>CAVXBT010000023.1:0-73771 GCA_963760095.1 uncultured Actinomycetota bacterium | reverse complement strand
ATCGCGCCCGTCGCGCGTTCGAACCTATCGATCCCGTCGTCCACCGGGTGCGAGGGCGGCCACTCGTCGCGTAGCCGGTCGAAGCCGTCGGAGATTGCCCGCAGGGCGAGGGTCTCAACGGCAGATCGCAGACTGGCCGATACCGCTCTGCGCCCGGCGTTCCACTCGGCGGGGTGCCGTTCGGTGACAGGCTGACCCAGGAGGTTGTGGGTGAGCGAGAAGATGTCACCTGTGTGCGCCAGTACGAACGCGATGTCACGCGGGTCAGTCAGCAGTGTGGCCGACGGAGTGACGTCGGCAACGGTCCCCAGGGTCTCTGCGCAGCGCAACAGGTAGCCGGTCGGATTCCGCTGGAACTCCAACGACGCCCGTTGCAACGGCCTGCTCTATTCTCGGGCGCGCGACGGCAGCCCGAATTGACTCGGGTGGATCGCCCGGGCGATGGGACTCGACGACGCTTATCGCCAGAGGTAACTTATCCCCGGCTGTTTCAGAACGCCGACATGCTGGCCGGCGATGACGATCACGGTGATGTCCTCCTCGGCGACGGGAACGTCCGCGTCCTCGGGACCTACCAGGTCGGCCTCCAGGCCGTCTCCGAGCTTGATCCGGGTGGTGCTCATGTCGACCTCCGTCGGTGGTTTTCGCGATCATAGCCTTGGCGGAGCCCGGGTGCAAGGCGTTCACGTTCCGACAACAGGGACCGATGCGGCTTTCGGACGACCATGGGCCGAGGGAGGTTGCGCCTACCGCAGGGCGCGCTCCGACGACGTCTGGGACGACGACCCGTCGAGCACGCTGTACAACACGTGGGTCGATGACCGCACGCAGAACCCGGGCAAGTCTCCAGAACCGATGGACCAGACGCCGGCGTACGACTACGGGGCGGCGATCGCCTACAACACCGCGCGCACCCAGCCCGCTCACCGCTCATCGAGATGGGGGCGCGCGAGAGGGCGCCAGGGAGCCGGTAGCCCTCGGGCGTCGAGCTATCTGGTGCGTCCGTCGCTCAAGCCGCCGGCGCAGCCGACCCCACCGCGCGCATCTCCCCGATCCAGTCGTCGAGCTCCTGCCAGCGCTCGTACAGCCACACGATCAGCTTGTCGCGTTCGCGCGGCACGTCCGCTGCGGGGAAGCGCCAGAACTTGAGCCGGACGGTGGTGCCGACCAGCCCGCCGGACCAGATGTCGCTGATGTACTCGAAGCCATCGAGGCCGAAGTGGCCGAAGATGACGACGTCGGCGTCGCGCGCGGACTGCAGCAGCTCGACGGTGCCGCCGAGTCGCGGCGGCAGCAGGTTGCGCAGGCGCGCGGCGAGCGGCGCGATCTCGGGCTGGCGCTCGGCGATGATCTGCTTGGCGCGGGCGAGCTTCTCAGGGGTCCAGCGCGTTCCCTCGGGGTAGATCAGCAGCCCGTCGTGTGAGGACAGGTCGACGGTCAGCTCGCGCATCCGCTCGACCTCGGCGGCGGTGTCGCCGGACGCGCGGCGCACGAACAGCGTGGGCACCCAGCGGCCGCCGATGTCGATCGTGGGCAGCATCTGCAGCTCGCGCTTGATGATGAAGCGAAAGCCGATCCCGTGGGCGCGCCCGACGATGACGTCGGGAAGCGTGTTGTCGATGATGCTCGCGTGGCGGATCATGACCAGCACGGGTCCCGGCCCGGCGAGCTCGAGGCCTTCGATGTGAAAGCGCAGGCCGAACAGCACGCGGATGCCGGCGAGGTGGCTGCCGAGCCAGCGGCGCTTGAGGCGAAATACGCGATCGCGTCGACGTGCGCTGTCGTGCCCTGCTGAGGCGAGCCAGATGCCGAGGAGGCCGAGCAGCCCGTAGAGCTCGCCTGCGAGGAACCACCACAGCATGGCGAGCAGGCGGACGGCCATCCAGGGCTTGCGCCGTCGCAGCCACAGCGCCAGGTCGACCGCGACGGCGCCGATCAGCAGCACGGGCGAGAGCACCGTGACCAGCACCAGGGCGATCACCTCGACGGAGATGCCGCGTACGCGACGCCACACTCGGGCAGCGCGCGGACTGTCGTCGGGAATCAGCGGACCCAGAGGTGCATCGTACCCAGGTCGAAGTTCCTCATACACGGCTGCGGCCCGACAAGTTGGCGCCGGCAACAGTGCCGACTGTTGACACAGTTGCAGGTGCTGCCTACGCTTCGTCGTTCAACGACCGATCGAGGTGCGCGTTGCGGGGGGAGGAGACGACGGATGACGCCGGGTCCTGACGCGGGCCTGCGCGAGGAGGTCCCGGCGTTCGAGCGCTGGAGAGCCTCGCCGCTGAGCGCCGGCGAATCGGCCCGCGCGCGAATGCGCAGGCGCTATCTGTGGTCGGGCTACCGCCGCAGCCGCTGCCGTCGCGCCTAAAACCGGTCGAGTCGCCGCCGATGGCGAGCGAAGAAGATCGCGTGGGTGTCTGCTGCTCGGGCGGCGGCATCCGCTCGGCGGCGTTCAACCTCGGGGCGTTGCAAGCGCTTCAGCACAGGTCCGTGCTTCAGAAAGCTCGCTATCTGGCGGCGGTCTCCGGCGGCTCGTACATCGCCGCGGCGTTCGCGATGGTGTGCAAATCCTCGCCCGGCGGCGCGTTGGACGACTCGGATGAGGGCTTGATCGCGACGATGCCGCCCTTCGAACGTGGCTCACCGGAGGAGCAGTACCTGCGCAACCACTGCGACTACCTGGCCCCCGATGGGATGTCGAAGCTGTATCTGCTGTGGCGGGTCGTGCTGGGGTTCGTCTTCAACTTCGCCTTCCTCGCGCTGCCGCTGATCGGGGCGACGCTGATGCTCGGTGCGTCCGTCTATCGGCGCGCGTTCCCCGCACTCGTGACGCCGCCGCCCGGCGCCCACACGAAGTGCACGAGGGCGGCGACGGCTGTGATACATGCGAGATTCCACTGCACGACGATTCGGCTGCCGACGTGGAGTTGGGCTGCCCCGACCGCTCTCGCGGCGCTGAGCATCGTGACGGGACTGGGCATCATGCTGTTCCGCATCCGCCACGACTCGCTGCGGCGGGCGTCGGAGACATGGACTACGCGTCTGCTGCTCGGCGCGGTGCTGCTCGCGCTGCTGACCGTCGCGCTCCCCGAGCTCGTCGCGATCCTGCACCCGAGCCAGGGCACGAGCGCGGGCGCGTCGACGAACACGACGAGCACGCTCGCGAAGTACACCGGCGGTGGCTTGCTCGGCCTGCTCGTCGCTCTCGGTGCCCACCTGCGCTCACTCGCCGGCAAGGTCGACGAAGACGTCAAGAGCGCGCAGGGCGTCGCGAACAAATTCAAAGCGCTCACGCCGAAGCTGCAGCGCGCGTTCGCGTACACGGTGGCGGCGGTCGTCGGACCGCTGCTGTTCTACCTGGTGATCGTCTTCGCGATGTCGCTGACGCTCGCGAACGCCGGCACGACCGTCCACCGTGAACGGCTGTTCCTCGCGGGAGCCGGCGCGCTGCTGCTGTCGTGCGCGATCTACCTGCGACTCGACATCACCGCGCTATCGCTGCACCACTTCTACAAGCGCCGCCTCTGCACGGCGTTCGCGCTCAGGCGCGTGCTGCCCCGCCCGCTCGTGCCCCCGCCGGTCCCGCTGCCGGTGGTCGGCGCCTCCCCCGACGCGACGTGCGCGGGCGAGGCGCCACGACGCCTCGCCGCCGATCGGCAGGAGCAGGAGCGCGGGATCGCGATGGAACGCAAGTACGACCACTTGACGCTGCTGTCCGACACGAGGATCGAGGGCTGCGAATGGCCGACGCTGCTGGTCTGTGCAGCGGCGAACATCTCCGACCCCGGCGCGACGCCGCCGGGGCGCCACGTCACGAGCTTCACGTTCAGCCCATACTCCGTCGGCGGCCCGCTTGTCGGCGCGATGGCGACCAAAGAGTACGAGAGCGCGTTCGCCAACCACGCACGCACGCGCGACCTGACGCTGCCGGCGGCGGTCGCGATGTCGGGTGCCGCGGTCGCCCCGTCGATGGGCAAGCAGACGCGCCGCCCGCTGACGTTCCTGCTCGCGCTCGGCAATGTGCGACTCGGCGTGTGGATGCCGAACCCGCGGTGGGTGGCGGCGACCACGGCCGCCCGCGACGGGCGCATCAGCTGGGTCTCACCCTGGCGCTCGCCGCGCGCCTCGTACCTGCTTCGCGAGCTGTTCGGCCGCAACCGCGTCGACGACCGCTACCTGTTCGTGACCGACGGCGGCCACTACGAGAACCTCGGTCTGGTCGAGCTCCTGCGGCGCGGCTGCACCGAGATCTACTGCTTCGACGCGAGCGGCGGCGAGAGCTTCTCGGAGCTCGGCGATGCGGTCGC
Organism: uncultured Actinomycetota bacterium; assembly: GCA_963760095.1. Classification (GTDB taxonomy): domain Bacteria; phylum Actinomycetota; class Actinomycetes; order Mycobacteriales; family Mycobacteriaceae; genus Mycobacterium. The sequence goes on along the minus strand of CAVXBT010000023.1, from coordinate 69,461 downwards.
GCTCGCGCGCAGCGAGCTCGGCGTCGAGATCACGATCGACCCGACGCCGTTGATCCCGACGCCGCAGAGCGCGTCGGGCACGGAGACGATCAAGGAACCGGACGTTGCCCGCGATATCGCCGTCAAGGGCACGTTTCACTACCGCGACGCCAAGGATGGAGTCCGCAAGGACGGAGTCCTCTACTACGCACGCAACGTGATGACCGGCTCGGCGCCATGGGACGTGCGCACGCGGCACATCGAAGACCCGGCGTTCCCTCACGACCCGACCAGCGACCAGATCTACACCGACCAGAAGTTCGAGAGCTACCGCGCGCTCGGCGAGCGCGCGGGCTTGCGCACGCTCCAGCTCGCGGGTGTCGTGTAGCGGCGTGGGTCAGGTCTTCGTTAGTAGGAGGCCCGTGCGCAGTCCAGCTCCTGGCGCGCCGTTATCCCAACCAGCGGGAGCGACTATCCGAGTGATGCCGAGGCGCTCTGCCGATCCGGATCTGCCCGCTATTGGTTCCGGATTCGCCGACTTAAAATTCCGGATCTGCCGGGAACTTAGGTAGGATCTTGGGGTGATCGAACGCCGGATGCGGCCGCTCGTGGTCGAGGCACTCAGAGATACCCGTGTGGTGATGGTTATGGGTGCCCGCCAGGTGGGGAAGAGCACTCTGTGCCAGGCGATTGCGGCGGAGGAGCATCCTGCCACGTCGGTCAGCCTCGACGATCGGGGCGCCCGCGAGACCGCGCAGGCCGACCCGGCAGGGTTCCTCGCGGGGTTCGATGGCCCGGTGTTGATCGACGAGGTTCAGCGTGCGCCCGAGCTGATCCTCGCGATCAAGCAAGTCGTCGATCGCGAGCAGCGGCCCGGGCAATACCTGCTGACAGGCTCGGCGAACATCTTGAGCTCGCGCAAGGTGCACGAGACCCTCACCGGGCGGATCGAGCTGACCAGGCTGTGGCCGTTCGCACAGGCTGAGCTGCAGGACGGCGGCGCGGGGAACCTGGTGGATGCGCTGTTCGCCGCGTCGCCGCCTCGCATCGCGGGCGCGCCTATCGGCAGAGGCGCGTTCGTCTCCAGAGCCGCCGCCGGTGGCTACCCGGAGGCCCGCGTGCGCGTCGGCCGCCGGCGGGACCGCTGGTTCTCGACTATCTCGCGACGACGTTCGAACGCGACCTGCATGCGATCGCGGACCTGCACAAGGAGCATGAAATGCTGCGGCTGCTCTCGGTACTGGCGACCCGCTCAAGCAACCTGCTGCGCTACGCGAACGTCGCCAGCTCACTCGAACTCGACGAAAAGACCGTCAAGAGCTACATCGGTCTGCTCGAGGCGATCTTTCTCGTCCGGACCGTGCCCGCCTGGAGGCCTGGTTTCCTCGCGCGAGTGCTGCACACACCAAAGATCTACATCACCGACAGCGGCCTGCTCGCGCACTTGCTCGGCGCCAACGAGCAGAGACTCGCCGCGGACGACCGTCTCACCGGCATCGTCCTTGAGACCTTCGTTGCGATGGAGCTCACGAAGCAGGCGAGCTGGAGCGAAGTGGACCCTCATATCTACCACTTCCGAGACCGCTACGGCGCGGAGGTCGACCTTGTGCTCGAGGATCGCTCCGGGCGCGTCGTCGGCATCGAGGTCAAGGCCAGGGCGTCGCTCACCCGAAACGACACAAAGACCCTCGCCAAGCTCAGGGACGCTCTCGGCCCTCTGTTCGTTGCGGGCGCGGTGATCTATACGGGCGAGCAAACGTTGCCGCTCGGTGACCGCCTATGGGCACTACCCGTGAGCGGGCTGTGGGCGTGAGCGTGACCAAGCTGCCTGGCACGAGCCACTGGGAGATCCAGCTCGCGTCGGTGCTCGCCTTCCAAGAGGAGCGCGAGCGGGGCGATCGGCTCGCCGACGAGTGGTCGCGCGAACTCGACGTGCTCGGCGCACCGCCGGACTGAGCGGCGCGTCAGCGTGCTTCGGTCTTCCGCCGGGATGAGCGCCCGCGCGGATGCGCGGCGCTATGTTCCAGCGATGGAGCTGAGAGTGTTCGCGGAGCCCCAGGAAGGCGCGAGCTACGAGCAGCAGCTGGCGGCGGCGCAGGCGGCGGAGCGCGTGGGCTTCGGCGCGTTCTTCCGCTCGGATCACTTCGTGCGAATCAGGCCGGGGAACCCGCTGCCGGGGCCGACGGACTCGTGGGTGACGCTGGCGGCGCTGGCGCGGGAGACGAGCACGATCCGCCTGGGGACGCTGGTGACGTCGGCGACGTTCCGCCTGCCGGGCCCGCTGGCGGTGGCGGTGGCGCAGGTGGACGCGATGAGCGGCGGCAGGGTGGAGCTGGGCGTGGGCAGCGGCTGGTTCGAGCGCGAGCACGCGGCGTACGGCATCCCGTTCGGCATGCGGGGCGAGCGCTTCGACCGCCTGGAGGAGCAGTTGGCGATCTTGGCGGGCCTGTGGGCGACGCGGCCGGGCGAGAGCTTCTCGTTCGAGGGCGCGCACTACCGGCTGCTGGACTGCCCGGCGCTGCCGAGGCCGGCGGGCGCGTCGGGGCCGCCGCTGATCGTGGGCGGCCTGGGCGCGCGGCGCACGCCGGCGCTGGCGGCGCGCTACGCGGCGGAGTTCAACGTGCCGTTCGCGGACGTGGAGCGCACGCGCACGCAGTTCGAGCGGGTGCGCGCGGCGTGCGAGCAGGCGGGGCGCGACCCGGAAACGCTTGTGTACTCGCACGCGGTGACGGTCTGCTGCGCGACGAGCGAGAGCGAGTTGCGCAGGCGCGCGGAGCGAATCGGCAGGGATCTGGAGGAGCTGCGGCAGAACGGCGCGGCGGGCAGCCCGGCGGAGGTCGCGGAGCGGCTGGCGGCGTTCGCCGAGGCGGGCTCCCAGCGCGCGTACCTGCAGGTGATCGACCTCGATGACATCGAGCAGCTGGAGCTGATCGCCGCGGAGGTCATGCCGCAGGTGGGGTGAGGGGCGGGGCGCCTTGCGCTCGCTCGAGCTTGTGGGTCGGTCTTTTTAGTGGGAGGCCCGTGCTCAGCCCAGTTCTTGGCGCGGTGCTATCCAAGCAGCGGTAGCGACTAGAGGGACCTCCTCATCGTCGGCTGTGCTGCCCAACGGCGTCATCCAGTTGATGGGTCTCGTCCGCGGCCGCGCTACGCGACCGCGTTCTCGCAACCCTCTGGCCTGAGCAGTGCCAGGACTGTGCACTTTGTGTCCATATGCACACAAGCTTGTGGCAACTCTCTGACATGGCTTGTTCAGCGATGAGACGGTGGCATGCTCCCTCCAGACCAAGAAGTCAGCAGCACGCCGGCCCACTGCTGTCGATGCAGATAAGAAAGGACAAGGTCCTCATGCACAGGGACGTCAAGACGCACGTATCTCTCGCGAGCGGGACTCGGGAAGATCGACTGCTTCTTGTCCGTGACGATCAGGTCCCACGACTGCGCTTGTGTATGTCGCTCGAGGACGCCGAGGAAGTCCGCGAATGGCTCCTAGCGAAACGTGGGTCGTCCTCGGTGGCCGGACTGCGTGAGCAGATCTGGTTGCGCGCGATCTTCCTCGAGCAATGGCGGCGGACCCCGGTCAGCGAGCGCCACCGGTTCGCCCGGCGTGCAGATTCAATCCTAGAGCGGCTGAGCCAATCCGAGCCTGCGGGTCCGTCCGACGCCACGATTATCGTGAGGCACCATGACAAACCCTGAGATAGAGCAACCCAGTCTGATGTTGTCGGTCAAGGAAGTCGCAGCAGCCCTAAATATCTCGGTCAGCGGTGTTTATCGCCTGCTTAACACTGGTGAACTCCAACACCTCAAGGTTGGGGGCCGGACGCTATTCGAGCGGCGCGAGCTCGAAAGCTACATCGCTGGTTTGCGCACAGTCGGCGCATGCGCGAGTCCAGGGCCAGGCGATTCGCGACTCGCCGTCGTGCTGCTGAGTGGAGGACTCGACTCCACCACGACGCTCGCCATCGCCGGAGATCTCGGCTATCGCGTGTATGCACTCTCGTTCCGCTATGGCCAACGACATTCGATCGAGCTTGAGGCAGCGCAAATGGTCGCGCGTTCCGCGGAAGTAGAGCGGCATATGATTGTGGATATCGATCTTGGGCTGTTCGGCGGCTCCGCCCTTACGGCCGACATCGACGTGCCGAAGCACACAAGCCTCGCCGACATCGGTGATGGGATACCGGATACCTATGTCCCTGCTCGCAACACCGTGTTCCTCTCGTACGCTCTTGCGTGGTCCGAAGTGCTCGGCGCCGACGACATCCTGATTGGGGTTAACGCGTTGGACTACAGTGGCTACCCCGACTGTCGTCCTGAGTACATCGCCGCCTATGAGCGCATGGCGAACCTCGCTACCAAGCGCGCTGTGGAAGGCCAGAAGCTCCGGATCCACGCCCCGCTGATCGGACTGTCCAAGGGAGAGATCATTCAGCGCGGTCTAGAACTGGGTGTCGACTACGGGCTCACGCGCTCGTGCTAAGACCCATCTCCAACAGGCGTGGCATGCGGGTACTGCGCTTCGTGTCATCTCCGGTTGAAGGGATTCGCTGAGAACGTATCGAGGACCCCGCCCCCTACCAAGTCAGCGCGCTTGCGGCATGAGTCCGCTGGCAGCAACTGCCAAGGATGGCATAAGGCGAGCAGGCCATGCAACGGCCCCAGTAGTCGAGATTTTCGGCCCGACGGTTCAAGGCGAGGGGCCAGACATGGGTAGGCCTGCCTACTTTGTCCGTTTCGGTGGATGCGATTTTCGCTGTAGTTGGTGTGACTCGATGGTTGCTGTCGATCCCGCACAGGTACGGGCTGCGGCTCAACATCTTGAGCCGGCCGACATTGTTGCGCGCATCAATGAGTTGCAAGATGGCCCCGGCCTTGTTGTGCTCTCCGGTGGCAATCCTGCCCTTCTCGATCTAGCGTCACTCGTCACACAACTTCACGACGCAGCGTTCGAGGTCGCTGTCGAGACACAAGGCAGTCGATGGAAGCCCTGGCTAGCGGAGTCGACCGCCTCGTGGTTTCTCCCAGGGCCCGACGTCAGGCATGGACACCGCGGAGCATCGCGGTCTCCTCACGTTTTCTGTCGCACGCCCGGGAGGCGGGTGTCAGGCCTGCGCTCAAGGCTGTGATCTTCGAGGCGAGCGATCTTGAGCACGCGCCGGATGGCTTCGACATGGCCGGATCTGCCGCTGTATCTGTCTACGGGCACCGATGTGGGGCTAGCGGACGACGCCACACATCGGCGTTTGCTGACCAGGTTGCGCTGGCTGAGCGAGGCTGTCGCTGTCGATTCGACTCTGCGGCATGCCTCTGTAGGCGTTCAATTGCACGTCCTAGCGTGGGTACCCGAAGGGGCGTGTGAGAGACCGTATCGGAGATAGGTCGGGGCGCAACGGTCGTCGATCGGCGCAGTTCGTCGACCCACACTGTGTCGCTGTGGAAGGAGTTTCGTTTCGAGGCTGCATCTGCTTCCCCATATGCCCCCGGGCCACAAGTGTGCTCGATTGCACGGCCATTCCTTCCACGTCGAGTAGACTTCTGGAAGGGCCGGTCGATGGGTACACCGGGATGCTTGTCGACTACGCCGACATCAAGCAGGCGTTTGTCCCGCTAGAGGAGCAGCTAGACCACCGGTATCTCAATGACCTCCCCGGGCTGGAGAATCCCACCGGTGAGAACATCGTGCGCTGGATGTGGGAACGCTTGAAGCCGGCGTTGCCCCAACTCCAGCGGCTTGTCCTGCGTGAGACTTGTACCGTCGGATGCGTATACGAGGGTCCCCAGGAGGATGAGATATGAGCGCTGCAGCTGTTGATTTGCTGCCCGACGTGCAGGCGCGCGGCGATACGCGTGGGGTGGCACTTGACGCAGTGGGTGTTGCTGGCGTTGCGCTTCCTCTGAGTGTGCTTGGCGCCCGATGGTAGCCAGCAGTCGACTGTCGCTGAGGCGGAGCTGACGGTTGCACTCACTGCTGAGGTGCGCGGAACCCACATGAGCCGCTTCGTGCAAGAAGCGGCCGCGCTTGAGCCGATCACGCCGGCGGCCTTGCTGAGTCTGGCAGAGTCGTTGTGCGAGCGCCTCGAGGCGTCAGCGAGCTCTGTGATGCTGCGATTTCCATTGTTCGTGCAGCGCCCGGCGCCAGTGACCAGCCTGAGCGCCCCGCATCGCTATGAGGCATGGCTGGGTGCGGAGGTGGATACGAGCGGCCTCCAGGGGCCACGCGTTCGGGTGGGCGTGCGCGCAGCCGTGACGAGTCTATGCCCGTGTTCGCGCGAGATCTCGGACTACGGTGCGCACTCCCAGCGTGGACATGTCGAAGTAGAGGTCGAGTCGCCTGGTTGGCGCGACGGTATTGGTATCTGGCCGCAGGAGCTCTTCAACTACGCTGACCAAGCGGGATCCGCGCAAATCCATCCGTTGCTTAGCTGCAGATGAGCGAGCCGTCACGATGCTCGCTTACGATCGGCCGGCATTTGTCGAGGACATCGCGCGCGAGGTTGTCTTGGCTGTCACGGCTGACCCTCGCTGTGCTGCATGGAGCATCACGGTGGTCAATCAGGAGAGCATTCACGACCATCAGGCCGTCGCTCGGGTGCGTGGGGGTCGATGAGCGACGCTGCTTCCATCCTTGTCCTCAGCGCAGTCCCGCGACAAAGGTTCCCGAGGGAAGTGATCGCGCGGTCCGTGCTGAGGAAATACGCTGGCCAACAACATCGTCGTCTCATGCAAGGGGTCGATGCGTATCTGTGCTGCCGCTGAGCCGGCTGGGCCGCTTGAGCTGCACATCCTGTCAGCCGCTCATGGTGTGGTCGCTGGCGACGAGCCTCTTCGGAGCTATGACACCAGCTTCACCATGATGCGCCGCGCGCTCGCGCTTGCAGAGGTCGAGGCAGAACAGATCAGCTTCGTCGAAGCACACGGCACCGGCACTTTTCTCGGCGACACGATCGAGGCCAATGCGCTGGGCGATATCCACAAGGCGCGCGGCGGCGAGCCCTGTCTGCTTGGTTCAGTGAAGGGGAACATCGGCCACACCGAGGGCAGCGCCGGGATTGCGGCGTTCATCAAGGCTTGTCTGGCGCTGCACCACGGCGTGCTGCCCCCGACCGTTTTCGGCGACAGCGCCAACACGGGATTGCGGCTGGACGCACATGGGCTGCGCCTTGCCGACAGTGCGCAGCAATTGCCTGCGCACGGGGCGCTGGCCGGGGTGAGTTCATTCGGGCTGGGCGGCAGTAACGCGCACGCGATACTGGCGTCGGCGCCGACCACGGCACTAGCCGACCCCGGCGCGACAGGTGTCCTGACGCTATCGGCGCCCTCCGAGCAGGCGCTGCGGCGCAACGCCGCTTCGATCGCCACCGCGCTGGAAGACCTCGACGATCAGGAACTGGCCTCCTGGTGCCGCACCACCAACGTCGTGAAGCGATCGCAGCGTCATCGCCTCGTGCTCGAAGGCAGCCGCGGCCTGCTTCTCGATGGGCTGCAGGAGTATCTCGCCGGTGCCCGCGCCGACCTGGCGTCGTCCGCCCCGACGCGCAAGGTCGCGGCCGGGGTTGGGCTTTTGTGCTCAGGACAGGGGACTCAATATTCGGGCATGACCCGGTCGCTCTGCGATGCCAATCCCATGTACCGGGACCATCTGGATGTCGCAGCGGCCGCCCTTGACCCGTACCTGCCGTCGGGTCTGTTCGCGGCGGTCTTCGGCGACGATCCCGACGTCCATGACACCAGCCTCGCGCAGCCGGCGTTGTTCGCGGTGTCCTACGCGCTGGGAAAGACATTGCTGCAGAGCGGGATCCGTCCCGTATTCGGTATCGGCCACAGCGTCGGCGAGGTCGCCGCCGCCTGCCTGGCGGGCGTGCTGTCAGTCGACGATGCGGCCAGGCTCGTCGCGGTCAGGGGACAGCTGATGGGCGCGTTGCCCGCCGGTGGGGCGATGCTCGCGATCGACCTCACCGCCGAGCAGGCCGCGGCACTGATCGCAGACAAGCCCGGGTGCGTGATCGCCGCCGTCAACGGGCCACGCTCGGTGGTCGTCTCTGGTGCCGCCGACGAGGTAAGCCTGGCCCACGACGCGGTTCTCGCGCAGGGCGGCCGAGCGGTGAACCTGACGGTTTCGCACGCCTTTCATTCGCCGCTGATGGAGCCCATGGTGGCGGAGTTCCGGCGCGCGATGTCGGGGCTGGCGCCGGGTCCGGCGGAGTTCCGGCTCTTCTCCACCGTTCTCGGCAGGGAAGTCGAGGGCCACGAAATGGACACCGACTACTGGGCCAACCAGATCTGTTCGCCGGTGCGGTTCTTCGACGCCGTCCAGGCCGCAGTCGGTGCGGCAAGTGCCGACTATGTCGCCGAGGCGGGTCCACGATCCACGCTGCTCACACTGGCCCGACAGTGCGGCCTGCCGCCGCAGACCCGGTCGCTGGCATTGTGCGGCGGACCGGATTCCACTGGAACGGAACTCCTGGGCGTAGCTGCGACATTGCTGCGCGACGGGTACTCTCCCGACCTGTCGGCGTTGTACGGCCGGCCGGCCGGCCGGCTGCACCGGATACCGCCGTACGTCTTCGACACCTCCAGTCGGTTCTGGTTCGACGGCGAGGTTGGCGCAACCGTGCCGACGGCCGCGATGAGCCGCTTGCGGGAAGAGCCGACAGCGCAGCCCGCGGTAGTAACGCTCGTCGCCGAGCGCCAGCAGCCTGCACAGGTGCCGACTGCATCGGAGGGTGCGGTCCTGGCGTTGATTGCCGATGTCGGTGGCTATTCGGTCGGCCAGCTCGCCCGGTCCAGCCGGCTCAGTGATGACCTGGGCTACGACTCGCTGCTCCAACTTCGCCTTTTCGACCGGCTGCGGGCCGACTATCCACAGCTGGGACACATCGCCATCGTCGAAGTGCTGCCGAAGATTCACAGCGTCGGAGACGTCGTCGACTTCGTGGTGGAGCGGCTCGGTTCGGCCGCTGGCGTGATCCAGTGACTCCCCTCGAGTTGGTGTGTTTTCACCACGCCGGCGGTGGGTCAGCGTCGTTTCACCTGCTGCGCCGGGCGCTGGCGGCCCAGGGTGTCGATGCGACACTCACGACGGTGAAACTGCCCGGACGGGAGTCGCGCGGCGACGAGCCACGCTACTTCGACGCCGACGCGTGCGTGCAGGGCGTGGCCGACGAGCTTGACGACCTGTTGAGCCGACCACATGTCCTGCTCGGCCACAGCATGGGTGCTCTTCTCGCATATTCACTTGCTCAACAACGCATTTCGAGCAGCCTGCGCGCACCAGAAGCCGTCATCGTCGCGGCCTGCAGCGCTCCACACCTGCACGCACCGATGCACGATCTACACGTCGGGGACGATTACGTGCTGGCGACGGAGCTGGCGCGCTACGGCGGGCTGCCCGCCGAGATCCTGCGCCGTCCCGAATGGCTTGAGCTGCTGATGCCGATCGTCCACGACGATCTGCGAATCTGTCAGTCCTACCGACCTTCGGACGAGCCGCCGTTGCCGTGTCCGTTGCATATCTTCGGCGGGCGCAACGACTCGCTGGCGCCGCCGGACACGTTGGCCGCCTGGTCGCGTCATTCGGCGCAGCCGCAACCGGTCCGTCTCTTCGCTGGCGACCACTTTCTATTCCGCCCGCCGGACCCGGAGTTGGTAGTCGAGGTTGCACGCATTGTGGACGACGCGGCGCTGGAAAAGGGTCTGATCCGATGAGCATCTTCACCCGCGACGTATTCGCCGCTGCGGCTTCGTCACCGCACGGTTTGAATGTCGGCACGCTCGCCGATCCCGTCCGGTTGACCTGGCGCGAAGTCCACGAACAGGCGAAGCGCATGGCTGGAGCCCTGGCCGCCAAGGGAATTGGCCGGCACGGCTCGGTCGCGGTGCTGGCCGCCGAGGCGGCGGACGTCGCACCACTGGCGCAGGCGATCTGGATGCGGCGCGCCGCGCTGACGATGCTGCAGCAACCGACACCACGCACGGATCTGGCGGTCTGGCTCGACGACACGGTGCGGGCGATCCGAATGATTCGTGCCGACGTGGTCGTCGTCGGAGAACCGTTCCTGATGGCGCTGGATCACCTTGCCGCCCGCGGTGTGGCCGTCTGCACCGTGGAGTGCATGCGCGGCGCTGGGTCGATCGAGCCGGAGGACGCCGATGAGGCGGACATCGCACTGCGGCAGCTCACCTCGGGGTCGACCGGCATACCAAAGGCGGTGGAGATCAGCCACGGGAATCTGGCCGCGACCACCGTGGCGATCAGCGCGGGCCTGGACGTCGACGTCGATCGGGACATAAGTGTGAGTTGGCTCCCGTTGTCCCACGATATGGGCATGATCGGGTTTTTGTGTGTCCCCATGCAATTGGCGCTCGAAGCCGTCGTGGTCACGTCTGATCAGTTCCTGCGGCGGCCACTCGTATGGGCCGAGGTGATCAGCAGGCACCGGGCCACCATCACAGCGGGACCCAATTTCGCCTACTCCGTATTAGCCCGCGTTCTGGAGCGGGCCGACCCGGCCGCCATTGACCTTTCGTCGTTGCGGGTGGCGATCAACGGAGCCGAGCCCATCGATCATCGCGACGTAATGAGTTTCGCGATGGCGGGTGCGCGTTTCGGGCTGCGGCCGAGCGCGCCGATGCCGTGCTACGGGCTCGCCGAGGCCACGCTGGCGGTGACCTTCGGCGCGCACGAGGATCCGCCGATCTTCGACACGGTTTCCCGGCAGGCCGTCTCGGGGTCCCACCGCGCGCAGCCGGTTCCCTACGACGCTGAAGACACAGCGGACGTGCAGCACATCGTGTGCTTGGGATTCCCATTAACGGGCATGGATGTGCGCATCACCCGGGGCGGAATAGCGCAGGGGCCCAGAGAGATTGGCACCATCGAACTTCGCGGTCCTGCGATTGCTGACCGTTATCTCACAGCGGACGGCATCGTTGCACTCCCCCGCCATGACGGATGGTTCGACAGCGGCGATCTAGGTTACCTCGACGAGGAGGGGCGGGTCCACGTGTGCGGCCGGACGAAGGATCTCATCATTGTGGCCGGGAAGAACCTGTATCCGCACGATATCGAGCGTGCAGCCGCCAACGTCGACGGTGTGCGCGAGGGTTGCGTGATCGCGCTCCGGGTCGACGCAGAGCGTGAGGGCTTCGCAGTGCTAGCCGAAGTGCGTAACGCGGACGAGGAGGACGTGCGCCTGCGGATCAGCCGCGACATCGTAGCCCGGGTGAATCACCACGTTGGGCACGCGCCGCGCGAGGTACGGTTGTTTCCCGCCGGAACGCTGCCGAAGACATCGTCGGGCAAGCTGCGCCGGAGCAGCGCTCGAGCGCTGCTCTGATCGATTCCGAGAGACAAGGCTGACGACCCCGCTGGTTGCCGTCGATGGCACCGCCACGTGGGCTCGCGCAAATCACACCCGCCGTCGGTCGGTCGGTGGGTATTCCAGTCACGCGGGCGTTGCTTCGACAACGCTGTACGGTGAGGCTGTTTGCACTATCCGGTTCATCCGAAATCCGGCTTGCCTAAGCAGATCTCGGTATTCCGCGGCGTCGCGTTCGCGGCCGTTCGCATCCAGCAGCATCTCCACGTCACTCCACTTACCCGCGAAGTCACGGTCGTGCTCGGGGAGCACCATCTCCACGAGCAGCACCGTCGAATCGGCACCGGCGGCCGCACGCACGTTACGCAGGATCGCAACTGCCTGCTCGTCAGGCCAGTCGTGGATGACGTTCTTGAGGACATAGGCGTCGCCGCCGGAGGGAACGCCGTCAAAGAACGACCCACCTTCGACGCGCACCCGGTCTTTGATTCCCGGCGCAGAGAGTACCGGGGGCGCCCCCGCGACGACCTCGGGCAGGTCGTAGAGTACGCCCCGCGCGTTCGGTGTTGCCGCCAAGATGGTGGACAGCAGCGCCCCGTGCCCACCGCCGACATCGACGATCGTGCGGTACGGACCGAAGTTGTATCCGGGAACGAAGGCATGCGCCGCCAGGCCTGCGAGGTCGGTCATCGCGTCGTTGAAGCCCTTCGCGAGTTCGGGCTCATCCCTGAGATAATCGAATCCGTCCTTACCGCGCAGATGCGGAATGATCGGCTTGCCCGTCCTGACCGATTCGACCAGATAACTCCAATGTTCCCGGTGTTGCGGCGAACCGACATAGCGCGCAAACGCGTTCATCGAGAATGGGGCGTCCGAGCGCAGGGTTTCACCGAGAGCGGTCAGCTCATATCGGCCGCCGCGGCGCTGTCGGAAGATGCCACGGCTGATCAATGCCCGCATCAGTCGCCTGAGGGCGTCGGGGTCCGCGCCGACGCGGTTTGCCAATTCATCCAAGGGCAGCGGATGGTCGGCGAGGGCGTCGGCGATGCCAAGTTCAGCGGCCGCTTGAATGGCCTGCGATACCCATGCAGCCATGATCATCTCCAGCATCGCGACCGGCGCGGGGGCCGATCGTCGATGAAGTCGATAGAGATACTCGCGAAGACGCTCGCCAATACGCGCCACTTTGGCGGGTGGAATCTTGATATCTTTTGGCATCGCGTCTCCCTCACCTTTACAACGAACCACCGAGCCATAGAAGACGACGCGCTCACGTTCGGAAATGTTCAATTCCCACACGTCATCGCCCATTGGAGTACAGCTACCGTCCTCAAAACTAGCGGTATCCCACTGAGGCGCGGAAAGGGATCGTGCTGCGCGAACATGTAAACGATGTGGTGAGTCAGTACGGCGGGGCACCGACAACGTTCGCCGTCGCTGACCCCTACCGAGCCCGGTCGTGCGTCTGGTCAGCGAAGGGCCCGGCAACAAAGACATCGCCACCCGACTTTTCGTCTCACCCCGCACCGTGCAGACCCACCTGACCCACGTCTACGCCAAACTCGGGCTCACCTCACGGGTCCAGCTCGTCCAGGAAGCAGCCCGCCACAACTGACGATGGTCCAGCAGTGATCAACCCCCTTGCTCCGTGAGTTCGCGGCGGTCGAAGCTGTTGTGGGACACCCGCCACGACGCGTATCCATCGGCCGCGACATGCAGCGTGATGTGTGGGTCGCAGCCGCATTCCTCGGTGTGATGTGGCGCCAGATCGTCGATGGGGACGATGTGGATTTCACGAGGTCCGATCCAGCCGGTCCACCAGCGGTTGCCCGGACAATCGCAGCCGATCTCGGTGCAATGGACAGCGTGGATAATCATGCCGACTGCGGCCGTGGCCATGCGTCGATGAACTGGTCCATGACGGCATCCCATTGCATGACTCGGATCTCGTCGTCGGCGGCGCGGGCTTGCTCAAGGTGCTCGCGCGCGAACATCAAACAACGCCCGATTCGGGTGGTATCCGTGATTGTGGTTGCCATCGCTGACCTCTCTCGACACGGGAAAGAAAGACCGGTTGGCGTCATTGGCGCTCGGCCAGCAATCGCATCTTTGCACGAAGTAGCCGGATGCCGCTCGCCGACACACATAGCGCAGCGAAGGAATGTGAGCGTCCGACTAGCCGATCTGCAGCGGGTCGATCTGCACCCGGACCGGCTCGTCGGTCTGTCGGGCACTGGTCACAGCGACGCCGCGCCGCAGCTCAGCGGACAACGCCAAGCCTTGCTCGCGCCGTACCCGCAGCAGCATCCGGGTCACCGGAATCTCGGCCGCGATCCCGGGCGGGCGGCGCGCACCTGGCGGCAACGGCACCGGGCCGAGCAACTCGGCGCTGTCCGGCAGATGGAGTTCGCCGAGTAAAGCCGCGACCGCGTCGGCGGCACCGTCGAGAGTGGCCATGTGCACACTCGGCGGTAAAGCGACGTCGGTGCGGGCCGCCAGTTCAGCCTCCGCGTGGCCGACCGGATCCCAGCGGATGAGCGATTGCACTGTCGGGACCGATGATTCGGCAACCACAATCACTACCCCGCCCGCCTCCCCTTCGCCGCGGGGGCGAACTAGGGCCGCCGCGGCCATCCACCGCCGCAGGGTGTCCTCGGCGGCGCGCAGATCCTGACGGCCCAGCAGTGCCCAGCTGTCCAGCAGCAGCGCCGCGCCGTATCCGTCCGATGCGCGCGGCTCGGCGCCGGGTGTGGCCACCACCAGCGCCGGGCGATCCGCGACCTCGGCCACCATCGCTTCGCCCGCCGAGGTGATCACCGCCGTACCCGGGAACGCGCGGCCCAACTCTTCGGCCGTGCGCCGGGCGCCCACCACCACGGCGCGCACCGCGTCCGAGCCACAGCGGGCGCAGCGCAGCGCGGCGTCGGCCCGGCCGCACCACCGGCACACCGGAGCCGTCTCGTTGCGGTCGTCCAACGACAGCGGGCCGGTGCAGTGCCGGCAGCGCGCGATCGCGCGGCAGCGCCCGCAAGCCAGCGAGGGGACGTAGCCGCGCCGCGGCACTTGCACCAGCACCGGCGCCTCGGCCTGCAACGCCGAGCGGGCGGCGCGCAGCGCGACCGACGGCAGCCGCGCCGTGCGCGCCGCCGGATCGCGTTCCTCGGCGTACCCGCCGTCGTCGAGGGCCACCACCCGCGGGGTGCGAGCGCGCACCACCGGGCGCGGGGCGACCACGTCATGCGCCCAGCCGCTGCGCACCAGCGCATGGGCTTCGGCGGTGCGGGCATAACCCCCGATCAAGGCGGCGCAGCGCATCTGGTGTGCGCGCAGCATCGCCACCTCCCGCGCGTGCGGGTACGGGGCCCGCGGCTCGGCCAGCGTGTCGTCGCCGTCATCCCACACCATGACCAGACCCAGGTCGCTGACCGGCGCGAACACCGCGCTGCGGGTGCCGATGACCAACCGTGCGCTGCCCCGCAGCGCGGCCAGCCAGCGCCGGTAGCGCGCGGCCGGACCCAGGCCCGCCGACAACGCCACCACGCCGGATTCGTCGAGCAACGCCGTCGCGGCCCGCCACAACACGTCAACATCCCGCTGATCCGGCACGATCGCCAACGCTGCGCGTCCGGTGTGCAGCGTCTGCGCGGCGGCCTCGGCGAATCGGTCCGCCCACAGCTCGCCGGGCAGCACCTGCCAGACCGCGCGCGCGGCACGCGACTCGGCCAACGCCGTCAGGAACTGCCCGCCGCGGCCATATGCCTCCCACCCCGTCCGGTCGACGGCCGCGACTACGGGAAGCATTGGCGGCATTTGGTTTTCGCGTTCCACTTTGGCGTGTCGGGGCGGTACCGCCAGCCGCAGCACGTCGGCGCGGGTGCCGGCATACCGAGCCGCGACGGCGTCAACCAGCCGACGTATCTCGGGTGTGAGCACCGCCTCGGCGGATACGACGCGGTCCAGCCAGGCCAGCTTGCCGACGTGATCGGTTTCGGTCCGGCGTTCCAGGATGAACCCGTCGACCAGCCTGCCGTGGAAGCGCACCCGCACCCGCACACCGGGCTGGGCGTCGTCGGATTGCTCGGCGGACACCAGGTAGTCGAAATCCCGATCCAGATGCGGCACCGACAACATCGGTAGCACGCGCGCGATCGGTTCGAATGCGGCGGGCTGCCGAGTCCGCGTGGTCACTCGCCAGGTGTAGCAGGGTTCGCCGACACCCGGCCGAAGAAAAAGCCCGCGGTGATCAGCACCTGCGCGGCCGCATAGGTCCACCAGATCGGCACCGCCAGGGCCTCGCTGCCCAGTGCGAACCGCCCGATGCCGATCATCGCGTCCGACCCGGCGAAGAAGACCGCGCCGACCGCCGTGAAAAGCGTGGGCAGCCGCGCCAGCAGCGCCGCACAGACCATGGCGCCCAGCACGACCATGTACACCGTGACGGGGATGGTCAACCCGTCCCGACCCAGCTGCGGCCAGAACCACACCAGCAACCCCACGCACGTGACGCACATCACCGCAACGCCGACGAGGCGGGCACGCGACCGATCCGACCCGCGTGCCAGTGGCACCAGCGCACCGAGAAAGCACAAGTGCGCCAACAGAAATGCGCCCAGGCCCAGGACGAAGGATGCCGCCCACCACGGAATCGCCAGCAACGTGTCGCCGAATGCCGAGAACACCAACGCCAACATCAGCCAGCGCCGCTCCCGGACGATCGGATGCGCCGCCGCGGCCAACGCCAGCAGCAGCGCCATCGACGCCTTGAACGCCGGCTGGGCGGTCCACTGGCCGGTCAGGTCCGCGCCCGGCGGCGACCGCAGCGCCGTCACGGTCAAAAACACCCCGTAGGCGATCCCGAACCAGCCGGCGGCCACCCAGGCACCGGCCATGACCCGCGGTGCGTACGGTGTCTGTATGCCCACCGCCGCCGACCCTGGGTCCGCCATCGATCCCATCCTGCAGAAGGTACTGGACGCGGTTCCGTTCCGGTTATTCGCCGACGGCGGAGTCGAGGCGGCTCGCCAGCAGCTGCGGGATCTGCCCCGACGTAGCTTCTACCCGGAGCTTCGGGTGCAGGACCGCGCCATCGAAGGGCCGGCGGGGCCAATAAACATCCGGATCTATTGGCCGCCAACCGATGACGCCGCGCCGCCGCTGGTGCTGTTCTTCCATGGCGGCGGCTTCGTCGTCGGCGACCTCGACACCCACGATGGGACCTGCCGGCAACACGCCGTCGGCGCCTCGGCGGTGGTGGTGTCGGTCGAATACCGGTTGGCGCCCGAGCATCCCTATCCCGCAGCCATCGACGACGCCTGGGCCGCCACCCAATGGGTTGCCGCGCAAGCCAGCGAGATCGGCGCCGACGCGAGCCGGCTGGCGGTGGCCGGGGATTCGGCGGGCGGCAACATCTCGGCGGTGATCGCTCAGCGGTCGCGGGACAACGGCGGTCCGCCAATCCTGTTCCAGCTGTTGTGGTATCCGGCCACGCTGTGGGACGCGTCGCTGCCCTCGTTCAGTGAGAACGCCGACGCGCCCGTCCTGGACCGCGCGGCCGTCGCAGCATTCACCCGCTGGTACGCCGGTGAGATCGACCTGTCCGATCCCCCGCCGGGCATGGCGCCGGGTCGGGCCGAGAACCTGGCCGATCTGCCTGCCGCCTACATCGGCGTCGCCGGACTCGATCCACTGCGCGACGACGGGATCCGCTACGGGGAGTTGCTCGCCGCCGCCGGTGTGCCCGTCGAGGTGCACAACGCCGAGACGATGGTGCACGGCTTCGTCGGATACGCCGGGGTGGTACCCGCGGCCACGGCCGCGATGGACCGCGGGTTGGCCGCACTGCGCGCCGCGCTGTACCAATAAATGCGTACGGTTGTCCCATGAGGGAGCCGACCATCGCCCGACCACAGATCGACCCGACGCTCAGGGCGCTGCTCGACGCCTTTCCGATGACCTTCAAAGCCGCTGACGGCGTCGAGGTGGCGCGGGCGAGACTACGCCAACTGCAGCCCCCCGAGGAGATGCTGCCGGATCTGCGCATCGAGAATCGCACCGTCGGGCACCGTGACCTCACCGACATCCCGGTCCGTATTTATTGGCCGCCGGTCGCCGAGCACACCAACCTGCCGGTCGTCGTCTTCTACCACGGCGGGGGTTTTGCGCTCGGCGATTTGGACACCCACGACCCGGTCACTCGCGCGCACGCCGTCGGCGCGGAGGCCATCGTGGTGTCCGTCGACTACCGGCTGGCCCCCGAGCATCCCTTCCCCGCCGGGCTGAACGACTGCTGGGCGGCGTTGCAATGGGTCGCAGAGCACGCCGCCGAGCTGGGTGGCGACCCGAACCGGATCGCCGTCGCAGGCGACTCGGCCGGCGCCAACCTTGCCGCAGTGATGGCGCACATGGCCCGCGACAGTGCGGACTGTGCCGACGGAGTCGGCGTCACACTCGCATTTCAGCTGCTCTGGTATCCGACCATCACCGCCGACCTGTCGCTTCCGTCTTTCACCGAGAACGCCGACGCCCCAATCCTGGACCGCGACGTCATCGACGCCTTCCTGTCCTGGTATGTGCCCGGGATCGACATCAGCGACCCGAAAGCGCTGCCGGCCACCCTCGCACCGTCCAACGCCAAGGATTTCTCCGGGCTCGCGCCCGCCTACATCGGCAGCGCCGAACACGATCCGCTGCGTGACGACGCGGCCCTGTATGCCGCCCTGCTCAACGCCGCGGGTGTCCCTGCCGTGCTGAGCAACGAGCCCACCCTGGTGCACGGCTATGTCAGCTTCGCGCTGCTCATTCCGGCTGCCGCCGAGGCGACCAACCGCGGCCTGGCCGCCCTGAAAGCGGCGCTGCAGTAATGAGTGGCTCGCAGGCCGACTACCACTGCCTGATTGTCGGCGCGGGGTTCTCGGGCATCGGCGCCGCCATCAAGCTCGATCAGGAGGGCTTTGGCGACTACCTCATCGTCGAGGCCGGTGACGGCGTCGGCGGCACGTGGTACTGGAACACCTATCCCGGCATCGCTGTGGACATCCCGTCGTTTTCCTACCAATTCTCATTCGAGCAGCGACCCGACTGGTCGCGAACCTACGCGCGAGGCAACGAGCTGAAGGCCTATGCCGAGCACTGCGCCGACAAGTACGGCATCCGGCCAAAGATCCGCTTCAACACCAAGGTGCTGGCCGTGGAGTTCGACGACGAGCGGGCGCTGTGGCGGGTGCAGCTTGACCCCGGCGATGAGGTCACCGCCCGATTCGTGGTGAATGCCAGCGGCGTGCTGACCGTGCCTAAGCCGCCCGATATCGACGGCGTCGACTCCTTCGACGGTGTCACCATGCACACCGCGCGCTGGGACCATGACGAGGACCTGGCCGGCAAGCGGGTCGCCGTGATCGGCACCGGCGCCTCTGCTGTGCAGCTGATCCCGAAGATCGCGCCAATCGTCAAAGAGCTCGCGGTGTTTCAGCGCACGCCAATCTGGTGCTTTCCGAAGTTCGATGTGCCGCTGCCCAAGCTTGCGCATTGGGCGATGCGGCTGCCCGGGGTGTCGGCGCTTCATCGGCTGGTCAGCCAGGCCTACGTCGAGGTGACGTTTCCCATTCCGGCGCAATACTTCACGGTATATCCCTTCGCCCGGTGGATGGAGCCGCTCGGCCGCGCGTATCTGCGCCGCAAGGTGCGGGATCCGGTGGTGCGCGCGCACCTCACCCCGCGCTACGCCATCGGCTGCAAACGGCCCGGCTTCCACAACAGCTATCTGTCGACGTTCAACCGTGACAACGTGCGACTCATCACCGAGCCGATCGACAAGATCACCTCGTCGGCGGTGGCGACCACCGACGGGGCTCACCACGAGATCGACGTGCTGATACTGGCGACCGGCTTCCACGTGCTGGACTCCGACAGCATGCCGACGTTCGCCGTCACCGGCAGCGGTGGCCTGTCGCTGACCAAGTTCTGGGATGAACACCGGCTGCAAGCCTACGAAGGCGTCAGCGTTCCGGGCTTCCCGAATTTCTTCAGCGTGATGGGCCCATACGGGTATGTCGGGTCGTCGTATTTCGCGCTGATCGAGGCGCAGACCCGCCACATCGTGCGCTGCCTGAAGGGGGCCCGCACGCGCGACGCGGCCCGGGTCGAGGTCACCGAGGAGGCCAACGCCCGCTACTTCGAGGAAATGATGCGCCGCCGGCCGCGACAAGTGTTCTGGCAGGACAGCTGCCGGGCGGCCAACAGCTACTACTTCGACAAGAACGGCGACGTGGCACTGCGACCCGCGAACACGTTCGAAGTGTACTGGCGCAGTAAGCGTTTCGACCTCGACGACTACCGATTCACCGGCTAGGTCCGCTGCGGGGCTCGCAAATGGCGGCGGTCGGCTACCCGGATATATGCAAATGCACTGCCCCGCAACAGACGGAAAGCACCGCGTAGGCCACCGGGGCCCCGCATTGCGAAATCACCACTAACCACCGCTCTTTTAGACGCGCAGTAGCGCCTTGGGCAATCGCATAAAGAATTCGTCAAGAGTTGACAATTGTCGAAGATGCGGGTTGACCTCCCTGGAGCGAGGGGTGCAGCATTTGTCTGCAAGCACCTCGCTAAGGCGTCTGCACGGACACAGAACACTGACCCTCAACGTCGAAAGACGCCTCCGGCCGGAGAGCTCCTCTCGGACTTAAGGGATGAGCCCACGTGGCTTCTCCACGTGCCGGGATACGCCGTGCAGCGCCGAAGCTTTGGCGAGAGGGGTTTCTGCCCAGCCGGTTCCGGCTGCGACAGTCCTCCCCTTGCGTGCTTGCTGTGACCAGACGCCCGCGAGCGTCCCGGCTGTGAGGAGGTGGGGATCGACAATGATTTCGGGTGACAGTCCGTATCCGAGTCCGAATTTGTCCCTACTCGGTCGCGGCCCAGCATTCACCGTCACATTCTGAATTCAGACTGCGCTTAAATCCTCGATTGGACCGCCTTTTGTCGGTCTACTTGGTAGTGCATGCCAAATTTCGGTATCGACGGATATTTTGTTTGGCCCGCGGCCTCTTTTCCGGGAGGACGCCATGACAATTTCCGCATTTATTTACCGTTTCGATCGCGCTGGCAGGTCGACTGAGTCCCCAACCTCGAGTGGAGGACGTATGCGTCGATTCCTTGCCCGACACCGCCTCACCGACGGGGAGCGCAAGAACCTGCGCGACTACCACCGCCGCAACCGCGTGCAGTCACCCGCAATTATCACCGGCGCCCTCGGCGGCCACCCTCGACGCGAACGAGGACGGCGATGACCCTCACTATCAGCTGGGGCACCGGTTCGCCCACCCGCACCTGGAACCTGAGCCCGGTCCCTGCCGGTGTCAGCCTGCCGACACCGGCAGCGGTCAAGCGGGCCCTACACATGGCAGAGCCGGTTCTGATGATCGCTGCCGAGGCGGCCGGAGCGGGGGTTCCTGAGCTGCTCTTGGTGGTTGCTGCAGTGCAACTCGCCAAGCACATGCTGTCTCAGACCCGCCCCGCAGAACCCGAACCGTCGCCCACGTTGTATCGGGGCGACCCTACCCGCGGCGTGACCATGTCTACCACCACTGGGCATCCTCACCACTTCTGCGGGCGGCCACGTCCACCGGTGCGCGACTAGCTCCGATACCGTTGTCCCACAACGAGTGTGGTCGATCGTGCTTACGGCCGGATCCCAGCGTTTGCCTGCGCGTGCTGACCATGCGAGCAATGCTGCGCGACGGCATGGAACCGGCGGCGGTCGCAGCGGTAACTGGTGTGCCGCGGGTATTGGTCGAAGTGATCCTCGCCGAGGATCTCAACCGGCACTAGCGGAGCACTCCCGACACTTCCGCAAAACTATAACCAGCAACATCGTTGCGCGATTGAAAGGCAAAAGCGATGGGCAGCATGGCCTTCCGGCCCGTTCTTGCCAAGATCGTGGCCTTCCTGCGCACCGGATACCCCGAGGGCGTCCCGCGCACTGACTACTTTCCGCTGCTGGCGTTGTTGCCTCGGCGATTATCCGAGGACGAAGTTGTGGCGGTTGCCTCCCAGCTGGCCGCCCGCGGGATGATGCCGATCGAGGGGACCGATATTCGGGTTGCGATCACTAAGATCACCCACGAGTTGCCCTCAGAAGCTGATGCCGACCGGCTGAAGCGGCAGCTGGAAGCCAGCGGATGGCCGATCCACGACCGCGCGTCGCCTTAGTAACTCGAATGACTGTCAAGCGGTGTGGTGGCAGGGCTAAACCGCCACCAGACGAAGCTAGATGGCGCGCTTGAGGTCGTCGACCTTGTCGAGGCGCTCCCACGGCAGGTCGATGTCGGTGCGGCCGAAGTGGCCGTAGGCGGCCGTCTGCGCGTAGATCGGACGCAGCAGGTCCAGGTCGCGGATGATCGCGCCCGGCCGCAGGTCGAACACCTCGGGCACGATCTTCTCGATCTTGACCGGGTCGACGATCGCGGTGCCGAACGTCTCGATGAACAGGCCGACCGGGGCGGCCTTGCCGATCGCGTAGGCCACCTGCACCTCGACCCGCTCCGCAAGCCCGGCAGCGACGATGTTCTTGGCCACCCAGCGCATCGCGTACGCCGCCGACCGGTCCACCTTGGACGGATCCTTGCCGGAGAAAGCACCGCCGCCGTGGCGGGCCCAGCCGCCGTAGGTGTCGACGATGATCTTGCGGCCGGTCAGGCCGGCGTCACCCATCGGGCCGCCGAGGACGAACTTGCCGGTCGGGTTGACCAGCACCCGCGTCGACGAGGAGTCCAGCGTCTCGTGCGCCAACTCGGCGAGCACCGTCTTGAGCACGTGCTGGCGGATGTCGGGATCCAGCGTCTTCTCCAGGTCGATCCCGTCGGCGTGCTGCGTGGAGATGACCACGGTGTCCAGCAGCACCGGCACGTTGTCCTCGTACTCGATGGTGACCTGCGTCTTGCCGTCCGGGCGCAGGTAGGGCAGCGTCCCGTTCTTGCGTACCTCAGTCAGCCGTCGTGCCAGCCGGTGCGCCAGCGCGATCGGCAGCGGCATCAGCTCCGGGGTGTCGTTGATCGCGTAGCCGAACATCAGGCCCTGGTCGCCGGCGCCCTGAGAGTCCAGCGGGTCCGCGGCGCCCTCGACGCGCGTCTCGTGCGCGGTGTCGACGCCCTGGGCGATGTCGGGCGACTGACGGCCGATGCCGATGTTGACGCCGCACGTCTCACCGTCGAAGCCCTTGTCGGAGGAGTCGTAGCCGATTTCGAGGATGCGCTCGCGGACGGTGTTGGTGATGTCGGCGAAGGCCTCCTTGGCCGTCGTTGTCACCTCACCGACCACGTGGACCTGTCCAGTGGTCACCAGCGTCTCGACGGCGACACGTGAGCGCGGGTCCCCCGCCAGCAGCGCGTCGAGCACCGAGTCACTGATCGCGTCACAGATCTTGTCTGGATGCCCCTCGGTCACCGATTCACTGGTGAACAAACGACCCTTTTCGCTCACACCCTCACCCTTCCGAAGCCGCGTTGAAAACGTTAGTTAGACAAATTATATCTACAGGCGGGTATATGTTACCGGCCGGTCTACGGTGCCAAGGACCCTAGGTGACGTCCTCGTCGCCCCTCTGCAGGAACGTCACGATCGCATCCACGATGCGACTGGCCATCAACGTCTTGGAGCCGTGCTGCAGCGCAGCCTCGGTGCCGTCGGCGGCCAGCAACCAGCCGTCGTTGTTGTCCACCTCGAAGGCTCTGCCCTCGCCGACGGCATTGACCACCAGCAGGTCGCATCCCTTGCGCAGCAACTTGGCCCGAGCATGAAACAGCACATCGCCGTTCGCGTCGCCGGTCTCGGCGGCGAAGCCGACGATGGCCCGCATATTCGGCAATTGCCCGGCGGCGCGGGCCTGCACGGTCTCAGCCAGCACGTCGTCGTTGCGGACGAGTTCGATGGTCGACGGCTCCTGGGCGCCCTTTTTGATCTTCGCGGTTGCGACGTGCGCGGGCCGGAAGTCGGCGACGGCGGCCGCCATCGCCAGCACGTGGACGTCGGGCGCGTGCTTGGACACCGCATCGCGGAGTTGTTGGGCCGAGCCGACATGCACGACCTCGACGCCGGCCGGGTCGATCAGCCCGGCGGTATGCCCGGCGATCAGCGTGACCTCGGCGCCGCGCTGCGCGGCGACCCGCGCCAGCGCGTATCCCTGCTTGCCCGAGCTGCGATTGCCGATGAAGCGGACCGGGTCGATCGGCTCGCGGGTACCGCCCGCGGTGACCAGCAGCTTGACGCCGGCCAGGTTGTAGGGCATTGCGTCGTGCCGTTCCAGCAGCAGCTGGGCGAAAGTGGTGATCTCCTCGGCCTCGGGCAGTCGGCCCGCACCGGTGTCCGCGCCGGTGAGACGCCCGGACGCCGGTTCGAGCACCACAGCGCCGCGGCGTCGCAGCATGGCCACATTCTCGACGGTTGCCGG
Organism: uncultured Actinomycetota bacterium; assembly: GCA_963760095.1. Taxonomy (GTDB): domain Bacteria; phylum Actinomycetota; class Actinomycetes; order Mycobacteriales; family Mycobacteriaceae; genus Mycobacterium. Next base: position 45,722 of record CAVXBT010000023.1, on the reverse strand, counting down.
GTGCTGCCACATCTCGGTGTGCATCGCCGGTGCGAACAGCACCGGACATCGCGCGGTCAGTAGCGTCGCGGTCAGCAGGTCGTCGGCTCTACCCGCGACCGCGCGAGCCAGCAGGTCGGCGGTGGCCGGCGCGACGACCACCAGATCGGCGCCCTGACCGATCGCGACGTGCGGCACCTCCGGGACGTCGTCGAACACCCCGGTCTGCACCGGCTCGCCGGACAGCGCCTCGAAGGTAGCGGCGCCGACGAAGCGCAACGCGGATTCGGTCGGGATGACGCGGACGCGGTGGCCGGCCTCGGTGAGCTGGCGCACGACGGTGGCGGCCTTGTAGGCGGCGATACCCCCGGAGACGCCGACGACGATCCGCTTGTGGTCCGTCCGTGTGTCACGCGGGAGGCTCACCGCAAGCCCGCCTCGATTTCCTACTCGCCTTCGGTGTGCTCGAGCAGGTCGCTGTGAATCTCGCGCATGGCGATCGACAGCGGCTTCTCCTGCAGCCCCGGCTCGACCAGCGGGCCGACGTATTCGAGGATGCCTTCGCCGAGCTGGTTGTAGTAGTCGTTGATCTGCCGAGCGCGCTTGGCCGCGTAGATGACCAGGGCGTACTTGCTGGACACGCGCTCGAGCAACTCGTCGATCGGCGGGTTGGTGATACCCAGCGGCGTGTCGTAGGCACCGATACCACCCGCCGACGGATCGAACTGATCGGGGACGGCGGCTAACGACGCGTCGGTCTGCGAGTTACTCACGTAAATGTTCTCCTGGCGGCCTAGAAAGGTGTGGGACTAGTGGCGAATCGAGTCTGGAAGGCTGGTCACGCCGTGCCCGGCGTGTTGGCCACCAGCAAGGATACCAATTCTGAGCACGCAGTATCCAATTGACTGTTCACCACGACCTGGTCAAAGTCGCGCTGAGCGGCCAGTTCGGTGCGCGCGGTGGTCAGCCGGCGCGCAATTACCTCGGGTGTCTCGGTCCCCCGACCGATCAGGCGGGCCTCCAACGCCTCCCAGCTCGGGGGAGCCAGAAACACCGTGATCGCCTCGGGCATTGCCTGTTTGACTGCGCGGGCTCCGGCCAAGTCGACTTCGATGAGCACCGGGTGTCCGGCGGCAACGGCGTCGCGAACCGGACCCGCCACGGTGCCCGAGCGGTGCAGACCGCCGTGAATCTCCGCCCATTCCAGCAGAGCACCGTCGTCGATCAGGCGCTGAAAGCGATCGGACGAGACGAAGTGATAGTCGACCCCGTCGACCTCACCGGGCCGAGGCGCCCTGGTTGTCGCCGAGACGCTGAAATGCAGGTCTGGGATCCGTTCGCGAAGGCAGCGGACCAGCGTCGACTTTCCTACCGCGGATGGACCGGACAGCACCACCACGCGTCCTGCGGCCTGACCTGTCGGCTCGGCCACCAGACTGCCGTCGCGGTCGCCGTCCGGTCCCCCGTCGGCGCTCAACGACTCTCCAGAAAACTACCTAGGAGAAGTCGAATTTTTCCAGCAGGGCCTTGCGCTGACGATCGCCGAGGCCGCGCAGACGGCGCGTCGGGGCGATCTCGAGCTCGGTCATGATTTCCTGCGCCTTGACCTTGCCCACCTTCGGCAACGCCTCCAAGAGCGCGGAAACCTTCATCTTGCCCAAGACCTCGTTGGTCTCAGCGTCCTTGAGCACCTGCTTGAGGTTGGTGCCACCGCGCTTCAGCCGGTCTTTGAGCTCGGCTCGCGCTCGGCGTGCGGCGGCAGCCTTCTCCAACGCTGCCGCGCGCTGCTCGTCGGTCAACTGGGGAAGGGCCACGATTCCTCCGTATCAATGATCAACAGCTATCGATATTTGTTTGTCTTGGCCGGGTAAGTCCAGCCAGCGGTGACGACCGTACCCACGCCTGCAGACGAAATCTAACCCGCCCCCCTGGTTGAAGCTACAAAGGCCCAGCTTGTGGGGTCGGGCGGGGCCGGCCCAAGACGCCGTCGACGCACGTTCCGGTCCGCATATTCACCGCCGCGGTCCGTCCGGTTGGGCACCAAGGAAATGACTCCTACCAGCGGCTTTCCCGATCGTGACGCGATCGGTCGACGGCCCGGGCGGTGCCGGCCCGGCCGATCCGGACCGCCGGAAGAGGCGAATCTGCGCCGGTTGCGAATGTCGCGGCGTGTCGCGCGTGTCGCCCGGCAAGGTGGTCGGGGGCTCAACCGGCGAGGTAAGCGACCGCATCGCGCATCCGCTCCCCGGCCGCACGCAGGGCCATCACATCCGGGCCGGCCCGCAGCACCTCACGGGACACCGCGGGCAGCAGCTGCCCGGGATGGCTTTTCATGGCCCCTCCCAGCCCCCGTAACGCGTCGGGCTGGCCGCCCTGGGCGCCGATACCGGGTACCAGCACCGGGCCGCCGAGCTCGCTGACATCGGGCGCCTCGGTCACCGTCGCGCCGACCACGACGCCGACAGAGCCGGACCCGGGCCCCAGCGCGCGGTTGGCCGCCGCGGCCTGGTCGACGATCAACTGCGCCACCGGGCAGCCGCCGATCTCGGCGCGCTGCACCGTGGCACCCTCCGGGTTGGACGTGGCCGCCACCACGAACACTCCTCGACCGTGCGCCGCAGCGGTGTCCAGCAGCGGCTGCAGCGAGCCGAAACCCAGATAGGGCGTGGCGGTGACGGCGTCGGCGGCCAGCGGCGAGTCGCCCGCCCAGGCCACCGCGTAGGCCGCCATCGTCGACCCGATGTCGCCGCGCTTGGCGTCGGCGAGCACCAGCACGCCGGCGTCACGCAAGGCGGCGATGGTGCGCTCCAGCACGAGGTAGCCCGCGGCGCCGTACGCCTCGAAAAACGCGACCTGAGGTTTGACGACGGCGAAGTCGGCGTAGGCCTGCACGCAGATTTCACTGAAGGCCGCGACGCCGTCCGCGCTGATCGGCAGATCCCATGCCCGCAGAAGTTCGGGATGCGGGTCGATGCCCAGACACAGCGGCCCCCGACGCGACACCGCGTCGGCCAGCCGGGCGCCGAACCCCGGCATCGCTAATCGCCGCCGTTGTTGAGCGCGCTGTGCAGCTCCTGGAGCGAGCGCACCCCGATGTCGCCGCGGATCACGGCTTCGATGCCCTGCACGGCCGCCGAAGCGCCCTGCACCGTCGTCACACAGGGGATGTTCACTCCGACTGCGGCGGAGCGGATCTCGTAGCCGTCGATGCGTGGTCCCGAGTTTCCGTACGGCGTGTTGATCACCATGTCGACCTCACCGGCGCGGATCGCGTCGACCGCCGACTGGGCGGGGCGTCCCGGCTGCGCCGGCTCGAAATGCTTGCGAACCTCGTCGCACGGAATCCCGTTGCGCCGCAGCATTTCCGCGGTGCCTTCGGTGGCCAGTACCCGCCAACCCAGATCGGCGAGGCGTTTGACCGGGAAAACCAGCGACCGTTTGTCCCGGTTGGCAACCGACACGAACACCGTGCCCGCGGTCGGCAACGATCCATAGGCCGCGGTCTGGCTCTTGGCGAACGCGGTGCCGAAGTCGCGGTCGATGCCCATCACCTCGCCGGTCGATTTCATCTCCGGGCCCAGCAGTGAGTCCACGCCAGAGCCGTCGGCGCGGCGGAACCGGTGGAATGGCAGCACGGCCTCTTTGACGGCGATCGGCGCGTTGTAGGGCGCGTGGGCGCCGTCCCCGGTCTCGGCCAGCAAGCCATCCTTGCGAAGCTGAGAGATTTTGGTGCCCAACATGATCCGGGCGCACGCCTTGGCCAACGGTATCGCCGTTGCCTTGGAGACAAACGGCACGGTGCGGCTGGCACGCGGGTTGGCCTCCAGCACGTAGAGCACATCGTCCTTCAGCGCGTACTGCACATTGAGTAGGCCCACCACACCGATGCCATGTGCGATCGCCTCCGTCGCGCGGCGCACCTTCTCGATGTCGCTGCGGCCCAGGGTTACCGGAGGCAGCGCACACGCCGAGTCGCCGGAGTGGATGCCGGCTTCTTCGATGTGCTCCATGATGCCGCCGATGTAGACCTCGTCGCCGTCGCAGAGCGCGTCGACATCGATTTCGATCGCATCCTCCAGGAAACGGTCGACCAGCACCGGGTGTTCGGGCGAGAGTTCAGTGGCGCGGGCGATGTAGCCCTGCAGCGTGTCGTCGTCGTACACGATCTCCATTCCGCGACCGCCCAACACGTAGGACGGCCGAACCAGCACCGGATATCCGATCTCCGCGGCGATTCGCCGGGCCTGTGCGAACGTCGTCGCCATGCCGTACCGCGGTGCCGGCAGCTCCGCCGCCGCCAGCAGGTCGCCGAACGCGCCGCGGTCCTCGGCCAGATCGATCGCCTCCGGCGGGGTGCCGACGATCGGAACTCCTTCGTCGGCGAGCCGCTGCGCGAGCCCCAGCGGGGTCTGCCCGCCGAGTTGCACGATCACGCCCACCACACCCGGACCACCGGCGCCGGACAGCTCCTCGGCGTGAAATACCTCAAGCACGTCCTCGAACGTCAACGGCTCGAAGTAGAGCCGGTCGGCGGTGTCGTAATCGGTGGACACCGTCTCGGGGTTGCAGTTGACCATCACGGTCTCAAAACCGGCCTCCGACAACGTTGTTGCGGCGTGGACGCAGCTGTAGTCGAATTCGATGCCCTGGCCGATCCGGTTGGGTCCCGAACCGAGGATCAGCACCTTGGGCTTCTCGGTCTGCGGCGCCACCTCGCTTTCGGCAGACGGGTCGAGCTCGTAGCTGCTGTAGTGGTACGGCGTCTTGGCCTCGAATTCGGCGGCACAGGTGTCCACGGTCTTGTACACCGGGTGGATGCCGAGCCGCCGGCGCAACGTGCGCACACCGGCCTCGCCGGCCAGTTCCGGTCGCAGCGCCGCGATTTGGCGGTCCGACAAGCCGTTGTGCTTGCAGGTGCGCAACAGGTCGGCGTCGAGCACGGCGGCATCGCTGACCTCATGCCGTAACGCCACGAGCTCGGCGACCTGCGCGACGAACCACGGGTCGATGCCCGACGCCTCGGCGACCCGATCCACCGAGGTGCCCAGTCGCAGCGCCAGTTCGACGTCGTAGAGCCGGCCCTCGGCGGGTGTGCGCAGCCGCGCCAGGGCGTCCTCGGCTTGACCTTCCGCACCCTCCGGGTCCCGTTGCGTCCAGAAGCCGGCGCGGCTGGTCTCCAGCGACCGCATCACTTTGCCGAGTGCCTCGACGAAGTTGCGGCCCAACGACATTGCTTCGCCGACGGATTTCATGGTGGTGGTCAGCGTGGCGTCGGCGCCGGGGAATTTCTCGAACGCGAACCGCGGCGCCTTGACCACCACGTAGTCCAGCGTGGGTTCGAAGCAGGCCGGGGTTTCCTTGGTGATGTCGTTGAGGATCTCGTCGAGGGTGTAGCCGACGGCCAGTTTGGCGGCGATCTTGGCGATCGGGAAGCCGGTGGCCTTGGAGGCCAGCGCACTCGACCGCGACACACGCGGGTTCATCTCGATGACGATCAGCCGGCCGTCGGTGGGGTCGACCGCGAACTGGATGTTGCAGCCGCCGGTGTCGACGCCGACCTCGCGCAGGATGGCGATGCCCAGATCCCGCATCCGCTGGTATTCCCGGTCGGTCAGCGTCATCGCCGGTGCGACGGTCACCGAGTCGCCGGTGTGCACGCCCATCGGATCGACGTTTTCTATCGAACACACGACGACCACGTTGTCTTTGCCGTCGCGCATCAGCTCGAGTTCGAATTCCTTCCAGCCGTAAATCGATTCCTCGATCAGTACGTTGGCGCTCGGGGACGCGGCCAGGCCGGCGCCGGCCATCCGGTCGACCTCCTCGGCGGAGTGCGCCAGACCCGAGCCCAGCCCGCCCATCGTGAACGACGGCCGGACCACCACCGGCAGGCCAAGTTCACCGACGGTCTCGCGGACTTCGTCCATCGTGAAACACACTCGGCTGCGGGCTGATTCGCCGCCGACCTTGGCGACGATGTCTTTGAACCGCTGCCTATCCTCACCACGCTGGATGGCGTCGAAGTCGGCGCCGATAAGCTCGACGCCGTGGCGCTCCAGCGCCCCGTTCTCATACAACGCCACCGCGGTGTTCAGCGCGGTCTGACCGCCCAGGGTGGCCAGCAGCGCGTCGATCTTGTTACCCCGCTCGGCCTGCTGTGCGATGACCTTCTCGACGAATTCCGGGGTGATGGGTTCGACGTAGGTGTGATCGGCGTATTCAGGGTCGGTCATGATGGTGGCCGGATTCGAGTTGACCAGGCTGACCTGCAGGCCTTCGGCGCGCAGCACCCGGCAGGCCTGGGTGCCCGAGTAGTCGAACTCGCAGGCCTGCCCGATGACGATCGGCCCGGAGCCGATCACCAGGACATGGTGCAAGTCGGTCCGCCGTGGCATTACCCGCGCTCCCCCGTCATCACGTCGACGAATTGGTCGAACAAGTACTCCGCGTCGTGCGGGCCGGCTGCGGCCTCCGGGTGGTACTGCACCGAAAAGGCCCTTCCATCAACCAGTTTGACACCCTCGACGACACCGTCGTTGGCGCAGGTGTGACTGACCACCGCCGGGCCGAACGGCGTGTCGAAGCGCTGGCCGGCCTCGCCCTCCAGCGCGAAGCCGTGATTCTGCGCGGTGACCGCGACCCGACCGGTGGCGTGATCCATCACCGGGATGTTGATGCCGCGGTGGCCGAACACCATCTTGTAGGTGGACAGCCCCAGCGCGCGCCCCAGGATCTGGTTGCCGAAGCAGATGCCGAACAACGGGATACCGGATTCCAGCACCGCTCGGGTCACCTCCACGATGTGGTCGGCCGTGGCCGGGTCCCCTGGGCCGTTGGACAGGAACACCCCGTCGGGTTTGAGCTCAGCGATCTGCTCGAAGGTCGCCGACGACGGCAACACGCGGGTGCGCACTCCGCGGCGGGCGAAGTTGCGCGGGGTATTCGTCTTGATACCAAGATCGAGCGCTGCCACCGTGAAACGTTGCTGCCCTTCGGATTCCACGTCATAGGCGTCAACAGTGCTGACTTGGCCGGCGAGGTCAGCACCCAGCATCGGTTGTTGGTCGCGCACCCGTGCGGCCAACTCGTCGGGCGCTGCCAACGACGCACCGGAGAATACCCCCGCCTTCATCGAGCCTCGGCTGCGCAGGTGGCGCACCACCGCCCGGGTGTCGATGCCGGCGATTCCGACGATGCGCTGGCGGACCAGCTCGTCTTCCAGCGCTCCGGTGGCACGCCAGTTGGAGACCCGCGGCGAAGGATCGCGCACCGCGTAGCCGGCGACCCAGATCTTGTCGCCGCGGCTTTCGGCGTCCTCACCGTTCCAGCCGGTGTTGCCGATCTGCGGTGCGGTGGCCACCACGATCTGGCGGTGATAGCTGGGGTCGGTCAACGTCTCCTGGTACCCGGACATCCCGGTGGAAAAGACGGCCTCGCCCAGCGTCTGGCCGATCGCACCAAACGCCGTCCCGGTGAAGGTCCGGCCGTCCTCGAGGACCAGCATCGCTTTCACAGCGCGACCCCTTCCGGCCAGCTCTGCAGCCAGCCCTCGTATTCGTCGCGGTTGTCGGCCCGAAAGCCGGTGTCAATCTTGACGTCCGATGGCAGCCGCCACCGGATCGCGAGTATTCCGTCGCGCGCGGCGACTTTTCCGGCGATGCCGTGCTCGGTACGAATACCGGAGATCGACTCTCGCGGAATCCAGATCGGCTGCGCCCGGACGCGCTGCACAAGGATGCCCTCGGGATGCAGAGTCAGCACCGCCTTGCCGCGGTAGCCGAGGTCATTGGCTGTGATCCGCTGGCTCCAAGCCGGAGCCATAGTGCAGCCGACGTAGACGCCGGGGGTGGTGATGGCCGCAGGGCCGATCTGCCTGGGCATCTGCGGCAGCGTGCCGATCAGCTCGGCCTGCCGGCGTGCGCGCTCCCGCCAGCCGCGCAGCATCAACTGAATGACGAACGCGATCGACAGCGCCAGCAGCCCGGCGATGATAAGCGATGTGACCAGCGTCGCCGAATTCATGCTGGGCTCTTTCCGTCACGCGCAGTGACTTTGCCGCGCAGCAGCGTTGCCGTCACGGTGACGGGCAGCGTCATGGTCTCGTACGGGGTATTGGCCGATCGGCTGGCCAACTCGGCGCCGGCCACCGTCCAGGTGGCATCCGGGTCGACGACGGTCAGGTTCGCCGGTTCGCCGATTTCCAGGGGTCGACCGTGGTCGGGCAGCCCGGCGATGCGGGCCGGATTCTCGCTCATCACCCGTGCGACATCACGCCACGTCAGCAGCCCGGGAATGACCATCGCCTGCACCACCGCCGACAACGCGGTCTGCAGACCCAGCATCCCCGGCAGCGCGGCGGCGAACTCGACGCACTTCTCGTGTTCGGCGTGCGGAGCATGATCGGTGGCCACGCAATCGATCACCCCGTCGGCCAATGCCTGCCGCAGCGCGACCGCATCGGCGGCCTCGCGCAACGGCGGATTGACCCGGTTCACGCCGTCGTAGCTGGCCAGTCGGCTGTCGTCGAGCAGCAGGTGATGCGGTGTCACCTCGGCGGTTATCGAAATGCCTTGCGATTTGGCCCATCTGACGATCTCGACGGTGCCCGCGGTGGAGGCGTGACAGATGTGCACCCGCGCGCCGGCGTCGCGGGCCAGCAAGGCGTCGCGGGCCACGATCGACTCCTCGGCGGCCCTGGGCCATCCCGACAATCCCAGTCGGGCGGCGTTGGGGCCCTCGTGCGCGACGGCGCCGACGGTCAGCCGGGGCTCCTCAGCGTGCTGAGCGATGAGCACGCCCAAGCCGGTCGCGTATTCCAGCGCGCGTCGCATGATCAGCGGGTCGTGCACGCATTTGCCGTCGTCGGAGAACATCCGCACCTGCGCGGCGCCGGCGGCCATCATGCCCATCTCGGTGAGCTCGGCTCCGGCCAGTCCGACGGTGACCGCGCCAACCGGGTGCACGTCGACCAGTCCGACCTGCTGGCCCCGGTGCCACACGTGATCGGTGACCACCGGGCTGTCGGCGACCGGATGGGTGTTGGCCATCGCGAACACCGCGGTGAAACCACCGAGAGCCGCCGCAGCCGAGCCGGTTTCGATGGTCTCGGCGTATTCGCGGCCCGGCTCGCGTAGATGAGTGTGGAGGTCGACGAATCCCGGCAGCAGCACCTGCCCGGTGGCGTCGATGACGTCCGCATCAGCGGGAATCGCGAGCCCGGCCCCGATGTCGGCGATCTGGCCGTCGTCGGCCAGCACGTCGACCCGCTCGCCCTCGCCGTAGAGTCGCACCCCTCGCAGCAGCACGCTCATGCCACTATCCCTTTTCCGCCGAGCCCTTCGGCGGACGACTCGGTGCCCACCAGCAGATGAAACAGCACCGCCATCCGGATGTGGACCCCATTGGAAACCTGTTGCAGCACGGCCGATTGGGTTGAATCGGCCACTGATGACGAAATTTCCATGCCGCGCAGCATCGGGCCGGGATGCAAGACAACCGCGTGACCGGGAAGGATCGCCTGGCGTCGCTCGGAAAGCCCGTACAGCACCGAATACTCTCGCGCAGAAGGAAAGAAGCCGCCGTTCATTCGCTCGGCCTGCACCCGCAACATCAGCACCGCATCGGCGGCGGGCAGCTCGGCGTCCAGATCGTGCGAGACGGTCACCGGCCAGTCCGCGACCCCGACCGGCAGCAACGTCGGCGGCGCCACCAACACCACCTCAGCGCCCAGGGTGGCCAGCAGCATGACGTTGGAACGGGCGACCCGGCTGTGCAGGATGTCGCCGACGATGACGACGCGGCGACCGTCGATGTCTCCGAGCCGCTGCCGGATGGTCAGCGCGTCCAGCAACGCCTGCGTCGGGTGCTCGTGGGTGCCGTCGCCGGCGTTGATCACCGACGGACCACCTTGCGCCGTGGACGTCCAGTCGGCAAGGCGGTGCGCCGCACCCGACGCGGGGTGCCGGATGATCAGTGCGTCGGCGCCGGCGGCCCGCAGGGTGAGCGCGGTGTCGCGCAGCGATTCGCCTTTGCCTACCGACGATCCAGAGGAGCTGACATTGATCACGTCGGCGCTCATCCACTTGCCGGCGACCTCGAAAGACACCCGAGTGCGCGTGGAGTTCTCGTAGAACATCGTGATCACCGTCCGGCCCCGCAACGTCGGCAGCTTGCGGACCTCGCGGCCCACCAGCGCCTGCGCGAACCGGTCGGCATCGTCGAGGATCGCGGTGGCCTCGTCGCGAGACAGGTCGCCCGCGGCCAGCAGGTGTCTGGTCATGACGCGTCGTCCCGGGAGATGACCACGGCGTCACGGCCGTCCAGTTCTTGCAGCAGCACGTGCACGCTCTCGCTGCGCGACGTCGGCACATTCTTGCCGACGTAGTCGGCGCGCAGCGGCAGCTCGCGGTGGCCGCGGTCGACCAGCACGGCCAGCTGCACCGCTCGCGGGCGGCCCACGTCGCGCAGTGCGTCGAGCGCCGAGCGCACCGACCGTCCGGAGTACAGCACGTCGTCGACGAGGATCACCAACGCGTCATCGATGCCACCGGCCGGTATCGAGGTGGCCTCCAGCGGCCGCGGCGGCTTCGTCATCAGGTCGTCGCGGTAGAGCGTGATGTCCAGTGCGCCGTGGGCAACCTCGGCACCGGAGAATTCGGCGATGTTGGCGGCCAGCCGGTCGGCCAATGTCACACCGCGGGTAGGGATTCCCAACAACACGACTCGCGGCGCGTCGGCGTTATCCAGCGCGGTCTTTTCGATGATCTGATGCGCAATGCGGGATACGGTTCGGCCCAAGTCGGCCGCCGACATCAATTCCCTAGATTCGCTGCGGAAAACGGCATCACCCGCGGCACCCATGCGAGATCCTGACCTCCTTCTCCGCCTCTCTGGACGGATCGTTAAAGGATGTCGACTGCCGGGCAGCGTAGCACTGCGGAGCACTGCGGAGAAAATGACAGGCCGAATTCTCTTCGGAATCCGGGCCGAGGACGCCGAAGATCCGCGCGGCTACTGACTGCGCGCGACGATCACCGGCGTGCGGGATGCGTGCGCCACCGCGGCGCTGACCGACCCGAGCGCCATTCCGGCGAATCCGCCGCGGCCATGGCTGCCCACGACGACCAGCTGGGATCTGTCGGCCAATCTGAGAAGGTGAGCCGCTGGGCGGTCATCCACTACGACACGACGGACATGCACGTCGGGGAAGCGTTTCTGCCAGCCGGCCAAGCGCTCGGCCAGAAGTTCACCGGCCGAAGATTGCCCCGCCGAATGTTGCGTACTCGAAATACGCACCGTGTCACCGTCACTCGCTGCGTGCAGGGCTATCAGTTCCGCACCCCGCAACGAGGCCTCTTCGAAGGCGATTGCGGTGGCCGGTTCCGATGCCGGTGATCCGTCGATGCCCAGCAGCACCGGTGCGCCGGTGGACTGCGCGTAGAGCGAAGCGTCGTGGTGGATCACCACTACCGGGCAGTGGGCGTGGTGGATCAGCGCGGTGCTGACGGATCCCATCAGCAGCCGGCGCACGGTGCCCAGCCCGCGGGCGCCGACGACGACGAAGTCGGCGTCTTTGGACATGTCGATCAATGTCGGCGCAGGCCGGGAAAACACCACCTGGCGCTTGACGTCGTCCGGACCGTTGCCATTGGTGAAATCGTCGACGATCTGGACCGCGTCATCGACGATGGCCTGTGCGTCAGCTTCGTAGACTTCGCGCCAGTCCGATGCCGGCCAGGTGGGGACGGGCAGGGTGACAGCTTGCACCAGCGTGAGGCGCATTTTGCGCATTGCGGCCTCGCGCGCGGCCCACCGCACCGCCTCTTCGGAATACCCTGATCCGTCTATCCCGACGACGACACCGAAATGCTTTCCCGAAGCGGTCATTTGGCTGTTCATCCCTCCGAGCTGAGTTCGGATGGAACGATCAACACCGAGCAATCGGCGTGTCCGAGGATCGGGTGTTTATGCGGCCCGATGAGATTCGCGAGTTGATCGATTTCGTTGCTGCCGATAACGGCGAGCTGGATCCGCCTGTCCATCGCGGCGAGGAAATCGGCGACATCGGTGTGGGTGGAGGCGGAGTGAACATCAACGCCGGGGTAGCGCCGTTCCCAGACCTGCGTCCGCCGGTCCAGCTCGTCGCGGGACATCTCAGCGACGTCGCTGCGCCAGGCTCCAAGCGCCAGCACCGGTGCGCGCCGTAGCTCGGCCTCTTTCATCGCTTGCTCTACGACTTTGTCGTTGCCGGGCGAATCTCCGACGGCGACCACGATCAAGGCGCTGTCGGGCTTCGGCTGGCTTTGCTCGGTGCGGATGATCGCTACCGGGCAGTGCGCGGTTTCGGCGAGTTCTGTTGCGGTGGAGCCTAATAATGCCTTCGCAAAACGGCCGATTCCCACCGAGCCGACGCAAATCATGACAGCGTCGCGCGACTCGGCGACAAGGGTTGCCGCAATGTCACCTTGCCGTATTGCGGTTTCGACTTTGACAGGTTTGCCGGCGGCTTCCACCTCAGCGGAGGCTATCCGCAAGGCGGCGTCCGCGTATTCACGTTCCATCGGCACGCTTCCCACGGCGGCGAACGGGGCCGGTTCGACATGTTCGGGGATCACCTGGATCAGGCGCAGTGGCACCTCGTGGCTGAGAGCTTCGTCGACCGCCCATTCCGCGGCTCGGATCGCGGCCTGGGAGCCGTCAATGCCGACGACGATGGACGCCTGTGATGCGTTCGATTCGCGCATGGCGGTTCCCGTCAACCTTTCATTCGGAGAACTTCAGACATGGGCCGCCGCGGTGTGGGCGGCGGCGCCTTTTCGGTGACGGGCACCACGCCCACCCGAAGCAGGAGCTGCGGAAAGATGTCGCGGTCCATCAGCGACGCGACGAGGTCGCGGGTGACGTCAATTTCGGTGAGGTGGGTGACCGGGCAGGTGGCCAGGCCAACCATGGTGCATTCCAACAAGACCGCGGAAAGCACTTCGCCGCATGCCAGTGCGTCGGCCCGGCTGTCGCCATCGGTGGACAGCAGCAGGATCTTGGCATGGTCTTCCGGGATCTCGGGGCGTCGTTCGCGCCGACGTGGCACCGGGAAGACCCGGCCGATACCGACCCGGTCGCCCTCGGCCGCAGAAACCAGGGCACTGTACGGGATGCCTTCTTCTGCTTCGAATGGCGCTGTCCACCAGTGCAGCTCGTCGTGATAACGAGTGTTGTAAAGCCGCAACGATTCCGCGATCTGGGCCGCCTCCATGAGTTGCGGCCGCATTTCCTCGGACATCACGTCGAGGTGCACCACCCCGCGGTTACCGCTGCCGCCCACGACCGATTCGAACGACTCCCAGTCCGTCGGTACGCTGAACGGAAGGCGGTCCGTGTGACGTGCCCAGATGGCGCTCCCGCGACGGCGATCCCGTTCGGTCACATACTCCGCTCGGGTGAAGTCGATTGACGCCAATTGGTTGGGGTTGTCAGGGTTGGGAAACCGGTCGACGTGTGCTTGCCACCCGATCTCGGCCATCGCCACCCGGACGTGGTCGAGAGCCGCGCCGCAACCGATGAGAGCTTCTCTCGCGGACTGGTCGGAGTCCATCACTCGGCTTGGATCAAGGAATAGCCGTAATTGCCCACCGGTGAACACCCATTGCCAGGGCTGGCTGTTGTGCATTGACGGCGCGCGGCACGCGGCCCGCACCGCATCCTCGATGACTCCGGTTTCGACAACGGTGTCAGGCATCTCAAGACCTCTCTATCGTGACTTGTCTAAATGGTTCTCCAGCAGCACTGGCGGTGGCAGGGCCATTGGTCCTCGATGCTGGTGCCGTGGGGCCCATCCCGTAGGAAGCGGCCGTCATCTTTTACCAGCGGTTGCTGCGCCCACCGTCATCCTCGACGAGGGAGCGAATCTCTCGGTCCCACTGGGCGTCCCGCACTCGTGCCGTGTGGGCACGCACAACAACAACGGTTTGTGCTGTGGCCAGCACCACGACCCACCACGCCACGGCCGCGAAAAGCACCGCATCCGCACCCGCGAGTGCTACCGGCGTTGGCTGATCGACTCGATTACCATCAGCGTCCACCCAAATCTGTAACGGCGCATCGGCTTTGACAGCCCGATCCCAGGTGATCAGATCCACGTGATCGACGCCGTTCACCTGCCACCGCGCGTACACGTCGGCGGCTGTCGGGCCAGGTAGGAAACCCGTCACGCTGTCGCCGACCGCCTTCGCCACCACGGCGTGTCGGGTCTTTGCCTCTTCGAGATAGGTGCGGGCCGCGACGTCGTGAACGATCGTGCCGAATACCCCTGCGCACGCGGCAGCAACGGCTACCAGGACCACGGCCAGCGCGATCATCACCGCGTCGATACGGTCGCTGGTCCGAACGAGTGGATTGCGGCTGAACACTCGAAGAACAGGCCACGTCGTGGGCCGGATGACAAAACTGTCCATGACGAACTCACCTCGGTTGTGTGCGATGCTGGTTACAGCATGGAGATTCGGAACCCCAACTCGTAGAGTCCAACGTCCACCGATGAAGGGCCCTACGCCTCCAGGCTCGTGGTGGGTCGCATAGCTAGCGTCATCGACCTCCACGCCGGCGCAGGAGTCACAGATGAACAACGCGGTTGAGTGCGGCGCGCGACCTCGAGAGCGTCGTTGGCGCAACTCAACTCGTCGTCGGTCCCGTGCTCATCGCCCGGGGGCGCTCGCCAGTAAAGGATAGAAGTTTTCTATGAACGAAACGCGCCACGCTGGTGCCACAGCGATCAACCCGCTACCTCTTTCTGAAGATCAGTTAGGGCTCATCGATGCATACTGGCGAGCGGCTAATTACCTGTCGGTCGGTCAGATCTATCTGCTGAATAATCCGTTGTTGCGCGAGCCGTTGGCGCCTGAGCATGTGAAGCCGCGGTTGCTGGGGCACTGGGGTACCACACCGGGGCTGAACCTGATCTACGCGCATCTGAACCGCGTCATCCGCAACCGCGACGCCAATGTCATCTTCGTCACCGGGCCCGGCCACGGCGGGCCCGGACTGGTGGCCAACGCCTACCTGGAGGGCACCTACAGCGAGGTGTACACCGGCATCGAGGAAGACGCCGAGGGTCTGCGAAAGTTGTTCCGGCAGTTCTCTTTTCCCGGCGGTATCCCCAGTCATGTCGCCGCACAGACGCCGGGTTCCATCCATGAGGGCGGCGAACTCGGTTATTCGTTGGTGCATGCCTACGGGGCGGCGTTGGACAATCCTGATCTGGTGGTCGCCTGTGTCGTCGGTGACGGCGAGGCCGAAACCGGGCCGCTGGCCGCGAGCTGGCACTCCAACAAGTTCCTCGACCCGGTCGGCGACGGCGCGGTGCTGCCCATCTTGCACCTCAACGGCTACAAGATCGCCAATCCGACTGTGCTGGCCCGCATCCCGCATGCCGAGCTGGAGTCGCTGCTGCGCGGCTACGGCTATCGGCCGATCACCGTTGCCGGAGACGATCCGGCCGACGTGCACCAACAGCTTGCGGCCGCTCTCGACGACGCCTTCGACGGCATCGCGGCCATCCAGCGCGACGCCCGCAGCGGCGGTACAACCGAACGGCCGGTGTGGCCGATGATCGTGCTGCGCACCCCGAAGGGATGGACCGGGCCCAAGCGCGTCGACGGCAAGCAGGTGGAGGGCACCTGGCGGGCACATCAGGTCCCCCTCGCCGAGACCCGGGACAACCCCGCCCACCGCGCGCAGCTCGAAACGTGGATGCGCAGCTACGCACCCGAGGACCTGTTCGATGACAACGGCGGCCTGCGCGCGGAGCTACGCGCGCTGGCACCCGACGGCCACCGACGGATGAGCGCCAACCCGCATGCCAACGGCGGTCTGCTGCTCCATGACCTGGACCTGCCCGACTTTCGCGACTATGCCGTGGCCGTCGAGCAGCCGGGCACCCAAACACACGAGGCCACCCGGGTGCTTGGCACCTTCCTGCGGGATGTGATCGCGCGCAACCGCGACCGATTCCGCCTGATGGGTCCCGATGAGACCGCTTCCAACCGCCTGGACGCGGTCTACGAGTCAACCGGCAAGGTGTGGCTGTCGGAAACCCTGCCTGTCGACGAGAATCTATCGCCGTCGGGTCGGGTGATGGAAGTGCTCTCCGAGCACCTGTGCCAAGGCTGGTTGGAGGGCTACCTGCTGACCGGACGGCACGGGCTGTTCAACTGCTACGAGGCGTTCGTGCACATCGTCGACTCGATGCTCAACCAGCACGCGAAATGGTTGTCCACCAGTCGCGAGCTTCCGTGGCGGCAGCCGATCGCCTCGCTGAACTACCTGCTGAGTTCGCATGTGTGGCGCCAAGACCACAACGGCGCGTCCCATCAGGATCCCGGCTTCATCGATCTCGTCGCCAACAAACGCGCCGAGGTGGTGCGGGTCTATTTGCCGCCCGACGCCAACACGCTGCTGTCGGTGGCCGACCACTGCTTGCGCAGCCGCGACTACGTCAACGTCATCGTGGCAGGCAAGCAGCCTGCGCTGTCCTATCTCGACATGGAATCGGCGATCGCGCACTGCACCCGCGGCCTGGGCATCTGGCAGTGGGCCGGCACCGCGACAGGAGAACCCGACGTGGTGCTGGCCTGCGCCGGCGACGTCCCGACCCTGGAGACACTGGCCGCCGCCGACATCCTGCGTCGCGAACTGCCCGAACTGGCGGTGCGGGTGGTCAACGTCGTCGACCTGATGCGGTTGCAGCCCGAGTCCGAGCACCCGCATGGCTTGCCTGACAACGAATTCGACGCGATATTCGCCGGCGACAAACCGATCATCTTCGCCTACCACGGCTACCCGTGGCTGATCCACCGTCTCACCTACCGCCGTGCCAATCACCACCACCTGCACGTCCGAGGGTTCAAAGAGCGTGGCACCACCACCACACCGTTCGACATGGTCATGCTCAACGACCTCGACCGCTTCCACCTGGTCATGGACGTCATCGACCGAGTGGACGGCTTGGCAGCACGGGCCGCGGTGCTTCGTCAGCGGATGGCCGATGCCCGCCTCGCCGCCCGCGCTTACACCCGCGAGCACGGCGAGGACGATCCAACCATCGCCGAGTGGACGTGGTAGGTCTGCTGCCGGCCGGGCCCGTCCGCGGCGGCGCCCACTAACCTGAAGCGGTGAATCTCGAGGGCAACCAGACCTCCATTCGCGAAGCCTGCGACGCCGGTCTGCTCGCCGGTGCGGTGACCATGGTCTGGCAGCACGGAAACGTGCTGCAGGTCAACGAGATCGGCCACCGCGACGTCGAGGCTCAATTGCCGATGCGGCGTGACACGCTGTTTCGCATCGCGTCGATGACCAAACCGGTGACGGTCGCCGCGGCGATGAGCCTGGTCGACGAGGGCAAGCTGGCGCTGAAAGACCCCATCGTGCGCTGGCTGCCGGAGTTCGCAAATGTGCGGGTGCTGGACGATCCGGGTGGACCGTTGGATCGGACTCATCCGGTGCAGCGGGCGATCCTGGTCGAGGACCTTTTCACCCACACCAGCGGCCTGGGATACGGGTTCTCGGTGGGCGGGCCTATCTCCCGGGCCTACGTCCGTCTGCCGTTCGGGCAGGGCCCTGACACGTGGCTGTCCGCGCTCGCCGAGTTGCCGCTGGTGCATCAGCCGGGTGAGCGGCTGACCTACAGTCACGCCATCGATGTGGTCGGCGTGCTGGTTTCCCGTATCGAGGGCAAGCCGTTCCATCAGGTGCTCGATGAGCGAATCCTGCAGCCCTTGGGCATGAATGACACGGGTTTCTGGGTGACCGTCGAGGGCCGCCGGCGCGCCGCCACCATGTACCGGCTGGACGGCAACGATCGGCTGCAGCACGACGTGATGGGCCAGCCGCACATCGCGCCACCGGCGTTCTGCAACGCCGGCGGCGGATTGTGGTCGACCGCGGACGACTACCTGCGCTTCGTCGAAATGCTGATGTGCGGCGGTACATTGAGGAATGGCGTGCGGGTGCTCTCACCAGAGTCGGTACGGCTGATGCGCACCGATCGGCTCACCGATGAGCAGAAGCGCCATCCCTTCCTCGGTGCGCCGTTCTGGATCGGGCGCGGGTTCGGGCTCAACCTTTCGATAGTCACCGATCCGGCGAAGTCGGCGCCGTTGTTCGGGCCGGGCGGCGTCGGAACGTTCAGTTGGCCAGGTGCATACGGGACCTGGTGGCAGGCCGATCCGGTTGCCGACGTGATCTTGCTGTACCTGATTCAGAACTTGCCCGCGTTGTCGGCCGACGCCGCGGCCGCGGTCGCGGGCAACACCTCACGCGTGAAACTGCAAGCGGTGCAACCGAAATTCGTGCACCGGACGTATCGCGCACTGGGCCTGTAGATGGTCGAATACCTGCCGGAGCGCATCGCCGGGCCGCGGCTGCTACTGCGCTTGCCGGTACTCGACGATGCCGTCGCATTGTTCCAAAGGGTCGGCCGCGATCCCCAGGTCACCAAGTATCTGCTGTGGACGCCGCACCCCGACGTGGCGGCGACGCGGCGGGTGATTTCCGACAGACTCAACGTCGAGGATCACGCGCGGACCTGGGTCATCGTGCTGGCGCACAGCGACGAGATCATCGGGATGATCAGTGGCCGGCTGTCGGTGCGGCACTCTGTCGAAATCGGCTACTGCGTCGGTCGCCGTTGGTGGGGCAAGGGTTTGATGTACGAAGCGCTCGACATGTTGCTGGGCGCACTGCACGCCGATCGCAATGTCTACCGGGTATGGGCCACCTGCCATGTCGATAACGAGCGGTCAGTGCAACTGCTGCAGCGGGCCGGATTCCGGCTCGAAGGTCGGCTCACCCGGCACGCGGTCTATCCGAACCTCGGTCCCGAGCCACGCGACAGCCTGCTGTATGCCAAGGCGCTGCGCTGAATACCCGCGGCAGCTAGATCATGGCGAACGGCGCAACTTTCGCGCCGATCTCCAGCGCGCCCACCAGCTCACGGCTGACGTCGTAGTCGAACACCATGTGCCCGGAAATCACGTCCACGTCGCGCTTGGCACGCTGTAACGGGTTGTCCAGGAATTGTGCGCTGGCTCCGGACGCCTCGAGCAGATCGGTGATGACGGCGCGGGATTCGTGGACCACGTGTGCCGCAGCAGCGCGCACGCCGGCTCGCGCTTTACGGCCGATGTGCTGCCCATCGGCGACTCTGGCCTGGATATCGTCGGCGGCGGACTGGGCCAGGCCGCGCATGGCGCGCAACCGCACCCGGGCGTCACCGAGACGCACTTGCGCAGCGGGCTGGTCCTTCTGCGCCACACCGGAATACGCGAGCACCCGCTCGCTGAGCCGCGCCGCGAACAGGTCCGCGACCCGCTCTGCGGAGCCCAGCGCCGGCATGGCCGCCGTCAACGCCAGCGCGGGGACCATCGGCCACCGGTATACCGCGGCGTCGTGCAGCGCCGCACCCGGTGTTGTGCCGTTGTAGATGTCGGTCACTGCGACCAGTCGATGTTCGGGCACCCACACGTCGTCGACGACGACGTCGTTGGAGCCGGTGGCGCACATCCCGGCGATGTGCCAGACGTCGTCGACACGAATGTCGTTGGCCGGCAGCAATACCAGGGCCGGATACGGGGCGTCGTCAGGCCCGCAGATCGCCCCGACCATCACCCAGTCGGCGTCCATCACACCGGTGGCCCACGACCACCGCCCGGTCAGCCGCATACCGCCGTCGGCCGGTGTACCGCGCCCGGTGGGCGCAAGCGGCGCAGGGCACAACACCGGCCCGTCGGCGAACACCTCGTCTTGGGCTTGCTCGGTGACCAGCGCAAGCATCCAGTTGTGCAGCGTGTAAAAGCCCAGGGTCCATGCGCTGGACGCGCAGCCGTGAGCCATCCGGCGCACCGCGTCGAGAATCTCCGGGAACTCCCGCTGCAGGCCGCCGTAACGCTTCGGCAGCAGCAGTCGCGCCAGCCCGGATTGCCGATAGTCGTCGATGGTGGCCTGCGGCAGCCGGCGCAGCTTCTCCGCCTCT
The DNA here is from genome assembly GCA_963760095.1 of uncultured Actinomycetota bacterium. GTDB lineage: Bacteria > Actinomycetota > Actinomycetes > Mycobacteriales > Mycobacteriaceae > Mycobacterium. The sequence continues at coordinate 25,720 of CAVXBT010000023.1, read as the reverse complement.
CCCGCTCGATCTGCCAGGCGCGCGACGAAATCCGCGCTGACCTCCGCCATCCGGAGACCGTACCATACCTTTTGGTATGGTACGTGGTGCCTTCAGTGCCGCAGCATCACGTCGAGGAATTTCTCCCGTCGCCCGGCGGCCCGCGGGCTGGGGCGTGAACCCGCCAGGTGCAAAAAGCCGATACCGGCGGCGAAGGTGGCGTTGGCACGGATGTCGGCCTGATCGGGATCGAAGCCGTCGTCGAGGAAAGCCTGCCGGACTGCGTCGATCACTCTGCGATCGGATGTCCGCACAGCGACGGCGACCGCGGACTCCGATCGCGCCCATTCCCGCATCGCGCGCTCCAGCATCCAGTGCCGGGGACCGACCAGCGCGGTCATCATGCGCGACAATCGCTGCCGGGGCGGTGCGGTGGCCAGCTCGTCGAAATACCCTCGATCCTCATCGCGCACCGCGGCCCAGGTATCGATCAGCGCCGTGCGATAGGCGCTCATGTCAGCGAAGTGCCAGTAGAAGCTGCCCTTGGTCACCCGAAGACGGGTGCACAGCCCACCCAGCGTCAGGGCCTTCGCGCCGCCCTCGGCCAGCACCCGAAACCCTTCCTGCACCCAGTCATCCACGGAGAGCCGGGAATTGGCCGGGCGGCCCGCCATCGCCATGAGCGGTAAGCCTAGCGACAACTATCCGATCACAATGTCGGAGTGCCGCGCGGCGGTGATCCGCTTCAGCGCAGCCTCGGTAAACACCGATAATCCGAGATCAGGGTTGTATCCGTGGATTTCCTTGACGTCGAGTTGAGCGAGGAAATACAGGATCTGCTTGGAGACGACCTGGCCGGGCACCAGCACCGGAAAGCCGGGCGGATAGGGCACCACGAATCCCGTGGACACCAGCATCTTTCCGTCGGCGAGCCGCCGTCCCGCCTCCCCGATCATGACGTGTTCACGATCCAGGTCCTCATATCCGGCGTAGAACGCCGAGCGCATGTCGCCGAATGCGCTGGCGTCGTCCGGCCGGAATGCGCCGTCGAACTCGCTGAAGTCGGGCAGCGGCGGGAGATCCTCGGTGATCTCCTCGACCCGGCGCCGGTGCAGGGCGCGGTCGTCTCTGCTGGCCGCGTTCTCGGTGCGATCGAAGTCGGTGGCCACCCGGCGCAGCACGTCGAGCAGGTAGTGCACGCTCGACCACGTCACACCGATCGTGAAGATCAACAGCACGCTGTTGATCGAGGTCTTGTTGATCTGGATGCCGAACCGCTCCATCAGGATCTTCTCGCGGAAGTCGTATCCGTTCATGCCCGTCTGACCCAGGTACAGGGTGACCCGCGTCGGGTCGAGCACGAATTGGTCGGACCGCCACGCCTCGTTCCACGCCTCCAACACTCCTTGGCGCACCTGGCGGTAGGAGCTGACCGCGGAAAGCCGGAATTCGTCTGGCACCAAATCGGATTCGTCGAGGATGCGGAACCACTTGCTGATCAGCCGGTCCTTGCGGACGCGGTGACGGAAGACCAGCGCCATGTCGTAGACATACCGCACCATATCGAAACCTTCGATGTCGACCTGCCGACGGGCCAGATCCAGCGACGCGAGCAGCTGCTGGTTCGGCGACGTCGAGGTGTGAGTCAGGAACGCCTCCCCGAATGCGTCGCGGGACAGCGCGTTGAAGTCCTGGTCGCGGACATGAATCATCGACGCCTGCCGCAACGCCGACAGCGATTTGTGGGTCGAGTGGGTGGCGTAGACCCGAACTCGGGCCCGGCTGGGGTCGGGAAGCAGCCGGTGCTCGCCCCACTGGGCGCGGTCGATCCCCTGCATCGACTCACGCCACTGCTGGTACTCCTGCACATAAGCCGGAGACGACAGCATCAACTCGAGTTGCTCGGCGGCGATCATCGCGGTGCGTTGCCGCGCCCACGGCACGGCGGTGGCGAACGCATACCACGCTTCGTCCCACAGGAAGCAGATGTCCGGCTTGATCGCCAGCACTTCCTCCATTACCCGCCGCGGGTTGTAGACGACGCCGTCGAACGTGCAGTTGGTGAGCAGCAGCATGCGCACTTTGCTCAGCTGCCCGGCCGCCTCCAGGTCGAGCAGCGCCTTTTTGATGGTCTGCAACGACACGGCACCATAAATCGCGAACGGCTGAAGCTCGTAGGCGTCGAGGTACAGCGGGTACGCCCCGGCCAGCACCAGGCCGTAGTGGTGCGACTTGTGGCAGTTGCGGTCGATCAGCACGATGTCGCCCGGCCGGGTCAGCGACTGCACGACGATCTTGTTCGCGGTGGACGTTCCGTTTGTGACGAAGTAGGTCTGATCGGAATTCCAGGTCTTTGCCGCCTTGTCCATCGCTTTTTTGATGTTGCCGTGTGGGTCCAGCAGCGAGTCCAGTCCACCGGAGGTCGTCGACGTCTCGGCCATGAAGATGTTGCGGCCGTAGAACTCGCCCATGTCCTGCAGCGTCTTGGAGTTGAAGATGCTGGCGCCGCGCGCGATGGGCAGCGCGTGGAATTGGCCGGCCGGCCGTGCCGCGTAGGCCCTTAGCGCGTCGAAAAACGGTGTGGAGTAACGGTTCCTGATACCGGCGAGCACGGTGGTGTGCAGGTCGGTGACGTCGTTGAGCCGATAGAAGGTGCGGTCGTAGACGTTGGAGTCGTCTTCGGTCTCGGCGGCGATCGATTCGTCGGTGAGCAGGTACAGGTCGATGTGTGGCCGCAGTTCGCGGATCCACTCGCCGCACTCGACCCAGTCGTGGGTGCGGTCGGTTGCGATCACGTCGTCGTTCCGCCCGAGCAGCGTGGTCATCAGCGGCACCCGGTCGTGGGACCGCAGCGGGATGTCGTGCCGAATGATGGCCGCCTGGATCTCGCCGTTCAACGCGACCGCGGTGATGGCGTCCTCGACGCTGGTCACCACCAGCAGCTCGAACTGCACGTCGTCGCCGACGTCGCGAATCGCGCGCAGACTTTCCGCCAGGCCTTCGGGTGCGGTGACCGGGGCGTCGTCGGCGAGCAGCACGGTGTAGAACTGCTGCTCTTTGGCCCGCGCCACCAGTTCCTGATCGACAAGCGATGACGAAGTGTCGAACAAGGCCGCGCGGTCGCCGTATTCGGAGAGCAGTCGCACGGCCAGCGACACCTGTTCGGCGAGGCTCACCGTGGCGAGTTGATCCAGATAGCCGCAGTAGGTCGCCAAGTTCTCCGGGCCCGGGTAGATCCAGTAGCGCTCGTAGGCGCTGAGACGGTTGAGCAGACGCCGCACCCGGGCGGCTTCGTGGCTGGTATCCATTCCGGCACGGTCGACGACGGCCAGATGGTGGCACGCATCGTCGAGCAGATTCCAGGTGTCGATGCGCGAGTACGACGGGTTCGCCACCGCCGCCAGCGCGGAAACACACAGCCGTCTCGGGCGCCTGCCGTTTCGGTCCATATCGCCAGTGTGTCCCTCGGCGGATGAGCTCGCGGGCATTTCGTCGACCCTGTCACCTCAACCCGGACTGTCACACCTGCCACACCAGACCCCGCGCGACGGGAACGGCTATCCGCCCGCCTCTGAGCGAATCGGCGGGCGCTGTCGCTCGTAGGCGGGCACATCGGATGCCGTCGCCGCCAGCGACGCACGAGGCGGGTGTGAAAGGAGCGGATTCAGCCGTCGAATTCGTCGTCGACGTCGTGCCCGCGGCGGTTGATTGCCATCCACCGCCGAACGGGAATGTCCCAGCGCCGCGGCGCCTCATCGGTGACGTCGGACAGCGACCGCACGACCGCCTGAGTCAATCCCATGATCGCGGCCATCACCGGAAGCAACGGCTGGAAAGGCTTGGCCGCCGACCGAACCGTGCTGATGCGACGGGCCAGCATGTAGCGCTCGACCGAGTGATACAACCAGGCCCCGACGCCCAACGCGTAGATCGCGAGCACCGCGGCGATCACCGCCTGCCCGTAGGCCGCACACAGCACCGCGCCCAGCACGACCGTCGCCGCCAATACGGCAGCGACAACGACGCGCAGCTCCAGTCGGGTCATGAATCGCCGGATTCACGGACAGCTTGGGCCGCCGCCCGGATCTGCGGGGTTACCAGCATCACCTGGCCCAGCACTCCGTTGACGAAACCCGGTGAGTCGTCGGTGGACAGTTCCTTGGCCAGCTCCACCGCCTCGTCGACGGCGACCGGCTCCGGCACGTCGTCGGCGTGCAACAGCTCCCACACCGCGACCCGCAGGATCGCGCGGTCCACGGCGGGCAGCCGTTCCAGCGTCCAGCCCTGCAGATGCGATGCGATCAAGTCGTCGATATGCGCCGCGTGTGCGCTGACGCCGCGTGCCACCGTCATCGTGTACGGGTGGAGCGGGGCCACGTCAGGCTTGGCCTCCGCCAGCGCGGTACGCGCGTCGGCCGCCTCAGCCGGGGTCAATCCGCGGGCCTCGGCTTCGAACAACAAGTCGACGGCACGCTTCCGCGCCTGATGCCGTCCTTTAACAGGACGAGCGGGCCGGCTCACGCGTTGACACGTCCCAAGTAGCTGCCGTCGCGGGAGTCGACCTTCAGCTTGTCGCCGGTGTTGATGAACAACGGCACCTGAAGCTCCGCACCGGTTTCCACGGTGGCCGGCTTGGTGCCGGCGCTGGACCGGTCGCCCTGCAGACCCGGCTCGGTGTGGGTGACCACGAGTTCGACGGTCACCGGAAGCTCGAGGTAGAGCGGCGCCCCATTGTGGAAAGCCACCTGCACAGGCAGGCCCTCCAGCAAGAACCGGGCGGCATCGCCCACCAGCGACTCCGGCAACGGGTGCTGCTCGTAGTCCTGGCTGTCCATGAACACGAAGTCGCTGCCGTCGCGATAGAGATAGGTGGCGTCGCGCCGGTCCACCGTGGCGGTCTCCACCTTCACGCCCGCGTTGTAGGTTTTGTCGACCACCTTGCCCGACAACACATTCTTGAGCTTGGTGCGGACGAACGCCGGGCCCTTGCCCGGTTTGACGTGCTGGAACTCGACGATCTGCCACAGCTGGCCGTCGATCACCAGTACGAGTCCATTCTTGAAATCGGCAGTGCTTGCCACAGTCGATGAATCTCCTACAGGATCGCCAGTTCCTTGGGGAACCGGGTGAGCAATTCCGGTGCGTGTCCGGAGTTCTCGTCCGCCACAACCAGCGTGTCCTCGATGCGGACGCCGCCACGGTCGGGCAGATAGACGCCGGGCTCCACGGTCACCACGGAGCCCGCCAGTAGTGTACCGGCGGCGGTGGCGTTGATCCCCGGCGCTTCATGGATCTGCAGCCCTACCCCATGGCCGAGGCCGTGACCGAAGTGTGCGCCGTGCCCGGCGTCTGCGATCACGCGGCGCGCTGCGGCGTCCACGTCGGCCAGGCTGGTGCCGGCTTCGAGTGCGACCCGGCCGGCTCGTTGCGCGGAGCTGACCAGCTCGTAGATCTCCACCTGCCAGTCGGCGGCCTTGCCCAGCACAAACGTGCGGGTCATGTCGGAGTGATAGCCGCCGACCAGAGCACCGAAGTCGATCTTGACGAAGTCGCCGGCGGCCAGCGCCGCATCGGTGGGCCGGTGATGCGGGACCGCCGAATTCGCCCCGGTGGCCACGATCGTCTCGAAGGAAACACCGTCGGCGCCGTGATCCAGCATCAGAGCCTCCAGCTCGCGGCCGACCTCGCGTTCGGTCCGGCCCGGCCGCAGTCCGCCGCGGGCGATCAGGTCGGTCAGCGCGGCGTCGGCGGCCTCGCAAGCCAGCCGCAGCAGCGCCACCTCGCCGGCGTCTTTCACTTCGCGCAGCCCTTCCACCGTGTGCGGGGCCCGGACCAGTTCGGTGCTGCCGGCCTCCGTCAGCGCGGCAGACAGCGCGTCGAACCCGTCCACGGTGACCACATGACTCTCGAAGCCCAGCCGCCAAGCGCCGGCAGCCGCGGCGCGCCCGGCCAGATAACGCCCGCAAGCCCGCTCGATGGCCAGTTCCACATCAGGTGCCTGCTGAGCGGCCTGGGTGCGGTAGCGGCCGTCGGTGGCCAGCACCGGCTCGCCGTCGTCGGCAAACACCAGCAGCCCCGCGTTGGACCCGGTGAAACCGCACAGGTAGCGCACATTGTTCAGGTCGGTGACCAGCATCGCGTCCAGGCCCGCAGCACGGATCCTGGCACCGAGTGCGGCTCGCCGCTGGGAATGTGTCACGCCGGGTGACGCTACTCGCTACGCTGTGGCCCCATGACTAACTGGATGCTGCGCGGCCTGGTATTCGGCGCTGCGATGGTCGTCGTTCGCCTGTTTCAGGGAACGCTGATCAATGTGTGGCAGACGCAGGCCGCGTTGATCAGCATTGTGCTGCTCCTTCTGTTCCTCGTCGGCGTGGTCATCTGGGGGGTTCTCGACGGCCGCGAAGACGCTGCGTCCAACCCAGACCCGGATCGTCGCGACGACCTGGCGATGACGTGGCTGTTGGCCGGACTGGTGGCCGGGCTGCTCAGCGGTGCGGTGACCTGGCTGATCTCGATTTTCTACTCATCGCTGTACGTCGGCGGACTGATCAACGAGTTGACCACATTCGCGGCCTTCACCGCCCTGGTGGTGTTTTTGGGCGCGATCAGCGGGGTGACCGTGGGCCGCTGGCGGGTCGACCGCGCGGGTGCCTACAAGCCGAAAAGCAGCGAAAGCGGTGACGAGGAACGGGCCGACACCGATGTGTTCGCCGCGGTCCGCTCCGACCGGGCCGCCGCTGAAGGTGACGCATGGCCGCAGGAACAACCGGCCGCCGTGGCGAGCGCCGAACGCGAGGAGTACGCGTCGCCGACGGCCTACAGCGCGGAAGCGGAAGGGGCCACCGAGGCCGTCGACCCGGCCCACAGCGAAGAAAAGACCGGCAAGATTCCCCGGCCGTCGCCTAGCGGGCAAGCGACCGAGGCGATCCCGGCCCACGAGACCGCCGAGCCTACCGAGCACATCAAGACTCAGGGCGATCCGGAAAAGGACTAGCGGCCCGCTAGATACCGCAGGGCCAGCAGGTAGCCCTGCACGCCGCATCCCACGATGACGCCGGTCGCGACGGGGCTCAGGTACGAGTGGTGCCGAAACTCTTCGCGGGCATACACGTTGGAGATGTGTACCTCGATCAAAGGTGCGCTCAGCTCGGCGCAGGCGTCGCGTAGCGCGACCGATGTGTGCGTCAGCCCGCCGGCGTTAAGAATGACCGGCTCTTTGGTGTCAGCGGCGAGGTGAATCCAGTCCAGCAGCTGGGCCTCGCTGTCGCTTTGCCGGACAACGACTTTCAATCCAAGCTCGGCGGCCTCGCGTTCGATCAGCGCTACAAGGTCGTCGTGGGTGGTGTCGCCGTAGACGTCCGGCTCACGCAGCCCCAGCCGCCCGAGGTTGGGCCCATTGATGACGTTGACGGTGCTCATTTGCGCCACTCCTCGACCCCGGCTCCGCCGGCGTCATCGCCGCCGCCGCGCGTCATGCGCCCACCTCCGCGTAGGCGGCCGCCAGCAGCGCCGGGTCCGGCCCTTCCAGGCGACCGGGTTTGGCCAGCCCGTCGAGCACCACGAACCGCAGCACCCCCGAGCGGGTCTTCTTGTCGCCGGCCATGTATTCCAACAATTGAGGCAACGCGTCGGCGTCGTAGCCGACCGGCAGGCCCAGCGACGTCAGGATGCTGCGGTGGCGTTGCGTGGTGGCGTCATCGAGACGCCCGGCCAGCCGGCCCAACTCGGCCGCGAACACCAACCCCACCGAGACCGCGGCGCCGTGGCGCCACTGGTAGTGCTCTCGTCGCTCGATCGCGTGGGCCAAGGTATGGCCGTAGTTGAGGATTTCGCGCAGCTCCGATTCCTTCTCGTCGGCGGCGACCACTTCGGCTTTGACGGCGACCGCGCGCCGGACCAGCTCAGGGAGCACCTCCCCCGACGGGTCGAGCGCGGCCTGCGGATCGGCCTCGATCAGATCCAGGATCACCGGGTCGGCGATGAAACCGGCCTTGACGACTTCGGCCATTCCGGCCGCGATTTCGTTGCGCGGCAACGTCTGCAACGTCGCCAGGTCGACCAGCACAGCGGTCGGCTGGTGAAATGCGCCAACCAGGTTTTTACCCGCGTCGGTGTTGATGCCGGTCTTGCCGCCGACCGCCGCGTCGACCATCGCCAGCAGCGTGGTGGGCACATGCACGATCGACACGCCCCGCAGCCAGGTCGCCGCGGCGAAGCCGGCGACGTCGGTGGCAGCCCCGCCGCCGAGGCTTACCAGAGCGTCCTTGCGGCCAATGCCGATGCGGCCCAGCACGTCCCAGATGAAGCCCACCACGGGCAAGTCCTTGCCGGCTTCGGCATCGGGAATTTCAATGCGGTGTGCGTCAATCCCCTTGTCGGCCAGATTGTTTCGGATTACCTCCGCGGTCTGGGCCAGCACCGGTTGGTGCAGGACGGCGACGCGGTGGCGCCCGGCGAGCAGTTCGCCGAGCTCGCCCAGCAGCCCGGTGCCGATCACCACCGGGTAGGGCGGGTCGACGGCCACCTGCACGGTGACCGAGTCGGGACACTCCGTCATTTGCCGGCCTCGGCGCGACGGGCCGCGGCCAGCGCGGCCGGGGTTGCGGGGGTGGGCGGCGGGCCGGTTCGGGGCTCGGTGGGGCTCGGCGCCTGCGCGGGCGGCGTGCGGCGCCACGGCGGCCGGCGGCGGTTGCGCGCTGCGGCAACCGGTTTCGGGTCGTCCAGGCGGCAGACAATGTGGCGGACGACGGCGCCGGGGTTGCGACGGTTGGTGTTTATTCGGATCGACGCGACCTGCCGGTACAGCGGGACGCGCTGCGACATCAGCGCGCGGAACTTCTCGGCGCGGTCCGGTCCGGCCAGCAGCGGCCGCACGGTGTTACCCCCGGTGCGCCGAACTCCTTCGGCGGCACTGATTTCCAGGTAGACGACGGTGTGGCCGGCCAGTGCGGTGCGCACGCCGGGCGTGGTGACAGCGCCGCCGCCGAGCGACAGAACGCCGTCGTGTTCGGCCAAGGCCGCGCGAATCACGCCTTCCTCGATTCGGCGGAACTCTTTTTCCCCGTCGGTGGCAAAGATGTCGGCGATGCGACGTCCGGTCTGCTCCTCGATCGCCGCATCGGTGTCCAGCATGCCGACGCCCAGGGCTTTGGCCAGCCGTCGTCCGATGGTGGACTTGCCCGATCCCGGCAGCCCCACCAATACGGCTTTAGGTGCCATCAGCGTTACCCGGATGCCCGAACTTCGCTGACCGGCTCCTGCTCGGCTACCGACCGCCGGTAAGACTCGATGTTGCGCCGGGTTTCGGTCACCGAATCGCCGCCGAACTTCTCCAGCGCCGCACGGGCCAGCACCAAAGCCACCATGGTCTCGACCACGACACCGGCAGCCGGGACCGCGCAGACATCGGAACGCTGGTTGATTGCGACGGCCTCGTCGCCGGTGGCCATGTCCACGGTGGCCAGCGCACGCGGCACGGTGGAGATGGGCTTCATCGCCGCGCGCACCCGCAGCGGCTGGCCGTTGGTCATGCCGCCTTCCAGGCCGCCGGCCCGGTTGGTCGAGCGGACAACGCCGTCGGGACCCGGGTACATCTCGTCGTGGGCGCGGCTGCCGCGTCGACGTGCGGTGGTGAAGCCGTCACCTATCTCGACGCCTTTGATCGCCTGAATGCCCATCACGGCGGCGGCGAGCTGGCTGTCCAGCCGGGCGTCGCCGCTGATGAACGATCCGAGTCCGACCGGCAATCCGGCCGCAACGGCTTCCACCACACCGCCGAGGGTGTCGCCGTCTTTCTTGGCGGCCTCGATCTCGGCGATCATCGACGCTTCGGTCGCCTTGTCGAACGCGCGCACCGGGCTGGCGTCGATCGCCGCCAGGTCACCCGGTTGCGGCGGCGGCCCTTCGTACGGGGTGGATTCGCCGATCGAGATGACGTGCGAGAGCACCTCGACGCCGAGCGCCTGCCGCAGGAACTGCCGCGCGACGGTTCCGGCCGCGACCCGGGCAGCGGTCTCGCGAGCGCTGGCCCGCTCGAGCACCGGGCGGGCGTCGTCGAACCCGTATTTGAGCATGCCCGCGTAGTCGGCGTGGCCGGGCCGTGGCCGGGTCAACGGCGCATTGCGCGCCACCTCGAGCTCAGCTGTGTCGACCGGGTCGGGCGCCATCACGGTTTCCCACTTGGGCCATTCGGTGTTGCCGATTTCGATGGCGATCGGCCCGCCGAGCGTGACGCCATGGCGCACCCCGGCCAGCACGGTGACCTGGTCACGCTCGAACTTCATCCGGGCGCCGCGGCCATAGCCGAGGCGACGGCGGGCCAACTGGTCGGCGATGTCATCGGAGGTGATCCTCAGGCCGGCGACCATGCCTTCGACCACGGCCACCAACGCGCGGCCGTGGGATTCACCAGCAGTGGTCCATCGCAACACGTGTCCCATCTTCCCACGACCGGCGTCGACGAGGTAAAGCCTCACGCCGACCTTCGGCCGTTCAGCCGATTGTGACCTCGTCTTGGGTTTACTTACTCCCCAGTAGGGTAGCCACCTCGTGATCACGGTCACAGCAGCGCGCAACGGGAGGCGATTCATGGCTTCGAGCTTGAAAACTCTGGTGCGCTGGGCTCGATCCCCCGCGAGAGATGTCGACTCCGCCTCGGGGTCCTGGGTGAACACCGTTCGCGGCCTGGCCTCACGCGCGACGACCCCGCTGCTCCCCGATGACTACCTGTCGTTGCTCAACCCGCTCTGGTCGGCGCGCGAACTGCGGGGCGAGATCGTTTCGGTCAAGCCCGAGACCGAAGACTCGGCAACCGTCGTCATCCGGCCGGGCTGGGGATTCTCCGGCGACTACAGCCCGGGACAGTACGTCGGCATCGGTTTGCGCGTCGACGGTCGCTGGCACTGGCGCTCGTATTCTCTGACGTCGGTTCCCGAACGCGGCGACGAGAACATCTCGATCACGGTGAAAGCCACCCCCGAGGGTTTCCTGTCGGCCCATCTGGTCAACGGCGTCGAACCGGGCAACATCATTCGGTTGGCATCGCCCAAGGGCGACTTCGCGTTGCCGAACCCTCCCCCGGAGAGACTTCTGTTCATCACTGCCGGCAGTGGCATCACACCCGTCATGGCGATGCTGCGTTCGTTGCGGACCCGAGGTCAGTTTCCCGACATCGTTCATGTGCACTCGGCCGGATCGCAGGATGCGGTGATTTTTCGCGACGAGTTGCGCGAGATCGAAAAGGAGCAGCGGGGTTACCGGCTGCACCTTCAGCTCACCGAGACCGACGGCAAGCTCGACTTCGACAAACTCGACGACATCGTCGCCGATTGGCGGGACCGTCCGGCGTGGGCGTGCGGGCCCGCCGCGATGCTCGACACGGTCGAAAAAGTGTGGCAGGACAACGACCTCGATGACGCGCTGCACATGGAGCGATTCAACATCGCCGCCACCGACAAAGGCGGTGAAGGTGGCACCGTGACGTTTGCCATTTCTGACAAGTCGGTCGAAATCGACGGTGCGACATCGATTCTCGAGGCCGGCGAGAAACTGGGCATCCAGATGCCCTTCGGCTGCCGCATGGGTATCTGTCAAACCTGTGTACTTCCGTTGGAAGACGGCCACATTCGCGACGTTCGTTCTGGCCAGGAACACGGGGCCGGCGATCGCATACAGACGTGCATCTCGACCGCATCCGGCAACTGCACCATCAAGGTCTGAAAGGGAAACCGGTCTCATGGCCATCACTGACATCAAGGCATACGCCCACCTGAGCCCACAAGACGTCGAGGATCTGGCTTCGGAGCTCGACGCTATCCGTGCCGACATCGAAGAATCGCGGGGCGAACGCGATGCGCGGTATATCCGCCGCGCGATCCAATTGCAGCGCGGGCTCGCCGCCTTCGGGCGCCTCGCATTGTTCGCCAGCAGCAGCAGGATCGCGCGCCTGGCGGGTATCACCAGCCTGGCGTCGGCCAAAATCATCGAGAACATGGAGTTGGGGCACAACATCATTCACGGCCAGTGGGACTGGATGAACGATCCCGAAGTGCACTCCACCGAGTGGGAATGGGACACCGCGTGCCCGTCGTCGCAGTGGAAGCACTCGCATAATTTCGTGCACCACAAGTACACCAACGTCGTCGGCCTGGACAGCGATGTCGGTTACGGCATCATGCGGGTGACGCGAGACGAGCCGTGGGCGCCGTGGATGATCGGCAATCCCGTCTACAACTTGCTCTTGGGGACGTTGTTCCAGTGGGGTGTCGCGCTGCACCACCTCGAGTCCGCGAAGATCCGGAAGAAAGAAAAATCCTGGGCTGAAGCGCGAAAAGATCTGCGCATCATGGGAACCAAGATGGGCAAACAGGCGGGTAAGGATTACATCGTCTACCCGGCCCTGGCCGGCAGCAACTGGAAGCACACGCTCAAGGCGAACGCTATCGCCAACCTGATCAGAAATTACTGGGCCTACATGGTCATCTTCTGTGGGCACTTTCCCGACGGCGCCGAGAAATTCACCCGCGAAAGCTTCGACGAGGAGACCCGCGGCGAGTGGTACATACGTCAGATGCTGGGCTCGGCGAACTTCAATGCCGGCCCGATCATGGCGTTCATGAGTGGGAACCTCTGCTATCAAATCGAACACCACCTGTTCCCGGATCTGCCCAGTAACCGATACGCCGAGATCGGTGTCCGGGTGCGCGCGGTCTGCGAAAAGTACGACCTGCCGTACACGACCGGGCCGCTGCTGCGCCAATACTGGCAGTCGTTCTGGACCATCCTCAAACTCGCTGTGCCGAATAGCTGGCTGCGTGGGACGCCCGACGATGCTCCGGAAACCCACTCCGAACGGAAATTCCCGGAGCGCGAGCCACGCGAAGTCCACGGCAAGCGTTACGGATTGCGCAGCGCGCTGAATGGCCGCAACCCCGCGGCGGCCTAGCGCGGCCGCACAGCGGTGAGTTGCCAGACGCCCAGCACAAGCATGACCGCTGCCGCGTCGGCCAGCGCCCAGTTGCCGGCGGCGCTCAAGCCCAGCCAACCGAACCACGCCGCTGCCGCGGTGATCGGCGCCAGGAGGAAATTGCTCACCACGAAGCCGGCCACCAGTCCACTCGACACCCGGCGAATTCGGTTCAGGCCGAGCAGCAGGACGGGGCCGAGGATCACAAAGGACAGCCCGCCGACCAGGAGCACCGTGCGGGACACCTGCCACCAGTGCGCCAGTGGTCCGCTGAGCGCGGCGACGACCGCGCCCGCGGCGGTCCAGAAGGCGAGGTCGGCGCGAAGGGATCGCCGGCGTGCAGCGTCTGCGTGGAGTGATCTGGGTGAAATCGATGTGGTTGTCATGCCCACATGGTCAGACCAGACCTACTGCCGACTCCAGTAATGGCACTGCCAGACGCTGCCAATTGGGTTACGGCAGCAGGGCCGTCCCCATTGCGACGAGGCTGGCCAGGCACATCGACGGGCCGTGCGGCACGGTCGGCCCCGAGCGGCGAAGCACGGCGACCACCGCCGTCGCGGCCGTCAACAGCGGAGCGCCGATAGCGGCCAACAACCACACGTCTGCTCCGAAGCAACCGGTCAGGGCGCCGAGTCCGAGCGCGAGCTTCACGTCGCCGGCGCCCATCGCCGTCGGCGACACCAGGTGCACCAACAGATAGACCGTGGTCAACGCCGCGGCTCCCAACGCAGCTGCCAGACCGTGGCCTGAGCCGGCGGCCACGAGCATCACCGTCGCGAATCCGGGGAGGGTGAGCCGGTTAGGCAGTCGGCATTGGCGGACGTCGTAGCCGGTCAGCGCCGCCATCCACAGCAGCACGGCTGCGGTCAGCATGCGCGGCAGGCTAATCCAAAGCCGCCTCCATCGCCGCTCGCGGCGCCGGCAGGCCTGTGAATTGTTCGACTTGCGCGTACGCCTGATGCAGCAGCATCTGCAGCCCGCTGATCACCCGGCCACCCGCGGCGGTCACCGCGGAAGCCAGCGGCGTCGGCCACGGGTCGTAGATCGCGTCCAGCAGCACCGGCGCACCGGCAAAGACCTCGGCGTGACGCGCCGCGACGTCGGCAGGCAAGGTGTTGACCAGCACACTCGCCGCCGCGACCGCGTCGGTGAGCGCGCCGCCGTTCAGGTCGCAGAACCGGGCCTCGGCACCGACCCGACGGGCCAGCTCCACCAAGCCGGCGGCCTTGTCCGCGTTGCGCGCGGCGACGGTGATGTCGGTGACGCCCAATTCGGCCAGCGCCACGATCACCGCCGGCGCGGTGCCGCCGGATCCCGACACCACCGCGGTACCCGTCGCTAAGCCTTCTGAGCCCAGGGCGCCCGAGACTCCGTCGACGTCGGTGTTGTCGGCCCGCCAGCCATCCGGCGTGCGTAGCAACGTGTTCGCGGCTCCGACCAGCTCCGCCCGCTCGGTGCGCTGGTCGGCGAACCGCAGCGCGGCGAACTTGCCGGGCATCGTCACCGAAACCCCGACCCACTCCGGCCCGAACCCGACGACGACGCCGGGTAGTTCGTCGGCGTCGCACTCGATGCGCTGGTAAGTCCAGTCGGCCAGCCCCAGCGCTCGGTAGGCGGCCAGGTGCAGCTGCGGAGAGCGTGAATGGGCGATCGGCGAACCGAGCACCGCAGCCTTCCTAGCGCGCGGGGCCTGATTGCGTTCTTCGCCGCCGCGCTTCGCGCGGCTACGCTCATCGCGCGCTGTCGAGGACACCGTTGTGTTTGGCCAACTCGATGTTCGCCAGATGCTGTTGGTAGTCGCGGGTGAACAGCGTCGTACCCTGCCCGTCGATGGTGACGAAGTACAGCCAGTCACCGTCTGCGGGATGCTCGGCAGCCTTGAGCGCGTCGGTGCCCGGAGAACAGATCGGCGTCGCGGGCAACCCCTCGGAGAGATAGGTGTTCCACGGCGTGACCTGCCCACGGTCGGCGTCGGTGGTGGCCACCTCGCGGCGATCCAACGGATAGTTCACCGTCGAGTCGAATTCCAGCGTGCGGTGCTCGGCCAGCCGGTTGTAGATTACCCGCGCCACCTTGGTGAAATCCTGCGGCTTGGCCTCACGCTGCACCAGCGACGCGACCACCAGGACGTTATACGGCGACATGTTCATCGCGGTCGCGGTGTCCAGCAGACCCGACTTCAGGTACTGCTGCGCGCTCGCGCTGATCAGTGACTCCAGAATCGACTGCGGCGACGCCGACGGGTTGACGTTCATCGTGCCCGGCGCGATCAAGCCTTCGAGGCGGTGATGATCGTCGCCCATCCCAGTGACCGGCGCGATGGCCCAGGGCGGCACCGACAGCGCTGGCAGCGGGGCCTTTTCGGCCGCCGTGCGCAGGTCGGTCGCCGCGACGCAGTGCCGGTCCCCGTCGAGCTCGACGCAACTGGCCTCGGAGATCATGGTGAAGATCCCCGGTGTGGTGGCGTTGGTCTTGACGTCGGTGGTGTCGTCGAGCTGCTGACCCTCGGGAATCACCAACTTGCCCACTCGGCTCTTGGGATCGGTGAGCCGCTGCACCGCCGAGGCCGCCGGGATTTCGGTGCGCAGTCGGTAGTAGCCGGGCTGGATCGCCGAAATTGCCTGATTGCCTTCCGCGGCCTCGAGGAACACTTTGACGGTCTTGATGACGTCCTGCTTGTGCAGCGTCTCTGCGATCGCGGTGGTCGAGTCACCGGAGTGGACCTGGACCACCAAGTCCTTCTTGCCATCGCCGGCGTAGTCGTTTTGCGAGCCGAGGCCGTGCCACATCTTTGAGCCGACGAACACCACCGCCAACACCACAGCGATGAGAAAACCGACGACGAATCCCCGGATCCGCCGCTTGCGTCGGCGCCCCCGCTCGGCGCGGAGCCGCTCGGCACGCGAGCGCACTCGCCGCGGCGGCCCGACCGCCACCGGTTGTGCGCGCTCCCGGCCGTCAGACACCGTTGACCTCCCCGGGCAGCATGGCACGACGTTCGTCGAGCCAACCCTGCAGGATCGCCACCGCCGCCGCTTGGTCGATGACCCTACGCTGGCCCTTGGCCCGCACCCCCGCCTGGCGCAGCGACCGCTGCGCGCTGACGGTGGTCAGCCGCTCGTCGGCCAGCCGGACCGGTATCGGCGCGATCCGGCGGGCCAGCTCGCCGGCCAGCTCGATCGCGTCACGCGCCGACGGGCCGGTGCGGTCGGCCAGGGTTCGCGGCAGACCGACGACCACCTCGACCGCGTGCTGCTCGGCCACCAACGCGGCCAGCCGTCGCAGATGCTTGCCGGACCGCTCGCGGCGGACCGTCTCCACCGGGGTGGCCAGGATGCCGTCCGGATCGCTGCTGGCCACGCCGATGCGGACACTGCCCACGTCGATGCCGAGCCGCCGCCCCGGTCCGGGATCGTCGCCGCCGGGCCGATCCGGCAGGCGGTGCGAGGAGTCCACTCAGCCGACCCGCGCTATCTCTGCCCGCACCGCGTCGAGCGCCGCGTCGATGCCCGACGCATTTTTCCCGGAGCCCTGCGCCAGGTCCGCCTTCCCGCCGCCACGACCGTCGACAGCCGCTGCGAGCTGCTTGACCAAGTCATTGGCCCGGATGCCCAGGTCCTGGGCGGCGGTGTTGGCGGCCACGGCATACGGCACGCTGTTGCCGTCTCCCTCGGCTATCAGGGCGACCACCGCCGGGTCGTCGCCGAGTTTCCCGCGGAGGTCGCCAACCAGGGAGCGCAGGTCGCCGGCCGTCATCCCGGCCGACATCCGCTGCGCCACCAACCGGACGTTACCGATGCGCTGTGCCCCGGCGGCGGCGTCTGCCGCCGCGGCCCGCGCATCGGCCAGCCGGTTGCGTTCGATTTCCTTCTCCGCGGCTTTCAACCGATCCACCAAATTCGCCACCCGGGCCGGCACCTCGTCGGAGGGCACCTTCAGCGACGAGGCCAGCCCGGCCATCAGCGCCCGCTCCTTGGCCAGGTGCTGGTAAGACTCCAGCCCGACGAAAGCCTCGACCCGGCGCACGCCGGATCCGACCGACGATTCGCCGAGGATGGTCACCGGTCCGATCTGGGCCGAGTTGTGCACATGCGTGCCGCCGCACAGCTCCAGCGAGAACGGGCCGCCGATCTCCACGACCCGAACCCGCTCGGGGTAACTCTCGCCGAACAGCGCCAACGCGCCCATCGCCTTGGCCTGCTCGAACTGCTCGTTGTAGGTGTGCACCTCGTAGTCGGCGAGCACCGCCTCGTTGGTGACCTCTTCGATTTGTGAGCTTTGGGTGTCGCTCAGCGGGCCCTGCCAGTTGAAGTCGAATCGCAGGTAGCCCGGCCGGTTCAACGAGCCGGCCTGAACGGCGTTGGGCCCCAGCACTTGTCGCAGCGCAGCATGCACCATGTGGGTGCCCGAGTGTCCCTGGGTGGCGCCTTTACGCCAGCCGGGTTCCACGGCCGCGACGACGGTGTCGCCCTCGACGAACTCCCCGGACTCGACGTTGACGCGGTGCACCCACAGCGTTTTGGCGATCTTCTGCACGTCGGTGACGGCGGCTTTGGCGCTCTCGCCGGAGCCGGTGCCGGTGATGGTGCCGGTGTCGGCGACCTGCCCGCCCGACTCGGCGTACAGCGGTGTGCGGTCCAGCACGAGTTCGACGCGGTCGGCACCGGCCGACTCTTCGGTCCCGTGCGCCACCACCGGCACCCGCTTGCCGTCGACGAAGATGCCCAGAATCCTTGCCTGGGAGGTCAACTCGTCGAACCCGGTGAACTCGGTGGGCCCGGCGTCGACCAGCTCGCGGTAGGCGGATAGGTCTGTGTGCGCGTGCTTGCGAGCCGCGGCATCGGCTTTCGCGCGGCGGCGCTGCCCGGCCATCAGTTCCCGGAACCCGAGTTCGTCGACCTGCAGGCCCGCTTCGGTGGCCATCTCCAGGGTGAGCTCGATCGGGAAGCCGTAGGTGTCGTGCAGCGTAAAGGCATCCGAGCCGGACAGCACGGTCGCGCCGGATGCCTTGGTGACCCCGGCCACCTCCTCGAAAAGCCGCGAACCCGACTGCAGCGTCCGGTTGAACGCGGTCTCCTCGGCGACCGCGATGCGGCTGATCCGGTCGAAGTCGGCCACCAGCTCCGGGTAGGACGGGCCCATCGCGTCGCGCACGGTGGCCATCAGCTCACCGACGATCGGGCCCTCGATGTCGAGCAGCTTGGCCGAGCGGATCACCCGCCGAAGCAGCCGGCGCAGCACGTAGCCGCGGCCGTCGTTGCCTGGGCTGACGCCGTCGCCCATCAGGATGGCCGCCGTGCGGCTGTGGTCGGCGATGATGCGGTACCGCACGTCGTCGTCGTGGTTGCCGACGTCATATCCGCGGGGTGCCCGCCTGGCCACCGTGTCGATGACCGGACGCAGCAGGTCGGTCTCGTAGACGTTGTGCACGCCCTGCAGCAGGAACGCGACCCGCTCCACGCCCATGCCGGTGTCGATGTTCTTGCGCGGCAACGAGCCCAGGATTTCGAAGTCCTCTTTGCCGGTGCCCTCGCCACGCTCGTTCTGCATGAACACGAGATTCCAGATCTCGATGTAGCGGTCCTCGTTGGCTTGCGGGCCACCGTCAACGCCGAATTCGGGGCCGCGGTCGTAGTAGATTTCCGACGACGGTCCGCACGGACCGGGAATGCCCATCGACCAATAGTTGTCGGCCATGCCCCGCCGCTGGATTCGCTCAACCGGCAAGCCGGCGATCTCCTGCCACAATTTTACGGCTTCGTCATCGTCGAAATAAACTGTGGCCCATATCTTTTCCGGATCCAGCCCGTATCCACCGTCTTCGACTTTGTTGGTCAGCAACGTCCAGGCCAGTTCGATGGCCTCGCGCTTGAAATAGTCTCCGAACGAGAAGTTTCCGGCCATCTGGAAAAAAGTGTTGTGGCGGGTGGTGATGCCCACTTCGTCGATATCCGGCGTGCGGATACATTTCTGGATGCTGGTGGCCGTCGGGTACGGCGGCGTGCGCTGGCCGAGGAAGAACGGCACGAACTGGACCATGCCGGCGTTGACGAAAAGCAGGTTGGGGTCGTCGAGGATCACCGAGGCACTCGGCACCTCGGTATGGCCCGCGTTCACGAAATGATCGAGGAACCTCTTCCTGATCTCGTGTGTCTGCACTTTCCCGCTTCCTTTTGAGCTGCTCTGTCCGGCCTATTTCGACCGCACCACAGTATCGGTCCGGTTATGGCGCCTGAACACTCGACGAACTCCGGCCGCGGTTTAACCGTCGAGAAAAGACAACCGCACCGAGCGCCTCGGATTGTCCCGGTTGAGGTCCACCAGGACCACGCTTTGCCAGGTGCCCAGTTGCAGCTCACCGCCTTGCACCGGCAACGTCACCGAGGGCGCGACGATCGCCGGCAGCACGTGGTCGGCGCCGTGGCCGGCAGATCCGTGCGCATGCCGGTAGCGGCCGTCTCGCGGCAGCAGCCGTTCAAGGGTGTCGACGAGGTCGTCGTCGGAACCGGCGCCGGTCTCGATGATCGCCACCCCGGCCGTCGCGTGCGGAACGAAGACATTGCAGAGCCCGTCGCCCCGCGGGAAGCAAAACGCGCGCACTGATTCGGTCAAATCGACGATGCAGCGACGCGCGGTGTCCACATCCAGCACATCGGTATCCACCGGTCCAGCCTACGTATTTGCCCATTGTCATGGCGAATCCAGCGGAGGAAGCTGTTGGTTGAACCGGTGGCGCCACCGGGGCGCTGCCCCGAGAGGAAAGGGGTCGATCGTGTACGCACGCTCTACCACTATCCAGGCGCAACCATCGTCCATCGACGCAGGAGTTGCGCACATTCGCGACGCCATCATGCCAAGACTCCAGGAGGTCGACGGGTATGTCGGCTTGTCGTTGTTGGCGGACCAGCAGACCGGCCGGTGCATAGTGACCACTGCGTGGGAAACCGAAGAGGCGATGCGCGCGAGCGCCGAGCGGACAGCGCCGGTGCGAGATCAAGCGGCGCAGGCGTTCGGTGTGACCGGCAACCCAACGGTCGAAGAGTGGGAAATCGCGGTGCTGCACCGTGATCACCGCTCAGGTGAGGGCGCCTGCGCGCGGGCAATCTGGGTCAAGCTGCCGCCAGACCAACTTGACGCGGGCATCGAGTTTTACAAGGCGTCTGTTCTGCCCGACCTCGAGGCACTCGACGGGTTCTGCAGCGCCAGCCTGCTGGTCGATCGCGCGTCCGGACGCGCGGTGACCTGCACGTCCTTCGACAGCCTCGAAGCGATGGAACGCAACAGGGAGCAGGCAACGGTCCTCAAGAATGCAAAGACAGCCGAAGCGGGAGCCGACGAGCTCGACGACGGCGAGTTCGAGCTTCGGCTCGCCCATCTGCGGGCGCCCGAGCTGGTCTGATCGGCGTTGCGGGGTAGACCGGCCGACCCGAGTGATCGGCTGTCGGCCGGTACTGCCTTGAGCCCCATTGTCATGGCCAATCCAGCGGAGGAAGGTGTGGGTAGGACCGGTGGCGCCAACGGGGTGCTGCTAGCCGAGCAAGCTCGGCTCGAAGAGAAAGGGTGGCTCATGTACTCGCGCTCCACCACTATCCAGGCGCAGCCGTCGTCCATCGACGCCGGAATCGCGCACATTCGCGACACAGTCATGCCCTCGCTCACTCAGGTCGACGGCTGCGTGGGCCTGTCATTGTTGGTCGACCGTGAGTCAGGCCGCTGCATCGCCACCACCGCATGGGAGAACCAGGCAGCGATGCACGCCAGCGCCGAACAGACGCGCCCGGTGCGCGATCAGGCGGCGCAGACGTTCGGGGGCAGCCCGACGATCGACGAGTGGGAGATCGCGGTGCTGCATCGCGACCACCGCTCCGCTCCCGGCGCCTGCGTGCGGGCCACCTGGCTACGGGTGCGGCCCGATCAGTTCGACCGGGCCATCGAGTTCTACCGGGGGTCGGTGCTGCCCGCGATCGAGGAGCTTGACGGTTTCTGTAGTGCCAGCCTGATGATCGACCGTGCGTCGTGGCGGGCGGTGTCGTCGTCGACATTCGACAGCCTCGAGGCGATGCAGCGCAACGAGGAGCAGGCCCGATCGCTGCGGACGGCCCGACTTCGCGACCTCGGCGCCGACCAGCACGACGTCGGCGAGTTCGAGTTGGCGCTAGCCCACCTGCGGGTGCCCGAGTTGGTCTAGCCGCGCCTGATCAGCGCCGGGCGGAGAGCCGGGGCAACTGGGCTAGGGCAGCGAGTCCCCGGGAAATCCGAGACAGGAATGCACCTCGTAGGTGAAGACTCCCGCCGCCACTCCGGGGTCGTCGCCGATGATTGCGATGGTCTCGTCGACTGTGGCCGCAAACACCCCGATGCCGCAGACGTCGGAACCGTCGGTGACCGGCAGGACCACCGCCAGCACGCCGTCGTGTCGCAACCCGAAGTTGCGCCGACCGTGTTCCCAGACGATGCCTGGTGTCGCATCATCGGCGAATTTCGGGCCCTGCTTCAGGATGACGACGCTATAGGTCCTGGCGCTGGGCAGCAGTTGGCCCATCTCGTCGTCGGTGAAGGTTTTGATGGCTTCCCCCGTTCCTCGCGGATGATCGCGCGCTTGATCTAGCGCCCGTTGGCGATCAGCGCCGCACGCGCCAAAGTCGCTTGTGCCATTTTGACGTGGGCCGCGTCGACGAGAACGCCGTTGACGCCAACCGCGCCCAGGCCTTTCTGCTCACCTTCGCGGTAGGCGGCGACGTTGCGCTCAGCCAGCGCGATCTCCTCATCGGTGGGCGCGTAAACCTGGTTGGCAACGGCGATCTGGGTCGGGTGGATGGCCCACTTGCCGGTGTAGCCCATCAGCGCGGCCCGTCGCGCATCACGCTGGTAGCCCCCCAGGTTGCCGTAGTCGGGATAGGGCGCGTCGATCGCGTCGATGCCCGCGATGCGGGCGGCGACGATCACCTTGTTGCGGGCGTACGCCCAGAAGTCGCCGGGGTATTCGCCGAGCGGGTCGAAGTTGGTGTCGACCCGGGCGCCCTGGGACAGCGAGAAGTCGCCGACCCCGAAGATGAGCGCGTCCAGTCGCGGGCTGGCCATGGCGATCTCCTCGGCGTTGGCCAGCCCCTCGACCTCTTCGATGAGTACCTCGAGGCGGATCTGGCGGGTCAGCCCGAGCTTGGCTTCCAGCTGGGTGAGCAGCACGTCGACCCACCAGACATCGCGGGCCCGTAGCGCTTTGGGGATGATGATCGTCTCGAGGTTCTCCCGGGCTCCTGCGACGACCTCGACGATGTCGTCGTGACACCACTGGGTGTCCAGGCCGTTGATCCGGATCGCCCGGACCGTGCGTCCCCAGTCGAGCTCGTTGAGCGCCGTGACGGCTTTGGCGCGGGCCGCCTCCTTGTGCGCGGGCGCGGTGGCGTCCTCCAGGTCCAGGAACACCAGGTCGGCTTCCGACGCGGCGGCGCGGGCGAACATGTGGTCGTTGCTGGCGGGCACGGCGAGTTCCGAGCGGCGCAGCAGGGACGTCATCGGAGAGCTCCCTTCACAGCACACCCCGGGTGCGCAGGTCGTCGATGTCGGCGCCGGCGAGCCCGAGCAGCTCGCCGTACACCTCGGCGTTGTGCTCACCGATGCGCGGGCCGAGGTGCTGCACGCGACCGATCGCACCGGAGAATCGCGGCACCGGAGCCTGCACGGTCATCGCGCCGAGTTCGTCGTCGCCGATTTTGACGAAGACTTCGCGGTGGGCTAATTGTTCGTCGGCGACGAGATCGGTGATGTCGTACACCGGTGCGGCGGCCACCTCGGCGGCGTCGAAGATCTCCATCGCCTGGGCCAGCGTCTTGGTGGCCACCCAGTCGGCGACCACGCGGTCCACCTCGGGCGCTCGCGCCAGCCGGCGCTGCGGATCGGAGAAGTCGGCGTCGTCGACCAGGTCGGCCCGGCCGATGGCGCGAAATACCCTCAGCGCCAACTGCGGTGAGCTGCCCGACATCGCCAGCCAGCGACCATCGGCGGTGCGGTAGGTGTTCCGCGGCGCCGAGATGTCCCACCGGTTGCCCGCGCGTGTCGGCACCAGGCCGAGTTGGTCGTAGCTCAGCAGCGTCTGCTCCAGCAGGCGCGCCAGCGGGTCGATCAGGTTGATGTCGATCAACTGCCCCGGTGCGCCGTGTACGTCGCGGTGGTAGAGCGCCATCATCACCGCGTAGGCGGCATTCAGCGACGCCACCCCGTCGGCCAGCATGAACGGCGGCAACGTCGGCGGCCCGTCGGCCTCGCCGGTGATGTTGGCGAACCCGCTCATCGCCTCGCCGAGTGTGCCGAAGCCCGGCCGTTCGCTCTTCGGCCCGGTCAGCCCGTAGCCGGTGATGTGCAGCATGACGATCTTGTCGTTGACGGCGCGCAGCGCCGGGTAGTCCAGCCCCCACCTGCGCAGGGTCGCCGGCCGGGTGTTGACGATCACCACGTCGGCGTGTTCGACCAGCCGGCGCAGCAGCGCCTGGCCTTCGGGGACGCGCAGGTTGAGGGTGATCGAACGCTTGTTGCGCCCCAACGACTTCCACATCAGGCCGACGCCGTCGACCTGGTTTCCCCAGGTGCGGATCGGGTCGCCGCCGTCGGGTTGCTCGATCTTGATGACATCCGCGCCGAACTCGCCCAGATAGGTGGCGGCCAACGGCGCGGCGGCCAACGTGGCGACGTCGAGAACCCGGATGCCGTCAAGCATCATGCTCCGACGGGTTGGCAGGCCGGTCGTTGCAATCCGAGGTGATCGCGCAGCGTCGAGCCGCTGTAGGAGTCGCGGAACAGGCCGCGGTGCTGCAATTCCGGGACCACCATCCGCGTCACGTCCTCGAACGCGCCGGGCAGATGTGTTGCGGCCAAGACGAATCCATCGCAGGCACCGCCGTGGAACCACTCCTCCATCTGATCGGCGACCTGCGTCCCGGTGCCGACGAAACGCGGGCCCTGCAACAAGGTGGCTCGGTGGCCGGCCAAATCACGCAGCGTGATCTTGTCACCGATGTGGGCGCGCAGGTTCTGCACCAGGCCGCGGATCCCCGACACCGATTCGATGAGCTCATCGGTGATCGGGTCGTCGAGATCATGTTTGGCGAAGTCGTAGTTCATCAGCTCCGAGAGTAGGGTCAGCGACGCCATCGGATGCACCAGATCGTTGAGGAAGACCTGTTCGCGTTCTTTGGCGTGATCCTCCGTCTCGCCGACGACGGCGTAGGCCATCGGACAGAGCTTAACCGATTGCGGGTCGCGGCCCGCGGCGTCGATGCGCTCCTTCTGGTCGGCGTAGTGGTTGCGGGCCACCTCGATGCCCGGGTCGCCGGTGAAGATCAAATCGGCCCAGCGGGAAGCGAATTCGCGCCCACGACCCGACGAGCCGGCCTGGATGAGCACCGGCCGTCCCTGTGGGGTGCGCGGCACCGTCAGCGGTCCGCGCACCGAGAAGAATTCGCCGACGTGATTCAGCTCGTGCACCTTGTCCGGGTCGGCATAGATGCCGTTGACCCGGTCGTGCAGCACCGCGCCGTCTTCCCAGGTGTCCCACAGCCCGACGGTGGCTTCGAGGAACTCCTCGGCGCGGTCGTAGCGCGCGTCATGGCCCAAATGCGTTTTCAGGCCGAAATTTTGGGCTTCGCTGTCGTTAACCGAGGTGACGATGTTCCACGCCGCGCGGCCGCCGGACAGATGGTCGAGAGTGGCGAAGGTGCGGGCTATATGGAACGGCGTGTAGTAGGTGGTGGACCCGGTCGCGCCGAGGCCGATGTGCGACGTGGCCTGCGCGAGCACGCCCAGAACGATGGACAGATCCAGCTTCACCGGCCGCGCGCCGTACTTGACGGCGTCGGCGACCGAGCCGCCATAGATGCCCGGCATCGCCAGCCGGTCGTCGAAGAACATCAGGTCGAAGCAACCTTCTTCGAGCTGCCTGCCGATCTTGGCGTAGTAGGAGGCGTCGAGGTAGCCGTGCTCGGTGGCGGGGTGACGCCACGAGCCCGCATATACCGACGTGCTGCCCGCTTGCATGAAGGCAACGAGTGCCATCTGTCGTGTAGTCATTACTGATGTCTAACATCTGATATATTAGATTTCAAGTGCCAGCCCATCCGACTGCCTTAAGGTCCCGCCATGGCCCTGAACGACGGCGTTGACATCTCCGGGACGGTGCGCGAGCGCGCCGCGCGCGTTCTACGCGACCGGATTCTCACCGGCGCACTGCCCGCCGGCACCCGGCTCGACCTCGACGCGATCACCAAGGAATTCGCCACCAGCCGCACGCCGGTGCGCGAGGCCTTGCTGGAGTTGTCCTACGACGGGTTGGTTCGCGTCGCGCCGCGCAGCGGGATCACGGTGATCGGGATGAGCCCCGAGGACGTGGTCGACAGCTTCACCATCCTGGGCGTGCTGACCGGCCAGGCCGCAGCATGGGCCGCGCAGCGGGTCACCGACGAAGGCATTCAGCGCCTGCAGGCCCTGGCCACCGACGTGGAAGCGCACGCCGGGGAGGGCGGCATCGTCGACGCGAATTGGCAATTCCACCGGGAGATCCATCGGGCGGCGCATTCGCGGCGATTGATGGCGCAGATCCGGCAGGCCGTCCGCGTCGTCCCGTCGAACTTCTTCGCGATGTTCCCCGAACACGAGCACAACGCGCTGGACGAGCATCAGGCGCTGGTGTCGGCACTGGCCGACCGTGATGCCGACAAAGCCCGTGACATCGCCGAGCGACACGTGCTGGATGCGGGCCGCTCGCTGGCCGAATGGCTG
>CAVXBT010000022.1:0-13753 GCA_963760095.1 uncultured Actinomycetota bacterium | reverse complement strand
CCGAAGTAAGCCGCCGCATTTTTGATGACGGGTTGCTTTCGGGTCGATAGAGTTTCTGCCATGGCGACGATGTCCGAGCAGGAGCGATCCGAGCGGTTCGAGGCGCAACGGCAGCGCATCCGCGAGCAGTACCTGCGTCCGGCCGACGAGCGCTCGGCCTCGTCGGCACGGGGTTTGCACCACACCGCCCTGGTGAGCAGCGACGTCGAGCAGACCGTCCGGTTCTACCAGGATCTGCTGGAGTTTCCGCTGACCGAACTGATCGAGAACCGTGACTATCCGGGCTCGTCGCATTTCTTTTTCGACATCGGCAATGACAACCTGCTGGCGTTCTTCGACTTTCCCGGCCTCGATCAGGGCCCCTACCAGGAGGTCCTCGGCGGGCTGCACCACCTCGCGATCAGCGTGGAGCGGTCGCGCTGGGAGCGGTTGCGGGACAAGCTCACCGCGGCCGGCGTGGAGTTCGCCGAGCACAGCGGCGTCTCGCTCTATTTTCGGGACCCGGACGGGGCCCGCATCGAACTGATCGCCGATCCGCTTGGGGAGATGTACGGCAGCAAGGTGCTGTAGCGCGTCAGATCGGCAGCGAGGAGGATGCGGCTCATCACGTCGAGCGGTTCCGCTGCCGGGTCTCGGCCATACCGTTCGCCCGCCACGCGATGTGCATATCGGGCCGCACCAGCACGCAGCCGCCTTCGCCGACCTCGCGTGCCCGCAGTCCTCGTAGAGATCCAACGCGTCGTCACCTTCGACGCTGGTATAGACAGAGATTCTCCGAAACGGCAAATTGCGAACTGTAAATCCGTCGGCTAGATGGTTCTCATCCTGACTGGTTGCCGGTTCGCGTCACCTGCTGACCGTGGGGGAGCGTCGGGGCAGTTGCCACGGTGCCCGACCCGTTGGGTGCACTGGCTGGAGAACGGGCCACAGCACTGTTACGTCGCGTAACACAGCGGCGCATATCGGCAGGACACAGAGCGGTCGCGTAACACCGTGATCGAACATCCGCCCCAGCTCAGAGCCTATTTTTGCAGGAACGGGCAGGGGTTCGAATCCCCTTAGCTCCACAGAGTTTCCGCAGGTCAGAGCTTCAGGAATATGCCAGACCGGCGACCAAAGGTCGCGATTGTGTGCCGGATGGTCCAGCCACGACCAACGGACAAAATTCACCGAACGTTCACCTTGCTGCTGTTAGCGTCATCACTGCGACAGATGGCTGATTGGCGCGATGCGGCCAGGACGGCGGCGACCCAGATTTATCCCTGGGATAAGGAACTGAATTGAAGCTCAACCGATTTGGCGCCACGCTGAGTGTCCTGGCTAGCGGTGCACTGATCTTATCGGGGTGTGGTGGTGACCACAACGCGAATAAAGCAGCTGAGGGAAGTTCGACGCCGAGCCCGTTGCCGGTGCCGGTGAATTGCGGGGGGGCGAAGACGCTGAAGGCCAGCGGGTCGACAGCGCAGGCCAACGCGATGACCCGCTTTGTCAAAGCGTTCGAACAAGCTTGCCCCGGTCAGACGTTGAACTACACGCCCGATGGTTCGGGCGCCGGAATTAGCGAATTCACCGGCAACCAAACCGATTTCGGTGGATCAGACGTACCACTGGCCCCCGACGAGCAGGCGGCGGCCCAGCAGCGCTGCGGCTCGGGAGCGTGGGACCTGCCGGTGGTATTCGGCCCGATCGCCATCACCTACAACGTCAAGGGCCTGACTTCGCTGGTCCTGGATGCGCCGACGGCGGCCAAAATCTTCAACGGCGCCATCACCACCTGGAACGATCCCGCGATCCAGGCGCTGAATAAAGGCGCCGCGCTGCCCGCTGAGCCGATTCGCGTGATCTTCCGCAGCGACCTGTCCGGGACCTCGGATAACTTCCAGCACTATCTGGACACGGCCTCCAACGGCGCGTGGGGTAAGGGCACCGGAAAGACGTTCAACGGCGGAGTCGGTGAGGGCGCCAAGGGCAACGACGGCACCTCGTCGGCCGTCCAGGCCACCGAGGGCGCCATCACCTACAACGAATGGTCGTTCGCCCAGGCGAAGAACCTGAGCATGGCCAAGATCATCACGTCGGCCGCTCCGGACCCCGTGACGATCAGCACCGACTCGGTCGGCAAGACGATCGCCGGGGCCTGGGTGTCGGGAAAGGGCAACGACCTGATTCTCAACACGGTGTCGTTCTATAAGCCGACGCAGCCCGGCGCCTACCCGATCGTGTTGGCGACCTATGAGATCGTCTGCTCGAAGTATCCGGATCCGCAGGTCGGTGCGGCCGTGAGGGCGTTCCTGCAGAGCACCATCGGTGGCGGGCAAAGCGGTCTGGCGGACAACGGATACATCCCCATTCCGGAAGCGTGGAAGTTGTGGTTGAGGGCTGCGGTCAATGCCATCACGTGATCTGGGATGTCATGACCCGCGGAGGGTCACCCGGGGACGTAGAGCACACGTGCGTGCTGGCATGTCGCTAAGTTACTGATCGCAGTCGCGGATCGACGCGGGCGGGCGGGTCAAGCTCGCGGGGGTGCGAAGCCCCCGGATGGGACGCAAACCCGCGCACTGGACACGCGTCGACCGCGACTACGAACAAATCCGCATCGATATGCAAACGCTGTTCACCGATCTCGCCATCAAAACACCGCTAGCCGCTTGAGGATTCGGCGCAAGCCAGTCATTCCACATCGCCGACAAATTGTCGGAAGTCGATCCTCAAGCGGCTATTGCAAACCAATTTTATGCCGTCAAAGCACTTGGGATAGGAACCGCTGTAGCCGCTCGGTCTTCGCGGCTTCGAATATTTGGGCGGGAGGCCCGGATTCTACGACCTTGCCGTGATCCATAAAAACGACGGTATCGGATGCCGACCGGGCAAAACCCATTTCATGGGTGACGACAAGCATCGTCATGCCGCCGGCGCCGAGGTCGGCGATAAGTTTCAGGGCTCCCTTGACCATTTCCGGATCCAGCGCCGCGGTCGCCTCGTCAAAGAACATCACCTGCGGAGCCATGGCCAGCGCGCGGGCAATCGCAACGCGTTGTTGTTGGCCACCGGACAGCACGGCGGGGCGGGCATCGGCCTTGTGCTTCAGGCCAACTCGGTCCAGCTGAGTCAGCGCGAGGTCCCGGGCCGCGTCGGGAGACAGTCGTCGTAACTTTTGCGGCGCCAGCGCAACATTCTTCAGGACGCTGAGATGCGGGAAAAGGTTGTAGTGCTGGAACACCATGCCGATGCGCTGGCGGAGTTCGTCGGGATCGTCGCGCAACACCGACCGGCCGTCCAGCAGGATGTCGCCGCTATCGATCTCATACAGTCGGTTCAGGCTGCGCAGTAGCGTCGACTTACCCGAGCCAGACGGTCCGATCACGGCCACTGTGCTGCCGGCGGGGGCCTGGATATCGACGCCGTACAGCACCTCCGTCCCGCCGAGAGTTTGGTGAATATCCTTGGCTTCCAACGATACTGAGGCTCGCACTGCGGCATCGGCGGTCACGTGGTCCCCTGGCCGAATGTGGACGCGACCACTTCGGTATCCTTTTCTCGCTTAGTGGCGGCACGGCCACGGCGAAGCCGGTTGTCGATGTAGTTCACCAAATGCGTCAACGGAATGGTCAACATCAAGTAGAAGAGACCAGCGGCCACTAACGGCGACAAGTTGCCGGTCTGCGCATTGAGGTCGCGGCCCACCTGAAACAGCTCTCGCTGTTGGGCGACCAAGCCCAGGAAGTACACCAGTGCGGAGCCCTTCAACAGCGCGATGAACTGATTGACCAGTGCCGGCAGTACCCGCCGTATTCCCTGCGGCACTATCACCAGCCGCATCGCAGTCCGATAGCTGAACCCGAGCGCACGGGAGGCTTCCAGCTGGCCGGGGTCGACGCTTTGAATACCTGAGCGCAGAATCTCGCCCATGTAGGCGGCGGCCGTCAACCCTAATGCGGCAATGCCCAACGGGTAGGGGTTGCTGTGGGTCAGCCCGCGCACCAACGGCCCGATGCCCAGCCCGATGATCAGGATGATCACCACCTCGGGAAGGCCGCGGAAGACGTCGGTGTAGGCGCGTGCCGGCCAGCGCAGCCAGCGTGAATGTGACAACCCGGCCATTGCCAGGACCATGCCAAGCACCAAGCCGATAACGATGGCGCTATTGGTCAGGATCAACGTATTGGGCAGCCCCGTCGTCAACAAAATGGGGATGGCCTGTCGGTACATGTCCCAGTCGAAGAAGGAATCACGCAACTGGGCCAAGGCGGACTTCGGCGGCGCCGGCCCCACCGGCTCGCGATCCTGGCGCGCGGCGATCGCGGCGAAGTCCGGCAGTTTTGGGGCGGGGAGGAATTTGGACCCGGGTTTCCAGCCAGGCGGCAGTGTCCGCGGCACCCACTGGCAGTACAGGTTCGCCCAGGTGCCGTCGGCAATGACGGCGTCCAGCCCGGAGTTGAGCGCATCGATCAGCGGCTTGTTCTCTTTGGCGACCGCATAGGCAATAAAACTGTCTTGGCCGAAGATGCTCGCGACAACCACCGCCGGGTCGCCCGGTCGTATCACGGTCGATGCCAGGGTTCCGGGCGCTACCCACGCATCGAGCTGGCCCGCCTTGAGGCTGGCGTACAGGGTCGCGAAGCCGGGATACTTCACCGGTTGCAGGTTCAAAGTTTTGACGACGAACGACTCCTCGACGGTGCCTTGGACCACGCCGATGCGCTGGCCGGCCACGAGGTCACCGAATTTGTGGATCGGTGAGCCGGGCGGGACCACGAGCGAGTAGAAGCCGAAATCGTAGCCGTTGGTGAAGCCGACGGTTTCCCGCCGCGCATCGGTCGCTTTGATCGACGCCGAGCCGACATCGAAGCGCCGGGACGCCACCTGGGCGAGCAGCCCGGAGAAGTCGGTGGCGAAGAAGCGAAGCCGCAGGCCCAGCTTGTCGGCAATGGCGCGCAATAACAGGTTGTCGAAGCCGGTGAACTCTCCGGTCGGATTGATGCAGACGTTTGGCGGGGCATCCGACAGCGTGCCCACCGTCAGGACGCCTGGCGTACCGAGGCCCAATGCGCCGACGTTCACTGAGCTGAGCGACTCGACGGAGATTGTGGTGCCCGGGTCCTCCCGGTGCGGATGAGGGAGCTCGGTCAGATCTTTCGGCAAGACCATGGAGCTGCTCAAGCCGCTTGGTGCGCACTGGTTCCAGTCGGCACGCGCGGGCGGGACCAGTCCACTGAAAGCCAAGCCGCACACCAGCAGCATTGTCACGGCGAATGCGAACAGCTTTCCGCGGCGCTTGGCGCGCCGGCCCGTGCACAAACTCATCACCGCTAACCGTATCGACCGACCGGCGACTCGGCAGGTTAACAGTTGGTTCAGAGCGGTCGCGGGATCGACGCGCTATTCGCTCAGCCAGAAACGTGAAAACCGGCAGTAAGTGCGCTCATCACGCAGGCTCGATCCGATTGTGCGGTAACAAGGAGCCCCGGTGAGGATCTTCGATGCTCTCGAACGAACCGGCCTCACGCTCGCATACGACACCGAGGATTCGTTTCAACTCATGAACTGCACAGCACGTCCCCAATCGGGCCGTGTCCGTGACTTCGTTGACGAGTGGTTCTCGTAGAGCTCTTGACGCCGTCAGGATCCCAAAACGAAACCGCAGGTAACGAGCGGGACCGAACCGGAACGAGACGTAACGAAACCGCAGTTGAAAGGCCATATTGCCTGGTCAGGTCAGGGGTTCGAATCCCCTTAGCTCTACCGGGCCCTAGGAAGCGACCGGCCGGTTGTGCTCGGCAATGAACTGCTGGAGTTCTGCGACGGAGACCACGGCGTTGGCTTGTGGGGTTGTGGCCTTGTCGATGACCCACTGTCGCATCAGCGTCGTCGCGGGGATGCCCAGCGCGGCCGCTTGGGCGCGCACTTTGTCGACCAAGGACTGGGGGAGACGAATCGAGGTGGAGACCATCACCTCGTCGGTGGTGCGGGTGTCTAGTTCGGCGTCGGCGAACTCGTCGGCGACGTCGGTGTTGTCGTAGTATTCGCGCAGTTCGGTCAGCTCGTCGTTGTTCATGCTCATTGTCCCTTCTCGCGGAACAGGCGCTTCTCATTGTCGGTCATGTCGCGTGCGGTGACGATGAAGTGTCGACCGTCGGCGGCCTCCGAGACGACGATCAGGAGATGTCGCCCCTCGTTGCTTGTGCCGAGCACCAAAGTCGTCCCGTTCCGTCCTGCGGTGCGCAACCGTGGGCGGCCGTAGAGGGCCTGCTCTACCTCCGCCGGCTGGACACCGTGGCGAGCGATGTGGGCCTCGGAGTCCTCGGAACACATCACTTCGCCAAACACGCCTTAGCGTACCACGCGCGTAGCACGCTGGGGGCGTGGTACGTATTTGCTGGCCGGTTCGATCGGCGATTGACGACAATCTGGGGGCGCCGCGCGTGAGAGCACGTCCTCGCCGTAGGGGCGACACGGTTCGGCGGTCGCCGCCGGAAATGCCGAAACCGCCAACGGAAGCTTGGAGCGGCCGTTGAAGATAGCCGGCGCGGCGAGCCAGCTCGTCCTTTATTCGTCGTTTATGGTTCAAAGACAACGAGAATTAACGGCAACCATCACTGGCTGACGAGCAACGTAATCTGTTGCTGGACAGACTAATACGAGATTTATTGGCAACCACCGCGAACGGTGGGGCGGTAATCCGTTGGTCGCGGGTTCGAGCCCCGCCCGCCCCACTGAACAGGCTGAACAGCCCCACTGAACAGCCCCACCTCAGAGTCGATGTTTTTCGTCGTTTTGACGGTGCGGTCCAGTAGTTCGGCAACCTGCAGGTGGACGTGGCCCCGGCTGGAGTGTTGTCTGCTCCTGCGTGCCCTGATCGAGGAATTGCACAACCCTACAGTTGTAGCGTCCGCCACACAAAGATGACAAAAAACCAATCTAATGAGAATTTTGCAACCCCTTAGGTAGAAATGTTCGCCATCGGCCCACGCACTCTGAGAACTCAACAGCGGCACTCGTTTAGGTTCTCGGTTCCCATTCGAGTGGCGGAATTTTCATCTTTCTGGCGCTGAAACGGCGGGGTAGCCTAAACCAGTCACCCAATGTCGCCTCGTCGGGAGGGGACAGGTGATGTTCCTGCTAGGAGAAACCCATGTTGGATCGTCTTGCGCCCGTATTCGGTGGCGGCGGTGGTGGTGGTAGGCCATCAGGTGGCGGCGGCGGGGGCAGGTCATAGGGACGCATTGACCGTCCGAGAAAGCGCATCGCTGAGCCGCTCGACGCCAAGGAAACGGACCGCCTACGCACGAATGTGATGTGGATGACCGCCCAGGTTCTCAAGCACGCTGATCCGAACCTGGGCGGTCATGCATACGCCGCTGCATGCGGTGTTCCTCGGTCAATGACTCACCGCACCAATGGTTTCCGCAGCGGTGCCGTTACCTACGGCCTCCGCTGGGACTGTCGAAGCCACGGTGGCCGCCACGCCAGGCGCGACCTGCTGTATCCCGCCGCCGAAGAATACCCGCTGACAGCGCGCAGCACGAACACCGCTACGTCTTCAACCATCACCTCGCCACCTACTACGGTGAGCCGTTCGAAGCCGGCGTCGCGGCGGAATTCGGATACCTACCGCAGCATTGTGAACTTTCGATGACCACGACGCAACCTTCCCCCGGGATCGGACTCGCCGCTGCCGGGCACCTGCAGGATCGAACGTGAAAGTACGCGACGTCGCGCCGACGAGGCGGGTCATGGTGGTGGCGATCACGGTGTCGATGGTCGCCTTCCTCGACAGCACCGTCGTGAACGTGGCCCTGCCGGCCATAAGACGCGACCTCGGAGGAGGCCTGTCTCTACAACAATGGGTTGTCGGCGGTTACTTGCTGGCCCTGGCGGCCACGATTCTGCCGGGCGGTTCCATCTCCGATCTGTTCGGGCGAGTACCGGTGATGCGCTTCGGGTTGGCGGCCTTTGGTGCGGGTTCGGTGCTGGCGGCCACTGCGGCCTGGCCGGCGATGCTGATCACCGGGCGCGTCATCCAAGGGTTGGGGGGAGCGTTTCTGGTGCCCGGCTCGCTGGCGCTGATCAATTCCGCGTTCGACCGCGCAGACCGACCTGCAGCGATCGGGTCCTGGATTGCCTGGACCGGCACCGCCTTTGCGTTGGGACCGCTGCTCGGGGGACTGGCCGTGGACTTCCTCAGCTGGCGATGGATCTATGTCTTGTTGGCGATCCCGCTGGTCATCGGCTTCGCCTTGACGTTTTGGCTGTGCCCGATACCCGGGCCCTCCGAACGCGCCCGCGTTGACGTCACCGGTGCCGCATTGTCGGCGGCCGGGCTGGCCGCCACGGTGTATGCGCTGATCGAATCTCAGCGGCGCGGATGGGTCGACCCCCTCGTCACCGCATCGATGGTATTGGGGGTCGCGGTGTTGCTGGCGTTCGTGGCATGGGAGCGCCGCGCCCCTCACCCCATGGTGCCGCTGGGCCTGTTCACGATCCGCAACTTCGCCGGAGCCAATCTGGCCACCGCGTTTGTCTACGGAGGCATAACGCTGGGCTTGCTTCCCACCGTCCTGTACACCCAAGAGGTCGCCGGCTATTCGGCCACCGTCGCGGGTTTGGCTACCTTGCCCAGCCCCGTCATCTCGTTTCTGTTCGCCCGCTACGTCGGCCGCATGGCCGCACGGATCGGACCTCGGATCTTCTTGATGACAGGCCCGGTGCTGGCCGGGTTCGGGCTGCTGCTCATCCGCCCCTCCGCTCACGGATTCAACGTCGTCACAGACCTGCTGCCCGGGAGGATCGTGCTGGCCATCGGCCTGGTCGCCACACTCACACCGCTGACCGCGGTCAATTTGTCCTCCGTTGATCCCGCGCACAGCGGAATCGCAGCAGCAATCCAAAACGCCGTGGGCCGGCTTTCTACGCTGATCGCTGTGGCCTGCATGGGACTGATCGCCGCCGGCACGCTCACCGATGCCAGCTTCGCCCGGCTGCTGCAGGTCGGCGCGGTGTTGTTCGTCATCGGCGCCGTCATCAGCGGCGTCACCATCACCAACCCGGCCGTTCCCCAGCAGATCTTTTCGGCTTCGAGCGGAAACGCCGGCCCAGTCCCGTAGCCACCGCCCGCGAGACCGTTTCACCACAGTTATGGGCGCGGATGACGATCACTAGCTTGGGCACCCTACCCGCCAAGCTTTGGCACCTACGAGGAAACCACACCGAAATCCGACGCTGGTGTGCGCGACGTAGCGGTCCCGCCGCACATCATTCCACAGATAGAAGACCACCTGTCGAAATTCGTTGGCAGCAAGCGTGATTCGCTCATCTTCGCCGCCGCCAACGGCGGACATCTTCAGCCCTCGACTGTGCAACGGCATTGGTGCAAGGCGCGCAAGGCCGCTGGCCGCGAGGATCTACGCTGGCACGACTTGCGCCACAGCGGCGCGGTGCTGGCAGCAGCCACCGGAGCATCGTTGGCGGAACTGATGGCGCGCCTTGGTCATTCAACACCGGCCGCCGCGATGCGCTATCAGCACGCCGCGCAGGGCCGTGACCGCGAGATTGCGGCCTTGTTGTCCAAGCTCGCGAACAACAGGGAGCTGTGATGACAGAGCCGATCAAGTACGTCATCGTGTGCGGGTGCGGCGGCTCCATTGAGCCGATCGCGTTCATCAACGATGACCTCTCCGGGGGCGGGGTCGGCGGCGCGCGCGGTGTGAAAAAAACGAAATGTCGACCGGTCGTGGTTGTTGCTGGCCGCGGTTGATATCGGCCATCCTTGTTTGCTGACGGTCAGCAGCAGGTAGATGGTCGGTGTCGGTCGTCAGTAGGTAATTGGGTCAGCAGGACGAGCCGACCAACATGTGTCGGTCAACATGCTTAGCCTGTCGATGCAGTCGGCTTCATCGTGACAGATAAGCGGCAGGGACACCTCTTCCTCTCACCGCATTCGACATGGCGCGGCGGTCTTGCCAAGACTGCCGGCCATGAACCGGCCGATCTGCATGACTGTTTGCCGCCGCGGACATCAACCGGGTATGTGCCAGCAAGACCATCCGGTTCGCGTGCGGTGCGGTTATGCACCCGTTGGGCAGTTGCGCGGTTCGGGTTTGGTGATTGAAGGCCCGGATACTGTCCGCGGGCCGCGGAGATCAATCACGGATAGCATGATCCACGACACACCCCCGGATCGCCGCGCGACGCACCGTAAGCTCACCCAGGACTGATTGCGAGGCGGGAGGTTCCATGCGCTTCCGGAGCTTGGCCCGACGTGTCGACGACGCACCGTGGTCTAGGCCGCTGGCGGTGATCGTGGTGGCCCTGCTCGCCGGTCTCGGGTTGTCGCAGATCCGGACCCGCCGCGGCTCGGTCTTCGACCAGGCGGCGTTCGGTGGTGACGCGACCGCCGCCCGGGAGCTTCTCGCTACGGTCGCGGGCACGATGACGACCGTGACCAGCCTGGTCTTCGGACTCACCGTCGTCGCGCTGCAGCTGGCGAGCACGCAATACTCGCCGCGGTTGCTTCGCTCGTTTATCCGCGACCGCGGTACCCAACTGGTGCTCGGTACCTTCGTCGGGACCGTCGCCTACAGCCTCGCCGGGCTGCACGGAGTCGGCCACGGCGGCGACGTGCCGCGCCTCGCGGTCAGCGGCTCGCTCGCCCTGGCGCTGCTGTCGCTGTGCATGCTCGTCTACTACATCGGACACGTGCTCGACGAGATCCGCGTCGACGCGATCATGGTGCGGGTGGAGCGGGCGACGCTGCGGATAATCGAGAGGGACCATCCGATCGTGAACTCTGGCGACCCGGACACCGGACCGGCCCCGTCCATGCCGCCGAACGTAGCCACCGTCGGCGCACGCCGCGCCGGCTACGTCCAGGGTGTCGACGAGTCCGCGCTGATGCGCGTCGCCGCCCGACACCGGCTAACCGTGCGGCTGATTCCCTTGTTGGGCTACCACGTGGTGCCCGGTGAACCGCTGGCCGTGATCGGGTGGGACGGATTCATAGGTCGGCCCGCCGACCCAGTGCTGCGGGCCGTCGCCGACGCGGTTGAGCTCGCTCCCGAGCGGTTGGTCGAACGGGATGTCGGGCTCGGCATCCGCCAACTCGTCGACATAAGCAGCCGAGGCATGAGTACCAGCCACAACGACGCGTACACGGCCGTGCAGGCGGTGCACCATCTGGCCACGGTCCTCACCGACGCGTCGCGCCGATCGTTCCAGCCACGGGTGTTCACCGACGCGACCGGCGCGGCGCGGGCGTACCTACCGGTGATGGACTTTCCCACCCACCTGAAGGTGGTGTGCGCACACGTGCGCCAGGCCGGGCTCGATCGGCATCCACGGGTGCGGCTGGAGCTGCTGCGGCTGCTCGGTAAGGTCGGCGCGCAATGCGTCGGTGAGCGCCGACTGGCAGCCGTACAGCGCGAGTTCGACGTGGTTCTTACCGATGCGCGGCGGATCCTTGCACCCGGACCCGGAGTCGATCTCGACGAGGTCGAGGAAACCGCCAGCCGCGCTCAAGAAGCCTTGCGGCGCTGATGAACTCGGCGTGTTCCCGCCGTCCCGCCCACCGGCACAACGTGGCCTGCTCGGTCGGCCGCACTGGTGTGTGCCTGGGATGACGCTGCAGCCGAACCATCAGTCGCAACCGACGTTCAAACGGTGCAGCGCAACTACGCCGCCAGCGAGTGCCGTCCTCCAAGAGCAGCGCAAAAGGTGACGGCATCACCGGCGGTGATCCTGCCGTTCTCCAACGCGTCCAGCGCCTCGCATTCCTGATCGAATACCCTTGCTGTACCGGTGAACACCGTCCGGCAAGGCCGGCGGTAGTAACCGCAGTAGCCGGTTTTGCCCGTCGGTGCAGCGGCTGACTGCGTACGGTGAGCCGGTGGAGGGCACGCCGTTCGGGCGTTATCGCCTTATCGAGTTGCTGGGCCGCGGCGGCATGGGCGAGGTGTGGCGGGCGCATGACACGTCGACCAATCGGACCGTGGCAATCAAGTTGCTGCCGCCACACCTGGCCCAAGACGACACGTTCGTGAAACGCTTCCGCCGAGAAGCAGAAGCGGCGGCGCGGCTGAACAGCCCACACATCATCCCGATCCACGACTACGGCGAGATCGACGGCCGTCTCTACGTGGATATGCGGCTCATCGAAGGCCGCGACCTACAACAGGTGCTGGCCGAGGGTCCGTTGGAGCCGGCCCGGGCGGTGCGCATCATCGAGGGGGTCGCCTTGGCCTTGCACGCCGCCCACAAGGTCGGTCTGCTGCACCGCGATGTCAAACCGTCCAACATCCTGCTCGATGAGAACGACTTCGCTTACCTGATTGATTTCGGGATCGCCCGGGCTGCGGATGAAACGCGAATGACCAAGTCCGGCTACGCGATCGGCACCTTTCAATACATCGCACCTGAGCGGTTGGGCACCCGAGCCGAAGAGGATGCCCGCGCCGATATCTACTCGTTGGCGTGTGTGCTGTATGAATGCCTGACCGGACGCCCGCCGTTTGCCGGGGACACGATGGCGGGGCTGGTCGCCGCACATCTAAACACTCCGCCGCCTCGACCCTCCGACGCCCAACCCGGTGTGCCCCCACACCTCAACGAGGTCATCGCGACGGGCATGGCCAAAGACCCCGATCAGCGGTATGCCACCGCCGTCGAATTAGTCGACGCCGCCCACGACGCCATCGCCAGACCGACCACCCGGCGAGCGACGGCACTTGCACCCGAGCCGACCACGGTGGATGCTCAGGCACCGCCCACCCAGGCGGCGACCCAGGGTGAGCGAACCGTCGAGCCGGCGAACCGCCCATCCCTGCGCCAAAGGCGGCGCCGCCGAACTCTCGTCGTCGCCGCGATCGTCGTGCTCACCTGCGCCACCGTCGGCGGCACCGGATATCTGGCCACGCGGCCGTCCCCACACGGAACGCTATCAACGAACCCGTCCACTCAGGCGACGCCGACGCCGACGCCGACGCAGATCACGCTCCCGTTCACCAGCCTCCGGTACCCCGAGGGTATAGCGGTGGACACCGCCGGCGCCGTGTACGTTGCCGACTACGGCAACGGCAGGGTGGTGACGTTGCCAGTCGGAGCCACCACCCCAACCGTGCTGCCGTTCACCGGCCTCCGGTACCCGGGCGGTCTGGCGGTGGACGGTGTGGGCAACTCGTACGTCACCGACAGCCTCAGGGTGTTGGAGCTGGCGGCCGGGTCGGACACCTCAACCGTGTTGCCGTTCACCGCCGCCGACACCGGCAGCGTCTTCGATGTAGCGGTGGACACCGGCGGGAGCGTGTACGTCACCGGTTCCAGCAATCGGGTTGTGACGTTGCCAGTCGGGACGACCACCCCAACCTTGCTGCCGTTCAGCGGCCTCACTGTCGCGTCCGGTGTGGCGGTGGACAACGCCGGCAACGTGTACGTCGTCGACAACAGAAGGGTGCTGAAGTTAGCGGCGGCGTCTGGCACCCTGACCGCGCTGCCGTTCGCCGGCTTCAAAACCGCCGAGCGCGTGGCGGTAGACGCCGCCGGATGTCGTTATCCGTATATCGGGCAACAACTTCCCAGCCCCGATCAGCAGCGAGCTTCTCACAGTCTTCCAGCTGCCTGGACACGCCGTTCTCCAGCCCGCGTGGGTCCTCTGAGATTCGGGCGTAAATCGCCGCGCGCAGATTGCCTGACGTGGAGTTTTTCTTTGCCACCGAGACCACCTTTCCGGTCCCGACCTATATTACCCTTCAACGACCCT
>CAVXBT010000021.1:0-13161 GCA_963760095.1 uncultured Actinomycetota bacterium | reverse complement strand
GGATTCGAACCTGCGACCTCTGGGTTATGAGCCCAGCGAGCTACCGACGCTGCTCCACCCCGCGACGGGTAAATACCAGGTTACCGAACACGCGCGACGCCTCCAAATCGCGCGCTCACCAGCCTCGACCGGGCCTACTTCGTGGCGTTGAACTTATTGATCGCGTCGTCGAGTTGCTGCAGTGCCGTCCCGTAGGCGGCAAAGTCGCCCTTCTTCTGCGCATCACGCGCCGAACCGATCGCCGTCTCGATGTCCTTGAGCGCGGCGGCCCTGGCC
This sequence comes from uncultured Actinomycetota bacterium, assembly GCA_963760095.1. Classification (GTDB taxonomy): domain Bacteria; phylum Actinomycetota; class Actinomycetes; order Mycobacteriales; family Mycobacteriaceae; genus Mycobacterium. Next base: position 12,885 of record CAVXBT010000021.1, on the reverse strand, counting down.
GGCGACAGCGTGACAGCCCCGTTCGGCAACGGCGGAATGGCCGCAGCCGCTGGCGGTCCGGCCGCCGGCGACGCGTCCGATGGCGCGTTGCCCGGTTCGCTGGCGGGTGCGCCCGATTCGGTGGGCGCAATCCCGGCCGCCGTCGCGCCCGCACCGGGCCCGAACAGCCCGGTCAGCGCGTCACCGACGGTGGGCCCGTAGCCGATCTTGTCGTTGTACATCATCGCCACCCGGATCAGGCGCGGATACGACGAGGCGACATCGCTCGAGCCGGGCGAGGCGTACACCGGTTCGACGTACAACAGCCCACCCTGCGCGACCGGCAGGGTCAGCAGATTGCCCCACTTGATCCGGTTCTGGTTGTCACGCCCGATCACGCCAAGGTCCTGCGACACCGCGGTGTCGGTGGTGATCGCGTTGTTGGCCAGCTTCGGCCCGTTGACCTGGCCGGGGATGGTCAGCACGGTGATCTTGCCGTAGGTGGCCGGATCAGAGCTGGCGCTGATGTAGGCGGCCAGGTAGTCACGCTTGAACCTGTTCATCGCACTGGTCAACTGGAACGACGCCGAATCGTCGCCTTTGGCAATGTCTTTCGCGACGATGTAATACGGCGGCTGATAACTGCTGGCCGTCGGATTCGGGTCCAGCGGAACGTCCCAGAAATCTGACGTGGAGAAGAACGTCACCGGGTCGTTGACGTGGTATTTGGCCAGCAGCATCCGCTGCACCTTGAACAGGTCTTCGGGATAGCGCAAATGCGTGGCCAATTCGGGCGTGATGTCGCTCTTGGGCTTGACCGTCCCGGGGAAGACCTTCATCCACGCTTTGAGCACCGGGTCGCGCTCGTCCTGCTGATACAGCGTCACCGTTCCGTCGTAGGCATCGACGGTGGCCTTCACCGAGTTGCGGATATAGGACACTTGCTTGTCGGGCGCCAGGCGATTGAACGCCACTTCGGTGGAGTCGGCCGTGGCCGACGACAGCGACGTCAGCTCGGAGTACGGGTAATTGTCCAGCGTGGTGTAGCCGTCAAGGATCCACACCAACCGCTTGTTGACGATCGCCGGGTACACGCTGCTGTCAGTGGTCAACCACGGTGCCACCGCCTCCACCCGCTGCGCCGGATCGCGGTTGAACAGGATCTTGCTGTTGGATCCGATCACGTTGGAGAACAAGAAGTTTCGCTCGGCGAACTTCGCGGCGAACACGCTGCGCGCCACCCAGCCGCCGAGCGGCACTCCGCCGCCTCCGGTGTAGGTGTAATTCTTTGTCTCGGTGTTGGTCTCGTAGTCGTATTCGCGGTCGACGCCGTTGCGTCCGACGATCGCGTAGTCGGCGGGCGTGCTGGATATCACCGGCCCGAAATAGACGCGCGGCTGGTCCAGTGGGGCCGGGCCGGCGGACAACACACTGCCGTTGGCACCGACGACGCTGGCCAAAAATTCCGGATACCCGCCGTTCTGGTTGGGGTCGTTGGCGATACCGCGCACGGTGTTGGCCGGTGAAGCGATGAAGCCGTTGCCATGAGTGAAGACGGTGTGCTTGTTGATCCAGTCGCGCTGATTGTCGATCAGATGGTCCGGGTTGAGTTCGCGGGCGGCGACGACATAGTCACGCAGCGTCCCGTCGCGATCGCGGTAGCGGTCGATGGACAACTGGTCGGGAAAGTAGTAGAAGTTCTTGCCCTGCTGGAATTGCGTGAAAGCCGGGCTGATGATCGTGGGGTCAAGCAGTCGGATGTTGGACGTGGTGGCGCGGTCGGAGGCGACCTGCTCGGCGGTTGCCCCCCCGCCGCCGCTGTAATCGCGGTAGGTCACCACGTCATCGGTCAGGCCGTAGGCTTGCCGGGTCGCGGTGATGCTCCGGCTGATGTATTCGCGTTCCTTCTGCGCCGCATTGGGTTTGACGCTGATCTGCTCGACGATCAGCGGCCAGGCGGCCCCGACGATCATCGACGACAGCAGCAGCAGCACCAGACCGATGGAGGGAATGCGTAAGTCCCGCAACACCACCGCCGAAAACACCGCAACCGCGCAGATCAACGCGATCGCCAGCAGGATCAGCTTGGCCGGGAGCACGGCGTTGATATCGGTGTAGCCGGCCCCGGTGAACGGCTTTCCTGCACGGGTATGGGAAAGCAGCTCGTAGCGGTCCAGCCAATAAGCGACCGCCTTGAGTAGCACCAGCGTTCCGACCAGACTGACCAACTGGATACGCGCCGAACGGCTCAGCGCACCGGTGCGCCCGGACAGCCGGATGCCGCTAAAAATGTAGTGCGTCAACAGATTCGCGACGAAAGCGAGGAACAGGGCAACGAAAAAGAAGCTGAGCACAAGCCGGTAGAAGGGCAGGTCGAAGGCGTAAAAGCCAAGATCTTTGCCGAATTGCGGGTCCTTGACGCCGAAGTCGCCGCCGTGCAGGAACAGCTGAATACGCACCCAATAGGTTTGCGCGACAACCCCGGCGAGCAAGCCGATCGCCACGGGGACGCCGGCCCCGATCAGCGGCAGCCTCGCCATCACCACGCTGCGATACCGCGCCACCGGATCATTGCTGTTGCTCGGGACGAACACCGGGCGGGTGCGGTAGGCCAACGCCAAGCCGGCGAACACGATGCCGCCGACCAGCAAGCCGACCACCAGGAATACGACCAGCCGGGTCACCAGGACGGTGCTGAACACCGATCGGTAACCCAGCTCACCGAACCAGAGCCAGTCGACATAAGCGTCGATCAGTCGCGGGCCGATCAACAGCAGGCCGATGACGGTCAGGGCGATCGCGATGAGAGTCCTGCTACGTCGAGTCAGCTTCGGCATTCTGGCGGCGGGCCGCATCCCCACTAGCTACGCTCCCTGCTCGTTCTCGACAGTGGCCGTCGGCACGTGGCCTCGGCGTATCCCAACTGTACGCATTACCTCTGATCTGCCCCGAGCTCGATCTGACGGCCCCGGCTAGCAGCTCGGCGGCTGCCCGCCGGAAACCACGGTGTGCAGCGCGTCCACCGCTCCGCCGAGGTTTGCGACCTTGACCAATTGCAGGCCGGGCACCTTGTCGGAGTTCGCCTCGTAGCAGTTGTCGGCCGGCACCAGGAACACCGTCGCCCCGGCGTCACGGGCCGCCGTCATCTTGTGCACGATCCCGCCGATTCGGCCCACCTCGCCGTCCGGCTTGATCGTGCCGGTGCCCGCGACGAACTTGGCGCCGGCAAGGTCACCGTTGGTGAGTTTGTCGATGACGGCCAAGCTGAACATCAGACCCGCCGACGGCCCACCCACGTTGGCGAGGTTGAAATCGACCGCGAACGGCGCCCACGGCGCGTCCGTCACCGAGACGCCCACAAAGCCGTACTTACGGTCCTTGTTGCTGCCCAACGTGATCTGGGCGACCCCCGGGGGTGCATTCTTGCGGCGGAAGTCGATCGAGACCGACTGACCGGGTTTGGTGCTCTTCAGATACGAGGTGAACTCCTCCACGGTGGCCACCGGCTTGCCGTTGACCGCTTGTACGGCGTCACCGGCCTGCAGCTTGCCCACCGAGGGCCCCGCATCGGTAACCGTCACGACGGTGACCGCCTGCGCGTACTTCAGATATCCCAGCGCCGCGAACTCGGCGTTGTGCTCGGACTGCCTGAAATCGGCGTCGTTGGCCTTATCGACGTCCTCCCGCGACGTGCCCGGCGGGTAGACCAGGTCACGCGGCATCAGCTGTTCCTGTCCGGACAGCCACAACGTCAGCGCCTCCGCCAGACTGAGCTCGTCACGCTGCGACACCGTCGTCATGTCGAGGTGACCCGTGGTCGGATGGCTCTTGGTGCCTTTGATGTCGACCACCTGCTTGCCGTCGACTTCGCCGAGCGTGTCGAACGTCGGACCCGGGCCCAGTGACACATAGGGCACCGTCACCACCGCAAGCAGCACACCGAAGACCACCATCGGGACCAGCGCCACAATCAGCGTCAGAATCCGCCTGTTCACGTCGACAACACTAGACGGAGGACTCCCGCGGCCCCGGTTCACTCAGAGCGTGACGGAGGGTCGCGCGTCGCGCTCCGCCGATGAGTACCGTTGTGGGCATGGCTGACGTGCCTTTCGGGTTCTCCGCCGGGGACGACCCGGACCGCGACAAGCGCCGGGAAGACAATCCCGGGTCCGGCTCGGGACCTGCTGACCCATTCGGTCTGGGCGGCCTCGGCGGCGATTTCAACATGGCCGACCTGGGCCAGATCTTCACCCAGCTCGGCCAGATGTTCAGCGGCACCGGCTCGACAACCTCCGGCGGCAAGGCCGCCGGGCCGGTGAACTACGAGCTGGCGCGCCAGCTGGCGTCGAACTCGATCGGGTTCGTGGCTCCGATTCCGGCTGCCACCCGCGACGCGATCGGCGACGCCGTCCACCTGGCTGAAACCTGGCTGGACGGCGTGACCTCGCTGCCCGCAGGCACCAGCAAGGCTGTCGCCTGGACTCCGAGCGACTGGGTGGACCACACGCTGGAGACCTGGAAGCGACTCTGCGATCCGATGGCGCAGCAGATCGCCACGGTGTGGGCGTCGGCGCTACCCGACGAGGCCAAGGCCATGGCCGGTCCGCTGCTGTCGATGATGTCGCAGATGGGCGGCATGGCATTCGGCTCGCAGCTCGGTCAGGCGCTGGCCCGGTTGGCCCGCGAGGTACTGACGTCGACCGATATCGGTTTGCCGTTGGGCCCCAAGGGAATAGCCGCGCTGCTGCCGGATGCCATCGAGTCGTTCGCCGACGGCCTCGAGCAGTCCCGCAGCGAGATCGTCACGTTCCTGGCGGCCCGCGAGGCCGCTCATCACCGCTTGTTCAGTCACGTGCCGTGGCTGGCCAGTCAGCTGCTCGGCGCCGTCGAGGCCTACGCCCAGGGCATGAAGATCGACATGCACGGCATCGAGGAGTTGGCGCGCGATTTCAACCCGGCGTCGCTGAATGATCCGGCCGCCGTCGAGCAATTGTTGACCCAAGGGGTGTTCGAGCCCCAGGCCACGCCCGAGCAGACCCAGGCGCTGGAACGGCTCGAGATACTCCTGGCGCTGATCGAGGGCTGGGTGCAGGCCGTGGTGAACGCCGCGTTGGGCGATCGCCTCCCCGGCGCGGCAGCCCTCGGCGAGACGCTGCGCCGGCGCCGGGCCACCGGCGGACCGGCCGAGCAGACCTTCGCCACGCTGGTGGGCCTGGAACTGCGGCCACGCAAGCTGCGGGAGGCCGCGGCGCTTTGGGAGCGACTGACCCAGGCCGCCGGTGTCGACGCCCGCGATGCGCTCTGGCAGCACCCCGATCTGCTGCCCGACTCGGAGGATCTAGATGATCCGGCCGGTTTCATCGACCGGGTCATCGGCGGCGACACCAGCGGGATCGATGAGGCGATCGCCGAATTCGAACGAGGCACCGATCCTGGCCCTGCCGACGGTCCTGTGGATAGCTGAGCCGACCGGCCCGACGGGCATGTCACAGTGCCCTGATGGCGCAGCCCACGCCGTCGCTGTACTGCGGACCATGCATTCACCGATACCGATGAGCGAGCCGCAACGTCAGGCTGAAGGGCTAAGCGACGGTGAAGTGCCTGCGGTGCTCAGGTTCCAGGGTCAAGGACAGCAGCCAACCGCACGCCGCGGTAACCGCCGCCGAAGCCGACCTGGTGGTGTTGTCGGACAACCGGATTCGCCGACCCACACATGCTGCGCGATCTGCGCACAGCCAAGGCGTCGCGCACCTCGCAGTTTGTGGTCCGACGCCGAACGATTCTTAACGATGCCTCAGCCGGTGGTATGGACGATCAGTACGTCGGTCTTGACCCTACGGGAGACTTCGGATGGGACTGATCCCAGCAGCCGCCCGGCGACGGTGCTGAGTCCGACGTTGCCGACGACCAACAGGTCGGCATGGACCTCCTCGGCCAGCTGCACCAGCGCGGTGATGGGGGCGCCGACGATGTCCTTCTCCTCCACGTTCTTGGCCCCGGCTTTGTGCGCCCGCTCCCTGGCGTCGTGCAGGATCGCGTAGAAGGGGGCGTCGCGCACCATCCGGTAGTCCTCTCCGTGGGTGCTCCCCGGCGGCACGGCGTAGCGGCCGCGCTCCTCCGGGACGGGGAGATGCGCCGTCGCAACGATCAATTTCGCCCCATGATCCGCAGCGATCGCGCCTGCGCGGTCCACCGCACGCAGCGACGAGTCCGAGCCATCGGTACCGACCACGACGGTCTGATAGGCGCTCATTTCCCACCCAGTGTAAGGCCGACGGCGGCTCATTAGAGTGCAAACCGATGTTGCGATGTTGAGCCGGTCCCCCGCCGGCGGTGGGGAACGGGACTCTTGACCCGCCGACCGCCGACTAGCTTCTCGGTGCCGGTGATCCAGCTCCCAACCTGACTCGCCACGCTGCGAGCGATCAAGCTTATTGACGTGCCTGCGTGATCACTAGATGGAAATACCGGGCTTATGACGGGCTCGGCTCAAGTCGCCCGTCGCGGATCAGATAGACCCGCGGTACGGACAGGCCGGGCGAACATGTCAACCCCGTCTCGGCGATCAATGGCGTGAGCGTAACGCTGCTAGCTCGCGACGGTGATCCGGCGTGCCGTTACGGGTTCGGCTTTGCCCTTGAGGTCGAGCGTGATGACCTCGCCCCCGTCGACGGCAGCGATGCGCGCAACAGTCTCGGGCATGACGATCTCGCCCCCCGCCGCAACGCCTTGGAGCCGCGAGGCGGTATTCACGACGTCGCCAATTGCGGTGAAGTCGCGGATCTCGCCCTCGCCGACGATCCCGACGTACGCCGGGCCGACGTCCAAGCCGATCCCCACCTCGAGCCGGGGGCCCTTGGGCGAGCCGCGACCCTGCGTGCGCAGAATGGCGAGAGCGTCACTCACCATCGCATCGACGTAGCGGCCGTTGCGGGTGAGGGGCGGAAAGTAGAGGCCCATCACTTCGTCACCGATGAGCTTGTCGACGATCCCATGCTGGACGATCACCTGCGTGAGCTCGGAGTAGAAGCGATTGAGGCGTTCGGCCATCTCGTCCGGCGGGAGCGTCTCGGCGAGGGCGGTTGAGTTGCGGATATCGGCGAACAGCACCCCGATGGTCAGGGTCATGCCACCCTGGGGCGCCGCCTCGAAGCACACCTTGCACCACCGCGGATTCTTGCGCGACGGGCTCTTGTCCATCCGTCGCATCAGCCAGCCACCGACGCCCGCGAACGGGTTGCCACATGCCTCGCACCGCGGGGCGGACGGCAGCTTCGAGAGGAGCCGAACCCCGGCCCGAACCTTGGCGTGGCCAAATAGTTCGAAGAATCGCGCCCACTCCTCCGCGTTGGTTTGCGCACCCTGGGGGCGTGGAGGCATGCGCTTATTCGACATCCCTCATTCTCGCACCGCTTGCCCATCGGCGACAGCTCTCATCACATGGCCAGCGGAGCTAGCGTCGAGCTCCACAGGTGCCCGGCACCTGGCAACTCTTGGTGGTAGATCGCCACGGCGCGCGCGGGATCGGCCGAGGCGGAGCTGGCGTCAATGCCGACCCCGGCCGTCGGACCGCGATGCGCCGCTCGGACCGCGCCGTGGAGGTGATCGCCAGGCGGACACCGTGGATCGTGCGCGGGATGGCCCGCCTCGCCCCGGCCACGGGCCGCCGCTGAGCAGCTTGAGTCACCAGCGGTTGGAGGTGTCTGAGTCCTCGACATCGTTGACAGGTGATCGCGTTCAGATGCCACCGACGCCGATGCATCCGTGCTGGCGAACGACGACACCACATTCACGAGCTGCCTGAGCAATCACTAACAAGAAACACCGAAGGACATCCGCGCGGGTTACGTCGGCGGCGGAACCAGACAACCTTCGTTCGCGTCTGAATAGTTGATCGGGTCGCCCCTGCTCTCATCGGGGGCGGTCCAGAATTCGTTGAGAATTCCTAAATTCCAGCCCGAGTCGGGGCACCGATTCCGGCCCCATCGACCCGACGGCGGCTCTGGCTCTGGGGATAGCTGAGTCGCCCGTCCCGCCTGCCGTGGCACAGTGCCAGCATGGCGCAGCCCACGCCGTCGCTGTATGCGCTGGACCCAGCCCTGCCGGTGCTGCTGCGTCCCGACGGCGCCGTGCAGGTGGGCTGGAGCCCGCGCCGCGCCGTCCTGATCCGGCCGCCGCGCGGCCTGACCGCCGCCGGGCTGGCCACCCTGCTGCGGACCATGCATTCACCGGTGCCGGTGAGCGAGCTGCAACGTCAGGCTGAAGGGCTAAGCGACGGTGAAGTGAGCGACCTGGTCGCGCAATTGGTGACAGCGGGGGTCGCCACCCGCGGTCAACGCCAGCAGCCCGCACGGTCGGCGTCGATCCGGGTGCACGGACGCGGCCCGCTGTCAGAACTACTGATCGAGGGCCTGCGCTGCTCAGGTTCCAGGGTCAAACACAGCAGCCAACCGCACGCCGCGGTAACCGCTACCGAAGCCGACCTGGTGGTGCTGTCGGACAATTTGATCGCCGACCCACACATGCTGCGCGACCTGCACAGCCAAGGCGTCGCGCACCTCGCGGTCCGGGTGCGCGACGGCGTCGGCCTGGTGGGCCCGCTGGTGATCCCCGGCGTCACCAGCTGACTGAGCTGCGCTTGAGTGGGACCACTTCCAGTGAAGTGACCCCCGGCACGCTTCGACCGCATCCGGCGGACAGCATGAGGCAGCCGTCCGATCCGTGAGATTGGAACCGCAACCGGGAATCCCAACGCGGTGACGTCCTCACCCCCGGCCCAGCAAGCTGCCGCCGTCGCGGTCAGCTCGAACAACGAAACGCTAGCGCGCACAACATAATTTGCGCGCTGTTCACGGCATCGTTGCAAAGTCGACGGGCAGCGTGGGTAGCGTCCGAGGAGTCGATCGTCTCGGCCCGATGCACTAGGCCAGGAACGCGATGCTGGCCACAGACGATAGATCGAGGTGAAGGAAATGCGCAAACGACCAATCATCGCTGCGGGATCGGCGCTAGTGGCCCTGGCGTTCGGTGCTGGAATCGCGCACGCTGATCCGGACCCGGACGATCCCGGCGAGATGAACAACTGGCCCTGTGGATACACGTTCGGACCAGTAAATACGCACGGACCAGTAGGAACGATCTTAGCATGGCGTGGCAACAGGCCGTGTCCACCGCCGCCCGCACCGTCTGAATAACACTAACGGTCACGGCCAGTTCAAGGTTGACGGCAACGTCCAGGCTCATGATCCTCGACGGCGTTCCGATACCCGGTGCAATCGCCGAGGACGGCGTGACCCAGGCCGGTGTGGATGCCCGCGATGCGATGTGGCAGCACCCTGAGTTGCTGCCCGACACGGAGGACCTTGACGATTCGGCCGCGTTCATCGACCGCGTCATCGGCGGCGACACCAGCGGGATCGACGAGGCGATCGCCGAGTTCGAGCGCGACGCCGATGGCGGGCCCCGCGAAGGTCCTGACGGCCCTGTGGACAGCTGAATCACCCTGCGAGACGGCCGTGGCACAGTGCCGGGATGGCGCAGCCCACGCCGTCGCTGTATGCGCTGGACCCGGCGCTTCCCGTGCTGCTGCGGCCAGACGGCGCGGTGCAGGTGGGCTGGAGTCCGCGTCGCGCCGTGCTGATCAGGCCGCCTCGGGGCCTGATCAGCACGGCGCTGGCGACACTGTTGCGGGCGATGCATTCGCCGGTCCCGATGAGCGAACTGCAACGCCAGGCCGGCGGCCTGAGCGACGGTGAAGTGAACGACCTGGTCGCGCAATTGGTGACGGCGGGCGTCGCTACGCAAGGTTGCCGACAGCGGCCTGCCCGGTCGGTGTCGATCCGGGTGCACGGCCGCGGCCCGCTGTCCGAACTGCTGCTCGAAGGCCTACGCTGCTCAGGTTCCAGGGTCAAACACAGCAGCCAACCCCACGCGGCGGTGACGGCCGCCGAGGCCGACCTGGTGGTGCTGTCCGACAACCTGGTCACCGACCCGCGGATGCTGCGCGATCTACACAGTCAGGGCGTCGCGCACCTCGCAGTCCGGGTGCGCGACGGCGTCGGTCTGGTCGGCCCGCTGGTGATCCCCGGCGTCACCAGCTGCCTGGACAGTCACTAAAGGGGACTACCTCCCCAGCACCATTACCACCACCAGCCACCCCGACGTTGCCCCGCCCGCCAACGCAACCCAGGTCGGCGAGTAGTTGGAGCAGACCAGAAGGCGGCAGCTCGACCCAGGTGCTCGACTCGGCTGGCAATTTGAGCACCCGGTTATCGGCGGCTCCGAGGAACCTCGTCGAAGTCTTGCACCCCGAATGCGCATTCGGCGCACAGCCAACAGGGGCTTCTGCCCTGCAGCCAGCCCCACAGCGCCACGGAGCTGTTACGCGCGTGGCATGCCGCGCATCTATGGAATGGTCGCCTGATCGCCCACCGCAGCAGCCGCAACTGGGCCTGCAGCCTACGCATGCATACGAAAACCACCACCGTGGAAACCCCCAGCACCATGAGAATGGGTACAGCGCGGTCTAGTACGAAGCTTCCCAGTCCTGGCATCCACGCGTACTCGTCCACTGGCTAGCGAGTTCCTTGCTTTTAGCGCCCACCCCGCTGTTGTGCTTTGGCTTTGGCTGCCTCGTTGTCGGGGCAGCCGCCGACCCAGCATCTCGGGCCGTGTTGGGCAACGTAGGTGCGAAAACGGGCACGCATACCGGTGTATTGCCGCCGCTGGACGAGACCCACGCTTGCCAATGCTAGGTCGCTGTGAGCTGCCAAACTGGGATTTCGGGGCCGTGTCGATCGCCCGGGATAACAACCAGGGCATCGAAGGCCAGATGTTTCAATGCGCCACGCTCGGCACCGGAACCCGGCCGGGGGTCTCTAGCTGCCTCGGCAATGACTAGACGAAACTTCATGGGCAGCGCGTTTGCATGATTCCGCGCTTGGTGGATGGCAGGCCCGTTCAGGCGCTCAGCGCCGGATCTTGTACTCACCGGTGGCGCGGTGGGCAGCCACCAGCAGTTCGCGAATAATAGACTTCAGCTCCTCTAATGAGTAGCAGTGGTGCCTATGGCAGCACGTGGCTATGTCACTGAGCATCTCGATCGAGAAATACCGATACCCACCAGGCGAGCGCAACGGCTGCACGGGGGTGCCGTCGGGGAGGGTGAACTCGCCTGCCCGCAAACGCTGGTCCAGCCAGCTGTAAGAGCGCCCGAGAAGGGCCGACGCCTCCCTGGCCGAGTAGGCCGGCTCCAGCCCAAGAGCCGCGATGACTTTGATGGGATCGGCTGACATGATTCGGACCTCCTGTGTGGTGCGGGCACTGGTGGCAGCCGAAGCTGCGCACTACCTGCACACATTCACACGGGGGTCAGACCGGATCACAGTCTATGACAAGTAGGGCTAAAGGGCAGGTACCCGGTCCGGGAGGCATCCAGGCACCCGGAGGATCGGGCGCTCTGGGCTGTGAGCTGCGGTTTTTGGTTAACAAGGCTGCGCAGAACCTGCGCAAAAACGTGCCACGAAGTACCACGCACGAGAAGGTCGGGCGGCACGGTACCTGTTGAACTCAGCCCTCATCTTCCTGGGGGTTGGCGGTGGTGGGACCGTCACCGAACTCCTCCGCGAGTTTCCGCAGCAGCGCCCTTTCCTGAGTGGTCGGGGTGTCGGTCCCAACCAGGTACCCAGACTCCGGTTCACCGGTATCGCCGTCGGGTATGGCATCTAGGTCGGCGAGCCAACGCTCTGGAACCGTGTAGCCGTGGTTCTCCCGCATCGCCCGTTCGATGAACTGCCTGGTGGTCTCGGTCGGTCGCCGGCGTATGGGGGGTTTGCAGGGCTCGACCTCGTCCAGCGCGGCGAGGTTGAACGAGCCGCTCGAGATCACGTACAACACGTGAAACTTCGGCTTCCATTCGGCGCGGCCACCGAAGCAGAGCGCCGAACGGAGGTGGTCAGGGTCGTGATACCACAGCGTCAGTTTCAGGTCGTCACCTTCGATTTCGACGCGTCCGTCGGCATCAACGGCAACGACCTTCACTTTGATGATCGGCTGCCCGTCCTCGTGTGATTTCTTTCCCTGGATCCAGTGCATGAGGTGGCCGGGGCCATACGACCCACAGGAACGATTCCGAGGCATTGCAGAACTCCCGAAAGGTCGGGCCTCCACTACGGGAGGCGCTCTTGCCCGGCACCGGTTGGTGTCGGCCGCTTCGTCATCCGAGCCACCCGCGAGCGTGGGGTTGGCGTGCCGTCCAGTCGGAGCTTGGCGACGGCAACTCGTGAAGCAAAATCAGTGTACGGCGGCTGCTTACGGATGGGCATGGCTCCCAGCACCGATTCTGGCATCGTTGCGGAGATGGATGCGCGTTCGAAGCCGGGTCTCAAGGATCCGTTCGAAGAGGCGATTTACGACGCGCTGAGCTTCTTGCCGGCCGATCTCCGTTCGGCGATGAGCAACGTTGAGATCGTCGTCGAGGACGAGCCTCCCGACGGGCGGCCGCTACTCGGCCTGTACCGCGGTGTACCGCTGCCGCGAAGGAGCAGCACGTACAGCGGAGTGCTTCCGGACAGGATCAGCATCTTCCGCGGGCCGATCACGCGACTCGCTGCCGGCGACGCCGATCGTCTAGGCCGCGAGGTCAGACACGTCGTGCTCCACGAGATCGCGCATCACTTCGGGATCAGTGACGAGCGGTTGATCGAGCTCGATCGCTACTGACATGACGATGGGCACGATTCTGCGGCACATACAGCCGTCCGTCGATTTCGCCAAAGTCATAGATCGCCACTACGTGCGGCTCGTCGAGCCCGGCAGCGTCCTTGGCCTCCCGGCGGCACCGTTCCTGAAAGACCCGGTCATCCGCGAAGTTCGCGGGGCACCCGCTTCAGCGCCACCACCCGGTCG
>CAVXBT010000020.1:0-31931 GCA_963760095.1 uncultured Actinomycetota bacterium | reverse complement strand
GTAGTGACAGGCCCACAACTCAATCAGACGAACGTCTGCGGCTCCGAGAACACCACGCAGTCGTGCAGGCAGTCCTTCGGAGACCCAGGAGTTCCCGGGTCGGCATTGCGGTGCAGCAGCGCGCGGGTCGGCACCACCCGAAGCCGAGCGGTGTCGTCATCGGACTCGGTGACCTCGGCCCGGCCATCAACAATGAGCGAATAGCCACTCGGCTCGGATGGTGGCCACAACAGCGTGACGTCGCTGCGGGTAGCGACGTTCTTGCGAGTTTTGCCACCGATCAGCCCGACGTCCATCACGCCTTCGCGCAGCTCCGGTTCGACAGCCACGGTATGTACGCGATAGTCGTCGTCAACGGTGATGAGGTACGCAAACCGGTAGCCGTCCAATGCGTCGGCTAGGCGTTTGAAGTCGACTTGCTTAGCGGTCTTGGTACCCATCCAGTAAGCGTATGCGCCGGGCGCATCGACGTGGGTGAAGGCCGCGAGTGTGCGGGTGCGCTGGCGGTAAGACGTCCCGCGGGAGGGTGCTGCACTAGAGTGCCGGCATGGTCAGCACGGCGCGATCGCGGCTGGAGTCGGCGGGGAGCCCGTTTCGGTTCGACTGGGCGGAATTGGCCGGGGCGGTGGGCGATCTGGGGGTGCTGGTGCCGATCGCGGTGGCGTTGATCGTGAAGAACGGTCTCACGCCGACGGCGGTGCTGTTGCCGGCCGGGCTGTTGTATGTGGTGGCCGGCCTGGTTTACCGGCTTCCGGTGCCCGTACAGCCGTTGAAGGCATTTGGGGCAATCGCGATCGCGCATGGTTTCGGCTCCGACGACATCGCCGCGGGCGCCCTTCTGATGGGCTTGATCTTCGTGGTGCTTGGGGCGTCCGGCCTGTTGGACCGGGTAGCGAAAGTGTTTCCACATCCGATCATTCGGGGGATTCAGCTGTCGGTAGGACTGCTGTTTTGTCAGTTGGCGTGGAAACTGGTGTCCGCGACGCCGAAAGGGTTCGCCGACCACCGGCACTCGATCTGGTGGCTGGGCGGCGCCACCGTGGTGGTCGTCGCCGCCGCGCTGCTGCTGCGATGCCGCAAGATCACGCTGGCCTTCATCGTGCTCGCGGTGGTGACGATGGTGCTGACATTCCACGGCTCAGTCAGCTTCGGCCCATCGGCGGTGCACCACCCGCACCTGAGCTGGACAGTGTTCAGCGCCGCGGCAGTCGCCCTGGTGCTGCCACAGTTGCCGTTGTCGTTCGCCAACTCCTGTTTGGCCACGGCCGACGTGGCCCGCACCTATTTCGGCGATGCTGCCCGGCGGGTGCGTCCGGGGCGCCTGGCAATCACCTTTGGTCTGGCCAACCTGTTCGCCGGCGCGATCAGCGGGATGCCGGTGTGTCACGGTGCCGGAGGGATGACAGCGCATCGCAGCTTTGGTGCCCGCAGCGGCGGCGCACCAATCATGCTGGGCAGTGTGCTGATCGCGCTTGCGCTCGCGATGGGAGCGACGCTGACCGCTGCGCTATCCGGGTTTCCGGTGCCGATCCTGGCCGGTCTGCTGACGGTCGCCGGCCTGCTGCATATCGCACTGCTCAAAGATCTGCGGCACCCCGCGGACTGGGCGCTGGCCCTGGTGGTCGGGATCACCGGTTTTCTCAGCAACCTCGCCATGGCGCTCGTCGGGGCACTTCTGATTTGGTGGGCAGTCCGCGCGATTCAGGCATGGCAGGCCCACCGCAAAGGCGATGGCTCCCGCCCACACGCGCAGCCACCGAGCGATTCGGAACCGGCTCACTCGAATTGACCGGCGAAGGCTGGCCGTCGCGGTTCGCCGCCGGGCCGCGCGGCGCGCAGCACCCGCGTCATCGCGGATGGTCTTTGCCCGTGATTTGGTCCAGCGCGTGGTCCAGCACGTCGGTCAGCACCCCGAGGCCGTCGCGAACCCCGCCCGGCGATCCCGGCAGGTTGACCAACAGGGTCCGGCCGGCTACCCCGCATACGCCGCGCGAAAGCACCGAGGTCGGTACCTTCGGCAGACCGGACCGCCGGATGGCGTCGGCCAGCCCGGGTACCTCGAAATCAAGCACCGCCTTGGTCTGAGCGGGGGTGTCGTCGCTGGGCGAGATGCCAGTGCCGCCGGAGGTGATCACCACGTCGACACCCTCGGCGAGGGCGTCGCGTAGCGACTGGCCCACCGGGTCGCCGTCACCGACAACCACCGTTTGCACCGACGAGAACCCGCGCTGTGCAAGCCATTCGGCGATCAGTGGTCCGCAGCGGTCCTCGTAGACGCCGGCCGACGCGCGGCTGGAGGCAACGATGACCCGCGCCGATCTGCCGGCCATCACCTCACCCAGGTTCCGTGCCGACCGCCATCCTTGCGCAGTACCCGGATGTCATCGATCCGCGCAGCGGGGTCCACCGCTTTGATCATGTCGTACAGCGTCAGCGCCGCCACGCTCACTGCGGTCAGCGCCTCCATTTCCACCCCGGTGCGGTCGGTGCTGCGCACCGTCGCGGTGATGTCGACATCCGTCTCGCGAACGGTGAAATCGACATCGACACCGGTGAGCGCCAGCTGATGACACAGCGGGATCAGATCGCTCGTGCGCTTGGCGGCCAGAATGGCCGCCAAGCGCGCAGTGGCCAGCGCATCGCCTTTGGCCAGTCCGCCGGCCGCGATCAGCTCCACCACCTGCGGGGTGGTGCGCAGCGAGCCTGCGGCAACCGCGGTGCGCGCCGACGCTGCCTTCCCGGTGACGTCGACCATATGAGCCGCGCCCTGATCGTCGATATGCGAGAGCGGACCTGTGGAGGGCGTCGCCGAATCAGCCACGTATCCCATTCTGACAGCCGCTAACTGAGATCCCAGATTTGCACCTGAGCGCCAGCCGGTATCTCGGTGACGTCTGCAGGAATGTCCAGTAGGCAGTTGGTCGACGCCAGCCACCGCAGATGGTGTGACCCCGGCGGCCCATGGCTCACCGCGGTGCCGGCGGCGGCGTCGAATATCCCGCGGCGAAACTGGCGTTTACCGGCCGCTGCGGTCAACGTCTCGGTCAGCACAGCGGATCGGAGTGGCCTTTCCGGAGCCGACAGCCCCATGGCTGATCGCAACGCCGGGCGGATGAACACCTCGAAGGACACCAGCGCGCTGACCGGATTGCCGGGCAGGGTGACGATTGGCGTGTCGGCCACCCGGCCGGCGCCCTGCGGCATACCCGGCTGCATCGCCACCTTGACGAACTCCACCCCCTGATCACCGGCGCGACCAAATGCGTCCTTGACCACCTCGTAGGCGCCCGCGCTGACGCCGCCGCTGCTGACGATCAGATCCGAGTCGACGGCGTGTGCGTCCAGCACCGCCGCGAACTGAGCGACGTCATCACTGACCGTCGCGACGGCGACCACCTGTGCACCCGCGTCTCGGACGGCCGCGGCCAGCATGACCGCGTTGGACTCATAGATCTGCCCCGGCCGCAGCGGCGTACCCGGCAACACCAACTCTGATCCAGTGGAAATCACCAGCACTCGCTGACGCGGAATCACCGGCAGCTCGTGCAGCCCCAGCGCCGCGGCCAGGCCGACCACCGCCGGTGTGACCACCTGCCCGGCTCTTAACGCCGTGGTGCCAGTGGCGACGTCCTCGCCGGCGCGGCGGATGTGGCGTCCCTCGGCGCTGGGGACGTTGATCGTCACGACATCGATCCGCCCGTCGGTAGCCTCGACGGGCACTATCGCGGTCGCCCCGGCCGGGACCGGCGCACCGGTCATGATGCGATGCGCCGTCCCCGGCTCAAGCGTGGGGATGTCGATCCGACCGGCCGCAATATCATCGGCCACAGGCAGTTTCACCGGATGCTCGGTCGTCGCCGAGGCCACCTCGTTGGCGCGCACCGCGTAACCGTCCATTGCGGAATTGTCGAAAACCGGCAGCGACACCGTCGCGGTCACATCGTCAACCAGCACCAGACCCTCGGTGTCGGGCAGTTCGGCGGTGATGGCCGGCCGGGCAGTAATGAGCCCGGCGACGATGCGCTGATGCTCCTCGACTGACCGCATGGAGGTTATCGCGGACGACCTCACTCCACTCCGATGATCACTGCTGACGCCTTGATGAACACCGTTGCGTGCTGGCCCTCCTTCAGGCCCAAATTGAGCACGGCGTCCTTGGTCACCGATGAGGTGACGACATGGTCGCCACCGTCGAGCCGAACCTTAACGATTGCCATGACAGTGCCGATGTCGACTTCGACGACGGTCCCCTTGAATTGATTTTGAGTTGATAGGCGCAATTGCATGCCTCCGAATCGTCCGTGGCCCCTGAAGAGTGTAGGCCCGGTGCGCCGATTTCCCCCGCGCCATCACCGGCCGCTACCACTCACCAGCACGGCCGACCGAGCGGGTTGCGTGGCAAAGAGTGCGCTTTGCCACGCCAGAAATCAGCGCGGATTTAGCATTGGTCTCGAATCAGAATAATCTAGAAGGTGTTGTTGCATCAGCGGACCGATATAAAGCCCAATATTTAATACAAAACGTATTACGTATTCGATACGCACTTTCTCAAAAATGCACAATGCTTACTAAACGACAACCTTCCACTCGACTAGACCCAAATGGTCTATGTTTGGAGTTCATGAACATGAGTCGGCTGTACGGGACGTCCGTCGTCCTGGCAACGGCGTTTTAGTGGCGCGTTCCGTCGGTACGACACGATCAAAGCGGTCGATCCGGCCGTCCGCTTCGACGACATCGGGGCGCTGCGTGAGCAATTGCGCCCCCGCTTCCGACGTGCTGCACCGCGCGGCGGGCCAATTCACCGAGAACGATTACCAGCAATGACGGTGGTGGTGCGTGCCCCGCTAACCGATCAACCGATCCTGCTGGCCGAGCACGAGGAACTGGTGAGCCATCAGGCGGCGGGGGCCGTCGTGGGGTTCGTCGGCATGATTCGCGACCATGACGGCGGACGACAGGTGGTGCAGCTTGAATATTGCGCGCACCCGTCGGCTGCTGAGGTCATCGTCGATGTGGTGGCCCAGGTCGCCGCCCAGTCCCACGGGGTGCGGGCTGTTGCAGCCAGCCACCGGATCGGCGTACTGCAGATCGGCGAGGCCGCCTTGGTCGCCGCGGTCGCCGCCGACCATCGCCAGGCGGCATTCGACACCTGCGCAGAGCTGGTGGACGCCATCAAAGCGCGGTTACCGGTGTGGAAGCAACAGTTCTTCGCCGACGGAACCGACGAGTGGGTGGGCTCGGCTTAGTTCCGGCGCGGTGACAGTTCGGGGCCGTCGACCGCTGCATCGGTGAGCGCGGGCGGCCAAGCTCCCGCGGCCACGTTCTTCACACGGTTATCCTCCGGCAAACGGGGGCAGTATGTCGATCGTGTTGCCCGCCCGCAGCGACTGGGCCCGGTCCCGCACGGCCATACCGTCACAGAGAAAGGAGCACCGCAACAGCACGCGGGCCAGTTCCTGGCTGCGGCCCCCCAGCCCCTCGACAAGCTCACCAACCGTGGCGCCGGGACGCACGGTCAGCTCCTCGGACTCGGACCCCGCGGCGGCGCGGGCGGCCCCGAAATACCGCACGGTGATGTGGACCGGGCTGCCGGTCTCAGCCGTCACCTCAGCCGCCGATTGCACTCATCGGCCGTGCCGGCTGGACGAAGTCGGGGTCGTTGATGCCGTGGCCCGCCGGCTTGCCCCACATGGCAGCACGCCAGGTCGCTTCAATCGCGGCGTCGTCGGCTCCGCCGCGCAGCAGCCCGCGCAGGTCGGTCTCCTCGGTGGCGAACAGGCAACTGCGGACGTGCCCGTCGGCGGTCAACCGGGTGCGGTCACAGGTCGAGCAGAAGGGTTGCGACACCGAGGCGATCACGCCGACCTTTCCGGTGCGGCCCGTCGTGCGATCAGTAATCCGCCACAACTCGGCCGGCGCAGAACCCCGCGGCGTCGGATCCGGTACCAGCGTGAAATGACGTCGCAGCTGCGCCAGCACTTGGTTCGCGGTCACCGTAGCCTCACGGCGCCATTCGTGTCCGGCATCGAGCGGCATCTGCTCGATGATCCGTAAACGGTAGTCATGTTTCAGGCAGAACCGCACCAGCGACACCGCATCGTCGAGCCCCGTCTCGGGATCCAGTACCGCGTTTACCTTCACCGGTCGCAGACCCGCCGCGTGCGCGGTGGCCAGGCCGGCCAGCACGTCGGCCAACCGGTCACGGCGGGTGATCGCCGCGAAGTGCAGGTAATCCACGCTGTCCAGCGACACGTTCACCCGGTTCAGGCCAGCCTGGGCCAACGCCTCCGCACGCTCTGCCAACAAAACTCCGTTGGTGCTCAGCGCCAGCTCCGGACGCGGCCGGAGTGCGGCTGTCGCGGCGATAATTTCGTCAAGGTGCTTGGCCAGCAACGGTTCTCCACCGGTGAACCGCACCTTGGTTATGCTCAACCTGGCCACGCCTATTCGCACCAGCCTGATGATTTCGTCGGGTTGCAGCAGCTGCTCGGCGGCCGACCACGGCAGACCCCCGGCGGGCATGCAGTAGGTGCATCGCAGATTGCAGCGGTCGGTCAACGACACCCGCAAATCGGTCGCGAGCCGCGCGTAGCTGTCAACCAAGGGTCCGGTGGGCGGGGGCTGTGTTGCCCGGCCTTCGAGTCGACGGGGCATCAGAGGCACACCGAGCGTCGTGATCATGGCACCATCCGAATCTGGTCGCGAGCAACATTTTATTATCCATGTCACCGGCGCTCCACGGTTATCACTCAGTGAGAAGTTGGATGTCATCATAGGAGAGTGCGGTTACCGCAGTCGACAGATCCGCGGCCACGCAACGTCGGGATCCTTTTTAGGCGACGACCAGAGACACCGCCGAATCAGGCCCAGCTCATGTGACGGAGTAGCGTACCGGCAGGTGTTTGATCCCGCCGACGAATGTCGTGGCGACGAATTGCGGATCGCCAGCCAGCTCAATCGATTTCAACCGTGGCAGCAGTTCGGTGAAGAAGCTGTTGACCTCCATGCGGGCCAGCGCGGCGCCCAGACAGAAGTGCACGCCGTAGCCGAAGGCCAGGTGTTTGTTGGGGTCGCGGGCGACGTCGAAGCGGAACGGGTCGTCGAAGACGTCCTCGTCGCGGTTGGCCGATACGTAGGACAGCAGCACCGACTCGCCGGCTGCGATCGGCACGCCGCGCACGGTCGTGTCTTCGCCGGCGGTCCGCATGAATTCCTTGACCGGGGTGACCCAGCGGATCATCTCCTCGGTGGCCAGCGGCATCAGGTTGAGGTTTTCCCGCAGACGCTCGCCTTGGTCGGGGTTCTCGATGAGAGCGTGCAGCCCGCCGGAGATGGTCGCGCTGGTGGTGTCGTGGCCGGCGGTGGCGACGATGAGGTAGTAGGAAACCGTGTCGATGTCGGATAGCGGTTGGCCGTCGATGCGGGCATTGGCGATCGCCGACGCGAGATCCGCGGTCGGATGATCGCGCCGCGACGCCGTCACCGAATTGAAGTACTCGAACATGTCAAGCAGAGCGGGCAGCTGGTCCTCAATACCGGTGCCTCGGGTGAACTCGGCGTCGTCGCCGCCGAAGAGTTCCTGAGTGAGTTTGAGCATGCGCGTGGAGTCGGCTTCCGGCAGGCCTAGCAGTGACATGATCACGTAGAGCGGGTAATTCACCGCTACCTCCTGCGCGAAGTCGCATTCGGGGCCCGCGGCCATCATCTTGTCGACGTAGGTCTTGGCAAGTTGGTCGACGCGAACCTTCAGTGCCCGCATCGCCTTTGGGCGAAACCAGTCTGCGCCGATCGCGCGCACCACGCGGTGCTGTGGGTCGTCCATGTGGATCAGAGTGCGCACCCCCGTGGCGTTGGACGTCTCGTCGGCCTCAGCGGTGACCAACACCGGGCGTGGCCAGTTGGTGAAAAGCACGTTGTCGCGTTCGATGTCCATGATGTCGGCGTGCTTGGTGATCGCCCAGAACGGCCGGTAGTTCGGCACGTCGACCCAGGAAACCGGGGCGTGGGTACGGAGATGAGCCAGCCCCGTTTGTAGTCTCGGCTCGTCGGTGTAGGCCATCGGATCTGCCAACATTTTCGCGGCTTCGTCGATTGTCGTGGTACTCATGGGGACTCCTTACTGACGCGTTCTTGGCCACGCAGTTCTGGCTGCACAGCGGTTACATTGGTCTCGGACATACGGGACGGAAAGCCCGGCTATGCGTGCTCGATTGTGGCGCCGTACCGATCGCTAATATTGCCGGCTAGCTCATCGGGGGCAGCCACTACCGTGAACGCGTCGAGCATCTCGTCGTCGAGGAGCGCGCTTGTGTGGTTTCCCCCTGGCCTTGTCGTGAAAGCCATTGCAGCTCTGGGGTTTGATGGGCCGTCCGGGTCGTCGTGGCGCAGAGATGGGCTGCCGGCGCCTCGTGCAAGCGGCGCCGTGACCTATGGCCCCAGGGGGCGGGAGAGATCGGTCGGCACGGCTGCTATCGCGTCGCACATGGGCAGACGGACGCGCACCGCCGATGCGGCCACCGCGACGCCAGTGAGCCTTGTTCACGCACGCAGTCTAGAGTCATATCTATAGACAAGTCTAGAGCGAGGCAGTCGGCAGCGCCAGACACCCTCGCGCACCATCGATTCGGTGACGATCGGACAGACAGTGCCGGAGCTGGTCCTCCCCATAACGCGGACCATGGTCGTCGCGACGGCACTGGCGAGTCGAGACTACGAGGACGTGCACCATGACCCCGACCGGGCCCGAGACAAAGGCCCAGCGGACATTTTCATGAACATTCTGACCAGCAACGGCTTGGTGAACGGTACGTCCGCAGCTGGTCGGGACCTGTGGCTCAACTGATGGCACTGAAGATCCGACTAGGGCCCCCAACTACCCGGGACACACGATGCGGCTGAGCGCCAAGGTCAGCGCGATCGACTCGGGCACCGGAAGGGTGGTGCTGGAAGTGACCGGCTCGAACTCGCTGGGCACCAATCTAGCCGGCACTGCCGAACTGCAACTCAGCGCGTTGCCATGACCTTGAGCCAGATCGCGCGTCGATCGCTCATCATCTTTTTCTCGCACGCTTCGGCGTCCCAGGCGACGTTGAAGGGGCCGGAAGGAGTCGGTCGATCGCGTCGTTGAGGACCGCGGTCACTTCGGAAATAGATCGTCCGGCCGCCACGCTCACAATTCCGCCCTGAATCAAGCAACTGAAAACACGGGCTACAGCGTCCAGATCGTCCTGCGAGTAGCCGACAGGCGCCTGGCCGATCCACGCGGCCCGGTGGGGACCCAGGGCCATGGCACCATCGCCCTCGAAGGCAGGCCCGTTGG
Source organism: uncultured Actinomycetota bacterium (assembly GCA_963760095.1). Lineage (GTDB taxonomy): Bacteria > Actinomycetota > Actinomycetes > Mycobacteriales > Mycobacteriaceae > Mycobacterium. The sequence continues at coordinate 22,609 of CAVXBT010000020.1, read as the reverse complement.
TGACATAAGCCCGATAGAGGGCCCGGTAGAGCAGAGGACGCTCGGCAACGGCCGTCATGATGCGGGCCACTTGCCAACGCAGCCGTTCGGCCGGGGTATCACCCGTATTGTCGTGGCGTTCAACGACTTCTGCCGAACGTCGACCGAGGCTAAGCAGCGCCTCGATTAGTAACTGATCCTTCGTGCCGATGTGCTGGTAGGCCTTGGCCGTTGACATGCCCGCGCGCCTGGCCACTTCTGGCATCGCGACCGCATCGTAGCCGCCCTCGGTGGCTAGCTCGATGGCTACGTCGACCAGCGCTTGCCTAGTGGCTTGCTGATTTGCAGTGAGAAGCATCTGAACAACCCTCGGTGCCGGTTCAGGCAAAGACATGAAAGCTATTCTATAACGTCGTCCATAGTGCCTCTATAGACAGGACGATCCAGGTGCCAAAGGGTCACCGTCCCAATTGAGGGTGTTGTCTAGGCGCCGTTCTGATGTAGTGTTGGAGACATGTCTAGAGACACATACAGAGCGGCGTCGACAGTACGAGAGTCGTGCCAGGGCAAGCCCACTTCCGGAGCAACGACATGTCGTTAGCGACCGTACCCGTGGTCTCCGGTGGCGAAGGTGAACGTGGTCACTTGGAGGAGTTTCGGACCGGCACCGCTGCGTGGGGGCCGGCGTTTGCCACTATGCAAATCAAGGCCATCTGCTCGGTTCTATTGCGCGCCTATGAATTTGAGATAGCACAGCCGGCCGACACCTACCGCAACGACCATTCGAAGATGGTGGTGCAACTGGAACGTCCGGCGAAGGTGCGCTATCGCCGTCGCCAAGGGCCGCGAACCTAGAACACCGAACTCACCGAATACACGTCCGACGAAACACGAGGAGACCAAGCGATGCCCGCGTTCCCGCGCGAAGAAATTGAAGACGTGATGAAGAACTGGATCGACGCCAACAAGGAAGCTGAGCGCATCGGCGACTGGAGGATTCTGGCCTCGTTCTACACCGACGATGCGACCTACGGGTGGAATGTCGGGCCGAAGGAGGATGTCATGTGCGTCGGCATCGACGAGATCCGTGACATCGCCATGGGCAAGGAGATGGAGGGCCTCGAAGGGTGGAAGTACCCGTACGAGCGCGTATTGATTGATGACAGAATCGGCGAGATCGTGGGGTTCTGGAAGCATCTCTCCTGCGATGTCGACGGCAACGAGGAGCTGATTCACGGCATCGGTGGCAGCTGGTTTCGCTACGCGGGAAGCGGCAAATTCGACTGGCAGCGCGACTTCTTCGACTTTGGCCACATCGCAGCGCGCTACAAGAAACTGATCAAGGCGGGCAAATTGTCCGACGCGATGCTCAAGCGCCTCGAGCATGCGGTGTCCGGCGAGAAGCCGCAGTGCTGGTACCCGATCGGCCAGACGCCGGTGCCCCTGTGGTAAAGGAACCACCTTCGCAGGCGGTCCGCACTCATCGACAACGAAGTGCGTTGTTCTTCGTCATTTGTCTGAAAGGGGTCTGACTGTGACTTCGGCCACCGCGGAGGTGCCGTCCATCATCGAGGAGCTGGAAGTCAAGTGGCTGACACGGGTGCTGGGCGCCACTGTTACGGGCGTGCGTGCGGAGCAGATCGCGGTGGGCAGCGGCTTTTCCTCGTTGCTGTACCGGTTGCATCTGACCGGTGATGCGAGCGTACCGCGAAGCGTCATCGCGAAGCTGCCGGCCCAGTCCGAGGCGCGCGTGGCCATGGACATGATGGGCGGCTATGCACGTGAGTTGGCGTTCTACCAGCGGGTGGCGGGGCGTGCACCATTGGGCACGGCGCGCGTGTATGCCGCGAGGATGGCCGCGGATTCCACGGATTTCGTTTTGGTACTCGAGGATCTGAAGGACTGGGACAACGCGGATCATCTCGCCGGTCTGTCGCTGGAGCAGGTCAGGCTGGGTATCGCGCAGCTCGCCGGGTTGCACGCATGGTCGACGGACCCGTCCAACGCCGATGCGCTCGGCGGGTTCCCGAGCCTGGACAATCAGATGACTAGGGAAGTGTTGCCGGCGGTGTTCGCCCAGGGGTGGCAGGTGTATCGCGACCACGCCAAGGCGCCGGTGCCGCCTGTAGTCGCAAACTATGCCGAACATTTCGCCGACTACGCGGCGACTGCCGTGCGGGCGTTGGCCGAACGCGAGACGTTGGTGCACGGCGACATCAGGGCGGACAACATGTTCTTTTGCGGCGACCAACTCAAGGTGGTCGACTTCCAGCTCGCCGCCAGGGGCGTTGGCGCCTCCGATGTGGCCTATCTGGTCAGCCAGGGTCTACCCACTGCGCTGCGGGCGGGGCGGGACGAAGAACTGGTCCGTTGGTACCTCGAGTCGCTTGGCGGGTGCGGTGTCGACGACTACACGCTCGACGACGCGTGGCGTCACTACCGATTCGCCGTCGCCTACCTGATCTGCCTCCCAGTGACCGCCTTGATCACCTGGGAATCGTTGCCAGAGCGATCCCGCCAGCTGTGCCTGAAACTCACCGAGCGCGCCGTGGCGGCCATTGACGAGGTCGATGCGCTGGCGGTGTTCGAGTGACCCGCACCCCCCGCGAGGTCGTGGAGCTGTACAACCTGGTCGTCTGGAACGAGCGGGACTTCGCGCTCGCCGAGGAGTTGATGGGCGACACGGTGATCCGCCACGAGGTGGGCGAGGCGTTCACGTTGACGCATCGCCAGGCCGTGCAACGAATCGTTGACCACTGGGCGATGTTCGACAAGGTGTGTTTCGACCTGAACCTCGTCGTGGCCGGCGACGACGGCGAACATGTCGCGATCGTCTACGGGTCGTCGATGAAGCTCAAGGACGGCGCCGAGGTGGACATCGGCAGCATGGAGATCTTCCGAGTTGTCGATGGCCGCATCACCGAGGTCTGGAATTGCGGCCACAAGCAGGGGGTTTGGCAGTGACAGAACGCGTGCTCGACGAACTCGGTTATTACCTGCTGGCCGGCGCCGGTGGCGAGGGCCCGGCGACGTTGATCGACGAGGCCCGGCGCGGCGAGGAGCTCGGCTTCGGTACCGCGTTCATTTCCGAGCGCTGGAACGTCAAGGAGGCCTCCTCACTGGTCGGCGCCGCATGCGCGGTGACCAGCCGAACGCAGATCATCACCGCCGCAACGAATCACAACACCCGCCATCCGCTGATCACCGCGTCGTGGGCGACCACCATGCACCGGCTCTCCGGCGGGCGCTTCACACTCGGCATCGGCCGCGGCATCGCCGCGATGTACGCAGCGTTCGGGATACCGGCGGTCACGACCGCGCAAATGGAGGACTGGGCACAGGTCATGCGCCAGCTGTGGCACGGGGAGGTCATCATCAACCACGACGGTCCGCTCGGTAGGTACCCGGTGCTGTTCCTCGATCCCGATTTCAACGAGGACATCAGGCTGGCGATCGTGGCGTTCGGGCCTAACACACTTGCCCTCGGCGGCAGGGCCTTTGACGATGTCATCCTGCATACGTATTTCACACCAGAGACGCTGCAGCGATGCGTCAAGACGGTCAAGGACGCCGCCGAGAAGGCCGGCCGTGACCCGGACACCGTGCGGGTGTGGTCGTGTTTCGCCACGATCGGCGACCATCTCCCCGAGCAGCTACGCCTGAAGAAGACGGTGGGGCGTCTGGCGACGTACCTTCAGGGCTACAGCGACCTGCTCGTAAACACCAACGGGTGGGATCCCTTGGTGCTGAGTCGCTTCCGGGAAGACCCGGTCGTCACCTCAATCCCTGGGGCAATCGATCACAAGGCCACCCCGGAGCAGATCGAGCACATTGCGACGTTGATCCCCGACGAGTGGCTGGAACCGTCGGCCACCGGGTCGGCGCAGCAGTGCGCGGCCAGAGTCCGCCAGGAGTTCGACTACGGGGCCGACGCCGTCATCATGCACGGTGCCACGCCCGACGAACTCGATCCAATCATCAAGGCCTACCGGGAAAATCATGGCTAAGTCCTTGCTTCGCGTGGGGTTGATGGACCCGGTGATGGCTGCACGCCCGACCGCCGACACCTTCAGCCGGATGAGCTATCTATCGGCCGCCGCGAGTCGCGTCGACTCCTATTGGGTGCCAGACCACATCAACGGGGTGACACCACGACCTCTGTGGGATCCCAAGTACACGGCGACCGCACGGCTTCTGCGCTCACCCGACGCGGCGATGGAGGCCTGGACGCTGCTAGGGAGTCTGGCCACGCGTAGGCGATTCAGTCGTGTCCGACTTGGCATCGGCGTGACCGACACCGGTCGACGCAACCCGGCCGTCACCGCGCAAGCCATCGCGACCTTGAATCTGCTCACCCGCGGGCGAGCGATCCTCGGTATCGGTCCCGGCGAACGCGCCGGCAACGAACCGTACGGTGTGGACTGGTCGAAACCGGTTGCGCGGTTCGAGGAAGCGCTAGCGACGATCCGGACGCTGTGGGCTTCCAAAGGCCAACTCGTCAATCGCGATTCGCCGTTCTTCCCGCTGCGCAACGCGATCTTCGATCTGCCGCCGTATAAGGGCAAGTGGCCCGAGATTTGGGTCGCCGCTCACGGTCCCCGCATGCTTCGCGCGACCGGGCGCTACGGCGACGCGTGGTTCCCAGGCTTCGCACACCGTCCCAAGGACTACGCCCAACGGCTGGAGGCCATCCGGTCGGCGGCCTCCGATGCCGGACGTGACCCGATGGCCATCACGCCCGCATTCTGGATGCCGGTGTTCGCAGGCTCGAGCCGCGACGCTGTTGACGAGGCGTTGGACTCCACCGTCGTCAAGAACTGGGCGCTCAACGCGCCCGCGGAATTCTATGCCCATTACGGTGCCGAGCATCCGATGGGTGACTGTTATGCCGGCATGCAAGACCATGTCGCGTTCACCATGGACGAGCAGAGCATCCGCGAAAAGGCTGCGAAGGTGCCCCTTTCGGTGGTGAAGGGCATGGTGCTGAACGGGACGGTCAACGATGTTCTGGAGCAGGCGGCCGAGTGGCGCGACCACGGCGTGCGCTACATCGTCGTCCTCAACTTCGGTCCGATGGCGCCGGGTCTACGCAACGCCCTAGCTACCGTCGGCCCGTTCAACAGAGTGGTCCGCGGTCTCAAACGGCTTTGAGGCGTGAATTCGCTTGGTACTAGGCATTTCTGCGGGGCGCAGCGGAAAGAATACATCGAAAATGTTGCGTTTACCGGCCTCAAAGCGACGGTCATCGAGAGCGTGTAATCGTCGCGGGAGTGCTGGATGGCGCCGGGACCCAGCTCATTAGCGTCGCTCGGGTGCGCGGCCTCTGTGCTCACGTGGTGGCGAACCTATTGTCTCGGTAGTGCTCCGCTGGTAGTTTAGAGGCATGTCTAGAGAGCACTCCAAGTCGCGCGCCAGGACAAGCTCACTCCTCACCGCGTTCCACCCAGCCACCCATCGCGAGGAAACCAGCATGCCGCTAGTGCAGAAGGGCGACACACTGTCAGCGTCGGCAGAGATTCGAGCCTCGGCGGCGGATGTGTACGCCGTCGTCTCGGATGTCACGCGGACTCCGGAGTGGAGCCCAGAGACTTACCCCGCGGAATGGCTGACGCCGAACCGATTTCGAGCGTGGAACCGTCGACGGTTAGGCCGGTGGAAGACTGACGCCAACGTGGTCACCACCGAACCCGATCGTGAATTCTCATTCATTGTCCAGGTCGAGGCATTCGGGGGGCGCGCCGGGGCCTCTGGTATAGGGCTCGCCGGGGCTGCCTGATCGCTGGCTTGCGTTAAAACGGTGGTTGCACAATCCGAATGGAGTTGTCGATGGGTACTCAATCGCTCACCGCGGATGAGAATCTTCCCCGCGTGCGTCCGGATGAATTTCCGGCAGCCAAGAGCAGGCTCCTGAGGTATCAGCTGAATGTCATCGCCACCGACGTCGCCGACGTTGTTCAGTCGGTCGGCGGATGGTTATTCGACCGAAGCATGGCGGGCTGGGACGTCAATGTCTTGCTGGCCAACCATCACGACACCCGACCGCTGCGGATTCTGGGTGTCCGGACGTTTGAACTGCACCCCACGCTGCTGTCCATCGGGAGCAGAGAGGAGCGGTCCGTCGGCGTCGCGATTGCCTCGGATCTGTTAGGTACCGACGAGTGCATTGACGCGGCGATTCGTGACGCCCTGCAAAGCGGTGAGGTCGAAGTCACGCTCTGGGGTGAGAGCAGTTTCGCTGAACGGGCCACTGCTGTCCAATACCGGCTGAGCGCGGCGGCCCGAATTTTCAAGGACTGCGCCCTTGCCGCCGCGATGCTTACCGATGTGCCTGTCGCTCCGGTTGAGACGCTCTTTTGCAGCGGCTACCGTCCCGTGGATTCGCATCTGATACGAGTCAGCTGATGCCCGCAGCGCCATTGGCAGCCTTGATGGGAGCCCGACTTAACGGGGCTGCCAACGTGATCGGGGCCGGCAGCGAGCACCTCAGCGACAAATCAATCGTAGGAAGCCGATGCATCTTTCACGCGGGCTTGGCTGGTACCGCCGTGACCACGCCGCCGTCGACGATGAGCTCGCTGCCGGTGGAATAAGACGAGAGGACTTCGCGAGTATGCACAGCCTGACCCAGGAGTACTCGATCAAATGACTTCTGGGGTCACGGAACCGACCGTGTTCGCCGCCGAAACCGAAACGAGTTCAATGATGTCCACTCAGCTCTCGCTACCACGAAGCCCCGCCGACGTCACGGCGTCATGGTTGTCGGAGGTGCTTCACACGGGCGTCGCCGATGTGAACGTCGAGTCGATCGGCACCGGCCAGACGGGTGCCACCTATCGCGTCGTTCCCACCTACGCCCAAGCGGTGGAGCTGCCGTCGTCGTTGGTGGTGAAACTGTCCTCCCAGGACCACACCGTGCGCGAGCGTGTTGCGTTGGGTTACCGCGCCGAACACGCCTTCTACCGCGATGTTGCGCACACGGTCGCGGTGCCGTTGCCCACCGTGTACCACTGCGCCATCGACTGTGACGGAACCGACTTCGTCCTCGTGATGGCCGATATGGCTCCAGCGGTTCAAGGCGATCAGATCGCCGGCTGCACACCGGCACAGGCCCAGTTGGCGGTCGAGGCGCTGGCCGGCCTGCACGGCCCACGATGGTGTGACCCAGCCTGGCTGGAGTTCACCGACGCACCGATGCCCAAAGCCGACCGCGACCTCGCCCGCGGGTTCGGCGATCTCGTGCGTGCGGCCACCGACGTGACGATCAAGTTCCTCGGGGACCGGCTTGTCAGCGAGGACCAGGAAACCCTCGTCGATGTGGCCGACCTCATCGAAGCGTGGCTACTGCTGGAAGCCGACCGCTTCTCCCTGTTGCATGGTGACTACCGCATCGACAACATGCTGTTCGACCCTGCCGGCGCCACCATCACCATCGTCGACTGGCAGACCCTGACCGTGGGCCTGCCCGCCCGCGATCTTGCCTACTTCTTCGGCACCAGCCTGCAACCTCAACTGCGCAAGTCCCACGAACGCCGCCTCGTCTTGCGGTACCACGACGCCTTACGGGCACACGGCGTGCGCGGTTACCCCGACACCGAGTGCTGGCGTGACTATCGACTGGGCATGCTTCAGGTACCGCTGCTGACCACTCTCGGATGCGCTTCATCCGCGGTGACCGACCGCGGCACTGAAATGTTTTTGACGATGCTGCACCGTGGGTGCCGCGCCATCCGCGAACTAGACACCCTGACCCTGGTCGGCGACCTCGCAGGGCCGAGTGGAGGAGGGAATTAGTGTGAGCGAGAAGATCGCGGGCATCGAAATCCCCGATACACGGCTGGTGGCCGAGGCCACGGCACTGGTCCGCGAAGCTGAGCCGCCGCTGCTATTCGACCACTCTCGCAGGGTCTACCTGTTCGGGATGCTGCAAGGGCTACGGCGCGGACTGAAGCCCGACCTGGAACTGCTCTACGTCGGAGCGATGTTCCACGACTTGGGTCTGACTCAGACATACCGGACTACTCGTCAGCGCTTCGAGATCGACGGTGCGAACGAGGCGCGTCGGTTCCTTACCGGGCACGGGGTCGGCGCTGATGATGTCGGCCGGGTTTGGACGGCGATCGCCCTACACACAACGCCCGGTGTCCCGGAGTTCATGGAGCCCGAGATCGCGTTGGTCACCGCGGGTGTGGAGACCGATGTGCTCGGGATAGGCCGTGACGACCTGGATCCGGCGGCGCTCGAAGCCGTCACCGCTGCGCACCCGCGACCCGACTTCAAGCGCCGGATTCTGGAGGCCTTCACCGACGGCTTCAAGGACCGACCCGACACGACCTTCGGCACTGTGAACGCCGATGTGCTAGCCCACTTCGTGCCTGGCTTCCAGCGGATCGACTTCGTCGAGGTCATCGTGAACAGCTCCTGGCCCGAGTAGCTAGCGGGCGAAGACTACCGGATGTTTCAGTTGACCCGTGTAGATGCCAGGTCTAGCGCGATCAGAGGAGAAAGAGATGAGCGAGCAATCACCAACCACCACGGATGCCGGTTGTCCCGTCACAAGTGACGAGTACTCGCTCACAGTCGGCCCCGGCGGCCCCAACCTGCTGCAGGATGCCTACCTGATCGAGAAGCTGGCCCACTTCGTCCGCGAGCGCATCCCCGATCGCGTGTACCACGTCAAGGGCGGCGGCGCCTTCGGCTACTTCGAGGTGACCGCCGATGTCACCGCGTGGACCAAGGCCGCCTTCCTCAGCGATGTTGGCAAGCGCACTCCGTTGTTCCTGCGCTTTTCGATCGTGGCCGCTGACGAGGGCGCCCCCGACACCGACCGCGACGTGCGCGGCGTCGCCGTCAAGTTCTACACCGAGGAGGGCAACTACGACATCGTCGGCAACAACACGCCGGTCTTTTTCATACGCGACCCAATGAAGTTCCCCGACTTCATCCACTCGCAGTTGCGTCTGCCCGACACCGGCATGCGCAGCAACAACATGCAGTGGGACTTCTGGACGCTCTCGCCGGAGTCGGCCCACCAGGTCACCTACCTGATGAGCGACCGCGGCACGCCGCGCACCTGGCGCAACATGAACTTCTACGCCAGCGACACGTACATGTGGGAGAACGCCGGCGGCAAGAAGTTCTGGGTCAAGTACCACTTCAAGACCGAGCAGGGCGTCCAAAACTTCACCGACGCCGAGGCCAAGGCCATGTTCGTTGAGGACCTTGACTACCACCGGCGCGACCTGCGGGAGGCGATCGCCGGCAAGGACTACCCGGCTTGGCGCCTGGAGATGCAGATCATGCCGTTTGAGGATGCGGCCAACTACCGCTTCAATCCCTTCGACGTGACCAAGGTCTGGCCGCACAAGGACTACCCGCTGATCCCGATCGGCCGGCTGGTGCTCGACCGCAATCCCGATAACTTCTTCGCCCAGGTCACGCAGGTCGCGTTCGAGGTGTCGAACTTTGTGCCGGGCATCGGTCCTAGCCCGGACCGGATGGTGCTGGGGCGGATGTTCGCCTACGGCGACTCGGCCCGCTATCGCAACGGCCCGAACTATATGCAGTTGCCGGTCAACCGCCCACTCAACGAGGTGCACAACTACAACAAGGACGGCCCGATGTGCTACCACCACAATGGGAACTGGCCGGTCTACGCGCCCAACAGCTATGGCGGCCCCAAGGCCGATCCGCAGCGCTACCGGGATCCGAGCTGGTTTGTGGAGGGCGCCGAGATCATGCGCTCCGCGTACGAGGCGCACCAGGACGACAACGACTTCATCCAGCCCGGCACGCTCTACCGGCAGGTGATGACGCCGACCGATCGGGACCATCTGGTCGCCAACATCGTCGGGCATCTAAGCCAAGGTGTGGAGCGCTTCATCCAGGAGCGCGCGGTCAACGACTACTGGGCGCAAGTGGATCCCGACCTCGGCGCCCGCGTTGCCCAAGGCCTGGGCCTGGGGACTCCGCAGCGAAGCAGGCATTAGCACAGACAATCCGGGGGCGGCGCCCGAGCAAGTGCTGTCACCCGGACGCCGCAAAACGTGGGAGACGGTAGGCGCTCGACCTGTTCTGGGCGCCGACAGGTAGTCGGCTTCCCGTTCGGCCAGGCTGTCGGCCCACGCCGCCGGAGCCGGAAAGCCCAGCGACACAAGCACGGTGGCCACGACGACCGCTAACCGGCGCTTCACGACGAACCGCTTACCCTTCTCGGGGGCTAGGTGCTCGGCGGCTGTCCGTTGCCCGCGAACACATTTCACCGTCAACTCAACTGTTCTTGTACTGAGGGCAGTAGACCGACGCAGTGTCACGCACGAGCTGCTCGGCCTGCGCAACGGTAATAGCGGACACGCCGCCGTCGTTGCCAACCATGTTGAGGCTGACCTGGTATGCGTCGGAGAAGACGGCAGAGCCGCCGCCTGGCATGTCGGGCAGGGTGGGCAGATGCGCCGCCACGCCACACATCCCAGGCCGCGAAGGGCCTGGGATGTGTGGTTTGCCGGTCAGATCAGCGGCTGGGCCTTAGAGACCGAGGAAGGCCAGCGGGTCGATACCGGTGGCTGCAGCAGACGCCGCGTCAAGACCAGCGGTGAAGGCGTCGCCCGGGTCCAGCGCCGAAACGGCGTCGATGCCACCGACCAGCGAGTCCAGGTTGAGGTCGCCCCATGGCGTCACCAGAGTGTCGCTGACGGTGCCGCTGGTGCCACTTGCGTCCGCGATGGAGGTGTAGACGTTCTCGATCCCGTTGCCGAGGTTGAAGACGTCATAGACCGAACCCACTGAGGGCAGATCCGCGGACGTGCCGGTGGCACTTGCGACGGTGAACTCCGTGTCGGTCAAGCCCAACAGGTTGGTCACATCCTCATTTCCGACGATGCTTCCGACCTCGGTCGCGCTCGCTCCGGTGCCGTCGTAGACGTTGAAGTCCTGCGTCGCCAGCGGGATGTTGAAGCCCGGAGCGCTAAGGACGCCGCCGCCGAGGTTCAACAGCGGTGGTACACCGAGGGTCTGGGTGACAGGGTCAAAGCCTTCGGCTCCGGCCGCGTTGATGGGGTCGAAGGTGGTGCTGCCGATGCTGAAGGCGTCAGAACTGATGGAGCTGTCGCCCGCCTCCAGACCTGTGAAGGCGTCGCCCGGCTGCAGCGGATTCGCAGCGTTGATGCCGCCGAACAGTGAGTCGAGGTTGGTGTTGCCGTAGGGCGTCACGAGGGTGTCGGTGACGACGCCAGGGGTGACGGTGCCGTCGGCGGCAGTGACGTCAGGAGTGGCGGTGTAGACGTTCTCATACCCGTTGCCGAGGTTGAACGCGTCCAACACCGTTCCGGTCGCCGGCAGGTCTGCGGCTTGCGAACTGGTGTCCCCGCCGGCGGCGGTGGAACCGGTGACGACGAGCTCCGTGTTGGTCAAGCCCAACAAGTTGGTCACATCCTCGCCGGTGGTAATGGTCCCGACGTCAGACGCGTTCGACCCGGTTCCGTCGTAGACAGTGAAGTCTTGGCTGTAGAGACTGTCGCCTGCAACAGAGGGATCACTGAGCGACACGCCGCCGATGTTCAGCAGCGGCGCCGCGCCGGCGGTGGAGGCGATCGGGTCAAAGCCCTCGCCTCCGGCCGCCAGGGTGGGGTCGAAGGTGGTGCCGCCGATGGTGAAGGCGTCCGGAGCGACGGCGCTGTCGGCCAGACCGGTGAAGGCGTCGCCCGGCTGCAGCGGCGCGGCCGCGTCGATACTGCCGAACAACGAGTCGAGGTTGACGTTGCCGTACGGCGTCACCAGCGTGTCGGTGACGGTGTCGCCTCCGCCGCTGGCGCCGGGGATCGCGGCGTAGACGTTGTCGTATCCGTCGCCGAGGTTGAAGGAGTCATACACCGATCCCACGGTCGGCAAAGCCGAGTCAGCCTCACCGCTGGCCGGAAAGACGTCGCTGACAGTGAATTGTGTGTTGGTTAAGCCCGCCAGGTTCGTCACGTCCACACCGGCGTCGATGCTGCCCAGATCGGTGCCGCTAGACCGTATGGGGAGGCTGGGGCCTCACTGCATGTGAACGTGGGTTGCCGACAGGAATCGGGTCCTGGCCGGTAGAGCCACAGATGTAGGAGGCCCCAGTGTTAGGTCAGCGTACGAGTGTTGGTTTGGATGTGCACGCACGATCGGTGGTTGCGTGCGGGTTGGACCGGGAGACCGGTGCGGTCGTCGAGCGTCGTTTGACACCTGATCACCGCGAGATCGTGGGTTGGATCGAGGGCTTACCGGGGCCGGTCGCGGTGACCTATGAGGCCGGCCCTACCGGATTCTTCCTGGCTCGGGCCTTGGAGGCGGCCGGCGTTTCGTGTCAGGTCGCTGCGCCCTCGAAGTTGATCCGTCCGGTCGGGGACCGGGTCAAGACCGATGCCCGTGATGCCGTGCATCTGGCACGGCTGCTGCATCTGGGACAGGTCACCGCGGTTGCGATTCCCACCGCCGAGCAGGAAGCGGCCCGGGATCTGGTACGGGCCCGCGAGGACTGCCGCGGGGATCTGATGACCGCGCGACACCGGATATCGAAACTGCTTCTACGCCAGGGGATCGTCTACTACGAGGGGAAGACCTGGACCGGCCGTCACGAGCTGTGGCTGCGCAAGCAGCGCTTCGACAACCCCGCGTTGCAGTTGACCTACGATGCCGCATTCGATGCCATGACCGCCTGCGTGGACCGGCGGGAGCGGTTGGAGGCAGCGATCGAGGCGATGGCCGCCGACAGTGAATTCACCCCGGTGGTGCAACGACTGGGGTGTATCCGGGGGATCGCGACGCTGACGGCGTTCGGGCTGGCGACCGAGATCGGGGACTGGCATCGGTTGACTGGCCGCACGATCGGCGCCTATCTGGGTCTGGTCCCCTCGGAGTACTCCTCGGGCGATAGCCGGGTGCAGGGCTCAGTGACCAAGACCGGCAACGGACACGCGCGGCGACTGCTGGTCGAAGCGGCATGGCATCACCGCAGCCCGTACCGACCAGGGACCATGTTGCGGCGCCGCTGGGAGCTGGCTTCCCCGGCCGCTCGGGCCCGTGGCCAAGCCGCCAACCGGCGCCTGCATCAGCGGTGGATCGACTTCGATCTGCGCAGGAAACGATCCGTGGTCGCCAACATGGCCGTGGCCAGGGAACTGGCCGGCTGGTGCTGGTCACTGGCCGTGCTCCAGGAGTGATCAGCCCACCCTCGTCCAGATGAGAACAATCGGCGGCGACGGCAAGCGTCTTGGAGTGACCCGCGAAAGCTCTATGAGCAATCCTGTTGCCCAGCAACATCATTACGCTCGATGCTAGACAGCGGCCAACTCCGACTCGAAAGTCCGGTCCTGCGGTAACCAACCCGCGCATATCAGACTGACAACGCGTCGACACGACACGCTCGTCATCACCGAGACACTCAACTGGCCAACGAAGCGGCGGCCGCAGCGACGGTTGCGGCCGCCGCTTCACCCTGCCTACTTGACATTCAGTACGCCATATCAGAGCTGTACACCTCCAAGTACTGGGGGGCGCTATTGAGGCCACTGGTTGTTGCGCCGCCGAGGGTCAACAGCGGCGGCGCACTGCTGAATGGGCTGACAGCGCTGAAGCCCTCGGTCTCGACGCCGCTAGGGGGGAGGCCATCCCAGGCGCCGTCGGCGCCATTGGGAAGGTTGGGGACGGTAAACGGGTCGAAGGTGTAGCTACCGATGGTGAAGGCGTCCGCGCCGGTAGCGCTGACGACGTCGGCGGTGTCGGCGACGGCGACAGCTGCCTGCAGAAACGCGGTTGTCAACAGCCCACCAGTGGCCGCCAAGCCAGCGAGGATTAAGCGATGATGCATGAAGGGCTCCTAACGCACAGTTTTCATAGCGCTCCGAACTCAAACCGTTCGAAACACTGAGACAAAGCTGAGGGATGTCTGAATTTGATCTGAGAAATTTCTCGTCAGATGTTGCACGTCCCGTTCGGTCCGTGGCAACGCAAAATGGCCAACTCACAGCGAGACGTCTAGTAATTACTGTTGTACAACCACGGGTAGGAAACTGGAGCAATGAGCCCGAGTAGAGCGCGCGGTCGACCGCGCAGCGCGGGACACCGCGATGCCGTTCTGAAAGCCGCCATGGAACTGATGCAGGAGGACGACCTGCGCAGGGCGTCGATCGACCGCATCTCCGCCCGCAGCGGGGTCAGCAAGGCAACGATCTACAAATGGTGGCCGAACAGGACCGCGGTGGCGATCGATGCGTTCTTGCACCGCATGATGATCGACGCGCCCGTGCCCGATACCGGGTCGGCGGCCGAAGACTTCCGCCTGACGTTGCGCGGCATGATGGGCTTCTACACCAGCCCACTCGGCGTGATCTACGCCCAACTCATCGGCGAGTCGCAGTTCTACCCCACTGAACGCGAACGGATACGCACACACCAGGTGAACGTCCGCCGAGGAGCCGTGAGAGAGATCTGGGACCGCGGAGTCGCCCGGGGCGAACTGGATCCGAACGTCGACCCCGAAGTGGCGCTGGATCTCATCTTCGGGCCGGCGATGTACCGCAGGGCGACCGGGCACGGAGGATTGACCCCAGCCGATGCCGACGCCATCGTGGCCATAGCAATGCGGGCATTGGCTAGCTGATCCGTGCCCTGGCGCTACTTTCACTGTTTGAGGAGAGTGGCTGGCGCGGTTGGCTGCCGCTGCCGAGCGGCAATCGGTCAAACAGGAGTTCGCGATGGCTGCGAAAATGCTTGCTGAGAAGCACAATTGCGTGTTAGTTGGTCGTGCCCGATTTGCTTGATGGGATTCCCTGAGATCGGATTGCGCGCAAGGCATCGTTACGATGCAATGCAATTCACCACCGAATTGGTCGGTCCAGGAACTGGAGCTCGTCGGATTCATAGGTGTACGTGCCGGACCAAAATCCGAGCTTCACTCTAACGTCGCCGTAGTCCAGGATTGTTGTCACCGTGCCGACTTTCAAGTAAGAGCTATCGCCGGGTGTGACGACCTGCACGCGATCACCGAGCCGCAGTTCGGTCGCGCTCTCGGGTGGTGATGTTCGCGGATTCGCTCCGGTGGCCTTATGCGTTGGCGCTGACTCCCAAACCATCACCGACCAAGGCACCGACCAGAACAAGTCAACACTAGTCGGCGGGCACCTGAAAACCACCGCTGACCTGCGTCAACAGTGAGTGCCCCCGGCAGTGTCTGGTTCCAGGACATACGCATAGCGTGTCGCAGGACATGAGAATAGCTTGAGCGGCCGACTGTCGGCGGGTGTCGAAGGCTCGCTTAGTCATCACCGCCGTTGTCGTCGAGGGCCGCAGCCAATCAGAGGTGGCTCGCGAATATGGGGTCTCGCAGGGCTGGATCAGCCGGCTGGTGGCCCGTTACCGCCTGGAAGGCGAGGAAGCGTTTGAGCCGCGGTCTCGCCGCCCACTCACCAGCCCAACCCGGCTGCCGCAGCCCACAATCGAGCTGATCGTCACACTGCGCAACGACTTGTTGAGCAAAGGGCTCGATCACGGCCCTCATACCATCGCCTGGCACCTACGGCACCACCACGGCCTCACCGTGTCGGTCAACTCCATCCATCGCCACCTGCGCGCCGCGGGCCTGGTGACACCGACACCGCAGCGGCGACCCAAGTCCTCCTACATCCGGTTTGCCGCCGAACAACCCAACGAGCGCTGGCAAGCCGACTTCACCCACTGGTGGCTGGCCGATGGCACCCACGTGGAGATCCTCGACTGGATCGATGACCACGCCCGCTACGCGCTCTCAGTCACCGCCCATCGCCGCGTCACCGGACACATCGTGCTGGCTGAGTTCCGTAAAACAGTTGCCGCCCATGGTGTCCCAGCCTCGACACTGACCGACAACGGCATGGTGTTCACCACCCGGCTCGCCGGAGGCAAAGGCGGACGCAACGGCTTTGAAAACGAACTACACCGCCTCGGGGTCACCCAAATCAACTCCACCCCCAACCACCCCACCACCTGCGGCAAAATCGAGCGATTCCACCAAACCCTCAAAAAATGGCTCACCAACCAACCCCGCGCCGCCACCCTCGCCGGACTTCAGACCCAGCTCAACACCTTCGTCGAGGCCTACAACCACGACCGCCCACACCGCTCACTGCCCCATCAGGCCACCCCGGCAACCGCCTACACCGCCCGCCCCAAAGCCGACCCCGCAAACCGCACCGACACCCACAACCGGGTCCGCCGCGACCGCATCGACCAAGCCGGCGTGATCACCCTGCGCGTCGCCGGACGCCTACACCACATCGGCGTCGGCCGAACCTACACCGGCACCCGCGTACTCGTGCTGATCCAAGATCTCCAGATCCGCATCATCCACTCCGCCACCGGCGAACTCCTCCGCGAACTAACCCTGAACCCCACCAAGGACTACCAACCCACCGGCGCACCAAAAGGCCCCAAACGGAAAAAGTTCCGAACCTAACGCAGGTTCGGAACCATTCCGATGTCGTGAGACATCACATGAGTGCCCCCGGCAGGATTCGAACCTGCGACACCGGCTTTAGGAGAGCCGTGCTCTATCCCCTGAGCTACGAGGGCTGACGACATCGTTAAACCTAGCCGCTCGTCGGCATTAAGCGAGTGCGGGCCTT
The DNA here is from genome assembly GCA_963760095.1 of uncultured Actinomycetota bacterium. Lineage (GTDB taxonomy): Bacteria > Actinomycetota > Actinomycetes > Mycobacteriales > Mycobacteriaceae > Mycobacterium. The sequence goes on along the minus strand of CAVXBT010000020.1, from coordinate 6,008 downwards.
AAATCCAGACAAAGAGACGCGGGGTGCCGGGCTCGCCGGATGCTGCCCCGCGCGGAAAGGAAACCGGCGCTTCGATGCCGGCGAGCTTGAGGTTCACCGCCGCCGCGTCCGCAAATACGGCAACGATCTTGCCGATGTCGTACTGATCGTCACCCCACTTGATCGTGGCGTACCGCCCGAGGTGTTCGACCGCAAGGTCTTCGGGCGCGACCTCGGACGGCTTGGGCGGCGCGGCAGCATCCAACTCGTCGTCGGCTGGCGCGGGCCCGGAGTCCTCGGCCCAGGCGTTCTCGTCGCCGAAATACTCGCCGTCATCGCCGGCCTGCTTGAGTCGGTCGAGAGCCGGCTTCGCCGCCGGCGCGTCCGGGTCGTCTTCGGCGACCCACAGCCGCCAGCCCTGCGGCGGTGGCGGCCACGACGGATCGGGCGACCAGTCCGCGTGCGGCACCCAACCCTTCGGCGGCTTCGGCCAATTGGGAGGCGGGTTGTAGCGCATCAAACCACCATACGTAACCCAGCGGTCAGTTGAACTCGGCGATCACCTTCGCGATGGTGTCGACATGATTTTCCTGGAAGGTGAAGGACGTCACGCCGTAGGTGTCGCGGTAGCCGCGCAACGTGTCGGCGATGTCGCGCGGCGATCCGCTCAGCACCGACGGCAGGGCCAGCAGTTCCTCGTCGGACAGGTCCACGAATCTGCGGGTGAGTGCTAAGTCGGGTTTGCCGGAGTTGTCCGACGGCACCGCGGTGATCGCGAGGTTCAACTCGAGATCTGCGAACCGGTCGCCGGCGGCACTGCGGACGAACTCGACGCGTTCGGCGAGCGGGTCTGCGACATCACCGGGATTGGCACCGGTCAACCCGATGATGTCGGCGTGCTGGGCAGCGATCGTCAGCAGTCGATTTCCGTTGCCGGCGATCAGGATTGGCACGCTGGGCAGGTGCTTCTTGATGTAGGTGGTGACGTGCTCGAGGTAGTCGACACGTTGCCGGGCGCTCGGGTAGGGCAGCTCGGCAGCCTCGAACTCCTCGCGCACGTAGCCGGCGCCCAGGCCCACGTCGAGACGCCCGCCGCTGAGCTGATCGACTTCGGCAGCGTCACGAGCTAGCAGGGCCGGTTTGTAGAAGCCGGCATTGAGCACATAGGTCCCCAGCCGCACCGTGGAGGTCGCGGCCGCGATCGCAGTCAGGACCGGAAACGGTGCCGGCGCGCCGAGGTGGTCGGGTAGGTGCAGGGCGTCGAACCCGGAGTCCTCCAAATGTTTTGCCTTGTCCTGCAACGCAATAAGTGACTTGGCGGAATGAATGCCCACCGAAAAGCGAAAGGCCCGTTCGGCCATTGGCCATCTCCGATCGTGTAGTTAGTTGGACGGCAATTTCCAAGAGCGGGCGGCATTCACCAGACCCTGCACCAGATCGGCGGTCACCGGCGACAAGCCGTCGTCACCGGGCAGCGGACTGCGCGGGCTGATGCCCCTGACCCGGGTCGGCAACTCCAATTGCGTTCCGCCGTCGCGTGTCTGGTTGACCGGGTTCTGTGGATGCAGCCCGCGCAGCTCAAGCGGAATCTCCTCGAGATCGGTGACGACGTGATAGCCGGGCAGGTCAAGGTGTTCTGACAGGTGGGCCGCCAGCGCGCGGTTGCGGCCTCCGGCCAACAACTGCGTAGCACGGCCAATTCGTCCGTAGCCGTGCAGCGACACCGCGACGTCGACGTGGTCGAGGAATTCCGCGAGGCGTGCCGACTCCTCGGCGAGGAATCGCGCCGACGCCAGGTGGTGTGGATAGCGGTCGGGATGCCGTACGAGATAGACCGACGCGTCGGCCGCGTCGGCGGCGCGCTCGGCGATCACGTCGGTCATCTCTTCTAGGCCACCGCCGTGAATTGCCAGAAAACCGAACCGCGACCGCAGCAGGCTGACTTCGACCACCCCGGCGTCGGACAGCAACTCGGGAAGCGACTGTGGCGCAGGCGTTGTGGGCCGCAAGCGGGGGCGGGGCCAACGGGCGGGATCCCATCGGCGCAGGAAGTCGACCCACCGCTGCGGCAACCCATGATGGACTGCCCCGTCGATGATGCGCTCCAGGTAGCCGGGCCGCGGCGGTCCCGGATTCACCCGGTGGTCGATATAGACCCAAGCGTCCGACGGCCCGTCATCGGTGTGCACGGTCAGGCGGTCGCGTCGGTAGCGCACCGGCACGCCCTCGGCGCTGTCCAGGGTGGTCAGATCGTGGTCGGACAATTGCCAGACGACTCCGTGGACCTGCGTCCCGTCGAAGGGTTCGACGGTCGCCACACCGCGCTGGTTGATCAGCCAATCGTGGTCGGTGAGCACTGCCCGCCGTGGAGACGTCGCATCGGGGCAACGCAGCGCCATCTGCTGCACGCACAGGTTGGACCCGTACGCGAAGTAGGTATGACGGCGGCTTGGCGTCACGGGTTCGATGTTAGCCGAGCGAAATATCTGCCCCTCCGACGACCGAGCGAGCCTCCCGGAGACGTTGGATTGAGCCGGTGGTGACCGCGAGGTTAATTCCGCGCGTCACGGTATTCGTACCGCTGTTTCGGTGACAGGATTACTTGATGAGCGGCGTGGAGGACGACGGCACGCGGGGCCGGGACACGATCGAACGTGAATTGCGACTGCTGGCCAGCGTGCGTAGCGCCTACCGCGAACGTGGCGGAGCGTTGCCGTCGATAAACCAGATGGACGCCCTGCTGGACGAACTCCTCGAACTCGGCGGGCAGGCAGAACCTCAGCAGGACAACGGAACGCTCGGCACTACCCCGAGCCGTTGCCGCTGACTGTGAGGTAGATCAGCACGACGTTCAGCAGACTGATCATCACGCCGATCACCCAGCCGACGGCGGTGGTAACGCGGTGATTGGCGTCGATTCCCATGAGCGCGCGATTGCTGGTCAGCCGGACCAGTGGAATCAGCGCGAACGGGATGCCAAACGACAACACCACCTGTGACAGCACTAACGTGCGCGTCGGATTTAAACCCACGGCCAGAATCACCAGTGCGGGCGCCAGCGTCACCAATCGACGCACCACCAACGGAATTGACCGGTACAGCAATCCCTGCATGATCATCGCGCCGGCATATGCGCCCACCGACGCCGAGGCCAACCCCGAAGCCAGCAATCCGATCGCGAAGAACACCGCAATCAGTGGACTTACGGTGTCGCGCACCACGGAGTAGGCCGCCTCGATTGAACTGGCGCCACCACGGCCCTTCATGTTCAGCGCAGCGACCAGCAGCATGGCGACGTTCACCCCACCCGCGACCACCATCGCCAGCCCGACATCCAACCGGGTGGCACGCAGGAGCCGACGCCGGCGCGGGCCGGGATCGGGATGGCCGTGTCGGTCGCGGGCAAGTCCGGAGTGCAGATAGACCGCGTGCGGCATCACCGTCGCGCCCAAGATGGCCGCGGCCAGCAGCACGCTTTCCTTCCCGTGGAATTGGGGCACCAGGCCGCCGACCACGTCCCCCGGTGGTGGTGTTGCCACGAAAAAGCTGGCGGTGAACCCGATCGCGATGAGCAGCAGCAGTCCGGTGATGACGCGTTCGAACAGTTGCTGGCCGCGCTGATCCTGAATAAGTAGAAGCAGCAGCGACGCCACCCCGGTAATCACTCCGCCGAGCAGCAGCGGCAGGCGGAACAGGATGTGCAGGGCGATCGCCCCGCCGATCACCTCGGCGACGTCGGTGGCCATGGCGACGATCTCGGCCTGCACCCAATAGCCCAGTCGGGCCGGGCGGCTCAGCTGCGCTCCGACGGCCTCCGGCAGCGAGCGCCCGGTCACCAGCCCAAGCTTTGCCGACAGGTATTGCACGAGACCGGCCATCACGTTCGCAATGACGATGACCCACAGCAGCGAGAAGCCGAAGTGCGCGCCGGCGCTGATGTTCGCGGCCACGTTGCCCGGATCTACATAGGCGATGGCGGCGACGAATGCGGGTCCGAGCAGATACCACGTCGCTTTGAGCGGGGCGAGGGTGTCCTGGGGCACCTAACTCACTTTCCATAAACGAATAGAAAAGTTAGGTTAGCCGAAACCTTCAGCTCGGCGAATACAGGCCGCGGCCGGTGATGAGCGGGAGGTCCAGCGTCGTCCGGATTCCGGCGGGCGCGGCAACGACGGCGGGGATGGCGTTGACGACGCGCATCGCCGTCGCCACCAGACCGGCGTGATTGTGATCGCCCTTGCGACTGCTCAGGCAGACGTCGACGGCATAGGACGGTTCGCCGGTGATCTCGACTCGGTACGAGCCGCCGGGCTGGGCCGGCTGTGGCCAGTCCGGGCAAAGGTCTTCGCGCAATCGAGTGACGTGTTCGAGGACGACGACGGGATCGCCGTCGACCAGTCCGAGGACCTCGAAGCGCAGCGCGGCGGCACTGCCCTTGGGGACATGGCCAGCGGCGATCTCGAAGTCCTCGGGTGCTGGTTCGCGCACGTACATCTCTTCGACGATGTCGAGTTCAACGCCGAGACCGGCGGCGAGTTGGCGCACCACCGATCCCCACGCCAGACTCAGCACGCCCGGTTGCAGCAGCATCGGGATCTCGTCGATCGGCTTGCCGAACCCCATCACGTCGAACATGACGGTCGCGCTGTCGTAGGTGGCGTAGTCGACGATCTCCATGCAGCGGATCTGCTCGATGCTCTGACAAGTTCCGGCCAGCGCCAGCGGCAGCAGATCGTTGGCGAAGCCGGGATCGATGCCGTTGACGAAAAGGCTTGAATTGCCCTGTTGCGCAGCGTCTTCAATCGGCGTGAGCAGTTCGGGGGGAAGCACATGCCATGGATATTGAAAGAAGACCGCACTACTGCCGACGACATTCACCCCGGCGGCCAGAATGCGGCGGTAGTCATCGAGCGCCTCGGGCAGCCGGTTGTCGGCCATCGCGGTGTAGACCACGCACTGCGGGCCGGTGGCCAGCACCGCATCCAGATCGGTGGATGCGGTGATTCCGGTCGAGACATCAAGACCGGCAAGAACTCCGGCGTCTTTGCCGGCTTTGGCGTCCGATGACACCCACACCCCGGTCAGCTCGTAATCGGGATTGGTGATCAGTGCCCGTAGCGCGTGGACGCCGACATTGCCGGTGCCGATCTGGGCGACGCGAATGGCCTCCCGCACAGAGCCGGTCACAGGTCCGGGATCGGCAGGTCGAGGTTGGGGAAGGTGATGCCGCCGTCGACCTCGATCACCTTCCCGGTCAGGTAGGCGCCTGCCGGTGACGCCAAATACACTGCAGCAGCCGCGATCTCGTCCGGCTCGCCGAGGCGCCGCAGCGGTGTCGCTTTCTCCATCGGCACGCGCAGCTCGTCGTTGGAGGCGACGATGTCCAGCGCCGAGGTGGCGATCGATCCGGGCGCGATGGCGTTGACCCGGATCCGTGGGCACAGGTCCAGCGCTGCCAGTCGCGTGTAATGGGCGAGCGCGGCCTTGGCGGTGCCGTAGGCGGCGAAACCACGGCCGGGCACCCGGCCCATCGTCGAGGTGATGTTGATGATGCTGCCGCCACCGGAATGCTCGAGCATCAGCGGCACCGCGGCAATGGTGAGCGCGGGCGGTCGCCACGTTGAAGGTGAACGCGGCTTTGAGGTCCTTCGTCGAGGTGGTCAGCAGCGCGTTGGGCATGGTGCCGCCGACGTTGTTGACGACGATGTCCAGTCGCCCGAACGCCTTGACGGCCTCCTCGGCCAACTCCGCCGTCACCTCGGGCTGGGCCAGGTCTGTCGCCACGATGTGGGCGCGGCGCCCGCGGCGCGGACCTTTTCGGCAACGGCCTCTAGTTCGGATCGGGTGCGGGAGGCGATGACGACGTCGGCGCCGACGTCGGCGAACGCCAGCGCGATGGCTGCGCCAAGTCCGCGGCCGCCACCGGTGACGACGGCGACTTGGTCGTCGAGTCGGAATTTGTCCAGGATCACGGGCGCCACCGTAGCAAGGCGTGGTTGGTCGCGGAACCCTATTTCTGAAACACGTTC
>CAVXBT010000019.1:0-669014 GCA_963760095.1 uncultured Actinomycetota bacterium | reverse complement strand
TAGAAACGCTTTGTAGTTGGCAACTAATATTCAGCCACATGCAGGACAGCGGCATCCAGGGTATGACGATTCGGGCCGGATGGCGAAGTTGAGTTCACTCCCGCCAAGTGAGTAGTTCCAGCTCCCAGCGCACAAGGTCGATGGCCGCTCGCATGGCGGTCGTCTCGTAGGAGCCCTTCGGCTCGGATCGCCCGATGTTCGTTTTCGTCCATGTGGGGTTAGACGTCTCTGACGCCGGCGCGGTTCCGGGGAGGGGGGGTAGGTTAGCTTGCTTGAGCTTGAGAACCGTTTTGGTCGCCGTTCGCCTGCTCCGGTTGTTCGATCAATCGGAGCCCTTCGCGCTTGTACTTGGGCCGATCGCATCCTCGACGGCCCACAAAGCCCGCTCCTCCGGCGATTGGCAGTCAGGGCACTTGCGCGCGCGCATAACCATATTGGAGTGCTGGGTAAGCCAGCCAGCCGCTTCGGAGTCGCCGGGATACGGTCGTCGGCATCCGCTGCACGTTCCGAGTTGCAACAGCAACAGTCCTTTGAGCAGCGTTTTGATCATGTCCCCGATGTTGGGCTTTTCTTCGGCCACGGTAGCTCTCTAATTCGGGCCAAACTGCCGGCAATCCCGGTCCCGGAGCTGCTTCGTCTCGGCCTGGGAAAAACGCTCTGGCACAGGCCGACGCCTTGCGGGAGCTAGAAGGTCCGGGCGTGTCGTTAAGGGGCTACCGGCTGGTAGTGGTGTAGGTACAGCGGTCGGAGTGCTGTGGGTACAGTCGGGGCGGTCCCGGCGCAAGGGCTGCTGGCCCCAGACGAATTACTCCGAGTGGTCTTCGACCTTCGCACCGGGAGCGTGGGTTTTGATCGCGTCGATGCCCTTCTCGGCGCTCGCTTTCGACTCATAACCCTGACTGGCGGCGATGATCTCGCCGTTCGGCGCTTTCAGGTGGAAGCGGAACTTGCCGGCTTTGTCTTTGCTGATCTCGAATTTCGCAGCCATGCCCTAACCGTAGGGAACTTGCCCGAACTTGAAAACCGGTAGATCAGTGCAACGTGTCAGGACACAGCTCGTGCTGCGCTGCCTCGATCACGCCTCGCACGTCCATCATCGTGAAATGCACTCCGGACAAGATCTGATCTGGCGTCTGGCCGGCGTGCAGCGCGTTGCAAGCGTAGAAACCTGCGTTCAACGCTTTAGCCTGACCACCCGCGTACGTGCCGTGGTCCGCGAGGTACGCCATGTAGCTATTAGCGTCTGCGTGGGCCTCTTTGATGATGGCCGGCGCGCTACCGATCACTACGCCGCCGACTGCGGCGACCATGCCGATCACGATTCCGGTTGCCTTCATTCGAATCATCCCCTAAAGGCCAAGAACGACAGGGTATCTCGTCTCACTGACACAGAAGCACATGCATACAAAGACACGGTCGCCCTAGAGTCCGACTGCGTTAACCCCGTAAGCCGCCTGCGATGGGGTGAAATGTTCTCCGTCGATCAGTTGGTTCAACAGTCCCCCATGCGAGTAGGCGGTGTATTCGAGGTATTGCTTTGCTTTCTTTGCCGCCTGCAGATTCCACTCGACGTTGAGGCTGTCGACGGCGTAAGTTGCGTCGTCCTCTGAGAATTGCTCTGCATCCACCAGTTGTGTGATGAGCCCCTGACGGGAGTAAGCGGTGTAGTTCAGGTAGTCCCGTGCCTTGCGTATGGCGTTCTCTTGACTCATCGGACTAAGTGGAAAATGAGTGGCGGTCTGTTGCTGATCGCTCAATGCGTAGGCCGGCGCAGCTAGTCCGATTGAAACGGCTGTCGCAGCAGCAGCAGTGGGGAGCCAATACCTGGTGATCAATTTCACGTCAGCATGTTGCACGTCCGTTTGGCCCGTGACAACGCACAAGGGCAAATTCACAGCGAGACGTCTAGTAATTACCTTTGTATCAACAGCGTTTCGAGTGGCGAAGTCGACCGCATCGAACGGGAGTTGGGGACTATGTCCATAGCGGGTAAAGCATTGGGCAGCGTTTTTGCGCTAGAACAGTGCCAGGTGGCAGCGGATCAACAGGACCGGGCATAAACGGTCCCTTCAGGGAGCCTCGCGGTGCTGGCCGGCGCCGGTTCTGGCTCATACCGAGCACTCCCGGCAGATGTTGAGATCCGGCCGGCCCGGTGTTACTGGTGTGTCGAACTCGCTACCCGGTTTGATGGCGCGGCAGTCGCCGCACTCGCGGTTAGCCGAAGTGTGAAATGGCTGCCCCTGGCTCGGTTTCCAGCCGAGCCGGGCTTTGAACATGTCCGCCATGCTCATAGTTGGTTGCTCCTCAGGTTTTGGCTTTCTGCTGATATTCCGATGCCGCGCCTTACCGCTAGTACCGGGCATACCTGGCACCCCATCTCGCGTCTGATCCTTTAAGACCGACCTCTGATCGGGTCATCGGCCTGCGCCGGTCGTTGGGCTCGTCGGCGTCGTCATCGTCAGGTGGTGGCGGAAGGTCGAGCTGCTTGATCAACGCCGCGAACTGAGCCCGATACGCCCTGAGCGCATCCAGCTCGGGTATTGCGACGTCCTGGCCCCGGCTGCCGTGAGTGCGGAGCGTGCTGGCGTTATCAACGATGTATTGCAGCCGAGCGACAACATCAGCCGTCCGGGCGGCTTCTTCTACGAGCATGTGCATCTCGGGTCCGAACGGGAACTCGTACACAGCATGGATGTCAGGCCAGAAGCGTCTGCCGGCTGTTTTTAGGCCCTTTGGAGCCTTCGGAATGTTGATTTCGTCCACGAATCAACCCCCTTTCTAAGCGGATAGTGGTTACGTTGCTGCTGGTCGCCCGCGATTAGCGCAGGTCATCACGGCTGGTAAATCCCAGCCGGCTATGCCTGGCATCGGATCGGACTAACGCATTACGTCTCGGTCAACAGGGCGGGGGCTAGGGCATACCCCCTGGCGGGGCGGGGGGCCTCGACGGGGCGGGAGTGCCGCAGCGAGGACGCAGGCGCACACGTCTGTGCTCAACGCACAGCGACGCGCAGCAGCACGCAAGCACAGACCACAAGCAGGCGCACAGCGAAGCGCACAGCGATGCACCCACACCTAGTGGTGTGCCTGCTCCGATACACCACAGCCAGCACGGTCTAGTGCTGCCAAGTACGTGGTGAGCGAGTCGTTCAATTCGACTGCCGCAAGCCATAACTCACGGCTACGTGTTCCCGGTCCTATTCGCCGGCACAGCCTTTCGGCATCGTTGATCCGGTCGGAGATGATCCAACACAACGATGAGCGCCACTTCCTCCAAAGGTCCGGCGCAAAAGCGGCCCGCCGTCTGCTCTCCAGGTGGCGGGCCGAACCCGAGCCTGTGTACTAATGCCTATGTGGCCATCGCGTCGAACAGCTTTCCGATATCGGGCGGTGGGCCCGACCCCTGCGCCGGGCACTGCTGCCGCAAGTCCGCCAATGGCCGCGCAATGGCTCTCAGCTCGACCCACTCCTGCGGATGTGCGGCAAAGAATATTTTGATCGACTGCTCAGCGTCCTGCGGAGGTAGCGAACCCGCGGCGGTCACAACCTGATTTGCGTCGGGATGGCTTGCGAGGTAGTCGCCCGTCGCCGTGGCCACCGGGCCCAAGGTGCTGCTCAGTCTCGCTGCGGTGCATTCGGGCTGCGCGGAAGCCGAGGGCAGCGCGATAGTGGCGGCAGCCAGTACCCCGAGTGCGCCGGCAGCAAGCATGCCGAAAGCTCCACCTCGCGCGGCCACGGCCAACAATTTCTTCATCATTTACTCCCCCTTAGTTCCGCGCCCAGCCCGAAGACGGTTAGCTTAACAACCGACGTAAGGCGCGCGAAGCTCGACTTTTTCTTCGGACTGGCTTAACTCGCCAGCGCGGGAGGGCAATAGGCACATGTCCCCGAACCGAGCGTCGGATAGCCGCAGCATGGGGCAGTTGGTCACATGAAGATCTTCCGTCTTCCCTGCGTCGCTCACAGCCTTCCCTAGCGCAGCGGTGGTTCAGGGGGACGCGTCTCGGTGAAGTCGCCTCGGTCGTCGTCACCCATTCCCGCCCTGGATGACTTCGCCGTTCACGGTTCCCGAGCTGCCTCCCAGCGCAGCGCGGAGTATGTCGACGCTGTTTAGCGCTGGGACGGTGCTCTTTACAGGCTCGGTAACCGGACCGCCGGTCAAGCCTTCCAACGTTGCCCTAATAAGCTCCACAATGTTGACTGGTGCGGTTTGGTGCTGCTCGTTGGCCTGGCGCTGATCTTCGTTGGCCGCGTTGTAATAAGCAATTGCTTTGTCGAACCACTCTGGCTCGGGTGGCTGCGGTAATCCGGGAACCTGGGCAATCCCTTTGTCTTGCAACCGCTGAGCAATCGCCTGAGCGAACGGATCATCTAGCTGTTGCTGTTGGGGCAGGCGGCGTGACGAGGCTGAGAGCGCCCGTCCAAGCGCTGCCGCCGCGTCCTTCTTTGGAGTGAAGCTGTTCTGATTGGTCACGCTGTCCTCTTGGTATTCGGAATGGTCAGGTCGGATCGTGGGGCCGGCCGGTCGTATCGACGCATAAACAGCTCTCGCCGCTCGTCCAGGTCGGCTGTCCACGGCGTATCCCCGTTAGCGATCACCGCAGCGTGATACGGCTCCCCGTGCTTGTCCCACCAGTGCTCGAAGTGCTCCAGGCGTTCTGCCGGCGTGCGGTGGGATGGCCGGTCTAGGTGATAGGTGGCTGCGGGGCTTGGGGTGTCGGTGTCGTCCATTTGGCGACTCTCCTTGTGGGTCAACGAAAAGGCCCCCCAGCTCGAAAGCTGAAGGGCGTTCTCGGCTTCGGGGCGGGACTAGCGGACGGAGAGCAGCGGTTGGCCCTTGGATTCGACGGGCCGGCTATCAAGCTCCTGCCACAGTGCGACGGACTCCCGCGGGGTCTGCATCTTCCATTCCGTTCCCAGCCGCGCCGCAGCGACGAAGGCACCCCTCAGACGAAGCTGGTCGGGTGCTTGGGCCAAGGCGAAGTAATCGCTCAGGTTGGTGGGGGCTAACACGCGCAGCACCGGCTTCGCTGAGAAATTAGCGTGATCTGGAAGCTTATTCAGGAGTGCCAGCCACATATCGACCGCTTCGATTTCCGCGGCAGCGCTCAAAGCCCGGTGGTAAGCGTCGAGCACCGCGCCCCCGCTGGACACCAACGTGTCTGCGGTCAACTCGTCGGGCAGGACGGCCACTGCATCCGTCAGCGCCGTCACGGCGCGGCGAAACGACGGCTCTAGGCTCTCGATTACATGCGGAACTGCTGCGCCGGCTTCGGCAATAACGGCCTGCGCTGCCAGGTTCATTGCCGATCTCTTCGCCTCCGTCGATACCGAAACCGGCACGGCGCCGACTTTGCCCGATAGCGGTAGCGACGTGGAGAGTTCGGTCGCGAACGTCGCGAGACGGTCATCCACGTTGGCAGCGTTGATCCCGTCCAAGCTGAACGTCGGCTGATGGCCTACCTTCGCGAGCCGGACTACCTCGAACGTCTCGAAAGCAGCGGTGAGTGCTTTAGGCAACCTCGCGCCCGTAGCATTCCACGACGCGATGATATTGCTGGCTTCCCATGTCAGGTCGTACATTTCATTCTCCTATTGGTGTTGGCACGACAAAGGACACCCGTGTTGGGTGGCCCACGTTTGGTGGGGGTTTAGAGCAGGATTTGTGTGGAGAGGCGATTACACGCAAGGTGCATTCGCGCAGGTCATACCCGTGGAGTACGCAGGCCCCCCTAAGGGGGCCGCGCCTCGACGCAACCTAGGTACACACTTCAAGAACTAGAACGAACAGCTACTGCTCGACGTAGACCAAGGGTCGTCCAGCTCGAAAGCACTGCTTGAGTACTCCCAGAGGTCTGGTTTGCTTCCCTCCCCTTTCTGCACGATGTTCCAGCCGTCTGCTGCCCGAAGGCGTTCGATGGCAGTTTTCCTAGTGACGCTCAGGTCGAGTTCCACGCAGGCAGCCGTAAGCTGCGAGCCGCGCTTGCCCCAGAAGTACGCACCGTCATGGTCGGGAGCCTTCGCGGCCAGCAGCCGTGTCTGGTCGTCGTAGGACAAGCTGACCTTGCTCAAAGACACGTCGCGGCCTTTAGCTCCCAGCCGGCTAGGTCCATCGTCTTTGCGCTCTAGGGTCCAGATGGCTGTAGCCCAGTCGCCGAACGCGGTTGCACCGCGAAACCTGCTGCCGTCGTGCCCGGTGTGGTGTACGACCAGCGCCCCTTTGCAACCCGCTTCGCGGACAACCGCGTCGATTCTGTCGAGCAGTGGTCTGACTTCGGCGTTGGCGTTCTCGTCTACTCCGATGGCAGCACATACCGCCGAGATTGGGTCGATCACCACAACGTCGATGCGGTCTCGCCGCAACTGCTCGATCATCACGGTGGCCCAAGACTCCGACCGAAGGTCGAGTTCGTAGCCCCGGCCCTTCAAGTCGGTGTAGGTGGCCATCTCCGGATCTGGCTGTATCGCTTGAAACCATTTGCGGGCGATTCTGAAGCCAAGCTCCAAGTCGTAGTAAGCAACCCGCAGCGGCTCGGGTACGCCGAACGTACCGAGGAACGGCTTGCCCGTCGTCAGAGCGTGTACGACGTTCATCGCCAGCGTTGACTTACCGGACTTGTACTGAGCAGACAGCAGGACAGAGCCACCCGATTGGAACAAACCGTCGATCAACCAGTCCTCCCCCACAGGTTCGGTAGCGAACATGTCCTCCAGCCTTTGCGCGGGTGTGGGCGCAAGTCCTACAGCCTCGCGCTCTAATCTCTCTTGCTTGGCGCGTGTCCTAGCGGCCTCGTTTATCAGCAGCCGGCGCAGCTCTGATTCGTAGTCGTCCCGGTCAGCTTCGGTCAGAATCTCCGGTAACGGCTTCAACGTCTCGGTGACGCTTCCCGAGAAGTCCACAGGTGTAGCGCGTTCAGGCATCTGCTTTCACCTGCCGCGCTGCCGACTCGATAGTCCGATCAATCTCGTCATCGTCCAGGCCGGTGGACAGCGCTGCCATCTCTAGCTGCACAAAGGCATCCGTGTCGGCGTTGCGCTCGAAAAGCCTGCACGCGCACCACAACAACGTGTTGTTGCGGTCCACAACAGCGTCTTCCATCTTGCGGACGATGCCGGCCAGTTGTGCGTCCGTCATCTTGTTGCCCGCGTCGCGGGAAACCCTGCGAGGCGTTCTACGAACCCGATCTACGAGGTGTTGGGGCAGTGGGGCAACGGGGGCGTTTACCTGCCACGCATAGCGATTCCCGGTGACTTGGTGAATAGACGGCGGCATGACAACAAACCCGCGCGGCGTCTTGATGTCGATACCCTCAGCGCCGAGCAGTGTTCCGCGAAACTTCCCGCGGGCAGTGAACCAAACATGCCACCCGCCCGATCCCGTTCTAGCTGTGCGAGTCGTCGGATAGTCCCCCAGTGCGGCGAGGGTGCCGCCGTTGCGCGGATCAACGTCGATGATGATGTGGTCGTTAGGGGGACGGCATCCGATGTCGGCGTACGGCCACCTGTCCCACCAATTACGAATCTTGTCCTCGTCGGTGGTGGCATCGACATGCCCTTGCCTCGTTAGCGGAACCTTCCCGTTCAGCGGCAGAACCTCGTACCCGTGATGCGCGTAAGCCGCTGCGTAGTCGAGCATCGTCACTCGGCCACCTCGACCACCGACGCAATCTCGTCGGGCAGCATGGCGACACGTTCACGGACGCCAGATTCCTTGCCGTGGGCGAGGAATACGACATACTGCGTGCCGTCGAACCAGTCGATCGTGCATGAACCTTCGACTACCCGATACGCCCAGCCCTTACGGGTGGTGATGGTCTTAACGGCTCCGAAGTTCTTTATCATCTCTGCCGATCTCCTTGTTGTTGTTGTTTTCCTTTGGTGGACAATCACCTTCGGCTGCCCACGTTCGTCCGTCTCCGTTCAATCTGGAGGCGTTCTACTGAGCTGCAAGCTCTTTCAGCAGCCGGCGCGACTCTTGGAGCGCGTGCCGGTATCTAGCCTGAACTAGGCGTTGGCAGAATCGGCAGCCTTTGTTCGGGGCAAGATCCTGGCTTGTTCGGATGTAGTGCCGCCCGCTGCGGCAGCGTATGGGCTCGTTCATGGGGGGCATTCCTTACTTCGATAGGCGAGTGTTGGTAGTGACGAAGAAACCCACCCCGCCCCGTGCAGCGACGGGGTGGGCTCTCCCGGATCGGTGTCTCGCCCGATCACACATTGGCGCTCCCGGACAGGAGAGGCCCGGAGCAGCCAGCAGAAGGGGTAGGTCAGTTACCCCTCTAACAACATGCCTGCTGACCTACCACAACTAGGCGTGTACTGCTGTGATCTGCCAAACGCAGTCTTGGATAGACACATAACGGTGTGTCCTGTGCGTTGGCTTCGAGCTGGGGAACGACCAGATGCCAGTCCAATCGAACCTATAACGCGCATCTTCGGCTTTGCGTTCGCTGGCCTTCAGCTTCATCCTGGCTTTGTATTCAGCCCGCCGGTCAGCATCGGGGTCCGCGACCCGCGACCGAGCGCCCGCAGTCCGACGCTGCGCTCGGCGTAGTGCGTTGTGCATCCGCGACTCGCAGCGATCCGGGCAGTACCGCAGTCGTCCTGGGCCACGCTCCGGACCTCTCAAGCATTTGTTGCAATGACAAAACTCCCCGTCCGGCAACGGGTGATCCGGGAAATCACAGTCAGACCACGGCCAGTCAAGCGGCAGCGGCCATCCGCACAGATCGCAGAACTCAAGCAAGTGCGGCGACTGCTCGGGTGAGTAGCTGATCCCGCCACCGTGGGCGCCGGCCCACTCCCAGCGGTCATCGTCTCCTGTGTCATGGATCAGACGCGGTTCCTCGTCAGGGTCGGTCGTGCCGCTCCGCAGCGGGCTTCCATCCGACATCGCCATCTCAGACGACGGACGGCGCCGCGGGCTGCGGTTGCGCCGGGTCCGCCGCTTGTCGTCACCGACCCACGTTTCGCCCTTCGCCATCTTGTTGCCGTAGTCAGGCCTCGGCGCGCGGGTATCGCTCAACAGCGCCAGATCCGACTCGCCATCGACAAACTCGGGATTGTCGATCGCGAACTTGTCCCAAGCGTCTCGAACGTCCTGCCGACGAAGGCCTTTAAACGATGTGAGCTGCATAGCGGTCATCGGGACAACACCGCGTCACCGATCATCGGTGCCTCTGTTCGGGGTTACGTCGTCAGGGGGCATACCGGCTCGATGTGGTCCGACGACATACGCCGGGCACGGTGTCAGCGCTGTCAGATATGTGCCTGTGTCCGGGCAGAAGTAGGTTTTGCTCAAGTCACAAAGCCTCTGATCGTGGAGTCCGCATGGGCTAACGGGATCCGCATGAGCATCGGGAGCGAGCAGCATTCCGATCAGCCCTCCGAGGCTGATCAGCAGAAGCAGGACTCTCGTTTTCATCTTCATACCTCTCTTAGGGCTGCTAGCAGGGGGTGCGGGTTGGTGGGTGGCAGCGATGCGGGGCACCGCCCTGTCACCGGACACTGACTGGCATGAGGGTGATTAGGCGACGGTGGCGGCTGTGGAATATGCAGCGGTGGGAGCGGCGGTACGTGCAGCGCAGGGATGACGGGTTCGGTCTCTGTGACTAGGCGACCGTGCTGATCCTGGGCGCGGCGGTGTTCCTGGGCCTGGCCGCGGCTCGGTACAGGTGGAAGAGCCGATAACTGCGGCCTTACGTCAGGCCGCTTCGTCATCCTCATCGGGCAGCGCATCCAATATCGAGCGCAGCGCGCTGGTCTGGCCGATGGGATCGGAGCCGTACGACAGCAGCCCATCGCGAAGCGCTTCTCGGGACATATACCAAGACAGCTCACCTCGGCCGAACATCATCTGAGCGTGGGTAATCGTCTCCTGGTCGGCCAGCTCTAGACCGTGTTTCGCTATGTGGGCCTTCACCGGTCAAGCCAAGAGTCGTTGGCCCGGAGCATCGGGCTCTGATACACCACAAAGCTGGTGTTCGTCTCCGCACGCTTCGAGCCAGCATTCGCGGCTAGCGACTATGTTCATTTCGACGATCTCCTTTGTGTCATATGGCATTTCGTACTGCCGCCGCATTGAACAAACACTACCTCTGGGGGGCGACAAGCCGCAGTAACACAAGATGTTGTGTGTTTGCGTGCCGCGATGGGGGACACCGCACTAGCTGGGACGTTGGCGGATTCCCAGTGGGCATCGGCACCGCTCAGGTACCCTCGCGCTACCCCCGAATCAACGCGAGCCACCGAGCAAGGAGACTACAATTTGGACGAGCAAACGACGTACAGAATGGGCGATTGGTATTTCGGCCTCAGACTCGCATGGGGTGTGTTCTGGAGTCTGCTCATCGTCGGAATGCCGTACACCATCGGACTCTTAGTTCGCTACTACACGACTACCGTGTCAGTCGGTCAGACCGGACTCGTCTACAAAACAGGTCTGATCAGGAAAGTGGAAAAGCAGATTCCCTTCAGCAGAGTAAATTCCGTTGATGTTGCGAGGAACGTGGGGGGTCAGTATTTCGGCTATGGCGATGTACGCGTCCTTGCGGGCAACGACCTGGATGGGATTGTGTTCCGTGGCATCGACAATCCTCAGACGCTGAAGGAAGTCATTCAGTCACGTATCGCCTAAAGGCGTAGCTCGACATTCCCGCCTCGGACAAGCAGAGGAAACACCTCCTCCGGGGCTCAGGCGGAAAGTCTTTCTATTAGATCCTCCGGTACCCGGATGTCGCCCACCAACGAGGAAGTCCCTTTAATCACCTTTGCCGCCACGGTAATTCTGGACTTCAGCAATAGCTGCCTGCGGCCCTCGGTGTCGAGTGAGTTCCACGCTTCCCGGTAGGTCTCGTCTGTTTCTCGGTACTCGAAGCCCGCTTCTCGTGACGGCAGGCTCTCCAGCCGAGCGATCCGAGAATCCAACGCCCCTAGTTGCTCTAGAAGCCTAGAGCGCATGGTGGCCGAAGTAATCGTACCGAGCAGCGCTGTTAGTTCGTCTACCGCCCGTAAAGCCTCGTTTAACTCACTCTGGTGATCCTCAGCCGGAATGTAGACGCGCTCTTGGGCTTTCATGTCGCCAATCTGGTCGAGGAAGTTCTCCTCGACCAACTGTTCGGCGAGGTCGGCCCGGATGGTGACGGACTCGTGAGGTTCGGCCCGGTTGCCGATGCAGGAGTAGTAGCTGTTGAAGCGGTCCCCCTGCTTATACCGGCGTATGTGCATAGGGCGCTCGCACCTAGGGCAAACCAGCACACCGAGAAGCGGAGAAGCTCCAGCGGAGCGGTTGGTGATCTTCTTCGACCGCGAGTCGAGCGCAGCCTGCAGTCGGTCGAACACGTCCTGCGAGACGAGGGCAGGACCCTTGCTGATCGGGAAGCCCTGCCGATCCCGGACAGTGACCCCGTTGTGGGTGGCGTGCCCGAGAAGCGTCTTGGACCGGAGCAACCGGGTGATCACCGGACGACTCCATAGCTCTACCCGACGCATCGGCTTCCCGGCTCGCTGTCGTAGGTAGTTGGCGGGTGGTAGCTCCCCCGCTTTGTTCAGTTCACTAGCAATAGACTCCAGCGACTGCCCCGCGATGGCTTTGTCGATCATCCCGAGCAGGACTACCGACGAGTGCTCGTCGGGCACCAGCTCCCAGCCGGCGTCGTCGCGTTCCGCAGCGCGGTAGCCATAGAGGGGCTTCCCTCCGCCCCAACGGCCAAGTTCCCGGAGCTTCTTCTGAGATGCGAGCGTGCGCTCTTTGATGGCCGCACGCTCGCCTTCGGCCAGGAAGGCGATGACGTTGGCGATGAGCCGGCCGACCGGCGTACTGAGGTCGATTCCGTCGTCGGTTACCGCCACGGTCTTGCCGTTGTCCAAGGCCCAGCCGAACAGCTTGTTTAGCCGGATGGAGTCACGGCCCAAGCGGTCGAGCTTCCACGCACAAAGTATGTCCCACTCGTGCATCTTGTCCCCGGTGAGCCACGGCCCGAGCGCGGGCGTGTCGAAAGGGTCTACCGCTCCAGACACGTCGAGGTCTTCGGCCCAGCCCATTATCTCGTGGCCCTTAGACTTCGCCCAGGTCTCTACGACTTCGCGCTGACGCTCTGGGCTGGTGGACTCGTCGGTGGCCCGTGATAGCCTCACTCTTCCTAATACCCGCACGTCAGGGGACTTTACCATGTTTCTACAAAGTAGAACTATTGATAGCCCGATCGGTCCGTTGGCACTGGCCGGCCGCGGCCGGGTGTTGACGAATTTGCGCATGCTGAACCAGACCCACGAGCCGAACCGTACGGATTGGGTGCGCGACGACAGTGCTTTTCCGGACGTGGTCGAACAACTCGACGCGTACTTCACCGGCGAGCGAACCGATTTCGACCTCGAGCTCGGGCTCGCCGGCAGCGAGTTTCAGCGGCGCGTCTGGCAGGCGCTGCTGACAATCCCCTACGGCGAAACTCGATCCTACGGTCAGATCGCCGAACAGATTGGCGCCACCGGATCCGCCCGAGCCGTCGGATTGGCGAACGGCCGCAATCCGATTGCCATCGTCGTGCCCTGTCACCGCGTCATAGGCGCGAGCGGAAGCCTCACCGGCTACGGCGGTGGGCTCGACCGGAAGCGGTCGCTGCTCGAATTGGAGAGAAGACAGCGTTCCGCGACGCTGTCTCTCTTCGATTGAACGTTCGGCCTAGAGTCCTGGCAGCTGTAGCGGAGACGGCGATGGGGCCCCTACTGGGCCGAACGGGAGGCCCGCCGGCGCGCCTCCGGGGATAGGAAAGGGCATGTTGCCGTTGGCAACCGAAGTCATGAAGGACGGGCACTGAGACTGGATGGCCATCCCGGCCAGGAAGCCGGCCAGGGGTGGGGCGAGGCCGCCGTGGCCGCTGACCTGAGCCGCGCTGCTGGCAAAGCTGCTGCCGGGCTTGACCAACATGGGGCAAATGGATTGCCCGACTTGGGCGATGGCGCCGCTGACCGGACCGTTGTTTCCGATGCCCACACCATTGAGCACCGGCGCCATCGCGTCACCGACCGAATCCGCGTGCGCGGCAGGCGTCGAGCTCACCGCCGCGGCAACTACGGCCGCCGTGACAATGACATGGCGCACGGCCGTCGTAGACGCTGCCACGACATCCACAATGCTGAACGTGGTCCGCCTGGTGTTCGATATCGGTCGGCGCAGATACCCCGCTGTGTTGATCGCAACCGTCACAAGTTCCCCCCTCGTCAGTTTGTGCACATCAAGCACAAATTTCACTTTGATAACGTTAGGGTACTTTTGTCACAGTTGCAGCACGTTTCTATAACCATTTGCGACCGTAGCGTTGCGCTACCGCGACCTGTGAGACCTAAGTGCAACAATCGCCGGCTCGCTGTGACCGCGGGGCCCGTTGTAGACGACTTGATCACCGACTGTCGATGCACGCCGGCCGGCGGACCCGGCCCGCGGGCGAAGTTCGGCGAGGTGCCGGCGAGAAGGCCCTGGATATGCCCGTGCCCCCCAAGGGTTTTGGGGGGCACGGGGCTTGTGTGTGTGTTCGGCGGTGTCCTACTTTTCCACCCTGGTGGGTAGTATCATCGGCGCTGGCAGGCTTAGCTTCCGGGTTCGGGATGGGTCCGGGCGTTTCCCTGTCGCTGTGGCCGCCGTAACTTTATTTAAATTGTTTTGGTGGTGGGGTGGGTGTGGCTGGTTGTAGTGGTTGCGTGTGTGTAAGTTTTCGGCCGGTTAGTGCCAGTTCCCTGAGCGCATTGCTGCGTGTGTAGGTCTGGTCTATTGATCCCGTGGTCTGCGGGGGGCCTTATCCCACTTAATGGGTGAGAAGCCTGGTCTTGGAGGGGGTTTCCCGCTTAGATGCTTTCAGCGGTTATCCTGTCCGAACGTGGCTATCCAGCGGTGCCCCTGGTGGGACAACTGGTGGACCAGAGGTTCGTCCGTCCCGGTCCTCTCGTACTAGGGACAGGTTTCCTCAAGCTTCTGACGCGCGCGGCGGATAGAGACCGAACTGTCTCACGACGTTCTAAACCCAGCTCGCGTGCCGCTTTAATGGGCGAACAGCCCAACCCTTGGGACCTGCTCCAGCCCCAGGATGCGACGAGCCGACATCGAGGTGCCAAACCATCCCGTCGATATGGACTCTTGGGGAAGATCAGCCTGTTATCCCCGGGGTACCTTTTATCCGTTGAGCGACACCCCTTCCACTCGGGGGTGCCGGATCACTAGTCCCGACTTTCGTCCCTGCTTGACGTGTAGGTCTTGCAGTCAAGCTCCCTTGTGCACTTGCACTCGACACCTGATTGCCGTCCAGGTTGAGGGAACCTTTGGGCGCCTCCGTTACATTTTAGGAGGCAACCGCCCCAGTTAAACTACCCGCCAGGCACTGTTCCTGAACCGGATATACGGTTCGAGGTTAGAGGTCCAATACGATCAGAGTGGTATTTCAACAACGACTCCGCAATTACTGGCGTAATTGTTTCACAGTCTCCCACCTATCCTACACAGAACGTACCGAACATCAATACCAAGTTGTAGTGAAGGTCCCGGGGTCTTTTCGTCCTGCCGCGCGTAACGAGCATCTTTACTCGTAGTGCAATTTCGCCGAGTCTATGGTTGAGACAGTTGAGAAGTCGTTACGCCATTCGTGCAGGTCGGAACTTACCCGACAAGGAATTTCGCTACCTTAGGATGGTTATAGTTACCACCGCCGTTTACTGGGGCTTAAATTCTCCGCTTCACCCCGAGGGGTTAACGGGTCCTCTTAACCTTCCAGCACCGGGCAGGCGTCAGTCCGTATACATCGTCTTGCGACTTCGCACGGACCTGTGTTTTTAGTAAACAGTCGCTTCTCACTGGTTTCTGCGACCCACTGCCGCTGCCCCGGGCTAGCCGGTTCACGGTGTGTGGGCCCCCCTTCTCCCGAAGTTACGGGGGTATTTTGCCGAGTTCCTTAACCATAGTTCTCTCGTACGCCTTGGTATTCTCTACCTGACCACCTGTGTTGGTTTGGGGTACGGGCCGTGTGTGTGCTCGCTAGAGGCTTTTCTTGGCAGCATAGGATCACCGAATTCACCTCATCCGGTTATGCATCACCTCTCGGACGTGTGACATCCGGATTTACCTAGATGTCGTCCTACCGGTTTGCCCCAGTATTACCACTGACTGGTACGGCTACCTTCCTGCGTCACCCCATCGCTTGACTACTACCAACCCGGGTCCCACGCAGCCGGCGGCTGTCCTCACCCTAAAAGGGATCGGATCGGCCACCTTTTGGGTGGTTAGCAGGGTTGATTCATCACGGGCGCGCACACACGGGTACGGGAATATCAACCCGTTGTCCATCGACTACGCCTGTCGGCCTCGCCTTAGGTCCCGACTCACCCTGGGCGGACTGGCCTGGCCCAGGAACCCTTGGTCTTTCGGCGGGCAAGGTTCTCACTTGCCTTATCGCTACTCATGCCTGCATTCTCACTCCCCACACCTCCACCACACCATCACTAGGTGGCTTCACTGGTGAGAGGACGCTCCCCTACCCAACGATTACTCGTTGCCGCGGCTTCGGCGGTGTGCTTGAGCCCCGCTACATTATCGGCGCACAATCACTTGACCAGTGAGCTATTACGCACTCTTTCAAGGGTGGCTGCTTCTAAGCCAACCTCCTGGTTGTCTATGCGACTGCACATCCTTTTCCACTTAGCACACGCTTAGGGGCCTTAGCCGGCGATCTGGGCTGTTTCCCTTTCGACGCACGGAGCTTATCCCCCGCCGTCTCACTGCCACGCTTTCACTTACCGGCATTCGGAGTTTGGCTGACGTCAGTAACCTAGTAGGGCCCATCGGCCATCCAGTAGCTCTACCTCCGGTAAGAAACACGCAACGCTGCACCTAAATGCATTTCGGGGAGAACCAGCTATCACGGAGTTTGATTGGCCTTTCACCCCTACCCACAACTCATCCCCTCAGTCTTCAACCTAAGTGGGTTCGGGCCTCCACGCGGTCTTACCCGCGCTTCACCCTGGCCATGGGTAGATCACTCCGCTTCGGGTCCAGAACACACCACTACACCACCTGTAACGGTGGATACGCCCTATTCAGACTCGCTTTCGCTGCGGCTACCCCTCCCGGGTTAACCTCGCGACATGTCCCTGACTCGCAGGCTCATTCTTCAAAAGGCACGCCATCACCCCACCCGCAAAGGGAAGGCTCTGACGGCTTGTAGGCACACGGTTTCAGGTACTCTTTCACTCCCCTCCCGGGGTACTTTTCACCATTCCCTCACGGTACTAATCCGCTATCGGTCATCAGGAAGTATTCAGGCTTACCGGGTGGTCCCGGCAGATTCACAGCAGATTCCACGGGCCCGCTGCTACTCGGGTAACGACACAAACAGGTACGCAGTTTTCACCTACCGGGCTCTCACCGTCTACGGCAGACCATCCCAGGCCACTTCGACTAACCACGCACTACTGCCCTCCGGCCGGATAGAACCAGAACGCATCATCCCCACAACCCCGCACACACAACCCCTACCCGGTATCACATGCGCACGGTTTAGCCATCCTCCGCTTTCGCTCGCCACTACTCACGGAATCACACTTGTTTTCTTTTCCTACGGGTACTGAGATGTTTCACTTCCCCGCGTTCCCTCCCGCCACCTATGTATTCAGTGACGGGTGACACGACATCACTCGTGCCGGGTTTCCCCATTCGGACATCCTCGGATCAACGCTCGGTTGACAACTCCCCGAGGCATATCGCAGCCTCCCACGTCCTTCATCGGCTCCTGATGCCAAGGCATCCACCATGTGCCCTAAAACACTTACAACACAAGAAAACAAACTCGAACAAAACCCACTGAAAAAACAGCAAATTTTGCTTAAGATGCTCGCAACCACTATCCAATTACCAAACACCACACCCCACCACCAAAATGGCGGGACAACACCCACCCGAATCTCTCCAGGCACCGAAGGTGTTGCCTCAGGACCCAATAGTGTGCCGGCAGTTCTGCCTCTTCCAATCAGAAGAATTGTTGTTGTGCACCCGACCGGCGCCACTACAGCGCACGATCCCATCACGGCCCACACCCCAGGAATTGGAGTGCTTTTCGTGGTGCTCCTTAGAAAGGAGGTGATCCAGCCGCACCTTCCGGTACGGCTACCTTGTTACGACTTCGTCCCAATCGCCGATCCCACCTTCGACAGCTCCCCCCACAAGGGTTAGGCCACTGGCTTCGGGTGTTACCGACTTTCATGACGTGACGGGCGGTGTGTACAAGGCCCGGGAACGTATTCACCGCAGCGTTGCTGATCTGCGATTACTAGCGACTCCGACTTCACGGGGTCGAGTTGCAGACCCCGATCCGAACTGAGACCGGCTTTAAAGGATTCGCTTAACCTCACGGCATCGCAGCCCTTTGTACCGGCCATTGTAGCATGTGTGAAGCCCTGGACATAAGGGGCATGATGACTTGACGTCATCCCCACCTTCCTCCGAGTTGACCCCGGCAGTCTCTCACGAGTCCCCGCCATAACGCGCTGGCAACATGAGACAAGGGTTGCGCTCGTTGCGGGACTTAACCCAACATCTCACGACACGAGCTGACGACAGCCATGCACCACCTGCACACAGACCACAAGGGAACCGATATCTCTACCGGCGTCCTGTGCATGTCAAACCCAGGTAAGGTTCTTCGCGTTGCATCGAATTAATCCACATGCTCCGCCGCTTGTGCGGGCCCCCGTCAATTTCTTTGAGTTTTAGCCTTGCGGCCGTACTCCCCAGGCGGGGTACTTAATGCGTTAGCTACGGCACGGATCCCAAGGAAGGAAACCCACACCTAGTACCCACCGTTTACGGCGTGGACTACCAGGGTATCTAATCCTGTTCGCTCCCCACGCTTTCGCTCCTCAGCGTCAGTTACTGCCCAGAGACCCGCCTTCGCCACCGGTGTTCCTCCTGATATCTGCGCATTCCACCGCTACACCAGGAATTCCAGTCTCCCCTGCAGTACTCCAGTCTGCCCGTATCGCCCGCACGCTCACAGTTAAGCCGTGAGATTTCACGAACAACGCGACAAACCACCTACGAGCTCTTTACGCCCAGTAATTCCGGACAACGCTCGCACCCTACGTATTACCGCGGCTGCTGGCACGTAGTTGGCCGGTGCTTCTTCTCCACCTACCGTCACCCAAGAGAAAACTCAAAGGCTTCGCCAATGGTGAAAGAGGTTTACAACCCGAAGGCCGTCATCCCCCACGCGGCGTCGCTGCATCAGGCTTGCGCCCATTGTGCAATATTCCCCACTGCTGCCTCCCGTAGGAGTCTGGGCCGTATCTCAGTCCCAGTGTGGCCGGACACCCTCTCAGGCCGGCTACCCGTCGTCGCCTTGGTAGGCCATCACCCCACCAACAAGCTGATAGGCCGCGGGCCCATCCCACACCGCAAAAAGCTTTCCACCACAACCCATGCAGGCCGTAGTCCTATCCGGTATTAGACCCAGTTTCCCAAGCTTATCCCGAAGTGCAGGGCAGATCACCCACGTGTTACTCACCCGTTCGCCACTCGAGTACCCCCGAAAGGGCCTTTCCGTTCGACTTGCATGTGTTAAGCACGCCGCCAGCGTTCGTCCTGAGCCAGAATCAAACTCTCCAAACAAAAACGACTCGCACCCACAGGCACAAGCAGAATTCGAATCAGAACAATCTGACCTAACAAAAAGACACCAAAAACTGGCATCCAAAAAAACCACACCCCAACACGGGAATATCAGAGCATGGCAAAAAACAACAACAAAACAAAACCACCAAACACACTATTGAGTTCTCAAACAACACCCGTTTTCGGGCAACCCTGCTACTATACTCCGTGGCCCAAGCGCCGTCAACTTGCACGAACCGCTCTCATTGAGCCGGTGTTCGTCGCTATCTCACCTAGTCTACGCGCTCGATCTCCGCGCCGAGACTGACCAGATTTTCCACGAACAGTGGATAACCCCGGTCGATATGAAAGACGTCATGCACCTCGGTGTCACCGTCGGCCACCAGTCCGGCCAGCACCAATCCGGCACCGGCCCGGATGTCAGAGGACCACACCGGCGCACTCGACAGTTGAGGAAGACCTCGTACCACGGCATGGTGCCCGTCGGTGCGGGCGTCGGCACCGAGGCGGATCATCTCCTCGACAAACCGGAACCGCGCCTCGAACACGTTCTCGGTGATCATCGACGTGCCATCGGCGATCGACGCCAGGCCAATCGCCATGGGCTGCAGATCCGTCGGGAACCCCGGAAACGGCAACGTGGCCACATTGACGGCCTTCGGGCGTTCGTACTGGGTCACCCGGAAACTGTCATCCGTCTGGGTGACAGTGGCACCCACGTCGTGCAGCTTGTGCAGCACGACCTGAAGATGCGCTGGATCAATCCCGGTCACCGTGATGTCGCCGCGCGTCATCGCCGCGGCGATGCCCCACGTCGCGGCCACGATGCGGTCGCCGATCACGCGATGTTCCGTCGGGTACAGCCGTGGCACGCCGGTAATCGTCATCGTCGGCGAACCCGCACCCTCGACCTGCGCACCCATCTGGTTCAACATCGTGCACAGGTCCACTACATCGGGCTCGCGCGCCGCATTGTGGATCGTCGTGACACCCTCGGCTAAAACCGCAGCCATCAGGATGTTCTCAGTTGCCCCGACCGAGGGAAACTCCAGCTGAATTTCCGCGCCTCGCAACGTATCTGCATGGGCCACGACACAGCCGTGCTCGATATTACAGACGGCTCCGAGCTGCCGTAGCCCAGCCTGGTGCATATCCAGCGGACGAGAACCGATGGCGTCACCGCCCGGCAGGGCGACTTTGGCGCGCTTACAACGTCCCACCAGGGGGCCGAGTACGCAGACCGAGGCCCGGAACTGACGGACCGCGGCGAAGTCGGCGTCATACTTCGGCTCGTCCGGTGAGGTGATGCGCACGGTCGCGCCGGCCAGTTCGACGGTGGCACCCAGGCCCCTCAACACTTCCGCCATCAACGGGACGTCGAGGATGTCGGGGCAGTTGGTGATCGTGCTGGTGCCTTCGGCCAACAGCGTCGCCGCCATCAGCTTGAGAACGCTGTTCTTGGCTCCCCCAACAGCGACTTCGCCCGCCAGCCGACTGCCACCGGTCACCACGAATCGCTCGGCCACCTGAGCTAGTTTAGTGAAGCCGTATCGGCCTGTCAGTCGGCCGGGGCGGTCGGACCGGTACGTTTTCACTCATGGCAGTACACCTGACCCGCATCTACACCCGGACTGGCGACGACGGGACCACGGGCTTGAGCGATTTCTCACGGGTCTCCAAAAACGATCCGCGGTTGGTCGCGTATGCCGACTGCGATGAGGCGAACGCCGCGATCGGCGCTGCGATCGCCCTGGGAAATCCGACGCAGCAGATCACCGACGTATTGCGACAAATCCAGAATGATCTGTTCGACGCCGGCGCGGACCTCTCGACGCCGGTTGTGGAGAATCCGAAATATCCGCCGCTGCGCATCACGCAGCCCTACATCGACCGACTCGAGGCTTGGTGCGACGAGTTCAACGAAAGCTTGCCGGCGCTCAAATCCTTTATTTTGCCCGGCGGTTCAGGACTCTCGGCACTGTTACATGTCGCCCGAACGGTGGCGCGACGCGCTGAGCGTTCGGCGTGGGACGCCATCGAGCAGCACCCGTCGGATGTCAGTCCGCTACCCGCGAAGTATCTGAATCGCCTGTCCGACTTGCTGTTTATCTTGTGCCGGGCAGTCAACCCGGACGGCGACGTGCTCTGGCGACCCGGCGGCGGACAGCAGGAGAAGTAGCCACCAGTTCAGGTGCTGCGACGACGAGCGCGTGGCGAGGGACGTGATTCCAACCACGACTGGAAGGCCGTGAATGCGCCGCGGTCCAGCGCGATTTCATAGCCCGCTCTTCGGTCCTGCGTCGTGTCGCGCAACTCCAGCACGATGATCTCTTCAGTCATGATGTCGAACTCGTCACCGCGCGGCGGACGTCGCGAGACGACTTCCACACCCCGCCTGTTGAGTTGACGATCCGGCCACGGGCGCACGCTGGACAATCGGTAATACGCGGCGTCCGCACCGCGGTAACGGATCACGCCGTGACGCCAACCGTGGCCGCCGACTGCGGGAATGTCCCGCATGATCGCCGCCGTTCCACCTTGGCGCAGCTTCCACAAGCGAAAACTCAAAGCCAGGACGGCAATTCCCAGCAAGGCGACGAGCACGACCATGACGGTCATGAGCGCGCTCATCGCCGCGGACCGCTAGTCGAGCGCGCCGACGGCGCGTAATCTGGCGCGGCCCCTGGCGGCAGTGCGAGGATCGTCTGATTCCGAATCCTGTTTGGCCGCAGCCTCGTCGATCTCTGAGTCGAATTCCGCGGATTCGGCGAGGATGCTGACGCCCTCCTCGGTTACCGACATGAAGCCGCCGTCCACTGCGACGCGCAGATCGTCCTCGCCCTCGCGCTCGACGCGGACCATGGCATCGTCAACCAGTTGCGCAACCAGCGGAATATGACTTGGCAGAATACCGATCTCTCCCACAGTGGTGCGGGTGAAGACGAACGTCGCCTCGCCCGACCAGATCTTCCGGTCGACGGCAACGATCTCCACGTTCATCTCGGCCACCTCACACCTGCCCTTCCCCGCTCAACCTTCGCCGCCGGCTAGAACACATCACAGCTTGGCGCCGAAGCTTTCGGCTTTCTTGGCCAGGTCGTCAAGGCCGCCGATGAGGAAGAATGCCTGCTCGGGGATGTGGTCGAAGTCGCCCTTTGCCAGCTTGTCGAACGCCTCGACGGTCTCCTTCAGCGGAACGGTGGAGCCTGGCTGACCAGTGAACTGTTCAGCTGCCATCATGTTCTGCGAGAGGAACCGCTCGATGCGTCGCGCCCGTTGGACCTGCTGCTTGTCCTCCTCGGACAGCTCGTCGATACCCAAAATTGCGATGATGTCCTGAAGGTCCTTGTAGCGCTGCAGGATTCGAATCACTTCCTGTGCTACCCGGTAATGCTCGTCGCCGACGATCGCTGGGTCCAGGATGGTGGAGCTGGACGCCAACGGGTCGACCGCAGGGAAGATGCCCTTGGAGAACACATTTCGCGAAAGCTCGGTGGTGGCATCCAGGTGCGCGAACGTCGTCGCGGGCGCGGGGTCGGTGTAGTCGTCGGCGGGCACGTACACGGCTTGCATCGAGGTGATGGACCGGCCACGCGTCGAGGTGATCCGCTCCTGGAGCTCACCCATTTCGTCGGCGAGCGTGGGCTGGTAGCCCACCGCCGACGGCATCCGGCCGAGCAGTGTGGATACCTCGGAACCGGCCTGGGTGAACCGGAAGATGTTGTCGATGAACAACAGCACGTCCTGGCCCTGCTCGTCCCGGAAGTACTCGGCCATCGTCAACGCCGACAGCGCCACCCGCATACGGGTGCCGGGCGGCTCGTCCATCTGACCGAACACCAGCGCGGTGTCCTTGAGCACATCGGCTTCGCCCAGCTCGACCCACAGGTCGTTACCCTCGCGGGTACGCTCCCCCACACCGGCGAACACCGAAGTCCCGCCGAAGTTTCGGGCAATACGGTTGATCATCTCCTGAATCAGCACCGTTTTGCCTACGCCCGCACCGCCGAACAGCGCGATCTTGCCACCGCGCACGTACGGCGTCAGCAAGTCGACGACCTTCAGCCCGGTCTCGAGCATCTCGGTGCGCGGTTCCAGCTCGTCGAATGGCGGCGGCTTGCGGTGAATGGGCCAGTGATCGAAGTCTTCTCCGTAGCCTGGCTCGTCCAGACAATCGCCAAGCGCATTGAACACATGGCCCTTGACGCCGTCGCCGACCGGCACCGAAATCGAGTTCCCGGTGTCGATCACCTCGACGCCGCGTACCAGTCCGTCGGTCGGTTGTAGCGAGATGGTGCGGACCAGGCTGTCGCCGAGGTGTTGGGCCACCTCCAGGGTCAATGTTTTCGCGAGCGCCTCGTAGGTGACCTCAGCGTGCAGAGCGTTGAACAGCTCCGGTACCGAGCCGCGCGGAAATTCAACGTCGACGACGGGCCCGGTAATCCGCACCACGCGGCCGTTGGCGTCGCCGCCCTTGGAGTTGGTCGACTTATCAGCCTGTTTGGTGGTAGCAGCCATATCCTCTTCGCTTCCTGATCGGGCCTATTTCGCGGCGTCGGCGAGCGCGTTTGCGCCACCGACGATTTCGCTGATTTCCTGGGTGATTTGGGCCTGCCGCTCACGGTTGGCCTCGAGCGTGAGTGCCTTGATGAGGTCGTCGGCGTTGTCGCTGGCCGATTTCATCGCACGTTGGCGTGATGCCAGCTCCGATGCGGCGGACTCGAGCAGCGCCGTGTACACGCGGGTGGTCAGGTACCGCGGCAGCAACGCGTCGAAGAGTGTCGTCGCATCCGGCTCAAATGAGTACAACGTGTGGGGCTCGTTGTCATCCTCGACGTATTCCACGACCATCGGGGCGATGCGGTGCGCCGAGACCGATTGCGACATCATCGATTTGAACTCGGTGTAGACGATGTGCAGTTCGTCGACGCCGGCTCCCTCCTCGGAATCGCCGTTGTCGCCGGCGCCGGCCATGAAGGCGCTGACCAGGGTCTCGGCCACCTCCGCGGCATTCTCGTAGCTGGGTCGCTCCGAGAAGCCGGTCCATGACTGGCTGATATCCCAGTTGCGGAAGCTGTAGTAGCCCAACGCCTTACGCCCGACGGTGTAGAGCACCGGCGTCTTGCCGCTTTCCCGCAGCAGCGAGAAAAGCTCCTCGGCCCGCCGGAAGGCGCCGGAGTTGTACGCGCCGCACAGGCCGCGGTCGGACGAGACCACCAGCACGCCGGCCCGTTTCGGCTCGGGGTGCTCGACCAGCAAGGGATGGTCCAGAGCGGCTTCTTCGGCGAGAGTGGTGAGCACGCGGGTGAGCTCGACGGCGTAGGGCCGAGCCTCCTGCAGCCGGGCCTGCGCCTTACCGATACGCGATGTCGCGATCATCTCCTGCGCCTTGGTGATCTTTTTGATCGACCCGGCGGAGCGGATTCGACCCCGCAGTTCGCGAAGTGTTGCAGCCATTCTCGATTACTTCTTCTTCTGCTCCGGTGGTGCGGGCTTGTGGACTTGCACGGCTTCTTTGGCCAGCTGGCCTTCGTCGAGGGCTTCCACATGCTCGTCGGGTACCACCGAGCCGCCGCCGGTCGCCGCGAAGCCCTTCTTGAACTCCTTGATCGCGTCGGTCAGCTTGTTCTCGGTTTCCTCGCTGAGCTTCTGGGATTCCCGGATATCGGACAGGATGCCTTCTTCGGATGCCCGAATGTGGTCCAGGAACTCGGTTTCGAACCGCCGGACGTCTTCGGCCGGAACCGAATCCAAGTGTCCACCGGTACCGAGGAAGATGGAAACCACCTGCTCCTCGACGGGTGACGGCTGGTACTGAGGCTGCTTGAGCAGCTCCACCAGCCGGGCGCCCCGCTCCAACTGTGCTTTCGACGTGGCGTCCAGGTCCGAGGCGAAGGCCGCGAACGACTCCAGCTCGCGAAATTGCGACAAGTCCAGCCGGAGACTTCCGGCAACTTCTTTCATCGCCTTGATCTGTGCTGCGCCGCCCACCCGCGACACCGAGACACCGACGTTGATTGCGGGCCGGACGCCCTGGTTGAACAGATCGGACTCGAGGAAGCACTGCCCGTCGGTGATCGAGATGACGTTGGTGGGGATGTAGGCCGAGATGTCGTTGGCCTTGGTCTCGATGACCGGCAGACCGGTCAGCGAGCCGCCACCAAGCTCGTCGGACAGCTTCGCGCATCGCTCCAGTAGCCGCGAGTGCAGATAGAACACGTCACCCGGGTAGGCCTCACGACCGGGTGGGCGACGCAGTAGTAGCGAGATCGCGCGGTACGCCTCGGCCTGCTTGCTCAAGTCGTCGAAGACGATCAGCACATGCTTGCCGTCGTACATCCAGTGCTGAGCGATCGCCGAACCGGTGTAAGGGGCAAGCCATTTGAACCCGGCAGAGTCGGACGCGGGTGCCGCGACGATGGTGGTGTAGTCCATCGCGCCGCCCTCGTCCAGCGCGCGCCGCACCGAAGCGATCGTGGTGCCCTTCTGGCCGATGGCCACGTACACGCACCGCACCTGCTTCTTCTCATCGCCGGATTCCCAGTTCTGGCGCTGGTTGAGGATGGTGTCCACGCACACCGCGGTCTTGCCGGTTTTGCGGTCACCGATGATCAGCTGGCGCTGGCCGCGACCGATCGGCGTCATCGCGTCGATGGCCTTGATCCCGGTCTGTAGCGGTTCTTTCACGCTCTGCCGCTGGACCACCGACGGGGCCTGGATCTCCAGCGCCCGGTGAGTCTCCGCTTCGATGTCGCCCTGGCCGTCGATTGGGTGGCCGAGCGGATCGATGACTCGGCCGAGGAAGCCATCGCCGACGGGCACCGAAAGCACCTCGCCGGTGCGCTTGACCTGCTGACCCTCCGCGATGGTCTCGTAGTCGCCCAGGATCACCACGCCGATGCTGTGCTCGTCGAGGTTGAGCGCTACGCCCAACACCCCGCCCGGGAATTCAACGAGCTCTTGGGTCATCACCGACGGCAAGCCCTCGACGTGCGCGATGCCATCTCCGGTATCGACGACCGTGCCCACCTCCTCCCGGGCGGTGTCGGAGGTAAAAGAGCTTACGTATTCGTCAATCGCGCCCTGGATGTCTTCAGCGGAGATTGTCAACTCTGCCATCGCTTTTCGTTCTTCCTGCTTGTCGATTGTGTGGATTAGGTGTGTTTCAGTCGGGGAGGTGGGTCTGAGCCGCGGCGAGACGCGACGAAAGCGTACCGTCGATCACTTCGTCGCCAACCGAAATTGCGAGCCCGCCGAGCGACTCGGGGTCGATCTGCATCTGCGCCGTGACCGGATGACCGTAGATCCGGCTCAGCACCTCGGTGAGGCGGGTTTGTTGTGCGTCGCTGAGCTCGGCGGCCGCGGTGACATGCGCGACGACTTCGCCGCGGCGAGCCACCGCCACTTCGGCGAGACCCTCCACCGCCTTCTCCACCCGTTGTCCTCGCAACAACTCGACCGTCTTCGAAAGCAGTTCAACCGAGATCGGATTAACATCAGCGCTTGCACTCCCAAGCACGTTGCGCAGCAACGTGATCCGCGCGTCGGCGGGTGCTTCGTAGTCGTCCAGCAAGGTCACTAGGCGCGGCTGCGCGTCGAGGATTCGGGAAAACCGGAACAATTGGTCTTCCACCGCGTCAAGCTGTCCGGCTCGCTCGGCGCGAGTCAACAATGCCTGCCGCGCCACCAGCTCGACAGCGTCGATGAGATCGGAGTCGGCCGACCAGCGTTCGGAAACTGCTCTTTTGAGCACATCGAGCGCGGGCTGACCGACCTTGTCTGACACCAGCCGCTCGATCAGTCGAACTCTGGGCGACGCGTCCTCGGCGGGCAATGTCAGGTAGCGCGTGACGACGGTTTCGCGAATCAACATCGCGGCGACAGACGTCAGATCATCGGCAACCGTCGACAACCCTTTGTCGTCAAGGTCTTCGGCTATCTCGTCGAACTGCTTCAGCAGACTCGTCAGCGTCACCCGGCTGGCCGAACGCATCTTCGTCGCAACGGGATACTCGACACCTGCCTCCGAGGGCGCCATCGCGTCGAGATCGTCGAGGAAGCGGTCGACCGTGGCTGACTGCTGACCCGTGTCGTCAACAAATCCACGCACCAATTCGCCTGCCCGCCGGACCGATTCGGCACCAATATCCTGGCGCAGCTGCCGAATCAGTTGTGCACGCAACAGCTCGACCTGCTTGCCGCCCTGCACTTTGATCCGCTCGACCTCGTTATCGGCCTGGACGTGTAACTGCTCGACGATGCGTTTGGCATCTGCCTGCGCCTCTTCGGTGATCCGCTTCGCCTCTGCCCTCGCGTCCTCCGTCGCCTTGCTGTGCGCACGGCTCGCTTCCGCCAGTCGATCGGCGGCGGCCGCCGAGTCCGCGAGTTCTTTGCGCACCGCGTCTTGGCGGTCCGCCATCAGCTTGCGCACCGGCGGCACGACATAGCGCCAAACCAGCAACACAATGGCGGCGAACCCGACGAGTTGCCCGAGGAATGTCGACATCTTTACTACCGACCCGACCCGGTTGCCGTGACCGAGGTGGTGACCTCGACGCCGAGGATGCGGCTCGCCAACGTCGTGGAGATAGCCTCCACCCGCGCACGAAGTTCCGCCCCGACGGCGTCGCCCTCGCGCTTGAGTTGCTCAGCGGCATCCTGCAGTGTCGAGGAGACCTGTTCCTCGGCACGGCCGCGCATTTCCTCAAGGACCTTGCGGCCCTCTGCTCGAGCCTCGTCGCGGGCCGCCGACGCCGTGACCCTGGCTTCGGACATCGCCTTCTCGTAGTCTTCCTGGGCGGCGGCGAACTGCTCGGCCGATTTCTTGTTGTCAGTAGCCGTCTTGGTGACCATATTTTCGCGCTCTTTAAGCACCTTTGAGATCGGCGGTACCACGAAGGTGCCGATCACGCCGAGCACGATCAAGAAAATGATCAGCACGACGAAGAAGGTGCCGTTGGGCAGGAGGAAGTTTCCCTCCGCCTGGCTGGCGCCAGCCAGGACCACAGCGCTCATGTCACCCATCTCAGCTACTTACTTGACCGGCGTGGCAAAGACGAACAGCGCCATGAAGGCCAAGTTAATGAAGTAGGCGGCCTCGACCAGACCGACTGTGATGAAGAACGGAACGAACAACCGCCCTTGCGCCTCGGGCTGCCGGGCGATGCCGGAGATCAGTGCGTTACCGGCGACACCGTCACCGATACCGGCGCCAATCGCGCCCCCGGCCATGATCAGTCCACCGCCGATGAGGGCGCCGGCAGCGATTGTGGGGTTCATTGCTTATCCTCCTTGATATTTGGTAGCGCTCTACCAGGTCTGTAGTTGGTGTGGAAGCGGGGCCTCTGTGGCCGTCTTACTCGTGTTCCCCTTCCAGCTCCATCGATTGACTGAAGTACAAGATCGTCAGCAGCGCGAAGATGAACGCCTGGATCGCGCCGACAAAGAGATCAAATGCCTTCCAGATCGCGTTAGGGGCCCACAAGATATACGGCGGGAAAAGCCCGATCAGCGCAACCAGGATGCCGCCCGCGAAGATATTGCCGAAAAGTCGGAGCGACAACGAAATTGGCTTGGCGAGTTCCTCAACAACGTTGATCGGCGTGAAGATCGCGCCAACGAAGGGGTTGAGGTTATCCCACACATGGCCCTTGAGCACCTTGACGGGATACCCGATGGGGCCGCTGCGCCAGATGCCGGCCGAGTGGTAGCAGATGAACACGAACAGCGCCAACGCCAGCACGAAGTTGATGTCCGACGCCGGCGGGGCGAACAGCTCTTTCGGAGCGCCGCCGGCCTTGCTGGTGTACTGCACCGGCAGCACAGACAGCCAGTTCGAGATCAAGATGTAGACGAAAAGCGTGACCGCCAGCGGCAACACGAAGGGCGCAATACGCATCCCGATTGCGGCTTCGATTTGGTTGCGCATTTGGACGGTGATCGCCTCGAAGAACAACTGGACGCCGCCCGGCACACCGCTGGAGGTGACCTTGGCGCGCAGGAAAAATGCCAGCCCGATGACGATGACGGCCGCGATCGCCGCGGATGCCACGGTGTCGACGTTGACGGCCAAGCCGAACCACTCCTGTGTGTCGTGGTGGCCGACCTCGATGGCGCCCTCACCCAGCAGCGTCTCATGCATCGCTGTTTCCAATCCCTTCAGCACTTTCGGCGGCGCCGATACGCAGTTTCTTCCATACCGGCAGCGCGGTCGACAGCACCAGCAAGACTTGGAACAGCGCAAGGCCGAATACCACGCCGAGTCCGGCGGGTCGGAAGATGAATGCGACAGTCAGTCCGACGACGGTGATGATCAATAGCCGACTCGCGGAGTTCACCGCCATCTTCTTCTTCAGCGGATGGGCCTCCGCGGTGATCGCGGCCACCGAACGCTGCACACTGAGCGCGTTGAGCAAACCGAGCAGGAGCCCCAAGCCCAGGAACACACCCACCATCGGGTGGCCAAGCGAACTTGCGATGGCGATCGCGACGACAGTCAGCACGAGGGACGTGGCGAACAGCCGAACAGGTCTGAACGCAACGGAGGGAAACACCAACGGCGAGTCCTGCGCTGGTGTTGTCACTGCTGCACCTCGGTCCTCGTCAGGGGGAGTTGCCGGTTAGGTCGTTGCGTGGCCCGTAGAGCGTATCGAAGGCCATTGATCGCACTCGCAGCACCCAAGGGACAGCTCCCCTTTGTCGGTCGTTAGTCGGCGCGATCGGAGGTGAGTCCGATGGCCGGTGGCCGGCAACCCGCGAGGTTAATTCGGGTTCTACCAGCACCTTACCATATCGGCGACCACCCTACTACTCCTCGTCGTAGACATCATCGCGGCGGCGCAGCAGCGGAATCAGCGTCGCGATTACCGCGATCGCGACCGCGCCCAACATGACCGCTGCAGTATCTCGCGGGTTGAAGAAGATCGTGCTCGCGGTGCCGAACGCGACGATGCCAACCCACAGATAGATCAGCAGCACCACCCGCCGGTGCGAGTGACCAATCTGCAGCAGACGGTGATGCAGGTGCATCTTGTCGGGGCTGAAGGCGCTACGACCCGCCCGGGTGCGCCGCACGATCGCCAGCAGGAGGTCGAGCATCGGCACGAACATGACCGCCACGACCAACAGGAACGGCGACAGCAGAGCAAACACATCTCGGGCGCCGTAAGCGTTCTGCGAAATCGGTCCGGCAGCCGTCGTCGACGCTGCGGCCAACATCAGGCCGATCAGCATCGAGCCGGAGTCCCCCATGAAGATCTTGGCCGGGTGAAAGTTGTGCGGTAAGAAGCCCAGGCAGGCCCCCGCCAGCACCACCGAAATGACCGCAGGTGGGTAGAACAGCACGTCACCCCCGTGGTCGCGCAGCAGGCCGACGGAGAACATGCAGATCGCCAGCGCGGTGATTAGTCCCAACCCGGCCGCCAGCCCGTCGAGACCGTCGACGAAGTTCATCGCGTTGACGATCGACACGGTCAGGGCCAGCGTGAGCAGGATCGAGGAGGCTTGGTCCAACACGATGGTTCCCACCCCGCCCAACGGGATGTAGAGGACGCTCCACGCAACGCCCATCGTGACCAGGACGCTGGCCGCGGTGATCTGACCGGCGAACTTCGTCAGCGCGTCCAGGCCCCACCGGTCGTCGATCAGGCCGATGCCCATGATCACCGCGCCCGCCACCACCACCGCGGGCATGCCCGTGGAGTAAACGAAACCGCGGGTGAGCGCGGGAAGCTGAGATGCGAGAAAAACCGCCGCGATGATACCGACGAACATCGCCAGGCCGCCCATCCGCGGTGTGGGCGTCACGTGCACATCGCGTTCGCGCGGATACGCCACCGCGCCCAACCGGGTCGCCAGCACGCGCACCGGTCCGGTGGCGAAGTAGGTGACGATCGCTGCCGTCAGCCCGACGAGCGCGAGTTCACGAAGCGGGACGCCGGCGCCACGATCGGATAAGGCGAGCAGACCGCCGGCGAGGTTGTCGGCACCGCTGACCATCCGGAAGACCGTACTGCACCGGCCTGAGATCGAACTAGGTTGGCCCGGCGGATCAGCCGGTCAAACTTCCGGCGCTGCGACCGAGCACCGCGGCGATCCCCTCGGTGCTGACCGGTCCGGATCGAAGGATGCGCGGTTCAGGTCCGGTCATGTCCAGGATCGTCGAAGCCGCCTGCTGGGCCGAAGGACCGGCATCGAGATAGACGTCCACAAGGTCGCCCAACTGCTCGCGGGCATTCTCGGCGTCGACGGCGGGCGGACGGCCGGACACGTTGGCACTCGATACCGCCATCGGCCCGACCTCGCGCAGCAGTTCGATCGCGACCGGGTGCAGCGGCATCCGCAGCATGACCGTGCCGCGGGCATCGCCGAGATCCCATTGCACCGACGGCGCCTGCCGGACCACGAGACTCAACGCGCCGGGCCAAAATGCGCGCACAAGGTCGCGCATCGCCTTGGAAACCGATAAGGCGAGGCCGTCGATGGTGTGCCACGAGCCGACCAGCACCGGCACCGGCATATCACGCCCGCGGCCCTTCGCCGATAGCAGCGCGGCCACCGCCGCGCCGTCGAATGCATCGGCGCCCACGCCGTACACCGTGTCGGTCGGAATAACCACCAGCCCGCCGTTTTTGACGGCCCCGGCCGCCGATGCGATTCCGTGGGAACGCTGTTCGGGATCGGTGCAGTCGAACACGGTGCTCATCAGCGCCGCTCCTCACCATCG
Source organism: uncultured Actinomycetota bacterium (assembly GCA_963760095.1). Taxonomy (GTDB): domain Bacteria; phylum Actinomycetota; class Actinomycetes; order Mycobacteriales; family Mycobacteriaceae; genus Mycobacterium. The sequence goes on along the minus strand of CAVXBT010000019.1, from coordinate 637,647 downwards.
CCGCTGCTCCGGCGGGCCGTCACAAATCTCGGCCGTCCATTGAGGTCCATTCGGGCCACGATGTCATCGAAAAGCCCTGTTCCACCAAGTAGTTCGCACGTCTGAGTGGACGTGGTGTCGTCGTGCTCGACGGCGAACAGGCCGCCTGGGCGCAACCACCGTTCGCCGAGCCGCACGACGGAGGCGATCACCGCCATGCCGTCAGGCCCCCCGAACACGGCGCGGGGCGGATCATGTTCAGCCACTTCGGGTTCGAGCTCAGCGGCGTCTGGAACGTAGGGCGGGTTGGACACCAGCAGGTCGACCTGCCCGTCAAGTTCGGCCAACAAGCCAGGGTCGGTGACGTCGGCGCACAGCAACGTCACCGTGCTGCCTGCCGCGTTTCTGCGCGCATAGTCAAGTGCCGCTTCGGAATCGTCGATGCCCACCACCCGCGCATCCGGCCAGCGCCGCGCCAGTGCGAGCGCCAGCGCACCCGAACCGGTGCACACATCGACGATCACCGGCCTGTCGGGGGTTTCGTCGAGGCTTTGGGAGATCGCCCACTCCAGCAGGGCTTCGGTTTCTGGGCGCGGGACGAAGACTCCGGGCCCGACCGAAAGGGTCAACGGCCCGAACGCGGCTGTGCCGGTGAGGTGTTGCAAGGGCACTCGCCGTGATCGTGCGGCTATCGCGGCGTGGTAGCGGTCGAAATACGTCTCATCGGGCGAGCCGAGGAGCGGGAGCCGTCCCCGCTCGGTTCCGGCCAGGTGCGCAGCCAGTTCCTCGGCGTCGTAGCGGGCGGAGTCGATTCCGGCGGCCGCAAGCAGCGTCGTAGCCGAGTCGATCGCACACCGCAGGCGGGTTGTCATGCCTGCTGCAGCCGAGACTGCTTGTCGGCGGCGCCCAAGGCGTCGAACAACGCATCGAGATCCCCGTCGAGAAGCTGGTCGAGATTGTGTGCTTTGTAACCGATGCGATGGTCGGTGACACGGTTCTCCGGGAAGTTGTACGTGCGGATGCGTTCGCTACGGTCCACGGTGCGGATCTGGCTGGCGCGGTCCGCCGATGCGTCGGCCGACGCCTGCTCCTCGGCCAGTGCCTGTAGCCGGGCCGCAAGCACCAGCATGGCTCGCGCCTTGTTCTGCAGCTGAGACCGCTCATTTTGACAGGTGACGACAATTCCCGTGGGCAAGTGGGTGATTCGGACCGCCGAGTCGGTGGTGTTGACGCCCTGGCCGCCCTTGCCCGACGACCGGTAGACGTCGATGCGCAGGTCCGACTCGTCGATCTGCACCTCGCCTACTTCTTCGGGCTCGGGATAGACGAGCACGCCCGCTGCTGAAGTATGTACGCGGCCTTGGGATTCGGTGACCGGAACCCGTTGCACCCGGTGCACTCCGCCCTCGAATTTCATGCGCGCCCACACGCCGTCGGCCGAGTCGCCCTTGCTGCCGATCGCCAGCGTGGCATCCTTGTAGCCGCCCAAATCCGAGGTGGTTTCGTCCAATACCGTCACCGTCCAGCCGTGTCGCTCGGCGTAGCGGATGTACATCCTGGCCAGGTCCGCGGCGAAGAGCGCCGATTCTTCGCCGCCCTCCCCGGATTTGACCTCGAGCACGATGTCGTCGACGTCGTGCGGATCGCGTGGCGCCAGCATGTCGGTGAGCTGGGTGTCCAGCTCGGCGACTCGTGTTTCCAATTCCGCGACTTCGTCGGCGAATGACGCGTCGTCAACGGCGAGTTCGCGTGCGGTGTCCAGATCACCGCGGGCCGACGTGAGCTTGCGGTGGGTCGAGACGATCGGGGCCAATTGCGCGAACCGGCGCCCGACTTTGCGCGCATTGCCGGGATTACTGTGCAGTTCGGGGTCGGAGAGCTGACGCTCGAGGTCGGCGTGTTCGGCCACTAGCGCGTCAATCGCCTGCAGGCCCTGCGTCATGCTCCTCCTTCCCCACGCAACCCGAACACGAAACGACGCCCGGCCTGCGCGGTTTACGCGACAGTTCGGGCGTCGGATTCGCTACTTGTCGGCCGAAGCTTCCTTCTCGGCGCCGGCCTTGCGCTTGCCGTAACGCTTCTCGAAGCGCGCGACCCGGCCGCCGCTGTCCAGAATCTTCTGCTTACCGGTGTAGAACGGGTGGCACTGCGAGCAGACCTCGACCACGATGTGGCCGCTTTCTTTGGTGCTGCGGGTCTGGAAGGTGTTCCCGCAGCCGCAGACCACAGTGGTCTCGCCGTAGGCGGGATGAATATCAGATTTCATGGTGTCCTCTTCAATCGGCGGTCGCCGGGTCGCCCTGGTGTGCTGATGATCGGACGTGAACCGGAACCTCTGTCTCGGCTGCTGATTATGCCAGGTCAGCCGCTGTGTCCCTAAACGCCTGCGTGAGGGTGTGCATTCCCGACGCGGCCGATTGCCAGCTCTGGGGCGTCGGCGGGTCGATCGACAACGGCATAGCTGGTGTCGCGGCCGATCCGGGTCCACAACAGCCCGCCATCAGGGGTGCCGCCGCGCGCGCTCAGTTCCCGCTTGAGGATTTTGTTGGTGGCGGTGGTCGGCAGGCTGTCGGTGATCCACACGTGCCGCGGCCAGGCCTTGGGTGAAAGATCCGGCTGGTCTGCCAAAAACTGGCTGAACTCGTCCGGCGTCAACTCGGCGCCGTCGACCAGCACCAACGCCGCCATCACCTGGTCCCCCACCTGCTCATCGGGTACCGCGTACACCGCGACCTGACTGACGGCCGACAGCCGCTGCAGGATGCGCTCGATGGGCGCCGTCGTCATATTCTCGCCGTCGACCCGCAGCCAATCCCCGCTGCGCCCGGCGAAGTAGATCCACCCCTCGGCGTCGCGGTAGGCCAGGTCGCCCGACCAGAACATGCCATTGCGCAGTCGCGCGTCGGTGGCATTCCGGTCGTTGTAGTAGCCAGCGAACAGTCCGGCGCCTGTCGTGTTGACCAATTCGCCGATCGCTTCGTCGGGGTTGACCAGTGTGCTGGCGTCGTCGAACCTGGCCACCGGGCATTCGGCGAGCGTGTCTGAGTTGTAAATGCTCACACCGGGGAAGCCGCGGCCCAGTGAGCCGGGCGGACAGCCGTCCTCGCGGGTGATGATGATCGCGCCTTCGGTGGAGCCGAAACCGTCCCAGACCGTGCAATCGAAGCGGCGGCTGAACTCCGCGATGTCGCGGTCGCTTGCCTCGTTGCCGAACGCGACCCGCAGCGGGTTGTCCGCATCGTCGGGCCGCTCGGGGGTGGCCAGGACATAGGCCAACGGCTTGCCGACGTAGTTCATATAGGTCGCGCCGTAGCGGCGCAGTTCGGGCAACAAACCCGACGCCGAGAAGGTGGCGGGCACCATCGCGGCGCCGGAGCCGACCGCCACACTCCAGCCGGCGAGCAACGCGTTGGAGTGAAATAGCGGCATCGACAGATAGCAGACGCCGGAGGAATCGACGTCGAAGCGCTCAATCAGGTTGGCGCCGGCGAAGATAACGGTCAGGTGGGTCACCTGGACTGCCTTCGGCTCGCCGCTGGTGCCCGAGGTGAAGATCATCATCAACGTGTCAGTGGGGACGACCTCGCGATGCGCCACCAGCGGGCCGGCCGCCGCAAGCAAACCGGACCACTCCTCGGTGCTGATGTCCACCACCCGGACCCCGGGCAGCTCCAGCCCGTCGAGCAGCGCGCGATGGGCCGGGTCGACGAGCAGTATTTGGCAGTCGGCACGGACGATGTCTTTGACCAGCGCCGCACCGCGACGGGTGTCGTTGATACCGCACAACACGTATCCGCCGAGCGCCGCTGCGGCCATGGCGGTGAGCATTTCGGGGGTGTTGCCCAGTAGCGCGCCGACGTGCAATGGGCGCTTGGGGTCGGCGATGCCGATCAACGCGGCGGCGGCGGCGGAAGCATCCGTCAGATGCTCACGCCACGTCCACACCCGATCGCCGTATTTGACCGCCGGAGTGGAATCGGCACTGCGTGCGCGAAGTAGTTGCTGAATAGTGTCCGCCACGGCTCACCACTTTCCCGTCGATCCCAACAGGGCGCACGTTACCGCTGGAACTTCAGCTGCCCAGCGGGACGGGCGATGTTCTTCGACGGAGGTGATGTGCTAACCGGGTCAGCCCGGGCTAGTCGTTGTCCATTCCCGGTGTCGTCTTGGACACCTGAACCAGGAACTCATAATTCGTCTTGGTCTTTCGCAGCTGCGACATCAACAGGTCGATGGCCTGATGAGAATCCAGCCCCGACAACACACGGCGCAACTTGTGCACGATGCTGAACTCGTCGGGCGAGAGCAACAATTCGTCCTTGCGAGTACCCGACGGGTTGACGTCGACGGCGGGGAACACCCGGCGCTCGGAGATCTTGCGGTCGAGTTTGAGCTCGGCGTTACCGGTGCCCTTGAACTCCTCGAAGATCACCGTGTCACCGGTGGACCCGGTCTCCACCATCGCGGTGGCGATGATCGTCAGCGATCCGCCCCCTTCGATGTTGCGGGCCGCGCCGAGGAAGCGCTTCGGCGGGTACAGGGCAGTGGAGTCAACACCACCGGACAGGATGCGGCCCGATGCCGGCGACGCGTTGTTGTAGGCGCGTCCCAGCCGGGTGATCGAGTCGAGCAGCACCACGACGTCTTTGCCCTGTTCGACGAGTCGCTTGGCGCGCTCGATCGCCAGTTCGGCCACCGCGGTGTGGTCTGACGGCGGCCGGTCGAACGTCGAGGCGATGACCTCGCCCTTGACCGATCGCGTCATATCGGTGACCTCTTCAGGCCGCTCGTCGACGAGCACCACCATCAGGTGGCATTCCGGGTTGTTCTTCGTGATCGCGTTGGCGATGCTTTGCAGAATCGTCGTCTTACCCGCCTTGGGCGGTGACACGATCAGCGCTCGCTGGCCCTTGCCGATCGGCATGATCAGGTCGATGATCCGCGTGGTCAGCTGGTCGGGAGTGGTCTCCAGACGTAGCCGCTGGTTGGGGTAGAGCGGCGTCATCTTGGAAAAATCGGGACGCTTCTTGGCGTCCTCGACGGGCCCGCCGTTGACGGTGTCCAAGCGCACCAACGGGTTGAACTTCTGCCGCTGATTGGGCTGTTCGCCGTCTTTGGGAATCCGCACCGCGCCGGTCACCGCGTCGCCGCGGCGTAAGCCGTTCTTTCGCACCATGTTCATCGAGACATAAACGTCGTGCGGACCGGCCAGGTAGCCAGAGGTGCGGACGAACGCGTAGTTATCCAGGACGTCGAGGATGCCGGCCACCGGTTGCACGACGTCGTCTTCACGCAATTCGGTGGTGTCGCCGCCACCGTCGCCGGGCCGGTCACCGCGCCGTCTGCGCTCCCGGAATCGACGCCCGCGGCGGCCGCCGCGCCCGTCGCCGTCGTCGTCTTGCTGGTTCGAGCCGCCACGATTCTGCTGGCCGCCCGAGCCTTGTTGATCGCCGCCCTTGTCGGACTCGCCCCTGTCGGAGTCTTTGTCGGCCTGGCGTTCCTCGGACTTGCTGTCCTTTTGGTCGCGGGCGGGCTTGTCGGTCTCGGACTGATGGTTCTTTTCGGCCCGGTTGTTGTTCTTCTGCTCCCCCGCATGTTCGGCGGAGGACTGAGGTGCGTCCTCAACAGCCGATTCGGCATGGTTGGTCGCAGCCTTCGGGCTTTGGTTGCCTGATTCACCGCCGGCGCCGCCGTTGGACGACGCGCCATTGGCGTGTCCCTGACGGGTCTCCCGGATCGCGGCGATCAGTTCGTTTTTGCGCATTCCCGATGTGCCCTTGACACCGGCCTGATTGGCCAGCGCCCGTAGTTCGGGCAGCACCATGGTGGCCAGCGAGCCATCCGACCCACTCGAATGAGCGTCGGCTTCGCCGGAGGTGTCTGTGGTCACGGCATGCGGCACGTCATTTTCGGTGTTGTCGCCAGCCGTTACGAGGTCCGTATCGGTCACGGATTTCCTTTCTTTCCCTCGCTGATCGAATCAAGCCAGGGGTTCGTTGCATTCAGCCAAATCGGCGAGTGCTGCCAAAAGTCGACTCTGCAGCGGTGATCGCCAATATTGGCGGTTTAAATGGCGAACCATCGTCCACGAGAAGAATTTGGTGTTCGTCCTAGTCTTAACGCAGATGCAGATGCTGCGATTGCCGGACGGCTCCGAGGATAACCTCATTCGATGCCGGAAGCAAGAAGCCCCTCCGCCGTGTCTGAGGACACTAGCTGGGTACCGCCACTCCCGAGGTCCAGCGGACCCCGCCGCCAACCGTCATCTCGCTGACCGCGAACCCGTGTGCGGCTGCATACTCCATAGCCTCGGCGGGCAACTCGGACACCGTGCTCAGCGCGACCACCGCCGGACCAGCACCGGAAAGCACAGCTGCCACTTTGTAACGGCGCAATAGCCGCAGGTATTCCGCCGATGACGGCATCGCCGGCGCGCGCTGCGGCTGATGAAGCACGTCCTCGGTGGCGGCCATCAGCAGATCGGGCCGCTCGGTGAGCGCCACCACCAACAGCGCTGCGCGGCTGACGTTGAAGCGGGCGTCCTCATGGCTGACCTGTGCAGGAAGCAGAACCCGAGCCTCCGCGGTCGACGAGCGTTGCCCGGGAATGGCCGGGAACAGCCGTATGTCGGGATGAAGGCGCACCGGCGCTGCCGAGTAGGCCGGCGGCGAACCATTTGGCTCGGTCCACGAAACGACGGCGCCGCCCAGCACCGCGGCCGCGGCGTTGTCGGGGTGCCCTTCGAATTCCGATGACAGCTGAATCAACTCGACCTGGTTCAACGGCGTTGAACCCGACTGTGCGAGAAGACCATTGACCGCAGCCAGGCCACCGACGACTGCCGCCGCCGACGAGCCGAGACCGCGGGAATGCGGGATGGCGTTACGACACCGCACTGTCATGCCAAGCACTCCTACACCGGCGGCCTGCAACCCGCGTTCGACGGCGCGAACCACCAGATGACCCGCGCCAAGGACCAGCTCCCCGGCGCCCTCCCCCTCGACCTCGACGGTCAGACCGGAATGGGTTGTCTCGACGATGATTTCGTCGTAAAGGCTCAGCGCCAGTCCGATGCTGTCGAAGCCAGGGCCGAGGTTGGCGCTGGAGGCCGCGACGACCGAACTGGCCAGCAGCCCAGCGGGCAGCATCGCCACTAGCCCAACCCCAATTGCGCGACCACGGCGACCGGATCCACGGGAAGCGGCGACACGCTGGGCATGTCGCGCAGCGCTGTGTCGGGATCCTTGAGGCCGTTGCCCGTCACCGTGCACACCACGGTCGAGCCTCGCGCCACCCAGCCATCCTCGACGGCTTTGAGCAGACCGGCGATGCTTGCCGCCGACGCCGGCTCCACAAAGATGCCCTCGCTGCCCGCCACCAGGTGATACGCGGCGAGGATCTCGTCGTCGGTGGCGGCCAGGAACCGACCGTTGGACTGCTGCTGCGCCGTGACGGCCTGCGACCACGACGCCGGCGAGCCGATACGGATCGCGGTGGCAATCGTCTCGGGATTTTTCACCGGCTCCCCGGACACCAACGGCGCTGCTCCGGCCGCCTGAGTGCCCAGCATGCGCGGCAGCTTGTCGATCACACCGTCGGCGTGGTACTCGGTGTAGCCCTTCCAATACGCCGTGATGTTGCCCGCGTTGCCAACCGGCAGGGCATGCACGTCCGGTGCGATGCCCAACACGTCCACAATCTCGAACGCCGCCGTCTTCTGGCCCTCGATGCGAACGGGGTTGACGGAGTTGACCAATGAGATCGTCGGGAAGTCGGCGACGATCTTGCGGGCAAGCTCCAGGCAGTCGTCGAAGTTGCCGTCGATCTGAATGATCTTGGCGCCGTGCATGACAGCCTGCGCGAGCTTGCCCATCGCGATCTTGCCCTGCGGGATCAGCACCGCGCAGGTGATGCCGGCGCGGGCGGCGTACGCCGCTGCCGACGCCGACGTATTACCCGTCGAAGCGCACAGCACCGCCTGCTGGCCGCGGGCCACCGCGTCCGTGACGGCCATCGTCATGCCCCGGTCCTTGAAGGAGCCGGTGGGATTCAGGCCCTCGACTTTGAGATGAACCGTGCAACCGGTCTTTTCCGACAGTCTGGGTGCCGGGATCAGCGGGGTGCCGCCCTCGAACAAGGTGACGGGAACCCAGTCGTCGCCGACGGGCAACCGGTCCCGATAAGCCGCGATGAGACCGGGCCACTGCTGACGGGTGTTGGCCTTGGCGGCACTGGACGGACTCATTCGCTGGTCCCTTCCAGCCGCAAGACGCTGGCCACACTTTGCACCACGTCGAGATCGGCCAACGCGTCGACGGTTTCGGACAGGGCGGCGTCCGTGGCGGTGTGGGTGACCACCACGATGCGAGCCCCGATGCGTCGTCCGCCCTCGCCGACCACGCCCTCCTGGCGGACTTCGGCGATGCTGACTTCACGCTTGGCGAATTCTGCTGCCACCGAGGCCAATACGCCCGGCTTATCGGCGACATGCATGCTGACGTAGTAGCGTGTCGGGATTACCCCCATTGGGGCGACAGATAATTGAGCGTACTTGGACTCTTTCGGCCCTCGGCTGCCCAGTACACGGTTACGAGCTGCCATCACCAGATCACCGGTCACCGCTGACGCGGTCGGCGCTCCGCCGGCGCCCTGACCGTAGAACATCAGCCGTCCCGCGGCCTCGGCCTCAACTACTACGGCATTGAATGCACCGTTGACCGTGGCGAGTGGATGCGCCAATGGCACCAGCGCCGGGTACACCCGAGCCGAGACCTTCTGTTGCCCATCGTCGGTGGTGATTCGTTCGCAGATCGACAGCAGTTTGATCGTGCAGCCCAGCGCTCGGGCCGAGTCGAAGTCATCCGGGCTGATCTTCGTGATGCCTTCGCGGTGGACGTCGTCGGCGGTCACTCGGGTGTGGAACGCGATCGAAGCCAGAATGGCGGCTTTCGCCGCGGCGTCGAAGCCTTCCACATCGGCGGTGGGGTCGGCTTCGGCGTAGCCGAGCGCGCTCGCGTCGGCCAGGGCCTGCTCATAATCGGCGCCGGTGCTGTCCATTTCGGACAGGATGTAGTTCGTGGTGCCGTTGACGATGCCGGCCACCCGCTGCACCGTGTCGCCGGCCAACGACTGGGTCAGTGGGCGGATCACCGGGATGGCGCCTGCGACAGCAGCCTCGAAATAGAGGTCGACATGGGCGTTTTCGGCCGCCTGGGCGAGCTCGCCGGTGGCGACTGAAAGCAGGGCCTTGTTCGCCGTCACAACCGACTTGCCGTGTTCCAGCGCAGACAGGATCGCCTTGCGCGACGGTTCGACCGGGCCCATCACTTCGATGACGATGTCGACGTCCTCACGGGAAACGAGTTCGTCGATGTTGTCGGTGAGCAGATCGACCGGCACACCCCGGTCCGCGGCAACTCGGCGAACGCCGATACCGCGCAGCACCAGCGGCGCACCGACCCGGGCGGCGAGGTCGTCAGCACTCTGCTCGATGATGCGAACAACTTCACTACCCACATTGCCCAGTCCCAATACCGCTACACCGACTGGCTTTTCATCACTGCTCACGTCTCACGTCACCTCCAGACTCAGCAGATCATCGACCGTTTCCCTGCGCAGGATCAGACGCGCGCGTCTGTCGCGCACCGCCACCACCGCAGGCCGGCCGACCAGGTTATAGCGGCTCGACAGCGAATAGCAGTACGCACCGGTTGCCGCCACGGCGACGAGGTCGCCCGGCGCTATGTCATCCGGGATCCACGTATCCCGGACCACGATATCGCCACTTTCGCAATGCTTTCCAACGACACGGGCGAGTGTCGACACCGCATCGGTAGCCCGGGAGACCAGCCGCACGTCGTAGTCGGCGCCGTACAGCGCTGTACGGATGTTGTCGCTCATCCCGCCGTCGACGCTGACGTAACGTCGGTGCGCCGTTGCGCTCACACCGACGTCTTTGACTGTGCCGACCTCGTACAGGGTGATGGTCCCCGGCCCGGCGATGGCGCGACCGGGTTCGACGACCAGCCGCGGAACCGGCAATCCCACTGCCGCGGATTCGTCGCGCACGATGTCGCCGAGCTTATCGGCGAGTTCGCATACCGGGGGTGGATCGTCGTTCGCCAGATACGAGATGCCGATGCCGCCACCGAGGTCGATGGTGGCGATCTGCGAGGTTTTGTCGACTCCGAACTCGGCGACGACGTCGCGCAGCAGACCGATCACCCGGTGCGCGGCAAGTTCGAAGCCGCCGACATCGAAGATCTGCGAGCCGATGTGACTATGCAGGCCCACCAGTCGGAGATGATCGGTGGCGAAAATTCGCCGAACCGCGGCCATCGCCGCGCCATTGGCCAGCGACAGCCCGAACTTCTGGTCTTCGTGGGCGGTGGAGATGAACTCGTGGGTGTGGGCTTCCACACCGACGGTGACGCGGACCAACACGTTCTGGACGAGGCCTGCCGCCCCGGCGATGGTGTCGAGACGCTCGATCTCGGTCATCGAGTCCACCACGACGTGAGCGATTCCGGCCTTGACGGCCGCGGTCAGCTCCGCGACCGATTTGTTGTTGCCGTGCAGCGCGATCCGCTCGGGAGGGAAGCCGGCATGCAGTGCGACGGCCAATTCACCCCCGGTGCAGACATCCAGCGAGAGGCCTTCCTCGTCGATCCACCGCGCGATCTCGCCGGACAGGAAGGCCTTTGCGGCATAGTGCACATTGGCGCCACCGCCGAACGCCGCCGCGATCTCGCGGCACCGCGCCCGGAAGTCATCTTCGTCGATGACGAACAGTGGCGTGCCGTACTGCTGGGCCAGCGACGTCAACGAGACGCCGGCAACGCTGACGACCCCGTCGTCGCCGCGAACAGCGTTGCGCGGCCACACATTCGGTGCAAGTTCCAGCAGTTCCTCCGTCGTCCCCGGTCGCGGTGGAACACCGGATTGATGGAACTCCTCGGCGTGCCGGGGGCCGGCCGGATGGGCGTTCACATTCGCTCCGGAGCGCGGACACCCAGGATGGCCAGCCCGTTGGCGATCACCTGACGGGTCGCCTGGCAGAGCGCCAGCCGAGCGGTGTGCAGATCGGTGGGCTGCTCGTCGCCCTGCGGCAACACCCGGCACGAGTCATAAAACCGGTGATAGTCGCCGGCGAGGTCTTCCAGGTAGCGGCACACTCGGTGCGGTTCGCGCAGTGACGCCGCAGATTTCAGCACCCTGGGGAACTCGCCGAGACTACGGACCAGCGCGCCCTCCTTGTCGTGGGTGAGCAGCTCGAGGTGGCTGGTGTCGGGGATCAGGCCGAGCTCGGCGGCGTTACGGGCCAGCGCGGAGAGCCGGGCGTGTGCGTATTGCACGTAATAGACCGGGTTTTCGCTGGACGCCGACGACCACAGCGCCAGGTCGATGTCGATCGGGGTGTCCACCGACGACCGGATCAGGCTGTAACGTGCGGCGTCGACGCCGATCGCCTCGACCAGGTCGTCGAGGGTGATCACGGTGCCGGCCCGCTTGCTCATTTTCACCGGCTGGCCGTCGCGCACCAGGTTCACCATCTGGCCGATGAGCACCTCGACGGTGGCGGGGTCGTCGCCGAACGCGGCGGCGGCGGCCTTCAGCCGGGAGATGTAGCCGTGGTGGTCGGCGCCGAGCATGTAGATACACAGGTCGAAGCCGCGTTGCCGCTTGTCCAGGTAATAGGCGAGATCGCCGGCGATGTAGGCCGGTTTGCCGTCGCTCTTGATCACGACGCGGTCCTTGTCGTCACCAAAAGCACTGGTGCGCAACCAGGTTGCGCCATCCTTCTCGTAGATGTTGCCGTTCTCGCGCAGCCGCGCGATCGCCTGCTCGACACGACCGCTGGTATGCATCGACTCTTCATGGGTGTAGACGTCGAAGTCGGTGCCGAAGTCGTGCAGCGATTCCTTGATGTGGGTGAACATCAAGTCGACGCCGATCCTGCGGAACGTTTCGTGCTGCTCGGCGTCGGGCTGGCTCAGCGCGTCGGGCGCTTGCCGCAGGACCTGCGCGGCGATGTCGGCGATGTAGCTGCCCGCGTAGCCATCTTCCGGGGTGGGCTCGCCTTTGGCCGAGGCGATCAGGGATGCGGCGAACCGGTCGATCTGAGCGCCGTGGTCGTTGAAGTAGTACTCGCGTACCACGTCGGCGCCCTGCGTCGTGAGCAACCGGCCCAACGCGTCGCCGACGGCCGCCCAGCGGGTGCCGCCGATGTGGATTGGCCCGGTCGGGTTGGCAGAGACGAACTCGAGGTTGATCGTGTGTCCGGCCTCGGCGTCGGAGTTGCCGTAGGTGTGGCCGGCGTCGATGACATTGTTGACGATGAGGCCCTGCGCCGAGGCGTCCAGTCGCAGGTTGATGAAGCCCGGCCCGGCGATCTCGGCCGAGGCGATGCCGTCGGCCTGGGCCAGCGCCTCGGCGAGCCATCCGGCCAGCTCCCGCGGATTGACGCCGACCTTCTTGCCTACCTGCAGTGCCAGATTGCTGGCATAGTCGCCGTGCTCGGGGTTGCGCGGCCGCTCGACGGCGACGGTCGCCGGCAGGGCGGCACTGTCGAGCGCATGCTCGGTCAGTACCGCGGTCGCAGTGGCCTTGAGCAGCTCGCCCAGGTCGGCGGGGTTCACGCAGGCCATCCTATTGGCTGAGGTCCTCTGGCCCCGAATCCGTTCCGGTGCTCAGCCGGTCGCTGAGATGCGTTAGTCTGTCGTGGCCCGTTGGCGCAGCATCTTTCGCATGCGCCCCCGTAGCTCAGGGGATAGAGCGTCTGCCTCCGGAGCAGAAGGCCGCAGGTTCGAATCCTGCCGGGGGCACCAGCGTTTTAGCAGTTCAGAGGCTATTTCTGCCTAGACTGACATGCCGTGTGCCATCCATGTGCCATCCACCTTCGCCTGCTCGCACGGTTCGCCGCTCCACGGAACCAACCTGAGCGGGAGAGCAGCATTGACTACCGCATCCCCAGCCTCCACGAGACTGCGATCGTATTGCTTACCCTCCCCGCCGCCCTCGCGGATCAGGGACAGCCATGTCGCAGGCAGCGGGCGGCTAACGCCCCATCGCTCGTTTCCAGGCCATTCAAGCCCATCTGGTCACCCACCAGCAGGCCGCCGTGGTCGCATCGGCTATCGACGGTGCGGTCGCAGCGGTCGAACTCGGCCGGGGTAGCTTCGAAATCGCTTGCGCCAAAATGCTTGCCGACCACGCCGGGCAGCTGGTGACGGCGGCCGCCCATCAGACGCACGGCGCTATCGGTATGACGAAGGAGTACCCGTTGCATTATCTGACCCGTCGACTATGGGCCTGGCGAGACGAAGCCGGCGGACATCATCGCTGGGCGGACCGACTCGGCGCGGCCCTGGTCGCCTGCGGTCCCGACGCCTTGTACGCCGCCATCCAGTCCGGGTCGGAGGTGACGCAGTGAACCGACTGCAGCGCGAAGACGGGGTCACGTTGGCCTTCCAGGTGCACAACCCGAAGGCGCCGGGTGTGCCGCTTTTGCTCACACACGGTTTCGGCGCGACCGCGGGCATGTGGGACCCGAATGTCGATGCCTTGAGCGTCGACCGGCCGGTCATCGTGTGGGACCAGCGCGGCCACGGCAGCAGCGACGCACCCGACGACATGAACCGCTACACCGAGCAGATCAGCGTCGCCGACATGGCGGCCATCCTCGACGCCGCGGGTGCCGATCGGGTTGTGCTCGGCGGAATGTCCTTGGGCGGCTATCTATCCCTGGCGTTCCACCTCGTCCATCCGCAGCGGGTGGCCGCGCTGGTGCTGGTCGACACCGGGCCGGGTTACCGCAATGACGAAGCCCGTGACAAGTGGAATGCGTGGGTGGAACGACGCGCTCAACAACTTGAGCGGGGCGAATCGCCGGCCGAAATCTCGGCGGAACTCGCGCAGGCGGTGCATGAGCAGCCCGAGGGGCTGCCCCGCGCCGCCCGTGGTGTCATGGCTCAAAAGGACGCTCGCGTGATCACATCGCTCGACAGCATCACGGTGCCCACATTGGTGATCGTCGGCGCCGAGGATACCGACTTTCTGGCCGGGGCCGACTACATGCACCGTCACATCCCCAATTCCCGCAAGGTTGTCATCGACAACGCTGGGCATGCGGCGAATATGGACCAGCCCGAGGCGTTCAATGCGGCAGTGCGCGAATTACTGGAACAGCTGTGACCGCTCCGGATGTCACCGTCGAATCCACCGGCCACGTGGCCGTGGTGGAGATCCATCGGCCCCCGAACAACTTTTTTGACACCGCCTTGATCAAGGGCATCGCCGACGCCTACGTGGGGCTGGACGACGACGTCGAATGTCGGGCGATCGTGTTGTGCGCGGAGGGAAAACACTTCTGCGCCGGCGCCGACTTCTCCCGGCCGGCCGAAGATCGTGTGTCGCCCAATGAGCTTTACACTCAGGCCATCCGGTTGTTCCGCACCAGCAAGCCGGTTGTCGCCGCGGTGCACGGCGCCGCGATCGGCGGCGGACTCGGGCTTGCCCTTAGCGCAGATTTCCGGGTGGCCGCACCCTCCTCGAAATTTGCGGCCAACTTCAGCCGGCTCGGGTTTCATCCCGGCTTCGGGATAACGGCCACGTTGCCACGTATCGTCGGGCAGCAAAAAGCACTTGAGTGGATGCTCACCGGTGAGCGTTTCGGTGGTGAACTCGCCCACGCAGCAGGGTTGGTCGATGAATTGGCCGCCGACGGTGGTGTGCGCCCGGCGGCGATTCGGTTCGCCGAACGAATCGCCGCCTCGGCGCCCTTGGCACTGACAAGCATCCGTGCCACCGCGCGCGCCGGACTCGCTGAGGCTGTCGCCGCGGCCACCGCCCGCGAGTTCGAAGAACAAACCCGACTACAAGCGACCGCCGACTTCCGCGAGGGCGTGGCAGCAGCGGCGCAGCGCCGCGCTCCGACGTTCACCGGTCGCTGAAGGGTGCCGGTGCCCAACTAGCTTTGGTGGAGCTGCCGGGAATCGAACCCAGCTCAGAAATCTCGTTGAACTGGGGACACAGCGGAATTGACGACGCGAAGCGACGCCAAACGACGCAATGCTCTCATCAGATCGGGCCAGCGGAGCTGGCTCAGCTCGCCGGGCTAGAAGAGGCCCAGGAGGCCAGTCAGGCCATCGATCGCAGCGGTCCCCACGGTGTCAGCAGTAACACCACCAGCAGTGAGGCCGTCACCGCTGGCGGTGCCGACAACATCAAGCAGAAGTGTATCCACCACCGGTGGAAGGGTGTAGTCACCGTGGGGCGTGTCGACGGCCCCTGTGATATCAGGCGCTCCACCGGCTGTCGTCGACGGGATATCTGTCAAGACAATGCTGTAGCCGCTGTTATCGAAGGTGAGCGTGTCGTACACCGATCCGACAGTCGGATCGCCCGTCGTGCCCGTTAGGTCGGAAGTGACGCCGTATTCCGAGTTGGTCACGCCCAAAATATCCGTATAGCTCACATCAGCGTCGAAGGTCCCGACCGTGGGGTCGCCGGTGCTACTAGTTTCGACTACGTCGAACTCTTGTGTCCCCGTGGAAGTGTCGTAAAAAGGCAGGTCGTCGGTAGACGAGGTGACGGTTTCCGAGCCAGTAGGCTCGAAATTGAAGGAGAGCTCGCCGGGGCCGGGGCTCGGGCCGACGGGGCTGACGAAATCAGTGGTGTCGGCGAAGGCGACGGCCGTCTGGAGGAACGCGGCAGCCAGCAGGCCTCCACCGGCGGCGCCGAGGGTGAGGGTAATTCGGCGGCTACTCATCAGAAGCGCTCCTTCAGCTCGTTGCGTTCGTCGACGAGATGACTCGACGGCTGGCCACCGTAATCGCGGATAGAGCGGCGCATAGCGGGCCAGCAGCCGCAGCTCGGAGTCGACGGTGTCAAGGTCGCGCATAAGCCGTCGGCGTGGCCGCCGGGTCGAAGTCGCGCAATTCGCTGATGGAGAGCATTTTCACGTCAGCATGTTGCACGTCCCGTCCGGCCCGTGGCAACGCGCAAGAGCAAACTCACAGCGAGACGTCTAGTAATTGCCTTTGTGTCTACGACGAGTTAGCAAACTGGAGGTATGACCCCAAATCGACCCCGCGGTCGACCGCGTAGCGAGGTATCTGTGCAGGTCTCGTTCAAGCCGCTCGGAGAACCGTCAGAACGTCATTGCGCTGCTACTGGCAGCTGCCAGGCGGTGCGGGTACCGGCATGGTCAGCTTCGGCCCGAAGATGCCGGGCGGCGGTGGCGGCTTGACGCATTGGACCACTACCAGGGAGGCCGTACCCGGCGCGCCGCGGTTTATGGCGCGCCAGTACGCGCCGTCCTCGTAAGGCACGCCGTCGCACGACGGCTCGAGGGGGGACATCTGGTCTACCGTGCCCCCACCTGGGCAGAAGTGTTTACCAGGGTCCGGCTTGTGCGGATCAGGGTCCGCCTGGCTTGTCGGTGCGGCCAGCATCGCAGTGGCGATCAGCGCAATGGTCATTGCGTACTTCATGGTCGGCATCCTGTCTCGGTGTCCCTCGTCGTCGCATCCTGGCTGTGCCATTATCCGCACATGACCTCTGCCCGGCTACTTCACGACCTAGTGCGTTGTTCTCGCCCGTCCAGCATTCTCGATATCGGCGCCAGCCTCGTCGAAGGTGATCCGCCGTACAAAGAGATGCTCGATTACGAGCTGTGCACGGTAACCGGGTTCGAACCTCAGCAACGCGCGCTGGCGGAACTCGAACAGCGTAAGGGTCCGCTGGAGCGGTACCTCCCGCACGTCCTGGGCGATGGCCGTGAGCATCGATTGAAGATCACCAGAGCGCAAGGCATGACGAGCCTTCTGACGCCCGACCAGAATCAGCTTCGACTGTTCACCCCGTTCCTGGATTGGGGTTCGGTCGTCGAGGAGCACGATGTTCAGACCCACCGTCTTGATGACCTCGACATCGACGACTTCGATTTGCTCAAGATCGATGTCCAGGGCGCCGAACTGATGGTGTTCCAAAATGGCCGGGAGCGACTGCGCAATGCTGTCGCGGTGCAGACCGAGGTGTCGTTCGTGCCGCTGTACCTGGATCAGCCGACGTTGGGTGAAGTCGACGGTGAGCTGCGGTCACAAGGTTTCGTGCCGCACTCCATGCCCGAGGTGAAGCAGTGGGCGATCGCGCCGACGGTGTTCGGCGACAGCGTGTACCAGCCGGGCAATCAGCTACTCGAGGCCGACATGGTCTACGTCCGCGACCTCGCGCACCCAGAACGCATGACCAGCGAGCAACTTTCGCATCTGGCGATGATTGCTTTTCACATCTACGGATCGGTTGACCTTGCCGTGTTCTGCATCATCGAACTGCAGCAGCGCGGGCGCGCATCAGAAGACGCCGTCGAACAATTGATGCAACTGTTCGAGTAGCGACGGCTGAGACCGTCTCGCATTGAGCGCCGACAGTGGCACGCCGCCGAGGCGAGGCTCAATGCGATTGTCGTATCACGATTCACGACCAATCCCGTTGCGCAGCTTGGCTTTTAGTGGCCAAACGATCTGTTGACCCAACGGTGTGTCGCGCCGGATCCCGACCCACATAGCGCGCCTGCCGCTTGCCCGATGCAATCTCAGCCCATCACCCCACGCAGTCGAGCGATTCGCGCCGACAGAAGGCCTGCTCTAGCGTGGCGTCATGCTGTTCATTTCCGGGATGTCTGTGTCGCAGGCGCGGCGCGAAGTACTGCGGACCAACTTCTGGCTGGTGCCGAGCTTGGAGGTGATCGCCGCGATTGTGCTGTTCTCGGCCACCTTGGAGGTAGATCGCGCCGTGTACCACGGCGCACTCACACTGCCGAAATGGGTGGAAGCCGGCAGCGCAGACACTGCACGCGAGATTCTCCTCGCGGTGGCCGCAGCGATCATGACGGTCATCGGGATCAACTTCTCGGTCACGATCGTCACGTTGACGCTGGCATCGACGCAGTTCGGACCCCGGATGCTGCGCAACTTCATCCGCGATCGCGGTACTCAGCTCACGCTCGGCACATTTGTGGCGACCGCCGTGTACTGCGTGCTGGTCCTCTTGGCAATCGGCCCTGCAGAGCACGGCGTCTTCGTGCCGCATGTCTCGGTCGATGTCGTGTTTCTGCTGTTGCTGGTCGATCTGGCAGCGCTCATCTACTTCCTGCACCACATCGCCATACAGATCCAGCTTCCCTTCGTCATCGCCAGTATTGCCGGTGATTTGGGGCGCTACCTCGGGGTTCGAAAGCCCGACATCCGAATGTCCACCCGAGACGAGCCGGATGACAGCGAAGAAATCGCAGCGCTGGTCGACACCATCAAGTCTTCCGGGGCGATGCTGAGTACCCCGAAAGGCGGCTATCTGCAGGCCATCCGCTACGACATGTTGATTCGCGCCGCGGCGGCCGCCGATGCGGTGGTGCACTTGCCCTATCGCCCGGGGAACTTCTTGGTAGAGGACAGTGAGCTCGCTGCTGTGTGGCCGCCCGAGGCTGCCGACCGCATCACCCGCCGCCTGAAACGCGCACAGGTCACCGGTGCGGTCCGCAATCTCGCTCAAGATCCCGCCTTCGGCATCGACCAACTGGTCGAGATCGCCATCCGGGCACTCTCTCCGGCGGTCAACGACACATACACTGCGCTGACGTGCGTGGACTGGCTCGCCAACACCCTGTGCAAGCTCGCGAAAGTGTGGACGCCGGCCCAGGCGTACCGCGACCGTACCGGTGCTATCCGGCTCATCTGCGAGCAGGTGAGTTACGAAAACTTGGTCCAGCGGTCATTCGACAAGATCCGCCAGGCCAGCCGCGGAATGCCCGCCCTGCTGATGCGTCAACTCGAAGCCCTCAAAGCGGTCATGGAGCAGACCACCGACCCCGACCAGGCCCGTGTACTGATGGACGAAGCCACCATGATCCAACGCGCCAACCTCGAGTCGGTGCCCGAAGAGTTCGACCGCGTCGCCGTCGAACGCCGCTTCAGCGCTGTAGCCAGCGTCTATGCCCGGCTGTGCGACTCTGCCGGCATTGATTTTCACCCGGAACATGATCTTCACTCGGCTGGCGACTCCTTAGCGAGACTCAGCTCAGGTGGCGACCGGTAGGGCCAGGTCAGTTCACGGCGCCGCGGGTCACTTGCGGGGCGGGCGCAGCGCGATGTCGCGACAGCAGGCGCGCCGCCTGACCCGGCGCACCGAGTTGGAGCATCGCGGCCAACGCCGTCTCGAGAACCACTTCTTGTTGCACACGGCTACCGCCGATCGACGGGAGCCCATCGAGCGATTCGAGGAGATAGTCGAGCGCGGCGCGCGGCTCGCCCGCCGTCAATGCGATAAGACCTTCGCCGATGAGGCTCAAGGTCGTTGCTTGCGCATCGGTGGCACCCGGAACATCGATCGCGCGAATCGCGGCCGGATCATTCGCCGCGGCCAGCACGAGCAGCGCGTGGAACGCGATGAACGGTGTTTGCGGCGTGAAGGCAAGCGAGCCGACCTCGGCGAGCACCCGCATCGGATCCGGCGGAGTGACCCAGTCCGGGTGCAGTCGCGCCCGCCATGCGAGTGAACCGGCGTCGACGAGGCAGCGCACGCCCTTCGACTGCGGCGGCGCGAGAAAGGCCTTGTACCGACGCGCCGCGGCAGCTGCGTCGCCCATCGCGAGCTCGTGCAGCGCGGCATGCCATTGAAAGTGCGGCAGGTAACGCTGCGTGCTCCCGTCGCTCGGCATCCAGTCCGTCAGCCATTTCAGCCCGGCTCCATGCGCGTCGGTTTCGTAGTGCACGTGCGTCAGTGCATGCGCAGCGTTGCCATTGCCGGGATCGAGTTCGAGTGCGGCGTCGGCCAGGTCGGCCGCGTCATACCAGAGTCCCTGCTCCGTTCGGCCGTAGGCGCGCAACCCGAGATACCACGGCGCTTCGCCGTGCACACCGGTGAACCGCTCGACGTACTGCCACGCGTCCGGCAGCGCGTTGCCGGCTCCCGCAAAAGCGATTGACGGCGCCAGCACAAGCAACGCGACTGCGTCGTCCGGGACAAGGTCCAGATGGTCGATGAGTGCGTCGGTGCCCGCCGCGTTTCCCTTCTCACACCAGGTCGCGACGGCCTCGACGTGGCTGCGATCTTCGTCGCTCCCGTGTGCCAGCGCGGCGCGCGCTCGAGCGAGATGGCCGATGACCGCGTCAGGGCCGCCCGCGCGGTCGGGCCGCTCGGTGGCGATCATCGCGAGCGCGACATGCGCACGCGCGTGCTGCGGATCCTCCGCAACGGCGGCGGCGAAGGCAGTCGACGCGCCGTCCTGGACGGCGAGCAGGCGACGCACACCCTCGGCGTACGAAGCGGGGGCACCTGTCAGTTTCGGTGCGGCCGTGATGAGGTTGGGCGCCCGGACCGGGTGGTCACGAGTGTCGTCGGCGAGCAACTCCGCGAGTGCGGCTGCCTGGGCGCGGATTTCGGGAATGGCAGTGGTCTCCCACTCCTCGCCCTGACGAATGGAGCCGAGGCAGACAATGCCCGGGACCGTGGCTCCGGACCCGTCGATGAGACGGCCGTCCGCATCGAGACGCACACCTACGCCGCAGGGATGCAGCGACGCGACGTCGTGGGCCAACAGGTTTACCCACAGTGCGGAGCGATGTAGAGCGCGCCGATCCCAGGCCGAGCCGGCAGCGACGACAACGGCGTCACCGCGGCGCCGCACTGATCCGTCGCTCGTCGTCACCACCAGCTCGACGCCCTTTCCGCGCAGCGACACATCGGCGACCTCGCCCGCTTCGACGATCAGTTGGCCGCTGTCGATCGCGGCGTAGATCGCGTCGGCGATCGTGGGCGGCATCCGGTGGCGAAGCACCTCCCACCGTCGAAGGTCCTCACGCAGGAACCGGCGCTGATCCTCCCATCCCAGCGACCGCCACAGCTTGGCTGTGCGCGGCCGCACAGCGTCGATCACCTGCCGCCAGTCCGCACCGGCTTCGCGAGCGTGCGCGAGATCCGCGGCGAGCGCGGATCGCAATTGCTCGAGCGAAACTTTCGCCGCGAGCCCATCGAGGTCAGGCAACGCTGTTGGCGCGCCGGTGGCGCGAAATCGCCGGGGGAGCGCGCCGTGACGCGAGAGCAGCGTGACCGTGGCCCCGCGCGCAATGAGATGCAGCGCGACATCAACGCCGGTGAGTCCCGAACCGATGACCAAGACATTGGCGGGCCGAAGCGCACCGAGAGCCGCGAGCGCGCCGGGCGCCCACGCGTCCACCACAACCCTCCCGTCAGTGCCTGCGGCCAAGACCGGAGCGAAGGCGCGTTCCAGCGAATCGGGCATGCCACCCCGGGGGCGCCCGGACGCGAGCACAACGGTGTCCGCCGACAACCACCGTTCGTCGCTGAGCGCAATGCGCACGGGAGCGCCCGGCGTCAAACCAACCACTTCGGCGATCTCGATCCGCACATCGGCGACCGCAAGTTGATCCTGCAGGTAGCGGCCGTAAGCAAGACGTGGTGCGAAGCTCTCGACCGGCGTGACAGCTCGTTCGTCGAGCCAACGGCAGAAGTGATCGGGATCGTCCGGCCATGCGGACATGCGCGGCGCGGGAACGTTCAGCAAGTGGGTCGGGTCGTCCGTGCCATACGCCGCGCCGGTGCCGGGGCGACCGGACGCGTCGATCAACGTGATCTGTACGTCTGGTTTGCTCCGGCGCAGATGCACCGCGGCAAGCACACCCGCAGCTCCACCGCCCACGATCGCGAGACGCACTGCCGAATCATAGGCCGGTCAACGACGGCTCACTCCGGTCGTGCGCCTATGGACGATTTGCCAGCTAGCGCGATCGCAGGATAACGATCGAGTTGTCGATCTTTTTGAAGGGCTTGAACGTCTCCGCGGGAACGCCGAAGACGGCGGACAGCACTCGCGGAGGAAGCCTGCTGAGGGACTCACCTATGCCGATGTTGTCTTTGGCTTCGGGAGCACTGGTGTTCTGGATGATGACAATTGTCATGTCGGCTGGGCCCCGGTTCTCGAAGTAATGAAAGGAACCCTGAGGTGCGAACACGACGTCGCCGACATGCTGGTCGAAGCTTTCGTGATTGCCGTTGCCATCGATGACGACCCACGCCGCGACCCCGCTGGTGACCAGGTTGATCTCCCACGCGCTGGGATGCCAGTGCGGCTCGCGGATACCTCCGGGCTGCAGCGTGAGCTTCACGCTGCTGGCCTCTTGACCTTTGAGTATCGGAAACTTTTCCTCGTCCGCCTGCTGAAAAAAGCCCCCGTCATACCTGTTGACAGGCGAATCGCCGAGATGGAACAGGTGCGACTGCGAAGTAATCGTCTCGGCCGGTAAGCGGGGATCACCAAACCGCGCGGCGTCGTCGGTGATCGGCCCTTCCCTGTCGATGCGAAAGCCGGAAGGGCCGCCGGTGATCAGGCGGTCGACGCCGACGCCGGTCGCGGCTGCGGCGCCCGCCAGGCCCGCACCGCCCAAGACCTTGCGACGATTGATCGGCATCACCAGAAATTACCGCAGCTGTCAGGACCGGTCTAGATCCAATCCTTGTCAGTGCGATCGCAAGATGGTGACCGCGTTGTCGATCTTTTTGATGGATTTGAACGTCTCTACGGGAACGCCGAAGACAGCGGACAACACTTGGGGCGGAAGCTGACTCACGGACTCGCCTATACCGATGTTGTCTTTGTCTTCAGCTGCACTGACGTTCTGGATGATCAACACGTCCAGGTCTTCCTTGCCGCGGTTCTCGAAGTAGTGGAAGGAACCCTGGGGTGCGAACACGAGGTCGTCGACATGGGCGTCGAAACTCTCGTGGTTCCCGTTGCCGTCGACGAGGACCCAAGCCGCGACCCCCTTGGTGACCAGGTTGATCTCCCACGCACTGGGATGCCAGTGCGGCTCGCGAATACCCCCGGGCTGCAACGTGATCAGCTGGATGCTGGCTTCTTGACCTTTGAGGATCGGAAAGTTGTCTTCGTGCGCCTGCTGTTGTGAGCCCCCGTCATACGTGGTGGGCGGCAGGGCAGCGAGATGGAACAGGTGCGATTCTGAGGTAATCGTCTCAGCGGGTAGGCGGGGATCACCGAAGCGTGCCGCGTCATCAGGCATTCCGGGATGCTACCGCTGCGGTCAGGATGGGTCTACCAATCGGGCCAGGCGCACATCTCGAATCTCGCGCAGTGGAGTTGAATTCGTCGAGCGCGAAATCCGACCCTCACAAGCCGCCCAAGTCGTCGGGCACGTCGACGGCATGCTCCCGCAGTGCCTCCAGCGGCACGACGTCGAGGGTTCGCTCGTGCGTGGACGCCAACACCACCGGCGCAGCGAAACCATCGCGGTAGGCCAACAGCCAGTTGCCAGCGGTGACACACCAGCGGTCCCCGGGGACCAGGCCGGGAAACCGGAACTGCGGCATCGGCGTCGAGAGATCGTTGCCTATCACACGTTGGTGCTCCAGGAACTCGGCTGTCACCACCGCGCAAATCGTGTGCAAGCCCAGATCCTCCGGCCCTGTCGAACAGCAGCCGTCGCGGTAGAAACCGGTGAGCGGCTCACTACCGCAGGGCTCCAGCGGGCCGCCCAGCACGTTGCGCTCAGACATGAGCCCTGCCCCCAATCGCGCCGACCAGGTCGGCCACTCGTCGAAGTTGATCGAGATCGGAACTGGTTGGGATGAGCTGGATTTCGTCGGTGCCGACTGCCTCGAACTCGCGCAGCACGGCAGCCAGCTCGTCCTCGCCGCCGGCGAAGCCAATGGTCGGTGCCATCGCGTCGACGTACTCGGCCGGTATCCAGTTCATGTAACGCCGCAGATGCCGATGCACCTGCTCTCGCGCATCGTCGGCCGAGCCGACCGCAAACCAGAACGAGGTGGCCAGGTGAGGCTTCGGCTTGGCTACCTCCGCCCAGGCCGCGCGCGCCACGTCGAACAGCTCGTTCTGCTTGACGATGTCGAGGTCCAACGTGGTCCCCGCCAAGCCGTCGGCCCACGCCGCCGCGCTGCGCAGGGTCTTTGGCCCGATGGTTCCGACCAGCAGCGGCGGCCCACCCGCCTGCACGGGCGCAGGCCCGACCGGCAGCTTTGATTCGGTGGTCTTCTCGCCGGCCCACACGCGCTTCATGACCGCGACCCGCTCAGCCATCCCGCGCATCGTCTGCGTTGTCGGATCCGCACCGACCGCCGCATAGTCCTCAAGCCGGCCGCCGATGCCGATACCTACGGTCAACCGCCCGCCACACAGCGTGTCGCCGGTCGCCAGCGCCTTGGCGAGCATCACCGGATCGTGCAACTGGGGCACGATCACCGTCGTCACCAGCCGCACCCGATCGGTCCACGCTGCCAGAGCGCCCATCAGCGTCAAGGTCTCCGGATTGTCGAAGGCGATGCGCTCGCCCCAACACAGCGACGAGAACGGACCGTCGTCGATCGCACGCGCCCAGTCCCGCAACGCACCGGCGTCCAAGTCCGGCTCCATGACCGGCATGGTCATCGCTACCTGCACGACGGCGATTCTGGCATGCGGACCACCCGATGCCGACGGTTGTCGACGTGGCAGCATCAACGGGATGGGAATCACCGCCAACTCGATCGCGCATGTGCGGCTCACCGTCACCGACATCGAGCGGTCTCGACGGTTCTACGAGAGTGTCTTCGGGTGGCCCGTTCTAATCGAGGTCCCCGACAACGCCGACGAGCAGACCCGCAACCAGCTCGCGTTTCTGTACGGCGGTGTCATCTACGACCTGGGCGGCGCGCTGATCGCGCTGCGGCCCGTTGCCAGCGACCGGTTCCACGAGGACCGCGCCGGCCTGGACCACATCGCGTTCAGATCGGCCGACAAGGCCGAATTAGACTCCGCGGCAAAGTATCTCGATGAACTCGGCATCGCCCACGAGCCGGTAAAGGACATCGGACCGTCCTACATTCTGGAGTTTCGCGACCCGGACAACATCGCCCTGGAATTAACCGCACCGAAGTAGCGCCGTGGTGATTGTGACCGGCCGGTCAGAGTGGTTGACTGGCAAGCACCATGCCCATCGCTTTCAACCACACCATCGTCGCCGCCCGCGACAAGCGGGAGTCCGCTGAGTTCGTCAGCGAGTTGTTCGGGCTGCCGAGTCCGGCGCCGTTCGGTCGCTTCCTGGCCGTGCAGCTCGAGCACGGCGCGACCCTCGACTACGCGGATACGGCCGAGGAGATCCACCCGCAGCATTACGCGTTTCTGGTTTCCGAGGACGACTTCGACGCGATCTACGGCAAGATCCGCCTCCGGGGGTTGCAGCACTGGGCGGACCCGGGCGGCCAACGGCCGGGCGAGGTCAACACCAACGACGGTGGTCGCGGCGTCTACTTCCGAGACCCCGGAGGCCATTTCCTGGAGATCCTCACCCGGCCCTACGGCTCGGGCGGTTAGCCGACGCTGCGCGGGCCGTGGCGCCGGCTCTCCTGGGCGCGGTAGTCGTCGGCCAGCCGACCGACATGTTTGGGCAGCGAGCCGGCGGCGACGTCGGCCA
Organism: uncultured Actinomycetota bacterium; assembly: GCA_963760095.1. Lineage (GTDB taxonomy): Bacteria > Actinomycetota > Actinomycetes > Mycobacteriales > Mycobacteriaceae > Mycobacterium. The sequence continues at coordinate 612,166 of CAVXBT010000019.1, read as the reverse complement.
GGGTCGTCTGCTCCAACACCAAGCGCATGCTGGCGCGCAACGCCCGCCAGACATCGGTGAGCGCCGCGGTCGGACCGGAATAGGGCAGATCGCCCAACCCGATGTCGCGGACGCTGGCCAGCGGGCCATCGATGCAGCGCAGCACATCGGCGATGCTGATTTCCGCCCCCGGACGAGCCAATTCGTAACCACCGTCGCGACCGCGGTGACTGCGCACCAGCCGATCGGTGCGCAGCTCGGACAAGATGTCGACGAGAAACTGCGGTGGAATTCCCTGAGCGGTCGCCAGATCGTCAGTCGTGACCCGCACGCCGTCGTCGACGGTGGTCAGCTGGACCATCGCCCGTACCGCGTACTCCGCCTTGGCTGACATCCGCATAGATTTCGATTGTCCCACCGGTCGCAGCTCAGCCGGTGACGGCCAGCACCGCGTCGGCGTATTCGGGACGGCACACCACCAGGTCGGGCAGCAGCGGGTCGGGCCGGTTGTACTCCAGCGGCGACCCGTCGATGCGCGAGGTGTGCAAACCGGCGGCGCGGGCCACCGCGACCGGTGCAGCCGAATCCCACTCGTACTGCCCGCCGGCGTGGACGTACACATCGGCCAACCCTTGAACGACCGCGGCGACCTTCGCACCGGCCGATCCCATCGCCACCAGCGTGCCGTTCAAGTGATCGCGGACCTGCAGCGCGATCTCCGGCGGGCGGGTCCGCGAGACCACGATCCGGGGCTGTCCGGCGTTTGCCGGCGGCGGTGCAGGATCAGGGGTGGCCAGCGTGACGTCCTGGGCCGGAAGCGCAACCGCGCCGGCGACGAGGGCACCGGATTGCCATAGCGCGACGTGCACGGCCCAGTCCTTACGGCCGAGTTCGGAGAACTCCCGAGTGCCGTCCAACGGGTCGACGATCCACACCCGCTCGACGCTCAACCTCACCGGGTTGTCGACGCCCTCTTCGGAGAGCACCGCATCAGCCGGACGTTCGCGCGCCAGCGCCTCCATCAGATAATCGTGGGACCGCTTGTCCCCCGCCGCTTTCCGATCAGCCGGGGCCGCGTGGGCGAGTTCCTCGCGAACCGCGAGCAGAAGCCGGCCTGCTTCGGTGGCCAGCCGCGCGGCTACCTCGTGGTCGCTCACTTCCGGGCCTCGATCAGCTCGACGACTTGCCGCGCCAACTCGTCGAGGCTGTGATCCGGTGTGAGCCGCAGGTCGGGACTCTTCGGCCGCTGGTAGGGGCTGTCGACTCCGGTGAAGTGCGTGATCTCACCCGCACGCGCTTTTGCGTAGAGGCCCTTGGGGTCTCGCCGCTCGCAATCCTCGAGCGGAGTGTCGCAGAACACCTCGGCGAAGTCCAGACCGGCCTCGGCGTGCACCTGGCGGGCCAGTTCACGATGCTCGGCCAGCGGGCTGATCGCCGGCACCAACACGGTATAGCCTGCCCCTGCGAACAGCGCCGCGACGTGCGCCAGTCGACGCAGGTTCTCGGCCCGGTCGGCCATGCTGAACCCCAGGTCGGCATTCAGACCGTGCCGCAGATTGTCGCCGTCGAGAACATAAGCGGGGACGCCCTTTTCGAGCAGCTTCTGTTCGACCAGCATGGCCACCGATGACTTGCCCGAACCCGACAGTCCGGTGAACCACAGGGTGCGGCCCTGCGCCATCCGGTCCTCGGCCTTCACCAGCGATTGGTGCCGCACCGTGTTCGGGCTCGCCGAGAGATTCGAACCCTCTCGCAATACCATGCCCGCGGCCACGGTCCCGTTGGTGTTGGGGTCGATCAGGATGAACGATCCGGTGCTGGCGTTGCGGGTGTACTCGTCGAGCAGCAGCGGCACCTGGGAACGCAGCGAAATGCGACCGAGCTCATTGAGCTTCAACGCCGTCGCGTCTTTGTCACGGTGCAGAGTGTTGACATCGAGCCGGTAATCCAGCGCGGTGACCCGCACCCGCGTGGTTCGGGTGGTGTGCTTGATCAGATAGTCGCGACCGGGCTCCAGTGCCGCGGCGTCGGCCATCCAGCACACCGTCGCTTCGAATTCCTGAGTGACCCTCGGCGCATTAGTCGGTCGGGCGATCATGTCGCCGCGCGAGATGTCGATGTCGTCAGCGAGGCTCACTGCGATGGCCATCGGCGGAAATGCTTCCTCCACAGGGCCGTTCGGTCCCTCGATCGCGGTGATTCGGCTGGGCTTTCCGGTCGGCAACACGATCACCTCGTCGCCCGGACGCATGACACCGCTGGCGACGGTGCCTGCGTAGCTGCGGTGGTCCTGATGTTCGCGGGTCTGTGGGCGGATGACGTACTGCACCGGGAACCGAACGTCGACGAGGTTGCGGTCGGCGGCGACGTATACCTCTTCGAGGTGCGACAGTAACGCTGGCCCGTCGTACCACGGGGTGTGCTCAGACTTGGTGACCACGTTGTCACCGTGCAGCGCCGACATCGGGATGGTGAGCACGTCTTGAACGTCCAGGCGAGTGGCGAAGGCGTAGAACTCGTCGCGGATCGCCTCGAAAGCTTCTTTGTCCCATTCGATGAGGTCCATCTTGTTGACGGCGAGCACGATGTGCTCGATGCCCAACAGCGAACCCAGAAATGTGTGTCGCCGGGACTGCTCCAGCAGACCGTGGCGGGCATCGACGAGCACGATGGCCAGCTGGGCGGTGGACGCCCCGGTCACCATGTTGCGGGTGTACTGGATGTGACCGGGGGTGTCAGCGATGATGAATTTGCGCTTGGGAGTGGCGAAGTAGCGGTAGGCGACATCGATCGTGATGCCTTGTTCTCGCTCGGCGCGTAGCCCGTCGGTGACCAGTGACAGGTCGGTGTATTCGTGGCCGCGGTCTTTGGAGGTGCGTTCCACCGAGGCCCACTGGTCGTCCATCACGGCCTTGGAGTCATAGAGCAGCCGCCCGATCAGTGTGGACTTGCCATCGTCGACCGAGCCGGCCGTTGCGATGCGCAGCAGCGTGGTTGCACTCATCAGAAGTATCCCTGCCTCTTGCGATCTTCCATGCCGGCCTCGGAGATCCGGTCGTCAGCTCTGGTGGCGCCCCGCTCGGTCAGCCGCGACACCGCCGTCTCGGCGACGACCTCCGCGACGGTCGCCGCGTTCGATTCCACGCAGCCGGTGCAGGTGACGTCGCCGACGGTGCGGAACCGGACCGTTGTCTCGAACACCTTCTCGTCGGGGCGCGGCTGCAGGTGGCGGTCGACCGCGAGGAGCATTCCGTCGCGTTTGAAGACTTTCCGGCGATGGGCGTAGTAGATCGGCGGCAGCTTGATCTTCTCGGCGCCGATGTAGGACCAGATGTCGAATTCGGTCCAGTTGGACAGCGGGAACACCCGGATGTGCTCGCCCTTGTGGTGTCGGCCGTTGTAGATGTTCCACAGCTCGGGCCGTTGGGACTTGGGGTCCCACTGACCGAACTCGTCGCGGAAACTGAACACCCGCTCCTTGGCGCGCGCCTTCTCCTCGTCGCGCCGAGCGCCGCCAAACGCGGCGTCGAACTTGTTCTCGCGGATCGCGCGCAGCAGCGTCACCGTCTGGATCGGGTTGCGCGACGGGATGGTTTCGACCACCCGGCCCGTATCGATGTCGTCTTGCACCTTGGCGACGACCAGCCGGACTCCGGTCTCAGCCACCAACTCGTCGCGGGTGGCGATGACCTCGTCGAAGTTGTGGCCGGTGTCGACGTGCATGACCGGGAACGGCAGGCGGCCAGGTTGAAAAGCCCTGAGCGCCAGCTGCAGCATCACGATCGAGTCTTTGCCGCCGGAGAAAAGCAGCACCGGCCGCTCGAACTCGGCGGCCACCTCGCGGATGATGTGGATCGCCTCGGCCTCCAGCGAACGCAGATGGCTCAATTCGTATTGCCCCGCCGCCGGGCCGGCCACTGTCTCTTGACTGGTCATCAATCCCTCGATTCAGGGTAAAGTCGGTAGTCTTGGTCAGGATTATGAACATTGCCAGATATATAACCAGCCACCTGGGCCCCTGTCAACCGTCGGTAGGACCCCCACGCGCCGAGTGTGAAGCCATTGCGAAAAATCGCCGGATTTCTCGCAACAGTTTCACGCTCGGCGGTCCCAGGCTGCTGATACCCGAGCGATCACGCCACCTTCGGTGTCCTCAGCCGTCACCCGAACGTCGATCCAGCCAAGTTCGGTCAGGGCTTCGGACCGCCTGATGTCCTTCATGAATTGTCGACGGTCGGTCCGGTGGTGGTCGCCTTCGTACTCGACTGCCAATTTGATTTGCTCCCAGCCCATATCGAGTACGGCGACGAGCTGGCCGTATTCGTCGTAAACGGGAATCTGTGTCTGCGGCGCGGGAAAGCCCGCGCGGAGGAGGATCAGCCGCAACCAACTCTCTCGTGGCGACTCCGCACCGGCATCCACCAGACTCAACGCGACACGCGCACGCCGGATGCCTCGGCGACCCCTGTAGCGGTTCGCGAGGAGTTCGACGTCAGCCATCTTGAGATCAGTTGCACGGGCGAGTGCATCAATCGCCGCCACAGCCCTGTCGATTGGATAGCGACAGGCGAGGTCGAGGGCCGTCCGCGCCGGATTAGTAACCTTCACGCTGTCGACGCAGGTTGCCTCGTCGTCTTCGATCCGATCAGACCATGTCCGGATTATCGGCGGAGCGTGACGATTCTCGTAGATGAGCTCTGCGGGGCGATTGGCGTCAACCCACCTAGCGCCGTGTAACGCCGAAGCGGAATGGCCGGCAACCACACCGCGTCGCTGAGACCACAGCCAGGCAGCATGGGCTCGCGCGACGGCAGTGATCTCAATGCCCTGAGCAATGTAGACATCGCGATGAATCGCCCTGAACCTCGTCCGCAATTCGTAGGGCGTCAGAGCGCCCGCGGCGACGGCCTCGCTACCGATGAATGGTGCGCCCATGGGGACGAGTGTGCTGCGCGCGACCGACAACTTGCCGAGCGTGAAGCCGCTGCGAAATCTCGACGGCTTTCTCGCAGTGACTTCACGCTCGGCGAAAGCAGACTCGCGTTAGAGGGTGACCTCGTCGAGCTTGCCGGTTGCCACGTCGAAGATGAACCCGCGTGCCGACGTGTGCTTGGTGACAAAAGGGCTGTTCTTGATGCGGTGCAACGACTGCCGGACGTCCTCGGCGAGGTCGGGGAAGGCTTCAGCCGACCACGGCGGTTTGACGCCGGACTCGTCCTGGATCGCGCGCTTGAAGTCATCGTCGGTGAAGGTCAGCATCCCGCAGTCGGTGTGATGAATCAGGATGATCTCGTTGGTTCCCAACAACCGCTGGCTGATGGCCAGGGAACGGATCGCGTCGTCCGTGACCACTCCGCCGGCATTGCGGATGACGTGCGCCTCGCCCAGTTCGATGCCGAGCAGGCTGTGCACATCGAGCCGGGCGTCCATGCACGCCACGACGGCGACATGCTTGCTCGGAGGTAGCGGCAACGGGCCCTGGAAGGACTTCGCATATTCGGCATTGTTGGCTAGGTAGTCGTCGGTGACCGTCACAACCGTCTCCTCATGTGTTTGCCGTATTCATCACTTCGGCCGCCGACCCTAGCAATCGGGTCGCCGTAATTCACCGGTCCGGATCATCCGGATCGCAACGTGCCAGACACGTGACTACGCGATCATCCGCTCTTCAGATCGCGGTTGCCCCCGCTGATCGACGATGCGTCTCTTAGTCTGTGCCAATGCGACAGGGGCGAGGCCGGTAGCCATGACCCGCTTCCTGGCACGTCGCGTGCTGAACTACGTCGTGCTATTGGCGCTGGCGTCTTTTTTGACGTTCTGCCTGACGTCGGTGGCGTTCTCGCCGCTGGAGAGCCTGATGCAACGCAGCCCGCGCCCACCGCAGACCGTGATCGACGCCAAAGCCGCCGAGCTCGGCCTGAACAAACCCATCCCGCTGCGCTACGCGGACTGGGCCTCGCACGCGGTTCGCGGCGACTTCGGGGCCACCGTGACCGGCCAGCCCGTGTCGGGCGAACTGTGGCGCCGCATCGGGGTCAGCCTTCGACTGCTGCTCATCGGTTCGGTGGTGGGAACGATCACCGGGGTGGTGCTCGGCGCATGGGGCGCGATCCGCCAGTATCGGCTCAGCGATCGCGTCATCACGATGCTGTCGCTGCTGGTGCTGTCCGCCCCGACATTCGTGATCGCCAACCTGCTGATCCTCGGAGCGCTGCGGATCAACTGGGCGCTGGGTGCACAGCTGTTCCAGTACACCGGAGAGACGTCACCCGCGGTGATCGACGGAGGCTGGGCGCAACTCGTGGATCGCCTGCAGCACTTGGTCTTACCCACGCTCACCTTGGCGCTGGGCACCGCCGCGGGGTTCAGCCGGTATCAGCGCAACGCGATGCTCGACGTCCTCGGCCAAGATTTCATCCGCACCGCACGCGCTAAAGGGCTTACCCGCCGTCGCGCTCTGGTCAAGCACGGGCTGCGCACGGCGCTGATACCACTGGCGACACTGTTCGCCTACGGCGTAGCCGGTCTGGTGACCGGTGCGGTGTTCGTCGAGAAGATCTTCGGTTGGCACGGCACGGGTGAGTGGATGGTGCAAGGGGTGGCGACCCAAGACACCAATATCGTCGCCGCGATCACGGTGTTCGCAGGCGCGGTCGTTTTGCTGGCCGGACTGCTCTCCGATGTCATCTACGCCGCGCTCGATCCCAGGGTGCGAGTGTCATGACCGAAACCGCCGCCCTACACGCCAAATCGGGTTTGGAGACACCGGATTTCGCCTCGCGTCGCACGCTGGTGTTGCGCCGTTTCCTGCGCCGCCGCTCGGCGGTGGCGTCGCTGATCGTGCTGCTGGTGCTGTTCGTCGGCTGCTACACACTGCCGTCCTTTCTGCCCTACTCCTACACCGACCTCGATTACGCCGCGCTGCTGCAGCCACCGAATACCCGACACTGGTTGGGCACCAACGCCCTTGGCCAGGATCTGTTGGCCCAGACCTTGCGAGGCATGCAGAAGTCGATGCTCATCGCGGTGTGTGTGGCAGTCATTTCCACCGGCATCGCCGCGACGGTGGGGTCGGTCTCGGGCTACTTCGGCGGCTGGCGCGACCGGGTGCTGATGTGGTTCGTCGACCTGATGCTGGTCGTGCCCAGCTTCATCCTGATCATGATCCTGACGCCGCGCACCAAGAGTTCCGGCAACGTCATTGTGCTGGTACTGCTGCTGTCCGGTTTCGGCTGGATGGTCAGCTCACGGATGGTCCGCGGCATGACCATGAGCCTGCGCGAACGCGAATTCATCCGCGCCGCACGGTATATGGGGGTTCCAAATCGGCGGATCATCACCCATCACGTGTTGCCGAACGTGGCGTCGATCTTGATCATCGACACGGCGCTGAACGTCGCCGCGGCGATCCTCGCCGAAACCGGGCTGAGCTTCCTCGGTTTCGGCATCCAGCCACCCGACGTGTCGCTCGGAACGCTGATCGCTGACGGCACCCAGTCGGCGACGACATTCCCGTGGGTGTTCCTGTTCCCCGCCGGCGTTCTGGTGCTGATCCTGGTGTGCGCAAACTTGACTGGTGACGGCTTGCGCGACGCGCTTGATCCCGCCAGCGACGCATCGCGAGGCGGGCGCCGATGAGTCGGCTACTCGAAGTCACCAACCTGAGCGTCGACTTCCCGACCGAGGGGTCAACGCTGAAAGCGGTGCGCGGCGTCGATTTTCATGTCGACGCGGGCGAAGTTGTCGCGATCGTCGGCGAATCCGGATCGGGTAAGTCGACGGCGGCGATGGCGGTGGTCGCGCTGCTTCCGGAGTACGCCGACGTTCGCGGTTCGGTGCGGTTGCAGGGCACCGAGTTGGTGGGGCTGAGCGACGACGCGATGTCGCGGCGTCGTGGCAACACGATCGGCACGGTCTTCCAGGATCCGATGTCGGCGCTGACCCCGGTCTACACCGTCGGCGATCAGATCGCCGAGGCCATCGAGGTGCACCAGCCGCGTACCGGAAAGCGAGCTGCGCGTCAGCGGACGATCGAATTGCTCGAACTGGTCGGCATCGCACAGCCCGATCGGCGCGCACGCGCGTTTCCGCACGAGTTATCCGGGGGCGAACGCCAGCGCGTGGTCATCGCCATCGCGATCGCCAACGATCCGGACCTGTTGATCTGCGACGAGCCCACCACCGCCCTCGACGTCACTGTGCAGGCGCAGATCCTCGAGGTGCTCAAGACCGCCCGCGATGTCACCGGGGCGGGGGTGCTCATCATCACCCACGACCTGGGCGTGGTTGGCGAATTCGCCGACCGCGCGCTGGTGATGTATGCCGGCACGATCGTCGAATCGGCCGCCGTCGGTGACGTCTATCGCGACCGGCGGATGCCTTACACCGTTGGGCTGTTGGGCTCGGTCCCCCGCCTGGACGCCCCGCAAGGCACCCGGCTGGTACCGATACCGGGCGCTCCCCCGTCCCTGTCAGCGCTTGAGCCGGGATGCCCGTTCGCTCCGCGCTGCCCCCTCGTCGTCAACGAGTGCCGCACCGAGGAGCCGAAGCTGTCGACGGTGGCTCCCGACCATCAGGCGGCCTGCATCCGTACCGAACACGTCGTCGGCCGCAGTGCCGCAGACATTTACGGAGTCAGCACCGAATCCCAGCCCGGCCAGCCCGGCGAACCACCCGTCGTCGTACGAGTCCGCGATCTGGTCAAGACGTATCCGCTGACCAAAGGCGTGCTGTTCCGCCGCAACATCGGCGAAGTCCGCGCGGTCGACGGCATCAGCTTCGAACTCCGGCAGGGACGGACGCTGGCCATCGTCGGTGAGTCGGGTTCGGGTAAGTCGACGACGTTGCACGAGATCCTCGAGCTGACCGCGCCGCAAGCAGGCTCGATCGAAGTGCTGGGGACCGACGTCGCCACTCTGACGTCGGCGGGCCGGCGGGCGCTGCGGCGTGACATCCAGGTCATCTTTCAGGATCCGGCGGCATCGCTGGATCCGCGGCTACCGGTTTTCGAGTTGCTGGCAGAGCCGCTGCGCGCCAACGGATTCAACAAGGCCGATACCAGTAACCGGGTTGCCGAGCTACTCGAGATAGTCGTGCTGGGGCACACCGACGCCAGCCGTTATCCGGGAGAGTTCTCCGGTGGGCAGAAGCAGCGCATCGGGATCGCGCGCGCGTTGGCGCTGCAGCCTAAGATCCTGGCACTCGATGAACCCGTCTCCGCGCTGGACGTGTCGATTCAGGCCGGCATCATCAACCTGCTGCTTGATCTGCAGCAGCAGTTCGGCTTGTCGTATTTGTTTATCTCGCACAATCTTTCGGTGGTCAAACATCTCGCGCACCACGTCGCCGTGATGCACCGTGGGGTCATCGTGGAGCAGGGCGAAAGCGACGACATCTTCAGCCGGCCTCAGCACGAATACACGCGGGCCCTGTTGGCCGCGGTGCCGCAACCGGATTCGGCCCGTGGCTAGCGCCGTAATGCGGGTCATAACGATCGCTTTCGCTGTCAGCTTGGTCCTTGGCGGGTGTTCGGCAGCCAGCGGCTATCTTCCTCCCGGTCCGGCCACCGCCGTGGGTGCCACCAGCGACGTCAATCCGCAAAACCCTGCGACCCTGCGCGACGGCGGCGACCTACGGCTGGCGCTCACCGAATTCCCTTCGAATTTCAACACATTGCATATCGACGGCAACTCCGCCGATGTCGGCGGCATGCTGAAAGCCACTCTGCCTCGCGCGTTCGTCATCGGGCCGGACGGCTCCACGACGGTCGACACCGATTACTTCAGTAGCGTCGAACTCACCGGGACCAACCCGCAAACGGTCACTTACACCATCAATCCGAAGGCGACTTGGTCGGACGGCACACCACTGGGCTGGGAGGACATTGCCAGCCAAATCCATGCCACCAGTGGGGTCGACAAAAACTTCGCCATCGCCGGCACCAACGGCAGCGAACGGGTGAAATCGGTGACCCGGGGCGTCGACGACCGCCAAGCGGTGGTCACGTTCGCCAAGCCCTACGCTGAGTGGCGCGGCATGTTCGCCGGTAACACCATGCTGCTGCCCAGGAGCATGACTGCCACCCCCGAGGCGTTCAACAAAGCGCAGCTCACCGCTCCGGGTCCGTCGGCCGGGCCGTTCGTCGTCTCGTCGCTGGATCGGACGCGACAGCGGATCGTGCTGACCCGCAACCCCAAGTGGTGGGGCGAAAGGCCGCGACTCGACCGCATCACCTTCCTGGTGCTCGACGACGCCGCGCGACTACCGGCGTTGCAAAACAACGCCATCGACGCCACCGGCCTTGCCGGCCTGGACCAGATGACCATTGCCAGGCGAACCAAGGGCATCTCGATCCGGCGGGCACCGACCCCAAGCTGGTACCACTTCACCTTCAACGGCTCGAAGGGTTCGATACTGGCCGACCCGGCATTACGCCGCGCCGTCGCCGAGGGTATCGACCGGCAAAGCATCGCCGCCGTCAGCCAGCACGGCCTCACCAGCAACCCGGCGGCCTTGAACAACCACATCTATGTCGAAGGTCAGCAGGGCTACCAAGACAACAGCGGCGTCGTCGCCTACAACCCGGAGAAGGCCAATCGCGACCTCGACGCGCTGGGCTGGAAACTCAACGGCCGGTTCCGCGAACGAAACGGAAAGCAACTCGTCATACGCGACCTGTTCTACGACGCGCAAACGAGCCGGCAGTTCGGTTTGATTGCGCAGCACAGCCTCGCCCAAATCGGTGTCAAGCTCGACCTTCTCGCGAAAGCCGGCAGCGGCTTTTTCACCAACTACATCAACGTGGGCGCGTTCGACGTCGCGCAATTCGGTTGGATGGGCGATGCTTTTCCACTGTCCGCCCTCACTCAGATTTACGCGTCCGACGGCGAAAGCAACTTCGGCAAGATCGGCAGCGCCCAGATCGACGCCAAGATCGAGCAGACGCTCGAAGAGCTGGATCCCGCCAAGGCGCGGGTGTTGGCCAACGAAGTTGACAAGTTGATCTGGGCCGAGGGATTCAGCCTGCCGTTGATCCAGTCCCCCGGCAACGTGGCGGTGAACAGTTCGCTGGCCAACTTCGGCGCGGCCGGACTGGCCGACCTTGATTACACCGCGATCGGATTCATGCGCAGCTGATCTTCAGGCGCACAATGCAATACGTTGCGCGTCCTTGATCTTGTCGTATCGAGCCGGCGTGCAGGTCAACACGATGACCTGTCCGCGCTCGCCCAGGGTGTCGAATACCGCTGCCATCTTGACCAGCCGCTCGGGATCGGTGAAGCCGAGCGCGTCGTCGATCAGGATCGGGACCGCGTCCTCTTTGGCGACCAGTGCCGCGCCGGCCAGCCGCGCCAAGATGCCGAGTTGCTCCTTGGCCCCACCCGACAGTGAGTCATACGGGACGGTGCACCCATCCAGGGTGCGGTTGCGGATGCACAGGTCGCTGTCGACGTCGACCTCGAAACTTGGCCCGAAAACCGGACGTCCGAGTCGCTGCAGTTCGGCGCGGAACGGCTCGACATAGCGTAGCCGGGTGGTGTCGCGGTGGCGCACCATCACGTCTCGCAGCAACTGCACCGCACGGGCCCGGCGACCAACCCGGTCGTACTCGCCGCGGGCGTGCTCGCAGTCGATCTCGGCGGCGTCGAGCTTGCCTTTGCGGCCCTCGGTGCCGAATACCGTGAGCTGCACGCTGATCTCATGCAGGGAGTGCGCGATCTCATCATGGCGGTCACGCAACGCCGCGGCCGAATCGACGGCATCAGCCAGCTCTGCCGCCACGGCCTCCGGCGCCGCGGCGGCGAGTCGTTCAGATAGCTCGGCGACCCGGTCCGCAGCGGCTTTCGCCGCCACCGCATCGGCGTCCGCGGTCGCGGCCAATGCCTCGTCGGCCACGGCTGCCCGCAGCTCGGCCAGCCGGTCATTGACCGCATCCAGCTCGGCGCGTTGAGTTGCCAGCTTGTCCCGCGAAAGTGTCGCCTGCGTTGATATCTCGGTGAGTCGACTCGCTGCTAACGCCGCAACTCGGCGGTGCGTCTCACAGTCTGCGCCGACCTCGGTGCGGACCGCCTCGGCCGCGCCGAGTTCGGTGCGCGCGGCGCTGGCATCCATCGCCACGTCGTCGGGAAGCGCCGGTAGGGCACGCAATTCCGCCAGCCGGGACCGCAGCTGATCGACGTCATCGTCGCCGCATAAGCCGATCAGGGTCGCGGTCAGCCGATCGCGGCCGCTCTGCAGTTCGCGGCGTCGCTGATCGGTGAGCCGCGCCACAGCCGGATCATCCACCTGTGCCGCCGACAGCGCAGCGGCCAACATCTCTTGCGCTGCAGCGTAATGCGCTTGAACGTCGAGCGCCGATGCACCCGGAGTGACTCGCGCGGTCACGACACCGGGAACCTCGACTTCCGTCGCGACATTCGCGACGGTCGACCAGCTTTGACCGGATGGCAGCGACACCCGCTGGTCGCCAATGACGAGTTCGATGTCGGTGGCCGCGACGAATTCGACTGTCGCCGAGACCAACGCGAGTTGGCCCTCGGCCCGATCGACGGCTGCGGCGGCCTTGTCGATCTGCTGGACGAGGTCGTCGGTGAGTCTTATTGTCGACAGCTCCGCGGCTATGTCGTCACGGTCACGCAGCGCGGCATCGATTTTCGCGAGCCGCGCCGCCAATCGCTGGGTCTCCTCGCGGCAGGCCAATTCGTCGACGATGCGCCGAGCTGTCTCGGCCCGCTGCTGCAGGGCGACGACCCGCTCGTTGGCCTGCTCGACGATGGCATCGGCCTCTGTGGCGACATCGCGCGCCGTCGACTCCGCCTCGGCGGCCTCACTCGCTTCGACTTCCAACGTTGCGACTGTCACGGTGCGCGTGTCGGTTTCGCTGCGGAGCCGCAGCCGCTCGGTGCGGGCAGCGGTCGACGCGGAGCTGGTTGCGGCCGCGGCCGCAGCGATCAGTTCGGCTTCACGCACCTGGTCGGTGAGCTGTGCGATGCCGTCGGTGGCGGCTCGAGCCGCGGTCTGCCGGACACCGGCGGCGTCCTGCTGTTGCGACAACTCAGCCAACTCAGCGGTCAGCGTGGCGTGCCGTTCTACCCGGTCGTCGACCTCGGCAACGGCCGCGGCGCAGAACCTCATCTCGTCTTCGGCATCGCGCAGCGTCTTGATGGCCGCCGTCCACTCGCCGGTGGGACGGCCGGTCGGCGTGAAGTAGCGGGCGTACTCGCTGTCGATCCGCTCGATGAGCAGCGGCTCGGTGCCATGCAGCGCCGCCGTGTCGCCGGCGGCGACATCGAGTGCTCTGGTCAGAGCATCGCAACCCGAAAGGTTCACCGCCGCCGTCGACGCCGACTGCAAGACGCGCTGGGCGTGCCACAGCTCGATGTCCACCGTCTCGGCCAGCATGGCCTGCACGCGGTCGTGCGCCTCGTCACCGCTGTGCTGTTCGCGACGTGGCTCCAGCACCGTCAGCTGCGTCTCACACTTCTTATGGAAGCGCTTGTGATAGACGAAACGATAAGGGCCCGCGCTGATCTCGGCGGTGACTTCGGATCCGACGTCGGCGTGGGTCGGCTTGACCTGTTTGACTTCTTTCTTCGTCGAACGATCCCTGGATTCCAGTAGCAGGTCCAGCGCCTCGACCATCGACGATTTGCCGATCTCGTTGGCTCCAGACACCACGACCACGCCGTGGTCGGGGAAGTCGATTTCGCGGTGGTCGATCCCGCGGTAATTCTTCAGGACCAGCCGATGCAACTTCACGCCGCACCCCGACCTTGGTGAGCTCTGTCGGTCAGCCGCAACAACAATGCCAGCGCCGCCTGTGCATCGCCGGCGGTCTCGCCGTCGCCATCGCGCGCCGCCTCAACCAGCTCTTCGACCGCCGCAGCGGCGAAGCCGCCGATGCCGAGGTCGTTGAACTCGCCGTCGGCCGGTATCACCGCCAGATCACTGTGGCTGTCCCACACCCGCAGCGACGCGAACAACCGCGAGTATTTGTCCAGGCATGCGTCCAGGTCGGCGCGGTCGGTGACCGTCAAAGAACCAATCAACGCCAGCCGCAAGACAGTTCGGTCCTTGTCGGGCATCAGATCCAGATTCACGTCCAGGTCGGCGATGTCGCGGCTGCTGTCGACCGGCCGGTGCAGGGTGACAAACCGCCAGCGGCCGACCTGTCGGGCGTCGACGCTGACCGGGCGCCGGGGATCGGTCTCGTCGACATCGACCACCAGCACATGGCCGGGATCCGGCTCAACGTCGTCGTAGTTGGTGACTTCGGGCGAGCCCGAGTACCACACCCGACCGCTGCTGCCCACATCGGTTACCGAATGCTTGTCGCCGAGCGCCGCATAATGCACCGCGCCGCGGGCCAACGCGTCTTCGAGGCCGGCCAGCCGAATCAGCGAGGGCTTAGTCGGGTCCGGATCGAGTACGTCAACGCCGCCGTGGGCAACGAGCACCCGGGTGATCCCGTCAGCCGGCAGTCCCTCGAGATCCCGCAGCACCTCGGCGACCAGGTCGGTCGTCGGCGCCTTGGATCGCCATGGCGCAGCGACGATCTGCAGGCCGGGCCTGACCTCGTGGATTCCGGGCCGATCGAGCACCTTCACGTTGACCGGGCACTCGGCAATGAACAAGGCGCTGGTGTACACCGACGCAGCGTTAAGCGGATCGTGGTTGCCGGGCAGCAGGTAGACGGGAATCCCGATGCCGCGCATGGCTTCCAACGACTGGCTGATGACCTGCGGCGCCAGCTGATTGTCCTCGAAGACGTCGCCGGCGACCACGACGAACTCGGCGCCCACGTCGGCTGTCAGTGTCCGCAATCCGGCCACCGCGTCTCGACGTGCCGCCGAATACCGCGGCTGCGCTTCACCCGCGAGAAAGTGACGGGTCATGCCGAGTTGCCAATCGGCGGTATGCACGAAACGCATTGCGATCCCGTCCCTTCTGCTTGATGTCCAGCCGATCTGCGACCGGGCACCGCGAGTGTAGGACTCGGCGCCGACAACTCCGCGGACCTCGTTCGGCAGGTCTGACATACATCGGACGTCGTCCCACCGGGGTCGCCTCATCGGTGCACAACAGTCACATCCGCCACATCAGTCCCGGTAGAGCTGGTACCCGCTGCGCCCACCCCGCACCGAATATCGCCCGGTAGCCTCGGTCGAATGAGCGACCACGACCACACGCTGGTGCTGCTGCGCCACGCGAAGTCGGCCTACCCCGTCGGGGTGGCAGACCATGACCGACCGCTCGCACCCCGCGGGCAGCGAGAAGCCGGCCTGGCCGGTGACTGGTTGCGGACGAACCTGCCTGCGATCGACGCGGTGCTGTGCTCGACGGCGACCCGCGCACGCGAAACCTTGGCGCACAGCGGGATCGACGCGCCGGTCCGTTACGTCGACCGGCTCTACGACGCCACCGCGGGAACGGTGATCAACGAGATCGCCGGCGTCAGCGACGGCGTCGCGGTCCTACTAGTCGTCGCACATGAACCGACGATGACCCAGGTGGCACTGGGATTGACCAGTCCGGACAACACCAACCGCGATGCCGCCAGTCGGATTTCGACGAAATATCCGACCTCGGCGATGGCGGTGCTGCGCGTTGGGCGCAGCTGGAGCGACCTCGAACTCGGTTCCGCCGAACTAGCCGATTTCCACGTGCCGCGCTGAGCCGGTGCTTACTTCGGCGCAGCGTCCTTCTTGCAGATCTCGCTTATCGCCTTGATCTTGTCGTCGACACCATGAAGCACTTCTTCCTGCCCGAATTCCTTCGCACCGGCGAGAGATGCGATGCCGAGCTCCTGAAGGTCAGTGGATAATTCGTTAACGGGCTTCGCCAGCTCGGATGGGGTCGCAGGTTCTAGGTTCAATCGGTCGCGCAGGAACGCGCCACCCGCGTAGTACGCAAAGTTCTTCGCAGTCAGGACCGAGAGCCCGCCGATCGGCCCACCGTTCTCCGGGTTCTTGAGGTGCGAACTCCGGACCGCAGCGTGATCGACGATCCTGAATGTCTCGCAGATGTGCTTTTTCGCGTCTTTTTGCTGTTGGTCGCTGTACGTCGGCGCGGACGACGCGCTCTTGTGCGGGTAAAACCATCCGAGGGCGGCGGCCGCGACGGCGAGCACCGCAATGATCAAGGCCGCCAACGGAGCCCACCGCGAGAACTTCGACGAGGCCGGTGCTGGAGCCGGGGCCGGTGCCGGAGGTGGGGCCGGAGGCGCAGCGTGCTTGGGCTCGGGCAGCGGATCGGCGATTGGCCCGGTGAGCCCCTCTGCCGCGGAATAAGGTTCGTGTGAAGGCGTTTCAGACATTGGTCGATGGTATCGCTCACGACATGGCCCGCAACCCTTTTAAGGGTCAAAAAATAAACTCTCTCAATCGCTTTGGCTAAAACTGCCGCATCGCGGATGCACAAGCAGGCGCGCCAGCATACTCGACTGGCGCGCGTGGCATTGAGCCTTCGCTGTCAGGAGTTCGTCGAGAGCGTCAGCTCCATGAGTTTGAGGGCCTGTGCGCAGGCGTCGATACCAGGTACCTGCGGGTTGACCCACCAACCGACCACGCCGGCGGCGTCGCTGGCGACACCGCAGGAGCCGTTGGGGTCGTTTGGCCGCATCACAATCGACGCCACACCGGCGATCGCTCGATTCTCAATCTGATATTTCAGCCCTTCGGCGACCTTGCGCTCGTTGGCCAGGCTGCCCTGCTCAAACCAGAACCGGGTGATGTCGATCAGACCGCCGGGGTTGGCCGCCTGCCAGCGGCAGATCGCTCCGACGAAGGTGCTCTGAATGTCTTGCGGATCGGCGCCCACCGTCTTGGCCAGGACGTCGGTGGTCAGTACCTCACATTCCTTCTGCAGGTTGGGGTACTGCTGCTCGGAATTGTTGTTGCGCGGCACGTCGTCGCCGGCGCCCGCCTTGTGCGCGGTGCCGCCCACCGATCTCGTGCAGCCGGTCGACACCGATAGCGCGGTGGCCAGCATTGCCACGCTGACGAGGAGCCGACGCCGCATGGTGGCACTCATTTAGAGTTCGCAATCGTTTGACGCGCCAATTCTTTGGCGACGTTGCAGGCATCGGGGAATGGTTTCTGGCTGAAATTCACCGACCATTCGATGAAATCATCGGAGAACTGGATCCCAACCTCGCACAGCGAATCACCCAACTGTGGATCGTTGCCGACCGCGATGAAGCCGCCGTGGCCGTTGATGTTGATGTCCTCGACGCTCGAGCGGGACAACTCTTCGGTCTTGCGCTCCCGCCCGATCGGGCTGCCGCGGTACCAGGAGAACGAGAAGTGTGGGCCGAGGATCCCGCCGCCGGCGAGCCACTGGCAGCCCACCGAATTCTTGGCGGTGTTGACCAGGCCATTCAACTGCGTCAGCTTGGTCACCGTCTCGTCGCTGATGCCGCCGCACTGCGGAAAGAACGGACCGTGATTCCCCTGCCCCGACGCCGACGCAGACGACTGGGTCGACGAGGATTGGTTGGAGCCGGAGTCAGAGCATGCGGCCGCCATCGGAATCAAGGTCGCTGCCGCGCACGCCAGCGCCGCCACGTTACGCCGCACCGCTACCCGCACCTTCTGGTGATCACAGGTTGCACTGTAGCGGCACCACCTTGGGGCAACCATTGCACACGCGGTGAGCTGTGATTTCTTGTCAACTTGCAGGCGTTGGGCCGCCCCGAACCGTCCGGCGATCGCCGCGGCCCGACGTGTGGTGGTGTGCAACAGTTACCAGATGCTCCTGGCCTTGCTGCGCCAGTTCGTCCGGCCGTATCGATGGCTGGTCGCGGCAGTGATGATGCTGCAGTTGGTCAGCACGCTGGCCTCGCTGTATCTGCCGACGGTGAACGCCACGATCATCGATGACGGCATCGCCAAGGGCGACACCGCCACCATCGTCGGGCTCGGTGAGCTGATGTTCGCGGTTACCGGGCTGCAGGTGCTGTGTGCGGTTGGCGCGGTCTACTTCGGCTCCCGGACGGGAATGGGTTTCGGCCGCGATCTGCGCGCGGCGATCTTCCACCAAGTCACCACGTTCTCCGAGCACGAAACCGCCCGGTTCGGGGCGCCGTCGCTGCTGACCCGCACCACCAACGACGTCCGGCAGATCCAATTTCTGGTGCAGATGGCCTGCACCGTGTTGGTCGCCGCGCCACTGATGTGTGTGGGCGGAATACTCATGGCGATCCATCAGGACGCCGGGCTGTCCTGGCTGCTGTTGGTCAGCGTGCCGGTACTGGTCGCGGCCAATTACTGGATCATCTCGAATACGCTGCCGATCTTCCGCAGCATGCAGCGGTTGATCGACAACATCAACCGGGTGATGCGCGAGCAACTGTCCGGCGTACGTGTGGTCCGGGCGTTCGCGCGCGAGCCGTTCGAACGGCAGCGGTTCGACGAAGCCAACCGCGCCCTGTCCGAGACCGCGCAAAGTGCCGGCAATTGGCAAGCGCTGATGCTGCCGGTGACCACTCTGACCATCAACTGCTCCAGCGTGGCGCTGATCTGGTTCGGTGGCTTGCGCATCGACAGCGGTCGGATGCATGTCGGATCCCTGATCGCGTTTCTCGCGTACTTCACCCAGATCCTGATGGCGGTGTTGATGGCGACGATGACCGTGATGGTGTTGCCGCGGGCCTCGGTGTGCGCAGACCGGATCACCGAGGTGTTATCGGCCACCCCGGCGGTCAGCAGTCCGCAGGATCCGGTGCGGCCACTCCCGGGTCACCGAGGGGTGGTGCGACTCGAGGGTGCGTCGTTTCGCTATCCAGGCGCGGATCGGGCTGTGCTGCAGGATATTTCGCTGACCGCGCAACCGGGAACCAGCACGGCCATCATCGGCAGCACCGGTTCGGGAAAGTCGACGCTGGTGGCGCTGATCTGCCGGTTGTACGACGTGACCGCCGGCGCCGTCCTGGTCGACGGCGTCGACGTGCGTGAGCGCGACATCGACGAACTGTGGTCCACCATTGGGCTGGTGCCCCAACGCGGCTACCTGTTCTCCGGGACCGTCGCCGACAACCTGCGCTACGGCAAGGCCGACGCTACCGACGACGAGATGTGGGATGCGTTGCGAGTAGCCGCCGCTGACGAATTCGTGCGCGCACACGCCGACGGTCTGCGGATGCGCGTCGCACAGGGCGGCATCAACTTCTCCGGCGGCCAGCGGCAGCGGTTGGCGATCGCGCGCGCGGTGATCCGCCGTCCGCCGATCTATATCTTCGACGACGCGTTTTCCGCACTCGATGTGCACACCGATGCGCTGGTGCGCTCCAGGTTGGCAGAGGTCGCCGCTGATGCGACCGTAATCGTTGTCGCGCAACGCATCTCGACGATCATCAGTGCCGATCAGGTGATCGTCGTCGACGACGGGCTGGTGATCGGCGCGGGCACCCACGAATCGCTGCTCATGGAGTGTCCCACCTACCGGGAATTCGCCGAATCGCAGTCGCTGGACGCCGCGGTGGGCGGTCCGCGATGACCAGCACGATGCGGCGCGCAGCCCCTCCCCCGGCGTTGAAACCGCGAAACTTCACGAATTCGGCCGTTCGCTTGGTGAAGCTTTTGGCGCCGCAGCGGCGCACGGCTATCGCGGTGACCGCCTTGAGCGTCCTTGGTACCGCAATCGGTGTCGTGGTCCCTCGCATCCTCGGCCATGCCACCGACTTGCTGTTCAACGGCGTGATCGGCCGCCAGCTGCCGCCAGGCATCACCAAGGATCAAGCTGTCGCCGACGCGCGCGCCCGTGGCAACAACGCCTTCGCCGAACTGCTCTCCGGAACGCATGTGGTTCCAGGCCACGGTGTTGACTTCGGCGCGGTCGCCCGGACTCTGGCGCTGGCTTTGGTCATGTATCTGGTTGCCGCGCTGATGATTTGGGTGCAGGCCCGGCTGCTCAACGTGACGGTCCGCCGGACGCTGCAGGCGCTGCGGGCGCAAGTCGAAGACAAGATGCACCGGCTGCCGCTGACATACTTCGACAACCGGCAGCGAGGCGAGGTGCTCAGCCGAGTCACCAACGACATCGACAACCTCC
This sequence comes from uncultured Actinomycetota bacterium, assembly GCA_963760095.1. Classification (GTDB taxonomy): domain Bacteria; phylum Actinomycetota; class Actinomycetes; order Mycobacteriales; family Mycobacteriaceae; genus Mycobacterium. Next base: position 592,138 of record CAVXBT010000019.1, on the reverse strand, counting down.
AGACGTCACTGTCCATGACGATCGCCCAGCTGCTCAGTGCCGTGCTGACCGTCACGACGGTGCTACTGATGATGGTGACCATCTCGCCGCTACTGACCGGTATCACTCTGCTGACCGTGCCGCTGTCGGTGCTGACGACTCGCGCGATCGCCCGACGTTCACAGCGGTTGTTCGTCGCGCAGTGGACCAACACCGGACGGCTCAACGCCCACATCGAAGAGAGCTACAGCGGTTTCACCCTGGTCAGGACATTCGGCCAGCGCGCGCGGATCGAAGACGAGTTCCGCCGACTCAACGACGAGGTGTACCGGGTGAGTTTCGGCGCCCAGGTCATCTCCGGGCTGGTATCGCCGGCGACGACGTTCATCGGCAACCTCAGCTACGTCGCGGTGGCGGTGGTCGGTGGTGTGCAGGTGGCGACCGGACAGATCACGGTGGGCAGCATCCAGGCGTTCATCCAGTACGTGCGCCAGTTCAACGGGCCCCTGAACCAGGTCGCCTCGATGTACAACACATTGCAGTCGGGGGTGGCCAGTGCCGAGCGGGTCTTCGACCTGCTCGATGAACCTGAAGAATCGCCCGACCGTGAACCACCGCTGCCCTCGGCCGCCGGTGAAAGGCTCACCGGGCGGGTGGAATTCGACCATGTGAGCTTCGGCTATCACCCCGGCACCCCGGTCATCGAGGATCTGTCCTTCACCGCCGAACCGGGCAGCACCGTGGCGATCGTCGGACCGACCGGGGTGGGCAAGACCACGCTGGTGAATCTGCTGATGCGCTTTTACGACGTCGACTCCGGCCGGATCCTGGTCGACGGCGTCGACATCGCGTCAGTCAGCCGGCATTCGCTGCGATCCCGCATCGGGATGGTGCTGCAGGACACCTGGCTGTTCAGCGGGACGATCGCGCAGAACATCGCCTACGGTCGCCCCGACGCCGGCGACGACGAGGTGATCGACGCGGCCAAGGCGGCGTATGTGGACCGGTTTGTGCACACGTTGCCCGATGGCTATCAGACCTGGGTGAGTGACGGCGGCGGCAACATCAGCGCCGGCGAGAAGCAACTGATCACCATCGCGAGAGCATTTCTCGCCCGGCCGCAGCTGTTGATCCTGGATGAGGCGACCAGCTCGGTAGACACTCGCACCGAACTGCTGATCGCCAAAGCCACTCACGAGCTTCGCCGCGACCGGACGAGTTTCATCGTCGCCCATCGTCTTTCGACCATTCGAGACGCCGACGTCATCGTGGTGATGGAAGCGGGCCGGATCGTGGAGCAGGGCAACCACGGCGAGTTGCTGGCCCGCCGCGGCGCCTACTTCCGGATGACTCAGACCTAGAGTTCGGGGCCCTCGGCGCGCACGTCGTCGACCGCGGACATGGCGTCGCGCAACTTGGCCAGCCACTCTTCGGTGTGCTCGCCGACCAGCTTGACCGACCAGGCCAGCGCATCGGAGCGAGACCGCGCCACGCCGGCGTCGACCAGGGTGTCGAGCACCTGTCGCTCCGGCTGCTTCAACCGGGTCATGACCGGAACCGCGATGTGGGTGAACAAGATCGTTTCGCCACCCACCTCGACGCCCCAGGAGACCTTGCGACCGAAGCGCTCCTGCGCCTCGTCGGCGATGTTCATCCGCTCCGATCGAGTCTCCTCGCGGAAGCGTGACGCCCGACCCGCCGCGTGAGCTTCGCTCTCGTCCGTCGCGGCGCCTTCCGGGTCGGGCAGTTTTCCGATGACCGTGATCTCTTCGCGGTCGACGACGACGGTCGGGTCACCCGCGAACCAAACGTCGGGTAGACGCCCGGCGAACCAGTCCGCGGCGTCGCCGGCCTCGGGTTGGCCAGCTTGCTGCCAGCCGCCGGGACGGCCGTGGCGCCGCCCATGTCCATGATGTTGTCTCATACTTACATGATTACAGCGTTACAGCCGTCGTCAAAGCGTTTTCACTCCCCGCGAACAGCATGGTGTCAGCTCTCGCCCTCGCCGCGCCGGGCGCGGAACAGCTTCACCTCGCCCTTGATGCCCTTCAAGCGACGGCCACCGGCGAACGACCAACTGAAGCCCGCGGCGTCGCCGAGTTCGTCCCGCGCCGATTCCGCAGCGAGCACCGTGCCCGGCCGCGCCGCCGCCGTCACCCGGCTCGCCGTGTTCACCGGGCTGCCGAACCAGTCCCCGGCCCGGCTCACCGCAGAGCCTGACGCGATGCCCGCCCGCAACCGGGGGAAGTCGTTGTCGCCGTCGGTGATTTCGACGAGCTTGAGCACCGCGTCCAACAGCGGCACCGGGTCGGTGCAGACGAACATCACCGCGTCACCGATGGTCTTGATGAACCGCACCGGCGGGGCCGCCACGTCGCGGGCGAGGTCGGCCAGCCGGTTGGCCAGTTGCCCCAGCTCTTCGGCCGGCACCTCCTCACCGAGCCGGGTGAAGCCGACCAGATCGGCGAAGGCGACGGTGATGTGCCGCGCCCCGGGCAGCGGCGCGCCGGCGGCCCGCTCGCTGGCGTTGACGGCCTCGGTCTCCATCATGTGCCGCAGCTGCATGAGCAGCATGTCTTCGATCATCGGCCCGAGCAACGGCGCGATCCGGCTCGTCAACGCAAGGGATCTCTTCGCGGTCTCCAATTCGGTGGCACCGGGCTGCAGGATGGTCGACAGCGCGGTGTAACGCATCACTTCGGCGGCGTGCGAAAGCCCTTCGGCGAGAACACGAACGACCTGCACCACCTGATCGGGATGAATGCCGAGCTCGAGGAAATCCTTGGCGTGGGCGGCGGCCGTCCCGTCGGCGCGCAGATGCGCAGCTGCGTCGGGGTCGTCGACGCGCACCAACCCGATGGCACGTTGGACGCGTTGCAGCAGATCCAGGTCGATACCCGCCCCCTCGCTGATCTCCCGCGTCGAGACGTAATCGCCGTCGTCACCCATCAGCCGGCGCGAGGCCACCAACATCGGAACCGGGGCTGCTCGTATCTCGTCGGCGGTGATGCCCTGCTCGAGCAGCCACTCGATCAGTTCGGCGCGCTCGGCACGTGCGCTGCCTTCCAGACCGTCGAGCAGCTTGTCGTCCACGTCGCCAACGTATAACGCGGCCGGGCATCATGTGGATCGATGACCACACCGCTGTTGGAGGGCTTTCCGCCCGTCGTCGACGACGACGCCCGGTTGTTGATCCTGGGATCCTTCCCCAGTGTCCAGTCGTTGGCGACCCGGCAGTATTACGGCAACCCGCGAAATGCGTTCTGGCCGATCACCAGTGAGCTCTTCGGCTTCGACGCGGACGCACCTTACCGAACCCGGCTGGCCGCACTGCAATCCCACGGGGTGGCGCTGTGGGATGTGCTGCACCAGTGCCGTCGCGTCGGTAGCTCAGATGCCAGGATTGACCTGAAAAGCTTGGTGGCCAACGATTTTGGTCAGCTGTTCGCCGCGTATCGCTTGATCGAGCGGGTGTGCTTCAACGGCCGCACTGCGGAGCAATTCTTCGAGCGGCTGGTCGATATCGATGCGCCGGTCAGCTATCGACTGTTGCCGTCAACCAGCCCGGCCCGCGCGATGCCGGCGGGTCAGAAACTGCGGGCCTGGCGGGTGATCGCACCCTCATGACACTGGCGGTCGCCGCTGCGCCCACGGTCGGGCGGCCTCGATCTGCGTGCTCAGCGCCAGCAGCGTCGCCTCGTCACTCGGGCGGCCGACCAGCTGAATCGACAGCGGGACGCCGTCGCGGTCAAGCCCCCACGGCACGGACGCCGCGGGCTGACCCGTCAGATTCCAGATCTCGAAGAACGGCACCCGCTGCGATACCAACAGCAGGCTCGAAATGCCGCCACGGCGTTGGTAAGCCCCGATCCGGGACGGCCCGGTGGCGTTGCCGGGGGTGATGACGACGTCGACGTCGTTGAAGATCGATTGGATGCGCTCGGCCACCGCCGCCTCGCCCGCCCGCACCGTCGCCATCCGCCGCTCGGACAGCAACGACCCGATGCGCGCCATGTTGCGGGTCCGCTTCTCCAACCGGTCCTGGTGCGGCAGCTTGCGGACGTCGTCGTAGATCCCCCGGAAATACCGGGGCAGGAAATTGGCGTAGACGGCCGCCGGCGGGTAGTCCGGGTCGCGCACGACGACGTCGTGGCCGAGGTCACGCAGCAATGCGCCTGCCTCGTCGACCGCAGCGCGTTGCTCCGTGCCGACCTTGGCGATCAGCGGCGGGGGAACCTTGGTGCTCAACGCGATTCGTAGCCGACCGGGATCCTTGCGAGCAGCGCTGACGAATCCGCCGTCAGGACCGGGCGTCGTGGTCGTCACATCCAGAAACAACGCCGCGTCTTCGACCGAGCGTGCGATCGGGCCGTTGACGGACAGCCCGCACCACGCATCGTCGTGCGGCGCCAGTGGGACTCGATCGCGTTGCGGCTTCACCCCGTATAGGCCGCACCAGCCCGACGGGATGCGGATCGAGCCGCCGCCGTCCGAGCCCAGCGCCAGCGGCGCCAGACCGGCGGCCACCGCCGCGCCACTGCCGCCGCTGCTACCGCCCGGTGTGAGGGCGGTGTTCCATGGGTTGCGGGTCGCCCCGAATGTCAGCGATTCGGTGAATGGGAAGATCATCAATTCGGGCACATTGGTTTTGCCGATGATCACCGCGCCCGCGGCGCGCAGTCGGCTGACCACCTCCGCATCCTGGGTGGCCGGCGTGGACACCGCGCTGCTGCCGTACGGCGTGAGCGCCCCGGCGACGTCGTTGTCGTCTTTGATCGCGACCGGGACACCAAGCAGCGGCAGCCGCTCGCCGGCGTCGAGGCGGCGCTGTGCGGCCAGGGCCTCCTGGCGCGCGGTGTCGGCCAGCACCACGCGGTAGCTGCGCAGTTGGGGATCCAGCCGCGCGATGCGATCCAGATAAATCTCGAGCAGCGCCGGCGCGGTGATGGTGGCCGTGGTCAGCATCCGCGCTTGTTCTGCAGCTCCCGCGAAGGCCAGATCTCGCACGTCCACGTCGATGCACACTACTGGGATGAGCGACACGATGTTCGATCAATTGACCGAGCAGCAGCTACGCGAGCGCAAGACGATCAAATGGAACCATTTCGGGCCCCAGGTTTTGCCGCTATGGATCGCCGAGATGGACTTCCGCACCGCGCCGGCGGTCGTGGACGGCATCCGCGCGGCCGTCACCGACGAGGAGTTCGGCTATCCGGCCTTCCGCGAGGACACCCTGGCACGGGCGACCGCCGACTGGTGCCGACGCCGGTACGGCTGGCGCGTCGCACCCGAATGGATTCGCGTTGTACCCGACGTGCTCAAGGGCATGGAGGTCGTCATCAACTTCCTCACCAGGCCCGAAAGCCCCGTCGTGCTACCGGTGCCCGCTTACATGCCGTTTTTCGATCTGCTGCGGATCACCGGTCGACAGCGGGCGGAAATCCCTATGCTGCAAGATGATTCGGGTCGGTACGTGCTGGATCTGGACGCGCTCGACGCCGCGTTCGCGAGCGGAGCCGGATCGGTCATTCTCTGCAACCCGAACAACCCACTGGGCACTGCATACCGCGACGACGAGCTGCGCGCGATCGTCGACATCGCGGCAAACCACCGCGCCCGGGTCATCGCCGACGAGGTCCACGGACCGCTGGTCTATGGACGCCCGCACATCGCTGCTGCCTCGGTCTCCGACACTGCCGCGCACGCGGTCGTCACCCTGATGTCGGCGTCCAAGGGATGGAATCTGCCGGGTTTGATCTGCGCCCAGGTCGTGCTGTCCAACGAGCAGGATGCCCGCGACTGGGAACTCATCAACAAGCTGCACAAGATGGGCGTGTCCACCGTCGGCATTCGCGCCAACATCGCCGCCTACGACCACGGGGCCGACTGGCTCGACGACCTGCTGGGTTACCTGCAAGCCAACCGCGACCACTTGGCGGCAGCACTGCCGGCGTCGTGCCCCGGCGTGCAGGTCAACACCCCGGAGGCCACCTACATGTCGTGGGTCGACTTCCGGGCACTGCACCTGCCGGTCGAACCCGCCGACTATCTGCTGTCGACGGCCAAGGTTGCACTCAGCCCGGGTATCCCGTTCGGCGCGACGGTAGGTCCGGGTTTCGCGCGACTGAACTTCGCCACCACCCGGGCCATCCTCGATCGCGCGATCGGCGCGATCGGCGCTGCTTTACCCGGTGGGCACGAGGGCTGACGGCCAACCGCTACCGTGGCGACATGTCGTGTGTGTTCTGTGCGATCGTCGCCGGCCAGGCCCCGGCCATCCGCATCTACGAAGATGACAGCTATCTGGCCATCCTCGACATCCGCCCCTTCACCCGCGGCCACACGTTGGTGATCCCCAAACAACACACGGTGGATCTCACCGACACGGCGCCGGAGACAGTGGCCGGCATGGTGACGATCGGACAGCGGATCGCCAAGGCGGCGCGCGCAACCGAGTTAGCCGACGCCACCAACGTCGGGATCAACGACGGCCGCGCCGCGTTCCAGTCGGTGTTCCACATTCACCTGCATGTGCTGCCGCGGCGCAACGGCGACAAACTGTCCGTCGCCAAGGGGCTGCTGCTACGCCGTGATCCCGACCGGGAGGCGACCGGTCAGCTCCTGCGGGACGCGCTGGCGGAGATCGACGCGGGGCGGTAATACTGGGCGCATGCCTCTTCCGTCCTGGCTCGAGCAAGGTCTGCTGCCGCGAGTGTTGCGGATTCACGACGCCGTCTACCAGGGGACGAACGGCTGGATCGGACATCACACGTTGGGGATACCCAGCCTGTTGCTGCACACCGTCGGCGCCAAGACCGGCCAGGCCCGAACCGCGTCGCTGACCTACGCCCGCGACGGCGACGACTACTTGATCGTCGGGTCCAACAGCGGCGGCCCGAAGGCGCCCGGCTGGTATCACAACCTGAAGGCCAACCCGAGCGTCGAAATCAATGTCGGACCAAAGCGTTTCCGAGTCACGGCGCACCCGGTGCTGCCCGGCGATCCGGACTACGCGCGGCTCTGGCAGATCGTCAACAAGAACAACGGCGACCGCTACGAGGCGTACCAGGAGAAGACGTCGCGACCCATCCCGGTCGTCGTACTCAAGCGCGCCTAGAACAGCTCTTTGGCCAACAGCTCCAGCGTCGTCTCACGAGCGGGCGCGGTCGCGGGATCGGTGCCGCGGCGCGCCGATGCGACCGGATGCACCATCACCTCATCGACGTCGAACCGCTGCGCCAGCGCACTGAGCTGTTCAGCCGCCTCGGCGGGAGACCCGAGCACTGCCCGGTTGAGTCCACTGTCGACGATGTGCTGCTGTTGCGGTGTCAGTTCGGCGCCGTGGACGTCCTCGACGAGCTGCAGCGGTCCCAGTGGTTGTCCGGTCCGTAAGCGGGCCATCATGTGCAGGTTCGGTAGCACCAATGCCGTTGCCTCGTCTCGGGTTTCGGCCACCACGGCGTTGACGGTCAGGAAGGTGACAGGTTCGGCGGCCAGCTCGCTGGGTACGAACTCCGACCGATACAGCGCGAGCGCCTCCTCGGTTCCCTGACCCGAGAAGTGGTGGGCGAACACGTAAGGCAAGCCCTTGGCCGCGGCCAGCCGCGCCGAATACATCGATGACCCGAGCAGCCACAGCTGTGGCTCGCTGGCCGCCGCCGGAGTGGCCTTGAGGATGTAGTCCCCGTCGCGCAACTGCACGGGCACCCCCCGCGCGCTCATCATCGCCCGCACGTGGTCGAGGTACTCCGGAAACTGATCGATATCCCGGTCGTCTCGCCCGGCGGCGCCGCGCAACATGAACGAGGTCACTGGATCCGAGCCGGGCGCGCGGCCGATGCCGAGATCGATCCGGCCCGGAGCGGCCGCTTCCAGCAGCGCGAATTGCTCGGCAACCGCCAGCGGCGCGTGGTTGGGCAGCATCACACCGCCAGACCCCAGACGCACCTGCGACGTCTGCGCCGCGAGATAGGCGATAAGCACCGGCGGGCTGGTGGCGCCTACCGACGGCATGTTGTGGTGCTCGGCGACCCAGTAGCGGGTGAAGCCCAGCCGGTCGGCGGTCTGCGCCAGGCGCACGGTGGCCGCCAGCGCGTCGGAGGTGGTCTGGTCGGTGCGGACTGGTACGAGATCAAGCACGGAAAGCCGCATGAGGTGGTCAACGCCTCCGATTGGCTGAACGTTCCCGCATACCCGCCATCTCCCCTGCCCGACCGAAGATGTCGTCAAGCATCGACGGAGTGAGCTTGCCGGTGAAGGTGTTCTGCTGGCTGGGGTGGTAGCAGCCGAGCAGCACCACCTCGCCGTGGGCGGCGTGCACCGTCGCGGTGACACCGTGGCCGAACTTGGGCTGCGGCCGCGGTACCTGGCCACCGCCGGCACGAATCATGTCCAACGCGGAACGCCAGCCAAATGCTCCGAGCGCCACAACGACTCGGACGTCTGCACCCGTCAGCCGCCATTCGGCGGTCAGCCACGGCGCGCAGGTCGCGCGCTCGGCCGGTGTCGGCGCGTTCGCCGGCGGCGCACACCGCACCGCGGCGACCACCCGGGTGCCGATGAGCGCGAGGCCGTCGGCGGCGTCGACGGCGATCGGCGAATTCGCCAAGCCTGCTCGGTGCAGCGCCGCGTACAGCACATCGCCCGATCGGTCACCGGTGAACACCCGGCCGGTCCGGTTGGCGCCGTTCGCCGCGGGGGCCAGACCGACGACGACGATCCGCGGACGCCCGGCTCCCCAGCCCGGAACCGGCCTGCCCCAGTAAGGCTGGTCAGCGAACGACCGTCGTTTCGTGAGCGCCGACTCTTCGCGCCACTCGACCAACCGTGGGCAGGCCCGGCACACCGACACCTCGGCGTCGAGTTGGGCGAGCGATCTGGCGGCGTCGGCCATCGCCGTCACCTGGGCCGGCTCCGACGCCACGGGTGTGCGGGCGGTCGCGGGGTCGCCGGGCCAGCCGGTGCCGGGCGGGACTGGAGACTCGAACAGCGCACCGGTGCGCGGGTGAGCGAGCGTCACCGCTCTACTGTGCACGAACGTGATTCGCGGTGTCCGTAGGATCGCGGCTATGGCCGCTGATGCGCTGGCCAGCCTGATCGCCGGGCTGCCCGAGGGAATGGTCGTCACCGACCCCGCGGTCACCGAGTCCTACCGGCAGGACCGCGCCTTCGATCCGGCGGCCGGAAAACCGGCGGCCGTGGTGCGCGCACGCCGGACCGAAGAGGTCCAGACCGTCTTGCGGTGGGCGACCGCCAACCAGGTTCCGGTGGTGACCCGCGGTATGGGCACCGGCCTGTCCGGTGGCGCCACCGCGGTGGACGGGGGCATCGTGCTGTCGACGGAGAAGATGCGCGACATCGTCGTCGATCCCGTTACCCGCACCGCGGTCTGCCAACCCGGGCTGCTCAACGCCGAGGTCAAGAAGACGGTGGCCGAGTATGGCCTGTGGTACCCGCCCGACCCGTCGTCCTACGAGATCTGCAGCATCGGCGGCAACATCGCGACCAACGCCGGCGGCCTGTGTTGCGTGAAATACGGCGTCACCACCGACTACGTGCTCGGCGTCCAGGTGGTGCTGGCCGACGGCACCGCGGTCCGACTGGGCGGGCCCCGTTTGAAGGACGTTGCCGGCCTGAGCCTGACCAAGTTGTTCGTCGGCAGCGAAGGCGCACTGGGCGTGATCACCGAGGTGACACTGCGTTTGGTGCCGCCGCAGCAGCCATTGGCCACGGTGGTCGCCTATTTCGCGTCGGTGGAGGCTGCCGCTCAAGCCGTGCTCGGGGTCACGTCGCGGCTGCGCCCGGCGATGCTGGAGTTCATGGACTCGGCGACCATCAACGCGGTCGAAGACAAGCTGCGGATGGGCCTTGACCGGGGTGCCGCCGCAATGCTGGTCGCCGCCTCCGACGAACGCGGACATGCCGGCAGCGACGACGCCGAGCTGATGGCCGCGACGTTCACCGAATACGGCGCGACGGAAGTGTTTTCAACCGATGACCCGGACGAGAGCGAGGCGTTCATCGCCGCGCGCAGGTTCGCCATCCCGGCCGTCGAGGAGAAGGGGCCGCTGCTGCTCGAAGACGTCGGCGTGCCGGTGCCCGCGCTGGCCGACCTGGTCAGCGGTATCGCCCGGATCGCCGCGCAGCACGATCTGATGATCGCGGTGATCGCGCACGCCGGCGACGGCAACACCCACCCGTTGATCGTCCACGACGCAGGCGACGCCGCGGAGCTCGAACGGGCCAATCTGGCCTACGGCGAGATCATGGACCTCGCCATGGAATTGGGCGGCACGATCACCGGCGAGCACGGCGTCGGGCGCTTGAAGCGCCCGTGGCTGGCCGGCTACCTGGGACCCGAAGCCATGGCGCTGAACCGCCGCATCAAGGATGCGTTGGACCCGCTGGGCATCCTGAACCCCGGTGCGGGCATCTGACCCAACGGCACGGGCCAGTCACGTCAGTCACAGCAGTCTCCGAGCGCCGGTAACTTCGATGTGCCCGCCTCATAGCGACAAATCCCGGACAGGCATGCAGTTGTCGCTATGAGGCGGGCAAACAACGCACCAGCTCCCGCGTGTAGGCATCCCAGGGGCTTAACTCGTCAAGCGGCTTGGGTGATTTGGCGGTGTGCCCAGGCGGTGTGTTCGCTGTAGTGGGTGTGGTGGCGTAGGCAGCCGTGCAGGATGCCGACGAGTCGATTACCGAGGGCGCGCAGGGCTTGATGGTGGAGGTCTCCGGCGGCGCGGTGCTGGTCGTAGAACGCGCGGGCGCCTTGGCTGGTGTTGATGGCGCCGAGGGCCCATTGGTCGATGGCGGCGTAGAGCCGTCGATTGCGGACACGGCGGGCCAGGACGGCGCGCTTCTTACCCGAGGCGACGGTCAATGGTGAGGTTCCGGCGTAGTTTTTGCGAGACTTGGCGGTGGTGTATCGGTTCGGGTCGTCCCCGAACTCACCGAGCACCCGGGCGCCGAGGATGACACCGAGTCCTGGCAGGGAGAGGTAGATGTCGGCGTCCGGGTGTGTCTCAAAATGTGTGGCCAGTTCGGCTTCGAGGTCACTGATCTGACGATTCAGTTCGGCGATGACGCCGACCGCGGCGCGGGTGGTCGCGGCGAATGCGGCGGTGATCGCGGCGGGTGCGGCGAGTTGCTCGGTGCGCAGCGCCACGGTGATCTCCTGAGCCCGGGCATCGAGGTTGCGTTGTCGCCCAGCGTGTTTGAGTGCCGACCGGATCTTGGCCAGGCTCAGACGAGTTGCCTCGACAGGAGTGGGAGCGCGACCCAGGACGGCCAGGGCATCGCGGTCGTGCAGGTCGTCGAAGGCCTCCAGCGCGGCTGGGTAGTACTCCCGCAGTGCGCTGCGCAGCGCGTTGGTGTGCCGGGTGCGGGCCCAGATCAGGTTCTGGTGTCCTCGGGCGAGGACCTTGATCGCCTCGGCTTCGGAGCTGTCGCCGGCCATCGAGCGGTGGTTGTGCCGGTCGGTGCGGACCAGATCGGCCAGCAGCTTGGCGTCACCGGCGTCGGATTTCGCGCCGGAGACCTGATGTCGCTCGCGGTAGCGGGCGACGGCCAGCGGGTTGACCGCATACACCTGGTACCCGGCCGCGCTCAAGGCTTGCACCCACAGGCCGCGATCGGTTTCGATGCCGATCACCACCTGGCTGGGTTCTGCGACGTGGGCGGCCACCAACTCGTGGAACCCGCTGATGCCCGCAAGTCCTTCGGGTAGCCGGCGTGACGCTAGCCGCGCCCCATCGGCATCCATCACGTGGATGTCGTGGTGGTCCTCCGCCCAATCGTCCCCGACGAATATCATCTTCTCGCCTCCTAACTCCGTTGTGAAGAAACAACATTCAGAGCCGAAGGCCACCCGGCGGCAACCTAATGGACCAGTGCTCGACCGGCACGACACCCCATAAGCGCTACAGGCAACCTCACCAACCGGCCGGGGCACGCTCTACAGCTAGAAATCGACCAATGCTCCAGGTTCTCACGTGTGCTCACCGGCCGGCGGCTCAGTAATCAGCGTCCCGCGCAGTAAACGAAATCCTGTCGGAACACGCTGATCGGTTCCCATTAGGTTCGCATCCAACATGGCGGACAGCGACACCTCGACCAGCCACTTTGCAGAATTCTCATCAAAATGGCGGACGCGTTTTTCTCATCTACATGGCGGATCCTAGAAACGGTTGTCCACAACTTCGGTGACTCGGCCCGCCAGCACGGCTTGGGCAGGGCATCAGAGCGACGCCAAGGCGACCCACTACGCCGAAGAGTTCTTCGTAGATGTTGGCCGGGCGGCTCGCGGCGGCCTGGCTCGTCACACCCGCGATGCGCCGATGCACCCCGGAAAGCAACATGACCTGAAACGATAACGCGCGCAGTCATTTTCATGCACCATGTGCGACGCGACGTCAGCGCTAGCGGTTGTCTTCAGCGCTGGCGCTCACGCGGACCTTTAGTGCGGCCAGCTCCGCGGCCGAGTAGTACGTGCCTGCCCTGACCACGGCGTTGATCCTGTGCAGGTTTTGCACGTCGTCGAGCGGGTTGGCGTCCAGTACGACCAGGTCGGCGTTGTGCCCGGGTTCGACTGTCCCCATGGTGTCCTGACGACCGAGATACTGGGCCGGGTTGATGGTGGTCATCTGCAAGATCTTCAGCGGCGAAAGGCCCGCCTTCGCCAGTTCAGCGAACTCCTGACGCAGAGTCAAGCCGGGCGCCATCATGGATCCGCCATCCGTCCCGGTCATCATCGGAACACCGTTGTCCGCGAACAGCTTTGCCAGGCTGAGCTGGCGCGGATAGAGGTCTCGGTAGGTCGTTTGCGCCTCGACGGGTAGTGCCAGGAACTTCGCCGTCACCGTGCGCCACCTCTTGATGTTCTTCGCCGGCAGATAGGCCAACGATTCGTCACGTTCGTATTCCGGCGCACCGGCGTATTCCATGCTGCGCAGCCGAACCAATGTCGGCACCTGCCAGGTGCCGTGTTCCGCGAGTTCTGCTGCCACGACGGCGGCCTTGTCCTCGCTGTAGGTGTCCAACGCGCGCTGAATCCGGGCAACGTCGATGGGATCAGAGAAGGCGGCGGGGTTGACCAGTAACTTCTGCATCCGCCATCCGACGATGCGTTCGAGGAAGGGAATTTTGACGGGCGGTGCCTTGATCACCGGTCTCTCGTAGGCCTGCGAGCGCAACTCCTCGTCGATTGTCGAACAGGACGCCCATACCGGCGAGCCCGGCCCGAGATGCTCGACGGACCGGAAGCCGGCCCGCGAAGCGGCCACGACGTCTACGCCCTCTTGCAGGTGACCGAGAATTGGGATCCCTACGGCGACAGCTTGTTCGACCGCCGCCATGAAAACGTCGGGGTCCGCCATGACCATCTTCACGAAGTCGGCCCCTTGGCCCTGCTGGCGCCGGATCTCAGCGGCGGCAGCCTTGCTCGATCCGGCATTGAGCGGTGTGAGAATAGTGCCGGGTGTCTCTAATAGTGCCGGCGCCACCGGACCGATCGGCAACGTGTTGTTGCGTCGTTTCTTCAACAGGGCAGGTGAACCCGACATCTGGCGAAATCCAGTGATGCCCTCGGCGAGCATCAGGGCGAGGCTCCCCGAGGGGTTGCCAAGGTTCAATGCATGCGAATGCATGTCGTTGTAGCCCGGCACGATGAATCTGCCCGCCACATCGATGCGTTCTGTGTTCGGGTCCTCGCGGCCGGTTCCGCGCTGGGACACTTCGACGATGCGGCCGTCACATATCCGAACGCTGACATCGGCCGCGACACTGCCGTCCCGTGGATCGACTACGGTTCCGCCGTCCAGAAGCAACGTACGGGAGGATCCGGTGTCGACCGCAACGTTCCGCTCGCTCGAGTCTTTGGCCCGTTCCAAGGCAACGGACCCAAGACGGAAAAACCCTGGCGCGGGCAATGGTTGTTGGTACGCGCAGCAGGGACAACCAGCTGACAGCATCTCTGAAACCTACTTTCGCATTGCACCCCAACGCCTACATCGCCGATAGGAGACTTCTTCGCCACTCAGGCACGACCAGAGACCGTTCGCATGAGCGCCTTCGCGTCTGACGCTCGGCTGCCGCGCCACGCGACGTGTTGGTCGGGTCGAACCAACACCAACGGGGCCGCGAACAGACCTTCGGCCACCTGGCAGTCCAGCTGCACGGCTGCGAGCGGAATTCGCAGAGAGGCAGCGGCTTCGAGAAGCTGCCGCCCTGGTGCCGAATTCACCTCACCGACCAGACTGTACTCACTACCTAAGCTGTCGAAGAGTGAGCGATGCCCGGCAAGCCACTTGTGCGGCAGTCTATTTCCGGCCGCGGCGCTCGGAACGTACACGCCAGGTTCCTGTGGCGCGACGTCGAAATCCGTCGCGACGTCGTCAGCGACCACTATCGGTGAATCCGCATAGGAGGTTCCGAGCACCACGTCCAAGCTGTGAAACTCGGCGCGCTTGCCCTGCTGTGTGGCGGCAGCCACCACCGGCTGCGCGCAGGCGAAGTCATCGTCACTGCCCATTAGGCGCGGATCGGCGAGCTGGGGGCCCAGAATGGACATGTTCTTAGTGGCGACGGCTATCGTTTCTCGGGCGACCGGCCGGCGCTCGATTTCGTAACTGTCCAATAGTGTTTCGGCACCCCATCCGTTGAGCACCGCACTGAGTTTCCAGCCGATGTTGACGGCATCGCCGATACCGGTGTTGAAACCATGGCCTCCCCATGGAGGATTCTGGTGCGCCGCGTCGCCGGCCAGGAAGACCCGACCGGACCGGAACGTGTCGGCTACCTGCATACGTGCTCGCCAAGGATCCGTAGCGAGCACCTCGATCGCGACCGGGTCGGCTCCGTCGCCAATCAGATTGTGTATGAAGCGTGCCGGATCGACAACGCCTTCTTCGGCGCTGACGCCCATGATGACGCACCACCACTCGTCGACGAGATTCAATCGACCCACCAGGCCCGGTTGGCCGGGGTTGAGGACCCAGTAATGCACGGCGTCGCCGAGACGCATCCGGGACGCCAGCGACTCGGCACGAAAGACCACGTTGAAATTCGGTCGCTCGTCGGCGCTGCCCTCATACTTCGCACCGATTGCTCCGCGCACCACGCTGCGGGAGCCGTCGCATCCGATGAGGAACTCCGAACCAATCATGGTGAGGTTGCCGGATCCGTCGGCGACGGTGGCCACGACCCCGCTGTCGTTCTGGGTCAGGGCGACGATCCGGTGGCCAACGAGCAACTCCGCCTCGGCAAGTTCGCCTACCCGGTCGCGCATGATGGACTCGATCAACGGCTGTGGAGCCTGCTGGCCGCCTTCGGCTACCAGGTCGTCATCGACGAGATCCAGCCCGAGGCAGTGGTCGAAGCGTGTCACTTCACGGCCCAAAAGTGTTGTGCAGAAGACGACTTCATCAGACCAGGATTGTGGTATCGGCGCACGCCGCCTGACGGTATCCGCGATGCCCCATCGGCGGAAGTGTTCCATCGTCCGTGTCGATGTCGTCTTGGCGCGCGGCCTCAACCACGAGATGTCCACTCGTGGCTCGACGACAATGCAGCCGGTGCCGTGTTGAGAGAGTTCGAGCGCGGTGGCCAGGCCGACGGGTCCGCCACCGATGACGAGCACCGGCGTGCGTCGGTGTACCTCAGCCGCCGGGAGCTTTTTCACCGCGGTTGGCTCCGCGCATTGCGAGGTCGCGTAGAGCGACTACCCCCCTTAGCATTGGTCTTTCGATCCTTCGGCACGCTCGCCGCATCAGTACGATAGGCCTCGAGCGCCGTTCGCGCGGTGTCTTCGTTGCGAGCGAGATGGTCGAAGATGGCTTGCGCGGCGAGATCAGGATCCCGCTTGCGGAATGCCGCGATCAGGTCCTCGTGGGCTCGTTCGCGGCGTTCGTGCTCGTGCGGGTCGTAGTCGAGGAGTCCGAATCCGATCCGCACATACCGCTCTCCCGCCCGCCATAATGTGGTGAGCATTCTGGTATCCCATGTCGTGGCCGCGGGCTCCAGCAGCGCTAGGTGAAATTGCAGATGACTGCTGTAGATGCCGTCCATGCCGAGGTTCTCGTCGCCGAATTGCGCTGCCTGCGCTTCGAGACGATCGAGTTGATCAACCGTTAGCAGCAAGCACGACCGGCGGGCAAGCTCGGGCTCCAGCACACGCCTCAATCGGTAGATGGCGTGCAGGTCGTCGAGATCGAGCGGTGCGACGGTCGCGCTACGGCCGGGCCGGATGACGACGAGACCTTCTCCCTCCAGGCTTCGCAGCGCCTCGCGAACCGGGATGAAGCTCACGTCCAGCATCGTGGCAATCTCGCGGAGAGAAAATTCTTGTCCGGGCGCCAGCGCACCCGACAGAATCGCCCGGCGCAGCTCTTCGGTGACCTGGGCGACTACCGAACGCGACGAAATCGGCCGTATAACGGCGTTTGACGACGTCAAGAGCCAACCCTCTTCCAAGAGACGAGAACAGCGCGGCGTGCAGCGAACGATAGCAACAATATATCGACTTGTCGCGAGTCCATACCTCATTTATGCGGCACTTTTCTCGGATACAGACTGCTCAGCGCTTTATTTAAGCGATCGAAAAGGGTCTGAACAATGCTCTTGCTGTTATCACATATCGCTGCTACGTTGTGTCCCACGCCACAGTGCCACGACAATGAACCCACGGATCCGGCAGATTGGAGCCGCCATGTCCGCCAGTCCAAAGTTCGCCCACGTCGTTTTCCAAACGAGTCAGCCGAATCGGATGCGCGACTGGTACTGCGCCGTCCTGGACGGTCACGTCGTATACCAGGACCAGGCCTTATGCTTCATCACCTACGACGCCGAGCACCACCGGGTGGCACTGATGACCCTTCCAGTTGAGGCGCAGCCCAAACATTCCACCACCGCCTGCGCACATCACGTGGCCTACACCTTCGAGAACCTCGACGAGCTACTCGACCGCTACGTGCTGCTGCGCGACCAGGAGACGATTCCGGCGGTCTGTATCGCCCACGGGGTGACGACGTCGATGTACTACCAGGATCCCGACGGCAACTTCGTCGAGATGCAGATCGACAACTTCGCCACCCCTGCCGATGCCACTAACTACATGCGAGGTCCGGAATACGCGGGCGACTCGGTCGGCCCAGCCTTCGATCCCGAAGCGATGCTCGCGGCCCGCCGCAGCGGTACCCGGGTCGAGGAACTCACCGACCGCGCCTGGTCACTACGAGCCGGTTTGCCCGATCCAATGCCGATTCTCGTCGGCGTGTGAAGCCGACCCGCTCGATGACCACCTTCGCCGGGACCCGCCCGAAGCCACCTTCGGGCGGAAGGCCGCGATCACCCGAAGTCGAGATCGTCGAACGCGTACGCGCGATCCAGCGGCTTCTGGAGAAGAACTCCGACGAGGGTGAGGCCGCGCGCCGTGTCGTCGAGGAGTCCATCACCGCCCTCACCGATGCCGGCGCATTCAAGATCGCCCAACCGCGCCGATACGGAGGGTACGAAACCTCGGTGCGCACCATGCTCGACGTGTCCTCGGCCGTCGCCGAGGCCGACGGTGGGACCGCGTGGGTTGTCACCCTGTGCAACGTATGCGCCTGGCTTACGAGCTTGTTTCCTGAGCAGGCCCAGGATGACGTCTGGGCAATTAACCCAGATGCGAAGGTCTCTGGCGTCCTAGCCCCCACCGCTGAGTCGACACAGGTGCATGGGGGTGTTCGGGTGTCCGGACGCTGGCACCACAGCCCGGGCTCGTGGCACGCGGACTGGGCGGTCCTCGGCTTTCCCATCAGTGACACGAGCGGGGAGATTGTTGATCACGGGTTTGCTCTCATCGCACGAGATGATCTGAAACTCGAAGAGACCTGGTTCGTGGCCGGAATGAAGTCGTCGGGTTCGAACTGCTTGATCGCCAGTGACGTGTACGTGCCCGACCATCGCATCCTGTCGATGACGGGCGCGATCTACGGTGACTACGGGAGCGGACACACCGACGTGCCGCTGTATCGATCCGCCCTGATCCCGGTGCTGGCGCTCGCGCTCGCCGGCCCGCAACTCGGGTTGGGCCGCAGAGCCTTGCAACTCGTCAAAGAGCACGCCGCTCACAAGCCGGTCTCCTATACCTATTACTCTGCTCAATCCGACTCGGTGGCTTTTCAGCTGCAGATCGCCGAGGCGGCGATGCTCATCGACACCGCTCATTTACACGCCCAGCGCGCCGCCGATGATATCGACTCCGCCGCGAGGCGCGGGGTTTACCCCGACGAGCTGGGCCGCGCGCGGGTCCGTGCCGACGCCGGATGGGTACTCGACCACATCACGAAGGCGATCGACATCCTGATGTCCGCACATGGGGGGTCGTCCTTTGCCGAAACCAATCCATTGCAACGCATCTGGCGGGACTCTGCGGTAGCTGCCAGAGACGCGATCACGATGCCGATCGTCAACTACGAGATCTACGGCAAGGCCTTACTGGGCCGAGACGACCAGATCACTCCGTTGATCTAGCGTCCGACGAGGGATGGCCACGGCGTATCCAAGGAGATGGAAATTGAACACGTCAGCCGCTGATTCGTGCTTGATATGCGAAATGGAGACCGCCGAAAGTGGTTCGGTGATCTTCCGAGATGAGCTCTGGGCAGCCGAGATCGGGCCCGGAATGGAGGTCCCCGGATGGTTTGTGCTGCGAACCCGGCGCCATGCGGAACTGATCACCGGACTCGATGACGCGGAGACCGACGCTCTCGGACGCCGGCTGCGCGCCCTAGTCGCCGCCGTCGCCGAGGTAACCGCCGCGCCCGCGACGTACCAATTGGTCTTCGGCGAGGATTACAGTCATTTTCACGCTTTGGTCACCGCGCGCGGCGAACACATCCCATCGGATCGGCGTCGCGGTGACATCCTCAAGCTTCGCGACGAAGGTCACCGGGACGTCGCAGCCTGTCGGGCAATGGTTCCGAAAATCCGTGCGGCGTATGCCCGCATCACCGAGCATGAGTGCATAGCGGACACAGTCGGTTAGTCAGGACCGAGCGCATGGCGAGGTTGGAAATGCAGAATCTCAGAACATCGGTCGACGGATACGCCGTGTCGGCGACTCTGCACCTTGCCGGCACGCCGCATCCAGGAAGCCCGCTACTGGTCGCCCTGCACGGCGGCACCTTCACCAGCGAGTACTTCTGCATCGCCGGCTCACGCACCGGGTCATTCGTCGACATTGCGACGCGCAACGGATTCTCGGTGCTGCGGATGGACCGGCCGGGATATGGTGCCAGCGATTTGCTGCCCGAGGACGACAACACCTTCGTCCGGCAAGCCGAACTACTCGACAGCGCGATCGCGGGCATGCTCGATGACTGCGCCGCGGACACCGTTGTCCTCGTCGGACACTCCATCGGAGGCATCGTCGCCCTCGAAATCGCTGCCCGACAGCCTCATTGGCGGCTGACCGGCGTGGCCATCAGCGGTACGGGTGCCGCCATCCCTGCCGGTGGTGCGGCAGAACAACTCGGCGCACTTCCCTTCAGCGGTGTCGTCGACCTGCCCGTCGAGGAACGGGAGCAGCTGTGGTACGGGCCCGCGTCGAGTGTGTCCGCAGCAGCGATCGTCTCGGCGCGGTCCTCGTTCGCACCGGCACCCATGATCGAGTTGAAGTCAGCGCCTAAGTGGGCAGCGCAACGTCTCGACGAGACCGCACTTGCCATTACGGTGCCGGTCCACCACACACTCGCCGAATTCGACGCGCTCTGGGACGCCTCACCAGGGGCCCGAGACCTGTTTCTCGCCAAGTTCAGCCCGACACTGCGAGTCCATTCGGAGATCATGGCGGGAGTCGGCCATTGCATCGATCATCACTTGCTGGGCGCCGCAATGCATTACAACCAGCTCGCTTTCGCCCATCAATGCATGCTCGCGCAGATGGCATCGTCCAACCAGTTCTGAGACTAAGAGGAAGGCGCTTCGATGAGGTTTGCCAATGTCAACGGTCGCGCGTGCGTTGCCCAAGGAGAACACTTCTTCGACATCGCGCAGGCAAGCGGTGGTCGTTTCAGCTGCGACGTGCAGTCCGCCTACAGCCGGTGGGGCGAGCTGACCGCGTGGTTCGCCACCGACTTCTCCGCCGACGGCCGCTCCCCCGCACTAGGCCCTTTCGGCGCTCCCGTCCCCGCACCGTCGCAGGCATTCGGCATCGGCCTCAATTATGCCGACCACGCGCAGGAGGCAGGCCTGCAGACTCCCAAGTCGCCGTTGGTATTTCCCAAATTCATCTCCTGCATCGCCGGCCCGCACGACGACTTGGTCCTCGACAACGACACCGTCGACTGGGAAGTCGAGTTAGTCATCGTGATTGGGTCAGGCGGTCGGAATGTCGAGCCCGCAGCTGCGTGGGCTCACGTCGCCGGCTTGACCATTGGCCAGGACATCAGCGATCGCGCGCTGCAATTCTCCGATCCTTCGACCCCGCAGTTCGGGTTAGGGAAATCCAAACCTGGTTATGGCCCGATCGGGCCTGTCGTGGTCACCGCCGACGAGTTGGACGATCCGAATAGTTTGGCGATCACCTGCACCGTGAACGGCGAGAAAGTGCAGGATTCCAACACGGGCCAACTCATCTTCGACGTGCCCGCCCTGGTGTCCTATCTGTCCTCGGTCGTCATCCTGCGCCCGGGTGACGTCATCTTCACCGGAACCCCGTCCGGAGTCGGCACGACCCGGACCCCGCCACGGTATCTTCACGACGGCGACGTACTGGTCAGCGAAATCGAAGGGATCGGCACGCTGGTCACCAGGACGACGCGATGACCACCGCCCGTTCCCCCGAGAACTTACGAAGTGCGGACGCCAGCGGCGATGTGCTCGACGAGATTGCCGCACACGTGCTGTGGACCTCAACGGCAATGATCCATCACGCCAACCGCATTCGCCCCAATCCCAGCGGGCTGAAGGTCGGCGGGCACCAAGCCTCGTGCGCATCGATGGTCTCGATCATGACGTCGCTGTGGTTTACCCAGCTGCAGTCGGGTGACCGCGTGTCGGTGAAGCCACACGCATCGCCGGTGCTGCACAGCATCAACTATCTGCTCGGGACACTCGACCAGAGCCACCTGACCACGCTGCGAGAGTTCGGCGGCCTGCAGAGCTACCCCAGCCGGTCTAAGGATCCCGACCCGGTGGACTATTCGACAGGATCGGTGGGAATCGGTGGCACCGCGCCGATCTGGGGAGCTGTCACGCGCCGCTACGTCAACACCACGCTGGGCGACACGGGTACGGGACGGCAGTACTCGCTGGTCGGGGATGCAGAGCTGGACGAGGGCGCGGTATGGGAGGCGATCCTCGACCCATCCGTTCAGGAACTCGGCGAGATCGTCTGGATCGTCGACATGAACCGCCAGTCGCTTGACCGGGTGGTGCCCAACATCGCGGCAGGCCGACTCGAGACGATGTTCTCCGCGGCCGGCTGGCAGGTCATCACCGTCAGGTTCGGCAGGCTGCTCGAAGACCTCTTCGGCCGTCCTGGGGGTGCGGCGCTGCGGCGCCGCATCCTGGACATGCCTAACTCCGAGTACCAGCGGCTGCTGCGCTGCTCGGCGCACGAGCTTCGAGCCCGGCTACCCGCAGAGGGCGACGATGCCGGCGCGATCGGCGACCTCATCACCGGACTCGACGACCACACCCTGGTCCGGGCAATCAGCAACCTCGGCGGCCACGACATGAACTCGCTGCGGTCGGCGTACGCAGAGATCGACGACACCCGGCCGACGATCATCATCGCCTACACGATCAAGGGCTATGGCCTTCCGACACAGGGACATCCGCAAAATCACTCCTCTTTGCTGACCGACGAGCAGTTCACCGAACTCTCGGTGACCCTTGGCCAAGACCCCGCGCAGCCCTGGCGTCGCTTCAACGACGGTTCCCCGGCCGCCGAACTATGCCAGGCGACCGCCGAGCGGCTGCAGCGCGCGCCACTTCCGACCGGAAATCCGCCTGCGGTACCAACCGACCTCGGACGTGTTCCGCCCGCCGTCTCCACCACCCAGGCGGCGCTTGGTCGGGCCCTGCTGGACCTCACGCGGGAGGCACCCGACGTCGCGAAGCGGATAGTCACCGTCAGCCCGGACGTAAGTTCCACCACTAATCTGGCGGGCTGGCTGAACAAGGTAGGGGTGTGGTCACCGGGCGAGCGACGCAACTGGTTTGACGACGACGGCGAAACCATCATGCACTGGCGGGAAAAGCCGACGGGCCAACACATGGAGCTCGGCATCGCGGAGACCAATCTCGTCGGGCTGATCGGGGAGCTCGGTGCGGCGTGGAGCCGGTGGGGTCAACCCCTGTTTCCCATCGGGGTCCTCTACGATCCGTTCGTCGAACGCGCGCTGGAACCCTGGTCGTACGGGATCTACGCCGGAGGCCAGTCCATTCTCGTCGGTACGCCGTCGGGGGTCAGCCTTGCCGCTGAAGGCGGTGCGCATCAATCGATCAAGACCCCCTCCATCGGGCTCGAACAGCCCGGATGCACAAGCTACGAGCCGGCATTCGCAATCGAGGTCGAGTGGACGCTGTTGGACTGCATGTCGCGACTTGGTAGGCCCGACGGGCGGTCGTCCTATCTTCGGCTATCCACCAGGCCGGTCCGGCAGGAGTTGGCCGACGTCCCCACCGATCCGGCCGCGCGGGAACGCCGCCGCCGCCACGTCGTTGCCGGCGCCTACACGCTGCGGCCCCGCGCCGGCGCCGCGGCGACGATCGTCACGATGGGCGCGATGGTGACGGAGGCATTAGACGCCGCAGATCGTTTGGCGCAGATCGGAATCGGCACGGAAGTCGTGTGCGTGACCAGCCCGGGACTGCTGTTCGACGCCGTTCAGTCCCGGCAGGGCCTTGGCGCCGCGCCGTCGTGGATCCTCGATCAGGTCTTCCCAGCCGATCGCGCGGCGCCGATGGTCACCGTGCTCGACGGGCACCCGCACACCCTGTCTTTCATCTCCTCGATTAATCGGGTGCCGAGCAAGTCGTTGGGAGTCAGCAACTTCGGGCAAGTCGGGTCGCTCGATGCGGTGTATCGCTACCACGGCATCGACACCGACAGCATCGTGCGCGCAGTGCTCGACCTGACTACGTGATGGCTGGAGGGAACGCATGATCTTGGTGACGGCCGGATTCGGCAACCAGGGCAAGTTACTCGTACCGAAACTGCTCGCGGCCGGGCAGCAGGTCCGCGCCTGCGTCCAGTCGAAGAGCTCCGCAGAATCGCTGCGCGCCTTGGGTGTTCAGGACGTCGTGGTCGGAGACATCAGCGAGCCGGCGACGATGCAGCGCGCCGTGCAAGGCGTCGACAAGGTCTATCACGTCGGGCCGACCGTGCATCCGCGCGAACGCGACATGGGATTCGCCATCGTTGACGCGGCGCGCGCCGAAGGCGTGCAGCACTTCGTCTTCAGTTCGGTGCTACACGCGATCATCACCGATCTGGTGCAACACGAGATCAAGCGCGACATCGAGGAACACCTGCTCTCCTCTGGCCTGGAGTTCACAATTCTGCAGCCGTCGAACTACATGCTGCCATTGAAACTTCGGCCGGCGTTCGAGCGGGGCGTGTTCGAGCTGTCCTGGGCTCTGGACCGAAGACAGTCGGTGGTCGACCTCGGTGATGTCACCGACGTCGCCTGCACGGTATTGACCGATAGCGAGCGTCATGCCGGGGCTACCTACGAACTGGTGGCGCCCGGTCGCTTCACCGCGCACGACCTGGGTGCGATCATCGCGACTGTGCTCGAACGTCCCATCGAGGTACGCCAGATCGATGCCGACACCTATCTCAGGGCCTGGTTCGGCGACGCCGATCCCGCGCAGTTCCCGCACCAGGCCAAGGTCCTGCGCGCGATCTCGGCCCGCTACAGCAGCCATGACTTCATCGGCAACCCCAATGTGTTGACCTGGTTACTGGGCCGACCGCCAACGACTTTCGAAGAGTATGTGCGTCAGCAGTACGCCACGTTCGCTCGCAGTGAGGCAACCAGATGAGGCTTACCGGAAACACCATTCTGATCACTGGCGGGGGCGGAGGCATCGGACGGGCGCTGGCCGAGGAATTTCATCAGCGCGGTAACGACGTCATCATCGCGGGTCGGCGCGCAGAAGCACTGAACGAGGTTGTCAAGGCTAAGCCAGGCATGCACGCCGTCGTACTGGACGTGTCCGATGCGAGCGCCATCGATGTCATAGTCCCCAAGCTGCTCGCGGCCCATCCGGCCTTGAACGTCGTCGTCAACAACGCCGGTGTCATGTACGACGACGATGTCAGTCATCCTCTCGACGACGAGCTACTGACCACGACGATCGCCACCAACCTGCTCGGGCCGCTACGGCTGAACTCGGCGCTGATCGCCCACCTGCGGCAACGACCCGCTGCCACCATCATCAACGTCTCCTCGATGCTGGGGTACGCGCCGCTGGCGACATCGGCGATCTACTCGCTGACCAAAGCCGCCCTGCACTCGTACACCCTGTCGTTGCGTTATCGCCTGCGGGGTTCGTCGGTCACCGTGCTGGAAATCGCTCCTCCCTACGTACAGACCGGCCTACAGCAGAGAAATCTCACCGACCCGCGCGCGATGCCGTTGTCGGAGTATGTTTCTGAGACTATGGACATCCTGGCTACCGATGAGGTGCAGGCACTGGTTGAGCGCGCCAAGGCCAGGGCCGATGCGCAGCGGCCGGACGAAGTCGCCGTCATGGAGACCTTCAACGACGTGTTCCGCAGCGGCTAGACACGTTCGGTCAGTTCCCCTTCGGTGGTATCAGCATCGACTGCCACGTCTTGTCCCGGGGCGCACTTTGAGACAAGTTCGATTGGGTGCGCAACCGCCCGTCGGGGCCGACGTAAGTACCAGTGGCCGGATCGTATTCAGCCGCGCCGATGGGCAGCGGAGCCGTTGCGGGTGCAGGTTCTGCCGCTTGCTGGGGTGAGCTCGGCGGCAGCTGCGGAATGCCTTGACCGGACAAGGTGGCGTTCGGGTCGCCTTTCCAGTTGTAGCCGTCGTTGAGCGGCACATACTGTTCGTTGCTCTCGCACATTTTCACGGTAGGCGCCCGCTTGCCCGGAACAGTTTGACAGGGATAGTTGCGCGCGCCGCGAACTCCGAACCGCGCGTCCTGAGGCGTCCGGCAGTACAGGTCACCGGGGGGACGGTCAGGGTAATCCTCGAACGACGGGGCCCGCTGCTGCTGGGCGGGCAGAAAGCCTGTCATGCAGACCGGTGGAAGGTTGAGGTTGAGTTGGAAGTCCAAATACAGGCCCTTGTAAGACTGCTTCGTGTTCAGGTTGCCCATCAAAGTGGCTGCCTCGACGGCGATTGCCTGCGGCGCCAGGACCAGCAATTGTTCGATGGCCGGCTGATAGGTCAGGGCGACTTCGCCCACGCTGACCAGGTTGGCCAGTAGCAGCGGCAGGGTGGGTTGCAGTCGCTGCAAGAGTTGGCGGCCTTCGTCGGCGGCCGCGCCACCTTTGTGCAGCACGCCGGCAACCGACGTGTCGCGGGAACGCAGTTGGTCGGTGATGGTGGCCACGTGTGCTGCCCAGGCCTGAATCGCATCGCCACTGGCTGCTTGCGAGTCCAGAACCGGGCGGGACTGGTCGATCAGCGCGATCAACGGGTCAAGGTCGTGATCGGCGTCCACGGCCAATTGAGTGGATCCCTTGACCAGCCGCGACAGCTCCGGGCCCAATCCCCCGACGGCAGTGTAGCTTTCGCCGATCGCGGTCTTCAGATTGTCCCGTGGGATGGCGGCCAGACCACGGTCGGTGGCATCCAGCAGCGAATCGATGTCCGGCGGCACCAGCGTGTGGTCAACCGTGATGACATCACCTGCCTTCAGAGGCGGAGCGCCGGCACCATGCGGACGCAGCTCGACGTATTGTTCGCCGATCGCCGACTGGCTATGGACCTGAGCTTCCAAATCCGAGGGAATACTGATGCCGGACCTCAGTGATAGCACCGCTCGGACGCCGGTTCGGGTCAGGTGAACGCTTTTGACCTCGCCGACCTCGGTGCCCCGATAAGTGACATTGGCTTTGGGATACAACCCGGCAGTCCGCTGCAACTCGACGGTGACGGTATAGCGCCCGGCGCCGAACAGCATCGCGGGAGCGTCGATGTAGCGGAAGATCATGACGGCGCCGGCAACGATCGCGATCACCATGAACAGGGCCAGCTGGATTTTGATGCGTCGATCAAGGCGCACGTCAGGGTCCTTGATCGCGATGATAAGGAACCACCAGCGGGTTGCCGGCGGTAGTGGGGCTGGGCAGTTCGCCGATAGTGCGCCCCCATTGCATCTCCAGCTCGGTTAGATTGCCCTCCCATCTGGTCCCGGTGAAAAACGACGTATCGAGGCGGCTCAACGTCAAGTCGATGACCATGGTGATGTTGACGGCGTCGCCGCGCACGAATTTGGTGATGTTCTCTTTGGGAAACGGATAAGTTGAGAGCAGGCTCAGCGAACGCGTCAGCGCCGGCCCGGCGTTGGCGAGGGAATCAAGCACCGGCCCAATGTCTTTGAACTCCCGCACAAGAGAGGCTTTGGTCTGATTGACCGAGTCTGCAGCCAGCGCACTGAACTTGCCGAGTCTGTCGAACGCGTCGGCGAGTTTGTCGCGTTGCTCCTTGAGCACGGCCAACGCATCAGGGATGGTGTGTAATGCCTCGTCGACCAACGATCTCTGTTGGGCGAATTGACCGACCAAGTTGTTCAAACTGCCGGTGGCAGCGATGATATCGTCTTTCTGTCGGTCGAGGCGACCGATGAATTCGTCTAGCCGCTGGATCAGGCTGCGTAGGTCGTTTTCTCGGCCGGCGAAGGCGGTGCTGAAGGCCTTGGTGATGTCCTGGATCTGGCTAAGGCCTCCCCCATTGAGCAGCATCGAGGCCACGGACAGGGTTTGCTCGGTAGTCGGATAGGCACCGCCGCGCGATAGTGGGATCGTCGATCCGTTGTGCAGCCGCCCTTCTGGCGGCGCATCCGTAGGCGGGGCCAATTCGACATGCAGTGCTCCCAGCAGACTGGTCAGCCCAACTTTGGCGGTGGTGTTGGCTGGTAGCGTCACGTCCCCGTTGATCTTCATGGTGATCAGCGCGTGCCAGCCTTGGCGTTCGATCCTGGTGACGGTGCCCACCGTCACGTCATTAACCCGCACTCGCGAATTCGGGTCGAGGTTAGTGACGTCCGGCAGTTGAGCTTGCACCTGGTATGAATTCGGTCCACGGCCTTCGGTGCCCGGCAGGGGTAACGAGTTCACACCACGCCAGCCACATCCGGAAAGACCGGCTGCGGCTAACGCCAGAATCAACCCGGCAGCTTTGCGGCTCAACATGTTCCGTATCATCGTCCACCACCAGGGGGCAGCATGATGCCGCGCAGACCTTCAGCGGGGTTTGTCGCTTCCCTCGCTTCGGCCGGCGGTGGTGGCCCTGGAAGCGCGTTGGCCGCTACCGGCTCGGGCGGGGGCGGCGTGTTATTCGTCGGCCGGTAGTCCGGACGCATCCAATCCTCGCTGTAGGTGATCTCGTTCGGTCGCGCCTGCGCATTGATGAACGGGTTCAGTCCTAACGGCGGGAAGTTGTACTGCCGGTTCTTGATGATCGGTGCCAGGTACTGCACACAGAGCTTGGCCGATTGCTGGCTGTTGAGCCGCGCGGCTGCCTGAATCGCTCCGCACAGAAACGTGATTGGATTGGCGAAGTTGTTCAGCCCGAGAATCCCCGTGATCGAGCCATGAGCCGGCTCATAGATGTTGATGAAGTTCTGCAACGCATTTGGTAGCACGTGCAAGGTTTGCTTGACATCGTCGAGGCTGTCGACAAGGGCTTTGGAGACCGACGCCAATCTGTCCGACGTCGTGCCCAGTGCCTCGCGGTTGTCGGCAACGAACCCGGTCACGTCGCCGGCGGCAGTGTTGAGATCGTCGACCGCCCGGGCGACCTCGTCTGGGTCGTTGGCCAGAAGCGAGGTCACCGAAGCAAGGTTGATATTGAGTTGCGCCATCAAATCAGCGCTGTCATGAAGCGCCGTTACCAGCGTCGAAAGGTTCTTCACGGTGTAGTAGATGTCGCCGCTGTGATCACCCAGCGCCGAAACCGCCTGCGACAACTTGATTATCGTGTCACGGATATGCGCGCCCCTGCCGCGCAGGTTGTCCGCGGTGGTATTGATGATCGCGCCCAACGGGCTGGCGCCACCAGGTTGGGTGGGTTGCAGGCTTTGGGTGAGTTTCTCCAGTTGCTGACGGAAGTCGTCGAACTCCACCGGCACCGCGGTGCGACTTTGCGGTATTACGGCGCCGTTGGCAAGTGTTGGACCTCCGGTGTAGGCAGGGCTGAGTTGAATGGCGCGCGACGTGATCAATTTGGGCGACACGATGACCGCATTGACGTCGGCGGGTACCTGGTATTTGCGATCGAACGAGAACGTGACTTTGGCGCGCTGGGGCTGCGGCTCGATGTGGTCGACATGGCCCACCTTGACACCGAGGATGACCACATCGTCGCCGACGAAGATGCCGTTGCTGTCGTCGAAGTAGGCGACAACGGAGGTCCTGGCGATCTTGGGCAGTGACCACACCACCACAACAAGTCCGCCGAGCAGCGTCAGCACCAATCCCAGCGCCAAGCCAATCCGGGCGTAGCGAGATCTCACGGCCGCCTCCCGCCGGTCGGCGGTTGGTTGGCCGGCACCTCGCCGGGTGCGGGTACGTAAATCGGGGACGATGTGGGTTGCGGCGTGGACGCCAACCCCGGTGGCGGCGGAGCGGGTGGCCCAGGAGGTGGGCCGCCGGGCGGCGGGGCCGGTAGCGGCTCCCGGTACGGATAACAGCCCGAGCCAGACCCCGTGCCCGTACACGGTTGGTCGCCCGGGTTGCCGGTGATTGCGTCGGGCAGTGTCTGATTCGGTTGCCCGCCTTGGCCGGTGCGTGGATAGGGCATCGGCAACGGGGGGGTACCCGACTGACCGGTCTGCGGGTCGGTGCGCTGCGAGGGCAACAACACGTTCGGGTCGAGCCCGAGATCTGAGAACGCGGCGTCGATGAACGGTTGCACAAATTGGCCGGGCAACAGGTTGGGAACATAGGCCTTGAAGAACGGGCCCGCCGACACGGATTCCCCGAGCGATAGCGCATAGTTGTTGAGTAGCTTGACCGACTTCTGCACCCGCTCCTTGCGATTGTCCACGATGGTCAAAACGTCATTGAGTTTGTCCAGGGCGGGCCGAAGTTGCGCACGATTTTCGGCAACGAACAGGGAGAGTTGTTTCGACAACGCCGAAATATCACCGGAAATCTTATCCAGCGCCGAGCTTTGCGTTCGCAGTTGGACCAGCAGCGCATCGGTGTTGCGGATCAAGCTGAGCACCTGATCGCTGCGCTGGGCCAGCACGCTCGTGACCCTGCTCGCGTTGGCAAGCAGATTCCGCAACTCGGCGTCGCGGTCGTTGAGCGTTTGTGAGAACCGGGCCACGCCGTCGACCGCGATCCTGAGATCAGTTGGGGTGTGTTGGAAAGTCCGCGCCAGCGTACTCAGCGACTGGTTGAGCTGATCGGTATCCAGCCCGTGGATGCTTTGGGTCAGATCGCCCAAGGCGTCTGGCAGTTCATAGGCCGGGGTGGTGCGGTCCAACGGGATAGGGCCCGCCAGCTGGCCGTTTCCGCGCGGAGTAATCTCGAGAACCTTAACGCCGAGTAGACTTTTGGCTTTGATTGCGGCTTCGGCGCGATCCCCGAGACGGATCTCCTTTCGCACGTCAAATTTGATCAGCACACGCGGACCCTCCAGTTCCACGCTGGTCACCGCGCCTACCTGAAAGCCCGAGACTTGTACCCGCGCGCCGGAGTCGATCCCACTGGATTCGGCGAAATAGGCTGAGTAGTGGTGTTTTTGCGCGGTGAATATTGGCAGCTTGTCGTACTGCCATGCCCCGAGCACGATTGCTGCCGTCGCCGCCACACCGATCACGCCGATGACCGTCAAATTGCGTTCTGAAAATGACTTCATTTCGGTGCACACCGCCCAGTAACTTGGCTTGCGACCTTCACGTACACGGGCTGACCGCCTTTGCCGTTGAGCTTCAGCACTGCGTCACACAAATAGAAGGTGAAGAAGTCGCCGTACATCCCTTGCCGGGCTAGCGCCTGGTAGGCGTCGGGCAACGTGTTGAGCAGGTCATCGACGTAGTCATGGTCACCCATGACGATGCTGTTGGTCCGATCCGACTGTGCAACGGTATTAGCGAATGGCGGGCGAACCTGTTGCAGCAGATCGGCGATCGTCCCCGACGCGGCGTTGCTGTAGGCGATCGAATTGCTGATGTCGCTTTTGCGAGCCGCGAGCCGCTCCATCAGTCCGGCCAGCGAGGCGACTGCTTTGTCGAACTGCCGGCTTTGATCTCCCAGTGACCCAAGCACGGCGTTCAGGTTGACGACCACCTGGTCGATCAGCACATCGCGATCGGCCAACGTGTTTGTCACCGCGGCAGTCTGGGCCAGAAATGAGCCGATCGCCGCGCCCTGACCCTGGAATGCCTGGATCAGCTGGCCGGTGAGGGCGTTGACCTGCGCCGGATCCAGCGCCCGAAACAGCGGGCGGAAGCCGCCGATCAGCGCGTCCAGATCCAGCGCCGACTCGGTTCGATCGACAGGGATGGTCTGGCCCGGCCTCAGGCGAGCGACTTCCCCTGCGCCTTCCTGTAATTCCAGATAACGGTCGCCGACGAGGTTGTCGTAGCGGATCAGCGCCTTGCTGCCCTGGGTCAGCACCACGGTGTCATCGGCGGAGAATTGGACGACGACGATGTTGTCGTCTCGGATCGAGATGTGTTTGACCGTGCCGACTTCCACCCCGGCGATGCGGACGAAGTCGCGCTCCTTGAGCCCGCTGATATTGGTGAACTCGGCGCTGTAGGTCTGCTCCGGTTGAAACCGCAACTGGCCGAACACCATGAATAACCCGAACGTCACCAATGTGCACACGACAACGAAGATCGTTAGGCGCCACATTGCACCAACGGTGTTGTCTGTCATGACTGCAATCCTTGGTAGCTGTGGTCAGGGTGATGTCGGTGACAGCGGCCCGGGCGGCTCTGGAGGTGGCGCCCCGGGCGGCGGCGGATACAGCGGCGTTCCATCCGGGCCGTAGAGAGGAGCGCCGTACGGGGGCGCGCCGGGGTAGGGCACCGGTCCGATCGCCGGTGGTTTCACTCCGCGGAAACTGGGCGGCACGGGCGTCCCACGAGTGACGGGAAAAAAGTCCACGTACCAGGGGTGACCGATACCGGGGTTGGGTCGGATGTCTAAACCGGTGCCCCAGCCGGTGTTGGTGACCAATTGGCGTATCGGATAGTTTTTGGAGACGTCCGGCAGTGAACCGCAGCCCGGGTGGCCGCCGGGACCGCCCTTGGCCGCCACTACCGGCAGATTGTCCGGATACCGGTAGGGGTCGTCGCCGAAGAGTAAGCCGTCGTCTATGACGATGGTGCGGCCGTTGCCGCCGGCGGCGTCGTATGCGCCGTTGTCCAGCGCCCACTTGGCGCCCATGATCAGACACGTGTACTCGGGGTTGTATTTCATCAACAGGTCGGTAGTCGGTGCGAGGGTGTTGATCGCCCGCACCAGATTGCTTCGGTTGGGACCGATGAGGTCGACCCCAGCTTGGGCGAACCCGATCGTGCTGAGCAGCAATTCATCTAAGTCTGATGAGCGTGCGGTGATCGTCGCGGCCGTCACGTTCGCGGCATCGAAAGTCGCCAGAATATGCTGCGCCGCAGCACTATAGGCATCACTGGCACCCGTGAACGACCGCCAGTCGTGCTGGATCGTTCCCATCCGCGGGTTGACCGCCCCAAGCACGTTGTCAGCGGCGGTGACGGCCTCACCGATGCGTTCTCCGCGACCGCGTACCGCCTCGGCAAAGGCAGTCAACACCGCGTTTAGCTTGGGTGGGTCGACTTGGTGCAGAACGTCGACAAGGCTCTGAAAGACCGTGTTGACTTCGGTGCTGACGTTCTTGGACCGCAAGACCGCACCAGCCGAAATATGTTGCGGGCTTGGATCATCCGGGTATACCAGGTCGACGTACTTGGCGCCGAAAACAGTGGTCGCGCGGATCTGCGCTTCTGCGTTGGCGGGAATGTCACTGATCTGGCCCGGGAACAGCTCCAGCTGCAGACTAATCGGATCTTGTCCGCCCTGAACGCCCGCCACGCGGCCCACCTGCACACCGCGCAGCTTGACCTTGGCGCCAGGTTCCATAGCCAATCCAGCGCGGTCCGATGTCAAGGTCACAGGCACATAGGTTGTCAACGTGCCGGCAAATGCGGCCCAACACCCCCACACGGTCGACGACACGATCGCGATCAAAACCAGTGTCCACCATGCAGGGTGGATCCGGGACTGCTCTGTAGTGCCGTCCACGCGCTAGCCCGACAGGTTGAAGTTGCCGGACTGACCGTAAATCGCAAGTGAGAGGAAGACGGTCAAGAATGCTGACGACACCAATGAAGTACGCACCGCCCGCCCCACCGCCTCACCAACGCCGGCCGGCCCTCCAGAAGCGGTGAATCCGTAGTAGGTGTGCACCAGCATGATGACGACGCCCATGGCCACGGCCAGAAAGAACGACCAGATCAAGCTGGTCGGGTACAAGAATGCCTTGAAGTAGTGGTCGTAGACGCCGGCCGACTGACCATAGATCGCCGTTGTGCACCACCGAGCAGACACGAAGCCAGACAACGCTGCAACGCAATACAGTGGGATCACCACGATCACCCCTGCCACCACGCGGCTGGAGGCCAGGTAGGCGATCGTGCGGATACCCATGACTTCCAGTGCGTCGATTTCCTCGTTGATCCGCATCGCGCCCAGTTGAGCGGTGGCGCCGGCGCCGATCGTGGCAGCCAGCGCCACCCCCGCGGTCAACGGCGCAGCCAGCCGGACATTGAAGTACGCCGATGCGAAGCCGGTCAGGGCCTCAACGCCGATATCGGCCAATTGGTTATAACCGGCCACCGAGACGAGTGCCCCGGTCGTCATGGTTAGAAAACCGACGATCACGACGGTGCCGCCGATCACCGCGAGCGCACCGGTACCCAGTCCCATCTGCGCGATCAACCGAACCAGCTCGGACCTGTAGCGCACGAATACATCCACGCTGTAGCGCAGAGTCTTGGCGTAGAACCATGTTTGGGCACCGACCCTGGTCCAGCCGGCCCCCCACTTCCGGATCTGGCGCGAGGTGCGCGGCAGCCGCGCACTTGCGACGGTCACGACGTCACCTTCACGCCCACCGCCGTGGCAACGATGTTGATCGCGAACAGCGCCATGAAGGTATAGACCACGGTTTCGTTGACCGCATTGCCAACGCCGGCAGGGCCCCCTCCGACCGAAGTGCCCTTGTAGCACGCGACCAACCCGGCCGACAATCCGAACAGCGCCGCTTTGACCAACGCGAGCAGCACATCGCGAGCTCTGGTCAGCACCGTCAGACCGGTCGCATAGGCGCCCGGGGTGACGTGTTGGACAAACACCGAGAAGATGAATCCGCCCACCAGACCGACGAGGATCACCACCGAAGACAGCAGCACCGCGACCACCATCGCCGCCAGCACGCGCGGAACCACCAGCCTCTGAATCGGGTTGATGCCCATCACCCGTAGGGCGTCGAGTTCGTCCCGGATGGTGCGCGCCCCCAGGTCGGCGCACATCGCTGTCGCACCGGCGCCGGCGACCACCAAGACGGTCACGATTGGGCCGATCTGCGTGACGGTGGCGAAGGCCGCGGTTGTGCCGCTGAAATCGGCGGCTCCGAACTCGAGCAACAAGATGTTGAAGGTGAACACCACCAGCACCGAGTACGGCACCGCCAACATCACCGTCGGCATCAGTGACACTCGCGCTACGAACCAGGCTTGAGCGACAAATTCACGCCAGGCGAAGGGTTTCCGCGGGATCAGAACCAGTACGTCGAGTGCCATCGCGAAGAAGCCGCCCACGGCCGAGGCGGGCTTCCACGCCGGGGTCAATGCGATCATGAGTTACACACCCCGGCAACGGCTTTCATCAAGACGCCCGGCACCGTCCAATCGGATGATCCGAAGCGGGGGGTCGCGAACGGCAATCTAGCTCGCATATGCGGCGCACCCTCCTGCCGATTCACCATGCTGAATCAGCGCGACTGCCAGTAGTCTGGGTCGGCTTGCGTCGCGTGTCAATAGATTCAACATAATTAATCATGTTGAATGTGGCTCGCGGCCGGTATCCTAGTCCGGCTGGCACACAGCGGAAGGCAGATCTTCATGACGACGGACCCCCCCGCCCTACGGCGCAAGGATTGGGAGCGGCCACGTTTCGATCGCCCTCAGACGCGCCCAGAACAGGCAGCCGAACACTTGGCGGCGTTGGCCGCTTCGGCCGAACCCGGCGATCGGCTCGGAACGAAGGAGGAGCTACGGGACGGCTGCGGGGTGGCGGTTGGCACTTTCAACGAAGCACTGCGAATGGTTCAGGCTCGGGGCCTGGTCACCGTGCGTTCGGGCCCCGGGGGTGGTTTGTTCGCCAGCCGCCAATCGCCGATGGTGCGCCTCGGCAATTCGATGCTGACCGTTGACGACGATGCCACCTCCGTCGCCGAAGCCGTGCGACTGCGAGAAGCCTTAGATCCATTGCTTGTAGAAGACGCACTGGAATACGCGTCGGACCACGACATCGCCGCCCTGCGTAACCAACTGGATGACATGAAGGTCGCTGTTGGCGACGTGGAAGGCACCGCCTTCGCGCGAGCAGAGCGAAACCTGTACGCCCGCATAGCTGACATTAGCCCGAGCGCCATCTTGCGTTCGTTGTATCCAATGCTGCTCGACGTCATCGAGTCCCACCTGCTGTCGGTACGGCCCATCGATGATGAGCATCTACCCGATGACATTGATGCCCGCTACGAACTTCACGCCGCATTGGTCGATGCGATCGCCGACCGTGATCTGCGTGCCCTGGACTTGATCCGCGAACGCCACACGTTAAAACCGCGTCGCTAAATCGATAAGGACCGTGTTCTCACCGCGCGTGGCGGATACCGACTTCCCGGGTCAAACCGACGATGACGAGGGAGTAGCTGTCGTCCGGTGCTGTTAGGCCGGCCAGTGGATTCCGGCGATTGTCGCCAGCAGTGGGAGCATGCGGGCATCTTTTTCGGCAGGGACAGAAGAGGTGCTGAGCTCGGGAAATTGGCTGTGGAACGATGTCGGGCGATTGATGTCAATCCTAGTGTCTTCGCCGTTTCGCTGAGATACGCAAAACCGCACTGGCGCGCCCAAGCCTGCAACCCCGGAGTACCGGAACAGACCCTGGCCGGTGATGACGCTGCCGATCAGGTAAAGCTTGGACTCAAGCGGGATGCCGCCAGGCCGCATCAGTGCACCCATGTCCAGCTGAAAGAACATTCCGAATCCGGCTGAGCCGTCTACTTGTTTGGCGTACGCGGTGAACTTCTGCGGGTCGCCCGCGGCGGCTAGGTTGCTGAGCTTGTCGAGGTCGTAGGGCTGAAACAGGCGCTCGACTTCGGCGGTGACTTCGGCGAACGACTTTTTCGACCGCATCGTTATGAGTTCAACGTTGAAGTCGGATTCCGTGATCTGTTCTTCCTGCAGCGCCACTGGGTCATCCTCCGTCGCGCGGTGTGGTTCGGGTACCAGGGTTTGGCCCCGTTTGGCGGACCTCGGTCAGGCGGTTTTGTGCCGTCGGAGTAAGTCAGTTGTCGAAATCGACTGGCTTAATCGTATCGAGCGCCGAGTGGCGTCTGGGTTGTCAGTGTTAGCGCTATGTAGGCGTTTTCGTGTCGGTGGGTATCTATTACTCATGTTTGGTCGGCGGTGGTTTCGGGGTGTGATGCTGGTGGTAGTGGCGGTGGGCGCGGGCGCGGTTGCCGCAGATGTTGGCGGTGCACCAGGTGCGGCGGGGATTGGTGGCTAGGAACAGCATGGAGCATGCGGGGTTGGCGCAGCGTCGCAGTTGGCCGCGTAGTTGGTTGTCGGTGAGCACGGTGATGGCGTCGTTGGCGATTGCTGCCAGGGCAGGGTGTCCGCCGTGTTCAAGGTGCCAGCGGGTGCTGCGGCGCAATGCGTTGTCGTGCAGTTCGAGTCGGGTGCTGCTGGGCGCCGCGGCGGCGGCGGCGTTGATGTCGTCGACTGAGGTGGGTAGGGGTGCCGTGGATGCGAGGTGGGCGTCGAACGCCTCGCGGATGGCGTGACGAAGACGGCGGGCGGCGGTGAGGTCGGGGACGGGTAGTTCGCCTGCCAACGGTAGGCGGGAGGCCTGTAGTTGCCACCACCGCTGATATTGGTCGGGGTCGGCGATCAGGTCGGTGGGCGGGTCGGTGACGGTGACCAGCGTGTCGGCGAGGTCCACCGCAAGTGAGGGTTCGCCCCCCATCGGAAACCCCGCCTGCTGCAAGAGCTGCAGCGAAGGCGGCTTGTTGCTAATGCTCATTAGTCACACTATCCATTAGACGGTCAACCATGATACCGAAGTAAGCGCATCTGTAAAGCCAAGTCATGTCTCCTTGACGGAGTGTCTAACGCATGGCTATGGTCGTGTAGCGTTAGGAACGATTATCGGCCACCCCGCCACTTGTGTTTAGGAGCTTTTCTATGACGACTGATTGCTCGTCCTCACCGACTGATGACCGTCGCCTCGCGCGATCGCGACGGTGGTCGTGGCGTGCGCTGGTGGTGGCTGCAGTGGTCGCCGCAGTCGCCGACGCGGCGTTCGCGTTCGTGGCGTATGTGTTGATCGCCGGCAGGTTCAATTTCGAGACGTTGCTGCAGTACATTGCCAGCGGGGTGCTTGGGGACGCAGCGTTTGCCACTGGCTGGGTGGGGATCGGCACTGCCACTCTGGGATTCGCCATCCACGCCGCTCTGGCCGTGGTGTTCACCGCCTTCTATGCAGTGGTCATCTCCCCCCGGGTGCACACTTTGGCGACTGCCTCCGTTCTCGGCGTGGCCTACGGGGCGGGGATTTGGGTGTTTATGAACGCCGTGGTGCTGCCGTTGGGTCGCGCAGCCCGTGAACCCTTCCTGAGTGGGTACTACCTGGCCTTCGGGGTGGATCACGCCCTGTTGGTCGGCCTGCCCATCGCGCTCATCCTTTGCGCCTCGGTCCCCCGCCGCACCGGCGACCGCGCGTAGACCACCTCGCGCAGCCGCTGCCGACCCGTCCAATTCCTCGCCGTCAAGGAGCATTTTCATGTCCGTTATCCGTCATCACTACCTCAGCATCGACGATGTACGCGTCTTCGTGCGCGACGCGGGTGACCCCGCCCACCCGACGTTGATCCTGTTACCGGGTTATCCGTCGAGCAGCCGGGCCTATCTGCGGCTGATTGACCGGTTGGCCGACCGTTGGCACACCGTGGCCATCGACTATCCCGGGTTCGGGTTGTCCGACCCACTGCCGGAATCTCCAACCTTCGATCGGCTCGCCGAGATCACCGCCTCGGTGATCGACGCGCTCGGCATCGGCGATTACGCGGTCTACATGTTCGACTTCGGCGCCCCGGTGGGCTTCCGCATCGCCCTTCGGCACGACACCCGGGTGCGGGCGATTATCACCCAGAACGCCAACGCCTACACCGACGGATTCGGTCCCGGAGTCAGTGCGCTGGCCGACTGGTGGGCCGACCGCGACGCCGGACAACAAGCCGTCGATGAGTTCGTCAGCCTGGCCGGCACGCAACTGCAGTGGCAGGCCGGTGCACGTGACCCCGAACACGTCAATCCCGAACACGCCCACGACGACCAACGGATTCTGGACCTGCCCGGGCGTGCGCATTACATGAAAGCGCTGCTGTGGGACTACCAGAACAACCCACCTCGCTACCCCGACTGGCAGGCGTGGCTGCGCCAGCGTCAACCCGCACTGTTGGCGATCTGGGGGGAACACGACCCGTTCTTCGTCCCCGCCGGCGCGCACGCCTACGCCCGGGACATCCCCACAGCCACCATCGAGCTGCTCGACACCGGCCACTTTGCCCTCGAAGAGGAAGCCGATACTATCGCCGCGGCCGTCGACAACGTCATGACCACCACGTTCTCAGGCCAGAGACGATGATGAGTCAA
Organism: uncultured Actinomycetota bacterium; assembly: GCA_963760095.1. Classification (GTDB taxonomy): domain Bacteria; phylum Actinomycetota; class Actinomycetes; order Mycobacteriales; family Mycobacteriaceae; genus Mycobacterium. The sequence goes on along the minus strand of CAVXBT010000019.1, from coordinate 553,987 downwards.
CCTCAGCGGGTGGTGGTCGTATCCGGCGCCAGCAGCGGCATTGGAGCCGCCACCGCCGTGCGTCTGGCACAAGACTTCGACGCCATAGCCTTGATCGCCCGCCGCGAACACGCCCTGCGCGAGGTCGCCGAGCAGATCGAGCAGCGCGGAGCCCGCTCGCTGGTCTTGCCGCTGGACCTGCGCGACCCCGAAACCCCCGCCCGGGCCATCACCGCCACCATCACCGAATTCGGGCGTCTCGACGGTATCGCCGCCATCGCCGGCGCGGTCAAACAAGCCGACCTGTTCGCCCTATCCGACACCGACTGGGACGACGCCCTGTCGGTCAAACTGCACTCCATGCGCTGCCTAGTGCTGGCCGGCTGGCCGCATCTGAAAGCAACCAGCGGAGCAGTCGTCATCACCTCCGGGGCCACCGCGGCAGCGCCGAGTGCTGCACTTGGCGCAGTCAGCTCCATCAACGCCTTCATCACCGCGTTGGCCAAGGCCTTCGCCGATCGCGGCACCACCGACGGGATCCGAGTCAACACATTGCTTCCTGGCCCCACGCTGACCGCCCGCCGCCACCGCATGCTGGAACACTTCGCCGCAGCCCGCGGCCTTGACACCCAGGAGGCGGCCAAGGTGTTCGCCGCCGAGGCCCGCATCTTGCGCTACGGCACCGTCGAAGAGGTCGCAGAAGGGTACGCCTGGCTGCTCTCGCCACACGCCCGCTGGGTCCACGGCACCGCGCTACGCGTCGACGGCGGCGAAGCCAAAACCCCCTAACCCCAACCCCTCAACCATCCTTAGTCCCACAGATGCACTAAAGGAACACTGCACCATGACCAACCCCGACTCCGGCATCGTCATCATCGCCACCCTCACCGCCACACCCGAGAACCGCGACGACCTCCTGCAGGCCCTCCAGGAACTCCTGCCCGCCGCCCGCGCCGAGAACGGTGTCTACACCTTCCTGCTCCATGAAAACGTCGACCAGCCAGGACAATTCACCCTCTACGAACACTTTCACGACCAAACCGCGATCGACACCCACTTCAGCAGCCCCCATTTCGGCCGCATCAGCACCGCACTAGCCCAATACGCCGACGGCCCACCCATACTCACCTACCACCGACCACTCCATCACACCGAAATTCCGGGAGGGCCCGATGAGTGCGCATGACGCGGTCAAGGACGAACGCTCGGTTCGCGCCGTCCCTGGCCGGCCCGGTCCCTATCGACATCGTCCACCGGGCGTTGGATACCGCGCGGGCCGCGCCTTCGAACGCAAACGTTAAACCCCAGTGCGTAGACGTTCCCGTCGGTGACGCGCTGACGGAGTTGCCCGACGCCATGCTGGATGGTCTCCAGGCCGCCACCTGCCCAGTCCCTTGCCCGTGATTGTGAGGCGCCGTCGTCGTATATCCGGTTCCACGGCCTAGCCACACAAGCAACTAAGTAACTGATAATAAGAAGGAGAAGCTATCGGCGCTCATCGCGGCCGGCGCCGACAACGATCGGGTGTTCACCCACAAGTTGTCCGGTTCGGCGAAGACCGCCCGACCGGGACTAGCGGCGATGCTCGACTACGCCCGCGCCGGTGACACCGTCGTGGTCACCGCGATCGACCGGCTCGGCCGCTCGGTCGCCGAAGTTACCCGCACCATCGCCGAACTCGGTGAGCGCCGAATCCTGTTGCGCGCGTTGCGCGAAGGAATCGAAACCGCAACACCGACCGGGCGTGCCGTGGCCGCCATCATAGCAACGTTGGCGAAAGTTACCGGCCACCAAGCCGACCAAACTGACCGCCGATCGTCAAGACCAGCTGCGCGGGCTCGCTGCGACTGGTGAACCAATCCCAGAACTCTCTCGTGCGTTCGGGATTGGGAGGGCGACAGCGTACCGCTATCTTTCGCAGCTTTCCCTGTCACCAGCCCATCACGCTGAAGGCTCCCAGTAGGCTATTGCGGTCGTGCTGGTTCCGGCTATCGGCGGGAACGGGTGATCACGGCCAACGACCCCGCTGTGGCTTCCGCCGTCACTGTTGGCGACGAACTCTCCAAGAGCGGACACTTTGTGACCTGGGGTTGTTTCTCAGCGGGCTACTACGATTTACGCGCATGAGCGTTCGGGCGGTTGCCGCGAGGATGCTGCTGCTGTCGGCACTCGTCGGATGTCAAAGCACCGCAACGAAGTCGGGTTCGCCATGGAAACACACGACCGGTCTGCCGCTCCTTGGTCCCTCGTCGAGGTAGTGCAGGCGCAGTCCGTCGACGTCGGCGTAGTGCGGCGTAAAAGAATATCCGGCGAGGTTGGCGAAGCGTTCATCCGGTGTCCGAAAGACCTCAGGTGTTGACATCAAATCCTCTATCTCTGAGCAGGGTCACGATGAAAAAGGGCGCCTGCGCCTTGAGCGTGCGACACCCCTCGGCGACGATGGACGCACCGGCGCGGGCTCGGTCAACGCCACGACGCCCGGACAGGCCGCGTCGACCGTCGCGTCCAGGCCACCACAGAGTCCACTTATTACTGGAATCGCTGGATGATTGCCTCGGCGATAGCGGCGGGTGCATCCTCTTGAATGAAGTGGTTGGCTTGTGGGAGGCGGACGACGACGTTGTCGGGGAAGGCATCGTTAAGCCGCCCCAGTGCGGGGGCGAGTGGAAACCCCGGATCCTTCATGCCCCAAACGAATAGGGCGGGCTTGGCACCGAGTCGGCCGGGCACCTCGCGGGCCAGCCGCTCAAGAAGGGGGCGGGCTGCTCGGATCTGCTTGGGTAATTCCGCGATGCCCCGACGTGACGTCGGCGTGGGTTGGACACCGCGGTAATGCTGCATGACGGTGGCCGTCAGCTTCTCTGAACTGGCAAACCGCAAAAATTCGACGAACAGGTTGCGGTGCAGCACAAGGTATTGCATGGGCCAGGTACCCATCAGGATGCTGAAAAGCTTCAATCGCCACTCATCTGAGGGCCAAAACCAGGTGTTGCCCAATACGACACCGCGGATGCGATCATGACGCACAGTGGCCACGGCCATGCTGATCGGGCCGCCCCAGTCCTGCCCCACGGTGATGAAGTCGTTCAGCTCGAGGTGATCGATGAGCTCCCCGACTGCGGCGGACTGCTCCTCGACGGTGTACCCGAAATCATCAGGGTGCTCCGACAGGCCGAAACCCAGGTAGTCCATCGCGATGCATCGGAACTGGCCGCGCAGTCTGGTAATCACGTTGCGATACAAGAAGCTCCACGTTGGGTTTCCGTGAAAGAAGACGATCGGGGGCCCCTGGCCCTCGTCGATATAGTGCATGCGGCCGCTGCGGCCGTTGAACCATCGCGACTCGAACGGATACAAATCTCGGTCCACAACGAACTCGGCTGTCACTCAGCGATACCTTTCCTCGAGAACTGCGCTGCTGCAGAGAGCGTTCGCCTCTTCAACTCCACGGCGCCGGCGACGGCAAATGCGATGGCCGCCATGATGTCTAGCACCGCGAACAGCCACGACCAGGCGGTGACATGACGGTCCGGCGGAGCGTGGATGAAACTGTCGCTGAGCGGACCGAACCAGTCCGGGAGCAGGTGCTGGACGGTGAAGCCAGCTGCGTTGAGGCAGCCGACCACGACCGCGGTCGCAGCGGCCCACCGATTCCGCGTAATGACGAGCGCCGCAGCCAACCCCACAAGGAGGGACTGAACGGTGCCGAGGAAAAGGATAAGCGCCGATTCGAAGTGCAGTCCGCGGTGCAAATGGTCGATTCCGTGGATCGTGAATACCGCGACCAACGCCATCGCGGTGACCTGAAGTCCTCTAAGGGATTTCGACGCAGCGCCGTGCTGCGCCAGTCGTGACAGTCCATTCATGGCTGTGCGGATCCGGATGCGGGTTCACAGCCAGGGCGGTGTGGGGTACAGGTCATGGTGCACTCGCGGCAAGGTACACATTGACGACGGCGACCGCTTGACCGTCCTGCAACTCCCACGCCTTCATCACAGTTTCTCCGACGCCTAGCTGAGAAGAGCCAGCAGTTCCCGCGCAAGGTGCTCCCCGCGATCCTCTTGAAGGAAGTGCCCGGCGCCCTCGACCTTCACTTGCTCGCCCGAAGTCGGGATGAGGTCACAAAAGGCCTGCCCGGCCTGCGGATACGGAAAGACCGGATCCATGTCGGAGAACGCGACGAGCGCCGGCTTGCTCCACCGCGACAGCGCATCGGTAATCGCCTGCATCTCTTTCGCCCCGACAGCGTCTTCGCTGGTCGGTACCAGCAGCGGGAACTGCGCGGCCCCGGCCTTGGACTCGGCGTTGGGAAACGGTGCGTCGTAGGCGGCGACGACCTCAGCCGGGAGATCTGTTGTGGTCGCGCCCTGGAGGACGAAGCCGACCGGCAGATCGGGGTTTTTCTCGGCGAAGCCGCGCCAGGCGAGGAACCCTTTGGACACCCGGCCGGTGAACAGGCCGGTGTTGAAGATCGCAAGCGCCGCAACGCGATCGGCGTTTTCCACCGCCCAGCGCAGCCCGATCGGCCCACCCCAATCCTGCACAACAACCGTCGCATCACGCAGATCGATCGCACCCAGCACCTCGGTCATCAACTCGCAGTGGCGGTCAAAGGAGTACCAGCGGCGATCGGTCGGCTTGTCCGAGCGCCCAAAGCCGGCGTAGTCAGGCACGATGACCCGGTACCCAGCGTCCACTAGCGGGGGCAGCATCTTGCGGTATAAGTAGGCCCATGTGGGTTCGCCGTGAAAGCACACCACCGGTGTGCCGCTGCGAGGCCCTTCATCCAGGTAGTGCATCCGCAGCCCGTCGACGTCGACGTAATGGGGCGCAAACGCGTACCCGGGCAGGTCGGCGAACCGAGATTCGGCCGTGCGGAACACTTCCGGGGTGGTGGTACTCATCGGTGGGTCTCCGATCGGTTGGAAAAGGGCGGTGTCCGCTGTGACGGTGTGAGAAAGGGACACCAGGCGCCGCGGTAGAACACGATAATGGCTGGTTGATCCCCTCTGGCCGCGCCCAGGATGGTGGGTTCTCCGGCAGCTCGGCGTCGGGCAGCGCGGTGCCGAGGTGGGTGTCCAGGTCGGGTGTCGCCATACGGCTGAGATTCGCCGCCTTGGCGGCCAAGACCGCGGTGCCCTTGGGAGGCAGCTGGACAGTGGTGTCGCGGTGTAATGCTGCCCGACGCCCTGCGTTGGTGGTATCGGTGCTTGTCATGACAATTCTCTTTCAGGGCAAACAGGCCCCGGCAGAACTCGTATGCGGAAAGGCCACTCGCCTCCGCTCCGGGGAAGCCAACAACACTGTACTAGACAGTACAGCACCGCCTCGGCGGCGGCGACAACTCGCGGCGGGCTAAACGGTACGGCGTGTGTGTCGTCGTCAGTCGTGGCGAGCTTCCGGACGCATAACGTCGTGCTCGTGCCCGCCGGTGTCGGCAAGCCACGCCGACGACGAGTGGTCGCCGACGAACTGCTCCAGTTTGCCGCCTTGCGGGCGCGACGCGGCGCGCATCCGCGTCGTCGCGAGCGCCGCGTCCTCCGATCAGGGCGGACAGGTCTTATACAGTGGATGTCGTGTCTGGGTCGTCAGCTGATGCCGCTGAACGCCCGTTGCCGGTCACCGAGCGCGGGCGTCGCACCCGCGCGCTCATCATCGATGCCGCCGCGACGCTGATGTATCAGCAAGGTGTGAGTATGACCAGCCTTGACGACGTGTTGGCCGCGGCAGACTCGGGTAAGTCCCAGCTCTACCACTACTTCGACAGCAAAGCCGACCTGATTGCCGCGGTGATTCAGCGGCAACTGCAGCTGGTCCTGGCCCGGCAGCCCAGGCTTCAGCAGATCGACTCCTGGGATGGGATCGAGGCGTGGGCTGCGGAGATTCTTCAGGTGCACTCTGCGCCAGGCGGCCCGTTTGCCTGCCCACTGGGCACCATCGCCGCTGAATTGAAAAACGACGAGACGTTTCGACCACTTCTTGACGCTGCGTTCCGGCAGTGGGAAGCTCCGTTGGCGCGTGGGCTGCAAGTGATGCAGGACCGCGGCGAGCTGGTCGCCGACGCCGACCCGAGACGACTGGCCACCGCCGTGATCGCCGCGCTGCAGGGCGGCATGCTGCTCGCCCGCGTGCGCGGGGACATCACACCACTACGCGACGCACTCGATAGCGCAATCGCACAACTACACCGGCGGGAAGCCGCAGTCCCGCCAAGACGCCGGGCACGCCCACCCGCGGCCAAACAGCGCGCCCGCTAAGCAGTATCCGTATCGCCGGCGGCCGTCTGCTGTTCTGTCGCAACTGTGTGGTCACCCAAAAATGTTGCGCTTAAAAGATTTGCATTGCGCCGGAGGCTTTCACGGTGTCGGGCGGATGTCGGCACGATCCTGGCGAAGTTGCCCGTGACACCGCCGTTGCAGCCGATCGGGCGCACGGCGATCACCATCGGCCTGCACCCCGCTGGGGCAGCACAGTTCCAAATGGCGTCATTGTCGGGTGTTCCCGACCACCTACGCGTCGACCTTATCGACCCGGCCACCGAGCCGCGCGGATTAGCGGGCCAGGGCTTCGAGGATGTCAGCGACCTCGGTGCGAGCGGTGTAGTCGGGCTGCACATCGACGAAACGCACTGTGCGATCCGGGTCGACGATCAACACGGTCGGCATTGGGAGCTCGGTGGATGCCTCGGCGTTGACCGAAGCCAGGTCGAGTCCGAGCCGGCGCTGGGCGTCGAGGACCTCGTCGGCTTGCTGGAAGGCTATGCCGATACGCCGGGCCAGCCGGCTGCCCGGGTCGGACAACACCGTGAACTTGAGACCTGCCTTCTCCGCCGTGGACATGGACTGATCCGGGGTCTGGGGGCTGATGGCCACCAGCCGGGCGTTGAAGGCGCCCAGCTGGGGCAGCAGCTCCTGTTGGTAGGTGCGCAGCGCCAAGCTGCAATACGGACACCACCCGCCGCGGTAGAACACGATCACCGCCGGACCGGCCGCCACCAACTCCTCCAGCATCACCGGCGCCTCGGTCGCGTCGCCCAGAGTGAACGACTCTAGCCGATCGCCCACACCGACAGTGCCCGCCGGGACTCCCCGCTCGCGCATCTGTTTGACGCTGCGGTCAAAAACCTCGACCACCTCAGCCGGCAGGTGCTCCACCGAGGCTGCCTTCACATGCTCCGACTGCTCGCGAATAGTGACAGACACGAGGCCTCCCTAGGGTAGTGCTTAACCATCGAAGCACTAACTGTACCATTCAGTACATAGGCTCCACGACCACGAACCTACCCGCCGCCCTGGCAGGCTTCGTCGTGAAAGCTGTCGGTCGCGTCGGGATGGTTTTGAACGCGACCGTGTTGGAGGCCGGCTGCAGGCAGTCCGGCGGCGGAACTCCGGCGGCGCGGCCGTCCACGAGATGTCCTAGCGGGGGCCATTGGCCAAGACCCACTCGATGAGTCGATGCGGGCCCGACGTCGTCCGCGGAAAGCTCGGCCATGGGTCAACGCCGCCGCTCACCGTGCCCGGCCGCGAACCGCAGCGAGCACCGCAATCACCCGGGGGTGAATATCGACGATGTTGGTGACGAGGAAACCGGCGCTACACGCGACATCGCCGATCGCGGCGGCGTTAACGCGCGCCCAGGGAAACCAATGCCCGACGTGACGGTGCGTTTCCCAGCGCAACATTTCCTGGCCCGCCGATGTGCTCGGCGGCTCGATCTCGACGATAACGATGCCGCCTGGGGCGAGGAGGCCGGCGACCCGCCGCAACGTCCGAACGGGGTCTCCGCCGATACCGATGTTGCCGTCGGCGAGCAGGACCTGATCCCAGCTTCCCTCGGCGGGCAGCGGAGCGAACAGGTCCCGGCGGACCGCGGCGCCGCCCCGTCGCCGCGTCAGTTCCACCGCGACGGCCGAGTTGTCCACGCCCAGTGCGGCCGATCCCCGAGCGCGCAGCGCCGCGGTGAAACGTCCGGGACCGCAGCCCAGGTCGAGGGTGGGCCGCCCCGAACAGTGTCCCAGCACGTGTGCGTCGGCAAGTTGATCGTGGGGTGCGGCGTCCAGGCCGCCGATCCATCGCGTCATCGGTAACTCGCGCACGTGTCCGCGATGATTGCGGGCCCAGCACGAGGCGCCGTTGACGGCCGCTCGGAAGATGACGTCCACCGACTGGTCTGGGTCCGGCGATTGGTAACGGATTGTCATCGCGACGACAATCCACCGGAGCATGCAAGCTTGGTTTGATGACAGCCGGGACCCACGATCAATCAACGCCACGTGACGGACATCGAGCTGCCGCTGTCCCGGCTTCTGCGGGACCTGACGACGCGCCATCCGCGCCGATAGCGCGAGGAGGCGGTGCCTCGTGTGCGTCCACAAGACGTCCTTTCACACCAGATACTTGCCCCTTCCAACGGCCGACACTACGCGGCCCGACCCCGCCTGTCCGGGCAAGCGCCCAGCAGCCCATCTGTACCGGATAGTACATCATCGCGCTCACCGCATGTGCACTCGGAAACCCTCGGTTTACATTGCCGGCCGCCTGATCCGCGCGACCTCGCGAACAGCAGGCAGCCGAAACCTAAAGCGCGCGCGTGGCGCTGCCTAACACAGCGACCGAGGCTGTCGGTCCGCAGCGGCTCGACGCGCAGCCCGATGGCCTCAGAAGCGGTTGATCGTATGTACTCAACAGTACATTAAAGACATCAAGTGGCAAGCTCGCCACCATGATGCCGCGCGGCGAGCCTCGCAAATCTCGTGAAACGCGTATCGCGGTGCGGCATCACCACTAAATGCGTGCCGACCAAGCGGCCGGTGCGAACAATCCACGACGCAGCGGTTGGGCCGCAGCTGCTGGCCGGCGAGGACAAGTCGGTCAGGGTGTTGGCCGATTCTGCTTATGGCACAGGAGAATCCGAGCCGCACCAGTCGAGCGCGGCCACCATTGACGACTTCACCGTCGATGACGACAACTGCGCCGCGACCTGCCCCCATGGGCTGACCCGCCCGATTAGACACACCGGAATTGCCACGTTCGGCGTGGCCTGCCTGAACTGCCCGGTGCGGTTTTCATCGCCGCCAATTCGGTGCTGTACTCATCATGGATCGGCGACGAGAGTGGTGGGGCAGCCAATCGGTGATGACCGGGCAGCTCCAGAGATGCCTACGCGGGATCGGGTGCAGTGGAAGCGGTCTCGGCTGTTGTGGTCGATGCGGACGGCTGGTCGTGTGCATGTGCGGTGCGTGTGCGCCGGGCGTGCAGTGCCAGGCGAAGTGCGTAGGACAGGGCGCTAGTCCCGAACATCGCGGCGACTAGCAGTAACCAGCGGTGCAGGAAGGGGTCCTGGGTCATTCCGGTGGCGTTGCGATAAAAGAATGCCCCTTGTTTGATGATCCCGGGAAAAAACATGAGGAACGTCAGGCCAGTGCCCAACACGGGCAGCCGGACATAGTTCACGATCGGGACTGCGGTGCGCTTGGGGATCGGCAGGCCCCGCATGGCGCGCAGCCCGGTACGCAGCGACAGATCGGCCAGCGCGTAGAGCGGGAACAGCAGCATGTCGTGTAACACCGCCGCACCGATAAACCAGACGGCGATTGACTGCCACCACACGTGGGTGTTGATGAAGGTCTGGGGGCCGGCGACCGCGATCACCGACAGCCACAACGCAAAACAGCACATCATGGTCAACAGATGCAGCGGGTGTGCGCCGTAGAACCGTGCGAAGCGGCGCACCTCAGCTGTCCCGGAACTTGATGGTCTCGACCCATTTGGTGGCATGGACGCCTGGGATGGCCGGCATCATGATGCGTGCCGGAAAGCCGTGGTCGAGAGTTAAATCAACTCCATTGACCCGAAGGGCGAGCAGGGAATCGGGGTGCAGCATCTGGTCGGCGGTGAACTGTGCCGACTTGAATGCCCCGAATCGCTCGAAGGATTCCACTCGGGCCGACACCATGTGTTGGACGCCGATAGCGGCGGCGAGGTCGCGCAGTCGAACCCCGGTCCAGGCTTGCACGGTTGACCAGCCTTCGACGCAGGCAATCGGCAAGTCCACGGTGTGCTGTTCCATCGCCAACAGTTGCGGGCGGCTCAGCGAGAGGCGGTTGGCCCCGCCGGTCAGCTTCAGTCGCCACCTGTCGCTGTACTGGCCGGGGGTGAGTCCGGCAGCCACGGCGGTCCGGTTGATCTGGAAATCGGTGGGTCCGCTGCCGTAGGAGCGGCCACGCGGCAGCAGGATCGCGGTCCGGCGCAAAAACCCGCCTGTTGTCTCACCGATCGTCAAAATCGCCGCGAAGAGGGATCCGCCCGCGACCAGACCAATCGCGCCGCGGCGGCTGATGGTGGCGGGGCCGGGATGTGCGGCGACCAGCCCGGTCTCGTCACGGGCCTCAGCAACGGTGTGTGCCCGATTGGTGCCCAGCACCGAGCGGAAGGAGCGGGACCGCAGCGAGCGGACCATGGTCGGCAACTTCACCGCGACATGTACGACGAAGCCGGAGATGAACACCCATGCGCCCCAATAGTGGGCGGTATAGAAGCTGAACCCAAAGATGTAGTCGTACTGGATGTTCAGGACCCCGGTCGCGATCTCGAATAGGATGCCACCGACGAGCGCCAGCAACGAGATCCGCTCAACCGCCTGGGCCGGTGAACGAACAGGGGGCAGCTGAAAGAATTTCGGGATGACCGACCATAGTTTCGCCAGCACCCACGGAATCAGAATGAGTCCCAGGCCCACGTGGACACCTTGGGTAAGGCGATAAAGCCACGACGGTCGGGTTGGCCAGTCGAAGACCGGTAGGTGCAGCCAGCCCACATGCCCGGGCATCGCCTGCCCGAAGCGCGGGCCGTAAGCAATCCAGGACAACAGTCCGGTGATGATCACAATCGGCAGCGACGCCAGCAGCACAGCACCGAACACTGAGGTCAACCACGGTCCACGGATCGGGCTGCGAAATGGTAGCTGAGGCCACTGGTAGTCCCGCAGCAAGCTGATCGCCGAACCGAGCGTTAGCGGATGGCGCGCAGCCGAACGACTAGCCGAGGGCGCAGTTCTTGAAGGTTCGGCGACGATGTCGCTGTCATCTGTCAAGGGTGGTACCGCCCGATTGGGGTCGTCGCGGCGGCGAGCCGCATCGTCCTCGGGAGCGGCCGTGTCACCCGCGGCCGATGCAGGGTCGGACTCCCCCGCATCCGGCTGTTCCGCCGCAGGGTTCTCGACAGAGACCTCGTCTGCGCCCGCGGCTACGGTGTGCGAATCGGCGTCGCTCGCATCGGACTGCGAAGGCGAGCCGTCCTCCTCAGGTACTGCGTCGGCTGCGCGAGGTGCTGATTCGGGTCCATCGCCTTCGGCGACCGAGGCGGGGTCACGGCCAGACAAGTCCTTGTTATGTGACGAGCGCTGTCCGACGGACTGTTCCTCACCCAGTGCTGACTCGGGGTCAGGACGAGGCGCTGCGGAGCCCGCGGCGTCCGGGGCGTCCGTCATGTTGCCGCCGCAGCGAGGGAATTAAACTTTGCCGAGTACCCTACCCGCCGGTAGTCGCTCACTGGTCCCCACGGAGACGCTCCGAAGCGCCCACACCTCAACACCCAGACAACCCTCCATAGAGGAACACGGGCAGCCGTACAACTATACCGAACAGTACAGCGGGTCTGGATCGTCCGCATCTCAGACCCTCGCCGATCGATCGGACCAGCCGTCGCACGACGGCTCGGGGTGTGGCCGAGGAGGCTGTCGCCGCGGTGCAAGCCAGCCGGTCCGACTGCGCCTTGGGCTCAATCACAAGCGGACCCACGGTCAACGCGGCGGGCTCGCCGCGCCGCACGACCGGCGAAGGGAAACGGCGGTCACCGCGTGGCAGAAGTCATACGGTGCCGTCCTCCGCGGCGAACGCGACGGCTTCGACTTCGATGAGCCAGTTTGGTCGGACTGGCCCAGAGGTGCCGATCAGCGTCGATGGCGTAATTCAAGATGATTTGCGGGACTTGATGTTTGGCTTTATATCCTAGCCAGCCGAACGCGTCTGCGCCAAGGCCATGTGAGGGGAGAGTCCGAATGCCCAGACGGCCACACTCTCAATTCCTCAGAGTCCGGCCGCACGGGTGACCCGAGCGAAGCGACTGGCGGGATCGCAGGCATCGCGCACTGCGGCGATATCGTCGACGAAGTCGACGTCAGTGAGACGTTCCACTGAGGTCACGTCAATACCGTTGGCGCGCAACGCCTTCAACGTGAGCTCCCCGGTGTCCGGCTGGGACAAAGGGACGCTGCGCAGGCATTCGGCCGCCGCCGGCGTCTGTAGTCCGAGCACCCACCAACCGCCATCGCACGCCAGCCCGAGCACGGCCTGCGCCTGCAGCAGCCGGCGCGAGCAACTGGCCAGGAGCTCATCGGTCACCTGGGGGGTGTCCATCCCGATTTGCAACACGGGATGCCCCCCGGGCCCTGAGCCCGCGTCCGCGTGCGCGTTGGCAAGCCGGTCGCCGAAGTCGTCGCCGCGCTGGCCAATCACCGTAAAAGACTCGAGTCGACGACGGATGTCGGCGGCGCCTGCGGCGTCGTCCAGGTTTCCGGTGAGCGCCACCACCCGCGCGGCCACCGGCGCAGCGGCCACCGCGTCCAGCGTGTCCAGCAGCGCCGCGGCGGCGATCTCGGCGGCGACCCGGTCGCCAACGGTCGCGGCAAGCCGTGTCTTGGCGCGGCCTGGCTCCGGGGCCTTGGCGACCACCAGCAGGGTCACTGGGAGGGCGCTCATGAAATCACCTTCCAGAAGTCCAGGATCGCGGTGATGCTGCCCCGAAGGGAACCGCTGACCTTGGATTTACCGCCCGTCCGGGGGCCGTAACTGACATCGAGTTCGACCACGCGCCAGCCGGCAGCGGCGGCGCGAACCAGCAGTTCCAGCGGATAGCCCGACCGCCGATCGACGACCCCCAGATTCAGCAGCGCATCGCGCCGGGCCACCCGCATCGGGGCGATGTCATGGACCGGCAGGCCATGGCGAGTGCGCAGCCGCCAGCTCATCACCACAGTGCCCACCCGGGCGACCCACGGCCAGTGCAGCCCGGGCACCGGCCGCCGCCGGCCGATCACCAGGTCGGCATCCTGGTCGAGTGCGGCAACCAACCGGGGCAGGTCACCGGCATCCATCGAGCCGTCAGCGTCGATGACCGCCACAATCTGGGTCGTCGCGGCGACCACGCCGGCGTGCACCGCCGAACCGTATCCGGCCCGCGGTTCGACGACCACCGCAGCGCCGTGGCGGCTGGCCACGCCGGCGGTGTCATCGGTGCTGTTGTTGTCCACCACCAGCGCCCGATAGCCGGCGGGAATAGCCCTCAGCACTGCCGGCAACGACTCCTCCTCGTTGAGGCAGGGCAACACCACTGTGACTAGATTGTCGGGGTCAGGCATGCCATTTGACCCTAAGGCATCTTCTAGCGCAGCGGCGCGAACGCGAAATGACGCAGGCCCTCGCGCGGATCGACGGCCGCGCGGAAACCCAGCACCTCGGCGGCCCGGGCCGGGTCGGCGACTATGTGGCGCACGTCGCCACTGCGGTACTGCCCGGTGACGACCGGGGACAGTGCGCCATCGCGGGCATCGCACAGTGCGGCGGCCACTTCGAGGATCGAGATGGGCCGCCCCGAGCAGACGTTGACCGCGGTGAAGCCGTCACGGTCAGCCATAGCCGTGACATTCGCGGCGGCTACGTCGTCGACGTGGACGAAGTCGCGCATCTGACCCCCGTCTTCGAAAACCTGTGGTGGTTCGCCTTTTTCGATTGACGAGCGGAAGATCGCCGCCACCCCGGAATATGGGGTGTCGCGCGGCATTCCGGGACCGTAGACGTTGTGGTAGCGCAATGCCACCACCGAACCGCCCGTCGACTCCGACCACGCCAGCGCGTAGTGCTCCTGCGCGGTCTTGCTGGCCGCGTACAGGCTGCGCGGCCGCAGAGCGGCGTCCTCGTCGACGAGCCGCCATTGCAGCTCCTCGCCGCCGAGCGGGCACCGGTGCTCGAAGATCCCGGCGTCCAGGTCGGCTCGCCGCCGGGGTAGCGGGTCGACCGGTCCGTGATCAGGGCAGGCGTAGCGGCCCTGCCCGTACACCACCATCGACGATGCCAGCACCAGACGCCGGATCCCGGCGGCGAACATCTGCGCAAGCAGCACCGTAGTGGCGAAGTCGTTGTGGCCGCCGTAGGCCGGCGCGTCAGCGGCGTCCACCCCGGCCCCCACCATCGCGGCCTGATGACACACCAGGTCGACACCTGCTAGCAGTGGCGCCAGCGCCTGGCCGTCTCGGACGTCGACCTGATGGCATCTCGGCGGCAATTGCGGATCGGATCCGTGCGCGGCGGGCAGCAACAGGTCGACACCGACCACGTCGTGCCCGTCGGCGCGCAGCGCCGCACCCACCCGCGAACCGATGAAACCGGCCGCCCCGGTCAGCAAAACCCTCACGGCAGCAGGTCCGGGGTGACGATCTGCAAGCCGCTGCCGCCGTCGGGGTCACTGCCCGTCACCAACACGTTGCCCGAACGTGGATCGACGGCAACCGAATTAGGCTGCTGCATGGTCGGCACATCGCCGAGTACCCGCGGCTTCGTCGGATCCGAGATGTCGATCATCCGCATGAGGTTAAAGGCGGTCAACGTGACGTAAAGGCGGCGGCGCGCCGCGTCGTAGGCTAGCCCGTAGGGTTTGCCCGGAGCGTCAATCTTGGCGACCTGGGCGAGCTGTGGATCGATACGCTCGACGAAGACCGCGCCGCCGTCGGTGTCCGCGAAAGCGGCCAGATCACCGGACACTGCCACCGCGTGGGTCAGTTTCATCCCGACCGGTCCGTGCGCCATCTGCCGGTGAGTCGACCCGTCATACACCCACACCCCGTTTCCCTGCACATCGGCCACCGCGGCGTAATCGCCTACCGCCGCGACACCGCCCGGTTGAACCGGGCCGGCGGGAAGTGACGCGACCACCACGCCCCCGCCGCGTTCATTGGTGACGACGATCGTGCCCCCGGCCGTGCGGGCCGCGTCGTGCGGTTGGCGGCCCACCCCCGCCGTAGCGGAGGTTACCCGGCCGTCGACGAGGGTCAGCTCGCACAGTTCATCGGAACCCTCCAGCGGCACCAACGCAGGCCCGTCGGGTCCGGCCAGGCTCAGGTGCCGGGCCGCTCCCACCGTCGGCACTGTCTGACGTACCGCACCGGTGGTGGCGTCCTGACGTACCGCACCGGTGGTGGCGTCGATCAGCTCGACGCCGTCGGGGTTCCGCACGGCGACCGCCCCGATTCCCGACTTTCCGATGACGACGCCTTCAGGTGCGTTGCCGATCGCGACCACCTTGCCGGCCGGGGCTCCGGCGGTCGCGGGTTCAGCCGCCGGTGTGGCGGCGTGTGCAGGGACCGGGGTCGTGGTAGGTGCGGACGAGCCCGCATTGCTGCTGCAACCGGCGACCAGCAGGCCGATCTCCAGTAAGCAGGCGAGCGTATAGCGCGAGTTCACCACTCCAATGTGCACGACCATGACGACGCTGTACCAGCGGACGGGGACCGTACACGCTCGTTGTTTACTATGCCAATTCGCTGGAGCGCATATGACCGACCACGCTCGCGGCTCGCACAATTCTAGGAGAGCGGCACCCCAGTCGCTATCCGGGCAAAGACCATGGGTTTTCGAAACCACTCGCTGGCAATCCACGCCGCACTCAGCACCGAATAGTAGTTAAATGCACCGATGATGCGAAGGGGTGGGTAAAAGATGGCCTCTGCAAAAGAGTGCCGATCAGTGACGGTTCGACACGGCAAGCACCCAGTGGCGATCGAGCACCCGTCCGACCCGTTCGTCGGCGACACCGTAGCGGCCTACGTGTCGCATGGGTCGGGAGCGGCGAATGACACCTGATGCCTGCGACGCGACTGCGGTGAAGTCGGCGGACTTGATCTATCGGTCAGCCGCAGCGGGCGACTCATGCTGGGCCCGCAATCATCACGGGCACCGCCGCGAATTGCCGATGGCCCGCTGGATGGGCGGGCCGCAGACCACACCACAGGATCGGCTCGCCGATGAGCAGGTACTCGGGCATTGCTCATCCCGCCCGACTCTGGATTTGGGGTGCGGTCCCGGGCGATTCACTGCTTCCCTGCGACAGCGCGGAATACCCGCACTCGGGGTCGACAGTTCTGCTGCCGCGGTGGAGATGACACGTCGACGCGGCGGGACCGCGATCCGCCGCGATCTGTTCGCACCGCTGCCCGCCGAGGGCAGCTGGGAACAAATCCTGCTCACCGACGGCAATATCGGGATCGGCGGCAATCCGGTCCGGATATTGCGGCGGGCCGCCGACCTCCTCGCGCACGGCGGCATCGTCATCGTCGAGATCGATCCCGCGGCAACTGCGTTTTGTTACGAGCTGCTGCGTTGGGAAACCGAACGGCACCTGGGGCATTGGTTTCCTTGGTCGCGGATGGGGGCCGACGCTCTCGACGTGATCGCACATGCTGCCGGGTTCATGGTGACTCATGTCGTCGATATTCATGACCGGACGATCGCGGTGCTGAGGGGTGCAGATCGAGGCGGCGTGGATCGGTAGCCGACCAAAACACGCCTGTGCACAGGCAGCGAACTAAGGTCATGTGTCGATGACAGCCCCCGAGCCTGCGCACTCGTTATGGCGCGGGTCAGAATCTGACCATAGCTCGGGTGCTGCTGTGAAGATCGGGCGCCGCGAAGCCGTCGCAGTGGCGCTGGGCGTAGCACTAGTAGCCGCGGCTTTCGTGGTGCCGCACCTGCGCTTGGGCGTCGTCACTCCGTTAATCCACAGCACGCCGCGGCAGATCCACGATTACGCTGACACCGCACCAATTTTCGGCTGGTGGAAAGCCCATGTCGGCTGGGGCAGCATCGCGGCCGCCGCCATCGGTATCGCCGCAGTGCTTTGGGGCCCAACCCTTGTGCAGCGGTTGTCATGGCGGATCCTCACACTCGTCACCTGGGCCACGTCGTGCGGGTGGGCGTTTTCGCTGGCGATGATCGACGGCTGGCAGGTCGGGTTCGCGGGGCGGCTGGTCGCCCGCCATGAGTATCTGCGGCAGGTGTCGACGATCACCAATATCCCGGTGATGCTGCGGACCTTCTCGGCCCGCATCCTCGACTTCCAGCCCAACTCGTGGATCACCCATGTCTCCGGGCATCCGCCCGGTGCACTGCTGACGTTCGTTTGGCTCGACCGCATCGGCCTCAGCGGCGGTGCGTGGGCGGGAGCGTTCTGCCTGCTGGTCGGGTCGAGCGCGGCGACCGCTGTGATCGTCGCGGTGCGCGCCGTGTCCGATGAGCCGACCGCGCGGCTGGCCGCACCGTTCGTCGCGGTCGCGCCGACCGCGATCTGGATTGCCGTCTCCGCAGATGCCTACTTCGCTGGCGTCGCCGCCTGGGGTATCGCCCTGCTGGCACTCGCAGCGAGCCGCACGGTGCGCTGGCCGATTCCCGTTGCCGCCGGCGCCGGGCTGCTGCTCGGCTGGGCGATCTTCTTGAACTACGGGCTGATGTTGATGGGGCTGCCCGCGCTGGCGGTGCTCATTGCTGTGCGTGACCGCCGGGCTGCGCTGGCCGCCTTGGCCGCCGCGGTGCCAGCCTCGGTGGCGGTGGTGGTGGCGTTCGCGGTCGCGGGGTTCTGGTGGTTCGACGGTTATACCCTTGTCCAGCAACGCTACTGGCAGGGCATTGCGGTAAACCGGCCATTCCAGTACTGGAGCTGGGCGAACCTGGCGTCGGTCGCGTGTGCGATCGGCCTGGGCAGCGTCGCCGGTTTGGGTCGGGTCTTTGATATCACGGCGATCCGCCGCCGCTCCGGGCTGCATCTGCTGGTGCTGGCGGCAATGACCGCAACCCTGTGCGCCGATCTGAGCATGCTCAGCAAAGCCGAAACCGAGCGTATCTGGCTGCCGTTCATGGTGTGGTTGACCGCCGCGCCGGCGCTGCTACCTCGGTCATCCCACCGGTGCTGGTTGGCCGTCAACGTCAT
This sequence comes from uncultured Actinomycetota bacterium, assembly GCA_963760095.1. Classification (GTDB taxonomy): domain Bacteria; phylum Actinomycetota; class Actinomycetes; order Mycobacteriales; family Mycobacteriaceae; genus Mycobacterium. The sequence continues at coordinate 535,976 of CAVXBT010000019.1, read as the reverse complement.
CGGCGCTCTCGCTATCAACCATTTCATCCTCACGAACTGGTAGCCGGTCAGTTGACGGCGAGCGCTGCGCCAAGTGTTTCGCCACGTACGCCGAGTCAGGCGCACGCTGCACTAGATAGGGTGCTCACATGGTCAGCAAGGCGCCACCGCGGCAAGAATCGGGTAGGGGTTCGTTTCGGTTCGACCGGGCGGAATTGGCTGGGGCGGCGGGCGATTTGGGGGTGCTGGTGCCGATCGCGGTGGCGTTGATCGTGAAGAACGGCCTCACGCCGACGGCGGTGCTGTTACCGGCCGGGCTGTTGTATGTGGTGGCCGGCCTGGTGTATCGGCTTCCGGTGCCGGTGCAGCCGTTGAAGGCATTCGGGGCGATCGCGATCGCGCACGGTTTCGGCGCTGATGACATCGCCGCCGGCGCCCTTCTGATGGGCATGATCTTTGTGGCGCTGGGGGCGTCGGGCCTGTTGGACCGGGTCGCCAAAGTGTTCCCTCAACCGATCATTCGGGGGATCCAGCTGTCGGTGGGACTGCTGTTTTGTCAGTTGGCATGGAAACTGGTGTCGGCGACGCCGAAAGCGTTCACCGACCACCGGCACTCGATCTGGTGGCTAGGCGGCGCCACCGTGCTGCTTATCGCTACGGCGCTGCTGCTGCGACGCCGTCAGATCACGCTCGTCTTTGTCGTGTTGGCCGTGGTGGCGATGGTGCTTACCTTCCGAGGCTCAGTCACCTTCGGCCCGTCGGCGGTGCACCCCCCGCACCTGAGCTGGACCGCATTCACCGGTGCAGCAGTCGCCCTCGTGCTGCCGCAGTTGCCCCTGTCGTTCGCCAACTCGTGTTTGGCCACCGCGGACGCGGCCCGCACTTACTTCGGCGATGCCGCTCGGCGGGTGCGTCCAGGGCGCCTGGCACTCACCTTCGGTCTGGCCAACCTGTTCGCCGGCGGGATCAGCGGGATGCCGGTGTGTCACGGCGCTGGGGGAATGACAGCGCATCGCAGCTTCGGCGCCCGCAGCGGCGGCGCGCCAATCATGCTGGGCAGCGTGCTGATCGCGCTTGCGCTCGCGATGGGAGCGACTCTGACCGCGGCGCTATCCGGTTTCCCGGTGCCGATCCTGGCGAGTCTGCTCACGGTCGCCGGCCTGCTGCATATCGCGCTGCTGAAAGATCTGCGGGGCCCCGCGCACTGGGCGCTGGCTCTCACGGTCGGTATCACCGGGTTTCTCAGTAACCTCGCCATCGCCCTCCTTGGGGCACTTCTGATTTGGTGGGTAGCACGCTCGATTCAGGCGTGGCAGGCCCACCGCAAAGGGGATGGTTCCGGCCCACCGGCGCAACTACCGAGCGGTCCGGAACCGGCCCACCCGAATTAACCAGCGCAGGCTGGATCGGCTGATCAGTCAGCGGCGCGCCACACGGGCGTCATCGCGAGTGGTCTTTGCCGGCGAGCTGGTCCAGCGCGTGGTCCAGCACGTCGGCGAGCACTCCGAGCCCATCGCGCACCCCGCCCGGCGAGCCCGGCAGATTGACCACCAGGGTCCGGCCGGCCACCCCGCACACGCCGCGCGAAAGCACGGAGGTCGGCACCTTGGGTAGACCGGCGCGCCGGATGGCGTCGGCTAGCCCCGAAACCTCGTAATCGAGCACCGCCATCGTCTGGGCGGGGGTGTCGTCGCCGGGCGAGATGCCGGTGCCGCCCGAGGTGATGACCACGTCGACAGCCTCGGCGAGGGCGTCGCGTAGCGACCGGCCCACCGGGTCGCCGTCAGCGACAAGCACCGTTTGCACCGACGAGAACCCGCGCTGTGCAAGCCATTCGGCGATCAGCGGTCCGCAGCGGTCCTCATAGACGCCGGCCGACGCGCGGCTGGAGGCAACGATGACGCGCGCCGATCTGTCGGCCATCACCTCACCCAGGTTCCGCGGCGACCGCCATCCTTGCGCAGTACGCGAATGTCATCGATCCGCGCAGCGGGGTCGACCGCTTTGATCATGTCGTAGAGCGTCAGAGCCGCTACGCTCACTGCGGTCAACGCCTCCATCTCCACCCCGGTACGGTCGGTGCTGCGCACCGTTGCGGTGATGTCGACATCCGTCTCGCCAACCGTGAAATCAACGTCGATACCGGTGAGCACCAGCTGATGACACAGCGGGATCAGGTCGCTGGTGCGCTTAGCGGCCAGAATGCCCGCGACCCGCGCGGTGGCCAGCGCATCGCCTTTGGCCAGCCCGCCGGCCGAGATCAGCTCCACCACTTGCCCGGAAGTGCGCAAAGTACCTGCGGCGACGGCGGTGCGGTTGGCGCTTGCCTTCTCGGTCACATCGACCATGTGCGCCGCCCCCCGGTCATCGACGTGCGAGAGCGGGCCCGCACCCGATGATGGTGTCGCCGCGGCCGTCGGCGCCACCGGGCGCTGCTGCGGGCCCGACCTGAGATCGCCTTCGGGGCGGGAGCGTCGTGCCACGCGGTCATCTTACGGAGCGCTAGCTGAGGTCCCAGATCTGCAGCTGGGATCCGGCCGGAATCTCTGCGACGTCCGCAGGGATGTCCAGCAGGCAGTTCGCCGACGCCAGCCACCGCAGATGGTGTGAGGGCGGCGGGCCGCAACTCACGGCGGTGCCGGCGGCGGCGTCGAATACCCCGCGGCGAAACTGGCGCTTACCGGCCGGTGAGGTCAACGTCTCAGCGAGCACGGCGGATCGTCTCGGCCGTTGCGGAGTCGGCAGCCCCATGGCCATGCGCAGCGCCGGACGGATGAACACCTCGAACGACACCAGCGCGCTGACTGGGTTACCGGGCACGGTGACGATGGGCGTGCCGGCCACCCTGCCGGCGCCTTGCGGCATTCCAGGCTGCATCGCCACCTTGACGAACTGCACTCCCTTATCGCCGGCTCGGCCGAAGGCGTCCTTGACGACTTCGTAGGCGCCCGCGCTGACGCCGCCGCTGGTGATGATCAGATCCGACTGGGCGGCGTATCGGTGCAGCAACGCGGCGAACTGCGCGACGTCGTCACTGGCAGTCAGGGTGGCGACCACGTCGGCGCCGGCGTCGCGGACGGCGGCGGCCAGCATGATCGAGTTGGACTCGTAGATCTGCCCTGGCTGCAGCGGCGTACCCGGCGACACGAGCTCTGATCCGGTGGAAATCACCAGGACCCGCTGCCGCGGGATCACTGTCAGCTCGTGCAGTCCCAGCGCCGCAGCCAGCCCGACCACCGCCGGGGTGGCCACCTGCCCGGCCCGCAGCACCATGGTGCCCGCGACGACGTCCTCGCCGGCACGGCGGATGTAACTTCCCTCGGCGCTGGGTGCGTTGATCTTCACGATGTCGGCACCCCCATCGGTGGCCTCGACGGGCACCACCGCCGTCGCCCCGGCTGGGATCGGCGCGCCGGTCATGATGCGGTGCACCGTACCCGGCTCCAGCGGGGGGATGTCGATGCGACCGGCCGGAATGTCTTCGGCTACAGGCAGTTTCAACGGGTTCTCGGCCGTCGCCGAGGCCACCTCGTCGGCGCGCACCGCGTAACCGTCCATTGCGGAGTTGTCGAAAACGGGCAGCGACATCGTCGCGGTCACGTCGTCGACCAGCACCAGACGCGCGGCGTCGGGCAGTTCGACGGTGGCGGCGGGCCGGGGACTAATCAGACCAGCGACGATGCGTTGATGCTCCTCGACCGACCGCATGGCCGACGGCCTCACTCCACTCCGATGGTCACTGCTGTCGCTTTGATGAACACCGTTGCGGGCTGGCCCTCCTTCAGGCCCAAATTGAGCACGGCGTCCTTGGTCACCGATGATGTAACGACCTGGTCGCCACCGTCGAGCTGAACCTTGACGATTGCCATGACAGTACCGATGTTTACTTCGACGATGGTCCCCTTGAATTGATTTTGAGTTGATAGGCGCAATTGCATGCCTCCGAATCGTCCGTGGCCTCTGAAGAGTGTAGGCCCGGTGCACCGATTCCCCGTGCTTATCACCGGCCGCTACCACTCACCAGCACTATCGCACCAAGCGGTTGGGCGGCAAAGGGGACGCTTTGCCACGCCAGAATTCAGCGCTGACTTAGCATTGGTCTCGACAGGACAAAGAAGGGTTGTCGCATCAGCGGATCGATATATACACCCCAATATCTATTATAAAGCGCATTACCTATTCGACAGGTGCTTTCTCAAAATGCAGAATACCCATCGAATAACGACAACCTTCCACTCGCCTAGACCCAAATGGTCTATGTTTGGAGTTCATGAACGTGAGTCGGCGCTACGGGATGTCCGTCGTGCCGGCAGGAGCGTTTCTGGCGGCGCGGACCGTCGCTACGACACGATTTAAGCGGTCGACCCGGCCGTCGGCTTCGACGACATCCGGCCGCTGCGCGAGCAATTGCGGCCCCGCTTCCGACGCGCTGAACCGCGCGGCGGGCCTATTCACCGAGAACGATTACCAGCAATGACGGTGGTGGTGCGTGCCGCGCTGACCGATCAACCGATCCTGCTCGCCGAACACCAGGAACTGGTGAGCCGTCATGCGGCAGGAGCCGTCGTGGGGTTCGTCGGGATGATTCGCGACCACGATGGCGGACGTCAGGTGGTGCAGCTTGAATATTCCGCGCACCCGTCGGCTGCAGAGGTCATCGTCGATGTGGTGGCCGAGGTCGCCGCGCAGTCCCACGGAGTGCGGGCTGTTGCGGCAAGCCACCGGATCGGCGTCCTGCAGATCGGCGAGGCCGCCTTGGTCGCCGCGGTCGCCGCCGACCATCGCCAGGCGGCATTCGACACCTGTGCACAGTTGGTGGACGCCATCAAGGCGCGGTTGCCCGTGTGGAAGCAACAGTTCTTCGTCGACGGAACCGACGAATGGGTGGGCTCGGCTTAGTTACGGCGCGACGACCGTTCGGCAGCCTTCCACCGGTGTGTAGCGCGGGCAGTCAAGCTGCGCTGCCCGAGTTCATCGCCCGCGGCAAGGACGGTCATCGGCTTATCCTCCGGCAAACGGGGGCAGTACGTCGATCGTGTTGCCCGCCCGCAGCGACTGGGCCCGGTCCCGCACGGCCATACCGTCGCAGAGAAAGGAGCACCGCAACAGCACGCGGGCCAGTTCCTGGCTGCGGCCCCCCAGCCCCTCGACAAGCTCACCAACTGTGGCGCCGGGACGCACGGTCAGCTGGTCGGACTCGGACCCCGCGGCGGCGCGGGCGGCCCCGAAATACCGCACGGTGATGTGGACCCGGCTGCCGATCCCAGCCGTCACCTCAGCCGCCGATCGCGCTCATCGGCCGCACCGGCTGGACGAAGTCGGGGTCGTTGATGCCGTGGCCTGCAGGCTTGCCCCACATCCCAGCACGCCACGCCTCCTCGATCGCGGCGTCGTCGGCTCCGATACGCAGCAGCCCGCGCAGGTCGGTCTCCTTGGTGGCGAACAGGCAACTGCGGACGTGCCCGTCGGCGGTCAGCCGGGTGCGGTCACACGTCGAGCAGAAGGGTTGCGACACCGAGGCGATGACCCCGATCTTTCCGGTGCGGCCCGTCGTGCGATCGGTAATCCACCACAGCTCGGCTGGCGCAGAACCCCGCGGCGTCGGATCCGGTTCCAGCGTGAAATGACGTCGCAGCGTTGTCAGCACTTGATCGGCGGTCACCTCAGCCTCACGGCGCCATTGGTGTCCGGCGTCCAGCGGCATCTGCTCGATGATCCGTAAACGGTAGTCATGTTTCAGGCAGAACCGCACCAGCGACACCGCATCGTCGAGCCCCGTCTCGGGATCCAGTACCGCGTTTACCTTCACCGGTCGCAGACCCGCCGCGTGCGCAGCGGCCAGACCGGCCAGCACGTCGGCTAGCCGGTCGCGACCGGTGATCGCCGCGAAGCGTCCTCGGTCGATGCTGTCGAGCGACACGTTGACGCGGTCCACGCCGGCTTGCGCCAATGCCTGCGCACGCTCGGCTAACCACACCCCGTTGGTGGTCAGCGCGATCTGCGGCCGGGGACGCAGCGACGCGGTCGCGGCGATGATCTCCTCGAGATGCTTGGCCAGCAATGGTTCTCCACCGGTGAATCGCACTCTGGTCACGCCCAAACGGGTCACGCCGATGCGCACCAGCCGGACAACTTCGTCGGGTTGCAACAGCTGCTTGGCGGGCAACCACGGCACACCCTCGGCGGGCATGCAGTAGGTACACCGCAGATTGCAGCGGTCGGTCAACGACACTCGCAAATTGATCGCGACCCGACCGTAGCTGTCGATCAACGGCCCCGTCGACGGGGCCGCGGTCGCGGGGCCATCGGCTCGGCGCGTTACCCGAGGAACGCCGAGTGCCGTGACCGTCATTGTTCCGCCTCAGTCGAATCAGCCAGCCCCACACCGGCGTTGCACTCGGTGTTCGTCATGGGCCATTCCCTTCAATGTTTCCGTCGGTCGGGCCGCTGTGGGCTCGCGCGGCGGATTTCGCGTATCTCTCGAGAGTGTAGTGACGTGCTGGGCGCGTTTGCCTTGTCGAGAGCGGACAGCGTACGGCGAGACGGCGAGAAGACCCGGTGCGGGTGTGGTCGCAGTCATACTCCTCGTCGCGTCGCGCATCGCTGCACCGAGCCGGACGGCCTTTTCAACGACCTCACAGCGGCCCATTCCCGAGGCCGACGGCGCGGTGAATAACCTGCCGGAACTATCCGCCCCGGGGAAGCAGGCCGACGTACTCCGCAACGTGGTGAGTATGTTTGGGCGGCAGACGAATTAGGGAACCCGCAGCAAGATCGGTGTCCAAGGGTGGTCGCCGACTTCAGCAACACCTTCGCTGTCGACGGTGATGCCACGAAATGACTTGTGGCCGACTTCCCATCGCTTCTGGCGAATCGCGGCCAACGAGCGACGCCGCCAGCGCACACCGTTCCAATCCGGCGGTGACTCCCCGCCGTTTCGGATCCAATCAGGCACCAGAAACACTTCTTCGCCCCAAGCCATGAACTCGGCTACGTGCGCGTCGTATTCGACGCGCTCCGGCTTCATCTTCTCCGCGACCTTGAGCCAGAACCACTCGTAGAACTCTCGCACTGACTTCGAGTAGCGGCTGATGATGGGTAGCATGTCGATCGAATCACCAGCGCTCCCAAGGTATTGGCGGACCCTTGGCAGCAGCCCGTCCCATTTCCGCAGAGGTTCAACTTCTAACCGAAATTGAAACTCTGCCGCCGGCATGCCCTGTGTGAAGTGCCATGCCGGGGCCAGATAGGGAAGGAACTTATGTTGTGAGTAGTTGCGAAGCTTCCATGAGCAGGTCTGCTTCTTCGGTCTCGAAGACTTCTTTGCGCTTCGCCGTGTACTCGCCTTGCTCAAACTCGGACAGTTGCTCGCCAGTCCTAGGCCACACGTCACGCAGGATTGTGCGCTGGCCCGAGATGAGCGACTTCGCGGAGGCCGCCTACGGCATACCGCTGCGATCCAAGCCACGCGGCCCGAGACCTTCTGACCGAAGATGTCAACAGTGAAATTAGCGAATCCACAGGACCGGCGTCCCTCCGTTGACATATCCGAGTAACTGTCGTACTAATAAGACATGGCAGCTACTCTGTCTCACGAGCCTCGCTTTCACCTCGCGACCGCCGAAACGTGGTCCGACCCGTGGCCGATGTACCGCGCGCTGCGGGACCACGACCCGGTCCACCACGTGGTGCCGCCCAACCGACCCGACGACGACTACTACGTGCTGACCAGGCACGCCGACATCTGGGCCGCGGCACGCGACCACGAGACCTTCTCGTCGGCTCTAGGTCTGACCGTCAACTACAACGACCTGGAACTCATTGGGCTGAAAGACAATCCGCCCATGGTGATGCAGGACCCACCGGTGCACACCGAGTTCCGCAAACTGGTGGCGCGCGGCTTCACGCCGCGACAGGTGGAGGCGGTCGAGCCGAAGGTCCGCGAATTCGTCGTGCAGCGCATCGAGGCGCTGCTCGCGAACGGCGGTGGCGACATCGTCGCCGAATTGTTCAAGCCGCTGCCGTCGATGGTGGTGGCGCACTATCTCGGTGTCCCGGACGAGGACCGCGCCCAGTTCGACGGCTGGACCGAAGCCATCGTGGCGGCCAACACCGCCGAGGGCGGCGTCGCAGGCGCGCTGGAATCAGTCGGCGACGCGGTCGGGTCGATGATGGCCTACTTCACCGAGCTGATCCAACGCCGCCGCACTGAACCCGAAGACGACACGATCTCGCATCTGGTCGCCGCGGGCGTCGGCGCCGACGGCGACATCGCCGGCACGTTGTCGGTGCTGGCCTTCACCTTCACGATGGTCACCGGCGGAAACGACACCACCACCGGCATGTTGGGCGGTTCGGTTCAGCTGCTTTATCAGCGGCCCGATCAGCGGTGTCTGCTCGTCGAGCAGCCGGACCTGATCCCCGGCGCCGTCGACGAGTTCCTGCGGCTCACCACGCCGGCGCAGGCGCTGGCCCGCACCGTGACTCGCGACGTGACCATCGGCGACACCACCGTGCCGGCCGGCCGCCGGGTGTTGCTGGTCTACGGCTCGGGCAACCGCGACGAGCGCCAGTTCGGTTCGGACGCCGGCGAACTCGACGTGCAGCGCCGTCCGCGCAATATCTTGACCTTCAGCCACGGCGCACACCATTGCCTCGGCGCGGCCGCGGCCCGAATGCAGTCGCGGGTCACATTGACCGAATTGCTCTCCCGCTGCCCTGATTTCGACGTCGACGAAGCCGGCATCGTGTGGGCCGGCGGCAGCTATGTGCGACGTCCGCTATCGGTCCCGTTCCGGGTCAGGTCGTAGACGGTGGCCAACGACTGGCTGTCGGGACGTCGCACCGAGGTGGCCGCCGACCGTATTCTCGACGCCGCCGAGGAACTGTTCACCCGGCACGATCCCGGTTCGGTGGGAATGAACGAGATCGCCAAGGCCGCAGGGTGTTCCCGCGCAACGTTGTACCGGTACTTCGACAACCGTGAGGCGCTGCGCAACGCCTACGTCCACCGCGAGACGCGCCGGCTGTCCGAGGCGATCGACGAGCGCATCCACGGCATCGAGGACCCACGGGAACGTTTAGTCGCCGGCATCCTCACCACGCTTCGCCTGGTCCGCGAAAGCCCCGCATTGTCAGCCTGGTTTGCGACCACAGCCCCGCCGATCGGCGCTGAACTGGCCGAGCAGTCCGATGTGATCGCCGCGTTGGCCGCCGCATTCGTGAGTTCGCTCGGCGCCGACCATCCGGCGAACGTGGCGGGACGCGGCCGCTGGCTGGTCCGGGTCATCACCTCGCTGCTGATCTTCCCCGGTCGCGACGAAGCCGACGAAATGGCGATGCTTGCGGAGTTTGTGGCCCCCGTTGTGGTGCCCGCCGACGTGACATCCTCAGCTGCGTACCCGGGTGAAACGATGCAGTAGCCAGGCCAGCGGGATGGTGATCGCCAGCGTCGCCACAAACAGCCCGGGCATCGAACCGGTATAGACGTGATCCTGCATCACGTAGACCATGGCGAATTCCATTGTTATCAAGTGGATCAAGAAGATTTCGTAGGAGATCTCCCCGAGCCACACCATCGGCCGAGACGCCAGGAACCGGGAGTACCAGCCTTCGTCGCCGAGCGCCAACGGCGCCACGGCCAGTGCCGCGATCACCGCGTAGAACACCGCTTTGTACAACGCTTGCGACAGGCCCAACGGCGAGGTCGTTGGCTGGCCTGCGATCGGCGTCGATGCGATGAAGTAGCAGATGGTCGCCAGCGGCAGTGCGACGAAGGCGTAACAGCGCACACCCATCACCTGCAGCACCGTCAAGCTCATGCCGGCCAGAAACCAGATCAGGTAGGTAGGCAGCCACAGCCGGGACCCGTTGGGCACCGAGGTGGTCAGGTGCACCAAGATCAGCCACGCCGGCGTGATCAGCGCCAGGCCGCCGATGCCGGCCAGCAGCAGCCTCGGCCGCCACTGACGTCGGCACAGCACGTCCAATAGCAAGTAGGCCAGCAGCGGAAGAATCACGTAAAACGAGGCTTCCACCGCCAGACTCCACATCTGGGTCAGACCCTGATGCAAAAAGCCGAACAGGTAGTTGAAGGTGTAGATCTGCGTCAACGTGAGATTGCGGAACAACCCGATCCAGGTGTGGCCGGGATTGGGCCCGGCCGTTCGGAAGTGGTAAATGCCGTAAGCGATCAGCACGGTGACGACGTAGGCCGGCATAATCCGCCGCACCCGGTGCCAGGCGTAACTGCGGACCGATGGATCCGGGGCGCCGCGGGCAATCGATTTCACCCACGGGCGGAACAACAGGTAACCGGACAGCACAAAGAAGATCGGGACGCCCATCTCCAACCGCGCACACACCAAGCCGAAATAGCCCTCGTTGTATTTGCCAGTGGTGTATGCCGCGTGCGTCGCCACCACGAGCAGGGCGGCAACGGCACGGATACCCGTCAGCGACGCAACCCGGTCTGGCCCGGCGACCTGTTCGAGTCCGCCCTGGGCCGCCGTGTCGGCTTGGGTCATCCGCTGTTTCCCCGGCGCGGCGCACCGCGACCACCGCGGTGGCTTTTGTCGCTTCCGCGATCGGGCTGGAGGTTGATCAGGACGCCGGAAATACGTGTCTTCTCAAGCGCTTTCAACGTAGGACGAGGTAATTTGACCGGCAGCTCCACCAATGAGAAGTCCGGCCCGATGGTGATGTGGCCGAAATCGCTGCGGTGCAAGCCTCCTTCGTTGGCGATCGCACCGACGATCGCGCCTGGGCCGACCTTGTGTCGCTTGCCGACCGCGATGCGATAGGTGGCGAACCCCTTCTTGGGGCCCTCGCCGGCGCCGCGGAAGGGCTTGGCGGGCCGGTCTGGGCGCTCTTTTGGTCGACGATCGGGCGGGGGCTCCGGCGCCATCAGGAAGGCTTCGCCGTTGCGGGATTGCAGTGCCAGCGCCGCCGCGATATCGGCCATCGGGACGTCGTGCTCGCGCTCGTAGTCCTCGACCAGTTTGCGGAACAACTCGATGCCCGATGAGCCGAGACTGCCGGTGATGGAGTCGGCGAATTTCGCCACCCGTTGCGCGTTGACGTCGTCGACGCTGGGCAAATGAGCCTCGGTGAGCTTTTGCCGAGCCACCTTTTCTATCGAATTGAGCAGGTGCCGTTCTCGCGGCGAGACGAACAGCAGCGCAGCGCCCGACCTTCCCGCCCTGCCGGTGCGCCCGATGCGGTGCACGTAGGACTCGGGGTCGTGCGGGATGTCGTAGTTGAGCACATGCGATATCCGCTCGACGTCCAATCCACGGGCAGCGACGTCGGTGGCAACCAGGATGTCGATACCTTTGGAGCCGCCGTCCTTGAGCGCGGCGATGGTGCGCTCACGCTGGCTCTGCGGGATGTCGCCGTTGATGGCCGCTGCGGAAAACCCTCGGGCGCGAAGCTTTTCGGCGACCTCTTCGGTGGCCTGCTTGGTTCGGACGAAGACGATCATCGCCTCGAACTGCTCGACCTCCAGAACACGGGTCAACGCGTCCATCTTGCGCGGACCGGCGACTTGAATGTAGCGCTGCGAAATGTTGTCGGCGGTAGCGGTTTTCGCCGGGACTTTGACTTCGGTGGGGTCATGCAGATACTTGGCGGTGAGCTTGCGGATTCCCGGCGGCATGGTCGCGGAGAACAGCGCCACCTGCTTGTATTCCGGAGTCTCGGCCAGTATCCGCTCGACGTCTTCGGCGAAGCCCATGGCGAGCATTTCGTCGGCCTCGTCGAGCACCAGGTAGTCCACATGCGACAAATCCAACGTTCCGCGTTCCAGGTGATCAATGACGCGACCGGGAGTCCCGACCACCACCTGCGCGCCGCGCTTGAGCCCGGACAGCTGCACCGCGTAGGACGAGCCGCCGTAGATCGGCAGCACGTTGATCTGGGGCAGATGGGCGCCATATCGACTGAACGCCTCGGCCACCTGTAGCGCCAGCTCCCGAGTCGGCGCCAGCACCAGCGCTTGGGTGGCTCGGTTGCCGGTGTCGATCTTCGACAGGATCGGGACCGCGAAAGCGGCGGTCTTGCCGGTCCCGGTCTGGGCCAGGCCCACCACGTCCGAGCCTGCCATCAGTGCCGGAATCGTCGCCGCTTGTATCGCCGACGGCGACTCATAGCCGACGTCAGCAAGGGCCTGCAACACCGAAGGGTGAATGTGCAGGTCGGCGAAGGTCACCGCGTCTTCATCTGGGGAGTTCATTTGGGTACGAAGTTTAGTGGTCAAGTCCCGCTCGGCCACGCCTGCCGCGTCGACACACCTGGTCAAGGTACGGTGCGGCCTTGTGTGGACACGACTCTGCGGTATCCGGGGTCCCCGGCCGCTCATCGGGCTTGTCGCTGCCGCACTGCTCGCCGCGACGCTGAGCGGTTGTGGAGCAGGGGATTCGACCGTCGCCAAGACGCCGCAGCCCGCGACCCACCCGACCGCCGCACCCCGCACACCCGCGCCGCCGCCGGTCGTGGGCGCCGGTCCGACCAGCTCCGCGCCGGCCGACCCGTGCGCGGTCAATTTAGCCGACCCCGCGATCGTCCGTGGGGTGTCCGAGCTGCCCCACGACCCCCGCAGTCAGCAGCCGTGGAACCCCGAGCCGCTGGCGGGCAATTTCAACGAGTGCGCGCAGCTGTCAGCGGTGATCGTCAAGGCCAATACCAACGCCGAGAGCCCCAACACCAGAGCGGTGATGTTTCACCTCGGCAAACTGATACCACCCCAGGGCGTGCCCGACACCTATGGGTTCAACGGGATCGACACCTCGCAATGCACCGGCGACACGATTGCGTTGACCTACTCCGGCGGTATCGGCTTGCCGAGCGTGGTGAAGTTCCGCTGGAACGGCAACGGGGTGGAGCTGATCGCCAACACCGGAGCCCCGGCCGGCCGATAGGCACCGCGGCCGGCCGATCCCGTCGGTGCCCCGGAATACAGTGGCGGCTGTGTTCACCGCAGGCGACAGCATCATCTACAGCGCGTCGGATCTCGCAGCCGCCGCTCGCTGTGAATACGCCCTGCTGCGGGAATTCGACGCGAAGCTCGGCCGGGGTCAGAGCACCGCCGTCGAGGACGAATTGCTGGCCCGCACCGCCGCTCTGGGTGACGACCACGAGCGCCGCCGGTTCGAGGCACTGCGCGAGGAATACGGCGACGGCATTGTCCCGATCGGCCGTCCCGCATTCACCGTCGCCGGTTTGACCGCGGCCGCGAAGGCCACCCAGCGGGCCATCGCCAACGACGCGCCGGTGATCTATCAGGCCGCGATGTTCGACGGCCGCTTCGTCGGGTTCGCCGACTTCCTGGTGCGCCAGGACGGGCAGTACCAGGTTTCCGACACCAAGCTGGCCCGCTCCGCGAAGGTCACCGCGCTGCTGCAGATCGCGGCTTACGCCGATACGTTGCGCCGCTCCGGTATCCCGGTGGCCGCGGAGGCCGAGTTGGTCCTCGGCAACGGTGCCGCGGTGAGCTACCGCGTCGAGGAGTTGATTCCGGTGTACCTCGAGCAGCGCACACGTTTGCAGCGGCTGCTTGACGTTCACTACGCGAGTGGCGCCCCGGTGCGCTGGGACGACGAACGGGTACGTGCGTGTTTCCGATGCCCGGCCTGCGAGGAGCAGGTGCGGGCCACCGACGATCTATTGCTGGTCGCGGGCATGCGAGTTACCCAGCGCGCCAAGCTGATCGATGCAGGCATCACCACGCTCGCCGAACTGGCCGACCACACCGGGCCGGTTGCCGGCCTAGCCGTCCGCATCGTGGACAAGCTTGTCGCGCAGGCCAGGCTGCAGGTTCTTCAACGGGACACCGGCACACCGCAATTCGAGGTGGCCGACCGACAACCGCTGGCGTTGCTGCCCGATCCCGACGAGGGGGATCTGTTCTTCGACTTCGAAGGTGACCCGCTCTGGACAGCCGATGGGTCGGACTGGGGCCTGGAATATCTGTTCGGTGTGCTGGAAGGCGGACGGTCGGGCGCCTTCCATCCACTGTGGGCGCACGACCGTCCCGACGAGCGCAAAGCACTGATCGACTTCCTTGCGTTGGTGGCCAAGCGCCGCAAGCGCTTTCCCAACATGCACGTCTACCACTACGCCGCATACGAGAAAACGGCGCTGCTTCGTCTCGCCGGACGCCACGGAGTCGGGGAGGACGACGTCGACGATTTGCTGCGCAGCGGGACGTTGGTCGACCTGTATCCGATTGTGCGCAAGAGCATTCGGGTCGGCAGCGAATCGATCAGCCTGAAGGCCCTGGAGCCGCTCTACATGGGGGCGCAGCTGCGTTCGGGTGATGTGACCACGGCCACCGATTCGATCACCCAGTACGCGCGATACAGCGAGCTGCGCGGCAATGGCCAGTTCGACGAGGCGGCGACCGTGCTCAAGCAGATCGAGGACTACAACCACTACGACTGCCGGTCCACCCGCGCCCTGCGCGACTGGCTGCTGATCCGGGCGTTCGAATCGGGCATCACACCGATTGGCGCGCAGCCGGTTTCCGACGACGGCAGGATCGAGCAAGCCGATCCGCTGGCGGAGGCTCTGCAGGAGTTCACCGGAGTTTCGGCGACCGGTGACCGCACGCCCGGGCAGACGGCGGTTGCCCTGGTGTCGGCCGCGCGCGGCTATCACCGCCGCGAGGACAAGCCCTTCTGGTGGGCACATTTCGACCGACTGAATTACCCCGTCGACGAATGGGCCGACGAAACCGACGTCTTCATCGTCAGTGATGCGACACTGGCCGTCGACTGGAACCGACCGCCGAAAGCCCGCAAACTGCAGCGGCGGATACAACTGACCGGCGAATTGGCCCGTGGCGCACTCAACTCCGACGTCTTCGCGCTCTACGAGCCGCCGGCACCGTCAGGCTTGACCGACAACCCCGATCGACGGGCCGCCGGCCGCGCTGAGGTCATCGAGGCCGACGATTGGTCCGCACCCACAGAGGTGGTCATCAGGGAACGAACACCACAGGACGGCAACCCTTTCCATCAACTCCCGTTCGCCCTCACCCCTGGCCAGCCGATCGGGACCAAGCCGCTTCGGGATGCAATCGAATCGACGGCTTCCCAGGTTGCCTCCGGATTGCCGCGACTCCCCCGCACCGCGTTGTTCGACATCCTGCTGCGCCGCCCACCTCAAACTCGCAGCGGGACAGCGCTGGCGCGCGGTGGCGACGCTGTCGACGACATCACGGCCGCCGTGCTCGACCTGGATTCGTCGTACGTGGCGGTGCACGGACCGCCCGGAACCGGCAAGACGTACACCGCAGCGCGGGTGATCACACGGCTGGTCGGCGAGCGCGGCTGGCGTATCGGAGTCGTCGCACAATCGCATGCCGTGGTGGAGAACCTGTTGGACTGCACAATCGACGCCGGCATCGACCCGCACCGTGTCGCAAAGAAACGATACGAGCGCCAAGACGTCCGGTGGCAACAGATCAGCGATGACGAATACGCCGGATTCATCGCGGGCACCGGAGGGTGCGTGATCGGTGGTACGGCGTGGGATTTCGCCAACCCCAACCGTGTTCCGCCGGGCAGCCTGGATCTGCTGGTGATCGACGAAGCCGGCCAGTTTTGTCTGGCCAACACCATCGCCGTGGCACCGGCGGCCGCCAACCTGCTTCTGCTCGGCGACCCTCAGCAGCTGCCGCAGGTCAGTCAGGGCACACATCCCGAGCCGGTCGACGGGTCCGCGCTGGGCTGGTTGGTCGAAGATCACCGCACCCTGCCCGCCGAACGCGGCTATTTCCTCGACCGCACGCATCGCATGCATCCAGCGGTGTGCACGCCCGTATCAGCCCTGGCCTACGAGGGCCGGCTGCAGTCCTACGTCGAGCTCACCGCCGCGCGCCGGCTCGACGGATATCCACCCGGGGTTCATGTCGTTCGCGTAACCCACGAGGGCAACTCGACCGAGAGCCCGGAGGAAGCCGAGGCCATCGCTGCCCACATCAGAAGCCTGGTGGGTCTGCCATGGACGACCGAGCGCGGCACCCGGCCCTTGACCTGCGCGGACGTACTGGTGCTGGCCCCCTACAACGCACAGGTGGTGCTGCTGCGGCAACACTTGGCCGCCGCGAGGCTCGGCGATGTTCGGGTCGGGACTGTCGACAAGTTCCAAGGCGCCGAGGCGCCGGTGGCCATCATCTCGATGACCGCCTCGTCAGTCGAGGACATTCCGCGGGGAATCCCGTTCCTGCTCAACCGAAACCGGTTGAACGTAGCGATCAGCCGGGCGCAGTATGCGGCCGTGATCGTACGGGCCGAGACGTTGACCGAATACCTGCCCGGCGCGCCTGCGGGTGTGCTGGAGCTCGGCGCGTTCCTGGCCCTGACTACCGCTGACGCCGCGGCACGGTAAGGGCGTACCCGCCGCGAGTCGATCTGCTACGAGTCGGGAGACGAGTGCCGTCCGTGTCCCGGGCCCTGGTCGAGATCGTTTCGGTGGTGCCTGTTGCCGGATGGCAGGTGGTAACCGTTACGGAGCTCGCCTCCGTGCGTCGCATTACGTGAACGCGGCGCACGGTCGCTGGCCCCGCCGTATGTGTCGATGTCATCGAAGAACGGTTCGTCATCGTCGACGCGGCCGTGGTTCCGCGGGAGGAATTCCTCGACCGGCCGGAAACGCTGTTCGTCGTCGACGTGGAAGCCGTTGTGGGCGAATCCGATTGGCTCAACATCTGTCGCGGGATCAGCATCATCGAGCAGGCTGTGCCACGATTCGGCCGGTGCACTGTGCCAGTTCTCGGCCGGCGCCGGTCGCGGATGCTCGGTGCGGACGGCCAACGGTTCGGTTCGGTCCTCATTGGCATACCCCCGAGCGGCCGGCCGCACCACCGCGCGGGGCGGCCGGGGCGAGGCTGCGGGCGCGGGCGACAACGTGTACTCCACGTAATCGTCGTCATCGTCGAAGCCTTCGCGGAGGCCATCAACGGCTCCGTCAACGCCGCCGAAGCCCTCTGCGGCACTGGGCCTGACCCGCACTCGCCGAGTCGGCACGCCGGGGTTGTCCGTGCTGTCGGCTGTCGCATCGCGCGCCCCGCGATCGTCGCCCCCAGCCGATCCGCCGAAACCGACCATGAACAGTGCCGCTGCCACCCCGAACAGCGCGACGAAAGCCGGCAGCAACATCGACTGCGACATCGCCGCGGCGAACGGCTCGCGCAGGAACTCCGGCAGCTGCAACGCAGCGCCCTTACTGCCCTGTGGGCCGAACGCCGGGCCCTCGGGCAGAGGCGGCAGTTTCGAGCTGATCCTCGAGGTCATGAAGGAGGCCATGCCCGCGCTGCCCAGCACGGCGCCGACCTGACGGGTCGCGTTGTACACACCGGAGCTGGCGCCGGCCACCCGAGACGGCAGGCTGCGGGTCGCGGTGGCGGCCAACGGCGACCAGATGAACGCCATCCCGATGCCCAACACGAGGAACGGCAGGACCAGTTGCCAGATCGGCGCGGACGCCGTCATCGCGACCGACAGCCAGGTCAGCCCGATCGCCAGCATCGAAAAGCCGAAACCGACCACCGGCATCGGATGCGCCCGGTCGACGATCTTGCCGACCACCGGCGCGAGGAAGCCACTGGTGATCGCCATCGGCGCGGTCAGCAGCGCCGAGCGTGTCGGCGACAACCCGCACACCGCCTGCGCGTAGAACATCAACGGCAGAATCATCGCGGTGGCGGCGAAGCCGATGACCGCCACGCCGACGTTGGAGAGGCTGAAGTCGCGGTCGCGGAAGATGTCGAGCGGGACCAACGGCTCCTGCGTGTTGACCGACTGCCAGTAGATGAACCCCGTCATGAACCCGACGCCGGCGACCAGTACCGCCCATATCCATGGCGCCCAGCCGCCGGCCTGACCCTCCTGCAGGGCGAAAACGATCAGGAACATCGCCACCGCGGACAACCCCACGCCGATCAGATCGAATCGGTGTTTGTGAGTGGGCAATACCGGCAGTAGCCAGACCGCCAGCCCCAGGCCGATGATGCCGATCGGGACATTGACGAAGAAGATCCACGCCCAGCCCAGCGCGTCGACCAGGATACCGCCGGCCAGCGGTCCGACCAAGGTGGCGACGCCGGCCGTGGCACCCCACACGCTCATCGCCATCCCGCGACGTTCCGGCGGGAAGATCCGGGTGATCGTCGACAGCGTCTGAGGGGTCAGCAACCCGGCGCCGAGGCCCTGCACCATCCGGGCGGCGATCAGCATCCCGATGGTGCCCGACAGGCCGCACCACAAAGACGCCGCGGTGAATACGGCGAGCCCGGCCAGGTAGAGGTTCTTGGGGCCGAACCGGTCGCCGAGTCGGCCGGCGACCAGCAGCGGAACCGCGTAGGCGAGCAGGTAGGAACTCGTCACCCAGATGACCGTGCCGTAGCCGGTGCCGAGCTTGGCCATGATGCTGGGGTTGGCGACGGCGACGATCGTCGAGTCGAGCAAAATCATGAAGAAGCCGACCATCATCGCCCACAGCGCGTGCCAGGGGTTCTCGTCCCCCGCGCGCATGTTCGCCGACGCGCCGCTGGCGCGTCGCGGGCCCCCGCGCGCAGTCGCCGTGGTCATCTCGCCACCTCGTCTCTGCGCTCCACCTTGCTGTCAGCCGCGGCCTGCCGCCACCCGAGCTGACCGGACCGCAGCGATTCGGCAAAGTCCCGCAGCCAGGAGAGCTCGTTTTGCATGGTTGCCAGCAAATAATCCAACGCCACCAGATACGCGGCACGCACAACACCGGCGCCGCGAAGTGCGGTGATCTCGGCCGCCCGGGCCTCCAGCGCTCCGACGCGCTCGTCGACCGCGTCCGCCGCGGCGTCTTTGCCCAGCGTCTCGATCTCGGCAAGGGCGACGACGAACTGCGGGAACTCATGCACGGGTCGGGCGATCAGTTCGCGTACCCGCTCGGCAAGCGCCTCGGCGCCGGCGTCGGTGATCTCGTAGATGACACGCTCGGGCCGCTTCCCCTCCCGGTCCGTCGCCGCCCTGCGGATCAGTTTCTCGTCGGTCAGTCGGTCGACGACGTGGTACAGCGACCCCGGCCGGACCTTCACAATGCGGTCCGCGTGACGTTCGACCAGCGTCTGGAGCATCTCGTAGCCGTGCATCGGGCGTGTCTTCAGCAGCGCCAACACCGAGATACCCAGGGACGTGAGCTGGTAGGCCATCGACTATCCGTCTGGTTGGCGGGCCGCCCCAGGCTCTTCGTCGGGCCGGGCATGACCCCGCGTCGTCATCGCACGTGTCCACGCGGATTATTCCAAACGGACTAAGCGCGTAAACGCCTGGCCCCACCTTTGCCCCACCGGCGCTAGCCTGAAGGCACGTCACCGGCCTCGCTGAGGAGCTGGGCAATAGGACCCGCCCGGCGACGATGCGGGCCGATCAACGGCCCGGAGTTGGGTAATTAGGACTGGGAGGCATCCATGAGGGCCCGACGGACCCGGTCATCGGCCGACTCGCTGCCCGCCACCACCGGCGGTAAGCCCAAGGCGTCGGCGCGTGCGTTAGCGCACATCATCGAGCGCAGCGCCCGCATCCAAGAACCCGCGGCAGCGGCGTATGTGGAAAGACTGCGCAGGGCGGATCCCGGAGTCGAACCTGCCGCGATCGTCTCGAAGCTGGAGAAGCGATACGTCGCCGCCGTCACGGCCAGCGGCGCAGCGGTGGGTTCGACAGCGGTGTTGCCCGGTCTAGGCACACTGGCCGCATTGTCGGCGGCCGCCGGCGAGACGGCGGTGTTCCTGGAGGCCACCGCGTTCTTCGCGCTGGCGAACGCGGCGGTGTACGGCGTTTCAGCCGACGACCGGGAAAGGCGCCGCGCCCTGGTGCTGTCCGTGTTGGTCGGCGACGACAGCAAGCACGCCATGGCCGAACTGCTCGGTCCGGGTCGAACCAGCGGGGCTTGGCTTTCCGAAGGCGTGGCGTCAATACCGATGCCGGCGCTCGCGCAGTTGAACTCGCGGTTACTCAAGCGCGCCGTCAGGCGGTACACGCTGCGGCGTGGCGCACTGCTGTTCGGCAAACTCCTGCCGGTCGGCATCGGCGCCATCATCGGCGCCGTCGGCAACCGGATGGCGGGCAAGAAGATCGTCCGCAACACCCGTAGCGCGTTCGGCGCGCCTCCGGCCCGGTGGCCGGTCACGCTGCACCTGCTGCCGACGGTTCC
Source organism: uncultured Actinomycetota bacterium (assembly GCA_963760095.1). Classification (GTDB taxonomy): domain Bacteria; phylum Actinomycetota; class Actinomycetes; order Mycobacteriales; family Mycobacteriaceae; genus Mycobacterium. The sequence goes on along the minus strand of CAVXBT010000019.1, from coordinate 515,810 downwards.
AGACGCGCGCTAGCAGGGGGTCGCAAGCCGGTGAGAAGTCACATGGCGGATCGTCGGCAAGGGGTTAGCCTTTATGGGGCGGAAACTGTCGGAGCCGCCGCAGGTGATGTGCCCCGACACCGCGTGCATGTAGTGGTAAGCGTGGCGTAGCGCTATCCGAAAGAGGAATCGAGGCGAGCAGCTGCTGTGAGCAGTACGAGTTCACCATTCGGACAGAACGAATGGCTGGTCGAGGAGATGTACCGCAAGTTCCGCGATGACCCCTCGTCGGTCGACGCGAGCTGGCATGAATTTTTGGTCGACTACAACCCCGAGCCGACGGGCGATGCGCCCGCTGACGGTAAGCCGGTCGCCGCGAGTCCAGCCCGTCCGGCAGCGGCTCCCGCGCCGGCGCGGACAACAGCGCCCGCCCCCACGATCGCGGCCGGCAACGGCGCGGCAAGCCCGCCGGCGCCCGCGGCCAGACCGGCCGGTCCGCCACCAGGCGACGGCGACGAGGTCCAGGTGCTGCGGGGTGCGGCCGCTGCCGTCGTCAAGAACATGTCGATGTCGCTGGACCTTCCGACGGCCACCAGTGTGCGGGCCATCCCGGCCAAGCTGATGATTGACAACCGCGTCGTCATCAACAATCAGCTCAAGCGCACCCGCGGCGGCAAGATCTCGTTCACTCATCTGCTGGGCTACGCACTGGTACAAGCAATCAAGAGTTTCCCGAACTTGAACCGGCACTACGCCGAGGTCGACGGCAAACCCACATCGGTCACGCCGGCGCATACAAATCTGGGCCTGGCGATCGACCTGCAGGGCAAAGACGGCAAGCGCTCATTGGTGGTGGCCGGCATCAAGCGCTGCGAAACCATGACATTCGCACAATTCGTCGCCGCCTATGAGGACATCGTCCGACGGGCCCGCGATGGCAAGCTGACTGCCGAAGACTTTGCCGGCGTGACGATTTCGCTGACCAACCCTGGAACCATCGGCACCGTGCACTCGGTGCCGCGGCTGATGGCGGGCCAAGGCGCCATCATCGGCGTGGGCGCGATGGAATACCCGGCCGAATTACAGGGCGCCAGTGCCGAACGCATCGCCGAACTCGGTATCGGCAAGCTGATCACCCTGACCTCGACCTACGACCACCGCATCATCCAGGGCGCGGAATCGGGCGACTTCCTGCGCACCATCCACGAAATGCTGCTGGCCGACGACTTCTGGGACGAGATCTTCCGGGAAATGGGCGTCCCGTACTTGCCGATCCGGTGGAGCACCGATAACCCCGACTCGATCGTCGACAAGAACGCCCGCGTGATGGAATTGATTGCGGCCTATCGCAATCGCGGCCACCTGATGGCCGACATCGACCCACTGCGCTTGGACAACACCCGGTTCCGCAGCCACCCCGACCTCGAAGTCATCACGCACGGCCTGACACTGTGGGACCTAGACCGGGTCTTCAAGGTCAACGGCTTCTCCGGGGCCGAGTACAAAAAGCTGCGAGACATTCTGGGTCTGCTGCGCGACGCCTATTGCCGCCATATCGGCGTCGAGTACACCCACATCCTCGATCCCGAACAGCTGGAATGGCTGGAAGAGCGCGTCGAGACCAAACACGTCAAACCGACTGTGGCCCAACAGAAGTACATCTTGAGCAAGCTCAACGCAGCCGAGGCGTTCGAGACGTTTTTGCAGACGAAATACGTTGGGCAGAAGCGGTTCTCGCTGGAGGGCGCCGAAAGCGTGATCCCGATGATGGACGCAGCGATCGACCAGTGCGCCGAGTACGGGCTCGACGAAGTGGTCATCGCGATGCCGCACCGCGGCCGGCTCAACGTGCTGGCCAACATCGTCGGCAAGCCGTATTCGCAGATCTTCAGCGAGTTCGAAGGCAACCTGAACCCCGCTCAGGCGCACGGATCGGGTGACGTCAAATACCACCTCGGCGCCACCGGCGTGTATCTACAGATGTTCGGCGACAACGATATTCAGGTGTCACTGACCGCCAACCCGTCGCACCTGGAGGCCGTCGACCCGGTGCTGGAGGGGCTGGTCCGCGCCAAGCAGGACCTGCTCGACAAAGGCGACGGCGACGACGGCTACTCGGTCGTACCGCTCATGCTGCACGGCGACGCCGCCTTCGCCGGTCAGGGCGTGGTCGCCGAGACGCTGAACCTGGCCAAGCTGCCCGGCTACCGCGTCGGCGGCACCATTCACATCATCTGCAACAACCAGATCGGCTTCACCACGGCGCCGGAGTTTTCCCGATCCAGCGAGTACTGCACCGACGTCGCCAAGATGATCGGGGCGCCCATCTTCCACGTCAACGGCGACGACCCGGAAGCCTGTGTGTGGGTGGCAAAGCTGGCCGTCGACTTCCGCCAGAAGTTCAAGAAGGACGTCGTCATCGACATGCTGTGCTACCGGCGGCGTGGACACAACGAGGGCGACGACCCGTCGATGACGAACCCCGCCATGTATGACGTCGTCGACGTCAAGCGTGGGGTCCGAAAGACGTACACCGAAGCGCTGATCGGCCGCGGCGACATTTCGATGAAAGAGGCCGAAGACGCGTTGCGGGACTATCAGGGCCAACTGGAGCGAGTTTTCAACGACGTCCGCGAACTGGAGAAGCACGGCGTGCAGCCGAGTGCGTCGGTGGAGTCCAACCAGATGCTCGCCGCCGGACTGGACACCGCGGTGGACAAGGCATTGCTGGCCCGCATCGGCGACGCATTCCTGGCCTTACCGGAGGGGTTCGCCGCGCACCCGCGGGTCACACCGGTCCTGGAGAAGCGCCGGGAGATGGCCTACGAAGGCAAGATCGACTGGGCGTTCGGCGAGTTGCTGGCATTGGGTTCGCTGGTGGCCGAAGGCAAGTTGATCCGGCTGTCCGGGCAGGACACTCGGCGCGGCACGTTCTCGCAGCGGCATTCGGTGATCATCGATCGGCACACCGGCGAAGAGTTCACCCCGTTGCAGTTGCTGACGACCGATCGGGACGGCAACCCGACCGGCGGCAAGTTCATGGTGTTCGACTCGCCGCTGTCGGAGTACGCGGCCGTCGGCTTCGAGTACGGCTACACGGTCGGCAACCCGGACGCGTTAGTCCTGTGGGAGGGCCAATTCGGCGATTTCGTCAACGGCGCACAGTCGATCATCGACGAGTTCATCAGCTCCGGTGAGGCGAAGTGGGGCCAACTGTCCAGCGTGGTGCTGCTGCTGCCGCACGGGCATGAGGGGCAAGGACCTGACCACACCTCGGGCCGCATCGAACGCTTCCTGCAGTTGTGGGCGGAGGGGTCGATGACGATCGCGGTGCCGTCGACCCCGGCCAACTACTTCCACTTGTTGCGCCGGCACGCCCTCGACGGAGTCCAGCGCCCGCTGATCGTGTTCACACCGAAATCGATGCTCCGCAACAAAGCGGCGGTCAGCGACATCAGGGACTTCACCGAGACCAAGTTCCACTCGGTGCTCGAGGAGCCAACATACGAGGAAGGCGTCGGTGACCGCAGCAAGGTGACCCGAGTTCTGTTGACCAGCGGCAAGATTTACTACGAAATGGCGGCACGCAAGGCCAAAGACAATCGCGACGACGTCGCGATCGTGCGCATCGAACAGCTAGCGCCGCTGCCGCAGAAGCGACTCAGAGAAACGCTGGACCGCTACCCGAACGCGAGCGAATATTTCTGGGTGCAAGAGGAACCGGCCAACCAGGGCGCGTGGCCCCGGTTCGGCCTCGAGCTACCCGAGATGTTCCCGGACAAACTGATTGGGATCAAACGGATTTCGCGTCGTGCCATGTCGGCGCCATCGTCGGGATCGTCGAAGGTGCACGCCGTCGAACAGCAGGAGATCCTCGACGAGGCGTTCCGCTGAGCCAAGCGCGGGTGTAACGCTTCAGCGGTTGCTGGAAAAGACTTTGCGCTACGTCGCTCAGGCCGCTCGGACGGCGTCCACGTGCCCGCGCCGCGGTTCGCTGCGGTACCGCGACGGCTCGCCGTCGATCCTGCACATCCGCCACATCAGCCTTGCCGCCCAATTCATCAATCCGGTCTCGTCACAAAGCATTCGGACGTCGGCGAACATGTCGCGCAGCAACCGACGTGATTCCGGCGCACGAAAGAACACCTGCTTGCGCACCTTGCGCGGGATGCCGAATTCTCGCGAGAAGGCCTTCGGCGGCACCACTACCGCCCGGCCCAGCAACCGCATGATCACCGGGATGTAGAGGGACAGCACCAAGCGCTTCCACCAGGCCAGACCGGGAAGACGCTTACGCAGATACCCGTCGGCGAACGAAATATGGCGGGCCTCCTCGGCCACGTGGATGGCCATCACCCGTCCGACAATGGGGTGCGTCGTCTCGGCTTCGCGAAGGATGTTCCGCTGAATATGGTCAAACGGCTCCTCAACAGCGAGTACGCCGAAGAAGAACGCATTCGGCAGCGGACCCGCGAACAACGGGATAACCGGTAAGAGCCACCGCAGGTAGCGCGGCACGCCGGGCACGTCGGCGCCGATATGGTTCACCATCTCCTGGAACATCATGCTGTGGTGGCACTCTTCGGCCGCCTCGTGCAAGCAGTACCGGTACTCCGGTGACCCGTTGGGCACCCTCAACGTGTAGTTCATCAGGCCGCGGATCAGGACGTTCTCGAAATGCAAGCCGACCTTGGCGATATTGGACTGACGCCACATACCCATCTCGATTTGACGCTCCCGCGCCTGCGCCCGGTACCAGGGATGCCGACCCAGCGGGTCGGTCGACGGCAGAATCCAGCGTGGATCGTTGTCGATCACCCTAAACTCGGGCGAGTTCCAATCGATGTCGATGTACGGGTTGAAATTGCGCCGCACCGACGCCTGGGAGAGTGCGGCGAGCATGTCGACGTACTGCGTGTCATCCAAAACGTCCGTATTGTGGCGGCGACGCCGCACCGTCGCGGCCTGAGCCGTCTTCTGGTTCACCTGGCCGCCTCCCCCCTGAACTTTTACATTGGATGTGTTGTGTCCAGCGGCACCTGCCGACAGTGCGGTACCGCCATTAAACCAGACCCCACACAACGGTGAAGGCCCACGTCAGCCGGTATCGAGGCGTTCGTTACCGTCGCGGTGCATGACCGTAAGCAGCGAGCGACCTCCGGCAAAACCCATTCCGGCCAATGTCGGCAGTGACGAAGTACGCGAGGCGTCATGCTATTGAGTAGTCGCTCAACGGGAATCGGTCCTGCTCCCTGACGGCGCTGAGCACCGACGTCGGCCGGAAAAGCGGTGCCTCCCCGCTGTGGTTGAACCAGTACGACCGCGAGGTCGCACAGTTGCCGGCATAGAACACCGATTTGTCGAGCAGCTCGTCCATCCGGTCCAGAAAGCGGGCGTTGGCCTGCTCGGTGACCTCGAAGGTGCGCGCGCCGCGCCGCTGCAGTTCGCCGAACAGCCGATTCATGTGTCGCATCTGGTATTCCACGGTGTTGAACCACGACAGACCGACCCACGCGTACGGGCTGGCCATCGTCAAGAAGTTCGGGAAGTAGGGGACCGAGATGCCTTGGTACGCCTGGAATCTGGTGTCCCGCCACCACTTTCCGAGGTCCCGGCCGTCCCGGCCGATCACCTCGATCGCCGGCATGTTGGCGTCCCACACGTCGTATCCGGTCGCCAGGACCAGGGTGTCGATGAACCGCTTGGTGCCGTCGCACGCGACGATGCCGTCGGGCTCGATCCGCTCGATGCCACTGGTTTCGAGATGCACGTGCGGCTTGGTGAATGCCCGGTAGTAGGAGTTGGACATGGTCGGCCGCTTACAGCCGAAGTCGTAATCCGGGTTCAGTTTGCGCCACAGCTGCGTGTCGCGCACCGACAGCAACCGATAGAGTTTGGACAGGTCCGCGGCGGCGAAGTTGACTCGCTTGAAGTACCGGAATTTCCACATCGCGATCACCATCATGAACTCGATGGCGGTGTCGGTGATCCACCGCACGATGCGTTGCGCAACGGGCAGCCGGGCGAAAATCCGTTGCACCGCAGGCGAAAGCGCGACATCAGGCTTGGGCATCACCCAGATCGGCGTGCGCTGATACACGGTCAGCTCGGAGGCTTTCTTGGCCAGCTCCGGAATCACCTGCACACCGGTGGAGCCGGTTCCGATGACCGCCGCCCGGCGTCCTTGCACCGAGTAACTGTCGTCCCAGTCGGCGGTGTGGATGATGCGCCCGGCAAACGTGTCGATACCGGGGATATCCGGCAGGCGGGGCTGCGACAAGAACCCGGTCGCGGCGACCAGAAACTGCGCGTCCAACGTCTCGCCGCCGGCAAGCGCGACCCGCCAGACTTGGGCATCGTCGTCCCACCGGGCGCCTTCCACGGTGGTGTTGAACCGCATGTAGCGGCGCACGTTGTACTTGTCGGCCACATGCTCGGCGTAGCGCTTCAGCTCGGCGCCCGGCGCGAACAGCCGCGACCAGTACGGGTTGGGCTCGAACCAGTAGGAATAGGTGGTCGACGGGACGTCGACGGTCAGGCCCGGATAGTGGTTGACATGCCAAGTTCCGCCCAGATCGTCCTCGCGTTCGACGATCACGATGTTGTCGTAGCCCAGCCGGTTGAGTTGGATCGCCGCACCGATTCCACCGAAACCCGCGCCCACAATGACGACGTCGAACTGCTGGGTGCCCATAATCCGTAGACCGTACTCCACACGGCGCCGCCTTACAGCGCACTTAGCCGATCAACCACCAGGTCAAAGGCCTATTCGGCGGTACAGCGCCAGCAGCAAGCGCCGAACCGCCTCGAAGTCGAACCAGGCGCACTGGGAGTTCGGCGGGGTGCTGCGGACGGTCCGGCGGACGAAAACCGGACCCAGGCGGGACGTAATAACCGTCGTCGATCAGCCCCCTTGGCACCGGCGCCCGCCCATCGTGCCCGCCGCTGTCGCCGGGCGCGCCGACAGGGCCCGCGATGGGCGCGCCCGCATCCGCGAGGTCAAACTGCCTGCCTATTCACCTCGAATTAACAGCGCTACCTGGTCGGAAGTGGTAAAAATCTTTGATTCGAGTCACGACTGTAGCCCGGGGGGGTACGAAATTGCAGCCGAACCCCGCAACGATCGCGGTGCCCAACTGGCGCGACCGTAAGAAGTACCTCTGGCTCCTTGGAGCGATCGTCCCGGTAAATGTGTTCATATCGTGGTGCGCAGTGCAGCTCACAGGGGTAGCCGTGTTTTGGTGGTGGGGTTCAATCGTGGCATTCGGGATTGTCCCCGTGCTCGACCATTTGGTCGGACCTGACTTGGACAATCCTCCCGACAGCGCCCTCACATGGCTGGAGAACGACCGGTTCTACCGGTGGGCCACCTACTTGTATCTGCCCCACCAGTACCTTTCGGTCGTGTTCGCCTGCTGGCTATGGGCCGGCGGCGGCTGGCTCACAATGACTTTCATCGACAAGTTGGGACTGATGGCGACAGTCGGAGTAGTCGGCGGCATCGCCATCAACGCCGCGCACGAGTTGGGGCACAAACGAGAACTGGCCGAACAGCGGCTAAGCAAACTGGCGCTCGCCCAGACCTGCTATGGACATTTCTTTATCGAGCACAACCGCGGCCACCACGCACGGGTCGCCACTGCCGACGACCCCGCCAGTTCGCGAATGGGTGAGAGCCTCTACCACTTCATTCTCAGGTCGGTGATCGGCAGTGCGCGATCTGCCTGGAAAATCGAGGCCAGACGCTTAGCGAGTATGCGGCAGTCCCCCTGGAGCCTCAAAAATGACGTGCTCAACGCCTGGCTGATGAGCATCGTGCTGTTTACGGTACTGGCGGTCTGGTTTCGCCCGGTCGTCCTGCCGTGGCTCATAGGCCAAGCGATTATCGGCTTTTGCATGCTCGAGGCTGTCAACTACCTGGAACACTACGGGCTGCGCCGGCAAAAGCTGCCCGACGGACGATACGAACGCGTACGCCCCTCGCACAGCTGGAACAGCAACACGGTGATTGCGAATGTTTTCCTGTTCCATCTCCAACGGCATTCCGATCACCATGCTCATCCGCACCGCCGGTATCAGGTGCTATGCCATGCCGACGAGGCACCACAACTCCCGAGTGGGTACGGCGCCATGGTGTTGTTGGCTATGTGCCCTCCATTATGGCGTCGCGTTATGGACCGGCGGGTCCTCAACCACTACGGCGGCGACATCCGCTTGGCAGCGGTGAGCCCGCGCCACGAGAAACGACTGTTGCGCCGCTATTCGCCCGAGTCGTTAGCGGGTCGAAGAACAGTCCGCTGAGGTTCATTGCTAGGTCAGGGACCGATGCCCTCAGGTCGCAACGAGAAAATCATGTGCGTCCTTGCAGGATCCCTTCGATGTTGCGTTCGGCGAGGGCGGTGATGGACATGAACGGGTTGCAGCCGAGGTAGCCGGGCAGCAACGACGCATCGTTGACGTATAGCTTGTCGTGTCCCTTAACCCGCCCGTAACCATCAGTCGCGATGCCTCGTACACACCCGCCCATCGGATGGACGGTGTTGGGCGCGAAGACCTTTCCCTCAAATATGTCGTCACGGTAGTCGACGCGATTGGCATGAGTCACTTTGTCGAAGACAGCCCGGGCTTTCGCGATCAGATGATCGGTATACCCTTCGGGCCAGCGGATGCTTATCGAATCCGAACGCTGGTCGTACGTGATATCGGCACGGTCACCGGTCTTTACCATCACGTAGTAGCCCAATGTGAACGTCTCGACCGGCAGCGGGATCGAGAACATGCTGGCGTACACGGGGTTAACCGGATCGTTACGGCCGTCGAGGTTGATCAGACCCATGAGGGACTGGTGGGTGCCCGCGGGGTCGCTCTCTTTGAGCATGTGAGCGACCATGACGTCCCCGTTGTTTCCGTATCCGCGGCCGATCTCTTCACTTAGGTTCGGTAGCGCCCCGGTGTCGCGGGCCTGCAGTAGGAGCTTGGTTGTGCCTAGCACGCCCCCATTCAGATGTAGCTCGCTGCAACCGAATTCGTTTCTCGCGACCTCTTTGCCCCACCGGTCGATCTCGCGGGTCGATACAACGTACTCGCCGGAACGCTCACGGCGGATAGCGGTTACTTCGGTGAGGGGCTTCAGGGTGACTTTGCCGGTCGCCAGTGTAGGTGCGATATATGCCTGGTCGACGCTGCCGTATCGGCCGTAGTTGTTCCCGTACTGCTGCTCTAAGTCCAGCGCCGAGCGTGGAACCTGGCCTGCCTCTTCTTTTCTCATGTAATCAAAGGAGTACGCGCTGCCGTTGTAGTCGACTTTGTATCCGGCGGCCGTCGCATACTGACGACCGACGCGCGCATACTGGAACCAGGGCGTCTGCTCGAACCATTGCATGTCGCGGTAGCTGATTCGCAGCATGGCCTTAGCGCGTTCGACATAGGTTTCGAGGAACTGCGAAGTGTCGATGTCGGGGAATGCTTCCCGGACCTGGCTTGGGGTCGGAATGGCGGCGATGGCTGCGTTGACCATCGACCCCCCACCGACGGCGATGCCGCGGAATACGTTATGTGAGCCGTGGATAACCTTCTCGCAGATTCCGGCTTGGACCGGCTGAGGCGACGGCATGTGCTTCGCCACGTCTTCCATCGAGATCCCCTTGAAAGACGGGACAAGGCTCGGGGGAACCGGTGCGAACCAGCCCGCGCGGGTGTCGGCGGGCAACATTTTTGTGAATCGTTTGCCGTCCGCGTCGGGGGTGTCCCACAGCCGGCCCTTCTCCAAGATCAAGGTGTCCACACCGAACTGACCGAGCCGCAGTGCCGACACCGCCCCGCCATAGCCGCTGCCAACCACAATGGCCGTGTAGTGGCGGCGAGCAGCGGATCGGTGCAGATTCGTCTCAAGCCAGATGCCTCCGGCACCGGCAGTCGCAGCAGTAGCCGCGACAGTGGCACCAAGAAAGCGCCTCCGCGATAGCTCTGTCATGCAACCTTCTTTGACGTGCTCATGTGACGAATCCAGCCAAAGATCCCCCACCGGGCACCTTCGACGGTCGTGTTGAACCGCATGTAGCGGCGCACGTTGTACTTGTCGGCCACATGCTCGGCGTAGCGCTTCAGCTCGGCGCCCGGCGCGAACAGCCGCGACCAGTACGGGTTGGGCTCGAACCAGTAGGAATAGGTGGTCGACGGGACGTCGACGGTGAGGCCCGGATAGTGGTTGACATGCCAAGTTCCGCCCAGATCGTCCTCGCGTTCGACGATCACGATGTTGTCGTAGCCCAGCCGGTTGAGTTGGATCGCCGCACCGATTCCACCGAAACCCGCGCCCACGATGACGACGTCGAACTGCTGGGTGCCCATAATCCGTAGACCGTACTCCACAGGGCAGCGCTGTACAGCGCACTCGACCGGTCGAGCAGCAGGTCAGACGGCGATTCAGTTGCCGTGATGGACGCTATGGGTGGTTCTCATCGTTGGTTTTTGGCCGGCAGGTGATTCAGACCGACGTTGGATAAGTGTGAGTAAATCCTCGCGACAAGCTGGCCAATAACCGGGACAAGCGATTGGTTCTCAGGTAATTTTTAGCCTCAGACCGACTCGGTAGGGGGCCACTATGCACGTGTCCGCACGTCCTTACGTCATTGCGGGGTCCGCCCTGCTGGCGTCCAGCGTCATGGCCGTCACGCCGGCCATGTCGCCAGCGGCTCCCCGCGTCGCCAACATGGACGTGCGCCTGGTGGACGTGGCGACCGACGCGACCAGCGCGCTCGGGAGTATCGACCCGCTCAGCGCCCTCGGTGGCCTCAGTCTCCCCGACCTCGGGAGCCTCAGTCTCCCCGACCTCGGTGGCCTCAGTCTCCCCGACCTCGGGAGCCTCGATCTCGGTAGCCTCTTCGCCGATGGCAGCCTGTTGAACATCCCGTACAACCTGTTCGCTGACGTCGTCAACATCCCGTTCTACGAGGCTGAGGCCCTACAAGAGTATGCGTATGCCCTCGGTCCGGCCGGCCAGCCCGGTGGGGTGCTTGACTGGATTCCGCCCGGGGCCACCGTGGGAGACGGCGGGGCCGTCCCCGTCACCGGGGGCCTCGAATATGCCCTGGGCGGGACCGGCAGTTGGTATATGGAATCCATTGGGAACACCTGGGGCTGGGACGATGGCAACTGGCCCCAGCTGGACGCGATTTCCCACTTTCTCCTGCCGTTCCAGTTCACCGAACCCATCGCCGAGGAAGTGCAAGGCTTCGCGCAGTCCGAGTTCATCGACGGAGCCCACATCGGCTGCGAGTTCGAATGCGCCAACCCCCTGGGGTATCTGGGCGGCTGGCTGCACGGCGACACACCGCTTACATCCCTGCTTTCCCCCGGAGCCACCTTCCCCACCACTGTGGCAGACACCGTGGACTCTGGCAATCCGGGTTACACGAACCTGTTTTACCTGTTTGATCAGCTCATCTCCCCCAACAGCCCCAGCACCGTGATTTGGTCCGGGGCGCCGGGCGCGCAAATAAACCTGCTGGAGCCCTTGCAAGCGATCGCCGGTAATTTGACGGCAAGTCCTTCTGCAGACCCGATTCAGTTCCCCGACTTGGGATCCGTCTTCTCAAACGCTTTGACCCTCGGTAAAGACATTGCGAATGACTTCAATCCGTTCGTTGAGGGCAGCTTCTTGTGGTGGGGCGCCCCGACGGACTACAGCATCCCGACGGCCATCGCCGGAACAATTACCGATTTCACCGGCATACCCAACCAATTCGGCTTCCCCGCCGACCAAACGCTCGGCTCCGAGCCCCTGACGGGATACACCTCCAACCCGTTGGACCTGCCGGGCGGCTTCGCGCAGGGCCTCCAGTATTTCCTGGATGGGAATGGAGGGACCGCAGGCGACGGTCTGCTGGGATACCTGAACCCCGAGATATACCTGCAGGCTCTCAACAACGACATCGGCACGCTGACCAATCCCAATGACCTGCTGGCCGCACTGCCACTCGTCGGCTACCTGGGCCTGGGCGACAACGTAAGCCCCTTAACCACCATCGCCTACGGCTCACTGCTCGGTACGTTCCCGACCGGCTACTTCAGCGGCCCGTTCGACGCAAGCACACTGCTCGACTCTTTCAACCCTGCTTCGCTGCTCGGGGGAGCGGTGGACCCGAGCACGCTAACTACGGACCTCAGCGGCCTCCTCGGAGGAGCGCTGGACCCGACCACACTGACCACGGACCTCAGCGCACTTGTGCCCAATGCAGGAGCCGACCTCACGTCAATGCTCGGAGGGGCGCTGGACCCGAGCACACTAACCACGGACCTCAGCGCACTTCTGCCCAATGTAGGAGCCGACCTCACGTCAATGCTGGGAGGGGGCCTGGCAACGGACCTGAGCTCACTTCTGTCGTCCAGTGCAGTCAATGTCGTCCCCGACCTGGCACTGCAGCTGCTAACCGCCATCTGAGGTCTGAACCGCAGCGATAGCCTTCCTTCCCGCACGGTCACCCGTGCGGGAAGGATGGCCGTATGTTAGGCAACACACGAACTGCTCACCGGCGTCGTGGCAAGCAAGCCTCAGGCCCGTGTCGAAGCCGGTCGGGCCAGCGTGGGCCATGCCTCGCGACCTGCCCGGGTGTGGCGATGACCCGTCGAAAAAGCACCTAGATTAAGGATGCGACAGGTCAAGCACTGCGCTGCCTCAAACGCCGCCTCGCCCGCGTGGTGTTTCACCGCCCACGCACCGAATACCAATAGGTCAACAGCCTTGCCAACGCGCAGCGGCTTGACACAGGAGAAACACATGACGGCGAAAATCAGCGGGAATCAGCCGCAGGCTCCGCGCGGATTTCGGTTCGGCATCGTCGACGGGATCGTCAACTCGCGCTTGTCGCCAACCCTCCTGTTGCGGGCGAGTTACCTGACTGCCGCCGCAACAGGTGCCGACTCGTTGTGGGTAGGTGACCATCTGAACGCGTTCATGCCGCGCTCGATCGCGACACCTGAGTATTTCGGCGTGGCAGCGAAATTGGTGCCCGACGTTGACGCCGTTCTTGAACCCTGGACGATGCTCGGACACCTCGCCGCCCGCAACCGGGTGCGCCGATTGCGACTCGGCGTAAGCGTCACCGACGCCAGTCGCCGCAATCCTGCGGTCACGGCGCAGGCCGCCGCGACTCTGCACCTGCTTACCCGCGGCCGCGCCATCCTCGGTATCGGGGTTGGGGAACGTGAAGGCAACGAACCCTACGGCGTAACGCGGATCAAACCCGTGGCACAGTTCGAAGAAGCCATCGCCACAATTCGCACATTGTGGAATTCGGCCGGCGAACCTGTCTCGCGCGACTCACCATACTTTCCCCTATGCGACGCCATGTTCGCGCTTCCGCCATACCGTGGGAAATGGCCCGAAATCTGGATCGCAGCCCATGGGCCGCGGATGCTGCGGGCCACCGGACGCTATGCCGATGCCTGGGTTCCCTTCGTTCTCTCTCGCCCCACCGACTACGCCCACGCACTCGAGGCCGTGCGCGCTGCGGCATCCGATGCCGGTCGTGACCCGATGTCGATCACCCCTGCCGTACAGCGTGCCCTAGTCACCGGCCGAAATCGCGACGACGTAGATGAAGCGCTGGACTCCGTCATCATGAAATCCTCGGCGCTGGCCGCACCCGCAGACGCCTGGGCGCGTCACGGCGCTCAGCATCCTTTGGGAGCCAACTTTTCCGGCGTGCAGGACCTGGTGCCACAAACCATCGACGAGCAGACAATCTTGTCATACACCGCGAAAGTCCCGGCTTCACTCATGAAAGAACTCACGTTCAATGGGACACCCGACGAAGTCATCGACCAAGTAGCCCAATGGCGCGATCACGGCCTCCGATACCTAAACATCATCAACGGCAGCCCGCTAAACCCGCGGCTGCGCAAGAGTTTGGCAGCAAATGCGCCATACGTGAAGATCCTTCGTAGACTCAAGAAGCTGTGAAGCACACTAGTGTCGCGTGTTGTTGATTGATTTACGTTTGATTTTGCTGATGAGCCTGTGTCCCCTGGCGAGCGACGGTGCAGCAAGACGTGAAGTCCGTGCCCACGCGGAGGCGTTCACCTGGCTACAGAAGGCTGCATGGCCGCTCGGCGGTAGCCGTTGTGGGGCGCGTTGTTGGTGGCAAACGTCCTCCCGACGCGGCGGCATCCGATACTTTTGAGTACCGGCACGACGAGCGAAAGAAACGCGGGAAAGACATGGCAAGGGAGACAACCGAGGCGGTACGGCTACCGCCAGGACCACGAATACCGAAGATCGTGCAGGGCATCGCGTTCTTGTCTGTAACGCATGGACTGTTTGCTGCTCTGGCCCGACGGTACGGCAAGGAATTCACCGTCAATTTTCCGCTCTTCGGCCAGGCGGTGGTGATAAGCGACCCAATCTTGGTTAAGGACGTGTTCAGCACGAGCAGCGATCTGATCGAACGTCCGACAGGGGCGGGGCATCTCGGGGAGGCATTCGGTCCCGGGTCGACGTTCAGCCTTTCCGGCGACGAACTTCTCGCCCGCCGCAAGTTGGTGGTCCCGCCGTTTCACGGGCAGCGGGCGAGAAGCTACGAGCACATCATCGAAGAGGAGGTGATGCTCGAGATCGCAAACTGGCCGGAGGGCCGCGAGTTCAAAACGCTGCAGCCGATGATGCGCATGACCCTCAACGTGATCCTGCGTGCCGTGTTCGGCGCCGAGGGACCCGCGCTGGACGAACTTCGCGGCCTGCTGCCGCCCCTGGTCGCGATGGTCGGCGCCATCGCCGTGCTGCCGCCGAAAATGCGGATTGATCTGGGTCCGTGGAGTCCGGGGGGGCGATTTCTGCGGTACCGGCGCCGGTTCGACGCTGTCGTCGACTCGCTCATCGCCGATGCGCGGGCCGACGCGGCCCTCGAAGAGCGCAACGACGTGCTCGCGCTGCTGGTGCAGGCCCGCTACGACAACGGTGAGCCGATCCCGGATCGGCACATCGCCGACGAGTTGCTGACCTTGGTGGCCTCCGGTCATGAGACAACCAGCGCAGGATTGGCGTGGACAGTGGAGCGGTTGTGCCGTCATCCGTCACTGCTGTCGCGGCTGACTGACGAAGTCGACGCCGGCGGATCTGAGTTGCGGCAGACCACGATCTGGGAAGTGTTGCGCACCCGGTCGGTTCTCGAAGGCACTACACGCCGCACGAAGAAGCGAATCCGCCTGGGGGACTGGGTCATTCCGGAAAACACCGTTGTGATATTGAGTATCCGAATGGCGCATGCTTCAGAAGAGACCTTCCCGGACGCGGCGTCATTCAACCCGGACCGATTCGCCGGCGTCAGCGCCCCGAAGCCCTTCTCGTGGATTCCCTTCGGCGGCGGCGTAAACCGCTGTATCGGCGCGGCGTTGGCCAACATGGAGATGGACGTCACCCTGCGCACACTGCTGCGCGAATTGCGGTTCGCGCCAACGGATGCGCCGGGCGAACGGCGTCACTGGCGCGGTGTGGCGACCGCACCAGCACGGGGCGGCCGAGCCGTGGTTTACCGGCGGACAGCGAAGGTGTCGAGCGACGCTGACTCTACATCGGTCGCTGACCACGCCAGCTAAGCTGAGGACGACGACAGCGGCGTTGCTGGCCAATATCGCCGCCGATCGCCACCTGGGAGGCTCCTGGGTCTTCCAGCGACGCCACTCCGCCCGACGCATACCCGCCGGACGGCCCGCGGTTTCCGAAGACTCCGCGCCGCGATCTCCTGCGTGGAATACTCCCGCGGTGTGACCGCAACTCGCATGCCCCATCCCTCAAAGTCCATCGGTACCGCCTCGTGGTTCCAAAAGATCATGGTCAAGTACTGGTATCCCTTCTTGACCCGCCGGTGGGATGCGGAGGACGTCCTTCTGCTCAACTACGGCTATGAGGAGGATCCCCCGATGGGGGTGCCGCTAGCGGCGCCCGATGAGCGCAACAGGTACAACATCCAGCTCTACCACCGCACGGCAACACAGGCGGATCTCAGCGGCAAACAGGTACTGGAGGTCAGCTGCGGCCACGGCGGTGGAGCCTCCTACGTTGTGCGCACGTTACGCCCGGCGTCCTACACGGGGCTGGACTTAAACGCAGACGCCATCGCCTTCTGTCGGAAAAGGCACAGTCTGCCCGGGCTGGATTTCGTGCACGGCGATGCCCAGAGCCTGCCCTTTGCCGATGAATCCTTTGACGCGGTGATCAATGTCGAAGCCGCACACGGCTACCCAAACTTTCCCCGTTTCCTTGCCGAAGTGGCGCGCGTGCTGCGCCCGGGAGGGCGTTTCCTGTACGCCGATTTCCGCAGCTACCTGGACTTCTCCCAGTGGGAGGCGGCGATGGCCGACGCGCCGATGCGGCTGCTCTCGGAGAGGGTCATCAATGCGGAGGTTCTGCGCGGACTGGACAAACTTGCGCCGCGGTACCTGGACTTAGTCGGTCACCATCTGCCCGCGTTCCTACGCCCCTTCGGCCGCCTGTTTGTCGGTGCGCCAGGCTCGCTGATGTACCGCGAACTGCAACGCGGGCGGCTTTCGTACCGGATGTACTGCTTCGCCAAGGATTGAGGCGGCGTCTGGTCGCGCACATGTGCGCCAGCCCTCGGCGGGTTCCGCGACGACCGTCGGCTGCGGCAGCGTCGATAAATGTTTCAACGACACGCAACACTAGCGATCAAGTGTCGCTCCATGCTCGATTGCCGTACGTATCGAGGTGTGTCACCTCCGCGACCGGCCTACGCGTTGTGGGCCCGTAGCGCCCGCGCGGCCAGCCGAGCGGCACGACGCAGCACGGTGTCACCGAATGCGGCAATTTGAGAGTTCTGCGTGCGGACGCCACACTCCACAGCGGCAAGGTGATGAGGCACGCACCAAGGCCCATGGCGCGCGCCGCCAACAACAGGTTCTGCACACTGGGGTAGATCGACCCGTAGTGTCCCGACTCGACCGCGTGGGGCATCGGCACCAGCGGCATCCGCCCGTCGCGGACGCCCAGCCGCAGACAAGCCACGACCATGACCGGGATCTCGGTAAAGTGGTCGACCTGCCACTGCACCGCGCGCGCGGTCTTTGCCATCGACTCATCGCGGGCAGCGACCCGCCGGATCATCGTGCGGTAATACAGCGACCAGCCCTGCCGGTAACGCTTGGCCAGCTTCTTTTTGATGCGCCCGTCCTTGACAACGATGAACTCCCAGTTTTGCCCGTTGGAACTGGTCGGTGCCCGCAGCGCCAGTTCGATGCACTTCAACACCACTGCGTCGTCGACGGGATCGGGGCGGACGCGGCGCACCGCGCGCTGGGTCATCATCGCGTCGAGCAGCGGCATGTCCAGGCGGGCGAGCGCCTCGGCGGCGCTGGGCACGACCCCGGACGCACCGGAGGCGGCGGCAGTGGAGTTCGGCGTGTCGGTCATGTCGGGAAGGTTACCGAGCATTACAGCCCATGAGTGCCGAGCCAGGTGTGGATTCGTTCAGCGACGGCAGCCCATCCGGGCTCGAGCATCATGTTATGACCCATGCGAGGGAAGAATTCTGCTTCGGTGCGATACGCCCGTGCCGTTGCATGGATTTCCTTCGCGGTGTGCGCCCCGTCATCGTGGCCCCCTAAGACCAGCAGCGGCGTCGTCACTCGCTTAGGCCGGGGCAGGTTGAGCACAAGGCAGTCCACGCCGATTCGTGCGCTCTCTTCTTGGAGCCGCGTCGCGTACTGCAAGACTTGGGCGTCCGGCATATGTGCGGAGAAGAATCGCTCCCGTGCGAGCCGAGGAGTGTTGACATAAGCCAAGGACTTGCCAGTGATCGCCATTTTGGTGAAATGCCACGGGTGCTGTCTCAGCCAGCGCAGGCCGGATCCGAGATTTCCCCGCGGCGGCATGGACGCCATCAAAACGCCTGCGGGAGCGTCGTGCGACTCCAGATACTTCTGCACGATAACGCCGCCCAAAGAGTGGCCGATTACCACCGGTCTTCGGGGCAGGCTGTCGGCAACTACGCTGACATCCTCGACATAATCGGCCAGCGAACAGGTACGTAGCTCGGGAGTCGGGCTGCTTCCGTGGCCGCGAAGGCTTACCGCCAGAGCGCGATAACCCTTGTCGGCGAAGAAGTTTAGAAAATGTTCGTCCCAACACCATGCTGCATGCCAGGCTCCGTGGACGAAAAGCAGCGGGACGGGGTGCGATTCGCTAACACACCCCTTATCGATCACCTCAAGCACGTCGCACACGGCGTTGGGGGCACGGACATCCGCCTGGCGCAGCGCGACCGGGTTCTGGTGTGCCTAGGCAACTTGCACGCCCCCTTTTAAGTAAGGGCTTCCGTGGACCGATGCAACGTATCACCCAAAACGCGCAAACGTCCTCTGTGCCCTGCCAGCTCACGTATTTTGAAGTGCGTCGAGAAATGCACACCGCGCATCTGTGCTCACGCGAC
Source organism: uncultured Actinomycetota bacterium (assembly GCA_963760095.1). GTDB lineage: Bacteria > Actinomycetota > Actinomycetes > Mycobacteriales > Mycobacteriaceae > Mycobacterium. The sequence continues at coordinate 497,388 of CAVXBT010000019.1, read as the reverse complement.
GATCACCCGGTGTTGTCGGTCAGGGCAACTGCCGAGTCGATGGGATAGCATCACTCAATCGACGACACCACCGCATGCTAGGGGTGGTCTGGCATCAGTTAGGCGCATCCTGAACGCGGGTCGTTAACGAGTGCGTCGGTGCAGATTTGAAATCACGACGAACGACGTGTGATCGGGAGTTTTGATAAGTGGCGTCACCGCCACGACGACTGGAGTTGAGTGTGACCCAAACGCTGCCCCTGACGTGCGGAGAAGAAACACTCCTGCATCTTGAGTCGGCCTCCGATCCATGGAACATGCAGATGGAGATAGGGGAGACGCAGCGAATCGATCCTAGGGAACTCGAGGCTGCGGTCCACGCCGCGTGCATGGCTCATCCCATTGGGCGCTCGCGCCTGGTGGTCGCGGCGGCCCACCGGAGGTTCGACCATTGGGAGATTGTTGACGACTTGATCCGCATGTCGATCCCCGTAGTCGACTGCCCCGATGACGCAACTTTGGCCCGACTGCGCACCGACTTTTATTCGCCGCCGTTCCCGGTGCACGAGGCGCCCCCGTTTCGTGTGCAAGTCGCCCGCAGACCGCACGGAGATCTCGTCCAGTTCAACGCAGCGCATGCCGCAATGGACGGCATCGGCATGTTGCGGCTGCTCCGGTCGATCACCGACGCATACCGGGGCAAGCCCGAACCCCCGTCACCGCTACCCCTCGAAGAGGCCCGGGATCTCAAGAGGCGGCTGCGCCCGAAGAGTTTTTCCGAGCGGGCGGCTCGTGCCCTGGAAGGTGGACGCCAGCTCAAAGACGCGGCAATACGGCCGGCACGAGTAGCGCCGGACACCACAGACAGCCGAACAGGATCTGGTTTCGCTCACCGCACAATCGAGGCCGAGCAGCTCGCTGAACTGAGCGCCCGGAGGCCGGAGGGCACGACGCTCAACGACATGCTGATCTGTGCGGTCGGGATCGCGATCGAGGAATGGAACCGACAACATAACGATGACGCGAACAAAGTTATGGCGTTCATGCCCGTCAACCTCAGGCCCGCCGAATGGTCGACCGACGTCGTCAGCTACATGGTTTCCTCCGTCAGCGTGTTGACGATGCGCCGAGATCGGATCGATCTTGCGTCCGCAGCCAAAGCCGTTGCCGAGCAAACGGCCCCGATCCGACGAGAGGTTCGCGCGCGCGGCGCGCAAGACCTGCTGCAGTTGATCTCCCCGCTCCCGCTCGGCGCCAAGAGGCGTATGCCCCGACTGCTTGGGCTCACCGGAAACAGATCCAGATTCGTCGATACTGTCGTGGTGTCCAATCTGGGCAGACCCAAGGATCTGGCGTCGTTCTTTGGCGACCACCCCAGCGAGTTCTACGTCACGCCCCCGGTTTGGGGCGCTGCGGCGGTATCGGTTTGCGCGATAGCCGTGGGCAGCACTCTGTCTCTCGGCCTGCGGCATCGCCTCAGTACATTGGGCGAAGCAGCCGGAAATCGGTTGGCGGACCTGCTCGTTGCCACGCTCACTGAGCGCTAGCTTGGTGCGCGCGTCGGTATCGCGTGCTTTGACGGCAAGGGCAACATCATCGGAGGCGGTTCTTCATACCCGGAGGTGATCCCTTCGGGCGGTCAAGTAATGGTGTCTGGCGACATTATGGTGTCGCAGTCACCGGCCCCCTGTGATGACGGCCCAACCTTCCGAGTACTGACCCGGTCTAGCCGCAGTCCACTGCGTACTACCGGAACAGGTCGACTACGTTCGTTTCCCCCACCGGCGCAACCGGCTCGGGTAGCAGGCTCTCACCCAGACGGCGGCTTAGGCATGTTCGGTGATCCACGTTGTAGTGAAGCGCTGGATTGCAGGGATGTCCTCAGCCAAATCGGCTCCGATGGAGTTCTCGAGCTTGCCGCCCACCAGCGGGATTTTGACCTCCACCGTCGCGGCGAACCGCAGCCGCGAGCCGTAGTCCGCGGGTGCCAGCCACGCTTCCGCACGGCCTGATCCCAACGCCGCGGGAGCCGAGATGCTGACCTGCCCGCGTACCCGGCGGTCACCAACCGGTCGCCACGTCTCGCTGTGCAGGATTTTCAGGTCACCGGGAACGAGTTTGGCGAGCAGCCCGGGTAGCAGTTGGTGGCCCAGGTGCTGGGTGGCGCGCACCGTCACCGTGCCGTCGGCCTCGACGATCAGCGAATCCAGCGTGCTCGTAACGTCGAAGGCCGCGTGGCGGGCCAGCCAGTAGTCCTCGCGGCTGAACGCCGCATGAACCTGTTCGACACTGGCGGGCGATTCGGTCAAGATGTCGAACGAATGCGGCATAGCAAACCTTTTCTGCAGGTGACGCTCATCGCGGCGGCGTTTCGTCGCGCGGTCTCGCCGGCCTCTCTCCGAATAACCGATCCGCGAGGGCAGACGCGAACTTTCGCGTCTGCTCCAGCTGCTCCGGTTGGACGTTGGTCGTCGGGATACGCAAGCCCAGGTACCGGTCCCGGTACTCACCCGACCCCAGGTAGCTGGTCAGCGACAGCATTGAGCGGAGCTGGTCGCCGGGATACGCGAAATGGACTCCGTCGACGTACCGGCCGCCCTGCTTCTCCCCCAGCTGACGCACCGCCGTGAGGTTCTCGCGCCAATAGCGGCGGCAGACAACGAACACGGCGAAGGGCTTGCCGGCCAGGAGTTTTCGTGCCTCGTCCGACTTGAGGAAGGAGCGCAGCGGCATGCTCGTGGTTCGCCACCAAGTCGGGGAGCCGATGCAGATCAGGTCGTAGTCCCCGTTTCGCACCGCATCCGGGGTGCGGATCTCCCCGCTGGCACGGCGCGTCTGGGCCGGAAGCACACTGAGCATGTCGGGCCACACACGTCGCATCGGGAAGCGAGAGAACCGTCCGGCGAATCGCCGGTCGGTGAACTCGATCTCGGCCTTCTGCACATCGCACCCTCGGTCGCGAAACACTTCTCCCGCGGCCTCGAGGACTTTGAGTGCCTGCCCGGTATAGGTGTAGTAGAGCAGCAAGACCCGTGGCCGCCGGTCACTGCGCTGTTCGCTGGCCGCTCCTGTCACTACTGCACCTCCTTGTCGAGTCTTCGATGGTTTACGGCCCGGGGGAAGCTCGTCCCGTCCTCGCGACCGCAGCTGCTACAGCGCGACCTGCCGGCTAACCCAGCGGGCGCAGCACGATCGGCATGCCGTCTACCGGGATCGGTATCCCCTCGTAATCCCAGCGCGCCTGATAGCCCGGCCGGGCCAGCTCCAGCCGGTACCGGCGCAGCAGCCGGTGCACGACGGTCTTGATTTCCAACTGCCCGAACACCATCCCGATGCACTTGTGCGCGCCACCGCCGAACGGGGCGTAAGCGTAGCGGTGGCGCTTGTGCTCGGACCGCGGCTCGGCAAAACGCTCGGGGTCGAAATTCTCCGGCTCGTTCCACAGCTCGGGCAGCCGGTGGTTCATCCCGGGCCAAACCATCATGGGCGTGCCGGCCGGGAGAAAATAGCCCAGCAACTCGGTGTCACGCACGGTCTGGCGCATGACGAACGGCAGCGGGGGCACCATCCGCAGCGACTCGTTCATCACCAGATCCAGCGTCTCCAGCTTCTCCAGCGACTCGAGGTCCAGCGGCTCGTCGCCCAGCCGGGCCGACTCGTCGCGGCAGCGTTCCTGCCACTTCGGATGGGCGGCCAGGTGGTAGGCCATCGTGGTGAGCGCCGAGGTGGAAGTGTCGTGGGCGGCCATCAGCAAAAGGATCATGTGGTTGACGATGTCCTCGTCGGTGAAGCGGTTGCCGTCCTCGTCATCGGTGTGGCACAGCACCGTCAGCATGTCGGTGCCCTCGGCGTCGCGGCGCTCCTTGACCCGCTCAGCCAAGCAGTCCTCAAGGAATTTGCGGCCGCGCCTGCCGCGCCACCACTTGAACGGCGGGACGGGGTAGCGGATGAACGCGCCACCAGCGCGGGTGGTCCTCGTGAAGGCCTGATTAATCTTGGTGACCAGATCATCGTCGGCGCCGGGCTCGTGGCCCATGAACACCGTCGACGCGACATCAAGAGTGAGTTGCTTTACCGCGGGGAAAAACAGGAACCGCGCGTCGTTGGTCGGCCAGTCGGCCACGCCGGCCGTCACCACCCGGTCGATGTGCTCGACGTAACCGGCCAACCGGGTGCGGGTGAACGCCTCATTCATGATGCGCCGGTGATACAGATGCTCGTCGAAATCCAGCAGCATCAGGCCCCGGTTGAAGAACGGACCGATCACGTCGTTCCAGAACTCTTGGGAAAAGTCGTTGTTCTTGTTTGTGAACACCGCCTGGATCGCGTCGGGCCCTGAGACGACAACCGAGCGCATTATCGGCGGGTCGGAAAAAAATAGCGGGCCGTGCTTCCGATACATATTCAGCGCGAAGTCCGGTCCTTCGCGGAAAAACTCGATGGTGTGGCCCAGAATCGGCACGCCCGAATCCCCCAGAACCTGCTTGAGGTCGCTGCCGACGGTGGCTTGGCCAGCACCTTGGTGTTCCACGGATGAGCGAGCACCCACTTCTCGAGCACACCCATGCCCGGAATGTTGTTGAGGGTCGGCGTGAATCGGCGACGCGCCTGGTCGAGCAAAATAATGCCTGGTACTAATGTTGGCCATCGCCGCTCCTTGCCGCGTGGGACAACCGACAGCGTTCGGCGTCCGTGGTGGACCTTGGTGGTAAGTGGGTGACCGCCGGCCGACAAACTCCGAACCACACCGGCCACCAGATACTAGCCTCGGATGCGTGACCGAGAAGGTTTCCGTCGATCTCAGCGGCGCCGCGCAGACCATGCTGGCGACCCTGTATCTCAAGGCGCTGGACGCCGATTTCGACCGCCCGGTCCTGGGCGACCGGTACGCGAAGGAAGCGGTCAGCCGCCTCGATTACGACTTCCGCGAGATTGGTATCACCGCCAGGTGGGCGCCGTTGATCACCGTGCGCACCGCCCAGTACGACATCTGGGCGCGCCAGTTCCTGGCCGTTCACCAGCAGTGCACGGTCGTGCATCTCGGGTGCGGTTTGGATAGCCGGGTGTTCCGGCTGGATCCCGGTCCGGACGTGCAGTGGTATGACGTCGACTACCCCGCCGTAATCGCATTGCGGGAGAAGATCTTTCCAACCCGTCCGCGGTACCAGCTCATCGCCACTTCCGCGACCGATCAGTCCTGGCTCGACCAGATTCCCGCAGACCGTCCGGTGCTGCTGCTGGCCGAGGGCATCAGCATGTATCTGACAGAAGACGAGGGCGTCGCGCTGCTGCGCCGCGTTGTCGACCACTTCCCATCCGGTGAACTGCAGGTCGACTTCTACAATTGGCTGGCAATCAAGTCGCAGAAGTCGCATACGCTGGTGCGGCGAACCGGGTCGACGCTGTATTGGGCGGTCAATAGCCCGCAGGACATCCTGAGCCGAGTCCCCAGGGTCCGCTTGCTTATCGCCGTCACGTTCTTCGACGCCAGCACGTTTCGCCGGGCCTCGGCTACGTACCAGCTGTCGAGGCGCCTGGTTCGCGTGGTCCCGCCGGCGCGGAAGATGCTGCAATATCACCGTTACGCCTTCGGACCCGTTAACTGACACCGGTTGTGGCATGCTGCTCGGCGACGGTACGGAGCAGCGAATGTATTACCTCGATCGATTTCTCCGGCGCCGGCGCGTGCGTATGGTACTCGATCACCAATTGTCCGGCGAAGATCTTGCTGAGATACATGTCGATCCCGGCGTTGACGGCGAAGAACAACTCGTCATGGGTGGCGGTCAATTCCACATCCGGCGGTGTACGCACGGGGGGCACCAGACCGCTGTCGGTCAACATGACGATATCGGGCAAGCCGGGTGGATTCCCGACGTATTGCGGGCTGAAGTGAAGCAGCGACTGCTGGATCACGCCGTCGGACAGGTCCGCCCGAAAAGTCTCGACAATGTCCCGGGCGAGGCTCACCACATCGGTGTTGCGGTCGATCTCGGCGAGATAGGTGGCCACTCCCAAAGGGTTTGTGCAGGCGGTCGCAGACAGCGGGGGCGACAGGAAATACCGCAAATCGACCGGATAGAGGTAGGGCACCGGAATATTCGTCCTGCCGCGAACTCGCCACTCCGCTAGGAGCAGAGCCGCAGACAGCAAGCCGTTCAGGCTAATCTTCTGTGCACGACTGAGCGCGACGAGGTCGCGTGTCTCGCGCTCGCTCAGCTGGCACCCCGCCATGGGAACACGAAGCGGCACCGCGGGTTTGACGTCAGATCCGGTTCGCCGGGATGGCGGCAGGTCGTAGGCGAACACCGCGGACATGAACCGCTCGAGCCCCGACCGCCGCTGTTTCTGTATACCCCGTTGGGCGAGAACAACTTCCAGCGGGTCCGGCGCGGGCTGAACGGTGACCGCGGGAATTCTTCCTGTGCAGACGAGGTCGGTGTAGTAGGACAACAACTCCTCGACGAGGCTGAACTCGTGGTGACCGTCGGCGAGGCTGTGATGGACATAAAGGGTCAGCCGCGCCCCTCCCCTGCGCAGGGTCAATCGCAGCTGGATCAGCGACTCGGTCTGGTTCAACTCCACAGGGGGGCTTCCGGCGGAAGGATCGTCGATCTCCACCACCTCGATTCCCGGATGAAGTAAATCGTCGACGGCGAACTGATGGCGGCCGTCGGGGCCCCGTTCGAGGTGGCCACCCAGAACCGGGTGCGCCTCCAGCAGCGCATCAAAGGCAGCCGACAGAGCATCGGCGTCGATCGGGCCCTGCACATCCGCTCCAAGACCCACGAAACTTTCTGTCTCGGCGAATATTTCCTCGCTGCGCGACAGCTTCCGGATCACCGACGATGTAAACATTTTGGGCTCCCTGGCTGTTTGCGAACACCCGTGTATCTCGGACTACCGGTTTCATCCACGCATGCTGGCTTTTCGAAATCCGATCGCCATCGGTATCGCGCATGCGGCGGCGATGCCTGCCGACCAGAGCAGCATTGCGACCATCGGTGTCAACACCGGACCACCGAGTGACAGCCCGCGCATCACCTCTATGGCATAGCTCATCGGCTGATGTTGGACGACTGGCTGCAGCCAGCGTGGGTACTGCTCGACCGGCACGAAGCCGGTGGAAAAGAACATCAGCAGTCCCCAGACGACCTCGGTGGCCTCCACCACGATCGTGTTCGCCGCGTACAACGCCAGCGTGATGACAACCATCGTGAACGCCACGCCGAACGAAGTCGGGACGAACAGCCACGCCACCGATGCCGAGGATCCCCTGCCGGAAGCGAAAACCCAGCAGGAGCGCGGCGCACAGGATGACCGCAGTCGTTAGCACAATCCTTACCGCATCAGCCACCAGTCTTGACAGCAGGCCCGATGCCCGGTGCACGGGCAGCACCCACAATCGGGTAAGCACGCCGTCTGCGCGTTCACGCATGAGCCGCTCCCGCCGACCATCGACCCGGACATGGCCCCGACCATCGCGATCAACGGAACGCTGCCATAGAGAGCGCTGTGCCCGGTAACCTGCGAAATCCCGTCCCCCAAAACGATGTTCAGTGTCACCAGCAGCACAACAGGCATGATCAGCGACTCGAGCACTGTTGGAAGATCGCGGCGCCACCGACGAAGTAATCGCGCGGTGAGCACCCAGGTATTCGCAACGAGCCGCCGAGGTGAATTCTCTTTAGCATCACGCTTAACCGTTGGGCATACATCGCCGAATCCACCGACTGCGACGGTCGTCTTGTCCTCCGATGCAACAGACATCAGCGCCGCCTTGTGGAAACCCGAACGTGCAGCGCAATCGCTACGGCTATATACGGAATCACCCAAAGCAGTGCCGGTCCGATCACAGACCAGCTCACCGCACCGGCCGCCGGTGTGCTGTCCCCGGCCAACGCGCGCAGTGCGTAAACGAACTGGGATACCGGTTGATCCCTGACGAAGCCCTGAATCCACCGCGGGAACCGTTCGACCGGTTGCACACCGACCGACATCAGCCCGAAGATCAGTTGCGGCGGCAGCAGTAAGGGCGTGGTGGCCTCCGGATTCTCGTTTGCACTCCCGATCATGTCCAGCATCAACGACAGGGCCGCACCGATCAGCAGCACCAACAGGCAGAACCCCACGGTGTGCGCCAAGCCGCCATAGAAGCGGAACCCGATCACGTGACCGCACACCAACGAGACCACCAGCGCGATGGAGCAGCGGTGCATGCTGGCCGACATGCGCGAGGCCAGCGGTGTCAGCGGGGCATCGGCATGGCTTTGAATCGCCGGTTGATGCCCTGCACCGAGTCGGTCGCTGATCGAAACGCGGCCGATACGCCGGCGAACGCGACCGCTTGTATCGCGACCATCGGCATCAGGTACTGCGCATAGCTACTCAGGCCCTGGTGAAGGCACCCATGATGTGTTTGAGCGGGATGTAGAAACTGACCGTGAACATGATCGACGCGGCGACTTGGGTGAGCACCTCCCCGTTGCGCAGCGTGGGCGTGATCAGGCGAACCGTCAGTACCCACCACTGCTGAACGGTTGACGTTGCCGGCCGGACAGCCGCGATATCGGTCACGGGAGCACTTCCGCGTCGACGCGCGTCGCGGACGTGTCGGCGGTGTGCTCCAAACGGTGTCGACCGGACGCGGGTCCGGGTTCGCCGACTTCGACGCACGTCGCGGACGTGTCGCCATTGCGCTCCAAACGATGCCGACCGGACGCGTCTCCGGGTTCGCCGACTTCGACGCGCGTCACGGGCGTGTCGCCATTGCGCTCCAAACGATGCCGCCCCGACGGGCCTTCGGATTCTTCGGGTTCAACACGCACCGCAGACGTGTCGCCGTTTTCCCGAGATGTCAGCGCGAGAAACACGTCGTCGAGAGAAGGCCGCCGCAGAACGATGTCGACGAACTCGATGCTCGCCGCGTTCAACAGGTACAGAGCCTCCGCCAACGTGTTCGGGCCGTCGGCGGCGGGCATCGCGATGCGGTCGGATCCGGCCGTCAGCGCCGCCCGGTTCTGCTCCGGCAACAACGAACCGAGCGCTTCGGCCATCGCGGGCAGATCCTTCATGTCGCGCGGGACGATTTCGCAATAGGTTGCTCCGGTACGCGCCTTACTCGTGGCCGTGCCCTCCGCGATGATCGTGCCGTGATCGATCACGATGATGCGGTCACTGAGGGCGTCGGCCTCCTCCAGGTACTGGGTCGTCAACAACGTGGCGATGCCGGCCTCCTTGAAGTCGGAAACCAGCTCCCAGATGCTTTGTCGACTTCGCGGATCCAGTCCGGTCGTGGGTTCATCCAAAGACACCACTTCTGGGCGGACCACTAATCCGCAGGCGATGTCGATCCGTCGGCGCATCCCGCCGGAATATGTACCGACACTCCGGTCAGCCGCGTCAACCAGGTCAAAGTGGTCGAGAAGGTCCTTCGCCCGCGATCGCGCCTCCGACTTCTTCAGCCCCTGCAGACGACCGAACATCACCAGGTTCTCCCGGCCGGTAAGCATGTCGTCGAGGGCCACCTGCTGTCCGGTGAGCATGATCGACCGCCGCACCCCGGCCGGATCGGACACGACGTCATGCCCGGCGACCTCCGCGTGACCGCGATCCGGCCGCGTCAGCGTCGACAGGATGTCCACCGTGGTGGTCTACCGCCCGTTGGGGCCCAGTAAGCCGAGGACCTCTCCACGACCGACCTTGAAGCTGATGTCGGCCAGCGCAACAACGGAACCGAAGGTCTTTCTGACCCCGTCGACGACCACCGCATTATCGCTGTCGGGCATTCGCCTCTTGGGCATCGCCGCTCCTATGCCTCAGTCGACGACAAGTCCACCAGGGACAGTTCATCGCTGGCCAAGTCTATTTCACTCTCGGCGACCGCCTCCCGGGTCAATTCCATCACAGTGGTCGAGAACGCATCGGCGAGTGAACCCGCCCGTGCCGGGTCGATGCGGCGGCTGTCATACCACCAATCCAGATGCAGCACACCGGCCGCGCGATACACCCGGAGTTCGACGGCGTGACCCAGGCCCGGGATCGTCTCGCGCACCGGCACCGCCGTGTCGGCGTCGAACTGAATCGGAGCGTCACCGGCTGGCACGGACGGCAGGTCGGGAATCGTGCCCACGTACGAGAAAAAGATGTCAGCCGGGGGCGTGGCGGCGAGCAGTCGTGCGGTCGGCGCGTACATGTACCGCAACAGCCCGTATCCGATTCCGTAGTGCGGGATGGCTTTCAGTGTGTCGTGCACGTCGTCCATCAGTTGCCTGGCGCTCGCGTCTTGGCTCTTCGCGCAGGTGAGAGCGACGGGGTAGACGGTGGTGAACCAGCCAACCGTCCGGCGCAGGTCGACATCGGGTTTGAGCACCGACCGGCCCGGCCCACCGAGGTCAACCGCGAGGGAACCGTCACCGAACGTGGCCGCGATCGTCCGGCCCAGTGCAGCCAGCAGAATTTCCTCGACCGGTGCCCGAAGCCGGCGCCGCGCGTCATCGATTTCGGTTGTTTCCGCGACGGTCAGCGTCGACGACAGTCTCACGAGCTCGTCCACCGCAGGCGGTTGCGATACCTGGCCCGCCATGCGCAGGGTCGCTTTAGCCGCGGTCTCCAGCCAGAAATCGCGGCTTTCCAGCACCGCGGGATGGGCAGCCAGCCCTGCGCACCGTTGTGACCACTCACGCCACGGAGTGGTGACCGGTTGCAGCGCAATCTCTTCGCCGGCCAGCCGTTGCCCGAACGCGGTGAAGATGTCGGTGAGCAGGATGTCGCGCGACGCGTTGTCGCCGGCCGCTCCGTGCACACTGATCGCCAGGTAGCACGGCCCATCCGCCACGCCACGGATATAGGTGGCGGTCAGCGGTGGGCTTGAGAGGTCCTGGGCTCGAATGTGCCCCTTGAGGATCTCGAACACGGCTTCTCGCTCCTGCGAGCTTCCCTGCAGGACACCGTCCGGAAGCGAGTGTGTGCCCAATTCGGTGAACTCCTGCGGATCGCCGATATGCTGCTCCCATGTTCCGGCGCGCTCCGCGATCCGCAACCGCAGCGCATCGTGCTGGTTCGTCACCGCGGTGAGCACCGCGCGGATGTCCTCGACCTGCAGATCGGGGCGAAGTCGCAGAATCAGCGGAATACGCCAGCGGCCGGCCTCCCGCAGCCCATGCTCGAGGAAGTGCTCGATGTTGGGGGGAACAGGCGGATGCACCACATCGTTCGGCGACTGGCGCGCCAGCCCGCCCGCCGCGTAGCGGGCGATCAGGGTCTTGGCGAGAGCGGCCACGGTCTGGTTCTCGTAGAGGTCCTGCGGTGTGAGGTCCAGTCCTTCGCTGGCGGCGGTCATCCCGACGCTAATGGCGATCAGTGAGTCGCCGCCGAGTTCGAAGAAGTTGGCGTTCCGGTCGATCGAGCCGACACCGAGACACTGCGCCCAGATGCGCTGCAGCGTCTCTTCCATCCGCGACGTGCCGTTCGTGGCCGCATGTGTAGGGGTGGCGGCGCCAGCTGACGGCGCCGTGTCATTCGTGGCAGTGGTACCCTCTGCCCGCCCGACGGGTGGCTTGTAATCGACCCAGTGCCGTTGCCGCAGAAAGGGATATCCTGGAAGCGAAGCCAGTTGCGGCCGGTAGCCGGCTGACCGCGGCGTCCAGTCGATGTCGATACCCGCTGACCAGAGTTGTCCGAGGGCGAACAGAAAGGTGTCGCGATCACTGCGGTTCTGAGCTTGGTGGCGCATGAAGCGAACGGCGCGGTGCCCGCTTGACCACCTCGGGTGACGCATCGCCGATCCTGTCAAACTTCCGCCAGGACCGACCTCGACCAGGACCCGGCTCGGATCGGCAAGCAGCAGATCGAGTTCGTCCGCGAACCTGACGGTTGCCCGGATTTGACGCGCCCACGTCGCAGGATTGGTCGCTTCGCCGGCCGACATCCAGGTCCCGGTGACGTTGGAAAGCAACGGTATCTGTGGTTCGCGAAGCGTCAGGCGGGACAGGAAGCCGGTGAACTCCGGGATCACGGAATCCATCAACCGTGAATGGAACGCATGCGATGTGCGGACCCGACGAGCCACGATCTTTTGTTCGGCGAGGTGATCGGTGAACTTGCGGATGTGTTCGTCGGATCCCGCAACGACGCATCCGCCCGGATCGTTGACCGCGGCGAGGTCGACGTCCGGCGAAAGGTACTCGGCGATGGCATCGGGGCTCAGCGCCACCGCCACCATGACGCCACGGGGTGCTGCATGCATCAGGCGGGCGCGCATCGACACCGCCTTGGCTGCCGTAGGGAGGTCAAAGATACCCGCGACGGTGGCCGCCACATATTCGCCGATGCTGTGTCCCGCCAACGCCGCCGCGCGGACACCGTAGGACTCAATCAGTTTCGCCAACGCGTATTCCACGGCGAACAGGGTGGGCTGAGCCCGGTCGGTGCGTTCCAGGCTCCGTCCGGTCCCGTCGAATACTTCGGCACGCAGGTCGATACCCAACTCGTCTGCAAACGCTGCGGCGCACCGATCGAAGTGCTGCGCAAACACCGGCTCGGACTCGTAGAGACCCCGCCCCATGCCGACGTACTGAGCACCCTGGCCCGGGAAAAGGAAAGCGACTCGCTCCGAGGTCATTTCGGCGCTCGGTTCCACGGTCACCGACTCACCGACGAAAACGTTGTCGTGCTCCGAAGCTTTCAGCACATTTGCCGCGTGCTGCCGATCGTTGACGACCGCCGCCATCCGGATGTTTTCTTTCCGGCGGCCCGCAAGGGTGAACGCGACGTCAGACAAGTTGAGTTCATCCGGGCCGGACAATTCGGCGGCAAGAGCTGAGCGTGAGTCCTCCAGGGCTTCGGCCGTCCGAGCCGACAAGAGGAGAACCTGCGGACCGGGCTCGATGTCAGACCCCGACAGGGCCGGCGCCTCTTCGAGGACAACATGCGCGTTGGTGCCGCCCACACCGAACGCGCTGACCCCCGCGCGCCGGACGCCGTCCCATTCCCAGGGACCGTACTCGCCGCGCACGACGAAAGGCCCCCGGTCGAGGTGCAATTCGGGGTTGGGGCTGGTGAAGTGCAGCGTTGCCGGAATTGCCCGGTGCTTGAGGCAGAGAATCGCCTTGATCAGGCCGGCCATGCCGGCCGCGGTCTCCAGGTGACCGATGTTGGACTTGACCGAACCGACGAAGCACGGGCCGGGTCTGGGCGCACCCGAAATTTCGAAAGCTTGCCGCAGCCCTTCGATTTCGATCGGGTCGCCGAGCGGCGTGCCGGTCCCATGAGTCTCCACATAGCTCACGGTCGACGCGTCGATGTCGGCCACCGCATGCGCCTCCGCGATGACCTCGGCCTGACCGACGGCATTGGGCGCCGCGTACGTCATTTTCGTCGATCCGTCGTTGTTGATCGCCGATCCCCTGATCACGGCGTGAATGCGGTCCCCGTCCTCGACGGCGGCCTGCAACGACTTGACCACCACGACAGCGACTCCGCTGCCGAAGATGGTGCCGTCGGCCCGCACATCGAACGGCCGGCAATGACCGGTGGGCGACACCATCGATCCCGGTTGGTACCAGTACCCGACGTGGTGCGGGACCCGGATCGACGCGCCGCCGGCCAGAGCCATGTCGCATTCACCGTTCAAAATGCTCTGGCAGGCCAAATGAACCGCGACCAGCGACGACGAGCATGCCGTCTGAACCGAGATGGCGGGGCCGCGCAGATTGAACTGGTGCGCCACCCGGGTCGCCAGATGATCCTTGTCGTTCTGCAGCGACAGGTTGACCATCTCGAAAGTCGCGCCCTGCCCGATGATCGCGTTCGGATCATAGTTCGACATGAGGTTATGCAGTAGATACCCGCTGGCGGAGCTTGTTCCGTACACCCCGACCGAATCATCGTTCTGCGCGGGGTCGTAGCCGGCGTCTTCCAGCGCATGCCACGCACACTGCAGGAACAGCCGGTGTTGCGGATCCGTCATGCGAGCGGCCTGCGGAGTGAAGCCGAAGAAATCAGCGTCGAATTCGTCTATCCCATTCAGTAGCGCCGCACGCTTAACGTACGCATGATTTGCCAGCGACTTTTCGCCGACGCCGGCGGCGATGAGCTCGTCCTCCGACAACGTGACGATCGATTCCTCACCGCACCGCAAGTTGTTCCAGAACGCCGACACAGAATTGGCTCCGGGGAATCTGCCAGCCATGCCGACGATCGCAATCGCGTTGGACGGCAGCGAGTTCGATGAAGGTTCGATACTAATAGTCACACTCGTTGTCCTGCCTTCCGGCGCGTGGCGGCTCGCTGGCGCGCTGCGGCACGCTGCTGGGCCCGATCGCGAAGTCCGTTCGCGCGCTCGGTGCTGTCCTGGCCGGTGAGGCCGAGCTGGCCGGCGAGCTCGGAGGTAAGGTCGGCAAGTGTGGCGCCTTGCAAGAGCAGTGCCACCGGGGGCTCCACGCCGAAGTCTCCGCGAATGGTGTTCCTGATTCGCACGGCCATCAGCGAGTCCATGCCCAGTTCGGTCAACGGCTGGTTCGTCTGCATGGCCGAGTCGTCTGGGTACCCCATGATGGCCGAAATCCGTTCGCGCAGCCGCGCGGTGACGATCTGTTGGGCCTCAGCAGGATCGACTTCGCGAAGCGCTTCGGGCCCCAGCCACTGACCGCCGTCGCTAAGTGCGTCCAGCTCCTCGACAACTCTTGCGAAGTAGCCGAGTTCGCGGATTTCGGGGAAGGCGGCGGCGGCGCGATCAAGACGCAGCCGTACGACACCGACCCTGGCGAGGTTGCCGCCCACCAGCGACTCCAGCGCCTCGATACCTTCGACAGGAGTAATGGGATCGAGAGCACTAAGCGTCAGCGAGCGGGCGACTCCCACGTCCGACCACTGGCCCCAATTGATCGCGGTAGCGGGCAGACCCGCCGCACTTCGCCACGCGACCAGGGCGTCGAGCCACGCATTCGCGCAGGCGTAGGCGCCCTGCCCCGGGGAGCCCAGCAACGAGGCCACCGACGAGAAGCCGACCCACCAGTCGAGCTGTCGCCCGGAGGTGCTTTCGTGCAGCCGTAATGCGCCGCCCGCCTTGGGCGCCCATACCCGCTCCAGACTTTCCCTGCTGAGGGTGGCGACGAGATTGTCGTCAATTACCGCCGCCGAGTGGACGACTCCCCGTAATGGCAGTCCGGTCGCTTCGGCAGCTGTCACGAGTCGCTCCGCGACCCCGGGTGCAGAGATGTCGCCTGGCACGACGACAATTTCGGCGCGGCTTTCCAGGTCGGCCAGGCTCTGCCGCTGCTCATCCGACGGGTGGCTGCGACCGTTGAGAACGATACGCCCGGCACCCCTATCGACCAGCCAGCGAGCGACGACCATGCCGATGCCGCCAAGACCGCCGGTGACGATGTAGGAGCCGTGTGGCCGAACGACCGACTCGCGCACGCGCCCGCCGAGCGTCGCACGCGATAGCCGTTCAACACATCTGCGCTCGCCCCGCCAGGCGATCACGTCATCGCTACCAGACGACCCCAGTTCGGCCGCCAGCTTCTCAACTGTTTCGTCCGCCGTATCGAAATCAACCAGGGTGGCGCGCAGGTCGGGATGCTCGTAGGCGAGGACGCGGATCAGACCTTTAAGGGCACCGATCGCCGGGTCACCCGACTCGTCGTCGCCAACCACGAGGCCGTTCCTGGTTACCAGCCACAGCCGTGGAGGCTTGCCGTGCCAGCCGCCGACAACCGCGCGCACGGTCGCCGATATCGCGGCGATCAGATCGCGCGCACGCGCCAGCGCGCCGTCGCCGTCGGTGCCGTCGAACGGGCGCTGTCCGACGAAGACGATGACCCCGATGGGCGGAAGCTCGGCATCTGCTGCGGTTTTCGCGAAAGTCTCCAGCACCGCGGACTCATCTAAAAGATCTGCGCTGAGCATCCGCCGCGTTGATGAGCCAAATCTGTCAATGAAAGCCCGTGCGGTGTCCTTCGCCTCGAGCTCATGGGTCAACACCAGCCAGCTGCCGGCAGGCCCTCCAGCAGGGCCGGTTTCAATCGAAGTTGACGTTTGCGCCCAGCTGGCTTCAAAAACCTTCTGCGCCAGCGGCAAAGGCACTGTTTGACGTTGAATCCGCCGAAGGTACACACCGGTGAGTTCCGCAGTCGGGTTTCCTGCGTCATCGGTCAAGGTGATCCGTCCCAGCTTGTTGGCGCCGTCGTCGTCGAGGCTCGTCAACTCGGCGTGGCACCTGGCCCGGCGGCCGACATCGCCGAACACCCGGATGGTCTCCAACGACACAGGTAGATAGGTGACTTCGGCCGAATCGGTGAGCAATTCGGCCGGCATCGCTGCTGCCAGGCCCTGCAGCGCCGCATCGATCATGACGGGATGAATCCGATAACCTCGGTGTGCAGTAGCCTCATCGGGAAGAACAATCTCGGTTTGCGAAGAGCCGCTGGGCATTCGCACAATCCGAGTCAATGCGGCAAATGCCTGGCCATGATGTGCGCCACTACGTCGCAATGCGGCGTAGAACTCCGCCGGTGCTACAACAGTCCCCGCCTCGGCGGGCGAACCCGACGGCTCAGGAACGCCATCCTGTGGCGCCACCTCGACTCGCGCTACTGCATGCCGGCACCAGCTGCGACCGGCAGAGCGGGAATAGACCTCGACGCGATATCCGTCGTCGGCGGCACTTCGGGTCAATTGTGTCGTCAACGTGGTCTGCGCATCCAGCGGAAGCATCTGCTCGACTTCGAGCCGATTCACCACTACGGCATCGGCGGGCAAGCCGAAAGCTTCGCTGCCGGCTGCCAGCGCGATCTCGGCGAAGCCTGCTGCCGGCATGATCGCTTGCCCGTGGACTTTGTGATCTGCCAGCCAGGGAATATGCTCGGTTCCCACGTCGGCTTGCCACACATGATCGCCACCTGAAGGTATCTCGACGTGCAGTCCAAGCAATGGATGAGCACCCGTCAACCCGGCATTCGCCGATCGATCAGCCGTCCAGTATCTGGAATGCAGCCACGGCGTGGGCAGGAGGTCCACGAGCCGACCCGCACCGTCAACAGACTGCGCCGCCTCACCTGACGGCGGCCGAACCGTGGCCAGCTGAGTGTGGAAGGTGACCGTTTCGTCGTTGTCCCGGGTCACGGTTGCCGCCACCTGGACGTCACCGAGATGCGTGACAGATCGCAGGCTTTCGGTGATGGCGTGGGTGAGCAGGGGATGCGGGCTGATCTCGATGAACGTGCTGTGCTCGGCGCCGGCAGCGGCCACGGCCTGGCTGAACCGAACCGGGTTGCGCAGATTGGCCGCCCAGTAGCCGGCGTCGAACATCGGTTTCCCGTCCATGTGCCCGGTGGTGCTGATCAGCGGGATCTTCGGCGTGATCGGCGCGAGATCCGAGAGGGCGCTGAGCAATTCGGGCAAGATCGGATCGATCGTCGGGTGGTGGGAGGCCACATCGACCTCGATGCGCCGCGCCAGCCGGCCTTCGGCGTCCACGACCGCGATCACGGCGTCGATCTGCTCAGGCGGCCCGGCGATCACCGACTGATGCGGAGAGGCATGCACCGCCAAGGTAAGGTCGGGATAGTCAGCGATCAGCTCCTCGGCAGCGGCCGCACCCAGTTCCAGCAGCGCCATCGCGCCCTGCCCGGACAGCCGCGACATCAACCGAGATCGGGTCGCGATCACCCGTAAGCCGTCAGCCGCGGATAGCGCACCGGCGACCACCGCGGCAGTCACCTCTCCCATCGAATGACCGATCACTGCATCCGGTTCCACACCGTAGCAGCGCCACAACTCGGTCAACGCCAACTGCATTCCCACCAGAACCGGCTGAATCCGGGCAATGCCGATCAGTGGCTCATCGGCGTCTAGGGCCTGCCTCAGCGAAAACCCAACCTGTTCAACAAAATCCGGCTCTAACTCGGCTACCGCGGCGGCGAACGCCGGTTCATCGGTCAGCAACTGCCGGCCCATCCCGGGCCATTGCGAACCCTGACCGGAATACACGAACACCGCCCCCGACCCAGACTGCCTGTCACGCGACAGAACGACTCCGTGCGCCGGCTGTCCTGCGGCCAGCGCACGCAAGCCGGCGGCTGCCTGCCCGTGATCGCGTGCACACACCGTCGCAAATTTGCCGTGGCGGCTGCGGCGACGGCTGATGGTGTGGGCGACATCAGCCAGCGGCACATCGGTGCCGTCGCGGCCCATCCAATCGGCCAACGCCGATGCGCACGCCGCTATCCGCTGATCCGTCTTACCCGAGACGACCAGTGTCGTCACCGCCGGATCCGCCACCGAAGCCGGCGCCGGATCCGGTCCCTGCTCCAGCACCACATGCGCGTTCGTCCCGCCCAGCCCGAACGACGACACCCCGGCGCGCCGCGGACCCTCGCAATCGGGCCACGAAGCCAGTTCGGTTGGAACGAACAGCCGCGTCGCGGACGCGTCGATCGCCGGATTCCATTGCGAGAAGTGGAGGTTCGGCGGAATCTTTGCCCGCTGTACCGCCAGCACAGCCTTGATGAATCCCGCGATCCCAGCTGCCGCCTCCAGATGGCCCATATTCGTCTTCACCGCCCCCACACCGCATGGGCCATCCCCGCGCCCGTAAACGGCCGCCAACGCGTCGAACTCAATCGGGTCGCCCAAAGCGGTGCCCGTGCCGTGCGCCTCAACGAAATTCACCGAACCCGCGCCTACGTCAGCGCCCCGCAACGCGGACGTGAGCACGTCGCGCTGCGCCAGCGCATTCGGCGCGGTCAGGCCGTTGGAGCGGCCGTCCTGATTGACCGCCGAGCCCCGTACCACCGCCAGCACCCGGTCCCCATCGCGCACCGCGTCGGTGAGCCGCTTGAGCACCACGACCCCAGCACCCTCACCGCGCACGAACCCGTCAGCCCCAGCATCGAAGGCATGACACCGGCCGCGCGGAGACAACATTCCCCACTTAGACAGCGCGAGTTGGGTTTCCGGACGCAAGATAAGATTTACCCCGCCGGCCAGGGCCAGATCGCTTTCTCGCAGTCGCAGGCTCTGACACGCCAGATGCACGGCAACCAATGACGACGAACACGCCGTATCCACCGCCACCGCTGGACCACGCAGCCCCAGCAAGTACGCGATCCGCCCCACGGTGACGCTGTGCGCGTTACCCGTTGCGGAGTAGGCGTCAATGCTGTCCGGGTTTGCGGCCGAAGAGGTTTGATACTCGGTGTAGTACACCCCCATCATCACCCCGGCCCGGGTTCCGCCCATGCGATCCGGCGCGATACCGGCATGCTCCAGTGCTTCCCAGGCCACCTCCAACAGCACTCGCTGCTGCGGATCCATTGCCTCGGCCTCGCGCGGGGAAATCCCGAAGAAATCAGCGTCGAAACCGGCCACGTCGGGCAGGAAACCACCCCACTTCGACGACATCCGGCCAGGCGCGAACGGGTCCGGGTCGTAGAACGCTTCAGCATCCCAGCGATCGGAAGGCACCTCGCTGATCGCGTCTCCGCCGTTGGCCAAAAACGCCCAATAATCCCCCGGTCCGACCACACCACCGGGGAAACGACACCCGATTCCCACCACCGCTACCGGCTCCGCCGTTGCGATGCGCGAAGCCTTTTGGAATTGCTCCGCCAGCGCGGCGCGCTGGTCGGCGGACATGGCCGAAACCCTGCTGAAGGTCGTTCTCATCAGATACCGCTCTCACTGCGGGCAGTAGCCGATTCGACGCTGTCGAACAACGCATCCAATACACTGCCCCCGGAGTCGGGCGTCGCATCGACGGTGACTTCTTGGGAATCGCCCTGCAGCACTCGTTGTGCCACAAGCATTTCCGTCAAATACGCTACCAACGAAGAGATGGTCGGGTGGTTCCACAACATCGTCGCCGACAAGTCGAATCCCACTAACCTCTTCGCCTTTCGTAGGACCGCCATCGCCATCATCGAATCGAGCCCCAATTCGGGGAACGGCCGATCTACGTCCACTGCTGATGCCGGCATCCCGAGTTCATGGCCCAGGATGGCTCGCAGCCTGATCTCGAGTTCGCTGAGTATTTTCTCCGCGGGCATCTCCGACCATGCCACCGTCGCCGATTCGTCGGGCGAAGCGACCTCTCAATTCCTGACTCCATCGCTGCGTACCGAAGTGCGCGGATATCGACGCACGTACTGCCGTCGGGCGCCGTCACGACGATGTCGACGATGAACTCATCACCGTCACCGCCGCGCCGACGTACCTCGACGGCACCGTGGGAATCCGCGAGTCCGGCGTGGAACCGGACACTTTCAGCGGCGGCCGGAAGCATCAGCCGCGGGTCGGAACTGTCCACCAGGCGCGCGACGTGAACGGCGGCGTCCAGCAGCGCGACGGCCGACGCCTCCGGCAAATCGACATCGACGTGCAATGCGTCCGGCGCCGACCGGCACGAGTCGATCGACCATTCAAACGGCTGCCCCTCGATACCCCACGCCCGCTGCTGCGAGGCAGCGACTCGTCGAATCCGGCTGTTTCCTGATCAGGGCTGTTGAACGTGTCGTCCGGCTCGTCTTGCAGCCGGTGAGAGATGCGGGCGCTGGCGTGCCTGATCCAACGGTGCGCCGGGGCGTCCGCCGCGGAAGCCGATGACACGGTGACGGATTCATCGTCGGCGACCACCTGGATCACCTGCGACTGATCGACGACGATCGGATACTCGAATCGGACATCAGACAGTGCCGATGCTCCGCATTCGGCTGCCGCAGTCGAAAGTGTCTGTAACAGCACCGATACTGGAACCACATCCACACCGCGGATTCGATGGAAACCTGGGTACGGCTTGGCCTCCGGCTTCAGCCACGCCTGCCACAGATGTACCGGCGGTGTAGTGGCGACCCCGATGTGCTCGCCGAGCAGTGTGCCGGACCGGGGCGCAGATACGGCCGCCTCCATCCGTTCCTTGATGGTGATCCAATGTTGCGCAGGACGCCAGGCGGTGCTGTCGGTCTCGTCGGGTACCCCGTTGCCGGGCTGAGTCCCTGGCACCGAAATTCCATTGCGGGACAGCACCGCTGGCGGGCTCACCCAGTGATGGGTGTGGTGCCAGGGTGTGGTCGGTATGACCGGGTGCGGCCCGGGTGGGTGGTCGGTGTTCGGCGGCTGGGTGGTGTGGGTGGCGTTGAGGTTGGTGTGGAAGGTGAGCGTGTCGTGGGTGTCGCGCGCCAGGGTTCCGATGCTGTGGTGATGAACCTGGGCCAGGGTGTCGCTGATCGCATAGGTGAGCAGCGGATGCGGGCTGACCTCCACGAAAGTGCCGTGGTCGGCGCCGGCCGCGGCCACCGCCTGGCTGAACCGCACGGGATTACGCAGATTGACCGCCCAATAATCAGCGTCGAACACCGGCGCCGCCCCGGTGGTGGCGATCACCGGGATCGTCGGCGGCTGCGGCGCCAAATTGCCCAGCGCCGTCCGCAACTCCGGCAGCACCGGATCAATGATCGGATGATGCGACGCCACATCCACCTCGATGCGCCGCGCCATCAATCGCGACCGGGTCGCGATCACCTGCAACCCCTCGGCGGGGGTTAGCGCTCCGGCCACCACCGCCGCGGTCACCTCGCCCATCGAATGCCCGATCACCGCATCCGGCACCACCCCGTAAGAAGCCCACAACGCCGTCAGCGCCAACTGCATCCCCACCAGCACCGGCTGAATACGATCAATACCGACCAGCGCCTCACCACCGGCCAGCACCTGCCGCAACGAAAACCCGGCCTGCTCAACGAAAACCGGCTCCAGCTCGGCCACCGCCGCCGCGAACGCCGGCTCATCGGCCAACAACTGCCGACCCATTCCCGCCCACTGCGAGCCCTGACCGGAATAGACAAACACCGTCCCCGGCCGGCACGCGCCCTGATGCGGTGCCACCACCCCATCGGCCGACCGGCCCGCGGCCAGTGCGCGCAACCCGGCCACCGCCTGCACACGATCAAGGGCAGCCACCGTGGCGAACTTCGCGTGCCGGGCCCGGTGATGGTTGAGGTATGCGCTACATCGGCCAACGCCACACCAGCGCCCTCACCCTCCATCCACTGCGCCAGCATCCCCGCCGTCGAAGCCACACGCTCAGCCCACTTACCCGAGATCACCAACGTGCTCACTACCGGCTTCGGTTGCACCGCAACGGGTTCGGGAACCGGAGCCTGCTCCAACACCACATGCGCATTGGTGCCACCGAAGCCGAACGACGACACCCCGGCCCGGCGCGGCTGGCCCGTCGAGGGCCAATCCGTATGCTCAGCCACCACTTTCAGGCGCAGATCCTCAAACGGGATGTGCGGATTCGGGGTGTGGAAATTCAGGTTCGCCGGGATGCGCCCGCGCTGCACCGCCAGCACCGCCTTGATGAAACCCGCGATCCCGGCCGCCTCCAAATTACCCAGGTTCGACTTGACCGCCCCGATCAGCAGCCGAGCGCTCGGCGGGCGTGCGCGGCCCAACACCGTCCCCAGCGCGCGCGCTTCGATGGGATCGCCAAGCAACGTGCCGATCCCATGGGCCTCCACATAGTCAACGTGGCGTGGCTCGACGCCGGCATTAGCGTAGGCGGCCCGCAACACCGCCATCTGCGCTGCGGGATTCGGCGCCATCAGCCCGTTGGAGCGGCCATCCTGATTGACCGCCGAACCCCGGACCACTGCCAACACCCGATCTCCATCACGCAGTGCATCACTGAGCCGCTTGAGCACCGCGACCCCGCAACCCTCACCGCGCACAAAACCGTCGGCGCTCGCGTCGAATGCATGACACTGACCCGTCGGCGACATCGCCTCAGCTTGATCGAAGCTGCGGGTAACCGCCGGTGACAACAGCAGGTTCACCCCCGCCGCGATGGCAAGATTTGAATCGCCCGTCCGCAAGCTCTGGCAGGCCAAATGGACCGCGACCAGCGACGACGAACACGCGGTATCCACCGTCGCCGACGGCCCGTGCAGATCAAAGAAATACGAGACCCGATTGGCGATGATGCTCAGTGCACCGCCCGTGCCCGACCATGCATCGACCTGGCTCAGATCGGTCGACGCCAGATACCCATATTCGCTCGCGCACGCGCCGACGAAAACCCCGGTCTGCGTACGCCGCAGGGAATCAGCCGGAATGCCGGCGTGCTCCAAAGCCTCGTACGCCACTTCCAGCAACAGACGCTGCTGGGGGTCCATTTTGGCGGCTTCCCTCGGCGAGATCTCGAAGAATTCCGCGTCGAAAGCGTCGATGTCGGCCAAGAACGAACCCCAGCGCGTGGTGCCCGAGAGTGCGACGGCCACCTCGGGCGAGCCGGTATCGAACGGCGCCCACCGATCCGGCGGCACCTCGCCTACCGCCGACCGGCCCTCACACAGGAACTGCCAGAACGCTTCCGGGCCATGTACGTCGCTCGGGAAGCGACAGCCCATGCCGATGACGGCGATCGGTTCATCAATCCAGCTACGATCGGCCGAATCCGCGGTGTCAGCTTGGACCTCGGACTCGGGGGTTGTTAGATATTCGACGAGACCGTTTAACGTAGGGTGCTGCCAGAACTCCACGGGCGACACCGGTCGGCCCAGCAACTCGGCAAGTTCGCCGGACAATACCACCGCATCACTAGAGCCCACTCCCAGATCCGACAACGGTGCATCCAGGTCAATGTCGTTGCGTCCGCAACCGATGTTCGTGATCAGATAATGGACCAGCCAGTGACGCAGCTCAGTATCAGACAAAGTCGGAGTCATGGCGCCGATTCCACACTGTCGAACAACGTGTCTAACACGCCGCTCCCCGAGTCGGACAGCACATCGATGTCCCCATCCGAGTCTTGCTGTGGTAACAGCTTTTTGACGAGGTACGCCGTTAGCGACGCGATCGTCGGGTGATTCCAGAGCATCGTCGCGGACAACTCAATACCCGCGAGCTGCTCGGCCTCTCGTCGAATCGACATCGCCATAACCGAGTTGAGACCCAGCTCCGCGAACGGCCGGTCCACTTCGAGCTCTTCCTCCGGGATCCGAAGTTCGCGGGCGAGAATTGTGCGCAGCCCGATCTCAAGTTCACGCAGCAGATCGTCGGCGGTCATCTGAGACCATGCCCGAACCGGTGTCGACGTGCGCTGTGTGGGGGAGGCCGTCTGGTCGGACGCCAGCATTGGAGCCATCAGCGCTTGGGCGATGTCGTAGCGATCCACATACTCCCACGCGGCGAAGGCTTCGTCCGGAGTGATCGGCCGTGAACCCTGCCGTTCGAGCTCGTGCGCCACGATCGCCGCGTCGGAACCGAACCCGACTCCCTGCCAGGTCACCCAATCCAGACTGACGGTGTGGCAGCCATGCCGGTGGCGCGCCCGCGCCAGGCAGTCGAGATACGCGTTGGCTGCCGCGTAGGCGCCCTGCCCGGGGACACCGAAAACCGTTCCGGCCGAGGCGGTCAGGAAGAAGAAGTCAAGTCCGCCCGGCGGAAAAGCCGCCTGCAACGCCTGTCCCCCGGCGATCTTCGGCCACATTACCCGCCGAAACGTTGTGTCCGCCGTCTCGGTGAGAAGTTTGCTTTCGGTAACGCCGGCAGTGTGGATGACACCGCGTATCGGTGGTGCCCCGTCGCGATCGCGCGTCGCCAGCAGCACCTGCACGGCTTCCGGTGAACCGACGTCGAGGGCCACCACATCGACGGAGACGCCACGCATTTCCAGCGCCCTGATCGCGGCGATCTTCTGGCGCACATCCGTGTCATTGTCGCTGTCCCAGTCATGCCTGGACGGCAACGCGGTACGACCCACGAGGACCAACCGCCGCGCACCGCGGTCCGCGAGCCAGTCGGCCATCAGTAGACCGAGTGCGCCCAAGCCGCCGGTGATGAGATATGCCGCATCGGGACGACACCGCAACGGCTCGCGCACCGGTTGCCCCGAGACCGGCACCAAGGCAGGCGTGAAGAATTCGCCGTTGCGCAGCACCAGGACGGACTTGGCTGCCGTTGGTAACACCGTGGAGAGTGCCGCCACGCAAGCACCGAAGTCGTCTCCGCCCGGGATGTCGACGAGTCCACCCCACAGGTCTGGCTGCTCGGCTGCGATGACGCGGGCAAGGCCCCATAAGCAGCTCTGCGGCAACGCCTCCTCGGAATCGGCTTCGCGGACGCTTCGGGTGATGATCCACAGCGTGGCCGGGTGCTGATCATCCCGATCGGCCAGCAGCCGAACAAGGTCACCCACTTCTGTCGATAGCCGCACAGCACCGTCGATGTCAGCCTCCCCGGCCTGCGGCTCGGCGAGGTAGAGCACATACCGCGCCTCGGCCATCCCGTCCGGTGTGTACCCGGCGGCTGCGAGCCTGCCCTGGAGATCGTCGCCGGCACCGCCCGCACCGCCGACAATGGCCAGCGTGCATGGGTCCTTCGCCGGCGCCAGCTCGTCACCGTCCTCGGGCCAGGGTCGCCACTCGATGGCACGCGCGAAAGATCGCGGATCGGCGGCGCGGGCCGGCGCTTGCTCGGGGCTGGAGTCGAGATCGGCATACCGCAGCGAGCGGATGTCCACGCACGTGGTGCCGTCGGGTGCTTTGACGGCGATGTCGACCACAATTTCATCGGCGTTGCCAGGCTGCCGGCGTATCTCAACGGAACCCTGCGGATCGGTGAGAGCGGTTGACAGCCGAACACTCTCGACTGCGGCCGGAACCATGAGCCGCGGATTAGAGCCGTCCACCAAGCGGGCGACGTGGACGGCGGCGTCGAGCAGTGCCACCGTCGACGCCTCGGTCAAGCCGACGTCGGCGACAAGGCCGCCGGGCGTGGGCCGTAGCGCTTCGATCGACCAGGCGAACGGCTGACCCTCGACGCCCCATGCCTCGAGAAGCTCGTCGACCGAAAGCGATTCACGGCTGGTGATTTCGTCCTGCCCGTCGTATGTCACGCAGACATCGGCGTCTGAGGCGCCGGGGCTAAACGGCAACAATGACAACCGGGCGCTTACGTGCTTGACCCAGCGGTATGGGGGCGCGTCGGCCGCCAGACGCGATGACACCGTGACGGATTCGGCGTCGGCCACCACCTGGATCACCCGCGGCTGGTCGACAACGATCGGGTGCTCGAATCGGACGGCGGACACTGCAGCTACACCAGATTCAGCTGCCGCAACCGAAATGGTCTGTAACAGAACCGATACCGGAACCACTTCCACACCGTGAATTCGATGGCAACCGGGATATGGCTTAGCCTCCGGCACGAGTCTTGCCTGCCAGAGGCGCGCCGGAGGTGTCGTTGCCACGGCGATGTGC
Source organism: uncultured Actinomycetota bacterium (assembly GCA_963760095.1). Classification (GTDB taxonomy): domain Bacteria; phylum Actinomycetota; class Actinomycetes; order Mycobacteriales; family Mycobacteriaceae; genus Mycobacterium. The sequence goes on along the minus strand of CAVXBT010000019.1, from coordinate 471,145 downwards.
GCACCGAGCAATGTACCGAACTTCGGCGCAGACCCGGCCGCGTCCACGCGGTCCTTCGTGGTTATCCAGTGGCGGGTGTGGTGCCAGGGCGTGGTCGGTACTACCGGATGTGGCCCGGCCGGATGATCGGTCTCCGGCGGCTGGACGGTGCGGATGGCATTGAGGTTAGTGTGAAAAGTGAGCCTGTCGTGGGCATCGCGCTGCAGCGTTGAAACGCTGTGGTGGTGAACCTGAGCTAACGTGTCGCTGATGGCATAGGTCAGTACCGGATGCGGGCTGACTTCGACGAAAGCCCCGTGGTCGGCGCCGGCTGCGGCAATGGCGTGACTGAACCGCACCGGGTTGCGTAGATTGGCCGCCCAGTACTCAGCGTCGAAATCGATTGCGCCGCTTGCGGCGTGGTCGTGGGTGGTGGTGATGACCGGGATGGTCGGCTGGCACGGCGTCAAGTCGGCAAGCGCGGACCGCAACTCCGGCAGCACCGGATCAATGATCGGATTGTGCGACGCCACATCCACCTCGATGCGCCGGGCCAACCGGTCTTGCGCGGCGACCGCCGCCATTACCGCGTCCACCTGCTCGGGCGGCCCGGCGATCACCGACTGACGCGGCGAGGCATACACCGCCAACGTGACCCCACGGTAATCAGCGATCAGCGCCTTGGCGCTTTCCGGGTCCAGCTCGAGTAGCGCCATCGCGCCCTGCCCGGACAGCCGCGACATCAACCGCGAGCGCGTGGCGATTACCCGCAGCCCGTCGCCAGGAGTCAGCGCTCCGGCCACCACCGCCGCGGTCACCTCCCCCATCGAATGACCGATTACCGCATCAGGTTCCACGCCGTAGGAGCGCCAGAGTTTTGTCAGCGCCAACTGCATCCCCACCAGAACCGGCTGAATACGATCAATACCGACCACCGGCTCGCCAGCGGCCAGCACCTGCCACAGCGAAAACCCGGTCTGCTCAACAAACCTCGACTCCAACTCGGCCACCGCCGCCGCGAACACCGGCTCTTCGGCCAACAACTGCCGACCCATCCCGGGCCATTGCGAACCCTGTCCGGAATAGACAAACACCGTCCCCGGCCGGCACACGCCCTGATGCGGTGCCACCACCCCATCGGCCGGCTGGCCCGCGGCCAGTGCGCGCAACCCGGCCACCGCCTGCGCGCGGTCGCATGCGGCTACCGTGGCGAACTTCGCGTGCCGGCTACGGTGATGGTTCACGGTATGCGCCACATCGGCGAGCGCCACATCTGCCCCAGCGCCGTCCATCCACTGCGCCAGCATCCCCGCCGCCGACGCCACGCGCTCCTCCGTCTTGCCCGAGACCACAAGCGTCGTCACCGCCCCCGCGGATCGTGGCAGGGTTGACGCGCCGGGCACCAAATCCGAGGCCTGCTCGAGCACGACATGCGCATTGGTGCCACCGAAACCGAACGACGACACCCCGGCCCGGCGCGGCTGGCCCGTCGAGGGCCAATCGGTAGGGTCGGCAACTACTTTCAATCGCAGATTCTCAAATGGGATGTGCGGATTGGGCTTTTCGAAATGCAGGTTGGCCGGGATGTGCCCGCGCTGCACCGACAGCACCGCCTTGATAAAGCCCGCCATCCCGGCCGCGGCCTCCAAATGACCCAGATTCGTTTTGACCGCCCCGATCAGCAGCGGAGCGCTCTGCGGCCGTGCGCGGCCCAGCACCCGTCCCAACGCCCGCGCTTCGATGGGATCGCCAAGCAGCGTGCCGGTGCCGTGGGCCTCGACATAATCGACGTGGCGTGGCTCGACGCCGGCGTTAGCGTAGGCGGCCCGCAACACCGCCATCTGCGCCGCCGGATTGGGGGCCATCAGCCCGTTGGACCGGCCATCCTGATTGACCGCCGAACCGCAGACCACCGCAAGCACCCGATCGCCATCACGCAGTGCATCACTGAGCCGCTTGAGCACCGCGACCCCGCAACCCTCACCACGCACAAAACCATCGGCGCTCGCGTCGAATGCGTGACACCGACCCGTCGGCGACATCGCCTGAGCCTGATCGAAGCTGCGGGTAACCGCCGGCGACAACAGCAAGTTCACCCCCGCCGCGATCGCCAGATTCGAATCGCCCGTCCGCAAACTCTGGCAGGCCAGATGCACCGCCACTAGCGACGACGAACACGCCGTGTCGATCGTTACCGACGGGCCCCGCAGGTCGAAGAAATACGAGACCCGATTGGCGATAATGCTCAGCGCACCCCCCGTGCCCGACCACGCATCCACCTGGCTTAGATCAGTCGTCGCCAGATACCCGTACTCACCCAGACACGCCCCGGCGAAAACCCCTGTCTGCGTTTGTCGTAGCGAATCAGCGGGAATCCCGGCGTGCTCCAAAGCCTCATACGCCACTTCCAGCAACAGGCGCTGCTGCGGGTCCATCTTGGCGGCTTCCCTCGGTGAGATCTCGAAGAATTCCGCGTCGAACCCCTCGATGTCGGTTAAGAACGAACCCCAGCGCGTAGTGCCCGACAGCGCCGCGGCCACCTCGGGTGAGCCGTCGTCGAACCCCGCCCACCGATCCGCCGGCACCTCCCCCACAGCCGAGCGGCCCTCGCACAAGAATTGCCAAAACGCCTCCGGCCCAACGATATCCCCAGGAAAACGACAGCCCAGGCCAACCACCGCGATCGGCTCGTCCAGCGAATGTCGATCGTGATCCAACACCATCTCGGCGTCGGAGTCGGGCTCGGAGCCGGTGAGAAACCGCGCCAAGGCATTGATGGTCGGGTGTTGCCAGAACTCGATGGGTGAGACCGGCCGGTCCAGCAATTCGGACAGCTCACCCGACAGCACGACGGCATCGCGCGACGCGACACCCAGGTCTTTCAGCGAGGCCTCGAAGTCGACCTCGTTGGGGCTGCATCCAATATTGGTGACCAGGTAGTCAACCAGCCAGTGTCGCAGTTCGGCCTCATCGAAAGACGTCATGCGGGGGTGTCCAGTCGGGTGAATTCGTCCTGGCGGTAACGTTCGGCGCACGCCGAGCGGCGGACCTTGCCGCTGGTGGTGATCGGAATAGAGCCGGGCGGGTCGAGATTGGCTATGACGTTCTTGTGCGTCACCACGACGGCAGTCGGCGCACGAGTCGAGCCAGAGGTGTATTGCAGCATGGCCGTTTTGGTCTGCGGCATGTCGGTGGAATGGAAGGCCGGCGGGGTATCGAGGTCGAGCGCGTCGATCTCGATCACTGCCGGCACGGAGCCGGGGAGCCCATGAGCACACGAGACGACGTCGTCGACGACCGCCGATGTCGTCAGCACCGCAACCGGTGAGCTGTCCTTCAGCGCCGCGGAAACCCGTTCGTCATGCGCGCCGGACAGCGGCACAGACAGCGGGACCGCCACGAAGCCGGCCTCCATCGCGCCGAGAACCCCGACGATGTATTCGAGGCCCTGCGGAGCGAGGATCGCCACGCGATCACCCGGCGATCCGCGGGACGCCAGTTCCGCGGCAACAACCTGCGCGCGCCGGTGGACCTGAAACCACGTCAATGTCTCGGAATCGCCCGCAGGATCCAGTTCGTAGTCGATGAACGTGTACGCGCGCGCATCCGGCTGTCGCCGGGCCCGTTCCCCCAGCACAGCGGGAATGAAAGAATCGATTGCTGACATTGGGATCCTCCACCTGCAGTATCAAGCCCTGCGGTCCGGCGCTCCCACTCGGGGCGATTAACTTCGGCTGCCTCCAACTCAACTTCGGCTGCGTCCAACCGTCATGCGGGGGTGTCCAGTCGGGTGAATTCGTCCTGGCGGTAACGTTCGGCGCACGCCGAGCGGCGGACCTTGCCGCTGGTGGTGATCGGAATAGAGCCGGGCGGCACCAGCACAAAATCCGCCACCCGCAGGCCATGCGACTTCGAAATCGCCGATGCCACTTCGCGTTTGACGGTGTGAAGCCTGTCCAGGACCTCACCGTCCGAGCTGCCCCGCTTCTTGAGCTCGAGGATCGCGACCAGCTGCTCGCTCCGATCATTCGGGATTGAGATCGCCACGGCGCGGCCTCCGGTGATCTCCTGGATCGTCGCCTCGATGTCGTCGGGATAGTGGTTACGCCCATCCACGATCAGCAGATCTTTGATGCGGCCGGTAATGAAGAGCTCGCCGTCGGATATGACGCCCAGATCTCCGGTCCGAAGCCAGCGCCCTTGCGGCGTGCCGGGGGATGGATCGACGAGCCGTCCCCCGAAGGTCCGCTCCGATAGTTGCGGGTTTCGCCAGTAGCTGCTCGCGACGTTGTCGCCGTGCACCCAGATCTCCCCCACCTTGCCGGCCGGATTCTCGACCCGGGTCTCGGGGTCGACGATCCGCACGGTGCAGGCGCGGGGCGCGCCGATGCTGACCAGCTGGGAACCGCCTTGTTCGCTTTCGCAGCGTTTCGCGTGGCCGGCCGTCAGCTTCTCGTAGTCGAACCGGACGGTTGTCGGGGGGCGCCCCGGGTATGACGACGCCACATACACCATTGCCTCGGCCAATCCGTACGACGGCCGCAGGACGGTGTCAGGAAGGTTGAAGCGGGAAAACCGCTCGGTGAAACGCCTGAGCGTCGCCGCGTGGATCCGTTCGCTACCGCTGAGGATGGTGTGCACGTTCCCCAAGTCGAGCCCGGCCATGTCGTCGTCGGACGTGCGTCGCACAGCCAGTTCGAAGGCGAAGTTCGGTGCAGCCGAAAACGATCGGTTGCTGGCCAGCATCTGCATCCACCGGGCGGGCTTCTGCAGGAACGCCATCGGGCTCGTCAGCACTGCGGGAAATCCCCTCAATACCGGAGCTAAGATTCCGAGGAGCAGACCCATGTCGTGATAGAAGGGCAGCCACGACACCATCGTGATGCCCGGCGGTGGAACCTTCCCGATGTCCTCGAAATAGTCCCAAATCACCTGGTCGAGATTGGCTATGACGTTCTTGTGCGTCACCACGACGGCAGTCGGCGCACGAGTCGAGCCAGAGGTGTATTGCAGCATGGCCGTTTTGGTCTGCGGCATGTCGGTGGAATGGAAGGCCGGCGGGGTATCGAGGTCGAGCGCGTCGATCTCGATCACTGCCGGCACGGAGCCGGGGAGCCCATGAGCACACGAGACGACGTCGTCGACGACCGCCGATGTCGTCAGCACCGCAACCGGTGAGCTGTCCTTCAGCGCCGCGGAAACCCGTTCGTCATGCGCGCCGGACAGCGGCACAGACAGCGGGACCGCCACGAAGCCGGCCTCCATCGCGCCGAGAACCCCGACGATGTATTCGAGGCCCTGCGGAGCGAGGATCGCCACGCGATCACCCGGCGATCCGCGGGACGCCAGTTCCGCGGCAACAACCTGCGCGCGCCGGTGGACCTGAAACCACGTCAATGTCTCGGAATCGCCCGCAGGATCCAGTTCGTAGTCGATGAACGTGTACGCGCGCGCATCCGGCTGTCGCCGGGCCCGTTCGCGCAGTACTGCGGGAATGGAGGCTTCGCTCACCGCCATCAGGACACCACCCCTTTAGATCTAGAGCCCCGAACACGCACGACAAGGGCGCTTGTGATGCAGGAGATTAACCCGAGCATCGCGCTTCTCGGACCAAAACCCAAGAATTTTCTCAGAAAAACCTAAGAATGTAATATGCGCGACAACACAGGCCCCCCTGCCTGCATCGTTGCTGGGACCATAGGTTCGCTATGACGCTCACGCCTGGTTTCGTCCGGCCGTCGGACGTGGTGACGAGGTTACCGGACTGCCGGCCAACTCGCGTAGCCGGCATTAGTTAAGTTCGTGACGCTAACTTTCTCGTGGTGGCGGCGGGAGGTCGCCCCTCGGGACGCGGTTGCAGCCAGCCGAGGCCGCGGTTCCAGCGCTGACAGGACACGCTGCAGGTCGGCAATCAAGCGCGAAATCAACTGTCGCCGGGGCATGCCCAGGCCAGGCGCCTCGGCGCTTGCTTACACGCCCTGCCGATCCGAACAGCCAGCTTGTCCAATTGATGGCTGTAACGTCCAATTTGTCGGCTAAATAAGCCTTTCGGCCACGATTGGCGTAGCGCTTTGCGGATGGCGGTTGCGTCGGCAACTTCCTGACAACCACCGTTTCGTTCAGCGTTAAGTTAACCTCGGCAACACGACAAGATCTTGCCCTCGATGTGGCTGACCATCTCGGGTACGTGGTCGTTGAGATAGAAGTGGTGACCCGGGAAAACCCGCGCGGCGAACTCCGATGTCGTGCGCTCCGACCAGGGCACCATCTTCTCGTACGTGGCGACTTCGTCGTCGTCGCCCAGGAACGCGTAGATAGGGCACGACAATCTCTCCTCAGGTGGGCAGTCGTATGTCGAGATGGCCTTGAGCCCCCGCAGTGTCGGCAGGATCTTGGCCGCGAATTCGTCGTTCTCCAGGAACTCCGGATTCACGCCGGTCATCTCGCTCACCGCATCGAGCAGCCCGCGGTCCGACTCGGGTATGTGCTCATAGCCGACTCGGCCGGGCGCCGCGCAGGCAGACACGAACAGAGCGGCGATCGGGCTGCCCTCCGCTTCGAACCGGCGCGCGACCTCGAACGCCAGCAGTGCGCCCATGCTGTGACCGAAGAAGGCCACTTTGTCGTCGGGATTCTCCGGCGGCTTGAGCATCCGGCATACCTGGTCGGCGAGATCGGGAATGCTGGTGAAAGACCCGAGGTCATGATTACCGCCGCGTCCTGGATAGCGAACAGCGATGCGCTTGATATCGCCGGCGAACGCTTTGGCGAAGGGAACGTAATACTCTGCCGATCCGCCGGCATGCGGAAAGATGTAGAGCTTTGGCGGTTGCCCGGTCACGCGGCAACGATACAGTCCCGGACTGCGCCGCTGGAGGCAAGACGCGACGTTCCCCAAATCGATGACGGGCCTTCGCCAGTCGGTTCCAAACCTTATAAATAGCTGTGAAAAACCATGGACGTTAACGGGTCGTTTCCCGCTGGCATGGATTCACCGATTCGAGTATCGCCGAAGGCGAAAAAAGCTTACGATTTCACCGCCATCACGCATGGCGATCGCTCTGGGGGAGGTCTATCCAAACGGCCGGCCTGAAGTACTCTTCAACTTCAGGGTCGGCGGGGTCGTTGGAGGAGGTTGGAAAGTGTTCGTAACGACACATCCAGACGTGTTGGCGGGGGCTGCGGGCAGTCTGTCCGGTATCGGGGACGCGATGGTGGCCCGCAATGCGGCCGCTGCCGCTCCGACCACGGGGTTGGCCCCGGCGGCCTCGGACCTCGTCTCGGCGATGACGGCGGCTCAGTTCGGTCAGCACGGCGCGGCTTACCAGCAGATCGCCGCCCAGGCCGCGGCGGTGCACGAGCAGTTGGTCGCCGCGTTGCGCTCCGGTGCCGGCGCCTACGCACTCACCGAGGCCGTCAACGCCGCCCACGCAGGCTGACCGGGTTACGGGTCGATGAGCCATTCGCTGATACCACCCGAGATCAACTCCGCGCTGATGTATTCCGGCGCGGGGTCAGGCCCGCTGCTGGAGGCGGCGGCGGCCTGGGACGGGTTGGCCGGTGACCTGGAGGCCACCGCCACGCAGTACCAGACCGCGATCACCAATCTGACCACCGGCCCGTGGCTGGGGCCGTCATCGGCGCAGATGGCCTCGGCCGCCGCCCCGTACGTCGCGTGGCTGCAAGGCACCGCCGCCACGGCCGCCCAGACCGGGGCCCAGGCCAAGGTGGCCGCCGCGGCCTACCAGACGGCGTATGCGTCGATGGTTCCGCCGCCGGTGATCACGGCCAACCGGGCCGAGTTGACCACGTTGGTGGCCAACAACTTCCTCGGCCAGAACACCGGGGCGATCGCCAACAACGAAGCCGATTACCTGTCGATGTGGATCCAGGACGCACTCGGCATGGACACCTACCAGCAGACTTCTCAGCAGGCCGCTGCGCTGCCCGCGCAAGCCGCGGCACCGCAGGTCGCCAGCGGCGCGGTGCCCAGTCGGCCGCGTCCACGGCGGCCAGCTCGAGCGACGCCGACCTCGGTTATCGCGGTCGCTGCTCGGCGACTTTGCGCAACTCTTCGGCGTGTCGAGCGACGGGACGCCCGTACGGCCTTGGACTCCGCGGATTTGACGACCTGGCTCCCGACGGTGGCTACGGCGATCGCCGCAGATCCCACCGCCGCGCTGCTTCCGGTGCAGGCGACCTACTACATGGGCATGTTGGGCAGCACGCCCGCGCGTATGTTCATGAGCTCGGGCAGCTCGGCCGGCGGCGCCGCCAGTACCGGAACCCTGGCGAACATGAGCGACTCACTGATGGGCAACGTCGGCAAACTCGTCGACAGTAAGGCCGCAGCCGTGCTCGGCGGCGTGGGCGGCCAGCTGTCGAAGTGGGGGTCGGGCATCCAGGCGTCGCTGGCCTCGGCAACCCACGCCGGTGGGCTGTCGGTGCCGCACTCCTGGCACACCGGCGTCCCCGGCGCCGACATGGGCCGCGCGGCCCCGTCGCTGCCCGCCACCAGCGTCGCCGCACCCAGCCTGATGCACGGACTGCCCGGCAGCCCGTTCTCGCAGGGGTTGATGGGTGCGCTCGCCGGACGCGGGATGACCAGCATGGGTTCCCGGGTCGCCGCCAAGGTGATGCCCCGCTCGCCCGCCGGCGGGTAATACACGGGATTTCTTGTCGCACAACGTATTATCACTGCAACAACATCGGAATAAGGGGAGAGATATGCCAACACGTTTTATGACTGACCCGCACGAGATGCGGGCGATGGCGGGCCGGTTTGACACCCACGCCCAGACTGTGGAGGACGAGGCCCGCAAGATGTGGGCGTCGAGCCAGAACATCGCCGGTGCCAGCTGGAGTGGGACGGCTCAGGCCACCTCCTACGACACCATGGGCCAGATGAACCAGGCCTTCCGCAACATCGTCAACATGCTGCACGGCGTGCGTGACGGGCTGATCCGCGACGCCAACAACTACGAGAGCCAAGAGCAGGCCTCTCAGCACATCCTGTCCAGCTAGTCCAGCGCCGAAACCTTTTAGGAGAACACTCATGTCGATCAGTTACCAGTTCGGCGACGTGGACGCCCACGGCGCGATGATCCGTTCCCAGGCTGCCTCGTTGGAGGCCGAGCACCAGTCCATCGTGCGCGATGTGCTGGCCGCCGGTGACTTCTGGGGTGGCTCGGGTTCGGTGGCCTGCCAGGAGTTCATCACCCAGTTGGGCCGCAACTTCCAGACCATCTACGAACAAGCCAACTCCCACGGCCAGAAAGTCCAGACCGCCGGCAACAACATGAGCTCGACCGACTCCGCCGTCGGCGGCAGCTGGGCCTGAACCCCACACATCACCGCTGTGGCCCGCACACCGCCTGGTGTGCGGGCCACAACCTTTTCTGGCGACCCGCCCGCGTCGGATACCGCCGGTACCGGCTAGCCTTGGCGCCAACCCACTTAGCAAGGAGCGTCCATGGAAGGGTTTGCCGGAAAGGTAGCCGCGGTGACCGGCGCGGGTTCGGGTATCGGCCAGGCGCTCGCCGTCGAACTGGCCCGCGCGGGCGCCTCGGTGGCGATCAGCGACGTCAATACCGAGGGACTCGCGCAGACCGAGGAACAGCTCAAAGCCATCGGCACCCCGGTCAGATCCGACCGACTCGACGTCACCGAGCGCGAGGCGTTCCACCTTTACGCCGACCAGATCAACGAGCACTTCGGCAAGGTGAACCAGATCTACAACAATGCCGGGATCGCGTACACCGGCGACGTCGACATCAGCCAGTACAAGGACATCGAGCGGGTGATGGACGTCGACTTCTGGGGAGTTGTCAACGGCACCAAGGCTTTTCTGCCGCATCTGATCGCATCCGGCGATGGCCACATCGTCAACGTATCCAGCCTCTTCGGGCTGATGGCGATGCCCGGGCAGGCCGCCTACAACGCGGCCAAATTCGCCGTGCGCGGCTTCACCGAAGCCCTGCGGCAGGAGATGACGCTGAACCGCGAGCCGGTGAAGGTGACGTCGGTGCACCCGGGCGGTATCAAAACCGCGATCGCCCGTAACGCCACCACCGCAGAGGGGGTGGACGCCGCCGCGCAGTCCAGATTCTTCGACAAGCGACTGGCCAGCACCAGCCCGCAGCGGGCGGCTGAAATCATCTTGCAGGGTGTCGCGAAAAACAAAGCCCGGGTACTAGTCGGCCGGGACGCCGTGGTGCTCGATTTGATCGTGCGGATCAGCGGTTCCGGCTACCAGCGGCTGTTCGCCCCCGTCGTGGGCCGAATGAAGCCGCCGTCGCGCTAGCGCCCGAGCGGGTGTTCGTTCAGCCAGGCATCGGCCACCGCCTGGGGGTCGGCGCCGGCGGTCACCTGCCGACGCATGTCGACCAGCGCGGCGGTATCCAGCACGCCGGCCACCTCGTTGACCGCCAGCAGTTGTCGATCGGTCAGCTCGTTGCGGCGGTACAGCGGTACCACATTTTCGGCCTGCACCAGCGCCGGCTTGCCATCGGTCAGCACCACCAGGTCAGCGGGCACGTTCGGGTCGGCGGTGGTGGTCCAGGCCGCGGTAACCTCCCCGGCCTTCGCCGCGGCGAAAAGTGTTGCATCGTCTGGGAATTCGTGAGCAGCAGGTAGTCGACAGCTGCCTACCGCCGGGGGCGTCGAGGCACCGGCGATCGATCCGACGACCAGGCCGTCACAGTGGCGTGCCAGCGCACTCAGATCACCACCGCCCCAACTCTTCGAGGTCGACTCGGCGACGGCCAACGCGGGTTTGTCCTCGGCGGCGGTGGTGTAGTCACCGGCGGCGATTCCCTCCGGCAGTGCGCCGATCATGGCCTTGTAGACCTGCGCGTCGGAACGCACGGCGGCGCCCGGTTGGAAGGTTTGCAGCACCCGGCCGGTGAACCCGGGGACGACAACGAACGCGCCGGCGTCGAGCTTGGTCAGCGGGTCGGGCGCCTGCTCGGCGTGCGCCGGGAATCCGTAGGAGCGCAATGCACCGGTGTAGATGTCGGCCAGCAGCGTCGACTCGATTCCGGCGCGGGACCCGACCACCACCTCCGCCGCGCGGTGCCGGGTGCCGTCGGTATGGCCGCAACCCGCGGCCCCCAGCGCCGCAGCCAGCGCCAGCGCGGTCAACCGGCCGGCGGTCACTCCGCGGTGTGTGCAGCAGCAGCCACGGCAGCGGCAACCGCCGGCGCGACCCGCGGGTCCAACGGGCTCGGGACGATCCGGTCCGGCGCCAGATTGTCGGCGACGACCGACAGGATCGCCTCGGCCGCAGCCATTTTCATCGTCTCGGTGATCCTGCGGGCACCGGCGTCCAGCGCGCCGCAGAACACTCCGGGGAAGGCCAGCACGTTGTTGATCTGGTTCGGGAAATCGCTTCGCCCAGTGGCGACCACCGCGGCGTGTTTGGCTGCCAGGTACGGGTGGACCTCCGGGTCGGGATTCGACAACGCGAACACGATGCTGTGCGGCGCCATCGTCGCGATCAACTCCTCCGGAACCACCCCACCGGAAACCCCGAGGAAGACGTCGGCGCCCTCGAGTGCCTCGACCATGCCACCGGTGCGGTCGTGCGGGTTGGTGCGGTCGGCGAGTTCGGCTTTGACGCTGTTCATGTCGGCACGGCCTCGTTGCAGAATACCGCGTGAGTCGAGCACGGTGATATCCGAAATACCTTTGGCCTGAAGCAAATTGGCGCACGCCACACCCGCGGCGCCGGCGCCTGAGATGACGACCCGCAACGCGGTCATGTCCCGGCCGAGCACCGTCGTAGCGCCCATCAGCGCGGCCAGCACGACGATCGCGGTGCCGTGCTGGTCGTCGTGCATCACCGGGCAGTCCAGCGCCTCGACAAGCCGGCGTTCGATGGTGAAGCAGCGCGGCGCGGCGATGTCCTCGAGGTTGACCGCGCCGAATGTCGGACGCAGCCGCACCAGGGTCTCGACGATCTCATCGGGATCCTTGGTGTCCAGCACGATCGGGATGGCATCCAGTCCGGCGAACTCCTTGAACAGCCCGCATTTGCCTTCCATCACCGGCAGCGACGCCGCCGGCCCGATGTCGCCCAAACCGAGGACCGCGCTGCCGTCACTGACGACGGCAACCAGTCGGCCCGCCCAGGTGTAGCGGCTGGCCAGGGTTTGATCGCCGGCAATCGCGCGGCTGACCTGTGCGACGCCCGGGGTGTAGGCGATCGACAGCGAACGCTGGGTGTCCAGCGCCGTCGTCGGGCCTACCGAAAGCTTGCCGCCCGCATGCGCCTCGAAGATCTCGGCATCGGTGATAGCGCCCTGTTCAGAGCGGGTCTGTATCGATTCAACCAAATCAGACACGCCGCCCAGCGTAACGACTACTCATTAGTAGCCCTAATCGCCCAGGGCTCTCGTGGCGACCCGCTGCGCCCGGCTCCGCCGCGCTTGCGATCGCCACGGATCCGGACGTGCCTCAGATCAGGCCCAACTCGGTGACCGCACTGCGCTCGTCGGCAAGCTCAGCAGTCGACTTGTCGATCCGACCGCGAGAGAAGTCGTTGATGTCCAGGCCCTGCACGATGCTCCAGTTGCCGTCCTTGGTAGTCACCGGGAACGACGAGATCAGGCCCTCAGGCACGCCGTAAGAGCCGTCGGAGAGGACGGCCATCGACACCCAGTTGTCTTTCGGGGTGCCCAGCAGCCAGTCGCGGGCCGCGTCGATGGTCGCCGACGCCGCCGAGGCGGCCGACGAACTGCCGCGCGCATCGATGATCGCAGCGCCGCGCTTGGCGACGGTGGGGATGAAGTCGTCCGCGATCCACTTCTCGTCGTTCACCACCTCGGCAGCGTTCTTGCCGTTGATCTCGGCGTGGAAGATGTCGGGGTACTGGGTGGCCGAGTGGTTACCCCAGATGGTGACCTTCTTGATGTCGGTGACCTTGGCACCGGTCTTCTTGGCCAGCTGCGAGATGGCCCGGTTGTGGTCCAGCCGGGTCAGCGCCGAGAAGCGCTCCCTGGGAATGTCGGGTGCGTTGTTCAGCGCAATCAGCGCGTTGGTGTTGGCCGGGTTGCCGGTCACGCCGATGCGGACGTCGTCAGCGGCGACGGAGTTGAGCGCCTTGCCCTGCGCGGTGAAGATCGCGCCGTTGGCCTCCAGCAGGTCGCCGCGCTCCATGCCCGGGCCGCGCGGACGGGCGCCGACGAGCAAGGCCAGGTTGACGCCGTCGAAGATCTTGTTCGGGTCGGCGCCGATCTGCACGCCGGACAGCAGCGGGAATGCGCCGTCGTCGAGCTCCATCACCACGCCTTCGAGCGCCTTGAGGGCCGGCTCGATTTCGAGCAGCCGAAGCTCGATCGGGCGGTCCGAACCCAACAGCGAACCGCTGGCCAGGCGAAATAGCAGGCTGTAGCCGATCTGGCCGGCAGCGCCGGTGACGGCAACCTTCAGGGGTGTAGCGCTCACGTCAATTCGCTCCTTGTGGAGATCGGCATGTGGATATCGGCCTTACGCAGAATCGAGTCGGCTCGAAACTAGCGCACCCGTGCACGCGCGACGAATCCCGCCCCCGACCCGGCGACGATCTCGACGCCCATCACACCAGCTCAGCCGCACTCGGCCACCGGCAATACCAACGCGAGGCGCGTAGCATGACCGGGGCTTCATTGGATTCGCGCTGCAGACGGGAGGTCACGGATGTCTTCGTTTCGCGAACTACGCGACATACCCGAAACGCTGCGTCCCCAGGCACGGCCCGAACGGGACGAGCCTCCCCATGCGCAGCCCGAACACCTGCACCTGCCCGCCGACCAGGCGGTGGTCGACTGCGGCATCTATGCCGACGGGGAGCGACTGCCCGGCGGGTACTCGCACGCCGACGCGTGCGCCAAGGTGGCCGAACTGCAGCTGGCCGGGCAGGAAGCGTACGCATGGATCGGCCTGCACGAGCCCAGCGAGCACCAGATGCAGGAGGTTGCCGCCACTTTCGGCCTGCATCCACTGGCCACCGAGGACGCGGTATCTGCGCATCAACGGCCCAAGCTGGAGCGTTACGACGAGTTGCTCTTCCTGGTGCTGAAGACCGTCAACTACGTCCCCCACGAGTCGATCGTGCTGGCCCGCGAGGTCGTCGAAACGGGCGAGATCATGATCTTCGTCGGCGCCTCGTTCGTCATCACCGTCCGGCACGGCGAGCATGGCGGACTGTCTCAGGTCCGCAAGCGGATGGAGTCCAACCCCGAACAGATGCGGCTGGGCCCCTACGCGGTGATGCACGCGATCGCCGACTACGTGGTCGACAATTACCTCGAGGTCACCCATCTGATGGAGTCCGACATCGACGCCGTCGAGGAGGAGGCCTTCGCGCCGGACCACCGCACCCAGATCGAGCCGATCTATCACCTCAAGCGCGAGGTCGTCGAGCTGCGTCGATGCGTCAACCCGCTGTCGATGCCGTTTGCGCGGATGCAGTCCGAACACAAGGACCTGATTTCCAAAGAGGTACGGCGTTACCTCCGCGACGTCGCCGACCACCACACCCACGCCGCCGATCAGATCGCCAGCTACGACGAGAACCTCAGCTCACTGGTGCAGGCCGCGCTGGCCCGGGTGGAGATGCAGCAGAACACCGACATGCGCAAGATCTCGGCGTGGGCCGGTTTGCTGGCGGTGCCGACGATGATCGCCGGCATCTACGGGATGAACTTCGAGTGGATGCCCGGCCTGAAATGGCACTGGGGCTATCCCACGGTCCTCACCCTTCTGGTGATCGTCTGTCTGCTGCTCTACCGCAACTTCCGCCGCAGAGACTGGCTCTAGAATCAGTTTGGTTGCGCGGCAGGGCGATTGGGGTCCAGAACGTCCACCCCGTCGCTTTGCCACGCGTCGCGCATCGCGTCGGCACCTTTCAGCCGGACCCACGCGGCCTCGGTCGCGGTGATCGGCGTTGCCGACAGGAATTGCACCGGGTCGCGCGGTGGTTCCAGCGGTAAGTCGGCAATGTCGCTGTGGCCCAGCAGCACCGCAGTGAACGGGACGCGTCCCGACGATCGCTCCCACAGCGGCATGCCCAAGTCGACCAGCGCGTCCGGCGTCAACACCACGCCCTCGATTGCCGGGGATGCCGCCACGACGGCCAGACTGCGGGCCAATCCGTTAGCCGATCCCGGATCACGCAGGCGCAGCACAACTTCGGCACGCGGTCCGCGTTCGCCATCGACGACCACCGCGGTCGGGTCGACCATCGGATGCCGCGAGCAGCCGAGCGACACGTAGTGCACCACCTTGTCGGGGCCGGGGCGATAGCGCAGCACGTCGACGGGCTCAGCGCCCAGGAACGTCACGCTGGCGACGTCAGGCTCGGTGTCGATGCCGGCCTGACGAAACTGGGCCTGCAGGTGCGCGCGCACCTGGGTCAGTGTCTGGGTCACTGCGCGCCCGACGGTGGCGGAACCGTCAAGTTCACGCCGGAGTCGGCATCGAACACCGCGAGTTTCAAGGTGTCGAAGGCTAATTCGAGCGACTTGCCTTTGGCCGCGTTCGACGCGGCAGGAACCCTGGCGACGAATTCATGTTCCACTGCTCCGGATTCGGCTTCGAGTTCGGAGAGCTCGGTTAGCTGGTCGGAGTGCACGGCGGCGCCCTCGGTGGTGAAGTAGACGTATTTGTCGGCGCCCAACGACTCGACGATGTCGACCTTCACCTCGAAGTTCAACGCGCTGATGCGCTGGTAGGCGTCGATCAACGCCGCGTCCTGCAGATGTTCCGGACGGACGCCGACGATCACGTTCGCCGGCGCCGGGTGCTGCGCGAGCACGTCGTGGACCGGCTGGGTCAGCGTCACCTCGCCGAATGGCAGACTCAACCCGGTCGCGGTCAGGGTTGCCGGAAAGAAATTCATGGCCGGCGACCCGATGAAGCCCGCGACGAAGAGATTCGCGGGCCGCTCGTAAAGCTCGTCAGGCGTACCGATCTGTTGCACGACGCCGCCGCGCATCACCACGACACGGTCGCCGAGCGTCATTGCCTCGGTCTGGTCGTGGGTCACATAGACGGTGGTGGTACCCAGCCGCCGCTGCAGTCGGGCGATCTCACCGCGCATCTGCACGCGCAGCTTGGCGTCGAGGTTGGACAGCGGTTCGTCCATCAGGAATGCCCTGGGGTGGCGCACGATCGCCCTTCCCATGGCGACCCGCTGGCGCTGCCCGCCGGACAACTGGGCGGGCTTGCGGTCGAGGACCTCGGTCAGATCGAGAATTCTCGCGGTCTCCTCGACCTTTTCGGCGATCTGCGCTTTCTTCATCTTCCCCAACGTGAGCGGGAATGCGATGTTCTGCCGCACCGTCATGTGGGGATAGAGCGCGTAGGACTGAAAAACCATTGCGATGTCGCGGTCTTTGGGCGCCTTCTCGTTCACCCGCTCGCCGCCGATGCGCAGCTCGCCGGAGGAGATATCTTCAAGCCCAGCAATCATATTCAGCGTCGTGGACTTTCCGCAGCCGGACGGCCCGACCAGGATGATGAACTCACCTTCGGCGATGGTGAGGCTGAGTTCCTGCACGGCCATCGCGCCGTCGGGGTAACTCTTGGTCACCCTATCCAACACAATTTCGGCCATCCCGCTATCCGTTACCTAAAACGTGAGTGTTTGCATGACTGAGCATTTCAGGCAGCTTCTCCTTGCGGAGCAGCGGTCCCCGCAGTGTGCGGGGTTGACGCTTCATCGCCTCCTGCCGTCCCACCGCACCCGAGGTGGTGGTGAGACTGGTCTTCTGGATGGCTCCACGTCCATTTCCAGCCGTGACGCTGGCGGCCGACCTACTGTCGGTGCCGGTCCCCGTTCCCCCATAAGTGGGTTCGCCGAGGCGGGCGAGGTTGATCGCCGCATTAAGATCCCGATCGATGAGTGGGCATCCATTGCGGCAGCGATAGATACGATCACGAAGGCGGAGTTTGGTTTTCACCCCGCAGCGCGAACACAGTTGCGTAGAAGCAAAAAATCTAGGGGCGGTCACCAACTTCGTGCCGTACCAGGTGCTCTTGTAGCCAAGCTGGGCAAGGATGCGGCCGATGGCAGCATCACCGAGCGCACGGTTGAGGCCACGTTTACGCCGCCCACCACGGCGCGCCATGTTCATGGCCGCCAGCTGCTCAACCGCGATCATCTCGTGGCCCACCGCCAGGTCGGTGGTGGCTTGGTGGATCTGATGCGCCCGGATCGCTGCTACCCGAGCATGAATCCGGCCCACCCGGACGTCGGCACGCTGCCACCGCTTCGACGACTCCCGCCGCGTTTGCGTTTCGAGATCATAGGGGCCGCGCCGACGGGCGGCCTGCCGCTGGGCGGCTCGCAGACGTGATTGCGCCCGCGCCAAGGGTCTGGGTGCTGCGATGCGGGCCACCTCGATGCCGTCGGAGGTGGCGACCACGAGCAGATCCTTGACTCCGACGTCGACGCCGACCACCGGATGCTCGGATGGCCGCACGTGCGCGGGTCGGGTCTTGCCTTCGACGATCACCTGAAATGCGCACTGCCAACGCCCACCAATGAAACGCACCGTGGCCGACAGGATCCGCGCCGTGCCGGCCTCCAACCGCCGGGCCAGCTTACGCGTCGATTCATGAGTGCGAACACGGCCGATCCGGGGCAACACCACGTGGTGGCGGTCGGGTTCGACACGCAGCGCCCCGGTAGTGAAGGTTAACTTCTTGGCCGAGCGACGTTTGGACCTAAACCGGGGAAAACCCATCCGCGGGCCGTTGCGGCGCCCCTTACGCGACTGCGACCAGTTCTCCAACGCGTTGGCAAGAGATTGACAGCCCGACGCGTAGGCCTCCTTGCTGTTCTCGGCCCACCAGGGCGTCCCGTCCTCACGCACCGCCGTGGCATGCTTTTTCCGGTTCCACTCGTTGCGCAGCGAACGCATCGACCAGCCCAGACACGGGGTCAGCTCGACTTCGTCCAGGCCGTAGGTTTTCTCCGCCGCCCGTTGATCCAGGTTGGCCTTCACCGCCGCCAACATTGTGTTGTAGGCAAAATTGCGCGCCCCGGCATGCGAACGCAACGCCTCCTCCTGGGCCGGGATCGGATCGAGCGCAAAGCGGTACGCCTGCACTGTCCAGCCCTCCGGGATCGCAAACCGCGCCATCACCGACTCCGCAGCGGCGAGTTCGAGGATTCGCCAGGCATGATCACAGCATCTCAGACCAGACCGACAAATCTCGACGGCACACTCACAGGCGCGCACAAACACACCCGGTCTTACATATCTCGCCCTGCAACTCCTATCCCTTCACCGCGCCCGAGGTCAACCCGGCGACAATCCGTCGTTGGAAGACTAGAACAAAAACGATAATCGGGACCGTGATGACCACTGCCCCAGCAGCGATCGATCCGGTGGGCTCTTCGAATTCCGAACTGCCGGTGAAGTTCGCGATCGCTACCGGCGCGGTGATCGCCGCCTGGGTGGCGGTCAGCGACAGGGCGAGCAGCAGGTCGTTCCAGGCGAAGATGAACACCAGGATGGCTGTGGTCACGATTCCGGGCGCTGCCAGCGGGGCGATCACCTTCCGGAACGCCTGTGCCGGCGTGGCGCCATCGATTTTGGCCGCCTTCTCCAGGTCCAACGGGATCTCCCGGAAGAATGCCGACAGCGTATAGATCGCCAGCGGCAGAGCGAACGTGATGTAGGGGATGATCAATCCGGGCCAGGTATCGAACAGCCCGATCCGGCGTTCGATGTTGAACAACGGGGTCACCAACGAGATCGCCGGGAACATCGAAATCAGCAGCACCGCACCGATCAATGCCCGCTTGCCGGGGAATTCCAGGCGCGCGACCGCATAGGCTGCCATCGCGCCGATCACCACCGCGATCACCGTGGTGAGCACACCGATTCCGACAGAGTTGACCAGAGCCGAGCTGAAGAAGTTGCCGCGGAAGATTCCGCGGTAGTTGTCGAAAGTCGGCGACGACGGAATCAGCTTGCCGTCCTTGACCGTTGACGTCGGCTTGAGCGACAGGCTGAGAATCCACAACACCGGTACCAGCGCATACACCAGCACCAAGGCGTCGATGATCATCCACACCGCGGTGCGCCGGGCACCCGCCGACTCAGCGCTCATCGCGGTCACCGCCGGGTGCTGACGCGCCGAACAGCTTGATGAACACGAACGCGATCAGAATGACGCAACCGAAGATCAACACCGAAATCGCCGAGCCAAGGCCAACATTGAAGCCCTTGAACAAGTTGTCGTAGCCAAGGATGGACACCGAATCGGTGTTGCCGGCGCCGCCGGTGAGCACATAGATGTTGTCGAAGATCCGGAACGCGTCCAGCGTGCGGAACAGCAGCGCCACCAGGATCGCCGGTTTGATCAGCGGCAGGGTGATCGTTCGGAGGCGCCGCCACGCGCCGGCGCCGTCGACCTGCGCGGCCTTCAGCAGGTCCGCGGGCACCAGCGCCAACCCGGCCAGCAGCAGCAGCGACATGAATGGCGTCGTCTTCCACACTTCGGCGATGACCACGATCCCCAGCGATGAAAACTGGTGTGTCAGAGGCGCACTGCCGTGGGGCAGCAGGTTGGCCAGGTAACCCGTACCCGGCGTCCACGCGTAGTACCAGCTGTAGGAGGCGACGACCGTGACGATGCCGTACGGAATCAGCACCGCCGTGCGCACCAGGCCCTTGCCGATCAGCGTCCGGTGCATCACCAGCGCCAGCGACAGACCCAGCACGAACTCGATCGACACCGACGCAACCGTGATCGCCAACGTCACGCCAAGCGCCGTCCACCAATACCGATCAGTCAGGATCGTCTGGTAGTTGCCGAGACCGATGAACCGAGTGTCGTTCGGGGTGACCAAGTTATTGCGTTGCAGGCTGAGCCAGATCGCGTAGCCGATCGGATACGCCGTGACGGCCAGCATCAGCAGCGCCGCCGGCGCGACCAAGATGAACGCCAACCGGCTCTCCGACCTCCGCATGGCGGTCGCGCCCGTCACGGCAGCAGACCCTTACCGTCGACAGCTTTCTGCACCTGCACGGCGAGCTCGTCGGCCGTCTCCTGCGGGTCGATCTCGTTGATCGGGGCTAGCGTGGCGGCGATCCGGGTCGAAACCGACGGGTAGACCGGCGACGCAAGCCGCACCGCGGCGTTGGTGAGTTGTCGGCGAATGATGTCGTACATCGGGTATTTCGCCTGGTATTGCGGGTCGGAGTACAGCGAGGTCCGCACTGCCGGCAAGCCGCCCTCGAGCGAGGCGTATTTCATGTTGTGCGCGTCGCGCAGACATCTGATCGCTTCATAGGCCTCGGCTTTGTGCCGCGTCGTCTTGGCCACCGCCAGATTCAGGCCACCGATCGTCACCTTGGCCGGTTGACCCGGCAGCACGGACGGATAAGGCGCGAAACCGAATACCTGCCTGCTGGCGTCATAGGCCGCGCGGAACTGTTGGTCGGTGGGCACGAACGACCCGACGTCGTTGATGCTGCCGGCCAAGTCGGGACGGCGGTTGAGCGGCAAAAACGGCACGCCGCCCTTGACGGCGTTTTCGAGCATGGACGGCAGCGCATAGGGCCAGTTGACCTCCAGCGCGGCCTTGCCTTGCTCGAACGCCAACCGGGCAGTTCCCGCATCGGACCGGGTGACCGACGGGTCGGCGCCGGGCGCGGTGGCCACCGACTTGAGGATCTGCAGTGCGGTGACGGTGGCGGCCCGGTGCGCGGGGGTGTCGGTGAGGGTGACCGTGTTGCCGTCGTCGGAGAGGACTTGGCCACCGGCGCTTTCCAGCAGCGTGTTGAACCACACCACCACGCCCTCGTTCTGGGTGGCCTGCACCCCGATCCAGCTGGGTTCGCCCGCGGCGTGCAACCGGGCGGCCTCGTCGACCATCGCTTTCCAGGTGGCCGGTGGCTTGTCCATCAAATCCGGCCGGTACCAGAGCAATTGGGTATTGGTCGCCACAGGTGCGGCATAGAGCCGGCGGCGCCACCTCGCGGTGCCCAGCGGCCCCGGCAGCGTGTCGGTGATGGCATCGGCCTCGGCGCGGCGCGCGGGGTCGTCCGACAGCGGCAGCACCCAGCCCGCTTCGGCGAACTCCGCCGTCCAGATCACGTCCATCGCGATGACGTCCACGGCGCGGTCGTTGGCGCTCAGCCGGCGGGCCAGCTGCAACCGCTGATCATCAGTCGCCCTCGGCAGGCTGAAATGCCGGACGGTGAACCGTCCGCCGAACTGATCGGTGCATCGCTTGGCTACCTCGGTGAAGATCGCGGCGTCGCTGGCAGGGCTGTAGAAGCTGACGACCCGTCCGTCGTCGCGGGCTCCACACGCCGATATCGCCGACACTGCTGACAGCACCGCCATCGCGACCGCGCTCAGCCGGCGACGACCCGCCACCACACCGTCCTTTCCGCCAACCGCCGTCAAGAAGGGGGACGTGATTCAGATTGCCAACCGGGCAAGCAGGTCCCGCGCCTTCTCCGCGTTTTTCGGGTCGCAGAGGACGTCATAGCGGCCCGCGACCAACTGCAGCGTCGAACTGAAATCCCGGGTACCACGCGCCATCGAGTAGGGAATCGCCGAGGTGATCAAGCCGAAGAACACCCCGGCAACCAGACCGGTGGTCAACGCCTCCAACGGGTGCGGGCTGGAGAACAACAACGTCAGCACCAACCCGATGAAAAGGCCCAGCCAAGCACCGCTGATCACGCCGCCGCCCAACACTTTCGGCCACGTCAGCCGCCCGGTGACCCGCTCGACCTGCATCAAGTCCACCCCGACGATCGTCACCTGCTGCACCGGGAACTCTTTATCAGACAGATAGTCGACCGCTCGCTGCGCTTCGGCGTAGGTGGGGTACGAACCGACCGGCCAGCCTTTCGGCGGTGTCGGCAATCCAGGGGCACGCCTGCTCCCGGCCGGGGTGCCGGGCGCGGCACCGGGAACCTGTCCAGGCTGAAAAGGGCTGCTCATGGTTTTCATTGTGCGCTGTTGCGCGCCGTCAAGTGGACCGACCGTCGGCTTGTCGCCGTCGCGCTAGGTTGAACACCATGACAGCCCACGGCGATGACCACCGCGAGGAATCCCGCGACGAGCCGGCGCCGTTCCCCCATCCAGACCCGCCCCGCCCAGATCAGCCCCAGCCGTGGCAGCAGTACCCGCATCCGTCGGTGGACCCGCAGGCGCCGGTGAACTATCCCGAGTACCCGCCCCCATATCCTCCGCAGCCGCCGCCGGTGCCGCCGTACGGATACCCGCCGCCGCACGCCGGCCCGATCGGATACGGCGGACCGCCGCCGGGTTATCCGGCCGGCCCCTACGACCCCTACCAGGCCTATCCGGCCGGTCCGGGCCAGGGCTATCCGCATCAGACCAACGGGCTGGCGATCGCATCGCTGATCACATCGATCGTCAGCCTGCCACTGACGGCTTTCTGTTTCATCGGGCTATTGGTCGCCATCGTCGCGATCGTGCTCGGCGTCGTCGCGCTCAACCAGATCAAGCAGACCTATCAGCAGGGTCGTGGGCTGGCCATCGCCGGCATTGCCGTCGGCTCGGCCGTGGTGACGCTGGCCCTGGTCGGCGTGATGGTATTCACGGCGACGCTGCACTCCCCGATGATCGGGCGCTGACCGGCGTTATCCGGTCGGCGGCACGAAAGGATCGGACTGGCGCTGCATGCCCGCGGCACGGCCTTTCGCGGCGATCACCAGGGCCATCTTGCGGCTGGCTTCGTCGAGCATCTCGTCGCCGAGCATCACCGCTCCCCGGGCGCCACCGGCCGCGGAGGTGTGCCACTCGTAGGCCTCCAGGATCAGCTCCGCGTGGTCGTAGTCGGCTTGGCGTGGACTGAAGATCTCGTTGCCGGCGGCGATCTGGTCGGGATGTAGCACCCATTTGCCGTCGTAGCCCAGGGCCGCCGACCGGCCCGCCACCCGCCGGAACGCCTCGACGTCACGGACTTTGAGGTAGGGGCCGTCGACAGCGGCGATGCCGTGGGCGCGCGCAGCCACCAGGATGGTCATCAGCACGTGGTGGTAGGCGTCGCCGACGTCGTAACCCTCGGGCTGCTCGCCGACCACCAGCGTGCGCGTGTTCAGGTTCGCCATCAGGTCTGCGGGACCGAGCACCAGAGCCTGCACCCGAGGCACGGCCGCGATCGCGTCGATATTGGTCAGACCGCGGGCGTCTTCGATCTGCGCGTCGATACCGATCTCGCCCACCGGAAGTCCGTGGACCGTCTCCAACTGGGTCAGCAGCAGATCGAGCGCCTGAACATGCGAGACGTCGGAAACCTTGGGCAGCACCACCACATCGAGCTTGGCATCGGGCGCGGCGCCCACAGCGGACACCACCTCGATGATGTCGGCGTGCGTCCACGGGGTGGTCCAATCGTTGACCCGAATGCCACGCAGCTGTCCGGCCCACCCGGGCCCGGCAAGTGCGGCGGCCACCCGGCTGCGAGCGGCGGCCTTGGCGTCAGGCGCGACGGCGTCTTCGAGATCGAGGAAGACCTCGTCGGCGGGAAGGCCTTTGGACTTGTCGATCATCTTCTGGCTGCTGCCCGGCACCGACAGGCATGTGCGGCGGGGCCGATAGGCGTTGTTCACACTTCACTCACATCTCTTGAATACCCTGTGCACCATGGCCTCGATCAACAGGGTGTACGCGGCGCGGCTGGCGCGCATGCAGGTGCTGGGGTCGATGGGCGAGTCACTCGGTCGAGTGCGCGACGTCGTGGTCAGCATCAGCATTGTCCGCCAGCAACCCCGCGTGCTGGGACTCGTCGTCGAAATGGCTTCGCGCCGGAGGATTTTCGTACCGATCCTGCAGGTTTCTTCGATCGAGCCCGACGCGGTGACGCTCAACAGCGACAGCGTCTCACTGCAGCGGTTCGAGCAACGGCCCGGCGAAGTGCTGGTGCTGGGGCAGATCGTCGACACCAGGGTGCAGGTCAAGGACCCCGAATTGCCACAGCTCGCCGACGCCGATGTCATCGTCACTGACCTGGGCTTGGAGCAGACCCGAACCCGCGACTGGATGGTGACACGGGTCGCGGTGCGCGTGCCGCGCCGACTCGGCCGGCGCACCGCGACGCACATTGTCGGTTGGCGCAGCGTGCAGGGGCTGACCCCGTCGGCGTTGGCGATGCCGGGACAGGCCGTGGCGCAGTTACTGCATCAGTTCGAAAAATGGCGACCGATCGAGGTCGCCGACGCGGTACGCGAGCTACCGCCCAAGCGGCGCCACGAGGTGGCCAGCGCACTGGATAACGACCGGCTCGCCGATATCTTGCAAGAGCTGTCGGAAGAGGAGCAGGCGGAGTTGTTGATGCAGCTGGGCGACGAGCGGGCGGCCGACGTTCTCGAAGAGATGGACCCCGACGACGCCGCCGACCTGCTCGGCACGATGAACCCAACTCTCGCCGAGGGGCTGCTGCGGCAAATGGACCCCGAAGAATCCGACTCGGTTCGGCGGTTGCTGAAACACTCACCCGACACCGCGGGCGGCTTGATGACGTCCAGGCCGGTGGTGTTGACCCCGGACACGTCGGTCGCCGAGGCGTTGGCCCGCGTCCGCGATCCCGACCTGACCCCCGCGCTGGCGTCGCTGGTGTTGGTGGTCCGTCCGCCGACCGCCACCCCGACCGGTCAGTACCTGGGGTGTGTGCCGCTGCAGCGGCTGCTGCGCGAGCCACCGTCCATGCTGGTCGGCGGGATCGTCGAGGCTGACCTGCCCTGGCTGGAACCCGACACCTCGCTGCCGGCGCTGACCCGCTATTTCGCCGCCTACAACCTGGTGTGCGGTCCGGTGCTCGATGCGCAGCATCATCTGTTGGGCGCGGTGAGCGTGGATGACGTGCTCGACCACCTGCTGCCGCACGACTGGCGGGCAACCAACGACGAGCCGGCGCTGGACGCCGCCCTGGGACAGCGATGAGTAAGCCACCGTCGCGGCCGCGGCTGTACACCCCGCGCAACTCGCGAGTGCCCACACCGCGGATGGACTCCGACGCCGTCGGGCGATTCACCGAATCCATCGCCCGCTTCTTCGGGACGGGCAGCTATCTGCTGATCCAGACCATCGTGGTGATCGTGTGGATCGTGCTGAACATCGTCGCGGTCAGCCTGCGTTGGGACCCCTACCCGTTCATCCTGCTCAACCTGGCGTTTTCCACCCAGGCCGCCTACGCGGCGCCGCTGATCCTGTTGGCGCAGAACCGCCAGGAGAACCGCGACCGCGTCACGCTCGACGAGGATCGCCGACGAGCCCAGGAGACCAAGGCCGACACCGAATATCTGGCGCGAGAGCTGGCTGCGCTCCGGCTGGCGATCGGGGACGTCGCAAAGACCCGTGAACACCTGCGCCGCCAATTAGAAGATCTGCGCGGCCTGCTGGAGGACAGGTACCTGAGCGAGGCTCAAAAAGAGCTGGCGGGCACCGATGACGAGGTGGATCAGCGCGCCGCCCAGTCCTAATTGACATGTCGGCCCCATAAGCACTGTTTTCACAGGCAGAGACTGCGTGATTGTTGTCACTCCCGTCACCGGTGTTATGTATGGTGACCTAGTTCACGAGGGCTTAAAGGTGTACGTGGTCCTCTTGGGCTCAGAAAACACTTCAATACTGAGGCAGGTCCAGTGCGGGTAGGGGGACGCATGGGCGCACGTTCGGCCCTTGCAACGATGCGGCAGCGAATCCTTCGCGTGCCCAAGACCCCAAAGATCCCTGGCGCCGTGGTCACCGCCGCTTCAACGGTGCGGCACGCCGTGGTTCACGCGGCACACGCCGCAAAGATTCCGGCCGCGTTCACTGCCGTGTCGAGTACCGTCCAGCAAACGCTGACCAATACGGCCCGCAGCCCGGCATTCGGCGTGGCAATGATCGCCTGCCTGGTGCTCGCCGGCGTCGTGGGCGCTGCTGCGCCGCCATTCCCCGTGCAGAAGTCGACTTTGCGCGATGCCGCCATCACCCCGGTCGCCGCGGTAGCGCGCGCCTCCACCGACCCAACCGGCCCACTGGTGATCTCCGTCCAGCACCCGAAGACCGGCTTCCACATCGGGGCGGCCACGGTGTCGGCTCCCCCGCCGACGGTGGTGGTGAATACACCAGGCGCACTGGGCATCCCAACGATGGCTCTGGCGGCTTACCGTAACGCCGAACGGATGATGGCCGGTGCCGACCCGGGCTGCGGCATCAGCTGGAACCTGCTCGCCGGGATCGGGCGTATCGAATCGCAGCATGCGAACGGCGGGGCCACCGACGCACGTGGCACCGCGGTCCGGCCGATCTACGGTCCGACCCTGGACGGGACGCTGCCCGGCAACGAGGTCATCGTCCAAAGCGGCGCCGGTGGACGCGTCAGCTATGCCCGCGCGATGGGTCCGATGCAGTTCCTGCCGGGCACCTGGGCGCGCTACGCCTCCGACGGCGACGGCGACGGCCAGGCCGATCCGCAGAACCTGTACGACGCCACATTGGCCGCCGCCCGATACCTGTGCAGCGGCGGGCTGAACTTGCGCGACCAGTCGCAGGTCTTGTCTTCGATCCTGCGCTACAACAACTCCATGCCGTACGCCCGCAACGTGCTGGGCTGGGCGGCGGCCTACGCCACCGGCGTCGTACCGGTGGATCTGCCGCCGCTGACCGGACCCGCACCGCCGCTGGGCGACATGCATCTGGAGAATCCCGAGGGCATCGGTCCGGACCTGCCGCTCAACATTCACGGCCTGCCGTCCACCGACCCGCTGGCCCAGATGCCGCTGATCGACCTCGGCGGGGCCCCGAGTCCCAGCTTGCAGCCGTGGCAGCGGCCGGGCCCCCGCACGCCGGGGTGCACGGTGATCTGCATCGGCGAGGAAACCGGACCACCCCAGCAGACGTTCAATACGCCGCCGCCCGACGCGTCAGCACCGCCGGCGCCGGCGGGCCTGCCGCCCGCCCCACCACCGGCGGCTCCCCCCGCCCCGTTGCCACCGGCCGCTCCGGCGGCACCCGCTCCGGCACCCACTCCTGCCGGCTGACCGGCCCGCATCGTCGCCGACCCAAGCCCAATAGTCCGGCTCCTTAACGGGCCGTCCCGGCCCGCATCGTCGCCGAACTAGACTCGACGGTGATGTCTGATACGACTGCGAGCGTTCGCGCCGCGCTGGCCAAGGTGATCGACCCCGAACTGCGGCGTCCCATCACCGAACTCGGGATGGTCAAAGGTATCGAGGTAGGCCCCGGCGGCGATGTGCACGTCGAGATCTACCTGACCACCTCCGCGTGCCCGAAGAAGACCGAAATCAGCGAGCGCGTGCGCCAGGCCGTGGCCGACGTGCCGGGTACCGGCGCAGTGCAGGTCAGCCTGGACGTGATGAATGACGAACAGCGCACCGAGCTGCGTAAGCAGCTGCGCGGCGACTCCCGCGAGCCCGTCATCCCCTTCGCCCAGTCGGGATCGCTGACTCGGGTGTACGCCGTCGCCTCTGGCAAAGGCGGCGTAGGTAAGTCGACGGTGACGGTCAACCTGGCCGCAGCGATGGCCGCCCGCGGGATATCGGTCGGACTGCTCGACGCCGACATCCACGGCCACTCGATCCCGCGGATGATGGGCACCACCGATCGGCCCACCCAGGTGGAGTCGATGATTCTGCCGCCGATCGCGCATGAGGTGAAGGTCATCTCCATCGCCCAGTTCGTCGAGGGCAACACGCCGGTGGTGTGGCGCGGCCCGATGCTGCACCGGGCTTTGCAGCAATTTCTGGCCGACGTGTACTGGGGCGACTTGGACGTGCTGCTGCTCGACCTGCCGCCGGGCACCGGCGACATCGCAATCTCAGTCGCTCAGCTGATCCCGAACGCGGAGATCGTGGTGGTGACCACGCCTCAGCTGGCGGCGGCCGAGGTCGCCGAACGGGCCGGCAGCATCGCGATTCAGACCCGCCAGCGGATCGCCGGCGTGGTCGAGAACATGTCGGGGCTGCTGCTGCCGGACGGCTCGACGATGCACGTGTTCGGCGAGGGCGGCGGCGCGCAGGTCGCCGAACGGCTGTCGCGCGCAGTGGGCGCCGACGTGCCGTTGCTCGGGCAGATCCCGCTCGACCCGGCGCTCGTCGCCGCCGGCGACACCGGGGTGCCGATCGTGCTCAGCGCTCCTGACTCCCCGGTCGGCAAGGAGTTGCGCAACGTCGCCGACAACTTGTCGGCGAGGCGCCGCGGACTGGCGGGGATGTCGTTGGGACTGGATACCACTCGACGCTGAGGTCAGGTGGCGTCGGTGTCGAACGGCGCCGGCCCGGCGACGGATGGCTCCGACGACGTGGACGCCGGTGGCGTAACCGGTGGTGCCACAACGCTATCCGGGGTGCTGACTGCCGGCCGGTCGAAGTTGCCGGTGAAAATCGAGTCGTCGCCGTCGAGTAGGTGCTTTGTCAGTGCCGCCCGCGGCGTCATGCCGCGCAGCTTCTGCAACTCAGCCAGCGGCTCGCGCAGATGATCGAAGTCCGGGCCGATGTCCTCGCGCAGCTGGGTCGTCATTCCGCTGAGGTAGTCGCGGGCCTGCCGCAGCGCGGTGGTACTCCACCGGACCGCGCCGGGAAGGCGCTCGGGGCCCAGGACCACCAGCCCGACCACGATCAGCACGAGAATTTCGCCCCAACCGACGTTGGCGAACACTAGCCGCCGTCCGGCCCCGGGGTCACCATGAGCGTGACGTGGCGGCCGTCGCGGACCACCTCGATCGGCGCGGGCTGCCCGATCGTCAACTGCCGCACGGCGACAACGAACTCGTCGGCGTCGGCCACTCCGCGGTTGCCGACCTTGACCACCACATCATTTTCCAGCACGCCGCCCTTTTCTGCGGGGCTGCCTGCCTTCACGTTGGCGACCTGTGCACCCTGTGCGATCGCATTGCTCACCGACCGGGTGCTCACGCCCAACGTCGGGTGCACGATCTTGCCGTCCTTGATCAGCGTCTGCGCAACCAATTTCGCTTCGTTGACCGGTATCGCGAACCCGAGGCCGCTGGCGCTGTCGGACAACGACTTGCCGGCGGTGTTGATGCCGATGACCTGAGACTCCATGCTGATCAGCGGGCCCCCGGAGTTGCCGTGGTTGATCGAGGCGTCGGTCTGGATCGCGTCGATCACCGTGTCGGTGTCCGAACCCTCCCCCGACAACGGAATGGGGCGGTGCAGTGCGCTGACGATGCCGTGCGTCACCGTGCTGCGCAGACCCAGCGGCGCACCGGCGGCGAGGACTTCGTCGCCCACGCGGACTTTGTCGGAATCGCCGAGCTTGGCTACCGTCAAGTTGTTGACGTTGTCCACCTTGAGCACGGCCAAGTCGGTTCTGGGGTCGCGCCCGACCAGGTTGGCAGGCACTTCCTTGCCGTCGTTGAACACCACGGTGGTCTTGAATTGGCTCGGGTTGTTGGCCGCTTCGGAGATGACGTGGTTGTTGGTGACGATGTAGCCGCGGCCGTCGACGACGAAACCGGATCCCTGCATACCCTCTTGATCGCTGACGGATTGGATCGTGACCACCGAATCAGCCACCGCGGCAGCAACTTTGGCGAAACGGCCAGCCGGCGCTTCGCTGTTGCCGTTGGTCGACAACGTCACCTTGGAGGTGGTGAACGCCTCGACGACCTCAGCCGTCTTACGTCCGACCACACCGCCGATCAATCCGATCACCAACGCCAACACGGCGAGCACCCCGAGCGCCGGATAGGACACCCGCCCGCCGAACAACACATCGCGCACGCCGAGCTTGCCGCCCGCCAAGCCCGGGCCGTGGGCGGCCGACCGCGCTACCGCCGGCTCGCCGAGAGCTGCGGCCGCGCCGGGATCGCGCCAGGGGTCCTCGGGTTCCTCCAGCTGGTCCTTGTCTTTGCCGTCGGCGAGCGCACCCGCATCGGTGGGGTGACGCTGTAGGGAATCGGCTCCGGGGAACGGGCGACCGAAGGCCTCCGACAGAACCGGGTCGGCCGGTTCGTCGTGTGGGCTGAACTCGCCTTGGTCGCGATACTTGGTCGGCCGCACCCGCTCGGCGACGAACGAGCCCTGCACGCCGTCGGGCCGGCTGAAGGCCTGACGCGACGCGGCGTCAACCGGCGGCCGGGAAATGGGTCGCGGCGCCAGCCGGGGGGCGCCGTTCTTCTCTTGATCGGAGTTCACGTGATCCTCTTTCGGGCGCTGAAGCACACACGCGCTGTGGACTCGAGCACGGCGCCGTGCACCGGCTTGACCAAACTGGTGTCCACCCTACCGAGGTTCCGGCCGGTCAGGTGTGCTGCCGTCGGTGAATCGCTTCGGCAGCTCCGATGGCCCGACTCGCCCGGATGATCGAGTGGAAGTGCGACCTTCCGGGGGTGGACCACCGTGTCCTCGGGTGCGTGGCGGCTCCCGCGGGCCGCTGTCCTGGTTACCGGCATCGTCGTCGGGCGGGCAGTGCGGAATTTGCGACAGCAATCCCAGCAGCGTGCTGGGGATCCTGATCGGGTGCGAGTCGCGCAGTGCGGCGCGGGCCCGGCGATGACCGTCCACTTCGGCGGCGCATTCCGGACACAGGGAGATGTGGTGCGCGGCACGCAGGTGCGCGTTCATCCGCAATTCACCGTCGACAAACGCCGCGATGGCTTCGGTCGACAGATGCTCGGTGGAACCGAACTGCCGTGGAGCACCAATCGGCGCGTCGCTCTGGGAGGCGAATTGGGCCGGGAGCCAGGAGAACGCGCGGCGGAACACATGACCCCGCTCGGCCATCACCAGCTCCTCTCGGTGTCGCGTCGGGCTATGCGGCACTACCTCGAATGTAGCGCGCTGCCCGATACAGAACACCAACGAAAAGCCGATCAGGCGACTCGTGTCTTAGTCAGCGACGTCCGACATCGCGCCGGTCGCCGACTGCCTGGCACTCTCCGAGTGCGCCGCCAGGTAATCACGCAGCGCTTGCCGTCCCCGGTGGATGCGGCTGCGCACAGTCCCGAGCTTGACGCCCAGCGTGGCCCCGATCTCCTCGTAGGACAGTCCTTCGATGTCGCACAACACCACCGCCGCGCGGAACTCCGGCGGCAGGGAATCCAACGCCGCCTGCAGGTCAGGCCCCAGCCGCGACTCGTGGTAGATCTCCTCGGGGTTCGGCTCGTCGGCGGGCACCCGGTCGTAGTCGTCGGGCAGCGCCTCCATCCGGACCCGGCCGCGGCGGCGCACCATGTCCAGGAACAGGTTGGTCGTGATGCGGTGCAACCAGCCTTCGAATGTTCCCGGCTGATAGTTCTGCACGGATCGGAAAACCCGGATAAAGGTCTCCTGGGTCAAGTCCTCGGCATCGTGCTGATTGCCGGAAAGGCGATAGGCCAACCGGTAGACCCGGTCGGCGTGCTGACGCACAAGCTCGTCCCAGGACGGCATCGCCGTCTTGTCTCCGGTCGCGTCAAAGACCGCGGTGCCGTAAGGCTCCTCAGCGGGTTCAACCCAGTCAGCGTCGCGGTACCGCTCGGGGTGCGACATGCTAGTCGGGCTCATCAGTGTGGTGATGTTCAAATCCTCCGGGTTCAAACTGCCGTCGAGGCTAGGCAACTCCTCACCGCGCGCAACGCGAAGATACCGAGATGTATTCCCGGACCAGCGGCCTCCACGCTCCATGGGGATACCGTCGCCTACCGGCGTGTGTGCGGTATGTGACCGCACTGAGCTTTCACTAAGAATGGTGGCCTGCGCTGCGTTGTGCTGGTCATACCGTCTTCGGATGTGACGTGGATCGTTGCGACGATCCGGGCGTGTCGCGGCGCCGGCACCGGGCGCGCCTGACTGCACGCGACATGGGTTGGACTTACGCTGCGGGCATGGCCACCACCGACCGCACACCAGGCCAGCCGGCGCCGACGCGGGCCGAGTCTCTCTCGGCGCATGCCGAGGGGTCGATCTCCGAAGACGCGGTGCTGCTGGCCGCCCGCGAGCGTGCGGCCGACATCGGCGCAGGGGCGGTCACACCGGCGGTCGGAGCGTTGCTCAGCCTGCTGACCAAACTCAGCGGCGGCAAAGCCGTCGTCGAGGTGGGCACCGGGGCCGGAGTGAGCAGCCTGTGGCTGCTGTCGGGCATGAGTGAAGACGGCGTGCTGACCACGATCGACATCGAGCCCGAACACCAGCGGATCGCCAAGGAGGCATTTTCCGACGCGGGCATCGGCCCGTCGCGGACCCGGCTGATCAACGGTCGGGCCCAGGACGTGCTGACCCGGCTTGCCGACGACTCTTACGACTTGGTGTTCATCGACGCCGACCCGCTCGACCAGCCGGATTACGTGGTCGAGGGTGTGCGGCTGCTGCGTTCGGGCGGGGCGATCGTCGTGCACGGGGCGGGGTTGGGCGGGCGCGCGGGCGACCCGGCCGCACGCGACGCAGAGGTGGCGGCGGTGCGTGAGGCGGCCCGACTCATTGCCGAGAACGAGCTGCTCACCCCGGCGTTAGTACCGCTCGGTGATGGCTTGTTGGCCGCCGTTCGCGACTGAACTCACCCTTTTTACGGATTCGTGACGGGGTAGATCCTTGACGCGCGGCTGAACGGTCGTTTAGTGTACTGAACATGCGTTCAGCCGACGACTTGACTGCCACGGCGCGGATCCGCGACGCGGCGATCGAGCAGTTCGGCGAGCATGGTTTCGGGGTCGGACTGCGGACGATCGCCGAAGCCGCCGGGGTGAGCGCGGCGCTCGTCATCCATCACTTCGGCTCCAAAGACGGTCTGCGCAAAGCGTGCGACGACTATGTCGCCGAAGTGATTCGCAGCGACAAGTCCGAGGCGATGCGTTCCAGCGACCCGGCAACCTGGTTTGCCGCGATGGCCGAGATCGAGTCGTACGCCCCGATGATGGCCTATTTGGTGCGCAGCATGCAGACCGGTGGCGAACTCGCGAAAACATTGTGGCGCAACATGATCGACAACGCCAAGAGCTACCTGGACGAAGGCGTCAATACCGGCATCCTGAAAGCCAGCCGCGATCCGGCTGCCCGGGCGAGGTATCTGGCCATCACCGGCGGCGGCGGTTTCCTGCTGTACATCCAAATGCACAAAACCCCAACTGATTTACGGGCGGTGCTGCGCGACTACGCCCGCGACATGGTGCTGCCCGCCCTCGAGCTCTACACCGAGGGCCTGATGACGGACAGCCACATGTACGACGCCTTTCTAGGCCAAGCGGCACGTCAAAAAGCAGAAGGAGACTCAGATGTCAGTTGACAATCACGCCCCGATCGAAATTCGTGACCTGACAAAGAACTTCGGAGCTGTCCGAGCGCTCGACGGCCTGGAGCTGACGGTGCGCGAGGGCGAGGTGCACGGCTTCCTCGGGCCCAACGGCGCCGGAAAGTCGACGACGATCCGGATATTACTGGGCGTCGTGAAGGCCGACGCGGGGACGGCCCGCCTGCTTGGCGGTGACCCGTGGACCGATGCGGTCGGGTTGCACCGTCACATCGCCTATGTTCCAGGCGATGTGACGCTGTGGCCCAACCTGACCGGCGGCGAGACCATCGACCTGTTGGCCCGGATGCGCGGCGGTATCGACGAAACGCGCCGCGTCGAGCTGATCGAGCGCTTCGAGCTCGACCCCCAGAAGAAGGCGCGAACCTACTCCAAGGGCAACCGCCAGAAGGTCTCACTGATCTCCGCATTCTCGTCGCGGGCACGGCTACTGCTGCTCGATGAGCCGAGCAGCGGCCTGGACCCGTTGATGGAGAACGTCTTTCAGCAATGTGTCGCAGAAGCACGCGATCGAGGAGCGACGGTGCTGCTGTCCAGTCACATCCTGGCCGAGACCGAGGCCCTGTGTGAACGGGTGACGATCATCCGCGCCGGCAGGACCGTGGAAAGCGGCTCACTGGCTTCGATGCGACACCTCAGCCGCACGTCGATCACCGCCGAATTGCTGGCAAATCCGGGCGATCTCACCCGAATTCGCGGCGTTGAGGACGTCAGCATCGACGGCACCACGCTGCGGGCCCACGTCGACAGCGAGGGGCTCGGCGAGCTCATCCGGGTGCTCGGCGACGCGGGCGTACGCAGCCTGGTCAGCCAGCCGCCCAGCCTGGAAGAACTCTTCTTGCGCCATTACGGCGTCGGCACCGAAGGCCAGCGCGAGTTGACCGGTCAGGCGGCGCGCTCATGACTACAGCGACGTTGCATCGGCCCCCCCATCCGGCACACGAGGCGCCACCACGCGGTTCGGCCTTCACCGGGACGCTCGGGATGCTCCGGCTCTACCTGCGTCGCGATCGAATCGTCCTGCCGCTGTGGGTATTGCTGCTGTCACTCCCACTGGCCACCGTCTATGTAGGCAGCATCGAGAAGGTCTACCCCAACCAAGCGGACCGCGCCGCCTTCGCCGCCTCGATCATGGCCAGCCCGGCCCAACGGGCGCTCTACGGGCAGATCTACAACGACAGCCTCGGCGCAACCGGCATCTGGAAAGCCGGGATGTTCCACCTGCTGATCGCGGTGGCGGTCATCCTCACCGTCATCCGTCACACCCGCGCCGATGAAGAAACCGGCCGCGCCGAATTGCTGGACTCCACAGTGGTGGGCCGGTACGCCAGCCTGACCGCGGCCTTGCTGCTGTCATTCGGGGCGTCGCTGGCCACCGGTGCGCTGGGCGCGGCCGGTCTGCTGGGCACCAGCGTCCCGCCGGACGGGTCGCTGGCGTTCGGGGCCGCGCTGGCCTGCTCCGGTCTGGTGTTCACCGCGGTGGCCGCGGTGGCTGCCCAATTGTCGGCGAGCGCGCGGTTCGCTCGCGGCGCCGCATTCGGCGCGCTTGCCACCGCGTTCACGCTGCGCGCCGTTGGTGACGCGGGTTCGGGTGCGTTGTCGTGGCTCTCGCCGCTGGGCTGGTCGCTGCAGGTCCGCCCGTACGCGGGTGACCGGTGGTGGGTGCTGCTGCTGCATCTGGCGACGACGGTGCTGCTCACCGCGCTTGCGTACCGGCTAATCGCCGGTCGTGATGTCGGCGCGGGGCTGATCGCCGAACGTCCCGGCCCCGCCACCGCAACACCATTGCTGCGGAACGCTTTCGGGCTGGCATGGCGGCTCGATCGCGGCGCTCTGCTGCTGTGGACCGCCGGGCTGTGTCTCTACGGACTGCTGATCGGCAGCGTGGTTCACGGCATCGGCGACGAGCTAGGCGGCGCGACGGCACGAGACATCGTCGTGCGCATGGGCGGCACCAGTGCCTTGGAGCAGGCGTTCGTCGCAGTCGCCTTTTGCATGCTGGGCATGATCGCGGCCGCATTTGCCATCTCACTTGCGCTGCGAGCGCACCAAGAGGAGGCCGGGCAACACGCGGAGACCCTGCTCAGCGGGGCGTTAGGCCGAAGTCGTTGGCTGGCAGGTCATCTCGTGATCGCGCTGATGGGTTCGGCCGTCGCGATCCTGATCGCCGGGATGGCCACGGGGCTGACGTACGGAATTGCCGCCCACGACGTCGAGGGCAAACTGTGGATGGTCCTGGGCACCGCCGCCGTTCAGCTCCCTGCCGTGTGGCTGCCCGCCGCGGTGACCGTCGCTTTGTTCGGGATTGCACCGCGGTTCAGCCCGGTGGCGTGGGGTGTGCTGGTCGGATTCATCGCGCTGTATCTGATCGGTTCGCTGTCGGGCTTTCCGCAGTGGGTGCTCGACCTCGAACCGTTCGCACACATTCCCCGCGTCACGGGCGGGGATTTCACGGCAGCTCCGCTGTTGTGGTTGCTGGTCATCGACATCGCACTGATCACGCTGGGCGTGGCGGCATTCCGCCGTCGTGACATCCAGTCCTGAGGGAGTTGTCATGAACACTTTTGGCAAAGGGTTAGTTTCAGCCGCATTGGGTCTGGCGGCCTTCGGATTGATGCTGTTCCTGCCGGCGGGGACGTTGCATTACTGGCAGGCCTGGCTTTTCCTCGCGGTGTTCGCGCTGTCCACGTGGATTCCCAGCGTTTACCTGATGCGCACGAACCCGGCCGCGCTGGAGCGGCGCATGCGCGCCGGTCCGTTGGCAGAGACCCGAATAGTGCAGCGGATCCTTACCACCGTCATATTCATCTGCTTTCCGGCCATGTTCATCGTCAGCGCTTTGGATCATCGATTCGGCTGGGCGCCGGCGCCCGCGTCGGTGTCGTTGATCGGCGATGTCCTGGTCGCGGTCGGGCTCGGTGTCGCGATGCTGGTGGTCATCCAAAACGCTTATGCGGCAGCCAACGTCACGGTCGAGTCGGGTCAGACGCTGGTCTCCACCGGTCTTTACGGGCTGGTTCGCCATCCGATGTACACCGGCAACGTGATTTTGATGATGGGCATCCCCTTGGCGCTCGGGTCGTACTGGGGGCTGATCTTCGTGCTGCCGGGGTTGGTTGTGCTCGCGCTTCGCATCCGCGACGAGGAGGGCCTGCTCGAGCAAGAGTTGAGCGGGTACCGGGAGTACGAGCAGAAGGTGCACTACCGCCTGGTGCCGCACGTCTGGTGACGCAGCGAAAGCGGGTTAAACCCACACGCCCTTGCCCACGGCGACAACGCCACCGGCGCTGATCGCAAAGCGCTCGCGGTCCCTCTCCAGGTCCACGCCGACCATCTCACCCGGTCCGACGACGACGTTCTTGTCCAGGATCGCGTGCCGCACCACGGCGCCGCGGCCGACCCTGACGCCCGGCATGATCACGCTGCCTTCCACGATTGCGCCGTCGTCGACGACGACGTTGGACGACACCACCGAGTTGCGCACCGAGGCGGCCGAGATGATGCTGCCTGCGCCCACCACCGACTCCTGGGCGGAGCCGCCGTTGACGAACTTGGCCGGCGCGAGGTTCTCGGGCTCGCCGCGGATCGGCCAGCGCCGGTTGTAGAGGTTGAACACCGGGTGCACTGAGACGAGATCCATGTGCGCGTCGTAGAACGCGTCGAGTGTCCCGACGTCGCGCCAGTAGCCGTGATCGCGCTCGGTGGCGCCGGGCACCTCGTTGTTGTTGAAGTCGTAGACGGCGGCCATCCCGTCGGCGACCAGCCGCGGGATGATGTCGCCGCCCATGTCGTGATCCGACTGGTCCTCGTCGGCGTCGGCACGGATGGCGTCGACCAGCACCTTGGTGGTGAAGATGTAGTTGCCCATCGACACGAATGTGGCTTCCGGGTCGTCGGGGGTGCCGGGCGGTTCTACCGGCTTCTCGACGAAGCTGCGGATGCGGCCGGAATCGTCGGCGTCCAGGCACCCGAACGCACTGGCCTCGGCGCGGGGCACCCGGATCCCGGCCACCGTCGCCCCGGCGCCGCTGTCGATGTGGAAGCGGAGCATCTGCTCGGGGTCCATGCGGTAGACGTGGTCGGCGCCGAAAACCACGATGTAGTCCGGATCCTCGTCGTAGATCAGGTTGAGCGACTGATAGAT
Organism: uncultured Actinomycetota bacterium; assembly: GCA_963760095.1. Lineage (GTDB taxonomy): Bacteria > Actinomycetota > Actinomycetes > Mycobacteriales > Mycobacteriaceae > Mycobacterium. Next base: position 433,788 of record CAVXBT010000019.1, on the reverse strand, counting down.
CGCGTCGGCGGAGCCGGTGTACCAACGTGGACCGAGCCGCTGCTGGGCGGGGACCGGGGTGATGTACTCACCGGCCAACCCGGACAACCGCCAGTTCTGCGAAATATGACGGTCCAACGAGTGCGACTTGTATTGGGTGAGAACGCAGATCCTCAGATAGCGGGCGTTGACGAGGTTGGAGAGCACGAAGTCGATCAGCCGATAGGCGCCGCCGAAGGGAACCGCGGGCTTGGCCCGGTCGGCGGTCAACGGATACAACCGTTTGCCCTCCCCGCCGGCCAGGACGATGCCCAGCACGTGTGGCGCTTCCCTCATGGATTAAACCTAACGGCCGCTGCGAACCCCTGCCAGAGCAACCAGGTGAATACCCACGCGGACGGATTGCCCATCAACCATTTTGGATCGGCCCGCACAACGGTGGTCCGACGGGTGTGGCCTGCGCCACCCGCAACGGGCTACTACGGTGCCGGGTATGCGCGTGGCGATGATGACTCGGGAGTATCCCCCGGAGGTCTACGGCGGGGCCGGGGTGCACGTGACCGAGCTCGTCGCGCAGCTGCGCGCGTTGTGCCAGGTTGACGTGCACTGCATGGGGGCGCCACGGCCGGGCGCGTTCACGTACCAACCCGACGCTCAACTGCGCGGCGCCAACCCGGCGCTCTCGACGCTGTCGTCCGATCTGGTGATGGCCAATGCCGCCGCGGAGGCCACCGTCGTCCACTCCCATACGTGGTACACCGGCTTGGCCGGGCACCTGGCGTCCTTGCTCTACGACATCCCCCACGTGTTGACCGCGCACTCGCTGGAGCCGTTGCGGCCGTGGAAGGCCGAGCAACTCGGTGGCGGCTACCGGATCTCATCATGGGTGGAACAGACCGCGGTGACCGCCGCCGACGCGGTGATCGCCGTCAGCTTGGGTATGCGTGACGACGTGTTGCGGGTCTACCCGACCCTGGATCCCAGCCGGGTGCATGTCGTTCGCAACGGGATCGACACCGAGGTGTGGTATCCCGCCGAACCGCTGCCGGGCGAGTCGGTTCTGGCCGACCTCGGCGTCGACCGCAGCCGGCCCACCGTCGCATTCGTCGGGCGGATCACCCGTCAGAAAGGCGTCGCCCACCTGCTGGCAGCCGCACATGACTTCGGTCCGGACGTGCAGTTGGTGCTGTGCGCCGGAGCGCCCGACACACCGGAAATCGCCGCCGAGGTGAGCGCCGCAGTCGCCGACCTGGCCCGCACGCGTACCGGCGTGTTCTGGGTGAGGGAAATGCTGCCGATCGGAAAGATTCGTGAAATATTGTCGGCTGCAAATGTTTTCGTGTGTCCATCGGTATACGAGCCGTTGGGCATCGTCAATCTCGAGGCGATGGCATGCGGCACTGCGGTGGTGGCCTCCGACGTCGGGGGCATACCCGAGGTGGTCGACGACGGGGTCACCGGTTCGCTGGTGCACTACGACCCCGACGATGCGATCGGTTACCAGGCCAGAATCGCCAAGGCGGTCAATGCCCTGATCGCTGATCCGGAACGGGCGGAGCGTTACGGCAAGGCGGGGCGGCAGCGCTGCATCGCGGAATTCTCCTGGGCGCAGATAGCCCAACAGACTCTGGAGATCTATCGGAAGGTGTGCACGTGACCCGGGGCGCCGCGCGCGGGTGTTGCGGCGAGGTTCAGCTGGTGACGCCTTTGAGCTCGTCGCCCAGAGCAGCGGCCTCGGCGGGTGTCAGCTCGACGACGAGTCGGCCACCGCCTTCCAGCGGTACCCGCATCACGATGCCGCGCCCCTCCTTGGTCGCTTCCAGTGGACCGTCTCCGGTCCGGGGCTTCATCGCCGCCATCGAGTGCTCCCTCCAGAGTGGTCCGTCGTCGCGGACCTGATCAGCGCCGGACATGCCCCGCCCGTGTAATTCCGGCCATCCCCGGCATTGAACTGCAAATTCACCCTTCCATTGTTCCCTATCCGCACGGGTAGGTGTACACGCCCTCCGGGTCGGCGTTTCTACTGACCGTCCCGCCCTACCGCGAGGCTCCTCAACAGCCCGCATCGTCAGGGCGCGGCAGACACCCAGCACGCCCGCAGGTGGTCGTCGACCATTCCGGTCGCTTGCATCAGGGCGTAGGCAGTGGTGGGGCCGACGAAGCGGAACCCACGGCGCTTCAATTCGCGTGCCATGGCGGTGGATTCAGTCGTCGTAGCGGGAACGTCAGCGAGCGTCGCGGGCCGGGGCCGCGGCGGCGGTGCGAACGACCACAGCAACTCCGAGAGGTCGTCGACGTCGGCAGCGGCCCGCGCGTTGGCGATGGTCGCCTCGATCTTGGCCCGGTTGCGGACGATCCCCTGGTCGGCCATCAGCCGGTCCACGTCGGCATCGGTGTAGAGGGCGACCTTCTCGACGTCGAAGCCGTCGAAGGCGTGCCGGAAATTCTCCCGTTTGCGCAGAATGATCAGCCAGGACAAGCCGCTTTGGAAGGCCTCCAGACTCATCCGCTCGAACAGCGGCACCAGCCCGTGCAGCGGTTGGCCCCATTCCCGGTCGTGGTAGTCGCGGTACAGCACGAAGTCCGGGCCGGGCCGACCGACCGCCCAGTCGCAGCGAACCAGCCCGTCGTCGGGCGCAGTCATGTCGGCTCCTGATCGTCCTCGACGTCTGCGGCGCCGTCAGCGTCGTCGGCTTTGACGGCGGCCGCGGCGTGCACCGACGAAAGCTGGCCGCGCAGCAGGTCGAGCTCCTGACCGAGCCGGTCGAGTACCCAGTCCACCTCGCTGGTCTTGTATCCGCGCAGTGTTTGGGTGAACTTGACGGCATCGACGTCAGCGCCGGTGACACCGGATGCAGGCAGCACCGTGGGCGTCGTTCCGCGCGGTAGCGGAGGCAGCGGCTCACCACGGCCGAACAGCAGGCTGGCCACACCGAACAGCACGATCGCCACCAGGACCAGCACCACCAGGTACAGCAACACCAACGCCACGGGACCGATATTGCCTTATGGGTCCGACGGCGACGTACAGGTCCTCCAGCGGCGACCCGCTGCGCCCGGCTGCGCCGCGCTAGCGATCGCCTCGGCGCGGTCGCAGCGGTCTCTGGTGGCGACCCGCTGCGCCCGGCTCCGCCGGGCTGGCGATCGCCACGGCGTTCATCGGCGGCCGGTCGGCCAGCGACACCGCCGAGGTGCGCGGCGTGTAGCCGTCGCCATCGACGAAGAATTGGGTCAAACCGACGCCGGAGTCCGGGATGCCGCAGCGCGACAGCAGTGTCGCGACGACCTGACGGCTCATCGGGCCCAACTCGGCCAGCGGCCGGTTGCGGTGTGCCCGCACCCCAAGATTCACTTGGGCGATCGCGTCCAGGCCCAGCCGATCGTAGGTGTCGACCAGCAGGCCGATCTCGACGCCGTAACCCGGTGCGAACGGCACCGACGTCAGCAGTTCGCGGGTGGCCGCATACTCGCCGCCCAGCGGCTGCAGCACACAGCCCAGTTCGGGTCGCAGCGCTGCGAGCAGCGGCCGCGCCACCAGCTCGGTGACCCGGCCACCGCCGGTGGCACCTTCGCGGCCACTGGCATCGCTCACATTCAGCGGACGCCGGTAGAAGCTCTTGACCAAGTGAATGCCGTCCTCGGTGAGCAGCGGTCCGAGCAGTCGTGGCACGAACATCGGGTGCGGATCGATCAAATCGGAGTCGACGAAAACCACGATGTCGCCGCTGGTGGCGGCCAGTGAGCGCCACAACACCTCGCCTTTGCCGGGCCGCGGCGCGATCTCGGGCAGGGCTTGCTCCCGGGTGATGACGCGCGCGCCCGCGGCGATCGCCCGGATCTCGGTGTCGTCGGTGGATCCCGAGTCGAGCACGATCAGCTCGTCGACCAGCCCGCCGACCAGCGGTGAGATGCTGTCGATCACCGATTCGACGGTGCCCTCCTCGTTGAGGGCAGGCAGCACCACCGAGATGGTTCGGCCGGCCTTCGCCGCCTCCAACTCCTCGACGGTCCAATGCGGACGGGTCCAACTACGGTCGGCCAGCCAGACGTCGCCGGGCAGGGCGGCCAGGGCCCCCTGGGCGGTGAGGTCGACCAGCTCTGATGCCGTCATGTGAGTCCTCTCACCGTGCGCGTCGGCCGTCGCTGCCCCTGGATCGACGCCACCATTTCCAGCACCCGTCGGGTGGGTCCGACTTCATGCACCCGGAACATCCGCGCGCCCGCCGCGGCGGCCAGCGCGGTTGCTGCCAGGGTGCCCTCCAATCGTTCAGTCAGGTCCACGCCAAGAGTCTCCCCGACAAAATCTTTGTTGCTCAAGGCCATCAATATCGGCCACCCGGTATTTACAAGATCTTCCACGTGGCGCAACAGCGCCAGTCCGTGGAACGTGTTCTTGCCGAAGTCGTGGGTCGGGTCGACCAGGACGCGGTCGCGGGCAACCCCGGCGGCGACGGCCCGTTCGGCCGCCGTCGTGACCTCGCGGATCACGTCGTCGACCACGCCGTGAGTGCTGATGCCATAGCTGACCCGGAACGGGCGGGTGCGCGGCCGCGCTCCCCCGGTGTGCGAGCACACCAGGCCGGCTCCGTATTCCGCGGCCACCTCGGGCATCGCGGGATCATAGCCGCCCCAGGTGTCGTTGATCAGGTCCGCGCCAGCCCGGCATGCGTGCCTGGCCACGTCCGAACGCCAGGTGTCGATGCTGATCAATTGGTCGGGATAGCTGTCGCGCAACCACTCGATGAAGGGCACGACGCGGGCGATCTCGGCTTCGGTGTCGATGCTCTCTCCCGGGCCCGCCTTGACGCCGCCCACGTCGATCGCGTCGGCGCCGTCGGCGATGAGCCGATGCGCGGCGGCCCTGGCCGTCTCGTCGCTGAAGTTCGCGCCGCGGTCATAGAACGAATCCGGGGTGCGGTTCACGATCGCCATGATCAGCGGTCGATCGGTGCTGACCGGGCGACCGCACAGGGTGGACTGCACCCATCTATCGTGCCCGACACGTCGCGCTTGAGACCTAAGCGGCTAGCCCTGCGGTCGCTTACCGGCCGAGTCTGATGGGCCGGCGCGCTCCCCCAGGGCTTCAGCTCTGCGGTCGCTTACCGGCCGCTACCTCTTCGGGATAGCCGTCGTAGAAAGGCACATAGCCCTCCTCGCGGCCGGCCAGCACGTAGACCGGATCTTCGATGTCGGGGTCGTAGGCCTGGTCGCGCAGATCCACCTTGCGGCTCTTGAACGTGGTGGTGTGCTCCATGGATTCGACGATCCGCACGAACAGCGGCAACGCGTATGCCGGCAGCTGCTTGAAGACGGTTTGGGCGAGCGCCTTGCCGTCGAAGTCGGCGCCGTCGCGCAGCTTGACCGCGGCCATCCCGGCGCGACCGCCGGTGCGCGGGACCTCCACCCCGAACACCGTGCACTCCTCGACCGACTTGTCGGCGCCCAGCGCCCGCTCCACCTGCGTGGTGGCGACGTTCTCACCCTTCCAGCGGAAGGTATCGCCGAGCCGGTCGACGAAGGCGGCGTGGCCCATGCCCTGCGGGCTCATCACGTCGCCGGTGTTGAACCAGCAGTCGCCCTTGCGGAAAGCGTCGCGCACCAGCTTCTTCTCGCTCGCGCTCGGATCGGTGTAGCCGTCGAACGGCTGCAGCTTGTTGACCCGGCTGAGCAGCAGGCCGGGCTCGCCGGCGGGCACCCGCTGCACCCAGCCATCCTCACCGCGCAGCGGAGCGCCGGTGTCGGGGTCGTATTGGACGTAGGCCAGTGGCAACGCCGCCCAGCCGGTCGACCGTGGCACATTGAAGACGTTGATGAAGGCGGTGTTTCCCTCGCTGGCCGCGTAGAACTCGCAGACCCGCGCGATGCCGAACCGCGAGGTGAACTCGTCCCAGATCTCAGGACGCAACCCGTTGCCGGAGATGAGCCGCACCTTGTGGGCGCGGTCGGTCGGCTTGGCGGGCTGGTTCAGCAGATACCGGCAGACTTCACCGATGTAGATGAAGGCGGTGGCCTCGGTGGCGATCACCTCGTCCCAGAATTTCGACGCCGAGAAAGACTTGCCCAGGGCCAGGGTCGCCCCGGAGTTGATCACCGATCCGATCGCAACGGTCAGCGCGTTGTTGTGATACAGCGGCAGACAGCTGTAGAGCGTGTCGGAGCCCTTCAGCCGCAACCCCAGCCCGCCGAAAATGGCCAGCGCGGACAGCCACCGTTTGTGCGTCATCACGCTGGCCTTGGGGTGACCGGTGGTGCCCGACGTGAAGATGTAGAACGCAGTGTCTTTGGCCAGTACGGCCGATGCCGACTGCGGATTGGCGGTGGGTGCGGTGGCCGACAGCCGTTCAATCTCCTCGATCGTCGTCGGAGTGACCGTGGCGCCGCCGCATTCGTCTACCGCGTCGAGCAGATCGGATTCGACGATCAGCGCCTTGGCGTCCAGCAGACCCAGGCTGTGGGCGAGCACCTCGCCGCGCTGGTGGTAGTTCAGCATCCCGGCGATCGCGCCGCACTTGACCGCAGCCAACATCATCAGCACGGCATTGGGCGAGTTCCGCAGCATGATGCCGACGACGTCGCCACGGCCGACACCACGGGCCGCCAGCACGGCCGCATAGCGGTTGGCGGTCGCATTGGCTTCGCGGTAGCTCAGCTGCTGCTCGCCGAACCGGATGAACACCCGGTCGCCGTAGCGGGCGGCGCGGTCCTGAAACACTTTGCCGATCGACGTCTTGGAGGTCGGCTGCGCCAGCAGCCCGGTGAGCAACCCGCGGACGATCACCGGAGCGTCGGCCAACAGGCCGGGCACCCGGCTCGCGATGTCGACCAGCCCGACCGACGTGTCAGAACCGGACTTGTTTTGGGACACGGTTAACCCCTCGTTTCGCGCTACGGCAGATGGCGGCCAGCCTAATCGCAAGCAGCTAATCCGCTCAGTTGGGTGCGCAGGCCTCGATCGCCGCAGCGACCCGGTCGACGACCACCAGCCGGTCCATCGCAGCCCGCGATACGTACCCGCTGTCGACCAGCCCGCACAACCAGGCGCGCAGCCCGTCGAAGTGTCCGCCGGGGTCCAGCATCACCACCGGCTTGTCGTGCATGCCGAGATGCAGGCCGGTCCAGGCCTCGAAGAGCTCTTCCAGCGTGCCGATGCCACCCGGCAGCGTGATGAACGCGTCGGCGCGGTCTTCCATGATCTGTTTGCGCTCGCGCATGGTGTCGGTGACGATCAGCTCGTCGGCGTCGTGATCGGCGACTTCGCGGCGCACCAGCATCTTGGGGATGACGCCGACGGTCCAGCCGCCGCGGGCCCGCGCGGCGGTGGCCAGCGCGCCCATCGCCGAGACGTTGCCGCCGCCCCAGACCAGGGTCCAGCCGCGGTCGGCGATCGCCCCGCCCAGTTCGGCGGCCAATGCCAACAACTCGGGGTGGGTAGGTCCGGACGCGCAGTACACGCAGATCGCCCGCGGGTGGGGTGCATCGCGTTTGGGGGGCACAGTCGAACCGTAGTAGACCCAGACCAACCTTGCCGCCGTGCGCATTTGGCCCTAACCGCATGCGGTCAGGGGCCCGCGCCATAAAATCCGGCGGTGCCGAGTGCTTGGGTTGCCGCGCCGCAGGACACCCTGCTGCACCAGGTCACGGCCACCTTGGACGATCCGCAACATTCCGGCGTGACGCTGACCGGAGCAGACGGGGTCGGCAAGACGTTGGTCGCACGCCACGCCGCGGAGGCATTCGCCGCGGCCGCGCCCTCGACCGTCGTTCGCTGGGTGGTGGGCACCGCGACGGAGCGAGTCATCCCGTTCGGGGCCTTCCGCACTCTGCTGGCGGACGCCGACCTCACCGAGTCCGGTCGACCGCCCGAGCTGCTGCGGGCCGCACATGACTACCTGACCGGTGACGACGCCCGGCAGCTGTTCGTTGTCGACGACGCACACCACCTCGATCACCTGTCTGCCACCCTGGTCTATCAGTTGGCGCTGCGCGGCTCGGCGCGGCTGATCGTCGTAGTCCGGGACGGCGCCGAGCTACCGGACGCGGTCGCGGCGCTGCGGACCGATGAGCTGTTGACCCGCATCGAGGTCGAGCCGCTGGACGGAGCGGCGACGGCGGCGCTGCTGGAATCAGCGCTGGGGTCGCCGCCGGATGCCGCGGTGATCGATGAGGCATTTGCGCGCAGCAAAGGCAACCCGCTTTCGCTGCGACATCTGGTCAGCGACGGCGCACTGGAGCAGGATCGCGGATCGCTTACCGAGCTGATCGACGGCTATCTCTCGGGGCTGCCGTCGCCGGTGCGAACAGTGCTGGATTTGTTGGCGGTGGCGGAGCCATTGCGCCGTGACGACCTGGCGGCGCTCGCCGGAGAGGATGCCGTCGGCCAGGCCGAGGCTGCCGGCGCGGTCACCGTCGGTGACTTCGGCGCAATGGTCTACCCGGCCCATCCGCTGCACACCGACCGCGCCCGCGTTCTGCTGACACCCGACGCCGGGCGGGCGCTGCGCAGCTCGGTGGTCGAACGCCTGGCGGCCCGCCCGTCCGGCAGGGGTGTCACTGTCGGCAATCAGCTGCGGCTCGCGGCACTGGCCGCCGACAGCGACACCCCCGGAGCCGTCGTCGAGGTCGTAGCCGCGGCCCAGGATGCGCTGCGGCTGGGCGAGCTGGCGCTGGCCGAGCAGCTCGCAAGGACCGCGCTGGATCGCTCGGGCGGGCTGGCCGCTCGACTGGCGCTGGCCTATGCGCTGGCCTGGCAGGGCCGCGGAAGACCGGCCGACGCGCTGCTGGCCGAGGTGGATCCCGAGGACCTGTCACCGTCCGAGCTGATCGCGTGGGTACTGCTGCGGGCGGCCAACCAGTTCTGGATGCTCAGCGAGCCGGAGCGGGCCACGGCGTTCCTGCAGACCACCCGCAGCCGAATCTCGGCGCCGACGGCACAGGCCACCCTCGACGCGCTGGCGGCGACCTTTGCGATGAACGCCGGCACGCCGTTGCGCGCGCTTCGGATCGCGGGCGAGGTGTTGGAGTCGCCGCACGCCGACGAGGTGGCGGTGGGATGGGCGGCCTCGGCGGCGGCGCTGAGCTCGGCCCGCACCGGACGATTCGACGACGTCGAAGCGCTGGCCCGGCGTGCGACTGCCGCCGATCATCCCGGCTTGCTGCGGTTCACCAGCGGCTTCGGCCGGATCACCGCGCTAGTGATGGCGGGGCGGCTGACCGATGCCCGCGCGTTGGCCCAGCGCTACACCGACTTCGCCGAATTGCAGCAGCCCGGCCGGGCGATCGGCGAGACGTTGGTGGGCTACGTGGCGATTGCTCAGGGCGATTTCGAGGCCGCGGTAACGCTGCTCGGCCGGGCCGCCGACCCACTGGCACGCACCGGCTACTCCTGGGGTCCGCTGTCGCTGATCCTGCTGGCCCAGGCGCTCGGCCAGCAAGGCGATCAACTCGAGGCCGCAAAGGTTCTCAGCCGGGCCGAGTCGCGGCATGGCCTGAAATCGACGCTGTTCGCTCCCGAGTTGGCCCTGGCGAAGGCGTGGTCGAAGGCGGCCCGCGGCGACGCCACGGGCGCGATCGAAGCCGCCCGCGAGGCGGTGCAGACCGCAGAACGTGGCGGGCAGTCGGCGGTTGCGCTGCGCGCGCTGCAGGATGCGGTGCGCCTTGGCGATGTGCGGGCCGTGCAGCGGGCGCAGCGCCTGGCGGTCGAAGTGAATTGCGTGTTCGGACGACTCACGTTGGCGCACGCCCGGGCATTGACCGCGGGAGATGCCAGCGCGCTGACCGAGGTCGCCGCCGAACTTGCCGATCGCGGACTGCACCCCGCCGCTGCCGACGCGTCGGCCCAAGCGCAGCGCGCTTAACTGCTCAGATACGCCCGCAGCATCGTCACGGCATCGGTGATCTGGTGGACCGGCACCAGCTCGTCGCGCGTGTGCGCGAGGTTGGGATCGCCCGGGCCGTAATTGACCGCGGCGATGCCCCTGGCCGCGAACCGGGACACGTCGGTCCACCCGTATTTGGCTCGCACCTGCCCCGCGGCAGCCTCGACGAGGGCCTTGGCGGCGGGCTTGGCCAGCCCCGGCAGAGCGCCGGCGGCCAGGTCGGTCTGCTCGATCCGCACGTCGAGGCCGTCGAAAACCTCCTGGACGTGACACAGTGCCGCGTCCGGCGAACGGTCGGGCGCGAACCGGAAGTTCACCGTCACCGACGCGGCGTCGGGGATCACGTTGCCGGCCACGCCGCCGTCGATGCGCACCGCCGACAAGCCTTCGCGGTAGGTGCAGCCGTCTATCTCGACACTGCGGGCCCGATAATCGGCCAGCCGGTCCAGCACCTCGCCCAGCTTGTGAATGGCGTTGTCGCCCAACCACGATCGCGCCGAGTGCGCCCGCGTGCCGGTCGCGTGGACGACCACCCGCAGGGTGCCCTGACAACCCGCCTCGATGTAGCCGCCGGTCGGCTCGCCGAGGATCGCCACGTCAGCCGCCAGCCAGTCGGGTAGCTCACGCTCGATGCGTCCCAAACCGTTTGCCGCTGACTCGATTTCCTCGCAGTCGTAGAACACCAGCGTCAGATCGTGTGCAGGCGTCGCGACCGTGGCGGCCAGATGCAGGAAGACCGCGTCGCCCGATTTCATGTCGGTGGTGCCGCAGCCGTAGAGCGCGTCGCCGTCTCGGCGGCTGGGCAGGTTGCCGGCGACCGGGACAGTGTCGAGGTGCCCGGCCAGCAGCACCCGCGTCGGGCGGCCCAGTTCAGTGCGCGCCAGCACCGCGTTGCCGTTGCGGACGATCTCGTACCCCAAAGCCTGGGGAGTCTGCGCCCGCAGCGCGGCCTCCACCTCGTCGGCAATGCGTTCTTCGCGTCGCGACTCGCTGGGGATGTCGACCAGAGCCGCCGTCAGCTCGATCGGGTCACCGCGTAGGTCCAACACGATGCCAGCGTAGTGGGTGGGTAGCGTGGGGCGCGTGACTGCTGCTTCGGGTATTGGGCTGGCCACGCTGGCCGCAAACGGATCGGTCCTCGACACCTGGTTCCCCGCACCGGAACTCATCGAATCGGGCCAGAGCGGCACCGTGCGACTGTCGGTCGCCGAGGTGCCAGACGAGCTGGCGGCCCTGGCCGGCCGCGACGACGAGCGCGACACCGAGACCGTCGTGGTGCGCACAGTGATCGGCTCGCTGGACGAGAAGGCCGCCGACGCCTACGACGCCTATCTGCGATTGCACCTTCTCTCGCATCGACTGGTCGCCCCGCACGGGCTGAACGCCGACGGCCTCTTCGGGGTGCTGACCAATGTGGTGTGGACCAACCACGGGCCCTGCGCGGTCGAGGGTTTCGAGATCGTGCGCGCGCGACTACGCCGGCGCGGCCCCGTCGCGGTCTACGGCGTGGACAAGTTTCCCCGCATGGTCGACTACGTGGTGCCCAGCGGCGTACGGATCGCCGACGCCGACCGGGTGCGACTGGGCGCGCATCTGGCGTCCGGCACGACGGTGATGCATGAGGGATTCGTCAACTTCAACGCCGGAACCCTGGGCGCCTCGATGGTCGAGGGCCGCATCTCGGCGGGTGTGGTGATCGGCGACGGCTCCGACATCGGCGGCGGTGCGTCGATCATGGGCACGCTGTCCGGCGGTGGCGCCGAGGTGATCTCGGTCGGCAAGCACTGCCTGCTCGGCGCCAACTCCGGGCTGGGGATCTCACTGGGCGACGACTGCGTCGTCGAAGCCGGCCTCTACGTCACCGCGGGAACGAAAGTCATTCTGCCCGAAGGAAACTCGGTCAAGGCCCGCGAGCTTTCCGGCAGCAGCAACATACTGTTCCGGCGCAACTCGGTGACCGGTGCCGTCGAGGTGGTGTCCCGCGACGGTCGCGGCATCGCCCTCAACGAAGATCTGCACGCCAACTGAGTCATCCGCTCGAGTGCAGCGACGTCTGCATGGTTTCGGGTAGCAGATAGGTGCACACCAAGCTGGTCAAGGCGAGGACACCGATCATCGGACCGATGGCCCAGCTGCCGTATGTCGCTTGTACGGTTCCGGCGATCAACGGCGGCAGCGCACCGCCGAGGACGCCGGCCAGGTTGATCGCCAGCGCCGATCCGCTGTAGCGGTAACGAGTGGCAAACAGCTCAGGAATGAACGCTCCGGTTGGCCCGGAGCCGATCGCACCGAGCGCGGACATGCCGAGAATCGCCACCGCGTAGAGCACCGGCTTGCCGGTGTCGAGCAGCGGAATCACCACCAGCGACCACGGCACACATCCCGCCCAGCCCAGCAACATCATCCGGCGTCGTCCGACGCGGTCGCACAGCGTGGCCGAGAGCGCGACGAAGGTGATGCTCACCAGCCCGCCCAGCGCACCGACTTCCCAGATGAAACTGCGGGTGTATCCCAGGTTTGAGTGGGCATACCTGGTGAGGTAGGTGTTCGCCATGTAGACGAAGCACATGCCGCCCAGGATGCTGCCGCCAGCCAGGACTATCTCTCGGCGCTGCGACCGCAGCAACTCCGCGAGGGGGGCAGCGGGGACTGAGTTTCGGGCCTTTTCCGCGACGAACACCGGGGTCTCGTCGATCCGCAACCGTACGTACAGCGCGATGGCGATCAACCCGGCACTGATCAGGAACGGTATGCGCCAGCCCCACTGCAGAAAAGCAGGGCTGTTTTCGCCGATGGTGAAGCTCACCCCCAAAAATGTCAGGCTTGACAACACTCCCGCGGTTCCGCCGCCGAGCAGGGTGAACATCCCGTAGCGGCCGCGTTTGCCGTCGGGGGCGTATTCGGCGCTCAGCAAGGCCGAGCCCGCCCATTCGCCGCCGACGGCGAACCCTTGCAGCAGCCGCAGCGCGACCAGGATCAGGGGGGCCGCCACGCCGATGGACTCCGTACTGGGCACCGCACCGACGGACATGGTGGCGACGGCCATGATCAGCAACGTGGCGATCAGCGTCTTCTTGCGGCCCAGCCGATCCCCGAAGTAGCCGAAGGCGGCCCCGCCGATCGGCCGCGACACGAACGCGCTGGCGAAAGTGCCCATCGAGGCGATCGTCCCCAGCGCCGGACTGAGATGCGGAAAAAATACCGTGGGGAACACCAGGGCCGCTGCGGTGCCGTAGATCAGGAAGTCGTAGAACTCGATCGCCGAGCCGACGAGACACGCGGCGGCAACCCGTCTCATCGGGGTGACGGGGGTCGCGGCTGCAATCGTCACAGCGGCGCCACCGGTCGGCTGCTTCCGTGCACGGCTACGACGGTAGGAGAAAAGGACGTTGGTGTCACACCCGCCGCGCGGTCAGGTCTACGTCAGCAATTTCTTCTTGAGCACCTTGCCCATCGCGTTGCGCGGCAGCTCAGCCACGATGCGGACCTCACGAGGCCGCTTGTGAACCGAAAGCTCTTGGGCCACATAGTCGATCAGCTCCTGCGGCTCGGCATCGCCGACGACGAACGCGACGATGCGCTGGCCCAGGTCGTCATCGGGCAGCCCGACCACCGCCGCCTCGGCCACACCGGGATGCCCGAGCAGCGCCGTCTCGATTTCACCGGCACCGACCCGGTAACCACCCGACTTGATCAGGTCCACCGACTCGCGGCCGACAATACGATGCATACCCTCGCTGTCGATGACCGCGGCGTCGCCGGTGCGATACCAGCCGTCGGCGTCGAACGCCTCCGCGGTGGCGTCCGGCCGGTTCAGGTAACCGTTGAACAGAGTGGGGCCGCGAACCTGCAGTCGCCCAATAGATTCCGCGTCGTGTGGGACGGGGCCCCCTTCGTCGTCGACCAAGCGGGTCTGAATACCCGCCAGCGGCAGCCCAACCCAGCCGGGACGGCGCTCGCCATCGGCACGGGTGGACAGCGTGATCAACGACTCGGTGGCGCCGTACCGCTCGACGGGTGCGTGCCCGGTGAGACGGACCAGTTGGTCGAACACCGGCACCGGCAGCCCGGCGCTGCCGGACACCAGTAACCGCGCCGGCCGCAGTGCCTCGGCGGCCGCCGTGTCACCGACCACCCGCGACCACACCGTCGGCACACCGAAATACAGCGTGCCCCGCGCCGCCGCGTATGCCTCCGGTGTTGGTTTTCCGGTGTGCACGAAGCGGTTTCCCACCCGCAGCGACCCGAGCAGGCCCAACACCAGGCCGTGCACATGAAACAGCGGCAACCCGTGCACCAGCGTGTCCTCGGCGGTCCACTGCCACGCCTCGGCGAGCGCGTCCAGGTCGGCGGCGATCGCCTGACCGCTCAGCTGCACGCCTTTGGGCGGGCCGGTGGTGCCCGAGGTATAGATGATCAGCGCCGTGTCCTGCGGGGACGGCTCGGGCAGGCGGTGCCAGGACCGGGCATGCATCCGCACCGGGATGTGCGGCAGCCCCTCCGGCTGGTCGGGCACCGGACCCAGCCAGGCCTGCGCCCCAGAGTCGGTGAGGATGTGGCGACGCTCGGCCTGCCCGACGTCGGCGGGCACCGGGACGACCGGCACCCCGGCGGTCAGGCATCCGGCTATGGCCAGCGCGGTCGGCGCCGTCGGTGTGGCCAGCACCGCGATCCGGTCCGCACCACCGACCCGTTCGGCCACCGAAGTGGCGGCCCCGACCACGTCGCTGCGGCTGAGCGTGACGTCACCGAAGCGGACGGCGTCGGCAAGGTCGTGGCCGCCGGCAACCGTGGCGGGATTCAGCGAGGTCAGCAGCACGTGAGCAGGTTACCCGGCTCGGTCCAGGCATTAGGCGTTTAGTGGTTCGTGCCCCGCACGACGAGCACCGAGCAGTCGGCGTGGGCGAGGATCGGTAGGCCGTGCGGGCCCACCAGCTGCACCACCCGGTTGGCGTCCTCGCTGCCAATAACGACCAACTGAACGGCGCCAACCATGGCCTCTAGATATCGAGTCACACTCAATCGCGTGGTTGCGATTTCAACCTGCACGTCGGGATAACGCCCCAGCCAGTTGTCGAGGCGCCGATAGAACTCTTCGTGGCTGTTCTCGAAGAGCGCCCAGCGCCACACGCCCAAGGCGAGCACGGGAGCGCGACGCACCCGGGCTTCCTCCAGTGCCCAATACATGACCTCATCGTTGTCGGGCTGGTCATCGACGACGACCGCGACGAACCCGGACTCCAGCGGAGGCGAGTTTCCTTCGCGCCGGATAATCGCCACCGGGCAATGCGCTTCTTCGGCAAGTATCACCGCGGTCGATCCGAGCACCATGTTGGCCACCCGACCGATCCCCACAGATCCGACGCAGATCAGGGTCGCGTTGCCCGACTCGGCGATGAGGGCGGAATCGGCGTCTCCGTACAGCACCGCGGTGTCTATTTTCACGGGCAGACCGGTCGCCTCCACCGCCAAACGCGCTGCGCGCAAGGAACTCTCGGCATAGTCTTCCCGGGCTGACGCTGCATCAGCGGAGCTCGTCGGCCGGTCCGCGACCTGGATAACGTAGACGAGTCGAAGCGGAACATCGTGATGGACCGCTTCCTTGGCTGCCCATTCGGCGGCACCGATGGCCGCCTTCGAGCCGTCGACTGCAACGACAACCGGTCCGGGTGACTCTGCACCAGTCATTGCCTGCTCCTAAGCCGACACGTCAACGACGTGCTTGACGCTATGCAGTAGCCGGCCGCACCACAGGTGCCGGAGGACCTTTCAGCTGTGGACGTTGGACCCTACGAGCGGGATTTCTCAAACCGCGACACTGTATGTGACCCCATCCCATCAGGAGCATCGAATGTCGTTTCAGACAAATGAATCGGGCATCTTGGTTGGTGTCGACGGATCTCCAGCCTCCAGGTGTGCGGTCGATTGGGCGGCGCGTGACGCCGCCATGCGCAATGTCCGGCTCACGCTTCTGCACTTCGTCAGGCCCATCGGGACAACCCTGCCGCATCTACCGGCGCCGACGGCCTTCGGGCGGTGGCAAGTAGAGCAGGGACAAAAGTTTCTCGACGACGCCGTCAAGATCGCGAAGGAAAGCACCTCCGAAGGAGGCCCGGGCCATGTCGAAACCGAGACACTGTTCTCGCCCGTCGTTCCGAGCCTGGTCGACCTGTCCAAGGAGTTCCAGATGGTTGTGGTGGGATCCCGAGGGCGAGGGCCGTTGGCCCGCAGCATGTTGGGCTCAGTGAGTTCCAGCCTGATCCGCCACTCGCACTGCCCTGTGGCCGTAATCCATGACGAGGATCCGCTGACGCCCCAACCGGTTCGGGCGCCGGTAGTTGTTGGCATCGACGGTTCGCCGGTGTCGGAGTTGGCGACCGCGATCGCTTTCGACGAGGCGTCGCGGCGAGGTGTCGAGCTCATCGCGATGCACGCATGGAGCGACGTCGAGGTGAACGATTATCCCGCGATCGATTGGCCGGCGATGAAACCGGCCGCAGAAGAGGTCCTTGCCGAGCGCCTGGCGGGTTGGCAGCAGCGCTACCCCGACGTGACGGTGCGGCGTGTGGTCGAGTGTGATCATCCGACGTATCACCTAATCCGGCAGGCCGAATCCGCGCAACTGGTAGTCGTCGGCAGCCATGGCCGGGGCGGATTTGCCGGGATGCTGCTGGGGTCGGTCAGCACGGCGGTGGCTCACTCGGCCCGGGTGCCCGTCCTCGTCGCGCGTCCGTCCTAGAGGCCAGTGGGATAGGTTTCCGGGTTTTCGCCCGCCACCCATTGGCTGGTCGGTTCGAGTGGCTCCAGGGCCTGTGTGTTCTCGATGTGAATCATGGCGTCGAACTGGCCCGCCGGGCGGACGTGGAAGTAGTGGCTTTGCCTCTCGGTTGCCGGCAGATAGATCACCCCGATCGCGCGGCTCAATCTGACCACGTCCAACGCGGCCGCCGCGGCACCGTCGGGTGACACGGCGAAAGCCGGATTGCCGGTCTCGTGGAACAGCTCCTCTACACTGCCCGCTAACGCCGGCCGAACCATCTTCCGCTCGGCGACGCCTCCCCATTCACTGGCAGCCGTCACCGTGCCGGTGTAGGTGCTGAACCCGATCAGCCGACAGTCGCTGCGGTTGCGTTCCCGTACAAGTTGACCCAGCGTCAGCTGGCCGTCTCCGGAGACTTCGGTCGCTCGCGCGTCACCGACATGAGAGTTGTGCGCCCACACCACGATCCGCGCTGGCGTCCCGTGGCGGTGGTCCAACTGCGCCAGCAGCGCCTGCAGCGTTTGGGCCATGTGCTGGTCTCGCAGGTTCCAGGACGTGACCCGTCCGCCGAACATCGCGCGGTAGTAGCGTTCGGCATTGCGCACCACGTTTGCGTTCTGCTCGGCATAGAACAGCTCGTCTTCGGCGAGAAGCCCGTCACGGCCAGCGTACTCGACTGCGCTGCGCTGGATCTCGACGAGCTGATCGATGACCTCCTGCTCACAGGACAGACCGGCGCCGAACGCGGCCCCGAACCCGTATGCCTGGCCGTCGTCGGCCGCGGCATGGTCGAAGCACGCATAACGAGCCCGCGCACGAGTCGCGGCCAGCGGATCGACCTTCTCGAGGTAAGTCACCACCTCCTGCATCGACCGATGCAGGCTGTAGAGATCCAGGCCGTAGAAACCGGTTTGACGGCGCTGGTGCGCTTCGTATCGGCGATTGTTGGCCCGAAGCCACTCCACGAAGTCGCGGACTACTACGTTGCGCCACATCCATGACGGGAAGCGCTCGAATCCCCGCAGCGCCTCTTCGGCGGTCGTGTCGTCGCCCTGCCCGCGCACGTACCGGTTCACTCGGTAGGCGTCGGGCCAGTCCGCCTCCGCGGCCACCGCGCAGAACCCCTTCTCCTCGATCAGCCACTTCGTCATTTCGGCCCGGGCTTGATAAAACTCATGAGTGCCGTGCGAACTTTCGCCGATCAGAACGATCCGAGCGTCACCGATCCACTCGGACAACAACTCTCGGGGCGGTACGCCGGCGGGCGCGTCGATTGCGACGCGCCGGATGACGTCGGCCGCTGTGTCCGCGGCCTGGGCCACCGCCGGACCGGTGGTCGTTGTGGAAAGTAGGGTGCGAACTTCTTCGTCGCTGACTTGGCGAAAATCCCAGAATGATGCGCCGACCGCCAAGAACGGAGTGGGCATCGACGCGCAGACCATGTCGTCGACCAGGCCGGCGAATTGGCGGCAGGTGGACTCGGGCGCCGCGGGCACCGCGATCACGATCTGTGCCGGTTCCGCTTCGCGCAGGGCTTGTACCGCTGCGAACATGCTGGCCCCGGTGGCCAGGCCGTCGTCGACCAGGATGACCGTCTTTCCAGTCACGTCAGTCGGAGGTCGGCCGCCCCGGTAGGTTGCCTCCCGCCTGATCAGCTCGCGCCCTTCGCGTTCGGCGACATCCCGCAACTGTTGAGGCGTGATCCGCAGGCCTCGCACAACGTCGTCGTTGATTACGACGCGACCGCCACTAGCCAGTGCGCCGGCCGCGAATTCCTCGTGGCCGGGGACGCCGAGTTTGCGCACGACAAACGCATCCAGGGGCGCGTGCAGCGCAGCCGCGACCTCCCATGCAACCGGCACTCCGCCCCTGGCGAGTCCCAAGACCACGACGTCGGGCCTGTCGCGGTACGCCTGCAACAGACCCCCCAGAATCCGGCCCGCTTCGCGTCGGTCGCGGAACACCCTGTCCGGCGTGTCCCTGCCGTTGCTGATTGCCTTAGTCATGGTCGTGCTCATTAACTTTCGTAAAGCGCCGCGGTGGAGGCTCTTGAAAATGCGGGCCCGCAGCAGCGGCTTTGGTGCTGCGGGCCCGCTGGGGATATCGTCAGTTCGCGGATGCGATCGGCACGTGCTTTTCGGCGGGCTTGGATTCGCTGACGGCCACTGAGACCGTCAAGATGCCCTTCTCATACGTCGCCTTGACGTCGTCTTCGTCAGCGCCGGCCGGCAGCGACACGGCGCGGACAAACGAACCGTATGAAAACTCGGAACGTCCGTCGAATTCCTTCTTTTCGCTGCGCTCAGCCTTGATCGTTAACTGCCCGTCGCGCAGGGTGATGTCAATGTCCTTGGCCGGGTCGACACCGGGGATCTCGGCGCGTACTTCGTAACGGCCGTCCTTCATCTCGTCTTCGAGCCGCATCATCCGGGTGTCAATGGCGGGGCGAAGTCCGGAAAACGATGGAAACGCGGCGAACAGCTCTGAGAACTCTGGGAACAGCGAGCGCCGCTGACGTCGAACGGGAAGGGTGCTCATGGGTGGCCTCCTGCCAGCAGGTTGGATATGTACTGGAACATTCGACCAGTTAGCCCGACGGCGCAGTAGGGACCGAAGTCCCGCGCTGCCGGGTCCTTTGTCGGCAGCTGCGCTGGGACCAGCCGGACGCCGTCCAACTCAACCCGCGAAATCGACGAAAGGACTCATCGGCATGACGAAGGGTCCTACGGCCAGACGTATCGGGACTTATGACTCCTGTCCGGTGACAGTCGAGCTCCTAGCGTCAGTTGCAGTAAAGCCACAGAACCAGACCACCGATGGAGAGACGACAATGTCTAATCGCGCAGCCCATCAGGGAATCCTGGTCGGCGTCGACGGGTCGCCGTCTTCGAAAGCAGCGGTCCGCTGGGTCAGCGTCTCCGTGATCGTTGCCCGACAACGCTAACCGCGAACAAAGCGACTATCGATCATGCGTACCAAAGTTTCTGGGGTCATCGTCGGCATAGACGGTTCGAAAGCGGCGATCCGTGCCGCTGAGTGGGCCGTCGAGGAGGCCTTCAGCCGAAGTATCCCGTTGGTGTTGATTGCGGTTATCAAGACCACCCATCCCTCTGCTGAGGATTACCACCGCGACATCGAACAAGCCGAGACATCGCTTCGGGCCGCGCAAGTCGCAATCAAAGCGATCGGAAGACCGGTGAAGGTTGAAACCGAGATTCAGCGTGGGCAGTCGGCCGCCATTCTCATTTCCGAATCCGCCCACGCCGAGATGATCTGCGTCGGCTCCGTCGGGATCGATCGCTACACCCGCGCTTTGATCGGTTCGACAGCAACCGAAGTCGCGGAAAATTCTCATTGTCCGGTCGCGGTAATCCGCTGGCGTCCTGATCATCCACGACAGGACATTGACTGGGTCGTCGTGACGGGTAACGACGCGCCTGACCGCGATATCGTTCTCGACCAGGCACTTAGGGAAGCACAGCTGCGCAAGCTGCCAGTGCTGGCCATCGGATCGACGCCAGAAGATGCCGCGCCCAGTACACTCGATGACCGTCTGCAGCCATGGCGTCGGTGGTATCCGGAGCTCCACATCTACGGCGTCACGACGGACGCCGACGTCGCGAATTTTCTTGAAGACAACGACGACTGGGTTCCGCTGGCGGTTATCGGGAGCGCTGACGCCGGCCAACTTGCACAGATTGTCGGAGCGCACAGTCACAGCGCCTTCCGACGCGCAGAGGCCTCGGTGCTCATCGTTCGCGAGAATTGAACCGAAAGCGTCCGGGATTCAGATCGTCCTCGAATACCCGCTTGCTGACGCGGTGAACGAGGAACGTCGAAGGCGACGACCCCCCCAGGGATCGTCGCCTTCGCGGCTTTCACATTGCTATTCAGATAACAAGTCCCCGAGAAACTCTCGGCCGGCAATCAGGCGGCGCGCGGTAGGTCCCGCGTTGAGTCCACCGCTTCGGACTCCGGACGGGTCTGCGACGGCATCCAACCGACGTACGCCAGATACAGCCCGATCAGAACTTCGACGACGGCGCCCCCTCGCCACCAGCCCACCGCATCAAGTGCCGAGTCGGTCATCGAAAAGTACGTGAGGGGAAAGGCCACCAGAAACAGGCCCTTGATCGCCACGAGCCAGCTCACAGCCGATACCAGGATCGCCGCCGCACCCCGCCAGTACGGGTGAAGTGCGATAGCCACGAGTCCGAGCAGCAGGATAAACGCTCCAACAACCCAGGCCCACAACGGATTCGCTTCGAATTGTGAGGCCATTGTCCGCATATCCGTGGGGCGCAGTGCAACCGTAGCGGCGATAATGACCAGATAGGGCCCGACCACGCGGGCCAGCATGCGCGTCCTGCGCTGAGATTGCTGTGAAGAACTCATGGCATTGCCTCCGTATCGGGCCGTCATCGGCGATGACAACCGTCTAGTCGTGCCGGAGATACATTGATCTCGTATGTGTATCAGATCATTTGGCCGCCGACCTGCGGCAGGGACCGAAGTCCCATCCGCCCGGGCCGTTCGTCACCGCGTCAGCCGATGCCACGGGCCGGAAACGGGAATCGACGGGCATCGGCTGACGACGCCCGGATCGGGGACCAATGGCCCTGTCAATGATGATGCTATCGGGGAACCCTTGAAGCAGCGAGAAATAGAGAGGTCAACAGATGCCTGCCGCTGTGGTGAAAACCGAAGTCATCAAGGATGCGGTGTCGTCCGCGTGTCGCGCCCCGTCACTGCACAACAGCCAACCCTGGCTTTGGCTGTTCAAGGACGGCGAACTCCAGTTGTTCCTCGATCCGAGTCGCGTGACCGAAACCGACCAGTCCGCGCGAGAAGCGCTGATCGGTTGCGGCGCAACCCTCGATCATCTTCGGGTGGCGATGGCCGCCGCCGGGTGGCACGCGAATGTCGACCGGTTTCCTGACCCCACCGACCCGAACCACCTCGCGTCGATCGAATTCTCCCCAATGGATTCGGTGACGGAGCAAGATCGACGGCGCGGAGAAGCGATCTGGTCACGTCGCAGCGACCGGTTGCCGTTCAGCGGGCCAACGGATTGGATGGCGTTCGAACCGGTGTTGACCCGCAGTGTCAGCGACTTCGCGGTGCGCCTGGACAGTCTCTCCGACGATTTGCGTCCGCGAATCGTGCAGGCAGCGCAGATCGCAGAATCGTTGCGGTTCTATGACATACCCTACAAGAACGAATTGCACTGGTGGACAGCACCATTCGAAGCATCGGACGGCATTCCGTACAGTGCTCTGGTTTCGGCAGTGGAGAATGATCGGGTCGGCATGGACCGCACTTTTCCCGCCACCCATCAGCCCGAACGCCGCATCCAGGTCCCCCAGGACCACGCCAAAATCCTGCTGCTGACCACCGACGACGACAGTCACGCCGCTGCGTTGGCTTCCGGCGAAGCACTGTCGGCTGCCTTGCTGGAATGCACCCTGGCCGGCCTCGCCACCTGCCCGGTGACGCACCTCACCGAGGTCCGCGTCACCCGGGAACTCATCCAGTCACTTATCGACTATGACGCCGTTCCACAGGTCCTGGTCCGGGTGGGCGTGGTGCCGGTCACCGAAAAGGCGCCGCCACCCACACCGCGGCGGCCGCTCTCCGACGTTTTACGGTTCGAAGGCTGACGGGTGCTGATCGTCCGGTCCTTTAGACGGGCGTAGCCCCGCCAGCTGAATGATCAATTCTGCCTGAAGACGTTGGCTGACCTACTTATTGAAGGCACTACTCAGTCGAAGCTTGATCCGTTCAGATATTCGACGACGTCCGCCAGTGGACGGCGCGGAGTCGCCGGCAATGGGTCGGCATTGACCGGTGCCCACCCGACACGCAGCAACATCTGCGGAAACCCGCTGATCCCGAAAACCTCGACCTGCACTGCGTCGCGTGTTTCGACGATCTCCAGCGGCTCGGTCACCGGGCAACTCGCCAAACCGAGCGCAGTTGCGCTCAGCAGCACCAGGCTGGTTGCTTCGCCGGCCCGCAACCGCGCCAGCGTGCTGTCGTCTTTGGTCCCGAGGGCCAACACGGCGGCATTATCTTGGACCGACTCCGTCTCGAGTGGCTGCGCGAGTACGGGACCGGCGAACAGCCGTGGCGGTAACGGCGCGACAGGGTCGGAACCAGGCGTATTGCGAGCAGGCACGCCCGCCACCGATGCGTATCGTCCACTCCAGGTGGTGAGTTCGGCCAGGTAATCATGGTCCGTGGCGTGTCGCCGCACCGCTTGCGCCACAAGTTCTTCCAATCGGGGCAACGACTCGATTTGGCGCAGCATCACCCCCGCGCGCGCCGCGCGCGCACCCATCTGTGCGATGTAGTTGGCGGGTACCTCCCACGAACTGTAGCGGCGACGGTCGGTGCGCCGTCGCGGTATCGCCGCCGCCAGCGTGATGTCGACTTCTGTGGCTGGATGACGGTAAACCTGCACGGCGGCAAGGTGTTCGGGTTCATCAGGATTGGGCAGCCGGTGAACTTTCGCCTGCCACCCGAGCGCGGCCAGCGCGACGACGCAGTGATGCAGGGCAATACCGCAACTCAAAATAAGATCGCGGCCGTCGGGGTCGGTATTCGGCAGGTGCAAGTCGCGTTCGGCGTAGAGGTGCAGACTGTCCGACCCGACCCGCCAGCGCCACGGCTGGGTGTTGTGCACCGACGGCGCACGAGTTGCCAGCGACAAGGCCGAGCGGACGGTCTCGTGATCCGGGAAGTACGCGCTCATCGGGGCACCGCTTTCTAAAACTAACGAAGTTAATTCAGCATCGCCCCGCACGCGTGGGGCAGAAAGAGCCAAAAGACTCCATTCCTTAAGGACTTACTGACAGCCGCAGCGCTCGACCCCGGAAGTAGGGTCCTACGGCCATGGGGCTGATGACGAACGCCTCCTGTGCCGGCGTGCGCACCGCCGATACCGTTGCTGCGGCTGTCAATTACAGAGCCAACATCCTTTAGGAGCTGCCATGGCGCCGCACAACACGATGTCAGGAATTGTTGTCGGAGTGGACGACTCGCCGGCCGCCATAGCAGCGGTCGATTGGGCGGCGCGCGATGCGGAGTTGCGAAACGTCCCCCTGACGCTTGTGCACGCGATTTCGCCAACATTGGCTACATGGTGGGATACGCCGCTGCCACCAGGCCTGGCGCAATGGCAGAAAGAACACGGGCGCCGACTCCTTGATGACGCGGTCAAGGTCGCTGAAGCCGCGCGCGGCAGTGCAGGTCCCGCCCAGATCCACACTGAGCTCTTCTCATCGGCGGCCATTCCCACCCTGGTTGACTTGTCCAAAGACGCCGTGCTGTTAGTGACCGGCTCCCGCAGCGGTGATGGGTGGCGCGGCCGCCTTCTCGGTTCCGTCGCGTCCGCGCTGGTGCGTCACGCGCGTTGCCCGGTCGCGGTCATCCACGATGACGATTCGTTGATGGCGCAACCAGCTCAGGCACCGGTGTTGGTCGGTGTTGACGGCTCGTCGGCATCCGAGTCGGCGACCGCGATCGCATTTGATGAGGCCTCGCGCCGAAACGTGGGGTTGATCGCGATGCACTCCTGGAGCGATGGCGACGTATCGGAGTGGCCCGACGCCGACTGGCCGGCAACGCAATCGATGGCCGAACAGGTACTGGCTGAGCGTCTCGCAGGCTGGCAGGAGCAGTACCCGGATGTGAACGTGCGGCGGATCGTTGCACGCGACCAGCCGGCACGTCAGATCGTCGAACACTCGAAAGAAGCCCAGCTGCTGGTGGTCGGCAGCCGGGGCCGTGGCGGGTTCGGCGAGATGCTGGTGGGTTCCGTCAGCGAAACGGTCGCCCAGTTGGCGCGGACGCCGGTGATCGTGGCACGGCAGTCGCACGCGTAAGTCCGCCGGGCAAGTCGGTCAGAGCAACGGAGCGCTCCACCGCAGCAGCGTGCCTCCGGTTGGGGGGGTGTCAATTGTCATCGTGCCGCCCACCTTTTCGGCCCGGTATCGCATGTTCGTCAGACCGCTGCGTTTGGTGCGTTCTGACATGCCACGGCCGTTGTCTTCCACTTCGATGGACAAATCGTCCTCAACTTTCACGGTGACAGTGAGCTCGGTCGCCTGCGCGTGTCGTACGGCATTGCTTACCGCCTCGCGCACAACCGCTTCGGCGTGACCGGCCAGCGCGGCGTCGACCACCGACAGCGGTCCGATGAACTGCGTCGTGATGTGTAATGCTCCATCCGAGTACTGGGCGATCGCTTCGTCGAGCCGCTGGCGCAGCCGAGTCATTCCCGTTGCCGGTCCATGGAGATCGAATATCGTCGTGCGGATTTCTCGAATGACCGATTGCAGGTCGTCGACATATTCCGACAGCCGTTGTTGTACTTCGGGCGCTCGTGCCCGCGGGATGGTGCCCTGCAGAGCGAGCCCGACGGCGAACAGACGTTGGATGACGTGGTCGTGCAGGTCTCGAGCGATGCGGTCGCGGTCTGCCAGGACATCGAGTTCACGCGCCATGCGCTGCGAGGTGGCCAGTTGCCAGGCGAGCGCGGCCTGGTCGGCAAAAGCGGCCATCATCTCTTTCTGATGTTGGCTGAACGGCGTTGCGTGGTTGTGCCGCAGCGTGACCAACACACCGGCGACCCTCTCGGCGGCGCGCAGGGGCAGCGCCAGTGCAGAACTGGGACGAATTTGCACATCGCCAATCTCGAGTTCGAGGTTGTCGAACTGGCGCGGAGCACCGTCCAGGAAAACGTCTCCCACCGGCGTCCCGCGAACGGATATCGTTGGCGCCTGGGTGAATTCCGCTAACTCTCCGGCTATTTCGGTCACCAGCAGTTCATCCACGTCGGAGGACGGCGTGTCCTCCTCGACCGGCACCGCGACAAAAGTCGCCTGGGCGTCAGACAGTTTCAGGGCCACGTCGGCGATAAGCCGGAAGACGGTCGCGGGGTCAACACCGGACAGCAGCTTCGTTGCGATGTCGCGGGTCGCCTCAATCCAGGATTGACGGGCCCTGGATTCTTCATACAGACGGGCATTCTCAATAGCGATGCCTGCAGCAGCGGCAAGAGCTCCAACAAGCACTTCGTCGTCTTCGCTGAACGGTTGCCCGTTGGCCTTCTCCGTCAGATACAGGTTGCCGAACACCTCGTCGCGGATGCGGACGGGCACCCCCAGGAACGCCCGCATAGGCGGGTGGTTCGGGGGGAAACCCACCGAATCCGGGTGCTGCGCGATGTCGTCCAATCGGATCGGCTTCGGGTCGTCGATCAACACGCCGAGCACGCCGCGACCCTCGGGCAAGTGCCCGATGCGTTCGCGCTCCTTGTCGTCGATTCCCTGGTAGATGAACGCCACCAGATCGTGTCCACTCCCCCGCACACCGAGTGCCCCGTAACGGGCGTCGACCAAATCGATGGCGGTGTGCACGATCGTGCGCAGCGTGGTCTCCAAGTCGAGATCCGATGTCACCACCAGCATGGCCTCGACCAGGCCGTTGAGTCGGTCGCGCCCCTCGACGATCTGCGTGATGCGCTCTTGGACCTCGGCCAGCAGCTCCCGCAGCCGCAATTGCGACAACGTATTGCGAACGGGATGCGCGCCGCCTACACGGTCAACTGCGTCGTTCACACCACCATGGTGGCATCAGCCCAGACTTCCGTCTCAGTTATCCCTCCGGGCGCTGCGCGCGCTTGGTGGTGTCCAGTTTGGACGCGAAGACCGCGGCTTGGGTCCGCCGCTCCATTCCGAGTTTCGCCAGCAACCGCGAGACGTAGTTTTTCACCGTTTTTTCGGCGAGGAACATCCGGGCGGCGATCTGTTTGTTGGTCAACCCTTCACTGAGTAGCCCCAGCAGCGTTCGCTCCTGGTCGGTGAGCCCCAACAGCGGATCGGTGCGTTCGGCAGCACCACGAAGCTTCGCCATCAATGCTGCAGCAGCCCTATTGTCCAGCAACGACTTCCCGGCACCGACGTCCTTGATGGCCTGCGCCAACTCCATGCCCTTGATGTCCTTGACGACGTATCCGCTGGCGCCGGCCAACACCGCGTCGAGCATCGCCTCGTCGGAAGTGAACGAGGTCAGCATCAGACAACGCAGCTCGGGGATGTCCGACAGCAAATCGCGACATAATTCGATTCCGCTGCCATCGGGTAGGCGGACGTCCAAGACGGCGACGTCGGGCCGCACCGCCGGTATCCGCGCCATCGCTTCGGTGACCGAGCCGGCCTCGCCGACGACGTCCAGTTCGGGATCCGATCCGAGCAGGTCACCGATTCCGCGGCGGACCACCTCGTGATCATCGACCAAAAAAACCCTCACAACCATGGCGAACCCTCCATGAAATCGTTGCCGTTCAGCTCCGGGCGTCGGCGTGTAGACACTCATCATGCGCGCTGCTCTTCACAGGTGTCGGTGATCGACGACTAACACCACGCAGTCGGAGCGGCCCAGAGCAGCATTGCCTGCCGGTCCGGCAACCTCGCGCACATCACTGCGGCGTGCTCCGATGACGAGCAACTGTAGCTCTGCAGCGTGTGTCGCCAAATAATCTGAGAGGCTGCCGTGCACGGCAACCACCTCCACCCGAAGGTCGCGATGCCGTCGCCGCCACCGGGCCAATCGGCGTTCCAGCTGTGCGCGTATCCGCCGATCACCCTCCACAGCCGCCTCCGAGTCTGCGTGGGCAGGGCGCCAGCAGGTGATCACCCGTAATGGGGCGTCGCGCAGACGTGCTTCCGTTATCGCCGTCTCCAACACAACTCTGCCGGCTGGCGATTCGTCGGTTTCGACGACGATCCAGTTTGCCTGAGGTTGGGGTGGACGGCGATGTCCATGGATGATGGCGACTGGGCAGTGCGCCGAACCGGCTACCGCGGCGGCGGTCGAGCCGATCCTCCCGGGTTGGAAGTGATTGGATCCGACGGCGCCGACACACACCATCGCCGCGCGGCGGGATGCACGGATCAGCGCCGGGGCGGCGCGCCCCCCAACGATGTCGACTTCTATGTTCACCGGTTTCTCAGTGGCCTCAACGGCGGCGACGACACGACAGACAGCGCTCTCGGCGGTGGCGCGCCTGCGGGCGGTGTCGTCGGGTTCCAGATCCTCACTCTCGACTACGTGAACGAGGCGCAGCGGAATACCCCGGCTTACTGCCTCGTCGACAGCCCACAGGGCGGCACGCAGGGCAACGGCCGAACCGTCGACGCCAATCACTACCGCTGGCTGTGTATGCGAACCGTTCATCGGAAACTCCGGGCTTTGTCTGCTCGCCCGCCGCTGCTTCAGGCGGTTCGGTGAATGATCAAGGGAGCCTTTGCCGAATGCGCAAGGGCAGAGCTCACCGAGCCGAGCAGCATGCCGGGGAATCCGCCACGCCCATGGCTGCCGACCACCACGAGCTGCGCATGTTGGGATTCCTCGATAAGCCAGTGGGCCGGCCTATCGCAGTCGAGTCGCCGCTCTACTCGCACATCGGGATATTTCCGTTGCACACCCGCCAGGCTTTCGTTCAGGATCTCCGCGCCTTTGGCTTCATATTCGCGCCAATCCATGCCGAGGATCGGGAAGACCGCGACATCACTCCACGCATGTAGGGCGACGAGGTGCACCCCGCGACGCGACGCTTCGTCAAAGGCCAACTCGATAGCCCCTTCTGAACCCGGCGAGCCATCGACGCCGACCACAACCGGAGCCATATGGTCGGCCGACCCGTCGTCGTCATGGGTGACGGCGACCGTACAGTGCGCATGTTGCACCACAGTGCTGCTGACGGACCCCAGCAGAAGTCGACCCAGCGCCGTCATCCCTCGGCTACCCACAACGATCATGTCAGCCCGCGTAGAAGCCCCGATGAACGTGGGCACGACGCTCGAATGCACGACCTCCGTGCGCACGTCGGGCGAAGCGGATGCATCCACGCTGGCCAAGGAGGTCTTGCGCGCTTGCTCGATGATCTCGCGAGCGTCCTCCTCCCATACCTTTGCGATCCTTGCTTGTTCGGAGTGGGTAGCCCACTCGGGTACCGGGCCGACAACGTGCATAAGGGTGAGTGGCACATCACGCAGCACCGCTTCACGAGTGGCGAAGCGGATGGCAGCATCGGACTGCGCAGAGCCGTCGACACCGACCAATATTCGGTATTTCGTTTCTGGTGCAGACATTTTCGCCCTTTCGACTCCGACCGCAATCAGGCCGGGTGACCACAATCGTTCTGAGGCAACGACGCGACCAATGGTGTGTCCACGCCCACCGGGCCGAGATCGGCAGCGCCACCGGGTGATCCGAGTGGTCCATCGCGTCCCGGCAACGCCTCGCGGAAGAACGCGGCGTTGTCGGCGAGGTGCTGCTGTTGATCCTCTGGCAGATCTGTTTCGTAATAGATCGCTTCCATGCGGCAAATGGACTTGCAAGCGCCGCAATCCACGCACTCGTCCGGGTTGATGTAAAGCGAACGAGCTCCTTCGTAAATGCAGTCGGCCGGGCAGTCCCCCACACACGACTTGTCCATCACGTCAACACACGCACTGCCGATCACGTAAGTCATGGTCGAAGCGTATTGGCGAGCGCCTGTCGGAAGCTGGAGTAGAAGGCCCGTTTCCTGGGGGACTAATGGCCCTCCCGCT
The DNA here is from genome assembly GCA_963760095.1 of uncultured Actinomycetota bacterium. Taxonomy (GTDB): domain Bacteria; phylum Actinomycetota; class Actinomycetes; order Mycobacteriales; family Mycobacteriaceae; genus Mycobacterium. The sequence goes on along the minus strand of CAVXBT010000019.1, from coordinate 404,554 downwards.
CGGGAATCACCGCCGCACAACCCCTGGGGCCCGATGGACTTTCGGCCCATGCGGCTGATGGCGAACTGCCCTACGCACACATTCACTTCGCCAGCATGATTGAAGCCAGTCGACATATAAGGGACGGGTGATGATGAAGGCCAATGTAGGCGATTGGTTAGTGGTCAAGGGCAGAACCAACGAACAGTCGGAGCACCGCGGGATGATCACCGAAGTGAGCCATGCGGACGGTTCGCCTCCCTACACGGTGCGGTGGCTGGAGGACGGCCACGAGGCGTTGATGTTCCCCGGACCGGACGCGCTCGTCGTCACCCAGGCAGAGCAGACGGCAGCCGACGAGCGGGCGCGGGCACGACTCGCGTCGGTCCAGTCGGCAATGACGCACCATCGGCCCGGTGCCGATTAGTCCGACCGACGACCTTTGGCCCGGGAATCGACGCATTCCCGAACCAGCTCGATAGGCTTGCACTCCATGACGCCGTCGCCCGCCACCGGGCTCACCGACGTCGAAGTGGCCGAGCGGGTGGCACAGGGGAAAACCAATGACGTGCCGGGCCGGGCGACCCGCAGCGTCGCGGACATCGTGCGGGCCAACGTGTTCACTCCGATCAACGCGATCCTCGGTGTGCTGTTCGCCGTGGTGCTGGCGACCGGTTCGCTGATCAACGGTCTGTTCGGGGTGTTGATCATCGCCAACAGCGTCATCGGCATGGTGCAGGAACTACGGGCCAAACAGACACTGGACGAACTCGCGATCGTCGGGCAGGCCAAACCACTGGTGCGCCGCGGAAACGGGACGCGTGAACTCCCGCCGAACGAGGTAGTGCTCGACGACATCATCGACCTTGGCCCGGGCGACCAGATCATTGTCGACGGAGTGGTGGTTGAGGAATCCGGCCTCGAAGCCGACGAGTCGCTGCTCACCGGCGAGGCCGACTCAGTCATGAAAGGCGTCGGCGACGCGGTGATGTCAGGCAGTTTTGTTGTCGCCGGCACCGGCGCCTACCGGGCTACGAAAGTCGGACGCGACGCCTACGCCTCCCGGCTCGCGCAGGAGGCCAGCCAATTCACCCTGGCACACTCCGAACTGCGCACCGGGATCAACAAGATCTTGGTGTTAGTCACCTATTTGATGATTCCCGCTGGGCTATTAATCATCTACACGCAGCTGTTCACCACTCATGCCGGCTGGCGGCAGTCGGTGCTGCGCACGGTGGGGGCGCTGGTCCCGATGGTTCCCGAAGGCCTGGTCTTGATGACGTCGATCGCGTTCGCGGTCGGGGTCGTTCGCCTGGGGCGCCGCCAGTGCTTGGTCCAGGAGCTGCCCGCGATCGAAGGCCTGGCCCGGGTCAATGTGGTATGTGCCGACAAGACCGGCACCCTGACCGAGAACCGGATGCAGGTCGCTGACGTGCTGCGGCTCGACTCCGCGCCGGGGATGGACACCATCGTCGATGTGCTGGCGTCGATGGCCGCCGACGACGCCCGGCCCAACGCAAGCATCCAGGCCATCGCCGGGGCCTACCGCAACCCACCGGGCTGGACCGCCACGGCGACCGCCCCGTTCAAGTCGGCGACCAAGTGGAGCGGCGTCTCCTATTCGACGCACGGCAACTGGGTCCTCGGGGCACCGGACGTGCTGCTGGAGCCATCGTCCAGGGTCGCCGAGCAGGCCGGGCAGGCCGGATCCCGCGGACTGCGCGTACTGCTGCTGGGGTCCACCGATCTGCCCGTCGACCATCCCGACGCGCCGGGCGGCGTCATCCCTGCCGCCCTGATCATGCTCGAGCAAAGGGTTCGGCCCGACGCCAGGGCAACGTTGGAGTACTTTGCTGCACAGAAGGTTTCGGTCAAGGTGATCTCCGGCGACAATGCGGTGTCGGTGGGTGCGGTAGCGTCAGCGCTGGGACTGTCCGGGGATGTGCTCGACGCGCGGAAGTTGCCTACCGATCCCATCGAACTGACCGAAACACTCGAGAACTACACCGCTTTTGGCCGCGTCCGCCCCGACCAGAAGCGTGCGATGGTGCGCGCCCTGCAATCAGGTGGCGATACCGTCGCGATGACCGGCGACGGCGTCAATGATGTGTTGGCTTTGAAAGACGCCGACATCGGCGTGGCGATGGGCGCGGGCAGTTCGGCATCACGGGCAGTCGCCCAGATTGTGCTGCTGGACAACAAGTTCGCCACATTGCCGTACGTGGTGGGGGAAGGCCGTCGCGTAATCGGCAACATCGAAAGGGTATCCAATCTGTTCTTGACCAAGACGGTCTACTCAGTGCTGCTCGCACTCCTGATCGGCGTCACCGGTTTGGGCGCGAAGGCGTTGGGCGTCAACGCATTGATGTTCCCGTTCCAGCCAATCCAAGTCACCACAGCCGCCTGGTTCACCATTGGCATCCCCGCGTTCATCCTGTCGCTGGCACCCAACAACGAACGTGCCCAAGCCGGATTCGTGCGGAGGGTGATGACGGCCGCGGTGCCGAACGGTGCCGTCGTCGGCGTCGCCACCTTCGCCTGCTATGTGCTGGCCTTCCGGGGTGCTGCGGCCACCCCGGCACAGCAGATGCAGGCGTCAACCTCGGCCTTGATCACCCTTTTGGTGATCGCAGTGTGGGTGCTCGCGGTGGTGGCGCGACCGTACTCCTGGTGGCGGGTGGTGCTGGTCGCGCTGTCCGGCGCCGCGTACGTGGTGATCTTCAGCATTCCCATCGCGCGAGAGCAATTCATGCTCGATCCCTCGAACATCGCGCTGACCGCCACCGCGTTGGCGATCGGCTTGTTCGGTGCTGCGATAGTCGAAACACTGTGGTGGTTGCGAGGCTCATCGGGCGGTGCACCACTTCGATTGTGGCGCCAACCGAACGATTGACCAGGTGCCAGCCGGCTCCGCGGAAAGTGCGAATCAGGCGAAAGTGGCTTCCGGGCTGGGTTCGGGACCGAAGCGGAAACGACGGCCGGTGATCGAGACCGCGTGAATGCGAACGTAATGTTGCTTCAGCGTCGCAGTCCAGGGCAGCAACTGCGCCCGATCGGCCTCCTCGAGCTCCTCATTGGTACGGAGCGTGCGCGCCGTGCCCCTGACGATGACGCTCCAGCCTTCGGCGGCACCGTGGTCGTCGGCCTCGAAAAGAACATGATTGTTGATCGCGGCACTGACCAACTTCGTGCCCTCGGCGGTGCGAAAAATCACGGAGTGCCGATGGACAACGAAGTTGACCGGAAATATCTCGGGCTGGCTGTCGACGCTCGTGACAAGACGTCCAATCGCGACGCTTGCCAGCAGGTCCCAGCTCTCGCTTGCCGAAAGGATGGTAACGGGTTCAACGCTTGTCATCTGATTTACGATAGGGCGGGCGTCGCCGGCGACGTAGCGTCGTTCGTCCTTCAAGCGAAGGACTTCCGACCCTGCTCATGGACGCGCTCAGGGCCCACAGTGGCGTCATGGAGCATTTAACAGCTTTGGATGCCAGTTTCCTCGAGGCTGAAGACTCCGATCCTCACGTGAGTCTGGCGATTGGCAGCGTCTCGATTGTGGCGGGCCCGGTGCCACGGTACGACGACTTGGTCTCAGCCTTCGCCGAGCGGATGTCGAAAGTTCCACGCTGCACCCAGATACTTCGTACCCACCCGCTCGACCTCGGCTCTCCGGAGTGGGTGCACGACCCGCACTTCGACATCTCGCGCCACCTGTACCGCGTCGCGCTGCCCCAACCCGGTGATGACGCCGAGCTGTTTCAGCTGATCGCGACTGTCATGCAGCATCGGCTCGACCGAGAGCGCCCGCTCTGGGAGTGCTGGGTCATCGAGGGGCTCAGCGACGACAGGTGGGCCATCCTCATCAAACTCCACCACTGTATGGCCGACGGCATCGCCGCTACCCAGATGATGGCGCAGCTGAGCGACGACAGTGGCGGCGACACATTCGCGAAAGATATTCGCGCCGGCAAGGAGCCGGACAAGCCCGCGCTGCGGCTGCCCGAGATAAGTGTGAACCCGTTGACCTGGCTCGGCGGAATGTGGCACACCGCGGCCGCCGCCGCCAGCGCCGCCGAACATACCGCGGTGGGCGTGGCTGAGCTGATGTCCGGCCTGCTGAGCTCACCGCCCGGATCGTCGCTGACCGGTCGGGTCACAACGATGCGGCGCTACCGCGCGGCAACCGTCAAGCTCGCCGCGATGCAGACGGTGGCCCAGGCCTTCGACGTCACGCTCAACGATGTGGCGCTGGCGGCGATCACCGACAGCTACCGCAAACTGCTGCTCGACCGCGGCGAACACCCCCACCACGATTCGCTGCGCACCCTGGTCCCGGTGTCGGTCCGGTCGATGAAAGACATGCACCGAACCGACAACCGGGTGTCGGCAATGCTGCCGCTGCTGCCAGTCGACGAGCCGGACCCGGTCAAGCAATTGAAACTCGTGCACCACCGGCTGGCGAGCGCCAAGGGCAGCGGTCAGCGTGAGGGTGCCACCGCATTCCTATCGGCGTCTAACATCATCCCGTTCGCACTGTCCGCGTTGACGATTCGACTGCTGACCCGACTGCCGCAACATGCCGTAGCCGCTTTGGCGACCAACGTGCCAGGCCCTCGTACTCGGCAGAAGCTGATGGGCCGTGAGGTGCTGGAAGTCCTTCCGGTGCCACCGATTGCACTTCAGCTGCGCACCGGCATCGCAATGGTGAGTTACGCCGATAGTTTCGTCTTCGGTATCACCGCCGATCACGAGACTGCGCCCGACATCGACCTGCTCGCCGCAGGCATCGAGCGAGGGGTTGCGCAGCTATCAGCCATCAGCCGCACGCGCCGACGCACAAGCGGACGCGCCAAGAAAAATCAGAGCGCATAAGCCGCGGGCGGCTGGCGGATTTCCAGCACATCATCGAGCGGCCGTCGTGGTGTCGCCGCCGGAAGGTCTTCCATCGGTGGTGCTATGCCGACGCGGATCAGCACTTGGGGCTCGCCACCTTCGGCGACCATACTCCGCACAATGTCGCGGCTCTCGTCGAACTCGATCAGATGGGTCAGGGTGCAGGTCGCCATCCCGGCCATCGTGCACTCCAGCAGCACGGTTGACAGAGCCTCGCCGCAGCGCAAGACCTCCGCCCGGGAGTCTTGCGCAGTGGACAGCACAACGACCTTCGACCAATCCGCCGCGACCTCGCGACGGCGGCGCTCATGGCCGCGGGAACCGAAATCCCGTGCCACATCGACCCGCTGACGTTCAGACCCGGATGGCAACGCGTCGGGGGGCACGCCCCCGAAGAGCGCGAAAGGTGCCGTCCACCACTGTAGTTCGGCCTGGTATGAAGCATCCTCACGACGCAGGTTTTCGCTGATTTGCGTGGCTTGGGCGAGTTGTGGCCGCATCTGATCGGAGAGCACGTCGAGCATCGCGACGGTTTCGTCGACGCTGCTACGCAATACCGGTTCGAACGTCTCCCAGTACGTCGGACGGTCCAGCGGAAGTCGGTCCGTTCGACGCTGCAATATCGCCTGGGCGCGCTCGCGCTGAATGTCGGTGACGAATGTGAGCGGGCTGAATTCGACTGACGCCACATGATCTTTGTCATTCGGGCTGGGGAAGCGAGCGATGTCAGCTTGCCAACCGGCCGCCACCATTGCGACGCGAAGGTGATCGAGAACAGCCCCGCAACTGATGATCGCTTCCCGGCCGGAGCGATCAGCGATGTCCACCCGCCGGCGCCGATCCACGAATAGGTGCAGCACCGAATTCTCGGACACCCAACGCCACGGCTGGCTGTTGTGCACCGATGGCGCCCGGCATGCCAGCCGCAGCGCACTGCTGATGACCTCCACGTCCACCATCGTTTGAGGCATAACGCATACTCCAATTCCGATCTGTGAACGACACTACGGAGTGCATCGGGCAGTGCTAGGGCCCTTAGTCCCAGCGGCTCTGCCGCCGGCGCACATGGGCGCCAGGGACCTTTGGCCCTCGCAGCTAGTGACTTTCACCGAAATGCCAGTGGTCCTCCGCCGCTACGCTCAGCGCTCTCGCCGACGCAGGATCAAACCATGGAGCAGGTCTCGGTGACGACGAGCCCCTATGCGGAGGTGCACGAAACACACACCGGTGTCGTCGTGCTGGTCGCCGATAAGGCGTACAAGGCGAAGAAACCGGTTGCGACCGATTTCCTGGACTTCAGCACCGCCGGCCGCCGCGAGCAAGCCTGTGCCCGCGAGGTCCTGCTCAACAGTCGGCTGGCGCCGCAGGCCTACCTGGGCGTCGCGCATTTCAACGACCCCGCCGGAGGGGCCGCTGAACCCGTCGTCGTGATGCGCCGCTACCCCGACTCGAGCAGGCTCGCCACGCTGGTGAAAAAGGGCGGCACTGTGCAGGATGAGCTCCGGCACATCGCGGAAGTGCTGGCTCGGTTTCACGCCCGTGCGCAGCGCACTCGGGCGGTGGACTCGCAGGCCGAGCCCGGCGCCATCACCGCTCGCTGGCACGAAAACCTCGTGGAGCTGGCACGTTTCACGGAAATTGCGTTGCCGGCCGAAATGATCGATCACGTCGGGACTGCGGCAACCAACTACATCGCGGGTCGTTCGGCGCTGTTCGCGCGACGGATCAGCGACAAGCGGATCGTGGACGGGCACGGCGACCTGCTGGCGGACGATATTTTCTGCGCGCCGGACGGTCCGCTGCTGCTGGATTGCCTGGAGTTCGACGATCATCTGCGCTACGTCGACGGCATAGACGATGCTGCGTTTCTGGCGATGGACTTGGAGTTCCTCGGACGAAAAGATCTCGCCGACTACTTCTTCGACACTTATTGCGAGTTTGCCGACGACGAGGCGCCGGCCTCCCTGAAGCACTTCTATATCGCCTATCGTGCGGTCGTACGGGCCAAGGTCGACTGCGTGCGCTTCACGCAGGGAGACCCCGAAGCATCAGCGAACGCCTCACGTCACCTCTCGCTGGCGCTCGAACATCTCAACGCTGGGGCCGTTCGCCTTGCCATGATCGGCGGCGCACCGGGGACCGGGAAGACCACCCTCGCCCGCGCCCTCGCCGATCGGGTTGGCGCAGAAGTCATCTCCACCGACGACGTACGGCGCGAGCTGAAACAGTCTGGAACGATCGACGGCGAGGCCGGGGTCCTCGACGTCGGCCTCTACATCCCCGAGAAAGTGGCCGCCGTCTACCGCGACGTCGTTCGCCGTGCACTCAAGTCCCTGGCCGGCGGACGGTCGGTGATCCTGGACGGAACGTGGCGAGATCCTCGACAGCGCCGGCCGGCCGAAGAGTTGGCCGCCCAGATGGCGTCACCACTTCTCGAGATCGTCTGCTGGACGTCGGTCGAGACGGCGGTAAAGCGGGTGAAGAGCAGGGGGCCAAACGCCTCCGACGCAACCCCGCTGATCGCCAGGGAGTTGATTCTTCGCGACGACGTTTGGGACACCGCCCATCTTATCGATACCGCACAAGCATTACCGGACTGTGTCGACCAAGCTGAAAAGCTCTGGCACAACACCGGTTCGGCCTTGAACTACTGAAGCCGTCAATCCGAGAGTCACGAAGGGGCCTACCGTTCGTCGGTACGCGTAGGAGAAACAAAATGTCAGCCGTCATCAAGGATTACGGCATCGTCGTCGGTGTCGATGGATCGCCTGCGTCAGACGCCGCCGTCAGTTGGGCGAAAAATGACGCCGTCACGCGTCATCTTCCGCTGACACTGGTCCACGGGGTGGATCCCTTTGCTGCGACCTGGCCACAGACGTCCGTGGCGGGTGGGTTCACGCTATGGCGAGAAAACGAGGGCCGCCGAGTGCTCGGCGATGCGTTGAAGATCGCTCAAGACAGCGCAGAGGGTAGTCGGCCGATCCCGATCAATGCGGAATTGATCTTTTCGGCCGTAGTTCCGATGCTCGTCGATCTATCCAAAAGAGCCGAGTTGATGGTCGTGGGTAACCACGGGCGCGGAGCACTGGCTCGGGATTGGCTCGGTTCTGTGAGCGCCAGCCTGGTGCGCTGCGCGCACTGCCCCGTCGCCGTCGTTCCTGACGAGGGTCCGCTGGCCGTCGATCTTCACCGAGCTCCGGTGCTCCTCGGCATCGACGGCTCACCGGCATCAGAGCTTGCCACCGCCCTCGCGTTCGACGAAGCGTCGCGGCGCCGACTCGATGTGATGGCGGTGCACGCATGGAGCGACGCCGAAATTTCTGAATTCCCGGGCTTGGACTGGGCGGCCGTCAAGACCGAAGAGGAGCGGAGTTTGGCCGAACGTCTGGCTGGTTGGCAAGAACGCTATCCTGACGTGACGTTGCACAGGCTCCTGGTGTGTGATCGACCGGCTCGTGTTCTGGTCGAAAAGTCCCAATCCGCCCAGCTTGTCGTGCTCGGCAGCCACGGACGCGGTCGCTTCATCGGCGCGCTGCTGGGTTCGGTCAGCAACGCGGTCGTGCAGGCCGTCCGGGTGCCGGTTATCGTTGCGCGGCCGTCGTAAGCGTCAAGGCTGCGCCGGAACGACCAAAAGAGAGCAGTCAGTGCCGTGCAACACCTTGCGCACAGCCGAACCGTCGGCGCTGGCTACAACGAGTTTGACGGAGCGACCTTGCTCGGCCAAGTGGTCGAGAATGGTGCCGCGGACTGCGACCGAACGGATGTCGATATCGGGGTAGCGCCGAATCCACGTCACCAACTGATGTTCCAGCTGCTTGGTCAGAACCGAGCCCTCGGCCACACGACGGTCGCCGGCGCTGCTTTCGGGTTGACCCGCCGCCAGGGCCCGCAGCGGTACTCGGCGTAGCCGCGCCTCGTTCACCGCCCGCTCAACCAACTCGCTGTTTCGTGATGACTCGTCAAGCTCAACCGCGATCCACCCTACGGTTCCCTTGTCGAGGCTGTCGTGTCCCCGGACGATCGCCAGTGGCGAGTGCGAAGCGGACATCAACGCCAACGCCAGAGAGCCAACCCGCATCGGCACACGTTGGTTCAATCCGACCGCACCAATGCACACCATCGCTGCTGATCGTGAAGCCCGTGTCAGCGCGGTCAGCGGCTGTTCTTGCACGATCTCAACTTCGACTTTGACCAGCTCACCAGATGCCTCAACAGCCATGAGCGCGTATCGAACTGCGATCTCCGCGGTGAATAGCCGGTGGGCGACGCTCTCGGCATTTCGACGGAAGGTCTCGGATGGATCGATCGCGTAGACCAAGCGCAGCGGGATATCGCGATCAACGGCTTCATCGATGGCCCACAGGGCCGCTTTCACCGCGGCGTTCGACCCGTCGATGCCAACGACAACGGCGGCCGGCGGGTCAGACCGCTGCATGCGGGGCTCCTTCATGTAGCCGAACCGTGGCGCTTCATAGGCCTTGACCTTGAAGGTATCGACACTCCCCGGCGAAGTTCAGGGCCATTGGTCCTCCGCCGGACGCCGATGGGCCCGTTATGCCGTCTGACACCGCGTGCGCACGGTTCACAGAGGACTTTCGGACGGCCGGCCGGGGACTTCTGGCCGCTGACCAGCGACATCGGAACTTCTAGCGTCGTTGACGTACCCGATTGCTGACGTTTGCTGCTGCAAAGGTTCGGCTGTCGAACGAACAGATTGGAGTGGTCGTGATGGGCCAAACCGCTGCATTTCTAACGGCTTCCGTGGTGATCCTGGCGGTGCTGTTGATCATCGCCTCGATACGGCTGGTGTGGCAGTACGAGCGCGGAGTCCACTTTCGTCTCGGTCGGGTCGTCGCGGTTCGCGAACCGGGGCTCCGGTTGATCATCCCGGTCGTCGACCGCCTCTGGCGGGTCTCGATGCGAATCGTGACCATGCCGATTCAGTCCCAGGGCATTATCACCCGCGACAACGTCAGCGTGGACATCGCAGCCGTCGCGTACTTCCGCGTCATCGATGCCCGCAAATCGGTCGTCGTCATCGAAAACGTGCATGCCGCAATTGATCAAATCGCCCAGACCACCCTCCGCAACGTTGTCGGGCAACACTCCCTCGACGAGGTGCTGGCCAAGACCGAGAAGATCAACGCCAGCATCCGTCAGATTCTCGACACCACCACGGTGGAGTGGGGTGTGGAGGTTACTTTGGTCGAGCTCAAGGACATCCAACTTCCCGACAGCATGAAACGCGCGATGGCCCGTGAGGCCGAGGCCGAGCGCGAGAAGCGCGCCAAAATCATTGCGGCCGAGGGCGAAGCACGCGCCGCCGCGGCACTCGGTGACGCATCTGACACCATGATGCAGCACCCGCTGGCCTTGCAGCTGCGAAATCTGCAGACCTTGGCCGAACTCGGCGTGGAGAAGAACACTACTATCGTCTTTCCCGCCCCACTGATGAGCGCGATCGGAGAAGTCACCGGCTTCCTGACGCGCGAGTCGACGGCATCAAGTTCCACCCAGCCCAACGGTCGGTCCGGCGAGGCACTCAGCCATGCCGCGGCAGCGCTCTGAACGAGGTCCCAGGATCACGGATTCACCTACGCGAGTGGGGAGTTGCGATGGCGGCGGCGAGCCTGACCAAAGTCGGCATGGGCGACCGCGTGATGCTCAACGTTGAGCCCCGCCAGGTCCGCCGGATCAGTATGCTGGCGATCGCCGGCACGATCGGTTGCCTGATCCTATTGGTGGCCGGCGACCATCACGCCGCCGATTGGCATACCCCGGGCCGACTGACATGGTCGCTATCACTGTTGACCGCCGTGATACTGGCTGCGCGCGGCGGCCTGCTGGGTCGGCCTGTGACTGTGGGGCACGCCGCGATCGCACTGGTGATGCTTCTGACAGGCCTGGGTGCGCATTCGGCTTCGCTCGACCTGCTTGGCGATGGGCTGGTCGCGGGCGCCGGCGCAGTACTGATGTGGCCGATGGCGTCGCGGCCGGATCCCAATGCGCTGCCGCGAGTGTGGGCGCTCATCCAGGCGACCCACGGCGACCCTCTTGCCCCCTTCGCGATGCAGTCGACCAAGAGCTACTACTTCGACGCCGACGCTACCGCGGCGATTGCCTATCGCACACGGCTGGGCTTTGCGGTAGTCAGCGGCGACCCCATCGGTCAAGGGGACCGGTTCCCGGCGTTAGTGCGTGAGTTCGCCATGATGTGTCGCAGCCGTGGCTGGCGCATCATCGTCCTCGGCTGCGGCGAGCAATGGCTTGGACTGTGGCGTGATGCCGATGTGATCGGTCAATCGCTGCGCCCCATACCGTTTGGGCGCGACGTGGTCATCGATGTGAATCGTTTCAACATGGCTGGGCGAAAATACCGCAATCTACGCCAGGCCGTACAGCGCTCGCGTAACTTCGGGATCACCACCGAGGTGGTGGCCGAACAGGGACTCGACGATGCGTTGAGGGACGAATTGGCAAAGGTGCTGTACGCGTCACACCGTGGGGCCCGTGTCGAGCGCGGATTTTCGATGATCCTCGATCACGTGCTCGAGGGCCGCTACCCCGGTATCAAGCTGATTATCGCGCGGGACCGATCTGGCCAGGTGCAAGGATTCCACCGGTACGCAACCTCGGGCGAGGGCAGCGACGTGACTCTCGACGTGCCCTGGCGTCGTCCCGGAGCACCGAACGGGATCGATGAGCGACTGACCGTCGACATGATCGATGACTGCAGAGAGCTTGGCGGCCAACGGCTTTCATTGGCGTTCGCCGCGTTTCCCGAGCTCTTTGACAACAAGAACCGCGGACTGATCGAAGGCACCTATTACATGCTCGTCCACCTGGGCGATTCACTGATCAGACTTGAATCTCTCTACCGCTATCTCCGCAAGTTCCACGCATTCGGCCAGCACCGCTACGTGCTCCTGTCGATGCGACACATACCGGCCGCGTTAGTAGTCCTGCTGTCTCTGGAATTCATGCCGCGCCCACGAGCTTTGTGATCGGATCGGCGAGCGTCACCGGCCAATGGCGCTACCTCGGGTTCGGGATTGACTGCGAAAGCGCATGGCCGCGCTGCGCGTGGCGTTTGATATCCCGCAACACACTCCGCGTCGTCAAAACGATCGCCGGTCTCGCGAGCTCCAAGGCAAACACCTCGCCGGGATGCCGCAAGCCAACCCGGGCCCGCGCAATGAGCCGGCTCCGGTCGTCCCAGTGCGGCTCAAGATGGAATGACCACACCGCCGGTGGCAGATTCGGTGACGTGGCCCGCAGCACGATGCTCCGTTCGGGCGTGGTGGCGACGACGCTGAAAGTCAGCCCACCACCGAACCAGCCTTGTGGCGCAAGGCGTAGGACATCACCCACTACGAGTTGCTGCCCTTCCAGATCCACCCCATTAGCGTTGTGAAAGCCGAAGCCGATCAGGTTCGTTAGCGCCTCACCGTGGACAATGCCGCGGTCTTGGCCCAGTCGTGACAGGCATGGCCAGACGGCGGACGGCGAAGCGTCTATCCACACTGCCTCGGTCGCCTGAATGGCGGGGTCGCCAACCAGCTGGTCGCCCGGCAACCGGATTTGGCACTCCTCCTTTGTCGTGCCCCAATTTCGGTAATACCGTCGCGCCGCGTAGAGCGCTGCAACGCCGGTTGCAATTCGGACGAGGTGTTTCGTGGGAGGTGCCATAACGCCAGTATCGACGCCCTGGCGCCGCCGCCTCCAGGGCCATTGGTCCCCTGGAGGCCCCGCAGATTTCGATTCACAACGACCATTGATCCCACCCGACTCCCATCGCGAAGCCGCGGCACCGAACAGGGCTGGATCACATGGCCGGCAGTGCTTAAATATTCTGGCGTGCAGTGGATTCAGGGGTCGCCGCGGGGCGCCACCCTGCGTAGGCTAAGTACAGTCCCGTCACGGCCAGGCAGACGTAGACGGCCTCCCACAGGCCACCCGCGTTGAGGGCGTATTTGACGGCAGACATGAATGTCTGGGGAAACGCCAGTAAGAACAGCCCCCTTAGCGCGAGAACCCAACCCAGCACGGACACAATGACAGCCGCCGCGCCTCGCCAATACTGATGCAGCGCGATGATGACCAGCCCGCCCAACACAAGGAAGGCACCCGTCACCCAGGGCCACAGCGCATTCGCCCCGAAATCAGATACGAGTTGTTGCATATTCGTGCCGCGCACCAGATCCGCGACCGGGACGATGACAAAGAACGGACCGAGCACGCGAGCAAAGATGCGCGTTCTCACCTGTGGCTCTTCAGGAGGATTCACAGGTGTTGACCGCGGATCACAAGTACCGACGGACTCGCATCGAGCGGCGCCCTCGACCTGGTCAATTCAACCAACTGCGCAACTTCCTCGTGATGCTCAGCGCCCAACACCACCGATCGAATAGACGATTCGTGCGCTACCACATACCTGAGGAGCTGGTCGGTGTGCACGACGCGGATGTCGATACCGGGATAGCGTTGAGCCCAGTTCACCAGTGACTCGTCGACCGCGAAATCCGCCTGCATACCTCCAGGGTGGGTCGTCCTCACCACCCGCAGCGGAAGCTCGCGCAGCTGCGCTTCTCCTATGGCTTGCTGAAGAACGTCGTAGTCGACGGTCGACGAGTTCAGAAAGGTTGCCACCCAAGCGGTTCCCGGATGCGCTGAGCACGGCGCCGCGGGGATGACAGCCACGGAGCACTGCGCCGAGGCAGCCATGTTGGATGCCAATGAATCGCATGGGCCGTGGGGAGCCGCTTTCGGAGCGCCGACGCACAGGAGCGCCGCTGACCATGACTCCTGAATGAGAGTTGTACCCGGATCGCCACTGACGGTTTCCAATTCGATTTTGACCGGCTGCTGCATTGCCTCGACCGCTGCGTGCGCGTCCTGCAATGCGGCCTCCGCTACCAGGTGCTGGGCTTTGACAACGCCTGGAGTGAAAGCCCGATTACGGTCAATCACATAGAGCAACTTCAAGACTACGTCGTGCTGGAGCGCCTCGCCGGCGCCCCACACGGCTGCCGCCACTGCCGCCTGGGAGCCATCAATACCTACCACAACCGAATTTACAGAGCGCTCATCAATCACTTTGTCTCCCTTTACTTCTTTCGGATAGGCGCTGCGAATCGCCTCAACCGCCACGGCGATTCACTTACCAATGATCCGTCACCCGGTCGCGGCTGGTCAGGGGAGCAAGTCACCACGCAGATGGCCCAAAGTCACAACATCGCTGAAAGCACGGGTGGCCAGGTTGCTCGGCCACCACCGCCCGCTCGACCTCCAGCGAGCCCGGTTCAATCTTTGCCCATCACCCGGCAGGGGAAATTAGCCCGTAATGCCCGTCATAGCGGTGATACAGCACAGCGGCGCGACCTTCTGCGACGCCGACAAAAAACAAGAACGGCAGGCCCAGCAAGGAGAGCCGCTCGGTGGCCCGCCCGACAGTAAGCCGCGGTGCTGGCTGCGAACTGATGGTCACCGGCAGTTCGAACGGTGCGAGCTCCTCCAGCGCTGGCTGGACCTGGGCGAGGCGGTAGCCGGTTGGACCTGACCGGTACAGCACACTGGCCTGCGTAGTGCCTTTCTCGGTGAACAGGTGGAAGTCGTAATCAAACAACTCCATCTCCTGCGCGGCCGCGTCCACCGAGCGGGGTCCCAGGGAAAACGACTTGCGCCGGATGATCCGACGTTGATCGGGCGGCCGTGGGAAATAGCTCGGTCGGTGCGTGGGCTCGGACTGGTGGCGCCATTCGTGTGGATCGGCGGACGGCACCTGGCCCCGCCGGGCTTCCCAATGGGTGGCGAAGCGTTCGAGCCGATGCCGAAGGCGTGCCTCGAGTCGATCAATCGCCTCACGCGCGGTCGCGCCCTGAACCTGCGCCCGTACCTGTCGACCGTTGACATCCAGGTTCGCCTGTGCAACCACGGGGCAGACCACCGCCGGATCAGCGTGTCTGCTCACCCGGACACGCGCATGGAGCACGGGCTGGCGCGTGAGCCGGGTGAGGCCACCGATCTTTTCCCGCGCGTAATCGTCGATACCGGCCAGCTGGCCCCGCGTCGTCACCTCGACGACGGGAGCAGCCGGCATATCAGCTTTAGGTTGCATACCTCGGTGTTACGCCGCTGCGGATTCCAGGCGTAGGGCCGAAGGTCACCGCGACCGCAGGCGATGGTCAAGGTCCGTCACACCGCAGGAGTAGCCGGGGCTTCACTGCAGGCAGCGGTCAGAATTCACTCATGGTTGGCAGCGTTGGCTTCTTCCGCGCGTATGCTTGGGCCGGCGGCACCGGGGGTCGCGGAGGTTTCGCGCGTTGACTAGTGATGACAGCGAATCGACGTTCGCGGAATTGGGCCAGCGGGCGCTGATCGGCCAGATGCATGAGGCGCTCGACAAAGTGCTGGCCGCTCGCGATCAGATGGAACAATTGCTGCGCGCCATCGTCAAAATCGGTTCGGATCTCGACCTGGACGAGACGCTGCATCATGTCGTCACCGCGGCGCGGGAATTGACCGGGTGCCGCTACGGCGCGTTGGCCACTTGCGACCCCGACGGCAATTTGACCTCGTTCGTGCACGCCGGGATGGACGCTGACGCGGCGCGGCGGATCGGCAGTCAGCCGGTGGGCAAGGGCATCCTCGCAGTGGTGTTAGGCGAGGCCTCTGCGCTACGCCTGGACGATCTCACCGCCCACCCGGCGGCGGCCGGGTTTCCCGAGAATTATCCCGCGATGCGTGCGTTTCTGGGCGTGCCGATCATCGTGCGGGGGAGCATATTTGGTGGCCTCTATCTGACCGACGACCGGCCGGCGTGGACATTCACCGATTCCGATGAGGTCGCCGTCCGGGCGCTGGTGTCTGCGGCGGCGGTGGCCATCGACAAATCACGGCTCTTCGAACATATTGAGCGGCGGGCAAACTGGATGAAAGCCAGCCGTGAGATCATCACCGAGCTGCTGACGGGTATCGACTCACCGCGGCGGCCCCTGCAATTGATCGCCGAGCAGGCGCAGAAGTTGACCGATGCCGAGCAGGCGATCGTGCTCACTCCCGCCGACGCGGACCTGCCGGCCGAGGAAATCGACACACTGATCGTGTCCGCCGCTGTTGGGGTGCAGGCCCACGAGGTTGTCGGGCAAGAGGTTCCCGTCGAAGGCTCGACGACAGGCCATGTCTTCCGCTCCGGGGCACCGCTTATCACCGAATCGTTCCGATACCCGATCCAGGCATTCACCGACGCGGGTGAACGCTCCGCGATCGCGATGCCGCTGTGTTACGAAGGCACCGTCATCGGAGTCATTGCCGTCGCCCGCAGCAGGGACCAGATACCTTTCGATGCCGGCTATCTCGAGTTGGTGGGTGACTTCGCCAGCCAGGCCGCTCTTTCGCTAGTCCTCGCCGCCAACCGTGAAGACGCTCGCGAGCTCTCGGTCCTGGCCGACCGTGAACGCATCGCGCACGATCTCCACGACTACGTCATCCAACGGCTGTTCGCCATCGGTATGGATGTCCAGGGGACCATCGCCCGCACGCGTTCACCGGAAGTTGTCGACCGGCTCAACCGTACGATCGATAATTTGCAGACCACGATCGAGGACATCCGCACCACGATCTTCGAATTGCAGTCCCCGACCACGACTGGTGGCGGGTTCCGTCGGCGGATACAGCAGGTGGTCGCCGATCTCACGGAGAACCGGGGCGTTGTCACCACGCTGCACATGTCCGGCCCGATGACCGCTGTGGGTTCCGATCTGGCTCAGCACGCCGAAGCCGCCGTCGCAGAGGCGGTCAGCAACGCTGTTCGACACTCTGGCGCGGCCCACTTGAGCATCGAGGTTTCGGTCGCCGACGAGCTCACCATCGACATCACCGATGACGGGTGCGGCATTCCCGCCGACAACCAGCGGCGAAGCGGACTGGCCAATCTGCGTCGACGGGCCGAGCAGGTGGGGGGCACCTGCCGCATCGCCTCGCCGCCGGCGGGCGGCACCCTGGTTCACTGGACGGCACCGCTGGTGGATTTCTGAGTGAGGTCGACGGCAATCGCCGGGACGTCACCCAGCCCAATTCGTCGAAGGCCGTATGGCCATCTGCGTAGGGACCAATGCCTCCTGCCCGACGACCGCTTCGGGTCCTAGCGTCAAAAGCACGCTTTTGGGTGCCACATTGCGTGCGGGACCTGTCCTGGAAGGAGCGGCAGCGAAATGGCTGATTTGGAAAGGCATTTCGGTATCGTCGTCGGAGTCGACGGGTCCGGGTACTCCGACGAGGCGGTGCGGTGGGCTGCGCGTGAGGCCGCAATGCGCGAACGGCGGCTCACGCTCGTGCAGGCTGTCACCATTCCAGTCTCTGCCTGGCCCACGGCACCCATAGCCGCGGAGTTGCACGACCTTTACGAGGCCGATGCGCGCGCCATCCTCGACGATGCCGTCGCGATCGTCGAAGACACCGCCAAGGATCGCAGACCGGCTGACATCAAGCCGCAAGTGTTCTTTTCCGGACCGGTACCGACGTTGGTCGATATGTCTAAAGACGCGGACATGGTGGTCGTCGGAGCTCGCGGGCTGGGAACCGTGCGCCGGGTGTTACTGGGATCAGTCAGCACCGGGCTGATCCATCATGCTCATTGCCCGATAGCGGTGATTCCGGACGAGACTTCCGCACCGTCGCGGGGCGCCCATGCGCCGGTGCTCCTCGGCTTCGACGGCTCACCGGCATCAGAACTGGCCACCGCGATCGCATTCGAGGAAGCGTCGTTGCGGGGTACGGGATTGGTGGCCCTGCATGCCGTAAGCGACACCGACATGGCCCGCATCCCGAGAAAGCAACGTTCGGCGGATCTATCTCTTGCCGGAGAAAACCTGGTCGAGCGCTTAGCCAGTTGGCAGAGGCGTTACCCCGACGTCGGCGTCCACCGCGTCGTGGTGGACGACCGGCCGGCCGCTCAACTTCTCGACCACGCCGAGGCAGCCCAGCTGGTCGTCGTCGGCAGCCATGGCCGGGGCGGGTTCGCCGGAATGGTGCTCGGATCGGTCAGCAGCGCGGTAGCGCACGCATCCCGTACGCCGGTGATCGTCGCCCGCGGCCATTAGCGCGAAATTGACTTAATTCCACAATATTTGGAGGTTGGGTGTGGGCGAGCACATGCGTTTCGGGACGGTGGCGGGTTTCCGCCTGAGCGTCCACTGGAGCGTTTTGGTGATCCTGTGGTTGTTCACCTGGAGCCTAGCCAGCACGCTACCCAGCAGTGCCCCCGGTCGTTCGACACTGACGTACTGGGTGGCGGGGGTTATCGGCGCGGTGGTGCTGCTGGCGTCCCTGCTGGCACACGAGTTGATGCATGCCGTCGTTGCGCGTCGCGCGGGCGTACCGGTGTCGGACGTGACGCTGTGGCTGTTCGGGGGCGTGACGCGCTTGGGCGGCGAAGCACAAACCGCAAGGACGGAGTTCCGTATCGCGATATCCGGTCCGCTGACAAGCGTGGCATTGGCGGGACTCTTTGCGGCGCTGGGTGCGGTATTCCGGAACTTGGGTGCGGCGAATGTCACTGTGGGCGTGGCATGGTGGCTATCAGGCGTCAACCTGCTACTGGGCCTGTTCAACCTGTTGCCCGGTGCGCCGCTGGACGGCGGCCGGGTCCTCAGCGCTTACCTGTGGAGCCGCCACGGAGACAAGGTCCGCGGTGAGATCGGTGCTACGCGTGGCGGGCGCATCGTCGGATACGTGCTCATCGCGCTGGGCTTGTTCGAGTTCATGGTCGCATCGATCGTCACGGGCGTATGGACCGTGTTCATCGGTTGGTTTCTGCTCACTGCCGCACATAGCGAGGAACGCAGGATTCTGACTCGCCAGTCTCTTGCCGGAGTACGCGTCGCAGATGCAATGACCGCTCACCCGCGTACGGCTCCCGGCGGGATCTCCGTGGAGGACTTCATCCACTCCTATCTGCTCGGCGACCGGCACTCGGCCTATCCCGTAGAAGGCCCGAGCGGCACCATCGTAGGACTGATCACGCTGGCGCAATTGCGGCTGGTACCCCCCGAGGAACGCAGATTCACCCTGGTGCGCGATGCCGCAATGCCAATGGATCGAGTCGTCACTGCCATCCCACACGAGCCGCTTACCGTTGTGCTCGATCGGCTGGTGTCACACAACGTAAATCGAGCGCTGGTGGTGGATCACGGCGAGGTGGTGGGCATCGTCACCGCAAGCGACATCAGCAGATTGATCGACGTCCGCGGGCTCGACATAACGCGACCTCCTGAGCGGGTGTTGTGATGAGCACTCAACTCTCGGCCGGCCTGACCGCACCGGCGCTATGCGCCGGCCACTCGTTCGCCGATCACCCGGTCACGGCGCAGGGCAGCCAGTTCATCGCCGGATAGTCCGAGGCCGCTGAGGATCTCGTCGTTGTGTTGACCGAGGGTGGGCGGGGCGAAGCGGTGGTGACGAGCCGGGCCGGGAGTGATGCGGAATGGCCACCCGGGGTAGCGGTGCCGGCCGGTGGCGGCATGGTCGAACTCCTCGTAGTAGCCGCGGGCGTCAAGTCCCGGCAGGTCATACATCCGCTCGGGTGTGGTGACCTCCTCGACGGGGAGGCCGCGTTCTCGCAGGGCGGCAACGATATCGGCGGCTGACTGCGGTCGAGTCCAGGCCGCGACGGCCTGATCGAAGACGTCGTGATCGTCCTTCGGTAGGCCGGGTCGACCGATCGCGTCGGCCAGCCGGGTGAAATCGTTGCCGTCGCGCACCGACAATGCCACCCAGGCGCCGTCGGTGTCGGTCGGGTAGACGCCTTGGCAACAGCCCCGCTGACGGTTGCCGTCGCGCGGCGGGACAACCCCGTTCATCGAATACCCGATCACCGGTTCAGCGGTGACGGCGGCACCGACTTCGATCTGCGCGACCTCGATCAGCTGGCCTTCGCCGGTGCGGCGGCGATGGTCGAGTGCGGCGAGCAGCGCCACACCGGCGTGCACACCGACGATCGGGTCAGCGGGGCCCTGCACGTTGCACGGCGGGCCGTCGGCGTAGCCGGTCACCGCCGACATGCCCGAGACCTGTTCGATGTTCAGCGCCCAGCCCACCCAATCCCGCCACGGGCCGTCGAGGCCGAATCCTGGCATGCGGATTGCGATGACGTCGGGGCGCAACGCGATCAGCGACTGATAGTCCAGCCCGAATTGCTCCACCACCCGCGGCGAGAAGTTCTCCACCACGACGTCAGCCTGCGCGGCGAGCCGGCAGGCCAGGTCGCGACCCCGTGCCGACGTCAAGTCCAGCGTGATATCACGCTTGTTGAGGTTGGTGGCCTGCCACAGCGCGCTGCGCTCGTACCAGTCCTCACCCTCGTGCGGATAGGCGCCTGAGAAGCGGAAACCGTCGGGCCGCTGGATCGACTCGAGCTTGACGACGTCGGCGCCAAAGGCACCGAGGTAGCAGGTCAGATATCCGCCCGCCCAAAATGTCGTCAGGTCGAGGACTTTGAGTCCGGCAAATGGCAGCGACGGATTTGCGACCGGATTGGCCTGTGGCCTGCTGCGCGAGCGTTGACCGGCCGCGGACGCTTCGCCCAGACGCGGCGCGGGCCGGACCGGTGCCGCCGGCGTCTTCGACAGCCGAAAAGGCGGCCCCGGACGTCGAAACGACCAATCCGCTGCGCCGCCGTCGACGAAGAAGCCGCGCTTGGCGTACTGCGGACATTCCAGCGCGCTGGCACCATCGGCGATCGGCGCCGCCGGGATGCGCAGTGCCTGGCTGAGATCGACGATCTCGGCGACGGTTCGCTCGCTCAGCCACGGCTGTGCGGCGGCGAAGAACTCTGCGCGCTCGGGGCCGCCCATCATGATCGCGAATTGCTGATCGCCGAACTCCGGCAGGCCGAGCATGGCGCACACGTCGAGCCAATGCTGCCCGGTCAGACAGTTGATTCCGACCCAGCCGTCGCCCGCCCGGACCACACCTAGCATGGGGGCCTGCCGCGTGTTCGACACCAGGCCGAGGGCACGCATCCGTTCGGCCATCAGCATCGGGTACGGAAGCGTCGACAGCAGTGCCTCCAACACCGAGACATCGACCTCGGTCACCTGCCCGATGGGTGCGATCCGCAGCGCCGTCAGCGCGCCGAGAGCCGCGTAGACACCCGCGACGTATTCGGCGATCCGGGCGCCTGCCTGCACGGGCGGGCGGTCGGGGTCGCGCGCGGTGATCCATCCCGACACCGCTTGCATCGTCAGCGAGGTGGCCACAGCAGCGCGAAAAGGTCCGTGCTGGCCGAAGTTTGAGATCCGCACGACCACCAGACGTGAATCGGCATCTCGCAGCCTCGAGGTGTCCAGGCCGCATTTCTCCAGCGCTCCGGGCGCCGACCCGTCGATCAGCACATCTGCTTCGCGGACGAGCCGACGAGCGGCCACTGCGCCGGTTGCACTCGTGATGTCCAGGACGGTGCCGCGCTTTCCGGCGTTGAGATATTCGAACAGCCCGGCGCGATCAGGATCGGGTGCGCCGCCGGGAAAGGGTCCCCACCGCCGCAGCGAATCTCCTTCTGATGATTCGATTTTCGTGACCTCGGCGCCGAGGTCGACGAACAGCTTGCCGCAGTAGGGGCCTGAGATCTCATCGGCGATCTCGACCACCTGGAGCCCGTCCAGGGCGCCGGCGCGCGTCACGAGGCCGGCAGTCCCATGGCCTTCGGCTCCATGTACTGACGAATCCCGATGATCCCGCCGCTCTCCCGGCCGAACCCGCTCTGTTTGAACCCACCGAACGGCGCACCGCCGGGACCGAATCCGTTGACCGCGATCTGTCCGGTGCGAACTCGGCGGGCAACGGCCAACGCACGGTCGACGTCGCCGCCCCACACCGCGCCGGACAGCCCGTACTGCGAGTTGTTCGCGATCCGCACCGCGTCGTCGTCGTCGCTGTAGCGCAGCACCGACAACACCGGTCCGAACACCTCTTCCTGGGCGATCGTCGCATCCGGCGTCACCTCGGTGAGGATCGTCGGCTCGAAGTAGAAGCCGCCATCCAGGCCGGCCGGCCGCCCACCACCGGTCACCAGCTTGGCACCGTCGTCGAGAGCCCGATCCACATGTGCCTGAACGCGTTTACACTGTGCGGCGCTGATCAGCGGGCCCATCTGCACGTCCGGATCGGTGGGGTCGCCGACCTTCACGGCCTGGGCCAGCGCGACCAGCCGATCGACGACGTCGTCGTGGATGGCGTCGGGTAGCAGCAGTCTGCTATGCAGAATGCAGGCCTGTCCGGCGTGGAACGAACACGACTCGAACAGCATCCGCTGCAGCAGTTCGTCATTCAGCGCGACGTCATCGAGCACGATGCTGGCCGACTTGCCCCCGCACTCGAGGAGCAGCCGCTTCATCGTCGTGCCGGCTGCGGCCATGACTTCGCGGCCGACGACCGAGCTCCCGGTGAAGCTGACCATGTCGATCCGCGGGTCGACGGTCAGCAGCTTGCTGGATTCGATGTCGGTTGGCGTGACAACGTTGACCACACCCGGCGGAATATCGGTGTGCTCGTGAATGACTCGCGCCAGAGCCAGTCCCGCAAGCGGTGCCAACGGCGACGGCTTGAGCACCACGGTGTTGCCCGCGGCCAGCGCGGCGCAGACTTTCATCACGTTGAGGGTGTGCGGGAAATTCCACGGTGTCAGGATCGACACCACGCCGAGCGGCTCATAGCGCAGCAGCGTGGTTCCCGCCGCACCGTATGCGTCGATGCGCTCCTCGACAGGATGGGTGGCGAGTTCGGCTGCGTTCAGCGCCACGAACGCCGGCCCGTCGACGTGGATCGTCCGCTCGTTGGCCGTGCAACCCCACTCCAGTTGAGCCAGTTCGAAGAACTCGTCGGCGTGCGCCAACAGCGCCTCACCGAGCTGGTTGAGGACGGCGGCGCGCTGCTCGGGTTTAGCGTCACCCCACGGTCCCGAATCGAACGCGACTCTGGCGGCCGCGATCGCGCTGTCGACCTGAGCGTGGCTCGCGTCGGGAGCCGACGCGATGACCGCTTCGGTGGCCGGGTTGATGTCGTCGTAGCGGCCGTTACCGGGATCAACCCACTGGCCGTCGATGTAGACCCCGTAGGTGTCGATCAATGAGCGTGGGTCAGCCATGTTGTTTCCTTTGGACGGTCCGGCGGCTCAACGTTTGGTCTACACCTGTCGGGCCATGGTCGTCAATGCTCGACTTCGCAGCATTGGTGATAGCGCGGCTATTTCAGCTTAACGCCAAGCATATTGACATTGTTGGCGCCGCCGGAGTAGACAGAGTGCACCGGACAGATCATGTGCAAATGTACGATCGCGGTCGTCGAGGGAGGCCAGGGTGCACGTAGACTCCCGCACGACGGTCCCGCTGCATTCGCCGGACTTCTACGCCGGTGATCCCTATCCCGCGTATCGGGAGCTGCGCGCGAGCGCGCCGGTGTGCTGGAATGACGTCACCAACTTCTGGGCGCTGCTCAAGTACGAGGACGTCCGCTTCGTGTCGAGCAACCCGGCCACGTTCAGTTCGACCAAGGGCATCACCATTCCGGACCCCAAACTGCCGAACCCGGTGCAACCCGGGGGGCTCATCTTCACCGACCCGCCGCGGCACCGGAAGATGCGCAAGCTGATCAACTCCGGTTTCACTCGGCGCCGGGTCGCCGTGCTCGAACCGAAGATCCGCGAGATCGTGCGGGGCATCCTCGACGGTGTGGAACCGGGCTCGGTGCATGAGTTCGCCGAAGAAATCGCCGCCCCCCTGCCCACCCGATTGATCGCCGAGCTGATCGGAGCGCCGCCCGATGACTGGGAGCAATTCCGGGCCTGGTCGGACGCGGCCACCGGAACCGCGGACCCGGAGATCGATCTCGACCCGATGGTGGCAGCCGGCCAGCTTTTCGAATATTTCCAGAAGCTGATCGGGGCAAGGCGCGTCGAACCGCGCGACGACCTGCTATCGGTGCTGGCCGGCGCCGAGATCGACGGCGATCGGCTCACCGACGAAGACCTGCTCAACTTCGCGTTCCTGTTGCTGGTGGCCGGCAACGAGACCACTCGCAATCTGATCGCACTGGGCACGCTCGCGCTGATCACCCATCCCGACCAGTACCGTCTGCTGGTCAACGACCCGTCGCTGATCCCCGGCGCCGTCGAAGAGATGCTGCGGTGGAACAGCCCGGTGGTGCACATGGCCCGCACCGCCAACGTCGACGTGGAGATCCGCGGTCAGCGGATCTCCGCAGGCGACGTGGTGGTGATGCTCTACCAATCGGCCAACCGTGACGAGGACATCTTCGGCGCCGACTGCGAGGAGTTCAACGTGACTCGCCACCCGAACCCGCACATCGCGTTCGGGTGCGGTGAACATTCTTGTGTCGGAGCACAACTGGCCCGCCTGGAGGCCACGGTGATGTTCGAGGAGTTGCTGCGCCGCTTCCCCGAAATCGAGCTGGTCGGCCAGGTCGACCGGATGCGGGCCACCATGGTGCCCGGGGTCAAGCGGATGCCGGTACGGCTGGGGGCCTGACCGGTGCGACTCGACTACACCCCCGAGCAGGAACTGCTGCGCGACGAGATCCGCGCGACGATGGAACAGGTGATGACGCCGGAGCGACAGGCCGCCGTCAGCGAGCGCGTGGAAGGTGGTCCGGCGGTACGCGAATGCATTCGCGCGCTGGCCGCCGCCGATCTGCTCGGTGTCGGTTGGCCCAAAGAGTTTGGTGGGCGTGGTTTCTCGGCCGTCGAGCAGTTCATCTTCGCCGAAGAGGCCAGACGGCTCAACGCGCCGATCCCGCTGGTGACCCTCAACACCGTCGGGCCGACCCTGATGCAGTACGGCACCGAGGAGCAAAAGCAAACGTTCCTGCCGGCGATCCTGCAGGGCAGCGTCGAGTTCGCCATCGGCTATTCCGAACCGGAGGCAGGCAGCGATCTGGCGTCGCTGCGCACCACCGCGGTCCGCGACGGCGATCAGTACGTGATCAACGGCCAGAAAATGTTCACCAGCGGCGCGGGCTATGCAGACTACATCTGGCTGGCCGCGCGCACCGACCCGGATGCCAAGAAACACAAAGGCATTTCGATCTTCATCGTGCCCACCTCGTCACCCGGATTCTCTTGGCAGCCGCTGCACACCATGCCCGGCATCTCCACCTTCTACACCTTCTACGACAACGTGCGGGTCCCGGCGAGCGCGATCGTGGCGGGCGAAAACCAGGGCTGGCAACTGATCACCACCCAGTTGAACTTCGAACGCGCGGCGCTGGGCAACCTCGGCGCGCTCGAGCCATTGTTCGAGCAGACGCTGCAGTGGGCGCGCGACACCGAGCTGGACGGCGGCCGGGTCATCGACAAACCCTGGGTGCAGCTCGCGCTGGCCCGGGTCGAGGCGGAGGTCGCGGCCTATAAGCTGATCAACCTTCGGGTGAACGCCGCGATGACCAAGGGTGTGCTCGATATGGGAGAGGCCTCGGCCGCGAAGGTCTTCGGCACCGAGCTGGCTCCGCTGGTCGCCCGCCAACTCCTGGAAGTGCTTGACCACAACGGGTTACGCCGTGGCGCTGACGCGCCGATGCGCGGTGCGCTGGAATCGGCTTACCGGGTCGCCGTCATCAGCACCTTCGGCGGCGGCGCCAACGAAATCCAGCGAGACATCATCGCGATGGCCGGATTGGGCATGCCGCGAGCACCACGTGACCTTCGTGCCACAGCCAAGTCAGGAGGATCAACTCAGTGACCGACTCAGACACCGACGTGCACAGCAAGCTGAAAGCACTCGTCGGCCAACACACCGGCGGCACCGGAAAACCGGCGGTGGCACCGGATCCGGTCAATCAGCCGATGATCCGGCACTGGGCGCACGCGCTCGACGACATGAATCCGGTCTACCTCGACCCGGAGTTCGCGGCCGCGTCCCGATTCGGCGGCATCGTGTCTCCACCGGTGATGCTGCAGACCTGGACAATGCCCGCGCCGAAACTCGAAGGAATCGGCGAGCGTGGCGGCTCCCCCGTCGAAATCACCAGCAACCCCACGGCGTTCCTCGACGAGGCCGGATACACCAGCATCGTGGCGACCAACTCGGAGTTCGAAATCAACCGCTATCCACGGCTGGGG
Source organism: uncultured Actinomycetota bacterium (assembly GCA_963760095.1). Taxonomy (GTDB): domain Bacteria; phylum Actinomycetota; class Actinomycetes; order Mycobacteriales; family Mycobacteriaceae; genus Mycobacterium. The sequence goes on along the minus strand of CAVXBT010000019.1, from coordinate 378,552 downwards.
GATGTCATCAGCGCGACGTCGGTGTACGAAGAGGTTTCCGACGAGAAGACGACGGCCCTGGGCACCGGGTTTTTCCTGACCTGGGTGCTCACCTACACCGATCAGAACGGTGAGGTGCTCGGGCGCCAGCGCTTCCGGGTGCTGCGATTCAGGCCGGCCCGCTGATGGCGTCCCGACTGGCACCGACCATCAGCCCGGACACCGAGTTCTTCTGGAACGGGCTGCGCGAACACAAGCTATTGATCCAGCGCTGCCGCGGGTGCGGAGCCTTGCGCAATCCACCGCAGCCGATGTGCCCGAAATGCCGTTCGCTGGAGTGGGAAGCGATCGAGTCGTCGGGGCGGGGCACCGTCTACAGCTACGTGATGCCGCACCAACCACGGTTTCCCTTCTTCGACTATCCCTACATCGTCGCCCTGATAGAACTCGCCGAAGGCGTTCGGCTGGTGTCCAACCTGACTGACATCGACCCGGGCGACGTTCGGGTCGGAATGCCGGTCGAGGTCTACTACCAGGAGTTCGATGGCGACCTGGTGCTGCACCAGTTCCGACCGGCTGGGTGACATGGACTTCACCTTCACCGAAGAGCAAGAGACGATCAGCAAACTGGCCCGCGACGTCTTCGATCGGCGGGCCACCCCGCAGCGGCTGACCGAACTCGAAGCCGGCGACACTCGCTATGACGCCGGCCTGTGGAAGGAACTGGCCGCCGCCGACCTGCTGGGTACCGCGCTGCCGGAGTCGTTGGGCGGCAACGGTGGTGGCTTCGTCGAGCTCGGCGTGCTGCTGGCCGAAGTGGGAGCCGCCGTGGCTCCGGTTCCGGCCTATCCGACGCTGCTACTGGGCGCCGACCCGATAGCCCGGCACGGAAGTCCCGAGCAACAACAACGCTATCTGCCCGGCGTCATCGACGGAACCCGCATCCTGTCTGCCGGCCTGCAGGAACCCGGCCGCTCCGACCCGACCAGACCCGCGACCACTGCCCGTCGCGACGGCGCGACGTGGCGGCTGGACGGCGCCAAAGAGCTGGTGCCGGCCGGCCAACTCGCCGACACCGTGTTGATCTCCGCCAGTATCGATGACGGCGATCTGGGCCTGTTCCTGCTGGCGACCGACGCCCGCGGCGTCGATATCCGGCCGGTGGCGACCACCAACCGCGAACCACACGCCGATGTATTCCTCGACGGCGCAACCGTTTCAGACGCCGACCGGCTCGACGGTCGCGGCGACCTGGTCGATGCGCTCTACACCCGCGCCCTGGTCGGGCTGTGCGCGATCCAGGTCGGCGTTTGCGATCGGGCACTGCGGATGGCCGCTGAATACACCAGTGGGCGTGAGCAATTCGGTCGCCCGATCGGCAGCTTCCAGGCGGTGCAGCAGCGGATGGCCGACGGCTTCATCGACGTGGAAGCGATCCGCTGGACCACCTGGCATGCGGCCTGGCTGATCGCAGAAGGGCGTCCCGCGGAGCGGGCGGCACGGATCGCGAAGTTCTGGGCCGCCGAAGCGGGCGCCCGGGTCGCCGCCACTGCTCAGCACGTACACGGCGGCATCGGGATCGACACCACCTATCCCCTGCATCGCTACTTCCTGTGGGCCAAGCACAACGAGCTCACCTTGGGTCCGGCTGCACCGCAGCTGGCTCACCTCGGTAGCACATACCCGGAAGGACGGCCATGACGACCGCCAAATCCCGCACCGCAACCCTGCGCTGGGCCGACATCGACGTCGGCGACGAGGTGACCCCGCTGGAGATCCCGGTCACCACCACGATGATCGTCGCGGGCGCGATCGCGTCACGCGACTTCATGCCGGTACACCACGACCGCGACTACGCCAACAAACAGGGCTCGCCCAACCTGTTCATGAACATCTTGACGTCCAACGGCTACTGCGTGCGTTTCCTGACCGACTGGGCCGGGCCCGAAGCGATGGTCACCAAGCTGTCGATTCGCCTTGGCGTGCCGTGTTTTCCCGACGATCCGTTGCGCTTCACCGGCAGCGTTACCGGCAAAACCGGGGGTTCGGACGGCGAGAACTTTGTCGAGGTGACCTTCAAGGCATCCAACAGCCTCGGCGATCACGTGTCGGGCACCGCCGTGCTGAGCCTGCTGGACGGGGCGCGCGCATGAGCGGCTCGCTGGCGGGAACCACCGCGATCGCCGGTATCGGTCAGACCGAGTTCTCCAAAGAATCCGGCCGCAGTGAGCTGCAATTGGCGTGCGAATCGGTCAGCGCCGCACTCGACGACGCCGGCCTTTCACCCAGCGACGTCGACGGCATGGTCACGTTCACGATGGACTCCAGCGACGAGATCGACGTCGCGCGCAACGTCGGTATCGGCGATCTGACGTTCTTCTCCCGCGTTCCGCACGGCGGCGGCGCGGCAGCCGGAACGGTCGCGCACGGCGCCATGGCGGTGGCCGCCGGAGTCGCCGACGTGGTGGTGTGCTGGCGCGCCTTCAACGAACGTTCGGGTTTTCGTTTCGGCGGCAGCGGCCGCACCAGCGCCGAGACCCCGTTGTTCATGGCGCACTACGCCCCGTTCGGATTGCTAACTCCCGCAGCATGGGTCGCCCTGCACGCCCAGCGGTACATGTCGACGTACGGAGTGACCAACGAGGATTTCGGCCGCATCGCCGTCGTCGACCGTAAACATGCGGCCACCAATCCCGATGCGTGGTTCTACGAGCGTCCGATCACGCTCGAAGATCACCAGAGTTCGCGGTGGATCATCGAACCGGTTCTCCGACTGCTGGATTGCTGTCAGGAAAGCGATGGCGGGGTTGCGCTGGTGGTCACCAGCGCCGAGCGCGCCCGCGACCTGCGCCAGCCACCGGCGGTCATCGCCGCGGCCGCCCAGGGCGCGGCGCACAACGGCGAGATGATGACCAGCTACTACCGCGACGACATCACCGGGCTGCCGGAGATGGGCGTGGTCGCCGAAAAGCTTTGGCGTGACTCAGGGCTGAAGCCGCAGGATATCCAAACGGCCTTCATCTACGACCATTTCACGCCGTTCGTGTTCACCCAGTTCGAGGAACTCGGATTCTGCGGGCGCGGCGAGGCCAAGGACTTCGCCACCATCGAGCGGCTGTCGCTGGGCGGCGAGCTGCCGATCAACACCAACGGTGGACTGCTCGGCGAGGCCTACATCCACGGGATGAACGGCATCACCGAGGGGGTGCGCCAGGTCCGTGGAACGTCGTACAACCAAGTCGACGACGTCGAGCACGTCCTGGTCACGTCGGGCACCGGAGTGCCCACCAGCGGACTGATTCTCGCGTCGCAGCGGTAGGGACGAGCACGCTGATGACGCAGGCTTCCGCATTGACCCAGCCGACTGATACTCGCGAGGTCATCGTGGAGTCCGCGTATGAGTGTTTCCGCAAACAAGGCCTGCAGAAAGTGACGATTGTCGACATCGCCAAGGCCGCCGGCGTCTCCCGCAGCACAATCTATGAGTACTTCCGCGACAAGGCGGCGATCGTCGAGGCATGCGCCGAACACGCCTCCCAGTGGTTCTATCGCGAAATGTCGAGCGCCATGCCCCTGGGGGGCTCGCTGGAGGATAAGCTCAGTCGCGCAGCGGTATTCGTCACCCAGGCGCGACGGGCCATTGCCTCCGAGAAGTATTTCGACGTCGACGCGATAAGCCTGCTACTCACCAAGGATGCCGCCGTCTTGCTACGCGAATGCGTCGACTTTCTTGCTCCGCACCTCGCCGCAGCCAAGCTGACCGGCGAGGTGCGCAAGGACCTCGACATCCAGGCGAGCGGTGAATGGTTCGCACGAATCCTGTTCTCGCTGTTCAGCACACCGTCATCGACCCTGGACATGGACGACCCCGATGTCGTCGCCGACTTCGTGCGCGCACACGTGGTTCGAGGCTTTGCCAACGAGCGCCCGCGGCCACGACGGGCGACATAGCGCCGGAATTTACGGCTCCAGAATGATCTTCACCGCGCCGTCCTGCTTCTTCTGAAAGATCTCGTAGGCATGCGGAGCATCGTCGAGCGGCAGCACGTGACTGGCGAAGGTGTCGACGCCGAGCGGGTCGTCATCAACCAGCAAGGGCATGATGTCGTCGACCCACCTCTTCACGTTGGCCTGGCCCATCCGAAGAGTGATCTGCTTGTCGAACAGCGTGAGCATCGGCAATGGGTCGGCCATCCCGCCGTAGACGCCGATCAGGGAGATCGTTCCACCGCGCCGCACGATGTCGATGGCGGAGTACAGCGCGTTCAGCCGGTCCACACCGGCAGTCTGCAGCAGCTGCTTGGCGGCCGCATCCGGCAACAGCGTGCTGACCTTCTGGGCCAGCGACGCGATTGGAGAACCATGTGCCTCCATGCCCACCGCATCGATCACGGAGTCCGTCCCACGCCCGTCGGTGAGATCCCGGATGACATCACCGACGGATGAGTCGAGATGGCCGAGATCGACCGTTTGGATTCCCCGCTGCGCGGCACGGGCCAATCGTTCAGGGACCAGGTCGACCGCTATCACGCGGTAACCGAGATGATCGGCGATGCGCGCGGCCATGTCACCGATCGGGCCCAGGCCCAGGACGGTCACGGTTCCGCCGTCGGGAATGTCCGCGTAGGCGACTGACTGCCAGGCGGTCGGCAGCACGTCGGACAGGTAGACATACCGCGAATCCGGCTGCCCTGATGGAACCTTGATGTGGGTGAACTGTGCCTGCGGCACCCGCAACAGTTCAGCCTGGCCGCCGGGAACTTCGCCGTAGAGTTCCGAGTAACCGAATAGGGCCGCTCCCATGCCATGGTCGCGCACCTGAGTGGTTTCGCACTGCGTATAGAGCTGCCTGTCGCACATGTAGCAGCTGCCGCAGGAGATCTGGAACGGGATGACAACGCGGTCGCCGACCTTGAGGTCACCAGTTTCATCGCCGACCTCGCGCACGATTCCCATGGGTTCATGCCCGAGGATGTCGCCCGGTTTCATGAACGCACCGAGCACTTCGTACAGATGTAAGTCGGATCCGCAGATGTTCGTCGAGGTGACCTCGATGATGGCATCGGTGGGCTCTTCGATCTTCGGGTCGGGCACTGACTCGACGCGCACATCGCGTTTGCCCTGCCATGTGACAGCCCTCATGTGAAACACCTGCTTCCCTCGAGGTGGGGCGTACCCGTCTCAGAGGTGCCGAAACGCCGCACCCACGGCGCGGTCAGTGACCGCGCTGCGCCAGCGCCCTCATGAAGAACGTCAGGTTGGCCGGCCGCTCGGCCAGCCGCCGCATGAAGTACCCGTACCACTGAGTGCCGAACGGCACGTACACCCGGACCCGGTTGCCGGCCGACGCGAGTCGCAGCTGTTCCCCGTCGCGGATGCCGTACAGCATCTGATACTCGAAATCGCCTGCACCTCTGTCTGATTGGCGTGCCAGCGCAGGAACCGCGTCGATGACGACGGGGTCGTGCGAGGCCACCATCGGGTACCCCGACCCTGCCATCAGCACCTCGAGGCAGCGCAGATAGGAGTCGGTGATCGCTGTGGCCTCCCGGAAGGCCACCGATGCGGGTTCGTCGTAGGCACCTTTGCACAGCCGGACCCGGGCCCCTGCCGCGGCAAGCTGTTCGCAGTCGGCGTGCGTGCGCCGCAGGTAGGCCTGCAACACCACGCCCAGCCATGGAAAATCGGCCCGCAAGTCGGCGGCGATCGACAGCGTGGAATCCGTGCTGGTGTGGTCCTCGGCGTCCACGGTCACCCACGCGCCGATCTGTTCGGCCCGCTCGCAGATGACGTGCGCGTTCGCAAACGCGATCTTCTCGCCGTCGCGACCCAGCGCCTGTCCCAACGCCGACAGCTTGAGCGACACTTCCAGCGGGCGAACGCCGTCGCGGGTTGCATCCGGCCGCCGGCCCAGCGCGTCGAGCAGTTGCAGATAGGCATGCACGGTTTCGCTCGCGCCATCGACGTCGGTGACATCCTCACCCAGATAGTCGATGCTGACCAGTCGATCCGAATCCCGCAGTGCGCCTGTGCTGTCCAGCACCCGATCCAGCGTCGCACCCGGAACGAACCGGTGTACCACCTTGCGGGTGACCGGCAGCCGTTCTGCGGTGCGCCGCAGCCCGTCGGAACGGCTGGCCGAAAGAATGGCCGGACGAAGGGTTTTGGTGAACAGCCCGCGTCGCGTGGGGGCGACCCGCTGCGCCCGGCTTCGCCGCGCTGGCGATCGCCCCGGCATCACTGCGCCGCCATGTGCGGGTAGTTATGGTCGGTGGCCGGGACGAACGTCTCCTTGATCGAACGGGCCGACGTCCAGCGCAACAGGTTCTGTGCGGAACCGGCCTTGTCGTTGGTTCCCGATCCGCGGGAACCGCCGAACGGCTGGCGGCCCACCACCGCCCCGGTCGGCTTGTCGTTCACGTAGAAGTTGCCCGCGGCGAACCGCAGCCGGTTCTGCGCGGCGAGCACCGCATCGCGGTCGTCGGCGATGACCGCCCCGGTCAACGCGTAACGCGAGCCGGTGTCGATGACGTCGAGCACCCGCTCGAACTCGTCGTCGGGGTAGACGTACACCGACAACAGCGGGCCGAAGTACTCGGTGGCGAACGCCTCGTCGGTCGGGTCGTCGGACAGCAGCACCGTCGGTCGCACGAAATATCCTTCACTGTCATTGTATTCACCTCCGACGGCGATCGTCATGCCGGCTGCGCTTTTCGCACGTTCGATGGCGTTGACGTTCTTGGCGAAGGCCCGCCCGTCTATCAGCGCGCCGCCGAAATTGCTCAGGTCGGTGATGTCACCGAAGGGCAACTCGGCGGTGGCGGCCAAGAGGTCGTCACCCATCTGCTGCCACACCGAGTGCGCAACGAATGCCCGCGACGCCGCCGAGCACTTCTGGCCCTGGTAGTCGAAAGCGCCGCGGATCAACGCTGTGCGCAGCACATCCGGTTGCGCCGAACGGTGGGCGAGCACGAAGTCTTTGCCGCCGGTCTCCCCCACCAGTCGCGGGTAGCTGTGGTAGTGCTCGATGTTCGTGCCGACCTGTTGCCACAGCCGCTGGAAGGTCGCCGTCGATCCGGTGAAGTGGATGCCGGCCAGCCGCGGATCGGCCAGCGCCACATCCGACATCGCGTACCCGTCGCCGGTGACCAGGTTCACCACACCGGGCGGTAACCCGGCCGCCTCCAGCAGTTGCATGGTCAGGTACGCCGACAATGTCTGCGTAATCGACGGCTTCCAGACCACGGTGTTGCCCATCAGCGCCGGCGCGGTAGGCAGATTCGCCGCGATCGCGGTGAAGTTGAACGGCGTGATCGCATAGACGAATCCGTCCAGCGGGCGGTAATCGATGCGGTTCCACTCCCCCCGCACACTCATTGGCTGCTGCTCCAGGATCTGACGCGCGAACCCGACATTGAATCGCCAGAAGTCGGCCAGTTCGCAGGGCGCGTCGATCTCGGCCTGGTAGGCGGTCTTGGATTGACCCAGCATGGTCGCCGCCGCGATCTTCTCCCGCCACGGGCCGGCGAGTAGCTCGGCTGCGCGCAGGAAGATCGCGGCGCGTTCGTCGAACGGCGTTGCCGCCCAATGTGCGCGGGCCGCCATCGCGGCTTCCACGGCGGCGGCGGCATCGGCGGCCTGGGCGTTGGTCAGCGTGCCGAGCGTCGAGGCATGCCGATGCGGTTGCACGACGTCGATCCGCTCACCGTCGCCCATCCGATGGGTGCCGCCGATGACGTGCGGGAGGTCGATCGGATTAACGGCCAGTGCGGCCAGCTCGATCTGAAGTCGGGCGCGCTCGGGAGAATTCGGCGCGTAGTCGTGGATCGGTTCGTTGGCGGGAGACGGAACATCGGTAATCGCGTCCATATCTCAGGATCCCAGTGACGGGGTCCCGTCGGCTTGGCTGATCGGACAGGACTTTATCGATCGTCTAGTAATATCGGACAATATGCGCGCCGCCGGTGTCGGACTGGGTCAATTGCTCTTGGCCCTGGACACCACCGTGGCGCGCCTGGTCGAGGCGCCTCGCGGCCTGGACCTGGCCGTTGCGTCGGCGGCGCTGATCGATTCCGACGATGTGCGGCTTGGCCTGGCGACGGGCGCGGATTCGGCCGACGTCTTCTTCCTGCTCGGCGTCGACGATGACGAGGCACAACGCTGGATCAATAGCGGTCCGGCCGGGCGCGCGCCGGTGGCCATCTTCGCCAAGGAGCCCTCCGATGCGCTGGTCGACCGGGCCGTCGCGATCGGGATCGCGGTGGTGGCCGTGGAGCCGCGGGCCCGCTGGGAACGGCTCTACCGGTTGGTCAATCACGTCCTCGAACACCACTCGCCCAGCTTCGGGGAGCGGGCCGACCCCGGGTATGACTCGGGCACCGACCTGTTCGGCCTGGCCCAGTCGCTGGCCGACCGTATTCACGGCATGGTCAGCATCGAAGATGAGCAGTCTCACGTGTTGGCCTATTCGGCATCCAACGACGAGGCCGACGACTTGCGGCGGCTGTCGATACTGGGTCGCGCCGGCCCGCCCGAGCACCTGAAGTGGATCGGCCAGTGGGGCATATTCGACGCGCTGCGGGCCGGCGGCGACGTGGTCCGGGTCGCCGAGCGGCCGGAGTTGGGCCTGCGACCCCGGCTGGCCGTCGGCATCCACCAGCAAGGTTTCGACGCCCGCCGGGCTCCGGGCTTCGTCGGCACCATCTGGGTGCAGCAGGGCTCCCGGCCCATGGCGGACGACGCCGAGGAGGTGCTGCGGGGGGCGGCGGTGCTGGCGGCTCGCATCATGTCCCGGCTGTCGGCCAAGCCGTCGACGCACGCGATGCGCGCCCGGCAGCTACTGGGCCTGGCCGAGCGCGGACCGGTGGAAGTGGACGCGATCACCCAAGAGTTGGGCATCGTCGCCGACGGTAGCGCCGCGTTGATCGGTTTCCAAAGCCCGGATCATCATGACCGGCTGGCCGATGTACTGGCGTTGAGTGCCAACGCCTTTCGCTTCGACGCTCAGGTCGGATCACGCGGCTCGCGGGTGTACGTGCTGCTTCCCCAGACGACCAAGCGCTCGTCGCTACATTCCTGGATTCGCGGGACCATCAGCGCTTTGCACACCGAGCTGGGACTGCAGCTGCGAGCGGTGGTTGCCGCGCCGCTGCCCGGACTGGCCGGTCTGCCCGCGGTGCGCGCAGAAGTGGACCGCGTGCTGGATAGCGCTGCGCGCCATCCGGATTCGTTCGGCAAGGTGACGTCGCTGGCCGAAGCCCGCACCACCGTGCTGCTCGATGAGATCGTCACGATGGTCGGCGCGGACCGGCGGCTGGTGGACCCGCGGTTACGCGACCTGCACGACCACGACCCGGTGCTGCTGGAGACGCTGCGGGCCTATCTGGACAGCTTCGGGGACGTCGCGGCCGCGGCGCAACAGCTGCACGTCCACCCCAACACGGTGCGCTACCGGGCCCGCCGGATAGAGACGCTGCTGTCGACGTCGCTGGCCGATCCCGATGTGCGACTGCTGTTCTCGCTGGGATTGCGGGCACTGGAACGAATCTAGCGAGATCAGCTCAGCCCTCGGTTCACGGACACATCCACGCAAACGGTGGACACGGCCGGGATTCGGTCGGAACGGGCTCAGGAGCAGGACCCGGTCCCTCGGCAATCGAGTCGGGGCAACCGCCAAAGTTCCCAGGAGGACATTCCTCGTGGTAAACGTGGCAGACGCCCAAGTCCCATCCCGTAGCCCGCAAGCCGGGCCACACGTAGTCGCCAGGACCCGAGAACAGCGCCACCACGACGATTCGCTTCAATGCGTAATTGGATTTCATTTGTGGTATTTCCCTGATGTCCGTCTGCCGTCTCGCGCACCGGTCAACAAGCAGAATTTGATTCCGCAACAGTTATGTTCAGTATGAACGTAACTTCCAGTCGTGCAGCATTTTTCCATCCGGTTAGGCTTCATAGGTGACAGCTGGTCCGTCGTCCTATTTAGTGCTCGCTTCCCAGCGCAGCGGCAGCACGCTGCTGGTCGAATCGCTACGCGCGACCGGCGTGGCCGGCGAGCCCCAGGAGTTCTTCCAGTATCTGCCGACCACCAGCCAGTCCCCCCAGCCGCGCGAGTGGTTCGCCGGCGTCGAGGACGAGTCGATTCTGAGGCTGCTTGATCCGCTCGACGCGGGGAAGCCGGACCTGGCGCCGCCCGAGATCTGGCGCGACTACATCCGCACGGTTGGAAGGACACCCAACGGCATCTGGGGCGGCAAGCTGATGTGGAACCAGACGCCGCTGCTGCTGGAACGCGCGAGCGGACTGCCGGATCGATCCGGAGACGGCCTGCTGGCCGCGATCCGCGACGTTGTCGGCGAGGAACCGCTGCTTGTCTACGTCTACCGGCCGGACGTGGTGTCACAGGCAGTCTCGTTCTGGCGGGCGGTGCAGACGCGGGTCTGGCGGGGCCGGCCCGATCCCGTCCGAGACGCACGCGCCACGTACCACACGGGGGCCATCGCGCACGTCATCACCATGCTGCGCGGCCAGGAAGAGGGCTGGCGAAACTGGTTCGCCGAAGAAGACGTCAAACCGATGGAAATTTCGTATCCGGTGTTGTGGCGCAACCTGACTCAGGTGGTCGGCAACATCCTCGAATCGCTCGGGCTCGACCCGCAACTGGCACCCCGGCCGGTGCTGGAGCGCCAGGCCGACCAGCGTTCCGACGAATGGGTGGAGCGCTACCGGGCCGATGCTGAAAGAGAGGGACTACCGCTATGACTCGCGCTGACGAGACAAAGCGTGTCGACGAACTGCGGCTGCTGGAGGCCGAAGCGGTTCACATCATCCGCGAAGTGGTCGCCGAGTTGGAGCGGCCGGTCCTGCTGTTTTCCGCCGGCAAGGACTCCATCGTGCTACTTCGGCTGGCGGAGAAAGCTTTTCGGCCTATTCCGCTGCCATTTCCGGTAATGCATGTCGACACCGGCCACAACTTTCCCGAAGTGATCGAGTTCCGGGACCGCCGGGTCACCGGGGAAGGACACAAGCTGATCGTCGCGTCGGTTCAGGATTCCATCGACAACGGGCGGGTGCCGGATCCGGGCCCCACGGCATCACGTAACCGCGCACAGACCCGCACCCTGCTCGACGCCCTGGAGGCCGATGGCTTCGACGCTGCCTTCGGCGGGGCTCGCCGCGACGAGGAGCGCGCCCGCGCCAAGGAACGCATCCTGAGTTTCCGCGACGAGTTCGGCCAGTGGGATCCCCGCGCTCAGCGCCCCGAGCCGTGGTCGCTCTACAACGGCCGGATCAAAAAAGGCGAGCAGGTGCGGGTGTTCCCGCTGAGCAACTGGACCGAGCTCGACGTCTGGCGCTATATCGACCTGGAAGACCTGGAAATACCGTCGATTTACTACGCGCACAAACGCGAGGTGTTCGAGCGCGACGGCATCCTGCTGGCGGTGTCGGAGTACGCGGCACCGCAAAACGGCGAAACCGCCGCCGCGGAGTGGGTCCGCTACCGCACCGTCGGCGACCTGACCATCACCGGCGCGGTGCGGTCCAGGGCCACCGAGATCAGCGGGGTCATCGACGAGATCTCAGCGGCGACGGTGTCCGAGCGCGGGGAGACCCGCGCCGACGACCGCACCTCGGCCGCCGCGATGGAAGACCGAAAGCGAGAGGGCTACTTCTGATGAGCGTCAGCGAAGAAGAACGAAAGGGCCTGAGCTGATGACCGCGACTGAACACACGGAGCAGGCCGCGAGACTCCAGCCCGCCGACGACATCACCCGTCAGCTGCTGCGGATCACCACTGCGGGTTCGGTGGACGACGGCAAGAGCACCCTGATCGGGCGCCTTCTGCACGACACCGACAGCCTGCCGCTGGACCACCTGGAAGCCGTCACTGATGAGGAAGGCGTCGCCGACCTGGCGGCGCTTTCGGATGGTCTGCGTGCCGAACGCGAGCAGGGCATCACCATTGACGTCGCGTACCGCTTCTTTTCCACCGCCACCCGCAGTTACATCCTGGCCGACACTCCCGGCCACGAGCGCTACACCCGCAACATGTTCACCGGCGCCTCCAACGCCCATGCGGCCATCTTGCTGGTCGACGCGCGCGCCGGCGTGCTGCGGCAGACCCGCAGGCATGCCCGGATCGCAAAGCTGTTGGGCATCAAGCACTTTGTCGCGACGGTGAACAAGATCGACCTGGTCGACTTCGACCAGGGCCGGTTCACCGAGGTGGAAGATGAACTGCGGCAGCTGGGGACGCGCCTCGGCGGCCTGGACATCGACGTGATCCCGATCGCGGCCAAGCACGGGGACAACGTCGTGCACCGCTCCGAACGCACCCCGTGGTACAGCGGCCCCACGCTGCTGGAGTACCTGGAAGCCGTGGAATTGGGCGCGCCGCAGGCTGAGCCGGCCCGGCTGCGGCTGCCGGTGCAGTGGGTGTCGCGGCCGACCTCCGATGTGCGCCGCCGCTACACCGGGCGGCTTGCGGCTGGAACGCTCAGCGTCGGCGATCCGGTGGTATCCCTGCCCGCCGGAACCGAGTCGACGGTCACCGCACTGGACACCCTCGACGACGAACGCACGACGGGCGTTGCGCCACTGTCGGTTTCGATCGAGCTCGCCGATGACATCGACGTGGGTCGCGGCGACGTACTGGTCAGCGGAGCCGAGGACGCGGTTCGGCCGGTGCTGGCCCGCGAGCTCGATGCGACCGTCTGCTGGTTCGTCGACTCCCCGCTGCGGGCCGGCGACCGGCTGGCCCTCAAACAGACCACCAATACGGTGCGCGCAACCGTGCAGGAGCTGCATTCGCGACTCGACCCGGAGACCCTCGGCGAGCTCGACCAGCCGGCGGAACTGACGCTCAACGACATCGGCACCGTGACCCTGCGAACCAGCTCCATCGTGATCGCCGACAGCTACACCGACAATCGGGACACCGGCGCGTTCATCCTGATCGACGAGAGCACCAACGACACCATCGGCGCCGGAACCATCATCGAGGCGCGAGAGGTCAATCCGGGCTCACATCCGCGCACCGACATCCGTTGGCATCCATCAGCTCTGGACCGCAACCACCGTTGGCGGTCCACCGCACAGGCGGGCGCGACCATCTGGTTCACCGGCCTGCCCGCATCCGGGAAGTCGACGATCGCGGTCGCCGTGGAGCGCGCACTCGTCGAATCGGGACGGACCGCCTACCTCCTCGACGGGGACAACCTGCGGCACGGCTTATCCGACGACCTTGGTTTCTCGCCCGGTGACCGCACTGAAAACATCAGGCGGGTAGGGCATTTGACTCGGCTGCTGGCCGACGCGGGTGTGGTGGCGTTGGCTTCGCTGGTGTCGCCGCTGAAGTCGGACCGCGAGACCGCGCGCTCCCTCAACGATGCCGCCAACCTGCCCTTCATCGAGGTGCACGTCGCCACGTCACTGGCTGAATGCGAAAAGCGCGACCCCAAGGGCCTTTACGCGCGTGCGCGCAGCGGCGAGCTCACAGGGCTGACCGGCGTGGACGCACCTTACGAGCCGCCCGAGAACGCGGACCTCGTGCTCGACACCGCCGGCGCCGACACCGAACAGCTGGCTGCGCAGGTCATTGCTCTGCTTGACGAGCGCAGCCCGCGTCCGCAGTCACGCTAGACCGATACCTGACTCTTTACGTAGATCTCGGCGAGGAACTGCTCGACGGCCACCGCCGCATGGGCGGCCCGTGCCGACCCGAAAATGTCAAAGGCGTGCTGCGCGAAAGGAAGTTCGGCGTAGGCGACCGGCTGGCGGCTGACTTCGCGGAGCCGCGCGGCGAACGCGCGGGCCTGTTCGACCGGGATCAGCGAGTCATTGGTCCCGTGCAGCACAAAAAACGGCGGCGCGTCCGCAGACACATACGTGATGGGTGAGGCGGCGTAGAAAGCCTCGACAATCTCGGGTCGCCTCAGTTTGAACACGTACTTGGCCAGCGTCGGCACCAACAGCGGGTGGATCGTGCTGTGGTTGCCGGTGAAATCGTAGTTGCCGTAGAACGGGACGGCCGCTCGCACACTGGTGTCGGCGCTCTCGAAGCCGGGCTGAAACCGGGGGTCGTTCGCGGTGAGCGCGGCCAACGACGACAGGTGACCGCCGGCCGAGCCGCCGGTGATCGCGATCCAGTCCGGGTCGCCGCCGTATTCGGCGATGTGCTCCTTGGTCCATGCCAGCGCACGTTTGACGTCGACGATGTGATCGGGCCAGGTGGAGCGCGGACTGAGCCGGTAGTTGATCGCGACGCACACCCAGCCCAGCTCGGCCAGATGACTCATCAACGGATAGGCCTGCTGGCGTTTGCTTCCCACCATCCAGGCGCCGCCGGGGACCTGCAACAGGACGGGCGCTCGTCCACCCCGGTCCAGGTCGGGCCGTCGCCAGATGTCGAGGTGATTGCGGGCGCCGTGTTCGCCGTAACTGACGTCGGTGTGGTGCGCGTAATCGCGGTAGACCCGCAGCATGCGAACCACTCCTGGGTTCTTCGCCGTGCCCTGGCCGGCGGGCCGCTTCCAGAGATCCCCCGACTCGGTGCGGCGATCAGTGCCCAAACCGGCGTCGAGCGCGGCGGTGAGCGGCACGTTGGCCCGGGTGCCGAAGCGGTGCAGGCCCAGCAGTCCTAACCACGACAGCGCCGACACCAGCCAACTGAACCATCGCAGCCGCGGCGACAGCTTGCGGGTTATCGCGGCCAACAGCGCGACCTGCCCGGCGAGCAGTTGCAACGGCAGTTCGGTCGCGAACACCCCGAAGCTGAACGCATAGATCGAGAGATAACCGCGCTTACTCACAGGCTGATAGCCGTTGGCGGTGATCGCGAGGCCGGCCAGCGAAGCCAGCACGGCTGACAGTTTCTTCACATCGACCACTTAACCACAGACTTTCACGCCACTGAAATCACTTGCGTCACTGTAGTTTTGCCCGTGGATAACCGCGTTGCACTGTCGGACCGGTTGGCTATAATTCGAACATGCGTTCTAGTTGTCGGGAAGAGGTCGTCGAAGTGTTCGACGCGCTCGAGGCCGACATCAAGCGCGCCCTGGACCTGTCGTTCGATGCGCTGACCACCCCGGAGCGGTTGGTGTTGCTGGCGCGATGCGAGACGATGCGCCGCCGGCTGCCGGCCATCGAGCACCCGTTGATCAACCAGGTCGGTGCGCAGGCCGACCCGACGGAGCTGGGCGGCACACTGGGCTCGGCGTTGGCCAACCGGCTGCGGATCACCCGCGCCGAAGCCGGTCGGCGCATCCACGACGCCGCTGATCTGGGCGAGCGGAAAGCGATCACCGGTGAAGTGCTGCCTGCTGTGCTCACCGCCACCGCCGAGGCGCAGCGGGCCGGCACCATCGGCACCGACCATGTGCGGGTGATTCGGGGCTTTTGGCACCGGCTGCCTGAGTTCGTCGACGCAGACACCCGCCAGATCGCCGAAGCACAGCTGGCCCGCCTCGGTCACGAGCACCGCCCCGACGAACTGGCCAAGCTGGCCGACAAGCTCACCGACTGCCTCAACCCCGACGGGAACTTCACCGACGAGGATCGCGCACGGCGGCGCGGCGTGATTCTGGGCAAACAGGGCGTCGACGGGATGAGCCCGATCAACGGCTATCTGACCCCCGAAGCGCGGGCCACCCTCGACGCCGTCCTCGCCAAATTGGCCGCCCCGGGGATGTGCAACCCCGACGACGACACCCCGCTGACCGACGGCCCGCCCGCAGACGACACGATCCGGCGCGACACCCGCAGCGCGGCACAGCGCAATCACGACGCACTCAACGCAGCGCTTAGGGCAGTACTGGCATCCGGAGAACTCGGCGCCCACAACGGCCTACCGGCCTCCATCATCGTCACCACCACCCTGCGCGAACTGGAAGCCGCCGCAGGCACCGGGCTCACCGGCGGCGGCACCCTGCTGCCCATCAGCGACGTGATCCGACTGGCCCGCCACGCACACCACTACCTATGCATCTTCGACAAAGGCAAGGCGATCGGGCTCTACCACACCAAAAGGCTGGCCTCACCCGGCCAACGCATCGTCCTGTACGCCAAAGATCGCGGCTGCTCACACCCGAACTGCTCTGTTCCCGGATACCACTGCGAGGTGCACCACTGCACCCCGTATGCCACCTGCCACACCACCGACGTCAACGACCTCACGTTCGGCTGCGGCCCCCACCACCCCCTCGCCGAACAAGGCTGGACCACCCGCAAACTCAAAAACGGCGACACCGAATGGATCCCACCACCACACCTCGACCACGGCCAACCTCGCACCAACACCTACCACCACCCCGAAAAACTGCTGCGCGACGACGAGGAGAACGACGAAGAACCCTGAACCGCGGGTGGTTCAATTGCGGTAGCGCTCAGCCAATTCCGGGCTTTGCGCCCCAAAGGCGGCGAGATCTGCCTGGAAGACTGCATCCAGCAGGCTTGCGTTCTCGACGCCGGGAGCGCAGACAATCTGCCCCAATTGCAGGCCTCGCAAGCTGGCGATGACGACGTCGTCGGCGCTCATCCGGGGCACCGCGCTGAGGTCCAGGCCCTGGCGCTCGTGGAACTCGGTGGCCACCACACCGGGGCACACGACCTGGACGGCAACTCCGGTACCTTCCAGCTCCGCGCTGAGGGTCTGAGACATCGCGACGAGGTAGGGCCAGGGCGCCGGTGTAGACGACGCGGCGGGGCAACTGGGCGTGCGGGGCGGGGCCGCTGAAGGCGATCATGCCTGCCACGTTGATGATCGTTCCTGCGCCGCGCTCCTGCATCCCACCAACTGCGGCGCGCGCCAACATCGTAGGGGCGAGGACCTTTACGTTCACGAGTTCCACTACTTTGCCGGCCGGCAGGTCGGCCAGCGGCATGTAGTGCGCGACCCCGGCGTTGTTCACCAGCAGGGTCAGCGGCTCCGTGGCACAGATTTCGGCCACCCTGTCGACGTCCTCGCCAGTGGAAAGGTCCGCGACCACGGTTCGGACCTTCACTTCTGGGTGCCTGTCGGCGAACTCCGCCAATCGTTCCTCGCGCCTGCCCACGACCACCAGGTCGTAGCCATCGGCGGCTAGGCGTTCGGCGTACGCCCTGTCGATTCCCGAGGTGGCTCCGGTGACGAGTGCGAGCTTGCCCATGATGTTTCCTCTCGGACGCCGACCTTGGCGGGCAACGGCTTGAGCCAAGCGTAGGTGCCAAGCGGGCGGACCCTTGCCGCGGCGGTTTCGGCGAGCATAGGGTTCGGCTATGACCGCCACGGCCGGGAGGCGGGATCCACGGATCGTCATCGTCGGCGCCGGCATGGCGGGAATCGCCGTTGCTCATGTCTTGAAGCAGGCCGGCTTCACCGACTTCACCATCCTGGAAAAGGGTTCCGATGTGGGCGGCGTCTGGCATTGGAACCGCTACCCCGGCCTGCGTTGCGACGTGCCGTCCTACGGCTACCAATTCGCGTTCGCGCCCAAGCCTGACTGGAGTCACATCTGGGCAACCGGTGACGAGATCCAGCGGTACCACCGCGACCTCATCGACACTCTGCAACTGCAATCGCATCTGCGGCTTGGCTGCGAAGTCACCTCGGCGGTGTTCACCGGGAATCAGTGGCGGGTATCGACAGCGGGCGGCGACGAGTTCGATGCGGACTTCGTCATCGCGGCGACCGGTGTGCTGCACCACCCCTTCGTCCCCGGCATTCCCGGCCTCGACGCGTTCACCGGACCGGTAGTGCACACCGCGCGCTGGACCGACATCGACACCCGGGGCAAGCGCGTTGGGGTCATCGGCACCGGATCGACTGGGGTGCAAGTATTTTCGGCGCTCCAGCCCGAGGCAGCGCACATCACCCACTTTGCCCGCACACCGCAGTGGGTGATGTGGATGCCGATGAAAATGCGTCAACCACGCTTCGTCAGCCGGATGCTGCGAAACGCGCCGAGACGGGAGAAGACGGTCCGGATTTCGCAGCTCGTCGGCTCCGACTACCTGGTCGACCTGGTCATCCGGCCGACCTGGCGGCGCCGGCTGGCACAGCGCTACGGATGGATCTGCTTGCGAACCCTGGTGCGCGACAAGGACCTTCGAGCCCAGCTGACCCCTGACTATCAACCGTTCTGTAAGCGACAGGTGCTCTCCGGCGACTATTACCGGCGGATCTCCCGGCCCAACGCCAGCTTCGTCAGCGAGCCGATCGCCGAGGTCACCACGACCGGATTGCGAACGACCGACGGCGTCCACCATGACCTGGATGCGATCGTGCTGGCCACCGGCTTCGCGGCCCACAATTACATGCGCCCGATGGTGCTGCACGGCCGGGACGGATTGTCGATCGACGACGCCTGGGCGAAAGGCCCGCGAGCCTGGGGAATGACCGCGATCCCCGGATTTCCCAACCTGTTCATGGTCTTGGGCCCTAACTCGCCCACCGGGTCCATGTCGCTGCAACACGTCGCCGAACTGACCGCGCGCTACATCACCGGATGGCTGCGGCGATTCCGCGACGGCGAGATCTCCACCGTCGAGGTCACCGAAGAAGCCACCAGCCGCTTCGCCGACGAGGTCGCCGAGGCGATGGTGCCGACGGTATGGAACACCGGCTGCAACTCGTGGTATTTCGCCGACGACAATCACATCGATCTGTGGCCGTTCGACCGAAAACGGCTGACCCACATGCTCGGCCGGCCCCGCGACGACGACTACATCCTCACCCGGTGATGTAGGCGGCGGCTACCTCAGCCGCCAACCGGGCGTTGGACAGCACCAGCGCAATGTTGGCCGCCAGCGACGCGCCGCGGGTCTCGCGGTGGAAGAACTCAAGCAGGAACGGCGTGACGTCCTTGCCTTGCACACCGTCGGCGTCAGCGGCTGTCAGGGCGGCGGCAAGCAC
This sequence comes from uncultured Actinomycetota bacterium, assembly GCA_963760095.1. GTDB lineage: Bacteria > Actinomycetota > Actinomycetes > Mycobacteriales > Mycobacteriaceae > Mycobacterium. The sequence goes on along the minus strand of CAVXBT010000019.1, from coordinate 359,681 downwards.
CCGGTCGTGCAACGCGCGGTCCATCTGGTCACCGGGTGCGATCGGGTTGGCCAGCACCAGCCCGTACCCATCGGTGCCCAGCCGTCGTTGGGCGCGCAGCACGTCGGCGACCTGCTGCGGGGTGTCCACCCGCCAGCCCACCGGGTGACCGGAATCGGCCAGGTAGAAGCCGGGAAACCGATCCGTGCCGTAGCCGATCACCCCGACGTTGAGTGACTCCAGCCGCTCGAGGGTGGCGCCGACGTCCAGGATCGACTTGACGCCCGCGCAGACCACTAGCACGCCGGTCCGCGAGAGGGCCATGAGATCCGCCGACTCGTCCCAGCTGTCACGCGCGCCGCGATGAACGCCGCCCAGCCCTCCGGTGGCGAACACCACGATGCCCACCGCTGCCGCCAGATGCGCGGTCGAGGCGACGGTCGTCGCGCCGTCCCCACCCCGGGCGGCGAGCACCGCGACATCGCGAACACTCACCTTGACCACGGTGTCGCCCTCGGCGATGCGGCGCAGCGCCGCGTCGTCCAGGCCGATGTGCGGTTCGCCGCCGATGATTGCGATGGTGGCCGGCACCGCCCCGCCGGACCGCACCGCCTCCTCGATCTCGCGCGCGACCCGCAGGTTGTCCGGACGCGGTAGACCATGACTGATGATCGTGCTCTCCAGGGCGACGACGGGCCGGCCGGCGGCCAGCGCGTCGGACACCTCGGGGTGGACGTGCACGGGATGCACCCTACGTCGCCGGATGCCGCGCTACGACTCCTGCGGCCGCTCGATCACCTCGTAGTCGGGGTCGAGCATTGAGGCCTGTCCGTTGCCGCCCTGCTGCACCTCCCCGGTGATGCGCAGCACTTGCCCGGGCTGGACGTCGTCGCCGCATTGCCCGGGCCGGAAGGTGACGCGGATTTCCCCGCTCTCGTCGCCTACTACGATCGAGCGGAACGTCTGTCGATGTTTGGTGATCTCCTCGACCTGACTGACTCGGCCTTCGACCGTGGCCCGACGTCCCGGGATCACGCTGTGCACCGGGATCACCGTCGCGGGTCGCTGTGGGTGCTCGTAGGCGTCCGCGGGCGTGTCCTCGCCGTGCATGATCCGGACCTCGAGCCGCTCGACCTCCCGCGCGATCCGTTGCTCGAAGGTGTCCGGGAAGGCCTCGCGGATCCGGGACTGCACGTCGTAGGGGACGATGGTGGCGGCCGCGTCCGGTACCCGGCTGACGGCTCGGGCGATCTTGTCCGCGCTCCGGTCGTGCAGCAGTCGTCCCAGCAGCGCCGAATACGTTCTGCGCGGCAGCAACACCGTCACGTTGGTGTTCTGATGTTCGGCTCGCGCCTTGCTGACCAGCACTTGCGCTGCCCGGTTGATCCGCCGGTCCGGGCAGTCCACCACCCGGAGCCTGGTGTCGAGATCGAAGTCATCCCAACGAGTCCGTAGCTGCGCGGCGTGCGCGGCGTCGACCATGAAATGCACGGCGACCAGCTCGTCGGCGCGCAGCCCCTTCCCGTAACGCAGCGCTTCGAGCACCGCCAGGTCGAGCGAGTTGACCAAGACGAACACCTGATGCCGCGCATACTTCACCAGCTCGGGGCGGTCGGTGCGGAACGCCTGCAGGATCGCGGACTCGGCCCGGTACTCGCGGTTGAGCCGGATCAGCCCGAAGACCAGTATCGGGAAGACGACGACGACCAGCCATGCCCCTTCGGTGAACTTGGCCACCGCGAAGATCCCCACCACGATCGTCGACAGAACCGCCGCGGAGAAGTTGATCGCGAACCTGCGACGCCACCCCGGTTCGCGTTCGGTCATGTGGTGCTTGCTCATCCCGTAGCCCGCCATCGAGAAGCCGGTGAACACCCCGATCGCGTAGAACGGCACCAGCGCGTTGACCGACCCGCCGGTGAAGACCAGCAACGCCACCGACAGCGCCGCGAGCGTGATGATGCCGTTGGAGAACACCAGCCGGTACCCGCGCTGCATCAACTGGCGCGGCAGGAAGCGGTCCTCGGCAACGAAACTCGCCAGCGAGGGAAACCCGTTGAAGCTGGTGTTGGCGCCGGTGTAGAGGATGGCCGCGGTCGATATCTGGACCAGGACGTACATGCTGTTGCCGATCACCCCGTTGCCGAAAACCGTGCGGGCGACCTGGGACAGCACCGACGGGTACTCGTCGAGAAAGGGCGCGGCGTGAGTGGCATAGGTGAGGTAGCCGACGCCTGCCAGCAAGAAGCCCAGAATGCAGGCCATCGCGGTCAGGACCCGCCGGGCGTTGATGCTTTGCGGTTTACGGAAGACCTGGACGGTGTTGGAGATGGCCTCCACACCGGTCAGCGACGAACCGCCGTTGGCGAACGCCCGAAGCAGCACCAGGATCGTCGCACCCATCACCAGACCGCTGCCCTGGTGGACCGGCACCGCTCCGGCGACGTGGCCGGGATCGTATTGCGGTAAGCCCCAAAAGATGTGGCGGATGACGCCGGTGACGATCATCGCCGTAACCATGACCACGAAGGCATAGGTGGCAATCGCAAACGGTCGACCGGCTTCGCGCAAGCCGCGCAAGTTCAGATAGCACATCAGGATCACCACAGCGACCGTGATCTCCAGGCTGTACGGCCCGAGCGCGGGTATCGCCGAGGCCACCGCCACCGTGCCGGCCGCCGACTGCACCGCCACCGTCACGACGTAGTCGATCAGCAGTGCCGCCGCGGCCACCTGCGCGACCCGGGGCCCGAAGTTCTCCCGCGCGACGATGTAGGAACCACCGGCTCGGGTATAGGTCATCACGACCTGTCGATACGACGCGGCGACCAGCACCAGGATCAACAGGATGACGCCCATGATGGGCAGCAACAAGACGAAAGCCGCCAGCCCGGCATGCGGCAGCAGTTCCGTCAGGATCTGTTCGGGCCCGTAGGCCGTCGAGGAGATGGCGTCGGGCGAAAGCGCGCCCAGTGCAACGGGGTTCGATAAATTCTCGCCGGCCAACTCCTCGGTGATCAGCGGCTTCCCGAGAAAGACGCGCTTAAACACGTCCGGAAAAGACAACGGTAAGTCTTGCTCGTCGGCTCCTGCTGTCACGACCACCCCATCCGAGTTTCAGCGTCCACGGAAGTTTAGGCGCGCGCAGCAGCGGTCGTTCGATGATGCGGGATCTGCGTTTTGCCGGCATACGCCGGCAAGTACTGTCGCCGGTGTCAGGCGCGAGCGGCTTGGGCCAAGGCGTCGGGATCCACGCGCGCGATCCGGGACTCCACGTCGTAGGGCACGATGATCGCGGTGGCACCCGGGACCCGGCTGACCGCCCTGGCCATCTTGTCGGCGGTGCGGTCGTGCAGCAGCCGTCCGAGCATCGCGGAGTAGGTCCGACGCGGCAACAGCACCGTCACCTTGGTGTCCGGATGTTCGGCTTTGACCTGCAGGACGAGTTCCTGCGCGACCCGGCCCAGGTTGCGATCCGGGCAGTCGATGACCCGCAGCCGGGTGTCGTGCTCGAAGTGCTGCCAGCGCTCCTGCAGCTGAGCGGAGTGATCGCCGTCGACCACGAAGTGGACCGCGAGCAATTCGTCGGCGTGCAGGCCCTTTCCGTAGCGCAGCGCCTCGACCTCGGCGAGGTCGACCGAGTCCACGAAGACGAACACCCGCAGCCGCGCGTACTTGGCCAACTCAGGACGCTCACTACGCGACATCTCCAGCACGGAAGCCTCGGCGCTGTACTGCCGGTTCAGCCGTATCAAGGCATAGACGAGGATCGGGAACACCACCACGACCAGCCAGGCGCCTTCGGTGAACTTGGCCACCACGAAGATGCCGACCACGATCGCCGACATCACCCCAGCCGAGAGGTTGACCACCACTTTGCGGCGCCAGCCGTGGTCACGACGTACGTAATGGTGTTTGCTCATGCCGAAGCCGGCCATCGCGAACGCGGTGAACACCCCGATCGCGAAGAACGGCACCAATGCGCTGACTTTGGCCCCGGTCACCAGCAGCAGTGCCACCGCGAGCGCCGTCAACGAGATGATGCCGTTGGAGAAGACCAGTCGGTGACCACGTTTGGTCAGCGGCCGCGGCAAGAAGCGGTCCTCGGCGACGAAGCTCGCAAGCGCGGGGAACCCGTTGAACCCGGTGTTGGCGCCGGTGAAAAGAATTGCGGCGCTGGACGCCTGAACCAGGAAGTAGAGGACGTTCCCGAGTACGCCGCTGCCGAACACCGCGCGGGTGATCTCCGAGAGCATCGATGGGTATTCATCCAGGTACGGGGCAGCGTGCGTGACATAGGCAAGCCAGGCGACACCGGCCAGCAGGACCCCCAGGATGCACGCCATCATGGTCAGCACCCGACGCGCGTTGAGTCCTTGCGGCTCACGAAAGACGTTGACGGTGTTGGAGATCGCCTCGACGCCGGTCAGCGACGTACCGCCGTTGGCGAACGCCCGAAGCAGCACCAGGACCGTGGCGCCCATCACCAGACCGTTGCCCTGATGCACCGGCACCGCTCCATCGATGTGTGCCGGATCGTATTTCGGTAGACCCCATAAGATTTCACGAACCACACCGGTAACGATCGTCAGCACGATCATGCCGATGAACCAGTACGTCGTGATCGCGAAGATTCGGCCGGACTGCCGCAATCCCCGCAGGTTGGCGATACATATCAAAATCAGCACGGCGATCGTGAGTTCCAGGTGGTACGGCCGCAACTGGGGTATCGCCGACACCACCGCGACCGTCCCCGCCGCGGGCTGCACCGCGGCCGTGACCACGTAGTCGATCAACAACGCCGCGGCGGCGATCTGCGCTATCCGAGGCCCGAAGTTGTCCCGCGCCACCATGTATGCGCCGCCGGTCCGGGTATAGGTCGTGACGACTCCGCGATACGACGCGGAGACCAACAGCAAGATGAACAGGACGACGCCGATGATCGGCAGCAGCAACGTGAAGGCGGCCATCCCCGCGCGCGGCAGCAGTTCGATCATGACCTGCTCGGGTCCGTACGCGGTCGAGGAGATCGCATCCGGCGAAAGAGCGCCCAGTGCAACCGGATTGGCTAACCGCTCCGATTCAAGCTGCTCGGTCGTCAGCGGCTTGCCGAGAAAAGTGCGCTTCCAGCTGTCGATGAAAGACGGCGGGATACCTGCGCTGCGCTCCAACTCTGTCACCACGTGTCACTTTCCTCCGGAGTCGACGACCTGTGGAGTCAACCCATCCGTGTGGGCCCGCTCCGGTTCGGGAAACTCTATCCGATCATCCGCACCGCTCGACGGGGCTGGAATTGCCCCCTCGCCTGACGTCGCCAATGCGATCCGAGTCGCTATGTCGTAGGCCACGATCTGCGCGCTCGCGTCCGGAATGCGGCTGATGACCCGGGCGATCTTGTCGGCCGTGCGGTCGTGCAGCAGCCGGCCCATGAGTTGCGAATACTCCCGGCGCGGCAACAGCACCGTCACCTTGGTATCGGCATGTTCTTCCATGACCTGCAGGACAAGGTCTTGCGCAGCCCTGCTCAGATTGCGATCCAGGCACTCGACCGTCCGCAGTTCACTGACGTGCCCGAAGTGCTGCCATCGCCGCTTTAACCGCGCCGCATGAGCGGAGTCCAACACGAAGTGCACCGCGGTCAGCTCGTCGGCCTGCAGACCCTTGGCGTAGCGCATCGCCTCGACCTCGGCCAGGTCGACCGAGTCCACGAAGATCAACACGCGGTGCCGGGCGTAATGGTCAAGGTCGGGAGCGTCGGCGAGCGACGTCCGCAACACCGACGCCTCGGCACGATATTGCCGGTTCACCCGCATCAACGCGAACACCAGGATCGGGAACACAATGACGACCAGCCAGGCGCCTTCGGTGAACTTCGCGATCGCGAAGATGCCCACCACGACCGTCGACAAGATTCCCGCCGAGAGGTTGATCACCAGCTTGTATTGCCAACCAGGCCCACGATGGGTCAGCCAGTGTTTGGTCATGCCGTAGCCGGCCATCGAGAAGCCGGTGAACACCCCGATCGCGTAAAAGGGCACCAACGCGTTAAGCGAACCGCCCGTCCCGATCAACAGGACCACTGCCAGCACGGTCAGCGTGATGATGCCGTTAGAGAACACCAGCCGGTGGCCACGTTTCATCAGCGGCCGCGGCAGGAAGCTGTCCTCGGCGACGAAACTCGTCAACGCGGGAAAGCCGTTGAAGCTGGTGTTGCCGCCGGTGTAGAGGATCAGTGCGGTAGCCGCCTGAACGAGGAAATACAGCGCCTTGCCGATCACGCCGTTACCGAAGACCGCCCGTGCGATCTCGGACAGCATCGACGGATACCCACTGGCGTACGGGAAGGCGTGCGTGATGTGGGCGAGCCAGGCGACACCGGCCAACAAGAAGGCGAGGATGCATCCCATGATGGTGAGCACTCGACGTGCATTCGTGCTCTCCGGCGGCCGAAAGGCGTTCACCGTGTTGGAGATCGCCTCGACACCGGTCAGCGATGAACCACCGTTGGCGAATGCCCGCAACACGATCAGGATGGTGGCGCCCATGATCAGCCCGCTGCCGTGCTGCACCGACACCGCTCCATCGGTGTGCACCGGGTCGTAGACCGGCAGGCTGCCGAGGAATTCCCGAATGACTCCGACGACGATCGTCAACGACACCATGCCGACAAATAAATAGGTCGGCAGCGCAAAGGGCAGCCCGGCTTCGCGCAATCCGCGCAGGTTGGCAAGGCACATGACGAGGACAATGCCGACGGTGATTTCCAGGCTGTAGGGACCGAGGACGGGAATAGCCGACACCACCGCCACGGTTCCGGCCGCGCACTGCACCGCGACGGTTACGACGTAGTCGATCAGCAGCGATGCGGCGGCGATCTGGGCGATCTTGGGTCCGAAGTTCTCCCGCGCGACCACGTAGGAACCGCCGGCACGAGTGTAGACCATCACCACCTGGCGATATGACGCGGCCACCAACACCAGGATCAACAAGATGACCCCGGTGATGGGAAGTAACAATGCGAACGCGGCCATTCCGGCTGCCGGGAGCAGTTCGATCATGACCTGCTCGGAACCGTAGGCGGTCGAGGAGATTGCGTCTGGCGAGAGCACGCCGAGTGCGACAGGGTTGGACAGGCGCTCGTGCTGAAGTTGGTCGGTGATCATCGGCCTTCCGAGGAAGGCCCTCTTACACCGGTCCGAGAAGGACAGCGATGTCCGCTGCCCGTCGACCAACTGAGTCATTAGCACATTCCTTACACAACCTTGCCGATTTCTTACACAAGCATGACGAACCCCGCCAAAGCCTACGGTCGTCGGGTCGATCGCGCGCGCTGGGACTCACACCCACAGCAGCCTCGAAACGTTCTTTACGCAATCTTGATGCATCGCGGCGCTGGCGATCGAATGGTGCTGGTCGGGACACGGGCGACCGACCGCGTCCGGGTGGTCAGTCGCCTGTCAACGCGCCGCCAACAAGCTGGTCGAACCGCTCGATTCCCTCATCGACGTCGTCGTCGATGCCACGAAGCGGACCCTGCTCGGCGAGATAGCGCCGCGCGTACTGCCGGGCCACCAGGGCCTTACGATCCGTGCGATGGGTGGCCTGCTCCCACGCGGCCTGCTCGGTGAGCAGCGCACCGGCGTAGACGTCGCCCATGAATTGGGCCAGCGGGAAGAGCCGCGCCTCGGCCACCTCAACCGGCAGCTTGGTCCAGGCGGTGATCGCCGCCTCGAGATCCTCGACCCGGCGTCGCACCAACCGTGTCGTGTCGTCGTCGTCGGACACCGAGACCGCGTCGTGCAGCCGCTCCAACAGTGGTTGGTGGGCGCCGATGCGCTCGATACCCCGCCGCACGTCGAGACAGAGGATGTTGTCGGCGCCCTCCCAGATCGTGTTGACCTGTGCGTCACGTAATAGCCTCGCCACCGGCCAGGTCTCGATGTAACCGTTGCCGCCGTGGATCTCGATCGCGTCGGAGGCCATGGTGATGCCCAGCCGGCACACCTTGAGCTTGGTCACCGGCACGGCGATACGCTGCCGCACCGGCCGCCGCTGGCGGTGATTGGCGAAACCGACGCCGTCGAACACCAGCGCCTGAGCGGCTTCGACGTCGACGATCATCTCGGCGAGCTTGCGGCGCATCAGCGGCTTGTCGATCAGCCGGTCGCCGAATGCCCGCCGCTGCCTGGCGTAACACAGCGATTCGACCAGTGCACGGCGGGCATTGCCGAGCGCGAACAAGGCGATGCCGAGCCGAGACGCATTGGTCAGTTCCATCATCCGGCCCAGGCCTTTGCCGTCGTGCGGCTGCGCCTCAGCGTTCTGGCTGCTCGGATCGCCGGACAGCAAGAAGGCTTCCGCGTCGACGAGCTCCACCTCTCCGGAGGCCACCGACCGGGTGCCGAGCTTGTCCTTGAGTCGCCGGATGCGAACGCCGTTGCGGGTGCCGTCGCGACGGGTCCGCAGTACCAGGAACGTCGCCACGCCGCGGCTGGAATCCGGGGCGCCCTCCGGCTTGGCCAGCACGACGAATACCTGACCGTCGCAGTTGGACGCAAACCACTTGAACCCATTAAGGAGCCAAGCGTCGCCTTGCGGGGTCGCCGTCGTCTCCAACGTGCCGAGATCGGAGCCGCCGGCGCGCTCGGTGAGCAGCTGAGCGGTCTCGCCCTCCCACTCACCGGTGTCGAATTTGGCCAGGACATGCTCGCGTACGTCGGCCGGGGCATAGGCCGCAACCAGCGACTTGACCATGCCGCCGCCGGTTCCGAGCGCGCAACCCATGCCGATGTCAGCCTGATCGAGCAGATAGTTGGCCGCAAACAACGGCAACGACGGGTTGACGCCGGCGCGACGCGCGTCGTCTTTGAGCGCCTTTTGCGCGTCCAGCACCGCCCGTTTGGACTCGATGAACGACGCCGGCTGGACCACCTGGCTGATGTCGTGACCCCAGCGGTCGTAGCGTTCCAGCCGTGCCGGATTGCGGTCGGTCTGCTCGGCCCACCGGGCGACCGGGCCGCCCATCAGCGCACCGATACCGTCCAGGTGGGGTTCGACGACGGCCAGCTCGTCGGGCGTGAGGTAATAGGCCATCGTCAGCTGCAGACTGGGGTCGGTGCGGTACCAGTTGAGGCCGACGGCTCCCCGGTAGTTCTCGGTCCGGTATCGGTGCGATTTCTCCTCAGTGCTGAACGGCAGCCGGTCCACTGACTCGACGTCGTATTCGGGGTGCTCAGCCATCGGCGCCGCTCCTAGATCTTCAGCCGGTCGACGGCGGCGGCGATGCGCTCGTCGGTGGCGGTCAACGCCACCCGGACATGCCGGGCCCCGCGTGCACCGTAGAACTCACCGGGTGCCGCGAGAATGCCGCGTTGCGCCAGCCATGTGACGGTGTCATGGCATGCCTCGCCGCGGGTGACCCATAGATATAGCCCCGCCTCGGAATGGTCGACGGTGAAGCCGGCCGACCGGAACGCCGGCAGCAACGCATCCCGGCGCCGGTGGTAGCGATCGCGCTGCTCGCGCTCGTGGGCGTCGTCGTCCAGGGCGGCGACCATGGCCGCCTGCACGGGCCGCGGCACCATCATGCCGGCGTGTTTGCGCACCGCCAGCAGCTCACCGACCACGGCGGCGTCCCCGGCGACGAAACCTGCCCGGTAGCCGGCCAGCGAAGAGCTCTTGGACAGCGAGTGCACCGCCAGCAGACCGGTGTGGTCGCCGTCGCACACCGACGGGTGCAACACCGACACCGGCTCGGCGTCCCAGCCCAGGCCCAGGTAGCACTCGTCGGATGCCACCAGTACGCCGCGTTCGCGGGCCCAGCCGACGAGCTTGCGCAGATGATCGACACCGAGCACCTGCCCGGTCGGATTGCTCGGCGAGTTCACGAACACCAATGCCGGCGCCTGGGGCCCGAGTTGGGTGAGCGAGTCGGCGAAGAGCACCCGGGTGCCGGCCAGTCGTGCGCCGACGTCGTACGTCGGGTAGGCCAGCTCGGGCACGACGACCAAATCCTCGGCGCCGAGGCCGAGCAAGGTCGGCAACCAGGCGATGAGCTCCTTGGTGCCGATCACCGGCAGGACGGCCGCCTCGGTCAGTTCGGTGATGCCGTAACGGCGGGCCAGCGCGGCGACCGCCGACTCACGAAGCTCCGGCGTGCCCGCGGTGGTGGGGTATCCCGGTGCATCGCCGACCGAGGCGAGGGCTTCACGGATCAGCGGTGCCACCGGGTCGACGGGCGTGCCGACGGACAGGTCGACGATGCCGCCCGGGTGCGACTTGGCCAGCGCGGTCGCATCGGCCAGGGTGTCCCAGGGGAACTCCGGCAGCTGAGCCGACACTCCCCCGCGAGCGGGAGGTGCCCCCAGTCGGCGGTCCGTCAGGCGGCTCAGTCGCCCTCACCCTGCGGCGGGAGGTCCTTGACGACCTGGGGGTCGTTCTCGGTCAGGCCGACTTTCGCTGCGCCACCCGGGGAACCGAGTTCAGCGAAGAAGTCCGCGTTGATCTGCGTGTACTGGTTCCACTGCTCGGGCACATCGTCCTCGTAGTAGATCGCCTCGACCGGACAGACCGGCTCGCAGGCACCGCAGTCGACGCATTCGTCGGGGTGTATGAACAGCATCCGAGCGCCCTCGTAGATGCAGTCGACCGGGCATTCTTCGATGCATGCCTTGTCTTTGATGTCGACGCATGGTTCGGCGATCGTGTACGTCACAGACGTCTCCTCACGGTCTCCAGGTGGCTGTTTGGCTATACCGGTAAGCGAACGCCCGCCCTTGCCTGGGCGAGCTTTTCGCCGTCCGGCGATGCAGATCCCTGGTTACTGATACTAGACGTTGCATATACAACGCAAGCACCTGGCCACTATGCGCGTCGGTGCAGTGCAACTAGTTGCATAGCGTGACCCGCAGTTCTTATGCTGCGCCGGTGACACTCCCCCACGCAATCCTGGTGTCGCTGTGCGAACAGTCCGGCTCCGGCTACGAACTGGCACACCGGTTCGATCGTTCGATCGGGTATTTCTGGGGGGCCACCCACCAGCAGATCTACCGCACCCTGCGGACCATGGAAGGCGACGGCTGGCTATCGGCGCGAGTGGTCGCTCAGCGCGGGCGGCCGGACAAGAAGGTCTACACCGTCTCCGATGCCGGCCGCGCCGAATTGGCCCGCTGGATCGCCGCGCCCCTCGGCAGCGGCGGGTCCGGCTCCGGTAGTTCCGGAAGGGGCGGCGCACTCAGCGACACCCGCACCCGTGAGGTCGCCGTGAAGCTGCGCGGCGCAGCCTACGGCGACGGCGCGGCACTGCGCGCACAGATCAGCGCCCTGCGCGCCGAACGCGCCCAATTGCTGGACACCTACCACGGATTCGAGAAGAAGCAGTTCCCAGACCCGGCGGCGCTGACGGGCAGCGCACTGCATCAGTATTTGGTGCTGCGCGGTGGCATCCGCGCCGAGGAAAGCACCATCGACTGGCTCGACGAAGTGACGAACGCACTACCGGACCCGCTGCAGAACCCGACACAGGAGAAGTGATGACTTATCCAAACCTGTTGTCCCCGTTGGACCTCGGATTCACCACGCTGCGCAACCGGGTGATCATGGGTTCGATGCACACCGGTCTGGAAGACCGTGCGCGCCATATCGACCGGCTCGCCGAGTATTTCGCCGAACGCGCCCACGGTGGTGTCGGCCTGATCATCACCGGCGGCTACGCTCCCAATCGAACCGGCTGGTTGCTGCCGTTCGCCTCGGAGCTGACCTCCTCCGCGCAGGCCCGACGCCACCGTCGTGTCACCAGCGCGGTGCACGACGCGGGCGGCAAGATCTTGCTTCAGATCCTGCACGCCGGGCGCTATGCCTACCATCCCTTTTCGGTCAGCGCGTCGTCGATCAAGGCGCCTATCAACCCGTTTCGACCACGCCGGCTCTCCTCGAGCGGCGTGCGCAGCACGATCGACGACTTCGTGCGCTGCGCACAGCTGGCCCGCGAGGCGGGCTACGACGGCGTCGAGATCATGGGCAGTGAAGGGTATTTGCTCAACCAGTTCCTTGCGCCGCGAACCAACAGACGCAACGACGCCTGGGGCGGCACCGCGGAGAAGCGCCGCCGCTTCCCGGTCGAGATCGTGCGCCGCGCACGCGCGGCCGTCGGATCAGATTTCATCATCTGCTACCGGATGTCGATGGCCGACTACGTCGAGAACGGTCAGAGCTGGGACGAAACCCTTGCGCTGGCAACCGAAGTCGAGGCGGCCGGCGCGACCATGATCAACTCCGGCTTCGGCTGGCACGAGGCGCGGATCCCGACCATCGTCACCTCGGTGCCGGGCAGCGCCTTCGTCGACATCAGCCATGCCGTCGCCGGGCACGTCAATATCCCGGTGGTCGCGTCCAATCGCATCAACATGCCGCAGGCGGCCGAACAAATCCTGGCCGACACTCACGTGCAGCTGATCTCGATGGCCCGGCCGCTGCTGGCAGACCCGGAATGGGTGCTCAAGGCGCAGGCCGAGCGCGACGACGAGATCAACACCTGTATCGCCTGCAACCAGGCTTGTCTGGATCACGCGTTCGTGAAGAAGACCGTGTCGTGTCTGCTCAATCCACGGGCCGGCCATGAAACGCAGCTGGTGCTGTCACCGACCCGGCGCACGCGCTCGATCGCGGTGGTTGGGGCCGGGCCGGCCGGGCTGGCGGCCGCGGTCAACGCCGCCGCGCGCGGCCACCATGTCACGCTGTTCGAGGCCAACGACGTCATCGGCGGCCAGTTCGACATGGCACGCCGCATCCCGGGCAAAGAAGAATTCAACGAAACCATTCGGTATTTCACGACGATGCTGCAAACCCACGGCGTGGTGATGCGGCTGGGCACCCGGGCGACGGCTTCCGAACTGGCCGGCTACGAGCATGTGGTGCTGGCCACCGGCGTGCTGCCGCGGATTCCGGCCATCCCCGGAATCGATCACCCGATGGTGCTGACCTACGCCGAGGCCATCACCGGCGTCAAACCGGTCGGGAACAGCGTCGCCGTCATCGGAGCAGGCGGCATCGGCTTCGACGTCAGCGAGTTCCTGGTCACCGAGTCCTCGCCGACGTATGAACGGCAAAGCCTAAAAGATTGGAAGGCGGAGTGGGGCGCGGCCGATCCGTGGGAAGCATCCGGCGCACTGACCACTCCGATTCCCGCGCCGCCGGCACGCGAGGTCTACTTGCTGCAGCGCACGAACGGAGCCCAAGGAAAGCGGCTCGGCAAAACCAGCGGATGGGTACACCGGGCGTCACTGAAAGCCAAAGGCGTTCATCAACTTTCCGGAGTCAACTACGAACGGGTGAGCGACGACGGGCTGCACATCAGCTTCGGTCCTAAGCGCGAGCGACCACGGCTGCTGGCGGTGAATAACGTCGTGGTCTGCGCCGGCCAGGAGCCGGTGCGCGACCTGGAAGATGACCTGCGGCGCAATGGCATCGACCCGCACATCATCGGCGGCGCCGCATTCGCCGCAGAGCTGGACGCCAAGCGCGCCATCAGACAAGGCACCGAACTGGCGGCCCGGCTTTAGCGGCGCCAGCTCAGGCGGCAAGCGGACTGTACGTGGTGGTGCGCTGGCGTGCCGGACGCCCGATACCCTCGGCGATCGCGGTCAACTCCGCAACAGATTTGGCCGATCCGAATTCGGAACCGGCCATCCGCGAGATGGTCTCCTCCATCAACGTGCCACCCAGATCGTTGGCGCCGCCGTTGAGCATCACCTGAGTGCGCTCGACGCCGAGCTTGACCCAACTGGTCTGGATCTGAGAGATACGGCCGTGCAACATGATCCGTGCCAAGGCATGCACGGCGCGGTTGTCGCGGTGAGTCGGCCCGGGCCGCGCCGCGCCGGCCAGATAGAGCGGCGAGTTCTGATGCACGAACGGCAGCGGCACGAACTCGGTGAAACCGCTGGTGCGGTCCTGGATGTCGCGCAACACATTGAGGTGACCGACCCAGTGCCGCGGGTCGTCGACGTGCCCGTACATCATCGTCGAGGACGACCGCAGACCCACCTCGTGGGCGGTCGACACGATCTCGATCCACATCGAGGTGGGCAGCTTGCCCTTGGTGAGCACCCAGCGGACTTCGTCGTCGAGAATCTCCGCGGCGGTGCCGGGGATGGAGTCCAGGCCCGCCTCCCGCAAACTGGTCAGCCACTCACGAACACTCAAGCCGCTCTTGGTCACACCGTTGGCGACCTCCATCGGCGAAAACGCATGCACGTGCATTGACGGCACCCGCTTTTTGACGGCGCGCACCAGGTCGGCGTACCCGGTGACCGGCAACTCGGGGTCGATACCACCTTGCATGCACACCTCGGTGGCGCCCTCGACGTGTGCCTCCCAGGCGCGTTGTGCGACCTCGTCCGCCGACAGTGAGAACGCGTCGGCGTCGCCCTTTCGCTGCGCAAACGCGCAGAATCGGCAGCCCGTGTAGCAGATGTTGGTGAAGTTGATGTTGCGGTTCACCACGAACGTCACGTCGTCACCGACCACATCGCGGCGCAACGAATCAGCCAGCGCGGCAACAGCATCCATTGCCGGGCCGTCGGCGGTGGCCAACGCGAGGTACTCCGCGTCGGTGCACGCGGCGGGGTCGCGCTCAGCCGAGTTCAGGGCGGCGAGCACATCGGTGTCGATGCGTTCGGGCGCTCGGGCGGCCAACTCGTGCACCTGCGCACGGATCGAATCCCAGTCCCCGAAGGCGCTCATCAGATCGCTGCGCGCCTCGGTGTTGCGGCCTTCGGTGTCGATCGCCGCGTTCAGGTCGACCCGGCCGGACGATGCCACGTCGTCGGGTTCCTGCCACGGCATGCCCACCGGTCTCACGTCGCGGGCCAGCCCGGTGGCCGGATCGGCCAGCGCCACAACGTGGCCGCGTACCCGCGGGTCGATCCACGCCGCCCCGGCCTGTACATATTTGGGCTGCGCGGTCAGTCGCTCCACCAGGTCGTATCCCGCCTGCGCGGTGACGGCGTCGAGATCGTCGAGAGCGGGCCACGGGCGCTCGGGGTTGACGTGATCCGGCGTCAGCGGCGAGACGCCGCCCCAGTCGTCGACCCCCGCGGCGATCAGCGCCAGGCACTCCGCCGCCGACACCAGGTTCGGCGGTGCCTGGATGCGCATCGCCGGGCCGAGGACCAGGCGCGCCACCGCCACCGTCGCAACGAAATCGTCGATGCCCGCGTCCGGCGTCGACGCCATCGCGGTGTGTTCTTTGGCGCGGAAGTTCTGCACGATCACTTCCTGGACGTGGCCGAACTCCTTATGCGACTTGCGAATTGCATGCAACGTCTCAGCCCGCTCGGCCAGCGTCTCGCCGATGCCGACCAGTAGGCCGGTGGTGAACGGAATCGACAGCCGACCGGCGTCGGTCAACGTGCGCAGCCGAACAGCGGGATCCTTGTCGGGGCTGCCGTAATGAGCCAGACCTCTGGTTTCGAACAGCCGCTTCGACGTCGTCTCCAACATCATGCCCATCGACGGCGCCACCGGCTTGAGCCGCGACAACTCCGACCAACTCATTACGCCGGGGTTCAGATGAGGCAGCAGGCCGGTTTCCTCGAGCACCCGGATCGCCATCGCCCGCAGATAAGACACTGTGGAGTCGTAACCTCGTTCGTCCAGCCAGTCGCGCGCCTCCGGCCACCGGTCCTCAGGGCGGTCGCCGAGGGTGAACAATGCTTCTTTGCAACCCAATTCGGCGCCGCGACGAGCGATGTCGAGGATCTCGTCGGGCTCCAGATACATACCGGAACCCTGAGCACGAAGCTTGCCGGGCACGGTGACGAATGTGCAGTAGTTGCAGCTGTCGCGGCACAAATGCGTGACCGGGATGAACACCTTGCGCGAGTAGCTGACCGGCAGCCGGCCGCGAGCGCCGCGGCGCCCGGCTGATTCCAGACCGGCGTCGCGCACCCTCGCCGCACTGCGAGACAGGTCGGCCAGATCCTCGCCGCGCGCGGTCATCGCGACCGCCGCCTCGTCGACGTTCAGCGCCACCCCATCGCGGGCCCGACGCAGCACCCGCCGCAGCGCAGAGCCATCAGTTCGCGACGGTACCGACGGGCTGGGCAGCAGGGTCGGTTCTTCGCCTGGAGTCAGTGGCACGTTGGTGTAACTTCCGGCCATCCAAATTTCATCCGCACGTCCCAACTATCTGCGACCCGACGCGTGCCATGAGCGACAACAGTAGCCTCCGGCAGTGCAGTGGCGGGTCCCCGCCCTCTCGGCGGAGAAATGTATGTGCGTTCGGGTCGTCAGCCCGCGTCCCGGTGCCGCCGCAACACCCAGTAGGGCGGCACCGCACCCGCCACGAGCAGCAACAACGGGCTGTAAGCCAGCCATCCGCGCCCGCCGAAGATGACGTCGTGACCCGGACCGCCCACGCACATCCCGAGAACCGTCAGCAGCCAGGTCCACAGCGGCAAAGCGGCCAGCCGCGCCGATTTCGTCCATCGGCCCGCGGCCCAGACCAAGGCCGCGTTGAGCAGGCCACTGATGAACGCGCTGATGGGGAATGGAACCGACCCGATGTAGGAGGGCAGCAGCAACGCGCCGCCGACTGCGGATATGACGCCGTCGACCGCGAGCAACGTCAGAAAGACGATCCGCATTGCCGGGTCCGTCGCGCCGGTTTCGTCGAACTGCCTGGCGTGGGGCTTGGTCGCGGTCAGTTCGGGACGCTGTCCAACTGCGAGGCGATGGACATGAGCACCCATTGGAAGCTGTCCAGTCGGTCCTGCCAGTGTTGCTCGTTCTGGTCCAGATCCGGATCCATCGGACTCCTTCCGTGATGGGCTGGTCGGAAGCCTACCGCGTGACAGGCCCCGCGAGGTCGAGTCCGGCGAGCAGATCGGTCTCCCAGCCGCGCTCGTCACGTTCTCCCGGCGCGCCGGCGGCCAGGATGTAGTGCTCCTGGGCCACGATGGGCAGGGCAAAGTTGTTCGACAGCGCCAGAGCCCGACCGGTGGGTCCGACGGTGAGCTGGGTGGCGTGCGCGGCCAGCGCCGCCTGCTTGGCCAGTAGCGCCTCCGGCGCGTCGATGACGGCGTCGATCTGGTCGTCGGGATAACCGAGTTGGCCGAAATCGCCGTCGGCCGGTGGAATCACCCATTCGGCCCGCAGATCGCCGGGGCCGAGCGCCTCCCAACCCGCCGTGAACGCGCTGCGGGCGATAACCGTCCAATAGAGCTTCGGCACCGACCACGGCGTGCCCGGGTACTCGTCGGTGCCGGCCGCGGCCACCGCGGTCGCGGTCACGCGATGGGCCTGGATGTGGTCGGGATGCCCGTACCCGCCGTTGGCGTCGTAGGTGACCACGACGTGCGGGCGCATCGCGCGAATGACGGCGACCAGCGCGCCGACGGCCTCGCGTTCGTCGGCGTCGGCGAACCGCTGCCGGCCGCGCGGTTCGCTACCCGCCATGCCCGAATCACGCCAGCGGCCCGGTCCGCCGAGATAGACCGGCGCGCCCACGCCCAGAGCGTGCAGCGCCGCGGTCAGTTCGCCGATGCGGTAACCACCGAGCTGGTCGGCGTGATCGACGGCCAGCTGCGCCCATTGATCGCCGATGACTTCGCCCTCCTCGCCCAGCGTGCAGGTGACAACCTGCACCTGCGCTCCGCGTGCGACGTAATGGGCAATAGTGACGCCGTTGGTGATGGTTTCGTCGTCGGGATGGGCATGCACGAACAGCAGCCGCGGGGTCTCCTGCATGGACGCACCATACCGTTGCGCTCGTGCGGCAAAGGATTACCGCGACTGAAACCGCTGAGCCACAGCAATAGTCGGTGGATCGGCAAACTCGACGCGCCCCAAGAAACGCTAGTGACTACTATCGTCGCATGGCAGAGCAGACGGTAACGGTCCGTACCCGCCGCCGGGGCAAGCAACTCGAGGATGCCCTCTATGACGCGGCGCTGGCCGAATTGGCTGCTGTCGGTTACGGAGGCCTGACCATGGAAGGGATCGCCGCGCGGGCCCGCACCGGCAAAGCCGCGCTGTACCGACGCTGGTCCAGCAAGCACGACTTGGTTCAGGCGGCGCTGCTCTACACGCTGCCACCCTTATCCGAGCCGCGCCCGGATCGATCGGCGCGGGAGAACCTCCTGGCGTACTTCTCCGCACACTGCGACGTCGTCGCCGGCAAGACCACTTTCCCCGGCCTACGGACGCTGAATCAGCTCCTGCATGAGCCGGAGTTGCGCGCCATCTTCGCCGACGCAGTGGTCGGGCCCCGACTGCACATCATCGAATCGATCTTGCAGGCCGGCGTGGTCAACGGCGAGATCGATGCGGCCACGCTGACGCCGTACACCGCACGGGTTGGCACCGCGCTGATCAACCAGCAGGTACTGCTGACCGGCGCCCCACCCAACAAGCGTCAGCTCGCCCAGATCGTCGATACCGTGATGGCCCACCCGGCCTAAGCGATTTGTGGCCCAACAGTTTCCGGCTCTTTGGCGAAAAATGGCCAAAGGCGGGCCGCCCCCTGGTCGGTCCGCCTTTGGCGCATGGTCCATCGAAAGGCCCAGTCAATTGAACGGAAGCCTTCGAGCAGAAGACTGCTGGGAATATCCGGCCGCGTCGCATCGCGGACGGGCCCCGAGTAGTTGGTATTTGCCGCGGCTCGTTCCTGTACCTGTGAGTCGAACACTATCTAAGAGCAAGCTTAAAAACCGTGATTCTTTAACTTTTGTCCGACAGATGCCGAATCGTTACAGAAGGGCCGACGGCGCAGCTCACTGCCCGGTCTTCACCCATTTCCCCGCGTCGCCGACTATCCCCACCGGCACAGCGCCGGAGAGGCTGACATTGCGGACGCTCGGGCCCGCACCGACGATCGTGGTGTCCTGCAGAATCGGCAGCACAACAGACATATCCCACAGCCGTGGCTCCACGGCATTGATCACGCCGTTGATGTCTTTCGTGCCGTTGAGGGCGGCATCGATGTTCGCCTGGATGCTGTGGTCGCAGATACCGGTGAGGTTCGACGGCGCCTGCACCAGTGCGCCGGGCTCCTGCGCGCGGGCAGCCGGCGTGGAGGTGGGAGTCACTGACGTGGTGGCCGTGGTGGCCGGGGTCGGCTTGGCCGGAGCAGACGCGCCGGACGGGGCCGTCGGTGCTGCCGCGGTCGACACCGCCGTCGCCTCCAGCGCCGGGCAGCTGTAGCGGGACGACAACAGCGTCGCCAAGTTCCCGCCGGCCTCGCGCCAACCCACCAAAGCGTCCACCCGGTTGTTGACCAGCGCATCGCGGTACATCGCCACCGGGTCAAGCGCCAACACGGTCGCGGCGATCCCGACGTTGCGCAGCTGGTCGGCGGCGGTGTTGGCCACCGCGACCGACGTCGGGTCGTTGGCCGCGACGCCGATGATCAGCGACAGCTGCTTGCCGTCCTTGCTGACGCGGCCCCGGGTGATCTCCGGCGGTCCGTCGGCGGGCGGCTGTGGTGGCGAACCCTCCGGGGATGGCGGCGCGACCGATGCCGAGGTGTCGTTGTCGATCTGGTAGCCGGCCGATTCCAGCAGCCCCAACGCCGCGGTCCGGGTCAGCGCCGGCGGCGCCGTCGGCACGTAGCCGGGATCGCTGGGCGACCGGATCTGCGCCTGGTCCAGGCTGACGGTGTTGTCACTGCCCGCGCCCACGGCGGCGAGCAAGTCCACATCGAGCAGTCCCAGGATCGCCTTGCGCACTAGTCCGTCGGCCAGCTTGGGTTCGTTGGCGCGCAGCGTGAGCTGCATGACCCGCGGCGTCATGATCCGGGCCGTCCGCACGTCCGGGATCGCCGACAGCTGCGCGAAAACCGCTGAGCCGCCGTGCACCTGGGCTACCTGGGTGTCGCCGTTGCGGACCGAATCGGCCAGCGCGGCAGGCGCTCCCGCCCGCCGGAACAGAATCAGATCCGGCTTGGCCGGCGGTCCCCAGTAACGGTCGTTGCGGGCAAGCAGAATTTCGTCGCGTTGCGGGTCGATGGATTCCACCCGGAACTGTCCGCCGGTGACCGGCAGGGTGCGCGCCAGCCCGGCCGGGAAGCCGCCCGGCACGTCTTTGACGATGTGCGCCGGAAGGATGTTGTCGAACAGCTCGCGCCACGCCGGGTAGGGCTGGGAGAACGTGACGACCGCCTGCTTACCGCCGTCGATCGACTGCACCCCGGTGATCAGGTCATAACCGGCCGGATCGACCACACCGGGCTGACCGACCATCTGCCGCCACAGATACCAGAAGTCGTCGGCGGCAATCGGGGCGTTGTCGGTCCACTGCGCCTCCGGCCGGATCTTGTAGGTCACCGTGAACGGGTTCTCGCTGGTCACCTCGGCGGACACCAGCAGCGTGGGGTCCATCTCCCAACGAGATCCCGTCGCCGTGGCGGGATCGGACACCGGACGGAAGGCGCTGGGCAGTACCAGTGCGCTGATCGCGGCGTTCACCGCGGAAAGATCGGACAGCAGATGCGGGTTGAACCCGGCGCCGATCGAGTCGATGCCCATGATGATCTGCGTTTTGCGCTGCGGTGGCGGCGCGGTGCTCCGCGACGTCTCGGTGCTCTGCGGCGCCGGCGGCGGGCTGACGGTGCAGCCGGCGAACGCCAGCAGCGAAACCAGCAGGCCGGCGGTCGCGCAGGCGCGGCGAGCTGGTTTCGGCACGCCCAACAGGGTATCGGTGCCCGGTCGGAACCTCACGAGTGCAGCTAGCCGCGTGCTTTGGCCCGAGCCTTGCTGCGCGCACGGGTGGTGGCGTCCAGGTCGTTCTTGCGGACCCGGACAATCTCAGGCGTCACCTCGACGCATTCGTCGTTGGCGCAGAATTCCATCGCCTGCTCCAGGTCGAGCTCGAGCGGCTTGGCCAACGTCTCGAACACGTCCGCGGTCGACGACCGCATGTTGGTCAGCTTCTTCTCACGGGTGACGTTGACGTCGAGGTCCTCTGCCCGCGGGTTGATGCCGACGACCTGTCCTTCGTAGGTGTCCTGACCCGGCTCGACGAAGAACTGGCCGCGGTCCGATAGCTGGATCATCGCGAACGGCGTGATCGAGCCGGTCCTATCCGACACCAGCGAGCCCGTGTGCCGGGCCCGGATCTTGCCCGCCCACGGCCGGTAACCGTCGAACACCGCGTTCGCGATGCCGGTACCGCGGGTCAGGGTGAGGAAGTCGGTCCGGAAGCCGATCAACCCACGGCTCGGCACGATGAAGTCCATTCGCACCCAACCGGCGGCGTGGTTGATCATGTCCTCCATCCGGCCCTTGCGGGCGGCCATCAGTTGCGTGATCGCGCCGACGAACTCGTCGGGGCAGTCGATCGTCATCGCCTCGAACGGCTCGTGCAGCTTGCCGTCGATGGTCCTGGTGACCACCTGCGGCTTGCCGACGGTGAGCTCGAAGCCTTCCCGGCGCATCTGCTCGACCAGCACCGCCAGGGCCAATTCGCCTCGGCCCTGAACCTCCCATGCGTCCGGCCGGTCGATGTCGACGACCTTGATGGACACGTTGCCGACAAGTTCGGAGTCCAGTCGGTTCTTCACCATGCGCGCGGTCAGCTTGTGCCCGTTGACTTTCCCGGCCAGCGGCGAGGTGTTGGTGCCGATGGTCACCGAAATGGCCGGCTCGTCGACGGTGATGCGCGGCAGCGCGTGCGCGTGCTCGGTGTCGGCCAACGTGTCGCCGATCATGATCTCGGGAATGCCCGCGACGGCGACAATGTCACCCGCGATCGCCTCGTCGGTGGACGTCCGTTCGACACCCTCGGTGACGAGCAATTCGGTGATCTTGGCGTTCGTGATGACGGGATGGCCGTCCACCTCGCGCATCCACGCCACCTGCTGACCCTTTCTAATCCGGCCCTTGTAGATGCGGATCAGCGCCAGCCGGCCGAGGAAGGCCGACGCGTCGAGGTTGGTCACCAGCGCCTGCAGTGGGGCTTCGGGGTCGCCCTGCGGCGGCGGGATGTGCTCGAGCAGCACGTCGAACAGCGGGTCGAGGTTCTCGCCCACCGGGTTTTCGCCGTTGGCCGGCTCGATGGTGCTGGCGATGCCTGCGCGGCCGGAGGCGTACAGCGTCGGCAGTCCGAGCGCGTCTTCGGCGGCCTTCTGCGCTTCGTCGTCGAGGTCGGAGGCGACATCGAGCAGCAGGTCGTGACTCTCGGACACCACCTCGGCGATGCGCGCATCGGGGCGGTCGGTCTTGTTGACGACGAGGATCACCGGCAGGTGCGCGGCCAACGCCTTACGCAGCACGAACCGGGTTTGCGGCAGCGGGCCTTCTGAGGCATCCACCAACAGCAGCACTCCGTCGACCATGGACAGCCCGCGCTCGACTTCGCCGCCGAAGTCGGCGTGCCCGGGCGTGTCGATCACGTTGATGACGGTCATCGAGCCGTCCGGGTGCTGACGGTGCACCGCGGTGTTCTTCGCCAGGATGGTGATGCCCTTTTCCTTCTCCAGGTCACCGGAGTCCATCAGTCGTTCGATGGCGTCGTCGCCGCGGTGGGTCAACGCTCCCGACTGCCGCAGCATGGCGTCGACCAGCGTCGTCTTACCGTGATCGACGTGAGCGACGATGGCGACATTTCGGAAATCCACGCCGGTGATTCTGACAGTGCGGGCAGTTGAAAAGCGAACTGAGCGTCAAGCTCGGCCTGCTTAAAGGGCTCGTTTCAGCGCAGCGAGGAAGCCCCGGTCGGCAGGCACCCAGTCGATGTCGTGCAGTTCAGCAGCGGCTACCCAACGCAATGCGGCGTGGTCGTGCGGATGTGGTTCGCCGCGGACCAGGCTGACGAGGTAGGCCCGCAGCGTCGTCGTCTCGCTGAGCGCAATATCGTCGCCCAGCCGCTGGCCGACTACGACGTCGACCCCGAGTTCCTCGGCGAGTTCGCGGATCAGCGCCTCCGGTTCGGTCTCACCGGCGGCGACCTTCCCGCCCGGCAATTCCCAGCGGCCGGCCAATTCCGGCGGCCTGCGCCGTTGGGCCACCAATACCGCGGAGCCGGAGATGACGGCCCCGGCGACGACGATCTGGTTCGGCATCGCGGTGACGGTATACGGTCGAGACATGGCTGTGCTAACCGATGAACAAGTGGACGCCGCGCTGCCTGACCTCAAGGGCTGGGAGCGATCGGACGGCGCACTGCGCCGGTCGGTCAAGTTTCCCGCATTCCTTACCGGTATCGACGCTGTACGCCGGGTGGGCGAGCACGCCGAAGCCCAGGATCATCACCCCGACATTGATATTCGTTGGCGGACGGTGACTTTCTCGCTGGTGACACACTCCGAAGGTGGTATCACCGCGAAGGACGTAGCGATGGCGCACGATATCGACCGGATGCTCGGCGTCTAGCGGCTTTCCGGGACGCGCCGAGTCTGCATTCTGACGTCCACCCTGCGTTCAGTGCGTGGCCCAAGGCGCTGTCCGACGCGCTCAGCGCAGGATCGCTCGCCAGAGTTTGGCTACCTGCCGCGGGTCTTCTGACGCTGGCCTAAAGTGCGGATACGGCAAGGTTGGCCCCGCATCGCCGGCATCAAACACCCGCTCAGGACCAGATAGAGCGCCCTCCCCCGCGGCCTAGGCCATTGACCGGGCGGCGGAGCACGACCGCCAGATCACCGACTCCGGGTCAGACCACTGTTCAGGGGAGCGGACGCTTACACGAGCTCGCCCAGGCGAGCAGGTCATCTGCGCAAACGTAAAAAACTCAGTTATTTATCAGGTTTTTATTACCTTCTGCTTCTACTTAGCTTATGCTCAGGTTGCTTTCGATCCTGTGAGCCCCGTCACGTCAGAATGGAGTCCAAATGAAAACTCGCCGTATCACACTCGCTCTGGGTGCCGCAGCCGGGGGGTTGCTGGCAGCCGCGTTCCTTCCGCTGGCCGTCGCTAACGCCGACAGCGGCGACGTCATCGACGTCACCTCCGACGCCATGCGCGCAACTCCTCCCGACGTCTTCGGATTCGAGGCCGATGACGGCCCGGAAACCGTCCTCACGGTTTCCGGACTTCCGCCGTTTTACCAGCAAGTCGAGGGGTATCAAACGTTCGACTACGTCACCCCGAAAGGCGACGACCTTGGGTCGTTCAACGCTGACGTGAGCAAGTTGACGACCCCGGGCTTTGAAAACATCGAGTACCTCATCACCGGTGACGACCCCACCGCTTATGCCAACGCCGACATGATTAGTGCCCCGACAGAAAGCTTTCCGACAGACGGCTCGGTGTACGACATCGCCAACTTCGGTAACGGCTTCGAGAACGTCTACTCCGACGTCCTGCCAGAGCAGGCCCAGAGGCTTGCGACAGACTCGTTAACGGGAATCGGTACGGCTGCGCCAGGCACAATCACGGACACGTTCGTGACCCCCTTTGGGAACATTGACCTCACCCCGCTGGTCGATGGCTTCTCCACGGCGGTGACCGGCGGTGACTTCCTCACCACCATCGACCCGGGTTCGGTGGATTTGGGGTCGGTGGATTTGGGGTCGATACTCGGCTCCTTCGGCGACGTCTTACAAATGTTCTGAGCTGACCCGCGAGGACCCAGCGCCACAAGTTAACGTCCGGGTTTGCCATAGTCGGTTTGGTTACCCATCGCGGGGTCGCCAACCATAAGACAGGGGGACGAATAACCCCACTCGGCGGTCACCGCCCCGAGTGGGGTTATTTCGTTATGGAGCCGCGACGGCGGAACCGGAGGCTCGTGTTCCGCTCGCCGCGATCCAGGCCAAAGTCGCCAGCGTCGCCACGATGTAAACCAGCCCGCCCCATGCCTGATACCACGGCCTGCCGTTCTGCCATATGGTCGGCTGGGCAAAGCTCAGCAACCACGGCACGCCGATGACGGTCAGCACCAGCCACGTCCAGCCGAGAATCCGCGCGCCGAGACGGTCGGACAGCGGCCCGTGCAGCAGCCAGATCATCAACGACACCAGCCACACCCAGTGGTGGGTCCAGGAAATCGGCGAGAGCAGCAACCCGAACAACTCGACGATCAGCAGTTGGCCTAGCTGATCAGTTCCGTGGGTGCTCAGCGCGCGCCAGGCGAGGACGGAAAGTATTGCGGTGACCGCGATCCCGGTCAGCACCACCGGGCTGTAGCCGGCGTCGTGGCCGAAGATCCGGCAGACACCGCCGCGCCAGGACTGGTTGAAAATCGTGCAGATCGGACCGACTCGGTCGGTCTTGAAGATCAATTCGGTGAAGTAGTAACGGGTCTGATCGCCGACGACCAGCACCGACACCGCAACGGTGGCCAGGAAGACGACAGCGGAAAACACCGCCGCACCCCACCGGCGGGCGCCGACGAAATAGAGTCCCGCGATCGCCGGCGTCAGCTTGACGCCGGCCGCCGTGCCGACCAACAGCCCGGACACCCACCACCGCGTCGTGAAGACCGCAAGCAATGTGGCCAGCACCAGCACCACGTTGATCTGGCCGTAGTCGAACGTGCTGCGTAGCGGCTCGAGCCAGATCGCGACCCCCGTCCACAGCATCGCCAGCCGGTGGCCTTCGCCGGCGCCGACACCGAGCAACCGCTGGCTGATCCGGACGACCCCGTACAGCGCGGCCATCGTCCCGACCTGCCAGCAGAACGCGACCAGGCCGAACGGCAGCAGGTGCAGCGGATAGAAGATGACTGCGGCGAACGGCGGATAGGTGAACGGCAGCGGGAAATCCGGCGTCTGGTCGGCGTAGACGTAGCGGTACAGACTTCCGGGGTGGTCGATGGTGGCCGCACCGCCGATGTAGACGTGCAGGTCGACGAAGTTGGCGCCGTTGGAAGCCAGATACGTCCAGGCCAGCCGCGCGGCGACGCTCACGACCAACAGCACCGGGCCGAGCGTGTTGACGGAGATCACGCGCCGGCGGCTGGTAACTGCCGCCGGAGCGGCTGAGGTGGTGTCTATCTGCACGACTTTAACGGGGTCGCTGAGGCGCGCGGACGTTCCCGGCGCTAACCCGCCTGGTCACCGCCAACGCTCGGTTCCGTAACGGTCGCATAAATGCCACACGTGTCACTTGAGTCACTTCCATATCAGGCGAACTATCAGCGCCGACGCCAGTCAACGATTACCAGGGAGAGTCATGTCAACTGTTCGGACGTTGTTACGAGCCACCGCCGTCGTGGTGGGCTCATCGGCGGCATTGCTCATGGGCGGTCTGATGGGCACAGCCCACGCCGACCCGGCGCCGGTGCCCACACCCAATATCGGCGAGCAACTCGCCGGCACCGCGGCCCAGGCGCCGCAGGCACTACAAAACCTCGCGGGGGCTCTGGGCGGACAGCCGGCCACGCCGCCGCCGCTGGCCAGCGCATCGATCAAGATGCCGCAGCAAGCCGCCACCGGGCTGCCCGGAGCGTCGTCGCTCATTCCCGGGGCCACCGCTCCGGCCACGAGTTCCGCACCCACGCTGGGGATCCCAGGGTTGACACCGTCGGTTCCGGCCTCGGCCTCGCCGACCACCGGCATCCCGGGGCTGACGCAGACGGCTCCGGCCGCGACGGCTGCACCCGGACTCGGGATTCCCGGTTTGACGTCCACGGTTCCGGCCGCGGCTGCGCCGGCGGCCGGACCCGCGGGAATGCTGCCGCAGGCGCAGCTCAACCTGCCGCAGATACCGGGGCTGCCGTTCCCGCTGCCGCAGCAGGTGTCGCTGCCCGGCGACCTGACCTCGCTGATCGGCGGCGGATCTCCGCTCGGCAGCGGGCTCGCCTCAGCGGCGGGCGTGCCGGCAGCCGTCGCACCGGCGGCGGCGCCCGTCGTAGCGCCAAACCCGTTGCTGTTCCCGGTTTCCGGCCTGCCCTGATATCGCACCCTGGCCGGCTGGCGCCGCGAGGCGCCAGCCGGCCACCAAAACGACCCGACCGGGAGGACACCATGTTCATCGCAAGGAATCTGATCACTACTTTCGCCGCCGCGGCTATCGCGTCCAGCACCGCAGTGGCGCTGTCCCCCACCGCATCTGCCGACCCGGCGCCGCCCGCGCCGATCCCCGCCCAACAGGTGCCGGGGCTGCCGGCGCTGACCGAGTTGAGCCCCATCATTCAGCAGGCCGCTGGTAACCCCGAGCAGGCAACACAGCTACTGATGGCCGCAGCGCAGGCATTCGCGTCCAGTCCGACGGCTCCCGACCAATCGAAAAGTGTTGCAGCGTCGGTGAACCAGTTCGTTCAGGCGCCGGATGCCGCCTCGACCGCGCACACCGTCCCGCCGGGTGTGGAACCGGGCGCGCAGGCACACCTGCCAACAGGTATCGACCCGGTGCACGCCGCGGGCCCCGCGCCCGAGGCAGCACCCGCTCCTGCCCCCGCGAATGCGGTGCCGGCGGCGGCCACACCTGCGGCACCCGCCGGACAGGCGCCTGCCGCTGCTCCCGCACCGGCACCCGAGGCCGCGGCCCCGGGCTTCAGCCCGGACGCACCGCCCACGCAGGACTTCATGTACCCGTCGATCAGCAATGGCTGCGGGTCCGACGGCGGTAACGTGCTGGCTCCCGCGCTGTCGGTGGCCGGACCCGCGAAGATCCCCGCGCCCGGCCCGAAAGCCGGCCAGACGGCCTACGTGTTCACCGCCATGGGCACTTCGGGACCCGCGGACGTGCAGAAGCTGCCATTGAATGTCACCTGGGTGAATCTGACCTCCGGCAAGTCGGGCAGCGCGACGCTCAAACCGTCCCCGGACATCAACCCGCAGGGGCCGACCACGTTGACCGCAATCGTTGACACCGGTTCGGGCAGCATCATGTCGACGATCTTCGGGCAGGTCACGACCAAGGACAAGCAATGCCAGTTCATGCCCACCATCGGTTCGACGGTGGTGCCCTGAGGCCGGTTCCCTTCGCCGGCGCGCACCCATCGCTGTGTGCGCGTCGGCGGATCGGGGAGTCAGTAGGCCATGCTGGGTTAATAGGCCATGAACAGAATCGCGTCCCGGTCGTACTCCAAGCCGGGATGGGCGCTCGCCAGGTGCGCCTGGGTCAGGTCGACCAGCTCGTCTTCGTCCTTACCGGTGATCGCCTCACCGCACGGACAATTCAGGTGCGTCTTCACGTTGCCGCCTTTCCGTTTGCCTTCTTGACTGCCTTCATCTGCTTCTTGTAAGAGCGGACCTTCTCGAGCGAACGGGCGTCGGCGATGTCGGCGACCGACAGATGCGTGCCCGCTTTGCCGAATTCACCGGCAGCGGCCCGCCAACCCTTCGGAGTCACCGCATACTGCTTGCCGAGCAACGCCAGAAAGATACGCGCCTTCTGCTCGCCGAACCCGGGTAGGTCCTTGAGCCGTCGCAGCAACTCGGGTCCATCGGGGTCACCGGCGGTCCACAATGCGGCCGCGTCGCCGTCATAACGGTCAACGACAATCTGGGCAAGCGCCTGAATCCGCTTGGCCATCGAGCCCGGAAAGCGGTGTATTGCAGGCCTTTCCGAGCACAATGCGGCGAACTTGTCCGGGTCGTAGTCGGCGATGTCGGCCGCGTCGAGACCGCCCATCCGGTCAACGATTGTCTTCGGGCCGGCGAACGCCCGCTCAAGAGGTATCTGCTGGTCTAAGACCATCCCGACCAGCAACGCGAAGGGACTATTCGAGAGCAGCTCATCTGCCTCGGGCTCCTGCGCCAGCCAGAGCTTCACAGTCAACGACGATCCTCCCGCCGAACAACCACCATCCGTATCACCCAACCACAATGCCAAGGGACCGTGAAGGCTGCTATCTGGAGAACAGACCGCCGACGTCGGAATCGGAGGCGGCAACGAGCAAGCGGGTGACGAAGTCAGCTCGCTTTAATCCGCGAATCGTCTTCGTCGTCATCCGGTTGCGGGTGTTGGACAAATCGACCCCGCTCGAAGGTGTACGTACTGGTGTCCTCTCGGATCGTCGACTCTGCTCGATCCTCGGGCGATTGGCAGTCGGGGCACAGCAGGCCGACCGGATACATCAGGATGTGGCGGATAGCCCAGTCTGTCGCGTCGGCTTGGTTGGCGGCGCACTCCCGGCCACAGCGATAACAGGCTCGGAAGTGATGCCGCACCAGGGAGCCGATCAGCTTCCCGAAGTCGGGGGTTTCCACGCCGCAGATTTTAGTGCTCGTGGCGACATAACTAAGCCGTTGAGTGCGCGTGTCGGGTGGACACTTTGGTCCAGCCACCACCGCTTTCTTCTCGGCGGACGGGACCGTCGGGCAGGCCCCGGCGACGCCGCTCGACGCGTCGCCCGTGCAGCTCGTCGACGCCTGGCTGCGCGCGGCCCGCAAATTCCCCATCCGCGCCGGGGAGGTGCGTCCGCTGGCAGGGCTCATGGCGGTCGGCGGTATCGGACGGTTGATTTCGCTGGTTCACAATGGGCGACCGCACTGGTTCCAGGAAGTGCTCACGGCGATCGAATTCATCATTCCTGCAGCGTTTCTCGGTATCGCCGACGCAGAGGAAAAAGACGAACCACCCGCCGCCGGGTAGGCGATCAGCCGCTCTTGCGGCGAAACTCCCGGCGGTTCTCCACCGGACCGTGTGCGCGCGGCTTCTTGGCACCGCCGTCCTTGTGGTCGCCGCCGCCCGACGACTTCGCATTCTTGCGCTCGAGGGCTTCGCGGAATTTGCGTTTGGCGTCGTCCTCGGACGCGGCAGCCGCAGACGACTCGGCCCCCGACTTGGAATCAGTCATGCCCGCAGCGTAACGCGCCGCGGCCGTTCAGCGTGATTCGCTGTCACCGCACGCCGGGCGGCATGCCGTAGACGTGCGCGATCGGCAGGGTCAGCACCACACGACGGTCGGTGACCATTGCCTGGCGGTAGTCGTCCCAGTCCGGGTGTTCACCGGCGATGTTGCGGTACAACGAGATCAGCGCTTCGACGGTGTCGTCATCGGGCGCAGCGGCCGGGGGGGTCAACGTCGCGGTCCCTTCGGCGACGGCGTACGACCAGCCGTCGTCGGAGCCGACCAGCAACGAAGCCCGCGGGTCACGACGCAGGTTGCGCGTCTTGGCCCGCGGCTCGGTGACCGACACCTGAATGGCGACACTGCGGGCGTCGAAGTAGTACGACACATTGGACAGCTGCGGGCGTCCGTCACGCTTGAGAGTGGCCAGCACGCCGAGGGAGTTGTCCGCAATCACGGCCAGCAACTTGTCGTCGAACACTTGGCGACTCATGGCGAAAGCGTACTCGCCCCGCAGATCGCGACCCGATTCGACAGCAGCTGGATACCATCGCGCCATGACTCAGTACGCGATGTTCCTGCGCGGCGTCAATGTCGGTGGCGTCAACCTGAAGATGGCCGACGTCGCGAGCGCGTTGACCGATGCCGGGTTCGCTGACGTGCGCACCATTCTGGCTACCGGCAACGTCACACTGGATTCGCCCGACGCCGCCGATGCGGTTCGCTCGACGGCCGAGAAAGCGCTGCGAAAGCGTTTCGGGTATGACGCCTGGGTGCTGGTCTACCCCATCAAGAAGGTGCGGGCCATCGTCGACGGCTATCCCTTCGAGCCCGATGTGGACGGATACCAGTCCTACGTCACGTTCGTCAGCGACAACAACGTGCTCGACGCACTCGCCACGCTGGCCGACGAGGCAGGGCCCGACGAGAAGATTGCGCGCGGCCCCAAGTCCGCCGGCGTGATCTATTGGCAGGTGCCCAAGAATAAGACGCTGGACAGCACCATCGGTAAAACCATGGGCAAGAAGCGATACAAGTCATCGACCACCACCCGCAACGTGCGCACGCTGGTCAAAGTCCTGCGTGATTAGTCGTCGGCGCAGGCCTCGAGGTAGCGCAGCGCCTCGGCCTTGCCGAGGCCGAGTCCGCGCGCTACGTCAAGATAGGTCTGCGCCGCGGCCGCCATCGCGCTGTCCGACGGATCGGCCCGAGCAACGAATGTGCCGAACCGGCCCCGGGTTTCGACGATACCGGCGCTCTCCAGCTCACGGTATGCGCGGGCCACGGTGTTGACGGCCAGACCCAATTCACCGGCCAGCTCGCGCACCGTCGGCAACCGGGCGCCGGGCGGCAAGGTACCCGCCCGAATTGCCTCGATGATCTGGTTGCGGAGCTGGTCGAACAGCGGTCGACCCGCTTGTGCGTCAACTCGCAGCCAATCCCCCAGCTCCACCTGCTCAGTATCTCGCAGTCCGGCTATCTTGGTGGGGTGCGTATCACGGTGCTGTCCGGCGCGGGAATCTCCGCGGAGAGCGGGGTGCCGACCTTCCGCGACGACAAGAACGGCCTGTGGGCCCGGTTCGACCCTTACGAGTTGTCCAGTGTTCAAGGCTGGTTACGCAATCCCGAGCGGGTATGGGGATGGTATCTGTGGCGGCACTATCTGGTCGGCACCGTCGAACCCAACCCCGGCCACCTCGCTGTCGCAGCCTGGCAGGACCACGCGGAGGTCAGCGTCGTCACGCAGAACGTCGATGACCTGCACGAGCGCGCGGGTAGCTTGCCGGTGCATCACCTGCACGGCAGCTTGTTCGACTTCCGTTGTGCGACTTGCAATCTGCCCTACACCGGCGTCTTGCCCGAGATGCGCGAGCCCACGCTAGAAGTCGAGCCACCGACCTGCGATTGCGGCGGTTTGATCCGGCCCGACATCGTGTGGTTCGGCGAGGCGCTGCCCGAGGAACCCTGGCAGCACGCGGTGGAAGCGACGACCGATGCCGATGTGCTGGTGGTGGTGGGGACCTCCAGCATCGTCTACCCGGCGGCGGGATTGCCCGATTTGGCGCTGGCGCGCGGAGTGGTCGTCGTCGAGGTCAACCCGGAGCCGACGCCGCTGTCGAGCAGCGCCACTATCACCGTGCGCGAATCGGCCAGCACAGCGCTTCCGACACTCCTGCAGCGACTGCCCGCTCTGCTGAATTAAGCCGGACGGTTCGCGAGGCCGAGCGTGAACTCCGCCACCGGCAGCGGAACCCACGTCGGCAACGCCTGCTCGGTTCGAGCCTTGTCGACCTCGAATCCTGCAGCGCGTATCGAACTCTCGGTGTCACGGTGCGTGTGGCAATTACCCGCCAGCCGCGGCCATATCGTCGCGTCGACGAGTTGCTGGAGCCGGCCGCGGATTCCCCCGCTGGCCATATGCTCGAGATAACGTAGTTGGCCGCCGGGCCGCAGCAGCAAAAACAGTTGTCGCAGAACCGAATCAGGCTCAGTCACCGAGCACAGCACCAGCGAGCACACCACGGCGTCAAACGGCTCGGTGGCCGAGAAACTCTCCACCGTCGTATTGGCGACGACGACCGGGACATCCGCGCCGGCGGCCGCGGTCCGGGCCCGTTCGGCCAGCCGCTGCTCCGGTTCGACGGCGACGACGTGCTCGACGGAATCCGGGTACAGCGCGAAGTTGGTCCCGGTGCCCGCACCCACCTCGAGAACCCGGCCCGCCAACCCGGCCAGATTCTCCCGGCGGAACTCACGCATCTGCTCGGTTTCATGTGCGGCGATGGTGGGCCAGATCCGGGCGAAGAACGGGTGGTCGACGGTGACCGTGGTCGGTGGCGTCATGCCGACCACCCGTTCGCCACTTGCTCCGACGACTTGAGTGCCGTCAGCCGTTCCACGACTTGCTTGGGGGTGGCGTCGGCACCGACCAGTCCGGCCACCATGTGGCCGGAGAAGATCGCACGCAGCACCCGGTCGGTGAACTCTTCGGCGTCCCCGAACGGCAGGTGCGGCTTGGCGATCAGCAGCGAGGCCACACCGTGCGCGGCGCTCCAGAGTTCCAGGGCGACGGCGGATGCGTCGCCGCGCGGAAAGATGCCCTCGTCCATCAGCGTCCGCACGGTCGAAGTCATGTGCGCGAAGGCCGAACTGGCCAGCGCGGCGTCGACGTGGCTGTCGGAACGCCACTCGCCCATGGTCGCGATCCGATAGAGCTCCGGGTTTTCCGTGGCGAACCGGACATAGGCCAACCCCTGAGCCCGCAGCACCTCCACGGTGTAGGACTGGCCCGCCGACACCCGTTGCATTTCGTCGTTCAGCTTCTCGAAGTAACGCGCGCACACCGCGTCGAACAGTGCGTCTTTGTCGTGGAAATGCAAGTAGATCGACGGCGGCGTCACACCGACGCGGTCTGCTACCGAGCGGATCGATACCGCCTTGGTATGCCCGGTGCCCAGCAGGAGTTCGGTTGCAGCGTCGAGGATTTCGTCACGCAGCAGATCACCGGACCCACGCGGCGCCCGTCGACGGCGAAGATTCTCCGTCGACGGGCTAGCCACGGTGGATGACCGTCGCGGCGATACGTGCGGGCGCGCCGGCCGCAACCGGCGCGCCCGGATGCCCGCCGTCACGCCGGTGCCGTCCGGCCGCAGCGGCGACAGGTTCTGGCAGCGTCGCGGAACCCGCCTCGGTGATACCGAACCGTTCGTGCAGCCACATCAGCGGTTTGGGGGCCCACCAACTCCATCGGCCCAGCACGTGCATGAACGCCGGCACCAACACCATCCGCACCAACGTCGCATCGGCCAGCACGGCCAGGGTCAGGCCGACCCCGAACATCCGCATGAAGGACACCTGCGCGGCGATCAGTGCGGCGAACGAAATCGACATCACCAACGCGGCAGCGGTCACCACTCGGCCGGTTCGCGCCAACCCGAGCGCCACACTCTCGTCGTTGTCGCCACGTTTCGCTCGGCTATCCGCCGTCGCGGGACGCGATGCGACCGACGTCAACCAGTACTCCCGAATCCTGGAGACCAGGAACACCTCGTAATCCATGGACAGGCCGAACGCGACGCAGAACAACAGTACCGGGATGTTGGCGACCAACGTCCCGGTGGGAGTCGTGCCCAGCGCGCCGAGATGGCGGTCCTGGAAGATCCACACCAGCGCGCCGAACGCCGCCGTCAACGATAAAACGTTGCACACCAACGCCTTGATTGGCAGCAGCACACTGCCGGTGAGCAAAAACAGCAGCACGAAGGTGATACCCGCAATGAGCCCCAATACCAGCGGTAGCCGGGCCGTGATCGCATGCACACTGTCGTGATTGATCTGCGCCAGGCCGGCCATCTGTACCGACTGGCCGGCCGGACCGGGCACGGCGCGCAACCGGTCGAGCTGGGTTTCGGAGGCCTGGGAGAACAACGGCGCCGTGCTGGCGACGGTCAAAAACGCGCTGCCTTGCGCTATTCCGGTGGCCGCCGACGGCGGTCCGACCCGATTGCCGCCGACGAACGTCCCGGTCGGCGCGGACACCGCCGAGACGCCGGTCACCCCCGACAGTTCGGCGGCGTAGCGGTTGAGGTCGCCCGGACGCACCCCTCGAACATCCGGGACGACCACCGGCACCGCCGTCGCCGAGTCATCGGTGAAATCGTGACGCAACTGGTCACCGACTGCGTGCGCCGATGCCGATGTCGGCAACACACGGTCGTCGGGCATTCCCCACTTCACCCCGAGGAAGGGGGCCCCCAGCGCCAGCAGCAGCGCAATGACGGCCAAGCCGACCGGCACGGCTCGACGCATCACGAATTTGGTGGAGCGGTACCAGAACAGCTGCTCCACGGGTTTGCGGGCCGGGTCAGGGCGGCCGAATATCCGCCGTCCCAGCCGGCGCACGTCCAGCGCATCCAGCCGCGGCCCGAGAAGCACGATGGCCGCCGGTGTCACGACGATCGCGGCCACCGCCACGAAGGCCACGGTGGCCACGCCGCTGTACGCGAACGACTTCAAGAAGTACATCGGGAACAGCACCATCACCGCCATCGACAACGCGACGGTGGTGGCTGAAAACAGCACGGTGCGGCCCGCGGTGGCCATGGTCCGGATCAGCGCCTCGTCCGGGCCGCTACCGTCGGCAAGCTCGTCCCGGTAGCGGCTGATGATCAGCAGGGTGTAGTCGATGGCCAGAGCCAGGCCCATCGCACTGCTGAGGTTTAGCGCGTAGGTCGACACGTCGGTGCTGAAGCTGATCAGGCGTAACACCGACATCGATCCGACGATGGCCAACCCGCCCAGACAGATGGGCAACGCCGCAGTCAGCAGCCCACCGAAAACCCAGACCAGCACGAGGAAGCTCAGCGGAATCGCGAGGGACTCCATCAGCAAGAGGTCGCGCTCGTTTTGGTGATTGATCTGGTCGTAGGCCATCGCCACGCCGCCGGCGCGAACCGTGACACCGTCGCGGTCGTAAACGACCTGCTTCGCAATGCTCTTGGCGTAGTTCTGCGCGCCGTTCTCGCCGCCTTGGAGGTTTGCGACGATCAGTCCGGACTTGCCGTCCTTGCTCACCATGGCGGCGGCCAGGTGCTGACCAGGGGTGGTGGGTCCGGTCCACGCCGACGCCACGTTGTACACCCCGGGCGACCGTTGCACCTGCGCGACGACGTCGGTGGCGACGCGGCGGGCCTGGTCGCTCTGCGCGCCGGCCGGCGCGGTCACCAGGATGACCAGCTGCTGATCGCTCTGCCCGAACTTGTCGGTCAAAAGATGAATGGCCTCAGCCGACTCCGACGCCGGATCTTGAAAGCCGCCGGCGGAGAGGCTCTTGGCAACCGGAATCCCGAAGATCGCGGCGGCCACCATGACCAGAGCAGCGATCGCGAGAATCCGCCGCGGTGCCGCGATGGCCAGCCGAGCGATTCGCTGCAACATGGTCCGTCCTCCCGTATAAATACCCGCGCTAACTTATCAGCGATAAGTTAGCCATGCAACGTCACGACCGCCACTCAGCCGCCTATACATAGACACGGCCGGGCAAGCGCGACGGTTCACGGGAATACGGAATAACCAGGACATTTCTTCGACACTATCTGCTGTTAATTAGATCCGCGACGAACATCCGGGAGTCCGGATCAGGCGTCCAACCCGGCGTGTGGCTACCCGGCGGTAATATTGCCACCATTTTCCGAATCGTCACTCAAAGATTCCTTAATGGTGACTCATACGCTCATAGACATGTGGATCGATGACTCCAGTGCCGACGTGATCAAAGCTGATTTCGAGGCCCTCTACCACGGCGACGTGCTGGTCGAGGGTGAGTGCTCGGAGCAGCTCGAAGACTGGCACCCGCTTCCTAACGCGAGCTGAATCGCGCGACGCACGCTTCCTCGACGTGGGCGTGCCGGCAACGAGGTGAGCGTCCGCCTCAACTGCACCTTTGGTGTTGACTTATTGATAAGCCCCCGCCACGGCGGGGGCTTATTCGTCGGCGGGCTAACGCTGTCCTATCTCGGAGCCATCCGGATCGCGCCGTCGAGCCGAATGACTTCACCGTTGAGCATCGGGTTCTCGACGATGTGCACCGCCAACGCGCCGTACTCGTCGGGATTGCCCAGCCGGCTGGGATGCGGCACCTGCTTGCCGAGCGACTCCCGAGCCGGCTCGGGCAGGCCGGCCAGCAATGGGGTGTCGAACAGACCGGGGGCGATCGTCACGACCCGGATGCCCTTGCTGGCCAGGTCGCGCGCGATGGGCAACGTCATGCCGACCACGCCGCCTTTGGACGCCGAGTAGGCGGCCTGACCGATCTGGCCGTCGAAGGCCGCCACCGACGCGGTGTTGACGATGACGCCACGCTCTTCGCCCACGAGGTCTTGCTGGGCAATCCGTTCGGCGCCCAGTCGCAACACGTTGAACGTGCCGATCAGGTTGATCTCCACCACCTTGCGGAAGGCCGCCAGCGGGAACGCGCCGTCCTTGCCCAGCGTCTTGATGGCGTTGCCGGTGCCGGCGCAGTTGACCACGATGCGCAGCGGACCGAGCGACGCGGCGATGTCCAGCGCCGCGGTCACCGCTTTCTCGTCGGTGACGTCGGCAGGCGCGAATCGAGCACGATCACCGAGCTCGCGGACCACCTCTTCGCCTTTGAGATCGAGCACGACCACCTGTGCGCCGGCGTCGAGCAGGCGCTTTGTGGTGGCCAGGCCGAGGCCGGACGCCCCACCGGTGACGAGCGCTACGGCGTCTCTGATCTCCACGCAACTGTTCCTTTCGGTCCGGTCGGGCCCCAGCGAGCCGACCTACTGGTTGGTCGGGACTATACCCAGTCGTTGAGGACGGCTTCGGTGTCGGCTCCCGGCTGCCCGGGTGGGCGCGGTTCGCTCGGAACCGTGCGGGAGAACCGCGGCGCCGGCAGCGGCTGCAGGCCGTTCCCGACCCGGTAAAAGGTGTTGCGCTCGGTGATGTGCGGCTCGATCTCGACCTCACCGAAGGCCAGCACCGGCGTCACGCAGGCGTCGGAATCGGCAAACACCTTGGCCCAGTGGTCACGGTCCTTGCTGGCGAACACCTCGGTGAACCGGGCACGCAACTCGGGCCAGCGGGAGCGATCGTTCTGCCCCGGCAGGTCGGCGGGGTCCAGGCCGAGCCCGGCCAGCATCGCCGCGTAGAACTGCGGCTCGATGGCGCCCACCGCGACGTAGCGGCCGTCGGCGCATTCATAGGTGTCGTAGTAGGGCGCTCCGCCGTCGAGCATGTTGGTGCCGCGCTCGTCGGTCCACACGCCCATGGCGCGCATCGCCCACATCATCTGGACCAGCACGGAGGATCCGTCGATCATTGCGGCGTCGATAACCTGGCCTTTGCCGGAGGTCTGCCGCTCCCACAGCGCAGCCAAGATGCCGACCAGCAGGAACATCGACCCGCCGCCGAAGTCGCCGACCAGGTTCAGCGGCGGCACCGGCCGCTCGTTGACCCGGCCGATGGAGTGCAGCACACCGTTGAGCGAGATGTAGTTGATGTCGTGGCCGGCTTGCTGACTACGTGGGCCGGTCTGGCCCCAGCCGGTCATCCGGGCGTACACCAGCCGGTCGTTGACCTTGGCGCAGTCTTCCGGGCCCAGCCCCAGGCGTTCGGTGACGCCCGGCCGGTAGCCCTCGATCAGCACATCGGCCTTGGCGACGAGCGTGAGCACCAGCTCGCGGCCTTCCTTCGATTTCAGGTCGGCGATGACGAACCGACGGTTGCGCAGCATCGCATCTGCGCCGCTGGCCCCGGGCCGGTCTACTCGCACCACGTCGGCGCCGAGGTCGCCGAGGATCATCGCCGCGTGCGGGCCCGGCCCGATTCCGGCGAGTTCGACGACTCGCAATCCTGTCAGCGGTCCCGCCATCTCTACCGACCTCCCTGTCGCTTCCTGCCGTGGCGATCGCCAGCGCGGCGAAGCCGGGCGCTGGGGGCACGCCCCCTCGCCGCTGCGCGGCTGGGGGTACCCCCACCCGCTTGCGGGGGACGGGTCGCCGCCATGAGCACAACAGGCATCTTCGCAGTCGCGATCGAGCGCCCTGCACCCGGTCACCGAAGGTGCCTTAAAGTCGAGCCCATGACCGCTATCGATTCCGGAATCGACACCCTCGCCCCCGTTGCCGGCCTTTCCGTCACCCTTGCCGACGGTGTGCTGTCGGTGACGATCGATCGTGCAGAGAGCCTGAACTCGCTGACGCTGACAACGCTGGTCGGCATCGCCGATGCGATGGAGCAGGCGGCCAACGATCCCCGGGTGAAAGTCGTGCGACTCGGCGGTGCCGGCCGGGGCTTCTGCT
Source organism: uncultured Actinomycetota bacterium (assembly GCA_963760095.1). Lineage (GTDB taxonomy): Bacteria > Actinomycetota > Actinomycetes > Mycobacteriales > Mycobacteriaceae > Mycobacterium. The sequence continues at coordinate 321,201 of CAVXBT010000019.1, read as the reverse complement.
CCGGAGCGGGGATGAGCGCCGACGACGTGGCCGGCGCCGGCCCCGGAGACGACCTCATCTTGGCGGCCAACCGCGCAGTCCGGGCGATCGCGACGCTGCCGCGCCCGGTCGTCGCCGTCGTTCAGGGGCCGGCGGCCGGGGTCGGTGTGTCCCTGGCGTTGGCGTGCGACCTGGTATTGGCCTCGGACAAAGCCTTTTTCATGCTGGCATTCACCAAGATCGGCCTGATGCCCGACGGAGGCGCGTCGGCGCTGATCGCCGCCGCGATCGGCCGGATCGGTGCGATGCGAATGGCGTTGCTGGCCGAGCGACTGCCCGCGGCCGACGCCCTGGCGTGCGGCCTGATCACCGCGGTCTACCCGGCCGCCGACTTCGACACCGAAGTGGACAAGGTGGTGTCCGGGCTGGTGACCGGCCCAGCGGTGGCGTTCGCCAAGACCAAGCACGCCATCAATGCGGCCACCCTCACCGAGTTGGAGGCTGCGCTGCAGCGCGAACTGGAAGGTCAGTCCGTCCTGCTGAAATCACGCGATTTCCGCGAGGGCGCAACGGCTTTCCAGCAGCGTCGGACACCGAACTTCACCGACAGCTGAGGACTCACAAACCGAACAGCGGGGGCAGCGCAAGCAGCACCACCAGGGTCCACGCGAAGTGGGTCAGGATTGGAGCCAGCACCCCGCCAGTGGCGCGGCGCTCGAGTGAGCAGACGGTTCCGAGGAAGATCGCGGCGAAGCTGAGCATCAGATTCCCGCTGGCCAGCGTCGCGATGACGTATACGACGGTTGAGATCAACAACGGGTGGTGCCGGCCGAGCGCGGTGTACAGCGCACCGCGGTAGAACATCTCCTCGGCGATGGCGCCCAGCAGCGCGATGGCCATGGTCAGCCGCCACGATCCCTGGTCGGTGTAGTGCAGCACGCGGGTGATCAACTCGGCAACGACTGGGATCTGCCTGGCGATCAACCCGCCGACCACGAAGACGCCACCCAGCAGCAGGCCGATGACGGTGCCGCTGATCACCGGACGCTGGTTGCGACCCCGCCAGCGGGCGCCACCCAGATGCAGCGGTCCGGAGGCGATCGCTCCGAGTGCCCACACTCCCGCCAGCGTCAGCGACCACCAGTAGAAGCTCGGCTCGCCGGGATGGCGTCGCAGCGCCATGCCCAACGCGCCGGCGCCGAGGACCAATACGATCACCACAACGACCCGTCGGCGGCGCACGGTCGAAGGCGGTTCATTGTGGGGCACAGCGACATTGACGATCCCACGACGGATCTCGTCCAGGGCGCTGGTCTTGGGACGACTGCTTAGCTCAGTCATGGGAGCCGCTCCTCCTCATCGCTTCGCTCTGCATCGTCGTCGGCTCGGTCATGCGAAGTGCACCTTCGGTATCAGGGTGATCAGGATGTCCACGCCGGTGCGCACCGCACCGGCGATCGGGCCGGGAACAGCATCCAGCAAGCCGAGGCCGGGTCGCGCGATTGATGGGATCACCATTCTCGCGAGCCGCCGCAGCCGCAGCGCGTCACCCCCGGCCCACGCCGGATCGCTGTCGGCAAGGTGGTGCGGATCAGCCAGCGCGTTGACCGGGCGCGGCCTACGGTCGGACAACGAGCGGCTCATCGCTTCCTCGATCGGAAGTAGCCCGCCCGGCGGATCGGGAACCAGGTCGTGCAGGCCGGTGCCGCTGGCCTGCATCGGGTAATCCAGCGACTCCACCAGATCCGCGGCCAATCCATCTGGCACCGGCAACGCGATCGCGGTGACACGGGAGGCCACCGCAGTGTTCACTCCCCACACCGGCAGACCGGTGTGCCACCTGCCGGACACGTGCGCATAAGTCTGCAGCAGCGCACCGTAGGACGTCGTGTCCGGCCCGGCGATGTCGTAGGCGCCTGCCGGCACCTGTTTGGCATCGGCGGCTGCAACGAGATAGTGCAGCACGTCCCGGATGGAAATCGGGTCGATCGGGTTCTGCATCCACTTCGGGATCGGAATCACCGGGAAACGGTCACCGACATAACGCAACATCTCAAACGACGTCGAGCCGGCGCCGAAGATCACCGCCGCGCCGATCCACACCACCTCGGGACCACCCGCCACGGTCAGCGCCTCGGCTACCTCAGCCCGACTGGCCAGGTGCTCGGACAACTCGCTGTCATCGGGGTCCTGCGGGACGAAGCCGCCCAGGTAGACGATGCGGCGCACACCGGCGTCCTTGGCAGCGGCGGCGACGTTGGCGGCCGCGTCGCGGTCGGCGTCGCGGAAGCCGGGCTGACCGATGGCATGGACCAGGTAGTAGATGACGTCGACCGGGCCGGTAGCGGCCAATGCGGCACGAAGCGATTCGTTATCGGAGGCGTCAAGCTTTACCGATGTGACGGCGTCAAACCACCCCATCCGGGACAGCCGGGCCGGATCGCGGGTCGCGGCCAGCACCTCGTGACCTGCCGCGAGTATCTCCGTGACCAGCCGCGACCCCACATAGCCGGTCGCACCGGTCACCAGAATCCGCACAGCTCCAACGTAGACGGTAAGCGTGCGCATTAAACCGGCAGTCAGCTGTCCCCACCAAAACGCCGGTTGGACAGACGTCGAATGAGCAATGAGCGCAGGGAGATTGAACGACGGCGAAAGAAACTCGTATCTCCAGTGTGGGAAACGTAACAGCTGGCGCGCATCCCGTGACACCCGACGTCGAACTCTGCGACCGTACGGGATCACCTGTGACTACCGACTGCTGACCCACGCCGCACGATCGTGCCCGCTTGCACACGGCTACCCGCGCTATTTGAGCAGGCAGTGCACATATTGGCGCGCTGAGTCACCCGTGTGTCCGGCCGCCCCTCGCCCAAACGGGAGGCTCGGTGTATCCAATATGCTGTACGTTGGTTCCACTAATTGGATTGACCAGCGAAGCGGCCCAGCCGTAACTGACCACTTGGAAACGATTACAAAATGTGCCCTGTTACGCCTGGCGAACAGGGGGGGAACGCCAACACCACGCCATCCGCGTCCGTCGCGGCGGTAGCCATCGAATTTCCGCCGCATCAGGTCGGCCAGCGGCAAGCACTGTCGGGCCTGACCGGCTTCGGCGGGCCGCAGTTCGACCGGTTCGGCGCCAGCGCCGGCGTGCGAACCCGCCGCATCTCGTTGCCGCTGTCGCAATACGGCAGACTGAGCGGCTTCACCGAAGCGAACGACATCTTCATCGAGACCGCGCTGGAACTCGGTGAGCGCGCGCTGCTCTCGGCATTCGACGCCGCCAAGGTCAAGCCCGCCGACGTCGATATCGTTTTCTCGACGACGGTCACCGGGTTGGCGGTGCCGACCCTGGAGGCCCGACTAGCGACCCGCGTCGGGTTGCGACCCGATGTCAAACGAGTCCCACTGTTCGGACTTGGTTGTGTCGCCGGCGCCGCGGGGGTGGCACGCATGCATGACTACCTGCGGGCGTTCCCCGATCACGTGTCGGTCCTGCTCGCCGTCGAGTTGTGCTCGTTGACGCTGCAGCGTAACGACTTCTCCATCGCCAATCTGGTGGCGGCAAGCCTGTTTGGTGACGGTGTCGGCGCCGTCGTTGCACAAGGATCTGCGCTGACACCCATCGGTCCGCGGGTGCTGGCCACCCGCAGCCGGCTCTACCCCGACACCGAAGAGGTCATGGGCTGGAATATCGGTACTAACGGGTTCGAGATCAAGTTGTCGACAGAGGTTGCGACCGTCGCCGAAAAGTACTTGGGCGAAGACGTCCGCAACTTCCTGAGCGACCACGACCTGACCCCTGCCGACATCTCGACATGGGTCTGCCACCCCGGCGGGCCCAAGGTGATCGACGCCGTCGAGAACACCCTTGATCTTCCGGCGGACGCCCTTGACCACACCCGCAACTCGTTGCGCGACAACGGGAATTTGTCGTCGGTGTCGGTACTGGACGTGCTTCGGGCCAACATGGCCGATCCGCCGCCGCCGGGGTCGTTCGGGCTGATGATCGCCATGGGGCCGGCGTTCTGCTCGGAACTCGTACTACTTGCCTGGTAGAACGTGTACTACCTGCTGATCCTCGTGATCGGCTTCGAGCGGCTGGCCGAGCTGATCGTCTCCAGGCGCAACGCCCGGTGGGCTTTTGCCCACGGCGGCAAGGAATTCGGTCGTGACCACTATCCGGTGATGGTGACGCTGCACGCCGCATTGCTGCTCGGATGCGTTGTCGAGGTGTGGGCGTTGCACCGGCCGTTCGTGCCTTGGCTGGGCTGGCCGATGCTGGTCGTGGTCGCGCTGAGTCAGGTGCTGCGCTGGTGGTGCGTGACGACGCTGGGCCCGCGGTGGAACACGTTGGTGATCGTGGTCCCACAGACGCCGTTGGTCCGGCAGGGTCCGTATCGGTGGCTGCATCACCCGAACTACGTGGCGGTCGTCGTCGAAGGTATCGCGCTACCGCTGGTGCACACGGCGTGGCTGACCGCGGCCGGCTTCACGCTTGCCAACGGGCTGTTGCTCACCGTGCGGATCAGAGTGGAAAACGCGGCGCTGGGCTACACCTGATTGAGGTTAAGGTCACGAGTTTGATTGCACGACAGGCTTTTCCGCCACGCCCACATATTCGCCCAGATGGCGACCCCTGAGCCAGCCTCTGGGCTTGGTCAGCTCCATGGCCAAGCCCGACAGGTTGTGGTCTCGAAATGAGCGTCGAGGGGCGAACAGGTTCAGTTTGCTCGTGTATTCAAGCCCGACAATGGCCGGTGCCTGCGGCGCGCCACGCTTGGGCAATGGCCGGCAACCGACATCTTCGAGAAGTCGGGAAAGCTCAGCTGGCCTGGCGAACCGGCGGAAGTCGTGAATTGACTTGTGCAGACCGGCCACATACAACGGGCCGACGGTAACGAAGGCGAGCCAGGTGTACAGGTTCCGATCTGGAGCCACATAGAACACCCGCCCGCCGGGTTTGAGCGCACGATGGACATTCTCCAAGACTGCGCGGTGCTCTCCGCAGTGGTCGAGTATTCCGTGCATATAGACCACGTCGAACTGGTCGCTGGGCAGCACGTTGCGATCGCGGATGTCCCCGACATGGAACTGAACGCTTCCAGTGTCGGCGAAGGATCGCCTCGCTGCCCGGATGGCCTTGTAGTCGACGTCGAAGCCATCGATTTCCCAGTCCGCCAGCTCGGGCTCGAGCTTGAGCAGACCCCGGATCCCATTACCGCTGCCGCAGCCGACGACCGCCATGCGAAAACGCTCGGTTTGCGCGGACTGGGGCAAGTAGTCTCGCAGGAATCGCCAAGCGAGGTAATCGATCTCGCCGACAAGCTGTTCGGTGAACCGCCAGTGCGCGCTGGCCTGGGCTTGGGCGAAGTAGCGCACACCGCGTTCAATCGTCCCGTTGTGGGCTCTGGTGAGAAGCCGGTCCAGCCAGGAATAGTGGTAATCCGGCTCGCCGTCCGCCTCGCCGCGCCGCTCGCGGTCAAGGAAGTCGAAGTATGTCCGCTCTTCGTCGTTGAGCGGCGCCGTCCACGAGCGCGCTTGAGCTAGGACGCGCTCACGGATCCATGAATCGACAACTCGGCTATACACGTCGGTTTCGAAGAGCATCAGCTGATGTCCACCGCCGGGCATCACAAAGAGGTCTTTGGGTCCGCCGATACGCTCAAAACAGGCCTTGACATGGTTTGGGTCGACGACCTCGTCGTTCTCGCCACAGGCAATCAGTACGGGCGTGGTATTCGCCGCGGCGTGCTGACCCGGCTTGTAGTTGAAGACGGAGTGGTAACTTTTGAAGCCGTAGGACCAGACATTGAGCGGGTCGGCCAGCTTCTCCGGCAACAGATCTGGGTGCTCCTGGTAAGCGGCTTTGAAATTGATGAACCCGCGTAGCGGCACCCGAACCCGGTCGCCGAGAACTCGGGCCAGACGACCGACAACCGCCGAACGCATCAACCGAACTGCCCGGTTCATCGGCAACTCGTCGTTCAGCAGGATGTTCATGCACACGGCTCCGGCCACCCGCGGGCAACGGGCGAGCGCGTGGTACGCAATTTCGCCCCCCTGGCTGGCCCCGTGCAGGACCACCGGAAGGCCGGTACGTTCGGCCGCATGGTCGCACACAGCCCGAACATCCTCGAGGAGATCTTCAAAGGTGAAGACGCCCCGAGGGCCGGGGGTTCGCCCGTGACCAGTCAGATCGAACGCCCAGACCGTCGCCGGAAAGTGTCGCCGGAAATGTTCGGCGAAATCGTGGTAGGCCGCGCCGTAGCCTGCGGTGCCGTGCACCAGGACCAGCGCGTACTGGGCGTTGGGATGCTCGTAGCGTTTCAGGAAAAGGGGCTTGCCTTTGCTTCCCGCAACGCATCCCTCGACCGGGTACTCTAGCGCGCTGTCAGAGTTGACGGTGGTCACGGCACCGGATCCTCCGTTCCTTGGGCGAGCAGCTGGTTGATCAGCGGCCGGAGGTGGGCGTTCGAAGCCGTCCTCAGCAGACGGGGGGAAATCGGCCGTTCGTCGCAGCGGGTGGCCTCGGCTCGGGTGCTGTTGACGAGGTATCCATTGCCTCCTGCTGCTGGTCAGCGCGACAATAGCTGATTGATCGATCAGTTAGTGGCCATATTCCGACATCCCGGAGCTAGCGTTGCCGGTTGACGGACTCAGAACGGGCCACGCGACAGCCGTCCGTCGTGATTGTGGGTGTAGGAGAGGTCAGACAAAACGCTATGGCGCCGGGCAGGCAGGTCACACTCACTTTCGACAATGGACCAACGCCAGGTGTCACCGACCAGGTTCTCGGCATACTCGCGGAGAGGTCAATCCGGGCGCTCTTTTTCGTCGTCGCCAACCGCGTCGACGGAGATGCAGTCGCCCGTGGCCTGCTCACCCGGATGATTCGGGACAGTCACCGGGTCGGTAACCACTCGCTGACCCACGGCCGGCCACTCGGCGAGCTGGGTGAGAAGCAAACTGTTGCCGAAATCGCCACGGCGCACGACGTTTTGCGGGAGTTCACCGGCGAAAGGTTCCTGTTCCGCCCGTGGGGCACCGAGGGACAGCTGGACCGGAGGTGCCTCAACCGCACGGCCGTCGATTATCTGGTCAGCGGGAGACATACCTGCGTGTTGTGGAACAGTGTGCCGCGCGATTGGGCGGATCCGGTCGGGTGGGTCGACCGCGCGTTAGCCGATGTTCGAGCACAAGAACACACAGTGGTGGTCATTCACGACGTGCCCTCCGGCGCCATGGACGAATTAGCACGCTTTCTCGACGAACTGGACCGCAGCGGGGTGGCCGTGACTGCCGAACTACCTCACGAGTGCGTGCCGATCGTCGACGGCCGCATCGTGAGTCCTGTCGACGACCTGATGCCGCTCTGCTGAGCTAATCAGCGCGCCTTCCAGACCGGCGGGCGCTTCTCGGCGAACGCCAACGGGCCTTCCTTGGCATCCTCGGTTTTCAGCAACGTACCGAACTCGCGCGCGGTGCGGGTCCAGCCAGGCTCCTCGTCGGGGATGACGCCGTCGTCGGCGCCGTAGGCGATCCGCTTGCTGGCCTGCACCGATAGCGGCGCGTTGACGGTGACGCGCTCGGCCAGGGCCAACGCGGCCTCCAGCACGGTGCCATCGGGTACGACCTGGTTGATCAGTCCCCAGGTGGCCGCCTCGGCCGCGCTGATCGGCTCGCCGGTGAGCACCATCTGCAACGCGATCTTGCGTGGCAGCTGATGCACGATCCGGAATACGCCGCCGGCACCGGCGATCAGCCCGACCTTGACCTCGGGCAGGCCGAACTTCGCCCGTTCCTCGGCCACGACGAGGTCACTGGCCAGAGCCAACTCGGTGCCGCCACCCAGCGCGGTCCCATTGACCGCAGCGATCGTCGGCTTGTCGATGAAGTGGTGAACGTAGCCGGCGAAGCCCCACTCGCCGTGGTCGGGGTGATACAGATTCTCGCGGCGCGAAATCGCCTTGAGATCTGCTCCCGCGCAGAAGGACTTGTCACCGGCGCCGGTGATCACCACCGCGCGCACGTCGGGATCGTCTTGGCCATCCTGCAGCGCGTCACCGACACCGATGCTGACGGCGCCGTTGACGCAGTTACGTGCCTCCGGCCGGTTGATCGTGATGACGAGGACGTTGCCCCGGCGCTCGGTGAGCACCGCGGGTTCGGTCACAGCAGCTCCACGATGGTGGCGTTGGCTTGGCCGCCGCCCTCACACATGGTCTGCAGGCCGTAACGAATTCCCTTGTCCCGCATGTGGTAGAGCAGCGTCGTCATGATCCGGGCGCCGGACCCGCCGAGCGGATGTCCGAGTGCGATCGCGCCACCGTTGGGGTTGAGTTTCTTCTCGTCGGCCCCGATGTCCTTCAACCAGGCCAGTGGAACCGGCGCGAACGCCTCGTTGACTTCGAATGCGCCGATGTCCTCTAGCCTCAGGCCGGAGCGCTTCAGCGCCTTCTGGGTCGCCGGAATCGGCGCGGTCAGCATGATCACCGGGTTGGCACCGGCGAGGGTGGCGGTGTGCACCCTGGCGATCGGGTTGAGCTTTAACGACTTCGCCTTCTCGGCCGACATGAACAGCAGCGCGGCCGAACCGTCGGAGATCTGGCTGGAGTTGCCGGCGTGGATCACGCCGTCCTCTTTGAAAGCGGGCTTGAGCTGCGCCATCTTCTCGATAGGCGTGCCGCGGCGGATGCCCTCATCCTTGAGCACAGGATTGCCGTCCTGGTCTTTGATGCCCACGATCTGGTCGTCGAATGCACCGGAATCTTGTGCGGCCGCTGCTTTTTCGTGCGAGCCGAGGGAGAACTCGTCGAGCGCGGTCCGGTCCAATCCCCACTGCTCGGCGATCATCTCCGCGCCGATGCCCTGGTTGGGGACCGCGCCGTCGTAGCGGTCCAGGAAGGTCTGCGGGAACGGCCTGCCGCCGTTGGCGAGCGAGGAGCCCATCGGTGTCCGCGACATCGACTCCACCCCACCGGCGACGACGACGTCGTAGTGACCGGCGATCACGCCGGCAGCGGCGAAGTGGATCGACTGCTGGCTGGACCCGCACTGACGGTCGACGGTCACACCGGGAACCGTCTCCGGCCAGTCGGCGGTCAGCAACGCGGTACGCGCGATGTCGAGGGCCTGCTCGCCGGCCTGCATGACGCATCCCCAGATCACGTCGTCGACGATCTCCGGGTCGATGCCGGCCTTCTGTACGAGTCCGTTGAGCACCTGCGCGGACAGGTCGGCGGGGTGGACGCCGGACAGCCCTCCGTTGCGTTTGCCGACCGGTGAACGGACTGCCTCGACGATGACGGCTTCAGCCATGACTTGCTCCTTATGACATGAGGTTCAGCATCGATTGTTGACCAACGCGTTAGTCGGCTCGTCGCGGGGGGTGCCCAGCCCGACCGGGTAGCGTCGACAGACATGTCGCGCGTTGTCATCATCGGGGGCCACGGCAAGGTCGCGTTGCACCTGGCTCGCATCCTCACGGAGCGGAGCGACGCCGATAATCACGTGACTTCGGTCTTCCGCAACCCCGACCACGCCGACGAAGTCGCCGCCACAGGTGCGCATCCGGTCGTCGCGGATATCGAGAACGTCGACACCGACGGGCTGTCGGACCTGCTCGCCGGCCACGACGCGGTGGTGTTCTCCGCGGGTGCGGGTGGCGGCAATCCGGATCGCACCTATGCCGTCGACCGCGACGCCGCGATCCGGGTGATCGATGCGGCCGGGCAGGCCGGCGTGCGACGGTTCGTGATGGTGTCGTACTTCGGCGCCGGACCGGACCACGGTGTTCCGCAGGACAATTCGTTCTTCCCGTATGCGGAGGCGAAATCGGCGGCCGATGCGTACCTCCGCGCCAGCGAGCTCGAGTGGACCGTGCTGGGACCCGGCCGTCTCACGCTGGAACCCGCGACCGGCCGCATCGCCGTGGGTGCCGACGCCGCCGAGAAGGGGTCGGTCTCGCGCGAGGATGTCGCGCTGGTGGCAGCCGCCGCGCTGAACGATTCTTCGACGATCCGCCGGACCATCGACTTCAACAACGGCGACTTACCGATCACTGAAGCGCTGGCCGCGGCCTGCGGCAGGCCTGAGACCAGGTAATCTTTACCCCGCAGTTGGTTTGCCTGCGGCGTCACCACGGTGACGGTGTCGGCATCGAGCGGAGCATGTTCAACATGCGTCGCAAGAGGGAACCCGGTGAAAGTCCGGGACTGTCCCGCAGCGGTAAGCAGGAACGACCGCCGTCTAGTAAGCACTGGTCTTAGAAAGAACCAAGACCGGGAAGCGACGGCCATTAGGAGCACCGACCGGTGCGCGCCTGCGAGTCCGAAGACCTGCCGGTTGTGCCGGGCGCGCCGCGCCTGGCGGCTCACCGCCTCGTGGAATGGGCGTCTGGCCGTAATGGTTGCAGTGCTTGTGTGTGCGCTGCGCCGGATCGGTTTGGTGTCCGTTGGCGGTGACCACCCCGTCGATTTGAAGGACCCATTGTGACCGTTAAACCATTCACCGCCACCGTTACCGGCTCTCCGCGCATCGGCCCGAAGCGCGAACTCAAACGCGCCACCGAGGGCTACTGGGCAGGCCGTACCAGCCGCTCGGACCTGGAGAACGTCGCCGCCACCCTGCGCCGCGACACCTGGTCGCAGCTGGCCGCCGCCGGCCTGGACTCGGTACCGGTGAACACCTTCTCCTACTACGACCAGATGCTGGACACCGCCGTGCTGCTGGGCGCATTGCCGACCCGGGTGCAGGCCGTCGCCGACGAACTCGACCGCTATTTTGCGGCCGCTCGCGGCAACGGGGACATCGCGCCGCTGGAGATGACCAAATGGTTCGACACCAACTACCACTACATCGTGCCCGAGATCGGACCGAAGACGACCTTCTCGCTGCACCCCGACAAGGTCTTGTCAGAGCTCAAAGAGGCTCAGGATCAAGGTATTTCGGCTCGCCCCGTGATCATCGGACCGATCACCTTCCTGCTGCTGAGCAAGGCGGTCGACGGTGCGGGTGCACCGATCGAGCGGCTCGACGAGCTGATCCCGCTGTACGCCGAGCTGCTGCGCAAGCTCGCCGAGGGCGGCGCCGAGTGGGTACAGATCGACGAGCCCGCCCTGGTCACTGACATCTCCGCGAACGCGCCGGCCCTGGCCGAGCGCGTCTACATCGCGCTGGGCTCGCTGGAAAAGCGCCCGGCGATCCACGTCGCGACCTACTTTGGCGACCCGGGCACCGCCCTGCCGGCGCTGGCCCGTACACCGGTCGAGGCAATCGGAATTGATTTGGTCTACGGACCCGACACCGCGGTCGCGTCGGTCCCTGAGCTGTCCGGCAAGACGCTGGTGGCCGGGATCGTCGATGGCCGCAACATCTGGCGCACCGACCTGGAATCGGCGCTGGGCACGCTTGCCGCGCTGCTGGGTTCGGTCAGCACACTGGCTGTCTCCACGTCCTGCTCGACGCTGCACGTGCCGTACTCGCTGGAGCCCGAGACCGATCTGGACGACGCGTTGCGTAGCTGGCTGGCGTTCGGCGCCGAGAAGGTGCACGAGGTCGCCACGTTGGCGCGGGCGCTGAAGGACGGCCGCGACGCGGTGGCCGACGAGATCGCGGCGTCCAATGCGGCCGTCGCCTCCCGCAAGAAGGACCCGCGCCTGCACAACAACCAACTCCGTGCCCGCATCGCCTCGATCACCAAGTCGGGCACCGAGCGGGGACCGGCCTCCGAACGCCGTGAGGCGCAGACCGCGCGGCTGCACCTGCCGCCACTGCCGACGACGACCATCGGGTCGTTTCCGCAGACCGTGCAGATCCGCAAGGCCCGCGCGGCGTGGGTCGCCGGCGAGATCGACGACGCCGAGTACACCCGCCGGATGCAGGCCGAGGTCGCCGATGTGATCAAGCTGCAGGAGCAGCTGGGTCTGGACGTGCTGGTGCACGGCGAGCCGGAACGCAACGACATGGTGCAGTACTTCGCCGAGCAGCTCGACGGCTTCTTTGCGACCAAGAACGGCTGGGTGCAGTCCTACGGCAGCCGCTGCGTGCGGCCGCCGGTCCTGTTCGGCGACGTCACCCGTCAGCACCCGATGACGGTGGAGTGGGCCAAATACGCCCAGTCGCTGACCGACAAGCCGGTCAAGGGCATGCTCACCGGTCCGGTGACGATCCTGGCCTGGTCATTCGTGCGTGACGACCAGCCGCTGGCCGACACCGCCAACCAGGTGGCGCTGGCCATCCGCGACGAGACGGTCGACCTGCAGGCGGCGGGCATCGCGGTCATCCAGGTCGACGAGCCCGCACTGCGGGAACTGCTCCCGCTGCGCGACGCCGACAAGAAGGCCTACCTGGACTGGGCCGTCGGCTCCTTCCGGCTGGCGACGTCGGGTGTTGCGGACTCGACGCAGATCCATACCCATCTGTGCTACTCGGAGTTCGGCGAGGTGATCGGCGCGATCGCCGACCTGGACGCCGACGTCACCTCGATCGAGGCGGCCCGCTCGCATATGGAGGTGCTCGACGACCTGAACTCGATCGGCTTCTCCAACAGCGTCGGGCCGGGTGTCTATGACATCCACTCGCCGCGGGTGCCGAGCACCGACGAGATCGCCACCTCCCTGCGCGCGGCGCTGAAAGCCGTTCCGGCAGAACGACTGTGGGTCAACCCCGACTGCGGCCTGAAGACCCGCAACCCTGAGGAGGTTTCGGCCTCGCTGACCAACCTGGTCGCTGCGACCAAGGAAGTCCGCGCCGGCGCCTAACTGCCAAGTCATGCGTCGAGCGTGAAACTGTTGCGAAAAAATCGCCGAATTATCGCAACAGTTTCACACTCGGCGCGTCAGGGCTCCAGGTGGACGGGCACGTCGTCGGCCCAGGGCTGGCGGGTCACCATGTCAGCCACCTGGACGTAGCCGCGTTCGAATTCGCCGGTGGCGGCGTCCACCAGCCGGTACCGCTGGGTCTGCCGGTGGATTGGCTGGGCGTCGAGCATCACGACCCGCACCTCGCCAGGCTCGAAGTGGCAGCGCCGCTGCAGGGCCGCGACCAACTGCTCGTTGCTGAAGTGCCCGTCGCCGAAATTCCACCCGATGGCGGTGCTGGTGATTCGTTCACCGTCGGTCAGGACGTAGTCGTCCTCATTCTGACCCGCCATCGCGCGGTGCGCCAGCGTGAACAGCGCCCGCCCGTGAGTGTTGAAGGCGCGGAACGCATATCCCATGTACATCGGGATCTGCGCGGCTTCTTTGCTGCCGTAGAACTTCTCCAATTGGGCGGCGGGCATGCTCGCGATCGCAACGACGCCGTTGGCGATCTTCTCGTCGGCCGACGGCTTGATGCACCACAGCGTGGTGTCCCAGTTGCCCGCGTAGTAGCGCATACCGGGCAGGAAAGACACCTTGCGCGGCAACAGGTTTCCCGTCACGACGGTGCCCGCCACGACCGCGAACAGCAGAATCGGCAGCGGCGTTGTCAGGTCGCTCAGCCCGATCGAGGAGTGCCCAACGAAAAGTGCCAGCACGCTGAACATCATGAAGACGTTCCACTCCAACGGCACGCCCATCGGAATCGACGACAGGATGCCGAAGTGGAAGCACAACATGACGAACGCGGCGATCGCGGTGGGCCAGCCACCGTGGCTGAAGAACAACACCAGCGGCACCAGTCCCTCGATCGCCGTGCTGAAATGCGCGAGCCAGCGCGACAGCCGGCCCGGGCGCAGATCGTCCGGAAAGTGTTCGAAGAACCTGCGTTTGATGAACCGCGGCCGAAACACTGGGTTGTTGCTCATCATCGTGGAGATCACGAACGGGAAGTGCTTGTTGAGCTTGGACGTCGCCGCGCCCAGCCAGATGACCAGGCAGACCAGCTTGGCGCCCAGGATCATGTCCACGCCGTAGTCGGCGAACAGGAAGGCGACGGTGAATGAGGCGTACACCTCGCCGCGGGCGGCAAGGAAGATGACCTTGTCGCGCACACCCAGCACCGCCAGCACACCCAGCACCGCCCAGATCTGCCACGCCGGCAGCACCCCGACAGTCGTCCCCAACGCGGGAACCGGGCCGGCGCCGTCGGAGAAGATCGCGACAACAAGCAAGACCAGCAAGGCGCCGTACAGCAGCGCGTCGAACGGGGTGCGGGTATCCCCCGTAGTGAACGGGATCCGACCAGGCCATGGTGGCAGCCGGATGGTGCCCGGCCGCAGCCAATACAGAATCGAGCCCATCGGCGGGAAGAACCGGTTGTTCAGCGGCCCGAAGCCGCAACCCAGGCCGACCACTTCGAACAGCATGGTGAAGAGCACGACCTTCTCGAAAACAATCGGCTCGGCGTACCAGTGCGCGACATTGGTGAAGCCAGAAAGCCCGCCCGTGCCGGTCGTGGTCAGCGCCAGCAGCCAGGCCCCCAAGATGTAGAGCGCGATCTTGACGACATAGAACAGGTGCAGCAGCACCGGGGTGCCGAAGCCTACCTCCGCCCAGTGCCGGGCCATCGGGATGATCTTCTCGGCGCGGGTGCCCTTGCTCCACTCGTCGAAGTCGATCGTCGGAGTCTCCTGTTTGAGAAATCCCATGGCGGCAAGATTAGAACGTGTTCTAGCCGAATGGATCCGGTTCGGTGGATCACGGCCGAGGCTTGACTACTACTTTAGGTAGTAGTAGAACGGTGGTCAGGCAGGCTCGTACTCCGCACCGCCTGCATCAGGACGGTGATCCGCGATGACAACTCAACGTTCGCAGCCACCCGACTCCGCTGGCCGGTATCTGCGTTGGGCGGCAATACTATTCGCCATCGGCTCGGGCGTTCATGTCCTGGACCATCTGCGCCGCGGCATGTCGGCGTCGCCGCACGCCATCATGGTCGGCGGCATGATTCAAGGGTTGTTCGTCGTGGCAGCGGTCGTGATGGCGATCAGTGGACGCCGTCGGGCGCCGGAAGCGGCGATCGGGGTCGGGTTCGGCAGCGCCATCGGATTCACGTATGCGCATCTGCTGCCGACGTTCCTCCCGGGCTATCAGGACAGCTTCGTTTCCGGCCCGCGCATCAACGTGACATGGTTTTCCTGGCTGAGCGCGCTAACAGAGATCGGCACCGGCATCGTGTTCGCCATCGCAGGCCTGCGGGCCGCCCGCTCAGTCGACGGGACTTCGGCGCCGGTGCTGCGCCGCCAGACGCGAGAGGATGTCTCACAATGAACGGCACGGTGTTCTTCGACGGGGCCTGTGGAATGTGCACGCGCTCCGTCGATTTCCTGCTGAAGATCGATCGAACCGGCAATGTGCGCGCCGAGCCGTTGCAGAGTCCCGGAGTCGCGGAACGTCTGGGCATCACACCGGCGAGCCTGCTGGAATCGGTCCGATGGCTGGATTCCTCGGGCACCGTTTATTCCGGCGCGCACGCCGCCAACGCGGCATTCTGCGCGGCGGTCGGCACTCGAATCCCGTTGGGGATCTACCGGATCCCAGGAATCCGCTTCATCGAGGACGTCGTCTACCGGTGGGTGGTCGCACACCGGTACCGATTCCCGGGAACGACACCGTACTGCGAGTCGCATCCGACCGCGTGCTAAGCCTTTCGCGGCGGGCGGGGCACAAAGCGTGACACCCGGTCGATGACGTCCCGGTAGCCGGGACGCCGCTCCAAGCTCCGCGTCTCCATCATCGGGATGCTGCCGCCCAGGAACATCCCCAGCATCCCCAGCGCTCCCAAGCACACCCACCAGGCGTCCAAGGGCGCGACGGCGACACCGAACAACGCCAGCGCGACCCAGAAACTGAACTCTCCGAAGTAGTTCGGATGCCGCGACCACGACCACAACCCGCGGTCCATCACGTCACTTTCCCGGCCGTCGGCCTTACGTCGGACGAATTGATGCAGTTGGACGTCGGCGACCAGCTCGAGGCTCACCGCCGCCAGCCCCACCACGAAGGCGACATCCGTCAGCCAACCGATGTCGCCACCGGGTCGGGTCACCGCGACGTACACCGGCAGCATGCCGGCGAATACCAGCAGCGTCGGAATGACGTGAATCGTCACCAGGTCGACCAGGAATTCCCATCGCCCGGCCCGCTCCCGAAACATCGGGTAGCGCCAATCCTCATGGTGCAGGCCGGGAAACGCGTACAACCAATTGGCGGTCAGGCGTATCGCCCACACCACGACCACGACTGCGATCAGCCAGCAACGCAGCTGGTGCACAGCGGACTGACTCCACCAATAGAACAGCAGCAGTGGTGGAACCACGCTCCAGTACGCGTCGTAAAAGCTCGAGTTGCCGAAAGCGCGGCTGAACACGAACACCGCTAGCGTGGCCAGCACGTCAGCAATCAACGTGTCCAGCCAGAGCCGGCCGGTGTGCACTCCCCACACCAGCCACGCGGCGGCCACCGCAAGTGCAAGGACGTAGGCCACGCCGACCTGCACAAGTGACCGGCGCTTGCGAATTGTCTTCTCGGCTGTCATGGCCTACGCCTCCATTCTTTTGGCCGGCACTGCCAGTGCTCGCTTCTCACCGCGTCGAGGGCCTCGGTGACGAAGCGCTCCAGCGCCCGCGGTTTCTTCGTCGACTGGCGCACCCACTGCTGGAACGCGAAATCAGCTGCTGCAAAGGCTAGTTGAACGAGCAGGCCGGGCCGGATGTCGGTGTCGGGGTTGGCGCCCATGCGTGCAGCGACCAGCTTCGTCGCCCGCTCCTTATCGGCGGGCAGGTGCACCGTCAGCTTGCTGAGCAGATCGGGTGCGACTAGCAGGGCTGCCCGCCACTCTTCGGTGTCGGCCACACCGAATGAGCGGGTTCGGGTGACGATGGCGTTGATCAGCGCCACGTCGGGCGACTCGTCGGCCGGGCGCTCTTCGAGGAGGCCGACGATGGCGGCTCCGCCGTGCCTCACCGGCGCCAGCAAAAGCTCCTCCTTCGTCGGCACATGCCGAAAGAAGGTGCGTGGCGAAACGCCCGCGGCCGCGGCGATTTCCTCCGTCGTCACGGCGTCGTATCCGCGTTCGACGAACAGCCGAAACGCGGCCCGCCGGATATCGGCCCGGATCTGCGCGCGCTGGCGATCGCGCAGCGACTCGGTCATCGAAAGCAGCCGATTCCACCGTCGACGTGGATGGTTTGGCCGTTGATGAAGGTCGCGTCGCTGCTGAGCAGAAACGACACCAGCGCGCCCACGTCGCTGCGGACGTCGCCGATGCGCTTCATCGGAACACGACCCACCGCCTTGTCGTACTCCTTGGGCGCGAACGACTTCCACAGCTTGACGCCGTCGGATTCGGCGAACGGGCAGATCACGTTGACGCGGATGTTGTCGCGCCCCCATTCCAGCGCGGCGACCTTCGACAGCCCGCGGATGGCTTCTTTGGCCGCAGCGTATCCGCCCCACTTGGGTTCGCCGCCGGTGCCCGTCCCCGAGCCGAGGTTGACGATGGAACCACCGCCCGCCGCGACCATCAGCGGGTGCACGGCCTGCATGAGCAGGAAACTCGCTCGCGGTCCGACGTCGTGGCCGAGGGCGAAGTCTTCGGTGGTGATGTCGACGAACGCCTTGGGCTCGTTGGTGGCGATGGCATTGTTGACCAGCCCGTGCACCGTACCGAAGGCGTCGACCGCTGCCGCGACGATCCGCCCGGCGCTGTGCGGATCCCTCAAGTCGGCGACCAACTGCTCGACTCGGCCGATCGCCTTGAGCTCATCGGTGGTCGCGGCCAGCTTGTCTTCGAGGATGTCGACCAGGAATACCGCCGCGCCGCGTTCGAGCAGCGCGGCGGCGATGCCTTTGCCGACGCCCTGGGCGGCGCCGGTGATGATCGCGACCTGGCCGCGCATCGAGTCGGGATGGGTGTAGCTCATCTGGCCGGTCCCAACAGCAGCGGCACGCCCCGGTGCATTTCGTAGGTGCTGCGCACACCACCGGGCAGCTCGATGAACTCGACCGGGGTTCCGTCTGGGTCCTTGACGAAAAACATTCGCACTCCACCGATCTCGAAGGGCTCCTGCTCCGGCGGGTAGCCGGCGTCGCGGATACGCCGGTGGGTGTCGTCGAGATCGGCGACCGACAGGGAGATGTTCTGGTTGCCGGTGACACCTCCCGGCTTGTCCGCGGCGGGTTTTGACCCCAGGGACAGCAGCTCGATCATCAATCCGCCCAGCAGGCCGCCCGCCACGCGGCCTTCCTGCTTGCGTGTCGCATGCAGGACCTTGTCGAAAGACTCACCGGAGATCAAGGTTTCGAAGACGACGTCCATGCCCAGCACGTCGCGGTAGAACGCCAGCGCGCGGTCCATGTCGGTCACGCCGATCACCAGGTGACAGAACGACACGTCGGGCAGGACGGTCATGGTGTCCTCGCAACGTTGGGCGCCGGGCGGCCCGCGAACAGCGGCAGATCCAGGTAGGTCTTGATGCCGGGTTCGGCGGCGCAGACATCGGGGATGGCGTTGACGCAATGGTTGGCGGTGGCCACCACGCCCGGATTGCGTTGCAGCCCTTCGGCAATCGACGGCGGTTGCAGCCCCTTGAAGGTGAGGTTCACGGTGGGGTCGCCGGTGACCTCGACTTCGAAGCGTTCGCCGCGGCCACCGAAGTCCCACGCCGGTTCCAGGTTGTCCTCGCCCATCAGCCAGTTGACCGCCGCAGTGATGACCGGTTCACCGTCGGCGAGTGCTTGCCAGCGGAACCGGCGCGCCGCCACCGTTCCGGGTTTGATGGTAAATGGGCCGTAGTCGATGTCAGAGGTGGCGACGGCGATGTCCTGGATCGTCCTGATGTTCGGCCCGATGCGAAAACCCATGTGGTCGGCGATCATTCGCACCGACATCTTGAAGCCGTTTTCCAGCAGGCTGGCCATCGGGCCTTGGATCGCCTCGTCGGGGGTGCCGCCGAAACCCATGATGTGGCGTACCACGTCCGGGGCGTTGTAGGTCCGGATGTCGGAGAACTCCTCGGCGCGCACATGCGTGATCGCCGACGACAGTGCCGACACCATCAGCGGGAACCGTTCGGTAATGCCGCCGGGGTGGATGCCCGACCCGTGCAGCGTCACCCCACTCTCGACGGCGGCGTCGGCGATCGCCGCGACAGCGGGGTTGCTCAAGTCCGGGTACACCCAGCCGACCGGGGTCACCACGTTCTTAGCGGACCGCATAATCGCCACGACCTCGTCGTCGTTGGGAATCAGCGGGCTGTACACCACACAGTCGGCGTCGATGGCCAGGACCTCGTCCATGCTGGACGTCGCTGCGACGCCAAGCGTCTCGGTGCCGAGGATCTCCCCGACGTCGCGCCCGTTCTTGTCCGCGCTGTGCACCCAGCAGCCGACCAGCTCGAGCTGCGGGTGATTCAGCACGCATTCGATGGCGGCCTTGCCGACACCTCCGGTCGCCCACTGGACGACACGCAACGGACTACTCACCGGTGACCTCCCGAATTGACAACGCGCGGCATGGACACGCATTCACCGCGTATGGCACAGTATGACCGGCTGGCAGTCACTGTCAACAACATGGAGGGTCGGCTCATGGGTGTGCTGGACGGCAAGGTCGCGATCGTCACCGGAACCAGCCGGGGCGTGGGTGTCGGCATCGCCCATGAATTGCTGCGGGCCGGCGCCACCGTCGTCGGCTGTTCGCGTTCGCCGCTGGACGCCATCCCCGGCATCACGCCGACTGGGCGGCGCGGGTCTCGCAGCGGGTCTGCGATCAAGGCGACTATCGTTCGATCGATTCCTTCGTCGCCGATGTTGCCGCCACCCACGGCCGCGTCGACATCCTGGTGAACAACGCCGGCGGGACGGTCCCGGCGCCGCACGCGGAGAGCATTCCCGAACTGGTGCAACGTATTCAGGGCGCACCGCGCAGCGATGACGACTTCGAGCGCACCGCGCTGTTTCACGCCTTCGCGGTGCAGATGAACCTGATCAGCCCACTGTGGTTCGCCATCCGGGTGTACCGGCAGATGACCGCCCAGGACGGCGTCGGCTCCATCAACATCTCCAGCGGCGCGGGGCATCCGGCGGGCTCACCGACACTGGTGTCCTACGGGGCCGCCAAGATTGGGCTGAACCATCTCACCCGCTCGCTCGCCCAGGAGTGGGGACCGAAGGTCCGGGTCAACTGCATCGCACTGGGGCCGACGATGACCGAGAACTTCCGGTCGTTCGTGTTGCCGAAAGACGATCCGACCGGTGAAAAGTATTTCGACGCCGTGCCGTTGCACCTGGCCGGCGGGGCCGCCGACTTCGTCAACCGAAGGACCATCGAGTGCGACGGCGGCATGTTACCCGGAGTGCTCTACGAAGCCGGCCTCAAGACCATCACCGACCTGGTGTAGCGGCGATCAGATCGCGCTGCGGCAGGCCCGAATACTGCGACAGCGGGCGGATCAGCGCGTTGGAGCCGGCCTGTTCGATGATGTGGGCAGTCCACCCAGTGATCCGGCTCATGACGAAAAGCGGTGTGAAACTGGGGATGTCGAACCCCATCAGGTAATAAGCGGGGCCGGTCGGAAAGTCCAGGTTGGGTTTGATGCCGGTGGCGGCAAACATCTCCTTTTCCAGCACCTGGTAGATGTCCAGCCAGCGCTGCCCACCGCCGACTGCGGCGATCCTGGCCAGTGCCGCTTTCATCGTCGGCACTCGGGAGTCGCCGTTCTTGTAGACGCGATGCCCGAAGCCCATGATCTTCTCTTCACGGGATAGTTTGCCGTGCAACCACTCTGGTGCTTCGGCCGCGCGATCGATCTCGATCATGTCATGCATGACCGCCTCGTTCGCGCCGCCGTGCAGCCGACCTTTGAGCGCGCCGATGGCCGCGGTGACGGCGCTGTAGATGTCCGACTGCGTCGACGTCACCACCCGCGCCGCGAAGGTGGACGCATTGAAACCGTGTTCGGCGTACAGGATCATCGACTGCTCGAAGGCCCCGACGATGACCGGCCCGGGCACCTGACCGAAGCACATCTGCAGGAAGTTCTCGGCGTAGCTGAGGTGACTGTGCGGCGCGATCGGCGCCAGACCGCGACGGCGGCGCATGTCGGCGGCCACGATGGTGGGCAGCACGGCGAACATGCGCAGCGACTTGGCGAAGTTGGCGGCCTCGGCGCTGTCGTCCTCCTCGGGATCCTCGGCGCCCAGGTAGCTGATCGCGGTGCGTACCACGTCCATCGGATGGCAGTTGTCGGGGAGCTTGGCCAACAACGACAGCATCGAGCGGTCCAGCCGGCGGCTGGCACGCTCGCGCTGGCTGAACAGCGCCAGCTGGTCGTCGGTCGGCAGTTCGCCGTGCCACAGCAGGTAGGCAACCTGTTCAAAGCTGCAGTGCGCGGCCAGATCCTGCACCGGGTAGCCGCGGTAGGTCAGCGAGTTCGTCTCGGGCACCACCTTGGAGATCGCGGTGGTGTCGACGACGACGCCGGCCAGACCCTTGTGAACCGCTGCCGTGCTCATTGGTTGCCTCCTGCGATGTTGTCGTCGAACTGGCTGTAGTCGGCGTAGCGCAACAACTCGTACAGCCGCTTGCGGTGTTGCATGTCATCCAGCAGGCCGGATTGTGTTCCCCGTGACTCGATTTCGCGTAGGCCGTTCTCCACGGCGAACATCGCCAGCCGCAGCGTGCTGACCGGGTAGATCACCACGTTGTAGCCGATGTCGGCGAGCTGCGACACGGTCAACAGCTCCGACTTGCCGAATTCGGTCATGTTGGCCAGCAGCGGGATGTCCACCGCAGCACGGAATTTCTCGAAATCGGCCGGCCCGGAGAGCGCCTCGGTGAAGATCAAGTCGGCACCGGCGTCGGCGTAGGCCCGGGCCCGCTCGATCGCGGCGTCCAATCCTTCGATGCCGGCGGCGTCGGTTCGGGCGCAGACGACGAAGTTGGGATCGCGGCGCGCGGCCACCGCGGCCCGCAGGCGCTTGACCATCTTTGCGGCCGGAACGACGGCCTTGCCGTCGAGGTGCCCGCATCGCTTGGGGTTTACCTGGTCTTCGAGGTGGCAGCCGGCCAGCCCGGCATCCTCGAGCAGCGTGACGGTGCGCGCAGCGTTCATCGGTTCGCCGAATCCGGTGTCGGCGTCGATCAGCGTGGGCAGGTCGGTGACCGCCGCGATCTGCGCGCCGCGAGCGGCGACCTCGGTCAGCGTGGTGAGCCCGATGTCGGGCAGTCCCAGGTCGGCGGATAACACCGCACCCGAGACATAGACTCCCTCGAAGCCGATCTCGGCGACGAGCTTGGCCACCAGCGGTGAGAACGCCCCCGGGAACCGTTGCAGCAGGCCGGAATTCAGCCCGGACCGAAACGCCGTCCGTTTGTCGGCGGCGCTGGACGCGGCCCCTAACAATCCGGTCATCGGAAGATCCCGGGCGGTATTATCGGCGCCTTGTCCAGCACTTCGGGCAGCACCCGCACGTTCAGCGCGCCCAGGTCGCCGCCCTTCAGGTCGCCGACGTGCTGCACGGCGTTCAGGAACCGCTGCCGCTCAGCGGCGTCCACCACGCTGTCGGCGAGATTGGTGAACTTGCCGATGTACTGCTCTCGCGCGAACGGGCGCGCACCCAGCGGATGGGCGTCGGCGACGGCCAGCTCGTCGGTGATCACCTCGCCGCTCTTGAGCGCGACTTCCGCGCGAGCCCCGAACGCCTTCTCGCCCGGATCGCTCGAGTGGTAGCGGCGGGTCCACTCCGGGTCTTCGACGGTGCAGATCTTCTGCCACAACTCGACGGTGTCGGGCCGGTGTGCACGCTCGGAGGCATATGAGTGCTCGTGATCCCACGTCCCGTCCTGCAGGGCGACGGCGAAGATGTAGGGCAACGAATGGTCCAGCGTCTCCCGGGAGGCGTCGGGGTCGAACTTCTGCGGGTCCCCAGAACCGGTGCCGATCACGTAGTGGGTGTGGTGGCTGGTGTGCAGCACGATCGTGGCGATCTGGTCGAGGTCACCGATGCGTTCACGCAGCCGGCGGGCCAGGTCGATGGGCGCCTGGCTCTGGTATTCGGCGGAGTGCTCTTTGGTGTAGCTGTCCAGGATGGCGCGCTTGGGTTCACCGGGACCGGGCAGCGGCACCTGGTAGGTGTGCTCGGGGCCCGATAGCAGCCAGGCGATCACACCGTCCTCGCCCTCCCAGATGGGCGCCGGCGAGCCCTCGCCGCGCATCGCCCGGTCGACGGCCTCGATGGCGACCTTGCCGGCCCACGCCGGAGCGAACGCCTTCCAGCTGGAGATCAACCCCTTGCGGGATTGCCGAGTGGCGGTGGTCAGGTGCAGCGCCTGTCCGATCGCCTGATAGATGGTGTCGACGTCGAGCCGCAGCATGGTGCCCAGCCCGGCGGCCACCGACGGGCCGAGGTGCGCGATGTGGTCGATCTTGTGCTCGTGCAGGCAGATTCCCTTGACCAGATCGATCTGGACCTCGTAGCCGGTGGCCAGACCGCGGATCAGATCGTTGCCGCCGACGCCGAGTTGCTGTGCGACGGCAACCAGGGGCGGGATGTTGTCTCCGGGGTGCGAGTATTCGGCGGCCAGGAAGGTGTCGTGGTAGTCGAGTTCGCGTACTGCCACGTCGTTGGCCCAGGCCGCCCACTCGGCCGAGTAGCTGCCGTCGACACCGAACACCGTCGCACCCGGCGAACCCGGCGTAGCCCGATGAGACACAGCCTGCCGGCGGGCGGTGGTGACCGGTCGGCGCACCACCGATGCCGCACTGACCGCCGCGTTGTCGATGATGCGGTTGATCACCATCGCCTCGGTCTCCGACGGCACCGCAACCGGGTCGGCAGCAACCTGCGCGATCTTGTATGCCAGATGCTCGGTGACCGGAAAGTCGTCGGCGCTGCGGTGGGTCCGCACCGAATGGATCAACATAATTCGCACACTATGCAACCCCGGATGCAAAGAAAAGCCCCAGCATGTGTGTAATTTTGTGTCCTGATTCAGCAATGATTGCGAACTTTGCGAAAGCGGTCGGAGTAGCATCCGGACGGTGGCGAAGATGTTCTCCGGCGCACGACTGCGGCGGTTGCGCGAAGAGCGCGGACTCACCCAGGTCGCGCTGGCCCGCGCGCTGGACCTGTCCACCAGCTACGTCAACCAACTGGAAAACGACCAGCGGCCCATCACGGTGCCGGTGCTGCTTGCCCTCACCGAGCGGTTCGACCTGCCCTCGCATTACTTCTCGTCGGATTCCGACGCCCGGTTGGTGGCCGACCTGTCTGACGTGTTCACCGCCACTGCCCCCGACGGCTCCGTGAGCCCCGCGCACATCGAGGAGCTGGTTGCCCGGATGCCCGAGGTCGGCCGCGATCTGGTTGCCGTATACCGCCGCCTGCGGGACGCCACCGAGGAATTGGAGGCTTATCGCTCGCACGCGACGACGGAGACGTCCATACCGGCGCAGCGCCCAATGCCGTTCGAGGAAGTGCGGGACTTCTTCTACGACCGCAACAACTATGTCAGCGAACTCGACGACGCGGCCGAGCAGATGTTCATCGACAGCGGGGTGACCATCGGCGGGCTGGACGTGCAGCTCACGGCACTGCTGCGCGACCAATTCGGCGTGCGGGTGGTGATCGATGCCGACCTGGCCGCCTACGCCAAGCGCTCGTACGACCCCGCCACCAAGGTGCTGCGGGTGGCGCAGTGGCTGTTGCCGGGTCAGCGGGCCTTTCAGATCGCCACCCAGCTGGCGTTACTCAGTCAGGCCGACCTGCTGTCGGCACTGGTGGCCACCGACGACCAGCTCACCCCCGAATCCCGCGGCGTCGCCCGCATCGGCCTGGCCAATTATTTCGCCGGCGCATTTCTACTGCCATACCGCGAGTTCCACAGCGCCGCAGCCAAATTACGATACGACATCGATCTGCTGGCTCGTCGCTTCGAGGTCGGCTTCGAGACGGTGTGTCACCGGCTCTCGACGTTGCAGCGACCACAACTGCGCGGCGTGCCGTTCATATTCGTCCGGACCGACAAGGCAGGAAACATCTCGAAGCGCCAGTCCGCCACAGCGTTTCACTTCAGCCGGGTGGGCGGCAGCTGCCCGCTGTGGGTGGTGCACGATGCCTTCTCACAGCCTGGCCGAATCGTCACGCAGGTCGCCGAGATGCCGGACGGTCGTTCGTATTTCTGGCTCGCCAAGACCACCGCACCTGAAGGTCAGGGCTATCTGCGCCAACACAAGAGTTTCGCTGTCGGATTGGGCTGCGACCTGTCCCACGCCGACAAGCTGGTCTACTCCACCGGGATCGCCCTCGATGACCCGGGCACCGCCGTCCCGATCGGAGCGGGCTGCAAGATCTGCAGCCGCCCGGCCTGCGCGCAGCGAGCGTTCCCCTACCTGGGCGGGCGCGTCGCCGTCGACGAGAACAGCGGCAGCAGCCTGCCGTACTCGCCAGCTACTGAGCCCCTTGCTATTGAGCCTGTTTGACCGGCGGCCGGTAGAACAGCGCCAGCTGGCCGAACGCCCCGCCGATGCCCAGCAGCAGCGAACCGAACAGTCCGTGCCAGCCGGGGTGGAACAGTTGGGGCCCGAAGATCTGGTAGTCCAGGCTGAGTTTCCCGGGGCCCGTCGTGGCGACGGCCACCGCCGTGACGGCCAGGATCAGGTTGTACTCCCAACCCTCCTTGACGATGAAGAAGCCGTTGTGCCGATGCACAGTCCATGCCGCGACCAGCATCAACGCCACGAATCCCGCGGCCGGGATCGGCGTGAGCAGGCCCGCGGCCAGGCCCAGTCCGGCGCTGATCTCGGTGGTTGCGGCGACGACGGCCTGGAACTTGCCGTACTTCATCCCGATGCTTTCGAACCAGCCCGCGGTTCCGGGGATCCGTCCGCCACCGAAGAACTTGTTGTAACCGTGAGCGGCCAGCGTCAAGCCCAGCACCAGCCGCAGAATCAGCAACCCGACGTCAGAGGCATCATTCATAGACGCCAACCTAGATCATCGGGTAGGCACGGATAAGCACAGGTATCGTGCCAGCCGCACCTCACCGCAAAGGAGCCGCGCAGGTGAGCGAGTTGACCGCGTTGCAGGCGGTCCGGCTGAAGGGTCGGGCAAGCCGAGCCGATCTGGCTGCGACGCTGGGCGAAGATCCGAATGACATTGCCGCCGTGGTTGATCAGCTCGTCGGGTCGGGTCTGCTTATCGACGGCACTGCGCTGCGGGTCAGCCCCGATGGCCGCGCCCGCCTGGAGGAGTTGCTGACCGACGAGCGCCGGCATATCGACACCGCGGCGGTGTCCGCCGCCTACGGCGATTTTCGGGCCGTCAACGCAGAATTCAAAGCGCTGGTGACTGATTGGCAGCTCAAGGACGGTCAGCCCAACACACACCAGGACCCCGACCACGACGCGGCCGTCCTGGCCCGTCTTGACGATGTGCATTACCGGGTAACGCCGATCGTCGCCGCTGTCGCTGACCAGATACCGCGACTGAACCTTTACTCGGCGAGGCTGCAGGCAGCGCTGGACAAGGTCCATGCCGGCGAGACGGTGTGGTTGGCCCGCCCGCTGATCGACTCCTACCACACGGTGTGGTTCGAACTGCATGAGGAGCTGATCCTGGCGGTTGGCCTGACCCGCGAGTCGGAAGCCAAAGCCGGTGATGCGCAATAGGTGTGGCTATAGCTCCGCGTCTAGGCGGGAGAGATAGTCGTCGATGTCATCGATCGCCGACTCGGCCGCGTGGATGCCGATCACGACGGTGTCACCGATCCCGTACACGCCGTGGGTGAGCCCCATCGCCGGTGACAGTGTGGGGCAGCCGGCGGTCAACAGCACAGGTGCACCACCGAAGCTCAGATCGCCGATTCCGCGGTAAACGCTTGTCACCACGGTGTTTCCGGACACTTGTGGCGGCCGGACGTCAGGATCGAAAAGTCCGACACCCCAGCGCAGCAGCGGGGCCGGCACCGCGGCGAACGCCCGGTCCGCGGCCCGCGCCGCGGGGTGCTGGGACCGCCGGCGGGCATCGGCGAGGTCGGCGGCGATCCGCTCGAGCCGGGCCTGCAGGCTCAGCTCAGGGTACAGCCCTACCGTGACGTTGAAGAAGTGGTTATATGCCTGTCGCACTCCGGGTTTGGCCATCGGAACCTCGGCGACGAGTGAACCGGCCGCGCCGCCGAGATGGCCGGCGAGTGCACCGGACACCGCCGCCAGCACCGCGACGGTGACCGTTGGTCCGTTCAGCTGGGAGCGGTGCCGCACCAACGTGCGCAACATGCCCGCGCCCGCGGGCCGGGTGTTGGTGGACAACGCCGGCCGTGGTCCGAGCGGAGGGCGCAGCAGACCGGCGCGGGTATCGCGCACTAGCTCGCGGTGGGCGCGAGCGGCTCGGGCGGCGCGCCAGGGCAGAAAACCCGAAGGCGCGGCGGTGATCTCGGGCACCGGCGCCGGCCTGCCAAACAGCCGGCCGGCCAGCGTCGCACCGCGGCCACCGTCAGCCAGTGCGTGCGCGGCCTGCATCACCGCCACCGTGCCCGGGCCGGTGCCGCCCGGAAGGTCGCGCACCGGCGAGAAGACGTGCAGACGCCACGGCGCCCGGCGGATGTCCAGCTGATCTTCGGTCAGCCGGACCACGGCGTCCAGACAGCCCTGCCAGCTCTTGTCGTCGAGTTGGTGGCGCAGGACCCGGTCGGATTCGACGGTGGTGGGCACCCACTGCGGGTAGGTCAGCCGCGATCCGTCCTCGACGCGCATCGTCAATGCTGGGCAGGCCTCGGCCCGATTGCGGATTTCGCTGATCGCATGCTCGAAATCCGATGGCTCACCGTCGAATGCGTAAACTATGAACTCGTCGTTGGGCACCTTGGCCGACATCCAGTAAAACTGCGCGTCGACCGCCGCCATCCGGCTCGGCATGTCCGCATCCTATGGCGGCCGGGACTTGTCCACAGTTGGGCTTTTATCCACAGACGGGGTTACAGGTGCCCGCTTTCGTCCTTAGCCCTCGGTATTGTTTCGAACATGTATTCGAGTTGCCGGGATGACATCGTGGAGCGGTTCGACGCCTTCCACGATGCGGTATCGGGGCTGCTCGAGCTGTCCTTCGATGCGTTGACGACGCCGGATTGTCTCGCGTTGCTGACCCGGCTGGAGACTGAGAGTCGGCGGCTGCCGGTGCCCGGTCATGCGTTGATCAACCAGCTTGCCCGCCAAGCGAGCGAGACCGAGTTGGGCGGCAAGCTGAGTCTTGCGTTGGCCAACCGGCTGCGGATCAGCCGGGGTGAGGCCGCCCGGCGGATCCACGAAGCCGAGGATCTGGGGCCGCGGCAGTCGATCACCGGCGAACCGCTGCCCGCTGTGCTCACGGCCACCGCGTCAGCACAACGGGCCGGCGACATCGGCGCGGGCCACGTCGCGGTGATTCGCGGCTTCCTGCACCGGCTGCCTGACGTCGTTGACGTCGAGACTCGCCAGCAAGCCGAAGCACAGCTGGCCCGCCTCGGTGGCGAACACCGCCCCGACGAGCTGGCCAAGCTGGCCGACAAACTCTCCGACTGCCTCAACCCCGACGGCAACTTCACCGATACCGACCGGGCTCGTCGGCGCGGAATCGTCATCGGCAAGCAGGATGTCGACGGGATGAGCCCGATCAACGGCTATCTGACCCCCGAGGCCCGAGCCACGTTAGACGCTGTTCTGGCCAAATTGGCCGCTCCCGGCATGTGCAACCCGGATGACGAAACCCCATGCGTGGAGAACCCTCCATCGGAGCGGTCCATCGGCAGCGACACCCGCAGCTGCGCTCAACGCAACCACGACGCACTCACCGCCGCCGCGCGCGCACTGCTGGCATCCGGCGATTTAGGCAAACACAACGGCTTACCGGCCGCCATCATCGTCACGACGACCTTGGGTGAATTAGAGGCCGCCGCAGGCAGAGGGCTCACCGGCGGCGGCACCTTGCTGCCCATGAGCGACGTGATCCGACTGGCTGCCCATGCACACCACTACCTGGCGATCTTCGACAGCGGCAAAGCTTTAGCGCTCTATCACACCAAACGGCTGGCCTCGGCGGCCCAGCGAATTGTGCTGTACGCCAAAGACCGCGGGTGCTCGTTCCCCAACTGCGACGTAGCGGGGTATCACACCGAGGCCCATCACGTCACTGCATGGACAAAAACTCACATCACCGATGTCAACGATCTCACCCTGGCCTGCGGCCCCAACCACAAACTCGCCGAACAAGGCTGGACCACCCGAAAAAGCGCCAACGGCGACACCGAATGGATTCCCCCTGCGCATCTTGAGCGTGGGCAACCCCGCGTCAACCTGTTCCACCACCCCGAAAAACTGCTACGCGAAGACGACGACGAACCGTCGAGCGGAGAGGACTGAGACGACGCACTTGCACGTGGCGCCAGTCGCGACGATCAATTCCCCGTACCGGGGCAGTAGACCGCCCTGGCGTCACGCACGAATGGCCCCACCTGCCCGGCCGCCAAACCCTGCGATTGCAGCTCGGCGCTGATCTGCCACATAGCTTGGGCGTACGGACTCGGGTGCGCGCCGAAGATCCAATTCCGTTGGTTGTCATGGGAAAGGCTGTCGTCGTCGCACCGTTCATGGGCGATGGCGATCAACCGTTCCGGTGGGCCGATTTCATTCCGTCATTCGACAGCAACCCCAAAAACTGGGCATCCGGCGTGTCGGCGTGAGCGACAGCTCCTGCGACCAATACAGCTGCGACGGCGGCCAGAACCGGATGGAACGGTTGACAGTCATGGTTGAGTGTGGCAGCGACCACTGACAACCGCCAGTCCCGATAGCCCTAGCCGGCTGAACCGATGTGGTCCAACACCAAATCGGCCACTTGACCCGGCTGATCGAGCTGCAGGAAATGTCCGGCGTGCTCGACGACGGCCACATCGCTGCCGTCGGGAAGCACTCTGCGCGTCCAATGCGTGAAAGCCGCTGTCATGCAACCGTCGTCGCGTCCGTGCAAGTAGAGGCTCGGCAGCCTCGGCGGCGATGTCCAGTACCGGTGCAGTTCGCGATACTGCGTCGGCGGCCGGGTATTGCGGATCGTCGCCCGGTAGGGGCCGAGCGCGGCGCGCCAGCTTTCCGGTGTGCCGATGGCGGCGTTGACATGGCGCAGATCGTCTGTGGCGTCGTAGTCAGGCGACCATCGTCTCCACAGCCGCGGCAACACCCACGAGGCGGAACGCTCTGGCAGCCAAGGCAATTGGAAGTACATGATGTACCAGCTGCGCAGCAGCTGCGGCGGGATCTGAGCCAGCAGCCGGCCGGCTTCGGGGACCCGCCCCCGAAACGCCGCGGCCGGCGGCAACGACATGATCACCGCCTTGGCGAATGGACTGTCCGGGATCGCGGCCAGACCGTTCGCCGCCATCGCGCCCCAATCGTGGCCGATCACCACGTCGCGCTCGGTGCCGCCCGCCGCCGTGCGCACCTGCAGCGCATCGTCCATCAGCGCGCCGATGTGATAGCTGCCGTCCGACGGAATCGACGACGGCGCGTAACCGCGCATGAACGGCGCCACCACCCGCCAGCCCTCGTCGGCCAGCCGGGGCGCGACACTGCGCCAGCCGTACGCGGTGTCGGGGAATCCATGCAGGCACAACGCGATTGGGCCGTCGGGCGGCCCCCAGGTCAAGGCCTTCAACTTGACGGCGGGAGCTTGGATGTCGATCCACCGGGGTTCGGTCATCACCTGAGCCTTCGCGGCGTCAGTACTGGTCGAAATCGGAGATCAGCCAGCGCGCGCCGATCTTGTCGAGCGTCACCCGGACGCTGGACGCGGTTTCGGCTGTAGGGGCGTCAGCTATCCGGACGGCTTGGGTGACGAACAGCAGGACTACGGCGTGGTTCGGGGTCACTGATTCCGACGCCGCCGCGGGCACGCTGGCGCTCGCGATGACCCGCCGTTGTCTCGCATTGGGTATGAGCTCCTGCTGCGTTCGCTGGGTATACGTGTTCAGAAAGCCGCCAGTCAACCGGTCCCGCGCGGCCGCCACATCACGGTCGACGGTGTCGGACCGGAACGTAAGCACTGCGACGGTGGAATCCTTTGCAGCCGAAACTGATTCGCTGCGGGCAATTTCGATCTCGCGCATCGACGAGTCTTTCCACTTCAGCAAGCCCCCGGCCATTGCCAGCAGCAGCGCAAGACCGGGAAGCAAACCGTAGACCAGCGCCCGCGACCAGTTGACGGACCTTCGCTGCGTCATGACAGGAACGCCACGTCGGAAACCTTGGCGATGTCGCCGATCTTCCGCACGGTAAGCCGCATCCGCACGAACTGCGGCTCCTGCTGAGCCTGCGCGGGATCGGCGGACTTCACCGTCACCGAGACGAGCACCCGGCCCTGGTCGCCGGTCTGCGATTCCAGTCCCGCATCCGTCACGGCACCCAACGATTTCGACCGAGTGCGCTTGGCGGCGTCGATGTACAACTGCTTGCGGTGCAAGAAGTTGTCGGCGAACTTGCCGGTCGCGGAGTCCAAGATTCGTTGCGCGTCAGCATCGGCGTTTTGGTAGTCGACCGTGCTGAGGTTCACCGCGACCTGCTGAGCCGTCTGCACGAAAAGATCGCGCTGCGCCTCCCGGTTCTGGACTTCGTAGGTCCGGAAACTCAGCCATCCCACCAGCCCCGCCAACACCGCTCCGGAGATGAGGCCTACGACCAACGCGATCCGCTCAA
This sequence comes from uncultured Actinomycetota bacterium, assembly GCA_963760095.1. Lineage (GTDB taxonomy): Bacteria > Actinomycetota > Actinomycetes > Mycobacteriales > Mycobacteriaceae > Mycobacterium. The sequence continues at coordinate 289,571 of CAVXBT010000019.1, read as the reverse complement.
CCTGACTCGCGGGCTGGATCGGCCGAAAATATACGACGTCCACCGGGGCGTGGGGCTCTCCGCCGGAGACAGCAGCATCGTCTGGCATGCCCTCCAACGTACGTCCTCACGCCGGCGCTCAAACCGCAGCTGCCGCTTTCTCCAGATCCGCGATGACGATTTTGCTCATGCCGTACATCGCCTGGGTGGCGGCCGTGGCCTTCGCCGGATCCGGGTTGCTGACCAGGTCGTAGAGCCGGTCCGGCACCACCTGCCAGCTCAGACCGAATCGGTCTTTGCACCAGCCGCATTGCGATTCCTGGCCGCCGTCGGTCAGCCGGTCCCAGTAATAATCGACCTCCTCCTGGTCCTTGCAGCTGATCGTGAAGGACACCGCCTCGGTGAACTGGAAGTGCGGCCCACCGTTGATCGCGATGAACCGGGTGCCGTCCAGCACCAAGCTGCCGGACAGGACCGATCCCGGCTCGCCGGGCCCGGCGTCGGTGCTGCGGTTGAGGTCCTCGATGTGCGAGTTCGGAAACACCGAGATGTAGAACGTCGCCGCCTCTTCCAGGTTGTTGTCGAACCACAGTGAGGGCGTGATCGAGGGCATGGTCGGCTCCATTTAGTTGTCTGTCGTGGTTGCAAGGGTTTCATCGGATAGACCCTCGCGGAGGCGAAAAGTCATCGCGGTAACGTCAGGCGGGAAACGCCCAGCAACGGGGCCTTTGAATCGCCCGAGGAGACGCTTGTGACTACCCTGCGCAACACTGGAAACACTGTCGAGTTCTCCGGTGCTCAGGGGCTCACGCTGGTCGCGGACGAGTGGAATCGCGGCGCCGACCCCGCGGTCGGTCGGCCGTCGGTCCTGATGTTGCACGGCGGCGGCCAGAATCGGTTTTCCTGGAAGAACACCGGCCAGGTGTTGGCTGACGAGGGATTCCACGTGGTCGCATTGGACAGCCGCGGCCACGGTGACAGCGATCGAGCGCCCGACGCCGACTACGACGTCGAGACGCTGACCGATGACGTCATGCAGGTGCTCGACGCCATCGGTCGGCCGGTGATGCTGATCGGGGCGAGCATGGGCGGATTGACCGGCATCCTGGTCGCGGACCGGGCCGGGCCGGGCCGGGTCACCCGGTTGATGCTCGTCGACGTCGTCCCGCGGTTCGAGAAAGACGGCAGCGCGCGCATCCGCGATTTCATGTTCAGCGGCCTGCACGGGTTCAGCTCGCTGGACGAGGCCGCTGACGCCGTCGCCGCGTATCTGCCGCACCGGACCAGGCCGCGCAGCCCGGAGGGATTGAAGAAGAACCTGCGCCAGCGCGACGGCCGCTGGTACTGGCACTGGGACCCGGCCTTCATGACCAAGCCCGGCGACGATCCGCAATTGCGCACCGAGAGGTTCGAGCAGGCCGCCGCGGACTTGAGGATCCCGGTGCTGCTGATCCGCGGGAAGCTGTCCGACGTGGTCAGCCCGGAAGGCGTGCGGCACTTCCTGGACACCGTGCCCAACGCCGAGTTCGTCGAACTGTCCGACGCCGGACACACCGCCGCGGGCGACGACAACGACGCCTTCAGCGACGTGGTGGTGACGTTCGCGACCCGGCCGGCGTGATCCGGTCTGCGCCGCTAGTTGGCAGGCTTCTCCGCGTGTCCGCCGAACTGCTTGCGCATGGCTGACAGCGCCTTGTTGGCGAAGTCGTCGAGGCTGCGCGACGCGAAGCGAGACTGCAGCGCGGTCGTCAGCACCGGCGCGGGAACGCCCTCGTCGATCGCCGCGATCGCGGTCCACCGGCCCTCGCCGGAATCCGAGACGTGGCCGGAGAACTCGTGCAGGTCGGGCGATTCGTTCAGCGCGATCGCGGTGAGGTCCAGCAGCCATGAACCGACGACGCTGCCCCGCCGCCACACCTCGGCGACATCGGCGATGTCGAAGTTGTACTTGTAGCACTCGGGATTCGACAGCGGCGCGGTTTCGGCGTCGCCCTTCTCAACGCGGGTACCGATGTCGGCGTTGCGCAAGATGTTCAGCCCCTCGGCGAGCGAGGCCATCATCCCGTACTCGATGCCGTTGTGCACCATCTTCACGAAGTGCCCGGCCCCACTAGGCCCGCAGTGCAAGTACCCCTTCTCCGATTGCGCGATCTTGCCGTCGCGGCCCGGGGTGCGCGGTGCCGCGTCGACGCCGGGCGCGACGCTGGCGAATATCGGCTCCGCGTGCGCGAATGCTTCGTCGTCGCCGCCGATCATCAAACAATAGCCCCGTTCGCGGCCCCACACACCGCCGCTGGTGCCGCAGTCCAAGAGATGAATACCCTTCTCGGACAACGCCTTTGAATGCTTCAGGTCGTCGCGGTAGTAGGTGTTCCCGCCGTCGATCACGATGTCGCCCGATTGCAGCGTGTTAACCAGCTCCTTAATTGCCTCGGTGGTGATATCGCCGGCGGGCACCATCACCCAGACCACTCGAGGCTTTGTGAGGTTGTCGACCAGTTCGGACAGCGACGACACCCCAGTAATCTTGTCTTCGCCGGCCAGCGCCTTGACCGCGTCCGGATTGTGGTCGTAGACAACACATACGTGCCCATGGTCGACCAGTCTGCGGACGATATTCGCGCCCATTCGGCCCAAGCCGATCATCCCTAGCTGCATATCGCTCTGTTCTCCTTGTTAGTGGTTAACGGCTAGCCACGGCTGTTGCCAACGGCGGTGACCGCGTAGCAGGTCACGCCCGGCGTCCGGCCCCCAGGAGCCGGGTTCGTAGTGATGAATCTCGCCGGGGTTGTCCAGTAGCGGCTGCACGATCCGCCAGGTCTCTTCGATGCCGTCCTCCCGGGCGAACAGCTGGTGATCCCCGGTCAGCGCCCCGTGCAGCAGCCGCTCGTAGGGGGTAAGCGGCTCGCCCAAGTCCTGCGCGAACGAAGAATCCAGGTGTAAGTCGCGCCAGCGGTCACCGTTTATCGCGGTCAGCTGCAGGCGCAGTCCGGGATCGGGGTCGATCCGCAACACGATCTGGTTGGACTCGGCCCGCCTGCGGTCCGGCAGGAATGCCAGCGAGGGGACGCGGTGGGTGAACAACCGCACCTCGGTGACCCGCTCGGTCAACGCCTTGCCCGCACGTAAGAAGATCGGCACCCCGGCCCAGCGCCAGTTGTCGATCTCCACCCGCAGCGCGACGAAGGTCTCGGTCTGCGAATCTTTGGCCACCCCGTCGATGTCGGTGTAGCCGCGATACTGGCCGCGTACGGATCGGTCGGGGTCCACCGCGGGTATCGCGCGCAACACGTCGGCTTTTTTGTCGTTGAGATCGCCCGCGCTCGGCCCGACAGGGGGTTCCATGGCAACTCCGGCGAGCACCTGCAGCAGGTGGTTCTGCACGACGTCGCGCAAAGCGCCGACCTGGTCGTAGAACTTGCCCCGGTCCTCGACGCCGAAGTCCTCGGCCATGGTGATCTGGATTTCAGAGATGGTGGTCCGGTTCCATAGCTCGGCCAGCGCGAGATTTCCGAAGCGCAGATACTCCAATTCGACCACCGGTTCCTTGCCCAGGAAGTGGTCCACCCGGAAGATCTGGTCCTCGTCCAACACCGCACGCAGCCGGGCGTTGAGCTCCAGGGCGGACTTCAGGTCGTGACCGAAGGGCTTTTCCACCGCAACGCGCGATCCCTTCAGCAGACCGGCCTTGGCCAGGCTCTCGACAATCGGCGCGAACAGCGACGGCGGCATTTCCAGGTAGTACAGGCAGCGCTTCGAACCGACGCGCTTGGCCAGCTCGTCATACAGCGCGGATGCAGTGACGTCGCCGTGCAGGTAGGACAGTCGATGCGCCAGCCGGTCGAACACCGTGTCATCGATTGTTTCACCGGCGTCGGCGATCGCCTTGCGGGCCCGGTTGACCACGTCCTCAGCGGTGATGTCGTCGCTGGCCACCCCTAAAACCGGACACTGCAGAAGTTCCGTGCGCTCCAGGCGGTAAAGAGCTTGGAACGTCATCTTGCGGGCCAGATCGCCGGTGATCCCGAAGATCACCAGCAGATCTGAAGCGCTCTCGCCGGCATCGGCCAATCGGGACCTCCTTGCAACGCGCCCAACTCGATCCCGCCACGGCCAGCCTCAACCCTAAACACTGCAGTTCGGCTCGACAACCGGCCAGCGAGCGGAGGTGTAGCCGCTTACTGCCGTGCCCAAACCCGAAGTGTCAGACATTGCCGGAACATACACTTGCCGTTGACTTTTCACTCTCCGACCAGCTAGCCAGAGAAGGCATACTGCCGCGTCGCGCGCCGATCTGCAGCGCACCGACACTAGCATTCGCCTCACCGTGGCGATCCCAAGGTCTACGCGCCGCAGGATCAGGTACTGCTATTTCCCAGCAGGACGTTGCCGCTGCAGCAGCCAGCCCGCGATGTCGTGGAACAGCGGAGCCGCCGAGTGGCCCGGCGTCCCGTCCGCGTTGGTCGCCGGGTTGTCCATCATGACGCCGATGACGGAGCACGGGTCGTCGGTGGTGGGTTGATCTGCTGCGCGGCACGGAAGCGATCGACCAAGGTCGACGTCCTCGCCGCTGGCCAGCGCGGCGAACCCACCGACGCGTCGATAATGCTGCGACTGAAACCCCATGTTTGCGCCGTGGATGTGGCCGCGAAGAGGCGTTTACGCGAAGAGGCGTTTAGCCGTTGCGAACCGGCACGCACAACGGACAGGAAGACCCCACCGAGCACACAGGCAACCTTAAGCTAAGGCGTCCACAATATGAGCTGTAGTCGTCTGTAAGGTGAACGCCAGGCGAACAGGGAACTCTCGTGATCGGAAAAGTCCTCGTCGGTGCCGTTGGAGCCGTCATTTCCGTAGGCCTGGCCGCGGCGGCCGGCGCCAGCCCGGTACCGCAACAACAAACACCTCAGGACTTCTTGGCCGCCGTGCGGGCGGCCGGCATCACCGGAACGGATCCGGCGATGCTGGGCGACGGCTACAACGTGTGCTGGAACCTTTGGAATCAGCACGCCTCGGGTAGTCAGGTGGCCGCGGGCCTGATGCGGGACTATCCGCAGCTGACCACCGGCGAAGCGGCTCATTTCGTGCTGGCCGCATACCACGACCTGTGCCCGGTGCCCGGCGCGTATGACTACTGGGCTTACAGCACCAGCTGAAATCGGTTGGCCTGCAACAACAACGGCGGACCCGAATCCGGTGACACACTGGACAACGCCGGTGAATACGTCCCGTACAGGTCGCATATCCGACCCGCGAGCGACGGAATCGGCCACGGCTTACCCGCCGCTAATCGGCCGGCCGCCCATTCCTCGGGCGTCTGGGCACGCTTTTGCAGGTTGCACCGAGAGCACGCCGGGACCAGGTTCTCGTCTTCATGGCCACCACCACGAGACCGCGGAATGATGTGACCCACCTCGGTGGCGGGCCAGCCGCAGTAATAGCCTTCGCCACCGGCTAACACGTCCGCGCGGATTGCCGGGGTCAAGCCTTTGCGAACTTTGACCGCCTCGCTAAAGAGAACGGGTTGGGTCATGCCGTGGCCTCGCCGGCGGCGTGGTCGGCGCGGATGATGCCGACGACGGCCTCGATCTGTGAGTCCCTCAGCTGCGGCGCGCTGTCGAGGATGCGCTGAATTTGGCCCTCGGCGACATCAGCTTGCGGGGCTCTCGGATCGAGGGCCATTGGAGGCCCGCAAGATCAGCTCGCACGACGCGCCAATTCCCAGCTATGCGAACCGCTCTAATGCGCTTCTGACGGATCCTTTTACGGACCGTGGTATGGCTGAGTCCGGTGATCGCGACAGCTTCATACACGCTGACCGTCTTCGAATTAATCCGGTTGGCGAAGTCCTGAATCCAGTTTTCTTGGATATCGGCGGCAACGGTCGCCATAGGAGAGCTCCCTGAATCGGGTTGCTGAGGCTCTCCCATTTCCAACGCCGACTACGCCGTTCCTCACCAACCTGCATTTGCAAGCCTACGCGCTAACCGCGACCCGTGTAACCGAAACATGGTGCTATACAACATCTTACGCCAGCACGGTGGCATGTCCAGTACGAAACAATTAGGCCGACCTCTGGTTGTCGGGGTCCGGGTCCACGCCATGCAGGCGCAGGTGCTGAGATATGCACCGTGGGAGATGTACTGCATGTGACGCTCTATATCGTCGCCACTGTGGCCGTAGCTGAAGGGGTTGCGGTTGGGGTGCTATGGCGGCTTTTGTCCCGATGTAGGCGTCAACTTGAAGTGGCACAACGGCCTTCCGACCTTCTGGGTTTTACAAATAAAGCCGTCAAGACCGTCTGGCAGACGGCCAACCTGGTGCGCAAGGAGGGCTTCGGTGCGGCGGTACGCAGCTCCATCGAGGATCTCGCCGATTGGGCCGAGGTGGAGCGGCCGGATCTGGCCAGGGTTACGCCCGACGGCAAGGTGGCGATTCTGTTCTCGGACATCGAGGAATCAACCGCTCTCAACGAGCGGGTCGGCGACCGGGCCTGGGTGAAACTGATCGGTGAGCACGACAAGCTGGTGCGCAAGCTGGTCAAGCAACGCTCCGGGCATGTGGTGAAAAGTCAAGGCGACGGGTTCATGATTGCGTTCGCCCACGCCGAAGAGGCGGTGCGGTGCGGCATCGACATGCAGGATGCGCTCCAAAAGAACGCGGAACGCGAGCGGCACAACAGACTTCGGGTAAGGATCGGGGTTCACATGGGCCGATCGGTGCGCCGCGGCGACGACCTGTTCGGCCGTAACGTCGCGATGGCGGCGCGCGTCGCCGCCGAAGCCGCAGGCGGCGAGATTCTGGTGAGCGACACCGTGCGCGAGGCCCTCAGCGACTGCGAGGACCTCTCCTTCGATGAAGGTCGAGACGCCGACTTGAAGGGTTTTGCCGGCACCCACCGGCTCTTTGCCGTCGCCGCCGCCTGACGGGGCTAGCCGTCGCCCGCCTCGGCGAGGCGCTGGTGCAGCCGGTCGCGGATCTCGTTGGGCGTGTAGGCCCTCCGTCGCCGCTGATCGCGGGCCACCAGCACTCCCCCGGCCGCAACCCCGACCACCCCGGCCAACCCCAGCAATTTCCAGATAGTGCGCATGGGCTCAGGTTATTCGCGAGTGCATCGCAGCAGCGACGGTATGTGCATATGGTGCGGTGGTGGAAATGCACACGGTGACCCTGGACCGCGCGCTGGAGGAGACCCGGACCGGCGACGTCTGGCTGTTCCGCGGACATTCTGGACCCGACCGCGCGATCCAGACCCTGTCGAACAGCCCGGTCAACCACGTCGGCATGACGGTGGCGATCGAGGATCTGCCGCCGCTGATGTGGCACGCCGAACTCGGCGACAAGTTGACCGATGTCTGGACCGGCACGAACCACCGGGGTGTGCAACTCAACGACGCGCGGGAAGCCGTCGAGCGGTGGCTGCATCGCTATGGGCAGCGGTGCTGGTTACGCCAACTGACCCCCGGCGCGGATCGCGAACAGGAAAATCGGCTGCTGCGCGTCATCGCCCGGATGGACGGCACACCGTTTCCGTCAACGGCCCGGCTCACGCTGCGATGGCTGCGCGGTCAACTTCCGACCAGGTACGACTGGGTGCGTGGAATCCCGGTCGTGGACGGCCGCGTCCGCGAATCAACGCGGCGCCGCATGGCGGAGCAGCGGAAGGGCCGCTTCGAATCCGCGTATTGCGCGGAGACGGTGGCAGTCACCTACGAAGAGATGGGGCTGATCGAAACCGAGAAGCGGTCGAACTGGTTTGACCCGGGGCGGTTTTGGAGCGGTGACGGACTTCCGCTGCTGGCGCCTTACCAACTGGGTAGCGAAATCGCGGTCGTCGCAGGCTGATCCGGCAAGCTTCCGGATATCTGGTCAGACCGGAGTCCATATGTTGTTGTTCCAGAATCCCCAACCATTTGCGGTCTGGTTCCACATCACGCTCGCGCCCGGCGCCCACGGCGGTGGGGGCGGCTGCGGCGGTGCCCACGACGGCGGGAGTCCCCAGGGCCCGTTGCCCATCGGACCTCCCTGGCCCGCGGCACGCTGCCAGTCGTGGCAGTGATTCCAGTCCCAGTCGTAGATGCTGCCCCAGCCCGGGTCCCATCGATCACCGGGACACCAGTGATAGCTCGGCGCGGGCGCCGCGTGGGCGATGCCGCCGGCCAATCCGAAAGCGAGTGCTCCCAACCCAAGACTCGCCAGCGCTCTCATCGACCTCTTTGCCGTCGCCATCTGCTAAGACTGCTACACCGCCCGTCGCGCAGAGGGCGGAACCCACGCTTGCAACGCTTTGCGACCGATCAACTGGCAGCCGTGGGTAAAGGCCAACTGCTTGGCCGCCTGCGTGAACTCCTGATTGCTGACGACAATGCTCCTCGTGCATCCGTGGTGGCGTGCGCCGGAGACGACCTGCTGAACAGCCGCGACGCCGACGGTGTTGCCGTGGCGTTTGCACTGAATCGCCACCGACTTGCCGTCCTTCTCGGCGATCAAGTCGACGCCGTAGTCGCCCGTTACCGACGTGAACGTCACCTCCCAGCCCGCTCGTCGCAGGCGGGCGGCGACGTAGTCCTCGAACTCCGTCCCGGTCATGGCGTCGATCGCGGCCATGCTCGCGTCGGGGCGCCGCCTCGCCTCACGTGACAGCAAGACAGCGAGAAACAGACCGACGGCGGCTCCGAGCAATCCGATCCGGACACTGTGGCCGACGAAACCCGCGAAGAGCCCGAAGTAGAGCGGCAGGAAGACGTGGGCGATCTTCATGGGCCGACGGCTGGTGAGCCGAGAAGGCTTGCTGCGGCGGGGGTTAACGAGGACGCCCGGTGCATGAGTCGATGATAGAGATGGTCGACGACAAATCGTGGATGCCGAGCGTCAAAGTCCGAACTTGGCGCGTGCCTCGTCGGTCACCGGAGTGAACAGATTGACGAGATTCCCATCGGGATCCCGGAACAACAGGGCCCGATTACCCCACGGCATGGTTGTCGGCTTGGTCACGACGTCCAGCACGCGCTCGCGGAGTCGCTCATACTCGGCGTCCACATCGTCGACGATGAACTCCACAATTGCGCTCCGGTTGGCCGCCGGCTCGGCGGATCCCGCTCCGAAAAGCGGAACGGTCTTGTCACTGCCGATGGCCACCGTGCCAACCGGCGTCGGAATTTCGGCGAACAGTTCGTTTCCCCATACCGCAGAGACTTGGGTGACCAGCTCGTAGAAATCGACCAGCCGCTGGACGTCGGCCGTGATGATTCGGGTCGAGATGAACTTCATGAAATCCTCCCAGCGGGGCATCGTGGTGCCGCGCGGCGTGCAGCGTCATGTGTTCGGAATGCTAAGCAGCCCATACGACAACTGAAGCGCCTCAGCGAACCGGAAGTCGACGACGCCGCCGTGGAACAGAGCACCCCACGTCGGGTGGCTACTGGTTCCCGAGGAGATGCGCGCAAGGGTCTGGCAAGGCTTCGGGGATTTGACTACGCGGCTGTGACCCGTTCGTGGGCGGTGAGAAGTAGGTGGTCGTAGGTTGTGCGGGTGGGCAGGACGTCGTAGTAGCTCAGTTCGAGGAAGTCAGCGGCGAGCCGCTCAGCGAAGGTGCGAAGCTTCACGTTGGTCTCCTGCGACCGCCATTTGAGGATGTCGAAGGCTTTGTCGCCGTCGAGGCGGTAGATAATCATCAGCATTCCCTTGGTTTGCTCGATTATTCCGCGGCTTACGGCGATTTCTGCGACAGCGTCGCTGATTGCATGTTGGACGGCCGGGGTGACGTCTAGATAGAAACCGTGGGTACCGATGACCTCGCCGAGGTCGTCGTGGAGCTGGTCACCGACAACGACCACGTCACGAATGCGGCCCCGGGCATCGATGATGCGGTGCCGGGAGCTGATCGGCGCGTGGGTTTGCTGCACCTGGTTAAGGAGCGCGGTCATTTTCGGATGGTCGTCGGGGTATTTATGCGACATCACCAGGTCGGTGGTCACTGTGACCGACCCGGGCTTGTATCCGTGGATCTGGTCGACTTCGGGGGACCATTCCCACCGTTCCTCGGCGAAGTAGAAGCGGAACCAGCCTGTGCGAAGGGCAGTGCGGTGTGCGGACAACTCGACGGGTAAGGCGTCATCATTTTCGGCCACCATCGGCTCCTTCGGACTCGGCAGGGTTATCTACCGCTATTCAGGTTGGTGCGGGCTAGCCTTGGAATGCGTAGTAATAGTCGGCACATCCTCTGCTGCAAGCAGATTGGAACAGGCGTTGCTCCTGGTGGCGAGAATGTGGAGACCGGGACCATTCATCGATCGCGTTCGATAGCGCCTCCACCTCCAGAGCCTTACTTCTTCTACCGACCTGACGTTGCTTGCAAACGGCTCTCGACCCCGTTGCCGCATCATGCAGTCGGCGTGGAAGCCGTGAGCTCGCACGCCCACTCAGCACCCGCGCGGTACGGTTCTGTGCGTGCCGCTGCGTTACGTGAATCCCAATAAGAACCGAGGCCGCCTGTACAGGGCCAATGTTCAATTCGGGCGCTCACGGGCGGGCCAGTTCATCGCACGACATATCGCGCGCCATACCGACCCGTATTTGTTCCGACTAACCGCCGGCCGGGTCAATATGGGCGCGATCATCAATGCGCCACTCATCTCCACCGGAGCGAAGTCAGGTCAGCCGCGCCAGGTGCAGCTCACCTACTTCCACGATGGACCCGACGTCATCCTGCTCGCCTCCAACTATGGGGGCACCAAACATCCGCAGTGGTCTTACAACCTCAAAGCACATCCGGATTGCGAGTTTGGCGGGGAACGCTTTTCAGCCTCGCAGGTCACTGACTCCGACGAATACGCAAGGCTGTACAAGCTGGCCGAGCATATCTACGCCGGGTATAGCGATTATCGCCTCAAGACAGCCCCTGTCGGTCGGCAGATTCCAATATTCCGACTCACGCCGCGCTAGCTAGCGACCAGACGTTGAAGCGGAATTCGACCACGTCACCGTCGACGGCCGCCCTAACCAGTTGGATGGGCGCATGGTTACATGATTCAACCTGGCGAAGTCAGCGACGCAGGTTCGGTCCAATCACCTTCACCCCGTCTACGTTTAGGAGTCACCCATGGGCGACGCCGATGCCGCAGCGATCCGAGCGGCGCGAGGTGACTGGGTCAGCGAGCACCTCGAGATCTATCTGACCTCCGGTGGCACGCGGGGCCACATCATGGACCTGAGTGCGGTCGGGGGCCGTGCGCTGACCACGCACTGCTTGATCAAGTGTGTGGGTCGCAAGTCGGCGCAGGTCCATGTCAGGCCGTTGATCTACGGCAACGTCGGTGGGGAGATCGTGATCGTCGCATCGAAGGGCGGTGCCGACACGCATCCGGGGTGGTACTTGAATGTCTTGGCGAGCGACACGATCGGTGTGCAGATCGCGACCCAAGCGTTCGAGGCCACGTGGCGGGAACCAGAAGGCGAGGAACGCCATCAGGTGTGGGCCTATATGGCTCACTTGTACCCGCCTTATCTCACCTATCAGCAATCGACTAGCCGTCAGATCCCGCTGGTGATGTTGACACCCGTGCGGCCGATCGACGTCTTCTCTGCGGAAGATTCGCAATAACCGTCAGTCACCCATGACATTGGACCAGAACTCCACCGCGTCGGCGTCCGCTAGACGTTGAATCAGAACTCGACAACGTCGCCGTCGGCCACACGGCCGCATGGTCGCTCGGTTCTACGACTTCGCTTGGTGGGGAATGCCTGTCAGCATGATCTCCGCCACTCGCCGAGGCACTTCGGCCAACACGGGGAATGCGGCCATGCGCTTGGGGACCCGTACGTGCCGTCGGCCCTTCTGCACCGCCCTGACGACCTCTTCGGCAACCTTGTCGGGGGGGACCTTGATAGCGAGCCGGAATCGGTAAGTCCGCTCGAAGGACCTCGCCGTCGGCTCGTAATCCTCTGTGTGCGTGAGCATGTCGGTGAGTGTCGGTCCGATTTCCACGAGAGTCGTGCCGATCGGCAACCCGCGGAAATCGGCTCGTAACCCCGCCGTGAAATGGGTCAGCGCGGCCTTCGAGGCCGAGTACGTCACGAGGCCGGGTATCACCATGCAGTCCGCCCCTGACGAGACGTTGACGATGTGGCCACCACCGCGCTTGAGCATCCGGGGGATGACTTGCCGGCACAACTCGGCCGGGGCCAAATAATTGACTTCGGTGACCCGGCGCAGTTCATCGGGAGGTATCTCACAGAAGCCACCGACGGCGTCGAGGCCGGCGTTATTGACTAGGACATCAATCGGTCCGGCTTCGTCCTCGACTCGCTGGATCAGGGTGGCCACGTCGGTCGGGTCCGAGAGGTCGGCAGGATGGGCAGTGCCGCCAAGTTCGGTCGCGAGCGACCGGAGGGCGTCTTGGGTCCGGGCGACGAGAGCTACCCTGGCGCCGGCACCGGCAAAGCGATGGGCGAGGACCTCGCCGATCCCCCGCGATGCCCCTGTGATCAGTACTCGTTTGCCCTGCAGTTGCATTTCCCGAGCGTACGCAGCGCGAGTGGGCTGGGCAGTCATTCGGAAATCTCAGGCCCGCCACTGACGCGGTGACTGGGTCAGCGAGCACCTCGAGATCTATCTGAGTTCCGGTGGCACGCGGGGCCACATCATGGACCTGAGTGCGGTCGGGGGCCGTGCGCTGACCACGCACTGCTTGATCAAGTGTGTGGGTCGCAAGTCGGCGCAGGTCCATGTCAGGCCGTTGATCTACGGCAACGTCGGTGGCGAGATCGTGATCGTCGCATCGAAAGGCGTTGCCGACACGCATCCGGGGTGGTACTTGAATGTCTTGGCGAGCAACACGATCGGTGTGCAGATCGCAACCCAAGCGTTCGACGCCACGTGGCGGGAACCAGAAGGCGAGGAACGCCATCAGGTTGCTACACGCGCGATCGGCCGCCGAAACGCTCATCGATGCCGCCACCATTGACTCAGGGAAATGAAGCGATCACGGTACGCGCCGCCATGCTGGCGGGGCTGTGATGGTTCGCTGGGGAGTTGACGGGTCATTAGTTGCCGTGTCCCCACGGATCATCGTGCGACGGCGTGTAGGTGTCGCCGCCGGGTAGGCGTCCTGTTGGCGCGAGAGGCACCACTGGCGCCTTGGAGGTTGGGAACGTGCCCGGGGGAACGCACGCCGTTATGGGGGCGTTTTCCGGGCATGGGGACGTGCGGTATGCGTTGCCGCACACACCGGCTTGCTCGCACGCTGGACCACGCGGCGGTGGCGCGCCACAGAGATTCGGCGCTTGCGGGTTGGGCATAAGGGAGTTTATGCACGCTTGGCAGGCTTGCCCGTTGGCGCCGCCGCCTTGCGCTGTGCCGGCGTATTGGCACGGCCCCCCGGTACGGAATGCGTTGCCGCAGATGACCCCTTGAGCGCACGTTGGCCGGTAGAACTGCGGCTTACCACAGAGCATCGCCGAATCAGGGCTGTTGCCGTGGGAGTTTAGGCAGGACGTGCATTCCTGCGCGTGAGCGCCCTCCTCTGCTGTACCAACATAGGCGCACGGCCCCGCTGCGCTAGCCACCGGGGCGACGATCACCGACAATGCGACCGCCGCAGTAGCCAGAATGGTTGAGACTATTTTCATTTCAAGGTGCCCTCTCATCGATTTCTGCGGGTCAAGCCGTAGGGCGCGTGACGCTACGTCGCCAGTAGGTCGGAGGACACTAGCCGCTTTCCGCCCGTCGTTCTTGATCAGATTGCATCCGAGGTGCGTGCACTGGACGTATTCGTAGATGTGTGGACCACCGAGCGCCAGCGGCACAACGTGGTCGATGCTGGGCGACTTCCAAGCCGGCCACTTGGCTTCGCTCGATTACCGGGAGGCTTTCCTCGTCCACAGCGCACACTCTTCACTCCGACAGGAGACAAAGTGCGCTTTTCACGGGAAGAACCGCCCACACTTGAGAACGGTATCTTTGCCAGGACGAACGCGGCGACGCCTTAGTTCTTCGACGTAGACGCTGATCCGAACCGGAATTCGACGACGTCGCCGTCGGCCATCACGTAGTCCTTGCCCTCCATGCGAACCTTGCCGGCCGCCTTGGCCGCAGCCATCGAGCCGGCGGCGACCAAGTCGTCGTAGGAGACGATCTCGGCCTTGATGAAGCCCTTCTCGAAATCGGTGTGGATCACCCCGGCCGCCTTCGGCGCGGTATCGCCCTGGTGGATCGTCCAGGCCCGCGACTCCTTGGGCCCGGCGGTCAGGTAGGTCTGCAGCTTCAAGGTGTGAAAACCGGCGCGCGCCAAGGCATTCAGGCCGGGCTCGGTCTGACCGATCGACTCCAACAGCTCAGCGGCCGACTCGTCGTCGAGTTCGGTGAGCTCGGCCTCGATCTTGGCGTCCAGGAAGACCGCATCCGCCGGTGACACCAGCGCGCGCAACTCGGCGACCCGATCGGCATCGGTCAGCACCGACTCGTCGGCGTTGAACGCGTACAGGAAGGGTTTGGTGGTCAGCAGATTCAATTCCCGCAGCAGCAGCGCATCGGCGGCCGCGGCGAAGAGCGTCGTCCCGCCGTCGAGCACTTGTTGCGCGGCCAGGGCAGCGTCGTAGAGGGGTTTGCGTGCCTTGTTGTTACGGGCTTCTTTCTCCAGCCGGGGCACCGCACGTTCGAGCGTCTGCATATCGGCCAGAATCAGCTCGGTTTCGATGACCTCGATGTCGGATTTGGGGTCCACCTGCCCGGCGACATGGGTCACGTCGTCGTCGGAGAACACCCGCACGACCTGGCAGATCGCATCGCATTCGCGGATGTTGGCGAGGAACTTGTTGCCCAGCCCGGCCCCCTCGGAGGCACCCGCCACCAGACCGGCGATGTCGACGAAGGTCACCGGCGCCGGGACGATTCGCTCTGAAGCAAACATCTCCGCCAACGTCGCCAACCGCGGATCGGGCAGCGCAACCACGCCCTCATTCGGCTCGATCGTCGCGAAGGGGTAGTTGGCGGCAACCACGTTGTTTCTGGTCAGCGCGTTAAACAGGGTCGATTTACCGACATTGGGCAGACCCACAATCCCCAGGCTCAGGCTCACAGGGACTCAAGTGTAGGGAGAAGCTCCGGTGGCACGCCCACAGGATGCTAACGAGGTCTTTACCAGCCTTTGGGTCCCAAGCCGGTACGGTCGACGTGTGTCAGCACAGACGCGGTCGGGGGTAGCGGCGGATCACCGCTCGATAATCCCCTGGGTTCCCGGTGTGCCGTGGTGGACCGCGGTGGTGATCGCCGTGACCGGCTGTGCCGTCGGCTTTGCGTTCGACGCCGGATCCGGCAAAGAGCTGACCACCGTCTTCTCCGGGTTGTACGTGGCCGGTTGCGTGGCTGCGGTGCTGGCCGTACGCCAGTCCGGGATCTTCACCGCGGTCATCCAGCCGCCGCTGATCTTGTTCTGCACGGTGCCGGGCTCCTACTGGCTGTTCCACGGCGCCAAGTACACCGGCATCAAAGATCTCCTGATCAACTGTGGCTACCCCCTGATCGAGCGTTTCCCGCTGATGCTTTTCACTTCGGCGGGTGTGCTGCTGATCGGCCTGGTCCGCTGGTATCTGAGCATCGCCACCCGCCCGCGCGCGACCGCAACGGCGGAAGCCACCGAAGTGACTGGCGCCGACGCCGCGAGCGAAGGCGGACGGCTCGGGTTGACCACCAGGCTGATGTCGTTGCTGAACCGCGGGTCCACAGACGACGAGGCGGCCGACAAAGCCGCCAAGTCCAGGGCGCGCCGCGTGCACGCCGTTGAGCGTTCCGCCAGATCCGCCTCGGCGGACCGCGCAAGAACGGGCGGGAGCCCGGCGGCATCGCGGGCGCGGCGTCCTAGGCCCCCGGTCGACGCCGGGCCCGATCCGGCCCGGCGTCGACGCCCGACGCGGCCCCGCGACTCCGATGCCGCCGAGCCGCCCCGTCGCGGCAGGGTGCCGCGCGATCCCGACCTGCGTGGTCGGCCACCTCGGGAGATCCGCCGCGACCCGCACGCACGCGGAGGTCGCCCGACCGGCCGTAGCAGCCGCTTCGACCCCTACGAGCCCGTGGAGCCGTTCGAACCCGCCCCGCCGCCCGCGCCGCGCCGCCGGTCCATGGCTAACGGAGCCACCGCGACACACCACCCCATCTCGCAAGTCCGGTACCGGACGTCGAACGGAGCCGAAGAGCACCACGAGCCGACGTCCCGCGCTCGTCAGCCGCGCACCAGCGCAGCCGACTCCTGGGACTACGACGCCTAAGCGCCGCGCGCGCGCCTGATTTCCCGCGGCAGCGCGAACACCAACGTCTCGTTGGCTGTCGTCACGGGCTGCACCACGCCATAGCCGTACTCGGCCAACCGCTCCAGCACCCCACGCACCAGCACCTCAGGCACGGACGCGCCGGAGGTGACCCCAACCGTGGTGACCCCGTCCAGCCACGCCGGGTCGATGTCGTCGGCGTAGTCGACCAGATGCGCCGCCGACGACCCGGCGCCCAGCGCGACCTCGACCAACCGCACCGAGTTGGACGAATTGCGTGACCCGACCACGATCACCAGCTCGCACTCGGGCGCCATCGCCTTGACCGCGACCTGGCGATTCTGGGTCGCGTAGCAGATGTCGTCGCTTGGCGGGTCCTGCAGTTTCGGGAAGCGCGCCCGCAGCCGCTGCACGGTCTCCATCGTCTCGTCGACAGACAGCGTGGTCTGCGACAACCAGATAACCTTGTCCTCGTCGCGGACCGTCACGCCATCGACGGCACCAGGACCGTCGACCAGTTGCACGTGATCAGGGGCTTCACCGGCGGTGCCGACGACCTCCTCGTGGCCCTCGTGACCGATGAGCAGGATGTCGTAGTCGTCGCGGGCGAAACGCTTGGCCTCGTTGTGCACCTTGGTGACCAACGGGCAGGTGGCGTCGATCACGTTCAGGTTCCGCTCGGCGGCCGACACATGCACGGTCGGTGCGACGCCGTGGGCGGAGAACACCACAATGGCACCCTCGGGCACCTCGTCGGTCTCGTGGACGAACACGGCCCCGGCCTTGGCCAGCGTCTCCACCACGTGGCGGTTGTGCACGATCTCATGCCGGACATAGACGGGTGCACCGTGTTTTTCCAGCGCACGCTCAACTGTCTCGACGGCGCGGTCCACGCCGGCGCAGTATCCGCGCGGCTCAGCCAGCAGCACCCGCTTGCCGGTCACTGGCTCGGTCGCCGAGCCTGTGGCGCCCGGGATGCCCATGTTGACGGTTGGCGGCATGTCATCCAGGTTACTGGTCGCGCGGTCAGCTTGGAGTTGACCGCCGGTTAAGGCAGGCTTGACCTTATGGCTACTGCACCGTACGGGGTCCGGCTGCTGGTGGGTGCGGCGACAATGGCCGTCGAGGAGACGATCAGGCTGCCGAAGACCATCCTGATGTATCCGATGACGCTGGCCAGTCAGGCTGCGCACGTCGTGATGCGGTTCCAGCAAAACATCGCGGAGCTGGTGATCAAGGGCGACTCCACCTTGGAGCACATCTTTCCGCCCAAGGACGAGCAGCCCGAGTGGGCAACGTTCGACGAGGACCTGCCCGACGACGGCGACGACGACACCGCCGGAGACGCGATCGACGGTGAGCGCCGGGCAGAAGGACGGTTCGCGCTGTACTCGACCCCTGACGCGACCACCGGGGCGGCGGGCGCACCCCCGACGCGGCCTGCCACGCGGGCTAAGCAGACGGTCCCCGCGCCTGAGGTGGCCGAGGAGCTGGACTACGAGAAGCTGACCCTGGCCCAGCTGCGGGCCAGGCTGCAATCGCTTGACCTCGACGAGCTCGAAGCCCTGCTCGCCTACGAGGAGGCCACCAAAGGGCGTGCGCCGTTCCAGACGCTGCTGGCCAACAGGATCACGCGCGCGACGGCGAAGTGACCGCCAACACCGCCAGCAACACCGGCGCGCCGGCCGGGTCGACGAATTCGGCCGAGAACCCGTATCCGGTCCGCGCGGTCGCGGTCCGGATCGCAGGCTGGGTCGACAGACTGGGCACGGTCTGGGTTGAAGGCCAGCTGACCCAGATCAACATCCGGCCAGGCACCCGAACGGTCTTCATGGTGCTGCGTGATCCGGCCGCCGACATGTCGCTGACCGTGACCGCCCCACGTGACCTGGTGGACAGTGCGCCGGTCAAGCTCGTCGAGGGAGTGCAGGTGGTGGTGTGCGGAAAGCCGAACTTCTTCACCGGCCGAGGCACTCTGACGTTGCGGCTCAGCGAAATTCGCGCAGTCGGCATCGGTGAACTGTTGGCCCGCATCGAACGGCTACGCCAGTTGCTGGCGGCCGAAGGCCTCTTCGACCCGCGGCTCAAACGGCCGATCCCGTTCCTGCCCAACAAGGTTGGGCTGATCACTGGCCGGGCCAGCGCCGCCGAGCGCGATGTGACGACCGTGACCGCCGCGCGCTGGCCCGCGGTGCGGTTCACCGTCCGCAACACCGCCGTCCAAGGGCCCACCGCCGTTTCCCAGATCGTAGCGGCGTTAAGGGAATTGGACACCGACCCGGATGTCGATGTCATTGTGGTGGCCCGCGGCGGCGGCAGCGTGGAGGACTTGCTGCCGTTCTCCGACGAGACGCTGTGTCGGGCGATCGCCGCGTGCCGCACACCGGTCGTCAGCGCAGTGGGTCACGAGCCCGACAACCCGCTGTGCGATTTGGTCGCCGACCTGCGCGCCGCCACTCCCACCGATGCCGCCAAGAAGATCGTCCCGGACACCGCGGCGGAGCAGCTGCTGCTCAACGACCTGCGTCGACGCAGCGCCCAGGCGCTGCGCAACTGGGTGGGCCGCGAAGAGCGCGTGCTCGCACAGTTGCGCAGCCGACCGGTGTTGGCCGAGCCGTTGGCGGTGCTGGCGGTACGCGCCGACGAGATTCACCGCGCCCGGTCTGCGGTTCGTCGCGACATCACCCGCCTGATCGACGTGCAGGCCGAACGCGTCGGACACCTATCGGCCCGGCTGGCCACGTTGGGTCCGGCGGCCACCCTCGCGCGCGGCTACGCCGTGGTGCAGACGGTTGCCGGCCGGGACCCCGGGGCAGTGCTGCGGTCTGTTGCCGACGCCCCGGCGGGAACCAGGTTGCGGGTGCGGGTCGCCGATGGCGCGATCGCTGCGGTGAGCGAGGGACCAGCCGATGGCGAGTGACGGGGCTACACCTATTAGTCAGCTCGGGTATGAAAAATGCCGAGACGAGCTGGTCGAGGTCGTGCGGCTTCTCGAGCAGGGCGGGCTGGACCTCGATGCGTCGCTGGCACTGTGGGAAAGGGGCGAACAGCTGGCAAAACGCTGTGAGGAGCACTTAGCTGGCGCACGCAAGCGGGTCACCGATGCGTTGGCTGCCGGCGAGTCCGCCGATTCTTGACATCGAAACCATTTCGCGGGGTTTTATTCGAAACTGGAACACGTGTCAGTTATTCTCTCGGCATGGCTGACATTTCTGGAACATCGGCAACCGCCCGGCTGGGCCGAGTACTGGTCACCGGCGGCTCGGGGTTTGTGGGCGCCAACCTGGTAACCACGCTGCTCGACCGTGGTTACCAGGTGCGGTCCTTCGACCGGGCGCCTTCGCCGCTACCAGCCCAGCCGGGCCTGGAGGTGCTCCGGGGCGACATCTGCGACCGGGACATCGTCGCGGGTGCGGTCGCCGGCGTCGACACCGTCTTCCATACGGCAGCGCTCATCGAGCTGATGGGCGGTGCATCGGTCACCGAGGAGTACCGGCAGCGCAGTTTCGCGGTCAACGTCGACGGGACGAAGAACCTGGTGCACGCCGCGCAGGCCGCCGGGGTCAAGCGCTTCGTCTACACGTCGTCGAACAGCGTGGTGATGGGTGGCCACCGGATCGCCGGCGGCGACGAGACGTTGCCCTACACCAACCGGTTCAGCGACCTCTACACCGAGACCAAAGTGATCGCCGAACGATTTGTGCTGTCCCAGAACGGGATCGACGGCATGCTGACGTGCGCGATCCGTCCGAGCGGAATCTGGGGCCGCGGCGATCAGACGATGTTCCGCAAGGTGTTCGAAAGCGTGCTGGCCGGCCACGTCAAAGTGCTCGTCGGCCGCAAGGCCGCCCGCCTGGATAACTCCTACGTGCACAACCTAATTCACGGGTTCATCCTGGCCGCCGAACACCTGGTCCCGGGTGGCACCGCGCCCGGGCAGGCGTATTTCATCAACGACGCCGAACCTATCAACATGTTCGAGTTCGCCCGGCCAGTGGTGGCGGCGTGTGGCCAGCGCCTGCCCCGGCTGCGGATATCCGGCGCCGTCGTGCGCGCGACGATGTTGGGTTGGCAACGGCTGCATTTCCGGTTCGGACTGCCGCAGCCCCCGTTGGAGCCGCTGGCCGTCGAGCGGCTGTACCTGGACAACTATTTCTCGGTGGCCAAGGCCACCCGCGACCTCGGTTATCGGCCGTTGTTCACCACCGACCAGGCGATGGTCGAATGTCTGCCCTACTACACCGAACTGTTCGACCAGATGAAAGCCGCCGCCGACCCACATCCGGTGGCCGTTGTCGTACCCGCTGTCGCCGAGTAGCCGAGACATTCCGCGTCCGCGTGTAGCGTAATGCGCCATGACCACGGACACCGTGCTGGTCACCGGGGCGTTCGGATTGGTCGGCTCACAGACCGTGCGACAGCTGCTTGCCGACGGTCGCCGCGTCGTCGCCACCGATCTCGACGTGCCGGCCAACCGCAAGGCGGCAGCGCTGCTGCCATCGGACGCCGTGCGGTGGGCCGACCTGACCGATCCGGGCGCAGTCGCCGAGCTGCTGCGCACCGTCTCGCCGGCGGCGATCATCCACCTGGCCGCGATCATCCCGCCGGTCTGCTACGCGCGGCCGGCGCTGGCCCGTCGCGTCAACGTCGACGCGACCGGATTCTTGCTCAGCGCCGCTGCTGCGTTGCCTGCGCCGCCGCGGTTCGTGCAGGCTTCCAGCGTCGCCACCTACGGCGCCCGCAACCCGCACCGCGTCCGCGACGTGCTCACCGCGGACACCCCGCAGCATCCATCCGACATCTACGGCGTCCACAAGGTGGAAGCCGAAGAGTTGGTGCGCGGTTCCGGGCTGGACTGGGTGGTGCTGCGGCTGGGTGGCGTGCTCACCGCCGAGCCGCGGTTCGACCTCGACCTGGACACCATTTACTTCGAGGCGTCGCTGCCGATCGACGGACGCATCCAGACCGTCGACGTGCGTGACGTCGCGCGAGCCTTCGTCGCCGCCACCACCGCGCCGGTGATCGGCGAGACGCTGTTGATCGGCGGCGACGACTCCCACCGTCTGGTCCAGGGCGATCTTGCCCCGTCCATGGCGGCCGCAATGGGTCTGGTCGGCGGATTACCCGCCGGGCGAAGGGGCAACCCCGACAGCGACGCCGACTGGTTCGGCACCGACTGGATGGACACCACACGCTCGGTGGAAGCCCTGAATTTTCAACGTATTTCGTGGCCGCAGCTGCTCGCCGAGATGGCCGAACGGATGGGGTGGCGCCGCTACCCGGCACGGCTCGCGGCGCCACTGGCCCATGCCGTGCTCAAGCGACGCTCGCCGTACTACCGCCATCCCGGCCGCTACGCCGACCCGTGGCGGGTGATCGCCGCGAAATGGCCTGACCCACAACCCGCGAAGGGGCCCGAATGACCAACCGCAACGCCGTCGTCGTCGGCGGCGCCTCGGGCATCGGCAAGGCGGTGGCGCATGCACTGGCGGCGGCCAAGTGCCGGGTGATCGTCGCAGACCGCAACGCCGACGGTGCCCATACCGTCGCCGCCGAACTCGGCGATCCGCACAGTGCCGCGCGGGTCGACGTCACCGACGAGGGCTCGGTACGGGCTCTGTTCGACGACGCAGGAACGCTCGACATCGTCGTCAACACCGCCGGTTTCAGCGGCGTCGGGCTGATCACCGACCTGCCCGTCGAAGATTTCCGCGCAGTCGTCGACGTCTGCCTCACCGGTTCGTTCCTGGTTATCAAGCACGCCGCTCCGCACTTGCACGACGGCGGGGCGCTGGTGTCGATCAGTTCGCTCAATGCACGCCAGCCCGCCGCGGCGATGAGCGCTTACTGCGCGGCCAAAGCCGGCCTGTCGATGCTGACGCAGGTCGCAGCGCTCGAACTCGCGCCGCGAGGCATCCGGGTCAACGCCGTCGCACCGGGATTCGTGCATACCCCGCTCACCGAGCCGGCCACCCAGATTCCGGGCGTCGTCGACGAATACGTGGAGAACACGCCGCTGGGCCGGGCCGGCACTCCCGAAGACATCGCCGACGCGGTGGTGTTCCTGTGCACGGCGCCGTGGCTGACCGGTGAGGTGCTCGACCTCAACGGCGGCGCCCACATGCGGCGCTATCCAGACATCCTGAGCCACGTCATGAAGCTGGCCGCCCAGTGAAGCTCACCGGCAAGCAGGCGATCGTCACCGGCGCAGGCTCGGGCATCGGCGCCGCGCTGTGCCGGGCCCTGGTCGCCGCGGGCGCCGACGTGGTGTGCACCGACGTCGACGGCGCCGCGGCGGCCCGCACCGCCGAAAGCCTGCACGGTCCAGGCACGGCGATGTCGGCCACCCTCGACGTCACCGACGCGGCCGCAGTAGCGGCCGCCGTCGACGCCGTCGTCACCCGCGCCGGACGGCTCGACCTGATGTTCAACAACGCCGGAATCGCGTGGGGCGGCGACACCGAACTGCTGACCCTGGACCAGTGGAACGCCATCATCGACGTCAACATCCGCGGCGTCGTGCACGGCGTGACCGCCGCCTACCCGGTGATGCTGCGGCAGGGGCACGGCCACATCGTCAACACCGCGTCGATGGCCGGGCTGACCGCCGCCGGCCAGATCACCAGTTACGTGATGACCAAACATGCGATCGTGGGCCTGTCGCTGGCGCTGCGCTCGGAAGCCGTCCCCCGCGGCGTGGGCGTGCTGGCGGTGTGCCCGGGCGCCGTTGAGACGCCGATCCTGGACAAGGGCGGCATCGGCGGTTTCGTCGGTCGCGACTACTACCTGCGCGGGCAGGGCCGCAAGACCGCCTACAGCGCCGATCGACTGGCTCGCGACACCCTCAAGGCGATCGGGCGGAACAAGGCGCTGCTGGTGAAGCCCCGGCAGGCGTACGCGCAATGGGTGTTTGCGCGGCTGGCGCCGGGTCTGCTGCGGCGCTTCTCGATTCGATTCATCGCCGACCAGCGGGCTCGCCAGGCCGCTAACGCAGCCGCTCGTTGAGAAACGCGACGACGCGCTTGCGCGCCTCGTAGGCCGGTTGCCCGTCGACCTCGCGGACCTCGTTGGTCAGCACCGAATGCGCCATCCGGCCGAAGCCGTGCTCATTGCCTGGGCCCGAGTCGATTTCGATCACCTCGAAGGCATCGCCGAGGCGCTCTTTGAGCGCGGTGAACCGTTCGCCGGGCACCGCCTTGTCCTCGCTGAACCGCAGGCCCATCGCGCACAGGCCCTCACTGGCGGCACGGTCTTTGAACGCGTTCAGTTCCACGTCGCTGACTCCGGGATCGCGCCGCTGGCGAGGCGTCAGCGGAAACGGCACCGACGGCTGGCTGAGCACCGGCGCCAGCACGCTGTCGTCGACCGCGGCGGCCAGCGCGAAGCCGCCGGTGAAACACTGGCCGATCACCCCGACGCCCTTGCCCGGCGTCGACGCCTTGAGGTCGCGGGCCAGTGCCCGCAGGAAGACCGATACCGGCCGTTGCTTGTTGGTCGCAAACGCCGCGAATTCCCTTGCCACACAGGCACGGGCGATGGTGGGGAGTACGTAGCCCACCGATACCGGCCGGCCGGGCTCGCCGAACAGCGACGGTATCGCGACGGTGAACCCGTTGTCTACCAAGTGATTACCCAGCCCCAGCACACCGGGATGTATGCCGGGTAGCTCCGGGATCAGCACCACGCCGGGCCCCTCGCCCTTGCGGTACACGTCGTGGGTGTATCCGCCGCCGGTGAACGGTGCGACTGACCAACCCGTGAGGTCGGCTTCCGGTGCGCCCATGTTTGTCCCCTCTACCTGTGTGCCGGCAATGGCGGCTGCGTCTGGGTGGCCACCGCCAGCGTACGAAACTGATCGACGTCGCCGGCACCCGTGATTGCAACCTGAGCGGGACCGGCCGGGCTATTGAGCCGCGTCGTCCACACCGACTCGACGCCGTCACCCTGATAGATGATCCAGCGGGTGCCGTCCACGTCGACGGTTCCGCTGGGATACATCGACGGGTGGATCGAGCCGACCAGCTTGTTCTCGTCGGCGTTGCTCTGCGTCAGGCTCAGATACATACCGGCGGGGCTGATGTATCCGACGGTGGAGGTGACCGCGTGCAGCCGCTGACCGGTGGACGGGTCGGTTCGACCGTCGGAGATGCCGCCGCGACCGCCAGAGTTGGGCTGCCAGCCCTCGGGCAGCCGGGGCAACCGGACCGGGAACCCCAGCGCCTGCGCGTCGGCCCGTAGCGCGCTGGCCGCGTTGTAGGACGGCACCGGTCCACGGTTGATGCCGCTCGGGGAAAACGCGCACATTCCGACCATGCCCGCCAGGATGATGCAGGCCACCACCAGCGGCGCGATCGACCAGAACATGTCCCGGCCGTCCTGCAGCAGCCGGGGCTTGGCCGGTTTGGCCGTCGGCTCCGGCTGCGTCGTCACAAGGACGAGTATCCCAGCTCCCGAGCGGCAACCCGCCTCTGGGACAATCGGGAACCATGACCGCAGGTTCTCGTCGTGAAGCCCCGGACCGCAACCTCGCCCTCGAGCTGGTCCGGGTCACCGAAGCAGGCGCCATGGCCGCGGGCCGCTGGGTGGGCCGCGGCGACAAGGAGGGCGGAGATGCCGCAGCGGTCGACGCGATCCGCCAACTGGTGAACTCGGTGTCGATGCGCGGCATCGTCGTGATCGGGGAAGGCGAAAAAGACCACGCGCCGATGCTCTACAACGGCGAAGAAGTCGGTAACGGCGACGGCCCGGACTGCGATTTCGCCGTCGATCCGATCGACGGCACCACGCTGATGAGCAAGGGCATGCCCAACGCCATTTCGGTGCTCGCGGTGGCCGACCGCGGCGCGATGTTCGACCCGTCGGCGGTCTTCTACATGAACAAGATCGCCGTGGGCCCCGACGCCGCCCACGTGCTCGACATCACCGCGCCGATCGCCGACAACATCCGCGGGGTCGCCAAAGTCAAGGGACTGTCCGTTCCGGACATGACGGTGTGCATCCTGGACCGGCCGCGGCATCACCAGCTGATCGAGGATGTGCGGGCCGTCGGAGCACGGATCCGATTGATCACCGACGGCGACGTGGCGGGGGCGATCGCCGCGTGCCGGCCCGGCTCCGGCACCGACATGCTGGCCGGCATCGGCGGAACCCCCGAAGGCATCATCACCGCCGCGGCGATCCGGTGCATGGGCGGGGAGATCCAGGCACAACTGGCCCCCAAGGACGATGAAGAACGGCAGAAGGCGATCGACGCCGGCTACGACCTCGACCAGATACTGACCACCGAGGATCTGGTGTCCGGGGACAACGTCTTCTTCTGTGCCACCGGCGTGACCGACGGCGACCTGCTCAAGGGTGTGCGCTATGAGCCCGGTGGCTGCACCACCCAGTCGATCGTGATGCGATCGAAGTCCGGCACGCTGCGGATGGTCGAGGCCTATCACCGGTTGGCCAAACTCAACGAATACTCGGCCATCGACTTCACCGGCGACAGCAACGCCGCGTACCCACTGCCTTAACCACTACCTAGCGAGGAACTTTGTCTATGGCAGACACCGAGTACCGCATCGAACACGACACCATGGGCGAAGTCCGGGTGCCTGCGAAAGCGTTGTGGCGGGCCCAGACTCAGCGCGCCGTGGAAAATTTCCCGATCTCGGGCCGCGGCCTGGAGCGCACCCAGATCCGCGCGCTGGGTCTGCTCAAGGGCGCGTGCGCTCAAGTGAACAAGGATCTGGGCCTGCTGCCGCCGGAGAGGGCCGACGCGATCATCGCCGCGGCGGCAGAGATCGCCGACGGCAAGCATGACGACCAATTTCCCATCGACGTCTTCCAGACCGGGTCGGGCACCAGCTCCAACATGAACACCAACGAGGTGATCGCCAGCATCGCCGCTGCCAACGGTGTGACCGTGCATCCCAACGACGACGTCAACATGTCGCAGTCGTCCAATGACACCTTTCCGACCGCCACCCACATCGCGGCCACCGAAGCCGCTGTGCGCCATCTCATCCCGGCGCTGCAGGTGCTGCACGACGCGCTGGCCGACAAAGCCCGCGAGTGGCGCACCGTGGTCAAGTCCGGCCGCACGCACCTGATGGACGCCGTCCCGGTGACGCTGGGCCAGGAGTTCTCCGGCTACGCCCGACAGATCGAGGCCGGCATAGAAAGGGTCCGCGGGACCCTGCCCCGGCTGGGCGAACTCGCGATCGGCGGCACCGCGGTGGGCACCGGCCTGAATGCCCCCGACGGCTTCGGCGCCAAGGTGGTCCAGGTTCTGGTCTCCGACACCGGGCTGACCGAACTACGCACGGCGACCAATGCTTTCGAAGCTCAGGCCGCGCGCGACGGGCTGGTCGAGGCATCCGGCGCGCTGCGCACCATCGCCGTGTCGTTGACCAAGATCGCCAACGACGTGCGCTGGATGGGCTCGGGCCCGCTGACCGGTCTGGCCGAGATCCAGCTGCCGGACCTGCAGCCGGGCAGCTCGATCATGCCGGGCAAGGTCAATCCCGTTCTGCCCGAGGCAGTTACCCAGGTCGCTGCGCAGGTAATCGGCAACGACGCGGCGATCGCCTGGGGTGGCGCGAGTGGAGCCTTCGAGCTCAACGTCTACATCCCGATGATGGCCCGCAACCTGCTCGAGTCGTTCAAGCTGCTGACCAACGTCTCGACGCTGTTCGCGCAGCGGTGCATCACCGGGCTGAAGGCCAACGTCGAGCACCTCCGCGAGCTCGCCGAATCGTCCCCGTCGATCGTCACGCCGTTGAATTCTGCGATCGGCTATGAAGAGGCGGCCGCGGTGGCCAAGCAGGCGCTCAAGGAACGCAAGACCATCCGGCAGACCGTCATCGACCGCGGGCTGATCGGCGACAAGCTGTCCGAAGAAGAACTCGACCGACGCCTCGACGTGCTCGCGATGGCCAAGGTCACCGAGGACTAGACGTGGGCAGCGACGAACTCCGGCAACGCCGCCTGGCTGTCGTCGAAGAGCACATGAACACCGAGGTGACCAAGGAATTCGATCGGACCCTGGCCACGTTCAACGGGCACCCTCGTTACGAGATCATGGCCACCGGCCAGGTTTTCGACGGCGACGATGAGGTCATGGGCTACTACCGGACCACCCGGACGGCGTTCCCCGACCAGCGCCACGCCAACGTGCGCTACCACTTCAGCGACGACGCGGTGATCACCGAATTCGATCTGCTGGGAACCAATCTCGGTGAGTTCTACGGCCTGCCGCCCACCGGCAAGGCTTTTCAGGTGCCGATCATCGCCGTATTCTTCTTCGACGGCGACCGAATCATCAACGAGCGCATCTACTTTGACTCGGCCAGCCTGGTCACCCAGATCGGTCGCGGTGAGTTGCTGGCCCTAGCTGCCGCCGGTGAGCTACCGAACCAGCCGCCGACGGACGGCTAGCCGCGGCCCGGACAAATCCCTAGTGGAAGTCCGATTGCGGCAAGACTAGGCGCGCCACCGACTAGAAGTCTTGGACTTAACAACCACTGCTTGGGCCTAACAGCCCCGCGTGGAGTGCCTGACGGCCTATTCTCTGAGAACCACATGCCGGGGGCCGGGATAGGCGGAGGGCCGGATGACCGCAGCGACCGCGTGCCGCACGTGTGGCACCGAGCCGCGAGAGGGTGCACGATTCTGTGACAGCTGTGGGGCACCCGTCGCCGAGCATGGCACACATGCGGAGTACAAGCAGGTAACCGTCCTTTTCGCGGACGTGGTGCACTCGATGGAGATCGCCGCGACCGTAGGGCCTGAGCGGCTCAGGGAAATCATGGCCGACCTCGTCGACCACTGCGCGGTGGTGATTCAGCGGTACGGCGGCACGGTGGACAAGTTCACCGGCGACGGGCTCATGGCGGTGTTCGGCGCGCCGGTGGCGTTTGAGGACCACGCCGTTCGGGCTTGTCGGGCGGCCTTGGGAGTTCAGGAGGAGGCGAAGCGGCTTGCCGTTGACATCCACCAGCGCGACAGTGTCGAGCTGCAGCTGCGGGTAGGACTTAACTCTGGTCAGGTGATCGCCGGTGAGATCGGTTCGGGACCGTTCGGGTACACCGCCGTTGGTGAGCAGGTTGGCATGGCTCAACGGATGGAGTCGGTGGCACCGGCGGGTGTGGTGATGCTCAGCGAGTCCACCGCCCGGCTGGTTGAGAGTGCGGCTGCGCTCGGAGACACCGAGTTGGTGCGGATCAAAGGCAAGGACATCCCGGTGCGTGCGCGCCGACTGTTGGGTATGGGCGATGGGCACCGCGCTGCCGGGCGTGCTGAGTCCAATCTTGTGGGCAGGCAATGGGAGATGGCCGGTGTCGCGGCTTTGTTGGACCGTGCCATCGACGGGCGCGGTGCGGTGGTGGGCGTTGTGGGTTTGCCCGGCATCGGTAAGAGCCGTCTGGTGCGCGAGGTTACGGCGACGGCGGCCTGCCGTGGCGTGGAGGTAGTCGCCACCTGCTGTGAGTCGCACACCAGCCAGGTCGCGTTTCATGCGGTGGCGCGGCTGCTGAGGGCTGCGTTCGGCGTTGATGGTCTTGACGGGCAGACTGCTCGTGATCGAGTGCGCAATCGGGTTCCCGACGCAGACCCTCAGGACCTGCTTGTGCTCGATGACCTACTCGGCGTCGCCGACCCGACTATTCCTTTGCCGGCAATCGATCCCGACGCGCGTCGTCGACGGTTGACAACGCTGCTGAATGCCGCTTCGTTGGCCCGCAACGCACCCACGGTCTACGTCGTTGAGGACGCCCATTGGATCGACGGGGTCAGCGAGTCGATGCTGGCCGACTTCGTCACGGTGGTCCCGCGGACGCCCTCGCTGGTGTTGGTCACCTACCGCCCCGAATACCGAGGCGTGTTGAGCAGGGTGGCTGGTGCCCACACTGTTGCCCTTGCGCCGCTGAGCGATTCAGAAAACGCAGCACTGGTGTCAGAACTGCTCGGTCGCGACCCTTCGGTTAGCTCACTGGGCCAGACGGTCGCTGAGCGCGCCGCTGGGAATCCGTTCTTCGCCGAGGAGATCGTGCGCGACTTGGCTGAGCGTGGCGTGCTGCGCGGGGAGCGCGGCGCATACGTGTCGGCCTCGGACATTAATGAGGTTGGTGTGCCCGCCACGCTGCAGGCGGCCATCGCGGCCCGCATCGACCGGCTGCCCGCTCCAACGAAGGCGGTATTGAACGCTGCCGCGGTGATCGGTATGGATTTCGACATGGACACCCTTCATAATCTGCAGCCGGCGAACGTGTCCGCGAGGTTGACCGAGCTGGTGTCGGCAGAGCTGATCGATCAGACTGAATTTGTTCGGCGACAACGCTATTGCTTCCGTCATCCGCTTATGCGCACGGTGGCCTATGAATCACAATTGAGCACCGCTCGCGTGCAGGCCCACCGCAGGCTGGCCGCCGCCATTGAGGCGCACGACCCCAGTTCCGCCGATGAGAATGCGGCGTTGATCGCCACTCATCTAGAGGCAGCCGGTGAACTGGCTGATGCTCATCGTTGGCACATGCGGGCGGCGAAATGGCTACGGCCCCGCGATCTTCCGGCGGCACGTGCACGCTGGGAGAGTGCCCGCCGCGTCGCCGATGAGTTACCCGATGACCACGACGACGTCATCGCCATGCGCACCGCGCCGCGCACCATGCTGATTTCGACGGTGCTATATGTAGGCGGTGATGCAGGCATCGACGAGCGTTACCGCGAGTTTCGTGATCTGACAACGCAAACCGGTGATCTGACGTCGCTGGCGCTGGCGTCAGCCGGACTAGCATTTTCGTTTGCGGTCAACGAAAACCGCGTTCCCGCGGCCGCGGCGCTGGCATCGGGGCTCGAGGATATGGCCAACCAGGTTGACTGCGATGCTGAGACCAGATCCATCATCCTCAATGCGGTGGCATTTGTGCGATTCGCAAATTGCGAATTCGACGCCGCGCTCAAGGTTATCGATGCGCTACAAGCACTATCGACGGACGTACCGACGGACGAACTTATCTCGGCAAACGCCCTTCGGGGTGTCATCGAGACCTGCATCGGCCGCCACGAGCAGGGCAGGCGGCGCCTCCGAGACACACTCGAGCACGCGCGCACGCTCCAATCCCCCCGCTACACGTTGATACTGATATATATGGCCGTGACGACAGCGTTGGGCGTGGACCAAGCTGACGAGACGGTCGATCATGTGCGCGAGGCGTTGCGGCGCGTGGAATCCTCCGGCGAGATTAGCGAGCTCATCGTCGCGCAATTGGCCTGCGGCATGGTGTTGCTGCAGACGGAGGAGGATGCGGCGCTCAACGAGGGGATCGACGTGCTTCAGAAGGCCCACGCGAACATGCGCAAGCACAAAGCCTTGAGTTTCGCATTGCCGGCCGTCGCTGCCGACTTGGCGATCGATGCTGCCCGCCACGGGCGAATTGACGAAGCGATCGATGACCTTCGCGCCATGTTTGCGTTGCACACGACTGGCGGCTCGCGCATTTTGATTGGTTGCGCCGGTGAGGCACTGGTCGGCCTTCTCATCGAGCGTGGATCCACCGATGACCTCACCGAGGCGCACGGAATCGTTGACTACTGGCAGGACCATCTGCCTGGCATTCCGGCACTGGACCTGTGGTGGCTGAAATCGCGGGCGCTGCTCGCCAAGTCGGAAGACGACTTCGGCGCGTACGCGGAGCTGGCCAAGCAATACCTCTCGGTTTGCGAGAGGCTTGACGCCCGCGGCAGACTCGCCGAAGCGCGCCAAATGGTCAACCGAATCGTCTAAGCGGCGAGTGACGACGGTGGCGACGATACTGGCCTACACTTCCCCGGGACTGGGTCACCTACTACCAATCAGCGCACTACTAGCAGAGCTGTCCGGTCGTGGCCACACCATTCATTTGCGCACCCTTTCCACCGCTGTTGAGATCGGCCAACGGCTTGGATTTACCACCGACGCGATCGACCCGCGGATCGAGCGGATCGAGCTGGACGATTGGAAAACAACCAATCCTCTGGCGTCGCTGAAATTGTCAGTCGCGGTGTTCGGACAGCGTGCCGTGTATGAAGCCACCGATCTGGCCGAGATGGTGGCGCGGGTCCATCCGGACGCATTACTTGTCGATGTGAATTGCTGGGGTGCTCTTTCGGTGGCCGAGGCCGGCGACATCCCATGGACGTGTTTCTCGCCGTATACGCCACCGCTGCGTTCACCTGGCGTGCCGCCCTTCGGCCTGGGTCTCAGACCACTGTCCGGTGTACGAGGCCGGATACGCGATGCCGCCGTGCAGACCGTGGTGACGAGGTCTATCGAGAGGTTAATGCTGCCGCCAGTCAATAGGATTCGTGCGGAGGTCAATCTTCGGCCGGTCGCTTCGGTCGATGCGTTTCTGCGGCGAGCGCCGCTGATGCTTGTCGCCAGCGGCAAGCCGTTCCAGTACCCACAAACCGATTGGGGCGACGCGGTGCAGATGATCGGTCACTGCCCACTCGATCCCGGGCCGGATGCGATGCCCGGCTGGCTGGCCTCGATCGACCGACCGATTATCCTGGTCACAACCTCGTCGGAGAAACAAGCAGACACCAATCTTGTTCCGACCGCGCTGGCCGCATTGGCCAATGAACCGGTCCATGTGGTCGCCACCGTGCCAGCCAGGCAACCCGATGAAGCCACGCCGTCGCCCAATGCGACGGTGTGCCGGTTCGTCGCACATCGTGTCGTGCTCGACCGCGCCGTGTGTGCGGTCACGCACGGCGGGATGGGCGGGACTCAACAGGCTCTCGCTCACGGCGTACCGGTGTGTGTCGTCCCGTTCGGGCGTGACCAATTCGAGGTCGCAAAGCGCGTCGAAGTAGCCCAATGCGGTACCCGCCTACCCGCCAACAAACTGTCGCCATTGCGGCTACGCACCAAGGTGCGAGAAGCGATGACGATGACGGACGGAGCGAAACGGGTAGCGGCGGGCTTCGCTGCCACCGGCGGAGTGGCCCGCGGTGCGGACCTCTTTGAGCAGCGCCTTCTGGGCCTCAACGCAGGTTGAACGCGCATGTGCGCGTCCATACGTAGGGGAACGCACGGTCGAGTGGTACCGCGCCGAGCTCGCCCGACACCCATACACTCACCGGCAAATGGCGAGGACCGATGAGGCCGGCAAGGGCCTCTGCTGATGGGCTGATTGAGGCCGCCGAGGCCACCCTCTCAGGGGCGGCAGCAACAGCTAGCTACCGTTGTTCGGTCCGCCCGAGTTCTGGCCCGGGACATCGGTGATCGGGAAGTTCGGCATCGGCGCCGGCGACGGCGTGTTGGGCAGCGACGGAATCTTGTCAGCAGGAATGTCGTGCAGGTCGTTGGCCGGCGGTCCGTTCTCGCGCCTGCCGTAGACGCTGCCCGCGGCACGTTGCCCGAGCAGCTGACTGACCGTGACCAAGTGATAGTTGTTGGCTTTGAGCACCGGGATGAACTGATAGACGAGATCGACCGTGCTGGAATAGGTGTCGTGCAGCAGCACCACCGAACCGGGCTTGATCTGGCTCATCAGCAGGGACCTGCTCGCCGCGGTGTTGGAGCCGTTGATCCAGTCGAAAGGGATGACGTCCCAGAGGATTCCGGCCAGACCGGCTTTTGCCGCCTGCTGGTTGACTGCCGGGTCGGTCAGGCCGCCGGCCGGTCGCCACAATTTCGGCGTCACACCGGTGGCGGCGGCGATCGCGTCGTTGGCTCTGGACAACTGGCCGGGGACATCGGCCGGCGGCAACGTCGTCATGTTGGGGTGTTCCCAGGTGTGGTTGCCGATCTCCATGCCGGCCTCGACGACCCGTTTCGCGCCGGCCGGGTTGGCCGCGACCTTGTTGCCGATCTCGAAGAATGTCGCCTTGGCGTTGTTGGCGGTCAGGATGCCCAATAGCCGATCGGTGTAGGGGGTCGGGCCGTCGTCGAAGGTCAACGCCACACACTTGACTTGCGCGCAGTCCACGACGTCGTTGGCGTGGGCAAACCTGACGTGCCCGGTGAAGGCGCCTACACCCACGATGACGGCGGCTGCCGCCACACTGGCGACGGTCCGCCAGTACCGCCACACCTGGTTGTCTGGTCGTGTCGGCACGGCGGAAGTGTACCTATCGGCGATCGCAAGCACGGCGGAGCCGGGCGCAGCGGGTCGCCGTGCGACAACCCAGCCCGATCTACGGCAGCGGGGCGCCGCTGATCTCCTCGAGCATCTCGGTGACCAGCGCGGCGATCGGCGATCGCTCGCTGCGCAGCAGCGTGATGTGCGCGAAGAGCGGGTGTCCCTTGAGCTTCTCGACGACGGCGGCGACCCCGTCGTGGCGGCCCACCCGCAGGTTGTCGCGCTGGGCAACGTCGTGGGTCAACACCACCCGCGATCCCGCGCCCAGCCGCGACAACACAGTCAGCAGCACGTTGCGTTCCAGCGACTGCGCTTCGTCGACGATGACGAAGGAGTCGTGCAGTGAGCGACCGCGGATATGAGTCAGCGGCAGCACCTCGAGCATCCCGCGCGAGAGCACCTCCTCGAGCACCGCCGGACTCGCCAGACCTTCGAGGGTGTCGAAGACCGCCTGCGCCCACGGGCCCATTTTTTCGCTCTCGCTGCCGGGCAGGTAGCCCAACTCCTGGCCGCCGACCGCGTACAGCGGGCGAAACACCACGACCTTGCGCTGTGTGCGTCGCTCCAGCACGGCTTCCAGGCCGGCGCACAGCGCCAGCGCCGACTTGCCGGTGCCGGCCTTGCCGCCCAGTGACACGATGCCCACCGACTCGTCGAGCAGCAGATCCAGCGCCACCCGTTGTTCGGCGGAGCGACCGCGCAGCCCGAACACCTCGCGGTCGCCGCGGACCAGTTGCACGCGCTTGTGGGCGTTGACCCGGCCGAGTGCATGCGAGCTGCCGGCGAGCAGCCGAATGCCAGTGTGGCAGGGCAGGTCTCGCGCCGCAGGCAGATCTGCGTCGCCGTCGGCGAATAACGCGTCAATGTCGTCGGCAGTGACTTCGACCTCGGTCATCCCGGTCCAGCCGGATGTGATGACATCCTGCGCGTGGTACTCGTCGGCGGGCAAGCCCACCGCGCCCGCTTTGACGCGCAGCGGAATGTCCTTGCTCACCAACGTCACCAGCTTGCCTTCGGCGGCAAGGTTGGCGGCGCAGCACAGGATGCGCGAGTCGTTGGTGTCGGTGCGAAACCCTGCGGGCAGCACGTCTGGGTCGCTGTGGTTGAGCTCGACGTGCAGGGTACCGCCTTGTGTTCCAACCGGAATAGGCTGATCCAGCCGCCCGTGCTCAAGCCGCAGGTCGTCGAACAAGCGCAACGCCTGACGTGCGAACCAGCCCAGCTCGTGATGGTGGCGCTTGGCCTCCAGCTCGCTGATCACCACCAACGGAACCACCACTTCGTGTTCGGCGAAGCGGGAGCAGGCCCACGGATCGGACAACAACACCGACGTGTCGAGCACGTAAGTCCTGATCGAGTCCTTGGGAAACCGCCGGGGAATCAGTCACGAGTCGCTCCTCGAGCTCATCGCCCGGCGCGCTGCCGCATGCGGGTGGTGGCCCCACCGCCACCCATGCGCACGCGTCATAACCGGGCTGAAGCCCGCGCGGCCCGCACGGACGATTCGGCGGGGGCCGCGGCACCAGGACCGGGGCCGGCGGTCCTGTCGAAGTTGAGACGAGAGGCGCCGCCCGGATAGCAGAGCATGTCGCTAGCCATCGACGCCGACGCTACTCTCGTGTGCG
The DNA here is from genome assembly GCA_963760095.1 of uncultured Actinomycetota bacterium. GTDB lineage: Bacteria > Actinomycetota > Actinomycetes > Mycobacteriales > Mycobacteriaceae > Mycobacterium. The sequence continues at coordinate 254,593 of CAVXBT010000019.1, read as the reverse complement.
CTGGCTGCGCCGCGCAGGCGCGCCGGGGAGCCTAGCTGATGACGAACTGCCGCAGCGCGGGCTCGTCGGCGACTCCCCATGCGGTGATGCGGTCGGAGATCGCGGCGCGCAGTTGATCCGGGCCGAAGATGCCTGCGTCAGCGACGTTTTGCACCTTGTCCTGGTAGGCGTCGATGTCGGCGCCGACGACGTCGAGTTCAGCCGCGCGGGCGGCGATCGCAGCGATCGTCTCGTCACGGGTGTAGTCGAGGCAGTGCGCGACGAGGTTGGCGAAGAACTCCTCGTGCCGCGCTTCGTCGCGGGCGATGTGGGTGATGAGTCCGGCCAGCACCGGCTCTTCGATCCGGGCCGCCAGGTTGTCGGAGTACACCGCGTGAGCGCGCTCGAAGAACGCCATGAACACCAGCGTCTCGACCTGGGAGAACTGGTCGGCGCGATACCCCTTGGTGGACACATGCTCGAAGCGCACCTGCTCGTTGGCGGTCGGGTCGACCTCGCGGGTCACCACGAAGTACTCGCGGAGCGCAATGGCGTGCAGATGTTCTTCGGCGGTCCACCGGCCCAGCCACTGGGCCCAGTTGTCTTCGAGGATGAAGTGCTCGACGAGTTCCCGGTGATAACCGGCCACGTTGTCTTTGGTGACGAGCAGGATCTCGCACGCATCGGTGATGACTTTGGGCAGCGTCACGTGCGACGGGTCCCAGTCACGTCCGCCGAGGAAGGCGAAATTCTCGCCCTGCTCGAACGGCACGAAGTCATGCGCGAACCAGAGTTTCTCCGTGCCGAGATGGCGGTCGATGTTCTCACCGACGACGGGCTCGAGTTCAAGGATCAACGCGTTAGCGACAGGTTTCTGTGCCATGAGGTTACTGTAACCCGCAGACACAGGTTCTTTCAAACTCGCCGCGCGGTCAGACCAGCGACCAGTCCTCCAGGCCGTCGTACAGCGGGAACTCCCTGGCGAGACGCGTTACGCGGTCCCGCAGCCCGGTCACGTCTACGCCCGAGGCCGCGGTACCCGCGGCCAGCGCGGTGGCGATGATGTCGGCGACCTCGCTGAACTCTGCGTCTCCGAAGCCACGGGTGGCCAGCGCCGGGGTGCCGATCCGCAGACCCGACGTCACCATCGGCGGCCGCGGGTCGTTGGGGACGGCGTTGCGGTTGACAGTGATGCCGACCTCGTGCAGCAGATCCTCGGCGGCCTGTCCGTCCAGCGGCGAGTCGCGCAGGTCGACCAGCACCAGATGGACGTCGGTGCCGCGGCTGACCACCGAGACACCGGCCTTGGCGACATCGGGCGCCAGCAGCCGCTCGGCGATGATCCGGGCGCCGGACAGCGTGCGCTGCTGACGGTCGGCGAATTCCGGCGTGCCGGCGATCTTCAGCGCCACCGCTTTGGCCGCGATGACGTGCATCAACGGTCCGCCCTGCTGGCCGGGGAACACCGCGGAGTTGATCGACTTGGCGTACTCCTGCTTGCCCAGGATCAGGCCGGAGCGCGGGCCACCGAGCGTCTTGTGCACGGTGGTGGACACGACGTCCGCGTGCGGCACCGGGGACGGGTGCAGGCCCGCGGCGACCAGCCCCGCGAAGTGCGCCATGTCCACCCACAGCTTGGCGTCGACCTCGTCGGCGATCGACTTGAACGCCGCGAAGTCCACGATCCGCGGGTACGCCGACCACCCGGCGATCAGCACCTTGGGCCGGAACTCCAGCGCCTTGGCCCGCACGGCGTCCATGTCGATCAGGTGCGTCTTCGGGTCGACGCCGTAGAAGCCGGCGTCATACAACTTGCCCGAGAAGTTCAGCTTCATGCCGTGCGTCAGGTGACCGCCATTGGCAAGGTCCAGACCCAGCAGGTGCTCCCCCGGTGACATCAGCGCGTGCAGCACAGCGGCGTTGGCCTGGGCGCCCGAGTGCGGCTGCACGTTGGCGAAGTCGGCGCCGAACAGCGCCTTGGCGCGGTCGCGGGCGATGTTCTCCACCACGTCCACGTACTCGCAACCGCCGTAGTAGCGGCGGCCGGGCAGACCCTCGGCGTATTTGTTCGTGAGCACGCTGCCCTGGGCCTGCAGCACCGCGCGAGGGACGAAGTTCTCCGAGGCGATCATCTCCAGGGTGTCGCGCTGGCGGCCAAGCTCTTTGCCGAGCAGTTCGGCGATGTCGGGATCGACGTCGGCCAGTGGCGCAGACATCACGGAGGAACCGGTACGGGCGTCGGGTGCGGCAGTCACGCCCGCCAGTCTATCGAGGGGGTGCGTCGCGCCTGACTAGTTGGGCAGCGCGGACGGGATCAGCGGTTCATCGAGCAGCCGGCCGAACCGCTCGGCAACGCTCGCCCCAGCGGGGCGGTCGTCCAGCCAGCCGCGCAGCAGCCGGTAGCCCTCGACATACGTGCTGGTGTAGGCCCGCCACAACGGCGAGGACAAAAACCGCAGCGTCTGCCGGGCGCGGGTGTCGTCGACCAGCAGCCAACGACGCAGGAAATCGGCGACCTCGTCGGCATCGCGGTGCTCGTCGTGCAACATCAACGCCGCGTCCTGCCGCACGCCGGCCAGCGCCGCTGCGGCCTCGGACATCGCCTCGGCCCGCTCGCCGTCGAACCGCAGCCCCAGGTCGGCGTAGATCCCGGCGGCCCAGCGCCCCCAACCCGGGCCGATCGCCGCGTAGAGCGCCAGGTCGGCCAGGCCTTCGGCGATCAGGCACTGCGGTGTGTTCACCAGGAAAATGGTCTGCTCGGCATGGCCTTTCCGGTTGACCAACCCGACCTCTTTGCGGCAATGCTCGGTGTGGTGCCCCGGATAGGATTCGTGCGCCACCAGCCGCGGCAGGTTGGACATCAGTTGCTTGACGTCGGCGTTGACGGCGACCGTCGAGCGGAAGTCACCCAGGTAGTAGTTGAATCCCGACCACGGCTTGTCGGTCACCACCTGGTAAGCAACGGTTTCGGTGTCCGGAAGCGGATAGTCGGCGCGGACCCGGTCGCGCAGCGCGCTGGAGAACGCCTCGATGCATTCGCTCAGCCGATCCGGCGGGATTTCTTCGGCCGTGCGGTGCGCCTCCATCCGGTCGGCCAATGGTCCGCTGCCGCCCAGCACCTCGTCGAGCCGGGCGTGCGCCTGCCGGTACGTCTCCGCCTCGCCCTTGCTGATGCGCACGTCGAAGTAGTCCTGCACCTCGTCGACGAAACCGACCGCTTCTCCGGCGAACTTGCGCCCCGCACATTCCAACGCGCGCAGATGAGCACCTACATAGTCGGCGCGCTGCTGATCAAATCCGTTGCGGTGCGGCATATCTGGAAGCGCCGCGATCAACCGCCGGGCCTGGCGAACCAGATCGGCCGGGTCGGGCGCGGGCTCGGCCAGCACCGTTTGGCGCAGCTCTGGATCGCCGGTGAAGGCGTCGACGTAACCCGACTCGATCCGGTCGAATCGCAAACCGAGCAGCAGATACTCGCGGATCAGTGCGGCAGGTTCCACGCACGCTAACGCTATCCGGTCGCCCCAGCGGGGCGCAGCGCGGCCGATGCTGCAAGACTGACACCCATGCCGCGGCCCAGCGAGCCGAGCCCCTATGTGGAGTTCGATCGACGTCAGTGGCGCGCGCTACGCATGTCGACGCCGCAGCCATTGACCGAAGAAGAAGTCGTCGGCTTGCGCGGCCTGGGCGAGCAGATCAACTTGCTCGAGGTCGAAGAGGTCTACCTGCCCCTGGCCCGACTCCTGCACCTGCAGGTCGCCGCCCGCCAACGACTGTTCTCCGCCACCGCCGAATTCCTCGGCGAGCCGCAGCAAAACCCCGATCGACCGGTGCCGTTCATCATCGGCGTGGCCGGCAGCGTGGCGGTCGGCAAGTCGACGACGGCCCGCGTGCTGCAGGCGCTGCTGGCCCGCTGGGATCACCACCCGCGCGTCGACCTGGTGACCACCGACGGTTTCCTCTACCCGAACGCCGAGCTGAACCGGCGAAACCTCATGCACCGCAAAGGTTTTCCGGAGAGCTACGACCGGCGGGCGCTGATGCGGTTCGTCACCTCGGTCAAGTCGGGTTCGGACCACGTCTGCGCGCCGGTGTACTCGCACCTGCACTATGACCGGGTGCCTGACGCCAAGCAAGTGGTCCGCCACCCCGACATCCTGATTCTCGAGGGCCTCAACGTGCTGCAGACCGGGCCCACCCTGATGGTGTCGGACTTGTTCGACTTCTCACTGTATGTGGACGCGCGGGTCGAGGACATCGAGCAGTGGTACATCTCGCGATTCCTGGCGATGCGATCGACGTCGTTCGCCAACCCGGCGTCGCACTTCCACCACTACGCGGGGTTGACCGACCAGCAGGCCGACGTCGCCGCCCGAGACATCTGGCGGTCGATCAACCGGCCGAACCTCATCGAGAACATCTTGCCCACCCGACCACGCGCCACCCTGGTGCTGCGCAAGGACGCCGATCATTCCATCAACCGGCTGCGGCTGCGCAAGCTCTAAATCCCGACAAGCCGATGCGGGGACGTCCGCCGCAACCTCTGACGGCGACGCCCCGCACCGGCGGGATGGGAGTCACGCCGGCAGGCGGCGCACTCCGAGGTATTGCAGATAACCGATCAGCGCGGTGTAGCAGCCGCTGGCCAGTGTCGCGGCGATGCCCGTCTCGGTCAGCGGCAGCGCGTCCGCGGCGACCAGGACAACCGCCGCCACCGTGAAGACGATGTTGGCGATGATGACGCCGATCCCGGCGCGGCGCAGATCTGGTGCGGCGGCCAGACCGAACACGGCCAGTCCGTAGAACACGAAGAACGCGCCCAGGCCGTACTCCGCGAGGGAGCTCAGCCCCGTCAGCGACGAGATCGGGTCCGCGGCCGCGGCGATGAGCAGACCGGTCAGGCCAGTCAGCGTTGCGTCGAGCCGCATGGCGAAACGCAACAGGGAGTCGGTCGAGTCGGCGAACGGTCGGGTGGCGAGTGGAGTAACAGCGGTCATGTCGGAACTCCTTGCGGTGTCGGGTCGGACACTTCTGAGCGTGCCGTTCTGGGACTGCCAGATCGACGCGTGGCACTGCCAAGCACTGCCATGCGCGGGTCAACCGAGTGATCTGGGCCACGTATTCCATGACTAGCAGAGCTAAGTCTTATTGCCCGACTCCTCCTCACGCCGCGCTGCGGCGCGCATCGTCGTCGGGCGCTAGCTGGAGACGGTGACCCGGCCGCGCAGATCGGCGGCGATGAGCCGGGCCGCGGCGTTCTGCCAATTGTGCAGCGAACGTTGCGGCACCTCGGTGACGAACCATTGCCACGCCTGCCGGGCCGTCGTGTCCAGGCCGGCGGCCGTGGCGTTCTGGGCGTAAGCGCGCACACCCACGACGTAGGGGAAGTACAGCGAGTTGTAGTAGCGCCACTGTTCGGTGGTGCCGAAGTCACCGCCGTCGCGCGGCTTGAGCGCTGCGATGCGATCCGCCAGCAGAGCCTTGAGCTCGATGGCACGCTCCAGCGGCTGATCCGGAACGCCGCGGGCGGCCAGCCGCTCGTCGATGGCCGGCAGCGCGGTCAGCGGGCTGGCGACCAGCTTGGACAGGTCACCGTAGTGACCCAGCGCGCGGCGGGTCAGCCGGGCGAACGTGTCATCGTCGACGTCGTCGAGTGGGTCGGCGGAAACCAACGGCAGCGCGGATTGCGTGCGCCGCAACGTCTCCCGGTTGGCGCGCAGCAACGGCGATCGCGAGAACACCAGCCGGTCCAGCAGCCCGGCCAGCGGGTCTGCCAGCACCTGCACACAAGTCGCGATCGCCAGGCTGGTGAACAGCAGCACCGTCAGCGCGGTGGTCTGCTGGCGGGTCAATGCGATGCCGATCAGCATCTGGCCACCGAGCAGCAAGACGACCGCGCCGGCCCCGGTGAACGAGCGCAGCATGTCCGCCCGCAGCGCCTGACCCTCGTCGAACGCGTCCCACAACGCCACCGCCACACCCAGGCCCAGCACGTCGCAACCCGTCGACGCCAGCGCCAGCCAGCTGGGCACCACGCCCAGCGGAATGATCAGGATGGCGTTGGCCAGCGCAAAGAACATCGTCGCCGTGATGACCAGCCCGACCACCGGAATGGTCTGCACGCGGCGACGCAGCGCGGCGATCATCGCGCCCAGCGTGGACGCCGAGATCACCACGCACATCACCACATGGCCGAGCCGCAGCGGCCCGTCGACGCTGCCGGCCAGCGTCGCGCCGACCAAGGTCAGCGCTCCGACACCGCCGACCAGCAACAGCTCGCCAGTGCGCGCCCGCCCGCTGTCGCACGGCCGGGCCAACTCGACGAGCACCGCGAACCAGGCCACGCCGGGCACGGCCACCAGATATATCTCGACATGGCCGAGCAGCGCGGAGTGCGTGACGAGCCGGACCGCATCCAGCGCCACCGCCGTCGCAAAGCTGCACAGCCCAATCGCCGAGAACGCGAGTACCGGCTTGCGCGGGTCGCGGGCCAACAGATACAGCCCCAGCCACCAGCTCAGCGAAAACACCAACGCCGACAGCGCAGCCATGCTTTCAGTGTGGCACGCCGCTGGGCCGTCGGCGGCGACCCGCTGCACCCGGCTGCACCGCGCTTGCGATCGCCGCTGGGTCGTCGGCGGCGACCCGCTGCACCCGGCTGCACCGCGCTTGCGATCGCCGCTAGATCGTCGGCGGCGACCCGCTGCATCCGGCTGCACCGCGCTTGCGATCGCCGCTAGGCGCCATAGCGGCGGTGCCGCAAGCTGTAATCGCGCAATGCGCGCAGGAAGTCGACCCGGCGGAATGCGGGCCAGTGCGCTTCGGTGAACCACATCTCCGAGTAGGCGCTCTGCCACAGCAGGAAACCGGACAGCCGCTGCTCGCCCGAGGTCCGGATGACGAGATCGGGGTCGGGCTGCCCGGAGGTGTACAGGTTTTCCGAGATGGCGTCGACGGTGACGGCTTCGACGAGTTCCTCGCCGCCGGCTCCGTTGGCGAGTTCCTTGGCCAGCAGCGCGCGCACGGCGTCGGCGATCTCCTGGCGGCCGCCGTAGCCGACCGCGACGTTGACGTGAAAGCCACCGTTCCCGGTGGACGCAGTGCCCTCGACCGCATCACGCAGTCGTCGTGCGGGCTCTTCGCCGATCAGCTCCAAGTCCCCGACCGTGCGCACACTCCAGCGGTTGGCCGGCGCGCAGATCTCCTCGACGACATCGGTGATGATCTCGATCAGCGCGGCCAGCTCGGCCGGATCGCGGCGCAGGTTTTCGGTGGAAAGCAGATAGACAGTTGCCATTTCGATGCCGGCTTCTTGGCACCAGCGCAGCATCTCGGCGATCTTGGCGGCGCCCATCCGGTAGCCGTAACTGACGTCTTCGTAGCCGGCGTCGCGCGCCCAGCGCCGGTTGCCGTCGCACAGCACCGCGATGTGGCGCGGGAGCGCGGATTTGGACGCGGCCAGGCCCTGGCGCAGCCGCAACTCGTAGAGCCGGTACAACGGATCTTTGAGTCGCGGCGGAATGATCTCCACAGCGAACCAGATTACTGTGGGCCGTACTGCTCGTCGGCGATCCTGCCGTAAAGGCACGGAGGGCTCAGGGAGGCAAATTGAGCCGCGAAACGGACGTGGCCCCCAAGTCCGGCCCGACCGGGGCTGTCCAGGCCGTCGGAGAAGTGGCCGAGAATGTCGTGCAGGCCGCCGCCGTGCTGACCAAGCCGAGGGCGCGCGGCTGGATTCATTTGGTGTCGGCGATCGTCGCGCTCGCCGCGGGTGCCACGCTGATCTCGGTGTCCTGGCCGTTGGCGGGGCTCAAGGCGGGCCTGGCGACCTTCGTCTACACCGGCTCGGTGGTGGGGATGTTCACCGTGAGCGCCATCTATCACCGGGTGACCTGGAAAAACCCGGGCACCCGGATATGGATGAAGCGGCTCGACCATTCGATGATTTTCGTGTTGATCGCCGGCACCTACACGCCGTTCGCGCTGTTGGCGATGCCTCACAACGCAGGGATGTTGGTGCTCTACATCGTGTGGGGCGGCGCGCTTGCCGGAGTGCTGCTCAAGATGTGCTGGCCGACCGCGCCACGCTGGGTCGGTGTGCCGCTCTACCTGCTGCTCGGCTGGGTGGCGGCGTTCTACGTCGCGGTGATCCTGCACAACGCCGGCGTGGCGGCGATGGTGCTGCTGGCCGTCGGCGGCGCCCTGTACAGCATCGGCGGCATCCTGTACGCGCTGCGCTGGCCCGACCCGTGGCCGAGCACGTTCGGCTATCACGAGTTCTTCCACGCCTGCACCGCGGTGGCCGCGATCTGCCACTACATCGCGATCTGGTTCGCGGTGTTCTGAGCGCGCTAAAGCTGCTTAACGTCGCTCGGCGACCAGTAAGCCTTCATCGCGGTCACCTTGCCGTCGTCGCCGAACACCATCACGTCGATCGGCTCGATCAGGATCCGGTGCTCTCCCGCCCCCACGGTCAACCGGAACTGGAACGCCGCCTCGTTGCCGGCCACCCGCAGCGTCACCAGCTCGCATTCCCGCTCGACGCCGTCCGCGCTTGCCAGGCCGGAGTAGAAGCCGTGGATCGCCTGCCGGCCGATGTGCACCTCGCCGCCGCCGACCGGATCCTCGACGATGGCGTCCTCGGCGTACAACTCCGCCAGATCGTCGGCGCTGCCTTTGGCGACCAGGCTGATGTAGCGGTTGACGGTGTCGGTGATGTGTTCAGCACTCGGCATGACACGAGACGCTACCGGGCAAGTGCCGCCGCCAGGTCTTTGGCGCTGGTGACCGGCAGGTCGCAGACCCGCCCGCGGCACACGTAGACCGCATCGGCGGCGGCGACGCGGTCACGGCCGGCCAGCAGCTCCGACGAGCCCACTGCGCCGCCGACGACGATCGCCCCGCCGGGCGCAAGCCGGCGTGCATCGGCCAGCAGCGCCGACCCGGGAGCATCACAGGCCACCGCGATCTGCAGCGGGCCGCGCACGGCCGCTTCGGCGACCGCGAGCCAGTGGCCGGCCGAGCGCGGCGCGCGGGCCAGCAGCGGCGAATGCGCCTGCAGCGCCTCGGCTGCCGCCTGCCGGTATCGGTCGGCTCGCGCTCCGCCGGTCAGATGCGCCGCGGTCAGCAGCGCCTCGACGATCGAGGACGCCCCCGACGGGGTCGCACCGTCCAATGGGTCGGCCGGCCGCAGCATCAACTTCTCGGCGTCGTCGGCGCTGTCGAACCAACGGCCCGGCCGGTCGTGATCGGCGAAGTGCGCCAACGCAATATCCAGCAGGTCGGTGGCGGTCGTGAGCCAGGCCGCCTCGGTGGTCAGCTGGTACAGCGCGAGCAGGCCGGTGGCCAGCATCGCGTGGTCCTCCAGGATCGCCGCGCTCTCGCCGACCCGTCCGCCCAAGCTGGCCCGCCGCGGCCGGCCGTCCACCACGTGCAGTGCCACCAGCGCCCGCGCGCAGTCGGCAGCGGCCTGGGCCAACCGGGGCGCGTTCAGCGCCACGCTGGCCTCAGCCAGCGCGGTGATCGCCAGCCCGTTCCAGGCGGTGACGACCTTGTCGTCGCGGCCTGGCTGGGGCCGGGTTCGCCGGGCGGCAAGCAACGCGGTCCGGACGCGGTCGAAGCGGCCTTGGTCGTCCGGATCGCCTGGTCGTTGCAGCACCGATGCACCGGCTTCGAAGGTACCGGCTTCGGTCACCCCGAAAACTGAAGCGGCCCAACGCCCGTCGTCGCCGCCGAGCACCTCGGTCAGCTGCGCGGGCGTCCACACGTAGGTCGAGCCCTCCCGGCCGTCAGCGTCGGCGTCCAGCGACGAGGTGAACATGTCGGCCTCGCGCAATTCGTCGAGCAGGAACGTCGCCGTCTCGCCGGCGACCCGGTGCGCCAACGGATCGCCGGTGCGTCGGGCCCAGTGCGCATAGAACCGCAACAGCAACGCGTTGTCGTACAGCATCTTCTCGAAATGCGGCACCACCCAAGCGTTGTCGACGCTGTAGCGGGCGAACCCGCCGGCCAGCTGGTCGTACATCCCGCCGCGGGCCATTGCGGTACCGGTCCGGCGCACAGCGGCCAGCGCTTGCGGCGAGCCGGTCCGCTCCCAGTGTCGTAACAGCGCCTCGATCAACGCCGAGGGTGGGAATTTCGGTGCGCCGCCGAAACCGCCGCGGGCGGTGTCCTCGTCCCGCAACACGGCAGCGACGGCGTGGTCGCAGAGTGCCGGCGCCACCTCCGGGCCGCCGCCGGGCAGCCCCGATACCGCGGACCGCAGTTCGCGTGCGATGTCATAGGAGGCCTGCTCGACCTCGTCGCGGCGGTCTCGCCAGGTGCTGGACACGGCCGAAAGAAGTTGCAGAAAAGCGGGTTTGGCATAGTAGGTGCCGCAGTAAAACGGCCGACCATCCGGCGTCAGGAAACACGTCATCGGCCAGCCGCCCTGCCCGGTGAGCGCGACGGTGGCATTCATGTACACGGCGTCGATGTCGGGCCGCTCCTCACGGTCCACCTTGACGCACACGAAGCGAGCGTTCATCGCCGCGGCCACCTCGTCGTCTTCGAACGACTCGTGGGCCATGACGTGGCACCAGTGGCAGGCGGCGTAGCCGACCGAGAGCAGGATCGGCACGTCGCGTTGCGCGGCCTCGGCGAGCGCCTGCGGCGACCACTGCTGCCAGTGCACCGGGTTGTCGGCGTGCTGGCGAAGGTAGGGACTGGCGGCGCCGGCGAGCGCGTTAGCCGCCGGGCTCATGCGGTGGTCGATCATCGGGTGGCCGGTGGATTGTCCCGTCGTCGACGGCCTGATCCGGTTCCGGGTGCTGCGGATCGAAGGACTCCGGCAGTTTTCTGAGGTGCCGGTTCATCGAACGCACCAAAAACAGCAGGCTTACCAGCAGCAGCACCACCATCAGCAAGCCGAACGGGCTGGCTTTCCCGAAATCCGGTCCGCTGTTGTGCGGGCCGTTGGCATGCCAGCCGGAGAGCACTGAAACTGCGGCGAGATGAATTGCGGCCACCACGGCTACGCCTCGATTCCGGCGAACAGATCGGACTCCGGTAGGCGCACCGGGACACGTGAGCGGGCCAGTTCGAACTCTTCGGTCGGCCACAGCCGCTGCTGCCATGCGATCGGGGCGGCGAAGAAATCCCCGTCGGGATCGATCTGGGTGGCGTGCGCCCGCAGCGCGTCGTCACGCTGACTGAAATACGCCGAGCATTCGATCCGTGTCGTCACCCGGCCGGCGAAGACGTCGTGCGCGGGATCCCAGTGCTTCAGCCATTTCTCGAACGGACCCTGCTGGCCGCGTCTGGCGAACTCGTCCTGCAGCATTTGCATTCGCTGGCGCAGGAATCCGTGGTTGTAGTACAGCTTGGGGACCGCCCACACCGGGCCCGCGTCCGGGAACCGCCGATAGTCGCCGGCCGCCTCGTATGCGGCGACGGAGACCTGATGACAGCGGACGTGGTCGGGGTGGGGGTAGCCGCCGTTCTCGTCGTAGGTCGTCATCACGTGCGGCTGGAATTCGCGCACCACCCGCACCAGGGCTTCGGTGGAGACCTCCAGCGGGGTCTGCGCGAAGCAGTCGTCCGGCAGCGGCGGCGGCGGGTCCCCCTTCGGTAGCCCGGAGTCGACGAAGCCCAGCCAGGTGTGCTCGACGCCGAGGATCTCGGCGGCCTTGGCCATCTCGTCGCGGCGGACGTCCGCGATGCGCCCGTGCACCTCCGGCAGGTCCATGGCGGGGTTGAGGATTTCGCCGCGCTCACCGCCGGTCAGGGTCACCACCAACACACGATGGCCCTCATCGGCGTAGCGGGCAAGGGTGGCGGCGCCCTTGCTGGACTCGTCGTCCGGGTGGGCGTGCACCGCCATCAACCGCAGTTCGCTCACGTGCTCCCTGACTTGTGTGCTGTCTCCTGGGCCCTATAGTTCCAGGCCTAATAGTTCCATCCTGGATGCCGGGCCCCCAACCCGATCACCTGGCCCCGATCACCCGACACCGCTGGCACACCACCATGACCGAAGCCTCCTCCCCGCCGCCGCGGACCCGCTACGGGCGCGGCCGGGTGCCCCGCGTGTCGCGGCGCCGGGTCGCCGCGGTGGCCGTCATCGCGGTCTTGGCAGGCGTTGCCGTCGCCGTCGCGGGTTATCAGCGGCTGGGCCGCAGCGACGTCGTGGGGACGCTGGCCGGCTACCAGCTCATCGACGGCCAGACCGTGTCAGTAACGATCAGCGTGACGCGAACCGACCCGTCGCGGCCGGTCGACTGCATCGTGCGGGTACGCGCGAAGGACGGCAGCGAGACGGGACGGCGCGAGGTTCTGGTGCCGCCGGCAACCCAGGCAACGGTGCAGGTGACGGCGATCGTGAAGTCCAGCAAGCCGGCGGTGGTGGGCGACGTCTACGGCTGCGGCACCGATGTGCCCGGCTACCTGCGCGCACCCTGACCGCACCCGCGTCTGGCAAACACCGGCGACAAACTCGAACTGCGAAAATGTCTCCGGCCTCCACGGCGGCGGTGGTAGGATCTTTGGATGCACGGTTCCGGCTGGGACCGTGTATTGCTGCATTAGTGGCCGTATGCGCCGCGCACGGGGATCCGCCCGCCTACTGGGGTCGGCACTACACGCGGTGGACCCGCCCGGCAGCACGACCGACAGCCTGCCGAGGCGGATACCGCCCAACCGACACCACAAGGAGCTGACGAGATGACGGACACCCAGGTGACCTGGTTGACCCAGGAGTCACACGACCGACTGAAGGCCGAGCTCGATCAGTTGATCGCGAACCGTCCGGTCATCGCCGCCGAGATCAACGACCGGCGCGAGGAGGGCGACCTGCGCGAGAACGGCGGCTATCACGCCGCGCGCGAGGAGCAGGGCCAGCAAGAGGCCCGCATCCGTCAGCTGCAGGACCTGCTCAACAACGCGAAGGTCGGCGAAGCGCCCAAGCAGTCCGGCGTCGCGCTACCCGGTTCGGTGGTGAAGGTCTTTTACAACGGCGACAAGTCGGACACCGAGACGTTCCTGATCGCCACCCGCCAAGAGATCGTCAACGACGGCAAGCTCGAGGTGTACTCGCCGAACTCACCACTGGGCGGCGCGCTGATCGACGCCAAGGAGGGCGAGACCCGCAGCTACACCGTGCCCAACGGCAACACCGTCAAAGTGACGCTGGTCAGCGCGGAGCCTTACCACGCCTGAATGGCCGTCGGGCCTAGCCCAGCGCCTGTTCGAGATCGGCGATCAAGTCGGCGATGTCCTCGATGCCCACCGAGAACCGGACCAGATCGTCGGGAACCTCCAATTGGGAACCGGCCGTCGACGCATGCGTCATCGCACCCGGATGCTCGATCAGCGACTCCACGCCGCCGAGCGACTCGGCGAGGATGAACACCTTGGTGTTGGCGCACAGCGCCTCGGCCGCGCTGCGTCCGCCGCGCATCCGCACCGAAACCATGCCGCCGAAACCGCGCATCTGCCGCGCAGCGACCTGGTGACCGGGATGAGTGGGCAGGCCCGGATACAGCACCGCGTCCACCGAGTCGTGCCCGGCGAGGAATTCAGCCACCGCAGCGGCGTTTTCGCTGTGCCGCTGCATCCGCAGCACCAGTGTCTTCGCACCACGCATGGTCAGGTAGGCGTCGAACGGTCCCGGCACCGCGCCGGCCCCGTTCTGCAGAAAGCCGAACGCCGCGTCCAACTCCTCGTCGTTGGTGACCAGAGCGCCACCCACCACGTCGGAGTGTCCGCCGATGTATTTCGTGGTCGAGTGCAGCACGATATCGGCACCGAGGGTCAGCGGCTGCTGCAACGCGGATGAGGCAAATGTGTTGTCCACCAACACTTTCACCGATTTTTCCGCGCCGATCTCGGCGATTGCGGCGATATCGGCGATCGACAGCAGCGGGTTGGTGGGCGATTCCACCCAGATCAGCCGGGTGCGCGGGGTGAGTGCTGCGCGGACCGCGTCGAGATCGGACAGCGCGACCGGGGTGTGCTGCACACCCCACTCGGTGAAGACCTTGTCGATGAGCCGGAACGTTCCGCCGTAGGCGTCGTCGGGAATCACCACATGATCGCCGGGACGCAGCAGCGCGCGCAGCGCGCAGTCGCTGGCCGCCATGCCGGAGCTGAACGCACGGCCGAATCGGCCCTCTTCTACGGCCGCCAGCGTGGCCTCCAGCGCGGCCCTTGTCGGGTTGCCGGTGCGCGCGTACTCGAATCCGCCGCGCAGACCGCCGACGCCGTCCTGGGCGAAGGTGCTGCTGGCATAGATAGGGGCGTTGACCGCGCCGGTCGACGGATCGGGCCGGTAGCCGGCATGGATGGCCTTGGTGGCCAGTCCGGCAGTCTCGAAGTGTCCATGGTTCCCGGCGGGCGCGCTGCGCTGTTCGCTCATCGAGGATCAGCCTAGCCACCGCGATCAGGTCGGCACGAGCGCACCGAACGTCGCAGAATAGGGAATTCGCCCGATGCGCGTGGAGCCTGCCGCAGAGCAGAATCTCGGGTCATGAAGCGACTATTCGTGGGGTTTGCGGCGACAAGCACTGCTGTGGGGCGGTGTCGCGGGGGTGGGCAGCCCGGGTGCCGCGCAGGCCCATCCCGGTCCGGCACCGCAATCCTGGCCCGGCTGCCCCCCGGGTCACCCGGACGGCCCGTGTCACTGGTGCCCTGGTGATCCTCCGGTGCAGACCGGCAACCTTAGGGTGGATCCGGTCCGATGGGACGCGACCGTGTGCCACACGTATTGGTTCGTCACGCATGGACAGGGCAACGTCGCCCGGACCGTCTTCGAGGGCGATGCGCCGCCACCGCCACCGCCGCCACCACCACCGGGCCTGAATTTCTGCCCGATCCCGCCGTGTGTCCGTGATCTGACGGTGCCTACGCCGCTTCGAGCTCGGCCTGCTCGATCCGCAGGCACACCGTGGCCATGATCTTGTCGGCCAGCGTCTGACGCTTGGCATCCCAGAGCGGGAACAGGTAGCCGACGTAGAAGATGGCCGAGTCGATCAGGTGGGCGATCTGGCGCAGCACGGACAACCCGAACCCGATTGGCTTCCCGGTGTTCTCGCTGACCACCTTCAACCTCAGCAGCGACTTGCCGATGCTGGATCCGGTGGTGCCCTGACGGTAGCCGTAGTTCCAGAAGAAATAGGCCAATCCGACCAGCACCGCACCCCACATCACCGCTACGCCCACCGTCGAATATCCAAACGAGCAGATCTGCTCGACGTTATCCGGGGCGATGTCGGTCAGACATGCGCTGTCGACAGAGTTCTGCAGAACCAGCCAACCGACGCCGAGGATCAGCGCCAGAGGCAGATGATCGATGACATACGCCGCGACCCGGCTGAGCCACGGGCTGTAGGCCTGTCGCGGCAGACCGCGGATGACCGGCCCGGGCGGCGGCGGCAGGTATCCGCCCGACGGCGGGGGCGGTGGCGGGTAGGCGCCACCCGGCGGGGGCGGCGGCGGGACCGACGACGAGTAGGCCTCGCCGGGCGGTGGTGGCAGTTGGTCGGTCATGAGCGGCTTTCCCTTTGCACGATGCTTTTCGATACCCGAACTAATTTGCCTGTTGGTCGTCCAGCTACTTGCGTAACGCGCCATCAGAAAGGAAGCCCAGCAAGTCGTAGCGGGTGATGACCCCCACCGGTTTGCCTTCCTCGACGACCATGACGGCGTCAAGGTCCCGCAGCGTCTTGGCCAGCGAGCTGACCAGTTCGCCGGCCCCGATGATCGGTAACGGCGGGCTCATGTGAATCCCGACGGCGTCGGCCAGGCTGGCGCGGCCCTCGAAGACGGCCGAAAGCAGTTCGCGCTCAGAGACACTGCCGGCGACCTCGCCGGCCATCACCGGCGGCTCGGCGCCGACGACGGGCATCTGCGAGACCCCGTACTCCCGCAGAATGCCGATCGCGTCGCGCACGGTCTCCGACGGGTGGGTGTGCACCAGGTCGGGCAGGTGACCGGACTTGCCCCGCAGCACGTCGCCGACCGTGGGTTGCTCGATCGAACCGTCCAGCCTGGTGCGCAGGAACCCGTAGGACGACATCCAGGCGTCGTTGAAGATCTTCGACATGTAGCCGCGGCCGCCGTCGGGCAGCAGCACGACGACCAGCGCGTCGGGCCCGGCTTTCTCGGCCACCTTCAGCGCTGCGACCACCGCCATCCCGCACGACCCGCCGACCAGCATGGCCTCCTCGCGGGCCAGCCGTCTGGTCATGTTGAACGAATCGGAGTCGGAGACCGCGATGATCTCGTCGGGCACCGCCTTGTCGTAGGCCGCCGGCCAGAAATCCTCGCCTACACCTTCGACGAGATAGGGCCGGCCGGTGCCGCCGGAGTACACCGACCCTTCCGGATCGGCGCCGACGACACGTACCCGCCCCTGCGAGGCGTCCTTGAGATAGCGGCCGGCCCCGGTGATCGTCCCGCCGGTGCCGATGCCGGCGACGAAGTGGGTGACCTGACCGTCGGTGTCGGCCCAGATCTCCGGGCCGGTGGTCTCGTAGTGGCTGGCCGGGCCTTGCGGATTGGAGTACTGGTCGGGCTTCCAGGCGCCGTCGATCTCGCCGACCAACCGGTCGGAAACGCTGTAGTAGCTGTTCGGATGGTCGGGCGGCACCGCCGTCGGGCACACCACGACCTCGGCACCGTAGGCGCGCAGCACATTCTGCTTGTCCTCGCTGACCTTGTCGGGGCAGATGAACACACACCGGTAGCCGCGGCGCTGGGCGACCAAAGCCAGGCCGACGCCGGTGTTCCCCGAGGTCGGTTCGACGATCGTGCCACCGGGCTTGAGCTCTCCACTGGCCTCTGCGGCGTCGATCATCTTCACCGCGATCCGGTCCTTGCTGCTCAACCCCGGATTGAGGTATTCGACCTTGGCCACGACCCTGCCTGACCCCGGCGGCACGACCGAGTTCAGCTGAACCAGAGGAGTATTTCCGATGAGTTCACTGATGTGTCGCGCGATCCGCATGCTTGAATCGTCTCAGGTGCGGTGTGCCCGCGCGCAGCCGAGCCGTTAGCCGGTGGCTTCGCGGATGTATTCGCCGATCTGCCGCAGCGATCGGGTGGCCTCGGGCACCACCGGCGCGGCGAGTTGAAAGTCGTGGATCTGGCCGGGCCAGACCCGAATCTCGGTCGGCACTCCGGCCGCCGCAAGTGCGCGGGCCGCCACCCGTGCGTCGTGCAACAGCACCTCCGACCCCGACACGTGGATCAACGTCCGGGGTAGCCCCGGCTCGACGTGGTCGAGCGGCTCATAGAGCTGCTCTGGCTTTCCGTCGACGACGTGCTTGGCTGCGGCCTTGGCGACCAGCGTTACCAACGCGTCGAATGCCTTGGCCGGGAACATCGCATCGGTCTTGATGTTGGGGTGCGACTGTTTGGGCTGCTTGGCCAGTTGCAGCAACGGCGAGATCGCCACCAGCGCCGCGGGTTCCTCCTGGACGTATTGAAGTCGTTGCGCCAGAGCAAGAGCCAGGTAACCGCCGGCCGAGTCGCCGGCCAGCACGATCTGCTCCGGCTGGTATCCCCGCAACCGCAGCCAGCGGTAGGCGTCGTGGCAGTCGTCGAGCGCCATGCCCACCGAGTGCTTCGGGATCAGCCGGTAGTTGACCACCAGCACCGGAGAGTCGGCGAACTTCGACAGTGCGTTGACGATTCGGCTGTGCGAGTTGACCCCACACGTCAGGAAAGCCCCGCCGTGCAGATAGAGCACCACCCGACGGGTGCCGTCGGCCGGCAGCACACCGGGCGCGCGCACCAGCTGCGCAGTGCAGTGCGGCAGCTCGATTGTCTTCCGGACGGTTCCGGGCTTCGGAAGCAGAACCCGGGAAGCGAAATCGATGATCCCGAATGGAAAAGGCACATGCGGGACATAGCTGCACACGGCCAGAGCTGGACGAATGGTCATGCGACAAGCCAGCGACGCCATCATCCCGGTGATGCTCGGTCCGCTTTCGACAACCTCGACGGGTGCGCCATCGGTGGCGGGAAATCTGCGGGCCCGCAATACGTCGCGAGCGTGTACGGGCTTGCGGGGCGAGCCCGAAACGTTGCCCAGTGCGGTCATGCTCAACACTCCTACGTCGTTGTAGTGCGTCGGCGAGGCGCACTGACACTCAGCCAACCTCGTGAACTTAGCTTGACACTTTGAAGAAGTTCAACAATCAATGAGTCTGTTTCGATACCAGAATTGCTCCGACCCGTGATGGCGCGAACGTCGGGCTCGCTCAAGACCGGCCGATCGCGACCTAAAATGATCGCGTGGTACGACGCGGACCGCGGGGTTCGATGGTTGCGCTGGCCGCAGCAGGCGCGCTGGCATCGTCCGGTACGGCCTATGTGGGTGCACGCAACCTGCTGATCGGGCAGGCCGCGAAGGCGCGCAGTCTCATCCCGAAGTCGTGGGATGTCCCGCCGCGGGCCGACGGTGTGTACGCCCCCGGCGGCGGCCCCGTGCAGCGCTGGCAACGCGGGATGTCCGTCGACCTGCACTTGATGGTTTTCGGCGACTCGACGGCAACCGGGTACGGCTGCCGGACCGCGGAAGAAGTCCCCGGCGTGCTGATCGCCCGCGGACTGGCCGAACAAAGTGACAAACGCGTCCGGTTGAGCACCAAAGCGATTGTCGGAGCCACCTCCAAAGGCTTGTCCGGGCAGGTGGACGCCATGTTCGTGGCCGGACCGCCGCCGGACGCCGCGGTCATACTGGTCGGCGCCAACGATGTCACCGCGCTGAACGGCACCCGAGCGTCCGCGCGCCGACTCGGCGCGGCGGTACGACGGCTGTGCGCCAGCGGCGCCGAGGTCGTCGTCGCCACCTGCCCCGATTTCGGTGTCGTGAGAGCAATCCCCCAGCCGCTGCGTTGGACCGTGCGCACCCTGGGACTGCGGCTCGCCCGCGCACAGTCCGGCGCGGTAAGAGCCGCTGGTGGCGTGCCGGTGCCGCTGGCCTCGTTGGTCAACGACGAGTTTCGGCACTCACCGCATTTGATGTTGTCCGAGGACCAGTTCCACCCGTCGGCGGCCGGCTACGCGCTGGCCGCGAGCCAGTTGCTACCGGCGTTGTGCAACGCGCTCGGCGAGTTCAGCGGCGAGCAGACACCCGCCCTGGCTTCGTCCACAGCCACCGAGGCCGGTCCCGGGCATCCGTTGGTCAGGCTGTTCTCGCGACTGTGGCGGCGACCCACGACCGGGGTGCCCGCTCCAATCGTCGTCGCCGCCCCCGGCTAGATTCGGATCCAGACCACACCCCATTTGGATGGAGCCGTCATGCCGGAAGCCGTCATCGTTTCAACCGCCCGTTCGCCCATCGGGCGCGCCATGAAAGGGTCGCTGGTCAGCATCCGGCCCGACGACCTGGCAGCGCAGATGGTCCGCGCCGCGCTGGACAAGGTGCCCGAGCTGAACCCCCACCAGATCGACGACCTGATCCTGGGCTGCGGCCTGCCCGGCGGCGAGCAGGGCTTCAACATGGCCCGCGTCGTCGCCGTCGAGCTCGGCTACGACTTCCTGCCTGGCACCACCGTCAACCGCTACTGTTCGTCGTCGCTGCAGACCATCCGGATGGCCTTCCACGCGATCAAGGCCGGCGAAGGCGACGCGTTCATCTCCGCCGGGGTGGAGACGGTGTCGCGATTCGTCAAGGGCAACTCGGACTCCTTGCCCGACACCAAGAACCCGGTGTTCGACGAGGCCGCCCAGCGGACGGCCACCGCCGCTGAGGGCGCCGAGGACTGGCACGACCCCCGCAAAGACCACGCGCTGCCCGACATCTACATCGCGATGGGTCAGACCGCCGAAAACGTCGCCATCCTCACCGGGGTCAGCCGCGAAGACCAGGACCACTGGGGAGTGCGCAGCCAGAACCGTGCCGAAGAAGCCATCAAGAGCGGCTTCTTCGAACGCGAAATCATTCCCGTCACCCTGCCCGACGGCACCACGGTCAGCACCGACGACGGTCCCCGGCCGGGAACGACCTACGAAAAGATCAGCGAGCTCAAGCCGGTCTTTCGGCCCAACGGAACCGTGACCGCAGGCAATGCCTGCCCACTGAACGACGGCGCCGCCGCGGTGGTGATCACCAGCGACACCAAGGCCAAAGAACTCGGCCTGACACCGCTGGCCCGCATCGTGTCCACCGGGGTGAGCGGCCTGTCCCCCGAGATCATGGGTCTGGGACCGATCGAGGCCAGCAAGATGGCCCTGCAGCGGGCCGGTCTGTCGGTCAAGGACATCGATCTGTTCGAGATCAACGAGGCCTTTGCGGTGCAGGTGCTCGGCTCGGCCCGCGAACTGGGCATCGACGAGGACAAACTCAACATCTCCGGCGGTGCGATCGCACTGGGCCACCCGTTCGGCATGACCGGTGCCCGCATCGCCACCACTCTGCTCAACAATCTGCAGACCCAGGACAAGACGTTCGGGCTGGAAACCATGTGCGTCGGCGGTGGGCAGGGCATGGCACTGGTGATCGAACGGCTCAGCTAGGGTTGCCCAGCAGTCCCCCGCAAGCGGGTGGGGGTACCCCCAGCCGCGCAGCGGCGAGGGGGCGTACCCCCAGTAAAAGCCCCCGCACGCTCGGCGTGGCGGGGGCTTTTACAGTATGTTCGCGAGATCAGTCGTTCTGCAGATAACTGAGCAGGCGCAGGATCTCGATGTAGAGCCAGACCAGGGTGACGGTCAGGCCCAGCGCGATACCCCATGCGGCCTTCTCTGGCGCCCCGGCGCGGATCATCTGATCGGCGGCGTCGAAGTCGATCAGGAAGCTGAACGCCGCGATCGCGATGCACACCAGCGAGAAGATGATGGACAACGTTCCACCGCTGCGCAGCCCCAGTCCCTCGCCGTGGCCGACGCCGAACATGGCCAGCACGAGGTTGCCCAGCATCAGGGCCACCACACCGAACAGGCTCGCAACGACCATCCGGGTGAACTTGGGGGTGACCCGGATGGCGCCGGTCTTGTAGACGACGAGCATCCCGACGAATACCCCGATCGTGCCCAGGACCGCCTGTCCGATCATCGCCCCGGCATTGCTGGACGACACCGAGAAGTTGGTCAGCAGGAACGAGAAGGCCCCGAGGAACAGCCCCTCCAGGACGGCGTAGCTCAGCACGATGGCCGGACTGTCCTGCTTGCGCGCGAAGGTGGCGATCATGACCAGACCGAAACCACCGAACGCGCCGATGAAGGTCAGCGGACCGGCCAGCGCCTGGTTGGACACCACCAAGAAGTAGGAGACGAGCGCGGCGACCGACAGCACCGCGAGGGTGATTCCGGTCTTGGTGACGACGTCGTCAATGGTCAGCGGGCGGGAAACGCCTGACCGCTGGTCTACGTAGGGAGCGTAGGGGTCCGTCTGATGCCCGTACTGCGTCGCGGCACCCGCGACGCCACTGCCAAACTGCGCGTATCCGTCGCGCTGCTTGGGCAGCGAGCGAAATACCGGGTTACTAGTCTCCCGCACCGTCGGTTCCTCTCGTGAGCTGTGACTTCGAGCTGTGCGAACAAGTACTCAACGAACCGCGGGCCCGCCGTGTTCCCGGGCAAGCTTTCCCTTGGCGACGGCCGGGCCCCCTCGACGTAGACCTTACCCGGGGGCGTCGCGATGCGGGTAAGGATCTAGATTGCTGGTCAAGTCCTGAACAGCATTCGTCAAGGGAATCACTGACCCACTCACCGAGGGGAGACCGCGCGCGTGACGGACGAATCCGCCGAAGTCCTCAGCCGCATCGAAAACGGCGTCGGCTTTGTGACGCTCAACCGACCCAAAGCGATCAACTCGCTGAACCAGGGCATGGTTGACGGGCTCAGCGCGGTGCTCACGGCATGGGAGCGCGACCCTGCGGTCGACGCCGTAGTGCTCTCCGGAGCCGGGGAGCGTGGGCTGTGCGCCGGCGGCGACGTGGTGGCGATCTACCACAGCGCCCGCGGCGACAAGGTCGAAGCGCGACGGTTCTGGCACGACGAATACCTGATGAACGGTCAGATCGGCCGCTTCCCGAAGAAGTACGTCGCACTGATGGACGGCATCGTGATGGGCGGCGGCGTCGGGGTCGGCGCGCACGCCAACACCCGCATCGTCACCGATACGTCGAAGGTGGCCATGCCCGAGGTCGGTATCGGCTTCATCCCGGACGTCGGCGGCGCTTACCTACTCTCACGCGCCCCGGGGTCGCTGGGTCTGCACGCCGCGCTCACCGGTGCGCCATTCTCCGGGGCCGACGCGATCGCGTTGGGTTTCGCTGATCACTTCGTGCCGCACGACAAACTGGACACCTTCACCAAGGCCATCGCAGCGGACGGCGTCGAGCGGGCCATCGCCGCCCACGCCGTCGAGCCGCCGCCCAGTAATCTTGCCGCGCAACGTGAGTGGATCGACGACTGCTATGCCGGCGACACCATCCTCGACGTCGTCGCCGCACTGCGGGGCCACGACGCCGAGGCCGCCAAAGACGCCGCGAACCTGATCGCCACCCGCTCGCCCATCGCGCTGTCGGTGACGCTGGAGGCGGTGCGCCGCGCCGCCAACCTCGACACGCTGGAAGACGTTCTGGCCCAAGACTATCGGGTGTCGTCGGCGTCGCTGCGCTCACACGATCTGGTGGAGGGCATCCGCGCCCAACTGGTCGACAAGGACCGCAACCCGAAGTGGTCGCCGGCATCGCTGGCCGAGGTGACCGCGGCCGACGTCGACGCATATTTCGCACCCGTCGATGACGAACTCAAGTTCTAGAAGGAGCAGGACATGGCCGAAGAAGAATACGAAACCATCCTGGTCGAACGTGACGCGCGGGTCGGCATCATCACCCTGAACCGGCCGAAAGCGCTCAACGCGCTCAACAGCCAGGTGATGGGCGAAGTCACCACCGCAGCAGCCGAATTCGACAACGACCCCGGCATCGGCGCGATCATCATCACCGGTTCGGCGAGGGCGTTCGCGGCAGGCGCCGACATCAAAGAGATGTCCAGCCTGACGTTCTCCGACGCCTTCGACGCCGACTTCTTCGCGCCTTGGGCCAAGCTGGCAGCCGTGCGCACGCCGACGATCGCCGCGGTCGCCGGACACGCACTGGGCGGCGGCTGCGAACTCGCGATGATGTGTGACCTGTTGATCGCCGCCGACACCGCGAAATTCGGCCAACCGGAGATCAAACTCGGCGTGCTGCCGGGCATGGGCGGTTCGCAGCGGCTGACCCGGGCCATCGGCAAGGCCAAGGCGATGGACCTGATCCTGACCGGCCGCACCATCGACGCCGCCGAGGCCGAGCGCAGCGGCCTGGTGTCACGGGTCGTGCCCGCCGACGACTTGCTGACCGAGGCCAAGGCCGTCGCCACCACCATCTCGCAGATGTCGCGGTCGGCGTCGCGGATGGCCAAGGAGGCCGTCAACCGTGCGTTCGAATCCACGTTGGCCGAAGGTCTGCTCTACGAACGTCGGCTGTTCCATTCGACTTTCGCGACCGACGACCAGTCCGAGGGGATGGCCGCCTTCATCGACAAGCGGCCGGCGAACTTCACCCATCGCTGAGACGCTGACATGACCGAGCAGGCCGGCCACACCGCTACCGACTCCGACGTCGGGGCGGCCAAGGCCGAAGCCGCGCCCACATCGGAGCGTTCCGTCCGAGACGACTGGTGGGTCCGGCATTACACGTTCACCGGCACCGCGGTCGGCCTGGCGTTCGTGTGGTTTTCCATGACGCCGTCGCTGTTGCCACGGGGTCCGCTGTTCCAGGGACTGGTCAGCGGCATCGGCGGGGCGAGCGGTTACGGCCTGGGAGTTTTTGCGGTGTGGCTGGTGCGGTTCATGCGATCACGTGACTCCAGCCCGCCCGCACCACGTCTGGCGTGGCTGGGGCTGATCACGGTCGGCGCGGTCGGCATGGTCGCGATGGTGATCTGGTTTCACGTCTGGCAGGACCGGGTGCGCGACCTGATGGGCGTCGCACACCTGAAATGGTTCGATTACCCACTGGCCGCCGCGTTGTCGGTGATCGTGCTGTTCGCCGTGGTAGAGATCGGCCAGCTCGTCGGCCGGCTGATCCGTTTCCTCGATCGCCAACTGGATCGCGTTGCGCCGCCGCGGGTTTCGGCCGTCGTAGTGGTGTTTTTGCTGGTGGCGCTCACGATCGCCTTGCTCAACGGCGTGGTGGTGAAATTCGCGATGCGGACCATGAACAACACCTTCGCCAACGTCAACAACGAGACGAGCCCTACAAGCGCGCGACCGAAGACGCCGAACCGCTCCGGCGGGCCGGGATCGCTGGTGTCATGGGAGTCGCTCGGACACCAGGGGCGGATCTTCGTCGGACACGGGCCGACCGTCGATCAGCTGACCAAGTTCAACGGCGCGCCGGCGACCGAACCGATCCGCGCCTATGCCGGACTGAACTCCGCTGACGGCATCGCCGAGACCGCAGAGCTGGCGGCGCGAGAGTTGCAGCGCGCCGGCGGATTACGCCGCGCCGTCATCGCGGTCGGCACCACCACGGGCACCGGCTGGATCAACGAGGCGGAAGCCGACGCGCTCGAATACATGTACAACGGCAACACCGCGGTCGTCAGCATGCAGTACTCGTTTTTGCCCAGCTGGCTGTCTTTCCTGGTGGACAAGAACAACGCCCGCCACGCCGGGCAGGCGTTGTTCGAGGCAGTCGACAGGCTGGTCCGCCAACTGCCCGAGGCGCAGCGCCCCAAGCTCGTCGTATTCGGCGAAAGCCTGGGCTCATTCGGTGGCGAGGCGCCTTTCATGAGCCTGAACAACGTCCTGGCCCGCACCGACGGCGCGCTGTTTTCGGGGCCGACGTTCCAGAACACCATCTGGAACGATCTCACCGAAACGCGCGACGCCGGCTCACCGGAATGGTTACCGGTCTATGCCCACGGAAGCCACGCGCGGTTCGTGGCACGGCCCGACGACCTCGGCCGCCCGGACGCCGCGTGGAACCGGCCGAAAGTGGTGTATCTGCAGCACGCGTCGGACCCCATCGCGTGGTGGAATCCCGACCTGTTGTTCCGCCGGCCGGATTGGTTGCGCGAAAAGCGCGGCTACGATGTGCTTCCCGAGACCGAGTGGATACCGGTGGTCACGTTCCTGCAGGTGTCGGCCGACATGGCGGTGGCGACCGGCGTTCCGGCCGGTCACGGCCACGTCTATGTGGCCGACGTGGCCAACGGCTGGGCGGCGGTGCTGCAGCCGCCGGGGTGGACGCCGGAGAAGACCGCGAAGCTGCGCCCGCTGCTGCACGCCAGCGACTCCTGACGTCGGTGAACAGTTGCTGTGAGTATGCGTGGGGCGGCGGCGATAACTAGCCGATCGATCAGTCGAGTGGCACTATCAGGCTATTCGAGACCCCATGGAGGGAGTGATCGATGATTCAGATGCCATCGGTCGTCGGTAGCACTATAAGCAAAGTCGCAGTGGCGGGGGTGCTTATCGCTATACCCGCAGCCGCGCTCAGCGTACCGGCGTACGCAACGCCTGGTTTCGGCGGGACGCCGAATCCGCCGGCTGTGCTCTCGGCGCCGCCGCCCGCCGATCCACCCACTACCGCACCGGCGCCACCCGCCCCGCCGCAGCAGAACTACGAGTACTACAACCCCAATGACTGGTACAACTACGGCGGAGGCGGCGGAGGCGGAGGCGGCGGCTAAGTCGGCGACTCAGCTCGGGGCTAGCACCACGGCCGCAGCCAACGCCCGGTAGCCGCCGATGACATCCGTCGCGCGGCGCAGGCCGAGGTCCTGCAGTGCCACCGCGGCGAGACTTGACGTGTAACCCTCCGAGCACAGCACGATCCACTCCACGTCGTCGCTGACGGCTTGGGGCAGCCGGGCGTCGCTGGTGGGGTCGCAGCGCCACTCCAACACGTTTCGCTCAATGACGAGAGGCTTCAAGGCCTCGGGCACCTCCCCTTCGCGGGCCCGCTGAGCCTGCGGCCGGATGTCGACGAGCAACGCGCCGCGCCGCAGCGCCGCGGGCACCTCATCGGCAGCCAGTCGGCGCAACCGCGCCCGCGCCGTGTCCAGAACCTGATCGATGCGGCTCAAAAATTCTCCGGTTGGTCGGTTAGTTCAGTCCGATTGCGCCGCAACCGGTGTTGGTCAGTGACTTCGTAATACGACATCACTGTCAGAGGCGGCGAGTACGCGTGCACGCTGAGCGACGGCACCACTGGAGATGTCACGGAAGGACCCGGGCCGTTCGGTGCCCACACCACGTCATGCACCCAGCCCAGTGGAAACCCTGCCTGATCTCCGGCCTTGAGCCGTCGGCAACGCAATTTCTCTCCGTCCCAACGGAATTCGTCCAGCGATCCAGTCAACAGTGTCAGCGCACCCAACGATCCGCCGTGGTCATGCAACTCGGTGCGGTGCCCGGGCACCCAGCTGATCAGCCAGACGTCGACTTCGTCGTCGCCATGTAGCCGGGCGAACCATCGGTCGTCGGTGGGGACACCGTCCGGCGGAACCACGTGGTCATAACTGCCGCTGAGCACGTCGTCAGCGGTCCGGTCGGTGATGTGCAGCAGGTCGGCCAGCCGCAGATGGGTGGGGCCGGCGACAGATCGCAGCGTCGAGGGGCGGGATCGGACAGGGTCAGCAACGAGGTGGGCGGAAACCATGCAGGAATCTCCAGAGCGTACGGACGGGAAAAGGGGCGTGGCGGCATGTCAGGGCCGACAACACTCCCAAAATCCGGTTCGCTGGATCACGGCCGTCAGTGTTGCATAGATTGGCGGAGTGCGGTGGCGCCCAGGTCGGCCCGAGGTGTGGGGCGCGGTAGCCGTCCTGGCGGTTGCCATCGCGACGACGGGCTGCGCGGCCGATCAAGACGCAACCCGGCCGTCGGTGTCCGCAGCCCTCGTCCCCCGCCCCTCGCCGGCCCGGCCATCCGCGCGCCCGGGCGTCTCGTCCAGCGGGGTGACGACCCGCGTTGACGCACCCGCGCAGTCGACCGAGGAAGAGTACTTCCAGGCCTGTCACGCTGCGAAGACGTGGATGCAGGGCCGACCCGGCGATCTGCAGGCATTGGTCGAGGCGTACCTGGCGGCCCTTCAGGCACCGCAGGCCGTTGGGGCCGGTACCTGGAACGTCCCGTGGGCACGGCTGAGCGCGGCGCGGCAGGCGGCGGTGATCGTGGCGGCGCGGGCCGCCGCCGCCGACGAATGCGGTTGAACTGCAAACCGGCAGGGCATTGAATCACGTTGGGCGAAAATGCTGACCAAGTGCGTTGGACGGTCGTTGGTCCACGCCACCAGGCCGGAAAGCTATTTCTTCTGACATTCCCAGCACTTTTTCAGTTGTTTATCATGGTTGCGCGAAAGTCAGCTGCTGCAATAATTTTAGCTAAAACTTGGGATACGCTACGAAAATCCCCAGTTTTCTTCCAGTTTTCGGGTGCAGAATTCCCGGAATCGATTTGTGCTATGCAAAACTTTGACGTGGACGAGCATGTCGTAATAAAGCCGTTAAAATGATTTCGGACAGTTGCAGCCAGGCCCGCCGCCAATTACCTTCGGCACCATGCCTACGTTTAATGTCAACATCGTCAACTGGGATGAGCTCTACAAGGGAGAGGCGTCCTACGCCCCCGGAGATCCGGGCTGGAATATCGGTGAAATGCAACCCGAACTCGCTGCACTGGAGCGTCAGGGGCGTTTCCGCAGTCCGATTCTCGACTCCGGCTGTGGCGTCGGGGTCACGACCTTGGCGCTCACCAGGAAAGGATATGACGCTGTCGGGCTCGATCTTTCCGCCAGCGCCATCGAGCAAGCAAAGCACTCGGCAGTCTCCCGTGGTCTGGACGCAAAAAAATTCGCCGTCGCCGACCTCTCGAAAACAACCGCCTACGAAGGCCACTTCTACACCGTCATCGACGGGCTGGTCTTTCACTGCCTGCCGGAGAAGCTGCGCGACGGATATCTTGAATCGAGCGCACGGGCGCTGCGGCCGGGCGGAAAATTCTTTGCCTTGGTTTTCTCCGCCGATGCGTTTCCGCCAGACGCCGATTTCGGACCACGGCCATTCACCGAGCCGCAATTGCGCGAGATCGTCGGCAGGTACCTCGTCGTCGACGAGGTACGGGCTGCGCGGGCGTGGATCAACGTGCCCAGGACACTGCCCGACGGTTTCGAATACCGCAATGTGACGATCGGGTGCGACGGCCGTGCGCAGTTGCCGTCGTTTCTGGTGAGCGCTCACCGCGGCTGATCGACGGGGGGTTCGGCGGTCGCGGTCAGGTGCCTGCCGAACCCTCCACGCCTGCGCGGCTCGGTGCTCCATACCGCCGCGGGCGGGCAGCGCAGGGCGCGGGGGACAATAAGTCCATGGCCGACCCTCTCGCGCCATCCGGTTCGCCAGAATCGGCGCCTCAGCGCGCTGGTGGCTGCCCAGTCCGGGTGGCACTGGCTCTCGGCAGCGGCGGTGCCCGCGGATACGCCCACATCGGGGTGATCGATGAGCTGCACGACCGTGGCTACCAGATCGTCGGGATCGCCGGTTCGTCGATGGGCGCACTCGTCGGCGGCTTGCAGGCGGCCGAACGCCTTGACGAATTCGCTGACTGGGCAAGGGCATTGACGCAACGCGCCATCCTGCGACTGCTGGACCCGTCGATCACGGCGGCCGGTGTGCTGCGGGCCGAAAAAATCTTGGACGCGGTACGCGACATCCTCGGCGCCGCCACCATCGAGCAATTGCCGATCCCTTACACCGCGGTCGCCACCGATCTGTTGGCCGGCAAGTCGGTGTGGTTGCAGCGCGGGCCGGTCGACGAGGCCATCCGGGCATCGATTGCCATCCCGGGAGTCATCGCTCCGCACGCGATCGACGGACGGTTACTCGCCGACGGCGGGATCCTCGATCCGCTGCCGATGGCGCCGATCTCGGCGGTCAACGCCGATCTGACGATCGCGGTCAGCCTGTCCGGCAGCGAGACCATCGGCGACCACGAGCCCGAACCCCGGCCGACGACAGAATGGCTGAACCGCATGCTGAACAGCACGTCGGCGCTGCTCGACTCCCCGACCGCGCGCGCGGTGCTGAACCGGTTCGGCGCGTCGATCCCGGAGGGCGGCGAGGTAGCTGAAAACGCCGACGACTCGGGGGAACCACCCGACGTGCCCAAGCTGGGCGGGTTCGAAGTGATGAACCGCACGATCGACATCGCCCAGGCCGCCCTGGCACGCCACACGCTGGCCGCCTACCCGCCCGACCTGCTGATCGAGGTGCCGCGATCGGCCTGCCGCGGGCTGGAATTCCACCGCGCGGCCGAGGTGATCGACGTCGGCCGCGCACTGGCCGCCAGGGCGCTGGACAACGTTGACTCACCCCGACCCGCGGCGCCGGCGATCGAGAACTGAGTGAAGGGAAAAGTCTTGGCGCGACCAGCTTCACCTGATGCGGCGGCGGCAGATCGACCGTGGAAACGGCCCGGCGCGGCCCGTTACGCCATCGAGCGCCTGAGGGGTATACCCAACCCCGCGGACGTTTACCCGCCAGACCCTGGTGCTGTCGTGGTCCACCACGACCTGCCGGTGACGACCCGTGACACGACCGTGCTGCGGGTCAACGCTTACCTGCCGCCAGGTGAAGGCCCGTTCCCGGTGCTGCTGTGCGCCCATCCCTACAACAAGGACAACATCCCGAAGAGAAAGCGTTGGGGCCGAGGCTATTCGGTGCCGTTTCAGTATTACTTGTTGCGGCAACCGTCGCGTCCGCGGTTCTCCAGCCTCACCGGCTGGGAGGCGCCGGATCCGGCGTGGTGGATCGCACATGGGTTCGCGGTGGTCAACTGCGACCTGCGCGGCGCCGGCCATTCCGACGGTGTGTGTTCGCTGTTGTCCGACCAAGAAGGTGAAGACGTCTACGACCTCATCGAGTGGGCCGGTCAGCAAACGTGGAGCACCGGCTCAGTGGGCATGATCGGCGTCTCCTACCTTGCCATCTCGCAGTGGAAGGCAGCGGCGCTGCGACCACCGCACCTGAAGGCGATCGTCCCGTGGGAGGGATGGACGGATGTCTACCGCGACCTGGCACGGCCGGGCGGCATCAGAGAGATCGGTTTCATGAAGATTTGGAGCCGCGGCCTGAGGGCTGCGCGGCTGAAATACACGCTGGACGAGGAAAATACGAACCGGCCACTGCGCGACGGGTGGTGGCAGGCACTCACACCGAAGCTGTCCGACATCGAGGTGCCCGCGTTGATCTGCGGCAGCTTCTCCGACAATAACCTGCACAGCCGTGGGTCGGTGCGCGGCTTCGAACAGATCAGTTCGCCCGAGCGGCATCTGTATACCCATCGCGGCGGCAAGTGGGCGACGTTTTATTCCGATGCGGCCTTAGACGCGCAGCTGGCATTCCTCAACCGCCACCTGCGTGGGACACCAGCCGAGCCGCTGCCACGGGTCCGGTTGGAAGTTCGCGAGGAGCGCGACCACATCGCCGAGGTCCGCGACGAATTCAGTTGGCCGCTGGAGTCCACCGACTGGACGCCGCTGCACCTGGCCGACGCCGGCCTGAGCACCGCACCGCCTGAACGACCGGGATCCATCACCTTCGATACCCGTTCCGGCGGAGCACGTTTCGGCTGGACGCTGCCCGCGGACACCGAGGTCACCGGACCGATGTCGTTGCGGCTGTTCGTCGAAGTCCACGGCAGTGACGACGTGGACCTGTTCGTCGGTGTCGAAAAGTGGCGCGGCAGAGAGTATGTGCCGTTCGAAGGTTCCTACGGCTTCGGCCGCGATCGGATCACCACCGGCTGGTTGAAGGCGTCGTTGCGGACCCTCGACGAGTCATGCTCCCGGCCCTTCGACCCGGTGCCGACCCTGGACGCGCGCCATCCGCTGCGGCCCGGCCAGGTCGTGCAGGTCGACATCCCACTGGGGCCGTCGGCGACGCTGTTCCGGGCCGGCGAGCAGCTGCGCATCGTCGTTGCAGGCCGGTGGTTGTGGCCACGTAACCCGCTCACCGGCCAGTTTCCCGCCGCGTACGAACCTGGGCCGCGGGCGAAGTGCACGCTGCGCTGGGGGCCGGAACACGTTGCCCGACTGCTTATTCCGGTGATCCGCTGAGGATCACGTGACGCCCAGGAACGCGGCGACGGAGGCGGCCTCCCGTCGGCCCTGCGCACGCCCGGCCGCAGCGGAGGCCGGGCGGCAACACGGATCGAGTTGATTCGGACCGAAAGCAGCCAGCGACTCGTCGTCGGCGAACACCCCGAGTGCCACACCCGAGAACTCGGCGATCTCGGTGGCCGGCCCGGCCCCGAACGGCGACGGCGCCGACACACCGGCGGGCACCAGCACCACCGCCGCGTCGCAGTCGGCGGCGAGGTGAAGGTTGATCGTGCTGCCGATACCGCCGTCCATGTAACGCCGATCCCCGATCGTCACCGGCGGCCAGGCTCCCGGGACCGCGCAACTGGCGGCCACCGCGTCGACCAGTTCGACACCGGAGTCACCGTCGAACACCACCAGTGCACCGGTGGCGGTGTCGATGGCGGTGACGCGCAGCACTCGGTCAGGCCAGCCGTGGGAAGGAAGCCGCTGCGCGATCACGTCGCGCCGGACCGACTCGGCGACGGTGTCGGCGGCCAGCGCGACCGCCCCGATCCGCTGCCGCTTCTGCGCCACGGTGGTTTCCGGGTCCGACAGGGCGGCCACGAAGAACTCGATGAGGGCATCGACCGCGACACCGGGGGCGATCTCGGCCGACGTCGGCGAAACCTGTCGCGCGAACAGGTCCGCCAGAGTCAGACCACTGCCGATCTGCGCGACGACCGTTGAACCGGCCGAGGTGCCGATCAGCACATCGGCATCCAGCACCGCCCGCGCCGCGGCGGTAGACTCGTCGGCGATGCCGATCAGAACGCCTGTCTCCCAAGCGATTCCCGCGACACCACCGCCGCCCAGCACCAACGCACGTTTGGTCGTCATGTCACCCGCTAAACCGACGGGTGCAGCGAGACCCGGGCCGCCGGACTCAGATCCTCGGGCTGCAGCTGATGTCGCGGAGGATCCGGCAACACCAGATCGCGGCTGATCTGCAAATGCGCATCGACGTGGACCAACTCGCCCGGATCGATGAGTTGCCATCGCGCGGCATCATCCATCGGCTCGGTGGCGAACACGACCGACGGCCTGCGATCCAGGTGTCGCGATTCGGCCCGAATTCGGTTGGTGCGCAGATGGAATTGCTGGTCTCCTCGAAGCTCGCGGCGATCCGAAACATACAGCTCATGCGAATCGGGGTACCGCAGCGCCCATATGTCAGTGGCTGTGCTGAGCAACACGTTGACCGCATAGATCGGCACGTTGGCGGCCAGCCAGCCCATGGCGTCGACCAGACCGGCGGTCACGTCCCCGGCCCGCGCCCGGATCGACGCGGTGATCAACGCGAACACCCGCTCGGAATCGGTCTGCCCCAATACCAAATCGGCAGTACCCAATTCACGCAGCCGCTCGTCGAGAATGTCGAGGCCTTCCAGTACGCCGTTGTGCGCGAAGATTCGGCCGTCCTGCAGGAACGGATGGGTGTTGACCACGTCGTGCGATCCGGTGGTCGCGTAGCGGACATGCGCGATGAAGGTGGTGCCGGTCAGGTCGTGGGCTTCGGTGGCGAACTCGGTGTCGTGCCACGCCGCAATCGGCTGCTTGTGCACCTGCGGGCGACCCTGGTCGTCGAAGACGCCCAGCCCGCTGCCGTCGGGATTTCTTCTGCTCTGCTGGGCAAGGTTGTCGGGAGCGTCGAGCAGCCAAAACGTCGCGGTGACAACGTTCGTCCCGGCGTGCAGCCCGAAAAGTCGGCACATGTTCAGCCCGTCAGCAGCGCTGACAGCGTTTCCAACGCTTGGCGCGCGTAGCCCTTCCACAGCAGGCCCAGCACCGGCAACAGCGGCGCAGTGAGCCCCGATCGAGCGTGAATGTTCCAGCGCCAGGTGACCGTGGTCGCGCTACCACTCGGGGTAAAGCGCCACTCGCCGTCAGCCCGCCCCACCAGCAATCCCAATGGGCCGGTGACCCCGGTCAAGGCGTAGCCGAATGAATGCGGCGGGTCCAAACTGGTCAGTTCTTCGTGGAAGGTTCCGCTGGGGGACAGCTGCACCACTCGGGTCTGCCCGGCCGTATCCCACTCGCCGGTCTGATCGCGGACTTCTTTGATCGGCCCGATGGGCCCGTACCAGCGGCTGAAGATCGTGGTAAGCGGTATCGGCAGGGTGCCGGCGAAGGCGTGGTCGACACTGACCGGGATGACGCGCGATTGCTGGACCGCCAGAGTGCGTGACATGCGGGCAGGTTACCGCGACAGTCCGGGGGCGGCCCGGGCGGTGATCAGTGGCAGGTCGAAAAAGCTTTGGATACCGGGCGGGGCGGCGCAGGTCGCCGGAACGGCGTTGACGCAGTGGGCCGCGGTCGCGACGACCCCGGGATTGCTTTTCAGCCCAGCTTCCACGCTTTCCGGCTGCCAGCCCTTGACCGTGACGAAGGTGTCCGGGTTGCCGCGGACCTCGATTTCGTAACGTTCCCCGGCCGGCCCGAAAGACCAAGCCGGATCGAGGTTTTCCTCACCCATCAACCAGTTCACCGTGATCCGGACGACTACGGTGTCGCCGACCAGCGCCTCCCATCCGAAGCGCCGCCCGGCGACCTGCCCCGGCTGGATCACCCCGATCGGCGAATCGATGGGACCGGTCGCCACCGCGACCTCCTGCGAGCTGCGGATCTCGGGCTCAGCGGCGAAGCCCAACCGGTCGACGCACAGTCGCACCGACTGAAAGAACCCGCCGTCGAGAATTTTCTGCATCGGTCCAGTGAGCGCCTTGTCCGGTGTGCCGCCGAAGCCCATCACGTAGCGCAGGACGTCGGGGGCGCCGTAGGTCCGCAGGTCGGAAAACTCCTCGGAGCGAACAAAAGTCACACCGGTGGACATCACCGAGAGCAGCAACGGAAACAACTCGGTGGCCGCGCCCGGACCGATGCCTGCGCCGTGCAGCGTGGCGTTGCCTGCCTGTGCGGCAACCTCCAGCGGTGCGGCTTCTTTCTCACTGGGGTAGAACCAGCCGACGGGGGTGACGATGTTCTTGCCCGAGTGCAGCAACGCCTTGACCTCGTCGGCATTGGGTAGCAGCGGCGCGTAGATCACCGCATCGGCATCCAGCGCGAGAATGTCCTCAAGACTGTTGGTCGCGATTACGCCGAGCGCCGGTGTGCCGATGATCTCTCCAACGTCCTTGCCGCTCTTGGCTTCCGAATGCACCCAGCAGCCCGCGAGTTCCAACTCCGGGTGCTCGAGAACGCCCTTGATCGCGGCAACGCCGACCGACCCCGTCGCCCATTGAACGACCCGCAGGCTCATACCGCGCTCCTTTTCAGTCTCGTGCTTCGCTGACCTCGTACTCGTTGTCGGCGTATCGAGACCGGATGGTCTTCTTGTCGTACTTGCCGACGCTGGTACGGGGAATTTCGTCGATGAACGTCCAACGTTCCGGCAACCACCAGCGAGCGACCTTGTCCACCAAGAACGTTCGCAGCTCGTCGGCTTTGATGTCAGATCCTTCTTTGGCGACGACGACGGCCAGTGGGCGTTCCTGCCAGCGTTCGTCGGGAACTCCGACCACCGCGGCCTCGACCACATCCGGGTGCGCGATAAGGCAGTTCTCCAACTCGACCGACGAAATCCATTCCCCACCCGACTTGATCACGTCTTTGGAGCGATCGGTCAGTGTGATGAAGCCCTGTCCGTTGATGCGGCCCACGTCGCCGGTGCGCAACCAGCCGGAGTCGAATTTCGACTCGTCGTGGCCTCGGTAATAGGAACTGGTGATCCACGGACCGCGAACTTCCACCTCGCCGACGGCCTGGTCGTCGTTGGCCAGCACCTGCCCATCGTCGTCGACGATCCGGGCTTCCACGCCGCACAGCGGTTGACCCTGGCTCGCGCGCAACGTCCAGTGCTGATCCTCAGGGGTGCCCGGCGGCGGCCAGGCCATGGTGGCCATCGGCGACGTCTCCGTCATGCCCCACAGTTGGCGGATCTGGACTCCGTGCCGCTCCTCGAAGGTGCGCATCAACGACACCGGCACGGCCGAGCCGCCGCAGGGAACGATGCGCAGCGAAGACACGTCGTGGCCCGGGTTTTTCTCGAGGTAATGCATGACGTCGTTCCAGATGGTCGGCACCGCGCCGGCGACGGTGGGATGCAACTTTTCGATCATGTCGACCAGCGACTTGGGGTCCAGATGCTTGTCGGGCAGCACCAGGTCGGCGCCGGCCATCAACGCCCCATACGGCAGACCCCAGGCGTTGGCGTGAAACATCGGCACGATCGGCAGCACGCTATCACTGGCCCCGATCCCGATGCCGTTCACGGTGCACGTCGCCATGGTGTGCAGATAGCTTGACCGGTGACTGTAGACGACGCCTTTCGGGTTACCGGTGGTGCCGCTGGTGTAACACATTGCGGCCGCCGAGTTTTCGTCGATCTCCGGCCAGTCGAACTCGGCCGACTCACCGGCGATCACATCGGCGTAGCGCAGCACGGTCTTGCCTGATTCCTCGAGGGCGGCGGTGTCGCCGTCGCCGACCGCGATCACGGTGTGCACGGTCTCGAGCTCGGCCAGTATCGGAGCCAGCAGCTTGGCCAGCGACATGTCGACCAACACCACCTGGTCCTCGGCCTCGTTGGCGACGTACACGATCTGCTCGGGGAACAGCCGGATGTTGAGGGTGTGCAGCACCGCGCCCATCGACGGCGCCGCCAGATAGGCCGCCAGGTGTTCGGCGTTATTCCACATGAAGGTGGCGACCCGCTGATCGCCGGTGACACCGATGCGCCGCAGTGCGTTTGCCAACTGCGCCGCGTGCTGACCGAGCTCGGCGTATGTGCAGTCGCGGTAACCGTCGCCGGTCGCCGTGGTGACCTTGCGTGCTCCGTGGACGTGACAGGCGTGCCGCAGGATGGCGGTGATCGTCAGGGGAAAGCTGTGCATGGTGCTGTACATCGATGGACCGCCCTTGGTTCCGCCTGCTTATCGAGGGCCGGCCCGCCAGACGCCCGCCCTGGTGGCGATCATCCCACGCTCGGTCAACCAGCTGACCGGCGATGTGGCGCCTGACGCGGGCTAAGTCAGCGTCGGCTCGAGTACCCACAGGTCGGGGATTGCCCACGGCTGCGCAGCGGTCGCTTCGTCGTCCGACGTCGGCGCGTCGGCCGGCGCGGTTGGGGCGGCGATCCCCAGCACGGTGACCACGCCGGCGTAGTCGGCGATGTACAACCGCTTGCCGTCAGGGCTCTCGATCGCGCAAGATGGCTGGCCACCGATCTCGATGCTGCCGATGATGTCCCGCGTGGAGGTGGACAGGACTGTCACGCTCTGGTCTGCGACCAGATACGCCCGCTGACCGTTGCGGCTCATCGCCAACTGGGCGAGAACCCCCGCGGCATCGCCGATCTTGTAGGTGTTGGTGATGGCAGACGCCCGGACGTCCACGATGTCGAGCACCGTGCCGAAGTCGGGACCGCAGCTGCCGACGTAGGCGGTGGAACCCTCCGGGCTCAGCGCGATATCCCTTATAGGCGAACCGATCTCGATGGTACTCACGACACGGTTCTGCCTGGTGTCGATCACCACGAGTTCCGCGCCGGATGCGCTGTTGGCCGCGACGTAGAGTCGGCGACCGTCCGGGCTCACCCGGACACACGCGATGGTAGTTCCGGCGGTGGTCGCGACGCTGATCGTGTTGTCGTGACCGGTCGCGGTGTCAATGATCGCGACATCGGCGCCGTCGACCGCAGTCCGTCCGGCGTATACGCGCCGCCCGTCCGGGCTGACCGCAAGGTCGGTCACGCTGAACGCCAGTGGGTACGTCGCGACGACCCGGTTCGCATCGGTGTCGAAGGCCAGCACCGAGTCATAGGCAGCGGAGACGCTGCTCACGTAGGCGCAGCCCGCCGACTTGTCGGACATGGCAACAGCGAACGGTTCGTCGATGTCGATGACCGTCTCGGCGACGGCACCCGTCACGGTGTCGATCAGCGACAGGCTGTCAGCGCCGAAGTGGGTGACCACGAGCAGGGCGCCGTCGTTGCTGACGGCGACGCCGCTCACGGCACCGCGGTGGACGGCAATCTCGCCGGTCACCGTGAAACCCGGGGTCGAATCGGTTTCTGGGCGTCCATGGTCAGTACGCGTGCTTGCGTTCACACGGCTAACATCGTTCACAGTGGTACCAGCCTCTACTCGTTGCTCCGTTGCGGGCGGACATGTGATGTCCGGCAGTCGAACGTTTCCGCTGGTTTCAGACCCGGATTTCTCGGGTGGGCGCGGTTTGGGCGCCATTTAAGGCCGAGTCTAGCCGCTGAATTTGTCGCAAATAGTGTCGCTTCGCCGATTGTTGTCCACGTCACGTCGGCAACTCAGCGTGTTCTTAAGCGAGATTTGGGCAACGTCGGCGCCCGTTCCAAACAGCAAACGGCGCTAGCGGTTTCGCCAGGTGTTTCTCGATGCTGGCTAACTCAAGGTTTCACCAGCGCGATTTATCCTAAATAAGACTTTCTCAACCTTTGGGACGAAAGAGGCCCACATCACATTCGGCCGTCGAGAAACTCTGCGCGGTCCAAATTGGCAAAAATGCGCGGGTAGACCGCCCGGCCACAGACCCGTCAGACGGCGGTGATGCAGAGCACTTCGTCGAGGGTGGCGGTGCCGCCGGGTTGATCCAGTGAGTATGACCGTGGCGCCAGCTGCGTCCCGAGCAGCGCATGTCGGAGGCCTACAGACCCAGATACCGTTGCGAGCTTCCAGTCTCTAGCACTTGCCTTTCCTCCAGTAACACCAAGCATTGAAACGCCAGGTCGAACGACCTGTAGCAGTGGTGCGCTATCAATGCCAAATGCTTCAGCTGCTCATCGGCGATCACGCCCGGGCGGGTGAAGTCGCGCACATAAACGATGTCGGCCTCCGTGAGCTGATTAAGCCAGTGGGGAGCAACACCGCCAACCGTAAAGTTGCCGATCCGCCTACCCCTCACTTCGGTGAAGCAGTGCGGAACAAACCCCTGACGGCGAAGCTCTAAATCAACCTCCCCGAAAGGCGGTTGGTTCTGATACCACGTCATGAAGGACACCTCGGTCTGAATTGCCACAGTCTCGGCGAGCTTCGCCTTCCCGTTCTGGAACACAGACAGTTCACCTCCCTGGATATCGATCTTGAGCAAGTCGAGGTGCTCGATCTCCCCAATATCGTCAAGCCGACGCGTTTCAACTGATACCCGTTGAATCACCTCAGCGAACGGTTGGAGAGACGGGAACAGTCCGAGCGTTAACGGGTTTGGTTCGAGCAGGCTCGTCATTCCGGACGCATGACAGACGTTTAAAGTGTGTGAGCTACCGTCGCCAACCGCGTATGGCAGATACAGCTCGTTCGGGCCACGCATTCGTTGGAGCGTGAGTAACGCCTCTTGTTGCGGCTCGAATCCGGTTACATGGCAGATGCCGGCGTTGAGCATCGGTAAGTAGGGAGGTTTGCCGCCGTCGTGGGGATTCGCACCGACATCTACAACGTGCGTCAGGCGCGACGGTGACACCAGTTCTCGAAGTGCGTCCAATTCAGGTACTTTCAGCGTTGGCTTGCATTTCCTTCACATGAACTCCTCGACGAACGCCCGCGCTCGACTAGTCAGGCGCGCGAACTTCGACTTCCTCAGCACGTGAACACCTGGTCAAGGTTGGGACAGTACGCGTCGCGAAGAGGCGTGCTCAAACGTCCTTATCTGCGTGCCAGGCTCGACCCCTTGGTCCAACAGCTCGTTGCGCACCTATTGTGCTCGAAATCGCTGCGTTGCGTTGCGAGCTATCGGGCTATCAGCATTTGCCGGCGTGGCTGACCGCGGGGTAAAGGCCGGCCGTTCTCCATCTGTCGATGACGTGATTCATTGAGGTTGAAAGTTGCTGCGGCGCAGCCTTCGTCGGTCGGTTCGCTTGGAGGGTGAACGACTGCTCGAACGCTTAGGCACACGGTCAGTTAGGCTCCGCCGATGAAAGTGGTAATTGCCGCCTACGGAAGTCGCGGCGACACCGAACCTTTCGCCGCCGTCGCTCGGGAGCTGCTGCGCCGAGGTCACGACGTGTGCATCGCGGTCGCACCCTCGATGGTGGGGTTCGTTGAGTCGGCTGGACTTGCTGCAGGCCCCTTCGGCCCCGAGTCGCTCGCGTCCAGCCGCAACCGGTCGACTCAGGATCCGATCAGCGCGGTGGTGGACGAGAAGCAGTACCTGTTCCGGGCCATGGAGGAGTGGGCCACGACCCTGACGGCGCTGGCACACGGGGCCGACCTGCTACTGACCGGCAGACTCGAGCAGCAACTGGCTGCCAACGTCGCGGAGTATTACGGCATTCCCCACGCGACGCTGCACTTCTACCCCGAAGCGCACTTGCGTCAGAGCGGCTGGGTCGGCGACGCAATGGAGGAAGCCGAAGATGCTCATCGCCGCGCATTGGGACTGGCTGACGCGACGGGACCCTCTCCGCGATCCCTGGAGATTCAGGCCTACGACGAGCTCTGTTTTCCAGGTCTGGCTGCCGAATGGGCGGGCGGAGATAGTTGGCGGCCCTTCGTCGGGACGCTGACGCTGGAGTTGCCGACCGAAGCCGACGACGAGGTCTTGTCCTGGATCGCCGCAGGAACGCCGCCGATCTACTTCGGCTTTGGCAGCGGCGTGTGGCTCCAAAACCCCGCTCACACTTTGGCCCTGATCAGCGTCGCCTGCGCGCGGTTAGGCGAGCGGGCGTTGATTTGCGCTGGGGCCAGCGATTTCGCGAACGCCCCGAATTCTGAACAGGTGAAGGTTGTGGGTGCGATGAACCATGCGGCCATTTTTCCGGCTTGCCGCGCGGTGGTTCATCAAGGTGGCGCCGGCACCACGGCCGCGGGCATGCGGGCCGGAGTGCCCACGTTGATCCTCTGGCACCCGACCAACGATCAGCAGATCTGGGCAGATGCCGTCGCGAGGCTGAAAGTCGGCTCAGGGCGGGCCTTCTCGGCCAGTAACCTGGGTTCGCTCATCGCAGATCTGCGTTCCATCCTTGACCCCCAGTGCATCACTCGAGCCCGTGAGGTCGCCGCCAAGGTGACCAAGCCTGCTGTCAGCGCCGAAAGCGCCGCCAATCTGCTGGAAGAGGCCGGCAGCTTGCGGCGGGTGCGCGCCTAGGAATGACTGCGGGCACGTCGCCGTCAACGGTTTCTCCTGCGTCGGTATCAGGTCCCGGAAGTCGATCCAACATCGCGCAAGTACATGGGGCGTCAAGGTTCACGGCACCAGAGCAGCGGTGGACAATAACCGCGTGGCGCAAAGCAGCAGTGGCGTGCGTCCGGCTTCTGTGAAGGATGCCGCTGCGTGCCTGGCGATTTACCGCCCCTACGTCCAGAACACCGCCATCAGTTGGGAGATCGACGTCCCAACCGTTGGTGAGATGGCTGCGCGCATCGATGGACTCCGCGCCACCCACGAGTGGCTCGTCCTCGAGCGAGACGCTCAGATCATTGGCTTCGCGTATGGGCAGCCACTGAAGCGTCTGGTTGCCTTCCAATGGTCGGCCGAAACCGGTATCTATGTCGACATCGCCCATCACCGCGCCGGCGGAGGACGCGAGCTCTACACACAGCTGCTGCGGCGGCTTGCCGAGCGCGGCTACCGGCAAGTCTTCGCCGGCATCACTCAACCCAACGAGGCCAGCAACGGCTTTCATCGATCCTTCGGGTTCCGGGACGCCGGCCTGTACCGCCGCGTGGCATGGAAGCACGACGGCTGGCACGACGTGGCATGGATGCAACTCGATCTGCGTGACACCGGCGGCCCGGATGGACCGCCTGGCCCGATCCGGTGATCCGCGGCGGGCGAGCGACCGGCCGTTAAGAAACCGTCAACGCGCTATGCCATCCACCACTGGTTTTGCCAAGGTGGAGCCGTGGACTCGTAGTCCACATGTATGACACCTGATCCCTGAGAGCGCCCTGAGACAACCCTGAGACCACGTCCCCGCCTTCCGCCGTGCCCCCAGTGGGATTCGAACCCACACTGGGCGGATTTTAAGTCCGCTGCCTCTGCCGATTGGGCTATGGGGGCCAGCGACGAATGTAGCGCGTGGCTGCAGAAACCCTCACCGGGCGTCTGAAACGGCTGGTCGGTAAAAGTCGTGTGTTAAAAATTCCGTCCGAACGTTAAGAAGCCATTAACGCGGTATGCGGTCGCGCTCAGGTTACGCCAAGGTAGAGTCCGTGGACCCGACGCCGGATTCCAGCACACACTGACACCGACCACTGTGGCCGACCCGCTAGGGCCGGCCGCTTTCCACCAGGAGAGATACATGGCATACGTGAACACAGCGCCCCCGGCGATCGCCGCGGCCGCGGCCCAGCTCGAAGGGATCGGCAACTCGTTTTCTGCTGAGAGCGCGGCCGCCGCAACCCCCACGACAGCCGTGGCCCCCGCGGCTTCCGACGAGGTGTCGGCCCTGCAAGCCGGCGTGTTCTCCACCTACGGGCAGCTCTACCAAACGGTCAGCGCCGACGCACAGGCTATTCACCAGCAGTTCGTGAACCTGCTGCAGAGCTCGTCGGGCTCCTACCAGGAGACCGAGACGGCCAACCAGGCCGGGGCCGCCGCATCCTCGCTGTCCAACGTGTCGGGCGCGGCGGCGAGCCCTGCGGCCACACCCATCCAAGGCTTCCTCTCCTCCATTGTCGCGTTTCTCGGAAATGGATTTGGAACTGGTACTGGCGGCTTGAACAGCAACCTCATCCAGGTACCACTCGATGAAGTTGGGAACTTCGCCTCCGCCGAATCGGACTTGATCGGTATGGGCGGTGGCGGCCTGTTGACCGCGCTGGCCGGTCCCTCGACCGCTGGCGCCGACATCGGCGGCCTGGGAAGTGCCCTGGCGTCCGACGTCGGTCCGGCAGGGGCCGTCGGCGGAGCCGGCGGAATCGGCGCCGCGCCGGTGCTGGCCGCGGCCGGCGGGGGATCGTCGATCGGCCCGCTGTCGGTGCCGCCCAGCTGGGCCGGCGGAGCCGGAATCCCCGGGGCGAGCACGCCCGTCACGCTGGCGTCGCAAAGCTGGAGCACCGGTGCACCCGGGGCGATGTCGACCGGATCTCCGAGCGGTATCGCCGGCATGCCGGCGGTCGCCAACGGCGGTCGCGGCGGCTCTTCCTTCGGGGCCCCACGTTACGGCGTCAAGCCCAAGGTCATGCCGTCGATTCCCAAGCCGACCATCAGCTAGGAATCCAGGGCGGCCAACGGTGGCCGGTTAGACCTCAAGCACAGTCCGATCAATTAAGAGACGGGATTGAAAAAATGGTTTTTGATTTCGGAGCGCGAACCCCAGAGGTCAACTCCGCACTGATCTACTCCGGCGCCGGGGCGGGACCGCTGATGGCCGCCTCCTCGGCGTTCAGCAACCTGAGTTCGGAATTGAGCTCGAACGCGGCGTCCTACGAGTCGGTGATCTCCCAGCTCACCGGCTCGGAATGGCAGGGGCCGTCGTCAGAGGCGATGGCCGCCTCCGCGCAGCCCTACATCACCTGGCTGACCACCACCTCCGGGCAGCTGCAGGAAGCAGCCACCCAGGCCACCGCATCGGCGGCGGCCTACGAGATGGCCTTTGCTGCCAGCATCCCGCCCCCGGTCATCGCCGCCAACCGGGCGGCGCTGGCGGCGCTTGTCGCGACCAACATCCTGGGTCAAAACACCCCGGCGATCGCGGCCAACGAGGCCCTGTATGGCGAGTTTTGGGCTCAGGATGCCGCCGCGATGTACGGCTACGCCAGCAGCGCCTCGGCTGCATCCGGGACGCTGACACCCTTGACCCCGCCGGCCTCAAACACCAACCCAGCCGGGCAGGGACTACAAGCGGGCGCGGTGAGCAACGCTGTCGGCAGCAACGGGACCTCAGCGACGCTCAACAACACGCTCGGCAGCCTGCAAGGCGCATCGAGTGCGGCCGCCAACCCGGCAGCAGCCCTTCCGGCCGCAGACACCGTTCCCGGCGTCTTGTCAGGTCTCAACGGTTTGTTCGGCCAACCGATCGTGAGCAACTCCATTTACAACATCGGTGTCACGCTGGCCTGGAACACCGCGATGATGACCGCGACGTTGCCACTGCTCGGCCACTTCCTCGCCGGCGCCCCATTCGGCGTCACGATCAGCGACGCCGCGCCCCTCGGCGCCGGTTTGGGCTTCGGCACGACGCTGGCAGGCGCATCTTCCGGCGGCTTCGGTGGAGCGGCGACGCTGGCGGGTATGGGCTCGGCGTCCTCGGTCGGCGGAATGTCGGTGCCGGCCGCCTGGTCGGCGACCACCCCGGTGACCACCGTCGGCGACACGGCGCTGGCGGGCTCGGGCTGGACCGCCGCCGCCGATGAGACCGCTATGGGCGGTGGTGGCATGAACGGCGTCATGCCGGGAATGGCCTCCGCCGGCGGCAAGTCCGGCATGGGCATGGCCGGGCCGCGTTACGGCGTGAAGCCCAAAGTCATGCCCAAGCAGGTGTTCGTCTGATGACGCCTTAGGGAGGCGATGCCGCCTGCCCAAGACGAATCATCAAGCTCGGTCAGTACCAAGTAATCACACCCGAAGGAGAGAGATATGCCTACACGTTTTATGACTGACCCGCACGAGATGCGGGCGATGGCGGGCCGGTTTGACACCCACGCCCAAACGGTGGAGGACGAGGCCCGCAAGATGTGGGCGTCGAGCCAGAACATCGCCGGTGCCAGCTGGAGTGGGACGGCCCAGGCCACCTCCTACGACACCATGGGCCAGATGAACCAGGCCTTCCGCAACATCGTCAACATGCTGCACGGTGTGCGTGACGGGTTGATCCGCGACGCCAACAACTACGAGAGCCAAGAGCAGGCCTCTCAGCACATCCTGTCCAGCTAGTCCAGCACCGAAACCTTTTAGGAGAACCGCAATGTCGATCAGTTACCAGTTCGGCGACGTGGACGCCCACGGCGCGATGATTCGTTCGCAGGCCGCTTCGTTGGAGCAGGAGCACCAGTCCATCGTGCGCGATGTGCTGGCCGCCGGTGACTTCTGGGGCGGCTCGGGTTCGGTGGCCTGCCAGGAGTTCATCACCCAGTTGGGTCGCAACTTCCAGACCATCTACGAACAAGCCAACTCCCACGGCCAGAAGGTCCAGACCGCGGGCAACAACATGAGCAGCACCGACTCCGCCGTCGGCGGCAGCTGGGCCTGACACCCACGAGTATTGTGGCCCGCACACCCCCTGGGTGTGCGGGCCACATTCGTTTCTACCGCTATTTAGCCGCTGGCGACATTCGGGAACCGCTCAGGGCACCATCCAATTCGGTGCAGCACACACTTCCTAACTCGTCATCCAGGAAGTTGGCGTGGCACTAAAGTCATTGCCACGCAACGATATCTGGCTACCGAGGCTCTAATCAGCGCAGTTGATGCACAGGACTTCGTCGAGAGTTGCGGCAACGTCA
Source organism: uncultured Actinomycetota bacterium (assembly GCA_963760095.1). GTDB lineage: Bacteria > Actinomycetota > Actinomycetes > Mycobacteriales > Mycobacteriaceae > Mycobacterium. Next base: position 210,090 of record CAVXBT010000019.1, on the reverse strand, counting down.
ATGCTGCTGGCCTGATCCAGTCGCCCGGTGTCGTACATCGCCGGACCGTCGGCCATCACGCCGGTCAGGACGTAGCGGCCACCATCCGGTGTCCGGCGCACCGTTGTCTCGGGGGCGCTGACACCGCTGAGGTTGGTCGCGTCGGCAAGGTTGATTCCCACTTGGAACACCTCGGGTTCGGCTTCGAGGATCGCGGTGAGCCGGGTGATGTAGTTGTCGGGGGCGAAGAACCGCCAGCCTTGGTCTAGGTCCAGCCAGTAGCGTCCGCGGATGTGCTCGCGAAGCTCGGCCCCGTCCGCGCACTCGACAAACTGGAGGAACGCGTAGCGCTGACGCAGGATCGTGCGGTCTCCGGGTGTTTGGCCGTGGTCGAACACAAGGAAGCGTCCGACTTTTGCCACGTCAGTGCAGGAGTGCAGGAATGAGTCAATGGTAGCTGCGGTGGCGGGCCAGTTCGGTCCGGCGATCATGCTGACGGTAACGTCGGCGTCGCGTGATCCGTCGATAAGATTGCGCACCAACGTTTCTGGGTACACCGAGGTCGCTTCGAGCATGGCCGGAACCGACACGTCGCGGTTGGCCGCAATCCTTTTTCGGTGATCGTCGGGGATGTCGGGGCGGCCCAGCAGGCGCCGGAACAGGTTGAACGCCTCGGGGTGCTTGCCGATCCCGGATGCGCACACCGCCTGCTCGTCGGTGGCGCGCCAGGCGTAGATAGCTGGGTCGTGAACAACCATGTCATCCGCGGGAAGGGGGATTTGGGCGGCGCGTTCAGCGAATAGGTAGCCGAGCCGGTAGCGTTTTGCGGCGCTGTAGTGCCGGGCGATGCCATAAAAGGGTTCGGCGCGAGTCGGTCGAAACTCCCAGGCTCGCATGTACACGTCCTGGACGTCGAGCCACGGTGTGTCGAGTTTGTCCATCGACTGCGCGATCCGAAGAATCGCTAAGAAGATGTTCTCGTCGTCGGCCCCGATCTCGATCAGCCGCTCAGAGTATCTGCGTGCGTTGGCGAAGTCTTGCATATTGAAATAGAGCTGCGCCAACATATGCACGGGTAGTGGATCGTCGGGGTTGCTTTCCGCTTCCGCCAGGAAACGCTCGATGAGTCGCTGGTGGGGGTCGATGTCTCGGGGGACGTCAGCTGCGGGCACCACACTGCTAACGGCCGCCTCAAATTGAGCGTCGGTTATTTCGAGGCCCAACTCGCCGGCTAGACGGCGGATCACAGTGGCGGGCGCAGAGCGAAGTTCCTCGAAATCGACCCGCACGGTCGCAACGCCAGCCAGCGCGAGGTCGCGGGCGGCGATCAAGTGAGCCGTCGACTCAGCCCGCTCATTTTCGTCGGTCCACCATCCAAGTCGATTCAGCGACGCCACAACGTTGGCTACGGGTCGGTCTACCACGACCGGCACCAACGGACCCCAGGCTTCCCGGATGTGGTCCACCGCGATGCAAAGAGCGGGGTGCTTCACGCCGGGCCGACGTTCCGCGATGCGGGCGGCACGGCGATGATTGACGGCCCAATCTCGAAGTTTCACTCTCAAGCTATGAACATCCATTAACAGCTGACCACCAGGCTCGCTAAAAGCCCTGCGGCACAGCAGGCTGAGATCCGTGTCCTCCCAGGTGTCGTCCAGTTCGCGAACACCCACATCAAATCGTGTGCCCATCAATACCCCAAGGTGATGAAGCACTTTAGCGACGGCAGACGTGCCGCCGCACCAGGGGCCGAGCACGACAATGATCGGGTCAGCGACCGTCATTTGCCCTCCCGCAGTCCCGAATTGCCAGGTACGGTACCCGATCTTCATAGCGCTCGCTGGGCGAGGCATGACTGGTGCGCCACTCATCGGATCGGTTCGTCAACCGCGAAAACGAGGCGGTGTTGGTTGCGCAGACCGGTCTGCTATGAGATGACGCGCGGCGATGACAATTTCGTCTGCGTCGGCGATGGTCCTGTTATCAACGTTAAGGCGACCAACGGTGGCCGGTTGAACGTCAAACACAATCCGATCAATTAAGAGACGGGATTAGGAAAAATGGTTTTGATTTCGCAGCGCAACCCCCGGAGATCAACTCCGCGCTCATCTAGTCCGGCGCCGGCGCGGGTCCGCAAACGGCCGCTTCCTCGGCGTTCAGCAAACTGAGTTCGGAGTTGAGCTCGAACGCGGCGTCCTACGAGTCGGTGATCTCCCAGCGGCCCGCACACCCCCTGGGTGTGCGGGCCACAGCCTTTTCTACGGCTATCCGGCCATCGGCGAATGTGGAAGCACGTTGGAGCGCAACCCGATTCGCTGCAGCACGTCGCCTGATTCGCGCGCGGCCATGGACGTCATCGACGCCGGCGGCATCACTGGCCCGTTCCTCGACACAGCCTGCGTGGCGCCGAAGCCGCTGCCGGGCAACGGCACCGGGCCGCCAGCGCTCAGCGCAGCGACTGGGCCGGCGTCGACCCAGCCCTGCGGCACCGACAGCACACCGACGGAACTTGCCTGACCCACACTGGCTGCCGGGCCTAAGCCGCCGAACCCAAGGGGTCCCACATTCAACGGGACTGCCCAGTCCGAGCTCCCAATCCCAGCCCACCCACACCGTCGATGGGCGGTAGGCCTTGCGACTCGAACAGCGAGTCGGCCCCCAGGAAGTCGAACCCGACACCGAGGAAGTCGGTGCCGAGCCCGCCGAAATCGGTTCCGAGGCCAGCGCCGTCGGCGCCCAAACCGGCCAGGTCCGAACCCAAGCCGGCGAACTCACCTGATGCCGACGTGCCCGCATCCAGCAGACCCGAAAGCCCACCCAGACCGGACGCACTGGTTGCGCCCAGGCTTGCCCCCTTGGAGGCCCCCTTGCCCAACACCCCGGTCAGACCCGAAACCACGCTTACCGGGCCTACGGCTCCCGAAGTGCCTGCGGACCGCACTGCGGCACTGCTGCCCGTCATCAATTGCGAGAGACCTGACGCCGACGACAGCGATTGCGATGGCTGCGAAAGCCCCTGCAGCGTTTGCGGTACCGACGACAGGACCGCCTGCGCGTGGTTGCCTGCGGATGTTCCTGCGGCGTGCGCCACCGCCGCGGTCTGACCTGCCACGCCCGCGGGATTGGTTGTCGACTTCGGCGGAGTGAACGGCGCCAACGTCGCGGCGAACGCCGAGCCGGCGGCATAGCCGTACATGGCCGCGGCGTCCTGGGCCCACATCTGTGCGTAGTGGACTTCGGTGGCCATGATCGCCGGGGTGTTCTGGCCCAGAATGTTCGTCGCGATCAGTGCCATCAACTGAGCCCGATTGGCCGCGATGACCGCCGGTGGCACCGTCATGGCGAACGCCGCCTCGTAGGCGCTCGCTGCCGCGCGGGCCTGGCCGGCCACCTGCTCGCATTGGGCTGCGGTCGCACTCATCCATGTCACAAACGGCGCGGTTGCAGTCGCCATCGACGTCGACGCGGCACCCTGCCACGACCCACCGGTGAGCCCGGAAACCACTGAACCGCACGAAGCTGCCGCGAAGTGCAAGTCTGCCGCGAGCCCGTCCCACGCCGCGGCGGACGCCAGCATCGATCCCACGCCAGGACCGGCATACATCCGCGTCGAGTTGATCTCCGGCGGGAGCGCTCCGAAATCCATGACTCGCGTCAGCCGGCCGCGATCGCGTTGGCCGCTTCGGTGGCCGCGTAGGACGTCGCGCTGGTCTGCAGGGTGCTGGCCAGCAGGGAATGAACAGCGGCCGCCGCCTCGCTGACGGCTTGATAGTGGCCCGCATGTGCGGCGAAGTGCGCAGCCGTCAGCGCCGACACCTCGTCAGCTGCCGCCGCGACGACACCACCGGTCGGGCCTGCTGCGGCGACATTCGCAGCTGACATCTCGGTTCCGATGGCGGCAAGATCACCAGCCGCGGCGGACAGCATCTCCGGATGAATGGTCACGAAAGGCGTTGAGGACATTGATCTCTCCAAATTCTCTGAACGAATTCCCGGCGGACATCAGAGGTCGCGGCCGCTCTTGAGTCGATTCTTGTTACGTCGAAGCTGCGTAAAGCGTTTGCACACAGGCGGTTAGCTATACGACGTCACTTCCTTCTGCCAAGATCATGTCAACTGCTCTGCTATACAGCGTGTTTCGAGTGACACCGCATTTCAAGTACAGCGATCAGACGCATAGCGAACACATATCTGAGAGCCCCGGCGAACGTGCGGCAGATGGCCGACACATGTGAGAACGGTATGAGCTTGGTGACAACATCGTGTGCAACGGGGAGAATTGGTGAGCATGGCGATAATGTCGGGATCCGCGCGTGAGCAGCGGCCACGTCAAGCCATCCTGGGTCAGCTGCCCCGCATCACCAGGGCCGATGGATCGCCCATCCGGGTCTTGCTTGTCGACGACGAACCGGCGCTGACCAGCCTGGTCAAAATGGCGTTGCACTACGAAGGCTGGACGGTCGAGGTCGCACACAACGGCCGGGAGGCGGTCAGCAAGTTCGAACAGGTCGAGCCGGACGTGCTCGTCCTCGACATCATGCTTCCCGATGTCGACGGTCTACAGATCCTGCAGCGCATCCGCGAGTCGGAGCCCTATACGCCCACCCTGTTCCTGACCGCGCGGGACTCGGTGATGGACCGGGTCACCGGCCTGACCGCAGGCGCCGACGACTACATGACGAAGCCGTTCAGCCTCGAGGAGTTGGTCGCCCGGTTGCGGGGGCTGCTTCGCCGGTCCAACCAGCAGGCTCCGCCGGCGGAGGAGGGGCTCAAGATCGGCGACCTCACGCTCGACGGCGCGAGCCACGAAGTATCCCGCGCGGGCACACCGATTTCACTGTCCTCAACCGAGTTCGAACTGCTGCGCTTCCTGATGCGCAACCCGCGCCGGGCGTTGACTCGCACCGAGATCCTGGACCGCGTATGGAATTACGACTTCGCCGGACGCACAAGCATTGTCGATCTGTACATCTCGTATCTGCGGAAGAAGATCGACGCCGGCAGCGAGCCGATGATCCACACCGTCCGCGGTGTCGGGTACATGCTCCGCCCGCCGGCATAGCGCCGAGATGACAGTGAAATGACCGCGCCGCCAACCGCTCCGTGGTGGCGGCCGCGCACGTTGCGCCGTCAACTGGTCGTGGGCGTCTCGGCAGTGGTCACGGTCGTGGTGCTGGTGGTCGGCGTCGTCTCCGTGGTGAGCCTGCGAACTTACGTCAACACCCTGAACGACGCGGAAGTCGACGAATCGCTTGACGCGCTGACCCATTCGTACACCCGATACCAACACGGCGAGTCGGGCCATCGCGGCGATGCCGAGCGCGCGATGTTGGGCTTCACCGGACAGAACGCGGGCAACGTCATCGCCGTCATCCACCACGGCGATGTCATCGGCTCGGCGGTCTTCTACGAAGACGACCCGCGCCCAGCCACGCCCGACGTCATCGCCGCCATCAAGGCACAGCCCAGGCATGACGGCCAGCTACGCACGGTGACACTGGGCAACCTCGGTTCATACCGGGTGAGCAGCCAAAGCGCCGGCCCCGATGACCAACTCTTCGTCGGGGTTTCGCTGAACCTCGCCAATAAAACCATAGCTCGCCGAATCGTCAGTGCCACGGTGCTTTCCATTGCCGCACTGTTGGTGACGGCGGGTCTGACGGCGTTGGTGGTGGGCTATGCGCTGCGCCCGTTACGCCGGGTCGCCGCGACCGCCGCAGAGGTCGCCGGCACGCGGCTCACCGGCGACGAACATCGCATTACCGCCAGGGTGCAACCCGATGACACCGATCCGGACAACGAGGTGGGGATCGTAGGGCACACCTTGAACCGCTTGCTGGACAACGTCGATGGCGCGCTGACACACCGGGCCGAATCCGACCGGCGCATGCGGCAATTCATCACCGACGCCAGCCACGAACTGCGGACTCCCCTGGCAGCGATCCAGGGCTACTCCGAGCTCACCCGCCAAGACAGCGCCGCGCTACCCCCGACCACGGAATACGCGCTGGCCCGCATCGAGTCGGAAGCCCGGCGGATGACCTCCCTCGTCGACGAGCTACTGCTGCTGTCTCGATTGGGCGAGGGCCAAGATTTGCGCACCGAGGACGTCGATCTCGGCGATATCGTCCTCAACGCGGTCAACGATGCGGCGGTCGCGGCGCCCGATCACCAGTGGGCCAAGGATCTGCCGGACGAGCCGGTCTGGGTACGCGGCGATCCCGACCGACTCCATCAACTTGTCAGCAATCTGCTTGTCAACGGCTGGGTCCATACCCCGCCCGGGGTCACGGTGACGACGGGCATCGCCTGCCATCGGTCGGGAAGCGATGCGTCCTTCGCGGAGTTGACGGTTGCCGACGACGGGCCCGACATCGATCCTGAGCTGCTCCCGCATCTCTTCGATCGATTCGTGCGCGCGAAGAACGCCCCGCACGACGGATCCGGAAACGGGCTCGGCCTGGCCATTGTCGATTCGATCGTCAAAGCCCACCACGGCTCGGTGACCGCCGAATCCGCCGACGGCCAAACCGTTTTCCGGGTGCGGCTTCCACTGGTTTGAGTAGGCTAAGTCACAGCGCGGGTAGCAAAGCGGTCGGGTTTGGTCGCGTTGGCCGGAATCAACGCTGATCTCTGGCAATCAGACCTGCAGGGCGCTGCCGCAGCCCGGCTCCGCAAACTCGACCTTGCAGGCGTGTCGTTAAGAAAGCGTTAGAGATGAGGGTTTACCCCCGTAAGGCGCTTAACTTCTTCCCAGACCTCCTCGCGGAGGGCTAAATTGCATCCCGGTACCAAGTCTCGATCGCCGATCGACCTGACCGGTTGTGACGAACGGAGAAACGATGTACGTGGTTGCCTACGTCCTGCTGACGGTGGCGGTGTTCGCCATCCTGGGCCTTGTGCAAAAGCTGGTCGAAAAGCTATGAGCCGCGCCAGCGACGATGCGGAGCGGCGCGACGAGAAGGAGCGGCGCGCATGAGCTACGACAACATCATTGGCCTCGCGCTCTCCGCAGTACTGGCGGTCTACCTCGTCGCAGCCTTGTTCTTTCCGGAAAGGTTTTAGGTGAGCACTTCTTTTGCGGGGATCGCGTTCCTCGCTCTGCTCGTGGTGGCATTGGTCGCGATACACGTGCCGCTGGGCGACTACATGTACCACGTCTACACCTCGCCGCGGGACTGGCGAGTCGAGAAGGTCCTCTACCGCGCCATCGGCGCCGACCCCAAAGCCCAACAGCCTTGGTACGCCTACGCCCGCAGCGTCCTGGCGTTCTCGGCGGTGAGCGTGCTGTTCCTGTTCTTCTTCCAGTTGGTGCAGGGCAAGTTACCGCTGCACCTGCATGACCCCGCGACCCCGATGACCCCGGCGCTGGCCTGGAACACCGCGATCAGCTTCGTGACGAACACCAACTGGCAGGCGTACTCGGGTGAGTCGACGCAGGGCCACCTTGTGCAGATGGCCGGCTTGACCGTGCAGAACTTTGTCTCCGCCGCGGTGGGTATGGCCGTCGCGATTGCCCTGGTCCGCGGCTTTGCCCGGATCAGGAGCAATGAGCTGGGCAACTTCTGGGTGGACTTGGTCCGGGGCACGCTGCGCATCCTGCTGCCAATCTCGGTCATCGGCGCCATCGTGCTGCTCGCCGGCGGTGCGATCCAGAACTTCCACCTGCACGATCAGGTCGTGACCACGTTGAGCGGCGCGCAGCAGACCATCACCGGAGGGCCGGTCGCCAGCCAGGAGGCCATCAAGGAACTCGGCACCAACGGCGGCGGCTTCTACAACGCCAACTCGTCGCATCCGTTTGAGAACCCAACCGCCTGGACCAACTGGGTCGAGATCTTCCTGCTGCTGGCCATCAGCTTCTCGCTGCCGCGCACCTTCGGCCGCATGGTCGACAGCAAGAAGCAGGGCTACGCGATCGCGGCAATCATGGGTGTCCTCGCCGCGATCAGCTGGACGCTCACGATGTGGATGCAGCTGCAACACCACGGCACGGTGCCGACTGCGGTCGGGGCCGCCATGGAAGGCGTCGAGCAACGCTTCGGTGTTCCCAACTCCGCAGTGTTCGCCGTGTCGACCACGCTGACCTCTTGTGGTGCCGTGGATTCGTTCCACGACTCGTACACCAGCATCGGCGGGATGATGACGATCTTCAACATGCAGCTGGGTGAGGTGGCGCCCGGCGGCACCGGATCTGGCCTCTACGGCATGCTGGTCCTGGCTGTGATCACGGTGTTTGTCGCCGGGCTGATGGTCGGGCGCACACCGGAGTACCTCGGCAAGAAGATCCAGCCCCGCGAGATCAAGCTCGCCGCAAGCTATTTCCTGGTCACACCGCTGATCGTGCTGGTTGGCACCGCCATCGCGATGGCGCTGCCTGGCGAACGCGCGAGCATGCTCAACACTGGACCGCACGGGCTATCGGAGGTGCTGTACGCGTTCACCTCCGGCGCTAACAACAATGGCTCGGCTTTCGCGGGCCTGAACGCCAACACCGTGTGGTACAACACCGCAATCGGCCTGGCGATGGTAATTGGCCGGTTCCTGCCGATCGTGTTGGCGCTCGCGTTGGCCGGCTCGCTGGCCCGCCAGGGACATACGCCGGAGTCCCCCGGCACCCTGCCCACCCATCGGCCGCAGTTCGTCGGAATGGTCGCCGGCGTCACGCTGATTCTCGTTGCCCTCACTTTCCTGCCCATGCTGGCACTCGGGCCCCTCGCTGAAGGAATCCACTGAAATGACGACTTCTACGGTTTCCAAAGCCCGTTCAACCCGTTCATCGCACCATCGCCACAGCGGTCACGCGCCGGGCGGGCGGGTTGAGGGCGGACGCCTTGACCCCAAGCTGCTGGCCAAATCGCTCCCCGACGCGTTGCGCAAGCTCGACCCCCGCACCCTATGGCGCAACCCGGTCATGTTCATTGTCGAGATCGGCGCCGTGTGGTCGACCGTGCTGACGATCCGCGACGCGTCGTGGTTCGGCTGGCTCGTCGTGTTCTGGCTTTGGCTGACAGTGCTTTTCGGCAACATTGCTGAGGCTGTCGCCGAAGGGCGGGGTAAAGCCCAGGCCGACACCTTGCGCAAATCGAAGGCCGACACCATCGCGCGCCGGCTACAAGGCTGGTCACCCGAGAAGCCCGGCACGGAGGAAGATGTCCGAGCACCGGAACTGCAAAAAGGTGACATCGTCGTCGTGGAGGCGGGCGAAATCATCCCCGGCGACGGCGACATCGTGGAAGGCATTGCGTCGGTGAACGAATCGGCCATCACCGGCGAATCGGCCCCGGTGATCCGCGAATCCGGCGGCGACCGCTCCGCGGTCACCGGCGGCACCACGGTGCTCTCGGACCGCATCGTGGTCAAGATCACCCAGGAGCCAGGCAAAAGCTTCATCGACCGGATGATTGCCCTTGTCGAAGGCGCCAACCGGCAGAAGACACCCAACGAGATCGCGCTGAACATTCTGCTCGCGGCGTTGACCATCATCTTCGTCTTCGCGGTGGCGACGCTGCAGCCGCTGGCGATCTACTCGAAGGTCAACAACCCAGGTGTGCACGACACCTCCGCACTCACCGGCAACGGCGTCACCGGCGTTGTCCTGGTGGCTCTGCTGGTGTGCCTGATCCCCACCACCATTGGCGCATTGCTGTCGGCGATCGGCATCGCCGGCATGGACCGACTGGTACAGCGCAACGTGCTGGCCATGTCGGGCCGTGCGGTCGAGGCTGCCGGCGACGTCAACACGTTGCTGCTGGACAAGACCGGCACGATCACCCTGGGCAACCGGGAGGCATCGGAATTTATCCCGGTCAAAGGGGTCACGTCCGAGGACCTGGCGGACGCCGCTCAGCTGTCAAGCCTCGCCGACGAAACCCCCGAGGGCCGCTCGATCGTCGTCTACGCGAAGCAGGCCTACGGGCTGCGAGAGCGCTCACCCGGCGAACTCAGCCACGCCCACTGGGTCGAGTTCACCGCGACGACAAGGATGTCGGGCGTTAACCTCGACGGACGACAGCTGCGCAAAGGCGCGGCCAGTTCGGTCGCCAAATGGATCCGCGACCAAGGCGGAACGATTCCCGACAGCCTCGGCGACATCGTCGACGGCATTTCGGCAGCGGGCGGCACTCCGCTGGTCGTTGGCGTGATCACTTCCGGCGGCGACGACAAGAAAGCCGAGGTGCTCGGCGTCATCCACCTCAAGGATGTGGTCAAGCACGGCATGCGTGCGCGCTTCGACGAGATGCGCACAATGGGCATCCGGACGGTGATGATCACCGGTGACAACCCGTTGACCGCCAAAGCGATCGCCGACGAGGCCGGGGTCGACGACTTCCTCGCCGAAGCCACCCCCGAAGACAAGATGATGCTGATCAAGAGTGAGCAGGAGGGCGGCCGGCTGGTCGCGATGACCGGTGACGGGACCAACGACGCGCCGGCGCTGGCTCAGGCCGACGTCGGGGTGGCAATGAACAGCGGGACTAGCGCGGCCAAAGAGGCCGGCAACATGGTGGACTTGGACTCCGACCCCACCAAGCTCATCGAGATCGTGGAGATCGGAAAGCAGTTGTTGATCACGCGCGGCGCGTTGACCACCTTCTCGATCGCCAACGACATCGCCAAGTACTTCGCGATCATCCCGGCCATGTTCGTGGCTCTGTTCCCCGGGCTGGACACGATCAACGTGATGCGGCTGCACAGCCCGCAATCGGCGATCCTGTCCGCGGTGATCTTCAACGCGGTGATCATCGTCGCGCTGATTCCGTTGGCACTGCGCGGTGTTCAGTACACACCGAGCAGCGCATCGAAACTGCTGAGCCGCAATCTTTACATCTACGGGCTGGGGGGCATCGTCGCCCCGTTCATCGGTATCAAACTGATCGACCTGGTCGTGCAATTTATCCCCGGGATGGGCTGACATGAACATTTCCAACCTGATTCGCCAACACTGGGCCGCGCTGCGCGCGCTGCTCGTCCTTACCGTGATCACCGGCTTCGTCTACCCGCTGGTTGTCTGGGGAGTCGCGCTACTTCCCGGGTTGCACGCCAAGGCGGAGGGCTCGATAGTCAACGTTTCCGGAAAGCGGGTCGGCAGCAAACTGATCGGCCAGCCGTTCACCGACAAGGACGGCAACCCACTGCCGCAGTACTTCCAGAGCAGGCCTTCGGCAGCCGGAAAGGGCTACGACCCATTGGCATCGGGACCCACCAACCTGGGCCCGGAAAACATCGTCGACACACCGGCCGATCCCACCAAGCTGGCTCCCGGCGCCGATCCTTCCACCGCCGGATTCAAACCTAGCTTGCTGACCCAGGTGTGCTCGCGCAGCTTCGCGATCGGCCAGCTCGAGAAGGTCGACGGTTCACGCCCGTTCTGCACCGGTGGCGGCGTAGGGGCTGTGTTGTCGGTGATCGGGCCGCGGGATTCATCCGGCAACGTGGTCCATCCGACCCAGGTAATCAGCGTGAACGAACCCTGCTCGATGCCCGGGAGCGCACCAACCACGGTGTTCCAGCAGCTCTACGAGGGTGTGCGGGTGGAATGCGCGCAGTACGGCCAGGACTACTCGATCGGCCAGATCGTTCCGATTCGCGGCGCGGCGTCTGATCACCCGGTGGTACCTGCCGACGCCGTGACCGCCAGCGCCAGCGGGCTGGATCCGGATATCTCACCGGCCTACGCCGATATCCAGGTGGCCCGGGTGGCTCGCGCGCGCGGGATCAGCGCCGCCCAGGTGCGCCAGGTGGTTCGCGACAACCAGCACGGTCGGCTGCTCGGCTTTGTCGGCGAGCCGGTGGTCAATGTTCTGCGACTCAATATGGAGCTGGACCGCACGTACCCCGTGAAGTCTTAAGCGGTCCGGTAGATGATGTTCATGTGACTTCCACCAATGCGCCGCCACCGCCGCAAGCGGTAAGCACCGATGAGCCGCATGCTCACAGCGTGCCATCGCAACGACGCGGCGAGTTGCGCATCTACCTCGGCGCGGCACCGGGTGTCGGCAAGACCTGCGCCATGCTCGGCGAGGCGCATCGCAGGCTGGAGCGTGGTACCGACGTCGTCGCGGCGGTCGTGGAGACGCACGGCCGCAAGAAGGTCGGCGATCTCATCATAGGCATCGAAGTCATTCCGCCGCGCTACATCTCCTACCGCGGAAACACGTTCCCGGAACTCGACATCGAGGCGGTGTTGCGGCGAAACCCGGAAGTGGCGCTGGTCGACGAATATGCGCACAGCAACATCCCGGGCAGCGCTAATCACAAGCGGTGGCAGGACATCGAAACACTGCTCGACGCCGGGATCACCGTGATCTCGACACTCAACATCCAGCATTTGGAGAGTCTCAACGACGTCGTTGCCCAGATCACCGGCATCGAACAGCGCGAAACCGTGCCCGACGAAGTCGTTCGAAAAGCGGCTCAGATCGAACTGGTCGACATCACACCGGAAGCGTTGCGGCGCAGGCTCGCCCACGGCAACGTCTACCCATCGGAACGGATTGACCCGGCGCTGTCTAACTATTTCCGCACCGGCAACCTGACCGCCCTACGCGAAATCGCGCTGCTGTGGCTTGCCGACCAGGTCGACGCCGCGTTGGCGAAATACCGTGCAGACAAGAAAATTACCGACACTTGGGAAGCGCGCGAACGAGTGGTCGTCGCCGTAACCGGCGGCCCGGAGTCGGAAACGTTGGTAAGGCGCGCGTCCCGTATCGCATCCAGGTCGAGCGCTCAACTCATGGTGGTGCATGTCGCCCGCGGCGATGGACTCTCGGGTGTGTCCTCCCGCGAAATGGGCAAGGTACGCGAACTCGCCGCCAGCCTGGGCGCCACGGTTCACGTCGTGGTCGGCGACGATGTGCCGACCGCACTGCTCGACTTCGCCCGCGAGACGAACGCGACTCAGCTGGTACTTGGCAGCTCCCGGCGGTCGCGGTGGGCGAGCTTCTTCAGCGAGGGAATCGGCACCGCAACTATCCAGAACTCGGGCAAGATCGACGTGCACATGGTCACCCATGAGCAGGCCAATCGCGGCTTGTCATTCTCGTCGATTTCGCCGCGCGCTCGCCAGATCATGGCGTGGCTGGCTGCTGTCACGCTGCCGTGGGCGATCTTGGCGATCACGGTGCGCTGGTTGGACCCGATGCTCGACGTCGGCGGAAAATCCGCGATCTTCTTCGCCGGCGTCATTGGCGTCGCGTTGTTCGGCGGTGTGGCACCGGCCGTGCTGTCGGGGCTGTTGTCTGGAACGCTGCTGGTTTATTTCCTGACGGACCCGCGATATTCCTTCGCCGTCGACAACCCGAGCAACGCCGTCACCATAGTGATCCTGTTGGGGGTTGCGATGGCGATCGCTGTCCTGGTGGACGCCGCAGCCAGCCGTGCCCGCGAGGCCAGGCGGGCGAGCCAGGAGGCCGAACTGCTCTCACTGTTCGCCGCGTCGGTACTGCGCGGCGCCGATCTCAACACGTTGCTCGAGCGGGTGCGGGAGGCCTATTCACAGCGCGCGGTGTGCCTAGTGCGTGACGTCGACGGTCGCCCGGTGCCGGTCGCGGGCGTGGGCAAAGATCCATGTGTGACGGTGGACTCCGCTGACACCGCGGTGAAAGTCGGCGACGAGGAATTCTGGATGCTGATGTCCGGGCGCGCCTTGACCGGCCGCGACCGTAGGGTGCTGTCGGTGGTCGCGACGCAAGCCGCAGGTCTGGTCAAACAGGGCGAGCTCGCCGCAGAGGCCGGCAAAGTTCAATCGCTCGCCGAGGCCGACGAGCTGCGCCGCTTGCTGCTCTCCGCCCTTGGCCACGACCTGCGGACTCCCCTGACCGCCGCCAAGGCAGCGGTATCCAGCCTGCGCGCCGAAGATGTCTGGTTCTCGCCAGAGGACACCTGCGAATTGCTTGCCACCGTTGAGGAGTCGATCGATCGGTTGAGCTCCCTGGTGGCCAACCTGCTGGATTCGTCGAGGCTGGCCGCCGGCGTGGTCCGGCCGCACCTGACCGAGGTCTATCTCGAAGAGGTGGTGGAGCGTTCGCTCGTGGGCATCGGGGGAAGCAGCACGAACTTCGGGCGAGGCAGCCTCGACCGGGTCAAGGTGGAGGTCGGCGGGACGGTTGCCATGGCCGACGCTGGTCTGCTGGAGCGGGTACTGTCCAACGTCATCGACAATGCGCTGCACTACGCGCCGGCAAGCGTGGTGCGGGTCAATGCGGGTCAGGTCGGGACCCGGGTATTGATCAACGTCGTCGATGAGGGTCCGGGAGTGTCCAAAGGTGCCGCGGAACAGATGTTTCAGCCGTTCCAGCGGCTCGGCGATTGCGATACCACAACCGGACTGGGCCTAGGCCTGTCGGTGGCCAAGGGATTCGTCGAGGCGATGGGCGGCACCATCACGGCATCCGACACCCCCGGCGGCGGGCTGACCATTCTGGTCGACCTGGCGGCACCTCAAGAGGAGCCAGAGCCAGCGATGAAGAGGAGTGGCGCCAGTGACCGCGCCGACGACGATGCAGAGCGCAGCGATGAAGAGGAGTGGCGCCAGTGACCGCGCCGACGACGATGCAGAGCGCAGCGATGAAGAGGAGTGGCGCCAGTGACCGCGCCGACGACGATGCAGAGCGCAGCGATGAAGAGGAGTGGCGCCAGTGACTAGGGTGCTGGTCGTCGATGACGACCACCAGCTGCTGCGCGCACTGCGCATCAACCTGTCGGTGCGCGGCTACGAGGTGATCACCGCCGCGACCGGTACGCGCGCACTGACCGCCGCCGCCGAGCACCCACCGCAGGTGGTGATCCTGGATCTGGGCATGCCCGACATACCCGGTATCGAGGTGCTCGCCGGACTGCGCGGCTGGCTGACGGCTCCGGTGATCGTGCTGTCGGCCCGCACCGATTCGTCTGACAAGGTGGGAGCGCTCGACGCGGGCGCCGACGACTACATGACGAAGCCGTTCGGCATGGACGAACTGCTGGCGCGATTACGGGCCGCGGTGCGTCGGGCCGCGGTGCCCACCGGCGCTGACAACCCCGTGGTGGAAACCAAGTCGTTCCTTGTCGACCTCGCGGCGAAAAAGGTAATCAAGAACGGCACGGAAGTGCACCTGACCCCGACGGAATGGGGCATGCTGGAAATGCTGGTACGCAATCGCGGCAAGCTGGTGAGTCGCGAGGAGTTACTCAGAGAGGTCTGGGGACCCAAGTACGCGAGGGAAACCCATTATCTGCGCGTCTTTCTCGCACAGTTGCGGCGCAAGCTCGAGGACGACCCATCCCATCCGAACCATCTGCTGACCGAGGCGGGGATGGGCTACCGCTTCGAGGCCTGATGTCCGCTGCGCCATGCCAGATCACGTGACGGTCGAAGCAAATTCGATGCGTAAGAACGACTTCCCGCTCGAACCGGAGCTGAGATCGAGGGCCCGCTACGTTCGGACGGCATAGGCGACGCGACGAGTAGCTTTCCGCGCCAGCAAAACTAAGTGTTGCAGCCGAATGACGTAAACCGGTGGTGTAACCTGCATCATTAACGGCATTGGCAAAGCGGGTGCCCGCCCGCGCGGAGTCTTGGACTCGATCGCGATCAGGTAGACCCGAGTGGCGGACGAGAGAATGCACCATCACATCATTGTCAGCGGTGACGATGCGCTGGCCACGACGATCATCGACGAGCTGAAAACCGCTGGCGCCAGCGTTGTCAGACTGGCCACCGCCGTGCTCGGCGGCGTCGCCAACGAACTTCGCCGCGCCGAGGTCGCCAATGCACTCGCCGTCGTGTGCGCCGGAGACGATGATGCGGCCAATCTCGAAATCGCGCTGCTGGCAAGGAAAGCCAACCCGACGGTGCGCGTGGTCGCCCGGCTGGCAAATGATGTGTTGCGCGCGGCGGTGGCTGACGACAATGGGCCAGGCGCGATCCTCGATGTCGCCGAACTCACGGCCCCGTCGGTGGTCGAAGCGTGCCTGGCACACCGGGCGCATCCGTTCGAGGCGGCCGGTATCGAGTTCCTCGTCTCGGCCAACGAGGCAACGCGAGGAGCAACGCTGCGCGAGATCTACGGCGACTTGGCCCCGGTGGCGGTGATTCATGGCGACAACTCATCGACTCCCGGCGAGATAGACGTCTGCCCGGCCCGCGATCACCGGGTGCACGCCGGTGACCGGGCGGTGATGGTCGGCACCGCCGACGAGTCGGCGCAGCGCGGCATCAGGGTCCGACGACCGACGGGAACGCGGGTGCGACGAGCCCGGGTACGCCGAGTGCTCGACGCTGTTCGCACCATCGTCAACGACTTCAATCCGGCGTTCTATCCCGCCCTGGCCGCCGCTTTGACCCTCATCGTCGGCTCGATGGTGCTGTTGCGCATCAACTACCAGCACCCCCGGATGTCGTGGATCGACGCGCTGTACTTCACCATCGAGACGATCACGACGACGGGCTACGGGGACTTCAGCTTTGCCCACCAGGAGACGTGGCTACGTCTGTTCGCCGCCGGGTTGATGTTCGGCGGCGCGATCACCATCGCGTTGCTGGTCGCTTTCATTGCCGATGTGCTGCTGTCGCGCCGTTTCGTCTTCGCGGCCTCTCGCCCGCGCGTGCGGCATTTGCGCAACCACGTCATCGTCGTCGGATTAAGCGCGCTCGGGATGCGCGTGGTCACCGAGCTGGTCAGGGCCGGATACGACGTCGCGGTCATCGAGATCAACGAAGACAACCGGTTCTTGTCCACGTTGCGTGAACTCGACGTGCCGGTGATCTTCGGCGACGCGACGCTGCTGCAGACGCTGGAGTCTGCGCGCGCCGACCGCGCCCGGGCGGTGGCGGTGCTGACCCGTGACGACATGATCAACATCGAAACCGGGATCGTGCTGGCCGAGATGCTGGGGCCGCGGGTGATGCCCAAGGTCAACCGCCGCGCCGACGTTTCCATGGTGCTCCGGGTTTACGACCGCGCGCTGGGCTTGGCGGTTGCGCAGCGGTTCGCTTTCGAGAACGTACGTTCCACCGTCGCGTTGGCCGCTCCGTGGTTCATCGGCGCCGCGATGGGCTTGGACGTGCTGGGCACGTTCTCGATAGCGCAGAGCTCGTTCATGGTCGGTGCAATGCATGTAGCCGAGGGCAGTGAACTCGACGGACTGCCGATGCAGGAGATGTCGACCAGGACACGCGTCATCGCCATCACCCGGGAGGACGCACCGGTCCAGCTGCACCCACGTCGGGATGCGCGGCTTCGGGCCGGCGACACCGTCTACCTCGTCGGTCCGTACCGGGAATTGCTGGCCACGCTGCGCGAGGGGTTGCCGCCGAAGAAGCCCGAACAACCGCCGGGCGACGCACAACAAGTCGACGGCGACGACGTTCGCGAAGTGAAGGCGGGCTGAAAGGCCCGTCGCGCTTCCCTCATAGAGGTTGCATTCACAGCAACTCCACAGAAGGCGTCGATAGGCTCATTCGGCCGGCGCGACGAACGGGCCCAGTGGAGATGACATCGCCGTCTGACTGCGCGCGAGCGTCCTACATTCGCTCAACCTGAGAGACTTAGGTGATTCACCTGAGAAATTTGAGTGAGCGTCGCTCTGAATTGGCGTTTAGCACGGATTATAAGTTTGTATACCCCTCGTTAATAACCCATAATGGTGTCGCTCGACGGACGAGGCAGTCTGCAGGTAGGTGACCTAAACCACAAAATTGGCGAGACGAATTCGGGTGGCTGACCCGACCAATACCGGAGGGGATCGCGATGCTTTTGGGGAGCCTTGAGCCCGCCTGTCGGCGACCATATTCGTCGCTGTGGCCAGGGTCGGTAGCCACGGTAAGCGGCCGCGATGCCGTCGGCCGAACGCTCTCGCCGTTTGTGATCTCGCCACCCGACGCGCCGGACGAGCAAGCGACAGCGGCCGTAACACGTGCCACCATTCACCCGATAGCCAATCGCGGAACGACGGCTACGCGTGCGCTATTTCTGGTCACCACGCAATGCCGTGTCGGCACGAACTCTGCCCCCGACTGCCCAGCTCGATCGCGGTGAACTAGAGGAGTTGCATAGCGATGGATTACGGGATTCTGCCGCCAGAGGTCAACTCCAGTCGAATGTATACCGGCTCCGGGGCGGGATCGATGGTCGCCGCCGCCGAGGCTTGGCAGGGCGTGGCCGCCGAACTGCACTCGGCGGCCACCTCGTATCAATCGGTGGTCTCCGGGTTGACCGCCGGGTCGTGGTCGGGACCGTCGTCAGCATCGATGGCCGCAGCGGCGACGTCCTATACCGCGTGGCTGACCGCTACGGCCACGCAGGCCGAGGCGACGGCCGCCCAAGCCAAAACGGCCGTCGCGGCATACCAGGCGGCGTTCACCTCCACGGTGCCGCCACCGGCCGTCGCCGCCAACCGCAGCCAGCTGACGACGCTGGTGGCGACGAACGTATTCGGGCTCAACACGCAGGCGATCGCGGCTACCGAGGCGCAGTACGCCGAGATGTGGGCCCAGGACGCCGCGGCGATGTACGGCTACGCAGCTTCGTCGGCATCTGCGACAACGCTGACACCGTTCACCCCACCCCAACAGAACACCAACCCCGGCGGGTCGACCGGCCAGGCAGCCGCGGTCAGCCAAGCCACCGGCACCTCCGCGGGCAATGTCCAGAGCACGGTGTCGTCGATTCAGCAAGCCTTTTCAGCGATACCCAATGCGCTGACGAGTGCTGCAGCGCCGGCCCAGTTGACTCCCCTGGACACGCTGGATTTGATCGCCGACCTGATTTCGATTTTCCTCGACCTGCCCGCCGACCTGGCCAGCATCTTCGTCTCCGTACCACTGGGCACCCTGGGGATCGTGTCTCTTCCGTTCGACATCGGCGGTTACGGCACCGGTGTGCACACCGATGACATCATCAGTGGCTGGGCCGGGGTACAGAGCTGGCCGGACGAGGGGCCGGCGCCGGTGAAGCCGTTCCCGGCGCCGCTGCTCAACTTGCGCGCGGGCACGTTGCCGCCGCCCAGCCTTTCGGCCGGTTTGGGCGAGGCCAACACGATCGGAGCATTGTCTGTACCGCCCACATGGGCCGTCGCCACCCCGGCGGTAAAGCCCATCTCGTACACCTTGCCGGCGCTGCCGCAAACCACCGCCACCGCCGGAGGGCCAGCGGACGGCGGTTCAGGAACCACGCTCAGCGAGATGGCACTAGCGGGTATGGCCGGGCGGGCCATGGCCGGCACGGTAGGCACCGGCGTCAGCCGGGGTGCCGGGAAATCGCCCAAAGGCACAAATGCGGCGGCGCGCCCCGGAGAAGCGGCGGCCGTCAGTGGCAGTAAGGCAACTGGCAATAAAGGCGAGGCGCCGCATGATAAGCCTCGGGCCGTTGTCACCGGAGTCGCAGTCGAGTTACGCGAGTTCGCCAAACTCCGCGACGAAGGAATTCTGACCGACGAGGAATACACCGAGCAGAAGAACCGCCTGCTCGGCCGCTAAGCCGCCCGCCGCCGCGCGGCGTCAGCGCCGCTCGCCTGGAAGAGGAATGCGCAACAATGGATTTCGGGATCTATCCGCCGGAGATCAACTCCGGCCGGATGTATGCCGGTCCGGGATCGGGGCCGATGCTGGCCGCTGCGCAAGCCTGGGGCAGCTTGGCTGACGAACTCTATACCGCAGCCAGCGCATATCAGTCAGTGGTATCAGAGCTGACCTCCGGGTCGTGGTCGGGTCCGTCTTCCACGTCGATGACAGCCGCGGCCGGGTCCTATGTCGAATGGCTGAGCGCGTCGGCTACACAAGCTCAAGAGACCGCCAGCCAAGCCCGGGCGGCGGCCGCCGGCTACGAGGCGGCGTTTGCCATGACGGTGCCGCCGCCGGAGATCGCCGCCAACCGCAGTGTGCTGGCGGTGTTGGTGGCGACGAACTTCCTCGGGATGAACACGGCGGCAATCGCGGCTACCGAGGCCCAGTATGGCGAAATGTGGGCCCAGGATGCGGTGGCGATGTACAGCTACGCGGGTTCGTCGGCAGCCGCGACCGCGCTCACCCCGTTCACTTCGCCACAACAGAACACCGACCCGGGCGGGACGGCCAGCCAGACAGCTGCGGTAGGCCAGGCCACCAGCACGGCAGCCGGCAACGTACAGAGCATCGTATCGAGCGTGCCGCAGGCGCTGTCCGCTGCGTCGACAGGTACATCGGCGCAGTCGACTTCTCTCTCGGACTTGCTGGGCCTGATAAGCAACTTGATAACAATCTTCGCCGGTGCGCCGGCCGCTTTGAGTAGTATCCCGGACGTAGGGCTCGGGCTTTTGGCGATAATCGATCTTCCTTACGGCATCGGCGGTTATCTCACTGGTGCCAACACCGATAAGTTCGTCAGCGAGTGGAACGGTGAAGAGGAATGGCCAAGCACCGCGCCGGCACCAGTTCTGCCGTTTCCGGCAACTCTGTCAAACCTCCCTCCAGGCACGGTGCCCGCGGAGGTGTCGGCGGGCTTGGGCCAGGCCAACATGGTCGGCGGATTGTCGGTGCCGTCGGGATGGACCGTCGCCGCGCCCGAGATACGTTCGGTTGCAATGACTTCGCCGCTCACCAACTCGGGCGCCGCTGCAGCGGCGCCATTGGAGGACTCGGCCGGCACGTTCAACCAGATGGGCCTGGGGGGTATGACAGGCCAAGCCATGGCCGGCCCGCCGGCTGCTGAAGCCAACCACAACGGCAAGCCGATGACCCACGCGCGGCTGACAGCCCGCGGTCCGGGCGCGGCGAGCGATGGTGGAGTCGAAGCGACGCCCGCGCCGCGGACTGTGGTCACCGGCGTCGCCGCCGCGATCCGCGATATCGCCAAGCTCCGCGACGAGGGACGGCTGACCGATCAGGAGTACAACGAGGAGAAGAAACGCCTGCTCGAGTACTCAATCAGGCACCGCCCGTTGGGCTGATCAGTCGGCGATCGAGAGCGCAATGCCGTCCAGGATGTCGTGCTCGCTGACCGTCAGCGCGTCGATGCCAGCGCGCTCGCGTAACGCAAACGCCAACTCCTCGATCACGATTGCGCCGCCACCGATGACGTCGGCCCGTCCCTCATGCATCGGCCCCAACGCGGCCCGCTGGGCCCGCGACATCCCGATCAGCCCGTCACAGACCGCCAGCAACCGGTCCACGCCGACCCGCGAAAGGTGAATGGCCGCAGAGTCATAGGCCGCCATGTCCTGCGCGAGTGCCGCGACGGTCGTCATCGTGCCGGCCACTCCGACCCAGGTGCGGGCCTGTTCTACCGGGACCACCCGCAGCGCCTCACCGAGCCGTTCGCGAACCACGTCGCGTGCAGCCGCCACCTCGGCGGCTGTCGGCGGATCGGAGTGCAGACAGCGCTCGGTCAGCCGCACACAGCCGATGTCGGCCGAGAAGCTCGCGACGACGGTGTCGATACCCAGCACCACCTCAGTCGACCCACCGCCCAAATCTACGATGACGAAAGGTCCAGCAGCAGCGTCTAATTCGTTGACTGCGCCGCGGAATGACAGCTCGGCCTCCTCGGCGCCGGTGATCACCTCGGCTATCGAGCCCGCCACCACGCCGCCGAGTACATCGGCCGTCATCGCGAAGAAGACGTCACGGTTGCCGGCGTCGCGCGTGGCCGATGTCGCCACCATGCGTATCCGGTCGACGCCGTGCGCCGTGCACAACGCGGCGTAGTCCACCAGCGCAGACCGGGTGCGGCCCAACGCATCCGGTGCGAAGCGGCCGGTCGCGTCGACGCCCTGACCTAGCCGCACGATGCGCATCTCGCGATGCACGTCGCGCAGCTGTCCGTCAAGCGCATCGGCGATCAGCAGTCGAATCGAATTGGTACCGCAGTCGATTGCCCCGACGCGAAGCTGCCTGCGCGTCACAGCCACTCCCCCGGTGTCAGGATGCCGACCATGTCCGGCTCGGCTGCCAGCACCGCCAGCGCTTCGTCGCCGAAGGGGTTGGTTCCGCGTCCCACCGCCAACGAGTGCGCGATCAGCACGTGCAGGCATTTGACCCGATCGGGCATGCCGCCCGCAGACACCGACGTGCCGAGCGGCTCGATCGCGTCCCGCTCGGCCAGATACGACTCGTGGGCCCGCCGATACCATGCGGCGAGTTCGAGTTCTTGCCGCAGCCGCTCGGTCATCTGCCGCATCAACCCGGTTGACTCCAGCCTACTCGCCGCGGCGGTCAATGCCGGGTGCGTCAGGTAGTACAACGTCGGAAATGGTGTTCCGTCAGGCAGTTTCGGCGCGGTCTTCACCACGCCGGGTTCACCGTTGGGACACCGGTAGGCGATGTGAAGCACTCCACGCGGCTCGCGGCCGAGCTGGCAGGCCACCGCATCGAGGTCGGCGCGCTCAACCACCGGGCGGCGGAGGGCCGGGCGGCAGGGGAGCCGGTGCTACCGGTGGCGCCGGTGTCGGCGGTCCGTGCGGGCTGTCGGCGATGGTGTGCCACAGCGAGGTGTACCAAGGGTCGTTGGCGGCCGCGGCCGTCGGCGTCGACCCAGGCTCTGCGGGCAGCGCCGCGTTGGGGGGAAGTTGGACCTGATACGGGACCTCCCCCGGCATCACGAACCCAAGGCGCTCGCGGGCCTGCGCCGCAACATAGGCAGGATCGGCGAGTTTGATCTTCTGCTGCTCGAGATCGCCGATCTGACGGCGCAATGCGGCTTCTGAGGCGGCCAGCTGTTTCATCTCGGTGCGCTGCGCGAAATAGGTGCGTACCGGGCCTGCGATGGTCAGCGTCAGCGCGCAGACGACAGCCGCCAGGATCGCCGCCCGCCGTGCGTTCAGACCGAGTCGCTGATCGGACCGCTGTTCGGCCGATTCGGCGAGCGCCTGTTTGATGGGTTCGACGACCTCGGGCATGGCCCGCGACGCGCTCGGCCCGCGACGGACGGACGGCGATTTGCGCGGCCGGCCGGCCACCGAATCGCCGGCCCGGCCCGGCCGTGGAGCCGGTGAGCGCCGCTTCGGCTCTGGCCGTTTCGATTCGGGCATCGGTCGCGGCGGCTATCTGGCTTCCGGCGCGTATCGGGGGAATGCCAGATCACCGGCGTAGCGGGCGGCGTCACCGAGGGCTTCCTCGATCCGCAGTAGCTGGTTGTACTTCGCCACTCGTTCGCTGCGCGCCGGCGCGCCGGTCTTGATCTGCCCGCTTCCCACCGCCACCGCCAGATCGGCGATCGTGGTGTCCTCGGTCTCGCCGCTGCGGTGGCTGATCATCGTCCGGTATCCGCTGTGGTGCGCCAGCGCCACCGCGTCGAGCGTCTCGGTCAGCGTCCCGATCTGGTTGACCTTGACCAGCAAGGCATTTGCCGCACCCTTGTCGATGCCTTCTTCCAGCCGTTCGGGATTGGTGACGAACAAATCGTCACCGACGACCTGCACCCGGTCACCGATGGCGGTTGTCAGGGCCACCCATCCGTCCCAATCGTCTTCGGCCAGTGGATCTTCGATGGAAACCAGCGGATAGGAGTCGAGCAGCTCGGCGTAGAACTGCGTCATCTGGTCGGCGGTGCGGGTCTGCTTCTCAAACGCGTAGCCGGTGCCATCGGTGTAGAACTCGGTCGCCGCGGCGTCGAGCGCCAGCGCCACATCGGCACCGAGCTTGAACCCCGCGGACTCGATGGCCTGGCTGATCACGTCGAGCGCGGCCTTGGTTCCCGGCACATCAGGAGCGAATCCACCTTCGTCGCCCAGCCCGGTGGACAGCCCCTGCTTCTTCAGCGCCGCTTTGAGGGCGTGGTAGACCTCAGCACCCCAGCGCAGCGCCTCGTAGAAGTTCGGCGCGCCGATCGGGGCCACCATGAACTCCTGGATGTCGACGCCGGTGTCGGCGTGCGCACCGCCGTTGAGGATGTTCATCATCGGGACCGGCAGGATGTGCGCGTTCGGTCCGCCCAGGTACCGAAATAGGGGTAGAGCGGCGCTCTCGGCGGCGGACTTGGCCACCGCCAGAGAGACACCGAGGATGGCGTTGGCACCCAACCGGGACTTGTCCGGGGTGCCGTCGAGGTCCAGCAGCGCCTGATCGACCAGTCGCTGATCGTCGGCGTTGAGCCCGATGACGGCCGGGGCGATCTCATCGAGTACGGCCAGCACGGCCTTTTTGACGCCCTTACCGCCGTAGCGGTCGCCGCCGTCGCGCAATTCGACGGCCTCGTGCTCGCCGGTCGACGCGCCGGAGGGCACCGCGGCCCGTGCAAATGTCCCGTCGATCAGAGCCACCTCGACCTCGACCGTCGGATTGCCGCGGGAATCGAGGATCTCGCGGGCTCCGACCTGCTCGATAATCGGCACTGGTTCTCCTTGCGTGGTGAGGGCTACAGACTCCTGCGATTTCCGTAATTGCCACCAGTAGCCTAAAGCCTGCCGTCAGAGCGGGTGACCCGCCGCATAGGCGGTAGCCCAGTCGCGAACGGCGCGGGCGTACTCGTCGGAGTCGTTGTACGCCCACAGCGCGGTAATCCAGCCTCGCGGCGTGGCGAGATCCTTTCCTCGCCAGCAGAGATATCCCGCAGCCGACAACGCGGCGTCGTCGATGTTGTCCACGCTGGCCGTGCCGTCGTTGTTGGCGTCCACCCCGTACTCCCGCCAGGTCTCCGGAATGAACTGCATCGGTCCCATCGCCCGAACGGTGTCCGACTCGATGCCCATGGCGCCCGGGTCGCTGTCGATGATCCGCATGGTGCCATTGGTCCCGTCCAGCACCACACCCCTGATCGGCGGGCGCACGTCGCCGTTGGGAAACAAGGTCGCGTGGTGGTAGGTGCCGTGATGGCTTTCGACCTGGCCGATGCCGGCCAGCGTCGTCCACGCGATGTGGCAGTTCGGGTTCTCCACCTCGGCGACCCGTGCGGCGTAGCCGTAGGCCTCGAGAGCGGTCACCGGCATTCCCAGCGCCGGGGCACGCTCGGTGGCCCACCCGTGCAACTGGTCGGCGGGGCGGCCCTTGGCGTGGGTGTCGACCGGCGGCACGGCGGCGCCCGGCGGTGGCGGGACGCCCTTGAGGATGAAGGGGCCGAGCTGCCAGGTGCAGCTTGATGCCAATAGCAGCGCCGTTGCACCTACGACGGCGAACGCCCGCAGCCAACGGACCGGCGACACAGCACACCCCTAAACACGATTCCTCGACCATGGTCCCACGGGAATGGAGTAGGTCACCCCGACCCGCGCGCTGGATGTCGGTCATTCGCCGGTTTTCCAGCCGTAACGACGTCCGCCCTGGCTGGATTTACCCGAGGCCGGCCCGCCGCGCCGGGCGTGTCGAACATCACCCGGATTCAGCGGCTGACGCCTCCGGGGCCGGCTCGTCAGTGCTTACGGGCTCGAGTTCAGGTTCGGCCTCGTCCACGGGCGGCCAGCAGGCGCGCCACTCCTGCTCAGTGATCGTGCCGACCGGAGCGACGTCGAGCTCTGCGGGGACATCCGCTGAGCGACGCTCCCAGGCGATCGCCTTTTCAGTGCAGCGCAGCGTGTCGATGAACTCCAACACCGCTGTGCGCAGGGTGCTTTCGGCGTCAACGTCGGAAGTCACGGTGATCGATGTGATGTCCGACGGGATCAGATCTACGGGGAAACCGGCCCGGGTGATCCGCTGAACCACCTTGTGCGCCAACGCCAAAGCCGGCTGCCCGGTGGGCACATCATCCATCACCGAGTTCCGCGGCTTCTCCAGGGCCTTGCGTTCCTCCCATTGTGCCAACTGCTCGTCCAGCGAGATCGACTCTCCGGCAAGAACTCCCGGAGCCCGGTTGCCCAGCTTTCGCAATAGTGTGTCGGCGACATCGTCGATGGTGAACGGATGAGCAGGCGCGTCCTCGGCGATGCGAGCATGGAAAAGCACCTGGAGCAGAAGATCGCCCAGCTCTTCGCGCAGTGCATCGGCATCGCCGGTGCGGACCGCGTCGAAGAGCTCGTAGGTCTCCTCCAGCAGAAACCGGCGCAGCGAATCGTGAGTCTGCTCACTTTCCCAGGGCCCGGCGGTGCGCAGTTTGTCCATCATCGCGACGGCGTCCACGAGTCGCTCGCCGCGCACCTGGTCAGGCGCGGAGATCAGGCGTTCACCGGCCGCCAGTCGCGCCATGACCGCGGGGTGCTCGGGGTCTGAGGACAGCAGCACCGGAGCATCCTCGCCGGTGTGGGCTGGGCGCGCCGCCGGCAGCGTCCAGGGCACCGCGACGGGCATCTCCTCGGTGTACTGCACTTCGCCGGTGAGCAGCTCGATGGCTTCTACCGGGACCAGCGATGGGCGGCGAGGGTCGACCAGGACGACAGTCATTGCGCTCGTCGCTCCTCACCCGTGCTCGATTCTCTCCTCGGTCCAGCATCCAGCGCAGACACCAGGTCGGCCACCATGTGCACCAATTCGAGATCGCGAATTCGGGGAGCGCCGACGCCGCCGGCGCGCGGGATCGGAACCTGCACAGTCGCCGTCGTGGCGCGGTAACTCGCACCCGGATACCTGCGCGCCAGTCGCACCTGGGCGGAATCCGGCAGTGTCATCGGCGCCACTCGCAACGTGGCCGCCGACGCGGCCGACACTTCGGTGATGCCGGCGGCGCGGCACAACAGTCGAAGTCGCGCCACGGCGATCAGCCGTTGGGCGGTTTCCGGCAACGCGCCGTAGCGGTCGGTCAGCTCCTCGACGACGGCATCGACTTGCGCGTCGTCGGCGGCCGCGGCCAGCCGCCGGTATCCCTCCAGCCGCAGCCGGTCGCTGGGGATGTAATCCGGCGGCAGATGCGCATCGACCGGAAGGTCGATCCGGACGTCTTTGGGCTCCTCGGCACCGACGACGGTCTGCCCGTCGGCCGCGGCCCGATACGCCTCGACCGCCTCGCCGACCAGGCGGACATACAGGTCAAAACCCACCCCGGCGACATGCCCGGACTGCTCGGCGCCCAACACATTGCCTGCGCCGCGGATCTCCAGGTCCTTCATCGCCACCGCCATGCCGGCACCCAGCTCGTTGTTCTGCGCGATCGTCGCCAACCTGTCGTAGGCGGTCTCGGTGAGCGGCGCATCCTGCGGATACAGGAAGTAGGCGTAGCCGCGCTCCCGGCTGCGGCCGACCCGGCCGCGCAGCTGATGCAGCTGGGCCAGACCGAACATGTCCGCGCGCTCGACGATCAGCGTGTTGGCGTTGGAGATGTCCAGGCCGGTCTCGACGATCGTGGTGCACACCAGGATGTCGAATTCGCGGTTCCAGAATCCTTCGACGGTGGTCTCCAGCAGATCCTCGTGCATCTGACCGTGCGCGACGGCAACCTTGGCTTCGGGCACCAGGTCCCGCACCCGCGCAGCGGCGGCGTCGATGGAGCTGACCCGGTTGTGCACGTAGAAGGCCTGCCCGTCACGTAGCAGTTCCCTGCGCAGCGCAGCGGCGACTTGCTTGTCGTCGTGCTGACCGACGTAGGTCAGCACCGGGTAGCGCTCTTCGGGCGGGGTCAGGATCGTCGACATCTCGCGGATCCCGGCCAGACTCATTTCCAGGGTGCGCGGGATCGGGGTGGCACTCATGGTCAGCACATCGACGTGGGTGCGCAGCGACTTGATGTGCTCTTTGTGCTCGACGCCGAAGCGCTGCTCTTCGTCGACCACCACCAAGCCGAGGTCTTTCCACCGCACCCCGGTCTGCAGCAGTCGATGGGTGCCGATCACGATGTCCACCGTGCCGTCTGCCATGCCGTCGAGCACGGCGCGGGATTCGGTGCCTTCGGTGAATCGGGACAGGCCCTTGACCCGGACCGGGAAGCCCGCCATCCGCTCGGTGAAGGTCTGCAGGTGCTGGTCGGCCAGCAGCGTGGTGGGCACCAGAACCGCGACCTGTTTACCGTCCTGGACCGCTTTGAACGCCGCCCGGACCGCGATCTCGGTCTTGCCGTAGCCGACGTCGCCGCAGATCACTCTGTCCATCGGCACCGGCTTCTCCATGTCCGCCTTGACCTCGGTGATCGCGGTGAGCTGGTCCACGGTTTCGGTGAAGCCGAACGCGTCCTCCATCTCGGCCTGCCACGGGGTGTCCGGACTGAACGCATACCCCGCGCTGGCCTGCCGCTTGGCGTACAGCGACACCAGCTCGCCGGCGATCTCCCTGACCGCTTTGCGGGCCTTGGTTTTGGTGTTGGTCCAATCGCTCCCGCCCAGCCTGCTCAGCGCCGGCGCCTGCCCACCGACGTACCGCGACAGCTGGTCCAGCGAATCCATTGGCACATAGAGCTTGTCGGTCTGGTTCTGCCCGCGCCTGGACGAGCCGTACTCCAGCACCAGGTATTCGCGCCGCGCTCCGCCGACTGTGCGCTCGGTCATCTCCACGAATCGTCCAATACCGTGCTGGTCGTGGACCACCAGGTCGCCTGCGGTCAACGCCAGCGGGTCGACGGTGTTGCGGCGCTTGGCGGCCAGCCGTCTGCCGTCGGTGGCGGTCACCCGGTTTCCGGTGAGATCAGTTTCAGTGACGATCACCAGCCCGGTATCAGCGCCCTCGATTATCAGACCGTCGTGCAGTGGGCCTTTGAGTACCCCGACCACGCCGGGCTTGGGCTCCGCTCCCGGCTCCAACATCGTTGCCGGCGTGTCAGATTCAGCCAACTGCTCGACGACGCGGTGCGCGGTTCCCGTCCCCGGCGCGACGACGGCAGCGGCCCCGCCGGTCGCGACGTGCGCGCGTAGCATCGCGAAGATCTCCTCGATGTCGCGTTGATGGCCGCGGGCTGACGGCGCGGTGCGGATGTCCAGCTCGATCGCCGACTCGTCGGAAAGCTGGGACAGCGTCCACCACGGGTGCCCGGACTGCCGCGCCGCGGGCCGCACCTCGTCGAGTTCGCGGAACCCCGATCCGCCCAGCTGCTCGACGTCGATCGGCGAATCACCGCCCACGGCGGCCACCGACCATGACGCCTCGAGGAATTCCCGGCCGGTCTTGATCAGGTCGGCCGCCCGCGTACGGACCTTTTCCGGGTCGCAGACCAGCACCGGCGTGCCGTCGGCCAGCTGATCGGTCAGCAACGCCAGATCGTCGGGCCGCAACACCGGCAGCAGTGCCTCCATGCCGTCGACGGGGATGCCTTCGGCGAGCTTGGCCAGCATGTCGCCGACACCACCGCCGACCCCGTGCTCGGGCGGCGGTTGATGCCCGGCCAGCTCGTCGGCGCGCGCCCGCACCTCGTCGGTCAGCAGCAGCTCGCGGCAGGCGACCGCGACCAGGCCCTCGACGCTGATTTCGGGAATCGACCGCTGGTCGGCGACCGAGAACATCCGCATCTCGCTGACCTCGTCACCCCAGAACTCCACGCGCACTGGATGCTCAGCGGTCGGGGCGAAAATGTCGAGAATGCCGCCGCGGACCGCGAATTCGCCTCGCCGACCGACCATGTCGACGCGGGTGTAAGCCAGCTCGACGAGCCGGGTGATGACCCCTTCGAACCCGCCGTCGGCGCCCGTGTCGTCGCCGACGGCCAGGCTCAGTGGTTCCATCAGGCCCAGGCGCGAGACCATCGGCTGCAGCAGCGAGCGCACCGCGGTCACCACCACCTGCAACGGCGGGCCGAGCCGGTCGTCCTGCGGGTGGGCCAGCCGGCGCAGCAGCATCATCCGGGCACCGACGGTGTCGACCCCCGGCGAGAGTCGCTCGTGGGGCAGCGTCTCCCACGACGGGAACATCGCGACCGCATCGCCGAAGACACCGCGCAGCTCGGCGGACAGGTCGTCGGCTTCGCGGCCGGTAGCCGTGACGACCAGCAGCGGACCGTGGCGGGCCAGGGCGCAGGCCACGAACAGCCGGGCGCCGGCGGGCCCGACCAGCGTCAACTCTTCGGGTTGATCGGCGGCCAGGTCGATGAGTCGCTGCAGCGTCGGCGCGCGCAACGCCAACTCCACCAGCCCCGCGATCGGGGTCACTACATGTTCTGGCCCCGGTGCGGTCATGATGCCGCCATTGTATGGGTCCGCAGCCTCGTCAATTTCGAGGCCAGCACTGTCAAGGAACCGTAAGGGCAGCGGCATTCGACACGAATCGAGCGGACGTTGGAGTCATGACAATGACGTTGCCGGAGCTCCTCCCTTCCATAGGCTATGCGGCTCCGCCGCGGTTCCATCCGGCGATCTGGCCCCTCACCAGCCATTCCGACGACGAGGGTCGGCTCTGCATCGGCGACGTGCCCCTCACCGAGGTCGCCGACGAGTTCCGCACCCCGACCTACGTGATCGACGAGGCCGACTTCAGGTCCCGCGCCCGCCGATATCACAAGGCGCTGCGTCACGCCGAGGTCGTCTACGCCGGCAAGTCACTGCTGACCATCGCGGTGGCGCGCTGGGCGCGCGAAGAAGGACTCGGCGTCGACGTCTGCTCAGTCGGCGAGCTGACCGCCGCCATCATGGCCGGGGTGCAACCCGCCCGCATGGTCATGCACGGCAACGCGAAATCATCCGACGAGCTGCGCGCCGCCGTGCGCGTCGGGGTCGGGCGGATCGTGCTGGACTCCTGCAGCGAAATCGTCGACCTCGCCGGTGTTGCCCCTAGACGGCAGCGGGTGCTCATCCGGGTGACCCCGGACATCGACATCCACGGACACCGCGCCGTCACGACCGGGATCAGTGACCAGAAGTTCGGCTTCACCCTGGACGGCGGGCAGGCCGCCGACGCGGTGGCACGTGTCGTGGCACATCCGGACCTCGACCTGATCGGGCTGCATTGCCATATCGGCTCGCAGGTCACCGACGCCACGCTCTACGGCGAGGCTATTCACCGAATGATCGCCGTAATGGCCGACATTCGCACCCGCCACGGCGTGATCCTGACCGAGCTGAACATCGGCGGCGGGCACGCGGTCCCCTATGTGGCCGGTGATCCGGAGCTCAATATCGACGAGCTGGCCCGGGTCATCGACGATGCGCTGGACACGGCGTGCGCTGCTGAACACTTCCCTCGGCCGGTCATCGTGGTCGAGCCGGGCCGGGCCATCAGCGCCCGCGCCGGTGTCACGCTGTACCAGGTGTGCGGCGTCAAGACGCAACCGGGCGGACGTACCTTCGTCGCCGTCGACGGTGGCATGAGCGACAACCCGCGGGTGTCGTTGTATGGCGCGAAATACACCGTCGTGCTTGCCAATCGGCATTCCCTGGCACCAAGGCAGCGGGTCACGGTGGCGGGGCGGCACTGCGAAGCCGGCGACGAGATCGCCCGCGACGTCGAGCTGCCGGTCGACGTGCACCCGGGCGATCTGTTGGCGGTGGCATGCACTGGCGCCTATCACCACAGCATGGCGTCGAACTACAACATGGTCGGCCGGCCACCCGTGGTGGCGGTGGCCGACGGCCGGGCACGTCAACTGGTCCGCCGAGAGACGATCGCCGACCTCTTGTCGCGTGAGCTCGGCTGACGGCGACTTGCTTGCCGCTACTCGCCCTGCAGGTGCGGGTCGGCTTCCAGGTGGGTCAAACCGTTCCACATCAGGTTGACCAGGTGGGCGGCGACCACTTCCTTCTTGGGCTCACGAGTGTCGAGCCACCATTGCGCGGTCATCGACACCGAACCGACCAGCGCCTGGGCGTACAGCGGGGCCAGATCGGAGTCCAGGCCGCGGCGGGCGAAGTCGCCGGCCAGGATCGAGCTGACCTGGCTGACGGCGTCGTTGAGCAGACTGGAGTAGGTACCCGAACTGATCGAGGCCGGAGAGTCGCGGATCATGATGCGGAATCCGTCGGTGCGTTCCTCGACATAGGTCAGCAGTGCCAGCGCGACCCGTTCGACGCGCACCCGGGACCGGTTGTTGGTCAACGACGACGTGATGCCGTCCAGCAGTGCCGACATCTCCCGGTCGACAACCACCGCGTACAGACCTTCTTTGCCGCCGAAGTGCTCGTAGACGACCGGTTTGGACACGTTGGCGCGAAGCGCGATCTCCTCGATCGAGGTTCCTTCGTAGCCCCGCTCGGCGAACAGCGACCGCGCGATGTCGATGAGTTGGTGGCGGCGCTCGCTACCGGTCATTCTGGTGCGGGGCGCCCGCGTTTCCTTGTCCGGCGCGGCCACGCCTAACAGGCTATCGGTTGGCCCGGCTGGGATGGCCAACTTCCAACCGTGAAGTGGGCCAAGGGCCCCGCCCGCGGTCCGCAATCGGCCCGCCCGGTCGTCTAGAGTGGACGCGGTTTAACCGCTGGTCGTAATGATCCGTCGTGGTGTAATCGGCAGCACTTCTGATTTTGGTTCAGACAGTTCAGGTTCGAGTCCTGGCGACGGAGCTTCGAGGTGGGCCCGGGCAGCCGGCCTGTGGCCCAATTCTCTCCCCATACGCAGGCAGTATTTAAGCAGTTACGGGTAAAGTGCATTTTTAACGCAGCCGTTAGGCGCCCGTCTGAGGGGGACACTGACATGGAGGCGCTCGACGCTCGGCTCGGGGGTTAGGCAACAGCATGACGACGACGAGCCCCCTGACGATCGCCCAGCGCTTGGAACTGCACGCGCACGCGCGCCCGGATCGCCGTGCCTTCTCGTTCGTCGAGGACGGGGGCGGCGTGAACACGCGCACCTGGGCCGAGCTTGCCGCGGGTGCGAGCGCCGTGGCCGCCGTTTTGGCGGACCTCCCGCGCACGCGGGAGCAGCCGCGCGCTCTGCTGCTGCTGCCCGACGACACGACGTTTCTCGACGCGTTGTTCGGCTGCTTTTACGCTGGCGTGTGCGCGGTTCCGGCGCACATCCCGATCCCGTCGCGGCTCGCGCAGACGTTGCCGCGCCTGTTGACGATCGTTGCCGACGCACGACCTGACGTCGTGCTCACCACCCGCCAGATACTCCCCGCGCGAGAACTAGTCCCCGCGCTCGCCGATATCCCGTGCATCGCGGTCGACGACCTTGGCTTAGCCGACGGAGCCCCCGCGCCGGCGCCCGAGTCAACTGTCAGTCTCGATGATCTCGCCATCCTCCAGTACTCATCGGGCTCCAGCGGCACGCCGCGCGGTGTGATGGTCAGCCATGCGAACCTCATGGCCAATGAAGCGATGATCGTAGACGCGTTCGGGCACACGTCGTCGACGGTGGCCCTGGGTTGGCTGCCTTTCCAGCACGACATGGGCCTCATCGGCTACGTGATCCAACCGGTCTACGTGGGTTTCGAGTGCGTGATCATGTCGCCGCTGCAGTTCCTCAAGCACCCGCTGCGCTGGCTGCACGAGATCACGCAGCACCGCGCGACCAGGAGTGGTGGCCCGAACTTCGCCTACGAAATGTGCGTCGCCGCAGTGGAGCGCCAGGGCGACAAGAGCCTCGCCGGCCTCGACTTGTCGAGCTGGGACCTCGCGTTCGTGGGCGCCGAACCGGTGCGCGCGGCAACCCTCGACCGCTTCGAGGCGACATTCGCCAAGGTCGGTTTTCGCCGCGAGGCGTTCTATCCGTGCTACGGGCTCGCCGAGGCGACGCTGATTGTCTCGGGCGGACGGCGCGATCGATACAGCATGTACTTAGTCTTTTGGCAGACCAAAAACATCCAATGTATTGGACGATGGGGCTAACGACAGACCGCGCACCTGCCAAGGCGACGTGCGATAGCGCCAGCACGACGCTCGGACCATGGTCCTCTACCTACCAGACCATCCCCGGGCCGCGCCGCTCGACCACGATCGACGTTGCTGGGTTGGAGCAGGCTGCCGCGAAACGGCGTTCATATTGACGCGTTCCGAATTCGACCACCCACCTCGGTGAGCACATTCAGAAGGCCGTCCACGGCGTGATTGACCGTGAAGCAGTCTGCGTAGTGACGTGCCGCCGCCGCCCCGCGCAGGGTTGCGGTGAGCGGATCTGACAGCTCATCGAATGCGGCAGTCAGGCCGGCGACATCGTCGACCCCGACCGGGGGAAGACTGGGGGCTGGTATTCGGGCAGGCCACCCACTGAAGAAATGATTGGCATAACGCCCAGCTGCATCGCCAGCAGTTGCACGCCGCTTTGCGAGGCAGCGCGGTAATGGACGACCGAACCCTTCGCAGCGGCGAGCGTCGTCACGACATCCGCGTAGCGGTAACTGCCCGGGCGCCAACGAACGTAGGCCGGTAGGGTCCGGATGGTCAGCGGCCCGTCCCCGATCAGCAGAAGCTCGTCGCCGCGCCAGCTATCCCCGTCCACATGTCGCTGCCAAGCCTCGAGGGCCACGTCGATGTTTTTGTGCGAGCCGAACCGGCCCGCCACCACGAAGTCGTGCCGCTCCTCGGGACCGACAAACGGCGGAACCAGTGCAGCATCCAGGTCGCTGCAAAGGGGCACTACGTTCACGTGCGTCCCGGCCACGTCACGCCGTGTCGCCACGGCGATTGCGACGTAGTTGCTGTAAGTCGCCGTAGCCGCCGAGTGGGACGCCCACCGGTCGAATAAGGCGCGCGCGGAGGCCCGCCGCTTCGGGCCACCATCATCCCGGCGCTCGTCGTGCACCAGCTGAATACGTGGAGTCCGCCCGGCCAAAGCGATCCAGCGCGGATCGCGGACCAGTTCGGTGATCACGACATCGGGCCGATGGTCGCGGATACGGCGTTGAGCCGCAAGCCATGTCGACGCCGTGCGGAACCGCAGGTCGAGCACCAGCTCGTAGTCACGGGCCCTATCTGACTCCGGATGTTGGTTGGTGGTCACCAGCAGCACATCGATACCCCGTACGCGCAGCGCTTCGGCCTGAACGCGCGCCAGCGGCCGCATCAGTGGCGAAAGCCATAACACCCGAGGTGTATTCGCGCTAACACGATAATCGCGCGGAATGCTGGTACGGATCACCGCCGTCACCGTACGATGCCTTCGCCTGCGGTCGCAGCCGCTCCTATCCTGCGAAGCTCCGCTGTGACGGCAGCGTCGTCATGAGCGAGGTGCGCGATCACGTAGCGGATGCAGAGATCCGACGCCAGCGGATTAGACCACTCCTCGGGGCTCACCGCTTCGGTTGCGAATGGATAATGTTGTGCTGCCGGCACTTTCCCCAAATCGATTGCTCGACTCAGGTTTGTGCGATGACACCGCCAACAGGTACTCATGGCAGTCTCGTCCCGTTGACGTTGGATACCAACATGGCGGGGTTTTGCAGGGTCGGAGGGAAGACAAGTTGGCCGCCCCACTCGGCGATATAGCCGAGTTGTTCGGTGATTTCGGCTTCCAGGTTCCGGGGCAGGGCCAAAACCACGTCTGGTCGGTCCTTGGCGATCAACTTCGGGTCGCGAATCGGGATGCGCGTACCTGGCGTGAAACGGCCCTGTTGGTAGGGATTGCGGTCGACGATGTACTCGACCAGATCGCTGCGGATTCCACAGTAATTGAGCAAGGTATTGCCCTTGCCCGCCCCACCGTAGCCGACAACTCGCTTGCCGTCGGCGCGACACTGAAGCAAGAACCGCAACAAGTTCTGACGAAGCATCTCAGTGCCGTGACGCAGTTGCAGATAACCGTCCACCCGATGCAGTCCTGCTGCCTTCTCGATGCGCAGCACTTCAATGACCCGTTCAGTGGGACGTGCAGCGATGCGCGAGGGCCGAGCCCAGATCCGAAGGGAGCCTCCGTGTGTAGGCAGTAGCTCGACGTCGACGACCGCAAGCCCGGTTGTGGCGAGCGCACGTGTTGCCGACCGCAGGGTGTAGTACTGAAGGTGCTCGTGGTCGATCGAGTCGAATTGGGCCTGAAGCACCAGCTTTAGCGCGTGGTGGACCTCGATGCTGAGCCAGCCGTCATCGGCAAGCAGCGTGCGCAAGGATCGGGTGAAACCCCGCAGGTCGGGTATGTGTGCGTAGACGTTATTCGCGACAACCAAATCCGCCGGGCCGTATTCTTCGCGCACTTGCCGTGCCAACGGCTCGTCCAGAAAGTCCGTGACCGTCGGAACACCACGCTCGCGAGCGGTGACACCAACATTTTCCGACGGGTCGATTCCCAGGCAGGGGATGCCCGCCGCGACGACATGTTGGAGTAGATAGCCATCATTGCTGGCGACCTCCACCATGAATGACTCGGCCGAAAGGCCGAGTCGCTTGATGGAGCTGCTGACGAACGTCTTCGCGTGTTGGACCCAGGTATCCGAAAACGACGAAAAGCACGCGTATTCGGTGAATGGGTCTTCCGGGGTGAAATCGGCCGATATCTGTAGCAGCAAGCAGTCCTCACACAGCCGAAGGTGCAGTGGGAACGTCGGCTCAGGGAAATCGAGTTCTCCTGGTGTGAGGAACTTTTCGCACAGCGGAGTCGCACCGAGGTCCACCACGCTCAGCAATCCGTCCGAATCGCACAAGCGGCAATGCAGCCGCGCCGCCGCCGTTGGTGTGCTAGCTGGTGTGCCGTGTCTCACGGCACACCGAGCGGAGAAGGCCCGGACCGCGGCGGGGGCACACCGCGGCCCGGGCGTTTGGGGGAAGCCCGGTCCAACTCGCGCGTCACGCGATCAGCTGCTTCCGACGCAGCGAGGCCGCTGTAGACCAATTGACCGGACCAATCGAGGCGGCTTACCGTTCCGGCCGGGAAGTGGCCTCATAAGCGAAATCGTCATAATGCCGCGCTCCCAACCGATGCCAGCAACGGCCAGTTGGCATCTTTTTCGGAAATGACGCTGACTGGCAGTGGCCACTTGATCGCGAATGCCGGGTCATCCCAGCGGAAGCCCTGCTCTTCGGCGGGCTCGTAAAGGCCGCTTACTTGATAGAGAACTTCGGTGTTGTCGGCGAGAGTCTGAAAACCATGCGCAACAAACGGCGGCAAGAACAGCGCCCGGCGGTTGTCGGCGCTCAGCTGGACCATGACGTGCGTTCCGTAAGTTCGCGACTCGGGGCGCACGTCGACGGCTACGTCGACGATGGCGCCACGAGTACAGCGGACCAGCTTGGCCTCGGCATGCGGGTAAACCTGACGGTGCATTCCGCGCAAGGTTCCTCGAGCGTAGTTATACGAGAGGCTCGTCTGCGCGAGGTTGGGGGGCAGTCCATAAGCAGCGAATTCGTTGGCGCAGAACAAATGCGAGACGAAGCCACGGTCGTCACGTTCCGGTTCGATATCGACAATCGTTACTCCGGCAATGTCAGTGGGTGTGTACTTCGCTGGAGCTCTCCCTTCCAGAAAAAGCCCCCATCTCCCACGACGTGGCTGTCGTCGAAAAGCGTTGGGGCACGGCCTACGACCCCTCCTCTCGGGAGCACAGCGTTGGCAGCGAGGCACCCAAACCGACTATGGGCATAACCGGCATCATACATACCTATGGGATGATGTTACGACATACAGAAACTATCGGTATCGGCCACGGGCAAAGCCACGAGCAAAGAGGTAGCGCGATCCGCAGGTTGCCTCAACCGGCGGACACCGGGCGTTGCACCATGGCGGGACGGACGTAGTAACGAGCAGCCAGAGGAGAGCTTGCGCCTCCGCGCCCGGCCACATTCCCCGCATTCCCTACCGGAGGGCCGAACGGGGTGGCGGGGCCGGCCGGCACGACCGGCGGCATCGTGCCCGGTCCGCTGCCAGCCGGCAATGCCGAGGCGACCTGGCTAAATGCCGGAGCGGCAGAGGTCCAGCCCTGGGGTATCGACAATGTGCCGAGCGCGGCCGCCCAGCCCGCAGTCGCGGTGACAGCGGTGCCGCCCATGCCAGATGCGCTCAACGCACTCGCTCCTGAACCAACGCCGGGGCTCAGTAACGATCCGGACATCTGAAAGCTTTTGCCGAAGACGCTTGTCGCCGAGTCGAACGAGTTCATCAGCGAACTCGCCGAGCCGAGCATCGAGATGCCCGAAGTTGACCTCGATGCGGACGAGACGGCGCCCGACGCCACGCTCGTCCCCGACGTCAGCGCGGTCGACGACGACGTCAGGGTCGTCAAGGGCGACAGCGGGGACGTTGACGTCGAGGACGTGGCCGTCGATGCGAGAGCCTCCAGCGCGCTGGGCGTCGCAGCCGAGGTCAGCGGTGACACCGTCTGTACGCCGGTGCCGGCCGACGTGCCGGCAGCTTGCGTGAACGTGGTGGCCAGCCCGGACAAACCAGCTGGGTTGGCGGTCTGCAGCGGAGCCGTAAACGGCGTCAACGCCGAAGCAGCCGACGACGCTCCGGCGTAGCCGTACATCGCTGCGGCATCCTGCGCCCACATCTCGACGTACTCGGCCTCGTTGGCAGCGATCGCCAGGGTGTTCTGACCGAAAAAGTTTGTCGCGACCAGCGTCTGCAACAAAGCGCGGTTTGCAGCAATCAGAGCCGGCGGCACCGTCATAGCGAACGCCGCCTCGTACGCGACAACGGCCTCCTTGGCCTGGGCTGCAGTGTCTGCAGCCTGCGCGGCGGTGGCGCTTATCCACGACACATAGGGGGCGGCTGCCGCCGCCATCGATGCAGACGATGGTCCGAGCCACGACGACGTGAGGTCCGAGATCGCGGCGCCGTAGGCGGTCGCCGTCAAGTAGAGGTCGTCGGCCAAAGCGTCCCAAGCCGCTGAGGCAACCAGCATCGGCCCTGACCCAGGGCCGGCGTACATCAGCCCAGAATTGACCTCTGGCGGTAGGGCACCGAACTCAAGCACCTATGCACCGCCGTATTTGGCAGCAACATCATTGCCCCTACGTGACACCCACGGAGATCCCGACGGAGCCGCCCAGCCCAGGTCACGCCGAACACGCCGGTCGGCACGCAGCCGAGTCAACAGACCGGGCAACCTCATAAGCTCCATTCTACATACTTGTAGGATGGTGAGTGATTAGCAACAAACCAGAAGTTTGTTAGGCTCCTCGCGGATGGTTCGGCTCAGGAGTGGCATTCGTGCCGCGTCGATTACCAACCGCGGATAGCTGTTGCACTAAGCTCGTCGAAAGACGCCTTGAGACCTAGGGCCCGTCGCGGCGGAGCAGGTGGGTATGCGCTGCGGACGGTGGTCACCGTCGGCGCGCACGATTATTAGGTGGCCGGACCATGACCGAGACGACCGACAACAGGGCGGATTCCACCCGCCACCAGATTCTGCGCGCGGCTGCGCGTCACTTCGCTCGGCTGCCGTATCACCAGGTCGGCTTGGACGACGTCCTCGCCGAGGCTGAATTGACCAAAGGCGCAATGTATTTTCACTTCCGGTCGAAGCACGCGTTGGCGTTGGCCATCATCGAAGACCAGGCCACCGAAGCCAGAGTTGTCGCGGACCTACTCAGCCGGAAGTTGTCGGGACTGGAAACCCTGATCGACCTCTCCTACCAACTAGCCATTCGCGACATCCGCGATGACACCGCTCGCGCGGCGTTTAATCTGCTGGAGTCGATCGGACGAATCGAGGGGCTCCAAGCCAAGCAGTTAGGGGTATGGATCCACACCCTCGCCGTCATCGCCGGTCGTGGCACCGCCGAGGGCGACATACTCGATGAGTGTGACGAAGAGGATCTGGGACGACTGCTCGTGTCGACATATATGGGGCTACGTCAGACCAGCAGTCTCGACGAACCGAAACAGTTTCTCATCGACCTCGAGAAGACATGGGCGTTGATGTTGCCCGGTGTCGTGCGTCCGGACCGGATCGATTACTTCAAACAATTCATCAGGCGACGTACCGCACTCGCGATCGGCAGTGCGTCTGAACTAGCGGGTTCCAGTTGACCAGGACGCGGGTCTGTCATCCGATGATCGATGGGGATCCCACGGGTGCCTGTTAGGCTTTGCCGCCAAGTCAGCAGTGGTGAGACACCGAGGGTCCGGAGTCTAAGCACACAACCGGGATTCCGGAGGTAACGGCGATGGCCCGCCAGGTTCGATCGGAAGCGACGCGACGAAAGATCCTCGACGCCGCGGTCGAGGTGTTCGCCGAGGTCGGGTTCGCGGCTGCCGATCGGGGCACGATCATCGAGCGAACCGGGATGACCAAGGGGGCTTTCTACCACCACTTCGATTCGATGGAAGCACTCGCGGCGGCCATCATCGAAGACGGCGCCAAACTGGTGGTCGCCGAATTGGGCGCCATGTCGGACTCGTTTTCTCCGGCGTTGGAGAACATCCTGCACGGCACATTCACCACAGCAGATCTGTTCGCTAGCAACAAAGTCGTTCGTACCGCCGAGCAGTTGACCCTCGCGTTCGGCAAGTTCAACGCCAATGCCGTCGCGGCCTACCAGGCCTGGATCGAGGCGATGACCGGGGAGGCCCGGAGGGCGATCACCGAAGGAGACATCCGTTCGGAACTCGACCCGCAGATGGTCAGCGAGTCGATCATCGGCGCGACGTTCGGCGCCCGGATACTGGGCCAGACCACAACGGGGGGCGACGATCTCATCCGGCGACTGACCCAGATGTGGGAGCTGCTATTCCCCGCGATCGTGACCGATGAGTCGCTGGGCTATTACCGTGAGTTCTTGTCCCGCGAGGCGCTGCGCCACGTCGAGCGCGACGACTCTGATTAGCCGCGTTCGTTGACCCAGAGATGCTCGGTGAGGTCCTGAAACGTCGCGAGCGCAATCTCGTCGTCGGAACGCCGCAACGCCGACCTACTCATCAGCGCGTGCACGGTCGAGCCGTCCTTATGCGCCAGTTCGACGACCATATTCGCCAGGCCCTCGACAACGGAGAGCACCGATTCCGTTTCCAGCGCGCCATGGAAGATGTCGTGGAACTTCAGTGCGGTGACCTCATCCGCGTGGCGACCCACCATCTCGGCGAATGCCTTGTTCGCGAACACAATGGTGCCGTTCCGCAGGACCGCCAAGGTGGGAACCGGGATCCGCTCGAGCAAGACAAGTGCCGGCAACTGTTCAAGCGCCTCTATCGGCGATTGACTGGCCTGCACCGTTCGTCGTCGGTCCACCGCTTGATTATTGTCCATCACGGTGTTCATTGCCGAATCTGGCATTCTCGGCATATCCGGGTGACCAGGCATGCCCGGGGCGGTGCACCGCTTTTGCCGCGACCATGCCGATAATGACACGCTGAACGGTGACGGCACACCGACGCGCACACTTGTGGCGCAGAGCAGCCGGCAGCGAGGAGGTTCGATGACGACGCACGGCGAATCGGCGGTCCTCGTCCTGGCCGCCGGGGCCGGAACCCGGATGCGCTCGGACACCCCGAAGGTGCTGCACACTCTCGCCGGCCGCAGCATGCTGGCGCATTCGCTGTACGCGATCGCCAAGATGGCGCCGCAACATCTGGTGGTAGTGCTGGGCCGCGATCACCAAGGCATCGAAGAGGCTGTCGGTGAATTAGCAGAAAACCTCGGGCGCCCGATCGACGTCGCAACACAAGATCAGCAGCTGGGCACTGGTCACGCGGTGCTGTGCGGCCTATCGGCATTGCCCGAGGATTTCGGCGGCGTCGTGGTCGTCACGTCAGGCGATATCCCCCTGCTCGACGCCGACACGCTGGCCGACCTAATCGCCACGCACAACTCCCGCGGGGCGGCGGTCACCGTGCTGACCACGACGCTGAGCGATCCGACCGGCTACGGCCGCACGCTGCGTACGCAGGATCATCAGGTGATCGCGATCGTCGAGCAGGCCGACGCGACGCCGTCGCAGCAGGAAATCCGCGAAGTCAACGCCGGCGTGTATGCCTTCGACATCGCGGCGCTGCGATCAGCACTGAGCCGCCTGTCCGCCGACAACGCGCAGCGGGAGCTGTACCTCACCGACGTCATCGCGATCGTCCGGCAGGACGGGCAGGTGGTCCAGGCCCGGCACGTCGACGACAGCTCGCTGGTGGCCGGCGTCAACAACCGGGTGCAGCTGGCCGACCTGGCCGCCGAGCTCAACCGCCGCATCGTGGCCGCCCATCAGCTGGCCGGCGTCACCGTCGTCGACCCGGCGACCACCTGGATCGACATCGATGTCAGCATCGGCCGCGACACCGTCATCCAGCCCGGAACGCAGCTGCTCGGCGGCACCCGCATCGGCGGGCGCTGCGCCATCGGCCCGGACACCACGCTGACCGACGTCGCCGTCGGTGACGGCGCATCGGTGGTGCGAACCCACGCCACCTCGGCCTCGATCGGCGACGGAGCCGTGGTCGGCCCGTTCACCTATCTGCGGCCCGGCACGGTGCTGGGCGCCGACGGCAAGCTGGGCGCATTCGTCGAGACGAAGAACTCCACGATCGGCTCCGGCACCAAAGTGCCGCATCTGACTTACGTCGGCGACGCCGACATCGGCGAGCACAGCAATATCGGCGCGTCCAGCGTCTTCGTCAACTACGACGGCACGTCCAAGCAACGCACCACGGTCGGCTCGCATGTGCGCACCGGCTCAGACACCATGTTCGTCGCCCCGGTCACAGTCGGCGACGGAGCCTACACCGGGGCCGGCACGGTGGTGCGCGAGGACGTTCCGCCCGGTGCGCTGGCGGTATCCGGCGGCCCGCAACGCAACATCGAGGGCTGGGTCGAGCGCAAACGGCCCGGCAGCGCCGCCGCCGAGGCCGCCCAACAGGCACGTGCCGCCGAGAACGATACGCGCGACGCACTCCCCGCGCCCGGAGAGCCGACATGACGTCAACCGTGCAGCGAACGGGCGATTCGCTACCTAGTATTCAGAAGCGAGTCATTCAGAGGCGAGCCGTCCACGGGCTAGCCGAGGGTAACCATCCGATCCGAACCGGCGAGGGCTGCACGTGAGCTATGACTGGACCGACAACCGCAAGAATCTGATGCTCTTCGCGGGCCGCTCGCACCCCGAGCTGGCCGAGCAGGTGGCCAAGGAACTCGACGTACACGTCACCGCCCAGACCGCGCGCGACTTCGCCAACGGCGAGATCTTTGTGCGCTTCCAGGAATCGGTACGCGGCTGCGACGCGTTCGTCTTGCAATCACATCCGGCGCCGGTCAACCAGTGGCTGATGGAGCAGCTGATCATGATCGACGCGCTCAAACGAGGAAGCGCCAAGCGGATCACGGCGGTTGTGCCGTTTTATCCCTACGCCCGGCAGGACAAGAAGCACCGCGGACGCGAGCCGATCTCGGCGCGCCTGGTCGCCGACCTGTTCAAGACCGCGGGTGCAGATCGGATTGTGACCGTCGACCTGCACACCGACCAGATCCAGGGCTTCTTCGACGGGCCCGTCGACCATATGCGCGCGCAAAACCTGCTGATCGGCTACCTCAAGGACAACTACGCCGGCGGCAACATGGTGGTGGTCTCCCCCGACTCCGGCCGGGTGCGGATCGCCGAAAAGTGGGCCGACGCACTGGGTGGCGTCCCGCTGGCGTTCATTCACAAGACCCGCGACCCGCGGGTGCCCAACCAGGTGGTGTCCAACCGGGTGGTCGGTGACGTGCAGGGGCACACCTGCGTGTTGATCGACGACATGATCGACACTGGTGGCACCATCGCCGGCGCGGTCAAGCTGCTGCGCGACGACGGCGCCAAGGACGTCGTCATCGCGGCCACTCACGGTGTGCTGTCCGACCCGGCGTCCGAGCGGCTCGCCGCATGCGGTGCCCGGGAAGTGATCGTCACGAACACGCTGCCGATCGGCGAGCAGAAGCGCTTCCCGCAGCTCACGGTTTTGTCGATCGCCCCGTTGCTTGCGACCACCATCCGCGCGGTATTCGAAAACGGCTCCGTCACAGGGCTGTTCGACGGCGACGCTTAGATGGCTTCCGCCGCAGGCAAAGCCCCGACTGTCGTCTATCACAATCCCAGGTGCACGACCTCACGTAAGACCCTGGAGTTGCTGCGCGACAGCGGTATCGAGCCCACGGTCGTGGAGTATCTGAAGACACCACCGTCGCGGGCCGAGTTGGTCGGCATGATCCGCGCGGCCGGGATCGAGGTGCGGACCGCGGTACGCAAACGCGAGGCGCTCTACGCCGAACTCGGCCTGGCCGACGCCGGCGACGACCAATTGCTCGATGCCATGGCCGAACATCCCATCCTCATCGAGCGGCCGTTTGTCGTCACACCGAAAGGTACGCGGCTGGCTCGTCCGGTCGACACGGTCCGCGAGATCTTGTGAGCCGGGCAAGCGCGGCGTGGCTGGCGGCCGCGGTCCTGCTTCTCACCGTGCTGCCAGTCGGCTGTGGGCCGAAAAACCCTGACTACCAATCGATTTGGACTACCACCACGTCGACGACCCCGACGCCGACCGGGACCCCGGTCCCGTTTTCGGACTATCTGCAAAACAACGGGGTGTCCGGGGAGCCGGTGGCGCCCGACAAGTTGACCGACCTGACCGTGTCGATTCCGACGCCGGCAGGCTGGCAGCGGGTCGACAAACCGGGCATTCCGCCCACCACGGAGATGATCGCCAGGGGCGACGGCTTTCCCAACGCCATGTTGGTCGTGTTCAAACTCAGCGGAGATTTCGACGCCGCCGAGTTGGCCAAGCACGGCAACGACGATGCCCGGCTCGCGGAGAACTTCAAGGACCTCGGGGCGTCATCCGCTGACTTTCACGGCTTTCCATCGTCGATGGTCGAGGGCAGCTACAACCTCAACGATAAGCGGCTGCACACCTTCAACCGGATAGTGATCGCCACCGGGTCCGGGCCCGACCAGGATCGGTACCTCGTCCAGCTTGCGGTCACCAGCCTGGCCGACCAGGCCGTCGCCGACGCGGTCGACATCGAGGCGGTCCTGCACGGATTCACCGTCGCCGCG
The DNA here is from genome assembly GCA_963760095.1 of uncultured Actinomycetota bacterium. Classification (GTDB taxonomy): domain Bacteria; phylum Actinomycetota; class Actinomycetes; order Mycobacteriales; family Mycobacteriaceae; genus Mycobacterium. Next base: position 165,561 of record CAVXBT010000019.1, on the reverse strand, counting down.
AAGAAGTAGCGCCCGGAGCCGGCCGACATCGCGTTAGTGTGTTTCCCATGACGTCGTGGACCGCCGCAGACCTGCCCTCGTTCGCCGGACGCACCGTGATCGTCACCGGCGCCAACAGCGGCCTCGGCGCCGTGACGGCCCGCGAGCTGGCCCGGGTCGGCGCTCAGGTGATCCTGGCCGTGCGCAATACCGGCAAGGGCGAAGCCGCCGCCCGGGAGATGACCGGCGACGTCGAGGTGCGTCGACTCGACCTACAGGATCTGGCCTCAGTGCGGCAGTTCGCCGACGGGGTCGACGCCGTCGACGTCCTGGTGAACAACGCCGGCATCATGGCCGTCCCGCACGCGGTCACCACCGACGGGTTCGAAAGCCAGATCGGCACCAACCATCTCGGTCACTTCGCGCTGACGAACCTGCTGTTGCCGAAGGTGACCGACCGGGTGGTGACCGTCTCGTCGTTGATGCACTGGATCGGCCACATCAGCCTGCGCGACTTGAACTGGACGTCGCGGCCCTACTCGGCGTGGCTGGCCTACGGCCAGTCCAAACTCGCCAACTTGCTCTTCACCAGCGAGCTGCAGCGGCGGCTCGAGGCGGCGGGCTCAACGTTGCGAGCACATGCCTCCCACCCCGGCTACTCGCACACCAACCTGCAGGGACACTCCGGTCGCAAAATTGCTGATGGGTTGATGGCCGTGGGTAACCGACTGGCCACCGACGCCGACTTCGGTGCCCGGCAAACGCTGTACGCAATCTCACAGGACGTGCCGGGTAACAGCTTCGTCGGTCCGGCATTGGCTCTGGTCGGAAGGAGTCGACCCGGTGGGCGCAGCCCGTTGGCCAAAAGCGCCACCACCGCCGCTGCGCTCTGGGATCTCTCCGAACGGCTGACCGAGACCAAATTTCCGCTCTGAGCCGCCGATGCGTTAACCTGTCCGGGCGTCACGGCGAGGGTGGCTTGCAGGCCACCGTTATCGACGAGGACCGACAATTGTCGCAATCCTGGCCGTGCCACGAAACCTGACACAGGAGCGACATCATGGCCAGAGCAGCGAACAAGCTTGCCGTATCGGTGCGGAACCAGACCGGCAAAGGCGCTTCCCGGCGGGCTCGGCGCGAAGGCAGGATTCCGGCCGTGCTCTACGGCCACGGCGCTGATCCACAGCACTTGGAGTTGCCCGGGCGGGACTTTGCCGCCGTGCTGCGGCACGCCGGCACCAACGCGGTGCTGACCCTCGACATCGAAGGTAAAGAACAGCTGGCATTGACCAAGTCGCTCGCGATCCACCCGATCCGCCGCAGCATCACGCATGCCGATCTGCTGGTGGTCCGCCGCGGCGAAAAGGTGGTCGTCGAGGTCAGCGTCGACGTGGTGGGCGACGCTGCGTACGGCACCCTGATCACCCAGGAGACCAGCACCATCGAGATCGAAGCCGAGGCGCTGTCGATCCCCGAAACGTTGACCGTCTCGGTCGAAGGCGCCGAGGCGGGTACCCAGTTCACCGCCGGGCAGATCACGCTGCCTGCGGGCGTCACCCTGGTGGCTGACCCCGAGCTGTTAGTCGTCAACGTGGTGAACGCGCCGACCGCCGAGGAACTCGACGCCGAGGGTGCCGGCGAGGTGGCCGAGGCAGCGGAGCCGGCCGACGAGGCCGCCGAAGCCGAGGCCCCCGAAGACGAGTCCGACTCCGAATAACTCGTGGCCGGCCCACAACTGGTGGTGGGTCTGGGCAACCCCGGACCGAACTATGCCCAGACGCGGCACAACCTGGGGTTCATGGTGGCCGACCGGCTCGCTGCTCGGCTGGGTTCAAAGTTCAAGGTGCACAAGCGTTCCGGCGCGGAGATCGTCACCGGCCGGCTGGGTGGACGTCCGGTGGTGCTGGCCAAACCACGCTGCTATATGAACGAGTCCGGCCGACAAGTGGGCCCGCTGGCCAAGTTTTATTCGGTGCCGCCCGCCGACATCCTGATCATCCACGACGATCTCGACATCGACTTCGGTCAGATCCGTTTGAAGATCGGCGGTGGTGAGGGCGGTCACAACGGGCTGCGCTCAGTCGCGGCCGCGCTGGGCACCAAGGACTTTCACCGGGTGCGGATCGGGATCGGCCGACCGCCGGGCCGCAAGGATCCCGCGGCGTTCGTGTTGGAGAACTTCACCGCTGCCGAACGTGCAGAGGTGCCGACTGTCTGCGAGCAGGCCGCCGACGCCACCGAGTTGCTCATCGAGCTGGGGCTTGAGCCGGCCCAGAACCGCGTGCACGCATGGTAATTCGGCGTACTCGGCTTAACGTCGGCCCCACGGCTCGGCCCATCGCGACGTAACGATCCCGTCAGGGAACCCGCTGTCGCGCGTCAAGAAGTCGTGAGTACCCTCGCCTGCGCTATCGCGGACTGCTTCGCTTAGCGCATGATTCGCTCCGTGGTAGACACACACGTAAGGCGCCGCGCGCTTCGCCCATGGTGCGCCAGGGGCACGTAGATGTTGTGACTCGAACCTGCGGCGAGGTTCGACGAAGGACGATGCCGTGATCGCCTAGCTGCGCCAGCCTAAGCATTGGCGCATGGTTTATGCCGCCCAATGCATTTAATGCATTGCTGCTCAACGTATTTCAGCGACTCAAGCGATCTACATGTTTATCGTGCCGTTTACATGCACGGAACCCGATGTGCACACGGGCATCCGCATTATTCATCACGACCGGTTCAATCATCGCCCACGACTTCCGAATTGAGGCTGAGCCCAATGCTTCACGAGTTCTTGCAGAACTTTACGCACAACCTGTTCAAGCCGCTGGCCGCACCGGCCTACGCTGACCCCGCCGACGCGAGCGGCGACGACGCAGCCTTCCTGGCTGCCCTGCAACGCGTCGGCATCAAGTATTCCAGCCCAGTTGGCGCCGTCAGTGCCGGCAAAGCGGTGTGCGGGTGCTTGAACAACGGCGAATCGGGCCTGGAGCTAGTCCACGATGTGAAGATCCGCAACGCAGGATTCACCATGGAAGAAGCATCCGATTTCGCCATGATCGCGGCGAAATTCTATTGCCCGCAACAACTCTCCAAGAGCTGACTCCAAGCAGCCCTCGCAGCGCGCATCGGCCTGGGCTAGGTGACGAGCGTGACGGAGTTGGCGCGTCGCAGCTTGCCGGACGGCGTCTTCGGGATCGTCCCGGGACCGAGCACCACGACATTGCGCGGCCGCATGTCGACCTCGCTGACGACCTCGTGGGCCACCTGATGCTCGATGCGGCGCACTTCGGCGGGGTCCTCGAAGGCATTGGACTCGACCGCGACGGCGAAGGTCTCGCGGGAATGTCCGGCGTCGAGTCGCACGGCCACCGCGCAGCCTGGACGGACACCGGCGACCCGGCCCGCAGCGCGCTCGATGTCGGTCGGGTAGATGTTGCGGCCGGCCATGATGATGACGTCTTTGACCCGGCCGCACACCACGACGTGGCCGTTGTCCATCAGATAGCCAAGGTCGCCGGTGTCATACCAGCCTTGTTCATCCTGGGCCGGGATGAACCCGCCCATCGTGATGTAGCCGGGGGTGACCGGCTCACCCCGGAGTTCGATCACCCCGACGCCGCGGGTCGGCAACACATTGCCGTCCTCATCGACGATGCGAATCTCCAGGCCTTCCAGTAGCGGTCCCAGCGATGCCAGTCGGCGGGTGTTGCCTCTGGAAGCGGGCACGGCGCGGCGCAGCGCGGCCATTAGGTCGGCATCCACCTCGTCGACCACCAGGCCCGCATTGCACTCGGAGAACGACACCGCCAGCGTGGCCTCGGCCATCCCGTAGGCCGGCAGGACGGCCGATGCCCGAAGGCCGAACGGTTTGCCCGCATCAATCAGATCGTCGACGTCGGAGGGGTCGACAGGCTCGGCGCCGGAGAGTGCGAACCGCAGCGTCGAAAGGTCGAACTGCCCGGGCTCAGCCTGATTACGCAGCCGCTTGGCGAACAGCGCGTAGGCGAAGTTCGGAGCAGCCGTCATCGTGCCTTTGTATTTGTCGATGAGCTTGGCCCACAGCAGGGTGTCGCGCAGGAAGTCCATCGGGGTGACCTTGACCAACTCGGCGCCGAAGTACATCGGGATGGTCAGGAAGCCCACCATGCCCATGTCGTGGAAGCACGGCAGCCAGCTGACCATCACGTCTTTCTCGACGTCGTACTGAGCGCCGATGAACATCGCCTCGGCGTTGGAATACACGTTGCGGTGGGTGATTTGAACGGCTTTAGGAGATCCAGTCGAGCCCGACGTCAGCTGCATCAACGCCAGATCGTCTTCCCCGGTCTCGATGGGGTCGATCGGGTCGGACGCCAGCAGCTGCTCAACGGTCAGCACCTTGATGCCGCGCTCCTGCAGCACTGGCACGGCCACCAAGAACGGGTCGGAGACGATCACCGCCTCGGCCTCGATCATGTCGATGACGGTGGTGGTGTCCTCCGCCCAGACCACCAGGTCGGTGCGCGGCGTGGGCTGATGCAGCATGGTCAGGCTGGCACCGCGCATCCACAGCCCTTGAGCGGTCGGCGCGATTTCCACCGGCGCACCGGCCAGCACGCCGACCGCGTCGCCGTGGCCGATTCCGGCCGCGGCCAGTCCCCCGGCCACGCGGCGGGCGCGCTCGTGGACCTCACGCCAGGTATGCCGAACCGGCTCGTGCGGCTCGCCGGTAACCATGCCCTTCGTGGTCTGATGGGCGTTGCGGAACATGTTCTCGGTAAACCTGCTCACGACTGCCTCCCTAGCTCCGGCGCCAATGCCCGACGTCTAATGCTGCCCCTGCTCAGGCACACTTTGTGACAACCGCGCGCCCACAACTGGGCAGCGATTTCATCTCGAATCGGTAGTGAAGCGGCGACCTCGCGCAACGTTGCCGTCTCGGCGAGGCCACTGCGACGGCGCCAACCTGTGGGATCAATAGCAGGCCCGCCGACACGAACGGCGGGCGGAAGAATCAGGCGCAGTGCTTGACCGGTATTCATCACCGTCGAGTATCTTAAACTCCTCTTAAAGAAGTACCAAACTGTGGCGCGGAATTGGGTCGTATGTCACGCGCCACCGTCCGTCGCGGGCACCACCCTGGCGCCGTGCACCGGGCCGCTGGCCACGCGCACAGTGCGACAGACACCGGCCCCCGAGAGCTCGGTGCCGACGTCGACCGCCGCGGGTGCCGACCGGCACAGAAACGTGCAGGTCGGTCCGGAACCCGAGACGATGCCCGCCAGCGCGCCGGCCTCGACGCCGGCACGCAAAACCCGCCGCAACCCCGGGCTCAGGCTCAGGGCGGCCGCCTGGAGCTCGTTGCCCAGCAGCGGCGCCAGCCGCTCCGGGTCGCCGGTGGCCAGCGCAGCCACCACCGGCTCGTGTTGGTCAAGACGCGGCGGTGCCCCGACCTCTCTGAGCCGGTCCAGCTCGCTGAATACCGAGGGTGTGGACAGCCCGCCCTCGGCGAACGCCAGCACCCAGTGAAAAGTGTTGCGGCCCAGTACCGTTGCCAGCTCTTCGCCTCGACCGGTACCCAACGCGGTGCCACCGTGCAGCGCGAACGGCACATCGCTGCCCAGCTTTGCCGCCAGCACGTGCAGGTCGCGACGGGGCACGCCGAGTTCCCACAACGAGTTGAGCGCGACCAGAACGGCCGCCGCGTCCGCACTGCCGCCGCCCATTCCGCCGGCAACCGGGATGCATTTGTCGATCGCGATCGACACGTCGGGCGCACGGCCGACGTGCTCAGCCATCAGCTCGGCCGCCTGCCACGCCAGATTGCGTTCGTCGAGGGGAAGCTTGTCGGCGCCCTCACCGCCGATCTCGAGTGAAAGCACATCGGCGTTGCGGACGGTGATCTCGTCGACGAGAGAGACGGCGTGGAATACCGTCGTCAGGTCGTGATAGCCGTTGTCCCGACGATCTCCGACCGCCAGATAGAGGTTGATTTTCCCGGGCGCGCGGACGGTGACCGACCCAGTGGGCACCCATTCGGCAGCGGTGTTCGGGTCCGTCGGCACCGCACGAGACTAGCTCGCCGAGGCGTGCCGTTGCGACAGGCCGCGGCCGCGTGGGCCGGCGTCGCCCACCTCACCCGAGCGCTGATAGAGCCGGACGAATTCGTCGACGGTCAGCGTCTCGCCGCGGCGCGCCGGGTCGATGCTCGCGGCGAGCAGTCGGCTCGCCGATTCGTTGCCCGAACCCGCCCATTCGATGAAGGCGTTGCGAGATGTCTTGCGCCGCTGAGCAAATGCGGTATCAATGAGGCTGAAGACGTTCTGGCGGAAGGTCGCGTCAGTTGGCCAGGGTGGGTTGGCGTGCCGGTCGATACGCACCAGCCCGGAATAGACGCGCGGGATGGGCCAGAAGACGGTCGGCGACACCGTGCCGTGACGGCGGACCTGTCCGTAGAAGCGCACCTTGACGCTGGGCACGCCGTACTCCTTGCCGCCCGGTTCGGCGGCGAGTCGTTCGGCAACCTCGGCCTGCACCATGACCGTCAGCGTGCGCAGCGACGGGAATTCGGCAAGCAGGTGCAGTAGCGCCGGAACCGCGACGTTGTAGGGCAGGTTCGCGACCACCGCTGTGGGTTCGGTCGCCAGGTCGGCGGGGCCGACGGACAGCACGTCGCGGTTCAGCACGGTCAGCCGCTGGCTTTCACTGTGCGAGTGCTCCGCGACGGTCGTCGGCAGTCGGCCGGCCAGTACCGGGTCGATCTCGACGGCGCTCACCGTGGCGCCGCGGTCCAGCAGCGCCAGGGTCAGCGATCCCAAACCGGGGCCGACTTCCAGGACGTGATCGTGCCGGTTGACTCCGGATGCGGAGACTACCCGGCGCACCGTGTTCGCATCGTGAACAAAATTCTGTCCCAACGATTTACGCGGCCGGAATTCGAGTTCCTTGGCCAATCGTCGGATTTCGGTCCGCCCGAGTAACCGGATGGTCAGCGCGCACCCGCCCGTCCGCTGCACACCGGCCATGCTCCCCAGCCCTGGCGGGCGCGGGTGACCTCGGCGACGGCGATCTGCTCTTCCCTGCTCGCCAGGTCGGCACGTGGCGCAAACCGCGTACCACCGTTGCGCTCCCAGGTGTTCTGGTCGAACTGGACGCCGCCGTAGTAGCCGTTGCCGGTGTTGATCGCCCAGTTGCCGCCGGCCTCGCAGCGCGAGATGGCGTCCCAGATCTCGCCGTTGCCGACGTCTGGAACATCGGTGCCGGGCTTGGTGCCGACCCGCAGCACCGCCTCGCGGGCGGGTGCGATCACGTGGCTGGCGATGGGCAGCCTGCCGGTCTCGACGCCGTTGACCTTGGACACCGAGAACGTCACGTCCTGGGTGCCCGGGGTGCCCGGGTCTTGGACGACCTGGCGGTCCTTGTTCATCTCCGGGTCCTCGATGCGGCGCTGCGGCGGAACCAGGGGCACCCGCTCGGTGATCTTCTCGATGCGGGTGCGGATCACCTGGACATGCATGCCGTCGATCACCGGTGCCCCCGCACCGGGAGTGACCGAGTCGCTTTGCAGCAGCGGCGCCCCGATGCCGGCCAGCAGGTCGCCTACCCGGGCCGCGGCCAGATGAACATTGCGCACCACACCGGCGTCGTCGAGCTCGATCGTCTTGGCGCTGACCACCGGCAGGGCCATCCCGGCCAGCGGGACACGGCTGCCTCGCGACGCCGCCGCCGGCGCAGTGTCGGTCATCGACAACTGGGCCAGCGCCTCGTCGACCGTGGAGGCCGTCGTCCACACCTGCTTGGTGTTCTGGCCGTCCAACGAGATCTGCAGCGGCCGGCTGCGCCGCAACACGATGTTCGCGGCGTTCGGGACGCGCTCACCAGCGGCAGGATAAAGGTCGTCACGCTCGCTGACGGAGAACCCGTTTTCCACGATGATGTCGATCACCCGTGACTTCATCGTCGTCACGGTCATCGGGGTTCCGTCGACGCTCAGCGTCACCGTCTTGTAGTCGGCGACCGCGTAGGCGCCGGCGAACGCCAAGACCAAAAGAAGGCCCGCAACGAGAAGCCGTAGAGCCGGTGAAGGGGACTGATGAAGTTTTGTGACGATGTTCAACGCGCGTATACCCCAACCTCAATAACCACTTTGGCAGCAAATAGGGGCCGCCAGGGCCCCAGCTGTTCGATCACAAGACGGTAACGAACGGGCTCACCATACGGCAACTCGGGCGCGATCGCATTAACGGACTTTTAACCCTCTTCCGCCAGTCCGTAGGTCCTGCGGGCATTGTCGGTGGTGATCTCGGCCAGTTCGTCGGCGGGCCGATCGATCAGCTCGGCCAGCGCTCGCGCGGTGTAGGGCAGGCAGTACGGCTCGTTGGGGGCGCCCCGGTGTGGATGCGGGGTCAAGAACGGCGCGTCGGTCTCCACCAGCAGTTGCGCCGCGGGGATCAGCGGGACGGCTTCGCGCAGCTCGCGAGCGTTGCGGAAACTCACCGTCCCAGACAAGCTGACCAGCCATCCGGCATCGACGCAGGCACGCGCCAACTCCGCGCCCGACGAGAAACAGTGAAAGATCACGGTGCCCGGCGCGCCCTCGGCGCGCAGCACGTCGAGCACGTCGGCGTCGGCATCGCGGTTGTGAATCATCAGCGGCTTGCCGGTTCGCTTGGCCAGGTCGATATGCCACGCGAAGGCCTCCCGCTGCACAGTCGGCTCCGCGCACCCCGCCAGCCGGCCCGGCCAGTACAGATCCATCCCGGTCTCGCCGATCGCCACCACCCGCGGGTGCGCCGCTAAACGCTCGATCTCGGCACGGGCCCCCTCGGTCAGTGCGTCGGCGCGGGTGGGATGCAGTGCCACCGCGGCGTAGACACGCCGATCCCAGTCGGCCGCCTGCGTCGCCCAGCGAGCCGAGGCCAGGTCGTCGGCGATGGTCACCACTGCGACCACGCCGACCGCCGCCGCACGATCGACGATGGCACGCACGTCGTCAGCGTCCTTGGCGCCGCAGGCGTCCAGGTGAGTGTGCGCGTCGACCAGCGGGCTCAACCGCGGCGGAGCGGGTGGCGGCGGACGTTTGGAACTCACGCGCACACAATAGGGTGCGCCACAAATAAGGTTGGGGTCGATGAGGCCCTTTTACGTCACCACCGCGATCACGTACCCCAATGGCAACCCGCACGTCGGGCATGCCTACGAGTACATCGCCACCGACGCGATCGCCCGGTTCAAGCGCCTCGACGGCTTCGACGTCCGCTTCCTCACCGGCACCGACGAACACGGCCTCAAGATGGTCGAGACCGCGGCGGTAGAGGGCATTCCGACCTCCGAATTGGCCCGGCGCAACTCCGACGTGTTCCAGAGCCTGCAGAAGGCATTGAACATCTCCTTCGACCGGTTCATCCGCACCACCGACGCCGACCACCACGAAGCGTCCAAGGAGATCTGGCGGCGCATGCAGGCGGCCGGTGACATCTACTTGGACACCTACTCCGGCTGGTACTCGGTGCGCGACGAGCGGTTCTTCGTCGAATCGGAGACGGCGCTCGTCGACGGGATCCGGATCGCCGTCGAAACCGGCTCACCGGTGACCTGGACCGAGGAGCAGACCTATTTCTTCCGGCTCTCGGCCTACACCGACAAGCTGCTGGCCCACTACGAGGCCAACCCGAACTTCATCGCGCCCGATGTGCGGCGCAACGAGGTGGTCAGCTTCGTCTCCGGAGGTCTGCGGGATCTGTCCATCTCGCGCACCTCGTTCGACTGGGGCGTGAAGGTCCCCGACCATCCGGATCACGTCATGTACGTCTGGGTCGACGCGCTGACCAACTACCTGACCGGGGTGGGCTATCCGGACACCGAATCGGAGTTGTTCCGCCGCTACTGGCCGGCCGACTTGCACATGATCGGCAAGGACATCATCCGATTCCACACCGTCTACTGGCCGGCGTTTTTGATGTCAGCCGGAATTGATTTGCCGCGAAGGGTTTTCGCGCACGGGTTTCTGCTCAACCGCGGCGAGAAGATGAGCAAGTCGGTGGGCAACGTCGTCGACCCGGTCACCCTGGTCGACACGTTCGGCCTGGACCAGGTGCGTTACTTCCTGTTGCGCGAGGTCCCCTTCGGCCAGGACGGCAGCTACAGCGAAGACGCGATCATCACCCGAATCAACACCGACCTGGCCAACGAGCTTGGCAACCTGGCCCAGCGCTCGCTGTCGATGGTGGCCAAGAATCTCGACGGAATCGTCCCCACACCCGGCGAATTCACCACCGACGACGCCGAACTGCTCGCGGCCGCTGATGGCCTGCTCGAGCGGGTGCGTGCCGAATTCGACAACCAGGCAATGCATCTGGCACTGGAAACGATCTGGCTGATGCTCGGCGCGGCGAACAGATACTTCTCGGCCCAGCAGCCCTGGGTGTTGCGCAAGAGCGACGCGGAGGCAGACCAGGGCCGCTTCGCGACCGTGCTCTACACGACGTGCGAGGCGGTGCGGATCGCGGCGCTGCTGATTCAGCCGGTGATGCCCGAGTCGGCGAGCAAGCTGTTGGACTTGCTCGGTCAGACATCAGAACAGCGCACCTTTGCCGCCATCGGAGCACGGCTGGCGCCCGGCACGGTGCTGCCGGCGCCCACCGGCGTGTTCCCTCGTTACCAGGTCGACTAGCTGCCGACGAGTCGAACGCGAACGGTGACGCGCCCCTTGTCGTCTCGATCTGCCACGCCGTGCCCGGCGCGCTCGGCTCCGTCCAGCGTCACCGACAGCGGAGCGCCGTCGCCGAGGAAGTTGCGCCACCAGGTCTTGGCGTCGGGCATGTTCACGCTGATATCGAGGTTCTCGTCGCCGCGGCGGCGGTAGGCCACCGGAATGCTGAAAGTTCGTCCCGAACGTCGACCGGTGTAGGTGACTAGCGTGACGCTCCGTCGCAGTCCCGCTCCGAGGCGGGGAGAGTTCGCGATCGCCGCTACCGGCGCATTGAAGAGCGGGGCCCCGCGCATCAGCAGGCGCCCGAGGTTCGTCGTTATGCCCATGGTGTTGGTCCTTTCCCGTTTACACGTGGTAAGTCAGCTCAGCAGCGCCGCACACAATGCTGTGACGGCCAAACCTTGTAGAACTGCCCTGATCGTGATGATCCTGTCCCAATTATGTTGCAGTGCCCGGGCATTGACCGGCGGTTCGGATTGATCGGCCGCAGCGGTGAGTCTGCGATTGATCGGCGCGCTGACGCGCAGGTAGAGCCCCAACCACACCGCCAGCAGACCGACCGCAACACCCGCAGCGATCGCTTGCGCCCAATGCCCTGACGCCGCGGCCAATGCCGCACTGATGGCAGCGGCGGCCATACCCAGCACCCCGGGCACCGGCATCCGCCGGTCACCGTAGAAGTGCACATTGCCCATCACCGCGACCAGTGCCCGGTCGTCGACATGCGCCAGTGCGGGTCGTTGCACCATGGCGCAGAACACGTCGGTGCCGTAGACCACCGCGGTGCCCAGCACCGCGATCATGGCGAACCATGCGGCCGGTTCGGTCATCTTGCGCTCCTCTGCTGCGGTAGGTGTTAGCGACGCTAACCCTCGTCACGGACCGTGTCAATAGCGCCGCTATTTTCTGTATCAGCGCTAGCATGACGTCATGACCATCGAGGATCGCCGGGTGCGCGAGCGAGCGGCCCGACGCCAGTTGATCACCGCCACGGCGCGCAAGCTGGCCGAAGAGGAGGGTTGGGACGCCGTCACCACCCGCCGGCTGTCCGCCGAGATCGAATACAGCCAGCCGGTGCTCTACAAGCATTTCTCGGGCATGGAAGGCATCGTCGCGTCGGTAGCCGTCCAGGGCTTCGGCGAACTCGCCGAGGTCCTCGCCACGGCGCGCGGCAGGGCAGCCGACGGCCAGGACGCCCTTGCGCGAGTGGCCCACGCGTTCATCGGGTTTGCGCAGCACAATCCCGCATTGTTCGACGCGATGTTCACCCGCGCGACGACGCTGCCCTTCGCCGCCGCGGACACACCGGCCGAGTTGACGGCGGCTTTCGCCGAACTGCGTGCGGCGGTGGAAACGGTCGCAGGCCCGCGGGATCCCGACACGCTGGCCGAGGTGGTGTGGGCCGCGCTGCACGGACTGGTCACCCTCGACCGCGCCGGCCGGCTACGCCCGGACTATCACGCCGCCCGGATCGAGACCCTGGTCGCCGAACTCTGCGCCGCCTCACCGCCACCGGCGTGAGCCTGGTCACAACCACTCCATCGTTGTCACATCCGCCGATGCGGCGGTGTCTTGAGGGCAGAACACCCCGCGAGGACAGGAGACAACAATGACCGCCCAACACACTCACATCGTCGTGATCGGCGGCGGATACGCCGGCACGCTGGCCGCCAACCATCTGCGCCTGCGCGCCGACGCCGACATCACTGTGGTCAATCCACGCCCGGTCTTCGTCGAGCGAATCCGGTTGCATCAGTTGGTCGCCGGCAGCGGTATCGCCGCCGTCGACTACGGAACACTGCTCGGCAAGGGCATCCGGCTGGTCGTCGACAACGCCGCGCGGATCAACACCGCCGATGCCACCGTCGAGCTGGCGTCCGGCGAGGTGCTGGACTACGACTACGTGATCTACGCGGTCGGCAGCACCGGCGTGGCTGCCGACTACCGTGCCGGGCGCAGCTGAATTCGCCTACCCGCTAGCAGAATTCGAGCAAGCCGAGCGGCTGCGCGACGCGCTGGACGAGCGACACCCCGACGCGCCGGTCACGGTGGTCGGCGCCGGGTTGACCGGCATCGAGACGGCATCCGAGCTGGCCGAACAGGGTCGGCGGGTCAGCTTGGTCTGCGGCGGAGTGCTGGGGCCGTCGCTGAGCAGGGCCGGACGGCGTTCGGTGGCCAAGTGGCTGCGCCGCCTCGGCGTGGACGTGCTGGAGGCCGCGGCGGTCCGCGAGGTTCGCTCCGACGCGGTGGTGCTGGCATCCAGACGGCTGCCGTGCTGCCCAGCGCGGTGACGGTGTGGACGGCGGGCTTCGGCGTGCCGGATCTGGCTGCCCGCAGCGGACTTCGCACCGATGCGCTGGGCCGCTTGCTCACCGATGAAACACTGACCAGCGTGGACGATCCCCGCATCGTGGCCGCCGGTGACGCCGCCGCGCCCTCGGACCGGCCGCTGCGGATGAGCTGCCAGGCCGCGATTCCGCTTGGCGCCCAGGCCGCCAACACGGTGCTCAGCCGCATCGACGGCACACCGCCCGCGCCGATCAACCAGGCTTTCACCGGCCAGTGCATCAGCCTGGGCCGCTCGTATGCCACCGTCCAGTTCGCTCGCACCGACGACACCCCGCTGAACTTGTTCATCGGCGGGCGGGTCGCCGCGTCGATCAAGGAAGCGGTCTGCAAAGGCACGGTGTGGGGCATTCGCCGTGAGGCCGCCAAGCCGGGATGGTATCGCTGGCTCAAAGGCGGCAAGCGGGCCGAGCGCCTGGCGGCCGACGCGGTCGCGGTATCGTGACCGCCTCCGGCGATCATGCCGAACGGTTCACGCTGCTGCGGCCGCTGCTGTTCACCATCGCCTACGAAATCCTGGGTTCGACAACCGAATCCGACGACGTTCTGCAGGACAGCTACCTGCGCTGGTCGCAGGTAGACCTGTCCGGGGTGCGTGACACGAAGTCTTATCTGGCCCGGTTGGTCACCCGTCAGGCACTCAACGCGCTGCGCGCCGGCGCCCGGCGTCGAGAGGACTACGTCGGACCGTGGCTGCCCGAGCCGCTATTGCTCGACGAGCAGGATCCGTCGGCGGATGTCCTTCTGGCCGAATCGGTTTCGATGGCTATGCTGGTGCTGCTGGAGACGCTGAGCCCCGACGAGCGCGCGGTATTCGTGCTACGCGAGGTGTTCGGATTCGACTACGACGAAATCGCCTCCGCGGTAGACAAATCGGCGGCCGCGGTGCGGCAGGTCGCGCATCGGGCCCGCGAACACGTGCAGGCCCGACGTAAGCGCTTCGCCCCGGTCGACCCGGCAGCAGAACGCGAGGATCGCCGCGGAGTTCATGGCCGCGGCGGCCGGCGGCGACGTGCAGAAGGTGATGTCGATGCTGGCCCCGACGTGGTGTGGACCGCCGACAGCGGCGGTAAGGCCAGCGCGGCCCGTCGACCGGTGATCGGGGCCGACAAGGTCGCCAGAGCGGTCGTCGGGCTGATCGGCCGCGGCATGCAACTTCCCGATGTGCGCGCGGAAATGGTCGATCTGCAACGCCGCGCCGGCGGTGCTGATCTATGCCGGCGACCGCCTGGAGGGCGTTTTCACCGTCGAGATCGTCGACGGCAAGATCAGCAACTTCTATGCGATGCGCAATCCCGACAAGCTCGCGGCCGTCACCACCGCACGCGAAATCAGCCGCGGCTGAGATTTCTGCAAAGCTAGGGGCGTGCGAACCGACCGGCTTGGCGATCTCGGCAGCCCCCATGAGGTGCTGCGGGCCGTCGGCGACGCCACGAACCGGCTGGACCTGCCGCCGCCCGCCGCGCTGACCGGTCGACTGGTTCGGCGCCGTCGGCCGTGATCGCCCCGAGCGTGTCGATGCGGCCCGTCGATGTAGCCGACGCGTTCGACGTGCGACCGGGTTCGCACAGCACGGCGGTCGGCGGTGGCTGGATCGGCTACCTCTCCTACCCCGATCCGGGTTCCGACGGCCGGCCGAGCCCGGATACCCGAGGCCGCGGGCGGCTGGACGGACTGCGTGCTGCGCTGCGACCGCGACCGGCAGTGGTGGTTCGAAAGCCTGTCCGGCGCCCCGATGCCCGACTGGCTGGCCGAAGCGCTCACGACTCCCGCGCCGGCGCGGGCTTACCGAATCGACTGGGACGCCGCCGATCGTCGGGCACATCGCGCCGGCGTACTGGCCTGCTTGGAGGCCATCCGCGCCGGTGAGGTCTACCAGGCGTGCGTATGCACACAATTCGCCGGCACGCTCGCCGGCGAGCCGATGGACTTCTTCATCGACGGCGTCGCCCGCACCGCACCCGCGCGGGCGGCCTACGTCGCCGGACCCTGGGGAGCGGTGGCATCGCTGTCGCCGGAGCTCTTCTTGTGTCGCCGTGGCGATCTGGTCATCTCGAGCCCGATCAAAGGCACGCTGCCGCTCTACGCTCCCCCGTCGGCGCTGCGGGAATCCAGCAAGGATGTCGCCGAGAACGTCATGATCGTCGACCTGGTGCGCAACGACCTGGGCCGGGTCGCGGTCACCGGATCGGTCACGGTGCCCGAGTTGCTCGTGGTGCGGCCCGCGCCGGGTGTGTGGCACCTGGTGTCGACGGTGTCGGCGCAGGTTCCCATCGAACTGCCCACCTCGGCGTTGCTCGACGCCACCTTCCCGCCGGCCTCGATCACCGGTACACCCAAAATTCGCGCGCGCCAACTGATTTCACAGTGGGAGCAGTTGCGCCGTGGAGTCTATTGCGGCACAGTCGGTTTGGCGTCGCCGGTAGCCGGCTGCGAGCTGAACGTGGCGATCCGCACGGTGGAATTCGACGCAGTGGGCAACGCGGTGCTGGGGTCGGGCGGCGGGATCACCGCCGATTCCGACGTCGACGCCGAATGGGAGGAATGCCTGCACAAGGCGGCGCCGATCATCGGAGCGGGCGTCGGCGTCAGCCGCGCGATCGGAGCACCGCGTCGTAGAGCTCACGCCGTGACGTCGCTCCCGGGGTAGCGGAAATCACCTGCGCGCAGGCGTCTTTGACGCCCATCCCGGCGTCGACCAGAGCGCTCGCCTCCATCACCAGCGTGGGCAGGTCGGCGCGGACGATTGCGCCGGCCAACACCACGGTGATCTCACCGAGCACGCCGTCGGCGGCCCACGCGGCCAGCTCCTCCAGCGATCCGCGCACCACTTCCTCGTGCACCTTGGTCAGCTCGCGGCACACCGCCGCCCGCCGGTCCGGCCCGAGCTGCTCGACCGCGTCCCGCAGGCAGTCCGGCAGCCGGCGCGGCGATTCGAAGAACACCGCCGTGCGCTGCTCTCCCGCCAGCGACGCCAGCCAGGTGCGGCGCGCAGCCTGTTTGCGCGGGGCGAAACCCTCGAAGCAGAACCTCTCCGACGGCAGGCCGGACACCGCCAGCGCCGTCGTCACCGCCGACGGGCCGGGCAGGCACTGCACCGACAGACTCGCTTCCAGGCAGGCCGCCACCAGCCGGTGGCCGGGGTCGCTGATCAGCGGCATCCCGGCGTCGCTGACCAACAACACGGTAGCGCCTGCACTGATCTGGTCGACCAGGGCAGGCACCCGGGCCGCCTCGACGTGATCGAAAAAGCTGACGACCTTTCCGCCGATGACCACGTCGAGCGCCTTGGCCAGCATCCGCACCCTGCGGGTGTCCTCGGCGGCGACGACGTCCGCCGATGACAGCGCGGCAACCAGCCGGAGTGACGCATCGGACGGCTGGCCCAACGGCGTGGCGCCCAACAGCAGTCGCC
Organism: uncultured Actinomycetota bacterium; assembly: GCA_963760095.1. Classification (GTDB taxonomy): domain Bacteria; phylum Actinomycetota; class Actinomycetes; order Mycobacteriales; family Mycobacteriaceae; genus Mycobacterium. Next base: position 149,137 of record CAVXBT010000019.1, on the reverse strand, counting down.
CACCGGTCATGCGCCGCTCCTTCTCATCGCTTCGTCCCCCGCAAGCGGGTGGGGGTACCCCCAGCCGCCCAGCGGCGAGGGGGCGTGCCCCCACTGCATCGTCGCCGGCGCGCGGTCATGGGCAACAGCCTACGATCGTCTCTGATGGTCACCGTCTTACCCGATGAACTCGTCGCTGCCGAGCAAGCGGTACCGGTCATCAGTCCCGCTCCGCTCACGCCGGCGCCCGATTTCGGGCCCGTCGACCGGCTAGAGGGTTGGGTGGCGACCGCCGTCGTCTCCGCGTTGGCGGCGCTGACCCGAACGGTCAACCTGGGTTCGCCGACCGATGCCGGCACGCCGATCTTCGACGAGAAGCATTACGCCCCGCAGGCGTGGCAGATGCTGCACAACCACGGCGTCGAGGACAACCCCGGCTATGGATTGGTCGTCCATCCGCCGGTGGGCAAACAGCTGATCGCTATCGGCGAGGCCGTTTTCGGCTACAACGGGCTGGGCTGGCGGTTCACCGGCGCCGTACTCGGCGTTGTGCTGGTGGCGCTGGTCGTCCGGATCGTGCGCCGGATCAGCCGCTCGACGCTGGTCGGTGCGATCGCCGGAGTGCTGCTCATCGCCGACGGGGTCAGCTTTGTCGTGGCACGCACCGCACTGCTGGACGGATTCCTGGCGTTCTTGGTGGTCGCCGCATTCGGTGCGCTGATGGTCGACCGGGATCAAGTGCGCCGGCGCATGCACGTGGCGTTGACCGAAAGCCGCATCACCGAGACGGTGTGGGGACCACGGCTGGGTGTGCGATGGTGGCGGTTCGGCGCCGGGGCGCTGCTCGGATTGGCTTGTGCGACAAAGTGGTCCGGACTGTACTTCGTGGCATTCTTCGGGCTGATGTCGTTGTCCTTCGACGTGGTGGCGCGCAGGCAATACCGGGTCTTGCGACCGTGGCTGGGAACCATCCGCCGCGATCTGGTCCCCACCGCCTACGCGTTGTTGCTCATCCCATTCGGGGTGTACCTGGCCAGCTACGCGCCGTGGTTCGCCTCCGAGACCGCCATCGACCGCCATGAAGTGGGCCAGTCGATCGGACCGCAGACGGAGTTCCCACTGCCCGACGCCATCCGCTCGCTATGGCATTACACCGCCAAGGCCTACCAATTCCACGCCGGCCTCACGAATTCGGCAGGCAACTACCATCCCTGGGAGTCCAAACCGTGGGCGTGGCCGATGTCGCTGCGCCCGGTGCTCTACGCCATCGACCAGCAGAACGTGGTCGGCTGCGGCGCGCAGTCGTGCGTCAAGGCGGTGATGTTGGTTGGTACACCGGCGATGTGGTGGCTTTCAGTACCAGTCCTCGGCTACGCCTGCTGGCGGATGTTCGTGCGCCGCGATTGGCGGTACGCCGCGGTGTTGGTCGGCTATTGCGCCGGTTGGCTGCCGTGGTTCGCCGACATCGACCGGCAGATGTACTTCTTCTACGCGGCGACCATGGCGCCGTTCTTGGTGATGGCGATCGCGTTGATCCTCGGCGACATCCTCTACAAACCCGGCCAAGGCGCCGAACGTCGCAGCCTCGGGCTCATCGCGGTGTCCTGTTATGTCGCACTGGTGTTGACGAACTTCGCCTGGCTCTTTCCGGTGCTGACCGGACAGCCGATTTCACAGAACACCTGGAACATGGAGATCTGGCTGCCCAGTTGGCGCTAGCTTGTCTTCGCGAAACGTCGTCTAGCGACCCAAAGCGCACGACTCTTTTAGCGCCGGCGCGTAGGTGACGTCGCCGCACTCGCAATTCCAGGTGGTGTGCCGGCCTCGACGGCAGGAGCACGGCATGCTTCCGACCATCATGTGGCCCGGCAGCAGCCAGTGGCCTCGCGCACAGCGGTAAGGCCGCCCCTCAGTGGAGGGGATGCGGTCATGGTCAACATCAATAGTCACGACCACCACGCTGACACGTTCGCGGCGCAACGGCGAGTCAGTTGCCAGGTCGTTATGGTTTGGTGTCGCGTTGCGGGCGTGTCGGTTACCAAACCGCAATCAACAACGCGGGCCCGCAACATATTACAGCGGGTCGCGGGCGGCCGGACAAGACATGCACCGCGGCCCGCCGCGGCCGGTGCCCAACTCGGAGGCGGCAATCGTCAGCACTTCGATTCCGGCATCCTGCAGTCGCGCGTTGGTTCGCGTATTGCGTTCGTAGGCGACGACCACTCCGGGCGCCAGCGCCAACGTGTTATTGCCGTCATCCCACTGTTCTCGTTCGGCGACAACGGAATCGCGGCCGGTATCGATGACGCGCAGGGTGTCGAAGCCCATCGCGGCAGCCGCGGCCTCGACGAACGGTGCTTCATCGGAGATCCGCACCCCGTCCGGGGTGCGCGCGATGGTGAATGCCGACAACGTGTCGACGACTTTGGCATACATCACCACCGCGTCGGTGTCGACCATGCTGCACACAGTGTCCAGGTGCATCTGTGCGCGTTCCTTCGCCAGCGGCACCGCCAGCACCGTGTGGGCCAGGTCATCGTCGAACAGGCTGCGCGCCAAAGATTCTGCGCCCGCCGGGGTCGTGCGTTCACCCACGCCGACGGCTAACACTCCCGGGGCAAGCAGCAACACGTCACCGCCTTCGACTGGCGCCGTGCGGGATTCGTAGGCACGTCGCACACCAGTGAATCGGGGATGGTGGGCATAGATCAAGTCGGTCAACGATGCCTCACGGGCTCGTGCCGGCAGCGCCAACGACGGGATGACCACCCGGGGACCGACCCAGATCGACGAGTCGCGGGTGAACAACAGGTTGGGCAGCGGCTCGATGACGTAGTCGCTGCCGTGGTGCATGCGACGGACCAGTGACTCGTCCGCACGCGCGTCCGGCGGTAGCTCGGCAAACGTCATGCCGGCGATCAGCGCGTGCGCCAGCCTGGCCGGGTCGAGGCCACGCAGATATGCGGAAAGTTCTTGCGCCAAAGGCGATCCCAGCCGCCGAGCGTCGACCGCGGCAGCGATGCCCTGCATCCTGGCCGCCCCACTGGCCAGCGCCTCGTGCAGCAAGTCGGACAACAAGAGCACCTCGACGCCACGAGAGCGCAGCAGTTCGGCGAATGCATCGTGCTCCTCCTGTGCCCGCGCGACCCAGGGCAGTCCGTCGAACAGCAGGTCATCGTTGTTGCGCGGCGTGAGTCGGCGCAGTTCCGCACCGGGTCGGTGCATGATGACCACCCGCAGTGCACCAACCTCGGAATTGGAGCCCAGTCGGCTGCTACTCACACCTAGCACGGTAACGCGGACCGTCACCTCAAGTATGGTTCAGGTTGTGGACGGCCATGAGCTGCTTCCCGGTGAACTCGCCCATCGAGCCGGCGTCGCGATCTCGGCTCTGCACTTCTACGAGCGGCAAGGACTGATCACCAGCCGGCGCACGTCGGGCAACCAGCGCCGCTACAGCCGCGACACGCTGCGACGGGTCGCGTTCATCAGGATGTCGCACCGGCTGGGCATTCCGCTGGCCCGTGTCCGTGAAGCGCTGGCTACGCTGCCCGCCGATCGGGTTCCGACCAGCCGGGACTGGGCCAAGCTGTCCGCTGGGTGGCGCGCCGACCTCGACGACCGGATCCTGCACCTGCAGCGGCTGCGCGACAACCTCGCCGACTGCATCGGCTGCGGTTGCCTCAGCCTGCGAACCTGCGCGCTAACCAATCCCGACGACGTGCTCGCCGCCAACGGCCCCGGCCCGGTCCGGCTGTAGTTCGAACGGGTGTGCGATAAACTGGGCGCCGTGGCGATTTCGGTGCAGGAGTCGTTGTTCGAGTGCAACGACCGCAGGCCGCTCGGCAGCGGGGCTTGGATCGATATCCGCTCCGGCTGGCTCGCCGACGCCGACAGCCTGGTGGGCGAACTGCTGGAGACGATTCCGTGGCGAGCCGAACGCCGCCAGATGTACGACCGCATACTCGACGTGCCCCGCTTGGTGAGCTTCCACGACCTCACAGTCGAGGATCCGCCGCATCCGCGGCTGGCCCGGCTTCGGCGCCGTCTCAACGACATCTACGCCGGCGAGCTAGGCGAGCCGTTCACCACCGTCGGCCTGTGCTGGTATCGCGACGGCGCCGACAGTGTGGCGTGGCACGGCGACACTATCGGCCGCAGCAGCACCCAGGACACCATGGTGGCGATTGTCAGCCTCGGCGCCACCCGCACCTTCGCGTTGCGGCCCCGCGGTGGCGGCGCGTCGTTGCGGCTGCCGCAGGCTCACGGCGATCTATTGGTGATGGGCGGTTCTTGCCAGCGAACCTGGGAGCACTCGGTGCCCAAGACGTCGGCCTGCACTGGGCCGCGGGTCAGTCTTCAGTTCAGGCCCAAGGACGTTCGGTGAAAGTCAGCCCTTGATCGCGGCGACGGATTTGACGAGTAGATCGCGGGCCCGCTTGGTGTCGACGGGCGCGGGGGGCTGGCCGGGCTTCAATTGCGGGTTGGCGGTGACAATCACCTGGTAGTCACCGAAATGCGCGGAATAGTTGTACAGCTCGCCGCTGCGCGGCTTCCCCTGCACCACGGTCTGCAGGACACGGTGTACGCCCAGAGTGCGTGTCCCCTGGATCTGCGGCACGTCGACGACTTCGATGAGACCGCGCACCCGGCCCCCCTCAAATCCGACCTTCCGGCAGTTGCGGCTCGGCTCCTCGAACGGCACCGGTTCCGACGTCTGCACGGCCATCACGATGAACCGGTCGCCGTCGCCCTCTGCGGACACCGCAGCCATGTTTCCCTCCAGGCCCGGTGGCATTTCCTCGCCGACCACCATCGACGTGCAATCCGGCGGATCGAACTTCAGCCCCGGCGGAAGCTTGTGCGTCGACAGCACCTTGGGATCGATGGCGGTCTTCGATGTGTCCTTGACCTTGAATTCCGGCCCGAATGCCGACTTCACCTGGGAAATCTTCGTGATATCGGCGGTAGGGGCCGTCTCCGACGAACCGTGAGAGCAAGCCGCCAAGAGGCAGACACTTCCGATCGTTACAGCCATCCGCATCATCGGGGCCAATCTAACGCACCGCCCTCACCCGCGTAATTCCGACACCGCTTTCACCAACAGCTCTGCGGCGAACTGTGGCGTGAGCGCCGGATCGGGCGCCCCGGGGTCGCTGATCAGCGTGGTGAACGCGACGTAGTCGCCCAGGTACGCGGTGAAGGTGCTTGCCCGAGAAGCGATTTCATTACCGCCTTCGACCGAAGTCGAGATTTCGGCCACCATGCCCAGGGTTTCGGTGGCATCGATGCGGGGCGGGTCGACCAGATGTACCCGCGCGCCGGCGCGCCCGCCGGTCATGCTCCACTGTCGGCACTGGGCTACCAGAGATTGATCCAGCGCCACCGGGCTCGTCGGCACCGCCACGACCACCGCGTACACGGTGCCCCCCGCACCTGATCCCGAAATGCCTTGAGCGCCTTGCCCATGACCGCCGGCCGGGTCAGCCAGCGCCGCGCAGCGCGTCGGGTTCGCGACGCCGGCCCCGCCGAGACCCCAGATCGCCGGCGGCGCGGCCACACCCGAAACCGTGGTCACCTCGTAGCCGGGCGGTAGGTCGCGTCGCACCCGCCTGATGTTGGCAGGGTTGACGTGGCGTGCAACCGCGCTGGGCGAGGGCGCCGACGCACGTTCTGCGGGGTGGGCGCACGCGGTGAGCAGTAGGAAAATTACCGCGGCGGTGCGGAACCGCATGCTAATTGACAAACCGAATCACTTGGCGTGCAGTTCGTTTGATCGCGGAGACCATATCGCGACTCAACGCTAGATCGCGTGGATCGGGTACGTCGATGACGGTGGTGACCACCCCGATGTCGTCCCGCTCCCAGAACGCACCGTAGTGGTCCATGATCGTACGCATCGCCACGTTGTCGGCGAGCATGCGCCCGGAGAACCTTTCGACTCCGCCGACCCGGGCGGCAACGGCGAGCGCGTCGATCAAGAAGGACCCGATCCCGCGGCCCTGGTATGCGTCGGCGACAGTGAACGCGATCTCGGCGACGCTTGGATCGTGGTCGTCTCGCACGAAGCGGGCATCCGCTACCGGTTGGCCGTTCTGATCGGTCATCACCCAGACGAAGTGGTCGACATAGTCGACCTCCGCCAGGTAATCCATCAGCGCCGGACTGGGAACCCGCGCCGACATGAACCGCCGATACAGCGTTTCGCTGGAGAATTGGACGTGCCCCTGCAGGGTTCGCAGGCTGTCGCCGGGCAGCACCGGACGAAGCAGCAGTTCTGTTCCGTCGCGAACCCGTACCGGGATCGGCGTGAGGAAGGCCGCGAGCCGCTGGCGGACCGTGCGTACGAGCCGGCTCATGATCCCCGGGATGTGCACCAACCGCGCGAACGCGTCGGTGTCGCCGATCCAACCGGTCAGCAGGGCGGTGGTGGTCACCGTCGCCGTCCGCGGAATGTGACGCAGCAGGGCGATCTCGCCGACGATCGCGCCGGACGACACCTGCTCGAGCGTCACCACGTCATCGTCGGCGACGTGCCTGATCTCGGCTATGCCCGACGAGATGAGCAGAAAGGACACCGCCTGCTCGCCCTGCTGCATCAGGACCTGACCCGCAGCGGCCTCCAGCGGCTGCAGGCTGGCCGCCAGCGGCATCAAGTCCCCGGCGGGACATCCCTTGAAGATCTCCAGCGTGGCCAGTTCGTCGGCGCGCAGCGCGGTCAGTTCGGTCACCCTCCCGCCCCTGTCGCCCTCTTTGGCACGCCGGGTCGGCGACCCCCGGTCGCGGTCCGATGGTGCCAAGGTTATGGGCTTTGATCGTGTTGCAGCAAGAACGGGTTGCCCCGGATGCGGGTCGGACGTGGCTGCGGTCCAGACTCACGGGATGGGTATCGCGCCCGATCCGCTGCAGACAACCCGCAATCTGCTCGATCGCAATGCCACCGTGCGGCATGGTTACCTCGACGTGCTGGCTGAGACGGAGACTTCGGGGGCCTCCGGGGCCTCGGAAACCACGACGCTGGCTCAGCGGGCGATGAACAGCGCGCTGGTCGCCGGCGTGTACGAACGACTGTGGCGCCCGGTTGCGTTCTACGTCGCCAGCGGCGTCACCACGAGCACCGAGCAACGCCGCGCCGCGGACGCGTTACGTCTGTCGGACGCTCACACATTGCTCGATATCGCCTGCGGCCCGGGTAATTTCACCGGCACATTGGCACAACAACTGCCCACCGACGGCCTTGCCGTCGGGTTGGACATCTCCGTGCCGATGCTGACCCGCGCCGTGCTGGACAACAGCGGACCACGCACGTGTTACGTCCGCGGCGACGCGGGCACGCTGCCGTTCGGCGATGAAACTTTCGACGCCGTCTGCTGTTTCGGTGCGCTCTATTTGATGCCTGAGCCGTTTCAGGTCGCCCGCGAGATGGTGCGGGTGCTGCGCCCCGGCGGCAGGGTGGCGATACTGACCAGCTACGCAGGCCGACCGCCGGCCGTCCGGCGCGCGATGACCGCGAGCGCCCGGCTGATCGGGCTGCGCATGTTCGACCGGCACGCGTTTGTCGACTTGTTCACCTCGGCGGGCCTGGTCGACGTGGAACAGCAGACTCAGCGCACGCTGCAGTTCGTCACTGCCGGCAAGCCCGGGTGATCGTCAAGTCACCGAGTAGAAACCCTCGTCGGCCGGCTGCACGGCAGTCGCTCCGCCGGCAGCCAGCGCATGTGACTTGAACACGTGCGCGGCCGCACTCGGCCGGTGCCGGACCGCAACGATCCTGCAGTTCAGATTCGGCGGCTGAAACCGGCCCCAGAGCAGCACCTCGGTCCCGTTGTCGTCGCCGGCCGCGGCCACCTGCCGACGGACCGCCTGGCTTCGGACCAGCACGTCCGTCGCGACGGCAAGTATGTGCGGGCGGGGCAACGTCTCCGCGCGGTTCGAGCGCCCCGCCAGGTGGCCGACTTTGCCACCCAAGATCCGGATCGGCCGGTCGTCAATGCAGCGATCGATGTCGCCCTGTACCACGACGCTGACATCCCATCCCGCCATCGCCCGATCGAAGATCAGCCCGCCGATCGCCATCACCGCGTCGGTGACGTTGGCGGTCACCACCTGAAATTGATACCGACCGAGATCCTCGGGCGCCCAGCGAGGCAGTTGCTTGAGCGGGCTGGCGGGAGCGGCCACATGTTGTCCGTTCAACGTGAAGCACCATTCTTGTCTGACACTACGAATATAGAGTAGTCTGCGGATGGACCCAAACTCAGCGCACCGTCGGGATCTGCTTTGACACCAAAACCGCGGGTGAACGGCCGCTACACTGCCGCCATACAGAAGAGACGCAAGCCCGATCCTGATCGCCGCCGCCGCGAACTGTGCGATGCGGCGATCGAGCTGCTGGCCGAGCACGGCGCGAAAGGCCTGAGCCATCTGAAGGTCGACACACACGCCGGTGTTCCCGACGGCACCACCTCGTTCTACTTCCGAACCCGCTCGGCATTGCTGCTTGCCGTTGCCGAACGGATGGCCGAACTCGACCTGGCCACATTGCAGGCGGTCGCCGACAGCCCCGGCCTCGACGAGGGATCGTCGGGCTCTGCATTGGCCAAGCTGGTCATCCAGTCCGGGGAGGAGCCGCAGCTGAGTCGCACCAAGGCGCGCTACGAGCTGACCATGCAGGCGACCCGCGACCCGGCGATCGCGGCTACTTTGCAGCGTGCCACCGACGCCTTCACCAAGTTGCACCACGACATCCTGGTGCAGTTGCTCCCGCACGGCGCGGACCTGGATCCCGCCGTCGTCGACGATCTGAGCAACGTCATGATGACCTTCATCAATGGTCTCCTGCTGCGACTGGCGCACGGCGACCGGATCATCGACAGCCCTGAACGGCTCGACGGCGTCCTGTCGGCCATTGTCGCCGGCATCTTGGCCAGCGACCAGCAGGGACGACTTACCCGCGACGGCGCTTCGCTGCCACCGCGCCGCGGCCGATAAAGCCCACGGCGATGGGTCGCTTGTCCGGTGCAGGCCCGTATGGTTCTCTACGGCAATAGAGTTAGCCGATCGCAGGCGTTCGCTTCCCGTCGACCCGGGCAGCTTGCTCACATAATCGATCACCGAGGCGGGAGATGACCAATGCCTGAGTACGACTACGAAGAGTTGAAGAAGGAAGCCGAGCAGTACATCAAGTTCGAGAAGGACGTCAAGAACAGGATCGCCTACATCACCTTCGACCGTCCCGACGCGCAGAACGCCACCACGCTGGGCATGCGGCAGCACTACGCCGACCTGATCCACAAGTGCAACGTCGACGATGACGTCAAGGTTGTCGTGATCCGTGGCGAGGGAGAGGATTTCGGCAGCGGCGGCGATCTGCCCGAACAGCGCGGGATGCTGGAAAACCCGGGCAGTCCGCTGCTGCATGAGGTCGCGATCAATGACGACGGGGTCAAGTACCCGCCGGGCGACTCATACCGCTATCTGTCCACCGTCACCGACTTCTACGCCAAGGCCCGCGCCGGCAATCGGCCGCTTCAAGAACTCCGCAAGATCAGCATCATCGAGGCCAAAGGCTATTGCTACGGCTGGCATTTCTATCAGGCCGGCGACGCTGACCTGGTGGTCTCCTCTGACGACGCACTGTTCGGCCACCCGGCGTTTCGCTATGTGGGGTGGGGTCCGCGGCTATGGTGGTGGGCAGAGACCATGGGCTTGCGTAAGTTCTCCGAAATGCTCTTCACCGGAAGACCTTTCACCGCTAAAGAAATGTATGACTGTGGCTTCCTGAACAGCGTTGTGCCACGAGACAAACTGGAAGACGAGACATTGAAGTATGCGACGGCGTGTTCGCGCTCGCGGCCGACCGACACCGTCGCGGTGCAGAAGACCTTCCTCGAGTTGTACAAGCAGCACAAGGGCGAATACTTCGGCAGCCTGCTCACCGGCATGGTCGAGGGCATGCTGCCGCTGATTCACAACGACAGGGCCAACGAGGTCGACCTCACCGAGGGCACCTTCGAGAATGGCTTGAATAACGTCGTGAAGGACAACGACCTGAACTTCCCGCCCGAATGGCGGCTCAGCCGTTCGGGGCGCAACAAACCCTGACCTCTGCCGTGAATTTCGTTCGCCGGATTTCTGGTCGATGTCACCGAAAAGGAACTTGACGCGATTTGCCGGCTGAGCCGCTTGTCACATCGCCAACCTCGGCGTCGGACATCGTGGGCATATATACTTCGCGAACCGCTGCGCCCTGACTTCAATGCCGTATTAGACAAACACTTAGCGCGGCACCGCGACCTACGCATCACATCGGAGGGGACGTTGCCACGCAACTTGGTCACCCGCGTCGCCACCCAATTGATGGAGACGACGGCGTCGACAGTCGCCGAGGTGAACAAGCAGGTCCTCGCCGAACTCGTCGAAGTTCTCGATATCGATGCCGCTTTTCTGCGCCACAACGACCACAAGGCCAGGGTTTCGAAGTTGGTCGCGGCATGGCCACCGCCACGCAACGCCTCAGTCCCGGATTCCTGGGTCGTTGCCCACTTCAGCAGCGCCGACCCGGTTCTGGCGTTGTGCGAGCACGGTAAGAATTTGGCGGTAATTCGGCTGGAACCGTCCGATCCCGCCCATGCGCGCTGGATCGCGGCAGCGAATGAACGGTGGGGCGTCGACGCCGCCAGGATCACGTCGCCGTCTGCAGCCGCGGCGCCACTGATCTCGGCGGGAGTCACCACCGGCCAGCTCACCTGCATGAAATTTCGTCGCAAGAAATGGCGAACCGAGGAGCTCAACACCATCCAGACCGTCGCATCCCTGCTGGCGCAACTGCAGGCCCGCATCGCCGCCGAAGAGAAGCTTCGCGACCTCGCGGAGCACGACGATCTAACCGGCCTGCACAACCGCCGCGCGCTGATCGCACACCTTTCCGAACGACTCAATGCAGGGCGCCCCGGTCCCGTGCCCGTGTTGTACCTCGACCTTGATCGACTGAAGTCGATCAACGATTACCTGGGCCACACCGCCGGCGATTGGTTCATCCGGACATTCGCCGAACAGCTGCGGTTGAAAGCCGGTGCCAAAAGCATGACCGCTCGGCTCGGCGGTGACGAGTTCGTCGTCGTGCCTGATCGGCCGATGTCGATCGAGTCAGCCCAGAAGACCGCCGAAGATTTGTGCGCCGCGCTGCGCGACCGCATGGCCATCGGTGGCCATATGATCAGCCGCACCGTCAGCGTCGGTGTCGCGGTAGGCATGCCGGGACGCGATACCACCAGCGACCTTCTCCATCGCGCGGATGAGGCCGTGTTGATTGCCAAGCGCTCGGGCGGCAACGACGTGGCGGTCTCCAGCGATGACATGTCGCTGCAGCGCCTCTTCCGCAACGACATCGAACTCCACCTGAGCGGCGAAATCGACAACGATGCGTTGCTGCTGCACTATCTGCCCGAGGTCGACCTGTGGACCGGGGCGATCGTAGCCACCGAGGCGCTCGTCCGCTGGCGGCATCCGACGTGGGGCCTGCTGCTGCCGGAGTCGTTCATCGGCGTGGCCGAATCCGCCAATTTGGGCGCGGATTTGGGCCGCTGGGTGATGCGGACCGCGATTGCGGATTTCAGTCGGTGGCGTTCTCACGGCGTCGGGCAGAACATCACGTTGCGCATCAACGTGTCGCCGGCCCAACTGGTCAGCCGGGGATTTGTCAGCAGCGTGGCGGAAACCATCGACGAGTTCGGCATTGACGGTGGCTCGGTGTGTCTGGAGATCACCGAGCGCGCCGTGGTTCGCGACATCGACACCACCCGCAAGACGCTGGAGGCGCTCAAAGAAGTCGGAGTGCAGATCGCCATCGACGACTTCGGCACGGGTTATGCCGTTCTGTCGCACCTGAAATCGTTGCCGGTCGATACCCTCAAGATCGACACATCATTCGTTCGGGACCTGGGCACCAGCAGTCGTGATCTGGCGATCGTCCGGGCAATCATCGGCCTTGCCGAAGCCTTCGACCTCCAGCTGGTGGCCGAGGGCGTGGAGACTCCGGCCGCCGCGCTGACTCTGATGCGGCACGGATGTCACCGCGCGCAGGGTTACCTGCTCTCGCGCCCGCTGCCGGGCCACGCCATGGAGACGCTGCTTTCCTCGCGCTGGATGCCCATGCCGTTCCTCGCGGACAGCCAGGCCTTGACCCCGAGTACGATCTGACGGCGCAATGGTGTTTAGCAGCTTCAGGATTCAACGATGAGCGAGTTTACCGACAAGCGGTCTGATACGACTCGCGACCAAATTCTGCGAGCGGCCGCACACCAGTTCGCCCAGCGTCCCTATTACGCCGTCGGCCTCGACGACATTCTGGCCGAAGCGCAGCTGACCAAGGGCGCGATGTATTTTCATTTCCGCTCCAAGCACGCGCTGGCGTTGGCGATCGTCGACGAGCAGACCGTGAAGTCCGCTGCCGCGATCCAGGATTTGCTCGCCCGGAAGCTTTCCGGGCTGGAGACCCTCATCGACATCTCGTACCTCATCGCCATTGCCGACATCACCCAAGACGTCGCACGGGCAGCGTTCAACCTGCTCGAATCAGTCGGCCGCACCGAGAAGCTGCAGGAGCGGCTGCTGCACGGCTGGATCGAGCTACTCGGCGAGACAACCCGGCGCGGCATCCGCGAGGGCGACATCGTCGATCAGGGCGACCCGGAAGACATCGGACGCCTGCTGGTGTCCATTTACGTGGGGTTGCGTCAGGCCAGCAGTCTGGACGCACCGGTGGTGCTGCTGACTGATTTCGAGAAAGCATTGTCGACCCTGCTACGGGGAATCGTGCAACCAGAGCGAATCGCCTACTTCGCTCAATTCCTCAAGCGCCGCACGGCTCTGGCGATCAAGGCCGTCTCCCCGCCGGAAAACGCCGGCAACTCAAAGGCGACCTAGCGCTCGTCCAGCCACAGCTGCTCGGTCAAGTCTTGGAATGTCGCGAGCGCAATGTCGTCATCGGCGCGGATCAGCGCCGAGCGGCTCATCAGCGCGCGCACACTGGTGCCGTCCCGATGGGCCAATTCGACGACCATGTTGGCCAACCCCTGCACGACCGAAACCGCCGATTCCATGGTAGGCGTGAGCGGTAGGTGGAAGATCTCGTTGAATGTCAGTGACCGCACGTCTTCGGGTGCGCGGCCGACCATTTCCGAGAATGCCGAATTGGCAAACACCAGCGCGCCGTCGTGGGCGATCGCGAGCACGGGAACCGGAATCCGCTCCAGCACCACCAAAGCAGGCAACTGCTTGAGGATTGCCATCGGGGACTGGCCCGCGTGGCCGTTACGTCGTCGCTCCACAGCCTGATTATGGTTCATTCAGCGCAATTGTGAGTCGTACGCCCCTAATAGTTGAAAGCTATGAATCTTCTATGCACGGGGCGTCAATTCGTGGCGGCAGAAGCTGTTGTTGGGACAGCGGCGAGATGATGCGGGCGGCGGCCTTGACTGCCGATACACGCCGCGACGCGACGACCGCGGGGTCGTCGGCCTCCGCCATCATCCTCATTCGAATACTGGTTGCCCTCGGCGCATGCATCGCAAGAGGTGGCTCGTAACGCAGCACCTCTTCGAGAACGCACCGAGTAGTTCCGGTCGGTGCCGAACCTCAGCTACGCGAAAAGTGAAGGGAAACATGGGGCTAATTGACGTGGCGCCTGTTTAGCGGATTCGTTAAACGCACCCCTGACCGTCATGCGCGCTCGGCCGTCATGTCCATCTCGATCCAGCCCTGGCACGGGCCGCTCAAGATGTCGGTGTGCATGACGCCGGCAAGTGTTCCGTTGGCTTGGGGCGTGTAGCGCACATTGGATCGGGCCGGACTCCATTGGATCGTGGTGTCGGGCATCATGCAGTCCCACTGGAAATCGCTGACTTGCATCCAGGACGACCCATCCCAGGTGAATTGCACCGGTTGCGGGACCGTCGGATTGCTCGGCGGAGGGCCGCTGACGATGGTGGCGACGCATTTTCCGCTCGTACAGCTTGATCGGAATCCGTAGGTCTCGGTGTGCTGGCCCTCAGGGTCACCAGCGGCCATGCTCGTCCCGGACTTTGGACCGACCATGAATGTGATCGCATACTCGCCGTTCCACGACGGAGTGTCGGCGGAGGCATTTAGGGAAAGCGACAGGGCGATCGTGAGCGGCGCGGCGCACAAACCGATGAGACTCCCCAGACGGTCTGGGGCCATTAGGTTTCTCCTCTCGGCCCGCAACGGCTTTGGGACCTGCACGACGACTCGGGGACTCCAGCCCCGGAAGACGAGTCACCGACTTCTCTTCGCCTGAGTGCATTACTCGGCGGCGGGCGCGCTACCTGGAGCAGCGATGACTTGCCCAAGTCGCCGGTCCGGTTACCGGTGGGGCCCGGGGGAGTCCTAAGGTGGCGCTCTGTCGCCCGGCGGCGGGGTGGCGCCAGGCGCGCCGCCTCGGCTTTTGGCGAGCGCCTAAGCGAACGAGTTTCCTGGGTTGTTTGGCGGCGGCGGGGGGTGTCCACTTACCGCTGCCGCCAGGGCGGCGAGGGCGATACCACCGGCCATCAACGCGGCACCAACCGCGATCATCTTCGTCTTCATCTCTCACCTCTCGTTTACTCTGCGCTGGCCTGGTGCCTGCCCGAGTTCTGTGGGCCACGACCCCTCTGTTGCGTGGGGTGATTAACACACTCAACGGTCGCTACCGTTGCCGCACGAGTAGTCCACTACCCAATGCAGATGGGAATCCGGATAACGCCCTCGCGGTAGTCCGTAACATCACTCTCGATCGCAGCGGGGACCAACCCAGTTGCCAGGGGCGGAGAACTGGTTCTCGTCATGCCGTGGTTAATCAATGAGGGCGACTTAGTGCCAATCGCCTACGACTACCGCACCGGCATTTAGAAGCGTCGCTCAGCTGCGTGGGCGCAGCGAGCCGACCTGAAGCTGACCGCGTTACCCGCTGTGGTCTTCGACCTTGGCGTTGGGCGCATGCGTCTTGATTGCCTCGATTCCCTTCTCGGCGCTCGCCTTTGATTCGTACCCCTGGCTGGCAGCGATGACGGCCTGCGCCAGCGCGGCCACCTGACGATGCGACAGCCGGCCACGCCGCGTAGACAGTCGCGACGGTGGCGCGTCCTGCTTCGGGGTCTGTGTAGGTGCCGGTGCCGAGCCGCGTGATGACGTCGTCGAGCCAAGCTCAGGCGTCGACCTTGCGGGCGAACGCCTTGGTCTGCTCCTTGCCTTGGTCGTGGACGAACCGTGCCCGCCAGCGCATCCCGACGCCGTAGCGCCCAGTTCGCTTGCCGTCCTTATTCGTCCAGCGGTCGATGATGACCGCGTGGTTTGCGTTCATGGCTCTTGGCTCCTCTGGGGGTCCAGCTGTGGTGAGCGCAAACCATACGTAGGGGACCAGACAGGGACCGGGGCTGTCGCCTGCCAGGGTGATGGGACCGCTGGTTTGCCATGAGTATGGGACCGGGTCGTTCCGGTTGTTGGCCGTGTGTTGATGTTCGCTGATGGTGTGGCTGCCGGTCAATCCGACGGAGTCGGAGGGGCCGGCTTTCGGTGTTGGGGTTTTTGGCGCTGCCGGTAGGACTCGCCTTCGACGACGAGTTCGTAGGCTGCCGATTGCAGTCGGTCCATCGCTGATTGGGCCAGTAGCGGGTCGGCCATCATGGTCAGGATCTCGGGCGGTTCTCGGTTGCTGGTGATGATGGTCGAGGCAGCGCGGTGGCGTTCGACGATGAGTTCGTAGAAGTCGGTGGTCTCGATGGTCTCCAGTCGGTGCAGGGCCAGATCGTCGATGATGAGTAGCTCGACGCGGTGCAGTTTGCGCATCTCGTCTTCGTAGCTGCCGTCCAGGCGTGCTCCGCGCAGGCGTTTGAACAGTTTGTCGGCGCGTTCGGTGTGCACGCTGTGTTGACGACGCACGGCGATGTGTCCTAAAGCATTGGCCAGGAACGTCTTTCCCACCCCGACGGGTCCCATGATGAGCACGTTGTAGGCGTCGGCGAGGAACCGCAGCGAGGTCAGCTCGGCCCATAATTGCTCGTCGAAGTTGACTGCCGCTGAGCCGTCCCAGGCCTGCAGTTGCATCTGCGGGTCCAGGTGCGCGGTCTTGGCGCGTCGGGTGGCCGATTCGCGGTCACGTCGGGTGACTTCATCGGCGAACAGCAGTTCCAAGAAGTCGTGATGCGGCAGCCGGTTGGTGCGGGCCAGGGCCAGCCGATCGGGCAGGGTGTCGAGCAGCTGTCCCAGCTTGAGGCGGCGCATCAACGCCTTGAGTTCGGCGGAGACCTCGATCGGCTTGACCGCGGGTGCGGCGTCGGGACGGGCGGGATTCATGAGGGCCTGCGCACGGCGAAATCGGAACTCTCGCGCACGAACCGAGACGCTTGGGCTGAAGGCTTGGGCATCAGCGGCAGTTGCTCACCACCGGCGCGGGTCAGGATCCGTTCGATGAGCCCGACGTCGATGACCTCGGCGTCCAGGGCACGCCGGCACGCATCCTCGACCGCCTCGGCGCCGTGGCGGCGCACCAACCCCAGCAGGCGGTAGACCTGGCGCATCTTGGTCCACGGCAGCGGATGCTCCAGCACCGCGGTGGCGTAGGTGCCGACGTGGGTGCCGTGGGCGGCGGCTTTGCGCTGCAGGGCATTCAGGTCACGCATCGCGTAAACCGACACCTCGGCGGGCAGATCGGCGGGGTCGGTGTGTCTGCGCCCCGGTGCCATGACCGGGTGGACCTTGATCAGCTCACCGCGCCAGTACAGTTTCACCGAGTGTGCATCAGCGCGGGCGTCGATGCGCTTGCCGATCAACTCGCCGGGAACGCTGTAGAGCGCTTTGGCGATCTGCACATGACGATCCGGGGCCACCTTGGGGTGAGCCCAGACGGGGATGTCGAACACCACCTTAGGCACCGGTTTCAGTTCGGGTAACTCCTCGGCGGTGAACACTTCGGCTGGGCGCATCCGGGTGCTGCCGTGGATGCGCATTCCCGCGGTCTGCCCACACCACTGCTCGGCCCGTTCCCGGCAGTCGCTGAGATCCCGGAAGTGTTCTCCGGCATAGAAATTCGACCGCACATACTGAACGCAACGCTCCACCCGGGGCTTGTCGCGGGGGCTGCGGATCCGGGCCGGATCGACAGCGAATCCACGGGCCTGGGCGTACTCACGGAACGCGTCGTTTAGTTTGGGCTCGGTGGCATCGGCATGGGTGACGATGGTTTTCATGTTGTCGGGGATCACCACGGCGAACACCCCGCCGAAGAACGTCCACGCGGCCTCGAACCCAGCGATCACATCCTGCAGTGTCTGACGGTAGGTCGGCCAGACGAACATGTGCCGCGAGTACACCGCGGTGAAGATCAGTCCGTGCACCACCCGGCGCCGAGGATCACCGACACCGGTGAGCATGCCGAGTCGGCCGAAGTCGACCTGCACCTCCGCACCCGGCTCACAGTCGGCCACCGGCACCGTGGCCTGGCGGCGACCGAAGTCCAATTCGGTTGTGGCATAACGATGCAACGTTCGATACGACACCACCACACCGCGACGGCCCAGCAACGTGTGAACCTTGGTCAGCGTCAACCCCTGCTTGAGCCACTCCTTGATCTGTTCATGCTCACCGGCGATGGTCTCCCAGGGCTGACTCCTGCCGGTCGGACGACTCGGCCGCACCCCGGCGATCACCGCCGCGATCAGCTCATCAGTGAGCTGGCCCGCACCGCCGTCACGGTCCACCCCGCACGCCCGCGCCCGGTCGACATACCGGCGCACCGTCTTGCGGTCGGTGCCCGAAAGCCGGGCCACTTCTCGCAACCCCAGCCCCTGCAGCCACAGCCGCAGCATCTCCACGATCTCGATCACTGATACCTCCCGGTAGCTCATTGGCCAATACAGCGGCCGAGCAACCGGAAAGCCCCGAAGCCACGCCGGGGTGGTCCCATAACTGGCAACCAAGCCAGCCAGGTGGTCCCATCAGTGGCAAACAGGTGGTCCCATCCTCATGGCAAAACTAGCTCTGAAGTGGTCCCTTTCACCTGGCAGCCGACACCGGGGCCCAAAACGAGAGGGTGCCAGCTAAGAGGGAACCAGCATTTACCTGGGTAGATCCTGGTGGAGCTATGGGGAATCGAACCCCAGCCTCTACCTGTGGAAATGCGGACTGACCTGGCGTTTCGTTCCGTCTCAATCCGGTTCGATCCCTTTCACTAACTGCGGTTTCGTTCTCGGGTCTTGACGGCGTCAAGAGCAGGATTTATTTCGGGCGGCCACACAAGCGGGTAGCCAATCGCGGGGCGTGACAGACGGTCGATTTACTGGAGCTGTTGAAGCCGTGGGTCTTGGACCCACCGTGGACCAAGCACTCCATGTGCGATCCATAATGCGATCCCTGGAGCGGCTAGGCCTGTGAGTCGTAACGGCCAAGTCGATCCCGCGAATCCTAGGGTGACTGACCACTCATGGATTTCCGGGAAAAATTCGCTCACCTGTGAATACGGGAAGGAGAGCCACCGCCCCGAGGCAACACCGCACAGCAGCCGCTTCGACGTCACGACCAGCCGCCGATCCTTTGACATCTTGGATGTTTTCGAAGTCGCCGGGGCGCAGGCGCCGGCCCATCCTCTCCTCCAAGGTAGCCAAGTGCATCCCGGGGTGTTCCCCATCCCTGCACTTTCGGAGGGGCGGTCCTGTCTCCCGTCAGGTGAGAATCCATGTGCGAAGCTGCGCCCGTCCGACGAGCTGACAGTTGTGAGTTCGGGCAAGCCGCTTCGCTGCCCTGGTGAACTCCTGGTTGCTCACGACCAGGCTTCTGGAGCACTTGTGATGCATCGCACCGGCGACAACTTGTTGAACAGCACCTAAACAAACCACCTTGCCGAGTCGTTTGCATTGCATGGCGACGCGCTCACCGTTATAGCTCCTGACGTGCACGAAAGCTTCGACTGCGCCGCGTCACTCAGCGAAATTTACATGGACGTAGATAACCGCTGAGCCCATGCGAGGTCCGACACTTTGACCTACGCTCCGGGCACGCCCACTGTGCTGTTGCTATGAGGAGGGGAATTGGCTGCTACCTTCGATGCGAATGTGGACCGCGCGCAGGACCCAGATTCGAGCCATTCTTTGCTCGCCATGAACAAAACTCCCGCTACTCCGATTGCCATCATCGGGATGGCCTGCCGACTTCCCGGAGGCATCGAATCGCCGGACCAGTTGTGGGAGGCGTTGCTACGAGGCGACGACCTGGTCACCGAGATCCCGCTCGACCGGTGGGACGCCGATGAGTATTACGACCCCGAGCCGGGCGTGCCCGGCTGGTCGGTGTCCCGGTGGGGCGCATTCATGGACGACGTCGGCGGCTTCGATGCCGAGTTCTTCGGGATCAACGAGCGGGAGGCGACCGCGATCGATCCGCAGCACCGCTTGCTGCTGGAAACCTCGTGGGAGGCCATGGAACACGCCGGTCTCACGCGCGAGAGGATCTCCGGCTCGTTGACCGGTGTGTTCGTGGGATTGACGCATAGCGACTACCAGTTACTGGCCTCCGACGCGCATTCCGTGGAGGGGCCGTACGGGTTCACCGACACCAGTTTCAGCCTGGCGTCCGGACGCATCGCCTATGCCCTGGGGGTCCACGGTCCTGCACTCACGGTGGACTCAGCATGTTCTTCCGGCTTGGCCGCCGTGCATATAGCTTGCCGCAGCCTGCACGACGGCGAAAGCGACCTCGCCCTGGCCGGCGGCGCGACCGTGATGCTGGACCCGCGGAAATTCTCCTCCAGATCGGCCCAGAGCATGCTGTCTCCGACGGGACGCTGCCACGCGTTCGACGTCGCAGCGGACGGGTTCGTGCCTAGTGAGGGCTGCGCCGTGGTGTTGCTCAAGCGGTTGGCGGATGCGCAACGCGACGGCGACCGGATCTTGGCGGTGCTGCGCGGCACCGCCGCCAATCAGGACGGCCACACCGTCAACATCGCGACACCGTCTGCGGATGCGCAGACCGCGGTGTATCAGGCGGCGTTGACTGCCGCGGACGTGGACGCCCGCACCATCGGAATGGTGGAGGCGCATGGCCCCGGCACCCCAGTCGGTGATCCCCTCGAATACGCCAGCCTGGCGAACGTCTACGGCACCGGGGGCCCCTGCGCACTGGGGTCAGTGAAGACCAATTTCGGGCATATGCAGGCGGCCTCGGGAGCACTAAGCCTGATCAAGGCCGTCCTGGCGCTACAGCACGGTGTGGTTCCGCCGAATCTGCACTTCACACGGCTACCCGATGACCTGACCCGGATCGACACGAAACTGTTTGTGCCGCAGACGACCACATCATGGCCCACCAACGGCTATCACGCCCGACGGGCCGCGGTGTCGGCATATGGGATCTCCGGAACCAACGTGCACGCGATCCTCGAGCAAGCGCCCCAGAGCACTGCACCCGACGACGTCGTCGACCAATCCGCGGTCGCCGCACCATTGGTGTTCGCGGTGTCATCTAGCTCGGCTGACGAACTGCGCCGCACCGCTGGCCGCCTGGCCGACTGGGTGGAGCTGTGGCCCACCGAAGAGACCGCGCCGCGCTGCTTATGGTGCGGCCGGCAAGACTGTACGGATATGGTGCGGCCGGCCGGAGCTCAGAACACGAAAGCAAACGCCGGCGATGTGGCGTTGCCGGATCTGGCCTACACCCTGGCCCGTCGGCGGGGGCACCGGTCCGCGCGGGCCGCCGTGACGGCTGCCAGCACCGAGGAGCTGGTCGAGGCGTTGCGGGAGGTCGCCGACGGTGACACCCCGTATCCGGCTGCGGTCGGTCACGACGACCGGGGACCGGTGTGGGTGTTCTCCGGGCAGGGCTCACAATGGGCGGCCATGTGTGCGGAGCTTTTGGCGAGCGAACCGGTGTTTGCCGCCACCGTCGCCGAGGCCGAGCCGCTGATCGCTCGGGAGTCCGGATTC
Source organism: uncultured Actinomycetota bacterium (assembly GCA_963760095.1). GTDB lineage: Bacteria > Actinomycetota > Actinomycetes > Mycobacteriales > Mycobacteriaceae > Mycobacterium. The sequence goes on along the minus strand of CAVXBT010000019.1, from coordinate 128,186 downwards.
TCGGTAACCGAGGCGATGTCCGCGCCCGAGACCGTGACCGGTATCGACCGGATCCAGCCGACCCTGTTCACCATGCAGGTCGCGCTGGCCGCCACCATGAAGGCCTACGGGGTGCGCCCGGGCGCGGTCATCGGATATTCCCTGGGCGAGGCCGCAGCCGCCGTCGTCGCCGGAGCGCTCTCGCTGGAAGACGGGGCCCGCGTCATCTGCCGCAGCTCGAGGCTGATGTCAACCATCGCCGGTGCCGGCGCGATGGCGTCGGTGGAACTGCCCGCCCAGCAAGTGCTTTCAGAACTGATGGCTCGTGGCGTCAACGACGTCGTGGTGGCAGAGGTGGCCTCGCCGCAGTCCACCGTCATCGGCGGCGCAACCCAATCGGTTCGCGATCTCGTCGCGGCCTGGGAGGAGCGCGACGTAATGGCCCGCGAGGTGGCCGTCGACGTCGCATCACACTCCCCCCAAGTCGATCCGATCCTCGACGAGCTGGCCGATGTCCTGGCCGAGCTCAACCCGAAAACGCCGGAGATTGCGTACTACTCGGCGACCAATTTCGACCCGCGTGAGCGGCCGGCCTGCGACGCCGCATACTGGGCGGACAACCTGCGCCACACGGTACGGTTCTCTGCAGCGGTGGAGGCGGCGCTGGAGGACGGCTACCGGGTCTTCGCGGAGCTGGCACCACACCCCTTGCTCACCCACGCCGTCGAGCAGACCGCGCAAAGCCTCGACATGGCCGTCGCCGCATTGGCCGGCATGCGGCGTGAGCAGCAGCTGCTGCATGGGCTGCGCGGCTTCCTGGCGGATCTGCACAGTGCGGGTGCCGCGGTGGACTTTTCGGTGTTGTATCCGATTGGGCGGCTGGTGAACGCGCCGCTGCCGACCTGGACTCACCGTCCGCTGTTCTTGACCCGCGACGGTCAGGATTCCCGGGTGCACGGCACGTGCACCATCGCGGTGCATCCAATGTTGGGGCCGCATGTGCGATTGCAGGAGAAGCCGGAGCGTCACGTTTGGCAGGCCGAGGTCGGCACCGCGGCGCAGCCCTGGCTGGGCGACCACCAGATACATAATGCGCCCGCCCTCCCAGGGGCTGCCTACTGCGAGATGGCCTTGGCGGCCGCTCAAACGGTCCTTGGCGAGGCGTCCGAAGTCCGCGATATCCGCTTCGAGGAGATGCTGCTGCTCGATGACGAGACCCCGGTCGGCGCCATCGCGTCGGTGGAGGCACCGGGCGTCGTCACGTTCGTGATAGAGACCGACCAGGACGGGGAACACACGCGGCGTGCCAGCGCAGTCCTGCGGGCCGTCGAGGACACGGACCATCCACCGGCACAGGACATAGCTGCTCTGCTGGCGACACATCCGTGCCGCACGGGAGGGGCTCAGCTTCGACGAGGGTTGGACGAGCGTGGTATTCAGTTCGGTCCGGCTTTCACCGGTCTGACGGCCGCCTGCACTTCCGAAGAAAACGGCGCCACGGTGCTGGCCGAAGTCGGGCTGCCCGGCTCGATCCGCTCGCAGCGGGCCGGCTACGGCGTGCACCCAGTGCTGCTCGATGCGTGTTTCCAGTCGGTTGCAGCTCATCCCGGTGTCGGCAACGCCGGCAATGGTGGTCTGCTGTTGCCACTGGGTGTCGGCCGGCTGCGGGTTCACGGACCGGTCCGCAACGCCCGCTACTGTTTCACCCGGGTGACCAGAGCCGACGCCGCAGGCGTCGACGCCGACCTCGATGTCTTGGACGAGCATGGGACAGTCCTGCTCGCTGTACGTGGGCTGCAAATGTGATCTCGTCCCGTCGCACGCGCTCGGCTGCTTCGACCGGCCCCACCCAGGCCACCAGGACGGCAAGCTCGGCGCAGGGCGGTTCCACGACCCGCGACAGGTAGGCCCACGCCCGCGTCGTTACCTCGGTCATCGCGAGGCTCCCGGCTGGCGGAAGCTCAGCGCCACGGCCACCTCGTCGCGCCCAGGTGACGTGCGACCGGCCAGATCGGCCAGCGTCCACGCGACAGCAAGCGCATCAAATTGGCAGACGTGCAAGGCAAAATTCGCGAAAGACCGCACTCCAGACGGCACAGGTGCATTCATGCTTGTTGTATGGAGGGAACCAAGACGGTCGGCCAGGGCGGGGTCGTCTGTGGATTGTTGTCGGGCTTTCCTTGGCTGCGTTGTCTGCGATCTTGTTCGCACCAATCGTGACGGCTAGGCCTGGAGATGCCGAAGGTTTTCAGGCCTTGAGCTGGCACTTTCTGGTGGAGCTATGGGGAATCGAACCCCAGACCTACTCGATGCGAACGAGTCGCGCTACCAACTGCGCCATAGCCCCTGATCGCTAGCAGGCTACCAGTCACGGACGAGCTTGCCGAACCGTTACTGCCCGGCAGCTCGCGGCAAGTCCCCGTGCCAGGCGTACTCGCGAGCGTAGGGCGCATAGTCGAGATGTTCGAAGACCGGATCCTCGTCGTCGATCTCCAGCACCACGGCGCCGGGCCGGCGCAGTCGCGACGGGACCACGTCGAACTCGCGGTCGTAGGTGTTCTCCACGCCGAGATGCGACCGCGCCATCCGGTGCATCCGGCGCCGCCGAACCCGCGCTTCGATCCGAGTTTGCCTGCGTAGGTATCCCAGGTAGAGCACGGTCACCGTGGAGATCATGCCGCAGAACCACCACGCCGAAGAAGTCAGTAGAAACGCCGCGCCGGCCGATGCGACCAGCGTCATCGCCATGATCGTCAGCACCCGCCGACGGAATGCGTATTTGCGAGCCTCGACCGCAGCGGCGGTGTCCGCGTCATACCGATGGCGGCGCGAGAACGCCGGCGTGACGGTCCGCGGCGGTTCCTCGCCAACCGGTATCCCCGACGTGTCGTCGACGTACTCGTATTGATCAGCGTCATCGTCCTCGAAGCCGCCCTCATCATCGTCGTCCTCGAGGGCGAGATATGCCTGGGTGTCCACGTCGTCAGCGGACCCGTCATCGGCCGCGAGTGGCGTCTCCGCTGCGGAGGTACCCGCGGGCAACGCGGCGGAGTCAGGGTCGACCACGTCGACGTCGAGATAGTCGGGACCGGTTTCCTCGACAGAAACCGCGGCCGCGACCGTCACGACGACGCGCGAGGGCGGGGCGTCCTCAGCGTCGTCGGAGTCAAGCTCGTCCAGGTCGTCGTGTTCGTCTTCGTCGGGCTGCCAGTCCGGGTCACTCCGATGCCCTGCTGCCGGCCCGCCACGCTTGATCAGCCGCGCGGCCGTGTCGCTGTTGACGACGCGGGTCGCCAACGCGACATCGCTGGTACGCCGCACCGCGTCGCGCTTGCTGACCAGCATCGGAACCAGCACGAAGAGCCAGAGCACCACGAGCGATATCCACAACAATGACTGCGGGATGCTTGGCATGGTGACCCGCTCCTTTCCCCGCCAGCGAGACCGGTACCTGGCGCATCCGGTCGAGGCACATTCAGGACAATTACACACCTGTAATTTACCTCTGACAAGCATCATTCGTCACAAAAGTCACGTTGGTAACACGACACGCCGCACGTATTAGCTGGACTACGCCCAGCTGGCGTGCCCGCTGCGCACCAGAGCCGACGTCACCGACCCGTAGGTCTCCTCGATCGTCAGACCCACCACCAGGTGGTCCCGCCAGCCCCCGTCGACTAGGAGATAGCGGCGCAGCAACCCTTCTTCGCGAAAGCCGACCTTTGCCAGCACCGCCCGGCTCGCCGCGTTCTCCGGCCGCACGGTAGCTTCCACGCGATGCAACATAACCGGGCCGAAGCAGTGATCAAGACCCAACGCCAAGGCTCCGGTGGCGACGCCACCACCCGTGACCGAGCTGGACACCCAGTAGCCGATCCAAGCCGACCGCAACGCCCCGTGAGTGACGTTCCCGATCGTCAGCTGCCCGCAGAACTCACCGTCCAGTTCGATCGAATAGGGCAGCATGCGGCCCTTGCGAGCTTCTGACCGCAAACTCGAATACAGCGCTGGCCACGCCGAAATCGAATGCCGTGCAATCCAATCCACCTCGGTGTTCGGCTCCCACGGCTCCAGATGCCTCCGGTCGGCCAGCCGGATGCGGCTCCATGCAGAGGCGTCGCGCAGACGCACCGGACGCAACCGGACCACGCCGGCGGCCACCCGCAGCGGCCCCACCGCGATCGGCCAGCCGGGATGCTGGGAGCTGGAGCCCCACCAGCTCACGAGCCGACGCCACCGTGTCGCTCAGCCACGCTGAGCCAGAAACGCTACGTCGATGATCTCGCCGGTGCGGACCTGCTCCGCCTCCCGCGGAACCACGACCAGACAGTTTGCCTCGGCCAGCGTCGCCAGCAGGTGCGACGAGGCGCCCGGCGCGCCGCCCAAGGCCTGCACCAGGTATTCGCCGGTGTCCTGATCGCGCATGAGCTGTCCACGCAGAAAGCCTTTACGGCCGGCCACCGAGGTGATCGGCGACAGCGTGCGAGCCTGCACAATCCGGCGCATCGGCTGCCGCTTTCCCAGCGACAACCGGATCAGAGGTCGGACCATGACCTCGAAGACCACCAGCGCGCTGACCGGATTCGCGGGCAACAAAAATGTCGGCACACCGTCGCGGCCCAACTGCCCGAAGCCCTGCACGGAACCAGGATGCATCGCGACCCGGGTGACTTCCATGTCGCCGAGTTCAGCGAGCACCGAGCGCACGCCTTCGGCCGCGGCGCCGCCGACCGCGCCGGCGATCACCACGATCTCGGCGCGGTTGATCTGACCCTCGACGACTTCGCCGAGTTCGCGTGCGTCGTTGCTGACGATGCCGACCCGATTCACCTCCGCGCCCGCATCCCGGGCGGCGGCCGCCAACGCGTAGGAGTTGACGTCGTAAACCTGCCCGTTGCCGGGTGTGCGCGAGATGTCGACCAGCTCTCCACCCACCGCCAGCACCGACACTCGCGGCCGCGGATGTACCAGCACCCGCTCGCGGCCCACGGCGGCAAGCAGCCCGACCTGAGCGGCGCCGATGATCGTCCCAGCCCGCACGGCCACGTCACCGGGCTGCACGTCATCGCCCGTGCGTCGCACGTAAGCACCCGACCGCACGCCACGCAGCACTCGCACCCTGGACTGCCCGCCGTCAGTCCAGCGCAACGGCAACACCGCGTCGGCCAATGTCGGCAGCGGCGCACCCGTTTGCACGCGCGCGGCCTGCCCCGGCTGCAGCCTGCTCGGTGTCCGGGTGCCGGCCTGGATGTTGCCCATCACCGGCAGCGTCACTCCGTCGCGCGCCGACGGCGACTCCCCCGGCTCGCCCGGGACCGCGTTCAGCGCCCGCGAGTCGTCGTCGGCAATATCTCCGGACGGATCGGACTCCCCGACGCCGAGGACGTCGACGCTGCGAACCGCGTAGCCGTCGATCGCGGCCTGGTCGAAACCGGGCAACGGGCGCTCGGTAACGACTTCTTCGGCGCACAACAGCCCTTGCGCCTCGGCGATGGCGACCCGCACCGGCCTCGGCGCCACCGCGGCGGCCGATACCCGGGCTTGTTGCTCTTCCACCGAACGCACAACGCGCCTTTCTGCCGTCAACCCGTATCGGTGACGACCGGGCCGTCTCAGTCTTCGGCCAGACCCAATCGAGTCACCAACCACCGCCGCAAGTCTGGCCCGTAGTCGTCACGGTCCAAGGCAAAGTCAACCGCAGCCTTGAGGTAGCCGCCGGGATTTCCCAAGTCGTGTCGGGAGCCGCGGTGAACGACCACGTGTACCGGGTGCCCTTCTTTGATCAGCAGGGCGATCGCATCGGTGAGCTGCATTTCGCCGCCGACGCCCCGTTCGATGCGGTGCAACGCGTCGAAGATGGCGCGGTCGAGGACATAACGGCCGGCCGCTGCGTACAACGACGGCGCGTCCTCCTGCTTCGGCTTCTCCACCATGCCCTTGACCTTGAGGACGTCCTTTTCGGCCCCGGGCACCCGCTCGACGTCGAAAACCCCGTAGGCGCTTATCTCCTCGGGCGTGACCTCGATCGCGCACAACACCGTGCCGCCGTACTCGGCGCGCACCTTCGACATCGTCTCCAGCACACCGGTCGGCAGCACGAGGTCGTCGGGCAGCAACACCGCGACCGCATCTTCGTCGGCCGCTAGCACCGGTTCCACGCAGCTGATCGCGTGTCCGAGGCCGAGCGGCTCGGTCTGGACGACGGACTCGACTTTGATCAGTCCCGGCGCCCGCCGGACCTTGGCGAGCATGGCCTTCTTGCCGCGCGCCTCCAACGTGCCTTCCAACACCAGGTCTTCGACGAAATGCGCGACGACGCCGTCCTTGCCCTCGGAGGTGATGATCACCAGCCGTTCGGCCCCGGCGGCGGCCGCCTCGGCCGCCACCAACTCGATGCCGGGCGTGTCGACGACAGGTAACAGTTCCTTGGGCACGGTCTTGGTCGCGGGCAGGAAACGGGTGCCCAAACCGGCCGCGGGCACGATCGCGGTGCGCGGAACCGAAATCAGTGGGCGGGACATCGTAGAAACCATATCGTTGACCGTGTGGCGACCGAGGGCAAGGCCGCATTGCGGGACCGGCTGCTGGCAGCCCGTCGTTCGGTTTCCGACGACGCCCACGCCGCAGAAGCACAGTCATTGGCGAACCACGTCAGCGCGCTGGTGAACCGCGGCGACACGGTGTGCGCTTACGTGCCGGTCGGCGCCGAACCGGGATCGGTCGAGATGTTGGATGCGTTGTCGCGGCACGCGGACCGGGTGCTGCTGCCGGTCGCGCGCACCACCGCCGACGACTCGGCGACGGCGCTGCAATGGGGCGAGTACCAGCCCGGACATCTGGCGGCCGCGCGCTTCGGCTTACTCGAACCGGTCGAGCCGTGGTTGCCGCCGACGGCCCTGGCCGAGGCGAGCGTCGTGCTCGTGCCGGCGCTGGCCGTCGACCGCACGGGGGCGCGGCTGGGCCGGGGCCGCGGCTTCTACGACCGCACGCTGATGCTGCGGGATCCGGACGCGCGTTTGATCGCGGTGGTCCGTGACGAGGAGTTGCTCGACGAGTTGCCCCACGAGCCGCACGACGTGCCCATGACGCATGCGCTGACCCCCGGCCGCGGCCTGGTCGAGCTCGACACCGCGCAGCCGGGTTAACTGGAGCGCCCACGTCAAGCGCGTCGGCCGCACGATCGCAGGGCCGGGTGACAGAAGAAATAGTCGGCCTGGGCGCTATGCGAGACTGTTTCGACGAAGTGACTGGAGGGATGTATATGTCGGGCTGGACGAGGGGAAGCCTGTTCGCCGCTCTGAAAGCATTCGGAGTGGCTTCGATGTTGGGCTGGGTGCTGGCGCTGGGTACGGGTCCTGCGCTGGCGGATCCGGATCCCGGCGATCCAGGGGTTGTCGCGGGCCCCGCTGCGGGGCAAGACCCGGCACCGTTCACTGGCGGGGCGCCATTCGGGCCGCCGAGGTTGGTTCCTACCAACGGCTCGACGGTGGGTGTGGCCCAGCCGATCATCATCAACTTCCCGGGGCTCGTCGATGACTCCGGTGCAGCCGAAAGCGCCGTCCACGTCTCTTCGGTCCCGCCGGTTCCCGGCAAGTTCTACTGGATGAAGCCCACGCAACTGCGTTGGCGCCCGCTAAGCTTCTGGCCCGCGCACACCGCGGTGACCGTCGATGCGGGTGGCACAGTGTCCAGCTTCCAAACGGGAGACAGCCTGGTGGCTACGGCTGACGACGCCACGCACCAACTGACTGTCACCCGCAATGGGGCCGTGGAGAAGACCATTCCCATGTCGATGGGGATGGCTTCCGGCGGCCACCAAACCCCAAACGGCACCTACTACGTCCAAGAGAAGATGCCCTCGGTAGTCATGGATTCCTCGACCTACGGCGTTCCGGTCAACTCGACGTACGGATACAAGACAACGGTCGAGCTAGCCGTCCGCTTCGATGACAGCGGCGACTTCGTACACAGCGCTCCATGGTCGGTGGATGACCAGGGCAAGCGCGACGTCAGTCATGGCTGCATCAACATCAGCCCTACCAATGCGAAATGGTTCTTCGACAACTTCAACGCCGGTGATCCCATCGTGGTGACCAACTCCAGCGGCGGCACCTACTCCAGGCACGACGGGTCCAACGACTGGCAAAGCTAGCTGGCGGCGCTTAGAGAGGCCCGGATGGTCGAGCCTGCCATCCGGGCCCCAGCTTCGTCCTGTGGTCGGAGGACGCGACCCAACCACGAGGTATTCCACCTCTGCCGCCCGCGTCGGAACGAAGTCAGAAAGTGCCCCGAACCGCCTAGGGCAGCTAACTGCTTTCTCAACTTTATGGTGGATCCGCCACGGATCCGCCATTTCTGTGCGAAGTCCGCCACCTAAATTGCGAACCTAGACCGGCGGCTGGGCCGAGCGGGAATGACACGCGCCACATAGCGGTTCTAGCACTTGAGACGGTAGAGTGCTAAGCGATTAGACCATTCACGGAGGTTCTGTGCCCACTTACAGCTATGCCTGCACCGAGTGCGGCAACCGCTTCGACGTGGTCCAGGCCTTCACTGACGACGCCCTGACCACCTGCGAGCAGTGCTCCGGTCGGCTGCGCAAACTGTTCAACTCCGTCGGTGTGGTGTTCAAGGGCAGCGGCTTCTACCGCAACGACAGCCGCGAGTCGGCGAAGAGCTCATCCAACGGCTCGGCCAAGTCGAGTTCGTCGTCGGACAGCGACACGTCGAGTTCCAGTTCCAGCGACAAGTCCAGCTCATCGGAGAAGTCCGGCTCATCGGAGAAGTCGGGTTCGGCTGGCGACAAGTCCGAGTCGTCTGCGTCGAAGTCGGCCGCCACCGCCGCCAGCTAGCCGGTTATCCACAAGCCGCTATCCGGCGGCAACACATTCTGTCCAGCCACGCTTACGGTTACCGCGTGGGGGATTCCCAGGCATCACTGAATCCGACGCTGCCGACCCGTATTTCGCAGTGGTTGCGGCCGGACTGGTCGCGAACCGTGCTAGCCCGGCGGATCGCCGCGGGCGGCCTCGCGGTGCTGGCCGGTGTTGCGGCGTTGCGGCCCGATCCCGACGGCGACCGTGCGCACGTGGTGGTGGCCGCCCGCGACCTCAGCCCGGGCACGGAGTTGACCGCCGACGATCTTCGACTCGAAACACGTTTACTCCCAACGATTCCCGATGGAGCACAGTCCGACATCGGCTCGGTCGCCGGCTCGACGCTGGCGGGGCCGGCCCGGCGCGGCGAAGTGCTTACCGACGTCCGGTTGCTGGGCCGCCGACTCGCCGAGTCAGCCGCGGGGCCAGACGCCCGGATAGTGCCGGTGCATCCGGCGGACAGCGCGCTGATCGACCTGGTGCGACCCGGCGACGTCGTGGACGTGGTGGCCGCGTCTGACAGCGGTTCGCAATCCAACCCGCACGTCGTGGCCACCGATGCCATCGTTGTGTTGGTCTCGGCCAAACAGAAGGCTCAGGGCGCGGCCAATGACCGGGTGGTGCTGGTCGCGCTACCGGCAGCCTCGGCCAATGCGGTGGCCGGCGCCGCTTTGGTGCAGACGGTGACCCTCACCCTGCACTGAACTGTCTGGCCGGATAAGCAGCAAACTCTCGCACGACCAGCCCGACTCGGCTAGCTTTTTGTTGAGCGCCAATCGATTTGTGACACGCCCACTGCCGAAAGGACATCCCGATGTTGAAGGGTTTCAAGGAGTTTCTTGCACGCGGCAACATCATCGACCTGTCTGTAGCGGTGGTGATCGGTACCGCGTTTACGGGTTTAGTCACCAAGTTCACTGAAAGTGTCATTCAGCCGCTGGTCGACCGGATCGGTGCCGGCGGAAAGTCCAACGTCGGGATCTTGAAAATCAGTGTCGGCGGAGGTCAATTCATCGACTTCAACGTCGCATTGTCCGCCGCCATCAACTTCATCATCATCGCGGCAGTGGTGTACTTCCTGGTCGTGCTGCCGTACAACACGTTGCGCAAGCGTGGTGAGGTCAAGCAAGCCGAGGACACCGAACTCAGCCTGCTCACGCAGATCCGGGATCAGCTCGCCGAATCCGGTGGCGGCTCAGCCGGTCATCACTCCGCCAACGCGCCAGAGAGCCCCACGATCGAAGACAGGTAGTTTCCGGCGGGCACTTCAACTGTGGTGCGGGGGCGCGTTGTCCCGCAGCCATTGCTCGTGAGCTTCGACGTCGCGACTCGCATCCGGGTCACGCTCGTCCGCCGATGCCTGCGGTAGCACCTCGCGGTCGTCACCGGCTGGCCTGCTCATGCCGGCCTTCAAATCTCCAGGCTGGAAAGCTGCCCGATGATCTGGGCCGCAAGCGGATTCAGCGTCGCCATGCCGTCGCGCACCGCGTAGCGCGAACCGGCCAGGTTGACCACCAGAGTGCTGCCCGAGATCCCCGCCAAACCGCGTGACAATCCCGCGTCGATGATGCCTGCGGCCAATCCCGACGCGCGGATCGCCTCAGCGATGCCGAGAACTTCGCGATCGAGAATGTCAAGGGTGGCTTCCGGGGCGACGTCGCGCGGCGTCACGCCGGTGCCGCCCACCGAGACCACCAGGTCCACTCCCCCGATCACCGCGGTGTTCAGGGCATTGCGGATCTCCACCTCATCGGCGGCGACGGCCACCACGCCGTCGACGACGAATCCGGCTTCGGTCAGCAACTCGGTGACCAGCGGGCCACTGTGGTCCTCATCTCCGTGGGCCGCTCGGTCGTCGACAACGACGACCAGTGCCCTGCCGACCAACTCCGCGCGCTGTTCCATGGGTGCCACCGTATATCTGGCCTCTGACCACGGCGCGTCGGCTCTCATCACTGCTGGGCCTTGCCCAGAGTGACCTGGACCTTCCGGCTGTCTCCGGACGGATCCTTGTACGTCAGCGTCACCTTGTCGCCAGGTGCCTTGGAGCGCACCGCAGCCACCAGAGCGTCGGCGCTGTTGACTGGGCGGTCGTCGACCTTGATGACCACGACTCCGCTGGGCAGGCCGGCGGCTGCCGCCGCACCATTGGGCACGATCTCGACGACCTTCGCGCCCGGTGCGCCCTTGTCGTTGGTGACCTGAACACCCAGTGAGGCGTGCGCCGCGGTGCCGGTGGCGATCAGTTCGTCGGCGATGCGCTTGGCCTGATCGACAGGGATCGCAAAGCCAAGCCCAATCGAGCCGCTCTGCGCATCCGGCGAATCGCCACCGAGGGTGGCGATCGCGGAGTTGACGCCGACCAACTGTCCGCCCATGTTGACCAACGCGCCACCGGAGTTACCGGGGTTGATCGCGGCGTCCGTCTGAATGGCGTCGAGCACGGTGTTCTGGTTGCCGGTCTCACCGGTCGTCGACACCGGCCGGTTGAGCGAGCTGACGATACCGGTGGTCACCGTGCCCTCCAGGCCCAGCGGTGAGCCGACCGCCATCACCGGCTGGCCGACCCGCAGGTTCGCCGACGATCCGAGGCTGATCGGTGTCAACCCTGAAATGCCTTGCACGCGAACCACTGCGATGTCCGTGGTCGGGTCCGCCCCGACAACGGTGAACTCTGCGGTGCGCCCGTCGTTGAACGTCACCGTGGTCTTCGGTTTCCCACCGGCGGGCGGCCCTCCGGGGGCAGCCGGATCGGGCTCCTGGCCGCCACCGCCGCCTTCGTCGTCAGGCGGCGGCTGCTTCTCGCGCGGCGCGGGAGCATGACCGGGATTGGCCGCTGTCGCGATAACGTGATTGTTGGTCAGGATCAAACCGTCCGAAGACAGGATGATGCCCGAACCCTCTTCGGATTGCCGGCCCAGGTTGGTCTCGAGCATGACGACGCTGGGCACCACCTTGGCAGCGACCTGCTCGACGAAGCCAGCCGGGGCATTGCCCGCCGGCATGCCGGGGGTCGCGCCACCCGGCAGCGCCCCGTCGGCGGTCGACGTGAGCTGTCCGTGGTGCTCGATCACCGATGCGGCCGCACCGCCGATACCGGCTGATACCACTGCGACCGCCACTGCGCCGACGGCCAATGCGCCTGCGCGGGAACGCTTTCGCGGTGCGCCCAGCTGTGGAGGCGGCGGGCCGCCTGCCGACGGGCCCGCCTGGCCGCCAGCGAAGGGACCGTACGGCTGCCGGAATGGCGGCTGCTGTCCATAGCGCCAGTCGTAGCCTTGCGGATACGTTTGCTGCTGCCCATGGCCGGAATAGCCTGTGGCCCCACGCTGATCGGACACCGGACGGTATCCGTGCTGCTGCGGCGGTGGCGAATACCTCGGCTGATTCGTCATGTCGCTAGGTCGCTCTTTCTTTTGCAGTCGTTTTCAGACTCAAACAGTAACTGGTTAACTACCTTGCCTGCGTGGTCTGAGATTCGACTGAGACAACGTTCGCTGGACCTGGAGAGTTCCCCGGAATTGATGACTCCGAACCATCCGGCGCATCTTCATTATCCGTCGGGTAGTCCGACGCCGGCATCGGCCGTCCCGGCAGCAGGACATATATCGACGTCCCCGGGGGTTCGCCACCCGGCACGGTGTCTTCGACGCGAAGCGCGCCGCCGTGTTTGAGCACGACCTGTTTGACGATCGCCAGCCCCAGACCCGAGCCGGGCATCGCCCGCGCCGTCGTCGAGCGGAAGAACCGCTCGAACACCAGTGCGCGCTCATGTGTCGGGATCCCCGGGCCGTGGTCGGACACCACCAGCTCGGCGTGCGTCGCATTCAACTGCCTCAGCCTGACGCCGACGTGCTGGCCGGACGGGCTCCACTTGGCCGCGTTGTCCATCAGGTTCAGCACCGCCCGAGACAGACCCGCCGTGTCGCCGTAAACCTGCCAGGGCGTCAGCACCTCGACATCGAACTCAACATCGTTGCGGCGCCGACGAACTCGCTCCAGGGACCGGTCGATCACCTCGCCCACGTCGACCGGCTCGTTCACTACCCCACCGGCGTCGTCGCGGGTGAGATCCACCAAATCGCCTACCAGCGTGGACAATTCCTCGATCTGGCCGATCACATCGGCGCGCAGGTCGACCATCTCCTGCTCGGGCAGTGGCGGCGCACCTGGTTGCGTCGAGGACATCAGCAGTTCGACGTTGGTACGAAGCGACGTCAGCGGGGTGCGCAGTTCGTGGCCGGCATCGGTGACCAGGCGCGCCTGTCGCTCTCGAGATTCGGTCAGGGCCCGCAGCATCATGTTGAAGGCCTCGGTGAGCCGCGCCAATTCGTCGCTTCCGAAGACCGGGATGGGCCGCAAGTCGTCGGTGCGCGCCACCCGCTCGGCCGCCTCCGTCAGCCGGCCCACCGGCCGCAGCCCGGCCTGGGTGACCATCCCGCCGGCGGTCGCGGCAACGGCCATGCCGACCCCGCCGACGATGAGCAGCACCCACCGCAGCTTGGTCATCACCGCATCGGTAGGCGCCAGGCTCTTCGAGATCAGCAGCGAGCTGCCGTTCGGCAGATGCACTGCCAGGACTCGCTGATCGGACGCCGTGCGCCGGGACATGAAAAGGTCGCCCCGGATGACCGCCTTCTCGGGCTGCCCCACCGGCAGGGCCTGGCCCTCCTGGTTGGCGGTGAAGATCGACCGGCCGGGATTCACCAGCATCGCGTTGACATCCGAATATGCGGTGCCCTCGATGGCTTTTGCCGGATCAGCCGTCAACGACCCGCTGGCGATCAAGAGCTGAGCCCTGCTCTGCAACTGGTTGTCGATGTCTTTGTACAGCGCGGCGGAGATAACCCAGTACACGGCGACGGCCATCAGGATGACCACCATCGCCACCATCGACATCCCCAGCAGCATCACCCGCCACCGCAGCGACAATGAGGTGCTGGCTCGCAGCGGGACGCGGCTTTGCCGGCGGAGCAGTGGCTTCAGGGGCATCAGGGGGGGGTTTCGCGAAGCACGTAACCCACTCCTCGAACGGTGTGGATCAGCCGCGGCTCGCCGTTTGCTTCGGTCTTGCGACGCAGGTATCCGACGTACACTTCCAGCGCATTACCCGAGGTGGGAAAGTCGAAACCCCACACCTCCTCGAGAATCCGACTGCGGGTCAGTACCCGTCGTGGATTCGCGATCAACATCTCCAGCAAAGCGAATTCGGTGCGGGTGAGGCTGATTTGGCGTTGCCCCCGGGTGACCTCGCGGGTCACCGAATCCAGCGTGAGGTCTGCGAACGTCATCGCCACCGAATCGGTGGAATCGTCAATTTTTGTCCGGCGCAACAGAGCCCGCAGGCGGGCCAAAAGCTCTTCGAGGGCGAAGGGCTTGGGCAGATAGTCGTCGGCGCCGGCGTCGAGGCCGGAGACTCGCTCGGAGACCGTGTCGCGAGCGGTCAACACCAGGATCGGCAGATCATCGCCGGTGCTGCGGAGCTGACGGCAGACCTCCAGACCATCCAGCCGCGGCATCATGACGTCGAGCACCAGGCCGTCGGGCCGGTCAGCGGAAATCATCTCCAGGGCTTCGACACCGTCTTCCGCCAACGCCACCGAGTAGCCATTGAAGGAAAGCGACCTACGCAGTGACTCGCGCACCGCGCGGTCGTCGTCAACGACAAGAATTCGCACGGCCACCAGTTTTATCCAATCGCCTGAGAGCGGCCTGAGAGGTCAGCAAACTGACCGCCGCAAATTGCTGCATTTTCGCCGGAAGGCAAGTGCCCACGGCAAACAAGTTAGCGGCGGTCGAGGTCAATCAGACCGAGGCGCGCCGCCTTCAGCAGTCGGCGGGGCACCTTGTGCTGGCGGCCGGCCACCGTCACACCGACGAGCTCTGGCTTGTCGGCCTTCCACTGCGCGCGCCGGCTCCGGGTGTTCGAGCGCGACATTCTGCGCTTTGGCACAGCCATGATCAGGCCTTACTTCTGGTAGGGGGTCGTCGCGCCAGCTTCCTCGGCAACGACGATTCCGGCCAATAGTAGTCGGTGACCTGCTGAGGGCAAAAATCGGCTGCCAGAAGTCAGCTGCCAGAAGTAATAGCGGCATCCTTGACGTGACACCGACGGCACCGGCTAACCTACCGGTTGGTTGGTTTGTCCGGCTGGAGGGAGAACAGGGGTGGCGTCTTCTTCGGGTGCCCCGGGCTCCCCCGGCCCGGTCCGCATCGGGAACTGCTCGGGGTTCTACGGTGACCGGCATTCCGCGATGCGCGAGATGCTGGTCGGCGGCGAACTCGACTACCTGACCGGTGATTACCTGGCCGAGCTGACCATGCTGATTCTCGGCCGCGACCGGATGAAGCATCCCGAGCGCGGTTACGCCAAAACCTTCCTGACCCAACTCGAAGAATGTCTGGGGCTGGCCCACGACCGCGGGGTGCGCATCGTCGCCAACGCCGGCGGCCTGAACCCCGCCGGACTCGCCGACGCGGTGCGCGCTCTTGCCGACCGCCTGGGCGTGCCGGTCGCCGTCGCCCATGTCGAGGGCGACGACCTGTCCCCCCGCGCCGGGGAACTCGGGCTGGGCGCACCGTTGACGGCCAACGCCTACCTGGGCGCCTGGGGCATCGTCGACTGCCTGAACGGCGGCGCGGACGTCGTCGTCACCGGCCGGGTGACCGACGCGTCGGTGACCGTCGGGCCCGCGGCCGCGCACTTCGGCTGGACCAGGACCGACTACCACCGCCTGGCCGGCGCCGTGGTCGCCGGCCACATTATCGAATGCGGCATCCAGGCCACCGGCGGCAATTTCTCGTTCTTTACCGAGATCCCCGATCTGGGCTACGCCGGTTTCCCGCTGGCCGAGATCCACGCCGACGGCTCGTCGGTCATCACCAAGCACCCCGGCACCGGCGGCCTGGTCAGCGTCGACACCGTCACCGCGCAATTGCTCTACGAGATCACCGGCGCGCGATACGCCAACCCCGATGCCACCGCCCGGATGGACACCATTGCGCTATGCGCCGATGGCCCGGACCGGGTGCGGGTCAGCGGCGTGGCCGGGGAGCCGCCGCCACCCACCTGCAAGGTGTCGCTGAACAGCATCGGCGGGTTCCGTAACTCGATGACGTTCGTGCTGACCGGCTTGGACATCGAGGAGAAGGCGGCCTTGGTGCGACGGCAACTGGAGGCTGCGCTCACCGTCAAGCCCGCTGAGCTGGAATGGACGCTGGCCCGCACCGACCATGCCGATGCCGACACCGAGGAAGCCGCCAGCGCTCTGCTGCGCTGCGTGGTCCGCGACCCCGACCCGGCGAATGTCGGACGCCAGTTCTCCTCGGCTGCGGTGGAATTGGCGCTTGCGAGCTATCCGGGCTTCACCGTCACGGCCCCGCCCGGCGACGGTCAGGTGTACGGGGTGTTCACCCCTGGCTACGTCGACGCCGGTCAGGTAGCGCACATCGCCGTCCGCGCCGACGGCAACCGCGTCGAGATTCCCTGCGCCACCGACACTCTCGAGCTGGCGCCGGTCGATCCGCCGGCATCGCCTGAACCGTTACCCGCGGGGCCGGCCCGGCGGGCGCCGCTTGGCCGGATCGCCGCCGCGCGCAGCGGCGACAAGGGCGGGTCGGCCAACGTCGGGGTGTGGGTCCGCAGCGACGAGCAGTGGCGCTGGCTGGCCAACACCCTCACCGTCGAGCTGCTCAAGCAGCTGCTGCCCGAGACGGCCGATCTGCCGGTCACCCGGCATCTGCTGCCCAACCTGCGCGCAGTGAATTTCGTCATCGACGGCATCCTCGGTCAGGGCGTCGCCTACCAGGCGCGATTCGATCCCCAGGCCAAAGGGCTGGGTGAATGGCTACGCAGCCGCCACGTCGACATCCCAGAGAGGCTGTTGTGAACATCTGGACCACACCCGAGCGCGAACAGCTCCGCAAGACCGTGCGGTCGTTCGCCGAACGGGAGATATTGCCCAACATCGACGAGTGGGAACGCACCGGCGACCTGCCTCGCGAACTGCACCGCAGTGCGGGGCAGGCGGGCCTGCTGGGTGCGAACTTTCCCGAGGCGGCCGGGGGCGGGGGCGGTGACGGCGCAGACGCGGTCGTGATCTGCGAAGAGATGCATCAGTCCGGGGCGCCGGGAGGTGTGTTCGCGTCGCTGTTCACCTGCGGCATCGCGGTGCCGCACATGATCGCCTCCGGCGATCAGCGGCAGATCGAGACGTTCGTCCGGCCGACGTTGGCCGGCGAGCTGATCGGCTCGCTGGCCATCACCGAGCCCGGCGGCGGTTCGGACGTCGGGCACCTGCGCACCACCGCGGTCAAAGACGGGGACCACTACATCGTCAACGGCGCCAAGACGTACATCACATCGGGGGTCCGCGCGGACTACGTCGTCACCGCGGTGCGCACCGGCGGCCCCGGCGCCGCCGGGGTTTCGCTGCTGGTGGTCGAACGGGCTACCCCTGGATTTCAAGTGACCCGCAAGCTGGACAAGATGGGCTGGCGCTCGTCGGACACTGCCGAGCTGTCCTACGTCGACGCGCGGGTTCCGGCCGCCAACCTCGTCGGCGCCGAGAACAGCGGCTTCGGCCAGATCGCGCAGGCATTCGTCGCTGAACGCATCGGCCTTGCCGCACAGGCATATTCGAGCGCCCAACGATGTCTGGACATCACCGTGCAGTGGTGCCGCGACCGGGAGACGTTCGGCCGGCCGCTGATATCCCGGCAAGCCGTCCAGAACACGCTGGCCGAGATGGCCCGCCGGATCGATGTGGCCCGCGTCTACTCCCGCAACGTGGTGGAGCGTCAGTTGGCGGGCGAGACCAACCTGATCGCCCAGGTCTGCTTCGCGAAGAACACTGCGGTGGAGGCCGGGGAATGGGTCGCCAATCAAGCCGTCCAGTTGTTCGGCGGAATGGGCTACATGGCCGAATCCGAAGTCGAACGCCAATATCGGGACATGCGCATCCTGGGCATCGGCGGTGGAACCACCGAGATCATGACCGCGCTGGCCGCCAAACTCCTGGGGTATCAATCATGACCGCGCCGGCGACGATGCAGTGGGGGCACGCCCCCTCGCCGCTGGGCGGCTGGGGGTACCCCCACCCGCTTGCGGGGGAGAGCGGCGCAAGATGACCCAGCTGCGGTCGACACTCGACCCAAAGACCGACACCTACGCCGACGCGGCATCGGCCGCGACGTCGCGGCTCGAGGAGATCGACGCCGAACTGGCCAAGGCGCTTGCCGGCGGGGGCTCCAAATACGTTGAGCGTCATCACGACCGCGGCAAGCTCACCGCCCGGGAACGCATCGAGCTGCTCGTCGACCCCGACTCCCCGTTCCTGGAGTTGTGCCCGCTGGCGGCGTATGGCAGCCCCTTCCAGGTCGGTGCGAGCCTAGTCACCGGGATCGGCGCGGTCTCGGGTGTGGAATGCATGATCGTTGCCAACGACCCCACCGTCAAGGGTGGCACCAGCAACCCGTGGACCCTGCGAAAGATCCTGCGGGCCAATCAGATCGCGTTCGAGAACCGGCTTCCGGTGATCTCGCTGGTGGAATCGGGCGGGGCCGATCTGCCCACGCAGAAAGAAGTCTTCGTTCCCGGCGGACGCATGTTCCGTGATTTGACCCGGCTGTCGGCGGCGGGCATCCCGACGATCGCGCTGGTGTTCGGCAACTCCACCGCGGGCGGCGCCTACGTCCCGGGGATGTCCGATCACGTGGTGATGATCAAGGAGCGCTCGAAGGTCTTCCTGGCCGGTCCCCCGCTGGTCAAGATGGCCACCGGCGAGGAGTCCGACGACGAGTCGCTGGGCGGTGCCGAAATGCACTCCCGCGTCTCCGGTTTGGGTGACTACTTCGCCGTCGACGAGCTCGACGCAATTCGGATCGGTCGTCGCATCGTGGCACGGCTGAACTGGTTCAAACAGGGACCCGCGCCCCGGCCGGTGACCGAGCCGCTGTTCGACGCCGAGGAACTGATCGGCATTGTGCCCGCCGACCTGCGGATCCCGTTCGATCCCCGCGAGGTGATCGCCCGCATTGTCGACGGCTCCGAGTTCGACGAATTCAAGGCGATGTACGGCTCGTCGCTGGTGACCGGCTGGGCCCAGTTGCACGGCTATCCGCTGGGCATCCTGGCCAATGCCCGCGGCGTGCTGTTCAGTGAGGAGTCGCAGAAGGCCACCCAGTTCATTCAGTTGGCCAACCGCTCTGACACGCCACTGTTGTTCCTGCATAACACGACCGGATACATGGTCGGAAAGGACTACGAAGAAGGCGGCATGATCAAGCACGGCTCGATGATGATCAACGCCGTGTCCAACTCAACAGTCCCGCACATCTCACTGCTAATCGGGGCGTCCTACGGCGCCGGGCATTACGGCATGTGCGGCCGGGCTTATGACCCCCGATTCCTGTTCGCGTGGCCCAGCGCCAAGGCGGCGGTGATGGGCGGCGCCCAGCTGGCCGGCGTGCTCTCGATCGTGAGCCGCGCCGCCGCCGAGGCGCGCGGGCAACAGGTCGACGAGGACGCCGACGCCGCATTGCGGGCCGCGGTCGAAGGTCAGATCGAAGCCGAGTCGTTGCCGATGGTGTTGTCCGGCATGCTTTACGACGACGGGGTGATCGACCCGCGCGACACCCGCACCGTGTTGGGAATGTGTCTGTCCGCCATCGCCAATGGCCCGATCAAAGGGACGTCGAACTTCGGCGTCTTCCGGATGTGATGGACATGGCAATCACTCGAGTGCTGGTCGCCAATCGCGGCGAGATCGCCCGGCGAGTCTTCGCCACCTGCCGGCGCCTGGGCCTGAGCACCGTTGCGGTCTACACCGATCCGGACGCCGATGCCCCGCACGTCGCCGAGGCGGACGCGCGGGTGCGACTGCCGCACGTCAACAGCTATCTGGACGCCAAGGCGATCATCGCCGCGGCCCACGCCGCCGGTGCCGACGCGGTGCACCCGGGCTACGGATTTCTCTCGGAGAACGCCGACTTCGCATCGGCGGTCGCCGACGCCGGCCTGACGTGGATCGGCCCGCCGGTGGATGCGGTGCGCGCGATGGGCTCCAAGATCGAGTCCAAGAAGCTGATGGCGGCCGCCGGTGTCCCGGTTCTCGATGAACTCGACCCGGACACCGTCACCGCCGGCCAGCTGCCGGTGCTGGTGAAGGCATCCTCCGGCGGCGGCGGGCGCGGGATGCGCGTGGTCCACGAATTAGACGCGCTGCCAAGCGAAGTGGCTGCCGCCCAGCGCGAAGCGCAGTCCGCGTTCGGCGATCCCACCGTGTTCTGCGAGCGCTACCTGCCCACCGGCCACCACGTCGAGGTTCAAGTTCTCGCCGACACCCACGGCACGGTGTGGGCGGTCGGGGAACGGGAATGCTCGATTCAACGGCGCCACCAGAAGATCATCGAGGAAGCGCCGTCACCGTTGGTCGAGCGCATACCGGGCATGCGAGCCAAGCTGTTCGACGCGGCCAGGCTGGCAGCCGGCGCGATCGGCTATACCGGTGCGGGCACGGTGGAGTTCCTGGCCGACGATGACGGTGCGTTCTATTTTCTGGAGATGAACACCAGGCTGCAGGTGGAGCACCCGGTCACCGAGGAGACCACCGGACTCGACCTGGTCGAACTCCAGCTTGCGGTCGCTGACGGCGGTCGACTGGACGCTGAACCACCCGCTGCGCACGGGCATTCGATTGAGGCGCGGCTCTACGCCGAGGATCCCGCGCGGGGCTGGCAGCCCCAAGCCGGCGTGGTGCACCGCATCGACGTGCCGGCGGCCCGGACCGAGTTCAGCACGCTCGGTGGGCGAACCGGGATCCGGCTGGATTCCGGCATCGTCGATGGTTCAGTGGTCTCCATCCACTACGACCCGATGCTGGCCAAGGTCATCTCGTACGCCCCGACCCGACGACAGGCAGCGATGGTGCTGGCCGATGCCTTGACCCGCAGCCGGTTGCACGGTGTGCGTACCAACCGCGATCTGCTGGTCCACGTGTTGCGGCATCAGGCGTTTCTCGACGGCGCCACCGATACCGCGTTCTTCGACACCCACGGCCTGGCCGGCCTGGCGGCGCCGCTGACCGACACCGAAGACATCCGGTTGTCCGCGATCGCGGCGGCGCTTGCCGACGCCGTCCACAACCGCTCGACGGCCGCGACGTCCGGGGTGCTCGGTTCCATTCCGAGCGGCTGGCGCAACGTGGCGTCGGGCTACCAGGTCAAGACCTACCTCGACGACGACGGCGTGCAGCACCGCATCGAATACCGATTCACCCGAAACGGATTGGTGCTGCCGGCGGACGAATCGACACATCTGGTCTCGGCTTCGGCCGACGAGGTCGTGCTGTCCGACGGCAATGGCGTGGCGCGCAGCTTCGCAGTGAAGCGTTACGACGCGGAAGGTTCAGCCGTCTACGTCGACTCGGCGCGCGGGCCGGTGCACCTGGTCGCGTTGCCCCGCTTCCCCGAGCCGGGATCGGCCGTCGAGAAGGGTTCGCTGGTGGCGCCCATGCCCGGCAACGTCATCCGGATTGGCGCCACTGTCGGCGATACCGTCACAGCCGGTCAGCCGCTGATCTGGCTGGAGGCAATGAAGATGGAGCACACCATCACGGCACCGGCCGACGGCGTTCTCGCCGAACTCAACGTCGATACCGGCCACCAAGTCGAAGTCGGCGCCGTGTTAGCACGGGTCGACGCGCCCGATGATCCCGAACCAAAAGGAGACCCAGAATGACCGACAGCAGCTTCATCGAGAACGAAGACCGCAAGGCGCTGCGCAAGGCGGTGGCCGGATGGGCCGCCAGTTACGGCAGCGAGTACTACCTGAAGAAGGCGCGCGCACACGAGCACACCGACGAATTATGGTCCGAGGCAGGCAAACTCGGATTCTTAGGGGTGAATCTTCCCGAAGAGTACGGCGGCGGCGGCGCAGGCATGTACGAGCTGTCGCTGGTGATGGAGGAAATGGCGGCCGC
Organism: uncultured Actinomycetota bacterium; assembly: GCA_963760095.1. GTDB lineage: Bacteria > Actinomycetota > Actinomycetes > Mycobacteriales > Mycobacteriaceae > Mycobacterium. Next base: position 106,351 of record CAVXBT010000019.1, on the reverse strand, counting down.
GGGTAGCGCGCTGCTGCTGATGGTGGTCTCGCCGGCCATCAACGGCACGATCATTTCCAAGTTCGGCACCGAGGAGCAGAAGCAGCGCTGGATTCCCGGTATCGCCGACGGCACGCTGACGATGGCGTTCGCCATCACCGAGCCCGACGCCGGATCCAATTCACACAAGATCACCACCACAGCCCGTCGCGACGGCAGCGACTGGATCCTCAAGGGGCAGAAGGTCTACATCTCCGGCGTCGACCAGGCCCAGGCGGTGCTGGTGGTCGCCCGCTCCGAGGAAGCCAAGACCGGCAAGCTGCGGCCGGCGCTGTTCGTGGTGCCCACCGATACCCCAGGTTTCACCTACACCCCGATCGAGATGGAGCTGATCAGCCCCGAGCGGCAATTCCAGGTCTTTCTTGATGACGTGCGCCTGCCCGCCGATGCGCTTGTCGGCGCTGAAGACGCCGCGATCGCACAGCTTTTCGCCGGCCTGAACCCGGAGCGCATCATGGGCGCGGCCAGCTCGGTCGGCATGGGGCGCTACGCGCTGGATCGGGCCGCCGACTACGTCAAGACCCGCCAGGTGTGGGGCACGCCGATCGGTGCCCACCAGGGCTTGTCACATCCGTTGGCGCAGTGCCACATCGAGGTGGAGCTGGCCAAGCTGATGATGCAGAAGGCGGCGACGCTCTACGACAGCGGCGACGACGTGGGCGCGGCCACGGCCGCCAACATGGCCAAATACGCTGCGGCCGAGGCGGCGACGCGCTCGGTCGATCAGGCCGTGCAGTCGTTGGGCGGCAACGGTTTGACAAAGGAGTACGGCGTCGCGGCCATGCTGGCCTCGGCCCGACTCGGCCGTATCGCGCCGGTCAGCCGGGAGATGGTGCTCAACTTCGTCGCGCAGACATCGCTCGGCCTGCCCCGGTCCTACTGATGGACACGCTGGTCGAATACGCAGGGCCGACCGGCACCGGAAAACCGTATGCGCGGCTGACGCTGAACTCGCCGCACAACCGCAACGCACTGTCCGCTGCGTTGGTCGGCCAGCTGCATCAGGGCCTGCGCGACGCGGCGGACGATCCGGCGGTGCGGGCCGTGGTGCTCGGCCACACCGGGAACACGTTTTGCGCGGGCGCCGACCTCTCCCAAAGGTCCGCTCAGGCGACCAAGGACCCCGCTGAGGCAACCGCCGAGCGGTCCAGGGAGATGGCCGCGCTGCTGCGCGCCATCGTCGAGTCGCCACTGCCGGTGATCGCCGCCGTCGATGGCCACGTCCGCGCCGGCGGCATGGGGCTGGTCGCCGCATGCGACATCGCCGTCGCCGGACCACACAGCACCTTCGCGCTCACCGAGGCGCGGATCGGCGTGGCGCCGGCGATCATCTCGCTGACATTGCTGCCGAAGACGTCCGCGCGCGCCGCTGCCCGTTATTACCTGACCGGCGAGACGTTCAACGCCGCCACCGCCGCCGAGATCGGCCTGGTCACGATCGCCGCCGACGACGTCGACGCCGCGGTGGCATCGCTGATCGCCGATATCGGGCGCGGCTCGCCGCAAGGGTTGGCCGCGTCCAAGGCGCTGACCACCGCAGCCGTTCTGGACGGGTTTGACCGCGACGCGGAGCGGCTCGGAGCCGAATCGGCGCGGCTGTTCGTCTCCGACGAGGCCCGCGAGGGCATGCTGGCATTCTTGGAGAAGCGGTCACCTCGCTGGGTGGATTCCTGACGCGGCCCAGCGCTCCCCGGCCCGCTGACGCCGACCCCGCGATGATTCGCCGTCGCGGCCTCGGATAAGCAGGAGGGATGCACGACAACCAAAGCCAGGGCTGGCGAGGTTGGGTTCGCAGCTTGCTCACCGGCTGGCAGCGCCCAACTACACACCCTGTCGATGCACGCGGCGAGGGCGCCGAAAGCCTGATCGGTTTCGTGGTGGCGGCCGCGCTGGTCGGGGTGCTCACCGGCATCAGCGCAGCCAGCTTCCGGCTCCTCCTCGAATACGCTGCACGGTGGCGCACCAGTCTTTCCGCCTGGGCGCACGGCTCCTGGTGGGGCGTGATCGTCGTCGTCCTCGCGTGTACTGCTGCCATCACCACGGCGGCTGCCCTGGTAAGGCGGGTCGAACCGCACGCCGAGGGCAGCGGTATCCCGCGGGTCGAGGCGATTGCCGATGGCCGCGTTAAGCCCGACCGGTTCCGGATACTGCCGGTGAAATACGTCGGTGGGCTGTTAGCCATCGGTGGCGGCCTGGCGCTGGGCCGTGAGGGACCTTCGGTCCAGATGGGCGGGACCGCAGCCGTCATCGTCGCCACTCTGACCCGACGCAACCTCGCCGACTTGCGCGTCCTGGTCGCCGGTGGCGCCGCGGCGGGGCTCGCCACCGCATTCAACGCGCCTATCGCCGGTGGCGTGTTCGTCCTCGAAGAGCTCGTCAAACGCTTCGACCCGCGTACCACGGTCGCCACGCTCGTGGCGTCCGCGTCGGGTTTCGCCGCCGCTCACCTACTGGTGCCATCGCAGCACGAGTTCGCGATGAGCGCGCTGGCCGATCCACGGCTCATCGAGTCCGGCTGGGTGTTCGCCATTGGAGTCGCCACCGGTGCGTTCGGAGTGCTCTACAACAAAGCGGTGATGTTCGGGCTCCGTCGCGCCGACGCCAGCCGGTGGCCGAGGGAGGTCCGCGCCGCCCTGACCGGGGTGTTGATCGGGCTGCTCGTCTGGGCTGCACCGGACTTGGTGGGCGGCGGCGGCAACCTCACCCAAAGTGCGCTCTTCGGCCATGGCACGCTGGCCGCAGTCACCGGCGTACTCATCCTCCGGTTCGTGCTGGGAGTCGTCTCCTATGCCGCCGGCACACCCGGGGGCCTGTTCGCGCCCATGCTCGTGCTCGGGTCGGACGCCGGCTTGATCATCGGACTCGTCGCCAAACACGTGTCACCGCATACCGCGCCGAGCCTTGCCGCGTGTGCCCTCATCGGGATGGCCGCCTTCTTCGCCGCGACAGTGCACGCCCCGGTCACCGGCCTGATCCTTGCCACCGAGATGACCGGTAACACCAACCAACTGTCACCCATGTTGGGCGCGTGCGCTATCGCGATGCTGGTCGCCATCGCTCTACGATCTGAATCCATCTATGACCAACTCACCGATCGCGCGGCCCAGAACGCACGGCCCACAGCGAACATCCCTGACCCCGGCAGCTGAGCGAAGTCTGAGGGTGGAGCAACAGTTTAGCGAAGGTCCTTCCAGCAAAAAATGTTCGTCGTAGGCTCGTCGTTGATGAGGAAATCAGCGCAGCGGGGCGCGCAGAGCCAGCGGGACGCAGCGACGCGTGCCGCCGATACCGATCGCATTCAGGTAGCCCAGTTGCTCACCGACGCCGCCGCTCAGGGCCAGCTGCAGATGAGCGATTACGAAGACCGACTCACCAAGGCATATGCGGCGAAGACCTACGACGAGTTGGATCGCCTGCGATCGGATCTACTGGGATCGTCGGTCAGTCCGCGACGTGGCGACTCCCCCAAGCCTGCGCCGTCGATGCTGCTGCTGGCCATCATGAGCGCGTTCGAGCGGCGCGGCCGCTGGAATGTGCCGAAAAAGCTCACGACGTTCGCGCTCTGGGGTGGCGGGGTGATCGACCTGCGCTACGCCGACTTCACCTCCAGCGAAGTCGACATCCACGCGTGTTCGATCATGGGTGGCCAGACGATCCTGCTGCCCCCCGAGGTCAACGTGGAGATCACCGGCCACGGCGTGATGGGCGGGTTCGACCACCAGGTTGCCGGCCAAGGCGCGCCCGGCGCGCCGACCGTCCGGATTCGCGGTTTCTCGTTGTGGGGCGGTGTCGGCGTCCGGCGGAAGAACCGCAAAACCCAGAGCTAACCCTCTGACGAGCCCACTAACAACGGAGCCGCGCTACCGCCGGCGGGAGCGCAGATAATCACCGACCACGGCAGCGCCCAGCCCGTCCAGATCGGGGTCGACGACCCGACCCCCCACCCGGCGTGCAACCTGATCGATGAACCGGGCCAGCCCAGGATCGCTGCCCAACCGGAAGATGGTCACCTGCGCACCCAGCCGGGCCATTTCGTCGAAGCCGCGCACGGTGTTGGCGATGGTCCGCGGATGCGGCGGGTAATCAAAAAACACCGCCGACCCGTCTCCGTCGACGTCTTCCAGGTGCGCGGTCGGCTCGCCGTCGGTGACGACCAGCAGAACGGGCTGCGCGTTGGGGTGCCGACGCAGATGCCGGCCGGCCAGCGCAAGTGCGTGATGCAGGTTGGTGCCCTGCTCGTACACACCTTCTAATCCCATCAGCTCTGCGGTGGTGATCGTTCGCGCGTAGCGGCCGAACGCGACGATCTGCAACGCATCTGAACGGAACCGGGTGCGCACCAGGTGGTCGAGTGCGAGCGCGGTGCGTTTCATCGGCAGCCAGCGGTTCTCCATCACCATCGAAAACGAGGTGTCCACCAACAGCGCGACCGCGGCTTGGGCGCGGGCCTCGGTCTCGGACACCTCGACGTCGTCAACGGTGATGTGAATGGCGGAGCTGCGGTTGTCCGCCGCGGTGCCGGCCTGCCGGAGCACCGCGTTGGTCAGCGTCCGGGTGACGTTCCACGGCTCGGTGTCGCCGAACTGCCAGGGCCGGGTGGCACCGGTCAATTCACCCGCGGCCCCGGCACGCCGCTGCTCCCGCTCGCCCTGACGGCCGGAAAGCTGTTGCGCCACATCGCGTAACGCTGTCTCGCCGAGCCGTCGCATCGCCTTGGGGGACAACCGCCACTGGCCGTCCGAGCCGCGATCGAGGAAGCCCTGGTTGACTAGCGCGCGCTCGAGCTCGGCGAGCGTTTTGGCGTCGATGGCGGCCTGGTCACCGAGCTGGCGTGCCAGCGCGTCGAGGTCGACGTCATCCATCGTCGCGCCGGGATAGCTCTGCGACAGCTGCTCGGCGAGCTGTTCCAGCTCGCCGATGTCGGCCAGCGCCTGGGCGCCTTCACCCATGCCCAGCGGGTTGTCACCGGAGAACTGCGACGAGCCGTCCCAGTCCTCACCGGGCCGGGCGGCCTGTAGGTGGGCATCGAGTTGGCCCAACGCCTGCATCAGCGCCGGTGACCCGAATGCCTGCTGCGCCAACGCGTCCAGCTCGGCTCGCTGCTCGGGGCTGAGGCTGTTGCGGAAACGCTGCGCGGCCGCCGCCCGCTTTGCCAGCGAGTCCAGCAGCTCCTCGACATTCTGTGGGTTCTCCGGGAAGAACTCGCCGTGCTTGTTTATGAAGTCCTGAAAATCTTGTTGGGAGTCCTGCCCTTTCGAGTGCTTGTCCAGCAGGTCGTTGAGGTCGTTGAGCATGTCGTTGACGCGTTGACGGTCCTCGTCGGTTGCGCCTTCCAGCGCCTCCTTCATGCCGGCAAAGCGTTGGTCGAGCACCTCCCGGCCGAGCAGGTCTTTGATCTGCTCGTACTTCTGTCGCGCCTCGTCGCTGCGCCAGTCGTATTCGGACAGCTCTTGAACGGCTTTGGCCGGCGAGGGCGGCAGCGCGTCCAGCTGCAACTCGCCGAAGCGCGCGTCGTCGTCCAGCGCGCGGGCCAGTTCTTTACGCTCGGCCAGCACGGCTTCGTCGAGCAGCTTTTTGATCTCCTGCAGCGTGCCGTCCAAGTTGTTGTTGCGCAGGAGTTCTCGTCGTCGGCGGTTGGCCTCGGCGGCCAGCCGGTCGGCTCCAGTCATGTTCTTGGTACCACGGCGTAACAGCTCGGACAGCGCGCGACGCGGCGACGTGCCCGCCATCACGTCCTGTCCGATCTGCTCGAGGGCCTCGCGCAGATCCACCGGCGGAGCCAATGGATCAGGCCCACCGGTGTATCCCGAATACCGAGACGAATGGCCTTTAGCCATAAACGGTTTCGCCTTCCCCGGATACCTTGTCGACGCGCTTGGCCAAATACAGTGCCTCCAGCGCCAATTCCAGCGCCGCAGCGCGCTCACCCTCGGATTCGGCACCGAGCCGCTTGGCGATCGCCTCGATCACCGGCAGATCCGGCAACGCCGCCAGCACATCCTTGGCCGATACCCGCTCACCGGTCGTCACCGCCGAACCGCCCTCGACAGCGGCCACCAACGGACCGACGTCCAGACCACCGAGCGCGCGGGATGCGGTGTCAGCGGTGGCGCGACGCAGCAGGTGTTCCAGAACGGCCTGCTCGCGGCCCTCCTCGCCGGACTCGAATTCCAACTTGCCGCGCAACACGTCGATGACGGTGCCCAAGTCGACGACTCGGGCCACCGGATCGGTCTCGCCCAGCACCGCGCCGCGGTGTCGGGCTGAGGCGGCGACGGTCTCGGCCGCCGCGATGGCAAACCGCGCCGACACACCCGACCGCTGATCAACGGAGTTCGACTCGCGCAGGTAGCGAGCGAAGCGCGCGATCACCTGCATCAGATACCCAGGCACCTGAGCACTCAGGTGCGCCTCTTGCACGATGACACCCACCTCGGCGTCCAGCTCCAGCGGGTAATGCGTGCGGATCTCGGCGCCGAACCGGTCCTTGAGCGGAGTGATGATGCGGCCGCGGTTGGTGTAGTCCTCGGGGTTGGCGCTGGCTACAACAAGTACGTCGAGGGGCAATCTGAGGGTGTAGCCGCGCACCTGGATGTCGCGTTCCTCCATCACGTTGAGCATCGACACCTGGATACGCTCGGCCAGGTCGGGCAGCTCGTTGACCGCGACGATGCCGCGGTGCGCCCGCGGGATCAGTCCGTAGGCGATGGTCTCGGGGTCGCCCAGGCTGCGGCCTTCGGCGACCTTGATCGGGTCGATGTCGCCGACCAGGTCGGCGACACTGGTGTCCGGGGTGGCCAGCTTTTCGGTGTACCGCTCGCTGCGGTGCCTCCACTCCACCGGCAGGTCGTCGCCGAGCGTGGCCGCCTTGCGGATCGACTCGGGCGTGATCGGCGAGTAGGGATGCTCGCCGAGTTCGGCGCCGCCGATCACCGGGGTCCACTCGTCGAGCAGGCCGGTCAGCGCCCGCAGTAACCTGGTCTTGCCCTGACCGCGCTCACCCAGCAGTACGAAGTCGTGGCCGGCGATCAGGGCCCGCTCCAGCTGCGGTAACACGGTGTCCTCGAAACCCAGGATGCCCGGCCAGACCGCTCCACCCTCTGCACCCTCAGTGAGGCGTGCCAGCAGGTTTTCCCGGATTTCTTGTTTGACTCCCCGTTCACGGTGCCCGGCGGCACGCAGTTCGCCGACGGTGCGGGGCAGGCTATTTGCAGCGGTCACCACTCCACGCTACGACGGTGCGGCCGATACGGCATCGACTCGGGTCTCCTTGCGACGAGGAAAGGCCGGGCAATCCGTCGGATTGCCCGGCCTTTCGGGGTGAATGAAGGAGCGACTAGCTGGTAGTGACAGTGGCGTCGGCGTCGCCCGGCTTGAAGGTGATGGTGCCGTGCTCGAACGTCGACTTCATCGAGCCATCCGGTTCCGTCATCTCGTCAGCGGTCGGGTAACCCAGCTTGCCCTGCGAAGCCTGGTTAGCGTTCCACGCGTCGCGGATCTTGCCCCAGACGAAGTAGACGGGGCCGCCATTCCGATAAATCAGGACGCCGTCGTCGTACTGCTGGTAAACACCGCTGTTGTCCAAGGTGTTTTTCTGGTTGTCGTACGGTGCGCCCAGGTCTTTCTTTTGAGCGTCGGTCAGGGTCTCCCACTTCGCCAGAATGGGTCCCTCAACCGTGTACTCCGTGCCGTTTTTTTCCGGCGATAGTTGTCGTGGTTGCCGATGGCGGCACGAATGACGGCATCACCGACATAGTGGGCTGCGTTCCTGATGGCGCACTGCCGTCCTGATTGTCGTGCGCGACCATGATCACGATGAGCACCACAGCAACCAGGGCTGCTACACCAAAACCGGCCCATAATTTGGCCGAAAATGCGGCTGGTCGGCTCGCGGATACTACCCGCGCCGGCGGTGACGGGCGTTGCGGGAATGCAGAGGGCATTGGAGGGGCTTGATGTCGCGATGCACCAGTCCGTGCCTGTGCGCGACGTTAAGCGCCGCAGCCAGTTGCTCGACCACGTTTACCGCACGCTGCGGCGTCATCGGACCGTCACGCTCGAGCAGACTGTCCACGCCGGTCCCGTCAATGACCGGCATCACCAAGAACAGACGACCGTCAATTTCCCCGGTGTCATAGATCGGGATGATGTGGGGCTCGGTTAGCCGCGCCGCAGTGTGGGCCTCACGGCGGAACCGTTCCGCATACCCAGGTTCGGTGGCCAACTCAGGCGGCAAGACCTTGATCGCCACTTCGCGGCCGATCACAGAGTCGTGAGCTTTATAGACCTTGCCCATTCCGCCCCGGCCGATCAGTTCGATCAACCGATATCGACCGAAAGTCTCCGGATCCACAGCCCGACCCTCTCACACACCGGGTGCGAAGCTACGGAGTCCTCGCCGCGGCGGCGTCAATCTCGCCACTGGGACAGACAGACAGACAGACAGACAAATGTAGGTCGGGCAATCGGATCGATTGCCCGACCTACATTTGGAGCGTCGCGACCACCGGAACGGTGGCCGCTAAGACTGGTCAGCTCGTGGCAACGGTGGCCTTCTCGTCACCCTCTTTCCAGGTGACGGTGCCGTGCTCGAACAGCGACTTGTAAGTGCCGTCGGGCTCCTTCACCTCGTCGGTGGTCGGATATCCCAGCTTGCCCTGCGAAGCCTGGACGTCATTCCACGCGTCGCGGATCTTGCCCCACACGAAGTAGACGGGCTGCCCATTCCGATAGATGAGGACGCCATTATCGAACTGCTGGTAGACCCCGCTGTTGTCCAAGGTGTTTTTCTGGTCGCCGTACGGTGCGCCCAAGTCTTTCTTTTGCTCGTCGGTCAGGGTCTCCCACTTCGCCAGAATGGGTCCCTCAACCGTGTACTCCGTGCCGTTTTTTCCGGCGATCTGCGTCGAGGTCGGTGCCGCTGCGCCCGTCGACGGCTCGGCGGCAGCCGATGTCGTCATCGCGGACGCCGAGGACGACATTGCAGAACTTGAGGTCTGGCTGGAGTTGGTCGCGTGGTGGCAGCCCACGCCTACCAGCGCGAACACCGCAATTCCGACTGAGAACGACGCTGTTCTTTTGGATATCGCGCGCATTTCTTCCTCTCGAATACTTTTCGAATAGCACAGGCCGCGCCGCCGTTGGCGCGCCTAATTGGCGATGCTATGCCGATCCGATCTTGTTCGGCGCGGAATCGTGCCGACCCACCAAGGCAATTGGCATTCCTTTGCTCACCAGTCGGCCGATGTTCAGGCGCACGCCACTGGAGTGGGCCAGGCAACTATCGTCGCGCGCCGATGCGAAGCTCACAGTCGGCCCGGACAACCACGGCCCGACTACCCGACACCCGGACTTCGAGAATGAAGTCAGCGCCTAGCCCGCCCGCGTTTCAGTGGGCGAAGTGCCGGGCCCCGGTCAGGTAGAGCGTGACGCCGGCTTCGGCGGCGGCGGCAGTTACTTCGTCGTCGCGCACCGAGCCGCCCGGATGCACGATCGCCGTGACGCCCGCGGCGGTCAGTGTCTCCAGGCCGTCCGGGAACGGGAAGAAGGCGTCGGAGGCCCCGACCGCGCCGCGGACCCGGTCGCCGCCGCGCTCGACCGCCAGCCGGGCCGCGTCGACGCGGTTGACCTGACCCATGCCGATGCCGATGGTGGCGCCGCCGCCGGCGATGACGATGGCGTTGGATTTGACCGCGCGGCAGGTGCGCCATGCGAAGGCCAGATCCGCCAGCGTGGCCGGGTCAGCCGCGGCGCCGGCCGCCAGCGTCCAATTGTCCGGGTCGTCGCCATGGGCATCGATCCGGTCGCGTTGCTGCATCAACAGCCCGCCGCTGATCTGACGCCGCTCCGTGTCGTCGCCCAATGGCTCAGAGGCCAGCAGCACTCTGACGTTCTTCTTGCGGGCCAGCACGTCGACGGCGCCCGGCGCGTAGGCGGGCGCCACGACCACCTCTGTGAAAATCGTGCTCACGTACTCGGCCATCTCCACGCTGACTTCGGTGTTGGCGGCGATCACGCCGCCGAAGGCGCTCAGCGGATCGCACTCGTGGGCTTTGCGGTGCGCGTCGGCGACCGACACAGATGAGATCGCGATGCCACACGGGTTGGCGTGTTTGATGATCGCCACGCAGGTCGGCTCGTGGTCGAAGGCAGCCCGCCAGGCCGCGTCGGCGTCGGTGAAGTTGTTGTAGGACATCTCTTTTCCGTGCAGCTGCTCGGCCTGCGCCAGGCCGGGCCACGCGCCGTCATCGACGTACAGCGCGGCCTGCTGATGCGGGTTCTCGCCGTAGCGCAGTTGGGTCGAGCGTCGCCACGTCCCGGCGAACCACTCGGGGAACACCGAGGCCGGCTCCTCGGGCGACAGGGTCGATTCCATCCAGCCGGCGACCGCGACGTCGTACTCCGCGGTGTGCCGAAACGCCAAGGACGCCAACTTTTTCCGCTCGGCAAGGGTGAATCCGCCGCTGCGCACGGCGGCGAGCACACCGTCATAGCCGAGCGGGTCGGTCACCACCGCCACGCTGGGATGGTTCTTCGCCGCCGCGCGCACCATCGACGGTCCACCGATGTCGATCTGCTCGACGCACTCGTCGGCACCCGCGCCGGAGTCCACCGTTTCGCTGAATGGATACAAGTTGACCACCACCAACTCGAACGCCGCGATCCCGAGTTTTTCGAGCGCCGCCGCGTGCTCGGGCTTGCGCAAATCGGCCAGCAGTCCGGCGTGCACGCCGGGGTGCAAGGTCTTGACCCGGCCGTCGAGTACTTCGGGAAAACCTGTGACCTCTTCCACCGGGGTCACCGGAATTCCCTTGTCGGAGATGGTTTTCGCGGTGGAGCCGGTCGAGACGATGTCGACGCCGGCGCCGTGCAGTCCGCTGGCGAGCTCGACGAGCCCGGTCTTGTCGTACACGCTGATCAAAGCGCGCCGGATCGGCCGTCTTCCGTCGTCGTTGCTCATCCGATAGTCGCCTTTCGTCCGATCCAGGTCACGCCGCCGGTCGCCACCGCGGCGATCACGTCCACCAACAGCCGCCGTTCGGTGACCTTGACGCGTTCATGCAGGGTCGCCTCATCATCGTCGTCGAGTACCGCAACGGCTTGTTGGGCAAGTATCGGACCGGTGTCGGTGCCGGCGTCCACCAGGTGCACCGTGCAGCCGGTGATCTTCACACCGTGGGCCAGCGCGTCGGCCACTCCGTGCGCGCCGGGAAATGCCGGCAGCAGCGCCGGATGCGTGTTGAGGATTCGACCTTGAAATTTCGAAAGAAATTGCGGTCCAAGGATTTTCATGAATCCCGCCGAGATCACAAGATCGGGCGAATGCGCTGCGGTGGCCTCGGTGAGCGCGGCGTCCCACGCCTGCCGGTCGGGGTGGTCAGGCAGCCGCACCCGGAAGGCCGGTAACAACGCCGCAGTCGCGATGTCGACGGCCGGGCAGTCGCGGTCCGCGCCGAGGGCGACCACCCGCGCGGGATAGTCGCCGACGGCCGCGTCGAGCAAGGACGCCAACAACGAACCGGTGCCCGATGCCAGCACCACCAATCGTGCCGGTGCGCTGGGAGGCACGCGGAACGGTTGCTGCACAGGGCGAGCCTAGTCGGACCCGTCCGGCGACGATGTGGGCCGGTCGACGGCCCGGGGTGGGGGTACCTCCCGCTCGCGGGGGAGAGTCGGACCATCAGGCCCCGCCGGCGACGATGCGGGCGGATCGTCGGTGTCGAACTCGCTGAAGGGATCGGCCGACACAACCGATTCGACGGCGGGCTCTGCCGGTTGCTGCGCGGACCGCGCCGGCTTGGGCTGTTTGGGCTGCTTGGGTTTCCGTGGCCGGTAGCTGATCCCGCCGGCCATCACGACGGTGATAGCGCCGACGCCGGTGAACCAGAGGAAGACGGCGAACCCGAAAGTCCCCTGGTCGATTCCGACGCCGCCGAAGTTGCCCAACTGGCCACTGCCGGCGTACCCCAGCAGTGCCATGCTCAGCGCCGCCACCAACGCCGCAATCCCCAGCTTCGCCATCGCCTCGGACATCGGCAACGGCCTGCGCGCACACTGCTGTCCGACCGCGACCCCAGATGATGCGCCGACGATGAGCAGCGCAACCCACGCCGGTCCCAGCGGCGGGTTGGGGGCCGCGGCCAGCACCGGCAACGCCGGGATGTCGCCGCCGAAGACGGTGAACGAGCTGAACGTCGCAAAACCCAGATGAGCGCTGGATCCCACTGCCATTGCGGCGGTCCCGACGATGACGTTGGGCGCATACAGCACCGACAACAAGGTCAGACTGAACTGGCCGAAGATCGAATTGGTTATTCCGTACAGCTCATGCATGGTCGCCCAGTGCACAACCAGCGAGCCGGCCGTGACCACACCCGACAACCCGAGCAGGGCCAGCACGCCTGCCGTTGCGGCCCGGAGTGAATCAGGCAGCCAGGCGGGCAGCGGCGACGCCCCGAGGGCTCGGCGGCCGACCCGCGAACCCACCCCGATGGACGCGCCGACGGCGTGCACGATCAGCACGCTCATGAAGGCGCGCGCCGCGCTCGGCGTCTGTAGTTCGGTGATCACCGATGCCGCGTCGTGGATGACGGCCAGTGCGATGGCGGCGATCAGCAGCGGTCCGCCCAGAGCCGACGCGACTATCCACCGGACGACGAACCACGACGCCGTTGTGGGGGTGGCCTGCGCAGTGGCGCGCGCGGTCCCCCACACCATCAGCAGCACCGGCAGCAGCGGCATCACACCCAGTTCGCGGCCGCCGATCGAAATCGGCACCTGATGCACGCCGAGCCACATGCTGGCGATCGCACCCAGCGCGCCGGTCATGTCGCTGTTGGCGATCACCAGCTGCAGCAGCGTCACCGCCGAGATGACAACCAACGCCACCAACGCGGGGCCGAAGGCAACCCGCAGTAGGTCGCGGGCCTGGCGGGCGCCCGCTGTTTGACTGTCCTGAACCGGCGTCACGCTTCGAGCACACTACCGACTAGGTCCCCTGGTCGGCGAGCCGCCGCGCGCGACAGCGCACCGTTAGGACTGTGACGGGCCCGACGGCGAGGACGGCGGCTGCGGCTGCTGACCCTGGCCGTAGGAGTGCTGGCCATGGCTGGAACCGCCGTGGTCGGCGGAGTTTCCCTGCCCCGCCGCACCGGATGACGGCGGCGGGCTGAAGCTGGGAAATCCCGTTGGCGGGGTGGGCGAACCGTGCTGCTGCGACTGCGGCGAGTTCTGCTGCGGTCCCGGCTGCGCACTGAACCCACCGGTCGACGGGCCGGACGGGTAGCCGCCGTACTGCGTGCCGTATCCGGACTGCTGGTAGGGAGGCTGCTGCTGACCGTAGTAACCGTACTGGCCGTAGTGCCCGTACTGGTCGTACTTGGGCCGCGGCGCCGGTGGGGTGATCACGCCGGCGTCGAGCAAGAGTGCGGTGATCGCGAGCGTGGCCTGCGCAACGCCGGCGCCCACGGCGAACCACAGCGCCCAACCCCGGCCCGAGGCGCCGATGGTGTCTTCGATCAGGAGTAAGCCACCCAGCACCGCGACCGCGGCCACCACCGCCGAGAAGTTCTTGGCCTTGGGCAACAAGCTCACCCCGGCAAGCAGGCCCGCGAACAGTGCCAAGTCCACCGGCAAAGTGCTGCCGGTTTCGACCAGCTCGTCTCCGTTGGGCAGGACGCGGGTGATCATAGGGCCGTAGCTCACCAGATAGACCGTCAGGCCCAGCAGCGTGACCGCGATGGCCAGATAGTGCTTCAGGTTGCTTTCCCCGTCGTCGGACTTCGTGAACGACGGTGCGGCGGGGGCCGCGTAGGACCCGGTTGACTGCGCGGGCGGATATCCGGGACTGCCGGGCGGGTAGGTCATGGCTTCTCCTGTGCCTTCCAATGCTGTTGCGGCGCCACTGTCATGCTGCGTTGGTACTCCCGCGCGCCGCTCCCCGCGAGGCTACCTCGCAACGCTCGACGAACGCTGTGGCGGCGGCCGGCGCGGACGTTGCGACGCGAGCCGATCAACCACGCTAGCGCACCTCGAACGGCAGGGGCGGCGCGGACCTCGGCCTGATGTCGCGGCCGGCACCCATACCCCCCGGTGCTTGCCCGCAAGATTGGAACACGTTCTAATTCATCCATGGACTACGGGCTTGTGCTGTTCACCAGCGATCGCGGTATTTCCCCGGCGGCGGCGGCCAGGCTTGCCGACAATCATGGCTTCCAGACCTTTTACGTACCTGAACACACCCACATCCCGGTCAAGCGCGAAGCGGCCCATCCGACGACCGGTGACGAATCGCTGCCCGACGACCGCTACATGCGCACGTTGGACCCTTGGGTCAGCCTCGGTGCGGCGTGCGCAGTCACCTCGCGAGTGCGGCTGTCCACTGCGGTGGCATTGCCGGTCGAACATGATCCGATCACGCTGGCGAAATCCATCGCGACCCTGGATCACCTGTCCGGCGGGCGAGTCAGCCTGGGCGTCGGGTTCGGCTGGAACACCGACGAACTGGCCGACCATGGTGTGCCGCCCAGCCGGCGCCGCACCATGCTGCGTGAATACATCGAGGCGATGCGGGCGCTGTGGACCGAAGAGGAAGCCTCCTACGAGGGTGAGTTCGTCAACTTCGGGCCCAGTTGGGCGTGGCCCAAGCCGGTGCAGGCGCATATCCCGGTACTGATCGGAGCGGCCGGCACCGAGAAGAACTTCAAGTGGATCGCGCGCAGCGCCGACGGCTGGATCACCACCCCCCGCGACTTCGACATCGACGAGCCGGTGAAGCAGCTGCAGGACACTTGGGCTGCGGCCGGCCGGGACGGCGCGCCGCAGATCGTGGCGCTGGACTTCAAGCCGGTGCCCGAGAAGTTGGCGCGCTGGGCCGAACTCGGGGTCACCGAGGTGCTCTTCGGACTGCCCGACCGGTCCGAAGATGAGGTCGCCGCCTACGTGGAGCGATTGGCCGGCAAACTTGCCGCGGCCGTGTAGCCGCTGAATCCCATCGGAGCCGCATCGTGACAGCCGACGACGAGCCGGGCCTGTTCTTTCCCTATCGCTACGAGCCCCGCCTGGCTCCGATCTGGCTGCCGGTTCGGGCCTGGCCCGGCGCGCAGGGCGTCACCGTGACCGAGGACGGTCGCCTGGTCGCCCGCTATGGGCCGTTTCATGTCGACGCGCCGCTGACACAGGTACAGCACGCGCATATCACGGGCCCGTACCGATGGTGGACCGCTGCGGGAGCACGATTGTCATTGGTCGACGATGGACTCACGTTCGGCACCAACGCGACCGAAGGCGTATGCATCCACTTCGAGCCGCGCATCCGCCGCGTGTTGGGTCTGCGTGACCACTCCGCGCTCACCGTGACCGTGGCGGACAGCGAAGGCCTGGTCGCCGCGATCCTCGACGCCGTCTAGTCAGCCGAGCGAGCAGCGGTTGCCGTAGTCGAACGAGCGCACGACGACCGACTGTCCGAGGGGGTCGTCGTCGGTGAGCACGGCGATCAGGTCGTCATCCTCGGTGGTCGCCAGGAACCGGCGCTGGTCCGCGTCGAGCCGGCCGATGATGATCCCGGTCAGCTTTCCACCGTCGCGCCGGACCGTGTAGGTCTCGACGGTGGCCGGGCCGTCAGCGTGCTCGGTCACCGGCACGGTGGGTGCCTGGCCGACCTGTGCCTGCAGTTGCGCGCTGCGATCCGGTTTCCACTCGACCGGGGTGGTCGAGTAGATGCCGACCGAGTACTTGCTCAGCAGGCCGCCGTTGGCACCGACAAGGCCGAATTGCCCTGGTGCGCTTCGGCACTCGGCGACCGTCTCGGCGACGCCGTGCATGGAGTAGTTGTTGCCGGCGCCACCGAAGAACGGCAGTCCTCCGGTCAGGGTCAGCCCACGGGGATCGTCCGTCGCGAGCCCCACGCCGTCGCAGATGTTGAACACCGGCACCGGGAAGCAGCTGTACAGATCGAAGGTGGCAATGTCGTCGATGCCGAGCCCGGCGACCGCCAGCGCTTCGCGCACCGCCATGACCGCCGACGGGGAGTGGCCGAGGTCTGGCCGATCCAGTAGGCTCTGCTCTTCCAGATCGGCGTGGCCGTGCAGGTAAACCCAATTATCTTCAGGCACACCGAGTTTGCGCGCCGCCTCCACCGACATCAGTAGCGCGGCCGCGCCCTGGTTCACTTGATCGCGGGCGACCAGCAGCCGTGGATAGGGATCGGAAATCATCCGATTGCTCTCGGTGACGGTGATCAGTTCCTCGACGCTGCGTTCGACCGGCGCGGCGGCGAACGGGTTGTCGGCCGCTACTTTGGTGAACGGCGCAAACAGCTCGCCCATGCGCCGTAGATACTCGGCAGGCCCGAGTCCGGTTCCGGCCCGCCGAGCGTTCTCCAGCAACGCATATTGGGTGGGCGCGTCGACCAGTCCGTGAATGATGGTGTAGCGGCTGATCAGCTGCTCCAGGCCCTGGCCCCGGTCTTCGAGTGCACCCTCGACGGTTTCGGAGAAGTCGGGCCGGTTCTCGTCCTTGGCGAAGTAGCGGTTGGTCGACGTCGCGTCGGACCCGAAGACCAACGCCACCTCCGAGCGCCCGGCCGCGATCTCGCCTGCCAGTTCGGTGATCAAGTGCTGCGGACCTTGGCCGCCGACCACTTCCAGAATGGCGCGGACGGGGTCGGCGCCGATACGGTTGGTCACCGACCGCGGATAGTTGTTCGACTTGCCCAACACCGCCTTGGCCGGGCCGGAAATCTCGAATTGCCTTATCCCGGCGACGGTGTCGATCGACGCAGCCACCTTGGTGGCGTCCGCGCCACAGTCATCGAGGGCCGCCCGCGCGCCGGCCGCCGCCAACTCGACGGCCGACATTCCCCGGTAGTACGCGTCGTCGATGCGTTCTGCGGCCTGGCCAACGCCGACCACCACCGGCGTGCGGGCGTCGACAGTCATCAGCGTTTACAGGCTCTGCAGAATCTTCCGGGCCAACTCGGCAGTCTCCGACGGAGTCTTGCCGACCTTGACTCCGGCGGCTTCCAGCGCTTCCTTCTTGGCGGCGGCGGTACCGGACGAACCGGACACGATGGCGCCGGCGTGGCCCATCGTCTTGCCTTCCGGCGCAGTGAATCCGGCGACGTAGCCGACGACCGGCTTGGACACGTTGGCCTTGATGTAGTCGGCCGCACGCTCCTCGGCGTCACCGCCGATCTCGCCGATCATCACGATGATCTTGGTGTCGGGATCCTTCTCGAAGGCCTCGATCGCGTCGATGTGGGTGGTGCCGATCACTGGGTCGCCTCCGATGCCGATCGATGTGGAGAACCCGAAATCGCGCAGCTCGTACATCATCTGGTAGGTCAGCGTGCCGGACTTGGACACCAGCCCGACGGGACCGGACCCGCTGATGTTGGCGGGAGTGATGCCCGCCAGGGCCTCGCCCGGCGTGATGATGCCCGGACAGTTCGGCCCGATGATTCGCGTCTTCTGCCCCTTGTCCACGTTGTAGGCCCAGGCATATGCGCTGTCCTGCACGGGAATTCCCTCGGTGATGACCACCAGCAGCGGGATTTCGGCGTCAATGGCTTCGATGATGGCATCCTTGGCGAACTTCGGCGGCACGAAGACGACCGACACGTTGGCACCGGTCTCCTTGATCGCCTCGGCGACGGTGCCGAACACCGGCAGCTCGACGTCCTTGCCGACGGCGTCGACGTGCGAGACGGTGGTTCCCGCCTTGCGGGCGTTCACCCCACCCACCAGCTGAGTTCCTGCCTTCAGCATCAGCGCGGTGTGTTTGGTGCCCTCACCGCCGGTGATGCCCTGGACGATGACCTTGGAATCTGCGTTTAGGAAAATGGACATGGGTCATGGGTCCTTTTCTACTTATTCGCCAGCTCGGCGGCTTTGGCTGCCCCGGCGTCCATGGTCTCGGCCTGGATCACCAGCGGGTGGTTGGCTTCGGCGAGAATTTGACGGCCCTGTTCGACGTTGTTGCCGTCGAGCCGGACCACGAGCGGCTTGTTGGCCTCGTCACCGAGCATGTTAAGTGCGGTCACGATTCCGTTGGCAACGGCGTCACAGGAGGTGATACCACCGAACACGTTGACGAAAACGCTCTTGACCTGCTTGTCGTTCAAGATGACATCCAGCCCTGCGGCCATTACCTCGGCCGAGGCGCCGCCACCGATGTCCAGGAAGTTCGCGGGCTTGACCCCGCCATGGTTCTCGCCGGCGTAGGCGACGACGTCCAGCGTCGACATGACCAGCCCGGCGCCGTTTCCGATAATGCCGACCTGACCGTCGAGCTTGACGTAGTTCAGGTCGTGCTCCTTGGCCTTGAGCTCCAGCGGGTCGGTGGCGTCGCGGTCCTCGAACTCGGCGTGGCCGGGCTGCCGGAAGTCGGCGTTCCCGTCGAGCGTCACCTTGCCGTCCAGCGCCAGGATCTGGTCGTCGGGAGTCCGCACCAGCGGGTTGACCTCGACCAGGGTGGCGTCCTCGGCGACGAAGACCTCCCACAGCTTGGAGATGGTGACCGCCGCGGCGTCCAGCACCTCAGCCGGCAAGTGCCCCTGCTCGGCGATCGACCGGGCGAAGGCCAGGTCGACACCCTGCACGGCATCCACCGGCACCTTGGCCAGCCGCTCGGGCTTGGTGGCCGCGACCTCTTCGATCTCCACGCCGCCCTCCACCGAGCACATGGCCAGGTAGGTGCGGTTGGCCCGGTCGAGCAGGAAAGAGATGTAGTACTCCTCGGCGATGTCGCTGGCCTCGGCGACCAGAAGTTTCTTGACGACGTGGCCCTTGATATCCAGGCCCAGGATGTTCTTGCCGTGTTCGTAGGCGTCATCCGGCGTGGCCGCGTATTTGACGCCCCCGGCCTTGCCGCGGCCGCCGACCTTCACCTGCGCCTTCACCATCACCGGGGCGCCGATCTCCGCCGCGATCGCCTTGGCCCCGTCAGCAGTGTCTGTCACCCGCCCAGGGGTCGTTGGAACGTTGTGCTTGGCGAACAGCTCCTTCGCCTGATACTCGAAAAGATCCATGGGCTCACTTCTGTGTGTCGGCCAATTGCAAACGAGCCGGGTTTCCCGATGCCCGCTTGCGGGAACTGTATCCAGACGGCCGGAAGGTTCCGTCGTCGGCATCGGTGGATGTGGCAGATCTCACCGAGCGCTACGAGTGATTCAACTCACATTTGCCGACGGATTCCCGGCTTAACTTGCCACGCCCCGCGCGCGGCGGTTAACGTCTCAGGGTCCAGATAACGTTATGGTTACGGCTCGAGGGACAATCAGGTTGACCCAGCTAATCCCGGCCCCGTCTCCTGCACCAGGAGAGCTTTCGGCGTCGCGCTACCGCAGGTCAGAGGTCCACCGCAACGAAGTCACCGACATCATTCCTTTCAATGAGTTCGGCAAACTCGATGACCTGGACTTCAGCGATAACTCCGCTTTCAACAAGGAAGCGCAGGTACTGCGTGCGCCTGAGCTCGATGACCTGGACGACACCGACGATCTCCGCGTCATGGAACTTGACGGCCCCAACGAGGTAGCGCCGAGCGTTGAACGCCGCGTCGACCCGTATCGACGTGACCTGAACCGGCGCCGCCCTGACGCGGATTCGCCGGCTGCTCGGGGAGGGCAGCACCGCCGACAGTTGACTGGGCCTACCCGCGGCCGCGTGCTGATCGGCGCCATGGCCGCCGGTGCCGCCGCCGCTGCTGCGCACTCGGCCACTCAGACCCCTGATCACTCCAAGGCCGAGACAGTGCTGGCCGCCGACGCCACGGCGATGAACGGCGGGCCCATCAGCACCTCGTCCCGCGGAATGCAGATGGTCACGGTGCAACCGGCCGCGAACATCGCCGTGCACAACGCCGAATTGGCACACGGTGTCGCATTCGCCCAGGAGCGCGCCGAGCGCGAGGCCAGGCTGCAGCAGCCGCTGTTCGTCATGCCGACCAAGGGCATCTTCACCTCGGGTTTCGGGTACCGGTGGGGCGTGCTGCACGCTGGCATCGACCTCGCAAACTCGATCGGCACGCCGATCCACGCGGTGTCCGACGGGCTTGTCATCGACGCCGGCCCGACCGCCGGTTACGGAATGTGGGTCAAGATCCGCCACGCCGACGGAACGGTCACGCTCTACGGTCACGTCAACACCACGCTTGTCAGCGTGGGCCAGCGTGTGATGGCGGGCGACCAGATCGCCACCATGGGCAATCGAGGCAATTCCACTGGGCCGCACCTGCATTTCGAGGTGCTCCTGGGCGGCAGCCAGCGGGTGGACCCGGTGCCGTGGCTCGCGAAACGGGGCCTCAGTGTCGGCACCTTCGCCGGTTGACCGGTGAGCGACCCGAACAACCCCAGACCCGCCGATCGGCCGCCCACCCCAACGCCAAGCGGACCTGTGCGAGCCGGTGGCGGCCCTGAGACACGCATCATCCGGCGAGCGCCGACGGCGCCTATGCCGCAGATTGCCGACGACGCCCGCACCACCCACATTCCGCGCCAACCTTTTCCGCCTCTGCCCGTCGCCCCAATGCGGCAGCCGGGCATGGCGGGCGTACCACCAGCCGCTGAACCCAGCGGGACGACGGCAGTGGCCGCCGCAGCCGTCAGCATCATCAGCGGCTGGGCCACCTCGGTGGTGGCAACCGACCTGATCGCGGGCTGGTGGCGATCCGACCGCCTGTTCTGCGTCGCAGTGGCGTTTCTCGCGCTGGTGTTCGCGCTGGCCACGATCTCCGGCGTGATCCTGCTGCTGTTGCGTCAGCCCCTCAGCCGCTACCTGATCGTGGCCGGCGCCGTCGTCGCGATCTTGACCTATCTCGGCGTGTTCATCGCCGGTGCCCGGGTGGCATGGATCGTGCACACCCTTCCGGTGCTCCCAATCACCGGCACCGTGCTGACGCTGCTGCCAGGCACCAGGGATTGGCTGATCGAAGACTAAAGCTTGGCGACGGGTGCGTGGTTGTGCATCAGCTTGACCCGCCCCGAGCTGCCGAAGTCGATCAGCGACATCGCCGATTCGCCGACGCCCGAAACCTCTTCGACCCGGCCCAGCCCGTACTTGTCGTGCGTCACCCGGTCACCAGGTTCCAGCACCAGCAGCGAGCGCTTGCCCCCGACGCCACGGGCCGGCGACGGGCGCGGCGTGCCGAACCGGCCGGCGCCGCTCACCGGCGCGCTGAACGACGGCGTCGGGTCGGTGCGACGCCAATCGATGAGCTCCTGCGGGATCTCGCGCAGAAACCGTGATTCCGGGTTGAGCATCGGCTGTCCCCACGACGACCGAACCTTGGCCCGGCTGACATAGAGACGCTGCCGTGCCCGCGTGATCCCGACGTAGGCCAGTCGACGCTCCTCGGAAAGCTCGCCGGCGTCGCCCAAAGCCCGCATGTGCGGGAACATTCCGTCTTCCCATCCGGTGACGAACACCACCGGGAATTCCAGTCCCTTGGCAGTGTGCAGCGTCATCAGCGTCACCAAGCCGGCTGTGTGCTCAGGGATTTCATCGGTGTCGGCGACCAAAGACACCCGTTCCAAGAATTGCGCCAGCACACCGGTGTCCGGCACATCCTCGTCGTCGGGCACGTCGTCGAGCGCGGCCGCATTGGCCAGATCGGTGGCGAATTCGTGTGCGACGCTGACGAGTTCGTTGAGGTTATCCAGCCGGGCCAGATCTTGCGGGTCGGAGGACGATTCCAACTCCGCGCGGTATCCGGTGCGCTCCAGCACCGCCTCGACCAGTTCACCGAGGTCGCCCTCCGACGCGTCGAGCCGGCTTCGCAGCTCGTCGAGCATCTCGACGAAACCCGCAATCGCCTTGGCCGACCGGGTATTCAGCAGCGGCACCTTGCCTTCGGCGGCGGCTTCCAGCGCGTCGGCAAAACTGGATCCGGTGTTCTCGGCGTACACCGCCGCGCAAGCCTCGGCGCGATCGCCGATGCCGCGCCGCGGTGTGTTGAGGATCCGCCGCAAACTGACCGCGTCGCCGGGGTTGTCCAGCACGCGCAGGTAGGCGACGATGTCGCGAATCTCTCTGCGCTCGTAAAACCGCACTCCCCCAACCACTTTGTAGGGAATGCCGGCGCGGATGAATACCTCTTCCAACGACCGCGACGAGTTGTTGGTGCGGTAGAAGACGGCCACATCGTTGTAGGTGATGTCGCTGTTGGCGGCCAGCGCGTCGATTTCCTCGGCGACGAACCTCGCCTCGTCGTGCTCGTTGTCGGCGACGTAGCCGACGATCAGCTCACCCTCACCGGCGTCGGTCCACAGCCGCTTTTCCCGGCGTCCGGCATTGCGCGAGATCACCGAGTTGGCCGCGGTCAGGATGTTCTGCGTGGAGCGGTAATTCTGCTCGAGCAGGATCGTCGTGGCGTCGGGGTAGTCGCGCTCGAAGTCTTCGATGTTGCGGATCGTGGCGCCGCGAAACGCGTAGATCGACTGGTCGGCGTCGCCGACCACGCACAGCTCGCCGGGTGTCACACCGTCCTCGGTGTCGCGGCCGACCAGTTCGCGGACCAGGACGTACTGCGCGTGGTTGGTGTCCTGATACTCGTCGACCAGGATGTGCCGGAAGCGTCGACGGTAATGCTGGGCGATCTGTGGGAAGGCCTGCAGCACCGCGACCGTTTCGCCGATCAGGTCGTCGAAGTCGAGGGCGTTGGCCAGCCGCAACC
The DNA here is from genome assembly GCA_963760095.1 of uncultured Actinomycetota bacterium. GTDB lineage: Bacteria > Actinomycetota > Actinomycetes > Mycobacteriales > Mycobacteriaceae > Mycobacterium. The sequence goes on along the minus strand of CAVXBT010000019.1, from coordinate 83,641 downwards.
GGTGCTGATACTCGGAGAAGACGGCAGCCACCGTGCGCGCCAACTCGTCGGGGTGATCGTCGTCGGACAGCTTCGCCATCGCCTGCTGCGGATCGATCAGCTCGTTCTTCAGGTTGGAGATGGCGTTGGCCAGCAGCCGCGGCGAGTACCGCTTGACGTCGAGGCCCATGTCCTTGGCGATCATCTGCAGCAGACGTCGGGAATCGTCGGCGTCGTAGATGGAGAAGTTCGAGTTGAGGCCCGCGATCAGCGACGCCTGGTTGCGCAGAATCCGCACGCAGGTCGAGTGAAACGTCGACACCCACATCGATCGCGCCCGCGGGCCGATCAGCGCCACGACGCGTTCGCGCATCTCGGCGGCGGCCTTGTTGGTGAAGGTGATCGCCAGCACCTGGCCGGGCCCAACGTCGCGCGCGGCCAGCAGGTAGGCGATGCGCCGGGTCAGCACGGCAGTCTTGCCCGAGCCCGCGCCGGCGACGATCAGCAGCGGCGAGCCCTCGTGCAGAACCGCCTGACGTTGTTGGGGGTTCAAACCGTCGAGAAGTTGATCGCCTTCAGATTCGGTCACGTGCTGCACACTCATAACTGATCCAACCTACCGCCGCTTGGCGACACCTTTGCGCTTGAACGCCTCCAAATGGCACACTCATTTAGTGCTCAATACGCAGCGTCGATTTTTCTACGGGTACCGGCCAGCGGTGCCCGTGGTTTAGCTGCTTCCCAGAGCCCCGCGGTCCGCTTCCGGATCCGGGGCTCGTCTCTTGTGTGAGGCCCGAAATCGGATGAGACCAACACCGCCACAACCTCCACACAATGAGATTCCGGAGTCTGAAATGACAGTCGAAACAGAACAACCCGCAGACATCGATGACCTGCGCAAGGAAATCGACCGTCTCGATGCCGAGATCCTGGCCGCGGTCAAGCGTCGCGCCGAGGTTTCCCGGACGATCGGCAAAGCCCGGATGGCTTCCGGCGGCACGCGGTTGGTGCACAGCCGCGAGATGATGGTCATCGAGCGCTACAGCGAACTCGGGCCTGAGGGCAAGGACCTGGCCATGCTGCTGCTCAGGCTGGGTCGCGGCCGGCTCGGTCACTGATCCGGCCGATTCGCCGCTCGTTCACCTCAGCTTCAGCGCGGGCCCGGTCAACCCTGACTAGGGTCTGAGGCATGACTGCGGTTGAACGGATTCCCGACATCTCAACGACCTCGGCATGGAAGGCGCTGGGTAAGCACCACGACCAGATCGTGGGCACCCACCTGCGTGAATTCTTCGACGCGGACCCGGACCGCGGCCGCGAATTCAACATCACCGTCGGCGACCTGTACATCGACTACAGCAAACACCGCATCAACCGGGAAACCCTGAAGCTGCTGACCGACCTGGCCCGCGCCGCCGAGCTCGAGCAGCGTCGCGACGCGATGTTCTCCGGCGTACACATCAACATCTCCGAGAATCGCGCGGTGCTGCACACCGCATTGCGGCTTCCGCGCGACGCCACGCTGATCGTGGACGGGCAGAACGTAGTCGAGGACGTCCACTCGGTGCTCGATGCGATGGGCGATTTCACCGACCGGCTGCGCAGCGGCGAGTTTACCGGTGCCACCGGTAAACGGATCAGCACCGTCGTCAACATCGGAATCGGCGGCTCGGACCTCGGACCGGTGATGGTCTACCAGGCGCTGCGGCACTACGCCGACGCAGGCATCTCGGCGCGATTCGTGTCCAATGTCGATCCCGCCGACCTGCTCGCGAAGTTGGCCGACTTAGACCCGGCCACAACGCTCTTCATCGTCGCATCCAAGACCTTTACCACGCTTGAGACGCTGACGAATGCCACCGCCGCCAGGCGCTGGCTGACCGATGCGCTCGGCGAGGACGCGGTCGCCAAGCATTTCGTCGCCGTCTCGACCAACAAGAAGCTGGTCGACGAGTTCGGCATCGACACGGACAACATGTTCGGATTCTGGGACTGGGTCGGCGGACGGTATTCGGTCGACTCCGCGATCGGACTCTCAGTGATGGCCGCGATCGGGCGAGAAGCTTTCGCGGACTTCCTATCCGGATTCCACCTCGTCGACGAGCACTTCAAGACCGCGCCGCTCGATTCCAACGCACCGGTGCTGCTCGGCCTGATCGGGCTGTGGTACTCGGACTTCTTCGACGCGCAGGCGCGCGCGGTGTTGCCGTATTCCAACGACATGGCGCGCTTCGCCGCGTATCTGCAGCAGCTGACGATGGAGTCCAACGGCAAGTCGACCCGTGCCGACGGCACCCCGGTCACCACCGACACCGGTGAAATCTTCTGGGGCGAGCCAGGAACCAACGGCCAGCACGCGTTCTACCAACTCCTGCACCAGGGCACCCGGCTGGTACCGGCCGACTTCATCGGCTTCAGTCAACCCACCGACGACCTGCCCACCATGGACGGCACGGGCAGCATGCACGACTTGCTGATGAGCAACTTCTTCGCCCAGACGCAGGTGCTGGCGTTCGGCAAGACGGCCGACGAGATCGCCGCGGAGGGCACGGCCGCCAACGTGGTGCCGCACAAGGTGATGCCGGGTAACCGGCCAACCACGTCCATCCTGGCCACCCGGCTCACCCCGTCGGTACTGGGCCAGTTGATCGCGCTCTACGAGCATCAGGTCTTCACCGAGGGTGTGATCTGGGGCATCGACTCGTTCGACCAGTGGGGTGTCGAGCTGGGCAAGACGCAGGCCAAGGCGCTGCTGCCGGTGATCACCGAAGACGCTTCGCCGGCAAAGCAATCCGATAGTTCCACCGACGCTCTGGTCCGCCGGTACCGCGCGGAGAGAGGTCGCGCCGACTAGGCCCGCGCCGAGTCGCTACGCGAACCGCTTGGCCAGCGACAGCGGCATCACGCGCAGTAGTTGCACCATCGGGCCCCACGGCCACCATGGCACGGCGGCCCGGCCCGGCTCGCGCTCAATGACAGCGACCAGTGACTTGACGCCAGTTTCGTTGTCCACCATGAACATTGTGCTCTGCGATTTGGCCGTCATCTCCGACTCGATGTAGCCCGGCTCCATCACCGACACTTTGATCGGACCCTTGGCGTATTCGGCGCGCAACGATTCGCCCAGTGAACTCAGGCCGGCTTTGCTGGCCGCGTACGCCGCCTTCACACCGGGCACACCCTTCGCACCGAGCACCGACGAGATCAGCACCAGATGCCCGGACCCCTGGTCCTTGAACATCTCCACCGCGGTTTCGATTTGGACAAGGGCCGCAACGAGATTGGTTTCTATGGTCGCCTTGTTGGCCCACAGTTTCCCCGATCCCAGCCGCGCGCCCTTGCCGATACCGGCGTTGACGATCACCCGGTCGATGCCGCCGAGTGCGTCGGACAGTTCCGCGAACACCTTCGGCACCTGGTCGTGGTCGTTGACGTCCAGCGCCGCGACCGCGACTTTGATATCCGGATAGCGTTGCGCGAGTTCGGTTTTAAGCTCGTCGAGCCGGTCGGTGCGGCGTGCGCACAGGGCTAGGTCCCGGCCCTTGGCGGCGAACGCGCGGGCCATTCCGGCGCCCGGGCCGGAACTCGCACCGGTGATGAGAATCTTCTGCCGAGTCATCCGCGCAGCATAGCTACTTCAGCAGGCGCGACATCCGCCGGTCTGCCAGCACCTTGCCGCCGGTCTGGCAGGTCGGGCAGTACTGAAACGACTTGTCGGCGAACGACACTTCGCGAACCGTGTCGCCGCATACCGGGCACGGCAAGTCGGTGCGGGCGTGAACCCGCATGCCGGATCGCTTCTCACCCTTGAGTGTTGCGGCCTGCTGGCCCACCGATCTCGACACGGCGTCGGACAGCACCGACACCATCGCGTCGTGCAGCGCGGCGAGCTGCGCCTCCGAGAGTTTCCCGGCGGTGGCGAACGGCGACAGCTTGGCGACGTGCAGGATCTCGTCGCTGTAGGCGTTGCCGATGCCCGCGATGACTTTCTGGTCGGTGATCACGGACTTGATCCGTCCGGTGTTGCCGGTCAGCAGCCGGGCCAGGTCGTCGGCGGACAGCTGCAGCGCGTCCGGTCCTAGCGCGGCGATGCCTGGGACCTTTTTCGGGTCGTCGACGAGCCACACCGCCAGCCGCTTCTGGGTGCCCGCCTCGGTGAGGTCGAAGCCCGGCCCCTCGCCCGGAGTGCCGAGATGGACCCGCAACGCGATCGGGCCTTTGCCGGGCTTCAGTGGCGCCGCGGCCAGCTTGTCCGACCAGCGCAGCCAGCCCGCTCGCGACAGGTGGGTGATCAGGATCAGCTCGCCGGCGCGCATGCCGAGGTATTTGCCCCAGCGGTCGGCGCCGGTAACGGTCACTCCGTGCAGCGCGTTGATCGGCGGGTCGAAGGTCTTGAGCACCGACAGCGCGGAGACGTCGATACGCCCGATGGTCTTGCCGACGGCGTGGCGACGCAGGTAGTCGGCCAGTGCTTCGACTTCGGGCAGTTCGGGCATCTATCCAGTGTGCCGGTCAGTGCCGCGCGGTGCGGACCACCAGCGACAGCACCCAGCCGACGATCGACAAGACGACCGAGGCCCAGATCGCGGTCCACCAGAAGTGGTCGATGGCCAAGCCCCAGTGGGTGGTGTTCTCGGTGATCCACGCGGTGATCCACAGCATGAGCGCGTTGACGACGATGTGGAACAACCCCAGCGTCAGGATGTACAGCGGGATCGACAGGATTTGCACGACGGGTTTGATGAAGGCGTTGACCAGACCGAAGATCACCGCCACCACGAAGATGATGCCGACCCGCTGCAGGCGGGTGTCGCCGCCGACGAAGCTGAGCCCGTGGACGAACTTGCTGACCACCCACAGAGCAAGTCCGGTGAGCGCCGCACGGATGACGAATGCTCGCATGGGGTCAAACTACTCGGCTGCTCTCCCGAAATGGGGGTCCGTAATCCAACCGTGCCCGAGGTGCTACTCCATACCGGAGCGGCCGGGTGCCCAGAACGGTTTGGTGCGAACGTCCCGCCGGTCCCAGCCGCGTTCGGTGATCAGGATTTTGCGCAGTGTCTGGATGGTGCGGGCTTCCCCGGCGAGGTAGGCGACTCCGGGCTGATCGGGCAATTGCAAGGCGCGCAGCGCGCCGGCCAGCACGGCGGAATCTTTCGCCGACACGTCGCCGCGCTGCACCTGATGCAGCGGCCGGGGCAACTCGAGATGATCGGGTCGTTCGGCCGCTTCGACTACCCCGTACACGTCGGCCTCCTGAGGCAGCGATCGCAGCATGGCGGCGAACGCCACCGACGCGGTCTCGTCACCGGCAAACACGTGGTAGCGCGCGTCGTCGCAGATGACGAGGTTGCCCTGGGGTCGGGTGAACTGGACGTCGTCCCCGACGGCGACGGCGTTCGACCAGCGTCTGGCGGGCGTCACAGTGTCCGGGTCGCCGCCATGGTCGAACATCACGATGTCGAGCGCGCCGAGGTCTGGGTCCGCGTCGTAGATCGAATAGGTGCGCAGCGCGTCGTTGGGGTGCAGGCGCAGGAACGATTCGCCGAGACCGGCGACCTGCAGCCGGATATGTTGGCCCGGAGTCCAATTCAGCCCCCGCAACCGAGGGCCGTCGAACCGGATACGGCGCAACCTCGGCGTCAGCGGTTCGATCTCGCCAATGGTCGCGGATAGGAACACGGCGTCACGCAGCGACTTGATCAGCGGGAACACGTCGATGAGTGTTGGCATATAACCTCCATGCAAAGTTATGTAAGGCTTACCTAATTACGCCCGCCTGTCAAGGCATCCGTCGCTGAGGCCGCACGCGAAACCGCAAGTATCCGGTACCGCAGGTATTGACATCCCTCCGCAAGCTCCTTACCTTTTGCCATAAGCGCCGCGACGTGGACGTCATCGATGAGCCCGCCGGCGCCCATGCAGAGACCTCGATGAGGAGGAGCGGCGCCATGACTACTGCGGTGAAGCCGACTGGACCCGGTCGTCGAGAGTTCTCGGAACGGTTGCTGAAAGGGTCGGTCAAGAAGTCCTACGAACCGGTCGTTGACATCGACTGGGACGCTCCCCTGGATCCGGACAAGTTCTTCCTGCCACCGCGGACTGTGTCGTTGTACGGAACGCCGTTGTGGAACAACATGACCCGGGCGCAGCGCATCGAACTGTCCAGGCAAGAACTGGTGAACACCCTGTCGGCCGGCATCTGGTTCGAGAACATTCTCAACCAGGCGCTGCTGCGCAAGATCATGCACACCGACCCCACCAGCAGCTCAACGCATTACGCGCTGACCGAACTCGGTGATGAGACCCGGCACATGGTGATGTTCGGCAAGGCCATCGAGCGGGTCGGCGCCAAGCCGGTGCGCCCGCGGCTCTACCACCGGATGATCATCAACACTCTGCCGTTCTTCTTCCGCGGCTCGGTGCTCTGGGTGGCCGCGCTGATCGGCGAGGAGATCTTCGACTCGCTGCAGCGGCAGATGATGGACGATCCCGAACTGCAGCCGATCATCCAGCGGCTCATGCGAATTCACGTCACCGAAGAGGCCCGCCACATCCAGTTCGCCCGAGATGGGCTGCGTAAGCGGGCGCCACAGATGCGCCGACCGGAGCGGTGGTTTGTCGGCAACGTCAACGGGCTGGGCGGATGGTTCTTCCGCTACCTGTTCACCAACCAAGTCCAATATGCGCGCGCGGGTTTGAACGCCCGGCAAGCCCGCAGGGTGGCGCGCAACAGCCAGCATCGTCATGAGGTTCAGGTGGCGGGCTTCGCACCGCTGGCCGCGTTTTTGACCGAGGTCGATCTGTTGGGCCCGATCGCGCGCCGGGGTTGGGCGCGCACCAAGTTCCTGTGACCGGAGGCTGCCGCGATGTCGTTGTCGTCGGCGACAAAGCCGTTCGCACCGAATTGCTCGCCGCCGGCATCGACGACTTCGTGATCTTCGACCGTACGGCCACCAGTTCGGTATTCGACGACAGCACCGACACCTGGACACTGACCTCTGACGACGGCGAAACCTGCCGTGGACGCATCGTGATTTCCTGCGAGTCGCCATTCGTGCCGTATATTCCGGATCTGTTCGGCCGCAGGGATTTTCGCGGCGTCGCGTTTCATGCGGCGACGCCCCCCGCCGACTTCGACCCGGCCGGCCGTCGCATCGCGGTGATCGGCGCCGACGCCGCTGCCGGTCAGCTGATCGAGCGGATGGTCGGTTCGGCGGCAAAGGTCAAGGTTTTCCCGCTGACGCCGCGGCGGGCCGTCCCGCGATTGCGGCGCACCGTACGCTTCGCGCTCCGCCGTCAGACCGAGGTGGTCGCATCGCCGTTCGAAGAGGTGACCGCGGCGGGCGTCCGCACCGCCGACGGTGTCCATCACGACGCCGACACCATCGTCTACGGCACCGGGTTCGCGGTCGCCGACCGTGGCCCATCACTGATCGGCACCCGCGGACTGGCCCTTCACCAGGTCTGGCGCGACGGCGCCGAGCCCTATCTCGGCATCGCCATGCACGGCTTCCCGAACTATTTCACGATCGGCGGGCCGGACTTCGAGGCTGCGATGCGCCGCGTCATTGAATGCCTGCGACTCGCGAAAGGCCACACTCGCGTGGAAGTGCGCCGCAGCAGCCAACACGTGTTCAATGAGCGGGTTCACCTGCGCCGCCCACCGCGACACCTGGTGGCGTCGGCATTCGACCTCTCGTCCGCCGTCGCAGTGCACGACGACATCTACGAGGGACCGGCAATCCTGACCGGGGCCGAGACCTATCAGCAGGTGCGGGTGCTCCTCAGCGGCCACGTCGACCCGATCGACGGCCAATATCATTGGCAAGGAACCGTTTTCGATCAGCTCGTGGATGAGCTGATTCGGGCCCGAAACCTGACTTTAGCGGTGGGCGAACGCAGCGCTTCGGCGCGCATCACCGAGCAGACACCGCAGGGCACCCACTCGATCGCCGGCGCTGGCACACCGCCATTCGCGCTGGCCAAGGTTGCGCTCGAGGTGTCGCCGCTGTAGGTCGCGGCTATCGACTCGACCCCTCCGCCGGCCGCAAGCTCTAGTATTTGGTCGACATCTGGCGGTCCCGGGACAGGAGACAATGTGCGGTTCAGCTACGCGGAGGCGATGACCGACTTCAAGTTCTACATCCCACTGGCAAAGGCCGCCGAGGCCGCCGGGTACACCGCCATGACGATCCCGGACAGCGTCGCCTACCCATTCGAATCGGACTCAACATACCCGTACACACCTGACGGCAACCGCGAATTCCTGGACGGCAAGGCGTTCATCGAGACGTTCGTCCTGACCGCGGCGCTCGGCGCGGTGACGACGACGCTGCGGTTCAACTTCTTCGTGCTCAAGCTCCCGATCCGACCGCCGGCGCTGGTGGCCAAACAGGCCGGTTCGCTGGCGGCGCTGATCGGTAACCGGGTGGGCCTCGGCGTCGGCACCAGCCCCTGGCCGGAGGACTATGACCTGATGGGTGTCCCGTTCGCTAAGCGCGGCAAGCGGATTGACGAATGCATCGAGATCATCCGCGGCCTGACCACCGGCGACTACTTCGAATTCCACGGCGAGTTCTACGACATACCCAAGACGAAGATGACTCCCGCTCCGACACAACCGATTCCGATTCTGATCGGCGGACACGCCGACGCCGCGCTGCGGCGCGCGGCACGCGCCGACGGATGGATGCACGGCGGCGGCGACCCCGAAGAGCTCGACCGGCTCATCGCCAGGGTTAAGCAGCTCCGCGACGAAGAAGGAAAGACCGGCCCGTTCGAGATCCACGTGATCTCGGTGGACGGCTTCACCCTCGACGGCGTCAAGCGTCTGGAAGACAAGGGCGTCACTGACGTCATCGTGGGCTTCCGGATTCCTTACATAATGGGAACCGACACCGAGCCGCTGGACACCAAGATCCGCAATCTGGAGATGTTCGCCGAAAACGTGATCGCCAAAGCCTAACGGCTACAGTGGATCCCACACCGCCGATCGCTTCTCCTGAAGTGCTTTGGCGGCCTCCAACGGATTGTTGGTGAACCCGCTGAGTATCTGGGTGCGGTTCTCGATCTCCTTGGCATGCCGCAGGCTCGGCGCATCCAGCGCGGTGTTGAGCCCGATCTTGGTCTGCCACACTCCGTAGGCGTTGTTCTCGACGATCGAGCGGGCTATCTTCAGCGCGGCGCCCATCAGGTCGTCGGGCGCCACCACCTCGTGCACCAGCTTGACCCGGTACGCCTCGTCGGCGTCGATGATGCGACCGGTCAGCATCAGCTCCCGCGCCACACCGGCGCCGACGATCTTCGGCAGCAGGTAGCTGGTGCCCATGTCCATCGACGAGAACCCCGCCTTGATGAACACCGAACCGAACCGGGCTTGCTGGGATGCGATACGGATGTCGCAGTGCAGCGCGAACGCCAGCCCACCGCCGACCGCGGCACCGTTGACCGCGGCGATGACTGGGATCGGCAGCTCGTAGAGCCGGGTGTACAGGTCGGCCAGCCGAACCTGAGCGTCGTAGCTGACCTTGAACGGTGGAGTCCGCGGCGTTGACGCGGGCGGTTTTATCCACGCCTCACCGGTGCCGCTCAGGTCGGCGCCGGCGCAGAATCCGCGGCCGGCACCGGTCAGGATCGCCGCCCGGAACTCGCCGCCGCTGAGCGCATCCATCGCGACATCCATGCCGTCGATCAGTGACCCATCGATGGCGTTCAAGCGTTCGGGCCTATTCAGGGTGACGCAGGCGATCTTGTTCTCGGCGGGGCCCTCGATTGTTTCCACTTCGACCGCACTCATGGCGCAACCGTAAGGGAACACACAGCGTCCGTACTTAGCATGGTCTAAAACTCAAAGACGAGGGGCGCACATGGCAAGAACTGACCACGACAGCTGGGATCTGGCCAGCAGTGTCGGTGCCACCGCGACTATGGTGGCGGCCGCCCGCGCAGCGGCCAGCCGTCGCCCCGATTCGGTGATCGACGACCCTTTTGCCGAGCCGCTGGTCCGCGCGGTCGGGCTGGACCTGTTCACCAAAGTCGCCAGCGGCGAGCTGGACTTCGCCGACGTCGACGACGACGCCGGGTTTCCCCGCATGGTCGACACGTTCGCTGCCCGATCGCGCTTTTACGACGACTACTTCGCTGCGGCTGGTGCGGCGGGCGTGCGCCAGGTGGTGATCGTGGCGTCGGGGCTGGACGCCCGTCCGTACCGGCTGTCCTGGCCGGCGGGGACCACGCTGTACGAGATCGACCAACCCGAGGTGATCGAGTTCAAGACCAAGACCCTTGCCGGCCTGGGCGTCGTCGCAGGCGTCGAGCACCGTCCGGTTGGCATTGACCTGCGTGAGGATTGGCCGGCGGCACTGAAGAGCGCGGGCTTCGATGCCGCCCGACCGACGGCGTGGCTGGCCGAGGGCGTGCTGATCGGATTCCTGCCGCCCGAGGCCGAAGTCCGGCTGCTGGACAACGTCATCGCGTTCAGCGCCGCGGGCAGTACCTTCGCCGCGGACTACGGATCGGTGCGCGGCCAGACCCAGACGGAGCAGCAGCAAGCCCGGATCATGACCGACCGCTGGCGAGAACACGGTCTGGACCTTCACATTCCCGACTTGACCTATCCCGGTGAACACACCGACGTCGCGGCCTACCTGCGGGAGCACGGGTGGGACACCAACAGATCGGGACTCGCCGACCTGTTTGCGACGGCCGGGCTGGCGCCGCTGGACGCCGGTGCTCAGGCTGGCGCGGCGGCATCGATCAGCTTTGTCCGCGCCACCCGGCGCTAGCCACGCTTACCCGTGTTTGGCGAGCCAGTCGGCCTGCATCGCCAACAATCCCATCGCCGGGAGTTCCGGGGTGCCAGGGTCTAGTTCGCGATAACGCTGGTACACGTTGATGACGACGCGCTCGGCGTCCAGCCAGCTCGCGTACTCGGCCAGGTCGATACCATCAGCCGCCTCGACGAACGACAGGCCCTTGCGGTAGGCGACTTCGGCTTGCTCGGCCACGTGGACGAGATACCCACGCACGGCGCGGATTCCGTCCGCGTCGGTGATCGGGCCATGGCCCGGCACCACTGTCGGGGCATCCAGCGCGATCATCGCGTCGCAGGCCGCCACCCAGTTGGCGATCGGCCCTGCCCACACGATCGGCGTGCAGCCGATGAACAGCAGATCCCCGGCGAACAGCACCCCGGCGTCGGGCACGTGCACGACGGAGTCCGCCGCGGTGTGCGCCGGCCCCAGGTTCAGCAGACGCACTTCGCGGCCGCCGACGTCGATGGTCAGCTGATCGTCGAAGGTCTGATCGGCATTGCGCAGCGTGATGCCGTTGAAATCGAAGGGCCCGAACCGTTCTCGCAGGTATGGGGTCGCAACCGGACCCAGGTCGGCGGTCTGAGCCATCACCAGCATCTCCGGCGCCATGCCGTGGGCGATCTCCTCCGCGGTGCCCTTGGCGGCGATCACCCGCACCGAGCGATCCAACAGCTGGTTGCCGTGCGTGTGGTCGCCGTTGGAGTGAGTGATCAGCGCGTCTGTGATCGGCGCGCGGTCGGTGATGGGCGCCATCGCATCCAGCATCTCGCGGGTCAACGGCAAGTCGAACAGGGTGTCGACCAACAGCGACGCCCCGTCGCCGGCGACCAATCCGGCATTGCTCCAACCGAATCCGCCGTCCGGCAGAATCCAGGCCCACACCCGGTCGGCGACCTCGTGCAACCCGCGCGTGTAGGGGATTTTCGCCGGCGCCGGGTTGACCCGCTTGGCGGCGGGAACGGAATCCGGGTTGGGCCTGACCGGCAATGGTTGCGGCGCTGGGCTTTTGCGGACGGTTTGACGCGTCTCACCCAGACCCTGCACGGTGAGGGTGACGACGTCGCCGTCGTGCAGCCAGCCGCGGAATGATTCCGGCGCCGAGGCGTCGAGGTGCTCGACCAGCGTGCAGGTCGGCACGGTTCCGGAGCCGACCACGTCACCGGGGGTCAGCATCACCCCGCGCGAGACGTAGGCGATCACCTCGGCGAAGCTCCAATCCATCTGCTCGGTCGACCCGGAACCGATCACCTCGTCGTTGACCCGCGCCGTCACCTCCAGGCTCAGCTTGCCGTCGCGACGGTAAGGCTCGAGTTCGTCGGGCGTGACCAGATACGGGCCAAGCGTGACACCGCTGTCCTTCCCCTTGGCCTGCCCGATCGCGAGTTGACCTTCCAGCATCTGTAGATCACGGGCGGACCAGTCGTTGAAGATCATGTAGCCGATGATCGCCTGCTCGGCGTCGGCGACGGAGAGGTCTTTGCCGGCTGTTCCGATGACCGCGGCGATCTCCAATTCGAAGTCCTGCCAGGCGCTTCCGGGTGCCATCGGGACGTCGTCGTACGGGCCCAGGACGGTCGACGGACAGGCGAAATAGAAGGCGGGAATCCGGTACCAAGTGTCCTTGAGCACGCGGCCGCCGCCCATCGCCGCCTGGCAGTTGCGCATGTGTTCGAGGAAGCACAGGCTGTCCCGGATCGAGGGCGGCCGCGGGATCGGCGCCGTCAGAGTCACCTGATCCAGCCGCATCGTGGGCGCCGAACCCAGAGCGTCCTCCCCCGCTTCCCGCAACCCCGCGGCGCCGCGCCCGATCAGTTCCAGCAGGCTGACGCCGGGCGAGAGCGCATGAATCGCATCACCGGAGAGCACTCCCGTCCGCTGGCCGCTGCTGTCTCGAAAGGTTAGCCACCGCATCGTGATTCAGTCCTCTCGTACGACTGGCAGAGATGCCCTATTCGAAGTGTGCAATATTCGAAGGCTTATGACCATCTCCGTCGACGAATTCGAGGTCGCCGACCCAGCGGACGCCTGGATGCAAGCCGGGTTCGGCGTGGACTCCGACGCCGTCTGCCGGATCGGCGGCGTTCGCATCCGGCTGGTCGGGCGTGGCCACGGCACCGGCATCGTCGGCTGGTCGTTGCGCGGCCTGCCGTCCGACGGCGCGCTCGATGACCTCGACGGCATCCCGACGACGAGGTCGGACGCGGTTGCTGCAGCGCCGGCCGAGCACGCGAACGGCGTCTCCGCGATCGACCACGTCGTGCTGCTGTCACCTGACCTGGGTCGAACGGTCGAATCGCTGGCCACCGTCGGTGTCGAGCCGCGCCGGGAGCGGGACGGCCGACTCGGCGGCCGATCGATCCGCCAGATCTTCTTCCGGTTCGGGGAAGTGCTCATCGAAGTCGTCGGTTCGCCTGACACTGCCGGCGAGGGTCCGTCCACTCTCTGGGGGATCACGTACGTCGTGGCGGACGTCGACGTGACGGCCGCCTACTTCGGTGATCGCGCAGCACCTGTCAAGGATGCCGTGCAGCCCGGGCGGCGGATCACCACGCTCCGGCATCACGAGCTCGGGATCTCGGTCCGGTCGGCGATGATTTCGCCGCCCGCGCGTCGCTGAGCCGACTACTCGGTGCAGTGCCTATTCTCGGCGGATGACCGAACCCGCCGATCACGGCGAGTGCACCAAGTCCGCCACCGATGTAGTCGTCATCCATACCGACGGCGGGTGCCGACCCAACCCGGGCCCCGGCGGCTGGGGGGCGGTACTGCGCCAGCGTGAGCACGTTCGCGAGATGTGCGGTGGCGAGTCCGGCGAGACAAGCAATAACCGGATGGAGTTGACCGCGCCGATCAAGGCACTGGAGGCGCTCACCAGACCCGTCGTGGTGCACCTCTACACCGACAGCACCTATGTCCGCAATGGCATCACCAAGTGGGTGCTCGGCTGGGAACGCAACGGATGGCAGACCGCCGCCAAGCAGCCGGTGAAGAACGTCGACCTGTGGAAACGGCTTCAGGTGGCCTGCTCGCGGCACCAGGTCGAGTGGTTCTGGGTGAAGGGACACTCGGGAGTCGCCGATAACGAGTTGGCCGACGAGCTGGCGACCCGGGGCTTGCTGGAAGCAATCAACGCTTGCTACTCCCGGACCACCTCGCCGGGTTCTTTGTCAGGCCGTAGTCCACGCCAACTGGGTTGACGCAGCCGATCGTCTGATGTCCATTCGCTGTACCGGACTTCGCCGACCAGCGTCGGCTTCACGAACGTCACTCCCTTGGAGTCGCGGGCGGGAAGCTTTGCGGCGAAGGGCGATTCGTCGGTGTGCAGCGGCGCCAGTGTCTTCTTCAGGCTGGCCAGGTCGCGTTCGGTGAACCCGGTGCCCACCCGACCGGCGAAACTGAAGTCCGCCGTCGCCGGGAATACCCACCAACAGCGAGCCGATGCCGCTGGTGCGCCCGCCCTCACCGGCACGCCAACCACCGATGATCACTTCCTGGGTGTTCCAGTACTTGTCCTTGATCCAGGACGCCGATCGGCGGCCCGGCTGATAGGTCGAGTCACGTTTCTTGGCAACCACGCCCTCCCACTGGTGCTTTCGCGAGTAGTCGAGCGCGTCCTCGCCGTCGCCGGGCAGCTGCTCCGGAACGATGAGACCGCTACCGCCGGCCGAAAGTGTTTCCAACAACTGCCGGCGGTCGCGGTAGCGGGCCCGCAGCAGCGATCGCCCATCCAGATACAGCAGATCGAACGCCCAGAACTCGATGCGGCTGGCGCGCGCCCTGTTCTGCATCTCGGAGAAACTCGGCACCCCGGATGCGTCGAGGGCGACGACCTCTCCGTCGAGAACGACATGATGATCACCGAGATCGGATGCCAGAGAATGTAATTGGGGGAACTCTTTGGTGATGTCACGCCCACTGCGGGACCGCAGCCGCACCTCGCCGTGATCGGCGTCGACCAGTAACCGGTAGCCGTCCCACTTGGCCTCGAACGCCCACTGTGACGACTTCAGCTTCGCCACCGAGCCGTGGGTGGTCAGCATCGGGGCCAGCTCGTTGAATTGGAAAACGTTCTGATCTTTCATCCGGTGTGCCAACCACTGGTCGCCGTTGGTCTGAATCAGCGCGTAGCGGCCCGAGATCCGTTGGCCGTGCAGCGTGACGATGACTTCTCCTTTTTCGGGGGCGACATTGAACTTCTCGGTGTCGTAGGTGCCGGCGTCCCAGATGACCACCTTGCCGCCGCCATACTCCCCTTTGGGAATGGTGCCTTCGAAGCGCCCGTATTCCAGCGGGTGATCCTCGGTGTGCACCGCCAGGTGATTGACGGCGGTGGTCTCGGGCAGGTTCTTCGGCACTGCCCACGACACCAGCACACCGTCGTGTTCGAGACGGAAGTCGTAGTGCAGCCGCCGGGCGTGGTGTTCCTGGATGACGAAGGTATTGCCCTGGCCGGCAGCCGGTTTGGAGCTAGGGACGGGCTCCGGCGTTTTCGACGCGTCGCGCATGCTTCGGTATTTGGTCAGCCGATCGGGGAGCCTGACGTCGGCGTCCAGCGGCGCCAGCAGGTCTCCGTCGCGCTGGACCCGCTTCAGCACTTCGTCGTAACGCAGCTGGCGGAGCTTCTTGTCGTCGAGCTCCTCCCAGCTGCGCGGCGCGGCGACGGTCGGATACTCGCGTCCACGAAGCGAATACGGCGCAATGGTGGTCTTCGAGCCGCTGTTCTGACTCCAGTCCAGAAACACCTTGCCCGCGCGCAGGCTCTTGGTCATCGTGGAGGTGACCAGCTTCGGCATCGACGTTTCCAGTTGCTGTGCAACGCGTTTGGCCAACACCACCGCGCCCCGGCTGCTCACCGGCTTGTCCAGCGGACTGTAGAGATGCAGCCCCTTGCTACCACTGGTGAGCGCAAACGTGGTCAGGCCGATGTCGGCGATCAGATCCCGTACGGCGCGGGCCACCTCCGCGAGTTGCGCCATCGTCACACCCTCGCCGGGGTCGAGGTCGAACACCAGACGGGTGGCCGGGCCGGGTTTGAGTTGTTCGCCTTTCCGGGTCCACTCGGCGACGAAGCGCCACTGCGGCACGTGCACTTCGAGGGCGGCTTGCTGGGCGATCCACGCCAGCCCGTCGGCGCTGTCGATGATCGGATACGTGGTCGTCCCGGACCGGTGGGCAACGCTGGCACGGGGCAACCACTCGGGAGCCGAAGAGGCGAGCTGTTTTTCAAAGAACGACGATTGGTCAACACCGTTAGGCCAACGCTTGCGGGTGGCCGCGCGCCCGGCGATGTGCGGCACCATCACCTCCGCGATACCGGTGTAGTAGTCGAAGATGTCGGACTTGGTGGTGCCGGACGCGGGGTAGAGCACCTTGTCGGGGTTGGTCAGTTTCACCCGTGGTGCCATGGTGTCAACCTACGCGTTTCGGCATTGTTAACGGCTCTGACCACCGATTATCGTCCTCGCCACTGCTCGATTTTGTGACATGAGACACGACACGTTAGACCAGCCATCACCCCGGGCACAGGCACAAGATGTTTGACGTAATCCCCTCCCCCTGGCGTCCCAACGGCGGCGTCCCACTGAGCGACGCGACCCTACGATTGCATTCGCACCGTATCGACGTGCCAACCTATGACCGGTCGACCCTTAGCCGGGGTGTCGTCCACATCGGCGCGGGCAACTTTCACCGCGCACACCAGGCCGTCTACTTCGACGACCTTGCCCGCGGGGGCATCTCCGATCGATGGGGAGTCACCGGCGTCAGCCTGCACTCCCCCGACGCCAAAGACTTGCTGTCGCCACAGGACGGGCTGTACACCGTGGTGCAGCGCGGCCACGACCGCCAGACCGCACGCGTGGTCGGTTCGATCGGCTCGGTGCACTACGCACCCAACGACGGCGCAGCGGTCCGCGCGGCCCTGGCCGATCCGCAAACCCGCATCGTCAGTCTGACGATTACCGGCAACGGGTACTTCCTGAATCCGGTCACCGACGAGTTCGACGCCGACCACCCCGACATACGTGCCGACCTTGTCGCCTCCGACAGTTACACCACCGCGTGGGGCTACCTGGCCGAAGCACTCGACCAGCGTCGCCGCGCCGGCATCGCACCCTTCACCGTGCTGTGCTGCGACAACATTCCCGGCGACACCCAGCCGGCACGCACCGCGTTGGTGTCGTTCGCGTCGTTGAAAGACCCCGGGCTGGCTTGCTGGATCGACAACCATGTCGCATTCCCGTCGACCATGGTCGACCGCATCACCCCTCAAACGTCGAAGTCGGATCGCCAATTCGTCGAGCAGACATTCGGCGTCGCCGACAAATGGCCGGTCGTGACCGAGCCGTACTGCCAGTGGGTCATCGAGGACTCGTTCAGCGCCGGACGCCCGCCGCTCGATGAGGTCGGCGTCGAATTCGTGACCGATGTCGGCGACCACAAACTGATCAAGACCCGCCTGCTCAACGGAACTCATATCGCGCTCGCATGTTTGGCGACGTTGGCCGGTTACCAACGCACCGATGAAGCGATGCGAAACCGCGTGATCTTCGATTACGTCGAAAGGCTCATGCGCGACGAGGTTCAGCCACTGCTGCCGGCGGTCCCCGGGATGAACACACCCGGCTACCGAGACGCCCTGCTCGACCGACTCAGCAACCCCCGGATGAGCGACCAACTGTCGCGGCTCGCCCGACGGGGTACAAGCAAAATATCGTCGTTTGTGCTGCCCTCCCTGCAAGAGGCGATCGCGCAGGGCAGACCGCACACCCTGCTGACGTTGGCTGTCGCCGGCTGGGCTCGTTACATGCGCGGTCACGATCTCAAGGGACGGAAACTCCGCATTGAGGACTCGCAGGCGATACCGGTGGTTAGGTTGGCGACCATGGCGAGCAACAACCCCGACCCGTTGCTGGGGCATGAGATGTTCGGCGAGTTACGGACGGTTCCGGGTTTCGCGGAGCGCCTCGGGGAGATGATTGCCGATATCGACGAGCACGGCGTGATCCACACGTTGCGCCGCGCATTGCGCGACGACGAGCGAGAGTTGGTGGCCGGATGAACGACGGACTGACCATTGTGGGCGCATTCGACCCAGCGCCGATCACCACGTTGCTCTGCGACGCCGATGACAACCTGTTTCCTTCGGAGAGGCCGGCGTTCGCGGCCTCGACCGATGTGACGAATCGCTTCCTGGCGAGGTTCGGCGTGACCGCTCCACTGAGCGCCGAGGAGCTGCGCAAGCGGGCCGTCGGGAAAAACTTCCGCACCACCGCCCTCGACCTGGCGGTGCAGTGCGAAATGCCTCTCGATCAGGCGTTGGCGCAGGGCCGTCCCGCCGCGGTAGTCGCCTCCGACAGCGACGTGTCGGCCGGCAAAGCGTTGTGCGCCGACGAACTCGAGCAATGGGTGCGCGAAGAACGCAAACATGTCACCGCCCATCTGGCCGTCACTCTGAAACCGGATCCGCAGGTGCTTGCACCGTTGCAAGACCTCGCCTCGCAGTACGCGCTGGCAGCGGTCAGTTCCAGCGCCATCAAGCGGCTGGCTGCCTGCTTCACCGCTACCGGCCTCGATACGCTCATACCGTCGGCTGTGCGCTTCAGCGCGGAGGATTCTCTTCCCGTGCCGACAAGCAAACCCGACCCCGCGGTGTATCTGCATGCCGGCCGGGTGTTGGGTGTCGCAGCAGAGCAAGGGCTGGCCATCGAAGACTCCGTGGCCGGCGTGAGCTCTGCGGTCGCGGCCGGTTACGCCACTGTCGGTAACGTGATGTTCGTATCAGACGACGAACGGGATTGCCGCCGTGCGGAATTGACCGATGCCGGCGCAGTCGCGATCACCGATTCGTGGCGTGCACTTGCAGATGTCCTCATGTTGTCGACCGCGACGGGTGGAAGTTCCCGGCTCAGCTAGGCGTATACCACCCCCGACTCGGTCGTCGTACGTCGAAAGGTGCTGCGAGCCCGATGACGATCCGGGCTGTGGCCCGGGGAGGAGTTGGAGAATCATGACTAGCGTGATGGATCTGAACAATGCCGCGCTGACGCGGCTGCCAATCGAAACGCCGAACTACGACCGCAGCAGCGTCACCGTCGGTATCGCGCATATCGGCACCGGGCACTTCCACCGAGCGCATCAGGCCATGTACATCGACCGGTTGCTGCAGCAGGGCCTGGCGCGCGAGTGGGGCATCTGCGGGGTGGGGGTGATGCCCGGCGACTGGACGATGCGCGACGTGCTCACCGACCAAGACGGGCTCTACACGCTGGTTCTGGAGAACCCGGACGGCACCCGCGACGCCCACGTGATCGGCTCGATCATCGACTACCGCTATGCACCCGACGATCCCGAGGCAGCGATCGAATTGCTGGCCGCAGCATCCACCCGGATCATTTCGCTGACCATCACCGAGGGCGGTTACCGCGACGCCGACGGGCCCGCGTTCACGTTGATTACCGAGGCACTGGCCAGGCGTCGCAGCCGCGGGATCCCCGCGCCGACGGTCGTGTCGTGCGACAACATCGAGAGCAATGGTGAGATCGCGGGGCGGGCCGTCCTTGCTAATGCTGAAAGCCGAGACCCCGAACTCGCCGAGTGGGTGGGCGAACACGTTGAGTTCCCAAGTTCGATGGTCGACCGGATCACCCCGGCCACGACACTGGAGATGGCCAAAGAAGTGCGGCGCGACTTCGGTGTCAATGACCGGTGGCCGGTGGTGGCCGAGCCCTTCACCGCCTGGGTGCTCGAAGACAAGTTCGCCGACGGCAGGCCGCCGTTGGAGCAGGCGGGTGTGCTGCTGGTCGACGATGTCGCCCCCTACGAGTTGATGAAGCTGCGCCTGCTCAACGCGGGGCATCAGTGCCTGGCCTACTTCGGCCATCTGTGCGGGTTCGAGTATGTCCACGAGGCGGCGAGTGACCCATTGTTCGCCGAATTCCTGCTTGCCTACTTCGAATCCGAGGCCATCCCGACGCTGCCACCGGTGCCCGGGATCGACCTGCATGAATTCAGCCGCACGCTGGTCGAGCGGTTCTCCAACCCGGGCGTGCGCGACACCGTGGCGCGGTTGTGCGCCTATTCGTCGGATCGCATCCCGAAGTGGCTACTGCCGGTGATCTGCGACAACCTGGCCAACGACGGCTCGGTCCGGGTAGCGGCGGCCGTGGTGGCAAGCTGGGCCCGCTACGCCGAGGGCACCGACGAATGGGGTGAGCCGTACGAGGTGGTGGATCAGCTCGCGGATTCGCTCATCCCGATCGCCCGCTCACAGCACGAGAATCCCACTGCGTTCATCGAAATCGGCTCGGTGTTCGGGGATCTGGCCCATCAGCCACGCTTCGTCCAGGCATACAGCTGGGCGCTGGATTCGTTGCACCGCAAAGGAGCTCGGGCGACATTGGAGGCGTTGCTGCAATGAGTCGCGGGCTGGTGATCGGCGAAGCGCTGATCGACATCGTCGAGCAGAACGGGCGGGTTTCCAGCGAGCATGTCGGCGGCAGCCCACTCAACGTCGCTGTCGGCCTGGGTCGGCTGGGTCGCGCCGTCGACTTCCTGACCCGCATCGGTGACGACCTGCACGGCAGGCGTATCGCCGAGTACGTCAATGCCGCAGGCGTGCAGCTTGTTTCAGGAAGCCAGACCGCTGCCCACACCGCGACGGCCCGGGCGGTGGTGGGCGCCGATGGATCGGCCAGCTACGTGTTCGATCTCGACTGGCAACTTTCCGGTACGCCACCGGTAACGCCGCCGCTTCTCGTACACACGGGATCGATTGCCGCCGTGCAGGAGCCGGGCTGTCTGGCGGTCGCGGCGCTGGTCGACACCTACCGTCTGTCGGCCACGATCAGCTTCGACCCCAACGTGCGGCCGTCGCTGATCGCCGACCGCGAACTGGCCCGAACACGTATCGAGCATCTCGTCGAGCACAGCGACATCGTGAAAGTCAGCGATGAAGACCTGCGCTGGATCAACCCCGCCCGATCGCCCGAGCAGATCGCGCAGACCTGGCTGGCACTGGGTCCCGCGATCGTGGCGGTGACGATGGGTGACCGCGGCGCGGCGGCATTCTGCGCGGCCGGAGAAGTACGGATCCCGTCCCGGCCGGTGCACGTAGTCGACACCGTCGGCGCCGGTGACTCCTTTATGGCCGGCCTGCTCGACGCGCTGTGGGAACGGGACTTGCTGGGCGCTCGGCGACGTGCTGAGCTTGCTGGGCTCGCCCTCGATGAGCTGACGGCGGTGCTGGAGGCGGGCAGCGCGACCGCCGCGCTGACCGTCGGCCGAGCAGGAGCTGACCTGCCGGATCGGGCCGCACTTGCCGCAGCGTCGCGTCGTTAGACGCTTATCCGCGTAGCGATGCGGGCATACTGACTCCATGCGTTCCATCTGGAAGGGCTCGATCTCTTTCGGGCTGGTCAACGTCCCGGTCAAGGTCTACAGCGCGACCGAGGACCACGACATCAAGTTTCACCAGGTGCACGCCAAAGACAATGGCCGCATCCGGTACAAGCGCGTGTGCGAGGTGTGCGGCGAAGTTGTGGAATACCGCGACATCTCGCGGGCATACGAATCCGACGACGGCCAGACGGTCATCATCACCGACGACGACATTGCGACACTTCCCGAGGAACGCAGCCGCGAGATCGACGTGCTCGAATTCGTACCGGCAAGCGAGCTCGATCCATTGATGTACGACCGCAGCTACTTCCTCGAGCCCGACGGTAAGACCACGAAATCCTATGTGCTGCTGGCCAAGACGTTAGCCGATGCGGATCGGGTAGCGATCGTGCATTTCGCGTTGCGCAACAAGACCCGGCTTGCGGCGTTGCGGGTCAAGGATTTCAGCAAGCGCGAGGTCATGGTCATCCACACGTTGCTGTGGCCCGACGAGATCCGCGACCCCGACTTCCCAGTGCTGGACAAGAAGGTCGACATCAAACCCGCCGAGCTCAAGATGGCCGGGCAGGTGGTCGACTCGATGGCCGACGACTTCAACCCCGACCGCTACCACGACGACTACCAGGAGCAGCTGCACGAGCTGGTACAGGCCAAACTCGAAGGCGGGGAGGCATTTACCACCGAAGAGCAGCCCAAAGAACTGGACGAGACCGAAGACGTCTCAGACCTGTTGGCCAAGTTGGAGGCCAGTGTGAAGGCGCGCTCCAGCGACAGCAAGGCGCCAGCTAAGAAGACTGCCAAAAAGGCTCCGGCCAAGAAGGCGGCTGCGAAAAAGGCGCCCGCCAAGAAGACACCGGCTAAGAAGACACCCGCCAAGGCGGGCTCCAAGTCCTGACCCTGAGTGCCCCGCTCGCCTTCACTCGCCGAGAAGAATGTCTCGACTTCAGCTAATATTATGTCAGTCACAGAGCGGAGACCCTGCCCAAATGAGCGCCGGACCAGCAAAATGGTCGGTAGTCTGCGCGATGCTGCTGTCCGTGGTCGCGCTGATTTGCGCAGCGCCCGCATCGGCAGATGCAACTGATGACGCGGTCGTCGCGGCCCTCGCCACGCAGGGAATCGTGATTTCCGATCGCGACACCACAATCGCAACGGCTCACACGGTGTGCGCCGGATTCGACAAACACTACAAGTCAAGCGTTTTGGCGTTGACGTTGGTGAGAGACACCGATCTCTCGCTGAAACAATCCGGCTACTTCATCGGTGTGTCTGTGTCTGCCTACTGCCCGCAGTATGCGGGGCGAATTGACAATTCGGCGAACCTGCCCAGCCCAGGTCCCCCACTTATGTAAGCGACGCGCACCGCGACCTGGTCGACCCGGAGTGGCTCGACGGAAGGACGAGGTCTACCCCAGTGAGTCCGTCACGGAACGCTATCCCACCCTTGGCCCAGATCGCCATTGCACCAGCGGGCGGAAACCGAAGTCCCAGGGGCAGGGCCACCGAGGACGGCCAGGCAGGTATTTGTAAAAGTCGTGACCTGGCCGTTGGGCTGGATATCCCAATGTTGGGCCAGTGAGTTGTAGCAGGGCCCGAGCTTCGAAAACCAACTGTCCCCCGAAGGAACTGTCAGGCACCTCCCGGGGAAGGCCACGCTCTCGAACTGCTGGCCATTGAGATTCCAGCGCTGGAAGTCCGTCCCATTGCAGGGGTTAATCACCACTCCGCCGACCCAGCCTGCATTCGGAGCGTCTAGACAAAAATCGCCTAATCGGCTTCTCAACTGGACCGGGCCGTCGGCGCCCGCGGCACCAGCGCTTAGCATCGCGACACCGAGCACTGTGCTGACCATGACAACGGCCCGGCAGACACCGCCCATCAACCGCAACTCATGCATAGGTCAGCTCCATCTTTCTGGTTCTCGTCGGCCTCAGCCACCACACGTAACGCACTCATACGGATACCACCGTTGCCACCGACGATTTGCCGTATGTATCGAAATTTCTTATCCCGGTCTCGGTCCGCAATACCGACAGCGATTGCGGGAAAATACGGTGTGCCCGCGGCGGCCCTCTGTCCTGGAGCGGCGGCGCAGCATAGGTAATTTTCCCCATGTGCCCCAGGGCCGGGCCTGACAGGATTTGCCCATGGACCAGGGCGACCCAGAAAAACCGCGTTGCCGACCTCAAACGTCCGCACGGTAAGCAGCGCCGTTCAGATCTGCAACCGACACAGCTACAGGAACCGCAGCCCGCGAATGCTGCGCCGGAGGCTGGAAGCGGCAGCCGTAAGTTTGCGGGTTTCCGGTCCCTTCTGACGGGAATGTCGACGGGCATTCTCTTGGTGACGTTGGGAGTCGGCGCACTGGCCCACGCTGCGTACTACTCCTATGGATATTGGGTCGGCACACCGACGACAGCGACAGTCGATCACTGCGAAGCAGGCGGCGGGTTACTCAGCAGCGGGTTGAAGCAAGATTGGATCCGACGTCTCGACGACGATCCAGACATTTATTGCACTGCAACGTGGACCGTTGGCGGCCAGTCGCAGAGCGGGCCGATCAGGCCGCCGTTCTCGTCTAACGATGGCGACAGCTACGAGCTACCCCACTCGTCGCTGAATGTCCACGTGAGTAACGGGAGTGCGTACTGGCGAAGCAAGGCTCTCTATCTATGGATACTCGGCCCCATCCTTTTTGTGTGGGGCTCGGTTAATCTCTGGCGGAAATCGCGCGAACGCGCCCGCGGGTAGCTTGCCGCACCGATTCGAACATCTGTGCTACAGCATTGCGACGCTCCGGCCCGCCGAAGAAAAACTAGAACGTGTTTCAGAAATAGGGTTCCGCGACCAACCACGCCTTGCTACGGTGGCGCCCGTGATCCTGGACAAATTCCGACTCGACGACCAAGTCGCCGTCGTCACCGGTGGCGGCCGCGGACTTGGCGCAGCCATCGCGCTGGCGTTCGCCGACGTCGGCGCCGACGTCGTCATCGCCTCCCGCACCCGATCCGAACTAGAGGCCGTTGCCGAAAAGGTCCGCGCCGCGGGGCGCCGCGCCCACATCGTGGCGACAGACCTGGCCCAGCCCGAGGTGACGGCGGAGTTGGCCGAGGAGGCCGTCAAGGCGTTCGGGCGACTGGACATCGTCGTCAACAACGTCGGCGGCACCATGCCCAACGCGCTGCTGACCACCTCGACGAAGGACCTCAAAGCCGCGTTCACCTTCAACGTGGCGACCGCCCACGCGCTCACCATTGCCGCGGTGCCGCTGATGCTCGAGCATTCCGGTGGCGGCAGCATCATCAACATCACCTCGACGATGGGCCGGGTGCCCGGCCGTGGTTTCGCCGCCTACGGCACCGCCAAGGCCGCGCTCGCCCATTACACGCGACTGGCAGCGCTGGACCTGTGCCCACGGATCCGGGTCAACGCCATCGCGCCCGGATCGATCGCCACCTCGGCGCTGGACATCGTCGCCTCCAACGACGAGCTGCGCGTGCCGATGGAGAAAGCGACACCGCTGCGGCGCCTCGGCGAGCCGGACGAGATCGCGGCTGCTGCAGTGTATTTGGCGTCACCGGCAGGCGCCTACCTGACCGGGAAGGTGATCGAGGTCGACGGCGGCATCACCTTCCCCAACCTCGACCTGCCGATCCCGGACCTGTGACCGGCTCTGTGCGGGAGGCCATTCGCGTCGCCCAGATCGGCACCGGCAATGTCGGCGTCCACGCGCTACGGGCACTGATCACCAATCCCGATTACGAGCTGACCGGGGTGTGGGTGTCATCGGACGCCAAAGCCGGCAAAGACGCCGGAGTTCTTGCCGGTCTTGATGTCTCGACCGGAATCACCGCATCCACCGATCTGGATGCGGTGCTGGCCACCGGCCCGCAGTGCGTGGTCTACACCGCGATGGCCGACAACCGGCTGCCCGGGGCGCTCGATGACTACCGCCGCATTCTGGCCGCCGGGGTGAATGTCGTCGGCAGTAGTGCGGTCTTCTTTCAATATCCATGGCATGTGCTTCCCCCCGAACTGCTCACGCCGATTGAAGACGCTGCGCAACAGGGCAATTCAAGCCTTTTCGTCAACGGCATCGATCCCGGCTTCGCCAACGATCTGCTGCCGCTGGCGCTGGCCGGAACTTGTCAGAGCATCGAGCAGATCCGCTGCATGGAGATCGTCGACTACGCCACCTACGACAGCGCGACCGTCATGTTCGACGTGATGGGGTTCGGCAAGCCGATCGACGAGATCCCGATGCTGCTGCAACCGGGCGTGCTGAGTCTGGCGTGGGGATCGGTGGTGCGCCAACTCGCCGCCGGTCTCGGCGTTGAACTCGACATCGTCGAAGAGATGTACGTGCGCGAACCAGCACCCGAGGACTTCGAGATCGCCGCTGGCCATGTCCCCAAGGGCAGTGCCGCCGCGCTGCGCTTCGAGGTCCTCGGACTGGTCGACGGCGATCCCGTCGTCGTCCTCGAACACGTCACTCGATTGCGCGAAGACCTTTGCCCGGACTGGCCACAGCCGGCCCAGCCCGGCGGCTCGTACCGAGTCGAGATCACCGGCGAACCGTCCTATGCCGTCGACGTCTGCCTGAGCAGTCGCAAGGGCGATCACAATCACGCCGGTCTGGTGGCGACGGCGATGCGCGTCGTCAACGCCATCCCCGCCGTCGTTGCCGCGCCCGCCGGAATCCGGACGACGCTGGACCTCCCGCTCATCACCGGCCGCGGCCTGTATTCGCCGAGCTGAAGGTTTCGGCTAACCTAACTTTTCTATTCGTTTATGGAAAGTGAGTTAGGTGCCCCAGGACACCCTCGCCCCGCTCAAAGCGACGTGGTATCTGCTCGGACCCGCATTCGTCGCCGCCATCGCCTATGTAGATCCGGGCAACGTGGCCGCGAACATCAGCGCCGGCGCGCACTTCGGCTTCTCGCTGCTGTGGGTCATCGTCATTGCGAACGTGATGGCCGGTCTCGTGCAATACCTGTCGGCAAAGCTTGGGCTGGTGACCGGGCGCTCGCTGCCGGAGGCCGTCGGAGCGCAGCTGAGCCGCCCGGCCCGACTGGGCTATTGGGTGCAGGCCGAGATCGTCGCCATGGCCACCGACGTCGCCGAGGTGATCGGCGGGGCGATCGCCCTGCACATCCTGTTCCGCCTGCCGCTGCTGCTCGGCGGAGTGATTACCGGGGTGGCGTCGCTGCTGCTTCTACTTATTCAGGATCAGCGCGGCCAGCAACTGTTCGAACGCGTCATCACCGGACTGCTGCTGCTCATCGCGATCGGGTTCACCGCCAGCTTTTTCGTGGCAACACCACCACCGGGGGACGTGGTCGGCGGCCTGGTGCCCCAATTCCACGGGAAGGAAAGCGTGCTGCTGGCCGCGGCCATCTTGGGCGCGACGGTGATGCCGCACGCGGTCTATCTGCACTCCGGACTTGCCCGCGACCGACACGGCCATCCCGATCCCGGCCCGCGCCGGCGTCGGCTCCTGCGTGCCACCCGGTTGGATGTCGGGCTGGCGATGGTGGTCGCGGGTGGGGTGAACGTCGCCATGCTGCTGGTCGCTGCGCTGAACATGAAGGGCCGTGGTGGCGCCAGTTCAATCGAGGCGGCCTACTCCGTGGTGCGCGACACCGTAAGTCCACTGATTGCGGTGTTCTTCGCGATCGGATTGCTGGCTTCGGGGTTGGCCTCGGCGTCGGTGGGCGCATATGCCGGCGCGATGATCATGCAGGGATTGCTGTACCGGTCAATTCCGTTGGTGGTGCGTCGATTGGTGACGCTGGCGCCCGCACTGGTGATTCTGGCCGTGGGTTTAAATCCGACGCGCACGTTAGTGCTGTCACAGGTGGTGTTGTCGTTTGGCATCCCGTTCGCGCTGATTCCACTGGTCCGGCTGACCAGCAATCGCGCGCTCATGGGAATCGACGCCAATCACCGCGTTACCACCGCCGTCGGCTGGGTGATCGGCGTGATGATCAGTCTGCTGAACGTCGTGCTGATCTACCTCACAGTCAGCGGCAACGGCTCGGGGTAGTGCCGAGCGTTCCGTTGTCCTGCTGAGGTTCTGCCTGCCCGCCGAGTTCGAGGAGTTCGTCCAGCAGGGCGTCCATCTGGTTTATCGACGGCAACGCTCCGCCACGTTCGCGGTAGGCGCTACGCACGCTGGCCAGCAGTCGCAATTCACGTTCGATCGTGTCCCGGCCCCGCGTGCCGTCGTCCTCCACGCCGCTCATCAAGTAATCCTGTCACCGAAACAGCGGTACGAATACCGTGACGCGCGGAATTAACCTCGCGGTCACCACCGGCTCAATCCAACGTCTCCGGGAGGCTCGCTCGGTCGTCGGAGGGGCAGATATTTCGCTCGGCTAACATCGAACCCGTGACGCCAAGCCGCCGTCATACCTACTTCGCGTACGGGTCCAACCTGTGCGTGCAGCAGATGGCGCTGCGTTGCCCCGATGCGACGTCTCCACGGCGGGCAGTGCTCACCGACCACGATTGGCTGATCAACCAGCGCGGTGTGGCGACCGTCGAACCCTTCGACGGGACGCAGGTCCACGGAGTCGTCTGGCAATTGTCCGACCACGATCTGACCACCCTGGACAGCGCCGAGGGCGTGCCGGTGCGCTACCGACGCGACCGCCTGACCGTGCACACCGATGACGGGCCGTCGGACGCTTGGGTCTATATCGACCACCGGGTGAATCCGGGACCGCCGCGGCCCGGCTACCTGGAGCGCATCATCGACGGGGCAGTCCATCATGGGTTGCCGCAGCGGTGGGTCGACTTCCTGCGCCGATGGGATCCCGCCCGTTGGCCCCGCCCCCGCTTGCGGCCCACAACGCCTGCGCCACAGTCGCTTCCCGAGTTGCTGTCCGACGCCGGGGTGGTCGAAGTCAGCCTGCTGCGGTCGCGGTTCGGTTTTCTGGCAATTCACGGCGGTGGCCTAGAAGAGATGACCGACGTGATCGCCGAGCGCGCCGCCGACGCGGCCGACGCGTCGGTCTATCTCGTACGGCATCCCGACCGCTATCCACACCACCTGGCGTCGGCGCGATTCCTCGCCGAGGAGTCGGCACGCCTCGCGGAATTCCTCGACCACGTCGACGTCGCGGTGTCGCTGCACGGCTACGGACGAATTGGCCGTGCTACGCAGTTGTTGGCCGGAGGCCGCAACCGCGCGCTGGCGGCCCACCTGTCAGAACACCTTGACCTGCCCGGCTATCACGTCGTCACCGATCTCGAGGAGATTCCGCTTGAGCTGCGCGGGCTGCATCCACAGAACCCGGTCAACCAGACACGCGACGGCGGAACGCAATTGGAGTTGCCGACCCGGGTCAGGGGCATCAGCCCGCGCAGTCCGCTGCCCGGTGACGACGGCTTGTCGCCGGTGACCGCCGATCTGGTGCAGGGTCTGGTGAATGCCGCCCGCTCTTGGAAATTGCCGTCCAACTAACTACACGATCGGAGATGGCCAATGGCCGAACGGGCCTTTCGCTTTTCGGTGGGCATTCATTCCGCCAAGTCACTTATTGCGTTGCAGGACAAGGCAAAACATTTGGAGGACTCCGGGTTCGACGCCCTGCACCTACCCGACCACCTCGGCGCGCCGGCACCGTTTCCGGTCCTGACTGCGATCGCGGCCGCGACCTCCACGGTGCGGCTGGGGACCTATGTGCTCAATGCCGGCTTCTACAAACCGGCCCTGCTAGCTCGTGACGCTGCCGAAGTCGATCAGCTCAGCGGCGGGCGTCTCGACGTGGGCCTGGGCGCCGGCTACGTGCGCGAGGAGTTCGAGGCTGCCGAGCTGCCCTACCCGAGCGCCCGGCAACGTGTCGACTACCTCGAGCACGTCACCACCTACATCAAGAAGCACCTGCCCAGCGTGCCAATCCTGATCGCCGGCAACGGAAATCGACTGCTGACGATCGCTGCCCAGCACGCCGACATCATCGGGTTGACCGGTGCCAATCCCGGTGATGTCGCAGACCCGCTCGCCGAACGCGTCGAGTTCGTCCGCAGTGCCGCCGGCGACCGGTTCGCAGATCTCGAGTTGAACCTCGCGATCACCGCGGTGCCGTCGGACAACTCCGGCAAACCCGACTTAGCACTCACCCGCAGATTCGTGGACCTGTCCGACGAGGAACTGCTGGCCCTGCCGTCGGTGCTGAGCGGATCGCCGCGCGACATCGCCGACACGTTGCGCGGCTACCGCGACACCTACGGCGTGACGTCCTTCACCTTCCAGGAAAATCATGTCGACACCATCGCGAAGGTGATCGCCGAGTTCAACTGACCGCTGGGTTACGTATGGTGGTTTGATGCGCTACAACCCGCCTCCCAATTGGCCGAAGCCGCCGAAGGGTTGGGTGCCGCACGCGGACTGGTCGCCCGATCCGTCGTGGCCGCCACCGCCGCAGGGCTGGCGGCTGTGGGTCGCCGAAGACGACCCGGACGCGCCGGCGGCGAAGCCGGCTCTCGACCGACTCAAGCAGGCCGGCGATGACGGCGAGTATTTCGGCGACGAGAACGCCTGGGCCGAGGACTCCGGGCCCGCGCCAGCCGACGACGAGTTGGATGCCGCCGCGCCGCCCAAGCCGTCCGAGGTCGCGCCCGAAGACCTTGCGGTCGAACACCTCGGGCGGTACGCCACGATCAAGTGGGGTGACGATCAGTACGACATCGGCAAGATCGTTGCCGTATCTGCGGACGCGGCGGCGGTGAACCTCAAGCTCGCCGGCATCGAAGCGCCGGTTTCCTTTCCGCGCGGGGCAGCATCCGGCGAGCCCGGCACCCCGCGTCTCTTTGTCTGGATTTAAGGCCCGCACTCGCGTAATGCCGACGAGCGGCTAGGTTTAACGATGTCGTCAGCCCTCGTAGCTCAGGGGATAGAGCACGGCTCTCCTAAAGCCGGTGTCGCAGGTTCGAATCCTGCCGGGGGCACTAGCTCCGTAGCAGGTCAGGGCATGTTTTTGAAGCTCCGAGACGGTGCCGTGCCCCGCCCGTGCCCTACCGCATAGCAAACAATCCCCAGGTCAGACAATGTGCGCCAGCTCGTGGAACGTCGTCGGCGGTGTTTGCCCCAAGACGGTACAAAGGCAATTACTAGACGTATCTCTGTGAGTTCGCCCTTGTGATTTGCCAGGTCTCCCAGGGGCGCTACGTCGTCAGTAAGCTCCCGCTCCATGACGGGAAAGCTCGCCGCACTGATGATCGCCTGGCTAGCTTCTGCCCCGACGCCTGACGACCTATGAGCAACCCTTCTCCGCCGCGTGGGTGCCGCCAGGCTGCTCGCCTGCTCCGCGTTGGCGACGAAATCAGCGTCCCGCTACAGAGCGATGGAATGCGGTCGATTGGCTACGTCGCAACGGTCACTGCCCTGGAGGACGACGAGCCGAACCGCAGCATTCGGGTAACGGCACACATCCACAAGACCGACGAGACGAAAACCTTTGAAGTAAAGCCGGGCGACACATTTGACCGACTCGCGCACGCCAACGATCTTCGCCAGACCGTGATGGTTCTTGCGCCTGAATTTTGGAAATGGATCGGCACACACTTCAACGATCCGAAGACAGGGCAGCGGGTGCAGATCATCGAAGTGGTGCGCGCCCCCCACCCCGACGATGGCCGCGAAATTCTTGCGATGGTGGTTTCCGACGGCCAAAAACGCCATCCGATCTACTGGGAACAAAGCGGCAAGATGGTGGTTGAGGGCAACTGAGCGCGCTCGGGCGACTGTTGTACCGGCGATGCCTCGGCGGCTGACTCGTAATGGTCAATTCCTATGCGGACCTGGCCAGAGGGAGGTGACGGCGTGAGCGATGAGTACGGGCCAGCCCTTGCCCGGCGATTCCGCGAGGAGCTTATGCGGGCCGACATCCGATCCGAGAATGCAGCGGCGGCGGCGCTCGGCAAGGTGCAGCAGTGGTTAAATGCCCGCCAGCTCGGCCACACCGCCTGGGGCGTAAGCGATCTACACTGGGCCTGCGAACGCCTCGGCCTGGATTTCATGTATGTCGTAACGGGGCAACGTAAAAGCGATATCGCCGCCGAGCTGCTGCAGGGTGTCGCCGCGATTGTCTTCACTGAGTCACCGGCACCACGTCGAGTGATCGGCAATGATGCCCGGCCCACCGGCTCTCTCAAAGAGATTTTCGAACACTACTTTGGCGCGGAATGAATACGTTTGGCAGGCAGATAATTAGCCCCGAAAATCACTACTTAGGATCGAATCGTGCATGCAGATGCTTGGTCAGCTCTAGGAACATGCGTCGGTGCGCTCGTCGCTGTTGCGGCGGCAATCTTCGCAGGATGGCAAGTTTTGGAACTGCGATCGACCCGCGAACGACAAACCCAGCCGAACGTTGTCGCGTTCACCGGACCCAACGCGAAGGTCCATTCGTTTCTCGATCTGGTCGTCGCTAATTACGGTCTGACACCGGCCTACCATGTCAAGCTGAATTTCTCTCAGCCGCTAACCGTTACGCCGTACCTAAATAACGTTACGGGAGAACAGGTTACGAAGCTGCACATACCCGACGAGATCGCTGTCCTAGCGCCCGGTCAAGAGTGGCAGACGATGTGGGATGCCGCAACGCAACGACACGACAAGCGCCACGAATTAGGTTCTCGCTTCGAAGGTTCGGTGAGTTTCGAAGACAGCCGCAAGCACAAGTTCGAGAACCCAGCAATCTTCGACTGGGACAGCCACTTTGACACTCTCTATGTTGCCGACAAGCCCGATGAATCAGCCAAAGCGATTACTGAAAAGCTCGGTGAAGTCGCGTCGGTGCTCAACAGCTACAAGGCCGAACACGACGGGATTTGGGTCTATCCGGTGCCCGCCGACGAGGAACGGCAACATCTTCAAGCCAAAGCGGCAAGGGTAAAACCTGCGTCAGACCACATTAAAAAGGTGATCAGTGGCGCTTAAGAGCGTGCCGCCCGAAACGCAGCCAAAGAAGACGGGTAGAGCAAGATATGACTTTCGGAAGTTTTCTCACGCTGTGGCTTGTCTGCGGCGGCATCGCGGCCATCATTGGCCAGAGGAAAAACTTCAACGTCGTCCACTCGTTTGCGCTGGGAGCGGTTCTAGGTGTGGTCGGCGTGTTCATTGTTGCCGTGCAACGTGCCAACCTCCCAACGCCGCCGCCGGGGATGCTCGCGCTGCGGTGCCCGAGATGCAATGCCGTCCAGAACGTTCCGGAAGGCCAGCCCACATTCGAGTGTTGGCAGTGCAAGCAAGTGAGCAGCGTGACGAAGCCCGATAGCCCTGAGGATGCCCGAGAGTGGTTAAACCGCAACAAAAAATGACCGACCACCAGGACCACGACACCGAGGCAGCGCCGACCGAGCAGGCCAGCCCGCCGACAACGGAGCTGCCACCGGCCAGCCATGCTGCCGCATCTCCCGAGGCATGGTCACTGGACGACACCGCCGACCTAGACGCACCTACGCGCCATAGCCGTCTGGTCTGGTCGGCACTGGTAGCGCTAGTAGTGGCGATCGCTGGTGCGTTGATTTTCCTGGCGACAACGCTTTTCGGTTCGCACAAGTCGAAACCTGTTGAGCCGAAGGCACAACCGAGCACTATTATGCCGGTGCAGCAAACCGGCGATTACACCGCCGACGATCTGCAGTTCCTAGACATGTACCACAGGCTCATCGGCGGGTGGAAGGCGCAGCCACCCGCCGATGAGCCTGCCTCCGACCCAGTTGCCGTTAATATCGCGCATGGTGCTTGCCAGTTGATACGTCAAAGTGACGATCCCGGCTTGGCAAATCAGCGAGTGTCAATCGACAATGGCTGGAGCATCCAATACGCGTACCAATTCGTATCGCTCGCAATGACGGCATATCCAGATTGCGTTGGCCCATCGGCATACGAGCACCACTGACCAGCAGGCGATTTGAAAATGGGCAAGACCGATTGAAGTGTCTTTCTGCGTAGACTGACGGCATGAAGAACCCCAGCGGGAAGCGTCCATTCGCTGTGGTGTCCACCGAGGGCAAGACGGCGGAGCAGATGAAAGCCGAGGCACGGTCGGCACTGGCGCACTTGTACGCGGCTCAGGACCGGGCCAAAAACACCGATTCCTGACGCTGCGAGCCACGCTGAGCCACGCTCCGGTGGAACCGCCGTCAACTCCGTCGCGTCCAACCTCTTGTGGATGACATCGAACGCGAAGCGATCCGTGCCGAAGGACTGGATGATCCTGGACGAACCCGCCGTGCTGGAAGCCCTGAAACTGGTACGCCTTCAGTCGGCCCTTCATACGATGAGGCGGTGGGGTTAGACGATGTCCGGCGTGAGGACATGCTCGGCGCGATTGCTCTGTTGGACGATCCTGTCGAAGGTCCGAGACTCCTCGATGAACTTCACTTCGGTCCGGTGCCTTCGGGTCCAGGTAAGGACCAGTGGCTTGTCTACAAGGGCAGGTTTTATGACCCTAGGGCGGTCATCGGGATAGCGCACGGCCTCTAGACGTCCCGACACTACCGGTAACCCTCCATATTCGATCTGGTCGTATTCGAGTCGGTAGTCATCGGCTCGGAGTGGCCGCCGGGCGCGGTAGATCGTCCCCGTGGTCAGAGCTTCTGGCCGACATGAAGCGCGGAGACGAGCGCGAGTGCGGTGGGGTTGCCGATTTGCTGGACCGGACTACGGTGCGACCGCAGTGCCTGGCGCTGACTGACGGCCCTGGCGACGTGCCCTGGGAGTTAAGCCGGGGCTCAAAACCTTTCACAAACGGCAGGGGCAGAAGCGACCCCTCGAAGTGAATCGCCTGTAACTATTCGTGGTGGCTGTCCCGATGCTGGCTGACAGGACCGGCCGGTGTCGTCGTCCTGGCCGGGTGTGACTCATGAATCGTGTGGACCCTGATGGGTGCTTTTCCCAGGGTCTGTCCATCTGGTGAAGGCGGCGACGCCGGCCGACTCTTGCTTCGGTGGCTTGACTAGAAGCCTGACCGACCCGTAGCCGCGGGTCGTGGCCCGGTACAGGCCTGCCTCGAAGTTCTCTCTGGGTTGACGCCGATACGACGTCGCCCATCGGAAGGAACTCAGTCGCAATGCCTATCGTCGCAGAGCAATACACGTTTGTCATCGAGGCCGATACTCACGCCGTCACCAATTCATTGGCGCTGGTCACCGCCGCGACCGGGGCGCCCATCGATCAATCGGTGTTCCCGAACACGGCAATGCCAACGCCGCAAACGCCCAGCGCGTAGTTCCGCTTCAGCGTCTAGGGGCGCTGTTCAGTACCTGTTTTGGCCTCACCGGTGCGCAAGGGGCACGCAGTGGACTGCGCATATTGTTTCGACCGATCGCAGCCTCACAAGTACCGCCACGCCTTCCTGCCTTACGTATGTAATTCCAGGTGTATTGACACCAGTAAGGACGGCCATCTACCGTCGTGTTCATGCGCGACGCTCCGGGATCAGAGACGGCTGTAGGCAGAAGAGCCTTGGCCGGGCGCTCTCAGTCGGTGGCTGATGGGCTGATCGACGCGACCATCGAAGAACTCCGCGAGATTGGCTACGACCGACTGTCGATCCGCAGCGTTGGCCGCCGCGCCGGTGTCAGCCACGCGACAACCTATGGCTACTTTTCCTCCAAACAGCACCTCGTCGCGGAGGCGTACTGGCGGCGCATTCAGCAGTGGCAGTCAGCCGACAACGACGGCGAAGACGCCCCAACACGATTGACAACCCTCTTCGACCGGCTGTCGGCGTTACTCGCGGCGGAACCCGCACTGACCTCGGCGGCCATGAGCGCCGTCCTGAGCTCAGACCCCGACGTCGCACGACTGCGCCACACCATCGGCACGACCACGCGCGACCGCCTCAACAAGGCGCTCGGCGACCAATCCACCCCCGAAATTCTCGACAGCATCCATCTATCGCTCAACGGCGTACTGCTGGAAGCGGGCGCAGGCCACGACGGCTTCAACCATCTTTCACCACGACTGATGACGGTGGTCCGCCTCATCCTGCGCGGATCGCATCCAACGCAATCGTCGACGAAAGGAAACAGCTGACCATGTCCTACGACCGAACCGATTTCGACGCATTCTGGGCGGACTGGCTCGAAATCAACCGCGAAGCCGAACGCTGCGGCGACTGGGGCATCATGGCCGACTTCTACGAGCCCGACGCGACCTACGGCTACTCCTACGGAGCCGAGGACCAGTACATGAACGTCGGACGCGAAGAAATCCGTGCCGGTGTGCTCGGCTTGGAGATGCTGGGGTTCCAAGGCTGGATCTACCCGTATCAGTCGATCATCTTCGACGAGCGGTCCGGTCAAGCATTCGGCTTCTGGCGCCAACTCAGCACGTTCCACGCACCCAACGGTGAGCCCTACGAAATCAAGGGGCTCGGCGGTAGCTGGTTCCAGTACAGCGGTCATCGGAGCTGGTCCTGGCAGCGCGACATGTTCGACGTCGGCGTCGCGACCACGACGATGTTGGAAGTCCTCAGTGACGGGAACAGTTCTCCCCAGCTAGACGAGCGAATGAAACTGATCGCTGCCGGGAACATGCCAGGGCATTCATCGCACGACCAGATGCGAGCACCGCTTTGGCCGGTGCCGCGAATCTAGATCGTGGGGAGCCGCGGGTGGGGGGGTGGCCCCTGGCTGATCTTGCCCCGCCCCTCGCACGGCCTGCGCCCGCTCTCTTTCCGGAATATCTGTCGCGGACGGCCAATCCCAGCGAACCGTGCCGGTGAGCCCGGAGCGCGTGAGTATGCGAACAAGATGTGGGTAAGCAAACTGATCGGAGCCGAACGGAATCCGGACTGCGAACTCCTCGAGCCCTTGGTGGTTCCGACCTTGAGCCACCAAGGGCGTCCAGCCCTTCCATCCGCTATCCGTACGCAGTAGCTCCAGTGGCGCAAGACCCGTCGACGTGAAGTTCAGGAGGTCGTTGGTGAGGGTTTGGTGACATACCGGGCCCAGGGCTGGGCTGCGATCTCGGCGTGAAGCTGGGTTGTGGCGTAGCTGTAGCCGAGTAGTTCGGCGACTACCGGTGGCGGTGCCGCGCCGACAAGGCTTTGCAAGGTGGTGTTTCGGGCGCCGAGCAGATCGATGCCCAGCAGTTCGAGCCTTTCCCTGATCGCTTGTGGGGCCACGTGCCGGCCGGCCTGGACACCGGGAAAAAGCCACGGGCTGGTTGCGATCCCACCGGCGGCCCTGAGATTGGGCCGGCTGCCAGTGTGGTTGATGAGCATATCTGCGAACGGCTGCGGGACGGGGATCGGCTCGCGGCCTAGTGAGATCTGTACGTCATTGTCGGTGGTGGCGATCGCCGATGTCGGCAGCGCCGCGATCCTCGATAGGGGCTGAGCGAACAGCAGCAGGAGGGTTCCGGCGACGCGGTAAGGCAGTGTTTCGGAATCTCCGGTAAGCAGGTCTCGAAGCCATGCCAGACGCTGCTGCTGGGTGAGCGAGCGGCTGGGAGGAGCCTGCCGATGAGTGATGTGCACTGACCTGTTCAACCGAGCTTTCTTCGCCCAGGCCAGCAGGTTTCAAAACCTCATCACGCCGAGCCGGCGGGTGCGTCGGGCACGAGGCCGATCGGTGATGACAACGATGTGGCGGCGAATGATTCAAAAAATTCGACCGGCCCAACTGCGGCCTCCACGCCGAGCGCGATGAGCGCTTGAGCCTTGAAAGCGCGTGCGGCGGCACTCAGCTGGTGCTGTAGCGTGCGCGCTTTCGGCTCCGGGCCTGCTTGGTTCCCATCGCCCTCCCATGCCACGACATCGGTGTGGCCGCGCTCAAGCGCATCATCGACTCGGCGGCGGATCCGCTCGTCCTGAAGGTGTAGGTCGAAGCGTGTCGCAATCACGCTTGCCGTACCGGCTTCGTCGATCGCCAGCGCATCTTGGTGCCGAATGAATTGGACGCCAAGGATACGCAATGGTCTCGGATCGTGGCACTCAGGCAGCATTACGATGACGGCCCAACCCAGCGTCACGCGATCGAACATCCACCCGCCTGCATGCCGCACCGCATCGGCAACGTCCAAGGCCATCAATTCCATCCGGTACGGTGTTGCCGCCAAGCTGCAATTCTGGGTGCGGCCAGCCCCTGCATCTAAACGCATCGGATACTCGCCAATACTCAGATGAGGGTGTTGATGAGTTCAATCGTTCCCAGATCGCGGATCGCACGACAGCCACGAGCAAGCATGGCGAGAACCATCTCGTCGCCGCGGTCCGTCACGGCTGCGAAAGCGTAACCGAACGTTGTCAGAAGCGGTATCTGCAGCATTCCGATGCGGTAGTCCTCCCAACAGTGTGAGGCCGAGTAGTGGGTGACCCCGTGGTCGAGCAGGCGCCGATAATAAACACCGACCAAGTCGATTTCTGTTTCTTCCCGGGCATCGGAATCCAGGCTGGTGCCAAGGAAGTAGGCGAGATCTCTTGCCGGCAATCCGACCGTGATCGTCTGCCAATCGACGACGGTTACCGACGTCCTGTCCGGGTCGAACAGCAGATTGTCGAGTCGGTAGTCACCGTGCAGCAGACAGAACCGTTCGGGGTTGATCTGCAACCATTGCTCGACGAGATCTGCTGACGCAGTTAGTGTCGCACGGTCCTGCGCGCAGATGCGGTCGCCAAGACCAGAGATCGTGGTATCCAGGGCGACACGAGCGAGCTCGCTCATCCCGCGGGCAACGTCGGCGTCCGCCTTGGGCATAGTGACGCCGTCAAAGGATAGCCACGCCGGATCGCACCAGCGTGGTCCGTGCAGATCGGCAAGTGCCTCGACCGCCAGGCGCGCTTCGGCCTCGTTGCAGCCGCGGATTTGGTCACCCTGGACTGCTGGATCCAAATCGGACATCAAAAGTACGAATTCCGCTCCGTCAGCGGCAATGTCGCAGTAATGAACGCTCGGCACCGGCACACGGACGGTTTCGGCAACTCGGGTATAGAACGCGTGCTCGGCTCGGTACCCGAGCGCGACCCGCTCGCGGACCTCCTCGAGTTGGGATGGCAACTTCGCGATGAACGACGGTGGCAATTGCGACGGTCGCGCGTAGGTCGGGATGATGCGGTAGGTGGCGCCGGTTTGCCCGGTGCCGATCGGTTCCACACCGACCGACGAGATCTCTTCTTTCAGCACAGATCCGAGCCAGCTGGCGGTGATCTGTGCGGGGTCGATGGGAAGCGCTGGCGGTCGGCATGGCCGGCTCGGTGAGGTCATGAGGCAGTCCTTTTCCGTGGTTGCCGCGGGCCACTGCTGCCCGTCGATCTGGCCTGGCCGCTGCGGCGTGACGATGCCTGTGACCGCATCCCTGCCATTCCGTGGATGAGCCATTGCACAGTCGTGGCGAATACACGCGGGTCGTCCCATTGGCCCGGTGCCGCGACGTCGGACAACGTCACGCTCCACGTGACGTGGGCGAGGATGCCGCCGGCACGTATCGCTTGGCTGTGCGTGAATCCGTTTCGCTCGAGCACCACCATCAACTGGCCGACATAGTCGACGACGACATCGCGGTCAGCGGTCGTCATCAGCTTGCACAAGTCGGGACGATCGAGCAGCTCCGCGCGTAGTGCCATACACCACGATTCGACGGCGACCTCCCACGCGGCATTGGCGGAAAACGCAAGCTCCAGCTGCGCGAACGCCCGCGCCACCACTCCACGAACCAAGACTTCGTGGGCACCGACCTGCTGATAGAGCGTCTTGTTCGAACACCGCAGGCGCGCAGCAAGATTGCGGACCGTCAGACCAGCAGCGCCCTCCTCGGCCAGCAAGCGCAACGCCTCATCGAAGATCGCATCTGCGCTCAACAGTGGCTTCGGCACGGCTTGATCTGCTCCTTCACTCCGGCATTGCCAATCGTAAGACAACGATGTTACCTTACGTAAGGAAACGATGTTACCTTGAGATGATGCGAAAGGGAACGGTGGCTGCATCGGTGCGATCTGCCCGTGAAGTGGTAGAGGCATACAACCTCATCGCCTGGAATAACCGGGACCTAGCCCTGGCCGAGGAACTGTTTGCCGACGATGTCGTCCGCCACGACGTGGGTGAAGCGCGGACACTTACTCGCTCGCAAGCGGTGCAACGAATCGTTGAGCACTGGGAGATGTTCGACAAGGTGTGTTTCGACCTGAACGTGGTGGTGGCCGGCGACGACGGCGAACATGTCGCGATCGTCTACGGGTCGTCGATGGAGCTCAAGGACGGCTCCAGGATCGATATCGGCAGCTTGGAGATCTTCCGAGTTGTCGATGGCCGGATCAGCGAGGTCTGGAATTGCGGCCACAAGCAGGGGGTTTGGCAGTGACAGAACGCGTGCTCGACGAACTCGGTTATTACCTGCTGGCCGGTGCCGGTGGCGAGGGCCCGGCGACGTTGATCGACGAGGCCCGGCGCGGCGAGGAGCTCGGGTTCGGTAGCGCGTTCATTTCCGAGCGCTGGAACGTCAAGGAGGCTTCCTCACTGGTCGGGGCCGCATGCGCGGTGACCAGCCGGACGCAGATCGTCACCGCCGCAACGAATCACAACACCCGCCATCCGCTGATCATCGCGTCGTGGGCGACCACTATGCATCGGCTCTCCGGTGGGCGGTTCACACTCGGCATCGGCCGCGGGATCGCTGCGATGTACGCAGCGTTCGGGATACCGGCGGTCACGACCGCGCAAATGGAGGACTGGGCACAGGTCATGCGCCGGCTGTGGCACGGGGAGGTCATCGTCAACCACGACGGTCCGCTCGGTAGGTATCCGGTGCTGGTTCTCGATCCCGATTTCAACGAGGACATCAGGTTGGCGATCGTGGCGTTCGGCCCCAACACACTTGCCCTGGGCGGCAGAGTGTTTGACGATGTCATCCTGCATACGTATTTCACCCCCGAGGCGTTGCAGCGATGCGTCAAGACGGTCAAGGACGCCGCCGAGAAGGCCGGCCGTGACCCGGACAGTGTGCGGGTGTGGTCGTGTTTCGCCACGATCGGCGACCATCTCCCTGAGCAGTTACGCCTGAAGAAGACGGTGGGGCGTCTGGCGACCTATCTTCAGGGCTACAGCGACCTGCTGGTGAACACCAACGGCTGGGATCCCGCGGTGCTGCGGCGCTTCCGGGAAGACTCGGTCGTCACCTCAATCCCGGGGGCCATCGATCACAAGGCCACCCCGGAGCAGATCGAGCATATCGCGACGTTGATCCCCGACGCGTGGCTGGAACCGGCGGCCACCGGGTCGGCGCGGCAGTGCGCGGCCAGAGTCCGCCGGGAGTTCGATTACGGGGCCGACGCCGTCATCATGCACGGTGCCACGCCCGACGAACTCGATCCGATCATCAAGGCCTACCGGGAAAATCATGGCTAAGTCCTTGGTTCGCGTGGGGTTGATGGACCCGGTGATGGCGGCACGCCCGAGCGCCGACACCTTCAGCCGGATGAGTTATCTGTCGGCCGCTGCGAGTCGCGTCGACTCCTATTGGGTGCCCGACCACATCAACGGGGTGACACCACGACCTCTGTGGGATCCCAAGTACACGGCGACCGCACGGCTGCTGCGCTCACCCGACGCGGCGATGGAGGCCTGGACGCTGCTAGGGAGCCTGGCTGCGCGTAGGCGCTTCAGCCGTGTCCGCCTTGGCATCGGCGTGACCGACACCGGTCGACGCAACCCGGCCGTCACCGCGCAAGCCATCGCGACCTTGAATCTGCTCACCCGCGGGCGGGCGATCCTCGGTATCGGTCCCGGCGAACGCGCCGGCAACCAGCCGTACGGTGTGGACTGGTCGAAACCGGTCGCGCGGTTCGAGGAAGCGCTCGCGACGATCCGGGCGCTGTGGGCTTCCAAAGGCCAACTCGTCAATCGCGATTCGCCGTTCTTCCCGCTGCGCAACGCGATCTTCGATCTGCCGCCGTATAAGGGCAAGTGGCCCGAGATTTGGGTGGCCGCTCACGGTCCCCGCATGCTTCGCGCGACCGGACGCTACGGCGACGCGTGGTTCCCCGGCTTCGCACACCGTCCCATGGACTACGCCCAACGGCTAGACGTCATCCGGTCGGCGGCCTCCGATGCCGGACGTGACCCGATGGCCATCACGCCCGCATTCTGGATGCCGGTGTTCGCGGGCTCGAGCCGCGACGCTGTTGATGAGGCGTTGGACTCCACCGTCGTCAAGAACTGGGCGCTCAACGCGCCCGCGGAGTTCTATGCCCACTACGGTGCCCAGCATCCGATGGGTGACTGTTATGCGGGTATGCAAGACCATGTCGCGTTCACCATGGACGAGCAGAGCATCCGCGAAAAGGCCGCGAAGGTGCCCCTTTCGGTGGTGAAGGGCATGGTGCTGAACGGGACGGTCAACGATGTTCTGGAGCAGGCGGCCGAGTGGCGCGACCACGGCGTGCGCCACATCGTCGTGCTCAACTTCGGTCCGATGGCGCCGGGTCTACGCAACGCAATAGCGACCGTCGGCCCGTTCAACAGAGTGGTCCGCAGGCTCAAACAGCTTTGAGGCGTGAATTCGCTTGGTACTAAGCATTTCTGCGGGGCGCAGCGGAAAGAATACATCGAAAATGTTGCGTTTACCGGCCTCAAAGCGACGGTCACCGAGAGCGCGTAATCCTCGCAGGAGCGCTGGATAGCGCGGGTTACCAATCGGAACAGGTGGTACCGGGAGACCTGACGCTTGTCCGATCGCCGCGGCCGCGTGTTTGCCCGATTCATTGGCGCTGTCCATGTTTTCGCTACCGAGGGTGGTACGCACCAACGTCACCCGTCGAGTCACTTTTCCCCTCTCAGATGCCGGCTGCCGGCGATCGGTGTTGTTGTCCCCTACCAACGATTTGATCGATGGTCTATAGTATGATCTATACTGCTATATAGAGTTAGCTCTATTACATTGAAGGATCAGGTAAGTCGTGTTTCGGGGCCAAGCCCTACTGGGGGTGCATTTCTGCTTGGGCGCCGCATTAGCGCGCATGGAGATGAACAGTTTGTCCAGCGAACTACTGCCACGACTCGACTCCATCGAACTAGCGGGCCAGCCGGGCCTGGCCGCCACCACGTTCGTCGGCGGCCTCAAACACCTGCCTATCCGCTGCTCGATCAAATGACTTCTGGGGTCACGGAACCGACCGTGTTCGCCGCCGAAACCGAAACGAGTTCAATGATGTCCACTCAGCTGTCGCTGCCTCGAAGCCCTGCCGACGTCACGGCGTCATGGTTGTCGGAGGTGCTTCACACGGAAGTCGCCGATGTAACCGTCGAGCCGGTCGGCACCGGCCAGACCGGTGCCACCTATCGCGTCGTTCCCACCTACGCCCAAGCGATGGAGCTGCCGTCGTCGTTGGTGGTGAAACTGGCCTCCCAGGACGACACCGTGCGCGAGCGTGTTGCGTTGGGTTACCGCGCCGAACACGCCTTCTACCGCGATGTCGCGCACACGGTCGCGGTGCCGTTGCCCACTGTGTACCACTGCGCCATCGACTGTGACGGAACCGACTTCGTCCTCGTGATGGCCGATATGGCTCCAGCGGTTCAAGGCGACCAGATCGCCGGCTGCACACCGGCGCAGGCGCAGTTGGCGGTCGAGGCGCTGGCCGGCCTGCATGGTCCACGATGGTGTGACCCGGCGTGGCTGGAGTTCACCGACGCACCGATGCCCAAAGCCGACCGCGACCTCGCCCGCGGGTTCGGCGATCTCGTGCGTGCGGCCACCGACGTGACGATCAAGTTCCTCGGGGACCGGCTTGTCAGCGAGGACCAGGAAACCCTCGTCGATGTGGCCGACCTCATCGAAGCGTGGCTACTGCTGGAAGCCGACCGCTTCGCCCTGTTGCATGGTGACTACCGCATCGACAACATGCTGTTCGACCCTGCCGGCGCCACCATCACCGTCATCGACTGGCAGACCCTGACCGTGGGCCTGCCCGCCCGCGACCTGGCCTACTTCTTCGGCACCAGCCTGCAACCTCAACTGCGCAAGTCCCACGAACGCCGCCTCGTCTTGCGGTACCACGACGCCTTACGGGCGCACGGCGTGCGCGATTACCCCGACACCGAGTGCTGGCGTGACTACCGACTGGGCATGCTTCAGGTACCGCTGCTGACCACTCTCGGATTCGCTTCATCCGCGGTCACCGACCGCGGCACTGAAATGTTTTTGACGATGCTGCACCGAGGGTGCCGCGCCATCCGCGAACTAGACACCCTGCCCCTCGTCCGCGACCTCACCGTGAGCTAGCCCCAAGCGTGCCGACGACCGAAACCGCAACTCCCGCAACTAAATCAAACCTCCCCGATGGAGGTCAAAGATCGAGAACAGTAAATCCTAACTCCCACAATCACTAACGAACCAAGCAAATGGCCAGAACAGGAAGGCATACCATG
This sequence comes from uncultured Actinomycetota bacterium, assembly GCA_963760095.1. GTDB lineage: Bacteria > Actinomycetota > Actinomycetes > Mycobacteriales > Mycobacteriaceae > Mycobacterium. The sequence continues at coordinate 40,064 of CAVXBT010000019.1, read as the reverse complement.
ACCGCTGCCCCACCCATCAAGGTGTTCCAAGTGGCCACCGGCAACGTCGGCTCCGAAATGATCAAGCGCTTCGCAACCCAGCCCGACCTGCAATTGATTGGAGTGCACTGCTACTCGCCGGACAAGATCGGCCGGGACGCAGGCGAACTGGCCGGCGTAGCACCCAACGGAGTGAAGACCACCGGCACCATCGAGGAGATCCTCGCGGCCAAGCCCGACGTGCTTACCTTCCACGGCGTATTCCCCGATGAGGACCTCTACGTCAAAGTCCTCGAAGCTGGGATCAACATCGTCACCACTGCCGACTGGATCACTGGCTGGCACCGCGACCGTAATCACCCCCACCACTCGGGCAAGCCGGTGACCCAGCTCCTCCAGGACGCCTGCGAAAAGGGCGGGTCGACGTTCTACGGCACCGGGATGAACCCAGGCCTGAACCAGATCCTCGGCGTGGTGTGCTCAGCCGACGTCGCTGACATCGAGAACATCACCACCATCGAGTCGGTCGACGTGTCGTGTCACCACTCCAAGGGCACCTGGACCGAGGTCGGCTTTGGGCTCCCGGTCGACGATCCGGAGCTTCCGTCGAAGCTGGAGAAGTTCACGCGCGTTTTCGCCGACAGCGTGCTGATGATGGCCGACTGCTTCGATCTGGAACTCGACGAGGTCGGGTTCACATACGAACTTGGCGCCTGCACCAAAGACGTCGACCTGGGCTGGTACGTGCTGCCCAAGGGCTCGTTGGGGGGCACCTACATCAAGTACCAGGGCATGGTGGACGGAGTTCCACGGGTCGAGACGCACCTGGAGTGGCAGATGACCCCACACACGGACCCGAGCTGGGACATCAAGGGCTGCTATATCACCCGCATCAAGGGCGACCCAACTATCTACAACAAGTACATGGTCTTCCCCAAGCCCGGCGCCGACCTGTCCAACCCGGACGACTTCGCCTCCCTTGGCACGTCCATGCCCGGCATGCCCGCTCTCTATGCGATCAAGTCAGTCGTCGCACAGGCTCCGGGCATAGTCACCAGCGCCGACCTCCCGCTGCGCGGGTTCGCGGGCCGATTTAAGGGCCGTCCGCTGAATTGACGCCGATCCTTGGGAAGCACAACAGCCACAACCGCAGCAGCGCGCCACCTCAACCAAATCAATCATGTTGACCCGAGGTATGTTTCACGCGGGCTTGGTTGGTACCGCCGTCACCAGGCCGCCGTCGACGATGAACTCGCTGCCGGTGGAATAGCTCGATTCGTCGCTGGCGAGAAACAGCACGAACGTCGCAACCTCGTGGGCGTCGCCGGCGCGGCCGAGTGGAACGGTGACTAAGTCTTCGGGCAGGTGCGCCGTCATGGGGGTCCGGATGAATCCCGGATGCACCGAGTTGACTCTGATGTTGAGCGGGGCCAATTCGAGAGCGGCCGATTTCGTCAGACCGCGAACTGCCCACTTGGAAGCCACGTATGGGTGCGCCAGGGGAGCCCCGCGTAGGCCTTCGATAGAGGAAATGTTGATGATCGAGCCGCTCCCGGCCGATGTCATCGGTTCTACGACGGCGCGCATACCCAAGAATGTTCCGGTGAGGTTGACGTCAATCACGTTGTGCCACTTGTTGAGGTCGAAGGTACCCAAACGCCCCAACGCGACGGTGCCTGCGTTGTTGACCAGGACGTCGAGCTTGCCGAATCGCGACAGCGTCGCCTCTACCGCGGCTGACCAGTCGGCGGGCTGGGTCACGTCAAGGTGCACGAATTGCGCGCTGTCGCCAAGATCGTCGGCCAGCGCGAGGCCTTGCTCATCGAAGATGTCGCCGATAACGACCCGTGCACCCTCGGCGGCGAGCAACTGGGCGTGCGCAGCGCCCATGCCCTGTGCACCACCGGTAATGAGCGCGACCTTGCCCTCTACCCGTCCCATCGTTGCGTCCTTTCGGCTTCATCGAGCGCTAGGTGCGTTGATGAAAGTCTGCTGAACCGTTGAGGTTTCGCCATCTTGACCACACGCAGCAGAGATGTCTAGTGCTTCTATAGTTAACTCTATACGCATCTCTAGGTAATACTCAACCACTCAAGGCACCGAAGGAAAGAACGCGATGGTTGATGCGCCGAACAACGCACAGGCAACTGACCTTTCGGGGCGTGTCGCCATCGTCACCGGAGCAGCGAACGGGTTAGGCCGTAGCGAGGTGATCAGGCTGGCTCGCTCGGGTGCGATGTCCGTGAACTTGATCGGTGGGCGAAACCAATCAAGATCGAGCTCGATGGCGTCGCTCGGGTGCGCGACCTCTGTGCTGACGCAGTGTCGGACCTATTGTCTCGGAAGTCCTCTGCTGATAGCTTAGAGTTATGTCTAGAGGATACTCTATTCGCGCCAGGACCAGCTCGGTCCTCACTGCGTTTTCCACCCAGTCACCCATCGTGAGGACACCAGCATGCCGCTAGTGCAGAAAGGCGACATACTGTCGGCATCGACAGAGATTCGAGCCTCGGCGGCGGATGTGTACGCCGTCGTTTCGGATGTCACGCGGATTCCGGAGTGGAGCCCGGAGACTTACCGCGCGGAATGGCTGACGCCGAACCGATTTCGCGCATGGAACCGCCGCCGCTTGGGCCGATGGAAGACCGACGCCAACGTCGTCACCGCCGAGCCCGATCGTGAATTCTCATTCATCGTCCAGGTCGAGGCACTCGGGGGTGACTGGACTCAATGGACCTATCTCATCGAACCGGGTTCGACCGCGGGAACGGTACGGCTCACGGAGACCTTCCGTATGTGCGTTCCGCTGCCCATAGGCGCAATCATCTTCGAGTACGTCTGCCTATTCATGCGAGACCGGCCATCGGATCTGCAGGCAAACCTCCAAACCTCGGTTAACAAGATCCGCAAAATCGTCGAAACCGTGGCGACCACACATGACGCGCGGTGATCACCGGAGGGCAGGCAAATACGAGGGTCGCCTGGCCGTCGTGACAGGCGCTGGCTCGGGTATCGGTCGCGCGCTCACGGCTGCGCTCGTGCGCGCCGGCGCACACGTCGCCGCCTGGGACGTCAACCCGCAAGGCCTGGTCGAAACGCAAGCCGCCTGCGGCGCGGAGCACGTCACGACTTACCCAGTCGACGTCGCAGACCGGGACGCCGTAGAGACATGCGCTCAGGAGGTGCGAACCCAACACGGGCCAGCGTCGCTGCTGTTCAACAACGCCGGCGTCGACCTCTACGCCAGCGTCGCAGACATGTCCTGGAAAGATTTCGACTGGCTTATCGGCATAAATCTGGGAGGCGTGGTCAACGGAACAAAAGCGTTCCTACCCCAGCTGATCGAGTCCGGGTCTACGCACAACCCTGCTCGACTGGTTAACCTGTCCAGCGCGTTCGGTCTGATCGCCGTGCCGTTCCAAAGCGCCTACTGCACATCAAAGTTCGCTGTCCGAGGCTTCACCGAGGCGCTAAGACAGGAAATGATCATCGAACGTCACCCCGTCACGGTTCATTGCGTACACCCCGGTGTGGTGAAAACGAACTTCGGAGCCAACATGCGAGCGGCGAACGCACCCGACAAGGAGATCGCGGAAAAACACTTCGAACGCTCCGCCCTAACTACCGCCGAAAAGGCTGCCCACCTCATCCTTCGTGGCGCCGACAACAATCGCGCCAGGATTCTGATCGGCGCCGACGGGCGAGCGGCGGCAGCGATGTCCCGCCTACTCGGTGCGGGTTACATCGGGCCTCTGGCCCGCCTGGCGAGGCGGTCGGGCAGTTCGTCTCGATGAGGCGAGGTTGGGCACGTGTCGTCTTTGGCCGCGCCGGTCGACCCGGCTGCATCTGGGATGGGCTCGCCGGTGCTGCGTCATCGCTGGCATGCATTAAAACGGTTGTTGCACAATCCGAATGGAGTTGTCGATGGGCACTCAATCGCTCACCGCGGACGGGAATCTTCCCCGCGTGTGTCCGGATGACGCTGCGCCTGCCAAGTGCAGGCTCCCGAGGTACCAGCTCAATGTCATCGCCGCCGACGTCGCCGACGTTGTTCAGTCCATCGGCGGATGGTTGTTCGACCGAAGCATGGCGGGCTGGGACGTCAATGTCTTGCTGGCCAGCCATAACGACACCCGACCGCTGCGGATTCTGGGGGTCCGGACGTTTGAACCGCACCCCACGGTGCTATCCATCGGCAGCGCTGCGGAACGAGCCGTCGGCCTCGCGATTGCCGCGGATCAGCTACGCACCGACGAGTGCATTGACGCGGAGATTCATGACGCACTGCAAAGCGGTGAGGTCGAAGTCACGCTGTGGGGTGACAACCCGTTCGGTGAACGCGCCACTGTTGTCCAATACCGGCTGAGTGCGGCGGCGCGAATTTTCAAGGGCTGCGCTCTTGCCGCCGCGGCGCTTTCCGATGTGCCTGTCGCTCCGGTTGAAACGCTCCTTTGCAGCGGCTACCGTCCCCTGGATCACATCTGAGACATGGTCGTTCCAAGGTAGGGACTGCGGTGTTCAGCCTTCTCACCATCAACTCGCACGGCAAGCCCCTTACCGACCCAGGTGTCGACAGGCGGGATCCTCTATGTTGCCTGGTTCGAGGATGGGGCGCTGTGGGTGGAGCATTCGCCCAGGGCAGCGCTTTGTCGTCGCCTAATTAGGTGCCGCTCCGACAACGCTCGATCGCGGCGAGCACGGCGTTGGCTTGGGCGTACGCATCTTCCTTGGAGACCTCGGCGTTCCACACGAACACGATACGCGCCGTTGGCTCGCCGGCGTTGGACATCTGCAGATCGACGTAGCCGCCGGTGGCCTTCGTGGCGCATTCCTCGCGCTCGACGCTGTCAAACGCAGGGAGCGACGTGGATTCCACGATTTCACGGATGGGCTTCTTCGTGATTGTCGTGACGCGTGGCTCGCCGGTCTCCGGGTGTGCCGACACGACAAACGGAACGAAGTCGACGATCCTCGCGGCGAACGGCGTGTGACCAGAGGCCTCCGGGAAGGTCGAACATCTCCCGACCAGGTAAACGGGCAGGCTGATGTCACCATTGTCGAGCGCGCCCTGTATCAGCGGAGCGAACTCGTCAGGGTCGATTCGAGCGTCGCCGCTCGGTGCCGGCCACCGGCCGAAGTCCGCGGCGGTCAGCCCGCTCGCCGGGTCGTCCCATACGTTGACGATCCGCTCGGACACCGTCGTCTCCCCTTGTGCTGTCTCGTCCATCAGCTGCCAACCGTGATGACGACGCGGCCGACGGTCTCACGCCGCTCCATGGCGGCGAGCGCGGTCGGGAGCTCCTCGAGCGAAGCCTCCATGCCGACGATCGGGCGCAGCTTCCCTTGCTTCACCCGCTCGAGGAGGCTCTCGTGCGCCCGTTTTGCCTCGTCGTGCCCGACGAAGTTGGCCCCAGTCATGGCACGAACCGGCGCATGACGTCGCCGCCGACGCCGTCCCATGCCACGTCCACGCCCCGGCCGCCGGTTGCCTCCGTAACCGCTTCGTAGATGTCCTCGGACCGGTAGTTGATGGCAACGTCGGCGCCAAGCTCCTTGCAGAACGCGACCTTCTCGGGCGAGCCCGCGGTCGCGATCACTCGCGCGCCCAGCTGAGCTGCGACCTGCACCGCCGCCGACCCGTTTCCGCCAGCTGCCGCGTGCACGAGAACGGTCTCACCCGGCTGAACCCGGGCTCGGTGTTCGAGGCCCAGCCACGCCAGGTGGAATGGCATGAAGAACGCTGACGCGTCCGCGTCGGACATGTCGTCGGGCATCTCGAAGGTCATGGCCGTAGGGCCGGTGCAGTATTCGGCGTAGCCGCCGTAGGCGTTCGCCGGCACGGTGACGACGCGCTTTCCCATCCAGGATTCGGCACCCAGCCCGCATGCGTCGACCACGCCGAGGTTTTCCATCCCCGGGATGAACGGCAACGGCGGCATCACGTCGGGATAGGTTCCGTGGATGATGTCGATGTCGTTGAAGTTCAGGGTGATGGTGCTGCACTTGACGCGAACGTGCCCCGGTCCGGGCTCTGGGATCGGTACGTCGTCCAGCTGGAGCACATCGGGCCCCCCGAATTGGTGAGCACGCCACGCCTTCATGGTCCTCCTCTGTTGGATGCGATGAATCATCGCGATCTTGCAACGATTCATTGCAATATGCAAGGTATAGTCTTCGGAAAATCTCCCGACCACCAAGGCGGAGCTGATGACCCTCACACCGACGACCGAGCCACGCCGACGCCGCCTCGACCGCGGGCAGGTCATCGACGCCGCCGACCGACTCGTCGCCGAACGCGGCTGGGATGCACTCACGATGGCCGCGCTCGGCGAGGAACTTGGCGTCAAGCCCTCGTCGCTCTATCGGCACGTCGAGAGCGTGGACGCCATCCGTTTGGCCCTTCAGCTGAGAACGGTCACCGAACTCGGCGAAGCGGCTCGGAACGCGGTGATGGGCCGGTCGGGAGAGGACGGGCTCTACGCCATCGCTGACGCCTACCGCGCTTACGCCCGAAAACATGCCGAGCGATACCTCGGCGGGACCCGGTACTCAAACCACGACGACGTACGCGCAGCAGGCCGGCTGCTCATCGACGCGACCTATGCCGCCGTAGTGCGCTCGATGGGGCTCCCCGAGGACCAGGTGGTCGAGGCGACGGTACACCTTGGGGCGATGGTTCACGGATTCGTGACGCTCGAACTGGTCCGCTGCATCCTTGTGGATGACATCGATTCGTCCTACCGAACGATGATCCGGACGTTCGCCACCGGGCTCCGCGTTCGACAGGCGTTGTCGGATACGCCTGGCTGATCCAGTCGGCTGGCGCGACTGCCTCTGAACCGATTGTGGCTCGAACTACTACAAAACTGCGACGAATTGTTGCATAGTGGCAACGATTCGCCAGGGTTGGGGGCCGACGAATGTTTCACGCCGGCTTTGTTGGTACCGCCGTCACCAGGCCGCCGTCGACGATGAATTCGCTGCCGGTCGCATAAGCCGATTCGTCGCTGGCGAGAAACAGCACGAACGTCGCAACCTCGTGGGCGTCGCCTCCGCGGCCGAGCGGAACGCCGACCAAGTCCTCGGGCACGCCCGCGGTCATCGGGGTCCGGATGAATCCCGGATGCACCGAGTTGACTCTGATGTTGAGCGGGGCCAATTCAAGAGCGGCTGATTTCGTCAGACCGCGAACGGCCCATTTGGAAGCCACGTATGGGTGCGCCAGCGGAGCCCCACGAAGGCCCTCGATAGAGGAAATGTTGATGATCGAGCCGCTCCCAGCCGATGTCATCGGTTCCACGACGGCGCGCATACCCAAGAACGTTCCGGTGAGGTTGACGTCGATCACGTGCTGCCACTTGCTGAGGTCGAAGGTGCCCAGCCGTCCGACAGCGCGGGTGCCTGCGTTGTTGACCAGGACGTCGAGCTTGCCGAATCGCGACAGCGTCGCTTCTACCGCGGCCGACCAGTCGGCGGGCTGGGTCACGTCAAGGTGCAGAAATTGCGCGCTATCGCCAAGATCGCCGGCCAGCGCGAGGCCTTGCTCATCGAAGATGTCGCCGATGACGACCCGTGCACCCTCGGCGGCGAGCAACTGGGCGTGCGCAGCGCCCATGCCCTGTGCACCACCGGTAATGAGCGCGACCTTGCCCTCTACCCGTCCCATCGTTGCGTCCTTTCGGCTTCATCGAGCGCCAGGTGCGTTGATGAAAGTCTGCTGAACCGTTGAGCTTTCGCCATCTTGACCACACGCAAGTACGGGTGATCCCTTCTCGAATGTACAAGCGCAGCGAACGACTTCATGCTCGCTGAACAAATCCCCGCCGGCCCTACCGTTGATCTGCTTACAAGGACTATAGTCTACTCTAGATTGACCTCTAGAGACTACTCAACTGCCCGGGCCTAAAGGAAGTACACGATGGCGGATGCGCCGAACAACGCACAGGCAACCGGCCTCTCGGGGCGTGTCGCCGTCGTCACCGGAGCAGCGAACGGGTTAGGCCGCAGCGAGGCGATCGGGCTGGCTCGCTCGGGTGCACAGGTCATCGTCAACGACGTCGGGGCCGCGCTGGAGTCATCCGACGTAATCGAGGAAGTCAGGCGCTTCAGCCAGGCTGTGCCAGTGGCCGGGGACGTCAGCACACGCAGCACCGCCGATGCGCTGATGGCGGCCGCCGAAGCCCAAGGCGGCCTCGACATCGTCGTGAACAACGCCGGGATCACCCGCGACCGGATGCTGTTCAACGTCAACGATGAGGAGTGGGACGACGTCATCGCCGTATGTCTACGAGGCCACTTTCTTCTGACCCGCAACGCCGCGGCATATTGGCGCTCTCGCGCAAAGGAATCCGGTGGGCAGACCTACGGACGGCTGATCAATACCTCGTCCGAGTCGGCACTGCTCGGACCGCCGGGTCAACCGAACTACGGCGCCGCCAAGGCCGGCATCATTGCGTTGACACTTTCAGCAGCCCGTGCCCTCAACCGCTATGGCGTGTGCGCGAACGCCATCTGTCCACGAGCGCGAACGCCGATGACGGTGAGCGTCTACGGCGACGAGCCCGTGTTAGGCGGAGGCGAGGTCGATCCGCTGTCACCCGACCACGTTGCGATGTTCGTGCGATACCTCGCATCGCCAGCCAGTGCCCTGGTCAACGGACAGGTTTTTGTCATCGCCGGTCGGATGATTCTGCTTCTGGCTGCGCCAAGTGTCGAGAGGTCGATCGTTTCCTCGGGCCCGGCTTGGGATCTGCCCGAGCTGAACCTGGCGCTGCGCGACCATTTCGCCGCACGCGACCCAGAACTCAACTTTGCTGCGTTCGAGGTGAACAAGATGAACGCTCCATAGCACCGATTCCGTTGCTGCAGGCACCGATTCGCCGCGACACGGCGTCGTCCAGCCGCGCTGCTCCAGGCCACATGGAAGGAACCAGAATGGCGATCAGGGTCGCACATTTCGCAACGGGTAACGTCGGACAGATCGCGCTTCGCCAGCTCATCGCGGACCCGCGATTTGAACTCACCGGCGTCTGGGTGTCCTCGGACGCGAAAGTCGGCAAAGACGCAGGCGAACTCGCTCGAATGGACGTATCCACGGGTATCACCGCCACCAAGGACATGGGGCCGCTGCTGGCCGACCAGCCGGACTGCGCCGTGTATTGCGCGATCGGCGACAACCGCGTCGGCGAGGCGTTGGCAGATCTGCAGCGCATCCTGGGCGCCGGGATAAATGTCGTCAGCTCCGCGCCCACGGTACTGCAATACCCCTATGGAGTTCTGCCGCAGCGACACATCGCGGCCCTGGAAGACACCGCGAAGACCCACCAAGTCAGCTTGTTCGTCAACGGCGTCGACCCCGGCTTCGCTAACGACCTGATCCCACTGGCGTTCGCAAGCACCTGTCAACACGTCGACCAAATCCGTTGCACCGAAATGGCCGACTATGCCAGCTACAACGGTGCCACCGTGATGTTCGACGTCATGGGTTTCGGCGCCCAACCTGATGCTCTGCCGCCGCTGCTGCGACCCGGCGTACTCAGTATGGCGTGGGGTTCGGCAATCCGTGCAATGGGTGGCGGCTTGGGCATCGAGGTGGATGAGATCACGGATGCCTGCGAACTCGATTGGGCCACAGAGGAGTTCGATGTCTCTGCCGGACGCATACCACGAGGCGGTGTCGCCGCGATGCGGTTCGAGATCTGTGGATGGTCGCGCGGCAAGCGCGCGTTCGTTATTGAACATGTCACCCGACTGCGGCCCGACCAGCGCCCCGATTGGCCCCAACCTGCACAAGAAGGCGGGTCCTACCGGGTCGAGATCATCGGCGAACCATCCTTTGTGGTGGACATCTGTCAAACCAGCGCGCTAGGCGATCACAACTATGCGGCAATCGCCGCGGGTGCGGGGCGGATCGTCAACGCGATTCCCGCGGTCGTCGCCGCGGAGCCCGGCCTTCACACCGCACTTGACCTCCCGCTGGTCAGCGGTAGAGGTATGCCGCCTAGCAATACCTCAGGAGATGCCTGACAGCGTTCGTCGCCGAAGCAGAAACGAGTTCACCGATAGGCACTCGGGTCTCACCACCGCGGCGCCCGCCGACATCACGGCGTCATGGTTGTTCAAGGTGCTTCACACGGGTCGGCCCAGTTATGAAAATCCCTCAGGCTGAAATGACACCGTTGTCAATCTTCTTTCTCTTTAATGAAAAGTGCTTGTGTAGGACACATCTCGACTGCGCGCTCGACATGCACGCGAACGTCGTCCGTTGGCTCGGAGTCGACGATCTGCACCGTGCCGCGCTTGGGCACCTTGAACAGGTCAGGTGCCTCCAGCTCGCACATGGCGTGCCCCTGGCACAGATCCGCGTCGACGTCGATTCGGTAGCTGCCCATCAGCTCATAGCCTTACCCTCTTGCGGCAGCGCACCTTCGACGGCCGGGCGTTCCAGCTGGACCACCATCTTCGAGTGATCGTTGCGGTAGGTGTCAGCCGGCTGGCCCATCTCGAACGCGCACTCGGGCAACAGAATCGAGGAGGTGGCCTTGATCCGCACGGCGGCAAACGCCGCCCCCACACCCTCGCCGAAAATCGGTGTCGTGAACGGGTAGGCCTCAGCCTCGTCGAGATCCTCATCAGCGGTCCGGAAGAAGAACTCGCTGGCCAGCGCACCCGACAACAGAACGACCGTCTTGCGCGCCAGATGAAGAAAACCAAAGTCACTGCACTCCTCATGGGCGCAGTGCATCAACGCGATCGGATCGGTCCGAAACTCCCCGAGGTGTCCGTGCTTTTCTTGGCCACCGGAAACACAGGGCACGATTGCGGTGGTCACTGGCCGCGCATCGCTTGTTCGCTGAGAGCGAGCTTGTGATGTTCCAGGTTTTCAGCCAATGGCGCTTCCGGCTGAATCTCCATGTTCGCGATGAAACCACCGCGTGGTGTCTGCGCAACGAATGTGATGGCGCGGGCCAGATCCGATGCCCGCAGGAAGTAGTCGTGGCGGGCGACGCCCCACTTCGCCCAATCCTCAAGCGCTGGCCCAATCTTGTCGGCGGGCAGGCTCCATCCCATGCCGGTCTTGGTCGGGCCGGGATGCACGACCGACGCGCGCACACCGGTGCCTTCTAGTTCCATCTGCAGGGTGTTCACCATTGCCAGCAGCCCGGCTTTGGCGGCGCCGTAAGCACCCAGGTGCGGGCGCTGGCGTAGCCCGATTTCGGACCCGACGAAGATCAGGTCACCTCGCTCGCGTTGGATCATTCCCGGTAGCACCGCTGCGGTCAGCCGATTTGCGCCGACGAGGTGGATGTTTAGCTGCGATTCAAACTCGTCACAGGTTATGTCGGCCAGCTTGCCGTAGAAGGTGTCGCCTGCGCCTGCCACCAGCACCTCGATTTCCCCAAGCGCGTCGACCGATTGTGCGACGAAGGACTTCACCGAGTTCGGGTCGGTGACGTCGAGTTGGAATCCGACTGCCTCGCCACCGTCGGCTCGGATCTTGCCGACGAGGTCCTCGAGCTTTCCCATACGGCGGGCGCCCAGCGAGACGGGGAATCCACGCGACGCGAGGTCGATCGCCGTGGCTTCTCCAATCCCGGAGGAGGCGCCGGCGACGATCACGGGCCTGCGGTCGGGATGCGGTTCAAAACGAGGCATTTAGCGAGCCTTCATGGTGATGGGTAGGTGGGCGAATCCACGGAAGTTGCTTGAGTGGACTCGGACCGCGTTGCCCTCGTATCCCCGGATTCACTTGAAGCGCTTTTGCGAAGAGCGGTCTCCTGCAAGTCCACACCAGCTCCCCTTGATGCCCTTTAGTCGCACGGCACTAACAGCTACTAGAGGCTAGTCTAGAGTCATGTATAGAGTCGCGTCCAGTCATGCCCGAATAGCTCACACCCAAAGCATGATGAGCAGCCGGCCAGGCTGTGCTGTGGTGTTAATACGCCGCAATAGCTGAGTCTGTTGGCCTACCCGATGCCGTGTCAGGTGGGATCGCCGGTCGCTTCCTGACCCACTGCTGGCGGCATCACTGAATCGCCCTGGAAATCCTGGAGGCTCCTGACCTTGGAAACGAGGATGGAGTCATGCCGAAGGAACAGTCGCCAGGGAAGCCGACGACGCGTAGGTACAGCCCGGAGGAGAAGGCCGCTGCGGTGCGGATGGTGCGCACCTTGCGTGCTGAGTTGGGCACCGAGCATGGGACGGTGTACCGGGTTGCCCGCCAGCTCGGCTATGGCGTGGAGTCGGTGCGGTCCTGGGTGCGCCAGGCTGACATCGACGACGGGTATGCGCCCGGTGTGAGTACGGCGGAGTCTGCGCGGGTCAAGGATCTTGAGCAGGAGGTCCGAGAACTTAAGCGGGCCAACGAGATTCTGAAGCGAGCGGCCAGTTTCTTCGGGGCGGAGCTCGACCGCCAACACAAGAAGTAGTCGCCTTCATCGACGCCAACCGCGACGAGTTCGGGGTCGAGCCCATCTGCACTGTCCTGCGATCAGCAGGGGTGCGGGTGGCCCCGAGCACCTACTACGCGAATAAGGCGCGTCCACCCTCAGCGCGAGCCTGCCGCGACGAGATTATCGGTCCGGCGTTGCGGGAGCTTTGGGAAGACAACTATCGCGTCTACGGTGCCCGCAAGCTGTGGAAAGCAGCCCGCCGTGCTGGCCACGACGTCGGACGTGATCAGGTCGCCCGGCACATGCGGGCCGCCGGCATCGCCGGTGCTCGTCGCGGCAAACAGGTCCGCACCACCAGACCCGACCCCGACGCCGGGCGGCATCCCGATCTGGTGGGCCGGGACTTCACCGCCACCGCACCCAACCAGCTCTGGGTGACCGATCTGACATTCGTGCCCACCTGGGCCGGCGTGGCCTACGTCTGCTTCATCACCGACGCTTACAGCCGGATGATCGTGGGCTGGCGGGTAGCCGGGCACATGCGTACCACCATGGTGCTCGACGCGATCGAGATGGCCCGCTGGTCACGCGGAAACACGTTGCCGGGCTTGAGATGTCACTCCGATGCCGGATCTCAATTCACATCCATCCGCTACGGCGAGCGGCTGGCCGAGATCGGCGCGGTGCCTTCGATCGGCACCGTCGGTGACAGCTTTGACAACGCCCTCGCCGAGACGGTCAACGGCTACTACAAATCCGAACTGATCTACGGGCCCGCCCGCATGGGGCCGTGGAAAACCATTGAGGACGTCGAGTTGGCCACCTTGGGCTGGGTCCACTGGCACAACACCAACCGCCTCCACGGCTACCTCAACGACACACCCCCAGCAGAGTTCGAAGCCATCTTCTACGCTCCGAAACGGACCGACCAACCCCTGGTCGAAATCCAATAGCCCGAGCCTCCATGAAAATCAGGGCGATTCACACCGCGAGTCGAAGGAAATGACCACATAGCCCGTTGTCTGCAGCCGCTAAAAGCCGTCTGGCCGGGGAGGCGGGCGGCAGCCTCACCAGGTCGACCGCGAAACGGTATTGGTCTGACTGGACTGCGACGACACCACTGCAGTCTGGCGCTGCCAACAATCCCGCTCTAGACTTGAATCTAGATATGACTCTAAACTGTGTGCGTGAACAAGGCTCACGTCGAATCGTCGGGAGCAATGATCAGAACCTGTGGATGGCCCTCGGCCTGGTGACGTGAATGGGCTGGCTGGCGAAGACTACTGCATGTTCTAGTCGACCCGTGTAGGTGCCAGGTCTAGCGCGATCAGAGGAGAAAGAGATGAGCGAGCAATCACCAACCACCACCGATGCCGGTTGTCCCGTCACAAGTGACGAGTACTCGCTCACGGTCGGCCCGGGCGGCCCCAACCTGCTGCAGGATGCCTACCTGATCGAGGAGCTGGCCCACTTCGTCCGCGAGCGCATCCCTGATCGCGTGTACCACGTCAAGGGCGGCGGTGCCTTCGGCTACTTCGAGGTGACCGCCGATGTCACCGCGTGGACCAAGGCCGCCTTCCTCAACAAAGTTGGCAAGCGCACCCCGTTGTTCCTGCGCTTTTCGATCGTGGCCGCCGACGAGGGCGCCCCCGACACGGACCGCGACGTGCGCGGCGTCGCCGTCAAGTTCTACACCGAGGAGGGCAACTACGACATCGTCGGCAACAACACGCCGGTCTTTTTCGTGCGCGACCCGATGAAGTTCCCCGACTTCATCCACTCGCAGTTGCGTCTGCCCGACACCGGCATGCGCAGCAATAACATGCAGTGGGACTTCTGGACGCTCTCGCCGGAGTCGGCCCACCAGGTCACCTACCTGATGAGCGACCGCGGCACGCCGCGCACCTGGCGCAACATGAACTTCTACGCCAGCGACACGTACATGTGGGAGAACGCCGGCGGCAAGAAGTTCTGGGTCAAGTACCACTTCAAGACCGAGCAGGGCGTCCAGAACTTCACCGACGCCGAGGCCAAGGCCATGTTCGTTGAGGACCTCGACTACCACCGGCGCGACCTGCGGGAGGCGATCGCCCACAAGGACTACCCGGCTTGGCGCCTCGAGATGCAGATCATGCCTTTCGAGGATGCGGCCAACTACCGCTTCAATCCCTTCGACGTGACCAAGGTCTGGCCGCACAAGGACTACCCGCTAATCCCGATCGGCCGACTGGTGCTCGACCGCAATCCCGATAACTTCTTCGCCCAGGTCACGCAGGTCGCGTTCGAGGTGTCGAACTTTGTGCCGGGCATCGGGCCCAGCCCGGACCGGATGGTGCTGGGGCGGATGTTCGCCTACGGCGACTCGGCCCGCTATCGCAACGGCCCGAACTATATGCAGTTGCCGGTCAACCGCCCACTCAACGAGGTGCACAACTACAACAAGGACGGCCCGATGTGCTACCACCACAATGGGAACCGGCCGGTCTACGCGCCCAACAGCTATGGCGGCCCCAAGGCCGATCCGCAGCGCTACCGCGATCCGAGCTGGGTTGTGGAGGGCGCCGAGATAATGCGCACGGCGTACGAGGCGCACCAGGACGACAACGACTTCATCCAGCCCGGCATGCTCTACCGGCAGGTGATGACGCCGACCGATCGGGACCATCTAGTCGCCAACATCGTCGGGCATCTAAGCCAGGGGGTGGAGCGCTTCATCCAGGAGCGCGCGGTCAACGACTACTGGACGCAAGTGGATCCCGACCTCGGCGCCCGCGTTGCCCAAGGCCTGGGCCTGGGGACTCCGCAGCAAAGCAGGCAGTAGCACAGTCAATCCGCTGGCGGCGCCCGAGCAAGTGCTGTCACCCGGATGCCGCAAAACGTGGGAGACGGTAGGCGCGGAGGCTGTCAGCCACTATTAGCGAGTATGCCGAGGTTAATCGTGGATAATGACGATTATCCACCATTCATGCGAAATGCGATGCGGGACAGCGTGTTGCGAGCCCACCGGCGCGTCGGTGTTTGACGTCTCCCTGTGCTAGACAGGCCCTGGTTCGGCATAGTAATCAGACTGGCGGTCCCGTTGAGCGCGTCGAGCCACGAATCAGCGGCGACGACGCTGAACCGGGACGCGGGTCTGTTTCCGACAGATCTGGACGACATCGCTTCGCGACTCGACGCCGTGGCCCGATTGACTATCGCCAGCCACGGTGCGTCATCTGATGCCAAACCATCACCGACCAAGGCACCGACCAGAACAAGTCAACACCAGTCGGCGGGCACCTGAAAACCACCGCTGAACTGCATCAACAGTGAGTGCCCCCGGCAGGATTCGAACCTGCGACACCGGCTTTAGGAGAGCCTGCAAGCTCACCTAGTCGTCGTCTCGAAAGGTGTATGAGCTGGCTATTTAACGCCATGCGGCACCACGTGAAACCACGGCGTGTCGCGGATTCACCGACCAAGCACCGACCACAGATCAACGTTCGATTCGGGGCTCACTGACGAGCGAAGCCGACGCGGTTCGATCACTCCTAGGGCTGGAAGTGCTTGATTACCTTCACACATGAGGAAGCCAACCGGATCCTCGCGCCGACAGTTCAGCGGCGGTTTCCCTGAGTTCAGGAACCGGTTTTTTTTGCATACCTGCCGGGTTATAACTAGCAACGCGGATAGCAGTCTTGGATGGCTTTTGCGAGCGGAGTCGGGCTGTACCGCTTCGAACCGCCGATTCGCGTGGGCCCGCCAATTCCACTGCCGTGCGTCGGCATGGGCTGGGAAGGGCCCCTTTGCGACAGTGGTGCAGGGCGATTCGAGCGGAAAGTCCTTGTCCGTCGAACGGATCCGGATAGACCGGACGATGGTGGCGAGCGCGAGGGTTGTCACCATTACGCGCTCTCGGTGACCGTCGCTTTGAGGCCGGTAAACGCAACATTTTCGATGTATTCTTTCCGCTGCGCCCCGCAGAAATGCTTAGTACCAAGCGAATTCACGCCTCAAAGCTGTTTGAGCCTGCGGACCACTCTGTTGAACGGGCCGACGGTCGCTATTGCGTTGCGTAGACCCGGCGCCATCGGACCGAAGTTGAGCACGACGATGTGGCGCACGCCGTGGTCGCGCCACTCGGCCGCCTGCTCCAGAACATCGTTGACCGTCCCGTTCAGCACCATGCCCTTCACCACCGAAAGGGGCACCTTCGCGGCCTTTTCGCGGATGCTCTGCTCGTCCATGGTGAACGCGACATGGTCTTGCATACCCGCATAACAGTCACCCATCGGATGCTGGGCACCGTAGTGGGCATAGAACTCCGCGGGCGCGTTGAGCGCCCAGTTCTTGACGACGGTGGAGTCCAACGCCTCATCAACAGCGTCGCGGCTCGAGCCCGCGAACACCGGCATCCAGAATGCGGGCGTGATGGCCATCGGGTCACGTCCGGCATCGGAGGCCGCCGACCGGATGACGTCTAGCCGTTGGGCGTAGTCCATGGGACGGTGTGCGAAGCCGGGGAACCACGCGTCGCCGTAGCGTCCGGTCGCGCGAAGCATGCGGGGACCGTGAGCGGCCACCCAAATCTCGGGCCACTTGCCCTTATACGGCGGCAGATCGAAGATCGCGTTGCGCAGCGGGAAGAACGGCGAATCGCGATTGACGAGTTGGCCTTTGGAAGCCCACAGCGCCCGGATCGTCGCGAGCGCTTCCTCGAACCGCGCGACCGGTTTCGACCAGTCCACACCGTACGGCTGGTTGCCGGCGCGTTCGCCGGGACCGATACCGAGGATCGCCCGCCCGCGGGTGAGCAGATTCAAGGTCGCGATGGCTTGCGCGGTGACGGCCGGGTTGCGTCGACCGGTGTCGGTCACGCCGATGCCAAGGCGGACACGGCTGAAGCGCCTACGCGCAGCCAGGCTCCCTAGCAGCGTCCAGGCCTCCATCGCCGCGTCGGGTGAGCGCAGCAGCCGTGCGGTCGCCGTGTACTTGGGATCCCACAGAGGTCGTGGTGTCACCCCGTTGATGTGGTCGGGCACCCAATAGGAGTCGACGCGACTCGCAGCGGCCGACAGATAACTCATCCGGCTGAAGGTGTCGGCGCTCGGGCGTGCCGCCATCACCGGGTCCATCAACCCCACGCGAACCAAGGACTTAGCCATGATTTTCCCGGTAGGCCTTGATGATCGGATCGAGTTCGTCGGGCGTGGCACCGTGCATGATGACGGCGTCGGCCCCGTAATCGAACTCCCGGCGGACTCTGGCCGCGCACTGCCGCGCCGACCCGGTGGCCGCCGGTTCCAGCCACGCGTCGGGGATCAACGTCGCGATATGCTCGATCTGCTCCGGGGTGGCCTTGTGATCGATGGCCCCCGGGATTGAGGTGACGACCGAGTCTTCCCGGAAGCGCCGCAGCACCGCGGGATCCCAGCCGTTGGTGTTCACCAGCAGGTCGCTGTAGCCCTGAAGATAGGTCGCCAGACGCCCCACCGTCTTCTTCAGGCGTAACTGCTCAGGGAGATGGTCGCCGATCGTGGCGAAACACGACCACACCCGCACACTGTCCGGGTCACGGCCGGCCTTCTCGGCGGCGTCCTTGACCGTCTTGACGCATCGCTGCAACGCCTCGGGGGTGAAATACGTATGCAGGATGACATCGTCAAACACTCTGCCGCCCAGGGCAAGTGTGTTGGGGCCGAACGCCACGATCGCCAACCTGATGTCCTCGTTGAAATCGGGATCGAGAACCAGCACCGGATACCTACCGAGCGGACCGTCGTGGTTGACGATGACCTCCCCGTGCCACAGCCGGCGCATGACCTGTGCCCAGTCCTCCATTTGCGCGGTCGTGACCGCCGGTATCCCGAACGCTGCGTACATCGCAGCGATCCCGCGGCCGATGCCGAGTGTGAACCGCCCACCGGAGAGCCGATGCATAGTGGTCGCCCACGACGCGATGATCAGCGGATGGCGGGTGTTGTGATTCGTTGCGGCGGTGACGATCTGCGTCCGGCTGGTCACCGCGCATGCGGCCCCGACCAGTGAGGAAGCCTCCTTGACGTTCCAGCGCTCGGAAATGAACGCGCTACCGAACCCGAGCTCCTCGCCGCGCCGGGCCTCGTCGATCAACGTCGCCGGGCCCTCGCCACCGGCACCGGCCAGCAGGTAATAACCGAGTTCGTCGAGCACGCGTTCTGTCACTGCCAAACCCCCTGCTTGTGGCCGCAATTCCAGACCTCGCTGATCCGGCCATCGACAACTCGGAAGATCTCCAAGCTGCCGATATCGATCCTGGAGCCGTCCTTGAGCTCCATCGACGACCCGTAGACGATCGCGACATGTTCGCCGTCGTCGCCGGCCACCACCACGTTCAGGTCGAAACACACCTTGTCGAACATCGCCCAGTGCTCAACGATTCGTTGCACGGCCTGGCGATGCGTCAACGTGAACGCCCCGCCCACCTCGTGGCGGATCACCGTGTCGCCCATCAACTCCTCGGCGAGCGCGAAGTCCCGCTCGTTCCAGACGACCAAGTTGTACAGCTCCACGACCTCACGGGCGGTGCGGGTCACTCGAACACCGCCAGCGCATCGACCTCGTCAATGGCCGCCACTGCGCGCTCGGTGAGTTTCAGGCACAGCAGGCGGGATCGCTCCGGCAACGACTCCCAGGTGATCAAGGCGGTCACCGGGAGGCAGATCAGGTAGGCGACGGCGAATCGGTAGTGACGCCACGCATCGTCGAGCGTGTAATCGTCGACCCCGCACTCGGCGAGCGACTCGAGGTACCCACGGACCAGTTGTTCGTCGCGACCCGCACGCAGCGAGGTTGGCAGACCCTGGCTGACCAAGTAGGCGATGTCGGAGGCGCCAACGCCCCTGGCGGCGAGCTGGAAGTCGACCACCTTGAGTTGGTCGCCGGAAAAGAACATGTTGTCTGCCCTGATGTCGCCGTGCACCAGCATCGAGCGCTCGGTCAACGCCCGCAGGGCGGTCGCGGCGTGGTCGGTGAAACGCTCGGCATAGCGTGCAACAGCAGGCGGAACCGGTACCGCCGCATGTTCGCGGTACACCTGCCACCCCTGGGCGAACACCGCCGGCAACACTTCCCTGGTCATCTGGTTGTCCAGACTCGGGAACGCTTGCAGCGCAACCGAGTTGGCCGGGTCCGTCGACCATGCGTGCAACCCGGCGAGCTGCGCGATACACAGCCGGACCTGCTCCAGCGACAGCCCGGCGAGATGATCCGCGTTGTCCCAGTCCTTCAGATCCTCGAGTACCAGAACGAAATCCGTGGAATCCGCCGCCATCGTCGCGGCGTACACGCGCGGCGTGTCCAACGGCGCGCGCCCCGCCACCCGTTGGTAGAACGCTAACTCGCGTGCATAGCCGCCCATCATCTCCATGGCGACACGCGCCTCGGACTGGGCCGGCAGCTTCGCGATGACGCTTCCCGGCACGCTCGCATCACCGGTCAGATGCAGTCGGTACAGCAACGACGAAAAGCCGCTGCCCACCGCGATCTGCTCCGCACGCACGCCCGTTATGGTGGCGCCCAACACCCGTGTCAGCCACTTGGCGTCCAGCTCCTCGATGATGGAGGGCACCTCCGCGGTGGCCGAAATCACCGTAAGACCCCTTTCAGACAAATGACGAAGAAGAACTAACCGAGTCTTCGGTGAGTGCGGACAGCCTGCGAAGGTGGCTTCGCTACCACAGGGGAACCGGCGTCTGGCCGATCGGGTACCAGCACTGCGGCTTCTCGCCGGACACCGCATGCTCGAGGCGCTTGAGCATCGCGTCGGACAATTTGCCCGCCTTGATCAGCTTCTTGTAACGCGCTGCGATGTGGCCAAAGTCGAAGAAGTCGCGCTGCCAGTCGAATTTGCCGTTTCCCGCGTAGCGGAACCAGCTGCCACCGATGCCATGAATCAGCTCCTCGTGGCCGTCGACGTCGCAGGAGAGATGCTTCCAAAATCCCACGATCTCGCCGATTCTGTCGTCAATCAAGACGCGCTCGTACGGGTACTTCCACCCTTCGAGGCCCTCCATCTCCTTGCCCATGGCGATGTCGCGGATCTCGTCGATGCCGACGCACATGACATCCTCCTTCGGCCCGACATTCCATCCGTAGGTCGCATCGTCGGTGTAGAACGAGGCCAGAATCCTCCAGTCGCCGATGCGCTCGGCCTCCTTGTTGGCGTCGATCCAGTTCTTCATCACGTCTTCAATTTCTTCGCGCGGGAACGCGGGCATCGCTTGGTCTCCTCGTGTTTCGTCGGATGTGTATTCGGTGAGTTCGGTGTTCTACGTTCGCGGCCCCTGGCGACGGCGATAGCGCACCTTCGCCGGACGCTCCAGCTGCACCACCATCTTCGAATGATCGTTGCGGTAGGTGTCGGCCGGCTGCGCCATCTCGAATTCATAGGCGCGCAATAGAACCGAGAAGATGGCCTTGATCTGCATGGTCGCAAACGCCGCGCCCACGCAGCGGTGCCGGCCAGCGCCGAAAGGAATCCAGGTCCAGCGATTTACCAGGTCCTCCTGGCGTGGCTCCACATATCGCTGCGGGATGAATCTGTCCGGCTCCGGAAAGTCTTCCGGCGCCCGATTGGAAATCGCCGGCGACACCGCCACCATGTCACCACGATGGATGGTGTGCCCGACAACCTCGAACTCACCGGTGGCGCAGCGCATCAGGATGATCAGCGGCGGATGTAGTCGCAGCACTTCCTTGAGTGAATTCTCCAATAGCGGAATCTGGCGCAGTGCATGAAAACTGACCGACTGGCCATCGGCGTAGAGATCGTCGAGTTCGGCGATCACTCCTGCGTACACGTCCGGATGCCGGAGCAATTCAATGAGCGTCCACGATGACGTTCCCGAACTGGTGTGGTGGCCCGCGAACATCAATGAGATGAACATGCCCGTGATCTCGCTGGCACTGAAGCGCGGTTCGCCGTGTTCGTCTTTCAAGGCCACCAGCACGTCGAGCATGTCGCGATCTTCTTTGGACGCCGGAGGACTGGCCAGGCGACCTGCCATCAACCCACCGACCAATTCGACCAGCTGTATCCGGGCCTCATCGCGGCGACGAAAGCTCTCGATGGGCAGGTAGGGGTCGACGTAACACAGCGGGTCGGTTCCCCGTTCGAGTTCGTGGTACAGATGGGCGAATCGCGAATCGAGCTGTTCACGAAACTTCGTGCCGATCAGGCAGGCGGACGATGTGTAGATCGTCAATTCGGCGAAGAATTCGAGCAGATCGGCCTCGCCGTGATCCCCCCAGTCGGCGATCATCCGGCGCACCTCGTTCTCAATGGTGGCGGCATGGCCCTTCATGTGCTCACCGCGCAGCGCATTGTTGTGCAGCATCTCCTTGCGCCGCTCGGGGCTGATGTCATAGCTAACGCCCTCGCCGAAGATCGGCGTCATGAACGGGTAGGCCTCAGCCGGGTCCATATCCTCATCGGCCGCCCGAAAGAAGAACTCGTTCGCTTCAGCACCCGACAGCAGTACGACTTTCTTGTTCGCTAGATGAAAGATGCCGAAGTCGCCGCATTCGTCGTGGACGCGTTGCATCAATGCGATCGGATCGGTCCGAAACTCGTCCAAGTGACCACGTTCACCTTGGCCGCCGGAGACCACGGGCGCGGTGGCTAACGACATGTCGTTGCTCCTGAACTGTGCTTGGTCTGGGGCAGCTCCGGCAATGTCGCCAACGCGCTGTATATGTCTCTAGACATGTCTCCAACACTACATCACAACGCGCCCTAGACAACAGCCTCAATTGTGACGGCGACTCGTGGCGCCCCGCATCGCGTTGTGTATAGAGAGACTTTGGATGGCGTTATAGACTGACGTTATGCCTACGTCTGACCCAGCACCGAGAGTGGTGCAGATGCTGCTGACGTCGAATCAGCAAGCCACCCGGCAAGCTTTGGTCGATACGGCCATCGAGCTGGCGACCGAGGGCGGCTATGACGCGGTGTCGATGCCGGAGGTGGCCAGACTCGCGGGCATGTCAACGGCCAAGGCGTATCAATACATCGGAACGAAGGATCAGCTACTGGTCGAGGCGCTGCTCAGCCTCGGCCAACGGTCGACAGAAGACGTTGAACGCCATCAGAATACGGGCGATACCCCCGCCAAACGGCTACGTTGGGAAGTTGGCCGGATCATGAAAGCCGTCGCGGAGCGTCCACTGCTCTACCGCGCGCTGTATCGCGCCTATGTCACCAATGGGCCTGCCTTCGAGGGCGACAATGCGATCGTCCTGGGTCCCCACCAGGCCGCATGGATCAGCAAGGCGCTAACGGGGGGCACCACTGCCGGCTACACGAAGAAGGATCTGGAGGCTGCAGCCCGCATTTTCAGTTGCATGATTCAGGGTGGAATTGTCAGTGTGGCGGCCGGACGTTCGATCTCGGAGATTACGGCGGTCCTCGACGAGGCGATCGACCGATTGCTGCCGGCCCCGTCCGTGTCGCCCAAGACGCCGAGGCGTGCGGGAAGAAGTTGATGAGCGATCGATGCGCGACCCGGCTCAAACTCGTGGCCCTGGGCCGAGTTGCAGTTCGGCGGTGCCGGCTAGATGGGTGCCTAGTGAGTTCGACCCGATGACGTCCAGCAGCACCCTGCCGGTGCGCAAGTCGGCCGCGGTGACATTTGCGCTTAGGAGCATTGTGTCTCCTGGGTAGTTCGGTGCCCCTAGCCGGATCTTCAATGCCGTCAGTTGCGCCGCAGGCCCCGACCAACCGCGGACGTAGCGTTCTACCAGTCCGTTGCTCGTCAGAATGTTCATGAAGATGTCCGCTGAACCCTTCTCCCTGGCACAGTCGGGGTCGTGGTGCACGTCCTCGTAGTCTCGACTGGCAATGGCCGTCGCGACGATCATGGTTCGGGTGATGGGGATGACCAGCTCCGGCACTACGTCCCCGATCGTCACCGAATCGATGGCCCGCGACGGGTACTGGTCAGCCTTCATCGCACGCCCTCCAGTTCGCTCGGCAGGTGTTCGGAGGCGAGCAGCGCCCCGAGCTGAGCAAGACCGGCGCCGCCGCCGCCGAGCGTGACAGCGAGCTGCTTGCCCCACAGGAAATACCGGTGCAGCGGATAGTCCACGTCGACGCCGAGACCGCCATGTAGATGCACGGCCGCGAACACCGCTGCAAGCCCGGCATTGTCGGCCCACCACTTCGCCACCCGGACCGCCAACTCGGTTGACCGGCCAGAGCCGCCCTTGTCCAGACAGTCGATCGCCTGCCAGAGAGTGGTTCGCATCGCCTCAGCCCCGATATAGCAATCAGCCATCTGATGTTGGGCGGCCTGAAACGTCCCAAGGGGGCGGTCAAACTGAACCCGAGAACTCAAATAGGTTGCTGTGCGGGCGATCACACTATCCGTCACACCTAACTGCAAGGCTGCGAGGGCGACCCGGGCGTGGGCAAGCACAGTGGCCAGCAGACCATCGCCTGGGGCGCCGACGGCAAGGCCGATGGCGCCGTTTAGGGTCAGGTCGCCGGCCGAACCGTGGTCTGTCACCGGCACCGCGTCGCTGCGGATACCGGCGCCGTTGCGATCGACCAGGAACAGCCCGACGCCGGCGGGCGCGGTCGCCGACACGAGGACGTGCCGAGCAACCGAGATCGCCGGTACAGCGGCTTTCTGCCCCTCCAAGAGCCAGGTGTCTTCCGAGAACGGTGACGCCATGCATGTCGGTGTGGCGGGATCGGTGGCCGCCGGAGACGTCGAATACTCTTCGAGGGCGACCGTGACCCGGGCTGTCCCCGCAGCGAGATCACGCAACATCTGCGCGCTGTGCTCGGTGCTGTTTGCCGATGACAAAGCCTGCACGCCAACGTAATACGGCCACAGCGGAACCGGAGCGACGAACCTGGCCTGCTCCTCGAGCACCGCGCAACACGCTGACCAGTCCAGGCCGCCACCCCCATACGCTCCGCCGATACCGATCCCGAGGAGACCGGAACGTGCCAACCCGTCCCACAATGTCTCGTCGTGACCTGGGCTGGACGCCTCAATCAGGCGGAGTCGGTCCTCGCTCACCCGCCGTTTGAATACGTCACTGGCGAGTTGACGCACATCGGTGACCACTTCGTCTTCAGTGAAATCCATCAGTCCTCCAGGGAATGCGTTTTGATGGCTGGGTTGTAGCGCAGTGTGCGCCAACGTTGTTGGGCGACCACGTGGCCGTGTTGGTCGCGGTAGATCTTCAGCGAGGTAACGAACCTGCCGGCACCGAGGCGGGTCGTGCGTTCTGCCGAGATGTCTTCAACCACCTCGTCAAGTGTGATGCGATCGCCCGGATTGACTTCCCGAAAAAACTCGAACTCCGAGTTCGTGGCGACGACGGCGGTGTACCCGTGGGCAGCCAGGCATTGCCCTAGGATCTTTGCACCGGCCACCTCTGGCCTGTCGGCGGCCGGGCTGACCGTGGCGCGGTAGCCGGCCATCGTCCACGCTTGCAGCATGGTCGCCGGTGCCACGATGTCGCTGCGCCCAGTGGTTTGCGCGGCACGTCGGTCCACATAGACCGGGTTGCCATCACCCATGGCTTCGACCCAGTGACGGATCATCGGAACGTTGACGCAGTCCTGGCTGATGATGTTCGACCGCAACGCCCGACCGATGAAGGTCGCGAGGTCGGCTGGCATGTCGTCGGTGGTCTGCACATGCGCGCGCGAAATATGTTCTGTCATGCGAGCAATCCCCCATCCATGAATAAGGAACGGCCCGTCATGAACGCCGACTGATCACTGCATAAAAAGACCACCGCCGCCGCCAAGTCCTCAGGTGCGGCCAGTCTGCCGACGAGGGTCTGTGCGCTCATCTGCGACTCGAATTCCACCCGCCGTTCCGCGTCGCGCGGCAGGATCATGTCGGTGGCCACCGGTCCTGGCACGAGATTGTTGACCCGAATGCGGTCTGGCGCCCATTCTTTGGCCATCGTGGAGGTCCAGTTGACCAACGCCGCTTTTGCTGCGGAGTAGGCCCCGATTCCCGCCATCGGCTGAAATGCACCCGCGGCGGCCACGTTGACGATCGCGCCTCCGCCCGCCCGCAAGTGGGGATGGGCAGCCTGGGCCAACAACACCGGCCCTTTGAGGTTGACCGCCCAGATCTCGTCAAGCTCGTCTTCGGTGACTTTCAGTACCAGATGCGGCTTAAGGATTGCGGCGTTGTTCACCAGCACGTCGATGCCGCCGAATGTGTCTACAGTGTGGCTGATCAGCCGGCAGCGGTCAGCGGTGACGGAGATATCGGCGGCGAGCGCCGACGCCTGCCCGCCCTCGCCCTGGATCTTCTCGACCACCTCCTGACATCGGGCCAGTTGTCGTCCGGCCAATACCACCTGTGCGCCTGCGGCGGCCAGCCCCCGCGCCAGCGCGGCGCCCAGCCCGCGTCCCCCGCCCGTAACGATGGCGACACGACCGTCCAGATGGCCCTCACCGGCGGCTCTGCTGGTCATCGGTCCCTCGGCTTGCCCGCTGTCACGCCACCATCGGCCACAAGATCGGCACCGGTGACGAATGACGCCTCATCAGACGCGAGAAACGCACAGACGGAAGCGATCTCGGTGGGCGCCGCCATGCGGCCCAGCGGATACAACGCGTAGGCGCGGTCATAATCGTCCTGCGCCCACCCTTCGCGGCGTGTCATCTCGGTGATGGTCGGCCCCGGCGCCACCGTGTTCACCCGAATTCCCAACGGCCCCAGTTCGATTGCGGCAGTCTTCGACAGTCCCCTGACGCCGAATTTCGATGCCGTGTAAGCCGGCATTCCGAACCGGCCCTCGAACCCCTGCGCCGACGAGAAGTTGATGATCGACCCGCCGCCGCGTGTCTGCATCGATGACATGACCGCGCGTATTCCCAGGTACGCGCCGACAAGGTTGGTCTCGATCACCTTGCGGAACGTGTCGCCGTCGCATTCGGCGATTGGTTGTACCCGCATGATCCCGGCATTGTTGACGAGGACGTCGACCCCGCCCCAGCGCCCCGCGATCTCCTCGACAGTGCGCAACCATGCTGTCTCATCGGTGATGTCGAGAGTCAGGGCGAGGGCAGTGTCGGATCGAACGCTGTTGAGGCGATCGGCAACTGCGGTGCACAAATCCGCACGCTTGTCGAGTAGCGCCACCCGCGCTCCCTCGAGGACGAACCGTTCGGCGACGGCCGCTCCGATGCCCCTCGCGGCGCCGGTGACTATCGCGACCTTGTCGGTGAGCCCATTCATCACCGGGTGATGATCCGGTCGCCGCGCACGAACGCATCGCGCTGTTTGGCCCCGTCGCCGCGAATATTCAGCTCGTAGGTGTGGCCCTGCTCGATGCGGTAGTTGCGCTCCATGTCATAGAAGTCGATCTCGTTGAGAGCCGTCTTGGCCTGCCGGACCACCTGTTCCGGTTTCTTCAAGATCTCCCGCGCCACTTCGAGCGCGGTGTCCAACAACACTTCTGGTTCGGTGAGCCGGTAAACCGTTCCCCATTCGTGTAGTTGAGCGGCCGACACAGACTCACAGGTGAACACCATCCTGCGCAGCATCATCGGCGGTACCAACTTCGCCAGGTGCGAGGCGCATCCGAGCGCCCCGTTGTCCACTTCGGGCAGTCCGAATCGCGCTTTGGTGGAGGCGATCAGGATGTCGCAACTGCCCACCAGGCCAACCCCGAGTCCGAGTGCGTACCCGTTGACGGCGGCGATGACAGGAACCGGAGTGCGGTAGATCGCGGAGAACGCGGCGAAGCACGCGTTTCCCGAGCCGATTAGGAAATCGAAGGTGCCCGACGACTGCATCTGCTTGATATCGATGCCGGCGTTGAAACCGCGGCCCTCGGCCGTGAGGATGGCGACGCGCACGTCGCTGTCACGCGAGAAGCCGTCGAAGATATCGCGCAATCTCCATGTGTCTTCGACACTGATGGCGTTCACCGGGGGGTTGTCCATCGTCACGACGGCGACACCGTCGGTTTGAACATTTAGGTGGATGGTCATGGTCTTTTCTCCTCGTGTTGATTGGTGCGGGGGTCGGTCAGGGGCGAGCTGTACGGGCGGATGGTTTCGCCTTCGATGACGAAGACGAGCCGTTGTGCCCACTTGCGGCGTGGGAAGTCGATTCCCAGGTACTTCCGCGCCATCGCATCTAGGACAGCAAGCTCGGGATCGCCGCGCGTTTCCACGACGCGGCCGCGCACCAGGAGCTGTTCGTAAGGATTGTGGTAATCCACGATGGACAGTGCGACGCGGGGATCCGCGGCGATGTTGCGGGCTTTCAACGACTTGGCATCGGTGGTGATGAGAATGAGATCGCCGTCTCGCAGTACCCACACCGGTTCGGCCTTGGGTGCTCCGTCTGGCTGCACCGTCGACAGGTGAGCGATGTTGGGGCCATCGAGAAGCCGCCGCGCCGCGGTGTTGAGCGTTCCCGTCTCGGTCATGGATGCTGCCCTCCCACCGAAATCACCTCTCCAGTGAGATAACTGGCGTAGTCACTGGCAAGAAACGCAACGACATTGGCGACCTCACCGGGTTCGGCGGCCCGCCCCTGGGGCTGGTGGCGCACCCACTCGGCGATCACCTCCTTGGAGCTGACCTTGTCCAGGTAGGGATGCATGGCAACGGTGGGAGCGACCGCGTTGACCCGCACACCCGCTGCGGCGACCTCGACGCCTGCGCAACGTGTCAATGCCATGACACCGGCCTTGGCCGCCGCGTAGTGGGACTGGCCCGGCTCGGCGCGCCATCCCGTGATGGACGCGAGGTTGACAACACTGCCACGGCCCCGCGGGACCATCCGCCGAAGCGCCGCCCGAGTCCCGCGGAAGGCGCTGGTCAACGTGACGTCGAGGACACGATCCCAGTCGCCGTCAGTGAGATCGGTGATCCTGGTATCGCCGCCCAAACCAGCGTTGTTCACTACGACGTCGACCGGACCGTAGGCCTCTTCGGCAGCATCGAGCAGCTCGTCGATGGCGCCTGAAGAGGTCACGTCGCACACCATCGAGGCGACGCCGAGGTCTTCGGCGGTGTGCTCGAGACGCCCTTTGTGGATGTCGCTGATGAATACTCGGGCACCCTCTGCCACGCAGCGGCGGGCACAGGCACCGCCGATCCCGGTTCCCGCGGCCGCGGTGATCACCACGACCTTGCCCTCCAGTAAGCGCGAACCCGCGGGGCCGGAAAGCTGGGCGGCTAGCGTGCTCATGCGGCCGGCTCCACGAGCGCACCGAGCACCCGATCGGCCTCAGCCATGATGCGCGCGATCAGCTCTTGGCAGGAGGGGATGTCGTCGATTACCCCGACGACCTGCCCCGAGCTGAGCACACCGATGTCCTCGCGGCCGTCGACCATCGCTGCCCTACACAGCATCGGTGCGTTCGCGGCCATCACCAGCTGGCGCAGGCTGTAATCGTGCTGACGTTTCAGGGTCCAGCTCTGCCGCAGGATCGAGGCCCAACGACAGCCCGAAAGGCGTTGAAACTGACGCGCATTGCGCATCGCACCAGCGAGCTCACGGACCAGTCCGTGCCGCTCGAGATCGGCGATCAGCTCCGTGCGGATCACCCGGTGCGGATGCCCGTCGATACTGCTGGTGACGACGGTTTCGGTGATCTGGGTACGCAGGTAGCGCTGCTTCATCGACATCGGTACGGGAGACTCGCGGGTCAGCAGGAACCGAGTCCCCATCGCGATTCCGGCGGCGCCGTACGCCAACGCGGCGATCAGTCCCCTGCCGTCGGAGAAGCCACCGGCGGCGATCACCGGGATGTCAACAGAATCGATGATCTGGGGCACCAGCAGGGAGGTCGGCACGTTGCCGGTGTGCCCGCCCGCCTCGGCGCCCTGAGCGATGACCGCATCGGCGCCCCAGCCCGCAACCTTCTCGGCGTGCTTGCGCGCACCGACCGACGGGATGCACACCAGCCCGGCTTCTTTGAGGCGGCCCATCACCGCGGGGTCCGGCGCGAGTGCAAATGATGCCACCTTGACCCCGCCGTCGATCAGCACCCGGGCGCGGTCCTTCAGGTCCGGCGCGTCGGAGCGCAAGTTCACCCCGTAAGGTTGCTGCGTCATCTGGTTCATCTGTGCCACAGCGCCTTCCAGCTCGGGCAGCGTCATCATCGCCGCGGCGACGATCCCGAGCGCACCGGCGTTGCATACCGCGGCCGCCAAGGATGGATCGGACACGAACCCCATCCCCGTGCACACCACGGGTGCTTGCACCCCAACGAGATCGTGCAATGCCGTACGGATCATCGTGACTCCCGCGGGTTGTCGCTCCGGCGCAATTCGTGCAGGGGGGCCGACACGTCGCTGCCGGTGCTCAGTCGAGGGCGGTTGATAGGGGTTTCGACAAGCGGTGTGGTCTCTCGCATGGAGGCCAGCGATCTCTTCGCCAGCTCCCGATAGACCTTCACACCGTTGGCCTTCCACCGCAGAGTTCGCTCGTCCAGCGGCCGGGTCACGGTTACGGGGTTGCCGACCGCGAGGTGCTCGGCGGGGATCGTCATCTCCGCCCGCACCAAGCTGGCTGCCCCGACGAGCGCCCGGGCCCCCACCCGTGCGCCGTCCATCACTACTGCGTTCATCCCGACCATCGCTCCCGATCCGATCACGCAACCATGCAGCACCGCACCATGTCCGATGTGGGATTCCCCCTCCAACAACAGTTCTCGATCGGGAAACGAATGCAGCACACAGCTGTCCTGGACATTGGACCCCGCGCGGACGACGATCGGGCCGAAGTCGCCTCGTATGCTGGCCGTCGGTCCGATGTAGCAATCGGTTTCGACCACGACGTCACCGATCAGAACCGCAGACGGGTGCACGAACGCACCCGCAGCCACGACCGGTATCACCCCGTCGATCTCATAGCTGGGCATACACTGTCCCATCCGGCGTCGGCATCATCGGCCTCGTTGCGGTCGGGGCATGCCGAGCCCGGCGGTGGCCACCATGTCACGCAAGACCTCGTTGACACCGCCGCCGAAGGTGTTGACGATTCCCTGGCGCGTGGTGTGCTCGACTTCACCGGCAAGGGCGTGAGCTTCGGTGCCACTACGGATTCGTCCCGCGGCCCCGAGCACGGCAAGCAGGAGGAGTTGCACCTCGACATGGGTTTCGGTGCCGAACACCTTGGCGGCGGCGGCCTCGGCGCCCTTGAGTTCACCTTGGGCAACGGCCCAGGTCATCTTCCAGTTGATGAGACGCATGGCCTCCAGAAGTACCAGCGCTCGCGCCATCTCCTGCTGCACCCATGGAAGGTCTATCACCCCGGCACGTCGGGCCCAGGCCAGCACCTGTTCCCACAGCGCAATCACACGGCCACCGTTGGCGGCCAATCCGATTCGCTCGTGATTGAGCTGGGTGGTGATCAATTGCCACCCGCCGTGGAGCTCGCCGACCAAACTGTCCGCCGGCACTCGCACGTCGTGGTAGCTGGTTGCGGTCGTGATGTTGCCGCCGACCAGGTTTATCGGCGTCCACGAGAATCCGGGGCTGCTCGTGGGAACGATGAAGATCGACACGCCGCGGTGTTTCGGCGCTGTTGGGTCGGTGCGGCAGGCTAGCCATATGTAGTCGGCGGTGTTGGCTCCGGTGGTAAAGACTTTCGCCCCGTTGATGATCCAGTCGCTGCCGTCGGGCATCGCCCGGGTGCGCAGGCTCGCAAGATCGGTACCCGCTTCGGACTCGGTGTAGCCGATTGCGAAAACGGTTTCACCAGAGAGCATCCCGCACAGATACTTCGCCTTCTGGTCCGGTGTTCCGGCAGCCATCAACGTGGGTCCCACGGTGTTGATCGTGACGAAGGGGAACGGCAGGCCCGTGCGCATCAGCTCATCGAAGAACACGTACTGGTCCTGAATTGAGCGTCCCTGGCCTCCGACTTCCACGGGCCAGCCGACCCCAAGCCAGCCGTCGTCGCCCATGCGTTTGGTGAGCTCCCGAAAGCGGGGGCCGCCAACCTGCTCAACGGCCAGTTGGCGACGCTCCTCGTCCGACATCAAGCTGGCCACATAGGCGCTGAGCTCTTTGCGCAGGGCGGTCTGCTCCGCCGTCTCCTGCAAGTCCACACCAGCTCCTCTTGATGCCCTCAAGTCATGCGGCACTGAGGCCGATTAGAGGCAAGTCTAGAGGTAACTATAGATCGGCGTCCAGTCCTGTGCGTGGAGCTGACATCCCACACATGATGAGCAGCCGGCCAGGCTGCGGTGTCAGTTCACCGCAATAGCAAAGTCCGTTGACCTACAGACGGTTTGTAACGGCTGCGGATAATGCCGCCTGGGCCTGCCGGCGCCCCTATGGACATGGATCTAGATGTAACTCTAGACTCATGCGCGAACAATGATCCGCACCGAGGCCGAGGGAGACTGATGGCACAGAACTTCGACGGCAAGGTCGCGGTCATGACCGGGGGCGCATCGGGCATCGGCCGTCGCACCGCGGAGCTGGTGGTCGACCAGGGCGCAAGGTACTCGCCAGCGGCAGCCGGGCCGAGCTCGAGGCGATCCCCGAGATCACTGTAACCGCCGCGCATTGAGAGGTGCGTGGCCAACGAACGCGTTAGTGAGGAGTCCCCATCAGTACCACGACAATCGACGATGCCGCGAAGATGTTGGCCGACCCGATGGCCTACACCGACGAACCGAAACTCCATGCGGCGCTGGCTCATCTCCGTACCCACGCCCCGGTTTCCCGGGTCGACGTGCCGAACTACCGGCCGTTCTGGGCGATCACCAAACACGCCGACATCATGGATATCGAACGCGACAATATGCTTTTCACCAACTGGCCGCGCCCGATTCTGATCACCGCTGATGGCGACGAGACGCACAACGCTGCGGGCGTGCGAACTTTGATCCACATGGACGACCCACAACACCGGGTGGTGCGCGCGATCGGCGCAGACTGGTTTCGCCCCAAGGCGATGCGGGCACTGAAGGTTCGCGTCGACGAACTGGCCAAGACCTACGTCGACAAGATGATGGCCGCAGGCCCCGAATGCGACTTCGCGCAAGAGATAGCGGTGAACTACCCGCTCTACGTCATCATGTCGCTGTTAGGCCTGCCGGAAGCCGACTTCCCGCGCATGCTCAAACTGACCCAAGAACTCTTCGGCAGCGACGACGCCGAGTTCAAGCGCGGCACCACCTATGAGGACCAGCTGCCCGCTCTGCTTGACATGTTCGAATACTTCAATTCGGTGACGGCGTCGCGGCGCGAACATCCGACCGAGGATCTCGCGTCGGCGATCGCCAACGCCCGCATCGACGGCCAACCGCTGTCCGACATCGACACGGTTTCCTACTACCTCATCGTCGCCACCGCCGGCCACGACACCACCAGCGCGACCATCTCCGGCGGGCTGCACACTCTCATCGAGAACCCCGACCAACGCGAGCGCCTGCGGGAAAACCTCAACCTGATGCCGCTAGCCACCGAGGAGATGATCCGCTGGGTCACCCCAGTCAAGGAATTCATGCGGACCGCCGGCGAAGACACGACCGTGCGCGGCGTGCCGATCCCAGCCGGCGAGTCGGTGCTGCTGTCATATGTATCGGCCAACCGCGACGAGGACGTCTTCGACGACCCGTTCCGCTTCGACGTCGCCCGCGACCCCAACAAACACCTCGCCTTCGGCTACGGCGTGCACTTCTGTCTGGGCGCCGCGCTGGCCCGCATGGAGGTCAACAGCTTCTTCACCGAACTGCTGCCACGGTTGAAATCGATTGAGCTGGCTGGCGATCCGCAATTCGTCGCCACGACATTCGTCGGCGGGATCAAACACCTGCCGGTACGCTACTCCGTCACATGAGCTGGGCCTGATTCGGCGGTGTCTCTGGTCGTCGCCTAAAAAGGATCCCGACGTTGCGTGGCCGCGGATCTGTGGACTGCGGTAACCGCACTCTCCTATGATGACATCCGACTTCTCACTGAGTGATAACCGTGGAGCGCCGGTGACATGGATAATAAAAATGTTGCTCGCGACCAGATTCGGATGGTGCCATGATCACGACGCTCGGTGTGCCTTTGATGCCTCGTCGGCTCGAAGGTCGGGCAACACAGCCCCCGCCCACCGGACCATTGGTTGACAGCTACGGGCGGCTCGCGACCGATTTGCGGGTGTCCTTGACCGACCGCTGCAATCTGCGATGCACCTACTGCATGCCCGCCGGGGGTCTGCCGTGGTCGGCCGCCGAGCAGCTGCTGCAACCCGACGAAATCATCAGGCTGGTGCGAATAGGCGTGGCCAGGTTGAGCATAACCAAGGTGCGGTTCACCGGTGGAGAACCGTTGCTGGCCAAGCACCTTGACGAAATTATCGCCGCGACAGCCGCACTCCGGCCGTGTCCGGAGCTGGCGCTGAGCACCAACGGAGTTTTGTTGGCAGAGCGTGCGGAGGCGTTGGCCCAGGCTGGCCTGAACCGGGTGAACGTGTCGCTGGACAGCGTGGATTACCTGCACTTCGCGGCGATCACCCGCCGTGACCGGTTGGCCGACGTGCTGGCCGGCCTGGCCGCCGCGCACGCAGCGGGTCTGCGACCGGTGAAGGTGAATGCCGTGCTGGACCCGCTGACCGGCCTCGACGATGCGGTTTCGCTGGCGCGATTCTGTCTTGCCCACGACTACCAGTTGCGGATCATCGAGCAGATGCCGCTCGATGCCGGACACGAATGGCGCCGTGAGGCTACGGTGACCGCGAACCAAGTGCTGGCGCAGCTGCGACGTCATTTCACGCTGGTACCGGATCCGACGCCGCGGGGTTCTGCGCCGGCCGAGTTGTGGCGGATTACTGATCGCACGACGGGCCGCACCGGAAAGGTCGGCGTGATCGCCTCGGTGTCGCAACCCTTCTGCTCGACCTGTGACCGCACCCGGTTGACCGCCGACGGGCACGTCCGCAGTTGCCTGTTCGCCACCGAGGAGACCGACCTGCGCGGGCTGCTGCGCGGCGGAGCCGACGACGCCGCGATTGAAGCGACCTGGCGTGCTGCCATGTGGGGCAAGCCGGCGGGCCACGGCATCAACGACCCCGACTTCGTCCAGCCGGCACGGCCGATGAGTGCAATCGGCGGCTGAGGTGACGGCTGAGACCGGCAGCCCGGTCCACATCACCGTGCGGTATTTCGCAGCCGCGCGTGCCGCCGCGGGGTCCGATTCCGAGGAGCTGACCGTGCGTCCCGGCGCCACGGTTGGTGAGGTTGTCGAGGGGCTGGGGGGCCGCAGTCAGGAACTGGCCCGCATGCTGTTTCGGTGCTCCTTTCTCTGTGACGGTATGGCCGTGCGGGACCGGGCCCAGCCGCTGCGGGCGGGCAACACCATCGACATACTGCCCCCGTTTGCCGGAGGATAACCGTGTGGAGAACGTGGCCGCGGGAGCTTGGCCGCCCGCGCTCACCGATGCAGCGGTCGACGGCCCCGAACTGTCACCGCGCCGGAACTAAGCCGAGCCCACCCACTCGTCGGTTCCGTCGGCGAAGAATTGTTGCTTCCACACCGGTAACCGCGCTTTGATGGCGTCCACCAGCTCTGCGCAGGTGTCGAATGCCGCCTGGCGATGGTCGGCGGCGACCGCGGCGACCAAGGCGGCCTCGCCGATCTGCAGTACGCCGATCCGGTGGCTGGCTGCAACAGCCCGCACCCCGTGGGACTGGGCGGCGACCTGGGCCACCACATCGACGATGACCTCAGCAGCCGACGGGTGCGCGCAATATTCAAGCTTCACCACCTGTCGTCCGCCGTCATGGTCGCGAATCACGCCGACGAACCCCACGACGGCCCCCGCCGCCTGATGGCTCACCAGTTCCTCGTGCTCGGCCAGCAGGATCGGTTGATCGGTTAGCGCCGCACGCACCACCACCGTCATTGCTGGTAATCGTTCTCGGTGAATTGGCCCGCCGCGCGGTGCAGCACGTCGGAAGCGAGGGCGCAATTGCTCACGCAGCGCCCCGATGTCGTCCAAGCGGACGGCCGATCGACCGCTTTGATCGTGTCGTACCGACGGAACGCGCCACTAAAACGCCGTTGCCAGGACGACGGACGTCCCGTACAGCCGACTCATCTTCATGAACTCCAAACATAGACCATTTGGGTCTGGTCGAGTGGAAGGTTGTCGTTGTTTAGTAAGCATTGTGCATTTTTGAGAAAGTGCGTATCGAATACGTACTACATTTTGTATTAGATATTGGGCTTTATATCGGTCCGCTGATGCAACAACACCTTCTAGATTATTCTGATTCGAGACCAACGCTAAATCCGCGCTGATTTCTGGCGTGGCAAAGCGCGCTCTTTGCCGCCCAACCCGCTCGGTCTGCCGTGCTGGTGAGTGGTAGCGGCCGGTGATGGCGCGGGGGAAATCGGCGCACCGGGCCTACACTCTTCAGAGGCCACGAACGATTCGGAGGCATGCAATTGCGCCTATCAACTCAAAATCAATTCAAGGGGACCATCGTCGAAGTCGACATCGGCACTGTCATGGCAATCGTTAAGGTTCGGCTCGACGGTGGCGACCATGTCGTCACATCATCGGTGACCAAGGACGCCGTGCTCAATTTGGGCCTGAAAGAGGGCCAGCCCGCAACGGTGTTCATCAAGGCGTCAGCAGTGATCATCGGAGTGGAGTGAGGTCGTCAGCGATAACCTCCATGCGGTCAGTCGAGGAGCATCAGCGCATCGTCGCCGGGCTCATTACTGCCCGGCCGGCCATCACCGCCGAACTGCCCGACACCGAGGGTCTGGTGCTGGTTGATGATGTGACCGCGACGGTGTCGCTGCCGGTTTTCGACAACTCCGCAATGGACGGTTACGCGGTGCGCGCCAACGAGGTGGCCTCGGCGACGACCGAGCATCCGGTGAAACTGCCTGTGGCCGAGGATATTGCGGCCGGTCGGATCGACATCCCCGCGCTTGAGCCGGGGACGGCGCATCGCATCATGACCGGTGCGCCGGTCCCGGCCGGGGCGACCGCGATAGTGCCCGTCGAGGCTACTGACGGGCGGATCGATGTCGTGACGATCAACGTCCCCAGCGCCGAGGGACGCCACATCCGCCGCGCCGGCGAGGACGTCGCCACTGGCACCACGGCGTTAAGAGCCGGGCAGGTGGTCACACCGGCGGTGGTTGGCCTGGCCGCGGCGCTGGGGCTGCACGAGCTGCCGGTGATGCCGCGTCAGCGAGTGCTGGTGATTTCCACTGGATCAGAGTTGGTGTTGCCGGGTACGCCGCTGCGGCCGGGGCAGATCTATGAGTCCAACGCGGTCATGCTGGCCGCGGCCGTCCGAGACGCGGGTGCACAGGTGGTCGCCGTCGTGACGGTCAGTGATGACGTCGCTCAGTTCGCGGCGGTGCTGGACCGACACGCCGTCGACTCGGATCTGATCGTCAGCAGCGGCGGCGTCAGCGCGGGCGCCTACGAGGTGGTCAAGGACGCATTCGGTCGCGCCGGTGATCAGGGGGTGGAGTTCGTCAAGGTGGCGATGCAGCCGGGTATGCCGCAGGGCGCCGGCCGGGTGGCCGACACGCCAATCGTCACCCTGCCCGGCAATCCGGTCAGCGCGCTGGTGTCCTTCGAGGTGTTCATCCGCCCGGCGTTGCGATCAGCCATGGGGCTGTCGGCTCCGGAAAGGCCACTCCGATCCGCTGTGCTGACCGAGACGTTGACCGCACCGGCCGGTAAACGCCAGTTTCGCCGCGGGATATTCGACGCCGCCGCCGGCACCGCGGTGAGCCATGGGCCGCAGGGGTCACACCATCTGCGGTGGCTGGCGTCGACCAACTGCCTACTGGACATTCCTGCAGACGTCACCGAGATACCGGCTGGCGCTCAGGTGCAGATCTGGGATCTCAGTTAGCGGCTGTCAGAATGGGATACGTGGCTGACTCGGCGACGCCCTCCACAGGTCCGCTCTCGCATATCGACGATCAGGGCGCGGCTCATATGGTCGACGTCACCGGGAAGGCAGCGTCGGCGCGCACCGCGGTTGCCGCAGGCTCGCTGCGCACCACACCGCAAGTGGTGGAGCTGATCGCGGCCGGCGGACTGGCCAAAGGCGATGCGCTGGCCACTGCGCGCTTGGCGGCCATTCTGGCCGCCAAGCGCACGAGCGATCTGATCCCGCTGTGTCATCAGCTGGCTCTCACCGGTGTCGATGTCGATTTCACCGTTCGCGAGACGGATGTCGACATCACCGCGACGGTGCGCAGCACCGACCGCACCGGGGTGGAAATGGAGGCGCTGACCGCAGTGAGCGTGGCGGCCCTGACGCTGTACGACATGATCAAAGCGGTGGACCCCGCTGCGCGGATCGATGACATCCGGGTACTGCGCAAGGATGGCGGTCGGCACGGAACCTGGGTGAGGTGATGGCCGGCAGATCGGCGCGGGTCATCGTTGCCTCCAGCCGCGCGTCGGCCGGCGTCTACGAGGACCGCTGCGGACCACTGATCGCCGAATGGCTTGCACAGCGCGGGTTCTCGTCGGTGCAAACGGTGGTTGTCGGTGACGGCGACCCGGTGGGCCAGTCGCTACGCGACGCCCTCGCCGAGGGTGTCGACGTGGTGATCACCTCCGGCGGCACCGGCATCTCGCCCAGCGACGACACCCCCGCTCAGACCAAGGCGGTGCTTGATTTCGAGGTACCCGGGCTGGCCGACGCCATCCGGCGGTCCGGTCTGCCGAAGGTACCGACCTCGGTGCTTTCGCGCGGCGTATGCGGGGTAGCCGGCCGGACCCTGTTGGTCAACCTGCCGGGATCGCCGGGCGGGGTTCGCGACGGCCTCGGGGTGCTGACCGACGTGCTGGACCACGCGCTGGACCAAATCGCCGGCAAAGACCATCCGCGATGACGCGGGTGCTGCGCGCCGCGCGGCCCGGCGGCGAACCGCGACGGCCAGCCTTCGCCCCGGTCAATTCGAGTGGGCCGGTTCCGAATCGCTCGGTGGCTGCGCGTGTGGGCGGGAGCCATCGCCTTTGCGGTGGGCCTGCCATGCCTGAATCGCGCGGACTGCCCACCAAATCAAAAGTGCCCCGACGAGCGCGATGGCGAGGTTGCTGAGAAAACCGGTGATCCCGACCGCCAGGGCCAGCGCCCAGTCCGCGGCGTGCCGCAGATCTTTGAGCAGTGCGATATGCAGCAGGCCGGCGACCGTCAGCAGACCGGCCAGGATCGGCACCGGAAACCCGGATAGCGCAGCGGTCAGAGTCGCTCCCATCGCGAGCGCAAGCGCGATCAGCACACTGCCCAGCATGATTGGTGCGCCGCCGCTGCGGGCACCAAAGCTGCGATGCGCTGTCATCCCTCCGGCACCATGACACACCGGCATCCCGCTGATCGCGCCGGCGAACAGGTTGGCCAGACCAAAGGTGATTGCCAGGCGCCCCGGACGCACCCGCCGGGCAGCATCGCCGAAATAGGTGCGGGCCACGTCGGCCGTGGCCAAACAGGAGTTGGCGAACGACAACGGCAACTGTGGCAGCACCAGGGCGACTGCCGCGGCGCTGAACACCGTCCAGCTCAGGTGCGGGTGGTGCACCGCCGATGGGCCGAAGCTGACTGAGCCGTGGAATGTCAGCACCATCGTCACCACCGCGAGCACGATGAAGGCCAGCGTGATCTTGCGGCATCGCAGCAGCAGCGCGGCGGCGACGACCACCACGGTGGCGCCGCCCAGCCACCAGATCGAGTGCCGGTGGTCGGCGAACCCTTTCGGCGTCGCGGACACCAGTCTCCACGCCAACTGACATAACAGCAGTCCTACCGACAGCTGAATCCCCCGAATGATCGGATGTGGAAACACTTTGGCGACCCGGTCCAACAGGCCGGACGCCCCAAGCACCACGAAGATCAAGCCCATCAGAAGGGCGCCCGCGGCGATGTCGTCGGAGCCGAAACCGTGCGCGATCGCGATTGCCCCAAATGCCTTCAACGGCTGTACGGGCACCGGAAGCCGGTAAACCAGGCCGGCCACCACATACAACAGCCCGGCCGGCAACAGCACCGCCGTCGGCGTGAGACCGTTCTTCACGATCAACGCCACCGCGATCGGCACCAGCACCCCCAGATCGCCCACCGCCCCGGCCAATTCCGCCCAGTCGAACCGAAACGGGCTCCCCGCCGACTCCAGCCGCGATCGCGCCGTGCTGACCATGCCGGCACTCTAGTGCAGCACCCTCCCGCGGGACGTCTTACCGCCAGCGCACCCGCACACTCGCGGCCTTCACCCACGTCGATGCGGCCGGCGCATACGCTTACTGGATGGGTACCAAGACCGCTAAGCAAGTCGACTTCAAACGCCTAGCCGACGCATTGGACGGCTACCGGTTTGCTTACCTCGTCACCGTTGACGACGACTATCGCGTACATACCGTGGCTGTCGAACCGGAGCTACGCGAAGGCGTGATGGACGTCGGGCTGATCGGTGGCAAAACTCGCAAGAACGTCGCAACCCGCAGCGACGTCACGCTGTTCTGGCCACCATCCGAGCCGAGTGGCTATTCGCTCATTGTTGATGGCCGGGCCGAGGTCACCGAGTCCGATGACGACACCGCTCGGCTTCGGGTGGTGCCGAACCGCGCGCTGCTGCACCGCAATGCCGACCCGGGAACTCCTGGGTCTCCGAAGGACTGCCTGCACGACTGCGTGGTGTTCTCGGAGCCGCAGACGTTCGTCTGATTGAGTTGTGGGCCTGTCACT
>CAVXBT010000018.1:0-7785 GCA_963760095.1 uncultured Actinomycetota bacterium | reverse complement strand
CGGCGGGCAGGCAATCTCGCTGCCGCTGGCCGACCGGAAACGCGACGTCGCCACCCTGATCTCTCAGGGCCTGTCTCACGGCGAGATCGCCGAGGCCCAATTCACCCCGTCATGC
This sequence comes from uncultured Actinomycetota bacterium, assembly GCA_963760095.1. Taxonomy (GTDB): domain Bacteria; phylum Actinomycetota; class Actinomycetes; order Mycobacteriales; family Mycobacteriaceae; genus Mycobacterium. Next base: position 7,670 of record CAVXBT010000018.1, on the reverse strand, counting down.
TCGCGCGTGGGCGCAGCCAGCAGAACCGAACTCGCACAAAGCTCATCAACCCAATTCGCATTACCACACCTGCGCCACCACCGACCTTCACATGCCCTGCAACGCCCGGTGCGTTGACCCGAGTCGCAGATGCGCAGAAACCGAGTAGTGCACTACTCACGACGAGCGTGCGTAACTGACTGATGATTGGTTGCATTCAGCTAACGGGGTGGTTAGGTGGTGGCTCATGCCGAAGATCGGTGAGCACGCGGTGGTTCTCGGCGCGAGCATGGCCGGGCTGTTGGCCGCGCGGGTGCTGGCCGACTTCTATGAGGCGGTCACCGTGGTCGAGCGGGACGTGCTGGCCGACGACCCAGTGAACCGTCGGGGGGTTCCGCAGGGCCGCCACGCGCATGCCTTGCTGGGACGAGGCTCGCAGGTCCTGGCCGAACTCTTTCCCGGGTTCCTCGACGACCTCGTCGCGGCCGGAGTCCCCGTCTTCGACTACACCGATATGTCCAAGGCGTTGTTTTCTTTTGCCGACCATCAGATGGTGCATAGCGGAGGGTTCAGAGACCTCCCGCCCGCCTTCATCCCCAGCAGACCATTGTTGGAGTGTCTTGTTCGGCGACGGGTGTGTCAGACGGCGAACATCACCCTGCATGTGGGCCATGACGTTGTTCAACTGACGACGACCACGGCCCGGGACCGTGTCACCGGCGCGCGGGTCCGTTCTCGCGACGGCACCAGCGAACAGGTATTGACGGCGGATCTGGTCGTTGACGCCACCGGCCGGAGCGCGCGAACACCGGCCTTCTTGGACGCCTTGGGCTATGGGCGGCCGGCCGAAGACCACGTACGTGTGCGTGTCGTGTACTCGAGCCAGATGCTGCGCATCCCGCCCGGCATGCTCAAGGAACTGATCGTGCTTGTCGGTCCCGCCCCCGGCCGCCCAACTGCATTGGCGCTAACCAACAACGAGAACGACACCTGGATGTTCACCGTTGGCGGGATGGCAGGGCGCGAACCACCGAGCGAGCCCACTGAAATCCTCACTTTCGCAGAGGATTTGGCTCCGGCGCATGTGCTGGCGGCGATCCGTGCGGCAGAACCGCTCACCGAAGTCTGTCAATTTCGTTACCCCGAGAGTCGCTGGCGACGCTACGACAAGATGCGCCGCTTCCCGAGCGGTCTGCTGGTTGTCGGCGACGCGATCTGCAGCTTCAATCCCATCTACGGCCAGGGCATGACGGTGGCCGCCCTGCAGGCGCAAGCCTTGCACCAATCTCTAAAGCTCGGCGCGAATGGCTTGGCGCGGCGTTATTTCCGCGCCGCGGCCAAACCGATCGGGGTCGCCTGGCGATTCGCGGTAGGCGGTGATCTCAACCTGCCCGAGGTCGAAGGCCCCAGGCCACTGTCATTACGCCTTGCTAATAAGTACGTCGAGCGGCTTCAGACCGCCGCCGAGTCCGACCTCGCCATCGCCGAACAGTTCACCAAGGTCGTCGCACTCGTCGACCCGCCCACTCGGCTGCTGCAACCCCAAATGATCGCCCGCGTTGCGGCCGCCAACCTGCGCCGCCGCCAACGCCCTACGGGCGGCAACAACACGCGGGCACACCTCACAGGCACCAGCTCCCGACATAGCAACTAACATTCCCGTCGTGAGCGGCGTCGTTGTCCCGACCGTATGGCCCGGCGACCGCTTCGACGCATCTGAGCGGCTCCTATCGGGCGACGCCCCCGCCTGAGCCGATGACCATTCCCAATCAGCCGGCCCAACCGAACCAGCTACCCGCGATTGAGCACATCGTGCAGCTGATGCTGGAGAATCGGTCCTTCGACCACATGCTGGGCTTTCTGTACCCGAATAAAACCGGACCGAATGGTCAGCCGTTCGAGGGCCTGCTCGGCACCGAGACCAACAATGACGCCAATGGCAATCCGGTCCAGGTGTTCCAAATCGATCCGAGCACCGCTGACGCATATTTCATGCCGGGCGCCGACCCCGGCGAAGGCTACGCCAACACCAACTCGCAGCTGTTCGGCGCCGGCAAAGCGCCGCCGGATGCAGTGGCCACCAACAGTGGCTTCGTCACCAATTTCGCTGCGGCGATCACCTACGACCAGCGGGTCCACCGCACGCCGCTGCCAGAAACCGTCGCCTCCGACATCATGGGCATTTTCACGCCCGCCGCGCTGCCTGTGTTATCAGGGCTGGCCGCTGAATTCGCAGTCAGTGATCACTGGTACAGCTCGGTGCCGACCGAGACGTTCCCGAACAGGGCGTTCGCCTGCGCGGCGACAAGCCAGGGACACATGAATGACAGCGTGTCCTCTTATACCGTGCAGAGCATCTTCGGCCTGATGACGGCACACGGCCTGAGTTGGAAGATCTACGGCTATGACGCCGAGCCGCTGACGCGCGGCAACTTTCCCGACACTCTGAAGGCGCCCGATACCTGCTTCGGTAAGTTCGCCAATTTCCAGGCCGACGCCGCGGCCGGAAGTCTGCCCGCCTACTCCTTCCTTGAGCCGAGCTGGGGCTCGGCCGGCAATAGCCAGCACCCCAACTACGACGTGGCGCTCGGCGAGGCGCTGATCCAGCAGGTTTACCAAACACTGCGCAGCGGCCCCGGCTGGAACCAGACGCTGCTGATCATCACCTATGACGAGCATGGCGGCTGCTATGACCACGTTGCTCCAGCGGGCGGGGCCGTGCCCCCGGACTCGTCGGTGGGCCAGTACGGGTTCGACTTCACCAGGTTCGGGGTGCGGGTGCCCGCCGTCCTGGTCTCGCCGTTGATACCGGCGGGCACCGTCTACCGGGTGCCGCCCGGCAGTACGCCGATCGACCACACCTCGGTGCTGAAAACCATTGAGCGGCGCTGGGGACTGCCAGCGCTCACCGCACGGGATGCCGCCGCACCTGATCTCGGTGGTGTGCTCACGCTGACGACGCCGCGGACCGACGATCCACTAGCCGGAGTAGTTGCACCGACGTCGACAGGCAAGAATCCGGCCAGCGGGGAGGTGTCGCACCTACAACAGGTACACGCACAGATGATCGCCGACCTACCGGTGCCCGATGAGCATCTCGTCGGCGCCCCAGTGCTGCCCGACCAGAAGACGCCCAGTCAATATGCGAACTACATCGCAGCTCGTACCAACACCTGGAAGTCCGCCCGCGACGCCGGGCGGGCACCTGCGGGTTAAGCCCGGCCAGTAGCCAAAGTCGGAGGCCGGCCGCAGACATACTCGAAGTGGAGAACAGCGGAAATGGGACAACAACCATGACCAAGGCGAAGCGCAGCTCAACAGACGAGAACGAAGAGCACTCCCCCTCGAAGCTGATAGACGCCAGGATCACAGAACTTGGCGATTGGCGGGGCGAGACTCTCGCCCACATCAGGAAGCTGATCAAAGAGGCCGACCCCGAGGTGGTCGAAGAGTGGAAATGGAGAGGTGTCCCGGTGTGGTACCACGCCGGAATGATCTGCACTGGCGAGACGCACAAGAGTGTGGTGAAGATGACCTTCGCCAAGGGAGCCTCGTTGCCCGACCCGTCGAGTCTTTTCAATGCAAGCTTGAACGGTAATACTAGGCGCGCCATCGATATTCATGAGGGCGACAAGATCAACGAACGGGCCTTGAAGGCGCTCATTCGCGCCGCGGTAGCGCTGAACATAGGTTAACTGGGTGCTCTGTATCGCCGCGACGTGAGTCAGCTTGCCTCCTCGATCTCGTCCTCCTCGTCGGAGTGCTGGACGTAGGCCGCTGCCTGCACCGCCTCGTCGGGTTCCAGCGCCGCACCCAAGGCGCCGCCGATCATCGCCAACGAAGAAGTCAGCCAAGCTAATTCGAAGTAGTCGCGAAGCGACGCCGGGTGCCCGACCTGATCACGCCAGATCTGCGGCACCACGAACCAGTACGCAGCGAGCAACGCCAACACATACAACGCGGCATACAGCACCGCCACGCCGATCAGGACGGTGACGGTGGTCGCAACATTGAACAGAATCACCTGCTTGCGGACCGCCCGGCTAACGATGGGCTCCCACAGTTCGGCTCCGATGATCAGAGTCGCGACGGTCCCAGCGATCGACACCATCGCCGTGCCGGCGAGTCGATCCCACCCATACGCATCGGAGAGCCGCCAGATATCCGCCGTCACCAACCCGACGACACCGGCTGCCACCGCGCCGGTCAGCGCGCGCGACAATCGCAGTGATAACCGCCACGGCTCATTGGCCGCCACCATGCCGGCGATCAACGTCAGATTGCCGGTCAGCACCCTTGCCGTATAAAAGAAGGCCTCGTCGGCCGGGTCGCTGCCCAGCTCACGCACCCGCTGCACGGTCACCCGCCGCGACGGCCGTCCAGCGCGCTGGGCATCGGCGGCGCGCTCCTCAGGAGATCCGATGAGCCGCACCAGCAGGCGCCCGATGATCTCGCGAATCCGCTGGCGCGTCCCCCTTGCACCGAGCGCAGGCACCGACACGATCGCCACGTTGCGCACCGGGTTGGCGTGGGCCACGACCGGACGTTGTTCGACGTGCAACGGGAGATCGGTCAGGTACACCATCACGTCCCACCCTTTTTCGAGCAGTGTCTTACGCGCGGCCTTGACGATCTGGGTGTCGGTCGCCGGTGGCTGCACCAGGCGACCCTCCATGGTCTCGATGCACCAGCGGGCTCCGGGCAGCCGCTCGTCGAGCTCAGAATTCAACCCCGAATCGGCGAGTTCGCGTGCCAACGAGAAAGCCGCACCAGGATCGCCGACGAGACCGAGGACAATGTGTGGATCCGGATCGTCGTGGTCTGAATCTGTTTCAGGCACCGTGCACCGATCCTCACAGCATTAACGAGGGCGTGGCGGCAGCACCGCGAGCCACGAATCCGCGAGCAGCTCGATCAGCTGCCCGTCCGGATCGCGGATCATCGCCGATTGCCCCGAGACTGTACCTTCGACCACCGACCCGCCGAAACCTTCAACGGACACCAATACGGTGTCCAGATCGGAAACTGACAGAGACACATGGGTTAGACCTATCTCGTCCATCACACGCTGCGGTCCGGCACGCAGGTTGCGCTGCGAGTAGGCGAGCAACTCGAGCACCAAGCCGTCATGAACGAGATACGTCGCACGCAATCCGATTGGCCTGCTCAGCTGTAGAAGCTCGTCGGTACCCTCGTCGGGCGACTCCAGCTCCCACCAGAATGTGAACCCGAGCAGTTCTTCATAGAAGCGGCGCGACCGCGCGGTGTCCGCGACACACAACCCCACGTGATTGAAAACTATTCGTTGATTGGTCATGACAGCGCTACCCACGGTATCCGCAGCGGGAATGGGCCGTTGGCAAAACCGATAACCGAGTTTTCGAACAACCCTGCACCAGGATCGTCACCGGGCTCACGGCAGCCGGCGACCATCGACGGCGAAGAAATGCACATGTGCGGGCTGCGGTTGTAAGCGCACGCGACTGCCCCGCTGCGGCGGGTCGTGCCCGTCGGCGCGTGCGACGATCGACTGACTCAATGCGTTGTCGACGCCGGTGATTCGCCCGTACAGGTAGGCGTCCGCGCCAAGCTCTTCGACAACATCGATCTGCATCTCGACACCACTGCCGCCGATATCCAGATGTTCTGGGCGGATGCCCACCACGAGTTCTCCAGTCGTATCGGTGATCTCGCGCGGCAACGGGATTCGCCAGTCACCCAGTGCGACGGAGTAATCGACGACGGGAAGGGTCAGCAGGTTCATCGCTGGTGACCCGATGAACTCAGCTACGAACATGTTGACCGGATTTCGGTACAGCTCCCGAGGTGCCGCGCACTGCTGCAGGATTCCGTCACGCAGCACGGCGACGCGATCACCCATGGTCATCGCCTCGACTTGATCGTGGGTGACGTAAACGGTGGTGGTGTCCAATCGCCGTTGCAGTCCGGCAATCTGGTTCCGGGTTTGCACCCGCAGTTTCGCGTCCAGGTTGGAGAGCGGCTCGTCCATCAAGAACACTTGCGGTCGCCGAACAATCGCGCGCCCCATCGCCACCCGTTGGCGTTGCCCTCCGGACAGATCCTTGGGTTTACGGGCCAGGTAGGGCTCCAAGTCGAGTAGCCTCGCCGCATCCAAGATCCGTTCTGCGATCTCGGCTTTCGGCATCTTGGCGATCTTCAGGGCGAAACCCATGTTCTGCGCAACGGTCATGTGTGGGTAGAGCGCATAGTTCTGGAAAACCATCGCGACGTCACGATCTTTGGGATCGTCGTCGGTGACGTCTCGGGCGCCGATGTAGATATGCCCGGCGTCGACGGTTTCCAGCCCGGCGATCATGCGCAGCGACGTCGTCTTGCCGCACCCGGACGGCCCGACCAACACCACGAACTCGCCGTCACCGACGGTCAGATCCAACCGGTCAACCGCGGGCCGTTCCGCGCCCGGGTAGCGCCGCGTGGCGTGCTCGAAAGTCACTGATGCCATGAGCTACCCGCCCAGCCCGGTGACGGCGATGCCACGGATGAAGGCGCGCTGCGCAACCGAATACACCAACAGCAGCGGCAGCAAAATAAGTATGGACGCGGCCATCAGGACGGGCCACCTGTTGACGTATTCGCCTTGCATCCGAACCAACCCGAGAGTGAGGGTGGCGATACTGCTGCGCTGAATCATCAACAGCGGCCAGAGAAAATCGTTCCAGACATTCACCCACGTGAGTACCGCCAGCACCATAGCGGCCGGCTTCGCGTGCGGAAGGAGTATCCGCCAGTAGATCTGCCACGGCGAGCAGCCGTCGAGGATCGCCGCTTCCTCGAGCTCGTCCGGCAAGGTGCGGAAGAACTGGCGCATCAGGTAGGTGCCGAACGCGCTGCCGAACAGCCCCGGCACGATCATGGCCCACGGCGTGTCGGTCAATCCGGCGATGCGCATCAGGATGAACTGCGGGATCACCGTCACGGTCAGTGGCACCATCAACGTGCCTAAATACAGGACGAACAACGTCTCTCGGCCCCGAAACCGTAACCGCGCGAAGGCGTATCCGGCCAGTGAGCAGAAAAACACCTGGCCGATACTGATGCAGCCCGCATACAACACAGAGTTGAAGAACATCCGCCAAAATGGCATGAGCGCGAACACCTCGCGGTAGTTGGACCACTCCGGGTGCGCGGGTATCAACGTCGGTGCGGTCACCTCGCCCGCGCTCTTCAGCGAACCTGATATCGCCCACAGGATCGGGAAGAGTGCGCAGCAGGCGATGGCCGTCAGAGCGATATACAGCGCAATGCCACGGCGAACGCTGGGTTTGATCACGCGTTCGGTCACGCCCACGATCTTTCCTCCTGGGCCGCTCGACGACGCCCGAGCCGTAACTGCACCACGGTCAACACCAGCAGGATGGCGAACATCACCCACGCCAAGGCCGAGGCGTAACCGAACTCCAAGAAGGCGAAAGCATGCTGGAACAGCATGATGCCGAGAACATATGTCGCCGTCTCGGGCCCCCCGTTTCGCCCGGTGAGCACGTAGACAAGATCAAATGCCTGAAATGCATGAATGATTGAGATCACCACCACAAACGACACCGAACCGCGAATCAGCGGCACGGTGATCGACGCGAACTGGCGCAACTCCCCCGCCCCGTCGAGTCTGGCCGCCTCGTAAAGGTTGTCCGGCACCCCTTGCATGGCAG
>CAVXBT010000017.1:0-94410 GCA_963760095.1 uncultured Actinomycetota bacterium | reverse complement strand
ATCGGCGGTCATCGCCACCAACACCCGCTCCAACCGTTCTGCTAGATCGCAGACATCGGAGTTCGAAAAGAACTGTCCAGGACCCGCCGTGCTAAGAAAAAGCTGATCGCCGTCTCTAAAAAAGACCAGCCCAAACTCGACGGGGCCGGCATGGGTCAGGGTCCCCGATACCGCGGCACCAGCAAGATCCGCCATATGTGTAGCCGGAATAAAATTAACAACTACCCGATTCGACGCCTGCCCGGAGCCGCGGAGACGCGCCTTATAATCAATAGCGTGCACTGGGGAACCGCTGATGCTGCAGCGCTTCTCGCATTGGCGTCCAGATGTCGACAAAAACCAGCAACCGCAGACTCCTGGCGAAAGCTTTCAACACCAGTGGCACAAACCCGGAAACCATTCCGGCCACCGTCTGTGTTTCCGGACGCACACGCCTGCTTACCGGAAAATCGAGGACGACCTCCGGACTCTCAGTGTCGAACGCGCGCATCAGGAGCGCGCACGCTGCGGTAATCACCGACGACCGACGCACCCCCAAACCCTTTGACAACACTTGGATCCCGGCAACGGCGGAAGGGTCCAATTGAACCGGTTCAGAAGATTCATCCGGATCACGCCCGCCCGCGGCGGCGGGCGCCAACCGATAACGCGGTTCGCTTTCCGGTGGAAGGTTCCTGATCCAGAGGCCTGATCATCAAGATAATCGGTGGACGTTTCGTATTCTAATTCGCAATCAATCAGATCACTCAGCGATCCAAAAAAAGCAGGAGGAATCGACGCGCCAGAAGCAATTGCATTATAGATAGCCGCAATCCGATGACAAACAAGAGTAATGCCGATTCCATCTACCACTATATGATGGCAGCATGCGAACAAATAAAATTCACTGACCCGTGTCTGCAACAACGCAAATTTGAACAGCGGGCCACCAAGCGGCATCAGCCTGCGTTGGATCGATGATGCCAGCCGATAGGCGTCCTGTGCAGGATCCTGCGAGCCGGTGAGATCGTAGCGAGCAAGCTCAACGTCCGGGTAATCAACCGGCTTTTGGAAAACCTGGCCATCCACCTCGAAAAACGCGGCTCTAAGTGGTTCGGCCTCGCGCACCGCTTGAACGATCGACCGCTCAAGCAAACCAGGCTCGACCGTGCCGTCGATTCGCACAAGCTCGCCCAGTTGCCACTTCGCACCGAAGCTACCCGTTTTCTCCGCAAGCCAGATGTCTAGCGGTCTCCGCGTCAGCGGAAGTGCCTGTCTATCGAGCCCCATCCGACTCACCAGCCCTAGCGTGTTGACCTATCAAAGGCCGACTCTCGCAAGCCCCGATCGCGCGCAGACATGAGTCGAGCGCGGCGTCACCCGCACTAGTCCCGAACTAGTCAATCCGAACCATACTGGAGCCCGACAAGGGCGGTCCGAGGTTTCAGCAAAGTTCCTGATGCGACTCCTAGCACAGCTCAGTAACTCGTGCGCGCGCCGCAGGGTTGGGCCGATTGCGGCTTCCTCCGATGTGACCTGCCGTGATGTATCGGCTTGTGGCGTATCGTTACCGGGCAGTTACAGGCCTCTTTACGACGGCGAAGTTTCGGTGCTCGCTGGTGATGCGAGCGAACACCGGTTCGCCTTTGCTGACATAAATCAGCAAAGGCGAACGGATGTCGAAAGACCACCAGCCGCGCGGCGCCGTTCTGATCACCTCTGCCACGTCAAAGACGCCCAGGATGTTGTGCGCGCCCCTATCTTGCAAATAATCGTCGGACGCCTCGTATTCAAACGAAGTCCTGCGGTGAGCCGAAAATGCGGGAGGAATGGGTGGGCCAGAAGCAATTGCGGAGCAGATGGCAATGCTCAAACCATCATGGCTATATGGCGGCAGCATGCGGACCGATGGAATGAATTCATTGGGCCGCTGACGACGGAGTTGCGGGAGAGGTCTGCTTGAGCGGTCCCTGGGTCGGGTCCGAGAGCTATTTACGTGGGTGACCTACCCTTCGGGACTGGAATCCTCGGCGCGCACTGCTGTCACCCCTGCCATCCGTGTCGACGGTCTGACCAAACGGTTCGGCCGTGTTGTGGCTGTCGAGGATCTGAGCATGCAGGCGTCGCGCCCGGCGAGGTGTTCGGGTTCCTGGGCCCCAGTCGTGCCGGCAAGTCGACGACGATCCGCCTGCTACTCGGATTGATTCGCCCGACCGCAGGCAGTGCGAAGATATTCGGTTGCACTGCAGGTGACGTCCCTCGGTCCCATCGTCACATCGCATACGTGCCCGCTGATGTTGCGCTGTGGCCGCGACTGATGGGCGCCGAAATCCTTGAGCTGCTTGGCTGCGTGGGCCCTCGGCGTCGACGCGGCCTACCGCGACGAGTTGGTCGACCGTTTCGATCTCGAGCTCGACAAGCCGGCCAGGACCTATTCGACCGGCAACCGGCAGAAGGTGGCACTTGTCGCTGCATTCGCGACACGGGCTCCGCTTCTAGTGCTCGACGAGCCGACAAGCGGCGTGGATCCGTTGGTGGAGAGAGAATTTCGCGGCTGTGTCGCAGAAGCACGGGAGCGAGGCCAGACGGTGTTCCTCAGCTCTCATCAGCTGGCCGAGGTAGAGGCCGTATGCGACCGAGTAGCGATTCTACGTGCCGGGCGGCTCGTCGAAGTTGACAGCATCGCTGATTTACGCCGGTTGCGCCGGACCATAGTCGAGGTGTCCTATCGCGGCGTTGAACCTTTCCTCCAGGATATTGCGGCTGTGTCGAGTGTCGAGCAGCTGGACGCTTAACGGTTGCGGTTCAAGCTGACTGGATCGCCGGTGGCCGCGCTTCGAGCGCTCGCCACAGCCGACATTACCGCGCTCGCGATGCACGAACCGACACTCGAGGAGATCTTTCTCGACTACTACGGAGAAGCTGCACGATGACAACCGCCACGCTGCCCGGTTCGCCGGTAACCGCCGGGCCGCAACTCGCGCCGGGCCGGGCTGTGAGCAGGCTGGCCGTGCGCCAGCTTCGCCGTGGTGCCGTGGTAGTCGCCTTGATCTGTGGAGCTATGTCGGCGTTGGTTGCCCTCGAATACCAGCCGATCGGCGACTTGCTGGATGAATCAGGTTTGCGCGTACTTGCTGAGAATCCCGCCATAAGGATCTTGTCGGGCCCACCGGTCGCTCTCGGCGATCCCGGCGGTTTCACTGTGTGGCGCACCGGCACACCCGTTTCGGTGCTCGTGAGCGTATGGATCATCCTTGCCGCCACGCGTATTACCCGCGGTGAGGAGGATAGCCGGCGGTGGGATCTGCTCCTCGCGGGACGCCCGCGAATGGCCGATGTGGTTGTCCGCTGCCTGGCCGCTCTTTTTGGATCCGCGCAAGCGCAGATCGGCGTGGGGGTTGGCCGGCGGGCCTTTTGGCGGCCCGCACTGAACTGACCGGCGCAGTGATCCATGCGGCCGGAATCACCTGTGTTGCTTTGAACTCCGCGACGACAGCTCTGCTCGCCGCGCAGGTCATGCCGACGCGATCCGGTGCCACGGGACTTACGGTCGCCGCTCTGGGCGTTGCCCTGATGCTGCGCATGATCGCCGATGGCTCACATCAACTGGCATGCTGGTCTCGGGCGACGCCGTTCGGGCTTACTGCCCGCTCGGCGCCATACGCCGAAAACCGCATCGCCCCGCTGATCGTGTTGGGCGCGTTTCCGATTGGTGCTGGCCGGTGCGGCCCTCTTCGCGGCACGCCACCGCGATTTGGGCGACGGGGTAGTGGCGGTGCCGGCTAGCCGTCCTCCACGAACTCGACTGTTGCAGTCGATCAGCGGGTTCGCCCTTCGCCGGACCGCGCGGACCACGCTTGGGTGGGCGACGGGCATCGCCGCATACTTCCTCCTCGTCGGCGTGTTGCTCTCCTCGATTCTCGAGTTGTTCCAGACGAACCCGCGCTTCGCTAAACTCGCCGCGCCCGCCGGGATGGGCGGACATGAGTTGGTGAATGTCGGCGCTGCGGTTCTGTTCGGCGTGCTCGCAGTTCCCACCGGCCTCTACGCCGCAATGCGTCTCGCCGCGATGGTCGCCGACGAGAAGGCCGGTCGATGGACCTTGCTGTTCGCCCAACCCATTTCACGCGTACGCCTGGTGTCCACCGAGATCATGGTCACGGTGGGTGGGGTGGTCGCCCTGCATTGCTCGGCCGCAGTCGCCGTCTGGAGCGGCGCCGAAATCACTGGCGCCCCACTGCAGTTGAGCGATTCACTTGCGGGTGCGCTGAATTCCCTTCCCGTGGCATTGCTCGCGGCCGGGGCCGCCGCGGTGGGCGTCGGGTGGCTCCCATTGCTGCCGGCGCGATCGGTGCACTGCCGGTTGTGGGCGGATTCCTGGTGAACGTGATCATGCAGACCACGCACGCCCCTGGCTGGGTTGTCAACCTGTCGCCGTGGACGCACCTCGCCGCCGTACCCGACATACCGCCTAATTGGGCGGCCACCACCATTTTCCTGTTCATCGGCGCGATCCTGACCGCGCTCGGAATGTATGGGTACGTCCAGCGGTATTCGGCAACGCGAATAAAGGACACCGCCAGTGAACGTCAATTCGCCGATCTTGGGCATGTCGTCTGATCTGACGAAAAAGGACCGCATGTCAGCGGCCCCTTCCTGGAGCTGCCGGGGAATCGAACCCGCTGCGGAAATCGGCTTGACCTGCAGAAACGCTGATCCGGACGACGCGGGAGACGCGAAACGAAGCGCAGGTACCTGCGGATACGCAACAGGTGTTGACGGCGTCAACACGCAACCCAGCGATCAGCCGCCATGGAATGAGCGACCAATTACGCCCCCACCTGTTTGATTGACGGATGTCGCGCTGGCCACACCGTTCTTCGCAAAACCTGCCGGTTCTCACCGGCACACGGTGCGCATTCCGCCATTCGGTGGAGAAGTAATGTCATCCGGTCGAACGGCAATCCCCTGGACAGACGCCGCACGGCATACCCAATGAGGTTGGGTGTCACCTACCGTGCACCCGGAGCGACGAGCTGGTGTTGTGTCGCTGAAGGGTGATGTTTTCCAAGTAATCAGCGCCGACCAGCACGGTGCCTATCGTCTTGCTGATGACCCTGACTCGATACATACGGCCAGGAACCGCACGCGGATCCTCACGGACACCTTTACTACTACTACTGCTACTACTACCCGGCTGACATTCCCCCCGCCCGAGAGAGCCGGGAACGTTAACATTTTCGTTGATCCCGCGTGTCAAATGCGCGCGTGGGTCGCAAGCCGGTGACCGGCACTGGTCCGCTGGCCTACGATGGTCCGGACGAGCAAACGCTATTCAGAAGTCGGCTTGAAGTTCCGGCTCGCAACGGAGGGAAGATCCAGATGGGATTGATACCCGGTTTCTATGAAGTGAAAGAGCATGTCGAGGAAGCGATCAACCTCCTCAGGCGTGCAGTCGCGGCACTGGAAAAGCTTGCGGCAGAACAGGAGCGCGCCGATGACCTGTACGCCGAAGTGAATCAGGTCTCACTCGCGCAAGCTGAAAACGTGACCGAGCTATCGCGATGAGCAAGCGCAAGTGGGCTGTGGGGAAGTTTGTGCCGTGCTACCAATTACGAATCGGCCGCGCTTCGGCGACGGCGTCCTTACCCAGTGCGGTGTCCAGGCGCTTGCACACAATCCCCTCCAGGCGCAATTCCTCAGCAGCGCCGAGAATGACGCCAGGGTCGACAGCCGCACCTGACAGTCCCAAACTCGCCAATCCTGGCGCTCAGAGCGTCGCGGCGCTCAACATATAACCGGCATGTGCCGACCCATTCCCCGTAATTATCCGCTATGGCTGACACTGGGATAGAAACTCACTTGTTCTTACTGATCAATGCTGCCGAAGCGGGCGTCGAGCGTTTGCTCGGCGTTAGGGCCAGCCGGTCTTAGCGCGCGTGCCGCGGACGCCGGGCCAACACCCCGAGAAGCGTCTGCTCATCGAACGGACCGCTGTTGGAGCCGGATGCGGCGAACTCTGCGCACACCAGCGCCGCAGCGGGCGGCGAAGCAGTAGTGCTATTCGCAAAGACTTGCAAGACGGGTTGGGCGCCAGACGGTTTACGGGCTCTTCGCAGTGAATCGTGGTAGCGCTCGGGCGACACGGTTGTTCGCCTGAGCCTGGGAATGGGCCTGGCGCCCGGGCCTGACGATCCGTGGGTTGGCAAACACGATCAGAAGGGCCCCAGGTGAACAACAACAGTAGTGCCACGGTGATGCTTGGTTTGGAAGGCACGGCCGTTCTGGCCGTATCCGATCGCGCTGGCGAGCTGGAGTATGCGATCGAGACCACTGCGGCGACCGGGTGTGTCCGCCGGCGGAGCGCAGGCCAGGCTGCACGATCGCCCGCCGACGTGGGTTCGTGACTTGCCCGCCGGAGATCGGCCGGCGACGTTGGTGTGGGTCAAACGCATCTGGCGGTGCTGGTACACAGCCGAACCCGCGGTCTCGTTTGCTCCACAGTCATGACTCTTGATTATTCGTCTCGGCCGCCGCGTCGATACCCGGACTGCCAGCGCCGTAATTCCCTGCCAACTCTGTTCGGTGTTGAACGTCCGCATCCGGGCGTGGCAGCGACTGGCCAAAGAACGCTGCACTGTCGCCTGGACCGCTGGCTACCATCCAGCCCAGAACGACTAGAACGTGTTTCAGAAATAGGGTTCCGCGACCAACCACGCCTTGCTACGGTGGCGCCCGTGATCCTGGACAAATTCCGACTCGACGACCAAGTTGCCGTCGTCACCGGTGGCGGCCGCGGACTTGGCGCAGCCATCGCGCTGGCGTTCGCCGACGTCGGCGCCGACGTCGTCATCGCCTCCCGCACTCAATCCGAACTAGAGGCCGTCGCCGAAAAGGTTCGCGCCGCAGGGCGTCGCGCCCACATCGTGACGACTGACCTCGCCCAGCCCGAGGTCACCGCCGAGTTGGCCGCCGCGGCCGTCGAGGCGTTCGGGCGGCTGGACATCGTCGTCAACAACGTCGGCGGCACCATGCCCAACGCGCTGCTGACCACCTCGACGAAGGACCTCAAAGCCGCGTTCACCTTCAACGTGGCGACCGCCCACGCGCTCACCATTGCCGCGGTGCCGCTGATGCTCGAGCATTCCGGTGGCGGCAGCATCATCAACATCACCTCGACGATGGGCCGGGTGCCCGGCCGTGGTTTCGCCGCCTACGGCACCGCCAAGGCCGCGCTCGCCCATTACACGCGACTGGCAGCGCTGGACCTGTGCCCACGGATCCGGGTCAACGCCATCGCGCCCGGATCGATCGCCACCTCGGCGCTGGACATCGTCGCCTCCAACGACGAGCTGCGCGTGCCGATGGAGAAAGCGACACCGCTGCGGCGCCTCGGCGAGCCGGACGAGATCGCGGCTGCTGCAGTGTATTTGGCGTCACCGGCAGGCGCCTACCTGACCGGGAAGGTGATCGAGGTCGACGGCGGCATCACCTTCCCCAACCTCGACCTGCCGATCCCGGACCTGTGACCGGCTCTGTGCGGGAGGCCATTCGCGTCGCCCAGATCGGCACCGGCAATGTCGGCGTCCACGCGCTACGGGCACTGATCACCAATCCCGATTACGAGCTGACCGGGGTGTGGGTGTCATCGGACGCCAAAGCCGGCAAAGACGCCGGAGTTCTTGCCGGTCTTGATGTCTCGACCGGAATCACCGCATCCACCGATCTGGATGCGGTGCTGGCCACCGGCCCGCAGTGCGTGGTCTACACCGCGATGGCCGACAACCGGCTGCCCGAGGCGCTCGATGACTACCGCCGCATTCTGGCCGCCGGGGTGAATGTCGTCGGCAGTAGTGCGGTCTTCTTTCAATATCCATGGCATGTGCTTCCCCCCGAACTGCTCACGCCGATTGAAGACGCTGCGCAACAGGGCAATTCAAGCCTTTTCGTCAACGGCATCGATCCCGGCTTCGCCAACGATCTGCTGCCGCTGGCGCTGGCCGGAACTTGTCAGAGCATCGAGCAGATCCGCTGCATGGAGATCGTCGACTACGCCACCTACGACAGCGCGACCGTCATGTTCGACGTGATGGGGTTCGGCAAGCCGATCGACGAGATCCCGATGCTGCTGCAACCGGGCGTGCTGAGTCTGGCGTGGGGATCGGTGGTGCGCCAACTCGCCGCCGGTCTCGGCGTTGAACTCGACATCGTCGAAGAGATGTACGTGCGCGAACCAGCACCCGAGGACTTCGAGATCGCCGCTGGCCATGTCCCCAAGGGCAGTGCCGCCGCGCTGCGCTTCGAGGTCCTCGGACTGGTCGACGGCGATCCCGTCGTCGTCCTCGAACACGTCACTCGATTGCGCGAAGACCTTTGCCCGGACTGGCCACAGCCGGCCCAGCCCGGCGGCTCGTACCGAGTCGAGATCACCGGCGAACCGTCCTATGCCGTCGACGTCTGCCTGAGCAGTCGCAAGGGCGATCACAATCACGCCGGTCTGGTGGCGACGGCGATGCGCGTCGTCAACGCCATCCCCGCCGTCGTTGCCGCGCCCGCCGGAATCCGGACGACGCTGGACCTCCCGCTCATCACCGGCCGCGGCCTGTATTCGCCGAGCTGAAGGTTTCGGCTAACCTAACTTTTCTATTCGTTTATGGAAAGTGAGTTAGGTGCCCCAGGACACCCTCGCCCCGCTCAAAGCGACGTGGTATCTGCTCGGACCCGCATTCGTCGCCGCCATCGCCTATGTAGATCCGGGCAACGTGGCCGCGAACATCAGCGCCGGCGCGCACTTCGGCTTCTCGCTGCTGTGGGTCATCGTCATTGCGAACGTGATGGCCGGTCTCGTGCAATACCTGTCGGCAAAGCTTGGGCTGGTGACCGGGCGCTCGCTGCCGGAGGCCGTCGGAGCGCAGCTGAGCCGCCCGGCCCGACTGGGCTATTGGGTGCAGGCCGAGATCGTCGCCATGGCCACCGACGTCGCCGAGGTGATCGGCGGGGCGATCGCCCTGCACATCCTGTTCCGCCTGCCGCTGCTGCTCGGCGGAGTGATTACCGGGGTGGTGTCGCTGCTGCTTCTACTTATTCAGGATCAGCGCGGCCAGCAACTGTTCGAACGCGTCATCACCGGACTGCTGCTGCTCATCGCGATCGGGTTCACCGCCAGCTTTTTCGTGGCAACACCACCACCGGGGGACGTGGTCGGCGGCCTGGTGCCCCAATTCCACGGGAAGGAAAGCGTGCTGCTGGCCGCGGCCATCTTGGGCGCGACGGTGATGCCGCACGCGGTCTATCTGCACTCCGGACTTGCCCGCGACCGACACGGCCATCCCGATCCCGGCCCGCGCCGGCGTCGGCTCCTGCGTGCCACCCGGTTGGATGTCGGGCTGGCGATGGTGGTCGCGGGTGGGGTGAACGTCGCCATGCTGCTGGTCGCTGCGCTGAACATGAAGGGCCGTGGTGGCGCCAGTTCAATCGAGGCGGCCTACTCCGTGGTGCGCGACACCGTAAGTCCACTGATTGCGGTGTTCTTCGCGATCGGATTGCTGGCTTCGGGGTTGGCCTCGGCGTCGGTGGGCGCATATGCCGGCGCGATGATCATGCAGGGATTGCTGTACCGGTCAATTCCGTTGGTGGTGCGTCGATTGGTGACGCTGGCGCCCGCACTGGTGATTCTGGCCGTGGGTTTAAATCCGACGCGCACGTTAGTGCTGTCACAGGTGGTGTTGTCGTTTGGCATCCCGTTCGCGCTGATTCCACTGGTCCGGCTGACCAGCAATCGCGCGCTCATGGGAATCGACGCCAATCACCGCGTTACCACCGCCGTCGGCTGGGTGATCGGCGTGATGATCAGTCTGCTGAACGTCGTGCTGATCTACCTCACAGTCAGCGGCAACGGCTCGGGGTAGTGCCGAGCGTTCCGTTGTCCTGCTGAGGTTCTGCCTGCCCGCCGAGTTCGAGGAGTTCGTCCAGCAGGGCGTCCATCTGGTTTATCGACGGCAACGCTCCGCCACGTTCGCGGTAGGCGCTACGCACGCTGGCCAGCAGTCGCAATTCACGTTCGATCGTGTCCCGGCCCCGCGTGCCGTCGTCCTCCACGCCGCTCATCAAGTAATCCTGTCACCGAAACAGCGGTACGAATACCGTGACGCGCGGAATTAACCTCGCGGTCACCACCGGCTCAATCCAACGTCTCCGGGAGGCTCGCTCGGTCGTCGGAGGGGCAGATATTTCGCTCGGCTAACATCGAACCCGTGACGCCAAGCCGCCGTCATACCTACTTCGCGTACGGGTCCAACCTGTGCGTGCAGCAGATGGCGCTGCGTTGCCCCGATGCGACGTCTCCACGGCGGGCAGTGCTCACCGACCACGATTGGCTGATCAACCAGCGCGGTGTGGCGACCGTCGAACCCTTCGACGGGACGCAGGTCCACGGAGTCGTCTGGCAATTGTCCGACCACGATCTGACCACCCTGGACAGCGCCGAGGGCGTGCCGGTGCGCTACCGACGCGACCGCCTGACCGTGCACACCGATGACGGGCCGTCGGACGCTTGGGTCTATATCGACCACCGGGTGAATCCGGGACCGCCGCGGCCCGGCTACCTGGAGCGCATCATCGACGGGGCAGTCCATCATGGGTTGCCGCAGCGGTGGGTCGACTTCCTGCGCCGATGGGATCCCGCCCGTTGGCCCCGCCCCCGCTCGCGGCCCACAACGCCTGCGCCACAGTCGCTTCCCGAGTTGCTGTCCGACGCTGGGGTGGTCGAAGTCAGCCTGCTGCGGTCGCGGTTCGGTTTTCTGGCAATTCACGGCGGTGGCCTAGAAGAGATGACCGACGTGATCGCCGAGCGCGCCGCCGACGCGGCCGACGCGTCGGTCTATCTCGTACGGCATCCCGACCGCTATCCACACCACCTGGCGTCGGCGCGATTCCTCGCCGAGGAGTCGGCACGCCTCGCGGAATTCCTCGACCACGTCGACGTCGCGGTGTCGCTGCACGGCTACGGACGAATTGGCCGTGCTACGCAGTTGTTGGCCGGAGGCCCCAACCGCGCGCTGGCGGCCCACCTGTCAGAACACCTTGACCTGCCCGGCTATCACGTCGTCACCGATCTCGAGGAGATTCCGCTTGAGCTGCGCGGGCTGCATCCACAGAACCCGGTCAACCAGACACGCGACGGCGGAACGCAATTGGAGTTGCCGACCCGGGTCAGGGGCATCAGCCCGCGCAGTCCGCTGCCCGGTGACGACGGCTTGTCGCCGGTGACCGCCGATCTGGTGCAGGGTCTGGTGAATGCCGCCCGCTCTTGGAAATTGCCGTCCAACTAACTACACGATCGGAGATGGCCAATGGCCGAACGGGCCTTTCGCTTTTCGGTGGGCATTCATTCCGCCAAGTCACTTATTGCGTTGCAGGACAAGGCAAAACATTTGGAGGACTCCGGGTTCGACGCCCTGCACCTACCCGACCACCTCGGCGCGCCGGCACCGTTTCCGGTCCTGACTGCGATCGCGGCCGCGACCTCCACGGTGCGGCTGGGGACCTATGTGCTCAATGCCGGCTTCTACAAACCGGCCCTGCTAGCTCGTGACGCTGCCGAAGTCGATCAGCTCAGCGGCGGGCGTCTCGACGTGGGCCTGGGCGCCGGCTACGTGCGCGAGGAGTTCGAGGCTGCCGAGCTGCCCTACCCGAGCGCCCGGCAACGTGTCGACTACCTCGAGCACGTCACCACCTACATCAAGAAGCACCTGCCCAGCGTGCCAATCCTGATCGCCGGCAACGGAAATCGACTGCTGACGATCGCTGCCCAGCACGCCGACATCATCGGGTTGACCGGTGCCAATCCCGGTGATGTCGCAGACCCGCTCGCCGAACGCGTCGAGTTCGTCCGCAGTGCCGCCGGCGACCGGTTCGCAGATCTCGAGTTGAACCTCGCGATCACCGCGGTGCCGTCGGACAACTCCGGCAAACCCGACTTAGCACTCACCCGCAGATTCGTGGACCTGTCCGACGAGGAACTGCTGGCCCTGCCGTCGGTGCTGAGCGGATCGCCGCGCGACATCGCCGACACGTTGCGCGGCTACCGCGACACCTACGGCGTGACGTCCTTCACCTTCCAGGAAAATCATGTCGACACCATCGCGAAGGTGATCGCCGAGTTCAACTGACCGCTGGGTTACGTATGGTGGTTTGATGCGCTACAACCCGCCTCCCAATTGGCCGAAGCCGCCGAAGGGTTGGGTGCCGCACGCGGACTGGTCGCCCGATCCGTCGTGGCCGCCACCGCCGCAGGGCTGGCGGCTGTGGGTCGCCGAAGACGACCCGGACGCGCCGGCGGCGAAGCCGGCTCTCGACCGACTCAAGCAGGCCGGCGATGACGGCGAGTATTTCGGCGACGAGAACGCCTGGGCCGAGGACTCCGGGCCCGCGCCAGCCGACGACGAGTTGGATGCTGCCGCGCCGCCCAAGCCGTCCGAGGTCGCGCCCGAAGACCTTGCGGTCGAACACCTCGGGCGGTACGCCACGATCAAGTGGGGTGACGATCAGTACGACATCGGCAAGATCGTTGCCGTATCTGCGGACGCGGCGGCGGTGAACCTCAAGCTCGCCGGCATCGAAGCGCCGGTTTCCTTTCCGCGCGGGGCAGCATCCGGCGAGCCCGGCACCCCGCGTCTCTTTGTCTGGATTTAAGGCCCGCACTCGCGTAATGCCGACGAGCGGCTAGGTTTAACGATGTCGTCAGCCCTCGTAGCTCAGGGGATAGAGCACGGCTCTCCTAAAGCCGGTGTCGCAGGTTCGAATCCTCGACACGCCGTGGTTTCGAGGTGGTGCCGGATGGCGTTAAATCACCAGCTCATAACAGCTTTCAGAGTCACGACCGGGAGAGCTCGCAGGCTCTCCTAAAGCCGGTGTCGCAGGTTCGAATCCTGCCGGGGGCACGTTGCCGGGGGCACGTCAGGGGCCATTTTTTATTGAGGCCCACTCGAATCCATCGTTTATTCATCGCTTATAGCCCGGTCCAGCATGTCCGCCACCGCTGTATGCACCCGGCCGCGGGCCATGCATTTGTCCTGAGTCATCGAGATTCGCGAGTGGCCGAGATGATCGGCGCCGATCCGGGCGGACAGCCCTTCGTCGTCGATGAGGGTGGCCACTGTATTGCGGAAGCTGTGGCTGGTGGCGTCCGGTACGCCGAGGGCGTCACGGATCTCGCGCCAGCGTGCCGGAAGTTGTCGGGATCGCGCCAAGTGCCGGCCGTCGATGGGAACACCATCGCCTGCTCGCCCAGATACGACAGTGCGTCGAGCCACCAGCACCGCGGCCGCGAACGTCGGCAGCGGGATAGTGCGGCGGCCGGCGGCCGTCTTGGTCTCGTCGATGCGCATCAGGCCTTTGCCCGCGGCCCGGATCACTTCGCCGCTGACCTTCAGCGTGGACGTTTCTTCGTCGATGTCCGACCAGAGCAGTCCGAGCAGTTCGGAGATCCGTAGCCCGGTGGCGATGAACAGAGTGATCGGGTCGACCAGGTCGTGGCGCTGGCAGGCCTCCGATTCCCTGAGTTTCGTCAAGAGGCCGCGCAACTCGTCGGCGGTCAACGGTTTGGCTCCCACGGGCCGCGACTTGGACTGCATCGGTGAGACGTCGCGCACCGGGTTGGCTCCGATCACGTTGGCCATCACCGCGAGGTGCAAACCGCCCTTCAGGATCGTTTTGGATTGCACAGCCATGACATCGCCGTGAGCCCGGCGCATTGATCGAATGGCCGCATCGAGCCGCGCAGGTGTTGCTTCGCCGACGCGCACACCGGACATGATTTTGCCGAACAATTTCGCGCAGTACTCGTACGTGTCGATGGTGCGGACCGCGCGGCCGTCCTCCTCCAGCCGGTCAATGTGCTGATCGACAAGCGCCATGATCTTGGTATCAAGTGTGACCGCACTGTCACCGGCGGCGCGACGCTGGCCGTCCACCTCTACAAGCGCATCCTCGGCGAGCTTGCCGTGCTTGTCGAAATCGTCAGCGGGACCACGTCGCTCGATGACGCGGGTCACCCCGTCATTGTCGCGGTAACGACACCGCGCGACCCACACCCCGCCACCCAAGTAAGTGCGGGTGATCTTGCCGTGAGCCCCGATCCGCAAGGCGGACAGTGGAGATCACCTCGGCACCAGGCCGGGAGTGCGGAAGTCAGCGATGAAGAGATCGACCGGCGCGGGACTCCTTCTCGGCATCGTTGGCATGCCACCGCGCAGTGATTCCACCGTCGCACATCGGCTTACAAGCTATTGCTAGTGCTGCGGTGGCACAAACTGGGTCGGCGGCACTCCCGGTACCACCGGTACCGGTGGTCGCGTTGGTGCCGGTGGTGGAGGGGCTGGTGCCGGCTTACTCGACGTGAGAACGACTTGCCAAAACCAATCGTCGGCGGCGGCGCCAGTGATAATACGATTTGAGCAATAAGCGGGGTCGGACGCCTGACAGGCTGGGGTGTCGGAGTCCGAATTGAAATTGACGGCCCAGGTGGACTTCACTGGGTTGTTCGGACCCGCATTCGGGGGGTTCTGGAAATTGATAGTGACATGGCCGGATTTCGTGAATTGGAAGGTCGCGGTGCCTCCGTTTTGGAGGACCGTGCCGTACGGGGTACTACTGTCCGTGAGGTTCTTCTCGTTGTTCGAGTAGATGAACTGGTAAATCTGGATCGGTACCCCGGTACTGTTCAGCACCGTTTGCTTGCGCGGAGCGGCTGAGGCGACGCCGAGCCCCGAACTCATGGCGATGGCCACTCCCACGCTGATCGTCAGTGCACTCCTACGCACCGATGACAGACTTTTTTTCCTGATCTTGAGATTGTCCTGTCATTACAGATTTTCATGTGCCTCTTTACAGATTGATCATGAATTGGCGAATTCACTCGACGGGGAGCGCAGGCGTGGCGGCCAGAACCCTGGCGTGACCCAGGTAATCCGCTCCGATCCGCGCGGACAGTCCCTCGTCGTCGATCAACGTCGCCAACGATTTGCGGAAGCTGTGACTAGTGGCGTCTGGGACGCCGGGCTCGTTGCGCACTGCCCGCCAACGGGCGCGGAAGTTGTCAGAATCACGCAAGGTGCCTGCCGTCGATGGAGCGCGAGCTGTGGACAGTACCCGTTGCCGATATGCAGCTAGCTGGGGGCCCGAGATCCCGCTGGCAGGAGGCATTGATGGGTATCAGCGGTGGCGACGCCGGCTGCTTGGCGGGCAATTATGACAAGTAGGAAAGGACGTCTGAATGCACCAGCGGTGAGGTATTCGCACTCCGGGAGCGCTGTTCTCGGTATTAAGTCTCACCGCCACTTTATTTCGGGGAAAGAGGATGACATGGCGACTCAGCACCGCCAAATGATTGCGAAAATATTGGTCAGCGCTGCTGTCGCTCTCGGCTCCTGCGTTGCGGGGATGGCAGCACCGGCCAACGCCGACCAGAACTCGATCGGCACCGCCCCGAACCCGTTCGGCGGCCTCAGCTGTAACTGCCGAGAGACAAATCCACCCGGCAGCCCAGCTCTGAAGGACGAAATAGAGCGGGGACTACGGCAGGGTCGCGCCAGCGAAGAACTAGCCCTGCTCGGTTGATGCTTCCGGTGGCGGCGGCTGCGCGGGCATTTGCGCTGGCGGGTGACCCAATCGACGGTAGCCTCGCTTTCCCCTTTTGAGGTCCCACCCAATTTCACAGACGATTTGACCGATGTGGAAGGCACCTTCAGCGCCGGGGTCAGCGCTCTGGAGGAGGCTCCGACGTACCTTTCCGGCGGTGTATTTGCCGACGCTACTTATGCCGACCTCATCGGCACCGACTATCGATGGGGGTTTGGGGGGCGTCGACGCCGTGGTAGAAGTCAAGGGGGTCATGACAGCCATCAACGACGCGAGGGAATCCATTGTCCGAAACCAAGATCACGGTCATCTACGACAACCCCGCCGACCCGGACGGCTTCGAGGCCGCTTATGAGTCGGAGCAGCTGGAGGCCGCTCGACGAATACCGGGATATCTCCGGCTCGAGGCGTCGAAGGTCTGGCCGAAAGAAGATGGGAGTCCGACGCCTGCTTACCGCATGATCGACCTGTATTACCCGGATTACGCTGCCGTCAGTACGGCAGTGACTACACCGGAAGCAGGCGCGTTCTTCGCCGCCATGTCGCGACTCGCCACGGGCGGCGTACGTGTACTGGTCTCCGACGTCGAAGTGCCCCAGCCCTGATAGCGAGCCGGACGCCCGTCGCGCGGGTGCAGTGATTCACGTGCACATAGGGTTCGCATTGTGTGATGTTTCGCCGTGCACTCGCCGCCCTCGTGCGATGATGCGCGATGTGTTCGACCGCTCTATTCTCGCCGCAGCTGCTATCGCCATGGCCGCGATCGGCTCGGCGCCGCTGGCGCACGCGGATCCAGAGTGCCCGTCCGGCAGCTGCACTCACGGCGCGAGCCACAGCCCGTCGTATCAGAACGGCTACAGCACCGAACACGACTACTACGCGATGCCGCAGAATCACGAATATCTCAAGAGTGAGATGCGGCAGGGCTACACCGCTGCGCTTGCCTGCCAAGTGGAGCTCAGCGGGGGACCGCAACCCCCGAGCGCGGCCGACTGGATCAGCGGCTGCGTCGACGCCTTGCACGATCTTGGATTCAAGCCATGAGCGCTCGTTGAACGCTCGCGCCCACGTGCTGATCACCGTCGCAGACTTGGCCGACCGCATCGGTGCCGGCGATCCGGTGACGATCCTCGATGTGCGCTGGCGGCTCGACGAGCCCGACGGCCGCGCGGCATACCTGCAAGGTCACATACCGGGTGCCGTGTACGCGTCACTCGACGACGAGCTCACTGACCACACCATCACCGGGCGAGGACGCCATCCGCTGCCGTCGGGGCGCAGTGTCGAAGCCTCGGCGCGCCGTTGGGGCATCCGCCAGGGCGTACCCGTAGTCGTCTATGACGACTGGAATCGCGCGGGTTCGGCGCGGGCCTGGTGGGTACTGACCGCGGCCGGGCTCGCCGACGTGCGCATTCTGGACGGGGGCCTGTCGGCATGGCGGTCGGCCGGCGGCACTCTGGCAACCGATCCGATTGCGCCGCCACCGGGCAATGCGACCGCTCTGCACGACGATCTCTATGCCGGAGCACTGCCGACCCTGACGGCGCAGCACGTCAGCGCCGCAGACCTGACGCTTCTCGACGCGCGCGCACCGGAACGCTTCCGGGGCGATGTCGAGCCGGTGGATCGGGTGGCCGGACATATCCCCGGAGCCGAAAACCTGCCCAGCGGCGACATGCTCAACGCCGACGGCACTTTTATCGCCGAAGACGAGATGCGCAAGCTGCTCGCCGAGCGCAGCGTCCAAAACGCCACACGACTCGGTGCGTACTGCGGATCCGGCGTGACGGCCAGCATCACGGTCGCGGCGCTCGCGACAGTCGGTTACCAGGCAGCGTTGTTTCCCGGATCGTGGTCGGAATGGAGTTCGGATCCCGCCCACGCTATTGCGCGTGGAGGCAATTAGCCGGGTTCCGCCGATTAGGTTTGTCATGCGCCACAGACGGCAATGCGAGTAAAGAGGTAAACGCGTAGGTCGACCTGCGCGTTCACCCAGGTCCTGTCGGTTCAGCCGAGAGCCGGCGGGACCGTCCCTCCCTTGGCTCCCTTGCCAATCCAATGTCCGGTGCCGCCATCCGATAAGTCGGACGGCCTGTCACTCTCTTAGTTGTAGTAACGTACGGCTATGGACACTGATGTCTGGATTCTCGGCGGCTACCAGAGCGACTTCGCCCGAAATCTCACCAAAGAAGGCCTGGACTTCGCAGACCTGACCCGCGAGATCGTCGATAACACCCTGACCGCGGCCAAAATCGACGCCGGCGACATCGGCGTCGTCCACGTCGCGAACGCATTCGGCGAAATGTTCGCCGAACAGGGTCACCTCGGCGCGATGCCGGCAACCGTGTGCGACAGCCTGTGGGACACCCCGGCGTCTCGACACGAAGCCGCTTGCGCGTCCGGAAGCGTGGCCGCGCTGGCAGCGATGGCCGACCTGCGGTCGGGCAACTACGAGACCGCGTTGGTCCTCGGCGTCGAACTGGAGAAGACGGTGCCCGGCGACACCGCGGCACGTCATCTCGGTGCCGCGGCATGGACGGGCCACGAAGGCGCTGACGCGAAGTTCCTCTGGCCGTCAATGTTCGCCAAGGTCGCCGACGAATACGACCGCCGCTACGGCCTGGACGAAACCCATCTGCGGGCGATCGCAGGGCTCAACTTCGCCAACGCGCGCCGAAACCCCAACGCGCAGACCAGAGAATGGAAGGTGCCGGATCCGATCGGCGACGACGACAACAATCCGCTCATCGAGGGCCGGCTGCGCCGCTTCGACTGCAGCCAGATGACCGACGGCGGTGCGGGAGTCGTCCTGGTCAGCGACAAATACCTGCGCGATCATCCCACCGCACGGCCGATCGCCCGGATCACGGGCTGGGGCCATCGGACCGTCGGGCTGGGCCTGCAACAGAAACTCGACCGCGCTGCCGACGACCCGTACGTCCTGCCACATGTACGCGCGGCAGTGCTCGACGCGTTACGCCGCGCCCAGGCGACACTCGACGATCTGCACGGCGTCGAAGTGCACGACTGCTTCACCCCCAGCGAGTACCTGGCGATCGACCACATCGGCCTCACCGGACCGGGCGAATCGTGGAAAGCCATCGAAAACGGCGAAATCGAGAACGGCGGACGGCTGCCGGTCAATCCCAGCGGCGGCCTGATCGGCGGCGGCCATCCCGTCGGCGCGTCGGGGGTGCGCATGCTCGTCGACGCGGCAAAGCAAGTCAGCGGCACCGCCGGCGACTATCAGGTCGAGGATGCGAAAACCTTTGGCACGCTGAATTTCGGCGGCAGCACCGCCACCACGGTCAGTTTCGTCGTCAGCACCACCGAAGGATCGTGACATGGACGTCGAGATCGTCGGCAAATTCCTGTCGACCCTGCCCGAAGACGACGACCACCCGTACCGAACCGGTCCGTGGCGACCGCAGACCAGCGAGTGGGACGCCGATGACCTGACCGCCGTGGAAGGGGAAATTCCCCGCGACCTCGACGGCGTCTACCTGCGCAACACCGAAAATCCGCTGCACCCGGCGTTGAAGACCTATCACCCGTTCGACGGCGACGGGATGTTGCACGTGGTCGGCTTTCGCGATGGAAAAGCCTTCTACCGCAACCGCTTTGTCCGAACGGACGGCTTCCTGGCCGAGAACGAGGCGGCCGAGCCGCTGTGGCCGGGGCTCGCCGAGCCGGTGCAACTAGCGAAGCGCGAAGACGGCTGGGGCGCGCGCACCCGGATGAAGGACGCGTCGAGCACCGATGTCATCGTTCACCGAGGCATCGCGCTGACCAGCTTCTACCAGTGCGGCGATCTGTATCGCGTCGACCCGTTCTCGGCCAATACGCTGGGTAAGGAAACCTTCAACGGCCGCTTCCCTTTTCACTGGGGTGTCTCAGCGCATCCGAAGGTCGACGGCAAAACCGGCGAACTGCTGTTCTTCAACTACAGCAAGCAGGCTCCGTACATGCACTACGGCGTCGTGGACGAGGACAACGAACTGGCCCACTACATCGACGTTCCGCTACCCGGCCCGCGGCTGCCGCACGATATGGCTTTCACCGAAAACTACGTGATCCTTAACGATTTCCCGCTGTTCTGGGATCCGCAATTGCTCGAACACGATGTGCACTTGCCGCGGTTCTACCCCGATATTCCGTCACGCTTCGCGGTGATCCCCCGCCGCGGCGGGACCGGCGACATCCGTTGGTTCGAGGCCGACCCGACGTTCGTGCTGCATTTCACCAACGCCTACGAGGACGGCGATGAAATCGTGCTCGACGGATTCTTCGAAGGCGCACCCCAGTCGCTCGACACCGGTGGAACGAAGTGGGACAAACTCTTTCGCTTCCTGGCGCTGGATCGCCTGCAGGCCCGGCTGCACCGGTGGCGGCTCAACCTGGTCACCGGCGCGGTCAAAGAAGAGCAATTGTCGGAATCGATCACCGAATTCGGGACGATCAACCCCGACTACGCGGCCAGCGACTACCGCTACGCCTATGCGGCCACCGGCAAGCCGGGTTGGTTCCTGTTCGACGGCCTGGTCAAGCACGATCTGCGCACCGGAGGTGAGGCGCACTATCAGTTCGGGGGCGGGGTCTACGGGAGCGAGGCCGCGATGGCGCCGCGATCGGACTCCCGCGCCGAAGACGACGGCTATCTGGTCACACTGACCACCGACATGAACACCGACGCCTCGTACTGCCTGGTCTTCGATGCCGCCCGGGTCGGCGACGGCCCGGTGTGCAAACTGGCTCTGCCCGAACGGATTTCCAGCGGTACACACGCCACGTGGGCGCCGGGCGCACAGTTGCGTCGCTGGCATGACGTCGACTTCCCCGCCGGCGCGATCGGGCTGTGAATGTCAGCTGCGTCCATCGCGGCCAAGCCGACCACGCTGACTCCCGGTGGCACCAATGCGGTTGGCCGGATACTGGGTCTACTCGGCGACGAGTGGACGCTGCTGATCATCCAGCAGGCATTGTTGGGAGCAACCCGCTACGGCGAGTTCATCGAGCGCTTACCGATTTCGAATTCGGCGCTGACCAACCGGTTGCGGACGTTAACGGATAACGGGCTACTGGCCCGCGAGACGTACCAGACCCGGCCCGTTCGCGCGGAGTATCTGATTACCCAACGCGGACGGGCCTTTTGGCCGGTGCTGTTCTCGATCTGGGAATGGGAACGACGATGGGTGCCCGACCATGTCCGGCGGCTTCCCGGAATGCGCCACACGCTGTGCGGCAGCGACTTCGCGCCGAGGCTGACCTGCCGGGAATGCGCCGACGTGGTGACCGAGAAGGAGGTGGCGGCGCGCTGGGGCCCGAGCGGTTCGTGGCCGCGCTCGGTACCCGAGGCGGTTACCCGTCGCAGGTCGAGCGCCGGCGGCAAGCGCGGTCAGGCCGGGCTGTTCCCCGAGACGATGAGTGTGTTCGGAAACCGTTGGGCGGCTGCGCTGTTGGTGTGCGCCTTCTTGGGAACCAGCCGCTTCACTGATTTTCAAACGCAGCTCGGAGCGCCGCCGTCGCTGCTGGCCGGCCGGCTGCAGACATTCTGCACCAATGGTGTGCTGCGCATGTCGCGGCCAGCGGGGCCTGCGCGCGTGCACTATCAGCTCACCGAGAAGGGGCGGGCGTTCTTCCCGGTCATCGTCACGGCGCTGCAGTGCGGACAGCATTGGTTTCACGCGCCGGAGGGCCCGGCAGTGATGATCACTCATCTCGGCTGCGGCAAGCCGTTCATCGGGGAATTGACCTGCGACCAGTGCGCCCAGCCGCTGAAGGGCACGCAGGTCAGCGTGGACTAGCGGGCTCGGTCGCCGCGTAGCGACGCCACCAGCGCCCACATGGAGCACAGCATCGCCGCGCCCGCGCCGGCGCCACCGACGTACAGGCCGTAGGCGGCCGATACCGGCGGCTTCACGTTGACGTCGTAATACCACACCGTGAGCGCGACGACGATCAGCGAGATCAGCAGCGCGGCAACCGATGCCGGCTTCGCCGACAAGTCCCTGCCGACCATCGCGCCCGCCACCAGCAGCGCAGACGAGAGCAACACGATCAGCTGCCCCGGCCCGAACCCGTGCGGAAGGTGCAGGCTGCCGATGCTGCCACCGATCGCGTTGGCCCAGCCGCCACCGTTGATGCCGGTCGTCAACCACGGCAGCCACGCGCTCACCGACACCGTGACGGCGAACAGCGAGACCATCCAGCCGGGGCGTAGGCGCGGCACACTGCGACAGTAGCGCGTTGGCCCGCCGCGTCGTGCTAACCCCGCAGCGAGGACAGATTGAACGCGGTGCCTGTCGGGTCGGTCGCCGCGGCAAGCCGGCCGTAGGGCGTGTCCCTGGCCTCCTGAACCACAGCACCGCCGTTGTCGGCGATCACCCGCAGGGTCTTGTCGACATCCTCGGCACCGAAGAAAGTCGTCCAGTTCGACGGCACATTGTCGGGCAGAAAGCTCGCGCCATCCATCACACCGAGCAATCGCTGGTCGCCGAACCAGGCTGTGGTGTAACGGAATTCGTCGGTATCCGAAATCTCTTCGGTCCGCCAGCCGAACACCTCGCGGTAGAAGCCGACAGCGGCGGGGTAGTCGCGAGTGGTCAATTGGTGCCATACCGGCGCGCCGGCTTCGCCGATCACCTCGAAGCCGCGGTGCTCCAGCGGCTGCCACACACCGAACAATGCTCCGGCCGAATCGGTTGCGAGGCTCATGAATCCCTTGGCCGGCACCTCCATTGGCCCCATGCAGGACGCGCCGCCGGCACCACTCACGGCCAACACGGTGGCATTGATGTCGGCGGTGTGAAAGTAGGTGGCCCAGTTGTCCGGGGTTTGCGACCCGGGCCGGTTGGCCATCAGACCGGCGACGGGATGTCCGTCCTTGGCTGCGTTGACGTATCCCCCGTACTGGGGTCCCGCGGACTCGAACGTCCAGCCGAACACCGTGCCGTAGAAGTCCTGGGCGCGCTCAATGTCCGAGGACGTCAAATCGATCCAGCAGGGAGCGCCCAACGGCGCGTCGTGACGGATGGGCACGATGACCTCCTTATGCGTAACGAGGCCCCGAAGCGGGGTTCACCGATACCGACCGCCGCTGAACCGAAAACTCATCGCGACGACACGATTTGGGTCAGGCCGGCGCGAACACCGTGACAAACTTGTTCAACGACTCGCGGATGTCGCTTTTCAATGCGGCGGCGACGATCATGCCGATTGGCCCGAACAACGCCGCGCCGCCGAGGTGCACGTCGAAGCTGACGACCGAATCATCACCCTTGGGCTTGACTTTGGCGATCAACTTAACCTTGACCCCACCGACGCCGTCACCGTTGAGCGTCATCGCCTCCGGCGGCTTGTAGTGCACGATCGTCCATTTGATCCGGTTGGGCATGCCCTTGACTTCGAGGATCGACTCGATGACGGTGCCCTTCTCCAGCTGCTCGGGCAGCTTGCTCCGCCACACCCGGTGGATGGTCAGCCACTCCTTGTAGCGGGAGAGGTTGGACGCGTCCGCCCAAGCCTGCTCGGGCGGCAGCGGTACGTCGATGGATCCAGAAAGCTTCGCCATGGGTGACTTCTACTGATCGTCCTTCGTGCCGTCGTCCAGCGCGTTCTTCGCCGCCTCCTGCACCTTGCTGACGGTGTCTTTGTACTTGCCGTCGGTCTTGGAGTCGACGAACTCGCCCGCCTTATCGATCGCGGAGCCGACCGTGTCGGCGTTCTGCGCCAACAGGTCCTTGGCCTTGTCCAGGAAGCCCATGGTGTGTCCTTTCGCGTTGGAGTCTGCGACTAGGGGTATCACGACCGGTCCGCGAGTCGCCACCATGGCTCCAGCTCCGCGGTCGCGGTGGGGTCGACGCGCCCGCCCGGTTTCGGCACCGCCACTCGGACGTTCGCAGCGTCCGCGGCGTCCAGCAGCCGTTCGATCGGTTCGGCCCACGGGTGCGGCGCCAACCGGAACGTGCACCAGTGGATCGGCACCAGTAGTCCGCCGTTGACATCCACGTGCGCCCGAACCGCCTCCTCGGGATTCATGTGAATGTCCGGCCACACCTTGTTGTAGGCACCGACCGGCATCAGCGTCAGGTCGAACGGTCCGTGTTCGGCGCCGATCTCCGTGAAACTCCCGGTGTAGCCGGTGTCGCCGCCGAAGTAGGCCCGGTGCTCCGGCCCGATGATCGCCCACGATGCCCACAGCGTGGCGTTGCGGTGCAGGAACCGACCGGAGAAGTGCCGGGCCGGTGTGCAGACCAGCGCGAGCTCATCGATTTGCGCGCGCTCGTTCCAGTCGAGTTCGACGATGCGCTCATCGGGAACGCCCCAGTCGCGCAGGTGCGCCCCGACACCGAGTGGAACGACGAACGGGGCCCACTGGCTTCGAGCCAGCGCGAGGATGGTGTCGATGTCGAGGTGGTCGTAGTGGTCGTGGCTGACGACGATCGCGTCTAGGGCCGGCAGCGCTTCCAGCGGCACCGGAGGCGGATGCATGCGCCCCGGTCCGACCACGTCCGAGGGTGAGCAGCGTTGACTCCACACCGGGTCGGTGAGAACGCGGTACCCGTCGATCTCCAGCAGTGCCGTCGAGTGGCCGAACCAGCTGACCGCAATCTGGCCGGCGGGAGCTTCGAAGGCTCGCGGCTCGGGGGTAACCAGCGGGATCGGCGCCGCGGGCCGAGCTGCGCTCCGGCCACCGACCAACTCCCACAACATCAGCCGCTGTTCCTCGCGGTCGACGCTGATTGAGGCCGGTTCCAAGTTGACGAACACGCCGTCGCGGTAATTCGGTGAGCGCTGCGCCACCCCGTGGATGTCGGCCGGTTGAGCCCCGAGCGCGGCCGGCGCACCATGCAGCACGCGCAACACCCACCCGCCTGTCGCGAGCGATACCGTGCTCACTGCCAGTCGCAGCGCCCCCCGCAGCATTCGATCAGGCTCCCTGGAATTTCGGCGGCCGCTTCTCCACCCGTGCAACCTGCGCTTCGATCACATCTTGGCTGGACCACGCCTTATCGAAGAGCTCTTTGTGAACCGGCCACTGGTCTTCATAGGCGCCGTCGTCGTTGAGCACCCGTTTCGCGTGCTGTAGCGCCAGCGGGGCCAGGCCGGCGATTTCGGCGCCCCAAGCCTGCGCATCGGCGACCGTGCCGATCCGGTTGGCCATCCCGGTGGTAAGCGCTGCCTCGGCGGTCAGCTTCTCGGCGGTCAGCAGCATGGCCCGGGCGCGCCCGTGACCCACCAGCGACGACAACCGGCGAATGCTCCAGTTGTCCAATGCAAGGCCGTATTTCGAGGTCGGAAACTGGAAGAACGCATCCGGTGCCACCACCCGAAGGTCGCAGATCATGGCCAGCTGTAGACCCGCGCCGATGGCCGGGCCGTTGATCGCCCCGATCACCGGTACCGGCGTCGCGTCGATCGCCTTGTGCAGCGCGATCAGCCGGTCCGGATAGTCGGCGGCGAACGCGTCGCCGCTCAGGTCGGCGCCGGCGCAGAACACCGTGCCCTGCCCGGTCAGCACGAGAGCATGGACATCTTCGCCCGCCGCTTTTTCGACGGCCTCGCGCAACTCCTCGACCAGTTGAGAGTTGAGCGCATTGCGCCGTTCGGGACGTTGCAACTCAATCGTCAAGACGTCTTCGACGCGGGAGACACCGATCATGCCGCCAAGCTTAGTTAGACGCATCGGGCGGCACTGAATCAGCCGTAGCCCGAGCGTTCCAATCGGCCGAAACACCTGACAGGATGCTTCACCGTGACAAGGCCCAACTTTCTGGTGATAGTGGCAGACGATCTCGGGTTCTCCGACATCGGCGCGTTCGGCGGAGAGATCGACACCCCCAACCTGGATCGGCTGGCCCACGCCGGGATCCGGTTCACCGATTTCCATTCGGCACCGGCCTGCTCGCCCACCCGGTCGATGCTGTTGACCGGAACCGACCACCACATCGCCGGCATCGGCACCATGCTCGAAGTCGTACCGCCCGGGTTCAAGGGCGCGCCCGGCTATGAGGGCTACCTGAACGACCGAGTCGTGGCGTTGCCCGAGCTGCTGCGTGACGCCGGCTACCTGACGCTGATGGCGGGCAAGTGGCACCTCGGCAACACGATCGACAGGACGCCGTGGGCCCGCGGTTTCGAGCGGTCATTTGCGCTATTGCCCGGCGGCGCCAGCCATTACGGCACCGTCCCCGGCGACTTCTTGCCGGCGCTCTCGCGCTACACCGAGGACGACCAGTTCGTCTCGGTCGACGACGACTTCTACTCGTCGGACTTTTACTCCGACACGCTGCTGCGGTATTTCCGGGAACGCACCGACAAGGACGACCGGCCGTTCTTCGCGTACCTGCCCTTCCAGGCGCCGCACTGGCCGCTGCAGGCGCCTGAGGAAACCATTGCGAAATATCGCGGCCGCTACGACGCCGGTCCCGACGCGCTGCGCGAAGAGCGGCTGGCCGCGCTCAAACGGCTCGGCCTGTGCCCACCCGACGTCGCCGCACACCCCGTCGTCGCCGATGGGGAACCGGAGTGGTCCGACATGAGCGCCGACGAGCAGGCCCTCTCGGCCCGCACCATGGAGGTCTACGCCGCCATGGTGGACCGGATGGATCAGAACATCGGCCGGGTGATCGACTACCTCACCGAAACCGGTGAGCTCGACAACACGGTGGTGATCTTCCTGTCCGACAACGGCGCGGAGGGGGCGATCGTCGAGGCGATGCCGATCCTCGGTGGCCTGATCGCCGCCGAGATCGAAAAGAGCTGGGACAACAGCCTCGACAATCTCGGTGCCCCCAACTCGTTCATCTGGTACGGCCCGCGCTGGGCGCAGGCCGCCACCGCGCCGTCACGCCTGCACAAGGCGTTCACCACCGAGGGCGGCATCCGGGTGGTCGGGTTCGTCACCTGGCCGGGCTTCGACCGGCAGCAGCAGGTCGGCACCGCGTTCACCACCGTGATGGACATCGCCCCGACGGTCCTCGCACTTGCCGGTGTCGCACACCCGGGCACCGAATACCGGGGACGCCAGGTGGCACCCATGCGCGGCGGGTCTCTGGTGCCGTACCTGTCCGCTGGCGCCAAGGCGGTACATGACGCCGACACGGACACCGGATGGGAGTTGTTCGGCCGTCGCGCCATCCGCCAGGGCGACTGGAAGGCACTGCACCTGCCCGAGCCCTATGGCCCGGGCGCCTGGCAGCTCTACGACCTCTCCGTCGACCCGGGCGAGATCGACGACCTGGCCGCCTCGCGGCCGGACAAGCTCGCCGAGCTGCTGGTGCTGTGGGATCGCTACGTCGAGGACACCGGCGTAATCCTGGACCCCGTCTCGCTTTTCGACGTCGACCCGCAGACGCTCAGCTGAAGGTGAGCCGGATCGGGACTGACGAACTGCGGGACGCGGTGCTCGACGACGGATCGTTCCTCAGCTGGGACGCCTCGCCCGTCGCGGTGCCGACGGACGAGCCGTATGCCCGCGCGCTGGCCGACGCACGCGCCGCCAGCGGACGCGACGAATCGGTGCTGACCGGCGAGGGCCGGGTATTCGGCCGGCGGGTGGCGGTGGTGGTCTGCGAGTTCGACTTCCTCGGCGGCTCGATCGGGGTCGCCGCGGCCGAGCGGATCACCGTCGCCGTGCAACGCGCCACCGCCGAGCGGCTGCCGCTGCTGGCGTCGCCGAGCTCGGGCGGCACCCGGATGCAGGAAGGCACCGTCGCGTTCCTGCAGATGGTCAAGATCGCCGCGGCCGTCACCCTGCACAAACAGGCGCACCTGCCCTACCTCGTCTACCTGCGTCACCCGACCACCGGTGGGGTGTTCGCGTCGTGGGGTTCGCTGGGCCATGTCACCTTCGCCCAGCCTGGCGCTCTGATCGGCTTTCTGGGGCCGCGGGTATACGAGCAGCTCTACGGCGAACCGTTCCCGCCCGACGTCCAGACCGCCGAGAATCTGCAGCGTCATGGGTTGATCGACGCCGTCGTACCCCTCGGCGAGTTGCGCGGCATCCTCGACCGGGCGCTGACTGTGGTCGCCGACGATGCGGGTCCGGCACCGGACCCGCCGCCGCCCGAACCGCTGCCTGATGTCCCGGCGTGGGACTCGGTGGTGGCGTCGCGACGGCCGGACCGGCCCGGGGTCCAACATCTGCTGCGACACGGTTGTACCGACCAGGTGCTGTTGTCGGGAACAGGGCAGGGCGAAGCCGCGACGATGCTGCTGGCGCTGGCCCGCTTCGCCGGTCAACCCGCGGTCCTGCTCGGTCAGCAACGAAGGGTAGGCGGCGTAGACGGCACCGTCGGACCGGCGGCCCTGCGCGAGGCGCGTCGCGGCATGACGCTGGCGGCCGGCCTGCGGCTACCGCTGGTGCTGGTCATCGACACGGCCGGCCCCGCGCTGTCGGCCGAGGCCGAAGAGGGTGGGCTGGCCGGCGAGATCGCCCACTGCCTGGCTGAGCTGGTCACCCTGGACACCCCGACCGTGTCGGTATTGCTCGGTCAGGGCAGCGGCGGGCCCGCCCTGGCGATGGTGCCCGCCGACCGGGTGCTGGCCGCGCTGCACGGCTGGCTGGCGCCGCTGCCGCCGGAAGGCGCCAGCGCGATCGTGTTCCGCGACACCACGCATGCGCCCGAGTTGTCTGCCGCACAGGGCATCCGATCGACCGACTTGTTGGCGTCCGGCATCGTCGACGCGGTCGTGCCGGAGCATCCCGACGCAGCCGACGAAGCCGTCGAATTCTCCAATCGCCTGTCCGCAGCGATCGCCGTCGAACTGCATTCGCTTCGCGGCATGCCCGGCCCGGACCGGATGGCGACGCGTTTGCGGCGCTACCGCGACATCGGGCTGCGCTAACCGTCCGGTAGCCCGAGGTAACGCTGAATCGTCGGCCCGACCCAGTCGACGATTTCGACCCGACTCATCTTGACCACGGGCGGCAACTGCAAGACGAAGCGGCACCATGCCACGCCCAAGATCTGGGTGGCGATCAGCCCAGACCTCCACCGGGCTTCCGCGGCCGGAACCAGGGTTGCGACCAGCGGCTGTAGCTGTGTGGTGAATATGTGCTGCATGCGCTGCGCCGCGTCGGCGTTGGTGGCGCTGGAGCGCATCAGGATCACCAGCGCCTCGTCACCCTCCCAGCGTTGGAGGAAGTGGCTGATCAGCGACCGGCCCACCGCGGTGCGGTCCACTTCGGTGAGGTCCGGAAACCTGAGATCGAACTCCGCCGCGGCGGCGAATAGCTTGTCCTTGCTGCCGAAGTACCGCATCACCATCGATGGATCGATCCCGGCGTCGGCGGCGATTGCCCGGATCGTCGCGGCCTGGAAACCGGCCGCACCAAACCGCTCACGGGCCGCGGCGAGGATGGCGGCCTTCGTGTCCTCCGACGATCTCTTCATGTCAACAATTGTAGGCCAACAAGCGTTGACATACCCGCCGAACGGGCGCACCATAGGTATGCCAACAAGCGTTGGCTTTATGGATGGAGGATCACCATGATGGACACCGACGTCCTGGTTGTGGGTGGCGGCCCGACGGGACTCACGCTGGCCGCATCGCTGCTGCGCCGCGATGCGAACGTCGTCATCGTCGACCGACTGACCGCCGGGACCAACACCTCGCGTGCGGCCGCCGTCAACGCCCGCACGCTCGAAGTGCTGGAAGACATCGACGTATCGAGACGAATGGTCAAGTCGGGGCTGATCGCCCCCCGTTTCACCATGCGGGAGGGATCGCGCACGCTGATGACGACCGATTTTTCCGCGCTGCCCACCAATTACCCGTACACGCTGATGCTTTCGCAGGCCACCACCGAGGCGCTGCTCGTCGAGCGGCTGGCCGAACTCGGCGGAGAGGTGGTCCGGCCCAAAGCGTTGACCGGATTGTTGCAGGATCGCGAGGGCGTCACAGCCACGTTCGACGACGAAGAAGTCATCCGGGCGCGCTTTGTGGTGGGCTGCGACGGCGCGCACAGCACCGTGCGTGGGCTGGCCGGGATCGACTTTGCCGGCGGCGAGTACGCCGAAGCTTTTGCGCTGGCCGATGTCCGCCTCGCCGGGGATGCGCCCAATGACGAAATCATCCTGTTCTACGCGATGAGCGGCATGAATGTGCTGGCACCGTTGCCCGGCGGCATCCACCGCGTCATCGCGCCGAGCGCGCACGCACCGGAGCAGCCGTCGGTGGAGTTCGTCCAGGACATCCTGGACACCCGCGGCTTCGGCCCGGGTCGCACGGTTGTCACCGAATTGATCTGGGGCTCGAGATTCCGGATCCACCACCGGGTTGCCGATACCTATCGGGCAGGACGGCTGCTGCTGGCCGGCGACGCCGCCCACGTGCACAGCCCCGCCGGCGGGCAGGGCATGAACCTCGGCATCCAGGACGCTGTCGATCTCGCCGACGCCCTGTGCGACGTGCTGCACGGCGATTCCGATGCGGCGCTGGACGCCTACAGCACCAGCCGTCGCCCGATCGCCCGGCAAGTGGTTGCCGCCACGGGACGGTTGACCCGGCTGGCGACTCTGCCCAGGCCGGCGCGCCCGGGCCGCAACGGATTGATGCGACTGGCCGCAAAGATTCCTTCGATCCGCACCAGACTGGCCTGGCGGCTATCGGGTCTCGTCTACCGCTGATTCCAGCGCCTCGGCAGCCCAGCGGTGCGCCCATAACTGCAGCGGCTCAAGAGCTGCTATGAGCGAATTGCCATGTGAAGTAAGGAAATAACCGGTATCTCCGTGATCGACAATGCACAACTGCCGTAACTCTTTCAACCTTGTGTTGAGCGAGCCAGGGTTGGTCTCGCAGGCCGTCTGCAGCGCCCGGAAGGTCAGCGGGCCACCGCGCAACTCCCACAACAGGCGCAGCGCGCCGCGGCGGCCGAGCGCGTCGAGCGCCACCATGATCGGACGCCCCGAACGGGATCCGCGGACCGATGCTCCAACGTGGGGCGTATTCACGCTTTACATTTTGTAGCAAAAGGGCTACATTCGCCACCATGCCTAGCTATAAAAATGATAGCGCACGGATGGCTCCCGCCGCCCAACCCCTGCCCGAGGACATCCAGCACGCTATCGACGCGATCATGCGCGGACGCCCACCACTTTCGTTGTTCACCACGTTGGCGCGCGACCGCCGGTTGTTCTTCAAGTTCTTCAACTCCGGACTACTCGACCGGGGTCATCTGACCATCCGGCAACGAGAAATCGTCATCGACCGAGTAACGGCAGCCTGTGGCGCCGAGTACGAGTGGGGCGTGCACATCAGTGTCTTCGCCGCCAAAGCAGGCCTCACAGAAGCGCAGGTCATGTCATTGACCGTGGGCGGACCCGACGACACCTGCTGGACCGATGCCGATCGCGCGCTGATCCGGCTGTGCGACAGCCTGCACGGCGACTGCGCGGTAGACGACGCACTCTGGGCAGAGCTCACCGCACACCATTCGGACGAGGCAATGCTGGAACTACTCATGCTCGCGGGCACGTACCGCACCGTCAGTTACCTAGTGAATTCGCTGCGGTTACCACCGGAACCCGGAGCCCAACGGTTCCCGCTGTCGCGAGCAATGTGAGACACAGCCGGGCCGCGGTCGAGTCGCCGCGCCGGGTGTGCTCCGATGGCTGTTCCCACAGCTAAGCGGGATAATCAGGCATCATGGGCGGCATGGATGCTGGTGCGAGCTCACCCCGGGTTTTGGTTGTCGACGACGACTCCGACGTACTTGCGTCGTTGGAGCGCGGACTGAGGCTGTCCGGCTTCGAGGTATCAACCGCAGTCGACGGCGCCGAGGCATTGCGCAGCGCCACCGAAACCAGGCCGGATGCGATCGTGCTCGACATCAACATGCCTGTACTGGACGGTGTCAGCGTGGTCACCGCGCTGCGGGCGATGGACAACGACGTGCCGGTCTGCGTCCTGTCCGCGCGCAGCTCGGTCGACGACCGGGTGGCCGGCCTGGAGGCCGGCGCCGACGACTACCTGGTCAAGCCGTTCGTGCTGGCCGAGCTGGTGGCGCGGGTGCGCGCGCTGCTGCGCCGCCGCGGATCCACCGCGACGTCGTCCTCGGAGACCATCACGGTCGGGCCACTGGAGGTCGACATCCCGGGCCGGCGCGCCCGGGTCAACGGCGTCGACGTCGATCTGACCAAGCGTGAGTTCGACCTGCTGGCCGTGCTGGCCGAGCACAAGACCGCGGTGCTGTCTCGCGCACAGCTGCTGGAACTGGTCTGGGGCTACGACTTCGCCGCCGACACCAACGTCGTCGACGTGTTCATCGGATACCTTCGCCGCAAGCTGGAAGCCGGTGGCGGCCCGCGGCTGCTGCACACCGTCCGCGGAGTGGGATTCGTCTTGCGCATGCAGTGACGGGATTGACCATGAACTTGAATTTCTTGTCCAGATTCGTGACCCGCACGCCGTCGCTGCGTACCCGGGTGGTGGTGGCGACCGCCATCGGCGCGGCTATCCCGGTGCTCATCACGTGTGCTGTCGTCTGGTTCGGCATTACCAACGACCGCAAGGAACGGTTGGATCGCCGCCTCGACGAGGCGGCCGGTTTCGCGATCCCATTCTTGCCGCGCGGACTTGACCAGATCCCCAAATCTCCTAATGACCAGGACGCGGTCATCACCGTGCGTCGCGCCGGCAAAGAGGTGACGTCGAACACGAAAGTCACCCTTCCGGAATTGCCGGCCGGCTACGCCGACACCTATGTCAACGGGGTGCGCTACCGAGTCCGCACGGTGAATATCATGGCGCCGCACCCGATGTCGCTGGAAGTCGGCGCCACCTACGATGCCACCATCGCCGACACCAACAATCTTCACCGCCGAGTGGTCTTGATCGCGGGGTTCTCGATCGCCGCGGCGGCCGTATTCGCCTGGCTGCTGGCCACTTTCGCGGTGCGTCCGTTCAAACGGCTGGCCCAGCAGACCCGGGCCATCGACGCCGGTGACGAAAGCCCGCAGGTCATAGTGCGAGGCGCCAGCGAGGCCGTGGAAATCGCCGAAGCCATGCGAGGCATGCTGCAGCGAATCTGGAACGAGCAGAACCGCACGATGGAAGCGCTGGCCTCGGCTCGGGACTTCGCGGCGGTGTCGTCACACGAGTTGCGCACACCGCTGACCGCGATGCGCACCAACCTCGAGGTGCTGGCCACCCTCGATCTTCCCGACGAGCAGCGCAAAGAAGTGATCAACGACGTGATCCGCACCCAATCACGAATCGAGGCAACGCTTTCGGCGCTGGAGCGGCTGGCGCAGGGTGAGCTGTCGACATCCGAGGACCATGTGCCGGTCGACATCACCGAACTGCTCGACCGCGCGGCGCACGACGCCATGCGGATCTATCCCGACCTCGAGGTCTCCCTCGCGCCGTCACCGACCTGCATCATCCTCGGGTTGCCTGCCGGCCTACGCCTTGCGGTGGACAACGCGATCGCCAACGCCGTCAAACATGGCGGCGCCACCCGCGTTCAGCTGTCCGCGGTCAGCTCGCGGGCCGGCGTGGAGATCGCCGTCGACGACAACGGCGGCGGGATACCTGTGGAGGAGCGCCAGGTGGTGTTCGAGCGGTTCTCCCGCGGCTCGACCGCGTCACACTCGGGCTCCGGCCTCGGTCTGGCGTTGGTGGCTCAGCAGGCGCATTTGCACGGCGGCACAGCAGCATTGGAAGACAGCCCGCTGGGCGGCATACGTCTATTGCTGCAGCTGCCTCCGCCGCGCTGATTCGCGATGTGCCCCGCGCTTAGCGGGTGCTGAGCAAATCGATCACGAAGATCAGCGTCTTACCTGACAGCTGATGCCCTGAACCGGCCGGCCCGTAGGCCTGCGCGGGCGGGATGATCAGCTGACGCCGACCGCCGACCTTCATGCCCGGGATGCCGTCCTGCCACCCCTGAATGAGGCCCTGCAGCGGGAATTCGATGGATTGGCCGCGACCCCATGAGCTGTCGAATTCTTCGCCGGTGGCGTACTCGACGCCGACGTAGTGCACCTCGACGTTGGCGCCCGGGACGGCTTCGGGTCCGTCGCCGACCACCAGGTCTTCGACGACGAGTTGAGCAGGCGCCGGGCCGCTGGGAAATCCAATCTCAGGTTTGCTTGACACCCGACCGACCCTAGTCGGGCACACTTGACTCGTGAAAGAGGATCAGACATGACCGACAACCCAGACAACACTGCCCTCTCGCGTATTCACGACCTCGTCGCCGAGGAGAAGGCACTCCGAGAGCAGCTCCAACACGGCGAGATCAGCGAGTCCGAGGAGCACGAGCGACTGCGGTCGCTCGAGATCCAACTCGACCAATGCTGGGACCTGCTGAGGCAGCGTCGGGCGCTGCGCGAAACCGGTGGCGATCCCCGCGACGCGGCGGTACGGCCCGCCGACGAGGTCGAGGGCTACCTGGGCTGAGGAGATGGCTGCCGACCCGCGTGACGTCGACGCGGTCATCGTGGGCGGCGGGCACAACGGTCTTGTCGCCGCGGCATACCTTGCTCGGGCCGGCCTGCGGGTACGGCTGCTGGAACGGCTGCAGCAGGTCGGCGGTGCCGCCGTGTCGTCGCAGATCTTCGGCGGCGTCGACGCCCGGCTGTCGCGGTACTCGTACCTGGTGAGCCTGCTGCCGGCGCGCATTCTCGACGACCTCGGTGCGACGGTCCGGCTGGCTCCGCGGCCGTACTCGTCGTACACCCCCGACCCGGCCACCGCGGGCCGCACCGGGCTGCTGGTGGGCCCGCAGAACACGTTCGGTGCCATCGGCGCCCTCGATGACGAGCGGGCGTTCGCCGCGTTCTACCAGCGCTGCCGCTTGGTGACCGAGCGACTGTGGCCGACCCTGTTGGAACCGCTGCTCACCCGCGAGCAGGCCCGCGCAGCCGTCGCCGAAGGCGCGCCCGAGGCCGCGGCGGCGTGGCGGGCCCTGGTCGAGCGGCCGATCGGTCGGGCAATCGCCGATGCCCTCGGCAACGACCTGGTGCGCGGCGTGGTCGCGACCGACGCGCTGATCGGCACCTTCGCCGCTCTCGACGACCCGTCGCTGCAGCAGAACGTCTGTTTTCTCTATCACCTGATCGGAGGCGGAGTCGGGGAATGGCACGTCCCGGTCGGCGGCATGGGGGAGGTCAGCGCGGCGCTGGCCGCTGTCGCAGCGGGTAACGGCGCCGAAATCATCACCGACACAGAGGTTTACGCCGTCGACCCGAACGGTGAGGTGCGCTACCGCCATCACGACGACGAGAATGTGGTGCGCGGTCGATTCGTGTTGGCCAACGTCACACCGGCGGCACTGGCCGGCCTGCTGGGCGAACCGGTGCCGGTGCCGGCGCCGGGCGCTCAAGTCAAGGTGAACATGGTGCTGCGACGGCTACCCCGGCTGCGCGACGGGCGCGTGACACCCGAGCAGGCTTTCGGTGGAACGCTGCACGTCAACGAAACCTGGACGCAGCTCGACGCCGCGTATTCCCGGGCAGCCGCGCAGACGCTGCCGGATCCGCTTCCGTGCGAGATCTACTGCCATTCGCTGACCGACCCCAGCATCCTGGCTCCCGCTCTGCACGATGCGGGGGCCGCAACGCTGACGGTGTTCGGTCTGCACACGCCGCATTCGATGTTCTGCGACGAGGAGCCCGCGCGGGTGCGCGCCCTGCTCACCGACGCCGTGCTCACGTCACTGAATTCCGTTCTGGCCGAGCCGATTCAGGACGTGCTGATGGAAGACGCCAACGGGTTGCCCTGCATCGAGACGACGACCACCCTGGACTTGGAACACCGGCTGGGTATGACCGGCGGCAACATCTTCCACGGCGCGCTGCGATGGCCATTCGCCGACGACGACGAGCGCTTGGACACCCCGGCACGGCAATGGGGTGTGGCCACCGCCCACGAGCGGATCCTGTTGTGCGGCTCAGGTGCGCGACGCGGCGGAGCGGTCTCCGGTATCGGGGGTCACAACGCCGCGATGGCGGTACTGGCCTCGGCCTCGGTCTAGCTACCTGACGGTGGCGACCCGCTTCGCTCGGCTACGCCGGGCTCGCGATCGCCACTACCTGACGGTGGCGACCCGCTTCGCTCGGCTACGCCGGGCTCGCGATCGCCACTACCGCGCGTCGATGGTGGCGTACTTACGCTCGGTGTAGCCGGTGTAGATCTGGCGCGGACGGCCGATCTTGCTGTCGCCCTCGTCGTGCATCTCGCGCCAGTGGGCGATCCAGCCGGGCAGCCGACCGAGCGCGAACAACACGGTGAACATCCGGGTCGGGAATCCCAGCGCCCGGTAGATCAGGCCGGTGTAGAAGTCGACGTTCGGGTACAGCTTGCGCTCGATGAAGTAGTCATCGGTCAGCGCAGCCTCTTCGAGTTCCTTGGCGATGTTCAGCAGGTCGTCATCGCCGCCCAGCTTGCCCAGAATCTTGTCGGCCTGCTCCTTGACGATGCGAGCCCGCGGGTCGTAGTTCTTGTACACCCGGTGGCCGAAGCCCATCAGCTTCACGCCGGCCTCGCGGTTCTTCACCTTGCGGACGAACTCGCTGACGTCGTCGTCGCTCTCCCGGATCTGCTCGAGCATCTCCAGCACCGCCTGGTTGGCGCCGCCGTGCAGCGGGCCCCACAGCGCGTTGATGCCGCCGGAGATCGAGGTGAACAGGTTGGCCTGTGACGATCCCACCAGTCGCACCGTCGACGTCGAACAGTTCTGCTCGTGGTCGGCGTGCAGGATGAGCAGCATGTCCAGCGCCTTGACGATTTCGGGGTCGACGTCGTAGGGCTCGGCGGGCAGCCCGAAGGTCATCCGCAGGAAGTTCTCCACCAGCGTCAGTTTGTTGTCCGGGTAGAGGAACGGCTGGCCGACCGACTTCTTGTAGGCGTAGGCGGCGATGGTGGGCAGCTTGGCCAGCAACCGAATCGTGGACAACTCGACCTCGACGTGGTCGGTGGGGTCCAGCGAATCCGGGTAGTACGCCGACAGCGCGTTGACAGCACTGGACAGCACCGGCATCGGGTGGGCGTTGCGCGGGAAGCCGTCGAAGAACCGCTTCAGGTCCTCGTGCAGCATGGTGTGCAGCTGGATCTGACGGGTGAATTTCGCCAGCTGATCGGTGGTGGGCAGCTCGCCGTGGATCAGCAGGTAGCTGACTTCGATGAACGTGGACTTCTCGGCCAACTGCTCGATCGGATAACCGCGGTAGCGCAGGATGCCGGCGTCGCCGTCGATGTAGGTGATAGCGCTCTTGGTTGACGCCGTGTTGACGAAGCCGTTGTCAAACGTCGTGTAGCCGGTCTTGGACAACAGCGGGCCGAGCGCAATGCCGTCGGCCCCCTCGGTCGCACGGACGATGTCGAGATCCAGCTCACCACCCGGGTACTTCAGAGTGGCGGTGTCGTCGGTTGCGGACACGGAAACCCCTTTGCAATCTCGGCTGATGCTGGCGCTATAAGGATGCGTATATAGGGAGAAGGTAGTCGTTGTCGCCACGACGCGCCTGCGCGGGGGCGGCGTCGGCTGA
The DNA here is from genome assembly GCA_963760095.1 of uncultured Actinomycetota bacterium. Classification (GTDB taxonomy): domain Bacteria; phylum Actinomycetota; class Actinomycetes; order Mycobacteriales; family Mycobacteriaceae; genus Mycobacterium. Next base: position 57,295 of record CAVXBT010000017.1, on the reverse strand, counting down.
TCAGGCGCCCCCGCGGCGGCTGTTCGGGGTGCGTCGGCGCTCGATAATGGGCAAAGCCGGCGCGGCGAGAGCCGAGATCGACAAACCCGCACGACCGTGAGCAGCGCCACTGGCCAAGCCCAATCCGATCACCCTCACACCCCGAGCCTGGCTAGGGTTGCAGCCGTTCGATGCGCCCACCGACAATACGAATGCGGTTGTGCAGCCGGTCTTCCCGGCCTTGCCAGAACTCCACCTCCGCAGGCGCGATGCGATACCCACCCCAGTTCGGGGGCACCGGGACCTGCTCGGCGTCGGCGAAGCGGGCCGTCACCTCGGAGAGCTGGTCGACCAGCACGGCACGGGAGGCGATCGGCTTGGACTGCTGTGACGCCCATGCGCCCAGCTGCGAGCCGCGTGGCCGCTTCGACCAGTAGTCCAAGGTGGCCTGGGGATCGACCTTGGTCACCGGGCCGCGGATATGAACCTGCCTGTTCAGCAGATACCACGGGAAGGTCACCGACGCGTACGGCATCGCGGCCAGCTCCTCCCCCTTGGACGAGTCGTAGTTGGTGAAGAAGGTGACCCCGTCCTCGTCGACGCCCTTGCACAGCACCGACCGGCTGACCGGTTTTCCCGACTGGACAGTGGCTAGCACCATCGCGTTGGGCTCGGCGACCCCCGCCCGCTCAGCGTCGCCAATCCATTTGCGCAACAAGGCAAGCCAGCCATCGTCGAGCCAGTCGACGTCGAGGTCCGGGCTACCGTCTTTCTCCTGGGAGCTGTACTCCATCCGCATTGCTGCCAGGTGCTCGTTGTCTGGTTCTGCCATCGCGCCAACGGTACTCCCGGCCGACCCTCCAGTTGGTTACCGACCGGTAGCGAACGGTGCTCGGTCGCGTGGGAGAATTTGGCCATGACTGTCATCTCGGACAAGATCCCGGAGAATTTCGTTGCCGGTCTCGAAGGGGTGGTGGCTTTCACCACCGAGATCGCCGAGCCCGACAAGGACGGCGGCGCCCTGCGCTACCGTGGTGTCGACATCGAGGACCTGGTTGGCCAGCGCGTCGCATTCGGCGATGTCTGGGCTTTGCTGGTGGATGGCAAATTCGGCGATGGGCTGCTGCCCGCGGAGCCTTTCCCACTGCCGATTCACAGTGGCGATGTCCGCGTCGACGTGCAGGCAGGCCTGGCGATGCTGGCGCCCATCTGGGGATACAAGCCACTCCTCGATACCGACGATGTGACCGCTCGTGACCAGCTGGCCCGAGCCTCCGTGATGGCCCTGTCCTATGTCGCGCAGTCGGCCCGGGGCATCTACCAGCCCGCCGTACCTCAGCGGATCGTCGACGAATGTTCAACGGTCACAGAACGTTTCATGACTCGATGGCAAGGTGAGCCCGATCCCAAGCATGTCGAGGCCGTGGACGCGTACTGGGTTTCGGCCGCGGAGCACGGAATGAACGCCTCGACGTTCACCGCGCGGGTGATCGCCTCGACCGGTGCCGACGTGGCGGCGGCACTGTCGGGGGCGGTCGGCGCAATGAGCGGTCCGCTGCACGGCGGTGCGCCCGCGCGGGTGCTGCCGATGCTCGAAGAGGTCGAGCGCACCGGTGACGCGCGCGGTCTGGTCAAGGGAATCCTGGATCGCCGCGAGAAACTGATGGGCTTCGGGCACCGCGTGTACCGCGCGGAGGACCCGCGGGCACGCGTGTTGCGAGCAACCGCCAAGCGGTTGGGCGCACCGCGTTACGACGTCGCCCTGGCTGTCGAGGAGGCCGCCCTGTCCGAGCTGCGGGAGCGGCGTCCGGACCGGGCGATCGAGACCAATGTCGAATTCTGGGCTGCGGTGATCCTCGACTTCGCGCAGGTGCCGGCCAGGATGATGCCGGCGATGTTCACCTGCGGTCGCACCGCCGGGTGGTGTGCCCACATTCTCGAGCAGAAGCGGCTGGGCAAGCTGGTCCGCCCGTCCGCCATCTATGTCGGGCCGGGGGCACGCAGTCCGCAGTCCGTCGAAGGCTGGGATCGCGTTCACACGCTGTCCTGATCAGACGACGGCGGGGTTGTCGGTGGCAGGTGATGAGATTTCCTCCCGGGCGGGGTCATACCCATAGGCCCCACCGGGCCACCCACCGACACCAAGGAGTCCACCATGGCAATCGCCGTCCAACCCGCTCTGTCCCCACACCTCGTCGTCGACGACGCTGCCGCGGCGATCGACTTCTACGTCAAGGCGTTTGACGCCGAGGAACTCGGGCGCGTGCCCCGTCCCGACGGCAAGCTGATTCACGCCGCGCTGCGCATCAACGGCTTCACGGTGATGCTTGCCGATGACTTCCCGGAGATGTCCGGCGGAAAGTCGACTACCCCGGTGTCCCTGGGTGGAACTCCGGTCACCATTCATCTCACGGTGACCGACGTCGACGAGAAGTTCGCCCGTGCGCTCGAAGCCGGCGCCAGCGTGGTCATGCCGCTCGAGGACCAGTTCTGGGGTGACCGGTACGGCATCGTCGCAGACCCGTTCGGTCATCACTGGTCGCTGGGCCAGCCCGTGCGCGAGGTCAGCATGGATGAGATTGCGGCCGCGATGGGCTCGTCAGGTTAGGCGAGCTCCGCCAAGTCTCGTAGCCGATCAGCCAGCCGGCGCCCTAACCGGGGCGCCGGCGCGGCGGCCACCACGTCGAGCATGTCGGCGATCGAGGTGAACTTGTTGCGCGGCCGATCACTGAGCTCGCCCCGGGCCACCTCGGCGGCGTCGATGGCACGCCAGCCGGCGGCGTCAACGATGTCGGGTTGCCGCTCCCGGACGAGTTTGTCCAGCGCCGACGGCTTGGCGATCGGATCGCGCAACAGCCCGGAATTGAAATCGTCGACCAGTCGCTGAACGGTTTGGCCCGCGCAGGACTTGTTGGTACCGATGAACCCCGTCGGCCCGCGTTTGATCCAGCCCGCCACGTAGGCGCCGGGCACTGCCTGGCCCGAGTCCGGGTCCACCACGCGACCGCCGCTGTTGGGCACCACGCCCGCGCTGTCGTCGAAGGGCAGATCTGCAATGGCCTTGCCGTGGTAGCCAATCGAGCTCAACACCAGCCCGGCTTCCAACCGCTGCACCTCGTCGGTGCCGGTGACCACGAACTCCATCGCGCCGGCGCGCTGCTCCCCCACGATGCGCTGCGGTGTCAGGTGGTAGGCCAGCCGGATCCGAGGGCCCGTCGGCGCCGTGGCGTCGCCGAGCGTGCACAGGATCTCCAGCTTCTGCCTCGTCAACGTGTCGGACACGGTGGCAAGGTCACGCACCACGGCTTCGCGGTCAGCGGGTGCGAGAACAACTTCTGCCGTGGTCGTGAGTCCGATCAACTCGGGCAGCGTGAACGCCGAATGCGCCGGTCCGCGTCGAGCGGCGATCACCACCTCGCGCACCCGTGAGCCGCGCAGCGCCGTCAAAGCGTGATCGGCGATGTCAGTGCGGGCCAGTTCGTCGGGGTCGGCGGTGAGCACGCGGGCCACATCGAGGGCGACGTTGCCGTTGCCGATGACGATGACCCTCTCGTGGCCGAGATCGACTGGCAGGTCAGTGAAGTCGGGGTGACCGTTGATCCAGGCCACCAGTTCGGTGGCGGTACCGGTGCCAATCAGGCCCATCCCGTCGATGTCCAGCCGGCGGTCGTTGGGCGCGCCGACGGCGTAGATGACGGCGTGGTGGTGCGCCAGCAAGTCGGCGTGGCTCAAGTGCTTGCCGATCTCGACGTTCAGGAAGAACCCGAATTCGCGGCGACGGGCGATCCGGTCGAACAGCCGGGTGACCCGCTTGGTGGTCTGGTGGTCCGGTGCCACCCCGGCACGCACCAAACCGTAAGGGGCGGGCAGCTTCTCGAACACATTGACCCGCACGCCGGGTTGGGTGAGCAGTTCGTCGGCGGCGTACATCGCGGCCGGCCCGGACCCTACGATGGCCACAGTCAACGGGCCCCCATGACCGGGGTGCACCTCCGGAGCCGGAATCACCGGCGCAAGTTTGGATGTCGGCGGTAGTTTCTGACCGGCCGGGCGGTCCGGATAGTACGACGCGTTGAGCGCGACGAAAGGTAGCTGCTCAGGCGTCAGCCGGGCGTCGGGCGCGATCGCGCCCACCGGGCAGGCGCTGACGCAGGCGCCGCAGTCCACGCAGGCCACCGGATCGATGTAGAGCATCTCAGCGGCGGCAAAGCCCGGTTCGTCCGGAGACGGGTGGATGCAATTCACCGGACAGGCGTAAACACAGGACCCGTCGCTACAGCACGACTGGGTAATAACGTGCGGCATAGAAGATGTTTCTCCTAGGCGGCCGGCGCGACAGCAAGGTGCTGACGCTGCGGCTCGCTGCGGTAGCGGGACGGCTTGCCGTCGATCTTGCAGATCCGCCAGATCAGCTTGGCCAGCGGGTTCATCAAACCCGTGTCGCGGCACAGCATCCGGACATCGCCGAACATGTCACGCAGCATTTGGCGCGACTCCGGCGAGTTGAAGAACACCTCTTTGCGCACCTGACGAGGGATGTCGAATTCCCGCCAAAACGCCTTGGGTGGCACCACGATCGCCGAACACAGGATCCTCATGGTGAGCGGCACGAACAACGAGAGCCAGAATCGCTTGCGGCGCGGCAGATGCGGCACGCGCTTACGCAGGTACTCGTGCGCGAACGAGATGTGGCGAGCCTCCTCGGCCACGTGAATGGCCATCACCCGCTCCATGATCGGGTGCAGCTCCTTGCCCTCGCGCAGCACGTTCTTCTGGGTGTGGTCGATGGGTTCTTCGCCGGCCAGGATGCCGAACCAGAACGGGATCGGCAGCGGTCCCGCCACCAGCGGGATCACCGGTTGAATCCACTTCAGCATCCGCGGCATTCCCGGTACGTCGGCCCCGATGTGGTTGACCATCTCCTGGAACATCATCGTGTGGTTGCACTCTTCGACCGCCTCATGCAGGCAGTACCGGTATTCCGGTGAGCCGTTGGGCACCCAGAACGCGTACTCCATCAGGCCGCGGATCAGGATGGACTCGAAGTGCAGACCGACCTTGGCGACGTTGGCCTGTCGCCACATGCCGATCTGGATTTGCCGTTCTTTTGACTGCCCCTGGTACCAGGGATGCCGGCCCAGCGGGTCGGTGGTCGGCAGTATCCAGCGCGGGTCGTTGTCGATGACCGCGAACTCGGGGGACTTCCAGTCGATGTCGGTGTACGGGTTGAAGTTGCGCCGCACCGACCCCTCGGACAGTGTGTTCAGCATCTCCACGTACGCGATGTCGTCCTGGACATCCATGTTGCGACGCCAGCGGCGCACCAACTTCGTCCGAGCCGTTTTCTGGCCCATTTCCAGCCTCCTGACGAGGTTTACATTTGGACGCGCTATGTCCAACACAGTACCGGAGGTATCGCAAACTTACTAGACCCCTTCAACCGGTGTGGCCGAGCCGCGATCGGCGGATTTGGTGTGGTCTAGCTCACATGATGGTGGGTATTAGCCTGGTGATCATGGCTGAGGCACTGACGATCCCCGACAACATCAAACCCGGTGACGGGCGCTTCGGATCGGGGCCGTCGAAGGTCCGGCCCGAACAACTGCAGGCCCTTTCCACCAGCGCCGCCCCACTTTTCGGCACGTCGCACCGACAGGCCCCGGTAAAAAATCTGGTCGGCCGGGTGCGCACCGGGCTGCGGGATTTCTTCTCGGTGCCCGACGGCTACGAGGTAATACTGGGCAACGGCGGTGCGACGGCGTTCTGGGATGCCGCGGCGTTCGGGCTGATCGACAAGCGGTCATTGCACTTGAGCTACGGCGAATTCAGCGCGAAGTTCGCGTCTGCGGTCGCCAAGAATCCGTTCGTCGGTGACCCGATCATCGTCAAAGCCGAGCCGGGCAGTGCACCCGAACCACTGAGCGACCCGTCGGCCGACGTGATCGCATGGGCACACAACGAAACCTCGACGGGTGTCGCGGTGCCGGTGACGCGGCCGCACGGCTCCGGCGATGCGCTGGTCGTCATCGACGCCACCTCCGGCGCGGGCGGCCTCCCGGTCGACATCACCGACACCGACGCCTACTACTTCGCGCCGCAGAAGAACTTCGCCAGTGACGGCGGCCTGTGGCTGGCGATTTTGAGCCCGGCGGCGCTGAGCCGGATCGAGGCCATCGCCGACTCTGGCCGATGGGTACCCGACTTCTTGTCATTGCCGATCGCGGTGGACAACAGCCTCAAGAACCAGACCTACAACACCCCGGCGATCGCGACGCTGGTGTTGCTGGCCGAGCAGATCGACTGGCTGCTGGGCAACGGCGGTCTGGACTGGGCGGTCAAGCGCACGGCGGACTCCTCGCAGCGGTTGTACAGCTGGGCGCAGGACCGGCCCTACACGACGCCCTTCGTTGCCGACCCGAAGTTGCGCTCCCAAGTGGTGGGCACGATCGACTTCAACGACTCCGTAGATGCTGGGGCCGTCGCAGCGATCTTGCGCGCCAACGGCATCGTCGACACCGATCCGTACCGCAAACTCGGACGCAACCAGTTGCGGGTCGCGATGTTCCCCGCCGTCGAACCTGACGACGTCAGCGCGCTCACCGAGTGCATCGACTGGGTGGTCGAGCGGCTCTAGCGCGCGCAGGCAAAAAGCGCAGGTGCTACCGCGTGTCCAGCCGGGCTGCGACCGCCAGCTGAGTTACAGTGCGCCCTGACAGGCCTGGCGCGCTGGTCTGCGAGAAGCCTGCGAGGAGACACCATGCGGGAACTCAAGATCGTCGGACTCGATCTCGACGGCAAACACATCATTTGCGAGGGCGACAACCCCGCCGACAAGTTCAGGATCCGCGTCGACGACCGGTTGCGTGCGGCGTTGCGCGGCGACGGGGCCCGGGTGGCTCAAACTCACATCGAGATCGAGGTCACCAACATGCTGAGCCCCAAGGAGATTCAAGCCCGCATCCGTGCGGGTGCATCCGTCGAGCAGCTCGCGACGGCCGCCGGAGTGGATATCGACCGGGTTGCCCGCTTCGCCCACCCGGTGCTGCTGGAGCGCTCACGGGCAGCCGAGCTGGCAACCGCCGCGCATCCGGTCCTCGCCGACGGCCCGTCGGTGCTGACGCTATTGGAGACCGTCATCTCGTCGCTGGTGGCGCGGGGGCTGAACCCCGACCACACAACGTGGGACGCGTGGCGCAACGAGGATGGTCGCTGGACGGTCCAGATGGGCTGGAAGGCGGGCCGTTCCGACAACCTCGCGCATTTCCGCTTCTGCCCGGGAGCTCACGGCGGAACCGTCACCGCCGTCGACGACGCCGCCTGTGAGCTGATCGACCCCAACTTCGACCGTCCGCTGCGGCCCGTCGCGCCGGTCGCCCAACTCGACTTCGACGAGCCCGCACCCGCGCCGGTGGAAAGTGCGGCGGCTGAAGCCAAGACCGAACCGACGCGCAGCCGACGTGGCAAGCCGGCGGTACCGGCGTGGGAAGACGTCCTGCTGGGTGTGCGCTCCAGCGGCCAACGCTGACCGGCGTCGGGCCCGCTATCTGAACAGCGTCATCGAGACCAACGTCAGCCACGCAGCGGTCACGCCCACTCCCGCACCCAGGACCAGCCAACGCAACACCGGTGTACGCCGCCAGCCCCACAGCGTCGGCGCCAGCCCGCCGGCCGCGACGATGTTCAGCCCGACGGCCAACATCGGATGCACTCGGATCAATCCCACTCCCAGCACTACCACCGCTACTGCGGTGACCGCGGCGACAAATCCGGCCACGGTCAAACCCGTTGCCCAAGGCGTGGATTCGTCAGTCACCAGCCGAGCCTAGCTCAGGCCCTAGCTCGCTCGTAGAACGCCAACGCCGCCGCGGTGGCGACGTTGATCGAGTCGGTGCCGCGCGACATCGGGATGCGCACGCGCAGATCGCTCGCCTTCATCGCGGCATGACTCAGGCCCGGCCCCTCGGCACCGACCAGAATCGCGACCCGCTCATCGCGCACCGCCGACATCGCCGCCGGCAGCGTTGTGGCGTCGGAGCCGGGGGTCATCGCCAACAACCGAAACCCCAACTGATGCAACGTCTTCAATTCCGCAGGCCAATCGGTCGCCCGGGCATAGGGCACCAGCAGGGCGTGCCCCATGGAGACGCGCACCGCGCGCCGGTACAACGGATCGGCGCAACCACTGCCGAACACGACCGCATCGACGTCGAGGCCGGCCGCGTTGCGGAATACGGCGCCCAGATTCTCGTGATCGTTGACCCCCTCGAGCACCGCGACGGTCCGCGCGCCGTCGACCACCTGCGCGATGCTGCGCTCGGGCGCCCGGCGTGCGGCGGCGAGCACCCCGCGGTTGAGGTGAAAGCCGATGGCCTGGGCCATCACCTCTGCCGACACCCGGTAGTAAGGGGCGGTGTTACCGGCCAGATCCGCGCTCAGCTCGGCGAGTCTGCGGTCGGTGCCGAGGAACGCCAACGGCGTGAACGGTGATGCCAGCATGCGCTGCACCACCAGCACACCCTCGGCAATCACCAGGCCCTTGCCGCTGGGCAGATCGGGCCGACGGTCGATGCTGTTCAGATCCCGGAAGTTGTTTAGCCGCGGGTCGTCAGGATCGCTGATGTCAAAAACGTTTGCGGTCAAGGGCTTTCGTCGACCAGCGCCAAGATCAAGTCGGCCGCGACGCGCAGCGTATCGCGTTCGGCGACCCCCAGCTTCTCGAGTCGTTGCGCCAGCCACTCCTGACTGGCCTGACGTTCAGCCTCCAGCAGTTCGGCACCGGCAGCGGACACCGATACCAAGACCTGGCGACCGTCGTCGGGATGCGCGACGCGGTCCACGAAACCCAGATCGGCCAATGAGGCGATGACCCGCGTCATCGACGGTGGGCGAACCCGCTCCCTGATCGCCAGCGCACCCGGTGTCATCGGGCCGAAATTGAACAACGTCGCCAGCGCTGACAGCTGCGACAACGACACCGGGGACTGCGGGCGGCGAAACCGAAGCTGCCGGGACAGCCGCATCACCGCCAACGAAAGGTCGCTGGCCAACCCGCTATCGCCGTCTGTCACAGCGCGAAGGGTACGACAGAACGGCCCACCATCAGCGACGAATCACCGAGTAGGGGTTCATCACGCTAAGTTAATTGCCCGGCTCCTCCCCGGCCGCGACGCGGCCGCATCGTCGCCGGGCTAAGTTAACTGTGATGTCTGACGAGACTGGCAAGAGGATCGAACCGCCGCCGTTGCCCCGTGCGCTGCTGGAGCCATGGCCGATCATCGCCATCGGCGCACTGGCCTGGCTGGTTGCTACCGTGGCGGCATTCGTCCTGCCGGCCCTTGCCACGTGGCGGCCGCTGACGCTGGCCGGTCTTGGGGTCGGGCTACTCGGCACCACAATTTTTCTGTGGCAGCGTGATGCTGCGCGCCGGGGAGCGCGAGGTGCCCAAACCGGACTCACCGCGCCGCGCAATTCGGACTGACAGGAGGGGTGCGTCAATGGCAGCGCCGCTATTGCAAGCACAGGTCGATATCAAGGCACCGGCCTCGAAGGTCTGGGCGCTGGTCAGTGACTTCCGCCGAATGCCGCAGTGGAGTCCGCAATGTCGATGGATGCGGCCGTTGGGTCCGGTCCGTCAGGGCACCCGCACCGTCAACCTCAACCGCCGCAACTTCATGATCTGGCCGACGACGTCGACCGTCATCGAGATCATTCCGGACCAGAAGCTGGCATTCCGGGTCAACGCCAACAACACGATCTGGAGCTACGAACTGCAGCCGATCCCCGACGGCACGCGGGTGATCGAGAGCCGGCACGCCGAAAACGGCGTCAAACCGGTGTCCAGCATGGCCGTGAATGCGCTTTTCGGCGGGACCGTCAGCTTCGAACGCGAACTCATCGACGGAATGAATGCGTCGCTGGCCAAAATCAAAGCCGCGGCGGAGAATAGCTAGCGGGACTCCGCGGGTTGCTCGCTGACGTCGAGCACGCCGTCGTCGAAGGGGTCGTACATAGGCGAGCCGCTGCCCGCCGGCGCGGGCGTGTCGGAGTGCGCGCCGCAGCCGTATTCGAAGTCGACGACATGCCCATCAGCCGACATCTCATTGCCGCACACCCCGAAGTTCACGCCCAGCGAACCGGCCAGCGGCAGGAAGAAGCCGCAATCGCGGCAGACACGTTTGGTGGACTGCGCCATCTGCGCGTGGGGGCCGTAGTCGCCGTCGTGCCAGCGCTGGGCTGCCTCGGCACGACCCCAGGCACTCATCACCCGGCGCCGTCCCAGCCCGATCTCGGCGGCGGTTTCGTCGACCTGTGGGTCACCGGAGGCCAGGAAACCGGGCACCAGCCGCGGGTCGTCCGCCGTGGGCGCCAGCAGGTCCCCGGGGCCGAGGTCGCCCGGCCTGACCCGCTGATCCCAGGGCACCCATTGCGGCGCCAGCAACGCCGTTGGCCCAGGCACCAACACCACCTCGCTGACCGTGGCGTGGTCGGCCCCGGGATAACTGGCCACGACGACTGCCCACTGCCAGCCCTGATAGCCGGGCAGATCGGCAAGGAAACGGTGTGTGGCGCTGGTCGGATCTTCGTAGCCGACACCCAGGTACTCACCCACCGTGTCGTCGCCGCTGAACTCGATGATGGCCGCCCGCGCCAGCTCGGCCGCGCCGGTGAGGACCGTCGCCAGCTCGGGCGACCACTCGGTCAGGGTCGCTGCCGGGTCTGCGTTCGGTTCGGTCACGTTGTCCGTTGTTTCCATGGGCCTCTGATTCTGCCGCACAATCGCGACGCATGGCCACACCGGTCGCCTGCGCACGACCGCAGCCGGCATGGGTGAGAATCGGTGTATGTCTGGACGGCGCCGTGATCACCCGGATTCGGGCCCATCGCCGGCTCCCGGCCGCCGCAGTCATAGCGGGCCCGCGGCCGAGCACCCCGGCATGGCCAACTATCCGGCCGATGACCCGGATTACCGCCGGTCGCGCCGACCGCCGCCGATGCCGAGCGCGAACCGATACCTGCCGCCTCTGGACCGTGAGCCCAAAGCCGAGCCTCGCCGTGTACCCCCGCGCAGCGACCCCGAAGGTGAGCGGGTCACCGTCACCCGCGCCGCCGCCCAGCGCAGTCGCGAGATGGGTTCGCGGATGTACTGGCTGGTGCAGCGGGCCGCCACCGCCGACGGCGCCGACAAATCCGGGCTGACGGCGCTGACCTGGCCGGTGGTGGCCAATTTTGCGACCGACGCCGCGATGGCCGTGGCGCTGGCCAACACGCTGTTCTTCGCCGCGGCCACCGGGGAGAGCAAGGACAGAGTCGCGCTCTACCTGTTGATCACGATCGCACCGTTCGCGGTGATCGCGCCGCTGATCGGTCCGGCGCTCGACCGGCTGCAGCACGGCCGCCGGGTCGCGCTCGCCGCGTCGTTCGCGTTGCGCACCGGGTTGGCCGTGGTGCTGATCACCAACTACGACGGCGCCACCGGCGGTTTCCGGTCCTGGGTGCTGTATCCGTGTGCGCTGGCCATGATGGTGCTGTCGAAGTCGTTCAGCGTGCTGCGCAGTGCAGTGACGCCGCGGGTGATGCCGCCGACGATCGACCTGGTGAGGGTGAACTCCAGGTTGACCATGTTCGGTCTGCTGGGCGGCACCATCGTGGGCGGCGGCATCGCCGGCGGAATCGAGTATGCCTGCGAACACCTGTTGCACCTGCCCGGCGCGCTGTTCGTCGTCATTGCCGCCACCGTGGCCGGCGCCGTGCTCTCCATGCGGATTCCGCGCTGGGTCGAAGTGACCGCAGGCGAAGTGCCCACAACGTTGAGCTATCGGCAGGGCCGGCGGCGCCGAAGCTGGCCCGAGGAGGTCCGGCGGGCAAGTGGGGCCCTTCGACAACCCTTGGGCCGCAACATCATCACCGCGCTGTGGGGCAACTGCACGATCAAGGTCATGGTCGGATTCTTGTTCTTGTATCCCGCCTTCGTCGCCAAGGCGCATCAAGCCAGCGGGTGGGTGCAGTTGGGCATACTGGGATTGATCGGCGCGGCCGCAGCCGTCGGCAACTTCGCCGGCAACTTTGCCAGCGCCCGGTTGCGGTTGGGCAGGCCCGCGGTGCTGGTGGTGCGCTGCACCGTGGCGGTCACCGGCATCACCCTCGCCGCGGCGGTGGCCGGCAACCTGCTGATGGCCGCGGTCGCAACGTTGGTCACGTCGGGGTCGAGCGCGATCGCCAAGGCGGCACTGGATGCGTCGCTGCAGGACGATCTGCCGGAGGAGTCACGCGCATCGGCATTCGGGCGTTCGGAGTCGACGCTGCAACTGGCCTGGGTTCTCGGCGGCGCGCTCGGTGTGCTCCTCTACACCAACCTGTGGGTCGGCTTCAGCGTCGTCGGGTCTGTGCTGATTCCGGGTTTGGCGCAGACGGTCCTCAGCTTCCGCGGTGACTCGCTGATACCTGGTCTGGGCGGCAACCGCCCGGTGATGGTCGAGCAGGAAGGCGACCAGAGCACCGCGGCGGTGCCGCGACGGTGAAGCCGACGCGAAAGTCCGCTTTCGCCATGCTGCTCGCGATCGTGGTGGTGTTGGCGTCGGCGGCCTCCGGAGTCGGCGCGCGGGCGCTCGCGCGCAACCGGGGCCCCCTACTTCCCGAGATCGACGCGTATTCACACGGCCACCTGACCCGGGTGGGGCCCTACCGGTACTGCAACGTGCTCAACCCGAACGATTGCCAAAACCCGCAAGAGCAAGGTGAGCTGCGGGTGAATTCAACTGACCCGGTGCAGCTTTCGGTGCCGCCGTCGATAGGGCGGGCACCCTGGTGGCTGTTGCGCGTCTATGAGGATTCCGCCAACCCCGAGACGACGTTCTTCCGCCCGGGCAGCCGACTGCCCGTCACCATCCCCACCGTCGATCCGCATCATGGGCGGTTGACCGGGATCGCCGTCCAGTTGATGACGGTGGTCGTCGACCAGGCCGGCGAACTGCACGGTGTCCCCCATGCCGAATGGTCGGTCCGAACGGTGTGGGGCTAGTGGCCGTGGCAGATCGGCACCCATCGAGCGTCTAGAAACCCGACTGACTCTGCGCCCCATGCGCCTGAGTCCGGTTAGGACGGCCCATGGCCAGCGGGCACCAGTTCACCATCTAGCGGCGGGCCGGGCGGTGTACCGTCACCGAAAGACCTGCCGCCCAACGCTTCCCGACCGTGCGGGGTCAGCCAGTTGCCCAGCGACGGCCCCTTCGGCACGATCCGAGTTGGGTTGATGTCGGCGTGCACGATGTAGTAGTGCTGCTTGATCTGGACGAAGTCGACGGTATCGCCAAAACCGGGCGTCTGGAACAGGTCTCGCGCGTAGGCCCACAGCACCGGCAGCTCGGACAGCTTGCTTCGGTTGCACTTGAAATGGCCGTGGTAGACGGGGTCGAAGCGAACCAGCGTGGTGAACAGCCGGACATCGGCTTCGGTGATCGTCTCGCCGACGAGATAACGCTGCTTTTCCAGTCGACCACTCACCCAATCCAATGCGGTGAATAGCCGGTCGTAAGCCGCGTCGTAGGCCTGCTGCGAGCCGGCGAAACCGCACCGGTACACCCCGTTGTTGATTTCGGTGTAAACCCGTTTACTGACGTCGTCGATCTCGTCGCGCAGCGACTCGGGGTACAACTGCGGCGCGCCGTCACGATGGTAGGCCGTCCATTCGGTGGACAAGTCCACCGTCATCTGGGCGAAGTCGTTGGTGACCACCGCTCCGGTCGGCACGTCGACCATCGCGGGGACGGTGATGCCTTTCGGGTAGTCAGGGAAGCGTGTGAAGTACGCGTCCTGTAACCGAGGGATCTTCAGCACCGGGTCGACACCGCCGGGGTCGAGATCGAAAGTCCAGCTGCGCTCGTCGTGAGTCGGACCGCAAAACCCAATGGAGATAACACTTTCCAGCCCGAGCAACCGCCGGACGATGATCGCGCGGTTTGCCCACGGACAGGCGCGAGCGACGATCAGTCGGTACCGGTCCGGTTGCACCGGGTAGCCGTCGCGGCCGTCGGCGGTGATCCGCGTCTCGATGTACTTGGTGTCGCGGGTGAATTCGCCGGCGGCGGCGATGTAGGACGCCATGTCGCCGTCGGTCAGGTCCGCGTTACGGTCAAGAATCGCCGAGCCAGGTCGGCTTCAGTGGACGCACCCGCTTCCCAATGGGCGATCCACGGCCCGGTGCCCTCGGACTGGTCGACGATCCCCTCTTCCAGCCAGGTGTAGCGGCCTTTGAGCACGTTGCGCGCCAGCTCCGCATCGGTGCCATCGGTGTTGGTCCATAACTTCTCGAACAGCGCCTCCACCCTCAGGGTCGCCTGCTGACAGAATGCCTCGGCCAACTCATAGGACTGCTGACCTCGGGCCGGATCCGCAACTCGCTGAGCCTCGGCCCGCACACACGTGGCTGCCATCGCGAACAGTTCAGCACCGATGTCCACCACCCGCCCGAGGAATCCCTGCTTTTGCTCCATCGCGGCCTGCCAACGCGCCATCCCGTAGAAGGTGTTGCGGGCCAGCTTGCGCGCAGAACGCTCGACGAAGCGCAGATGTGTCGCCAAGTTGCCGAACTCGCGATACGCGGTGGGCCGTTGCCCTTCACCGAACACCAACTGCGGCAACCACTTTGCGTAGAATCCACTCGCGCCGACCGCTGCTTTCGCCTTCTGGCGGACATCGGCCTTCGGATTCGCAAGGTCGCCGGCGGCGCTCAGGTGGGCATCGACGGCCTCGCGGGCGATGAGCAGTCGCATGATCTCGCTGGATCCTTCGAAGATGCGGTTGATCCTCAGGTCACGGACCACCTGCTCCACCGGCACCGCCCGCTCGCCGCGCGCGGCAAGGGACTCGGCGGTCTCGTAGCCGCGGCCGCCGCGGATCTGCAGCAGATCGTCGGCGATCACGCAGGCCATCTCGCTGCACCACAGCTTGGCCAGCGCCGCTTCGATCCGGATGTCGTTGCGGCCTTCATCGGCCATCTGACCGGAGAGTTCCAAGACCGATTCCAGCGCGTAGCTTGTGGCGGCCATGAACGAGATCTTTTCCGCGACGGCCCCGTGTTCGCCGACGGGCTTGCCCCACTGCACCCGTTCGCCGGACCACTCGCGCGCGATTTTCAGCGACCACTTGGCAGAGCCGGCCGCGATGGCGGGAATCGAGAGCCGGCCGGCGTTCAGCGTCGTCAGCGCGATCTTCAGGCCGTCGCCTTCCCGGCCGATCAGGTTCTCGGCAGGCACTCTCACCTGGTGCAGCCTGGTGAGACCGTTTTCGATCCCCCGCAATCCCATGAACTTGTTGCGCCGCTCCACGGTGATGCCGGGCGAGTCGGCCTCGACGACGAACGCGCTGATTCCGCCGCGGTGCCCATCGCTGCGGGGCACGGTGGCCATCACCACCAGCAGTTCCGCGACGACGCCGTTGGTCGTCCACAGCTTCACACCGTCCAGTTCGTAAGCGGCTCCGCTGTCGACCGGGGTCGCCGTCGAGGCCAGCCGCGCCGGGTCGGAGCCCACGTCCGGTTCGGTGAGCAGGAACGCCGATATCGCCCCTGCGGCACACCGCGGCAAGAACTTCTGCTTCTGCTCTTCAGTGCCTGCGAGCTTGAGCGGCTCCGGGACACCGATCGACTGATGCGCCGACAGCAGTGCTCCGAGGCTGGCATGCACGGTCGACACCAGCATCAGCGCCCGGTTGTAGGCGACCTGTGACAGATTCAGCCCGCCGTACTCGGACGGGATTTTCATGCCGAAACAACCCAGCTCGGCGAAGCCCTTCACGTATTCGTCGGGGATCTGAGCGTCGCGCTCGATGACGCTGCCGTCGACGGTGTCGAGGAATGCCCGCAGGCGGGTCAGGAACTCCTCGGTCCGGGCGGCCTCCTTGTCCGAGGGTCGGGGGAAAGGATGGACGAGATCCAGGGGAAAGCGACCGAGGAAAAGTTCCTTGGCCAGGGACGGCTTGTCCCAACCGCTTTCTCGAGATTCCTCAGCTACTGCTCTCGCTTGTTCCTCGGTGACCCGTGCCTGCTGCGCCATGGGACTTCCTCACTCGAATCGACTACTGCGGCAATTCGATGTCCAGTGTTCCCCGTAGCGCGGCGAGATGCACCCGTTTCAGTCCGGCTCAGGCATCCAGTTCGCGGGCCACGGCTTTGACGACCTCGGAGACCCTGCGTGCGGTTTTGCGGTCCGGGTAGCGGCCCTTGCGCAGTTCGGGCTGCACGGTGCTCTCCAGCAAGGTGATCATGTCCTCGACCATGCCGTGCAGTTCATCGGGGCTGTGCTTGTGTTCGGCAGGGGCCTCGCGGCGGGGGCGGGTGAGGGTGGGCAGCGGGTCGATCAGTTTCAGGCTCAATGCCTGCGGTCCGCGCCGTCCAGATGCGACGCCGAACTCGACGCGCTGCCCCGCCTTAAGGCCTTCGACGCCTTCGGGCAGCGCCGAGGAGCGGACGTAGACGTCCTCGCCGTCCTCCTGAGATAGGAACCCGAATCCCTTCTCAGCGTCGTACCACTTCACCTTGCCAGTCGGCACCGGTCTCACCTGCTTGTCTAACGGATAACACAATGAAGCGCCCCGCCTGCGCAGGACGCGATGACGATCGATCCTACTCGGAACACTCCGGCCTGAGCACCGGAGTTTCTCGGTAGGCTTACACCACCGCTGGAGGAGACAATGCGCCTGATCCTGAACGTCATCTGGTTGATTTTCGGTGGCCTGTGGTTGGCCCTCGGGTATGTGCTGGCCGCGCTGGTCTGCTTCCTGCTCATCGTCACCATCCCGTTCGGATTCGCAGCACTGCGCATCGCCTCCTATGCGTTGTGGCCGTTCGGCCGGACGATTATCGACAAGCCAGGCGCCGGGACGGGCGCCCTTATCGGGAACGTCATCTGGGTGCTGTTGTTCGGGATCTGGCTCGCGATCGGACACCTGGTGAGCGCGGTCGCGATGGCCGCAACGATCATCGGCATTCCGCTGGCGCTGGCCAATCTCAAGCTGATTCCGGTGTCGCTGCTGCCGCTGGGCAAGGAGATCGTTCCGGCAGACCACCAGACGCCGTGGGCTCGAACCGGGGCGATACGACCCTGACATCCGCGGCGCGGGGCGGGTCCCGTGCCCACGTGACCCCCAATTAATCGCCATTACCGTGTGAAATAAGTCACATAACGGATTGATTACGGCATGGCAACGGCTCGATTGCGAAGCTCTCAACCAGCGTAAACAGCGCGCTTTCCTGGCGTTTTGCGCGCCCACGCCACGCGAAACGCTGGTTTCGCCAAAACATGACTGCGCCGCTAACACCAGCTAGCGTCGGGCGCGGGCTTGCCGAGTCTTCCTGAGCGGCGGGCCTTCTCGCCTATAGCGCCGAGCTCCATCCAGTAGGCGAGCACAACACCAACCCGTGGATGGAGGCGGGGGACCCAATGGTCCGCCGTATTGGATCTGGAGCCGTTCGCGGCTCCTTGGGGTGAAGCCGACGCGTTTCCCATGGGACTCGACGATGGCCGGGCGACCTCTTCCGCCCGAACCCGACAGCTGACCTCGTAGGCGCATTACGAGAGGAATCACCGGGGTATGAGTGGACGTCACCGCAAGCCCACCACGTCAACCGTCGGCGTCGCCAAACTGGCCTTCACCGGCGCAATGATCGGCGGCGGCGGCATCGCCCTCGCCGGTCACGCAGCCGCGGCTCCCGACAGCGAATGGGACCGCGTCGCCGCCTGCGAGTCGGGCGGTAACTGGGGCATCAACACCGGAAACGGGTACCACGGCGGGCTGCAGTTCTCGCAAGGCACCTGGGCCGCCCACGGTGGCGGCGAGTACGCCTCATCGGCGAACCAGGCCACCCGGGACCAGCAGATCGCCATCGCCGAGCGGGTGCTGGCCACCCAGGGCCGCGGCGCCTGGCCGGTCTGCGGCCACGGGCTCTCGGGCGCCACTCCGCGCAATGTCGTAGCTGACGCGCCGCCACCGGACCCCGCACCGGCTGTCGAGCCCGCCGCATTCGACGCTCCGATGCCCCCTCCGCCGGCCGACCCCCCGCCGCCGGACCCCGCACCGCCCGTCGACCCCGCACCGGCCGCGCCGGCCGCGGTCGACGCACCTCCGCCACCCGAGCCACCCGCAGCCCCGGCCGAGCCGGTGCAGGAGGTCGCCGCCGACGCACCGGCCCCAGACGCGCCCGCACCAGACGCGCCGCCACCGCCCGCACAGCAGGCCGAAGCAGTCGCAGTCGAGGTGCAGCAGGCATCGGGTGAAACACCGCGGCATGTCCACGAGGCCAGCACTGTGGCGCAGTGGACCGTCGTGCCCCAAGCGCCCGCGCAGGCTGACCCGGGACCGCTCCCCGGCCTCCCGATCGATCCGACCGCGCCGCCGCAGAACCTGGACCCG
Source organism: uncultured Actinomycetota bacterium (assembly GCA_963760095.1). Taxonomy (GTDB): domain Bacteria; phylum Actinomycetota; class Actinomycetes; order Mycobacteriales; family Mycobacteriaceae; genus Mycobacterium. Next base: position 38,911 of record CAVXBT010000017.1, on the reverse strand, counting down.
AGCTACCTCAAGGACTTGCTGACAGCGATCCAGTCGCAGAACGTGAGCGGCAACCCGGCGCTGTCCTCGCTCGCCTAAGCGGCGCCGCTAAGCATCCCGCCGAGGCGGGGCCAGCCTGCTAGCTGTACCTAGCGGTTGACGTCGGTGACTGGATGGACGTAGGGCAACTCGTCGGCAGGCAGCGGAAAGATCACGTCGCCGAAGGGCGACAGTGCGCCGGTCCGATCGGTCGCCAATTCGCTGACCGCATGATCGTCGGGGTTGGTCGTCGGCCAGCCATTGTCGACGTACCGGGTCTTTTGCGCCTTCTTGCCAGCGTTGTCAGCCACGGGCACCATTCTGACAGGTCCGGTGCGATCTTGACGGCCCGGCTCTCCGATTTCCGTCGGCACCGTCCACTCGCCACCGCGCGGTAAGGCTCATTCGCCGGACTGCTTTACGCTGGTCAGCAATGACCGAACACACCCAGGGCATCCCGCTGGGGTCCTGGCTGGCCGACTTGCCCGACGAGCGGCTGATCCGCCTGTTGGAGCTGCGGCCCGACCTCGCCCAGCCGCCACCGGGCAGCATCGCCGCTCTCGCCGCGCGCGCCCAGGCCCGCCAGTCGCTGAAGGCCGCCACCGACGAGCTGGATTTCCTGCGGCTGGCGGTGATCGATGCGCTGCTGGTGCTGCAGGCGGACACCGCGCCGGTGCCTGTCGCCAAGCTGGTCACGCTGATCGGCGAACGCGCACCCGAAGCTGACGTCCTCGACGCGCTCGACGACCTCAAGGCACGGGCCCTGGTCTGGGGTGACCTCGAGCTGCGAGTGACCTCGGACGCCGGCGGCGGCCTGCCCTGGCATCCCGGCCAGGTGACCCTCGAAGATGCCTCGCAAGATCCCGAGCAGATCGCCGAGCTGATCGACGGCCTCGACGAGCCGCAACGCGAGGTACTGGACAGGTTGCTGGAAGGCTCGCCGCTGGGACGCACCCGCGACGCCGCACCCGGCGCTCCCGCGGATCGCCCAGTGCCGCAACTGCTTGCGGTCGGACTGCTGCGGCGAATCGACGCCGACACGGTGATCCTGCCGCGCCACGTCGGTCAGGTGCTGCGCGGTGAGGATCCTGGACCGCAGCAGCTGGCGGCACCGGATCCGGTGGTGTCCACCACAACGTCCGCTGACGCCGACGCCGCCGCCGCCGGTGCCATCATCGACCTGCTGCGAGAGCTCGATGTGCTCCTCGAAACACTCAGCGCGGCACCGATTTCCGAGCTGCGAAGCGGCGGCTTAGGGGTGCGCGAGATCAGGCGGCTGGCGAAGACAACCGGCATCGACGAGGCCCGGTTGGGTCTGATCCTCGAATTGGCCGCCGCCGCAGGTCTGATCGCCGGCGGCATCCCCGACCCGCCGCCGGGCACCGGTGAGCCACCGTACTGGGCGCCGACCGTGGCCGCCGATCGATTCACCGAGGCGTCCACCGCCGAACGCTGGCAGCTGCTGGCCACTACCTGGCTCGACCTCGCGGCTCGGCCGGCGCTGGTCGGGACTCGCGGCCCCGACGCCAAACCCTATGCCGCGCTGTCAGATTCGCTTTACTCGACGGCCGCACCGCTGGATCGCCGACTGCTGCTGGACATGCTTGCCCATCTTCCGGCGGGTGCGGGAGTGGACAAGGACACCGCGTCGGCGGCGTTGATCTGGCGACGGCCACGGTGGGCCAGGCGGCTACAGCCTGGGCCGGTCGCCGACCTCCTGGACGAGGCACACCTGCTGGGCCTGGTAGGCCGAGGGGCGATCAGCACGCCCGGCCGCGCGCTCATCGGCGACGGCGAGGCCAACGTGGGCAATGCCATCGACGCGATGGCGCGCGCACTGCCCGCGCCGATCGACCACTTCCTAGTGCAAGCGGACTTGACCGTCGTGGTGCCCGGTCCGCTGGAACGTCACCTCGCCGAAGAACTGTCGGCAGTGGCCACCGTCGAGTCCGCCGGGACAGCGATGGTCTACCGCGTCAGCGAACAGTCGATCCGCCACGCCCTGGATATCGGCAAAACCGCCAACGCATTGCATTCCCTGTTCGAGCGGCACTCCAAAACACCTGTGCCGCAAGGTCTGACATACCTGATCGACGACGTCGCACGTCGGCACGGGCAACTACGGATCGGTATGGCCTCGTCCTTCGTGCGATGCGAGGACCCGACGCTGCTCGCCCAGGCGGCGGCGAGTGCAGAGCATCTTGGCCTGCGGGTGCTGGCACCGACCGTGGCGATATCGCAAGTACCGATCAGCGAAGTACTGGCGGCTCTGCAGGACGCCGGTTTCGCACCCGCCGCCGAGGACGCCACCGGCACCATCGTCGACATACGGGCCCGCGGAGCGCGAGTTCCCGCGCCGCAGCGCCATCGGGCACACCGGCCGATGGCTCACCCGAGCAGCGAGACACTCAGCGCGGTCGTCGCGGTGCTGCGCAAAGTGACCACGGCACCGTTCGGTAGTGTCCGGATCGATCCGGCGGTGGCCATGTCGCTGCTGCAGCGGGCCGCGCAGCAGCAAGACACGGTGCTGATCCACTACGTCGACGCTGCCGGGGTGGCCACCCAGCGGGTGGTGTCGCCGATCACGGTGGCCCGTGGGCAGCTGGTGGCGTTCGATTCGGCGTCCAGCCGGGCTCGTGAGTTCGCCATCCACCGCATCACCTCGGTGATGTCAGCGGACAACGGATAATAGGGATATATGACTGACGGACCCTTGATCGTGCAGTCCGACAAGACGTTGCTGCTCGAGGTTGACCATGAGCTTGCCGGCGCGGCGCGGGCAGCCATCGCGCCGTTCGCGGAGCTGGAGCGCGCGCCCGAACACGTGCACACCTATCGGATCACGCCGCTGGCGCTGTGGAATGCGCGCGCCGCGGGCCACGACGCCGAGCAGGTCGTCGACGCGCTGGTCAGCTATTCCCGTTACGCCGTTCCGCAGCCACTGTTGGTCGACATCGTCGACACGATGGCCCGTTATGGCCGGCTGCAGCTGGTGAAGAGCCCGGTCCACGGCCTGACACTGGTCAGCCTGGACCGCGCGGTGCTCGAGGAAGTGTTGCGCCACAAGAAGATCGCGCCGATGCTGGGCACACGCATCGACGACGACACCGTCGTCGTGCACCCCAGCGAGCGCGGTCGGGTCAAACAGATGCTGCTCAAAATCGGCTGGCCGGCTGAGGATCTGGCCGGCTACGTCAACGGCGAGGCACATCCGATCAGCCTGCGCCAGGACGGCTGGCAGCTGCGTGACTACCAGGAGATGGCGGCCGACTCATTCTGGGCGGGCGGCTCGGGAGTGGTGGTCCTGCCGTGCGGCGCGGGCAAAACGCTTGTCGGCGCCGCCGCCATGGCCAAAGCCGGTGCAACGACGCTGATTCTGGTCACCAACACCGTCGCAGGCCGTCAGTGGAAACGCGAGCTGATCGCCCGGACGTCGTTGACCGAAGACGAGATCGGCGAATACTCCGGTGAGCGCAAGGAGATCCGACCCGTCACCATCGCGACCTATCAGGTGATCACCCGTCGCACCAAAGGCGAGTACCGCCACTTGGAGCTATTCGACAGCCGCGACTGGGGGTTGATCATCTACGACGAGGTGCACCTGCTGCCGGCGCCGGTGTTCCGGATGACCGCCGATCTGCAGTCTCGGCGACGGCTTGGCTTGACGGCGACGCTGATCCGCGAGGACGGCCGGGAGGGCGACGTGTTCTCGCTGATCGGCCCGAAACGCTACGACGCACCGTGGAAGGACATCGAAGCCCAGGGCTGGATCGCGCCGGCGGAGTGCATCGAGGTACGTGTCACACTGACCGACAGCGAGCGGATGACGTACGCCATCGCCGAGCCCGAAGAGCGCTACAAGCTGTGCTCGACAGCGCATTCGAAAATCGCGGTGGTCAAGTCGATTTTGAGCCGTCACCCCAACGAGCCGACCCTGGTGATCGGCGCGTATCTGGATCAGCTTGAGGAGCTCGGAAGCGTGTTGGACGCCCCGATAATTCAGGGGTCGACCAAGAACGCTGAACGCGAGGCGTTGTACGACTCGTTTCGCCGCGGCGAGGTAAACACCCTGGTCGTGTCCAAGGTGGCCAACTTCTCTATCGACTTGCCGGAAGCCGCTGTTGCGGTACAGGTTTCGGGCACCTTTGGCTCACGGCAGGAGGAGGCGCAGCGCCTCGGCCGGTTGCTGCGACCCAAGGCCGACGGCGGTGGCGCGGTGTTCTATTCGGTGGTGGCCCGCGACAGCCTGGACGCCGAGTACGCCGCGCACCGGCAGCGCTTTCTTGCCGAGCAGGGCTACGGCTACGTCATCCGCGACGCCGACGACCTGCTGGGGCCGGCCATCTAGCGCGAGGGGACTAGAGCGACAGGATCGTCGCCGACGCGGTGCCGGGTGCGCCGTACACCTGCGCCAGCCCGACGCGCGGGTTACCGGGCACCTGACGCTCGCCCGCTTCGCCGCGCAGCTGACGGACCAGCTCGTGCATCTGCCGCAGGCCTGATGCACCGATCGGCTCGCCGTTGGCGATCAGCCCGCCGTCGGTGTTGACCGGGATCGAGCCGTGGATCTCCGTGGCGCCGTCGGCCACCAACTTCTCCTGTTCGCCGTCGGCGCACAAACCCGTCTCGGCCATATGGATCACCTCGGCGCCGGCGTCGGTGTCCTGCAGTTGAGCGATGTCGACGTCCTCAGGCCCGATGCCCGCGGCCTCGTAGGCGGCCTTGGCCGCGTAGACGGTGGGCGAGACGTCCTCGTCCAACGGTGCGAACGTGGCATGCACTTCGTAGGCGCCGTAGCGGCGGGTGCGGATCTCGGTGGCACGCACGTACACCGGTTTGTCGGTGTACTTGTGCGCGATGTCGGCCCGGCACATGACCAGGGCCGCGGCGCCTTCGTCGGGTGCACAGAACATGTACTGCGTCAGCGGATAGTTCAACACGGTCGAGTTGAGGATCTGGTCTTCGGAAATGGCTTTGCGGCGGAAAGCATTCGGATTGATCGCACCGTTGCGGAAGTTCTTGGCGGCGACCTTGGCAAGCGTGGCCTGGGAGATGTGGTGGTCGTGGAGGTACTTGTTGGCCTTCATGCCGAAGAACTTGGTGGTGACGAACTGTCCGTTCTGCGCATACCACTGCGGCAGCGCCAACTTGGCCGGGTCGTCGGTGAACGCGCCACGCGGGTGCTTGTCCAAGCCGATGGCGATGCCGATGTCGTACTTGCCCAACCGAATAGTGTCGGCGGTCTGCTGAATCGCGCTCGCCGCTGTGGCGCACGCATTGAACACGTTGGTGAACGTGATGCCCGTCAGCCCGACCAGACGGGTCACCGCGTCGGGATTGGACACCTCGTGGCTGCCACCGAAGCCGAATTGGATGTCTTTCCATCCGACACCAGCGTCGGCCAGCGCTGATTGGATGGCTTCGGCACCCATCTGCATCGCGGTCTTGTCGAACCTGCCGAAGGGATGCAGGCCCACGCCGATGATGGCCACATCGTTACTCATGTCAGGCTCCTCCTGGGGCTGGATAGATGGTGGCGACCCGCTTCGCCCGGCTTCGCCGCCCGCGCGATCGCCACTAGACCGGCTGGAACGCGAACGTGACGATCTCGTCGCCGTCAGCGTCGGTGGCGAACGGCAGCATGGTGAGCTCGACCTTCTGGCCGAACTCGAGCTTGGCCGGGTCGTTTTCGGTCAGCCGGCCCTCGACTCGGATCACGTCACCGAGTTGCACCAGGCCCACCCCGAACGGCACGAAGTCGTCGCCGGTCGGACCGGCGTAGGGAGCACCCGGCGGGAAGCCCTGTGTGGTCCAGGCCACCAGGGTTCCGCTGCGCGGCAGCAAGAGGTCGGTCATCGACGCGGCGCTGCAGCGCGGGCAAAGGTCCTGCACCGGGAAGGTGGTGGCACCGCAGTCGCCACACCGGCTGCCGATGAGCTGCGGATTGTCGTCAGGCCAGGTAGAGATGCTGGGATCGATTGCCTTCTGCACCGCGGGTCCTCCGTCATCCGCCCAAAGATAATGCGCTCACCAAACCGTACAACAGCGTTCCGCAAAAGCGGAAACCGCATTCTCACTAATGTTCACGGCACCTTACGACCTGCCGGTTTCCCTTCACTCAGAGCCAAACTCTTCAGCCCGGCGACCAGTTCTGCCTACCGTCGATGCGGGCAACGCCGCTGTGGACCGGTCAGGCTCTTCCCGTTGGATATCCGAGGTTTTTCGAAAAATGGTGAGCAGTTCTGCCCCGACCGTCGCCGGCGCTGCGGCGCCATCGATAGTCACCAATGTCTGGGACCACCACCGGTGGAGCATCATCAGGCTGTCCTCGCCGGTGGTGCTCCTCGTGCTGTGGCAGTTGCTCAGCGCCGCCGGCGTTATACCTCCCGACGTCCTGCCGGCACCGCAGTTGATCTTCGACGCGGGTTGGCAGCTGATCCAGAACGGGAAACTGGCCGAGGCGCTCGAGGTCTCCGGAGTCCGAGTCGTCGAGGGCCTGCTGCTCGGTGGCGTCACCGGCGTGGCCTTGGGAGTGACCGTCGGGCTGTCGCCGTGGGTCGAGGCCACCGTCGACCCGTCGCTGCAGATGTTGCGCGCGCTGCCGCACCTCGGGTTGATTCCGTTGTTCATTCTCTGGTTCGGCATCGGCGAACTGGCCAAGGTCAATCTCGTCGCGCTCGGCGTCGCTTTCCCGCTGTACCTCAACACCTTCTCCGCGATCCGACAAGTGGACCCCAGGCTGTTGGAAACCGCTGACGTTCTGGGCTTTTCGTTATGGCAGCGACTGCGCATCATCATGTTGCCCAGCGCGGCGCCGCAGGTGTTGGTCGGGCTTCGACAATCGTTGGCCATCGCGTGGCTGACACTGATTGTCGCCGAACAGATCAACGCGGACAAGGGCATTGGGTTCTTGATCAACAACGCGCGTGACTTCCTGCGCATCGACATCATCATTTTCTGTTTGGCCGTGTACGCGCTGCTGGGTATCACCACCGACGCTATCGTCCGAGCGCTGGAACACCGAGCGCTGAGGTACCGCATATGACCGTGACTTCCGAACGGCAGACCACGATCGTCGGCAAGCTCAGCAACGTCAACCAGTGGTACGGCAGTCGGCGCATCCTCGACGACATCTCGCTGGAGGTCCGCGCCCACGAGATCGTCGCGCTGGTCGGCCGCAGCGGATGCGGCAAATCGACCGTATTGCGCGTGCTGGCAGGGCTTTCGCCGGATCACACCGGCAACCGCGAGGTGACCGGTGCACCTGCGGTCGCCTTTCAGGAGCCACGGCTCTTTCCGTGGCGCGACGTGCTGACCAACGTGCTGTACGGGCTCAACCGCACCACGATGTCACGCCATGCGGCACGAACGCGATCCGAACAGGCGCTGGCCGAGATCGGCCTTGCCGACCACGCCGACGCCTGGCCGCTCACACTGTCCGGCGGCCAGGCACAACGGGTTTCGCTGGCACGTGCACTGGTGGCCGAACCGCAGCTGCTGCTGCTCGACGAGCCGTTCGGCGCGCTGGACGCGCTCACCAGGCTGGCCATGCGCGCGTTGCTGCTCGACCTTTGGCGCAGGCACGGATTCGGTGTCCTGCTGGTCACCCACGATGTGGACGAGGCGATCGAGCTGGCCGACCGGGTGCTGGTCCTCGACGACGGCCGGGTCGCCCATTCCATCAGCATCGAATCGCCGCGACCCACCTCGTCGGAGCGCACCGCCCAGCACGACCAATACCGCGTTGACCTTCTCGACAAGCTCGGCGTTCGGCTTTGACGGCCAAGCAGCGCATCGCCTTTCACGTCGGGATCGTGTTGGTGCTCGCCGTCGCCGTGTCTGGCTGTGTGTCGCAATCCGTGGGACCGCGGCCCATCGGGGTACCGGCGGCGGTGCCATTGTCACGGCTCTTCGACGTGACCCTGCACATAGGCGACCAGAAGGGCGGCACCGAAGCGTTGCTGCGCGCCGCGAACGCCCTCGACAACCTGCCCTACCAAGTCGCTTTCTCGACGTTCACCTCTGGGCCGCCGCAGATCGAAGCGCTGAACGCGGGCAGAATCGACTTCGCGGTCACCGGCAACACGCCACCGGTTTTCGGCGCGGCGGCCAACTCGAAGACCAGGGTCATTTCAGCATGGGACGGCGCGGGGTCCGGCGAGCAGATCCTGGTGCGCACCAATTCATCAATCGCCACCGTTCACGCCCTGCGCGGCAAGACGATCCTGGTGGCCAAGGGCAGCGCCGCACACGCCAACGTGCTCGAGAACCTCGCCGACACCGGGCTGAAGCCCAAAGACGTCAAGCTGGTGTTCCTGCAGCCCGCCGACGCGCTGTCGGCGTTCGCCAACGGACAAGGCGACGCCTGGGCGATCTGGGATCCCTATACGGCACAAGCCAATCTGACACTCAAGGTGCGCAGCATCGGGTCGGCCGAAAACGGCTACCAGTTCGGCAGCGCGTCCGTCAAAGCGCTGACCGATCCGGAACGGAACTCTGCGCTGTCCGACCTGCTGGTCCGCTACGAACGAGCAGCACAGTGGGCGCGGGACAATCCCGTGCAGTGGGCCAGAAGGTACGCCGCCGCGGTGGGTCTGGACCTCAAGATCGCCGAACTCGCCCAGAGCAGACTGCGGCGGCTACCGGTCGCTCTGGACGACAAGGTGGTGACCGCCGAACAACGGCTCGCCAGCTTGTTCGCGACCGCCGATCAGATTCCGGAGGCGCCCGACTTCGTCAAGTGGGTCGACCGTAGGTTCAATGGTGTGCTCCCGGTGAGCAGCACGACCTGACGACGAGGAGATGACGATGACGGTCACGGTGACGCTCGAACTCAGATTCAAGCCCGACGCGGTCGACGCGGGGCGCGAGCTGATGGGACGGGTGCTGCAAGACACCCGGGCGTTCGACGGGAATGTGCGAACCGATGTGCTCATCGACGAGGACGACGAGGCGCACTGGCTCATCTACGAACTTTGGGAGTCAGTCGACCACGACGAGGCTTACCGCAGATTTCGCGCCGGCGAGGGCAAGATCACGCAGTTGCCTCCCCTGCTGGCCGCGCCCCCGGTCAAGATCCGCTACAACACCAGCGACGTCTAGCTCAGCGCCGGGATCACTTCGCGCTCAAACAGTTCCACACCGGAACGGTCGTATGCAGCCTCGGGGAAGTAGCAGATCACGTACTCACAGCCCAGGTCGCGCAACCGCTGTAGCCGCTCGATGACCTGTTCTGTAGTGCCGGTGGCCGAATCCGGTCCACTGGTTCCGCCGAGCATCGCGTCGGCCGCCGACTCCGGGACATAGCCGACCAACCGATCGCGGATGCGCTGCAGTCGGTCTTTGACGTCTTTTTCTGAGGTGTCTACGACGGCGTTGATATTGACCGAACGAACGATGGCGTCGAAGTCGGTGCCCACGTCACGGCAATGACCGGCAAGGACGTCGGACTTGTGCGCAAAGCCGGCGGGCTCGCCAGTGAAATTGGTGTAATGCGCGTATTTCGCTGCGATGCGCAAAGTCTTCTGCTCGCCCCCGCCCGCAATCCACAGCGGAATCCCGTTGTTCTGCAACGGCTTCGGTGCCACGATTGCGCCGTCGACCTGATAGTGCTTACCGGTGAAGCTGACTTTCCCGTCGCGCCAGGCGTCGCGCATGATCTGGACGCCTTCGTCGAGTCGCCCCAATCTCGTGCCGGCGGACGGGAAGCCGTAACCGTATGCGCGCCATTCATGTTCGTACCAGCCACCGCCGATGCCCATCTGGACGCGGCCGCCGGAGATGATGTCGGCGGTGGCCGCCACCTTGGCCAGGTAGGCGGGGTTGCGATAACTCATCGCCGTGCACATCTGGCCGAGCTTGACCCGCGACGTGGTCGCCGCGTAGGCCGACATCAGCGACCACGCCTCGTGAGTGGCCTCGTCGGTCGGCATCGGCACAGTGTGGAAGTGATCGTAGACCCAGACCGAATCCCACCCGCTGCCGTCGGCGTAGGCAGCCAGATCGCGCATCACCGCCCAGTGCTTGTCGACGTCGATGCCGACCAGATCCAGCCGCCAGCCCTGTGGGATGAAGAATCCGAAACGCATAGTTTCGGAGCCTAGCCCGGTGATGATTAAGTACGCAGGGAGGTGCAGGATGCGGATACTCATCTCCGGTGCCAGCATCGCCGGGCCGGTGTTGGCGTACTGGCTGACCCGTGCCGGGTTCGACGCCACCGTCGTCGAGCGCGCGCCGACGTTGCGCAAGACCGGCGGCCACGCCGTCGACCTGTTCCGTCCGGCCATGGAAATCTCGGCCAAGATGGGCGTCTTGGCGTACATCGAGGAACGCGCCACCGGCACAGACACGCTGACGCTGTATCGCGAAGGAAGGCGCCGGCCGGCACGCATTGATCTCACCAAAATCGTTGCTGCCGCGTCTGATCAGCACGTGGAGATCATGCGCGACGATCTCAGCGAGATCTATTACGACGCCGGCCGCGACCATGTCGAGTATCTGTTCGGCGATTCGATCACGGCCATCTCCCCCGACGGCGAGGTGACCTTCGAGCGGACAGCATCGCGCAGGTTTGACGTCGTGGTCGGCGCCGACGGGCTGCATTCCAATGTTCGGCGCCTGATCTTCGGCGAAGAGGCGAAACTCACCCGGTTCATCGGGGGGTATCTGGCGGTGTTGTCGGTGCCGAAAGCACTCTCGGTCGACGGAGAGATGGTGGTTCACGTCCGCGCCGGTCGTCTTGCGGGGATCTACAGCGCGGACCATCTGGACGACGCGCGCGCATTGTTCATGTTCCGCACCAAGGAGGAACTTCAGTATCACCACCGAGATGTCCTGCGGCAGAAGGAAATACTCCGCGACGCGTTCGCCGGAATGGATAAGCAGGTCAACGGTTGGCTCGACGAACTCGACCGGACACCGGCGTTCTACTTCGACTCGATCACACAGTTACAACTCGACACCTGGTCCAGCGGGCGGGTCACCCTGGTCGGCGACGCGGGGTACTGCCCCGGACCGGCAGTGGGCGGCAGTACCAGCCTGGCGGTGCTGGGCGCCTACGTGCTCGCCGGCGAGCTGGCGAATGCGAATGGGGACCACGCGCAGGCGTTCGCGGCCTATGAGCGGGAGATGAAACCCCTAGTACTGCGCAGTCGGACCTTCGCGCGCGGGGCCGCCAAGACCGTCATTCCCGGCTCCGCCGCATCGGTTTGGGCAGTCACCCGTGGCGCCCAGTTGGTGTCGCTGCTGCCCAGCGCGCTCACCAGAACGATCGCAAAGCTGAACAGCAAGGGTGTGCGGATGTACGACTCGATGCGGGTCAAGAACTACCGCCAGCTGACACGCTAACCTCGAATCGGCCGTCCCTGCGGCTGTGCCACGAGAGGAACTCGCCGATGGAACTGACCGGTGTCGGGATCTGGAGTAGCCAGCTGCGCTACGGAGACCCGTCCGAATCCGCGGACGCAGCAGCCGAATTGGACGGTCTGGGCTTTCGGGCGCTGTGGATACCCGACGTGGGCGGGGCGGTGTTCGACGCGGTGGGTCACCTTCTCGCCGCGACCACGCGAACTGTGATCGCCACCGGGATTCTGAATCTGTGGATGCACGCACCCGACGACGTCGCCGACTCGTTTGCCACCCTGTCGACGAAGTACGGCGACCGCTTCCTGCTGGGAATCGGGGTCAGCCACGCTCCGCTGATCGACGCCGGCGAGCCCGGGCGATACCGAAAACCTCTGGCAGCGACCGCCTCGTTCTTGGACGGGTTGGATGCCGCACCGCGACCGGCTCCCCGCGAGCGACGAGTGCTCGCAGCACTCGGCCCGAAAATGCTGTCCTTATCTGCGAGCCGCGCCGCGGGAGCGCATCCCTACCTCGTCACCCCCGACCACACCGCTGCTGCCCGCTCGACTTTGGGCGAGGGACCGTTACTGCTGCCAGAGCAGACCGTCATCCTGTGCGAGAGCGTCGACGAGGCACGCCAAATCGGAACCGACTGGCTGCGCTCATATTTGGCGTTGCCGAACTACGCCAACAACCTACTGCGCAGCGGTTTCTCCGAAGACGACCTGGCGCAGGTGAGCGATCGCCTCTTCGACGCGATCATCGCGTGGGGCGACGAAGATGCCATTCTGCGCCGGATCGCCGACCATCGTTCGGCCGGCGCCGACCACGTCTGCGTCCAGGTGCTGCTGAGCGACCCGAGAGCTTTTCCGCGCGAGCAATGGCGCCGCATCGCCGCGACCCTCGCCTAGTAAGTCGCATCCGTCACTCGGAGAGCCGACACCCGTTGTGCCCGCCTCTCAGCGACAACTGCCATCGGTGTCGTACCGGCGTGCGATGGTTCCGCGATGAATCAGCACTACCTCCGCGGAATCGAACTGCGGTACATGCTCACCATGCAACTGGCTCACCATGGACCGGCGACCGTCGCCGAGCTGATCGATGCCCTTGGCTATCAAGGCTTTTTTGTTCGGGGCCGGCCATCCAAAGCCGTCTCCGACGCGTTGCGGTGGGAGATCGAGCACGGTCGAGTACACCGACTCGGGCGCGGCCGATACGGCCCTGCCTACATTCCGCGCTCGACCGACTACCGAATCCACCATCGCGTACTCGCTCTGCGAGCAGCCGTTGTCGCTGAGATGCGGGCACAACGGGTGCCGCTTCCTCGCACGTATACGAGTGACGGATGTGACTAGCGCAATTAGGCATACCGTAGAGCCATGTCTTCCAAGCACACCCTATTTCGGATTTTCTACCGTCTCGGCTTCACCCCCTGGGACGGCCACCCGCTGGCTCAGAGCTTGCGCACCCTGGTCGAAGGCGACGGTTCTCTGCCCACCGGGAAAGCACTCGAACTCGGTTGTGGCACCGGGGACTGCTCGATCTACCTCGCCGAGCATGGCTGGCAGGTCACCGCCGTCGACTACGTAAAGCAAGCGCTGGAAAAAGCCCGCGCCAAGGCGGAAACCGCCGGCGCTGTCATCAACTTCGCCCACGCCGACGTAACCCGACTGAGCTCAGCAGGCCTTGGCGACAACTTCGGGTTGATCGTGGACAACGGCTGCCTACACAACATGAGCGACGCCGACCGCGACGCATACGTCCGCGAGGTAGGCTCGATGGCGGCCCCGGACGCGCGATTGCTGATCGTCGCATTCGCTCCCGGCGGCAGGTTCGGTGTGCGGGGCGTCGAACCCGCCGAAATGGCGCGACGATTCAGCCACGGCTGGACCCTGCTATCCGCCGGCGCCGAGCGGGGACTAGACGCTGAACAGACCCCTACTCGGCACTACCTCTTCCAGCGCAGCGGTTAACTACTTGGTCAGCGAGTCCGGCGGCAGGAACCGGTCGCCGTACTTGGCCGCCAGCTCCTTGGCCCGCGCCACGAAGGCATCCTTGCCCGTGCCCTTCGCACCCTGGTAGCCGACGATGAACTGCGCCGAGCCACCGGTGTACGGCGGGAAGCCGATACCCATGATCGAGCCGATGTTGGCGTCGGCGGTCGATGTGAGCACGCCTTCGTCGAGGCACTTCTGGGTTTCCAGCGCCTCGGCGAACAGCATCCGGTCGACCATGTCCTGCAGCGGCAGCTCAGTGGAACCGGACTTGAACGTCTCGCGCAGACCCGGCCACAACCGGGTGCGCTTGCCGTCGACATATTCGTAGAAGCCGGCGCCCTTCAGACGGCTGGGCCGCTCGATCTCGATCATCTTCTCGACGACAGCCTCGGCGGGGTGCGGCTCGTACTTGCCGCCCGCGTCCTCGACACCCTTGCGGCTCGCAGTCGCGATCTTGTGCATCAGCTCGAGGTTGAGCTCGTCGGACAGCTGCAGCGGCGGCGCCGGGTAACCGGCCTGCGAACCGGCGTGCTCGATGCTGGCCGGCTCCACGCCCTCGCCGAGCATCGCGAGCGCCTCGTTGACGAAGGTGCCGATCACACGAGAGGTGAAGAAACCACGGCTGTCGTTGACCACAATCGGGGTCTTGCCGATCGCCAGCGTGTAGTCGAACACGCGGGCCAGCGCCTCGTCAGAAGTCTTCTCGCCCTTGATGATTTCGACCAGTGGCATCTTGTCGACCGGCGAGAAGAAGTGGATCCCGATGAAGTCCTCCTGGCGCTTCACGCCGGTCGCCAGACCGGTGATCGGCAGCGTCGAGGTGTTCGACCCCAGCAGCGCGTTGGGCTCGACGATGTCCTCGATCTCCTGGAACACCTTGTGCTTGAGGTCCTGGTTCTCGAACACCGCCTCGATCACGAAGTCGACGCCCTTGAAGTCGGCCGGGTCTGCGGACGGCGTGATCCGGTCCAGCAACGCCTTGGACTTCTCCTCGGTGGTCTTGCCGCGTTGAAGTGCTTTGGCCTCAATCTTTTCCGAGTAGGCCTTGCCCTTTTTGGCGGCCTCGATCTCGACGTCCTTGAGCACCACCTCGTAGCCGGCCTTGGCCGAGACGTAGGCGATACCGGCGCCCATCATGCCCGCGCCCAGCACACCGATCTTGTTGATCGGCGTCTTGCCGATGCCGTCCGGCCGCGACCCGCCACCGTTGATGTGCTGCAGGTCGAAGAAGAACGCCTGGATCATGTTCTTGGCGACCTGCCCGGTGACCAGCTGCGTGAAGTACCGGCTCTCGATGCGGCTGGCGGTGTCGAAGTCCACCTGCGCGCCCTCGACGGCCGCGTCCAGGATGGCCCGCGGCGCCGGCATCGGCGCACCCTTGAGCTGCTTCTTCAGCAGCGCCGGGAAGGACGGCAGGACGCCGGCCAGCGCGGGGCTGGACGGCGTGCCGCCAGGCATCTTGTAGCCCTTGACATCCCACGGCTGGGTGTGTGAGTCGGGGTTGGCCTTAATCCACCCCTTGGCGGCGGGTACCAGTTCCTCGACCGAGCCGACGAGTTCGTCGACCAGACCGATCTCCTTGGCCTTGTCGGGCTTGAACCGGGTGCCCTGCGACAGGATGTTCATGAACGCGTTCTGGATGCCGAACATCCGCACAGTGCGGGTCACCCCGCCAGCGCCGGGCAGCAGGCCCAGCGTCACCTCGGGAAATCCGACCACGAGGCCCTTGACGTCGGCGGCGATCCGGTGGTGACACGCGAGCGCGATCTCCAGGCCACCGCCGAGCGCGGCACCGTTGATGGCGGCCACCACCGGCTTGCCGAGGGTCTCCAGGGCGCGCAGGTCGCGCTTGACCGACTCGACCATGTCGAACGCCTCGCCGGCATTCTCTGGACCGAGTTTGATCATGCCCTTGAGGTCACCGCCGGCGAAGAAGGTCTTCTTCGCGCTGGTGATGACCACGCCGGTGATCGAATCCTTCTCCGCGACAAGGCGTTCGACGGCGTTGTGCATGGACTCGGCGTGATGCTCGTTCATCACGTTCGCCGAGCCGGTCGGGTCGTCGAGCGTCAAGGTGACGATGCCGTCGGCATCCTTATCCCATTGAATGGTGTTCTCTGCCATGACCGTAAACCCTTAAACCCTCTCGATGATGGTGGCGACACCCATGCCGCCGCCGATGCACAGCGTGATCAGCGCGCGACGCGCGTTGCGGCGCTCGAGCTCGTCGACCATGGTGCCGGTGATCATGGCGCCGGTGGCACCCAGCGGGTGGCCCATCGCGATGGCGCCGCCGTTGACGTTGAGCTTCTCGTCCGGGATGTTGAGGTCCTTCTGGAACTTCAGCACGACGGATGCGAAGGCCTCATTCAGCTCGAACAGGTCGATGTCGTCGACCGTCAGGCCCGCGCGGTCGAGCACCTTGCGGGTGGCCGGCGTCGGGCCGGTGAGCATGATGACCGGGTCAGCGCCGCTGGTGGCGGTCGCGATGATGCGGGCCCGCGGGGTCAGGCCCTGCGACTTGCCCGCGGCCTCCGAGCCGACGAGCACCAGCGCGGCGCCGTCGACGATGCCGGAGCTGTTGCCACCGGTGTGGACGTGGTTGATCTTCTCGACGAAGTGGTACTTCTGCAGCGCCACGTCGTCGAAGCCGCCCATCTCGCCGATACCGTCGAACGCGGTCTTCAGCTTGCCCAGGCCTTCCAGCGTGGTGTCGGGTCGCATGTGCTCGTCGTGGTCCAGGATGACCAGACCGTTCTGGTCGCGAACCGGCACAACCGATTTCGCGAAGTAGCCGCCTGACCAGGCCTCGGCGGCCTTGTTCTGGCTGCGCAGCGCGTAGGCGTCGACGTCGTCACGGGAGAAACCCTCGATGGTGGCGATCAGGTCGGCGCCGATGCCCTGCGGCACGAAACCGAGCCGGTAGTTGGTCTCCGGGTCGGTCGCCCAGGCGCCGCCGTCGGAGCCCATCGGGACGCGGCTCATCGACTCGACACCGCCGGCCAGGACCAGGTCGTCCCAGCCGGAGCGCACCTTCTGCGCCGCGGTGTTGACGGCCTCCAGGCCCGAGGCGCAGAAGCGGTTGAGCTGCACGCCGCCGGTGGTCTCGGGCAACCCCGCCACCAGCGCCGCGGTACGGGCGATGTCGCCGCCCTGGTCGCCGACCGGCGACACCACGCCGAGAATCAGGTCGCTGATCAGGTTCTCGTCGAGGTCAGGGTTGCGTTTGCGCAGCTCGTCAACCAGGCCGACGACCAGGTTCACCGGCTTGACCTCGTTCAGCGAACCGTTGCGTTGCTTGCCGCGCGGCGTGCGGATGGCCTCATAAATGAAGGCTTCTTCGGACATGGCTGATTCCTCTTCGACAAATGGGTTTCGGATCCGTCCTTGGGACGCTAGTCCTCTGCCTGCCACCCTAACAAAGTGCCCGGCCAACCTGTTGGTTGGGAGTCCGGTCAGCAATCGCCCCGCCGACACGCTTTACCCTGAGGACCCATGACGGTGTCGCGACTGCGGCCGTACGCAACCACGGTGTTCGCCGAGATGTCGGCACTGGCGGCCCGCGTTGGCGCGGTGAACCTCGGCCAGGGCTTCCCCGATGAAGACGGGCCGCCGGAGATGCTCAAGGCTGCCCAGGACGCCATCGCCGAGGGCGTCAACCAGTACCCGCCGGGGATCGGTATTGCGGCGCTGCGCGAGGCGGTCGCGGCTCAGCGCACGAGAACCTTCGGTGTCGACTATGACCCGGCGACCGAAGTCCTGGTGACCGTCGGCGCCACGGAGGCCATCGCGGCGGCAGTGCTCGGCCTGGTCGAGCCCGGGTCCGAGGTCATCTTGATCCAGCCGTTCTACGACTCCTACTCCCCGGTGGTGGCCATGGCCGGCGCCCAGCGGGTCGTCGTGCCGCTGGTGCCGAATGGTCGCGGCTTCGCGCTGGACATCGACGCGCTGCGGCGTGCGGTGACACCGCGCACCCGGGCGTTGATGGTGAACTCGCCGCACAATCCCACCGGCACCGTGCTCAGCGAGGCTGAGCTGGCGGCCATCGCCGACATCGCGGTGGCAGCCGACCTGCTGGTCATCACCGACGAGGTCTACGAGCATCTGGTGTTTGACGGCCACCGGCACCTACCGCTGGCCGGTCTCGACGGGATGGCCGAGCGCACCGTCACGATCTCCAGCGCGGCGAAGATGTTCAACTGCACCGGCTGGAAGATCGGATGGGCTTGCGGGCCAGCAGAACTCATGCTCGGGGTGCGCGCAGCCAAGCAGTACTTGACTTACGTGGGCGGTGCGCCGTTTCAGCCGGCCGTGGCGCATGCGCTCAACACCGAGGACGCCTGGGTGGCCACGTTGCGAACCTCGTTGCAGAACAAGCGCGATCGGCTGGGGCAGGGGCTGACCGAAGTCGGCTTTGGCGTGCATGACAGCGCCGGTACCTACTTCTTGTGCGCCGATCCGCGTCCGTTGGGTTACGACGACAGCACCGCGTTCTGCGCGGCGCTACCCGAACGGGTCGGGGTGGCCGCGATACCGATGACGGCGTTCTGCGATCCCGCCGCCCGAGACTGGAATCAATGGAATCACTTGGTGCGGTTCGCCTTCTGCAAGCGTGATGACACCCTCGACGAAGCGATCCGCCGACTTGCCCGACTGCGCGACGAGCCGGCTAAGTCGACCGGTCCGAACGAAAGACACCCATGACCCGCCGGCGAAGTCCCTCGGTCGCGGCGTCGAGCACCTTCTTGCGCGCCCGATTGATCAGGAATTCGGGGATCGGTACCGACGGCTCGAGGGTGATCACGAATCGCACCCGCGTCTTGTCGACGTTTTCCCGCTGCAGCGTGTACTCGACATGCTGAGCATGTTGCTGCACGGTTTTGTCGGCGTCCCACACCAGCCAGTCCGGGCCCCAGTGGTATTCGAGCACTTCGGTGTCGACGATGCCGGCCACCCTGACGGTGACCTTTACATGATGTGGTCGGCCATCGGGATAGCTGTCGATGATCTCGGCCCTTTTGTGCACCGGGGACCAGGACGGCACGGAGCCGACGTCAGCCAACGCCTCCAGGATCACCTCTGGCGGCGCGTCGATGACAACCTCTCGCGATGCTTGTACGGCCACTGACCATAAAGTTAGCAACACTGCCGCGTTCGCGGACGAGGTTGTGCAGCTATGTCGGCTGTTCCGGCCCCGAGCCGGCCATCACTTGGTCACGCAGGCCGCTGGTTGCGGCGTCCAGCACGATCTCGCTCGCTCGCCTGACGACGAAGCCGGGGACCGGTCCCGTCGGTTCGACGGTGATGTCAAAGCGCACCCGGGTCTTGTCGACACCGACCGGCTGGAGGTTGTACTCCACGTGTTGCCCGCGCTGCTGGAATGTGTCGTCAGCATCCCAGACCACCCAGGTGGGCCCCCAGTGGTACTCCAGGATGTGGTTGTCGACGAGCCCGAAGATCTTGATGGTGGCTTTCACGTGATGGGGCCGACCGTCGGCATACCAGTCGAGAATCTGAATCCGTTTGTGCACCGGCGACCACGATGTCAGCGCACCGACGTCGGCCAGCGCCTCCAGGATCACCCCCGGCGGCGCGTCGATGACAATCTCTCGCGATGCTCGTACGGCCACTACGAACCAACGTAGCAACGCGGTCCGGCCGCTGGAGCGGCTTTGCCAGCAATGCCGGATTACCAGCCGATTTCGCTCAGCGGGGTTGTCGCCGGCGGCGGCGACCCGACGGGTCCGGCCGGTGTGCGGGAGAACCTCGGCGCAGGCGCGGCCTGGTCGACACCGCCGGTGTTGATCACCGTGGCCCGGGCGGTCAGGTGGGCATCGGTGGCGGCTTCGGTCCACGTCAACACCGGGGTGACGCATGCATCGGTGCCGTCGAAAATCTCCGCCCACTCGTCGCGGGTCTTGCTGGCGAATCGCGCCGTGAGGATCTCGAACATCTTTGAATACAAACCGATTTCGAACTGGCTCGGGACCTCGTCGGCCGATAATTCCAGTCCGGCGAGCAATGCCGCGAAGAACTGCGGCTCGATCGCTCCCACCGCCATATATTTGCCGTCGGCCGTTTCATAGCAGCGATAGAACGGCGCGCCGCCGTCGAGCAGAAACGACTCGCGCTCGTCGCGCAGCGCACCGGTGGACTTCATCGTCCACATCATCTGCGCCAGCACGCTGACCCCGTCGACCATTGCGGCGTCGACGACTTGCCCGATCCCCGATCGCTCGCGCTCGTAGAGCGCGGCCACGATGCCCAGCAGCACGAACATCGAGCCGCCGCCGAAGTCGGCGACCAGGTTCAGCGGCGGCATCGGTGGCCGGTCACGGTAGCCCAGCGCCGACAGCGCCCCGGTTTGCGACAGGTAGTTGATGTCGTGGCCCGCCGTGCTGGCCCGCGGCCCGTCTTGTCCCCACCCGGTGATGCGCGCAAAGATCAGTCGCGGGTTGACCGCCGCGCAGTCGTCCGGACCGATGCCGAGCCGCTCGCAGGTGCCGGGCCGAAAGCAGTCCAGCAACACGTCGGCCTTGGCGACCAACTCCAGCAACACCTGCGGTTCGGCTTTGACGTCAAGGTCCACGATCCGCTTTCCGCGGTGCAACAGGTCGCGGTCCTCAGCCGGCATCGTCAGTCCACCGGGACGACGCACCCGCACCACGTCGGCGCCCAAATCCGCGAGCACCATCGCCGCGTGCGGCCCCGGCCCGATGCCGCCGAGTTCGATGACTTTGATCCCCGCCAGTGGACCACCGTTGCTCACCGCGCTATTTCCCCTTCTTCAGTTTCAGCACCCGGTCGCGCAAGCCCTTGGTGCCAGTGTCGATCGTTCCTTTGATGGCGCGCTTCAGGACAAAGCCCGGCAGCGGCACCACCGGGTCGACGCTGATTTCGAACGTGACCTTCGTCTTATCGCCGTCGGGCGTCAACGTGTAGGAGGCATCCTGCGACCGCTGCTGACCGGAGCTGACCAGCGTCCAGCTCACCTTGTTGTCGGTCCACGTGTAGGCCACCACTTGTTCGTCAGTGATCCCCGCGGCCTTCACCTTCATCTTCACTTTGAGCGGCCGGCCGTCGTTGTCTCTCTCGAGGACCTCAGCGCTCTGATGGGGCTCCGACCACTCGGTGATCGATTCCAGATCGCCGATGACGTCGAGGATTTCCTTCGGGGTCGCCTCGATGACTATTTCGCGGGTTTCGTTGATTGCCATGCCCGGACGATAGCGAGGCAACACCGCACCGAGGGCGTTTTCGACCGCAGACGCGTACCGTCAATCCCGTGACTGCTGATGTTTCGGGTCCCGCGGACCCCGTTTACACCGTCGGTGACTATCTGCTGGACCGCCTGGCAGAACTCGGCGTGACCGAGGTATTCGGTGTACCCGGCGACTACAACCTGGAATTCCTCGACCACATCGTCGCCCACCCGCAGCTGCGGTGGGTCGGCAACGCCAATGAGCTCAACGCCGGGTATGCCGCCGACGGATACGGCCGGCTCCGCGGAATGTCGGCTGTGGTAACCACATTTGGGGTCGGCGAGCTTTCTGCGGCCAACGCGATCGCAGGCAGCTACGCCGAGCACGTGCCGGTTGTGCACATCGTCGGCGGCCCATCGAAGGACGCGCAGGGCACGCGCCGGGCGCTGCATCATTCATTGGGCGACGGCGATTTCGAGCACTTCCTGCGGGTGAGCCGGGAAATCACTTGCGCCCAGGCCAATCTCATGCCGGCGACGGCAACCAGAGAAATCGATCGCGTGCTCAGCGAAGTACGAGAGCAGCGACGGCCCGGGTATCTGCTGTTGTCCACCGACGTGGCGCGCTTCGAAACCGAGCCGCCAACCGCACCGTTGCCGCGCTATACCGGTGGCACCAGCCCGCGAGCGCTTGCGTTATTCATAGAAGCCGCAACTAAACTCATCGCCGACCACCAGCTGACGGTGCTGGCTGATCTATTGGTTCACCGGTTGAATAACGTCGACAAGCTCGAGGCGCTGCTGGCGGCCGACGTCGTACCGCACGCGACGCTGATGTGGGGCAAAAGCCTGGTCGACGAGAGCACGCCGGAATACCTGGGTATCTATGCCGGCTCCGCCAGCGCCGAGCCGGTGCGCCGGGCTATCGAAGAGGCGCCTGCGCTCGTCACAGCGGGAGTCGTGTTCACCGACATGGTCAGCGGCTTTTTCAGCCAGCGCATCGACACGGCGCGGACCATCGACGTCGGGGTGCAACAGAGCACCGTCGGCACGCAGGTTTTCGCCCCGCTGGAGATGGGAGCGGCTCTGGACGCGCTCACCGCGATTCTCACCGAACGTGGCATCACCTCACCTGCGGTCGTGTCGGCGTCCGACAACGCTCCGAAGGAGAAACCCGGACGCGACGAGCCACTCAGCCAAAAGGTGTTGTGGGACAGGTTCTGTGACGCGCTCACCCCCGGCAATGTCGTGCTGGCGGATCAGGGCACCTCGTTCTACGGCATGGCCACCCACCGGCTTCCCCGCGGAGTCACCTTCATCGGCCAACCGCTCTGGGGTTCCATCGGATACACGCTGCCCGCCACGCTCGGCGCCGGCCTGGCTGAGCGGGATCGCAGACCGGTGTTGTTGATCGGCGACGGTGCCGCGCAGCTGACCGTCCAGGAACTGGGCGCCTTCTCGCGCGAAGGCCTGTCGCCGGTCATCGTGGTGGTCAACAACGACGGCTACACCATCGAGCGGATGATTCATGGAAAGACCGCGCCCTACAACGACATTGTCCGCTGGAGTTGGGCCGACATTCCCACCGCGCTCGGCGTGACCAATCATCTGACGTTTCGGGCGCACACCTACGGTGAGCTCGACGACGCGTTTATCGCGGCGGCGGATCACCGCGACCGGATGGTGCTGATCGAGGCGGTGGTGCCACGCCTCGACATCCCCGACTTGTTGACCGATCTGGTCCGACCCACATCTGCGGACGGCAGCCCACGTCGGTAAGTCGGCTGCGGCTCACGTGCGCGCGCCGCGGCGACCCCCGCCGGATGCGCCGAGCAACACGCGCAGCGTGCACCGACAGCGGCCGCATTCGGCACCCGCCCCGCATGCCGCCGCGATCTGATTGGTCGTCGACGCCCCGCTGGCGATGGCCTCAGCCACTGCCTGGTTGGTGATTCCGTTACACAGGCAGACGAACACCGAGTGGTCCGTTCACTCGTCGATCCGCATCATGTCGAAGAACTTGCCGACAAACACCGGCGGATAAGCACCCACTCCGGCTCCGGCTATCCACGGGGCCGCGGTGTCAGGATTGTCGATCCAGCGCCGCGCGCGGTTCTCGTCGTCGAGTTCCTGCAGGATCATCACTTCGTGACCGTCGTCGAAGGCCCGGAATACTCGGGTTTCGCGGATGCCCGCCGCCTCGAATCTAGGCAGGGCAGAGCGGATCTCGGCGGTCAGCGTGGTCACATCGTCAACCGATGAGATCGCGGCGACCACGATGCCGGGCGCCGCGCGAGCCGACGGGGCGATGGCCTCGAACCGTTCGACGATCTCGCCGGCGAACACGGCCGGGATGTCTTCGACGCCGACCTCGTCGAACCAGTCGAAGAACACCCGCGACCGCAGCAGTTCCACAATCGGCTCCCGGCTGCGCACACCGATCGTCACCAGAAC
The DNA here is from genome assembly GCA_963760095.1 of uncultured Actinomycetota bacterium. Taxonomy (GTDB): domain Bacteria; phylum Actinomycetota; class Actinomycetes; order Mycobacteriales; family Mycobacteriaceae; genus Mycobacterium. The sequence continues at coordinate 15,898 of CAVXBT010000017.1, read as the reverse complement.
ACGACCGTAGTCATGTGTCGATATGTAGACCAGCACGTGGTGTGCGCCGATGGCGGCGAGTGCCGATCGGCGGCGTTTCAGCAGCGGCCACACCTGCTCCGGGTCTGGCACCCGGTAGTCCGAGGCGATCACCATCGAATGCGAACGCGGGTCTGCCGGGCTCACCGAAGCTGGTCCTTCATCACCTTCCCGGTGGCGTTCAGCGGTAGCTCACCGAGGAATTCGACATATCGCGGGGCTTTGAATCCAGCCATTCGCTCACGGCACCACGACATCAGATCTGCTTCAGACACAGCCCCTTTGGCATCGCGAGTCAGCACCACGAATGCCTTACCCACCTGCCCGAGCCGCTCGTCGGGCACACCGACCACCGCGACCTGAGCAACTGCGGGGTGTTTCAGCATGAAGCCCTCGATCTCAGCCGGGTAGGCGTTGAAGCCGCCAACGATGAACATATCCTTTTTACGCCCGTCGATCCTCAGCCGACCGGCATCGTCGAAATTCCCCAAATCTCCGGTGTGCAGCCAGCCGTCGTCGTCGATCGCGTTCGCGGTGGCCACCGGGTCGTCGAGGTAGCCCTGCATGACGCCGTATCCCCGGACCAGTACCTCGCCGTCGTCGGCGATCCGCACCTCGACGTCCTCGCACGGCAGGCCTGCCGTGGTGGCCACGTTCTCGAACGAGTCGCCGGGCCGCGACAGTGTCACGTTGCCGGCTTCGGTGAGGCCATAGCCGGTCATCAAGCTGGTGAAGGGTAGCTCGCTGTGGATGCGACGAATCAGTTCGACCGGGATGTCGGCAGCACCGGTCACACCGGCCCGCAACGTCGACAACTTGGCCTTGTCGGGAACCGTCAGCAACGAGTGATACATCGTCGGCGGGCCCGGCAGCATCGTGATGCGTTCGCGGTCAATGAGGTTCACCACAGCGTCGACGTCGAAAACCGCCAGTGGCAGCATGGTCGCGCCCCGCAGGAACGACGCGATCAGGCCCGCTTTCAGACCGAAGGTGTGAAAGTACGGGTTGATCTGTAAATAGCGGTCACCCTCGCGCAGATCGGCGAGCGTGGCCCACTCCTCGTACATCCGGAGCGTTTGCCGGTGGTTCATCATCGCGCCCTTCGGGCGCCCGGTCGTGCCGGAGGTGAAGATGATGTCGGCGACGTCGGCTCCGCTGACCGACTGCTCGAACGGCTCACCGCTGGAAAGAAAGTCGGACTTCAGGTCGATCACCGGTATGCCGGCCGGGGCGGTGAAATCCTGCCCGAGGAAGCCCTTGTGGACGAGGACGGCTTTGGCTGCACTGCGGGTGATGATGTCGCCGGCTTCCTCTGGCTTGAATCGCGTGTTCACCGGGACCAATACACCGCCGGCGGTGAGCAGCCCGAAGGCCGCGATGATCCAGTCCGCCGAGTTCGGTGCCCACAGGGCGACGCGGTCACCTTTCTCGACGCCAAGGTCCGCGAAGGCACCTGCGGCGCAACGGATCCGATCGACAACATCGCGAAAGGTGTAGCGGAGCGGACCGTCGACGATTGCTTCCGCGTCGCCGAAGCGGTCCGCCGCGCTCAAGACCATCTCGGGGATGGTCCCCCACAGTTGCGGGTCTGTCACACGGTAACGAGACGAGACAGGTTTCCGCCCATGATCTTTGCCTGGTCGTCGACGGACAGGTGCGACAGCGCGTTGACGTAGAAGGTCGGCTCCGCCAGCCCTTCCGGGTGCGGCCAGTCCGAGCCGTACAACACCTGATCCACACCGACGAGGTTGACTAGATCGTCGATGCCGTCCTCGAAGAACGGGCTGACGTGGATGCGGTTCTTGACCACCTCGACGGGGTCGCTCGGGAAAGCCTCCGGGGCCTTCCGGTATACCTCGGCCAGGCCGTCGAGCAATGGGGTCATCCACTTCGAGCCTGCCTCGACGATCGCGACCTTCAGCTTGGGGTGGCGGTAGAGCGCGCCGTGGATGACCCACGAGCCCACCGAGTCCTGGATCGGTCGCCACTCGTTGAGAATGCCCATTGCGTTGGTCTGGAACGGCAGCATCTCCTGGTCGGCGCCGTCCCATTCGGAGGTGTACCGCGAGTAGCCGCTGTCGCTGGAGTGCATGCCGACCAGCACGTCGTGCTCGACGACCCGCTCCCAGAACGGGTCAAACTCGGGTACGGCGAACGACCGCGGGCCGCGGAAGCCGGGGACCGGCGCCGGACGGACCAGGATGCACCGCGCGCCGCGCTTGACCGCCCACTCCAGCTCCTCGATCGCCTTCTCCACGATCGGCAGGGTGATGACCGGGGTGGTGAAGATACGGTTTTGGTAGTTGAAGCCCCAGACCTCATCGAGCCACTCGTTCAGCGCATGGACCAGGACGTGGATGGCGACCGGGTCGTCGCGCAGCCGCTCCTCGAGCAGGCTGGCCAGCGTCGGGAACATCAGGGTGCGGTCCAGACCCAGTTTGTCCATCTCCTCCAGGCGTGGTCCGGGCTCGAAGAACGCGGGGATCGCGCGCATCGGCTCACCGAACAACTCGCGCTTGGTCTTGCCGTCCGGGTTGCCGTACTTGAAGTACTCCTCCCAGGCACCCGGCCGCGCGACGACCTCGAAGGTCGGGTTGGGAATGTAGTTGCTGATCTGGCCGCGGATCGCAATCTTGGTGCGCCCGTTGATCTGCACGTACTGGACGTAGTCCTTGTACTGCTTGGGCAGGAACTTGGTCAGCGCCTCCGGCGGCTCGTAGAGATGATTATCGGCGTCAAAGATCGGGAACGGGACGTCCTCCCGATGCGACAACTGACCCATGAAATCCTCCTTCGCAATTTGCGAGAATATTATTCTCATCGAGAGGCTACCGCAATGCCTTCATGCACCACACGCTTCTGCACCTTGCCGCTCGCCGTGCGCGGATAGTCGACGGCCTCGAGCAGAACTCCGCCGCGTCGCGGACGTCGTCGACGGTGGGCAGCGCGTGCCCCGAATCGACAGGAATATTGCGCATTGGCTTCAACGCTCCGCCGGCAAACGTTAGGGTCTTGAGTAAGGCGGTGGCGATTTTGTTCTCCGTTAAAGAGAATGCCAATATCGCCCTGGGATGCGAGTGGCCGGAGGTGCGTATGACTACCGTCGGTAAGGCTGTGCTGGGCGCGGCATTGGCAGTCGTGACGGCGACCGGAGCCACAATGCTCACGGCCGCGACGTCACGCGCCGATGACCCGGTCATGCACCAAGTCCGGTACGTCGTCACGGCGGCGAGTCCGATCTGGGCCGACATCTACTACCTTGATCAGCAGCCGCCGAAATTTTCGGACTACAGCCACGACACATACCAATACACCCCCAACGTCCAAGCCGACATCGGACCGGGGCACCCATGGACCTCACCCGAGGTAATGCTGTCGGACCCCGCCACCTACGCAATGGTCACTGTCAGCACTGGCACCGAGCCGGGCACGCCGATGTTCCATTGCGCCCTAGTCGTTGACGGGGTAGTCGTGAAATCCAACGACGGACCGAAGGGCGTGCTCTGTTCGCTGCGCAATTGGTGAGGCAGTTAGAGCTCGGGGTCGCCCTCAAGATGGCGCAGGTAACTCTCGACGATCTCGATCGTTTCGCTGTGGCCGGCGGACATGTCAAGCGCTTGCTCAATGACCAGGACTCGCGACACACTGGTCATCAGCACGGACCACACCAGTGGCGGGATCTTCACGGGGGCGACGTCGTAACGATCGAGAATCGTCGTCAGCGCTTTGCGCTGCTCTTCGCGAAAACGCTCGGCGTAATAAGCGATCTCGGCCTTCAGCGCTTTCCGATGGTTGGCCAGCGCGATGAACTCCATGGTGATCGCGGTGGCCGCCGGATCGGTGCTGAACCGCCACAGCGCCCACAGCGGCTGCCGCGCCTGCAACACCTGCGCCTGCACCTCAAGGCCCTCTTCGGCACGGCGGCGGAACGCCGCCAAGAACAGGTCGTCCATGGTGCGGAAGTAGTAGTGAACCAACTGCGGTTTGAGCGCCGCCTTCTCCGCGACCCGGCGCGAAGTGACTGCGGCATAACCCTCTTCGAGCATCAACTGTTCGGCGGCGTCGAGCAGCACGCCACGGTTCTTGGCGTCCGGTGCCCCGATCCTGCGCGCCGAAGTCATACCGTGGTTCCACACTCTCGCCGAATATTTGCTGAACATGCCGATCGTAGCGTCGGGCCACGCTCTCACCTTGACCACGACATTAGCGCCATGCTAAGCAGGTGCTCAGCAATTACTGCACATTCGTCGACCTCAATCCCGGGCGGCACAACGTCTAGCCGTCCACTCACCACGGTTTAACCCCAGCCTCGGGAGGCGCGCATATATGAGCAACTTCGAATCGATCGATTTCTTCACCGATCCGTCCCTTGTTCCCGACCCCCACCCGTACTTCGACTACCTACGTAGCCAGAACCCGGTGTTGCGTCTCCCGCACCACAACGTCATCGCGGTCACCGGCTGGGAAGAGGCCAACGCGGTCTATAAGGACCCGGACAGTTTTTCGAACATCGTCGCCCTCGGTGGCCCATTTCCGCCGTTGCCGTTCGACGTCGAAGGTGACGACCTCACTCCCCTGATCGACGCGCACCGCAGCCAGTTCCCGATGTTCGAACACATGGTCACCATGGACCCGCCCGACCACACCCGGGCGCGCTCGATCCTGAGCCGGTTACTCACGCCAAGCCGGCTGAAGGAGAACGAGGAATTTATGTGGCGCCTCGCCGACCGCCAACTGGACGAGTTTCTGGAGAACGGCGAGTGCGAATTCATCGCCGAATACTCCAAGCCCTTCGCGACCCTGGTGATCGCCGACCTGCTCGGCGTTCCGGAAGAGGACCACAAGGAGTTCCGTTCGGTGCTGGGGGCGGATCGTCCCGGCGCGCGGGTGGGCGCAATCGATCTCGAGTCGGTGGGCACCAACCCGCTGGAGTGGCTCGACGACAAATTCTGCTCCTATATCGAAGATCGGCGCAGTGCTCCCCGGGACGACGTGCTGACCTCGTTGGCGACGGCCAAGTATCCCGACGGGTCCACACCCGCGGTCATCGAGGTAAGTCGTTCGGCCACTTTCCTTTTCGCCGCCGGGCAGGAGACCACCGCCAAACTGCTCTCGGCGGCCCTGCAGGCGCTCGGCGACCGGCCGGATATTCAGCAGAAGCTGCGTGCGGACCGCAGCCTCATTCCTAACTTCATCGAAGAATCGCTGCGCATAGAAAGCCCGGTCAAAAGCGACTCCCGGCTGGCCCGCAAGCCGGCCACAGTCGGCGGCGTCGACATCCCGGTCGGCACCGTCGTGATGGTGCTGCCGGGGGCGGCCAACCGGGACCCACGCCGGTTCGAGAACCCGCACGAGTTCCAGCTGGACCGCAAGAACGTCCGCGAACACATGGCGTTCGCCCGCGGCGTGCATTCCTGCCCGGGTGCACCGCTGGCCCGAGTCGAGGGTCGGGTGTCGATCGAGCGCATCCTGGACCGGATGTCCGACATCTCGATCAGTGAAACCCAGCATGGGCCGGCCGACGAGCGACGTTACACCTTCGAGCCGACCTACATCTTGCGTGGGCTCAGCGATCTGCACCTCACGTTCACACCGCGGCCCGCGTTAGCGCCGGCGGCCCATTAAGAGTCCCGTTCATCCGGTACTCCAGTCATTGCTGCGCCCGCACGGACGCAGTCCCGGCAAGCTCCAGGTGGCGCCACGCAACGTCGGGCGCAACCCCACCGCACAGCGGATGCAGCGGCAACGGCCGCCCGCCGCGAATGTATTCGGCTGCCTCGTCCACGGTGAAGATGCGATACGGACCCTCGGCCGCCCGTAAAGCGGCGACATTGTCGGCGCGCGTGATGCTGGCCACCGAGTCGTCGTGTGGCCGGTACGACGCCGCTGTCACCGCGTCGTGCAGCAAGTGCGGCCCCAACATCGACCAGGCCTCGTCGACATCGTCGGCAACGAAAACGACTGTGGGAATACCAGGTACCGGAAACTGCACGGCCCCGGGCTCGTGGCCGGCGGCGCGGCATTGGGTGTCGTAGTAATCCTTGAGAACGGGCGAGTCGGTCTGCGAGATGAATCCCAGTCCGTCGACGGCAGCGCGTCGAGCGGCGGCCCGACTGCCGCCGGCAATCATCATCGCCGGGCCACTCGCGGACGCGCAGGCCGGAGTGACACGAATCCGGCGGCCCCGGTACTCGACCGCTTCACCGCGCACCAAACCACCAAGCACAGCCATGATCTCGTCGGCCACGCGACCACGGGAAGCCATGCTCACCCCGAAATGGTCGTACTCCTCACGGCGATGGCCGATGCCAAGCGCATACAACACCCGGCCCTTGCTGATGAGATCCAGCACGCTCATCTCTTCGGCGAGCCGCACCGGATCCCACAGCGGAATCGGCACCGCGGCAACGAGGATCGCCAACTGCGTCGTCCTGGCGGCAATCGCCGCAGCGAGGATCAGCGGCACCGGAAGATGGCCATCATCGGCGCCGTGGTGTTCGGAGAGCACCGCCAGAATCGCGCCGCGGGTCTCCGCCCATGCGCACATGTCGATGGCCGCGGCATACAGCTCGGCAGCAGGTGCCGCCCAAACGGGGACGCGCATGTCGAACCTGAGCGTGAACATCAGTGCCGTCCAACACGCAACACCGGGGCGACGACGCGCACGCGCTGTCCAATGCGCGTGGCCAACGCGTTGATGATTTCGGCGAGCCGAGTGATGTCGGCCAACTCGTCGCGGGCCAAATCAGTGACTAGGCCAGGCACAGTGGTCAGCCAACCGCCGAGAATCCGGCGATGCTTCGCCAGATCCAGCGAATGAGCCTTCGGCGCGTGGTCGGGGTCAACCTCGGGCGCGGCGCCTTTGTCACGCAACGACTTAGGTGTCGGCGCGGGTCCAGAACGATTTGCCCTGCTCCGCGATGCAGACCAGGAACAGTCCGTCGGGCGACTGCGCGACGTAGTTCAAAAACTCGTGGCAGTCGGCGTTCTCTTCCTTGATCCCCGCCATCGGCGGTGAGCGGAACCATCTCGGCTGATATCGCCTGGGCGAGCCGCAGAACATTAACCGTCCGGGTTGTGTGGCAGGCACATAACCGCCCGAGACACCGAATGCGTAGTAGGTGGTGTTGTCGCACGGCGCGCCTAGAACCATGTTCGGAGCGATGCCTGGAGTACAGGCTGGGTAGTCGCACACAGTCGGTCCTGCGGCAGCCGTCGGCGGCATCAACACGCCGACTCCGATCAGCGCAGCCACCATCACCACGATGAAACGCACCGAAATAGTTTTGCATGGGCGATAAGAAAATTCTCTTCTTCGGAGAAGATCGCATACCGGCGACATCCCATGGATATTGCGCGTGCGCATAGGGCGTCCAGCCAGCGACTTTGGGGTGATAACGTGATTCTCCGTGTGTAGTCCGGAAAGAGCCGTGAGTCGCGGTGTACTCGCGTCGGCGATTGCCCAGGACCAGTGACGGACTCCGACGCCGACCCATCGACCACCGAAGCTCCAGATTCGCTCACGAAAGCAGAAGAAGAGCTCGTTCGTGCCGAGGACCGCGCCGAGGCCGCACGAGCACGCGCGACCGAATTGCGCCGGGAGGCCGAGGCGAGTTCGAGCGAACAATCCGAACCGACCGAAAACGCTGACGTTGCCGAGTCCAATCCCGAGGCCTCGCGTTTGAGGCGTCGGTGGCGATGGCGGCTCCGTCGTCCTACCCGGAAAACGATGGGTGTCGGCGCCGCAATCGTGGTCATTTGCGCCTCTTTGGCTGCCAGCGGTTACATCGTATGGCAGCACCGCACACTCGTGCAGCAGCGGCAGCACGCGGCGGAGTTTGCCGCAGCTGCCCGGGAGGAAGTGGCAACGCTGATGTCGATTGACCCCGCGCACGCTGCGGAAAATCTCCAGCACACCATCGACGACACAACGGGAGCGCTCAAGAGCCAGCTGGAAGCGACATCAAGCTACGTGGTCAAGAATGCGCAAGAGGCGCAGGTCACCACAAAGGCCACCGTGCAAGATGTCGCGGTCGAGTCGATGACCGATAATTCGGCAGTCACGCTGGTAGTCGCGAAATCCGACACCATCAACCCCGACAAGTCGGTACGGCCATCGGTGTTCTGGCGACTCAGTGTCAATATCGATCGGGATGGGGATCGGCTCAAGATGTCGAAACTTGATTTCGTCAAATGAATTCCGAGTCAGAGTCGCCGCTAGACGATGCAGAGAGCGCGGTTGAGGACCCAGAATCGCCGCTCGATGATGCGCAGACCGCAGTCGGAAATCCGAAGTCGCAGAACGAAAGCACCAAGGCTTCTTCCATCGGCGAATCGCGTCCCGACAGAACGGCTGCGATCGACCGGGTGGCCTCCCGCCTTCTCCAGCACTGGCGTTCAATCCTTTTGACGGCGTCGGTCATCGCCGCAGTGGGACTGGTTGCGTGCCTATTCGTTCTTCAGTACCGTCCGGATCGACAGATCGATGACGCCGCGGCCCAGCGGGCGATCCAAGCGGCCTCCGACGGCGCCGTTGCGGCGCTTTCGTATTCGAGCGAGAGCATGGATCGCGACTTCGCTAAGGCGAGGTCACATCTCACTGGGGATTTTCTCGCCTACTACGACAAATTCACCAAAGAGATCGTCATACCGACGGTGCAGCAGAAGCACCTCGTGCAGACCGCCGCAGTGGTCCGAGCGGCCGTATCAGAGCTGGGGCCGGATTCGGCCGTCGTGCTGGTGTTCCTCAACGAGACCACGACAGGCAAGGACAAGCCGCAACCGTTGATAACTCCGAGCGCCGTGCGAATTACGCTCACGAAGGTCAGCGGTTCGTGGTTGATCTCGAAATTGGATCCGGTGGCATAAGCGCCGCGTCTTGTCGGTCGAACCCGTACCAGGTCGAACGTGCCGGTGTTATTCTCGTCAGGCGAGAACGCCGCTACCGGTGCCGTCACCGGCTCCGACATGGTCGGATTGAGCGCGTCGAGGAGTAGACGATGCGACCACTTGGGACCGTCGCCACAGCAATGCTGTTGGCTGCCAGTGCAATTGGCTTTGTAGGTTCGGCATCCACGGCCAGGGCAATAACCAAGGAAGAGGTCGCGATCAACGGGACATACCGCGTCACGTCTATCGGCAACTGGGCCAAGATCAATGATCAGTACAACGGCGAGCCGACGACTGTACAAACCTGGACGTTGAGCTCCACGTGCACGACCTTCCAGAACTGCGACGGCACGGTGAAAAGCGACGAGGGCTGGAGCGCACGGCTCTACATGCTCGACGGGACCATGTGGTACGCCAGACATGAAGTACCCAACTGGGAGCGGTGCCAGGACGGCAGCGCGTTCACCGGAAAGCAAACTTTCTCTTTCTATCCCGTTGATCCCGACGGTAGCGGTGAATTCAAAATCGGGTCGCCGGTACTGGCCGGCAAGAATAAGACAACCGGCCCGAGCGGCGCCTGCGGGCAGAATCAATGGCTCACCATCGATCTACCGATGCGGCTCGACAAGATCGGCTAACTGGCAGTCGATCGATCAGCCGTCGTTTATGTCGGAAGCAGGTCTTGCCACTTCTTGGGCGCCGTCGAGGTCGCCAGATCCGACTGCTGGAACAACTTCCCGTCCGGAGTGAGATAACCACCGGTGCGCGGGTCGTATGAGGCGACCGCGACTGACGGCATCGGTTTAATTGTCTTGCCGCCAAATGAACTCGGGGCCGCCTGTGGCCGCCCTCCATCGATCACGGCCGGTGGCCTCGGGGGCGCAGGCGGCCGGTGCAGGGCAGGCGGCGGCGCAACGTCGAGTGGCGCTATCGACGGAAAATCCCCCGCCTGAGTCGACATGTTGGCCGCCGACGACGGCGCCGGCGGTGCGGCGGCGCCCAGCGTGCCCGGTGGCGGAGTCGCTCCCCGCGGCCCCGCGGGTGTTCCCCGCGGGACGGCGCCAAATGGCAGCGGCGTTCCCTCGACCGGGCCGAAGATTCTCTTGTCGGCGGTGACCCGGTCGTCGGGTGGTACGCCCTGGGCCAGCAAGTTCGGATCCAGCGGGGACGGGCCGAGCACATGCTGGCGCATCGCCAACGGCATGTACGGCTTGTCGCTGTTGCAGATCTCGACCGTGGGCGCGCGCTTTCCGGGATGACCCATGCAGGGATAGTTGCGGGCGCCGCGAACCGCGAGCGGTGAGTCCTGCGGCAGTTTGCAGTACATCCCGTCTGGCGTGTCGATGTCGGAGGTATCGGCAGGGGATCGCCATTGGCTGGGCGGCAAGAAGCCGACCGTGCAAATCGGCGGGTCGTCGACCGTGAGTGCGAAGTCACCCCTGGACTTGCCGTCGGGCCAGTTCAGGCTAGCCGCCGTTTGGGTGTACGCAACCGACGCCGGCAACAACACCAGCACCTGCTCCAGCGACGGATGGTAAGTGATGCCGATCTGCCCGATGGTGGTCAGGTTGGCAAGCAACACCGGCAACGTCGGCTTGATCTGCTCGAAGAGCCGCGAAGCCTCGTCCAGCGCCCCGGGACCGTTCTCCAGCAATGTGCGAACCCGGGAGTCGTCGTTCACGAGCACATCCGAGATCCCGGCCAGGCTATGCGCCCACTGCCGGATCGAGTCGGTCGTCCGCGCCTGCGCGTCCAGCAGCGGCCCGGAGTCTTCGGTGAAGGCACGCGTACGGTCAACAATGTTGTTGGCGTCGGCGGAGATTCGCGAGGCTGAATCGGACAGCGACGCCAAATCGTATCCGGCCCCGTTGAAGGCCTGGAAGGCCTCGTCGAGCAGCTGGCCGATCTTGTTCTTGGGAAGGCTCTTGACCAACGCGTTCACCTGGTCGAGCATCGGTCCGACCGCTTGCGGAATCGTGGTGTCGTGCATGGCAATAACCGATCCGTCGTGCAGATATGGCGCCGAATCGGTGCGTGGCCGCAAGTCCACATACTGTTCGCCCACCGCCGAGACGCTCAACACATCGGCTTGCAGGTTCGCTGGGATCTTGGGCGAAGTGCCAAGCGACAGCGTCGCTTTGGCGCCGTTCGCGGTAAGCGACACCGCAGTGACCTTGCCAACCTGCACTCCGCGGTAGGTCACGTTGGAGAACCGATACAGACCACCGGTCCCCGGCAACTCGACGGTGACAGTCATCCGACCGATCCCAAGCAGGGTCGGCGCCTGTACATAGAACAGGGCCATCGCGATCACGCCGACGATCCCGATGATCGTGAAGATCAGTAGCTGAATCCGGACGAAGCGCGTCAGCATCTACCTGCTCCCCTCCGCCGGCGGAATCCCCTGCGGCGGTGCAGCATTCTGCGCTGCTGGCCCCGGAGGCGTTGCAGCCGCGGGTCCGGGCAACGGACCGAACCCTGCCGGTGGAGCGCCGGGTCCCGGTACCGGCCCGGGCGGTACAGCGGCGGGTCCCGGCAGGGGAGCGCTGAACTGAAGATTCGGCTGAGCAGGCCCCGGCGCTGGCGAGCCGGGTGGCGGCGGCGCCTGTGGGCCGGCCGGCGGTACCCCGGCCGGTGACGCCGGTGGGCCGGCTCGCTGCGGACCAGGCGGCGGACCGAAGCCCCCGTGCAATGGATCAAGTGTGTACTGCAGGTACGGCGGATCCCCCGGCGCCGGAATCAACTGTTCGCCGAGTTGTCCCCAGTGCGTCCCGAGGAACAGGCCCGACTTGAGCTTGGGAATAGTCAGGTCCAAATCGACATGCAGGTTGAAGTAGTCACCTCGGACGGCTCGGTCGACGAAGTCCTGGGTGAATGGGAAGACCGTAGCCGCCGCAAGCGCCATGTCAAGGTCCGGTCCGACATCGGCGAGCCCCTTGACGGTCGGCTCCAGATTCTTCAGATTTCTCACCAGGTCGGATTGAGTGTCGTTGATCAGCCCGGTGGCGATGTTGCTGAATGTGCGCAGGCGGTCCAAGGCGGCCGTCAGGCGCGGCCGCTCCTTGATCAAGACATCGAGCGCGGGCGGTAACTTACCCAGCGCCTGGGTGATGACGTCGCGCTGTGCCGCGAACGTGCCGGCAAGCTGATCCAGTGCCTGGATGGACGCGACGATGTTGTCGCGTTGTTGGTCGAGCGTCCCCACGAAAGTGTCGAAACGGTTGATCAAATCGCGAACCGCAGCACCGCGCCCGGATAACGCGGCGCTGAAATTGTGGATGACCTCCCCGATCTGGCTCAGTCCACCACCGTTGATGACCAGTGACAGCGACGACAGCGTCTGCTCGGTCGAGGGATAGGTCGACGATCGACTCAACGGGATGGTGGCGCCCGGCCGCAGCCGTCCGACGCCGCGCTGCCCAAGCGGCGGATTGAGCTCCAGATGCATAGATCCCAACAGGCTGGTCTGACCGATGCTGGCCACCACGTTGGCTGGGATGACGACATCGCGCTTGACCGAGATCTCGACGTCGGCGTGCCAGTCTTTCACCTTCATCGGGCCGACGCTGCCAACTACGACGTCGTCGATCATCACCGGCGAATTCGACTCCATCGTAATGACGTTCGCTAATTCGACGTGATAGATCTCGGCGCCCGGTCCGCGTCCGACTGCTCCGGGCAACGGTAGCGAGTTGAGGCCATGGAAGGCGCAACCGCTAACGGTCAGCGCCACGCAACAACCAAGGGCCAGCACTCGCCGCAGCACAAGCCGGGCGGTCACGGCTGCGGACCTTCGGCTGGGAGCAGCATGCCCGGCACGCTCGGCGCCGGTGGCGGAGCCTCTGGTCTCGATGGTGGTGGCGGCAGCGGCATCGCCGCGCCCGGTATCGCGGGTAGCGGTACGGACGGCGCCGGGCCGGGCACAATCGAATCACCATTCAGGCCGCCGTACGCCGACACCGCCGGCGGGATTTCGGGCGGTCCGGGCTTCGGGCCCGCCCCGCCGGGTGCGAGGCGCTCTTCGCTGTAGACAACGTTGGCTGGGTCGATCGACTTCTGCAGGAACGGATTGACTGGGAACGGCAGGCTGTTGAAGCTGAGCACCCGCAAACCGGGGCCGAGGAACAAGGCGCACAACTTGCCCGATTCTACTGACGTGACGCTCTCTCTGGCCTCCGTTTGCGTGCAGCCGGGAATGGGCAACGGAACAAATTCTCCTGCCCACGTAGGATTGGCGAAGTTCATGATCCCGAATCCGCCCACGATGGTTCCGGTGTCGGCGTTGTAGTCGTTGAAGAAGTTGCTCAGCGCGTTCGGCGCGCCGTGCAGAATGTTCTCCAGAGCCATGTGCTGATCGACCAGAGGCTGGATGGCCTTGCCCAATCGGTCAATCTGCTCACTCGTCTCATCGCGGGTCCCGGCGATGAAACGCTGCACCTCACCGACCGCCGTCGACAGGTCGGTCAGCGCCGCGTCCAGATCAGATTTGCTGTCGTTGACCACGCTGGTGAGCGTGGCCAACCGGTTGTTGAACTGCACCATCTGAATGTTGCTGTCACGCAGGGCTGTGACGAAGGTCTGCAGATTCTTGATGATGTCGACGATGTTGCCGCTGCCGTTCGCGATGGTCCGCGCCACCCCGGACAGTTGAGCCACCGTCTGTCGCAACTTGTCGCCGTTGCCGCCGTCGAGTGCATCGGCGGCGCTGTCGATGAACCGCGATATCGCCGGTGTCGACACCTTAGCGTTCGGGCCTAAATCCGTTGCCAGCCGCATCAATTGGCTTTTGACCTCATCCCACTCCACCGGAATGGCGGTGCGTTGCACCGGTATTACCGCTCCGTCAGCCATAGTCGGGCCGCTCGTCCGATAGGCGGGAGTGAGCTCGACGTAACGGGCAGCTATCAAGTTCTGCGTGACGATGACCGCTTTCGCCTCCGCCGGAATGGGCACATCGTGGTCGACGTGCAAGGTCATCTTCGCCTGCGTGCCCTGCGGCTCAATGGATTTGATGGTGCCGACTTTGACGCCCGACACCCGCACCTGGTCACCGGGGTAGATCGCGGTGGCCGAGGTGAAGTAGGCCGTGATGGTCTTCGGACCGAAGAAAATCTGTCGGACCATCACGACCACACCGACGATGAGAAGGCTGGCCAAAACTACCGCCGCGAGAGCCGTGAGCCTGTTGCGCGGGATCCGGCGGATCCGAGAGGTAGCAGAGGTCACTGTGATCCTCCGATCCGTCCGCCCCAGGTACAGCCAGGGCACGGCGGAGCACCGTTATACAGCTGCTGGAGCAACGACCGCGGCACCGGCGACGGGAAGCCCGGACCGCGCGCGGTGTCGAAGGTGCGGAATCCCCACAGGTAATCGAGGAACGGCTCGAAGAGTTGCGGCATAGAGACGTTCGGGACGAACGCTGAGTAGGCGTACATGCTGGCGATAGCCTCACCCACCGTGATCTCAAATTTCGCGAGGCCGGGTAATGCTTTCTCGACGTTGTCGCGGTTCTTTTCCAGCACCGAAGTCACCGAATTCAGCTTCTGCAGCGCCGGCGCCAACTTGCTTTCGTTGTCGTGCACCAATCCGGACAGCTGCTTGGACACTATCGACGTAGCGGCCAGCAGTTGAACGATCTCCTGTCGGCGCCCCGCCAAGACTTGCAGCAGATCGTCGGAGTTGAGGATGAGCTTGTTGACCTGTTGGCTGCGTTCGGACAGGATGCCGGTGACAGCGCTGGCACTCTTGAGTAGGTCGGCCAGGCTCGTGTTGCGGTTGTTGAAGCTTTGCGATAACCGGCTGACCGCGTCGAAGGTAGGCCCCAATTGTGGGGCGATTTGGTTGAGCGTTGCCGACAACGTGTCCAGCGACTGGTTCAAGGTCGCGGTGTTTGTTTGGTCGGCGTAGGCCGTGAAGTCACTGACCGCCTGCGTTAGCGAGTACGGCGAGGAGGTGCGGGATATCGGGATGACGTCCAAAGGATGCATGATCCCGCTGCCGTAGGACTCCAGGGTGAGCACGCGTTCACCCAGCAGAGTGCCGGTGCGAATGTGCGCGCTGGTGTCCTTGCCTAGTGGAACGTTGCCTTTCATCGTGAACGTGACCAGAGCATCGCCGTCGTGCAGCGACACATCCGACACCGTGCCGACCTTGATTCCCGATACTGTCACGGCGTTGCCGCTGGCAAGGCCGCCGGCTTCAGAGAACAACGCCTGGTATCGGACGTCGGTCGCCAGCGACACGATCCGATCGGGCGACAGGCCTACCAGGATGAGCATCGCGACCAGGACGGCGCCGATGAATCCGGCTTTGATCAGCCCAGTTCCGCGGTATTTCAACATCAGTGTCTCCCCGGTTCCGGTTCCGGTTCCTCGCACCTCGACGAATCGTCCCTGAACCAGGGGGCTAGCACGGTCTTGCCTGACAGATCGGTGCCACGGATCGTGATCTCGCAGAGGAAGTACGGGATGGTGGCGCCGAAGACGCCGAGCCGGACCAGCTTGCGATAGTTCCTGGGCGACTTCTGAAGCGCGGCATCGAGGCGGTCCTTGTCGTTATCAAGGTTCGGGGCCAGCCGAGAGAGCTGGTCTACGGTGCCGGACAGCGGTGGCCTCGCTTTGCCCAGTAGGTCTGCCAGTGTGGTGGTGCCGTTGCTCAACGCATCGATGGCGGGACCGAAGGTGTCGCGGTCGTTCGCCAGTCCCGTAACCAGCTTCTCGAGGCGGTCGATTGCCCCGGAGAATTGGCCGCCGTCCTTGTTCAGGGTTGCCGCCACGACGTTCAGGTTGTCGATCAGATGCTCGATCGTTTGATCGTTGTCGGCCAGCGTATTCGTGAATGACGTCGACTTGTTGAACAGCGATTGCAAGGTACCGCCCTCACCCTGGAACACTTCCAACAGCGCTGACGAGAGCGCATTGACGTCTCGCGGATTCAGGCCGTGAACAAGCGGTTTCAGTCCGCCGAGCAGCAGATCGAGGTCAAGCGCCGG
>CAVXBT010000016.1:0-13986 GCA_963760095.1 uncultured Actinomycetota bacterium | reverse complement strand
CGGACGGCATCAACGGAAAGGCACACCGTGAGCGCGGCAGAACAGCTGGCAAAAACCATCATTGCCAACTACGACAACCCATTACAGAGCTGCTCGATTGACGTGCCCGCAGATGTCGAGTCCTTGTTGCAAAGCCTAGGGGCGACAGCCTCCGATTCCGGCGGCAAGGTCACCTACTACGGCGCTGATCCGATCACGCCGGATCGGTTGCCCTACGGATCCATCAGCGCAATCTCGCTCGCGGCCAAGGCGATTCTGATCGCAAAGATCTGGAAGGAACGTACCGGCGAAGGGCAGGACATTCATATCGACGTGCGTAAGTCTTTGCGCCGTCTCACACCGTTCCTCGACGGAAAGTGGGAGCTGGTCAATGGATTCCCCGGACGCACGGATCCATTCAGTCCTTTTGCCGGCGGCCCGGATATTGTCCCCACCAAAGATGGCAAGTGGGTTATGTTTGCCGAGCCTTACCCCGCTTTGCGCCAGCACGCACTCGAACTCCTCAAACCCAGGGGCGGCACGTACCAGGCGCTGGCCGACGCGGTGAAAGAGTGGAACGGCGAGGAACTCGAAGCAGCCGCGGAGAGGGCGGGCGTCCCGATGCCGCTGGCCCGCAACATCAAAGACGTGCTGAAGATGGATGCCTTTACCAAGAACCTGGGGCCGATGCCTCTGGTCAGCGTCGAGAAAGTCGGCGAAAGCGATCCAATACCCTTTACCCCCAATCCCACAACCCCGCTTGACGGTATCCGCTTGCTCTCGTCGAGCCACGTCATTGCCGCGCCGTCGATCGGTCGCGCCATGGCCCTGCACGGCGCCGACTCACTCAACGTGTGGCGACCAACCGATGTCGAGCACTCGCTCTGGCACTACACCTCGCATGTCGGAGTGCGCTCGACCGTGCTTGAACTGAAGAGCAAAGAAGGCCGGGCGAAGTTCGGTGAACTCCTTTCCCAGGCCGACGTATTGGTCACAAACCGCCGTACGGGATGGCGGCAGCGCTTCAATATCGCGCCGGATGACGTGCTCAAAGAGCGGCCGGGTCTGATCGATACCCAGATCACCTGGGCCGGCGAATCCGGGCAGTGGTCGAGTCGCGTCGGCTTCGACATCACGGCCACCTTCGCGTTGGGCCTCGACAACATCGAGGGCAGCGACGAGAAACCAGTACATCCGTCGATCTTCGTGGCCTGCGACTACGCGGCGGGCTGGCTGGCAACCTGCGGCATCCTATCGGCGCTGCTCCGGCGCGCGAAGGAGGGCGGAAGCTACCGCGTCAGGGTTTCGCTGGTACGCACGGCCCTTTGGCTTGCTGAGTTGGGCATCTTCGATCGTGACTACGTGACAAAGACGGCCGGCTCAGACGATGAGCACCACTATCCGGATCCGGATACCTTCACCGTCGATACACCAATGGGCCATTACAAAGGCGTCACCGAGATGATCGAGATGTCGAAGACGCCCGGTGAATACAAGTATCCATTGACTCCATTTGGTTCCTGGCAACCAAGCTGGCTCTGACCGACACCAGTAAGGGAGCGCATCATGCCAACACCCCAGTATGGCGATTACCAGATGGAGATCTACGGAGCCGGACTGCAAGAAAAGCAACCGAGATTTCCCCTGGACTACGCTTCGTTGGAACAAGCGGCGGCCGAGGTGCTGCCATTCTGGGTGTACTCCTACGTTGCTACGGCGCCGGCGATGGAAACACCCAGCGCGCCAACGTCGATGCCTTCTCCCGCTATGGAATCGTGCCGCGCATGCTGGTGGGTGCGACCGAGCGAGACCTGTCGGTATCACCGTTTGATATGAAGCTGCCCACCCCGCTGTTTATGCCGCCGGTCGGAGTCGTCGGCGTGTGTTCTCAGGACTTGCACGGAGACATCCAGGCGGCTCAAGCCTCCGCACGAACCGGAGTCCCCATGGTGGCATCGACGTTGACGCAGGATCGGATGGAAGACGTTGTCCCACATGCAGGTAACACGCCGAACATTTTTCAGCTGTACACACCGACCGATAGGGATCTTGCGGCCAGCTTCTTGCACCGTGCCGAACAGTCCGGCTACAAGGCAGTCGCAGTTACCTTGGACACGAGGATCACTGGATGGCGACCACACGATCTGAACACCGCCAATTTCCCGCAACTGCGCGGCTATTGCCTGCAGAACTACTTCACCGATGAGGTCTTCCGGGCGCGGCTGGCCAAATCGCCGGAAGAAGATCCGGGGGCGGCAGCCCTCGAGTGGGCGAAAGTGTTTGGCAATCCACTGCGGTGGGAGGATCTGAGCTGGCTTCGTCCTTTGACGAAACTGCCAATGCTGCTCAAGGGCATTCAACATCCCGACGATGTCCGCAAAGCGCGCGACTATGGCATCGACGGCATCTACTGCTCTAACCACGGTGGCCGACAGGCCAACGGCGGGCTTCCTTCGCTCCACGCACTGCCTGCTGTGGTCGAAGCGGCCGACGACATGCCGGTGCTGTTCGATTCGGGCGTACGCAGTGGTTCCGATGTCGCGAAGGCTTTGGCGTTGGGAGCAACCGCCGTCGGCCTCGGCCGCACATACCTCTACGCCCTGGCGGTCGGCGGAGTCGACGGTCTGGTGTCCCAATTGCGGGCCGTGCTTGCAGAACTGGACTTACTCATGGCCGTCGACGGCTACCCCAGCATTGCCGATCTCCGGGCAGCAGGCGCGCAACGAATCTGATCAATCAGATTAGCCGTCGGAAGACTTCGAACACCAAACACAGTTCGGCGATATCCCTTGGGCGAGAAAGAGAGAGTCCGGTTCGTCTCTCTATTCGTTGCAGTCGGTAGCGCACAGTGTTGGGGTGACAACAAAGTCGTTCGGCGCAAACGACCAACGAGGCGTCGGTTTCCTGCCACACCCGAAAAGTCTCGAATAGGACCTCGCGCTCGTCGTCGGGAAGGTCGCCAAAGCGGGCCAAAATAGTGTCGACCGATTTGACCATCAGCTCGGGTGCGGCGAGTACGGCGGTGCCCAAGATAGTGCCGTCGAACACCGTGACAGGCGAGGTGGAGTCGGCCTGACCCTGCAGCGTCATCTTGGCGAAGTGCAGAGCCTGCGGCGTGTCGCGCAGATCGTCGAATCGCGCGCTGACTCCAACCCGATCGACGGCCGTCCGAGATACCAAGCCGACAACCTCGTCGAATTGTTGCCCGGACTTGACGCAAACAATCCCGACTTGCCAGTCGGGCAGGAGCTGCCATGCCGAATACACATCGAGGCTGCGCAACTTCGATTCGATCTTCGCCAGCGGCTCAACGTCATCGGAGCCAACGGCAGCCGCAATGACGACAAAGGGACCATGCTTTCGCAGCCTCAGGCGGCCAGCGACCAGGTCCAAGCTAGAGTCGTAACGGACCCGGCCTTCCAGCACTGCGTCGATCAACGACGAGTGCCGCGAGACATCGTCCAGCAGTTGCCATTCCTGCTCGTCGCGGTGCCCGGTTGTCCTCAGCATCGTCGGCCGCCTGTCGCTGATCTGCTCACAGCCGAAGCGGTGGGGATTTGCCTCGAGCGTCGCTTGAGCGAGAACGTGATGACTTGACGACTACTACACTCGCCGCGCGGCAAGCCCAGCACCATCGCCCGAGGGTTCATTTTTAGGGCCGAATGGATCTAGTACTAAGCAGACCCCAGCATTGGACGGGCTGGTCAATCGGACCCGTGCATGAGTTGCGTCAATTGGGCGCGGGAATTGATGCCCAACTTGACGAACACATTGTGGACATGGTTTTTAACCGTATAGAGGGAAACGTGCAACTGTGTGGCGACCGAGCGGTTGGAATCGCCCTGTGCGATGAGACTGACAACCTTGAGCTCTGAGTCGGTGAGGCTGTCCCAGCCCGTTTTTGGTCGCGGCCGGCTGACTATCCGCCGTTGCACACCCAACCGGCGCAACTCGCGGCCTACCCGACGCGCGTCGGCTATCGCTTCGTGCTGCAGATAGGTGTCGAATGCGGAGTTGAGTTGACGGATCGCCTCGTCGGGGTGGTCGGTGCGGACGAGTTCACCGCCGGCGTCCTCGGCAGCTGCAGCGTAAAGAAGCGGCCGCGACGACGCGCGAAGCAAGTCGGCGGCAGCCAACAGTGCTTGGGCATCGCGTTGGAGTATGCCGCGGGCATACGTTGCCACCCCGGTGAACAACGGGATCGCCGGCCGCTCACGCTCGAGCACCTCCGTGGCTTGCAGGACGCGTGCGCGCAAGCCGGCATCGCCGGCCGCCGACGCAACCCGCGCACCCAAGATCACCTGATCTAAGACCTGTGGCCACAGTGGTGAGCCGAATATGGTGATGTCGCCCAGCCAGCGCATCGCGTCATCGACGTCGTCGCGCTGCCACGCCGCCAGCGCCACAACATGCGCTGCTCCCCGACGTACCACAGATGAGCCAGTGGAGTAGGCGTCGCGCGCGTCATTAACCATCTGCTGCAACAACGTTCGGTCATCGGTGCGCGCCGCCACCTCGGCCAGAACCACCATGCGGATCATGTCCAGCTCGGTCACGGCCGTCCGCTGTGGCGGCGGCAGGGATTCGGTCGCGGCGCGCGCGGCGGACAGCCGGCCCGCAGTCAAGTGGACAACGCCCTCAATCGTGGCCCAGATAGCAAGGGCCATCACATTGCCTTCCCTGCGGGCTTGCTCTGTTCCATCGCCGACTTGGGCGGCAGCGTCGTCCAACCGGCCGACCACCGCCAGCAGGAATGCGTAGGGATATGCGGCCAAGTCATGAGCTGCGGTCGCATCACTCGTGCGGGCGAGCGCGCAGAGCTCCTCGAGGCGGCCTACTGAGCGGCCCGCGTACCCCTCCCCATCGTCGAGCAAAGCGAGGGTGAGGTTGGCCACGATTTTCGACTCGAGATCACCGGTCGAAGCCGCGGCCGCGGCCGCCTCGTTGGCCGCCGCGCGCAGCTTCCCATGATGGTCGTTCAACATCAGGTTGTAGGCCAGCCACGCCAGATGCCGCGCCCGGGTGACGTCACTGATGTCGCGCAACTGCAGCGCTCGACGATTCTCCTCAACGCGCCGCTGTGTGCTGTGCTTGTTGAGCGTCGGGAGGCGAAGGCGGATCTCGGCCTCCTCTTGCGGCGACGCCGCCTCCGATAACGCCTCAGCGGCCAACTCTTCAGCTTCCCGGTAGCGGCTGGCCCGGTTAAGCAATCCCACCGTCTCGGCGACCAGTAGCCCACGGGCAGCGTCATCGGCGGGCAGCAAGTCCAACGCGCGCTTGCTTAAGTCCGCAGCCGCGCTGGCATCACTGTGGCCAACTGTTTGCGCGGCCGCCCGCAGCGCGTCGATCGCCTCCCGGTCTCCGAGCTCGGCGCTGCGCGCCAGTTGAGTGGCCACGTCCGCCGGGGCCGCACCCATACTGAGCATGATCGACGCCGATTGGCGCTCCATGGCGCGTTGCACCGATTGCGATAGTGACTGGCGGGTGGCCTCGCGCAACAGGTCGTGCCGGAACCTCAGCTGCTCATCGTCTTCGACGAGCAGATCCGCGCGCACCGCCTCATCGACAGCCGACATCAACGACGCCGGCTGCCGTTCCAGCATCTTGGCCAGCAGACCAGCCGAGAACTGGTCCGGTAGCACCGCGGCCACCCGCACCACCTCGGCAGCTCCGCTCGAAAGATGGTCCAACCGGTGCTGCATGCTGGCGCCCAGACGTCGCGGAAGCGAGTTGCCGCTGGCCACCGCGCGACCACCGCTAACAGTGAGCGGCCCCTCCTCTCCCAGGCCTCCGACCAGTTCGCTGACAAGGAACGGATTTCCATGTGCCTTGGCAGCAAGATCCAGCAGTGATTCATCCACATTCGCGCGCACAGCGTCGCAGACCATTTCGGCGACTGCGTCCGGCGACATAGCGGCGACCCGCACAATTGCGGCGTCCGAGCGTTGCAGCACCGACAACGTCTCCTGCACCGCGGGGCTGCCAGCCCCGGTACGCGCGGTCAATATCCAAAGCACTGGCACATCGGGCCGCGCGGCGGCGAGCGACCGCAACGCCAGCAACGTTCCGTTATCGGCCCAGTGGATATCTTCGAGCGCAATCGCCAGCGGGTGCTCGACCGCCGCCGCATAAATCGCGTCTTGAAGATCGTGTACTACCCAATAGTGCAGATCGGCCGAATTACCTTGCCGGCGCAACACGTCGGCGTCTCCCACCGGGGGATCGGCGCGCAGCGTCGCCATGAACAGCGAGAAAAACGGCACCGTCTGCTGATACTCGAACGCCTCACCCAACAAGGTGCGCACCCCGCACCTGTCGGCCAGAGTTATCGCTTCGGTCAGCAACCGACTCTTCCCAATGCCCGGCGGGCCCTCGATGATCAGGGCGCCCCCGTGCCCTTGCACCAGCACCTTAACCAGCGCGCCGATCACATCCAGCTCGCTTGAACGCCCCCGGATCGGCGGAATCACGCGCCCCTCGGTGCTGACGTCAGATCGGCCAGTTGAAGAGCCGTCTTGCCCAAACGCTCGCCCCTTCATTTGCCGCGCATCGCCACTGGGACGCGACCCAGGACCCGGACGCTGATTCTCGCACGAGTGTTCGTTCTGAATACACGATCGCGACCCCACGCTGGCGTCTACAAACATCTCGGAAGCCGACACCTCGCGGACGCCGCTTTGGTTAACCACTCACATCCCCCCAGTGGCCGGGCATAGGGTTTCGGAGTATGAGCGCGGTATCGCACGCCGGCGGGGTCCGGCACGGCGCCGAACCCGATCCGCACATCGTCGAGCTCAGCAAGCTGATGCTGGCTCGCACCCCGGAACTGGGCGAGGAGCTGGCTGATCGGCTGTTCCAGGAGATCGACGCATACCGCGACGGCACCGTAGTCACCAAAGACGAAGTGGCTGCAAGTTGCGCGGCAAACCTGACGTTTGTCTTCCACTCGCTTTCGGGGCACGGCGACGTCGATGTGTCGCCTGCCGCGAACGTCGGAACTGCGCGCGCGCTCGTCGGCTTGCCGTTACCGGCGGTGATGACGGCCTACCGGATCGGGTTCCGCTTCATGTGGGAGCAGACCCTCGCCGGCGGGCGGGCCGCGGGAGTACCCACCGAGTCGATTCTGAATGCCACCGCACGCGTCTTTCTTGCCCAGGACACCTTCACCCAAGCGATGGCCAGCGCCTACCGCCAGCAGCTGACCCAGCAGATCCTGGAGCAGGAGGAAGAACGGTCGGCGTTGGTCGAGGCGTTGCTGTCTCGGCGGATAACGGACAGCCAGAGCCTGTGGGAGGCAGCCGATTTGCTGCGACTGCCCACCACCGGACCGTATGTCGTCGTCGCAGCCGAGTTGCCGGCGATCGGAAAACTTGGCTTGCCCGCGATCGAAAACAAGCTCGCCGCCCGCGATATCCGGTCTGCGTGGCGGCTGTTGCCGGACTTACACGTCGGCATCGTCCACCTGCGGATACGCGACACCGTCAGCACGTTGACTTCAGTGCTCCGTCAGGTCGCGACGGTCCGGGTCGGCATCAGCCCGCCGTTTGACGACTTGGCCGAAACCAGCGATGCGCTGCGATTCGCCAGGTTAGCGGTCACGGGGAAGCCGTCAGCCGACTCACTGATCACGGCGTTCCACGACACCCCTCTTGCCGTCGCAGCGGTGAGCGCCCCGGAGGTCATGGGAAAGATCAGGTCGCAGGTGCTACGCCGACTGATAGAACTGCCGACCGCGGAGAGCACGATCCTGCTCGACACGTTCCAGGCGTGGTTGCAGGAGGGCGGCTCCGCCAACGACACCGCGACGAAGATCTTCTGTCATCCCAACACCGTGCGGCACCGCTTGCGCCGCATCGAGGAATTGACCGACCGCTCGCTGTCCCGGCCCCTAGACATCGCCGAACTCTGCCTGGCCTTCGAAGTCGAGCAGCGCTTGCCCTGAGCGCGAGGCGCTCAGCAGTCGGATATGACAAAGCTTCCGCGATCGCGCATGACGCCGACCGCACGGACGCACCCTGCGCGAATCGGCGCTCGACTCCGGATATATCAGCGCCGCGGATTTCGACCGCATCGCAAATCCCGCCACCATGGTCCGTCCGTTTTAGAACAACCCTGGGTCGGACCGTTGCGAACCAAGTGAAAGTTCACACTGTCTCCAGCAACGGTGACTTCAGCAGCGAAGACTACCGCCGTCCCTGGTCGGTGCCGAGGGTGACCAGGACGGTCCGGTGATCGCCTGAAGGATCAATGAAGCCCAGGCTCGTCGGCGCGCCGGGCGCCTTGGACTGCACGGCAGCGACCAGCGCGTCGGAGCTT
The DNA here is from genome assembly GCA_963760095.1 of uncultured Actinomycetota bacterium. Lineage (GTDB taxonomy): Bacteria > Actinomycetota > Actinomycetes > Mycobacteriales > Mycobacteriaceae > Mycobacterium. The sequence goes on along the minus strand of CAVXBT010000016.1, from coordinate 5,691 downwards.
TCAATCATGTGGTCATCGACCTGTTTCTGCACCTCGTCACCTGGCATGGCCCAAGACCAAGCCCAAGGCCCGGTCATGCCATTGACCACGCGAAACAAAGACCCGCATCATCGTCGTCTGTCGGCGATGGCGCGCGCGCTAGCTGCGGCGCGTGAACGGCGGCGGCAGGCGGTTCGGGTCGTCTTCAAGTGCTCTGCGGTCCCAGCCGCCGAGTTCGGCCGCCGCCTCGTATGTGGTCTGCAAGAACCGGGCGACCGCGCGGTCCGGGTCATCGGCGGTGCGCACGGCTTCGTAGGGCAGCAGGAACTCTTGGTGTTCACCGCTGAAGTAGGCGGTGTCTGGTTCAACGCGCTGGGCCGAGAAGCCTTTCGGCTCCGGGTATGCGTAGGAGTAGAACGCACCCTCCTTGCCGCCTCCGGGCCAAAAGCCGCAGCTGCTGAGTTCGCGTGAGTACCCCTCAGTCATCACCCAGTCCGGGCAGTTAGGGGCTCCTCCAGGATGCAGGGGGGCGGGCCGTCCGGAAAATCGTGTACAGGCCAAATCCAAAGCACCCCAGAAGAATTGGACCGGGCTGGCCTTTCCGACGAACGCCGCGCGGAAGTTGGTCATGACCCGGTGCGCCTGTACCAGTTGCTGCCAGAACGCGCGCGCCGCATCGGGATCGTATTCAGCGTGCTGGTAGTCCTCAGCGAACGGGATAGCGGGTTCTACCTCGTTGGGCTTGCCGAAGATGTGTGATTCGATGCCAAGACTGTCGAGTGCCGAGAGCATCTCTGCGTAAAACTCGGCGACCGATTTGGCCGCGAGTGGCACCGCCTTCTGGCCGCCGTCACTGTGCCGGATCGCAAGAATGTGGTTGACAAAGTCGAATTCCATGTCGAACACCGCATCCCGGTATGGAACTGCGCCGGTGGTCAATCCCCGTGGACTCACATACAACGTCACTTGCCACCAGTGGTTTATCAGCGGCATGTGAACCATGCGGATCTTTCCGACGATCTGGGCCCACATGTGCAAGGTGTCACGGGTAGCCGCCCATTCGTCCACCATCAAGGACGGCCAGGCGTCGGTCCGCGAAGTGCCGTTCATGTCGTTCCCACGCATAGTTCGCCCAGCCTGCGAATGCTTGACTCGGTCAAAACGTTGCCGCGCATAAGGCTCCAACCGTTCCGCTCCGCTCTACATAGCCCACTCAAGACTGCCGGAAGCCGTCTCCGTTGTCGATATCGATGCGCATAACGTCGGTGGCCTTTCGGGTGTGCCCGTGACCAACGGCGCGGTTTCGATTACCGTGCGTCCGTGCGCAACGTCGCGGGTACGCAGGCGGCTTTCGGTGAATCAGCTTCCGGCCGTTATCATTCCGCGTCGGCTCCATGAGACGCGTTAATGATCGGTGGGAGGACTGGTCAGGCCCAACCCCAAACGCGTCGTATCCATGCTTCATCGGCGGGTTCATGCCGCCGTGGCGGACAACTATCACCGGAACGCGCGCGGACCGCACGACCGTGGAAGTGACGGAGCCCAAATGCATCCCGGCGTGTCCGCCACGGCCACCGCCTCCCAAGACCACGAGTTGGGCATTCTTGGATTCGTCGACAAGCCAGCGGTCCGAGACGTCACAGACCAGTCGTCTGTGCACCGGCACATCTGGGTAGCATTCTTGCCCGCCGGCGAGGCGTTCACCCAGCAGCTCTGCGCCTTTGTCGCGGTAAGTTCTCCAGTCCGTGCCCAGGATGGGGAAGACCCCCACGTCGCTGCAATCCTGCACTGCCAGCAGCGGTACACCGCGCCGCGAGGCTTCGTCGAAGGCTAGCCCAGCCGCCGCTTCCGTCGCGGTCGAGCCGTCGATGCCCACCAGAACCGGTGCGTCATCAGGGATCCCATGCCGTGCTGATCCTGGATCGGGAACAACCGCCACCGGACAGTTCGCATGGTGGAGGAGCCCCGCGATGACAGGGCCGAGCATCCCCCGCCGGTATGCGCGCCCGCTGCTGCCCACCACAACCATCTGCGCATCGTTTGATGCGTCGACAAGCGTCGGCACCACGCCGGCATACTGCCGCTGGGTGTGGATGTCCGGCGGCTTCTCACCGCCCAGCGCCTCGACGATTCGTCGTGCCTGCTTTAGGATCTGACGCGCCTGGTGTTCCTCCCCTTGTGTAATGGTGTGGTTCGGGGCCATCGCCGAGCTGACCAGCGTCGGGGCAACACGTTTATCAGTTTGATCGGCACCACACGCATGATGGCTTCCCGTGTCGCCCAGCGAACGGCGGCGTCGGATGCGGACGATCTGCCGACACCGACGACTATGTTGGACCGCGCGACCTGTCTACACATCACGTCCTCCCCGTTAGAAGTACCTCTGGCGATCATGGCGCCGGCACCGGTCGCGGTCATTGTGGCTGCGAACAGCGCCACCATGCCGACGATGTCGAAGCGGACACTCGCAACAACATGGGTATTCCGATGGGCCGCAGCTGAATGCCGTCCGGGCGGACGTTTACAACTCCTCGGGGATCGCGTTCAGCTGGCGGCGTCGGCGTGCGGGTCGTGCACCGTCGGTACCGAGATCACCGCGATGGCACCGGACCAATAGTCGCCCACATAGATACGTTCCCCATCGGGACTGACCGCCACCGCTTCGGGATAGCCAGACAAGTCGACGATCGTCGCGACAGAGTTCGTGATCGTGTCGACGACCGAGAGCGTGCCGTCGCCGAAATTGGTGATGTAGGCGCGCTTTCCGTCGGGACTGAGCTGCAAACCCCTCGGCAGGTCTCCGGTATCGATATCGTCCGCGTCATTGGTTGTCGTGTCGATCACCGTGAGCGAACGCACATTGCACACGTACGCATGCCCGCTATCCGGAGTGAACATCACAGCCAGCGGAGCGTCCCGCAGCGCGACCGCGGTGACATTGCCGGTCGTCAGATTGACCGCCGACACCGAACACGTGTCGTAATGGGTGATGTACAGGTAAGCGCCGTCCGGACTCGCGGTTGCTCTTTCGGGACAGACGCCAATGGCGAGGGTTTCGACGACGGCGTGGCTGGCGGTGTCGATGACGGTGAGCCAACCCGCGGGATATTGGTAATAGCCGCGCCGGTCGGATGAGACCGCGTAGAGGCGGCTACCGTCCGGGCTTATCGCCAGCGCGGCGACGTCATTGACGGGCACCGTGGCAACGGTTGTCGCGCAAGCGATATCGATCGCGGAAACCACGCCGTCGGCCTCACCATCGGTGAGCTGGTTATGCGCAGCGTAGAGGTGACGTCCGTCCGGGCTGACCACCACATCCAAAGCGCCGCCGTCCCACGGCGTTTGCGCGGTGTAGTCGCGGGTATCGACGACCAACACCGACCCGTCGTAGTCGATGACAAACAGCTGCTTGCCGTCGGCGTCTATCACCATACGTTTCGCGGGCCCGCTGACGGGAATCCTCGCCACGATGTGATGCCGGCCGTTGATGACCACAACCGAGTCGGATCGGGCAACATAGATGTGCTCACCGTCCGGGCCCGCGATCATGTCGTGGACGCAGCCATCGACCGGGACCGTCGCAATAGCGGTTTCCGTCGGCGTCCACTGAGCGGAGTCGGGCCCGGTCGCGCGATCCGGGCCATCTACCTTTTCACTCACCTGAGGTTCTTGTGTCGAGGCGACGCATGGTGGCGGCACTAGAGGCGCACCCCCACGCCGGACGCGTGGCGCACGCCAAGCTGTCAGGGTTGGGCGATCAGTCATGCTGTCAACAACGCCGTGGGTCGATCAATCAAGGCATCTGTGACGTAAGTCACGGTTGGGCATGTACACCGTGTGCGACATCGCACGCCGCGAGCTCGCTGATCATTAGACATTGGCCTCACGCAGTCGCGGAGATGGTTTGGGCGAATCCGCTTGCCAGCAGATAGACACCGAACACGCTGGAGGCGATTCCGCGGCCACCGAAGCAGGACCCGTGGCTCATTCAGCGCCCTCCAATTTCGTCAGCTCATCGTCAAACCATGCGCTCACATATCGGATCTCGTCCTTGACGTTGGTGGCCCTCTCCGGCCGGAGCCCCAATCGTGCGACGACCTCTTGGGCCACATGACGTGAATGATCGGATAGCTCCTCCGCTCCACACTGACAAGGACGGCCAGTCGCAGTGGTGAGATCGTTTACGCGGTGACGTTCGATGATGTCGCGTATGCGATCGATGAGATCAGTCATTGTCGAACCTAACGCCGCAGGATGCCGATGGCACGCACGCGCGGCGACGATGCCTCGCGAAGCGATGAGGAGGAGCGGCGCACATAAGCATGCGACCGTCGTGAAGGCCTACATCGGTTAGCCGTGGGGCAACGCCTTCAGCCGGTGGCGAACCTGGAACGCGCTGATCACATCCACGATGCCGATGACGATTAGCCACCAGCCGGCGACCAGGGTAAGGATCGCGATCGAATCGAGCGGGGAGATGATCAGCACCCCGCCGCCGATCACGATGATCACCCCGGAGAGCACCTGCCAGCCGCGTGCGGGTATGTGGTCGAACGACAGTGCCGCCGCCAGCAGGGTGACCCCGCGGAACAGCCAGCCAATGCCGATCCACAGGGCCAGAAGCAGGATTGATTCGAGTTTGTCGCGGAAGCAGAAGAACCCCAGCACGAGCGATACGACGCCGGTGAGGAACGACAGCACTCTCATCGCGACGCCGGCATGTGTGCCGAAAGCCGCGAACACGTACCCGACTCCGGATACCACCAAGTAGATACCGAACAGGACACCCGCTACCAACAGTGTCTTGCCAGGCCAGGCCAGCACGATGACACCGAGGGCCACGCCCAGGACGCCGATCAAGAGCAACAACTGCCACGTGTTACGAGCAAGCTGGTGGAGCGGACCTTCGAAAACGGTCTTTTCACTGGTTGTCATGCGAAAACGTTAGTTCACGGCCGACGCGAACAGAATGTTCCTGGCGACACAAATGAGCGCCTCACACAGGGGTCACGAACAACGCCGGGCCGAGGCCACGGCTGCAGACGGCTGGTCCGCGGTCGGCAGCCCGCGCGTACCGGCGGCCTTTGTCGCCGGAAGACAACAACAGGCCGCAAGTTGGTTGGTTCACGACGTCGCTGCGCCGAGCCCACACCGTTACCTTTCCTGACGAACGCAACAACCTATCTCAGCTATTCCGCCTTCGCGGAGGAAATGCGAGCCACCAATGATTACGACCTACCTCACCATCGCCGGCATGCTTGCTTTTATCTTGTCGCCGGCGCTCATCCCGGTCACCGTCCACGCTATCCACGCCGTCCGGCACTGGCAGCCGACCTGGGCACCGGCTTGGATGGCCGGTTACCCGCGGCGTACGTCACCAAGCCGCCTCGCGGTTGCCGCCGCATGACGTCTGCCGACACCGTGTCGGGGCCGCACCTAAACGGTGCGGCCCCAGCCTATTTCGGCTGCAGAACCGCGGTGCCGTACCAGTGACAGGCCAGCAACGCGACTTCCACGTCGAGCCGGTCGCTGCCGATGTCGCGGCCGCGCCGGGCGACGGCGCGGCCCACGCGATACTTCACCGTGTTGAAGTGCAAATTGAGCTCCTCGGCCGCCACCTTGTAGCTGGAGCCGCAGCCCAGATACACGCGCAACGTCTCACGCAGGCGCTCGTCGTTCTCGTCATCGCTGGCGAGGTTCCCAAGCACGCTG
>CAVXBT010000015.1:0-398752 GCA_963760095.1 uncultured Actinomycetota bacterium | reverse complement strand
GGCGATGACGGGGGAGGGCGGAAACGGGGGAAACCACTGGGGCCCACACGTCCCAGCCGTCCTGCAACAGCACACGCTTAATGTTTCAGCTCAGCACCCAAGTCCATTCATCAACATATGTGAAGCGAGTGCGGCGAACCCGCCGGGGACGGGGATCAATTGCCGCGATGCAATCGAATCACCCAACCGGCACGCGGCCTGAGCGCCCTGATCCATATCGCCGCACTTCATCGTTGTGCCGATAAGCGACATTATGTCAAGTAAGCGAGAGTCGTATCGCCCTGCCGCACAGTGATTTTGGGATCCCCCACGGGGCACGAGCGGTTGTTCGTCATGTTCACGCGTTGGTGCCGCCGTCGACGGTGAGGCTCGCGCCGGTGATGTAACCAGCCTCTGGGCCCGCTACGAAGGCGACCAAAGGAGCAATGTCTTCGACATGGCCGTAGCGCTTGAGCGCTGTGGCCGCGAGCTGGGGCTCGGCCCACTCGTCGTCGGCTGGATTGAGGTCGGTGTCAATCGGTCCTGGCTGGATGTTGTTGACAGTGATGCCGCGCGGACCCACCTCACGCGCCAACCCTTGGGTGAACATCTTCACTGCGCCCTTGGTCGCGGAATAGACGACCAGACCTGGTGTCATCATTCTCTCGCCGACGCACGAGCCGATCGAAATGATGCGGCCGCCCTCCGGCAGGTGTTTGAGCGCCGCTTGAGTGGCGATGAAGAGGCCGCGCACGTTGAGGTCGATGACCCGGTCGATCTCCTCCAGCGTCGTCTCCTCGAACGGCTTCGGAATGGCGGTACCAGCGTTGTTCACCAGGATGTCGAGCTTTCCGAAGGTCGAGACCACTGTGCTCACCGCTGACTGGACGGCTGCGGCGTCAATGGCATCGGCCTGGATCGCGACAGCCTTGCCTCCGCTCGACTCGATTTCATCGACGACATGCGCGGCATCGTCTGCGCCCCTGGAATAGGTGATCGCGACGCTGGCACCGTCCGCGGCGAGGCGTTTGGCGATGGCGGCGCCGATTCCCCGCGACGCCCCTGTGACAAGCGCAACTTTGTTGTTCAGATCGGGCATGGGAGGCTCCATTCGAGATTGCAGCGATGAATGAAAAACGACGATCTGGCGCGCGTCGTTCGTGAAATTACTACGACTTGAACAACGCTGCCGAAAACACGTCGACGTCCGCCCAGAGGCAAGCTCGGCCAACCCAGAGACGGCAGATGTCAATCATCAGCGCGACGCTGCGAGTTTGCGAGTCAGCCAGTCCGCAGGAATTCGACTCAACTCGATACCAACGATATCCAATGAAAAGCTGCAATATTGCACTGTGCCCCAGCATGTTTCGGTCACCGAGCAAGGCCGCGGAATGCCATCCTTGCCCGCTCGATCTCAAAAATTGCTCCGCGGTCTCACTGCCACGCCATAGGCGGTGCACACTTATGGCATGGAAGTAACTGAACTCGCCGCAGCCGCGCTGACCGTAGCGCCACCACCCCCGCCGCGGTCCCCGCGTCCGATACAGGTGTCGACGTCAGCGCGGCTGGCGTGACCGTGCATACCGGCGGGCCGGCGCCGTCGCCGCGCCGAGTGCTGAACGGCCTCTCCGACGTACGCGCGTTCTTTCACACCAACGCCGTCCCGCTGTACTTCATCTCGCCGACCCCGTTCAACCTGCTAGGCGTCGACCGCTGGGTGCGAAACTTTTTCTACCTGAACTACTTTGACTCTTTTGAGGGCGCACATTCGCGCGTGTTTGTGCCCCGTCGGCGCGACCGCATCGATTTCGACTGCATGGGTGACGTGTGCAACCACCTCCTGTGCGATCCGGAGACCCTCGAATTCATTGCGCGACGAGGGCCCGGTGGCAAGGCCTGCTTTGTGATGCTCGACGAGCACACCCAGGCCCTCGCGGACCAGGCGGGGCTCAAGGTCATGGCCCCCCCTCCGGAGCTTCGCCATCGCCTGGGCTCCAAGGTCGTGATGACGCGCCTGGCTGATGAGGCGGGCGTGCCGAGCGTGCCTCACGTGATCGGGCGGGTCGGCTCTTACGACGAGCTGTCGGCGCTCGCGCAAAGCGCCGGGCTGGGAGACGACCTCGTCATCGAGGCCGCTTATGGCAACGCCGGCAGTGGAACGTTCTTCGTGCGCGGCCAGCGCGACTGGGATCATTGCGCCGGTGACCTGATCGAGCCGGAAGTCAAAGTCATGAAGCGCATCCGCAATGTCGAGGTGTGCCTCGAGGGCGTCGTGACCCGCCACGGCACCGTGATCGGCCCAGCGATGACGAGTCTCGTTGGTTACCCGGAGCTGACTACGAGCAAGGGCGCCTGGTGCGGCAATGACATCTGGCGCGAGGTGCTGCCGCCCGCACCGACGCACGCCGCGCGAGAGATGGTGCGAAAGCTGGGCGACGTCCTGAGCCGCGAGGGGTACCGCGGCTACTTCGAGGTGGACCTTTTGCACGACCTGGACTCCGACGAGCTCTACCTGGGCGAGGTGAACCCGCGCCTGAGCGGCGCCAGCCCGATGACGAACTTGACCACCGAGGCCTACGCCGACATGCCTCTGTTCCTCTTCCACCTGCTTGAGTACATGGACATGGAGTACGAGCTCGACATCGACGAGATCAACTCGCGCTGGGAGCGGGGTTACGGCGAGGACGAGGTCTGGGGTCAGCTGATAATTTCGGAGACCTCGCAGGATGTCGAGCTGTTCACCGCGACGCCGCGCACCGGCGTGTGGCGCCTCGACGATGAGGGGCGCGTCTCCTTTGCGCGCTCCGCTAACGACTCGGCCACGTTGCTCGACGAGTCCGAGGCCTTCTACATGCGTGTCGCGGCGCCTGGCGACTTACGCTGCGAGGGCGCCCAACTCGGCGTGCTCATCACGCGCGGGCACCTTCAGACCGACGACTACCAGCTCACCGAGCGCTGCCGGCGCTGGGTCAATGGCATCAAGACGAAGTTCGCCTCAACTCCCCTGACGCCGGCCACGCCGATCGTCTCGCGGCTCGTCGCACGAGCGTGAACTTGCGTCCACCGCTGCTCCCGGCCGGTATCGCGCTGGACAATTGGCTGTCGCCGCCATATTCGCATTGGTCATTCCAGCACGTCGAAGACTTCGTGCCGACCGCGGTAATTTCGCGAGGGATCGGGCCGGTAGCGGCATTGCCCTCAGCCATTGCTCCGCTGGCCGAGATCCGGGTGACCAGCACCGACGGGGTGGCCACCACCGTTGGTGCGGTGATGGCCGCTACCGCCACCGACGGGTGGGCCGTCGCCTACCGCGGGTCGATGGTGGCCGAGGAGTACCTCGACGGCCTGGGTGCCCAGACCCGCCACCTGCTGTTCTCGGTGAGCAAGTCGATGGTGGCAGCTGTCGTCGGCGCGCTGCACGGCGCCGGCGCGATCGATCTCGACAAGCCGGTCACGGCATTCGTTCCCGACCTGGCGAACTGCGGCTATGCGGGTGCGACGGTCCGCCACCTGCTGGACATGAGGTCGGGTATCGTCTTCTCCGAAAATTACGGCGATCCCGCTGCGGAGATACACATCCTCGACCAGGCGGTCGGGTGGGCGCCCAAGAGCAGTCCGGGCGGCCCTTCCACGCTGCAAGACTTCCTGCTGGCCTTGCGGCGGAAGTCGGCGCACGGCGGCCCGTTCGAATATCGTTCGTGTGAAACCGATCTACTCGGCTGGATCTGCGAGGTCGCCGGCGGCCAACGCATGCCCGAACTGATGTCGGAACTGTTGTGGAGCCGCATCGGCGCCACACGCGACGCGACCATCGGCGTAGACACGGCCGGCACTGGATTCTTCGACGGCGGCATCAACGCCTGTCTTACCGACATGATCCGGTTCGGGTCGCTGTTCCTGCGCGACGGCGTCTCGTTAACCGGGCAGCAGGTGGTGCCGGCGGCCTGGATCGCCGACACCCTCGACGGCGGGCCTGACTCGCGTCAGGCGTTCGCCGCTAGCCCCGACGACACCGAATTGCCCGGCGGCATGTACCGCAACCAGATGTGGTTCCCCTACCCGGGCAGCAACGTCGTGTTGTGCCTGGGCATGTGTGGTCAGATGATCTACGTCAACCGTTCCGCGGAGATGGTCGCCGCCAAGTTATCCACCCAGCCGCACTCTCATGAGCCGCACATGTTGGACACGCTGCGCGCTTTCGATGGGGTGGCATACGAACTGGCTGGAATCATCAATTAACCCGGGTCGAGCTCGGGATCGATCAGGGCCTGTCCCCTGGCTGATCAACGATAGGTAGGTGGGTAAGGTGCGGCGGTGAAAAATCTCGTCGTCCTCGGCTCCGGCTTCGCCGGCCTGTGGGCCGCAGTCGGGGCGGCACGTCGACTCGACGAACTGCATATCCCCGTGGGCGATGTCGCCGTGACCGTGATCAGTTCGCAGCCGTTCCATGACATCCGGGTGCGCAACTATGAGCGCGACCTGACCGCATGCCGCATCCCGCTGAGGGACGTACTTGACCCGGTTGGTGTCGCGCACATCACCGCCGACGTCACGGCGATCGACACCGCCGCACGCACCGTGACTTTCTCGGGCACTGACGGAGTCGGCTCCCAGGACTACGACCGGCTGGTGTTCGCGCTGGGCAGTTCTGTGGCCAGACCCGACATACCCGGCCTGCGCGAGTTCGGCTTCGACGTCGACAGCTACGACCACGCGATCAGACTGAGTCGGCATCTCGCGGCGCTGGCCGATGGCCCGCCCACGCCGGGCGCGTCGACCGCAGTGGTGGTTGGAGCGGGATTGACTGGCATCGAGGCCGCCTGCGAGCTGCCCGGCAGGCTCGTGCGGCCGGTTTCCGGCCATGACGGGTACACACCAAGGGTGCTGTTGATCGACCGCAACCCGGTCGTGGGCTCCGATATGGGCGACTCCGCGCGTCCGCTGATCGAGACGGCGCTGGCTGATAACGGTGTAGAGACGCTGACCGGCGTTGGTGTCACCGCCGTCGACGCCGACGGCCTGACGTTGTCCACCGGGCAGCGGGTGGCAGCCTCCACGGTCGTATGGTGCGCCGGCATGCGGGCTAACGCGTTGACCGCGCTGTTCGGGATCGAGCTTGATCGGTTGGGGCGTCTGCCGGTCGACGACTATCTTCAGGTGGTCGGCGTGCCGGGCGTCTTCGCTGCCGGGGATGTCGCGGCGGCGAAGATGGACGATCAGCACCTATCCGTGATGTCGTGTCAGCATGGCCGGCCGATGGGCCGCTACGCGGGCTACAACGTCGTCAGCGACCTACTGAGTGAACCGATGCTGAAGCTTCGGATCCCTTGGTACGTAACTGTTCTCGACCTGGGGCCGGCGGGTGCGGTGTATACCGAAGGCTGGGATCGGCAGGTGGTGGCGCACGGCGCCCAGGCTAAGGCCACCAAGCGCGTCATCAACACAGAACGGATCTATCCCCCGCTGGACGGCGACCGTGCGGAGATCCTCGCCGCCGGCGCTCCGGAGCTGCAAGGCCGCCCCGCTCGTGGGCGATGAGCCGGCCCGCAGTCATGAGCTGTGGTTTCGGAGGGCCGTCCATGCCCCCGTGCACCACAGCGCCCAGATCACGAGCAGCGGCTGGAATAGCAGCCTGATGCCGCGAGCGAGGTCCGAGTCGAGCCCTAAAGCATTTGCATGCGTGACGAATTGGGAGATGTTGCCGGGAAACACCAGGACGAAGAAGATCGCCACGACCCATCCGACCGCAACTCGCCACCGGGTCAGCAGCACCAGGCTCGCTCCGAGCGCGATTTCGACCACGCCCGAGGCGATGACGACGAAGTCTGCGTTGAGCGGCAGGCAGGGCGGCACCTGGGCGTAGAGGGCGGTTCGGGCGAAGCTCAGATGACCGACGCCTGCGAATATCAGGAAGGTGCCGAGAACATGACGCGCGATGCCTCGTGGCAGGGAGGACGCGGGTCGATCGACGACTGGCTGACTCATACCACGTACTCCCCGAGTGTCCCGTCTGTCGCGCCGCGGCGCGGACTCGATAGGGAATTCAAGCGTTTCCCAGAAAGCGCGATGCGGTCTAGTCGGCAAACGATACTTCGGGCTCTGCGCCACGATCGCGAATCCGATGCTAGTGGCGGTGGTCGCCGGACGCGGATGTAGCGTCACGACCGTGAACTCTTCGCGTATGTATTCTTCCTTCGCCCTCGTGGTCTGTGCCGCATCAGCCGTCATGACGTTCGCTGCGTGCAGCTCCGACAAGACAACTCCGTCGGCCAATACGTCCTCCGGATCGGCGAGTACGCCCGCTTTCACCGAGGCGGTGAGTCCGGCCTCGCCCGAACCGGCAACCGCGAACAGCACCTGCCCCACGGCAGCGCCAGCCAATGGCGTTGCACCCGAGTGGACGCTGACTGGGGCGACCGGCAGCGTGGCGGTCACGGGTTCCACGGATACGGCGGCACCGCGCGTCGAGGTGACAGCGCCCTTCAGCGTGACGCAGACCGAGGTGCACACGCTGCACGCCGGAGACGGTCCCGTCGTCGCCCCCACGGCCAAAGTTTCCGTCTGCTACATGGGCGTCAATGGACGCGACGGCCAGGTGTTCGACAGCGCCTACCAACGAGGGGCCCCGGTTGACTTCCCGCTCGACGGAGTCGTCCCGGGCTTTCAGAAAGCCATCGCGGGACAGAAGGTCGGGTCCACCGTCGGTGTCGCGATGACCTCTGCCGATGGCTACCCCGACGGCCAGGCCGCCGCGGGGATCCAGAAAGGCGACACGTTGGTTTTCGCGATCAAGATCCTCAGCGTCTCTAGCTGAGCTGCGGCGACCCAGGCCGCATAGCGGGCCACCAGAACCGTTCACCGAGTACTTGGACCAGTGCGGGCACCAGCAGCGTGCGTACCACCAAGGTGTCCAGCAACACGCCGATACACACGATCGTGCCGATCTGCGCCTGCCGGTTTGCAGCCGTGCTAACCAGCGCATCTATTCACCTCCGCCGCTCCCCCGGCTTGCGCGCTCAACAGGAGCCGCCTATTCCGTCGCCCCCACGGCTCCCCCGGTAGCCCGGTCTGGCGGAGGAACCGTCACATTGTCGACCAGAGCTGCAGCGCGGCGTCGGCGCCATATCGGGCGGGCCACCGCGGAAGCCGCCGCGATGAAGCCGAGTGCGACCGCGGGCCAGAACGCCACCTGGAGCAACCACATGCGCCGTTGTACTTTCACGACCCGGCGTCTCGCCTGTCGCACTCGAACCAAGTTGTCCATGGCCGCCTTTCGTGACGGATCGGCGCTCCACATCAGCAAGCTGTTGTGCGACGCCCGGACAGGACGTACCCAGGCGCCCGTGCGGCAAACACGGCCCGGGCGATCGCTGCGAGGTCAGGCGAAGTAGTGCCCTGTCTGGACGTCCTCGATCCAGCCCGGATGGGTCGGCTCCCAGCCCAGCAACGCGCGGGTCTTGTCGTTGGACGTCGGGTTGTCCAAACCGGCAAAACCGGCGAGGAACCCGAGGTACTGCGGCGCCTCTTCGTCGGTGATGCTCTTGGCCTCGATCCCGAGTTTGCCGGCGATCGTCCCGGCGATCACTTTGCGTGGAATGCCCGAGTCGTCCACGCCGTGCAGGGTCGAGCCGGCGGGCGCCTTCTCCACCGCCAGGCGGTAGAGCACGCCGATGTCGTGAGTGTTGGCCGCCGGCCAGCGATTGGAGCCGTCGCCGGTGTAGGCCGCCACGCCGCTCTCCGCGGCGAAGCCGATCAGCGCGTGCGTGAAGCCGTGGTGGTCGAGGTCGCTGTGGACGATCGGCGCGAGCCGGACGACGGACGAGCGCACCCCCTGCTGCGCCAGACCGATTGTGTAATTCGCCGAGTCCACGCGGGGGCCTCCCTCGGATTGGTCATCCTCGGTACCCGGGCGGCCGGCGATCCCGGCCATCGCGAGCATCAGCGTCCCGCCGGTGGTGACGAAGGGCTTGCCGGTGCCGACCAGGCTCTCGCCGATGGCCCGGGTGGCCGCCAGGTCGGAGTCGACGGCACCCAAGAAGTCGCCGGTCTGCATCGCCTCGTGTTTGAAGGCGAGGTGGATGACGCCGTCGGCGTCGGCGGCGGCCTTGCTCAACGTGTCGAGGTCGTCGAGGTCGCCACGGACAACCTCGCCACCCAACGCGGCGACGGCTTCGGCGGAGGCGTCGGAGCGGGCCAGGCCGATCACCTGATGGCCGTTGCGGACGAGCTCGGGGATGACGGCGGCCGCGATGTGGCCTGAGGCACCGGTTACGAATACGCGCATGGGAATCTCCAGTCGACGAGGTATGTCACCTTGTGCCATCACATTACCATGCACATGACACATGGTGTCATCGGCTAAGCTGAGTGGCGATGGCACGCTGGAAGCCGGATGCTCCGGGCCGCTTGATGGGCGCCGCGATCGAGTTGTTCGACGAGCAGGGATACGAGGCGACGACCGTCGCCGAGATCGCCGAGCGCGCCGAGCTGACCAAGCGAACCTTCTTCCGCTACTTCTCAGACAAGCGGGAGGTGCTGTTCAGTGGCAGCCAGGAACTGCAAAACCTTTGGCTGGACGGGCTTGCCACTGCACCGGCGGAGGCAAGCCCGCTCGCCGCGGTGATAGCAGGCCTCGATCCCGTCACGCAGATGTTCGCCGAGCGCCACCCATTCGCCCGGATCCGTAGCCGGGTCATCGAGGCCAACCCGGAGCTGCAGGAGCGCGAGTTGATCAAGCTGCAGACCCTGGCGGCTGTGATCACGGCGGCGCTGGTGGAACGGGGTGTTTCGGCGAACGCGGCGACCCTCGCCGCCCACTCCGGAGTGACCGTCTTTCACGTGGCATTCGCTCGATGGGTCCAGCAGGACGACCCTGCCGCGCTGCGACGGCTGGTCGACGAGTCGCTACGGGAGCTGCGGTCGGTGACCGCGACGTGATCGCTTAACTCGGACGATCCTGTTTCAGGATTGGCCGAAGATCATCCAGTCGGTCGAACAGATGCCAGACATAATTCGACGAACCGTTTTCGCGATGAGGATGTAGATCTGCCAGCTGCGGATCGTCGCGATAAGAGTTGAAGGCCTCCCTCGAGTCCCACTCAACGAGGATCAACACCTGGCGCGGCGCGATATCACCGACCACCGCTTCCTGAAATTCCCCGAGGGCGACAACGCGACCGCCGTGCGCCGCCACCTGTGTGGGAGAGCGTCGCGCGTACTCCAGGTACTCCCCGCGATCAGCGACGTCGAACAGATTCAATGCGTACACGGACACAGCAGCACAGTACATCGCCAAGAATTCCCCCAAGCGCGGATTGAGTCCGTCACCAATTCCTCTGGCGTTCAAATACGTTGACGCGCGTCCTGCTGTCGTAGCCAGCTATGCGCATGGGCCGGTCGCCTTGCCGGAGATATCGGCAAGGCGACCGTGGTGTCAGGTTTCGTGTTTTCTCGCGGCGGACTCAGGTGCAGAGGCCGACCAGTGCGGAAAAGTCGTGAGCCGAGTGCCTACAACGCGGCCGGCAGCGGCGGCAATGGGAAGAAGGGCGGCACCTCTGGCTGCTGCGGCGGCGGCGGTGCCGCCTTGACGTACTGAGGGCAGTACGTGCTCTCCGCGATGTGGGTGAATCGGGTGGCGACGTCGTCCGTGAGTCCTGGATTCGCCTGCGTCATGCTCTTGATGACGTCGGCCTCCGCGTGGCCTTGATCCATCAGCTCGCACACTCGTCTGCCGATGGCGACGGCGTCAGGTGCGTTTTGGTAGGGGATACCGGAGCTGTGGAGCGCCGCGATAAAGGTCGCATCGGATCCGGAAGGATCAGCCTGTGCCGTTGTGGCAAGGCCGATGACGGCGGCGACGCTCGCAAGCACTACAAGCAGTCGCATGGACTCATTCTCTGGTAAGTCGGCGCCGTTAACTTGACCACTGCTTGAACACTGGTTGAACGGGACGTGCTGTGCTGCAGACGGCCTGCCTCTCCCTCGGTATGTAACGCATTGTCCTGCAGGATATTTGGTCTCGTTCAGTGGGTGACATGTCTCGTCGCTCAACCTGTTGCGCTCAGGACGATCTTGATACTTACGCAGTTGCCATCTGGCTGCATACCGTCCATGGGTGACGTCGAGCGTTGACAGCATCTCGGTCAAATTACCGAAAGCCGCTCCTGTGACCTTCAAGCAGGCGCTCTTTGTTGCCGTGACGGCGGGACTCGGTTATGGCTTCGACTCATACGCGGTCAACATTTATGGTCTGGTGTTGCCGGATATCAAGAAAGCGTTGCACATCACCGATGCCCAAGCCGGATACATAGGTTCGATCTTCCTGCTCGGCTACACAATTGGCACCGTCGGCTTCGGATTTGCTGCCGACAGGTGGGGGCGCAAAACCACGCTACCGGTGTCGGCGGTGCCGGAGAACTGGCGGTCGGTGCGCCATACGCTGCCGAGGTCTGGCCGGCGAAGACGCGCGCCATCGGTGTCGGCGGCGTGATCTTCTCGCTCTTCTCGCTGGGCTACGTTCTGGCGGCCGCCGTGGCACTGGCACTGGTGCCGCACTTCGGCTGGCAATCCGCGTTCGTCGTGGCGATCATCCCCGCCGTCCTGTTGTTTCTGGTCCGACGAGGTATCACCGAGTCGCATCGCTACATCGACACGCAGGCCAACCTGGCGAACGGGCACGTCAAGCCCCGGCTTTGGCAATTGCCCGGGGTGCGGCGACGCCTGGTCGCGGGGTGGCTGATCTACACTGCCAACGCAGTCGGCTACTGGGGTATGACGCTGTTTCTGACCACCTACATCGTCAAGAAGTTCCACGCCTCCCCCATCGAGGTGATCCGCTACGCCCTGGTGTTCTTCCTGCTACAGGCCGTCTTTGCGTACCTGGGGACTGCGCTCGCCGACTGGGTCGGCCGACGACCTTCGGCGATCCTTGCAGCGCTCATCGAGATCACCTCAACCGTCCTGGCGGCGACCTCTGATTCGCTGCACGAGTATTGGGTCTTCGGCGCGGTCGCCATCGCCACCCTCGGCTGGCTCTGGGGCGTGGGCGACACCTACATCGCCGAGCTTTTCCCAACGGTACTGCGCGGCACCGGCTTCGGAATCGCGGTCGGCGGCGGTCGGGTGGTCTCCATCGCGGCTCCGACCGTCATCGGCTGGGCGATCATGCGCTACGGGCTACAGACGCCCTACCTGGCGCTTGCCGGCTTGTGGGTGCTGACGGTGGTCGGCTACCTGATGGGACCGGAGACGAAAGGCAAAGAGCTCGAGGCCCTCACTGACGAGGCTCTCGCGGAAAACCTTTCGATCTAGGTATAGTGTACTATATCCAGGGTGACGCCACAGCTACCCCGTCGTATCGTCGAGCACCCGACCGTGCGAAAGGTGATCGCCAGCCGAGCCGATCGGCCACCGCGGCCCGAAGTCATCGACTCCGACTGGCTGAGAGATATTTGCCTGGCCGCGGGTGCTGACGACGTTGCGTTCGCCTCAGCCGACAATCCCGACCTGGCGTCTGAAGTCGCACACGTCCAACAGGCGCTGCCGGGCACCCGCAGCTATATCTCGTTGGTGTCCGGCCGGTGAAGATGTCATCGAGCCGTATCTCGATGACCGCAAGGCCTTTATGGACCAGGTGTTGAAACCGTTGCAGGACAAGCGCGAAACGTTGTACGTGCTGCCCAATTCGCCCGCCAAAGCCTATGCCGAGAAGCGCTTCCCGCATAAACCGGTGAAGGTCGTCGGCAGCGGAATAACCGGTCGCAGCTAGCCTGCCTCAGTCCTGGGGACCCTCCGACGGCGGCCAATTCGAACCCGGCGACGCCTCACCGGGTTCGGCATGTTCGCCTCGGGCTAACGGCACCCATTGCTCGGTCGGCGCAGGCTGCTCCGAGGACGGGAAGTCGCGCAGCTTGCCCGAAGGCTTGGCGTCCCACTTGGCGAACGTCAACGGTGTCTGTAGCCAGGCGTGCAACAGGTTGTACGTCGCCTCCAGCGAGTCCATGTGGGTCCGCTCCCAACCGTGGCTGCCGTCCAGGCCGAAGCCGACCAGCGCGGCCCGGGTACCAGCACCGGCCTCGATCGCCGCGGCGGCATCGGATCGGTAGTAGCGGAACACATCTCGCGCAAACGGTATGTCCTGTTCCTCAGCGAGCCGGCAGAGTTTGCGGGTGAGGTGGTAGTCGAACGGGCCATGCAGATCGGCCATCGGGATCGTCACACCGTCCTCGATGGAATGCTGGCCGGGCGCGCATACCGCATTGTCCACGGAGACGAGTTCGGCGACGTCGGCCGGTAGGCCGTCGCTGGCTCCATGGCCCACCTCTTCGGTGATGGTCACCATGACCGTGGTGCGGTGCGGGAGCACGACCTTGTTTTCGGAGAAGTTCTTGGCCAGTGCCAGTGCGACGGCCACGCCTGCCTTGCCGTCGAGGTGACGGGAAACGATGAAGCCGTCGGCGGCCAGTTCGGGGCTGGTGAGAAATGCGACGAAGTCGCCGACCTTCAATCCGAGGCGCACCAGGTCGTCCCGCGACGAAACCTTGCGGTCGATGCGGACCTCGACGTGCTCCCAGTCCGTCGGCTGGGTGTCGATCTCGTCGCCGAACGCGTGTCCGCTGGCCTTGAGCGGCATCACCGTGCCGGTGATGAACTCGTCGGGGTCGTCGCTGAAGATCCGTACGCGGGCGCCGGTGGCGAATCGGGCCGAGAAGGTCCCGACCGGGATCAGCTCGAGGCGGCCATTGTCCTTGAGGCCGCGCACCATGCAGCCGATGGTGTCGGCATGGACGACCAGTGCGCGGTCGGTGTTCGCCGACTTCCCCGGAAGTTCGGCGGTGAGCGCTCCGCGACGGGTCAGCGAGAATGGCACACCGAGGTCATCGAAGATGTCGCCGATCAGCTGCATCACGCCATCGGTGCGCCCCGATGGGCTCGGGGTCTGCAGCAGCGCGAGCAGCGTGTCGATCATCCATGCGCGGTCGGCCTCGGCCATGGCCGCGGTCTTGCCCACGGTGTCTCCCTTCAGGCTTGTCCGGATCGCGTTCAACCTACCGGGCCAGCCTTGATCCGACCGGCCCGGGCTGCCAGGTCTGTGGTGGAAGGAAAAGATCCCGACAAGCGAGCCGGAGGAAGCTCCCTGCGAAAGCGACGACGATCTGCTACCTATGCCCCCGTCAGCGTTTCGACGTGGTAGCGGCTGGCAGTCCAGGGTGGGGCGCTGGGGGTGGGTGTGAGCGCGATGGTGATGCGAGTTTTGCCTGCGGTGACGAATTCGGGCACGAGGTAGGTGTCATCGAGCCAACGGTGAAAGGTGTTGCTGCGCGGTTGTAGCCAGTCGCCCGCAACAATGCCGTCGATGGCAACGCCTGCTGATTGATAGCCGGTTGCTTGATCCGAAGTGCGGCGCAGCAGGACGCCGTGATTGTCCGGGCGAATTTGGGCGTCGAATGTAATCGGCGCTTGAGTGGTGCGGACCAGGCCAGTGATGGTGCGGCTGTCATCAGTCCCCTCGTACGTGCTGATGAGCATCTGCTCCGCGGCGTCGGAGTCGATGTAGGTATGCATGATTCGACTTACCGGATCGGTGGGGTCGATTTCTTCGCCGGATGCAACGGTGTTGTCCGGCTGGGTATACAAGAACGCCGTTGAGCTGTAGTCGGGTTGGACCATGTTGCGCTTGCCGTGTTCAATGCCGAAACGGATTGCTGAGTGGTAGCCGATGGCGTCGGCGAGCATGAGGCGATAGACCGCGACACAGTAATCTGCACATCCGCCGGCCGCAGTCCGTTGATCGGGTTGGCCGGTGAGTGGGTCGCTGAACAGGGTGCCGTTGTTGAAGTACCAGCCGCCCTCATAGAAGTCCTCGGTGCCGGTGCCGTACCACCGTGGCGACGGGGAACCGTCTGTGTACACGCGTTCGGCTCCTTCGAGAAAGTAAGGGGCGCCGTCGCTGAACGCCGTTTTGGTTCGAGAACCCCTGATGGTGTGGCTGACGCCGACGAATTTGCCGTGGCCTTGTTCGTCGGCGAATAACCAGTCCTGGCCGAGGGTCGTCGGCCCGGCACGCGAGTACGCGGTGAAGTAGCCAGCGCGGCCGCTGGCTAGCGCGGCCGCCCACTGGGGATCGGATGCGGTCACGACGTCGGTGTCGATCGCCGCGAGTGGATCGGCGGTTGTGTTGAGCAGGATGACCCGGGCGGTGCGGGCGAAGGGCATTGGCCACCAATCCGATAACGACAACGACCCGCCGGGTTGTGGGGTTGTGGCGAACATCAGCGATCGCACGTCGCTGGCGCCCAGTCCGGCACCAAAGAATTCGCCAAGCGGCGAGTCGACCGTGGTCCGGTCGTCGAATTCGATCCGCAGCCGCAACCCGGTCAGGAGTTGATCGGCCGGGTTGGGCAGCCGGAGGCGCAGCGACGAAATGGTGCCCGGGCCGGCCGATTCCGCGATCGTTGCGGCGGCGCCGGCGGCAAGCTCGACGACCCGATTGTGATGTGCTGCGGTGGGTGCTGGCGGTTTGGGGTCGATGGTGCCTGCGGCGCGAAGGGTGGTGATCACATCAAGCGCGGGGTCGGAGGGCGAGAACGTCCGCACGCCTTCGGCATTCGAAAACTGGCGATAGTCGACGTGGTAGTACTGCAGATTTGATGCGACGCTGATCCGCATCGACTGTCGGTACGGCATCGGTACCTTGACGTAAACCCCCGCAGGCGACTGCGCAGCGTTGGCCACCAGAGGCCAGACGAATGGCGCTCCCAACTGCCCATCGACTAACGACTGCAACGGTGCATTTATCACGGTCTGTCCATCCAAGTCGACACGGATCGCTCCCATCCGACTCACATTGCCGCCGTCGCGCGTGAACCAGATCGAATCAAGCTCGCCGGAGCCGCGATCCTCCGCGATGACGCACCCGACGCCACCGGATGCCAGACACCCGCCACTGCCGTTTTGGTTTCCGGTGGCGATGTCGAAATCTCCGCCGGTCCGATCGAAGCTCGAAACCTGCAGGGTCTCCGTGTCCGCGCTCAGGTATGGCAACCGATCCAATCGACGGTAGGTATCCCAGCCGATTGCCCTCTCGCCGATTCCGTGGACAACCGGTTCGGCAGGAACTGCGCCCGCGGCAGCAATGCTCGCAATTGCCAACAGCAGGGACGCAAACATCGCGGGCAACACCCGACCAGCCGACCAAGGGTTTGCCGCCGCGCGGCATCGATGCTGGTCAGGGCCAGCGCCATCCGGCCCGCGTCTGAGCCCGCCATCTTGCATGGAACCTAGCCGCATGGACACCAGTACTTTCATGAACGGCTCAACGAAGATCTGGGCACCGAGTATCAATCGATTGTCCAGTACATCCAGCACATCGCAACGATTAAAGGGCCCGAGTCGCAATCGATCACCGAGGAGTCGGCCAATCACCTGGCCTAGGAATTAGAGCCGGAGCCGCTGGCCCGAACCATGCAGTGAGCGCATCAGCGAGCTCGTGACAGAGTGGGCCACCCACCCAAGCGACATACCCATCGGGCCGAATCAGCGTGGCACTCGGCGCTTCCACGGCGCCAAGCACTGGAAGGTTCCATGCGCCAAAGTATTTCGCGTCGACCAACCGAACCCGATGAGCCCATGGCGCGATGTCGATGTCGCCGGGCTCGCGGAAGTTGAGCAGCAGCGGCCGAGCATCGTGCAGTAGCTCGAACAACCGCAGCGGGCCGTCGGCGGTGGCCAAGTCGATATCGGGGATGCGGCGACCGAGCAGTGGGTGCCCCTCACCGAGGTCGTAGTGGATGTCCAAGCCGGACATCATTGCGGCGAAACGTTTGCGTGGCTCGTCGATGCTGAGAAGCTCGGAAATGATGTCGTTCAAGGCCTTTAAGCGGTCGTCTGGGCGGAGGAGCGCGGTCTGCGCCATCGTATTGCGCAGCACCCGGGCAGCGACCGGATGGCGCTCGGCATGGTAGGTATCAAGAAGGCTTTCCGGCGATGTCTGATTGACGACCTGGGCCAGCTTCCATCCCAGATTCACGGCATCCTGAACGCCGATGCCGAGGCCCTGTCCACCCACCGGGGGATGCACGTGTGCGGCGTCGCCGGCCAGCAGGACCCGTCGGTCCCGGTAGGCCGCGGCCTGCCGAGCTGCATCGGTGAACCTTGAGATCGACGTAGGACTGTGGACCCCGTAATCGGTGCCGTATACGGTGATGAGCGCCTCGCTGAGATCGCGCAGGGTGGGTTCCGTCGTGAGTTCGACGTGCTCTTCGGTGACCATGACGCGGATAGGCCCCCCATCCTCTAACTTGCCGAGGCCATGGACACCCAGAGCGTCATGGCGGATGCCCCATTCCGGCTCCTCGGCCATCTCGACCTCGGCGATCAGGCTGCTCGTGGCCGGATCCGATCCCGAGAAGTCGATGCCAGCCGCCTTACGGATCAGGCTGCCTCCTCCGTCGCATCCGACGAGATATCCCGCCCGCAGCGGCGGCCCGCCGGACAGCTGGACGTCGACGTGGGTGTCGTTCTGCGCGATGCCCGTCACCTCGCGTCCGCGATGGATCGGTACCGCCAGCTCGCCGGCCCAGTCGGCCAAGATGCGCTCGATGTGCTTCTGCGGCAGCGCGAGCCCGTAGGGGTGCCGGGTGGGAAAGTCACTGATGTCCAAACGAACTCCGGCAAACCTGGTGACTTGCGCGGTGTACCCCTGCGAAAGGAACCGATCAGCGATGCCACGCTGGTCGAGAACCTCGATGGTGCGCGAATGAAAACCGAGAGCGCGCGAGCCGATCAGCTCCTGGTTTGGGCGTCGCTCGACAATGGCAACATCGACTCCCGCCAATGCCAGCTCACACCCCAGCATCAGCCCCGTCGGGCCCGCTCCGGCAACCACGACCGCATGGTCATACACTTTCTCAACCCCCAAATCGCCGAGTTATGGCTTCGGTCAGCGATTTTGCGGCACTACCCGGGTCTTGCCGCAAGCCCCCGGTTCCGCTATAAATTGAGAGTGGGACGGAGCAGCTACTCTCCGTTCCTTTTTTGTTGGCGCTGGACAGCCCTGTTGTGATCGCCTTCGTGTGTGCCATGCCCAGAGAGTTGCGGCCGCTGCGCCGACGGCTCCGGCTTTCGAAAACCGGCGCTGGCTACGTCGGCCGGATCGGCGACCGTCTGGTGATCGCGGTGGTGACCGGGGTCGGCACCGCCCGTGCGCACGCCGCGACGGTCCGACTGCTTGACGGGGCCGATGTTGAGTGGGTGATCGTCGTCGGCATCGCCGGCAGCCTGGACGACGCGGCGGCCATCGGGTCGCTGGTGCTGCCCGCGGTTGTCGTCGACGGCGCGAACGCCTCCGAACACCGGCCCACGCCGCTTCGGGTCGGCGAATCCCGTGGCGCGTTGTGGACTGCCGACGAGTTGATCGTTGAGCCGGCGGTCCAGGCCGAGTTGCGGTCGCGTGGTGTCGTGGCGCTGGACATGGAGACGGCCGCGGTGGCGAAGGTGTGCGAGGAGCGCGGTGTCGCGTGGTCGGTGGTGCGGGCCGTCAGCGACCGGGCCAGCGTCGACGCGGAGATCCTAGGTCTCACCCACCCAGATGGCACCGTCAACCCGGTGGCCGTGGCCAGGTTCCTGTTCAGGCACCCCGGCGCTCTCCCCCGCCTGATCCGGCTCGGCAGAGACGCCACGCTGGCGACCAACAGGGCGGCCGACGCCGCGATCATCGCCGTTGGCTGAAAAGTCTTGACTCGTTCCAGATAAGAGCGGCATATTGGGGTTTGTGTCGTCGACGTCGACGGATTACTCGGCACAGCTGCGGATGGCCGAGCTGCGGGTGACCCGACCCAGGGTCGCCGTGTTGGAAGCGGTCCATGCTCATCCGCACGCAGACACCGAGACGATCCTCTCGGCGGTTCGGACCGGACTACCCGATGTATCCCGTCAAGCCGTGTACGACGTTCTCAACGCCCTGACCGCCGTAGGTCTTGTTCGGCGGATCCAGCCACTGGGAATGGTCGCCCGCTACGAATCGCGGGTCGACGACAACCACCACCACGTCGTATGCCGATCCTGCGGCATCATCGCCGACGTCGACTGCGCCGTCGGCGAGGCGCCATGCCTAATCCCGTCCGACGATGACAACACCTTGGACGGCTTCATTCTCGACGAGGCCGAAGTCATCTACTGGGGGCTCTGCCCTGAGTGCTCGACCGCTACCTCCCGATCACAGCCGTGATCACAGCTCAATTCACCTAACCCTGAAAGGAATACTGTGTCATCCGATACAGCCCATGGTGGCAGCGAAAGCGAAAACCCGGTGATCTCCGCCCCCACACCGAAGGCGCATGCTCCCCTGACGAATCGCGACTGGTGGCCTAACCAGATCGACGTGTCGAAGCTACACTCGCACCCGCTCCAATCGAACCCGCTCGGCGAGGACTTCGACTACGCCACGGAGTTCGCCAAGCTCGACGTCGAGGCGCTCAAGGCTGACGTAATCTCGGTGATGACCACCTCGCAGGACTGGTGGCCCGCCGACTACGGTCACTACGGCGGCCTGTTCATCCGGATGAGCTGGCACGCTGCGGGTACCTACCGCATTCACGACGGCCGCGGCGGCGGGGGCCAGGGCGCCCAGCGCTTCGCCCCGATAAACAGCTGGCCGGACAACGTCAGCCTGGACAAAGCTCGCCGACTGCTGTGGCCGGTCAAGCAGAAGTACGGCAACAAGATCTCCTGGGCGGACCTGATCATCTTCGCCGGCAACGCAGCCCTGGATTCGTTCGGGTTCAAGACTTTCGGCTTCGGCTTCGGCCGCCCTGACATCTGGGAGCCCGAAGAAATTCTCTTCGGCGAAGAGGGCACCTGGCTGGGCACCGACAAGCGCTACTCCGGTAAGCGGGACCTCGCGCAACCCTACGGTGCGACCACGATGGGGCTGATCTACGTGAATCCCGAAGGCCCCGAAGGCAAGCCGGATCCAGTCGCCGCGGCAGTAGACATCCGCGAGACGTTCGCCCGGATGGCAATGAACGATGAAGAGACCGCCGCACTCATCGTCGGCGGCCACAGCTTCGGCAAGACCCACGGCGCCGGCGACGCCGATCTGGTCGGCCCCGAGCCGGAGGCCGCCCCGATCGAACAACAGGGGCTGGGCTGGAAGAGCTCCTACGGTACCGGCAAAGGCAAGGACGCCATCACCAGCGGCCTGGAGGTGGTCTGGACCTGGACCCCGACCAAGTGGGGCAACGGATTCCTGCAGAGCCTCTACGGCTACGAGTGGGAGCTCACGAAGAGCCCTGCGGGAGCCTGGCAGTTCATCGCGAAGGGCGGCGCCGGCGCGGGCACCATCCCCGACCCGTTCGACGGCGCGAATCGCACCCCGTCGATGCTGGTCACGGACGTGGCGCTGCGGGAGGACCCGATCTACCGCGAGATCACCCGGCGGTGGCTGGATCACCCCGAGGAGCTGTCCGAGGCTTTCGCCAAGGCGTGGTACAAGCTGCTCCACCGGGACATGGGACCGATTTCGCGGTATCTCGGACCGTGGATTCCCGAGCCGCAGCTGTGGCAGGACCCGGTACCGGCGGTCGACCACACGTTGGTCGACGACGAGGACGTCGAGGCCTTGAAGGGAAAGGTGCTTGATTCCGGCCTGTCAGTTCCCCAGTTGGTCAAGGCGGCATGGTCGGCGGCGGGGAGCTATCGCAACACCGACAAGCGCGGTGGTGCGAACGGTGGACGACTTCGCCTTGAGCCACAAAAGCACTGGGAGGTCAACGAGCCTTCAGAGCTAGAGAAAGTGCTGGCGGCGCTGGAAAAGATCCAGCACGAGTTCAACGACTCGGCCACCGGTGGGAAGAAGATCTCACTGGCCGACCTGATCGTGTTGGCCGGATCCGCGGCAGTCGAGAAGGCGGCCAAGGATGCCGGGTACGAGATCTCGGTGAGTTTCGCGCCGGGTCGTACCGACGCCTCGCAGGAGAGCACCGATGTGGAGTCGTTCGCGGTGCTCGAACCGCGGGCCGACGGCTTCCGCAACTATGCACGGGCGGGCGAGAAGGCACCGTTGGAGCAGTTGCTGGTAGAACGGGCGTACCTGCTGGGTGTGACCGGTCCGGAACTGACCGTGCTCGTCGGTGGGTTGCGTGCTCTCGGCGCCAACCACGGCGGCAGCAAGCACGGCGTGTTCACCGACAAGACGGGCGTGTTGACCAACGACTTCTTCGTCAACCTGCTGGACATGAACACCGAATGGAAGGCGTCGGAAACCGCGGAGAACGTCTACGAGGGCCACGACCGGGCCTCGGGCGCTCTGAAGTGGACCGCGACCGCCAATGACCTTGTGTTCGGGTCGAACTCGGTGCTGCGCGCGGTGGCCGAGGTGTACGCACAAGACGACTCCAAGGGCAAGTTCGTGGAGGACTTCGTCGCCGCGTGGGTCAAGGTCATGAACAACGACCGATTCGACCTCAAGTAACGAACTGGGCCGGATCGTCCACACCACACTGCACCCCGCGAGCAACCGGCTCGCGGGTGCAGTGCAAAAGCTACTCTGGCGGTCAGTGTCAGGGTAAGGGTGCCGCGTGTTGCGGTGGTTGGATCCTGATCACCTGGTGTCTGGCTCATAGTCTGGCTGCCGCCTTCGGGTTGGCGTGCATGCGTTTTGTCGGCACCGGGTGTGAAGGACCGGCCGGCGTGACTTGATAGGAGCGTGGCATCGCCCCCGACTGAGATGTGTCCGCCGACCGGCCCAACCGTCACCTCACAGTGAATGGAGGCAACCACCATGGTTGTTGTTGGAGCCGATGTACACAAGCGCACGCACACCTTTGTCGCTGTCGATGAGGTGGGCCGCAAGCTTGCCGAGAAGGTGGTTGTGGCGACAAGTGCCGGGCACGCCGAGGCGGTGATGTGGGTACGGGAACGCTTCGGCGCCGAGGTGGTGTGGGGTATCGAGGATTGCCGGCATCTGTCGGCTCGCCTAGAGCGCGATCTGCTGACTGCTGGTCAGCAGGTGGTGCGGGTGCCGCCGAAGTTGATGGCCCAGACCCGGGCCTCGGCGCGCACCAGAGGCAAGTCTGATCCGATTGATGCGTTAGCGGTGGCACGTGCGGTGCTGCGGGAACCCAATCTTCCGGTGGCCTGCCATGACGAGGTGTCACGTGAGCTCAAGTTGTTGGTGGATCGCCGCGAAGTCCTTGTGGCCCAACGCACTGCAATGATCAACCGGCTGCGCTGGCGGGTTCATGAGCTTGATCCCGAGCGTGCGCCCAAGCCGCGCTCGCTGGATCTGGCCAAGCACCGCGGCATGCTGCGGACCTGGTTGGAGACCGTACCCGGATTGGTCGCCGAGCTGGCTCGCGATGAGTTAGCCGACATCACCCGGCTCACCGCAACCATCAACGCGTTGGCCAAGCGCATCGGCGATCGTGTCCGTCAGGTCGCGCCCGCTCTGCTGGCTCTTCCCGGCTGCGGGGAGCTGACCGCGGCCAAACTCGTCGGAGAGGTCGCCGGAGTCAACCGATTCAAAAGCGAGGCGGCTTTTGCCCGTCATGCCGGCGTAGCCCCGATACCGGTGTGGTCGGGCAACACGGCCGGGCGGGTACGGATGACCCGCTCTGGCAATCGTCAACTCAACGCCGCCCTGCACCGCATCGCCGTCACACAGATCCGCCTCGACGGACTCGGCCGGGCCTATTACCGCACAAGACTCGACGCTGGCGCCTCGCCAACAGAAGCGTTACGCAGCCTCAAACGCCGCCTGGCCCGCGTCGTCTTCCACCACCTCCACACCGACCACCAAACCCGAAACCAGCCTTGCCAACCGGCAGCGGCTTGACATAGGAGAAACGCATGGCCATTGAGTCCACCATGCTCGCTCTCGGCACGCCCGCGCCACACTTCACGCTGCCCGAACCGGCGACGGGCGCCACAGTCACCATCGACGACCTTGCGGGCCCGGCGCTCGTCGTCACCTTCATTTGCAACCACTGCCCCTACGTCAAACACGTCGCCGACGGGCTCGCCGCGCTCGGCCGCGATCTCGCTGTTCAGGGCGTTGCAATGGTCGCTATCTCCAGCAATGACGTGGTCGCCTACCCACAGGACGGACCCGACCAGATGGCCGCTGAAGCCGGCCGCCATGGCTGGACGTTTCCCTACCTCTACGACGAAACCCAAGACGTCGCTCGCGCTTATTCCGCGGCCTGCACGCCCGACACGTTCGTCTTCGATGGCGAGCGTCGACTCGTCTACCGCGGCCAGCTCGACAATTCCCGTCCGGGTAACGATCTGCCGGTGACGGCTGCCGACGTCCGGTCGGCGGTCGATGCGGTGCTCGCGGGGCGGCCGGTGCAGGCCGACCAAAGACCGTCGATCGGATGCGGTATCAAGTGGCGCTGAGCGCGCCTCGCACTGACGGCACGAAATAGGTCGCGGTGTCTACCGATACCCACGCTTCAGGAGGAAACGGGCGCCCGCGTTCGTGGCTTCCGGACTTGGGATGCTGAAGCCAAATGCGTTGGCCAGCCGGTCGGTGATGTTGAAGGCGAGGGATACCGCCAGGGCGTCCTTGATCTGCTCCACGGACACCGAGGACGCCAGCACGGCCCGGACATCGTCAACCTCGATGCCGTTCTCGTGGGTGAGTTTGCCAAGCATCCGCAACGTCGCGCGGAGCGGCTCTTCGATCGGCGCCGTCTCCAAATCCACTAGCGTGGCAGCAACTTTCGCCTCGTCGGCGTACCACATCGTCGACGTGGCGGAGTGCGCCGAGACGCAAAAGGGGCACTCATTGGCCTTGGATACATAGGCGGCCATGAGCTCGCGATCACCGACCGACCAGTCCGATTGGCCTCGCATCGCTTCGTGGGTGAGCGGGCCGCCGCCGTAGAAATGCGGGCGGTAGAACGCCAGCTTCACCGCGTCGACCACTGGGTGGCCTGAAAACACCCGAATGAGTGTCATTACCGCTTTGGTGTGCAGGCGATGACCTCGGTCGAGGATGTCGAGCCTCACTGTCTAGGCTTTCCTTCCGCGCTGGCCAGGGCCGCGAGTGAGCTCGCGTACTGCCTGGTCGCCTGGCCGACGGCAGCGCAAACCACGATCTCGAAAATCTGGTCCTCGCTGAGGCCCGCCGCACGGACGGCGGCGACGTCCTCGTCGGTCACTTGGTATGAATGCCCGGCCACCTTGTCGATCAACGTCTGGATAGGCTCACCGAGGCCGGCATCCTCGAACGCTGCGCGGCGCAGCTCGGGTGCCGCCTTTCCGTCTCCTTCGAGTACGCGCGCGACGAGCTCGCGGTGTAGCTGGGTTATCTCGGACATGTGTCCCGGATCCTCCTGTTCATGTGGCCGACAGGACGTTAACTGCTGAACGTTGTCGCATTTTTGCGATGCGTCAAGTGGTCAGACACCTCGGGCGCCAAGAGTTCGGCAATGCCTTAAGCACACCGGTGGCAGTATGAGAGCGTGGATTCGCAGGCGCGCAACAATGTGAGGATTGCCGGTATCGAGGACGGTCCGACGATCATGCTCGCGCACGGTTTCGGGTGTGATCAGAACCTGTGGCGCCTGGTTGAAGCCCGACTTGAGTCCAGCTTCCGGTTGATTCTGTTCGACCATGTGGGCTGCGGGGCGTCGGATCCCTCGGCCTGGGACGCCCGGCGGTACGGATCACTGCAGGCATACGCCGACGACATTCTTGAGATCGTTCGCGAGCTGGATGCGCACGACGTGATATTCGTCGGCCACTCGGTGGCTGCGATGATGGGCGTGCTCGCGGTCGCGGCGGATCCAAGCCGGTTCGCCAGGTTGGTCCTCCTCACCCCCTCGCCGTGCTACATCGACCAGGACGACTATCGCGGCGGCTTCTCGCGCGGCGACATCGACGAGCTCTTGGACTCACTCGAGAGCAATTACCTTGGGTGGTCGCGATCGATGGCGCCGGTGATCATGGGAACGCCCGATCAGCCTGAGCTCGCCGAAGAGCTCACTGAGAGCTTCTGCCGCACCGACCCGGCGTGCGCGCGGGTATTCGCGCGTACTACTTTCCTGTCTGACAATCGGGCTGATCTTGCACGAGTTCCGTTGCCCACCCTGGTGATTGAAAGCGCACACGATGCTTTGGCGTCTCGCGAGGTGGGTGCTTATGTGCAGCAAGGCATCGCCGGCAGCGAACTGGTCACACTTGACGCCACCGGCCATTGCCCCCAGATCAGTGCTCCGGACGTCACCGCAGACGCCATCGCGGCGTTTGCCGGGGCGACGTGACACGAGAGCAGGAATTGGCCTCACCCCAAGTCCGCAACGAAAGCGTCGACGACCTGTATGAGAATGCGCCATGCGGCTACATTGTGGCTCAGCCCGACCGGCGCATCGTCAGGGTGAACGCCACTCTCTTGGGGTGGCTTGGCTACGAGCGAAACACATTGATCGACAAACCTTTCACCGACTTGCTGGCTGTGGGTAGCCGCATTCACTACGAAACCCATTTCGCGCCGCTGCTGCAGCTGCAGGGCCAGCTTGCGGGCATCACAGTGGATTTGGTGACCGCCGAAGGTACCAGATTTCCGATGTTCCTCACCGCCAACGTCAAGTCTGATACTGACGGCCAACCGATTCTGCTGCGCATCACGATTCAAGATGCACGGGACCGACGCTCCTACGAGCGAGAACTCCTCGACGAGCGGCAGCGGGTCGAACGAGAACGCGCGCGGGTCCAGGTGTTCGCGCGGACTCTGCAACGCTCGTTGTTGCCGCCCTCGTTGTCACCACCCGAAGGCTTGGACGCATCTGCCTACTATTACGCCGCCTCCGCGGACGACGTCGGAGGCGATTTCTACGATCTGTTCCCGCTCTCACATGACAAGTGGGCCTTCTTCATTGGTGACGTGAGCGGCAAGGGCGCCGGCGCTGCCGCGATAACCTCGTTGACCCGCTACACGCTGAGAGCAGCCGCCGTCTTCGACGCCGACCCTGTGGCGGTATTGCAGAACCTGCATGCTGTTCTGAGCCCTGAGTTTCGCGACACCGTAAATCAATTCGCCACAGTCGTTTTCGGAGTTCTCACTCCGCAGAACGGCGAGTTCGACGTCCACCTCGCAAGCGGCGGGCATCTTCCTCCGATATTGTTGGGCGCCGACGGCATGGCGGGTTACGTGGACACGATCGGTGGCCACCCGGTCGGCATCCCCATGAAGCCGACTTTCACCACCGCCCGAATTCGACTGGGGCCGGGCGACACGCTGGTGCTTTACACGGACGGGTTGACGGAGGCGCGGATAAGCAACGGCACGCAGCGCTACGACGATTACGGAGCACTGCTGGAATTCGCTGCCGCACAAGCGCCGACCACCGCATCGGCGATCGTCGCAGCGATTCAATCGCTCCTGGACGGCTTCGGTCCGGGTCTCCAGGATGACGCCGCCGTGTTGGCATTAGGCGTACCTGCAGTAGCCGGCTACCCGTCTAATTGACCGGAGATGCCACCTTCGATGCTGGCCTGCGTCCTGGGTGGCAACACGATCAGTCCGTCGAGTTCCCTGCGTGCCAGGTCGTACGCACTTTGGCGTTCTTGCGGAGTCGCAGCGGAGTCGGACGCTACGCGCAAAAGACTCTGAGCACGTGCGATCCGTTGCTGCCCACCTAGTGAAAAATCGCTACGGCGCCTGCGTTGAGCTTCCGCCTCAGCGATGTTGAACGCGGTCACATACTCCTCAACCGCAGTCAGGTACTGAGCCGCAGCGTCGCGGTCATCGAGAAGATCTTCGGCCTTGCCGGGTCGGAGGAAGTCTGCTCGGAGCTTGGCCTTGTGGAAACCGATCGTCAGGGGATTGCCCATGTCGGTCATCAGCGGGAAGTCGAGCAGCTTCGCGTGGTCGAGCTCGTAGTCAAGCCATCGGGTGTCCGTTCGGTCGTGCTCCTGCACCACGCGGGTGAGCGACCGCCATTGTGCGGCATGATTGCCCGCGGTTCCCCTCCGATCGGGATCCCGGGATCGCTCACCCAACTGCTTGCCTGCCGAGAACGCCCTGATCGCAGCGATGATCAAACCTGCGACTGGCGCGATGACGAGGAGAAGCTCGACCAACCGGAACAGCAATCCCACCTCACCAGGATGCCACCGCCGAGCACGTTAGACTCGACGCCGCCGAGTTGCCCGAAGTCAGAGTCCGTCGATGAAATTTGTGCTGGTCGCCTACGGAAGTTGGGGGCGATGTCGAGCCCCAGATGATCCGGCCCCACGAAAGCGCCTCCAGCGCTGCTGATCTCGTGGAATACGCCGCCGACGCCGGACGCATCGCGTGACCATGCGAGGCGGCTACTCATCGATCGAGATCCCACTGCCCGAAATCGGTCGCGAGGACCTCGTCGACGTCCACGTTGATGCCGCCAAGAAGCGGACCCGGATTTGACGGGCTATTCACCACCTCTTGATACAGCACCGCCGTGGGCTCGCGCTGTCCATGCGACCAGGCCTTGGTCTGCCATGCCCATCGGTGCCCTGCCGTGGTGGAGTGGCCGATCACGCCGTCGCTGATCGCCCAGAGGCACGCCTGAAAGTGCCCGTAAATGCCGGTACGCTCCACTCCCAGCACCGAGTTGATCCCGCGAAACCAGTTGACAGCAAGGCTATTCCAAATGTTGAGGTCGATATCATCGTCGACGCTGAAAAAAATCGGGGCGGAATTGCTGCCGCCGGCAGCTTTGTGGAGGCGCAGCGCTGTGTGCGCGTCCGCCACGCCACCGTCGAACCCCCGGGTGAAATCCGACGGCGCGGATCCGCCTGGTTTCCCGTACTGGAAGTTGCTGACGATATGTAAACCCGCGGCCCGTAGTGCGTCCGCGTACTCGTGAGTGAGGGGTTTCGCTTCGAAGTTCACGCCCGGCCGCGCCTCGGACACGTAGTTGACCACCCCCGCATAGCCTGCGGATCTGATCTGGTCCGGCGCGATTCTGCGTTCGGCAAAGTCGATAAGCCTGATGTTGTCGGCCGATGCGGTGTGGCCGTCGAACATCGCACCCAACGGCGTGAGGCTCAGCAGAACCGCTGCGGAACCACTTTTGATGAGTTCACGGCGTGGAACAGAGCGCTGCTCGGACGAGTCTGCCATTGATCAAGCTCCGTGCGTGAGCAGGGCAGCCGCACTCCAGGGACTTCTGCTGCCCGGGCGCCGTAGATTCGGTTGCGGCAGCCAGGCGAGCGGCCGCATGAATGGCGGCAATCGACGGAACCGGTTGGCGGCCGTGAACAGCGACTCGGCTTCCAGCACTCGCCAACCCAGGTCTTCGAAGTAGGCCAACCCGTTGTCGGGTGCGAACTTGAACGGCGCGTTTTGCAGCAGGCCGGCCATCTTCTTGTTCATCATCTTCTTCAGGCCCGGAAAGGCGAAGTCGAGCATCCACCAGGCCACCTCCGGGCGCTTGATCGTCTCCGAAAGCGCCGTCACATCACGGTCTTCCAAGTACATCAACAGGCCCTCGGTCAACACCAGCGCCTTGGTGGCGCCGTCGAGTGCTTCGGCGAAGAACGCGTCGCGAGCCTGGGGATCGGCCAGGTCGACGGCCTTCCGGGTCAACCGGCACCGCGGCGTCTGATCGGCAAGAAGCTGCGTCTTCTCCGCGAGCAGCAGTGGCAGGTCCGCCTCAATCCAAGGGAGATCAGACGGAAGGTCCAATCGATATGGTCGGGTGTCCAAGCCGGCGGCCAGGTTCAGCACCCGGTCGCAGCCGTCGGCGATCGCGTCGGTGATGGCGTCGTCGATGATCTTGGTCCGCGCGATCAGCCACCAGCCGTTGCGGTTCGACACCGGAGCGCTGGCGACGATGGCGCGACCTTGCTCACCGGCGAGACGCTCGGCGAGCGGATCGCTGAACAGCGCGTCGTCTCGTGCTGATTCAGTTGCCCGGTATAACGCCGTCCACCGGGCCGTGTCGGAAACGTGTGTGATCAAGTGCCCGGCGTCTGACATACGTTGCGTTATAGCACTCGCGGTTCAGCGATCGCGATCCGGCTGCTGGTGGTGCATGGGTTGGGTCGTGTAGAAGAGTCTGATGAACGATCCGGCCGCCAAGTCATTCGATGCGTCCATGCTGCGCGAGGCGATGGCCCGGCGGTTGTACCGCCGAGGGGTGGTCAACGCGCAGATCACAGTGCCCGCCGTACCCAGCATGATCGATGAGTACGTCACGATGTGCGCCAACGTCTTTGTCGTCGCGGGTGTGCAGTACACGGCCGAGCAATCCGCTCAGCTGAAGGCGGTGCTGGCCGCCGAGTTGGACAAGGCCTACACGGCTTCCTCCCGTTCGAACATCGTGATCTCGTTTCACGCTCCGTTCGGCATCACGATGAATTACCGAGTGGCAACCGAATCTGTGACGATCGCGGGCCACTACGACGGCTGGGTCAGTACCCGCGAAGGGCCGCTGTTCGGCACCGCACCGGACGCTCGGGTGTGGGCTTTGGCCGGCCAAGCGGCCGATCCTCGGACCTGTCCGGTGCTCGACGTCGGCGCAGGAACCGGGCGCAACGCATTGGCCCTGGCGCGGCGCGGCCACCCGGTGGACGCGGTGGAGATGAGTCCGAAGCTCGCCGACATCATGCGCGCCGAGGCCCAACGCGAATCTCTCGCGGTCCGCGTGATTAACGGCGACGTCTTCGAGACGATGGAAGGGGTGCGCCGTGACTATCAGCTGATCGTGCTTGCCGAGGTGGTGCCCGACTTTCGGACCACAGGCGAGTTGCGCGGAATCTTCGAACTCGCCGCCGATTGCCTGGCACCGGGCGGACAACTGGTGTTCAACACGTTCCTGGCGCGGGAGGGCTACCTCCCCGACGACGCGGCGCGTGAACTCGGGCAGCAGTGCAACACCATGATCTTCACCCGCGAAGAATTGGCGACCGCGACGTCGCAGTTGCCCGTTGAACTCGTCAGTGACGACTCGGCCTACGAGTACGAGAAAGCGCACCTGCCCGACGGCGCCTGGCCGCCCACGGGTTGGTACGACGGGTGGGCCAGCGGCCTGGACGTGTTCGATCTCGAGCGTGAGACGTCCCCGATCGAATTGCGCTGGCTCGTTTATCAGAAGGCGTAGTGTCCGATAGCCATGGCCGATGCGATCCGCTTCGTCGAAGCAAACGGGCTGAAGTTCGCCTATCTCGAGGAAGGCTCCGGGCCTCTCGTGCTGATGCTGCACGGGTTCCCCGATACCGCGCATACCTGGGACGATCTTCGTCCCCGAATCGCCGCCAAGGGATATCGCGCGGTCAGCCCCTTCACGCGCGGGTACCACCCCACGGCGATCCCCGATCGTGACGCAGACCAAGAGACGTTGGCGCGCGACGCCCTTGCGCTGATCGAGGCACTCGGCGCCAGCGAGGCCATCGTCATTGGGCACGATTTTGGAGCTGCGGCCGCCTACGGCGCCGCAGCGCTCGGCCCCGATCGAGTGACGAAGCTGTTCGCGCTCGCCATCCCCCACCCCGCCACGCTCAGGCCGTCGCTGAAACAGCTCTGGGGGGCCCGCCACTTTGCGGTGTACAAGCTACCGGGTGCGGCGAACCGCTTCGCGCGCAACGACTTCGCGGCGCTGCCCGCGATCTGCAAGCGATGGTCGCCGGACTGGAGCCCAGATCCGAAAGAATTTATCCCGGTCCGCGCGAGCTTCGCGCACCGGGCGAGCTTGAACGCAGCGTTCGGCTATTACCGAAAGCTTTCGCCCGTACCCAGCGCATCACTGAGGGCGCGAATTACGGTTCCCACGGTCGCTTTTGCAGGGCTCGGTGATCCCATCGCGAAGCCCTCGGATTATCGGAACGCCGCCCGGATGTTCGACGGCGATTACCTCGTCGAAGAGGTCGACGGCGGGCACTTCATGCACCGGGAGCACCCCGACGCGTTCGCGGAGCGACTTCTGAATCATTTGTGATCGGCGCCCCACCGCGGCTGGCTGCTATCGTGCTGTGCTTATGCCCGAGATGGATCGCCGCACGATGATGTTGATGACGGGCGTCGGCGTGCTGGCAGCCGCGGCCCCCATCCCGCAGGCCCGGGCTTATCCGCGTCCACCGGCCGCGCCGCCCGGCAGCTACATCTTCCACGACGAATTCGATGGGCCGTCCGGTGCAGCGCCTGACCCGGCGAAGTGGGCGGTGGCGAAAGCTCGTGAGCAGATCAAAGATCCGACGTATTGGGAGCTACCGGAGCACATCGGGCAATATCGCGACGACCGCCGCAACGTCTTCCTCGACGGCAATTCCAACCTCGTCCTTCGTGCCGCGAAAGACGGTCCTACTTTCTACAGCGGCAAGATCCAAAGCCTGTGGCGAGGCGGTGTCGGCCACACCTGGGAAACCCGGATCAAGTTCGATTGCCTGACCCCCGGCAGCTGGCCCGCGCATTGGCTGGGCAACGAGGATCAGGGCGAGATCGACGTCGTCGAGTGGTATGGCAATGGAAGCTGGCCGTCGGCGACCACTGTCCACGCCAAAGCCAATGGTGGCGAATGGAAGACCGACAACATCGCTGTGGACAGCGGTTGGCACACGTGGCGGTGCCAATGGGACGCGGCGGGTATCCGCTTCTGGAAAGACTACGTCGACGGCGCGCAACCATATTTCAACGTTCCAGCGGACTCACTGCCGGATTGGCCGTTCAATCGCCCCGGCTACACCGTCTACCCGGTCTTCAATCTCGCGGTTGCCGGCTCAGGCGGCGGTGATCCCAGTGCGGGCACCTACCCGGCGCAGATGCTCGTGGACTGGATACGTGTCTGGTAAGGCACGAGCCCGCGCAGCGCCACTTAAGCCGTTACTCCGACGACGTTACAAACGAAAGTGGACCTGCGAAACGCAGGTCCACCCCGTCACCGCAAAGCGCGGTCAGTAGTTGTTACAACTGGTGGCGATTTGACCGATCAGGCCGATGTACTGCGAGGCCCCCGGGTAGCTCTGGGCCTGCTGCGCCATCTGGGCGCGCTGATCGGGCGGCGAGGCGAGAAATGATTGCAGCCAGCCCTGAGCCATCTTCGAGTTGTTGAACTTCGCCGCGGCGGCCGGCGACTGCGCATTCAGCGCCGCTACCACCTGCGGATAACTGCAGGTCGTGTTGATTGCCGGCCCCAGGTCGGGGTCTGCGGACGCGATCCCCGCGCCAGCGAGCAACGAGAACGCCAGACCACCGGCTGCAGCAGCCAGTTTGCTCATCGAACGCGTGACCATATGTGGAATACCTTCCGGGTATGAACCGCCGAACCTCGACGTAGACGGCTTTAGTTTACCGGAAGGAATCTGGGTGCGGATCGTGCGAAGGTTCGGCCCGGTTGGGGGAAGACGGACAGGCGCACCGCCAGGACGTCGCATGACGGGTACTTTTCTGGGCATGGCCGAGGGTCCGGATCGCAATCAGGCGGTGGACTTTTACCGCGTGTCGGGGGTGGTCCTGATCGTGATCGGCCATTGGCTGGCCGGATCGGTGACCTACCACGACGGACGTTTCGGCCGGCAAAATCCGCTCGTGGACCAGCCCTGGACTCAGTGGCTGACGTGGCCCTTCCAGGCCGTGCCGACATTCTTTCTGGTCGCCGGTTATGCCGCTGCAGTCTCCTGGACCCATCGGCGCGCCGCCGAGGGTGTGTCGAGCCAAGCCTGGCTGCGGCGTCGACTCGCGCGGGTACTGGGCCCGTCGGCGGTGTACGTCACACTGGTGTCGGCGGCTGTGCTGGTGTTGGTCGTGTGCCGGGTCGCGGGTTCGACTCTGGAATACGCCGGTTGGGCGGTGGCGATGCACCTGTGGTTCCTCGCCGTATATCTGGTGGTGGTTTCGCTGACGCCGATTGCAATTGCCGCACAACGCCGTTGGGGGCTTCTGGTGCCCGCGGTGCTGGCAGTGGGCGTCGGCACGGTCGACGCTGCATCGCTGGCCGGCCATGTCCCCCACCTGGGCTGGCTGAATTACCTGTTCTGTTGGATGGCGCTGTATCAACTCGGAATCGCCTGGCGCAGTGGGTTGTTAGCGGGGCCTCGACCCGTGCTGCTGGCCACCGGCTCGGCGGTCGCACTGGCGCTGCTGATCTGGCTGGGCCCCTACCCGGTCAGCATGATCGGAGTTCCCGGCCAAGACCTGCAGAACAGCGCTCCGCCGTCGGTGGCGATGCTGGCGTTCGGATGCGCGCAGGCCGGGCTGGTGATCAGCCTCGCGCCGGCGCTCAATCGCGCACTGCGCGCCGGCCCGGTCCAACGGGTGCTGGCGCGGGCCAACAGCAATGTGATGGCGCTCTACCTGTGGCACATGATTCCCGTCGTCATCGTGGCGGTCGTCGGCTATCCGGCCGGACTGTTGCCGCAACCAGTCGAGGGCACGGCCCAGTGGTGGCTCGCCCGGTTGGAATGGGTGGTGGTCCTCAGCCTTGTGACGGCGGTCGAGCTTGCGCTGGTGTGGTGGGGCCGGCGCTTTTTCGCGGCACCCCTCCCCGCGCTGAATGCCATTCCAATTCGCTGGGCCGCACCGATCATGCTGGCAGGTGCCTTCATGGCGGCGTATGGCCTATCGTCGATCGCCGCGGACGGCTTTGCGCCGTTCGGGCACTTTCCGTGGCTGACCGCAGTGATCTTTGTCGTCGGCGTCCTGCTCGTGGCGCTTAGCCCCGCGGCATACCGGCCGCCTGACCGCATCCATTCGCTGATCAGCACGGAGGTAGATCAATGAGTACGTCAACGCAGGCACAGATTCGCACACGCGCGTTTGCCCGGGTATTGGGGCCGTTCTTCACCATCGTGCCCACTACAGTTGCGGTCCGCGGCTCGTACATGCGGACACTGTTTGGCGAATTCAAAGCAAACCCGATGTGGCCATGGCTATTTGGTGCGATTCTGCTGATCGCAGGTCTGCTGATCATCGCGTTTCACCAGTATTGGCGCAGCCCCGCGGCGATCATCGTGTCTGCTGTCGGCTGGTTCCTGGCCATACGTGGAGTATTGCTGCTGACCGTTCCGCAGGCCTACGCCTGAGCCGGCGACGCCGTCTACTCGGGCGCCACCGCGTTGATCTGGGTGGTGTTCGTCGGCCTCGCGCTTTCGGGCGCCTACCTCACGTACGTGGGGTGGAAGCCGCAGCCCGCTACGACTCAGCCCGACGCGCTGAGCGCGGACAGCGCCGCATCGTAATTCGGCTCTTGGGCGATCTCTGGCACCAACTCCGTGTAGGCGACGTTGCCGTCGGCGCCGATGACCACGACGGCACGGGCGAGCAGTCCGGCGAACGGTCCGTCGGCGATGGTGACGCCGTAATCCTGACCGAAGTTGTCACGGAACGCCGACGCGCTCTGCACGTTCTCGATACCCTCGGCGCCACAGAAACGCGCCTGGGCGAACGGCAGGTCGTTGGACACGTTGACCACGGAAAGACCGCCAGCGGCGGCGCGCTCGTTGAAGGTGCGCACACTCGTGGCGCAGACCGGTGTGTCCACCGACGGAAAGATATTCAGCAACACGGGCTTACCGTTGAACTGCTCACTGCTCACCGCGCTCAGGTCGGATCCGGTCAGATGAAAGTCCGGGGCCGAAACTCCGACGGTGGGCAGCTCACCCACGGTGTTGATCGGGTTTCCACGCATAGTTATCTGTGCCATGCGCACAGTCTGCCAAGTTCGGCAGACCGGTCCTGGGTCGGGGCTCCGATCCACCGTGCGGCAAGTCGTGCGGGCTTGCCATGCGATCGCTAGGCCCCTCTATATATGGTCTACGTGTGCCAGAGATCAATCGACGGAACATCATGGTGACGATGGGGCTAGGCGCGCTGGTAGCCGCGATGCGAGTTCCCGAAGCCTGGGCTCATCCCTCTCCCCCGGACACACCGCCGGGCCGGGCGCCGGCGCCGGCGGCGCCGGCTGATGCCACGTCTGGCGCCTATGTGTTTCGCGACGAATTC
Organism: uncultured Actinomycetota bacterium; assembly: GCA_963760095.1. Classification (GTDB taxonomy): domain Bacteria; phylum Actinomycetota; class Actinomycetes; order Mycobacteriales; family Mycobacteriaceae; genus Mycobacterium. Next base: position 364,851 of record CAVXBT010000015.1, on the reverse strand, counting down.
GACGGACCGGCCGGCCAGGGCCCCGACCTGTCGAAATGGACGGTGCAGACCTGGCAGGACGACGTGTACCCGCCGGTGAACGGGACATACCGCGCCCAGAACGTCTTCCTGGACGGGAAATCCAACCTTGTTCTGCAGGCGAGCCGAGAAAACGGCGAATATTTCACGGGCAAGCTGCGCGGTAACTGGCGGGGCACGATCAACACCACCTGGGAAGCGCGGATCAAACTCGACTGTTTGTACCCCGGCCTATGGCCCTCGTTCTGGACCGTCAACGAGGATCCGCAGCCGGACGGCGAGGTCGACCTCTTCGAGTGGTACGGCAACGGCGAATGGGCCCCGGGTACCACCGTCCACGCGGCATCCAACGGGAAAACCTGGGAAGGGAAATCGATTCCCGGGATGGTGGACGACGCCTGGCACACCTGGCGAATGCGTTGGGATGAGGACGGTTTCAAATTCTGGCGGGACTATGTCGACGGCGCAAAGCCCTATTTCAGCGTTCCGCCGAAGCCGATCCACGTGTTCGGGGCCCCTCCTGAAGACAAGCGGTGGCCGTTCAGCAACCCCGGCTACTGGATGACGCCCATGTTCACGCTCGCGGTCGGTGGCGTCGGAGCGGGCGATCCCGCCGCAGGGACCTTCCCGTGCCAAATGCTCGTCGACTACATCCGGGTCTGGTAGCGATTACCGAACCGCTTCGATCACCTGAGCCAGGTTGAACTGCCAACGCTGGACCAGTCGGAAGCCCAGTTCGTGCGGAACTGTAAAGGCCGGTGTCGCTCCATAAAGCGGGCCGGGCGGGAGCGCCGAACCGTGCTGCCGAGCGGGCATTGACCTGTCGGCCTGGGTGATGATCCACACGACGCCGCAGCGGCTCAGCGGCCCGGCGACAACCTCGGGGATCAGGTTGGTGTCGAAGACGTCGTTGCGGTCCGTGGCGCGTTGCCACAGGGTGAGATCGATGAGTTTCCGATACGCATCCGGGCGTGCCGCCAGCAACGGGCGCATTGGAGCAGGCATAAAAGTGACCCTGTCGTTGACGAGCAAGCAGTCCCCGGGTGCCGCCTTCGCGGTAATGAGGTCGGCGACCTGGCTGTAGTCCATCCCGTACTTTGCGTACGGGTTATGTTGCGCTAGAACATAATTCGGCACCGCCGCTACAGTGAAAATAACGATGAGTAGCGCGGCTGCCCACGGCCGAGATGCTACTGCAGCAATGCAGATGCCCAGGACCAGCGCCATCGCCGGTGCAGTGAAGGCCAAGTAACGCGGCGTGTAGATAGGGTGCACCAACGTCGACCAGACGACGATCAGCGCCGTCGGTATCAGCAGCCACGCTATCGCCAAGGTCAACAGCTGCCGACCCGAATCCGTCAGCTGCGCGGATGTGCGGAGCCACGAGACAATAGCCGCTGCCGCCACCAGTGCAGACAGAAGCGCGAATGCCGGGCTCCTTTCGAAATACTGTTGAATTGCCACATCTTCGATCGTCCGGTGCCCAATCGGTGCAATCCAGCTGATCTGGTGCGCCTGGCCGATGGCCGCGACAATAAACGGCGTCATAACGCAACACGCCATAGCCGAGGTCATGGCGAACCGTGTGCGCACCGTTTGCCTGCGCTGGAATACCCAGATGAATGCGACGTGCGCAAAGAACAACAGCGCCAGATACACGTCGAGCAGAATCGAGATCGTCAGGACGATCCCGTAAGACAGCCAGAACCAACCATTGTCCCGACGTGTGGCACAGACGAGCAGTACCGTAAGCCACACGGCCGCCATCATCGAGAGGGCGTACGGGCGAGCTTCGATGCCTGCCCACGTTGCTCGCGGCAAGATCGCGCAGAGAGCCCCGGAAGCCACCGCGGCGTCGCGCGACACGAATTGTTTGCCCAGCACCACCACGCCCGCCGCGGCGCCGCCGACCGCAAGACCGCTTGGCGCGCGGGACCAGAACTCCGTGGGCGGGAAGACGTCAAACCAGCCGTGCATGAGCAGGTAGTACAGGCCCTCAACGACGTCGACGTTGCCCAACATCTGCCACAACTGATGTAGAGAACGGCTGTATGACGCCGAAATGGTCGCGGCCTCGTCGTACCAGAAGGACGGCCGGCCGGCGCCGGCCAGACTGATGACGGTGGCCAACACTCCGACGATCAGGGGATCGAGCAGAGTGCTCGGCTGCGGCAGGTGGTCTCCTGCGCCCGCCGAGCCGTCGAGCGCGGGGGGTTGTGAGTTGGGATCAGTCATCTGGACTCGTCGCTATGTTGCCAGAAGCGCACCGAGGCCTCGAGGCTGGTCGAGTGCCCGAGCCGGTCGCCAGCAGGGTCGGCTATTCCAGCGTGGTACCCGGCGCGGCTGCTATCGTCCTGTGCTTGTGCCCGAGATGAATCGACGCAATGTCATGTTGACGTTCGGGATCGGCGCCCTCGCCGCCGCGGTCCCCACTCCACAGGCCCGCGCCCACCCGTCGTGGCCGGTACCAGCGCCCACCGCGCCGGCACCAGGGGCGCAAAACGGCAGCTACCTTTTCCATGACGAGTTCGACGGCGCGGCCGGCTCGGCACCCGATCCGTCGAAGTGGGCGGTGTCTTCAAACCGAACGCCGGTCAAAAACCCCGTGGGGTTCGACAGGCCCGAGTTTTGGGGGCAGTACCGCGACAGTCGGGAGAACGTGTTGCTCGACGGCAACTCCAACCTCGTGCTGCGCGCCACGAAAGACGGCGACAAGTACTTCGGCGGCCTGGTTAGCGGAAACTGGCGGGGCGGCATCGGTACCACCTGGGAGGCCCGGATCAAGCTCAACTGCCTCACGGAAGGCGCGTGGCCGGCATGGTGGTTGTCCAACGACTTTCCCGGTCGTGAGGGCGAAGTCGACCTGCTCGAGTGGTACGGCAACGGTGAGTGGCCTGCGGGCACCACCGTGCACGCCGACCCGTTCGGCACCGCCTTCGAGACCCAGCCGATCGGGGTGGACGGCGGGTGGCACACCTGGCGGGCGACATGGAACCAGGGCGGCTTTTACTTCTGGGAAGACTACGTCGACGGCAAGGAGCCGTACTTCACCGTTCCGTCCACCGGGATCGAGGACCTCAACGACCCGATCCGCAAATGGCCGTTCAACGACCCGGACTACAACCTGTTCCCGGTATTGAACCTCGCGGTTGGCGGTTCCGGCGGCGGTGACCCCGCGGCAGGGAGCTATCCAGCGGAGATGCTGATCGACTGGGTCCGGGTCTTCTGACCTGCCGAGGCCGCTTCTGCTAGCGCCGTGCCTGGCGCACTTTGTACGTCGACGGCCACGACTGCCGGGACTCGTCGCCGACCAGCGCCGTCCCCTTGCTTCCGACTTTGACGGCGTACGCCTCCTGGCCTGCGCCGACCTCCCGGTTGGCGTGTTCGGTGGCCAGGTAGTACAGCTCGTCGATGGTGGCTTCGTGATAGGCGACGAACGTGGTCTTACGTTCGATGTCGCCCGCTGCAGCGGTCATCAGGTCAGGCAGAACTTTCGTCGCGAGCGCCCCGAGCGCCAGTACCGAGAACGGAATGACCCAGTAGCCGATGTAGGCCAGCGGGCTACGGGTGTCCACGATGGATACATCGGTCCGGACGATCGGTGGAATCGACGACGACACCGTCATGCCCCCGAACACGACGACCCAGACCCAGGTCAGCCGCGTGGAGATCTGTCCGAACACATCGCTGTCGATAACACCCGGAGGCTGACCCGCAGCGGCATACTCGTGCACGAACGACTTGCCGATCAGTAAACCGATCAGGGTCACCAGCAATATGCCCGCGATGCTCAGCGGCAGTACCCACCGCTGCACAACCGACCGGCTGGCCAGCACGGTCACCGCCGTGACGACCAAAAACGTTGCACCAGAACCGAGTTCGAGTGTTCGCCCCAGTGGTCGGGTGATGCGGCCAGCCGCCAGTCCCGCAACGGATATCGCGAGCGCGACCGTTGCCGCGACGAGCAACGGTACGTTGCCGACCAGCGTCCAGTAGACGATCCACGGTGCGAAGCCAAACAGAATGCCCACGATGGGTCAGTGTATGAGCGACGCGACAGCAACGGGAGCCTCGGGTAGCCGAGCGGCTGACCTGAATCGGGAGCCGGGTCAATGAATGCGGCGTCACCGGCACCAGTTACCACGCCGACTCGTGCCGGTGCCCGTTATCGGCTCGGTCTCGGCGCACGGCGATCGCCGTTCAGCGCTGAAGGCTTCGCAGGGTGCTCTTCACAAATTTCTTCAACACGTCGTCACGCCCAGAACCTGACTCTCTGGCGCTGATGAGCTGTGCGTGGAGGCCGATCAGGAAGAAAGCGGCGCTGTCGTATGCGTCGACGTCGTCGTAGAGTTCGCCGCGGATGCGCGCGCGCTCGATTTCGGCAGCAAGCAGCACAAATGTCGGGTGCTTGGTCCAATGATCGTCTGCGGGGCGTACCGGTGAGAAATAGAGGCTAATGACATCGCGGAATAAAGCTGCACCCCAACGTGTTTCGAGCGCGACGACGAGCCTGATGATTTCGTTCAGGACTGCCGGCAGGTCGCGGCGAGTGTCGAGAAATCGGCTGAGCTCCTCAGCGAGATAGTCCTCGTCCCGGCGGATCAACTCGAGCAGGACATGTTCCTTGGTTGGGAAGTGAAAGTAGAAGGTGCTACGGGCAACCCCAGCGGCCTCGACGATCGCGTTGATATCCGCCGAGTTCGCGCCGGCACGCTGGAACTCCACGATGGCGGCATCCAGCACCCGCGCCCGCGTCTTGCGGCGCTGGGCTTCGCGACCCGTCGCGGTGTCTGGCACGCCTTTATTCTGCAGCATCCGATCTATCCGCTGACAGATATCACTGGAAATCGCCAGACCAGCGGAGCTGTGCGCAGACGCACTCCGCTTATTGTTGGACAACAACACGCTCTTTCGCTGTCAGGACCTCGACCGCCCGCTTGGAATGGCTGTCCGATGCCGTGGGTTCATTGTCATTTGTCAGTGACCGTGCTAGATCTAGAACCACACGATTTAGCGACGAGGCGACCGAGTGACGCGTCGACGTCTCGCCACGGCAGGTGGATTCGCATCAGGTGAGGCAGGGACGGCATCGATGAACACCCGAGGTCAACGCATCCTCTTGTGGACGGCGCCCCCGGCGGTGGCGTTGTTTGTGCTCGCCTACCTGGTATTTCCGGTGTTCGCGCCACCGCTGTCGCCGACTTTGACGCCCGATCAGGTGGCCGCGTTCTTCCGTGGCAACGTCACGGGAATCCTCGGGGTGGCAATCCTTTGCAATCTGATTGCGTGCTCTTTGGTTCCGCTCTTCGCGGTGACCGCTGTGCAGATCTCTCGGGTTGCCACATCGAGCACAGTCCTGACCTATGCGTACGTCATTTGCGTCGGTGTCGGCACGACGGCGTTCATTCTCGCCGACTATTGCTGGGGGATGGCCGCTTTCAGGCCAGACCGTGACCCGCAGCTGATAAGCCTGCTCAATGACATGGCGTGGTTCTTTTTCATCGCGCCGGTCGGCACGATCATGGTGCAGAACCTATGCTTCGCATTGAGCGTCTATCTCGATGAGCGCCCAGAGCCGATCTTTCCGCGCTGGGTGGCGCACTTCAATGTCGCGACAATTGCACTGCTGGCCCCCAGCGCATTCTCGATCCTCTATAAATCGGGTCCACTCGCTTGGAACGGTCCCCTGTCATTCACGTTGCGGCTGACGACCTTTGCCGTCTACATCGCGGTGATGTTCTGGGCTCTCCTGCGTGCTGTGAAACACCAGGGCGACGATCGGGTGGTTCTCGCGTGAGCGGCAGCGTGGCAGAGCTGCCGAAAGCCCCCGCCCCCGCGGCCGAACAGGCAACGTCGTGGCGTCAGAATCGCAAACTCGATCAGTGGATTGCGTTTTGGAGTGTGCCATTCTTCTTCAACTTGTTCGGGCTGGTGTTTGTGCCGTTGAGTTGGATGATGCCGCCGCGGTCACCGAGCAGCTCCACGCCGCACATCGTCGACTTCATGCATTCTCACAATCTGTTGATCGCTTGCGTGATCCTGACGCTGGCCTACGGGCTCGCGCCGGTGTCGAACGCCTGCTATCTGATGCAGGTCAAGCGGATGTCGGTCAGCCCCGCGTTCCGTTATTCGATGATGATCGGCGCGATCACCGGCGCGATCGTGGGCATGCTCTTCCCGATGTTCTGCTTCGGCCTCGGCGCATTTCGCCCCGGGTACAGTCCGTCTGTCTTGACGATGCTCTACGACTTCGGCTACCTGGCGTTCATCGGCTCGCTGGGTTGCTTTTGCGTCATGTGGATGGCCTTCGGTCTGGCCATCATCCTCGACGAAAACAACATTCTGCCAAAGTGGTTGGGCTACTACACCATTTGGCAATACGTGACCGAGCTGATGGCTGCACCGGTCTGGATCGCCAAGTCGGGGCCCTTTGCCTGGAACGGCCTGATGACGTTCTGGTTCGCGATGACGCTCTATGTCTCGTGGCAGTTCATCGTCTACCTCTGCATCTACAAGGCGATCAAGAACCAACCGGAGGCCGAACTCGACAACGCCCCGCCTGAGCCACATCCTGCTGCCCTCGAGATCACGTCGAAAACGGGCGCATGACCGACGTTGCTGAAGGTTCCGCCACCGACGTCGACCAGTCTCAACGGGCTGCCGGCGCACGCGGTCATGTTCCTGGCGATTCGAGCATGTGGTTTTTCGTCATCGGCGACTTGCTCATCTTCGGCGTCTATTTCGTTGGCTACATGTACTTCCGGGGCCAAGATCACGATTTGTTCCTGCGCAGCCAGGCTCGGCTCAACCTGGATATCGGCGCCATCAACACCGTCGTGCTGCTGACGAGTTCACTCTTTGTAGCACTTGGCACTGTGGCAGCACGCGCCGGAAACGCAGCCGATGCCCTCCGGCGGTTTTGGATCGCGCTGGTCTTCGGTGCCGCCTTCCCGCTTCTCAAGATGTTCGAGTGGATCCCCGAAATCAGCGCCGGTGTGACGCCGGGAACCAATCTGTTCTTCATGTACTACTACGTGATGACCGGCATGCACCTATGCCATGTTCTGCTCGGACTGGTCATCTTGTGCTTCGTCATCCGCCACCTCAAAGCATCAGGGCCACCCAAGATCTCGTTCGTCGAGACGGGCGCCACCTACTGGCACATGGTCGACGTCTTGTGGCTGGTCCTGTTCGCTTTGCTCTATTTGATGAGGTAGACCATGACGTCACTGATACGCAATCCACTGACGATCGTGTGGGCATTCCTCACGACGGTCACCATCGCGTCATCGTTGATCGTCCTCGACGGCGGAGCCTCCCACCAGATCAACACCACGGTGACGACAGCCGTCTTGCTGATCGCGGCAGTCAAAGCGCACCTGGTGATCCGGCAATTTATGGAAGTCCGCCGCGCACCCGTCTGGCTCAAAGCGACGACAAGCGGTTGGGTGATCGTGCTGTTCGCGCTACTGCTGGGCTTCTACTTCGCCGGTCTATAGCCTATGCGTGGATTCCGTCGTCCGCGAACGTCATCACTCAGGCGGTGATCGTTTGCGCCAATTCCCATGCGGTCGCTGCCATGCTGCGATAGCGCTCGCGATATTCATCGGTACCGGCCCGCGAATCGGACGCGTTGCCATCGACACCCCGCCGCCACACCCCGGCGGTGATCGAGGCCAGCCGGAACATCGAGAACACCACGAAGACGTCGAGCGAGTCCGGAAGCTCCACACCGGCATGCGCCCGGTAGCTGTCGAGAAAAGACCGCTGATCGGGAATTCCGGTACCAGTGAGGTTTTCACCGGCAACGCCACTTCTGCCGTCAGGTCCACCCGGCACGTGATACGTGACGCAGAAATATCCAAGGTCTGCGAACGGGTTGCCGATCGTCGCCAATTCCCAGTCCAGCACCGCCACCACCCTGGGCTCGGTCGGGTGCAGCAAGACGTTGCCCAGACGATAGTCGCCGTGGGCGATACACGACGGCGGGTCGTCGGGTGGCAGGTGCTCGGGCAGCCATGTCGCCAGCAGATCCATCGCCGGCATGTCCTCCATGCGCGCGGCCTCCCACTGACGAGTCCACAGCGCCACTTGGCGTTGCATATAACCCTCGGGCCGGCCGAACCCTTCAAGCCCCACCGCGCGCCAGTCCACGCGGTGCAGCTCGGCAAGCACGCGGGCGAGGTCCGCATAGACCGCCGCGCGGTGCGCGGGTGTCTCTTCGCGCATCACCCGGTCCGGAAAGACCCGCCCCGGAACGTGATCCATCACGAAAAATGGTGTACCGAGCACGGTTTCGTCTTCACACAGCAGCCGCATGCGTGGCACCGGCACGTCCGTGTCAGCCAACGCCGCCATCACCCGGTGCTCGCGCTCCACCTCGTGGGCCCGCGGCAACAGCTTGCCCGGCGGCTTCTTACGCAGCACGTACTCGCCGCCGGCCGTCTGCATGTGAAAAGTGGGATTGCTTTGGCCGCCCTGGAATTGACGGATCTCCAGTTGCCCGTCGAAGCCGGGCAGCCGCCCGCGAAGATACCTCGCCAGCGCAGCCTGGTCGAAGCGATGCGCGGGCAGCACCGGCACCAGCTCTGCTACCCCGGCCATCTGCGACCCCTACTCGATGCGTGACTGCCGGCTGAGCGTCCGCTCAACCGCCTCCCGCGAAAACCCTACCGAGGAGTGAAACGAATGCCGATGATCGACCTGACCTACGTGCGTGGCTCGCTGGATCAACAAGCACTGGGACGGCTGACCGACGAGCTCGTCACCGCACTGCTGCGGGCCGAACGCGCACCGGACACCCCATTTCTGCGCGACAACACCCTGGTATATCTGCACGATCTGGATCCGGCGGCGCAGTCGGTGGGCGGCCGCGGCCCAGGCGCGCCCCGATTCCGCGTTGAGATGACGGTGTTCGAAGGCGCGCTGTCGCAAGCTCGCAAGGAGCAACTCGCGGCCGACGTGCACGTCGCGGTCTGTGCCGCCGCGGGAGTCGACCCGGAGGGCGCGAAAGCTTTCCACATCTGGACACTGATTCATGAAATTCCGGAAGGGAATTGGGCCGGTGGCGGCAAGATCATCTACTACCGGCAGGTCAAAGGTCTGGTCGCCGACGACGCACCCTGATCGAGGGTTAGTGTCCGGTTATGGACATCTCGTGTGCGTTTGCAACCTCATCGGACACCCCGGCGCACGTTGAGCACGCCGAGACGCTTGGCTACTGCCGAGCCTGGCTCTACGACTCCCCCGCGCTGTATCCCGATGTGTGGATGATCCTCACGCGATGTGCGGAACGCACGTCGCGCATCGGCCTCGGGCCAGGTGTGCTCGTGCCCAGCCTGCGGCATCCGATGGTCAACGCGGCCGCCATCGCCGAGCTCGCAGACCAGGCGCCCGGTCGCGTCGCGGTGGCCGTCGGATCGGGCTTCACCGGGCGGTTCTCGTTGGGCAAGCGGCCCATGCCGTGGCGACAGGTCGCCGAATACGTCCGCTGTCTGAAGGCTCTGCTGGCCGGCGAGACCAGCGAATGGGATGGAGCCAGGATCCGCATGCTGCACGCGCCCGGCTTCGGGGCCAAGCGACCGGTCACGGTGCCGATCTTGATCGGCGCCGACGGTCCGAAGGGCCTAGCAGTGGCGGCCGAACTCGGTGACGGTGTGTTCTCGGCGGCCGTACCCCAGCCCGACGCCGTCAACGTCGCCGACTGGCGGGCGCTGCTGTCATTCGGCACGGTGCTCGATGAGGGCGAAGAGCTGACCTCTAACCGGGTTGTCAATGCGGCGGCGCCCGGAGCGGTGGTGATGTATCACGCTATATACGAGCGCGCCGGCGCCGCCGCGCTCGACGCGTTACCGGGCGGGCCTGGATGGCGTGCGGCGGTCGAGGCCCACCCTGATGCCGAACGGCATCTCGCAATCCATGAAGGGCATCTGGTGAAGGCCAATCCGCGTGACGAGCCGTACGTCGCCGACCTCATTCCGTTGGCCAGCGCGACAGCGTTGATCGGTACCGCCGAGCAGATATCGACCCGCGTCGGCGAACTCGCCGCAGCCGGGGTCACCGAAGTCGTCTATCAACCAGCGGGACCCGACATCGAGCGCGAGCTGAGCGCCTTCGCATCCGCTACCGGCCTGACGGGCTGAGTATTACGGTGAAGCGATGATCGCCAAAGTAGTCGTGACGGCTTTGCTCGCAGCGCTATTCGGATTCGCCGGTGTGATCAAGCTCGCCGGAGTCCGGCAATCGCTGGCGATCCGCGACCATCTCGGCGTCAAGCCGGTGCAGTGGCGATTGATCGGGTCGCTCGAACTCGCCGGCGTCGCTGGTGTGTTGGCGGGCCTGGCGTGGGCGCCGATCGGCGTCGTTGCCGCTATCGGACTGGCCCTACTTATCTTGGGGGCCATCGGCTTTCACGTGCGGGCATCCGATAGCGCGTCCGACTCGGCTCCGGCGGTGATCGGACTGGGTCTCGCCGTCGCGACCGCGATCTTGCAGTCGATGTAATCAAGTAGCTTGTCGTAGCTCGCGGCTGACTAGTAAGTTGGGCTAAATGAATGACGTCGTCATCGCCGGGGCCGGCCCGAATGGGCTGATGCTGGCGGGTGAACTCGGATTGGCCGGTATGCGGCCCGTTGTGCTGGAGCCGCTGGCCCGACCCAACCCGCAACGGCGCGCGAATGGGATTACCGGTCAAGCGGTTCGGCTGCTCGACCATCGCGGCCTCTACAGCGTCCTGGCCGGGACTCCCGATCCCCCTCAGCCGTCCCCGTGGGCGATGTTCGCGGCGATGGCACTGGATCTGACCGGTGTGCCGAATCCACAGCACTTCATGTTCCCCGTCCAACAACCCCGGCTGGTGCAAATTCTCGCCGAGCGGGTCGGCGACGACGGCGCCGAGCTGCGCTGGGGACACCGGCTGGTCGGATTCGACCAGCACGCCGACCGTGTCGTCGTGCATGTCGACGGTCCCGACGGCCCCTATGAACTGCCCGCGAAGTACCTCGTCGGGGCGGACGGGGGTACCAGCCAGACGCGCAAACTCGCGGGCATCGACTTTCCGGGAATGACCTCGCATGACGCGGTAGCAAGGATGGCGTTCGGAGTGGTGCCACCCGACGACTGGGTTGACCCGGTCACCGGCGCGCTCGATATACCCGGCTGGGGTCGTGTCCCACCCGCGCCGTTCTACCGCGCCGAGAACGGTGTTTTCGCCTGCCGTCGGATGGGCGACAGGGCGATGCTCATCACTTTGGAACTGGATCGATCCGCCCAAGAGGACCGGATCGACGACTACAACGAGGACGAGACGCCGGTGAGCCTGGCCGAGATCGAGGCCAGCGTGAAACGTGTACTCGGAGCCGACGTTCCGCTGCGACCGGTCTCGCCGGACGCGCCGTTAGACCTGCGCCGCTTCTACGGCATCAACTCGAGGATCGCGTCGGCGTACAGATCGGGCCGGGTCTTCCTGGTCGGCGACGCGGCGCATGTCCACTCCCCGCTCGGCGGGCCGGGCCTGAACCTTGGCTTGCAGGACGCGGTGAACCTCGGCTGGAAGCTGGCCGCAGTCATTGCCGGTGGCGCCGATCCTGCGTTGCTCGACACCTATGAGGCCGAGCGCCGGCCGGCCGGCGAGCGTGTCGTCATGCACAGCCGCGCCCAGCTGGCTCTGGTGCGGCCCGGAACGGAAGTTACCGCCCTGCGAGGCCTCTTCGCCGAGTTTCTCGAGGATCCGAACACCGCTGAGCGGCTCAGTGATCTGTTGTCTGGCAACGATAATCGCTACGACGTGGGTGCCGATGCGCATCCGCTGGCCGGACGGTGGGTGCCCGATTTCGCTGTCCGGAACGGCGGAACGACACGACGGGTGGCCGAGCTCGCCCGCAGCGGTCGTCCGCTGTTGATCGACCTCACCGAGGACGCAGTCGTCGCCACCGTGACTTCCGATGTCGCAGAGCGGATCACTGTCGCCGCCGGTAGCCCGGTCGGTGACGTGTCGGCCACGGCGCTGCTGGTCCGGCCGGACGGCTACGTGGCGTGGGCCTCGTCGGCGCCGAAACCCAAGGTTGACGAACTCCGTCGCGTCCTGGCGCAATGGTTTGGGATCACTCCGACCTGAAGCCCAAAGTTGGCTATTTCGAACGATGTGGGCGTTCAATCCCACACGGTGCCAATGATTTAGGCGTCGACAGGTGTTGTGCGCGCGTTGATGAGCGTTGGACGTTCGCGATCGGCAATACCCGATTCCACGAGCTTAATGACCTCATCGGTGGTGTGTGCTTCGTGGGCGTCCACGCCGTAGCTAGCGGCGGTTCCTACGACATTCAGACCGGGCAGATCCATTCCGGGAACCCCCGGCGTTTTCTCCCACTTGCCGAATTCTTTGAGGATTCCGTATTCGGCGTTGGATGCCACCACGATGGTCACCGGGATTTTGTAGTGCGCCGCGGTCCACAACGTAGTGATCGCGTAATGCATGGAACCGTCACCCATTAACGCCACCACGGGGCGATCCGGGGCGGCAAGTTGAGCGCCAACGGCGGCGGGTAGACCAAAGCCCAGTCCCTCGCCGGCGGCTGTCAAGTGCGAGAGCGGGTTGGCTGGGCGAATGGCGGTGGTGATCGCGATCTCGTTGCTGCCCGCCTCGCTGACCCACAGCGTGTCTGCGGGTGCGGCATGACCGACGGCCGCCCACAGTGATTCGGGTTTGAGCGGTGTTTCCGCGTGCTCGACGGCGGGGATCGGGGCGCGTGGCGGTGGAGCGGACCGCTGGGTTGGTTTGGCCGCAGCAAGCAGGGCCTGGGCGGCGCTGCGCACGTCGGCGATGATCGCGTCCCCCACTGGGGCGCGGGCGGCTTCGTCGGGATCGTTGGTGATGTGAATCAGGCTTGTGCCCCGGGGCAAATAGGGTCCGGGGACTCGCGGGTAGTACCGGAACACAGGTGCGCCGATTACCACCACCAAGTCGCGGCCGGTTAGCGCTTGGGAGACCCAGCCCGCACCGGGCGGCAGCAGGCCCTGATACAACGGGTGATTCTCGGGGAATCCACTCCACCCGGTGATTGGGGCCGTCCACACGACCGACTGGGTGCGTTCGGCCAACCCGATCACGGCATCCCAGGCGTCGTAGCGGTCCACATCGCCACCCACGATCAACGCCGGTGAGGTTGCGGCCTCGATGCGCGCACAGATCTGCTCGGCGAGATCTGCCGGAAAGCCGACGGCATGGGTAACTTTGCGGTCGCGCACCACGGCAACGTCCGCGGACTGGGTGTCGTCGAGTTCGGCCTGCATGTCGTCCATCGGCAACGACACGAACACCGGCCCCATCGGCGGGGTTGTCGCCAAGTGGATGGCATGAGCGAGCACAGCGGGAGCCTCGCTCGCGATTGCCGGTTCGGCCGCCCATTTCACGAACGGCTTGGGCACCGTCGTCGGGTCGATGTTGGTCAGCAGACAGTACTGGTTTTGCATGAAGCGGCGCTGATTTCCTGCGGTGACGATCAACGGGGTCTTGTTCACGAATGCGTTGTAAAGCGCGCCTTGGGCGTTGCCCATACCTGGCGCGGTGTGAACGTTGACCACAGCGGGTCGCCGGGTGATCTGCGCATAGGCGTCGGCCATCCCGACCGGCACCATCTCCTGCAGTCCCAGCACGTAGCGGAAATCGTCAGGAAAATCCTCCAGCAGGGTCAGCTCCGACGAGCCGGGATTACCGAACCATGTGGTCAGCCCGTGCGTGCGGAACAGGTCTAGGGTTGCTTGCCGAACGCTAATCATGTCGGACCTTCTCTCGTCAGCGGGCGGGCCAGACTAACGGCAGATCAACGCTACGCGCAGGCGGAGGTCGCAACAACGGTTCTTGATCCGCGGCGGTCCGGTCGCCAAACGCTTAGCTGCTCATACTCGCTCACGGCCTGCGCGGGAAGCTGCGGGCCGGGCCTTTGACTCAGCGCTGCTCTCGGGCTGCGCCGGTGCGCATGATCAGGTGGTACTGATCCAGATTGCAAAAGTGCCAGCCCGGCCGCCAAGATGATCGGTGGCGCCGCAGGTTATCGCGCCCCCGCATAGACGGTGATCGCATCGAAGGCTGCTGGGCTGGATCCCCAAAGGCCCATCGCCTGAGCGACTTCGACCTTGCTCTTCGTTGGTGGCGTCGAGAGCAGCAGTCCTGCACATCCGGTGTTAGGGCTATCGGAGAGGGTCTTTTACGTATGCGCAATCGTTTGGCTGCTGCTGGTTGGGAATCGAATCGCCGCTACCCGCACCTGACTCCGGGGTAGGGCCGGGAGGCACCTGGCCATTAGCTGCGAATGAGCCGCTACGCAAGGGTATTCACACTGCCTTGAAGCCCAAAGTCGATTACTTGGAAGCGATTTCGTCCTGGTACTTCTTGGTCATGTGCTCAACGGCCTGATTCTGCGATTGAGCGAGGCTTTCCCGCACTTCGCTGGCCCGCGCGGCGGCGTCCAACGTCGGCTGCGCCTGGCCCTGAAAATGTGGCATCACTTCGGCGGCAAACAATTCGGCGGACCGTTTGGTCGCAGCGGGGTTGGCCCACTCGTGGCCCATCTGCAACATGCAGCCGAACCCGCCGGATTGATCCCACATCCGCTGCACCTGTGCGCGCGCCCGCTCGGGCGTCCCGATCACACCGGCGCCGTTGTCGTTGATGACGTCGATCATTTCGTCGATCTGCTCGCCCGGCATGGTCATCTGCGGGAACGCGGCCACCTTCTGGAAGTACCGGAACCAGGGCTCGAGGCCGAATTTCACGTCTTCCCGGGCTTGCTTGTCCGTCTCGGCGATGTGGAACGGCCCCACCAGGCTCCAGTTTCTGCGATCGACCTTGGTACCGTATGCCGCCGCGCGTTCCTCGACGATGTCCCAGTGATACTGCAGTGCGTTGAAGCCTTCGATGGTCAGCGTGGCGCCGATGGACAGCAGGCCGATGCCATGCCTACCGGCCAGCCGTGCACCGGTCGGTGAGGCAACCGCCGCGACCGCCAGCGGGACGCCGCCCTCGGAGTACGGGGACAACTGCAGCTTGGCGTTGTGCAGTTCGTGGGTGGGGGTTTTGGCCGACACGGTTTCCCCCGCGAGCAGCCGGACCACGATGTCGAGGTTGGTTTCCAGCAGCTCGCGGGTGTCGGTGGGGGTGAGCCCGATCATCGAAGAGTCAGTGGGCAGCGAGCCCGGTCCGACCCCGCCGATGACACGACCATGGGTGAGGTGGTCCAACATCATCAACCGGTCGGCGACCCACAGCGGGTTGTGGTACGCGAGCGAGATGACCCCGGTGCAAAGCTTGATCCACTTGGTCCGCTCCGCGGCGGCGGCGATGAAGATCTCCGGTGAGGCGATGAGTTCGCTGCCCGCCGAGTGATGCTCGCCGATCCATGCTTCGTCGAAGCCGAGCGCGTCCAGGTGTTCGACGAACTCGAGGTCGCGTTGCAGGGCCAGCGTCGGATTGGTGCCCGCCCGGTGGAACGGCGCGATGAAATACCCAAACCTGAGCTTGCCCATTCGAGGTCCCCTAGCAGTCGAGTTGCCCGAACTTTAAACCCGGCGGGCAGCCCGCGACCACCAAAACGCGTTGAATACGTGCGGGATGTGCGGGTGACTGATCAGCTTCGCCTGGACAACTGGGCGTGGATCAACGGCGCGATCTGCTCCGCCATGTACGCATGTCCGGCGTCGTTGGGGTGAACACCGTCCGGGCCGATCAGATCGGGACGGCCGACAAACCAACCCTCGCTGATCGGGTCGATGAACGTCGCACCCGCGTCGTGGGCTTGACCGCTGAGGGTGTCGCGGACGTAGAGCACGTCGGGCGGCGGATCGGCGGTCGGCCACGGCGGGCCGATCACGAGCAGGTTCGACGAGGGCGCGATACGGCGTGCCAGATCGAAGGTGTCGTGCGCCATGCCCGCCATCTGCATCGGGTCCACGCCCTGGTCGTTGCGGGAGCCGAAGAACACCACAAGCGCATCGTCGGGGTGGACGGCCCGGTTGGTCAGGTCCTCGAAAACGCTGCCATGGTCACCGCGGACGACGTAGCCCGCTCGGCCCTCGGATGCGACGTTGGGCGCAACCTGGACTCCCTGGCGTGCCAGCGTCAGCCAGGTTCGGGTGGTCCAAGCATTCGACCCCCAGCCGCCTTCATCCGTCCCGGTGGTGTAGGAATCCCCGATCACCGCGACATGATCAATCGGAGTGCCTCGGGCCACCGTCTGATAGGGCCGCGGCGTGGCGGGACGGTGGCTGACCAGTCCGACCACAACAGCAACAGAGACGACAACCGTGGCCAGACGACCCACCGCTACCTGCACTGTCCACCACCTCATCCCCGTATCAGCGGCATCGTAGGAGCACACCGACGATTTCGTCGTCGACGCGCTGTCGTCCCATGGGACGCCGAATAGGAGGCGGTCAGCGCTGGCGAAGCCCCCACTTCGTCGACGGGCGCGGGACACCCGAGGTCTCGCGCCACAGAAATCGTACTTGATCAGGGTGTGGCGCAGCATTGTTCGTGTCGCCAGGCTGGTTCAGCCCGCGCGCGCGGACCGCGGCTTCGGCCGCCCTTCGTGGGACCCGTCGATCGATTGCAGCTTGCCGCCCGTCACATGTGCCGCTGGTTCGGTCGCAGCGTCAGCCTCCGGACGGCCGACGTCGACCATGCTGCGCATCCATCGGCGAGCGGGCTCCTCGACGAGGTAATACAGCACAGTCGCCATGACAAAGGTGATCGCGAGCAGGCCGGCGACAATCGACTTGCCGCTGTTGCCCTGCAGCGTGAGATGGAACTGCTCGGCAGCCCATATCCACGACGTATGCACCAGCTCGTGAACCATGTACAGGCAAAACGAGACTTGCCCGCCGAACACCATCACCCGGGTGGACAGCAGCGCCGGCAAGCTGCCCGCGCCGATCGCCAGCGTCATCACCAGCGGCACGAACAGCACGTCAACCAGCCCGCTCGTGTCAGTGACACCGTGCAACGGGTGCGCGTCGAACAGATACAGCAGGCCCACGAGGCCGGCGATCAACAGCGCGGAGACATATCCGGCAGCGCGGCGACCACGATCCGACGGCTGCAACCTGATGACAGCGGCAGCCACCAGCGCTCCGGCGGTGAACTGCATGACGATGCGCGGGAGCCAGCTCCACGGCGTGTAGAACTGACCGCTCACCAGCAACATCACCACCGGGGGTAGCGATGCGGCGACCGCCAGCCACATCAGATTCCGTGCTCGGGTCGCGTGCGCCATCCGAAAGATCACCAGCACCAGCAGGCCGAACATCAAGTAGGCCAACCACTCAGCGCTGATCGACCACGCGGGACCGTCCCAGCTCGAATCGTCGAAGAACGGCTGAAACCACAGCTGGACCAGCAGCACCTGACGCACGTAGCTGACCGCATTGAACTGGGTGAGATCCTGCCACGGCACGTGACCGACGTGCAGGGTGAAGATCACCCACAGCGCGGCCAAGTGCAGGGTGACCACATACACCGGCCACACTCTGGCCAGCCGCAGCCAGAGGAAATGCACGGTGGCGCGCGTCGACCATGATCCGCCCATCCGATCCAGGTAATTCCAGGTCAACACAAACCCACTCAGCATGAAGAACAGGTCCACACCCTGCGCACCGCAGTTGAGTACCGGCGCGAGCGCGTCGCGAAACCCGGGCGCCGCGTCGCGCAACAGCGGGCGGAAATGAAAGAGCACTACCCATACGGCGGCAACGATGCGAAGTCCAGTGAGGGCCTTGATCTCTCCGCTTCGCACAACATTCTTTCCGTGAGGCCACTGGTGCGTCATCCACCACGGCTGCATCATCACAAACGACGGCGAAGGCAGGGTATCAGTGCGTCGGATCGATCGCGAGTTGTCGACCCGGTGTGGCTCCGAAGAGAATACGGCGGCGTTGCCGCAGGCAGGCGTTGTATCGACGGCTCACCTCACGCAATCGCGAACGCGCCGAAGCGACCATTCACAGCTCGCGTCTGCCCGTCTAGCGTCAAAGCCATGCCACTGCTGTACGTCGACCTCATCGAGGGTCGCACGCCTGCCGAGATTCGGACGCTGCTGGACGCCGTACACGACGCTGTTGTCGAGGCCTTCGGAGTACCGCCGCGCGATCGCTATCAGGTGGTGCGCACGCACCCGGCTCACGAGATCATCGTCTGGGACACCGGTCTCGGTATCGACCGTTCCTCGCAGCTCGTGGTTTTACATGTGGTAAGCCGGCGCCGCTCACCAGAAATGAAGCAACGGTTTTACGAGCTGGTTGCCGCCAACCTCGCCACCCGATGCGGACTCGACCCGGCAGATTTGATCGTGTCGATCACCGACAACGACGACGAGGACTGGTCTTTCGGCTATGGGCGGGCGCAGTTCCTCACCGGGGAGCTGACGTGAAAACGCGCCTCACCGAGTTCTTCGGTATCGAACACCCCATTTTGTCCGCGCCGATGGCGTTGATTTCGGGAGGCCGACTTGCTGCGGCCGTGACGTCGAGCGGCGGCCTAGGCCTCATCGGTGGCGGCTACGGCGACTCGGACTGGTTACAGCGCGAGTTCGGCCTGGCCGACGGCGAGCGGGTCGGGTGCGGCTTCATCACCTGGAGTCTGGCCCGCAAACCCGAACTGCTCGATGAGACGCTGGAGCGACAA
Organism: uncultured Actinomycetota bacterium; assembly: GCA_963760095.1. Taxonomy (GTDB): domain Bacteria; phylum Actinomycetota; class Actinomycetes; order Mycobacteriales; family Mycobacteriaceae; genus Mycobacterium. Next base: position 346,160 of record CAVXBT010000015.1, on the reverse strand, counting down.
CCCGCGACGATCATGTTGTCCTTCGGCGATCTGCAGCCGTTCGCAGAGCGCATCCACGCGGCCGGCGTTCCGCTCATCGCGCAGGTGCAGAAGCTCAACCACGCGCGTCAGGCGCTGGACGCCGGAGCGGAGATCCTGGCGGCCCAGGGCGGCGAGGCCGGCGGTCACGGAATGACGGTCCGCTCCACGTTCACGCTGGTGCCCGACGTCGTCGACCTTGCCGCCGAACGCGCTCCCGACACGCTGGTGCTGGCTGCCGGCGGCGTTGCCGATGGGCGCGGACTTGCGGCGGCGCGCGTCCTCGGCGCCGACGGCGTGCTGGTGGGCACCAGGTTTTGGGCCTCCCCCGAGGCGCTGGTGTCGCCGCGCGCGCACCAGCGGGCTGTCGGGGCCGGCGGTGACGACACTTACCGCACGCGGGTCTACGACGTTGTGCGGCGGCTGGATTGGCCGCCCGAATACAACGAGCGAGCCTTGAGCAACCCATTCGTCGACGGCTGGCACGCCAACGAAGCCGCACTGCTGTCGTCGCTGCCCGATGCGGTAAGCACCTTCGAAGCCGCTGTCGCCGCAGAGGATTTCGAGGCGGCCGCCATACTGGTCGGCGAGTCGATCGGCCGCATCGACTCAGTTCGACCCGCGGCCGACATTGTCGCCGACATGGCGGCGGAAGCCGACCGGATCCTGAACCGATAACCTGGACAGTTGCGCCGATCATCTGGTTGGCTCGCATCCATGGCCCGACTCGAGGTGCCGGATGGTCCCGGTGGCGAGGCCGCAATGATTTGGACGCTGCGCCCGCAACTCGGCGACATGGTTGAGCGGATGATTCGCGGCGCCTACCAGCAGAGCATCCTGCCGCCGGACGAGCGCGAACTGGCCAGGATGCGCATCGCGCAAATCAACGACTGCGTCGCGTGCTCGGATTTCCGCGCACCGTCGGTGCTCGAGGCGGGCGTCGCACCGGAGCTTTATGAGAACGTCGCGGCGTATGCCACCTACCCCAGCTACACGGCGCGGCAACGGCTTGCCATCGAATACGCCGAACGTTTCGCGAATGACCATGGATCGATCGATGACACGTTCTTCGAGCGGCTGCGTGAACAGTTCACCGACCCGGAAATCCTCGATCTCACGCTGTGTGTCGCGGTTTTCCTTGGCCTGGGACGCTCGTTGGCTGTGCTCGGAGTCGATCAGTCCTGCGCGATCGACCTCTGAGCGAGTGGACATCACTGTCTGAGAGGGGCGGTCGAGAAGAGTGGACATCACGTCGATCGACGAATTGCTCACCACCACCCGGTCGGTGCGCAAACGTCTTGACCTGACCCGACCGGTCGGTCGTGACGTGATCCTCGAGTGCATCCAACTGGCGATGCAGGCGCCCACGGCTAGCAATACGCAGGACTGGCGGTGGCTGGTCGTCACCGACGCCGACAAGCGCGCCGCGATCGCCGACATCTACCGCAGCATCGGCGCTGAGTACCTTGCCCAAGCCGCCAACGACGCGTCCGATCCGCAAACCCAGCGGGTGTACGCGAGCGCGTTCAGCCTGACCGACACACTGGGACAAGTTCCCGTGCATGTCATCCCGTGCCTGGAGAACCGCATCGATAACTCAAACATGCTGGTCGCCGCGTCGGCGTGGGCGTCGATCATTCCGGCCGGCTGGAGCTTTCTGCTCGCTCTTCGGTCCCGCGGCCTCGGATCGGTCTGGACGACAATGCATTTGGCCAAGGAACGGGAGGTCGCAGAGCTGCTGGGAATCCCGGCCACAGCCACGCAGGCCGCGCTCTTCCCGGTGGCGTACACGATAGGCACTGACTTCCGCCCGGCCTCGCGGCCACCGGCAGAGACCGTGACCTTCTGGGACAGCTGGGGACAGAGCTGACGCCGGTTGGCCGTGTCGGTGGGCCGATCAGGATCCGTCGAAGGCCCTCGCAACGGCGGTGAAACATTCTCGAAAACCGTTTCTTAGCGAAGTATTAAACGCTGCACCCAGTGACCTTAGAGTAACCAATTAGCGTCTCAAACAGGTTGGGGTTATTCCCGACGGCTAATTCCTAAAAATGTTTGAGAAACGGGGGGTCACTCATGACCGATTCGATCGCTTCAGGGGCTTCGTACCTGGCGCCCCGGCACGCCCATCTGCCGGTCGACTGCGGCGGTGCCGCGGTTCGCGCGCAGTGTCGACACCTGGCAACCGTCGTGACAGTCAGTGGTGCGGTCGACGCCGACAACCTGGATCAGGTCAGCGAATACGCTAAGCGCTTCATCCTGCCGGACAAGCCGTTTGTGCTCGACCTTTCCGGTGTGGAGCGCTTCCCCGCGCAGAGCGTTCGGCTCCTCTACCGTCTGGACGGCGCGTGCAGCGCCGCGGGGTTGGAGTGGGCGGTGCTGCCGAGCGCCGCGGTGACCCGGGCGCTGCTGATCACTCACGAGGACACCAGTTTCCCCACCGTCGGTTCGGTGCACGAGGCGCTGCAGTACTTCGCGGACGCCAGCTCTGCGCGCCGTCGGTTATTGCTGCCGCTGCTGACCAAAACCGCCTAGTAGCGAAATTGGGCCGCGGCACGCATCGCGCAAAGTCCGTAAGCTGCTATTCGTGACGTCGAAGTCAACTACTTTCGCCGCTGCGGCGCTGATGGTGCTGGGCTGGGGTTCCGCCGCGGGGCTGGCCAGCGCCGACCCACCCGCACCTGCGCCGACCCCGAAACCTGGATCGGCCCCGGCGGGTCCCAAGACGACGATCGACCACGACGGCGTGTTCGCGGTCGGAACCGACATCGTCCCCGGCACCTACACGTCAGCCGGCCCGGTCGGCAACGGCGTCTGTTATTGGAAGCGGCTCGGCGACGACGCAAAACAGCCGATCGACAACGCCATGAGCAAAAAGCCGCAGGTCGTGAGGATCGACCCGACCGACAAGACGTTCAAGACGGACGGCTGCCAGTCCTGGCAGAAAGACGACGCGGCCGTCCCTGACCCGGGCAAGTCACCGGCGGACGCAGGTTTGCCGTTGAGCATCCTGAACTCGTTGATCGGTGGCGGCGCACCGCCACCCGCGCCGCCGCCGAAGCCGCAGCCGCAGCCGTGACGTTGTAGTCGCTGGAGCAACCTGACAGGCATGGAGACCGTCGAATACGCCGCCGGTCGGCTGGCAGACGTCTTCGGCACATCCTCACCACCAACGGTTCTGCTGTGGCACGGCCAGCAGCCAGACGCACGCTCCTCGGTTCGGCCGCTCGCTGATCTGTTGGCCGATCACGGGTTGGGCGTTGTCGTCCCCGACTGGGATTCATCCGCCGACGACGGCGGTCGGGCCGACCTGCTGCGCTCGGTGCACTTCGCCCGCGAACGGCTCGACGACCCCGACTGCCTGGTGCTCGTCGGCTGGTCGATGGGGGGCCTCGCCGCGGCGGCCCTCACGATCGAGGCGCAGGAGCTCGGCATGGGTTTTGCGCACACCGTCTGCCTCGCCGGCGCGTTCATGGTGGCCGATCCGATCTTCCTTCACGTTCCAGAAACTCAGCTGCACGGTGGCGCACGACGGTCCCCGTTCACCCTCTTGCACGGCGTATCCGATCGCGTCATTCCGGTCTCGGTGTCCAGTGATTTCGCCGCGGCTCTGCGGCGCAACAACTGGCCGGTGAAGGTTGTCGAGCTACCCGCGGATCACGGATCGATCGTGGGCGCGACGTACAACGCGGTCGCCGGTCGCTACTCGGCTGCCGGCGACGCGGCGACGCTAACCGTCGCCGCTGACGTCGCGGCTCATATCGCTGATGCCGCCCGCCGGTGATTGGGCCAGCCAGTCCCGCAGCTTTGCGTAGACCAGCGGATGATTAAGCAAGTCGAAGTGGTGCAGGCCGCTCAACGTCAGTCCGTGCTCAGTGTCGAATGGGATGCGACGCGACCTGCCTTGGCCGGCAGCGCTTTTCGGCCGCACGAGGTGGTCACCCGCGATCATCCCGAGCAGCGGCGGGGCGACGGTGGACGCGACGAAGTGGTAGGTGGCGTGCGGCATAAACGGTGCCTCACTGCAACGATCGCGCAGGAATTCATCCGGATCGGCGTCATGCCAGTCCTCATCGAGGCAGGCGCCAAAGCGCAGATCCTTGACTCCGTCGCTGCGAGCGTTCAGAAAGGTTGCAATAGCACGGGTCTCGGGTAACCGAGCCAACGCCCAGGACGCGACGTTGACACCTTTTTCCAGATCGGCCCCTAGATGCGGCGAGCCGAGGCACACAACACGACTGACGGCGTTGATCCAGTCATGCTGTTGCTCGGCGCCGTAGTGGCAGGCGCTGCGCACGACCAGCCCGCCCATCGAATGGCCTACCAGCACGAGCTCGGTGATGGGGACCGGCCACTGGTCGTGCAACAAGTCGAGGATGTCGGCGAGCGTGCGGCCGTTGGCCGACACATGCAGACCGGTGTTGTACCGCAGCAGAACCGGGCTGAATCCCAGCTCTTCGTATAGCCGTTCGCCATAGCTGCGGCCGTCTTGACCCTCGCGCGGGCGCCGAGACCATGACCGCTCGGTAAGACACCAGCCGTGCACGAAGACCGCGACTCGATGGGTGGCCGCCGGGAATGCAGTTGCAAGAGCGTCAGTCGTCAACGCGACCGGCTTGCCGCCGCGTCGAATCACCATCGCGCCGGCGAGTGGGTTGCCGCGTTCGGTCAACTCATCGCCGTATATCCCGTTGACCGCTGCGATGGCGGCTGCGGCGGAATCGGTACGCGATTCGAGAGCTTCGTCGGTTTCGTTGCCCCAGATTTCGGCGGCCGCCATGCCCGCGGCGCGGGTCGCGCCGCGAATGCCGCGGTCCACGCCGCTGTAGATCGCCTGCGTCAACCCGTCGTGGATCACCCGGGTCGGTGCCCCCGCCGGCCCGATCGAGTCGAATACCCGACTGGCGATCCCGGTGTGCATCCCCCGGACCAACGTCGTCAGCACCGACGACGCCTCCCCCGCGAGATCGCCGACGGCCCGGATGTCGTTGCGCTGCACACGTCCCCCTCAGCTGTCGGTTTGTCCATTCAGTATACAAGCGTTTACTGTATGTGTCGGTCGTCAGTTTGGCCAGGCACCGCCGACCACTCAAATGGGGACGCAATATCTGACAGGAGCGCCGATGGACTCGACCTTTTCGCTGGAGTTGTCAGAGGAAGTGGTGCAGGTCCGGGACTGGGTGCACGAGTTCGCCGACACGGTGATCCGGCCCGCGGCGGCCGAGTGGGACGAGCGCGAAGAGACCCCCTGGCCGATCATCCAAGAGGCCGCCAAAGTTGGGCTCTACACCCCAGAACTGTTCGGTCAGATGGCGGCCGAAGCCACCGGCCTGGGCATGCCGACGGTCTTCGAGGAAATGTTCTGGGGTGACGCCGGAATCGCGTTGTCCATCATGGCCACCGGGCTTGCCGCGGCCGCACTGGCCGCCAACGGCACGCCGCAGCAGATCGGCGAATGGCTGCCGCAGATGTTCGGCAGTCCGGGCGACCCCAAGCTGGCCGCATTCTGCTCCTCCGAACCCGGCGCCGGCTCTGACGTCGGCGCGGTCCGCACCCGAGCGAAGTACGACGAAGCCGCCGATGAGTGGATCATCAACGGCGCCAAGACGTGGGCGACCAACGGCGGAATCGCCAACGTCCATGTGGTGGTGGCGTCGGTGGAGCCGGAGTTAGGCACGCGAGGGCAGGCGACGTTCATCGTGCCTCCCGACACCAAGGGCCTCTATCAGGGGCAGAAATTCAAAAAGCACGGTATTAGGGCTTCACACACCGCCGAAGTGGTGCTCGACGACGTCCGCCTTCCCGGTGAGCTGATCCTCGGCGGCCGCGAGCGTTTCGAGCGCCGGATCGCCAAGATCCGGGAAGGGCATCGCACTTCCAGCCAGGCCGCGATGATGACGTTCGAACGCACTCGTCCGATCGTGGGCGCAATGGCGTTGGGCATCGCCCGCGCCGCCTACGAGTACGCGCTGGAATACTCTCGCCAGCGCGAGCAGTTCGGCCGTAAGATCGCCGAATTCCAGGCCATCGCGTTCAAGTTGGCCGATATGAAAAGCCGCATCGACGCGTCGCGCCTGCTGGTCTGGCGGGCCAGCTGGATGCAACGAAACGACAAGCCGTTCACCTCAGCCGAGGGCTCGATGGCAAAGCTGTACGCCAGTGAGACCGCCGTCTACGTTACCGACGAAGCGATCCAGATCCTCGGCGGCAACGGCTACACCCGCGATTACCCGGTCGAGCGGATGCACCGGGATGCCAAGATTTTCACCATCTTTGAAGGCACCAGCGAGATCCAGCGACTCGTCATCGGTCGGGCGCTGACCGGCCTGACCATTCGGTGACGTGGGCGGCTAGTGAGCTGCGTGCGCCTCGTCGCCGGCGCCATTCACGGCCAGTGCTTCATCCCAGCCCTTGACGTGCTCCTCGACCGGCGGCGGCGCAGGCTCGTATTCGCCTTCGTCTAGGCCCGCCACCGCTCGGATTGCGGCAATCAGCTGTTGCACCAGCGGCGTCTCCTGGTCGGTCGGCGTCGCGCCTTCTTCGAGCTCGTCGGGCAGGTCAGGCCGAAGCCCCACCCCGTTGGCCGCCTCCTGCGCGGTCAGCTTGGCGTGGATGCGGGCGTGGTAGAGCTGTTGGCCCAGAGTCGATCCGGGCGCATCGGCCGCGCGCTCCATCAGATCGTCGTAGCGCCGCCGCACGTCGCTGAGCGCCATCATGACCGTGGGAGTGGACCTGCCGTGGCTCGCCGCCTCGGTCAACGCCGCGCGAAGTTTCCGCATACCGGACAGAACTATCTCCGCGCGCTTCTGGAATTTCTTGTCTTCGGGAAAAGGCAGCGAATCGATGGCGGCCCGGTACATGTGCATCGCCGCCTCGGCGAGATTCACAATGGTTTGCGCTTCACCCTCGTGCTGATCGAATTCGCCCATGGCCCCTCAATTCTTTGATGGTGTCCAGCTCAGGTCGTGACGGCTCGCCACCAACTTCCGACCCGACAGCTGCATGGAAGAGGGTTATTGGTAACAGCGTCGACGCGCATAACAATAGTGCGCCCGCACCTGCCCGGCAGTACCGGCTCCGAGAGTCCTAGTAGATCCATGCCATCGGCAAGCCGAACGCGTTCTGTCGTCAAATGAAACCCGTTGCACGAAGACATTTTCGAGATGCTGACTGGCAAACTGAGTCTCTTCAGTTGAGACCGTAGAAACGCTGCGCGTTACGCCCGCCGATTTTCGCGCGGGCGTCTTCGCTGATGTCCGGTCGCGTGCGCAGGTGCTTGGTGCTCTCAGGCCACTCGCCGTCCCAGTGCGGGTAGTCGCTGGCGAACATGATGAAGTCGTCGCCGAGCACGTCGATGACGCCGGGCAGGATCGGTTCCTCAGGCTCGCACGTCACGAAGATGTTGCCGGCCTGCAGGTACTCCTGGGGGTCGCGTTGCCACCCGCGCTCGATCCAGTCGCCTCGCTTTTCGAAATGCTCGTGCAGCCGGTCGATGAAGAACGGCACCCAGCCGACGCCCGCCTCGAGGAAGGCCACCCGCAATCCCGGATGCCGATCGAAGACACCGCCCGAAATTAGCGCGGTCATCGCCGTCATCTGGTCGAACGGGAAGCTGACGCAGTGCACCTGGATGTAATTGGTGAAACGATCGACGCCGATCTTCGGCAAGTGGATGCCCGGCGCGCCATGAATGCCGAGCGGCATGTCGAGCTCGACCGCGGCGGCGTAAAACGGATCGAGGTCGGGGTGGTCGAGGTTGCGCGTCTTGAGCGCCGGCGGGACGAGGGTGGCCACCAGCCCGCGATCTTTGGCTTCCCGCATGACGTCGATCGCCACGTGCCCGTGCTCGATCGGGGTGACGGCGACGCCGAGCAGCCGGCCGGCCGCCGGCGCGCAGAAATCCGCGATCCACTGGTTGTAGAGGCGTGCGAACCCGGCGGCGAATTCCGGGTCTTCGAGGCTCGGGGCGCAGAGCCCGAGGCTGGGATACAGCACCATGGTGCTGATGTGGTCGCGGTCGGCGTCGCCCAGCACGCCCTCGACCGACCTGCAGTTGATGTCCGGCGCTGTGCTGATCCCGCGGTCAGGCGGGCAGCCCGCACCCGGGCCGCGGTCTTCGGGATAGTTGCGACCCTCGATGACCAACCTCGGCTTTCCGTCGGCGCTGGCCGTGACGCGTTGCGGCCAGCGCTTCATTGCCTCGATCGCCAGCGACGGGTTCTCAGCGACGTGTCCGTCGGCATCGATGATGTGCATGCCTTACTCCAGTCGACAGGATCCGCGTTGTTGTATGCAGCGTGCACCATCTAGGGCCGCACGGCTCCGAAAACGCCGTCCAAACAAGCAGGCGATTGACCCAACCCGGATCGGGAGCACCAGGTCCGTGTAACACTGCGGTAATGGCTTTTGCGATTGCTCGTCCCAAGCTGGAAGGCAACATCGCGGTTGGCGACGATCGTCAGCTGGGGTTCGCCGAGTTCGGTGACCCGCAAGGCCGCGCTATCTTCTGGCTACACGGCACTCCCGGCGCGCGCCGGCAGATTCCGACCGAGGCCCGGATCTACGCCGGGCAGAACCACATCCGGTTGATCGGCATCGACCGGCCTGGCATCGGGGCTTCGACGCCCTACCAGTACGACAACGTCGCCGCGTTCGCCGATGACCTGCGCACCGTCGCGGACACCTTGGGCATCGACAAGATGATCGTCATCGGCCTGTCCGGCGGCGGCCCGTACACCCTGGGGTGCGCGGCGGCGATGCCCGACCGCGTGGTGGCGGTCGGGGTGCTCGGCGGCGTGGCGCCGACCGTCGGCGCGGACGCCATCGGCGGTGGAGTGGTGGCGCTCGGTTCGTTGGTGGCGCCGTTGCTCTCGGTCGCCGGATTTCCGATCCGGTGGGCGGCGGTCGGGCTGATCCGGCTCATCAAGCCGGTTGCCGAGCCGGCGCTGTATCTCTACGCGCGGATATCCCCCGAAGGCGATCGGCGGCTGCTGGTGCGGCCGGAATTCAAGGCGATGTTCCTCGACGATCTGCTCAACGGCGCCCGCAAGCAGATGGCCGCTCCGTTCGCTGATGTCATCGTCTTCGCACGGGACTGGGGATTCCGGCTCGAGGAGGTGAAGATCCCGGTCCGCTGGTGGCACGGCGACCGTGACCACATCGTCCCGTTCGCCCACGGGCAGCACGTCGTCAGCAGGCTGCCGGACGCGGAGCTCTACACGCTGCCCGGGGAAAGCCATCTCGCCGGGCTGGGCTTTGCCGAGGAAATTCTGAGCACCATGACCGAGCTCTGGGACAGCATCGAAAAGACCTGATTTCTTTCGTGCTCGGCACGCCGTAGCTTGCTGTGTGATACATGGTGCGAGTGCCCGGAAAAGCGCCGCTCACCAAGGATCAACGCAACTCGTTCATCGCAGCGCTGCTGGGCTGGACGATGGACGCCTTCGATTACTTCATCGTGGTGCTGGTCTATGCCGATATCGCGAAGACCTTTCACCACACCAAAACCGAAGTCGCGTTTCTGACGACGGCCACCCTGCTCATGCGCCCGGTGGGCGCATTGCTGTTCGGGCTGTGGGCCGACCGGGTGGGCCGGCGGGTACCGCTGATGGTCGATGTGGCGTTCTATTCGGTGGTCGGATTCTTGTGTGCATTCGCGCCCAATTTCACGGTGCTGATCATCCTGCGACTGCTGTACGGGATTGGCATGGGCGGCGAATGGGGACTGGGTGCCGCGCTGGCCATGGAGAAGGTTCCCGTCGAGCGGCGCGGATTCTTTTCCGGTCTGCTGCAAGAGGGCTATGCATTCGGCTACCTGTTGGCGACGCTTGTGTCGCTGCTGCTGATGAACTGGCTGGGGCTGTCCTGGCGGTGGCTGTTCGGGCTGAGCATCATCCCCGCGATGATCAGCCTAATCATCCGCTACCGGGTCAAGGAATCCGAGGTCTGGGAGGCCGAACAGCATCGAATGCGGTTGACCCACACTAGAATCCGCGATGTGCTGCGCGACGCGGCCGTCGTCCGGCGGTTCATCTATCTGGTGCTCCTGATGACCGCCTTCAACTGGATGAGCCACGGCACCCAGGATGTGTACCCGACGTTTCTGTCGGCCACCCACAACGGCGGCGCTGAGCTGTCCAGCACCACCACCAAATTGATCGTGATCACATACAACGTCGGCGCCATCGTCGGCGGACTGATCTTCGGCACACTTTCGCAGCGGCTCGGCCGCCGCCACACGGTGGTGTTCTGTGCGGTCCTGGGGCTACCGATCGTGCCGCTGTTCGCCTTCTCGCACACCGCCGCGATGCTCTGCCTCGGCTCGTTTCTGATGCAGTTCGCCGTGCAAGGCGCATGGGGCGTCATTCCTGCGCACCTGACCGAGATGTCGCCGGACGCCATCCGCGGGTTCTATCCGGGGGTCACCTACCAACTGGGAAATCTACTGGCCGCGTTCAACTTGCCCATTCAAGAACGACTGGCCGCCGCCCACGGCTATCCCTTCGCGTTGGCTGCGACGATCGGACCCGTCCTGATCGCCGTCGCGGTGCTGACGTTTATTGGCAAGGACGCCACCGGAATCCGTTTCGGCACCGAGCAAATCAGCTTGACCACTTGCGCCGATGACGATGGCCGGTAGGGCGGTCGGATTAGCTATGTCGCACGGCTCCGCTGAGCGCTTGACGCAGCAGATGCATCGCCACCGTCGTCGCGCGCTCCCGGATGTCGGTGCGGCCGCCGGGCAATCGGAGCGTTCGGGTTGAGGACCCGCTGTCGGCCAGCGAAACGGTGAAGCAGACCGTGCCCACCGGCTTGTCGTCTGTTCCCCCGCCGGGACCGGCGATCCCGGTGATGGCGACCGCAGTGTCGGCGCCGAAGCGCCGCAACGCGCCGGCGGCCATCGCCTCGGCCACCGGCTCCGACACCGCGCCGTGCGCGCCGATCAGTTCCGGGTCCACGCCGAGCAAGTCGGTTTTCGCTTCATTGGCGTAGGCCACCAACCCACCGGCGAGATAGGCCGACGAACCGGGCCGGTCGGTGAGCCGTGCCGCCAGCAGTCCGCCGGTGCACGACTCCGCCGTCGCGATCCGGCGCTCGGTGAGCAGTTGCGCCACCTGCTCGTCCACCGTGGAGCCGTCGTCGGAGAAGATCTGCTGCCAGTGCCGGTCGCGGAGGAATTCGACTAATCGTTGGTAGGCGTCGGCGGTGTCGGGTTCGTAACGCGTGACCATCTCGATCTCCCCGCGCCGCAGACACGTGGTGATCTCCAGCGAGGCGAAACCGGGCACGCCGTCCTCCGCCTCACGGAGTGTCTCGGCCAGCCCGGATTCCGGCAGCCCGAACATTCTGAGGGTGTCTTGGCGGTAGATCGTGCGGCCGGCGATGGCGTCCTGGACGGCGGGTATCCCTACTGCGGTCTGCCACATCGGCTGCAATTCGCGGGGCGGGCCCGGTAGCACCACGACCGTCGGCTTGCCGGGAACGACGACGCCGGGCGCGGTGCCGACCGGGTCCATCACCACAGCCCCGACCGGGACCAGGGCCTGCTTGCGGTTGGCGGCGCGTACCGCGTCGAAATCGCCGGATCCGATGTGCGACATCAATTTTTTCAAGATCACCGCGATCTTGTTTTCCAGCTCGGCGTCCAGAGCCAGTTCGAGTCCGCAGAATCTGGCGACGGTGGCAACGGTCATGTCATCGGCGGTCGGTCCCAGGCCGCCGCTGGTGACGATCAGGTCCACGCCCTCGTCCGCCATGAAGCGCAGTTGGGCTTCGATGTCGGCGGCGCGGTCACCGCAGATGGTGATGTGGGCCAGCTCGACTCCCAGCTCGAGGAGGCGGTCGGCAAGCCACGGGCCGTTGCGGTCGGCAACCCGACCGGTCAAAACCTCGGTTCCGGTGACGACGATGCCCGCGCGTGCACTCACCGCTACGACATTAGGCGTGGCGGAGGGCGACTCGACAGGTGGCGCTCCACCGATTCGGTTTTGCCGGTCATCGCGTCGGTGACACCTGATCGCCAGTCCGCCTTGATCACCACGCTGACCCGCGAGGCGTGGGCCGCCACGGCCTCGACGGCGCGCTGCACGACGGCCATCACCTCGGCCCAGCTGTCGCCTTCGATCACGGTGAACATCGAATCCGTCTTGTTCGGTAAGCCGGATTCCCGGACCACCCGGACCGCTTCGGCGACGATCTTACCGACGCCTTCGCCAACGCCGAGGGGCGTAACCGAGAAGGCGACCAGTACGGACACAACACGACCCTACTCGCGGCGCATGGCAGCATCGGGCCATGCGGGTTCTGGTGCAAAGGGTCTGGTCGGCAACGGTGTCGGTGGACCGCCACGTCGTCGGCTCGATCCGGCCCGACAGCCAGGGCCTGCTGGCATTCGTCGGGGTGACGCACAGCGACGACATCGACAAAGCACGCCGACTCGCCGAGAAGCTCTGGCAACTAAGAATTCTCGACGACGAGCAATCCGCGTCCAACATCAACGCGCCGATCATGGTCGTCAGCCAGTTCACCCTGTATGCCGACACCGCCAAAGGGCGGCGACCGTCGTGGAACGCCGCCGCGCCGGGTCCAGTCGCCGAGCCACTGGTGGCCGCGTTTGTGCAGGCGTTGCGGCACCTGGGTGCCGACGTGGAAACCGGCGTCTTCGGCGCCGACATGCAGGTCGAACTGGTCAATGACGGCCCGGTGACCGTCTTGCTGGAGCTGTAATGGGAGAGGGAGGTTCTATGACCGCGCCGCAAGACAAATGGGTTCGCTCCGACGGCGACGAGTGGGACATCGTCAGCAGCGTCGGCTACACCGCTCTGCTGGTGGCCGGATGGCGCGCCCTGCATGCCATCAGCCCGCAGCCGCTGGTGCGAGACGACTATGCGAAGCACTTCATCACGGCCTCGGCGGATCCGTATCTGACCGGTGTGCTCGCCAACCCCGGCACGTCTGAAGCGTCAACGGCTTTCCCGCGGCTTTACGGCGTGCAGACCCGATTCTTCGATGAGTTTTTCGTCTCCGCCGCGCAGCGGGGCATACGCCAAGCAGTCATCGTCGCCGCCGGCTTGGATTCCCGGTCCTATCGGTTGAATTGGCCAAGTGGCACAACTGTATTCGAGGTAGACCAGCCGAAAGTCCTTGAATTCAAGGCACGTGTGCTTGCCGAGCATGCCGCCGAGCCTGCCGCGAACCGCGAGAATGTCGCAGCGGATCTCCGCGATGACTGGTCAATACCGTTGCGGGCGGCGGGATTTAGCCCGACACGTCCCACCGCCTGGTCGGTGGAGGGCATATTGCCCTACTTGACCGGCGACGCCCAAGACACTCTGTTCACCCGAATCGGTGACCTCTCCGCGCCGGGCAGCCGGCTCGCGATAGGGGCCCTGGGATCGTCTCTGGACTCAGATCGGCTCGCTGCCCTGGAAACGACCTACCCCGGTCTCAACGTGTCCGGTGACGTGAATTTCTCCACGCTGACCTACGACGACGCGGAGAAAGCCAAACCCGCCGAATGGCTCGTCGAACACGCCTGGGCGGTCGACCCCGTCCACACCAACCCCGAATTACAGGCCGCCTACGGCCGGACCCCGCCCGACGTCGACTTGCACATCGACCAGATCATGCACTCCGAATACATCACGGCGACCCGCTGAGCCTGCTCATTAGCTGTGCCGAACCGGGATCTGCAGGTACGACGCGTGCGATCCCCCGGTATGGATGATGTGCCTGCCATGGTTGTCGGGCAACACCGTCGGGAGGTTCTGCGGCGTGGTGGATCCTGTTGAAAGGTTGGGCATCACACCGCCCAGCAGGTTGTAGCCGCTGATGACGAGTCGCAACTGCTCACCCGGGTGGAATGCCAATCCGACGGGGAACATGTCAATCTCGACGGGTACAACCTCGCCGGGCTCCAGCTTCTGAACGCGGTCGAAGCTGTGAGTGGGTATGGCATCCGTCGATGTTGCGTCGTCCAGCCGTCGCATGGAAACACGCAAGCGTCCGTTGGACCCTTTGTACTTCAGAATCGCCGCGCCGTCCTCGGTCAGATGGTCCAGGATCTCACCGTGATTCGGGACGTTGAATTGCTGCAGGTGCCGGCCGTCGGCGTCGAGCTTCTGCAAGAAGAAGAACAGGTCCATGTCGTCCCAGCCGTCGGACTCGACCCAGAGCCGCACCTTCGGATACCCGACGAGCTCGGTTTCGGTGTCGAAGCGGACGGTGAACGACACCCCGTCACGATCCGCCTGCGCGTCGTAGCTGGTCGCGACGGCGTTCGCGGGTGCGTCACTGGTCAGCGTTCGGGATGTGCCGTCAAGGTAGAACTTGGCGTAAGTGACGTCGTGTGGCGGGAATTCGCTCGCCGGGATGTCGACGCGGTCGTTGCCTTCGAGATCGAGCAAGGCATAACGCACCCGGGGAGTGTCCAACCAACCGTTGTCGTGGCCCTTGAGGTAGTGGTCGAAAAAGCGGAGCAGATCGGCTTTGTGCGCCGCGTCGTTGAAATCGGGCCATTCCATGGTGTTGTGGATGCGTAGCCATTTGTCCTGCGAACTGATCTGCCGCCAGCCGCGGAAGGTGCCAGGTGTGTGGATCAGGTTGGAGTAGCTGGCGACGATGTAGGCCGGCACGGTGATCTGTTCCAGGCGTGCGGTTTTGGACTTCCACAGATCGTTCATCAAGGGGTAGCGCTCGGCCTCCGCGACGAGGTCCTCCCGTTTATGCTTGCCGGCATACGAGTTCGCCCACATCGCGGGGAACCCGAAATCGGGCATTCCCCCGCGCATGACGAGGTCGCGGTAGAGGTCGCTCATGCCTTCCCACGGGGCTATGGCGGCCAAGTGCGGCGGCTGTTCGGCCGCGGCGAACCACTGCGAGATCGTCAGGTAGGAATTTCCGCACATGGCGACCTTGCCGGTGCACCAGTCCTGCACCGCAAGCCATTCGATCACGTCGTGACAGTCCCGGCCGTCCTGCTCCCCGGGGAAGACGCTGTCACCGTCGGAGTTGTAGACCCCACGCGCATCGGGGTTGCACACGGCGTAGCCGTCCGCGCACCAGAACGCCGGGTCGGGACCCTCGAACTTGCCCAATCCCGAATGCTCGCTCTGGTCGATTCCCAGAACATTGAACATGATCCAGTTTCTCGGAAGCGTTCCACCGCTCTTGCCATACGGACTCCAGGCGACGACGACGGGCACCTTCTCGGTGCCCGCCGGACGGAACACATCGACGTAGATCGTCGTCCCGTCGCGAAGTGTGACGGCGGTGTCCTTCTCGAACACGATGTCGACGGGAAGCGGGCGGAACTGCTGCATGGTCTGAAAACCCGTCGGCAGAACCCGGGTGCCCGGATCGAACTTGCCGAACACGGTCGGGTCGGTTGCCTCGTCATACCCAAACGCCGGCAGCAAGACTGCCTCTTCGCTGATCATCGTCGATTCCCTCACTGTGGAACCCTCATCGGAGTGTCTGACTCGACGGTAGGTGGGCAACGAGAAAATGTCAACGCCTGTTGAGATTTATTGGGAAACGGCAACCATGCTGGGCATTCAGTGAAGGCCAACCGATGGCAAGAGTCGCCGCCCGGACGATGCGCGACGGACGATCCCCGCCGCCAGCATCGGTATCCCCCACTTAGTCGGGAGCCGATGACATATTCGGCGTCAAAATCAATTGCACCGCAGGAGCAACCCGTTCGATCAGGGCGTCGATGTCTTGTTCCTGCAGCGCCGGCACCCCCACAATCCGTCGCCCGACGATGACGCCGATCAACATCGATGCGGCCAGGCACACCCGCAGAAGCGCATCGTCGGTGTCGTCTTGGTGAAGGCTGGCCGCCCCCAAAGAGAGCCGAGCCTGAAGGAAATCCCTCAGCTGCGCCGCTGCCTCCTCGTGCGAGATTGCACCGCGAAGGATTGCCAACAGCGGTTCGCTTTCCTGCGGAGCACCCTCCCAGGAATCCAAGTACGCACGGGTCAACCGTTCTCCGACACCGTGTTCGGGGCCGTCGAACGCCGAGTTGATCCGGGCGGGCACCTCGGGCGGGATAGACATGGCAGCTGCGAACAATTCGTCTTTCGAGCCGAAGAACTGCATGACAAGAGATGCGTCAACGCCGGCGTCCGCCGCGATCTTCCTGATCGTGGCCGATGCGTATCCGTCTTGAGCGAAGCGGGCCCGCGCTGCGTCGCGGATCGCCTGACGGGTTCCGCTCGTACCTGGCCGGCGGCCCTTCTGTGGCCGCTTTGAGGATTCCGCAGGGTCAATCGTCATCGACAGTCACTCTACGGAGCCTCAACACGCAGGTGCACTGGCATTGGCCGGCCCGGCCACGACATAGGACGTGCCTCGACCCACGCGTTCCCAAAGCACCCCGTCGGCCCCGGTTACCCCCTCTTGAATGAGCTCGCGCTTGAGGATCTTGTTCGTCGCTGTTGTGGGCAGTGCGCTATTGATCCGGACGAAGCGCGGCCAAGCCTTCGGTGACAGGTCCGGTTGCGCGGCGAGGAACTCCTCAAACGCCCCTGGCGTCAGCGACAGGCCCTCGTTGAGGACGATGGCGGCCATCACCTGGTCGCCCACCTGCTCATCCGGAACCCCGTACACCGCAACCTGATTGATCGGGGCAAGCCGCTGCAGTATTCGCTCGATGGGTGCGGCCGCCAAGTTCTCGCCATCGATCCGCAGCCAGTCCGCGGTGCGACCGGCCAAGTAGATCCAGCCGTCGGTGTCCCGATACGCCAGATCACCCGACCAGTACATGCCGTGGCGGATCCGCTCGTCGGTGGCCGCGGGGTCGTTGTAATAACCGGCGAACGGGCCGGAGCCTTCGGTGTTGACGAGTTCCCCGACCGCGTCGTCGAAATTACTCAAGGCCCCGGCGTCGTCGAAAACCGCTGGCGCGCATTCGGTAATGGTTTCCGGGTTGTATACGGCGACGCCGGGATAGCCCTTGCCGATAGACCCGGCGGGGGTGCCATCTTCGCGCGTGATGATCACCGCGAACTCACTGGATCCGAAGCTGTCGACGACCCGGCAGTCGAAACGCCGGGCGAACTCGTCGATGTCGCGATCGGTCGCCTCGTTGCCGAATGCCACCCGCAGTGTGTTGTTCGCGTCGTCCTCCCGCTCCGGCGTAGCCAGCACCAACGCCAGCGGCTTGCCGACGTAGTTCATGTAGGTGACGTGGTGGCGGCGGACGTCGGTCAGAAACCTCGATGTCGAGAAGCGGGCGGGAACCATTGTCGCGCCGCTGCCGATGGCCACCGCCCAGCCGGCCGCCACGCCGTTCGAGTGGAACAGCGGCATCGACAGGTAGCAGACATCGTCGGCGGTGACGTCGTACTGCCCGATCAGGCTTGCGCCACAAAGAATCGCCATCACGTGGGCGAACCGAACTGCCTTCGGATCGCCGCTGGTTCCCGACGTGAAGATCATCATCAAGGTGTCGCCCGGTTCGACCTCGCGCCACGGCACCAGCGGTGGCGCGGCCGCTACCGCATCGAGGTAACGCTGCGACGCCACGTCGAGCACGGTGATGCCGTCAAGATCCAGGCCGTCCAGCAGTGGTAGGTGGTCGGAATCAGCAAGCAGCAGTTGGCAATCCGCTCGTCGGATGTCGGACAGCAGCCCGGCGCCGCGACGGGTGGTGTTGATCCCGCACAACACGTAGCCGCCCAACCCGGCCGCCGCCATCGAGCGCAGCATGGCCGGCGAGTTGCCGAGCAGCGCGCCGACGTGCAGCGGACGACCAGTGTCGGCAAGATCGATCAACGCCGACGCCTCGCTCGCGGCCTCGGCAAGGTGCTCGCGCCAGGTCCAGGTCCGATCGTCGTACGCGACAGCGAGGGTGTCGTCGCCCATCCGGGATCGCAGCAACTGCTGCACGGTCTCAAACATCGGTTGGCTCCGGCCGATACCGCAACAACGTGATTCCGCTGTCGGGAATGTCGCAGAACACCGGGCTCACCCGCATTCCTATCCGAACATCGGCCGGATCCACGTCCACCAGCTCGGTGCTGAACCGGGGTCCGGCGTCCCACTCGACGACGGCGAGGATCTGCGGCAGCGAATCCACCCACGGTGGGCCGGTGGGCCGGCGCGCCACCGTGAATGTGTACACCGATCCGGCGCCGTCGATTTCGTGCCACTGCAGGTCGTCGGCCAGTGTGCCCGGCGCCAGCGTGCGGGGATAGAACACGTACCGTCCCAGTGACGGCGAATACTGCACCAGGATCCGGTGTTCGGTGAGCGCCTGCCAGAACGGCGCTGATACCGGGGTGGCCTCGGGAAGTGGTGTCGCCTCGGTCATCTCAGTCACCACCCAGTACCAGCGCGACTTGTTCACTCATGATCCCGCCGGTGCCGCTGACGAATGCGTGGTTGCAGTCGGCGACCTGGGCCGCGGCGGCCCGGCCCATCACCTGACGCGCGGCGTCGACCACGTGATGCATGCCGCCGGCCATTCCGGCTTGCCCGAATGAGAGCTGCCCGCCCGCGGTGTTGAGCGGAAAGTCGCCCGCAAAGGTGAGGTCATGCTGGTTGACCCAGTCCGTGCCTTCGCCTTTGCCGCAAAATCCCGCGTCCTCCAGTGTCATCAACACCGTGATGGTGTAGCAGTCGTACAGCGACGCCACATCGACGGCAGACGGGGTGAGCCCCGCCATCACGAAGGCTCGCTCGGCGGCACGAGAGATCGGCGTCGTCATCAAATCCTGGGCGTAGGTCGCTGTCTTGAAGGCGATGTGCTCACCGAATCCGTTGATCCACACCGGGCGGTGCTGTGAGCGGCGCGCCACCTCCGGGTTGGCGACCAGGACGCCCGCGCCGCCCTGGACCCGCATCACCGTCTCCAGCATGTGTATGGGGTCGGCGATCATCGGGCTGGCCAGAACGTCGTCGACGGTGATGGGCTTGCCGTGGAACACCGCGCCGGGATGCGCACACGCATTCGTGCGCTGGTCGACTGCGATTTTCGCCAGAGCTGTTGGGTCGTAACCGAAAAGGGCGGCGTACCGCTGCGCGATCTGCGCGTAAGGTCCGTTCTGGCCCACGTTGCCGTAAGGAATTTCGAACTCGGCTTGCGGTGAGCCGTACTTGTTGCTGGACGCGCCGTGCCACCCGGGCGGCGGCGGTGGGTGGCGCGTCGACGTTGGTAGCACCGCCGAACCGGGCACGATCGCGAACACCGCGTCGCACAGCCCGAGTTCGACGGCGACCGCTGCGCGCCAAACCATCCCGGCGGACGTTGCGCCACCAAGGTCGACGCGTTCACCGAAGTTCACCGGCAGGCCTAGATATTCGGCGAGGGTGGCCGGGGCGAACATGTCGGATTCCGCCAAGCCATGGCATATCAGGCCATTGACCACCGCGGCGTCCACACCGGCATCGTCGACAACCATCTTGGCCAGCAGCGCGTACTGGTCGAGGGTGAACGACGGTGGGCGGGATTGCTTGCGCTCGGCCGGCAGTTCGGCGATCCCGATGATCGCGGCATCGCCCCGCAGACCCGTCACGGCTGGTCTCCGCGCAGCGGCAGTGCAACCGTGGCGGTCCCCGGCATCAGCACGGTGTCGCCGCGTCGCCCGGCGATTTCCAGGTCAACTAGACCGACGTTGTCGGCCAGCCGCTTTGCGGTCACCGATCCGCCGAAGTTCAGCTCCTCGCCGGCTATCGCGACCGCCCGGTTCTGCACCGAGTACTCGACTAATCGGCCGCGCCCGCCGATCCAGTCGGTGATGGCGCGGGCCAGCAGTGCGGCCTGCAGCGGTCCCTGCACGATGACGTCGTCATAACCCTCGACCGTTCGCGCCCAGTCTTTGTCATAGTGGATCCGGTGGCCGTTGTACGTCGCGGCGCTGAAGAAGAACAACTGTCTTTCGTCGGCCGTCACCGCCAGCGTCGGCAAAGTGTCGCCCGGGTGGACGTCCTCGTAGAAGATCTGCTCGCGGGCCACAGCGCTCCCTAGGGTCGGGCGATCATCGATGTTGTTGCCTCTGCAACCAATTCGCCCCACTGGTTGCGGTAGAGGGTTCGCCAGGTGACCAGAACGAACCTGCCGGAACGGCCTTGCTTCTCCACGATCGACTCGATCGTTCGCACCATCTCGATCTCGTCGCGGTGGTACGCCGGCCCGTGAAAGGTGGTGCTCTCCCCGCCGGCCATACGTTTGGGAGCACGGGGGAAAGCAAGGCTCCCGGACACGGCTCCAGACGAGCCATCCGGCCGCAATCCGTCCAACGGCGTGACCCCCAGAATGGCGTACTGCAGGTAGAGCGGTGGGCAGATGATGTCGCGATAGCCTTGGGTGCGAGCGTATTCGGGGTCGAACCATAGTGGATTGTGATCACCGACCGCCGCGGCCCACCGTTGCCAGTCGCGCCAGTTGACTTGACCCGTTGCCGTGGCCGCTACTGTTCCCACTCGCGAAGCCGATTCGGTGTCGATCAGACTCTGTTCGCTCACGCCTCGTCCTCCAGCCACGTCGCCGCGACATCCGCCCCGCCGCCCAGTGTCGACAACACCCGGGCCCGCTCGGAGAACAAATGCAAATCGGTCTCGACCACATAGCCCATGCCGCCGTGCAACTGGTGCGCATCGAGCGTGATCAGTTTCGCCGCGGTCGCCGCATGCATGCGGGCAATCGCGGTCTGACGGGTGGCGGTGTGGCCCTTCCCGATCCAGAAGACCGCCGAATGGGCGGCGAGCCGCGCCGCGGCCAGCGCGATATGCATATTCGCCACCAGATGCTGTGCGGCCTGAAAGGACGCGATCGGGCGGCCGAACTGCTTGCGCGCCATCGTGTAATCGACGGTGCGCTGCAGCACAGCCTCGCCGACACCGACGAGGTCCAGCGACAGCAACGCCACTGCGGCGTTGGCCAACCGGCGCAGGTCGTGTTCGGCTAGGCCCGCACCGTCGGCCCCGTCCAGCACCGCCGCCGGATCAATCACCTCCACATCGTCGAATCCGATCCGGAATGTGCGGTGCCCGCCCATCAACCGCAGCGGGTCGATCCACAGGCCCGCTGCGGTCAATGGCACGACGAACGCCATGACCCGCTCCCCCGACGCGGTTGCCGACACGACGAGGTGATCGGCCAGGTCGGCGTCCGCGACGAAATCGACCGCGCCGCTGAGCCGCCAGCCGCCCCAAGCCTCCGAACGCACTCGCAGCGTCGGTGTGCCCACTGCGGCGTTACGTGGACCCCACAAACATGTTGTGGCACTGATATTTCCGTCGGCCAGCGAGGGCAGCCACGCCGCATGCTGATCGGGTCCGCCGAGCAGCTGGATGGCCAGAGCGGCCTGCACCGTGCCGTGCACGATCGTCGGGCAGAGGGCGCGGCCGGCCTCGAGGCAGAAGATGCCGAGATCGGATAGCTTGCCGCCGGCGCCGCCGTATTCCTGCGGAAGCAACAGGCCGAATACGCCGGCGTCCGCCAACGATTTCCACAGCCGGGCCGGCATCGACCGTGGATCCGCGTCGCAAAGTTCGCGGACCAAGCTTATTGGGCACTCGGCGGCGAACAGCGCGGACAGCATCGACGCCAGATCTCGCTCGTCCTGATCGGGTAGCAGTTTCACGATGTCGTCACCATCAGCGTCCGTAGGACGGCATGCCGTGGCCACGCTGCGCGATCACGTCGCGAAGGACCTCGTTGGTACCGCCACCGAAGCGCATCAGCGGCGATACCCGATAGAGCCGTTCGAATTTCCCGTCCTCGGGCGCGCCCGGGCTGCGGTACGCCAACAGGCCGTCGGGGCCGAGCAGGTCGATGGCCAGATCGGCGATCCGCTGACGTAATTCGCTGCTGAATACTTTCTCGACGCTGACCTCCACGGTGGGGATCACGCCGCTGTCCAGCAATGACGCCGCCTCATATCCCATCAGCATGGCCGCCTCGACGTCTGCTTCGGCCTGGGCCAGTCGGCGACGGAAGCTGGAGGTCTGCAGCGGCACCGAGCCGTCGCGGCGCGGCCGGCCGGCCAACTCGGTCAGCTCGTCGAGTGCGCGGCGCATATCCCCTGCGTTGGTCAGGGCACCTCGTTCGAGATCCAGCGCGCCGGTGATGTAGGTCCAGCCTCGATTCACTTCCCCGATCAGGTTGCCGACGGGCACGCGGACCTGATCGAAGAACACCTCGTTGGTGCGGTACCCCGACCACGCGTACAGCGGCCGGATATCTATGCCGGGCAGATCGATGGGCACCATGATCACCGAGATTCCCCGATGCCGCGACGCATCGGGATCGGTACGGACACAGAGCCATTCATGCGTCGCCCGCTGCGCGCCGCTGTTCCAGATCTTGGATCCGGTGATGACCCATTCGTCACCGTCTTGCACTGCACGGGTACGCAGGCTGGCCAGGTCGGTGCCCGCTTCGGGCTCCGAGTAGCCCACCGCGCAGGTCAGTTCTCCGCGAGCGATCGGCGGAAGGAACTCGAGCTTGTTCTGTTCGGTGCCGTGGCGCATGATCATCGGCGCCACCGAGGTCACCGTGAGATCCGGGCCCGGGACGCCCCAGTACTCGAATTCCCGCATCAGCAGGTGCTGATGGATCGCGCCGAGTCCCATGCCACCATATTCCGGCGGCCAGTTGAGTCCGAACCATCCTTTGTCGCCGATCTTGCGCCGAAACGATGCGACTTCGCCGCCGGGAAACTCCTGGCCGTGCTCAGCCAGCTCGGACGTCAGCGCCGGCGTGACGTTCTCGCGCAGAAAATCACGCACCTGCGTCAACCAAGCGTTCTGCGCAGCGTCCAGTTCGAAATCCACCATCCATTTCTTAGCGCGTCTTATCTAGTTGCGCCCGGAGTTTGGAAAAGGAACTTAAAGTACTTCGACGGGGCCGCATCTGGAGTGGGTCATTGATCAGAAAGGCGTGTGATGCAATTCTGGTCTGGCACACCGTTTATGGGGACGAGCGACGCGCTGGCGATCGCCCGCATGCTCGACGAAGCCGGATATGACGGCGTCATCTGTGCGGATCATCTGATTTACCCGCGCAACCTGACCTCTCCGTACCCATCGCCGGCTGGACAGCCACCGTGGCCGCCCGAGACGGCCTGGCCGGATTCGTGGATCATGATCGGCGCGATGTCGTCGATCACCCGGCAGTTGCGGTTTTCCAACGCTATCTATGTCGCCCCCGCCCGCCCGTTGGTGGAAGTCGCGAAACAGGTGGCGACCGCGTCGGTCATTTCCGGTGGTCGGGTGTCGCTGGCCGTCGGCGCCGGCTGGATGCGCGAGGAATTCGACTTGCTGGGGCAGGATTTCAGCACTCGAGGAAAGCGGCTCGATGAGATGATCCCGGCGTTGCGTGCATTATGGCGGGGCGGATGGGTGTCCTGGAGCGGTCGTCATTACCAGGTGCCTGAGTTAATGCTCGAGCCTCACCCGCCCGCGCTGGTGCCGATCCTGTGCGGCGGCGAGTCGGAGGTGGCGTTGCGCCGCGCCGCACGACTGTGCGACGGGTGGGTCGGCACCGCCTACGCCTGGGATGACGCCGTCCGACACGTGCAGAAGCTGACGGCGTTGCGACGGGGGTATGGCCGAGACGGCGAGCCGTTCGAGATCATGCTGGCGTTGCTCGAGATGCCGTCGGCTGATCTGTACCGGCGCGCCGAAGACCTCGGCATCACCGCGGTGATGTGCGCTCCGTGGATGGGTGAGGGCGTCGAGCCGGGCGACCCGGAGCGCTGCCGTGCGGCCATCGAACGGTTTGCCGAGACCGTGATTGATAAGTGCCGCTAGCGACTAGAACTTGTGCGGAACATCGTTGATCAGTCCGCCGTCCATGACGAACTCGGCTCCGGTCGCATAGGAGGATTCGTCGCTGGCCAGGAACACCACGAAACTGGCGACCTCCTCGGAGGCGCCGGGGCGACCGAGCGGGACGGTGACCATGTCGTCGGGAAAGTGCTTGGTCATCGGAGTGCGGATGAAGCCGGGGTGGATGGAATTGACCCGGATGTTCTGCGACGCCAGCTCAAGGGCGGCCGATTTGGTCAGACCGCGCACCGCCCACTTGGAGGCGACGTACGGGTGCACCATGACAGCGCCGCGGAGGCCCTCGATCGACGAGACGTTGATGATGGAGCCGCCGCCCGCGGCCTTCATCGGCTCGACGGCGGCCTGGATACCGTGGAATGTGCCGTTCAGGTTGACGTCGATGACTTTGTGCCACTTGTCCAAATTGAACTGTCCGAGCTGGCCCAGCGCGACGGTGCCGGCGTTGTTGACCAATACATTGAGCTTGCCGAAGTCGTTGACCGCGGTGGATATTGCGGCGTCCCAGTCGGCGGGCTGGGTGACATCGAGATGGACGTAGCGCGCGGCCTCGCCGAGGTCTTCGGCGAGTGCCTTGCCCTCATCGTCGAGGATGTCGCCGATGACCACCTTGGCGCCCTCGTCGATTAACGCGCGCGCATCGGCAGCGCCCATCCCTCGCGCGCCGCCGCTGATCAAAGCAACTTTTCCGTCTACCCGTCCCATGACGCGCCACGCTACCGCAGCCGGGCACGGAACTAGAACTTGTTCCACCATCTTCTTCCATCGGGGGACTCGCGGCCGCTTACTGGGAAACAATCAGCCGATGAGCGTCGCGACCTCGCTACTCACCGCGTGCAGCGGGTTTCTATTCGCTGTGTTGTGGATGGATCTCATGTTCGATGCGCAGGTTCTGGTAAACCGGCATCCCGCTGCCGATCTGCCGGAATCCGCGCTGGCTTCCATCGCTGGCTACTACCGGCGAGCGGTCACCGGATCTCGACCGATGAGCCGGTTGATCGCTGCGGTCATGGTGGTGTTACTTACAGCGTTGGGCTTCCGAGCGGCCCGCGGGCACGACCCGGGCTGGTTGGTGGCGGCGTCGGCACTGCTCGCGGGAGCGCCGGTGCTGCTGGCAGTGACGCACACTGTTCCCAACGCGGTTCGACTTGGTAGCCGCACGGGCAGCCCGACCGACCAAACCGCCTTGGCGCGGTCCATTTGGCGCGATCATCTGGTGTGCGCAGGCTGCATGCTGGCGTTTCTGGTGCTGTGGGTGGCCCGTAGTGAGATGCTCTGACGCACCCGGGGGTCACAGCGCACGAATTCCGTACTAAACTAGAACACGTTCCAGTTAGCCTCAGTTGCCAGTGAACAGACGAGTAAGGAATCAGGCATGCACACTCCCATCTGCGACGAACTCGGCATCGAGTTTCCGATTTTCGCGTTCACGCACTGCCGCGATGTCGTCGTCGCGGTGAGCAAGGCCGGCGGTTTCGGTGTGCTGGGGGCGGTCGGCTTCACCCCGGAGGAGCTCGAGATCGAGCTCAAGTGGATCGACGAGAACATCGGCGACCACCCGTACGGGGTCGACATCGTGATCCCCAACAAATACGAGGGCATGGACTCGCATCTGTCCGCCGACGAGCTCGGCGACACGCTGCGCAAGATGGTGCCCCAAGAGCATCTGGACTTCGCCAAGAAGGTGCTTGCCGATCACGGCGTACCCGTCGAGAACGCCGACGGGGACACCTTGCAGTTGCTCGGCTGGACGGAGGCGACGGCCACGCCCCAGGTCGAAACCGCGTTGAAGCACCCGAAAGTGCGGATGATCGCCAACGCACTCGGCACTCCCCCGGTCGACATGATCAAGCACATTCACGACGAGGGCCGCGTCGTGGCCGCGCTATGCGGGTCACCGTCGCAGGCCCGCAAGCACGCAGATGCCGGCGTTGACATCATCATCGCCCAGGGCGGTGAGGCCGGCGGGCACTGCGGCGAGGTCGGCTCGATCGTGCTGTGGCCGCAGGTCATCAAGGAGGTCGCGCCGAAGCCGGTGCTGGCGGCCGGTGGTATCGGCAGTGGGCAGCAGATCGCGGCGGCGCTGGCGTTGGGCGCGCAGGGCGCGTGGACCGGCTCGCAATGGCTGATGGTCGAAGAGGCCTCCAACACCCCGGTTCAGCAGGCCGCGTACATCAAGGCCGGCAGCCGCGACACCGTCCGTAGTCGCTCGTTCACCGGCAAGCCGGCCCGGATGCTGCGCAACGACTGGACGGAGGCCTGGGAGCAGCCGGACAACCCGAAGCCGCTCGGAATGCCGTTGCAGTACATGGTTTCCGGCATGGCGGTGCGGGCCACCAACAAGTACCCGAACGAGTCCGTCGACGTCGCGTTCAACCCGGTCGGACAGGTTGTCGGGCAGTTCACCAAGGTGGAGAAGACGTCCACGGTCATCGAACGCTGGGTGCAGGAGTACCTGGAGGCGACGAACCGGCTCGACGAGCTCAACGCCGCGGCCGCCGTCTGATCTGGCTTGGGCTACTCGTTCTCGGCGTCGTTGCCGGTAAAAAGTTCTTTGGCTCTGTCGACGGCGTAGGTGGCGATGTCCAGCGAATTGTGGACGATGTCACCGGTGCCACCGGCGATGTCACCTTTGATGATGTGGCCGGCGTTCTCGACGATGTCCGACGATCTCTCGACGGCGTTGCTCACGATGTCTCTGGCTGCGTCGATTGCGTCCTTCGGTGTGAAGGCCATCGCAGTCTTCCCCTCTGTTGGTGAAGCAGTTAGTGGGTGACACCCGTGTCGGACGGGAAACCTCCGCCGGCGCCGTTTGGGGCCCCGCCGCCGGTCAGCTGGCCAATCTGCCAGCCGTGTTCAGTGCACAGCATCGGCTGCCCGTCGGGCGACTGGGCTGATGACCCGCGCGGGTTGTCGCACTTGGCACCGACCTGCTGAACCCCGTTGAGCGGGTAGGTGATCACCCAGTACCCGGACTGGGCGGCCGGGAACTGGTTGATGATGAAGTGGCACGCCTCGGCCTGACCGCCGGGCCCCCGCCCGAAGATGAACCGCTCATAGTTGTCGCAGGGCGCACCCAGAGAAGCGTCGTAGTTCATCCCCGGCACGTCGCCGTCGTAGTGCCCAGGGTCGGCGATGACGGCCGGCGCCAAGCCGACAGCGGTTGCCGAGATCGCAGCGGTGACGAGCAGTTCGCGAATCATGACCCACCTTCGGTGTTCCCTCACCAGGGCCATTCCGCAAGCCCGGCGACCTGCAGGCAAGCATAGCCAGTGCCTCCGGTGCCACAAGGCCGTTTCGCACGGCGGCGGCAAGAAGGCCGCGAGGCGTCGGCGACGGCGGCAGCGCGCAGCAATCAATGCCGGCGGAATCGGCCGCAGGAACACGTTCCAATCCATCCCGAGCAATCCGGCCGGAACGCGTTCCATCTCCGGTGTCGCGATGCTTTACTGAGCCAGAACGCGTCGTACCAACGTATTCATAGGAGTGCCCCTGATGCCGACTCCAAACCTCCCTCCCGGATTCGATTTCACCGACCCCGACATCCACGCCGAGCGGCTGCCGGTGGAAGAGCTGGCCGAGCTGCGCAGGACCGCGCCGATCTGGTGGAACGAACAGCCGATCGGCACAGGCGGGTTCGCCGACGGCGGATACTGGGTGGTGTCCAAGCACGCGGACGTCAAGGAGATCTCGCGGCGCAGCGATGTGTTCTCCAGCCTGAAAAACACCGCCCTGCCCCGCTACAAAGACGGCACGGCCGGCGAGCAGCTCGAGACGGGCAAGTTCGTCCTCCTCAACATGGACGCCCCGCAGCACACCCGGCTGCGCAAGATCGTCTCCCGGGGCTTTACCCCCCGAGCCGTCGAGCGGCTTCGCGATGACCTCAACGAACGTGCCCGCCGCATCGTCGAGGCCGCCGCGGCCAAGGGTTCCGGCGACTTCGTCGAGGAGGTGTCCTGCGAACTGCCGCTGCAGGCCATCGCCGGCCTGATGGGCGTACCGCAAGAGGACCGCATGAAGCTGTTCCACTGGTCGAACCAGATGGTAGGCGACCAGGATCCCGAGTTCGCTACCAATGACTCCTTGGGCGCGTCAGTCGAACTGATCACGTATGGCATGCAAATGGCCGCCGAGAGGGCAGAAAACCCTGGGGAAGACCTCGTCACCAAGCTGGTCGAGGCCGACATCGATGGCCATAAGCTTTCCGATGACGAGTTCGGCTTCTTCGTCATCCTGCTGGCCGTCGCCGGCAACGAGACCACCCGCAACTCGATCACCCAGGGCATGATGGCCTTCACCGACTTCCCCGACCAGTGGGAGCTCTACAAGAAGGAGCGTCCGGTCACCGCCGCCGACGAGATTGTCCGGTGGGCCACCCCGGTCACGTCGTTCCAGCGGACCGCGCTCGAGGACTATGAGTTGTCTGGCGTACAGATCAAGAAGGGTCAGCGCGTCGTAATGGTCTACCGCTCAGCCAATTTCGACGAAGACGTGTTCGACGACCCGTTCAGCTTCAACATCCTGCGTGACCCCAACCCGCATGTGGGATTCGGGGGCACCGGGGCGCACTACTGCATCGGGGCCAACCTGGCGCGGATGACGATCGACCTGATGTTCAACGCGATCGCCGACGCCATGCCCAACCTGGAATCGATCGGCAAACCCGAACGACTGCGTTCAGGCTGGCTGAACGGCATCAAGCACTGGCAGGTCGACTACCACAGTGATGCCGCGGCGAAATGCCCTGTCGCGCATTAGGCTACGCCTATGTCGTCGCATAAAGCAGTCCACGTAAAGTCCGCGGGCGGGCCGTTGGAGCTCGCAGACGTCGAAACAAGGCCGCCGGCGCGCGGCGAAGTGCGTATCAGTGTGGGTGCATGCGGGATATGCGGCACCGACGCTCACTTTGTCGCCGGTGACTTTCCCGGCTTGTCGTGGCCGTTGACGCCCGGGCATGAAATCGCCGGGAAGATAGCCGAAATCGGCGACGGCGTCGAAGAGTTCGCGGTCGGTGACCGCGTCGCCGTCGGCTGGTTCGGCGGGAATTGCAACCACTGCGACCAGTGCCGCAAGGGAAATTTCATCACCTGCCTCAACGGCAAGGTGCCCAGCTGGCAGTATCCCGGCGGCTATGCGGAGTCGGCGACGGTGCCGGTGACGGCACTGGCCCGGATCCCTTCGGAGCTGTCCGACGCCGAAGCAGCGCCGATGGGCTGCGCGGGCGTCACGACCTACAACGCGCTGCGTCACACCAAGGCGCTGCCCGGTGACCGGGTGGCGATTCTCGGCGTGGGTGGGCTCGGCCATCTCGGGTTGCAGTTCTCCCGAGCGATGGGATTCGAGACCATCGCGATCAATCGCGGCACGGCCAAGAAAGAGGACGCGCTGAAGCTGGGCGCCCACCATTACATCGACGCCACCGCCGGTGACGTCTCGGAGGCGCTGAACGACCTAGGCGGCGTCGCGGTCGTGCTCGCCACCGCGGGCAGTTCGAAAGCCATGGCCGCCACCGTCGGCGGCTTGCAGCCTCAAGGTGAGCTGATCACCATCGGGGTCACGCCCGAGCCGCTGGAGATCAGTCCGCTTCAACTGATCACTCCGGGGCTCAGCATCATCGGCCATCCGTCCGGGACTGCCAAAGAGATCGAGGACACCATGCACTTCGCTGTGTTGTCCGGCGTGCGGGCGTGGATCGAGGAGCTCCCACTGTCGCAGGCCGCGGAGGGCTATGCAGCGCTCGAACAGGGGCGGGCGCACTACCGCACCGTTTTGACCGTTTGAGTCACGACGAAGACGCGACGTGGAGCCTCGAGGGCTCCGACGGTGAGCTGCTGATCCATACCGGCGTCGCCGGTCGTGCCGCGCAACTGGGACATCGGCTGACGCTCGCGATGCGGGTCTGGCGGGCGACCGTCCATTGGAATGCAGGCGGGCCGGTGAGCGCGGAACTGGTAATCGACGTGGGTTCGCTCGAGGTGGTGCGCGGCGAGGGCGGTTTGACCCCGTTGTCCGGCCCGGAGAAGATCTTGGTGCGCAACAACGCGTTACGTTCGCTGGACGCTCGGCGATTTCCCCGCATCACGTTCGCCGCCGACACTGTCGACGAGACCGACGACGGCTATCGATTGGCCGGGACCCTGACGATCCACGGCAAGACTCGACCGCAGACCATGGAGCTGCGCACCGACGACCTGGGTGACAACTGGCGGATGTCAGGCGAGACCACGGTCAGACAATCCGAGTTCGGCGTCAAGCCGTACTCGCAGCTGCTGGGCTCGTTGAAGGTCGCTGACGACGTCACCGTCTCCTTCACCGCCCAGCATGCCAAGGACAACTGAAGAACGGAGTGAGGGATGCGGATCGGAGTGGTGTTCCCGCAGACCGAGATTGGTGCCGACGCAGGTGCGGTTCGGGTTTACGCGGAACACGTTGAGGGGTTGGGGTTTACGCACCTGCTCGCCTACGATCACGTCGTCGGCGCCGACCCGACGATTCACGCCGGCTGGAACGGGCCTTACGACGTGTACAACACGTTCCACGAGCCGCTGGTGACGTTCGGTTACCTCGCCGCGGTCACCACCTCGTTGGAGTTGGTCACCGGCATCGTGATTCTGCCGCAGCGACAGACTGTTCTGGTCGCCAAGCAGGCGGCCGAGGTAGATCTGCTCAGCGGTGGCCGACTGCGCCTGGGCGTCGGCCTCGGCTGGAACGCGGTGGAGTATGAGGCTCTGGGAGAAGACTTTTCGACCCGGGGTAAGCGCTGCGACGAGCAAGTGGATTTGATGCGCAGGCTATGGACCGAGCAGACGGTCACCTTCGAGGGCAGTTATCACCGGGTGACCGGAGCCGGGCTGGCGCCGCTGCCGATACAGCAGCCGATTCCGGTGTGGTTCGGGGCGTCCTCACCGCGCGCGTACCGGCGCGCCGGCCGTCTCGGCGACGGCTGGTTTCCGATGGTGGGCCCGGGCCCGAAACTGGAGCAGGCGCGCCAACAGGTGGCCCAAGCCGCGACGGAGGCCGGCCGGGACCCCGCCCACATCGCCATGGAGGGCCGGGTGTCCTGGAACGGCAGCGCCGACGATCTTGCTGACGGATTACGGATCTGGGCCGAGGCGGGCGCGTCACATGTATCGATCAACACCATGGGCGCCGGGCTGGCATCGGTGCAGGAGCACCTCGCCGCGTTGACCACCGCCGCTGAAATCACCGGGCAATTCCCGGATTAACGACGCGCCGGTACTACGGCGACGGCGGACCGGGATTGGGTGGCGGACCTTGTGGCGGAGGCTGCTGGTCGGGCGCCTGACCGTGCAGGCGTTCCAGCAGCTTGGTCAGCAGCGGATGCGGGTTCGGCTCCGGTGGCGGCGCAGGAGCCACCGGCGGTGGCGGCGCGGGCGGCGGAGCCGGTTGCGCGACGGGAAGGTCGGCCTGCGCCTGCTGGGCGGAGACGGTCTGCGGCTGAACAGCCGGAGCCGGTTCCTTGGCGGGTGCGGGTTGCGGTGCCGGGCGCGCTGCCCGCGCTTTGACCGCGGCCAGCGGTGGAGTGGGGGCCACCGCGACAGGTGCGGGTGCCGCGCGGTGGACCACCGGTTGCACCGGTCCGGTGCCCCGATCGGGCACCAGATGCGGACCGATTGCGAGCGACAGTGACGCCACGAACGTCACCGCACCGGCGGCCAGCATGGTCAACGCCCCGGCATAGGAGTGCTGTCGGGACGCTTCCTGGCCCCGCTTCCAGCTGTCTATGGCCTCGACCATCTCGGTGTCGGTGAATTCCGTGCTGTGGGCCGACGCGAGCGCGGCCCCTCGCGCCAAGGCCAACTCTGCGCCCGTCTGCGTGATCACCGGCACCGGCACGGTTTGCTTGAGCCGCCGCGACAAAGGGTCGAGTTCCTCATCGGCGCCGACGATCACGATGCCGCCCGGTTGCCAGGAACCCCGGTCGAATAGGGCGGTCAACCAGTGGACCAGATGACCGGGCCCACCCGAAAGCTGCTTGATGGCCGTTTGTGGCTCGTCGTCGCAGGTGTCGACCATCACGACGATCGTCGACTCGCCGTCCAGCACGCAGACGGCGGCCTTGTCATAACCGACAACCGGGGCGATTGCCCGGGCCAACACGTCGCACGCGTCATGCAATCGGATCGGGACGACATTGTCGAAACCGGCGTCGGTCAGCGACTCCAGAAGCAGCGCCGACTCCGCAGCCGATTCATCGCCCCAGGTCACACCGACGGCGTGCAGCCGCTGGTCAAAGCCGACCGCTGCGGCCTGCGCGTGCAGCACCGCCGCACTGGCCTGTTCCGAGGTGTAGACCGCCTGCACGCCGGCCGTGGGGGCTACCTCGAAATCGTTGTGGTCGAGGATGCTGCCATCGGCGTCGCGACCCTCTACCAGGACCCAGCCGACTGACGACGACGTCAGCGACAGCCCAAGTACGGTATCCAAATCTGCACCTCAATCGCGGCCCAATGCCCGTGCGCCGCAGCCAGCGACCAGACCGTCGATGCGGTGGTTCGCCAGCGGCGGAAGGACCGGGACGGCGTGGTCTCGTCGGTCTATCCCGGGTGAGCCTACGCGCTCGATGCAGCCGAGGTCGACCGGGTGTCAACAGGATTCTTTGAATGCGCGATGACTTGCCGCGACCACCCACCGCTCCCGCGCGGCGCCTTCGTCAGGCCGCAAAAAGTTGCCACGGGTAGCCGCTTGGCACCGTCAACAAGGGTCCCGCGCAGGTAGCGGCAACTGATGCCGAATCGACACGACTTTGCGTCTTCGTCGACATCTGGACGGGCGCACGGTAGGTTTTCCAGTATCGCGCACGCCTACGAAGGGGCCCCGACTTATGGCAAACGTAAGCGACAAGATGCGGTGTTGGGCGCGGCGACTTACGATCGCCGCGATTGCTACCGCCGCACTACCGGGCCTGATCGGCCTCGTCGGTGGGTCCGCGACGGCGGGCGCGTTTTCCCGGCCCGGTCTTCCGGTCGAGTATCTGCAGGTGCCGTCGGCGTCGATGGGCCGCAGCATCAAGGTCCAGTTCCAGAGCGGTGGGAACGGCTCTCCGGCGGTGTATTTGCTGGATGGCCTGCGAGCCCAAGACGATTACAACGGCTGGGACATCAACACCCCCGCCTTCGAGTGGTACTACCAGTCCGGGCTCTCGATCGTCATGCCGGTCGGTGGACAGTCCAGCTTCTACACCAACTGGTACAGACCGGCCTGCGGCAAGTCCGGCTGCTTGACCTACAACTGGGAAACCTTCCTGACCAGCGAGCTGCCCGGCTACCTGTCCTCGCAGAAGAGCGTCAAGGGGAACGGCAGTGCGGCGGTCGGCATCTCGATGGCCGGTGCATCTG
Source organism: uncultured Actinomycetota bacterium (assembly GCA_963760095.1). Taxonomy (GTDB): domain Bacteria; phylum Actinomycetota; class Actinomycetes; order Mycobacteriales; family Mycobacteriaceae; genus Mycobacterium. The sequence goes on along the minus strand of CAVXBT010000015.1, from coordinate 312,990 downwards.
CAATGAATCTGGCGATCTACCACCCGGGGCAGTTCATCTACGCCGGTTCGCTGTCCGGCTACCTCAGCCCGTCCACCGGGCAGGGCGCGATAGGCCTGGCGATGGGCGATGCCGGCGGCTACAAGAAGGAAGATATGTGGGGGCCCGACAGCGACCCGGCATGGCAACGCAACGACCCCACGGTCAACGTCGGCCAACTCGTCGCCAACAACACCCGGCTCTGGGTGTACTGCGGCAACGGGACTCCGAATGAACTGGGCGGCGCCAACTTGCCGGCCACATTCCTCGAGAGCAATTTCATGATCGGCGTCAACAGGAAGTTCCAGGACGCCTACAACGCCGCGGGCGGCCACAACGCCGTGTTCAACTTCCCGCCCTACGGCACCCACAGTTGGGAGTACTGGGGAGCGCAGCTGAACGCGATGAAGCCTGATCTGCAGGGTGCCCTGGGCGCTCACGCCGGCTGAGACCTTCGAGGCAAACCGGGCTTGACGGGAATCTGTCAAGCCCGGTCTGCCGTTGCGGATCTACTCAGCGCAGCCGGTCGGTGATGTCGGTCCACGCCGTGGAGTCGTTGCGATGATCGGTCGTGTCGTGGCACTGGCCGTAGATACGCGCGACGCCATGCCCCGGCGAGTCGCTGTCCGGATAGAGGATTGCGTTGACGCCGTCCTTCGACAGGTTCCTTCCGAGCAAGTGCTGGTTGGGCGGCAATCCCTCACGCCAGCCGTGGCCGACCATGGCCGCCGTGATCGTCCGAAAATACTCGTAGGCGGTGATGTCGGTTGGTAGCAGGAAGTTCAGGTAGACCGCTCCCTGGTAAGGCGGATCATCGCGATCCTTGCACGACATCAGCATGTAGCCCGCGGTTGCCTGATTCAGCCTGCCGATCGCGACGATGTCTCTGGCCTGGTCGACGACCTCGGTCTGGGTTTGTGCGTCGGTGGCGGCCGGGCCGGGATGCTCCACGGAATCGGCCGTCGAGGAATGCAGCCGATCGACCGCCAGGAACGCCCCACCAACTAGCAGGACGGTCAACAATGCGGCCGCGATCAGCGCCCGCGAGTCAGCCCCCTAGGGCCGCGAGGAGTTCTTTGATCCGGGCCGCTTCGTCATCGGTCGGGATCTCCTCGGCTTCAATGGCGTCGAGCAGATCGGCCGTGAGCCCTGCGCCGTTCGCGGTTTCTTGCGCCGAGAGTTTCGCGCGCCGCCGCACGACATAGAGCTGTTGGCCCAACGTCGCGCCCGGGGCCTCGGCCGCCTGCGCCATCAGATCGTCGTAGCGTGTTCGAACTCCGCTGAGCGACACGATGACTGACGGTGTCGACCGTCCGCGGGACGCTGCTTTGGTGAGCGCGGTCTGCAGCTTTCGCAGGCCGGCAAGGATCACCCCCGCGCGTCCGGAGAACTCCGGGTCGCTGGTGTCGGGCAAGGCTTCGATCGCTGCGGAGAACATCTGCATCGCCGCCTCGACCAAGCTGACGATGACGGGCGATTCGCCGTCATCCGGTCCGCCATCGTTCTTGGACCGACGCGTGCTGTGGAAGGAATCGTCGATGATGATCACCCCATCTTGACGGTGATTAGAGTCGACGAAACGCTAGCGCGGATCCATCGTCTGTACAAGGGTCGGCCTCACCGGGGCCGATTCGGTGATTCGGTTGGCAACCATTCTTTAATTAGCGGCCAATGACCGCGAGCGTCGGTGAACATCGGCATTTCCGGTCACCGGCCACGCGCAAGCATGCTTGGATCGGCCCATGCAGGGCTCTGCGACAGTTCACATGGCGGCACCTGCGGACAAGATCTGGAATCTGATCGTGGATGTTCGTAACATCGGCCGGTACTCCCCCGAGACATTCGAAGCCGAGTGGCTGAACGGAGCCACCGGACCTGCGATCGGGGCGCGATTCCGCGGCCACGTCAGACGAAATGAGATCGGGCCGGTGTACTGGACAACCTGCCGGGTCACGGCGTGCGAGCCCGGACGCGAGTTCGGCTTCGAGGTGCTCGTCGGCGACAGGGCGGTGAACAACTGGCTTTACCGCCTGACGCCGTCCACCGACGCCGCGCACGGGACCGACGTCACCGAATCGTTTCGGATGAGCTCCTCACCAGTGGTCGGCGTGTATTACTGGCTGTTCGGCGGCTTCCTTCGTCAACGACGCAATATCCGTGACATGACCAAGACGCTGCACCGGATCAAGGATGTGGCCGAGACATGAAATCGTTCTTCGCACCCAACGCCGGACGAAGTGAATGAGGTTGCCATGGGACGGTGGTCGCGCGATGAGATCGAGTCGGCCTTCGAACACCACAAGAGGGTCGTCGTAGAGATCGGATCCAGTTGGGATTGGTCACGGTTCGCCGACCAATTCACCGACGACGCGACCTACGTCGAGCACACCTACGGAACCTTCCGCGGCCGCGATCAGATCCGCGACTGGATTGTGTCGACGATGAATGTCTTCCCCGGCAGCGAGATGCCGTCATATCCGACGTCGTGGCACTCCATCGACACCGACCGCGGCTGGGTGTTCTGCGAGTTCTTGAACCGGATGCGCGATCCAGGCGACGGAAGCATTCACCAGGCGGCCAATCTGTCGGTCATGAAGTACGCCGGCGACGGTCTGTGGAGCTATGAGGAAGACGCCTACAACCCGATGAACTTCCTGCCGATGGTGCGCGAATACGTTCGACGGTCTCATGCGTTGGGTACCGCCAGCGACGACGCGATCGCGTTCGCGAAAAACATGAACTGGGAACTCGGCTGACGGCTGTCTAGGCTTTGCGATAGCACTGCCCGACGACGTGGAGGGCGTTATCCGTGGATATCGCATTCAAGCAGAGGTTGCACTGGCTGGCGCTGCACGGTTTCATCCGCGGCGGCGCGTCAATCGGGGCTCGGCGAGGTGACCTGCAGGCCCGGCTGATCGCCGACCCGACCATCAAGGCCGACCCGGTGCCGTTCTACGACCAGGTGCGTGCCCGCGGTCCCATGGTGCGATCCCGGATCGGCTACATCACCGCCGACCATGCGATCGGGCACGAATTGCTGCGATCAGATGACTTCCGGGTGGTCTCGATCGGGTCCAACCTGCCCGCGCCGCTGCGGTGGCTGGAGCGCCATGTCCGTGACGATCTGCTCCATCCGCTGCGTCCGCCGTCACTGCTGGCGGTGGAGCCGCCGGACCATACCCGCTACCGCAAGACGGTGTCGTCGGTGTTCACCCAACGAGCGGTTGCCGCGCTACGGGACGGGGTCGAGCAGACGGCGATATCGCTGCTGGATCAGCTATCCCGCGAGCCCGGTGTCGTCGACGTTGTCGACCGCTACTGTGCCCAGCTTCCGGTTGCGATCATCAGCGACATTCTGGGAGTGCCTGATCGCGATCGACGGCGCATTCTCGAATTCGGTGAACTCGCCGCGCCCAGTTTGGATTTCGGATTGGCCTGGCCGCAGTACCGCCGCGTGGAGCGCGGCCTCGCCGGGTTCAACTTCTGGCTGAACGAGCATCTGGTGCGGTTGCGCAGCACTCCCGGCGACGATTTGATGAGCGAGCTGATCCGTAAAGCTGAAAGCGGTTCGCAGGAAACGTATTTGGATGAGGCCGAACTTCGGGCGGTCGCCGGTCTGGTGCTGGCGGCCGGGTTCGAGACAACGGTGAACCTGCTGGGCAACGGTATTCGTATGCTGCTGGACCATCCCGAGCATCTGCGCACGCTCAGTCAACGCCCCCAGTTGTGGCCCAACGCCGTTGAGGAGATCCTGCGGCTGGAGTCGCCTGTTCAGCTCACCGCGCGAATAGCGCTGAAGGACACCAAGATCGCGGGGACTCCGGTCGATCAGGGCGAGCTGGTGGTGGTGTACGTCGCCGCGGCCAACCGGGATCCGGCTGTGTTCACCGACCCGAACACATTCGACATCGAACGAGAGAACGCCGGCAGGCATTTGGCGTTCTCCGGCGGCCGGCACTTCTGCCTGGGAGCGGCGTTGGCCCGCGCCGAAGGTGAGGTGGGGCTACGGTCCTTCTTCGATCGCTTCCCCGACGTACGGTCCGCCGGCGCGGGCAGCCGCCGTGACACCCGGGTTCTGCACGGTTGGTCGACGCTGCCCGTCGATCTGGGCTCAGCGAGATCGATGGTCACCCGATGACCGCGAGGGCCCTGCTAGCGGCTTGACCTGCTGCCGAAGTAGGACTCCATCGTCATCGTGCACACCAGTTCGCCGGAGCGGTTGAACATGGTGCCCTGCGCCAGTCCCCGACCGCCGATACCGCTGGGTGAATGCTGTTCGTAGAGCAGCCAATCCGACAGGTCCGGCGGGTGGTGAAACCACACCGCATGATTCATCAATGCCGAAAAGCCCGGTCCCAACGGGGTCGTGCGGCGGGCGATCATCGCCGACTCGAGTAGTGTGCGGCCGGAGACATAGACCGCCAGGCAGTCGGCGAGGATCGGATCGTTTGGAAAAATGCCATTGGGACGCCACCACATTCGGATGCGAGCCGGTGGCGTTTCGGCCAGATCGAGTGCGAGCCTCGCCGACGGGTCGACATACCGCATTTCGACGGGCTGCTGACGCACCCACCATCCGTCCCGTTCGTCGGCGTAGTCGTTGAGTTGCTCGGCCAGTGTGGGCACAGATTCGGGCTGCGGCAAATCCGGTGGCGGCTGTTGATAGACATGACTTTCGACGGATGCGCTGAACGACGCGATACCTTCCAACAGCACCGCGCCGAACTGGCGCGCGGTGACCCGCCGAGTTGAAAAGGTGCCGCCGTCAAGCAGCGCGGTGACCTCGAAGTCAACCGGGTGTCTGGCGTCGCCCCGCCGCAGGAAATACAGCTGGATGTTGTGCGGCAAACGGTCTGGCACCGTTCGACTGGCCGCCATCAGGGCTTGCGCCGCGATGTGGCCGCCGACGATGTGGTGGTCGATTTCGTCGATCTGGATTCCGACGAAGAACTCCGCATTGACTCGTTCGAGGTTGAACGTGTCGAGGACGTGGCTCAGCGTGAGTACCGGTGGCGGGGTGGTCACGGACGCATCATGCCGCTAAGACAAGTAGCGGCCAAACCACTCCAGCACCTGCCGCCAGGCGTCGTCTGCGGCGGCAGCGTTGTAGCGCGGTCCGGTGTCGTTGAAGAACGCATGGTCGGCATTGGGTTCGACGACGATGTCGTGGACCAGCCCGGCCCGGTCGAGGGCGGCCCTGGCTGCTGCCTCCGAAGCTGTGACCCGCGTGTCCAGGGCCGCATAGATCGCCAGCACCGCGGCTCTGGAGCCGGCGAAGTCGGGGTTATCCGGTAGCGGCCCATAGAACGGAACCGCGGCCGACAAGTGTGGTGCGCCCGAAGCCAGCAGTCGCCACACCAGTCCACCGCCGAAGCAGAAGCCGACGACCGCGATCTTGCTGCCCGGGACGCGATTCTGCAGTTCTTCGATACCGGAGTTCAGGTCCGCGATGAATCGGTCCTGTGGAACCGCAGCCAGTGCGGCGGTGGCCGCAGCGGGGTCCGTGAAGTGCGCCGTGCCGCCTTCCTCGGACAACAGGTCGATGGCCAACGCCGAATAGCCGGCCCCGGCGAACCGTCCGGCCACCGACCGCACCCAGTCGTTGAGCCCTTTGTTCTCGTGGATGACCAACACGCCGCGACGGGCATTGTGGGCCTGCGCCCAGGTGCCTTGCAGCTCTCCATGCGGACCGCGCCAGGTGATCGGCTCGACGGGCAGCGACGCAGCCTTCCCCGGTGCTTCCCCTAGGGCGCCCGATCCCGGGTTCGGGCGCGTTGATTGGTTGTCGCCGCAGGCCGCGATCAGTGCGGCCGCGGCACCGCCGCCCAGACCGAGTAGCGCCAACCGCCGGATGGCTTCGCGCCTGGTCAGCAATCCGTCGACGTGGTCGGTTGCGATCTCCTCGGCGATGTACTGCCGTAACGACGTCACCCTGGGCAGTATGCGTCATAAACCGCCGCGGCGCGCGGATGGCGCTGCAGGACTGGGTCAGTCGAAGCTGTCCGGGTCAGCCACCGGGATCAGCAGATGCGACGGGGTGGGCCCGCCCTGGTGGAGCTGATAGCTGCCGCCGGACAGGGCGCGACGCGCGGGCTTGGATGGGACGAGGTGCGGGAAGTCGAAGGTGGTCAGCGTCAGACGCAGCCGGTGACCTGATTCGAGCAACGCAGCGGTCGGGAAGATCTCGACGTCGTAGCGGGTGACTTCGCCCGGGACAACGGGTTTGACAGCGGACCGAGTGCTGAAGTGGTGCGGCCGCAGCACGGTCCCGTCGGGCAGGTACCACGTCCGGTCCGGGTCGAGCTCGCGGTGCGAACCGAGCAGCGCCCCCTGAGTCAGCGGACGGCTGGCGCCGTCGGGCGCGACATCGTCAAGGTGGGCCACCCACAGCGTCTCGGTGGTGCTGGCACTGGCATGCACGGTGAGCGTGATCGGCCCGGCGAGCAATGTCGGGGTGGCGAAGGTTTCGGTGGTGTAGGTGAGCGCGCCGCGCTGCAGTCGCCGGTTGTCCTGGTCGTAGCGGGTCTGCCTTCCGCGCTGGGCGTGGAGGAAGCTGGTCAGTCCAAGCGTCCACTGCTCGACGCTTCGGCCGGACAGTGGACCGCGGCCCACGTATTTGATGGTCGCCGTGGACGTATCCGGCGCGCAGTCGGCTGATAGCCGCCCGGATTCAGACAGGTAGAAGCGCGTCGGTGTCGCCTCGGGCAGCGGATATTCGCGGGCGTGGAACCACCGCGGGCTGCCGATGGCCTGGAAGGTGAACGGCGATCCGGCGATCGCCGCGCCCGCGTCGTCGTTCAGCCAGTAGTCGAACCAGCGCAGCTGCAACGCGTGCAGGTGCAGCCCACCGAAGTCGGAGACGTGATACCAGGGCCCCATCATCAGCCGCAGCCGTTCAGACACCGGCTGGCCGGGCTGCATCGGCTGCTCGTCGGGCCGCCCGGCGAAGGCGTTCTGCAGCGCGGCATAGTTCAGCGGCGCACCACGCTGGAACGCGTCATGCCAGCCGCCGACCAGAAAGACCGCCACATCGTTGGCGACAACACGCGGCAGCACCGTGGCCGGTCGCATCGCATCCCAGAACGGCCCGTCAAAGGCAGTCTCGCCGCCGGCCACCGCATCGGCGATCAACGGCCGGAAGTAGCCTCGCTGAGCACGCCCACGTTGCCGTACCCCGGTGAACCCGCCGGCCCGCGGCCGCGGATGTTTGCCCAGGTTGACGACCTCCAGAGCCGGGTTGACGACGTTGAGCAACCGGTAGACCGCCCCGTAGGCCCTTACCGTGCGCAGGTGCGGGGCGCCGCCCATCGCCGCGGCGTCGCGGTAGAAATCGCGCGCGGACATTGTGGGGAAGATCGCCTTGAGCGGCGAATTCGGCCCGACGGCAGCGGCGGTGAACAACTGGTTGATCGCCAGGTAGGAGGTCCCGAACATGCCGACCCGCCCGTTGGCGTTGGGCAGCTTCGAGGCCCAGTCGACCAGCTCTATCCCGTCCTGGGTCTGTCGTTCGCCGAACATCTCGAAGGAGCCGCCGGAGACGCCGCTGCCTCGGACGTCGACCATCACCTCGATGTAGCCGCGCTTGATCAGATACGGCGTTGCGCCGCCGCCGATCTGGGCAGCCGGTGGCGGAGCCTTCTTGCCGTACGGCGTCATCGACAGCAGCACCGGAAACGGACCGGTGGCGGGCTTGCCGCTGGCGGGCTCGGTGGGGTAATGCACGTCGACGCGCAGCACCACCCCGTCGCTCATCGGTACACCGATGTTGTGCCGGATACCCACCCCGAACCGCGCCGGCCTGGCCGTCCAGGGCGGTGAGAACGGCGACGCACTTCTCCTGCGGATACGTGCGGCAGCGGCTTTACCCCGCGATCGCAGCGTCGGCATCCCACCTCCTGCGGCATTGACAATGTGTTCAGCTGGCCGTTTTATGACATCCCATGGCCGTCGACGAAACCGTACTCGGGCTGTGGCGGGCTTTGTCGAGCCGGGATTGGGAAGCGGTCAAAACGTTCTTGTCCGCGGACTGCGTCTACGTCGACATGCCGGTCGGGCCGACCCTGGCCGCCCGTGGGCCCGACGACATCGTGAAGCGCCTCAAGGTCGGGTTGGAGCCGCTCGCCGGCTATCAGAACCACGACGGGGTGCTGGTGTCCAACGGCTCCGACGTCATGTACGAGCACTCCGAAACCTGGCGCTGGGCAAGCGGGGAAACGGCTGTGCTGCAGTTCGTTTCGGTGCACCGCGTCGACGACGGCAAGGTGACGCTGTGGAAAGACTATTGGGACTTCGGAGGGCTCGCGAATAATGCTCCCCCGGCCTGGCTGGAGAATCTGTCAAAAGCGGACACTAGCTGGGTCTTTGATGCCACAGGGCTCATCTGAACAGTCCCCGATTTCAGGCACAGGCTCAGTAGTGGCATCCGCGAGTGTCCGCTGGCGACCAATTTCCGCAGGTAAGAGACACTTTCGCAACATCAGCGAACAGTCGCGTACGCCCCAGAATTTGGCTGCGTTCCTGTACCGGCTGCTGTCCGGCGATCGGAACCAATGATGAAAGTTAGATGCGGGGAAGCTGCGCGCGTGGGACGCTTCCGCAGTGCGACATCACCATGCGGGCAAGCTTGGGGCTCAGCCGAACTGCTCGAAACGGAACCTGCCAGCGATTCGCCCGCTGACCGAATGAGTCGGTACCGAAAGTTGCAGCTGGCGTCGCGGCCGGGCTGGGACCGCCACAATGCTTCAACTCCTGCGAAAGGCAACGCGTGTGAACCAGGTCCGAGTCGGCCTCAGCACTCAGCTCATCAATACTCGAGTTTCTCCGACCGCGCTCGCTCGCACCACCGTACTGATGGCCACGGCCAGCGGTGTCGACTCCTACTGGGTGGCCGACCACCTGAATTCGCTGTTCCCACGCTCGATCGCCACGTCGGACTACCTCGGTGTCGCCAAATTCGTCCCGAAGATCGACGCCCACTTCGAACCGTGGACGATGCTCGGATATCTTGCCTCCCGCAACCGCTTTTCACGTCTGCGGTTTGGTATCGGCGTTACAGATGCCAATCGGCGTCATCCGGCGGTGACCGCGCAGGCTGCGGCCACGTTGCACTTAATCAGCCGCGGCCGCGCCATCTTGGGCATCGGCGTCGGAGAGCGGGAGGGCAATGAGCCATACGGAGTGGACTGGACCAAACCCGTGGCGCGCTTCGAAGAAGCGATCGCCACAATCCGTGCCCTGTGGAACTCCCGTGGCGAACCCATCTCGCGCGAGTCGCCGTACTTCCCTTTGCGCAACGCGGTGTTTGACCTGCCGCCGTACCGTGGCAACTGGCCCGAGATATGGATAGCCGCTAAGGGACCGCGGATGCTGCGAGCCACCGGGCGCTACGCCGACGCCTGGTTCCCAGGGCTGGTTTCGGGACCCAAAGACTACGCATCCGGTCTTGAAGCAGTGCATACGGCGGCGTCCAACGCCGGACGGGACCCTAGTTCGATCACGCCGGCGCTCTCAATCTTTGTCGCCACCGGACGAAGCCGCGACGACGTCGAGCAGATCCTGAACTCTGATGCCGCGAAAGCCTTCGCGCTCATCATTCCGGGCCAGATGTGGGCCGACCATGGCGTGCAACATCCGCTTGGACATGACTTCGCCGGCGCCCAAGACCTAATCCCGCAAACGTTAGACGAGCAGACCGTACTGTCCTACACCAAAAACGTCCCGGTATCGCTGCTGAAAGACGCGCTTCTGGCTGGGACGCCCGACGAGGTCATCGATCGGGCTGCCCACTGGCGCGACCACGGAGTGCGCTATCTGGTTGTCAACAATGTCAGCATCCTGCAGCCGACCCTGCGGAAAGGCCTCGCATCCTACGCGCCATTCTTCAAAATTCTGCGCGGGCTCAAGAAACTGTGAAATCGGCCCCGCTGCACAGGCAACGGTCCCTATCTCCACCTGTTCTACGAGCTCCGCCGCGACGCCGTAGAAGCTTGGCGATAGCCATAGCGGTGACTGACTTCTCCCCAGCGCTCGGTAACGATCGCGCGCTGTTCAGCCGTCAGTTCGTAGGTGTTCGTTGCGTAGTCCGCGTGGTCGGCAAGGTACTGTCGCAGGCGCGGCCGGTACTGCTCGAAGCCGCCCAGTCCCAGATGCTCGTACAGTCGGCGCAGCTGCCCCTCGGGATCAGCGATCAGATCCTCATAGCGCAATTCATAGAAGCGTGACGGATCAACGAGTTTGCGCCCTTCGTCCAACTTTCGATACAGATCGACGTAGGTAGACAGAACCTTCTCGTCCAATCCCTCGAACCTCGGTCGTTGCAGGCCGTGTATGCGGTGCAACGCTTTATGAAGATGAATGGTCGATGGATAAACGACATAAGGATCTCGGACGATGTGTATGAACTTCGCTTGCGGAAATATGTCCAACAGCACCTTGATTCGGAAACTATGCGTCGGGTTTTTGAGGATCACTGCCTTGCGACGGCGGAAGTACACCTGCTGAACGAACCGGAAGAGAACCCGTTTCCATGCTTCTAATTCGCGCGATGTCAACTGCTCCAAATCCAGATACCGGTCATACAGAGGCGGCCGGTTCGGGAACGCGATGAACAGGTACGGCGACGGCTGCCCCTGCATGCACCATACGAACTCGTCTTCCTGCGGGTGATGCAAGCTCGAATCCATGTTGTCCATCGCCCGGTGCTTCGACACCAGAAATTCCAGACATGGCGCAGCCCATTCGGTCAGCAGAAAATGGTGCGGGACAAGACATTCGTAACTCGTGGGAGCTGTGTGGCGATCGTCCAGGACCAACAGTTCGTGCAGCAAGGTGGTGCCGGTACGCCAGTGTCCAACGATGAAGATTGGCGGATCGGCGATCACCGTTTTGGCCACTCGTTTGCCGAACAAGATCTTCTGCCACAACCCCAGATAAGAATTGACGACACTGAGAAGCGTGGAGAGGACAGCGAAGTGCCAACGACTCCAGTGCACGGCGAAACGGTTACGGATCAGCAGCCGCGTCCATGCCGAGAAACTGCAACCTATCCACACCGGCACAGCCCACTCGCGCCACCGGGAAAACCGGGTCGACGGACGTGGCGCCTTCGTCGCACGTGAAGCAAGCACTACGCGGTTGCGCGGGGCGTGACGGCGACCCGTAGCCGGGTCAGGCCGCGAAGGTTGGCGTTTGTCGTCCACACCGGCGGCTCGACCACCTCTATCCGGTCGATGTTGGTGACGATCTCACGCAGGACCGCGTGGCCCTCCATCCGCGCCAGCTGGGTCCCGGGACACGAGTGGATGCCGGAGCCGAACGCGAGATGCCCGGCCGGGTTGCGATCGGCGCGAAAGACATCCGGGTGGTCGAACTGGCGCGGGTCACGATTCGCTGCACCCCACGCCAGCAGCACCAGTGAGCCTGCCGGGATGACGGCCTGGCCGACGCGATAGTCGACGCGCGTTGTGCGGCAGATGTTTTGGATTGGAGAAACAAAGCGGAGTTGCTCTTCGATCGCCGACGGGATCAGATCTGGTCGCTGCGCAAGGAGCCTGAGCTGATCTGGATAATCAGCCAGCGTGAGAAACAAGGTGCTGATCATATTCGCAGTGGTCTCATAGCCCGCAACCAGCAGCAACACCGCGAAGAAGAACAATTCGTCATCGCTGAGCCGACCGTACTCAGCCTGCGCGGCAAGCTGCCGGAGAACGCTGCACTCCCCCAGCAGTCCGTTGTTGCGCCTATGAGTGAAGAGCGCACACAATCGTCGAGATCCGATGACGCCCTGCACCAGCGAACGCAGCCCCGACACCGACAGATCGACATCGGTGATCCGAACCGCCTGGTTGGACAACCGGCAGAAAGCGGCCTCGTCCGGTCCCGCTATGCCGAGAACATTGGTGATGATGCGCATCGGCATCGGTGCGGCCACGGTGGAGACGACGTCCGCGGGTGTCTGCGTCAGCAGCCCGCCGACCAACCCGCGGGCAAGTTCGTCGATCATCGGACGCCAGGACTCCAACGCGCCGCGCGCCAAACCCGGCGCCAGTTGCTTGCGCATCCGAGTGTGCACAGGCGGATCAGACGTGGGGAGGAAAGGCAGCCACCCCCGCGAAAACGTGACTCCACCCGCGCTGGACAACACGTCGTGGTTACGCGCAGCCTCGCGGACGTCGGAGTATCTGCTCAAGATGTAGACGTCGCGCTTGGGGTTGAACTGCACCCGCTCGCCCGCCAAAAGCTCCAGGTAATGCGGGTATGGGTCGCGGGCTATCGCGGGGTCGAACGGGTCAAAGTCGGTGATCTGCACATGCTTTGAGTCAGGGTAGCCGACCAGTCTCGACCGCGCTTTCCTGGCGACCTTGAGTGCGAGTGCTTTTGCCAGCAATGGCCCGTACATTCGCGCTATCTGCGTGTCGCGCCTCATCCCTGCGGTCACAGGCACGCCGAGGCGAGCTGGCACGCGCCGACTCGCGAGCTTGTCAATCAACGCGGTCGCCTCTTGCGTGGCCGGCGCAGAGTTCAATGTGGCGCGCTCGAACGGGCATCCGCCCGGCGGCACCGAACCCCGTGCTGCTTCGGCACCGGATAGCGTCGCCGTCATCGGCCCCCGTCTCAGGCAAGTGAGGTGGTCTAAGAACAGTGCAACGGTACCGGCGCCCATCGTGATACGCGCGCTGATCCGCCGTTTGTTTACAAACCATAGGCGAGTGCGGCCGGAAATCGATATTTGACGGTGTCAACCCGACCTGCCGGCCGAACGAAGACCGCGCTGGCCTGGTCTTTTAGACATTCCGTGAACCACGGACTTGTCGATGCAGAAGTGAGCGCGATCCAGCAACCCATAAGGCTGTTGAGTTCCTCGATGGCAGCTGTGAAGAACGGGCGACCTTAGAGGCGCTCGCGTTTCGGTGCTCATGGCAGGCGTTCCCAGTTCCCAACCGTGGGGACGTCGTCGCCCTGGACGTCTATGTAGGAAGCCTCCGTGAGAACCGGTGCCGAGAAGCTCCTGGCGCCGGTTCGATTTTCAGTCACGCTGACGCCATTAGGCGCACGCTCTACCCTCACGCTGGGGTCGTCAAGCTGCAGGCGCCATCGCGGTTGGCTCTCGATCGGTATCAAGAACTTGAGGGCCTCTTCCTCAGTTGGGAATGACTGGCCAAAGATGGGAAGGTGCTCGTCCCAGCGATAGATCAGGAAGCTGACCGTTCCATACCAGTTTCGATACACCACCCAGTAGCCAAGTTGCGTGGCTAGTTTGCCTAGTTCCGTCACGCCGCGCCTTCTTCCGCTTCGATCATCGCCGCGGGCCCGATGGTGTCCACGCCCCGCATGGTGCCCGACGCTAAGGGGCGGGCAGCCGGCCGCGCAATTCGTCGCGTGGCCGGGGCGTCACCAATCCTTTAAGTTCGGGCAGTAGACCGCAACAGCGACGTGCTTCCGTCACGGCAGCCCAGCATCATCGGCAGCAGTTCGGATCGAGCACCGCACACAAAGCCGTCAGGGATTCGCGGCGCGGCCGGTGGTAGACGTTCATACCGCGTCGGTCGGACTCCACCAGCCCGGCCCGCCGTAACTGCGAGAGATGATGGCTCACGGTGGACTCGCCGAGCCCAACTGCTGCGGCCAGGTCGCAGTTGCACACCTCGCCCGCATCGGAGCTGAAGAGCAACGACACGAGTTTGACCCGTATCGGGTCGGCTAATGCCTTGAGCCGCAGCGCAATCTCCAGGGCCGCATCGTCATCGACAGGACCAGCGGCCACGGGCGAGCAGCACACCGGGGCCGAGACATCTACCGCGGGCAACGTCTTGGGCATGTGCACCATCTTGCCACAGCTTATTGACATATATCGAAGAGGTGGCAGGATCACTAACACGAGTAATTCGACATAAGCCACAGAGGTAAGGAGGGCTTCTATGCCCCGCGCCCAACTCGCTATCAACGTCGATGACCTCGATGAGGCCATCACGTTCTACTCCACGTTGTTCAACACGCCGCCCGCGAAGGTCAAGCCGGGCTACGCCAACTTCGCTGTCGCCGAGCCGCCGTTGAAGCTCGTCCTCATCGAAAATCGCGGCCACGGAGGAACTCTCAATCACCTCGGCGTCGAGGTCGAGACCACCGAGGCGGTACATGCCGAGATTGCCCGGCTAGCCGAAGAGGGCATGTTCACCGAAGAGGAAATCGGAACGACGTGTTGCTTCGCAACACAGGACAAGGTGTGGGTGACCGGACCCAGTGGCGAGAGGTGGGAGGTGTACACCGTGCTGGCCGACGCGGAGACATTCGGCGGTATTGCGCCGGGTGGGGAGAGCATCGAGGATGACGGCGGTGTCTGCTGCGGAACCGCAGGCCACGCCGGCACGGAAGGTAAGCAACCGTGAGCCAGGCGGTGCAGCACGACGAGCATCCCCCTGTTGTCGAGAAGCTTTCGCTGCTGGACCGGCTCTTGCCGATCTGGATCGGCACCGCCATGGCCGCTGGTCTGCTACTGGGAAGGCTTGTCCCTGGCCTCGACACCGCGCTCAATCACGCACAGCTGGACGGTATTTCGCTGCCCATCGCCATCGGCCTGCTGGTGATGATGTACCCCGTGCTGGCCAAGGTTCGCTATGACCGCCTGGATAGCGTCACCGGGGACCGCAAGTTGCTGCTGTCCTCGCTACTGCTGAACTGGGTGCTCGGCCCTGCAGTCATGTTCGCACTTGCGTGGCTGCTGCTGCCCGATCTGCCGCAATACCGCACCGGGCTGATCATCGTCGGCCTGGCGCGATGCATTGCCATGGTCATCATCTGGAACGACCTCGCAGGCGGAGACCGCGAGGCCGCAGCGGTGCTGGTCGCCCTCAACTCGCTATTCCAAGTCGCTATGTTCGCCGTCCTCGGCTGGTTCTACCTGTCCGTCCTGCCAGGTTGGCTCGGCCTGGAACAGGCCACCATCCGCACCTCGCCGTGGCACATCGCCAAATCGGTGATCATTTTCCTTGGCATCCCGTTACTGGCTGGCTACCTATCCCGACGACTTGGCGAACGGGCAAAGGGGCGACACTGGTACGAAACGACGTTCCTGCCCAAGATCGGCCCATGGGCGCTGTACGGCCTGCTCTTCACCATCGTCATCCTGTTCGCTCTCCAGGGTGACCAGATCACCCACCGGCCTCTCGATGTCGCCCGCATCGCCGTACCACTGTTGGCCTACTTCGCCATCATGTGGACCGGTGGCTACCTGCTCGGCTGGCTGCTCACACTCGGATACCCACGCACCACCACCTTGGCGTTCACCGCTGCGGGCAACAACTTCGAACTGGCCATCGCCGTCGCCATCGCCACCTACGGCGCAACATCCGGACAGGCGCTCGCCGGTGTCGTCGGACCGCTGATCGAAGTGCCCGTGCTCGTCGCGCTGGTCTACGTCTCGCTGGCCGTGCGGCGCCGAATCACGCATGGCACAGCGCAATTCCCGCCCACCCCCGAGCCGGCCGCCCCATGACGACGAAACCTGGGGTGTTGTTCCTCTGTACCCATAATGCAGGTCGATCACAGATGGCGATGGGGTTCTTCAAGCACCTCGCGGGCAACCAGGCCGACGTCTGCTCCGGCGGCTCCCAACCCGCTGACGGAGTCAACCCCGCCGTCGTCGCCGCCATGGCCGAGAAAGGCATCGACATCGCGTCCGAACAACCCACGCTGTGGACCAAGGACATGCTTGAAGTCGCGGACGTGGTGATCAGCATGGGATGCGGTGATTCCTGCCCGGTCTTGCCTGGACGCCGTTACGAGGAGTGGGTTCTCCCTGACCCAGCCGGGCAACCGGTCGATGCGATACGACCGATCCGCGACGAAATCGAACAGCGGGTGCACAAGCTGCTGGAGCAGCTAGGGGTCACTGCCAGACATGGGCAGTGACCCCTTCACGTTTAGTGTCCTGACTGCGGGCCCATCATCCCGGGCCCCATCTCACCCGGCTTCATTTCACCAGGCTTCATGTCACCAGACTTCATGTCACCCGGCTTCATACCGCCCGCCTTCATGTCGGCGCAACAGTCCTTCGACTCGTGGCCCATCGCCTGGTGACCCATTTGCATGTGCGCGTGCTCGCTCCAGTTCAAGAAAAAGCCGGAGAGGAAAATGCCGCCGACGATGAAGAGTCCGCCCGCGACGATGCCCACCCACGCCAGCGCCTGATTAAGGCGGTTCGAGTGGTGCTGCGGGCTGGTGCTCTGATCGGGGTCGGCTGGTTGCGCTGCGTCGGTGGTGCTGGTCATGTACGGCCTCCTCTATCGGACTGGACTTGCGTAACTCTACCCCACCCGGGGTGGGGTGGGCATAAGTTAATCTGGAGGGAGTCCATCTCGGGGACAGGCGGCCAGAAGGAGACGGTGATGTCAGAAGAATTGACAGCCAAAAAGCGTTCTGCGCTCAACCGACTCAAAACGGTGCGCGGCCATATGGACGCGATTATCCGAATGCTTGAATCCGACGCCTACTGCGTGGACGTGATGAAGCAGATTTCTGCGGTGCAGTCGGCTTTGGAACGCACGAACCGGGTGATGTTGCATAACCACCTCGAAACCTGCTTTTCGGAGGCCGTCATGGGTGGCCAAGGCGAAAAGGCCATAGACGAACTGGTCGACGCCCTCAAGTTCAGCCCCGCTCTGACCGGACCCGATACCGTCCTGAACGGAACCACCGCCGATGAGGCGGTCACGACTCGTCCTGCATGAGCCGTGCCCGCGACTCAACGCGGAGATCAGGGTTGGTGAATACGTCTTCTGTGCGTCGATCAGGTCGCGGCCAAGCCGCCGTCGACCTCGAATACCGTGCCGGAAATGTAGGACGCTTCCGGGGACGATATGAACACAATGGCGTTGGCAAGTTCTTCGGGGTTCCCCCTTCGAAGCAACGGCACTGTCGCTACTAGTGCATCATTGACTTCCGCGGTGCCCGTAAAGCGATCGGCCATATCGGTGTCTGTCAGACCCGGGGCGACGGCGTTCACCCGAATGCCTGAGTTCCCCTGCTCGAGCGCGACCGTCTTGGTCAGTCCCTCCACCGCGAATTTGCTGCTGACATAAGCGGTTCCACCGGCCGCCGCCTTATGTCCGTAGGTCGAGGAGATGTTGACGATGCTGCCGCTGTCTTGGCCCGCCATCACGCGGAGTTCGTGCTTCATACTCAGGAATACCCCGAGAACATTCGTGTCATGGACCGCCTTGAAGTTTTCGACGGTGGCGTCCCGGATGGGGCTGAGCTTGCCTTCGAAGCCGGCGTTGTTCACCGCAACGTCGAGACGGCCGAATTTTGCGACCGCTGCGTCGACGAGGTTGCTGACCTCGTCTTCCTTCGTGACGTCGGCCTTGACGAACTCCGCCTCGGCGCCGAGCGCTCGGAGCTCCTTGACTAGATCTTGTCCCTTGTCGTCGTGCCGGCCGGAAACTACGACCGTGGCCCCTTTGCCGGCGAATGCCACAGCAGTGGCACGGCCGATTCCGGTGAGAGCGCCGGTAATGAGAACAACCTGTTGAGTCATCTGTTTCCTTCGACTATGAGTCGCTCGGTGAAAGAAACGCACCGACTTTCGATGCGGCCATGGGTTGCAACAGAACGGATACCTAGTCGATTCCGGAGCCGTTCGGTATCGCCGGCTTAGTCAGCCGCTGGACTCGGCACGTTTCTTGAGGCGCTTGAGGGTGTCGGCCGCGATGCGACCGACCTGACCGACGGCGACCCGGTCGGCGATGTAGCCCCATATCCCGCCTGGAGCCTGATACGACAGCCGGAACGTCACCTTGGTCCGGCCCTCCCCCGCGTCGCGCAACCGGATCCGGCCGCGCATGGTCACCCCGGTGATGCCTACCCATGCCAGGTCGCGCAGGTCGTCGAACTCGACTATTTCCATCAGGCCGCCGACCGGTACCGAGCCGACCTTCCAGTGCACGAAATAGCGGGCGCCGACGCCTGGCGACTGATCATTGACGCTCTCCCAGCGCTCCAAGTTGGTCATGAACGACGGATAGCTGTCGGGATCGCTGACGATCTTCCAGACGACGTCGCGATCGGCATCGATGACGTTGCGGCGTTCGACCCGCATCAGCCGATCACCGGGAACCTACGTCGGGCAGCAAGCCGGTCGACACCGGCCTGCAGACTGGCCATCACCTTGTCATGCACCGCCTGGTCATCACCGTCGACTTCGATGGGATGTTGCACTTCGATGGCGATCTTGGTGGGCAGCGGAAGGTGTCCGGCCAGGTCGCTGATGTTCAGGCCCCACGGCAGCGCCAGCGATATCGGAATGCTCTTGAGCCGCAGCGTTTTGTCCGCTCTGAGCAGCTTCGCCAGCCACTGGCCACGGTTGAGGAACAACGCGCTTTCCTGCCCACCCACACTGGCCACGGGCACGATCGGCACGCCGGCGTCGCGGGCCAGCTTGACGTAACCCATGCGGCCGTCGAAGTCGACCTTGTGACGCTCCCACGACGGCCGGAAGACCTCGTAGTCACCGCCGGGATAGACCAGCAACGCTGCACCGGATTCCAGTGCTTTGCGGGCATTTTCGTGGTTGGCGGCGACGGTGCCGAACTTGCGTAGCCAGCCCAGCGGCGGCGCCGAGACGACGAGGTTGTGGGCCAATTGGTAGAACGGGCGCTCGACGCCGAAGTAAGAGCAGAACGCGAGGGTGAAGACGAACGTGTCGGGAGGCACGTTGCCGCCGCTGTGGTTGCCGATGAGTAGTACCGGCCCCTCGGCGGGGATCCGATCCAAGTGCTGCACGTCGGCTCTGAAGTACAGCGACGCCAGGAGCCAGGTCCCAGGCAGTTGGTCGCGGATGTAATCGGGATCCCGCTGGTCGAGGTCAGCCTTGGGGACCCGCGACGTGATTTGCTCGCGGGCCCACTCCAGCGCCTCTGCTAGGCCGGCCATGTCCGGTCTATACCCTGGTGATGGCGTCTCTAACCTCGACATCGAGGTGATAGATACGGGCAGCGGTGTCGCGGGCAATGAGGTCGACGACCCGCATCGCGTCGGCCGGACTCCAATCGTCGTCGGCCACGAACCCGCTCAGCACTCGATGAATACCGTTGCGCCACAGCGTCGCACCAAGGTAATGCAGCTCCGCTGGACCAAATGCATCCGATGAGTAGACGATCTTGCGGAATGGCGCCAGTTCGAGCAATCGGGCGATGAATGCCGGTGCCCGCGCACCCAGGTAATTGACGGTCAGCCCGCCGTCCAGATAGACGTTGTTGAACGCCTGGGCCAGGTAGCCGGCCTCCCGTTCGTAGGGATAGCAGTGCAGCAGCACGATCGGTGTATCGCCGGACTGGCGCAAAAAGTCCAACAGGTACAGCGGGTTGGCCTTGTCCAGATCGCAGTCCCGGTCGCCGAAACCGACGTGGAATTGCAGTGGCTTGCCCACCCGCAGGGCCTGATGCAACCCGAAGCGCAGTAGCACCCGATCGGTCAACCGGACACCGCCGTCGTCGCGCCATCGCGCGGCCGCTGTCGCGACCTCGGCCGCCGACGGGTCGGTCAGGTCGCCGTCGAACCCGCCGCGGTAGGCCAGTACGGATTTGGTGCCTACGGCCGTGTCCGTGCGTCGTCTCAGGATTTGTTCGAATGCCGAGGCGTAGTCACCCGGAGCTTTGGCGGCTTGTTCGGCCACCTGTTCGAGGCGGACCACCTCGTGGGCGCGGCCCGCGGACAACGCGGCAACCTGCCCCACGTCCGCGACGCCCTCGGCGTAGCCGGTGTCGACCAGCCAGTCGCTGACCCCGGCCGCGCGCAGAAAGAGCCGCGCCAACTCGGTTTCGGTGAGCTGGCTGCGACGCTGCCAATAGTCCTGCGGCTCCGCATGTTTGGGCAGGCCAAGCGATGGCGCGCAGTGGGCGCGCACGGCGAAGCCAAGTTGGGTGTCGAATGCGGAGTCGAAGTCGGCGAGTGGCTCGGTGTTGGCCTCGTTGAGGCCGTTCTCAAAGCGATGCCGGTCCCCCGCCTCCAGCCAGCAGCCGTGCGCATGCTGATCGATCAGCGGCACGCCGGCGATGTGGTCCGCCAGAGCCGTCACCCTCACACGCTCCAGGCCATCCGGAATTTGTCGGCCAGTTGTTCGCGGTTGAGGTGGGCATAGTGCTCGTGCTCGAAGCGCCGGACCGCGACCACGACGTCGACCGCGGGATCGCCGAGAATGGCGCGCAATCGTTCCGAATTATCCAGCGCGGCAATGGTGTGAGCCTGCGAGCTGGACAGCCGCACGATGCCGGCGCGACCGCGTGCTGAGTCGGTCAGTCCGGTCGGGTCGACCTTGGTCTCTGCGGGCAGCACCGCTTTCTGCTCGATCCCGTCCAGCGCCAAGCCGAGGATCGCGGCCGTCGCGAAGTAGGGGTTGGCCGACGGATCGACAATTTTGACCTCGAGGTTGCCGCCGTACGGGTTGGCGGGGCCACCGACGACGAAGCGCAGCGCCGCTTCCCGATTCTCGGTCCCCCAACAGGCATAGGCTCCCGCCCAGTTGCCGGGATTCAGCCGCAACCCGGACACGATCGAACCGCACAACACCCCCTGGGCCTCCGGCAGTGCGTGCAGCAATCCCGCCACCGCGCTTTCACCCTTACTCGTCATACCGTGGCTGCCCGCCCCGTCGGAGAACAGCGGCCCGGTTGAGTTGGTCAACGAGAAATGTTGGTGGGCGCCACATCCGACATCGCCGACGAAAGGCGCCGGCGACAGGCTCACCCGCAAGCCGTGGCGCCGGGCAACGCGGCCGATGATCATTCTGGTCAGCACCAGCTGATCCGCCGCGGCGACCGGCGACTGCGGTGTCAGGGAAATCTCGAATTGATTGGCCCCGTACTCGGGATGGAGTTGCTCGATCGCGACACCTGACACCGAGGCCGCCGCGGTGACGTCGCGGACGAAAGCCTCGTGTTCGAGGACACCGGCCAGCCCGTACTGCGCCCACAAGGTCGACGGCAATCGGTGGCCGTCGGGCTGCACGAGCAGGAACTCGATTTCGTGGCCGACCATCGCCTCGATGCCGGCGTCGGCGAGCCGGGCTTCGATCCGGCCCAGCGTTCCGCGGCTGCACGCGGGAACCGGCGTGCCATCTTGCTCGAAGAATGAGCCGGGCGCCCAAGCCAATCCGTCGCCGATGAACCGCATCGCGGACAAGTCGATCCGGACGCGCTGATCACCGACGACACCGATGTGTTCGGTGAAGGCGATGCCGGTCTGGTCGATGGCGAAGCCGTGCCACACCCCGCTGGCGCCAAGGCCGGGATCGGCGAAGGCGTTGGTCCGGCGTATCGGGACGGTCTTGGCCTGGGTGAGCCCGGCTGGGTTGACTACCGTGCCGATGACCGCGTCCACCCCTTCGCCCTCGAGTTGGGCGATCGCCGCGGCGGCGAGCGGTGTGGTGGTCATCTGCCGGGAAGCGGGAGTTCGCCTCGGGCTAGCAGGCCCGGTGGTTCATACCCGACTGGGCAGGGTCAGCTTGCACGACTGGGCGATATCCAGGGTCCGAAGAACCCGTCCCATTCCCACCCACAGCGCGCACGACAATGCCAGATCGGCGAGGAGCTCCTCGGAGAAGTGTTCGCTGCAGCGGATCCAGAAATCTTCGTCGTCGCGCAGCGCCGTGTGCTCGGTGGCGAACCGGTACGCGAACTCGGCGGCCAGCCGCTCTTGGTCGCTGTATCCGGGCCAGGTGCGCCACTCCTGCGCGTGGTCGTAGAGCGCCTCATCGACACCGGCGGCGGGTCCGTCGGCGTCGCGGGTGTTGACGCACACTTCGCATTCGTTGCTGTGCGCGATGACTGTCCGGGCGAGTTCCCGCGTCCGCATCGGCAACCGGTTGCGGCTGTAGACCGCGTTGGCGAACGCGCCGATCGCACCCCCCAGTTCAGGAGACTTCAGGGTCCAGCCGGCGATGTCGTCGTCAGGGAATGTTCCGATTCGGCTCATGGCGAGATGGTACGCCCGCAGGACTCCAGACGAATGCGTTGTGTCGCAACCTCGGACAGCTTGGGTTGATCGCCACCCCAGTCGGGTTGCGCGACGATCCGATGGGCGATGCGGTCGAGCGCGGCTCCTACGCTCGCCCGGTCGGCGCGTCCCTCGAAATTGGGTGTGCGGGAGAGCTTGTCGACGATCCAGTCCCTGATGGCGCGGAGACGAACTCAACTTGACGTGCACCGGACGGGGTGAGCCACATGCGGTCGACATCGCGTAGCGCGTAGCCGTTGCGGACCAGCCGGTCAAAGGTGGGTTCGAGGACTTCGTACGGAATCCCCAACTGGTCGCCGATATCGGTGATTCGTGCCATGCCGAACACCCGTTGATACCTGTTGATGCGCACGACCGCCCACAACTCGGCGACGTCGAGCCGGCAGTCGGGCCGCATGGCGATGCTGCGCAGTCGCATTCCCGGTTCACCGCGCAGCAGGCGCCCGATCGCGATCTCCAGCATCTCCTCCGGCGTCTGCGTGGTCGGCATCGCGAACCCGTCGCCTAGGTCGGCGGCGTTGTTGCCGATATCCCGCAGCGGGACCTCGCGAAGAAACAGCGACAGCGTGAAGCCGACGAGCGCGACCGGAACCGCCCACAAGAACACCTGGGTGAGCGACGCGGCGTAGGCGTCGACGATCGGGACGGCCATTGCCCGGGGCAGCCGGTGCAACGCCTCCGGCGAATTCGCCGCCGCAGGGGCTGCGCCGCTCGCGGCCAACGCCGGACCGATGCGCCCTCGCAGGAAGTTGGTGAACAACGAGCCGAAAATCGCCGCGCCGAACGAACTGCCGATCGTGCGGAAGAAGGTCACGCCCGAGGTGGCGACGCCGAGGTCTTCGAACCTCGACGTGTTCTGCACGATCAGGACCAGCACCTGCATGCACAAGCCGATACCGGCGCCGAGGATGAACAGGTAAACCGATTGCAGCAGTGCCGATGTCGACGGGCCCATCCGGGACATCAGCAGAAAGGCGAGCGCCATCACTGTCGTTCCGGCGATCGGGAAGATCTTGTATCTGCCCGTCCGGCCGACCAGGACGCCGCTGCCTATCGACGTCGAGAGCATCCCCGCCACCATCGGCAGCGTGCGTAGTCCCGACGTGGTCGCCGAGACGCCGTCGACGAATTGCATGTAGGTCAGCAGAAAGGTCAGCGCGCCCAGCATGGCGAACCCGACCACGAACGACAGCACACAACACACCGTGAACACCGGGTTGCCGAACAGCCGGGTCGGCAGGATCGGCGCGGCGGCCCGGCTTTCGATCCAGACGAACGTGCCCAGCGCCGCAGCGGAGCCGACAAACAGTCCGACGATGGTGGGTAGTGCAGTGGCGACGATGGTTTGATCCAGCGCCGCCAACAGCATTCCCAGCACGATCGCCAGGAAGACGAAATTGCGTCGCTGTGGGCTGACCAGTGCGCCGCCGGATTCGGGATCTACCGGGGCGGTTGTCTGCGCCCTCGTCATACGCAGCTGCGATCGAGGCTCAGTGGCTGGCAATTCCTGTAGTCGGCGGCCGCGCGACACACTGCGCTGAGTAGAGCTCTTTGCCGAGCTTTTCCATCAGCTGCAGCTGCGTCTCCAGGTAGTCGACGTGGTTTTCCTCGTCGGCGATGATGCCTTCCAGCAGGAAGGCGCTGGTCGAGTCCTGCTTCTCGCGGCACATGATGACGCCCGGCTTCAGCCGGTTCAACACGTCGTACTCGATCGCCAGGTCGGCTTCGAACTGCTCCCGCAGGGTCTGGCCGATGCGTAATGAGAATAGGCGCTGGTAGTTCGGCAGTCCGTCGAGCAGCAGGATGCGATCGGTGATCGCCTCGGCGTGCCGCATTTCGTCGAACGACTCCGCGCGGGTGTGGCCGGCCAGCTCGGTGAATCCCCAGTTCTCTTGCATTTTGGAGTGCAGAAAGTACTGATTGATCGCAGTCAGTTCGCTGGTCAGCTGTTCGTTGAGAAGGCGCAAAACATCGGGATCACCTTGCATGATCGCTCCTTAATTCTCCTCTGGCATGGTTTCGAGTCTCGGCGATCGCCGGTGAGGTTGGGCTGGAACGCCACCGGCATGCCGAACACGAATCTAGTCCAGCGGACGGCCGTCGGCGTGCTGATTCGGGCGGCGTGGGGGCGTCAATTTTCCTAAAAGTGCTGGTCAAAGGCTAGGCTAAGTAAGGATAGCCTTCGCGAACCAAGTTAGGTTAGACTTCCCTACATGCGGGCTGTTCGATCATCGGAGACCCAGAACGTGGGGATTCGCTGATGTACGTGTGCCTGTGCGAGGGCGTCACCAGCCAGACCGTCTCCGACGTGGTTGCCGGTGGCGCGTCGACGTCCAAAGAGGTCGCTGCGAGATGCGGAGCAGGTCTCGACTGCGGCCGCTGCCGGCGCACCGTGAGGGCGATCATCGAGGCCGCCGCGCAGTTGCA
This sequence comes from uncultured Actinomycetota bacterium, assembly GCA_963760095.1. GTDB lineage: Bacteria > Actinomycetota > Actinomycetes > Mycobacteriales > Mycobacteriaceae > Mycobacterium. The sequence continues at coordinate 288,540 of CAVXBT010000015.1, read as the reverse complement.
GCCCACCGGCTCGTAGCGATCAGCTCCCCCGCTTGGCGCTGAAATCCGCCAGCGCCGCCGCATTCGCCTGTCCACCCAAAAGCCTCGCGAAATGGGCGTTTTCCCGTTCGGTAGCTGCCGCAATCTCGGGCCGAGTGGGTTCGACGATGGACTGCTTGACCGCGGTCAGGCTCGGGATCGGCCGCGACGCGAGGATCTCGGCATGCCGACGGGCCTCAGCGATCAGATCGTCGGGTTCGCACACCTTCCACACCAGTCCCATCCGCAGTGCCTCGTCGGCACCCACCCACTCCGAGGACATCAGCAGCCAGGCAGCGTTCTGCCGCCCGATCAACTGCGGCAGCAGATACGACGACGCTGCCTCCGGCGCCACACCCAAACTGGTGAAAGGGCACTTCAGCCGCGCCGTGGATGACATGAACGCCAGGTCCGCATAGCCCAGGATGGTGGTGCCGATCCCCACGCCGACGCCGTTCACGGCGCAGATCAGCGGCTTGGGAAACCGGGTCAGCTCGTCGATCATCGAGGTGAAATGTGATCCCTGCCCGGCCAATTGGGGGTCGGTGATGCGATCCTGCATCTCTTTGAGGTCGTTGCCGGCGCTGAAGGCGCGTCCGGCTCCGGTCAACAACACGACGGCGACTTCGGGGTCGCCGGCGGCCAGCCGCAGTGCCTCGGCGGTGGCTTCGTAGAGCGCCTCGTTGAACGCATTGAGCGCCTCGGGCCGGTTCAGGGTGAGCGTGCGTACCCGGTGGCGATCGTCGATCTGGAGTATCACGGGGGTCTCCTCAACTGTGGAAGGGCGTTTTCAGCACGTAGCGACTGGTGGGCACGGCGTCGATGTTCTCGTTGGCGCCAAACGCCGATGTGCTGGCCACCATCCGGCCCAGCCGCTGCTGTAAATCGGCGTCGTCGGCCGCGCCGAAGAACGCTTTCAGATCGGTGATCGCCTTGGCCGGGAACAGCTCTTCGACGATGCCCGCCAGCTCCGGCGCATTCGGTGTCAGCGAGCGCACCACGGCGTTCTGGGTGTAACCGAAGGTGGACTGCGTCTCGATCGCCACCGGTGTGTGGTCATGCTGCCAGCGCCGCAGCCAGGTTGCCTGGTCCAGGCCGGCAGGTCGGCGCAACAGCGCAACGTTAGCCAAACCTTCTGTGCGGCTGCCTAATTGGAGCGACGCCTGCAATGGAACCGACTCGGTGACCAGGTACGCTGCGAGGTGGTCGCACTCAACCTCCAGCAGCCGCAGCGCCGCCGCGATCTGGTCGCCGTAGCACTGCTGAGTCCAGATGCTCACCACGGCGGCCGCCGGTGGGTCCAGCGTGGTCAGGGCCATCAGCGAATGACGCACCGCCGTGTCGCGGACGTTGACGGCCAGGCCGGCGACGCCGAGTTCAAGAATCGCCTCGGCGACGGATCCCCGCTGCCGCCCGCACCAATCCTCGTCGCGGTCGGCGGCCATCAGCACCGCGACTACTTTTTCCATGGCCTCAACCTCTCAATCGACCTAAGAGCCGTCCCGGGCCCAGCGCGGTTGGATGAACACGCCTTCGGCTTCGACGGTGACCCCCTCATCGTCGGCGAGATGACCCGTGGCATACGTCTTCACGCCATCGGTGCGCACGGTGACCGCTTCGGCGTGCAGGTCGCCGAGCCGGGTGGCCCGCACGTAGCGGAAGCTGATCGTGCCGGTGAGCCGGGGGTTGACTCCGCCGCTGGCGGCCTCGCCCAGCAGGTGATCGAGGATCAGCGCGACGACGCCGCCGTGCACGTGTCCCGGAGGCCCCTCATAGGGGGCGCCGAGGTGAAAATCGCACCAGGATTTGCCGGACTCGTCGTGCTGGATCACCAATGGCGGGGCCATCGGATTGCGGATTCCGATGACGACGTTCCCCCACGCCATCCGCTCGCCGCTTTTGAGATAGCGGACGCCGAACGAACCGTCGACCTGCTTATGCCGTAAACGCGTGGTGGCCGAGTCGATCTCGGCTTTGGCCGCCCCGACGGCATCGGCGTCTACCTCGGTCCTGATGGTCGCGTCGATCAACTCCCGGACCGACTGGGCCAACGGCTCGTACACATCCCGCAGCCGTTGCAGCTCGTCTGCGCTGATGTTCTCCAAGGTGAAGTCCAGCATGAGGCGAAACTAGAACACGTTCACATTGGGCTCACTACCGGGCCGGGCGAACCTGTTTCTGGCCTGCGAGCAGCTCGCCGATCAGCCCGGCAAGCTGCCGGTATGGCGCCTCCCGGCCGCTGGACGACCTGAACACCAACCCGATTCGGCGTCCGGGGCGCGGCGTGGCGAAGTATGCCAAATCCAGCCGGCTGCGCGCGGCCTCGACGGGCACCGCGCTCTGCGGGATCAACGTCACGCCCAGCCCGCCGGACACGCATTGCACCGCCGTCGCCAGCGACGCCGCCCGGGTGTTGGCCAGCTCGGCGCGAACGCCGGCCGCGCGGCAGACGTCGAGCGCCTGGTCGCGCAGGCAGTGACCCTCGTCGAGTAGCAGCAACGGCAGCTCCGCCAGTGCGGTCGGCGGCACCCGGCGCTTTCCGGCAAGTGGGTGGCCGGGCGGCAGCGCCAGTACGAAATCTTCGTCGTAGATCGGGATCTCGGTGATGCCACCGGCCTCGGCAGGCAACGCGATCAGCGCCGCGTCCACCGACCCTCCGCGCAGCCCGGTGAGCAGCCGTTCGGTTTGATCCTCGATCACCTTCAGGGCCAGCGCGGGCAGCCGATCGGCCAGTCCGCCGAGCAGGGTCGGGAGCACGTACGGGGCCACCGTCGGGATCAGACCCAGCCTGATGCTGCCCTGCAGCGGGTCCGAGGCGCCCGCGGCGGCGGCGGTGAACGCCGTCGCAGCCTCGATCACCGCTTGCGCTTGCGGCAGCAGCTGCCTGCCTTCCTCGGTGAGGAAAACCCGGCGCGTGGACCGCTCGACCAACTGAACTCCCAGACCCGTCTCCAGTGCCGACAATGCCTGTGACAGCGTTGACTGGCTGACACTGAGAGTTGTTGCAGCGCTGCCGAAGTGCTGCTTTTCGGCGACGGCCACAAACGCGCGGAGGCCGGCGATCGTCGGCTGATAAGTCTTATCGGACATGCCTATCAGTGTAGTGGGAAAGATCACCTTTCATTCAAAGTGGTCTTCCGGCAAGATGGGGTCAGCGCGATTCTTGACTAGATCCAATTTGACCCAAGGAGCGAGATGGCACTGCTGACAATCGGCGATCAATTCCCCGCCTACCGGCTGACCGCGTTGATCGGCGGTGACCTCTCCAAGGTCGACGCCCAAAAGCCCGGCGACTACTTCACCACGATCTCCAACGGCGACCACGAGGGCAAGTGGCGGGTGGTGTTCTTCTGGCCGAAGGACTTCACATTCGTGTGCCCGACTGAGATCGCCGCGTTCGGCAAGCTCAACGACGAATTCGAGGACCGCGATACGCAGGTGCTCGGTGTCTCGGTGGACAGCGAGTTCGTGCACTTTCAATGGCGTGCGCAGCACGAGGACCTCAAGAAGCTGCCGTTCCCGATGCTTGCAGACCTCAAGCGGGAACTGGTCGAGGCGACCGGGGCACTCAACGCCGACGGTGTCGCCGACCGGGTCACGTTCATCGTCGATCCCAACAACGAGATTCAATTCGTCTCGGTGACCGCCGGTTCGGTGGGTCGCAACGTTGACGAGGTGCTGCGTGTGCTCGACGCGCTGCAGTCCGACGAGCTGTGCGCGTGCAACTGGCGCAAGGGTGACCCGACTTTGGACGCCGGCGAACTGCTCAAAGCTTCGGCCTGATCGGAGGATTTGATGGGTATCGACAATCTGAAGGATGCACTGCCCGACTACGCCAAGGACCTCAAGCTCAATCTCGGCTCGATCAGCCGCAGCACCGTGCTGAACGAGGAGCAGCTGTGGGGCACGCTGTTGGCCAGTGCCGCGGCGACGCGAAACACCCAGGTGCTGGCCGCGATTGGCGCCGAGGCGGCCGATGTCCTGTCATCCGAGGCGTACCAGGCAGCGCTCGGCGCGGCGTCGATCATGGGCATGAACAACGTGTTCTATCGTGGCCGCGGCTTCCTGGATGGCAAGTACGACGACCTCCGTCCCGGTCTACGGATGAACATCATCGCCAACCCGGGCGTGGACAAGGCGAATTTCGAGCTGTGGTCGTTCGCGGTCTCGTCGATCAACGGGTGCTCGCACTGCATGGTGGCCCACGAGCACACCTTGCGCGAGGCCGGCGTCGACCGCGAAGCGATTCTGGAGGCGTTGAAGGTGGCGGCCATCGTGTCCGGCGTCGCGCAGGCGATCATCACCGCCGAAACACTGGCCGCCGCCGGCTAGACCGCCCGTAGACTTTGGGTCTGTGGTCGTTAGTCGCGCCGATCTGGAACACCTGCGTCGCTGCGTGCAGCTTGCCCGGGACGCGCTGGACACCGGACATGCGCCCTTCGGCGCGCTGCTGGTCGGCGCCCACGGCCAGACCCTGTATGAGGACCACAACCGCACCACCGACGACGACCAGACGTTGCACGCGGAGATGGGTGTCGTCCGGTGGGCGGTAGCCAATGTGGCTCCGGTGCACCGGATTCGGACCACCGTGTACACGTCGTGTGAGCACTGCCCGATGTGTGCGGCCGCGCACGCCTGGGCGGGGCTGGGGCGCATCGTGTACGCGACGTCATGCGCTCAGCTCACCGACTGGCTGATCGAATGGCGCGCGCCGACGCCGCCGGTGGCGTTGCTGCCGGCCAGGACCGTCGCACCCCGAGCGGTGGTCGATGGCCCGGCACCCGAACTCGTGGACGAGATAAGAACCCTTTTTGAAGCCAGGCACCGGCAGTGACCCCACCCGCCTGGGTTGAGCACGTGATCTGGTGGCAGGTCTATCCCCTGGGGTTCGTCGGCGCTTTTCCGGCGGCTGATCCGCCGGATCCGGGGCAGCACCGGCTGCGGCAGATTGCCGGGTGGTTTGACCACGCCGTCGAGCTCGGCGCGTCGGGGATTGCGCTGGGGCCGATCTTTGCCTCGCGCACACACGGTTACGACACCACCGACCACTACCGCATCGACCCTCGACTCGGCGATGACGACGACTTCGACTACCTCGTTGCCGAGGCGCACCGGCGTGGCTTGCGGGTTCTCCTGGACGGCGTGTTCAACCACGTCGGTGTCGACTTCCCGCGCTATCGCGAAGCGGCGCACGACGCTTCGGCGGCGCGCTGGTTTCGCGGGCGCCCGGGCCGCTTTCACACCTTCGAAGGCCACGACGGCCTGCTCACGCTGAACCATGACAACCCCGACGTTGCCGACTACACCGCCGACGTGATGACGCACTGGTTGCGACGAGGAGCTGACGGCTGGCGGCTCGACGCTGCTTATGCTGTTCCGCAGAAATTCTGGGCTGCCGTCTTACCGAGAGTTCGGACGCAGAAGCCGGATGCGTGGTTCGTCGGAGAATTGATTCACGGCGACTACGCGGCGGTGGTTCGCGAAACCGGTTTCGACTCGGCCACTCAGTACGAGCTGTGGAAGGCGATCTGGAGCGGCCTCAACGACGGCAACTTCTTCGAGCTCGACTGGGCGCTGCAGCGACACACCGAGTTCGTGGAAAGCTTTGCGCCGCTGACCTTCATCGGCAACCATGACGTCACCCGCATCGCCAGCCAACTTCAGCGGCCCGAACACCTCGCCCACGCTCTGGTCATCCTGATGACCGTGGGAGGCATTCCCAGTGTGTACGCCGGCGACGAGCTCGGCTACCGCGGACTAAAGGAGGAGCGGTTCGGCGGTGACGACGCGGTGCGGCCCGAATTCGGCTCTCCCCCAGCACAACTAGATTCTCGTGGAGTCGAAGTATGGTCGCTGCACCAATACCTGATCGGGTTGCGCCGCCGCCATCCGTGGCTGCACGCCGCGTCGACGTCGGCGCTGCGGCTGGATAACCGGCACTACGTGTACCAGACTCGTCACGGCGACGACGCGTTGATCGTCGCGCTCAACATCGACGACACTCCACTGCACGTGCGGCTCGATTCCGGCTCGGCGGAGGTGATTGCCGGCAGCGGAGCGCCCCCGAAAGAGGTCGTCGACGCGGTGTCCGTGGAGCCGCATGGCTGGCGGATTCTGCGGCCGCTTTAGATCAGCCGCTCCCGCGTCAGCGGATCTTCCTCGCCGCCGTAATACCGCGCGAGCAACTCCACAAAATCCTCGTTGTCCGGTGTCGCGCGGGCGAACAATGTCATCGACGAGCGCACTTTCATATCATCGGGCGACCCGAAGATCTCGCCAATCGAGCGGCCCTGCACGGCGTTGACCAGCCGAGTGCATTCGTGCAGCCGCGGTCCGAGCACGTCGTGGCGGAGATAGGCCCGGGCTTCGTCAAGTGAGGAGATCGCGTAGCGGGCCGCAGTGGGGCTGCTCCCCAGGCCGTCGACCTGCGGGAAAATGAACCAAATCCAATGGCTGCGTTTGCGACCGGCCCGCAATTCCTCGAGAACGTCCGGATAAACCCGGGCCTGCGCGTCCACGAACCGTTGAAGATCGAAGGGGTCGCCTGCCGATTCCATATGACCTACGGTGGCACAGTGGTCAAACGGCGGATGCCGAAGGTGCGTGACCTCGCGCCGCTGATCCGATTCCGCAAGCCTCGGCTCGACGTTATACAGCGTCGGCTCGACGACGCGCAGACCATTGACGATCTGCGCCGCATCGCGAAGCGGCGCACACCGCGAGCGGCTTTCGATTACACCGATGGCGCGGCCGAGGACGAGATCTCGCTGGAACGTGCCCGACAAGGCTTTCGCGACATCGAGTTTCATCCCACCATCCTGCGCGACGTCAGCAATGTCCGGACCGGTTGGCAGGTGCTGGGCCAGCAGGTGGCGCTGCCGTTTGCGATAGCGCCGACGGGCTTCACCCGGCTGATGCACACCGACGGCGAGCTCGCCGGCGCGCGCGTCGCCGCGGCGGCCGGCATCCCATTTTCGCTGTCGACCCTGGGGACCGCCTCGATCGAAGACGTTGCAGCCGCCGCGCCGCAGGGCCGCAAGTGGTTTCAGTTGTACATGTGGCGTGACCGGGACCGTTCGATGGCGCTGGTGCGGCGGGCCGCCGACGCCGGCTTCGACACCTTGTTGGCCACCGTCGACGTCCCGGTGGCCGGTGCGCGACTGCGCGATGTCCGCAACGGAATGTCGATCCCGCCGGCGCTGACGCTGCGGACGGCGCTTGACGCGGCGCTGCGGCCGCGCTGGTGGTTCGACCTCCTGACCACCGAGCCGCTGTCCTTCGCGTCGTTGGATCGCTGGTCAGGCACCGTCGGTGAGTACCTGGACACCATGTTCGACCCTACCGTGACCTTTGACGATCTGGCCTGGATCAAATCGCAATGGCCGGGCAAATTTGTCGTCAAAGGCATTCAGACCCTCGATGACGCGCGGGCGGTGGTGGATCTCGGCGTCGACGGCATCGTGTTGTCCAATCACGGCGGCCGCCAACTCGATCGGGCCCCGGTGCCGTTTCATCTGTTGCCCGCCGTCGCACGCGAGCTCGGAACCCACACCGAGATTCTGGTGGACACCGGCATCATGTCCGGCGCCGATATCGTCGCCGCGATCGCCCTGGGCGCGCGCAGCGTCCTCATCGGCCGGGCCTACCTGTACGGGCTGATGGCCGGCGGCGAAGCCGGCGTGCGTCGCGCGGTCGATATTCTGGCCGGCCAGTTGATCCGAACTATGAAACTGCTCGGGGTCAGCTGCCTCGAGGAGCTCTCGCCTCAGCATGTGACGCAGCTGCGACGGCTAGTGCCAGTGCGGCGGCCGGGCTCGTGAGTGTCAGCGACAACCCCATGCGCATTGCCGGCCGGCAATCTGATCGGTGGCGCTCACACTCGCCCTAAGCCAAAGACCAGCCACAACAATGCGGCCACAAACGCGATAATTCCGATGAGAACCAAGATATCGGCCATGACGACAAGCTTTGCGTGTTACTTATTCGTAACGTGGAGAAACTCCGTGACTCGACGGTGAAGAATCGGTGAACGCTCGTATTGCTACGAAGGGTTAGTCGAGCTAACGCTTGGGCGACGGTCGGGAACGCCCGCTGCGCAACACGATGTCGACGGCTGCCGCGATCACATCGTCGTCAGGCAAGGTGCCGAACATAATGGAGGGACACGCCACCACGCCGGTGAGCATCGACACTGCCGCCTCGAGTTCGGCGCCGTGCAGCGTTTCTTCGAGCATGGTCCTCAGCGGCCCCTGGCCTTCGGAGTTGATCTTGTCTCTAATCTGGCGCATCTCCTCGACCGACGCCCACTGGGCCATTCCGGTCAGCACACGATCCAGCCGCATGTCGGTGATGCCGCCGCGAAACGCCTGCAATTCTCCGATGATGTCGGTGCGCAGGTCTCCGGTTCGTTCGTGATGCGGCAACTCGCCCAGCGAATCCAGCGCTAACGCGATCAAGTCGACCCGGGACGGCCAGTGCGTGTACAGCGTCGTCTTCGAATAACCCGCGAGCTCGGCCACTCGTGCGTGCGTCACGGCGTCGGAGCCCTCGACGGTGAGCACTTCGAGCGCAGCGCGCGCGACATCGCCGCGGGTGCGAGCCACCCGCGCGTCCTCACCCGTGCCGGGTGTCACCTGAAGCACTTCACCTCTGTGCTGGCCTTTCTTGATGTGAGCCGCCTCAGAGAACCTAACTGATGAAGACCCGATCCAGTAACGAAAGATCTAGTTGTTAGTGAACGTTTAGACCACTAGTGTACCGGGAAACTGTTACCGCACGGGTCGTCCAGACCCTCGCCCTGACGGATTGTCCATTTCGTGAGAAGGAATTCGATGTCTGCCATCCTTTTTGGTTCAATCAGCACTCTCGTCGACACGTCCGAATTGCAGCGCCGGTCATTCAACGAATCATTTGAGGCGTATGGCCTCGACTGGCAGTGGTCGCGCTCTGACTACATGGCCATGCTCGATTCGAACGGCGGTGCCCAGCGAATCGCCGATTTCGCGGAGGCGCGCGGCGAGGATGTCGACGCCGACGCCGTGCACGCAACGAAGTCCCAGATCTTTCAGGAACTGCTGGCGACGGCGGGACTGAAGCCCCGACCCGGCGTGATCGCGACAGTCCACGAGGCCAAGCGCCACGACGTCAAATTGGGATTCGTCACGACCACCTCACCCGAGAACATCTCCGCGCTGCTGGAGTCGTTGGGCCCGGACATCGACGCCGAGACCTTCGACCTCATCGTCAACCGTGACACCGTCGTAAGTCCGAAGCCGGATGCCGCCGCATACGTGTTTGCTCTGGACCAGCTCGGCGAGACCGCCGACTCGGCAGTAGCCATCGAAGACAACGTCGGAGGGGTCGCCGCCGCGTTGGCGGCCGGCGTCACGTGCATCGCCTTCCCGAACGAGAACACCAGCGAGGGGGACTTTGCGGCGGCCGCTGAGACAGTCGATGCCCTCGACGCCGAGCACGTCGTAGCGCTTGTCACCTGATCGTGTACTGCAGCGTCGTCACCCATACTCCGCCCGGTACCGAAGGACATCGCCATGAGTGAACTGCAAGCACGAGTCAACCAGAGCCCCGGAGCGTTTCATGTCGAAGGCTACGAAAAGATCGAGTACGACCTGGTCTACGTCGACGGCGTCTTCGCACTCGACAACGACGAATTGGCCGAAAGCTACCGTCCGTACGGTCGCGCACTGCTGGTGATCGACGAAACCGTCTACGCCCTCTACGGCGACGAAATCCGGTCGTACTTCGACCACCACGACATCGCGCTGACGGCGATGCCGGTGCAGATCCGCGAGACCGCCAAGTCGTTGGAGACCTTCGAGCGAATTATCGCCGAGTTCAACGCTTTCGGACTGGTACGCACCGAGCCGGTGCTCGTCGTCGGCGGCGGATTGACGACTGACGTCGCCGGATTCGCCTGCGCGAGTTACCGACGCAACACCCCGTACATCCGCATCCCGACGACGCTGATAGGTCTGATCGACGCAAGCGTCTCGATCAAGGTCGCCGTCAATCATGGCAAGCACAAGAACCGATTGGGTGCCTACCACGCTTCGCAGAAGGTACTGCTCGACTTCTCCTTCTTGAAGACGCTGCCCGAGGACCAAGTACGCAACGGGATGGCCGAACTGATCAAGATCTCCGTGGTCGGTAACACCGAGATATTCAGATTGTTGGAAGACAACGGCGTCGACCTGCTCAGGACAAGGTTCGGACATCTCGACGGATCGCCCGAGTTGCGTGCTGCCGGTGAACGTCTCACCCATCAAGCCATCGCCACCATGCTCGAGCTCGAAGCGCCCAACCTGCACGAGATAGACCTCGACCGGGTGATCGCATTCGGTCACACCTGGAGTCCGACACTGGAACTGACGCCGCCGGAGCCGTTCTTTCATGGGCACGCCATCAACATTGACATGGCGTTGTCGACGACCCTCGCCGAAGAGCGTGGCTACATTTCGGTCGGCGAGCGTGACCGGGTGCTGGCAGTGATGAGCGACTTAGGTCTCGCGCTCGACAGCGAACATCTCACACCGGAGCTGCTCAGTGCCGCCACCACCGCGATCCTCAAGACTCGCGACGGCATGCTGCGGGCGGCCGTGCCGTCGCCGATCGGCCGGTGCATTTTCCTCAACGACGTGACCGTCGAAGAACTTGCCGAGACTCTGGTGCTGCACAAGAAGCTCTGCATGGGCTACCCGCGGGGCGGCGACGGAATCGACATGTTCACCTCGAGCGCATACGGGAGCTGCCATGCATGACGTTGTCCCACTGCGTAGGAGGCCCGCCAACGTGCCGCGGCACCTCTTTGTGGAACGGGGAAATCCGACATCCGCGGTGCCGACGAATTCGGGACACTCGAACGTTGTCCGGACGCTGGCGACGCTCGCCGGCCTGATGGCGACCTTGCCGATCGACGCGCTGATGGTCGTGCTGGCTTTGCTCCGGCGGGCGCGCAAGCCCATAGCGTCCCGGCCCGCGTCCTTTCCCCGCACCGTGCTGATCACCGGCGGCAAGATGACCAAGGCGCTGCAGTTGGCCCGATCCTTCCACTGCGCGGGTCACCGGGTGATTCTGGCCGATTCGGCGAAGTATCGATTCACCGGTCACCGCTTCTCCCGCGCGGTCGACGCGTTCTACTGCCTTCCCGAACCGACCGCGCCCGGCTACGACGACGCGTTGTTCGAACTCGTCCGCTATGAAGCGGTGGACACCTTCGTTCCGGTATCCAGCCCGTCTTCCAGCGTTCGGGACGCCCGCGCGCGCTACCTCCTCGACGGCATCTGCGAGGTCATCCACGCCGGTGAACATATCGTGCGCATGCTTGACGATAAGGCGGAGTTCTCCAAACTCGCTGTCGCACTGGGGCGTCGCGTTCCCGACTGGATGCGGATCACGGATCCGCAGCGGATTGTGAATTTTGACTTCCCGGCTGGGCGCAGTTACGTCTTGAAGCGGATCGCCTACAACCCCGTCGGCCGCCTCGATCTGCCCCTGTTGTCGAAGCGAACCCCGCAGCACAACGCCGCTTTGGCGCAGTGGTTACCGATCTCCGAGGATGACCCGTGGATCCTGCAGGAATTCATCGCGGGCGCGGAGTACTGCACCCATGGCACCGTCATCAATGGACGACTCCAGGTGTATGCCTGCTGTGAATCCTCACCAGCCCAACTCAATTACGCGATGGTCGACAAGCCCGAGATCCGGTCGTGGGTCGAGCAGTTTGTCGGCGCCCTCGGCGTCACCGGCCAGTTCTCCTTCGATTTCATCCAAGCCGCGGACGGCGAAGTCTTTGCCATCGAATGCAATCCGCGCACTCACTCGGCGATCACGACGTTTCACAATCACCCGCAGTTGGCGTCGGCCTACCTCGAGGACGGCCACCCCGTCGTAGCTCCGCTCGCTGATGCCCGGCCGGTGTACTGGATCTACCACGAGGTGTGGCGGCTGCTCACCCAACACGGTCGGGGCGCACGGCTGAAAAGCATTCTGCGAGGCAAGGATGCCATTTTCACGTGGTGGGATCCGCTGCCGTACCTGATGGTTCACCACCTGCAGATACCGGCGCTGCTGATCGGTAACCTGCGCCGTCGCCGGGGCTGGACGAAGATCGATTTCAACATCGGCAAGTTGGTCGAGCCGGAGGGCGACTGAATGTCCGCCGCTGCCCGGCCCTTACGGGTTATGCACCTAGTCGGCTCCGCGGTGGACGACTTCCACGCCGGCCTCTCCCGCCTCTACGCCGGCGCTTGCCTGGAAGCGCTGGCAGAGTCTGCAGACCACGACGCGCAGGTCGCCTACGTCTCGCCGGACGAATCGTGGCGGTTCCCAAGCGACCTGAGCACCCGTGCGATCGCAGCGGCCCCGTCCTTGTCGATGGCCGACGCCGCCCGGTACATCGGGCCCCTTGGAATCGACGTGGTGATTCCGCAGATGTTCTGCATCCCGGGCATGACCAGCTACCGGGCGTTACTGGACAAGCTCGGCATCCCGTACCTCGGCAACCGACCAGAGGTGATGGCCGTCGGAGCCGACAAGGTTATGACGCGTGCCATTGTCGCGGCCGCCGGCGTCGCGGTGCCCGCGGCTGAGGTGGTGGGAGCCGGCGAGCGCCCTTCCCTCCCTTTTCCGGTCGTGGTGAAGCCCATCGACGCCGACAATTCGGTCGCGGTTTCGCTCGCCCGCAACCCGGCTGAGTATGACGCCGCCGTCGAGTTGGCACTGGCGCGCAGCTCGGCAGCACTGGTCGAGTCATATGTAGAGCTTGGCCGAGAAGTGCGCTGCGGCATCATCGTTCGCGACGGCGAACTGATCTGTCTGCCGCTGGAGGAATATGCGGTGTCGTCGGGCAGCAAGCCGATTCGGGTCCGCGAGGACAAACTCGCCCGAACCGACGAGGGCGAGTTGTATCTCGTCGCCAAAGACGACTCCACGGCATGGATCGTCACAGACGACGAACTCCTCACCGAGCGGGTATGGGCCGCAGCGCGTCGCTGTCACCGCGCTCTGGGATGCCGGCATTACAGCCTGTTCGACTTTCGCATCGACCCGATCGGCCGGCCGTGGTTCCTGGAAGCGGGACTCTACTGCTCATATGCGCCTAGCAGCGTGCTCGCCGTGATGGCCTCAGCGATAGGTGTCGGTGTCGGCGAATTGTTCGACATCGGCCTGGCTGAGATACAACGCGAAGGAACGCCGTGCTTGACGTCATTGCGATGACGCCGATCGGTGCGCGGCTGGCCGGGTTCGAGGTGGACCCGCTCGATGCGCGAGTGGTCATGGATTTGCGACACCTGCTCGCCGAGCACGGCGTGCTCGTACTGCCCGCGCAGCAGATCGATGACGACGAGTTTCTGCGGTTCCTGCGAAGTTTCGGGCCGACGATGTTCACCGTCGGTGAGATCCCAGTCCCCGGATACCCCGAACTCAACGTCATCAGCAACGTCGGCAGAGCCGAGCCGCCGCGATCGACGTTTCACACCGATACCAGTTACGTACGAAAACCCCCGGCGTATACCGCCTTACGGGCGGTCGCGGTGCCGGAGCGTGGCGGACAGACGCTGTTCACCAACCAATACCTCGCGTATGAAACGTTGCCCATCGACGTCCGTCGCGAGCTGCAGGGGCGCAGGATCACCCACGTGGTAACCGGCCTACAGCTCGGACCGGACCAGGAAACATCGGCGGTTCATCCGATCTTTCGCGTTCCTCCTATCTCCGGGCGCACCGCCCTTTACCTGTCGACTCCGCAGCGATGCGCCCAGGTGAGCGGCATGTCGCCGCAACGCGCGGCCGAAACCGTTGCGTTTCTGTTCGACCACTCCACCCGCGGCGACAACGTATACCGGCACACGTGGGCCCCTGGCGACGTTGTGATGTGGGACAACCGATGCGTCCTGCACCGCGCCGACCACGCCGGTGTCGTTGGTGAGCGCGTGATGCATCGGGGGATGGTCGCCGATGACGGCCGGGAACAAATTGGATCCGGTCCAGGTTGAGCGCATCAGGCTTAACTTTGGAGGATTTGATGGCTGAAGCCACATCAGTGCCAGTGTTGTTCGTTAAAGACCCGGTCGTGTTGCCCGGGATGGTCGTGCCGATCACACTGGACGACGCCGCTCGGATGGCCGTCGACGCTGCTCGCGCCAGCGAATCGGGCAAGTTGCTGATCGCTCCGCGACTCGACGACCGCTACCCGTCATACGGCGTGCTCGCAAGCATTCTGCAGGTCGGCCGGGTCCCCGGCGGTGGCACCGCCGCGGTCGTGCGCGGCGAACGACGTGCCCACATCGGCACCGGTGCAAGCGGGGCGGGCGCGGCGTTGTGGGTTGAGGTGACCGAGGTCACCGACCCAGAACCCAGCGACGAAACTCGTTCACTGGCAGCTGAATACAAGAAGCTGTTGCTGGCGATGCTGCAGCGCCGTGAGGCGTGGGAGCTCGTCGACGTCGTCAACCGGCTGACCGACCCGTCGGCCCTGGCGGACATGGCGGGCTACGCGTCGTATCTGACCGACGTGCAGAAGCGCCAGCTGTTGGAGACCGAAGATGTGGGCCGTCGCCTCCGTCTGCTGATCGACTGGACCGGCGATCATTTGGCCGAGGTCGAGGTCAACGACAAGATCGCCGAGGACGTCCGCGACGGCATGGAAAAGCAGCAGAAAGAATTCCTGCTACGCCAGCAGTTAGCTGCGATCCGCAAGGAACTCGGCGAAGGCGAGCCCGAAGGCTCCGACGATTACCGGGCCCGCGTCGAGGCCGCCGACCTGCCGAACAAGGTTCGCGAGGCGGCGCTGCGCGAGGTCGGCAAGCTGGAACGCTCCAGCGAACAAAGCCCTGAAGGCGGCTGGATCCGCACCTGGCTGGACACCGTGCTCGACCTGCCGTGGAACACCCGGACCGAGGACTCGACAAATCTGACGCTCGCACGAGAAGTTCTAGACGCCGACCATCACGGCTTGGACGACGTCAAGGACCGCATCGTCGAGTACCTCGCGGTGCGTGCCCGGCGTGCCCAGCGCGGCCTGCAGGTCGTCGGCGGCCGCGGCTCCGGCGCCGTGATGGTGCTGGCCGGCCCGCCCGGGGTCGGTAAGACGTCGCTGGGCGAGAGTGTCGCCCGCGCGCTGGGCCGCAAGTTCGTCCGCGTCGCGCTCGGTGGTGTGCGCGACGAGGCCGAGATCCGCGGCCACCGGCGGACTTACGTCGGCGCGCTGCCCGGGCGGATCGTCCGCGCCATCGGCGAAGCCGGCTCGATGAACCCTGTCGTGCTGCTCGACGAGATCGACAAAGTCGGCTCGGACTACCGCGGCGATCCGAGTGCGGCGCTGCTAGAGGTGCTCGACCCCGCCCAGAACCACACCTTCCGGGACCACTATCTCGACCTGGATCTGGACCTGTCCGACGTGGTGTTCCTGGCGACGGCCAACGTCATCGAGAACATCCCGTCGGCGCTGCTGGACCGGATGGAGCTGGTGCAGATCGACGGTTACACCGAGGACGACAAGGTCGCCATCGCGCGCGACTTCCTGCTGCCGCGCCAACGCGACCGCGCCGGCCTGACCGACGACGAAGTCACCGTGACCGATGCGGCGCTGCGCAAGGTCGCCGCCGACTACACCCGCGAGCCGGGCATGCGGCAATTCGAACGGCTGCTGGCCAAGGCGTTGCGGAAGGTCACGACCAAGATCGCCGAGGAACCGGTGACCATCGACGAGCCGGATCTGGTGGATTACCTGGGCCGTCCGCGATTCACCCCCGAGTCGGCCGAACGTACCGCGGTGCCGGGCGTGGCGACCGGCCTGGCCGTGACCGGGCTGGGCGGCGACGTGCTCTACATCGAGGCGGGCTCCAACGACGGTGAGCCGGGCCTACAGCTGACCGGTCAGCTTGGTGACGTGATGAAGGAGTCCGCGCAGATCGCGTTGTCGTATGTGCGTTCGCACGCCGCGGAGTTGGGCGTCGACCCGATCGCGCTGGACCGGCGCATCCACGTGCACGTGCCTGCCGGCGCCGTCCCGAAGGACGGCCCGTCGGCCGGTGTCACCATGGTCACCGCGCTGGTGTCGATGGCCACCGGACGGCAGGTCCGCGCCGATGTCGGCATGACTGGTGAGGTGACGCTGAACGGCCGGGTGTTGCCGATCGGCGGCGTCAAGCAGAAGTTGCTGGCCGCGCAGCGGGCCGGGCTCTCAACGGTGTTCATCCCGCAGCGCAACGAGCCAGACCTGGACGACGTGCCCGCTGAGGTGCTCGAGGCGCTGGACGTGCGGCCGATGACCGACGTCGCCGACATCGTCGCCCAGTCGCTGGAACCTGCTGCGCAGGCGGTGACCGCCGCGGCGTGATTCGGATAGCCTGCGGGCATGACCGACTCGCAACGGCTCAAACGCCGCATCATCCACACCGCGCAGCGTCTGGTGGTCAATCCGGTGGGCAGGCGGTTGCCGGTCACCCAGCTGGAGACGGTCGGCCGAAAGTCCGGCCAGCCGCGGCGCACCGCGATCGGGGGCCGGGTGATCGGCAACCAGTTCTGGATGGTCTCCGAGCACGGTGGCCATTCGCACTACGTCCTCAACATCAAGGCCAACCCGGCGGTGCGGGTGCGCATCGGCGATCAGTGGCGCAGCGGAACCGCCCACCTGATGCCCGAGGACGACGCGAACGAGCGGTTGCGCAGTCTGCCGGGTGTCAACAGCGCGCTCGTGCGGCTGATGGGCAGCGACCTGCTGACGATCCGGGTGGATCTGGACTGAGGCGGCAGATGACGGCGTATCTCATCTCGATCTGCCGAAGCGTTTCCGATCGCGGTCGCCTCGAGGACTATTGGGCCCATGTCGCCCCGTCCTTCGAAGGCTTCGACGCCAAACCGCTGGTGGCATACGCTCCATTTCAGGTACTCGAAGGGGATGACGATGCGAAAGGCGTTGTCCTGTTCGAATTTTCTTCGATGGAAGCCGCCAAGCGCTGGTACTTCAGCGACGCATATCAAGAGGTGAAGCAGCGTCGTCTGGGGGCCGCGGAATTCGATTTGATCCTGGTAGAAGGCGAGTTGACGCCTGCTGTTGAACGCATGCCGGACACCACGTAGACGCATGGCTTTCGACACCGACCTCGCCGACCGCGTTCGCGAATTGCTTGCTCCGCTGCGCGGCGTAGACGAAAAGCGGATGTTCGGCGGCTTGGCGTTCTTGATCAACGGGAACATGTCGGTGGCGGTCAGCAGGCAGGGCGGTCTGATGGTGCGGGTGCCGCCGAACGACACCGCGAAGCTACTGGAACGAGCCCACGTCAGCCCGATGGTGATGGCCGGGCGCGAGGTCCGCGGGTGGATCCGCGTCGAGGCCGACGGTGTGAAGACCACACGGCAACTGACCGCCTGGGTGACCCGCGGCGCCGACTACGCGCGGAGTCTCCGGCCGAAGTAACGACGTTTGCGAAGCCTCGCTACGGGTACGCCGTGCTCATGGACTCCCAGAAGCGACTGGTGCAGCGGTTGCTGAAAGCGGCGGGCACCACTTACGCCGAAGAAGCGGGAATCCGGATCAACGACAAACCGATGCCGCTTTTTCAGTTACTGGTGCTCTGCATGCTGGCCAGTAAGCCGATCGACGCCACCACCGCCATGCGCGCAGCTCGCGAATTGTTCAGCGCCGGCCTGCGGACTCCTAAGGCGGTTCTGGCATCTGATCGACGCAGCATGATCAAGGCGTTCGGCCGAGCCCACTATGTTCGCTACGACGAGAGTTCGGCGACCAGGCTCACCGAGATCGCCGAACGGGTGCAACACGACTACGCAGGCGACCTGCGCGAAATCGCAGCGCGCAGTAAGCACAGCGTCGATGCTGCAACTCGAATGCTCAAACAGTTCAAAGGGATCGGTGACACCGGCGCCGATATTTACTTGCGCGAAGTGCAAGACGTCTGGACGTGGGTACGGCCCTACTTCGACGAGCGTGCCACCGCCGCGGCGAAGGCGCTGGGACTGCCTTCCGATCCCGACATGCTCGGTGCACTCGCCCCGCGCGCCAACGCGCGGCTGGCCGCAGCACTGGTCAGATCGGCTCTCGACGACGAGGTGCGCCAGCGGGTGGCCGGTTGACCCGTCCGTGTGCCGCACGAACACAAGGTAATTCGACAGGACGGAGCACTGATCATGGCCGACTCGAAAACGTTCGTCATCGTCGGCGGCGGACTCGGCGGAGCCAAAGTGGCGGAAGCATTGCGCGAGAAAGGGTTCGACGGAAAAGTCGTGCTGCTCGCCGATGAGGAGCACCTACCCTACGAGCGGCCGCCGCTGTCCAAGGAATTCCTTGCCGGCAAGAAGTCGCTCAGCGATTTCACTGTGCACGAATCAGACTGGTACCAAGACAACAACATCGACCTGCGGATAGGTACTGAGGTGTTGTCGATCGACCCCAAGGGCCACACCGTAGCCCTCTTGGATGACTCCGTCGTTGAGTACGACAAGTTGCTGCTGGCCACCGGATCGCGTTCGCGGTGGTTGTCGATACCAGGTTCCGACTCCACCGGGGTCCACTATCTCCGGAAGTACGACGACGCGGTGAATCTGAATACGGCTCTGCTCGAAGGGTCGTCGCTGGCAGTGATTGGGGCAGGGTGGATTGGTCTGGAGGTCGCCGCAAGCGCCCGCGAGCGCAACATCGACGTCACGGTGGTCGAGAGCGCCAAGGCGCCGCTGATGGGCGCGGTCGGCGAAGAAGTCGGCAACGTGTTCGCCACGCTGCATCGCGACCATGGTGTGGATCTTCGCTTGGAGGCCGAAGTCAAGGAGATCACCACTACCGACGGCAAAGCGACCGGCCTCAAGCTCGGTGACGGTTCGACGGTCACCGCCGACCGTGTGCTGGTGGCTGTCGGCGCGCGACCGAACATCGAAATCGCCGAAGATGCCGGGTTGTCGACCAAGGACGGCGGGGTGCTGGTCGATGCGTCGCTGCGTACCAGCGATGTGGACATCTACGCCGTGGGCGACATCGCCGCGGCCGAGCATCCGCTGTTCGGCGATCGGATTCGCACCGAACACTGGGCCAACGCGCTCAAGCAGCCCGCGGTCGCGGCGGCCGGCATGCTAGGCGAACCCGGTGAATACACCGAGCTGCCCTACTTCTTCAGTGACCAGTACGACCTGGGCATGGAGTACGTCGGTCATACGTCGAGCCGCGACCGAGTAGTTTTCCGCGGCGATGTCGACAGCCGCGAGTTCGTCGCGTTCTGGCTGGACGCCGACAATCATGTGGTGGCAGGAATGAACGTCAACGTCTGGGATGTGCTCGACCAGATCAAGAACCTGATCCAGTCGAAGGCCAGGGTGAATCTCAACGCGTTGATCGATCCGGAGACGCCGTTGGGCGAGGTGGTCAGATGACCGTGATGATGTCGGGCAGGCGCAGTCCCTGGAATCGCTCCCGCTCGGCGCGACGGCGTTTGATTCGCAGCCGGGCGTCGGCGGGCATCGTGATCGCTTCGTCGCAGGTGAGGTAGAACACCTCGCCTGCGACGTCGATAAGCTCCGCTTCTAGCAGACGAGAACCCAGCTCTCGCAATGTCATTCGTAGCTCATGGGTGAACCGCATCGTTGCGTCATAGGCCAGCTCTCGGGAATCGCGGGCGTTGGCCGCCATCCGTTCGGCCAGCTTCGCTTCTGATCCGGACGGCGTCATCGGCTGCGGCAGTTCGGTCGCGGCGCGTCCGGCCGCAGCAAGCAACATCGCCGGATCGTCAGCGAACATCAAGTTGGCCAGCTCGACTTCGCCCGGACCACGGTGACCGATCCGGGTGACGGCGCTGGCGAAGGCGGCGCCGACAGTGTGCGATAGGGCGCTGATGCCATCGACATCGCCGTCGAGAGCCAGCGTGCACAGCTGCGGATCACTGCGGATCAGCGCTGCCAAGGCGGAGGTCTCGGCCCCGATGGCCTCGCTTTCCAACAACGCGCCCACCCCTGAGACGGCGACATGCAGGCCGGTGCGCTGCACCGTCGCTGCCGTGACGCCCGTGTCGAGCAGCCACAGTCCGGTAAGGCTCCAACCCTGGTGGATCCTGTCCCGCAACAGCCGTGTCCGCGCCTGCAACTTGGCGTCCGACTGCGAAATCAGTTGCTCCGCACCGAGGTGCTCGGCCGTCGCGGCCGCCGCATACGCCTGGGTGTCCGCCTTCAGATGCCGTAACAAAGCCAACGCCCGTTTGACGACGACCGCTTTCGCGGCCGAACCCAACAGCCCGCCGGTCGACGGCGGACGGCCCAGCGGCAACAGCGCATCGACGGGTGAGTCGCCCAGCGACGCGCGGACGACCTCGTCGGCGTCCCAGCCGGGTAATTGTTCCGCGGCGATCACGCTCGCCGAAACGCCGACGTAAGGGCGGTGACCAAAAACCGCTATGGCCCTGCTCCCCCATTCGTCGGCCATCACCTCGCCGGAAGTCATCACCCGGCTCATCGCCCGGGTGGCGGCACGTAAACCGGTGAGCTGGACGTCCAACGTCATCGGGGTCAACGGGCCGGGCAGCGTCTTGGCCACGGAAGCAGCGCTGAATACCGGGAAGCGCGGGTCGATCCGATCGTCGAACTCGCCTTCCAGCTCGTCCGGCGCCGCCGCCCGCAACAGCGTGCCGTCGGACGGTTCGGTCCGCGGGGCAACCTCCACGGGTAGCGGCAGATGGCCGGCCAGATCCACGGCGCCCGTGACGCCGAGTCTGCGGCCGGCCAATCCGCGCACGGTGTCGGCGATCGCATCGCTTGCACACCAGCCGAACTCGAACTGCCATGCCTCCTGCAGCGCGCCGGCGTCGAAGTCCGGATTCAGCTGCGGCCAGGTCGGGAGGCGAGAAAGCCGCAGGCGTTGTTCGACAGATCTCAGCAGGCGGCGCGCGTCGGCCATGTCGGTCGTGTCCGGAGTCGCCAGGTCTACCACCCCGGTGCTGTTTGTGGCCACCGCGAGCACCAGGAATCGCAGCAGGTCATCGACATGCAGCAACCGCAACGGTCCGGTCGGTCCCTTGCTGTGCAGCAGGCTGCCGACGGTGCGGCAGATCATCCAATCGAGCTGGCGGCCCACCGGCGGTGCTATCCGCACGACCAAGCTCGGCGCCCAGCCGGTGGACACCAGCGACTCGGCCTGCCGGTAGAGCCTCGGCTGTCCGGCCGCCGCAGACACATAGATGAATCGGGCACCTGCACTGGCTGCCGTATGGGCGACGTGTACCAGCCCGGTGATCCCGGCGCTGCCCGGCGCGGCGGACTCGATCGGGGCGAGGTGGACCACCACATCACAGGTGTCAGCCAGCCGCTGCAGCATCGGGTCGCCGAGCGAGCCGTACACGAAGTCGACATCGGGATGCAGGTTCTCGTGCGGGTGGCCGGCGATTCCGGTGACCGCGTGCCCAGCCGCGATCAACTGCCGGGCCAGGGCTCGCCCGACCAGTCCGGTGACGCCAGTCAGCAGGATCCGCACGCCTGAGCACCTCCACGGCACCTTGTTGATATCGACAGTAATCGTGCGCGCCGGTTCCCAGGTAACTTTCAGCTAACCCGATTAAGTCACTGCAGCGTGGCGATGCCGTCCGCACCGATTGCGACCTTGGCGCCACCGATGTCGTCCCGCACAGTGGCTTCTGCCTCCGACGGGTCGGTGATCAACGCCAGCGTGCGACGTTCGTCTGGGGTGCGAACTGCGAGGAAAGCCTTCTCCGGCTTGCCATCCCGATCGAATGGCGTCGTCCAGGCTTCGACGGTGCCCACGCCCTCCCATTCCACGGCGGCCACCCGGGTGGGCTCCCGGTCAACCGCCGATTGCGTATCCTCCCAACGAAACTCGGACGACGGTGGTTCGGTGCCGTAGACGCCGACGCTGTGCTTGGTCAGGTAACCGCCGTTGGCGGTGATCAGCCCGCGCCGACCGGGGTTGGCCGCCAGCAATTCGGCCATCGTCGCGATCGAGTGACCGACGTAATTGCTCCACGGGCCACCGGCGAACGTCAACCCCCCGGTCACCGTCAACGGCCGAGCGGAATCGTCGACGGAAAGCCCGAGTTCGGCCGCGGCGACCTGCACGGCGGATGGAAAACACGAGTAAAGGTCGACGTAATCCACGTCGTCGATGCCCAGCCCGGCCAGTGTCAGCGCTCGCGCACCGGCGATCCGGATGGCCGGCGAGCGGTGCAGTTCGGCGCGCTCGCTGATCGCGTAGGTGTCGTGCGCATCGGTGCCGGCATAGGGGTAAACCCATCGTTCGGTAGGGATTCGCAGCCGGGTCGCGGTCTCCAACGAGGTCAGGAGCAACGCGGCGGACTGGTCGACCATGTTGTTGGAATTCATCAGCTTGGTGTAAGGCCAGCTGATCATCCGGTTCGTCGGGCTCTGCTGCCAAATATCTTCGGCCGCAACCGATTGACGGATCCAGGCATGCGGATTGCGCACCGCCACCGCGTTGAACCGCGCCCACAATTCACCGATGCGCTTGCGGTGCTCGTCGACTGGCTCCCCCGCGCTGATGCGCAGTGCCTGCTCGAACAACGGGTAGATGTACGCAGGGCGGTCCAGGGCGATGCGGTCCTCGGCGGGCCCGGCCATCGGCACGTTCTCGTCGCTGCCTTCAGCTAACGGAACCGACTCGTCCTGCTCGGTATAGGCGAGCCGTTGGCCGGCGGCGCGCAACTGCGTCCTGGTTCGCCACATCTCCGCGCCGGTCACCAACACGACGTCCGCGTGTCCTTGCTGAATGTCCACACAAGCCCTGTTGACCAGCGACTGCGGCACGTTGCCGCCAATGGCGCTATAGCGGGTGGCGGGATGATCGGCGCCGATCCGTTGACCGAGCAGCAGACCGGCGTCGCGGTAGCGTGCCGACAGCAGGTTTACCACCCGGATGGCGTCGACGGCCTCGAGCACGCGCGGATCGGCGGCTTCGCGCGCAGCCGCGGCCATCAGGTCGACGGGTTCGGGGAAGTTTGCCTGCCCGGTCGCATCGTCCCGGTGGTTGACTTGGCCGTAGCCGACCAGCACCGGCGTTCTGGGGTTGACGGGCATGAACGGAACCTTCCGCGGTAGGCGCCAGGCGAACGCTAGGCGGTGTCGGTGGATGCGAACAGCACCCCGTCCTGGATCAGCTGCTCGGTTTCGTCGCTGCTCATCCCGAGGACTTTGTGGCAGATCTCGCGGGTGTCCTGCCCGGGCAGCGGCGCCGGCCGTTGCGGCGCCTGCGGTATGTGGCGAAATGGTGCCGGCCCGGTCTCGGCCGGTAGCGGATTGTCGAACAGCGGATGGTGCATGTCGGCGAACAGGTTTCGCGCGCGCAACTGCGGATCTTCGAGCACATCGGGCGGACGGTTCATCTGGCCCGCGGGGATGCCGGCCGATTGCAAAGCCTCGGCGACCTGCAGCGGGCTTCGAGTACGAGTCCATGCCGACAGCCGCGCCAGTAAGTCTTCCCCGTGCGTCAGCCTCGCCTCGCCGGTCGCGAACCGCGGGTCGTCGGCCAGCTCGGGTAACCCGAAAACCGCACTAGCCGAACGCCAGTCGGCGTCGTCGCGGATCGAGATGACACACCATTCGTCGTCGCCCGCGCAGGGGAGAACTTCGTGAACGCTGGTGTCGTCACGCAACTCGGCACGGCTGTCCGCTCGTACCGCGTCGGTCACGTAACGGGCGTCGAGTTGGTTGACGACGGCCTCGGCCTGAGAGACATGCACGCGGGCCCCCGCGCCGGTCCGATCACGATGGATCAGCGCGGCCAAAGCGCCGATCGCGGTGATCCGGCCGACCACATGGTCGGGAAAGACGGTGGTCGCGTCATAGAACCGGTGCCGGGTGCCGTCGGCTGATGGAGTGTGTTGGTCTGTCCAGAGCTTGCTGACTCCCGCGGTGGCGCGCACCAGCGGACCGTATCCCATCCGGTTACTCCACGGCCCGGTGTCACCGAAGGCACTGCTTTCCGCGAGCACCACCCGCTGATTGAGCGCCTGCAGCGTGTCATACGGAAAACCAAGGGCGGCAAGTGTTCCCGGCTTGAAATTGGCGAACACGGCGTCGGAGTCGGCGACCAGACGGCCGAACACCCGCTTACCCGCGGCGCTGCGCAGATCCACGCCGAACGCCAGATTGTTGCGATGTGTCCAGGCGAACGACTCGCTCATCGCCTCGCCGACCCGGGCCTGTCGCAATCCGTCCGGGTATGCCGAATTTTCGACCTTGATCACCTCGGCGCCCAGATCGCCGAACAGGCGGCTGAGTTCGCCGCCCGCGACGATGACGCCGAGGTCGATGATGCGCAGCCCGTCGAATGGACGTTCGCCGACTTTCCCGCGGGCCGAGATGGCTGCCGGGCCGGTAAGCCACCGGGCTTCGTGGTGGCCGGTGGGCGGGGCCGCCCCGCGAATCCGGGTGTGCCGTCCGTTGACGGCGAAATAGCCGGTCGGGACGCCGGCGTGGACGCCCGGGACGAGCTCGGCGTCGGCAATGGCGCCCACCGCCTCGAAATGATCGGACGACAGGATCTGCGCGGGATCCAGCACCGCGGAAATCGGCACGCCGTGCGCTTGGCCGGCCGACACCAAGGCTTTCATCGTCTGGTCGGCGAACAACTGCGCAATCAGCCCACCGATCCTGGCCCAGGCCGCAAAGCGGGTGGCGATCACGTCGTATTTGGGGTCCTGGAACTCCTCCGGCTCCCCCAGCCAGTGCCGCAGCCCGCGCCATTGGCGCGGCGACATCACGCAGAGCCGGACGTAGCCGTCCTGGCAGGAGTAGATCGGGTAGGCGTCCTGGTTTCTCGGGCGTCCGCGCCACCGATCCGGGCGACGGACGCCCGCAGCTGCCTGCCCGTGCGCACCGAATGGCGGGTCGAGCGCCATCACGACCGCGTCGAACCGGGAGAAGTCGATGTAATCGCCCGTCCCGCAGCGCAATCGGTTGTAATACGCGATCAGCGCGGCCCATGCGGCCTGAACAGCGGCGGTGGCTGATGCGATGCCGTCCGGCGGCGATACCGGCGTCCCCGTAGTGGGCCCCGACCGCGACAACGACCCCGACAGTGCGTACAGCACCGGATCGGTCGCCCGCCACGACGACCTCGGCCCTGTGTTGCCGAAGTCGGTGACCGACAACGCCACCAGCTGCGGAAACCGATCGGCCAAGGCTTCGCACGAGGTCCCGTATGACGCGGCCTGGCCGGGAATCCCGCTGTCGACGACGATGTCGGCGCTGCCGGCGAGCTCGATCAACCGTTGGCGGTCGTCCGGGTCGGACGGGTCGAGCACGGTCGCGCGCTTGTTCGCGTTGTGCAGCGCGAAGCGCAGGCTGGTGCCGCGCAGAGTCGGCCGACTCGTGCGCGACGGGCAGCCGCCGGGCGGCTCCACCTTCAGTACGTCGGCGCCCAGGTCGGCAAGCAGTCGGGTTACCGGGTCGCCGTTCTGATCGGACAGGTCGAGCACGCGCAGCGACACCAATAGCCCTTCGGTGTCGAGCATGTCAGCATCGCCAGGCACCAGGCCAGCGTAGTTTGCGCGCGGCCAGCCACGCCCCCTACCTCGACGTGCTGCGTAGCCTGGAGGGATGTCCGGTCAAGAGAGCGCCGCTGCGGAACCGCACCCGCTGCTGGCGCAGCTCTCGGCGCTCCATCAGTTCCGCGTCCGCGTCGACGTCGCCGTGGTCGTGGTGGTGCTGGCGCTGACGAACCTGATAGCGCACTTCACCACGTCGTGGGCGGGCGTCGTGGTGGTGCCGGCCGCGGCGATCGGGCTGGTCGCCTGGTTGCGCATCAACGGCCTGGGCTGGGCCGAACTCGGCCTTGGTCGCGATCACTGGAAATCCGGCGCGGCATATGCGCTGGCCGCGGTGGCGCTCGTGGTAGCGGTGATCGCGGTCGGCGCGCTGCTGCCGATGACCCGGCCGATGTTCATGAACCACCACTATGCGACGCTGTCCGGCGCACTGGTCGCGTCGATGATCGTCATTCCGCTGCAGACTGTGATTCCCGAGGAGCTGGCTTTCCGTGGTGTGCTGCACGGCGCGTTGAATCGGGCCTGGGGGTTCCGGGGCGTCGCGGTGGCGGGTTCGCTGTTGTTCGGTTTCTGGCACATCGCGACATCGCTGGGTTTGACGAGCAGCAACGTCGGCTTCACGCGGATGTTCGGTGGCGGATTCTTGGGCATGCTGGCCGGGGTCTTGCTCGCGGTGGTCGCGACCGCGGCGGCCGGGTTCGTGTTCAGCTGGCTACGACGACGCAGCGGCAGTCTGCTGGCGCCGATCGCGCTGCACTGGTCGCTTAACGGGGTGGGGGCATTGGCCGCTGCGCTGGTCTGGCACCTGTCTGGCTGAACTGGGGGCTACGCGAGCAGGACGGCCGCTCCGGCGATGCGGCCGGCGCTGAGGTCCGACAGCGCCCGATCAGCGTGACCGAGTGGGTATTCCGGCGTCGTCACGGTGATGTGGTGTTCGGCGGCGAAGTCGAGGAACGCCCGCGCGTCGGCCCGGGTGTTCGATGTCACCGAGCGAATCTGGCGCTCCTGAAACAGATGGCGCTGATAGTTGAGGACGGGAATGTCGCTCAGGTGGATTCCGGCGATGGCCAGCGTGCCACCGCGATCGAGCGCCTCCAGTGCGGGCAGTACCAGATCACCGACCGGCGCGAACAGGATCGCGGCGTCGAGAGGAACCGGTGGCGGATCGGCGGCGCCCTGGACCGAGGCGGCGCCCAGTTGCAGCGCCAGTTCCCTGGCGTCGGCGCCGCGGGTCATCACGTGCACCTCGGCGCCCTGGGCCAGCGCGACCTGCGCGGTGATGTGCGCGCTGCCGCCAAACCCGTAGAGTCCCAGCCGACCGCCCGGCGGTAGCGCCGCGCGCAGCAGCGAGCGGTAGCCGATGATGCCGGCGCACAGCAGCGGCGCAAGCTCGGTGTCGCTGTAGCCGTTCGGTAGGTGGTGCGCGAAGGCCGCAGGGACCGTAGCGAATTCGGCGTAGCCACCGTCGGCGTCCCAACCGGTGTAGCGGGACTCCGGACAGAGGTTTTCATCGCCGCGCCGACAGTATTTGCACACGCCGCAGGTGTGCCGTAGCCATGCGATGCCGACCCGGTCACCGACCCTGAACTCGTCGCCCGCGTCGGCGCCGACCTCGACGACCTCGCCGACCACCTCATGTCCAGGTGTCACCTTCTCCCGGTGCACGGGGAGGTCACCTTCGGTGACGTGCAGGTCGGTGCGGCACACGCCGCACGCGCGGACGGCAACCAGAAGTTCGGACGGCTCGGGCTGCGGCACCTGCGTGCTGACCCGCTCCAGCGGCTCGGTGCTCATCGGGCCGGGCCGGCGGACCCGCCACGCGTTCATGGTCATGGACACAGCATGCCGCTCGACGGCACGCTGCAATGGATTAGCCCTATTTACCGTCGGCGGGCGAGGCGCACCAGCCAGAGCAGGACAACAGCGCCGCCCAATGCGATGAAGAAGGTAAACCAATACCCTTTGCTGTTCACGTCGACATGGGCGAAGTTGAGAAGAACGATGCCGGCGACGAATGCGCCGACTACACCCACGACGATGTCCACCAAGATGCCCGAACCGCCGCCTTTGACGAGCTTGCTGGCGAGCCAGCCTGCGATACCGCCGATAATGATGTAGCCAATCAGACCTATACCGGTCCTACCGTGGAGATCAAGGGCGAGAAATTCGGTAGCTGCCATGACGCTCATCGGGATCTCCTTGGTGTCGCTGGTCAAGCACGCTGCTGGACCGCCGTGCCGTATACCCAAATTAGCGTAATTACTCAGACGCTCAATTGGGCTCGTTCGGCTGGAGCGAGCCGCGGGACTAGGTCGACACCGCACCGGGAGCCGGTGCCGGGCCGTTTCCGCCGGCGGGCTGTCCGGGTGATGGCGCCGGAGCCGGCGCTCCCGGGGCGGGCGCTGGCGGAGCGGGCGCCGGCGGAGCCCCCGGGGCGGGTGCCGGTGCCGGCGCTCCCGGAGCAGGCGGTGCCGGAGCCGGAGCTCCTGGGGCAGGAGCGGGTCCCGGTGCAGGCGCGGGAGCCGCAGGCGGCGTCAGCGCTCGGACGGACTCGGCCAGCGCCTTCGCTCCGGCCTTATCCACCGGGTCGTTCGCGGTGCCCAGCCACACCACGAACCAGCGCTGGTTCGCTGCGCCCTGCGGGGCGTTCGGCCCGGAAGCACTGACCACTCCTGCCCAGATCTGGCCATTCGGCTTGCTGGCGTCGCTGAACTTCACCTCGTAGTACGACGCACCACCGGCCACGCCGTTGGCGTTCAGAGCGGTGGTCTCCTGGTTGACCCGAGTGCCCGGATACGGCATGAAGAATTCACCCATGTCCGACGCCAGCCGTGTTGCGGCCTTGGTGTCGTCGGCTTCAGCGCTGGCGTACAGCTTCTGGTCCAACTTGCCGAGCACAGCGCGGGTGTCATTGGCCACCGGCGGCGGCTGACCCGGGCTCGGCGGTCCGGCGATCTTGCTGAGCAGTGCCGAGCCGTAGTCAAGGTGAGTGGCGTCGGATTCCACCCAACCGGCCGGAATGACGTAGCTGAACCCGCCAACGGGGTTGTCGACCCGCCCGGGCTGGGGCGCATTCGGGTCGGTCGCCGGCGGCACCGGAGCGTTGGGATCGGCTCCGGGCGGACCCGCGACCGGGTTGGCGGCCGGAGGTGCCACGGCGGGACCGGCCGGACCGGGTGCCGCATCTGGCGCGGCCGGGGGGGCCGGTGGGGCCGGAACGGGTGCCGCCGCGGTGGGCGGCGTTGGTGGTGGTGGTGGCACCGGATCGGCGCCGGCCGTCGTCGCGGGCAACGCGAACGTGATCGCTCCGGCACTGCTGACCGTGGCGATCGCGAGGGTCGTCCAGCGGCTTTTGGGCCGTGCCGAATTTCGGTTGACCTGGTCCATGAGCAAAAAACCTACCGTGTTACAGCCGTGACGCAAGTATCGATTAGTGACTATGTAATCGGTTTGTCGCCAATCGCGCGCGTGCGGTGCGCCGGATAAGCGCAGTTCACCGGTTCAGTCGCGGAAGGTGGACGACGACGGCCCTGATCTACTGGCGCGACGGTGGCCGGGCGCGTCACGCTGGATCGCGACGCGTCCTCACGGATTGGCGAAGCCGGCCTGGTTGAGCACCTTCTGGCCCACCTCACTTGTCACCAGGTCGACGAACTTCTGCGCCAGCGCGGGCTGGGCAGCGTGTTTGAGAATGGCGATCGGATAGACGTCCACCGCGTCGGCGGATTCGGGAAACCTTACGGTGCTCACCGCGTCGCCGGCCTTGCGCGCATCCGTGATGTAGACCAGCGCGGCGTCGGCCTCGCCGTTGGTGACCTTGGTCAGCACGGCTGACACCGTCGACTCCTCGCTTGTCGGGTTGAGGTGCACACCGGTGTCGTCCTCGATGCGCTGTGTCGCTGCCCCGCATGGCACCGGCGACTGGCATACCGCGACGCGCAGGCCGGGTTTGGCGAGATCGGCGAAGGAATGGATCTGCTTCGGATCGCCCGGGGCCGTGACGATCACCAGTGTGTTGGAAGCGAAGTTCATCGGGTCGCTTCCCGTCAGGCCTGCCTTGGTCACAGTGTCCATCTGGGCGCTGTCCGCCGAGGCATAGATGTCAGCGTCCGCGCCCTGGGTCAACTTGTTCGCCAGTTCCGCGGAGGTCGCGAAGTCGAAATCTACAGTGGCGCCGGGATTGTCGGTCTGGAACTTGCCGGCCAACAGAGTGAACGCCGGCTTGAGCGGCGTAGCGGCGAACACCATGATCGACGTCGCTGACGAGTGACCCGAGGACGGGGACTGCATTGGCGACGGCGACTTCTGACTACAGCCACTCACACTCGTCACCAACGCCAGCGACAGCAGTCCGGCCATCGCCGGCGTCCGCGCAGTCCTCAGCCGGAATGTCACGGTGCCCAGCGTTGTCCAAACGGTGACCGCGTCGTGCCGGATTCGGAGTTTCATCTTTAGCTACCGTCCAGTAACATGTGGCAAGGTTAAGGCCATACACGCCCTGAAATCCCAGGGACAAGCGTCGCGGTATGTCACCATCGAAGCATCGGATGACCGTTGCTCAAGGCGGAAGCCGCGGTGTCAGTAGCTGGTCGGCACCTGGATTCAATGACGAATACGAGGAGGTCATGGCGGTGGAGGTGCTGGTCACCGGAGGCGATACTGAATTGGGTCGCGCCGTTGCTGAGGAATTCCATAACGAGGGCCACACGATCACGCTGGTCGGTGCACGCCGAGACGATCTTGAGGTAGCCGCTAAGGAAATCGACGCGGACGCCATCGTCTGCGACACCACCGACCCCGCGAGTCTCGCGGAGGTCCGGCACCTATTACCCCATCACCTGGACACCGTCGTCAACATTCCGGCACCCCGTTGGAACCCCGGTGACCCGCGCGCGTACTCGCTGTCGGATCTGGCGGGCGCATGGCGCAACGCGCTGGACTTCACCGTGCTTTCGGCGGTGCTGACGCTTCAGACGGTAGGCGATCACATGCGTTCGGGTGGGTCGATCATCAGCGTCGTGCCGGAGAACCCGCGCCCGGGCAGCGCCGAGGCGGCGATCAAGGCGGCCCTCTCGAGCTGGGTCGCCGGCCAGGCGACGGTGTTCGGCACCCGCGGTATCACGGTCAACGCGGTCGCCGCCGGACGCAGCGCGGAGCCTGGCTATGAAGGTCTGTCCAACACGCCGCCACCGGTTGCCGCCGAGGTCGCGAGGATGTCGCTGTTCCTCACCGGTCCCGCCGCCCGCCACATCACCGGTCAGGTGCTGCACGTCAGCCGCGGCGCGCTGACACAGTTCGCCTAGCGCGTAAATCGCTGCGGCGTCCTTTACCGGCGACGGCGGGTCATTAGGGTAGTTCTGGTGACTATCCGGCTTGGCTTGCAAATTCCCAACTTCTCCTACGGCACCGGCGTCGAGCAGCTCTTCCCGACCGTGATCGCGCAGGCTCGCGAGGCCGAATCGGCCGGATTTGACGCGGTTTTCGTGATGGACCACTTCTATCAACTGCCGATGCTGGGCTCCCCGGACCAGCCGATGCTCGAGGCGTACACCGCTCTGGGTGCGCTGGCGACGGCGACCGAGCGGGTTCAGCTGGGAGCGTTGGTGACCGGCAACACCTACCGCAACCCCACGCTGCTGGCCAAGGTCATCACCACTCTCGACGTGGTGAGCGCGGGCCGAGCGATCCTCGGCGCCGGAGCGGGCTGGTTCGAACTCGAGCATCGCCAACTCGGCTTCGAGTTCGGCACCTTCACCGATCGCTTCAACCGGCTGGAGGAGGCACTTCAGATCCTCGACCCGATGGTCAAGGGCGAGCGATCGACCTTCTCGGGTGACTGGTACACCACCGAGTCGGCGCTGGCCGAGCCGCGCTATCGCGATCGCATCCCGATCCTGATCGGCGGCAGCGGGGAGAAGAAGACGTTCTCCATCGCAGCGCGCTACGCCGACCATCTCAACCTCATCACCGGCTTCGACGCGTTGCCGGGCAAACTCGAGGCGCTGGCCAAACGATGCGACGAGGCCGGCCGTGACCGCTCGACGCTGGAGACCAGCATGCTGCTGACGGTGCTGGTGGACGAGAACGTCAAACCCGACCAGATCCCGGCGGCGAGGAGCGCGCGCATGCTGGCCGGTAGCGCCGAGTACGTCGCCGAACAGGTGCAGGCCAAGGTGCTGGACACGGGGATCGACGGCGTGATCATCAACATGCCGTTCTACACACCCGGTGTGGTCACCGCGGTCGGTGAGGCGTTGCGCCCACTGGTCGCTCTGGCTGCGTAGCGAGGCGCGTCACGTCCGATGTCCCGGGTGTGGGTGATCACATCGGCCAGCTTCGGTAATTGCAGGTCCGGGCGACTACGGTGGTATTGAACCAGTCGCCGCTGAGGAGCAACAAAACCAATGAGCGCCCAACCCGAAGTCACCACACCCAATCGTCGACACCGGGTGGTGGTCATCGGATCGGGATTCGGCGGACTGAACGCGGTCAAAAAGCTCAAGCGGGCCGATGTCGACATCAAGTTGATCGCCCGCACCACTCACCATCTGTTTCAGCCACTGCTGTACCAGGTTGCGACGGGCATCATCTCCGAAGGCGAGATCGCCCCGGCCACCCGTGTCATCTTGCGCAGACAGCGCAATGTGCAGGTGCTACTCGGCGACGTGACGCATATCGACCTGGCCCGCAAAGTCGTCGTCTCGGATCTGCTGGGTCACAGCTACGACACTCCCTACGACAGCCTGATCGTCGCCGCCGGAGCCGGGCAGTCCTACTTCGGCAACGACCAGTTCGCCGAGTTCGCCCCCGGTATGAAGTCCATCGACGATGCACTGGAACTACGGGGCCGCATCCTGAGTGCATTCGAGGCGGCGGAACGGTCAAACGATCCGGAGCGGCGGCGAAAGCTGCTCACGTTCACGGTCGTCGGCGCCGGTCCGACCGGCGTCGAGATGGCCGGCCAGATAGCGGAATTGGCCGACTACACCTTGAAGGGCGCCTTCCGCCACATCGACTCGACCAGGGCACGGGTGATCCTGCTCGACGCCGCTCCCGCGGTCCTGCCGCCATTCGGCGACAAGCTCGGCAAGCGGGCCGCCGCGCGGCTGGAAAAGATGGGCGTCGAAATCCAACTCGGGGCGATGGTGACCGACGTCGACCGCGATGGCATCACAGTCAAGGACTCCGACGGCAGCATCCGGCGGATCGAATCGGCGTGCAAGGTGTGGTCGGCGGGGGTGTCGGCCAGCTCGCTGGGCCGGGATCTGGCCCGCCAGTCTCCGGTCGAACTCGACCGCGCGGGCCGGGTCAAGGTGTTGCCCGATCTGTCGTTGCCCGGCCACCCCAACGTGTTCGTCATTGGGGATATGGCCGCCGTCGACGATGTGCCGGGGGTCGCGCAGGGCGCCATCCAGGGCGCCAAGTACGTCGCCACCGCAATCAAGGCCGAACTCGGCGGCGCCGACCCGGCAGGGCGTGAGCCGTTCCAGTATTTCGACAAGGGCTCGATGGCCACCGTGTCGCGGTTTTCCGCGGTGGCTCAGATCGGTCCGCTGGAATTCAGCGGTTTCATCGCATGGTTGGCGTGGCTGGTCCTGCACCTGGTCTATCTGGTTGGGTTCAAGACCAAGGTCAGCACGTTGTTGTCGTGGACAGTGACGTTCCTGAGCACTCGGCGCGGCCAGCTGACGATCACCGAGCAGCAAGCCTTCGCCCGCACCCGCCTGGAGCAGCTGGCAGTGCTGGCGGCCGAGGCGCACGAGGGCGAAACGGCGAAAGCGGCCAGTTAGCCGGGCTCGGCCTCGAGGTTCTGCAGCCGCACCTGACCGCGGGCCACTAGCCGTTCATTCGCATCGGTGATGGTGACCACCCACAGCTGCTGACGGCGACCGCGATGTACCGGGGTCGCGGCGCCGTAGACCATCCCGCTGCTGATCGCACGCAGGAAGTCGGTGTTGTTGTTGACACCGACGACCGAACCGCCGCCATTGGCGTTGAGCCAGGTGTAAGCGGCCACGCTGGCCATGCTCTCAACAATCGAGCAATAGACACCGCCGTGCACGATGCCCATCGGCTGCAAGAGCTTGGGCGCAACGTCGAGTTGGGCGCGCGTCCGATCCGGACTGATTTCGGTGAATACGAGCCCCAGTTCCTTGTCGAACGGTGCCTCTGGCATTGGCTGCACGCGTCTGTGTTTACAGGCTCCCCGTAGCGTGGGTGTTTCGGGGGTACAGCGCGCCGGACGCGCCGCCTACCGATACTGTAATTCGGCACGGAAACCTTGCAGTACCGGAACGGGGAGTGGACAACATGGCAACGGCGACAACCGAGCCCGTCCGGCTACCGCCGGGTCCGCGGTTACCGAAGCCCGTCCAGGCCGTCGCATTTTTGGTGACGAACCACGCAATGTTCGCAGCTTTGAACAGGCGGTACGGCGGCAGCGTGATCAGGGTAAATTTGCCGCGCAACAACATGCGGTGGTGATCAGCGACCCAATCCTGGCTAAGGACCTGTTCAGCACCAGCACCGATCTGATCGAACGCGCGGCATGCGGGGCCGGCACTATCGGCGCTGCATTCGGGCCGGCGTCGACCTTCAGCCTTGCTGGCAAAGAACACCTCGAGCGCCGCAGATTGTTGGCGCCGCCGTTTCACAGCAAGCGTATGCGAAGCTACGACCTCATCATCGAAGAAGAGGTGATGCCAGAGATCGCGACCTGGCCGGAGGGCCGGGAGTTCGAAATGCTGGCGCCGATGCTGCGGATCACCTGCGGCGCAATCCTGCGCGCCGTGTTCGGCGCCGAAGGTCCTGTGTTGGACGAGCTTCGCGACATGGTCCCGGCCCTGGTCACGTTTGGTTCATTTCTCGTGGTGTTGCCGCCGGCGTTGCGGCGTGACTTGGGTCCGTGGAGTCCCTATGGGCGGTATCTGCGGTACCGGCGCCGTTTCGACGCAATCATCGACTCGCTAATCGCCGATGCACGAGCTCACTTGGGACGCAGCGCTGGCCCGCATGCCGCTCCGGAAGATTTCGGAGCGAGAGATCAACGCCGACGTTCTACGCGGGCTGGATAACAACTCGGCGCGATACCTGGACCTAGTCGGTCGCCACGTGCCCGCGTTCCTGCAGTCCTTCAGCCGCCTATTCGCCGGCGCGCCGGGCACGCTGATGTACCGGGAACTGCAGCGCGGGAGGCTCTCTTACCGGGGATGTACTCCTTCACCAAAGACTGAGGCGGCAAAAGCCGCTGCGTTCCCAGATACAGGCGAGCCCCGTGCGTGATGCACGGGGCTCGCCGATCGAGAAGACCGGCCGTCTCTGCAGCCCTCAGGACGTTGTCACGGTCACCTATCGCTCGATGCCATCAGCATAGGCAAGGCTGCCCTAATTCCGCAAGGGATTGCCCGCCCCCGTAGCCGGGCGGCCGAGAGGCCGCGCACCGGCAGGCCGAAGCCGACCAGTGCGTCGAGCACCGCTTGACCTCGGCGCATCGCGGCCAACTCATCGGCCCCGGCCAGCTGCGGGACTTGGGTTGCGGTCGCCACCACCGTCGAGCCGACAATGTGCCACATCGCCGCGACTGACAGCGCGCCGCCACTGGCCACGTGCAATTTGGCGAACAGTGATTCCAAAGTGCGGTGACAGCGGTGGGCGACCCAGGTCGTCAACGCCGCCTCGCTGGGCACGCACACCACCCCCTCGCGGGCCGAACCGCGGTCGCCGTCGGCGATATGAGGATCGTCGGGCAACATTCGCACCGTCGGGTCGACGACGCCGGCCCAATCGATAACGCCGTCGGAGTCGACATGGACCCACAGGTTCTCCAGGCCGGTGTCCCATGCCCTGGCCTCCAGCACCACCAGCGCGACCACCCGGCCGATCACCGTGTGGACCAGTGTTGCCGCCAATTGCCTTGCGGCGCTGTGGTGGTCCATGTCCTCCGCGGCGCCGTCGAACATGGTCTGCAGCCGCTGGGTGCTGACGGCCGACTCCAGCGGCCACCAACGGCGGACGGAGACGTCGGCCAGCACCGCGACACCGTAGACCCGTGGGCATTGCGGATACAGTTCGCGCAGCCGCCGGCTGGACTCGTGCAGCGGCAGTACGCGGTCAACGGTCATCGCCGCGATCAGCGGGTCTTCGATCGTCATCGTCACGGGGGCCTCCTATCAATTAGGTTAGCCTAACCATATAGCAAACACAGCGGGCGTTTGGCCACCGCCAAAGCCCCGCAGACGAGCAAGGTACGACGATCGGTAGTACGCGCGAGTAAGCTGGCAGGATCGCACAGGAGATGGACGAACATGGCTAAGCTCACACGGCTCGGAAATCTGGAACGTGCCGTCATGGATCAGTTGTGGTCCGCTCCCCAAGCCCAAACTGTCCGCCAGGTGCACGAAGCGCTGTCTGAGCACCGCGATCTGGCCTACACCACGGTGATGACCGTGTTGCAGCGGTTGGCCAAGAAGAATCTCGTTTCGCAAATCCGCGATGACCGCGCGCATCAGTATGCGCCGGTACACGGGCGCGACGAGCTCGTCGCGGGACTGATGGTCGACGCGCTGGATCAGGCCGCGGACTTCGGAGACCGACGGGCGGCGCTGGTGCACTTCGTCGAACGGGTCGGCGCCGACGAAGCTGATGCGCTGCGGCGCGCGCTCGACGAGTTGGAATTCAGTCATCGCAAAGCGCCGCCTTGTGGCGCTCGGCCAGAGGGCTAAGGGAGACTGGAAACGTGTCCGGGCTGGCCTTCACCGTTCTTGCGGTGATGCTGGTCGGCCCGGTGCCCGCCCTCCTGGCGCGGGCCACCTGGCCGTTGCGCGCCCCCCGTGCAGCGATGGTGCTCTGGCAGGCGGTCGCCGTGGCCGCGGTGCTGTCGGCATTCAGCGCAGGCATCGCGATCGCCAGCCGGTTGTTCGTCCCAGGGGCAGACGGGCGGCCGACCGCCAGCCCCGCCGCGGAAATCGGACGGCTCGGCTGGCCGCTGTGGATTCTGGACGTCGCGGTCTTTGCGCTCACGCTGCTGATCGGTGCGCGGCTGGCCGTGGCCGTGATTCGGGTGGCCGTTGCCACCCGCCGGCGGCGGGCCCACCACCGCATGATGGTCGACCTGCTCGGGTTATCGCCCGAAGCGCTCTCCATGCGGGCCTGTGCACGCGGCCGTGACCTACGCGTACTGGAAGTGGCGCAGCCCCTGGCCTACTGTCTGCCCGGCGTCCGCAGCCGCGTGGTGGTCAGCGCGGGCACGCTGGAATCGCTGACCGAAGCCGAAGTCGCTGCGATCCTGAGCCACGAGCGTGCCCACCTGCGCGCCCGCCATGATCTTGTCCTCGAGGCGTTCACTGCTGCGCACGCCGCGTTTCCCCGATTCGTCCGCAGCGCAAGCGCTTTGGATGCGGTGCAGCTACTGGCCGAGCTGCTGGCCGACGACGCCGCCGTGCGGGCGGCCGGCCGCGCTCCCCTGGCTCGTGCCCTGGTGACCTGCGCGTCGGGCGCGACGCCGTTGGGTGCATTGGCCGCCGGTGGTGCGCACACGTTGTTGCGGGTACGCCGGCTTTCCGGCAGCGGCAACAGCTTGACGGTGTCGACAGCCGCCTACCTGGCAGCCGCCGCGGTGCTGGTTGTGCCCACCGTCGCGCTGGCTATCCCCTGGCTCACCGAACTGCACCGCCTGTTCACCGCCGCCTAACCCGCCACACAGGCGAGCGCAGCGCTTGGGCGATACTTTGCAGGTACCGGAGTTCCGCTGTGCCACAGTGTTCGGTGCAGGGCTTGGATGAAAGTCACGACAGTGAGAGGCGCATACATGAGCTCGTCGGAATCGAACAACGCTGTCGGCACCGCGCAGATCGGCGTGACCGGCCTGGCCGTCATGGGTTCGAACATCGCCAGGAACTTCGCCCACCACGGCTATACGGTGGCGCTGCACAACCGGTCGATCGCCAAGACCGACGGGCTACTCAAGGAGCACGGCAGCGAAGGCAAGTTCGTACGCTCGGAGAGCATCGCAGAATTCATCGCCGCGTTGGAGAAGCCGCGCCGGGTGCTGATCATGGTGAAGGCCGGTGACCCGACCGACGCCGTGATCAACGAGCTCGCCGATGCGATGGAAAAAGGCGACATCATCATCGACGGCGGCAATGCCCTTTACACCGATACCATCCGCCGCGAGAAGGCGATGCGCGAGCGTGGGCTGCACTTCGTCGGCGCCGGTATCTCCGGCGGCGAGGAGGGCGCGCTGAACGGGCCGTCGATCATGCCGGGCGGCCCCGCCGAGTCGTACACATCGTTGGGCCCGCTGCTGGAGGAGATCTCCGCGCATGTCGACGGTGTCCCCTGCTGCACCCACATCGGTCCCGACGGCGC
Source organism: uncultured Actinomycetota bacterium (assembly GCA_963760095.1). Classification (GTDB taxonomy): domain Bacteria; phylum Actinomycetota; class Actinomycetes; order Mycobacteriales; family Mycobacteriaceae; genus Mycobacterium. The sequence goes on along the minus strand of CAVXBT010000015.1, from coordinate 250,627 downwards.
CGGGCACTTCGTCAAGATGGTGCACAACGGCATCGAGTACTCCGACATGCAGCTCATCGGCGAGGCCTACCAATTGCTGCGCGACGGACTCGGCAAGACCGCGCCGGAGATCGCCGACGTCTTCGCCGAATGGAACAAGGGCGACCTGGACAGCTTTCTCATCGAGATCACCGCAGAGGTGCTGCGCCAAAAAGACGCCAAGACCGGCAAGCCGCTGGTCGACGTCATCCTCGACGAAGCCGAGCAGAAGGGCACCGGTCGCTGGACGGTGAAGTCGGCACTCGACCTCGGTGTGCCGGTGACCGGTATCGCCGAGGCGGTTTTCGCCCGCGCGCTGTCGGGGTCGGTGGCCCAGCGGAAGGCCACGACCGGCCTGGCCTCGGGCAATCTAGGCGTAAAGCCAACCGATGCAAAGCGGTTCATTGACGATGTCAGCAGGGCGCTCTACGCGTCGAAGATCATCGCCTATGCACAGGGCTTCAATCAGATCCAGGCCGGCAGCGCCGAATACGACTGGGGCATCACGCTCGGCGACATGGCGACGATCTGGCGTGGTGGATGCATCATCCGGGCCAAATTCCTCAACCGCATCAAGGAGGCCTACGACGAGGACGCCGACCTGCCGACGCTGATCGTAGCGCCGTATTTCCGCAGTGCCATCGAGGCCGCAATCGACAGCTGGCGGCGCGTCGTGGTGACCGCCACCCAACTGGGTATCCCGATCCCCGGCTTCTCCTCGGCGTTGTCCTACTACGACGCGCTGCGCACCGAGCGGCTACCGGCCGCGCTGACCCAGGGTCTGCGAGACTTCTTCGGCGCACACACCTACGGGCGCATCGACGAGGACCCGAGTAAAAAGTTCCACACATTGTGGAGCGGGGACCGCACCGAAGTGCCGGCCTAACAGGGCCGAATAGGGGGTACACCGAACACCGATGAGATTTCTGGACGGGCACCGTCCCGCCTATGACCTGACCTACGACGACGTCTTCGTCGTGCCGAACCACTCGGATGTGGTCTCCCGCTTCGGCGTCGATTTGTCCACCAAGGATGGCTCGGGCACCACCATCCCGGTCGTGGTGGCCAACATGACCGCGGTCGCGGGGCGGCGGATGGCCGAGACGGTGGCCCGTCGCGGCGGCATTGTCGTTCTGCCGCAAGACCTTCCGATCACCGCGGTGCAACAGACGGTGGACTTCGTCAAGAGCCGCGACCTGGTCGTCGACACCCCGGTGGTGCTGGCTCCCGAAGATTCGGTCTCCGATGCGCTGGCGCTGATTTCGAAACGCGCACACGGGGCCGCGGTCGTCATCTTCGAGGGACGCCCGATCGGACTGGTCACCGAATCGTGCTGCGATGGGGTCGACCGCTTCGCGCGGGTTCGCGACATCGCGATCACCGACTTCGTCAGCGCGCCGGTGGGTACCGATCCGCGAAAGGTCTTCGACCTTCTCGAGCATGCTCCGGTCGGCGTCGCGGTGCTGACCGGCGCCGACGGCACCCTGGCCGGTGTGTTGACCCGTACCGGGGCGATCCGGGCGGGCATCTACTCGCCGGCCATCGACGGGAAAGGACGGCTGCGGATCGGTGCAGCGGTCGGTATCAACGGCGATGTGCTCACCAAGGCTCAGGCGCTGACCGAGGCCGGCGTCGACCTGGTTGTCGTCGACACCGCACACGGACATCAGGTGAAGGCCCTGGACGCCATCAAGGCGATATCGTCGCTGGACCTGGGTGTGCCGCTGGTTGCCGGCAACGTGGTGTCGGCGGACGGCACTCGCGACCTGATCAGCGCCGGGGCATCGATCGTCAAGGTCGGCGTGGGCCCAGGGGCGATGTGCACCACCCGGATGATGACCGGCGTCGGCCGGCCCCAGTTCTCCGCTGTTGTCGAATGTGCTTCGGCTGCAAAACAACTCGGCGCACACGTGTGGGCCGACGGTGGGGTGCGCCATCCGCGGGACGTGGCCTTGGCGTTGGCGGCCGGCGCGTCCAACGTCATGATCGGTTCGTGGTTCGCCGGCACCTATGAATCCCCCGGTGACCTGATGCGCGACCGCGACAACCAGCCGTACAAAGAGAGCTACGGCATGGCATCCAAGCGCGCGGTGGTCGCCCGCACCACCGCCGACAGCGCCTTCGAGCGTGCCCGCAAAGCCTTATTCGAGGAAGGCATCTCGACATCGCGGATGCAGCTGGACCCCGCCCGCGGCGGCGTCGAAGATCTGCTCGACCACATCACCTCCGGGGTTCGCAGCACCTGCACCTACGTCGGTGCGTCGACGCTGGCCGAGTTGCACGAGCGGGCGGTGGTCGGCGTGCAGTCCGCAGCAGGCTTTGCCGAAGGCCATCCGCTGCCGTTCGGTTGGTAGTCCTACCGGTCGAAAGCGTGTCGGCGCGGTAACGAAGGCGGAGCGCAGCGCGTCTTCGCTACCATAAAAGTTCACCTAAACGACAGATACGTCCAAGGAGAGGGTCCCCGTGCCGCAGGCACCCGCGCCGTCCGGCGTGTGTGACGCCGACCCCGAGGAGCCCCCTTCTCGAGAGTGTTCCCGATGAACCTCGTTGTCACGCTGCTCAGCCTGCTGGCCATCGGGATCCTCACCGCGGGCACCGCGTTGTTCGTCGCGGCTGAATTCTCCTTGACCACACTCGAGCGCAGCACCGTCGAGGCCAATGCCCGCAACGGCGGCCGTCGCGACCGCCTGGTGCGCCGCGCCCACCACACCCTGTCTTCCCAGCTGTCCGGCGCGCAGTTGGGCATCTCGATCACCACGCTGGTCACGGGATACCTCACCGAACCGCTGGTCGCGAGGCTGCCGCACCCGGCGATGGATGCGCTGGGGATACCCGACCGGATCGCCGACGCCGTCGTCGCCTTCGTGACCCTGTTGGTCGTCACGTCGCTGTCGATGATCTTCGGTGAGCTCGTCCCGAAAAACCTTGCGGTGGCCCGGCCACTGCGGACGGCGCGCGCCGTCGCCGGGATGCAGCTGCTGTTTTCCTGGCTGATGACCTATCCGATCCGAGTGACGAATGGCGTGGCCAACTGGATCCTGCGCAAGCTGGGCATCGAGCCCGCTCAAGAGCTGCGGTCGGCCCGCTCGTCACAAGAACTGGTGTCGCTGGTGCGTAGCTCGGCCCGCAGCGGCTCGTTGGACCCCACCACCGCGGCGCTGCTGGACCGCTCGCTGCAGTTCGGCGACCTGACCGCCGAGGAGCTGATGACGCCGCGGTCGAAAATCGTTGCGCTGCAAGTTGATAACACCGTTGCGGATCTGGTCGCAGCAGCCACCGAGAGCGGCTTCTCGCGGTTTCCGATCGTTGACGGTGACCTCGACGAGACGGTCGGCATCGTGCACGTCAAACAGGTCTTTGAAGTTGCGCCCGCCGAGCGGGAATTCACGCTGGTGACCGCCGTCGCGCAGCCGGTTGCGATGGTGCCCTCCACACTCGACGGCGACGCGCTGATGGGACAGATCCGCGCCAACGACTTGCAGACCGCCATGGTCGTCGACGAGTACGGCGGCACCGCGGGCATGGTGACCGTGGAGGATTTGATCGAGGAGATCGTCGGCGATGTCCGCGACGAACACGACGACGCCACCCCGGACGTGGTGGCGGCCGGCAGCAGTTGGCAGGTATCCGGTCTGCTGCGCATCGACGAGGTGGCCGCGGCGACCGGATACCACGCGCCAGAAGGTGGATACGAGACGATCGGCGGGCTGGTCCTTGAACAGCTCGGCCGCATTCCGGTCAGCGGCGACGAGGTGCAGCTGAGCGGGTACACGCCCGACGGCATACCGCACACCTCGGCCTGGCAGGCCAGAGTGCTCCGGATGGACGGCCGCCGCATCGACCTGCTCGAGTTGACTCAACTGCCGGACCGGGCCGATTCCGGCGCGCTGCGGGGTCGCTGATGGGTGACCTGCTCGAGCTGTTGGCGGCCTTCCTGTTGGTGGGCGCCAACGCGCTATTCGTGGCCGCGGAGTTCTCGCTGATCTCCGCGCGCCGAGACCGCCTCGAGACACTGGCCGAACAGGGCCGATCGGGTGCGGTCACCGTGATCAGGGCCGGCGAGCAACTGCCGCTGATGTTCGCGGGAGCGCAGCTGGGCGTCACGGTGTCCTCGATCCTGCTCGGCCGGATTGGCGAGCCGGCCGTCGCCGACCTGCTGCGGCGTCCGTTTGATCTGCTCGGCGTGTCCCCCGCGCTGCTGCACACCGCCTCGTTCGTCGTTGCGCTGGCGATCGTGGTGACGCTGCACTTGTTGCTCGGCGAAATAGTCCCGAAGAACATCGCGATGGCGGGCCCGGAGAAGGCGGCGATGTTGCTGATCCCGGCCTACCTGGTCTACGTCCGCGCGGTCCGCCCGGTCATCACGTTCTACAACCGCTGCAGCAACGCCATCCTGCGGGCGCTGCAGGTGCGCCCCCGCGATGAGCTCGACGTCACGGTCTCCACCGTCGAGCTCAGCGAGATGATCGCCGAGTCGGTCTCGAAGGGTCTGCTGGATCCCGAGGAGCACACCAGGCTCACCCGGGCGCTGCAAATTCGCAACCGGACGGTCGGCGATGTGGCGGTGCCGGTCGCCGAGATCCGTGCGGTGCCGATGGCCGCGGCCGGGTCCGGGCCGACGGTCGAGGTGATCGAAAAGGCTTTGGCCACCACCGGTTATTCCCGGTTCCCGGTGGTGGACGTCGGCCACAGATTCATCGGATATCTGCACATCAAGGATGTGCTGTCACTGGCCGACGACCCGCGTGCCGTGGTCGACCTGGCCAGAGTTCGGCCGCTGCCCCAAGTTCCCGAATCGCTGTCGGTTCCCGAGGCGCTGTCGCGGATGCGGCGCAGCAACAGTCACCTTGCGCTGGTCACCGGCCACGACGGAGCCGTGGTGGCGATGGTGGCGCTGGAGGACCTGGTGCGGGATCTGGTCGGCGCGGTGCGCGACGGGACGCAGCGTGCTTGAAACCAGCGTCCGGCTGGATGCGGGGCAGTGGACGGCCCGCGCGAACGACTATGCCGTGCGCGTCGAGGCGTTCGTGGCTCCCCACCTCGAGCGGACACAGGCCGGTGAGCCACATCCGGTGTGGGACTTCCTGTTCAGCTACTACAGCCAGCGTCCCAGGCAACTGCGTTGCTGGCACCCGGGTTATGGGGTGCTGCTGGCCGGCGGCGAAGCGATCCGCCGCTACCGCGACCGCCGCGGCTACACCGTCGAGGTGTCCGGAGTCACGGTCGGCGATGCATATCTGCGCAGCCGGTTGGACACCATCTCATTCGTGGCGCGCCTGCTGCGCGCTACCGCTCGGCGGCCCGCTCAGCTGAACTGTTTCGGACTGCACGAGTGGGCGATGGTCTACCGCAGTGGCGCCGTGCGTCACCACCGTGTCCCGCTGCGGCTGGGCGCCGCGGGCACCGACACCGTGGTCGAGGCTGAGATCGCCGGGCCGCTGAGGTGTAGCCACTTCGACGCGTTCCGCTTCTTCAGTGTCGAAGCCGCGCCCCGAAACGCGGGCTCGCCCAGCCGCGCGACCCAACAGGATTGGGAGCAGCCCGGTTGCTTACACGCGAACATGGACCTGTACAAATGGTCCTACAAGTTGAGCCCGCTGATCGACTCCGAGTTGCTGCTGGACTGCCTGGAGCTGGCGGCGGCCGCGCGTGAAATCGACATGCGAGCCAGCCCGTATGACCTGAGTAACTACGGGTACACACCGATCGCCGTCGAGGACGCTGCGGGCCGCGCCGAGTACGTGCGTTGCCAGAAGGTCATCGCGTCGCGCGCCGCGCCGTTGCGGGCAGCGCTGCTGGCCCGGTGTGACCTGCTGCTGCAGGCCGCCGGTTACGGGTAGTCGGGCTGTTGGCCGGTAGGCTGAGAGGATTGCCAGTGAGGGAGGAACGATGACAGATCGCGTGTCGGTGGGCAACCTGCGCGTCGCCAGTGTGCTGTACGACTTCGTCAACAGCGAGGCTTTGCCCGGCACCGATATAGACCCCGACAGCTTCTGGGCGGGCGTCGACAAGGTCGTCACCGACCTGCACCCGCAAAACCAGGAGCTGCTGGAACGCCGCGATCAGTTGCAGGCACAGATCGACAAATGGCACCGGCATCACGTCATCGAGCCGATCGACCCCGGGGCGTACCGCCAGTTCCTCACCGAAATCGGTTACCTGCTGCCCGAGCCCGCCGATTTCACCATCACCACCGCGGGTGTCGACGACGAGATCACCACGACGGCCGGCCCGCAGCTGGTGGTGCCGGTCCTCAACGCCCGGTTCGCGCTGAACGCGTCCAACGCCCGCTGGGGCTCGCTGTATGACGCGCTCTACGGCACCGATGTGATCCCGGAAAGCGATGGCGCCGACAAGGGCACCGGCTACAACAAGGTTCGCGGCGACAAGGTGATCGCCTATGCGCGAAAGTTCCTCGACGAGGCGGTGCCGCTGGCATCTGGCTCCTGGGCCGACGCGACGGGACTCAGCCTCGAGGACGGCGAGCTCGAGGTCGTGACCGGCGACGGATCCGTCGGCCTGGCCAGCCCGGAGAAGTTCGCCGGCTACACCGGGGAGCTCGGCTCCCCTGACTGGTCGGTGTTGCTGGTCAACCACGGGTTGCACATCGAGATTCTGATCGACCCGGAGTCGCCGATCGGTAAGACCGACGCCGCCGGGATCAAGGACGTGATCCTGGAATCGGCGATCACCACGATCATGGACTTCGAGGACTCGGTTTCCGCCGTCGACGCCGACGACAAGGTGCTGGGCTATCGCAACTGGCTCGGGTTGAACAAGGGCGATCTGGCCGAGGACGTCAAGAAGGACGGCAAGACCTTCACCCGCGTGCTCAACCAGGACCGCACCTACAAGACGCCCGACGGCGGCGAGCTGACCCTGCCCGGCCGCAGCCTGCTGTTCGTCCGAAACGTCGGTCATCTGATGACCAACGACGCGATTGTCTGGAGCGACGGCAACGGCGAAGAAAAAGAGGTCTTCGAGGGCATCATGGATGCCCTGCTCACCGGTCTGACCGCGACCCACGGTCTGAAGACCGGCAAGGGCAACGGGCCGCTGACGAACAGTCGCACCGGGTCCATCTACATCGTCAAGCCCAAGATGCACGGCCCGGACGAGGTCGCGTTCACCTGCGAACTGTTCAGCCGCGTCGAGGACGTCCTCGGCCTGCCGCAGGCCACGCTGAAGGTCGGCATCATGGACGAGGAGCGCCGCACCACCGTCAACCTCAAGGCCTGCATCAAGGCCGCCGCCGACCGGGTGGTGTTTATCAACACCGGTTTCCTGGATCGCACCGGCGACGAGATCCACACCTCGATGGAGGCGGGCCCGATGATCCGCAAGGGTGCGATGAAGAGCACCACCTGGATCAAGGCTTACGAGGACAACAACGTCGACACCGGTCTGGCCGCCGGTTTCAAGGGCAAGGCTCAGATCGGCAAGGGCATGTGGGCCATGACCGAGCTGATGGCCGACATGGTCGAGCAGAAGATCGGCCAGCCGAAGGCCGGCGCGACCACTGCGTGGGTGCCCTCGCCGACGGCAGCCACTCTGCACGCGATGCACTACCACTACGTCGATGTGGGAGCCGTGCAGCAGGAGCTCGAGGGCAAGAAACGCGCCACCATCGACGAGCTGCTGACCGTCCCGCTGGCCAAAGAATTGGCCTGGGCCCCGGAGGAGATCCGCGAGGAGGTCGACAACAACTGCCAGTCCATCCTGGGCTACGTGGTGCGCTGGATCGACCACGGTGTCGGCTGCTCGAAGGTTCCCGACATCCACAACGTCGCCTTGATGGAAGACCGTGCCACGCTGCGGATTTCCAGCCAGTTGCTGGCCAATTGGCTACGGCATGGCGTCATCACCGAGGAGGATGTGCGCGCTAGCCTGGAGCGGATGGCCCCGCTGGTGGACGAACAGAATGCCGGGGACTCCGCGTATCTACCGATGGCGCCCGACTTCGATGACAGCATCGCCTTCCTGGCCGCCCAGGAGCTGATTCTGACCGGTACCCAACAGCCCAGCGGCTATACCGAGCCGATTCTTCATCGGCGTCGGCGCGAGTTCAAAGCTCGCGCTCATGAGTGATGTCTGTTCGGGGAATATCGACCGTCCCAATGATTAGAGGGTGCAGTCACCTCCGGCGCGCGGGAGAGGACGGGCATGGGTAAGCACAGAGCTCCCGATTCGGACGAGCCGACTGACGAACCGTCGGATGACTTTCCCCCACCGGAGGACTTCGGTGATGCCGGTCCGCCCGACTTCCCTGACGACTTTCCGGACACTCCAGGTTTTTTCGACTTCGACGAGCCCTCCGACGAGCACCGTGACCACTCGGGCGATTTCTCCTACCCGGAGCAGCCCGAGCAGGATCTGCCCCCCGCCGACGTCGACACGCCGGATGACTTTCCCGACTTCTCGCGACGCGCCCCTGGGCCACCGGCTCCGCCACCGCCGCCGCTTTCCGGCGGCCATCGGACCGGCGGCGAGTGGAGCGGCGGTCACCGCAACGATGGCGGCCGACGCGGTGTCAGCATTGGGGTGATCGCGGCGCTGGTCGCGGTCGTCGTAGTGGTGGGCGTGGTCATCCTCTGGCGTTTCTTCGGCGATGCGCTGTCCAACCGCTCGAACAGCGCCCGATGCGTCGGCGAGAAGCAGCCGGTCGCGGTCATCGCCGATCCATCGATCGCTGAACATGTGCAGCATTTCGCGGATCGCTTCAACGCCACGGCCGCGCCGGTCGGTGACCACTGCGTTGCCGTCGGCGTCAAATCCGCGGGTTCTGATGCCGTCGTCGACGGCTTCATCGGGAAATGGCCCGCGGACCTGGGTCAGCGACCCGCGCTGTGGATCCCGGGGAGCTCGGTGTCGGCCGCGCGGCTCACCGCCGCAGCGGGCAAGGAAACCATCACCGACAGCCGGTCGCTGGTCACCTCGCCGGTGGTGCTGGCGTTACGGCCTGAACTTCAGCGAGCGCTCGCTGACCAGAAGTGGGCGACGCTGCCCGGGCTGCAGACCAAACCCGACGGGTTGACCGAAGTGAAGTTGCCGACGTGGGGGTCGCTGCGTCTGGCACTGCCGTTGGGTGGCAACAGCGACGCGGCATTTCTCGCAGGCGAGGCGGTGGCAGCAGGATCCGCACCGCCCGGTGCGCCGCCGACCGACGGCAGTGGCGCGGTACGCACGCTGATCGGCGGTCAGCCCAAGCTCGCCGACAACTCGCTGGCTGAGGCGATGAATGGGCTGCTGCGGCCCGGTGATCCTGCGACTGCTCCGGTGCATGCGGTGGTCACGACCGAACAGCAGCTGTTCACGCGCGGCGAATCGTTGCCCGATGCCGGCAGCGCGCTGAGTTCCTGGCTGCCGCCGGGGCCTGCCGCGGTCGCCGACTATCCCACCGTGTTGCTCAGCGGATCCTGGCTGTCGCAGGAGCAGGTGACGGCGGGCAGCGAGTTCGCCCGGTTCATGCACAAACCCGATCAACTGGCTGAGCTGGCCAAGGCCGGCTTCCGCGTTGAGGGAGTCAAGCCGCCCAGCAGCGACGTCACCGGCTTCCCGGCGCTGCCGTCAACGCTGTCGGTGGGTGACGACGCGGTGCGCGCCGCCTTGGCGAATACCGTGTCCACACCGTCGAGCGCACCCGCAGCGATCATCATGCTCGAGCAGTCGATGGTCACCGACGAAGGCGGCAAGACGCGGCTGGGCAATGTTCTCAGCGCGCTCGACGACCGGATCAAGGCACTGCCGCCCAACTCCGTGATCGGGCTCTGGACGTTCGACGGCAAAGAGGGCCGGGCGGAGGTGTCGGCGGGCCCGCTCGGCGATCCCGTCGACGGCCGGCCGCGGACGGTTGCGCTGACGGCAGCACTGGATAAGCAGCATGCGTCGTCCGGTGGCGCGGTGTCGTTCACCACGCTGCGGATCATCTACAAGGGTGCACAAGCCAATTTCCATGCTGGACAGACGAATTCGGTATTGGTGATCACGGCCGGGCCGCACACCGATCAGTCTCTCGGCGGAGAGGGTCTGCAGGATTTCATCAAGCAGACCGTCGACCCGGCCAAGCCGGTGGCGGTCAACGTGATCGACTTCGGTTCTGATTCCGACCGGGCGACCTGGGAGGCCGTCGCGAAGCTGTCCGGCGGTAGCTACCAGAACCTGGCCACGTCGGCATCTCCCGACCTGGCCACCGCGGTGACCAACTTCTTGAGTTGACCGGCGCAGGCGCCGCTGCGGCGCTGGTGAAAGACGAGGCGACCTAGACGCGCGGCCTCGGAAGCTCGGTTGTGACCGCGTCCTCGTCGCGGGGCTCCGCCCTTAGCCGCAAAGCCCGTACCAGCGGAGGCGGCCCGTCAGGCCGAAGCAGTTGACTGGCCGGTCGCGGACGAACTATCTGCGGCCACCAGAACCAGCGTCCGAGCAGCGCGGCGATAGACGGTGTCATGAACGCGCGCACCATCAAGGTGTCGAACAACAGGCCCAGGCCGATGGTGCTGCCGACCTGACCGATAATCCGCAAATCGCTGACCACCATCGAGCCCATGGTGAAAGCGAAAACCAGCCCTGCTGACGTGACGACTTTACCGGTACCGCCCATTGCGCGGATGATACCGGTGTTTATACCGGCGGCTATTTCCTCTTTCATCCGGGAGACCAGCAGCAAATTGTAGTCAGACCCCACCGCCAACAGGATGATCACCGACATCGGAAGTACCAGCCAGTGCAATTTGATGCCCAGAACATATTGCCAGACCAGTACCGAGAGCCCAAACGATGCGCCCAACGAGAGTGCTACCGTACCCACGATAACTAGCGCAGCGATAAAACTTCGCGTGATGATAAGCATTATTATAAAAATAAGGCAGAGCGCAGCAATTCCCGCGATCAAGAGATCGTATTTGGAGCCGTCTTGCCAGTCCTTGAAGGTCGACGCGGTGCCAGCGAGATAGATCTTGGCGTTGGCCAGCGGCGTCCCCTTGAGCGCCTCCTCGGCCGCCGTCTTTATCTGGTCGATACGCGCTATGCCCTCGGACGTCGCGGGATCGCCTCTATGCGAAATGATGAATCGAGCCGCTTTCCCGTCCGGAGATAGGAAGGAATTCATGACGCGCTGAAAATCCTTGTTCTTAAAAATTTCCGGAGGCAAATAGAAGGAATCGTCGTTCCTCGCGGCGTCGAACGCCTTCCCCAACGCGGTGACGTCCTGGCTCATGTCGTCCACCTCGGCGAAGATCCCGGACATGGTGCTGTGCATGGTCAGCATCATGGTCTGCATGCCTCGCATGGTCGCCATCATCGGCGGGAGCTGAGCGACCATTTGCGGCATGAGTACATCCAGTTGAGCGAAGTTTTTGACGAGACCTTGCAGCTTATCGCTAATCTCGTCAATACCGTCGACTGCATCGAAAATGGATCTCAGCGACCAGCAGATGGGAATGTCGTAGCAGTGCTTTTCCCAGTAGAAATAACTGCGGATAGGCCTCCAGAAATCCTCGAAGTCCGCGATGTGATCTCTCAACTCTTCCGTGATCGCCGCCAAGTCACCCGTTTCGCCGATCATGCGATGAGTCGTGTTGGTGAGCTGTTGCATCAGGCCGTACATGCGTTGCATTTGATTGATCATTTTCGTCAACTCGTCGGCTTGCTTGAGCATGTCGTTCATACTGTTCTTCTGAAACTCCAGCGTTTGTACTTGGCTGGCGTTTTGGATGCTGAGCAGAAACGGTATCGACGTGTGTTCAATCGGGGTTCCCTCGGGCCGGGTCACTCCCTGCACCCGAGAAATTCCTCGAACCCGGAAAATTCCCTTGGCTAGTTTGTGTAGCACGAGAAAATCTGCCGGATTGCGCATATCGTGATCGGATTCGATCATCAGAATTTCGGGCATCATTCGGGCTTGGGAGAAATGACGGTCAGCGGCCGCATACCCCAAATTGGCTGGAATGTCTTTGGGTATATAGAGTCGGTCGTTGTAGCTCGTTTTATAGCCCGGCAGCGTCAATAGACCGATCAGCGCGATCGCGCAAGTGGCAGCCAGAATGGGCGCGGGCCAGCGGACAATCGCCGTGCCGACCCGGCGCCATCGACGGACCCCGATCCTGCGCGTGGGGTCGAATACCCCGAAGCCACTTCCGATGGCCAGAACCGCCGGAACCAGCGTGAGCGCGATCACGACCGAAACCAGCATGCCCACCGCGCACGGCACGCCTATGGTCTGGAAGATGGGCATCCTGGTAAAGCTCAAGCACAACATTGCTCCGGCGATCGTCAAACCGGAACCCAAGACAACGGGAGCGACCCCGCGGTAGGTGGAGTAGTAGGCCGTTTCCGGGTCCTCGCCGGCCTGACGTGCCTCTTGATAGCGACCGAAGAAGAATATCCCGTAATCGGTTCCGGCCGCCATCGCGAGGGCCACCAGCAGATTAGTAGCAAATGTCGAGAGGACAACAATATTGTTATCGCCGAGAAACGCGACGATTCCCCGGGCCGCAAATAATTCGATCCCAACCGTGACCAACAACACAACCACGGTGATGACCGAACGGTAGACCAGAAGCAGTACCGCAAAGATTATCACGGCGCCCATCACGGTCATCTTCAGAATGGATCTGTCACCACTGTGCTGCATATCCGCAACGAGCGCTGCCGGGCCGGTGGCATAAACCTTGACCCTGGGAGGCGGCGGCGTCCGCGCTACGATATTCCGGACCGCCGCTACGGATTCCTGCCCCAAGGTCGTACCTTGGTTGCCGGCCAGATTCAATTGCACATATGCGGCCTTACCATCGGCGCTTTGCGCGCCCGCCGCCGTGAGTCGATCTCCCCATAAATCCTGCACATGCTCCACATGCTTCGGATCGCCTCTTAACTCACGAACCAATCCGGCATAGTACTGGTGAGCATCGCCCCCGAGCGGCTGCTGCCCCTCCAGCACGATCATCGCGAAACTGTCCGAATCGGATTCTTTGAAGTCCTTGCCCATGCGCATCATGGCCTGCACCGACGGTGCGTCTTTGGGACTCATTGATACGGAATGCCCTTGCCCGACCTGCTCCAGCGACGGAACTGCCAGGGTCACAATCAAAGTCAGCGCGACCCAGGCCAGGATCACGAGCAGGGAAAACCTGCGGATTGTCCGCGCTATGAAGGGCGGCCGGGGGCGTTCGGTGCTCATGCGGCCTTCAATAGGCAGAAGGTAACCGCGGTTACGTTCACTGTCTCAGCAACAAGGAACGAACCAGCGGACGGGGTGCTAGCGGCCGAAGCAGGGCACTGGCGGGGCGGGGGCGCACTTGTTGCGGCCACCAGAACCAGCGTCCCAGCAGCGCGGCGATGGACGGTGTCATCAACGCGCGGACGACCAGCGTGTCGAACAGCAGACCGAGGCCGATGGTGATTCCCACCTGACCTATGATGAGCAGGTCGCTGACCACCATGGACATCATGGTGAAGGCGAACACCAAGCCTGCGGACGTCACAACTTTGCCGGTGCCGCCCATCGCGCGAATGATGCCCGTGTTTATTCCGGCGCGTATTTCCTCTTTCATCCGTGAGACGAGCAGCAAATTGTAATCAGACCCCACCGCCAAAAGGACGATTACAGACATCGCGAGCACCACGAAGCTTATTTGTATGCCCAGAATATACTGCCAGACGAGCACGGAGAGCCCGAAGGACGCGCCCAGCGAAAACGCTACCGTACCCACGATGACTAGGGCGGCAATAAAACTTCGCGTCATGATAAGCATGACGACGAAAATAAGGCAGAGCGCAGCAATTCCCGCGATCAAGAGATCGTATTTGGAGCCGTCCACCATGTCTTTAGCCGTCGCCGCAGTGCCGGCGAGGTAGATCTTGGCGTCTTCTAGCGGAGTTCCCTTGAGCGCCTCCTCGGCCGCGGTTTTTATCGCGTCGACCCGCGAGATGCCCTCGGGCGTGATGGGATCGCCCCTTTGCGTAATGAGCATACGGCTGGCCTTCCCGTCCGGCGACAAGAACACCTTCATGACTCGTTGGAAATCCTTGTTCTTGAAGGCCTCCGGCGGCAGGTAGAAGGAGTCGTCATTTTTGGCGGTGTCGAAAGCCTTTCCCATGGCTGTCGCGTTACCGCTCGAGTCCTTCATCTGGTCGAACATCCCGGACATGGTGCTGTGCATGGTTAGCATCATGGTCCGCATGCTCTGCATGGTCGCGATCATCGGCGGGAATTGGGTGGCCATTTGCGGCATGAGCCCATCTAGCTGATCGAGGTCTTTGACGAGACCTTGCATCTTATCGCTAATCTCGTCAACACCGTCGATTGTATCCCAAATGGATCTCAGCGACCAGCAGATGGGAATGTCGTAGCAGTGCTTTTCCCAGTAGAAGTAGCCGCGGATCGGCCGGTAGAAATCCTCGAAGTCTGCGATGTGATCTCGCAATTCATTGGTAATGGCGTTGATTTCTTTTGTCGCAGTAATCGTGCGATGAGTCGTGTTGTTGAGTTGTTGAATCAGGTCATACATGCGCTGCATTAGGTTGATCGTTTTCGCCATCTCGTCGGCCTGCTTCAGCAAGTCGTTCATGCGGGCTTTCTGAAACTCCAGGGTTTGTAGCTGGCTGGCGTTTCCCATGCTCATCATAAACGGTATCGACGTGTGCTCGATCGGGGTTCCCTCGGGTCGAGTTGCGGCCTGCACCATGGCAATCCCCGGCACGGCGAAGACGCCCTTGGCCAGCTTGTTCAATACCAGAAAATCTGCCGGATTGCGCATATCGTGATCGGCCTCGACCAACAGGATATCCGGCGTCATCATTCGCGACTGGGAAAAATGTCGCTCTGCGGCCGCATACCCCACATTGGCCGGGATATCTTTGGGGATATACTTCTGTTCATTGTAGCTGGGTTTGTATCCCGGCAGTGTCAGTAGACCGATCAGCGCGATCGCGCACGCCGCGGCGAGAATAGGCACGGGCCACCGAACGATGGCCGTGCCGACCCGCCGCCATCCAGCGGACCTGATCTTCCGCTTGGGCTCGAACAGACCGAAACGGCTTCCGACAGCAAGAACTGCCGGAACCAGCGTAAGCGCGACCGCGACCGCGACCAATATGCCCACCGCGCAAGGGATGCCCAGAGGTTGGAAAAAGGGCAGCCGGGTAAAGCTGAGGCAGAAAACCGCTCCGGCTATAGTTACACCGGAGGCCAAAACAACGGGCGCGACACCGCGGTATGTTGTGTAGTAGGCCGTTTCCCGACCCTCGCCAGCCTGACGTGCCTCTTGATACCGCCCGAAAAAGAAAATCCCGTAGTCCGTTCCAGCCGCGATCCCGATGGTTACCAACAGATTAACCGCGTAGGTAGTAAGACCAACAATCTGGTGATCGCCGAGGAACGCGACGATTCCCCGAGCCACCTGCAATTCTATCCCGACCATCAGCAACAAAAGAATTACAGTGCTAAGCGAACGGAAGACGAGGAGCAACATCGTGAAGATCACTGCGATGGCTACCGCCGTGATTGTGATGACCGTCCGGTTGCCACTGCTGCCCACATCCGCAACGAACGCCGCCGGGCCGGTGACATAGACCTTGATCCCGGCAGGCGGCGGCGTCCGGTCCACGATGTTCTCGATGGCTTGCACCGATTCATTCGCCAAGCTCTGGCCCAGGTCGCCGGCGAGGTTCAAAGAAACATACGCGGCCTTACCATCGGCGCTTTGCGCGGCGGCCGCCGTGAGTGGATCCCCCCAGAAATTTTCAATGTACTGCACATGCTTCGGATCGTCTTTCAACCGACGAATCAGACGATCGTAGTACTTGTGAGCATCGTCGCCGAGGGTTTGCTGCCCCTCCAAGACGATCATCGCCACACTGTCAGAATTAGATTCCTTGAAGTCCTCACCCATGCGCGTCATCGCCTTATACGACGGCGCATCTTTGGGACTCTGCGAGATTGAATGCTCTTTCTCGACCTGCTCCAGTGAGGGGACGCCGATACTCACGATGACGGTGATCGCCAACCACGCCAAGATGATGGGCACCGAAAATCGATGGATCGTCCGCGGTATCAATGGTGGCGCGGTGTGTTCGTTACTCAAGTGTTCGTCGCTCATGCGGCCTTCAGCAAGCAGAAGGTAAACGCGTTCACTTCGTTCGATATTCGTTCGGCTTTGACTTCTCCGTCCACCACGATGCGGCAGCCAATGCTGTCACTATCGCCCTGCGCCAGGATATTTCCCACGACCGCCGCCTGGGTGAACGAGAACTTCAACGACCACGGCAGGCTTGCTCCCTTGACAGACCGCGGGTCACCATCGACGTCGAAATAGCTGATGTCGGCCACGGTCCCTGGTGGGCCGAAGATTTCGTACGTCAGGTGCTTAGGGTCGTACGGTTTGGCATCGTTGATTTTGGTGTCGGCATACGAGGGGCGTTTCTCAGAGCCGAAGATGCCGTGCAGCCGCGACACAGTAAATCCTCCAGCACCGATAACCACCAGGATGATCAGCGGAACCCACAGCCGCCTCAGAACCCGAGTTGCCAACCCCCGATGGCTCTTTCGAGATCCATCTCGCGCTTGCGGCGTTGGTGAAGGTTGGCGAGAACGTCGCAAAAGAGTGGGTCGGCGGCCGGATCGTTGGCTAACGTCTTGGCCACCCGCGGCGACATCGGACCGGGCCAGCACATCGCGTTGTACCACCGCTCCCCCTTTCCAGCCCGCCGTCAGCTGCTCGAACATGAAGCTACACACCGGCCGCGACACCCCAGATGGCGACACCTCGAATGCGGTGGGCGGCGCAGGCTAGCCGTGCGGCGGTCACCTCAGCTCGGGGAGAGCGACCTGATCTTGACGATCAAACCATGCCGGGGGTCACAATACCGGGTCTTTCTCAACCCGAAATGGGATCGTAATGCTTACCACGTGCGTAAATGCACGGTACCTGTGTTCCGCCACGCTAACGCACATCACGCCATGTGCGTTACCCTCCGGCGGTGACGCAGCTCACCTTCCAGCGCGCCCGCACGGAACAGAAGAAACGCCCACGCGCGGCGGCGATCGTGGCCGCGCTCTCGCTAGCCCTGGAGACCGGTGTCGCGTCGGTGACGTTGGCCGCACGCACCCGAAGCGCGCTGTACATTTCGGCCCCCGATCGCAAGGCTCGATGACGTGGCCGAACAGTTAAGCCCGGTACTGGACACCGACCTCGCGGCTCGCCGAGTAACGCTGAACGGCAAGTTCGAAGCCCGACCGGGCCTAACAATTGCCGACGATATGGCAACTAGCGAAACGCACAGAGCCAAACCCATCGCTGCGGGTCACAGTATCGATAATCACCGCCGCAACTCTGCGCCGGCCACCAATTACTTAGCTGTGTCAGGGGTCACATCACCAACTTTGTCGAACTTCGTCGAAACCCCGGGCCCACCCTGTTGGCCTCCAGTATGATTCGCTCGTCTCGACTAGATGGTCTGGAGAACCGATGAGCACCAATCCTTTCGACGACGATGATGGCCGCTTTTTCGTCTTGGTCAACGACGAGGAGCAACACAGCTTGTGGCCGGCCTTCACCGACGTTCCAGCCGGCTGGCGGGTAGTTTACGGCGAAGCGGACCGCGCTGCGTGTCTGGACTACATCGAACAGAACTGGACCGATATACGGCCGAAGAGTCTGCGCGAGAGGCTGGCACAGGGCCGCGGTTCTGAGATCTAAAGCGAGAGAGACGAAGTGAGCGGACCCGAGAACCTCGACTTCTTCACCGAGAAGTCGCTCGTCGATGACCCCTACGACTACTACGACGCGATCCGTCGTTGCCCAGTATGGCGTGAGCCGGCGCACGGCGTCGTGATGGTGTCGGGGTACGACGAGGCCATCGCCGTGCAACGCGACACCGACCAGGCCTTCTCGGTATGCAATATAGTCAGCGGACCATGGTCGGGTATTCCGGTCGAAACCGACAGCGATGACATCTCGGATCTGATCGAACGGCACCGCCACAGGGTCACATTCGGCCACTACTTCATAACGTTTGATCCCCCGAAGCACACCGCACACCGCTCGCTGTTGAGTCGGTTGTTTACGCCGAGGCAGCTCAAGAACAACGAGGACTTCCTGTGGCGTCTTGCCGACGAGCAACTCAACCGCTTCATCGCGGAGGGCAAGTGCGAGATGGTCATCGACTACAATTTTCCGTACACGCTCGACGCGATTACCGACCTGCTGGACGTACCCGAGGCCGACCGTGAGCGATTCCGCCGCGCTGCGTACGCCAGCAGGCTCGAAGGCGATCGCAGCGGCTTCGTTGGCGTGAAGGAGGAGTGGTTCGTCGAGTACGTCGAGGATCGGCGGCGCAATCCGCGCGACGACGTCCTCACCGAGCTTGCGCTGGCAACGTATCCCGACGGCACGACACCCGACGCGATTGACGTTGCCCGCGTTGCCACGTTCATGTACGCCGCCGGCCACGGCACGACGGTCGACCTGCTGAGTCTCGCGATGCTAACGCTGGCGGAACGACCGGACTTGCAAGAGCAGCTGCGCGAAGACAACTCAAAGATCCCCGCCTTTATCGAGGAGTTGCTGCGCATCGAAAGCCCAATCAAATCGAACTTCCGCATGGCGTCGCGCCCCACCAGGATCGGCGACATCGATGTGCAAGCCGGTACCAGCGTACTCGTGATGAACGGTGCGGCAAACCGCGATCCACGACGGTTCGAGGAGCCCGACGAATTCCGGCTCGGCCGCCCAAACATATTGCAACACATGGCATTCGGCCGTGGCATTCACACGTGTCCGGGCGCCCCGATTGCACGCGCCGAAGTGCGGGTGAGCTTGGAACGAATCCTTGACCGGATGGCCGACATTCGGCTTTCAGAGGCCGAGCACGGTCCGGCAGGCGCTCGTCGGCTCGAATGGGACCCCACCTTTCTGTTCAGGCGCCTCAAGGAATTGCACCTCGAGTTCACTCCGGTTCAGTGAGCCGTTCCATCGCGAAGACCGACGACCGCGACCGACCCGACAACCGTCGAAAAGAGAATGGCGCGAGACTCTCGAGACCCTGGAGGCAGGCGAGCGAATTCGGCTGGCGCTCACGCTACCGGGCCGGCGTCTGACGGTGCGCGGTGACTGAGACGGCGCCACAACTCCGAAGCGGCAGGGCCGACTGCTCGCGGAGGCCGCCCTCGATGGATTAGCTCGGGGCACACCACTGAGCGTGGCCTACATCGGTGCCTCCAATGGGGAATCGTCCGGAGTTCTACGGGATCTTCGAGGCGGCGGTGGATGCGATTGCAATAATCGACCGTCGCATGATTGATTCGTCGTTCGGCCCTCCTTCATGCGGGATTTCTCGAACGTGTTCCAGCCAAGACGCACATCCCGCCCGCGATGACGACCAGCTAGGCGCGCTTTAGGAAGGCGCGGTCGTCTCGACGTTGTGGGCGAACACTTCTCGACCGCAGTCGGTCGTCGTGCAGTGGTATAGGGGGACTCGCACTCGCAGGCGCAGCAGATGCCCCACGACGGGCACATCGGTCACGCGGCGCACCACCGTATCTCGCGGTAGACCCCGGATCGGGCGCATCCAGGACACGCCCCGACACGGTCGGTGAGTAGGTCGCAGAACACCACCGTGACATCGCCGTCAACAGCGGCGACGGTCCTCGTCACCGCCAACTCGACGTCAGGGTTGTCGTCAGGACTGTCGTCGTTTGGCAGCTGTCACCGCCTGCCGGCACTCCCTTTAAGCGGGTGACCGTGACTGCTGTAGCGGTGGTTTTGCAGATCGCTGGCCGGGCACACGGCGGGAACTACTTCCGCCGAGCTGGGATGTCCCTCCAACTGCTGATCCACATGAGTGGAATCTTCCCAAAGCCCGAGCAGTTGCAAGTCGTTGACGTATTTGGTGATGATCAGCGCCGAGACGTGCGGAATGTCACCGTTGGGCCCGATTTTCGCGTCTTGCACCGCGGCACGGAATCGGTCGGTCGGCGCAAAGGACCCGCGCATCGCCTCTGCGGGCTGTAAGCCCGACAGCAACTCCAGCACACCTGGGCGCTGTCGATCCGGCAGGGCGAGCAGCGCGGTCTCAAAGCGCTGTAACCACTCCCCGAAGTCACCGATGCGCTGGATCGCGTAGCCGGCCTCAATCACCCAGTCGACGTACTCGTCGAACCCGATCCCGTCGTCGTGCGGGTTCATCACGTGATAGGTCTGAAACCCGTCGACCGCCTGGGCACCCAACGTGGCGATCGCTTCGGCGATGAATTCGACGGGCAGCGCGTCGAAGTGCGCGCGTTGCCGGTTGCCGTCGGCGTCGAGCTGGTAGAACGAGCCGGGCGCGATGCCGGTGGCCAGCAGGCTCAGCACCATCTGGGTGAACCAGTCCGACACGTTGAGCTGGCCCGCATAGGTCGTGTCGGCCAGGATCATGTCGCAGCGGAACACCGTGACCGGCAGCCCACACAGATCATTTGCCTCGCGCAGCAGTACCTCGCCGGCCCACTTGCTGGTGGCGTAGCCGTTGGCGTTGCTGTCATCGATTGTGCGGGTGGGACTGATGACGCGGATGTCGGCGTCCTCGGTGAACGCCGACGGCTCGATCTGATCGCCCACGGCGGCAGTCGACACGTAGGTGTAGGGCTTGAGCTTCGTGGTGAGCGCGAGGCGGATCAGCTCTGCGGTGCCCACGACGTTGGGCCCGAATAGCTCGCTGTAGGGCAGGACACCGCTGACCAGGGCCGCGGGATCGACGATCAGATCCACGGTCTCGGCCAGCCGCTGCCAGGTCTGCTGGTCCAGGCCCAGGTTGGCTTCGCCCTTGTCGCCGGCGATGACCTCCAGATGATCGGCGGCCAGTTCCTGGAAGTGCCGCAGCAGCTTGGGGTCGCCGCTGTCGAAGGTCTTGTCCAAGCGTTGCCGCGCATCCTCGTTGGACTTGGCCCGCACCAGGCAGATCAGCGTGCCGTCGACCAGCTCCATCCGCTGCAGCCATTCCAGTGCCAGGTAACGTCCCAGGAAGCCGGTCGCCCCGGTCAGCAGGACCGTCCGCGCTTCGGCGCTCGGGTCCAGGAGCGTCGGGGCGGCGGTCAGCGTCGTGGCGTCGATGAACTTGTCCAGCGTGAGGTCGCTGGCGTGCACCTCGGTGCTGTCGCGGCCGTGCACGGACGCGAAGCTGGGCCCCTTGGCCCGTGCATGTCTGCCCAACTGCTGGCTCAAGCTTCTAACGGATGGCGCCTCGAACACGGTGGGTACCGAAAGGCGGGTATCCAGGCCGGTCTCGATCGCGGCGACCAGGCGCATCGCCGACAGCGAATCCCCACCCAAATCGAAGAATGAGTCGTCGACCCCGACCCGCTCCACACCCAGCACCTCGGCGTAGATGCCGGCCACGATCTCCTCGACCGGGGTAGTGGGGGCGCGGTAGCCGTCGCCCTCGGTGTATTCGGGTGCCGGCAGGGCGCGGGTGTCCAGTTTGCCGTTGACCGTCAACGGCAGCGTTGCCAACACCACCACCGCGGCCGGCACCATGTAGCCCGGGAGCCGCTCGGCCAGCGCGGCACGCACTCCGGCCGGGTCTGCTGTTCCGGTGACATAGCCCACCAGGCGCTTATCGCCGGGGCGGTCCTCGCGGGCGATCACCGCCGCCTGCTCCACCCCGTCCAGCCCGGCCAGGGCGGCCCGGATTTCACCGAGCTCGATGCGATACCCGCGGATCTTGACCTGTTCATCGGCGCGCCCCACATACTGCAGCTGCCCATCGGCCCCCCAACTCACCAGGTCCCCGGTGCGATACATCCGCGCCCCGGGCTCCCCGAACGGACACGCCACAAACCGGGATGCGGTCAACCCGGCCCGACGCCAATACCCGCAGCTCACCCCGGCGCCGGCCACATACAACTCCCCGACCACACCGGCCGGCACCGCCCGCAACCACCCATCCAGCACAAACAACGCCGCTCCCGGCACCGGCGAACCGATCGGCACCACCCCCGACCCCGCCGTCAGCGGCGTACTGATCGCCACACATATCGTGGTCTCGGTCGGGCCATAGATATTGACCATCACCCGCCCGGGCGCCCACCGATCCACCAGGTCGGGCGAACACGGCTCGGCGCCGATCACCAACGCCGCCGACTCCAAACCCTCAGGCGACAACGCCCCCGCCGTAGAAGGGGTTTGGGTGAGCACGTTGACGTGTTCGGAAACCGACAAGGCGTGGAAGTCTTCCGGTGAGCGGGCGACCGACTCGGGCACCACCACCAGCCGCCCACCGTGCAACAGCGGACCCCAGATCTCCCACACCGACCCGTCGAAGGCATAGGAATGCCACTGCGTCCACACCCCCGCCGTCGGCAGATATGCGTCTAGTGCCTCCAGCAACTGGGTGACGTTGTGGTGGGTAGTCGCCACCCCCTTGGGCACCCCGGTGGTGCCCGAGGTGTAGATGAGGTAGGCGATGTCATTGGGGCCGGGCGCCGGCAGTGCCGTGCACGGGTAGGCCTGGATGCGGGGGTCGTTGACATCGATGACCAGCAGGTCACACCCGTCCAGGCCCTCGGCCAGCCCGGTAGTGGTGATCGCAGCGATCGGCGCGGCGTCGTCGAGCATGAACCCGATCCGCGCCGCCGGCAGCCCCGGGTCGATCGGCAGATAGGCCGCCCCGGTCTTCAAAACCGCCAGGATCGCTATGACGGTCTGAGCCGAACGCTCCAACAGCAGCGCCACATGCTCACCCGGGCCAACACCATGGCCGGCCAGCAGGTGCGCCAACCGGTTCGCGGCCTCCTCAACCCCGCGGTAAGTTATTGAGCGGCCTTCGAAGGTCACCGCCACCGCATCCGGGGTGCGGGCCACCTGCGCGGCGAACAACTCCGGAACCGACACCCGCGTCGCGGGCTGGGTCAACACCGCCCGGTTGCCCCACCCATCCAGGCGGACGTACTCTTCGGCATCGAGCAGATCCACGGACGAGAGCCGCCGCCCCGGGTCGGCGGTGATCGCCATCAACACCCGCTCCAACCGCTCGATGAGCGCCTCGATGCTGACCGCGTCGAACAGGTCGGTGCGGAACTCCACCGTCCCGTCGATCCCCGCGGGCTCACCGGCCTCGGTCCAGCGTTCTTTCAGCAGGAACGTCAGATCCATTTTCGCGGTCTGGGTATCCGCGAGCAGTTGCGTGACCTGAAGATCACCCAAGGCTCCCCCGGGCAAGTCGATGACGCCGCTAAGGGGCTGGTTGTTCCAGGCCAACACCACCTGCACCAGCGGGGAATGGGCCCGGCTTCGAGTGGGGTTGAGCCGCTCCACCAACGCCTCAAAGGGCACGTCTTGGTGCTCGTAGGCGGCCAGGCCGCGCGCTCGCACCTGGGCCAGCAGCTCGGCAACGGTGGGATCCCCGGCCAGATCGACCCGCAGCACCAGGGTATTGACGAAAAACCCCACCAGCTCATCCAGCGCGGGATCCCGGCGCCCGGCGATCGGGAACCCCACCACCACATCACTGCTGGCGCTGAGCTTCGACAGCAGCACCGCCAGCGCGGCCTGCACCACCATGAAACTGGACGCGTTGTGCTCGCGACCCACCCGAGCAACCTGCTGCTGCAGCTGCGCCGGCCAGTCCAGCGCCACCCTGGCGCCGCGCTGATCAGCCACCGGCGGGTAGGGCCGATCGGTGGGCAGCTGCAGCCGCTCGGGCATCCCGGCCAGCGCCTGCTCCCAGTAGGCCAGCTGCGCGCCGATGCGGCTGTGACTGTCATCGAGATCACCAAACTGCGCGCGCTGCCAGAGCGTGTAATCGACGTACTGCACCGGCAATGGCGCCCAGCCGGGGGCCCGCCCCGCGCATCGGCTGGCATAGGCCACACCTAGGTCACGCAGCAGCCGGATCGCCGACCAGCCATCGGCAGCGGCCTCGTGCACCACGGCCACCAGCACGTGTTCGTCGTCGGCGACGCGGAAAAGCCGTGCCCGCAACGGGATCTCGGTTGCCAAATCAAACGAGTAGCGCACCGCGGCGCCGATGGCTTCACCAAGCCGGCCTGCCGGCCACCCGGTGGCATCAATGACGTCAGAGCTGAAATCGGCTCGCTCGGCGGGCACCACCAACTGTTGGGGCACCCCCTCGATCGCAGGGAACAGGGTGCGCAGGCTTTCATGGCGGCCCACCACATCGGCCAGCGCCGCACCCAACGCGTCCGCATCAAGCCGCCCGCACAATCGCAACGCCACCGCCACGTTGTAAAGCGGTGAAGGCCCCTGCAACTGGTCGATAAACCACAACCGGCTCTGGGCGAACGACAACGGAACCACCGCGGGCCGCTCAACCGGCATCAGCGGCTCTAGGCCCCCTCCCTTACTGATACGGGGCGCCAACTGGGCGACCGTGGGCGCCTCGAACAAGGTGCGCACCGCAAGGCCGGCATCCAGACCGGTGTTGACCGCGGCGATCACCCGCATCGCCGACAGCGAATCCCCGCCCAGATCGAAAAATGAGTCGTCGACCCCGACCCGCTCCACACCCAGCACCTCGGCGTAGATGCCGGCCAGGATCTCCTCGGTGGGGCTGGCCGGGGCGCGATAGCCATCGGCCTCGGTGTATTCCGGTGCCGGCAGGGCCCGGGTGTCCAGTTTGCCGTTGACCGTCAACGGCAGCGCGTCGATCACCACCACCGCCGCCGGCACCATATACTCCGGGAGCCGCTCGGCCAGCGCGGCGCGCACTCCGGCCGGGTCTGCTGTGCCGGTGATATAGCCCACTAGACGCTTATCGCCGGGGCGGTCCTCGCGGGCGATCACCGCCGCCTGCTCCACCCCGTCCAGCCCGGCCAGGGCGGCCCGGATTTCACCGCACTCGACGCGATAGCCGCGGATCTTGACCTGCTCATCGGCGCGCCCGAGATACTGCAACTGCCCATCGGCGCCCCAACACGCCAGGTCCCCGGTGCGATACATCCGTTGTCCCGGCGCTGCCGCACCGCCGAACGGACACGCCACAAACCGCGACCCGGTCAACCCGGCCCGACGCCAATACCCAACCCCCACCCCCGAACCGGCCACATACAACTCACCGACCACACCGGCCGGCACCGGGCGCAACCACCCATCCAGCACAAACAACGCCGCCCCCGGCACCGGCGAACCGATCGGCACCACCCCCGACCCCGCCGTCAGCGGCGTACTGATCGCCACACATATCGTAGTCTCGGTCGGGCCATAGATATTGACCATCACCCGCCCGGGCGCCCACCGGTCCACCAACTCGGGCGAACACGCCTCGGCGCCGATCACCAACGCCGCCGACTCCAACCCCTCCGGGGAAAGCATCCCCACCGCCGATGGGGTCTGGCTTAACACGCTGACCCCTTCGCCGACCAGCAGGTCGTGGAAATCCTCCGGGGAGCGCGCCACCGACTCGGGCACCACCACCAGCCGCCCCCCATGCAGCAGCGCACCCCACATCTCCCACACCGAGGGGTCAAACGCCAAGGAGTAATACTGCGCCCACACCCCTACTTGCGGCAGGCTGGCATCCAGCGACTCCATCAGCTGGGTCACGTTGTGGTGGGTGATCGCCACCCCCTTGGGGACACCGGTGGTGCCCGAGGTGTAGATCAGATAGGCGATGTCCTCGGGGGCCGGTGCCGGCAAACCCGTGCACGGATAAGCCTGGATGCCGGGATCCTCGACATCGATGACCAGCGGGCCATGCCCATCCAGCCGGTCGGCCAGCCCTGCGGTGGTGATCGCGGCGATCGGCGCGGCGTCGGCCAGCATGAAGGCGATCCGGGCCGCCGGCAGCATCGGGTCGATCGGCAGATAGGCCGCCCCGGTTTTGAGCACTGCCAGGACCGCCACGATCGCCTCGGCCGAACGCGACAACAGCAACCCCACACACCCCCCCGGGCCCACACCCTCAGCCACCAACAGGTGCGCCAACCGGTTAGCGGCCTCCTCCAGCTCGCGATACGTCATCGAGCGGCCCTCGAAGGTCACCGCCACAGCCTCCGGTGTGCGCGCGACTTGCGCGTCAAACAGCACCGGAATCGACACCGGCGGCACGGTCGCGGGCTGGGTCAACACCGCCCGGTTACCGATCTCATCGAGGCGGGCGTGCTCAGCCCCATCGAGCAGATCCAGCGACGACAACGACCGGGTGGGATCGGCGGCCATCGCTGCCACCACCCGCTGCAACCGCTCGATCAGCGTTTCGATGCTGGCCGCGTCGAACACGTCGGTGCGGAATTCCACGTCCCCGTAAATCCCGGCCGGCTCACCGACCTCGGTGAAACGTTCGGCCAGGGTAAAAGTCAGATCCGTGCGCGCGCCCTGGGTGTCCACCGGCAGCGGCGTGAGCTGCAGATCACCCAAGGCCAACCCGGCGGCGGGGTCGCTGGTGTGCCCGGGGAAGTTCTGCCAGGCCAACACCACCTGCACCAGCGGGTGATGGGCCAGGCTTCGGGTGGGGTTGAGCCGTTCCACCAGCACCTCAAAGGGCACGTCTGGATGCTCGTAGGCGGCCAGGCCGCGCGCTCGCACCTGGGCCAGCAGCTCGGCCACGGTGGGATCACCGGCCAGATCGACGCGCAGCACCAGGGTATTGACGAAAAACCCCACCAGCTCATCGAGCGCGGGATCGCGCCGCCCGGCGATCGCGAACCCCACCGCCACCTCGGGGCTGGCGCTGAGCTTGGCCAGCAGCACCGCCAGCGCGGCCTGCACCACCATGAAACTGGTCGCGTTGTGCTCGCGGGCCACCTCGCGCACCCGCTGCTGCAGCCCCGCCGGCCAGTTGACCGCCACACTGGCGCCGCGGTGATCGGCCACCAGCGGGTAAGGGCGATCGGTGGGCAGCTGCAGGCGCTCGGGCATCCCGGCCAGGGCCTGCTCCCAATAGGCCAGCTGCGCGGCGATAGGGCCGTCGCCGTCTTCCAGATCACCCAGCTGCGCGCGCTGCCACAGCGTGTAATCGACATACTGCACCGCCAACGGCGCCCAGCCCGGGGCCCGCCCCGCGCACTGGCTGGCATAAGCCACCCCCAGATCACGCACCAGCGCGGTGATCGCCCAGCCATCCGCGGCGATATGGTGCACCACGGCCACCAGCACGTGTTCGTCGTCGGCGACCCGGAAAAGCCGTGCCCGCAATGGGATCTCGGTTGCCAGATCGAACGTGTAGCACGCCGCTGCGTTAACGGCCTCACCCAGCCGGCTTTCCGGCCAGTCGGTGGCATCAATGACGTCCCAGCCGAAATCGGCTCGCTCGGCGGGCACCACCAGCTGTTGGG
Source organism: uncultured Actinomycetota bacterium (assembly GCA_963760095.1). GTDB lineage: Bacteria > Actinomycetota > Actinomycetes > Mycobacteriales > Mycobacteriaceae > Mycobacterium. The sequence goes on along the minus strand of CAVXBT010000015.1, from coordinate 223,344 downwards.
GCACCCCCTCGATCGCAGGGAACAGGGTGCGCAGGCTTTCATGGCGGCCTACCACATCGGCCAGCGCCGCACCCAGCGCGTCGGCATCAAGCGGACCGCGCAGCCGCAACGCCGCCGGTATGTTGTAAACCGGTGAAGGCCCCTGCAACTGGTCGATAAACCACAACCGCTGCTGGGCGAACGACAACGGAATCACCGCGGGCCGCTCACCCGGCATCAGCGGCTCCAGGCCCCCTCCCTTACCGACACGGGGCGCCAACTGGGCAACCGTGGGCGCCTCGAACACGGTGCGCACTGAAAGGCCGGCGTCCAGGCTGGTCTCGATCGCGGCGACCAGGCGCGTCGCCGACAGCGAATCCCCGCCCAGGTCGAAGAATGAGTCGTCGACCCCGACGCGCTCCACACCCAGCACCTCGGCGTAGATGCCGGCCAGGATCTCCTCGACCGGGGTAGCCGGAGCGCGGTACCCACCACCGGCACTGTGGTATTCGGGTGCCGGCAGGGCGCGGGTGTCGAGTTTGCCGTTGACCGTCAACGGCAGCGCCGCCAACCCCACCACCGCGGCCGGAACCATATACTCCGGTAGCCGCTCGGCCAGCGCGGCACGCACCCCTGCCGGGTCCGCCGTGCCGGTGACATAGCCCACCAGACGCTTATCGCCGGGGCGGTCCTCGCGGGCGATCACCGCCGCCTGCTCCACCCCGTCCAGCCCGGCCAGGACGGCCCGGATTTCACCGCACTCGATGCGATAGCCGCGGATCTTGACCTGCTCATCGGCGCGCCCGACATACTGCAACTGCCCATCGGCGCCCCAACACACCAGATCTCCGGTGCGATACATGCGTGTTCCAGGCGCCCCGGACTCCCCGAACGGGCAGGCCACAAACCGCGACCCGGTCAACCCGCCCCGGCCTAGATAGCCAACCGCCACGCCGCGACCGGCCACATACAACTCCCCGACCACACCGGCCGGCACCGGGCGCAACCAGCCATCGAGCACAAACAACGCCGCGCCTGCCACAGGCGCACCGATCGGCGGCACCCCCGACCCCGCCGCCAGCGGCGCGCTGACCGCCACACACATCGTGGTCTCGGTCGGGCCGTAGGCGTTGACCATCACCCGCCCAGGCGCCCACCGATCCACCAGCTCGGCCGGGCAGGCCTCGCCGACCATCACCAACGCCACCGACTCCAACCCCTCAACCGGGAGCACCCCCACCGCAGACGGGGTCTGGGTCAACACGCTGACCTGTTCAGCAACCAGCACGCCGTGCAAGTCGTCCGGGGAGCCCACCACCGACTCGGGCACCACCACCAGCCGCCCGCCGCGCAACAGCGCACCGAAGATCTCCCACACCGAGACGTCGAAGGCATACGAATGGCACTGGCTCCACACCCCCGCCGCCGGCAGGCCCGCATCCAACGACTCCATCAGCTGGGTCACGTTGCGGTGGGTGATCGCCACCCCCTTGGGGACCCCGGTGGTGCCCGAGGTGTAGATGAGGTAAGCGATGTCATCGGGGGCCGGCGCCGGTAGGGCCGTGCTGGGTTGGGTGTCAACAGCGGGATCGTTGACATCGATGACCACCACGTCAAACCCGTCCAGCCGCGGGCGCAGGCCCGTGGTGGTGATCACCGCGATCGGCGCGGCGTCAGCGAGCATGAACCCGACCCGCTCCCGTGGATGCGCCGGGTCGATAGGCAGATAGGCCGCCCCGGTCTTGAGTACCGCCAAAATCGCCACGATCGCCTCAGCCGACCGGGAAAGCCGCAGCGCCACACACTCACCCGGGCCCGCCCCCTTATCGGCCAACAGGTGCGCGAACCGGTTAGCCGCCTCCTCAACCTCGCGATAAGTCATTGAGCGGCCGTCGAAGGTCACCGCCACCGCATCCGGTGTCTGGGCCACCCGCGCGGCGAACAACACCGGAATCGACACCGGTGTGATCGCCGGCTTGCTCAACACCGCCCGGTTACCGACCTCATCCAACCAGGCATGCTCAGGCTCATCGAGCAGATCCACCGACGACAACGACCGGGTCAGGTCGGCGGCCATCGCCACCAACACCCGCTCCAACCGCTTTACTAAATCGGGGACATCACAATCCGAAAGCCATTGCCCAGCACCCGCGGTCCCACTCGTCGTCGCGCCCGGCTGCGTGCTCAGAAAAAGCCGATCATCGTCCCTGAAAAAGTCCAGTCCAAACTGATCGACGAGGTTTGTATGGGTCAGGGTCCCCGTTGCCGTAGCACCAGCAAGATCCGCCAGAGGTGTAGTCGGAATGAAATTAATAATTGCGCGATTCGACATCTGCGCGGCGTTGCGGAGACGTGCCTTGTTCTCAAGTTCGTGCACCGGGAACCGCTGATGCTGCAGCGCTTCCCGCAGTCGCGTGTCGACATGTTCATAAAAACTAGCAACCGTAGACGCGGGCGAAGCTTTCAACACCAGCGGGACAAACCCGGTGATCATTCCAGGCACGGTCTGTATCTCCGGACGCACACGCCTGCTTACCGGAAAATCGAGCACCACCTCCGAACTCTCGACGTCGCACCCATGCAGCAGCAGCGCGCACGCCGCAGTAATCACCGACGAGCGACGCACCCCCAACGCCTGCGACAACGTTTTGATCCCCGCGACAACGACAGGGTCCAATTCAACCGGTGCAGAAGGCTCATATTGATCATGCCTGTCCGCGGCGGCCACCAACCGATAACGCGGTTCGCTTTCCAGAGGCAGGTTCTTGGCCCAATAGGTCTGATCATTGAGATAATCGGTGGACGCTTCGTATTCTGACTCGCAAGCAATCAGATCACTCAGCGACCCAAAGAAAGCAGGGGGAATCGGCGTGCCCGAAGCCAGGGCACTATAGATAACTGCGATCCGGTGACAAACAAGAGCAAGGCCGATTCCGTCAGTCACTATATGATGGCAGCACACGAAAAAATAAAATTCATCTACCCGCGTCTGCAACAACGCAAATTTGAACAGCGGGCCAGTAAGCGGCATCACCGTGCGCTGAATCGAGGATGTTAGCCGATAGGCTTCCTGGACAGGATCCTGCGAACCTATGAGGTCATAGCGAGCAACCTCAACATCCGGGTAATCAACCGTGTTTTGGAAAACCTCGCCGTCCACCTGGAAAAAGGTGGCTCTAAGTGGTTCGGCCTCGCGCACCACTTGACGGATCGCGCGCTCAAACAAACCAGGATTGAGCGTGCCCTCGATTCGCACAAGACAGCCCAGTTGCCACCTCGCACCGAAGCGATCCGTTTCCTGCGCAAGCCATATAGCCAGCTGTCCCCGCGTGAGCGGAAGTGCCTGGCCATCAAGTTCCGTCAGCTGTGCGCGCGTGAGCGGAAGTGCCTGGTGATCTAGTACCATCCTACTTCTCCGATCCAAGACGTAACGTGTCAAAACCACGGCCCTCTGCGGGCCTCTCGCGCAGACTCTTCGGCCGTATGTCGGTCCAGTTCTGTTCGATGTGGTGCAGACACGCGGCGCGGTCCGCTTCGCCGTAAACCACTCGCCAGCCGGCTGGAACGTCGGCGAAGACCGGCCACAGGCTGTGTTGCTCCTCGTCGTTGACCAAGACGAAAAAGCGGCCATCGTCGTCGAACGGATTGGTGCGCCCAAGGCTTCGCCGTGCGGGTACACCGACCGCATCTTCGCCATGAAGGTCGAGAGCGGTCTTCTCTAGTGGTAAGGCCTCGATACGGACCACGTTCTCGATCGGCCCTGTGATGGGGGTATCGGCGACAATATCGTCAAACGCTGAGAGCGACATCGGTTCTGTTCTCCTGTGTAATATCTTGACAAACAACATTTTTGGCTACTGACGGCTCAAGAAACGTCGCGAAGGGCGGGATTTCGTCAGCCGCGCATTCGATGCTGACGACTGACGGGCCATCGACGTCGAGCGCCGTGCGCATCGCCGCGCTAAAACCGTCGACGTCGGTGACGTCGACGGATGCTAGCCCTGGGAGCATCGCCGCCAGACCGGCCCCGAGCCGACTCGGCGCGAACCGGTTGTAACTGTACCGGTCGCCGTAGAAGAGCTGCTCGCGGGTCACGCACATGGCGTGGGCGTTGTTGTTAAGCAATACGAATGTCACCGGAAGCCGATAGTGCACAGCGGTGTGCACCTCCATGCCGTGCATGAAGAACGCACCGTCTCCCGCGATCACCACGACGTGCCCGCCCCGCGCCTGAACCTTCGCACGGCCGAACGCCATCCCGATGCCGGCACCAAAGCTGTGGCCCATGGCGTGCGCGACCGCAAACCGGCCCCCGCGCCGCACCGGCAGATAATGGACGGCGGCCGCCCCGGCGTTGCCGACATCGACGGCAATGTCGACCCCGTCGGGTAATACGCGATCGAGCACGCTCATAACTTCGCGATAGCGCACCCCTGGACCGTCGAATGTCGGTGGATTCAACTCGGTGCTCGACACCGCATCCGGTACCCGAATCCCGGTTGGCCGCTTACGCCCGGTTAGCGCGCTCGTCAGCATTCGCAACGACGCCCGCAGATCGTCGGTATGGATGTGGGTGCACGCAATATACGGCGGTGCGGACCCGATCGAGATCGTGCGCACCGCGGCTAGCGCCTCGTCGAGGCCAGCGCGAGCTGTCTCCGACAGCCGGGTACCCACCACCAGGCACAGCGCGCTGCCGGCTACCGCCTCCACTACACTCGGGTGGCCCATGACTCCGGTGACTCCGAGCGCTGACGATGACCCGAAACCCGGTGTGCCGGCAGCATCCTTGGCGTGGGGCACACACGCCACCCGCGCGCGAAGCACCGCTCGAAGTGACGCCAGCTCGGCTCGTGCATCATCGCGAGCCACCTGCTCACCCGCGATAATCGTCACCGGTCCGGTCACCTGGCGCAGCACCCGCACGATCGGACGCGGGTCGCCAACACGTCGTGGCCGGTCGACACCGTGCTCAGCCATGAAACCGTTGATCCGCACGTCAGACTGTTGAACGTCCTTGGGCAGCAACAACACCGCAGGCCCGCCTGTTCGCGCCGCCGCCACGGCGGCTGGCAATGCCGAGGCAATGTCGGCGGGGGTCTGCACGCGTCGGCAGAACACCGAGACCTCAGAGAAAAGTGCCTCGGCATTCAGCGAACCGTTGCGACCGCTGGTGTCCTGAAAGCTGCCGCGACCATCCATCGTGGTCGCCGGCTGGCCCACCAACGCCAATACCGGCACGCGGCTGGTAAACGATTCCCCCAAGCCGGCAACAAGATTCAGCGCGCCTCCGCCGGACGTCGCCGCGACCACACCAAAGTCGCCGCCGCTGCGACTGTACCCGTCAGCCATCGCAGCGGCAGAGAACTCGTGCTTGGCCAACACGGCGGTGATGTCCGACTGGAAAAATGCGGCGTCGTAAAGGTCTTCAATGTTGGCGCCGTCGACGCCGAAGATGTAGTCGACCCCGACTGCCGCGAGGTACTCGACGATGTGGTCGACCACACGCTGCATCATGGGCATCTGCTCACCTCATCCTCACGCAGCCCTGCCGCCACTCGAGCCGCAAACTCTTAGCTCTTCAGCAACGACATGCGCTCGACGTTGGAGTTGCGCCCACGTCAGGCTTTCGGCAAATCCTGCCGGATCGACGTCGTAGTCGATGAACGTATAGGCGGTGCCGCCGGGCCGCCGGTTCGCCCGTTGCTGCAGCAGCGTCGTGAGAGAGAGTTCAGCCATGATGGATTGGATTGATCACCTCCAAGTAACTGGGGTTACAGATTCCGCCTGCGGTGTGGCATCACGCTTGAGTAGTGCACTACCTGTTCCCTACCTGTTTCCTGGAGGCGTTGATCCTGGCCCGCAGGAAACAGGCTCAGAGCGGCATGCCATCGGGACGAGCGTAGGAGGGCTTTTTGCTGGTCTCGGTATCTTTGCCAGGACTGAGGTAGCGCTTAGAGACACCTAGAGTAGGAGCCACAGATACAGGGAGTAGGACTCAGAAATGTTAAGGTAGGACTTAGAAATCGCTGAGCAGGGCACGAACTCAGATGTTGGAGCTGGCGCGACAACCATGCTAAAGGTTGGTTTCTTGATACTCGAAAAAACTGAAGTATCGTTATTGGGGCGTCTTCGACGCTGAGGTCGGTGATTCGACTCTCTGCCGATCACGCCGTCCGCTCGGTTCGGCTGGCATCGATGTCGCTCCGCCGAGGCCTAGCCGGCCGGCTACGGGTCTTTGCTAAATGTCGAACTAGAGTGTTCAGGCCGGGTCGTGGAGGTCAGCGTGCTGGACGCCAGCCCCACAGTGCCTGACAGGTTGTCGGCAGCGATCGAACGCCGCGACTAGATTCTGACGTTGTCTGGACTCCCGAACCGATTCAGCGCGAGTAAGTGCATGAGCTGGTCGCGATTATTGATGCCTAGTTTGGCGAAGATTCGGTAGAGGTGTCCCTCCGTGGTGCGTACTGAGATATACAACTGATCGGCAATCTGGCGGTTGGACAGACCGGCTGTGACGAGGTCCGCAATCTCGATTTCGCGGTTGGTGATCGGCAGCGGGCGGGCCGTGGCAGTAACTGCCGGGCTCCGCAGTCCGCATTGACGTGCGAGCCTGTATGCGCGGATGGACGACTCCACTTCCTTGGCCCGATGGCCTTTGGGTGCGTGCTCGGCGGCCGCCTGGGCTCCGGCGTCTGCAGCGAATGCCATTGCGCCCAAATCGGCGAACAGCCTCGCCGCAACATCGAGCAGGTCGCCGTCGTGATTGGCCAGGCCGCGAGCATGGACAGCGACCGCCTCCGCCAACGGAGTGTTCAGGATCCGGGCAAGTCTCTCCACCCTTGCCGCGCACTTTTGATCGCCGAACCGAACGGCGGTGTGCAGCGCGCCCAACTCGACGGCGTACATCCCGGATTTTCGGGCGTTATGTGCGGCGCGTAGCGAATGCCTCAGGGCGGCGGCCGTTTCGCCGACGCACGCTCGCTCCCAGGCGCGGGCGAGCTCCAGTTCCGATAAGTACACCGCTGTCTGCGGTCCGTAGGCTTCTTCCGAGTGCCGCAACGCGGCGGTGGCAGCCTCATGGTTGCCCCGCGCGCCTTCCGCTTGCGCCGTCCAGGCCGCCACCACCATCGACCAGGTGAATGAAGTAGTACCCGACATCGCCGACAACGAGTTGTGAAATGCTGAACAAGCGGAAGCCAGCGCACCCCGGCCAAGGTTCACAAGTCCAAGCATGACGTCCACGGCAGGGTGTCCGGCATGAGCGCTGGCCGGCATTGCGGCAAAGCGCTGCCGAACCCGCTCGGCTGCCGAGTAATCCCCGGCTTCGGTCGATACCAGGGCCTCAGCCACCCCGATAATTAACTTCAGCGGGCTCGACTGGCCGAGTTCAGCCGCGCGCAAACCCGCATCTGCTATGCGGTGAAAGTCGCCCGTCCGGCCGATGAACGCCAACGCCCAGCACAGTGGCGCGGCCACCCACGCCTTCACTATCGGTGACACGTCTTGTGCACAGAGCGCTAGCCCTGTCTCGACCGCCGTCGAAACATCACCGGTTAAGTAGGCGAACAATACCTCCACGGCCGTGATGAGTTCGGCCCTCGCACCAGACTCGACGCGATCGCGCAGGTCGAGGAGTTCCTGCCGTGCTTGCTCCACGTGCCCGCGGAAAAACATGTTCGTTGCCCGCAGACAGCCATGCGCCGTCACAAACTCGATGGCGCCCTGAGGATCGACCTCAGCAAGCACCGCGTCAACCGCGGCGGTTTGTCCCTGCCAAAACATCGCCTCAGCAAGCATGATCGCGGCGCGCAGGCCACCGCCGTGTTCGAGCGCAAATCGCGCCAGCTCTGCGCCGCAATCGATGTTCCCCATCCTCAGCGCGCTCGCCGCTGCGTCCATTGTCAAGTCGAGGTCTGGCGTCAGGTCGCTTCGCATCATGAACTGGGCCAGTTGGACCTGGCTACGCACGTCGACTCGCCTCGAGTACCGCTCCGCTGCTTCCATTTGCTTCTGCAGGTGCTGTGCCAGCAGGCCGTTAAGTTGCCGCGTGCGCACCACCCCAGCGCGCTGGAGTGCCACTTCCCCCAGGACGGCGTGAAACAACCGCGCCACAGTCTGCGAGTGGTCGGCAACCAACTGGATAATTCCTCGGCGCTCGAGGCGTCCCACCGCGTCGGCGTCGCAAAGTCCGCGCATGACCTCCCAGTCCAGCACCTCCGCAGCGCCCAAAACCTCTACCGCCTCCAATTCTTCGGGCTCAAATGATCGCAGGCGGAACTCAAGGAGATCGTAAAGTTGCCGGTCGCCGCGCAATGTGCCGTGAAGTTGCCAGCCCGCGTCGGTGTGCACCAAGACACCCTTTTCTCGACCCGGGATCAACAATCCGCGCAAGAGCAGCGGGTTGCCTGCTGTCCGATCTTGTAACCCGTCGATGAGCTCGGTTGCCACTTCGCCGCCGAGCACGGTGCGAGCGAGTAACTCGGTCTGCTGTCGGGTGAATGCCTCAACGCGCAGGGTAAGTAGCAGCTGGTCTTTCCACAGCGCTAACACTGGGTCGGGCACGGCGTGGCCCGACTTGATCGTCACGATCAATCGTGCACTGCCAACGGCCGCAAGATGGTAAACCAACGATGCCGACAACGGATCGAGCAGATGCGCGTCGTCGACGGCAACGACGAGGTTCTCTTCCTGGTCTAAGGCTCTTTGCGCGGCTGCCAGCATGGCGGCGGGTTCACTTGCTGTAGCAAGGGTGGTCAACCAATAAAATGCGCCGAACGGCACCGCACGGCCGGTCTCGGTACACAGCGCAAACCGCACATTGAGCTTGCGCGACTCGAGGATATCGGCAAGTGCGCGAGCCAATGTCGATTTGCCGACCCCGCTGTCGCCTATCAACACGACGCCCCGGAACTTCGCAGCGTCGCCGAGTGCGGTCAGCGCTTGACGGACCTCCTCGCTGCGGCCAACCATTGGCCACCCCGACCCGCTTAGCCTGGGCACCGAGCCACCCCCTGAAGCGCCTCGTCTTGGGGGGCCACATGTTACCCCCGGGTTAGGTTACTTAGCCTGTCAGCCATTCAGCAAGGCTGATGAAGCCTCACAGTTCCGTGCCGCAGCAGATCCTGGTGGCGCTGTAGAGGTCAGCTGGGTCACGCATACGCCTGCACGGGCGGGCACGAGCAGACCAGGTTGCGGTCGCCGTAGGCGCCGTCGATGCGGCGCACCGGCGGCCACACCTTGGGCCGGAAGGCTTTTCCGAGGGGGTAGGCGGCGACTTCGCGGGTGTAGGGGTGCTCCCACTGGTCGACGAGCAGGCACTCGGCGGTGTGCGGTGCACCGCGCAGCGGATTGTCATCCACCGGCCACTCGCCCGCGCCGACCCGGTCGATCTCGCCGCGGATGGCGATCATCGCCTCGCAGAATTCGTCGATCTCGGCCAGGCTCTCGCTCTCGGTGGGCTCGACCATCAGCGTGCCCGCGACCGGGAAGCTCATCGTCGGCGCGTGGAAGCCGTAGTCCGCCAAGCGTTTTGCGACATCGTCGACGGTCACGCCGGTCGACTTGGTGATCGGCCGCAGATCCAGGATGCACTCGTGGGCGACCATGCCGTTCTTGCCGGTGTACAGCACCGGGTAGTACTCGTCGAGCCGGCGGGCGATGTAGTTGGCCGAGGCGATCGCCGTCAACGACGCGGCCCGCAGGCCCGGCGCGCCCATCATCCTGATGTAGGCCCAGCTGATCGGCAGAATGGAGGCCGACCCGTAGGGCGCCGACGACACCGGTGGACCGTCAGGCAGCTCGGGCGCCAGCGGATGGCCGGGCAAAAACGGTGCCAGATGCGACCGCGCCGCCACCGGCCCGACTCCCGGACCGCCGCCACCGTGCGGGATGCAAAAGGTTTTGTGCAGGTTCAGGTGACTGACGTCGCCGCCGAATTTCCCGGGCCGGGCCAGTCCGACCAGGGCGTTGAGGTTGGCCCCATCGATGTAGACCTGGCCACCCGCGTCATGCACGGCCGCGCAGATGTCGGCGATGTCCTGCTCGTACACACCGTGTGTCGACGGATACGTGATCATCAGCGTCGACAGCCGATCGGCATGCTCAGCGACCTTGGCGCGCAGGTCGTCGAGGTCGACATCGCCGTTGGACCGGCACGCCACCACGACCACCCGCATACCGGCCAACGCGGCGGACGCGGCGTTGGTGCCGTGGGCGCTGGACGGGATCAGACAGACATCGCGCTGCGGTTCGCCGCAGCTGGCGTGGTAGGCGTGGATGGCCAGCAGGCCGGCGTACTCACCCTGCGATCCGGCGTTGGGCTGCAGCGACACCGCGTCGTAGCCGGTCATCTGCACCAGCCAGGTCTCCAGATCGGCGATCAGCCGTCGCAGACCCTGACTGTCCGACGCCGGGGCGAACGGGTGCTGGCGGGCGAACTCCGGCCAGGTGATGGACTCCATTTCGGCCGCGGCGTTGAGCTTCATCGTGCACGAGCCGAGCGGAATCATGCTGCGGTCCAACGCGAGATCCTTATCGGCCAGCGTGCGCAGGTACCGCATCATCGACGTCTCGGTGCGGTATTTGAAGAACGCCGGGTGGGTCAGGAACTCCGAGGTCCGGTCGATGATGCCCGCGCATACCGAGTCGGTAGACGTCACTCCGAACGCGTCCAACACCGCCGCCACGTTGGCGCCGGTTGTCACTTCGTCGCAGGTCACCGACACGTGGTCGTCGTCCACCCGCCACACGTTGATGTTCTTGGCCTTGGCCGCGGCGACCACCTCGTCGGCACGGCCGGGTACTCGGGCCACGACGGTGTCAAAGTACCTGTCGTGCACCAGCGCATCGCCGAGTGCGGCGGCGATCGTCTCGGCGTGGCCGTGCACGCGCCGCGCAATGCCGGCCAGTCCGTCGGCGCCGTGGTAGCTCGCGTACATCGCGGCCATCACCGACAACAGCACCTGTGCGGTGCAGATGTTGCTGGTGGCCTTGTCCCGGCGGATGTGCTGCTCGCGTGTCTGCAGCGCCAGCCGAAAGGCGGGCGATCCGTCAGCGTCGACGGAAACGCCGACCAGCCGGCCGGGCAGTTGGCGGGCGTGTTGAGCGTGCACCACCAGGTATCCGGCGTGCGGCCCGCCGAATCCCATTGGCACACCGAAACGTTGAGTATTGCCGAACGCCACGTCGGCGCCGATCTCCCCGGGTGGCGTGATCAGCGTCAGCGCCAGCAAGTCGGCGCCGACGGCGACCAGCGCGCCGCGGTCGTGCGCCTCCGAGATCAGCGCCGACCAGTCGGTGACCCGGCCGCTGGCACCGGGCAGCTGAGCGATGACACCGAAGAAGTCGCCGTCCGGCAGCCCATTGCGCAGGTCGGCGGTGACGATCTCGAGGCCCAGCGGCTCGGCGCGGGTGGCGAGCACCGCAGCGGTCTGAGCGAACACATCGACGTCGACGGCCAACTTGTTCGCAGTCCCCTTTACGGCGCGGTGCATCAGCGCCATCGCCTCGGCGGCCGCGGTGCCCTCGTCAAGCATTGATGCGTTGGCCACCTCGAGACCGGTCAGGTCGGCGACCATGGTCTGGAAGTTCAGCAACGCTTCCAGCCGGCCCTGGCTGATCTCCGGCTGGTACGGCGTGTAGGCCGTGTACCAGGCCGGGTTCTCCAAGATATTGCGTAGCAGCACCGGCGGCGTATACGTGTCGTAGTAGCCCTGCCCGATCATCGATACCGCGACGGTGTTGGCGTCGGCCAGCGCCCGCAGCTCAGCCAGCGCTTCGGCCTCGGACGCGGCCGGCGGCAGCTGATCCAGACCTGGCGCCGACCCGGAGTCGGTCAATGCGTCGAGGATCCCGGCAGGCAAGGCGCGACTGGCCAACTCTTCCAGGGAGTCGAGCCCGATGACCTCGAGCATCGCTGCGACGGCTTCGCTGTCCGGGCCGATGTGCCGGTCGGCGAAAAGCGGGTTGGTGTAGTCGGACATTGGCGAACTCCTGACGACGGCAGAGGAACACGGTCCTCCCCCTCTGTCGTCTACCCGAACCGGGCGCCTGAGAGATTCGACATCTTCGTGTCTTTCCCCATGGGCGGGTGACCCGAGTCGAGGTCACCGCTTTCCAGAGGCATCGGGGTCCGGCGCGGTCCGGGTGCCTGAGAGGTTGACGGAGAGGTATTGCTCCTTCGGCGTCCGTGGCTGGCGGCCACGAAACTCTCCCGCGCGAGAACGATGCAGCATTGAGTCTACCGAGTCACGGCCGCGGTAACAGATGAGGAAAAGCCGGGGTCAGCCGATTTTGCGGTCGCGGTGCTTGCGACGCGAGGCCAGCTCGTCTTCCGGCGCGGCGATCGACTCGCCGCCGTCGGCCCGCTCGCCCGGGAAGTCAGCGATGGCGCCGGTCAGCTCGCGCATAGCCCCCGAGACGGCGATACCGAACACGCCCTGCCCGCCCTGCAGCAGGTCGACAACCTCTTCGGCCGAGGTGCACTCGTAGACCGTGGTGCCGTCGGAGAACAGCGTGATGTTGGCCAGGTCCTGCACGCCGCGCTGGCGCAGATGATCGACCGCGACGCGAATGTTGTGCAACGAGATTCCGGTGTCCAGCAACCGCTTGACGATCTTGAGAACCAGGATGTCTTTGAACGAGTACAGACGCTGGCTGCCGGAGCCGGCTGCGCTGCGGATCGAGGGCACGACCAGTGACGTGCGGGCCCAGTAGTCCAATTGGCGATAGGTGATGCCGGCGATCTGGCACGCGCTCGGGCCGCGGTAGCCGACCAATTCGTCGGGCACTGAGTCATCGGGGAACAAGCCGGCTTGCACGGGTTCGCTGGAGACGCGGATCGCCTGATCGGGGCCGGTTGCTGAGCTGTCGTCGAGCGTGGTCACGGACTCGAGATCCAGTTGATCTTGACGTGGCTGGTCTCCCACGGGTGCTTCCTCTCGCCGATCGCGCTCGTTACGGGCTGCCGGTTTCCGCGGTTGCTCAATCGAGTGTTTGTGAGCATACGCTTTTCGACCCGCTGTGGTGTTTGTAGAACTAATCAGTCGAAATCAAAGTATGGCGGTCGTGGCGGTGACTCCACGCTATCCAATAGGCGTGTCGAGGTCGAACTCGCAGATGAGACGCATCCGTGATATGCCGGCCCAGCCTGGATTAGGGCGGCTCGTGTTGGATCGCCGCCTCCTCAGCGCGCCGTTGCGGCGCGCATCGTCGGCGGGCTCGTGGCCGCCTGCGGCTTGGATCGCCCGCCTCCTCAGCGCGCCGTTGCGGCGCGCATCGTCGGCGGGCTAGGTGGCCTTGAAATCGTCGGGTGAGACGCTGTCCAGGAACTCCTTGAACTTCTCCACCTCGTCCTCACGGACGGCGGTGGAGGGCTCTTCGTCGTTCTCGTCGGGAATCAGCAAACCCGCCTCGGCGAGCACCGCTTCCTCGACGTAGATCGGCACGCCCACCCGTAGAGCAATGGCCACCGAGTCCGATGGCCGCGCCGAGACAGTGATGTTTCGGTCGAAGATCAAGTCGGCGTAGAAGGTGCCTTCCTGCAGGTCGACGATTCGCACCTCTTTGAGTGAATGGCCAAGCGCGGCAATGAGATCCCGAATCAGGTCATGCGTCAGCGGCCGCGGCGGCTCGACTCCCTGCTGCTCGAGGGCGATCGCTGCAGCTTCGGATTGGCCGATCCAGATCGGCAGGTACCGATCGCCGTTGGCCTCGCGCAGCAACAGCACCGGCTGGTTCTGCGGCTGCTCGACGCGAATGCCGACGACGCGAACTTCACCCATCTGTGTCTGCCCTCCGCACGTGCTGCCGTGTCCAAAATCAGACCTGCGCCGACGGAGCGGTGCAAACACCAAGCCGCCGAACGCAAGCTGTGGTCCGAAGTCTAGTCCTTCAGCGGTGCAGAACGTCGCGCACTGCTGACTTGATCAACGAGGTGTGCAGCGTGATCGCCAGTGCGGCGACTTCGCGCGCGAGGTCGTCGGCGCGGTCACGGGCACCGGCTTTACCGGCCTTGACGAGAGGTCCGGCGATCTGCGCGATCAGGTCGGATTGCCGGTCGGCGGCCGAGCGGAACGCCCGCAGGTGACGTGGTTCGACCCCGTACTCGGCGAGCGCCCGCGCACACTGCAGGATCACCACCGCGTGCTCGTCGAAAAAGCCGCCCGGCCCGGTGGTGATCACTCCCGCTTTGAGCAGCGCCGTCAACAGCTCGCCGTCCACCCCCGAGCGTTCCAGCAGGTCCTCCCGGCTGAGTCGGATGCGGGTCGCCGCCACCGCCGCCGACTCAGCGGCCAGCGCCGCCGGCGCATCGTTGCCGATCGACACCAATCGCGGTACGCCGTAAGGTGATCCGGCCAGCGGCAGCTCGCCGTCTGGTTGGGCGTCCAGTTGCGCCTTGATCACCTTCAACGGTAAGTACTGGTCACGCTGGGCGGTCAGAACGAAGCGCAGGCGTGCGCAGTCATATGCGGTGAACCGGCGATAGCCGGAAGCCGCGCGCTGCGGCGTGACGAGACCCTCGGCCTCCAAGAACCGGATCTTGGAGATCGTCACATCCGGGAAGTCCGGCCGCAGCAGGTCGAGAACCGCTCCGATCGACATCCCGCTCAGCGCGGGGGTCTCCGGTGCGGTCACTAGCTTCCGTGCCCTCCGTTGTCGTCACCGACCTTGGGCCCGGTCAGAAAAACCAAGCGGAATTTGCCGATCTGGACCTCGTCGCCGTTTGCCAGCACGGCCGAATCGACCGGCTCCCGGTTGACGTAGGTGCCGTTGAGGCTGCCGACGTCCACGACCTGGAACTCGTCTGTTTCCAGACGGAATTCAGCGTGCCGCCGGCTGACGGTGACGTCATCGAGGAAGATGTCGCTGTCGGGATGGCGGCCTGCCGAGGTGGTCGGCTGGTCGAGCAGGAAGCGAGAACCGGCGTTCGGTCCCCGCTTGACGACCAGCAACGCCGAACCGACTGGCAGCCCCTCGACGCCCGACACCGAGGTTTCGCTGCCCGACTGCGCAGGAGCGTCCAGTTCATTGAGGAAGTCGGCGCGGAAGACAGATGTCGTCTCCACGGTGACTTCATCAGAGGTCTGGTCGTTGTCCTTGTCCGTCACCCGCTGCTCCTCACTGGCCGCTGCTGCGTCGTCTGGTTGGGTCTGCTCGACCGGCTTCCCAGCCGCTGTGACCGTCGATGTGACGACCGTACCGCGCACAGGAGCCCAATGTGCCGTCCCTCGCCGGATCGGCGGCGACATCTGATCGCCGTCCGGTCCGGCATGCATTGTCGCCGGGCGCAGGGAACGATAACAAGGGTCATTCGGCCAGCGTGGCGCGGTAGGCATCGGCGTCCAGCAGCTCCGCCAAGCCTTTCTCGAGGGCGTCGGCCTCGACCTGGAGGTCAAGCAGCCAGCCGCCACCGTACGGATCGGCGTTGACCAGCTCGGGGCCGGCGTCCAGATCTTCGTTGACGGCAACGACTTTCGCCGAGACGGGTGCATACAAATCCGACACTGACTTGGTCGACTCCACCTCGCCGAAGGCCTCCCCCGCCGTCAGATCGGTACCCACATCGGGCAGCCGGACAAACACGACGTCACCAAGGGCCGACTGGGCGAAGTCCGTGATCCCTACCCGGACGATGTCGTCCCCGGTTCGCCGAACCCACTCGTGGTCGGCGGTGTAGTGCAAATCAGGTGGGGTTTCGCTCACGGTATTCCTGTTCTGGTCGGTGGCTACTTGACTGGCTGAGCGTATTGGCGCGGTTTTGGTTGCCGCAAGGCGGTGATGTCCACCTTGTCGGCCTGTTGCACCGACATGGTGCCGCCGACGCGCTTGACGCTGTCCACCGCGCCGCCGGGAATGTTCATCGCCGCGGCGAGCGTCGGTGGATCACCAATCGCGACAACCGAATACGATGGCATGAGGGTTTTGCCGTCAACGGTCAGCGCACCGGGGCTGCCGACGATCCAGGTGTCGACGCCGGCCCGTACCGCCTGCCGTGCGTCGCTGATCTGGATCGCCTCGGCCCCCGCGGCCCGTAACTCGTCGAGCACATCGAGCATCGCCTGGGGCGCCACGCCCGGGCCGGGGTCTTCGATCCGCACGGTGACGCCGGGGCCGGTGGCCCCTACGGTGCCGATCAGGATCGACAACGCCGCCAGCCGGGCCTCGGCATTCTGGATGGCCGCCTGGTCGCTGCTGCCCGAGGCCCGCAGGGCGTTCAACGAGCGTTGCAGTTCGGCGACTTCAGTGTTGAGCGTGGCTTCGCGTTGATGCAAGGAGTCCAGCAGCACCAGCAGGTCCGCGGGACGGGCGGTATCCAGCGAGTCGCCGGAAGTGGTCTGGTGCACCTGGGTTGCGATGGCGACACCCAGCAGCAGGCACAACGTGACAGCCAGCGTGCCGAAGACCGTGCGGCCGCGCCGCAGCAGGCCGGGAAACCCGCGGGGCCGCAGGTCGCCGATCGCGGGTTGCGGCTGATGCGGCGCCAGTTCATGCCGGCCGTGGTGGGCAGCCTCGTGGGCACCGTGCTCGTTGGGCTGCGCGGCGGTCTCGTCGGCTGTGGGATCGGGGTCACTCATGTCGGTTTCGTGCCCGTCAGGCCCCGAATAGTCGACGCCGTAGTGCGGCGGCGTTGCCGAAGATGCGGATACCGAGCACGACGATGATCGCGGTCGACAGCTGTGTCCCGACGCCCAATTGGTCACCGACGTAGACGATCAACGCGGCGACCAGCACGTTGAAGACGAACGACACCACGAAGACTTTCGGGTCGAAAATCCGTTCCAGGTAGGCCCGCAATCCACCGAATACCGCATCAAGTGCGGCGACCACCGCGATCGGCAGATACGGCTGGACGGCCTCGGGCACGCTGGGATGGAAAACCAGACCCAACACGATGCCGATGACCAGCGCTGCGATACCGATCATCGACGCTCTGCTCCTGGAGCTCGCGTTTTTCGCACTAGAGTTTTCCGCACTACGAACCAATCTGTTTGGCGAACTTGACATCTCGGACCGCCCCGGCGGGCAGCGTGAGGCCGTCTCGGGCGCTGACGCTGACGCCGACGCCGTAGGAGGTCTCCAGCAGCCGCAGCCGGCGCAGGCCTGGACTGTTGCCGAACACATCCTGCATGGCATGCGGCGGCCCGATCGCAAGGACCGTATACGGGCTGCTGATGGGGTTATTGTCGACCAGAATCGCACCTCCCGCCTGCCGGATGGTCACGTTCGGCCCGATTCGGACTCCACCGACGGAGATCGCCTCGGCGCCGCTGGCCCACAACGAATTCACCACAAGCTGCAGGTCGCGGTCGAGGATGATCTGCTGACTGCCGGGAACCCGCTGTTTGGACACATCGGACAGGTTCGGCCCCACGCCGGGGTCGGTGACCGTCACACTCAGGCCCGGACCGGCGACCGGGGTGCTCGCGGCGGCCAGGCTGAGCCGGTCGAGGTTGGCCAGCAGCCGCCGGCCGGCGGCGTCGTCGGCCAGCGCTCCTCGCTGAACGTCATCGCGTTGCGCCGTCAGCGCGTTGCGCCGCGCGGTCAGCTCACCCGTCGCCGCCTCCTCCGAACGCACACTCGCCGCCAACACCCGTTGGGCCGCACTGACTCCCGGTGCGACCAGCCGAGCCTGGGCGACGGCCGCGGCGAACACCGTGGCCACCAGCAACGCGGCCAGCGCCTGCCAGACCCAGCCTTGGACATGGGCGCGACCGGTCCGCGGCTCGCCGGAGCGCTCCCGCTTGGCGGCCGCTGCCGCGTAACCGGGATCCAGATGCTCGGAGAGCAAAGCACGCAGCAGCGACGGCACCGGGATCAGCTGCGGCCGCTCCGCGACGTGTGCGCTGAGACCCGCAGTGGGGTCGTAGCCGCCAAGCGCCTGGTCAGCCATCGGCATCCGCCCTTGTCGGCGAGCGGTTTTCGCGGGCCTTCACCGGCGGCATCCGGCGCAGCACCGAGACCACCTGCACCGCGTACACCACGAACGACCACAAATACATGTACAGGCCCCAGATCAGAAACGCCCAGCCGCAGGCCAGTACGACACGACTCCACAGCGCATCCCACTGACCCAGCAGGATCAACGGAAAGGCCGACATCAGCGAGAACGTCGCGGCCTTCCCGACGTAGACGACCGGCAAGGCGGTGATGCCGCGGGTACGCAGAAGCGGCATCTCGGCTGCCAGCAGCACGTCGCGCGCCAGCAGGATGGCGATGATCCACCACGGCACGAGGCCGCGCAGCCCGAACACGATCGGAATCGTCACCATGTAGAGCCGGTCGACGGCCGGGTCCAGATACTCCCCGAGCCGCGACGATTGGTTCAGCAGCCGGGCGATCTTGCCGTCCGCCCAGTCGGAGGCGCCGGTGAACATCAGGATGGCTACCGCCCAGGCATCGGCCCGGGCGACCAGCAGCAGGTAAATAAAGACCGGGATCAGCGCCAGACGGATTCCGCTGAGCACGTTGGGCACCGTCAGGAGCCGGTCGTGTGCGGACCTCTGGTTCATCAGCGGAAGATGCCGGGCAGGCTCAGCGCCGACAGCGACTCGTCCGCCAACGGGTTGTCGTGCACCATGTACGTCCACGTCGACGTGGGACGGGCCAGCTTGGACAGGTCCACGCCGGGCTCGTCCTCGATCGCCGGCGAGGTTTCGAATGTCTGCTGGGCCGCTTCGATCGCATCGGCGGCCAGCGACGCGAACGCATCCACGGCCATCCGGTGGAATTCGTCGAGCGGGTTCTGCCGTCCCAGGGCACGCAGATGGATGCTCTCCCGGATGTCGGCCAGGTAAGCGAGGTGATCGGCCCAGCCCCGGTCGAGGTGATACAGCATGATCAGCCGGCAGATCTTCTCCAGGCGATCTTCCGAAAGGTTCACTGGATCTTCAGCGAGCTCGGCATACCTGTCAGGTGCAAGTTCGGCGAGCTCTTCGCGGGCTGCGGCGGTGCTCAGTAGCGTGTTGCGACGGTCGACCAGGATGGCGCGCTGCTGAGCGATCAACTGGTTGTAGCGCCAGGTGTTCGCGTGGACGTCCAGCAGCCGCCCCTCGGCGACCCGCTGGGCATGCTCGAGCAGTGCTGCGACCTTCGAGCTGACGATGCGGCCGTCCTCGTCGGTTTGCGTTGGCAGCTTGTTGGGTTCGAGGTTGGCCGCGGCAACGTCGTCTTCCCAACTGGAGAAGAACACCGACGAACCCGGGTCGCCCTGACGGCCGGCGCGGCCGCGCAGTTGGTTGTCCAGTCGTTCGGTGTGATGCCGGCCGGTGCCGACCACGTGCAGACCACCGAGCTCGACCACCTTGTCGTGATCGGCCTCGTCGGAGCCGCCGAGCCGGATGTCGGTGCCGCGCCCGGCCATCTGCGTTGACACCGTGACGGCCCCGAGCTTGCCGGCCTCGGCGATCACGCCGGCCTCTTCGGCGTCGTTCTTGGCGTTGAGCACCACTGCCGGGACTCCGCGGCGCTGCAGCCGCTCGTGCAACTCCTCGGACTCGGCGACGTCGTGGGTACCCACCAGGACGGGTTGGCCGGTGTCATGCATATCGATGATGTGCGCGATGATCGCGTCGATTTTCGCCGCGGCGGTGATGTAGACCCGGTCGGTTTCATCCTCGCGGATATTGGGGGTGTTCGGTGGGATCGGGGAAACACCGAGCTTGTAGAACTGGCGCAGCTGCTCGCCCGCGGCCAGCGCGGTTCCGGTCATGCCGCACACCGTCGGATACCGGTTGATTAACGCCTGCACGGTGATGGTGTCCAGCACCTCGCCGGTTTCGGTGGCCTCGATGCCTTCTTTGGCCTCGACCGCCGCCTGCAGGCCGTCCGGCCAGCGTTGCAGCTGGGCGATGCGGCCGCGGGAGGCGTTGATCAGGTGCACCGCGCCGTCGCGCACGATGTAGTGCACGTCCCGGTGCAGCAGGACATGTGCGTGCAGTGCGACGTTGACTTCGGTGAGGGCGGTGCCGACGTGCTCCTCGGAATAGAGATCGATTCCGCCGAGCTCTTTTTCGAGTTTGTGCGCTCCGGCCTCGGTCAGATGCACGTTGCGGCTGTCGGAGTCGGTGTCGTAATCCCTACCGGCTTGCAACTCACCGACGAGTCGGATGATTTCCAGCCGCGGCTTCTCCCGGTGGCTGGTTCCGGCCAGCACCAGCGGGACCAATGCTTCGTCGACCAGCACCGAGTCGGCCTCGTCGATCAGGGCCACGTCCGGATTGGGCGAGACCAGGTCGGCGACGTCGGTGACCAGCTGATCGCGCAGAACGTCGAAGCCGATTTCGTTGACCGATGCGTAGGTGACATTGCATTTGTATGCCGCGCGACGCTCGTCAGCGGTCGATTCACCGGTCACCCAGCCGACCGTGAGGCCGAGTGCCTCCAGCAGCGGGCCCATCCATTCGGCGTCGCGGCGGGCCAGGTAGTCGTTGATGGTCACGACGTGCACGTGCCGACCAGCCAACGCGTAGCCGGCGGCGGCGATCGCCCCGGCCAGCGTTTTGCCCTCGCCGGTGGCCATTTCGATCACGTCGCCGGCCAGCATGCGCAGCGCACCGAGCAGCTGGACGTCGAACGGCCTTAAGCCGGTGGATCGTTCGGCGGCTTCGCGGGCGATGGCGAGGAACTGCGGAACATCTTCGGATTCGGCGAGGTCGTCGAGGTCGAGCAGGCCGGCAGCTTTGCGCAACTGCTCGTCGTCGAGGTCGGCGGCCTTCTCGTCGAACTCCGCTGCGGCGCTGACCTGGGTTAGTGAGCGGCCTTGATTTTTTTCGGTGCTGGCGCCGAGAAGCCGCCAGAAGCGGCTACTCAGGCGGGTCGACACAGTGCTGGGGGTCTTCGGCACAGGTCAACGGTACCGGCCGACGACAATGCAGGGCGGCACGCCCTGAGGTGGGGGTACCCCCGGCCGCGAAGCGGCGAGGGGCGAGTCGGCCGTTAGTGCGCGGGCCGCGCGGCCAGTCACATCCCCGCCGCTATGTCAGGCCAGGTTCGAGCGGCGCGGATAGGCCACCGCGGGGTCGGTGAGCACGTTGACGACGGCGGGCACGCCTCTGCCCAGGGCGCGTGCCAACGCCGGCCGGAGCTCGGCGGGCGTCGAAACCAGCTCGCCGTGCCCACCGAGTGCGCGCACTACCTCGTCGTAGCGGGTTCCGGGCCGCAGTTCGGCCACCACCGAATAGCCATAAATCGCTTCCATGGGGTGTTTTTCGAGCCCCCAGATTCCGTTGTTGCCGATCACCGAGACGACGGGGACGTTGTGGCGGACCAGCGTGTCCCATTCCATGCCGCTGAACCCGAAGGCACCGTCGCCTTGCAGCAAGACGACCTGACGGTCGGGCCGGGCCAGCTTGGCGGCCAGCGCATATCCGGGACCCGAACCCAGGCATCCGAACGGGCCGCTGTCCAGCCACGCCCCCGGGACGTAGCTGTCGATCACCCGGCCCGCGTAAGAGCCGAAGTCGCCGGCGTCGACGACGATGATCGCGTCGCGGTCCAGCAGGGGTGCGAGTTCGGCGTAGACCCGCATCGGGTGTAGCGGGCTGCGGTCGTCTGCCAGTTCACCGGTTTCGCTTTCTCGCACCGCGGTCTCGGTCGCCCGCAGATCGGCGACCCACTCTTCGTGGCCGGCATCGGTCCGTGGCGTTTCGCTCAGCACGGTCAGGGTCGCGGCGAGGTCGCCGTAGAGCCCGGCGGCGATCGGCCGAGGATGGTCGCGGGCGGGTTGGACGCGATCGGCGACGATGAGCTGGGTCTCCTGCCCGAATACCGCGCCGAATCCCAGCCGGAAGTCCATCGGCACCCCGACCACCACCGCAACATCGGCCTGTCCCAACGCTTTTGAGCGCGCCCGGGAAAACGCCAGCGGATGGTCTGCGGGCACGACGCCGCGGGCCATGCCATTCATCAGCACCGGTATCCGCCGTTGCTCGGCCAGTCGCAGCAGGGCCGCTTCGGCATGACCCCACCAGACGTTGGTGCCTGCCATGATGACCGGTCGCTGCGCGGCGGCCAGCAGGCTGACCGCGCGGTCGAGCGCATCGCCGTCGGGCAGCGACGGCGCTGGCGACGTGGTCAGGGCACCGGGCTGGCCGGTGTCGGCGGCGACGGAAAATGCGTGGTCCATCGGAATGTCGATGAACGCCACCCCTGATGGCGCTCCGACCGTGGCCCGCAGCGCGTCGTCGATCAGGCCGCTGACCGCCTCGGCGGACGGCGCGGTGGCCGCGAATCGAGTCAGCGGTGCCACGAATGGCACATGGTCGATCTCCTGCAGGGACCCCATTCCCCACCGCCCCGCGGGCGCCCGGCCGCCGAGAACCAGCAGCGGCGACGAGTTCTGCTGGGCGGCAGCCATTGCGCTCATCCCGTTCGTCACGCCCGGGCCCGCGGTCAGCGCCGCCACACCCGGCTGACGTGTCACCTTCGACCAACCCTCGGCCGCGAACGCGGCGGTCTGCTCGTGGCGGGTATCGATCAACCGGATACCCTCGCTGCGGCAACCGTCGTAGAGCGAGAACAGATGGCCGCCGGATAACGTGAAGACGATATCGATTCCGCTGGCTTTCAGGCGCCGGGCGATCAGTCGGCCGGCATGGAAGGTGTCCTCGGCGTCGTTGCCCATGGGCGCAGCCTATCGGCCCTGCTGCGGTAGCTTCCCCGGCAAGCTTTTTCCGACCGGGGCGTCGTGCGCGATGCCTCAGACCGCGAGGAGACTTCGTGCCTGTTCTAGAGCCGTTCACACCATCCATCGACTGGAGTCACGCGGTGCCTGACTCGACGGCGTGGATCGCCCGGGCATGGCTGATCAGTGCCGTGTGTGTGCTTGTCGTGTTGGTGGTGCTCCGGTTCACCACCCACTGGGCACGCCAGTATTGGCGAATTACCGGTCGCTATTTCTCTGGTCCGGGGTCGGTCAGGGTGTGGCTGATGCTCAGCGTCCTGCTGCTGTTGGTCGTCACCACCGTGCGAATCAATGTCTTGTTCAGCTACTTCAGCAAAGACTTGTACAACGCACTGGAGACAGCGTTCACCGGCTCGGGCGCGCAGAATGAAATCGTCAAACAGTCTGGCATGCGCGGCTTTTGGGTAGCACTGACCATCTTCTGCATCCTGGCCGCAGCTTTCATCGCCCTGGCCATGGTCGACCTCTACCTGATGCAGCGCTTCATCATCGCGTGGCGGATCTGGCTGACCGAGCACCTCACCACCGACTGGTTAACCGGACACGCCTACTACCGGGCCAGGTTCATCGACGAAACGATCGACAACCCGGACCAACGCATCCAGCAGGACGTCGACATTTTCACCACCGGCGCGGGCGCCACCACAGATGTCCCGACCATCGGCACGAGCCAAACTCTGCTGTTCGGCGCTGTGCACTCGGTGGTCTCGGTGGTCTCGTTCGCCGCGATCTTGTGGAACCTCTCGGGGGTGCTGACCCTCCCGCTGCTTCATGTCGACATTCCGCGCGCGATGTTCTGGAGCGTCTTCGTCTTTGTGCTGATGGCGAGCAGCGTCACGTTCTGGATCGGGCATCCCTTGATCAAGCTGAGTTTCGCCAACGAGAGGCTAAATGCTGCCTTCCGTTATGCGCTGGTGCGCTTGCGCGACGCCGCCGAAGCTGTCGGTTTCTATCATGGTGAGGAAGCCGAGCGATCGCGATTGAGGCAGCGCTTTATGCCGATAATCGACAATTATCGCCACTATGTGCGCCGCACCATCGGCTACACCGGTTGGAATTGGGTGATCACCCAGGCGATGGTGCCGCTGCCCTGGCTCATTCAGGCGCCGCGGCTGTTCGCCGGGAAAATTGGTTTGGGTGGCGTGGCACAAACCGCAGCCGCATTCGGCACGATCCAGGATTCACTGTCGTTCTTCCGCAATCACTACAGTCAATTTGCGGCATTTCGTGCGTCGATCATTCGGTTGCATGGCCTGGTTGACGCCAACGCGCGCGGTCGAGAACTGCCCGAGGTGACCGTGGAGCCGAGTGAGCGCGGATCAGTTGAAATCGAGGCGGTCGAGGTACGTGCGCCCAATGGCGAGCAGTTGATCGACCCGCTCCAGGTGCGGCTCGCCAGCGGTGACGCCCTAGTCGTCACTGGGCGTTCTGGGGCGGGCAAGACCACGCTTTTGCGCAGCCTGGCGCAGCTGTGGCCCTACGCCTCCGGCACCCTGCGTCGGCCCGCGGGCGAGCACGCCACCATGTTCTTGTCGCAGTTGCCATACGTGCCGCTGGGCAACCTGCGCGGCGTGGTCTGCTATCCGAAATCCCCGGCCGATCTCTCCGACGCCGCCGTGCGAGAGGCGTTGACGAAGGTTGCGCTGGCCCCACTGGCTGCTCGGCTCGATGACGAGCAGGATTGGGCCAAAGTGCTTTCCCCCGGCGAGCAGCAGCGGATCGCCTTTGCCCGCGTCCTGCTCGCCAAGCCGCAGGCGGTGTTCCTGGATGAGGCCACGTCGGCGCTCGACGAAGGGCTGGAATTTGCGCTTTACCAGTTGCTGCGCACCGAACTGCCAGAGTGTGTCGTCGTCAGCGTCAGCCATCGGCGCACCGTCGAACAGCACCACGATCACCTGCTCGAGCTGTTCGGCGCAGGCAAGTGGGAACTGCGCCCGATCGAGCGGGAGCCGGCCAGCGTGTGACCTGCTATCGAACTTTTGTGCGTGGGCTTCGATTTCGATGGAATGATCTGACGCACCAGCCCAAACAGCACGCTGCGGCGGTGCCCGGGTAGCTTCGCGTGAAAGTCTTGTCAGCCGGGCGTTCGACTCACGCCCGGCGGTGCACGTTGCAATCTAAAGGAGCATGCGCACAGTGGAGTTGTTCAAGCCGTCAATCAGCTGGGGTCACGCGCTGGCCGAATCACTGTCCTGGATCGCTATAGCGTGGGCGATCAGCGCGGTGTGCTTGCTCGTCGTGCTCGGACTGCTCCGATTGGCCACCCCGTGGGGTCGCCAGTTCTGGCGGATCACCGACGGATACTTCACCGGTCGGGACAGCGCGCGAGTCTGGCTGATGCTCGGGGTGCTGCTGTTGTCAGTCGTGATCGGAGTACGGCTGTCAGTACTGTTCAGCTATCAGGCCAACGATTTGAATTCGTCCATTCAGACCGCTGTGCAGGGCATGGCTATTCACGACGATGCCGTGAAAGAGTCTGGCGTACACGGGTTTTGGATGTCGATCTTCCACTTCTCCATCATGGCGGCGCTGTATATCGCCCGTGGAGTGTTCGATATATACCTGGTGCAACGCTTCATTGTGGCGTGGCGGATTTGGCTCACCGATCGACTCACCGGTGACTGGCTGGAAGGGCGCGCGTATTACCGCGCCCGATTCATCGACAGCACCATCGACAACCCCGACCAGCGTATTCAACAGGATATCGACGTCTTGACCGCCGGAACGGGAGGTACCCCCAATGTGCCGTCCAACGGCACCCGGGATGTGCTGGTGTTCGGCGCGGTCGAGTCCGTGTTGTCGGTGGTTTCCTTTACCGCCATTCTGTGGAACCTGTCGGGCACTCTGACGCTCTTCGGCGTCAGCATGCCCAGAGCGATGTTCTGGATCCTGATCGTGTACGTCATGGTAGCGACGGTCATCGGGTTTTGGATCGGGCGACCGCTGATCCGGCTGAGCTTCCGCAATGAGCTGACGAACGCTGCCTTCCGCTACGCGCTGGTCCGGGTGCGCGACGCCGCCGAGGCGGTCGGCTTCTATCGCGGCGAGGCTGCCGAACGTGTGCAGCTGAGCAGGAAATTTCGGCCGATCATCGACAACTATCTGCGATATGTGAACCGGACCGTCAGCTGGTTCGGGTTCAACATATCGATGAGCCAGTTGATCGTCCCCTTGCCCTGGGTCCTTCAGGCGCCGCGATTGTTCGCCGGTCAGATCAAATTCGGTGGCGTCACGCAAACCGCGGCGGCATTCAACCAGATCTCTGACGGATTGTCCTTCTTTCGCAACGCCTACGACCAATTCGCGAGTTATCGCGCGGCGATCATCCGGTTGCATGGCCTGGTTGTCGCCGACGACACGGCTCGCAAGCTGCCCGAGCTACTGGTGATGCCGAGCGTTGACGGTGCCGTCGATATCGAAGGCGTAGAGGTGCGGACACCGGATGGCGATCAGCTGATCGACTCACTCGACCTGCACTTGTCCAAGGGCGATGCGCTGGTGATCACCGGCCCGTCAGGCAGTGGCAAAACAACGCTGCTACGAAGCCTTGCGCAGTTATGGCCTTACGGATCGGGAACCTTGCGATGCCCCGACGGGCCAAATCAGACGATGTTCCTTTCTCAATTGCCGTATGTGCCCCTAGGCGATCTGCGATCGGTGGTGTCGTATCCAGCGGAATCCGGTGACATTCCCGACGCTGATCTTCGCGATGTGTTGGAACGAGTAATGCTGCCGCATCTGGTCGCCTTGCTGGATGAGGAACAGGATTGGGTCAAAGTGCTGTCGCCGGGCGAGCAGCAGCGTGTCGCGTTCGGTCGAGTCTTGTTGACCAAACCGAAGGCGGTGTTCGTCGACGAGGCCACATCGGCGATGGACGAGGGGCTGGAATTGACGATGTATCGACTGCTGCGCGCCGAATTACCCGGCACCGTCGTGGTCAGCGTCAGTCACCGCAGCACCGTTGAGCACCATCACCAACAACGCCTGGAGTTGCTCGGCGAGGGCCGATGGCAACTGAGCCCGGTGGATAAGGAACCGGTCAAGGTCTAGGAGCTAGCCATGCCGGACCGCGGCTTCCGCTCAGGTAGTTCGCGGAGCGAACCGATAACCCTGACACCCCGCCGGTCAGCGTGTATCTGGATACGCTTTCGGCCGAAAAGCGGGCGCGATGCGCTCGCTTTTGTTCCGCAGACAACGGGCCGATCGTCGCGACAAATCGTTGACCATGGATGGCTGGAAATCCAGGCTTATCACGAGGTCCCGCTTTGTCTGTGTAACGCCGCGATCGTGTCGTCCACACCCAGCCGCCCAGACCATCGCCGTGCACAAAGGCGTAGTCAAACCTCTCGGGTCCCATTCAACTCACGCGCTTCGGTAGTTATCAACGATGAACCGGCACGCTCGAACCGTGAGGGCCATCATCGTCAATGTGGGATTCTGGAATCCGGAGGACACAAAGCATGCGCCATCGGTAACGAACACATTGTCGGCATCCCAACATTGACAGTATGAGTTCACCACCGAGTTGTCCGGTGTGTCGCCCATGCGCGCGCCGCCGGTCTCGTGAATGGCCCCCCCGGGCCGAAAAGCGCGGTAGTTCGTGAGGAACAGGGATCGAAGCAGCCGATCGGCGATGTTGCCTCTGGCACGGCGATCGCGGTTCTCGTCGATCTGTAGGCCGCCGGCCGCGGCAATTTCCGGCAGCGTTCGGCTCATGTGGGCAATCATGTTGAGCTCGTCCTGAGAGTGGCTGCACTCGATTTTGGCGGCGGGAATCCCCCACGCGTCCTTGACGATTGGGTCTAGCGATACGTGGTTTTGGTAGCGGGGCTGCATCTCGCCATACGCCCCCATGACCCAGACCGGGATGCCGCGGCCTATCTGGACCTCGACGCCGTAGCCACCAGGAAAGTTTTTCGACTCGTTGTCGCAGAAACTCGGAATGTACAGTCCCGCGCCGGCCACGGCGAAGTCGGACTCGACATCCTTCTCAGACACCTTGCCGCTCCGGATGTGCGCAACGTGGTCGCAGAGATAACGGCCGAGCTGGCCTGACGAACCGCCGACCCCGGACGGATGCGTTGCGGATTTTGAGTTCAACAGGATCCGTACGGTCTCGATCGCCGACGCGCAAAGAACGACGACCTTTCCGTGAATTGCCTGCGTGGTCTTCGTCAGTCGGTCGATGTATTCAACGCCGGTCGCCTGACCCGATCGCGCATCGACCAATAATCGGCTCACGACGGCGTCTGTCCGAATGTCGAGGTGCCCAGTTGCGAGGGCGAGCCTGACCGGAAGCGGAACTCTGTTGTCGTCGTACTTGACCTTTCGCGCGGACGTTACGCGGACGTTCGGCAGCCGTTTCTCGACGTTGGTCAGGAACGCGTCTTCGATCTTTGTCGTTTTCAGCGGCCCGATGAACTGCCCGTCGGGACAGTTGGGAATGCCCGCGGGCTTCCCGTAGACACCGAGCGTGCGCTCGACGATGTCGTAATACGGCGCCAAGTCTTCGTAGGCCAGTGGCCAATCGAGGCCGTCTCCGCGGACACTCGCGGCTTTGAACTCCGAATTCGACATGCGCGGTGCATGCCCGAGCCACAAGTGAAGGCGACCGCCCAGTTGCCGCCCCCTGATCCAGACGAATGTTTTTCCTGGCGCTGTCGTATAGGGATTCTCCCTGTCGTTGACGAAAAATTTCTTGGTGGTTTCGGAGAAGGCTGGACAACGGATCTGAACGTGCTGACCCTGGATGGCCGATTTGACTCGGCCGGCAATCCCCATCCCGCCGGTGTCCGCGTCGATCGGCAAGTCATCATCGATGTCTGGGTTCCGGCCGGCCTCGAGCAGGACAACCCTCATCCCGCCTTCCGTCAGTTCCTTGGCAGCCCACGAGCCAGACGCGCCGGAGCCAACAACGATGGCGTCATACCTGGATTCAGTGCCGGGCATGCGTGCGTCTCCGGGTGAGTTCTTCCACAGCATCGGTGACGGCCGCAACGCTGGCGGTGGGTTTGGTCATCCGGGTGGCTATCTCGCGGGCTCGGGCGGCAAGGTTTTTGATCTTAGCGCACGTGAACTTGGTGCACGCCAGTTTGGGGGTGAGTACAACCGAGGCTGTGGCGCGGGCGCGTGAGCTCGACTGCAGTAAAGTCTTGGCGGCGCCCACCCTCGCCGATCAGCCAACACGCCGGCCGCCGGCGAGATTTTCCACAAGATCGGCGGCGGCCGCGACGCTGGCGGTGGGTTTGGTCATCCGGGTGGCGATCTCGCGGGCTCGGGCAGCGTATTGCGGGCTGAGGACGGTACGCAGGTCAGCGACCAATGAATCCTGCGTTGTACGCGAAAAGCGCCGGGTAGTACCTACTTTCAGCCGTTTGACCACGGCGCCCCAGTGCGGCTGATCGAAGCCCCGCCACAAGATCACCGTGCGCACCCCGGCGCGCAGGCCCGCGGCCGTGGTACCCGCGCCACCATGATGAACGACCACGCGGCAGGACGGAAAGATGGCCACGTGGTTGACCGTGCCCACCACCTTGACATGCCCGAATCGAGGGAGGTCGTTGAAGTCAGTCCCGCCGGCGCATACCAACGCTCGTTCGCCCAACTGCGCGCAGGCGGCAACGATCATGGCGAGCGTGTCAGCGGGCGATTCGATCGCTACGCTGCCGAACCCGAAATAGATGGGCGGTGTTCCCGCGGCAATCCACGACGCGACCTCCTCATCGTCATCCGTCGGCAATTCCAGGGTGAGCGCTCCGACGAAGGGGCGTCTGCCATTCCATCTCGCCCATTCGGCTGCCAGCCCGGGAAAGCACATCTCATCGTAGGCCTGGATTTCCAGGTGTCCGCGTTCGATGATCCGTCGAAATGCGGGCCTGGTTTCCTTCGGCAAGCCTAGGTCGCGACGCTGTGCTTCTTCGACGTTCTTCCGCGTGGGCCACATCAGCCATTCGGCCACGGTCATCGCAAAGCTGACGAACCACGCCGGCAAGTAGGGCCGCAGCTGACCGTTGGCCTGCACCGGGGCGAAATGCAGGATTGACAAGGGGATGTCGTAGTACTCCGCAACGTTGGCGGCGACTTCCTGATACGCCATGCCGGTGAGGATCAGGTCGGCCCCGTCCGCCAACGACACCAGCGTCGTGCTCATTTCGCCCCAGCACGAAACACCCGACTGCGCGGCATCGCGCCATAACCTGCGCAGATCGAGGATCCTCCAGAAGTTGCGGAGGAGACTAGGGAAAAAGTTGCGGTGGGCGTCGAGCCAGCGCTGCGGTTCCGCCCCGTAGGCGGACGCCGCAAGCCCAGCCGACTCGACGAAGCCAACAACGTCTGGCGGGACAACCATGCACACGTCGTGCCCTCTGCGTAGCAGCTCGCGCCCGATGGCGGCGCAGGGCTCGACGTCGCCGCGAGTTCCCCACATTGCCAGCACAAACCTCATTGCGTATCTAAGCCTTCCACTTATCAGCATGTTCTGCGAAATAAAACTGGCAGCCTCGCATCCGCCGGCAGCATAATCTTCGCGTGCAGGCCGTGGGACGTAGCCGCGGCAGTCCCCTGCCCCAAATCAATCAGTGCCGAGGACGATTCACGAGACCGGCTCATCAACCCCGAAACCTTCCCGTCGTCTAGCTCACAGCCTTCGCATATTGAGTGACGATGAAACGGCATGCTCGAATCGTGTGCGCCATCATCGCCAGCGTGGGATAAAAAATGCTGGATCACGCTGGATTTGAGATCTTGGACGTGATGACCCTCCGAGCCGACTTCCTCACGCTCGCAAGGAGACATCCTCACGCCGGCCTCGCTTCCCATCCGAGGGCCGGCGGCGCCAGCACGGGTTAGCGTGGTCGTATTCGAATAACTACCGTTATCGCCGATGCGCGCCGTGATCCGGCTTTAACGACGAATGTCGGGGCCTGCCGCGTATCGCCGCGGTATCGTCGGAGGACCTACCCAGGCTCTTACGGGGGAAAACTTGGGGGCTCCCTGCGATTGAGGACGGCACACCTATGATCATCTGGCGGGCAACGTCTTTGGCGCCGGATGGTCCGGCATGGCACTGATCTGTGGATTGAAGTTAGAGCACGACGGCGGCTTGGCCTTGGTGGAGCCGACCCGGTCAGGCGCGCGGCTTGTCGCGGCCACCGAAGTGGAGAAACACGACAACCGCTGGCGCCACGATGCCTTGTATGACGCCGGTCTGATCGAGCATCTTTTCGAGCAACTCGGGCATCGGGTCGACGACGTCGATCGGTTCGTGGTGGACGGCTGGGTCGGCGAGGGTTTTCAGATTTGGACCGCGGACGGCCAAGAACTGATCCGTATCGCCCCGTTCCGGCAATCCGACGACAGCACTCCCGTCCTGCACTGTTATCAACCCGGTTCATTGCTCACACTCGCAGGCAAGCCGCGGAGCTACGAGAGCTATCGTCACGTCGAGTCACACCTCGCCAGCGCCTATTTGACCAGTCCGGCGGCGGCTGAGCGCCAGCCCGCCCTCGTCCTGGTCTGGGACGCCAATTCGTTTCCCGTCGTGTATCTCGTGGATCCGGTGCAACGCACGGTGCAGTACCGTGGCTGGCTGTTCGGCATCCTCGGCGGCGTCTACGAGTTTTTCAGCCGCAATGTGCCCCCGTTCGTTCCCGACCCGCAGTGGGACGAGGTGAAAATTTGGCACTTCCAGATGGCCAATTGCGGAAAGGTTATGGCGTATGCGGGACTAGGCACCGTCAGTGAACCCCTGGTCCGCGAGATTCGCCGGGCACTGGCCGCGCTGGACGGCCGCTGGGACGTTTTCGGCACCGACGTGTTCTTTCAGGAGATTGAGCCGACAATTCGCCGAATCGACCTTGATGATGCATCGGTACTGGCAAGCTTCCATGAAGCACTGGCCCAGCTGCTGGTCGAGCGGCTGGCCGATGCCGTCAAGCCCCTTAACGGTCGGGTGAGGACCTTGTGCTTCGCCGGCGGCAGCGCCCTGAACATCAAGTGGAATAGCGCGATTCGCGACACCGGACTCTTTGACACCGTTTGGGTGCCCCCGTTTCCGAATGACAGCGGCGCGGCGATTGGCACTGCATGCGCATCGTTGATGCACCGCGGCGCATTCGGGCCACTGGAGTGGAGCGTGTACAGCGGACCCCGACTGAGAGCTACCCAGCCGAGGCCCGGGTGGCACGGCGAGAAGTGTTCGGTTGACGAACTCGGTGCGCTGCTGGCGACGACGGAGGAACCGGTGATCGTGCTGTCCGACCGCGCCGAGCTGGGACCCCGGGCGTTGGGACACCGCAGCATTCTGGCCTCACCGCGGCAGGAGCGCACGAAAGGCATTCTGAACCAGATCAAGGGTCGTGAGTCGTATCGCCCGGTTGCGCCAATGTGCTTGGAGGAGAACTCATCAGAGATCTTCGACCCCGGCGGCGCCGACCCGTTCATGCTCTTCGACCACCACATCCGGCCCGAATGGGTGGACCGGATACCGGCAGTCAGGCATGTTGACGGCACTGCTCGGCTGCAAACAGTCAACGACCGCACCGCACCGCTGGCGACGGCGATTGTCCGTGCCTTCGCTGCACGGTCGGGGATTCCCGTGTTGTGCAACACCAGCGCTAACCACAACGGGCGCGGGTTCTTCCCCGACGTGGGGTCGGCGATGGAATGGGGCCGCACTGCCTATATCTGGTCGGATGGCATCTTGTACTCGTCAGCGAACACCGGGCCGGACACGTGGGGCTCCGCGCCTGATGAGCTTCCGTACGGCCGGCAGATCGGCGCCACCGAGCGGGAGTGGAAGGAGACCTGGCAACGCAAGGCCGCCGAGCGTGGGCTCGGCTGACCGATTGGTAGCCGGGCGGTGAACGCCTCGATCTATCAGAATAACTTCAAGAAGGTTTGGGCATTGCGTGATCGCGGCAGGTAGCAAATCGTCACATCGCGATCCGCGTCATTATCTATAGTCGGTTATCACCTGATCGTCTAAGGAGTGCACGTGAACAAAGATGATCTGATCTTGGTCAGCGTCGACGACCACATCACCGAGCCGCCCAACATGTTCGACGCTCATGTGCCTGCCGCCTTCAAGGAGTATGCCCCGCGCATCGGCTTCGAACCGGACGGCACGCGGCACTGGTATTACGGCGAGCTGCGCTCATGGCCGATGGGCCTGAACGCCGCCGCGGGCAAGCCGCAAGAGATGTTCGCCGCCGACGTATTGAGCTACGACGATATCCGACCGGGCTGCTACAACGTCGACGAACGAGTGCGCGACATGAATGCCGGCGGTCAACTGGCCGGACTGAACTTGCCGAATTTCCCGGGCTTCGCGGGCGAGCTGCTCAGCCAGGGCCCCGACCCCGACGTGAACTTGATCATGATCAAGGCATACAACGACTGGCACGTCGACGAATGGTGCGGCGCCTACCCCGGAAGATTCATCCCGTGCGGTCTGCTGCCTCTTTTCGACGTCGAACAGGCGGCCAAGGAGGTAAAACGCTTGGCTGACAAGGGTTGTCACGCGGTGGCGTTCTCCGAGAACCCCGAAGCGCTGAACCTGCCGAGCATTCACCAGAAGTACTGGTATCCGCTGTTCGAGGCTGCCTGTGAACACAAGACCGTGCTGTGCATGCACGTCGGGTCCTCGGGACGCGAACCGACGTTCTCCACGGGTGCGCCGTTGAGCGTAAACATGACGGGCACGCAGATGATGAGCATGTACGCGTTCCTCGAACTCATCTGGGCCGAGTTCTACAGGGACTTTCCCGAAATCAAGTTCTCGCTGACGGAGGGTGACCTCGGCTGGATGCCTTACTTCCTCTGGCGCGCCGAAGACGTGCGGAATCGTCACGCGGGCTGGACCCATGACAAGTTACCGAAAGGCTATGACGGCCCGGGCGATGTGTTCAGACGACACATCTACGCGTGCTTCATCAGGGACAAGGTGGGTGTGCAAAACATGCAGTGGTTCAACGAAGACATGATTTGCTGGGAATCCGACTTTCCGCATTCGGACGGCAGTTGGCCCTTTGCGCCAGAGATCGTCATGGAGACGTTGGGTCACCTCG
The DNA here is from genome assembly GCA_963760095.1 of uncultured Actinomycetota bacterium. Taxonomy (GTDB): domain Bacteria; phylum Actinomycetota; class Actinomycetes; order Mycobacteriales; family Mycobacteriaceae; genus Mycobacterium. Next base: position 189,615 of record CAVXBT010000015.1, on the reverse strand, counting down.
ACGACGCCGTCGTCAACAAGATCACCCACGAAAACGCCATGGCTGCGTACTCGTTCGACCCGTTCAAGCACATCCCGAAGGAGCACGCGCGGGCCGGGTATCTCCGGGCGCAGGCGACCGACGTCGACCTCGTGACCCACGTCAAGCCAGTCGGCGCGAACGTGACCGATGGACGCGAATGACGGCACTCGGTTAGACCAAAACGGCGTAGGCTGCCGAAATCAGCTGAAGCGCAACGGATCCAGGCAAATGAGATGGACCGCATGACCGAGGGCACCACCGAGATGTTCTTGGAGAACACAACCGAGTTCATAGCGCGGATGCGTGCGCTCGACTGCATTCAAGATCTGACGGCGCGGCAACCGAAGACCATCGCCGCTGGCGTTCGGCGGGCCAGCAAGGGCGTCTTCAGCAATTTCGTCGACGGGCTGCCCCGCATAATTCCGATGATCGCCGGGCGGGCGCACGGTCCGTTTATTGCTGATCTGGATGGCAACGAATTCGTCGATTTGGACAGCGGCAGGGGGGTCAACTTCCTTGGGCATTCGTCCGAGGTGGTAACTGGCGCTGTCGGATCGATGCTCGGCGACGGGTTTACGGTCGCGGCCGGTAACGAAGTCGAGACCGCACTCGTGAGTCTGCTGCTCGACACAGTCCGCTGGGCGGAGGGCGGATTTCTCAGCAACTCCGGCACCGAAGCCACCATGCATGCCCTCAAGCTCGCACGCGCGTTCACCCGGCGGCCCCATGTCGCGGTGTTCGAGAACAGTTACCACGGACATCACAACGATGTGTTCGTAACGCGGCTGCCCGATGGCTCGACTCGGCCGAGCATGCCGGGCGTCGCTCCGTCGGTAGCGTCGTCGACGACTGTGCTTCCTTATGACGAAAGAGCGTTCGAGGTGATCTCCGCACGTGCCTCGGACTTGGCATGCGTCATTGTCGAGCCCATCCGGTCGAGCTTCCCGCGATTCGATCGAGAGTTCCTGGTCGGGCTGCGGCAAGTGACCATGGAACACGGCGTCGTGCTGGCGTTCGATGAAACACTCTCCGGCTTTCGGTTTCGCTTCGGCGGGGCCGTCGACGAGGACGGCATCACCCCGGACCTGGCGACGTTTGGCAAGATTATTGGCGGCGGATTACCCATTGGCGCCACGCTGGGGCGGTCCGAGATAATGAAAATGGCCGTCACATCCGGTGAACTAAAGCGCGACATCCAGACCCGAACGCACGTTCTGGGAACCTTCTGCGGCAACGTCGTCGCGTGTACGGCCGGCCTGGCGCAGCTCGAATACCTTCGTGATCATCAGGACGAGGTCTACGGAACCATCGGAGCGGCCGCCGATCGATTCGCCGGTCACCTCGAGCGTCTGCGTGACGAGGAGGGTTATCCGATCGTGCTGCGACGGTACGAGTCCCTCGTGAGACCGTTCTTCGGTGCCATGTCGCCGGATAATTTCGCAGCGTTCGGTCATCCGGACCGAAACGTCGTCGCCGAGTACATGTGGACCTACTACCTGCGTGCGGCGGGTGTCCACCTTCCGGAACTCCTCTACCCGTTCTTCACCTACGCTCACACCGCGGACATCATGGACGCCGTGTGCGACGCGGTGACTGAATCGTTCGCGGGGCTGAGGAAAGACGGGTTCTGGTGAGGTCGAAAGCATCTAGTAAGACTGTCCTCGAAAACCTCAGTCGCTCATAATTGTTAGAGCAGTCCGAGCAGTTGCAAATCGGCGACGTATTTGACGATGATCGGCGCCGAGACGTGCGGGATGTCTGGATTGTGCTTGTCGGGGCCGATTTTCGCTTCTCTGACTGCAGCACGAAACCGATCCGTCGGCCCAAGCGATGCGCGAATCGGCTCTTCGGGCTGCAGACCATGGGCGTGTGAATTGTGTATCGGCAACCTCCAGAGCACCGAGTGCCGACGCTGACGATCCGGTAGGGCACTGAGGCCGGCCTCCAACCGCTGCAACCACTCGCCGAAGTCATCGATGCGCTGGATCGGGTGACCGGCCTCGATCAGCCAATCGACGTACTCATCCAAGCCGATACCGTCGTCGTGCGGGTTCATCACGTGGTAAGTCTCGAATCCGTCGACCACCCCGGCGCCGAGGGCGGCGATCGCCTCGGCGACGAAACCGACTGGTAGTCCATCGAAGTGGGCGCGCTGCCGGTTGCCATCGGCGTCCAGCTGATAGAACGAGGCGGGCGCGATGCCGGTGGCCAGCAGGGAAAGCATCATTCGGGTGAAGTTGTCCGCCACGTTGAGCTGACCTGCGTAGGTGGTGTCGGCCAGGATCATGTCGCAACGAAACACCGCGACCGGCAGGGCGGCCAGTTCGTTAGCCTCGCGCAGCAGCACCTCGCCGGCCCACTTGCTGTTGGGATAGCCGCTGTCGATCCTGCGGGTGGGACTGATGACCCGAATGTCAGCGTCCTCGGTAAACGCCGATGGCTCGATCTGTCCACCCACGCTGCCGGTCGAGACATACGCGTACGGCTTGATCTTCGAGGTAAGGGCGATGCGAATCAGCTCGGCGGTGCCCGCCACATTGGGCCCAAAGAGCCGGCTGTAGGGCAGCACGTGGTTGACCACGGCCGCAGAATCGACGATGAGGTCGACGGTGTCGGCCAGTCGCTGCCAGGTCTGTTGTTCCAGACCCAGATTCGTTTCGCTTTTATCGCCTGCGATGACCTCGAGATGCCCAGCGGCCAGTCTCTCGAAATGCCGCAGCAGCTCCGGGTCGCCGCTGTCGAAGGTGTCGTGTAGGCGTTGCGTTGCCCGCTCATGAGACTCGGCCCGTACCAAGCAGATTAGCTTCCCGTCGATCCGCTCTAAGCGCTGCAGCCATTCCAGCACCAAGTAACGCCCGAGGAAGCCCGTCGCGCCGGCCAGCAACACGGTCCGCACCTCACCAACGTATCGCGGCAATGTCGGCGCGGTGGTCAGGGTCGCGCCGTCGATGAACTTGTCCAGAGTGAGATCGCTGGCGTGCACCTCGGTGCTGTCGCGGCCGTGCACGGACGCAAAGCTGGGTCGGTCGGCGCCGGCCTTTCGCTGCGCCTCCATGTCGTCTGCGTCGCTTTGCGGTTCGGTGGCCGGGCTCAACTGCCGGCTCAACCCTCGTACGGACGGCGCGTCGAACAGGTGGCGGACCGTGAGGTGCGCGTTAAGGCTGATGTTGATCGTGGCGATGGCCCGCATGGCGGTCAGTGAGTCTCCGCCGAGGTTGAAGAAGGAGTCGTCGATGCTGACGCGTGGGAGTCCGAGGATGTGGGTGTAGATGTTGGCCAGGATTTCTTCGGTGGGGGTAGTTGGGGGTTGGTGCGGTTGGTCGTTTTGGTAATCGGCTGCGGGTAGGGCGTGGGTGTCGATTTTGCCGTTGGGGGTCAGCGGCATGGTGTCGAGGGCGATGATGGCGGCCGGGATCATGTAGGGCGGGAGTTGGTGGGTGAGGTGGTCGCGGGCGGTAGTGGGGTCGGCGGTGCCGGTGAAATAGCCGATGAGGTGTTTGGTGCCGGGGTGGTCGTCGCGGGTGATGACGGTGGCTTGGTCGACGCCGGGTAGGGCGGTGAGTGCGGCGCGTATTTCGCCGAGTTCGATGCGGTAGCCGCGGATTTTGACTTGGTCGTCGGCGCGGCCGTGGTAGTGCAGTTGGCCATCGGGGCGCCAGGAGGCCAGGTCGCCGGTGCGATACATCCGGGTTCCCGGTGGGCCGAAAGGGCAGGCGATAAAGCGGGTTCCGGTCAGACTGGCCCGCCGCCAGTAGCCGACACTGACGCCGGTGCCGGCGACGTAGAGTTCGCCTACTGCTCCGGGGGGCAGCGGTTGGAGGAAGTCGTCGAGGACGAATAGTGCGGCCCCGGGCACGGGTCGACCAATGGGTGGGGGGGTCGGTTCGGGTGACAGCGGTGTGCTGATGGTGGCGTAGATGGTGGTTTCGGTGGGGCCATAGCCGTTGACCATGACCCGTCCGGGTGCCCAGCGGTCGACGAGGTCGGCGGGGCAGGCCTCGCCGGCGACCATCAGGTTGGCGGTGGTTTTGTGGGGTGTTAGCAGGGCTGCGGCGGCTGGGGTTTGACTCAACATGGTGATGTGTTCGCTGGCCAGCAGGGTGTGCAGGGCTTGCGGTGAGCGGGTCACGGTGTCGGGGACGACGACCAGTCGCCCGCCGTGCAGCAATGCTCCCCAGATCTCCCAGGCCGAGAAGTCAAAGGCATAGGAGTGACATTGGGTCCAGACCTGGCCGGCCAGCTCGAAGCCGGGCTGTAGCGAGTCGAACAGTGCGGTGATGTTGCGGTGGGTGACCGCGACCCCTTTGGGTGTGCCGGTGGTTCCCGAGGTGTAGATGATGTGGGCGATATCGTCAGGGGCCGGTGGGGCCAGCGCGGTGTCGGGCTGGTCATCGATCACCGGATCGGCGACGTCGATGACCGCCACCTGCAGGCCGGCCAAGCGGGCGACCAGATCGGTGGTGGTGATCGCGGCGATCGGTGCGGCATCATCGAGGATGAACCCCAGCCGGGCCGCGGGAACCGCGGGGTCAATCGGCAGATAGGCCGCCCCGGACTTGAGTACCGCCAAGATCGCCACGATCGCCTCAGCGCAGCGGGAAAACACCACGGCCACACACCGACCCGGACCCGCCCCGGCCAACACCAACCGATGCGCCAACCGATTAGCGGCCCGATCCACCTCCCGATACGTCATCGACGCGCCCGCACACACCAACGCCACCACATCGGGTCCCCGCTCCACCTGAGCGGCCCACACCACCGGAACCGACACCCCCACCACCGAACGCCCCAACGCCCCCCAATTACCCCAAACACCCAGCCGTGCATGCTCATCCGCGTCGAGCAGATGCGCAGACGCCACCCGCCGGGTTGGGTCGGCGGTCATCGCCACCAACACCTTCTCCAACCGCGCGATGACCGCCTCGATTCGGCGCGCGTCGAACACGTCGGTGGCGTATTCGATGTGAAAAGTCAGTTCGCAGCCCGGCTGGGCCAGCACCGTCAACGGGTAGTGGCTGAATTCGCGGCCGCTGATCTCGGTGATGGTCAGGTCGTGGGCCGTCAGCGGCGCGGCGGTGTCCGTCGGGTAATTCTCGTAGACGAATAGGGTGTCGAACAGGGCGGCGTGGCCGGTGATGCGGAGAATGTCGGCCAGCGCCAGGTGCTGATGCTCGAGTGTGTCGATGTGCGCCGTTTGAAGCTGGTCGAGCAGCTCTTCGGTGGTGGTGGTCGCGGTGACGGTCGCGCGAACCGGCACGGTGTTAATCAACAGGCCCACCATCGATTCGGAGCCGGCCACGTCTGCGGGCCGACCCGAGACGGTGGTACCGAACATGACGTCACGGTGGCCGGTCAGCCAGATCAGCAGCTGCGCAAACGCGCCCTGCAGCACGATGTTGAGCGTGGTGTGGCGTGAGCGCGCCAGGTCGTCGAGCGCACTGGTCGTCTCCTCTGGCAGCCGGAACGATTTCACGCTTCGGGCGCCCACCCCTAACCGCTGGGGCGGACCGACCAGGGTCGGGGCCTCAAGGCCGGCCAGCACCCGGCGCCATGCGGCGTGAGCCGCCTCGCGATCCCGGCCAGCCAGCCAGTCAAGGAAGTAACGATAAGGGACGGGGGTGGGCAGTGGCCGCGAGTCGTACCCGGCGAAGATTTCGCGCAGCAGGATCTGCCCGGACCAGCCGTCGCACACGACGTGGTGCATGAACAGCACAAACCGATACCGCTCTGGCGCGATCCGGACAAGCATCGCGCGCAGTGGGGACTCGTGGGTCACATCGTAGGTTGCGGAACGTTCGGCGGCGCATGCTCGCTCGATGCGGTCGTCGGCATTGGTGTTCTCGTCAGCGAGATCGATGTAGCGCCAAGGCAACACGGGTCGCTTCAGAATGATCTGCAACGGTTCGCCAAGCCGTTGGTCGACGAATCGGGCTCCCAGGTTGGGATGACGATTAAGCACTGCTTGGACGGCATCGCGGAGACGACGATGGTCGAGCCGACCGCTCAGGGCGATGTCGACTTGCACCGCGTACAGGTCGGCATCATCCTCGGCGTTCGCGCTGGTGTGGAACAACAAGCCCCGCTGCAGCGGTGTCAACGGCAACACGTCAGCGACTTCGTAAGCGCATTCCAGCTTTTCAAGTTCCCCGGCGGCCACGGAGACCAGCGCAAAATCCGAGGGGGTGAATCCGCCCCCACCGTCTCGCACGTACGTGCAGATGCCGGCCAGGGCCTCGAACCACAACCGACTTAGCGTATCTATTTGCGCTGCAGCGATTTTCGATGGCGCCCACGTCCAGGTGGCCTGCAGCTGTGGCCCGGCGACGGCGTCCAGCGTGATGACATTGACCCCTACGGTATGGCCGAGCGGCATTGGCCATCCGCCACGCGACTCATCGGTGAACGGCGCGCCCGCGCCTGTCATCTGCCAGCCTTCGCCGGCGATTGCGTCATTCTGCGATCCGCCCACGCGACCTAGGTAGTTGAATCCAATCGGCGGATCTGGGCCTTCCAGATCGACCTCGCCGTTGAGGTAGCGCAATACCCCGTAGGTATAACCGTCAGGTATGGCCCGGAGCTGCTCCTTGGCCTTCTTGACCGCAGCACCTAACGCCGCGTGGCCGTCGGCTACCTGCGGCCACAGCAACCGATCCGGCGTCAAGCACACCGGGTACTTGGTGGTAAACCAGCCCACGGTCTCCGACAAGTCGATGCCGGGAACCAGGTCTTCATGGCGGCCGTGGCCCTCCACGTCGATGGTGATCGGCGCCCCGTCACGGCCCAGAAATTCCCTCCACGCCAACGCGAACGCGATCAACAAGATGTCCTGCACTCCGGTATGGAACGCCGCGGGTCCTTCACCGAGCACCCTGCGGGTGGTCTCGGCATCCAGTGACACCGTCAGGTGTGCGGCGCTGGCGTAGGTGTCCACGGCAGGCTCGACGGGGGCCAGCACGCCACCGACTGCGGCGATCTCGCGCCACGCCGGCAACTGATCGACGACCACATCCGAGCGGGCCCGCTCCGTCAGCATTGAAGCCCAAAGACGAAATGAAGTCCCCCGCAACGCCAACTGCGCCACGCCGGTGGCACGGTATAGGCGCCAGGCCTCGTTGAGATCGTCAACCAAAATCCGCCAGGAGACGGCGTCAATGGCCAGGTGATGGATTGTCAGAACTAGCGTGGCGGTGGAGCTCACCCACAGCGCGCCGAGCATCACTCCGCCGGCGGGGTCCAACCGCCTCCGGGCTTGCACCAACGCGTCATCGGATAACACGTCGACCGCGTGCAGCCAGGCATCGGCATCTACCGAACCCGCTGGCCGTGTCACCAGCAGCCAGTTCCCGGCGCCGTCGTCATCGACCTGTAGCCGCAGCATGGCATGCCGATTTATCAACGCCTGCAACAGGATCACCACATCGGCTCGCCCGACGCCGACGGGAGCCTGTATCACCATGGTCTGGTTGAACTGCTCGACCGGGCCATCGACGCTGCGCAACCAGCGCATGATCGGTGTGGCAACTACCTGGCCGGTGTCGTTGTCGGTGGGGGTGGTTTGGGTGGTGATGGTGGTGGCTGTTTGGGCTAGTCGGGTGATGGTTTGTTCGATGAAGATGTCGCGTGGTTTGCATAGCAGGCCGGCGGCGCGGGCGCGGGCGACTACTTGCATGGACAGGATGCTGTCGCCGCCGAGTTCGAAAAAGGAGTCGTCGATGCCGACGCGGTGGAGTCCGAGTACGTGGGCGTAGATACCGGCCAGGATTTCTTCGATGGCGTTGGTCGGGGGTCGATATCGGTGGTCGTCTTGGTATTCGGGTGCTGGTAGCGCGCGGGTGTTGAGTTTGCCGTTGACGGTCAGTGGCAGTGTGTCGAGTTTTACGACGGCTGCGGGGACCATATATGCGGGTAGGTGTTGGGCGAGTTGGGTGCGGATGTGGGTGGGGTTGGCGGTGCCGGTGAGGTAGCCGATGAGGCGTTTATCGCCGGGGCGGTCTTCGCGGGCGATGACGGTGGCTTGGTGGACTCCGGGTAGGGCGGCTAGTGCGGTGGTGATTTCGCCGAGTTCGATGCGGTAGCCGCGGATTTTGACTTGGTCGTCGGCGCGTCCGAGGTAGTCGAGTTGGCCGTCGGGGCGCCAGCGGACGAGGTCTCCGGTGCGATACATCCGGGTTCCGGGTGCCCCGAAGGGGCAGGCGACAAAGCGTGACCCGGTTAGGCTGGCGCGTCGCCAATAGCCGATGCCTACTCCGGTGCCGGCGACGTACAACTCGCCGATCACCCCGCAGGGCACCGGGCGCAGCCAGCCATCGAGCACAAACAACGCCGCCCCCGACACCGGCGAACCAATCGGCGCCACTTCGCCGGCCGCACCCGCGGTCAACGGCGCACTTCCCGACGCTCGCACGGTCGTCTCGGTCGGTCCGTAGGCATTGATCATCACCCGCCCCGGCGCCCAGCGATCCACAAGATCTGGGGGGCAGGGCTCACCACCAACCGCCACGACGGCCAGCGACTCCAACCCCTGTGGCGACAACATCGCCAGTGCGCGGGGAGTCGACGTGAGGACGCTGACGCTCTCCGCGATCAGCAAGGCGTGCAGGTGTTCTGGTGAACCGGCCACCGACTCAGGCACCACCGCCAGCCGCCCACCGCTCAGCAGCGCCCCCCAAATCTCCTTGACCGAGACATCGAAGCCGTAGGAATGCCCCTGGGTCCACACACCTGCCGGCCGCCGCAGGTGTGTGTGTTCGTGAAGCGCCTCGATCAGCTGCGTGACGTTGCGGTGGGTGATGGCAACACCTTTGGGCACCCCGGTGGTGCCCGAGGTGTAGATCAGATAGGCGATGTCATCGGGTGCCGGCGTCGGCAGCGCCGAAATGGGTTGGCGGTTAACCGTGCGGTCCGGCATGTCACCGATGTCGATGACCGGCAGGTCGAACCTGTCGAGCCGGTGGGCCAGTCCGGCGGTGGTGATGGCCGCTGCCGGCGCGGCATCAGTGACCATGAACCCGATCCGCTCGTCGGGATACATCGGGTCGATCGGCAGATAGGCCGCCCCGGTCTTCAGTACCGCCACGATCGCGACGACGGCCTCAACCGAACGAGAAAACAGCAGTGCGGCGCATGCACCAGGACCCACGCCACGAGCCGCCAATACATGCGCCAACCGGTCGGCGGACTCGTCAAGTTCGCGATACGTCAGCGACCGAGCCCCGCAGGTCAGCGCCACCGCATCCGGCGTTCGGGCCACCTGCGCGGCGAACATCACCGGAATCGCCCCCGCAGTCGTGGCGGGCCGGGTCAACGCCGCCCGGTTGCCCCACTCATCCACCCGTGCGTGCTCGCGCCCATGCAGCAGATCCATCGACGAGAGCCGGCGGGCCGGGTCGCGGGTCATGGCCAGCAATATCTGCTGGAACCGGTCAATCAGCGCTTCGATGGTGTGCAGGTCGAACACGGCGGTGCGAAATTTCAGCCGAAGCTCGATTTCAGGCCCTGGCACGGCCGCCAGCGTCAGCGGATAGTGGGTGGATTCGCGGCTGACGAACTCGGTGACAGCCAACTCGCGTCCACCAAACAAGGCGTCGGTGTCGATCGGGTAGTTCTCGTAGACGAAAAGGGTGTCGAACAGTCTTTCGTGGCCGGTGGTCCGGTGGATCTCGCTCAGTGCCAGGTGCTGGTGCTCGAGGGTGTGATTGTGAGCGCGTTGCAGCTGATTCAGCAGGTCTTCGGTGGTGGTTGCTGCGGTGACCGTTGTCCGCACCGGCACCGTGTTGGCCAACAGGCCCACCATCGATTCGGATCCGGCGATCTCGGCCGGCCGACCCGAGACGGTGGTGCCGAAGGCGACGTCGTGTTCACCGGTCAGCGACATCAGCAGCTGCGCCCAGGCGCCGTTGAGCACGGTGTTGACGGTGGTTTGGCATGAACGCGCCAACGCGACGATGGCGCGGGTGGTCTCGGCGGGCACCCGAAACGATCGCACGCCTCGAGCGCCCAGCCCCAACCGATCCGACGGGTCTACCAGCGTCGGGGTATCGAAGCCCGCCAGCACCTCACGCCAGGCGGTGAGGGCCGCATCAAGATCACGATCTGCCAGGAAGGCAAGGAATGTGCGATAAGACCCGGCTGAGGCGAGTGGTTGTCCGTGATAGCTGGCGAATATCTCCCCCAGGAGGACCGGTAACGACCAGCCATCGAGCACGATGTGGTGGTTAGTCAGCACCAACCGGTGCCGATCTGGCGCGATGCGGATCAAAGCCACCCGGAACGCGGGCTGGGCGGCAACGTCGCATACGGCGGTGCGTTCGGCGGCACACACCCGCGAGATCTGCTCATCGACGTTGAGGCCGCCGCCCAGATCGACATAGCGCCATCCCGGCACCGGATCAGCCGGGATGATCTGCACCGGCTCGTCGAACTCGTCCAAGAAATGTGCCGCCAGGTTCGGATGCCGGGCGACCACCGTCTGCACTGCTTCGCGTAGCCGATCGCAATCAAGGGCGCCGGCTACGGCGAAATCAAGCTGCACGGCGTACAGATCAACATCGTCCTCGGCGCTCGCGCTGGTGTGGAACAACAACCCCTGCTGCAGGGGGGTGAGCGGCAAAATGTCCGCGACGTTGTAACGCTGGTCCAGCTCATCGCGCTGCTGCTGGCTCAGCTGGGGCGAGATGTCGGAAGACGTCTGGCCGGTGTCGTTGTCGGTGGGGGTGGTTTGGGTGGTGATGGTGGTGGCTGTTTGGGCTAGTCGGGTGACGGTTTGTTCGATGAAGATGTCGCGTGGTTTGCATAGCAGGCCGGCGGCGCGGGCGCGGGCGACTACTTGCATGGACAGGATGCTGTCGCCACCGAGTTCGAAAAAGGAGTCGTCGATGCCGACGCGGTGGAGTCCGAGTACGTGGGCGTAGATGCCGGCCAGGATCTCTTCGACGGCGTTGGTTGGGGGCCGATATCGTTGGCCGTCTTGGTATTCCGGTGCCGGCAGTGCGCGGGTGTCGAGTTTGCCGTTGACGGTCAGCGGCAGTGCGTCGAGCATCACCACCGCTGCCGGGACCATGTAGGCCGGCAGCCGCTCGGTCAGCTGGGTGCGTATCCCGGCGGGGTCGGCTGTGCCGGTGGCGTAACCGACCAGGCGTTTATCACCGGGGCGGTCCTCGCGGGAGACGACTACCGCCTGCTCGATGCCGGCCAGGCCGGCTAGTGCTGTGCGTATTTCGCCGAGTTCGATGCGGTAGCCGCGGATTTTGACTTGTTCGTCGGTGCGTCCGAGATATTGCAGTTGTCCGTCGGGGCGCCAGCGGACGAGGTCTCCGGTGCGATACATCCGGGTTCCGGGTGGGCCGAAGGGGCAGGCGACAAACCGTGACCCGGTCAAACTTCCCCGTCGCCAATACCCCACGCCCACCCCGTGGCCGGCCGCATACAGCTCGCCCACCACTCCGGGCGCGACCGGGCGCAACCACCCATCCAGCACAAACAACGCCGTCCCAGACACCGGCGAACCGATCGGCACCGCCCCCGGCCCCGCTGCCAGCGGCGAACTCAAGGTCACCCACATTGTGGTTTCGGTCGGACCGTACTCATTGATCATCACCCGCCCGGGCGCCCATCGGTCCACTACCTCGGCCGGGCATGCCTCACCCCCCACCAGCAAGGTCACCGACTCCAACCCCTCCGGTGAAAGCGCCCACACCGCCGACGGGGTTTGACACAAGACGTTGACCTGTTCGCTGACCAGTAAGGCGTGGAAGTCATGCGGTGAGTGGGCCACCGAGTCGGGTACCACGACCAGTCGCCCACCACTGAGCAGTGCGCCGAAGATCTCCCAGCCCGAGATGTCGAAGCTATAGGAATGCCACTGCGACCAGACCTCCCCGGGCGCCGCCAATCTCGCCTCCAGAGAAAGGATCAGCTGGGTGACGTTGTGGTGGGTGATCGCCACCCCTTTGGGGACTCCGGTGGTGCCTGAGGTGTAGATCAGATAGGCGATATCGTCGGGGGCCGGCACCGGTAGTGCCGCGCCGGGTCGGGTTTCACCGGCCGGGTCCTCAGGAGCGTTGACGTCAATGACCACCAGGTCACACCCGTCCAGCCGATGAGCCAGATCAGCAGTGGAGACGGCAGCGATCGGGCCGGCATCAGTGATCATGAATACGATCCGTTGGGCCGCTAGCGCCGGGTCGATCGGCAGATACGCCGCCCCGGTCTTCAAGGCCGCCACAATCGCCACAATCGCCTGCGCCGAACGCTCGAAAAGCAGCGCCACGCACGTGCCCGGGCCCGCGCCCCGGCCGGCCAGACGGTGTGCCAACCGGTTCGTGGCTTCATCGAGTTCCCGGTAGGTCATGGAGTGGCCCTCGAAGCTCAGCGCCAACGCTTCGGGCGTGCGTTGGACCTGCTCGGCGAAGAGCATCGGGAGCGACACCGGAGGGGGGGCCGATACGGTGAACACCGCCCGGTTGCCCCACTGATCGAGCCGGGCATGCTCAGCCTCGTCGAGCACATCGATCGACGAGAGCCGCCGGGTCGGGTCCGCGGTGAAGGCGCGCACCACCCGCTCCAACCGCTCGATGACTGTCTCGATGGTGGCCGCGTCGAACACATCGGTACGAAACTCCACTATCCCGCCGATCCCGGCAGGTTCACCAGCCGGACCCCACCGCTCCCCCAACGAAAACGCCAAATCCATTCGGGCGGTGCGGGTATCCGCTGACATCGCGGTGACTTGCAGATCGCCCAGCGCCAGCCCGGCGGCTGGATCGTTGTCTTGTCCGGGCAGGTTTTGCCAGGCCAACATCACCTGGACCAGTGGCTGGTGGGCCAGCGATCGGGTGGGGTTGAGTCGCTCCACGAGCACCTCGAAGGGCACGTCTTGATGTTCGTAGGCGGCCAGGCTGCGCTGCTGGACCTGGGCCAACAGCTCGGCCACGCTCGGATCCCCGGCCACATCGACCCGCAACACCAACGTATTGACGAAAAAACCCACCAGTTCATCGAGTGCGGGATCACGACGTCCAGCGATCGAAAACCCGACCGCCACATCAGTACTGGCGCTGATCTTGGCCAGCACCACCGCCAGAGCCGCCTGCAGCACCATGAAGCTGGTCGCGTTGTACTGCCGGGCGACCCCACGCACCCGCTGCTGCAACTCCGCCGACCACGCCACTTCCACCAGAGCGCCGCGGTAGTCGGCGGCCAGCGGATAGGGCCGATCGGTGGGAAGTGCCACGCGTTCGGGCATCCCGGCCAGAGTCTGCTCCCAAAAAGCCAATTGGGCGGCGATCGCACTCGCGGGATCGCCAAGCTCGCCGAGATGTTCACGCTGCCACAACGTGTAATCGACATACTGCACCGCCAACGGCGCCCAGACCGGAGACCGCCCCACGCAGCGGGCGCGATACGCCTCACCCACATCACGGACCAGTGGAGTCAGCGACCAGCCGTCTGCGGCGATATGGTGCATGGTGAGGACCAGCACATGCTCCTGGTCGGCACCCATGAAAAGTCTTGCGCGGATTGGGATCTCGATGGCCAGATCGAATGCATACCGCACTACCGCTCCCACGGCATCCTCGAGTTGGGTCGCCGACCATTCGCCCGCATCGATCACATCCCAGCTGAAATCGGCCTGGTCGGCGGCAATGACACGCTGTTGGGGCACCCCATCGACGGCTGGAAAAACCGTGCGCAGACTTTCGTGACGGTTGACTATGTCAGCCAGCGCCGCGCCCAGTGCCCCGACATCTAATTGTCCACGCAACCGCAACGCCAGCGGAATGTTGTAGACCGGTGAGGGCCCGTCGAATTGATCGAGGAACCACAGCCGGTTCTGTGCAAACGACAACGGGATTGATTCGGGCCGCTGCCGCGCCGTTAACGCCACGCCTGCGCGGTCCCCGGCATGCGCATTGATCCATTCGGCCAACCCGGCCACGGTGGGCGTATCGAACACCGCCCGGATCGGTACCTCGACTCCCAGTTCGGCTCGGACTCGGGCCACCAGGCGCGTGGCAGACAGTGAATGGCCGCCCAGGTCGAAAAATCTGTCATCAACGCCGACTCGTGCCACTCCGAGGATCTCGCCAAACAACGCGGCCAGCACTCGCTCGCGTTGGTCACCCGGCGACCGGTAGGCGACGGAGCTGAGGAATTCCGGGGCCGGCAGTGCGCGGCGATCGAGTTTGCCGTTGACCGTCAACGGCATTGACTGCATCACTGTGATGGCTGCGGGGACCATGAATTCGGGCAATCGGGCGGCCACGAAACGCCGCAGTTCGGCTACGCGTTCGATCACCGAGGGATCGTTGACATAGCCGGTCGAAGAACTTATGGCGGTGGTGGGCAGGTAGAGGTCCGAAAGCACCGGGTGCGGGTCGTCGAGCGAGCCGGCGGGTCGGGTGTAGAGCACGTCGACCAGGCCCGGGGTCGACGACCAGGTCACCGCCGTGGCGTATCCGAGTTCATCTCCGAGCCGGCGACATTCATGCGGCAATACCGCATCCGACGCAGGTGTGCCGGCGCGCAACTGGCTGACCGGTATTCGGTCTCCGGCCTGCGAAAGTGCTTGCGCCAGCGTCACGTCGGGTTCGATCCCCGCGTGTGGCACCCCGGTGACCCGCAGCTCCGGCAGCTGCTGCGACCGCAAGTAATCGCTGAGCATGGCCAGGCTGGCGAACCGATGCCATGGCTCTGAAGGCAGGTTTGCCAGCGACCGCACGGCTACCGGCGCCTTTCGTAGCACCACGTCGTAGCGGTAGCCGCTGAGCTCGTTGACGGCGCGCATCTGTTTGAGTTGCAGGTCGACCGCGGCGATCTCGGAAAGGCGCTGCGGCAAGGTCATAAAGAACTCCGGGGCGACCAGCAGCTCCTGCTCGGCAAGCATTTCGCGGCGCACCCGTTCCCGCGTCACCGCGGCGGTGTCCTCCATCGCGGTGGGTCTCGCGCACAGCACCCCGGTGGTGAATGCCGCCAATAACGACAGGTTCCGCACGTCGCCGATGAACAACGCTCCGCCGGGCGCCAGCATGCGTATCGCCACGTCCAGGACGTCGAGCAGATACCCCATGCTCGGGAAGTACTGGATCACCGAGTTGAGCACGACGACGTCAAAATGGCCCGCCGGTAACCCATCTGCGATGTGGGCCGACTGCACTCGCAGTCGCACCCGCTCACCCCAGAGGTGCGATGCCACCGCCGCTCGAAGGGTCTCGATGGTGGGCGCCGAAAAATCAGTGCCCCAGTACTCGGCGCATGCCGGGGCCAACTGGGCAAGCAATAACCCCGATCCGACCCCGATCTCCAACACCCGCGCCGGACGCAGCTCCTGGATCCGATCCACTGCGGCTGCCCGCCACTCCCGCATCTGATCTACCGGGATCGGCGCCCCGGTATAGCTGCTGTCCCAGCCCGCGAAATCCTCCCCTAGCAACGCTGGGATGTCGGCGCCGAACACCGCGTTCGAATACAGCCGGTTGTACACCCCTTGCCACTGCTCTACGAGCCGCGTTTCTCGCTCCGCTTCTCGAACCAGTACCGCATCCTGATCCAGTACCACATAGGCCGCCAGCAGCTTGTCACCAACCGGCACACCGGCATTCGTCCCAGCTCCTGGGTCATGCGCGACCGCCGCCGCATGCGACACCGCGGGATGTGCCGCCAGGACTGCTTCGATCTCGCCGAGTTCGATGCGGTAGCCGCGGATCTTGACTTGTTGGTCGGCGCGTCCGAGGTATTCGAGTTGGCCGTCGGTGCGCCAGCGTACGAGGTCTCCGGTGCGGTACATGCGTTTTCCGGGTGGGCCGAAGGGGCAGGACACAAATCGTGATGCGCTCAGGCTGTTACGCCGCCAGTAGCCCAGGCCTATTCCGGCGCCGGCTATGTAGAGTTCGCCGACCACGCCGGGGGGTACAGGATGCAGCCAGCCGTCGAGTGCGAAGAAGGCGAGATTGGCCAGGGGCACGCCGATGGGGCTGGTGGGGCTGTCGGCGTCGTGTTTGGTGATCTCACGGAAGGAGGCGTGCACGGTTGTTTCGGTGGTGCCGTACATGTTGATCAGCCGTGGTGGCGCTGGGTGGTTGTCTAGCCAGGTTCGAAGGCGTTGTGGTTCAAGGGCTTCACCGGCGAAGACCACGGTGTGCAGGGTTAGCTGGTGTTGCGGTTCGGGCGCGTTGGCGGTCTGCAGTGCGTAAAAGGCTGAGGGGGTTTGGCTTAAGACGGTGACATGTTCGGCGGCCAGCAAGGCGTGGAAGTCTTGCGGTGAGGCGATCACCGATTGGGGTATGACGACGAGTCGTCCGCCACCGAGCAGGGCGCCAAAGATCTCGAACACCGAGACGTCGAAGGCGTAGGAGTGCCATTGCGACCACACCCCGGCGGGCGGTAGCTCGGTATTCAAGGAGTCCAGCAGTTGAGTGACGTTGTGGTGGGTGATGGCAACGCCTTTGGGCACTCCGGTTGTTCCCGAGGTGTAAATGAAGTAGGCGATGTCGTCGGGACCCGGTGGGGGTGGCGGTGTGTCGGGGTGGGTGTTGATAGCGGGATCTGCGACGTCGATGATGTGAAGGTCGAATTCGCTGATGCGGTGGGCCAGGTCGGCGGTGGTGATTGCGGCGATCGGGGCGGCGTCGGTAAGCATGAATTCGATGCGGGCCGCGGGGAGGGCGGGGTCGATAGGCAGGTAGGCCGCCCCGGTTTTGAGCACGGCCAGGATGGCCACGATGGCCTGGGCGGATCGGGGTAACAGCAGCGCTACGCAGCAACCGGGGCCTGCATCGTGGCGGACTATCAGGTGTGCCAATCGGTTGGTCGCCGCGTCGAGTTCCTGGTAGGTCATCGAGTGGCCTTGGAAGGTCAGCGCTTTGGCATGAGGTGTGCGGGCTGCTTGTGCGGCGAAGAGCACTGGAATTGAGGCCGGGGTGGTTGCGGGTAGGGTCAACACCGCCTGATTACCCCATTGATCGAGACGGCCGTGTTCGGCGTCGTCGAGCAGATCGATCGATGACAGCCGCCGGGTCGGATCGGCGGTCATGGCTGCCAACACCTGCCGCCAGCGCTCGATGAGTGTTTCGATGCTGGCCGCGTCGAACACGTCGGTGCGAAATTCCACCGTCCCGCCGATCCCGGCAGGCTCACCAGCCGGACCCCACCGCTCCCCCAGAACCAGCAGCAAATCCATTCGGGCGGTGCGGGTGTCCAGCTGTACCGAAGTCACCTGCAGATCGGCCAACGGCAGCCCGGCGGGATTACTACCCTGCCCCGGGAAGTTGGCCCAGGTGAACATGACCTGGACCAGTGGCTGGTGGGTCAACGATCGGGTGGGGTTGAGTCGCTCCACGAGCACCTCGAAGGGCACGTCTTGATGTTCGTAGGCGGCCAGGCTGCGCTGCTGGACCTGGGCCAACAGCTCGGCCACGCTCGGATCCCCGGCCACATCGACCCGCAACACCAACGTATTGACGAAAAAACCCACCAGTTCATCGAGTGCGGGATCACGACGTCCAGCGATCGAAAACCCCACCGCCACATCAGTACTGGCGCTGATCTTGGCCAGCACCACCGCCAGAGCCGCCTGCAGCACCATGAAGCTGGTCGCGTTGTACTGCCGGGCGACCCCGCGCACCCGCTGCTGCAACTCCGCCGACCACGCCACTTCCACCAGTGCGCCGCGGTAGTCGGCGGCCAGCGGATAGGGCCGATCGGTGGGAAGTGCCACGCGTTCGGGCATCCCGGCCAGAGTCTGCTCCCAAAAAGCCAGCTGGGTGGCGATCGCACTCGCGGGATCGCCAAGCTCGCCGAGATGTTCACGCTGCCACAACGTGTAATCGACATACTGCACCGCCAACGGCGCCCAGACCGGGGACCGCCCCACGCGACGGGCGCGATACGCCTCAGCCACATCACGAAACATCGGGGTCAGCGACCAGCCATCAAAGGCAATGTGGTGCAAGACAATTACCAACACATACTGCTCGGGTCCGACCGAAAAGATCTGAGCACGAATCGGAACTTCAACCGACAAATCAAACCGATACCCAGCCAGCGCCGCCAGCTCATCGGCCAGATCCTGCTGCAGCACCGACACCACCGCGCCGCCGCCGCGCAGCCACATTCCCGCCCGCGCCGACAACACCTCCTGCACAGGCACGCCGCCAGCGTCGGGAAATACGGTGCGCAACGATTCGTGGCGGGCAATGACGTCATCGAGGGCTGCGGCCAGCGCCGCAACATCCAGCGCCCCGCTGATCCAAAAAGCGATGGGCGTGTTGTACACCGGTGAGGGTCCATGTAATTGACGCAGGAACCACAACCGGCGCTGAGCATACGACAACGGCGCCACGCTGGGACGAACCATGGGCGCCAACACGACGCGCCGGCTGCCAACGCCACCGACATGCTGTGCTAACTCGCGGATCGCCGGCGCATCGAATAGGGCGCGAACCGTGAGGTGGGCATGGAGCGCTTCCTGCGCCGCGTCAATGACCCGCATGGCCTGCAGGGAGTCTCCGCCGAGGTCGAAGAAGGAGTCATCGATGCCGACGCGTTCTAGTCCGAGGATTTGGGCGTAGATGTCGCAGAGGATTTCTTCGGTGGGGGTGGTTGGGGGGTGGTGGTGGTCGTGGTCGTGGTAGTCGGGTGGGGGTAGGGCGTGGGTGTCGAGTTTGCCGTTGGGGGTGAGGGGCAAGGAGTCGAGGGTGACGATTGCGGCGGGGATCATGTAGGGCGGGAGTTGTTGGGTCAGTGCGGTTCGTAGCGCGGTGGGGTCGGCTGTGCCGGTGAGGTAGCCGACCAGTCGTTTGTCGCCGGGGCGGTCTTGGCGGGCGATGACGACAGCGTGCTCGACTCCGTCCAATGCAGCCAGTGCGGTGCGTATTTCGCCGAGTTCGATGCGGTAGCCGCGGATTTTGACTTGGTCGTCGGCGCGTCCGCGGTAGTGCAGTTGTCCGTCGGGGCCCCAGCAGACCAGGTCTCCGGTGCGATACATGCGGGTGCCGGGGGCGCCGAATGGGCAGGCCACAAACCGTGATCCGGTCAGCCCCGGGCGGAGCCAATAGCCCACGCCCACACCGTGACCCGCGACGTACAGCTCGCCCACCACGTCAGGTGGCACCGGCCGCAAAAGTTCATCAAGCACAAACAACGCCGCCCCGGGCACCGGCGAGCCGATCGGCACGACAGTGGCGTCTGCGCTCAGTGGTGCGCTGATGGAGGCATAGATCGTGGTTTCGGTGGGCCCATAGCCGTTGATCACCACCCGCCCGGTCGCCCAGCGCTTTACGAGTTCGGGCGGACATGGTTCGGCGGCGAGCACCAGCACCGCAACGGCTTCTAGGCCGTGTGGGGATAACATCGCCGCCGCGGAGGGGGTTTGACTCAACACGCTGACCTGTTCGGCGATCAGCAGGGCGCGGAAGTCTGTCGGTGACTGGGCCACCTGTTCGGGCACCACCACCAGTCGTCCGCCGTGCAGCAGCGCTCCCCAGAGCTCCCAGACCGAGTAGTCGAAGGCATAGGAGTGACACTGCGTCCACACTTGGCTGGCCAGCTCGAAACCGGCATCGAGCGCGTCGAACAACCGGGTGACGTTGCGATGGGTGACCGCCACCCCCTTGGGCACACCGGTGGTTCCCGAGGTGTAGATGATGTGGGCGATATCGTCGGGGGCCGGCGGCTCTAATGCGGTGTCGAGTTGATGGTCAATGGCGGGATCCGCGACGTCGATCACCTGCAGATCCAACCCCGCAAAGCGCTCGGCCAGATCGGCAGTGGTGATCACGGCGATCGGGGCGGCATCGCCAACCATGAACTCCAGTCGGGCCGGCGGCACCGCGGGATCGATCGGCAAATAGGCGGCCCCCGTCTTGAGCACCGCCAGGATCGCCACCACTGCCTCGGCGCACCGGGAAAACAACACAGCCACACAGCCACCCGGGCCCGCCCCATGAGCCGTCAACAAGTGCGCCAACCGGTTAGCGGCCTGCTCCACCTCCCGGTAAGTCATCGACCGGCCCACACAACTCAGCGCCACCACATCCGGGGCGCGCGCCACCTGAGCCACCCACAACACCGGAACCGACGCCGAGGTTGCGGGCTCGGTCAACACTTCCCGATTATCCCAAACACCCAGCTTTCCCCGCTGAACAGGCAGCGCCTGGTCATGTAGATCCATCCGACTCCCCGAACCCGGCTGGCTCACCTGGCTAAGCGATCTGCACGCTTACTTAGGCGAGTCTCTCGCGCAGGCTTTTTGGGCGGATGTCGGTCCAATTCTGGTCGATGAAGTCCAGGCACGACTGTCGGCTGGCCTCGCCGTGAATCACGCTCCAGCCGTTTGGGATGTCGGCGAACGACGGCCACAGGCTGTGCTGTTCCTCGTCATTGACAAGCACGAAGAAGTTGCCATTTTCGTCGTCGAAGGGATTGGTACTCAAGGGTTCTCCCGATTCGTTGTCGGCCATTAGCCACTAGAAAAGCGTTGAGTCACCCCCATTAAGCTACTTACTATCAGATTGTGGGAACGTCCCGAGCCCGAATGAGCGATATCGCACACGAGGTCCTCTCGCCTGGGGCAATTGATGTTCGTGCAACTGGTGATGCAGCCCGGCGTCGAATGGCGGTGTGACGCAGCTACCGGGTGCGGCTAACCAGGGTGTTCTCCAGAAACAAAAACTCGATTCCGGTGCCGAGGAACGTCTCCATGGCCTCTGCCGGCGTATTAACGATCGGTTGTCCTTTGACGTTAAAGCTGGTGTTGAGAACCATCTCTCGACCCGTGGTCCGCCCGACCGCGCCGAGCAATGTGTGAAACGAGGCGTTGTCCTGCTTGTTGACGGTTTGTACCCGCGCCGACCCGTTGACGTGTGTCACCGCCGGCAGCTGACCGCGATGCTCTTCCCGGACATCGGCGGTGATGATCATGTACGCGAGTTCGGTCATCGGCGGGACATCGAACCAGCGATGCACTTGCTCGATCGTGACCGCAGGAGCGAAGGGCCGAAAGGCTTCTCGCATCTTGACCATCGAGTTGATTCGGTCGCGCATCTCCGGGTGTCCTGGATCGGCCAGGATGCTGCGGTGTCCTAGGGCACGTGGGCCGAACTCCATTCGCCCCCGGTACCACGCGAGGACATGACCGTCTCGGATCAACTCGGCGGCCCGCTCGCACGCCGGCTCCAGCCCGTCGAAGCGTTGCACCTCGATCCGGTCACCCACGTCCGAGATCGCCGACTCGATTGCGCTCGGTGTTGGGGCCGGGCCGAGAAACGGCACCGGAAACCGCCGATTCGGGAGGTCCCCGTCGTGCAGCGACGCCTGGTACAGAGCGGCCCCTAGCGCAGACCCGTCGTCGCCCGCGGCGGGCTGAATGTAGATGTCATCAAAGAGACCGGACTGAAGCAGCTTTCCGTTGGACGTGCAATTCAGTGCGACACCGCCGGCCATTGCCAGCTTGCGCAACCCCGTCTGCCCGGCGAAGTGCGCGCAGAGATGCTGCATAGCCCGGTCGAGACCGGCCTGTAAAGCGGCGGCGACGTCTCGGTGCACATCGGCAATCGGGTCGTCCGGCATCCGCGGCGAACCCAGGTGCTCGGCGAGGTAGCGACGGGTGCCCAGGTGATTCTCCCGCTCCTCGCGGGTCTGGTCCAGGGCGAGTGGCGGAATACGGATAGATCCGTTCGGGCGCAGGTCGATTGCCTCTTCGAAAAAGGCCTGGAACCGTTGCGGGTCGCCATACGGCGCCAAACCCATAATCTTGTACTCGTCGGCGCCGAAATTGAAACCGAGGTGCAGCGTCACGAGTGAATACAGGATCCCGATCGAGTGGGCCGCCGAGATCTCGTGAAGTTTCTCCAAGCGTCCTGCATTCCCGCGATATACGGTCGCGCTGACGACCTCCCCCATTCCGTCGATGACGACGACTAGGCATTCGCCGAACCCGGACGTGAAATACGCACTCGCCGCGTGGGCCAGGTGATGGCCGACATGATGAACGCGCTCCGCGGGGAACCCATGGAGATCCCGCTCCGTGAGGCGCAGAAGTGCTTCGCGAGAATAGACTTCGCGGTACAGCTGCGAGGCACCCGGGTCGAGCGAGAAGAGTTGTTCGAAGGGTTGGTAGTCAAACCCGTGCGCCAGTTCATCGACATCCTCAAGCGCAAGATCCGCCTCCGCGAGGCAGTACTCGATTGCCCGGAGCGGGAACCGCGCACTGTGCTTCTCCCGATTGAACCGCTCTTCAGCCGCGGCGGCGACCACCTCGCCATCGACCACGAGGGCGGCCGCAGCGTCATGGCCCTGCGAAATCCGATACTCGCGTTCGTCGAGCGAGGGCCAGTGGGCTCGCTTGAACGGCATCGAATTCTCAAAGCCGCTGATTCCCAAGATATTCATGCCACGTATTCCTGCGAGTCGCGCCGCGTCTCCTAGAACTGAGCTCGTCGTCCGGTCCGGACCCCCGGTCGTCATTGTGTGGCAGCAGACGTTCGTGCGCCAATTCGGCTCGCCGCCGGACCGCGACCCTTTGATGCCACGCGACTCTACTGCTTTTCGCAATGGCGATCCGGCTCTTCGGCGTCTTTGCTTGATTGCCCGGCCGCTCGTTGGTTGGTGACGTATCCTCGATGAGGGCCGACAAGATAGGGGCTTTAGTGGAGTGCCGGTCGCCTACGAGGGCCATATCAAACCTCGACGCCGGGGACCACGACGTTCTTCTCGTAAGTATGCCATTCGGTTCGGTGTCCGATCCGTCAATTGCGCTGGGGCTACTGAAGGCTGGTCTCAACCAAGTTGGAATAAGCTGCGCCGTCAGATATTTCACGTTCCAATTCGCAGCGACGATTGGGGAGCATCTGTATGTAGATATCGCTGATGGCAAGCCGAGGCTTACGACGTTGCTCGGAGAGTGGTTGTTCGCTGAAGCCCTGTGGGGGCCGGGGCGCCTGGACAGTGACGCCTACGTGGACGAGGTGCTACGACGGCGCGGTCGCGGCTCACTCAGCGATCACTACTGGTCATCGCACACCCTCGCGGCCGCCCCACAGAAACGCGATGAGTTGATCGACGCCGCGTTGCGCGCCCGCACCGCGGTTGCGCCCTTCCTTGATGACTGCCTCGACGAGGTGGTGCGGCGACATCCTCGGATTATTGGGTTCACCAGCGTGTATCAGCAGCAGATCGCTACCCTGGCACTTGCGTCACGGGTTAAGCAGGCCTTACCGGAAACGTTCGTGGTGGTTGGCGGCGCCAATGTCGAAGGTGTCATGGGCATCGAGTCGGTGCGGCAGTTCGGCTTCCTCGACGCGGCGGTGTCGGGTGAAGCCGACGCGGTGTTTCCGCAGCTTGTGGCTCGCGTCTTGGCCGGCCAGTCCGTTGAGGATTTGCCTGGTGTCGTGACTCGCCGGACCCTGTCGCTTACCGATACCCCATCGAAGGCTGCAGCCGGGTTCGTTGACCTCAACACGCTCCCCTACCCGGACTATGACGACTTCTTCGAACAGTTGCCTCTCGACGTCGGGCCGGCACCGCCCCGGGTGACGTTTGAGACTTCACGGGGGTGCTGGTGAGGAGCCAAACATCACTGCACGTTCTGCGGTCTTAACGGCTTAAGCATGACGTATCGCAGCAAAGAGTCGCAGCGTGCGTTCGACGAGCTGATGACATTGAGTCAGCGTTACCCCGACCGACCAATCAGCATCGTCGACAACATCCTCGACACGAGCTACTTCCGGACGTTTCTTCCTCAGCTGCGCGATAGCTCAGCATCGCTGAGCCTGTTCTATGAGATCAAGGCGAACGTGTCCAAAGATCAGCTGCCCGTGCTGCGTGACGCTGGTGTCACCGTGGTGCAACCAGGCATCGAGAGTTTGAGCACCCACGTCCTGCGGTTGATGCGCAAGGGTGTCACCATGCTGCAGAATATCCAGACGCTCAAGTGGTGCAAAGAATTAGGCATGGACGTCGAGTGGAATGTGCTTTGGGGCTACCCCGGTGAAACAGCCAGTGATTACGAGCAGTGCGCAGCAATTGTGCCCCTGCTGACCCACCTACAACCGCCCGGTGGCAAGGCGCCGATTCGGCTCGACCGTTTCAGCCCCTACTTCGAACAGGCGCTGAATTTCGGCATCTCCAATGTCAGGCCCGCATTTGGCCTACGAGCACTTGTACGACTTGCCGGCACCGGCAATCGCCAATCTTGCCTACTTTTTTCGATTCGACTACGCCGACGGGCGGCAGGCCGACCTCTACACCGGCACCTTGGTCGCAGAGCTCAAGGCATGGGACCAGCACCAACTCACAAGCGAGCTCTTTTACGCCGACAACGAAAATCATCTGCTGGTCTGGGATCTCCGGCCCGCGGCGCGCCGACCCCTTCAGGTGCTCGAGGCGCTGCATCGCGAGGTGCTCCTCACATGTGACCGGGTCCACGGCATGGCGCACCTTGAAGCCCTCGCCGAGCAGCACGGCGGGCCAGACACTCTGCCGAGCGTGCTCGCCGATCTCGTCGACGCCGGTGTGCTGCTCACCGAAGACGGTCACTATCTGACGATCGCGCTGCCGCTGGGAAGTTATTCACCCCCTAAGTGCGCCATAGAAAAGTGTCAGGCGATGTTGGAGGATTTTGGTAGTCACACCGATGACGATCAGATTCGTTCGATCCTCGGTAACCAGGCGTGGGCGGAGGCGCTTCGGTGACAAAGCTGTTATGGCAGATCCGCTAACGGATCGCAGTCAGCCGCGAAATCCCGTTGTCCCGAGGCGATTTCGGCATTCGACAACTCATCAGCTATCAACAGCATGCGCAAGATCTTCTAGCCCGCCGGCGAAGGTGTGGGCAAGCATCACCACTTCCGTCAGGCACGCAATAGATAGCGGCTCGACACGCGGTTGTTCCGGATCCAATGCGCGTCGGGTCATCCGGAAAGGACTACGGCGTCGACATTGCCGACGGTTGGTCGATAGCTACGGGCGCGGCGTGGTCCTTCGCGATCGGTCGCAGCGGCGCCCACTCGGCATCGACAGGATCGGGAGACAGGAAGCTCTTGAGGTCCTCCCCAACGTCATCGGCGGCGAACAGGTCGGCGAAGTCCTCCAATGGGCGAACCTCGCCGAATAGGTCGGCGACGTCGTGGCGAGACAGGAAGTCAAGGGATTCGGCGAACGTCCCGTACGACACCGCCTCGAAAATCACTTCCTTGCGCACGGCAGCTGCGAGGTCGATTGCCACGGGGCCGGGCGGTCGACTCTTGAGCACGACGCGACCGCCGGGACGCAAGATCTGGATGATGTCGTCGAACGCCGGCGCAATGGGTTGGGTCTCGATGACGAAGTCGTAAGCATCCGTTTCCAGTGGCACCGACGGATCAATTCGGCGCGTTTCGACGGCCGAAAAGCCCGCCGTCCACAACACCCGCTTGGTCAGCTCAGCGATCCGGTTGTCGCCATAAACCAGGCCGCGCTGCCCAGGCTGGATGCCGGCCTTCAGAACGGCAAGCGAGGCGCACACCGGTTCCGCATACGCGCCTTCCTGAAAGGACAGCGTCTCCGGCAAGTGGTGCACCACCTGAGCCGGCACGGCGATGTACTCCGCGAAGGCACCGTGCCTGGCGACTCCGAGGAATTCGTGGTGCGGGCAGCATTCCGGCATGCCGCCGGTGCATCGGACACACGCTCCACACGGGACCGCGGGCATCACGACTACCCGGTCTCCGACGGCGAACCCGTGATCGCCCCGCCCGTCAGCGGCGACCACACCGGCAAACTCGTGGCCGAGAATCACGGGATCAGCGGATGACAGCTTGCCCTGAGCGACGAAAACGTCGGTGCGGCACACGCCCGCCACCTCGACCCGGATGAGGATCTCCCCCGATCGCGGCTCAGGCACCGGCACCCGGCACCTCTGTACGGAACGCCCTTGCTTGACCACCGCCCACATCTCCGCCACCCTGCGCATTCCCTTCCGAGTGAAACGCCTGCTACGGGCATTGACGGTGTGAGGTTGGGGCGCTTCGCCGAAAGGCACCTCGGGTCGAGCGTAGTTTACCAATGCGTTTGCCCAAAGGCGCGTGCTACGAGAAATGTCGGAGACGTGAAATATTTGTGCGAGTGACCGCCGACAACTTGCGCGACTGGCACAATGTGCTGATCGCCGAAGAGGTCGCCATCGTTTGCTGATCGCTGACGAATTCGTAAACTGGCTGTTGCGGCAGAATGTCGAGATCAATGGATGGCGGCGAGAAAGTTTGCCGAGTACGCGCGGACACGGACCCAGGAGGTTATGGTGCATCTCCGCGAAGAGATAGCGGGCGCGCCGCTCGCCGGGGCCGACGGGCAGGTGAACCGCCGTGACCGTGTCTGATCGCCCGCTCGCGCCAACCGCCTCGGCCGATCCGCGGCGGGTCGCATTGCTGGAATTGATGCCGGCAGATGTTCGTCAACTGGTGGAGGCGTCGTTTACTCCCGTGAGCTTCGGCTTGGGCGAGGTGATCGTCGCCGAAGGCGATCGCGCTGACGCAATGTTCGTCATTCAGTCCGGAACCGCGCAGGTGATCAAGGCCGGTGAGCACGGCAACGATTTACCGCTCAACTTGCTTTGTCCTGGCGACATGTTCGGTGAACGGTCGTTGCTGGATCCCGAGCGGCGCCGTACCGCCACGGTGCGTGCTTCCAGCCCGGTACAGGCGCTGCGGCTGGACCGCGGGAAATTTCAGGCCTTGGTCCGTACCGAGCCAGAGGTGGGCCGCTACGTTCAACTTGACGCGCGGCGACGCGAGTTGCGCGATTTCCTGCGCCGATACCCCGCGTTCGGCGACCTTCCCCCCGACGGAATGCGAAAGTTGTTGGGTGGGCTGGTCCGCAGCGCGGTCAGCGCAGGTGAGCTGGTCATCCGCCAAGGCGAGCCGACCGGCCCGATGTACATCGTCCGCCATGGCCGGCTGCGCGCTCATACCGATGACGACGGCACTCGTGAGCCGCGCACGGATCTAGGTCCTGGAGATGCCTTTGGCGAGGTGTCGTTGCTGCGAGGCACGGCTCGCATCGCCAGCGTTGAGGCGATCACCGATTGCGAACTGTGGGCGCTGGAGCCGGATTTGTACGCGCAACTGGCTGCCGAGTTTCCCAGGTTCGGAGAAGGTTTCGAGCAGCGCGTCGCTGCCTACGACTACCGTCGCTCCGCGCACGTCCCGCCTGATTTCGCTGAGGAGTTGCTGCCGGCGGATGCGGCTGGACCCGATGTCCTGAGCGAGGAGCAGGCTCGTGCCGCTGCGACCGCGGATCCATCGTGGGCGGCGGGCGACATCGAAATCGAGCAGTTCGACGACTTCGTCCGGCACGGCAAACGTATTCGCCGCTTTCCTTTGATTCTGCAGAACGATTCCACCGAGGCCGGTGCCACGTGTCTGGCGATGATCTGCAGGTACTACGGCCGCAAGGTGTCGTTGGCGCACGTGCGGGAGGTTGTTCACACCTCAGTCGACGGCACCAGCCTGTCGGGCATCAGCCAAGGTGCGGAGGCACTTGGGTTCAAGGTGTCCGCGGCGAAGGTACCCGAGGATCGACTGGACTCGATGCCGCTGCCGGCGATGATGCATTTGACGAATAACCACTGGGTCGTCCTCTTTCACATTGACGCGCGGCACGCGTGGGTGTTGGACCCGGCGCGCGGCCGTCGCCGGTTGGAGCGAGCCGAACTAGAGGCGAATTGGTCGGGCTACGCGGCCTTGATCGCGCCCACCGAAGCCCTGATGGAGGTCCCCGAGCAGCATTCGCCGCTCAGCTGGTATGCCCAATTCTTCAAGCCCTACCGGCGCACGCTACTCGTGGCGTTAGCGCTGGCGTTCCTATCGGCCGCCGGCTCGATGCTCATCCCGGTGTTGAGCAAGGTCATCGTCGACAAGGTGATCCACCTACACGACATCGGGCTGCTCAGCGGGCTGGTGCTGGCCATGTTCGGCGCGCTGTTCTTATCCGTCGTGGTCACGATCGTTCAGAGGCTGTTGATCAGCCGCATCGCGGTGCGTGTGGATCGGGCTTCGCTGAACACCCTTTCCCAGGTGTTGCTCGCACTGCCGATGGCCTACTTCCGATCCCGGCGCATCGGCGACATCGGACGGCGGCTCAGCGGCTTGCAGCTGGTGCGCGAGATCTCGATCAACCGGGCCGTAGCGTGCATCTCCGCCATCACTCAAGTTGTGGTCGCGGTCGCGGTCATGTGCGCATTCAGTTGGCGTCTGACGCTCGTGTACCTGCTCAGCGCCCTTCCGCTGTACGGAATATTAATGTGGTACGCGCAGGCTCGCCTGCTCCCGAGTTACGAAGGCCTCGAGGAATGCTGGGGCAAATATCAGTCCCGGCAAATCGACTCGATCAGGGGTATCGAGACCGTAAAGGCCATGGGTGCCGAGGAATCGCTGCGCCGGACAATGCTCAGCGAGTTTGACGATCTTTCCGACAAGATCTACCGGGCCGATGTCGTGCTCATGCTGTACAACGGCGCAGTCCAGCTGATCTCTTTTTTGTCGCTGGCTCTTTTTTTGTGGCTCGGCGCACTGCAGGTATTACACCAACACCTCACCGTCGGGGGGTTGATCTCCTTCAACGCTCTGGTGCTGCTCAGCAATCAGCCCCTGGTGACGGTCGTTTTGTCGTGGGACATGCTGCAGCAGATGGTGGTTCTACTCGGTCGCCTCAACGATGTGCTCGAGCGGACGCCCGAGCAGGGTGCGGATCATTCGGCTTTGGCGCCAGTGAAACACATTTCAGGCCATATTCAGTTCCAGGACTTGAGTTTCCGGTATCCCGGGCCGGCTCAGACGACGGTGCTCGACGCGATCGACTTCGAGGTGCGGCCCGGCTCCAGGGTTGGCATCGTCGGCCGGAGTGGGTCGGGTAAAACCACACTCGTCAAGTGCCTGTGCGGACTGCTCGAACCGACCGGGGGAACAATCCTCTACGACGGTCAGGAGTTGACCAGCCTGAACCTGCGCGACCTCCGTCGCCACATCGGCGTCGTGCTGCAAGAGAATCACATGTTCGACGCGACGATCGCGGAGAACATCGCTTTTGGCACCGAGCAGCCTGATCCCGAGCGGGTGGTATGGGCGGCGCGCGCGGCCAACGCCGCGGAGTTCGTCGAGCGCCTGCCATTGGGTTACCGAACCCGCATCGGCGAATCCGGCATTTTGCTGTCCGGCGGACAGCGTCAACGGATCGCGATTGCGCGGGCGGTCTATCACCGTCCCCCGGTGCTGGTCTTCGACGAAGCCACCAGCGCGCTCGACAGCGAATCAGAGCGGGCGGTGAAAGAGAATCTCGATCAATTACTCCAGGGGCGCACATCGTTTGTGATCGCACATCGGCTCAGTACAGTGCGCGACGCCGACGTCATCATAGTGCTCGAGAAGGGCCGAATCGTCGAACGTGGCACACATGACGAGTTAATGGCGCTCGAGGGGTTGTATTACTACCTGTGCAGCCAGCAACTCGGCACGTGAGCGGCAGGCGTTCGGAATGTATCAACAGCGGCGCCGGGTTGGCGACGATAATGCCGGCACCTCCGGCGACGACATCGAGTAACCTGACGTTGCCGGGCCCGCTGTAATTGGGCCTGAGCTTTGGCCCGACTTAATGGGAGTCGACATGTCCGAGCAAACGGTTGATTCCGGGCACGATCGAATTGCATTCATCAGCGCACAAGTACGACAACACTTTTCATCGAATGATGATGACATCCGTGCAGCTGCACGCGTCGAGGCCGGTTTGCGGACCGGATATGGCAAGCCCGTAAGCCCGCCCGATCCGCTTCAATATCCCTTGAACTTGTATCCCGGACTGGAAGCCCGCGCCTGGCACGATCCATCGCGATTCGATTGGGTGCCGGTCCTTGAGGCAGAAGCGCCAAGAATTGCGGCCGAGATGTCGGATCTCTTCACCCGTAACGTCTTCGCACTCGTTCATCACGAGCTTGATCGCGGGCTGGCGAATGCGGGATCCTGGACCTCGCATCGCCTATATTCCGAAGGCGTCCGAAACGAGGCTGCATGGGATTTAGCGCCGGTCACCACGGCTGCCATAGCCCGGATACCGGGCGTTGACAGCGCAGGGCTGGTTTCTTGTGCCGCCGTTACTGGGGGGACACATATCACGCCGCATTGTGGTCCAAACAACGCTCGGCTGCGGTGCCACCTCGGATTGAAGGTTCCTCCCGGGTGTTCCATTCGAGTGGGGCGAGAGACCCGAACCTGGGTTGAGAACAAAGTGATCATCTTCGATGATTCGTTTGAACATGAAATTTGGCACGAAGGTACCGGAACGCGGTTGGTACTGATCTTCGATGTTTGGCATCCCGATCTCTCGGATGCCGACAGGCGAGCGATCATGTTCGGCAGGCATCTTTTGTACCACCCGTAAGTTGGCGTCGACGCACGAAGTTGAAAATCATTAACCCGAAATACATTGCAGTGCAACTGTAGTCGCGTCGAAAGTCCGGCCATGGCCGCCTCGTGCTGATCGTGATTAGGCGCTGGGTCTTAACGTGCCTCCGCTCCCCCGGCCCGGCGGGCCGCGTGCGTTCCGGCGCGGCGGCCGAAGAACGACCCCTCGCCGAGCTGCGTGCCACTGGCGTACCCCTTGCCGTCCTGAGCGATGTTGGACGCGCACGCACCCACCGCGTAGAGGCCGGGGATAAGGCTGCCGTCGGAGCGCAGTACTTCGCCGTCGATGGAGACGGTCAGGCCGCCGATGGTGAACCCCGAGTACATCGCCCGCCCGAGTGACAGGTCGAACACGGCCCAGGGTCCATTGTCTTGTGGTGCAACGAATTCCGGCTGCTTATGAAAGTCCGGATCCTCACCCCTGGCCGCGAAATCGTTGTAGCGTTGCAGAGTCGCCTCTAGGTTGCCGGCGGGGATGCCGAGCGCCGTCTCCATCTCGGCGATCGTTTCGTAGCCGTCGAGGAACCGGATCAGCGGCATCTCGGGCATCTCGGTGTGTGCCTCGTCGACAATCAGGTAGGCGGTCTGCTCCGGTTGCTCCAGCACGAACGCCGAGGTGCGCGAGTGATAGGAGTCCTCTGCGACGAAGCGCTTGCCCTCGTTGTTGACGATCACGCCAGTCAGCAGGACTTCTGGCGGATAGGACGCCGCGGTGATGAACAACTCGTCCATGTGCTCGGTGGCTCCTCCCGCCGACGCTCCCAACCGGATGCCGAGTCCGTCGTCGTTGGGGTTGCCCAGAATGTAGGGCGCCACCAGGCCGTGGTGTTTGGTGCGCCGCGGCTGGCCCAGCGCCGGAGTGTGTTCGGCGACCATGTCGGGGTTCATCGCGAAACCGCCCGCGGCGATGATGACCGCTTTGGCTTTGACCGCACCGGTTTCGGTGAAGTGCTTCCAGGTGACGCCGACCACCGCACCGTCGGCGTCGAGGATGAGATTCGTTGCCCCGGTCTCGTAGCGGATTTGCACTCCCAGGTCGTCGGCGCGTTTGACCAGCAGGTCGATGACCATGGCCGCGCCGCCCAGTTCGCCGGGCACCGGCACAGAGTGCCCACGGGGCGCTGGTTTCGCCTGTTCGCAGAAAGGCCAGACCTTTTCGTTGCCGGTGTAGCTCAGGCCCTCCGTTCCGGGTGGAACAACCACTTTGCCCGGAAAGTAGCTGCGCTCGAACTGAAAACCCAAGTCCTCCAGCCAATTGAAGTGCTCGACGCTGCCGTCGCAGTAGGCGCGGATCTTGGCGTGATCGGGCTCGCGCGATGCCGCAACCAGGTATTTGTACATTTCATCGGGCGAATCGGCGTGGCCGGTTGCCTCCTGGACCGCCGTCCCGCCGCCGAGATAGAAGTGTCCGCCAGCCATGGAGGTGGTGCCGCCGGCCGCGGCCGCGCGTTCCAACACGAGTACGCGCGCGCCGCCGGCGGCTGCGCTGACCGCCGCGCAGCCTCCCCCGATGCCGAAGCCGATCACCACAACGTCCACGTCATCGGACCACGACGGCACGGCGTCAGCGCTGAAAGTTTCTGGAATGTCGGTGCTCATTGGCGCCACTCCTTCTCATCGCCGGCGCGGATCACCGCTGCTCCTGCTTGATGTAGTCGAAGAACTGTCGCATCTCGGCTGAGAAGTGCGCGATCTCCACGAACGGAACCCCGGACTGCGGGGCGGACAAATAGGCGAACCGCAAGCCACCGGGCATCACGCCCTGCTGCGCCACAGCCGCGCCATGTTCAGCGGCCGACCTCAGCGTGGCATCGAAGTTCTCGAGGCTGTCGGCCTCGACGCAGATGTGATGCAAACCCGGCCCACCGTCCCGCAGAAAATCACTATAGATATTAGGACCACGGACCGGTTCGATCAGCTCGAGCTGCATGTCGCCGAGATAGCTCAGCGAGATGCTTGCGACGAAGTCGGCCGGTCTGCCGAGGTAGGTGCAGGTCTCCGGCGCGAAGTGCACTTCGGGCAGCCGTATCCACTTCTTGACGCCTAACAGGCCGGTGAGAGCCGTTTCGGTGGCGTCCAGATCGGGGGTCACCCAGGCGATCTGGACCGGCGACCCGAAGGAGAGGCTCATCGCCTCGCAGAATAACCCAGTGTCCGCTCGACAGAAACCACCGGAAATGATGTTGCCAACGCAGATGCATGAGACAACCGCGGTGGTCGGCTGAACACGTTCTAATTCGGCGGCGACACCCGGAATGGCTGCAGACCGATGTCGGGTTGGGTGAGGACACTCACCAGCAGGCGAACCTGGGTGTCGAACACCGCACGCGGGTCGCTCAGCGTGTCGGTGCCATATTGGCCGAACACCTCCAGGCTGATCGCGCCCACTACGCCGGCCCAGATCGCGAAACACTTGATGATGACGGGATCGTCGCCGGGAAAACCGAACTCCTGCCGAAGTCGTTCGAAGTCTGACGATATCGGTTGTGGCGCTGGGTAATTGGTCAACATGATGTCGCCTGTCTCGATGCCGGCCGCGACGGCGTCGAACAAAGCGCCGACCACCCGCGTCCCAGGGCCGACGGTACGTTCGGCCGGTGCGTGATAACCGGGCACCGGGCTGCCGTACAACAACGCCCACCCGGCGGGGTGGGCGATGGCCCAATTGCGCGCCGCATGCGCGATCGCGACAACGTCGTCGCTCCACACATCGGGTACTTCGTCGCGAGCGCGATCCACCGCGTCGGCGAGATCGGAGTAGGCGTCGACGAGCAGCAACGTCAGCAACTCGTCGCGGCTGGACACGTACCGGTACACCGCCGACGACACCATCCCGAGATCGCGGGCGATGGCACGTAGCGACAACCCGCTGGCCCCGTGTTCCACCAGATGGCGTCGGCCGAGCTCGATGATCTGCGCCTCGATGCGCTCGCGCGAATCGCGCCGACCCGCCATTGACCCATCTTGACACAAACGAGATCGGTGCTCTTGCTTTTCCCGTGACGGTATGCCACCGTCATACGCGTAGAGAGCAGTGCTCTCTGAACATGTCGAGAGAGGATGCAACATGACGGTGCATTACGACGAACCTCATCGGGCGGCCAGAGCCGCCAACACATTCATCCGGTTGCTGGCGGAGTTCGGTATCAGCATCGCCGGCACCCGAGCGCTTCGCGTGCGTGGCCGCAAGACAGGAAAAGTGCGCGGCGCGGTCGTCAACGTGCTCACCGTCGCTGACGTCGACTACCTGGTGTCTCCCCGCGGCACCACCCAGTGGGTGCGCAATGTCCGGGCGGCCGGAGCCGTCGAGATGGGGCCGCGCTGGCACCGTCGCCGCCTCCACGCCACGGAGGTCGCCGATTCGGCGAAGCCAGAGCTGCTGAGGCAGTATCTGGACAGATGGTATTGGGAGGTCAAGGGCCACATCGCGGGGTTGACGCCCGATTGCGGCGACGAGCAGTTTCGGGCCGCAGCGCCGTCGATCCCGGTCTTCGCGCTGCGGAATTCCGGCTGACCTCTAAATCGACGGACCGCCGACGCCCACGTCCTGACGGATCTCCTGGGTGGTGGACTGCCACGACACTGCGGCCGGCAATCCGCCCCACACGCTGTTGAAGATCCCGACCATCCGGGCGGGACCGGGGCCGTTGGTGAGATAGACCGGCCCGCCGGAGTCGCCTTGCTGGCTGACGGCGCCGTGCCCCATCGTGAACCAGCCGTTGTAGACACTTTCGACGGTTCCGCAACTCTCGCCGGTGATCA
This sequence comes from uncultured Actinomycetota bacterium, assembly GCA_963760095.1. Lineage (GTDB taxonomy): Bacteria > Actinomycetota > Actinomycetes > Mycobacteriales > Mycobacteriaceae > Mycobacterium. The sequence goes on along the minus strand of CAVXBT010000015.1, from coordinate 155,404 downwards.
CGCCGAAATGGCAGATAGGTTCGCCGGGTGTCACGACCAGCCCGGGATCCGACGCCAGTACGCGTCCACCCGGAAGCATGTTGTTGACTGCGACGTCGGGTGCCAGCACGATCGACTCGTAGTCGTCGACCTGCTGATCCGTCTTGACGAAGGCGCCGTTTGGTGTGTTGTCGCGGAAAGTCGCCAAATTGCCGATGAGCTTGTTGTCCTTGTCGGTCACCGGCCCGTCGCCGCGACAATGTCCCGCGGTGAACGCCACCCGCAGTCCCGGGTCGACGTAGCCCAACGTGCACAGATGGATGCCCTGGTGGATCTCCATCCCGGGGAAGACGAGAACCGGGTCGGCGTGGGCAATCGCGGGAAGGCAGGCAGCCACCACCGCTGCAGTAACCGTCGCGCCGAACGCGCGGATTGCCGGACGGCGCACCGTCGACTCCGATCCATCGGGGCCGGCGCGGCGCCGACCGGCTTCCAGACTACCGACCCGGCATGGTGCGCAGAGCAAAGCGGTTGGGGAGCGCGCTGATCCGGTTGCGGGCCGTCGCGCTCCCCTCCACATCAAGGAATGGTCAGCACCTGTCCCGGCTGGATCAGATCCGGGTTGGAGATACCGCTGGCGTCGGCGATGACCTGGTACTTGCTGCCGTCACCGTAGAACCGCTCGGAGATAGCCCACAACGTGTCGCCGGATTCGACGGTATACGTCCGCGCGGCAGGTTCGGGTTCCGGCTCGGATGCCGTGGCAGCTGCTTCCTCCGCCACAGGTTCGGGCGCGGCTGCGGCGGCTTCCGGCTCGGGCGGCGGCGGCGCATCGGTCTCGGTCTTGGTCGACCACGCTGACCCATCCGCGGCATACAGCACCAGATTGCGGTCGTCTTGCAGAACCAGTCGCACGTTCTTCTTGCCCTTGGTGTCGGTGTGCCATACCGGCTTGTCGGCGGTGTACACCACGAAGTTGCCGTCGCTCTGGACCTCGGCGCGGACCACGTCTTCTCCGTTTGTGCCCGACGCCCAGACCGCGTGGCCGCGCGATGCCAGCACTAGATTCCCGTCGTCTTGCAAGGTCAGGGTGTAGGCGCCGTTGCTCGAGGTAAGCGATTCACCTTTGACAAGCTTTTGTCCTTCGGTGAGAGTGTCTCCCACTGCAATTCCCTTCTCGTCATCGCGGCCCGGGCGGCGAACCGACCGGCATCGCACAACTGCACGACCAGGCGCAGCTTACTGATCTTGGCTCAGCGATGGGGCCTTTCGGCTCGCCGCAATAAAAAACGCTCGATGAACGATCGCTGACCATCGATCCGTCCGTCACCGCGACGGGGTCAGCGGGGTGGGGACCGCCGGCCGGATGGCGGCTGCGGGCAGCCAGCCCGGAGGACCGAAGACGTAGCCGAGCCGGTCGCGCAGACACGTTGCTGACCGGAAATCGCGGGCTATAGACAGGTATTCGTGGGTCTGCAATTTCCAGACGTTGAACGTGTTCACTTGCTTGGTCAGCCCGTAATGCGGGCGAAATGTCTCTTGCCGGAAGCTACCGAACAGCCGGTCCCAGATGATGAAGATGCCGCCGTAGTTCTTGTCGAGGTATTCAGGGTCCATGCCGTGGTGTACGCGATGGTGGGAGGGCGTGTTGAAGACGAATTCAATAGGTGCCCACATTCTGCCGATCCGCTCGGTGTGCACCCAGAACTGGTAGATCAGGTTGATCGAGAAACTGAAGAAAACCAACCACGGCGGAATACCCAGCAGCGGCAACGGGATCCACATCAGTATCTCGCCGCTGTTGTTCCATTTCTGGCGCAGCGCGGTGGCGAAATTGAAGTACTGGCTCGAGTGGTGAGCTTGATGGGTGGCCCAGATCAGCCGAACCCGATGCGCGATGCGGTGATAGCAGTAGTACAGCAAATCGACACCCAGTATCGCGATCGCCCAGGTGTACCAATGCGTCACCGACAGGTGCCAGGGAGCAAGGTAGGCGTAGATCGCGGCGTAGCCGATTAAGGCGATGAACTTCCAGGCCGCGGTGGTGGCCACCGAAACCAGTCCCATCAAGATGCTCGCCCACGAATCGGCGGTCAGGTATGCACCTGAACTCGGACGGACGGGTGGCCCTGTGTCGCTGGTCTGTTGTGCGTTCGCCTCCCGCTCGATGCGTTCGAGCTTGCGGGCGGCTGTCCACTCCACAATCAACAGCAACAGGAAAAAGGGAATTGCGAACAACACCGGGTCCCGCATCTGCGCGGGCAGCCCGGATACAAAACCCGCGATCGCGTTCACGTCCCTCACCCTACGACGCCGGTGACGTGTGTTTCGAGACCGACCGGGCTAATCAGTCTGCGGCGCCCTGGGCATCGGTTCGTCCTGATCGCCGGCGTACCAGTGCACTGCCTGAACGCCCTCCTGAAGAGACAGTTCGGCGACAAGCTGTTCCAGCCGGGCTGGCGCATGACCGTCGCTGAGCAGGTACGCGGTCAAGGCGATGTTGTCCTCGCCCGCACGTCCGGTGTGGATACCGCGCAGCACAAAGTCGCTACTGCCGCCGGTGTGCTGGACAATCTGCGCGCGCGCGTACTTTTCGGATTTGCGCCGACAGATCACTTGCAGTTGATACGGCTGGTCGTCCTCGTCCTCCTCCACCACGTTGTCGCGGTCGATCAGGTGGCCTAGCGGCCGTCCCAGTACGTGAATTCCGACGATGACGCCGGTCGCGATCAACGCGAACAGCGGATGCCCGCTTGCCGCGAGCACGCCGACGGCAGCCGAGCACCACAGGGTCGCTGCGGTGTTGAGCCCGTGCACGTTGAATCCCTCGCGCAGGATCACCCCACCGCCGAGGAAGCCGACCCCTGACACCACGTAGGACGCCACCCTGGTGGGGCTGCTGTCGTTGGTGGCGACGGCATAGAGCACGAACAGCGTCGCGCCGGTGGCCACCAGCGCATTAGTCCGCAGCCCGGCTCTGCGCGCCTGCCACTGCCGCTCGATGCCGATCAGAGCGCCGCAGCCAACTCCAACGCCCAGACGCAGCGCGAACTCAGCGATGCTCAGCGTCTCCATGGCACGGCTCTCCTCTCCGTTGAACCGATCTGACTACCAGTGTGGCCGAGTCACGACGAGATTGGCACATCACCACGCCGGTGTGGTCGCAGCGCTGCGGACGAAATTAGGCGCTGCCGAGCTGGATGGCCTTGACCAGCAACATGATCGCCCCGATAACGAGGTAGCCGCGCAGCGCCAGCATGCCCGCCCGGGTGCCGGTCGACCACTGGACGGGTGCCAGCACGTCCATCGGTGGCATCCGCCATGAAGCCCGGTCGACCCTTGCCAGTGCCTGGGAGAGCTGTTCGAGCATCGGTGGATTCGGTCGCCGTCGGCCCGTCAACCACAGCACGCCGAAAGTGCCCACGGCGCACATGACGAATCCGACAAAAAGGGCGGTGGCGATCGACACGACGTTGAGACTGGGGAACATCGTTGTCGCCATCAAAATTCCGGACAGCAGCAACAGGACGCTCACGATAACGCCGGCGAGCACGTTGAGCCACGGCCGATTCACCCAGGGGCCCAACACTTCCCGGTCATTGCACAGCAACAGCAGGAATACGGTGGCGCTGGGCAACAGCAATCCGGCCAGCGCTTGAACGCCGGTGGTGATCAAACCCAGTGGTGCGCCGGGAATGAGCACAATCGCCGCCGCGACCACCACCATCCCGGTGTAGGACAGGTAGAACGGTTTGGCGTCGCCGAAGCCGCGATGCAGTGAATGCTTGAGCCCGAACACATCCCCGAACGCGTAACTGCTGGCCAGGGTGACCGCCGCCGCCCCGATGATGGAGGCGTCGAGCAAAACGATTGCGAACACCGATCCCAGTGAGGAACTGTATCGGCCGAGCAGGTGCGCGAGCACGCCGGCGTCGACGAATCCTCCGCGGCTGTTGGTGGCGCGTGCTGACCAGTCACCGGTCATCATCAGCGCGGCCGCGCCGATCACCACGACGAAGGCGCCCAGCGTGGTGTCGGCCCGTTCGTAGCCGATGAAGCGCGGCGTGATGCGCTTGTCGACGACGTTGGATTGCTGGAAGAACAACTGCCATGGCGCCACCGTGGTGCCGACGATGGCAATGATCAACAGCACCGCGTCGGAGGTGAATCCGCCGGCGACGCCCGGTGCGACAAACGATTTCACCGCGTGGCCCCAGTGCGGGTGTGACATCGCCAGCATGGGAATCTGCAGCAGCGTGATCGCGATGAAAACGAGCATTGCCCGCTCCCAACGCCGGAAGCTGCCGGTGGCCATGACGGCGATCAGAGCGATCGCGGCGAATGGCACAACCACATATCTGGGAATGCCGATGTAGTCGGCAGCCAGCGTGATGCCGATGAATTCGGTGATGAGAGTGAGGAAGTTCAGCAGGAATAGGTCGCCGACAGAGAACCAGCCCCAGCCTCGGCCGAACCGTTCGTTGATCAGCCGTGCGTGTCCGACCCCGGTGACGGCGCCGAGTCGGACCACCATCTCCTGGTTGACGATGAGCACTGGGATCAACAGCAGCAGCACCCACAGCAGGCTGTAGCCGTAGTTCTGTCCAGCCTGCGCGTAGGTCGCGACACCGCCGGCGTCGTTGTCGCCGACCATCACGATCAGGCCGGGTCCGACGATCGCTAGCATGGTGGCCAAGCGAGTCTTCACCGTGCGCGGGCGATCGTTGTCGCTCAGCCTGATTCGGCCCAGCGCACCCTCGATGTCACCAACGTGGGCGCTGTCCAGCACTGCGGTGCGCGACGGGGCGTGTTGCGTTGCGTCAATGCTCTCGCGGTCCAACGTGGTCATTGCTGGCCACCTCCATCACTGCCAATCGAGGTCGAATCAGTACTCACTGGTGTTCAAGGCGTTGCATTGGCGGCAAGCGCTGCCGCGCATGGTGTCAGGCCCAGCTGGAGCCGACGGCGCTGTCGGTGGAGTTCATGTTGTTGCCGGCGGTCTGGACCTTTTGGCCGTGGGAGTTGGCTTGTTCGTAGATGGTCTGGAAGTTGCGGCCCAACTGGGTGATGAACTCCTGGCAGGCCACCGAACCCGAGCCACCCCAGAAGTCACCGGCGGCCAGCACATCGCGCACGATGGACTGGTGCTCGGCCTCCAACGAGGCGGCCTGGGAACGAATCATCGCGCCGTGGGCGTCCACGTCGCCGAACTGGTAACTGATCGACATTTAGGTTCTCCTAAAAGGTTTCGGCGCTGGACTAGCTGGACAGGATGTGCTGAGAGGCCTGCTCTTGGCTCTCGTAGTTGTTGGCGTCGCGGATCAACCCGTCACGCACACCGTGCAGCATGTTGACGATGTTGCGGAAAGCCTGGTTCATCTGGCCCATGGTGTCGTAGGAGGTGGCCTGAGCCGTCCCACTCCAGCCGGCACCGGCGATGTTCTGACTCGATGCCCACATCTTGCGGGCCTCGTCCTCCACCGTCTGGGCATGGGTGTCAAACCGGCCCGCCATCGCCCGCATCTCATGCGGATCAGTCATAAAACGCGTAGACATATCCCTGTCTCCTTCTCGATCTCGGAATCAACTAGTCACGTTGAGCCGAAGGCTGAACGTGCATAACACTTTTCATCCGGCCATTGGCGAATGCATGACCATGGTCGGCCGGAAGCCGTATTTGGGCGCTGCCGCAGCGGCCGTGTTGCTCGCCGCCGCCCCGGACGGTATCGGCATGCCGGGCATCACCGGTATCGCAGACGCCGACGCGTTCAGAGGGGTGGCACCAAGTGCCGACCCCAACGGGCTGTTGGGGGTGGCGATCGAGGTCCAGGCCGGCGGTACCGACACTGGACCGAGCGTGGCGGCTTTGCCGAGTCCGGCTGAGATCCCGCTGCCCGCACCACCCAAGCCCGACAGACCCGAGCCCGCCGGCAGTCCCAGCGCGGCAGCCATTCCCGATGGTGTCATCTGCTCCACAGCGTTGGCCCCGGCGCCCAGGAACGTCGAACCCGTGATGGCTTGTACAACCTGGGCGGGGTTGAACGCACCGGTGGACGTAACGGTGTTCCAGAAGTTCGAGTCGACGCCGAGAACAGCGTTGCTGTTGTTGCCAAGTCCGGTGTCTGTCCCACTGCCGGTCAAGCTGTTCGCCAGGCTCGACAGCGATGAAGATCCCGACGTCGCCGTGGAGGTTGCCGTCGACGATGACGTGGATCCTCCCGATACCAGGCTTTGCAGGGCGCCGGCAACGCCAGACGCGTTGGACTGCACCGACGTGCCGGTGGCAGCGCTGACTGCCGCTGACTGGTTGGCCAACCCGGCGGAGTTGGTGGTCTGGGCTGGCGGCGTGAACGACGCCAACTGGGTTGCGGCTGAGGACTGCCCGGCATACCCGTACATCGCACCGGCGTCTTGGGCCCACATCTCGGCGTAGTGGGCCTCGTTGGCCATGATCGCCGGGGTGTTCTGCCCGATGACGTTCGTCGCGACCAGGCTCGCCAGTTGAGCCCGGTTCGCCGCGATCACCGGCGGCGGGACCGTAGCGGAAAACGCCGCCTCATAGGCGGCTGCCGCCGACTTCGCCTGCGCGGCTGTCTGTTCGGCCTGCGCGGCCGTGTTGTTCATCCATGCCACGTATGGCGCCGCCGCGGCCGCCATCGACGTCGACGCGGGGCCCTGCCACTCGCCACTGGTCAGTTCTTCGACCACCGAGCCGAAATTGGCTGCTTGCGAATGCAAGTCGGCGGCCAGGCCGTCCCAGGCCGATGCCGCGGACAGCAGCGACCCCGACCCCGGGCCGGCATACATGCGAGCCGAGTTGAGCTCCGGCGGGAATACGCCGTAATCCAGCATTGCCGTCATGGCCGGACTCCTTCCTAGCTCGCTGCGATCGCGTTAGCGGCTTCGGTAGCGGCGTACGAATGGCCGCTGGCGCCCAGGATCCGCACGAACATGTCGTGGATCGCCGAAGCTTGAGCGCTCACGGTCTGGTAGGCGGTGGCGTGTGCACTGAATTGCGTTGCCGTCAAGGCGGATACCTCGTCAGCAGCGGCCGGGACCACCCCGACGGTCGGTGCTGCCGCGGTGGCATTCTGCGCAGCGATGGCCACACCGATTTCTTGCAACTGGCCGGCTGCCGCCGCCAGCACTTCTGGCTGTGTGGTCACGAAAGTCATCAGACTTCTCCTTGCTCAAAGCAGGCTGAAGCCGCGCCGGTGTCGGGGCACGACAGGATGACACACGCAAAAGCCAAGCGCGCGTGTGTTATTGGAAGCGGCGCGAGCCGATTCAGATGGTGGTGAAGGCGCCGGGGCCGGATCCGAACGAAATGGTCACGGGTCTCGGATACGGACTATCGCTAGGACTCACTTCGCCTCACCTCCTCACGGCCAGGGCACACAGGGGTGCCAACACGTTGCACGCGGGATGAGCGGTTCCGGCAACTTCAGCCGGTCGCTGCACCCCTCTCGTCAGAGCTTTGGCACTGCACGGCGTATCCGGAAACTCCGGAAGCCACTTGGGCTCAACCCTTAAGCCGGGAGGAGCTGTCCTGACCCTGGGCGTCTTTCGACGTTCGAGGTCAGTGGCCTGTATCCGTGCAGACGCCTCACCTAGCGAGGTGCTTGCATCGATCATGGTTCCACCGAATTCGAAGAGAGTCAACCTGGCGCGCGCAACGGTGGTCGATGACGCGGCACGGTGCGGGCATGTCGCCGTTGTTCGTTGGACTCGCCTATCACTTCGCAATATGTTGTGCCTGTTGATGAATCACGAGAATCTATGGGGTGCGTCAAGGGTGCCGCGGCGACGTGGACCTGTCGCTGAGCACCGCGGACGTCCGCGGTGAGCTCGGCGCCACCCTTGCATCCTTCGCGTGTCGGGTCTGAAGATCATCGTGTGCCTCCCCGCCTGCTATCCGGCCGCCGGCGGATGGGCAACGACGGTTGGGCGGAACCCGTAGCGCGGAGCAGCGAATCCGTAGCCGCGCGGGGCGCCGGCTCCCATCGGCATCCCCGGCATACCGGGCATGCCCTGCGTCGCGGACACTTCCTCTAATCCCGCGCCCGGCGGGATCGTCCAACCCGGTACCTGCGTGGCGGTGGCCGGGGCGGCGGCAGCGGGCATGGGCGAGGACCCTGCCCAGCTTTGCGGCACGGACATCGTCCCGACCAAGGTCGCGCGGCCCACGCCGGCCGAGACCCCTGATCCGCCCAGTCCGGATGACCCGACTGAGCCGATCGCCGAACCGACGTGGCCCAGTCCGACGGTGCTCACCGCCGCCGGTGCAGTCGCCGCCGAGAACAAGGCCGGGTTGAAGCCGCCGGTACCGGCTTGACCGGCCACCGCCAAGAACCCGATATCGCCGAACGAGCTTGTCACAGCCGGCATTACGCTGGCCGGGTTGAACCAGTTACCGGAGAGGATTCCGTTGGAAAATCCCGAGGTTATGAAGCTACCGAAGGCCGACCCGGTCTGTCCGCTCAGGAGATTCAGTAGCCCCGCGATCCCCGTGGTAGCCGTATTCGACCCGGGCGCAAAGGGATTGACCCCGAGCGAGGCTGACGAAAGCGGCGACGAGAGCCCCTGCAGCGTGCTGGGAACGGTCGAGATCACCTGAGACAGCGTCGACTGCGTGCCCGTGCCGGCCGCGGTAGCAGTCGCTTGGCTCACCGCGCCCGCTTGGCTTGCCGCCGCGGTCGGGTTGGTGGTCTGCGGCGGTGAGCTGAAGGGAGTCACCGTCGCAGCGGCCGCCGACGAACTCGCGTAGCCGTACATGGCCGCAGCATCTTGCGCCCACATCTCCGCGTAGAGGGCCTCTGTGGCCGCGATCGCCGGGGTGTTCTGGCCCACCACATTTGTCGCGATCAGCGCCGCCTGCTGAGTGCGATTGGCTGCAACGACGGCTGGCGGAACCGTCATTGCGTATGCGGCCTCGTACGCCGCGGCGGCGGCTTGAGCTTGCCCCGCGGTCTGCTCTGCTTGTGCGGCCGCCGTGGTCATCCACTCGACATAGGACGTGGCCGCGGTCGCCATCGACGCCGCGGCCGGACCTCGCCAGGAGCCGTCGGTCAGCTCGGAGATCACCGCGGTGTAAGACGATGCCGCGGAACTCAGCTCGGCGGCCAGGCCGCCCCAGGCTGACGCGGCAGCCAGGATGGGCCCCGAACCGGGACCGGTATAGATGCGAGCGGAATTGATTTCTGGTGGCAATATTCCGTAATCCAGCGTTCCAGGCTGTGTGGTCACACTTGTCATGGACTTACTCCTTGAGGAAGTAGTCCGACCCGGACTCGGGCCTCGGCCCGCGAGCTGCTGCGGGGTGCACCGCTGCCCGCTCCGCGAAACGGAGACACGGCTTGGCGCAGACCGATTCAGTCGGCGGAGTCGCTGCCATCCCCGGATCGGAATCAAACGATCATCGATCTCGGATAGCTCTGAGCAGGACTATCCACGCAACGTCTGCGTCGTCCCCACCTCCTCCCGACGGGACACCCGCCGCGGAGGCTCGAAGAGCGAAGCATTGCCCAACGGATCGTTCGGGCAGCACCCCTCTCGTCAGAGCTTTGGCACTGCACGGCGTATCCGGAGATTCCGGAAGCCACTTGGGCTCAACCCTTAAGCCGGGAGGAGCTGTCCTGACCCTGGGCGTCTTTCGACGTTCGAGGTCAGTGGCCTATATCCGTGCAGACGCCTCACCTAGCGAGGTGCATGTAACGTATTTGTAACATCAGCTTGACAGCGGCAGCGCACCGCGTCAATGCAACGCTCTGTAGATTTTTCCTTAATTTGCTTCACCGGAGCCCCCGCTAGCATAGGCCATGCCGTACGGGGCGGGCGGGAATTAACTGCGGTGAGGGCTTAGCGGTCGTAGCTAACTCCCGAAACGGCTAGTCCGTCTTCTTCTCGGCGACTGCCGCGCTGAGACCCTCGGCGAGGTCGTCGCGGGTCAATTCCTTGAACCGGCGCAGTTGGTCGTCGCTGAACTCGTCGAATTCACTGGCCAACACCGCGTCGAGGTCTTCGTCGTCGAGGCGGAAGCTGCGGTGATCACGGGCCTTTTCCACCACGTTGCGCACAAATCCGGCGTTTCCCAGCGTGTCTATGCCCCGGATCAAGTCGCCTTCTTGCGAGATGGTCTCGTCCTCGTAGAACCTGGTGTAGGCCGGCAGCAGAACGTCGACCGCATCATCGGCTATCACGTCTTCATTTTCCCGGCCCATCAATTGGGTCAGCGCGATCAGTTCTTTCGGGTTGTAGCTGTAGAACTCGATGACCGTAGAAAACCGGCGGCGCAGGCCTTGGTTGACCTCCAGCATCTTGTCCATCGCTTTGGCGTAGCCCGCCCCGAAGATCACTAGCTCGTCGCGGTGATTTTCCATGTACAGCAGCAAGGTGTTGATGATCGCGTTGCCGTAGGCATCGCCCGTGGAGTAGCCACTCTCGTGCAGGTTGTGCATCTCGTCGAAGAACACCGCGCCGCCCCGGGCTTCCTCGAGCATCTCCTCGGTGTTCTTTTCCGCGTCGGCCATGTAGCGACCCAGCAACTTTGAGCGGCTGGTCTCGACCACCAACGGCTTGCGCAGCACGGTCAAACCGCACAGCTGCTTGCTGAACGCGCGGGCCACCGACGTTTTGCCCGTGCCGGGAGGTCCTAGCAACAACGTGTGTCGCGACGTCACCGGCACCGGCAAGCCCATTTTCGCGCGGGCCAGATTCACCTTCGTCGTCGACTTGATCAGCTTGATTTCCCGTTTGGCCTGATCCATGCCGAGCATCGCGTTGAGCTCGGCGTCGCCTTCGTCCAAGTACTTCTTGGCCATCTCGGCGTGCCGTGCGGCCTCCGCTTCTTCGCGGGTGGGCGCGCTGTCCGGATCCCACGGATCCGTCCTGGCCTCAATGGTTTCCGGGTCCGTCAGCACCAGCCGGTAGTTGGGGTTGTCGAGTGCCTCGCGCGCGGGCGTGAACTTGGCATCACGCGAGTAGACCCGCCGCAGCGACTCGACGGCCTCTTCTTCGCGGCCCAGATGCCGCTGACACATTCCTTGGGTGTACATCGCGACGTTGGCCGCGCTGGGCACCCGTTCGCCCTCGATCGCCTCCTGCGCGCGGCGGGTCGCTTCCTCGAACACCCCGAGGGAGGCCAAGGCGGTGGTGGCCATCGCCGCGCCAGCGGCCTTCAGCTCGGGATGCCGCCAGGTGATCCCGGCCGGGAACTGGACAAGCACATCCGGCCACCGGCCGGTGCGGAAGTACAGCAGCCCCCGCACGTACTTGACCAACTCCTCCTCGGAGGCGTGCCGTGGCGTAATCGAATCCAACAGCTCCGCAGCCTCCGCGAACCGCTTCGCTTCGGTGAGAGCGGCCGCGTAGCCGGCAGCCAACGACTCCACACTGGTGACCGCCAGCTTCAGGAACATGCCGTCGGAGATCTCAGGGCGGAACTCGAGCTCGCTCAGGCCGAGGCGCCGGATCTCCCAGCCGAACGTCTTGACGGATTGCCAGGCGCCGGTGAGGACTTCGATGGTCTGGTCACCGACCAGCAGCCGTGCCAGCCAAGCGTCACACATGTCCTGGTCGAGCCTGGTGGCCGTCGCGAACATCCGCAGGGCCACTTGCGGGTTGTGGCTGGGCTGAAGCCCGTTGACCGAAACACCAGATGCAAGAAGGCCGGCGACCATCGCGTTGCGGGCATCCGACGCGGCGATCTGCGGTCGGGTCATCTTCTCATCGTAAGGCTTCGGCGGCGCCCACTAGTTGCCCAGCTACTGCGCCAACCGGAACCAAGATGTCCTCACCGTTGGCCAACGTGCGGCTCGGCATGGGTAGCGGCCGCCGTGACGTCGGCGCCGGGAGGCTGGCGCCCACCGCGCCGAGCTGACGCCCGGTGAGCCGGTTCAGTCCGCTGAAAGCCTGTTTCTGCAGGCGCTTGTCGCTGTGGTAGCGCACCCACACCGACACATCAGCCTCGTGACCCTCGGCGATGATCCGGATCGTCAGCACCGTGACGTCGGCGTCGGTGAGCCACAGCTCTTCGAGCGTCTCGCTGGTGATGTCGCCGGGCGACACCCAGAAGCTGGTCACGTATCCGCTGGGGGTCTTGAGGTAACGCCAGAACGGCCGGACGTGAGCTGGTTGGAGCCCGGCCAGCACGGCGTCGTCCACGTCGACGATCTCGTCGGCGGTCAGCGGCCTGGCGGCGCAGTTTCGCCCGTCGAGATCGTGCGCCAGCCGCTCAGCGGCCGCGACCAGGGTGCAGGCCACCGAATCACGGGCAGCGATCGCCGCGACGTTGTGCTGCGGGTCCATCCGCAACACCAGCCAGGTGTTGCGCTCTTCGATCGGGCGTCGATCGCGACCAGCTCCGAAATCATCCCGAACAGCCGATCTGACACCGCCGGCGGCGCTGCGCGTTCCTACCGAGACGACGTCGACGCTCTCCAGACGGACGTCGAACTGACGCAATGACGCGACGACGGCCTCCAGCGGGATCGTCGTCGCCAAGGCGTCCCGGTGGCGATGCCGGCCCGCCTCTCCCGCGCCTTCGACAGCGATCACGGCGATCAATTGGCCGTTGTACTCACGTACTCCGACCGTGTCGCGGCTGAATTGACGCCGGTGGTCGATCGCCGGGGTGCAGCCGACGGTGAGCGCCTCGGGGTCGGCGTACCAATTCCGGACCCGGGCAAGCGGGGCAGACGCGATGGGCACTCCCCCATTGGTGAGCAGCGCGACGAGCGTCACCACTACGGCCAGACCCACACCGACCCAAAAGGCGACATGGTTGGCCTGCCAAGAATCCGGAAGGTGACTTACAATCACCAGCAACGCAACGTCGATGAGAAACACCGTGGTGACCCGCGCCCACGACAGGTTCAGACCGTACTCGCGTTGTGCCTTCATTCCTGTCTCCCTGTTGTTTTGCGCATCAGCACAGCTCCGCCAAATACCAAGCCCGCCAGTAACAGTGCACCACCCAGCCCACCGGCGGCGACCCACACCGGCACCATGTTGCGCGGCGCGGGGACCGGAGGCAGATCCAGCGGCGACGCCGAAACTTTCGGCAGGGCAGCACCATCAGGTACATCCCAGGTCAGCGCGGCAACCGGATCGACAACCCCGTAGCCCACCTGGTTGTCCACTCCGCGCGAGGGGGCCCTGGCGGTGTGAATCAACCGGTTGATGACCTGGTGCGATGTCAGTTGCGGGTATTTCGCCCGCACCAGAGCCGCCACACCAGAAACGATCGCGGTGGAGAAGCTGGTGCCGGACGGCACCAGCAAAGAGTTGTCGGGACCGTCAATTGCGTTGACTAGGCTGTTATCTCGCGGCGAAAGCCCGACCACGTCGGTACCGGGCGCCCCGATCGATACCCACGGCCCCGCCACGCTCTGCTTTTCCATCGGCGCGCCGGAAGCATCCACAGCGCCGACAGTCAAGACATAGTCGCTGAACCACGACGGAGTCACCACTGTGGTCACACCGTTCCAGTCGCGAGGGTCGTTGGGGTGCAACGGATCAACCAGCGGGTTTGCTTTGCAGTCGCGCTGACTGGTGTCGCCTGCGGCCGCGACGATGACCGCGTCTTTGTCGACCGCTGCGTACCGAACCGCCGCCCCTAAATCGGGCTGGTCGATGATGCTGCGCGCACTCATGCACATCACCTGGGAGATGTTGATGACCCGGGCACCCATATTGGCCGCGTGCACGATCGCCCGCGCCATTGTGAAAATGTTGTCCCGCTTCTGCCGGGTTTGCGGGTCCTCGTCGCCGGTGTAGGCATCTTTGAGGCCAAACGCCTGGCTGTCCTGGCGGATCGAGATCAGGTCGACGTCGGGGGCGATGCCGCTGAATGCGTCAGCCGGCACCGGCGCCGGAGGTGGGTCCAGCGGTGGCGGCGCGGCCGGCCGCGGGTAGTCGACGGAGACCACCTGTCCGTGCCCGCCGCCGGAGAAGCCGGGCAACACTGCCTTGCCGAGGCCGCGGTTGGCCGCACCGGGGCTCTTGGGCCCTGCCGGCGCCTGCGGCACGAGCGGGGCCTGCTGCGCCGGCGGACCGCCGAACACCGGCGGTGGGGCCTCCTCCGACGACGGGGGTGGAGCCGGCACCATCGTGATGGTCTGCGGAGGCGGCGGCGCCACACTGATCGTCTGCGGCGGCGGCGCTGGGGGCGGTGGTTCCCGGGTCGGAACCGGCGGCGGTCGTCGCGGCCCCGGTTCCCCGGGTCCCGCTGCATCTGCCGGTGCGGCTCCGATCATCGATGCCACGATCGTGCCGTGTGCGTCGCAGTCGGACAGCCCGTCACCACCGGCCATCACGTAGTCGCCGCCGGGCATCAGGTGCGGCAGTCTCGGGTGCGGGGCCACCCCGGTGTCGATGACGGCGACCCTCACCCCGGCGCCGCGCCCGAAGCGCCACGCTTCGGGAAGGTTCAGCATGTCCATGTACTTCGGCTGCACCCGAAAGTCCGTGCCCGGCAACACTCCAACCTCGGTGCAGTACGCGGTCTGCCGCATGGGCTGCGGCGGTCCAGGCGGACTGTTGGGCGGCACTGCCCCCGGGTCGACCCCCGGCGGGTTGATCGCGTACGCAGGTGACCCGGACAGTGCTACGGAAGCGACTATCAGTGTGGTGGCGGCGACTGCGGCCGCGCGAAGCGGCCGCAGTCGGCTACTACCGATACCGGATCGCTGCATAGACATTCATCAACCACAATGCCAACGGGAAGATCGGCATCAGGCAGAGATATTCGACCCATTCCACCAACTTGCGGAACAGCGGGCTGTAAATCGTGTTGGGGACTGTCGCAGCAGCCGTCAGCCCCGCAGCGGGGATGAGCACAGCCAGGCCGGCAGTCACCGACACCGCGGCCGTGGAGGACAGCACGGTCGAGTACCGCACCAGAACGGCTCCGACGATGAGGACCGACGTCACCGCCAAGATGATCGCCTGCCAGCGGTCCACGTACGAGCGGCCACGCAGCATCAGGAAGCCCGCGGTCGTAACGACCAGAAGCAGCGGCAACCACCGGTCGTGGGTACGCGGGTCGGACACACCAGCCAAGGACACGATCGTCAGCACGCCCAGACCGACCAGCAGGCCGGTCAAGAACGACCGGGCGCGCTCGGCCCGCAGCACGACGTCTCCGATGGACTCGGGGCCTTCCAGGGTCGGACGGCCGCCGTCGAGCGGGTGCACCACGGTGGTCGGCAGATCAGGCCGGGCTTCGAATACCCAGCGGCTGGTGGCGGAGGGGAACACCGGCAGCCGGATACCGGACATCCAGCGAGACAACGCCGGCGCGCTGTGGTAGCCGAACACACAGACCAGCAGGATGGTGGTCAGCAGCGTCACCGCTCCGGTGCCGAATGCCATCCGGGCCAGGCTCGCCGCCGTTGCTACCAAGGAGATGGTCACGATGGCCGTGCCGGCACCGAGCCGGCGGCCGGTGAACCGCAGGATGAGCATCGCGGCGACGCCGGCGACGGCAAAACCCATTACCGCGTTTGGCGAGCCAACCGGGCCGGGGGGCGCGGCCGCGGCGGACACCGCGAATGGCGCGACGCCGCTCCACAGCAAGATGTCACCCGCGCGACGGTTACCCACGGACTGGGAACGCCCCAGGATCAGCAGCGCCACCGTGACCGTCAGTATCGCGATCACCAGGGCGTAAGGTGCCGGAACCCAGGAGTCGTGCTGCCAGCGGAACCAGCCCAGCAGCAGCGATGCCAGCAGTACGCCGGTCCCGACCATAAGTGCGCCGACCTGGATGGCCACTGCCGGGTTGACCGCGGAGAACCGCTTGCTGAGGTTCACCGACACAGCCGTCGAGATGTGCTCGATGACTTGCGACCGTTGTTCGGTGTCTTCGACGAACCGCAGCCACAGGCGGTCGCCGTCGTAGATGTCCTGCTCGGTCAGCGACTGGGTGGCCCGCAACGGCGTGCCGTCAACTAGGCACAGGGCCCACCTGCCGCGCTGCTTGGCTTCCAGTGCCGTAAGGCCCAGTTCCCGCAGTCGGACGTTGACGACCTTCAGCAGCGGGTCGATCATCACCGAGACGGGAGCGTTGGCGTCCAACAGGACACCGATCTGGACGCCCTCGCCGGCAATGATGCCGATCACGGCTGATTGAGGCGAAGCGAGTGCCTCGGTGCCTGGCTGTAGTGCCTCAGCTACTGCGGTCATCGCTGCACCCCTCTGTCGACGAATTGTGGGTCCATCTGTCTTGCCTCGCTATGTGGAATTGTGACGTCGCGTCCCAATTGTTGAGCAGATTCTAGAGCATTTCGCGGCATCCGCACCATTGAAGAATGCTGCACCGAATGTCCGTGTCGTGCGCGGTATTTCCGTAACAATTAGTTAAACTCTGCTATGCGTCTTCCACTCGCCGTACGGAAGAGTCTCCAAAACGGTCTTCACCCCGACCTGGACCAACTGCGCAGTGGCGGGACAGATCGCCAGCCAGGCTTCGTTCGAGCCGGCGGTCCGCGCTTGCTGATACATCGCGATTCGTCCGCCCGATCCGTCCTTCAGCGACAGAACCGAGGCGCTGGGCGCCTTGTCGTCGTCCCGGTATTGCCTGGCGTAGACCGCCGCCTCAGCAGCTGGGTCTGACAGCGCCTGACCCAGCGCGGCCACGGTCGCTGCGCTGATGCCCAGCCGCCGCAGGTCTCCACCGGAGAAGACGTTGAATCCCGAACTCTGCCAAGCCTTCGTGATTTCCAGCATTTCATCGAGGGGCACGTTGACCGCGTTGATCGCAGCGGGCTCGGCGTGGTGGATCGACTCCAGCGCATCGAAGACCAGTGCCGCGACCGACGCGGTATCCGCGATCGCAACATCGTCGACGGTGATCTCGTCACCGACCCGCACTGCCGACACCCAATGTTGGCCACGGCGGGCCAGCAGGACTCGGAACTCGTTGTCCGGGATGTCACGGGAGCCCACCGGCTCCTCGTCGCCGCCCTCTTCCCGTTCCTTGATGCCGTAGAGCAATTTGCCCCGAGACAACAACGCGACGATTTCAAGATCGGGCGCCGCCAGAACACGCATTCGGGCGGCGATTGCCTCATTAACCGACTCGCCGTCGACGATCCCCTGTTCGCGCATGACCGCCATACCCGGGTGCTCGTTGAGCCAGTCCATCGAATCGGTGGACACGAATGGCCGGCAGCGTAATTCCGGTGCGACGTGACGGATATCCAGCAACGCTTGCAACATCCAGAAACCCTCGACATTGACGGTGATGTCGGTGCGTGTGGTTTGGTCCATCGCTTCTCTCGTATCTCGTGTTCGCGGTTATCGCACGACGCGGCAGCACACCGAAATCGGTGTGCTGCCGCGCCCTGTGATGATTTCTAGGCCCAGCTGCCGCCGACGGCGGAGTCGGTCGAGCTCATGTTGTTGCCGGCGGTCTGGACTTTTTGGCCGTGGGAGTTGGCTTGTTCGTAGATGGTCTGGAAGTTGCGGCCCAACTGGGTGATGAACTCCTGGCAGGCCACCGAACCCGAGCCGCCCCAGAAGTCACCGGCGGCCAGCACATCGCGCACGATGGACTGGTGCTCCTGCTCTAGCGAGGCGGCCTGGGAACGGATCATCGCGCCGTGGGCATCGACGTCGCCGAACTGGTAACTAATCGACATGTATCTGTCCTCCTGATTTGTGAAAGCTTACGCTTGTGGCGGGGGGTTAGCTGCTCAAGATGTGCTGCGAGGCCTGCTCTTGGCTCTCGTAGTTGTTGGCGTCGCGGATCAGCCCGTCACGCACGCCGTGCAGCATGTTGACGATGTTGCGGAAGGCCTGGTTCATCTGGCCCATGGTGTCGTAGGAGGTGGCCTGAGCGGTCCCACTCCAGCTGGCACCGGCGATGTTCTGGCTGGATGCCCACATCTTGCGGGCCTCGTCCTCGACGGTCTGGGCGTGGGTGTCGAACCGGCCCGCCATTGCCCGCATCTCGTGCGGGTCAGTCATAAAACGCGTAGGCACTTACCTGTCTCCTTGATTGAGTAGTGATCGACTGCAACGAACGTGGTAGTCGGACCGGTTACCCGAGGTAACCGCCGACTTGGAACACACGGCGGATCCCCCCTTCCCCGTGAACTGGTTGCCACTGCACGTGGCACCCCCGGATGGACTTCATCGACAACACTCAGCCCGCAGCGGCCGCGTTGGCGGCCTCGGTGGCCGCATAGGAACCGGCGCTGGTGCCCAACGTGTTGACGAACATCTCGTGGATCGCTGCAGCTTGGGCGCTGACCGCCTGATAAAGCTGAGCGTGCGCGACAAACTGGGCGGCAGTCAGAGCTGAAACCTCATCGGCCGCAGCCGGAACCACGCCCGTCGTCGGAGCCGCCGCCGACGCGTTCTGGGAACTCACTGCTGAGCCGATCCCCTGAAGGCTGGTGGCCGCCGCCGACAGCGCCTCCGGCTGTGTAGTTACAAACGACATTTGGGTTCCTCCCCTAGGTCAGTTCCGGCCATCTGTCCGTGCATGAGAATAGACGCGCGTATCGGTGTGTGCTGCGGCTCAAGCCTGGTGTTCGCAACTGTTCACCCGGCGGCAACAACTGTTCATCTGCGGTAACAGCTGAGTAACAGGCGCAGCTCCGCGGGCGGCGGTCAGCAGCTTGAGAGCGCTCCTGAAGTGCTCAAATGCGTTGGTCTCGGTCCGGCAACTGTCCCCGCGTCTTTCGCCGGCGCTGTGGCACGTCGCGGGGCGGTGGACGACGTGGCACTCCGCTGAGGCGAAAAAATCTAACCGCGGATAACGCTCGCCGGTGTCGACGGCCCCGTCGGCTCCTTTCTCGGCGTGGGCCGAAACGGTGCGGCGTCTTGCCCAGCATCACGCAACGCCCAGCGAACCGGTCGCCGAAAGCTCCATCGCACCCACGGAGGCCCGGCGCAGCCGGTGACCATGGGTTATTGGACTGGGTACCGCAGCTGCTTCGCTAGGCGTCTCCATAATCGCGGTCGGCGTCATCATCGGCCGCAGCAACGACACCGGCTCCACTCATCTCGCCGACAACCGGGTTGGTGACCGCGCCTGGCGTCTCGCAGCTACAGCTGAGGCCACCGAACGGCTTGGGTAGCGCTGGCCGGTGTTGCTAACCTAATTCAGGCCTGTGCCGCGGGCAGTATGCGTTGACGCTTGCGCCGACGAAGAAGCCAGCATGATATTCGGGCATGTTACTGCTGGACTTAACGTCACTCTCCACCTCGGCCGGCGTCGCGCCGTTGTCAAGTTTCACGCAGACGAAATGACCGGCATCGATCGCGTGTGCGGAAGACGTTTGGTCGCCGATGCCCGCGGACCTCAGCGCTGCCAGGAATTGGTCGTCGGTAGCGTCGGCATGAGCGGTCGAGACTGCTGCCTGCAGGCCGAGCAACGCGACCGCCGCAGCTACTAGAAGGCGGATAACCATTCAGATACTCCCCTGAAGTGAGATGACTTTCTGACGCCATGTCGAGCCGCGAATGTTGAAGGTTCGGCTTCCTGCGGTCCAATCTTTGCGGGTACTGAACGCCAGTTCTAGATCGAGGGGTAGTTGTACATGCTTTGTTTAACTGCCGGCTACGTCCGAGGGACAAAGGACACCAAGATGTCCAGCCCATTTCGCGCGCTGACATGCTTTGGGCCGCAACGTGCGTGCGGCCGTGACGCGCAACGAATGCGTGATCTGAGGTCGTTTTGGCCCAAGGAAGCCGCGTGGCTTGGCACCTACTCCTGGCCGGTTTCGCGGTGGCGGCCGCCAGCCGGTCTAGTTTGCCATGAGGTCGCCGTGATGTAACGGACCGTTTATGTCCTGTGTACCAAGATTGCAGTAGTGTTTGAACCTGCCTACGGCGATACCGAAGAGACCGTCTCTCTCGGCGACGACTGCGTGACTGAATCGTCGAAGTTACGCGGCTACGGGGAGGCGGCGATCATGGTTCAGCTTCAATCCAAAGGAATAAATTGAAACTCAACCGATTTAGTGCCGTGCCGTGCACACTGATAGCCATTGTACTGGTGCTGTCGGGCTGTGGCAGTGACAATAAGGCAAGTGCGCCAAGTGGTTCGAGAGGGGTGCCGCCCGCAAACGTGAGTTGCGGCGGGAAAAATACGCTCAAGGCTAGCGGGTCGACGGCCCAAGCTAATGCGATGTCCCGGTTCGTGAAAGCGTTCGAACAGGCCTGTTCGGGTCAGACGCTGAACTACACCGCCAATGGGTCGGGCGCTGGGATCAGCGAATTTACCGGCAACCAAACAGACTTCGGTGGGTCGGACTCACCGTTGTCCCCGAACGAGTACGCCACTGCTCAGCAGCGGTGCGGCTCGCCGGCGTGGGATCTGCCGGTGGTGTTCGGGCCCATCGCTATTACCTACAACGTCAACGGTGTGACCTCGTTGAATCTCGACGGTCCGACGTTGGCCAGGATCTTCAACGGCGGCATCACCACGTGGAATGATGCTGCGATCCAGGCGCTGAACGCGGGTGTCACCCTACCCGCTGAGCAGATTCGTGTTGTTTTCCGCAGCGACCAGTCCGGGACCTCGGATAACTTCCAGAAATATCTCGATACCGCTTCCAACAACGCGTGGGGTAAGCGCGCCGGGAAGACGTTCAACGGCGGTGTCGGCGAGGGCGCCATGGGCAACGACGGCACCTCCGCGGCCGTCAAGAGGACCGAAGGGGCGATCACCTACAACGAATGGTCGTTCGCCCAGGCGCAACACCTGAGCATCGCCAATATCATCACGTCGGCCGGGCCGGACCCGGTAGTTCTCAGCGCGGACTCGGTGAAGAAGACGATTGCGTCGGCCGGGATCATCAATCAGGGTGACGACCTCGTTCTCGACACGATCTCGTTCTACCGGCCGCGCCAGCCCGGCTCCTACCCGATCGTGCTGGCCACCTATGAGATTGTCTGCTCGAAGTATTCGGATCCCCAGGTCGGTAAGGCCGTGAAGGCTTTCCTGCAAAGCACCATCGGCGCAGGCCAGAATGGCTTAGAGGACAACGGATATATCCCCATTCCGGACGCATTCAAGTCCAGGTTGTCGACTGCGGTCAACGCCATCGCGTAATCTGCGATGGCATGACCCGAGGACCGCTAACTATTCCGCCCGGGACAAAGCCTTAGCTGACAGCGACTGATCCGCGCAAGGTCCGACGGGGCGGGCGACCGTTCAAGTTGGTCGCCGCCGCTGCCAGTTCGGTCGCCTCGAACTTCGCCAGATCACCAGGGCCGGTGGACCGGTCGGCAGTCCACCACGACCGCGGACACATCAGCGCATCGCGCGATCTCTAATGAGGGAGGAAACCATATGAAAGTTCGTATCGAACAGTCGAAATGCGTTGGGCATGCGCAGTGCTATGCCGTCGACTCAGATCTGTTTCCCATCGACGATTCTGGCTACTCCATCCTCGAGGAGCACGAGGTGAAACCCGAAGACGAGCAGTTAACCCGCGACGGTGTGGCTGCCTGCCCGGAAATGGCGCTCATCCTCGACGAGGACTGAGGTCACACTGTTCAGATCATCTTGGGGATCCGCTGGGCTCGCCAAATGTTCACTCCGCTTTCGGCGCACCGTCCCACCGGGGACGCGGAAACCGACCGTGCAACGCATGGAGGAGACGGTGAACTTCATCGATGTGTTCACGAATCCGCAGAAGATCCCTGGTCAGCTCATGGCTGTCCAGCTCGGGTTGCCGATCCAGCGAGCCTGCCAACCGATACGCGAGTTGTTCTTGTTCGGCGACCTCTGCTTGCAGAATCCCCTCGAACAGCCGCGCCTGGGCAACCTCAGCAGGCGTCACCGAACGCTCACGCACATTGGTGGCTTTCACCGAAAGTCGGCCGTCGCGGTGTTCAACTGCGGCAAACCGGCGCACTCGATCACTGGTAGGTCGGTTCGTCAAGGCCAAGAATTCAGACGACTCCGCGGGATGCGCCATGCGACACTCCTAACCCGATCACCGGCTGTTCACCACGCGGTAACCTACGCTCGTTCGTCCCGACCCACGTCCAACTTGGAAGACTTTCCCAGTTGTTCATGTTTGGGCCACGCGCTCGACATCATCGAGGCGAACCGATAAGCACCACGCAGAGCGCGTCAGGGACACGCCCGCTCAGTCGCGGGAAATACCGAGGGCCGAAGACCTCGATGCGCCGTTCGCCGATGGTTCCCCTGGCATTTAGCCGGCAAATGGTGGGCGTGACATGACCGTGGGCTTGAACCCATAGCGGGGACCCGCGACGCCGCCGAGTCGTCCGGTCCCGGCACCTGCCAGTGGCATCCCGCCCAGCAGGTTTCCGCCACCACCTTCTTCCGGGCTAGCGCTGATGCTGCTGACCGGCACCGCAGCGTGTGGCGCCAAAGGGGCTGCTCCGGTCCAGGACGCTGGAACCGCTAATCTCCCGACCGTGCCCGCATTGCCCAAACCAGCGGACACCGCCGCCGACGTGTGAGCGCCACCGCCCAGGCCACCGCCCAGGCCTCCGGCAGCTGCGGCGCCCTTAAGTGCATCGCCGCCTAGATGGCTAGCAGCCGGGGCAGCACCGCCGAGCATCCCCGTGGATTTCGCGATCTGAACGCCGAAGTTCCCCATACCGATGCTGAAGTACGGGAGGCCCTCAGTGTTGTAATACACCGAAGAAAAGGGGCTGTAGCCGCTGACCACTGCCCCGAGGTTAGTGGGCAGCACGGTCTGACCAGTGAGGAGGAACCACAGTTCGGTCAACGCTGGGAAGGACGTCGTCGCCGACGTCGTCGCCGCGGGCGTCGTGAGACTTTGCAACGAGCTCGTCAGCTGCGACTGCAGCTGGGAGAGAAGTGACTGCGAGCTCGTGCCGGCAGCGGTACCGGTGGCTTGGGTAACCGCAGTTGCTTGAAGGGCCTGGCCGGCGGGGTTGGTGGTCGCTGCGGGCGTGGCGAATGACGTTACGTTGGCGGCCGTCGCCGACTGGCCGGCGTAGCCGTACATCGCGGCGGCGTCCTGGGCCCACATCTCGCCGTATTGCGCCTCGAGTTGCGCGATCGCTGGCGTGTATTGACCGAAAACATTGGCCTGCGTATACGCTGCCGTCTCAGCGCGGTTGGCCGCGATGAGCGGCGGCGGCACCGTCGCTGCGAACGCCTGCTCGTAAGCCGCGGCGGCCGCCCTGGCCTGGATCGCGGCCTGCTCGGCCTGCGCGGCGGTGGTGTTCATCCACGTCACGTACGGCTGCGCGGCGCTGGCCATCGAGGCTGACGCCGGCCCGGTCCACTCGTCACTGGAAAGTTGCGTGATTACCGTCTCGTAGCCCTGCGCGGCCGATTGAAGCTCGGCCGCAAGTCCGTTCCACGCCGATGCGGCAGCCTGCAGCGACGACGAACCCGGACCGGCATACATGCGGGCCGAATTGATCTCAGGCATTAACGCCCCGTAATCCACCATTCGGGAAGCCTCCTAGCCGGCCGCAGCCGCGTTGGCGACCTCGGTCGCGGCGTACGAACCGGCGCTGGTGCCCAGCGTGTTCACGAACATTTCGTGGATTGCCGCGGCCTGGGCGCTGACCGCCTGGTACAGCTGGGCGTGCGCGACGAACTGGGCGGCTGTCAGCGCCGACACCTCGTCGGCGGCAGCGGGAACCACTCCCGTGGTTGGCGACGCCGCCGCGGCATTCTGGGCGTTTACCCCCGAGCCAATACCCGTCAGGCTGGCTGCCGCGGCCGATAACGCTTCCGGCTGCGTGGTCACAAATGACACGTGGTTTCCTCCTGAATAGCCCTTAGCCTCAACGGCTTCGGGAAGTCATGTCCTCTGCCCAGACTAGCGGGGTCGCGCTGGGACACGGGCCCGCTCAGCCAAGAGTTCATTCCTCGACAATTACTGTTCATACGGGGCTAGCGCCTGTTCATTGCAGGTTCGCTCGCCCGTCCGCTTCGACGGCCACGAGCTGGGTGAACATCGCGATATCCGCAGCCTTTCGACGGCCCACAGAAGCCAGTCAGGATAACGCTTTCATCGCTGAAGTCCGGATTCAATCCGATCCCGCGTATGGTCACTGGCGTCGGCAACTGTCGCCTCAAGGCCGACGGTCGGTGTTTGGCCCACATGGCCATCCAGCAGCCGGCCCGCATTATCGGCTCCAGACCGCCGCGGCAATACCCGGTGGTCGCCCCAACACCTGCGGTGGTGTTCCAGGATTCGTCGGTTCGCGGCATCGTCGCGACCTCCCTTCGTCCGGCAAGCCAGTCCGGACAGTACTTGTCGGCCCCAGCGAATCGGGCCGCGATCGCACCGTGATCAGCCTGGGAGACGGGCTAACCGGACTCGGCCAACCCGCGAGAACCTGGGGCCGCCGGAGGCTATCCGGCAGATGGCGGGCGGGGTATCACGGCGTGACGGAACCCGTATTTGACAACGTAGGCGCCGCTGCGCCCCCCCCGACCGCTCCCGCCCATTGGTACGCCGCGGAGCAGACCGTTCGAACCTGGCTGGGCGCCGTGGACGTTGCTGAGCGGACCGCTCGAACCTGCCGGGGCGCCGCGGACGTTGTCGGCCAACGCCGGGCCCTCGGCTTCCAGCCCCGCAGGCACCGCCCCGGGCAAACCCGACGGCACCGCCCCGGACCAACTCGACGGCACCGACAGCCCCCCGATCGCGCTTGCCTGGCCCACACCTATCGACGGCGGTCCGGTAACTGGGACGAGGCCTAGGCTGGCGAATTGCGGTGTCGCGTAGACAGCTCCCTGCGCGCCGGCCGTTGATGTCATGCCGTATGTCAATTGCTGTTGGATGCCATACGCGAAATACGGAAGCCCATACCAGTTATAGATCTGGAGGGTGTTACGGAGAATTGTGGTGTAGTTCGCTGGGACAAGACCCCACCAGGGGGTAGTTGGGGTAGGCAGCAACGACAGCGGAAACGGTAGGCTGCTGGTCGCCGACGTGTCCGAGCTCGACACTGCCGTCGATGAAAGTTGCGGCAGCGCTTGGGGGATCGTGGCGGAAGAGGCCAGCTGCGGGGTCGTGGACGCCGTGGTCTGCGCGGAGTTGCCGGCCGCCGTTCCGCTGGCCTGGGCGACTGCGGCGGCTTGCCCGTCCGACCCGTCCTGGTTGGTGGTCTGCGGCGGGGTCGCAAACGGGGTCACCACCGAGGCGGCCGCCGAGGCGGCGGCATAGCCGTACATGGCAGCGGCGTCTTGGCCCCACATCTCCCCGTAGAGGGCTTCGGTGGCCATGATCGCCGGGGTGTTCTGCCCGAAGAAGTTCGTCGCGATCAACGTCATCAACAACGCACGGTTAGCGGCAACCACTGCTGGGGGCACCGTCGTCGCGAACGCCGCCTCATAAGCGGCGGCGGCCGCGCGGGCCTGGTTGGCGGTCTCCTCTGCCTGAGCGGCAGTCGCGCTGAGCCAGCTCACATACGGCGTGGCCGCGGCCTGCATCGTCGACGAGGTTGGACCTACCCACGGGCCGCTCGTCAGCTCGGTGACCGTGGAACCGTAGCCGGCCGATGCAAAGCCCAACTCCGCAGCCAAACCGTCCCACGCCTCCGCGGCAGCCAACAGTGGCCCCGGTCCGGGTCCCGCATACATCCGACCGGAGTTGATCTCCGGCGGCAACAGCCCGAAATCCAGCACTAAACCCCTCCGTCAGCAAGTCAGGATTGCGTTGGCCGCCTCGACCGCCACATCGAGGCGGAGTGCAGCGGCCAGTAGCCTCGACGTGGACTGATGAGTTACCGGCGGAGCGAGGTTTGCAGTCATAGGCGAGTGCGCTTTCTTTCCTCGGTAACCCTCAGCGTCAACAACATTGAGCGCCGACGCTCATTGCTGAGCAGTCGCTGGTTGAGACCTTAGATGGCCCTGTGGACCATCCGCGACGACGATGCCGACTATTCATTCCTCGACAAGCAGTGTTCATCCGCGGCGGCCGAATGTTCATCGAGCGTTTGGCTTTCGGCCATCCAGTCGGCCCTGGGGCGCCGGATTGCACGTTGGCTGCGCCGCCACAGCACACCCCACCCTCAGGCGCAAGATGCAGCGAGCTTGTCGTATGAACCAGGTGCGCAGGGCCGCTTGGAGCAGGTCGCCGGCAGTATCCGCCGCCGACACTGCACCGGTGGTCGTCGCTGCTAAGGCGCCGATATCTGCATCCCTAAATATAATTCGCTCTAGCTCAGGCCAGCGCAGTTTTAGGCAAGGGACAGAAAGAGTTTTTCCAATTCGTCTTCTGTCAAGGGGGGCTGTGTGCCGGACTCGTTGCTGGTGATGCAGTGCCGCATGCCGGATACCACGATCTTGAAGCCGGCACGATCAAGGGCTCGAGATACGGCCGCCAATTGGGTGACCACGTCCTTGCAGTCGCGGCCTTGTTCGATCATTGCGATGACGCCGCCAAGTTGCCCCTGAGCGCGTCGCAGTCTGCTGAGCACAGCGTTCATGCGCTCGACGTCGTCGGTCATGTGAACCTCCATATGTGTGTATCCGGACATTCTACCCCGGGGGGTATGCCCCGGAGCCCACACTTTTGCCGCAATGACTCCACCTGCTAGGCCTTCGCGGCGGCTTGCGTTCGGCGATCTTGGCGTGGACCACGGCCATGTCGAGTTGTTCGACCTGACTGATCAAATCCTCGAGCGCAGGTTTGGGCATCGCCCCCGGTTGGCGGTAGACCAGAATGCCCTCGCGAAATGCCATGATGGTCGGAATCGAGCGAGCGTTGAGGGTGGCTGCCAACTCGACCTCGACCTGGGTATTCACCTTGGCGAACACGATGCCAGGGTGATTCTGTGCGGCGCGCTCGAAAACTGGCGCAAACGCCCGGCACGGGCCACCAGGGAGCCCAGAAGTCGAGCAGCACGATTCCGTTGTCGATAACTATGGATTCGAAATCTGTTGCAGTGAGGTTCTTTACAGACATTACAGGCACGCTTTCCATTGATGGTTTTGTAGCCGACGCTGAATTGCCGCCGGCTACGATGGTTACCGGGCGGGTTCCCGGCCTTCGCTGGCTGCCGCGTCGGCGAATTCGCAAAACGCGTTGTAGGCGCGTGCGCCGTAGATGGTGGCGGGTCCGCCATGCATGAGAATGCTGATGCCGATAGCTTCGGCGGCCTCCTGCTTCGAGGCGCCGGCACGAGCCGCTCCGCGAGCGTGTGAAGCGATGCAACCGTCGCATCCGGCGACCACGCCGATGGCCATCGCGATGAGCTCTTTGTATCTCTTGTCCAGTGCGCCCGAGGTCAGCGCGGCGTTACTCATCTCGCCGAATCCCCGGTACACCTCCGGGATCATCTGCCGCAAGTCGCGGTGCTGTGGATTGAGGTCGTTCAGGACGTCGTGGTAATGGCTGTTTGTGGTCATGCCCTATACAATAGGTATACCCCGCCGGGTATTCCCGAGGATTTGCGACGCGACAGCCGTGGGGAATTGGATGCACTACAGACATAGGAGTAGCGATGACCACCGGTCTGTCTACCAAGCTCAACGCAACATTTGAGGAAGCGGTCGAACGGACTACCCGCGCGCTGGCGGAGCAGGGTTTCGGCGTTCTGACGACGATCGATGTCGCGGCCACCTTGAAGCAGAAGCTTGGAAAGGACATGGAGAAGTACCTGATCCTCGGTGCTTGCAATCCGGGACTTGCGCATCGGGCTCTGGATATCGACAGGCAGTTGGGCCAGTTATTGCCGTGCAATGTTGTGGTGCGAGCCGATCTGGCCGACCCGGAAGGGACGGTGCTTGTCGAGGCGATGGACCCCCAGGTGATGGTCCAGGTCGCGGGACAGGCGCACGCACTGCAGCCAGTCGCTGATGAAGCTTCGGCCAAATTACATGCCGCGATCGAGGGACTCCGTCAATCCGCAAAGGCTTAGCAGCCCACCAAGCTTTCCGATGGTTGCGGCGGACGGGGACCATTGGCACTAGAGATGGCTAGCCCGACAAGCGCACCCTGACACCAGCGCATGACGCATGAGTTGGAACTGAGCTGCTCGAAACCCTGGAGGGTCAATGGCACGAGTGGTGATTCTCGGCGCTGGCATTGCGGGTCACACCGCCGCGCTGCATCTGCGTCGATGGCTACGCCGTGAGCATGAAGTCATCGTCATTTCCCAGCAGCCGAATGGAACTGGATCCCGTCAAACATCTGGGTCGGCGTCGGACGAATGGATGCATCCAAGTTGTTGACTCCCCTACGTCCGATCTATCGACGTAAGGGCATCGCGTTTTACCAAGGACTTGCGACCGCGATCCGTCCCGACTGAATCGGTGGAAGAGGCTCGCCGCCCGTCGATTTCAGGACCGACGACGAACACCGGGGTGAGACCGGCAGCCTCGGCTACGACTACCTCATCAACGCGACGGGCCCGCAGTTAAATTTCGCGGCCACGCCGGGCCTTGGTCCTGCCGGTCACTCATCTCGGTATGCACCGCTGGACATGCCGTTCAGGCCGCAAAAGCACTCGAAGTGTCGTCGCCAAATTGAAAACAGGTGCGAGGCAACGCTTGGTAATCGGCGTTGGGCACGGTACCTGCACGTGCGAGGGTGCGGTATTT
This sequence comes from uncultured Actinomycetota bacterium, assembly GCA_963760095.1. GTDB lineage: Bacteria > Actinomycetota > Actinomycetes > Mycobacteriales > Mycobacteriaceae > Mycobacterium. Next base: position 126,894 of record CAVXBT010000015.1, on the reverse strand, counting down.
GAGTACGCCATCAATGTCGAACACAAACTGCGCGAGGCCGGTGTGCGCGACGCGGCTGAAATCGTCTACCTCACCAATGAATACGAGCTAGGCGACTTTGGCGTTGGCGGAATGATTTTCTTCGACAAAGGTTTCGTTGAATCCAGCCGACTGTGGACCGAGTCGCTGTTCCGGGAGCGCGGAGTCAAAGCCATCACACAGGCCGCCACGAGGTGATGGACGGCAAGCTTCGCTACGAGCAACTCGACGGCAAAGAACACGATCTGACTTCGATTTCGCTATGCTGCTGCCGCCGTTCAAGGGCGCCAGTCGGCGCCTACGATAAGGACGGCAACGACATCACCTCAGAGCTGTTCGCCCCGTCGGGATTCCTCAAGGTCGACGCGGATTACTCCGGCAAACCCTATGAGGAGTGGTCGGCCGGGGACTGGCCACATAAGTATGAATCTCCGAGGTACCCCAACATCTTCGCACCAGGCATAGCGTTCGCGCCGCCGCATCCGATTTCGCAGCCGCGCAAGAGTTCTCGTGGCACGGTCATCGCCGAGCCCGCCGCGCACCGGCATGCCATCGGGCGTCATGGCCAAGACGGTCGCCGAGACCATCCGGGACGGCCTCAAGGACCCTCATGCCGGTGCCCATGGCGCGTCCATGGCGACAATGGGCGCCCCCTGCGTCGCCTCGGCCGGTACGGGACTTCGCCGCGGTTCAGCCGCGGCAATGACGATGTACTCGGTGGTTCCCGACCCGGTGCGGTCCCCGCAGACTGGTCGTAACGTCGCGGGCAGTTCTGGGGAGCTCGGCCTAGCCGGGCACTGGATCAAATTGATGCTGCACTTCATGTTCATCTACAAGGCGAAGGCTAGGCCCCTCTGGTGGCTGATACCTGAGTGAAAGGTGCTCTCGTGCAAGAGGGTGACAACTACTCGGAGGTTGATCTGAGGACCGCCGAACGCATCGCCGACGCTCCACTACCCACGGCGTCGACGCTGCGGATGCGCCAGAACCCCGTCGTCCAGCTTTGGCGTTTTGCTCGCATTAATCTCAAGATGATGCGGATGATTACCAGGGGCCACGAATAGGCCGCGGCCGCTTAGCACTTCAAGCCATAGCCGGCTGCGCTGGGCACTGTGTGCCGAGGCTCGCTCAGCCTCCGCGAACCATCTGAGCTGCCCGCGTCCTCGCCCAACAGTAGAGAACGCACCAGCCGACGCGGTCCGAAGGGCCTGAGCATGTAACTGGCTGGGCGTGGCCGCACTCGTTGGGGCCACCAGAACCAGCGTCCTAGTAGCGCGGCGATCGATGGCGTCATCAGCGAGCGCACAATCAGGGTGTCGAACAGCAGGCCGAGGCCGATGGTGCTGCCGGCTTGGCCGATGGAGCGTAAGTCACTGGCGACCATGGACATCATGGTGAAGGCGAACACCAGGCCCGCCGCGGTGACAACTCCGCCGGTTTCGCCCATCGAGCGGATGATGCCGGTGTTTAATCCCGCGCGTATTTCCTCCTGGAACCGCGAGACCAGCAGCAGGTTGTAGTCGGATCCGACGGCCAGCAGAATGATCAACCCGAACACGGGCGCGATCCAGTTCAAGTCCAAGCCTAAAATATGTTGCCACACCAGGACTGACAGCCCGAATGCAGCACCTAGGGACAGCAACACGGTGCCGACGATCACCAGGGACGCCACCAGAGCGCGGGTGATGATCAGCATGACGGCGAAAATCAATGTCAGCGCGGCGATTCCCACGATCAGCAGGTCGTAGTGAGAGCCCGACTGGATATCGCGGTATATCGCCGCGGTCCCGGCGAGGTAGAACTTGGCGTCGGTGAGGGCCGTTCCCTTCACCGCTTGATGCGCGGCGGCCAGTTCCGGCTCGACGGCGGAAATGCCCTCGACAGTCGCCGGGTCCGTGTCGTGGGTGATGATGAACCGCGCGGCCTTGCCGTTCGGTGACAGGAACAGTTTCAGACCGCGCTGAAAGTCGGTATTTTGGAACGCTTCCGGCGGCAGGTAGAAGTAATCGCCGCTCCTGGAGGCGTCGAAGGCCTGGCCCATCGCGCTCGCGGTGTCCGTCATCTTGGCCATTTGCGTGACCAGACCCGAAAAGCTGCTGTGCATCGTCAGGAGGGTCCCCTGCATGGACTCTGCGACGGCGATGATTGGTGGGAACTGGGCGAGCATCTGCGGCAATATCGAGTCGACGTTGTGCATGTCGTTGATCAGCGTCCCCATGTTCTCGCTGAACTTGTCCACACCGTCCATCGCCTCGAACACCGACTTGGCTGCCGAGCAGACGGGGATGTCAAAGCAGTGTTGTTCCCAATAGAAATAGCTGCGGAACGGTCTGGCGAAATCGTCGAAATCCGCGATATGGTCGCGCATCTCGTTCAGCGTGCCCTGCATATCGTGCATATCGCCAACCATGTGATGAGTCGTCTTGCTCATCTGGCCCACCAAGCCCTGCATGCGCTCCATCGATCCGATCATGGCACCGAGGTCGTCGCTCATGGACAGCATGTCGGCCGTCCGGTCCTTCATGAATTGAAGGTTCTCCCGGATCGGGATCGATTGGGCACTGATCTGAAATGGTATCGACGTGTGCTCGATCGGGCCGCCCAATGGCCGGGTGATGCTTTGCACCATGGCGATTCCCGGCGAACGAAACACGTCTTTGGCGAGCCTGTCCAGGATGATCATGTCGCCGCTATTCCGCATGTCGTGATCACTCTCGATCATGAGGATATCGGGATTCATTGTGGCGGAGGTGAAATGGCGCTCCGCGGCTGCATATCCGACATTCGACGGCAGGGTGCGGGGTATGTAGAAGCGATCGTTGTAGCTGACCTTCATGCTCGGCATGATGAGGATGCCGACGATTGCGATGACCAGCGAAGCCGCAAACACCGCACCGGGCCAGCGCACGGAAGCGGTGCCGATGCGCCGCCACCCCCGCGTCTTGATCATCCGTCTGGGGTCGAGCAAGCCAAACCGAGTGGCGACGACGACAACGGCGGGCGCCGCTGTCAGCGCTCCCGCGACGACGACGAGCAGCCCCAAGGCAGATGGAATGCCCAACGCCTTGAAATACGACAGACGCGCCAAGTGCAGGCAGAAAGTGGCTCCAGCGATGGTCAACCCCGAACCCAAGATGATGTGAAGGGTCCCGCGGAACATCGTGTAGTAGGCCGTTTCTCGATCTTGGCCGGCCTGTCGGGCCTCTTGATAGCGGCCTATCAGGAATATCGCGTAATCCGTTCCCGCCGCGATCGCCAACGAGGACAGCATCGCCACCACAAATGTCGAAAACCCCAACAAGTTGTAGTTCCCAAGAAGCGCGACAAGCCCTCTGGCCGTGCCCATCTCGAAACCCACCATGACCAGAATCAGAAGCATTGTGCTGATGGAACGGTAGGCGATGAAGAGCATGATCATGATGACCACGCCCGTCACGCCCATCATTTTGAACATGCTTTTATCGGCGGCCTCGTTCATGTCCGTGTTCAGCGCCGCCGGACCGGTGATGTATGCCTTGAGCCCACTGGGCGGCGCTGACCTATCGACGATTTCGCGTACCGCTTTGACGGACTCGTTTCCCAGGGTGCTGCCCTGGTTGCCGGCTAAATTGAGTTCGACATAAGCGGCTTTGCCGTCCCGGCTCTGGACACCGGCGGCAGTGAGCGGATCTCCCCACACGTTCTGGACATGCTGCACGTTCTTGGGGTCCGCCTGCAGCTTTTTCACCAAGCCGTCGTAGTAACGGTGCGCTTGGTCGCCGAGTTGTTTATCGCCCTCCAGGACGATCATCGCGATGCTGTCGGAGTCCGACTCGTGATATTTCTCCCCGATGCGTTTCGCGGCGATCATGGCCGGCGCATCCTGGGGCGACATCGTCACCGCGTGGTTTCGCGCGACCGACTCGATCGGCGGCACAAGCACATTCAAAGCCACGGTCAGCAACAGCCAGGCAATGAGTATCGGCACAGCGAACCTGCGGACGAACCGCATAAATTTCGGACGGCCTTCGTTATCGGTACTCATGCGGCCTTCACCAGGCAGGACGTTTGGGCGTGGTGCCCGGCCGAGGACTGCTCATCCTTGACTACGCCGTCGACGGTGATGCGGCACCAAATGATGTCGCTGTTGCCTTGCGCCACAACGTTGGCCATCACGGCGGGCACCGTCGTCATGATGGTGAAGGTCCAGGGCAAGGCAGTGAAGTTCGCCTGTTCCGGCTGGGCGTCCTTGTCCAAGTAGCTCACGCTTCCTGTGGTGTCGCTGCGCCCGTAGACCTCGTAGGCCACCTGCTTGAGATGGGACGGTTCGAGCGGCTCGGCGCTGCTGCCGGTCGCGGTAAAGATCGCTTCAGAGCCGAAAACGCCGCGGAGCCGATCGACGGTGACACCACCAAGGACAACCGCCACCACCACGACGAGCGGCACCCATGCCCGCTTGAGCAAGGTCAACATCGAAATTTCCTCAATTCGTGGCCTCGTCCCTGTTGCTACAAGCTTCACGGCTAAATCGTGGGTTGGCACAGTGCCGTTGGGCCCTCCACCAGGTGACCTTCGACATCCGCATCGTGTAACCGATATATACCCTACAGGGTATAGTATCGCTTCATGCGCGAGACGTCTTGATCCAAGGATTGAAAAGATCAACTGCCAGCGCTAAACCGTAATTGGACTAGGAAGGAACAGGCGTTGACTAACAGACGCACTCCGGATGGGGCACCGAGCACCGTGGGGCTATGGCTGGACCCGGTATGCCCATTTTCGTGGAACACCGCCCGTTGGCTCACTGCCGCCGCCGACAAAGCTGGCTTCGACATCGAATGGCGACTTATGAGTTTGGCAATCCTCAACGAGGGTCGAGAACTACCGCCTCCTCAGCGGGCTCGAATGGAAGATTCTCGACAGGTGGGGCGACTCATGGCCGCTTTGCACGACGAGCTGGGCGCCGGCCTGATGGGTAGGGCCTATATTGCCTTCGCCCAGCAATATTTTGATCACTCAGCGGAAGTCGACGGCGAGCTCGTCGACCACGTCACCCGTGCTGTCGGCGCCGAACACACCGGTGCCGCAGCTTTAGTCGATGCCGCTCTGGACGCGACAGTGTTGAAGTTCCACCAGCGCAGCCAGAACGCGCTCGGAGACACCGGCGGCAGTCCCGTGCTCACCATCGAAGGCCACACCGTTTTCGGACCAGTGTTCACCGCTGTGCCTAAACCGGACGAGACGCTGGCCGTATTCGACGCGGTCACCGCTTTGGTGCGCACACCCGAAGTCAGCCAACTGCAACGGCCCCGCAGCCACACCTAATCGCAGATGAGACAGATGTTGTCGCTTCGGACAGGCCCACCACTTTCGACCTGCTGGCCTTCGTGCCCAGCGCGGACCCGCTGTGACTCTGGATGGTCCGGGTTGAACCAGCGTCGACGCGACCACCATGCAAACCCAGCATTCGGCCATCTTCGCGATCGGCGACACCACAGCCATCGCACTTCCATTGTCGCCCAGCCGATGTCAACCCGCGATCGTCAGGTCCGGCCCTGCGCGCTATCCGCCGAGGGTAGGCCGCGGCATTCGGTAGCGGCGGTCTCTCATGCGGAATATGGCGTTGTCGCCGCGACGGATTGCGGCGTTGTTGATCCGCCCGGCGGCAGGCATGCCTGCCGAGGTGTTTGTCGGGTGTGTCCACGATGGCAGAGCACGGAATCCTGTCTCCGCCGGGGCCGCCGGTCCAGTGGTCGGGACGTCCGCCGGAGTCGCCGCGATCCAGCTCTGCGGCACGGATAAACCGCCGACCGGCGCCGCCCGACCCACGCTGGCAAGCGCCAAGTCGGAAAGGTCTGCCGACGAATATGCTTGAGCCGCTGCGGCGGCGTCTGCAGCGGGCGCCGGTATCACTGGCAAATCGGACGCTTGGGTTCCCGATGTCTGAGACGCAAGCACGAAACTTCCTCCCTGGAACGCTGTTTTCGGCACTGCGAAGGTCAGGATCGTCGACCCGAGTAATTCATCGAGGTCAGTGACGGCGGTGATTATCGGTGTTGACGTCGTCGTCGCGGAAGCCTCCGCCTCGGAAAAATTCGTCAACGGGCCTGATCCGAGGGTCTGCAGCTGTTGCGGCACCGCAGACATCAGTTGCGAAAGTGTCGTCTGAGAATGTCCGACGGAGGTGCCGACGGCCTGGCCGACGGCGCCGCTTTGGCTGGATTGCCCGACGGAGTTCGTGGTCTGCGGCGGCGGGCCGAACGACGTAAGCGTGGCCGCCGCTGACGCGGACACAGCGTAGCCGTACATCGCCGCGGTATCCTGCGCCCACATTTCGGCGTAGACGGCCTCGGTGGCGGCGATCGCCGGCGTGTTCTGCCCGAAGAAATTGGACGCGACCAGCGCCGCCAACAGCGTGCGGTTGGCCATCACCACCGCAGGCGACAACGTCGCGGCGAACGCCGCCTCGTAAGCGGCCGCCGCCGTCCGCGCTTGGCTGGCCGCCTGGCCGGCTTGCCCGGACGTAGCCGTGACCCACGCGATGTAAGGCGCAGCCGCAGCGGCCATTGCAGTCGATGCCCCGCCGGACCAGCTCTCGCCCTGCAGCGCCGAGAGCGCCGCGGAATATCCGGCGCCGAACGTTTCCAGTTCTGCGGCCAGCGCATCCCAGGCCGCGGCGGACGCCAGCAGCGGACCCGAGCCCGGACCCGTATACATTCGCGCCGAGTTGATCTCGGGCGGCAGCGCCCCGAAATCAGACATCAGCATTCCTTCCATAACGGTGGCAGCCCGGCGACAGACGGTCGTGACGACACCGTCAGAGCCACTCAGGACGAGGCGAAAACGGCTACCCGCCGGAGGAAGGACGCGGCATCGTGAAGCGGCGCGGCGGCACACGCAACACGTTGTTAACTGAGGAACGCCCATACGGACCCGCCGTCGGGCTCATGCCCACCATCGGACCAGCGCCCGCAGTGCTGCTCGCCACGGTGGCGTCCGCCGGTGGTGGAACTGCTCCGAGATCCATTTCCGACAACCACTGCGGCTCTTCGACAGCGCTGGCCACCGGAGTTGCCGATTCCCAGGTCTGCGGGACCGACAATCCACCGATCGGTGCCGCCCGCCCCACACTGGCAAGCACTGGACCCCGAACACCTTGCGGCACAAGCGACTGAGCCTTGGCAGCGGCGCCCCCAGCGTCCCCCTGTGCGATCTTCGGCAGATCTGCGCTGTGGACGGCAGTGCGGGCGGACGCGAGCTGGTAGCTTCCCCCGCTGAAAAACGTGCGGGCTACGGCCGCGCCGTAAATTCCCGGCTGGGATAGGTGATCGAAATCAGTTACGTCGGTGATAAACGTCGTCCAAAGCGACGACAACGACGACGTTGCGGATCCCGAAGACCCCGACCCCACCGTGGCGAGACCCTCTAGCTGCTGTGGCAATGCCGCCAGCAACTGTGACAAGGTCGACTGCGAATTCGAGGCGGTGGAGCTGCCGAGGGCTTGGGCTACCGCGGCGGCCTGTTCGGGTTGCGCTGCGGGACTTGTGGTCTGCGACGGCTCGCTGAACGGAGTCAGGGTGGTCGCCGCCGATGAAGCCGCGGCGTAGTTGTACATCGCCGCCGCGTCCTGTGCCCACATCTCGACGTATTCAGCCTCAGTGGCCGCGATCTGGGTGGTGTTCTGCCCGAAGATGTTGCTCGCGACGAGCGCCGTGTACTCCGCACGGTTAGCCGTAACCAGCGCCGGTGGAACCGTTGCCGCGTAGGCACTCTCATACGCGCCGCCCGCGGCGCGGGCCTGACCGGCCGTCTCCTCGGCCTTTGCCGCCGCCGTCGCGAGCCACTCGACATAGGGTTGCGCTGCCTGACCACGTTTCGCCTTGCAGCCCCAAGATGACCGCGGTGTAGCCACGCGCGGCCAAGTCCAGTTGACTGGCTATCGCCAGCCAGGCTGACGCGGCGGCCATGATCGGACCCGAACGCGTACCCGCATACATCCGGCCGGAGTTGACCTCGGACGGCAGGGCCCCGAAATCAAGCATCAGTGTTCCCCTTCCTCAAGCAACCGAGGTGGCCGACCAACGTCACACAGCAGTCCGGCGCCGCAGCCGGAGCGGCGTCGAGCCGCAGCCGGAGCGGCGTCGATGAGGCTGCAACAACAAATGAAAGAGTTAAGGGTCGCGAGCGGGCACACCGTTATTCACGAGGCAGCCCCGGATGGCACGTCGGACACCTGATTGTGTTCGGCGTTAAAGCTTCTTTAATCCATGAAGCCCCCGATTTGGTGCGCCAGACCCCGCTCTCAGGCAACTAACCGGCAGCCCAAGTGAGACCGCATCTGCTCGGCCACAGCCTTAGAGCCCGCCGATCGACGACGTTTGGCCCCCAGCAAACGGCTGGATCCTTTTTCGAGGCGTACTTACGGCCCGGGGTGCGAGCAACTGGCGGGCTTTCTGCAACTGAATTTGAAGTAGCCGTGCTCTGACCAACGCAGGCCAAAGCTGGGAGGTATTGCTGGTCAGCATCGCCAGCAACTGCGGTTTGCCGAAAGGCCTACAGGTGTCGACGCGGGAACCAAGGCTACCCCCGCCGTCATTACCGACACGGCGGCCCTCGTGGTCGACATACCGAGCAGCTACCAGCTTTCCGCTCCCTGCGGGTTATCTGCGAATGTCCTGAAGATCATCGAGCAGCGATGCACCGCGTCACCAGCAGCGGCTACAAAAACGCCTTCCTACCACGCGATCCCCCATCAGCACCCGTAGGAGCCCTCGGCTGCGCCTGCGATGTCTACCCTCAACGACCCCTAGCCCCGACGAACGGACGGACGTGACCACTAATCTCCGCGGACGGCGCGATCCGCAGCAAACATGAAGTGAACTTTGGCCTTTTCACAGCCCGCTGATTTCGCAGCACAAGCGCAATTCTGTAAGCTCGTGCCACTGTGGATCCTCCGTCAGCCACCTTTCGCCTACCGCGACTCGAGCACTCCACATTGCCGATGGCCGCGGATCGAGGTGTCGGGTGGAAGACGTTGCGCGATGCTGGGCCGGTCGTCTTTATGAACGGCGCCTATTACCTGACCCGCCGTGAGGACGTGCTAGCAGCATTATGCAGCCCGAACCTCTTCTCGGCGCATCTGGCGCTTCAGCCTCCCAGCAGCCCCGTGCCGGTGCTGCCTTCAGCGTTCGATCCGCCCGAGCACACTCGCTATCGCAAGATCCTGCAGCCGTATTTCAGCCCGCAAGCCTTGAATAAATCCAAGCCGATAATGGAGCGGCACGCCGCCGAGATTATCGCTGCGTTCTCTTGCCGAGGCGAATGCGATGCGATGGCGGATCTCGCGCGGCTCTACCCGTTCGGGGTGTTCATGGACCTCTACGGGCTGCCGCCGGAGGACCGAGACAGCGTAATCGCCTGGAAGGACGCCGCTGTGGACGGCAAGCCGGAGGGGAATGCGCTGTACTCGTATTTCGGCGAAGTCATCGAGCAGCGCCGGCAAGTCCCGGGCACGGACATGTTGTCGCAAGTGATGACGGGGCCGGGTGGTCTCACGGACCTCGAACTGTTGGGCATGAGTCACCTGATTGTGCTGTCTGGCCTGGACACGGTGGCGGCGGCAATTGGATTCTCGCTCTTTGAATTGGCGCGCAGACCGCAGCTACGCCGCGGGCTTCGCGATAAGCCTGGCCAGATAAGGGTTTTCATTGAAGAGATCGTCCGACTCGAGCCCGCAGCACCGTTGGCGGCCAGGGTCACCACCGATTTCGTCGAAGTAGGCGGCATGACACTGCCTCCCGGCACGCCAGTGCGGCTCTGCACAGCCGCGATCAATCGCGACGGGACCGATGCGACATCCACCGACGACCTGGTCATGGATGGAAAAGTGCACCGCCATTGGGGATTTGGTGGCGGTCCACACCGCTGTATAGGTTCACACCTGGCGCGGATACAACTGACCACGGTCATCGTCGAGTGGCTCAGGCAGATCCCCGACTTTGAATTGCCACCGGACTATATCCCCGAGATCAAGTTTCCATCGAAATCCTTCGCGCTCAGAACACTGCCGTTGAGCTGGAGTTGACTACCGACAGGCCGTCGCTGGCTCCCCCTCACCCTGATACACCCGGCTTGAGCTATGCACGGTGCCCAATGCATGCGCCAGTGACAGCTGTGTTGGCGCACGCTGGCAGAGACGTCGTACCGGCCCGTCAAGGACTAGTGTTCGTTAAATTACTAACGGGCCGAAGCCGCCGCAGCATGACTTCCCCAGCTAATCGAGGATCGGATGAGTGACAAATCCGACGGCTTGGCCCGTCCACTGATTGGGTACATCACCCGTGAAAGCACCCCGCAGATCACCCCGGCACCGATTAGCCGGGCATGGATGCCAGAAATGTCGCAGTCGAGTATAGGTTGGCCTACTCGGTGTTTGCCGATGCTCATCGCTAACCAAAGCGGCTGGGAGCTGCGCAATCGGTGCGGGTTCACCGCTATGTGGGTGGCTGAGACAAATGGCGTGGACGTGATGGTCCAACCGGACAAGCGCGGCACCGATGAGTTCCTTCCCATCAGCCATTTCGGTGACGGCATCCTGACCTGGCCTCTACCGTTCCTGTTTCGCACTCCGCCGGGCTACAACCTGTTGGTCCGCGGACCGGCGAACTATCCGAAGGATGGCGTGTGTCCGTTAGAGGGCATAGTTGAAACCGACTGGGCAAGCGCGACTTTCACCATGAACTGGAAGCTCACCCGCAAACTCATGCCGGTGCGATTCGAGGTCGACGAGCCGATCTGCATGATCGTCCCGCAGCGCCGAGCCGAGCTTGAAGAGTTCGCCCCCGAACTCAGGCGCATCGAGTCTGATGAAGATCTACGGCGCAAGTATGAGTTCTTTCTTCGCTCACGTGACGCGGCAAAGCAGATCGAACAGACAGCGAGGGTCGCCGCGGGAGAGCAAGTGGAGTGGCAAGGTGACTACCCGAAAGGCAGACACGCAGACGGCGAGGCTGGGGCAGAAGATCACCAGACTCGCCGTCATCTTCGCTCATTTGTTCAGCCAGAACGTGCGGAACGGCAATAGGGCTGCCGGAGTAGGTGTTTCTGTTACAAAAGAGTTCCGATCGTTCCGTCTGCAGCGACGCCCACCAACCTGAAGCGGTGAACCTCGAGAGCAACCAGGCCTCCGTTCGCGAAGCCTGTGACGCCGGTCTGCTCGCCGGTGCAGTGACAATGGTGTGGCAGCACGGGAACGTGCTGCAGGTCAACGAGATCGGGCAACGCGACGTCGGCGCACGATCTGCTCCGGACTCCACTTCTGGTCCAAATGGTCCTGCACGACCAGGCGCAGCACGGGATGGGCTGCCAGTTTGCGCTCTTTCGGGCGGGGCCGGCGTGCATCAGCACGCCGTTGCGCCGCATATGGACGGTATTGGCCAGTACACCTGGATGGCTGTTACGTCGGATTTCGCGACTGATGGTAGAAGGGCTGCGCTCAAGCTCCTTGGCAATCACCCGATAGCTGGCGTGCTCGCGTAATCGATCGGCGATATAGATGCGCTCGTCTTCTCCCAGATAGCGCAACGAATGCAAACAAGCCGAGACTTCCCGTCGAACAGGAGGTCTCGCTTCTTCCCGGGGCCAGGTGAATGTTCCCCATTGCGCCACTTCTTGCCGGTTCGGTAGTTGATACCGACGATCCGACACGCTTCCCGACTGCTGTACCCCTACGCGACCCGTTCCCGGGTCAGCTTCTTCGCACCCTGCGGCCGCCGCTGGCCACGAATCTCGAAATCCATCGCATCCCCCTCTAAACCGGGGTGTTGCGACGACTCCTAGACCCCAAGCGAGCGCGGCGGGACCTTCACGACATGCGGTTACCGACGCAAGTCCGTGGCCGCAACCTGGACGAATACCCCGGTGTCCTCGGCCATCAGCAGGCCACGACCGCGGGGCAGCGGTCCACCCTTCATCTTGCCGCGGATGAAGCCTTCGTCAGGGTCGGCGTCCATCACCAGCAACGGCGCGTTGGCCTGGGCCAGCGCCCGCAACATCGGGTCGCTGCCCGCCGAAGACCATCCACCGAAGGTGCGGGTGACGATCACGTGCAAACCGACATCGGCTGCCCGAGTCACCCATGGCGCGGCCTTGTGCAACGGCGAATCGAAGCCGGGCGGCAGCTGCTGAACGTCATCGATGATCAGGAAGATCTCCGGCCCGCTCCACCACGAGCGGGACAGCAGCTCTTCGGCGGACAGGCCCGGAGGCGGTTCCCGCCGTGCCAACACGCCGCCCAGCTCGTCCATCATCGCCGAGACGCCGTCGAGGTTGTAGGCGAACTTCTCGACGTAGTCAGTGCCCAGCGTGGTCAGCAGTTGACGACGCGGGTCGACCAGCCACACCTGTGCCGAGGGACGCGAGGTCGGTTGCGCGATGCTGGCTCCTGGCTCGTACACACGTCCGATCTCGGACATGATCGTCGCGAGCGTCGTGGTGCGGCCGCATTCGCGTCGGCCCGTCACCATCAGGTGAGCGTTCTCGGCGAAGTTGAGGTACACCGGCTGCAGGTCCAATTCGTTGATGGCCCAAGCGATTCCGCCGACACCAACGTTCTGTCGGCGATCTTGTTGAACCAGCGCACGTACCTGCTCCAGCCCGAACGTCGCGGGAAGCCTGCGCACCGGCGGTGCGTGGCCGGCCGCCACCCGGCTGACCGCCGCGGCGACGTTGCTGGACTCGAAAACGTTGTCCGGCGTATCGGCAAGCGCCGGTCTGGCCACCAGCGTGTGCAGACCCGACTGCGGGTCTCCATCCAGCCGCGTGTAATTCACCGCGACCATGCCGCGGCCCGGCTTGACCGGAACTTCCTTGGCGAACCGCGAGCGCACCAGCTTGGCGTCCTCGACCGCAGCCAGCCGCAGCTCGATGCGGGATCCAAAACCGCTGCGCACCGGCGGACGCAGCTCAGATTCGCGGTCGGCCGTAGCCACCACATGGATTCCGAACGACGGCCCCTGGTTGATGATCACGTTTACCTGCTCGATGAGCACCTCGTTCTCTTCGGCAAGCGCCCGGTAGTTGTCGATCACCAGGAAGACGTCGCCGAAACCGTCGTTGGGCACGCGGCCCGCCTCGCCGCCGAACTTGCGCCGCCGGAACACCTCCATCGACGGGACGTCGTACTCCAGGAAGGTCCGCTTGCGGTCGCGCAGCAATGCCAGCAGCTCAGCTACCGTGCGGCGCACACCGTACGGATCAGTTGGGCCGACGACCTCGCCGACGTGCGGCAGCCCGGCCACAGTTGTCAGCGCGGTGCTGCTGTACGCCAAGACGTAGAACTGGACCTGCCCTGGGGTGTGGGTCAGCGCGGCCGAGGTGATCAGCGTCTGCAACGCGGTGGTCTTGCCCGATCCACCGGCGCCGAGGATCAGCACATTGGAACCGGGCCCGGAGGTGTCCACCGTCCACGGCGGCTGGTCGTGCTTGAACGGCCGGTCGACGATCCCGATCGGGAACACCAGGTTCAAGGCCGTGCCGTACTCCTCCTGCCACGGTCGCTGCAGGAAGCGGTTGACCAGATCCTCGATTGATACCGGCCGGTCCAGCGGCGGCTGCCACAACCGGTAGGGCTGGAAGTCGATCCGGCGAAGCTGATCGATGATCACCGTGCCGACTTTGGGCGTTCTGATCGCTTCTTCTTCTTCTTCTTCTTGTCCTCGTCGTCGCTCGCGACGGCACCGTTGCCGCCGATCACCTCGCCGTTACCGCTGTGGCTGTCGCCGTTCGTCAGCGCGTCGAAGTCATCCGGTCCGGTGACACTGACCTCGATGGGCGTGAACCCAGTGGTAAACAGTTGCGGCCGAATGTAATCGACGGTATGGGTCAGCATCGCCGGGCCATCGTCGTCGTAGGAGATGCCGCGGCGGTAGTCGCGCCACAGGAACTCAGCCTGGAAGCGAACGATCTCGTCGAGGCTCTTACGGAAGTACCCCAGACCGGCCTGTGCCGGCAGGTTGACGGCGTTGGGAACACCGGCGGCCTGTGCTGCACCGGCGGTACGCGCTTTCAGCACCAACCGGTAACCCATGTTCTCCATAAGCTTTTCGGCCCGGCTCTCGATCGTCTGCGAGGCCATCATCAGGTGGATCCAGTAAGCACGACCCTGCCGGCCGATCGAGTCCAGAACGTCGACGGCGGTCGGCATGATGCGGAACCACTCGTAGAACTCGTCGATGACCACCACCAGCATCGGCAGCGGCGGGATGTCCTGGCCGCGTGCCCGCATCCTGGAGCGCATCTCGTTGTATTCCTTGGCGTCGTCGACACCGGCGTTGTCGCAGACCGCTTTACGGCGGGCGATCTCGCCCCACAGTGAGTCCAGGAAGCGCTCCATGAGCGCCTGGTCTTCCTCGAGGTCGGTGATGATGCGCGACACGTGCGGCACGCCGCCGAACGGCTTGACCGCGGACCCACCCTTGAGGTCGGCCAACACAAACTGCAACTCGTCGGGTGGATGCGCCAGCATCAGCGATTCGAGCACGGTGCGCACCAGGGTCGACTTACCCGAACCGGTTGTTCCCGACATGACTCCGTGCGGACCGTCGCCGCCTTCGTCGAGGGACTTCATGTCCAGGAACAGCAGCTCGCCGTTGTCCGAGCGGTTGCCGAACGGTATCCGCAGCCGGGAGCGGCTGGTCAGGGCGTCGCGCCGGCTGCCCCACAGCGATTCGAAGTCGATCTCGGCGGGATCCTCAATCCCGTAGTAGGACAGGATGTCTCGGGCGCCGATCTGCGATACCCGCTGGCCGATCTCCTCGTAGGCTTCCGCCAGCCGCCAGCGGGCCACCTGCTGAGCGAACTGCTCGGCCTCCGACTCGGTCAACTCGTCGGCGAGAGCGAAGAACCACCTGTTGTCGTCGATCACCATCCAGGTGTCGCGGTCACGGGGCAGCGCCTCGATCACCCCCACGTCATTGGTGAATCGCAGCACCCGCTCCGGGTTGCCGGTCCACAGCGCAGAACCGGTCAAGTCGAAGAAGGTCACACCGTCGACACCGTCGACGCTGATCACGTATTCCCACTGCGCGTCGTCGACGTCGGCGATGATCACGTGGTGGGGAGTCGGTGTCTCCGCCGACGAGCTAGCGTGCCGCGGAGTGAAAGACCCACGCCCGGCGAACAATTCGGCCTGGTCAGCGGCGAACTCGCGCACCGACCCATACACCATCCGGGCATTTCCGGCGGCGTCGCGGCGGCGCGGATCACCGAAGTGCGGCAGCCACTTGACCCAATCCCATTTGCTCATGTCGGAAGTGACCACGATCATCTGAAGGTGGTCGGGCCCGTGTGAGAACGCCAGCTGGCAGATGAGGGCCCGCATGAGCCCCATCTTCTGCTCGCGATTGCCGATCAGTGCGTACCACGGCTCGACCAGCAGTGACACCATCTTCGGCAGGTTGTAGACGACGCTCTGATAGCGCCCGAATTCCTGCAGCGCCTTACCGGTCACCGGCTCCAGTTCGATGTCGGTCGGCATGTTCTGCGGCTCGCCCCAGGTCACCTCGGGACGGGTCATGCCGACGCCAATCCGGGCGACGCCGAAGTTGAGGTCCTTGCCGTCCGGCTTGCGCTCCCACATCCGGGACGATCCGACCGCGGCCGCCAATGTCGTCGGCGCCGGGTGGAACCAGCGGTAGTTGGCGTCCATGCTGTCGGCGGACTCGTTCGCGGTCTCGCGCAGCATGTCGAGCATCAACATGAACTGGGCGCGCATCGCGTCGAGTTTCGGCCGGCTCATCTGCTGCTGGCCGCCGAACCGGCCGCCGAACATCATCATCGCAACCCCGCCGATCATGAAGATCGGGAAGATCGAACCGGCGCCCAGGAACATCCGGGAGCCGTTGGCGACCGTCATGGCGACCATGCCGACCAGCAGGCCGACCACCAGCACACCGACCACGATCAGCCACCACGGCTTGCCTTCGGGCGGCGGGACACTCAGTGGTGTCGGAAGGACGATGTTCTCCGGCCTGACGGCGGGAGCGCGCTCGGGGGTCGGGCGTGCAAAACCTTGTTTCACTTCGGTACCACCAACTCTGCAGGGCTCATATCGGTCGGGAGAGTGTCATGGCGCACCAGCGCATCGGCGCGCGAAAGAGCGGGTCCAGGTGCCAACAGCCGCAAGGCAACCCATGGTGCCGGACCGGGCTGGGACGTCAATCCCAGCGCTGAGCGAGCATCGCGCGTGTTGTCGACGCCGAAGCGCACGCCGGAACTCGAGAGCCACCACAGTGATTCGGATGTGTTCGAGCCCGGGTCGTTTCCGGTGACGACGACCCAGTTGCCGTAGTCGGGGCCGAAGTAGACGCGGTCGGCTTCGCGGCCGGACGAGTCCGCCTTGACCAGCGACACAACTTGCTCGGCGCCACTGCTGCTGACCGGGATGGTCGGCCCGGAGACCACCTGAACGCGCGCACGCTCCTCGCCGGCCGTCTTCTGCCACCACCAGCACGTTGCGGGATTCTCCTTGAGATCCACCGGGCTCAGCGGGCCGTCGGGATACGCCGACAAATCCAATCCGTTGACCACCGGCATCTTGGCCAGCGACGCCGGCGCCACCACCACGGGTGCGTTGCCCACCGACGTGCCTGCGTTCTGCAGGATCTGGGCGACCACCGGGTTCACCGTCTGCACACCGTCGCTCAGCACCAATGAATACTGTTGCGGCCCACTGATTTGCGGTGTCACGATCACGGTTCCCACCGGTCCGGGCGCGCCCGCGAATCCCGCAGGCAGGCCGGCGCCCGGCACCTTCGGCACCGACAGCTCGGGGCCAACCGGCAAGGCGTCAAATAGTGCGCGGCTCATCGGCCGCGCACGGGTGACGTTTTCCGGGGTCAAGCCCAACGGCAGCAACACCGCCCGGTTCATCGAGTCGATACGCGACCGCCTTCCCTGCCGGATCACGTAGGTGTCTTTTTCGTAGTGCAGTACCACGGCGTCCGACCCGTTCAAGACGTGGCGGCGATTCGACAAGTCGGGCGTGCCGTCGATCACGGTGACGGTCACCGGTGACGGCGCTCCGACTCCGGCCTTCTGGGCCACCGAGTCGCACACCAGCCACGACGCCGTCGCCGGGGTGGTCGGGGAAAACTCCGACGGTGCGCCGGGGATACCCACCAGCGGCCCGTGCGGCTGCTGGGCGATCTGGCTTCCGCGAACCTTGTGCGGGTTGTCCGGGCGACCGGCGATCAGCCTGGCCGACGCCAGGTTCAGCGCGGGGTACAACTTGTCGCCGACGCGCACGTAGAGCGCGCCGGAATCGCGGTCGGCAATGATCGGCGTGTCATTCAACTGCCCGGACGGGCTGATGAAGGAGTACAGCAGCGCACCCAGGCAGATCACCAAGGCGGCTGATATCGACGCCACCACGGCGAGCGTCTGACGCCGGCCGGGTTCGATCTCCATCCGGACCCGCCAGCGCGTCAACGCCATCGCGGTGCGGCGGGCCAGGAACTGGTAGCCGGTTACCTGAGTACGGGTGGATAATCCCAGGCCGTAGCCCGAACCTCGCTGATCACCTGCCATTTTTGATCATGCCCCCGGCCGTTGGAACGCCTGAATACCGTCTAGTCCCACGATTCACAGGGATAACGGTAGGGCACCCTGCTCGACCTCGCCACGCGAGCGTTCGGGCGTGGACAATGTAGGCGTCCGCGCCGGTAGTCGTTTGTGCCACAGTACTGTCACCTGCTCCATAGGAATCGGGGCATCGAGGAAATCTTCACTGCGCATGGTACGTCGCAGCGCAAACTCAGCCCGCCGAAAAGACGACGCCGAGGTGAACACCCGGGTCGCATCTGGAACATCGCGGCACGCAAGATGGCGTCATGAACCAGCAGGCGCCGTCATTGGCCGAATTGGCGGGCTATCTCGGGATCGCTACCGAGTACCAGGACTGGAGCGGTCGCCGGATCGAAGTCCCGCAGAGCACGCTGGTAGCGGTCCTCGCCGCGTTCGGTGTCGCCGCGGCGACCGAGTCGGAGCGCGGCGCGGCGCAGACCGCTCACGACCGCCGGTACTGGTCCCGCGCGCTGCCGCCGACCATTCTCGGGCGACCCGGCGCCCCGACGACGTTCTGGGTTCATGTCACCCACGGTCAGCCGGCCGAAGTATGGCTGCGGCTTGAGGACGGCACCATCCGCAACGGAATACGCCAGGTCGACAACTTCACCGCACCGTTTGATCTCGACGGACGTTCGATTGGCGAAGCCAGCTTCGTGCTGCCCGACGATCTGCCGCTCGGTTACCACCGGGTGCATGTGCGCTCTGGAGATCATGAGGCCAGCGCTGCGCTGATCGTGACACCGGGCTGGCTGGGACTGCCGGAGCGGCTGGGCGCTCGTCGGGCTTGGGGGCTGGCCGCCCAGCTGTATAGCGTCCGGTCCCGACAGTCCTGGGGGGTCGGCGACCTCACCGATCTCATCGACCTCGCAGTCTGGTCGGCGTCGGTACACGGCGCCGGTTATGTCCTGGTCAATCCGCTGCACGCGGCCGCACCGACCGCACCGATGGAGCCGTCGCCGTATCTGCCGACGTCACGCCGGTTCGTCAACCCGCTGTATCTGCGGGTTGAGGCCATCACGGAATTCGCGCAGCTGCGCAAGCGCGGCCGGGTGCGGCGGCTGCGTGACGGCGTCCAGAAACACGCGGCCACACTGGACGCCATTGACCGTGACTCCGCATGGGCGGCCAAGCGGGCGGCCTTGGAGCTGGTCTTTTCCGTTCCGCGGACGGCAGGCCGAGACCTGGCGTATGCGGCCTATCGCGCCCGGGAGGGTGCCGCGCTGGATGACTTCGCCACGTGGTGTGCGCTGGCTG
This sequence comes from uncultured Actinomycetota bacterium, assembly GCA_963760095.1. GTDB lineage: Bacteria > Actinomycetota > Actinomycetes > Mycobacteriales > Mycobacteriaceae > Mycobacterium. Next base: position 108,018 of record CAVXBT010000015.1, on the reverse strand, counting down.
AAGCGCACGGGGGCGATTGGCATCAGTGGCCCGAGTCGGTGCGGCATCCCGGCGCTGAGGGTGTCGCCAAGTTCGTCGCCAAGCATTCTGCTTCGGTGGATTTCCACCGCTGGCTGCAATGGCAGCTCGACGAACAACTCGCCGCCGCGCAATCACAAGCGGTGTCGGCCGGGATGCCGCTGGGGATTGTGCACGATCTCGCCGTCGGCGTGCACCCCAACGGAGCCGACGCGTGGGCGCTACAGGACGCGCTGGCCCTCGGCGTCTCCGGCGGCGCCCCGCCGGACGAATTCAATCAGTTAGGCCAGGACTGGTCGCAGCCGCCGTGGCGCCCGGACCGCCTCGCCGAGTTGGAATACCAGCCGTTTCGCGCGCTGATCCGCAGCGTGCTGCGGCATGCCGGCGGGGTGCGCATCGACCACATCATCGGGTTGTTCCGGCTGTGGTGGATTCCTCGGGGCGAAGCGCCCACCCAAGGCACCTATGTCCGCTACGACCACGAGGCGATGATCGGCATCGTCGCTCTGGAGGCGCACCGGGCCGGGGCGCTGGTGGTTGGCGAGGATCTCGGCACCGTCCAACCATGGGTCCGTGATTATCTGCGGGCACGTGGCGTGTTGGGCACGTCGATTCTGTGGTTCGAGCTCGACCGCGACGGGAACGGCGGTCCGCTGCCGGCCGAGCGCTGGCGCGAGTACTGCCTGTCGTCGGTGACCACTCACGACCTGCCGCCGACCGCAGGCTATCTGGCCGACGAGCATGTACGTCTGCGCGCTTCGCTGGACCTGCTGACCCGGCCGGTCGACGAGGAGCTCGCGGCTGCGCAGGCCGAGCGAGCGGCCTGGATCGCCGAGTTACGCCGCGTCGGCTTGCTGTCCAAGCACGCCGGTGTCGAGCAGACCGTGCTCGCTCTTCATCAGTATCTGGGCCGAACGCCATCGCGGCTGCTGGGGCTTGCCCTGACTGACGCGGTCGGAGATCGGCGGACCCAGAACCAGCCGGGCACCACTGACGAATACCCCAACTGGCGGGTCCCACTGAGCGGCCCCGACGGTCGGCCGATCCTGCTCGAGGAGGTGTTCAGCGATCCCCGGGCGATGGCGCTGGCCGAGGCCATGCGGACATCGACGGCCGTCAGCCCGACCAAGACCACCTGTTAGCTTCAATTTGCCATGAAGACCTTGAAGTTCGGCGTGGTTGCCCCGGTCGCCGCGGGTGTCACCGCAGACCCGCGGTGGATGGTCGCTTTCGCGCGGCACCTCGAGGCGTGTGGCTTTGAATCGATCATTGCCGTCGAGCACACGGTCCTGGCGACGCGCTACGAGAGCGTCTACCCGTATGACCCTTCGGGGCGGGTGGAACTGGCGGCCGACTGCCCCGTCCCCGATCCGCTTGACCTGCTGTCTTTTCTCGCCGCCCACACCGACCGGCTCGGGTTGGCCACCGGGGTTCTGGTGCTGCCCAATCATCATCCGGTGGTGTTGGCCAAACGGGCGGCGACCGTGGACGCGCTCTCCGGCGGAAGGCTTCGGCTGTGCGTCGGCGTCGGCTGGCTGCGGGAAGAGATCGAGGCCTGCGGCACCGAATTCGAAAGCCGCGGACGGCGCGCCGACGAGCAGTTGGCTGTGCTGCGGGCGCTCTGGGACCAGCGGCCGGACGGTGTCACCCACCACGGCGAGTTCTTCCGGTTCGAGAACGCCGTCTGTAGCCCGAAACCTGTTGCCGGCCAGCATCTTCCCGTGCACATCGGCGGACACAGCAAAGCTGCGGCCCGACGCGCCGGACGATTCGGCGACGGCTTCCAGCCGTTGGGGGTAACCGGTGCGCAGCTGGACTCTCTGCTGATGCTGATGCGTGACGAGGCGCAGGCGGCCGGACGTGATCCCGCCGATATTGAAGTGTCACTGGGTCATTCGGTCACCAAGATCGACGCCGAACGTGCAGAAAAGCTCACTGCTCAAGGCGCCGAACGGCTGGTGCTGGCCATGCCGCCGATCACCGATATCGAGCAGGCCAAGGACGAGCTGTCGGCTTGCGCCCAGCGACTTTCCCTGCCTACGTGATGCTTAGCGCAACCGACCGGGCGGCTCTGACCAACTTGGTGCACCGCTATGCTGCCGGTATCGATGATCGGCAATTTCATTCTGCCGCCGAGCTTTTCACGGAAGATGCGGAACTGACGCTGCCCGAGCCACCGACGACTCTCGACCCAGTCCGCCGGCACCGCGGCCACGCTGCTATCAGCGAAGCGTTGGCCGCCGTCGCTACCACGATCCGCACCCAGCATGCTATCGCCAGCGAGGTCTATGACGCCGGTCCTCGGCCTGGTACTGCTCGCGGACGCATCGCCTGCGTCGCCCATCACTGGGTCCACCATGACGATCAGATCCGCGACGTAGTTTGGCATCTGCGCTACGACGACGAGTATCAGCGCATCGACGCAGACTGGCGGATTTGCAGCCGGGCTTTGACGATTGACGCCATTGAAGCTCGACCGGCGCGCCAGGTGCGGCGCGGTGGGGCTTCGGCCTGAGACGGCATGGCCGGCGCGGATCAGCCTTGGCGGCCCTGGCGGGCGGCGTGTTCTAGCAGATTGGCGGTGCTGGCGAGGCTTTCGGCGGGTGTGGTCATCCGGGTGGCAACCTCACGGGCTTGAATGGCGTATCGCGGTGTGAGGATCAAACGTAGGTCGGCGGTCAGTGAATCCAGGGTTGCCTCCGAAAAGTTTCGTCCGAAGCCGACTCCCAGTCGTTCGACTGCGGCAGCCCACGTGGGCTGATCAAGCCCGTTCCACAGAATCAACGCAGGCGTCCCCGCACGAAGGCCTGCGGCCGTGGTGCCGGCACCGCCATGGTGAACGACCGCGCCACAGGCCGGAAATACAGCCGCGTGATTCACCTCGTGTACGACCTTGACGTGGTCCGGATTCGGGATGCCGGCGAAGTCATTCGGGCCCATGCAAATCAACGCCCGCTGGCCGATGCGCGCGCACGCTGCGCTGATCACGGCGACGGTGTCGGCCGAGGCTGCGAGAGGCGTGCTGCCGAAGCCGAAGTAGACGGGCGGCGGTCCAGCGGCAATCCACGATATGACCTCGTCGTCGGCATCGGTCGGCAACTCCAGCGTCAGCGCCCCGACAAAGGGCCGTCGGCCATCTCCTGCTGCCCACTCGGCTGCCAGTCCGGGCACGCAGAGTTCATCGTAGGCCTGGATCTCCAGCCGTCGCGGTGAGGGTCCGGTTGCCTCCGGCAACGCCAGTGCCCGGCGTTGAGCATCTTCCGCGACCTTCGTCGTGAGCGAAAATACCTGCCCAGATGACCAAATCTGCTCCGGGAAGGGGTGCAGCGCAACCACCGGAATGCCGTAGTACTCCGCGACGTTCGTTCCTACCCCCTGCTCGTTGAAGCCCGCCAGTACCAGGTCGGCCCCATTTGCCAGCGGCGTCAGCGTCGCGCCCTTCTCCACCTTGACTTGGGCAACATGTTCGATAATTTCGGACACTAGGCTGAGCGGGTTCTTCATCGCCGGCCATAAGTTGCCGAGCAAATTCGACGCGGTGTCCATCCCCTCTCGCGAGTCCGGTCCATACGCGACCCCCGTAAGCCCCGTCGACGCGATGAAGCTGAGCATGTTCGGTGGGACCGCGATACGCACGTCGTGACCCCGGCGCAACAACTCTCGACCGGCGGCGACGCAGGGCTCAACATCGCCGCGGCTGCCATAAGCTACAACCACAAATTTCATCGTCGGAACCTTAACGCGCGGTGACCCCCGATTGCGCAGGCAACAAAGGTACCGTCGACACGTTGGCACGTTGACCGCGACGCTCTTAGCTCTTTGACCTTTCCACTCGCCGTGGTGATCACAATTGAGCGCAGCTCCGGGGAGGAGGTCAGACCATGCGGCCACGCCGGCTTGAGCACGAATACGATCCGGGCCCGGTTCAGATCCAGGCGCGCAAAGTGCAGTTCGACGCCTCCGGCATCCCGTTGCACTGGATCCCCCACCACCCGGTGGCCTCGAACTTCGTCAGCCTGCTCAACGTGGTGCTGCCCCCGATCGAGCGCTACTTCGTCGCGGTGTTCAACGAGGCGCTCCCGCTGGTCAAAGACGCCAAACTCGCCGAGGACATGCGCGGGTTCATCGGACAGGAAGCGACCCACGCCGACGTCCACAACCAAGTGCTCCACGACTTGATGATCGCCCGCGGCATTGACCCCACCCCGCTGCTCGACCAGGTCGATTTCATCTTTTCCCGTACCCTCTCACCCCGCCCCTCGCTCGATCCGGAACGCCGGCTCAGCCATCTGTGCGACCGGCTGTGGCTGATCGCCGCGATTGAGCATTACACCGCGGTACTTGGTGACTTCGTCCTGAACTGCCGATGGGAAGACTACGGCGCCGATCCCACCATCACGGATCTTTTCCGCTGGCACGGCAGCGAAGAAGTCGAACACCGCAATGTTGCCCATGACGTCGCCGTCTATTTCCACAACAGCTATCCGGACCGCATCCGTTCGATGCTGATTGCGGTGTCGTTTGTCTTCGTCTTCTTCCAACGGGGCACCTGGTACCTGATGAAAGCCGACCCCGACCTCGACATCGGCTGGTGGAAAATGCAGTGGCTGAGGGCGCTGGATTCGAAGAAGGGTTTGCTCCCGACGTTCCGCAAGCTGTTCGGCTCCAATACCTTGATGTACTTTCGGCCCGGCTTCTCTCCGGACGAGATGGGTTCGACGGCGCAGGCAGTCGCATATCTGGCGAGCTCCCCAGCCGCTCGCGCGGCACATCTTTGATGGCGGTCTTCGACCGATTTCGCCAGGCGCCGCCCAGCGTCTCGGGTCGCTCGTCGCACGACGTTCTGCTGACCGTCGCCGATGCGGCGGTGACGGGACTGTGGGCATTGTCGGGGTCGATCAGGCGTGTCATCCCGCCGGCGGTCCACGACAGCAGCATCGTGCTGACGGTCGTGGACCGCCGCGTGGTCGCACGCGACCAGGACGTGGTCATGCTGACATTCGCCGATGTCGATGGTGCGCCACTGCCACCCTGGCGGCCCGGCGCGCACCTCGACATCCACCTGCCCAGCGGCCGGGTGAGGCAATACTCGCTCTGCGGCGATCCCGCCTGCCGTGACACGTATCGCATCGCGGTGCGGCGGATTCCTGATGGCGGCGGCGGCTCGGCTGAGGTACACGACGCCCTGGCCGTCGGCAGTGCCGTGACGACGAGCGGGCCGCGAAACGCGTTCCCGCTGACGGTGCCCGGCCACGGATCGCCCAGGCGGCGCGTGCGATTCGTCGCTGCCGGGATCGGCATCACCCCGATCCTGCCGATGTTGCGTCACGTCGAACGTCTGGGCGTCCGGTGGTCGATGGTCTACGCCGGACGCAGCCGCGACAGCATGCCGTTCCTCGACGAACTGGCCGAGTTCGGCGACCGCATAGAGATTCTCACCGACGATGTCCACGGCATCCCGACGCCTGCCGATCTGTTGGGCGACTGCCTCGACGGGACGACGGTGTACGCCTGTGGACCCGCGCCGATGTTGACCGCGATCCGCGCGCAACTCGCCGACCGGGACGACGTCGAATTGCATTTCGAGCGATTCGCCGCTCCCCCGGTCATCGACGGCGCAGCGTTCGATGTCCGCGTCGCCTCGACGGGCGCCACGGTGCAGGTCGGCGCTGAGGAGACCCTGCTGTCGGCGTTGCAGCGCGCGGACGTCTGGCCGCCGTATTCCTGCCGACAGGGCTTCTGCGGGACGTGCCGTACCCGGGTGCTCGACGGCCGTGTCGACCACCGCGACACGCTGCTCACCGACCCCGAGCGGGCGGAGGGAATGATGCTGGTCTGCATCTCGCGGGCAAAAGGACATCAGCTGACCCTCGACCTGTAGGGCAGCGACAGAAAAGGTTGGTATCAGGCAGTTTTCGGCAGCGGGATGCCCTCGCTGGTGGAAAATTCGGCGTCGCTTTGGCTCGAGAGCCCCAGCGACACCACCGACCGTGCGAACAGCGCGTCGCTCAGATACGCCAATGCGACTGCCCAACGGTTGGCGCCTCGTGGGATGGCATACAAGTGATAGGCGCGGGTGACGAACTTGGCCGGAAAGCCCGACAATTGGATCTTCAGCGGATTCGCCACGGCCTGATGAGGTCCAAGGTCGACGACCAGACCCATGTCATGGTGCTTGTACTCCCTCGTCTTGCCGTGCCCGAGGCTGGCGGCCACATTGTTGCCCAGCACCTTGCCCTGGCGAGTCGCATGCTGAGCGGTCGGCGGGGTGATCGTGCCCGGCTGGGTCACATCGGGCACCGCCGCGGCATCGCCGGCCGCGAAGACGTCGGGATGATTAGGTACCGCCAGATCGGTCTGCACCGTCAACCGGCCCTTCTCGGTGGGCAGCCCCAGTGTCTCGATGAGCGGGGCGGCAGTCACACCGGTGACCCACGCGACCGTGCGGGTGTCCACCTGTGAATCGTCGCTGAGCACCACATGGTCCGGGTGAACCTCCTTGAGCGTCAAGCGCAATCGGACGTCGACCCCGCGTCGCCGTAGAACCCGCATCGCGCGGGCCCCCAATTTTTCACCGACCTCGGGCATCACCTGTTCGGCGAGGTCCAGCAGCACGAATCTCACCTCGCCCGGGCTGAAATTCATCTGCTTGGCGGCGGCGTCGGCCAGCGCGCGCAGCTGCAGGACGAGTTCCGTGCCCGAATACGACGCGCCCACCACCACGATGGTCCGTCGAGCCCGCTCGAGCTGGGCATCGCCTTCCAAGCAGGACAACTCCAACTGCTCCAGAACATGGTCGCGCAGGTAGAGCGCTTCGGCCGGCGACTTCAAACCCCTTGCGTACTGGGCCAATCCAGGGATGTCTAACAGCCGGGTCACCGACCCTGGTGTCAACACTAGCCGGTCCCACGACAGCGAGCGGGACCGCTGTTCGAGATCGGTGAACTCCAGCCGGTGCTGGGAAAGATCGACGCTGTCGACTCGTCCGCGAATTTTGCGGACCCCGTTGAGGGTTCCCGCGAGTGGAATCGTGACGAATCGCGGATCAACCACTCCGCCGGCCACATCCGGCAGCAGCGGCGTGTAGAGCATGTAGTCGACCGGCGAGATGATCGTGATGTCGACGTCGGTTTTGCGCAGTCGGCGGGCCAGCCGCCGCGCACACTCGAAGCCGGTGAATCCGCTGCCCACAATCACGACTGACGTCACCATGTCTTTGTAGCCGTCGGGCGGTGACTGCAAACCGGTGCCGGCCGGGTCTGCGGCCGTTTCCCCAGCATGCGATTCGGGTAGTTGTTCTGCACGCGTTACGACGCGAGTGACCTCGAAGGAGAATGCGTGGGAGACACAGCGAGTGATCCGGTCGACCGTCGCCGAATCACGCAGCCACTCGCCGGCGAAACGATGAAGAACACCGCGGAGACACCCGGATTGGTGCTCGCTGCGACGCCCGTGGTGGCCTTTGTGGTCTGCCTGGCCAGCTTTGCGATCAGACAGGTCGACGTCGGAGTCGGTGCGGCGATTGTCGCGTTGCTGATGGCCGGGGCGGCTTTGGCGTGGTTGGCCATGGAGGCGCGGCGCGTCCGTCACGTCCAACGGGCGTGGGACAGTACTCACCGAGACGTCGCCCACCCAGCGGCCGCGAAATGAACTCGCCACCAGGTGACTGGTGTACCTGCTACGCGAAGTCACTCCAGGGCGGCCAAATTGCACACTGACTTACGCACGTCCGACTTGATGATTCGAGCCACCAGCCGTCCCAACGGTCCGTTGAGCAGACCACCACTGAGATCGGCGGTCAGATTGAAAGTCGACCCGGGATGATCATCGCTGACCTTCATGGCGACCGTGATGCAAACCCCGCCACGGCCGCGGCCGGCTAATTCGATCGCGTTCGGCTCGTCATACTGGGTGACCGTCCAGTTGATGACGTTTCGAAATCCTTTGACCTTGATGAGCGATGAAACGTCGGTCCCCTTTTCGATCGTTGAGGGAACCCGACTACGCCAGCCACCGAATATCGTCATCCAGTCGCCGAATCGACCCAGGTCTGACGCCAACTTCCACGCAGATTCCGGGGAAAGGTTCGACGATGTCGAGACATCGATGCGTGCCACGTCGTGCCACCTTCCGTGGTTGCCAACTGCGCGATCAGAGTCGGGCTTAAATACCCGGGTTCGGCCGCGCGAAAACCGTACGGTCGCGGGCGATCAGATACCGGTCCAGGTCTGATCGAGCTGCTCGGCCACATTGATGACTTGTGCCGCTTGGGATTGTGGCGCATCAATTTCCTCGGTGACGTATTGCGCGATGAAGCGCCGGATCTCCGCATCGACTCCGGCCACGATGCGCAATAGCTCGCCGCGGATACTTTTCGATGACACATGAACGGTAATGTCCGACGGACGCGGCTTGGCGACGTCGACAATCAGCAGCAGCGGTTCGGCGGCGCGTGCAGTTGCGTTCAGTTTGATGTCGCCGTCAACTTTGAATCGCTGCTTGTCCAGGCGTAGGTCGACGAGCAGATCGATCAGCAGCGGGATGTGGATATCGAAGGTGATGGTGTCCCCGACGTTACGGCTGACCTGGGGCTCCTTGACCGTCACCTTGGCGCTGACTTTGGCGATTTTGCCCGGCCCCTGAGCCATCGGCTCCATGTCGAACTCGTTGCCGGCGATCGCGGCGAACGCTGCGCCGACACGTTCCTCGGTCACCGCTACTTCGAAGAATCGCCGTCCGAAATGCTCGTAGCTGACGTACTCGTGGCCCTGCATAAGTAGATACCGTCTCACGTCGCGTTCCGACACCGCGGCTGAATCCGATCGTGTTGGTCGGGGTGGCTTCGCACGTGGTGTTGAGCGCATTCCGCCGCGGGTAAACCACTGCGGGTGCGTACGCAGTCAACGGCTGCGGATGTCATCGATCACACGTCAGTTTTGCGGTCATAACGAGGTGCACAGATGAGGTTGCGCAGGAGCGCCGTCGCGGGCCCGGGTTTCCGTCGTATTCGGCGTGGCCGCGGCTTTTCCTACGTCAATGGCGGCAGTGAAAGCGTCGACGATCCGGAGGCGCTGGCGCGAATCGACGCGTTGGTGATTCCGCCCGCGTGGAAAAACGTCTGGATCTGTCCGTATCCGAACGGGCACATTCAGGCTGTCGGTACCGATGCCGCCGGGCGGCGTCAGTACCTGTACCACGAGCAATGGCAGGCCGAGCGTTCCGAGGAGAAGTACGACCGGGCCCTGAGCCTTTCCAAACATTTGCCCGACTGGCGCCTCCAGCTCCTCATCGATCTGAAGGGCCGCGGAGTGGGTCGCGACCGTGTGCTGGCGCTGGCTCAGCACCTTATTGATCAGGGTTATTTTCGGGCCGGCGGAGAGGAGTACGCGCAGGAGAATGGCAGTTTCGGTTTAGCCACCCTGCTCCGTAGTCATGTGCATCTGCACGCCGACAGCGTGGCATTCGACTATCCCGCCAAAAGTGGTGTGCGCCGGACGGTTTCCCTGGAAGAACCGCTGGTGATCCGGTCTGTGCGGTCACTGTTGCGTGCTGGAACAACGTCCCCTCGGTTACTCGTCTACCGCACGCCAGACGGCTGGTCGGAAATCCATGCCGACGACCTCAACACGCGCTTTCGCGAGCTCGTCGGCGACGAGTTCAGCGTCAAGGATCTGCGGACCTGGCATGGCACCGTACTGGCCGCCGAAGCGTTCACCCTGGCCCGCGAGCCGGCGTCGAAGACGGCTCGCCGTCGTGAAGAAGCCGCCGTGATGCGTGCAGTGGCTGATGAATTGGGCAACACGCCGGCGGTGGCGCGGCGCTCTTATGTGGACCCTCGCGTGGTGATGGCGTATGAGCAAGGCATCACGATCGGTCCCGCAGTGCGTCGGGCCAAACGTCAGCGATCGCCGGAAGCGCGGCGCGAAACAATCGAACGGGCCACGGCGCGCATGATCAAGCGCGTCGGGCTCCACTGAAGCGCGGCGGTCTGCGGACGGTGATTGTGAGAGAATTTCGTAGTCGCACCGGCGCGATCTGGGCTGGGCGATCCTTGCAGCGTTGTCAATCGCGCCACACAACCAGCCATTGATTCGATGTTTCGCTGCCTTGTCCTGACGTGGCAGTACCTGGAGGTATTTGAGTCTGATGTGCGCCCGAAACGCAGCCGACCTGCAATCCACCGGCTCTCGAACCGCGACCGTGCTCAGCTGGCTGGGCGGCGGGGAGCGCCGGGAACTCGATGAGCGCCACGAGCGGTCTGCGCAGGCGATCGCCGGCGTGGTCGTGATCCTGAATGCCATGCTGGCCTGGCTGGTGACGACCCTCGCTGTCACAGCTGCGGCTCACCGACCGATATCGACGGTAGCGCCGTTCACGCTGGTGTTTGCCCTGATGGTGGCTGCGATCAGCCGTGCGATCGCAAGCGGGCCGGTGCGCTGGCCGGGCGGCGTCGCTGGACGCTGCGCGGTGGCCCTCGGTGTGGGCGTGATCGTGGGTGAGTTCGCTGCTCTCGCAATGTTTTCCGGGTCGATTGACCGCCATCTCGAGCTACAGGCTGCCCACAATGCTGACTCGGCGCCGGCGGTCGTGCAGGCATCCGCCAGTTTGACGCAGAGTCGCAATGCGCGGGTCGCCCTCGATAAAGCCGTCGACGAAGCCCGCATCCAACGCGATGAGGCGCTGGTGGTGGCACGCTGCGAATACCACCCCACCCCGTCCTGCCCCCAGACCCGGATCACCGGCGTGCCGGGCTCTGGACCCGAAACCCGCACCGCCAAACAGCTTTTCGCCGATGCCCAGCGGGAATTAGACATAGCCGTCACTACTCGCGAGTGGCGCGCTCCTGAGCTGGACGCTCAGATCGGAGCCGGCGATCAGGAACTCCGCCAAGAACGCCAGACGGTGATTGCCGACGCCGACCACGGCTTGGGCGCGCGATGGATTGCAATGCAGGAACTGACATTCGCGGGCGCCGGCGCACTCATTGTCCGGTTACTCGCGATCGCGTTCTTCGCACTGCTGAGTCTGCTGCCATTGATCCTGAGGCTGTGGCGCGGTGAAACGACTGGTGATCGCCACGCGAAGGCCGGTGCCGAACGCGAGCGTGCCGAGCTCGATGCAGAGACCGCGATCGCTGTAAAGCGGGCCGAGGTACGCGCGGCCGCTGAAACCCTCTGGGCTGAACAGCAACTCGACAAGGCTCGGCTGGCGGTGGCGGCGCAGACCGAGATCGACCGCGCGCAGCTTCGCCGGCGCGTCAACGCCGCACTCGAAGGCACGGCGTATGCCGCCGAACCGGTCGCCGGCGACCTCTACCTGCCGATCGCCGCCGAGGCTGAAGCCGCGAGTCTGGCAGCGACAGCACTGCCCGACACCGCGGTGGAAGCTGTTGTGACTCAGCCGGAGAACCTACCCGCGGCGATCGAACCCGCCGACGCGCCTGCGATTCCGGTCATTCCGGTCATCGCCGATGTCACCCGAGCAGCCAGTCGCTGGATCCGCCCGCTGGTTCCGGGCTTTGTCGCGCGCGCGATCGACACGTCAACCCACCCGCTCCGTACGGCGCGCCAGGTGATCGAGGAGGTCGAGGAAATCACCTTCACGCTCAAGCGAACTCGCAGGGTCACCGTGGAAAACGAGGAAAGTGCCGGCACGGCAGCGACGAGCAGACCGGCAGCGGTCACCCCAGGGCATGATGGCGACGGCGGTGATTTCCGTACGGGCGCTGCTGAGGCTCAGACATTTTCGCCACGACGCTTGTCAACACAACCTGTAGACGATCCGTCGTTGGGGTCAGGGCGGCGTGAACCGCAACGCGAACTGGCCGAACGCGACGGGCCGTTCGAGTTGCGTGCTGCTGATGGTCCCCGGCAATTGCCACCTGCCGAATAATCAACGCGCAGCGCGTCGCCCAGCCACCGGCACGAAGGTCAGAATCGGGGCGTCGCACGGCAAGGTTGGTCTCGATGACGAATAACTCTTTGCTAACGGCCGTTTTTGGCCTAAAGTTGCAGCATCTGAGGGCTTGCTCAGCGAAAAGTCAAGAACGGACACCTCTTCCACGCATGTTGAATTGATAATTTCGAAACCCTTACCTACCAGGTCTTTTTCCGGCGATATGTAATGCAGATCATGTCTTGTGCGTAAAAGTGATGGGGCGCACAAATTTTGGTTGATCGTTGATCTTGTTAGTAGCGTCCCGGCGCATGTTTGTTTTAGCAACGCTGATGACTCTGCTTCAGCAGATGTCGGGCACACCGTATGTCACCGGTGGACATTCGCCTGCGGGCGTCGACTGCTCGGGTCTGGCCTCCTTGGTGTCGAACGTGGCAACCGACAGGCCCGCTTTCGGAGAGAGGTTCAACACCGGCAACGAAGAGTCGGCGTTGCTGGCCCGCGGCTTCAGGTACGGAACGGCCCCCGGCGCCCTCGTGATCGGCTGGAACGGTCGCCACACTGCGGTGACGCTGCCCGATGGCACTCCGGTGTCCAGCGGCGAAGGCGGTGGCGTGAGGATCGGTGGCGGTGGGGCCTACCAGCCGCAGTTCAGTCACCACATGTACCTCCCGGTAGATCCCGACGCGCCCGAGGATGCTCCCCCACCGCCGCCGTTCCTGGTGGACGCGGTCGCTCCCGAACCTCCCCCTCCGCCGGCCCCCGATACCCCTCCGGCCGAGGATCTGCAGAACGACCCGCCAGCGCCTGGGCAAGCTGCCTAGAGAGGCCGTCAGGCCAGGAAGCGCTCGCGATAGGGAGTGAACCGGGCGGGCAGGTCGTGTTCGTCGAGTCCGAACATCTCGGCCGACGTCGCGATCCGGCCCAGCCGCCCACGCTGGTGCTGCTCGAGATAGTCCTGCATCGCTGCGCGCGCCGCGTCAGTCAGCGGCTCGCCGGCGAGCGTGTAGAGGCGTTCGGCGACCCCGAACTCGTCGGCCATGAAGTCGTCGAAGCGGACGTCGATGGAACGTTCGGCCGGGATCACATCGCGGTCGCGCACGAGCACGTCCAGCATCCGCTGCAGGCGGTCGGCCCACGACGCGGCAATCTCGTGCACCGGCACTGGCGAACGATGCATTCGCGCGGTGTAGGTGAGCATCGCCAGCATCGACAGCACGACCGGCACCGGGTCGCGGTGGGTGCACACGACGACGACGCCGGGAAAGACGGCGTCGAGCACCGGCAGTTGCTCGAGATGCTGGGGTGACTTCAGCAACCAACGGCGGCCTCCCCGAAGAAACTGCAAGGCTTGCAGCTGCAATCTCAGGTGCTCGTATGACGGGGTCTGGTCGTGCGCCAGGTAGTAGTCGCGCCAGCGCGGTACGTGGGCGAGCGTCTCGAACAGCATTGTGGAGAAGTCGTTGGCCAGCAGCTGGATCTCCTCGTGCACGTGCTCGGTGGTCATCTCATGCATCAGTGGAAAGTGCGGCATCGCGGCGTTCATGAACTCGACGGCGACATCCGTGCGTGTGATTCGCGGGTCGGGCTGCATCCCCCGCTCGACCGGCAGGGGATACGGCTCGACGCTTTCCCAATAAGGGATAGAGCGAAGGGTCGGGCCGGCCGCCAACAGGTTGTGCAAATGCGTGGTGCCGGTGCGCGGCAGGCCCGCGATGACCACCGGCGGCAGCAACTCGATGTCGCGGATTTCGGGATGGCGTGCCAAGAGGTCGTTGAGCAGTAGTCGATTCTTGAGCAGCTGCAGCAGCTGCGCGTGGAAGCTGACGATCCCGGGACCGTGCAGGCCGTCGATCTCGCGCAGTGCGGCCAGCAAAACGTCGAGGCGCTCCCGGTAGTCGTCGGGACCGAAATCGGCCAGCCCGGTTTCCGCCGCGGCTTTAGCGTGCAGTGTTTCGGCATCCAGCGGGCAATCGGCGGCCATCGTCGCCATCAGGTGGCGGATCTGGTCGATATGAGGGCTGAAGCGCGGCTCCGCCAAGTCGTCGAGGTGCTGCACGAATGCGGGAGCGGCGTCGGTCATGCGGATTTATGTTACTTTGAGTTCCGTAATGACGACAGAGCTTGGCCGCCCCCGCGATAAGCGCATCGACAACGCGGTGCTGCTCGCGGCCGTCGAACTTCTCGCCGAGACCGGCTACGCCGATCTGTCGGTCGACGCGATCGCGCGGCGGGCCGGCACCAGCAAACCCGCGATCTACCGGCGCTGGCCCAGCAAAGCGCACCTCGTCCACGAAGCGGTGTTCCCGATCAGCGACGCCACCGCGCTCCCCGACACCGGATCGTTGGCCGGTGACGTGCGGGAGATGGTCGGCCGCACCGCCGGCGTGCTGACCACCCCGGCTGCGCGCGCAGCGCTGCCCGGTCTGGTCGGTGAGATGGCCGCCGACCTCACGTTGCACGCGGCGCTGCTGGAGCGCTTCGGCGACATCCTCACCCGCGGGCTGAGCGACCGCCTTGCCGATGCCGTTGCACGCGGCGAGGTACGGGCCGACGTCACCGCTGCCGAGGTGGTCGAGGTCGTCGCCGGCACCACCTTCTTGGCCCTGCTGACCCGCGGGGAGGCACTTGACGATTCCTGGGTGCAGCGCACCGCCGCCCTGATCACGAGAGGAATAGGCCGATGAGTGAGACAGCGCACGAGTCCACCGCAGCGTGGCGCGAGTTATTGGACACCTTGGGTGGGCTGGATCGAGCTTTCCTGGACGGCGAGCGCGCCGTCACCGACGATCGCCACGTCGCCGACGGCTATCGGATGCTCGCGACCACGCTGGGCGTCGCGTTCGACACCTATCTGTTCGGCGAGCCAAGCCGGCCCATGTTTGTGGAAGTCAATACGCCCTTCCGCCGCGACCGGCGATGGGGAGGCGACAACACCGACGCCTACTACTGCATCTGTCCGGTCGATCCTGAGCGCCGTTATCGACTCAGCGGAAACCGTGGCGACAGCGTCTATTTCTCGCTGACTGCTTACAACGAGCCGTCACCGGGCGCGTGGTCGGACCGTGTCGTGGCCATCGTGCGCGATGACGACCTCGAGATCGATGCCGCCGGTGACTTCTCGTTCGAGCTCGGACCGACACCCGACGCAGCGGTGCTGATGACCCGCGATTACCAGGCTGACCCACTGACGGGTCGCCCGGTCAGCTGGCAGATCGAGGCCCTTGATGAGCCCGAACCGATTCGGCACGGGGACATCGAGACGGCGGCACGCCTGCGGGCAAGCGCCGCGTGGATGCGCATGATGTTCGCGATCGTCCCGCTGGCTGTCGGTGCGCGAGCCGACGAGGCGCACGCGCTAGGACATAAGATCGCACATGCGGCAAACCAGTTCGCCGACCCCTACCAAGTACCGGACGCCAACTTTGGTTGGTCGGCCCGCGACGCCTGCTATTCGTACGGCAGTTTTGTGCTCGACGAGGACGAGGCGCTGGTCATCACCCACCACCCGCCACAGTGCAGGTTCTGGAATTTGGTGGTGTGGAACCAGTTCATGGCCACCCACGGCGTCGCCGATGCGCGCAGCTCGGTTAACGGTCACAGCGCGGTGCTCAACGCCGACGGCTCGGTGACCATCGTCATCTCCCGGGGCATGACGACACACCCCAATTCCCTGACAACGCTGGACTATCCCCGCGGCAACCTCGCCTTCCGGTGGTTCCTCGCCGATGAAGTCCCGGCTCGCCCGCACGTGCGGGTGGTCAAGCTGTCGGACGCGCCGATCGACGTTGACACATCAGGCTGACGTGGTGGACATTGCGATCGCCCCACACCAGTCCGCGTTATACGGCATCCTGTACGTATGCACCAGAAATCCTTAGTTTGGACAAGCACGTGTCGGGGAATCTCCAGCGGCATGTTTTCGCATCACGCCATTCGATTCGTTAGTGCAGCGGTGGCCGCGACATGGGGAGTCACTGCTTCCCTTACTACCGCAGGCGTTCCCGCGGCATCCGCCCAGCCATGTGCCGACACCGAGGTGGTGTTCGCCCGCGGCACCGGTGAGCCCCCGGGCGTCGGCCCGACGGGGCAAGCCTTCGTCGACGCCCTGCGCTCGCGTGAGGGCGGAAAATCGGTGGATGTCTACCCGGTCAACTACCCCGCCAGCGACCAGTGGTCGACCGGACTCGACGGGATTAGAGACGCCGGTTCGCATGTCGTGTCCACGGCCGGGGCCTGCCCCAACACCAAAATAGTGCTCGGCGGCTACTCGCAGGGTGCAGCGGTGGCGGGTTTTGTCACCTCGCCCGCCGTCCCGGATTCGATTCCGGACGACGTCGATCGAGCGACCCTGCCCAAGCCGCTGTCACCCGAGCTGGCCAGCCACGTCGCCGCGGTGGTGTTGTTCGGATCGCCCAACGTGCGGGCGATGAACTTCCTCGGCCAGCCACAGGTCGCCATCGGCCCGCTGTACCAGGCGAAGACCATTCAGGTGTGCGCTGTCGAGGACCCGATCTGCTCGGACGGGATGAATTTCGCTGCGCACGATTCCTACGTGGAGGACGGCAGTGTGATCGCTCAGGGGGCGGACTTCGCGGCCAGCCACCTGCAGGGCAACGGCGCGCAAGCCTCGGCGACAACTTCGCACCACGGCGGCTTCGGCAACTGATCGATTTTTAACGGCCACCGACCGTCAGGCCACGTCCCCGGTACGTCGTCTTATATCCGGATCCGATCCAGAGTGAGTAAGTGGATGAGCTGGTCGCGGCTGTTGATGCCGAGTTTGCTGAAGATGCGGTAGAGGTGTCCTTCCACGGTCCGCACCGAGACAAACAGCCGATCGGAGATCTGACGGTTGGACAAACCGGCCTCGACCAGCATCGCAATCTCGCGCTCACGGCCGCTGATCGGCAGCGGGCGGGCCGCGGCCCCGACTGCCGGTGTCCGTAGTCCGCCCTGGCTGGCCAGCCAATATGCGCGGGTCGATGACTCTACTTCCTTGCCACGGTGACCGGCGCGCGCGTGTTCGCGCGCTGCCTGAGCCGCCGCGTCGGCGGCCAGTGCCACTGCACCCATATCGACGAACCGATCAGCCACAACATCAAGCAGATCGCCGTCGTGGTCGGCCAGCCCGCGGGCATGGTCAGCGGCCGCCTCCGCCAACGGAGTCTTCAGCATCCGGGCAAGCTCCTCCAACCTTGCGGTGTGCGAATGGTCGCCGAACCTAACAGCGGTGTGCAAGGCACGCATCTCGATGGCGAACGTCCCCTTTCGCCGCGCGATCTGCGCCGCCCGCACCGCGTGCGTCCGGGCGGCCGCCGTCTGGCCCACGGAGGCCCGTTCCCAGGCCCGGGCCAGCTCGAGTTCCGGCAAGAACACCGCGACCTGCGGTCCATAAGCTTCTTCTGAACTCCGCAGCGCGGCGGCAGCAGCCTCACCGTTTCCGCGCGCGCCTTCAGCCTGCGCATGCCAGGCGGTGACCAGCGTCATCCAGGCCGACGGGAAACCGTGCGACAACGCCGATATCGACTGGTGAAATGCAGAACAGGCGGACGGCACCGCACCTCGGGCGAGCTGCACGAATCCTCGTATCGCATCCGTCATGGCGTCTGCTGTAGGCACACCGGCGGCCGTCGTGGCATAGCGTTCGCACGCCCGCGCGGCGGCCAGCAAATCACCGGCGGCCGTCAACGCCATGGCCTCAGCCACCCCGATGGCGAACCGTTGCGGTCCCGATTCGCTGAGCGCAGCGGCCCGCAACCCCGCATCCGCAATGCGGCGAACTTCGCCAAACCGGCCGACGAGGGCCAACGCACATGACGTCGCCACAGCCGCCCACACCGTCGCCAACGGCAGGACACCCGATGCACACAAACTCGGCCCAGACTCGATCGTCGTCGCAACATCGCCGGAGAAGAACCCAAACGACAGCTCCAGGGCCGTGACGAGAACGACGGAAGCGTCGGAATCGACGCAATCTTTCACGCTGGCCAGTACCTGCTGGGCGCGCTCATCCTGCCCACACACCGAAAACAGATTCGCGGCGCGCAGACAGCCCAACCGCACGGTCATTAGCTCATCGGCACCTGGAAGGTCGAAGGTGCCAAACACTGCCTCAGCGTCATCGCCTCGTCCCTGCCAACTCAGCGCGTCACCAAGCACGATCGCCGCCGGCACGCCACCGCCGTTATCGAACGCGAATCGGGCCAGCTCCTCGCCCAGAGCGATGTTCGACATCGTCACCGCACTCGCCGCGGCATCGATGATCACGTCGAGTTCTGGCTCCAGGTCGCTTCGCACCATGAACTGGGCCAGCTGGATCCGGGTGCGCACGTCGGGCAACCCCGACCGCCGCTCTTCTGCCTGCATTTGCTTCCGAAGATGTTGTGCCAGCATGCCGTTAAGCTGCCGCAAGCGCACCATCCCGGCGCGTTGGATTGCCGCTTCACCCATGACGGGGTGAGCCAACCGAGCCACCGTGTGTGCTTCGTCGGCCACCATTTGGATCAGCCCGCTGCGCTCGAGCTGTACCACTGCGTCAGCATCGCAAAGTCCACGCATGGTCTCGCAGTCCAGGACCTCTGCAGCGGCCACAACCTCTACCGCTTCCAATTCCTCGGCGGCCAAAGATCGCAGTCGCAACTCGAGAAGATCGTAGAGTTGGCGGTCTCCACGCAGCACACCTCGAAGCTGCCAGCCGTGATCCGTGCGCACCAGCACACCGCCGTCGCGGCCTGCATTCAGCAGACCGTGCAGCATCAGCGGATTGCCGGCAGTCCGGCCATGCAACTCGTTGACAAGCCGGGTCTCGACGGCGTCGCCGAGCACGGCGCGGGCAAGCTCCTCGGTCTGTTGCCAGGTGAACGGATCGATGTGCAGATCAAGGAGCAGTCCCTCCTTCCACAGCGCTGTCACCGCGTCGGGTACTGCGTTCCCCGAGCGGATCGTCACGATCAGTCGTGCACTGCCACCGGCCGCAAGGTTGTACACCAACGACGCCGACAACGGATCGAGCAAATGGGCGTCGTCGACAACGACCACCAGGTTCTCTTCCGGCTCCAACTTTTTGTGCGCAACGGCCAGCATCGCGGCGGGCTCACGTGCGGTGTCGAGGGTCGTCAAACAGTAGAACGCACCTAACGGCACCGCACTCCCGGTTTCGGTGCCCAGCACAAACCGCACCCTAAGCCCGCGCGACGCGGCGGTATCGGCAAGGGCGCGAGCCAGTGTCGACTTGCCGACCCCACTGTCGCCCACAAACAGGACGCCCCGGAACTCGGAAGCGTCGTCCAGTGAGGCCAACGCCTGGCGGACCTCGTGATCGCGGCCCACCATCGGCCACACCGACCCATTCCCCCCTTGCATCGGCCGTCGATAGCGGGCTTGTGTCCGCCCGCCAAGCTCGGGAATGTGGACCATCCGCCAGCCGCCGTCGCGGGTCACGTCGATATCGAAGCTGGACATTGGTCCCTCCTCTGACGAGGCGGTTGGGGACTTCACTCACAAGCACGAGATCGGCAAAGCGCCGGTTCAACGATTCGTCCGATCATCCGATTCCCGGGTGCCCTGGCCGGGGCCAGCTGCCCGCACGTCGCAGGTTATTGGCGAGCGTGCCGTTCTCGGTATGTTCGTGTCTTGTTCAACGTTGTAATTCCGATTCGCCATACGCGGCGAATCGGGCGTCCTCAGATCCAAATCCGTGCGCTGCATTTTGGGCTAATGGGCACTCCACGCGCTGGTTCTTGACCATGAGGTCGATGACTTGAGCGCTGGGCCGCTGCTGCTGATCCCCTCGGCACCGAAGCAGACACTCATGTCTGAGGAAGCTTTCGCGGGTTCTCTCGCGGCGAGTAAATGCTCAACGAAGTGGAGCCTGCTAGCGCGGCATTGCGTTCTGCGAGTGCGTTTTCGCCTCGGGACTGGCTACCTCTAGCGCGGGGGACTCGCCCAGGCCCCGAGCTGGTCATGAGGTTCGTTGCTGAACATCCCGTCACGACATGCTGGTGCAGCGATTCGTCGCGCCGGCATTCGCCGTGGACTAGCGTCGAGACGGTCTGTCGCTCGCATCCAGGGATGGAGGACGTCTATGGCGATCCGGGTTGGCCACGTCGGCACTGGAAATGTCGGTCGGTTGGCGTTGACGCAGCTGGTCACCGATGCGCAGTTCGAACTGACCGGGGTGTGCGTCTCGTCGCCGGAGAAAGTCGGTAAAGACGCCGGCGCACTCGCCGGTGTGGACGTGTCCACCGGCATCGCGGCGGTCAATGACCTGGACGCCCTGCTGGCCACCGGGCCCGAGTGCGTCGTCTACTGCGCAATGGGCGATACCCGCCTGCCCGATGCGATGGCCGACGTCATGCGCATCCTGGCCGCCGGCGTCAATGTGGTCGGCTCGTCGCCCGGGCTGCTGCAATACCCGTGGGGCGTGATGCCAGACAAATACATCGCCCGAGTGGAAAGCGCTGCTCAGCAAGGTAATTCGAGCATCTTCATCAGTGGTGTCGACCCCGGATTCGCCAACGATCTCATCCCGTTCGCCCTCGCAAGCACGTGCCAGCGGATCGAGCAGGTGCGCTGCATGGAGATCCACGACTACGCCAGCTACGACGGCGCGGAGGTCATGCACTACATGGGATTCGCCCGGCCACTGGACGAGATTCCGATGCTGCTGCAACCGGGTGTGCTCAGCATCGCTTGGGGCACGGCGATCAGACAGCTGGCGGCCGGCCTGGGCATCGACGTCGACGAGATCACCGAGTCGTATCAGCGCGAGCCGGCGCCCGAGGACTTCGACATCGCGATTGGCCACGTGGCCAAGGGCACCCTGGCCGTCCTGCAGTTCGAGATCCGGGGCCTGGTCAACGGCCACCCCGCCATCGTCATTGAGCACATCACCCGCCTACGACCCGATCTGCGACCGGACTTGCCGCAGCCCGCCTCGGGTGACGGCTCGTACCGTGTCGAGATCACCGGGGAGCCTTCCTACGCGGTCGACATCATTCCGAGCAGCCGCAACGGCGACCACAACCACGCGGCGATCGCCGGCGCAGCCGGCCGAATCGTCAATGCCATTCCGGCGGTTGTCGCGGCGCCGCCCGGTATCAGGACGACCATCGACCTGCCGCTGGTCACCGGGAGCGGGCTGTATGCGCGAGAAGGAGTCGCGGCGAGCTGTTCTCACTGCTCGATGCGGGCCTGACTGGCTTCGAGGCTGCATACCAAAACGGTCCGGCGCGCATTCGCGAACCGGACCGTTTTGAAAGAGTTACTTACTGGTGCTGCCTCTGTCGCTCCTCGGCGGCTTTCGCACCCGCGCGAGCAGACTCGGCTTCGGCTTCTTTCTTGGCCGCGTCGCGCTCGGCGTCGGCCTTGTCCTGCTGAGCCTTGCCCTCGCGCACTACGTCGTCGCGACCGGCGATAGTTCCGCCGACCTCTTTCGCCTTGCCTTTGATCCCTTCGACTGCACCTTTGACGGCTTCTTCTGGCCCACTGTTTTGATCGCTCATAGGTCGATCCTTCCTTCTCGTCACGGTCGAGCTGTCGTTCGAGGTAGCAATCCGCTGATCGTTTCGAGTGTCCCGCCGATCGGGACCGATCAACACGGTCGCCCTTACCGCCTTCCCACACCGGCAGCCGTCCAAACACACCCAGCTCGGGGCGGCACCAAACCGCTCAACAGCTCGACTCACGACCGGCACAATTCGCGTCCGGTCGTAACATGCACTGCCGGACGTCGAAATCTGGTTAACATTAACGATTTCTGGGAGCTGCCGCACGAATACAGTTCGACTGACCCGCCGACCGCATCCACTGATCCGGCCTGAAGCGCGATGAACTTCGGTGTTCGCCGATGACGCAATTTAGGCCTGGGTTACCGTTTCCGTTACCTGAGATGAAGGAGCGCGGTGCGATGAGGATTCCTCTGACGGTGATGGCTGCGGCTGCCGTCGTGACGACGGTGGCGGGAGTGTCGGCCGCCGGCTGCAGTAGCCATTCGAATCCGTCGTCGACGCCAACCTCGAGCGCCGGCAGCACGACGCATCCTCCGGTGAGTGATTACACCAAGCTGTTGATCAAGGCCAGCGACATCAAGGCCCCCGATGCCTTCACCGCCGGACCGGCGACCAAAGATCCGAATGGCCAACTCGGTGCCACGACGACGTTCACCGACCAAGACCAGAGCCATGTCATCATCGACACCATCCAGATCTTGCTCAATCCCGAAGCTGCCGCCAACCAGTTGGATTCGGCGAAAGCGATTCACCACGAATCTCTGCTCGCGAAGCCCTTGGGCGCCGAGGTCGGCGTCGGCGGCGTGACGATCTCGGGGTTGTCCCCGGACCACTCCAAGGGAGTGACCGTATTGCTCTTCACCGAGGGCAAAGCTCTGGTGACCCTGGAGTTCGATGGCCCCTCTTTTGCTTTGGCGCCAATGGACTTCGTCACGGATGTCGGCCAGAAGCAAGACGAGGCCATCAAGAAGGGTCTCGGTGGCTAACCGATAGTTAGCCGGAGGCTTCAACCTGTTTCGTGAGCACCAGCCAGCAGTGCACGCGCACTCTCGACGCATGGCAATAACCGGTCGTAGGCGCTGATGCCCGCCTCCGCGCGGGAGCGCATCGGTACCTCCAATCCGACGACGCGATCATCGGGAAGGGCCGCGAGTATGTCGGCCAGCGGTAACTCCCCCTCGCCGGGCGCCAGCCGCTCGTACATGGCTTCCTCGGCGTAGTTCTTCATCCTGGGCTGCAGCGTGGTGTCGCATAGTTGGATGTAACCGATCCGCTGTGGGGGCAGCGATCGAAGATCATCGGCGCTGGCACCGAATCGAGACACATGCATGGTGTCGATGAGCAGGCTGATCTCGTCGCGGTCGACGTAGGTGACGGCGGCCAGAGCCGTGGGCAGGTCTGCGATGCTAAGGCCGACAACAGGTTCGATGCACGTCGCGATACCCCGTTCGGCGGCCAATGCGGTGAGCCCGGCCAGCTCGTCGAAGGTACGAGCCCGGTCCGGCTCCAGGCTGACGGTGTTGATCCGCGGGATTCGCAGTCCGGCCATGATGTCCAGATCGGCTGCATAGGACCGGATATCGACTCCGGGTGCGATGAGTAGGCCTTCCCCCAGTGAGATCGACACGCCCCGGTCGTCCATCGCGGCCAGAAGTTCACGACGCAGTTGGTGGTCGTCACGTAGCGAGAAAGGCGGGTAAGCCGAATTTTTCAGCGGCGCAAAGCCGACCAGTCCGCTGGTGATGTAACGGCATCCCAAATCAGCAGCGAGCTCGACGTATTCGACTGGCGGCATGCCGAAGACGCTGAGCATCTCGATGCCAAGGCGGTCCATGTCCTCGTGTCCGCTCAGCCGCCGACCATCGCGAGGCCGCCGTCCACGGGGATCAGCTGCCCGGTAATGAATCCGGCCCCCTCACTCGCCAAAAACACCAACACCGGTCCAAGGTCGTCGGCGGGATCGCCGAGCTTGCCGCCCAGCGGGATGGACAATTTCATCTGCTGGTCGATGAATGCCCCGGCGCCCGGGCCGACAAAGTCCCGCAGCCTATCTGCGCCGGGTGTCTGAACTGCCGGCGCCAGTGCGTTGACGGTGACTCGATCCGCGCCCCACGCCTTGGCCGCCGAGCGGGTCCAGGCCTGCACAGCGCCCTTGGTGGCGGCGTAGACCGCCGCGATGGGGCTACCCATCACCGCCTCGGCGGACCCGAAATTGATGATCCGTCCGCCGTTCTCGCGCATCACCGCGTGGGCCGCTTGATTCGTCAGAATCGTTGCTTTGATGTTGGTTGCCAGCAAAAAGTCGATCTCGTCGCTGGTGATGCGGCCGGGCACACCCGGTTGCCACAAGCCGGCGGCATTGACCAACACATCCAGGCCGCCGAGTTCCCGTACCGCACTGCCAAACGCGGCATCGACCGCGTCGGCATCTCGCACGTCACATTGCAGCCATGTCTCCGCTGCCGTGTCGTCGGCCGGAGCGGTGCGGTGATAGGTCGCGGCTACTCGCGCTCCCGCGGCGCCCAATACCCGCACCGCAGCCGCACCGATCCCAGTGGCGCCGCCGGTGACCAGAATTCGTCGACCATCCAGTAATGAGTACGGTACCGTCATGGCCGCGGAGTCTATATGTCCGTAGCGGACGAAATCAGGTGGCTATGTTTTCGATGCGATTCGACATGCGCGCTCCCGATTTCGGGGCGTCGCCAACCGATCTGTACGAATCCGCCGTCGACATGTGCGAGTGGGCGGAGACGCGGGGTTGCCTGGCGGCGGTGATATGCGAACACCACGGTTCGCCGGACGGCTATCTGCCGACGCCGTTGATCCTCGGGAGCGCGATCGCCGCGCGCACGAAACAGTTGATGTTGACGCTCATCGTCATCCTGCCGTTCTACGATCCGGTTCGGCTCGCCGAAGAGATCGCCGTGCTGGACATCATCAGCAAAGGTCGTGCCGGCTACGTGTTCGGGCTTGGCTACCGGCCCGAGGAATACCAGCATTTCGGACTCGACCTGAAAGCTCGCGGACGAATCGCCGACGAAAAGCTCGGCATGTTGCGTCGGCTGCTCGCCGGCGAGGTGGTACAGAACGAGGGCCGGCAAACCAAGGTGACACCTTCGCCTTTTTCGCCGCAGGGACCGTTAATGCTTTGGGGTGGCGGCAGTTTGGCTGCGGCCCGGCGTGCCGGCCGTTACGGACTCGGCTATCTCGCACAGGGCGACGTACCCGGTTCGCAGGAAGCGTACGAACAGGCTTGCCGTGAACATGGTCATCAGCCAGGCATGACGCTGTTGCCCGATCGCGATACGCCCAGCGTGTGTTTCGTCGCACCGGACGTCGACCTGGCCTGGCGTGAGATCGGCGAGCACCTGCTACATGACGCGCGAACCTATGCCGAGTGGAATCCGGGCGATCAGACATCGGTGGGCATCGCCGATGCCAGCAATGTCAACGAACTGCGGTCGATGTCGCGCACGCACCGGATCTTCACCGCCGACGAGGCGGTCGCGCATGTTCGCGGCGGCGGCATGCTCACGCTGGCGCCATTGTGCGGTGGCATCCCGCCCGACATCGCCTGGAAGTATCTGAGATACGTCGACGAAGCGGTGATGCCCGCGCTCGCGGCGGGGTCGGCGCTACCTTCGTAGCCGCGTCGCCAGGCCCGTCAAAACGCTTCTGGATTTCGCTGTACTTCGACCGGCACCGGGTGGTTGTACAAGCGTGATGCGTTCTCCCAGGTGATTTTTCGAATCAGGTCTGACGGCAGATCGCCGATTTGCTCGTGGACCGTCTCTTGGGTGTGCGGCCAGGTCGAGTCGCAATGCGGGTAGTCGGCTTCCAGCATGATGTTGTCCGCACCGATGCGGTCGTGCTGCACGAACGAGGACTTGTCTTCCACTGCGCAGAACCAGAAGTTGCGCGTGAACACTTCTGCCGGAGTCAGCCTCTCCCCCAGCGCGGCCCAGGTGCCATACATCGCGTGGTAGCTGAGCATGTGGTCGAGACGATCCAGCAATCCGGCCACCCAGCCGATTCCGCCTTCGGACAGACAAATCTTCAAATCGGGGAATCTGCTTGGCAATCCGGAGTACAGCCAGTCGACGGCCGCTGAGATGGCGTAGGCGAAGAACAGCACGCCCTGTACATCCGGCGGCGCGTCGTCGGTGGTGGACGGCGACGAACCCGACGACCCGATGTGCAGGTTCACGACGGTGCCGGTTTCTGCGCACGCGGCCATCATCGGGTCCCAATAGCCGGAGTGAATGCTCGGCAGTCCGAGCATCGCCGGATTCTCGCTGAACGTGACGGCATGAAATCCACGCTCGGCGTTTTCGCGGATCATCGTCGCGCCGAGTTCGGGATCCAGCAACCAGGGCAACTGGCACGGAATGATCCGGCCGGGGTGTGAGCCCGCCCAAACGTCGTGGTGCCAGTCGTTCCATGCCCGCACGGAGGCCAGCGCAAGCTCGCGATCATGTGTCACTTGTTGCAGGCGCTGGCCGGCGAAACCCGGCAGGAACGAGGGAAAGTTCAGCGAGGCGTAGACGCCGTTCAGGTCCATGTCCTTGACACGCTCATCGATATCCCATGCACCTCTGCGCATTTCGTCGAAGCGGACCGGCTCGAAGCCGTATTCCGACACTGGTCGACCAACGACCGCATTGAAACCGACATTGGGCAACGCCTGGTCGTCATAGACCCATGTCTGGCCGCCGTTCGCCGTGTCGACGACTTTCGGGGCGCGATCGGCAAACCTGCGCGGCAGGCGTCCGGTGAATGTGTCCGGGGGCTCGACGATGTGATCGTCCACCGAGATCAGCATGTAGCGGCGCGCGGCCCTCGGCGGATCAGGCAGAAACGTGACCGAACGGTCCTCGCCAGTCTGGGCCGTCGTGAAGCTCAGGTTGCCGGCCAGGTCGTCAATCGATTTCATGGCAATCCGCTCAGTTCAGAACGGCGGGATCGGCTTTGATGGTCAGGCGGGCAGCCCCGGCCCAGTACACATCAGCGGCCCGTTCGATCAGCGATCGCTGCATACCGGCCATGTCCTGCCACTTCATCGCCACGGGTTCCTTGCCGGTGAGCATGACGTCGTAGGCGAGCTTGCATACCCGCTCGATCGATGCGGCGCGGTAGACGGCCTCGGCCAAGTTGCGACCAGTCGCGATGACGCCGTGGTTGGCCAGAATCGTCAGGTTGGCACCGCCAACGCGGTTCGCGAGATCGGCTGCGCCCGTTGCGCTGTCAATCTCGCCGTCGTATGAGTCGACCAGACAGAGGTCGTCCAGGAACAACGAGCCCGTTTGATGCACCAGCTCCGGGAGCCTGCCCAGCGCGGCTAGCACGCACACGTAATACGGGTGGTTGTGAATGACGACCCGGGCATCATCGCGAACGCGATGCAGTTCGGTATGGATGTGGATCGCCGGAGTGACATCCCACCGGCCGCGGACCACCCGCGCATCGGCGTCGACGACGCAGACATCCGACGCGGTGATCTCCTGCCACCACAATCCCCACGGGTTGACGAACATCTCGGTCTGTTCGTCGGGTTGCCAGGTGATGTGTCCGGCCATGTTCTCCGCGAACCCGATGCCGGCAAGGTGACGAAAGGCCACCGCGAGCGCCTGCTCGTTCGAGAGGTCAAATCCGATCGGCGGGACCACCGAGGGCGCCCACACCTGCAGGCCACCTCGCCGAGCGTCAGGAGCGTTCATGATTGGCTTCCATCCTGGCTTGAATATCCGCGCGAAGCGGGCCTTTGGCGATCTTGCCGCCCGATGATCGGGGTAATTCGTCGACCACGATGAGTCGTTCGGGCAGCAGCTCCTTGGAAACACCCACCGCCAACAGACGCTCGACGAGGTCGGGCAGGTCGATCGTCGCAGAGTCGACGAGTTCGGCGTAGAGGCAGACCTTTTCACCGAACACCGGATCGGGCATCGCGACCGCCGCCGCGACTGCGATCGCGGGGTGTGTTGTGGCGGCGTCCTCGACCTGGGCTGCGCTGATGTTCTTGCCGCCGCGAAGGATAAAATCGGAAGTTCGGCCGGTGACGCTCAGGTAGCCGTCGGCGTCGATTTCGCAAATATCGCCCATCCGCATCCAGCCGTCGCGGGTGAACAACTGGTCGTGGTCTGTGCCGCCGAGATAGCCGAGGCTGGTCGCGGGACCGCGACATGCGGGCTGACCGCGGCCGGCCTCGGTGACGTCCTGATCGCCATCGAAAAGGCGGACCGACATCTCGGGGACGATCCGCCCGCCCGTGCGCAGCCGGCGTGGCTGCGGGTCGTCCAGCGTGGTGGCGCTGAGCAGTCCGGTCTCATTGGATCCATAGAACTGCAGAATCTTTGCCCCGGTGAGTTTTTCGAATTCCTCTGCCGGCCGATACGGCAACGATTCGCCACCGGTGAAAACGACGCGCAACGAGCTCAGATCGTATTCGCGCGAAGCGCGATCGGCCATCAACATCGTCAATTGTGTGCTGACACAGCACAACACGCTGACCTGGTACTCGGCTATCGCCTTACACGTCGCTCTGGGACTGAACCGTTCCTGGATCACCGCGGTTCCGCCCAGATAGATCGGGCTGGTGTGACTGGTCCAGATGCCGAACCCGAAGGGCGTGGGGATGACCGGTAAGAAAATGTCATCCGCCGTCAGGTGCCCGTTGGCGACCGCCTTCTGGTGAAAGTAGTACCAACGATTCTGGGTGTGCACGACGCATTTGGGCAGTCCCGTGGTTCCCGAGGTCGAATTGATCAAGAAGACGTCGTCGGGGCCGAGCGCACGGCCGGCTCCCAATGCACCGGCTCCGGCGCCGACGTTCAGCCGCGGTGCGCCGTCATCGTGAGACGCCACCAGCAGCGGCACCGCAGATTCGGCGGCGTGGGTTGCGGGATCCCTGCGTTGCCGGTCGCTGACCAGCAGCTTCGGGCGTGAGTTGCGCAGTATCGCGGCGACCTCGCGGGTGCCGGCCCGCGCGCCGATGCCGACAACGACGGCGCCACACCGTTCGACGGCGACGAACAGGACGTGGATGGCGGCGGAGTCGCCGTGCCATACCGCGATCCGATCACCCCGCACCACCCCGACGCCGGCCAACTGTTCAGCCAGAGCAGTTGCCGCGTCATCGAATTCACGCCACGTCAACGACAAGCCCGGGTAATCGACGTAGGCGGCGTGGTCCGGGCGCTGCTCGGCATTACGGCGTACCGCCTCGGACAACGTCACGTCCGACCACCACCCGGCGGCACGATAGCGGGCCGACTCCTCGTCGGTGAAAGCCGGCGAACCCACGGTATCCAGGCCACCGACGCTCATCATCCGATGATATGGCGAGGGATCTCGCCTGCCCGCGGCATTCGTCGATGATTCTCGCCCGCTTCGCAAGCGATGAGGTCGCAAACAGGTAGTCCACTACGCGTGCCTGTGGTGCCGCGCCAGCCATACGTTCCTTACGACGGCCGGGTGCACCGGTCAACGAGATCGCACGGAGACGAATGAATATGTCCAATTCACCAGTGGCACCAACCAGCACGGTAGATGCCCACGACCAGCCCACTCCGCAGCCGTACTCGACTGCACCCCCGGTTGCAGTGGAATCCACCGAGATTCTGATCACCGAACAAGAGGTGCTTTTCGGCACCGCGGCGGCCGTGCGGAGGCGGCGGCGCAAGTTCAGCCGCGTCGAGCGTCCGTCACGCGCGCGCCGCGGCGAGGTTCCGAGGCGGTACGGGTTTCTCGAGCGCGCCCTCATGACACGCGAGATGGACAAACTGTGAACGCGGTCGTCGCCGTCGGCACCGCGGCGTTCCTGGCAATGACCGCGTCGGGAATCTACGACCTGCAGTCGTGGCTAGAGCGTTGGGACTATCAGCGCCACTTCGAAGAGTGACCAACGCGTCAGGCTATCCTGACAGTCATGAGTCTTTCGGACGCTTGGGAGCAGGCCCGGCAAGCGTGGCGGCGGCTGAGGGCAAACAGCGAACGGCCAAGAGGGCATGACGACGGGCTCGCGTCGCTCTCTGATATTGGCGTTGTTCGACGCATGCTGGACCAAGCGGAGTTGACGGCCGTTCGGACCGCGCGGCTACATGGCAAGTCGTGGGCTGAGATCGCCACCCATTTAGGCGTCACGCGGCAATCCGCCTGGGAGCGTTGGCGCGATCTCGACGACTCCCCCCGCGGCGAACCCTCAGAATCGACGGTTCTCGACGACGCAGCCGCACACCTGCTGGAGATGGGCGCGCGAGAACGGCGGCGGGAGTCGAAGGTGCTGGTGCCCAACGTCGTTGGGCTCGAATGGATCGAAGCCCGGGACGTGCTTGGCCGCAACGGACTGGTGGCGATCAACACCCAACCAGACGCACCGACCGACCCGGAAAGCCGTGGCTGGGTTATCACCGACCAAAGCCCCGAGTCCGGCGCCCGCGTCCCTGCCGGATCGGTAGTCCGACTCTGGCTTCGAGGCGAGGGCGACTCGGGCGTTCGTGAACCACGCCGTCCGCGACCCACGCCGAGGTCGGATAGCGAGAGGCTGCCGGATCCCCGCGACCAGGCCATCGGGTGAGGCGGGATTCGCATGGTAAACAAGACGCCAGCCGGCGGGTTACTGAGTGACCGGGTCGCAGTGGTGACAGGCGGCGGTGGCGGCATAGGTGCAGCGACCGCTCGGCTGTTCGCGGACCACGGCGCGCAGGTGGTCGTCGCCGATATAGACGCCGAGCGCGCTCACCAGACCGCCGATGAGATCACCGAGTCCGGCGGGTCCGCTGTCGCCGTTGTCGCCGACGTCTGCGACCACGGCCAGGTCGCGGATCTGGCCCGAACGGTGCTGGAGCGGCACTGTCGGGTGGATGTGCTGGTGAACAACGTCGGTCACTGGCTGCGTCACCCCGGCAACTTCGTCGACACCGATCCGCGGCTCTGGGACGACCTCTACCGGATCAATCTGCATCACGTTCTCCTCGTCACGCACGCCTTCCTGCCGGTGATGCTCGAACGACGTGCCGGGGCGATCGTCAACGTCTCCTCCGTGGAAGGTCTGCGCGGATATCCGGAGGACCCGGTGTATGCGGCCTTCAAGGCCGCGGTCATCCACTTCACCCGCAGCCTCGCTGTGCAGGTCGGTCGCGACGGCGTCCGGATCAACGCCATCGGGCCCGATGTCACCGAATCACTGCAGGTGCCCTACTCCCAATGGCTTTCCGCAGAAGAGCAGACGCAGTGGCCGCAGTGGGTGCCGGTCGGCCGGATGGGGCTGCCTGAGGATCAGGCCCGGGTGATCTTGTTTCTGGCGTCGGACCTGTCGGCGTTCGTCACCGGCCACACCATCCCGACTGATGGCGGCACAGGTGCTGCGGGTGGATGGTTCCGCTCGTCGCGCCGACCCGACCGGGAATGGACCAATAGACCCGTCGCGCCCTAGCGTCGGATGGTCAGCTCGGCTGTCGTAGTGGTAGACCAGCCTCGCGGTAGATGGCATCAATGACGGTCATGTTCTCGACCGCATCCTCGGGTGTGGTCTTCACCGGTTCACCCCTCAGCACTGCGGCGGCGAACGCGTCCAGCTGATAGGCATATGACGGGCGGCGAGGAAAGCGTTCGACACGTTTGCCGTCGGATGACCGGATGGATAGCCGGTTGACCAAGTGGGGTGCCACGGGGTTGAACAACTTCAACTCACCACGGTCGCCGACCACGTGGGCGCTGATCTCCAACAAACGCGATGACCACATCGAGCAGCGGACCCGGCCGGTGTGGCCGGCGGCGAACCGCAACTCGGCCGTCATCGCCCTGTCGATCTGAGGATCGCGCAGCTTGGCTTGCGCCGAAACGACCTTCGGGGTTGACCCGCCGAACGTGCGGGCCATGTGGACCGCATAACACCCCGCGTCCATCAGCGCGCCACCAGCGAGGGAGTAGTTGTAGCGGATATCGGAGAACATCGGCAGCGGGAAACACAAGGCCGCTTCCACCCGCCGCAGCTTCCCCAATTCGCCCGAGGCGATGATCTGCTCTGTTCTTAAGGCCAGTGGATGGTAGCGGTAATGGAACGCCTCCATCACGACCCGGTCCGACGTCGCCGCCAGATCGGCGATTTCACGGGCTTCGGCGGCGTTGGCGGTGAACGGCTTCTCGCACAGCACATGCTTACCGGCGGCCAGCGCTGCGCGAGTCCACTTGCCGTGCAAGCCGTTAGGCAGCGGGTTATAGACCGCATCGAGATCCGGGTCGGCGACCAGCGCCTCGTAGGTGGCGTGCACGTGGGCGATGCCGTGTTTGTCAGCAAACGCCCGAGCACGCGCGCCGTCGCGCGCCGCCACCGCTGCCACCACAACGTCGGCGTTGTCCTTGGCTGGCTTGATGAGCGCCAACGGTGCGATACTGGCCGCGCCGAGTACACCGATGCGTAGCGGGGCTCCAGTTCGTGGCACCGTCCGAAGCTAACACTTGGATGTGCTGTCGGAACGCGAAACATCTGAATACTCAGTTCGTTTGACCGCGACACCGAAAAGGTGACCATGAGTCATTGCTGAATTTTTCTCAGCGAGTCCACTTGATTTATTAATGTCGCACGCAGGGACGGCACCTACCGTCGCCCGTATGCCTGCGGTCGGAGAACTAGTGCGGTTCCCGTCGAGTCGCCAGGCAGCCCCGCCGCCGCTGCGCTGCCCACGCGGTCATCTGATGCGGCCCGAACGGATTGTGGCCAAGAGTGCCGCATGTTCGTGCGGACGCCACCAAACGTGGCGATGTCATTGCGGCGCAATGACATACGCGCCCGCGATAGGTGCACAATGCGATCTCATTCGACAGGCTGACGCCTGTGATACACGCTCACTCCGCGGTCTTGACCAATGAGGTCCAAGTCGCGGCGCGGACTGTAGCCGATGTCAAGGCGGGGAACTCGGGGCGTAAACGGCATGTCAATGTCCCGTAAAAACGATCCAAGATCTCTCGCCGACTGGCCATTGGACTGCGTACATTTTCCACATTGGAAGTCGGGCTTTCGTCCGTCCTGCCCGAGGAGAACCTCATGATCACCATTGAAGCGCGGCTACTCGAGGAATTGCGGAATTGCGCCCTCGAGTTACGGCAACTTGCCTACACGCTGCAGAATGGGATCGGCGAGCACGATCTGCTTCGGTTGTCGGAGCGGATGCGCGCTGCGGCCGACGACGTGGTCCGCAGCGGGACCTAACGCGCGAATCAATTACCGGCTGCGCCAGGCGGTTTCGGCGGCCGATCGTCGCCCGTCAAGTATTTGGGGCAGTAAGAGGCCGCCGCGTACATGGTGAACTTGGCTGCGCCGGTTCCGCTGAACGACGGGTTCCGCAGTTGAAGATTCTTGACGATATCCGTATCCGGCGTTCCCTTGTCGACCAAGTCACACACATCTTTGGCAACCGTTATCGCGACGGCCGGGTCCTGATACGTAAGCCCAGCATCACTGAGCTCTTGGAGGAACTTGGCGTCGTTGTCGGAAGGAGGGTCGGCGTACGCCGGCGCAGCCACCGCAGTCATGAAGGCGACGCCGAGGAGCATCAGTAGACGTTTCATGCTTGCCGAGTCTTGCAAAGTTGCGACCAGACCGGAGCCCGCCCTCGAACACTTCTGGCGACAGCCGACGCAAGTTCAGCCGGTGTTCACGATGATGTGGCTCCTCAGACGTTTTCGCCGGACCGTTCACGGTTCCTCGTCGCCCTGTGCGTCGGCCACCGTCAACGGCAGAGCCAACTCTTCGAGCGAACGTTGTTCGGCCGCGACGCCGAGCCACAGCTCCACCAGGCCGGCGGCAGCCATCACTGCCGCCCCGATCAGAAACGACCACATCACCTGGCCGCGCTGACCGGAATCGATCAGCTGACCGAATATCAACGGCCCGCTGATACCGCCGATCGCCGTGCCTACGGCGTAGAAAAACGCAATGGCCAGCGCCCTGGTCTCCATCGGAAAGATCTCGCTGACGGTCAGGTATGCGGCGCTCGCGCCTGCCGAGGCCAGAAAGAACGTCACAGCAAGCACGACGATGAATGTCCAGACGCCGCCGGCCCGGGTCATGAACAGGACCGCGAGTACAACGGCCACCACAGCGGAGCCGACGTAGGACAGCGTGATCATCGGTTTACGGCCGACGGTGTCGAAGAACCGCCCAAGCACCAGGGGGCCGAAAAAGTTGCTCAGCGCCCACAAAATGTAGAACAGCGGCACCGTCGCGGCACCGACGTCGTAAAAGCCACTCAGTAATGTCCCCAGATTGAACGTCACGCCGTTGTAGAGAAACGCCTGCCCGATGAACAACGCCAGTCCAAGGATCGCGCGCCGTGGATAGAGCGTGAATGCGACTTTGGCGATCTCGAGAAATGAAATCGTCTTGCGCTGGCGAACTTTCAGTGGCCGGCCGCGCGGCTCGGGTAGCGGCCGGCCCGTTTGCCGCTGGATATCCCCTTCGATCTCGCCGACGATCCGCTCGGCCTCCTGGTCGCGCCCGTGAATGAACAACCATCGTGGGCTTTCCGGAACGTCGCGCCGGACCAGAAGGACAAAGATGCCGAAGATGGCACCGATCCCGAAGGCGAGCCGCCATCCGATGTCAGCAGGGAAGTTCGAGGTGTTCAGAAGAACCAGCGCACCGCCCGCCCCGGCCGCCGACCCCAGCCAGTATGTGCCGTTGATCAGCAGATCTACCCGCCCACGCACGCGCGCGGGGATCAACTCGTCGATCGCTGAGTTGATGGCCGCGTATTCGCCGCCGATGCCGGAGCCGGTGAAAAAGCGCGCGATGAAGAAATACCAAGGGGCAAAGGCGAATGCCGTCGCAACGGTGGCGGTCAGATACACCGCGAGGGTCAGGATGAACAGATTCCGCCGCCCGAAGCGATCCGTCAGGTGACCGAAGAACAATGCGCCCAAGCATGCCCCAGCGATGTAGATCGCCGCCGACACGCCGATCTGCGCGGGGGTGAGCCCGAGGCCGCTGCCCCGCTCCGTGAGACGAGACGACACGTTGCCGACCATCGTGACCTCGAGGCCGTCCAGGATCCACACCCCGCCGAGGCCGATAACGACGCGCCAGTGGAACCGCGACCACGGCAGCCGATCCAGACGTTCCGGAATATGGGTTGCGATGGTCCCGGTTTGCGCGCCTGCGCTCATGCTTCTCCGTTCTGCTCAGACGCCGCTGATCGCCGGCATGTCGCCAGTCTTCCAGTCGCGCCAACCCCCTCGGCTTGTGACGAGCGGCCGCGTGCCGCGCGTGATGTTAGGTTCGAACGGCAGAGCGAAGGAGCGAAATGCTAGGCACGGTTACGTGGGGTCTTCTAACGTTGATTACCTTCTGTGTGGATCTGGTCTTGTTGTCGATCGCCTTTGTCTATGTGCGGCGGTTGGAGCGGCAACCCACTCTTCCGTTCAGCGAAGAAATCGGTGCTGCACCGCGAGTCATCCGCAAATTGCGCAAACGTGAGTCCATGACGCCGGAGGAGTTCGAGTACGCCCAGCGCATTGTCGCGATACGTGGCAATCCGATGGCTCTCTGCATACCCTTCACCTTGTTCACGCTGGGGTGCTATTACATCCTCGGCAGTCTTGAATACCTGCAAGGAGCCACGCCGTCCGAGCGAACATTCATCGGGGTGATCCCCATGTTGACCTCGACAAACCTCGCTATTCAACTTCTGCGCGCGAGGCGACTCAAGGGACGTCTGCGAAGCGCGGAAGTGACGGCCTGAGGTCCGATGGTCCGCGCTGCTGAGTGCGTTGGCAGGTGATACCGTTTCGCAAGTTGTAGTCGTGTCCGTTCAGTACTTGTAGCTTCTTAACGGCCATATATCAACCTGATTGATATATCGAACTGACGGCGGGGTCGGGTCGAGAGCACGAGGCCCGGGGAAACGTGTTCCGAAAGGTGATCGAGTGAGCCCTCGTTCAACGGGGAGGACTGTCCTAGCACGCATCTGGATGCCGCTCGTTGCCGTTATCGCAGTGAGCGTGGGCTTGTTGGGCATGTACAAGGTGCATCAGTTCTCGGAACCAGAGCCCGTCATCACCGTCAATGGGCCCCAGGCGCCTGAAAATTTCTATCCCAAACGGCTCACCTATGAGGTGTACGGCCCCGTCGGGAAGGCCGGGAAGATCGTCTACGTCGACATCGACGGGCATCCGCATCCGGTTGATGTCACATTCACGACGCAGCCCTGGATTCACGACGAGATCACCACGCTGACAGTGGCGTCTGGCAGCATTTCAGTGCACGTCCACGGCGGTCCGCTGCGCTGCCGGATGCTGGTGGATGGCGTGCAACCCCAGGATTCCGAGGCCGAGAATTCGGATGACCATCCGGACGCCGACGTCGAGTGCAGGGTGAAGTCCGCGTGAGCGAGCATCGTCTGGACGAGCCGCGGGTCAAACGACCGTTCATCCCCAGGATGGTGCGTACGTTCGCGGTACCGATCATCTTCTTCTGGGGCTTCCTCGCGGTCACAATGACTGCGTTCACGCCCAAGGTGGAGGACGTCGCAGAAGAACTCGCCGGACCGATGGTTCCCCACTACGCCCCGTCGCAGCGGGCGCTACTGCATATCGGCGCGAAGTTTCAGGAATCCAACTCGACGAACTTGACCATGGTGGTGTTCGAGGCCAACCGGCAACTCGGCGACCAGGATCACGCGTACTACGACGATTTGATGAAGCGCTTCCAGCGCGACACCAAGCACGTGCAGTACGTGATGGACCTCTGGGGCAAACCGTTCACGGCGGCCGGAGCTCAAAGTGTGGACGGCAAGTGCACCTACGTGCTGCTACGTCTGGCCGGCGACATCGGCCAGATGGAGGCCAATGAATCGGTCGACGCGGTCCGCGACATCATCGCCAAGGACCCGCCACCGCCGGGCCTGAAGGTGTTCGTCAGCGGTGCGGCGCCGCTGGCGTCGGACACCTTGAGCATCGCCAACGCGAGCCTGAACAACGTCACGATCATCACGATCATCCTCATCCTCGTGATGCTGATGCTGGTGTACCGCAGCCCGCCTACCCTGCTGGTGCCGTTGCTGGGCGTCCTCATCGAAATGCTCTTCGCCAAGGGTCTTATCTCGACCCTTGGGCATCTGGGATACATCGAGTTGTCCTCGTTCGCGCTGAATATCGTCATCGCACTGACCTTGGGAGCCGGGACGGACTACGGCATCTTCCTGATGGGGCGCTATCACGAGGCGCGGCAAGCGGGAGAGAGCCGAGAAGACAGCTTCTACATCGCCTACAAGAACGTCACGCCGATCATCATCGGTTCGGGGCTGACGATCGCCGGCGCGTGTTACTGCCTGACGTTCGCGCGCCTGAACTACTTCCACACCATGGGTCCGGCTGTCGCAATCACCATGCTGTTCACCATCGCCGCAGCGCTGACGCTCGGTCCGGCGATTTTGACGGTCGGCAGCCTGTTCGGGATGTTCGATCCGCGACAGGCCGCCAAGGCGCATCTGTATCGACGGATCGGCGCGAGCGTGGTGCGCTGGCCGGTGCCGATCCTGGTCGCCAGCTCTGCCATCGTCATGCTCGGGGCGGTCTTCGTGCCGACCTACCGGCA
The DNA here is from genome assembly GCA_963760095.1 of uncultured Actinomycetota bacterium. GTDB lineage: Bacteria > Actinomycetota > Actinomycetes > Mycobacteriales > Mycobacteriaceae > Mycobacterium. The sequence goes on along the minus strand of CAVXBT010000015.1, from coordinate 71,001 downwards.
GAACTACGACGATCGGCAATACCAGCCCGCCGGCGCCGCGGCCAACCTCGGTTTCAAGGCCGCCGACCGGCACTTCCCTAAAAGCAAGTTGTTCTCCGAGATGCTGATGGTCGAAAGCGATCACGATATGCGCAACTCGGCCGACTTCATCTCGCTGGACCGGGTCGCCAGGGCGCTGATCCGCCTACATGGGGTGGCGATGGTGCAAGGCATGACCAGGCCCTTGGGCCGGGCGCTCGAACACGCCAGCATTCCCTACCTGTTCACCACTCAGGGCAGCGGAAACGGCGCGCAGTTGCCGTTCAACAGGGAGCAGAACACCAACACCGATCAGCAGGCACAGATCCAAGCGGACTCGGTTGCGGTGTTGCGCAAAGAGATCACCTTTTTCCAAAGGGTCTCCGATGAACTGCATAAGACTGTTCTCACCATCGAGGATCTGGAGCACGTCAGCAACGAGATCAACGACGACGTCTCGAATCTCGACGATTTCTTCCGTCCGATCAAAAGCTATTTCTTCTGGGAGAAGCACTGTTTCGACATTCCGATCTGCTGGACGTTCAGATCGGTGTTCGCGACCATTGATCAGATCGACCATCTGGCCGAAGACATCAAATACGCCAGGATTTCCCTGGCGGTGGTAGACGAGACCTTCCCGAAGATCATTGCCGAGCTGAAGGCCACGGCCGACGACACCGAGGCGCTGAAATCGAAACTGGTCAACAGTTACGGATCCGCGGATCTGCAGTCCCTGTCGACCGAGCAGACCTACGATGACTCGATCAACGTCGGAAACGACTGGGACAAGTCCCGTAGCGACGACTTTTTCTACATCCCGCACGAGGGCTTCGACAACGAGGACGTCAAAACGGGCGAGAAATTGATGATGTCGCCGGATGGTAAGGCCGCCCGCTTCATCGTCACCCACGAAGGTGACGCCATGGGTCCCGAAGGTGTGGAACACGTCGAGATGTTCCCCGATGCCATCAAGACGATTCTGAAAGAGACGTCACTGGCCGGTGCCCGGGTGTACATCGGTGGCTCAGGATCCAACGATAAGGACATCAAGGAATACGCGACGTCGGATCTGATGATCGCAGCGATCGCCGCCTTCGTGCTGATCTTCCTGATCATGATGTTCATCACGCGAAGTCTGGTGGCGGCCTTGGTGATTCCCGCCACGGTGGCGTTCTCCTATGCCGGTGCGTTCGGGTTGTCGATCCTTCTCTGGCAGCACCTGATCGGGCTGCCGTTGCACTGGCTGATATTGCCGCTGACGTTCATCATCTTGGTGGCGGTGGGGTCGGACTACAACCTGCTGCTGATCAACCGGGTCAAGGAAGAACTTCACGGTGGAATACATACCGGCTTGATCCGCGCGCTCGGCAGCACGGGCGGTGTGGTGACGTCCGCGGGCTTGGTGTTCGCGTTCACCATGTTGGCCATGCTCACCAGCGATCTCCGAACCATCGGTCAGATGGGTTCGACCGTCTGCATCGGCCTGCTGCTCGACACGCTGATCGTGCGTTCGTTCGTCGTGCCGTGCATCCTCCGAATCCTGGGGCCGTGGTTCTGGTGGCCGACACTGGTGCGTTCCCGTCCGCTGCCGCAGCGATAACGGCGCCTACAAGGGTGCGAGGAAGCACCCGTCGAAATGGCCGTTCTCAATCCCGACGGCCTGCATGAACGAGTGCGCGACGACGGGGCCGACTAGCCGAAATCCGATATCCTGCAATGCTTTCGAGAGCTGACCGGATTCAGGACTTGCCATCCGGCCATCGGCCCAGCTTTTCAGTCGATGGTGTTTATGCGGTTGATGTTCCCACGCCAGTTGCGACAGCGGATATTTCGACAGCAGGCGAGCGTTGTGCACGGTGGCTTCGATCTTTCGCCGATTACGAATGATTGCGCTATCGGCCATCAATCGTTCGACGTCGTCGGCGGTCATCGCGGCTACGGCGCCAGGGTTGAATCCGTGAAACGCCTGACGCAGGCCCTCTCGCTTGTCGAAGACGATCGCCCATGACAAGCCGTTCTCGAAGTACGTCATCGCCAGCGCTTCGAACAGCAAGGCCTCGTCGTGAGTCGGTACTCCCCATTCACCGTCGTGATAGCCGGTCAAGTCGCGGCCCGTCTCGGTGGCCCAGCGGCAGCGAGTGATGCCGTCGTCGGCGGTTACAACCGTGGCCAGCTCCGGCGCCATGCCGACGCCGGCCATCGCCTTCATTGCACGGCCCCAGCATTCGCTTGCGGATGCTCGAAAACTCGCCCGAAGCCGCCCAAATCGCTAGATCCCGAACCAATACGTGAGGGCGCTGCGCAGTCCGCGCAATTGGTCCGGGTTGGGCCGGGCCTGCGACGACGCCCAAGCCACATAGCCGTCGGGGCGTACCAGCATAGCCGTGGCGGGCACCTCACCGACCAGCCTTCCAGCGGCAACGGTCAGCTGTTCTTTGACGTCGGTCACCGAGGCCGCGACTCCCCCGCTCTCGGTGAGATCAACGAGAATTGGCCGCCCACTGCGGGCGAGCTCCGCAACACGTTGGGTCCCAACGGCGCTCGCCACCGCGAAGTCAGGCACCCAGCGTCCGGCCAGCGGATGCATATCGGCACCCATGGTGTAGCGGTTGTCGGCCCCGGACAGCAGGTCACTGAGATGACGGACGACAACGGGTTCGGTGACCAGTTCGGAGAAGAGGTCACGAAGCGCGGTGACTTCGGGCCCCGGTCGCAGCAGGGCCAGCTGGGCCCGGCTCTGCATGATGACCCGCTCGGCGGCCGCCCGGCGCTCGGTCTGATAGGTGGCGAGCAGCGCGGGCTCCACCCGCCCGTTGAGGACGCCCGCCAGCTTCCAGCCGAGGTTCACCGCGTCCTGCAGACTGAGATTGAGACCCGGTCCACCCATCGGCGAGTGGACGTGCGCGGCATCACCGACCAGAAATACCCGACCGAGCTGGTACCGCGACGCGATTCGTGAGTTGATGCCCGCGATCCGTCGCAAATCCATTGGCGCGTCTGGTGATACGGGCCGCAGCTGCACGTCCACACCGAGCACACGCGTGGCGCTGGCCTCCAACTCGGCCAGGCTCATGGGTGGTTCATCGGCGGGGTCGTCGCTGCGTTGCTCGCGAGCCGTGATCTCCAGTTCGTACGTCATCGACACCACCCGGCTCCCCATCGCACCACAGGAGAAGACACCCCGCTCAGTTCGATGGAACCGCAGGGGTGGAAGGGAACCGGCGATGACCGGGGCCATCCATTCGTCCGGCGGCTCCACGTTGAATCCCATCCGCATGACCAGGTCATACGACGACATCCCGGCAAAGTCGATGCCGGCGAGGTGCCGTGTCTTGCTGGTGCCACCGTCGGCGCCGACAAGGTAGGAGGCCGCCAGCCCGTAGGCACCGTCCGGGCCGGCGACGTGCACCGTGACACCGTCGTCGTGCTGCTCGAAACCGGTCAGAGCGTGACCCCAACGAATATCCGCGCCATGTTCGCCGGCCCGCTCGCCAAGCACCTCGACGAGCCCCCGCTGTTGAATGGGGACCACGAACAGCTGGGAATCCGGATCCGAGGAGAGATCCAAAGGAAAGCCCGCGAATATTGAGCGCGGTGCGGGTTTTGGCAACTCTGCGGTCCCGGTAAGCACGCTGTACAGACCTCGGTGGTCAAGAATCCGAGCCGCTTCGCCCACAATCCGGTTGGCCCGCGGCTGCGGATCAGGGCCAGGCATCGGATCCAACACCACCGACCGGATTCCGGCCAATCCCAGCTCGCCGGCCAGCATCAATCCATTTGGACCAGCCCCCGCGATGACGACCCCCGTGCTATCTGTCATCGGTCCGACGGGACCTCTTTGAATCCCGGTTCTCCGCCGTCTGCAACGGAATTGAATCGGATCCGAGTGTCAAGGCGCTCGTTGATCTCCTGAATGACGCTTGCGGGAAGTTCCGTGACAGCGAAGTTCTCCCTGATGCGCGAGGGTGTGACCGATCCCGTGAGAACTGCGGTGCCGCGCTGAATGCCCCAGGCCAAAAGCACTTGGGCGGGAGTCTTTTCAAGACGCTGGGCGATCGAGACGATGAGAGCGTCGTCCAGCAGTCGTGGTTCGAGCGCGTGGCCCAGCGACGCGAACGCCAACAGGACGATCCCATGCGTCTTGCACAGTTCGTGGAGCTCCCATTGCGGGTGGTATGGGTGTGACTCCACCTCCACGACCGCCGGCTTGATTCGAGCGGTGTCGACGATCCCTCGGGTGCGGTCGACCCCGATGTCGGACAGGCCGATAGCGTGTGACAATCCCTCGTCGACAACGGCTTCCATCGCTGCCCAAGTCTCCTCTAACGTCACTCCGTCGTCGTAGATCACCGCCCCGTCCGGGTGACGGGGATCTTGGTCGTCGCCGGGCTGGAACGCAAACGGTGTGTGCACCAAATACAGGTCGACGGCGTCGACTCCGAGCCTGTGCAGGCTGGCCTGCAACGCCGGCTTGACCCGTTCGGGTCGATGGTTGTTGTTCCACAGCTTGGTGGTCACGAACAGATCCTCGCGGCGAACGGTCCCCTCGGCGAACAACTCTTTGAGCGCCGCGCCGACTTCCCCTTCGTTGCGGTACCGCTCGGCAGCGTCGAGATGGCGAAACCCCACCTCGACCGCTGTCCTGACGGCATTTCGGGTCTTCGTGTTGTCGGACAGCGAAGTCCCGAACCCGAGCGCCGGGATCTCGCCGGTGCCGGTGTTCAGGACGAATCTGTGCTGATTGAGGTCGTCGTTCGATGCCATGGCTGTCACTTTCAATGGGCGGGCGCGTAAATGCCGTCGGCGGCCACTGACGCCACGCCGAGTTCGGCCGCGACGTTGTCGACGGCATGCTGGGCCGTGTCGATATTCACCCGGCCATCGGAGGTGTAGTACGGCTGGATGTAGCGCTCGTAGTAGAGCTGCACCTCTTGATGTGTCATCCGGTCTAGAAACGACGCGATGTATTTGACGGCCAGATCGGGTTGGTCCGCCATCGTTTTCAGGGCGCGTTGGTTGGCACGCACCAGCGCCTGCACCGCCGGGCTGTCGATCGGGTTGCGGGTTTCGTCCACCGCGATTCCGACGGTGGGGATCTGAAAGTAATCCCCCACCCAGGCCAGTACGTGGAAGCCCTCCTCGTCGGCGACTTGCTCGGGTCCGAGAGTGCTGCCTACGTAGGCGGCGTCGATGGAGCCGTCGCGAAGGTGCCGGAGGTCCATTTGGTAATCACCGGGATGCCGCGCCATGCATTGCACGTCGCGATCGGGGTCCAGATCGTGCTGACGCAGCACGATGCGTGCGAAGCAACCGGGCGGAGTATTGGCCGCGTGTACGGCGAGACGGCGCCCGCGGAGGTCCGCCATGGAGGTCACGCTGGCGTTGCCGAGAAACCAGAACAATGGGCGGTCGGTGTTGACGCTCAGCACGGTCCATTCGAAGCCGTCGGTCAGCCGCGATAACGCCGCCCGGCCGAGCCCGATGGTCGCACAGGCGCGTACACGCGTTATGTCCCAGCGGGTTCCATCGCGTAAGGCGACGTGGACGCCCTCGTCTTCGAAGTAGCCCTCCTGATCGGCGATGTAGGCGACCAGCTCCTCATGGATGCCACGCCCGACATAGGCGAGATCGATCGTGTGCATGGCGCGAGTCCTTCCTTCGGATGCATGAGATCCTATGCAGCGCAGCCGCATTCAATCCATCGTCAGGCCTCCGTCGAGTGGGAAATAATGGCCGGTGGTAAAACCGGAATCCTCGCTCGCCAAGAATGCCAGCGTCTTGGCCACCTCGTCGGGCGTGACGAGTCGTCCGATCGGCGCGGCCGCACCGAGCGCACTCAACTGCTCGGGTGTCAACTTCTGGTTCATCGACGTACCCTGCACCGTTGCCGGTGCGACGAGGTTGGCGGTGATTCCGTGCGGCGCCAGCTCGAGTGCGATGTAGCGGGCAAACTGATTCATGGCCGCCTTGGGTACGCCGAGGTTGATCATGCCGTTGCGCGGATGGCGCGACGGCTCGGCGGTGAGATAGAGCAGACGGCCATAGCCACGCGACGTCATGCCCGGCACAACAGCTTTGGTGAGAAGGAATGCGGCATGCAGCTCTCGGTCCAGCTTTCCCCCGAGCTGTTCCCAGGTGAGATCGGCGAACGACGTGATGTCATAGGGAATTAACGCGTTGTGCACGAGCACGTCGACCCGGCCCCAGCGCCGTTCAGTTTCGTCAGTCATGGCGGAGACGTCACCGGGTACCGTGACGTCGGCTTTGATCGCCACCGCATCGCCGCCAGCCGCGGCAATGTCCGCGACCACCTCCTCGGCTTCCTTGGCGCTCGACCGATAGTTGACGACCACCTGGAATCCGCGTTCGGCAAGTAACCGTGCTGTCGCAGCGCCGATTCCCCGGCTGGCTCCCGTAATCAACGCGACTCGCGACATCAGAGTTGGCCTCCGTGTGAAGAACAGGGCTCGGCGATCGGCAGGACCGTTACTCGCCGACGATCGCTGCACTGGAAATGCTACGACGCAGCGCGGTGCCGGCATAGACCTAAAAATTGGAATGTGAGCTGGGTGAACGGGTCGGCGGCCGCGCCGAGAAGGGTCAGCTCATGCGGCTGTGGACGCTTCCGGGTCGGCGGTCCGATAATCAAGGTCGGCAAACATCCACAGGGAGTCCGAACATGACAACGTCCGATGCAGTTCGCCGTTCAAAGATTCAGCTGGCCCACGGGCAGGGTGCGATGCCCGCCGTCGGGTTCGGCACGCTCATCCCGGATCTCACCGCAACGAAGCAGGCGACCAAGACTGCGCTGGAAGTTGGGTTTCGACATCTCGACTGCGCAGAGCGGTACCGCAATGAAGAAGCGGTAGGTGACGCGCTGAGTGAGATGTTCGCGGCCGGAGCGCTTCAGCGCGAGGATGTGTTCGTCACCACGAAGCTGTGGAATACCAATCATCGCCCGGAGCGCGTCAGGCCCGCCTTCGATGCGAGTCTTCGCCGACTTCAACTCGACTACGCCGATTGTTATCTGATCCACACTCCGTTCGCATTCCGGCCCGGCGACGACCAAGATCCGAGAGACGAGAAAGGCCAGGTGATCTACGACGACGGAGTCACCTTGGCCCAGACGTGGGGCGCGATGGAGGCGCTCGTCGACGACGGCCACTGCAAGTCGATCGGTCTGTCGGACATCACTCTGGAGAAGCTGCGGGAGATTGTCGCGATCGCGCGTATCAAGCCAGCCGTCGTGCAAGTCGAATCGCATCCGTACCTTCCCGAATGGGAGTTGCTCTCCTACTGTCAGGAGCAGGGCATGGTGCTGCTGGCGTTTGCCGCGTTAGGACATTCCTCGACACCAAATCTTCTGCAGGACAAAGTAATTACAGATATTGCCGCGCGCCTGGACTTGACTCCGGCTCAGGTTGCGCTGTCCTGGGCCGTGCAGCGCGGAACTGCCTACCTGACCACCTCGACCAAACCGCAGCGGATTCAAGAGAACTTCGAGATTTCAAGTCTCCCGGAAGACGCGATGTCGGACATTAAGAACCGCATCACGACGAACATCAGGTTCAATGCAGTTATCGACAGCGGCCAGCCTGGGTTCATTCCGCGGAAAGGTTAGTTCACGGCGCGGCGTACCGACGATCGCTCAAAGCTTTACCCCTACTCACAGGAGTACTCCGCATGACTTCTCCATCAATATCCTCGAACGGCAACACTCGACTTGCCTACATCCTCGGGGTGCCGCTGGCACCCGATTGCCAACGCCAATGGCCTCAACTCGGGGAGGTTGTGCACGGCCGCGACCTCATCGGCGAAGTCGAAGGCGGCTTTCCGGAACTGACCTTGGGAGTCGGCCGCCGACTCCACCTCGACAACAACATCGTCGTCGTCGAATGGTCCTGTAATTATGGCGACGGACGCGTGTACCGCAACGTCAGCATCGCCGAACTGCGCGACGGCCAGGCCGCCAAAGTGACGGACTACTGGGGCGAACCGGTCGCCACACCCGATTGGCGCCAACCCATTACGGGCCGCCTCGACATGCCGGCTGACGGAATCTGGAAAGACGCGGAGCATCTCACCCATCACTGAACCCGCACGTCGTCGGGTCGGCCTGCAACACTGACCTCATGTCGGAAAAGAAGCGGAAACCGTCGACTGTCCGCGAGACCGAGCCGGTGACGCCGCGTTCCATGCCTTCCGACCGCGCCGGTATCCCGCTGCTTCTTGTCCTGTTCTTCAGCAGCGGATGTGCCGCGCTGATTTACGAAATCGTCTGGTTCCAGCTGCTGCAACTGATTGTCGGATCGTCGGCGGTCTCGCTTGGCGTCCTGCTCGGCACTTACATGGGAGGCATGTGCCTGGGCAGCCTGCTGCTGCCTCGCTACGTCTCCGCGCGCAGGCATCCGCTCCGTGTTTACGCGCTCATCGAAGGTGGCATCGGCGTCTGTGGACTTGTCGTGCTGTTGATGCTGCCTCTCCTCGATCACCTCTACGCGGCCGTCGGCGGCAGCGGACTGTTCGGAATGCTGATGCGTGCAGTGCTCGCGGCCGTCTGCCTGCTCCCACCCACACTGTTGATGGGCGCGTCCCTCCCCGCGATCGCCCGCTACGTCGAGTCGTCGCCGCGGGAAGTCTCCTGGCTTGGCTTTTTCTATGGCAGCAACATCGCCGGCGCGGTGCTCGGATGCGTGTTCGCGGGTTTCTATCTGCTCCGCGTCTACGACATGCCGACGGCCACCTACGTCGCCGCCGCGATCAACGCAGTCGTCGCATTGCTCAGCTATCACCTTTCGACGCGGACACGCTACGAACCGACTCCCCCCGCCGATTCGCCCGAGTACCAAACGACGCCTGCGGCGCAGAGCTCCGTCTACATCGCCATCGGCCTGTCCGGCCTGACCGCACTTGGCGCGGAAGTCGTTTGGACGCGGCTTCTTTCGGTCATGCTCGGCGCGACCGTCTACACATTCTCGATCATCCTCGCGGTGTTCCTGACAGGTTTGGGCCTAGGCAGCGGCCTCGCATCGCAACTCGCGCGCCAGACGGAGCGGCCGCGCATCGCGCTCGGCGTCTGCCAGATCCTGCTCGCCGCGGCGATCGCGTGGACCGCGTACACGCTGGCCGACGCACTGCCCAACTGGCCGATCGATCCGCTGCTGGCCAAGAGCGCCGTTTTCAACTTTCAGGTCGACATCATGCGCTGCATGTGGGCGGTCTTTCCCGCCGCCTGCCTCTGGGGCGCGAGCTTCCCGTTCGCGCTGGCAGCCGCCGCGGCGCGCGGTGAAGAGTCCGGAACCCTGGTCGGAAGGGTGTATGCCGCCAACACCGTCGGAGGAATTCTCGGAGCCCTCGCCTTCAGCATCATCCTGATTCCCTGGATCGGCACACAGGATTGCCAGCGCCTGCTGATCGCGCTCACCACCGTGTCGGCTCTGATCGCCTTCGCCCCGATTGCGCGATCGCTCGGCAAACATGGCATCGCGGCGACCGTCGCATCAGTGGTCGCCGTTGTCTGGGTGATCGCCAACGTCTCACCCGTCCCATGGCTGGCCATCGCCTACGGCCGGCGCATGATTCTGCAAACGAACCCGGGACGCGCGCTCTACGTCGGCGAAGGGCGCGACTACTCGGTGGCGATTTCCGAACCACCCAACGGCAGCCGTTATTTTCACATCGCCGGGAAGGTGGAAGCTTCCACCGCGCCCGCGGACATGCGCCTCCAGCGCATGCTCGGCCACCTTCCCGCGCTGTTTCATCAGGATCCCAAATCGGTTTTGGTCGTCGGCTTCGGAGCCGGCGTCACCGCGGGAACGTTCGTGGTCTATCCGACGGTCGAAAAAATCGCCATCTGCGAGCTCGAGCCGCTAGTCCCTGCCGCCGCGGCCAAATATTTTCACAACGAAAACTACGACGTCAAAAACGATCCTCGTACCAGGATCCACTACGACGACGCGCGCCACTTCATCCTCACGTCGAAAGATAAATTCGACGTGATCACTTCGGACCCGATCCATCCGTGGGTCAAAGGCACCTCGTCGCTCTACTCAAAACAGTATTTCGAGCTGGTCAAGGAACACCTGAACCCCGGCGGCATCGTCACGCAATGGGTCCCTTTGTACGAGAGCGACCTCGCTACTGTAAAAAGCGAACTGGCAACGTTTTTCGATGTCTTCCCCAACGGCACCGTCTGGGGCAACACCATCAACGGCGAGGGTAACGACGTTGTTTTACTCGGCCAAGCGGAGCCGTTGAATCTCAACGTCGACAGGCTCGAAAACCGGTTGAATCGTCCCGATTACGCACGCGTCGCGCAATCCATGGGTGCCGTGAACTTTCACAGCGCGACTGACCTTCTCGCCACCTACGCTGGTCGCGCGTCGGACATGAAACCCTGGCTTGCCGGCGCCGATATCAATGACGACATGAGCATGCGGCTGCAGTATCTTGCCGGCGTGGGCCTGAATTTCGACGAGCCTGGCTCGATCTACGCGGAGATGCTCGAATACCGCCGCTTCCCGCGTGAACTTTTCACGGGCCCCGAGCAGCGCGTCGGAGCTCTCGAAGGCCGGCTGAATACGAGGACTCGGTAAGCCCTGATTCGCATGCCGCTCGATCTAGCTGGAGACATCGGGCGTCTGCCATCGTCGCACCGGACGTTTTGCGATTCGGCCGCAGTGGAAACGTGAAAGAAATGCCGCCAACGCCCCTCTGCACCGGCGATTGGCGCCGAGATGTCTGAGCGCCGCCGCGGTTTTGCCGGTCTGGCGCACCGGCCGGCCGAAATCGAGGCCGTAGCGGATTTACTCGGTGCATCATCCCGAGAGCCCGCCACCTTGATAGTGGAAGGCGACCCGGGCATCGGCAAGACGACGCTGCGGCTCGGCGCCACCGCCCCTCGCCCGCGAGCTCATGTTCTGGGGTCGGCTCAGGAATCCGCACCAGATAGGGATTGCTGCCGGCGTCAGGTCCGCCTGGAAGGGTGGTTGCCTGGAACTCTTTGCGGGCGCTCATTGGTCGCCTCGGTGGATGACGTGCAACTGACGCCACCGGCGGGGCCTGTCCGCTACTTGGCACGGCCCTCGCTGCCCAGAACAGCGGACACTTCTCTATTCCCTGCTGTCCGCGCGTGCTGGCGCCGCCGCGGGTTGGACCGTCGCGATCTCGCTGAGACCGGTGATCGTGAGGACCCGCATGAGGAAAGGATGGACGATGAGGTGGAGTTGGTCGATTTCGTCGGCATGCTTGAACAGCACGTTGATGCCTGCGCTGTCTAGGTACTTGACTGCGCTCATGTCGACGGTAATCGGCCTGCGGCTGCCCTCGCTGGCGGTGGTCAGCGCTTCGGTGAACACATGGATATTGCTGATATCGATCTCGCCCGCCGCAATCACCCGAGGCGTCCCATCGACGCCACGGTCGGTGTTAAGGGTGAGCGGAGTGGTCATTACGTGATCCTTGCGTACATGTGAACTGTAGTACCGGAATCGTTGGAATGGATGCTCAAGTCCTGCACCAGACATCGCATGAGCGAGATGCCGCGGCCGCGATTATCGCCGGGGACCTGGTGTGGAATCTTCCAAACGCCGGTGTCGATGACGCTGACCTGCAATCCGTCCACGACGGCGCTCGCACGCAACGAGATGGTGCCTTTGGGCTTGTTGCGGTGGCCGTGTTCGATCGCGTTGGCGACGGCTTCACCGGCAGCGACGAGCATGTCTTGAATTTGATCGGCCTGGACCCCCGCCTGGGTCAGCCAGCTGCGCAAGGCAGCACGGCTTGGAGCCAGTTGGCGAACGTCGGCGGCGAAGTCGATTTCCAGTGGGGCGGGCTGCCGGTACAGCAGGATGGCTACGTCATCTGGATAGCCGCCGGTGGGCTCGAGCTTGGACATGAGTTCGTCGGCCACGTCATCTAGCTCTTGCGAACAGCGGTCCCCGACAAGATCGGCAGCACGGGCCATGCCGTCCTCGATCGAACTGCCGCGACGTTCGACCAAGCCGTCGGTGTAGAGCAGCAACGTTGCGCGCGCCGGCATGGTGACATGGGCTTCGGGTCGGGGTTGGTCCGGCCGGATCGCCAGGGGTAGCCCGCGTCCGCCTTCGAGCATCGTGGAGGCGCCGTCGGCGTGCACCGTGATGGCCGGCGGATGGCCTGCGCTTGAGTACACCAGTTCGCCGGAAGCAAGGGTGAGCACCGCGCAGAACGCGGTGGTGCAGTCGGCGCCGGGCAGCCGTGCGGCGAAACGGTCCAGCCCTGCGAGCACAGCGCTGGGACTGGACTTCTCCAGCAACAGCGCCCGGCAGGCGCTGCGCAGCTGACCCATCACGGTGGCGGCCGCCAAGCCGTGACCGACACAGTCGCCGACGATCAATGCGACGCGCCCGCCGTCGAGATTGACGACGTCGTACCAATCGCCGCCGACCTGTAGCGGGCGGCTGGCGGGGTGGTACCGCACCGCAAAGCCCCCGGGCAGCGTCGCCGGGCCGAGCATCGCGTGCTGCAGCGCCACGGCGGTTTCGCGTTGCTCATCGACTTCGTATACACGCTGTAGGCCCTGACCAAGGCGGCCGGCCAGCACCGTGAGCAGAGTGTGGTCTTCCGCGGTGAACGGCCGTTCCTCGGCTAGCTCGACCCAGACGACCGACACTCCGCGGGGATGGCGCAAGGCGATGCCCGCCCCGCCCGGCTCGTCGGTGACGCTGGTCAGCAGGTCGGCGCCACGCACCGACTCGATCAGCTGTCGCTCCCGCGGCAACAGCTCAGCCCACCCGACGGGCTCCCCCGCGCACGTCAGTTCGGGCTCAGCGGATTTGTCGGTGCCAGCGAACGTCACGGCGACAACCCGCCGTGCTTGCCAGACCCGACGCAGCTCCTCGGCCGCTCCGCGCAGCGCATTATCGACCGTATCAGCTTGAGCCAGTTGCTGATTGAGCGCGGCCAGCGCGGTCTGGCGTTGCACGAGGTAGTGCTCGGCGGTGACATCGCGCAGGGTTCCGACCATGATCAGCCGCCCCGAGTCGGGATCCTCCGCGTGGTTGAAGTTTGCCGCCACCCACACCCGGTGCCCGTCGCGGTGGTCGACCGGAACGGTGAAGGCGCCGTGCGTGCTCCCCATCATCTGCGCGAACGCCGCTTCGACGAGGCGATGAGCTTCGGGGTCGGTCGCGGCGTCCGGCCACCAGGGGTGAGTGGCCGGATACGGCAGCTGCTCTGGGCCGTAGCCGAGGATCTCGGTGAACGCGTTGTTGATCTCCACGACGGCACCGTGCTCGTCGCAGACGAAGAACGCTTCTTGCAGCGAGTCCACCAACGCCGTGCGCCAGCGGGCCTGGTGGCTGCGCAGCCGCGCCAGCTCGATGTTGGCGCGCACCCTGGCCAGCAGCTCCGCGGCGGCGAATGGTTTGACGAGGTAGTCGTCGGCCCCGGCCTGCAGGCCTTCGATGGAGGCTTCCTGCCCGGCCCGCGCCGACAGCAGCAAGACGGGCACGGCGGCGACCCGCGGGTCCGCCCGCAACGCCGCGACCAGCTGCAAGCCGTCCATCCTGGGCATCATGACGTCGCTGATGACGAGGTCGGGACCTTCGGCGCGGATGGCGTCGAGCGCCTCTGAGCCGTCGGCGACGCCCCTGACCTGATAACCGGAGGTCCGGAGCAGGTTCGTCAGGTATTCACGCATGTCGGCGTTGTCGTCGGCGATCAACACGTGGGCCCGCTTGCCGTCACCCTCGGCTGGTTTGACCGGCGCGGTGCTGATGTCGGCAGGCGCGAAATCGGTGTCGGACGGCAGCCAGCGCATCGCCTCCTGCACGTACGGGTCGGCGATCACGCCGGAGACCGCGCGGGTCACCGGTGCCGGGACGAGGTCGTTGCTCGACAGATGGCTCACACCGACGGGCAGTCGGATGGTGAATGTCGAGCCCGCGCCCTCCCGGCTGTCGGCGACGATGGTCCCGCCGTGCAGGCCGACCAACTCCTTGACCAGAGCCAGGCCGATTCCGCTGCCTTCGGTGGACCGCGCGCGGGCTGTCTCGATGCGGTGAAATCGTTCGAACAGCCGCGGCATCTCGGCGGCAGGTATACCGATCCCGGTGTCGGTGACGCTGACAATCGCGTCGCTGTCATCGCGACCCACCCGGACGGTGATGGAGCCGTCGAAGGTGAACTTCAGCGCATTGGAGAGCAGGTTGAGCACCACCTTCTCCCACATCTCGCGGTCCAGGTAAACCGGCTCGTCGAGCGGCGGGCAGTCGACGGTGAACGTCAGGCCGGCCCGGTCGATCGCCGACCGGAAGACGCTGGCCAATTCGGTGGTGACGGAGGACAGGTCGGCGGGCTCGAGTTGGGCATGCATTCGCCCGGCCTCGATGCGCGAGAAGTCCAGCAGCGTGTTGACCAGCTTGGCCAGCCGCAGACCGTTGCGGTGGATGAGCTCCAGCTCTCGGCGCGCCTGCTCGTCGACGCCGGTCGTCCTGGCGCGCAGCTCCTCGACCGGTCCGAGGATCAACGTGAGGGGGGTGCGGAATTCGTGGCTGATGTTCGAGAAGAACGTGGTCTTGGCCCGGTCGAGTTCTGCCAGCGACTCGGCACGCTGCTGCTGAGCCCGGTAGCTGCGTGCGCTACCCACCCCCGCAGCGATGTGCCCGGCCACCAACTCGACGAAGCCGCGGTAGCTGTCGTCGAGGCGCCGGTGCCGGTTCAGCGCGGCTACCAGAAACCCGAGCGGCGCGCCGCCCTGCTGTACCAGCGGCACCACCAGCGCGTGCGCCGGCGGCTCGTGCCAGGCGCCCGTCGGCAGATCCAGGGACAGAGCGTCGAGTTCGATCAGTTCGTGTTCACCGCGTAATGCTTTCGCGACGGGCCATACCGCGACGCCGGCGCTCGGGAGTAGCTCCGGCGCCGCCGGATGCCCGGGCGCGATTCCACTGACCCCGGCCAGGCGTGCGTCGCCGTCGTCGCCGAAGAGGTAGGTCAGGGTGAACGGGAGGTCGTATGGATTGGCAGCGAGCTGGCCGGCGGCGAAATCCAGCATCTGTTGCTCGGTGCGCGCCACGCTCGGGTCAGAACCCAGCTCGCGCAGGGTCGCCATCCGACGCTCAGCGATCACCCGTTCGGTGTCCTCGCTGACCACACAGAGCATCCCGACCACGGCCGAGGCGTCGTCGCGCAACGGGCTGTAGGAGAACGTGTGGTAGGACTCCTCGCTGTAGCCGGACCGCTCCAGCATGAGCATCAGGGCCTCGTCCCAGGTGGCCTCCCCGGTCGAGAGGACGCGCTCGATTCGCGGACTGACGTCCGCCCAGATCTCGGACCACACCTCGCTGGCCGGGCGGCCGAGCGCCCACGGGTATTTGAGACCCAGCGTGTCGCGCCGATAGGCGGCATTGCAGAAAAACGTCAGCTCCGGACCCCAGGCCATCCACATGGCAAATCGCGACGACAGCAAAATGTTCACGGCCGTACGGAGGCTTTGCGGCCATCCCCCGACTGGTCCGAGCGGCGTTGACGTCCAGTCGACCGCGGCAAGATCGCGTCCGATCTGCTCGTCATCGCGAAAGACCACCGACATCCCTCTCGAACTGTGGCGAGTCCCCTGGGGACGGTCACCTGGCACTGCGTGCTGGTCAGCGCCGCTTTTAGACAACCATGAACCGAGTTGCTGCGGCCGGCGTTCGCCGAAAGGCTGCTACCTCCGATCACCTCGCTCGGCCGGCCGGGCATCAAGGCACGTCGGGGGTTCCCATTTTCGTCCGTATCCAAGCCCGCGGCGGTGCTGGTGTGACGTGTCAGTCTCCCTGCGGGAAAGCTTCGCTCAACATCGGCGTGGCGTTGCAGCAAATCACCATGTGTGCGTCGAAGATGCCCTTAGACGGCCATCCAGAGCCCTTCCTGAATATGCCAAGTACGCCGCCGCGGCGGCCCGGAGTAAGGGCGCCCATGATCAGCACCTTGAGAACCAAGGTCGGCGTGGCCGCGCGCAGTGTCGAGATGGCGGCTTTGCTGTGTACCGCCGCCGCTGGGTGGTCGGTCGCTTCTGCCCAGGGCGCCGTCCACGAGGTCGGCATGTACGGCGACCCTTTCGCTGCCGCGTCCTACTGGCGCCAGCAACACACGTCCGACTGCGGAGAGATGGCAGTTGCTGATGTGGTCGGACTGCTCACCGGCCACGAGCCCGCCGAGCAGCAGATGACCGCCCTGGCCGAAACCACCCCGAGCACAGCCCGTCCCGGACCGATCTGGAACCCCCCGGCGGGCACCGACATCAGAGACCTGCCGGTGCTGCTCGCGCATTACGGGATCAAGGCCGACAACATTCAGACCAATATCGGCGCGCTGGAACAGGATCTGGCCGAAAGGCGCTGGGTCATCGTCATACTCAACGCCGAAACCATCTGGAACCGGCCCGGCAAGCGCGATGCCGCCAACCACTTCGTCGTTGTCACCGGCATAGACCCCAAAGCGGGTGTGGTGCACCTCAACGACAGCGGCACCATGAACGGCCGCGATGAGCAAATTCCCATCGTCACGTTCGAACAGGCCTGGGCACCTAATCACAACTCGGCGGTCGTGACGCTCTGACCAGCGTCAGAGAGGTGTGCTCAACCAGCTTGTCCGACGACTGCCGATACGCTGGCTGACACATCGCCGAGAAGGAGTGCAGGCACATGGCCGAGCATGGCGCTCCGAACGTACCGCCAGGTCGAGCGGAGCTAGAGAAGTTCATGGCGGCGGATCTGCGCGCGATGACGGCACGGTCCGATCGTGTCGGGCGCTACTTTGCCCGTCGGCACGATTTGCACAGCAGTGACCTTCAGGCCTTGCTGCACATCATGGTTGCCGAAACCGCCGGAGAACCCTTGAACTCCACCCAATTACGTGAGCGCATGGATATCTCCAACGCAGCGATCACTTACCTGGTTGACCGCGTGATGAGCGCCGGCCACATCCGGCGCGAAGCCGATCCTTCGGATCGACGAAAGTCGTTGCTGCGGTTAGAGAGCCACGCCATGGTGCTCAGCCGAGAGTTTTTTGGCCCGCTCGGTACGCATATGCACTCCGAGGTCGCCGGTATGTCCGACGATGACCTGCGGGCCGCCCACCGGGTGTTAACGGCGATGACAACCGCGATGTCGGCTTTCGAGGACGAGTTGCGCGCGGGGTCTGCGGGATCAGAAAAGGCCGGCCGCCGCGGTAACGGGCGAGCCGCTCGGCGTCAGGGTTGAGCGCGCACGTGAACGGGAATGGCTGACTCGAGTCGCCAAGATGGCGCGTCGGACCGGAGGCCATGAGGGGTGGCGGTGCGACGGGAGCACGGCGCAGCGGTGTGGGCGCATCCCCTTCGCGAACCCACCCGCGTGCCGAAGATGCTGAACGGCGGCATTCGGCCGAGCGGCATCCTTGCCCTGTCGCGCTGGGCAATAGCCGCGCTACACGCCGACCTGCTGAAATCGTCGCGCCGGCGCGACACCACTCTCGCCGTTGCCCTGGATCGAGCCGGCGTTCACGGTGAGGTGGCTGATGAATGCCCGTGGCTTGATTGAACTGATTCTTCTCACTACCGGGCGGCAAGCCGCCATCATCACCCCCACGCTCTTCACCATTTTGGTGTTGGTAGCGATCGTTACCCTCATGGCCACCCCGATTTTCGAGTTCGTTTATGCGCGGCACCGGGTGAACGACCCGCCAGCGGCGACCGGGGCGCTGGAACACACGGCGTGACGGCTCTTGCAGTGGCGGAGCAAGATGTGAGGGTGAGTTGGACGAGGTACGAAGGCAGGGCGATCGCGAGCGCATCTCTCACCGACGCCGCGCGGGACGCTGAGCTCGAAGGCTACATTCGCTTGCGTAATCCGCACCTGACGGACGTCCGAGTGGAGCGGGCAACTGCGGCCGACGCTGATGACACGCGCGTACCGCGGTCCGCGCGGTGGTACCACGTCACATATCTGGCTGACGACGGTCAGGGGCACGCTGCCGCTTCACCCGAGCCGCACTTGGGCTGACAACGCCCACAACGCGATCAACCGGCCGATGCGATGAAATGGCCTCTAGCTAGATGAACCGCGCCGTCATGGCATCGCCTCGGCCCAGGCGATATGCCCCTCGAAGCCAAGCGATTTCGCCATGTCGCGGTAGTGATCCCGGAACTGCGCATAAGTCGCGGCATCGCCGCGAGCCCGCGCCAGCAGAGCCCGCAGCCGCAGCAGCAAGATGTCGAGCAAAGCTAAACCCTCCTCGGCTGGCGCGGCCGCTAACCGCTCGATTGCGGCCTCGGCTTCGGCCACGTCACCGTCGGTCCCGCGATCGAGCAGTGTCTCCACCAGAACACCCGTCGCTGGAACGCCCGCGCACAGCAGCTGTCCTTGGCGGACCAGATTGTCGACGGCGGCGCGCATGAGCGGGATGGCCTCATCGCGATCTCCACGCCGAGCCATCTCACGTGCCGAGTAGATCTCGACAACGGGCAAATCGCACCCTTGTTGTCCCTGGCGCAGGAACATCTCGCCGACCTCGGCCAGGAGTTGCTGTCCGCGACCACGCTCTGCAGCGGTGTCGCGGTGAACCAGCGCAAAGCCCAGCGTCAACCGGGCTTGGGCCAACGCGAAATCGTGGCCGGAGCGCTCGGCAATCTGTAAGGCATCCTCGATCTCACGCATCGCCGAATCGTCGGGCCTGAGCACGCCAGTCGTTATCCCCCCGTAGTAGACGTAGGTGACGACCGAGGCGTAGGACAGCGGGTTGGTGCTGCGGGCCAGGGCCAGGCCGTGCCGCAGGTCGTCGTGCCCTCCGGGGCGACCCAGGCTATACCGGCCAAGACCCCGCGTCGCGAAGGCGAGCGCCAACGGGGACCCGATAATGAAGTTGCCTTTAGACGCATCACCGTTGGCCAGCTCGATGACCCGGTGTGACCACCGCAGCCAGTCAGACAACTCGCCGCTTCGACCCTTGGCGAAGATGGCCGCGAAAGATAGCCCCACCGTCAGGGTCGGATCGCCGACCGACTCGATGAGGGCCATGGTCTCTGATGCCAGTTGCGACGCCTCGCGCACCCGTTCCTCATACATACTTTCCAGCACGAGCGCCACCATGGCGATGGCCAGTGACGCCTTGTCCCCGGCGGCGGCGCACAACTCCCGCAATTCCTCAAAGCGGTCACCGGCTACCTGCAGATGGAGTCGGTAAGCGGTCCCGCACAACATGGTGCGCGGGGCGATGCGCATGGCGGTTCGGTTGGGATCATCGGCGGGTAGGGTGTCGGCGATCCGCTGGGCGCGCTCCCAGCTCGAGCGGGCGCCGGCGATGTCGCGGTTGGTCGCCCAGGTTGCGGCGCGCATGTGCCAGCCGTAGGCGGCGTGGCCATCACCGGCAGCCTCCAGATGTTCGGCGATCAGCGCCGCATTTGCATCCGCCGGGACCGGGCTACGGGCTTCGATTACGGCGGCCAGCCGCCGGTGCAGCTCGGCGCGATCGGATTTGAGCTGCGAGTCGTAGGCCACCGTGCGAATCAGCGGATGGTGGAACACATACTGCGGTCCTCGGGTAAACGTCACCTGATCAACGAGTCCGGCCACCACTAGGTCCTCGACACTGGGGTCAATGCCCAGGGTTTCGAGCAGGCCCGCGTCGAACCGTGCGCCGATGACCGCCGCAGCACTCAAGGTGCGCTTGGCCACCGGGTCAAGCCGGTCGATGCGCGCGGCAATCGTTGCCTGTACGGTGGCGGGCACGCTGACCTCGCCAGCCCCGACCGTCGACACGTAGGCGCTGCGGTTCCCGTGCAGCACGCCACGCTCGGCCAGTTCGCGCACCATCTCCTCGGCGAAAAACGGGTTACCGGCCGCCCGCTCGACGATCTTGGTGGCCAACCCGCCGACCGAGGGGTCCGGCCCCACCAGCTCGGTGACCAGTGCTGCAGTCTCCGAATCGCTCAGCGGGGCAAGGGCGACGCTCTGCGCACCAGGCACCCGGCTCAACGCGCCCCGGTATTCAGGGCGGTAGGTGACCAGCACCAGCGAGTGCGTCTGCGGGATCACCGCCATAAAGTCGGCAAGCAGGGATTCGCTGACCTCGTCGATCCAGTGCACGTCCTCAACGACATAGACCGCCGGAGCCAGGCGGGCCAGCGACGCGGCATTGATGAGCGCAGTCAACCGCCGCCGCCGGGCATCTGGATCGATCTTGGGCAGCTTGACCTCTGGGTCGGCGATGCCCAGCAGGTCATCGAAGAGCACCACGTCCTCCGGCTCGGCGTCGGGCACCCGGGCCCGTAGCTGCGCGCGGGCCGCCGAGGCGTCCAGCTCACCCACGCCGGTGGCCGCGCGCAGCAACCGCGCCACGACGTAAAACGGGATGTCACTGGCGTGTGATTCGCCGAATGCGGTAAACACCTCGAGACCCCGGGCTGCTGCCATGGCGGTGAGCTCGCGCACCAGACGGCTCTTGCCAACGCCCGGTGAACCCACCACGCCGACCACCGCGCCGCGGCCGTCGGTTGCACGGTCCAGCAAGCCCTCGACCGCGGCCATCTCCCAGCGCCGACCGACCAGATTCGACTCAGCAGGCCCGGCGGCGCGATGCCCGTCGGCCATGCCCAAAAGCCGACGGGCGGGCACTGGTTCCTCGGCACCCTTGATCCGAACCAACTCAATCTCACCCAGATTCGCCGCGCCCTCCACCAGGCGCGCCGTCGACGCGCTGAGCATCACCCCACCCCGCGGGGCCACCGACTCCATCCGCTGCGCCATCCCGACCTGCTCACCCACGGTGGCGTAACCGAACGATCCCGAACCAAACCCACCGGCGATCACCTCGCCGGAGTTGAGCCCGACCCGCAACCGGAGATCGATACCGTCGCGCTCGCGCACATCGACGGCAAGTCGCTTGGCCTCGTCCTGAAGGCGCAAGGCGGCCAGACAGGCCCGAACGGCGTGGTCCTCCAACGTGATTGGCGCGCCGAACACGGCCATGATCCCATCGCCGGTCCACTGTGCGACCGTGGTGCCGTACCGCTGCACCACCGCCGCACAGTGATCGGCGAGGTCGGCCATGATCTCGCGCAGCCGCTCCGCGCCCACTGCCGCAGCGATGTCCATGGAGTGCACCACATCGGCGAACAGGACGGTTACCTGTTTGTACTCCGCATGAGTATCGTGCGCCGTGACCGGTGCACCGCAGCCATCACAGAATCGCGCGCCCTGGCGCGGCTCGGTGCCACACGTGCGGCACGCGGTTGCTGCGGTCATCAGACCCTCCGACGCCTTCGGCCCCCGGGTCCCGGTTCACCAGCATAGGGCGGTAGACGGTTCCCCAGAAGAGGTTCGGTCAGTTAGCGATCAGCGGCATGATTAGAGGGTGCGATAAGCGCCAGCGTCTGCGGTGACCGCGTTAGGCGCCCGGCCAGGCGGAAACGATCGGCCGTCTTATGTAGATTTGCGCGGTCTCCCCTATACGCCTCGCTCGCGTCCATGTTTCTCGCCAGGTTTGCTGGCTGCGTTTGTAGCGGCGGCATTCGTTTGCGCCTCAGTGTATTCCAGTGTTTGGCCACACCAGTCGCGCACATCGCGCGGGTACTGATCGAGCGGTACAACACAGCGCTGCCCGGGCGGGTAGTTGGCGCCGCCGTTGAGCAGATCGCAGGAAACATAGACCTGCTTGCCTTTGGGGGTGTTGGTCAAACACTGCGTCGGCGGCTACGCATGGGCCTGGGCGGGGACGATGATCGCCACCGCCAAAGCGCCGAGCACCCACACAACAGGGCGATAGATCATGAGCACTGCTCTTGAGTGGGGCTGTAGGAATGGCGACTATCGACCAAGCCCGAACAGGACTCGTACACCTTAGTTGAATTGCGCGAGTCGCGTGTCCAACGCGAGAGCGACGCAGCATCTTCTCAATCGCCTACAGCAGCCTGTTCAGCCACAGCGGTTTTGAGTCACCTTTTCAGACAGCGTCAACTGGCAATATCTGTGCACAACCCATCACCGCGCTTCTGTCTCAATCCTTTAGTTCTGAGACTCGCGGCTGCCGAACGATCACGGCCTGGTGCAGGCGTATCTCGCAACCGGATGCATCAGGTCGATTTCGCAAATGCGCCAGCCGATTACCGGGCGGGCACCGTTGCTGCTGTCTTCTGCAACCGCGCCACGCCTTCACGAAGCTGCCACCGGCATCACGTCATTCACCAATAGGAAGATTGCCGTCCGGATAACCGAACCGTCGGCGGCGCGATCCACATGTGCGATCAAACATGGATGGACAAGCTGGCCCAGCCGTTTAGTCTCCCTGGATGGATCGCTTATGGCAGTGGGTGTGGGATCGATATGGGCCGAGGTACTTCCGGGCGCTCTACGCCGCCATGGTGCCGCTGTCGCTGCCGGTTTACCTTCTTTGGTCATTTCTCATTGTTGCTGTCGAGAAGTCTGGTCACTACGTGGAAGCGGCCGCTGTCACCGTTGTCGCCGCGACGGTGCTGCAGTGGGTGGCCCTTTTTCTAGGTCTGGGGGAGCGTCGCGTTGTGGAGCGGTGGGCGGCAGGTCAGGAGACCGATCGGGCGAAGGCGCTGGCCGCGACCTACGCCTTGACCCGAAAAATCGGTGTTCGAGTGGTAACGGTCAACGCTGCCTTGGCCGGCGTGTTATCCGCCGTTGTCGGTGCGATCGTCGGGGCGACCGGGTCACGGCTAGTCCAGTACGTGGTCCTGGGCATCGTTGTAGGAACGGCCCTCGCGCTGATAACAGTGCACACACTCCCGCAAAGGCTCGTGCGGCCTGCCAGAGTCGCGATAGCCGGTGACTCGGCGATCGGTGATTCCCTTCCCCGGTCACATCCGACCTTCGCCACATGGTCAAACGTCCTCATGCTGGCGGTCATATTCGCGTTCGCTGTTTACGGCGCGATGGTGGCGGCGGCGCTCGATCGGGCACCCAAGGAACCTGTCGTCTTCGGTGTGATCGGGCTCGGGTTGCTGCTGGGCGTCGGCGTGCCGATCACCGTCGGGGTCTTGTTTTCACCGTCACTGCAACCCATTCGGGACCTCGCCCAAGCAACTGAACGCGTGACGGCTGGCGACTACAGCCAACGCCTACCGGTGGTTCAAGACGACGATCTCGGCGCGCTGGCGGCGTCGTTCAACCGCATGCAAGCGGGATTGACTGAGCGGCAACGACTTCAGGCGGCGTTCGGGACCTACGTCGACCCAGTCTTGGCGGCGCGACTGCTTGAGCAAGGTGACGATGTCTTCACCGGTGAGCGCCGCGAGGTCACCGTGATGTTCGTCGACGTGCGCGACTTCACCCCGTTCGCCGAGGCCAATACCGCCGAGGACACGGTCTCCCGCCTCAACGCGTTGTTCGAGATTGTAGTGCCGACCGTCGTCGACGCCGGTGGGCACGTCAACAAGTTCCTTGGTGACGGGGCGCTGGCCGTCTTCGGCGCTCCGAATGACCTTGCGGATCATGCCGATGCCGCTGTCGCCGCCGCTGTTCTGATTCACCGCCTTGTCGCCGAGCGATTCGGCGGGGAGCTTCGGATCGGCATCGGGATCAACACCGGGGTGGTGATCGCCGGAACCATCGGCGGCGGCGGCAAACTTGAGTTCACCCTGATCGGCGACACCGTCAACGTCGCCGCTCGCGTCGAGCAACTCACCAAAACCACCGGCGACGCGATCCTTCTCACCCAGCACTGCGTCGATGCCTTGGCGTCTCTACCGCCCGGGCTCACCGACCGGGGATTCCATGTCCTTAAAGGAAAGTCAGCCGCCGTGAAGGTCTTCGGCCTCGACCAAGCGACCGACGCGCGGGTTGACCTCCCTAGCTAAGGTGAGGTGAATCAAACGTCTTCCGCGTTCACCCTCGCGACCCCGATACTTTGGCTGCGGCTTTCGAGAAACCCAAAACGTTAGTTTCGGGACTGCACCGCAGGACACCGGCCCGCTCTTACAGGCCTCGGTCAGTGAGCCAACCGTCGATTCTTTCAGCGACCGCCTGCCATCCGGGCTCAAGCATCATGTTGTGTCCCATGTTGGGAAAGATTTGAGCCTCGGTGCCATATGCGCGTGCCGTCGTCTGTGTCTCCGCCTCTGTTACACAGGCATCAAGTTCAGCACCCAGGACCAGCAGTGGCGTGGTGACGCGTTCGGGTTTGGGCAGGTTGAGCACCCAAAGGTCGAGAGTCAGTCTCCCTCCAAACTCTTCACCTAGGGCTGCGGCGTAACGGATGACCTCGGACTCGGGAACTCCGGCGGAGTAGAAGAGTTCACGCGCGCGTTCGGGCGTTTTGACAAGCTGAAGGCTCTTGCCCGTGATGGCCGATCTAACGAAACTCAACGGGTGTCGTTTCGCCTCGCGCACAAAGAATCCACCCGCCCCGCGCGACGATAAGGAAGCGAGCAGCACGCCGGCGGGTGCTTCGTGGAACTCCAGATACTTTTGGACAATCAAACCGCCGAAAGAATGCCCGACCACGATGGGCGGTGAGGGCAGCTTGTCGGCGACCGAGACGACATCATCAATGAAATTCGCCAGCGAACAAGTCCGCATACGTTTTACCGCTGGGCTATTTCCATGATTACGTAGGCTCAGGGCGACGGCGCGATAACCCTTATCGGCAAAGAAGTCGAGGAAGTGCTCATCCCAACACCAGGCTCCATGCCACCCCCCGTGAACAAGAAGCAGCGGAATGGGATGCGATTCGGAGGCAGACCCCTTGTCGATCACTTCAAGCATGGGCGGCCCTTTCGATCCGTTGCGGCATTCCCACGTATCTTCTTAGCCCTTATGGGCTGACGTTTGACGCGATATTTGAGAAGCCAAGAACGTTAGAACCGAGACAGAGGTTCCGATGGACTGACTGCGCTGCGACAATCAGAGGGGTGGGCAACACCAACCGCAGGCATGGAGACGGAACCAAGTGGGGGTCGGACGACGCGGGTCTGCTTGAACGGGGCGTCAACGAACAGTTACCGGTTTTCCCGGACGGATCTTGCGGCCTGTCATTTGCCGCGAAGGAGAGAGGTGTCGATGACGGGTCGCTGGACGTCCAACATCGCGCGTAGATGTCTAAAAGATGCCGTGGCTGTGTGCCCGATCCGCGGAAGGCTGAGGACCAGTCCCCCCACCTTCGACCGCACGTGCCCGGCTGAGCAGGTGATTTAGTGAACGCCCAATCCTCAGGTCACCTCCGGCGACCGGCAAAGGGCGAGTGCGTGTTGCTGGATGGTCGCTGGAGTTGTTGGCCGGAAGCTGTGGATACCGCGAACCTGGTGGACGAACGGGAGGTGACGATGTACTCGCTTGCCTGCGAGCACTTCCGGCATGACTTAACACAGTTCTGGAACCACTCGTCGTTCTTCGCCCTGCTCCAAGGGGGCCTTATCTCGGTGGCCGTGACAAGTCTGGGACCCCAGGACAAAGAGAAAGCGCCTGGCGTGCTCGACCCTTGGCAGGTGGCCGCTTCGATTGCTGTCGTCGGCCTCCTGTTCGCGATCTTCTGGTGCATGGTCGCGTGGCGAAGATCGGTACTCATCCAGCGATGGCGTGAACAGGTCACGCACCTCGACGGTCGGGTGAACCCCCACGCGATGTATCTGAGGGTGGAGACCGACGTTGCTCAGTTCTGGTGGTACGGCCCCACGAAGTTGACTATGGCACTGCCGTTCCTGGTCGCTGCGGTGTGGCTCGTGTTGTTGAGCGCGCTAGCTTGCAAGGCGCTGGCGTTTGCGGTGTTGGCCGGCGAGCTTGTCGTGGTTGTCTGGATCGTCGTACAAAACTGGAATGCCGTACGTCGAGGCCGTTAAATCAGCAGCCGTTCGCCACCCTGCGGTTTTACCCCCGTTTTTTCCTGGGGTATAAAACAGGCGCGAGCGTCCCGGGCTCCGAGGCGCAGACTCATACGCGGGCCCACCGGGTCGTGGTCTGCGAGCTAATCGCCAACGGGGCTCAGTGACTTACTCGTACGGCGGAAGCCCCCCTCGATGGCTTGGGCAGTAGACGTCCACCGATGCGGTGATGAATCTGACTGCGGTTCTTCTGACGCGGTCGGGATATAGGTGTAGACGCGGATTGTCCGCATACCCACGGTTCATCTCGTCGTTTACCAAGGTGTCGACCGGGGTTCCGCCATTGAGCTCGCCACAAATTTGATGGGCCCGGGCGACGACACCAGCCACCTCACCGTCATCGACGGGCGGAATCTGTTCTTGTTCGAGCAGCGCCACAAACTGATCCTGCTGGCTTGGGTCGGCGCCTGCCGCGCCAGCGCAAATAATTGCGGCGGTCAGCACCACCGAGGCGCTAACCAGAGCGTCTGCAAGGCTGGTGATGCCGGTGCGCACGGCACTCACCACCGGTGACGAGTCCGTTGCCTGGCCATGATGTCTGCGGCGTCGCCGAGCAATTCGTAGTCACCAAAGCTGACGGCGGCACCGGGTAGCCCGCTCGCGGCGCGGTCGTCGCGCTCCTCCTGGTGTGCGCGGTCGGCGGCGATGTGTGCCCGGGTGTCTGGTCGTGGCCGCGGGCCGTGGATGGCGATGTGTTTCATGGTGATCAACCTTTCTGTGTGAATCTATGCGAAACCCGACGAGGGGCATGACAACCATCTCGGGCTAGCGCGCGTCTCACTTGTTGTTCGGACCGCCCCGGACTCTCCTCGGGGCGGTCCGAACGGTGTCAGGTCCTATTGCCGGCCCGCTGCAAACTGATCTTTGCGCCAGCAGAGAAGATCGAGTCGTGCACCGTGAGCACCCCGTCTTTGGAGGTGCCCGGCGCCACGTCGAACGACACTACGGCCTGAATGCTATTGCCGGGATTGATTTCGACGGTCATTGACCCGATCCACATGGCCGCCGTGTCATTGGCGCTGAATTGCCTGTCGCCGATTTGAAGCTTCTGATTCGACGCAAAGAAGCTCTGGGCCTGGTCTCCGACATTGCTCACTTTTAGGTGCACGTTAACGAACTCACCTTGCGCAGTGACTGTTTCGACCTGATTGCTAGGGTCGCCAGCCGTTTTTGACTGGTCGACGGACGTTGCAACGAACGCGAATTTGCCGTCGCGGACTTCCTGTCCGATCCCAGCCAGAGGAGGTGGAGCGGTGGTCGTGGCGGGCGGTGCAGCCGCGATCGCCGCGGATGTGGCGATCGACGAAGATGTCGACGTTGAGCTGCTGTTATTGCTGTGTGAACCGGCTTCGCCGATGACAATCAGCACCGCCATGACGGCAAAGATAATTACCCACTTGGGTGCCGATTGCTTCTTCTTCTTCGGCAATCCACCCGCGGCGGGTGGCGGCGCGGCCGGTCCCCAGTTTCTGCCATCCCAGTAGCGGCTTCCTGCGTCTGATGGGTCTGGATACCAACCTGGGGCACGGCGCGGCGTCTGCGTCATAGCCGAGACGGTACGGGCGCCACGCGTTTCTTGTCGGTGGCTCGGGGTAGAACATCGCGTTGCCGATCGGTGTCGTGATGACTTCTCGAACAACTTCGTGGGCGATCTGGTGAAAACCGATCGCGGCTGGGTTGTCGTTCCGCCGACGTGCTCCCCGGCGTCGAGGGCGTCGGCGTCCACACTCTGCGGCACTCGGCGGCCGTGGGCTGGCTCGAGGCAGGCGTGCATATCAAGGCGGTGGCCGACTTGCTCGGGCACTCGTCGATCGCCATCACCGGCGACGATTACGGACACACCACCGACGACATCGCGCGAGCCGCGGTGGACGGATGGAGCGGGTGCTCGGACTGTGAAGCAAATCGCCGCTGCGCTACCTATTGCGCTACCTATCCCGGGGAGGTATCCGATGTTGAGATACCGTCGACGACGTCAGGCCGACTACCTGCGCGTTCTCTGGTCGGGCTGACAGGATTTGAACCTGCGACCACTTGACCCCCAGCTATAAAAATGGGGTACACACATATGTTCTGGCGTCCGCAGCTGTACCACTCCCCTGCAGTTCAGAGTTGGTTTTGAATGCCTGAGGACACCAGTGAACATCGGCGGATAATCGGCGTGTATTCGGCTGGTTGGCGTACGGGTTGCCGTACGTACCCACCCCGGGTATGCCGTCTCGGGCCCTAATCTGTGCGGTTTTGTCGGTGTCCGCCGTTAACCTTGGGCGCATGGCGGGGAGCAACAATAAGGCCTACCAGATCACGTACCCCAATGCGGGACTCGACCCGATGGGTAACAGCAGGGCCATTCTGCGCACCGCGGCCCGTGCCAACGGGTGGCGGGTGTCCATAGACAGCGATCCCGAGAGTTCCGACACTTACCTGCTGCCGGGCGAACCCGCCAGGAAAATCGAGGTGTGGTGGGGCGGCCCCGGCAACGTCCTCATGGCGGCACTGTATGACGGTGGCTTCATCAGCCGTTATGACGACCACTCGACAAAGGCCCAGCGTGTCTTGAGCGTCTTGTCGGGCCGGACTGACGATTTCCCTCCGCACCGCCCGAACGATCTCGCGGTCGGCTACAACTTGACGGCCAGCCATTTGCTCCCGACGGTCCCGATGGTCGAGATGGGGTGGTACGCCCGCCCCGAAGGCGACAGGCACCAGTTGAGGCTTGCGCCTAGGCTGGCGTCCTGGAATAAGGCCGACGACGCAGATCAGCTTCGGCTGCGGGCGTATCTCGACGACACCGAAGCGTTACTGGCCGGCTCGCGGCTCGACGGCCCGTGGGCGCTCCGACTTGACGTCGGGCTCCCACCCAAACGAGATCTCCTTAACATGGCCGACCTCGATAACTACGCTTACCCGCTTGCCCATCGGCTGAACGACCCTGGCCTGGTGTCGGTGTGGTGCACGAAGCAGCACGCCGAGCAGTCGTTCGTGCGGATCGAACCCGCCCGAGAGAGACCCTCACCGTCGGCGGACGTGCTAGTCGTAGGAACGACAGAGTCCGCCTCGACTCTCGCCTACAAGGAGCAGGTCTACGCCGCTGTCGCCGGCACGTCAGGACTGCCAGCCGGACAGGTCAGGCTTGAACTCGCATTCGTCGTCGGCCCCAGCAGGAAATGGCTCAACCTATGGAAGCAGACGATCGACTCGCTCAGCCCGTTGCTGGGATGCGCCAATCCTGAGCAAGCCTGGCATCCGCTCGACGGCAGGATCACCGAGCTCGGCATGCACGTGAAGGTCGATCCCGCTCTCCGCAACGACGTCGTAATCGGCATAGCAGCCACCCCCGCGTGACGTGCGAGGGCTCAAGCCGTCAGCACGCGTCACGGGGAGGGCGATATTTGCTTTTCGTAGGTGCCTGTCGGACCGTCACGCCACAATGGTCGCGACGGGATGATGCAGGGGGTTGGCGTGATGACGTTTTGGTGGCTGTTGGCCTTGGCGGTAAACCTCGGGCTGTACTACGCGGTTCGCCTCCGGCTCGCGAAAGTCCGCCGCCGTAGCCGGGCTTCATCTCGGGTGCGCGCGGAGATCGCGCGCCGCGCGGACTAACAGGATCGTTGGGCCCAGCGCGGTGACGCCGGGGGCGTCTACGGCGTGGTAGGCGCCGAGTTGATGAAACGTGTTGACCCCGAGCCCAACTTCGCCGCACAGCTGGCGCAGCGCACAACACGAGAGTGACATGACATTGCCGATCGACTACACCATCCCCCGACAATCCCGCCGACCCCGATGACCAGAGGAGAATCGCATGAATCCGGGTCTCGATGAAGTCTTCCCGCCGACGCCGGAAGTGTGGGCTGAGTTAGCCAAGCACGAGATAGCAGGCGATCACCAGTTCGGTAAGGCTGTCAGGTTTTTGGAGGACGGTGGCACCGACCGGAATCTATTTGCGGAGCGATTGGGCATCAAAGTTGACTATGCCGACTGGCTGCTGAATCACGCCCGCAAGATGAAGCGCGGGACCATCCGCGTCGTGGTGAGTGAGAAGAACGACGGTCGGGAGACGGCGAGCAACCAGGCTCACCACTACCGATACGTTTTGGACGACAACCTCACCCCTGAGACTCGGCACTATGTGGAAACGGTGATAGCGAAGTTCCGAACTATCAACCCTGATATCCCCATGAAGGCCGCGAATGCTCAAGGCGCTCAGGATTCCAACGAGCGAGAAATTAGGTCCGAACCGGCCCTATGCACCAATCCTGATTGTGAATGGGCCTGGACGCGTCACGGTGGCGAATGCTCATAGCCATTGGCCTCTAGGTTAAGACTGCTGCATTGTCTCGAATCGGACCAATCAGCCGATTGCCACGAGCTGCCGGTACTCTGCGGCAGCTTCCACAATCCGTTGCGCGGTCCTGTAATTGATTCCGGATGCTTTGGCGGCGGCGTTGATCGATGCACCAGCCACCGAAAGGTATTTGGCGGTCGATGATGATGAGGTCCGCGCGGCGATGCTGTTCGCGCTGTGAGCGATGGGTTCCTGGGGTCGCTGATCAGCGATCGTGTCGAGGCGATCGATCGACTCGGTCTGTCGGTGCCCTGCGCCAATATTGCGGAGTTCGAGCTGTCCGCGCCCTGAGTAAGTGCCCGGAATTTCAGCACGGACACAGAGCTTGTCCCATCATGTTGAACGGGGAGGTCGCGTGATGACGGACGCCGAATCGGACGAGACCCAGGCGAGCGCCCGAAGCGACAAAGCAGCAGAGGATGCCGCGGCCGAAACATCAGCCGTGGTTGGTGCCGACGACGAGACAACCGTTGTGCCGGACGTGACTCAACGAGCGCACGCGCTGGCATGGTCGACCGCCGAAAATCCAGAGCTCGGCACCGATAACCGGCACCCGCTGCCGCGAGCACTGAAGCTGCTACTCGTCGCGGTCGGCGTGGCCGCCCTTGCCCTCGCTGGGTTCGTCGTCGGTCAGCGCAGCTCACCACTACAACCGCCGACACCGACCGCGCCGACGGCAAAGCCGTCGATCGCATTGCCCGCAAAGCTGGCGCCCCCCTCACCGCCGCCGCCAGCACCAAAACCGCCACCTGTCGACGACGACGAATACGTCGCGATGGCCCTTTCACCATCTGCGATCGACCAGCCGCATCACGCCGGTTTCGGGACTGCCGGCAACCAGGACGAAGCCAATCGAATCGCGATCAGCGAGTGCCGCAGCGACTCCGGGAACGATGACTGCTTGCTGATAGATGCCGGGCGGTATCACGGCTGCGTGAGCTACGCGATCGACCCATCTGGACACAGGTGGGCCAGTGGCTCCGGCGACGATCCCGCCGAAGCGAGGACCAAGGCGCGCAACAGGCTAGATAGTTCCGGATCCGTATCCACCGCGGTGCAGTGCTCCGATCCTCCCGGCCTCCTGAAACCGTTCGAAATGACCAAATCAGATGCGGCAGCTCCGGACACTCAGAGCGCGACGCCGGTTGCTCTGCCATCGCCGGCAATTAACGTCGGCAATCCGGCTGCTGATCAGTTGTACCTGCGCCTGATACAGCAGATTCCCGGAACCGTAATCAGTGATCCTGCAACCGCCCTGGCTGGCGGCCCAAGGGTGTGCACTTCGCTGGTCAGCCGCGGTCGGGCCGCGACCAGTGCCGAGGTGCAGGCAAACGACCTTGGCGTCGCGCCCTGGCAAATTCAGGCGATCATCAATGCGGCGACGACCGCGTATTGCCCTGCTTACGCAGGGATCCCATGAAATTTGTCGATCTATGACAGATGCCACAACTCCGATACAAGATTTATTCCGCTCCAACGACCGGCTGCGCAGATGGATCTCTCGTGGATCGATGACGCCGGCCGTCGTCTTACGCGACGAAACGGACCGATCACCGAAGAGGCTCCGCGCCAGGACGTGCCGGTCAACTTGTCGAGGAGACGTGGGCGTGACCTCGCCCCGCCTCGTCCGCCTTCCGGCAGATGACGAGGGCCTCGACGTAGTCCCAGCGATAGCGGTCGGGAGCGTCCGCGACGCGCTCCTGGAGCTCTCCGAGGAACTCGGCCAGGAGACCGGCAGCACGCGCCTCGCCCTCGCGCGCGAAGGCACGGAGGAGGAGCGGGCCGCCCCATGCGGTCACGCTCTGGACGTAGTCCCGCGCGAACACCGCGGGATCGTCGTGCCAGTAGGGGTTGTCGAGACGGAATAGCTCGGCGCTCTCGAGCTCGAGGCCGGCGACGCGCCCGCCGCCCGCTTGGAAGGGAGCCCGGAGCTCGTCGAGCGTGCGCGACCAGACCGGAACGACGGCCGCGGCGACGGTGGCGCCGCCGATGCGGCCAGCGCGGCGCCAGTCGGCGAGCAGCAGGTTCATGTCCCCGACGATCTCGCCGTAGAGCCCCGTCCTGTCCGGGCACGGAGCGGGGGAGGCCGGGATGGCGGCGATGAACCATCCCCCCGGGGCCAGCTCCGTCGCGCGCATCTCGAGCAGTCGCTCCCACTGCCGCTCCGCGGCGAGGCGCCAGGCGCGCCGCTCGTCGTCGTTCACGTGGTCCGGGTAGCCGGGAAAGATTGAGCCGGTCGAGGCCAGGGCGGCGGCGTCGGCGACCCAGTGCATGCACGTCCCGGTCACCGCGACGTGCACTGTGCCCCGTGGAAGGGAGGGCGCCTGGTGGAGCGGAATTCCGGCCATTGAGACGACCGTCGCCGGAGGCGGATCGCGATCGAGCGCTCGCCGGCAGGCCTCGCCGTGGGCCTCCGGAAAGGCGTAATGGGCGCCCGTGCCCGTGTCGGCGACCTCGGGGCGGACCTCGCCCGACACAGGGATCACGACGATCGCGCCCTGGTCCGCCGCCGGGCCGAAGGCGTCCCGCAAATGCGCGGCGGCGACGCGCCATGCGTTCGTCGGGAGATCGACGAGCGCGTAGATCAGCGGCCGGCCGGCTCGCTGGGCCACGAGGTCGCGGATGAGGCCGTGGGAGTTCACGCCGTCGGCGGCGCCCAGATCGGCCACCCGGAGCACCGGCTCGTTCGCCAGCTGCCCCGCGGCGGCCATCACGGCAGGGTGGGTCGCCTCGAAGGAGGCGCGCTGCGAGAGGGCGTGCCGCGCATAGTCGTCCGCCATGCTCGAGAGCTCAGGGCGACCTGACGGCGTGGCGCTTCCTTCCCGCACAGCACCGCCGCGATCCGGACAGTGCGACCGGGCCTATCGTCACACAGGGCCGGCGTGCCCGGCAAACGCGACAGAGAGGGTGCGCCCCGCGCGCCCGATGCCCGATTACCATTGGCCCACTCCTCGATCGAGGACGTATGGCCCCGCAAGGCGGAGAGACCGATGACTGCGGCGCAGGTCGCGATCGCGCGCCCCACCTGACCGGCTGCTGCACGGGCGCGATGCCCCCCAACCACGAGGCCCACCAAGAGTCTTCATCACGACTCTCTCCGCCGCGGCGGAGTATCGCGATGGCCGGGGCGATGACTTGACGGTGGTCAGGCAGGGTGGTTGCCGCTGCCTCGAAATAGACCACAATGTGCGACACGCGAGTTCGCCTGCCAGATCAACTGATTCGCCCAGTTCGTGTTGTCTCAGAAGTCCGCCTTACGACAGCTTGTCTCACCAACCCTGTGCCATCAGACATGGTGTCGGAGAACGTCTTGGTCACGCCTGCCGCGGCGAGAGCGACGTTCTGCTGCTCCAACGTCTGGGCGACCGTACTGACCCGCGTGTAACCCACACGTGCACCAGTGCTAGGCGTGGTGGCTGGGCTCGAATCATTCAGCGTCACAGTGCTTTAAACAAATCGGGCGTGAGCTCTTTTCCTGAGACGGCCTTTTGAGACATCGCGACTGAGACGGACATTTGAGACACTGCGACTTGGGCGAATGCAACCGTGGGCCGCACCTCGCGCCGTGTCTCGTAAGTGCTCTCTTTCGAGACCGCCAGCGATTCACGCGCCTCGCATAATTCGAAGGGGGTTGTCAGATTGCGCTTTTGTCGATAAGGAACACGCATAGAGCGCATTGGCGTACGCGGGCCGTTTCCATCACTGAGGCGGACCTGGCGGGACGGGAAAGGCCGCCACCTGCATGATCACTGTGCCCCGGCAGGCGCCGCTGAATATGTCGGTCTGCCAGGTTCCGCGCAAGGACCCGTCCGATTGCGGAACGTAGAACGCCGACGACCTCGCCGGGCTCCACTCCTTCGGCACTCCTTCCCCCACAAAGCAGTCCCACTGCCAGTCGTAGATGTGCACCCACTGGTTTCCTTTCCAGGTGTACTGCGGCGGCAGTGGGAGAGTGGGATTTTTGGGACGGGGACCTTCGGTGACGGTGGCGACACATGTGCTGGCGGAGCAACTGGTGACGAAGACATATTCATCACTAAAGTCAGGCTCGGGTTGCCGGGCGGCCATACTGGTGCCGGTCTTGTCGGCGGCATAACGAACCAGGGCGTACTTCCCGTTCCACGACGGCAGGTCCGCATCGGCGGTCGTGGCGGGCGAAATACACACGGCGCCAGCTGCTATCGGCACGACGAACAGGGCGAGGCACTTTCGGCGGTAGGGCATCACATTCCCCTGGTACGCGGTGCAATCCGGGCGTGAGTGAGCCTAACCGCACAGGTCAGACTTTGGCGATGAAACGTCGTCACTGAAAGGGGAACGAACGCTGCCGCCTCATAGGGCTGAACCAGAGATGGTCTGTTTCGAGACAGTGGCCGATGCCGGATCGCGGGTCACGGCGGACGGATTGTGCAGAAGCGGCCATTCTCACTAAACGGCGACCTTATCTCGGAACCGTTGACGGCTATTGGAAAAAGGGAAACCGCCGATACCGGCGCTCCGTCCCCGGCAACTGGGTGTTTTGGTAAGAGCATTGTGCGGCAAGGGAATTCGTAATACGGGAACTGCGCGGGACCTTACCGTGGTCAGTGACGATTCCTACCCGAACTGGGCAGACCACCACTCACAGTTCGCACACTCGTACTTTCGGCGCGGTCGTCGTAGGTTTTTTTGGGCTTCTGCTTGGGCTTGGGCCGTGGGACACCGCGCTTCCAGCTTCCTTTGCAGAAATATCCGGCGCTGTTCTCGTGCCGGGGAATGACTGCCTCCATAAACTCTGTGAAGCACACAGGGCAGCACACCGGACTCAGCAGTTGGGCGTTGGGATCTTTTGCTCCGGCTTTCCTAGCTTTTCGTGTTGCAGCCTTTCCGGCTTTGGCTGCCTTGGCGACTGCCGCCGCAGCGCGGCGGTCCGCTTCGTTCGCAACTTCCCGCTTGGCGGCGTGGCGCTCAGCAAGTTCTCGCCGCAGCTTGTTGTACTGCTTCTTGTTCTCGGCGAGCTCCAGAGTGACGACATGCCGAAGCGTCTCCCGCGAGACGCCGAACTTCTCAGTGAACCTCACATACAGGGCTTCAATTGCCGCGCCGTGGTTCGGCGCTGAATAGGTCTCCCGGTATGCGGCACGGACCTCAAGCTCCTGGCCAGCGTCGAGTCGCTCGATCACCGCACCATGCTAGAGCACCGCCGCTGGTCAGGACCTGGTAAGGAATGCGGCGATTGATTCACCGGAGATGAAGGCCCTGGAGCCTATACGAACCCGCGTCAGTTCACCGGCAGCTACCAACTCATACACCTTTGATCGGGAGATATCGCCCAGGTATCCAGGAACTTTGGCGATGGCCACCAGTGGCGGGAAGTGGTTGCGGCCATCTATCCTCGGGATTTCTTCCAGTCCCGAATACCCTTGCGCACTGTTGGATTCCATGACGTCAGCGTGGACACGGCCAGGCCAACGCGCAACCCTATAGAAGTTCTATAGAGGAACTGCTACTTCTCTGGTCGGGCTGACAGTGGTCGGGCTGACAGGATTTGAACCTGCGACCACTTGACCCCCAGTCGGGCATG
This sequence comes from uncultured Actinomycetota bacterium, assembly GCA_963760095.1. Classification (GTDB taxonomy): domain Bacteria; phylum Actinomycetota; class Actinomycetes; order Mycobacteriales; family Mycobacteriaceae; genus Mycobacterium. Next base: position 35,235 of record CAVXBT010000015.1, on the reverse strand, counting down.
GGCCGATTTCTGTTGTTTGGCAATGTGTCTAAATGGCTTGCGACCAGCAAAAAGCTTCTCATGCTGTCTCTGGTCATCTCCACTGATACGCACCCAGTTGATGTGACAACCGCGTGATAACGCCGATGTGGATTCTTCATGGTGTGGGGCTGTCAGCGCTATTTGCTGGCTTGCCCTGGCGGCATCCGGGACACTTCTCACACTCATTCGGAGCCGGGTCCACGGCACGTCGAGGCGGTCAAACCCACCAGTTCACCGGTGTTGTCGTGCCACGGTCGGCAGGTCAAAAGTGAGATGCTGCATCGCCGTTCAACGACCGCGACCTGGCCCGCTGGCTCCACCGTAACGCCGCGATTTAACTATCCGACAAGTCAGGCACTGACTGGGCTGACTGGGCTGCCTGGCGAGCAACTAACGGCAGCAGTTCGGGTCGAGCACCGTGCATAGGGCGACGAGCGCGTCGCGTCGCGGTCGGTGATACACATTCATTCCACGGCGTTCGGACTCGACTAAGCCTGCGCGGCGCAGTTGCGACAGGTGATGGCTCACCGTGGACTCGCTCAGTTCGACCGCTGAGGCCAGATCGCAACTGCACATCTCGCCGGCATCGGAGCTGAAAAGCAACGAAACCAGCTTCACTCGTACCGGGTCCGCCAACGCTTTGAGTCGCAAGGCAATTGCTAAGGCGGCAGCGTCATCGACAAGTCCAGCGGCGACTGGTGCGCAACACACTGGCGCGGACATATCCACGACCGGCAACGTCTTCGGCATGCAACCATCCTGCCACACAGGTTGACATATATCGAAGAGGTGGGCATCATCGGTTGAGTCAGTAGTTCGATATAAGCCACATAGGTAGGAGCCGTTATGTCCCGCGCTCAACTCGCCCTCAACGTCGATGACCTAGACGAGGCCATCACCTTCTACTCCAAGCTGTTCAACACCTCGCCTGCCAAGGTAAAGCCGGGTTACGCGAACTTCGCTATTGTCGAGCCGCCCTTGAAGCTGGTCCTCTTGGAGAACCCTGGCAAGGGCGGAACCATCAACCACCTCGGAGTGGAGGTCGAATCCAGTGATGCGGTGCACGCCGAGATTGCTCGCCTGACCGACGAAGGAATGTTCACCGAGGAAGAGATGGGGACTACCTGCTGTTTCGCCGCGCAGGACAAGGTGTGGGTCACTGGACCGGCTGGCGAGAAGTGGGAGGTCTATACCGTCCTGGCCGACTCGGACACTTTCGGCACCAGCCCCGAGCACGCCGAGGGAGGCAACGCTGAGGGCGGCGTCTGCTGTGGCGGCACTGCCGCCGATGCCGAGAAGTCAACGGCCACTATCGGTTGCTGCTGAGATGGTGGCCACGCCCGTCGCAACCGACGTCGATTCCGGAGTCGTCGGAAAGCTTTCGCTGTTAGACCGGTTTTTGCCGGTATGGATCGGTATCGCCATGGCGGTCGGCTTGCTGCTAGGTCGTGGCGTAGGGGGGTTAAATACTGCGCTGGACAAGGTGCAGGTCGATGGCATCTCGCTACCGATTGCGCTGGGGTTGCTGGTCATGATGTATCCAGTCCTAGCGAAGGTCCGCTACGACCGGCTCGACACCGTGACCGGGGACCGCAAGTTGCTCGTCAGCTCCCTGGTGTTGAACTGGGTTCTCGGTCCGGTGTTGATGTTCGCGCTAGCGTGGCTGCTGCTGCCGGATCTGCCCGAATACCGCACAGGGTTGATCATCGTTGGTTTAGCCCGCTGCATCGCGATGGTGATCATTTGGAACGACCTCGCCTGCGGTGACCGCGAAGCCGCCGCCGTCCTAGTCGCCCTGAACTCGGTGTTCCAGGTCGTCATGTTCGCCGTGCTCGGCTGGTTCTATCTGTCCGTGTTGCCGGGCTGGCTCGGCCTGCCACAAACCACCATCAGCACCTCACCGTGGCACATCGCCAAGTCGGTGCTCATCTTCCTTGGCATCCCCCTATTGGCCGGCTACCTGTCCCGACGGCTCGGGGAGAAGGCCAAGGGCCGTGACTGGTATGAGCAGAAGTTCCTGCCGAGGATCGGACCGTGGGCGCTTTACGGTTTGTTGTTCACCATCGTCATTCTTTTTGCACTGCAAGGTGATCAAATCACCAGTCGCCCGCTGGACGTCATCCGCATCGCCCTGCCGCTACTCGCATACTTCGCCATCATGTGGGGAGGCGGCTACCTCTTGGGCGCTCTGCTTGGACTGGGGTATCAGCGCACCACCACACTGGCGTTCACCGCCGCTGGCAACAACTTCGAACTCGCCATCGCCGTCGCCATAGCCACCTACGGTGCAAGCTCCGGACAAGCACTCGCCGGTGTCGTCGGCCCACTCATCGAAGTTCCGGTCCTAGTCGCACTGGTGTACGTATCACTCGCCCTACGAAAACGATTCACTCCTCCCGCCCCCGAAAGCGTTGCATGATGCCAAATACCACGCCCGCCGTCCTGTTCCTTTGCACACACAATGCAGGCCGCTCCCAAATGGCCATGGGATTCTTCAAACACCTCGCAGGCGACCGTGCAAGCGTGTACTCAGGCGGCTCCGAACCCGCGGCCGAAGTCAATCCGGCTGCCATAGCCGCGATGGCGGAGAAGGGCATCGACATCGCCCGCGAGGTCCCCAAGCCCTGGACCGACGACATCGTCCAGGCCGTCGATGTCGTCGTCACCATGGGGTGCGGCGACGCGTGCCCGTACTTCCCCGGAAAGCGTTACGACAACTGGGAACTGTCCGACCCTGCCGGCCTGGGCGTCGATGCAGTACGCCCCATCCGCGACGAAATCGAGACACGCGTACGCGATTTGCTAGATTCGCTCGGCGTCAAATCTAACTAGCCGCATTCTGTTGCCGCACATGCTGCCCGGCTAGTTGTCTTCAAACACGAAGTGTCCGATGCGCTCTGAGAAAATAGGAGGACCGTTTGCGACGACCATCGCGACGATTTCGCGCTGGTCTTGCGGGTGCTGAACGGTTCGCACGTCCATCACTCTGACCCGCTGGCCGGTGTTCGGATGGTTGACGTGAGTGCCGATCCACTTCGATGCCACTTCTGAAACATCTTTGAGACTCGACGACCTCGGACTATCTGTCGCGCATGCCGTACCGATTCATCTATTTCAGTTCTTGGGATAGAAAAGAGCGCCCGCAACCCAATACGGCTGCGGGCGCTCCTTGTTGCGCGGGCCTAGATCATCACGATTTCTTGTGCTTGGTCACGTCCGGCTTACCGTAGCTTTCACCAGGCTTCTGGGTCGGCGGTAACGGCCTTCCCTCTACGGACGTGACCTCCCTGCCAGTCTTGCGCGCCGCGCGGCCCGACGACCGGGTACTGACCCGACTTGGGGGTGCGATCCCCAGGTTTCAGGTTCGGACTTTTAGCCATGTTGGCTATCTCCTATTCCTAAGACGCTCTCCGGTGCAGCTTTGGAGTCTCCAAAGAGGATTGGGCGCGTCGTGGGTTGACGGAGCGACCAAGTGGATTACTGTAGGCGTTTCCTACGCGCACTACCGCACTCCGCATCGGCGCTCAACACCGCGCCTTTGCGGGGTGTCTTGCCAGTCCAGTATGGGTGTGAGCGCCGACAGGACGGTGGACCTTACTTTGTGCGTGTCCCACAATCGGTGGGTGCTTCTAACGTACGGACCACAACATGTTGTGGCAGCCGTAAAGTTAAGTTGAGGGCAGCTTAAAGATTCTCCTGGCACTGGAATCGGAACTTGCCGTGCTGGAGCATGTCGCTGGCGCGAGCGTGGAGCGGATGGTCGAGTCACGTTGCGCCTACTCGCTTTTTCAGATGGTCCGCCGCGACGTTGCGGCCGAGAAGTGACAGGGTAGCGACGAGGATCTCAACAGGTGGGTGGCGGCTGGCTGCTTCGAGGTCGCGGCTCTGCCGGAGCCGGCGGTGCCGGCGTGGGCAGATGCCGTGCGGGAGGCGTTATGCGACGCCGGCGACGAAGGCGCCGAGATCACGATGCAGCGCGATGATCCGGAAGTGCGGCGTAGGGCTTTGCACCTGTCTGTGCGCTGCCACGCGCTGAGAGCGTGCAGCTATTGGGGATGGGACCCGTTGCCGCTGAACGACATTGAGAGAGTTGCACAGATCGTGTGCAGCCAGACCGCTCAGGTGAACGCCCGCGCGGTTCTAGAGTTCCAGGCCGTAGCCTTGGTCTTGGCTCCTGCTGCGGTGGCGTTGTGCGGCTTGCTGGCTGGTTTCGGCGAATCGTTGGTAGGCGGCTTCGCGGGCGTTTTCTCGGGTGATGTGGCGCTGCCATGCGTGGGAGCGGGCGGCGTGGCGTTCGTCGTGGTCGACCAGGAGTGCGGCGATAGCGGTGGGCAGCAGTGCGCGGTCGGCGTGGGCGGATTCGGCGGTCATGGTGCGCGGCCGGTCGTCGTTGGTGGTGGCGATGGTGTGCAGCGCGGCGGCGGCCTCGTGTTTGGTCCCGCGCCGCATCTGCGAAGTCTGTTCGGTGTCAGTTTCATTGAGCGCCGCAGGGTAGATGCCGAGATGGTTTTCATCGCGGGCGCGGGTCATGCCGACGTAGGCCATCGAGCGAGAAGCGCGGTCCGACAGCAGGGTCCAGCAGACGCCGCGGGTGCGGTCGTTGCCGACGGTCATGCCCTGGGCGGCGTGCACGGTGGCGGCGTAGCCCAGGGTGATGTGCTCGCGGCGGTAGTCGCCTTCGAAGATGACCGTGCGTTGTCGGTGAGCCGTTCGGCGGCGATCGGGCCGGCGTCGGCGTCAACCCAGGCGACCCGCCAGCGGTTGCCGTTGCGGACCTGGTCGATGCGATCCCCGCGGCGGTGACCGGGTCCCGGCGCGACGGTGATCGTGGCGTCGTTGTGCCGACTCAAGATGATGTCACCGGCTCCGACTTCGTGATCACGCGCAGCGGTCACGGTGCGGGCGTCGGGATCGTCACGGTAGTGGTAATGCAGTTTTTGGTTGATGGCGTCGGTGATTTCCCAGCGATCGCAGAGGATGACGGCGTCTTTGCCCTCGCTGCGGGCGGTTATGTAGCCGGTGGTGGCGTCGGCGGCCATCGCGACCGCATCTCCGGTGTGCAGCCGGTCATGGTTGCGATACCAGCCGATCCCTTTGCGGAGCCGGTTGCCGCGGCCACTGCGCAGCGCCAGGGATGCGCGGCGTTCGTCCGTGTCACGCATTCGCCATACCTCGGACAGCCGCTGGGTCCAGGGCAGTTCGCCGCAGAGCTGCTCGAACATGCCGCCTCGCGCGTTAACCGGGGCCAGCTGATACGCGTCACCGACTAGCACCAGCTTGGCACGCGCCGTCGTGCTCACCTCCAGCAGGGTTTTCAGGTCGGGGGTGCCCACCATGGACGCCTCGTCGACGACGAGGACGGTAAAACGGTCGATGCGCAGCGTGTCCTGCTCGATGAGTGTGAGCGCTTTGGCGACGGTCAGCCCGTGATCACCGGCTTGGTCGCGCATCGCTTCGTCGACGGCGCGGCCGGTGGGAGCGATCACGAGAACGTGTTTGTTAGAGCCGTGCGCGGCGGCGCGCAGCGCTTGCAATGAACGCGTCTTACCCGCGCCGGCAGGCGCTTGCAGCGGCTGCACCAGATACGGCGACTGCGCGATCGCGCGGATGGCGCGCGCTTGGTCCGCAGACACGCCGTCGAGGTCCTCGTCGCGTATATCGAGGCGTGTGTGGGTGTCGGTCTCGTCGACCATCGCGAAGATGCGTTTCTCTTCGGCGATCACCGCCTCGACGGTGTAGCGCGCATGTCCTTCGCGGTGATGGGCGTCGCGTGGCGCGCTGACGCGGACAGCGACCGCGTCGACGACCTGCTCGATCACTGTCCGCGGGTGACCGGCCGCGTCGACTGGAATCCGGGAGCCGATCAGCTCGACGAGATCCGCGCGGGTGCATGCGCTTTTGCCAATCCGCGCCGCACCCCGCGCTAACCGCGCGCGCGTACCGCGTTCTCGATGCGCACCTTCCCGCGCCACGCGCGCAGCGGCGTGCGCGGCGCGATCAATCTCCAAACCCCGCGCATCGTCACGCCACTGCGCTGTGAGCTCGGCCCATGAGATGGATTCCGCTTTTTTGGGTCGGGTTGCTTTCTGCGCGGTCGCTAACTGCTGCGCCGTTGCCTCACCGTCCAGGCCGAGGTGGTCACGCGCCCAGTCGCGGAGCTGGCTGGAGCGCCGGGACCAGGCCCGGATGCAGCGCTGGGTGATCCCGGCGATTTCGCCCATGCCGGAGTGCTCATCGACGATCCATTCCGTGCCACGGTCGGCCCACAACTCCTTACCTACGACGGCCTGATAGACGATGCCGGCGGCGCGGGCCTCGTGATACAGCGATTTGGAGTCGATCGAGACCAGCGTGCCGTCGGTGCGGGCCTGCCGATTGGGTACCAGGACGTGGGTGTGCAGGTGCGGGTCCCCGCACCGCGACGTCTCATGCTGGTAGGCGATCCCCACAAGGCCGGGCAGGCGATGCAGATCCTTCATGCCGGTGACCGTGTTGTGTACCCGGGTGTAGCCAGCATGCTCATGTAGATAGGTCATCGCGGCCTCGATGCCCCGGTGATGCGCGACCGCGACCGCTTTCTCGCTGACATCGTTGCCCAATGCCCGCAGCAGCGACACACTCTTGGGCGCAGCGAACGTCAGGTCGAAACCGTGGACCGACTTGGTGACGAGCGCCCGCCCCGTGACCCCGTTGGGGGCGATCCCGTCATCGAGCCACCGGCCAGCGACATCGGTATCAGCAAATCCACCATCAAGCGCCGCACCATCCAATCCCACCAATGCACCGACCGTGGTCTTGTCACCGGCCACCAGCCAGGTCGGCACCCGGGTGTCGCGCTCGGAGTAGTACTCCCCCAGTCCGCCGCCGGCGGCCTGGCGATCCATCGCCGACGCCTGAGCACGGGTCGCGGTGTCGTTGTAATAGTTCACGCTCCACCGCGACAACCGCGAGATCGTCAACACGTGTGACCACCTCACGACCCGGGACAACAACGACGCCGCCTGCGGCGGACTAGGTTTCGGGCGCGATCAGCGCGCCCGAAACCTAGTATTGCACCCTTGTGCCAATGTGCCAGATGGATTTTGGGGGTTGCAGTGAGAATGGGATGGCGTGAGAAGTGTTGGTGCAGTGGCAGTTTAGATGATACAGAGAGAAATGAGGTGAGACAGAGGGGCGCGGTGAAAGGGGGTGAGGGAATTGAGATGGGTGGCGGGGAGTGGTCAAGGAGCCAGCCCCATGAATTCGCGCGTCTTAGGCGATGCGCTCGATGGCGTCGAGCTTGGCGGCTATGTGGTCGCGCGCGATCTCGGCGTCGTAGTGAGCCTGCATGTTGATAAAGAACATCTCGCTGAGCCCGAGCGCGCGTGAGAGTCGCAGGGCGGTGTCGGCGCTGATGCCGCGCTTGCCGTGCACGATCTCGTTGATCCGCCGCGCGGGCACGTCGATCGCCTTGGCGATCCGGTACTGCGAGATACCCATCGGTTTGAGGAACTCGGTGAGAAGGATCTCCCCGGGATGGGTGGGAGCAAAGTCTGGCATCGCTGTTTCCCTTTCTAGTGGTAGTCGACCAGCTCGACATTGCTTGCGCCACTGGAGCTCCAGGTGAAGCAGATGCGCCACTGGTTGTTGACGCGGACGCTGTATTGGCCGGCGCGGTCGCCGGTTAGTTTCTCCAGTCGGTTGCCCGGCGGGACACGAAGGTCGTTGATGCTCTCCGCGGCGTTGATGAGGATCAGCTTGTTGTAAGCGAGTCTGCTGAGCTCCGGACTGAGTCTCTTGACGTGGCGGCGATTCCAGAGCCGCTCCGTATCCTTATTTCGGAACGAGCGGATCACCCACCGATGATAACGGCCTGCGTTAATAACGGCAAGCGTTATTGTCTAGGCGCCTGGTCGAAGTTGTGCATGAGACGTCGTACGGGACCCCTTGATGAGTTGATCGAGAAGCTGCGCGCGGGCAGCCTAATGCGGCCTAACGGGAAACCGCGAAAGGCGTGGAGTGCCCGATCGTGCAACTACATGGTCGGTGCGATCTCACAGGTGCTGGGACAGCTGGTCGCCGAGGGGCGTTTAACGAGAAACGTTGCCGCTCTTGTCGATCGGGTCCCAGGCGGGGCGCGGGCATTCGAGACGTTCACGGTGGAGCAGGTCCAGGCGGTCCTGCGCGGTATCGCGGCGGACCGCAATCGGCACGCATGGCATCTGGCGCTGGCCGGTCTGCGACGCGGCGAGATCGCCGGCCTCCGCTGGGCTGAAGTAGATCTGGATCAGCGCACGGTGCGGATCGGAAAAACGCGTGTGGACGTCGGTGGGCGTGCAGTGGACCAGGACGAGCCGAAAACTGCCTCGGCCGGACGTGTCCTTCCGTTACCTGACGCTCTGCTGGCTGAACTTCTCGCTGCTAGGGCCCGCCAGGCCGCTGAGCGGCTGGCGTTGGGCGAGGCCTAGTCAGAACTGGGCTATGTCGTCTGCAATGAGGCCGGCGAGCCGTACCACCCGTCAACGATGTCGACGATGTGGCAGGCCGCCATTAGCAAAATCGATGTGCCGCAAGTCCGTTTGCACGATGCCCGCCATACTTGCGCCACGTTGATGCACTTGCAGGGCGTGCCCATCGCGCTGGTCGCCGCATGGCTCGGCCACGCTGATATCTCGTTCACGATGCGGACCTACGTGCACGCACAGGCGGACGCACTGGAGCTAGCTGCGCGTAGCTTTGCTGCTCGGACGTCGTCCGCCGAAGGCTGATGCTGTCGCACACGCGTGCGGTGACACATTTCCGACGCTCGTGACAATCTGTGACAATTTTGCGTGAGCCGAACATTCGTGCGATTGCCTGGAAATCGAAAAGACAAGCTCAAACGGTGTTTTCTCTGTCGGGCTGACAGGATTTGAACCTGCGACCACTTGACCCCCAGTAAATCGCGGTAACGCATTTCCGCAGGTCACGGCTTGCGTGCAGTTTGGTGTGGCCGTGCATAACGTTTACCGACGCGCAGGTCGTTCACCAACGCGCACAACGTGTGGTCCCCTAATGGTCCCCAAGAAATTCGGACCGCTCCCGGGGCTGTTCCCCGAGAAATCGCCGCACCCCAACTTGCCCTTGGGTCGTTTGTGCCGCTCTCGGACGTGTACTTTGACGTGCCGCTGTTCTGGCAAGCGATTCGTGAGACAAAACCGCCGAACGTGTGGCGTGAAGTTTCGGCATCCGCACCACGACTGCGGTCGGGACGATCAGTCCTCTGGCGCATGCAGCGGGGTTTGGCGTACATCTTCGCCAAACCGCGGCGGGCACTCCCGCCGAGCTGGCTTGGGCCGACCGCTCGACGCAAGCTCCATTTTGTGCTTGAATCTGAACAGCGTTCGAATTCGATCAGCGTTCGAAAGGGTGCCACATTGGTTCAGCCAGCGGCGGTTGTTGCGCCCGGCCTGCCCTACGGTGCGCTGGATCGCGAACACCTGACCGCGAGCCTGTTGGCCCTTGCTCGCCGCGTCGGCGTCGACAACGTGACAATGCGCGTGCTGGCGACCGAGGCACATACCTCCGCCTCCTCGGTGTACTACCACGTCAAGAACAAAGCCGAGATGCTGGATCTGCTTATCGAGGAGGTCGTTTCGAGCATCACTGTGCCAACAGCGGGCAGCTGGGAGGAAAAGCTCGTTGCGCTCTACCACAACGCCTGGCGTGTACTCGTTGACGTTCCCGGCATCGCTGCGTTACTGCAGCAGCGGCCCCACACCGCTGCCGCAGCGGACATGGACCGCCAGACACGCAAGATCTTGCATCAATCCGGGCTCCCCGCAGAAGAGATCCAAGCGGCACACGCGCTCCTGTACATCCAATTGCTGGGCGCCGTCGCACTTGAGCACGCCCGAGCCAATCCCTCGATGGGGCCGGCATTGACAGCACCGAGCATGGAGCCAATCTTCACCTACGGACTGCAGGTCATCCTGGCCGGCCTAGCCTACCGGGCCAACGGCCGGCGGAAGAAAACCACGCTAAAGGCTCGACAGCGCTCAGACGTGGCCCTAACACGGAAGGAACCAGGTGATTACTAACGCCACTATTGACCTGTCAGATTCATCCCTGTGGGACAACGGGTTTCCCGACGACGTGTTTGCCCATCTGCGCAACACCGCGCCCGTCTACCACCAGGAGTTGACGCCCGGCGTGGCAAACCAGGTTGAACGCGATTTCTGGGTGTGCACACGACACGCCGAGGTCAGCAGAGTTCACCGCGATTACGAGACGTTCACCGCCACCGACGGCCCGCTGATCCAACAGGTCAACCTCTTCTCCGCCTACCCCGCGATCGTGAATCTCGATCCACCCGACCACACAAGACGACGACGGATCATCGCGCGGGCCTTCACACCCCGCGCGGTCGCCAAGCTCGAGGAAGGGATCCGGCGCCGCGCCCACACCATGGCCGGGCCACTCCTGCAGAACGGCGGCGGCGAGTTCGTCGACCTTGCCGGCGGTCTGCCGATGTCGGTAATCGGCGACATCGTCGGCATCCCCGAAGCCGACCGGCCGCGTATCTTCGCCCTGGTCGACGAGGTCTTGGCACTAGGCAAACACGGCAACGCGATGCCCGAAGGCGACGCTCTGGCGCCATTCATGCAGGTCTTCGAATACGCGACCGAACTCACAAAAAGCAAACGCGAGAAACCCGTCGATGATATTTGGAGCACACTGTGCCACGCGGAAATCGAGGACGACGACGGCACCACGTTCCAGCTGCCGGCCAATGAGCTCGAAATCTTCTTCTTCATCCTCAGCCTGGCCGGCAGCGACACCACCCGCAATGCGCTATGCGACGGCATCAGGGCCTTTGTCGCCAACCAGGATCAGATCGAGCGGTATCGCGGCGATCCGGCGGTGCGCCGTACGGCCGCCGACGAGGTCATCCGCTACTCGACGCCGATCATGTTCTGGGTTCGCGGTGCCACCAAAGACGTGACCCTGGGCAAACAAACCATCGAGCGAGGAGCACGTGTCGTCACCATGCTGCGGTCGGCCAACCGCGATGAGGATGTGTTCGATGAACCCATGCGATTCGAGATCGGACGCGACCCCAACCCGCACGTCTCCTTCGGCGGCGGAGGCGCACATCATTGCCTGGGTGCCATGCTCGCGCGGGCCGAAGTTCACGCCGCTCTTGATGAGCTCCTCCTCAACACCCGCGACATCGAGGTCGGTGCGCCGCACGTTCAGTTCCCGAACCTGGTGAGCAATATGACTGTGTATCACTCACTTCCGATACGGCTCACCGCACGCGGCTGACTTACCGAAACGCGATCAGGCCATCAGCCACGATGATCGTGCCGCCGAAGGTGAGCCGGTCGACGATGGCAGAGGCGGGGATCGGTGAAGGTCTTGGTCCAGCCGGAGAAGGATTCGTTGCTGGCGATTGGCGATCGCGTTCTTTTCTTCCCGTTCGGTCCCCGAGATGTCACCAACCACGTTACCGCACTGGGCATCCGGGACATCAGGCCCGCCGATTACGCAGAGCTGGTGGCGCGCTCGGCCGAACCATCTAGAGGACCGGTTAGTCGGCGAGTGCCCGTGCGCCGTCGAAGCCCACCGCTGCAGGCGCGGCTGGGCGGAGCGCGGCGATGACCTCCCGAAGTAGATCCACTGCGTGGTAGTCCACGACGGTCGCGATGATCAGAGCCACTACCGGGTCGAGCCAATACGAGTGATATTGAGACTTCAGTTGCCCTGGGGAGCCGGGACGAAGTTGAGCGGCGCGCCAAAGGGAATGAGTGGCTCGCGTTTTACGCTGGCCTGGAACTCCCCGATGAGTCGGGTGAAGTGGGCCACGACCCACGTGTGCAGGTGGGGGTATTCGACGGGTTCACGTTCCTTCGGATCGGTGAGCAGGTTGATGATGCGGGGGTTGGCGTATGGCGGTGACGGGTCGAAGAACTGACGTTGCTCGACGAAAACCGTCTTGAAGTTCTGCCACTTGACCCCGTAGAGCTTGTCGCCGTTCCAAAACAGGAATCCCTGCCGGTTCGAGTGCTCCTGGTCGCCGCGGAAGAACGCGCCTTGATCCACGCCGTCGATCACCCGATCGCTGGGCACCTCACACCCGGCCCAGCGGATCAGGGTGGTGAACATGTCGGTGACGTGCACGATCTGGTTGCTGACCCGTCCAGGGCCGACGTGCCCCGGCCAGCGGATCAGGCACGGCGTCCGCAGCGAGCCCTCCATGCCAGTGAAATATGACCCGTCCCAGTATCCTGACGTCCCTCGCCACGGCAGCGCATCCTCGGCCCCGTTGTCGCCGGCGAAGACGACGATCGTGTTGTCGGCGATGCTCAGCTCGTCGAGCAGGTCGACCAATATGCCGAAATCGGCATCCATCTCCAACAGGCAATCGGCCCAGTCCCCGACGCCACTTTTCCCCTTGAATTCGTCGCGCGGCACGGTCGGCAAATGCAGCATCGAATGATTGAAGTAAACGTAAAACGGTGTGCCGGCGGCGACGCTGCGCCGGATGAACGCGTCAGCGCGCGTGAGGTATTCGCGGTCGATGTTGCGCCGCACCTCCGTGGTCAGTTGCTCGAGATCTTCGACCGGACCGCCTTTGGTGCCCGCGACCACGAACGACATGGGGTCACGGTCGGGATCGTAGAGCGGGTCGTCGGGCCACAGGCATTCGTCGTAGCTGTGCGGAATGCCGTACCACTCGTCGAACCCGTGGTCGGTGGGGTAGCGTCCGGGCTCATCGCCGATGTGCCACTTGCCATAGATGGCCGTGGCGTACCCGGCCCGAGACAGAATGTCGCCCATCGTCTGCTCCCACGCCACCAAACCACTGGGGACGCCGGGCAGTTGCACGGAGCCGTTGCCCGAGCGGATGGCATAGCGGCCGGTCAGCAGCGCCGAGCGGGTCGGCGTGCACTGGGCTTCGGGCGCGAAATTGAGCAGCTGCAGCCCCTCGCCGGCGAAGCCGTCCAGCCGCGCCGTGTCTGCGCCACGCAAGATGCCGCCGCCATAGCAGCCCAGCTCACCCATGCCGAGGTTATCGATATGGACGTAAAGAATGTTCGGAGGGCCGGTCGGCGCTGGCTCTGCCTGCTGCGCAACCGAAACATCGTCAACGTTCATCGCTTAACCTCGTTTGATCGTGCTCCGCGCTGGATACCCACGAGTCCGCTCAGCGCCGCACCAGCGCCACCAACACAGGGACCGCGCCTCTCCGTCGGCATCACACCGAAACGTCCGCGGACATTAAGCCGCGAGAAGGCGCTGTCCAAGCGCACCCTTTCAAACACTCTGTTAGGGAATCTGCTCGCGGATGAACGTGCCGATATCCTCGACCGCTTGCTGGCCCTCGGGCAGAACGCCGGCGTAGCTCTGAAAGCGATGGATCATCTCCGGCCAGACTTCAAGTTTTACTTGAACCCCGGCTGCTTGCGCGCGCTGCGCCAGGCGGGTCGCGTCGTCCAGCAGAACTTCGTGATCGCCGACCTGGATCAGCAGCGGCGGCAAGCCCGCAAGATCGGCATACAGCGGATTGGCCAGTGGAGTGCGCGGATCCGCGCCACCCAAGTAAGCCTTCGCCCACACGTCGATGACCTCAGGCGTGGCGATCGGATCGACGTCCGCCCGCGTCTTGACCGACTCGCCCGTGCCCTCCAAATCCAGGAACGGCGAAAGGCACACCGCCGCCGCCGGCATCGGCAGTCCGGCGCCGCGGCCCGCAACCAGCGCCGCGAGCGTCAATGCGCCGCCCGCCGAATCTCCCGCTATCGCCAGCCGTGCTGGAGGCGGCCCCTGGTCAAGCAAGAACCGGTAGCCGGCAACGGTGTCCTCCACCGCGGCCGGAAACGGATGTTCGGGTGCAAGGCGATAGTCCAGTCCCAGCACGCGGGCCTGCGCGGCGCGCGAGATGCGGCCCATCAGATCGCGATGGGTATTCAACGAGCCCATGATGTAGCCGCCGCCATGAAGATAGAGCACGGCGCGATCGGCCGCGGCGCCCGGCGCGCTGATCCATTCCGCCCCGACCCCATTGGCAAGAACCGGCTCGCTTCTAACATCGGGTTCCGCTGGCCGCGCCATCGCCTCGTTGGTCGCGCGCAACTCCTCAACGCTTGCGCCAGCGGCCCTACCGGCCAGGGCTTTTATTGCCCCGATCACCTGCTGCAACTGTGGACTTGCCATCGCCAGGAGACCCTACCGAGTCCGTAAAGAGCGCCGACCGGCGCGCTTTACGAAGCTAGTCCGACCTGCCCGCAGGCACAAGCGTGCCAACGCCGACTGCTTCCGCGCGGGTGACCTCGGCCGTCCAATGCTCCGACGGGCAAATACCCAGTCGGCCAATACCTTTGGGCCCTCCGGGCACGATGTCGATCGGCTTGCCGCGATGCACATCGACAATGCCGGGTAGCGAACACCATCGAGCGGCCAGCGCCACCACGCCCAAGACACCGTCTCGTCTACGCCACCGCCTACACCGCCGCAGTTCCTCGATCTGGCCGACAAGAGTGCAACCTGTAACCACTTGAGCGTCGGACAAGTGCGGTCCACGTCCTCGCATAGGCCTAAGTGGTCCGAAAAACGTGGTCCCCAACGCGCCCAAACAGTCGCATCATTAGACCTATACAAACTGATTATCGCAGGTCAGACCCCATTTCTCTGGGTCGGGCTGACAGGATTTGAACCTGCGACCACTTGACCCCCAGGAAGTAGCGGAAACGCATTCCCGCAGGTCACTGTGCGTCTGCCGGGCGAGGGGCAGCGTGCATCACGTGTACAGACGTGTAGGTCGTTCACCATGACGTATGACGTGTGGTCCCAGACTGGTCCCCAAAGCGGCGGTTAGCTTCTCAATCTGTCGCAGTACATGAAGGGGGGCCGGCTGGTTGAGACACAGCCGAGTCTCATAGTGCCTTGCCTGTGAGCGGTCGCGACCGCATTAGGACGAATCCGGCAATCCTAGCCCATCGTTGCCCTGGGCCTCGGACTCTTGATCGTTGCCCTGGGTTTTTGGCTTTGACCTTGGATCGAAAGAGCGTAGTGCCGAAACGGTCGCAAGAACGTTTGCCCACAACTCAACGATCTCCCCGGCCACTTGCTGGTTGAACGGGTGACCCTCGAGGCGCTGCAAACCTTCCTGGATGAGGTCCCCTCGGAGGGCTCAGCGGTGTCACGGACAGCTGAAGTAAGGAAATTCGGCCGTGATCCGCGCTGGATCGGGCGCGACACCGGCGCCCAGAGGGGAGTTGGTCAACACCGACAGCACATTGTCCAGCACGTTGTCCATCAGCCCGCGCCCGTTCATTCCGGTGTAGTCGAAGGATGCGGGCGTGCCCAGCTCGTAGGGCAGGTTCATCGATCCGAACAGGTCGGCCACGCGGCGCGCGTAGGCGGCCGGATCAGCGGAAGTGCCGGCGAGTGTGACGTATTTGGTGACGGTGTCGATCGTGCGCGCGACGAACCGCGAATTGTCCCCGGACGGGGCGGTCGAGTTGAACGCCTCGCTCAACTCGTCGTCGTTGAGGTGGAGGTGGGTGAACATCGGCAGGCCCCAGCGGGCCACCTGCTGCTCAGGCGCGTGGCCGCACAGCGACACCGTGGCCCAGGCCTGCACCCTGGTCGTACTGCTGATCAACTCGTTGGGCGCCTCGACGACGATGCCGGCGACGGTCCGATCCCGGAAGACGTTGACGTGATTGGCGAAAGCCTCGGGTTTGTAGACGCCGGCCGCGGAGGCATCCCTGAAGTCATTGAGGCCCGCATTAGCGCCGAACACATCATTCACCACTCCGGCGAAGACGCGCACCCCGCTCTCGCCGGCGACTGTGACGCCGGTCGTTCCCGACGCGATCAAATCGCCAGATCCACCCTGAGCTGCGTCGGCGCCGGTGGCGAGGCGCAGCTCGAAGGTCTGTGCGTGTCCGCCCGCGGGGGCCGCGCTGTGCACCACCTCAGCGAACTGGAGTTTGAAGGACACCTCCTCATGGGCGTCACTGTCTGTGTCGAAGCGAAACACATAGAGAGCCTCACCGCGAAAAGGGGCAGACGTCTCCGCGGTGGCCGCCGGGTTGACCGTCATCGCCATCGCGGTCGTCTTTCCGGGGTCGCCGGCGAAAAGATAGAAATCGCAGAGATTCAGACGGGGGTCTTCGCGACCCGTCGGGGTGTCGAAATGATGGGACATCGATCTCGGCTCTCCTGAATCCGTCAGCGACAGGAATGGTGAGACGTCGGCGAGCTGCGATTGCATGAGTCGAAGGGCTCCCTGCGCGTACGGTACACCGGTTCGCCTGCTGTTGCTCGATCAGAGCTCGCGCGGTCTCGGCCTCGGGGTCGTGGTCGGGGTCGCGCTCGCCGCCCCAGGCACGGGATACGCCGGCCATGTAGCCCCGCCCAACGATGGCCACCTTTGGGTAGACATCGTTGAAGTCATCATGGCGCCCTCTCGATACCAGCTCCTATGTTGTGGCGACGGGCACTCCCCTGACTGAATGTCGTGCATGAGTTTCGCGCCTTCGGGGCCCGTAGATGCCCCGCTCGTCGCCTCGCATGACCCACTGGTGTTGTTGATCGGCGCGGGCCGCAATCTCGGCGTATTGGCGGGCGCGCGCGGTCTCCGCGTTTGCGGTTGTCCCGCACGATGGCTCGAACAAGGTAGAAGAGTCCGATCAGGGCGGCCGCGCCGAGGATCCACCCCGGATTAAAAGAGGTGTGGAGAGCGATCCGCGAGTACGGCGGCGAGCCGACGATACCGCGTCGCCGGGTCTCAGCGGGTTTCAGGTGCTTTCGCCCCCTGTGACATCGTCGTGACACCCAGGACCGCCCCGCGGTGAGGGAGGCAAGGTCAGCCGCCGGATAGGTGCGCCTTCGTCGCGCGTGTCAGGTCGTCGGCGAGGATCTCCGGCTCGCCGGCGAGCAAGCCGTCCAGCGCGAGTCGGGCGACGACCGCGGGATCGGTCTTTTGATCTGCTGGCGCGAAGGCGGCCATGTCGGTGTCTATGTAGCCGACGTGCACGGCGGTGACGTGGATGCCGCGCGGCGCCAGTTCCTGCCTGATTGCATCGGTCATCGCCCACTCGGCCGCCTTGGCTGCCGAATAGGCGCCGGAGGTCGGATCATGCAGCCAGGACAACACCGACAGCATGTTGAGGATCGCTCCTCCGCCGTTGCCTTCGATGATCGGGGCGAAGGTGCGGATGACATTCAGCGTGCCGAAATAGTGCGTCTCCATCTCCAGCCGGATGTCCTCGAACGCCCCGGACAGCAGTGACGCGCGCGTCGCGGTGCCCGCATTGTTGACGAGCACGGTAACGTCGCTGGCCACGTCCGCGGCGCGGCGCACTGAGGCCGGGTCGGTGATGTCCAGTTGGATGGGTTCGACGCCGGACACGTCGATCGTTTCGGGTCGGCGCGCGGCGGCGTAGACCTTCGCTCCCCGCTCGATGAGTTGGGCTGCGAAATGCTTACCTAGTCCCCGGTTGGCGCCGGTGACCAGAGCGGTGATCTGGTCGTTGTTCATCGTGGTCTCCTTCGAGTAGTCGAGGACTGAGACGTTCCCAACACGCATTCTTTCGTAGTGATCGCAGGGATGGTAGGTGCTCTGCGTCCTCGCTGAAGATGCACGCTGGCTGCATGCGCCGCTCTAGAGCGCCTTGAGCCGATCGGTCGGATGCTGACCTACTCGATAGCAGATGCTCCTATCTTCAGGCAATGAGTTCGGTGGTTCTTGGGCTCGGTGCGTGGAGGGCGTGAACGATTCGTAGGCGCGGCGGTGGGTGGCTGGTCGGCTCGACGGCGTGGCGCGCTGTGCTATCTATATAGCGAGAAATCCACACATCGCCACCAACCGACTCTCCGTGAGCCGTCGCGCAATCGAAGTGCGCGCCCCGGCTACGTCGAATCCGTGGAATGCGCCAGCCACTACCTCGAGTTGGGTCAGCACACCTGCGGCGCGCAGCCGGTTGGCGTAGTCAACGTCTTCATCATGAAACAAGTCTGCGGTTCCGACGCCGATCCACGTGGGTGGAAGACCGGATAAGTCGTTGCGCCGAGCCGGTGCCGCGTATGTACTGACGCCGTCTGCTCCGGGCTCGCAACCTAGATACGACTTCCAGCCGAATGCGTTGTCTTTGGGCGTCCATCCCCGCGCACCCGCGGCCCGCGATCGTTGCACTGTCCGATCGTCAAGCATTGGGTACACCAGAACCTGCCCCGCCAGGTCGACCAGCCCTGCATCCAGCCAGCGCAATGTCAGCGCAGCCGCCAGTCCCCCACCGGCCGACGCTCCTACGACCACGATCCGCCGCTGATCGATGTCGTCGCGAGCGATCAACCACTGCAGCGCGGCGTAGCAATCATCGAGAGCCGCCGGGTAGGGATGCTCCGGTGCCAGCCGATATTCCACACTGGCCACCAGCGCGCCAAGTTTCTCAGCCGTGCGCCGAGCGGCGCGGTCGTTCAACGCCGCCAAACCCGACACGAAACCGCCGCCATGAATCCACAGGACACCGGGCGCGTCACCGCCTAGGCCACTCGGTCGGTGAACCCGCACGCCGGCGGTGGGCGACACCTGAACGACTTCCACATCGCGACGGGCCACTAGGCGCGCCGCGACCGCCTCGCCGGTTCGCATAAGGTGTAAGTGCCCGGCGTACAGGCCTCTTCGGTACGGCAAGAATCGGGCGATAGTTCGAAGCGAAGGATCGATGGCCGTCAGCGCCGTCGGGTCTTCTTCCCTCATTGCTTCCCTTCTTGATAGCAGATGCTCCTCCTATGTTTGTTCAGGCAATGAGTTCGTGAGTATTTTTGCTGGGTTCGCGAAGGGCGTGGTAGATCTCGCGGGCGATGTAGCGTTTGACGCAGCGCATGATCTCGTTCTTGGTTTTGCCTTCGGCCAGGCGGCGAGCGAAGTAGTCGCGGGTGGGCTGATGGCGGCGCATGCGCACCACCAGGATGACGTGCAGGGCACGGTTGGCGTCGCGGTTGCCTCCCCGGTTGAGCCGGTGCCGGATCGTTTTGCCGCTGGAGGCTTCCAGTGGACAGACCCCGCAGAGTTTGGCGAAAGCGGCGTCGCTGCTGATCCGGCCCGGGTTGTCGCCGAGCGCGGTCAGTAGCGTGGCGGCGGTGTCGGGGCCGACACCATAGACGGCGCGCAGTTCAGGTGCGGCGACAGCGGTGATGGTGTCGACGTGGCGTTCTAGCCGGGCGGCTTCGGCGTCAAGCTGGCGGCAGCGCGCGGCCAGCGACTTGATGGCCACGGTCACGGCATCGGTTGGGGTGGTTAGCGTTTCGGGTTCGGGTAGCTGTTCGCACGCGTGGATGAGGCGGTCTTTGTAGAGGCCGGCCAGGTGTTCACGAAGTGCTGCTGGAGCCGTCACCACCAGGTCTTGCAGCGCGTTGTAGGCCTTGGCCCGGGCGCGCACCACGCTAGTGCGGGCGACTCGCAATACCCGCACCATTTCCGCGGCACCATCGGCGCTTTTGGGCTCGCCGAGGGCTTCGCCGGCCAACACCATCGCGGCGGCTCCGGCCGCGTCGGCGTCATCGGATTTGCCGTAGCGGGCTCGGTGCTGCCGTTTGGGGCGCCCTACCTCGGCGACGGTGATGCCATCAGCGCGCAGGTACCGCGCCAGGCCGGCGCCGTAATGGCCGGGGCCTTCGATACCGACGGCAACGAGCTGCCCCAACTCGTGGGCCCAGGACACGAAGCGGCGATAACCGGCGGCCGTGGCAGCCAGGCGGTGGGTGCCCAATGGTCGACCCAGCTGGTCGACGGCATGGGCGACGTGGAACTGCTTGTGGGTGTCGACGCCGACGGTGACCTGTGGTTGGCTGAATTCGGTGATGGTGGATTCCATTGCAGCCCTTCCTTGTAACCGGATTTTCGGGATGGGATGAAGGGCAGAGCCGTCGGGCGGGGACGATACTGCTACGGGATGCTTGGTCGCGCTCCTATCAGGTCACTCCGTCCGGCGGTTCCGCGCCGAACCGATGCAGTCGACGGATCTGACAATTGAAGGCACACAACAACGCTCGTGGCCGGTAAAGAAACGAGTCAGACCACACCGGTCCGGACGCGGACCCTACCGACGACCCACTGCGCCAAGCCGCGGAAACGCCGGTACGTCTTTAATAGCAGTAAAGAAACTCCTCACAACATGCTGCTTGCGGCGTCGTGCGGCTGGCTGCGACCGCGATCTCGAGTTCTGCGTGGCGGCGGACGGGAGCGTCAGCGGACGGTAGCCGCCACGTGTGGGTTTGCTCAGGTCGACTGGCTGGTGAGCAGCGTGATGAGCGCGTGGGCGGCTTGGCCTAGATGATCTAGGACCGCATGGCCTTTTGCTGCGGTGGCTCGCGATGGATACCCGATCACACCACTCGTCGTATATGCACCGATCCCCAAGGTGGTGAGATAGCGGCGATCAGAGGCGATGTGGTCATGGCCCTGCCACCCGTCACGCACATAACTCGAGTGGGCGGCGAGCAGGACAGACGTTTCGAGCTCGCCGGCGTGCATGTCGTCGTGGTTGCTACCGCTGATGCCGGCGGCCTGGCGAGCTTCGATCCAGTCCGCGCGGCTCGGATACAGTCCGACGCGCATCGCACCGTCTGCATTGAGCTGTTGGACCACATTGCCGAGCACGTAGTTGCCGCCGTGACCGTTAACAACGATCAGGGCGCTAATGCCCTGCTGTACAAGAGAGGTACTGATGTCGGTCACAACGGCGGCCAGCGTCGCTGGGCCGAGGCTGACCGTTCCGGGGAACGGTGAATGTTCGTGCGAACATCCAAACGTTATCGGTGGAAGTTGAAATATCTTGTGGTGCTGGCTAATTGCCTCGGTGATAGCAGATGCGATCAAGGTGTCGGTGACAAGGGGCAGGTATGGGCCATGTTGCTCGAAGGCGCCGACGGGTAGGACGGCGACAGCGGCGTGGACGGTATCGTGATCGGTGGTCGTGGTAGCCGGGAGCAACGGGCCAGGCACAGCAGGGCGCTCGATCATGGTTGGGGGTCTCCTTGCAGCGCGGCCTCGATTCGCTTACGCAACGTGTGTAGTGGGAGGCTCCTGTCAGCCCGAGCTCGATCACGAATGATCTTGCGGCAGAGGCGCAGTTCGCGACGGGCACGATCCGACGGCGTAGCCAGGTATGTACGGGTAGCGCCATCAATGTGATCCAGTGCCGAATGGTAGTCGTGCAGAGCGATGAACGTGCGCAGTACCAGCAGGGGACGCGGCAAACAACACCGTCCCCTGGTGGATTGGTGGACAAGAACACCAAGGGAAAGCGCGCACGCGAAGTTCCGTTGATTGATCCCATCCGAGACCTCGTTGAGCGGCGCATTGAGCTTTCAGGTCATGATCCCGATGCTCGACTTTTCACCGGTCCGAAAGGCGGGCGCATCACGACCGCCACCCTGCGCGACGCCACGTCGTGGGATGGCGTGGTCACCGAGCTGGGATACGAGCAACTGAAGAGGCACGGCCTACGGCATACGGGGCTGACTTGGCTAGCCGACGCCGGCGTGCCAGTGCACATTCTCCGAAAGATCGCCGGCCACGGCACCCTGACAACAACCCAACGTTATCTGCACCCCGACCGGCAATCCGTGACGAACGCTGGGGACCTGCTCTCCCGGCACCTGTGGTCCCCAAATGGTCCCCAATTACGGGTCATCTCGTCTTGACAACGCTCGCATCACAGCAGGTCAGAGCCTATTTCATCTGGTCGGGCTGACAGGATTTGAACCTGCGACCACTTGACCCCCAGTCTCAAATTTGGTGTTCGTCGGCGTCCGCCGGTGGCCTGTTCTTGCAGTTCAACGGCCCGGTAGGCCCGCTGGCGAACAGTGCCGCACACCCAGAAACTGAGCCCCGTTGCTATCCGCGTTGCTATCCGCGCACTCTGCATCGATCACTGCCGCCGCTATGTCGATGATCGCAGGGACGACTCGCGTCCGTTGTCGCGTGGCGAACGTTCGTCAGGCTGTAGCGTCAGTCGGGACAGCTACGAGCCGCTCAACATCCGTGATGACGCTGCGAACGTCGGGGTATCGCTGGGCAACGTCGTTCGCCGTGCAATTCTGAATGATGCGGCCCACTTCGTCATCACCGTGTGCGAGCGAATCCCTGCCGGTGAAGATGTACGAGAGCACCCAGCCGATGGAGTAAACCTCGTTGCGGACGTCGTAGTCCTTGAAACTGGCCAACAGCGGGTCACGGATCGTTCCGCGCATTTCGGTCTTCGTACGAGTGAAATCCGATGTGTGGTCTTTTGCCAGGCCGAAATCGGAGAGCTTGACTAGCACCGCCCCGCCCCCGAAAACCTTCACGAGGACGTTCTGGAGACTTATATCGCGGTGAAACAGGTTCTGGCCGTGGATGTAGTTGATGCCATAGAGGAACTGGAGGGCGATCCGCTTGCGCGTGGCAAACCCCAACCTGTGGTTCCGCTTGGCGATGTACTTCCGCAGTGTCTCGTCGCAGAACTCCATCTTGTACTCATCGCGGGTCTCGTCGTACTGGTAGACCTCGACGATGTACGGGAAGCTCAATCGCTTCAAGATGTCGAACTCCGTCTTGAACCGGTGCAGGTCGCGCTCGTCGAGCCCCTTCTTCGCGCGCTTGACCGCGACCTTGATCCCGTAGTCGGGATCGATGAAGGAGAAGACCTTGGCGTACGAACCCTCCCCTATCAAGCTGAGATTCAGTGGGGAATTTCGCTTTTGGAGCCTTCACCGTTGTCTCGGAGCGGGTGAAGACTGGCTCGTACTTGACGATCTCGATGGGCTCGAAGTCCTCTGGCACCGTGCTGCCGCCACTCGACGAGAGCCACGGCTTGCATCGCTTCACGGCAGCGTCGTAGCCCACTCGGAATGAGACATCGAACCCGGCCCGGCGCAAAGTGCTGATCGTCTCGGCCAGCTCGTTGATGAGCGCGATCAACTCCCGGCTACTCTCGGCCCAATAATGGTTGAGTGGACCTCGCCCTGTCGTTGATCGCCTCGAAATGGCGGTTCAGCTGTTCGTGAAGGCTTGCGAAAACCGAACCGAAGCGATCGTCGTCGGCGTAGAGCCAGCGACCCTCGATCAGCCGCATATCCACGTAGAGGCGGCCGTCGATTTCGCCATAGTTGTGAATAGGAACCACATGCGGGGTGTTCAATCGTGCCGCCGCGTGAGCTTCGCGGCGAAATCGCCGCTGAAACTCCTCGTTGTCAGAGAAATGCGCCGGTAAGAGCTTGATGGCGACGATCCTGTCGGTGTCGGTGTCATGCGCGCGCCACACCTCGCCCATGCCGCCGCGGCCCAGCAACTCGACAAGGCGATAACGCCCAAACGGCGTGCCCTCCACCGGCTCACCATACGCAGCCAACCGCTCCACCGACGGGCAAAACCGGCTACTGCGGTTACTACCGCCGGCCTTGCCGGACGGTGTTCACCGGTACAGCAAGGGTATTCGATCAGGAATGCGAGGCGCTGGACGCGTTGGAGAACGGCAGGATCACCGCCGGTGATGCCGTCACCTTTTGCGCTGCTCTTGGAGGACGGCACTCGCTGGCGGCGTAGTTGCGCTGCACCGTTTGAACGTCGGTTGCGACTGATGGTTCGGCTGCAGCGTCATCCCAGGCACACACCAGTGCGGCCGACCGAGCAGGCCACGTTGTGCCGGTGGGCGGGACGGCGGGAACACGCCGAGTTCATCAGCGCCGCAAGGCTTCTTGAGCGCGGCTGGCGGTTTCCTCGACCTCGTCGAGATCGACTCCGGGTCCGGGTGCAAGGATCCGCCGCGCATCGGTAAGAACCACGTCGAACTCGCGCTGTACGGCTGCCAGTCGGCGCTCACCGACGCATTGCGCGCCGACCTTACCGAGCAGCCGCAGCAGCTCCAGCCGCACCCGTGGATGCCGATCGAGCCCGGCCTGGCGCACGTGTGCGCACACCACCTTCAGGTGGGTGGGAAAGTCCATCACCGGTAGGTACGCCCGCGCCGCGCCGGTCGCGTCGGTGAACACCCGTGGCTGGAACGATCGGCGCGACGCGTCGGTGAGGACCGTGGCCAGATGGTGCACCGCCTGCACGGCCGTGTACGCGTCGTTGTGGCTGGTACTCATGCCTCGGCTGCTTATGTCGACGAGTTGGCGGATGCCGAGCCCGACATCCCGTTCGACCAACCGCTCGGGAGCGAGCTCAACCGCGTCGGCGACGGCCCGCAGCACTGGGTCGGCGGGCCGACCTATGAATCCGTCCCACCCGATCACGGCCAGCGGTTCACCGGGCACCACGTGGTAGCCCAACAAGGGAATCAGCCGCACGGTTAGCCGGTGTCGGGCGGCGACGCGCATCAGCGCGGACTCGTCGACACCCTGGACGTAGCCGGCGCGGCGTGCGCCGACGGTGGCTACGTTCGGCGGCATGGACGGGGCCGGTCCGGTGTCCGGGTCGCCAGAGTTCACGATCGGATGGTCCCTCTCGATTATCCGCAGCGTCGCCCGCTCCACCCGCACCATGATCGCGTCGACGCGGATCTCGTCGAGCACGTGTCCGATGTAGTAGACGAGCATGCACAGCGACAGCAGCGCCAGGGCGAGCGAGCCGCTGACCGCGAGGCGCGGCACGTCGCCGCCGTGGCCGACTCCGTGCAGCCCGGCGAGGCTGTAGGCGACGGTCCCGACGAAGGTACCGAGCACCAGTTGGGTACCGCGGTCGCGGATAAACGAGCGAAGCAACCGCGGCGAGTATTGCGTGCTCGCCAGCTGCAGCGCGACGACGGTGAGTCCGAAGACCAGGCTGGTCACGGTCGTCATCGTGCCCGCGACCGTAGCGAGAAGCTCCCGGGCGGCGGTCGCGTCACCACCGAACGCCGCCTGGTCGAAGACCGAGCCGCGGCGGGTCCGGATCTGCGACAACCCGAGACCGGCGAGCAGGGCCACCACGATCACCGCCAGCGGCCTAGACCACGGTGCGTCGTCGACACGTCGGGCCAAGCTCCGGAAGCGCATGGAACCTCCCGCCTCGCAATCAGTCCTGGGTGAGCTTACGGTGCGTCGCGCGGCGATCCGGGGGTGTGTCGTGGATCATGCTATCCCTGATTGATCTCCGCGGCCCGCGGACAGTATCCGGGCCTTCAATCACCAAACCCGAACCGCGCAACTGCCCAACGGGTGCATAACCGCACCGCACGCGAACCGGATGGTCTTGCTGGCACATACCCGGTTGATGTCCGCGGCGGCAAACAGTCATGCAGATCGGCCGGTTCATGGCCGGCAGTCTTGGCAAGACCGCCGCGCCATGTCGAATGCGGTGAGAGGAAGAGGTGTCCCTGCCGCTTATCTGTCACGATGAAGCCGACTGCATCGACAGGCTAAGCATGTTGACCGACACATGTTGGTCGGCTCGTCCTGCTGACCCAATTACCTACTGACGACCGACACCGACCATCTACCTGCTGCTGACCGTCAGCAAACAAGGATGGCCGATATCAACCGCGGCCAGCAACAACCACGACCGGTCGACATTTCGTTTTTTTCACACCGCGCGCGCCGCCGACCCCGCCCCCGGAGAGGTCATCGTTGATGAACGCGATCGGCTCAATGGAGCCGCCGCACCCGCACACGATGACGTACTTGATCGGCTCTGCCATCACAGCTCCCTGTTGTTCGCGAGCTTGGACAACAAGGCCGCAATCTCGCGGTCACGGCCCTGCGCGGCGTGCTGATAGCGCATCGCGGCGGCCGGTGTTGAATGACCAAGGCGCGCCATCAGTTCCGCCAACGATGCTCCGGTGGCTGCGGCCAGCACCGCGCCGCTGTGGCGCAAGTCGTGCCAGCGTAGATCCTCGCGGCCAGCGGCCTTGCGCGCCTTGTACCAATGCCGTTGCACAGTCGAGGGCTGAAGATGTCCGCCGTTGGCGGCGGCGAAGATGAGCGAATCACGCTTGCTGCCAACGAATTTCGACAGGTGGTCTTCTATCTGTGGAATGATGTGCGGCGGGACCGCTACGTCGCGCACACCAGCGTCGGATTTCGGTGTGGTTTCCTCGTAGGTGCCAAAGCTTGGCGGGTAGGGTGCCCAAGCTAGTGATCGTCATCCGCGCCCATAACTGTGGTGAAACGGTCTCGCGGGCGGTGGCTACGGGACTGGGCCGGCGTTTCCGCTCGAAGCCGAAAAGATCTGCTGGGGAACGGCCGGGTTGGTGATGGTGACGCCGCTGATGACGGCGCCGATGACGAACAACACCGCGCCGACCTGCAGCAGCCGGGCGAAGCTGGCATCGGTGAGCGTGCCGGCGGCGATCAGTCCCATGCAGGCCACAGCGATCAGCGTAGAAAGCCGGCCCACGGCGTTTTGGATTGCTGCTGCGATTCCGCTGTGCGCGGGATCAACGGAGGACAAATTGACCGCGGTCAGCGGTGTGAGTGTGGCGACCAGGCCGATGGCCAGCACGATCCTCCCGGGCAGCAGGTCTGTGACGACGTTGAATCCGTGAGCGGAGGGGCGGATGAGCAGCAGCCCGAACCCGGCCAGCACCGGGCCTGTCATCAAGAAGATCCGAGGTCCGATCCGTGCGGCCATGCGGCCGACGTAGCGGGCGAACAGAAACGAGATGACGGGGCTGGGCAAGGTAGCCAAACCCGCGACGGTGGCCGAATAGCCGGCGACCTCTTGGGTGTACAGGACGGTGGGAAGCAAGCCCAGCGTTATGCCTCCGTAGACAAACGCGGTGGCCAGATTGGCTCCGGCGAAGTTGCGGATCGTGAACAGGCCCAGCGGCACCATGGGGTGAGGGGCGCGGCGCTCCCATGCCACGAACGCCAGCAACACCGCGACCCCCAATACCATCGATGCGGTGACGAGGGGGTCGACCCATCCGCGCCGCTGAGATTCGATCAGCGCATACACCGTGGCGGCCAGCCCGGCCGCCGACAATGCGGCACCGGTGACGTCAACGCGGGCGCGTTCGGAGGGCCCGGGTATCGGGCACAGCCAAAACGTCAAGGCGAAGCCGATGACCAGCGGGATCGCCAACAAGACATAGATCCATCGCCAGCTGAGGAAGTCCACGGCCAGTCCCCCGAGCAGCGGTCCCAACGCAAAGGCGGTGCCGGTCCAGGCAATCCAGGACCCGATCGCTGCAGGTCGGTCTGCGCGGTCGAACGCGGAATTGATCAGCGCCAGCGAGCCGGGCACCAGAAACGCTCCCCCCAACCCTTGGATGACGCGCCCGGTGATCAGCATCGCCGGCCAGGCCGCAGTGGCCGCCAGCACCGAACCCGCACCAAAGGCCGCCAACCCGAAGCGCATCACCGGTACTCGCCCGAACAGATCGGAGATGGAACCGCCCGGCAGAATCGTGGCCGCCAGGGCCAGCAAGTAACCGCCGACAACCCATTGTTGTAGAGACAGGCCTCCGCCGAGGTCGCGTCTTATGGCCGGCAGGGCCACGTTCACGACGGTGCTGTCGAGGAAGGCGACCATCGACACCGTGATCGCCACCACCATGACCCGCCTCGTCGGCGCGACGTCGCGTACTTTCACGTTCGATCCTGCAGGTGCCCGGCAGCGGCGAGTCCGATCCCGGGGGAAGGTTGCGTCGTGGTCATCGAAAGTTCACAATGCTGCGGTAGGTATCCGAATTCCGCCGCGACGCCGGCTTCGAACGGCTCACCGTAGTAGGTGGCGAGGTGATGGTTGAAGACGTAGCGGTGTTCGTGCTGCGCGCTGTCAGCGGGTATTCTTCGGCGGCGGGATACAGCAGGTCGCGCCTGGCGTGGCGGCCACCGTGGCTTCGACAGTCCCAGCGGAGGCCGTAGGTAACGGCACCGCTGCGGAAACCATTGGTGCGGTGAGTCATTGACCGAGGAACACCGCATGCAGCGGCGTATGCATGACCGCCCAGGTTCGGATCAGCGTGCTTGAGAACCTGGGCGGTCATCCACATCACATTCGTGCGTAGGCGGTCCGTTTCCTGGGCGTCGAGCCGCTCAGCGATGCGCTTTCTCGGACGGTCAATGCGTCCCTATGACCTGCCCCCGCCGCCGCCACCTGATGGCCTACCACCACCACCGCCGCCACCGAATACGGGCGCAAGACGATCCAACATGGGTTTCTCCTAGCAGGAACATCACCTGTCCCCTCCCGACGAGGCGACATTGGGTGACTGGTTTAGGCTACCCCGCCGTTTCAGCGCCAGAAAGATGAAAATTCCGCCACTCGAATGGGAACCGAGAACCTAAACGAGTGCCGCTGTTGAGTTCTCAGAGTGCGTGGGCCGATGGCGAACATTTCTACCTAAGGGGTTGCAAAATTCTCATTAGATTGGTTTTTTGTCATCTTTGTGTGGCGGACGCTACAACTGTAGGGTTGTGCAATTCCTCGATCAGGGCACGCAGGAGCAGACAACACTCCAGCCGGGGCCACGTCCACCTGCAGGTTGCCGAACTACTGGACCGCACCGTCAAAACGACGAAAAACATCGACTCTGAGGTGGGGCTGTTCAGTGGGGCTGTTCAGCCTGTTCAGTGGGGCGGGCGGGGCTCGAACCCGCGACCAACGGATTACCGCCCCACCGTTCGCGGTGGTTGCCAATAAATCTCGTATTAGTCTGTCCAGCAACAGATTACGTTGCTCGTCAGCCAGTGATGGTTGCCGTTAATTCTCGTTGTCTTTGAACCATAAACGACGAATAAAGGACGAGCTGGCTCGCCGCGCCGGCTATCTTCAACGGCCGCTCCAAGCTTCCGTTGGCGGTTTCGGCATTTCCGGCGGCGACCGCCGAACCGTGTCGCCCCTACGGCGAGGACGTGCTCTCACGCGCGGCGCCCCCAGATTGTCGTCAATCGCCGATCGAACCGGCCAGCAAATACGTACCACGCCCCCAGCGTGCTACGCGCGTGGTACGCTAAGGCGTGTTTGGCGAAGTGATGTGTTCCGAGGACTCCGAGGCCCACATCGCTCGCCACGGTGTCCAGCCGGCGGAGGTAGAGCAGGCCCTCTACGGCCGCCCACGGTTGCGCACCGCAGGACGGAACGGGACGACTTTGGTGCTCGGCACAAGCAACGAGGGGCGACATCTCCTGATCGTCGTCTCGGAGGCCGCCGACGGTCGACACTTCATCGTCACCGCACGCGACATGACCGACAATGAGAAGCGCCTGTTCCGCGAGAAGGGACAATGAGCATGAACAACGACGAGCTGACCGAACTGCGCGAATACTACGACAACACCGACGTCGCCGACGAGTTCGCCGACGCCGAACTAGACACCCGCACCACCGACGAGGTGATGGTCTCCACCTCGATTCGTCTCCCCCAGTCCTTGGTCGACAAAGTGCGCGCCCAAGCGGCCGCGCTGGGCATCCCCGCGACGACGCTGATGCGACAGTGGGTCATCGACAAGGCCACAACCCCACAAGCCAACGCCGTGGTCTCCGTCGCAGAACTCCAGCAGTTCATTGCCGAGCACAACCGGCCGGTCGCTTCCTAGGGCCCGGTAGAGCTAAGGGGATTCGAACCCCTGACCTGACCAGGCAATATGGCCTTTCAACTGCGGTTTCGTTACGTCTCGTTCCGGTTCGGTCCCGCTCGTTACCTGCGGTTTCGTTTTGGGATCCTGACGGCGTCAAGAGCTCTACGAGAACCACTCGTCAACGAAGTCACGGACACGGCCCGATTGGGGACGTGCTGTGCAGTTCATGAGTTGAAACGAATCCTCGGTGTCGTATGCGAGCGTGAGGCCGGTTCGTTCGAGAGCATCGAAGATCCTCACCGGGGCTCCTTGTTACCGCACAATCGGATCGAGCCTGCGTGATGAGCGCACTTACTGCCGGTTTTCACGTTTCTGGCTGAGCGAATAGCGCGTCGATCCCGCGACCGCTCTGAACCAACTGTTAACCTGCCGAGTCGCCGGTCGGTCGATACGGTTAGCGGTGATGAGTTTGTGCACGGGCCGGCGCGCCAAGCGCCGCGGAAAGCTGTTCGCATTCGCCGTGACAATGCTGCTGGTGTGCGGCTTGGCTTTCAGTGGACTGGTCCCGCCCGCGCGTGCCGACTGGAACCAGTGCGCACCAAGCGGCTTGAGCAGCTCCATGGTCTTGCCGAAAGATCTGACCGAGCTCCCTCATCCGCACCGGGAGGACCCGGGCACCACAATCTCCGTCGAGTCGCTCAGCTCAGTGAACGTCGGCGCATTGGGCCTCGGTACGCCAGGCGTCCTGACGGTGGGCACGCTGTCGGATGCCCCGCCAAACGTCTGCATCAATCCGACCGGAGAGTTCACCGGCTTCGACAACCTGTTATTGCGCGCCATTGCCGACAAGCTGGGCCTGCGGCTTCGCTTCTTCGCCACCGACTTCTCCGGGCTGCTCGCCCAGGTGGCGTCCCGGCGCTTCGATGTCGGCTCGGCGTCGATCAAAGCGACCGATGCGCGGCGGGAAACCGTCGGCTTCACCAACGGCTACGATTTCGGCTTCTACTCGCTCGTGGTCCCGCCCGGCTCACCGATCCACAAATTCGGTGACCTCGTGGCCGGCCAGCGCATCGGCGTGGTCCAAGGCACCGTCGAGGAGTCGTTCGTCGTCAAAACTTTGAACCTGCAACCGGTGAAGTATCCCGGCTTCGCGACCCTGTACGCCAGCCTCAAGGCGGGCCAGCTCGATGCGTGGGTAGCGCCCGGAACCCTGGCATCGACCGTGATACGACCGGGCGACCCGGCGGTGGTTGTCGCGAGCATCTTCGGCCAAGACAGTTTTATTGCCTATGCGGTCGCCAAAGAGAACAAGCCGCTGATCGATGCGCTCAACTCCGGGCTGGACGCCGTCATTGCCGACGGCACCTGGGCGAACCTGTACTGCCAGTGGGTGCCGCGGACACTGCCGCCTGGCTGGAAACCCGGGTCCAAATTCCTCCCCGCCCCAAAACTGCCGGACTTCGCCGCGATCGCCGCGCGCCAGGATCGCGAGCCGGTGGGGCCGGCGCCGCCGAAGTCCGCCTTGGCCCAGTTGCGTGATTCCTTCTTCGACTGGGACATGTACCGACAGGCCATCCCCATTTTGTTGACGACGGGGCTGCCCAATACGTTGATCCTGACCAATAGCGCCATCGTTATCGGCTTGGTGCTTGGCATGGTCCTGGCAATGGCCGGGTTGTCACATTCACGCTGGCTGCGCTGGCCGGCACGCGCCTACACCGACGTCTTCCGCGGCCTTCCCGAGGTGGTGATCATCCTGATCATCGGGCTGGGCATCGGGCCGTTGGTGCGCGGGCTGACCCACAGCAACCCCTACCCGTTGGGCATTGCCGCATTAGGGTTGACGGCCGCCGCCTACATGGGCGAGATTCTGCGCTCAGGTATTCAAAGCGTCGACCCCGGCCAGCTGGAAGCCTCCCGTGCGCTCGGGTTCAGCTATCGGACTGCGATGCGGCTGGTGATAGTGCCGCAGGGAATACGGCGGGTACTGCCGGCACTGGTCAATCAGTTCATCGCGCTGTTGAAGGGCTCCGCACTGGTGTACTTCCTGGGCTTGGTCGCCCAACAGCGAGAGCTGTTTCAGGTGGGCCGCGACCTCAATGCGCAGACCGGCAACTTGTCGCCGTTAGTGGCCGCTGGTCTCTTCTACTTGATGTTGACCATTCCGTTGACGCATTTGGTGAACTACATCGACAACCGGCTTCGCCGTGGCCGTGCCGCCACTAAGCGAGAAAAGCATACCGAAGTGGTCGCGTCCACATTCGGCCAGGGGACCACGTGACCGCCGATGCCGCAGTGCGAGCCTCAGTATCGTTGGAAGCCAAGGATATTCACCAAACTCTCGGCGGGACGGAGGTGCTGTACGGCGTCGATATCCAGGCCCCCGCCGGCAGCACAGTGGCCGTGATCGGACCGTCTGGCTCGGGTAAGTCGACGCTACTGCGCAGCCTGAACCGACTGTATGAGATCGATAGCGGCGACATCCTGCTGGACGGCCGGTCGGTGTTGCGCGACGATCCCGACGAACTCCGCCAGCGCATCGGCATGGTGTTCCAGCACTACAACCTTTTCCCGCATCTCAGCGTCCTGAAGAATGTTGCGCTGGCGCCGCAAAAGTTACGACGACTGTCTCCCGACGCGGCCCGGGACCTCGCGCTGACTCAGCTGGACCGAGTTGGCCTGAAGCACAAGGCCGATGCCCGCCCCGCCGTGCTGTCCGGTGGCCAACAACAACGCGTTGCGATTGCCCGCGCGCTGGCCATGGCTCCGCAGGTGATGTTCTTTGACGAGGCGACCGCGGCGCTGGATCCGGAAATGGTCAAGGGAGCCCTGAAACTTATCGCCGACCTCGGCGCCGGCGGCATGACGATGCTTGTCGTCACCCATGAAATGGGTTTTGCCCGGTCGGCATCCGATACCGTCGTTTTTATGGATCACGGCAAGGTCGTAGAATCCGGGCCTCCCGCCCAAATATTCGAAGCCGCGAAGACCGAGCGGCTACAGCGGTTCCTATCCCAAGTGCTTTGACGGCATAAAATTGGTTTGCAATAGCCGCTTGAGGATCGACTTCCGACAATTTGTCGGCGATGTGGAATGACTGGCTTGCGCCGAATCCTCAAGCGGCTAGCGGTGTTTTGATGGCGAGATCGGTGAACAGCGTTTGCATATCGATGCGGATTTGTTCGTAGTCGCGGTCGACGCGTGTCCAGTGCGCGGGTTTGCGTCCCATCCGGGGGCTTCGCACCCCCGCGAGCTTGACCCGCCCGCCCGCGTCGATCCGCGACTGCGATCAGTAACTTAGCGACATGCCAGCACGCACGTGTGCTCTACGTCCCCGGGTGACCCTCCGCGGGTCATGACATCCCAGATCACGTGATGGCATTGACCGCAGCCCTCAACCACAACTTCCACGCTTCCGGAATGGGGATGTATCCGTTGTCCGCCAGACCGCTTTGCCCGCCACCGATGGTGCTCTGCAGGAACGCCCTCACGGCCGCACCGACCTGCGGATCCGGATACTTCGAGCAGACGATCTCATAGGTCGCCAACACGATCGGGTAGGCGCCGGGCTGCGTCGGCTTATAGAACGACACCGTGTTGAGAATCAGGTCGTTGCCCTTTCCCGACACCCAGGCCCCGGCGATCGTCTTGCCGACCGAGTCGGTGCTGATCGTCACGGGGTCCGGAGCGGCCGACGTGATGATCTTGGCCATGCTCAGGTTCTTCGCCTGGGCGAACGACCATTCGTTGTAGGTGATGGCGCCCTCGGTGGCCTGGACGGCCGACGAGGTGCCGTCGTTGCCCTTGGCGCCCTCACCGACTCCGCCGTTGAACGTCTTTCCGGTGCCCTTACCCCACGCGCCGTTGGAGGCCGTGTCCAGATAGTGCTGGAAGTTATCCGAGGTCCCGGACAGGTCGCTGCGGAAGATCACGCGAATCGGCTCAGCGGGCAGCGCGGCGCCTTTATTCAGCGCCTGGATCGCGGGATCGTTCCAGGTGGTGATGGCGCCGTTGAAGATTTTGGCCGCCGTCGGCGCATCCAGGACCAGCGAAGTCAGGCCCTTGACGTTGTAGGTGATGGCGATCGGGCCGAATACCACCGGCAGGTCCCACGCTCCCGAGCCGCAGCGCTGCTGGGTCGCCGCCTGCTCGTCGGGGGCCAGTGGTACGTCTGATCCACCGAAATCGGTTTGGTTGCCGGTGAATTCGCTAATTCCGGCGCCCGAACCATCGGGCGTGTAGTTCAACGTCTGACCGGGGCAAGCTTGTTCGAACGCTTTGACAAAGCGGGTCATCGCGTTGGCCTGCGCTGTCGACCCGCTGGCCTTCAGCGTCTTCGCCCCCCCGCAATTCACCGGCACCGGCAACGGGCTCGGCGTCGAACTTCCCTCAGCTGCTTTATTCGCGTTGTGGTCACCACCACACCCCGATAAGATCAGTGCACCGCTAGCCAGGACACTCAGCGTGGCGCCAAATCGGTTGAGCTTCAATTCAGTTCCTTATCCCAGGGATAAATCTGGGTCGCCGCCGTCCTGGCCGCATCGCGCCAATCAGCCATCTGTCGCAGTGATGACGCTAACAGCAGCAAGGTGAACGTTCGGTGAATTTTGTCCGTTGGTCGTGGCTGGACCATCCGGCACACAATCGCGACCTTTGGTCGCCGGTCTGGCATATTCCTGAAGCTCTGACCTGCGGAAACTCTGTGGAGCTAAGGGGATTCGAACCCCTGCCCGTTCCTGCAAAAATAGGCTCTGAGCTGGGGCGGATGTTCGATCACGGTGTTACGCGACCGCTCTGTGTCCTGCCGATATGCGCCGCTGTGTTACGCGACGTAACAGTGCTGTGGCCCGTTCTCCAGCCAGTGCACCCAACGGGTCGGGCACCGTGGCAACTGCCCCGACGCTCCCCCACGGTCAGCAGGTGACGCGAACCGGCAACCAGTCAGGATGAGAACCATCTAGCCGACGGATTTACAGTTCGCAATTTGCCGTTTCGGAGAATCTCTGTCTATACCAGCGTCGAAGGTGACGACGCGTTGGATCTCTACGAGGACTGCGGGCACGCGAGGTCGGCGAAGGCGGCTGCGTGCTGGTGCGGCCCGATATGCACATCGCGTGGCGAGCGAACGGTATGGCCGAGACCCGGCAGCGGAACCGCTCGACGTGATGAGCCGCATCCTCCTCGCTGCCGATCTGACGCGCTACAGCACCTTGCTGCCGTACATCTCCCCAAGCGGATCGGCGATCAGTTCGATGCGGGCCCCGTCCGGGTCCCGAAAATAGAGCGAGACGCCGCTGTGCTCGGCGAACTCCACGCCGGCCGCGGTGAGCTTGTCCCGCAACCGCTCCCAGCGCGACCGCTCCACGCTGATCGCGAGGTGGTGCAGCCCGCCGAGGACCTCCTGGTAGGGGCCCTGATCGAGGCCGGGAAAGTCGAAGAACGCCAGCAGGTTGTCATTGCCGATGTCGAAAAAGAAATGCGACGAGCCCGGATAGTCACGGTTCTCGATCAGTTCGGTCAGCGGAAACTCCAGCAGATCCTGGTAGAACCGGACGGTCTGCTCGACGTCGCTGCTCACCAGGGCGGTGTGGTGCAAACCCCGTGCCGACGAGGCCGAGCGCTCGTCGGCCGGACGCAGGTACTGCTCGCGGATGCGCTGCCGTTGCGCCTCGAACCGCTCGGATCGCTCCTGCTCGGACATCGTCGCCATGGCAGAAACTCTATCGACCCGAAAGCAACCCGTCATCAAAAA
>CAVXBT010000014.1:0-249708 GCA_963760095.1 uncultured Actinomycetota bacterium | reverse complement strand
ATTTCCTTCTCCCGGCCGATGACCGGGTCGAGCTTGCCTTCCATCGCCGCCGCCGTCAGGTTGCGGCCGAACTGGTCGAGCACCAGCGACGTCGACGGGCTGCCGGATTCGCCACCACGGCCGCCGGTACCGGCTTCCGCGGTCTCCTTGCCCTGGTAGCCGCTCAGCAGCTGGATCACCTGCTGGCGCACCCGGGTCAGTTCAGCGCCCAGCTTGACCAGTACCTGGGCGGCGACGCCTTCGCCCTCACGGATCAGACCGAGCAGAATGTGCTCGGTGCCGATGTAGTTGTGACCGAGCTGCAGCGCCTCGCGCAGGCTCAGCTCGAGAACTTTCTTGGCGCGTGGGGTGAACGGGATGTGCCCGGACGGGGCCTGCTGGCCCTGGCCGATGATCTCCTCGACCTGGCTGCGGACGCCTTCCAGCGAGATGCCCAGCGACTCCAGCGACTTAGCGGCAACCCCTTCGCCCTCGTGGATCAGACCCAGCAGAATGTGCTCGGTGCCGATGTAGTTGTGGTTGAGCATCCGGGCCTCTTCTTGCGCCAGGACGACCACCCTGCGGGCACGGTCCGTAAAACGTTCGAACATTGGCGGTTACCTGCTCTCCCTCACCATCGGTACTTCGTCATTCTCGGCACAGGGGCCGACATCGCGTACCTGATGTCCACTGTAATGGGCCACCGGCCGGGCTTCCCACCTTGCGACCCTCTACGCCAACCCCGCCAGGCCGGAGATCCCCGGCTAAACGCAGCTGCAACAGAGCAACGCAGGAAAACTGCGAATCGTTTCCCGCTTCAATACCCGATCAGTTCGCCACAAGCGAAAGCCGGATCTGTCCGGCTACCTGCCGCTGCAGCGCTCCCGCGTCGGTCGGTCAGTTAGGTCGCGGCGTGGAACGCGTCGATGACGTCGGCTGGGATACGGCCCCGGGTCGACACATTGTGCCCATTACGACGGGCCCAGTCCCGGATTGCCGCGCTCTGCTCGCGATCGATGGCCCCGCGGCCTCGACCAGCACTGGCACGCCCGCGCCGACGGCCGCCGACCCGACGGCCGGCTTCGACCCACTGCTTCAGGTCGTTGCGCAGTTTCGTGGCATTTTTGACAGATAGGTCAATCTCATAGGTCACGCCGTCGAGACCAAATTCGACGGTTTCATCGGCGGCCCCTTCACCGTCGAAATCGTCGACCAGGGTGACGGTCACTTTCTTCGCCATTGGCTGAGCCTCATGCTTTCTTCTTAGACACTTGCCATACAAGTGGTCTGGACCGCCCCCGCGCATCAATCTGCCATACGAAGGCGCGTTATTCAATACAGCGCCACCGGAGCACTCAGTTGCTATGCGGACGAACAATAGGAAACAATACAGTCTCTCGAATTGACAGGCCGGTCAAAGCCATCAGCAACCGATCGATACCCATTCCGGTTCCTGTACACGGCGGCATAGCGTGCTCCAAGGCAACCAGAAAATCCTCATCGAGCACCATTGCCTCGTCATCACCGGCAGCGGCGGCCCGGGCCTGCTCAGCGAATCTTTGCCGCTGTACCACCGGGTCGATCAACTCTGAGTATCCGGTGGCCAGTTCGAACCCGCGAATATAGAGGTCCCACTTCTCGGTGACGCCTGCGATGCTGCGGTGCTGACGCGCCAAAGGCGTTGTCTCGACCGGGAAATCCTTGACGAATGTGGGTGCGGTCAATCCTGCGCCGACGGTATGTTCCCACAGTTCCTCGACCAGTTTGCCGTGCCCATACCCGCGATCGGCGGGTATCTCGACATTGAGCGCCCCGGCGATAGCCAGCAAGCGATCAACCGTGGTTTTCGGTGTGATCTCTTCGCCAAGTGCCTCCGATAGTGACGGATACATTTGTATCGACGCCCATTCTCCGTCGATGTCATAGACGCTGCCGTCGGGCAGCGACAGTTGTCGAGTGCCGATCGCCTCGGCTGCCACCTGTTGAATAAGCTCCCGGGTGACTACCGCAGAATCGTCATACGTGCCATACGCCTGGTAGGTCTCCAACATGGAGAATTCCGGCGAATGTGTGGAATCGGCCCCTTCGTTTCGGAACACCCGATTTAGTTCGAAGACCTTGTCGAACCCACCAACGACGCAGCGCTTCAGGAACAGTTCCGGTGCGATCCGAAGGTAGAGATCGATGTCGAGAGCATTGGAGTGCGTGACGAACGGGCGGGCCGCTGCGCCGCCGGCCAAAGTCTGCAACATCGGCGTTTCGACTTCCAGAAAACCGCGTTGCTCCAGAGCGGTCCGTAATGCGCGAATGACGGCGATTCGCTGGCGGGCAACCTCGCGCGCCTGGGGGCGGACAATCAGGTCGACATAGCGTTGCCGCACCCGCGACTCTTCGCTCATCTCTTTATGCGCCACCGGCAGCGGCCGCAGCGCTTTGGATGCCATCTGCCAGCTGTCGCCGAGCACGGACAGTTCACCGCGCCGCGAACTGATCACCTCGCCGTGCACGCAGACGATGTCGCCGATATCGACATCGGCTTTCCACTCGTCGAGGGCCTCTTGGCCGACGCCGGCGAGACTGAGCATGACTTGTAGCTGGGTGCCGTCGCCTTCTTGGAGTGTGGCAAAACACAGCTTGCCCGAATTGCGGGCGAACACCACCCGGCCGGCGACGCCGACGATGTCACCGGTGGTCGAATCGGCCGGCAGCTCGGGATATGCGGCGCGGATCTCCGACAGCGTGTGGGTTCGCCCGACTTCGACGGGGTAAGGATCGCGTCCCTCGGCGGCCAGGCGAGCGCGTTTGTCCCGGCGGATCCGGAACTGCTCAGGGATGTCTGCGTCGCCGGCGTTCACGACCTGCCAGCTTAAAGGAACTCCCGCGGCGAACGTTCGCGGCAGTCAGCGCGCCGTCTTGAGCCGTCCGCGCTGGCTGTCCCGGTTGCGCTCGAACACCAGCCGCAGCCCTTGCAGGGTCAGGTGCTGGTCGTAATGATCGACGGAGTTCAACTCGGCCAGCAGCAGCGGCGCGGTGTGGCCAGTCGCCACAACAGTGACCTGATTGTCTGGGCCGCCGGAAAACCCGTCGACGTCGCCGCGGATGCGGGTGACCAGGCCGTCAACCAGCCCGGCGAAGCCGAAAACAGCGCCCGCCTGCATGCATTCGACGGTGTTCTTGCCGACCACAGACCGGGGGCGGGCCAGCTCGACCCGTCGTAAAGCGGCCGAGCGTGCCGCGGCGGCATCCGAAGATAGCTGCACACCCGGTGCGATCGCGCCGCCCAGGAATTCGCCTTTGGCAGACACCACGTCCACGCAGATCGACGAGCCGAAGTCGATCACGATGGCCGCGGTCCCGTATTTTTGAAAAGCGGCGAGACAGTTGACAATTCGGTCTGCCCCGACTTCTTTGGGGTTGTCGACCAGCAGCGGGATGCCGGTGCGGACACCAGGTTCGATCAGCACGTGCGGCACCGTAGGCCAGTACTGCTCGAGCATCAGCCGCACCTCGTGCAGAACCGATGGGACCGTGGACAGCGCAGCCGCACCGGTCAGTTGATCGGAGTCGTCACCGATCAGGCCGTCGATGGTCAACGCAAGCTCGTCGGCGGTGACCTCGGATTCGGTGCGAATCCGCCACTGCTGCTCGACCTTTGCATGTTCCTTGGTGCCGGACAGCAGCCCGACGACGGTGTGCGTGTTGCGGACGTCGATTGCCAGCAGCACGACTAGAAAGCCTTCATCGCGGCGAGACCAGCTCGCCGGCATCCGCGGGCACGAACGCCGGATCGTGACCCAGATCGATCGCGCGGTTCTCGGCATCGACGAAGACGATCTTCGGCCGGTAGCTACGCGCCTCAGCATCGTCCATGGTTGCGTACGCGATCAGGATCACCAAGTCACCGGGATGCACCAGATGAGCCGCAGCCCCGTTGATTCCGATCACGCCACTGCCGCGCTGACCGGTGATCGCGTAGGTGACCAGGCGCGCGCCATTGTCGATGTCGACGATGGTCACCTGTTCGCCCTCGAGCAGGTCCGCCGCGTCCATCAGGTCGGCGTCGATCGTCACCGAGCCGACGTAGTGTAGGTCGGCCTGCGTGACGGTCGCCCGGTGAATTTTCGACTTGAGCATTGTTCGTAACATCAATTCCTCCAAGGTGATTCGAGAAGTTGATCGCCCGGCCGGGATTCAGCCGAGACGGCGGGCATCAGCCCGTCGGCGCCGACGGTAGTTCCGATCTCAATTGCGACATTGTCAAGCAGCCTGGTCTTGCCGAGCCGGGCGGCGACCAGCAGGCGTCCGACGCCACTGGCCGGGGCGGGGCCTAAACCGCTGTCGCGCACCTCCAGATAATCCACGTCGATCGCGGATACCTCCGAGAGCACCCCGCGGGCCGCCTGTAGCGCGGCATCGGCGCCACCGGGTGCGGCATGCTTCCCGGCCAGCATCGCCGCAGACAAGACGCCGGCAAGCTCGCGCTGCGCGGCGTTGAGGTAGCGGTTGCGTGATGACATCGCCAAGCCATCGGTTTCGCGCACGATCGGCACACCGATCACCCGCGCGTCGACATTCAGGTCGGCGACCATCTGTCGCACCAGCACCAACTGCTGATAGTCCTTTTCGCCGAAGAAAATCCGGCCCGGCGCCACGATCTGCAGCAACTTCAGCACCACGGTGAGCATGCCCGCGAAATGCGTGGGCCGCGCCGCACCCTCGAGTTCGGATCCGAGCTCCCCGGGGTACACGGTGGTTCGCGGGCCGTCCGGGTACATTTCCGCAACGCTTGGGGTGAAGGCTATTTCGACCCCTTCGCCGCGCAACAGCGCCAAGTCGTCATCGACGATCCGCGGGTACGCCGCGAGATCTTCGTCGGCGCCGAACTGCAGCGGGTTGACGAAGATCGACACCACCACCACCGAGCCGGGCACCTGTTTGGCGGCGCGGACCAGCGCGAGATGTCCGTCGTGAAGCGCACCCATGGTCGGCACCAGCATCACCCGTCGACCGGTGCGTCGCAGCGCGCGGCTGACCTCGCCGACATCGCTGGGACTCGGGTAGACGTTGAGCTCGCCGGCGTTGAACTTCGGCGCCCGGTGCAGGCTCATCTCGCCGAACCTTGGAGTACCTGGAAGACGTCGTCGGGCGCGTGGACCCGCTGGGCGGTACGCATGGCGTTCACCCGGTATGCCTGTGCCACACCCGGGTCGACCGCCTCCAGCGCGCTCAGATGACCAGCGACCGCGCGGGCGTCACCGCGTGCGATCGGACCGGTGAGCGCCGCCTGGCCGCGTCGCAGCGTGTTCTCCAGCGCCGCCCGGGCAAGCGGTCCGAGGATCCGCTCAGCGATGCCGCCGGGCTGATCGTCGACGAGCTGCTGCCCGAGGAGTTCGGTGCCCGACAATGCGGCTCGCAACGCATCCAGGGCGTCGGCGAGCACGGTGACGATGTGGTTGCCGGCGTGCGCCAGCGCGGCGTGATACAGCGTTCGCGCCTGCTCGGGCACCCGGAACGGCTCGCCGCCGATCTCGAGCACCAGGGACTGCGCGATCGCGTAGCCGACCTCGTCGGCCGCGGTGATCCCGAAGCAGGTGTCCGGCAGCCGGGCGATGTCCTCGTCGGAACCGGTGAACGTCATCGCCGGATGAATGGCCAGCGGTATGCAGTCCTGCGAACTCAGCGGTGCCAGCACGTCGATGCCGTTGACGCCTGAGGTGTGCGCGACGATCGTGCCCGGCCGCACCGCCGATGTGGCGGCCAGGCCCGAAACCAGCGCGGCCAGCTCGGTATCGGGCACGGCCAGCAGCAACAGCTCGGCGTTGCCGGCGACGTCGGGTACGGGCGTCACCGGGGTGTCGGCCAGCCAGCGTTCGGCGCGCCGCCGCGATGCGCGAGACACCGCGCTGCATGCCACTACGACGTGGTCGACGCGTTCCAGCGCGACACCCAGCGCGGTTCCCACCCGGCCGGCGGAGATGATTCCCACCTTGAGCCGGGCGGGACGCAATCCGTCGAACTGCACCATCGCAGACGACCCTCGCAACTCTCTTGGTTCGTTCCAGTCCCGCAAAGCGGGTACCGGACGGTCGTAAAGACTCTACCGCGGCGATGGCTCCGACGGCGCTGTGGTGTTCGCCTCAGTCTTCGCGGCGTCGGCGACGGCCACCCTCGGACGGAGTGGTTTGCAGCCGCGCCAGCAGTTCGGCGACCGACTGGCCACCCGATGGCGGCTCGTCGATTTCCGAGAGCGGATCGGTGCCGCGATGGCGAGCGCTGGGCGGCGGTGGCGGCGACATCACCGGCGCTCTATCCGGCGGCGAGGGTGGTGACGGTGGCGTCGGAGGCGGCGGCGGCGACATCGCCGGCGCCGGCGTCGCGGATTCGTCGATGCCGGGCTCGGAGTACTCCGTGGCGTGGCGTGATCGTGCCCGACGGCCGGGCTCACCCCAATCGGCTACGGGTTCGCCGGTCTGGCTTGGCGCCGCTTCGGCGGCGCCGCTGGAATGCCGTCCTCGACGCTCAGCCGGCGGCGTGGGTTCGTCGGCGCTCGGTGAGCGGTGCGAAGGCTTATCGCGTGACGGCGCATTGTCGTAGGCCCACGACGCCGCGCCGGCGCTGTCGCCCTGACCGGAATTCCACTGACTGCCAGGTGTACCGGCGGGCGTCCATTGTCCCGCCGAAGTGACCGGCTGCCAGGCCGGCTGCTCTTGCTGCCAAGGCTCCTCCGGTGGCGGCGACCAGCCCGGCCGCTGCAGTTGCGGTGCCGGTTCGGGCGGCGGGGGCGGCGGCACGAACGGCGGCTCGGGCTGCGGAGGCGGCTCGGGCCGGCGGTGTGACCGGCGCATAGGTTGGGGTTGAGGTTCGAATCGCTCCGGCCCGCTTGCGGGCGATGGCCCCGGCGCGGCCCAACCGCCGGTCTGCGGCGGCCGATCAGGCTGGGCCCAGCTCCTGCCTTCCGGCTGACGCTCTGCGGCGTTGGCGGCCGGCGCAGGTGATGGGGCCGGGGGCGGCCAACCTTCGGATGGGAGCACCTCGTCGTGCCCGGCTTGGGCTTCCCGGTCGCTCGGGCGCCAATGCACATCCCGGTCTGCGTCCGGTGCCTGACGTGCCGCCTCGGCGGCCCGCTTCGGCCCGGGCGGCGCATACGCGTCAGCGGGCTGGTAGGTGTAGGCCGGGTGGTACGGCTCCGCTGCGGGTTGCCGCGGCGGAGTGGGGACCAGCGGCTCCTCGTGCACGTCGATGATCGAACTGTCGTCGGTGCGTCGAGGCTCCTCGGCCCGCACCGAGGCCACCCGGTTGACCCGTTCGCGGGCGCCCTCGTTCTCGCTATCCCAGTCGCTGTGGCCGCGACCGGGCCTGCGTTCGGTCTCCAACGCCGGTCGGTCACTGAGCTCCGCGTCGAACAAGATCTCCAGATTGGTGCGCAGCGCGGCCAACTCGGCCCGCAACGCCGAAACCTCATCGTCGGCTTGGGCGCGCAATTCGCTGGCCAACTCCCGCCGCAGCTGGGACTCCACGGTCAGCTCATATTCGCGGCGCGCGGAGATCTCCCGGTCCAATTGCAGGTCGTAAACCAGCTTCAGGTCCCGCGCCCGTGCTTGATCCACGTCGCTCTGCCGCCGGTAGATCACCGAGACGAACGCAGCAACCACGGCCGCCCACAAAGCGAGAATCACCGCAAGCTTGAGGAGCTCTGCCCGATTGGTGAAAACCAGTGCGGAACTGGCGCCGATCGCCAGGACCAGCAACGCCGTCAGCAGCAACCAACCCGGTCTGCGACCGCCGCGCCGAGCGCGCGCGCCGCGGGACAGATCGGTCATGGCCCGACTGTACCGGGCCGAGGTCACTCAGCGTGTCGCCGCGCTCCGGCGATTCTCACCAGGACTGATTGCCCTTCTGGTCGTCACCGGGCTGAGCTAACTTTCGACGGCCTCGCCCTGATCGGTCGGATCCCCGGGAGACTTACAGCAATATTGCAGCCACAGCGCAGCAACCACCAGAGCCAGCGCGCTGACGGCCGCGACCGCCGCGCCGGCGGTGTCCTCGCCGGCCACCCGCAACCATGACCGGCGCGGCAACAGGTACACCAAGACCCCGACCCACCAGCCCAATGCCAATGCGCCGACCCAGGCCGACGCCTTGGCGATGACCAGGCTGCGGGCCACCGACAGTGGATGCAGCCACCCGGGCCCGTCGCCGATCTCGCCGTCGCTGATCTTGGCCCGCACGTGACGCCCCCACACCGCCTCGGCGACGCCCACCGCGAGCAGCGACAGACCCGTCCAGACGGTGATCGGTGGAAACCACCGGTAAAGCAGCACGATCAGCAGATATCCGACCACCGCCGTGCCGAGCACCGCAGCCGTCAGGTCACGCTTTCGGGTGGGGCCCATCAGCTCCCCGGCACAGAGTCGGTTTCCGTATTTTCGGGGCGGGGCTCGAGCACCCACTCGGTGAGTTGCACTCCGGCGCGATCGGCGGCATCCAGCTGGGCGAGCAACTTGGTGACGGGCTGCCTTCGGCCTACCACCG
The DNA here is from genome assembly GCA_963760095.1 of uncultured Actinomycetota bacterium. Lineage (GTDB taxonomy): Bacteria > Actinomycetota > Actinomycetes > Mycobacteriales > Mycobacteriaceae > Mycobacterium. Next base: position 241,197 of record CAVXBT010000014.1, on the reverse strand, counting down.
TCAGCTCCGCGTCGGGGTCCACGTCCAGCCACGGGATCATCACGAAGGCCCGCAGGTGAGCCAGTGGGTGCGGCAGGGTTAGCCCGTCGTCCACCGAGAACAGCTCGCTGTCGCCGTTCAGCGACGTCAGACAGCAGCTGACCAGGTCCACGTCGAGCGTGCGCGGGCCCCATCGCTGGCCCCGCACGCGATCTGCGGCCGCTTCCATCTCCTGGGCTCGCCGCAACCAGCCGTGTCCGTCGAGCGTGGGGTCCTCTGCGATGAGCACCGCGTTGAGGAACGGGCCCTGTTCGACGCCGCCCCACGCCGCCGTCTCGTAGACCGGGGAGACCGCTTGCACCGTGTCGCCGAGCCGGTCGAGGACCGACTGCAGCCTGGCCAGCCGGTCACCGACATTGGATCCGATCGACAGCACTACACGAGTCATTGGCCCCCCTTCAACGCTGCCACGCCGGAATCATTGTCGCGTGCGGTTCACAGCGCGCCTCCCGCGGGAACAACCTGACCCCGGCCGCCGCGCCGCGATCGGCGGGCCACCACTGCCACGTCGGCGAAAGTCCGCGGGATCGGCGCGTGCGGCTTGTGCACCGTCACCTCGACGGCGTGCACCCGATCGTCGTTCATCACGCCCTCGGCGATCTCACCGGCGACCGTTTCGATCAAATTCCGGGCCGGACCGGCGATGACGGCGGCCGCCCGCTCCGCCAGGACGCCGTAGTCGTAGGTGTCCGCCAAGTCGTCACTGGCAGCCGCATCCGCCAAATCGATCCAGACGACGATATCGACGACGAAATCCTGACCGTCGGCACGCTCGTGCTCGAACACCCCATGTCGACCGCGAACAGTCAACCCGCGCAACTCGATTCGATCAGCCATCAGTTCCGGCCGCCCCCGCTCGTGTCCACGCCTCTACGACCTTGACGGCGTCGACCGAGGCTCGGACATCGTGGACCCGCACCCCCCACGCGCCATGCAGCGCGGCCAACGCCGAAACCACCGCGGTTGCCGTCTCGCGGCCATCGGGTGGCCGTACCGCACCGTCGGGACCGGCCAACAAGCTACCCAGAAACCGTTTGCGCGACGCCCCGACCAGCACCGGGATACCGCTGGACACCAGCTCCGGCAGCGCGTGCAGCAACGCCCAATTGTCTTGGCCGGACTTGGCGAATCCCAGGCCGGGGTCGATGATCAGCTTCGCCGGATCCGCCCCGGCCGCAACGGCGTCGTCGACGCAGGCGAGCAACTCGGCACGCACCTCAGCCACCACGTCGCGGTAGGGCGGTACCTGATGCGGGCGGGCGGCCGATACCGAGCGCCAGTGCATCAGTACCCATGGCACATCGGCCTCGACCAGCAGCGCAGCCATGGCCTCATCGGCGCGGCCGCCGGACACGTCGTTGACCAGCTGTGCGCCGTTTTCCAGCGCCGCCCGCGCCACCCCCGCGTGCATCGTGTCGATACTGACCGTAATGCCTTGTGCGGCAAGCTCTTTCACGACCGGCACGACGCGAGCGGTTTCCACCCGCGGATCGATGCGCATCGCGCCGGGGCGGGTCGACTCGCCCCCGACGTCGACGATCGACGCGCCGTCGGCGGCCAACGCCAACCCTTGCTCGACTGCGCGGTCAGCGTCCAGGTAGTGCCCGCCATCCGAAAACGAGTCGTCGGTGACGTTCACCACGCCCATGACGTGGACGCGCGTCGTGCTCACTTGCGCAGGATCAGTTCGAGCGCCTCGGCTCGAGATGCATTGTCGGACTTGAACTGGCCACGCACCGCCGACGTCGTGGTGACGGCGCCGGGCTTGCGGACGCCTCGCATGGACATGCACAGGTGCTCTGCCTCGATCACGACGATGACCCCGCGTGGATCGAGTTTGCGCATCAAGGCGTCGGCGATCTGCGCGGTGAGCCGCTCCTGTATCTGCGGGCGCTTGGCGTACAGGTCGACCAACCGCGCGATCTTGGACAATCCGGTCACCCGACCGTCGTGACCGGGGATGTAGCCGACATGCGCCATACCGTGGAACGCCACTAGATGGTGTTCGCAGGTGGAGTACAGCGGGATCTGGTTGATGAGCACCAGCTCGTCGTGCTGCTCGTCGAATGTGGTGTCCAGCACGGCGTCGGGGTCGGTGTACAGACCGGCGAACATCTCCTGATAACTGCGGGCTACCCGGGCGGGGGTGTCCGCCAGGCCGTGCCGATCCGGGTCCTCGCCGATCGCAAGGAGCAGTTCGCGGACCGCGGCCTCGGCACGTGTCTGGTCAAAGACCGGTTTTCTCAGCGTCGCGGTATGGGAATTCGGCCGCACCATCGCAGTCTCCGTTCGGTTCAACCGTGTGCCTGCGGGTTGGACGGGCTCGGGCCGCCACCGGGCGGATCCGCGGCCTGGCCTGCCTCCGGCGCGGGTGCACCGGGCGGCGGATACGGCGGGTACGGCGGGTAGGGCTGGCCCGAGTGGTGCTGCGGTGGCGCCGGCCAGTGCTGCGGCGGCGGCTGCGTTGGGGATGGCGGGGGGTACCAGTGTCCCGGCGGCTGTTGTTGCGGTGGCCAACCCGGAGCATGCCAGCCCGCGGGTGCCCCGTAATCGGGTTGTGTCGGGTGCTGTGGTGCGGCATCGCGGCTACCCGATGCGCCATGAGAACCGTTGGCGCCGTTGGTGGCTCGCTCCGCCTCAGCCTGCGCAGCATCCCGGGCCGCCGCTGCGATGGCAGCCTTGAAAGCGGGTTCGGGTGCCGGCTTGGGCCATGGTTCACCCCGCTCGATGGCCAGCTCTCCCGGTGTTTTGATGGGCGGCTTGTCCGACGGGATGCGGCCACCGAAATCGTCGAACAGCGTTAGCCGCGGCCGCTTTTCGACGCCGGCGAAAACCGCCTCCAGCTCGGGCCGATGCAAGGTTTCCTTCTCCAGCAGCTCACCGGCCAAGGTGTCGAGCACTTCGCGGTACTCGGTGAGGATCTCCCACGCTTCGGTGTGCGCGGCCTCGATGAGCTTGCGAACCTCGTCGTCGATATCCCGCGCGACCTCATGGGAGTAATCGGCTTGGTTTCCCATGGTCCGGCCGAGAAAGGGGTCTCCGTGTTCGGTGCCATATTTGACCGCGCCGAGTTTGGAACTCATTCCGAACTCGGTGACCATCGCGCGCGCGATTTTGGTGGCCTGGTCGATGTCGGACACCGCGCCGGTAGTGGGCTCATGGAAGACCAACTCTTCGGCCGCGCGCCCACCCAGGGCCATGACCAGCCGGGCGATCAATTCCGAGCGGGTATGCAGCCCCTTGTCGTCCTCAGGCACGGCCAGCGCATGGCCGCCGGTGTTGCCGCGGGCCAGGATGGTCACCTTGTAGACCGGGTCGACGCCCGGCATCGCCCAGCCGGCCAGCGTGTGCCCGGCTTCGTGGTAGGCGGTGATCTTCTTCTCCTGCTCGCTGATGATCCGGCTCTTGCGCCGCGGGCCGCCGACCACCCGATCGACCGCCTCTTCCAGCGCGGCGCCGGTGATCACCGTGCCGTTCTCGCGCGCGGTGAGCAGCGCCGATTCGTTGATGACGTTGGCCAGATCGGCGCCGGTCATGCCGACGGTCCGCTTGGCGAGCCCATCGAAATCGACATCGTTGCCAAACGGCTTGCCTTTGCAATGCACCCGCAGCACCGCGCGCCGGCCGGCCAGGTCGGGGCTGGACACCGGGATCTGGCGGTCGAAGCGTCCCGGCCGCAGCAGCGCCGGGTCGAGGATGTCGGGGCGGTTGGTGGCCGCGATCAGGATCACGCCGGTGCGGTCGCCGAAGCCGTCCATCTCGACCAGCAACTGGTTCAGCGTCTGCTCGCGCTCGTCGTGGCCGCCGCCCAGCCCGGCGCCACGCTGTCGGCCGACCGCGTCGATCTCGTCGACGAAGATGATGCACGGGCTGTTCTGCTTCGCCTGCTCGAACAGGTCACGCACCCGCGATGCACCGACACCGACGAACATCTCGACGAAGTCGGAGCCGGAAATGGTGAAGAACGGCACGCCGGCCTCGCCCGCCACGGCGCGCGCCAGCAGGGTCTTGCCGGTTCCCGGCGGGCCGTAGAGCAGCACGCCCTTGGGGATCTTGGCGCCGAGCGCCTGATACCGCGTCGGGTTTTGCAGGAAGTCCTTGATCTCGTAGAGCTCCTCGACCGCCTCATCGGCGCCGGCGACGTCGGAGAATGTGGTCTTGGGCATGTCCTTGTTCAGCATCTTGGCGCGGGACTTACCGAATCCGAAGCCCATCCGGGCGCCGCCCTGCATGCGGGAGAACATCATGAACAGGCCGACCAACAGCAGCAGCGGCAGCACGTAGACCAGCAGCGAGCCCAGGATGCTGCCCTGATTGACGGCGGTGCTGACCTGGGCGTCTTTGCTGGTCAGCGCATCGAATAGCGGCACGGCGTAGCCGGTCGGATATTTGGTGATGATCTTGTCGGACCCGTCGGTACCGCTTTTGGCGCTTTTCAGCGTCAGCCGCACCTGCTGCTCACGATCGTCGATCTGAGCGCTTTTGACGTTGCCGGACTTGATCTGGGTCATCGCCACCGACGTGTCGACCGGCTTGTAACCACGGGTGTCATCGCTGAAGTAGAAGAAGGACCAACCAAGCAGCAGCACGACAGCGATGGCCGTGAGCGTGCGGATCACGTTTTTACGGTTCATCAATCATCGGCCGTCGCCGGCCAGGTCCTTCCCATTACACGCAGCTGGAATAGTCCAGGCTACCGCCCCGTGGTGATCGCCAGCTCGGCCGCAGGCCGAGCGCAGCGGGTCACCACCGTGCAGCCCGTGCGATCGCCAGCTCGGCCGCAGGCCGGGCGCACCGGGCCGAGCGCGAAATCGTCGCCGTTTGGACAACGAATCGGGGTTCCCGAGATCATTACCGGCGCACCCGCCCGCCGAACACCTTTCGGGCGGACCAGGCGTGTGCTTTGGTGAAGCGGTGTCTAACAGCCTCCCCGTCACCGAGCGGACTATCGAGACCAACGGCGTGCGGTTGCACACTGTCGAGGCGGGTGAGTCCGGCGCACCGGTCGTGGTGCTGGCGCACGGCTTTCCCGAGTTGGCCTACTCCTGGCGCCACCAGATCCCGGCGCTGGCCGCCGCCGGTTACCACGTCCTGGCTCCTGATCAGCGCGGCTACGGCCGCACCACCCGCCCGGCGGACATCGCCGCTTACAACGTCGCCGACCTGTCCGCCGACCTGATCGGTCTGCTCGACGACGTCGGCGCCGACAAGGCGGTGTTCGTCGGTCACGACTGGGGCGCCCAGGTGGCGTGGGGCTCGGCGCAACTGCATCCGGACCGGGTGGCCGCGGTGGTCGGGTTGAGCGTTCCGCCGGTGCCGCGTGCCCAGGTGCCGCCGACGCAGGCGTTTCGGGCGATCTTCGGCGACAACTTTTTCTACATGCTCTATTTCCAACAGCCCGGGGTCGCCGATGCCGAACTGGACGCCGACCCGGCGAAGACCCTTCGCCGGGTGATTTTCGGTCAGGCGGCACCGGGTGACCAAGCGGCCGCAATGCGGATGCTTCGGCCCGGACCGGAGGGTCTCATCGAGCGCATCCCAGAGCCCGACGGGCTGCCGAGCTGGATCAGCGCTGACGAACTCGACCACTACGTCGCCGAATTCAGCCGCACCGGTTTTACCGGTGGGCTGAACTGGTACCGGAATATGGACCGCAACTGGGAGATCCAGGGCAACCTGACGTCCGCCGCCATCACCGTGCCGGCGATGTTCATCGGAGGCACCGATGACCTCGTGCTCGGTTTCATGCGCCCCGATCGGGCAAAGGAAGTGATCACAGGACCCTATCGCGAGGTGCTGATCGAGGGTGCCGGGCACTGGCTACAACAGGAGCGCCCGGACCAGGTCAACGAATTGCTGCTCGATTTCTTGTCGAGCTTGAAGACCGGCGTGGAGTCCTCATGACCCGTCCGCTGAACTTCGGCGTCTTCATCACACCGTTCCACCCGACCGGCCAATCCCCCACGGTGGCACTGGAATACGACATGGAGCGCGTGGTCGCGCTGGATCGTCTCGGCTTCGACGAGGCGTGGTTCGGCGAGCACCACTCCGGCGGCTACGAGCTGATCGCCTGCCCCGAGGTGTTCATCGCCGCGGCAGCCGAACGGACCAGGCATATCCGGTTGGGCACCGGCGTCGTATCCCTGCCCTACCACCATCCGCTGATGCTGGCCGACCGGTGGGTGTTGCTGGATCATCTGACCCGGGGGCGGGTGATGTTCGGCACCGGACCGGGCGCCCTGCCGTCGGACGCCTACATGATGGGCATCGACCCCGTCGAGCAACGCCGGATGATGCAGGAATCGCTGGAGGCGATCCTGGCGCTGTTCCGCGCCGCCCCGAGCGAGCGGATCAGCCGGCACTCCGACTGGTTCACCTTGCGCGACGCCCAGCTGCACATTCGTCCCTACACCTGGCCCTACCCGGAAATATCCACGGCGGCAATGATTTCGCCGTCCGGTCCCCGGCTCGCCGGAGCGCTGGGCACGTCGCTGCTGTCGCTGTCCATGTCAGTACCGGGCGGGTATGCGGCGCTGGAGAACACCTGGGAGATCGTGCGCGAACAAGCCGGTAAAGCAGGGCGCGACGAACCCGACCGGACAAATTGGCGAGTGCTCGGCATCGTGCACTTGGCCGACAGCCGAGAACAGGCGATCGACGACTGCACCTACGGCTTGCAGGACTTCGCGAAGTACTTCGGCGCGGCCGGGTTCGTGCCGCTGGCGAATCTTGTCGAGGGCGCGCAGTCACCCCACGAATTCGTCGAAGACTATGCGGCAAGAGGTAATTGCTGCATCGGTACGCCCGAGGATGCCATCACCTATATCGAGGATCTGTTGGTACGGTCGGGCGGGTTCGGCAGCTTTTTGCTGCTCGGCCACGACTGGGCGTCGCCGCAGGCGACCTTCCATTCCTATGATCTGTTCGCCCGCAAGGTGATTCCGCACTTCAAAGCGCAACTGGAGGCGCCGCGGGCATCTCATGAATGGGCCAGAGGCATGCGTGACCAACTGCTCGGCCGCGCAGGTGAGGCCGTGGTGCAGGCGATCAGCCAGTACACCGACGAACTCACGACGGAAAGTGGCAAGAACTGATGCGCGCCGCGGTGCTGCGTGACGGCCAGATGGTGTATCGCGACGACGTCCCCGACCCGGTGCCCGGCCCGGGCCAGGTCCTGGTGGCGGTCCGGTCATGCGGAATCTGCGGTTCGGACTTGCATTTCGCCGCTCACGGCGCCGAGGTGCTGTCGCTGACCCGTCAGATGTCAACCGGTGTCGGCAGCGGGATGACCATCGACTTGGGCCGCGACATCTTCATGGGCCATGAGTTCAGCGCGGAGGTCCTCGAAGCAGGACCCGGCACCGACACTCATCCGGCGGGAACCCTGGTCACGTCGATACCGGTGCTGATCTCGGGCAAGAGCGTCGAACCGATCGTCTACAGCAACCAGACGCTGGGCGGCTATGCCGAACGGATGCTGCTGTCGGCTCCGCTGCTGCTGCCCATCCCCAACGGGCTCAGCCCGCAGCAGTCCGCGCTCACCGAACCGATGGCGGTCGGCTTGCATGCCGTCAACAAGTCCGGAGTGCAGCCCGGCGAGACCGCGCTGGTACTCGGCTGCGGTCCGATCGGGATTGCGGTGGTCGCCGCGCTGCGGGCCCGCGGAGTCGAGACCATTGTGGCAGCGGACTTTTCACCCAAACGGCGCGAGCTGGCCGCCACGATAGGTGCCCACCAAACCCTCGATCCCGCAGAGGGTTCGCCCTTCGACACCGTCACCCCGGCGGTGGTGTTCGAGGCGGTCGGTGTGCCCGGCATCATCGACGACGTGATGCGACGTGCCGGGCATGGCACCCGGTTGGTGGTAGTGGGGGTCTGTATGCAGTCCGATACCGTGCACCCGTTCTTCGCCATCGCCAAGGAGATCAACGTTCAGTTCGTACTCGCGTACGACCCGAACGAATTTGCCGACTCGTTGCGCGCGATCGCCGAAGGTGACATCGACGTCAGCCCGATGATCACCGGCGACATCGGTCTCGAGGAGGTCGGGAAGGCGTTTGATGATCTCGCCGACCCCAAACGACACTGCAAGATACTGGTGTCACCCTAGGTGCAATCTGCCTGCAGACCGAAAAGTATTCTGCTGCAGACCTTTTCGTCATCCTCTGGCTGATGTTTGTGTCGGCGCCGTGCAATCGCCGCTTGCGTTTGGCAGGCGGTCGAGGCCCCCGTTGGTATATGTTGGGCAAACGCTGTACCCCACCGCGGCTGAGCAAGACGCGGAGCAGCTGTCGGCCAACAGCAGTCGACCGCCCCGGCGTGGCGACCACAGATGCTCCTGAGGAGGCACCATGCCAACGCCGGCGCTGAGCCTGCCCCGGCAGATGCTGCGGCGTCGACCTGTGCATGGCGCCCCGGTGGCCGACGGCGCCTCAGATCAACTGCAACGCAGCCTTGGCACCTTCCTGCTGACCATGTTCGGCGTTGGCGAGACCGTCGGTGCAGGCATCTTCGTCGTCCTCTCACAGTCGGTGCCGCAAGCCGGTCCGGCGGTGGTCATCTCGTTCATCCTCGCCGGCATCGCGGCAGGTCTGGCCGCGATCTGTTACGCCGAATTGGCCTCGGCGGTACCGGTTTCCGGATCGGCCTACTCCTACGCCTACGCCACACTCGGCGAGTTCGCGGCGATGGGCGTTGCAGCCTGCTTACTGCTCGAATACGGCGTGTCCACCGCCGCGGTGGCCGTCGGTTGGAGTCAGTATCTCAACAAATTGCTCAGTAATGTCTTCGGATTTGTTCTGCCACAAACTATTTCGGCGGGGCCGTGGGATGCTGAGCCCGGCATCGCCAACCTGCCGGCGATTGTCTTGGTGGTGATGTGCGCGGTCCTGTTGATCCGCGGTGCAAGCGAATCCGCCAAGGCCAACGCAGTCATGGTGATGATCAAGATCGCGGTGCTGGTGCTGTTCTCGGCGGTCGCGTTCACCGCGTTCAATGCGCACCACTTCGCCGACCTGGCGCCTTTCGGTGTCTCGGGCATCAGCCTGGCCTCGGGCACGATCTTCTTCGCCTACATCGGTCTGGACGCGATATCGACCGCCGGCGACGAGGTGAAGGACCCGCAACGCACCATGCCGCGGGCGATCATCGCCGCTCTGTTGATCGTCACGAGCATCCATCTGCTGGTCTCGGTTGCCGCTTTGGGTGCCCAGCCGTGGCAGGACTTCAAAGGCGAAGAAGCGGTGCTGGCGGTGATTCTGGACCACATCACCGGCAATACCGCCGGCGGCACCATTGTGGCCGCCGGCGCGGTGATCTCGATATTCTCCGTCACCCTGGTGACGTTGTATGGCCAGACCCGCATCCTGTTCACGATGGGACGCGACGGCCTCCTGCCGGCGACGTTCGCGAAGGTCAATCCGCGCACGATGACACCCGTGCAGAACACCATCATCGTGGCGTTCGCGGTGGCGGTGCTGGCCGCGCTGGTGCCGTTGAGCCGACTGGCCGAAATCGTCTCGATCGGCACGCTGACAGCGTTCATCGTGGTGTCGGCAGGAGTAATCGTGCTGCGAATTCAGGATCCTGATTTGCCCCGCGGTTTCAAGGTGCCCGGCTACCCGGTGACCCCGGTCTTGTCGATGGCCGCGTGCGCCTACATTCTGTACAGCCTGCACTGGTACACCTGGGTTGCGTTCAGCGGTTGGGTGGCAGTGGCGCTGATCTTCTACCTGGTGTGGGGCCGCCGGCACAGCGCCCTCAATCGAACCGTCGCGCTGGACAACTCGACGCCGGCAGGCGCGTAGGGTGCCAATCATGTCCGCCCGCAAACGCGCCCGACCACCGATTCGTCTCGCACTCGCGTTGGGCTCCGCGGTCGCCGTGCTGGCCGGCTGCGACAGCACCGCGGGACGGGTCGGCGACAGTCCGCGTCAGGTCACCGTAGTCGGTTCCGGTCACGTGCAGGGCGTCCCCGACACACTCACCGCAGATGTCGGCATCGAATTCATCGCCCCCGACGTCACCGCGGCGATGGATCAGACCAACGCACGACAGCAGGCGGTCATCGATGCGCTCGCCGGCGCCGGCGTCGACCGCAAGGACATCAGCACCACTGACGTCAGCCTGCAGCCGCATTACGACAATACCGGCGGCACCATCACCGGGTACCGCGCCAGCAACGCGATCCGGGTCAAGATCCATCCCGCCGGCTCGGCCTCGCGTCTGCTGGCCCTCATTGTCGGCACCGGCGGCGCCGCCACCCGGATCAACTCGGTCAGCTACTCCATCGCCGACGATTCACAACTGGTCAAAGACGCCCGGGCCCGCGCGTTTCACGACGCCCAGGACCGGGCCGAGCAATACGCGCAGCTATCCGGGCTCGGGCTGGGCAAGGTCATCTCGATCTCGGAAGCAACAGGCGCCACGCCCCCGGTGCCCGGACCCCTGCGGGGGGCGATGCCGTCCAGTGTGCCGCTGGAACCCGGGCAACAAACGGTGAGCTTCTCGGTTACCGCGGTTTGGGAACTGCGATAGGGGCGAGAGCTAAATCTGCACTTTCATCGGTGCCACGCCCCAGATCTCGTCGCAGTACTGGGCGATCGCGCGGTCGGAGGAGAACGTGCCACTGCGCGCCGCGTTGAGAATCGACATGCGTGACCACGCCTCCGCGTCCTCCCAGGAGTCGCCGACCGCGGCCTGGCAGTCCACGTAGGAGCGGTAGTCGGCGAGCACCAGGAACGGGTCATGGTGGCGCAGTGAGTCCACGACCGGACGCAGGATCTCGGTGTCGCCGCCGGTGAAATGCCCGTCTGCGACCAGGCCCAGCACGTCGGCGAGTTCGGGGTCTTGATCGATGTACGTCGCCGGGCGGTAGCCCTCGGCGTAGACGCGGGCCACCTCCTGCTCGTTCAATCCGAACAGGAAGAAGTTCTCCGCGCCCGCCTCCTCCAGCATCTCCACGTTGGCGCCGTCGAGTGTGCCGATGGTCAACGCGCCATTGATCATGAACTTCATGTTCCCGGTGCCCGAGGCTTCCTTGCCCGCTGTCGAGATCTGCTCGGACAGGTTGGCGGCCGGATAGATCAAGTGCGCATTCTGCACATTGAAGTTGGGTACGAAGACAACCTTCATGAAACGGTTCACGTCCGGGTCGGCGTTGACGGTCGCGCCGACGGCGTTGATCAGCTTGATGATCCGCTTGGCCATGAAGTATCCCGGCGCGGCCTTGCCGCCGAAGATGAACGCACGCGGGGGAATCACCAGACCGGGGTTCTTCTTGAGCCGGTTGTACAGGGTGATGATGTGCAGCACGTTCAGATGCTGGCGCTTGTACTCGTGAATCCGCTTGACCTGGACGTCGAACAGCCAGGTCGGGTCCAGCTCGACACCCGCCGTAGCGTGCAGGTACTCCGCGAGCCGTGCCTTGTTGGCGCGTTTGACGTCTCGCCACTGCTCACGGAAGGCGCGGTCATCGACGTAGGCTTCCAGCCCACGCAGCCGCTCCAGGTCCGTCATCCAGCCGTCGCCGATGGTCTCGTCGAGCAGCCTGCGCAACCCCGGGTTGGCCAGCGCCAAGAATCGCCGCGGCGTCACGCCGTTGGTGACGTTGCCGAATCGCTGCGGCCACAACTCGTAGAAATCCTTGAGCACACTCGCTTTCAACAACTCCGAATGCAACGCGGCCACGCCGTTGACCGCGTGACTGCCCACGGTGGCCAGGTGCGCCATGCGCACGCATTTGCCGCCGTCCTCGCCGATCAGAGACATCCGGCGGATGCGGTCTTCGTCGTCGGGGAAACGCGCGCGCACCGCGTCGAGAAACACTTCGTTGATATGAAGAATGATCTCCAGGTGTCGCGGCAGCGCCTCCCCGAACATCGACAGCGGCCAGGTTTCCAGCGCCTCGGGCAGCAGTGTGTGATTCGTGTAGCCGAAGGTGGCCACCGTGATTTCCCACGCCTGGTCCCAACTCATCGAGTACTCATCGACCAGTAGCCGCATCAGTTCGGCGACGGCGATCGACGGGTGCGTGTCGTTGAGCTGGATCGCCCACTTCTGCGGCAGCGCGCTCAGCGGCTGCCCGACCCGCTCCTGATGGATGCGCAGGATGTCCTGCAATGAGCAGGTCACGAAGAAGTACTGCTGCAGCAACCGCAACCGTTTGCCGGCTTCGGGTTCGTCGTTGGGGTAGAGCACCTTGGAAACGGTCTCCGAGATGACCTCTTCGTCGACGGCCTTGTAGAAGTCGCCGGTGTTGAAGACTTCCAGCGCAAAAGATTCCACCGCCCGCGCGCTCCACAACGTCAGCGTGTTGCAGGTGTTGACGCCGTAGCCCTGGATCGGGGTGTCGTAGGACACCCCTTTGAGCACCCGCTGTGGGACCCAGCGGGTTCGGGCCTGACCCGCGTCGTCCTCATACTGCTCGGTGAAGCCGCCCCAATTGACGATGTAGCTGGCGTCGGGTTTGTCGATCTCCCACGGATTACCGTAAACCAGCCAGTTGTCAGTCTTTTCGACCTGCCAGCCGTCGCGGATCTCCTGCTCGAAGATCCCGAACTCGTAGCGGATGCCGTAGCCGATGGACGGCCGCTCGAGGGTGGCCAGCGAGTCAAGATAGCAGGCGGCCAGTCGACCGAGTCCGCCATTACCCAGGCCCGGTTCTTTCTCGCAGGACATGACGATGTCGAGGTCTTGACCCAACTCCACCAGCGCTTGTCGTGCTGCATCCTCGATCCCGAGGTTCAGCAAGTTGTTCCCGAGCTGGGGACCCATCAGAAATTCCGCCGACAGGTAGCACGTCACCTTGTTGGGAAGTTCGAGCCAGTCCTGGGTGGTGGCCATCCAGCGATGCTGCATCCGATCGCGTACGGCAAGCGACAGTGCGCGGTAGTAGTGCTCCGGGGTGAGGACCGACGCAGGCCGGGCGATCGAGTACTCCAAGTGATCGCTGATGGCCTGGCGCAGGGCACCGGCCGACATTCCGGTGCGCGCCGCGCTTGGTACCGCGCGGCCCGCGACGCCGCGGCGGGTGGGGCTACCGTCGATTGATTTGTGTACCAGATCGGTCATGGTGATGCGTCACGCTCCCGGTTGTTGCCCGCTCGAGGATTCGCCAGTCTGTCACCGTCGTGTTTCGGCGACGAGAGGTCTTCGGGTCGTTCCCGTGAATTCGAACTCGCCGGCGCTGGTCGTCAGTGACCGATCCCCATGATCTGCAGCAGCTCTCGGTGGTCGGTGATGCGATAGTCGGGCTCGCAGTCCTCGTAGTGTTTGGTGCCCTGATCCGAGTCGAACATGATGGTCCGCATTCCGGCCTCACGCGCACCGTAGATGTCGCGAAACATGTCGTTGCCGACGTAGGCGGTCTGGGCGGCCGGAACCCCGAGTCCCGCCAACGCATATTCGAACAGTCTCGGGTCCGGTTTACGGAAGCCGTGGTCTCCGGAGACGATGATGGGATCGAAATAGTGTGTCAGGCCCACCTTGTGCAGTTCGCCACGGGCATAGGCGGTTTGAGCATCGGTCACGATCGCCAGGGAAAACCTTTGCCGCAACGCTTCGAGCACCTCCCGCACGTGGGGATACAGTTTCAGCTTTTTGCGTGACACCCCGCGGTATATCTCTGCGAGGGTCAGCGGAAGTTGGGCGAGGCGTTCCGCCGGTAGTTCGCGGGTGTAGTCGCTGGCATGGTCGTCGATGATCGAACGCCAGATGGCTACCGCATCGAATTCCGGATACTGGTGCGGGCTGTTCCGCTGCTGGCGCTTGAGACGATCGAAATACTCGTCACGCACCTGGTGCCGCCGCATATCGATGCCCTGATAGGTCAGGAAATGCCCGATCGACCGGAAAATGTCCTCCCGGTGCTCATCGGTGCGGATGTGCACGAGCGTGCCGTTGACGTCGAACGCGACAGCGGTGATTCCGGCCAAGGCGGTGGACACGATCAGCACGCCTGCAACAGCCGCTTGGACTGCCGGACAAGCTTATTGCCGTAGTGGTCGCAGACGTAATCGTTGCGGGCCACCCGCAGCAGATTCATCGCCATGTAGTACGGCAGTCGCGCTGTAATGGACCGGAACGCCGCGTCGCGGTCTGGGAAATGGCAGCAATACTCCCATAGGAAATGACCGATGAACGGTTCCGCGCCGTCGGGCTTGCCGGTCGCCGACATGAACGCATGCTGCATTTCGCCGGCAACCCGGCCGATGTCGAACATCCGGTCGCCCCACCTGGCCCGCTCCAGATCGATGGCGGCCACGTCGAGGCCTTGACCGAACAGGAAATTGGCCGGGGTCGCATCGCCGTGCAGCCACACCTGGCGATCACCCCACATCGACGTCCTGTCCCGCCAGAGTCCCTGAAGCCACAGCAATTCGTCGGCGTCCCACGCGCCGACGCGGTTGCGGTGCTTCAACTTGTAGACCAAACCGCTGAAGTACTGGCAGTCGACGTCGAAGTCGACCGTGGTGCCATTGGCCGTCCTATTATGTTGAGTGGCAAGGAAATACGCCAGCGATTTCAGGCGCCAATATAGGTGGCCGTCGTTGCGACGGCGAATGCAGTGCTCTATCGCTTGACTGAACTGCTCGCCGGTGTAGAACTCGATGGCCAGCACACTGTTGAGATTCACGTCGACGCCCAGTGGCCGCACCACGTGATGCGGTGATCCCACCAGGTTGTAACTTCGCAGTCCCTGCATCGCATCGAATTCCCGATAGGCTGCCCGCGCTGCGCGATCGCGGTCCCAGCCGAACCTGGGTCCGTAGAACTTGCAGATCACCCGCGCTCGGCTGTGTTTTTCCTCGTACGCGTAGACCTCGTTGCTGCCCCGCATTCGAAAAGCGCGAAACGCCGGGTTGCGTTCGTACACGCCCAGTTGTTCACGAACGATCCGGCACAGGAATCCGTACATGCCGTCATCGCCCGACACGTATCCGACGTATTTGCCAAACACGACGCCTCCCTGCCGTGCCGGCATCGATCCCGCGTTGTTCGCCTGTTGTACACAGGGTGTTCAGATGATAATTTCCGGCCGCGCACCTCGCACGTCGAGAGCAGGCGGTTAAGGACTCCCGTCGGAACCGCGTCGCCGGTGCGCCGTCCGGAACCGGCCGCCCTCAGTCCGAATAGATCCTGGGGTCCAGGGTTCCGATGTAAGGCAGGTCGCGGTAACGCTCGTCGTAGTCGAGGCCGTAGCCCACCACGAACTCGTTGGGGATGTCGAAGCCCACGTACGCGATGTCCGCGTTGGCGCGCAGCGCGTCGGGCTTGCGCAGCAGCGTGCACACCCGCAGTGAATGCGGATGCCGGGTGGCCAAATTGCGCAACAACCACGACAGCGTCAGCCCGGAGTCGACCACGTCCTCGACGATCAGCACATCCCGGTCGTTGATGTCACGGTCGAGGTCTTTGAGAATCCGCACCACCCCCGACGAGGACGTCGACGATCCGTAGGAGCTGACCGCCATGAACTCGAACTGGGTCGGCAGCGGGATGGCGCGGGCCAGGTCGGTGACGAACATGACAGCGCCCTTGAGCACGGTGATCAGCAGCAAGTCGCGACCGTCGTCGACGGACCGCTCGCGGTAGTCAACACCGATCTGCGCTCCGAGCTCGGCGATGCGGGTCTGAATCTGCTCTTCGGACAGCAGGACCGACTTGATGTCCCCGGAGTACAGCTCCGGCGATTCCGCTGCCACGCCCACAGCGTGCCACGTCATCGGCCGGAGAAACAACGGTGGCCAGGCTAGGTCTGATTGCCCGGCTCTCCCCCTCGCCGCTGCGCGGCTGGGGGAACCCCCACCTCATCGCGGCTTGCGTCCCCCTCGCCGCTGAGCGGCTGGGGGAACCCCCACTGCATCGTCGCCGGGCTAGATCGATTCCCGATGCAACCTGAGCAGTCCGCCGCTTCGGCCGGCGACCAACCGCTGACTGCGCAATGCGGAGCCGACGGCCACGCCGCCCTGTCCGCGCCACGCGGTGACCAGTGTGTCGACGCCGCGGATCTGCTTGTCGGTCAATCCGATCGCACCGCCGGCGATCAGCCAGCTGCGGATCACGCCGCGACGAACCGGGCCGGGCAGCGCCGTCAACGTTGCGGTGTCGAGCCCCTCAGCGGTCTCGGCGGCGGTCGTCGCCTGGTCGATCAGCGAGTCGATCAGTTCGGTGTCCTCGCGCAGCGAGGCCGCCGTGCGTGCCAGCGCCTCGGCCACGCCGCCGCCGAGCACCTTCTCCATCAGCGGCAGCACCTCATGGCGCAGCCGGGTCCGGGTGAAGCGGCGGTCGACGTTGTGCGGGTCCTGCCAGGCGGCCAATCCCAGCTCCGCGCACGCCGCGTGCGTCACGTCGCGCCGCACGCCCAGCAGCGGCCGACACCAGGGTGGGTCGTAGGGGCGCATGCCGGCGATCGAGCGGGCGCCCGAGCCGCGGCCCAGTCCGAGCAACGCGGTTTCGGCCTGATCGTCGAGGGTGTGGGCCAGCAGCACCGGACCATCGCGGCGGGCCGCCCCCAGCGCGCCGTAACGAGCAGTGCGGGCAGCGGCCTCCGGACCACCTTCTCCGCTCACTTGCACGCAAAGGATTTGGGCGTCAACGCATCCCAGGTAGCGGGCTTGTCGTTGCGCGGCGGCGGCCACCGCTGCCGAGCCGGACTGCAATCCGTGGTCGACGATCAGCGCGGTGGTCGGCAGCATCGTCGCCGCGACGGCGGTGAGGGCCAACGAATCCGGGCCGCCGGACAGCGCCACACACCAGTGATCGACGGTGTCGAGATGTGCCTTTGCGAACGCCGCCACAGCCGCGCGGAGTTCGGCTACAGCACCCTGTCGATCCATCGTTGCGGGTATTCGATCTCGATCGGACGCGGCAGGGTCTCCGGACTGGTCCACACCGTGTTGAACCGCTCCATCCCGACTCGGCCCACCACGTGGTCGACGAATGCCTTGCCGCGGGTGTATTGGCTCAGTTTGGCGTCGATGCCCAGCAACGCGCGCAGCAGCCGCTGCAGCGGCGGCTGCTTGCGGTGACGTCGCTCGTCGAAGCGCGACCTAATGGTCGCAACCGACGGAACCACCACGGGCCCAACGGCATCCATCACATGATCAGCGTGGCCCTCCAGCAAAGTGCCCAGCACCAGCAGCTGATCCAGCGCGTGGCGCTGCGACTCGGACTGCACGGCGCGCAGCAGCCCGAGGATGCCTTGCGAGTGCGGGTCGGCTGGCGACGAATTGCCGCGAGCGCGGACGAATTCGGCCAGCCGGCCCACCACCCGCGCCACGTCGTCGCTGCCGTCGGTAGTCAGTACCGCCAGCGCCTGCGACATGTATCCGGACAGCCACGGATTGGCGGTGAACTGCACCCGGTGGGTGACCTCGTGCAGGCATACCCACAGCCGGAAATCGGAAGGCTCGATGCGTAATTGGCGTTCTACCGCGATCACGTTCGGGTAGACCAGCAGCAAGGCCCCGCCGTCATCGGAGGCCGCAAATGGGTCGTACTGGCCGAGAATCCCCGACGCGACGAAGGCCAGCACGGCACCGGTCTGCGCGCCGGTGATCCGTCCGCTGATCGCGCCACGCGGCTTGTCGGTCCCACCGGTCATGACCCGCATCGACTCGGCGGCGGCCCGGATCCAGCCCGGCCGGTCGACAATACGGGCGTCGGGCACCACACCGTCGGTGTGCAGACCGGTGACGTCACGAACCGGCGGTTCGGCCGCCTTGGCCGCGGTAGCCAGGTTCTCGACCACCTGTTGGCGGGTGTAGAAGGTGGATGGCGGGCCCGGACGGGCCAGCCATTGGCCGACCGTCGCCGCGAAATCCCAGTCGACCGTGCGTCCGACGGTCAAGTCCGCTGACGCGGTCATGGTGTGCATCCACACGACCATAGGGCGGTGGCCAGCGTGTCGATCGCCGTGCGGCCGGTCGGCCCGGCGTCGTTGGAGATCAGCGCGAAGGTCAGCACCCGCCCGCTTCGGTCGGTCACTACCCCAGCTAACGCGTTGATGGCGGTCAGCGAGCCGGTTTTGGCCCGCAACCACCCGGCCGGCCCGGCGGCGTGGAAGGTGGCGTCGAGAAAACGATCGGACAGCGTGCCGCTGCCGCCCGCGATCGGCAGCAGGTCCAGCAGCGGCCGCAGTGTGGGCTCGTCGGGTCCGGCCGCCGCCTGCACCACGGCGTCGAGGATTTTGGCGGTCAGCCGGTCGTCGACCGACAACCCGCTGGAGTCTTGCAATGTCGCGTTGCCGGTGTCGACGTGTGCGGTGTTCAGTCGGTTGGTCACCGCATCGACGGCGCCGGCGAAGCTCAACGGCCGCTGCATGGACGCGGCGACCTCGCGGGCAATGCATTCGGCCATCACGTTGTCGGAGACGCTCATCATCTCGTTCAGGCGGTCGATCAGCGGCGCCGACTGGACGGCCGCCAGTTGCCGCGCGCCGGCGGGCGCGGGATGACTGGTGACGGTCACCTGCTGCGGGTCGACGCCCAACGCGCTGGCCAGCGCGCGTCCCGCGTCGAGAGCGGGCGTCACCGATCGTCGCGACTCGTCGGTCGCCGGCTGGATCCGCCCGGCGTCGAGCATGACCGATTCGATCGGCGCGATGTCGCCGCCCCCGATGTCGGCCGGATCCCAGCCGGGCGCCATGGTCGGGCCGCTGAACAGCGAGGTGTCCACCTGCACTGCCGTCGCCGTCACACCGCTGCGGCGCACCTGATCGGCGAGATCGCTGAGCCGTGCCGCGCCGTGATACCAGGTGTCCTGCCCGGGGGCCGCCCCCGACAGCGTCGGGTCGCCGCCGCCGACCAGCACGACGGTCCCGGGCAGGTTGGCCGCCACCACGCGGGTGGTGACCCGCGCCTCGCGGTCCAGCGCCAGCAGGGCGGCGGCGCTGGTGAGCGTTTTGTTCGTCGAGGCCGGCTGCAGCGGCACGTCGTCGAGTTGGCTCCAAAGTTCTTTGCCGCTCACCGCGTCGGTGACCCGGCCGCCCAGCCTGCCCAAGTTGGGGTCTGCCACCGCCGCCGCCAGCGTTGCGGCCAGCCCGGATGCGGTCGGCATCGGGGCCGCCGCAGCTACCGGCACGATGCTCGATTTGGCAGTAACCGCCGGTGGCGGCGGTGGAACCTGCGCGTGGGCGGCGCCGTGGACCCTGCCGGTGAGCAGCGCGGCGGCGGCCACCACAGCGGCCACAATTGCCAGCACGCCCACTCCCACCATCAAGTGCGTGGACGGCTGCCACTGGTTGGGGCGCATGACTCTCCTGACTTCTCTGCGCCCATTGTGCCGAAACCCCCGCGGACGGGCGCGGTACGGAAGCCGTGTAACGCAGGTGATCACTGGACTAGGGTGGACGCTCGACATAGGTCGACGAGCAGCGACCATCCCAGCCGAAGGAGCCGAGACGGTGGAATTCGACGTCACCATCGAGATCCCCAAGGGTCAGCGAAACAAATACGAGGTCGACCACGAGACCGGAAAGGTGCGCCTGGATCGCTACCTCTACACCTCAATGGTCTACCCGACCGACTACGGCTTCATCGAGGACACCCTGGGCGAGGACGGCGACCCGCTCGACGTCCTGTTGCTGCTGCCGGAGCCGCTGTTCCCGGGCGTGGGGCTGACCGCGCGGCCGGTGGCCATGTTTCGGATGACCGACGAGCACGGCGGCGACGACAAGGTGCTGTGCGTGCCGGCCGGCGATCATCGCTGGGACCACATCCAGGACATCGGCGACGTCCCGGAGTTCGAGCTCGACGTCATCAAACACTTCTTCTCGCAGTACAAGGCGCTCGAGCCGGGCAAGTATGTCAAGACCGCCGACTGGGTGGGTCGCGCCGAAGCCGAGGCCGAGGTGCTGCGTTCCATTGAGCGGTTCAAGACCGAAGGACACTGACAGGTCACGTCGGCCGGCGCCGAGCGGCCAACCTTTCGCGGCGGTGGCATCCTGGCAAGGTGGGCCCGATATTTCATTTCGCCGCGGGTTTCTGGTGGCTGATATTTCCGCTGGGCGGCGTGATCGGCGGCGGCGTGCGCGCGATCGGCGCGGCCAACGAACGCCGGGCCCAGCGACGGCTCGAACGGTATCGGTTGAAGCAGCAGGCCAAGATCGCGATCGCCGAGGCCTCCGGGCGCCGGCGAAACAACGACGAGAGCAACCGGCGTGAGATCGCCAAACTGATTGCCGTGCACGACCAGACCGATGCGCGCTGGCTGGACTACGAGGTCGACATCGCAAAATTGCTCGACTTCCCCGTGATGACGGACATGCGCAATCCGCTGACCGTCGCTTTCCACAAGGCGAAGCGACAGGCCGATGTCCTACGACCGGACAGTCCCGAGGACCTGCTGAGCGATCGGACCGCGCAACTGGATTACCGCGACGGGGTGCACGAGTACGTCAGCGCATTCGAGATCGCTGAAACCGAAGCGATTCGCCGGCGCCGCAGCGACTTCTCCGACGTTGACCAGCAACGGCTGGCGCGGGCCCAGCACCTGCTGCAGCTCGCCGAGGACTCCGCAGCGTCCCCGCAGGAACGGCAGAACGCCTACGCCCGCGCCAGCAAAGAACTCGACGGGCTGATCGTTTTGCCGGCCCCGGTTCGGGCGAGCATCGAACGGCGCATCGCCGGCCAGATCGAGGCCTAACCCTGCTGCGGCTGGTCGGTCCCGCCGCCGCGGGTCCTATAGAGGCTGGCGACCGCGGCGACGACAAGGGTCGTTGCGATCACGGCAAGACTGACCGACGTCGGTATCTCCGGGACATCGAAGTGCTTGCCGCCGTGGATGAATGGCAGATCGTTTTCGCGCATCGCATGCAGCAGCAGCTTCACGCCGATGAAGAACAAGATGACACCAAGGCCTTGGGAGAGGTAGACGAGGCGCTGCAACAGCCCCTCGAGGATGAAGTACAGCTGGCGCAGGCCCATCAATGCGAATACGTTGGCGGCAAACACCAGATAGGCCTGTCGGGTCAGCCCGTAAATCGCGGGAATGGAATCGAGGGCGAAGATCAGGTCGGCGGCGCCGAGCCCGACAACCACCAGCGCCATCGGTGTGATCGAGCGCTGGGACCCCTCTTTGACGAAAAGCTTGAGGCCGTGCCAGGAGTCGGTGACTTTCACGTGACGGCGCGCGAACTCGATCGCCGCATTTTCGGTGTCTGCGTTGTGCGCGCGGCCGCGGGCCAGTCGCAGTGCGGTGTACACCAGGAATGCGCCGAAAAGGTAGAACACCCAACTGAATCGCTGAATGGCCGCCGCACCCGCCGCGATGAAGATGCCGCGGAAGATCAGCGCGATCACGATCCCGACGAACAACGCCTCTCGCTGATACATCCTGGGCACGTTGAAGCTCGTCATGATGATGACGAAGATGAACAGGTTGTCGACTGACAGGCTGTACTCGGTCAGCCATCCGGCGAAGAATTCCCCGGCGAACTGCTGGCCGTGGAAGTACCACGTCCAGATTCCGAAGCACACCGCGAGCCCGAGGTAGCCCGACAGCGCGATCGCACATCGGCGCATCGTCGGTTCCCCTGATCGGCGCGCCATGACCACCACGTCGAACAGCAGAACCGCGGTGGTCGCGGCCAGGGTGATGAGCCATTCCAGCAAGGACACGCGCAACGCAAAACCTCCGGTCGTTGACAACCAGAGGTCTCTTCCACCGCCGCGACCACCCGTGCAACGGCCCGCGGCACCGGTCGCCCGGTGACGGGCAACGTGATGACGACACCGCGGCCGAGGAATACTCCCCTCTGCGGCCAGTCTGTCAGGTCGCCATCGCCGGAGCGCGCCGTACCGCCGCGACGGCGCTGAGTATTTTCAAACCGTGGCGAGGGTGGTGTGACCGTGACCGAGATCGGCGGAACCCCTGCCATCGGAGCGTTCGCCGGCCCGATCGCACGCAGCAGCGTGGCCCGGGTGGGCGCCGCGACCGCATTGACCGCAGTGTGCGGCTACGCGGTGGTCTACCTGGCCGCTCGCGATCTGGCACCGGCCGGCTTCTCCCTCTTCGCGGTCTTCTGGGGGGCGTTCGGGCTGGTCACCGGCGCGGCCAACGGCCTGCTTCAGGAGACGACGCGAGAAGTCCGCGCCGCCGGATACGCCGAGATGGTGCCGGGCCGACGCACCCACCCGCTGCGGGTGGCCGGCATGGTCGGTATCGGCGCGGCGGTGGTGATCGCCGGCAGCTCACCGCTGTGGAGCGGCCGGGTGTTCGCCACCGCCCACTGGCTGTCGGTAGGCCTGCTCAGCGTCGGGTTGGCGGGATTCTGCCTGCACGCCACGCTGCTGGGCATGCTGGCCGGCACCAACCGCTGGACCCAGTACGGGGCGCTGATGGTCACCGACGCCGTCATTCGAGTGGCGGTCGCGACGGCCACCGTCGTCGTCGGCTGGGACCTGGTCGGTTTCCTGTGGGCCACCGTCGCGGGAGCGCTGGCCTGGCTGATCATGATCGCGGCGTCGCCGATAACCCGGGCGGCGGCGCGGCTGCTGACCCCCGGCGGCACAGCGACTTTCTTGCGCGGGGCGGCGCATTCGATCACCGCGGCAGGCGCCAGCGCGATCTTGGTGATGGGTTTTCCGGTGCTGCTGAAAGTGACGTCCAACCAGCTGGGCGCCGAAGGCGGGGTGGTCATCCTCGCGGTCACCCTGACCCGCGCGCCACTGCTGGTACCGCTGACCGCGATGCAGGGCAATCTGATCGCGCACTTCGTCGACGAGCGAACCAAGCGGCTTCGGGCCCTGCTCGCACCGGCGGCGCTGGTCGGCGGGATCGGCCTGGTCGGCGTGCTGGCGGCCGGCCTGGTCGGTCCCTGGCTGCTACGGGTCGGCTTCGGACCCGACTACCATGCGCCGGGCACGCTGCTGGCCTGGCTGACCGCCGCCGCGGTGACGATCGCGATGCTCACGCTCACCGGTGCCGCCACGGTCGCGGCCGCGATGCATCGCGCCTACGCGCTGGGCTGGGTTTCAGCGACCGTGGCGTCGACGCTGTTGCTGGTGTTGCCGCTGCCGCTGCAGACCCGCACGGTGGTCGCGCTGCTGTGCGGTCCGCTGGTGGGTATCGGTGTGCACCTGGCCGCCCTGGCGCGTAGCCGCGGCTGATCAGCCGGTCAGGCGTGTACGTTGTGGCCTTGAAATGCCCAGTGAAACGCTCGACGCCTGGATCGTCGTCCCAGCCTTCAACGAAGCCGGCGTGATCGGCGACGTGATCACCGATCTGCGCACGGTTTTCGCCCACGTCGTGTGTGTGGACGACGGCAGCGACGACGACACCGGCGACATCGCCCTTCGAGCCGGGGCGCATCTGGTGCGCCACCCGGTGAATCTGGGCCAGGGTGCGGCCATCCAGACCGGGGTCGAGTACGCCCGCCGCCAGCCCGGGGCTCAGGTCTTCGCCACCTTCGACGCCGACGGTCAGCACCGCGTCGAGGACCTCGTCACAATGATCGACCGGCTGGGCCGCGGTGACGTCGACGTCGTCATCGGCACTCGATTCGGCGCCGGCGTCACCAGGCCTCCGCTGCTGAAACGCATCGTGTTGCAGACCGCCGTGCGGCTGAGCCCGCGCGGTCGCACGTTGGGGCTGACCGACAGCAACAACGGACTGCGGGTGTTCAACAAAACCGTCGCCGACGGGCTGGACATCACCATGAACGGGATGAGCCACGCCACCGAGTTCATCATGCTGATCGCCGAAAACCACTGGCGTGTCGCTGAACAACCCGTCGAGGTGCTCTACACCGAATACTCCCAATCCAAGGGGCAACCGCTGCTCAACGGTGTCAACATCATCGTCGACGGATTCCTGCGAGGAAGGATGCCGCGTTGAACTGGATTCAGGGTCTGCTGATCACCTCGATCATCGCGTTATTGGTTTACCTGCTGCGCTCCCGCCGCAGCGCGCAGTCGCGGGCCTGGGTCAAAGTCGGCTATCTGGTCTTCGTGATGGCCGCCGTCTACGCCGTGCTAAGACCCAACGACACCACGGTGGTGGCGCACTGGCTCGGGGTGGACCGCGGTACCGACCTGATGCTGTATGCGCTGATCATCGCCTTCAGCTTCACCACGCTGAGCACCTATCTGCGGTTCAAAGACCTCGAATTGCGTTACGCGCGACTGGCCCGCGCCGTCGCGCTCGAGGGCGCCCAAGCGCCGGAATGATCAGCCAGCCCCGACACCCCAGTGCAGCCCGCGTGACGTCAGCAACACCAGTCCAAGTAACACAGCGGCGACAACGACCAGGCCGATGATCGCCACCACCAGCGGCCGCCACCCGGTGCGGACGAGTTCACGAATGTTGGTGTTCAGCCCCACGCCGGCGAAGGTCAGCAAGAACGCCCACCGCAACACGTTGGCGACGTTGGCGGTTTGGCCCTTGCTCAGCCAGCCCGCGGTCGCGATCGCCGACACCGCCAGAAAACCCAGAACGAACTTCGGGAACTTGTCCCAGATGAATGCCGCTCTGGCCCGCAGGCCCGCTGCGATCTGGTCTGCCTCGCCGCGCGCGGCCCAGTACAGCGCGAAACCCAATACGATGAAACCGATCAGGGCGTTGCGGGTGGACTTCACCAACACCGCGATCTTGCCCGCCTGCTCGGAATACAGATAGCCCGTCGCGGTCGTTTCGGCGGTGTTGTCCACCGAAAGACCGGCCCACAAGCCGAATTCGTGGTCGGTGAGGCCGATCGCGTGTCCCAGTACCGGCAGCGTGAACAAAGCGACCGCGCCCAACGCCAAGATCGCCGCGATGGCGTACCCGACGTCGGAATTGCGCGCCCGGATAGCGCCTTTGGCGGCCAGACACGGCACAAGTAGAGGTCCCGATGGCCAGCAGCAAACCTAGCTTGCCGGACAAACCGAAGAAGTGGGCCGCGGTGAGAATGATCGCGCCGGCCAGGGCCATGTCCACCACGATCTGCACCAACGAGATGCCACCGAGCTTGACGACATCACCCGAGAACGAAACGCACTCCCAGTGCGACGATCCCGATCTTCAACCAGAATTCGTATGTCTGAACGCCAGCGCGGAAGATGCGGTGCAGGCCGATGGTGTTGGCCACGACGAGGCCGATCACAATCGCCCACAGCACATACTCGATGTCGGGCACTGTCCAATGCTCATGGTGCGCAAGTGAATTCCACCCCACCTGCGCGTACTTGTCGAGCAAACCGACCGCGATCAGCAGCAGGACACCCGGAAGATAGGCGAGCAGGTTGCTGCTGGTGAAACTGGCCTCTCCAGCGGGATCGGTCTAATCGACAACAACGGTGCTCACCGCGTCAACACGGAATCTTGGGCAGCAGTCCAGCCACGGCCAGCAGCACCACAACGCCGGCCACGATGGTGGCCCACCAATCAACGCCTATCCGTCCGAGGCGTTCACCTGTTGTTGGTGCGTCATTAGTGGCTTCGCCATCGTGATCGGTCGCGGTCACCGCAATCTCGTCAACGCCAACACTTTTGCTGATGCTGACCACTGCGCGCGGCAACAGACAAGAGATTGACTCCCCCTGATTGATACCGAGCGAGTCGACGCCATAGCGCGCCCCAACCTGTGGTGTTTGGGGTGTCGGTGTGGAGTTCAGAATGCCGTGACTTCGGCGATGGCGGCGCGGTTTGCGCCGGCGAAGGCGGGGACGACGAAGCGACGCAGTATGGACCGGTAGCGCCTGACGTCGCCCTCACCATCCTCGAGGCCGCGCATCACCATCAACGTGACGTTGCCCAGCCACAACTGGGTGTCCGAACGGGGAAGCCCGGATGGCAGTTCATTGTTAGCCACGGCCGCGTCCAGAACGGGATCCCACATCTCGGCTCGCATCGTCTCCGTCGTTCCCGACGCGATCATTCGTCGGCCAAGGCTCGTGGCATCGGGGTCGATGATATGCCGCGTCAGGGGGTCCCGGCGGGCGTGTTCGGCGGTGTACAGGACCATCTCGACGAGCTGATCCGGAAGGCTGGTGTGCCGGGAAATCGACTTGCGTGCGCGGCCAAGCAAGACCCGCGCGTGCCGTGTGATCAGCTCGATGAGCAGATCGTCGCGGTCAGCGAAATAGCGGTAGACACTGGGCCGCGACAATCCAACCTCACACGCAACGTCGTCCATCGTGGTCTTGCGGATGCCGTGGCGATCAATGCAGCGTTCAGCGGCAGCCAGGATGCGCTCGCGCGCATCGTCTGCGCTGGTAGGTGCGGCTGGCTGACTGGGCGACCGTCGAGGCATATTGCCAGGTTACTAGATACGTCAGTCGTCTTGTGATATGTACGCGGCCCGTCTTAGCCAGGTGCACTGCTTGACACGTCGCGATTGGTACGCGCATACTGACTGCTGACATTTTTCGTTTTCTGTCAGTTAGGAGCGTACAGATGCCGATGGGACTGCCGCACCGGATCGCGATAGTCGGCGCCGGATTGATCGGGTCGGCGTTGGCCGGTCACCTGATCCTGGCCGGAAACAAGGTCATCATTGGAGCGCGACGCCCGGACGCCTTCACTCCGCCCGACTATCAGCATGAAGACATCGACTATCCAGTCCGCACGATTGACGAAGCAATCGACGGGGCGGAAGTGGCGATCCTGGCGATCCCGAACGCGGTCGTCGCGCCCTTCGCCGAGGTTTATCGCGATCGGTTGGCTGGCGCGGTCATCATCGATCCGTCGAACCCGTTCCTCTGGCACGACGACGGTGTGATGACCATCAAGGACCTCGGCGGCAAGACTTCCGGGACGGTGACCGCTGAATTGTTCCCGAAATCATCCGTGGCACGCGCTTTCTCACACCAGCTCGCCGAAACGCTATGGCTGCGGGGTCGCCGGGAACCAGGGCGATGGGGGATCGGATATGCGGCCGACGACAACGACACCGCTTGGATCACCGCCGGCATAATCACCCAAACCGGCTTCGTGCCCATTCGAATTGGTGCACTGGCGCACTCGGCGCCCATTGATCCCGGCGGAGTGCTATTCCCCGGCCTCCTCGGACTCTTCAGCCCACAAGGTATGCAAACGACCCTCGATGAGGGGCCATTCATGGAAGAACTGCCATGTCGCACGTGACACCCATGCCTCTTACACCTTCCCACACCGAGCCGGGTCGGCCGACAGCTGCCTGCACGCTACGGAAGCCCGCACCAGTCCTCATTACCGAGAACCAAATTGCATTCAGCACCGCAGCGGCCAGACCAGTCGCGTCGACCCGCCGCCGGTGGCTGGACCCAATCCTGATGTGCGGACTCGGCCGCATCCTCACTGCACTGACACAGCCACGGCCGCACCACCCGCGCCGTGACCTTGCCTATTTGGAGGCGGCGCGGATGTCTCGGGCGATGGACCGACTGTGACCGGCCGTTACTGATCGGTTGGCGAAAGGTGTTTAGGTGAAGGCTATTCCAGTCACAGGCGTCGCCGCACGCGCGTGGATACCGCTGGTGTTTGTGGTGGTGTTGGCTGTCTCGGGATTGATCGTGGTGCGGCTGCACAAAGTCTTTGGCTCCCAGGACCTCAATGCTGCTGCCGGTGCCGGTATCGAGATCGTGCAGTTCAACCCAAAAATTGTGGTCTATGACGTGTTCGGGCCGCCAGGGTCTACCGCCACGATCGACTACTTCGACGCGGACGCCAACACCCACGAAGTCAGCACGGCCCTGCCGTGGTCGATCACCATATCAACGACCCTGCCCGCGGTCAGCGCCAACATCATGGCACAGAGCGACGGTGATCAAATCGGTTGTCGTGTCACCGTGGACGGGGTGGTTCGGGACCAAAAAAGCACCGGCGGCCGCAACGCGCAGACCTTCTGTCTGGTGAAGTCCGCATGACCGACACGAGCACCAAGCACGCCATGCCGACGCCTGGGCGACCGTTGCTCCCGCACACCATCCGCGCGTTGGCGGTGCCGATCATTCTGTTCTGGGTGTTCGTCGCCGTCATTGTGAACACCATCGCCCCGCGATTGGAAGTGGTCGGGGAGGCCCATGCTTCGCCGATGACGCCCGTGGACGCACCGTCGATGAAGGCGATGATGCTGATGGGGCACAACTTCAGAGAATTTAATTCCAACAGTACGGTGATGATCGTCCTCGAAGGCCAGCAGAAGCTCGGCGACGACGCTCACCGGTACTACGCCAGCATCGTTGGGCAGTTGAAGCGAGATCCACAGCATATCCAGCATATTCAGGATTTCTGGGGGGAGCCGTTTACCGCGGCGGGGGTCCAGAGCAGCGACGCCAAGGGCGCCTATGTGATGTTGAATCTCGCCGGTGATCAAGGCACGACATTAGCGAATCAATCCGTGGACGCTGTCCGCAAGGTTGTGGAACGCACCCCTGCCCCGGCAGGGGTGAAGGCCTATGTCACCGGCCCGGCGGCGCTCACTGATGATTTGCACGTCATCGGCAACGCCAGCCTCGCCAAGATCACGGTGATGACTCTCGGGGCGATCGCGGTCATGCTGCTGATTGTCTACCGCTCTCTCGTCACCACGCTGGTCCAGTTGTTCTTGACCGGGATCGGATTGGCGTCGTCGCGCGGAGTCGTCGCGGTTCTGGGCATCCACAACGTCTTTGGACTCACCACGTTTGTATCGAACATTCTAACGATGTTGGGAATCGCGGCGGCTACCGACTACGGGATATTTCTGTTCGGCCGTTATCGAGAAGCGCGTCAGGCCGGTGGAGATCGGGAAACGGCCTATTACACCACGTTTCGTTCGGTCACTCCCGTCGTGTTTGGTTCGGGGCTGACGATCGCCGGCGCAACGTACTGTCTGAGCTTTGCGCGGCTGCCATACTTCCAAACGATGGGTGTGCCCGTCGCCATCGGAATGCTGGTCGTGGTGGGCTGCGCGCTCACGCTGGGGCCGGCGGTTCTTTTCGTCGGCAGCCGTTTCGGATTGTTCGAAGCCAAGCGCGCGGCCCAGGGCGGCGGGCTGTGGCGGCGGGTGGGCACCGCGGTGGTGCGCTGGCCCGCGCCGATCCTGGCGGCCAGTGCGGTGGTGGTGCTGATCGGCATGGTCGCCCTGCCCGGATATACGACGAACTACAACGACCGGTTCTATATGCCCGCCAGTGCGCCGGCCAATCTGGGATACGGGGCTGCCGACCGGCATTTCTCGCCGGCCCGGATGAATCCAGACATCCTGATGATCGACGCGGCCCACGATATGCGCAATCCGGCCGACATGCTCGTTTTGGACAGGGTCGCCTATAACGTCCTGCGCGTTGACGGTATCGCGATGGTGCAAGACATCACCCGGCCCATGGGAATTCCGATCCAACACAGCTCCATACCATTTCAAAACAGCATGCAAGGCCAGACCAACAACCAGAACCTGCCGTTCTTGCGGGGCACCTTGGCCAACATGCTCAAGATGTCGGATGAAATGCAGCTCACGATCAACAACATGGAGCGCCTGTACGCGGTTATGCAGCAGCTTACCGCCACCACCCACCATATGGTCGGTAATACGAAAGACATGGTGGCGATCACCGACGAATTACGCAATCACATAGCGGATTTCGATGATTTCTGGCGGCCTATCCGCAGCTACTTCTACTGGGAAAAGCATTGCTTCGATATTCCGATTTGCTGGTCACTGCGGTCGCTGTTTGACGCATTGGACGGTATCGACGGGATTTCCGAAAAGCTGCACGATCTCGTAAAAGACTTGGACACAATGGATTCGCTCATGCCGCAGATGCTCGCGCTGATGCCGCCGATGATCAGCAGCATGAAAACTATGCGCGGGTTGTCGCTGACGATGTACCAAACCATGTCGGCGACGATCAACCAGATGGCTGCCATGAACGACACCGCGATCGTCATGGGGCAAAGCTTCGATACCGCCAAAAACGATGCCCTGTTCTACCTGCCTCCGGAGGCGTTCCAGAACCCGGAGTTCCAGCGCGGTCTCGTGATGTTCCTATCACCCGACGGCAAATCCGCTCGCTATTTCATTACCCACCAAGAGGATCCGATGACTCCCGCTGGAATCGCGCGTGTCGGCGCGGAGCGAACGGCCGCGCAGGCGGGCCTGAAGATGTCCTCCCTCTCGGACGCCAAAGTGTATCTTGGTGGTACGGCCGCGACCTTTAAGGACATGGCCGACGGCACGAAATACGATCTCATGATCGCGGTGGTGTCCGCGCTCACGCTGATCTTTCTGATCATGCTGATCCTCACCCGTTCTCTGGTGGCCGCGCTGGTGATCGTGGGCACCGCGGGCAGTTCGATTGCGGCGTCCTTCGGGCTGTCGGTGCTGATTTGGCAGGATGTGTTCGGCATCAACATCCACTGGCTGGTGATGTTGATGTCGGTCATGATCCTGTTAGCTGTCGGGGCCGACTACAACCTGCTGCTGGTCTCCCGGTTCAAAGAGGAGATCCACGCCGGATTGAAGACCGGATATATCCGGGCCATGGCCGGCACGGGTGGCGTGGTGACTGCTGCGGGCCTGGTGTTCGCCGTCACCATGGCCTCCATGCTCGGCAGCAGTCTGCGGATTATCGCGCAGTTGGGTTCCACCATCGCCATCGGTCTGCTGCTCGACACGCTGATCGTGCGCACGCTACTGATGCCCTCGATCGCCACACTGCTGGGACGGTGGTTCTGGTGGCCGCAAGTTATCTACCCCCGCGGCGACCATAACCGGCCCTGGATTCAGCGCCCGACCGACGAGACGGCCACGACCCAGCCGCTCCGCGTGGGTGCGATGAGTCACGAAGGACCGCAGTGAGATTAGCGAAGGTCTCGGTGCCGGCGCTGGTCACGGCGGCCATGGTCGCTGGGGCTGCCTCGGCGCACGCCGACCCGGATACTGACTTAAACAATCAGCTCCACAGCTACGTCATCTACGGCCGCCGCGACTACAACGCATGGCTGGGCAAGATCACGTGCGAACGACTACACAACGGCCTCGACACCACAGCGGACAAATCCGCCCGCTTTGCGTTGATCAACCTGCCGCGCGGCGCCACCACGGCCCAAAGCTACCAATTCCTCGCCGCTGCAATCAGCACCTACTGCCCTGACCAGGTACCGATCCTGACCTCGGCGGCTGCACGTCACCAATGACGTCGCAGTCCAGTCCGCGAAGCCGACCCGCCGCATCGACCCGAGAGGAGATAAACATGCACCGACTGAGGCGGCCGCGAGCACGTTCGGTCCTGCGAGTCGGGATCGCCGCACTTACCGCCACGGTCGCGACGACGGCGTTGCCCGCCACCGCGGTGGCCGACGCCACCGACGATTACCCGATCCCGCACCGGATGATTATCACCACCTGCACCGCCGAGCAAATCCTCGCCGCCGCACGCGATTTCACGCCGCTCTATTATGAGCGGTACATGATCGACAAGCACAACAAGTCGCCCCAGGTTCAACAGGCCGCCATCGACAGTGCGCGCTACTTCTATTCCCTCACCCCTGCCGACCGCAGAACCTACTCAGAACAGCTGGCCACCAACTTTGCCGACCCCATGACGGCGGCGTGGCCCAATTGGGCGAAGATCTTCTTCAACAATAAAGGCGTCGCCGCCAAAGAAACTGATCACTGCGCCGACTACCCACCCGCCGACCTATCGGTGTGGGACTGGTCACCCGCTCGATGACGAAATCTTAACCTGCTGCCCCACAACGCTTGTGAGGAACTGGTTTGGGCCTGCCCTGGTTCAGGGTGGCGGCGACGCGGCCGGTTTGGCAGTACTAGAGGGTGTGCATGCGCCGGAAGTACTCCACCGTGCGGACGACGCCCTCAGCCAGTCGCACCTGTGGGCGCCAACCCAAAACCCTTGCGGCCAAGTCGATGTCGAGGCAAGACCGTTTCAAGTCGCCCAGCCGCGGTGGATAAAATTCCGGGTCGTCGGACGCGCCGACGGCGGCCGCTACTGCTGAATGCAGTTGGCGGTCAGAGGTTTCCACGGCGGTACCGACGTTGAACCGCTGACCGCCGCCGGCCGGGCCGGACGCTTTGATGAACGCGTCGACCACGTCGTCGACGAACACGTAGTCGCGGGTGTTCGAGCCGTCGCCGAACACCTTGGTGGGCTTGCCGGACAGCAGGGCCTGAGCGAAGATCGCGACCACCCCGGCCTCGCCATGCGGGTCTTGGCGGGGGCCGTAGACATTGGCCGGCGCGATGTGCGAGCACTCCAGGTCGTACAGATGACGAAACGTGTTGAGGTAGATCTCGCCGGCCACCTTGCCCGCGGCATACGGCGAAGCGGGGTCGGTGGGTACGTCCTCGCTGGTCGGATATGACGGCGGCGTGCCGTAGATGGATCCGCCCGACGAGGTGTGCACGACCTTGCGCACACCGGCGCTGCGCGCGGCGTCGGCAAGCCGCACGGTGCCGATCACGTTGACCGACGCGTCGAACTGCGGGTCGGTCACCGAGTGCCGCACGTCGATCTGCGCGGCGAGGTGAAACACCACCTCCGGTCGGTGCTCGTCGAAGATCGCCTGGAGATCGGCGGTGACGATGTCGGCCTCGACGAACCCGAATTCACCGATGTCGGCCAGATGCTCCAGGTTGGTAGCCCGCCCGGAGGCGTAGTTATCCAGGCCGACGACACTGTAGCCGTCGCTCAGCAACCGGTCGACTAGCGTCGACCCGATGAACCCGGCTGCCCCGGTGACCAGTGCTCGCACCGGCCCACCATACCGACGGGCCGGCCGGATACCGAAGGTGGCGCTGGCCGCAGCGGCGCTTATTGCGGTGCAGTTGGTGATCCGCGGGGTGCTGGCGTTTCGGGGGTACTTCTATTGGGACGACCTGATTCTGGTCAGCCAGGCCGGCACGCATGGCCTGCTGTCACCGGCGTACCTGTTCGACGACCACGACGGCCATGTGATGCCCGCCGCGTTCCTGGTCGCCAGCGTCATCACCCGGCTCTCGCCGCTGAACTGGGTTGGGCCGGCCATCAGCCTGGTGGTGCTGCAAGTGCTGGCGTCGCTGGCGTTGCTTCGCGGTCTGTACGTCATCCTGGGCTGGCGGCCGGTGCTGCTCGTCCCGCTGACCTTTGCGCTGTTCACCCCGCTGGGCGTCCCGGGATTCGCGTGGTGGGCGGCGGCGCTGAACTCGCTGCCGATGCTGGCCGCGCTGGCCTGGGTCTGCGCCGACGCGATCCTGCTGGTCCGCACCGGCAACCAGCGCTACGCGGTGACCGGCGTGCTGGCATACCTTGGTGGGCTGCTGTTCTTCGAAAAGGCCGCGGTGATCCCTTTCGTCGCGTTCGCAGTCGCCGCACTGCTGTGCCATGTTCACGGCGATCGCGCCGCGTCCTTGACGGTCTGGCGGGCCGGCGTTCGGTTGTGGACGGCATCGCTGGCGCTGACCGGCGTCTGGGTAGCCGTCTATCTGCTGGTGGTCAACCAGCAGCGGTGGAGTTCGGACCTGCCGATGACGTGGGACCTCTTGCGCCGCTCGGTTACTCACGGGATCGTTCCGGGTTTGGCCGGCGGCCCGTGGGCCTGGGCCCGGTGGGCACCGGCCTCGCCGTGGGCGACCCCGCCGACGCTGGCCAAGGCGTTGGGCTGGCTGCTGCTGGCCGCGACGGTGACGCTGTCACTGGTCCGCAAACAGCGCGTCGTGCCGGTGTGGTTGACCGCGGCCGGTTACGTGGTCGCCTGCCAGGTGCCGATCTATCTGATGCGCTCGTCGCGGTTCACCGCGCTGGAGCTGGCCCAGACCTTGCGCTATTTCCCCGATCTCGTCGTGGTACTGGCACTGCTGGCCGCGGTCGGGCTCTGCGCGCCTAACCGCCCGTCGTCACACTGGCTGGACGCGTCCACGCCCCGAACCGTGGTGACTGCCGCGGTGGCGGCGTCGTTCGTCGCGAGCAGCTGCTATTCGACGGCGACGTTTCTGAAATCCTGGCAGGACAACCCCGCTCAGCCCTATCTGCAGAATGCCCGCCGCGGTTTGGCCGCCGCGCACGCGGCCTCGAGTGCGCCGTTGCTCGACCAAGAAGTCGATCCATTGGTACTCGGACGGGTGGCCCGGCCGGACAACCTGGCCAGTCATATGTTCGCACTGCTGCGCGATCGCCCGGAATTCGCACCGGCGACAACGCAATTGCGAGCACTGGACAGCGCGGGTCGGCTGGTCGACGCGCAGGTGACCTGGGTCCGCGCAATCGTGCCTGGACCATTGCCGCAGTGTGGCTATCTGGTGCAACCCGACCGGCCGGTTCGGCTTGCACTCGACGGCCCGCTGCTGCCGACTGACTGGACGGCCGAGATCAACTACCTGGCCAACAGCGACGGGTCGATGACACTGTCGCTGTCGGAGGGAACCGAGGCACGGGTTCCGGTGCATCCCGGGCTCAACCGGGTCTACGTGCGACTGCCGGGCGCCGGCAGCGCCATCCGGGTACGGACCAACACGGCCGCGCTGAGCGTGTGCGTCGCGGTCGGGCCGGTGGGCTACGCGCTGCCGCGGTAGCTGCTCGATGCAGAAGATGGAGCCACCTAGGAGAATCGAACTCCTGACCTGCTCATTACGAGTGAGCCGCTCTACCGACTGAGCTAAGGTGGCGTGCCCTGTCGGGCGGCACGAGTCTACGACAGCCCCCTGGAGCGGCCCAAGTTCTAGTCGCGCAGCGCCTGGCCGATGGTGGCGACCATGGCATCGACCGCGAACTTGGGCTTGACGTTGACGGATAGGGCCTCGCGGCATCCCAGCACGGCTTCGATGCAGCGCAGCAGCCGGTCGGAGGGGACGTGGGCTGCCATCGCCGCGATCTGCTCGGCCATGTCGGGATGGTTGGGTCGCACGCCGCCCGCACCGGCAGAGACCAGCAGCGCGTCCCGGAAGTAGGTGGCCAGGTCGATCAGCGCGCGGTCCAGGGCATCCCGCGACGCCCGGGTCTGGCGCGACTTCTGTCGTCGCTCAAGGTCTTTGATCGCGCCGGTGGCGCCGCGCAGCGCACCGGCGGTGCCCTTACCGGTGCCTCCCGCGCCCAGCGCGGTCCGCAGCTCTTCGGTCTCGGCCTCGGCGCGCCCGGCGGTCAGCACCGTCGCTTCGGCTTCTGCCGCGGCCACCAGCGCTTCGGCGGCGCTGTAAGCCTTCGACCGTGTCGCCGCGTCGCGGGCCAGCCCCAACGCCTGCAGCCGCCGCTCGCGCGCCTGCGGGTCGGTGGCCAGCCGGCGCGCCCGGCCGACGTGGCCGCCACTGACCGACGCCGCCCAGCTCGCGGTGTCGGCCGGCAACCCGTCGCTGTCGACCAGGACCTCCGCGATGGCCGCGGGCGGCGGCGTCACCAGCGCGATGTGCCGGCAGCGGGACCGCAGCGTGATCGCGATGTCTTCGGGATCCACCGACGGCGCGCACAGCAGAAAAACCGTCGACGGCGGCGGCTCCTCGACGACCTTGAGCAGCGCGTTCGCCGCACCCTCGGTCAGCCGGTCCGCATCCTCGATCAACACGATCTGCCAGCGACCGGTGCTGGGCCGCCGAGACGCGATCTGGACGATCGCGCGCATGTCGTCCACGCCGATGGACAGTCCTTCGGGGATGACGCGGCGCACGTCGGCGTGCGTGCCGGCCATCGTCGTCGTGCAGGACCGGCATTCTCCGCAGCCGGGCACCCCGGCGGAGGTGCACTGCAGGGCGGCCGCAAAGCACAGCGCGGCGATCGAGCGGCCGGACCCGGGCGGACCGGTGATCAGCCAGGCATGCGTCATCGCGGCGGTATGGGTCGAATCACCGCGGGCGGCTGCCGCGGCAGCCACCAGGTCAGCCTCGACCGACTCCTGGCCAACCAGCCGTTTGAATACCCGCGACATCACCCGAAACAGTAGTGCTCACCACTGACGTCTCCGCAACATCGGCGGCTACCCGCGCAACGCTATGGCTACTTTTCGGTCCCCGCCGACCGATACGGTGGGCAGGTGAGCACGGCGGCGGGACTGCCCGGACGGATCAGCGGATTCGTCCAGTGGTTGGTGCGCACGCCGTGGCCGGTGTTCTCGCTTAGCCAGCTACAGGCCGACATCATCGGCGCATTGCTGGTGTTGGGCTTCCTACGCTACGGGCTGCCACCCGAGGACCGCATCGAGCTGCAAGAACTGCCGACCGTCAACCTGGCGATCTTCGCCGCGTCGATCGTCGTCCTGTTTCTCGTCGGATTTGCGATAAGCGTGCGGCTACTGCTGCCGGTGTTCCGGTGGCAGCGCCGCGACGGTCTGCTCATCGATACCGACCCGGCCGCCACCGAGTTGGCCCGCAGCCGCGCGCTGCGCACGCCTTTCTACCGCACGGTGATCAACTTGGTGTCCTGGTGCATCGGCGGCGTGGTGTTCATCGTCGCCAGCTGGCCGGTGGCCAAGCACGCCGCGCCGGTGGTGGCGGTCGCCACCGCCCTGGGCGCCGCCGCGACCGCGATCATCGGCTATCTACAGTCCGAACGGGTGCTGCGACCAGTGGCCGTCGCCGCCCTGCGCGGCGGGCTGCCGGAGAACATCAGGGCGTCGGGCGTCATCGGGCGCCAGATGCTGGCCTGGGCGTTGTCGACCGGGGTGCCACTCCTGACGATCGTGCTGGCCGTGGCCGCCGACAAGGCGTCGTACCTGCACGGGCCGCCGGAGAAGCTGTTGAACCCGATCCTGCTGCTGGCGCTGCTGGCGTTGGGCATCGGGCTGGTCAGCACGCTGCTGGTGGCCATGTCGATCGCCGACCCGTTGCGTCAGCTGCGCTGGGCGCTTAGCGAGGTGCAGCGCGGTAACTACAACGCGCACATGCAGATCTACGACGCCAGCGAGCTGGGTCTGCTGCAGGCCGGCTTCAACGACATGGTCCGCGACCTGTCCGAGCGGCAACGGCTTCGTGACCTCTTCGGCCGCTATGTCGGTGAAGACGTCGCCCGCCGGGCTCTGGAGCGTGGCACCGAGTTGGGTGGGCAGGAGCGAGATGTCGCAGTGCTGTTCGTGGACCTGGTCGGCTCCACCCAGCTGGCCTCGACGCGCCCGCCCGCCGAGGTGGTCCACCTGCTCAACGAGTTCTTCCGGGTGGTGGTCGACACCGTCGGCCGGCATGGGGGGTTCGTCAACAAGTTCCAGGGCGATGCCGCGCTGGCGATCTTCGGCGCGCCCATCGAGCACCCGGACGCTTACGGTGGCGCGCTGGCAGCCGCCCGCGAGCTGCACGACGAACTCCTCCCGGTGATCGGTTCCGCCGATTTCGGCATCGGTGTGTCGGCCGGGAGGGCCATCGCGGGCCACATCGGCGCGCTGGCGCGCTTCGAATACACCGTGATCGGTGACCCGGTGAACGAGGCGGCGCGGCTCACCGAGCTGGCCAAGCTGGAAGACGGCCACGTGCTGGCGTCGGCGGTCGCGGTCAGCGGCGCACTCGACGCCGAAGCGCTGTGTTGGGACGTGGCCGAAGTCGTCGCGCTACGGGGACGGACCGCGCCTACTCAATTAGCCCGGCCGCTCAACCTGGCAGCGTCTGAGGAAGTGTCCAGCGAGGTGGGCAGTTAGTCCCGGAAACGGGATTTCGGCAAAGCTTGCGCGCGGCAAAGGCTCATCTCTGCGACAAAAAATCACTTTGCAGCTAAAAATTGCAGCTCTGGTGCGAGAAAAGTACGTTGCCCGGCATCGGGCGTGGTTAAGCGCGCCTCAGCATGTATGTCGGGGGCGTCGCGCGACACACCACCATCTAGAGCGTCGGTGATGACGTACCAACCACCGACTCCGCGACAGACGGGAGTGCACGCGCGTGGTCTCGCTGGACGTTGCCTCCAGGCCGCTGCGCGCGCTCGGTGACTTCTTCGCGCCGGACGGGCGCGTCTACACCGAATTCGACTTGGGTCAGGGCGCACAGCAGCGGACGTGGCAGGACATGCTGAGAGTTCCGAGGGAAAACTGATCGCCGGCTGAGGCGGAGAGGGTCGCTAGCCGCCAGCCGGTGGAGGAGCGGCCGGCGCCGGGGCGAGGTCGCTGGGCGGCAGTGGCCCGATATCGATGAAGGACTTCCCGTGCGGGTCCGAGGCGGCCGGGTCAGTGCCCAGGTTCAGCAGGTCGGTGAGGCCCGGCACGGTCGCAGGCTGATCGCCTTCGAACACTCCGGTCTCGGACTCGGTGATGTTCTGCACCACCACTGGGCTCTCGGCACCACCCATGACCTGCAGTAAGTCGGCCACGGTGGGACTGTTCACATCGGGGTTGTCGTTGGTGTTGCCGGAGAGTTGCACCGCGGGCACTTCGATATCGCGCAGCGGTGGCGCCGCCGGGGCGGCGATGATGATGCTGACGCCACCCAGCGCAACACCAGCGGTGATGCAATAGCGGGCGACGGCTCGCATGACTCTCCCTGAACGGTGCCGTGGCGGTGCCACAGTGTGTGTGTAAGGGTTACTGTACCTGAGAACTGGCTGAGAATCACCAGTCTTTTGGCAAAAACCTCTAAGAAAATATCCTGAGGATCCGCCGAGCAGGGGAAACGCCCCCAGGATACGTCCCGCTAGCTGCGCTTGGCGGCCTTCTTGGCCCCCGATTTCTTGGCAGGCGCCTTGCGCGCGGCCTTTTTGGCCGTCCGCTTCACCGGGCCGCGGGCGCGCCGATCGGCCAGCAGCTCCGAGGCCCGTTCATCGGTGATCGACAACACGTCGTCGCCCTTGCGCAGGCTCGCGTTGGTCTCACCGTCGGTGACGTAGGGACCGAACCTGCCATCCTTGATCACCATCGGATTGCCCGACGCCGGGTCGTTGCCCAGTTCGCGCAGCGGCGGCGCCGCAGCGCCCTGCCGACCACGGCGCTTCGGCTCGGCGTAGAGCTTCAGCGCGTCTTCGAGGGTGATGTCGAACATCTGGTCCTCAGTCGCCAATGATCGAGAGTCGTTGCCGCGCTTCAGGTATGGGCCGTAGCGGCCATTCTGAGCGGTGATCTCCTCACTGGATTCAGGGTCTACGCCGACTACCCGAGGTAGCGACAGCAGTTTCAATGCATCCTCGAGCGTCACGGTCTGCAGATCCATGGTGCGCAGCAGCGATCCCGTTCGCGGCTTGGGGCCGGTGGGCTTCTTGCCCTTCTTTGCCGGTTGCCCGGCAGCGCCGTCGCCGTCGTCCGGCTTGGGAAGTACCTCGGTGACGTACGGACCGTAACGGCCGTCCTTGGCGACGATTTCGTGTCCGCTGTCCGGGTCGACGCCGAGCGTGCGTCCCTCTTGCGGAGTGGAGAACAGTTCCTCGGCGACGTCGAGGGTCAGCTCGTCAGGGGTCAGCGAGTCCTGCAGGTTGGCCCGCTGCGGTTTCGGTTCGCCGTCGTCGCCGGCCACCATGCGCTCCAGGTAGGGCCCGTTCTTGCCCACCCGAACATAGACGGATCGCCCCTCGATGTCGTCGAAAAGCTTGATGGAGTTGACTTCTCGGGCATCGATGCCCTCGAGGTTGACCCCGACCAATTTCTTGAGTCCGCCGGAGCGGGCCACCGAGTCGGGCACGCCGTGGTCGCCGCCGAAGTAGAAGTTGTTGAGCCAGTTGGTCCGATGTTCCTGGCCGGAGGCGATCGCGTCGAGTTCGTCCTCCATCGCGGCGGTGAAGTCGTAGTCGACCAGCCGCCCGAAATGCTGCTCCAGCAAACCCGTGACGGCGAACGCCACCCACGACGGCACCAGCGCGCTGCCCTTCTTGTGCACGTAGCCGCGGTCCTGGATGGTCTTGATGATCGACGAATAGGTCGACGGCCGTCCGATGCCCAGCTCTTCGAGAGCCTTGATCAACGACGCCTCGGTGTAGCGCGCCGGAGGGTTGGTGGAGTGCCCGTCGGGGCTCAGCTCGGTGGCATCCACCCGCTGCCCCTGGGTCAACTGCGGCAGCCGGCTCTCGGCGTCGTCGGCCTCGCCGCCGGCCAACTCGTCCACGGTCTCCACGTAGGCCTTCAAGAACCCGGCGAAGGTCAGCGTCCGACCGCTGGCGCTAAACACCACTTCTCTTCTGGTGCCGGCCGCGTTGATTTCGCCGTTGATCCGCAGGCTCAGCGTGGTGCCCCGGGCGTCGGCCATCTGCGAGGCGACCGTGCGCTGCCAGATCAGCTCGTAGAGCCGGAATTCATCGCCGTCGAGCTCGCGCCGCACCGCGTCGGGGGTGGCGAAGGTCTCCCCCGCGGGCCGGATCGCCTCGTGGGCTTCCTGGGCGTTCTTCACCTTGCGGGTGTACTGGCGCGCCGACGGGTAGACGTACTCCTCGCCGTAGAGCTGACGGGCCTGCGTGCGGGCCGCGTCGATCGCCGACTGCGACAACGTCGTCGAGTCGGTCCGCATGTAGGTGATGTAACCGTTCTCGTAGAGCCGCTGGGCGATGCTCATCGTGCGCTCGGCGGAAAACCGCAACTTGCGCCCGGCTTCCTGCTGCAGCGTCGACGTCATGAACGGGGGATACGGACGACGGGTGTAGGGCTTCTCCTCCACCGACCCGACGCTGAGCTGCGCTCCCCGTAAGCCCGTGGCCAGCGCGCCTGCGCCGGACTCGTCGAGCACCACGACTTCAGCCGGCTTGCGCACCGCGCCCAGCGAGTCGAAGTCGCGGCCGGTCGCCACCCGCAGACCGTCGACGGTGGTCAGCCGGGCGGTGAAG
This sequence comes from uncultured Actinomycetota bacterium, assembly GCA_963760095.1. Taxonomy (GTDB): domain Bacteria; phylum Actinomycetota; class Actinomycetes; order Mycobacteriales; family Mycobacteriaceae; genus Mycobacterium. The sequence continues at coordinate 200,578 of CAVXBT010000014.1, read as the reverse complement.
GTCGGTGGCTGAGCCTTGGGGTCGGACACACTGGCGTCCAGCTCGGCCACCACGTCCCAGTAGACGGCACTGCGGAACGCCATGCGGTCGCGTTCACGCTGCACGATGATGCGGGTGGCCACCGACTGGACCCGGCCCGCTGATAGCTTGGGCGCCACCTTCTTCCACAGCACCGGGCTGACCTCGTAGCCGTACAGCCGGTCCAGGATGCGGCGGGTCTCCTGCGCGTCGACCAAGTCGTTGTCCAGGTCGCGAGGGTTTTCGGCGGCTTCCAGGATGGCCGGCTCGGTGATCTCGTGGAACACCATCCGCTTGACCGGAATGCGGGGCTTGAGGGTCTCCAGCAGGTGCCAGGCGATGGCTTCGCCCTCGCGGTCGCCGTCTGTCGCCAGATAGAGCTCGTCGACGTCTTTGAGCAGGCCTTTGAGCTCGCTGACCGTGCTTTTCTTGTCCGGGCTGATGATGTAGAGCGGTTCGAAATCCTCGTCGACGTTGACCCCGAGTCGGGCCCACGGCTGCGACTTGTACTTCGCGGGCACGTCGGCGGCGGCGCGCGGCAGGTCGCGAATGTGTCCCCGGGAGGATTCGACGATGTAGTTCGCGCCCAGGTAGCCGGCTAGTTTGCGTGCTTTCGTGGGCGACTCGACGATGACGAGTCGCCGCGCGGTTCCATTGCCCCGCCCATGTCCAGGGCCAGCACGGTCGCCTTCAGCCACCTATTTACGCTCACTTTCATTTACTTTGTCGTCCGAGCCGGTCCTGCCGATGTGGTTCTCCGGTGCCCTTCGGCCCTGCAGACAAGTGACAATGTGGCACCCGAGATGGGCCGACGCAAACCGACCCCCCGTGACCCCTCCCCCCAATCGCCGCTAAACGTGCGGCCAATAAGGCAACGCCGCGGCAGCTTCAGGCGGTTCCCCGACATTCTCTACCAGGCGCGATAGCCTGCGCCGGCCGCTGATCCGCAGTGCGGGCCGAGACCCGCGAGTTCCAATCAAGGTCGGCGCTATCCCGATCCGCATCAGCGCCGATGCAAGGGGCGAATGAGTGTCCGGCGCGTGCGGGTCCAGTCCCAATAAATAACGGTCGGCATCGGGACTGCCAGCGGCCAGTATCCAGGCCCGCAGCTCCCGCGGCCCGGGCAACCACACCGGCGGCACCGTCTTGACCGCGCCGCGCGTCCAGTCTGCGGCGATGGGACGCAGCCTGGGGTCGACTGCGGTACGTACCAGCGGGGTGTTCTCCTCGGTTTGGGTGATTTCCGCCGTCAGACCGGCCTCGTCGATCATCTGGCCCAGAGCCTGCGCCCGCCAGGGCAGGTCCACGACCACCGACAGGCGGGCCCCGCCGCCGACCGTGACGATCTGGCCCGCCGCGGCAAGCACCCCGGTAAGGTCGCTGACCGCAGGCGGCACCGACTCCGCCGAGAAGAAAGACAGCTGGCTCACGTCAAAGACAGTAAGCGCCCGAACGACGATGCACGCCACGGCGTGCGGAAGCGCCAGGCAATCAACCTGCCCGTCACGCAGTCAAGCAGCGAGAACCCCCCGAACGAACCCGATAATTGCGGATCGCGCGGGGGGTTGTCGTGGAAGATTGCTCAGATGGAGCGGACGCCGGTGGCCTGAGGTCCCTTGGGGCTTTGTCCGACCTCGAACTCGACCCGCTGGTTTTCCTCAAGGGTGCGGAAGCCGCTTCCCTGGATCTCCGTGTAGTGGACGAACACGTCGGCCGAACCGTCTTCGGGGGCAATGAAGCCGAATCCCTTTTCCGCGTTGAACCACTTCACAGTTCCCTGTGGCATTTCTCGATATTTCCTTTACTTCTCGGGTGCGGAGCATCACCTCGATGCTCCGGGCCCGTTCCGACCGCTATACCTTGCCGAGTCGCCGGAACTTCACCCGACCTACAACCTCGCAGGAACCGCGACCGCAACGTCGATCCTGCGAAAGTTTTACACGAACACAGAAGCTGCGACCGCGATAAGTCAATCATGTTCATCGCCTCAGCGACAGTCTCAGGTGATCAATTGAGCTACCACGAGGTAAACAATTCAGATGCGAAGCCGAAACGCCTGGCCGCAACCCCGTTGTCGGTCGTCGATTTAAGCACCCAATTCGGATCAGGGAGGCACGTAACCATGGGGACGTTCGGCAGCGAGCTGCTCGCCGCCGCGGTCGCCGGCACCGAGGCGGGAGAGCATCCGCTACGACATGTCGCCGAGCTGGCGGCACGGCGTGGCCGCCAACGCCCTTGGCCGACTTGGGTCGAGCCGGACGTGCTTGCTGCATTCACCGACCGCGGAATCAGCTCGCCGTGGGCACATCAGGTTCAGGCTGCAGACCTGGCCCACGCCGGGCGCCACGTAGTAGTCAGCACCGGCACGGCATCCGGTAAATCGCTGGCCTATCAACTTCCGATTCTCAATGCGCTGGCCACCGATCCACGTGCCCGGGCGCTCTACATCTCGCCGACGAAAGCGCTTGGCCACGACCAGTTGCGCGCCGCACACACGCTGACTGCGGCGATCCCACGGCTCGGTAACGTCGCACCGACGGCCTACGACGGTGACAGTCCTACCGAGGTGCGTCGTTTCGCACGGGAACGGTCCCGCTGGATCTTCTCCAACCCCGACATGGTCCACCTGTCGCTGCTACGCAACCATGCCCGGTGGGCGGTCTTTCTGCGCGGACTGCGCTACCTGGTTGTCGACGAATGTCATTACTACCGAGGCGTTTTCGGCTCAAACGTCGCGATGGTCCTGCGGCGCCTGCTGCGGTTGTGTGAGCGCTACTCCGCCCACCCGACCGTCATCTTCGCCAGTGCGACGACGGCGGCGCCCGGTGCGACTGCCACCGAGCTCATCGGCCAGACAGTCGAGGAGATTACCGAAGACGCCTCACCACAGGGCGCCCGGACGGTCGCGTTGTGGGAGCCGGCTCTGCGGTCCGACCTCACCGGTGAAAATGGCGCGCCGGTAAGGCGGTCCGCCGGTAGCGAGGCGGCCCGTGTGATGGCCGACTTGCTCGCCGAGGGGGCGCGCATCCTGACATTTGTTCGGTCGCGGCGCGGCGCGGAACTGACCGCACTGGCAGCGCGTGCGCGATTGGCGGACATCGCCCCGGAGCTGACCGAGACGGTGGCGTCCTATCGGGCGGGCTATCTGCCCGAGGACCGCAACGCACTCGAGCGGGCGCTGCTCGACGGCCAGCTACGCGGGCTGGCCACCACCAACGCGTTGGAGCTCGGCATCGACATCGCCGGGCTCGACGCGGTCGTACTGGCCGGCTTCCCAGGAACGGTGACGTCGTTCTGGCAGCAGGCCGGCCGATCCGGACGACGTGGTCAAGGCGCGCTGGTCGTGCTGGTCGCGCGAGACGACCCGCTGGATACCTATCTGGTGCACAATCCCGCCGCGCTGCTGGACAAGCCGATCGAACGGGTCGTGATCGACCCGGCCAACCCGTATATTCTCGGCCCGCAACTGCTCTGCGCTGCAACGGAATTACCTGTCGACGATGCCGAGGTGCGGACGTTGGGCGCCGAGGATGTCGCCGAAAAGCTGGTTGACGACGGCCTGCTGCGACGGCGATCCGGCAAGTACTATCCGGCCCCGGGTATCAATCCCCATCAGGCGGTGGATATCCGGGGGCCGACGGGCGGCCAGATCGTCATCGTGGAGGGCGACACCGGACGGTTGCTGGGAACAGCCGGCGCGGGACAGGCCGCCGCTTCGGTGCACCCCGGCGCGGTGTATCTGCACCAGGGTGAGAGTTACGTCGTCGACGCGCTGGACTTCGACGAGGGCATGGCGTTCGTCCACGCCGAAGATCCCGGATATGCCACGTTCGCACGGGAACTGACCGACATCGCGGTGACCGGTATGGGCGAACGCCGGGTGTTCGGGCCGGTCACCCTGGGCCTGGTGCCGGTCAGCGTGACCAATCGGATCGTGGGCTATCTGCGCCGCCGCCTGACCGGTGAAGTCATCGACTTCATCGAACTGGATATGCCACCACACACGCTGGCCACCACCGCGGTGATGTACACCATCACGCCAGAGGCACTGCACCGCAACGGAATCGACCTGCTTCGGATCCCGGGATCACTACACGCCGCAGAGCACGCCGCGATTGGACTGCTGCCTTTGGTGGCCAGCTGCGACCGCGGCGACATCGGCGGGTTGTCCACGGCGGTCGGTCCGGAGTCAACACAGGAGGCCGATGGGCTGCCGAGCGTCTTCGTCTACGACGGATATCCGGGCGGGGCGGGCTTCGCCGAGCAAGGTTTCCGTCAGGCGAACACCTGGTTGGGCGCCACCGTCGCCGCCATCGAGGCCTGCGAATGCCCGTCGGGATGCCCGTCGTGCGTGCAGTCACCGAAATGCGGCAACGGCAATGAACCGCTGGATAAGGCAGGAGCTGTGCAGGTGTTGCGTTTGGTGCTGGCCGCGCTGGCTCACGGGAGTCAGACATAGGGATGACGACCGACCCCTCGACGGTCGACTTCCATATGGACTGTTGCCGCGGCAGCCTCGATTGAAAGCGCTTTCCTCGCGGCTGAAGAACGCGCACATGGGAGAAATACAGACAGCGCGGCGAACGGTTGGACAACGCAATCCGCTCGCAATCCCATCGGGGCGCAGCAGAAAAATACCCGTCGACCGGTGACCTGTGCAAGTCAACAGGACAGTGTCAACGTGACCCACAGGTCAACCACAGTGAACAACACGCGGATTCGACAGGGCGGCAAGGAGTTATCCGTCGCGTAGACGCTAAAATACAGAGCCATGGCCCACGACTGGTTGCTGGTGGAGACGCTGGGCAGAGAACCGGCGGTGGTGGCGCTGGGCAATCAATTGCGCAATCTGGTTCCAATAACAGTGTTTTTGCGCCGCAATCCTCGTCGTGCCGCCATCCAATCGGCAATCGCGGAGTCGTTGCAAACCAGCAAAAGCCTGGTCAGCATTACGCCCAAAAATGACCGAGTGATCCGCACCGAGCCGGTCTTGATGTCCGACGGCCTGATACACGGTGTGCATGTCTGGAGCGGGCCGGCCACAGACGAACCGCCGGAGCGACCGATTCCGGGTCCGCTGAAATGGGACATGACCCTCGGAGTGGCCACCGACACACCGGAGTCACTGGCCAACACCGGGAGGAACATGGATGTCGAGGACCCCGAGGGTCGCGCGTTCGCCGAATGCTGGCCGTCCGGCGATCTCAAGCCCAACGAAGGCAAAGCGCTCGCAGCAGCGGTCAGGTCGGAACCGGGTCATACCGTGTGCGACACCTGGGACAGCACCGATTGGCAGGGCAATCACATCCGGGTGAGCTTCGTCGCCCGCAATGGACTGGAGCCGGGGCTCGACGGCCGCGACCACATGATCGCGCGGGGAATGAATTGGCGTGCCGAACCTGCCGACAGGGCGCGGCCGGCCGACCGACTCGCCCAGCAGATCCTGCACGGGTTGGCGCAGCCCGGGGTACACCGGGCGCTGTTCGATCCGCACAATTGGACGCTGCTGAAATGGCTCGACGAGCCGTGCCCGTTCTATGACTGGCGGCGTATCGGGACCGATCCGCGGATGCATCCCAGCGACGAAGCGAAGATGGCGGCGATGACCGCGGAGTTCGCCGGCGGGGCCACCCGCGGGGTGCTCCGGATGCCGGGTCACGACGGCGACTGGGTGCCGGTGCATGTGACCGTCAACCGGGTGGAAGTCGACCAGGACTTATTCGCCGGGCTCGTCTCGCTGCGGCTGCCGACGCCGACTGAGCTCGCCGAAGCAGACCTGCCCAATACCGCCACGAACGGCGACTAGGCCGGGCCGGCCCGGGCGGCGGCCCGCGCGTTACCCCATCGGCCGACCGCCAGGCTGGCTTCGATCGTGACCACGACGTCCAGGTCATCGACAACACAATCGGCGGCGCTGACCCGCATCGCGCGGGCCACCGCATTGGCCTGTGTACACGCTGTCTCGGGCCCGGCGGGCAGTCCCGCGGCGGCGGCCAGCGCGGCCAAATCCGCCGCGGCCTGCGCACGGTGCCGCGCCACCACCGCGGCACCGACGTATGCGCTGCCGCCGGTCACGGTCAGCAGCACGACGACCATTGCGGCCGCGACGACGGTGGCCGATCCCCGCTCATTGCGACGGCTCGACCACCGACACCCCGGTAGCCGTGATATGCAGCGCGGGAAGCAGATTCGAGCGGGCTTCGACTGTCGCGACGACGAACTGGCCATCCCGGCGCAGCCGCACCACGGCACCACCGGGCGCGACGAGACGAGCGGCGGCAACGGCCGAGCGCTCGTCACCGCGTGCGGCCAACCTGGCTGCCTCGCGTGCGGCGTCGATGCAGCGGACTTGCATCGACACCGCAGTGATGCCGGCCAGGCACAGCACCAACACCGCAACCAGGGTGGCGACGCCCAGCGCCGCCTCCACAGTGGTCGCACCGCCGTCGTCAACTAGGTCTTGGTGTTGAGCGCCCGAGCGATGATGTTGGTCAGCGCCGTGACGATCGAGTCGCCGGTCACGACCGTGTACAAGACCGCCGCGAACGCCGCCGCCGCAATAGTCCCGATGGCGTATTCGACTGTGGACATCCCCGACTCGTCGACCGCCAACAGCGTCACCCGCGCTTTGAGAACACGAAAAATGTTGATTAGCTTCATATGTCCTTCCTTCGTCATCCGAGGTAGTGCTCGCTGGCGCCTTCACACCAAGCCCGACTGCAGTAAGTCACCGGCCAGTCCCGCGACCACCGGGACGATGCCCAGGCACACGAAAGCCGGCAGGAAACACAGGCCGAGCGGCCCGGCGATCAGGACGGCGGCCCGCTCGGCCGCCGCGGCGGCCGCATGTGCGGCGTCCTGGCGGCACTGCGAAGCAAGCGCGGCCACCCCTTCGGCCATCGCCACACCCGAAACCGACGACCGCCGCGCCAGCCGCAGCAATGCATCGGTCTGTGGGTCGAGGGAACTGGACGGCAGTCCCGGCGGTGCGGACCATGCGACGGCCGGGTCGGCGCCCAGCGCCAGCAGATCGGCAGCGCGACGCAATACCCGGGCCAGTAGCGGGGGCGCCGACGGCGCCGTCGCCGCCGCGGCGGTCGACACCGCCATGCCCGCAGCCAGGCAAACGGCCAGCACGTCCAGGCTCGACGCGACGGCCAACGGATCCGGACCGCGCGCCGACCGCCGCGGCGCTCGCGGCGCCCGGGCCGCCATGCCGGCCCGCACCCGCACGGTCGACGGCCGGGCGCCGCCCAGCAGCGCCGCGGCCAGCAGCAGAGCCGCGGTGCTCATGCCATCGCCCGGTCGGTGATGCGGTCCGACCACAGCAAGCCGCCACAGACCAGCGTCAGCCCGACGACCATCAGCCAGCCTCCGGCGTGGCCGCCCAGCAAGAACGCCACCGGGCGCGCTCCGATGAGTTGGCCCATCAACACCGATAGCACTGGAAGACTCGCGAGGATGGTGGCGGTCGCGCGAGCGCCTGCCATTGCGGATTTCACATGTGCCGAGAACCGTTGTCGCTCAGCGATATCGCGTTGTGCGGCGCGCATCAAGGTGGACATCGCCAGACCGTGATCGGCCGCCAGCTGCCAGCACACCGCGAGCCGATCCCATTGCGCGGGCAGCGCCGAGGCCTCGGCCACGTTGCGCAAACCTGCGCTGACATCGGCACCCAGCCGGGCACGCGCGGCCACCGCACGACATGAGTCGGAGACCGGCCCGGCTGTTTCGTCGGCCGCCACTGCGAAGGCCTGCGCCGGATGCGCACCCACCCGCAACTCGCCGACCAGAATGTCGATCGCGGTATCCAGTTCACGGCTTTCAGCGACACCGCGATCGTTGCGCCGCCGGCGACGGTAGCGCAGGGCCATCGTTGCACCGAATATCCCGAGCGCGAAAACTGTTGTCAATGACAGAAATACGGCACTCGTAGCCAACGTGCACACCGTCACCCAGCCGGCGACCCGCGCCGGGAAGCGATGGCGCCCGGTGCGGGCAAGTCGCCGACGCGGTGACGACGGGAGTACCAGCGCCGCTGCGGACAACGCCAGCGCGGCGGGCACCGGTCCGGTCATGACGGCGTCCGACTCTGCAACAGTCGGCGCAAGCCGGCGACCTCGTCGGTCGGCCCGCGGTCCGCGTGCCACACGGTGACCGCCCGCACCCGTCCGTCAGCGTGACGCAGCATGGCGATTTCACTGAGGCGCCGTCGGCCGCCGCGATCGCGGGCAACATGCAGCAGCACCTGGACTGCTGCGGCCAGTTGACTATGCAGCGCAACGCGATCCAAACCACCGAGAGCACCCAGCGCCTCCAGGCGAGCCGGCACTTCTCCGGGATTGTTGGCGTGCACGGTGCCCGCGCCACCGTCATGGCCGGTGTTCAGCGCCGCGAGCAGATCGACCACCTCGGCGCCGCGGACCTCTCCGACCACGATGCGGTCCGGCCGCATCCGCAGCGCCTGGCGGACGAGTTGGCGCACCGTGACCTCACCGACGCCCTCGACGTTGGCGCACCGGGCGACCAGCTTGACCAGGTGCGGATGGGGTGGCGCCAATTCGGCGGCATCCTCGACGCAGACGATCCGCTCGTCGGGCGCCACGGCGTTGAGCATCGCCGACAGCAGGGTGGTTTTTCCTGCGCCGGTACCACCGGACACCAAGAACGCCAGCCGGGCCGCGATGATGTCGTCGATGAGTGCCGCGGCCGTCGGCGTGATGGCGCCGGCCGCGATCAACGCGGACAGGTCCTGCGTGGCCGGCCGCAGCACCCGCAGCGACAGGCAGGTGCCACCCACGGCTACCGGCGGTAGCACCGCATGCAGTCGGACCGCGAAACCCTTGGTACCCAACCCGGTCAGCTGTCCATCGACCCACGGCTGCGCGTCGTCGAGCCGCCGGCCGGCAGCCAGCGCCAGTCGCTGCGCCAAGCGCCGGACGGCAGCTTCGTCCACGAACTGAACATCAGTGCGCCGCAGGCCTTTTCCGTCGTCGACCCAGACCGCATCCGGCGCGGTGACCAGCACGTCGGTCGTCCCGTCCGCGCATAAGAGTGGCTCGAGGATCCCCGCGCCGGTCAGCTCGGTCTGCAGTGTCCGAAGATTACCCAGCAACTCGGTGTCACCGAGCACTCCACCGGATTCGGCCCTGATCGCGTCGGCCACCACGCTGGGGCGCAGCGGCCCGGATTCCGTCGCCAGCCGCTCCCGCACCCGGTCGATGAGCGAACCCGTCATGCCGCCCGGCCTTCGGGCTGTGCCGCCGCACGTACCGGCAGCACCGCAAGCACTCGGCGAGCCGCGGCGGCCAAGGCCGAGCGCCGCCGTAATCGCAGACCGCCGTGCTCGAGTTGCTCGGCAACCCGGGGGTAGGGCCTCATCGATGCCAGCAGCGGCACGGCGGCGATGGTGGCCATCTCGTTGGCCCGCAGGCCGCCCGGCGACGGGCCGCGCACCACCAGGCCGACGTTGGGATTGATACCGGTGAGGACCGGGACGATCGTCGCGGTCGCCGCACATGCCCGCACGTCGCAGGGGCTGACGACGACAACGAGATCGGATGTTTCCAAAGCGATTTCAGCGCCGTCGGTCAGCCGACGCGGAAGATCACAGACCACGGTCGCACCGCCGCGGCGGCCGGCGTCGACGACGGCCTGCACGGCACCGGCGTCCATGTCATACCCGCGCCGGGTGCCTGACAGCATGCTGATCCCGCGGTGCTGCGGCAACGCATCACGTACGGCTGACCAGTTCAGCCGCCCGCCCTGCAGTGTCAGGTCCGGCCAGCGCACGCCGGGTGTTGTCTCGGCGCCCACCAGGAGATCGATGCCACCACCCCAGGGATCCGCATCTACCAGCAGCGAGTCGGTCGCCGCTTGCGCCAGCGCGACGGCGAAAACGGAGGCGCCCGCCCCGCCGCGCCCGCCGATGACCGCCACCACCGCCCCGGGAGGGCCGTAGTCGCGCGCTGATTCACCGGCATTGGCGAGCTCGCGGACCAGATCATGTTCTTGCGCAGGCAGTCTCAGCACACGCCCGGCGCCCACTTCGATTGCCGCGGCCCACGTCGTCGGCGCTGGGTCGCTGCCGGCCACCACGATCACGTGCGCGCGGCGCGGCAATCCGCTGTGTGTGTACTCTCGCGCCGCAGCCTCATCGAGCACGACGGCCGCCGCCGCCGCCCACGTTTTCCTGCTCACCGGTAATGCGCTACCGGCGTGGACAACTCGCACACCGACGGCCGCCGCAACCCGATCCAGCTCGTCGCGCAATGCCGGCTCGGCAAGCACGGCGAGAATCCCTCGGGCCCCAGTGATCGTCATCAGCCCACCGTGCCCAAACACGACCCCATACCGCCAGTCGCGTAGGGGGTTTTGTGAATAACTACGGATCTGTGTACAAATCGCCGGCGACAGCCTGGCTGAGAATTAACCCCACAAAAGGGACGACCCCCGCCAGGGGGGAGGAGGCGAGGGTCGTCGTGTTTCAGCCCCGGGGGGTCGGGCTGATACACCTCGGCTAAGCCGAGTGATCCTTACTATACACATGAGAGTGTTACGCAGCGCAAGGGTTGTTTGCGAAAGATAAGTACGGCCTTTAAGTAGCTGAACCAACAGCATTGCGGCCACTGCGAGCAACCGAACCACGTTTGACCGGCGGTTTTACCGGCACCGTCGCGATTTGCCGGCGCACCGCCCTATGCTGAGGCGGTGACCGTCTCCGACTCGGCCGCTGACCAGCAAACTTCGCCGACGCCCGCAGATCCCGGTCCGCGCACGGCAGCTTTCTTCGATCTCGACAAGACCATCATCGCCAAATCCAGCACGCTGGCGTTCAGCAAACCCTTCTTCGCTCAGGGGTTGATCAACCGCCGAGCCGTGCTCAAGTCCAGCTACGCCCAGTTCCTGTTCCTGCTGTCCGGCGCCGACCACGACCAGATGGACCGGATGCGCATCCATCTGACCAACATGTGCACCGGCTGGGATGTCGAGCAGATCAAGTCGATCGTCAACGAGACACTGCACGATATCGTGACGCCGCTGGTGTTCGCCGAGGCTGCCGACCTGATTGCGAGCCACAAGCTCTGCGGCCGCGACGTTGTGGTGGTGTCGGCATCCGGTGAGGAAGTGGTGGCGCCAATCGCCCGCGCGCTGGGAGCCACTCATGCGATGGCGACTCGCATGGTCGTCGAGGAGGGTAAGTACACCGGCGAGATCGGGTTCTATTGCTACGGCGAAGGCAAGGTGCAGGCGATCCGCGAATTGGCCGCTCGAGAGGGCTATCTGCTCGAGCATTGCTACGCCTACTCCGACTCGATCACCGACTTGCCGATGCTCGAGGTGGTCGGCCACCCGAGCGTGGTCAACCCGGACCGCGCCCTTCGTCGTGAGGCATCCGCCCGCGGCTGGCAGGTGCTGGCGTTTTCCAGGCCGGTGTCGTTGCGCGACCGCATCCCGGCGCCGTCGGGAGCCGCGGTCGCCACGACCGCCGCGGTCGGTATCAGCGCATTGGCCGCTGGAGCACTGACCTATTCGCTGCTGCGCCGGCTGTCTCTGTAGCTGTTCGCCAGCCTCGTTGCAGCAAACTCTCGACATCACCGGTCGGCATCGCTTGAGTATTTTGTGACAATTGACTCTTGATGTGACCGGGGTCACGGAGTACAAAGGAGTCACGGAAGCTCGGTACGGCCAAGATCGGTCCGGAAGAGAAGGGTCGACCTCCCAAGCTGAGCGACCGAGCACGGTTCCCGGCACCCACGCGGAGTCATAGCCGCGATAATGGCAGAAGTGTTGCGGGCCTGCGTAATTGCGAAGAATGGACGGCATCGACGGCCCTTTGGGTGGGGCTGCAGCCGGAAGCATCGCAAGATCGCCGAGGCCACCCCACGCAGCCCACAGATGCACGCTTGGTAACCGAGATCCGTGCTAGCGGGCGGCGAACCGGAATCCTTCGGCACGCCGCCCGCTTTTATCTGTCGCAACCGCGGCCGAGCGGGTGAATCGCGCACCTCGGCATAGTCCCCGCAACCTAATCAGTGAGCGATTCCGCGATCGACAGCGCCTCCTGTGCGCCGGTGCGCATGGCCCGGCACGACAACACCAACCACGTCGCTATCCCATCCGGCGTCCCGGCGGCGAAGCCGCGCGCCGCCTCACGGTAGTCGGCGGCGCGACGCATCCACCCGACCTCCGGCACGCCCAGCCCATGCGGGTCGAGCCCGGTCGCGATGGTCACCAGACGCGACACCGCCCGCGCGACCACCCCGTCCGCGCTGCCGAACGGGGCCAGGGTCAGCAACTCGCCGTGCGCGATCGCCGCGATCACCGGGGCCGGTGCCCGGGTGCCGCCGGTCATGATCTCGGCGAGCAACTCCAACCGGCGTCCGATGTCGGCGTCGGCGCGCGGCCGGCCCAGCCGGCTCTCGTCGACCCGGTCGGCCGCTGCCAGCATGTGCAGCCGTGCCAGCGCCTGCAGCGGCGCCCGCTGCCACACTCCGACCAGGTTGGTCTCGCCGCCTTCCAGCGCCTGCGCGACCCGCAGCGCTCCGGCGAAAACCGGGTCGCCCAGCGCGGAAACGTCGAGTTGATCGTCGAGTTTTCGCCCGCCGCCGTCCAGCACCGCCGAGGCTCTTGCCGACCGCAGAGCGGCCTCAGCGGCGGTCACCGGCCAGCGTCGCAGGTTGGCGCGGTGCCGGTGCGCCCGGCCGAGCGCCTCGCGCGCCTGGTCGCTGGCGGCGGCGACGCCGGGGAGCTCCATCAGCGGAGCCAGCGGGTCAGGAGTCATCGGCGCCAGGATAGCCAGCACCGGCGCCCGGAACTGCGGCCAGTAGCTGCCGGGTGTAGTCGTGACGCGGCGAGGTGAACACGTCCTCGGTGGCCGCATGCTCGACCACACGGCCCGCCCGCATCACCATGACGTCGTCGGCGATCTGCCGTATCACCGCCAGGTCGTGGCTGATGAACAGATAGGTCAGGCCTAGATTTGCTTGCAACTCGGCGAGCAGTTCTAAGATCTGCGCTTGCACCACGACGTCGAGCGCCGAGACGGCCTCGTCACACACCAGTACCTCGGGTCGCAGCGCCAAGGCCCGCGCGATCGCGACCCGCTGACGTTGACCTCCGGACAATTCGCGCGGGCGCCGGCTCAGCAACGACGACGGGAGCGCGACCTGGTCGGCCAGCTCGCGCACCGTCTGCTGACGCTGTCGGCGATCGCCGATCCGATGAATCCGCAACGGCTCGGCGATGGTGTGAAAGACGGAGTACATGGGATCCAAGCTGCCGTAAGGATTCTGGAACACCGGCTGCACTCGGCGGCGAAACGCCAGTGTCTGGCTGCGGTTCAGCGATGCCGTGTCAGAGACAGCCATGCCGTCGAAAACGACTGTGCCCGAGCTGGGTTGCAGCAGACCCAGCACCATCCGCGCCAGAGTGGACTTGCCAGAACCGGATTCGCCCGCGATCGCCAGTGTGGTGGCCCGCCGCAACCGGAACGACACGTTGTCAACGGCATGCACGTCCGCCCTGCGCCACGGTGCACCGCGGGAAGACTTGTAGATCTTGGTCAGCGAGGAGGCGACGATGACGTCCTGCGACACGTCGCGGCCAGCCCGCTCGGCCGCGGATTGGGCGGCCCGCCGGCGCGTCCGTACGGCAGGAGAGCTGTCGCGCAGCGACGGCGCTGCAGCCACCAGACGCTGTGTGTACGGGTGCTGGGGATCGTGCAGGATCGACTGTGCTGCGCCGGTTTCCACGACGGAGCCTTGGTGCATGACGACTAACTGCTCGGCGCGTTCAGCCGCCAGCGCGAGATCGTGGGTGATCAACAGCACCGCGGTTCCCAATTCGCCGGTGAGGTGCTGCAGGTGATCGAGCACCTGGCGCTGCACGGTGACATCCAGGGCTGACGTCGGCTCGTCGGCGATCAGCAGCCGCGGACCGCCGGCCAGGCCGATGGCGATCAGGGCCCGCTGGCACATTCCGCCAGACAGCTGGTGGGGATACAGCCGGGCCCGCAACTGCGGGTCGGGCATCCCTGAATCGGTGAGCAGTTGGACAGCCTGTTGTCTGGCCGCACTGAGATTGTTGGCGCGCAACGCTTCTCGTATCTGAAAGCCGACCCGCCACACCGGGTTCAGGTTGGTCATCGGGTCCTGCGGCACGTAGCCGATGCCGGCACCCCGGATAGATCGGAGCCGTCGGCCGTCGGCGGCGGTGAGGTCGACGCCATCGAACACGATGCGGCCCGCGGTGATTCGCCCACCGGGCGGAAGCAGCCCCAGAATCGCCGCGGCGGTGGTGGACTTCCCTGAACCCGATTCGCCGACGATCGCCACGGTTTCCCCGGTGCGCACCACGAGGTCCACGTGGCGCACCGCCGAAACGTCGTCACCGAACCGGACTTCCAGGCCTGCGACGCTCAGCAGGGGCCGGTCCGCAGTGTTCATGCGCGCCGCTCCTCCTCATCGCTGCGCTCTGCATCGTCGCCGGCGCGGTTCATGCGCGCCATGCCCGCGATGTCGGGTCCAGGGCGTCGCGCAAGACGTCGCCCATGATCATGAAAGCCAGTACCGTGATGGCCAGCGCACCGGCGGGATAGAACAGAATCGGCGAGCCTGCCCGCAGCCGGATCTGGTCGACGTTGATGTCGCCGCCCCATGACACCACCGAGGGCGGCAACCCGACCCCGAGATAGGACAGCGTGGCTTCGGTGACGATGAACAGTCCGAGTGCGATGGTGGACACTGCGATCACCGGACCGATGGCGTTGGGCAGGGCGTGGCGTACCAGTATCCCAAACCTGCTCAGCCCCAGCGCTTTCGCTGCCAGCACATAATCGCTGCCGCGGACCGCGAGCACAGCGCCGCGCGCGATCCGGGCTATCTGAGGCCAGCCGAACAGCGCGAGGATCGCGATCACCGTCCACACGGTCCGGTGATGCATGACCTGCATCAGCACAATCGCCGCCAACAACAATGGGATGCCGAAGAACACATCGGCGATGCGGGAGACCACCGCGTCGATCCAGCCGCCGTAGAAGCCGGCTAGCGCACCCAGCGCCCCGCCGACGAGGAACACCGCCAAGGTGGCGCCCAGGCCGACGGTGATCGACGCGCGGGCACCGTAGACGGTGCGGGCATAGATGTCGTGGCCCTGCAGGTCGGTTCCGAACCAATGCGCGGCTGACGGCGCCAGCATGCTCTGGTCCGGATTGGCGTAGGCGGGATCGGCCCCGGTGAACAATGCCGGAAAACCGGCGACGACGACGACGAACGCGATCAGCATTGCGGCGACCACAAATTTCGGACGGCGGCGCAGTCCACGCCAGGTATCGCCCCACAACCCGCCGCCGGCCAGCACCTCAGCCATAGCGAATCCTGGGGTCCAGCGCCGCGTACAGCAGATCCACGGTCAGGTTGGTGACCAGGTAGACGACGACAAGCACCGTCACGATGGACACCACTGTCGGCGCTTCCTGCCGAGTGACAGCTTGATAGAGCACGCCGCCGACACCGTGGATGTTGAAGATTCCCTCGGTGACGATCGCTCCACCCATCAGCGCGCCGAGGTCCGCGCCGAGGAATGTCACCACCGGGATCAGCGAGTTGCGCAGGATGTGCACGATCACCACCCGAGGCCGCGACAGCCCCTTGGCGGTGGCGGTCCGCACGTGGTCGGCGTGGGCGTTGCCGGCGACCGCGGAGCGGGTCAACCGCACCACATAGGCGAATGACACCGCGCCCAACACGATGCCGGGCAGCAACAGCCGCGCGAACGTTGGCTGATCGCCGACCGTCACCGCGGCGAGGCCCAACCGGACCCCGAAGACGAATTGCGCAAGGAAGCCCAGCACGAAGATCGGAACCGCGATGAGAATCAGGCTGGCGATCAGCACAACGCCGTCGAAAACCCCACCCTGGCGCAGCCCCGCGATCACCCCGAACCCGACACCGAAGAACGCCTCCACCGCCAGTGCGATCAACGCCAACCGAAAGGTGACCGGAAACGCCTGCGCCAGAACGGTGCTGACCGGCAGACCGGAGTAGGCGTGACCCAGGTCTCCGTGCAGGATGCCGCCGAGGTAGTGCAGGTATTGCAACAAGAACGGGTCGTTGAGGTGGTATTGCGCGCGCAGTTGGGCGACCACCGCCGGGCTGAGCGGGCGATCACCGCCCAGTGCCGCGATCGGGTCGCCGGGCAGCAAGAAGACCATGCCGTAGATCAGTAGCGTGGCCCCCAGAAAAACCGGGACCATGGCCGCGACGCGTCGGGCGAGGTACCACCCCATTTCAGGCCTTCACGATGTGTTCGTAGTCGGGCAGTCCGTTCCAGGTCAACGCGACGTGGCTGACCTCCGGCGACCGTCCGGCGACGGCGACGGTGTACCACAGCGGGACGACGGGCATGTCCTGCAACAGAATTCGCTGGGCGCCGTTGGCGATGCTAAACGACTGGGGAAGGTCGGGTGCGGCCTCGGCGGCGGCCATCGCCGCATCGAACCGGGGGTTGGAGTAGCCGACATCGTCGGCGCCTGCGCCGGTGACGAACAACGGCTCCAAGAACTCCAGCATCGACGGGAAGTCTCCCTGCCACCCGGCCCGGAACGCGGTGCTGATCGTTCGGTTGGTGATCTGGGTCCGGAACCCGGCGAAGGTGGGCTGGGGCGCTCCGGCGGCATCGATGCCGAGCGTGTTTTTGATGCTGTTGGCCACCGCGTCCACCCACTCCTGGTGTGAGCCGTCGGCGTTGTAGGCGATGGCGTACGGGCCAGTCCATTTCGAGATGGCGTCGGCCTGAGCCCACAGCCGCCGCGCACGGTCCGGGTTGAACGTCAGCGCGTCGTTGCCGTCGATGTGGGGGTCATAGCCGGGCAGCGAACTGGCGGTGAAATCGTGGGCAGGTGCTCGCGCGCCGGAGAAGATCTTTCGACAGATCTGCGGTCGATTGATGGCCGCCGACAGCGCGAGTCGGCGCAGTCGGCCCTCTTCGCCGGCGAAGTGCGGCAGCCGCAGCGGGGTGTCGAGTGTCTGGTTGACCGCTGCGGGCGCGCTGATCGCGCGGTCGCCGAGGTCCTTGCGGTAGACGGTGAGCACGCTGGGCGGAATCGTGTCCAGCACATCAAGATTGCTCGACAGCAGGTCGGCGTAGGCAGTGTCGAGGTTGGCGTAGAAGACGAACCGCAGTCCCTTGTTCTGCGGTATCCGGTTGCCGTGGTAGCCGGGATTGGTGACCAGGTCAAGTTTGACGTTGTGCTGCCAGGCCGGGGTTTGCCGCTCGTCGGCGAGTCGGTACGGGCCGTTGCCGACCGGGTGTTGACCGAACGCCGCCATATCCGCCCATGCGGCGTCGGGCAGCGGATAGAACGGCGAAAATCCAAGTCGCAGTGTGAAGTCGATGGTCGGCCCTTTGAGCCGCACGGTGAACTCGTGGTCGTTGATCACCCGAAGCCCCGACATCGAGGTCGCCGTCGGTTTCGGCGCGGCCACCTCGTCGAAGCCTGCAATCGGATTGAAGAAGCTCTGCTGCAGTTGAGCATTGGTGGCCAGCGCACCGAAGTTCCAGGCGTCGACGAACGAGTGCGCCGTCACCGGTGAGCCGTCGGTGAACGTCCAGCCGGGCTTGAGCGTGATCCGGTAGTTGACGTCGTCGGTGGTCTCGATCGACTGGGCGACCTCCAGCACGGGCGTGCCCTTGACGTCGTAGGACATCAGGCCGGCGAACAGTCGGTCGATGATCCGGCCGCCGTTGCTGTCATTGGTGTTCGTCGGGATCAGCGGATTCTGCGGCTCGCCCGCATTGACGATCACCACGTCGCCACGGACACTGCCCGCCCCGCAACCGGCCAACGACACGGCCGCCAGCAATCCGCAGGCAATCGCCGCGGCCGCGGCGCGTATCCGGTGCATCAAGACTGACCCTAGATGTTCTCAGTACGCGGGGCGTGCGGGCTCGGCGATCAAACATCTCCTTAACAGAACGAAGCCCCAACATGACGAGCAGCGATCCCGATTAGGCTCTGGTTCGTGACCGAGACTCACGCTGACGCGCCGTCGTCCTACGCCCCACCCGAAGGGTTCGCCGCGCAAGCCAACGCCGGCACCGAGTTGTACCAAGAGGCCGAGCACGATCGATTGGCGTTCTGGGCCAAGCAGGCCAACCGCCTCACCTGGGGGACACCTTTTTCGCAGGTGCTCGATTGGTCGGAGGCACCGTTCGCCAAGTGGTTCGTCGACGGCAAACTCAATGTCGCCTACAACTGCGTGGACCGTCATGTCGAGGCCGGCCACGGTGACCGGGTGGCCATCCACTGGGAGGGCGAGCAAATCGGCGACGGCTACAGCCTGACCTATTCCGACCTCAAGACGCAGGTGTGCAAGGCCGCCAACGCGTTCAGCGGCCTGGGGTTGGTCGCCGGCGACCGGGTCGCCATCTACATGCCGATGATCCCCGAGGCTGTCGTCGCGATGTTGGCGTGCGCGCGGTTGGGTCTGATGCACAGCGTGGTGTTCGCGGGTTTCACTGCCAAGGCCTTGCGCACCCGCATCGCCGACGCGGAGGCCAAGTTGGTGATCACCACCGACGGGCAGTTTCGCCGCGGCAAGGCGATGCCGTTGAAGGACGCTGTCGACGAAGCGATCGAGGGCGACGGCAACAGTGCCGGCGCCGCACCCGGCAGTCCCGTCGGACACGTTGTGGTGGTGCAGCGCACCGGAATAGACGTGCAGTGGACGACGGGCCGCGACGTGTGGTGGCACGACGTCGTCGACGCCAGGTCAGCTGATCACGATCCTGAGGCGTTCGACGCCGAGCACCCGCTGTTCCTGCTGTATACCTCGGGCACCACCGGCAATCCCAAGGGAATCGTGCACACCAGTGGGGGCTATCTCACCCAGGCGTCCTACACCCACCACAACGTCTTCGACATCAAGCCGGAGGCCGACGTGTTCTGGTGTACCGCCGACATCGGCTGGGTCACCGGGCACACCTACGGCGTCTACGGGCCGCTGTCCAATGGCGTCACGCAGGTCATTTTTGAAGGCACGCCGGGCGAGCCCACTCAGCACCGGCATTTCCAGATCATCGAGAAGTACGGCGTCACAATCTATTACACGGCTCCCACGATGATCCGCACGTTCATGAAGTGGGGTCGTGAGATACCGGACGACCACAACCTGTCCAGCCTGCGGCTACTGGGGTCGGTCGGCGAGCCGATCAACCCGGAAGCCTGGCGCTGGTACCGCACCGTCATGGGTGCCGGCCGCACACCGGTGGTGGACACCTGGTGGCAGACCGAGACCGGCGCCGCCATGATCTCCCCGCTGCCCGGAGTGGCCGACGCCAAACCGGGTTCGGCGATGGCTGCGTTGCCGGGCATCTCGGCGAAGGTAGTCGACGACCACGGCAACGAACTCGCCGTCCCATCGAGCGACGAGGGCGAACACACCGCCGGATATCTGGTTCTGGATCAGCCGTGGCCGTCCATGCTGCGGGGCATCTGGCGCGACCCCGACCGCTTCCGCGAGACCTACTGGTCGAGGTATGCCGAGCACGGCTATTACTTCGCCGGGGACAGCGCACGTTACGACTCCGAGGGCGCCATCTGGGTGATGGGACGTATCGACGACGTGATGAACGTGTCGGGGCATCGGATCTCCACCGCCGAGGTGGAGTCGGCGTTGGTCGGACATTCGGGGGTGGCCGAGGCAGCCGTGGTGGGCGCTACCGACGACACCACCGGTCAGGCAATCTGCGCGTTCGTCGTTCTGCAAGCCGACCACGCCGACACGGTGGGCGAAGAGATCATCGACGAGTTGCGCGCCGAAGTGGCCCGGGAGATCTCGCCGATCGCCCGCCCGCGTGAGGTGCACGTGGTGCCCGAATTGCCGAAGACCCGCAGCGGCAAGATCATGCGGCGTCTGCTGCGCGACATCGTGGACAAGCGGGATCTGGGCGACACGTCGACGCTGCTCGATCCGGGCGTGTTCGACGCAATCCGCGCGGCCAAGTAGTAGCCGGCCCTGTCAGACCGACGCGGGCACCGGGACGAACCCCGCCCCGGGGCGGTTCTTGCTTTGCAGGTCGGCCAATATCGCGTTGATCGACTGCACCACCGCCGGAGTGTGCAGCGGTATGTATTTGATGATGCAGACCGGAAGGTTGTCGCTGAACGCGCCGTGGATCATCCCGACCAGTTGATCGTTGACGGTGACTGGGCCGCCGGAGTCGCCCGGTTGCCCGCACACCTGCATGACGATGGTGCCCGGGTCCTGACCCGGGCCCCACGTGACACCGCACGAGTTGCCGGTGGTGCGGCCCTGCTTGCAAGCGACCTGGCCGAATGCCGGATCGGGGCCGATTCCGTTGATCATGAAGCCACCGAAGTTGGCAACCGGCGCAACCTTGGCCGGATCGAACTGGATGACCGCGTAGTCGAGGCCGTCGTTGCCCGACACCATCGTCCCGAGAATCCCGCGGCTTTTCGCCGCCTCGGCGGCCACCTGAGCGCCCGGACCGCCGCAGTGTGCCGAGGTGAAACCGATCAGCTCACCTTTGGGATCGGTGCCGATGGTGGTCAGCGTGCACAGGGTGTCGCCGTCGACGACGATGCCCGCCCCGCCGCCCAACGGGACCCGATCGTCAGCTCCCGCGGCGCCGTCGAGGCCGACCACGCTCATACCGGTAGCTGTGACCAAGGCCGCCGCTACTCCAAGCAGCCGACGGCACCTGGTCTGCAAAGCGATACCCCTGTCGATGGATCTGGACGCGCACTCAAACGGCGGCGCCAGTCTAGCGTGATCGGTGCCCGCCAGCGTCGATCCACAAACGGGCTTGCGGCCTCGTCTGGCACCGGGCTACATGGCAACATGAACCGCGACGACAGCGACAATCAGATCGCGCCCGGCGATGATGCGAACCGGGCAACGGCTCGAGCAGAAGCCGGGCAGTGACACCGGGAGGACCGTCTGTGAGCAAGTCAGATCGAAAGAACCCCGACCGTAACGATGGGGTTCCCCGCACGCTGACCACCATTCCGCTGACCGACCCGCACGCGCTGTCCGTCGAGCCGTCGATCGGCGAATTGGTCAAGGACGCCACGGCGCAGATGTCGACGCTGGTGCGCGCGGAGGTCGAACTGGCCCGCGCGGAAATCACCCGCGACGTCAAGAAGGGCCTGACCGGCAGCGTTTTCTTCATCTCGGCGCTGGTCGTGTTGTTTTATTCGACCTTCTTTTTCTTCTTTTTCCTGGCCGAACTGCTCGACACCTGGCTGTGGCGTTGGGTGGCGTTCCTGATCGTGTTCGGGATCATGGTGGTGGTCACCGTGGCACTCGCCCTGTTCGGCTATCTCAAGGTCCGGCGCATCCGCGGACCACAGCAGACCATCGAATCGGTCAAGGAGACGCGGTCGGCTTTCACGCCCGGCCATGCCAGGTCCTCGGCGACGGCACTCAATTCGGCGCCGGGCGGGACGCCCGCCGACCCCTCGGGTTGGTAGATGGCGCCACCAGATCCGTCGATCACCCATATCGACGGTCCGTGGCGCCATCTGGACGTGCACGCCAACGGCATCCGATTCCACGTCGTCGAGGCAACGCCCGCCGACCGGGTCGCGGCCACTCCTTCGACAGCGCAGCCGCTGGTGATCATGCTGCACGGGTTCGGCTCGTTCTGGTGGTCATGGCGTCACCAACTCCGCGGCTTGACCGGCGCCCGCGTGGTGGCGGTGGATTTGCGCGGCTACGGCGGCAGCGACAAACCGCCACGTGGGTATGACGGCTGGACGCTCGCCGGCGACACCGCAGGGTTGATCCGTGCGCTCGGGCACACGTCGGCGACGCTCGTCGGTCACGCCGACGGCGGGCTGGTCTGTTGGGCGACCTCAGTCCTGCACTCGCGGCTGGTGCGCGCCATCGCGGTGGTCAGCTCGCCGCACCCGGCGGCGCTGCGCCGCTCGGCGCTGACCCGCCGCGATCAAGGGCGTGCGCTGCTGCCCTCGCTACTGCGCTACCAGGTGCCGGTCTGGCCCGAACGCGCGCTGACCCGCCACAACGGCAGCGAGATCGAACATCTGGTGCGCAGCAGGGCGAGCGCTAAATGGGTTGCATCCGAGGACTTTTCCGCCACGATCGGCCATCTGCGCCAGGCGATCCAAATCCGCTCAGCGGCACACTGCGCCCTGGAATACCAACGTTGGGCGGTACGCAGCCAGCTGCGCGACGAGGGTCGGCGTTTCATGAGGTCGATGAGCCGGCCATTCGGCATCCCGATGCTGCACATCCACGGTGACGCCGATCCCTACGTCCTGGCTGATCCGGTCGAACGGACGCAGCGCTATGCGCCGCACGGCCGCTACGTATCAATCTCCGGGGCAGGACATTTCAGTCACGAGGAGAAACCGGACGAAGTCAACGGTCACCTGTCGCGGTTCCTCGATCGGGTGTACCGATCGCCGGTCAACTGACACAGACGCCGGTCGACACCGGAGTGGTGTCACCGATATGCGCCAGCTGAGCGGCAACCTCCTTGGCTGTCAGCACGAAACCGGTGTCGTTGTCGTCGACCGCCGCGCCGAACACCACACCGAGCACCTGACCATTGAGGTCGATCAATGGTCCACCCGAATTCCCTTGTTCCACATTGGCTCTGACCGTGTAGACGTCACGATTGATCGTAGCGTTCTTGTAGATGTCGGGTCCGTTGAGCGTGATTTCTTCCCGGATTCTGGCCGGCGTCGCGTTAAAACCGCCGCCGCCCGGATAGCCCATCACGATCGCCTCGGTGCCGGATTTCGCCGGAAGGGCGGCGTCGGCGAACGCCAGGGGTCCGGCTGGCAGGTTGGGCACCGAGAGGATCGCGATGTCGACAGTCGGGTCATAGGACACCACGGTCGCGTCGTGCGGGTTACCGCTGGCCTCCACGGTGACGCTGTCCGCACCGGCCACCACGTGGGCATTGGTCATCACGCGGTCCGGAGACAGCACAAATCCGCTGCCCTCCAACACTTTCTGGCAGCCGGGTGCGATCGCGCGAATCTTGACCACGCTCGGTTCGGTGTTGGCGACAACCGGGTTGTTGGCCAGCCCCGAGTCCGGGGCCGCGACCGCAACGACCGGGGTGCGGCTGAACGGCTCCAGCACCTGTGGCAGGCCCGAGGTGTCCAGCAACGACGACAGCCGTTTGGGCACCGTCTTGAGCCACTCCGGCGCGTAATCGTTGACCTTGCCCAGAACCCGCGAACCGCGAACTGCGGCAGCTAGATTGGGCTGACCCGCCGACGACGTCAGCGGAGTCGCCAGCAGCCACGCCGCCACCAGCACCACCACCAGCTGCACCGCCACCCCGATCAGCGAGTCGAAGAATCGGACCGAGTTGCTGTGGATCGCGCCGCGGACCGCGCGGCCCAACACCACGCCGGCGACCTCGCCGATAACAACCAGCGCCAAAATCAAGAACAACGCGGCGAATAGTTTGGCCCGCGGTGCGGCGATATGCGCGACGAGGTGCGGCGCCAGCAAGACGCCGGCAATCGCGCCCAGCAGCACACCAACGAACGACAGCAGAGAGCCGATCGCCCCCGAACGCCAACCGGAGATGGCCGCTATGAAGGCAACGGCCAGCACGGCGATGTCCAACCACTGTGAGGAGGTCATCAGGCATCATCCTCGTCGCCGACCAGTGCCATCGCTTCGTCCAGCTCGCGAACATCGCTGGTGTCCCAGGGCTTTGCCCAACCAGCGACATCCAGCATCGCCGAAATCACCTGACCGGTGAAACCCCAAACCAGCATCTCGTTCAACAAGAACGCGGGCCCGGCGAAGCGGCGGCTGAGGGTGCGGCGGTACACCATCAGCCGGTTGGCAGGATTGATGAAGGCCCGAACCGGAACCCGGGCCACCCTTTCTGTCTCAGCCTGATCCACGACGGCCACCGGCCCCGGATCCGGCGAGTAAGCCAGCACCGGGACGACGTGAAAACTCGACGGCGCGATGAACGTTCGCTCCATCGTGGCCAACGGATGCAGCCTTCCGGTATCGATACCGGTTTCCTCCCGCGCCTCGCGCAGCGCGGTGGCCACCGGCCCGTCGTCGCCGGGATCGGATGCGCCCCCGGGGAATGCGGCTTGGCCGGCATGGTGGCGCAGCGTCGCGGCGCGCACGGTGAGCAGCAGATCGGCGTCATCGGGAAGGGAGTCGGGGCCGGCGCCGCTGGAGGCATGTGACGGCGGCCCCGAAAACAACACCAGCACCGCCGCGTCACGTCCGTCTTTGCGCCCTGTTGCCGTCGCCTTCGCCGAGGTCACCATCGCCAACAGATCGGCGGAAAGGCGGCGCCGGAAGGCGTCGGGCATCTGACCGACGTTGTCGACCAACGGTTTCAGCCACGACGGGCCCAGCTCGGGTGTCAACACATCCGTCCCGACCGAGTGGGTGAGGTCCGCGCCGAGGCGTTCAGGAGCGCCGCGTGTGCTCACCGGCGCCCCCTTCGTCCATCCAACTGCCCGGTTCCGCCCGGCATCATCGTGGCTGAGCTCCGACCGCAGACGATATCTCGTCGGCAGTGGTGAAAGCGCGCGGCAGCGTCTGCGCAACGCTACCGTCCGAGTTCAGCACCACTGTCGCGGGCATCACATTAGGTACCCGCAACGCCGCCGCGATCCGACGGCTGCCGTCCTGCAGCGTCGGCAGCCGAACACCCAACTCTGCCAATCGCGACAGGGCGGCCGTCTCGTTCTCGTCCTGGTGCACCGTCACCACCATGACATCGGAGCCGACCCGGCGCTGATACTCCGCCATCGCCGGGAGTTCGGTCGCGCAGGGCGCACACCAATACGCCCACAGGTTGAGAACTACCCGATGTCCCGCCAATGCCGGCCCGACGTCGACGACCGAGCCGTCGGCTGCACACTCTGTCGTCACACCGCGCAGCGCCGCGGGCCCGGGCTGCCCGCCCGGGCGCGGACATGGCGCCAGGTCGGCACGCTGACGTGGCCCGGCCAGCGCCGCCGCCGTGTCGGCGGCGCGATGCTCGAGCGCAGGACCGGTCGGCGGGGCGGACGACGGATGCGACGCATCACGCAGTTCGACCAGCAACGCGGCGATCAATGCTGCGACGACTGCCAGGACCGCGACGGTCCAGCCTGTGGTTCGAGCGATGGAGGTCGTCAATCGGGCCCCGCGACTACAAGCCGGCCATCGCGAGAAGGTGTTCGGTTTCCGGCCCCTGCACCAACGCGGCGGCGATCAACGGTTCGGTGGGCCCAGTTCCGAATGAGGGGCAGTCCTTGGCCAGTACGCAGACACCGCACGCCGGCTTGCGCGCGTGGCATACCCGGCGCCCGTGGAAGATCACCCGATGGCTGAGCAACGTCCACTCGCTGCGCTCGATGAGTTCGCCGACGGCGTGCTCGACCTTGACCGGGTCTTCCTCGGTAGTCCAGCGCCAGCGCCGAACCAACCGCCCGAAATGGGTGTCGACGGTGATCCCGGGGACGTCGAATGCGTTGCCCAGAATCACGTTGGCGGTCTTGCGCCCGACGCCGGGCAGCGTCACGAGCTCGTCCATGGTGGACGGCACCTCGCCGTCGAAGCGCTCGACCAGCGCCTGGCCCAGGCCGATCAACGACGCCGCCTTATTGCGGTAAAAGCCGGTGGGGCGAATAAGCGTTTCGAGTTCTTCGCGGTCGGCCTGCGCGTAGTCCAGCGCGGTGCGGTAACGGGCGAACAGCGCCGGGGTGGTCAGATTTACCCGCTTGTCCGTGCTCTGTGCCGACAAGATTGTCGCCACCGCCAGCTCCAACGGTGAGGTGAAATCCAGCTCGCAGTAGACATGCGGAAATGCCTGTGCCAGTTTGCGATTCATGCGACGAGCCCGACGCACCAAGCCCAGCGGGGTTTCCGAAGACCAACGGCGGGTGTCCGCGGTGCCCGCTCCGGTGGAGACTCGTGCGGCCGCGCGAGAAGGTTTGCCCATTGTCACCCCCGACAGCGTACTAATTCGTGATCCCGCTGAGACCTTAGCCGTGTTTACTGACTGCTTGTGTCTTGGTTGCTCGTTGCATTCATCCCGGGGTTGCTGATGCTGGCAACATTCGGGCTTGAACGGCTGGAAGCAGGCTTGGAAAACGACACACTGACCGCAAGTGACGTCGCGGAATTCCTCAAGCGGGCCGAGCCGTTAGATGTGCGTACTTTGGCCCGGGAGGGAATGCCCGAGGCGCTGGACGGACTGCACCGCCGCATCGGGCACATCACCGACGAATCGTCCTACCTACCCAGCCGCGCCGAGCCGGCTACCGATCAATTGTCGGCGGCTTCCTTTATGTCGACCCCCAATCAGCCCGCCTTAATGAGACAGCAGCACCAGCATTCGCGGGCGAATCGGCAATTTGCGCCGCGTCAGCATGCCAATCGTGTGTAGCGTTGGCACGTCGAGTCGATGGCCTACCTTCATCTCGCCAGGCTCTCGAGGTTGGCGCACCCGCCCGCGGGCGGGTGGATAAGTGGAGGTTCCCCGCTTGCGGGGCGGCCGGGCAACCGACCGAGCACAGCTGTGCCTGCCGTAATCATCTGAATAGCTAAAGGGGCAACGTGGACGAGATCCTGGCGAGGGCCGGAATCTTCCAGGGGGTTGAACCGAGCGCCGTCGCCGCGCTCACCAAGCAACTGCAACCCGTTGACTTCCCCCGCGGACATACGGTTTTCGCAGAGGGCGAGCCGGGCGATCGGCTGTACATCATCATTTCCGGCAAGGTCAAGATCGGCCGCCGTTCGCCGGACGGCAGGGAAAATCTGCTGACCATCATGGGTCCGTCCGACATGTTCGGTGAGTTGTCGATCTTCGACCCCGGGCCGCGGACCTCCAGCGCGACCACGATCACCGAGGTGCGGGCGGTGTCGATGGACCGCGACGCGCTGCGGGCCTGGATCGCGGATCGTCCCGAAATCGCCGAGCAGCTGCTCCGAGTGCTGGCCCGCCGGCTGCGCCGCACCAACAACAACCTTGCCGACCTCATCTTCACCGACGTGCCCGGCCGAGTCGCCAAGCAGCTGCTGCAGCTCGCTCAGCGGTTCGGCACCCAAGAGGGCGGCGCGATGCGAGTGACCCACGACCTGACCCAGGAGGAGATCGCTCAGCTGGTCGGCGCTTCGCGCGAGACCGTGAACAAGGCGCTTGCCGACTTCGCCCACCGCGGCTGGATTCGCTTGGAGGGCAAGAGCGTGCTGATCTCGGACTCCGAACGGCTGGCGAGGCGAGCGCGCTAGCGACGTAGATGGTCGAGCTGGGCCTGCACCGACCATTCCGCGGCGTCCCACAGCTCCTCGTCGACGTCGACGTAGACGTGCTCAACAACCTGGCGCGCCGTGGCGTCGTCGCCCAGCGTGCGTAAAGCCGAACGCACCTGTTCCAGCCGCTGCTCGCGATGAGCCAGGTATCCCGACGCCACCGCTTCCAGGTCGGCGAGATCCGGCCCGTGGCCGGGTAGCACGGTTCGACGGCCGAGCCCGCGTAGCCGATGCAGCGACTCCAGGTAGTCGGCCAAGCTGCCGTCCTCGTTGTCGATCACGGTCGTTCCGCGACCTAATACGGTGTCCGCCGTCAGCACGGCATCGTCGAGGACGAAGGACAACGAATCGGCGGTGTGGCCGGGTGTGGACAACACCGTGATCCGCAGGCCGGCAGCGTCGATCACCTCGCCGTCGGTGAGCTCACCGGACAGGCCACGTAAGAATCCGCTGCCCGCCGAGCGCACCGGCGCGCCGGTCGCATCGACCAGCTTGTCGATGGCGCCGGTGTGATCGCCGTGCCGGTGGCTGATCAGCACCAGCGCGATACGACCCAGGTCGGCGAGTTTCGTAATGTGCTCGTCGTCGTCGGGTCCGGGATCGACGACCACCACCTCGTCACTGCGCGGACCACGCAATACCCAGGTGTTCGTGCCCTCCAACGTCATGAGGCCGGGGTTGTCGGCCAGTAGCACCGACGCGGTCTCGGTGACCGGACGCAGCCGGCCGTAAGCGGGATGCGTCAACGAATCAGCGGTGCCCGTCACGGCCGCTAACCGACCTCGACCACCAGCTCGACCTCAACCGGGGCGTCCAACGGCAGCTCCGATACGCCGACTGCCGAGCGGGCATGTGCGCCGCGATCGCCGAAGACTTCGGCCAACAGATCTGATGCGCCGTTGACCACGCCCGGCTGGCCGTTGAACCCGGCTGCGGACGCCACGAATCCGACTACCTTCACCACCTGGGTGATCGAGTCGATACCCGCCAGCGCGTCGATGGCGGCCAGGGCATTGAGCGCGCAGATCCTGGCGAGCGCCTTGGCCTCCTCGGGCGTGACGGCGGCGCCGACCTTGCCGGCCTGAACCAGCTTGCCGGCCTGCGTCGGCAACTGCCCCGACGTGTACACCAGATTGCCGCTGCGCACCGCCGGGACATAGGAGGCCAGCGGTTTGGCCACTGCGGGGAGTTCGATTCCCAGCTCTGCAAGCCGGGCCGATGCGCTCACTTGGGGCGTTTCAGATACGCGACGTGCTGCTCGCCGGTTGGGCCGGGAAGCACGGAAACCAGCTCCCATCCGTCGGCGCCCCATTGGTCGAGGATCTGCTTGGTGGCATGTGTCAACAGCGGGACGGTGGCGTACTCCCATGTGGTGGGTTGGCTCATATCCTGAGCTTATCGGCAGGCCCGTCGGGCCTTCTGGCGCCCGGCGACGATGCGCGCTTCCGGAGAAGCGCGAGGAGGAGCCGGGCAATCTGGTTAGCATGCAGGGGTGGGGACCTCATCGAGCGGCGGCAGCGCCGTCGGCTGGCCATCGCGATTGTCGAAGGCACGCCTGCATTTCGTCACCGGCAAAGGCGGTACCGGGAAGTCGACGGTCGCCGCTGCGCTGGCCCTGACTCTCGCATCGGGTGGGCGCAAGGTCTTGCTCGTCGAAGTCGAAGGGCGCCAAGGGATTGCGCAGCTGTTCGATGTGCCGCCGTTGCCTTACAAAGAGCTCAAGATCGCGACCGCCGAGCACGGCGGCCAGGTGAACGCGCTGGCAATCGACATCGAGGCCGCCTTCCTGGAATACCTCGACATGTTCTACAACCTCGGCATTGCCGGCCGGGCGATGCGCCGCATCGGGGCGATCGAGTTCGCCACGACGATCGCGCCCGGCCTGCGCGATGTCTTGCTCACCGGCAAGATCAAGGAATCGGTGATCCGCGTCGACAAGAACAAGAACCCTGTGTACGACGCGATCGTCGTCGACTCGCCACCGACCGGGCGCATCGCGCGCTTCCTGGACGTCACCCGTGCCGTCTCCGACCTGGCAAAGGGTGGCCCGGTGTATTCACAGGCCGAAGGTGTGGTGAAGATCCTGCATTCGGATCAGACGGCCATCCACCTGGTCACTCTGCTGGAGGCGCTGCCGATGCAGGAGACCAAGGAAGCGATCGATGAGTTACAGGAGCTGGGTCTGCCGATCGGCTCAGTCATCGTCAACCAAAACATCCCGGTCTATCTGCAGCCCGACGATCTCGCCAAAGCCGCCGACGGGGACGTCGACGCCGACGCGGTGCGGGCGGGGCTGTCCGCCGCCGGGATCAAACTGAGCGACGAAGATTTCGCGGGCTTGCTGACCGAGACCATCCAGCACGCCACCCGGATCAGCGCGCGAGCGGCGACCGCGGAGCAACTGGACGAGCTGAGGGTGTCGCGGCTGGAGCTACCGACCATCGCCGACGGTGTCGATCTTGGCAGCCTGTACGAACTTTCGGAATCCCTTGCGCAGCAGGGGGTTCGATGAGTACCACGCCGCCAACTCTGGACCTTGGCACCATCCTGGGTGATACCGCCAACCGCGTCGTGGTGTGCTGCGGCGCGGGTGGGGTCGGTAAGACCACCAGCGCGGCGGCGATGGCGCTGCGCGCGGCAGAATACGGCCGCACCGTGGTTGTGCTGACGATCGACCCGGCCAAGCGGCTGGCACAGGCGTTGGGAATCAGCGACCTCGGCAACACCCCGCAGCGCGTGCCGCTTGCTCCTGAGGTGACCGGCCAACTCTTCGCGATGATGCTCGACATGCGCCGCACCTTCGACGAGATGGTGGTGCAGTACTCCGGACCCGATCGCGCACAGGCGATTCTGGACAACCAGTTCTATCAAACGGTCGCCACCTCGCTGGCCGGCACGCAGGAGTATATGGCGATGGAGAAGCTTGGCCAGCTGCTGAGCGAAGACCGCTGGGATCTGGTGGTCGTGGACACCCCGCCATCGCGCAATGCGCTGGACTTCCTGGATGCCCCACAACGGCTGGGCAGCTTCATGGACAGCCGGTTGTGGCGACTGCTGTTGGGGCCAGGGCGCGGCATCGGGCGACTGGTCACCGGTGCGGTCGGCTTGGCGATGAAAGCGCTGTCGACCGTCCTGGGTTCGCAGATGCTGGGCGACGCGGCGGCCTTCGTGCAATCGCTGGACGCTACCTTCGGCGGTTTCCGGGAGAAGGCCGATCGCACCTATGCGCTGTTGAAGCGCCGCGGTACCCAATTCGTCGTGGTGTCGGCGGCGGCACCGGACGCGCTCCGGGAGGCGTCGTTTTTTGTTGACCGGCTTTCGGAGGAACGCATGCCGCTGGCCGGGCTCATCTTGAACCGAACCCATCCGATGCTGTGTTCACTGCCGGTCGAGCGTGCCATCGACGGCGCCGAGACTCTCGAGGGCGATCCCGAAGCCACCGACAGCACCGGGGCGAACGGCCTAACCAAGGCCGTCCTGCAGATCCACGCCGATCGCGCGGCGACGTCCAAACGGGAAATCCGGCTACTGTCCCGATTCACCGGGGCAAATCCACACGTCGCGATTGTCGGGGTCCCGTCGTTGCCCTTCGATGTCTCGGATCTGGAGGCGTTGCGTGCGATCGCCGACCAGATGACTGCGGTCGGTGACGATGCGGGCCGGGCAACGGCCCGCTGAGGAGCCGGCCAATCAGGCTGCAGCGGGTTAGTCGGCCGTCGGCTCAGCCGACGCTGCGGTGCTTGCGCTGTGCGCTGAAGAACTCCGACCAGGACACGACCTCGGGGTGCTGTTTGAGCAACGCCCGCCGCTGACGTTCGGTCATCCCGCCCCAGACACCGAACTCGACACGGTTATCCAATGCGTCGGCACCGCACTCCAACATCACCGGGCAGTGCCGGCAGATCACCGCCGCCTTGCGCTGTGCAGCCCCCCGCACAAACAACTCGTCGGGATCAGCAGCCCGGCATAGCGCCTTGGAGACCCACGCGATCCGCGATTCTGCCTCAGCCCCACAAAGAATGGCGTTTGTCGGTGCGACGCTTGACTTGCGCGTCGCGGTCTCTAAACCTGACACCAGCGATTCCCCTTCGCTCTTGCCACGGGTGTGGCGCCCGCTGCCGATCCAGAAACCGATGCGACCTGTGCCACACTGTGCCCGTCGGTGTTACCTGTATCTCATTGTGTGGATAAGCTACGTGGTCAGATACCAATTACGCAACAGTCGGATATCGGCTTTTTTGGGACGACCGTGCAATCCGATCATGAAGAGGCGCCGACACCCGGCGAATTGGGCGGCTAATAACGGCCTGAGCTGCACCTGAGAGCAACCTGAGGCGCGGCAGCCGGAGAAATTGTTCTCAAAGGCCCACCGGCGAAGACTTCCGTCGCAGCGCAGTTAGTCTAGTAGCCATGTCGGAGCGCCCCGCGACTGCGGTCACCATCGCCAGGCTCGTGGGGTGCTGCCTGTTGGCCAGTGTCATCGTCGCCGCCCTGATGTTCCCGCTGGTCGGCGGCGTTGGGTTGGTGTCCAACCGGGCCTCCGAAGTCGTTGGCAACGCCTCGGCCCAACTGCTCGAGGGGGAGGTCCCGGCGGTCACCACGATGGTGGACGCCAAGGGCCACACCATCGCGTGGCTGTACTCTCAGCGCCGGTTCGAGGTGCCCAGCGAGAAGATCGCCAACACCATGAAACTGGCCATCGTCTCGATCGAAGACAAGCGGTTCGCCGAGCACAACGGCGTGGACTGGAAGGGCACCCTGACCGGCTTGGCCGGCTACGCATCGGGCGACGTCGACACCCGCGGTGGTTCGACGATCGAGCAACAGTATGTAAAGAACTACCAGCTGCTGGTGATCGCGCAGACCGACGCGGAGAAGCGTGCGGCCATCGAGACCACGCCCGCGCGCAAACTGCGCGAGATCCGGATGGCGCTGACGCTGGACAAGACCTTCACCAAACCGGAGATCCTGACCCGCTACCTGAACTTGGTGTCCTTCGGTAACAACGCCTTCGGCGTGCAGGATGCGGCACAAACGTACTTCGGCGTCGACGCATCGGACCTCAACTGGCAGCAGGCGGCCCTGCTGGCCGGCCTGGTCCAGTCGACCAGCGCGCTGAATCCCTACACCAACCCCGATGGCGCGCTCGCCCGTCGAAACCTCGTCCTGGACACCATGATCGACAACCTCCCCAACGAGGCCGACGCGCTGCGCGCCGCCAAGGCTGAGCCGCTGGGGATTTTGCCGCAGCCCAACGAACTTCCGCGTGGCTGCATCGCGGCGGGCGATCGCGCTTTCTTCTGCGATTACGTGCAGTCCTACCTGTCGCGCGCCGGGATCAGCAAGGAACAGCTCGCTCGCGGTGGCTACTTGATCCGCACCAACCTGGATCCCGACGTGCAGGAACCCGTCAAGCACGCGATCGACACCTACGCCAGCCCCACCCTCGAGGGCATTGCCAGCGTGATGAGCGTGATCAGGCCCGGTAAGACCGCGCACAAACTGGTCGCGATGGCCAGCAACCGCACTTACGGGTTGAACACCGAAGCCGGCGAAACGATGCGCGCCCAGCCGTTCTCGCTGGTCGGCGACGGCGCGGGGTCCATCTTCAAAATCTTCACCACCGCCGCCGCGATGCAGATGGGCATGGGTATCAACGCGCAACTCGAAGTGCCGGGCAGATTTCAAACCAAGGGCATGGGCAGCGGCGGCGCGAAGGGCTGCCCGAAGGAGACCTGGTGCGTCATCAACGCCGGCAACTATCGCGGGTCGATGAACGTGACCGACGCGCTGGCCACCTCGCCCAACACCGCGTTCGCCCGACTCATCCAGCTGGTGGGCGTCCCACGCGCGGTCGACATGGCGATCAAGCTCGGACTGCGGTCCTACGGCGAACCCGGCACCGCCCGTGACTACGACCCGGAGAGCAACG
Organism: uncultured Actinomycetota bacterium; assembly: GCA_963760095.1. GTDB lineage: Bacteria > Actinomycetota > Actinomycetes > Mycobacteriales > Mycobacteriaceae > Mycobacterium. Next base: position 167,344 of record CAVXBT010000014.1, on the reverse strand, counting down.
AGAGCCTGGCCGACTTCATCAAACGGCAGAACATCGGTTCGTTCACGCTGGGCCCATTCGAGCTGAACGCGCTGGAACTGTCGAACGTCGCGGCCACGCTGGCCTCGGGCGGAACATGGTGTCCGGCGAACCCCATCGACAAGCTGATCGACCGAAACGGCAACCAAGTGGCCGTCACCACCGAAGCCTGCGATCAAGCGGTGCCCGAAGGGCTGGCCAACACGCTGGCCAACGCCATGAGCAAGGACGCATTGGGCGGCGGAACCGCGTCGGGGTCGGCCGGCGCGGCCGGGTGGAACCTGCCGGTGTCCGGGAAGACCGGGACCACCGAGGCCCACCGGTCGTCGGGATTTGTCGGCTTCACCAATCAGTACGCGGCGGCCAACTACATCTACGACGACTCCACATCGCCGTCGGATTTGTGCTCGTCGCCCCTGCGGCGCTGCGGCGACGGCAACCTTTACGGCGGCAACGAGCCGGCCCGCACCTGGTTCACCGCGATGAAGCCGATCGCGACCAACTTCGGCGACATACACCTGCCACCGACGGACCGGGAGTACGTCGAAGGCGGTCCCGGCTCCCGGGTGCCGAGCGTCGCCGGCCTCGACGTCGACGCCGCCCGCCAGCGCTTGAAAGATTCCGGCTTCCAGGTCGCCGAACAACCCGCGTCGATCAACAGCAGCGCGAAGTACGGCGAGGTGGTCGGAACCGCACCCAACGGGCAGACGATCCCGGGTGCGGTCATCACCATTCAAACCAGTAACGGTATTCCGCCCGCGCCACCCCCGCCGGCGCAGGGATTCCCCGGAGGCCCGCCGCCGGTGGGCTCTCAAGTGATCGAAATCCCGGGTCTTCCGCCGATCACCATCCCGATCCTGGCACCGCCCCCGCCATAGCAGGTGTCTGTACGCGTGTGGCGCGCCGGCAGCCGACCGGCGGCAGTAGGCTGGCCTGCATGCGCTCCGCCATGACCGCTCTGAAAAGTACCGGTGCCGTCGCGCTCGGATCGGCGGCAGCCGGAATCGGCTACGCCTCGATCATCGAACGCAATGCGTTTGTCTTGCGGGAGTTGACCATCCCGGTATTGACGCCGGGGTCGTCGCCGCTACGGGTACTGCATATCAGCGACCTCCACATGCGGCCGGGCCAGCGCCGCAAGCAGTCCTGGCTGCGCGAACTCGCGGGCTTGGAGCCCGACGTGGTCGTCAACACCGGCGACAACCTGGCGCATCCCAGGGCGGTGCCGTCGGTCGTCCAGAGCCTCGGTGACCTGCTTTCGGTGCCGGGAATCTTCGTCTTCGGCAGCAACGACTATTTCGGGCCGCGGCCGAAGAACCCGCTGAACTACGTCACGAACCCGGGCCATCGGCTGCACGGCCAGCCGCTGCCCTGGCAGGACTTGCGGGCGGCATTCACCGAGCGCGGCTGGTTGGACCTGACCCACAATCGCCGCGAATTCGAGGTGGCGGGGCTGCGCATTGCGGCCGCGGGTGTGGACGACCCGCACATCGCGCGGGATCGCTACGACGCGATCGCGGGTCCGGCCAGCCCGGCCGCCAACCTCCGGCTGGGGCTGACTCATTCACCCGAGCCGCGGGTGCTGGACCGCTTCGCCGCCGACGGCTACCAGCTGGTGATGGCCGGCCACACGCACGGCGGGCAGCTGTGCCTGCCGTATTACGGCGCCCTTGTGACGAATTCAGGGTTGGACCGGTCCCGAGCCAAGGGCCCGTCGCGCTGGGGTGCCCACATGCAGTTGCATGTTTCCGCCGGGATCGGCACGTCGCCGTATGCGCCGCTGCGGTTCTGCTGCCGGCCCGAAGCCACCTTGCTGACATTGATCGCGGCGCCCACCGGCGGCCGCGACCCACACCGCGCTCGGGGTCGATCGCAACCGACGTATTCGGCTCACTGAGCCCGCGGCGCGGGCCTGTCAGTCGAGCGAAGAGTGAGTCAAGACAGGGCGCACCGAGTCCGAATGCCCGGTCCACCGGGCGTCGCTCCACGTCTGGTCGACATCGTTGCCCGGAGCGGTAACCAGTAGCCACAGCACCCCGAGGGCCAAGAATCCACCGAACACCACGGCGCCTAACACCGTCATGATTTACTCGCTTCCGTTGCACAGTCGTGCACTTCTTAGTCTATTTAAGCGTGCCGAAGTCCGGGTTATTCCACGCCGGAGTGTGGCGCAAATCCCTAAATTGGGCGGATATGAGCTGCGCGGTACCGCAAGGCCTGCGGGCATGGGCAACGCCGCCATCCGCTTTAGCGGATCGAGCGGGCGGTGCGATACGCTGTCGTGGCTTCAAGCGGGGTGTGGCGCAGCTTGGTAGCGCGCTTCGTTCGGGACGAAGAGGCCGTGGGTTCGAATCCCGCCACCCCGACTCAAAAAGCCTGGTAGCAGGCTTAGCGAGCTATGCCGATTGCCGCAGCGTACCCGGTACGTTTTCTCCGTCAGTTTCACTGTCGCTATTGGCAACTGACGGTTGCAGTGCAGCCGTGCGGTGCCGGTCCAGAACGTCAGCCAACGCATCCAGGTCCGAGTCGAACAGGTCGGCCTACGTCTCGTGGCCAAGCACCTTTGAACTGATTTCGGACGATGACGCCCTGGCGTACACGTTCCACAGCGCCCAGGTAGTTCCAATCCCGACTGAGGGAATGACGAAACCAAGCTTCATCGCGAGGCTCCTTTGCCCGCAGGTGATCGGCGGCCCACGTTGACTGCTGACATACCAAACCTTTCAGTGATTTATCAACCATTTCGAGGGTGCACCGCAGCCTCGCTCCTTCACTGCGTGGGACATATGCGACGCGCGGCTCAGCCGGTGAATTCGGTGGCACCGAGGGCGACATCCCAGTGCCCCACCCCGTGACGGGCGAGACCCATGAGGATCAGGCCCGTTCCTTCCAGCCAGTGCGCCATGTTCAAGCCGCCAACGTCCAGCGGGCGCAGCCCAAGGCTTTTGACGAGTTCCGCCATGGCCGCCTTGGCGCGATTGTCGTCGCCGGCCATGAACACATCCAACGTCCGGCCCGTCTTCAGAACGTGGCCGAAGACGGTGTTGAAGGCCTTCACGACACTGGCGCTGGCCGGGGCCGCCTCGGCGACTTGCTGTGCGATCGAGGTGTCATCGGGGATGGCGAGCCCGTCTGCCTCGGCATTGAAGGGGTTGCTGATGTCGACGATGACCTTGTCCGCCAGCGCGTCGCCGTACTGGGTGACGACCGGCAGCACATCGGCGTACTTCAGGGCCACGATGACGATGTCCCCGACTGGGACGGCACCGAACTCCCCGGCCGTGGCGCTGCCGCCGAGAGTCTTGGCGAGGTCAGCGGCCTTGGCCTGATCGCGGCCGATGACCTCGACGTCATTGCCGCCCGCTACTGCCAACGTGCCGATCGCGCTGGCCATGTTGCCGGTGCCGATGATGCTGATGCTGCTCATGAGGCGTCCTATCTACTCTGTCGAAAAGGTTGACTCCTCCACCATATCCTGATTGGTGTGGGTGTCAACCAAATCAGGTGTGGAGGCGGAGGGGGAACTGAACTGGCCGGGCACGCGTGAGGTCCGCGGCCGGTGGATCGTCGAGCAGCCCGGCACCGCTTCGGCGTGCACTCGTACCGGGGGGCTGGCCCGTGGCCGACTACCGGATCCTGGCGGTGCTCTCGGAGGTCACGACCGGGACCACGTGCCCGCCCGCTGGGCGCCGGCTCGGTCGTGGTCGTTACTCCTCGTTCGTGCGTAATTCCCAGGGCGGCATGCCGATTGCGTCGGCGAGGTTGCGCTGCAGCGCAACACCGGCCGGCAGCGTGCGGTAGAAGATGCTCACCTCGGCGATCTTGCCGTCTGCGTCGAGCAGGGCGAAGAAGATGCCGTTGACCGCCGCGTCTCCGACTTGCAGCCGGAAGTGTGCGGCGTGGTGGGTCCCGCCGCTGAGGACCTCCGTGTAGGTGTCGTCGGACGACAGTTTGTTGACGGTCTTGATGGTCTTCACGGCGGCCTCGCGGCCGGTGACCGGCTCGTCGCCGAATGGGCCGTACAGCACCACGTTCTCGGCGAGCAGACGGGTGAGGGTGTTCTCGTCTACACCGCCGTGGATGCAGTCGATGAAGGATTCCAAGGTGTCGCGGTGCGGGGCGAATGTGGTCATGGTTGCTCCTCGTTTGGTGGGTGAGGCTCGGTCGGTGCGTTGAGTCCGTCAGGTGGCCGAGAAGTAGTGGCCGTTGTCCAGATCGGCGAGCAGTGTGGGCTCAGCGGGTTCCCAGCCCAGGGTCTGGCGCGTGATCAGGTTGGAGGCCGGGAGGTTTAGCGTGACCAGATTCGTGAACATGGCGAAGTATCCCGGCAGCATCAGGACGTCCACGGGAATGCTCACCGCGGGCAGCCCCAGACGGCTGCCGATGGCCTCGGCGATTTCGCGGAACGGGATGGTCTTGTCTTCACTGGCGTGCCAATATCTGCCAGCCGGCCCCTTCTCCAGCGCCAAGCGGAACAACGAAGCCGCATCGCGGATGTGTACGGCGCCCCATAGGTTTTCGCCGTCTCCGGGGTAGCCGGCGAAGCCCTTCTCCTTGGCGAGCGCGATCAGCCCTGGGAGGAAGCCGGCGTTATCGGTCGTGCTGTGTGCGATGGGTGGAAGCCGCACGATCGAGGACCGCACTCCCCGCTCGGCGAAGTCGACGACGGCGCGTTCGACGACGTTGCGAGCACGCAGGGTGCCCCTGTGTTCGTCGCCGCTGGGAAGGGCTGGGTCCTCCTCGGTGGTCGGCCGGCCCAGGTCGCCGGCCGAGCCGATGCTGCCGGCGGCGACCAGCGGCTTGCCAGTCCCCGCGAGTGCCTCGCCGTACGCGAGCATGACCGGGAGTTCCGCGGCGGCCACGGCGTCCATCCCGCCGGAGGGAAGCAGGTCTTGCCTGTGCGCGACGTGAATGACGCCGTCGGAGTCCGCTGCCGCCTCCTTTAGCCCGTCGAGATCTTCGAGGCTGCCGCGACGCACCGTCGCGCCGAGTGCGGATACCGCCGCCGCGGACGTGTCCGACCGGGCCAGGCCGGTGACCTCGTGCCCGGCGGCGATGAGTTCGGGGATGATGTGCGAACCGGCATGGCCGGTCCCGCCAGTGACGAAAATGCGCATGTGACTGTCCTTTTGAGGGTGGGTGGAGGGATGGGATGTTCTTCCTCGTGCCGTACTGACCGATCGCCGCCGCCGCGCTGGCGTACGGCACGGCGAGGATGACGATGTCCCCGTCCGGGGCGGTGCCCACCGTCCCGACCGTGGCGCCGCCGAGCGCGGTGGCCAACTCCTTGGCCTTGACCGGGTCGCGGCCGACGATCTCGACTGCGTTGCCGCCGGCGAGTGCCCGGCCGGCCAGGGCGCTGGCCATGTTGCCGGTGCCGATGATGCTGATGCTGCTCATGACGCATCCCGTCTAGACTCACAGGTGAAAAGGTTGACTTCTCCACCATAGGGGATTTGGTAGAGTTGTCAACAAAATGGCGAGGCGCGGAGGCTAATGGAACCGAACTGGCTGAACGCTCGTGAAGCCCGCGCCTGGCGGGCTTTCGTCGACGCGCATCACGGACTCGAGGTCCACCTATCCCGACGCTTGCAGGAATCGGGCCTGTCCGGTGCCGACTACGAGGTCCTGGCGTTGCTCTCGGCTCTCGACGGGGATCGCATGCCCGCCCGCGACTTGGGCAACGCACTGGGCTGGGAGAAAAGCCGTGTGTCCCACCAGGTTCGGCGTATGCAGACCGACGGTCTGATCGGCCGTGAACCCAATCCCGACGACGCCCGCAGCACCATGGTCTGCTTGCTGCCGGCCGGCCGCGCCGCCGTCCAGAAGGCGGCGCCCGGGCACGTGGAGGACGTCCGCCGGAACTTCATCGACCTGATGACCCCCGCTGAACTCGACATGCTCGCCGCCCTCCACGAACGAATACTGCACCACCTCGCCAAGAACCACGACTCTTCCGCCGAAGACAAGCGCTCATAGCCAAGCGCTCCACTGATGACACTAAAGGTCGCTAACGTCCGATGCTCAGAGTGCGTTCGTCGAACTTAATGCTTCTCATGAGATATCCTGTCCTGCAGTGACGTTCGTGTCATGTCCCTTGCCGCCGGATTCGGCACGCGGCCCCGCCCCCGCCGACTAGTCCCGAGTCTCAGCCAACGTGTCTGCGGCAGCAGCGCCGTCCGGTGCGGTGATCACTTGCCCGTTCGGGATCGGGCTTCGCCGTTACTCCGTGTGGGTGAGGAGTTCCCAGGGCTGCATGCCAAGCAGACCAGCAAGGTACCGCTGCATCTGGACGCCGGACGGCAGCGGGCGCCACCATATGGTCACCTCGGAGATCTTGCCGTCCGCGTCGAGCAGGATGTAGTCCATCCCGTCGACCACGGTGTCTTCGATTTGCAGCCGGAAGTACGCGGCGTGGTGCGTCTCTCCGCTGAGGACTTCCTTGTAGGTGAGGTCGGCCGCCACCGCGCCGACCCCTCGCATGGCTTCCAGGACTGCATCGCGGCCGGTGAGTGGCTCATCGTCGAGCGGGCCGTACATCACCACGTCCTCGGCGAGGATGCCGGAAAGAGCGTCTTTGTCTGCGCCGCCGTGCATGCAGTCGACGAAGACCTCTACCGTGTCGCGGTGCGGGGCGAAGGTGGTCATGGTTACTCCTTATGTCATTTATTGCTCGTGGTGTGAGACCTGATCGGTGCGCTAACCCCGTTCGAGTCGGTGTGCCAGCTCTTTGAGGTGAGAGATGAACTCGCCGATCGAGAATCGATGCCATCGATTCCCGCTAACGCCATAGTGATTGGTCGTGGTGGACGACTGCGCTAAGTGGCCGCAGGGTCGCGGCCACGTCGCTGCGGAGCCGGATCGGCGAGTTCATCAGGTCCGGGGTAATCGCGCTATGGGCGCGGCCGTGTGATGCCCCGAACGGGCAGACGCGCAAAGGATTTCTGGAAATCGGAAGGCCGGTACTCTTCTGCGCTGGTGGCCACGGTCCGGTGCGACGACGTCTTCGTCGGCGTACGTCCCGGTGTCTGGCACTCAGATCACTGTGGTGCCGCCGTCGACCACCAGCTCCATGCCATTGACATAGCTCGAGTCGTCGGAGGCGAGGAACAACGCAGCCGACGCGATCTCCTCAGGGCGGCCCATCTCTCGCCGCGGGATCACCGACTCGAACTGCGCCTTCATCTCCTCGTCCATCACCTCTTCCAGCATCGGTGAGGCGACCTGACCGGGGGTCAGCACGTTCACCCGGATCTTCCTGTCCCTCAACTCCGACACCCACGCCCGTGCGTAGGCGGGCAGCACGGCCTTGCTTCCCGCGTACACACTCCAATTCGGGTAGCCCCGCAGCGATGCGTTTGACCCGGTCATGAAGATCGAGCCGCCATCGTTGAACAGCGGCAGCGCCTTCTGGACCGTGAACAGCGTGCCGCGCGCGTTCAACCAGAAGGCGTCATGGAAGTCCTCCTCGGTGATCTCACCGAGCCGGCCCTGCTTGCCTACCCCGGCGCTCGCCCACAACACGTCGATCGCGCCTTTTTCCTGTTTGACCGTGTCGAACAAACGGTCCAGATCGTCGAGGTCGGCCGAATCGCCCTGCACGCCGGTCACGTTCCGGCCGATCTGTTCGACGGCCTGGTCCAGCGCGTCCTTCCGTCGGCCCGAGATGAAGACGTGAGCGCCTTCGTCAACGAACAACTTGGCACCGGCCAGCGCCATCCCACTCGTCGCGCCGGTGATTACCGCGACCTTGCCATTGAGCTTTCCCACGATCACTCCATTCGTTCGAAGGTGCCGATGTTATGTACACCGATCAGCGTGCTTAACGTAACGGATCGCAATGCGGAGCGCAAGCTATGCACACCGATCCGTACCCAACTGGGCTACCCTGGGTGTATGACGGAGTTGGAGAAGGGGCCGCGAGGCCTGCGCCGCGGCAGGGGCGCACGAGAGCGCATCCTCGGCGCTTCCCAACAACTGTTCCGCGATCAAGGCATCAACAGCACCGGCCTGGACCAGCTCTGCGCGGTGGCCCAGGTGTCCAAACGCACCTTCTACCAGCACTTCACCGGCAAGGATCAGCTGATCGCCGAACACCTACGCCGATTCGATCCCGACATCCTGCCCGAGGTGTTCGACCGCACCGACCTCACACCCCGCGAACGGCTCCTGGCCGCCTTCGACATTCACGCGCCGCTGTGCCCGTTCATCGCGGCGGCCGTCGAACTCCACGACCCGGACCACCCGGCACGCGTACACGCCGCCGACTACAAGAAGGCCTTTGCCGCGCGGCTCACCGAAACCGCGCGCGAGGCCGGCGCCACCAACCCCGAACAGCTCGGTGAACAACTGGCGCTGCTCTTGGATGGCGCTTCGGCCCGCAACCGAGTCCTCGACTCCGACACCTTCGCCACCGCCGCCGCCATCGCAGTCGTCCTCATCGACAGCGCCATCCCCATCGCAGCGGTACCGCCCGGCGCAGGCGGGAGCCTGTCAGCCGGGACGGGGCCGCGTGCCGGATCCGGAGGCGAACTCAGCCGAAGTTGACGCCGAGGGAGAAGTTGTAGTTCCCCGCGCCATGGCGGCCCACGCCTACCGACAGCAGGCCCGCGCCCTCGAGCCAATGCGCCATGCTCAGGTCGCCGGTGTCCCGCGGGCGCAGTCCTAGGCTCTCGACTGCGTTGCCGCCCTTGACGGCCAGGGCGCCGATGGCGCTGGCCGTGTTCCCCGAGCCGATGACGCTGATGCTGCTCATGAGGTGTCCTGTCTTGGTTGACGATCGAGAAAGTTGACTCCTCCACCTATGCCCAATATTTTGTTTCTCAACAATCGAGGAAGCACGGAGGCGGATGGAACCGAACTGGCTGAACGCTCGTGAAGACCGTGCCTGGCGGGCCTTCATGCACGCGCATCATCAGCTCGTCGCGCACCTGAACCGGGGCCTGCAGGAATCGGGCCTGTCCGGGGCCGACTACGAGGTCCTGGCGGTGCTCTCGGCTCTCGACGGGGACCGCATGCCCGCACGCGACCTGGGCAACGCACTGGGCTGGGAGAAGAGCCGTCTCTCCCACCAGGTGCGGCGCATGCAGAAGGACGGGCTGATCAGCCGCGAGCTCAACCCCGACGACGCCCGCAGCACCATGGTCTGCCTGCTTCAGGCCGGCCGCGCCGCCATCGAGAAGGCCGCGCCCGAGCACGTGGAGGACGTCCGCCGGAACTTCATCGACCTGCTCACCCCGGCTGAGCTCGACATGCTCGCCGCCCTCAACGAACGAGTCCTGCGCCACTTGGCCAAAGACGACGACTCCCCCGCCGACGACGAGCCCTCGTAGCCTTCATCAGCCGTGAGCATTTCAAGCCCCCCGCATCCCAGGTCTTCGGTAGGGATCGCCCTGAAGGGCCGGGCAGATGCCACCTCGTACGCCAAAGCTCAAAGAATCGTGGCCCGCATTCCCAGCGGCGAAGTCCTGTGCTGATGCAGACCCCACAGCACGGCGGCTTTAGTCTTCATGGATATCCTTTTGCTCCAGCGCGATTCCGGCCAAGTCGGTGGTCAGATAATCAGCGCTTCTCAGGGGTCCAGGTGGCCGGCAGGCTGTTGATGCCGTTGATGAAGTTGGCCTGCTGGAAGTTGGGCAGCGGTGCCGAGATGTCCGGGATGCGGGTGTACACCTCGGTCAGCAGTGATCGCAGCATCGTCCGTGCGAGAGCGGCACCCAGACAGAAGTGGGGTCCGCCGCCGCCGAAAGCGATGTGTGGGTTGGGGTTTCGCAGAATGTCGAACTTGAACGGGTCTTCGAAGACGTCTTCGTCCCGATTGCCGGAGATATACCAGAGGACGACCTTGTCGCCGGCCTTGATCTCCGAGCCCCGCACGGTCACGTCCTGGATCGCGGTGCGGCGCATGTGCAGCAGCGGCGAGGCCCAGCGCAGCACCTCCTCGACCGCGGTGTCTATGCGGCCGGGCACGTCCTCGACGAGCAGCGCCCTCTGATCCGGGAATCGGGAAAAGGCGTAGATCGCCTGAGCAGAAGCGTGCCGGGTGGTGTCGTTGGCGGCCACGGCCAGCAGCACAAAAAACGCCTTGAGCTCGTCGTCTGTCATCTTCTTGCCGTCGAACTCGGCCTGCACCATCCAGCTGATGAGATCGTCACCCGGGTTGGCGCGCCGCTCCGGGATCAACATTGCGGCAGTCTCATGCAGATCCATCACCGCGCCCGTGAACAGCTCCAAGCCGGTGCGCCCGGCGCAGACCTCCGGGTCCGTCCAGCCCAGCAGCCGCTGCGCGGCGTCGATGGTCTTCTCGTGCACGTCCCCGGGCGGCAGTCCGAAGAAACTGCCGAAGATCCGCCCGGGCAACTTAGTGGAGACCAGTTCGACAAAATCGCCCTCGCCGCGGGGTGACATCTCACTGATCAGGTCGCGCGCATGGCCCCGAATCCAATCCTGAAGCCGGCGCATGTTTTTCGGTTTGAAAGCATCCATTGTTATGCCGCGCAACTGAGCGTGCCGGGGAGCATCCATCGCGATAAACGACTGCGCCACCTCGATCATCTCCGGTGCGAAGTCCTCCATGGTGATGCCCTGCGCCGACGAGAAGATCTCCGGATGCCGGCTGGCCATCCGGATGTCCTCAAGCTTGGTCAGCGACCAGAACCCCTTGGTGTTCAGCTCAGGCGGCAACAGGTCCGACTCCGCCGGCCCGCTCCACGGCACCGGGTTCTCCTTACGCAGCACCGCGAACGCCCGGTCACGTTCATCCTGCGACTTGGCCCAGAACGACCTGGCGCTCAGGTCAATGTCGCCGTGGGTGGTGTACGGCATCGCGATGGTCATGGTGGTCCTTTCCGCACCGCCGCGTTCTGCCATGACCGGCATCACGAGGGTGCTTTAGAACCATGCTGGCCGTCACAGCCCTCACCGGGGACGGACGGGAGTGCCAATCCTGGCCTGTGTGGGCCAGCATCCTGACCCGGCGGATCAGCCGATCGGTGCGCGCAATGTTGCAACCAGACCGCCGCCGGCCCGCACGCTGAAATCAACACGCCCGCCCATTGCTTCGACGATCTGCTGCACGATCCACAGGCCCAGTCCGGCGGTGCCCCGCTGTCCACCGACACTGACGTACTTGCTCGTCAGCTCACCGAGATTTTCTTCAGCGATGCCCGGACCTCGGTCGAGCACCGCGATGACGACCTCGTCGCCCCGGCGTTCGCAGGTGACGTCCACGGGCGCGTCCCGGCCGTGGCGAGAGGCGTTCTCCAGCAGATTGGTCAGCACCCTGCGCAGCCCTTGGGCGTTGATCGCTATCGCACCCACGTCGCCAGTAGCAGTCAGCCGCAACCGTGACGGTGTCAGACCTACCGCGTCGGCGGCCGCGATGATGACCTCAGCAACGTCGACGCGGCGCACCGGACCGGCCGAGAAGGTGGGGCGGCGGCTCAATGCGACGTCCGACAGGGCATCGAGCATGTCGGCAAGATGGTGCGCATGACGGCCCGCCAACTGCAAGCCGGTATCACGGTCGGCGTCGGGCATCCGGGAAGGCGACGTCAGCGCGTCCATCAGCGCCTCCAATGAGGCGATGGGCGTGCGGAATTCGTGCACCAGAACCTGCAGCCCGTCCTGCTGGGACTGGTAGGACTGGAGCAGTCGGGCCCGCAAGTCGCGTTCCTCCTCGGCAGCGGCGTGTTCGGCCTCAGCTTCCACCAACGCTCGGATCCTCGAGCGCTCTTCGCGTTCGGCAAGTGCCGATAGGCCCGCGCTGAGGATTGCGGCGATCACCAAGTACAGCGCCGTCCATCCCGCCTCCAAGATGGAAGGCCGGGCCAACTCCACGTTCGGTGTGGTGATCCGCGCGACGAGGATGTAGGCGGCGCCGAGTAACACTGCAAATGCCAAAGTTTCGACAAATGACAGCCGCGCGGCGGACGTAATGACGACCAGCACCAGCACCGCAGCAACCGGACTGTGCAGGCCGCCGGTCAGCGCAATCAGCACAAGCGTGAACCCGGCATCGAGACTGCTGATCAACCAGACATAGCGGGTACGCCGTACCTCGAGGCGAGGATTGGCCATCATCACGACCGAATAGGCCAACGCACATGTCAGCACAGCGACGGTCACGATGACATGTCGGCGAATCCAATCCGGGCCGACGAGCAATACCAAGCCGACCGACACGACGACCGCCACCCGCACCGCAACCACGATCCGGGCCAGCCCGTAATGCTCCTCGTCAAGATCCGCCGTGGATCTTGGCTGATCGAGCGGTCTCACCCGGCTGACCATAGGGTGCGGATTACCATCACGGCAATGAGCGCCAGGGCCGATCGCGCGAAGATCGTGGTCGTGATCGTCGACGACCACGAGCTCTTCTGCCAAGGCCTGGCGCTCCTGCTCACCCGCGAATGGGGCGACCTGTTCACCGTCGGCGGGCACACCACATACGTCGAAGAGGCCGCCGACTTGGTGGCGAGATGCAGAGCGGACGTCGCGATCATCGACCTTTCCATGCCGCCGCTCGGCGGGGTCGCCGCCATCCGCCATATCAAGAGCATCCACCCGAAAACCCGGATCCTTGCGTTATCCGGTACCGAGGACCTCGGGCTCGCCAAAGAAGCGCTACGCACTGGCGCGGATGGCTTCCTACCCAAGACAGCACGACCCGAAGCGCTGGCCGGCCCGCTGTGGACGATCGCAGAAGGACTGCGTGTCATCGACGGCGTTCTTCTCGATGAGCTACTCAAGGACACTGGCACGTCTCGGCCGGCAATGCTGGACACCCTCGGCGAACAAGACCTGCGACTGTGGACGCTGTTGGCCGCTGGGACCGAGACGAGTGACATCGCCCGGCGAATGCTGGTCTCAGAGCGCACCGCGAAACGGATGGTCGCTGTGCTGCTCAAGAAACTCGGAGTCACCAACAGAATCGCCGCTGCGGCGCTTGCAGGCCGTTACCGGCTACTCGATGACTTATCCGGCGCCGGCCAAGTCAGTTGAGGATGTGGATAGCTTGAGCAGGACACATCGCCGCCGCGCGCAGCACACGCTCGCGGTCGGCCTCGGGTGGATTCGGCTCCAGCACCACTACCTGCTCGGCGTCATCGGGAATGTCAAAGATATCGGGGTCCGCCAGCAGACACTGCCCGTGCCCTTCACATAACTCGTAGTCGACGGTCACGTGCATCACAAGGCCTCCCAGGTGCGTAGCGCTCACCTGAGTGTCGCTGCCGATCGGGCCGGCGTACACGGTCCACTCGCGCCAAACCTGGCCTGCCCGGGTCATTTCACTGGATGACCAGGCTGTTCCTCGAAAGCGGCGTCCCAAAATAGGTAGCGCGCGGATCGACGACGACCGCCTTGGATTCGCCTTGGGATCACCCCACCGATCGTGCCCAACAGATTGAGAATTTCAGAACGTACCTGATCATGAAACTCTTGGAGTCAAGCAACTTGAAACGGTTACAGCGATTTTGAAGCTCCCTGATGACGGGTCGTCCGCCGTCTGGCCCGAATCGCCTGCGCGAGTGCGCGAAACATCAGATGATCGCCGAGTGGAAGTTATCGTCACGGGCGGCAACAGCGGCGTCGGTGAAGCGACGGCCGCTGCGCTCGCGGCCGCCGGTCATAGCGTCGTGATCGCCTGCCGCACCATGCCGAAGGCCGAAAGAGCCGCCGCCGCAATGGTCGGCGACGTCACGGTCGCCCACCTCGATCTGGCGGATCTGGCCAGCGTGCGAAAGTTCGCCGACTCAGTGGATGGCGTTGACGTGTTGATCAACAACGCCGGCGTGCTCGGCCTGCCGCTGACGCGGACGGCGGATGGATTCGAGGCCCACATGGGCACCAACTATCTCGGACATTTCGCGTTGACGTGCCTGCTCGGCGACCGGGTCAAGGATCGGGTGATCTCGGTGGTCAGCTCCTCCTACGCCTTCAGCCGCCTTAACCTCGACGACTTGAACTGGCACAACCGCAAGTACTCGAAGTGGGCGGCCTACGGGGAGTCCAAGTTGGCCGTCATGCTGTTCAACCACGAGCTGGTCCGCCGCGGCGTCCGCGCCTACATGAGCGACCCCGGGGCGACGGATACCGACATCACCAGAGACGCCACCGGCGTGGTGCCCTGGATACGTGACCACACCTTCCGCCGATTTCCCGCGCACAGTGCGGCCGCCGGTGCGCGGGCCAGTATCCAGGCGGTCAGCACCGAGCTGCCGGCCGGCAGCTATCTGGCACCACGTTTCAACCAGTGGGGCAAGCCGAAACTGACCACGCCGCGCAAGAAGGCCCGCGACGCCGAGACAGCCCGTCGGCTGTGGGACTTGTCTGTTGAGCTGACCGGCTGCGACTGGCCCGTTTGACGGGTCCGGGTTCGCGGGTACATAAACGCGTGAGTCACGCACGAACGATGGCCGAACCTCAGTTGCCCGCTGCGTACGGGCCGTTGTCGATGGCCGTTCGGCGCAGTCTGACTGAACGCGCGCCCCGCGATCAACTGACGCGCATCGGCGCTTCGGTGCATGACTCCGACCCGTACGGTCTGGATCTGCAGTTGGCTTTGTACATGTGCTACGAACTGCATTACCGCGGTTTCGCCGGTGTCGACCCCACCTGGGAATGGAATCCCGGATTACTCCATCTGCGGGGACAATTGGAGCGGACCTTTCTGGCCGGAGTACGTCGCGACGTCGGTTCCATTGAGCCTGACCGGACCGCCGAGGCCGAAATGAACGATCTTTCAGTTGAATCCGTCAACGGAAGCGGGCCCTCGTACTGGCTGCGGGATAACGGAACGTGGCAGCAGATGCGCGAATACTTCGTGCACCGATCGCTTTACCACCTCAAAGAGGGGGACCCGCACGCCTGGGCGATCCCCCGCCTCAGTGGCCAGGCCAAGGCGTCGTTCGTCGCGATCGAATTCGACGAATACGGAGCGGGGCAAGGTGCAAAAGCCCACCAGCAACTGTTCGCCGACCTGTTGACCGCCGCCGGACTCGATGCGACCTATCTGGGTTACCTCGAAGTTGTTCCCGCCGAGTCGCTGGCGGTGGTCAATTTGATGTCGTTGTTCGGCTTGCACCGCCAGTTCCGCGGAGCGGCCGTCGGACATTTCGCTTCGACGGAGATCACGTCGCCGCCGGGCTCGCAGCGGTTGGTCGAGGCGTTGCAGCGACTGAACGCGCCGCCGGAATGCGTTGCGTTCTACCACGAGCACGTCGAGGCCGACGCGGTGCACGAGCAGGTGGTCCGCATCGACGTGGTGGGCGATCTCGTCGCGCGGGAACCCCAACTGGACCGCGACGTGGTATTCGGCATCCGGGCGCACGCCGCGGTCGAGGATCGGCTTGCCGACGCCATCATGGCCTCATGGAAGGCCGGCGAGACGTCGTTACGACGACCGCTTGGCTGAATTCGCTTGCCGCACATCGTCACCGGCGATGCGCGCGCGCACAGTACGGCAGCGTCGATGGCTGGTGTCGCACATCGGATAGATCTTGCTCCGCCGGCAGGTGCAGATGGCCACCATGAATCGGTCTGATTCGACGACGTGTCCATCTGGCGTCTCGACACGTACCGGCCCGGATATCAGCACCGGGCCATTCGGTATCACCTGCACCCGGGTGCGGTCGGTCATGGCTTGTCCGCCCGGATCACAACCAGTTCCTCAGTCCGACAGCCAGGTTCGATCTGGCCAGTGACTTCCAGCCACCCGGCCCGCGCCGACAACACCGGTCCGAATGGAACCCACTGGGACGAAATGACATCTGCATTCAACCCGGTGGACCGCAGAGCATCGAGCGACTGCTCGACGCCCGACAGGGCTGAGTGCACCAACAGCATGGACCCCCCGTCGGCCAACAAACCAGATGCCGAACTGCACAACGGATCCAGCACCATCCGACCGTCCAGACCCGCATTCCAGGCCCATGCCGGGCCGGCGAACTGCGGGATCAATTCCACGTCGCCACCCGGCGGCGTGGGCACGTAGGGCGGATTAGAAACGATGACCTCAAACGGCGCGCAATCCTGTGCACACTTCCACGATCCTTCACGAACGTCGATCTCGGCACCTGCGTGAACGGCATTAGCGCGCGAATAGCGAACAGCGTGCGGGCAGATATCGAAAGCGGTCACGCTGGCCGCCCCCAACGCCGCTGCCGCGATCGCGACCACACCGCTACCCGTGCACAGATCCAGCAGCCTTCGCCCCGCGGCCAGCTCGGTCCGCTCCAATGTGTCGATCAGCAACATGGAGTCGTTTTGCGGAGGGTAAACACCGTTAAAATCCAGCGAATCCGACGCGGCGGGAAAAGTAATGGTCACGTCGGCCTTCCGAGGTCATAATCGCCGTGGGCGATCACGGCCTTCAGCTGATTCATGCCCACTAACCGGCGCGGCGAAACCGAAATCGGCAGCGAAGTACTCAGGTGCGTACCGGCGCTTGCTCGAGTTGCTCGACAATGGTGGCGCAGAACGCCTGGAGGTCAGAAGGCGATCGACTGGTGATCAGATTTCGATCCTCGACAACTTCTTCGTCGACGACTCTGGCGCCGGCATTTCGTAAATCGGTGCGGATGCTCGGATACGACGTGAGCGTTCTTCCCGCGACCACACCCGCTTCCACCAGCGTCCACGGTCCGTGACAAATGGCCGCAACCGGCTTACCGGAATTTACGAAGTCACGCACGAACGTGACCGCCGAACTGTCCAGCCGTAGCTTGTCCGGATTTACCGTCCCGCCGGGAAGAATCAACGCGTCGAATTCGTCCACGGAAGCATCCGACACTTTTCGATCGACCCCGATCGTTCCGGCTGGCTCCAGATCGTGGTTACGCGCTTGAATCTCACCAGTTTTCAACGACAGCACCTCAACGTGGGCACCTTTTTCACTCAGCGCGGTGCGCGGCTGCTCGAGTTCGACCTTCTCCACGCCGTCGGCAGCCAAGATCGCTACCTTCTTACCTTGCAATGAGTTTGGCATCTGAAGCTCTCCTTTGATCAGTCGTTGCCGCTACCCGCGGCTGCCGACCGAAGCGCAGCCAGCAGCGGTTCGGCGGCTTCTTTGAGGAATAGTTCTTGGGTCTCGCCGCCGACCTGCACCAGCGCCACGTCAGTGAAGCCCGCTTCCCGATAGGGCCGGACCGCGTCGACGATCGCATCCAGGTCCGGACCGCAGGGAATGCTCTCGGCGACGTCCTCGGGACGGACGAACTGCGTCGCGCCGGCGAAGCCGGCCGGTGTCGGCAGGTCAGCGTTGACTTTCCAACCGCCGGCGAACCAACGGAACTGGTCGTGGGCGCGTGCAACGGCGGCATCGCGGTCGGGGTCCCAACAGATCGGGATCTGCCCGACGACTCGGCCGTCACCGGCCAGTCCGTTCGCCTGACGCGCGGAATGCCACTCGCGCACCAGCTCTCCGTCGGGTTCCACCGCGATCAGATGGTCGGCCAGAACACCGAATTTGTCGATCGCCTTTCGCCCGCCCATCGCCACTCCGATGCCGACGGGGACATCCGGCAGATCCCACAATCGCGCGGAGTCCACCTGGTAGTAGTCACCCCGCCAGTCGACCAAGCCGCCGTCCAACAGAGTGCGGATAATCTCGATCGCCTCCCGCAGCATGTCCTGCCGTTGTGCGATCGCCGGCCAGCCTTTGCCGACCACGTGCTCGTTGAGGTTCTCGCCGCTGCCCAGGCCCAAGGTGAACCGCCCATCGGCGAGAATCTGCAGAGTCGCTGCCTGCTGCGCGACGACGGCGGGGTGATAGCGCATGGTCGGGCAGGTCACATAGGTGTAGAGGTCGACCCGTTCGGTGAGCTGCGCTACCGCTCCCAGCACCGGCCATGCGTTGGGCGCGTGACCTTGCGATACCAGCCACGGCGAAAAGTGGTCGCTACTGACCTCGAAGTCGAATCCCCGGTGCTCGGCCGAAATTGCGTATCGGACAAGGTCTTTAGGGCCGTTTTGCTCCGTCATCAGGGTATAGCCAAATCGAGTCATCAGACTCGGATACCCGTGCACGGCGGATGCAAACGGCCCCTGCAAGCAGGATTACAGGCGATCCTTCACCGCGGCGGACAGGCGCGCGCCGTCTGCCTTGCCGGCCGCCAGCGTGGTGGCTGCCTTCATCACCACGCCCATCTGCTTCATGCCCGGCCGCTCACCCAACTCCTCGGCCACCTGCGCGATTGCGGTGTCGGCCACGTCGGCCACTTCCGCGTCTGTGAGCGGGGTCGGCAGATATTCGTCGATGACCCGTGCCTCGGCATGCTCGTTGGCCGCAAGCTCTCCGCGACCGTTTTGGGTGTAGATCTCTGCTGCCTCGCCGCGCTTCCGGGCCTCCTTGGCCAGCACCTTGAGGACATCGTCGTCAGAGAGTTCCCGCGCCTCCTTGCCGGAGACCTCCTCGGTCTGGATCGCCGCCAGCAGCATCCGCAGCGTCGCCGTGCGCAGCTTGTCCTTGGCCTTCATCGCAGCGGTGAGATCCGCCCGCAGCCGGGACTTGAGTTCAGCCATGACTGAGACGCTACGCGCTGGGCCAGAGTCGGACGCTGAGGCTCGCAGCCAGGTGGCACGTTGAGAAATGACCCGGCGCTCGACAGTATGGAAACCATGATCGACCACGACGGCGGCTGCACTTGGTGAGCGCGCCGCCGCCCGATTACCCGGAGTACCCAGATTGGGGTTACCCGCCGCTCGGTTACCGTCCACCCGCATACCCACCACCGGGCTATCCACCAGCGGCTTACCCGCCGCCCGGCTACCCCGCGCCTGGCTACGTCGGTCCGCCTCCGAATTACCCTCCGGGCTACGCCTCTTACCCTCCGGCCTACGCCCCGCAGCCCGGCTATCGCGTTCCGCCACCACCGGCGCGCGGGACGTTGGCGCCGGGAATCATCCCGTTGCGGCCGTTGGGCCTCAGCGACATCTTCAACGGCGCTGCCGTCTATATTCGGGCCAACCGCAAGGCCACGTTGGGGCTGACAGCTGTCGTCGTCGTGATCACGCAGATCCTGACGTTAATCGCCGCCGTCGGACCGCTGGCTGCCTCTAGCCGACTCAGCACAGCCCCGCCCGACGAACTCACCGGCGGCGACGTGGGCGCCTGGCTGCTGTCAGCGGCGCTCACCGGCTTGGTCGGGTGGCTGGCCGGAACCCTGCTGACCGGCATGCTGACGGTGGTGGCCGGTCGCGCGGTGTTCGGCTCGACAATCGGCGCCGGAGAAACATGGGCCATGATTCGCGGGCGGCTGCCCGCGTTGTTCGGGCTGGTGGCGCTGGAATCCGCCGGGCTGATACTGCTGACCGGTGTGGTGGGGCTGATTGTCGGGGCGATCGCCACCGCGGGTAACGCCGCGGCGGCGGTTGTGATCGGCCTGCCGCTGGTGTTGGCGGCGGTCGCTACGGTGGTGTACCTGTACACGGTGCTGTCGTTCGCACCGGTGCTGATCGTGCTGGAGCGGCTGCCGGTGATTGATGCGATGACTCGATCATTTGCTCTGGTGCGCAACGGTTTTTGGCGCTTGCTCGGAATCCGGTTGCTGACCTGGGTGGTGGTCGTGTTCATCGCGGGTGCGGTTGCCGCTCCGTTCGACTTCCTCGGCCACTTGCTGGGCGGTCCCACCGGTTCAGAGCTGCTCGGCGCGACCGTGGGGGCTGTCGGATCGGCGATCGGCCGAATCATCACCGCCCCGTTCAGCGCCGGTGTGATCGTGCTGCTCTACACCGACCGCCGGATCCGCGCTGAGGCATTCGATCTGGTCCTGCAGACCGGCGCCGCCCGAGGTCCCGCCGCGACCGGCTCCACCGACTACCTGTGGCTGACGCGGCCGGCGTAGGGACAGACCGAGCATGTCAGCCGTCGACATCGACCGCGATACCGCGCACCAGGTCACTCAGCGCGAACTCGACAAACCGATCTACCCCAAAGCCTCTGTGACACAGCAACTGCACGAATGGATTCACCAATTGCTCTACCGCCTGCTCGAGCAGGGCTCTGCCCTACCAGGCGGGTGGTTCACCGTCAGCGTGCTGCTCACCCTGCTGGCCGTCGCGGCAGTGATGGCCGTCCGCATCGCGCGGCGCACCATACGCACCCGCCGCGGCGACGACTATCAACTGTTCGACGCCGGTCAGCTCACCGCCGCCCAGCATCGGGCTACCGCGGAACAGTTTGCTGCCGAAGGGAATTGGACTGCTGCGATTCGTCATCGACTTCGTGCGGTGGCCCGTGCCCTCGAGGAGAGCGGGACGTTGGACCCGGCTCCCGGCCGCACCGCCAACGAGTTGGCCGGTGATGCCGCCGAACGAGTGCCTCAGCTGACCTCGGAATTGTCTCGATCGGCCGACGCATTCAACGACGTCACCTACGGCCAACGACCGGGCACACCGGCTGACTACCAGCTGATCGCGGATCTCGATGACCATCTTCGATTCCGTTCTGCAGCAGGCCGGCCCGGGACGCTCGACCAGCCGACCGGCGACTCATGGGCCCCGGTTCGGTGAGCGTCGTCAGTGCACCCGCCCCGGTCCGACGACGGTCGTGGCGGTGGGTGGTACTCGCGCTGGTCGTCATCTGTTCCGTCGCCGCGGTCGCTACGTACCTGACCGCGCCGCGGCCGGGCGGACAGATGGACCCCGACTCGACCGGGCCCACCGGGGCGCACGCGTTGGTCGCGCTGCTGCGGGACCGTGGCGTCACCGTTGTCGTCGCCAACAGCGTCGACGAGGCGGTCAATGCCGCACGCCCCGGAACACTGTTGCTGTTCGCCCAGACCCAGCGCGTCACCGATGAATCGCTCCTACAACGACTGGCCGACAGCCCGGCCGATCTCTTGTTGGTGGAACCGACGTCGCACGCCCGGTCCGCGCTCGCCCCGGATATCCGCAACGGCGGTGCGAGCGTGTTGGATGCCGAGCCGGATTGCGCGCTGCGAGAAGCCAATCAAGCCGGATCGGTGGACTTCGGCCCGTCCAACACCTTTCACGCTGTCGGTGATCGAACGCTCAGCAGTTGCTACGGCGGAGTGCTGGTCCGCTATGGTGCCGGCGAACGCACGGTGACGGCGGTCGGCAGCACCGATTTCATGACCAACGGCGGTCTCTTGCGGGCCGGTAACGCCGCGCTGGCGATGAACCTGGCCGGCCAGCATCCCCGTCTGGTGTGGTACGCGCCGCAGCACATCGAAGGTAAATCGACGGGCTCGGGGAAAATCTTCGACCTGATTCCCGGCAACGTCACCTGGATCGTCGTGCAGTTGTGGCTGACGGTGATGCTCATCGCGTTATGGAAGGGCCGGCGGCTCGGTCCGCTGGTCGCCGAGGATTTACCCGTGGTGGTTCGCGCGTCGGAGACGGTAGAAGGCCGCGGCCGGCTGTATCGATCGCGGCGCGCCCGCGATCGCGCGGCGCAGGCATTGCGCGCCGGGGTATTACAGCGAGTACTGCCCAGACTCGGCCTGGCCGTGGATGCGCCGGCAACGGCGGTGGTGACCGCGGTTTCTCGACGCGGCAGGTCCGATCCGGATTCGGTGCGGCATGTCCTGTTTGGGCCACCGCCGGCCACCGATGCCGACTTGATACAGCTTGCCCGTGCACTTGATGACA
This sequence comes from uncultured Actinomycetota bacterium, assembly GCA_963760095.1. GTDB lineage: Bacteria > Actinomycetota > Actinomycetes > Mycobacteriales > Mycobacteriaceae > Mycobacterium. The sequence continues at coordinate 145,714 of CAVXBT010000014.1, read as the reverse complement.
TCGAAAGGCAGGTCGTCCATCTATGACCCAACCGCCTATGACCCAACCGCCCCCCCGATCCGCTCAGCCGCCCGCAGCGCAGTCGGCCCGTCATGCGTTGCTCGCGTTGCGCACCGAGATCGGCAAGGCCGTTGTGGGGCAAGAAGCCGTGATCACCGGGTTGGTGATCGCGCTGTTATGCCGCGGACATATTCTGCTCGAAGGTGTCCCGGGCGTGGCGAAGACGCTGCTGGTCCGCTCACTCGCCGCGGCTCTGCAACTGGAGTTCAAGCGTGTCCAGTTCACGCCGGACCTTATGCCCGGCGACATCACCGGATCGCTGGTCTACGACAACCGCACCGCCGCGTTCGTGTTCCGGAACGGCCCGGTGTTCACCAATCTCCTGCTGGCTGACGAGATCAACCGCACCCCGCCGAAGACGCAGGCGGCCCTGCTGGAGGCGATGGAAGAACGTCAGGTCAGCGTGGACGGCGAGCCCCGAGCGCTACCCGAACCGTTCATCGTCGCGGCGACTCAGAATCCGATCGAATATGAAGGCACATATCAGTTGCCGGAGGCTCAGCTCGATCGATTTCTGTTGAAGCTCACGGTGCCGCTGCCGCCGCGCGATACCGAGATTGCCATCCTCGCCCGGCATGCACACGGCTTCGACCCGCGCGACCTGTCGGCGGTCCGGCCGGTCGCCGGTCCAGAGGAGCTGGCCGCTGGTCGTGACGCGGTCGGTCAGGTACTGGTGGCTGATGAAGTGATCTGCTACATCGTCGACATCGTCGGTGCCACCCGCCACTCGCCTGCGCTGCAGCTGGGTGTTTCGCCCCGCGGCGCAACCGCCTTGCTGGCCACGGCGCGGGCGTGGTCGTGGCTGTCGGGGCGCAGCTACGTCACCCCCGACGACGTGAAGGCGATGGCCCGCCCGACGCTACGGCACCGAGTGCTGCTTCGGCCGGAGGCGGAGTTGGAAGGCGCCACAACCGATGGCGTACTCGACGGCATCCTGGCGTCGGTTCCGGTGCCTCGCTAGTGATCCTGACCGGGCGCACCGGCCTGCTCGCACTGTTGTGCGTTCTGCCGATTGCGCTATCACCATGGCCAGCAGCAGCTTTCGTCCTACTTGTAGCGCTGCTGGCGGTCGCGGTGCTCGCTGACGTCGCGCTGGCGGCCAACCCATCCCAACTGCGGTACACCCGTTCGCCTGACGGCTCCGTTCGGCTTGGCGAGCCGATCAATCTTAGTTTGCTAATCCACAACGACGGTCGACGCCGCTTCCGTGGACAGGTTCGCGACGCCTGGGCTCCCAGTACGCGGGCCGAACCACCAAACCATTCCGTCGATATCGTCGCCGGGCAGGTCCAACGGGTCGACACCTGCTTACGACCGGTACGCCGCGGCGATCAGCGCTCGGCAGCGGTGACCGCGCGCTCGATCGGCCCGCTGGGGATGGCGGGGCGGCAGCAGACGCGCCCGGTGCCCAGCCAGGTGCGGGTGCTGCCGCCGTTCCTGTCGCGCAAACACCTGCCGTCGCGGTTGGCCAGACTCCGCGAGATCGATGGGCTGTTGCCGACGTTGACCCGGGGCCAGGGCACCGAATTCGATTCGCTGCGAGAGTATGTGGACGGCGATGACGTGCGCTCGATCGATTGGCGGGCAACCGCCCGTCGGGCCGACGTCGTGGTCCGGACGTGGCGGCCAGAGCGCGACCGTCGGGTCGTCATCGTGCTCGACACCGGACGCACCGCCGCCGGACGCGTCGGAGTCGACCCGATGGCCGACGACCCTGCCGGTTGGCCGCGGCTGGACTGGTCGATGGACGCCGCGTTGCTGCTGGCGGCACTCGCTTCTCGAGCAGGTGACCACGTCGACTTCCTCGCTCACGACCGGATCGCCCGGGCTGGCGTGTTCGGTGCGTCACGAACAGAGTCACTGGCCCGCTTGGTCGAAGCGATGGCTCCGCTGAAACCTGCGCTCATCGAATCTGATGCCACAGCAATGGTTTCGGCTATCGCTCGCCGGACGCGGCGCCGGGCGCTGGTGGTGCTGATGACCGACCTCAACTCGAGTGCCCTCGACGAGGGGCTGCTGCCGCTACTCCCCCAGCTCGCGGCCAAGCATCCGGTGATCATCGCCGCGGTTGCCGACCCGCGCGTCGACCAACTGGCCGCCGGACGCGCCGATGCGGCCGAGGTGTATGACGCGGCCGCGGCCGAAAGGTCCCGAAACGACCGGGCGGCCATCGCTTCTCGGCTGCGCCACAGCGGGGTGGAGGTCATCGACGCACCGCCCACCGAGCTTGCGCCCGCGCTGGCGGACCGCTATCTGGCGATGAAAGCCACTGGCCGGCTTTAGCTCACCGTGTTGGGACCACATCGGGTGCATCGGCGATGTCCCCGGTTTCGCCCGCTCGGACTGCACGTCGACCGAAGTACACGACGTACGCCAAAAAGCCCGCTTCGGCAATGACGCCGATGCCGATCCGCAGCACTGACGGCAGCGGGGACGGGGTGACCAGGGCTTCGATGGCTCCCGAGACGAGCAGCACCGCAACCAAGCCCACGGCGACAGAGACGACGGCACGGCCCTGCTCGGCCAGCACCTGTCCGCGCGGGCGGTCCCCCGGTGAGATCACCGACCAACCCAGTCGCATCCCCGCGGCGCCTGCCAGGAACACCGCGGTCAACTCCAGCAGACCATGCGGGAGCAATAGCCCCAACATGACGTCACCCTTGCCCGCTTGAAGCATCAGACCGGCCACGACACCGAGGTTGGCGGCGTTGGCGAACAGCACGAACGGGATCGGCACGCCCAGAAGGACAGCGAAAGCGATGCACTTCGCGGCCACCCAGGAATTGTTCACCCAGACGTGCAGCCCGAACGCAGCGGCCGAATGCTCGCGGTAGTAGGCGGAGAAATCGTGGTTGACCAATTCTTCGATCTCACTTGGTGTTCCGATGGTTGACTGCACTTCTGGGCTGCTGATGACCCACAATGCGATGACCGCCACGACGGCGAAGAACACCACTGCCGTCGCCAGCCACCACCTCCAGGCGCGGTAGGCCACCACCGGGAACGACACCGTCCAAAACCGAGTGAACTCTCTGGACAGCGGGGCGTGCGCACCGGTAACCGCGGCCCGGGCGCGCGCCACCAGGCTCGAAAGTCTGCCGACCAGTGCTGAATCGGACGACCCGGAGCGCAGCATGGACAAGTGTGTCGACACCCGCTGGTAGAGCTCGACGAGTTCGTCGACCTCCGCGCCGGTAAGCCGGCGGCGGTTTTTCACCAGTCGTTCGAGGCGATCCCAAGTGTCGCGGTGTGCGAGTACGAACGCGTCGACGTCCACCACTCGGAGCCTAGCGGCGATCGCAAACTCGGCGCAGCCGAGTGCAGCGGGTCGCCGCCATAGACCTAGCGGCCAGGTAGCGTTCGAAGTATGTCGGAGGTGGTGACCGGGGACGCCGTGGTGCTCGACGTGCGGATCGCTCAGCTGCCGGTGCGTGCTGTCGGTGCGCTCATCGACATCGCCGTCATCCTCATCGGCTACCTGGTGTCATTGGTGCTGTGGGCGGCGACGTTGAGCCAATTCGACGACGCGGTGACCGGGGCGATCATGATCATCTTCACCGTGCTGGTGTTCGTGGGGTACCCGCTCGTATTCGAGACCGCGACTCGTGGCCGCACGGTCGGGAAAATCGTGATGGGTCTGCGCGTCGTGTCGGACGACGGCGGCCCGGAGCGCTTCCGGCAGGCCCTGTTTCGCGCATTGGCGTCGGTCGTCGAGATCTGGACGTTGTTAGGCAGCCCCGCGGTCATCAGCAGCATGCTCTCGCCGAAAGCCAAGCGCATCGGCGATATCTTCGCCGGCACAGTGGTGATCAGCGAACGCGGTCCGAAGCTGAGCCCACCGCCCACCATGCCGCCGATGCTGGCGTGGTGGGCCGCGTCGCTGCAGTTATCCGGTCTGGGCGCTGAGCAGGCCGAGGTGGCACGCCAATTTCTCTCGCGCGCACGACAACTCGATCCGGAGCTGCGTGACCGAATGGCCTATCGGATCGCCGGTGACGTGCTGAGCCGCGTGGCACCTCCGCCGCCGCCCGGAACCCCGCCCCAACTGGTGCTGGCCGCGGTGCTCGCCGAACGCCACCGCAGAGCACTTGCGCGGTTGCGCCCCGTCCCGCCCCAGCGGGCCCCGTGGCCCCGCTGAGCCTGGAGCCGCACGTTACTGCGCGACCGTCACAACGAGGACGGCGACATCGGCAACCAACAGCGCCAGCGCCGACACCGGAATCACAAAACCCCAGCGGCGCCGGGCAGTGAAAAAGGAAACAACAAGCGTCACCGCCGCCACCACCGGAGCGCCGTAAAACAGCACATTGAAGCTGATCCCCGAGGGCCCTAGGTTCGGGCATTGCTTGTCGCTGCAGGCGGCGGTGCTCATCACGGAGCCCAGCGCGACCGCCATGACGACGACTGCGCCCACCACCGTGAGCAGTGCGAGCCCCCAGTTCACCCATAGCCGCCGCTTGCTACTGCCGGCCGCGTTGGACTGTGTCTCGCGATCAAGACCCTCATTGACCGTCACGTGTTCTCCTGCCTCATTCGTGGGGTCCTACCCCGCTACCCCGCCCGGCAAACCGCTGTAGACGACGCCCCGACAAATTAAACCTTGCGTAACGATACATACCGATATATCGTTGGCGTATCGGTAGCGCATCCGGCGCTGCCTTTCCAGAAACGAGATATACCTATGAACAACCCATTCCCCCATGTGGGGGGGCCATTTGCGGGCATACCGGGGCCTGCGGGCTTCGGCTTCGGGCCTCACGAGCGCCGCGCCCTACACGAACAGCGCAGGCAAGCCCGCCGCGAGTTTCGCGACTACGTCAAGGGCCACGACGCCGGCCACGACGGGCCGTTCGGGCCCGGCTTCGGCCGGGGTTTCGGGCGCGGCTTCGGTCCAGGCGGCTTCGGTCCTGGCTTCGGCTTCGGCCCGAGCCCGCGCGGTGGACGGCGCGGCGGCGGTCACAGCCGGCGCGGCCGCCGTGGAGACGTCCGCGCCGCCATCCTGGTGCTGCTCGCCGAGCGGGCGATGCACGGCTACGAGATGATCCAGGAGATCGCCGAACGCAGCCAGGACCTGTGGCGGCCCAGCCCCGGCTCGGTCTACCCGACTCTGCAACTGCTGGTCGACGAAGGGCTGATTGTCGGCGAGGAGACCGATGGCAGTAAAAAGCTGTTCACGTTGACCGACGCCGGTAGAGAAGCTGCGGAGAAGGTCGAGACCCCACCGTGGGACGAGATCACCGAGGGCGCGGACCCGGCCCATATGAACCTGCGGGCGGCCGTCGGTCAGTTATTCGGCGCAGTGGCGCAATCTGCCCACGCCGCTACCACCGAGCAGCAGCAGCGCATCCTCGAGATCGTCAACAACGCTCGCCGCGAGATCTACACGATCCTCGCCGAAGACGACTGATCGTCGTCACGCGAGCTGACGCGAAAGCTCCCGCACGCCCGGCGTGTCGGGAGCTTTTGCTGGGGGTACCTCCCGCTTGCGGGGGACTGCTCGCCAACGGTCAGGACACCTCGACCCAATCCAGCGTGCGCTGAACAGCTTTGCGCCATCCCGCGTATCCCGCCGAGCGCTGTTCGCTGCTCCAACCCGGCGTCCACCGCTTACCTTCCCGCCAGTTCGTCCGTAACTCATCCGGACCGGTCCAGAAACCGACCGCCAGGCCCGCCGCGTAGGCCGCACCCAACGCCGTCGTCTCGGCGACCACCGGCCGCACCACGTCGACACCTAACACGTCCGCCTGGATCTGCATACACAGCTCATTGGCGGTGATGCCACCGTCGACCTTCAGCACCTCGAGGCGCACGCCCGAATCGGCTTGCATCGCGTCGACCACGTCACGGCTCTGGTAGCAGATCGATTCCAACGTGGCGCGGGCCAGATGCGCGTTGGTGTTGTACCGCGAGAGTCCCACGATTGCGCCGCGGGCGTCGGAGCGCCAGTACGGCGCGAAGAGACCCGAAAACGCCGGAACGAAGTACACCCCGCCGTTGTCGTCGACTTGCCGGGCCAGCGATTCGCTCTGCGCCGCCCCGCTGATGATGCCCAATTGGTCACGCAGCCATTGCACCGCCGAGCCCGTGACGGCGATCGAACCCTCAAGGGCGTAAACGGGTTTGGCGTCGCCGAATTGGTAGCACACGGTTGTCAGCAGGCCATTGCGTGATCGGACGATCTGTTCACCGGTGTTCAGTAACAGGAAATTACCGGTGCCGTAGGTGTTCTTGGCCTCACCGGGATTCAGGCAGACTTGGCCGACCATTGCGGCATGTTGGTCACCGAGGATTCCGGTGATGGGCACCTCTCCGCCGAGGGGTCCCGCCTGCGACGTGACGCCGTACGGTTGCCGCGGCGAGGATGGCGCGATCGACGGCAGCATCGTCCGCGGGATGCCGAAGAAGGACAACAGCTCGTCGTCCCAGTCCAATGTCTCCAGATCCATCAGCATGGTCCTGCTGGCGTTGGTCACGTCGGTGACATGCATCCCGCCGCGGGGGCCGCCGGTCAGATTCCACAGCAGCCAGGTGTCCGTCGTGCCGAACACCGCGTCGCCCCGCTCGGCTGCGGCGCGCGCACCCTCGACGTTCTCCAGAATCCATTGCAACTTGCCGCCGGAGAAATAGGTCGCCGGTGGTAGGCCTGCTTTATGGCGGATCACGTCGCCACGGCCGTCGCGGTCCAGCGCCGACGCGATGCTGTCGGTGCGGGTGTCCTGCCAGACGATCGCGTTGTAGTACGGCCGGCCGGTATGCCGATTCCACACCAGTGTCGTCTCCCGCTGATTTGTGATCCCCAGTGCAACAATGTCTTTCGACGAGAGATTCGTCGCGTTGAGCGCCGACATCAGCACCGCGGTGGTGCGCTCCCAGATTTCGATCGGGTTGTGCTCGACCCAGCCGGCACGCGGCAGGAGTTGCTCATGCTCGAGTTGATGGCGACCCACCTCCGCGCCGTCGTGATCGAAAATGATGCAGCGGGTGCTGGTGGTGCCCTGGTCGATCGAAGCGACAAACTCGGCCAATTATTTACCTCCCGCGATCGGTGTCCATCATGGACTACGCGGGCGGCTAAGTCCTCCTCGTCAAGCGGCTCGAGTGTGATCGCTCAGAGACTGCCGAGGCGGCCGTCGGGGCTGATGAAGTCAGCCGGGTCGAACGAGTAGAGCGGAGTGAGCGTGCCGGCGACGTCGTCCACCGGAGACGCCAGCAGCGCACCCAAGGCGATTCCGACGATGCCGGCCGTACATCGCGGACTGCTACTCATTGTCACCCGTCGGAGCCACCTGTGAGATTCCTAAGACGAGGCTGAGATTGTTTCAGGATCGCGCCCAGAGCGTCAATACCGCAATTCGACACCGCGCCAGTTCATTCTGCCGATCTGTTGCGCGGCCGCCGCTGACGCGGTTGCATCGGCGTAGTGGGCAAAGACGTCGAGCGGACCACCTACGAGCGCGTCGACCGGCAGGAGTACCGACGCAAGGTGCAACTGTGCCTGGATGTTTTCGAGACGATGCTCGCGCAGTCAAGCTTCGAGTTCGACCGTCCGCTCACCGGCATGGAAATCGAATGCGACTTGGTCGATGACGACTATCAGCCGGCGATGATGAATCAGGACGTGCTGGCCGCCATCGCCGACCCGGCCTATCAAACCGAATTAGGTGCATACAACATCGAATTCAACGTGCCGCCCCGGCCGTTGAGCGGCCGCACCGGGGACGAACTGGAAGCCGAAGTACGAGCGAGTTTGAACGCCGCGGAGGCGAAGGCCAGCGCCGGGGGCGCCCACATCGTCATGATCGGGATCCTGCCAACGCTGATGCCTGAGCACCTCGCCGACGGATGGATGAGTCAGTCGTCGCGGTACGTTGCGCTCAACGATTCCATCTTCAACGCCCGCGGCGAAGACATCCAGATCGACATCAGCGGACCCGAGCCGCTCAGTGTGAACTCGGCGTCCATCGCTCCCGAATCAGCCTGCACCAGCATGCAGTTGCATCTGCAGGTGTCCCCCGACGATTTCGCCGACTATTGGAATGCCGCACAGGTGCTGGCCGGGCCACAGCTGGCGCTCGGCGCCAATTCCCCATACTTCTACGGCCATCAACTGTGGTCTGAAACCCGCATCGAATTGTTCGCGCAGTCCACCGACACCCGACCCGACGAGTTGAAAACCCAGGGCGTGCGGCCGCGGGTGTGGTTCGGCGAACGTTGGATCACATCGATCTTCGATCTGTTCGAGGAGAACGTTCGCTACTTTCCCTCGTTGCTGCCGGAGGTGTCCGACGAGGATCCGGTCGCCGAATTGGCCGCCGGCCGCACCCCACATTTAGCAGAGCTGCGCCTGCACAACGGCACGGTGTACCGATGGAACCGACCGGTGTACGACGTCGTGGAAGTCGACGGAGTAGGGCGACCACACCTGCGGGTGGAGAACCGGGTGCTGCCGGCCGGCCCGACCGTCATCGACATGCTGGCCAACTCGGCGTTCTACTACGGCATGTTGCGCACGCTGAGTGACGAGGACCGTCCGGTCTGGACCAAGATGAGATTTGCTGCGGCGCACCATAATTTCCTCGAGGCCGCTCGTCACGGCATGCAAGCCGACCTGTACTGGCCGGGAGTGGACTCGGTCGGCACCGAGGAATTGATCCGCGGCACATTGTTACCGATGGCTTATGAGGGTTTGGATCGGTGGGGCGTCGCCACGAACGTGCGTGACCGGTTACTCGGGGTGATCGAGGGCCGTGCCCGCGCCGGTCAAAACGGCGCGGGCTGGCAGGTGTCCACCGTGCGGGCGCTGGAGCACAGCGGGATGGCACGGCCCGCGGCGCTGGCCGAGATGCTGCGCCGGTACTGCGATCACATGCACAGCAACGAACCAGTGCACACCTGGGAGGTCAGCTGACGCGGGTCACCCACGTTTTCGCTACTACAGTCGCACCAAGGTGACCAATCCATCAGCTGATCGGACTTCATGTCGACGACGAGGATTTGCCGATGCGACGTGCAGCACAATGGCCAGCAGACCACCCACCACCGTGCCGAAAACCACCGCACGCGCCCTGAGCTTCATCGTATTACTCCTGAGAACGTTGCCCGTCATCGCAGCCGGCAACGCCGACGAAGCTAGGCTCGCGGCACGCGATGAAGCCAGACAGCGTAGGCGACTACTCCAACGGCCCCCAGCCATCCACCGGACGCGTCTACGGCGCGCGCATGGAACCGATCACCCGCGTCGGGACACGGGTTTGGTGGCTCGCTCTTCGTGCTCTCGATGTGCGCTCGGACCCGCGCGCAGAATCTCGGCCAAATCCGCACGCGACGTCGCTCCCACCCGCTGGCATGCGCGATAGACATGTCCCTCCACGGTGCGGACCGACATGACAAGTCGGTCGGCGATGTCGCGGTTGGACAAGCCGGCAGTAACCAATTCCACGACCTCACGCTCGCGACCCGTCAATGGGACTCCTACCCGAGTCCGGAGTGCCGGCGTGCACAGCCCCCCGCATGCGTCGGCCAGTTCCCGTGCCAGCGCTGCAGCATACATGGCACGTTTGCGCTGCTGGGCGTGGCCAAAAGCCACGACCGCTTGGGCCGCGGCGTCAGCCGCGGTGGCGCGATCACCGATCGCCCGGTAGTCAGCCGATGCCGAAAGCAGCCCCTCACCGTCACGGGCCTGCAGCGATTCGGTATGCCGGGCAACGGCATTGGCCAGCGGTAGCGACAGCACGTCGGCGAGCTCGCGCGCGCGAGCAGCCCCGGTGGGGTCGCCCCACTGAGCCGCCGCCTGCAAGCAGGCCAGCTCGTGGGTCGGCTGGTTGCGCTCACAGGCATCCGCAGCGCCTGCTTGCACGGTGGCGATAGCTTCGGTCAGCGAACCACTTGCCGCCAGTGTCCATCCGGTCGCCACGGCCAAGGCCGTCTGCATGAAGACATAGTCGCTCGGGACACACTTCCGCGCCTCGTTCAGCGCTTGGTTTGCTTCATCCGGCTGCCCCAGCTTGGCATGCGCCTCGGCCAGCCCGAAGCAGCTTGCCGGTCGTAAACCCGTTGTGATGCCGTGCTTTTCGGCTCCTGCCAGCGCTTCGTGCAGGAGCTTCACGGCCGCGGGTAGGGCGCCACGGACCAGTTCGGCGTGGCCCAGCAGGAGCGCGAGGTTCGCGTAGGCAAGCCCGGGAATATCGCTGGCCGAGTCGGCGATCTGCTTTGCCGAATTAATGCACTCGTCGATGCGACCAGTCAACCGGCACGCCCGGGCGTAGACGCTGCCGAACCAGAACCTCATGTGCGAAGCTTGAGACGACGTGACGGCACGCTGCAGAGCCGCGCTGGCCACGTCGCCGATGTCGTCGACTTGTCCCAGCGCGCCTAACGCCATGATCAATGCCACCGACGCCATCATCGCGTGAAAGTCGGACAGTGCTGCGGAATCCAGAGCAGCCCTGGCCTTTTCGGCGGCAGATTCGCAGCGCGCCAGCACTGCATCGACGCAGGCTTCCACCGCTGCGCGCTCGGCACGGTCGGCCGCGGACTCGGGTGTTGCCGCCAAGCCGTCGAGGATGGCCTGCGCGTCAACAGGTCGGCCGAGCATCCAGATCAGGTTGGCAGCCCGCACCGTGGACCACCGACGGCCATCAGGACGTTCGTTCCCGCCGATCTGTTGCAGAACTTGCTCAGCCTGATGACCACGCCCGAGAAGCACCAGGTTCATTGCCCGCAAGCCCACGGCCTCGGCTGCCCCTGCTTGCGCAGCCGCGGCAGCGAATCGATCGGCCAACTTTAGATCGAGCATTGTCATGGCGAACCGCGCGGCCAGCAGGAAGAGGTCGGGGTCCGGAGCAAGGTCGGATTCCAGGGTGAGCAGCGCCCGGCGCACGGTGGCGTGCATATCGGCGTCGACCTCCCAGGCCAGCCGTTGCGCCAGCCGACCGCGGATCCGCGCTGGATACAGTTCGCCCAAGGTGGCGCGGCGAATCTCGCCGAAAAGAGGGTGTGCCAGTCGGGCCATCAGCGTGCTGCCGCTGTGCTCTACGGTGATCAAGTGCATTTGTTCGGCATCTTCGAGGTCGCGGCGGCGCACCAGGTCGCACAACACATCGACCGCGAGCGGCTCGCACTGCGACAGGGTGTCGATCACCATTGCGACATCGGGTGTGAGGCGACTCAGCTGGCTGCCGACCAAGTCGCCGATGCTGGGTGAGACCGCAACGGTGTCGTCCCACATCCATACCCCGGCCACCTGACGCATAGAGCCGGCCGCAACCTGGTCCGTCAACAGTTGCCGCACGAACAACGCGTTTCCGCCAGTCAGCGTCAAGAACCGTTGGGCGCTAAGGGCATCCACCGGTCCGCCAAGCGTGGCCTCGATTACCCGGCGAGTGGCCGCAGCCGACAACGGTTGGAGGTCCAGTCGGGCGAGAAGGCCGTCTTTCCATAGTGCCGTCACGGCGTCGGGCTCACCACCATTCGCGCGGAGCGTGACCACCAGGTGCACACCGCGCGACTGGGCAAGTTGGTGCACAACGTGCGCGGACAGTCCATCGAGAAGGTGTGCGTCGTCAACACCGATCACTACGCGACCCCGACGTTGTTGGGCGACAAAGGAATCAACGATGCGCTGCACGTCTAGCATCGGATCAGACATCAGGTCGCCCAGCGACGCGCTGAATGCGCCCAATGGAAGCGGGCGGGCAGACTCGGTGCCGATGATCCAGTTGGTGCGCGCGCCGGAAGCCTCCGCGCGGATCAGCGCTTCGCGGGCGAGCCGAGTCTTCCCCACGCCGGCGGCACCGACGATCACCACCCCAGAGAAATTGCCAACTTTGTTCAGCGCGCGGTGAATAACTACGAGTTCATTTTCGCGTCCGGTCAGCGGATCGCCGCTGATTACGGGCATCTCATCGCCTCGGCCATTGCCATATGGCCCTGAAAACCGCACGCCGTCGCCGTGGCGCGATAGCGATCTACCCAATCGCGGTAGCCGGTCTGATCGCCACCGTGCCGCGCCAGCAACGCCCGCAAACGCAGCAGCGGAATCTCGTGCAGCACGAAGCCGGGGTCGGTTGGCACTGCAGCCAGCCGGTCAATCACTTCCTGTGCCGTCTGAACGTCGCCCGCGGCACCGCGCTGCAACAGCGACTCCACCAGAACAGTGACGGCGGGACCACGGTAGATCATCTCGCCAGTGTCGAACTCATCGTCGACGATCGCTCGCGACAGGGCGATGGCGCCGTCAAGATCGCCGATCCGGGCCTTCTCCTTCGCGGTTTGAGTGTCAACGATCGGCAGCGCCACAAAGGTAAAGCGTTCCTGCACGGCCTTTTCCCGGGCTGAGGCCATCAATTCGAAGCCGGCCTCCCGATTCGCGTCGTCGCCATGGACCAGCACGAGGCCCCGAGTGAGCTGAGCAAGGCCCAAGTTGAAATCGTCCGCGAACTGCTCTGCGAGCTGCAGCACCTCCGCGGTGTCCTGCCAGGCGCCCGAATCGGCCAACAACGTCCCATTCGGGATGGTGCCGTACTTGAACCAGTTCGCTATCACCCGGGTCGTCGCGTCGAACCCGCGAGCCATGGCGATGGCGTCGTCGAAATCTTCCATCCATCCCGAGATACCCAAGCAACATCTGGCCGCGCCACGCTCCGATATCCCCAGCGCCAGCGGTGACCCAAGGATCAGGTTGCCCTTGGCGAGGTCGCCTGCGGCGAGGTCGATGCGACGCTGCGCCAGACGCAGGCCTTCGACCACCTCGCCCGCCTGGTATTTCGCGTAGGTCGGCCCATAGAGCAACCCGACCGTCATCGCGGCGTCGCCAACCGACTCGATGAGATCCACGCATTCGGAGGCCAGCCGCGACGATTCGAGGTAGCGGCCGCGAAACGCCAGCAAGCACACCCACCCGGCCATTCCGATAGCCAGCGACCGCTTATCACCGGCCTGTGCGGTGAGCTCGCGAAGCTCCTCGAAACCGGCGTCGGCGACACCGCCACCGATATGCCAGGCGCTTCCGCACAGCAAGGTCCGTGGTGCGATCCGCATCGACATGCCGTCCAGGTGGGCCGCGGGCAGCCGATCCGCGACCTGCCGAGCATGCTGCCAACTCACCCGCGCCGCACCGATGTCGCGATATCTTGACCACGACCCAGCCCGCATATGCCAGCTGAACGCCTCCGGTAGATTACCCGCAGCCTCCAGATGGGTGGCGATCAGCGCGGCATTCTCGTCGACCGAACCCGGGTCACGCTGTTCGATCGCGCGGGCTAAGCAGCGGTGCAACTCGGCGCGTCCCGACTTCAGCTGCGACTCATAGGCCACCGCGCGGATCAGCGGATGCCGGAACGCGTACTGGGTGTGCGGGGCGAACACCACCGGATCGACAAGTTCCGCGGCCGTCAGCTCCTCTATAGCCGCGTCCTGGATCAGGCTGACCAACGTCTCCTCGTCAAACCGCAAACCGATCACGGCGGCAGCATTCAGGGTGTGTTTGGCGCGGCCGCCGAGGCGATCGATGCGGGCGGCGATGGTGGCCTGAACGGTGGCCGGCACGCTGACCTCGGTGACGTCGCCGCTGGACACATAGCTGCTCCAGTTTCCGTGCAAGACACCGCGCCCGACGAGGTCGCGCACGATTTCCTCGGCGAAGAACGGGTTGCCCACCGCTCGCTCGGCGACGTGCCTGATCAGTGTCTTTACCGACGGGTGTGCGCCAAGCATTTCGCCGGCAAGCACCGCTGTTTGCGAATCACTCAGCGGCGAAAGCGAAATCGTATGGGAACCCGGCGTCTGGGTCAGGGCACCGCGGTACTCGGGTCGGTAGGTGACCAGCACCATCGCTGGGACCCGTGGAATCACGGAGAAGAACTCCGCGAACAGCGCCTCGCTGGCCCTGTCGATCCAGTGCGCGTCTTCAATCACGTATAGCACCGGCGCCTGTCGCGCCAGCAAGGCGGCGTTGATCATCTGCGCTAGTCGGCGCCGCCGGGCATCCGGTTCGATGTCGGGCAGCGCGACACCGTTGTTCTGGATGCCAATCAGGTCGTGTAGCAGCGCCACATCATCTGGCTCTGCGGCGGGAAGCCTGGCCCGGAGCAGGGCGCGCGCGGACTCGGCGTCCAGCTGGTTCAGCCGGAATGCCGCTCGCAGCATTCGCGCGACGACGTGAAACGAGACCTCGAGACCGTGAGACTCGCAAAACGTGGAAAACACCTCGACGCCAGACTCGTTGGCGATCCTGGCGACCTCGCGGACCAGCCGGGTTTTGCCGATGCCCGGGGCTCCCACCACCCTGACCACGCATCCCCGGCCATCAATTGACTCGTCCAGCAATCCTTTCAGGGCGCCCATCTCCCATTGCCGTCCAACTAGGCTCCACTCGCGCCGACTGGTCAGCACCGGATCGGCGACCGTCTTAAGCAGCTGACGCACGGGAATGGCGACATCGGTGCCCTCGATGTGCACCAACTCCGGTTCAGCAAGCACAGCGGTGTTCTCGACCAGCCGGGCGGTGGACTCGCTGACGATGATCCCGCCGGGCGGCGCCACGGACTCCATCCGCTGGGCTATCACGACATGCTCACCGAAGGCGGTGTAATTAATCCGGCCGGTACCGATTCCCCCGGCAACCACCTGGCCCGAGTCCAAACCCACCCGAAGCTGCAGCGCCACATGGTCACGAGCATCCACCTCGGCGGCCAGACCCTTGATCTCCTGCAGAATGCCTAACGCGGCCAAACAACCGCGCAGCGCATGGTCCTCTAGCGCAACCGGCGCCCCGAACAGCGCCATAATGCCGTCGCCGGTGAACTTGTCGACGGTACCGCCGTACCGCTGCACGACAACTGCCGACCGATCGAAGACCGCGGCCATGATTTCGCGTAATCGTTCCGGCTCCACGGTCGACGCCATATCCATGGAGCGCACTACGTCGGCGACGAGCACTGTGACCTGCTTGTACTCGGCCGGGTCGTGCGTCGTTGGTGTCGGCGCCCCGCAGACATCGCAAAATCGGGCGCCGTCCCGAATGGGTCCGGTGCCACACCCACCGCAGGCTAAAGCCCCAGATCTCATCGGAGCCTCCGCGTATCCGTAGGCCGACTGACCAAATAGAGCTTCCTGTTAGTCGGACACGACGAAGCATACTTCTGGACTACTGCGCTCATGGGTCAAACCTGAGAACGAACTAATGCCGTGCAGCCCTGAAAACCGCACGCCGTCGCCGTGGCGCGATAGCGATTCGAGCGAGTAGCTCATCTTGCCACAGCGCAGTCACGGCATCGGGCTCGCCGCCGATCGACGACGCGCGGTCTCTCGCGCGAGACGGGTCTTCCCGACGCCCGCGGCCCCGACAAATCACGACGCCTGAGTAGCTGCCAACCCCGTTTAGCGTGCGTTAAATCGCGCGATCACGAATGCGGTATTGCTCCGCGAGTCGCGTCGGTGCGCACATCCACACCCGTGGACCCGTTATCAATGGTCGACTTCACGGCGGCGATTTGGTCGGCCAAGGGGCGCCTCGAGCAGCATGTTGAGCGGGTTGACCCACATGGACCGCGACAGGTAGGCGATTGGAGTGGTCCACTACGCGGGTCATGAACTTCCGCTGCGCTTTAACGTCACCGTGACCAAAGTTCCATAATCAGGAGAAGTGATGGCAATGACGTTGCCGTCGACAGTCTCGAACTGCGTTGACAGTAAACCGGATATCGCGATCGGCGTGCTGTCCCAGGGACCACGTCGCACGCTATCTGTCGAGGAGACAGCAAGCGCTCGCGGCGGCCCAGGCCACGCCCACGCGAATTCAGTGGCTCACCGAGACATCGATTTGCTGAAACCTGACCGCAGATCCAGGCATGGATGAGGAGCACGTCATGAACATCGCGTTGGCCGAGACGAATCCGGAGCTCCCTTCGATTTTGCGCTTGTTTGTTCGCTCATTCCAAGCATCGTTCAATCGCTTCGTGCCGCGGTCGCGGCCGCAGCCATTTACGGCAGCTGCGCCGGCGGTCTATCAGATCGTCGACCGGCTGCACGAGCAACGAACAGTTCGAGTGGCGGGTGACGCGATCGCGCCCACCGTGTCGGCGTGGTTGGCCGAGTTGGGGGTCCAAAGCCCGATGGCGGAAGATCTCGAACGAGCGGTGCGCAACGGCGACTGGCCTGCTGTCTATGCCATCGGCGAGCACCTGTCCGTGCACGTAACCGTTGCAGCGCCACCGCAACTAGGTCACGCATCGCGGAATGACCCGGGCATCCCGGAGTAGCTTGGAGCACATGGCAAATGAGGTAATGGACTGGGACAACGCATATCGCCAGCAGGGCCGCTTCGAGGGTCCGCCGCCGTGGAACATCGGTGAGCCACAGCCGGAATTGGCCGCGTTGATCAGGGCCGGCAAGGTTCGCAGCGACGTGCTAGACGCCGGCTGCGGGTACGCCGAGCTGTCGCTGGCACTGGCCGCCGATGGCTACACCGTCGTCGGCATCGACCTGACCCCGACCGCAATCACCGCGGCCACCAAGGCGGCCCAGGACCGCGGCCTGAGCAATGCCAGCTTCCAGCAGGCCGACATCACCGCATTCACCGGCTATGACGGCCGGTTCAATACCGTGATCGACAGCACCTTGTTCCACTCGCTGCCGGTCGAGGGTCGCGACGGCTACCTGCAATCGGTGCATCGCGCGGCGGCCGACGGCGCGGGCTACTACGTGTTGGTGTTCGCCAAGGGCGCGTTTCCGGCCGAATGGCATACCAAGCCGAACGAAGTCGACGAGGACGAGTTGCGCGTCGCGGTGAGCAAGTACTGGGAAATCGACGAGATCCGGCCGGCTTACATCCACGCGCGCATCCCGCCGGCGCCGCCTGAATCAGATGTGCCGATGCCGGCGCATGACCGCGACGAGAAGGGCAGGATGAAATTGCCGGCCTATCTACTCGCCGCACATAAGATGCGCTGGGGGTGAGCGCGATACGGCGTCGGTTCATCAGTTCGACGTTCCTGAAATTTCACTGAGCGTGAGCTAAGGATCAGGGGTCGTATCTGGTGCTGCGGGAGCAATCAACACCTCGGTATTAGACCGTTGAGGTGGCATCCGTGAGCGCCGCGGCGAAGGTCGACAAATCCTCGGTGGTGGTGTCCACATGCGGCGAAATCCGCAGCACCGGCCCGGTCAACTCCCCCGGTGCGCGTTCGATCCCTGCATACGTAGTCACGATGCGGTGTTCGGCGAGCAACCACGCCCTGATTTTCTGCGGGTCGGCGCCGTCGACGGGAGCCAACGTCGTGATGGCGCTCGGCTCGTCGACCGCTTCAACGACGCGCCAGCCATGCACATCGGCGAGCACAGTCCGGCTGATCCGGCCCACCTCCGTAAGCCGGGCACGCACCGTAGCCGGGCCAGCTGCTAAGTGTTCGGCGACCGCCATCGAAAACCCTACTCGTGCAGCAATGTTGGCTTCACCAAGTTCAAGTCGTTGGGCAATCGACAGCGAAGCCGCCCATTCCGGCGGCGGCAGTCGCGGCCACAACCGTTGCATCAGGGTCGGGCGGACGGCAAGAACGCCGACCCCGCGCGGGCCGGCCAGCCATTTGCGCGACGACGCATACGCCGCATCGACGCCCACCGAGCAGTCCACCTGCCCGAGCGCCTGGGCGGCGTCGACGACCAGTGGCAGCCCCAGTTCGGTGCACAGCCGCACCATCTGCTCCAGCGGCTGCACCACCCCACGGTGGCTGGCCACCGCGGTCAGGTGGACCAGCTCTGGTGGATCCTCGGCCAGGCTGACCGCTGCCTCGTCGACGGCCACCCGGCCCTCGTCATCCGTCGGCAATATCCGGCGGGCGAAGCCGTTCGCCGCCATCAGGGCCAGGTTGGGCCCGTATTCGCCGGGTAGGCAGGCCAGCGTCCGGCCGCCCGGCGGCCAGCTGGCCAGCAACAGATCCAGCGCATGCTGCGACCCGGTGGTGAACACCACCTCCGCGCCGGGCATGCCGGTGAGCGTGGCGACGGCCGCGCGTCCGGCGTCCAGGACAGGTGTGGCCGCCTCAGCCACGACGTATCCGCCGACCTCGGCCTCGTGTTGCGCGTGCCGTGCGGCGGCGTCGAGCACGGCGAAGCTCTGGCGCGAACAGGCAGCGCTGTCCAGGTGCAACCCGGCGACCGGCGGCCGGACATCCCGCCAGGTTTGGGCCAGGCTTGCGCTCACTTGACCGACAGCGACAACCCGAAATCCCCGGCGGCGTCGGTCCACCATCGGGTGCGCCGCAGCCCGGCCTGAGCCAGTTCGGCGGCCACGACTTCCGGCCGGAATTTGCAGGACAATTCGGTGAGCAGCTTTTCGCCGGCGGCGACCTCGACGGCCAGCTTCAGCGCGCCGATGTAGACCTTTTGAGCCCGCTCGACACGCAGCCACATTTCCATTCGCTCGTCTTCGCTGTTCCATGTGGCGACGTGCCGGAAAGCATCGAGGTCGAAGTCGGCGTCGAGTTCTCTGTTGATGACCGCCAGCACATTACGGTTGAACTGCGCGGTCACGCCGGCGGCGTCGTCGTAAGCCCGGACGAGCCGGCCGACGTCCTTGACCAGGTCTGTGCCCAGCAACAGGCTGTCACCCGGCTGGAGCACCGCCGCCAACGCCGCCAAGAACTCGGCGCGCGCGCCGGAGTCGAGGTTTCCGATCGTCGAGCCCAAGAACACGAACAGCCGCCGGCCGCCGCCCGGGATTTTGGCCAGGTGCTTCTCGAAATCGCCACAGACAGCCGCGATTTCGATGCCGGGATACTCGTGCTGGATGGCGGACGCGGCGGACGACAGTATGCTGGCGTCGACGTCGAACGGGACAAACCTGCGCAGCGCACCGCCGTGCTGCAGTGCATTCAACAGAAGCCGGGTCTTCTCCGACGTCCCACTGCCCAGCTCGACCAATGTGTCGGCAGCGGTGACAGACGCGATCTCGGTGGCGCGGGCCCGCAAGATCTCCGCCTCGGCGCGCGTCGGGTAGTACTCGGGCAGCCGGGTGATCTGGTCGAACAGGTCGCTGCCGACCGAGTCGTAGAACCACTTGGGCGGCAGCGATTTCGGCGTGCTCCGCAGCCCGTCGCGCACGTCACGGCACAGCGTCTCGTACGCCGAGTCGGCGGCCAGGTGGTTGGACAGGGTCAGGGTCATCATCGTCCCTTCGTAGGATTCAGTGCGGTGAACGTGACATGCTCGGCGGTGACCTCGACGAGGTGGCGGTCCGGGATGTCTTCCCAATCGGGGTGGTCGTCGTAGGGCTCGCTGGCCAGTATCACGCCATCATCGCGGCGCAAGATCGACAGGGTGTCTCCCCAGGTGGTGGCAAGGAGCCGAGAACCGTTCGCCACCAGTATATTCAGCCGAGCGTTCGGGTCGGCGGCGCCGACCTCGACGATCGTCTCCGCTAACGCATCAAGGCCTCGGTCGAATATGAAGGCGGCGAGAATTGCACTGTCGCAGGTTGATTCGGCGGCCAAACAGGTCGGCAGCGCTTCGCGGTCGACGACTCCGTTGTGCGACAGCAACCACTGCCCGTCGGTGAACGGCGCGGTCGCGCTGGCTTCGATCGGCATGCCGACTGTCGCCGACCGCACCGCCGCCACCACGCAGTGACTCCGCAGCGCCGGTGCCACCGATTCGAAGGAGATGTCGCCCCACAACGGTGACGCGCTGCGCCAACGCCGCGGGGTCGCGCCGTCGAAAAAGCCTATGCCCCAACCATCGGCGTTGAGCAACCCATGCTTTTGTCGACGCGGGGCATACGACTGCACCCGGAGGCCGTGCGGCGGGTCGAGCACCAGCGACGAGATCGAGGCTTCGCGTCCCAGCCAGCCGATGTGTCGGCACATCAGGCGTCGCTCCCTGCGTCGCCATCGACGGACCATGCCAGCCGGACACCGGAAAAGATCTGACGCCTATACGGGTGGTCCCAGTTCCGGAAACTCGGCCGCAGGATCGCCGGCTCAACTGCCCATGATCCGCCGCGCAACACCCGGTAGTCCCCGCCGAAGAACGGCTGGGAATAGCGCTGGTAAATCATCGGGATGAAGCCCGGCCACGGCTGCAGGTCTGAGCTGGTCCACTCCCAGACGTCGCCGAGCATCTGCTCGACGCCGTAAGCGGATGCGCCGTCCGGGTAGGCGCCGACCGGTGCCGGACGCAGCGCGTCGCCGCCGAGATTGGCACGAGCCGAAGACGGCTCGTCGGCTCCCCACGGGTAGCGACGGCGAGCTTTGACCTGCGGGTCCCACGCGCAGGCCTTCTCCCATTCGCGTTCGCTGGGTAGCCGGGCGCCGGCCCACGCCGCGTATGCCTCGGCTTCGAAATAGCTGACGTGCTGGACCGGTTCGTCGGCGGGAATGTCCTCGATGTGGCCGAACCGGGTGCGTGTCTGCCCGTCGGCGTTCCAGAACTGAGGCGCCGTCAAGTCCGCGCTCTGCCGATGCTCCCAACCCCGGGCGGACCACCACCGCGGTTGGGCGTAACCGCCGTCGTCGATGAACTGCCGCCATTCACCGTTGGTGACCGGAACGCGTCCGATCCGGAACGCCGGCACGTCCACCACGTGGGCCGGGCGTTCGTTGTCCAATGAGAACGGCTCGTCGGTTACGTCGACGCCCAGGACGAACGGGCCGCCGGGCACCAGCACCGACGTCGCGGCAAGTCCCGGCCGACCGGACGGCAGCACGCCGGTGTCCGGCAGCAGCGCCGGACCGGTGCGCAGATTCAACGCCTGCAATATCGTTTCGTCGTGCTGGTTCTCGTGGCTGACCACCAGCCCGAACACGAAATTGCGGTCCGGTTCGTCAGGCAACCGATCGAGGGCATCCAGCGAAGCCGCTCGCACGGTCCGGCAGTACGCGCGCGCCTGGCCCGGCGACAACAATGGCAAGTCGGCGCGGCTGGCCCGCGAGTGCACGAAGGCGTCATAGAGGTTTTCGACCGCGCCGGACAGTATCCCCGGCCGGTCGGATTCGCCGCCGCGCAACAGCCACAGTTCTTCTTGCTGGCCGATATGCGCCAAATCCCACACCAGAGGACTCATCAGCGGGTGGTACTGGCGGCGGAGCTCGGCGTCGTCGAAATCCACTAGCCGCAGCGTTCTTTCCCGCGCTCGGCTCAGATCACGGACCAGCGCTTCGCGTGAGGTCACAGCTCCCCTCGCGCCAGCTGGGTCACCGTGGCCGCGATGCCGTTTTCGATCACCCGGTCGGACATGTCGTCGGCCGGACATCGGCCCTGTTCGACCTCCGCCACCAGGCGCTGCATCGCCTCTTCGAGCTCGGCTGGCGCGCGTTCGGCGGCGGCCGCCACGCATCGGTTGGCCGCCGTGCGGATCCGCGGGTCGTCGAGCCCGATCCGGGCGGCGGTGTCCCAGGCGGTGGCGACGGGTTCGACGGCGTCGGCGGCGATGCCGGCGGCAACCGGATCGTCGAGCAGGGTGACCAGCGTGAACACCACCGCGGGCCAGATCGCGGCCGGGACACTGTCCAAGTAGCGGATCTCCAGCCACTGCCGCGGACGCACCGGCGGGAACAGCGTGGTCAGGTGGTATTCCAGGTCGTAGCGAGTCGGCCGGCGACCGCCTAGCAACTCGCGTCCGTCGGCCCAATCAGCGAAGGGCACTCGGTGGGTGACCGGCACCGGCTCAGGGCAGTGCACCAGCATCACCGGCGCCTTGAGCGCATAGCGCGCCCAGTCGGTGCCGGGATCCTCCCCACTCGCGGTCAGAATGGGTCCGCACCGCGCAGAGTCGAGCCGACTCCACACCTGTTGCCGCGTCGACCGCCAGCCGGAGAATGTTCCGCTGAGCAGCGGCGAATTAGCGGCGATCGCGACCATGGTGGGCCCGAGAGCGTGCGCCAATCGGACTCGGTCCACCCATCCGGTCTGCGGCCCGGCGTCCAGATTGACCTGGACCGACGCGGTCGCAGTCATCATCGCCGCGCCGGCGGCCCCGGAGTGGCTTGCTGCGAAGAACTCCTCCATGGCGCGATAGCGCGCTCCCGGGTTGATGCGTTTGGTCGGCCGCAGCGGATCCGCGCCCAGCGACACCAGCCCCAGACCGGCAGCGGCAAAAGCTTTCCGCAGCTCTGCCTGGTCCTCGCCGATCGCGTCGATTGCCGACGTCACGCCGTGTGCAGGTGGGCCGGAGAGCTCCACGGCGCCGCCAGGTTCGACTGTGACCACGCTGCCGCCCGGCATCGCCGGAAGGGACCCCAGAACCTCGGTGATCTCATCCCAGGTCGGCCGGCGGTGCGGCTCGGCCGGGTCGTAACAGTGCGCCTCGACCTCCAGGCCGACCCGCCCCACTGGGCCGTCGGACAAGCAGGTGTCGGCGATGTGCTGAGCCGCAGCCGACGCACTGGCCAGCTCGCCGTCGGCGAGGCGCGCGGGATCCAACTGCGACGCGACGGCAAACGCCATAATCCGATCCCTTCGGGCCCGGACCGTCGGTCGCGGACCGCTGGTTGCGCGCGGCTACCCAACGATAGTCACAAGGTTCTATCTTCCAGACGGCACCGACATATTCCCGCCTGCTCGCCGGCGGTCATTGCCCCAGAGCGTTCTCCATGGCGCCGGCCAGCACGTTCACCGCCGGACCACCATTGCCCGACTGACAGACTTTGGCTTGCAGCACGACGTTTTCCCGCAGACGGGTCTGGGTGAAACATCGACGGTCGGTTCCCGCTTCCTGCTTGCTCCACGCCGCATCGGCAGCGCCCGGCGGACCGCCGTCAAACGACCACACTTGCGTGGTTCCGTTTTCCAGGTGCATGGCCGTGGTCTGCCCGGCGCAGCCGACAGTGCGGTCGACGACGCGGTGAAACGCCGCGCCGGCGGCGTCGCCGGTGGCAAACACACCGACCGCCTGCTTGACGAGGTGGGTCTGATCGGTCGGCGAGGTCTGCGTGGTGGCAGCGTTGAATGACGCCAGGTCGGGATCACCGAAGACCTCCGGCAGCCCGATGTCGGCCCAGTTGTTGCACACCGGGTTGTCGACGAAGTACCCCTGGAACGGCCGGGTGAACAGCGATTCGTCGCGCATCGGCCCGCCGACGATGTTGCCCACTGAGCCCTTGCCCAGAACCGCGTAGCTCACCACACCCGGGTCCGAAGGCCGGGCCGCCGCGACCGGGGCCGCGAATGCGACCGCGACGCAACCGGCCGCGGCGGCGACGACCCGCCCGGCGCGACTCAATCGCCTAGAGCTCAACGGGCTGGGCCGGCATCAATAGTCATCGGTCTGATCATGCCAACTGGGCTAGGCGAAATGAAGCTACGGGTTCGGAGGCGGCGGCGGCTCTCCCTGATCGCCATGACCGCCGTGTTCGCCGTGACCACCGGGGCCACCCGGGCCGAAGGGACCCGGCATCGTCGGGCCACCGGGCCAGCCGGGGCCCATCCCCGGAGGAAACGGTCCACCCGGGAAGAGCGGCCACGGACCGGGCGGGCCGTCGGGACTCTCCGGATCGAACGGACCGTACATGCCGTGGTGATGATGGTAATTGTGATGCCAGGCGACCGCGGCACCAGAGAAGAAGACCACCGCCACCACGAACACGATGCCTGCGACGATCACCACCCACGCCGCCACTTGATACAGGCGCGAATGCTTGGCCGGGTACGGGGGCGCAGCCGTATAGGGCGGCGGAGGCGGGTCCGGAGGAGACGGGAGCGGCGGTTCGGGGGTCTGGGTCATGCCTCGATCATGCCCAGACATGGCCCGGCCATCAACCAACTGCCCGCGCGAGTCGGACGCCGAAGTGCCGGCACATACCCCTCCGGCACTCACCGTCTCAATTCCAGAGCACCCAGGCGAATTTCAGAATGACCACGGCGATGAGCGTGATTCCCGCAATGATGGCCACCCAGGCCGCTGCTTGGTAAAGCCTTTCGGAATCTGGCGCCGGCACTACGACGGGCGCCGGCGTGGCGGGAGACGACGGGATCGACGGCTCGGTTGTCTCGCTCATACCTCGCATAATGCCTCAGGTCAGCGGCCGCCGCGACCGTGACGAGCGCAGCGCTCCGCCTGCGCATGACGAACAACTAGGAGCCCGGCGCCCCCTTGGGACGCCGGGCTCATGGAATTGGTGATGCTCCGCCGCTTCGGCTCAGGCTACGGGTGCACCGGAGCGAGCGATGGAGTTACAGACTCGGGCATGTGCGACGGTCCCGGACCGCCTAACCCGCCGTGGAATCCAGCGCCCTGGCCGTGGTGGTGCGCGCCGTCTGGGCCCTGCTGACCCATCGAGTGCTGGTGGTGCCACCCGTGGTGATGGCACCCGTGGTGGCCGATGTGGGCGACCTTGAAGCCGGCGAAGAAAACGGTCGTGACGATGAAGACGATGCCGGCAACGATGACAACCCACGCTGCGAATCGGTAGAGCCAATATGGTTTGACAGGCACGGTCGCTGGCTCGGTGGCGACGGTGGTCGGCCTGGTTGGGATTTCAGGTGTTTCGCTCATACTTGAAATGATGCGTGGGCAACGGATAGGGCCCGCTGGGTACGACTTATGAAATACCTGTGAGAAGCGGGCCCCTCAGGCCGTCAATTGTCCTATGACACGGGCTTAAACGGGTTGACCGCGAACTATTACCTAGGCAAACTGCGTCGGCTGGGCCAGCACGCCCCAGGTCAGAGCGTTGGATCTGTTGGCGTTTAGAAGGTACGGAAAACACTGCTGCGGACGCACTGCGGACAGGGCTCCGGCCCGCGCGTAGCGTCGCCCGTCACGGATCTGGTAGGCGGGCGACGACAAGGGTGACTTCAGCTTACTTAGGCGTCAAGATGGGGGTTCTCGCTGGCATACTGGAACCCCGATGAACACATTCGCACTCACCATCCGGAACGCTCTCACCGTTGCGGTACTGCTCTTCGGTGCCTCGCTGGGGTTCGCCGGTACGGCACACGCCCACGGGACGTGGACGCCACCTGTGCCGCACTCCCGGGTTCATACCCAAGGACCGTTCTCCGTCCTCCACCAGGGACCGTTCTCCGGCCTGCACCAAGGACCGTTCTCTGCGCCTGGGCCAGGGGTAAGGCCATGACGAACACCGCGGCTAAACGGTTGATCGGCCCGCCACAACTCTCCTGTGGTGGGCCCACTCGCTGAGGCGCTTCAGCGGGGATTCATCGAACTAGCTGAACTGCTGCATCAATTGGTTCGCGCTTTGCACTTCGTCAGTCATGCAGTCTCCGCAAAGGTGAGCAGCATTAAATTGCATTTCAAGCATGTGTTCCGCAACGATGCATGTCGAACATGTGTCGTGGGATTCTCTTGCCCCACAACGAATCCCGTCTACGTCTGGTGACGTACCCCTGACACTGGACCAAGGATAGAGAAGCCGACGTCGCCTACATACGGATCGACAAGATGGCTTGGGCAGTAGACGTCCGCTGATACGGCGACGAATCTGACCGAGGTTCTTCTAACCCGATCGGAAATTTGGTGGTAAGCCGGATTTTCCTCGAAAATACCGTTCATCTCTTCGTTTACCACGGTCTCGACCGAGGCGCCGCCATCGAGTTCGCCACAAATTCGATGGGCTCGGGCGACGAGAGCAGGCAAGTTATCGATGAGGGGAATCTGATCTTGTTCCAGCAGCGCCACAAACTGATCCTGCTGGCTCGGGTCGGCGCTTGCCGCGCCAGCGCAAATAATTGCGGCGGTCAGCACCACCGAGGCGCTAACCAGAGCGTCTGCAAGGCTGGTGATGCCGGTGCGCACGGCAGGATTTCCATTTCTTCGGTGTCATCTGCTCGGTACCTAATCTAACCACCGTCGGCAGGTCCAGAACCGACGCAAGTTCGTGTCGGGCGCGGTCGCGTCTATGGGTCGCTATGAGGTCCGGACCGACCCGGCGACAACCCTGACCGCTGGCTGTTCCCCGGCAGCCGTGACGCCAAGCTGCCCGCCCACGCAGCCACGGTGGCGCGATACTGGCGCGGTGCCCGCAACCAGGTGGGTGTTCCGTACCGGCTGCACGACCCGCGACACTTTTACGCCTCCCGGCTCATCCGAGCAGGCTGCGATGTCGTCACGGTCCAGCGGGCGCTCGGGCATCCTCTGCGGCCATCGCCTCGACGACGTACTCACATCTGAGGCCAACGACCGGACCCGCAAGGCGGCAGGGCACCTGCTGGATCAGTCTCTTGGGTCTGCTGCGGACGCAGTGCGGACCAGCCACGAGATCTAAGGCTCTGACCAGGGCTTGAACGGGTTGACCGCGAACTGGATCACCCGGTAAGGGGAGCGGGCCCGCGGATCGACGTTGTGCCACTGACTGACGAACACTCGCAACTCGTCCAGTGTCGAGCCCGGGGAGATGTACCCACCGTAGGGCTGAGCCAGCCGGTTGTCGTAAGGCGGCGGCAGGCTTTCCGCGGGTTCGGGCCAGTCGTCGTGCTGGACCACGGTGGTGACCGGCGAACTGCCCAGCGAGGTCGGGTCGTCAGCCACCCGCACTTCCATGTTTCCGGTGCTCGAATTGAAATACGACAGCACCGCCTTACCGTCGATCTGCTTGAAACTGATCTCACCGATCAGGTCGCCCCACAATGGCGTTGGCTGCTTATCCCAACCACCATCAGGACCCGACGCCCAGCCCTGCCACCGCGAACGGTCGCCGAAGTGTTGGGGTGCAACACGGTAGAGCACCGCCGGTTGACTGCGGTCGAAGTCATCGGCGACGACGTACACCCAGCCGGTCTGCGACTCAGACGTCGGTATCGGGTCGTAGTAGCCACTGATCTGCGACTGCCGGCCGCCCGCATAGTCGGCTTCCCGGACCGAACCCGGAAGGGTCGGCCAAGAGCCTTGTGTGGGTTCGGCTTTCACCAACCGTGAGGTCTGCGGCACCAGGTCTTTGGTGGTGGTGACGAGCAGGTAATTCTGCCGGTTGATCTGCACGACGCCGGCCGGTA
This sequence comes from uncultured Actinomycetota bacterium, assembly GCA_963760095.1. Taxonomy (GTDB): domain Bacteria; phylum Actinomycetota; class Actinomycetes; order Mycobacteriales; family Mycobacteriaceae; genus Mycobacterium. Next base: position 118,711 of record CAVXBT010000014.1, on the reverse strand, counting down.
GCTGGGATGCGCCCGACGGCGTTGGGTCGGCCAGCAGCGGCTCCGTGACGCCGGTGACCCCGGTGTAGCGGACCCCGTCCGGGTCATCGACGGACGACGTGTCCACGCGCAACGCGATCGGCGAATAGTAACCGCCGAAGCCGACGCCCTGGCCGGCGAAACTGTCGCCGCAGACCTGCACCACCTGCGTGGGGAACTCGATGAACACGCACAAGTCGGTGGCCCCGATGCCGTAGTCACGGGTCGGCGTCCCGGTCCCCGCGGTCGGACCGATCCGGATCACCTCACCGGGCGCCAGCGGCCCCAGGACCGGTTCCGGCATGGGCGCCGGTGGATCGGCGTGGGCGGGCGGGAACCTTTGGCCGGCAAGCAGCCACGCCATGGTCATGGCGATCAGTGAGCAGCGCGCGATCCGGCGGGAATCGGCAGGGCTCACCCGCGGGTCACAGTTCGGCGGCCAGCAGCTCGGCGATCTGGATGGTGTTCAACGCCGCGCCCTTGCGCAGATTGTCGCCTGAGACGAACAACGCCAGACCCCGTCCGTCGGGCACACCGGGGTCGCGACGAATTCGGCCGACGAGGGATTCGTCGACACCGGCGGCGGCCAGCGGCGTCGGTACGTCGACCACCTTCACGCCCGGTGCACGAGAGAGGATTTCGCGGGCACGCTGGGTCGAAAGTGGTTGAGCGAACTCGGCATTGATCGACAGCGAGTGACCGGTGAACACCGGAACCCGCACACAGGTGCCGCTGACCAACAAGTCCGGAATACCCAGGATTTTGCGGCTCTCATGGCGCAGCTTCTGGTCTTCGTCGGTCTCGCCGGAATCGTCGTCGACGAGCCTCCCGGCCAGCGGAACGACGTTGAACGCGATCGGCGCGACGTATGCCTTCGGCTCGGGGAACTGCAGCGCGCTGCCGTCGTGCACCAACTGCTCGGCGTCGTCGATGACAGCCCGAGCCTGCTCGGCGAGCTCGGCCACCCCGGCCAGTCCCGTGCCGGACACGGCTTGATAGCTCGACACCACCAAACGCACCAACTGGGCCTCGTCATGCAGCACTTTGAGCACCGGCATCGCGGCCATCGTCGTGCAATTCGGGTTGGCGATGATGCCCTTCGGTCGGTTGCGAGCGTCAGCGAAATTCACCTCGGAGACCACCAGCGGCACGTCCGCGTCTTTACGCCAGGCCGACGAGTTGTCGATCACCGTCACCCCGGCCGCGGCGAACCGGGGCGCTTGCACCCGCGACATCGTCGCGCCGGCGGAGAACAAGGCGATGTCCAGACCGGCCGGGTCGGCTGTTTGCGCGTCCTCGACCTCGATCTCCTGTCCTCGGAAAGTCAGCTTGCGGCCCGGCGAGCGGGCCGAGGCGAAAAACCGCACGCTGGTCGCCGGGAAGTCGCGCTCATCGAGCAGCGCGCGCATCACCTGGCCCACCTGACCGGTGGCGCCGACGACCCCAATCGACAAGTCGCTCATCAACGACCCGTCCCCGCATACACCGTCGCCTGCTCCTGGCCACCCAGCCCGAACGCCTCGTGCAGAGCGACGACCGCCTTATCCAGCTCGGTGTCCCGACACAGCACCGAGATGCGAATCTCCGACGTCGAGATCAGGTCGATATTCACGCCGACTTCGGCCAGCGCCTCACAGAACGTGGCGGTGACACCGGGATGGCTACGCATCCCGGCGCCGATCAGCGACACCTTGCCGATGTGATCGTCGTAAAGCACTTGGCTGAAACCGATTTCGTTCTTGAGCGAGTCCAGCTTCTCCACCGCTGCACGGCCACTGTCGCGGGGGCAGGTGAACGTGATGTCGGTTTTGCCGTTCTCGATCTTGGAGACGTTCTGCAGCACCATGTCGATGTTCACGTCGGCGTCGGCGACCGCGCGAAACACCTTGGCGGCGTAGCCCGGATAGTCGGGTATGCCGACGATCGTCACTTTGGCCTCGCTGCGGTCGTGTGCGACGCCGGTCAGAATAGGGTCTTCCATGGCTATGTCCTCGATCGATCCGGTGACGATGGTGCCCGGCTTGTCAGAGTACGACGAGCGGACGTGCACCGGAATGTTGTAGCGGCGGGCATATTCCACACAGCGAAGCATGAGCACCTTGGCGCCGCAGGCCGCCATCTCGAGCATCTCCTCGAAGGTGACTGTGTCCAGCCGGCGCGCGTTGGAGACGATCCGCGGGTCGGCGCTGAAAATCCCGTCCACGTCGGTGTAGATCTCGCAGACGTCGGCACCCAATGCGGCGGCCAGTGCGATCGCGGTGGTGTCTGAGCCGCCGCGACCCAGGGTGGTGACATCCCTGGTGTCCTGGCTGACCCCCTGAAATCCGGCGACCAGGACGATCCGGCCTTCGTCGAGTGCGGCCTGCAGCCGGGTCGGGGTGACATCGATGATCTTCGCCTTGCCGTGGGCGCCGGTCGTGATGACGCCGGCCTGTGAACCGGTGAACGAGCGCGCCTGCGCACCCAGCGATTCGATGGCCATGGCTACTAGCGCGTTGGAGATGCGCTCACCGGCCGTCAGCAGCATGTCGAGTTCCCGCGGCGGCGGGACCGGGCAGACCTGCTGGGCCAGATCCAGCAGGTTGTCGGTGGTGTCGCCCATCGCCGAGACCACCACGACGACGTCGTTGCCTTGCTTTTTGGCTTCGACGATGCGTTCGGCAACCCGTCGGATCCGTTCGGCGTCGGCCACCGAGGATCCGCCGTACTTCTGCACGACGAGCGCCACTTTTGCTCTCTTAGGTTCGAAAGTTACTGGTCGGTTTTGGGTCGAGAACAGAATACGTGGGACGGCACCCGGCTGACGGCCGCCACCGCCGACCGCCCACCGGGGCTGCCTTGGACTGACGACTGTCGATCAGGTGCTGAGCCCCGCAGCGGCGACGACGGCCCAGAGCACTTCTGGGTGGCGGATGTCACTGTGCGCCCCACTGATGGGGGACTGGTTGGTGCAGATGACCGCGTTGGCATCCAGGTCGTAAAAGTTGCCGGACCCGAAGCTGTACGGCTTTCCCTGCGGTTGCAGCAGCACCGTGGCAGGCGTCGGGGTCTGCTGGTACCCGTCGTGGCCCATCGCGCCCCACCGAAACACCAGGTCGGTGGCGGATTCGCTGTCCTGACCGGCGAGCATGCTCGCCGTCGGATACCACCACCCGCACGCCCGGTCGGCGCTGCTGAACGTGGCCAGCAAGGGCCCGTCGACCCGGCTGCCGGCGCCCGCCAGCCCACCCGCCCGGGACGGATCGAACATCAGGGACGAGGCGAAAGTGAAGTGGGAAAACGCGCCCTGGATCAGGGTGAGCGATTTGACCGGGCTGGCCGCGCCGGTCTGATCGGCGCGCAGACCCGCCAGGGAGTAAGAGACCAGCCGGGCCCCGAAACTGTGACCCATCAGGTGGATTCGCGGTGGGCCGCCTGGCCCAGTGAGGCCGGCGAGCAGTGGGCCGAGGCCGCTCTGGCCGATCACGCCGGCCCGGTTCTTCATTTCGTAGTAACTCAGGGTGCGCAGCACCTCACGCGCGCCGCTCCACAACCCGGTGAACGGGTTGCCGATGCCCTGCGCGCCGCTTGGGGCGTGTGGCGCCATGGCCGCCGCGTGCCCGAATGCCGTCGCGGTGTCGGCGGTGAGCAGGGCCGCCTCGCCGGTGTCTTCGACACCTTGGGCCGGTGTGGTCACCAATCCGGCCGCGAGCTGATGGAACTGGGTCAGTTTGACCGGGTCTTGGGGTTGCTGGTCGAGCAACTGACCCATGGTGGCCAGCTGCTGCTGCTGGCCCGGGAAGGCCGGTGTGAGCGCAGCGGCCAACTGCGCGCCGGTCGACGGCACCGGCGGTGCGGTGTCGGGGTCGTCGTCGGGAAACAGCAGCGAGGGCCAGATGATCCCCACCGCGGCACTGCTCGACAGATGTCCGCCGAGCTGGTTGGCCAGCAGCCCGAACATCGCCTGATAGAGGTCGCGCGCGGAATCCACCCCGCTGTTCCAGCCGTGTGAGAACACGAACAGATCGTTGATGCCGCCGGCGGCCACCGCCGCCGGCAGTCCGCCGTCGCCCGCGCCGCCAGCGGTGTCGAGTGTGCCGTCGGAGTTGAAATCGACCTCGTAGTAGGTCAATCCGTTGAAGTCGGTCACGATCCTCATCCCCTCGCGGCTAGGTGTTGGACAGGGCCCGCAGCAGGTCGATCAAGCCGGAACCCTGGTAGAACTCGTGTCGTCCCAGGTCTGTCGCGGAGTCGCACAACAGTTTCTTGACCATCGCCGGCTGCCCGATGTACTCGCTGCGGACCGACAAGAACGCAGCGATCGCCCCCGAAACGTGGGCCGCCGACATCGAGGTGCCGCTATCTTCGATGTAGCGGGCCACGTTCGAAGGGTCGCCCGCGGCGGGTGCCAGCGGCGGAACAGCGGCCAGTTGCCCGGTGGCGGCCGAGGTGATGGCTTCACCGGGCGCCACCAGTTCCGGCTTGAGGCGCCCGTCCAGCGTGGGCCCCTTCGACGAGTCGAAGCTCACTCCGTAGGTGTGCGGCCGGTAGCGGTGCACAGATCCGACGGTGATGGCGGTGGCCGCGTTTCCGGGGTCGGTGATCGTCGACAACTGCCCGCGCACGTCCGCGGACGGGCCCTCCAGGGTTCCGCCTGCGCCCTCGTTTCCGGCACTGACGACCGCTACCACGCCGGTACCGGTCAGCAGGTCCAATTCGCGGCACAGCGGGCTTTGCCCTGCCGCGTACTCGCCCGGCGGCCAGGGACAGCCGAGGGACAGGTTGACGCCGTGAATTTGCAGGTCGCGGCCGTCCGCGTTGACGGTGCGGACGTAATCGATCGCCTGGATCACCACGCTCGACTGCGTGTTGCCGTTGTCGTCGAGGACCTTGAGGCTGACCAGGCCGGCCGTCGGCGCCATGCCGGACAAGGTGCTGCCCTGCGCTAGCGTGCGCAGCTCCCACTGCGGTAGGTCCTGAATGGTCGGTTCATTGTGGGCGATCCGCAGCCTCGTGGCGTCCGGCGGCGCCTCGCCGGCGATGATCCCGGCGACGTGGGTGCCGTGCCCGTAGGCGTCGGTGAGCGGGGACGGCTTGGCGTCCGGGGACGACGGGATCGTGAAATCGCGGTGCAGTTTCGCGACCCCCGGCACCGACAGCGTGCGGTGCGCGGTGAAGTGCGGGTGGCTGGCGTCAACACCCGAATCGATCACTGCCCACACCACGCCGTCACCGCCGCAGCGGAACGTACGAGCGGCGGCGTCGGCCTTGATGGTGCTGATGGAGCGGTCGATGTGGGCGCGCAGGATCAGGTCCGGCCACACGTGAAAGATGAGTCCACGGGCGCGTTGAGCTCCGGCCTGGGTCGCCGAGTCGCCTCCGCGCAGCAACTGAGTGATCTCGTCGGGAGTGAGCATGCACCGCATGTAACGTCGCGCGATGGGCACCGGTCGCGGTGGACCCGCGTTCCCGAACACCTCCGTGAACAGTGCGAGGAAGCCGCGGCGAGCCGCGGCCGGCCTCACGCCCGCGTCCAGCCGAAGCTCGACCAGCACCGCACGTCGATCCTGCGGGTCGGTGTGCACAAGGTGTTCGACGGTCGCGCCCATCACGATCGGGCTGACCAGGGATCGGCGCCCTGGCCCGGGCGGAGGCACGGCGGTCACCGTCGACGGCCTGGCGACAGCGGGTGCTTACAGTGAGACACCCCCGAAGGATGGACCTCGTCGACACCGCTGCGCATCCGTAGCGCACTACGCGGGTCCCGTTGGGGGAATGACCATTTAGTGATCACGGCCGCGGCGAATCACCATCGCCATTCCCTCCCGGTCGATGGCTTCAAGCTTGATGCAGGCCGCGTATACATCGCTAGCCGGGACCGAGTGCCCACGACCAGCGATGCTACTGCTATTCCGGTTCAATGTTCCGGATAGCAGTACTCACCGCGGAATTCCGCTGTCGGGTTATCGGCTACGACGAAACCATCTGGATCGCCCAGAAGTCGCTGGCCAAGTGCACGTGATCGATCGGTGAGCTATCAACGCTCAGCTTGGACCCGGTCACATACTGGTAAGGCATGTAGAAGTAGCCGTGGTCACCCCACGAGGCTCCCCACGAGTTGCGAACGATGAGCTGACCCTTGGGATCCGAGTAACCCACTGCGAGAACTGCATGGCCGCCGACCACGGCATCACCGGGCGTAGGCAACGGCATCACGCCCGTCTGGGCGACGGCCTGCGATTCGAAGCTCTGGTGCACGGTGAACCCGAACACGACCGAGAGATTGGACGCGATCGCGTCTTTGAGGTCGCCCAGCGTCTGGATCGCCTCGTACTGAACCGCCGTATCCTTCTTCGCGGCGACGTAGCAGCGCTGCGGCGGCTTCACCGTGAACATCCCGATGTTGTACGGCCACAGCGTCTCCGGGCAGACGCCCCCGGTGTTGACAACCTTGATGCCGTCGCGGATCGCGGCACCGGCGTCGTTGGACACGGTGCCTTCCAGTGCGCGTTCGTTGTAGTAGATGAACAACCGCGACGGAACGAAATCGGACAACCCCTGGCGATCGCGCTCGTATTCCATCGCTCCGGCGATCGCATTTCCGGTGCACGATCCGAGCTGGCCCTGGTCGTAGACCGGCGGCATGGACGGCCGCAAGTCGTACTCGGGGGGCAGGCTCTCGAGCCTCGGCGCATAGACCCTGTCCCGGGCGTCCGGCAGCTGCGGTCGCCAGCCGTAGCCACGAACATGGCTCCAGTCCTGCTCTTGCTTGGCGGTTTTGACTGGCCGCTTCTCCTGCACAACGGTCATTGGACCCTCCTGATTGTGTTGCGGTGCCTCGACCGTAAAAACATCGACCGCAGGGCCGCATGCGTAGTGAACTACCCGACTTCCAATCGAAGGGTCAACACAACGATTGTGGGGCGCACACTCCCCACGAACGGGACGCCAGGGTTCGCATTGGCAGGTAATCAAGATCCCTCGGTCGTTCGCCTGCCCTAGCAATGTTGTGCGCAGCGGGAAGGAAGAGGAGTTGTCGGCGCTGCGCCCGCAGCCAAGCCGGCAGTACCGCCGAGTGGAGCGGCTAGGGCTCATGCACCTCGAAAGCGGCGGCAGAAGCGTGCGGAACCCCGCCGACCGAAGCCCGAAGTGACCACGGCCTCGTCGCCAACCGTTCAGATAACGACAACGCTTTTCCGGCATTTGATATCAATGTGGCTAATGGATGCCCGGCGTAGACGTGCTGAGAAGGGTGGTCGCGATGGCTAGTGGCAGCGGGGTGCTATGGGGCGAAGCACCGGACGAGCATGACTATCCGGCGGCCGCGGACTATCTCGCCCTGCTCGCGACGGCTGCACAAATCGATGAAATCGTGGCAGCGCTGAAGAAAGCCCCGATCGTGCACAAAAAGGCCAAGGATCTGCTGCGGGCATCGAGCTTGGCGCTGCTGCCTGCCGACAACCCGCACGTGTTGGCGGATCTGAAGAAGATCAAGAAGGGCAGGCCGCTGTCCCCCATCCTGGCCGTGCGCGGTGACCTCAACACTGGCGTGGCACTGCAGATCGCCGACGGCTACCACCGCGTGTGCGCGAGCTACTACACCGACGAAAACACCGACATCCCGGTGCGGATCGTCCCGGCCACGAACTAGCGGCCTGGGGTTTTGGGCCACCGCGCAGGCGCGGTAGAGTAGCCGACGTGCAGCGGGTGCTCCTTCTCGGACGCCGCGACGGGGTCTGATCCAGACCGGCTTCCCGTCGCGGGTGTTCGCGACGCGCCGGTCGCCGCCATAGAGGCGCCCTTCTGAAAACCCCGGAGCAACTACCGTGACCAGCTTCCCACCGTCGGTCGAATCACCCGACGTGTTCACGTCCAACCGAACCATCACCAAACCCGCCGGCCCGCCCAACATCGGCCAACCGGCATGGAATACCCAGCGTGGGTCATCGATGCCGGTCAATCGATACCGTCCGTTCGCCGACGAGGTCGAGTCCATCCGGCTCGCCGACCGCACCTGGCCCAACCGCGTCGTCCACCGCGCCCCGCTCTGGTGCGCGGTGGACCTGCGCGACGGCAACCAGGCGTTGATCGACCCGATGAGTCCGGCCCGCAAGCGCCGCATGTTCGACCTGCTGGTCCGCATGGGCTACAAGGAGATCGAAGTCGGGTTCCCGTCGGCCAGCCAGACCGACTTCGACTTCGTTCGCGAGATCATCACCGACGGCGCGATTCCCGACGACGTGACCATCCAGGTGCTGACCCAGTGTCGGCCCGAACTGATCGAGCGAACGTTCGAGGCGTGTGCCGATGCCTCCCAGGCGATCGTGCACTTCTACAACTCGACGTCGATCCTGCAGCGCCGGGTGGTGTTTCGCGCCGACCGTGCCGCGGTGCAGGCGATCGCCACCGACGGCGCTCGCAAGTGCGTCGAGGAGGCCGCCAAGTACCCGGGCACGCAGTGGCGCTTCGAGTACTCGCCGGAGTCCTACACCGGTACCGAACTCGAATACGCCAAACAGGTTTGCGACGCGGTCGGCGACGTCATCAAGCCCACACCGGACAATCCGATCATCTTCAATCTGCCGGCCACCGTCGAGATGGCCACGCCGAACGTCTACGCCGACTCGATCGAGTGGATGAGTCGCAACCTGGCTCGGCGCGACTCCGTCATCTTGAGCCTGCATCCGCACAACGACCGCGGAACCGCCGTCGCCGCAGCCGAATTGGGTTATCAGGCCGGTGCCGACCGTATCGAGGGCTGCCTGTTCGGCAATGGTGAGCGGACCGGAAACGTCTGCCTGGTGACGCTGGGGCTCAACCTGTTCTCCCGCGGCGTCGACCCGCAGATCGACTTCTCCAAAATCGACGAGATCCGCCGCACGGTCGAGTACTGCAACCAACTGCCTGTACACGAACGTCACCCCTACGGCGGCGATTTGGTGTACACGGCGTTCTCGGGCAGTCACCAGGACGCCATCAACAAGGGCTTGGATGCGATGAAGATCGCCGCGGATGAGGCTGATGCCGATGTCGACGACATGCTGTGGCAGGTGCCCTATCTGCCGATCGACCCGCGCGACGTCGGGCGTACCTATGAGGCGGTGATCCGGGTCAATTCGCAGTCCGGCAAGGGCGGGGTGGCCTACATCATGAAGGCCGACCACGGCCTTGCGCTGCCCCGACGCTTGCAGATTGAGTTCTCCGCAGCGATCCAAAAGATCACCGATGGTGAAGGCGGCGAGGTCACCTCCAAGGAGATGTGGGACGCCTTCACCGAGGAGTACTTGGCACCGGTCCGGCCGTTGGAGCGGATGAAGCAGCGTGTCGACGCCGCCGAGGAAGACAGCGGCGTCACCCGGATCGTCGCGACGGTGAAGGTCGACGGGGTGGAGACCGAAATCAACGGTTCGGGCAACGGCCCCGTTGCCGCGTTCGTCGAGGCGCTGGGTCATGTCGGCTTCGACGTGGCAGTGCTGGACTACTCCGAGCATGCGATGAGCGGCGGCGAGGACGCGCAGGCGGCGGCCTACGTCGAGGCCGAGATCGGCGCCCGCACCGTGTGGGGCGTCGGTATCGCGCCGTCGATCACCACAGCGTCGCTGCGCGCGGTGGTGTCGGCGGTGAACAGAGCCGCAGTGAATTGAGTCATCACGCCGAGACCTTGGCCACCAGCATCCGGCCAAGGTCTGGGCCTTCGCACAACCCCGGTTTTCGGCGCTGAGCCCATTGTGCGGCGGGGATAACGCTAGTTGGCATAGCCAGATCCTCGCAGCACGCATGCGCCCGAAAAGGTCCCCCGGATCGCCTGCACCATGGCTGGCCGCCCGTACCGGTTATTCGGTCGATATTTCCAGGTAATCAGATTCGTTCACCGATTTGATGGGTACGTTTCCTTAACCTCTTCGAGTGCGGGCCGCCGACTGGCGGCCGATCAATTGGGGCCGGCATGGATGGGCGGACTGATGCAGCATTACATCGCCCGGAGCGGCCACCGGGCTGACCTCGCCGGTCTTTGGCATGCAACACAGCTTGTGACGGATCGTCATCGCGCGTCGGCCTCGGCCGGGCGCCGCGTTTTCCGCATCACGTTGGCGCTATTGGCCGGTCTCGCAGTGGCAGGTCACGTGGGATGGCTGGCGTTCACGCACACCGGTGCCGCGCCGCGACCGGAGGCAGCGTCCACGACAACACGACAAAGATCGGATGCTGCTGCGGCAGAATGGATTCGGGCAAATCTGCCGACCGGCATCCATCTGCTCGCCGACGCAGTCGACCCGCCTGCCGGGTATCAGCCCGTGTCGTTGGCGGCCGCCGGGAAGAACTGGACCAACTACAGCTACTTGGTCACCGCGACGAACACTGCTCCGCCAGCCGACTCAGCTTTGGCGACCGTGTGGAAATCGTCGGTTGCGGTCGCGATGTTCGACGACATTCAGGTCCGCTACGTCCTTGCGCTGACACCCCCGGATCAGATCCAACGCGATCGCGACGCCGACGACGCCGAACGCCTACGGGCCGGTGCGGCACTGCAGAACAATCCGCAATTGACGTCGTCTCCCACAGCCAAGGCGATCTTGGCCACCGGGGGACTCGATCTGCGCGCCGCTGCGGTACTCACCGCCCTCGTCGGGCAAGTGCCGGTCGTGCTTAACAACATCGCTGTGGTCGCGGCCGAAGCCGCTGCCAAGATGCCCGCCCGTTCCATCACGATCTACAGCTCGGATCCGGCCACCGTGACCCAGGCGCTCAGCGGCCTTGCCGCGGCTTTCGCACCCGATCAGGTCACCGTCGGTGAAAACGGCGCGATCGAGTTGCACTGGCCGATCAGCGTCACACCGATGCGTTCAGTACCAGCGTCGTAAGACGGCTCGGGTGGCTTTTCTATCGCCTGTTGCACCAAGTACTGACCGCGTCAGCGAAGTCAGCCGGGGCGTCGGACTGCAGATAGTGTCCGGCACCGGTGAGCACGACGGTGTGGTGCCGGGGCATGAGGTTTTCCCAGCGCCGACGTTCCTTGGCGCGGAAGGCTATGTCAGCGTCGCCCCAGACGATCAAAGTCGGCATCTCGACGAGCCCCTCAAGACCGTGTTCGAGGTCGGCGAGAAATGTCCGGGCCGCAGTGATGTCCTTGGGAAAAATTGCGGTCGGGTTGCGCCGTTGCGGCGTGGGCAAAGCCAGCCGGTAGTGGGTCATCTCGGCGGCGGTAACCTTCCGGCGCCGATGCCCGGCGGGGATCATGACGTTGACGAAGAAGTTGAAGTGGCGGATTAGGGGGCGGCCGATCGGACCGCCCATGAAGTGGGAAAACAACTCGAAATGCGGGTCCCCGTTGACCGGCCACGCCCAGGTATTGCCCACCACCAGACGCGAGAACCGATCCCTGCGTGGCAGGGCGACCGTCAGTCCGATGGGTCCTCCCCAGTCCTGCACGATCAAGGTGACATCACGCAGATCGAGACGGTCTACAAACTCGCCCACCAGGCGCGCATGGTCGGCGGGATGGAATTGATATCCGGGTGCTGGGGTCGACAACCCGAACCCCGGATAGTCGGGCGCGATGCACCGGAAGGATCCCGACAGCTCGGCAATCACGTCCCGGTACACAAATGACCACGTCGGGTTGCCGTGCAGCATCAGCAGGATGGGCCCCTCACCTTCGTCCACGTAATGGACGACGTTGCCGCTCAATTCGACGAACCGGCTTGTGAAGGGAAACAGCTTGTCGTCAACCCAGGCCGGCCGCACGCCTGCCATCAGAACAGCGCGAACTGCTCGCCCGCATGGGCGTCGCCGATGCCGGTGCCGCCTGCCACGGCGCCGACGTGGTCCATGAACTTCGCGTCGGACACCAGTGGCACGCCTAGTTCGTGGGCCAGATAACCCTTGCCGCGAGCCGGGCGGTGCTCATTGCAGATCACCAGCGAGGTTTCCTGGTCGACCGCGTCGGCGTAAGCCAATCCTGCGTGCAGAATCCGCTCGACGAGCTCCTCATGGGTTCGCTCGACCTCGGCGGCCAACGCGACCCGCATGCCCTGCAACAGGGGCCCACCGCTGACGTAGGGACCCGGGTTGGGGTACGGGCACGGCATCCGGGACGCCAGCACCTTCAGCGGCCGAAGCTCGTCGTGAGTGACCCTGCCGCTCGGCCAGCGCCGACGGGTGACCGGCCGGACCGGCAGCCACACATCGCGTTCGCGGGCCCGCTGCAGCGAGGCCGCGAGCACATCGGTCAGCACCACGGCGTCGTCGAACGCATCGTGTGCGCGACGCTGGGTGACGCCCCAGTGCGCGGCCAGTGTTTCCAACCGCAGGTTGTCGGTGCCCAGTTCCAACCGACGTGCCAGCTCGACCGTGCACATCACGCTGTCGATCGGCAGCTCGACGTTGGCAAGCTCGGCCTCCGCGGTCAGGAAGCCGTAGTCGAACGCGACGTTGTGCGCCACCAACGTGCGTCCGCGGACGAGTTCGACGACGTCGCCCACAATCTCACTGAACTGTGGCTGGTCCTCGAGCATCTCGGCGGTCAGCCCGTGAATGTGGGTGGGCCCGGGATCTACGCCCGGATTGAGCAGGCTGACCACGGATTGCTCGACGTGACCGTCGGCGTCGAGAGCAAGCACCGCGAGGCTGATGACGCGGGCGCTGCCAGGTTTGAAACCGGAAGTCTCGACGTCGATGACGGCCCATCCGGCGCCCGGCTCGGTGACCGGCCGACCCCAGGGCATCGTGGTCGAGCCAGCCGCCGCAGTATCGGACATGAATGGAGGATTTCACGATCAGCCGACATCGCCGTGTCGCTGCGCCTCGTGTCGCCGACTCAGTTCGCGAGGTCGACCCGCTGCGCTCGGGAAAGCGCCGAGCTTGCGATCGCCCTTAAACTTCCTCGGGTGATCACCGCCCGAGGACGTCTCGCGCTGGCCGCCGGAGCCGGCGCGCGATGGGCGTCGCGGGTGACCGGCCGGGGGGCCGGCGCGATGATCGGCGGCCTGGTAGCGATGACTCTGGACCGATCGATTCTGCGTCAGCTCGGTACCAACCGGCGCACCGTCGTCGTCACCGGCACCAACGGCAAGTCGACGACGACGCGAATGACCGCGGCCGCCCTGGGCGCCCTTGGGGCGGTGGCCACCAACGCCGAGGGCGCCAACATGGACGCCGGTCTGGTTGCCGCGCTAGCCGCCGGCCGCGAGGCCGCGCTCGCGGTTCTCGAGGTCGACGAGATGCACGTCCCGCACGTCGCCGATGCCGTTGAGCCCGCGGTCATCATCCTGCTCAACCTGTCTCGTGATCAGCTGGACCGGGTCGGCGAGATCAACGTCATCGAACGCAGGCTGCGGGCCGGGCTCGCCGCACACCCGCACGCGGTCGTCGTCGCCAACTGCGACGACGTGTTGATGACCTCGGCCGCTTATGACCACACCAACGTGGTCTGGGTGGCCGCCGGTGGCAGCTGGGCGGCCGACTCGGTCAGCTGCCCGCGCAGCGGCGAAGTGATCGTGCGTGACCAGGGCCACTGGTATTCCACCGGGGCCGATTTCAAACGGCCCAGCCCGCAGTGGTGGTTCGACGACGACATGCTCTACGGCCCGGACGGACTGGTGCTGCCGATGCGATTGACCCTGCCCGGCGCGGTGAACCGGGGCAACGCCGCCCAGGCGGTGGCAGCCGCAGTCGCGCTGGGCGCCGAGCCGGTAGCCGCGGTGGCTGCCGTGTCCGGAGTGGACGAGGTCGCCGGCCGTTACCGGACCATCCAGGTCGGCGCGCACGCGGTGCGGATGCTGTTGGCCAAGAACCCGGCCGGCTGGCAGGAAGCCCTGTCCATGGTGGACAAGGACGCCGCCGGGGTGGTGATCGCGGTCAACGGTCAGGTGCCCGACGGCGAAGATCTTTCCTGGCTGTGGGATGTGCGCTTCGAGCACTTCGAAAGAACGTCCGTGGTTGCCGCCGGTGAACGCGGCACCGACCTCGCCGTGCGGTTGGGGTACGCCGACGTCCAGCACACCCTGGTGCACGACACCGTGGCGGCCATCGCGTCGTGCCCGCCCGGATCGGTCGAAGTGGTGGCCAACTACACGGCATTTCTGCAGTTGCAGCGCAGATTGGCCCGTCATGGCTGACTCGACCATACGAATCGGGCTGGTGCTGCCCGACGTGATGGGCACCTACGGCGACGGCGGAAATGCGGCGGTGCTGCGGCAACGACTGAGACTGCGAGGCATCGCCGCGGAGATCGTCGAGATCACGTTGGCCGAGGCAGTGCCCGACAGCCTTGACATGTACACGTTGGGCGGGGCCGAGGACTACGCGCAGCGGCTGGCAACCAAGCATCTGATCCGCCACCCGGGATTGCAGCGCGCGGCGGCCCGAGGCGCGCCGGTGCTGGCGATCTGCGCGGCGATCCAGGTCCTCGGCCACTGGTATGAGACGTCGTCGGGCGAACGGGTCGACGGTGTGGGCCTCCTGGACGTGACCACGTCGCCGCAGCCGGCTCGCACCATCGGGGAGCTGGTCACCGGGCCGTTGCTGACAGGGTTGACGGCGCCGCTGACCGGTTTCGAAAACCACCGCGGCGGCACCGTGCTCGGCGATGCAGCGTCACCGCTGGGCGCCGTGACGAAGGGGGCAGGCAACCGCGCCGGCGATGGGATCGACGGCGCGATCCAGGGCAGCGTGGTGGCCACCTACATGCACGGACCGTGCTTGGCCCGCAACCCCGAACTCGCCGACCTGCTGCTCAGCAGGGTGATGGGTGAGCTGGCGCCGCTGCAGTTGCCCGAGGTGGAATTGCTGCGCCGCGAGAGGCTGCGGGCCTAGCGGGGTTGCGCCGCTGCTGTCACACCGGCCTCCTGCGTCACTGTCTCAGGGCCAAGTCCCTCTTCGACTTTGACCACACATGCGATATCAGGACTCGACCATCAGCACAGTGATATCGCTGGTGGTGTCGAATTGAAACGTCACTCGCTGGGTCGGTCTCGGTGCCAAAGTTGCCAGTGTGATTAAGCACCAGCTCAGACCATTGCGCGACGGCCGGTCAGCGCGCGGCCCAGGGTCAGCTCGTCGGCGAATTCCAGGTCGCCGCCCATCGGCAGCCCGGACGCAATCCGGCTCACGGTCAGGCCGGGAATGTCACGCAACATCCGCACCAGATAGGTGGCGGTCGCCTCACCTTCGGTGTTGGGGTCGGTGGCGATGATCACCTCGGTGATGTCCACGCCGTCGACCTGCTCACCGATCCGGGTCAGCAGCTCGCGGATCCGCAGCTGCTCGGGACCGACGCCGGACAACGGATCCAACGCGCCGCCCAGGACGTGGTAGCGGCCGCGGAATTCGCGGGTGCGCTCGACGGCCTGCACATCCTTGGGTTCCTCGACGACACAGACCAATGAGCCGTCCCGGCGCGGATCCGCGCAGATGCGGCAGCGCTCGTTGTCGGAGACGTTGCCGCACACCGCGCAGAACCGCACGCCGTCGCGCACCTTGGCCAGCACCGCGGTGAGCCGGTCGATGTCAGGCGGTTCGACGGATAACAGGTGAAAGGCGATGCGCTGCGCGCTCTTCGGCCCGATACCCGGTAGCTTGCCGAGCTCGTCGATCAGATCCTGGACCGGTCCCTCAAACATGTCGGTGCGGTCAGGCCCCCGGGATACCCAGTGCGCCGCCCATCCCGCCGGCCAGCGGGCCCAGCTGTTGCTGCGCCAGCGCGGTGACCTGCTTGGAGGCATCAGCGAGGGCGCCGATGATCAAGTCCTGCAGTGTCTCGACGTCGTCGGGGTCGATGACTTTGGGATCGATCGTCACCGCCACCACCTCGCCGCTGCCCGTGGTGGTGACCTCCACCAGACCGCCACCCGCCTTGCCGTGCACCTCGGTATTGATGAGTCGCTGCTGGGCGGCCATCAGCTCTTGCTGCATCTGCTGCGCTTGGGCCAGCAACGCCGACATGTCGGGTGGACCTCCGGGTTGCATGACAGTCCCCTTGCGTGTTGGTCTCGACTTGGTTTCGCCTGCGCCGTGCGGGCGGTTCGAAGTTCCAAGCGTAGACGCCACCGGGCTAACCTGGCGCCGTGCGCATACCTCTTCGCCTGCGTGTCGGGGCCGCCGCCGCTTTCGGGGCCGTCGGCGTCCTCGCTGTAGGCACCGCCGCACCGACAATCCCGGTCGCCGCCGCGGGCCCGGGCAACATCGCCGGCATGATCGTCTTCCTCGATCCCGGTCACAACGGCGCCAACGACTCATCCATCAGCCGTCAGGTGCCCACCGGTCGCGGCGGCACCAAGGACTGCCAGGCCAGCGGAACCACGACCAACGACGGCTACCCGGAGCACACCTTCACCTGGGACACCACGCTGCGGATCCGCGCTGAGCTCAACGCGCTCGGGGCGCGAACGGCCATGTCGCGCGGCAACGACAGTGCCCTGGGCCCGTGCGTGGACGAGCGCGCGGCGATGGCCAACGCTCTGCACCCGAACGCGGTCGTGAGTATCCACGCCGACGGCGGTCCCGCGTCCGGACGTGGTTTCCATGTCAACTATTCGGCGCCGCCGCTGAACCAGGTCCAGGCCGGCCCATCGGTGCAGTTCGCCCGCGTCATGCGCGACCAAATGCAGGCTTCGGGTATTCCGCCGGCCGGCTACATCGGTCAGGACGGCCTGTACGGGCGTTCGGACCTGGCAGGGCTGAACCTGGCGCAGTACCCGTCCGTCCTGGTTGAGTGCGGCAACATGAAGAACGCGACCGACTCGTCGCTGATGGAAAGCCCCGAGGGCCGGCAGCAGTACGCCGACGCCGTGGTCAAGGGCATCGCCGCCTTCCTCGGCGGCCAAGCTGCGGCCCACTGAGCCGGCCGGGCTAGCTTTCGAGTTCCTTCTTCAGGTTGCCCAGCACCTCGGACTGGATCTTCTTCAGCCCCAGCGGCGCGAACGTCTTCTCGAAGAAGCCCTTCACGCCACCGGCGCCCTTCCATGTGGTGGTGACGGTGACGCTCGAGCCGGGTCCCGCGGGAGCCACCGTCCAGTTGGTGACCATGGTCGAGTTGGCGTCCTTCTCGATGACGGCGTGGCCGGCGACGTCGACGTTGGCGCGGACATCGCGAACCCGGGACTTGGTGGCCTGCAGCTTCCAGCCGGCGACGGTTCCTTGTCCCTGCCCACCCTCCAGCACCTGGTAGTCGTGGTAGTGCGACGACAGAATTTTGGGGCGGACATTCTGGTAGTCACCGACGGCAGTCAGCACGGCTGCGGGCTCAGCGTTGATCAGAATCGTGCTGGCTGCACTGACGTGTCCCATTAGACGAAGCTCCTCTGCACGGGCCGGCGCCACCCGCCTGGGGTGCGGTGTTCCTGCGCTGGCGGATGTCGGGGACTAGCGTATATGTGATGCCTGTCCCTGCTTCCGCACCGGCAGCTCATGCGGCGGGCGTTGAGCGGTTGTTGGCCAGCTATCGTTCAATTCCCGCGACGACGTCGGTCCGACTCGCCAAGCCCACCTCCAATTTGTTTCGCGTGCGCCCGAAACGGCGTGGGCCCGGATTGGACATCTCGGGTCTGACGAACGTCATTTCGGTCGACCCCGACGCGCGCACCGCCGACGTGGCCGGCATGTGCAGCTACGAAGATCTGGTGACCGCGACACTTCCGTATGGACTATCGCCGCTGGTGGTCCCGCAACTGAAGACCATCACGCTGGGCGGGGCGGTCGCCGGGTTGGGCATCGAGTCGGCCTCATTTCGTAACGGCCTTCCCCATGAGTCGGTACTGGAGATGGATATCCTCACCGGCACAGGCGAATTGCTCACCGTCTCACCCCAGGAGCACGCAGACCTGTACCGCGCCTATCCGAATTCTTATGGCACGCTAGGGTATTCAACCAGGCTACGCATCGAGTTGGAGCCCATACATCCGTTCGTCGCACTGCGGCACGTCCGATTCAACGCGCTGACCGACTTGGTGGCGGCGATGGACCGCATCATCGACACCGGTGATTTCGACGGTGTGACCGTCGACTATCTCGACGGTGTGGTGTTCAGCGCGAACGAGAGCTACCTATGCGCCGGTGTGCGCGCCAAGACTCCCGGCCCGGTCAGCGACTACACCGGGCAGAACATCTACTATCGGTCCATCCAGCATGACACCGGCACCATGGAAGACCGGTTGACGATGCACGACTACTTCTGGCGGTGGGACACCGATTGGTTCTGGTGCTCTGGCGCTTTCGGCGCGCAGAACCCCCGTCTGCGACGTTGGTGGCCGCGACGCTACCGCCGCAGCAGCGTGTACTGGAAGCTGGTGGCACTCGACCGGCGGTTCGGTATCGCCGACCGCATCGAAAAGCGCAACGGCCGCCCGCTTCGCGAACGGGTGGTCCAAGATGTCGAGATTCCACTCGAACGCACGACCGAGTTCCTGGAATGGTTCCTCGACACGGTGCCAATCGCTCCGGTCTGGTTGTGCCCGTTGCGGCTACGTGATCATGAAGGCTGGTCGCTGTATCCGATCCGGCCGGGACAGAGCTACGTCAACGTCGGCTTCTGGTCATCGGTTCCGGTGGGCGCAACCGATGGCGCGACGAATCGATTGATCGAGGAGAAGGTCGGTTCGCTGGACGGCCACAAGTCGCTGTATTCCGACTCCTACTACAGCAGAGAGGAGTTCGACGAACTCTACGGCGGCGAGATCTACAATACCGTGAAGAAGGTCTACGACCCAGATTCGCGTCTCCTCGACCTTTATGCAAAGGCGGTGCAGCGACGATGACTACGATCAAGGAGCCCGCGGCTACCACCACGGGCAAGTTGAGCCTCGCGGAGGTCTTGGCGGTCTTCACCTGCGGCGCCACCGAGAGTTTGCGGTTCACCGCCTACGACGGCAGTAGCGCCGGAGCCGAAGACGCCAAATTGGGAATGGACCTGCTGACTCCCCGCGGTACAACCTATCTGGCCACCGCCCCAGGTGAACTCGGGCTGGCACGGGCTTATGTCGCCGGTGACATCGAGGCACGCGGTGTGCACCCCGGCGATCCTTACGACTTGCTCGCCTTGCTGGCCGACAAGGTCGAATTCACCAGACCCTCACCGCGGCTGCTGGCCAGCATCATCCGCTCAGTCGGCATCGAGCATCTGCTGCCTGCGGCGCCGCCGCCGCAGGAGGTGCTGCCGCGCTGGCGCCGAATCGCCGAGGGCATGCGACACAGCAAGACTCGTGATGCAGGGGCCATTCACCACCATTACGACGTCTCCAATTCTTTTTACGAATGGGTGCTTGGGCCGTCGATGACCTACACCTGCGCTGTCTATCCGGATCCAGCAGCGACGCTGGAGGCGGCTCAGGACAACAAGTACCGGTTGATCTTCGAGAAGCTGCGGCTGCAGCCTGGCGACCAACTGCTCGACGTCGGCTGCGGCTGGGGTGGCATGGTGCGCTTCGCGGCCCGCCGCGGCGTCCGCGCGATCGGTGCGACACTGTCCGCAGAGCAGGCCGCCTGGGCGCAGGCAGCGATCGAGGCTGAAGGGCTCGGCGGATTGGCCGAGGTGCGTCACTGCGACTATCGCGACGTCGCCCAAACCGGGTTCGACGCCGTCTCATCAATCGGATTGACCGAGCACATCGGCGTCAAGAACTATCCGTCATATTTCGAGTTCCTCAAGTCCAAGTTGCGCACCGGGGGCTTGCTGCTCAACCACTGCATCACCCGCAACAACAACAAGTCGAACTTCCGCGCGAGCAGCTTCACCGATCGCTACGTCTTCCCGGACGGAGAGCTGACCGGTTCGGGTCGCATCCTGTCCGAGATCCAGGATGTGGGTTTCGAGGTGCTCCATGCCGAGAATTTCCGTCACCACTACGCCATGACGCTGCGCGACTGGGGCCGCAACCTCGTCGCGCACTGGGATGAGGCGGTCGCCGAGGTCGGAATCGCCACCGCCAAGGTATGGGGCCTGTACATGGCGGCGTCTCGGGTGGCGTTCGAGCAGAACAACATTCAACTGCACCACGTGCTGGCATCCAAGCTCGACACGCACGGCACCGACAGCCTGCCACTGCGCCCGTGGTGGCAGCCCTAGGCGCGGCGGCGTTTTAGATCAGAATCTGCTGCCGGCATTCGCGACCGAACGGTTCGTTTGCCTAGGCCGAGCCGAAATCCCCTGGGCTTCAAGGTGATCGACTCGGCTCAGCGCAAGTCGGTGTGACGTGACCGCCGGAGCTTCGAGATCGAACATACCCGAGCTAGCCGTTGTCGATGCGGCGTGCACCCAACTCGTTTTGCAGCAGCTCCAGCGCGGCCTCTTCGGGGTCGCGACGTGGCGCCGATGCATCGTCCTGGCCGGCCTCGGCGAGCATGCTCTCCTCTTCGGCCCGCTGAGCGGATTCCGCGTCGGCGGGTGCTTCCGCCGGCACAGGCGGAGGCACGACCCTGCGGGCAGGGGAATCGCCGCCACGCTCAGTGGGGCGAGCCGGTGCGGTCGGCGCCTCGGTTGCCGCCGGGATCGAGGCGCCGGCTTCGCATCGCACCCGCCAGTCGACGCCGAGCGCATCTTTGAGGGCCTCGGCGATGACGTCGGCGTTGCGTTGGTCGCACAACCGCTTGGCCAACGGCGCCGATTCATGGGTCAACACCAAGGTGTTGCCCTCGACCGCACGGACGGTGGCGCCGGCCAGCATCACCTCAGTGGTTCGGCTGCGTTGACGCACCTTATCGCGCACCGTCGGCCACAGGGTGCGGACCGCAGCCGCGGTCGGTTCGGTCGAGCCCGCCGCGGTCGGGTTGTCCTCGGCAGGGCTGGGCTCGGTCGCGCTGGGCTCAGACGGGCTGGGGTCGGGCGGGGTCGGCTCGGGCGGGCTGGGGTCGGGCGGGGTCGGCTCTGCCGCGGTGGCCGGCGGCGTTGGGGGGGCGGGCGGCCGCAACGGCGCGGACTGCGCAGGCTTGTCACCGACCGGGATGGACATGTCCAGCCTGGTCTCGATCCGCTCGACACGTTGCAGCAGAGCCGATTCGGCATCACTGGCCGACGGCAGCAACAGCCGCGCGCAAATCACCTCGAGGAGCAGGCGCGGCGCCGTCGCGCCTCGCATCTCGGTGAGACCAGCGTGGACGACTTCGGCGTAGCGGGTAAGCGTCGCCGGACCGATCCGAGCCGCCTGTTCGCGCATCCGGTCCAGCACATCTTCGGGAGCATCCACCACACCGCGGGTAGTGGCATCGGGAACTGCTTGCAGCACAAGCAAATCGCGGAAGCGTTCGAGTAAGTCGGTGGCGAATCGTCGGGGGTCGTGACCGGCATCGATCACCGATTCCACCGCCCCGAACATCGCCGCGGCATCACCGGCGGCAAGCGCGTCGACGGCCTCGTCGATCAATGCAACGTCGGTGGCACCCAGCAAGCCCAGCGCGCGCTGATAGTTCACCCGGTTGCCGTCGGCCCCGGCCAGCAACTGATCGAGAACCGAAAGAGTGTCGCGAGGAGAACCACCGCCGGCCCGGATCACCAGCGGGTAGACGGCATCGTCGACAACGACGTCCTCTTGGGCGCAGATCCGTTCGATCAGGCCTCGCATGGTCCGCGGCGGCAGCAGCCGAAACGGATAGTGGTGGGTGCGCGAGCGGATCGTCGCCAACACTTTCTCCGGCTCGGTGGTGGCGAACACGAAGATGAGATGGTCGGGCGGCTCCTCGACGATCTTGAGCAAAGCGTTGAACCCCGCCGTGGTCACCATGTGCGCCTCGTCGACGATGAACACCCGGTAGCGCGACTGGGCCGGCGCGTAGAACGCGCGATCTCGTAGCTCACGGGTGTCGTCCACGCCGCCATGGCTGGCCGCGTCGAGTTCGACGACGTCAATGCTGCCGGGCCCGTTGGGAGCCAGCCCGACGCAGGAATCACAGACACCGCACGGCGTCGCCGTCGGCCCCTGTTCGCAGTTCAACGAGCGGGCCAAGATGCGCGCCGACGACGTCTTGCCGCAGCCACGCGGGCCGGAGAACAGGTACGCGTGATTGATGCGCCCCGCCGTCAAGGCGGTGGACAGCGGCTCGGTGACGTGTTCTTGTCCCACCACCTCGGCGAAGGTCGCCGGTCGATACTTGCGGTAGAGGGCCACGGTCAGCAAGGCTACTCAGCCTGGGTGACGATGCGGATTCTGCGGGTCCGCTGGCGCGACCTAACCGTGGCTCAGCAGTGACTCGGTCGCGGCCAGCAACGCGCAGGTCGCCAGCCCGTCGATCGCATTACGCAGATCGGACTCGGGCGGAAATGTGGGCGCGATCCGGATGTTCTTGTCGTCCGGGTCTTTCCGGTATGGGAACGAGGCGCCCGCGTCGGTGACGGCGATACCGGCGTCTTTGGCCAACGCGACAGCGCGCCGGGCCGTGCCGGGCAACACGTCGAGGCTGATGAAGTAGCCACCTTCGGGCTCATTCCAGGACGCGATCTTGGATTCACTCAAGCGCTTGTCCAAAATCTCCAGCGCCAGCGCGAATTTGGGTGCCAGCAGTTGCTGGTGACGCCGCATCTGCAGGCGCACCCCGTCGGCGTCGCCGAAGAAGCGCAGGTGCCTCAGCTGGTTGACCTTGTCCGGGCCGATCGACTTCTTCCCGGCGTACTGCAGGTACCAGGCGATGTTGCCCAGTGATCCACCGAAGAAGCTGACACCGGCGCCGGCGAAGGTGATCTTCGACGTCGACGCGAAGACATACGGCCGGTTGGGGTTGCCCGCGGCGGCGGCCAGGCCCAGCACGTCGACCTGATGCACGAAGTCCAGGGTCAGGGTGTGCACCGCGTAGGCGTTGTCCCAAAACAACCGGAAATCGGCTGCGGCCGTGTGCATCTGGACAAGCCGCCGGACCGTCTCCCACGAGTAGGTGATGCCGGTCGGATTGGCGAACACCGGCACCGCCCACAATCCCTTGATCGCCGGGTCAGCGGCGACCAGCTCCTCGATCAGGTCGACGTCCGGACCGTCCTCGCGCATCGGGATCGGGATCATCTCGATACCGAGGGTTTCGGTGATGGCGAAGTGCCGGTCGTAGCCGGGTACCGGACACAAGAACTTCACCCCGTCGGGCTCCTGGACCCAGGGCCGAGGCGAATCCACGCCGCCGTACAACATAGAAAACACGATGACGTCGTGCATCAACTCGAGGCTGGCGTTGTTTCCCGCGATCAGGTTGGGCACCGGAATGCCGAGCAATTCGCTGAAGATGCCCCTCAGTTCGGGGAGGCCGTGCTGGCCGCCGTAATTGCGGGTGTCGGTGCCGTCGGCGTCGCGGTAGTCAGATCCGGGCAGACTCAGCAGGGCGTTGGACAGGTCGAGTTGGTCGCTGCAGGGCTTGCCGCGGGTGAGGTCGAGGGCCAGCTTTTTGGATTGCAGTTCGGCGTATTCCTTCTCGTGGCGCTCATGCAATGCCGCGAGGTCGGTACGGCCTAGGGAGCTGAACGAGCCGTACGACACCATCCGCCTTTCGCCGTGAAGTACTGAGTAGCTGGATCGGATCGCCGTGAAGAATCCGACCCCTCCCCGTGTAGGGGACCCCGCGCACCCGCCAGAGCCCATTGACCCTTGCTGCCTTCCGGCCCTGGGGGAGTTCACAGGATGGACGCCGCGCGGGGTCCACCGAGAGTCTAGTACCCGTCTGGAGTTCAATCCGCGACAGTCAGGAGAGGCTGACCTGCACTCGGCTACCATGGCCGACGGAGGATTCGCCTAGTGGCCTATGGCGCTCGCCTGGAACGCGGGTTGGGTTAACAGCCCTCGCGGGTTCAAATCCCGCATCCTCCGCGCACAATCCGCGGTGTGACCAGGCCAGTACGACCCGAGTCTGGTCGCTCCCGGATACCAGCTCAAGGAGGCGCATGGGACGCAAGGCTGCCGTGTTGTGGCACGCGACGTTCTCGATCGCCGCCGGTCTTCTCTACTTCTTCTTCGTTCTGCCGCGTTGGCCCGAGCTGATGGGCGACACCTCGCACGCTCTGGGCACAGCGGCGCGCATTGTCGCCGGCCTGGTGATCGCGCTGGCCGCGTTGCCAGTGGTGTTCACGTTGCTGCGGTCGCGCAAGCCGGAGTTCGGGACGCCTCAGCTGGCGCTGACGCTGCAGACCGGGTCGGTCGTGGCACACGTGCTGGCCGGCGTGCTGATTGTCGGCACAGCGATCAGCGAGATCTGGCTGAACCTGGACAACGTGGGTCAATGGCTGTTCGGCATTTACGGCGCCGCGGCAGCGGTCGCGGTGCTCGGCATCTTCGGGTTCTACCTGTCGTTTGTCGCCGAGCTGCCGCCGCCACCGCCGAAACCGATCAAGCCCAAGAAAGAGAAAGTGCAGCGGCGACGCCGTAAGAAGGACGGCGAGGCCGAAGACACCGAAGCGGCCGAAGAATCCGCCGCGGATGAGGCCGAGGCCGCCGACGCCGAAGACGCCGACGCCGAGGACGCTGACGGCGATGAAGCCGAGACGTCAGAAACGCCAGCTGACGAACCGCAGCCCGGCGAGGTCACCGCGCAAGGCCCCGACGTCCAGTCGGCGTCAGTGGAACCCGAGTCGACGCCTGACGACGAGCCCACCTTCGAAGACACCGAAGTCGACGACACCGTCGCGGCCGACGCATCCGCGGCCGGATTGCGCAACCGGCGCCCGACCGGCAAATCCTCAGGAACGCATCGGCGCCGGCGCACGCGCCGCGGTCTCGCCGTCGAGGACTGACCCGGCAGTCAGATCCATCCACACCATGATGAGGCGGCCGACCGCGCCGATATTGCCCAGCTGACAGTGGTTGCTCGCCTGCTCGGCGGCGCTGAAGATCCGGGTGGTCACCGATCGCGCGTTCGACAGCGTGCCCACCTGACGACCCAACTGCTTGAGCGGCACGTAGTGGTCGTCGGCACCGGCAAGCAGCAGCACGTCGGCGCGCACCAGGTTGGAGATTTTGCCGGTGTTCATCGGGGTGGTCGAGCGCAAGAAGTCGTACGGCGTGGCAGTGCCGGTGACATGCATCCCCTGCTGCAGTCCCCACTCCGAAACCGGCTTGCGAGCAACTGCCCAGTCGGCGACGGCGTTGATGACCCGCCTTGCGCGCGCGGTGAGCAACGCGCGCAACGGAATCCGGACGCCGCGGCCGATTTGCCGCGCGATCGTCTCGAAAAAGTCGTCGAGAATGTCGAAAGCCACCACACGGCTGATCCGCGGCTCGAAGGCGGCTGCCCGGATCACCAGACCTCCGCCCAGCGAGATTCCAACGGCGGCAACATCATCGAGTCCGTAGTGGTCGAGGACGGCGGCCACCGGCTGCTCCCACTCGGGGATCATCGTGAGGCCGAAGTCCTCGAGTGCGCTGCCCTGCCCCGGACCCTCGAACACGACGATGCGCCGGCCCGCGTCGACCAAGCCGGCGATCATCGGCAGGAACTCTTCGACGTAGCTGTCGAATCCGCCGAACATGACGATCGGGGCCCCGATCTGGCGGTCCGGTCGCAGGTCGTAGGCGGGCAAAGCACCGGACCGGAATGGAACAAAATCGGGCGCCACGTCATAGATGGTCCGCATCGCCTCCAGGAACCGGGTGCGCGCGCCCGGGCGGCGCGGGTCGGTCGCTGTCATGAAGAACTCGGCTGCCCGGTCGTAGTACGCGCCAGCGAACGCGCGATCGGCCGCGCGGGCCTGCTCGGCCAGGGCGAGAAAGGCGTCGATCAACTCCGGGTAAGTATTGGCGACCGCCGCCAACTCGGTCACCTCGTCGATGGCCGACGCGCCGATCCACTGCACCCAGCGGTTGCATTGGAAGTTGATGCTGACGTCGGGGTGGAACCGGCGATAGCCGATCGGCGGGGTGGCGCCGGTGCAGTCGATCCGAGGTGCTGAAATGTCCATGGCCGCTCCTATCGCAAGTTAACTTGCAATAGCATGCACCCGCTGGAACCGCTATTGCAAGTAAAGTTGCGATAATCTTGATCGCGTGACCTCAGGCGTATCGCATCGCCGTGGCGAGCATGTCCGCCAGAACGTCTTGGCCGCCGCGTTCGAGGAGTTGGCCGCCAACGGTTTCGACGGCGCCACCGTAGCCGGGGTCGCCAAGCGCTCGGGCGTCCACGAAACCACCGTCTATCGCCGCTGGGTAACCAGGGAGAACCTGCTGTTGGCGGCCTTGCTCGAACGAAGCGCCGAGGCCATTCCCGCTCCAGACACGGGTTCGACCCGCGAGGATCTTCTGGCGATGGTCCGGGGCGTGATCGCCTACGTGGGCTCGGCCGAGGGCACGGCGGTGCTGCGCGCGGCGCTGCTTCCGGTCGACGACGCCTCCGCCGGCGCGCGCGAAGTCTTCTGGGCGCGTCGTCTGGACGCGTTGTCTCCCGTGGTGATGCGTGGGATCGAGCGTGGCGACGTACGCGCCGACATTGACGCCCGACTACTGCTCGAGATGCTGGTCGCTCCCATTCACGGCCGCCTGCTGCTCACGGGTGAGCCGGTTGACGACGACTTCGCCGAACGCCTGGTAAATCAAGTGCTCACCGGCGTCGCCGCTGAACCGGCCAAATCGTGAGTGAGATCCCGTTCCCGTTTGGCCGCGCTTCCCTATGCTGAGCGAGTGCCAAACAACTACCGAGTCGTCCAGTGGAACACCGGAAACGTCGGCAAAAGCTCGCTGAAATCGATCGTGGCCAACCCCAGCTACGAATTGGTGGGGTGTTACGCCTGGTCAGCGGAGAAGGTCGGCCGCGATGCCGGCGAACTCGTCGGGATCCCGCCGGTGGGCGTTGCGGCCACCAACGACATTGACGCGCTACTCGCCTTGAAGCCGGACTGCGTGGTCTACAACCCGATGTGGATCGACGTCGACGAGCTGGTCCGGATCCTGTCCGCGGGCGTCAACGTGGTGACCACGGCGTCGTTCATCACCGGACACAACCTGGGCGTGGGCCGCGATCGACTCTTGGAGGCCTGCGAGAAAGGCGGCTCCACGATCTTCGGGTCCGGCGTCAGCCCGGGCTTCGCCGAGCTGTTGGCGATCGTGTCGGCGATGGTGTGCAACCGGGTCGACAAGGTCACTGTCAACGAGGCGGCCGACACCACGTTCTACGACTCACCGGCGACCGAGAAGCCGGTGGGCTTCGGGCAGCCGATCGACCACCCCGAGCTGCAGGCGATGGCGGCTAAGGGGACGGCCATCTTCGGTGAAGCCGTCCGGTTGGTGGGCGACGCGCTCGGCGTCGAGCTCGACGACGTGCGGTGTGTGGCCGAGTTCGCCCAAACCACGGCCGATCTCGAAATGGCGTCGTGGACCATCGGCGCCGGATGCGTCGCCGGCGTCTATATCAGCTGGCAGGGCATCGCCGGCGGCAAGACTGTGATCGACCTCAACGTCCGCTGGCGCAAAGGCCAGACCCTTGAACCCGACTGGAAGATCGACCAGGACGGCTGGGTCATCCAGATCGACGGGCAGCCCACGGTGACAACCAAGGTCGGTTTCCTGCCGCCGCCTTACTTCGAGGCCACGACGCTCGAGGAATTCATGGACCTCGGTCACATCATGACGGCGATGCCCGCGATCAACGCGATCCCCGGAGTCGTTGCCGCGGCGCCGGGAATCGCCACTTACGCCGATCTGCCGTTGACGCTGCCGCGAGGCGTCGTGCCGACGGCTTAGAGCTAGTGCGCGGGAATGTTCTGGAGCTTGGGCGCCAGGTCGGGGCAGTAGATGCTGATCGCGGTGCCGAGGAACTGATACGCCTGCACCTGCGTGGTGCCTCTCGCAAGGTTGTTGGAGATGAACTTAGCGGTCGCCGCAGCGTCGGGGTCGACGCCCTGACCAAGCCGCCGGCAGGCAATCTTGGCGATGTAGGGGTTGTAGTCGTGCGCCCCGTAGATGCCGAATCTCCCAAGCTGATTGTCGAAATCGGTGTCCGGGTCGGCGTACGCCGGCGCGGACAAGCCGATCGCCGCGGCGATGGCGGCGGCCGCAATAACCCCGAACCTGGAAGACTTCATGCGCGGAATCCTACCGTTTTTGATGCTGCGTCCGACCGTCGTGCTGGCACTCATCGTCACCGAATCCTCCTCGCCCGTCACCGGCATCATCCCTAAGCACCAACCGGTTTCTCTCAGTCGCCTATTCCGTTTAGAGTAGCTAAGGTTACACATAGGCTAACTAGTTGAGCACGCTTCGCCCCTGGTTAAGGAATTGGAAGACGCACCCATGACGACCACCGAGCCGAGGACCGAGCCAATGGCGACCCAGGATCCCGGCGTTCACGGAGAGAAGGTCGCCCCTCGGCGGGCGGTCAAACGGAGGCCACTGGCTCGTCTGCTCACTCGATTCTGGCTTGTGCTTGTGATCGTGGCTGTCGTCGCACTGTCCGGATTCGTCGTGCACCGGTTGCACGGCGTCTTTGGCGTTCACAAGGGTTCGTTCGGTGGTGGCTCGACCGCTGACGTCATCGACCAGTTCAACGCCAAGACGATCACACTCGAGGTCTGGGGCTCACCGGGCAGCAGGGCAACCATCAACTACCTCGATGAGAACTCCCATCCGCAGCAGGCTCTCAACGTGCCGTTGCCCTGGAATACCGTTTTGAAGTCAACGAAACCCGGCATCCCGGCCAACCTGGTAGCGCAAGGAGACGGCAGTTGGATCGCCTGCCGGTTCGTCGTGAACAACCACGACGGGCGCGGTGACGTCATCAAGGCTCCGAACCACTCGCCCCCCAACGAAACAGTGAATGCCTTCGTCTATTGCCTGGACAAGTCCGCATGAGCGAGACCACCGAGGCTGCGCCGCCTCCCGTCTCCCAGCCGCTGATCCCGCCGTTCCTGCCGAAGTGGATCCATCGGCTGGCGCTGCCGATCGTCCTTATCTGGTTGGGCATTGTCTTCGTGACCAACACCGTGGCGCCGCAACTGGAGGTTGTCTCCAAGAACCACTCGGTGTCGATGAGTCCCAAAGACGCGCCGTCCTTCCAGTCGATGATGCGCGTCGGAAAAACGTTCAACGAGTTCAGCTCCGACAGCTCGGCAATGATCCTGCTGGAGGGCGACAAGCCGCTAGGGCCGGAGGCGCACCGCTATTACGACGAGATCGTCAAGCGGCTCGAGCAAGACAAAAAGCATGTCCAGCACATCCAGGATTTCTGGAGTGATCCGCTCACCGCGGCGGGCTCCCAGAGCCACGACCAAAAGGCTGCCTACGTCCAGGTCTATCTCGCTGGCAACATGGGCGGCGGTCTGTCCACCGAATCCACCGAAGCCGTCCGCAAGATCGTGAACTCGGTGCCTGCGCCACCGGGGATCAAGGCCTATGTCACTGGGGCGGGTCCGCTGATGGCCGATCAGTCCCACGCGGGTGAGAAGGGCGTCGCGAAAGTCACCTTGGTCACCCTTCTGGTGATCATCGTGATGCTGCTGTTCGTCTACCGGTCAGTGAGCACCGTGATGATCATGCTGTTCATGGTGTTCGTCGAGTTGCTGGCGGCGCGAGGTGTCGTCGCGACGCTGGGGAACTACGGAATCATGGGGCTTTCCACGTTCGCCAACAACATGCTGGTGTTGCTGGCGATCGCTGCCGGAACGGACTACGCGATCTTCATAGTCGGCCGTTACCACGAGGCCCGTGGCCTGGGTGAGACGCGTGAAGAGGCGTTCTACACGATGTTCCACAGCACGGCGCATGTCGTGCTGGGGTCGGGGCTGACCATCGCCGGCGCGATGTACTGCTTGAGCTTCTGCCGGTTGCCCTATTTCGAGTCGCTGGGCGTGCCCTGTGCGGTCGGCATGCTGGTCGCGGTCTTGGCGGCGTTGACCTTGGGCCCGGCGGTGCTGACGGTGGCTTCGTTCTTCAAGCTGCTGGACCCGAAGCGCAGGATGCAGACCCAGGGCTGGCGTCGCATCGGCACCGCCATCGTCCGCTGGCCCGCACCGGTTCTCGCGGTGACGATCGCGATCGCGCTGGTCGGCCTGCTGGCTCTGCCCGGCTACAAGACGGACTACGACAACCGTCACTACTTGCCGCCGGACACCCCGGCCAACGTCGGCTACGCGGTCGCCGACAAACATTTCAACCAGGCCCGGCTGAATCCCGAACTGTTGATGATCGAGACCGATCACGACTTGCGTAACTCGGCCGACTTCCTGGTCCTGGACAAGGTTGCCAAAGCGGTCTTCCACATCCCCGGTATCGGCCGCGTGCAGACGATCACCCGGCCGCTGGGCACGCCGCTCGACCACAGCACTCTCGGTTTCCAGATGGGCGCGCAGGCCGCGGGCCGGATCCAGACCCAGCACTACCAAGAGGAGCAAGCGAAGAACCTGCTGAAGCAAGCAGACGAGCTCCGGAAAACGATGGCAACGCTGCACCAGCAGATGAAAACCACGCAAGACCTCAGCGATACCACCCACCAAACGGTAATCCTCACCAAACAAACCGTGCAGATCACCGAGGCGTTGCGCGACGACATCGCTGTCTTCGACGACTTCTTCCGGCCGATTCGCAGCTATTTCTACTGGGAGAAGCACTGCTTCGACATCCCGAGCTGCTGGGCGTTGCGATCCATCTTCAACGCGCTCGACGGCATCGACGCAGTGACTGAGAACATTGAGAACCTCAGCGCAAATCTCGACAAGTTGGACAAAATCCAGCCGCAGCTGGTGGCGCTGATACCGCCGCAGATAGCCAGCCAGGAGGCAAACCTCCAGACCATCATGTCGAACTATGCGACGACGACGGGTCTCAACGACCAGGCGAAAGCGCAGTCCGACAACGCCACCGCCCAGGGCGATGCGTTCGACAAAGCGAAGAACGACGACACGTTCTATCTTCCGCCGGAGGCGTTCAAGAGCCCAGATTTCACGCGCGGTCTCAAGCAGTTCATCTCGCCCGACGGCCATGCCGTCCGACTGATCATCTCGCACGAAGGCGACCCAGCGACCCCTGAGGGCGTCAGCCACATCACCCCGATCAAGCAGGCCGTGCACGAGGCGATCAAGGGCACCCCGTGGGAGGGCTCCAAGGTCTACCTTGGCGGCACCGCCGCGACATACAAGGACATGCACGACGGCTCCAACATCGACCTGTTGATCGCCGGAATTGCCGCGGCCACCTTGATTTTCGTCATCATGCTGATCATCACCCGAGCCGTTGTGGCGGCCTTGGTCATCGTGGGTACCGTGCTGCTCTCGCTGGGCGCCTCATTCGGACTCTCGGTACTGCTCTGGCAATACATCCTCGGGA
Organism: uncultured Actinomycetota bacterium; assembly: GCA_963760095.1. GTDB lineage: Bacteria > Actinomycetota > Actinomycetes > Mycobacteriales > Mycobacteriaceae > Mycobacterium. The sequence continues at coordinate 87,509 of CAVXBT010000014.1, read as the reverse complement.
TCGAGCTGCACTGGATGGTGCTGGCGATGGCGATCATCCTGCTGCTGGCGGTCGGGTCGGACTACAACCTGCTGTTGATATCCCGATTCAAAGAAGAGATTCACGCCGGACTCAAGACGGGCACGATTCGCGCCATGGCCGGCTCGGGTTCGGTGGTGACTTCTGCCGGTCTGGTATTCGCCGCCACCATGGCCACGTTCGCCTTCAGCCCGCTGAAGGTGATGGCCCAGGTAGGCACCACGATCGCGCTGGGTCTGTTGTTCGACACCCTGATCGTGCGATCGTTCATGACGCCGTCGCTGGCCACGTTGCTCGGGCGGTGGTTCTGGTGGCCGCAACACGTGCGTCCGCGGCCGGCCAGCAGCATGCTGCGGCCGTACGGACCGCGTCCGGCGGTGCGTGAGCTGCTACTCAAGGACGTCGACGAACACCCGCCCGGTGGATTGGTGCAACAGCGGTAACCCGTCGACTACGTCGTCAGCCGCGCAATTACCCGGTTGTCGCTTTCGGCAGGGGCGCTGTGTTGGCGTCGTCGCTCCCGCGCACACCGTCGCCGTTCAAGAGGGCCCGCACCAGCGGACGGGGCCCGGAAGGTCGCAGCATCGTGCTGGCCGGCCGGGGTCGCACCTTGATCGGCCACCAGAACCAGCGTCCGAGCAGCGCGGCGATGGCTGGCGTCATGAACGACCGGACCACCAACGTGTCGAACAACAGGCCCAGGCCGATGGTGGTACCTACCTGACCGATGATGCGCAGGTCGCTGACCACCATGGATCCCATGGTGAAGGCGAACACCAGTCCTGCCGACGTCACCACTTTGCCGGTGCCGCCCATGGCACGGATGATGCCGGTCTTCAGCCCGGCCCCGATTTCCTCTTTGAACCGGGACACCAGCAGCAGGTTGTAGTCTGATCCGACCGCGAGAAGGATGATCACGGACATCGCCAGCACCATCCAGTGCAACCTGAATCCCAGCAGGTACTGCCACACCAGCACCGACAGGCCGAATGAGGCACCCAGCGATATCGCCACCGTGCCGACGATCACCAGAGCGGCGATAAGACTTCGGGTGATGATCAGCATGATGATAAAAATCAAACAGAGCGAACCGATTCCGGCGATCCACAGGTCGTACTTCGAGCCGTCTTTCCAGTCCTTGAAGGTGGCCGCGGTTCCGGCGAGGTAGATCTTGGCGTCCTCGAGGGGAGTCCCCTTGAGCGATTCCTCGGCGGCTTGCTTGATCAAGTCGATGCGCGCGATGCCCTCTGGCGTTGCCGGATCTCCTCGGTGCGAAATGATCAGGCGCATCGCCTTGCCGTCCGGCGAGAAGAAGTTGTTCAGCGCTCGTTTAAAGTCCTTGTTCTTGAACACTTCCGGCGGCAGGTAGAACGAGTCGTCGTTTTTCGCGCCGTCGAAGGCGTGGCCCATGGCTGTGGCGTTGTCGCTCATCTCGTCCATCTGGCCGAAGATTCCGGACATGGTGCTGTGCATGGTGAGCATCATCGTGCGCATGGATTCCATGCTGTCGATCATCGGCGGGAACTCCGCAATCATTTGCGGCATAAGCGAATCGAGCTGATCGAAGTCTTTGGTGAGCACCTGGAATTTCTCGTCGATCTCGTCGACACCGTCGATGGCGTTGAAGACGGATCGCAGTGCCCAACAGCTCGGGATGTCGTAGCAGTGCTTTTCCCAGTAGAAGTAGCTGCGGATCGGCCGGTAGAAGTCGTCGAAGTCGGCGATGTCATCGCGCAACTCTTCGGTGACGGCCTGCATCTCCTTGGTCTCGCCGACCATTTTGTGCGTGACACCGGTGAGCTTCGTCATGAGGCCGTACATGTGCTTCATCCGATTGAGCGTGACCTCGAGCTCGTCGGCCTGCTTGAGCATGTCGTCCATGCGGGCTTTTTGGAACTTCATGGTCTGTACCTGCCCGGCGTTTTGCATGCTGAGCTGGAAAGGAATCGACGTGTGTTCCATCGCCGTGCCCTCGGGGCGGGTGATGGCCTGCACCCTGGAGACCCCGGGAACCTTGAAGATGCCCTTGGCTAATTTATCGATGACCAGGAAGTCCGTGGGATCGCGCATATCGTGATCGGATTCGACCAGCATGACTTCGGGCATCAGCCGGGCCTGGGAGAAATGCCGCTCCGCTGCGTCGTATCCCTTGTTGGCAGCGATGTCGTGCGGTATGTACTGGCGGTCGTCGTAGCTGGTCTTGTATCCCGGCAGTGTTATCAGGCCGATGAGGGCAACCCCGCACGCCGCCGCAAGAATCGGCAGGGGCCAGCGCACCACCGCCGTGCCTACCCGCCGCCAACCACGCGTCCGGATCTTTCGTTTGGGGTCGAACAGTCCAAAACGACCACCGACCACGATGACGGCCGGCACCAGAGTGAGCGCGACAGCAACCGCGACCAGCATGCCCACTGCACATGGCACACCTAAAGTCTGGAAGTACGGCATCCGGCAGAAGCTCAGGCAGAACGTCGCGCCCGCGATCGTCAAACCTGAGGCAAGGACGACGTGGGCGACCCCGCGGTACGTCGTGTAGAACGCGCTCTCACGATCTTCACCAAGTTGACGCGCCTCTTGATAACGGCCGAAGAAGAAGATGCCGTAGTCGGTTCCGGCCGCAATTCCCAGCGACACCAACAGATTCACCGCGAAGGTGGAAAGCCCGATCAGCTGGTGATATCCCAGGAATGCGACGATGCCCTGTGCCGCCTGTAGCTCAACGAAAACCATGACCAGCAGCAGAACCACGGTAATGACAGAGCGGTAGACCAAAAGCAGCATGGTTAAAATCACCAAAAGCGTTACGACAGTGATCTTTACGAGGGTGCTGTTGCCGCTGTGATGCATGTCTGTCACCAGCGCCGCAGGGCCGGTCACATAGGTCGTCACTCCTTTTGGCGGAGGTAATCGGTTCACGATGTCGCGGACAGCTTTTAATGATTGGTCACCCAAGGTCGTACCTTGGTTGCCGGCGAGGTTGAGTTGTACGTAGACGGCTTTGCCGTCCTTGCTTTCTGCGCCCGGCGCCGTCAGCGGGTCTCCCCAGAAATCCTGCACATGTTGGATATGCGCCGGGTCGGCCTTGAACTGACGCATCATGGTGTCGTAGTACCGGTGCGCATCGTCGTCGAGGTGGTGATCGCCTTCCAACACGACCATCGCGAAACTGTCGGAATCAGACTCTTTGAATTTCTTGCCCATGCGCTCCATGGCTTCGACCGAGGGCGCGTCTTTGGGGCTCAGTGAAACCTGACGTTGTTCCGCAACCTTCTCCAGCGGTGGAATGGTGAAGTTCACCAGGAAAACAATCGCTATCCACGCCAAAATGATGGGCACCGCCAGCCGATGGATCGTCCGCGGCACGAACGGCGGTTTCGTGGGTTCGGTGCTCGCTGGCGCGCTGATCATGCGCCCTTCAGAACGCAGAAGGTGAAGGCGTTGACCTCGTGCGAGACTTTTTCGGCCTTGACTACACCGTCCACCACGATGCGGCAGCCGAGTGTATTGCTATTGCCCTGCGCCACAAGGTTTCCCACGACGGAAGCCGCCTTCGTCTCGAGCTTCAAGCTCCAGGGCAGGTGTGCGCCGTCCACTCGCTTCGGATCGCCGTTGACGTCGAAATAGCTGATGTCGGCCACGGTGCCGGGGGCACCGAACACCTCGTAGGTCAGCCGCTTGGGGTTGAAGGGCTTGCTGTCGTCGTTCGCGCTGTCCGAATAGGCAGGGCGCTTCTCAGAGCCGAAGATGCCGTGGATCCGCCACACCGTGAACCCCCCGAGGCCGACCACGATAACAATCACGAGCGGAATCCACACCCGCTCCAGCACCCTGAAAATCGAAATCCCCTTCACCCGTTGCCGTTTTCTTGGTCGGCGACATCCCACCTAATCGAAGACATTCACCGACCGGTCGGCGAATCACGCTACCCGCCGGCACACCGAACGCGGCGTCACGTCTAAGGGTGCCGGCGCGATGATCACCTCGACCGACCGACCGACGGCGGCTTCGCGGCACTACCGAACCCCGACGAGTAAACCATGCGCGCAACCCGGATTGTCGACTCCTTCCCCACGGCCCATTTCCCACCGAACGAGCGGCACTGATATAACGCACCCTACGTGCGTAAACGGACGCTACCGGGTTAAAGGGCGGCCCGCAATCAGTCGAGGTGCGTTATTCTCGCGCGGTGCCGCAGCTCACCTTCCAGCGCGCCCGCACCGAGGACAAGAAGCGCCAACGTGCGACGGCGCTGATCGAAGCCGCGCGGTCGCTGGCGCTGGAATCCGGTGTGGCGTCGGTGACTTTGACTGACGTCGCCAGTCGCGCCGGAGTGCACCATTCCGCGGTACGCCGTTACTTCACCTCGCACAAAGAGGTGCTGCTGCATCTGGCTGCCGAGGGGTGGGGCCGGTTCTCGGACACGGTGTGTGAAAGCCTGCGCGAGCCCGGACCCACGTCGCCGGCGCGGGTCGCCGAAGCGTTGGCCAACGGCTTGGCGGCCGACCCGCTGTTCTGCGACCTGCTCGCCAACCTGCACATCCACCTCGAGCACGAGGTGGAGCTCGAACGGGTTCTCGGGTTTAAACAGATCAGCACCGCTGCCGTGCTCTCGCTGACCGATGCGATCGAGAAGGCGCTGCCGGGGCTGGGCCGTGCGGGCGCATTCGACGTTCTTCTTGCCGCCTACTCGCTGGCCGCGCCGTTGTGGCAAATGGCCAACCCGCCGAAAAAGCTCGCTGATGCTTACGCGGATCGAACGGACGTCCCGCCCGACTGGAACATCGACTTCACCGCCGCGCTCACGCGGCTGATCACGGCGATTTGTGTCGGTCTCATGACCGAGCCGACGGGTTAGCTACGCGCCGCGCGCTACCAGTTCCACACCGACATGTCGCCGGCCGGATAGTTCTGGCAGTTCTCGGTTTCCTTGGCGACGACGCCCTTGTTGTTGAAGAAGATCTTCATGTGGTTGGGCCAGGCCAAATTCAGCGGATCGATCTGGGGTGCATAAAAGTTAGCGGAATAAGCTCTGCGGTCCGCCGCTGACAACGAATAGAACCAGTGCACCTTGTTCTGAGTGTCCTGCTGAACGTTCGGATGATTGTCGTAGTCCGTCATGTACCGCTGGTAATACACCGGCGCGAAATCCCGTGCGGCTGCAAGCAACTGCTCGGGCGTGCAGGTGGTCGAGATCATTCGGCGAGGTATCGGAAAGTCGTCGGTGGAATCGTTTGACGAACAGCCATCGCACGGCGCGAACCCCGGATCAGCCTTGGCGACATGCGGGAAGGCGGTCGCGGCGGCACTGAGGGCGAGCACTGCGACGCCGGCGCGGACGGCGGTGCTCAGACGAGAAAGACGCATGCGGCTACTATAACGCTCCCATAACGCGAGCGCACAATGCCTGGGAAGCTTGGCTAACCAACGGGCGTGATCTCCAGGCCGACGTGGACCTTGTCGATTCCACCCCGCACAATCGAGTGCGCATAGAACCACGCGGCGTGGTACCAGTACCGCTTCAGGACGGCGTTGTAGACCCGCCGCGTCTCCGATTTCGGCAGCACCCGGGCGACGCCCTCGACTTCGTCGCTCTTCTGCTTACCCAACGATCCGCTCTTGGCGATCGTCACTCGGGGCGTGTTGTTGATCCGCTTGGTTTTCCACGACCCGTCATCGGTGATCACCAGCAGCTTGTCGCCCTCGGGCACCCCCCAGATCGCGGTGGGCTTGGGGCGGCCGTCCCTGGTGAAAGTGGTCAACAGCAGGTACTTGGACTTGATCACGTCGTGAAAAGTAGGAGCCACGCTCTTCTTTATATCCGCTTGGCTTCCGGCCGGCCTCTTGGCGCCGAGAGAACCTCCACCGCTTCTTGCCCCACTAGTCGCCGGGAAGCTCGCGCCGCTCGATCAGGTCACCCAGACCCTTTACGCCGAGCCGTTCCCGGAACGCATGCGCGGTGTAGCCGACGGCTTTCGCGTCGGTCCGAGCGCGCACGGTCGCCGAACGCGGCAGGTTGAACAGCACACCGAATTCGCCGAAGTAGTCGCCGGGGCGGGCTACCTTGACCAATTCCTCACCGCCTTCGGCTACTTCGCGCACGATCTCGAACTCGCCTTCGGAAACCACATAGATCAGATCGCCCATGGTGCTCTGCTCGAACAGCACCTCACCGGCTTTCAGGTGGACAGTCTCCGGCGGCCGACTCGTCGACGCCACAGCAGGTACCAGGTCGACGACGCGGTCGGCCAGCGGCAGCATCCGGCTGTCGTGGGTGGCCACCACCACCACCCGTTCGCCCTGAGCCAGCGAGCGGATCAGCCGCAGCACCTCCTCCACCTGGATGAAGTCAAGGTGGGCGGTCGGCTCGTCGGCGAGGATCAGGGGCGGATCCAAAGCGATCGCACGAGCAACGGCGACGCGTTGTTGCTGCCCGCCGCTGAGGTCACCGGGGCGATGTTTTAGACGATCCGCGAGACCTACCTGCGTCAGCAGTTCCTCGGCGCGCTGGCGGGTAGCCGAACGTGACATTCCGGCCGCGCGCAGCGGGACCATCACGTTCTCCAGAGCGGTCAGGCTCGGCACCAAGTTGAACGCCTGGAAAACAATCCCAACTTCGTCGCGGCGGTACCTGGCCAGCGCACCGCCTTCCAGCGCCGTGATGTCGACGCCGTCGAACGTGATTGACCCGGACTTAGGGCGCAGAATCCCGCCCAGACAGGACAGCAGGGTGGTCTTCCCGCAGCCGCTGGGCCCGAGCAGGATCATCAGCGATCCCGCCGGCACATCGAGGCTCAGACCGTTGATCGGCCGGACCGCGTACCCGCCGCTGGAGTACTCGACGACGAGGTCGGCGATGCTCAGATCCCCCACGGCTCAAGGACCTCCGAACGCGAGCGCAGGATCGACCGTTACCGCGCGCCTCAGTCCGGCGAGGCTGGCCAGGAGACCGACCAGAATCGCGACCAGGGGTAACGCCAGGTAGGCGCTCGCAGGAATCACGACAGTCATCGGGAACAACGGGGCCAACAGCTGCGCAAGGATGACGCCCAGCACCGCCGCGAGCAGCGCGACGACGACCGCCTGCAGCGCGAGCCCAGCCAGGATCGACCGCGTAGGCACGCCAATCGCTTTGAACACCGCGAAGTCGCGCAACCGCTCGAGCGCCGAGAGGTACACCAATGATCCGACGATCAGCACCGCCACGATCCACAGCAAGGTGGCCATAATCGTGATCGCACCCGCAGGCGACTTCACCGGTGACAGCAGGTCGTTGACTCCGGCTGCTCGATCGAGGGCCTGGTAGCTACTCGGGAGCTGTCGGGGTGCGCCGACGACCCCAATCGATGTGACCAGCGGCTGACCGTTGTACGCCTGTTGCTGCAGGCCCTCGGTTGTCAGGAAGATATTGGGCCTCTTCGCCAGTGTGGTGGAATTGGGCACAATGCCGACGATCCGCAATGCGTGCGCACCCGACTGCATATCGTCGCCTACGTGCCAGCCCAGCGTGCTCGACACCGCGACCTCGTCCGGCGTCGATGGTGCCCGACCCTGCTTGACGCGCGGCATGCCGGGTCCGTGCTGCGGCGCGCCGAAGGCCGTAGTGTTTCGCGTTGACGTACCTTCCTTGATCGTCAACTGCGCGGTGGCCAGTGGGGCCGCAGCCACGACGCCGGGTTCGGCGGCCACCCGAGCCAGGTCGACTTCGGCGAATGGTGTCGCACCCAGGAACGGTCCGGCCGCGCCGGCCTTGACCACGAATGCGTCGACGCCCAGGGAATCGACGGTTCGCTGGGCCTCCACCCGAAAGCCGTTCGCCAGTCCGGTCAACACGAGCGTCATCGCGAAGATCAGTCCGGTGCTGACGACCGCGATGACGAGGCGTCGCATTCGCCATCGCATGTCGCGCAGAGCCGCGAACAGCATGCCCGCGAGGTTACCGACGACCAGGCATTTCAGGTCGACTTTGGCTATGTTTCGAGTCGAACCGGGCTTACTGTGTGCAGGTGGGCAACGACGACGAGTCCGCCACAACGCTGGAGGACCTGCGGGGCGATCTGGCGCTGCGGTATAGGTGGACGTCCAGCGGCGGTTCGTCGGTGGATCCGGCGACCGTCGAGGCCGACATGGCGGCGCTGGACCGCGACGGATACGTCATCTGGGAGAACCTGCTCACCGCCGAGGAGTGCCGGCAGATCCGCGACGTCGTGCGTCCTTGGCTCGGCCACACCGGACGCAACACTTTCGAGGGGCGACGTACGCAACGCGTCTACAGCGTGCTGAGCAGGACGCGGGTGTGCGACCGGCTGGTCGACAATCCGCGGGTGCTGGCCGTGCTGGATCGGCTGCTGATGCCCAACTACCTGCTTTCGGCGTTGCAGGCCATCAACATTCAGCCCGGGGAAGCCGTCCAGCTGGCTCACCACGACGACGGCTTCTACCCGATTCCCCGGCCCCGGGAGCCGCTGGCCGCCGCCACGATCTGGGCGATCGACGACTTCTCCGCCGATAACGGCGCGACGGTGCTGTACCCGGGCAGCCACCGCTGGGGCAAGCGGCGACCTGGTCCGGACGACGAGGCGCTACCCGTCGTCATGCCTGCTGGCTCGTGCGTGTTCTTCGTGGGCACCCTGTGGCACGGCGGCGGAGCCAACACCACGACCGGCGACCGCCTTGCCGCCACGGCGCAGTACTGCCAACCATGGCTGCGACCGATGGAAGCCTTCACCCTGTCGGTGTCGCGGGATATCGCCCGAACGGTGTCCGATGACATCCGCCGCATGCTGGGCTACAGCATCCACCCGCCGTTCGTCGGCGCGGTCGACGGCTTACACCCGCTGCGATTGTTGGAAGACCAGTAGCGACGAGCTACCGCCTGCCCGACGCCACCTTGCCCGGCTTTCGCTGCGCGCCGTAGGTTGCACCGAACTGCGGCACCTCGACGGGACCGACCTGACGCGCGGCGGTGATGGCACTGCGCAGCGGGCGGGCCAGTCCCGCAAACGATGCCATGTCGAACACCATCGGCGTCAACAAGCGGTTGTGCACGAAGCCGAACGCGCTGCCCGTTTCCGGGTCTGCCCAGCCGAGGGTTCCGCCCAGACCGATATGGCCGAACCCCTTCAGCAGGCCGGGAATCGGCGATTCGTGGTAGCCGAGGTGGAACGGCATCGGCACCATGATGTTCAGGTCCGGCAGCAGCTGCGGCTTGCCCGTCAAGCCTTCCGCCAGCTCCGACGAGAGGAACTGGGTTCCGTCGATGCGGCCGTTATTGGCCAGTGCGGCATACATCTTGGCCAGCCCGCGCCCTGTTACCACGCCATTGGCGGCCGGGATCTCGCTGTCAAGAAACGGGATATCGCCTTGCACAAAGGATTTGATGCCGGGAAAGTACATCGCACCCAGGGCGCCCGAGAATGGCAGACCGGCAACCCTTGGCGCGACGAAGTTGAACAGCGGATTGGGCCGGGTGCTCTGCGGCGCCAGAATCTCCGCAACCCTGGTCGGAGCTTTGGCCGGAGGACGACCAAGGTGCAGCCCGTCCGTATTCAGCGGAGACGCCAACTCGGCGCGGATCAGCTCTCGCATACCCATACCCGTCACCGCTCGGGCCAGACCGGACAGCAGCCAACCGTAGGTCAGCGCGTGATACGCCGGGGCGCCGCGTAGATGATCGACCGGTGCAGCGGCCAGCCGCTCCTCCATGAGCAGGTGATCCATCAATTCCGTCTTGCTGACGCCCTTGAGGTGCGACAGTCCGGATCGATGCCGCAGGACGTCGCGGACGGTGATGTCGGCCTTGCCGTTGGCCCCAAACTCCGGCCAGTACTCGGCAACCGGGGTGTCGTAACACACCAGCTCGCGATCGACGAGCCGGTGAATCACGGTGGAAGCGACTCCCTTGGTCGCCGAGAACACCATCGCTCCGGTGTCAGCCGCCCATGGCACCTCGCCGGCCCGGTCCGACCAACCCGTCCAGACATCGACGACGGGCCGGCCGTCGATGTAGACGCACAGCGTCCCGCCGCCGAATCGTCGTCCGGGAAAAAGTCCGGCGAACAGCCGGATCACGTTCGCGAAACGCGGATCGGCGGCGCCGCGGACACCACGCGGCAGGCCATTGTCGGCTTGAAGCAGCGACGGTGGGGCCACATCGCCACGCCGCGATGGCATCATGACGTGATGCTATTCCCTGTACCGCGCCCGACGGATCAAAAAGATGGCAGCATTCAAAGATGACTAGACGCAGCATCGGACGCATTGTTGCCAGTGCGGCGCTGATGGTTTTGCCCCTGCTCGCCGTTCCCGCCGGCATTCCGGTTGCCGCAGCGGACGGATGTACCAACGCCGAGGTGGTGTTCGCGCGCGGCACCGGCGAGCCCGTCGGCCCCGGCGGACCCGGCCAGGCCTTCTTCGACTCGCTGACCGCGCAACTTCCCGGCAAGTCGGTCAATCTCTACCCGGTCGACTACCCGTCGACCACCGATTACGCCAACAGCTCCAAGGCCGGCGCCGCTGACGAGGTCGCCCATGTGCAGAGCACAGTTGCCAGCTGCCCGAACACCAAGGTGGTGATCGGAGGGTATTCGCAGGGCGCAGGTGTGGCCGATTTGACCAGCCACCAACTGCCCCCGCAGGTCGCCAATCACGTTGCCGCTGTTGCCCTGTTCGGAAATCCTCAGAGCAGCTACGCAAAGCATTTGGCGGACAACCAAATTCCGGCGATCGACCCGAGCTACAGCGCGAAGACCATCGACATCTGCCTTCCCAACGACAATATCTGCGCTGAGGGCGGAAGTATCATCGCGCACCTTGGATACGTTCCCGTAGCGACCGACCAGGCCGCGACGTTCGTCGCCGGTCGGCTGCATTAGGCCTACTTCTTCAGATCGGTATCTTTGCTCGGCTGAACGCGTTTCGGCTCGCCCGGCATCTTCGGGTAGTTGGGCGGATACGGCATGTCGCCGAGCCCGCGCTCCTCGTCGGCTGCCACCATTTCCAGCAGCGGCGCAATCGACTGGTCGATCGCGTCGATATCGGTCCACGGGTCATCGCGACTCGCCACCAGGTCGGCCACGGTCGCGATGGTGTAGTCGTCGGGGTCTGCGCTTGCCAGCTCGTCCCACGTCAACGGCGTTGACACGGTCGCGATCGCGGTGCGCCGCACCGAGTAGGCCGATGCGAACGTTCGGTCGCGGGCGTTCTGGTTGAAGTCGATGAAGATGCGCTCGCCCCGTTCTTCCTTCCACCACGACGTCGTCACCGCGTCCGGTGCGCGACGCTCCACCTCGCGGGCCAGCGCGATGCCGGCACGGCGTACCGCGATGAAATCCCAGTCGGTTTTGATTCGCAAAAACACGTGGATCCCGCGACCGCCGGACGTCTTGGGAAAACCCACCAGGCCGAGCTCATCGAGCAGCGGCCGCAGCACGTCGACGGCGACGGTGCGTGCTTCGTCGAAGCCGGTGCCCGGCTGCGGATCCAGATCGATGCGCAGCTCGTCGGGATGCTCGGCATCCGGGCAGCGGACCTGCCACGGGTGCAGGGTGATCGTGCCCATCTGCGCTGCCCACACGATGGCGGCCGGGTGAGTCACCCTCAACGCATCGGCGGTCCTCCCTGACGGAAAGGTGATCTGGCAAGTCTCCAGGTAGTCGGGATGGTGCTTGGGTATGCGCTTCTGGTAGATCTCCTCGCCGTCGATACCGTCGGGAAAGCGCTGCAGATGCGTGGGGCGGTCCCGCAACGAGGCGAGCATCGGGCCGCTCGCGACCGCGCGGTAGTACTCGACGAGCCGGCGCTTGGTGCCCCCCGCACCCAGCTTCGGGAAGTACACCTTGTCCGGATTGGTCAGCCGGACCGCGATGCCGTCGACGTTGAGTTCCTCCGCTGCAGCTGCCATATTCCGATTCCAGCACAGGGTTCCAGCACAATGTGCAAATGGACTTGCCTGTCATGCCGCCGATTTCGCCGATGCTGGCCAAATCGGTGAAATCCATCCCGCCGGATGCCTCATATGAGCCCAAATGGGATGGATTCAGGTCGATCCTGTTCCGCGACGGCGATCAGGTCGAGCTGGGCAGCCGCAATGAGCGACCGATGACCCGATATTTTCCCGAACTAGTCGCCGCGGCCACCGCCGAGTTGCCGACGCGGTGCGTGATCGACGGCGAGATCGTCATCGCCAGAACCCGCGGCGCCTATCAGGGCCTGGATTTCGAGGCGCTGCAGCAGCGCATCCATCCGGCCGACTCGCGTGTACGGATGCTCGCCGAACGCACGCCCGCGTCATTCATCGCCTTCGACCTGCTGGCGCTCGGCGATGACGACTACACCGGACGACCGTTCTCCGAACGCCGGGGTTCCCTGGTCGACGCGCTCGATGGCTCGGGCCCGTCGTTTCACGTGACGCCCGCGACGACGGATCAGGCGACCGCGCAGCGCTGGTTCGACGAGTTCGAGGGTGCCGGCCTCGACGGCGTCGTCGCCAAGCCGCTGACGATCACGTATCAGCCGGACAAACGCATCATGTTCAAGATCAAGCACGAGCGAACGGCAGACTGCGTGGTCGCTGGTTACCGCGTGCACAAGTCGGGAGCCGACGCGATCGGCTCGCTGTTGCTCGGGCTGTACAAGGACGACGGCACACTGGCATCGGTCGGCGTGATCGGCGCTTTTCCGATGACCGAGAGGCGGCGGCTCTTCACCGAACTGCAGACCCTGGTGACCGGCTTCGCTGATCACCCATGGAATTGGGCTGCCCACGAGGCCGGTGAACGCACGCCACGAAAGAACGAGTTCTCCCGCTGGAATGCCGGCAAAGACCTGTCCTTCGTGCCGCTGCGGCCCGAGCGGGTCGTCGAAGTGCGTTACGACCACATGGAAGGTGAGCGGTTCCGCCACACTGCCCAGTTCAGCCGCTGGCGTCCCGACCGGGAGCCAGGCTCGTGCACCTATGCGCAACTGGAAAGCCCCGTCACCTTCAGCCTCGGCGACATCGTCCCCGGGCTGGGTAACTCCTAGACCGTCACCTCGAGCGTCGCCAGCCCGCGCAGCGTGACGTTGGGTTTGTAGACCGGCTCACCGTCCAGTCGCGCGCCGGGGAATCGCGCCGTCACCGCCGACAGCGCCACGGCGGCCTCCAGGCGGGCCAGCGGAGCGCCCAGACAGTAATGCAGACCACGCCCGAACGCTAAGTGCCGGAAAGCATTTCGATCCGGGTCGAACGTCCCTGCTTGCTCGAATTCGGCGGGATCACGCTGAGCCGCGGCCAGCAGCATCATCATGGTGTCGCCCTTGGCCACCTCGGTGTCACCGACCGTCATGTCGTCGGCGGCGATTCGGACCACCAATTGCACCGGCGGGTCGTAGCGCAGCGTTTCCTCGATGACCGCCGACGCACGGTCGGCCTCACCACCCAGCGCGGCCCACTCGGCGGGGTGGCGCAACATCGCCAAGATGGCGTTGGCGATCAGGTTCACGGTGGTCTCGTGCCCGGCAATGAGCAACAGGTTGCACGTCGAGACGATCTCGTCTTCGGTCAGCTGATCGCCGGACTCCTCGACGGCGATCAGGCGTGACATCAGATCGTCGCCGGGCCGGGACCGGCGCTGGGCGATCAGGCCGTGCAGATACTCCCGCAGCCACCGGCCGGCGGCGATGCGCTCCTCCATCCCCGCCGCCGGTTCGCCGGTGATCGCGAAGAAAGGGTCCAGCGCCTGCGCCAGCAGCGCCGAGGCGCGGCCGAATCCCGCCTCGTCCTCCAGCGGAACGCCCAGCAGCCGGCAGATCACCGCCACCGGCAGCGGATACGCCAGATCCCTGACGACGTCGAACCGGCGACGTTCGGCGATCCGGTCCAGCAATCCGCCGACCACGTCGGTGATGTGCGGCGCCAATTCGTTGACCACCCTGGGCACAAACGCCTTGCTGACCAGTTTGCGCAGCCGGGTGTGGTCGGGCGGATCGAGAAACAAGAATCCCTGCGGCCCCATCGGACGTGGTAGCGCACCGTCGGCGAGCATGCGTTGAGCGACCGTCGACTGGAACCGGTCGACAGAGGACGACGGATGCCGCAACACCTCGTCGCAGTCACGAAAGCCCGAGAACACGGTGAGGTTGGCTCCCGGCAACTGGATGGGGCCGCGTTCCCGGAACTGCTCGTACACCGGATACGGGTTGGCGCGGTTGGCCGGATTCAGCAATTGCATCAGCAGTTCCTGCGGGCCGGCGACACTCGACGTGGCGGTCATATTTGTATTGTGCAGGCGACAAAGAACATGCAGGTGGCTACGGTCGTCGAGATTCGGTAATGCATTTGCGCACGGGTGGCGCTAGGTTTCGACCTGTGAAGAACGGAATCGGCCTTGCCGCTGCGGCCGTGCTGATGATCGGCATTACCGCCGGCTGCTCGTCCGACAAGGCAGCCCCGCCCAGGCCCGGGGTTTTGCCGCCCGGTACCGCAGCGCTCACCATTGACGGCAAAGACGTGGGCACCACGTATTCGGTGCGTTGCGAGTCGATCGAATGGATGACGAGGATCCACACCGCCCTCGACAAGTCGGGCATGACCGCGATGCTGTCCAATGCCAACCATTTGAAGGCCGAGTTCGTGCGATTCCAGGACCTCGGTGGCTTCACCGGTTCCTACGAGCGTGAACTGCAGGGCGAGGCGACAGTCACGATGACGGGTCCCACCTATCACATCACCGGCGCGGCGCTGGGTTTCAACGACGCCAAACGGACTCAGTTGGCGGCGGAGACGTTCGCCATCACGGTGTCGTGCTGACGCGCTCAGCTGCGTAAGAAGTCGACAACATACCCGGCGAGTTCTTCGCCGGCATCCTCTTGCAAGAAATGCCCGGCATTGCGTACCACCGGATGATCGATCCCCTGCGCGCCCGGCATCTCGCGCTTAAAGATCGGCGCCATGCCTCCGGTGATCGGATCGCCGTCACTGAATGCGACCAGCATAGGGGTCGAGCTCGCGGATCGCGCGGCCCACGCGGATCGGTTGGCCGCCGCCGCAGGATCGTCCGGCGACGTCGGCACCAAACCGGGCATGGCACGCGGTGCAGCGCAATAGGTGTCGTCGGGAAACGGCGCGTCGTAGGCTTCCCGCACCGCGTCGCTCATCGGCCGACGGCAGCCACCCTGCACGAAGCGGCCGACGTCGATCGCCGGAGCCGTCTGGATCGCCTCGCGAAACCGCCACCAGATCTTCGGCATCGGGATGTCACCGGTGGGCAGCCCGGTGTTGGCGACCACCAGCCTGCTGAAGCGTTCGGGATGCTCGGCGGCCAGCCGCAACCCGATCAGCCCGCCCCAGTCCTGCCCGACCAGGGTCACCCGATGCAAATCCAGATTGTCGAAAACCAGTGTTCGCACCCATTCGACGTGGCGGGCGTAGGTGTGGTCCTCGACGCGGGCCGGCTTGTCCGAGCGACCGAAGCCGACCAGGTCCGGACAGACCACGCGATGGCCCGCTTCGGCCAGAACCGGAATCATCTTGCGGTACAGGAACGACCAGGACGGCTCCCCATGCAACAAGAGCACCGGGTCGGCGTCGTCCGGTCCGTCTTGCACCCATGCCATCCGCAGCGTGCCGCCGTCGTCATCGGAGACGTCGCAATAGTTTGGCTTGTAAGGGAATTCGGGTAGATCGGTGAACCGGTCGTCAGGTGTTCGCAGGGTCTGCATGAGTGTGAAGATACGCCGGGTTCACCAACCCTGACGCAAACCGGCCAAGCTCGCGTGTGCCATCAAGAGATCGAGGCAAGGAAGCTGGCCTTTCAGTAATTTGACCCGGGCGAGCTCGACGGAAAACCAAGCGAGTCGGTCGATCTCGGGGAATTGCCGCAACCGTCCGGATCCCTTCGGCCATTCCAGCTCGAAGGTGTTGCTGTGCGCGTCGGTGATGTCCAGGTCACCGCGCACCGCGAACACGGTCAGCACCTTGCCGCTGGGCTGCTTGAAAAGACCGAGATCGATCCGCGGCCCGGTCGGCGGCGCCAACCCCGCCTCTTCTTGGAATTCACGTTGCGCGGCCGCCCACGGGTCTTCGCCGTCGGTGTACTCGCCCTTCGGAATCGACCATGCGCCATCGTCTTTGCGGGCCCAGAACGGTCCGCCCGGATGTCCGACAAGAACCTCGACAACGCCGTCGCGCTCCCGGTGGAGCAACAGTCCCGCACTGAGCTTGGGCACGTCTCAGACCCCGACCGCGCGCTCCAAATCCTTGAGCGAGCTTTCCAGGTGGCCGAGCAACCTCTGCAGATGCGGCACACTTCGCCGGCATCCGACCAAACCGAAGTCGATGTTGTCGGCGTTGTTGGCCAGCGTGATGTTCAACGCCTGCCCGTCCAGCGCGATCGACAGCGGGTAGTTGCCGTCCAGCCGGGCACCTCCCCAGTACATCGGCTCGGTCGGCCCAGGCACGTTGGAGATGACGATATTGAACGGCGGTGGCGCCGACGAGACGAAACCCGGCACCGCGGCGAGCCCGAGCGGTGCGATAAGAAACGCGGACAACGCAAACGCTTGCAGCCGAGGCAATTCGGAGAAAATCTTTTTGTTGCCCCGCATCGATGCGCTGATCGTCTTGAGCCGCTTCGCCGGATCGTCCACATCGGTGGCCAGGTTGCACAAGAGGGCGCCGACCTGGTTGCCGCCGCTGTCGGCCTCTTCCTCCGAACGCATGCTCACCGGGACCATCGCGATCAGCGGCGTGTCGGGCAGCGCTTGTTGATCCAGCAGGTACTCGCGCAGCGCACCGGCGCACATCGCCAGAACGACGTCGTTAACCGTCACCCCGGCGGCCCGCTTGATGCTTTTGAACCGGTCCAGCGTCCACGACTGGGCGGCCACTCGCCGCGCACCGCCGATGGGAACGTTGAACATGGTCCTCGGCGCGGCGAACGGTAACGTCAACTGCTGCTCCACCAGCGCGGCACGGGCCAGCGACCAGGTCGACGGACCAAACGCCGCAACAGAGCCCGCCAACTGGGTCAGCGTCTGCCACCTGGACTTGCCGGCTGACTGACGGTGACGTCGGGGGAGGCTCCAAATCGCTTGCAGCTCAGAATCATCGGGATCGGTCGACAGCGTCCGCTGCATCAGCCGCAACGCGGAGACACCGTCGATCAGCGAGTGGTGGAACTTGCTGTAGACGGCGAATCTGCCGTCGTTCAATCCCTCCACGAAATGCGCTTCCCACAGCGGGTGGTGCCGGTCGAGCAGGCTGCTGTGCAGGCGCGAGGTCAGCTCGAGCAGCTCGCGGACCCGGCCTGGTGTGGGCAGCGCCGAGCGCCGCACGTGATACTCGATGTCGATGTCATCCGCGTCGTCGTAGGCCCACGCGACGTTGCCGATTCCGCCGAGCAGCCTCGCGGGTCGCTTGCGGAAGGTGGGCTGGAAATCGCGGTTGGCGACCAACGCGTCATAGGTTTCCCGGACGAACTCCGGACCGGCACCCTCCGGCGGCTGGAACAGCTGCAGCCCGCCGACATGCATGGGGTGCTCGCGCGATTCGGTCATCAGAAACACCGAATCGGTGGGGGTCATCAGTTCCATCGCCTCATTAAAGCCTCGGCAGGAGGCTACTTTCGCCGAATCCACGAATCGGTGAACTGTTCAGCTGGTGACCAATCCGCCGAGCGAACCGACGAGTCCGAGGACCGGGTCGAGAAGGTCTTGTTGTATCCCGCTGAGATCCAACAGGTTCTGAATGTCCGTGCCAATCGGCCCCTCCAACCCAGCGAAGAGGGTGAGCGGGTTGACGTCGTTGTTGAGTTCGGTGACGACTTGGTCGTAGGGGACTTCGACGTTCGCTTCGGACCACGTCTCGGCCGACGTGAACAGGCTCTCCAGCTCGGCGAATCCGGGTAGCTGGGCTCCGAAGAGTTCGAAGGCGTTGTCGGCGCCCTGGACGACGGCGTTCGTGAATTCGAGGGTGAACGTCGCCGGGTCGATGGTGGGGATCAGCTCGGCCGGTGTCGGGTCGCCGAACGGCGTGGATCGGTCGTAGCCGGCTTCGACGATGACCTGCAGTGCCGGCTGGACGATGTTGAGCACCGACTCGGGCACACCCAGACTGTGCAGCGGGTCGAGCAGCGGCAGGTCGTTGGTCGGGATGAAATAGAACGTGGTGTCGCCGTCGACCTGTTTGACGGTTTCGGTGGACCCCAAGACGTATTCGCTGGCGTACGGTCCGCTCAGCGGATCCGAGGATGGCTAGATGGCGGGGACGTCATAGGGCAGCGGGCCATCCCCGTAGGCCGCGTGGGCGTAGATGAAACCCATCAGCGAGTTGAGGTCGGCCACCACGTTGATCGGGTACTGCGGAAAATCCGCGACGGCATCGTACTGGTTCGCGATGTCGATCGTGGTGATGCCGGCATCGGTCGGCTCGGCGCCGTTGAAGTCGAAACCCGGTGCACCCGGAATGACCAAACCGGGGAACCGCTCCAGGAACCCGCCGTCGGGGCGATTACCCGAACCGAGTAGCAGAAAAGTGACGTCGGGTGGTGGGGACCCGGCCTGTATGAGACCGACTTTTTCGTCGATCGCGATCTGCGCGCTTTGTGAGTAACCCTCGACCAGGTAGGGCTGGTTCGCGGGCTGCTGAGCCATCGCCGCCTGCAGGTTGGCCAGGCCGACCGGCAGCGAGGTACTGGCACCCGATTCGGGTGTCGGAACCAGCAACGGGCTGTAGTTCTCGCCGGTGGCCGGGTCGATGTAGTCGGTGATGATGGTGTCCTGCCAGAACTCGCTGGGCGTCGGCATCGTCGTGCCGCCCATCATCAACGCGGTCAACGCGTCATCCGGATCGTCTGCCCGAGCGATCGGCGCCAACGTCGCGCCGCCGACAAACACCGCGATGATAAGTGAGCGACCGACCTGCCGAAGAGGGCTCACAACAACCCCCCGTAACTGAGTAGAGGCTCCACTGTGCCCCAGCGACGGGGAATGTGGGGAAGATTCCCCATGCGTTCCGCCCGCCGCGGGCGCAAACTAGCGATCATCCGCAGCATTTCACGGTTCATGACGACGGTCGCGGTGTCTGGCAGCCTCGCGCTGGCCGGTCTTGGGCTCGGCGCAGGTCCCGTCCAGGCGGACCCGAGCGTGAATGTGATGACCTGGTGCCCAGGTCAGGCACCGCCAGACCGCGGTATTCGCTGGGACATGAACGTGTGCCATAACTACTTCATCACCAAGCTCGGAACCGGCAATGTACCGATGGTCGACTACCGGGGGAATCCGACTGACAGCTGGTTTTCGGCGGACATTGCGCCCCCGGTGCTGACGCCCCCGCCTCCGCCACCGCCGCCTACGCCCGATCAGCCGTTCTGCACTCCACGCGGCGGCCTGTGGATCGTCGGCCCGATTTGCGACGAAATCGGGGTCGGGCCGCATTGACAGCAAGAAAACACGAGGCGCTCACCGGCCATGTAGTCCTAAGCTCAGAGCATGCGCGATCGCGAGACGATCGACTCCGAGTTGCGGCGTCTGGCAGCTGAGCGCCGTCTACTCGGCGAGCACGGCGGCGAGTTGTCCAGTCGTGAGCTCGACAGACTTCTTGACGAGCGCCTGGGGCACCACCCGGAGCCGGACGAACCAGATCCGATAGCGGCTGTTCCCCGTACCCGGTCGCCGCGCAATAAGTACGACGACATCGCTCCTTACCGACGCAAGCGTGTCCGGCGCCGCTTCGGTCTCCCGTTGGCGCTGCCGCTGTCTCTGGTCGCGACCGTCGCCGCGGCAGTCGTGATGTTCGCGATCCACCGCACCCATCCGACCGCCGATCCAGCGGCAGACCCGCCGTCAGTTGAGCGACCCAGCCCGGCTGCGCAGCAACCACCAACTCCACCACTCAGCCACGCCCCGCAGCTTGGCATCGTCGACAGGGCGTTGATCGGTGCGTTGCAACACGAGGGCGTGCCAGTTCCCAGCAATGACTACGTCACGGCCCAAGGGCACGCGGTCTGCGACTTTCTCGACCGGCACCCCGACTACGAAGAGGCCGTGCGCTTCGTGCAGCGATCGTCGATCTGGGACGCGGATCAAAGTGCCGATGTCACTGCCGCTGCAGTGATCTCGTATTGCCCCAAGTACGAACCTGCACAGTCCGACAAGACGCGGCAGGTGTTGCAGGATTCCCAATCCGCTTTACAAGCCATCCAGGGTGATCTGCAGGGCATCAACGACGATGTGAAAGGCATCCGCGACGGCCTGCATCCCGGAAGCCCGTGACACATCTCCGTCGCGGTGGCGGTGGCGGAGGGACTTAGACCCTATTCAGCGGTGCTGCTCAGGGGTTCAAACCCGGCTCTAGCTACGGAAACACGTCACGGCAAGTCACGCCGAATCACGCAGAATGTGGTCAATTTGTGCTGTCGGCGTCGCGACCACGTCGCCCGGCTCCCCGCCGGCCATGGCGTCGGCGAGCTACTGCACCCGGCGCTGCGACTTTTGCACCGCACCCAGTGACATGTCCAAGCGGGCGGCAATCGTCCGAGCTCAAAGTAACCCTCCTTCGGAATGGCCACCGCCGCTGGCTTGCTCCAGTCATGATCACTCATCGGCATCCTTCGGACTCCTCCTCTGCGCTATCCGTGCGAACAGCACGCCCCGATCACACCCCCTAAACCATTTCGTCGGCGACCACTCAACCAAGCGACCACCATCGCATCCGCGTTCACCGGGCAGCCTCCGACGGCCCACCCCCACCAGCCCTCAGTTCCTCGAACAACCCCGCTCGGGCCAACAGCAAGCCGCTGACCATCAACACCCAGACCGGGAACGCCATCGTGATCCACATGCTGATGTCGCTGGCCACCAGCAATCCAACGGCGGCCAGATAGCTCAGGCCGACCAGCCACCGTGGCATCAAGCCCGTCCGAAGCCAAATCGTTGCCAGCGACATCATGAACACCGCAGCCATCCGGACCGCATAAGTCTGACTGGCCGACAGCATCATCGTCTTCGCGAACTGGATCGTCGCCACATGCGCCGACGGATCGGTGATCCCGCCGTTACTGGCTACCAAGCCGGCAGCCGCAGCGGTCGAGACGAACATCATGGCCAAAAACAGCACACCGCTGCAGATGAAGACCGACGCAAAGAACTTGTCTTCATAGCGCCCCAACCCGTCGCGGACCACCCCGATGAACCACAAGAAACTGATGCCCGCGAACGGCATCAGCGTCTTCGCGATCTCGATCCCGCTGCCGCGACTATTCAGCCATTCGGACGAATCTGCGGTGCCCTCAGGCATTTTGGTGCGAATCAGGATCAGCACGGCGCCAAACAACACCGCAAAGACCACACCGGCCAACGCGGCAGCACGGGGCGTCGTCAGCGGGCGGGGGCTGGGCTGAGATGACATTGCCATCACGTCATCGTCTCACCGGACCGCGCCCCAGCCGGGCTATTCCACGACGAACTTCGACTTGCGACAGCCCAGTACACACATCAAAAAGCTGAAGTCCCTGCGGGCATCAGATCGCGGTGCACGCGCGATGTGGCAGTTCGATCAATGAGATTGGCAGCGCGTTCTGGAAGATGCGGACCCCACGCGGGAGTGCCCGGTCACAGCGAATATTGCAGGCGATTTGTCCTGGCGCCGACCTAGCGGACGCTCCCAATCAGGGCGTCCCGGGGCGTCCGCGGGAGAGCATCGGCCAGTAGTCCTGCATCACCGTGAAAATGAACGCCGTGCTGATGCCGAACAGTAGCGCGCCGTCCATCGCGTCCAGCGCGCTCACCATATGCCACTGGGATCCCACTTCCGCTGTGCTGGCCGACGTCATCGTGCCCAAGGAATAGAGCAGCGCGTCGATATACGAGCCGAACGCGCCAAGCCACAGATATGCCGCCGCCCAGAGCATGGCCTCCAGCCCGTGCAGCACGGCCAAGATCACCGCGACCGCTGCGATGACGCCGCTGAGGATCGCAATTACTCGCAGCGGATTGAGCTTCTGCTTCTCAACCCTGACCCGAATCCGCGTTCCGACGAACGCCATCAGCACCACCCCGGTGGTGTGGAACGCGACCGTCAGCACGATGAACGACAGGCCCAGGGTCCAGCTCGCCCGACGGCCTCATACTGCGCCGACGACCGCCCTGCGGCAGCTGATCTCGAGGCGGCGCAGGCGACTGTCGCCGCGGACAAAGGCTTGCTGTCGATCCCTGTCAACAAACACATCGACTGGGTCGTCGGCTTGCTCAACGATGGAATTACCTCGCACAGCGGTGAATCCGGTATCCGGTTCGGATCCCAACTGAGTACCTGGAGTAAAGACATATGGTCAGTTCACAAATCCCGGAGCGGCAACATGCGTCCGGCGATCAAACCGCAGTCAGCCGACTGTTTCTCTTGGAACTCAGCAGTGACCGTGTCATTTCGCTGAATCCGGACGGCTCGGACCGCAAGGTCATCGTGACTGAGTGCAGATATCCCGATGGCATCGCGGTCGATGTCACGGCGGGACACATTTACTGGACCAACATGGGGCATCCCGCGGCGGACGACGGTTCCATCGAGCGAGCTGACCTGGACGGGCAGAATCGCAGGACGATCGTTCCCGAAGGCGGCACGTTCACTCCCAAGCAGTTGCAGCTCGAAAAGACCAGCAGAAAGCTGTACTGGTGTGACCGCGAGGGGATGCGCCTGATGCGCGCCAATCTCGACGGCTCGGACATCGAGACCCTCGTTGACACCGGCCAGGGCGACCCGCGACCGGGGCCGGATCCTGAAAAATGGTGCGTGGGCGTGGCCATCGACGTCGATGGCGACCAGGTCTACTGGACACAAAAAGGTCCCGACAACGCCGGCAAGGGCCGTCTGCTCCGCGCCGGCATCGAAATTCCCGCGGGCCAGACGGCGGGTAATCGAACAGACATCGAACTTCTTTATGACGGGCTGCCGGAGCCGATCGACCTTGAGCTCGATCTCAAGACTCGCGTCATGTATTGGACCGACCGGGGTGATCCGCCGCGCGGCAATACGGTGAATCGCGCGCCGATGGATTCGGATGTGAAGGAGCGCCCCGCTCCTGAGATCATCTTCACGCACTTGATGGAAGGAATCGGCATCGCCCTGGATCGGAAGGGCCGCCGAATGTTTGTCACCGACTTTGGGGGAAACGTCTTCTCGGCCAAGCTCGATGGATCAGACCCGAAGGTGCTGCTGGTCGCGCAGGGAAACCTGACTGGCATCGCCTATAGCGACATCTCCTTAAAAGAGCATCGTTAGTGTGGCGGCATTCCGTTCATCAACGACGTCAATGACTTTCGGCTACATAAGGCGACGGTGCACTTCGAAGGCTAGGTACAGTTCGACGACATCCTTTGGCCGCGAAAGGGATCGGCCGCTGCGTACCTCAATTTTGCGCAACCGGTATCGGACGGTGTTGGGGTGACAAAACAGTGCTTCGGCTGCATCGCGTACACACGCATCGTTGTCCTGCCACACCCGAAACGTTTCAAATAGCATTTCACGTTCTTCGTCGGGAAGGTCGCTAAACCCGTCCAACGCAGGGCCGACGGTTCTGACCATCGCCTCTGGTGCGCTGACTACGGCGGCGCCCAGAATAGAGTTGTCGAACACGGCGACAGAGGATCCGGAATCGCCCCTGCCTCGCAACATCATTCGTGCTACATGCAGGGCAGTCGGTGTCTCACGTAAATCCTCGAAAGGCGCGCTGACGCCCACTCGGGCCGTTGTCATCCGCGACATCAGGGCAACTGTCGCGTCGAGTTTTTCGTCGGACGTGACGCGCGCAACCCCGACCTGCAAATCAGGCAGGAGACTCCACGCCGACGATATGTTAAGACTGCGAAGCTTGGATTCGATGTCGGGAAGCGGCTCGTCGCCCGCCACCGAAACCTGTGCGACGATGACCACAAACGGACCGTTGGTCGGTAGCCGAAGGAAGCCTGCGATGTCCCGCAGACTCCAGTTGTCGAAACTGCGTCCCGCAACCAGACCATCGAGCCGATTGGACGGTTGCGGTGCCTCAGTCAGTAGCTGGCGTTTCTGCTCGTCGCGATGTCCGGCCACCACGACGGTGCCGATCAGTTGGGCGAAGGCGCTGATGCGTCCTTCGGTGTCGGCCGGCATGGGCTTGGGTTCAATCGAACCCACGGCCGCCAGACCCCAAACCCGTCCATCGACGACGACGGGCACACCGACCGCCGCGTGTACACCCGCATCTCGTATCCGCGCCGCGAGCGACCCAATGCTGTCCTTGTAACTGTCCATCCTGGCGGGCCGCCTCGTGCGCTGCACTATCCCTGCCAGGGTGCCGCTGTCGATCGGGCTTCGGGTACCCACGGCCCACTTCGCTAGCTGCAGTCCGGGATGTTCAGCAGCGGCCAGCTTCGTCATTTCGTCGTTTGACTCATAGCGCCACAGTCCGGCGGTATCCGCGGACGCACAGTGGCGCATTTCGTTGACGACCGCCTCGAACACCTCCGCTGGGTCCGCCCCTTGGGCCACCAGCATGGCCAGACGCCGCAAGGCTGCCTGATCTGCGGTGATGCGGCGATACTCGGCGTACAGCGTGACATCGTCGACGGACTCGGGGAGTTGCCCGTCGGGAAGTTCTTCGGCGACTGGGAGTTCATCGATGGCTTCACCCATGAATTACCGCCCTTCGCGGTTCGATCGCAAGGCACCGAACGTCAACTCCGAGCGCGGTTCTGGATTCTCGGATACCGTGACGCTGAGATGTAAGCGCCATAGTCAGCCGCGAAAGGCCGCGTTCGCATCCCCTCATGGGTAGTGCAATTCGATTTCTCCGCTATCAATCGGCTTCGGTGTCTCGGGGCCTTTCGAGGCAGAACGTGATTACTGACGACTACTTATGGTGGCCCCGCGGGCGTGGATGGCGCCATTGGCCAGCGGACGATCTTTAAGGCCAAAGTGGCCTAGCGCTAAGTCCCCGGGACTTAATCAGCGTTATGAGGGACGCTGCGCGAGTTGACTCAGCTCAACGCGGGAGCTGACTCCGAGCTTGGCGAACGCATTGCGCAGGTGGGCTCTCACGGTGTGGGGCGAGACGCGCAGCTGCTCTGCCACCGAACGGTTGGTGGCACCCTGCGCAATCAGTTTGACCACCCTGAGCTCGGAGTCGGTGAGACTGTCCCAGCCTGCTTTCGCCCGCGGTTGGCTGACAATGCGACGTTGCACACCTAACCGGCGCAAGTCGCGGCCTACCCGGCGCGCATCGGCGAGCGCTCCATGGCGCAGGTAGGTGTCGAATGCGGCATTGAGCTGATCCAGTGCCTCGTCGCTATGGTCCGTGCGTGCGAGTTCAACTCCGGCGTCCTCGGCAGCAGCGGCGTAAAGGAGCGGCCGCGGCGACGAGTGCAGCACGTCTGCAGCCGCCAGCAGTCCCTCGGCGTCACGTTCGAGTATTCCGCGGACATACCCGGCGACCCCCGCGAAAAGCGGGATCGCGGGCTGCTCACGCTCGAGCAATTCGGTGGCCTGCAACACACGTGCGCGCAGGCCGGCATCGCCGGCGGCCGACGCCACCCGCGCACTGAGGATCACGCGATCTAAGACCTCGGGCCACAGTGGTGACCCGAACAGCGTGATGTCGCCCAACCAGCGCATTGCATCATCGACGTCGTTGCGCTGCCACGCCGCCAGCCCCAACACCTGCGCCGTTCCCCGGCGTACGACAGCAGAGCCAGCGGAGTAGGCGTCGCGCGCCTCATTGACCATCTGTTGCAACAAGTTTCGGTCATCGGTGCGCGCCGCCACGTCCGCGAGAATCACCATGCGCATCATGTTCAGCTCGCCCGCACCTGTCCGCGCCGGGGTAGGCACGGATTCAGCTGCGGCGCGCGCAGCAGACAACCGGCCCGCGGTTAAAAGGACAATTCCGTCAATCGTGGCCCAGAGATCAAGGGCCATCGCATTGCCTTCCCGGCGCGCTTGCGCAGTTCCATCGGCGATCTGGGCCGCAGCGTCGTCCGATCGGCCGACCACCCCCAGCAGGAGCGGGTAGTGCATCACGGCCAGGTGGGAAGCTGCGGTCGGATCACTCGTGCGAGCGAGCGCGCAAAGCTCCTCGAGGCTGCGTAGTGCCCGGCCCACGTACCCGTTGCCACCGTCGAGCACAGCGAAGGTGAGGTTAGCCAGGATCGTGGCCTCGAGATCACCGGTCGATGCCGCGGCCGCAGCAGCCTCGTCGGCCGCCGCGCGCCGTTCCCCATGTTGGTCGTGCAACGTCAGCGTGTAGGCCAGCCACCCCAGATGCCGGGCCCGGGTCACCTCGCTGATGTTGCGCAGCCGCAGCGCTCGACGATTCTCCTCGACGCGCCGCTGTGTTGTCTGCTTGGTGACCTTGGCCAAACTCAGACGAATCTCCGCTTCGTCTTGCGGCGACGCCACTTTCGATAGCTCCGCAACGGCCAACTCTTCGGCTTCCTCATAGCGGCTGGCCCGGTTGAGCAGCACCACCGTTTCGGCGACCAGTGGTCCGTGTTCAGCGTCATCGGCGGTCAACAGCTCCAACGCGCGCTTGCTTAACTCGGCGGCCGCACTCGTATCACTGAGACCAACTGCTTGAGCGGCCTGCCGCAGCGCGCTAATCGCCTCCCTGTCACCGGGTTCCGCGCTGCGCACCAATTGGGTGGCCACCTCGGCCGGGGCCGCACCCATGCCCAGCATGATTGACGCCGACTGGCGCTCCATCGACCGTCGCAGCGACTGCGGCAACGACTGTCGGGTGGCCTCGCGCAATAAGTCGTGCCGAAACCTCAATTGCTCCTCGTCTTCGACGAGCAGATCCGCGCGCACCGCCTCATCGACGGCCGACATCAATGCCGCTGGCTGGCGTTCCAGCATCGCGGCCAGCAGACCAGCCGAGAACCGATCAGGCAATACCGCTGCCACCCGCACCAACTCACCAGCATCGCTGGAAAGGAAGGCTAGCCGCTGTTTCATATTTTCCCCTAGGCGCCGCGGCAGCGCGTGTCCGCTGGCCACCGCTCGACCGTCGCTGACGTCGAGCCGGCCCTCCTCGTCCAGACCCCCGATCAGCTCGCTGACCAGGAAGGGATTGCCGTGCGCCTTGGCAGCCAAATCTAGTAGCGACTCATCGGCGTTCGCGTTTACAGCGTCGGAGACCATGTGGGCGACCGCGCCCCGCGACATCGGGGCCACTCGCACAAATGCGGCACCCGCTCGTCGCAGCGCCGACAACGTCTCCTGGAGCGCTGGACCACCAGCACCGGTGCGGGCGGTCACAACCCACAGCACCGCCACATCGGGCCGGGCGGTCGCCAGCGATCGCAGCGCCAGCAAGGTGCCGTTATCGGCCCAGTGGATGTCTTCCAGCACAATCGCCAGCGCGGTTTGCGCCGCCGCCGCGAAAATCGCGTCGGCCAGATCGTGCACCACCCAGTAGCCCAAGTCCGCCGAGCTGCCCAACTGGCGCAACGCTTTGGCGTCTCCGACCGGGGGGTCGGCGCGCAGCGTCGCCGTGAACAGCGAGAAAAACGGCACCGTTTGCTGATACTCGAAAGCCTCACCGAACAGGACGCGCCCCCCGCACTTGTGGGCCAGCAGCATCACCTCGGTCAGCAACCGACTCTTCCCAATGCCCGGCGGTCCCTCGATGACCAGCACGCCCCGATGCCCCCGCATCAGTGCCCCCACCAGCTCGCCGATCACCTTCAATTCGCCCGCCCGACCCCGAATCGGCGGAGCCACGAGCCGCTGGCCGCCGACGTTTAACGGGCCAGATGGGGGCCGCACAGAGTGGCCTTTCTACCGTTCACTGGACTGGCACTGCGAAACACCTCATTCTAGGCATCCGCCCTTGTCCGTCGGCCCGGTTTGCTGTCGACCACTCGGTGGGCAAGCGATCTGAGGTAGCGCCCCGGCGCCGCGAGCCGGGCATCAGCCCTTCGCGATGCGTTCGCATGTCCTAGTCGCCAGCGGGAATTATTAGTTCACCGTCAATCGAGACGGTGTCTTGTTTTTCGAGGACCCGATGATCAGACAGCGTCGGGGCCGGGTGTTTCTAGTAGGGCACGGTCGAGTTGGCTGCGCGAGCTGATGCCGAGCTTGGCGAAAACCTTGCGCAGGTGATA
Organism: uncultured Actinomycetota bacterium; assembly: GCA_963760095.1. Lineage (GTDB taxonomy): Bacteria > Actinomycetota > Actinomycetes > Mycobacteriales > Mycobacteriaceae > Mycobacterium. The sequence continues at coordinate 59,384 of CAVXBT010000014.1, read as the reverse complement.
TTGGACTGTGTGCGAGCTGATGAACAAGCGCGCGCCAATCTCCGGATTTGATAGGCCGTCGCTGGCCATCCGGGCGACCTGGGCCTCCTGCGCAGTGAGCTGCTCATCGCGGGGCGCGATGGTGCGCTTGCGCGCCGTTTCACCAGTGGCTTTTAGCTCACGCCTGGCCCGCTCGGCGAAGGCTTCCATCCCCATTGTCTCGAGCATGTCGTGGGCGATGTGAAGCTGTGCCCGCGCGTCGATCCGGCGGCGCTGTCGGCGCAGCCACTCTCCATACAGCAGGTGCGCGCGGGCAAGATCGGCGCGGATGCAGGTACGCCCAAGCCGCTCGATGGACTCGCGGTAACTGCGCTCGGCGGCGTCACCCTCGCTCAGCAGCGCGCGTGAACGAGCTTCAATGCCGAGCGCCCAGTCCGTGCCGCTGACGGTGGTGGTCTCAACCAGTCGGCGGAGGGCATCGGCGGCGATCTCGACGCATCCGATGCGCGCGGCCGCCTCAATGAGCTCGACTGCTGGCCAGGGCGGCGTGATCCATTCCCCTAGATATTCGGTGGAGCGCTGCGCGGCTTCCACTGCCGCGTTGTAGTTACCGATGCCGTTGTTCAGTAGCGCGCTCGCCCACTCGACGATGGTGATCCCGACGCCGTCACCTCCAAGGTTGAGGTGCCGGTCGATCGCTTCGACCAGGGTTGCCGCTTCGGCTTGTTTACCGGCGAACGCCGCCAGAGCAAGGGCCGAGTAAGGAAAGCGATTGATGCCCGTCGCCTCTAAAGCCCGCCGCTGCTCGATTAGCGAGCCGGCAGCGGCGAGCTCACCAGCAAACAACAGCATGAATGCGCGCGCATTGAGGGCGACGGGCAACTCACTGAGCGCCCCCACACTTCGAGCGAGCTGGACATGACGCTCCGTGAGCATCTGCCAGCTCTGGTCATCCCATGTGTAACGGGCCACGATGCCGGCCACCGAGTGTAAGGGCAGCGCCTCGTCTACCGACATGCCGGCGCCGAACGCGCGCAGTGCCTCGCGAAGTATCGGCAATCCGGCCGCATACCCTTTGATGTAGTGCGCTACCAGGCCATCCAGAAGAAGCTCGGGTGCGCGCAGGGGTTGTGAAGCCGACGGGCCGGTCGCGGCGGCATTTGCCACCTCCAACGCACCCCCGCCGTGGGCGAGGCGACCGGCAAAGTAGCCCGCCGTCAGGGCCTGCAGGTAAGTCCTGCGCGACAGCTCTGGGTCGATCGGCTCGAGCCGGCGGGCGGCCTTCAACAATATGGGCGGGGCCTCACTGCCGTGATCGGTGAGGAACGCGAGCTCAGCCCCCATGAGCTCGATGCGTGCTTGCTGAAAGTCGCTCGGCGACCCAGCCTCGGCGATGGAGAGAAGGTCCCGCGCCGTGGCGAAGGCGCCGGCCTTGATTTGAGCCGACGCAGCGGCCATAGCCCGCTCGGTGCGGCGAACGGGATCGAGCGTCAACGTCGTCGCGCGCTCGAGAAATGCAGCCGCGGCGGCAATCCCACCACGCGCTTGCGCCCGGCCCGCCGAGCGCTCCAGTTCCGCGGCGACGGCCTCGTCCGGCCCAGCCGCTGCTTGCGCCCGATGCCATGCGTGTCGATCGGGGTCCTGGTGTGCATCGGTGACATCCGCCAATGCAGCGTGGACTAATTGTCTTTCTTGCGGGGATACCGACCCGTAGACCGCCGAGCGCACTAGGGGATGGCGAAACCGCACCCGCGTGCCGAACTCGATCAGGCCCGCCTCGGTCGCCGGCGCCGTCGCTTCGGCGCCGACACCCAGCTGCGCCGCGGCCACCCACACCAACGCGGGATCGCCGAGCGGCTCGGCCGCCGCGATAAGCAGCAGGCGCCGGGTCTGGTCGGGGAGAACTTCGATTCGCCGGCGGAAATTCTCTTCGATGCCGTCGGATATTCGCGCCGCGGTGGGCAGCCCAAATCCGCCCGCGAGCTCTTGCGGAGTCAATCCACGCGGCAGCTCCAGCAATGCAAGCGGGTTGCCCCGAGTCTCGGCAAGGATCTGATCGCGGACCCGTGCGTCCAGCGGCGCAGTCAGGGCGGCTTCGAGCAGCGCTCGCGCATCTCTGTCACCCAGGCGCTCCACGACGAGGTCCGGCAATCCTGCGATATCGCTGCTGGGCACCCGGGCCGCGAAAATCAATCCCACCGATTCCGCACCCAAGCGGCGAGCAACAAAGCCCAAGACTTGCGCAGAGGCCCGGTCGAGCCACTGCTCGTCATCGACCACGCACACAAGCGGCTGCTCCTCAGCCACCTCCGACAGCAGGCTGAGCAACGCTAGCCCGACCAGAAACCGATCCGGCGCCGATCCTGAGCTCATTCCGAACGCAATTTTGAGGGCATCCCGCTGCGGTGCCGGTACGGCCCGAAGCTTCTCGAGCATGGGCGCACACAACTGATGCAACGCGGCAAACGGCAGCTCCATCTCGGACTGAACACCAGCGGCCCGCTCGACGCGGCACTCCGAAGCTTGCCCAGCCAGATAGTCGAGCAAGGCGGTCTTGCCCACGCCCGCTTCGCCAGACACCACTAATGCGCGGCTCTCACCAGCACGAACAGCGTCGATCAGCCGGTCGAGCACCGCGCGCTCGCGATGACGGCCAACCAGATCCATCGCGCCGCCCCGCACCGTGAAATCCGCCGCCCGCTGCACCGGAAGTGGCACCAACCCTACCTTCGCAATGGATCAACGGGCTTGACGGTATTGGATGCGGATGAGCGCGCATAGTTGGTGTCTCGGAGCGTCGTGAATGTCGAATTTGTTTTGGCCGTGACATTTTGAAAATCCGCGGCGTTCTCGCCTGCGAGCAGAACCGGATGACGTTTCCCTGCCCAGGTAGCTCAAAGAGATTGCGGCAGAACCGAGAACCGTCCAGACCATCGACCAGCCCGTGGCACGGGAATGTTCAGCGATACCGTTCTCCGTTACCGATTGAGCCTTCTTCTAGAACGGGTAGCCCAGTGACGACCCGGTTTCTCGTATCACCGCTCGCCGCAACGCTTCAGCCTTCGATGATCTCGACTAGAAGACGGCTACGGGGTTGGAAGCGCTCGATGTCACACCCTTCATTCGCCATGGCAGAGCGGCGAAGAAGAAATCCCACCGTTTGTCCTCCCGGCATGCCTCCGACAGTTCGGTGAGGTCCACGTTGTCGATCAGCCACAGGCCCAGGGCGACGATTGCCACCGTGTGAATAGGCCGAATGAAGTCCAGACCGAATCCGGACGGTTGAACGTCTTGAACGCCGTCGTTGCCGAGGACGGCCACATCACGCTCCCGCAGGAACGGCAGGCAGCTGGCGTGCAGACCCGCCTGACGCGCTTTCAGGCCACCTTCCCCGTCGGGCCCTTCGCGCAGTATTGCCGCCGCATTGCCGGTGTGCACGAGCAGGGCATCGCCGGGACGGACGGTGACGCCTTGGCGTTGTTCAGCGGCTAGTAGTTCGTCCGGCGTGACCGCATGACCGCGCTCGAGCCAATTGACGCCGTGCAGGGCGGCGATATCCAATAGCACCCCGCGTGTGATGAAGCCGTGCTCAGCTTGATCAATGGAGAGCGATCGCGCCCCATGCAGTGAGTTGGTATCGCTCGTCGGGAAGCCGTTGTAGTTCTTACCTTCCCAAGAATAATGGGCAAGACCGTCCACGTGGGTGTTGGAACCATGTGCAGCGATGCCGACGTATTCGGTGACGGCTTCGTACGGCAACTGGCGACCGATGTGATCAGTAACCTCGTTCAAAGTCATGAAACGCTGCACCAGTGCGAAACCCGAGTCCAGCGGGTCCGGGTCAAGCGGGTCGATCGGGCGGGACAGCGAAATCGCCCGGCCGGTCCGGATAAGGGACGCCGCAGCGAGTCTCACCTCGTCGGTGATCAGATTGAGCGTCCCGATCCGGTCATCGCCGCCCCACCGGCCCCAGTTGGACAAGTCTGATAGGTATCTCTCCACTCCCTTCGCCGTTAGCCCAGCCTTCTCCGTAACCGCAGCCGCATCGGGCATTTGAGCCTCCTTATTTCGAGCTTTCGGATATGCAGACGGGGCTCGAGCATGTTGGATGCGGCCCGCGCCGTTGTTACACCCACAGCCTTATTCAGCGCTTCGCGGAATGTCTTTAGCCGCCAGGATAAAAGTCGAGCGCGGGACGTAGTCCTCTAGAACACCTCGAGACCGTTGTGTACGGCGGGACAGAGGTCAGCGCTCAGGTTTTGTCGCCCAGGACATCGACATGGTCGAACGTTCTCACAACCCTGGAAGCCGTGAGTGGTCATTGCGACCAGTACCTCCCGACACACGAAGGAAACGCTATGACAAAGAACTTCGGGGACTGGCAGTGGACCGTCTATGGCGATGCAGTACACGGCATAAGTTCGCGGTTCCCGTTCGACTTTGAATCGATTGAGCGGAAAGCCTTTGATGCGATGCCTGATTGGGTGTACCGGTATGTCTCGGCCGCGGCCGGCGACGGTCGCACGCAGCGCGCAAATATCGATGCATACTCGCGCTACGGCATCATTCCGCGAATGATGGTTAGCCCGCCCGAGCGTGACCTGTCCATCGACTTGTTCGGTAACCATCTCACCTCGCCGATGTTCATGGCCCCGATAGGCCTCATCGGCTTATGCTCGCCGGACTTCCAAGGAGACCTCGCCGCGGCACGCGCATCTGCTGATACCGGTGTGCCGTTCACGCTGTCAACGTTCTCGCAGGCCCCCATGGAGGACGTTAGAAAGCACGCTGGGTCCACGCCAAGCTATTTCCAACTGTATCTGCCGAAAGATCGGGAGCTAGCAACCAGTTTCCTCGATCGCGCTGAGCGCAGCGGATATTCCAGCGTGGTGATGACCGTTGATTCCTGGACGCTGGGCTACCGCCCTGCTGACCTCGCGATCGGAAACTATCCACAAGCGCGCGGCTTCTGCATGGAGAACTACTACTCCGACGAAAACTTCACCAAGCACCTCGCGAAACCACCACACGAAGATCCGGCGGCGACCCTGCGCTACTACGCGACGATATTCGCAGCACCGTTGTCGTGGGAAGACCTTCGTTGGATCCGTGCCAACACCAAGCTCCCCATCACGGTAAAGGGGATTCAGCACCCCGATGATGCCCGGTTGGCGATCGACAACGGTGCCGACGTACTCTACGTCACCAATCACGGTGGTCGCCAAGCAAATTCGGGGATCCCGACCCTTCAGCTGCTGCCCGGGGTTGTCGAGGCAGCAGGGTCCACTCCGGTGATGTTCGACGGCGGCATACGCAGTGCCACAGACGCCATCATCGCGCTGGCACTGGGAGCAACCGCCGTCGGTATCGGCCGGTCCTACGCCTACGCCCTCTCCTACGGCGGCGCAGAGAGCCTGACGCACTACCTGAAAGCCTTCCTGGCCGAACTGGACCTATGTTTGGCGATCTGCGGATTCAAGGACATCGCCAGCCTCAAAGAAGCGGGTTGCGAACAAGCACTGACATTCCAGTGACTTCAATGCGACCTACCAACGTAGCTCCGGAACAGTTTCGTAGTCGAGCACTTCGACCGACCGTGATGCGTTCGATTCCACCCTGAACCTGCGGTCGACACAGTTCAAGGGGGACCTCCGGCAGCAAGGGCTCCCTTGGGACTAGCACCGAGACTGGGTCGCCACCCGGAAAGTAGGCAACTCATGACCACCTCAATCCTTCGAACCGCAGACGGCTGGTGGGTCCAAACTGCCGACGTCGCAGCAGCAATCGCCACGCATGCAGCTACCACTGGTGAGCTGCTGACCCACCGCACGGCCATCGAAGCCGCCGCCCACACCGCCCACACCGTTCGCATCAACAGCCTTCGCCTGATCTCCCCGGTGACCGTTCCCTGCCGCGTGGTGGCGCAAATGACGAACTTCGCATCCCACGTCAAGGGCGCCGGCATGGATCCAAAGACGGTTCCGCTCACCTTCTTTCGCAAGACATCTGGTTCGATTAATGGGCCCTTTGGCACGATTCTCAAGCCCCCGCATGTCAAGCTCCTCGACTACGAGGTCGAGATCGGACTGGTCATCGGCCGGGATATTCCGGTTGGCGCCGAAATCACCGAGTCGAACCTGGCCGACTTCATCGCCGGTCTGGTCGTGACCAACGACATTTCAGCCCGCGACGTCCAGCTGACGAAAACCCAGTTCTATGAAGCCAAGTCGTATCCAACATTCACCCCGGTCGGCCCTGCCCTGGTACTTCTCGACGCCGAGGAACTCAACCGCTTCGGCGATCTGCGCCTCGAATTGCAGGTCAATGGGGAAGTGCGCCAAAACGGGCTCGTTCACGGCGACATGATCTACCCACCGCTGCAGGCATTGCAGTCGCTGGCACGGTTCCAGCCGTTGGGAACCGGCGATCTGATCATGACCGGCACGCCGGTCGGGACAGCTCTGGGCGCGCCACCCAAATCGCAAGAGCTAACGACCTTCTTGAAGCGCGAGGTTAGCAACCCGAAGTACCTGCAGCACGGCGACATCTTGGAAGTCTCAATTGCAACCACCGACGGTGCCATCGACCTCGGCACCCAGCGCACCGCTGTGAGGTATGCGTGACAGGGGTCCCGTTCCAGTACCTTTGCACCGGAACCGCTAACCTGCGATGACGGACACCAACGCAGCAGTTACTACCGAGGACATCCTCGCCTACAGCAGCGCCGGCACCGGGCTTGAGGCTGTGATGGCGAACGCAGCCTCCGCCGGAATCGGCGGGGTGCTTCCGCTGCCCGAACTGACCCGGTTCGCGTGGTCGGTGATCCGACATCCGATACCGGTCGCATCGCGGATCGGACGGCTCGCGACGCAGCTGATCGGGATCGGACGCGGCAAACCAGCGGAGGCGCCCGGCCGATTGGACAGCCGCTTCAGGGACCGCGCCTGGGCGGACAACTCGTTGCTGAACGGCGTGGCACTCTCCTACCTGGCCTGCTGCGACACCGTCGAAGGCGCGCTCGACGATGCCGATGTCGACTGGCGCACCAGGGAACGGCTTCGGCTGTTCATCGACAACGTTCTGGCTGCGGCCGCGCCGACCAATAACCCGCTGACGAACCCGGCTTTCTGGAAGGAGCTCATTGACACCGGCGGCGGGAGCCTGCGAGCGGGCGTGGATAACCTCGTCGCCGACCTCCGCCTACCCACCAAGTTGCCGAGTAGCGTCGATCAGTCGGCCTACCGCATCGGCGAAACCATCGCCGCCACGCCCGGAAAGGTGGTGCGACGGAACCGGATCTACGAGCTGATCCAATACCAGCCGCGCGCCGACGAGATCGACGATGTCCCGGTGCTGTTGGTCTCGTCACCGGTGAACAAGTACTACCTGGTTGACCTCGAACCTGAGCAGTCGGTCATGCGCGCTGAGTTGGACCGTGGCCGTAGCGTTTTCGTGGCGTCCTGGGTTAATCCGGACGCCAGCCACGCCGACGTCGGCTTCGACGATTACGTCTCAAGCATCGTTGAGATGCTCGAGACGATCTCCGACATAAGCAATTCCACGACAAGCCACCTGCTCGGCCTGTGTGGCGGCGGCATGCTCGCCTTTTTAACCGCGGCATACCTGGCCGCAATCGAGCAACAGCACATACTCGCGACACTAACCATCGCCATCGCAGTCCTGGATTACGACCGGGGCCCGTCGGCCATGGCGTATCTCGACCAGAAACAGGTCGACCGTGCTGTGCGTCGCGCAATCAAGCACGGCTACTTCGACGCACGGGAAGCGGCGTGGTCGTTTGCGCTGATCCGGCCCATCGAAGGCATCTGGGCAAATGCTGTGCACAACTACCTGCTCGGCAAGCCTCCACCTGCCGTGGGACTGCTCTACTGGGCGGCTGACCAAACAAATTTGGCCACCCGCTTCGGCGCGCAAATGATGGAGGCAGCGCTGAACAATACACTCACCCGGCCCGGTGGAATCAGTATCAGCGGGGTGCCGATCGACGCCGGACAAATCACCGTCGATACCTACGTCCTTGCCGCGTCGACCGACCACATCTCCCCGTGGCAAAACTGTTATCGGACAGTCTCGATGGTCGGCGGCGACGTGACATTCGTACTCGCACACGGCGGACACGCGATCGCGATCGCCAGAGCGCCGGGTAGCGCGCGAGCCAGCCATCGCACGGGTGACATCAGCGGTACCGATCCGCAGACGTGGCTCTCTGACTCCGTCGACAACCAGGGCAGCTGGTGGGACCACTGGAACGCGTGGATCGAGCGGCACACCCCCGCCAAGCGGCCGGCACCCACGCGAATGGGAAATGCCACTTACCCGCCAGTGGGTGACGCACCGGGTGAATACGTCCGGCGCGTAATCACCTTCCCCACCTAAACATCCACCGCGAAAGGTTACCCAATGACCATCCTCGACCGATTTCGACTCGACGGCCGGGTCGCCGTCTTGACTGGCGCATCCAGTGGCCTGGGCGTCGGATTCGCTGCTGCGCTCGCCGAAGCCGGCGCCGACCTCGCCCTCGGCGCCCGCCGAGCGGACCGCCTCGCAGAAACCTGCACCCTCGTCGAAAACACCGGACGCCGCGCCATCGCCGTACGCACCAACGTCGCGGACCCCGACGACTGCACAGCCCTCGTCGAGGCGGCTATGACTACCTACGGGCGCGTAGACATTCTTGTCAACAATGCCGGAGTCGGCACCGCCATACCCGCACTCAAGGAAACCCCCGACCAGTTCCGATCGGTCATCGAGATCAATCTCAACGGCTGCTATTGGATGGCACAGGCTTGCGCGCGCGTCATGCGCCCCGGCAGTTCGATCGTTAACATCGCCAGCGTGCTGGCATTCACCACCAGTGGCCTGCCGCAAGCCGCGTATTCGTCATCGAAGGCCGGCCTCATCGGCCTCACCCGCGATCTTGCACAGCAATGGACCTCCCGCAAGGGAATCCGAGTGAACGCACTCGCTCCCGGCTTCTTCGAATCCGACATGAGCGACAGCATGGACCGCAACCACGTCGAGACACGGATCCTCCCGCGCGTCCTAGCCGGACGCCTCGGCTTGCAGGCCGAACTCGCCGCCGCATTGATCTTCCTCGCCAGCGACGCCGGAAGTTATGTCACTGGCATTACCTTGCCTGTCGACGGCGGAGTTCTGACAACCTGACATCAGTCTGGGTTGCGTAAGCCAATTCCGTTGCACCACAGGGTCGTCAAGTTTCGTGACGCAACATCCCGGTCATACGGGCTGCCGAACAACCGCCAAACTCTCGTTGCGTGGCCCACCATGGCTGCCAATGCGTCACCGGCATGATCGGCGTCGAGCGTCGCGTCGGCAATGCCTGCTGCTTGCCAGCGGCGCAGACTGGTCGCGATCGCTGAGGCGAAATGGCGGTGTACCGCAAGGCGCAACTCGATGAGTTCAGGGTGGGTTCCAATGGCCTCGTCGAGGCGTAGCAGTAACAGTGATGTGTGACCGGGGTAGTCGTCCAAATAGCGATCGACGGCAGCATTGACGCGCTGGATGGCGTGTGCACGCAGTTCGGCGGTTGTCCGCAGCTCCGTGTCGTCGGTATCGCGGCCGCGGTCGCCGCCGCTACCGGCGCCGACGGTGTTGTGCAGCGTGGCGAGGTGTTCGTGCAAGACCGCGGTGAAAACCGCTTGCTTGCCTGAAAAGTGATGATAGAACGACCCGATGGCGGCTCCCGCCTGATCGGCGATATCGGTGATCCGCGCGGCATGGTAGCCGTCGCGCTCGATGACGTCCCGGGCCGCAGCGATCAGCGCCGCCCGCGTTTGGGCCGCTCGACCGTGCGGCGTCTCGCTGTCCGTGATCTCCTCGGCGCTGCCCATGGTGGCATGCCAGGCCTGTTTCTTGGAGCCATAGGTCGCGTAGAACGTCGACAGTGCGACGCCGGCCTTGTCGGTGATGTCGCGGATATGGGTGTCCGCGTAACCATTCTGCTCGAACAGGTCTCGCACCGCCCGATGCAATGCTTGCCTAACCTCGTGACCCTCTGCGGCGCTGGTGGTCATCGCAAAGGCGGTCCCCACCGCACCTCTTCGCGCAGCGTGGCCTTCAGCAGCTTGCCCGCGGCGTTGCGGGGCAGCGGGTCATCCGAAACACTCACGTACTGAGGAACTTTGAAGTCGGCAAGCCGTTCGTGGCAGTGCGCCAGCACGTCGCCGATGACGATCTGGTCGCCGCCGCCGAAGAGAACCGCCCCGACCTTTTCACCCATCACCGTATCCGGCACCGCGACCACCGCGGCCTCTGCGACGCCGGGGGCGGTCGCGAGTGCGTTTTCTACCTCCACACTTGAGATGTTCTCACCCCCACGATTGATGATGTCCTTCGTCCGATCGATGATGTGCACTCGCCCGGCATCGTCGACCCTGACCACGTCTCCAGTGTGCAGCCAGCCTTCGGTGATGGTTTGGGCGGTGGCCTCGGGGCGATTCCAGTAGCCCGCCATGACATTTGCCCCACGCACCAACAACTCGCCGGTAGTGGCGTCGTCACCGACGGGCATGACTGCAATATCCACCGATGGCACGGCATAGCCAACTGAGTCGGCATGCTTGAGGGCGTCGCGGTCGGGCAGCAGGGTGGTCAACGAGGAGGTCTCGGTCATCCCGTAGCCGTTGAAAACCTTGGCGTTGCCGAACTTCGACCGCAGCGCATCCACCAGCGCCGTCGCGATCGGCGCGCCGCCGTATCCCACCCATCGGAGATGGCTAACGTCGGCGTCGGCGAGGTCGGATCGACCAAGCAGCAAGGCGTAGATGGCCGGGACGGTCACCATGAGCGTGATCCGTTCGCGCGCAAGCACAGTCGGCATCGCGGAAAGGTCCAACGCCGGCATGATTACCGAGGTACCGCCCAAATACGTCGCGGCGATTAATTGGGAGTTGCAGCCCGTCACATGAAACAGTGGCACGCAAATTAGTGTCCGCAACTCGGCCCCGATGTCGCGGGGAATGTCCAGGCAGCGAACGATGTTCTCGGCGTTGGTCAAAAACGCCTCGTGGGTAGTCGGCACGCCCTTCGGCCGCCCTGTAGTTCCCGATGTGTAGAACAACGCGGCAATATCGTCACCGGTGAGATCGTCGGCCACGTAGGGCCCGGCGTCGGGCACGGAGGTCTCCGCCGACAATTCGATACGCGCATCGCTGTCCTCGACGACGAACCCAACCTCGGGAGCGGCGGAGCGAGTGTTGATCGCCACCGGGATGCCACCCGCCATGAGGGTGCCCCAGAACCCCAGCACCCAGTTGGCTCCAGCCGGATGGCGTAGGGCCACCCGGGCCCCAGGTTGCAGCCCGGCCGTGCGCAATCCGCCCGCGACTCGCGCCGCGCGGTCCCACAGCTGGCGGTAGGTCAGGCGCTGGCCACCCAGTTCAACCACGGCCTCGGCCTCGGGTCGGTCAGTGACATGACTCTCGAGCATTTCCAACAGCGACGACGGCAGCGCTTCATAGTGCGGTATGTCGTGTTCGTCATAGAAGATCCCCGTCTGCGAAAACGGACTCAGCGCGGTGGGAACCTCGTGGATCTCCACCTCGACCATCGTGCTTTCTCCCTACTTGTCGGACGAGAAACAACCGCTCACCGACGCGAGTGCGCGCTCCAGATTACCAGAACCAGAATCGATATTGAGTTCATATTCGTATTGTTCTAGCTGTTTGAACTGGGCTATGGTCCAGAAATGGCTCTCCGAATCGCACTGTCGTCGGCCGCACCAGCGGTGTTTCCCAGCCGTGGTCAAGCCCGATCTGAAATAGCAGGCAGCGCCCCCGCGCAGCGGCAACGAGCGATGAGGGCAACGGCACGGAAGCGGGCTGCGGCGGCCGCCACCAACGGCGCTGCGACCGGAGTCGATGGGTTCTGGTTGGGTCATCCGCTGCTCGAATGCCGGTCTTCTGGCGAACTGGCACGGTTGCTCACAGACCCCGTATTGCGGGGCCGTGGCGTGCCCCACGGTGATGGCCGCAGCGTGCTGCTGCTACCGGGCTTCCTTGTTTCCGACGCGACGTTGAGGCTGTTAGCCCGGTTTTTGAGGCGTATCGGCTACCGTCCGGTTGCCAGCGGAATCCGGTTCAATTCCGGGTGTGGCGATAGCTTCGATGAGCGAATGGTCGGCGTCATCGACCGCGAGTACTCGATAAGCGGCCGGCGCCTGGCAATCGTCGGCCATAGCCGCGGCGGCCACTACGCCAGATCCCTCGCGGCTCGGTATCCCGATCGGGTTTCTCACATCGTCACGATGGGCACCGGGGTGGAGGATCCACTTGACGTCTCAATGTTGACTAAGTGCGGCGCCGCGGTCGTGCGGAACGCCCTGGCCGGTTGTGACCCCGTGCGATCCGAACGTGGATGCCTCACCCTGCAATGCACCTGCGCATACGGCGTGGGTTTCGCCGCACCGTTTCCTGGCGATGTCAGATTCACATCGATCTACTCGCGCAACGACGGAGTGGTGCGCTGGCAGTCATGTATAGCCGATTACGCGGTGTGTGTGGAGGTTCACGGAAGTCACATCGGCCTGGCATTCAACCGTCACGCCTACCGCGCGGTTGCCGAGGCATTGGCAGTGCCGGCGACCGACGAATAATCACCAGCGGCTGTCGTTTCGATCGGGTTCGCGTCGGACGTAGGCACGCGCCATGCACAAACGCTCAAGAAGCCGGCTGAAGCTCCAGCGACACCCACCATCGGCGCCATCGTGTCGATGTGTTCCGCAACAGCGATAAGGGCACCGGCCTTGTGCACCTCGACATCGACAAGGGCGGCGGCTCCAAGGAGGCTTGAGTTGGCCATGTATAGCCGAGCGAAAGCCGGTGCAGGCTATGAGCGGCTACCTTTTAGACGTGCTCAAAATGTGCTCACGGCACGCTCACGGCCGACCTAACCGAGCCATATAGCTGGTAAAACTTTGGCGGTGGCGGAGGGATTTGAACCCTCGGACGGGGGTTACCCGTCACACGCTTTCGAGGCGTGCTCCTTAGGCCGCTCGGACACGCCACCGCCGGACAGCCTACCCAACGATGACCTGACTACCCCAATCGCTGGCGGGCGAAGAAGGTCTCCAGCAGGCCGGCGCACTCGTCGGCCAGCACACCACCCTGCACCGCCGGTCGGTGGTTGAGCCGTCGGTCGCGGACGACGTCCCACAGCGAGCCCACTGCGCCGGTCTTGGGCTCCCAGGCCCCGAACACCAGGCGGTCGACCCGCGCCATCACCAGCGCACCCGCGCACATGGTGCATGGCTCGAGGGTGACCGCCAGTGTTGCTCCGGTCAGCCGCCACCCGTCACCGAGCACGCCCGCGGCTGCCCGGATGGCCAGGATTTCGGCGTGTGCGGTCGGATCACCAAGCGCCTCTCGCGCATTGACCGCGCGGGCCAGTTCGGTCCCGTCGGGCCCGACGACCACCGCACCCACCGGGACGTCACGCGGACCAGCCGTCGCGGCGACCGCCAGCGCGGCGCGGATCAGGTCTTCGTCCGAGCTCAACGTCCCAGACGGTCGAGCACCGACGCTAGTTCATCGGCGAAGCCCATCTCCCGCGCGATGCGGCCCAGCTGCTCGTCGGCGTAGAGGTCGGTCTCGTCGAGGATGACGCTCAGCACCGCCTCAGGCAGGCCCACATCGGACAGCAACCCGAGGTCGCCCTCCTCGAACGGGTCGGCGTCCTCAAGGTCTTCCGGATTGATGTCGGCGTCCAGGTTGTCCAGCACTTCGGCTGCGATGTCGTAGTCCAGCGCCGCGGTGGCGTCCGAAAGCAGCAACCGGGTTCCCGACGGTGCCGGCCGCACAATCACGAAGAACTCATCGTCGACGTCAAGCAACCCGAAAACAGCTCCGGCGCTGCGTAATTCGCGTAGCTCGGTCTCGGCGGCATTCAAGCTGGCCAGGGCTTTCGGCCCCAAGGGCGAACAGCGCCATTTGCCTTCTTCACGCACGACGGCGACGCCGAATCCGTCCGGCGCGTCCGCCTGCGCGGAAGCCCGTTGTGCTCCCATGGGCGCTTACGGTAGTCGCGCTGGAGCCCATTGACCAGCACCTGACCAGCAAATCAGCGTCGCGTCTAGCGCTATAGCACCCTGGGCTTTCCCGTGAATGTGCCAACCTTGGGGGGTGGCTCGTCCTGTTTTGAAGACACCGGTGTGCGTGCTGGGGCTGGGGCTGATCGGTGGCTCGATATTGCGCGCAGCCGCGGCGGCGGGCCGCGAAGCCTTCGGCTATAACCGATCGGTCGAAGGAGCCCAGGCCGCCCGGTTCGACGGCTTCGACGCCACGACCGATCTCACCGCCGCGCTGGCTCGCGCCGCCGACATTGGCGCGCTGATCGTCCTCGCTGTGCCGGTGCCGGCGTTGCCGATCCTGCTCACCCATATCAGCGAATCCGCCCCCGACTGTCCGCTTACCGACGTGACCAGTGTCAAGAGCGCCGTGCTCGACGAGGTCGTCGCGGCAGGTCTTCAGGCGCGCTTCGTCGGGGGGCACCCGATGACCGGCACGGCGCACTCGGGTTGGGAAGCCGGACATGCCCGGCTGTTCACCGGCGCCCCCTGGGTGATCAGCGTGGACGACCACGTCGACCCGGGGGTGTGGTCGACGGTGATGGAGCTCGCGCTGGACTGCGGGTCATTTCTGGTGCCGGCCAGATCCGACGAACACGACGCCGCCGCGGCGGCTATCTCCCATCTACCGCACCTGCTGGCCGAAGCGTTGGCGGTCACCGCCGGCGAGGTGCCGCTGGCGTTCGCACTGGCCGCGGGTTCCTTCCGAGACGGCACTCGGGTCGCCGGCACCGCACCGGATCTGGTGCGGGCCATGTGCGAAGCGAATGGGGGTCAACTGCTGCCACGGGTGGACCGCGTCGTCGAATTGCTGACTCAGGCCCGAGATTCGTTGGCGCACAACAGCTCAGTCGCCGCTCTTGTCGAGGACGGGCATGCCGCCCGCACCCGCTACGACAGTTTCTCGCGACCGGAGATCGTCACGGTGTTCGTCGGCGCCGAGAACTGGCGAGACGAACTGGCCGCCGCCGGTCGCGCCGGCGGGGTGATCAGATCCGCTCTGCCAAGCTTGGGTAGTCCACGATGAACCCGTCGTCGTCGACCGTGAGAGTCGTCTCCGACACCGGCGAATGGACCTTGATCCCCTCGCCGGCCCCCGGCTCCGCACTGCTGTAGCTGACCGGCGCTGAAGCGATGGACATGTCCGGCAGCGTCACATAAATCGTCGGCACCGTGATCGTGTCGGCCCGCTCGTTCAGGCCACACCGGCGGATCGGCAGCGCGTTGAAGAACGGGCTGAATACCACGTCGACGTCCAGCGCACCGTCGTAGGCCGATCGCGACTCGCCGCGATGGTCGGTGATCAACCACATGTTTTCCTCGTCGCGCGCGACGACGAGCTGCCGTTCCCGCTCGGCCACCGTGACCGTCATCCCGAGTCGCTTGGTCGCGCCGGTTTCGTCGGTATACAGGTCGTAATAGGCCGCGAATGCCGGGTTGGTGTCGGTGGCGGCGGCCACGATGCGGCCGTTGGCTTTGATTCGCTTGCCGGACAACTGCACCCGCACTGATTCCATGCGCCTGGCGTCGTGTGCGCGCCAGGTCAACATCGACGACCAGGACCTGCTCGAATCCGATGGGGCGGGGCTCACGTGTCCACGTTAGGCGACGCCTCGGCAGATTTCGACGCAGGGCGCTGTGGGCTTCGGCGAAGCCGTCCGCTACCGGGCACTGACGCCCACACCGCGAATGCCAGCGCACCGTCGAGGATCAACGCCAATGCGGCCACCATCAGCGCACCGACCAGCGCGATGTGGAACTGGCGCACCTTGATGCCGTCGATGAGGTAGCGGCCCAGCCCGCCCAAGCTCGCGTAGGCCGCCACCGTCGCGGTGGCGACCACCTGCAGCGTCGCGGTGCGCAACCCACCCACGATCAGTGGTAGCGCGTTGGGCACCTCAACCCGAAACAGCACCCGCAGCTCGCTCATGCCCATCGAACGTGCAGCGTCGACCACCGTGCGATCCACGGCCGAAATGCCCGCATAGGTTCCCGCCAACAATGGTGGAATTCCGAGCAGCATCAGCGCCACGATCGGTGGCACCAGCCCCAGTCCCCACAGCAGCACGGCCAGCAGCAGCACACCCAGCGTTGGCAATGCGCGCAGCGCGTTGACCAGGCTGACCACCACCAGCGTGCCGCGCCTGGTGTGGCCGATGATCAGCCCGACCGGGAGGGCAACCAGCGCCGACACCACCACCGCCGCCGCCGTGTACTCCAGATGCTCCAGGGTCCGGGCCGCCAGCCCCACCGGGCCCACCCAGTTGCCCGCTGTGCACAAATACGACAGCGCCTGAGTGAGGAAGTTCACCGCGAACCTCCCACTACCGGAGCCGTCAACAGCCGGCGGTCGGGCCGCGTTGCCCGGTCCCAGGGCGTCGCGAGTCGCCCGGCCAACATCAGCGATACGTCGATGACGACCGCCACCACGAAGATGGCAACAATCCCGGCGACGATCTGGTCGCTCTTGTCAGCCTGGTAACCCTCGGTGAACCAGGTGCCCAGGCCGCCGATACCGATCACTGCGCCGACCGAGACCATCGAGATGTTGGTCACCACCACCACGCGCAAACCCGCCACCAACACCGGAATAGACAGCGGCAGTTCGACTTTCACCAGCCGAGTGATCGGCCGGTAGCCGACCGCGGTGGCGGCGTCGCGCACCTGCGACGGGACCGCGTCCAGTGCCTCGAACACCTCTCGCACCAGTAACGCCGTGGTGTAGAGCGTCAGCGCCACAATGACATTGGCCTCATCCAGGATCCGGGTCGGGATGATCAGCGGCAACACCACGAAGAGCGCCAGCGACGGAATGGTGAACACCACGCTGGCGGTCACCGTGGTCAGTCGTCGTAGCACCGTTGTGCGCCATGCCAGCACACCCCATGGCAACGCAATCGCCAGACCGGCCAGCACCGGCAGCAGCGACAGCCGGAGGTGAATCACGGTCAGCGTCCAGGCCGTGGGAAGGTGATGGATCAGGTAGTGCACAACTAGCCCTGCCGATGATTGTCCAAGGCGGCCAACACATCCGCGGCCCGCACTCCCCCGATTACCTTGCCTGTCTTGTCGACGGCCACACCCAGCGCCGCCGGCGACGACAATGCGGAGTCCAGCGCCTGGCTCAGGTTGGCGCCCGGACCGAAGAGCGCACCGACCGATGTGACGCTGTCGCGCAACGATGCGCCACCGAGGTGCTTGCGCACCCCACTCGCGTCGATCCAGCCCAACGGCGCACCGTCGGCCTTGACGACCAATGCCCAACCGGCGCGAGGCTGCGCCTCGCCGACAGCGGACTCGGTGATCTGGGGGATGTCGTGAACCGGAAGGCGATTCGCGTCCAGGAACTGCAGCCAACGGTAGCCACGACCGGCGCCGATCATCCTGGCCACGAAATCGTTGGCCGGACGCGATAGCAGCTTCGCGGGTTCGTCGTACTGCTGCAGGGAACCACCCCGACCGAACACCGCGACGCGGTCCGCGAGCCGGATCGCCTCGTCGACATCGTGCGTGACGAACACAATGGTCTTGTGCAATTCAGCTTGCAGCCGCAGTATTTCGCGCTGAAGCTGAACGCGGACGATCGGGTCAACAGCCGAAAAAGGCTCGTCCATCAACAGGATCGGCGGGTCGGCGGCCAGTGCTCGCGCCACGCCCACCCGCTGCTGCTCACCACCGGACAGCTGCGCCGGATAACGCGCGGCCAGCTTCGCATCCAAACCAACCCGTTCCAACACGGCGTAGGCGGCCTTTCGCGCTGCCCGGCGGGACTGGCCTTTGAGTACCGGCACCGTCGCGACGTTGTCGATCACCCGTTGATGCGGCATCAGGCCGCCGCCCTGGATCACATAGCCGATGCCGAGCCGCAATCGCACCGGGTCGACACCAGCGACGTCGGCGCCGTCGACGACGACTGTGCCCGACGTCGGCTCGGCCATCCGGTTGATCATCCGCATCGACGTTGTCTTGCCGCAACCGGACGGCCCGACAAAAACAGTCAGGGTCCCCTCGGGCACCTCCAAGTTCAGCCTGTCGACGGCGACGGTGCCGTCAGCGTAGACCTTGTGGACGTCATGGAAGCTGATCAAGCTTCAACTCCGGATCGGGTGGTTGAAGCCGTTGTCATGCAACCAGTTCCGTGCTGCCTGATCGGGGTCGATGCCGTCGTTGCCCGACACCGAGGCGTTGAGGTCGGCCAACCCGCGGCTGGTCAGCTTGGCCGAAACCGCATCCAGCACGTCTTTGAGCCGGTCGGATTTTTTCTGCGAATTCACCAGCGGGACAATGTTTCCGGCGAGAAAATTGTGCTGCGGGTCATCTAGCACCACCAGGTGGTTCTGCAGGATGGCCGGCGAGGTGCTGAAGATGTTGGCCGCGTTGACCTTCCCGTTTAAGAGGGTGCGAACGGTGACCGCGCCACCGTCGTCGCTGATCGCCACGAAGTTTCCGGGCGCGATGTCGAGCCCGTACCGCTGCCGGAGTCCGCTCAAACCGGATGGCCGCGCCTGGAAATCCGACGGCGCGGCGAATTTCACTTCGGGTGAATGCACGGCCAGGTCCGCGATCGTCTTGAGGTTCCACTTGGCAGCGGTGTCGGCGGTGACAGTAACCGTATCGGTGTCGCACGCAGGCGACGGCGTCAGAATCGACAGATCCCCCGGTAGTCGTTTGTACAGCTCCAACTCGACGGCGTCGAGCATGGTCACGGTGGCATCCGGCTGAAAGTAGAGCAGCAGGTTGCCGATGTATTCGGGTACCAGATCGATCGAATGGTCCTTCAGCGCCGGAACATAGGTCTCGCGGCTGCCGATCCCCATCTGCCGGCCGACGTTGAAGCCGTTGGCCTGCAGGGCTTGTGCGTAGATTTCAGCGACAATTTTGGATTCTGGAAACCCGGCGGACCCGACCACGATCGAGTTCATATTGCCCGACTCTCCGCCGAGCGGGTTGGAGCTGCCGCACGCTGTGGCGGCGAGGCACACGGCCGCCAGCCACACCGCCACGCGGTGCCCGCGGCGTCGCAGCGTGCTCATAGCAACCGACAGTATCTCCAGTTTGTCGGTGAAGGCTGCGACCCGACGGGCGAAGCCGCGCACGTTTCCCGGTGGTTCGGTTCCCTTTAAGACCGCAAAAGGGTGAAGATGGCTAGATGAGCAGCGATCCGTCGGTATCGCCCGACCAACCGCCAACGACAGCCGCGCCGGTCCCGGACAGCGCGCCACCGCCCGAGTCAGCGGTGAAATTCACCCGCGCTGCCAGCCTATGGTCGTCGCTGACGGCGGGCTTCCTGATCCTGATCGTGCTGCTGATCTTCATCACCCAGAACACCGGATCAGCGACCCTGGCTTTCTTCGGTTGGCGCTGGACCCTGCCGCTGGGGGTGGCGATCCTGCTGGCGGCAGTGGGTGGGGGGCTGATCACCGTCGCGGCTGGCACAGCACGGATCTTTCAGTTGCGGCGCGCCGCGAAAAAGAACCTCGCTGCCCACTAGGTAATCAAGAACTCCGCAGCTCGGTCAGCCCGCGCGCGATCAACGGCGCCACGGTCTCGCCGACCTGGTCGGACGCATCGGCGTCCGAACCGCCCGACATACGTCTGCGGAAATCGATGCCCGCCGCGATGATGGCCAGCTTGAAGTAGGCCAGCGCCATGTAGAAGTCCCAGTGCGCCAACGGCTGCCCGGAGACCACCGAGTACCGGTGTGCGAGTTCGTCGGCGACCGGCAATTGCGGCGACGTCCAGGCGGCGTGCGCGTTGATGATCAGGTCCAGCGACGGATCGCGGTAGACGCACATCAGCGCCGCGTCGCTGAGTGGATCGCCCAACGTGGACAGCTCCCAGTCCACGACAGCCCGCACCTGCGCCGGGTCGTCGGCGTCCAGGATGGTGTTGTCGATCCGGTAGTCACCGTGCACGATCGAGGTGCGGCTCTGCTGCGGAACCGCCTCCTGCAGAGCCGAGTGCAGCCTCGCTACGTCGGTGTCACGGACGTCATCGGGCAGACGCACGAGCTCCCACTGCGAACCCCAACGGCGGACTTGGCGTTCCAGATATCCACTGGGCTTACCGAAATCCGCGAGCCCGACCGCGGTCGGATCGACGGCGTGCAAATCGGCCAGCACTTGAATCAGTCCGTCGACACAGCCTTCGATGACCCGCTGGTCGCCCAATGCCTCGAGTTCGGCTCGACTTCGCACCACCTGCCCGGCAACGTATTCGACCATCTGGAACGGCGCGCCGAGCACCGATTCGTCGTTGCACAACGTGACCGCGCGGGCCACCGGCACCGCGGTATCGGCCAGCGCGGCGACCACCTTGTACTCGCGCGCCATGTCGTGCGCCGACGGCGTCAGCCCGTGCAATGGCGGGCGGCGCAACACCCACTTCGACGCGTCGTCACTGACCAAGAAGGTCAGGTTGGAACGGCCCCCGGAGATCAGGTGCGCCGTCAGCTCACCGGCACGGCCGATGCCGGCCGAACGCAGATATCCGTCCAGCGCGGAAAGGTCGAGCCCGTCAAACGTCGAGGAAGTCACCGGACTTGTCTATCACCGAGCGCTCTACCGCCGGTTTCGCGGCAGCAGATCCCACACGTGTTCGGTCCCGTTCACCGTCACCACGCTGGCCTGACCGGATCGGGAGAACAGCAGCCGGGTCACCGAGACGTAGTCGATGGGAAACGACAACACCCGCCTGGTCCCCAGGATCTCATGCAACACCACGTTGATCACCCCACCGTGGCTGAATACCGCGACGGTGTCGTCGTGCTCCGCGGTGGCGGCGACGTTGTCGAGCGCCGCGCGCACCCGTGCCCGAAATGCCGCTTCGTCGACCGAACTCGGCAAGTGTCCCGCGGCCATCCGCGCCCACTCCTGCGGATTCTCCTTCCGGATCAGCTCGATCGGGACGTAGACCGACAGCTCTCGGTCGTATTCGGCGAAGCGGTCGTCGATCTCGACGGGCAGCCCGCGGGCGGCGGCGACCGGTTCGGCGGTCTGCAAAGACCGGCGCTGCGGGCTGCTCACCACGCGGGTGATCGGAAATCTTGCCAGCGCATCGGGTAGGCGCGCTACCTGCGCTCGTCCCTCATGAGAGAGGTCGGGGTCGGCGCCCTGGCCGGGCTCGCTGCGAAGCGGCAGCGCATGCCGGACCAGAAGCAGCTGCATCCGCACAGCCTCGCATGCGCGGCAACGCCCTTGGCAACCCGGCGGAGAATGCTATTCTCAATGCAGAGAGTGGGGTGTGCGGATGGCGGCGAGCGACGGCGGTACCCGGTTGGACGCAGGCGTGTTGGGACGCTGGCTGGACGCCCAGGGCGCTCCGGGCGGCGACGGCGAGAAGCCAGTCCTCGAGCAGTTGTCCGGAGGCTCACAGAACACGCTGTACCTGATTCACCGTGGTAGCCAGCGCATGGTGTTGCGCATGCCTGGCCCCCGTGCCGATGCGGCCCGCATCGATGGGCTGCTGCGCGAGATCCGACTGGTGCGCGCGCTGCACGGCACCGACGTGCCCCACGCCGAGCTGATCGCCGCCAACGACGCCGGCGATCTACTCGGCATGCCGTTCTACGTCATGCAGGCGATCGACGGCTGGAGTCCGATGGACGGCGGCTGGCCGGCCCCATTCGACGACGACCTGACCGCGCGCCGCGGCCTGGCGTTCGAGCTCGTCGAAGGCGCGGCCAAGCTGGGCCGGGTGGACTGGCGCGCACAGGGCCTGGACGGCTTCGGTCGGCCGGACGGGTTCCACGAGCGGCAGGTCGACCGCTGGCTGGCTTTCCTGGACAGCTATCGGGTTCGCGACCTTCCCGGCTTGGACGACGCCGCCGACTGGCTACGCCGCAACCGGCCCCGCCACTACACGCCGGGCATCATGCACGGCGACTACCAGTTCGCCAATGTCATGTTCACCCACGGTGAGCCGGCCCGACTCGCCGCGATCGTGGACTGGGAGATGACCACGATCGGTGATCCGCTGCTGGACTTGGCCTGGTGTCTGCTGGGCTACGACGGCGAAAACCCGCGCGAGGACGGGTTTTATCTCGACATGAAAGGGATGCCGACGCGCAGCGAGTTGCTTGAGCGCTACGAGAAAGTCAGCGGGCTGTCGACCGAGAACATCGATTATTACCTGGTGTTGGCGAACTGGAAACTCGGCATCGTGCTGGAAAAGACCTACGCCGCCGGAGTGCGGACCGGAAGGGTCGACCCCAAGATCCAGGACGCCTTCGGCGCGATGATCCCGCAGCTGATCGCCACAGCCGCCGGGCTGGCTAAGGCCCTCACATGAGTTACGCCGAAAAGCTTTTCGATCTGACCGGTCAGGTGGTGCTGATCACCGGCGGCAGCCGCGGACTGGGCCGGGAGATGGCGTTCGGGGTAGCTCGATGCGGTGCCGATGTGGTGATCGCCAGCCGCAAGATGGAGAAGTGTGTCGCCACCGCCGAGCAGATCGAAGCTGAGACCGGCCGCTCCGCGATGCCGTACCAGGTGCACGTCGGCCGATGGGATCAGCTCGACGGACTCGTGGACGCCGCCTACCAACGGTTCGGCAAGGTCGACACCCTGATCAACAACGCCGGCATGTCACCGGTCTACGACAAGCTGACCGATGTCACCGAGAAGCTATTCGACGCGGTGGTCAATCTCAACCTCAAGGGCCCGTTCCGGTTGTCCGCCTTGGTCGGCGAACGGATGGTCGCGGCCGGCCACGGATCGATCATCAACGTCAGCACCGCCGGGTCGCTCCGCCCGACGCCCGACATCATTCCCTACGCGGCGTCGAAGGCGGGGCTCAACGCCATGACCGAAGGCCTGGCAAGGGCTTTCGGGCCGACGGTCCGGGTCAACACGCTGATGGCCGGCCCATTCCTCACCGACATCAGCAAGGCGTGGAATCTGGACCAGGCGGCACACAACCCGTTCGCCAACCTGTCGCTGCGGCGGGCCGGCGACCCCGGCGAAATCGTCGGCGCCGCACTGTTTTTGGCATCGCAAGCGTCCAGCTTTACCACCGGCTCGATAGTGCGGGCCGACGGCGGCTTTCCCTGATATCCCCTCAGAATTAGGAGTATTCGATATGGCATGGGACTTCTCTACCGAACCGGAGTTCGAGAAGAAGCTCGACTGGATCCGCGAGTTCGTCCGCGAAGAGGTCGAGCCGCTGGAGGTGCTGTTCCCCGGCTGCGAGTTCCTGCCGCTGAACGAGGAACGACGCAAGATCGTCGACCCGCTCAAACAGCGGGTGCGCGACGAAGGGCTGTGGGCACCGCATCTCGGCCCGGAACTCGGCGGGCAGGGCTTCGGCGCGGTCAAGCTGACGCTGATCAACGAGATCCTGGGCCGCAGCCCGTGGGCGCCGATCGTGTTCGGGACCCAGGCGCCCGACACCGGTAACGCAGAGATCATCGCCCGCTTCGGCACCCAGGACCAGAAGGACCGCTACCTGGCCGGCTTGCTGTCCGGCGAGATCTTCTCGTGCTTTTCGATGACCGAGCCGCAAGGCGGCGCCGACCCCAGAGTCTTCACCACTCGCGCCGTCCGTGACGGCGACGACTGGGTGATCACCGGGCGGAAATACTTCTCCAGCAACGCATCCGTCGCTTCCTTCTTCATCGTCGTCGCGATCACCAACCCCGACGTGGCGGTGCATCACGGTGCGTCGACGTTCCTGATTCCGGCGGGCACAGAGGGCCTCAACGTGGAAGCCAACCACCATCTGGTCGGAGCGGACGCCCACGAACCGGGGCATTCCCTGGTGCACTACGACGGGGTGCGGGTGCCGTCGGACGCCTTACTCGGTGAACCCGGCCAGGGCTTTTTGATCCTGCAGACCCGGTTGGCGGGCGGACGGCTGCATCACGCAATGCGTGCGATCGGGATGGCACAGCGCGCGGTCGAGATGATGTCCCGACGCGCGAAAAGCCGCTTCACGCAAGGCACTTTGCTCGCCGATAAGCAGCTGGTGCAAGAGTTCATCGCCGATTCGTACACGGAGTTGACGCCGTTCAGGCTGACCGTGCTGCACGCCGCGTGGCTGATTGACAGCGGCGACGAGCACGCCGCCCGCGCCGAAATTGGCGCCTGCAAGATCTTGGCTTCGCAGGTACTGAAATCTATTGCGCTGCGGGCAATTCAGGTGCATGGCGCAATCGGGCTCACCGATCAACTGCCACTGGTCAACGTCCTGCTGGGCGGCATCGCACTGGGCCTGGCCGACGGGCCGACCGAGGCGCACAAGGTCAATCTGGCCCGCATGCTGCTCAAAGGCTACGAGGCCGAGGACGGCGATTGGCCCAGCGAGATGCTGGACGTCCGCCGCGAGGCCGCCCGCGCGAAATACGGCGCCCTCGTTGGCAAGTAGCCGGGTCACCGCGGCCGTAGAACGCGCCCTCGATGACCGTCAGCGGGAAGCGACCGAGGAAGTCGAACGCATCCTGGCCGCCGCCGTCCGGGTGATGGAACGGGTGGCGCCCGAGCCGCCGCGGGTCAGCGACATCGTCACCGAGGCCGGCTCGTCGAACAAAGCGTTCTACCGGTACTTCGCCGGCAAAGACGACGTCATCCTCGCGGTGATGGAACGCGGCGTCGCGATCGTCGTCTCCTATCTGCAGCACCAGATGGCCAAGGAGCGCACGCCGGCGGCTCAAGTGCAGCGCTGGATCGAGGGCGCCCTCGCGCAGGTCGCCGACCCGCATCTGATCAGCATGAGCCGTGCTGCCGCAGGCCAGGTTTCGGCCACGGCCGACTGGCGGGCCGCCGACGACGAGATCCTGCGGCCGATGCGCGACCTGCTGACCGACCCGCTTGCGTCGCTGGGCAGTAAGGATATTGCGCGCGACGTCGACGCCGTCTTTCATTGCACGACAACAGCCATGCGCCGCTACCTGGATTCGGCGCAGCGGCCCGGGCCCGACGACGTCGATCATCTGGTGCGGTTTTGTCTGCGCGGGCTGGGGGTCGGCTGATGCGCGCCATCGTCTGTCGCGCCTACGGACCGCCGGAGGACCTTGTCGTCGACGATGTCGCCGATCCGACGCCGGGGCTGGGCCAGCTGGTGGTGCGGGTGCACGCGGCGGCCGTCAACTTCCCTGACGTGCTGCTGATCGCCGGCAAGTACCAGGTCAAGATTCCGCTGCCGTTCACTCCGGGCAGTGAACTCGCCGGCGAGGTGATCGCCGTCGGTGAGGGCGCGCCGTTTGTTGTGGGCCAACGAGTTTCGGCCGCCACGCCCACCGGGGCGTTCGCCGAGCAGACGCTGCTGCACTCGGCGGCGGTCACCGAGATACCCGACGGCGCAGACTTCGCCTCCGCCGCGGCATTCGGCGTCACCTACCGCACCGCGTATCACGCCCTGCGATCTATCGCGGACGTCGCACCGGGCGATTGGGTGGTCGTCCTCGGCGCCGCCGGCGGTGTGGGTTTGGCCGCCGTGGACCTGGCGGTGGCCATGAAAGCCCGCGTGCTGGCCGCCGCGTCGAGTCCGGAAAAGCTCGAGCTGTGTCGGCTACGCGGCGCGGAGGCGACGGTCGACTACGACCGGGAAGACCTGAAGACCCGCATCCGCGAGTTCACCGGCGACGCCGCCCGAGTGGTTCTCGACCCGGTCGGGGGACGCTATGCGGAGCCGTCGCTGCGCGGTCTTGCCCGCGGCGGGACCTTCGTCACCCTCGGTTACGCCGCGGGCGCGATCCCATCCATCCCGCTGAACTTGGTCCTACTCAAGGGAATCACAATCCGCGGCATGGAGATTCGCACGTTCGTCGGCGACCGGCCGGACGATTCCGCGCGAGACATGCAGGAGTTGACGCAGATGTTCGCCGCCGGCGCGGTCCGGCCCTACATTGGCGCGCGGTTCCCACTGGCCGACACCGCGGCGGCGCTGCGGCATGTCGCCGACCGCAAGGCGATCGGCAAGGTGGTCATCGACGTGGCTTGATGTGGCCGGCATTCCCATACGCCACAACAACCCCTCTGCGGCGGGGGATGTGTTGTGCCCACCTCTGAGCGACAACTCATGACCCACGTGCAGTAGTCGCTCAGAGGCGGGCACATCGAGGCCCGAGCCGGCGCGGAGTCTGGTGTGGCGAATAGTGACTACGTGGCTTGCTAGGGCGTGACGATGTTGAACGACGGATCGGGCCGGTCGAGGACACTCAGAAACTGCTGCAGCGCAGCCGTGTCACCGGCGATCTCCAACCCCGGTGAGTCGAGGTCGCCCATCGCCGCCATCAACAGACGAAAAGCGTTGTCCAGCTTGATATTTATCGCCGCGGCTGCGGGATCGGCGGGTACCTCGCGGTGTACCAGCACGCCGTTTCGCAGCGCGAGCCGGTAGTTCCTATCCGTATCGGTCAACGAGACGTCGATGGCAAGGTCCAAATCCCAGGCGCGAGGTCCGTTCACGCTGATGGCCAGGCCGTCGAAGATCTGCTCCGCTGTCAGCGCTGACATCAACGTCGGCGAGGAGGTTTGGGTCGCGGTGCCGAAGTTGCCGTCGCGCAACTCGGCGGCGCCGGACAGGAAGAAATTGCGCCACGTCGCGTTCTCCGCGCCGTACGCCAACTGTTCCAACGTGTCCGCGAGCAGGGCGCGGGCGCCGGCGTGGGAGCTGTCGGCGAACACCGCATGATCGAGCAGCGTCGCGGCCCAACGGAAGTCACCGGTGTCGAAGGCGTGCTGAGCGAGTTCGACCACACGGTCTATCCCGCCGATCGCCTCGACGTACCGGCTGGCCAGCGCGTCTGGCGGGTGTGGCCACAGCCGGGCAGGGTTGCCGTCGAACCAGCCCATGTAGCGCTGGTAGATCGCCTTGACGTTGTGGCTGACCGAACCGTAGTACCCGTGGGTATGCCAGGCCGCCTCCAGCGCCGGCGGCATTTTCAACGTCTCGGCTATTTCGGCGCCGGTGTGACCTTGGTTGAGCAGCCGCAACGTCTGGTCGTGCAAGTAGGCATACAAATCGCGTTGGAGCGAGAGGAATTCGACGACGCGCTCACGTCCCCAGGTCGGCCAGTGGTGGGACGCGAACACCACGTCGGTGCGGTCGGCGAACTTGTCGATCGCCTCGGTCAGATATCCCGACCAGGCGTGCGGGTCGCGAACCAGCGCGCCGCGAAGTGTCAAGAGGTTGTGCAGGTTATGGGTGGCGTTCTCGGCCATACACAGTGCGCGAAATCGCGGGAAATAGAAGTGCATTTCGGCTGGGGCCTCGGTGCCCGGTGCCATCTGGAATTCGATCTGGACCCCGTCGATGGTGTGGGTTTCACCGGTGCTCACAACATCGACGGTCGGGACGATCAGCGCTATCTCACCAAGGGACGGCGCCTGGCCCAGGCCACAACCGACGTGTCCTTGCGGGCCGCGCTCCAGCAGGGATCCGTACATGTAGGTCGCGCGACGCGTCATGGCGGTGCCGGCGTAGACATTCTCCTGCACGACGTGCTCGGTGAACCCTTCGGGTGCCAGCACCGCCACCGTGCCCGCGTCTACCTCGGCCTGCGAGGTGACGCCCAGCACGCCGCCGAAATGGTCCACGTGGCTATGGGTGTAGATGACCGCGACGACGGGCCGGTCACCTCGGTGCCTGCGGAACAGCTGCAACGCTGCGGCGGCCACCTCGGTGGAGACCAGCGGGTCGATCACGATGAGACCGGTGTCGCCCTCGACGAAGCTGATGTTGGAGAGGTCGAGGCCGCGGACCTGGTAAATGCCCGGCGTGACTTCGTAGAGGCCTTGTTTGGTGGTCAGCATGCACTGGCGCCACAGACTGGGATGCACCGATGGCGGTGCATCCCCGGCGATGAACGAATATGCGTCGTTGTCCCATACCACTCGGCCGTCGGCCGCCTTGACGACGCAGGGCGTCAGCGCGGCGATGAATCCCCGGTCGGCGTCGGCGAAGTCGGCGGTGTCGTCGAGCGGCAGCCGGTGATTCTGGTGTGCGGATTCGATGACGGCCGTCGGAGGGTTCTGGTCCACCGGCCCATCATTTCAGCCGCGCCGAACCGGAATCAGCCAATCGGGAAACCGGCCGGCAAATATTGCATGGAGTGCGCACAGGCCGTCCCAACAGGGAGCTTAATTTTTCCCGAAATTGCTATTCACACTTCCAGCAAAGCCGCATATTCCGAAACGGTCCGTCACACGCCGACGGCCGCCACAACAACACAGGAGAACCGGGTGAAGCGTTCTATAACGGTCGCTGCAGTAGCGACGGCGATCGTGGTGACAGGTCTGTCCGGGTGTTCGAGCTCAAGCACCCCAGGCCAGAAGGTCAGCACTTCGGGCCACGCCAAAGTGGTGATCGACGGCCAGGACCAGAACGTCCAGGGTCAGGTCACCTGCTAAAAGGCGGGCGGCCAGCTCCAGATCGGGATCGGTCAGCCGGGTACCCAAACCGCAGTGGCTGTACAGGCCACCGACGCCAATCCTCCTGCCGTTCACCAAATCGCACTGGGCAACGTCAACGGCGTCACCCTTGCGTATCAGCAGGGCAGCCCAGGGGCGAGCGCTCAAGCCACCGAGGACGGTAACGGCTACAAATTCACCGGGACAGCGACCGGCATAAACACCGCCAATCCAATGGCAGGAACCGTGAGCAAGTCCTTCGAAATCGATGTGACCTGCCCCTAGTTCGTCGATCGTGAGGTAGCCACACCCTCACGACAGCGGCGACCCGGCGTCGCTGTCGTGAGGTGGGATCTCCTCGTGCTCCAGGAATTCACCCCACGTAGAGCGGCAAACGGACCGTGAATTCGGTGCGCCCCGGCGCGCTGTCCAAAGTGATCGCGCCGTTGTGGGCCTTCACCACCGCCGAGACGATCGCCAGGCCCAGCCCAGTGCTGCCGCCTTTGCGGGATCGAGACGTGTCGCCGCGGGCGAACCGCTCGAATACCTCCGACTGCAATTGCTCGGGAATCCCCGGTCCGTTGTCGAGCACGCTCAGCACGGCATGCGTCGCGTCGGACCCCAACCGTGTGGTCACCACGGTTCCGGGGCCGGTGTGGACACGGGCATTGGCCAATAGATTAGTCACCACCTGGTGCAGCCGCGCCGCGTCCCCCGAGACGACCACAGGCTCCTCGGGCAGGTCGAGCTCCCACTGATGATCCGGACCGGCGACGTGCGCATCGCTGACCGCGTCGACGGCCACCCGCGACAGGTCCACCGATTCGCGTTCCAGCGGCCGCCCGGAGTCCAAGCGGGCGAGCAGCAGCAGGTCCTCGACGAGGTGGGTCATCCGCTCGGTTTCGGACTGCACGCGGTTCATCGCATGCGCCACCGCATCGGTGTCGTCTCCCACTCGCTGAGCCAGCTCGGTGTAGCCGCGGATGGCAGCCAGCGGGGTGCGCAGCTCGTGGCTGGCGTCGGCAACAAACTGTCGTACCCGGGTCTCGCTGGCCTGCCGTGCCGACAGCGCGGCGGCGATATGGTCGAGCATCCGGTTGAGCGCCGACCCGAGCTGCCCAACTTCGGTGCGCGGGTTGGCATCTGACTCGAGCACCCGCACCGGCAATGTGACTTCGCCGCGGTCCAATTGCAGATCGACCACCTCGGTGGCGGTTTGGGCCACCCGACCCAGCGGCGCCAGTGCTCGCCGGATGATCACGATCCCGGCCGTGGTGGCGGCCGCGACGGCGATGACAGTGACGACCGCGAAGATCATCAGGACGCGGATCATCGTGGCGTCCATAGTGGACATCGACAGCCCGGTGATGACGATGTCGCCACTCCGCCGGGCGGGCGCGGCAACCACGCGATAACGACCCAGACCGTCGAGGTTTTGGGTCACCGGCGGGCGGTTCGCCGGCAATGCGTCCAACTGGGCCTTGGCGGTGTCGCTCAATCCTGAGCGACCACCCGCGGTGGTCAGGTAGCCGGCCTCCGTCGCCCCACCGGGGCTGACCACAGCCGCCACCATCCCCACCGGCTGACCCGGAGCGTCCAGGAAGACCGGGCCCGGTCCGGGTCGGGGAAAGGTCCGCAGGTGATGCCGCCCGGGCGGCTCGGCGAATATCCGCACCGAACGATGGGAGGCGTCCATCAGCTCAGTGTCGAGCTGTCCGACCAGGTATCGGTACAGCGCAAGCTCGGTTACCCCGCCGATTCCGACACACACGATGGCGAGAACGACGACTTGTCCTACCAGCAGCCGAAACCGAAGGGACCAAGCCCGGCCCATGCTAGCGAGCCGGCTTGAGGACGTAACCGGCCCCGCGTAGCGTATGAATCATGGGCTCGCGCCCGTTGTCGATCTTCTTGCGCAGATACGAGATGTACAGCTCGACGATGTTGGACCGGCCGCCGAAGTCGTAACTCCACACCCTGTCCAGGATCTGCGCCTTGCTCAGCACCCGCTTGGAGTTGCGCATCATGAAGCGCAGCAGTTCGAACTCGGTGGACGTCAAGGCAATTGGCTCACCGGCGCGGGTCACTTCGTGACTGTCCTCGTTGAGCACCAAGTCGCCGACGATGAGCTGCGCGCCGCTGTCCTCCGTTGTGACACCGGTACGCCGCAGCAGTGCGCGCAGACGCAGCACGACCTCTTCCAGGCTGAACGGTTTGGTGACGTAGTCGTCGCCACCGGCGGTGAGTCCGGCGATACGGTCCTCCACCGCGTCCTTTGCGGTCAGCAGCAACACCGGCAGCTGTGGACTCTCTTCGCGCAGCTTGCGCAGGACATCCAGGCCGCTCATGTCGGGCAGCATTACATCCAGGACGACGACGTCCGGCCGTTGCGAGCGGGCCGAATCCATCGCCGATGCGCCATCGCCCGCGGTGGCGATGTTCCAGCCTTCGTAGCGCAATGCCATCGACACCATCTCGGCGAGGACGGGTTCGTCGTCGACGACCAGAACGTTGATCGGGTTTCCGTCGGCACGGCGCATGACCACGCGCTCGACGGGTGCATGGGGTTGGCTCACAGCTACTTAGTATGCGCAGCGGGATTGAGGTGCCGCTGTGTCATTCCTATGCGTCAGCTGTGAGCCAACCCCATTGCGGCAGAGCTAGAACCAATATCGCCGGCCGGCGACTGGGCGACCAACGCTGCCCAGTATCAAGAACACCACGCCGACGACCACCAGAATCCATCCGAGGGTAATCAGAATTGACATTGGCAGCACATAACCGAGGACAAGCAAGATAAGTCCGAGGGCGATCATAACGACTCCATTTCCAGTTGTGTTGGTGAGGATTCTTCCGGTGATTCGCGTCAGTACCAGTGGCGCCTACCGGCCACCGGGCGACCGACGGAACCTAGAACCCATAGCACCGCACCGATAACCAGCAAGATGATGCCGATCGTCTCCAGGAAATACACTTTGAGGACAAATCCCAATATCAGCAAGATGATGCCCAAGCCAATCATGACGCCTCCACTCCGATCAGGTCATCGATGTCCATGGCAGCCATTGAACTGGGTTGCGGCAAATGACAATCGGCCACCTTCGGGTTGACACCCGCGTAATTCAGGGGACCTGCCAATACCGTGACTGCGATTGTGCCTAGGGAGGCACAATTTTGATCCGTGTTTTTCAGGTAGTCCCGCTGGAACGCGGCAATCACGCCGACCACCAACCAGACCACCACAACCGCACTGATTAAACCTCCGCCACGCATCCTGACCTCCATCAATGTCAATCAAAACCGCAGAGCAAAGCTAACGTACCCCGGCCACCAGGCGTCCAAACCTCTGGACTAAACATCTGACTAATAGATAGAGAACTCTTTGTTCCGATTTCGTGACTGCGCCGGTGCCGTTCGATTAGTACTGCAGTACAAGAACATTGACAAGCGATCGGCGACCTTACCTCGCCGTCAGCCTGAATACGTTGCGGGGCAGGTGTATTGGTCGGTCGCGATCAAGAACGTCGCGCAGAGACGAAATCGACCGGCGGCAGCACGTTGTCCTCGGGGACGGCGCGCCCGTATCGGGTAAGCAGATCGGCCATCCCGATCGCCGATGCGTCCCAGCCGTGGTCGGTCAGCCAGTCGGCGATGTCGGTGCGCTCCTCCGGGTACCACAGGTCTTCCACGTCGGGTATCTCGGCGTCGAGCACGCCGGCGGCCGCGGCGCGCAAGCGCTTGGATTGGTCGCGCTGGCTGGCCAACAGGTCGGGGTCCACCGCATTCTTCGCGGGCAGGTTGGTAGCCAGCCAGCTGCCGGCTGGACTCAGCGAGTTGATCCGGTCGAACAGCAGATCTTGCGCCTTCGCAGGTAAGTAACGCAGCAGCCCCTCGGCCGACCACACGCTCGGTTGGGTTGCGTCAAAGCCCGTGTCCCGCAACGCCGTTGGCCAGTCTTGCCGCAAGTCCACCGCGACGCTCACCAGCCGCGCCGTCGGCTGCGCGCCGCGGCGCTGCAGGGTGCTCGACTTGAAGTCCAACACCTTCGCCTGGTCCAGCTCGTACACCGTGGTCCCGTCCGGCCACGGCAGTCGCCACGCGCGCGCGTCCAAGCCGGCCGCCAGGATCACCACTTGCCGAGGGCCAGACGACACCGCGTTGAGGAAGAACTCATCGAACCACGCGGTCCGCACGGCCATGAAATCGACCATCACCTGCAGCTGCGTGCGCAGTTCCGGCGCGACGTCGGTCAATTTGGCCGCTAATTGAGGATCGGCCGTCAAGCTCCACATGCCTTCACCTGCCGCATCGAGGAATGCCCGTGCGAACGGGTCGGAGATGAGCGGGTTCTCGCTCTCGGTCTCCGCGGCGCGGGCGGCGGCCACCCCGAGCGCTGTCGACCCCACGCTCTCGGTGATCTCCCAGGAATCGTTGTCGGTCCGCGGCATCGTCGTTTCTCCCATCGTCAGCAATTCCGGACATTACCCCCGAAACCTAGGCACTACCTGGGTGTGACCCGGCACAGCGGTCAACCGCCGACGCTGTCGGCCGGAACGTAGACAAGCCGTCAGGCCGGGCCGGAGAATTCGGGCTGAAAGATCCTACAGAAAACGAGCCTTGGCCAATGGCAGCGCAACCGACGGTCTGGGATGTTACCTACGACCTACTAAATCAACATCGACAATGGCCGAACAGGAGCGCTGGTTGCCGACCGTGCACCCGGTGTCATTCTTCGCCACCGGGAGCGGCGGCATCGGTTGGGGCGTTCCAGGTGCCGTCGGAGTTGTGTTGGGTGACCGCGCTGTTGGACGCAAACGCACCGTCGTTTCTACCATCGGCGACGGCTCCTTCCAGTACTCGATCCAAGCGATCTGGACTGCGGCACAGCATAAACTCCCGATTATCTTCGTTGTCATGCGTAACGGTGAATACTCCGTCTTGAAATCCTTTGCGCTACTGGAGAAGACGCCCAACGTACCCGGACTGGATCTACCCGGCCTGGACATCGAGTCGCTCGCGGCGGGCTTTGGGTGCCACGCCGTCACCGTCGACGGGACCGAGCAACTGGCCAAGGAATTCAACGCAGCACTTGGCGCGGACGGACCCACCGTCATCGTCGTGCCTACCAAACCCAAGTCGCGCATCTGGGCTGAACCAACATGCATGCCATAGAGGTCGCATCAACCGGCGGCCCAGAAGTGCTCGCCTACGTTGAGCGGCCGGTGCCGCAGCCGGGCGCCGGCCAGGTGCTCATCAAGGCCGGGGCCATCGGGGTCAACTTCGTCGACACCTATTTCCGGACCGGCGTGTATCCGCGCTCCCTGCCGTTCATCCTCGGCAGCGAGGTCGCCGGTACGGTGGCCGCCGTCGGCGACGGCGTGCACACCGCATGGGTGGGTGACCGGGTAGCCACGTCGGATGCCGCTGGCGCTTACGCCGAATACTGTTTGGCCCCGGCCGATTTGATCAGCCACGTTCCCGACGGCATCACCGCTGAAGTGGCAGCGTCGGCGATACTGAAGGGCCAGACCGCGCACCTGCTGATCAAATCGGTGTATCCCGTTCATTCCGACGACACCGTTCTGCTGCATGCCGGCGCCGGCGGTGTTGGACTGATTCTGACGCAATGGGCGACGAGCCTGGGCGCGGACGTCATCAGCACAGTGTCCACGCAGCAGAAAGCGGAACTGTCGCGCCGAGCGGGAGCGATCGACGTGCTCGACTACCCTGACGACCCAGTCGCATTCGCGCACTGACGAATTATTCGATGCGATCAACGCTGGGACGATAACTGTGACCACTGGTGACCGCTATCGGCTGCGCGACGCAGCTCAAGCCCACCGCGACCTGGAGGGCCGCAGGACGCACGGATCGACCGTGTTGATCCCCTGACGTCAACGGCTAGGCTGCGGCTATCGCAGCAGCCGATGCCAAGGCACAATCGGCTGAACTCGGCGCGGCTCTGCTGGCGCACGCCGACGAACTGTCGGACAGGCGGGGAGTAGGTTCTGGCGAGTGGACTCACAAGCCCTCGAGGCCGTGGCCGAGTGGATGTCGCAGCAGGGGCTGGGCGATGGCCCGCTGGAGGACGTCGCCAAGATCAGCGGCGGAACGCAGAACATCATGTTGCGCTTCATCAGATCGGGCCGCCCCTACGTGCTGCGTCGCGGACCCGCGCATCTGCGCCCGCGCAGCAACGTCGTGATCATGCGCGAGACCGAGGTGCTGGCGGCGCTGGCCGGGACCGACGTGCCGCATCCGCACTTGATCGCCAGCTGCGCCGACACCGACGTGCTCGGCGACGCGGTCTTTTATCTGATGGAACCCATCGACGGGTTCAACGCCGGTGAGGGATTACCTCCGCTGCATTCAGGCGACCCGGCGGTGCGATTCGAAATGGGACTGTCGATGGCCGACGCCCTGGCCAAGCTGGGGGCAGTGGACTACACCGCCGTCGGCCTCAGCGATTTCGGTAAGCCGAACGGTTTCCTGGAACGCCAAGTGCCACGCTGGCTTTCGGAGTTGGAGTCATATCGGGAATTCGAAAACTATCCCGGCCCAGACATTCCCGGGGTCGACGACGTGGCCTCATGGCTCGACGAGGGCCGACCGACGGCGTGGACGCCGGGCATCATGCACGGCGATTACCACGCGGCGAATGTGATGTTCTCCCGCACCTCGCCTGAGGTCGTCGCGATCGTCGACTGGGAGATGTGCACGATCGGCGACCCACTGTTGGATCTGGGCTGGCTGCTGGCCACCTGGGGACAATCCCCGGCGTTCGGCGGCACCCTCTTCGAGAAGGGCGGCCTGGCCGGCACCGATGACCTGGTGCAGCGGTATGCCCGCAACACCAACCGCGACCTGTCGCACATCACCTGGTACACGGTGCTGGCGTGCTTCAAGCTCGGGATCGTGCTGGAGGGTACGCAGGCCAGGGCCAGCGCCGGCAAGGCGCCCAAGGAAGTCGGCGAACTACTCCACGAGGCCACCGTGCGGTTGTTCGAGCAGGCGCTGACGTTGATGGAGACCGCATGATCGATTTCGACATACCCGCGGACCTGACGGCGCTGCGAGACGAGATCCGCGCGTTCGTCTGCGAGAAGATCGTGCCCTACGAGGCTGATGCTCGCCTCACCCGTCACGGTCCCGACGACTCGCTGCGCGCCGAGATGGTGGAGCTGGCCCGCGACGCCGGGTTGCTGACGTTCCAGGCGCCCAAGCGTTTTGGTGGCCGGGAGCCATCGCACCGCGAGCAGGCGGTGTTGTTCGAGGCGGCCGGGTGGTCGACGCTGGGCCCGGTGGCGCTGAACTGCGCCGCGCCCGACGAAGGCAACATGTACCTGCTGGGCAAAATCGCCAACGAAGAGCAGGTCGAGCAGTTCCTCGTCCCCGTGATCGACGGACAACAACGGTCGGTGTTCGCGATGACCGAACCCGGTGGCGCCGGCTCAGATCCTAACCAGCTGGCCACGATGGCGGAATTCGACGGGACCGACTACGTGATCAACGGCCTCAAGTGGTTGATCACCGGTGCGCACGGCGCCCGGACATGGATCATCATGGCTCGCGTCGCGCCCAACCCACACGGCACCGACGGGCCGACGCTGTTCCTGTGTGAGGGCGAGACCCCGGGAATCGAGCTCGAGCGGGTAATGAACACGATGGACCGCAACTACGTCGAGGGGCATGGCGTGGTCCGGTTCACCGACCTGCGGCTGCCGGCCTCAGCCGTGCTTGGCGAAGTCGGCCAAGCCCTGCGCTACGCGCAGTTGCGGTTGGCGCCGGCCCGGCTGACCCACTGCATGCGCTGGCTGGGGGCGGCTTCGCGCGCGCAGTCGATCGCGGTGCGCCACGCCCGTGAACGGACCGCGTTCGGTAAAACGCTCGGCGAGCATCAAGGCGTCAGCTTCATGATCGCCGACAACGAAATCGCGCTGCAGCAATGCCGACTCGCCATCTGGTGGGCGTGCTGGACGCTGGACATGGGCGACCGGGGCACCGGCCGACACGAAAGCTCGATGGTCAAAGCCTACGTGTCTGAGGAGCTGTTCAAGGTCGCCGACCGCTGCGTCCAAATCCTGGGCGGCATAGGAATTTCCGACGAGACACCGGTCGGGATGATCTTCTCCGACATGCGGGCCTTCCGGCTCTACGACGGCCCCACCGAGGTACACAAGTACGCGATCGCACGTCAGGTGCTGCGCTAGCAGGTGCCGGAAAGCTAGTTGTGCGGAGCCTCGTCCTGCGCGGTCAACGCCTCATCCAGCGTCGGGTACAACGCAATGACGTTGTCCAGTCCGGTCAACTGGATCGGTCTGCTCGCCGCCGCAGAGTTGGTGACAACGGCGATCCGGATAGATTTGCTGAATTTTCCCTGGGTGGCCGCCAAGATCCGCAGGCCCACCGATGCCATGAAGGTCACTTCGGAAAGTTCGATCACGAGAACGCTAGGGTCTACCTCGAGCGCTGTCGTGATCGCCGCTTCAAAGGCCGGCGCGGTACTCAAGTCGATTTCGCCGCCGATGCTCACTACGGTGGCCCCTTCTCGGTGAGCAACCGTGGTGGTGATCGTATCCGCAGCTGACAACGGCCATCCTTCATCTGGAATCTCAAGGCTGCTGACGGTCTCGGTGCCGAACCTCGCCGCCGTAGCAAACTGCAGAAATATTACTTCAACCGAACTCGCGGCGAGGCTCGGTTACGCTGAGCGCGGGGACTTGTACCCGCCGCGGAGGCCCGGGAGGTTCAATGGCGGATCAGACGACAGATTTCTCTGCATCGGGCGTCGTCAATCAGACGCCGGCGATCTCGAGCGAGGGTTTGCTGCCGCAACTGGTTCAGCACCTGAGGCAGAACCGAACGGCTTTGCGCGAGGAATGGGCCCGCAGGATAACCGAAGCCGAATTGCTGACCGCGATGTCACCGGAGGAAATCTTCTCCGAGGCAACGACGGTGTACGACAGCTACGTCGAGGTGCTTGAGACCGGTAGCGTCGAGGCGCTGCAGGACTACGCGCGCGACTTGTCCGAGCGCATCATTCCTCGAGGCGTCGAGACAAATGAGGTCGTC
This sequence comes from uncultured Actinomycetota bacterium, assembly GCA_963760095.1. Taxonomy (GTDB): domain Bacteria; phylum Actinomycetota; class Actinomycetes; order Mycobacteriales; family Mycobacteriaceae; genus Mycobacterium. Next base: position 21,881 of record CAVXBT010000014.1, on the reverse strand, counting down.
GGCATCGTGTTGCTGTTGCGCGACGTCCTGGCCCGTTCGCTGTTCGAGAAATACCAGACGGACTTCGACCTACTCAACAGGGTGCTCGACGCCTACGAACCTGCCGCCAACCGCATCGCCAATACCGTCGCCGTCGGGTTCGTGCAGGAACGCGAGCGGATCATCCGGCAGCAGCAGGAGGCCATCCGCGAGCTGTCCACGCCGGTGCTGCAAGTGCGCGAACAGCTGCTGATCTTGCCGATCATCGGCGTTCTCGACAATCAGCGCGCCCGGCAGGTGACCGAGCAGCTGTTGCGGGCCATTCGCGCAAACCGGGCCAAGGTCGTCGTCATCGACATCACCGGCGTGCCCACCATCGACTCCACGGTGGCGAACCACCTCGTGCAAACCGTCGATGCGTCGGGATTGATGGGTGCCAGCGTGATCATCACCGGCCTGTCGTCCGAGATCGCGCTCACCCTGGTGACGATCGGGCTCGATCTTTCTAAGATGAACGCGGTCGGCGACCTACAGGGTGGAATCGAAGAAGCCGAACGTCTGCTGGGCTACGAGGTCACCCGCACCGGCGAGACGGGCGGATAGACGGTACTTCTTGAGAACTAACGTGAGCGCGCCATGCCAGTACCGATCCTGAAGCAGGGCGCGATCCTCATTGCCTCGGTGCAGGCTGCGCTGACCGACTCAGACACCGAACGCCTCCGGCAAGATCTGATGGAGCAGGTCAGCCGCTTCCGAGCGCAGGGCATCATCGTCGACGTCACCGCCATTGACGTCATGGACTCGTTCGCCGCCCGATCGCTGCGCACGATTGCGCACATGACCCGGCTACGCGGCGCGGACACCGTTATCGTCGGCCTGCAGCCGGAGGTGGCGTTTGCGATGGTCCAGCTGGGGTTGATGTTCGACGATATGTACACGGCGCTGGACCTCGAAGAGGGCCTGGCGCTGCTGAACAGACAACTGGGGCTAGGGAAATCGATCGGACCAGACGGTGTCGGATGACGTCGTCGTCGATGTCGGCAACCCCGACGACATCGTCGCGGCACGTCAGGCGGGTCACCAGTTGGCCCGAAGGCTGGGTTTCTCGCTGACCGATGTCACGATGATTGCCACGGCGATTTCCGAAGTGGCCCGAAACATCACCAGCTACGCCGGCTTCGGGGCGATTCGGGTGGCCGTACAAGATCGCGAGGGCCGACAGGCACTGGTGGTGCGAGCCGAAGACGACGGTCCGGGCATCGCCAACATCGAAAGGGCCATGGAGGACGGCTATTCGACCGGCCGTGGCCTGGGACTCGGGTTACCCGGCGCTCGCCGACTGATGGACCGTTTGATCGTGGAATCTACACCCGGCCAAGGGACGATTATCGAGATGTGGAAGTGGATTCCGAACAATGGCTGAGCATGGTTGGCTGGGGCCGATCGAATGGGCGGCCACGTCCCGCCCGCGCCCGGGCGAAAAGGCTTGCGGCGACCGCCCACTCGCAATCGATGTCAGCCCCGGCGCCGCCCTATTCGGTGTGCTGGACGGTCTGGGCCACGGCGCGGAGGCCGCCCGGGCAGCGCAGCGCGGCGTCGACGTCCTTCGCCAAGACCCTGATAAGCCGCTCGGAGTCTTGATCCAACTATGCCATCGCGCGCTTGCCGACACGAGGGGGGTCGCGATGACTTTGGTGCGAATCGAATTCGAAGCCGACCTCCTGAGTTGGACCGGGATCGGCAACGTCGCCGCCGACCTGGCCGCCAAGTCGCCAAGCGGCGTCGCGATCCGGTCATCGGCGCGCCTCGCCGGTGGCATCGTGGGCTACCGAATACCCGAGACAGTGCACACGCAGACGGTTTCGATGCGCCCCGGTGATCTGCTAGTGATGACTAGCGACGGCATTGCTGGAGATTTTCTGACCAGCACCGACTTTGCCGCGACGGCTAGGGTGATCGCCGACCGGATCCTGCACGACCACGCCAAGGGCAACGACGACGCGCTGGTGCTCGCGGCGCGTCATCGAGGTACGTCGGGATGACGCGCGACCACGACGATGGTTCCGGCGCAGCCGGGACTGAGGAGCGGCGCCCATGACGGGCGACGACAACGACTTCCACGTCGGCTATGCCGCAGCACTGCGTACCTACCTGGAGTCGCGCGGAGAGGAAGACCTCGCCGTCGGCCACGAGCTTGGACGCCGGGCCTTGCAAGACGACATCAGCATGCTGGAGATCATCGAGAAGCACTCTCAGCTGTTCGAAGAGCTGGCGCGGCAGCCGGGTTTCGACGCGGCGGCGGCGCTAGCTTTCCTCTTGCAGACGCTGGCCCCGCTCGATGTCGCTTCGCGTGGATTCCTGGATGGCACAAAGCGTTACGAGGAGCAGCGGGCCCGTGCCGAAAATCTCGCCGATCGCGACGAATTTCGCAATGCGTTGGTGAATTCGCTGCAGGAGGGCTTCTTCGTCTGCGATCACCGTGGCGCGGTGATCGAGCTCAACGACGCTTTCACCAAACTCACCGGATACCCGGCAGACGGCCTCCCCTATCGATGGCCGCATCCGTGGTTGGTCGATGAGAAGGCCGCGCGGCTACAACGATCCAGGCTGAGCCAGGAAAACGCGGTTCAATACGAAACCCCGATCCGGCATCGAGACGGACGCCTGGTGTGGGTGACGGCGAACATCAACCACGTCAACACCGATTCCGCCGACGGCGACGTGTATGTGGGAACGCTGCGTGACATCACCGCCGAACGGGCCTTTGCCGCGCGGGAAAGCGCAGTGCTGCGCCTGGCCACAGCGGTGAGCGTGGCCAAGAGCCTGTCCGAAGTCCTCTCGATCACCCTCGACGAATGCCGACTCGCGCTCGACGTTCACCGGGTGGTGGCCGCGGTGTGGCCGACAAGCGGTGCCGACCCCACCATCCAGGTGGCGGGCGACAAGGCCCCGGCAAGCTGGCGTCAACTCGATCCGGCGCTGCGAGAGATCTTTCAACAAGCGCGCCACCAACTGCCGCTCACGGTTCAACCGATTGAAAGTCCTGCTGCGCCAGGCCAATCAAGCGGAGTAGTTGCCGTCCTCACCGGCGGTGGAGACGTCGCCCTGTGGCTTGAGCTCCGGGTGCCTCGCCGGGTCAGCGCGGAGGACCGTCTTTTGGTCACCGTGCTCATCGGCCACCTGGGGCTCGCGATACAGCACGTGCGCCAGTTCGAGGCGGTCCGCGAGACCTCGCTGACATTGCAGCACGCGATGCTGGCACCCACCGAGCTTCCGCCCGGCTTCGCGGTCCGTTACGAGCCCGCGGTTTCACCACTGGAAATCGGGGGCGACTGGTATGACGTGCTGCGCATCGGCGATCACCGGATCGGCATCATCGTCGGAGACTGTGTGGGGCGCGGCCTGTCCGCTGCGGCGGTGATGGGCCAGCTGCGCAGCTCAGCACGAGCGTTGCTACTCACCGGCGCAGAGCCGGCGAAGCTGTTGGGAGAACTCGACGCCGTGGCCGAACTGATCCCGAATGCGTTCTGCACCACAGTTTTTCTGGCAGTCCTCGATACCGATTCCGGCGAGTTCCTTTACAGCTGCGCCGGTCATCTGCCGGCTGTGCTCGCAGCACCACAGTCTGCGCCGACTCTGCTCGTTGACGCTCGATCCGTACCGTTAGCGGTACAACGCAAGAAATCTCGACCGCAATCGTCGGTGGTACTGCCACCCGGGTCGACACTGATGCTCTATACCGACGGCCTGGTCGAGCGGCGCGACGTATCGCTCGACGACGGGATCGCGCACCTTGGCGCGACGGTGGCAAGCGGAATGCACCTCACCGTCGACGCCGTCGCCGACGCGGCGCTCAGCGAAATGGCGCCCCCGGACGGGTACGACGACGACATCGCCATCGTCGTCTATCGGCGACCGTATGCGCCCCTTGTGATCGAAGAAATCGTGACGGCAGACCATTTGAGCGACATCCGGCACCAACTCGCCGAGTGGATGCAGGCCGCCGTGGTTCCCGACGAACTTGTCGCCGACATCGTGCTGGCGGTCAACGAGGCCTGCGCGAACAGCATCGAGCACGGCTACCGCGGCCGCAAACCGGGCAAGGTGCGCGTCGAAGGCGAAAACGATGGCGCTCGAGTGCATCTCAGGGTCATCGACGGCGGCTCCTGGAAGCCGGTGCCTGCCGATCCGGGCGCGCGGGGCAGAGGGTTGTTACTAATTCGCGCGGTGAGCGACTGGCTGGAGATGGATTGCACCCCGTCGGGAACCACAGTCGGTATGAGCTTCCGCCTACCGGCGTGACTACGGCAGCGTGGTGTGCATCAACATCACGTCGTAGGCCGACCACAGCGACAGATTGAAGTACAGGTCCTTGCCCGTCGACCAGGGATGAATCATCGGCGCGTAAATGCCACCGGGCATCTGGAACGACGAGATCAGCGGTTGCTCAGGACTCCAAGGCCCTTCCGGTGCGGGCGCGGTCCGCGCGATGACATCATTGTTGCCACCGTTGGTATAGAGCACCAGGTACTGCTTCAGGTAGTCATTGTATTGCGCCGACATCTCACCCACCGGTCCGGGGAAAATCGGGGTCGCTGCGCCCGGATTGACTGCAACCCAACCCTTTCCATCGCCATTCCAGTATTGATACTTGGTGAGATCCGGCAACGCGTTTGGAGGGACGCGGGATAGAAACGCGGGACCGCTGCGGCCCGAGGGAGTTCCGAACGAATAGAGGTAACCGTCCTTGCCCCGCATGAATGCTCCCATCTGGAAGTTCTCATTACCGGGGAAGAACCGTCCGCCGGGCACGGTGTCCGCCGCGGCCAGGCGGATGCTGCCGGGGTAGATCCCCCAGGTCTGACCGTTGTCGAGTGAGCGCGCGAGTCCCGAGTAGTTCGTCGACCACTCGCCGTCGCGGCCCCAGTTTTTGATCGACATGAAGTTCATGTACTGGGTTCGCCCGATCGAGATGGCGGCGGTCGGGATGATTCCGGTCTCGTGCCCCGCCTTGTGGATACTGTTGACGACCTGCTTGGAAAGGCCTGGCGCCCATACCGGTGAGCCGGAATAGGGGTTGTTGGGCACGCCGTCGGCCACATGGATTCCGTGCGACAGGTCATGGTCTTGGCTGCGGAAGAGTGTGTTGTACCGCCATTGTTGGCCGTGGACACTGCAATAGCCGAAGGTGTCGCCGAAGGCCATCAGGATCTGGCGGTTCCCGGGATCACCGTTGTCCCAGGGAATCCCGAGGTCTGTCCCGGAGATGCCGAAACGTTCGAGTGTGCGGTTGGGGCTGTTCGGACCGGTGACGTAGTCGACAAGCGACGTCGGGGCCCCTGCGATCCCGGCCGGCGACGGTGGCGCCGGGTTGGCCTCGGGAGCTATCTGGTCAGCATTCGGAGGCACTAGGTTGGCCGCGCCCGGCGGACCCGGCGCCGGCGTTACCGCCGCCTGCAATTGCGCGGGCCGTTGTTGGGGTATCGCCTTGAGCAGGGAAGAGATCAGCGGACCTAGTTTGGGTAGCGGTGCTTTGTCATTCGTACCGCGTGGCCTGCGGCCCGTCGGCGGCGCGGCCGGCCCGGGCGAGGGAATGGTCGGCATCCCGGCGGGCGGCGGGACGTTCGCCTCCGGTGCGGAGCACGGCAGCGCCCTCGCCGTTGGCGCGTAGCCAATCGGCATGATGAGCGCGATAGCGGTCGCCGACGCTACCGATATTGAAACGATTCGACGTAACGCCGCCATGTCCCACCTTTCCAAGGGCGACCCGTCGCATTGACGTCCGCAGTTGGCTTATGTGACGATAGTGGCGGATGTGGCGGTTGAAACTACCGAGGTTTCAATAGGTATCCGTCCGTGACCGTGTCGCAACCGAGCGAGAATTCGCCAGTGTGCTCAGTAGTTGTTGCAGGCAGCGGCGACCTGTTGGATCAGTCCAAATTGCTCCTGGGCCTCCGGCTCGCCCGCGAGCTCCTGGGCCATCGTCAGACGTTGACTCGGCGGCGAGGCGAGGAACTGATGCAAATAAGCCTGTGCCACCGGCGATGAGTTGAATTCCGCGGCAGCTGCCGGATTTTGCGCGTTGAGTGCCGCCATCACCTGCGGATAACTGCAGGTCGTGTTGACGATCGGACCTAGATCGGGATCTGCTGACGCCACCCCGGCCTCAGCAGTCAACAACAATGCCAAACCGGCAACCTCGACACCCAGCCTGGTGAATGACATTTTGATCATGTGCGGACTCCTTCCAACTTCCCAGGTGCGCCGACCTAGCCCGAAGCGCCGCTTGCTGCCTGCCCCATGCCGCCGTCACCGCCACCACCGCCGTCACCGATTAGCCCGGCACTCCCGCCGTCACCACCGGCCACGCCGGCCTCGTCGCGCTCGAGCGCGAATTCGCCGAATCCGTCGGCGCTATGGGGCATGATAATCAGGTGATCGCCCTGATGCTCACCGGGCCGCCACCAAAGTTCCACGAGGCTCGGGACATCCTCCTCCGCTACACTAGTCCGCGGTTATCTGGGAGATTGTCGGGAGGTCCCTGTGAATGGATCAGAAACGTATCAGAGTGGCGCGCTCCCTCAGTTTCTTCTTTGTTCTTCTTTGCCTTCTTCTTTGCCCCGTCTGCCAGCTGCAGTAAAGGCCACCGGAATTGCTGCCGACGTCGTCGACGAGAAGGCCATACGTACGAATCCAGGTCGGACCGTTGATTGAAATGAGCAAAATAACATCAAGAGCACGACTATCCGCTAGCGGCGGAAGCCGACCGTGGGGCCAGTCCAACATGCCGTTGACGACGACAGAGGTGCCGACATTTTTCGGACCGTCTGATTCGCCATTGTTCGGCGTGGTTCATCTGCCGGTCGATAACCAGATCAGGGGCGGCGTACTGATCTGTGGTTCGCTCGGAAAGGAGGGGATGGACAGTGTCCGACTACACCGGGTCCTCGCCGGCAGCCTGGCGCGCCGCGGTTTCGGCGTGCTGCGTTTTGACTATCTGGGCTTGGGTGATTCTGCATACGCTCAGGTCCGTGATGACGCGGTGGCCAACTGGGTGGCAAGCGTGGGCCACGCGCTCGACTACCTCACGCTGATCGGCGCGGAGTCGGCGACCGCTATCGGCATACGTGCCGGGTGCCTGATCCTCAACGAGTACCTGACCCAATCCCACACGGTCAACCGCGTGGTCTACCTCGATCCCGCTGGAACGGGCAGGCGTTACCTTCGGGAACACACCACGCTGTTCCGGTTGTCGGTGGGCGAGGACGCTGCTACGCCCGGCGAAGTGTCAATCATCGGCGGGCGGTTGAGCGACCACGCCGCCGCAGAATTCGCCGCGCTGCGGATGGGTGCCAATCCAGTCAGCGCCCATGGCGTCGACAACGTACTTCTGGTGGGACGACCAGCCGAGACCGACAAGCGCGTCACCGCCCTGGCGTCAGCCGAGGGAGTTGATTCGATCATTACCGGCGGTCTGCCGGAATGCGCCGCGCCGACGCCGATGCCGTTACCGATCCCTTTCACCGCAGTCGATTCGATCATCGACTGGATCGACGGAAACGTTCCCACTCGCACCCATCGCGCCGTACCCCAATACCTGACAACCGCAACGATGCCGGCCGAAGGGCCCGACGGGGTCGACGTTTTCGAGAGCATCGAACGAATCGAGCCGAACGGCCTATTCGCCATCCGCACGTTGCCCCGACGCCGTGGTCCCGCGCCCGCAAAGACCGTGTTGTTCTTCGTGACGGCCAACGACTTGCACGTAGGACCCGCCCGGGAGTGGGTCGAATTGTCACGTCGCATTGCAGCGGCCGGGTCACAGGCGGTGCGCTGGGACCCGGCAGGACAGGGCTTGTCGGGCCAGATCAGCCGGGACCGTTGGCGCAGGGTGTATTCCAAGGCTGACATCACCGAGTCGGTAGCGGTGGCCAGACATGCGTGCCAAGACGCCGGCAAACTCGAGCTTGTCGGTATCTGCTCCGGCGGGTGGAACGCCGCTCAGGCCGCCCGCAATATCGGTGCGCAGTCGGCGATCCTGGTCAACGTGCAGGTGTGGAATTGGCGCGTCACCCCCACCTTGCTGGAGCAGTGGGGCTTTCGGAAGAAAACGCTAAACACCAACGCGGTTAGTGACACGGGCGGCGGCCCCTCCGAATCCAGGACAACAAAGCGCCGCAAAGCACTTCTCAACCTGGCTCGGGAGCTGACGAAGAGCTTCATGCACAACCACCTCCCGCGATACGTCCTGCGGATGCTGAGCCGGGTCGGACTCGTGTACCTGCCGGAGGATGTTCTGACAACGCTTGCCCACGGTGGAACCGACGTGACGCTGATTGCCACGCCCGAGGATTTGGAGAGCTTCACTGCCAAAGGCGGCCGGGCGGCCCTTGACCGGCTGCAATGGACGTCGCAGCCGCCCCGCCTGATCGCCATACCCACGGGCGATCATCCCGCCAATCACCCGGCGGTATTGGCGGCGATCCGAAACGCGGTGTTGCCGGTAGCTGCCGTTTCCCCATCGGAGCACATCCCCGTATCGGACATCACGTCGATTGAGAGTCGCCGAATCCGCTAGTGCCCCGGGCCGGACTCACGATGGGTTTCGGGCACGGCGAGTCGAGTCGGCGCTAGCGCATGAAGTTTCCTACTCGGACTCGGCTGGACTACAGACCACGAGAACGACGGCCATTGCGTGGCAATCGGAGTGCGAAAGCGACAAAGACGAGCTGAGCCAGCCTTGGTGTTGTGCCCGCTCGGCGACCGCTCCGCTCAGGCGAAGCAGAGGCAGCGGGCCGTCCCGTGTTACCTCGATCTCGCGCAGGGGAAACGGCACGTCGGGTTCTGCGAATGCCTTGATCACTGCTTCCTTGGCCGCGAACCGGGCCGCCAGTCTGTGCGCCCGGTTGCGGCCCTGGCAGTCGTTGATTTCGCTCGCCGTAAAAACCTTGCGCAGGTACCGGTCCCCGAACGCCGCCAGCGAGTCCTGGACATCCTCAATGGCCACGACATCGCATCCGACGCGGACGCGGTGCCAGTCAACCTCGCCCGGCAGGGTGATCATGCACTCGCCGTAATCGTTGCGGTACCAAGGGAATCCACCGATGCGACTTTACCCAGCGGCGCAGCTTGATCACAGCATCGTTGCAGCCGCACGCTGTACGGTGTCGCGGCCAGGAGATGAAAGAAGTTGTCCGAGGGTATCCAGCCCGGCGCGTCGATAGATACATAGCGAAGTGCCACATCAGATGAGATCTCAAGAGTCCAGTCGGTTTCGTCACTGGGGTAGGCCAACGCGCGGATACCGGAGTTGGCTTGACCCGGGCGCGGATTAACGATCAGAGCGTCGCGAATCCTGTACGGCGATCCGACGAACTCGACAACGGCTTCAATGCCGTCGGCCGTGGGCTTACCGAATCTAAATGAGTTCGACAGGCTGGCAGAGATCTGCAGGGCCGGCTCCGGCAGGCCCACTACCGCACGTGGCATCACGCAGACGACTTGGCTAGGCCTTCGACTACCTGCTCGATGTTGCGTACGGAAGCGAAGGTGGACTTCTTGAGCACTTCATCGGGGAACTCGATGTCGAATGCATCCTCAAGCGCAAGCATGACATCGACCGACGCGTGCGACGTCAGGCCGAGCTCGTAGAGGTCGGCTTGACTGTCCACCTCGCGTGGATCGACCGCCATACGGCCATGAGCAGCTAGGACGTCACGAATCCGGTCCTGTATCACGCTTCCCCTCACGTCTAACCTATTAACCCTCACGTTAACCTATTAACCAGTGTTGGATCCAGCAACCGCTGCTCCCCCGGCCGAATCAGCGGCGGCCATGGCCTCGGCCGTGGGGAACAGCTCCACCGGCGAGCGAGAATAGCGAGCGTGCAGCACCTGCGAGAAGGCGTGACGGACCACGGCGTGCTCGGTGCGGTGCTGGACCACGCCGATCGAGCCCCGGATCGGCCCGCTGTCAAGGACCTGGATCGCGCGTTGACCCGGGACGAGTTGCGCACCGCAGCTGGGAGAGTGGCCGCTGGCTTGCTTCAGAAAGGCGTCGAGCCTGGGGATCGGGTTGCCCTGCTGATCGGCAATTCTGTGGACTTCGTAGTGGCGGCACTGGGCTGTCTGTGGGCGGGGGTCACGTTCGTTCCGCTGGCGATCACCGATCCGGATCTCCGCCGTGCGCAGATCGTGGCTGACTGCCGGCCCGCACAGGTGATCACCGCAGGCTCGGACCAAACGGCGCCATCGGGACTTCCCGTCGGCACGGCGTGGACCTCCCTTTCGGCGTTGAGCGTCGCAGATGGGCGCACGCCACCACCCGTAACGGGCCCCATCTCCTACATCATTTACACGTCGGGGACGACCGGTATCCCCAAGGGGGTGCAGATTTCTCCGGAGGCCTTTTTCACCGCAGCCGAAGCATGCGCCGACGCCGTCGGACTCACCGCGGACGACCGGGGCCTATGCGTTTCGCCCGTGCACTTTGACGGGTCCTTCTCTGCCATCTTTCCTCCGCTCGTGCGCGGCGTCCCCCTCGTCATCCCCGACCGGGAAGCCCTCCTGTTCCCACGCAGGTTCTTCTCGATTGTCGCCAGCGAGGGGATCACGGCGACCAGCTTCTCTCCCAGCTACCTCCGGTTGCTCCGGGCCAGCGGCCGTCTGGCGCGGTTGGCTGACACCCCGCTGAGAGTGATGGCCCTGGGCGGTGAAGCGCCGTCCACGGCCGATATCAAGGCGGTGTGGGCCGCCAGTCCGGGACTGCGGGTGGTGAACCGGTACGGCCCGACCGAGACGACCATCGCCGTCGCCCATCTGGAACTGACGCCCGAGTTGCTCGACGCGGGGCTGGTACCGATCGGTCATCCTCATCCCGGGAGCTCGTTCCACCTCGTTGATGAGCACGGAAGGCTGGTGGATCGTCCTGGAGCGGTCGGCGAGCTGTACATCGGCGGACCGCAGCTCATGGCTGGATATCTGAACGACCCGGCGCTGAGCGCAGCTGTGCTGCGGACGGATGTCGTCGAAGGAACCACCCTCTACCGCACTGGTGACCTCGCCTTCCGCGACGACCGGGGCAACTACGTATACGTGGGGCGTTCGGACCGCGTCATCAAGCGACATGGTGTGAGGATGTCGCTGGTCGAGGTGACCGAGGCGCTCGGTGGTATCGACGGGGTCGCATCCGCGGCGTGCACGCCCTTCGACCTGGAGGGCGATCTGGGGGTCGTCGCATTCGTGGTGCCGGACGGCGAGCTCACCCCTCTCGCCGTCCGCCGGGCCGCCAGCAAACGGCTCCCGGAAACGATGCTGCCCGATCAATTCGTCTTAGTGGCCGACTTGCCCTTGACGTCTTCCAGCAAGGTCGACGAGCGACGGCTGCTGAAAGAGGCCGGCTTGTCTCCGCCCAACGCAGGGGCCTGAGCCGCCAGCGTCGTTGCAACTCAGTTATATGGAGATCGACTCGCTATGTCGAGTCCTTCCACGAGAACTGCTTGCATTCGCGAGCCCGCAACGTGATGAGACGCGACTGCACGTCTCGGTCGAGTAGAACTCGTTCTATTGATCGAGAAATTTCCGCAGTCGACAGGGGATCAAAATAGTTAGGCCGACTCTCTTAGTGTCTCTGGGATGGCTGCCGCATCCGACGCGATAACTGGACACCCGGGCCAGCCCGACGCCGACAAACGTCCGGATGTTGAGCCGGAAATCACCTCCCGGAAGGTTCCGGTCGGTTATATTCTCGACCGGCTACACCGTGTTTCCTGAGCACGATCACACCACAGCGGAGGTCGGGCGTGACCGAAGACGCGATCAGCATCGGCGGTGTCGACCTCGCCGATCCAGACACATACATGTCGGGAATGCCCTTCGATGCGTTCCGGAAGCTCCGCGAGTGTGCACCCGTCGCATGGCACCCGTACAAGGACGGACCCGGGTTCCTCGCGCTCACCGGCTACGACGAGGTCTACGCCGTGTCCCGCGACAGCGCCACGTGGTCGTCGGAGGCGAAGGGGGTTTTCTTCGATGTGCCCGGTCCCGACGACATCGCCGACCAGCGGGGCGTGATGATGATGACGATGGACCCGCCGCGGCACACCGCGCTGCGCGCTCTGGTCAGCAAGGGCTTCACGCCGCGCCAGGTAGCGAAGCTCAACGAACGCATCACGGACATGGCGCGCGACGTGGTCGACAGCGTCATCGAGCGGGGCGAGTGCGACTTCGTCACCGACGTCGCCGGGGCGCTGCCCTCATACGTCATCGCCGAACTGCTCGGCATTCCGCTGGAAGACGGCAACCGGCTTTACGAGCTGACCGAGATCATGAACACCGGTCTGGAAGGCGACAAGCGCACCATGAGGGCCGCCGCCGAGATGTTTGGGTACTCAACGGAACTTGTGGCCCGCAAACGTGCGGATCCTGGCGATGACATCGCGACATCGCTGCTGCATGCCGAGGTCGACGGACAGCGCCTCACTGAAAGGGAGTTCAACTACTTATTCATGCTGCTGATCAATGCGGGCGGCGACACGACCCGTAACCTGGTCGCTGGAGGCACGTGCGTGCTGATGGACCATCCGGAGGAGCGGGCAAAGCTGGAGGCGGATCCGTCGCTGCTGCCGACTGCGGTTGAAGAAATGCTCCGCTACGTCTGCCCGCTCATCGCGTTCCTCCGCACGGCCACGAAGGACACAGAACTACGCGGGGTGCCCGTGAAGGAGGGCGACCGGGTGGCGATGTTCTACCCTTCGGCCAATCGGGACGAGGCCCACTTCGTCGATCCCGACCGCTTCGATGTGACTCGTAAGCCCAACCTGCACTTGGCGTTTGGCGGCGGCGGGACGCATTTCTGCCTCGGCGCGAACCTGGCCCGGGTGGAGGCGGCCGCCCTCGTATCGGAGGTGCTGAGCCGGATGAAGAACATGGAGTTGGCGGGGCCGGTCGGGCGCATGCCGTCGACAGTGATCAACGGCATCCACTCCATGCCTGTCCGGTTCACGCCTGCTCGACATGTGGGCGCTTGGTGATCGCGCAAGATCACAAGACGGCCCGATGCTGCGCAGTATCGCGGGCATCGTCGCTCCTCCGAGTGGCCCGGCGCTACCGTGCCGGTGGCAGCAAACGGATTCCGGCTGGCAGCAGCTTCCGTTGGGTCGGCGTTGCCGAAATTTTCGTTCGGTTATCAAATAGTTTGGCGAGGCCGGCTTGTCTCCGCCCAACGCAGGGGCCTGAGCCGCCAGCGTCGTTGCAACTCAGTTATATGGAGATCGACTCGTTATGTCGAGTCCTTCCACGAGAACCTGCTTGACCATCAACCCAGCCGACATACTGGACAACATGTACATTCCCGGCCATTTCGCCGCCGACGAGCAGGCCGTCGACGACCTGCTCACTCACCACGGTGCCGCTGACCTGATCACTGCAACACCGGAGGGCCTGGTCGCTACTATGCTGCCGTTCGTCTATGACCCGGGCATGAGGACCCTTCGTGGTCATCTCGCCCGAAACAATGACCAGTGGCGGCGCCCGGTGGTTGGCGAGGCTCTGGTCATCGTGCGGGGACCAGATGCGTACATTTCCCCGGCCTGGTATCCGAGCAAGGCCGAGCACGGACGTGTGGTGCCCACTTGGAACTACGTCACTGCGCACGTCTATGGGCGACTCGCAGTGCACGATGACCCCGCCTGGGTCGAACAGAATGTGCGTGATCTAACCGGACGCCATGAGGCTGGGCGACCGCAATCATGGTCCGTCGACGACGCGCCGCCGCAGTTCATCGCGGGTCAACTACGCGCCATTGTGGGAGTGGAATTGCTGATCACCCGCATCGACGCCAAGTTCAAGCTCAGCCAGAATCAATCAGCCGCTGACGTCGATGGGGTGATTTCAGGATTAATCACCAACGGATACGAAGACGCTGCCCAAGCGGTGCAGCGAGCGCGAACGGCATGAGATCGATTTCGCTTCTTAATGATGGCCCGCACGCGACTCCCCAACCTCGCGTTGCCGCGATCACCCGAGGACGGGTTAGCTGGTTCCGGCTCGGCATTTGACAAGCAGTTCACGGCGGGCACGCGTGCGGTAGGAATCGCCGGTCGGAGCTCGGTGCCTAGGCTACGATCGCCAGGTGCAAACGAGGGCAACCGGCGCTACGTCGGGGGAACATTACGAGCAGCTGGTCCGGCGCCAGCGTGCCGCATTGCAAGATGCTTACCTGAAGGGGGTGCGCCGGCTGCGTTGGGACGCAGGGCGTCTCGCCGCGGAACGCGAACGGCGTCTTCGGGAGCTGCTGGTGTACGCCGCCGAGCATTCGCCGTTCTGGCGGGAACGACTGGCAGGCCGCGATCTGGCGAATTTCACCGAGGCCGACCTTCCTTCTCTGCCGGTCCTGACCAGAGCCGAGATGATGGCGGAGTTCGACCGGGTGGTCACAGACCCCAGGTTGACATTTGCCCGGATCCAACGACACCTCGATCTGCCGGACGGCGACCGCGGGTACATGGACGACGAGTACCAGGCGATCATCACGTCTGGATATATCGGAACCCAAGCCGTCCACGTCTACGGGTGGGACGAGTTCGTCACCTTCGTGATGCAGGGCTCGCGCTGGACCGGGCGACGCGGCGAAGACCCGGAAGCGGTGCTGGCGCAGGCCTTCGCTACCAGCACCCGGCATGAGTCGGGGATTTTTCACGACTTCAGCACCTTCGAAAGCGGAGGGCCGGCATCGCACTGCTCCGGCGGCACGCAACCCCTGGACGAGATTGTCGACGGCCTCAACAACGCGAGTCCCCCGGTGCAGGCTCTCCAAGCGTGGCCGAGCCTCATGCGGGAGCTGGCGTTGGAGGCGATCGCGGGACGACTCACCATCAAACCGACCTGGGTCAGCGTCGCGGGCGAGGTCTGCACCCCGCCCGTGCGCGAAGCGATTCGGTCCGCGTGGGGAATCGAGACTTCGGAGTTCTGGGGCTGCTCAGAGGGGACCTATGCCTTTCCATGCGGCGTTGGAGAGGGCATGCACGTCGCCGACGACCTGGTCATTCTGGAGCCGGCGGATGCCGACGGCAACGTCGTCCCCTATGGGCAACCTGCGGAACGGCTGCTGTTGACCAACCTGTACAACCTGGCACAGCCGCTGATCCGCTACGACCTCGTCGACGCGGTGACGATGTCCGACGAGCCGTGTCCGTGCGGGTGTGCTCATCGCCGCATCACCGCAGTTAACGGTCGGATCGACGGCGCCTTCCACTATGAAGGCGGTGCTGTGGTGCCCCGGGCGGCCTTCGAGCGGACTATCCTTGCTACCCCCGGCGTCGCCAACTTCTTTGTGGGCAAGACGCAACGTGGTGTAGACGTGTCCGTGGTGACCGACGGTTCATGCGACCTCCAGCAGCTGCGGACGGAACTGATCGACGTGCTCCGCCGGCACGGCGTGCCGGAGTCGGAAGTCGTTGTGCAAGAGGTCGGTTCGATAGACCGACTGTGGTCGGGAAAGTCGAAGCAGTTCGACGCCAGGTGATCTAGTGAGGTGCTCGCGGGGACGTCCACCGACTGGGCGTGGTACCCCGGGGGCGGTGAGTGGAGATGGGGCATCCGTCGACGTGATTCGCCGTGTGCACGGAGAACACGCTCGTTTAGCGGTGGATCCGACGATACGGATGATCAGCACGTCGCGCGGCCGAGTACGCAAAGCCCGAATGCGCCGCTGGAACTATGCACCACTCCGGCACGATCACAGGCGGCAAAGCGCCGAAATTTTCGAGTGTGGCGAGGTGCGTCAGGCCGTGGCGGAACGCAAGCCGAAGCGCCGGCGAAGAAACGCGGCAAGGCGCAGCGGGATTGCAATAAGGCTCAACATGGCGAACGGCACATATTCGGCGGCGTAGAGCCAATGCTGTGTCTTCTGGGCGAGTGCGCCCGCCACAAAATCCCCGCCGAAGGCGATCAGAATGTAAGTCGTGCCCAGAAAGAGCAGTGGCCGCCACAGACGTCCCAGGTTGGGCATTCCGATTCCGAAGGACAGCAGCGCCAGCAGATAGGTGAAGAACAGTGCGACCAGGAAGAACCACAACGAGCCGCCCTGCAGCGGAATCTGGCCGATGACGACGCCCAGCCAGACGACCAATCCGATATGGACCAGATGCGCGGTGGCGAAGGCCAGGCCCAAGGGTCGCGCCTGGCGCGCCAGCCCGGCAAAGGCTGGGCCGAACAGGATGGCCATCGCGCCGCCGGCATAGGAAAGCCAGAAAAAAAGGAACGACCAGCGCGCCGTGACGCGCAGCCCCAGCTTGAGGCCATCGGGACCGGTGCCGTAACCGGCCAGAACGGCCACGGCAAGCGCGAGCGCGCCGCCGAACGCGCCGATCATCCAAACCCATGCCGGATCATGTCTGCGCGTCATCGCGCGCCCGCCGCGGCGTTGCCGCGTTAATGGTGAACGTTGGATCGCCGTTCCCACCGGCCCCGCCGGCGCCGCCGTTGCCGCCAAGCATCCCGGCCGTGGCCTTGGCCAGGGCCTGGTCGATGTCGGCGATGATGTCGTCGATGTGCTCGATCCCGATGGACAGCCGGATCGTCTCCGGCCGGATACCGGCCTTCACCAGTTCCTCGTCGGAGAGTTGGCGGTGGGTGGTGGAGGCCGGATGGATGGCCAGGGTCTTGGCGTCGCCCAGATTGAGCAGCCGCTTGATGAGCTGGAGCGCATCGAAGAAGGCCAGTCCAGCGTCGTAGCCCCCCGCGGCCCCGAAGGTGACGATGGACGGCACGCGCCCGTGCAGGTAGCGCTCGACCAGGTGGTGATACGGATGGTCGGGGAAGCCGGCGAAGCTCACCCAGGCCACCCGGGGGTCGGCGGCCAGGTAGTCGGCCACGGCCCGGGCGTTGGCCTCGTGGCGCTCGAGCCGCACGGCCATCGTCTCGAGACCCTGAAGGAGCAGGAAGGCGTTGAAGGGCGACAGGGTGGCGCCGCTGTTGCGCAGCTGGGTGGAGCGGGCCCGCACGGTGAAGGGCCGCTCGGGGAAGTCGCGGGCGAAGACGACGCCGTGGAAGGCGGGCTCGGGCTGGTTGAACATGGGGAAGCGGTCGGGATGGTCGGCCCACGGGAACCGGCCGCCGTCCACGATGGCTCCGCCGAGGGTGGTGCCGTGGCCGCCGACGAACTTGGTCAGCGAGTGGACGACCACATCGGCGCCGTGCTCGAAGGGCTTGAGCATGAGCGGGGTGGCCACCGTGTTGTCCACGATGAGGGGCACGCCGGCCGCATGCGCCACGGCGGCCACCGCCTCGAGGTCCACGATGTTGCCGGCCGGGTTGCCGATGGTCTCGCAGAAGACGGCGCGGGTGTTCTCGTCGATGAGGGGGGCGATCGACTCGGCTCGGTCGTCGACGGCGAAGCGGGCCTCGATGCCCAGGGTGGGCAGCACGTGGGCGAAGTAGGTGAAGGTGGCCCCGTAGAGCTGGGGGGCGACCACGAAGTTCGAGCCGGCACCAGCCACTGTCAGGATGGCGTAGCTGACGGCGGCCATGCCCGAAGCCACCACCAGGGCCGCCGTCCCCCCTTCGAGGGCGCAGATGCGCTGCTCGAGGACGTCTAACGTCGGGTTGTTGAGCCGGTTGTAGTGGAAGCCGGGCGTCTCCAGGTCGAGCACGGCGCCGGCGTGGGCGGCGTTGATGAAGTCGTGGGCCACCGTCTGGTAGATGGGTACGGCCACGGCCCGCGTCCCGTCGGGTGTGTAGCCACCGTGGATGGCGATGGTTTCGTCGTGCACGGCCTCAGGCGCTCCTTTTCGGGATGCTGCCCAACAGGTTGGCGTACAGACGCAGGGCCGCGCCCCGCCACGGCCAGGGGGCGCGGGTACTGACCTCGTCGAAGGGGAAGGCGGCCACCAGGGCCGGGTCCCGCTCGCCGCCCACCACCCGCTCGTGCAGCCGGCGGAGCCCGTCCCGGTCCGGGCCGGCCACGCAGTCGAGGGGCAGGCAGGGCAGTTCGTCGCGCTCGTGGCCGGCGTAGCGCCGCACGTCCCGACAGTACTCGCGCACGAGGCTCGAGGGATCGTACTCGGGATGGGCCTGGACCAGCACGACCTCGGACCGGCCCACCGTTTTCGTGACCACGCTCCAGCCCACCTCCTCCGACTGCAGGGCCACCGCGTAGCCGGCGGCGGCCACCGCCTCTACGGGCACGGCGTTGAGCCGCGAGTGGGGCAGGACGACCGGACCGTCGAACCCGGCGGCCAGCGGGTGGGTCGGGTCGGCCTCCTGGGCGAAGACGCCCGTGCACTTGACCGGCAGGGTGGTCCGTTCGACGCCGTCGAAGACGGCCAGGGCGGCGTGGGCCGACAGGCACGACAGCACCATGGCCGGCACGTTCTCGCTCGCCCACCGCAGCAGACCGCACAGGTCGGACCAGTAGGGCTCGTCCTCGATGCGGGACTCGATCGGGTTGGAGCCGGTCACCACCAGCAGGTCGGGGGGGTCCGAGATGATGTCCTCGAGGGGACGGTACTCGGCGGCGATACGCGCCCGGATCCGCTCGCCCCGGGGCACCCCGGCCATGGTGTGGCGGGTGACGACGACCGTTTCACTCCCGGACCCGGCGTCCAGCAGGCCCACGAACTGCCGCTCGGTGGCACCGAAGGCGGCGTCGGGCATGTTGTTGACCAGGGCGCACCTCCACCGCACCGGTCCCTCGGCCCCGTCCGGCGCCGCCCCGGGGTCGAGGGTCCCGGCCAGTCCAAGGCCCAACGTCATCTCAATACCTCACGTCGGTGTAGGTGACCGTGACCTCTTGGTGGAGGAGCCGGTAGGCAGCCTGCAACTGCTGTTCGTCGTCGGTCGAGCCGACCACGGCCACGATGTGGTTGTAGGAGCCGTCCCGCCAGTCGAGGGCGGCCCCCGGGCGCTGGTGGACGCTCACCGTGTCTACCCCGGCGTGGTCGCTGAAGTCGTTGATGCCCTCGATGGCCGTCACCGTGGCCGAGACGGTCGGCGGCTGGAGGAAGAAGCGGTAGCCGATGCGGTCGGTAGCCACCGGCCCGTCGACGGACACCGGCTCGCCCAGGGCCACCCGCAGGGTGAGGTCGAGCAGGCTGACGCCGGCGGCCCGCTCCAGCATCTCGGGCACACCGCCGCCCATCCGTCCGTTGACCTCGATGATGCGGGGCCCGTCGGGTGTGAACTTGACCTCGGTGTGCAGGCACCCGGTGCGTACCCCGAGGGCGTCGATGGCCCGGGTGGCCAGGTCCAGGACGGCCGAGCGGCACCCGGCGTCGAGGGCGGCGGGGATGAAAAACCCGGTCTCACGGAAGTTTCCGGCCGGCGGGAAGCGGCCGGTCAGGGCCAGGTGGCTGATGACACCGTCGGCCACCACGCTCTCGACCGACACGTAGCCGGCGTAGGGGTCGCCGGCCCGGGCCGGATCGTCGGCCAGGTAACCCTCGAGGACCATGTCGGGGCGGCCCGGGCCCAGGGTGTCGAGCAGCGTCTTGAGCTCGGCACCGTCGCGGGCCAGGAAGGTGTAGCGGCTGCCCTGGGAGGAGCGGGGCTTAAGGACCGCGGGCCACCCCACCTCGGCCTCGACGGCCGAGAGCTCGGGCTCGGACTGGTCGGGGCGGACGAGGTGGCAGGGGGGCATGTCGAGGCCGGCGTCGGCCAGGACCCGGCGCTGGCGGGCCTTGTCGGTCAGGGCGGCGGCGGTCGCCGGGCTGTGAAAGGGCAGGCCCAGCCCCTCGGCCACACGGGCCAGTTCGACCATGCCGGCGTCGAGGTAGGTGGTCATGCCGTCGGGCTCCCAGTCCGCCAGGGTCTTGACCGCCTGCTCGACGCTCATGCCCTCGAGGTCGACAACGGCGCCGAACCGGTTGAGGAATTCGGCCATCTCGCCCATCCCCGGCACGGCCGAGTCGATCATCCACAGCAGGTCGCAGACGCCAGCGGCCGCTTCGACCAGCTGCATCGCGGGAACGCAACACGGCTCGTAGCCCAGCGCCACCAACGGCCGCGCCCGCCCGGTCGTGGAATCCATCATCTGCTCAGCCGATCACGGCCTCGACGCAGTCCTGGGCGTCGTAGACGGCCCGAAGACGGCTGCGGGGCGAGGGGATGACGGCCTCGACGCAGTCCTGGGCGTCGTAGACGGCCCGGAGACGGCTGCGGGGCGAGGGCAGGTAGTGGGTGAAGTAGCGGCACCCCTCGGTGAGCACGCCCAGCACGGAGAGGTTGGGCTGGAGCCGGGCCTCGGTGTCGTAGGGGTGGAAGTTCTCATTGATGGCCACGCTGCCCACCGGCGTGTCACCGTAGCTGAGCTGGGTCAGCCTTCCCTTGGCGTAGAGACGGCTGAGCAGGGGCGAGCCCGACCGGGCCAGCGAGGGCAGGTCGAGATGGCCCCGCACCACCCCGTCGACCGTCACGGCCGTCGGCTCGTCGAGGGCCGTGGAACTCAGGCGGATGCCGTCGGGGCAGGCGGCCAACTGCGGGTTCGGTCCGAGCGGGATGCGCACCACCCCGGCGTCGAGCAGCCCCAGCAGCTGCTGGGAGCGCAGGGGTGGCGGGCCCGCCTCCAGGCGGTTGATGCGGCCCCGGACGTTGGACTGGAAGTCGACGTAGGAGTCGAGGGAGAGACCACCGAACTCGATGACCGAACGCAGCTGGTCCCGCAGGATGCGCAGCACCTCCTCGGCCGCCTTGACCGGGCTCCCCCCGGGTCGCAGGGCCTCGGTGAGGTCGGCCTCGATCATGTCGTAGACCTGGCCCTGGTAGTCGGCGGCCGACGTGTAGTGGCGGTCTGACCCGAAGGCGTGGGTGGCCGGGTCGAAGCGCCCGTAGCGCGGCTCGAGACCGTCGACGGCCTTCTCGTAGTGCCCGTCGACCCAGCCTTGGCGGAGGACGGCGCGGACCCTGGTCGACTCGACGTCGCCCCCGGCCAGCAAGGCGGCCTGTAGGTAGTAGCGCGCCTGCATCTCGGCGAAGATGAGCGGGAGAAGCTCGGCCCGGAAGTCCACGTGCCGCCGCACCGGCGACCCGCCCGGGTTGGTCAGCGCCGCGAACTCCTCGGGGGTGCACACCACCGGCTGGTACTGGCCGTAGGGGTCGACGCCGGTGGCCGACTTGGCGCAGTGGGGCGCGCCCGAGCGCGAGTAGAGGGTGATGGTCGGCTCCCGGCCCGAGGGCACGTACCGCAAGCGGTCCGCCCGGTCGCACCGGTCCTCGAAGGTCCCGCCCCGTCCGATGGTGACGGCGGTGAGGACGTCGTAGCCGACCAGGCCCATGCCGGCCACGGCCACCGAGGATCCGGCCGGAGCGCTCTGGTCGAGGCACTCGATGGGGTAGGCCGGCTGGTAGTGCACGCCCCCGTCGGCCCCGGGCTCGTGGTTCCAGGTGTGCCCCGAGGTCAGCACCACGTGGTCGACGCTCAGCGTGGCGCCGTTGTCGAGCAGCACCGCCTCGCGCCCCTGAAGGGCCGGCGAGATGTCGACAGCCGCCGCGTAGTGCCGGACGATCTCGAGGTTGGGCGGGGCGTAGGCCACCAGCGTGCCGTAGAACCAGACCAGGTACTCGCCCATCAACCGCCGGGGCAGGTAGTCGGTGGGCAGGATGGGGTCACCCCCGGCGCCGATGCGGCACTCGTAACCCACCCAGCGGTAGCCGCAGCCCACCGCCCACTGGTGCAGGCCCATGGCGTAGGGGGGGAGGCCGTCCCCGTCGGGGGCGGCGTAGAGCGAGAGCTGACCGCAGGCGTTGTTGAGGACCAGGAAATCAGGCTGCTCGGCGGCGTAAACCCCGCCTCCGAGCTGAGCGGGCTCGACCACGTGCACCCGCACCGGCGTCCCTACCCGCCGGGCCCGGCTCACCGTCCGCTCCAGGACACACAGACCCCACGAGCCGAGCCCCACGATGGCCATC
>CAVXBT010000013.1:0-294438 GCA_963760095.1 uncultured Actinomycetota bacterium | reverse complement strand
GGCACCACTGCTACTCATTAGAGGAGCTGAAGTCTATTATTCGCGAACTGCTGGTGGCTGCCCACCGCGCCACCGGTGAGTACAAGATCCGGCGCTGAGCGCCTGAACGGGCCTGCCATCCACCAAGCGCGGAATCATGCAAACGCGCTGCCCATGAAGTTTCGTCTAGTCATTGCCGAGGCAGCTAGAGACCCCGGCCGGGTTCCGGTGCCGAGCGTGGCGCATTGAAACATCTGGCCTTCGATGCCCTGGTTGTTATCCCGGGCGATCGACACGGCCCCGAAATCCCAGTTTGGCAGCTCACAGCGACCTAGCATTGGCAAGCGTGGGTCTCGTCCAGCGGCGGCAATACACCGGTATGCGTGCCCGTTTTCGCACCTACGTTGCCCAACACGGCCCGAGATGCTGGGTCGGCGGCTGCCCCGACAACGAGGCAGCCAAAGCCAAAGCACAACAGCGGGGTGGGCGCTAAAAGCAAGGAACTCGCTAGCCAGTGGACGAGTACGCGTGGATGCCAGGACTGGGAAGCTTCGTACTAGACCGCGCTGTACCCATTCTCATGGTGCTGGGGGTTTCCACGGTGGTGGTTTTCGTATGCATGCGTAGGCTGCAGGCCCAGTTGCGGCTGCTGCGGTGGGCGATCAGGCGACCATTCCATAGATGCGCGGCATGCCACGCGCGTAACAGCTCCGTGGCGCTGTGGGGCTGGCTGCAGGGCAGAAGCCCCTGTTGGCTGTGCGCCGAATGCGCATTCGGGGTGCAAGACTTCGACGAGGTTCCTCGGAGCCGCCGATAACCGGGTGCTCAAATTGCCAGCCGAGTCGAGCACCTGGGTCGAGCTGCCGCCTTCTGGTCTGCTCCAACTACTCGCCGACCTGGGTTGCGTTGGCGGGCGGGGCAACGTCGGGGTGGCTGGTGGTGGTAATGGTGCTGGGGAGGTAGTCCCCTTTAGTGACTGTCCAGGCAGCTGGTGACGCCGGGGATCACCAGCGGGCCGACCAGACCGACGCCGTCGCGCACCCGGACTGCGAGGTGCGCGACGCCCTGACTGTGTAGATCGCGCAGCATCCGCGGGTCGGTGACCAGGTTGTCGGACAGCACCACCAGGTCGGCCTCGGCGGCCGTCACCGCCGCGTGGGGTTGGCTGCTGTGTTTGACCCTGGAACCTGAGCAGCGTAGGCCTTCGAGCAGCAGTTCGGACAGCGGGCCGCGGCCGTGCACCCGGATCGACACCGACCGGGCAGGCCGCTGTCGGCAACCTTGCGTAGCGACGCCCGCCGTCACCAATTGCGCGACCAGGTCGTTCACTTCACCGTCGCTCAGGCCGCCGGCCTGGCGTTGCAGTTCGCTCATCGGGACCGGCGAATGCATCGCCCGCAACAGTGTCGCCAGCGCCGTGCTGATCAGGCCCCGAGGCGGCCTGATCAGCACGGCGCGACGCGGACTCCAGCCCACCTGCACCGCGCCGTCTGGCCGCAGCAGCACGGGAAGCGCCGGGTCCAGCGCATACAGCGACGGCGTGGGCTGCGCCATCCCGGCACTGTGCCACGGCCGTCTCGCAGGGTGATTCAGCTGTCCACAGGGCCGTCAGGACCTTCGCGGGGCCCGCCATCGGCGTCGCGCTCGAACTCGGCGATCGCCTCGTCGATCCCGCTGGTGTCGCCGCCGATGACGCGGTCGATGAACGCGGCCGAATCGTCAAGGTCCTCCGTGTCGGGCAGCAACTCAGGGTGCTGCCACATCGCATCGCGGGCATCCACACCGGCCTGGGTCACGCCGTCCTCGGCGATTGCACCGGGTATCGGAACGCCGTCGAGGATCATGAGCCTGGACGTTGCCGTCAACCTTGAACTGGCCGTGACCGTTAGTGTTATTCAGACGGTGCGGGCGGCGGTGGACACGGCCTATTGCCACGCCATGCTAAGATCGTTCCTACTGGTCCGTGCGTATTTACTGGTCCGAACGTGTATCCACAGGGCCAGTTGTTCATCTCGCCGGGATCGTCCGGGTCCGGATCAGCGTGCGCGATTCCAGCACCGAACGCCAGGGCCACTAGCGCCGATCCCGCAGCGATGATTGGTCGTTTGCGCATTTCCTTCACCTCGATCTATCGTCTGTGGCCAGCATCGCGTTCCTGGCCTAGTGCATCGGGCCGAGACGATCGACTCCTCGGACGCTACCCACGCTGCCCGTCGACTTTGCAACGATGCCGTGAACAGCGCGCAAATTATGTTGTGCGCGCTAGCGTTTCGTTGTTCGAGCTGACCGCGACGGCGGCAGCTTGCTGGGCCGGGGGTGAGGACGTCACCGCGTTGGGATTCCCGGTTGCGGTTCCAATCTCACGGATCGGACGGCTGCCTCATGCTGTCCGCCGGATGCGGTCGAAGCGTGCCGGGGGTCACTTCACTGGAAGTGGTCCCACTCAAGCGCAGCTCAGTCAGCTGGTGACGCCGGGGATCACCAGCGGGCCCACCAGGCCGACGCCGTCGCGCACCCGGACCGCGAGGTGCGCGACGCTTTGGCTGTGCAGGTCGCGCAGCATGTGTGGGTCGGCGATCAAATTGTCCGACAGCACCACCAGGTCGGCTTCGGTAGCGGTTACCGCGGCGTGCGGTTGGCTGCTGTGTTTGACCCTGGAACCTGAGCAGCGCAGGCCCTCGATCAGTAGTTCTGACAGCGGGCCGCGTCCGTGCACCCGGATCGACGCCGACCGTGCGGGCTGCTGGCGATGACCGCGGGTGGCGACCCCCGCTGTCACCAATTGCGCGACCAGGTCGCTCACTTCACCGTCGCTTAGCCCTTCAGCCTGACGTTGCGGCTCGCTCATCGGCACCTGCGAATGCATGGTCCGCAGCAGGGTCGCCAGCCCGGCGGCGGTCAGGCCGCGCGGGCTCCAGCCCACCTGCACGGCGCCGTCGGGACGCAGCAGCACCGGCAGGGCTGGGTCCAGCGCATACAGCGACGGCGTGGGCTGCGCCATGCTGGCACTGTGCCACGGCAGGCGGGACGGGCGACTCAGCTATCCCCAGAGCCAGAGCCGCCGTCGGGTCGATGGGGCCGGAATCGGTGCCCCGACTCGGGCTGGAATTTAGGAATTCTCAACGAATTCTGGACCGCCCCCGATGAGAGCAGGGGCGACCCGATCAACTATTCAGACGCGAACGAAGGTTGTCTGGTTCCGCCGCCGACGTAACCCGCGCGGATGTCCTTCGGTGTTTCTTGTTAGTGATTGCTCAGGCAGCTCGTGAATGTGGTGTCGTCGTTCGCCAGCACGGATGCATCGGCGTCGGTGGCATCTGAACGCGATCACCTGTCAACGATGTCGAGGACTCAGACACCTCCAACCGCTGGTGACTCAAGCTGCTCAGCGGCGGCCCGTGGCCGGGGCGAGGCGGGCCATCCCGCGCACGATCCACGGTGTCCGCCTGGCGATCACCTCCACGGCGCGGTCCGAGCGGCGCATCGCGGTCCGACGGCCGGGGTCGGCATTGACGCCAGCTCCGCCTCGGCCGATCCCGCGCGCGCCGTGGCGATCTACCACCAAGAGTTGCCAGGTGCCGGGCACCTGTGGAGCTCGACGCTAGCTCCGCTGGCCATGTGATGAGAGCTGTCGCCGATGGGCAAGCGGTGCGAGAATGAGGGATGTCGAATAAGCGCATGCCTCCACGCCCCCAGGGTGCGCAAACCAACGCGGAGGAGTGGGCGCGATTCTTCGAACTATTTGGCCACGCCAAGGTTCGGGCCGGGGTTCGGCTCCTCTCGAAGCTGCCGTCCGCCCCGCGGTGCGAGGCATGTGGCAACCCGTTCGCGGGCGTCGGTGGCTGGCTGATGCGACGGATGGACAAGAGCCCGTCGCGCAAGAATCCGCGGTGGTGCAAGGTGTGCTTCGAGGCGGCGCCCCAGGGTGGCATGACCCTGACCATCGGGGTGCTGTTCGCCGATATCCGCAACTCAACCGCCCTCGCCGAGACGCTCCCGCCGGACGAGATGGCCGAACGCCTCAATCGCTTCTACTCCGAGCTCACGCAGGTGATCGTCCAGCATGGGATCGTCGACAAGCTCATCGGTGACGAAGTGATGGGCCTCTACTTTCCGCCCCTCACCCGCAACGGCCGCTACGTCGATGCGATGGTGAGTGACGCTCTCGCCATTCTGCGCACGCAGGGTCGCGGCTCGCCCAAGGGCCCCCGGCTCGAGGTGGGGATCGGCTTGGACGTCGGCCCGGCGTACGTCGGGATCGTCGGCGAGGGCGAGATCCGCGACTTCACCGCAATTGGCGACGTCGTGAATACCGCCTCGCGGCTCCAAGGCGTTGCGGCGGGGGGCGAGATCGTCATGCCCGAGACTGTTGCGCGCATCGCTGCCGTCGACGGGGGCGAGGTCATCACGCTCGACCTCAAGGGCAAAGCCGAACCCGTAACGGCACGCCGGATCACCGTCGCGAGCTAGCAGCGTTACGCTCACGCCATTGATCGCCGAGACGGGGTTGACATGTTCGCCCGGCCTGTCCGTACCGCGGGTCTATCTGATCCGCGACGGGCGACTTGAGCCGAGCCCGTCATAAGCCCGGTATTTCCATCTAGTGATCACGCAGGCACGTCAATAAGCTTGATCGCTCGCAGCGTGGCGAGTCAGGTTGGGAGCTGGATCACCGGCACCGAGAAGCTAGTCGGCGGTCGGCGGGTCAAGAGTCCCGTTCCCCACCGCCGGCGGGGGACCGGCTCAACATCGCAACATCGGTTTGCACTCTAATGAGCCGCCGTCGGCCTTACACTGGGTGGGAAATGAGCGCCTATCAGACCGTCGTGGTCGGTACCGATGGCTCGGACTCGTCGCTGCGTGCGGTGGACCGCGCAGGCGCGATCGCTGCGGATCATGGGGCGAAATTGATCGTTGCGACGGCGCATCTCCCCGTCCCGGAGGAGCGCGGCCGCTACGCCGTGCCGCCGGGGAGCACCCACGGAGAGGACTACCGGATGGTGCGCGACGCCCCCTTCTACGCGATCCTGCACGACGCCAGGGAGCGGGCGCACAAAGCCGGGGCCAAGAACGTGGAGGAGAAGGACATCGTCGGCGCCCCCATCACCGCGCTGGTGCAGCTGGCCGAGGAGGTCCATGCCGACCTGTTGGTCGTCGGCAACGTCGGACTCAGCACCGTCGCCGGGCGGCTGCTGGGATCAGTCCCATCCGAAGTCTCCCGTAGGGTCAAGACCGACGTACTGATCGTCCATACCACCGGCTGAGGCATCGTTAAGAATCGTTCGGCGTCGGACCACAAACTGCGAGGTGCGCGACGCCTTGGCTGTGCGCAGATCGCGCAGCATGTGTGGGTCGGCGAATCCGGTTGTCCGACAACACCACCAGGTCGGCTTCGGCGGCGGTTACCGCGGCGTGCGGTTGGCTGCTGTCCTTGACCCTGGAACCTGAGCACCGCAGGCACTTCACCGTCGCTTAGCCCTTCAGCCTGACGTTGCGGCTCGCTCATCGGTATCGGTGAATGCATGGTCCGCAGTACAGCGACGGCGTGGGCTGCGCCATCAGGGCACTGTGACATGCCCGTCGGGCCGGTCGGCTCAGCTATCCACAGGACCGTCGGCAGGGCCAGGATCGGTGCCTCGTTCGAATTCGGCGATCGCCTCATCGATCCCGCTGGTGTCGCCGCCGATGACCCGGTCGATGAAACCGGCCGGATCATCTAGATCCTCCGAGTCGGGCAGCAGATCGGGGTGCTGCCAGAGCGCATCGCGGGCGTCGACACCGGCGGCCTGGGTCAGTCGCTCCCAAAGCGCCGCGGCCTCCCGCAGCTTGCGTGGCCGCAGTTCCAGGCCCACCAGCGTGGCGAAGGTCTGCTCGGCCGGTCCGCCGGTGGCCCGGCGCCGGCGCAGCGTCTCGCCGAGGGCTGCCGCGCCGGGGAGGCGATCGCCCAACGCGGCGTTCACCACGGCCTGCACCCAGCCCTCGATCAGCGCCAGGAGTATCTCGAGCCGTTCCAGCGCCTGGGTCTGCTCGGGCGTGGCCTGGGGCTCGAACACCCCTTGGGTCAACAATTGCTCGACGGCGGCCGGATCATTCAGCGACGCCGGGTTGAAATCGCGCGCCAACTCCTCGATGCCGTGCATGTCGATCTTCATGCCCTGGGCGTAGGCCTCGACGGCGCCGAGCAGCTGACTGGCCAGCCACGGCACGTGACTGAACAAGCGGTGATGAGCGGCCTCGCGGGCCGCCAGGAACGTGACGATCTCGCTGCGGGACTGCTCGAGGCCGTCGGCGAACGACTCGATGGCATCCGGCAGCAGCGCGGCTATTCCCTTGGGGCCCAACGGCAAACCGATATCGGTCGACGTCAGTACCTCGCGGGCCAACCGGGCCAGCGCCTGACCGAGCTGCGAGCCGAATGCCATGCCGCCCATCTGCGACATCATCGACAGCAGCGGACCGGCCATGGCCTTGGCCTCGTCGGGTAGCGCCGACGCCCACACCGTGGCGATCTGCTGCGCCATCGGATCGCAGAGTCGCTTCCAGGTCTCCAGCGTGTGGTCCACCCAGTCGCTCGGAGTCCAGGCGACAGCCTTGCTGGTGCCTGCGGGCAGCGAGGTCACGCCGTCCAGCCAGGTTTCAGCCAGGTGGACGGCGTCGCCGATCGCGTCGCGGGTGGCAGCCGGAATCGGAGCCACGAACCCGATCGAGTTCGACGCCAGCTGGCGCGCCAGCTCGTAGTTCACCGGCCCGGCGGCCTTGCCGCCGGAGGTTGTCGAGCCGGTGCCGCTGAACATCTGGCCGAGCTGGGTGAAGATCTGGCCCAGGTCGGCCATGTTGAAATCGCCGCCGAGGCCGCCCAGACCGAATGGGTCAGCAGGTCCCGAGCCGGACCCGGGATTGTCTTCCCGGCGCTTGTCGCGGTCCGGGTCGTCCCCGGCGGAGAACCCGAAAGGCACGTCAGCCATGCCCACAACGGTACTCATCGGCGGAGCGCGACGCGCGACCCTCCGTCACGCTCTGAGTGAACCGGGGCCGCGGGAGTCCTCCGTCTAGTGTTGTCGACGTGAACAGGCGGATTCTGACGCTGATTGTGGCGCTGGTCCCGATGGTGGTCTTCGGTGTGCTGCTTGCGGTGGTGACGGTGCCCTATGTGTCACTGGGCCCGGGTCCGACGTTCGACACGCTCGGCGAAGTCGACGGCAAGCAGGTGGTCGACATCAAAGGCACCAAGAGCCATCCGACCACGGGTCACCTCGACATGACGACGGTGTCGCAGCGTGACGAGCTCAGTCTGGCGGAGGCGCTGACGTTGTGGCTGTCCGGACAGGAACAGCTGATGCCGCGTGACCTGGTCTACCCGCCGGGCACGTCGCGGGAGGACGTCGATAAGGCCAACGACGCCGATTTCAGGCAGTCCGAGCACAACGCCGAGTTCGCGGCGCTGGGATATCTGAAGTACGCGCAGGCGGTCACCGTCGTGACGGTTACCGATGCGGGGCCCTCGGTGGGCAAGCTGCAGGCCGGTGACGCCGTACAAGCGGTCAACGGCAAGCCGGTGGCCACCGTGGAGGAGTTCACCTCGTATCTGAAGAGCACCAAACCCGGTCAGTCGGTCTCGATCGACTTCCGCCGCAAGAATGCACCCCCGGGGGTCGCCCAGATCACGTTGGGCAGCAACAAGGACCGTAAGTACGGCTTTGTGGGCGTCTCGGTGACGGACGCGCCGTGGGCGCCGTTCGCGGTCGATTTCAACCTCGCCAACGTGGGTGGGCCGTCGGCGGGTCTGATGTTCAGCTTGGCCGTCATCGACAAACTCACCAACGGTGACCTTGCCGGCGCCAAGTTCGTCGCGGGCACCGGCACGATCAAGCCGGACGGCGAGGTGGGCCGAATCGGCGGGATCGTGCACAAGATGACGGCGGCCCGTGACGCCGGGGCGACGGTGTTCCTGGTGCCGGCCGACAACTGCTACGAGGCGAACTCCGACAAGGTGCCCGGCCTGCAATTGGTCAAGGTCGCAAACCTCGGCGGAGCGGTGGACGCGCTGCACACCGTGGTTTCCGGCGGGCAGCCGCCGAGCTGCTAGCCGGGGCCGTCAGATCGAGCTCGGGGCAGATCAGAGGTAATGCGTACAGTTGGGATACGCCGAGGCCACGTGCCGACGGCCACTGTCGAGAACGAGCAGGGAGCGTAGCTAGTGGGGATGCGGCCCGCCGCCAGAATGCCGAAGCTGACTCGACGTAGCAGGACTCTCATCGCGATCGCCCTGACCGTCATCGGCCTGCTGTTGATCGGCCCGCGACTGATCGACGCTTATGTCGACTGGCTCTGGTTCGGTGAGCTGGGTTACCGATCGGTGTTCAGCACCGTCCTGGTGACCCGGCTGGTCGTATTCCTGGTGGTCGGCTTGCTGGTCGGCGGCATCGTGTTCGCCGGCTTGGCGTTGGCCTACCGCACCCGCCCGGTGTTCGTCCCGAGCAACAGCAATGATCCGGTGGCGCGGTATCGCAGCGTGGTGATGGCGAGGCTGCCGGTGATCGGGGCCGGCGTCCCCGTGGCGATCGGCTTGCTCGCCGGGGTTGTCGCGCAAACCTATTGGGTGCGTATTCAGCTGTTCCTGCACGGCGGCGACTTCGGCGTCAAGGACCCGCAATTCGGCAAAGATCTTGGCTTTTACGCCTTCGACCTGCCCTTCTACCGGCTTGTGCTCAGCTTCTTTTTCGTTGCCCTGTTCCTCGCTTTCGTCGCGAATCTGTTGACGCACTACATTTTTAGCGGCATCCGGCTGTCCGGGCGCACCGGTGCGCTGAGCCGTTCGGCGCGTATCCAGTTGGTCAGTCTGGTCGGAACGCTGGTGCTACTCAAGGCGGTCGCTTATTGGCTGGACCGCTACGAGCTGCTTTCCCATACCCGTGCAGGAAAGCCGTTCACCGGGGCCGGCTACACCGATATCAACGCCGTGCTCCCGGCCAAGCTGATCCTGCTGGCGATCGCGTTGATCTGCGCGGTTGCGGTGTTTTCGGCGGTGGTGTTGCGGGACTTACGCATTCCCTCCATCGGTCTGGTGCTGCTGCTGCTGTCGTCGATGATCGTCGGGGCCGCCTGGCCGCTGATCGTCGAGCAGATCAGCGTCAAACCCAATGCGGCGCAGAAGGAACGCGAATACATCAGCCGGAGCATCACCGCGACCCGGCAAGCCTACGGCCTGACCGATGACGTGGTGACCTACCGCGATTACAGCGGCGGCGGGGGGGCAACCGCCGAGCAGGTCGCCTCCGACCGCGCCACCACGTCCAACATCCGACTGCTTGACCCCACGATCATCAGCCCGGCTTTCACGCAATTCCAGCAGGGCAAGAACTTCTACTACTTTCCCGACCAGTTGTCCATCGACCGCTACCGCGATCGCGACGGGACGCTGCGTGACTATGTCGTCGCCGCCCGCGAACTCAACCCGGACCATCTGATCGACAATCAGCGCGACTGGATCAACAAGCACACCGTCTTCACTCATGGCAACGGCTTCATCGCTTCACCGGCCAACACCGTGCGCGGTATCGCCAACGACCCCAACCAGAACGGCGGGTATCCGGAATTTTTGGCCAGCGTCGTCGGTGCCAACGGCAGTGTGTTGTCCGCCGGCCCGGCCCCACTGGACCAGCCGCGCGTCTATTTCGGGCCGGTGATATCCAGCACGCCCGCCGACTACGCGATCGTCGGACGCAACGGCGTCGACCGCGAATACGACTACGAGACCAACACCGAGACAAAGAATTACACCTACACCGGAGGCGGCGGAGTGCCGCTCGGCGGCTGGGTGGCGCGCAGCGTGTTCGCCGCGAAGTTCGCCGAGCGAAACTTCTTGTTCTCCAACGTGATCGGATCCAACAGCAAGATCCTGTTCAACCGCGATCCGGCGCAGCGGGTGGAGGCGGTGGCGCCGTGGTTGACCACTGACAGCAGCGTGTACCCGGCGATCGTCAACAAGCGGTTGGTGTGGATCCTTGACGGCTACACCACGCTGGACAATTACCCGTACTCCGAGCTGACGTCGCTGTCGTCGGCCACGGCCGACTCCACCGAAGTGGCGTTCAATCGCCTGGCGCCCGACAAGCAAGTGTCCTATATCCGCAACTCGGTGAAGGCCACCGTCGATGCCTACGACGGAACGGTGACGCTGTATCAGCAGGACGAGCGCGACCCGGTGCTCAAAGCGTGGATGAAGGTCTTCCCCGGGACGGTCAAGCCCAAGAGCGACATCACGCCCGAATTGGCCACGCATTTGCGCTATCCCGAAGACCTGTTCAAGGTGCAGCGGATGCTGCTGGCCAAATACCACGTCAACGACCCGGTGACGTTCTTCTCCACGTCAGATTTCTGGGACGTTCCGCTGGACCCGAATCCGACGGCCAGCAGTTATCAGCCGCCGTATTACATCGTCGCGAAAGACATTGCCAAAGGCGACGATTCGGCGTCGTTCCAGTTGACCAGTGCGATGAACAGGTTCAAGCGTGACTACCTGGCCGCCTACATCAGCGCCAGCTCTGATCCGGCCACCTACGGCAAGATCACCGTGCTGACCATCCCCGGCCAGGTCAACGGGCCGAAGCTGGCCAACAACGCGATCACCACCGACACCGCGGTGTCGCAGGACCTTGGCGTGATCGGGCGTGACAACCAGAACCGGATCAAGTGGGGCAATCTGCTGACCCTGCCGGTCGCGCAGGGTGGGCTGTTGTACGTCGAACCGGTGTACGCCTCGCCCGGCTCGAGCGATGTCGCCTCGTCGTATCCGCGCCTGATCCGGGTGGCGATGATGTACAACGACAAGATCGGCTACGGGCCCACCGTCGGTGACGCGCTGACCGGGCTGTTCGGGCCCGGTGCGGGCGCGACGGCGGCCGGGATTGCGCCCACCGAATCGGGCGCACCCGCCAGCGAACCGGGCAACGCGCCATCGGACGCGTCGCCGGCGGCCGGACCGCCAGCGGCTGCGGCCATTCCGCCGTTGCCGAACGGGGCTGTCACGCTGTCGCCGGCCAGGGCCGCCGCGCTCAAGGACATCGAGACGGCGATCGGTTCGGCGCGTGATGCGCAGAAGAAGGGCGACTTTGCCGCCTACGGGACGGCACTGCAGCAACTCGACGACGCGATCAATAAGTTCAACGCCACGAAGTAGGCCCGGTCGAGGCTGGTGAGCGCGCGATTTGGAGGCGTCGCGCGTGTTCGGTAACCTGGTATTTACCCGTCGCGGGGTGGAGCAGCTCGGTAGCTCGCTGGGCTCATAACCCAGAGGTCGCAGGTTCGAATCCTGTCCCCGCTACCAGCGGAAACGGCCCTCGGAGATCACTCCGGGGGCCGTTTTCACGCCAACTGGACACGTATTTGGACACATTAGCTAGGCTTGCTAGTTAACTGGATACGTCGTGATCTTCGGGATCCGACTATTTGGCCAGTGATGATTGAGGTGGCCTGCTCCGTGGCGCCTCGGTCATCGTTTGCCAAAACGCGGCTTTCCTCGACTTCTCCGTTAAGCGGCACGGCGCGCTGCAGGACGTCGAGAGCATCATCGAGGCGCCCCATCGTCCCGAAAGCACCGCCATACTCGAGGATGCCTACTCGCTGCTGTGTGATGAGTCCGTTGCGTGGGAGGTCACCGACGATGGCCTTGTTACGTACGCCTCCGTAGAGGTAGCCGACTCGGCGCCGCTCCAGCCGGGCTGCGCCTTAACACCGCGGTTAGCCGAACCCGAACACTCACGTCGGCTGCAGACCCCTCCCGCCGTGGTCTGGTCGTCGATCGGCTCCGCTTGTACGCGGAGGCGTTCGTCCCGCGGCGTACTGGATTGTTGGACGGCGCTCTCTCTGGCACTGATTGCACCAGACCGGTAACGTGACTTAGGAATAGCTCTGAACTGTTACTTTGTTGTACAGATGTCACGTTTCCGCTAAAATCTGAAGCCATGAGAGGCACCATGACCAACTCACCAGCGATGGCAATCCGCCGCGCAGAGCCGCGGTCGTTTCTGCATGTCTCAGACCTGCCGGGAACCAAAGAGGCAGCTCGCAAAGCCGCTTCTCGTGCCGCGCAGAGCGGCGAGTTGGTCCACGTGTGTCGTGGGCTCTATTTCAAAGCTCCCGGTGCCACCCGTTACGGCCCAGTCAAGCCTCGTGTTGAGGAGGTTATCCGGGAGATTTTCAAAGCGTCCAACTCTGGCTTTGGCCCGGCCGGCTACTCCGCGGCGCAAAGCCTCGGCCTGACGACCCAAGTGCCTGCCAAGTTTGAAGCGTCCGCGCTGCGGAAGGCCGACACATCTCTCCCCGGTGTCGTGCTGCATGTGCGAAGCAATCTGGCAAGGGCAGCCCTGAACGAGCAAGAGATCGCAGTTCTCGAAGTTCTGCGTTCGCCTGAGCACTTTGTAGAAGGTGGCATGACGCGCCTTGCACTCAAGGTCAATGAGCTGTCCGCGACTAGGGCTTTGCGACTCAGGGCAATCAACAAGGCATCGGCCGGAGAAACCGGCGCCGTTAAAGCGAACTACGAGCGGCTGACTGCTGCTCTTAAGTCAGCAGCCTGACGGCCCGGCGTGCCACCGCGATTACGTGACATCCCCGACGATCTCGAGGCCCTATTGGGGACAGTGGCCGAAGCGCTCCAGCGCCCAGTCTCCTTCCTCGAGAAGGACTTCTGGGCAATGGAGGTGCTTCGCGTTGCATCGGTTGATCGTCAGATCGAACTCGAGGACGGTGCCGGGGTAGTTCAGACCGTCTTCAAAGGCGGAACCAGCCTCAGCCGCGTATACGGCTTAATCGACCGATTTTCTGAGGACATCGATCTCCTCGTTAGCTTTCCCAATGACGGCGGCGGACCGGGCGTGAACAGACGCGACAGGCTTCTCAAGTCGATCCAGGCAGAGGTGCACGCGCACCTAGGTCAAGAGACTGTCAGTGTTGAACGGCTGACGTCGAAGACGGGAATTGCCCGAAAGATCAAGTACCACTACCCATTGCGCACGGCCGCGCATGACGCCCTAGTCGAAGGGGTGATATTGGAGATGGGTTCACGCGGCGGCCTTGAACCGATGGAACGGCGCTCGCTGCGGTCGATCATCGCCGACTACGCGATAAGTCAACTCGGAGATTCCGAAGACGAGTGGGAAGAATTCACCCCGTTCGAGGTGAATGTCCTTGGGGCTGAACGAACATTGCTCGAGAAACTGTCGGCGGTGCACTCGATCACATCGAATCTCGGTTCGAAAGAGCCGCCCGCCGGTTGGGGCAGACATTTCCACGACATCTACTACCTCCTTCAGTCTGAGGATGTACGCGCAAAGCTCGTCGCCATGGGGGCGGATGAGGTCAAGAGCCTCGTCATCGATATTGAAGAACGCAGCGTCGCGGCTGGCTTTGAGAACTATGTTCCGCGCCCCGTGGATGGCTATGCGGCCAGCCCGGCCTTTGACAGCGGCGCACCAGTTGCTGCGGAGATTCGCGAGGCCTACGAGGCCGTCGCGGGACTGATGTACGGCCCTGTTGTGCCACTTGAGGAGTGTCTTGCGACTGTTCACGCCTTCGCGGATCTAATCTGAAAACAGCAGGCGCCTGCTCCCAACGTGCGCAGTATCTTCGTCACCTGCTGAAGTACCGAGGTCGGGTACCGCTTGTAGCCGAGGACGCGGCGCATGAAGTCGATGACGGCCTCGCGTACCGCGTCGCGGTCGGTGTCGTCACCGCATGGCGGGCCTCGCTTGGCACGCTCATCGGACGGGACTGGATGGCGGGCGTCGTAGACTTGCTGGCGATGATCGTTTCGAAACGCAGATCGTCGTCATGGCATCTGGTTCGGATGCCGTTTCTTGGTTGCGTCTTGGTGGTCGCTTCGTGTTCGGCACACATTGCGTCCGAGACCGCACCGGCTCTTCTCATGCGTTCGGCTTCAATACGAACTGGCGGATGCCGGTCAGACCTACGGCGTCGACGTGGCTGTCACCAGTGTGGACGCCCGCAACGTCAAATTCGACATCAAGGTCGACGACCAACCAAAGCCCGGATATGACCCTGTCTCCACCACCACGCGCCGAGGTCTACTTGGTGGAGAACCGCCTCAACCCGATCTCAACGCGCGCCGCGCTCGAACTCACCGATGACAATTTGCGCTGCACAGTCAAGGAGTACTCGAAGTGGGT
Source organism: uncultured Actinomycetota bacterium (assembly GCA_963760095.1). GTDB lineage: Bacteria > Actinomycetota > Actinomycetes > Mycobacteriales > Mycobacteriaceae > Mycobacterium. Next base: position 280,273 of record CAVXBT010000013.1, on the reverse strand, counting down.
CGAGAAGGCCTTGGGGATTTCAGATCTCAGGTCTCGGCTTCAAGCAGGCGAGGCGGTTGTGGCGTTTGATTTCCGGCGTGATCAGCTGAAGATCAAGTGGCTCAAGCAATTTCTGAAAGCGGGGTTTTCCGTTAGTGAAGGCAGCTCGCGTCGTTGGCTGGTGTCCCTCGTTTATCCCACTGGAATCATGGCATTGGTGGACGTGGTGGACGGCTGGGACGTCCACCACGAATGGCGGCGGGCTCTGCCTCCGACCTGACCCGCAGGTTCCGAAACCAACCACGACCCCGCAGCATCGCGTCTACCGTTGCTTGGTGATCGTCGAGCATGCACTACTACCGGTTCGCACCGGAATGAGCGATGAATTTCGGTCGGAACTGATTCATCCGATGAATCAGCAAGGCTGCGTTTAGGTGCTGAACGGACTACCCCGAAACTGGTTGGGAGAGGCCGGAATCCAAGCGAGCGCGAAATGTCGTCCCTACAGCACGACGAAATATTCTGCTGCACAACGAGATAGGCAATATGGGCATTTCACTGTCATGGATAACAGCGGTTATCCAGGACGGATTGCTCCGTTTTCATCAGATGAATCACGAATGCGGCATCGCCTGCGGTTGGGCGGCTACCTTGCTCTGGTGCCCAAAACTGCTGTTGAACTGGGGATTTGGGCTCACCTTGCTGACGCGCTCGTTGTGATCGGCGATGCCCCGACGGTCGCGATGTCAACTTGAAGTGGCCTCGGCGTGGCGGTGCGAGATGGCTCCGGGCTGGTGGGCCGTGATTTTCTCATCGCTTCAGCGGAGTAGGACGATCGACTTGGCTGGTGTCGCTGTGCAGGTCGATCTGGTAGGCGAGTGCGAGCTCGGCGATCCAATGGGGATCGTCGAGGGTGTGGCCGGTGTATTCGGCGAGCCGTCGCAGCCGGTAGCGCACCGTGTTGGGATGGCAGTAGAGCTGTTCGGCGGCGCGGGTGGCTGAGCCGTCATGATCGAGCCAAGCCCCGAACGTTTGCAGCAACCTATGTCGCTCCGCGGTTGGCAGGTCGGCCAGTCCGACGAGGGTCAAGTCGGCGAGGCGTCGCATGACATCGGGTGCAGCGACCGCGGCGATGGCCATCCGGTCGCGATCGAACACAGTCACAGGGTTTTGCGGTGTGCAGGCACGAAGAGCGATGCGCGCCAACCGTAATGCCTCGGGACTATCGGTGAGACTGTGGTAGGCGGGGCTGATACCGACGTGGCTACGGTTGGTTTCCCGCAGCACAGCGATCAGTGTGTGGATGTCGCTGACCGGGTCACGCGTCAGAGCGATGCCCACTTCGGTGTCGTGGGTCAGTCCCCACGCAGAGGGGATGCCGCGTAAGGCAAGGCGTCCAGTGATGTCGTGGGGTGTGGGCCGTCCGGGTTCGGCAAGTGCTGCGGTGATCACCGTGTAGGTACCTTGCGGGGGCAGCCGCAAAGTCTCGGCGGCTTCCCACAGGCTGGTGTCGGTGAGCTGGCCGTGCAGGATCGCCTGAACCAGACTGGAACGCTGCTGCTCGCCGAAGATGGCGTGGGCGGTGATCTCTTCGCGATAGCCGTCGGCCATCTCAGTGGTGAACGTGTCGAGCACCAGCCACATCTGGGTGGCCGCGGCGACAATGACCTCGGCGCCGGCAGCGCTGTCCCGGGCGGCTTGGGCAAGTTTTTCCCACAGGAAAGCGGCGGCAACGCGGTAGGCGGCCATCACCGCGGTCAGCGGTACCCCCGCGCGAGCGCGGGCGCGCCCGTTGTCGTATGACCGCGACGATGAGGTGGCCGGCGCGCCGCCGAGCTCGGTGAAGATGACCTCAATGTTGGCCAGACTGGCCTGGCGCAACTGCTCAGTCGTGACGATGTCGGCGCGACGGTAGATCGGGACGGCAGCCCGGATGCTGTCGGCCATTTCGGCGGCCAGCTCGTCAGCATCTTTGAGCAGAACCTTCCCGAGCGCGGTAACCTGCCGCGCCACGTCGCGATCGAGGATTTGTCCCACCAAACGATCCTAGGCAGGAGCTGACCGCTTCAAGGCCGTATTTTCGCCAATGGTTTGTTTCCAGCGACAACTCTCCGCGAGACAGAGTTGTCGCCACAAACAGTGACCAACGTGATGAACTCGACCACGATCAATGTGAGGATCCGCCGCGCACCGCCGCGCGCCCGGTCCGCCGACATAGCTCCGGGATGAGGTGATGAACGTGTTGACCGCACGCGAACAGCGCGAAATCGATCAGGCGAATGCGTCCGGGCGCAGACCCGTCGTTTTCGTGCACGGGCTATGGATGTTGGCGTCAAGCTGGCAGCCGTGGCGTGAGCTGTTTGAATCGCATGGCTACGCGACGGTGGCCCCGGGCTGGCCCGACGACCCCGAGACGGTCGAGCAGGGCCGGGCGCACCCCGAGGTCTTCGCCGGCAAGACGGTGCGCCAAGTCACCGACCATATGGCCGAGGCCATCGCGCAGCTCAATCAGCAGCCGGCCGTCATGGGGCACTCCTTCGGCGGGCTGATCACCCAACAACTGGCCGGGCGCGGGTTGGCGACGGCATCGGTGGCCATCGACTCGGCACCCTTTCGAGGTGTCCTGCCGCTACCGCTATCGGCTCTGCGCTCCGCGTGGCCGGTCATCGGCAACCCGCTGAATTATCGACGCTCGGTCATGCTGACCTACCGGCAGTTCCGGTATTCCTTCGGCAACGCGATCAGCGACGACGAATGCCAGCAGCACTACGCGGCCCTGCCCGTACCAGGCTCGGGCATTCCGCTGTTTCAGGCGGCCATCGCCAACTTCAATCCGGCGTCCCAGATCACGGTAGCCACCCGCAACCCCAAGCGTGGCCCCATGCTGATCATCAGCGGGGAAAAAGACCATATCGCGCCCTCAGCGATCGCCACCGCGTCGTTTAAGAAGCAGCGCCGCAACAGTTCTCCCACCGAGTTCATTGAGATGCCCAACCGCGGCCACTCGCTGGTCTTCGACAGCGGCTGGCACGAGGTCGCCGATCGCGCCCTGGGCTTTCTGAAACAACACCTACGCTGATTTGCGATGTACGTCGTACCCTTTAGCAACGGATTACCAAACCGCGGGTTCGCAATGTCAACTTAGTGTGGCCCCAGGGAGCGACGGGGCGCACTAAGGCTGTCACTGCGACGACGGAGTAGCGAAGAACCTGCCCGCCCGCGTGAGCTCCCGTTTGGCCACGGATTTGGACACAGAACACGGTCAAACCCGTGCGAACACGTGCGACGTAGCGAGACAGGTTGGACGGCGCAATGCCGCCGACCTGCACCTATGATGAGACCGAACGCGACGGGTAGGACCGCGACCGGCTAGCTCATAACCCAGAGGTCGCAGGTTCGAATCCTGTCCCCGCTACTACTGTCCCCGCTACTAGCGGAAATGACCCCAGAGGTGCGACCTCTGGGGTCATTTTCATGCCCGTTGGCCACGTATTTGGCCACATTGGCCTTTGCTGATTTATCGTTGGTGGTCGCTGATCTTCCTGGTAGTGCGCGACTTAGCAGAGTATTGGTCGACGGACAAAGGTTGCTTTATCGGCCTGAAAATCCGCGGAGACTCGACGGCGAAGGAGACCTCATATCGGCCGAGTGCGCTGCTCAGCACGCACCCGATCGGCGGCATCGCGTGAGACTCTGGAAGACCTTTGGAGGGTGGGGTGACATCGTGACTGCGGAGAGCGCTGGCTACTCGGGCCTTTCGGGGGCGCGCCTATCAAGAACCTTGCCGCCCGCGCTGTTGTATGAGTTGCTAGCCGTACTGGCCGGCGGCGCCTATCGGAGCATTGTTTTGGGGTTGGGGAAGCCCAGTTTGGTATAGCCGGGCGCGCGTTTCCGCAGTGAAGAGGCGAGTACTGGGGTGAGTTCGTCGTGGTAGTCGTGCACGGTTGCGGTGGTCTTGGCGGCGTAGGGCCGGGTGACGCGCCCTACGTATTGGACGAGTCGGTTCTTGAAGGTGATGGGGGCGGCGAGAAACAGCGTGTCCAAGGCCGGGCAGTCGAATCCCTCGCCGATGAATGAGCTGGTGCCGACGATCAGCAACGGCCCGTCGTCGGCGGTGTGGTTGGCGAGTTGTTGAGAGATCTCGCGGCGTTGGCGCGCCTTCATCTGGCCGCTCAGTACGACGATATCCTTGCTGGCGTTTCGGAGTCGTTCGGCGATGGCGTTGAGATGATCGAGCCATGTGGTGAGGACGAGGACGTTGGCGCCGTCGGCGTGAGCGGAGAGGACGTCGGCGATGATCTGCTCGAGCCGGGCTTCGTCGGCAATGAGGGCTCGGTAGATCTCGGCCATTCCGCCTGGCGAACTGGGATCGGCTTGTCCGGTGTAGCGGAACTGGGTGGGATGGACGTATAGGACGGGGTGCGGTGCGGGCGTGTCGGTGCCTACCGAGGGGAGTTGGCCCGCGGTAGGGGCTTCGAGGGTGACGTGATGTGATCCGAGTTGGTGGTAGATGAGGTCTTCGAGCCCGTCGCGGCGCTCTGGCGTGGCGGTGAGTCCGAGCCAGTTCCTAGCGGGTATTCGGTTGAGAACGTGAAAGAAGGCGCTGGCGGCGACATGGTGGCATTCGTCGACGATGACGAAACCGTAGCCAGCGGTGAGGTCTTCGATGTTGTCGCGACGGGCGAGTGTGGGCAGCAGTGCGATGTCGACGATTCCGGTGGTTTTGGATCGTCCGCCGCCGATCTGGCCGCATTTGAATCCGAGGTGCTTCTGCAGCCGGTCGCGCCATTGGTCCGCCAGTGCTTTGCGGTCGACCAGGACAAGGGTTGAGCTGGCGCGAGAAGCGATGGCGGCGCAGGCAATCACCGTCTTGCCCAAGCCAGGAGGTGCGATCAGGACGCTGGTGTCTTCTTCGAGGACGTGTCGGACGGCGTTGGCTTGTTCGGGCCGAAGCTGGGTTGAGCAGGTGAATTCGTGACGGTCGCCGACGGCGCGCTTGTCGTCGATGCGCAACGTACTTTCCGCCGATTCGACCAAGTCGGTGAGCAGACCGTAGAGGCCACGAGGCAGCACAAGATTACCCTCGAGTGTCTCGTCGTAGCTGTACAGGAACCGCGGCGTATCCCAGGTGCTGCGTCGGGCACGTTGGCGGGCATCGAATTCCGGATTGCGAATGGAGGCTGCGTGCTTGACGGCCGCGATCATGGCTGGACCAAGATCGTTGGCGGTCAGGGTGAGTCGGGACGCGAAGGTTGCCCGTATGATTGCCGCCGGCCTCGGCACGATCTTGGACGATGTCGGTAGCTGCAGGCGGCGCACGCGATGGCCGAATTGTGGATCGGGCAGGATCCGCAATAGCGTGGCAACATCTTTATGCGATAGGCGCGCAATGCTGGACAGGTAGGCCCACTGGTCGTCGAAGGGTTCCAGCGTGGCGGGGTCGAGGAACAGCGTTGTGCCGTGCTGTCGGCGTTTGCCGTTGAGGGGAGCGGCGATAAGGTTGCCCATGCCGCGGCCGGTGTGGACGTCTTGCGAGGGAAATAGCCGATCGTAGCTGCTGAGATGCATGCTGCCGCGGAGTTGGAAAGCCTCGCCGAGCAGGCTGGTCGCGATGCTGCGGGCTGTTGCTGCCGACGTGGCCTGTGCGAAGAAGATCCACACGTGCGCGCCTCGGCCCGACTGCGACACCTCTAAAGCTGCCGGAACATCATGGGCTCGTGCGGCTTTCATGTAAGCCAGGGCATCCAGCATCGCGGCCTCCTTGTCGAAGTCGGCCGCGACCCACCAGCAGGTGTCATCGTCACCAAGCGGATACAGGCCTAAATGAACCTCCCCGCGCAAGTGTTGGTCGACGACGTCCGGAGTCAGTGGAAGATATGGTGCGTCGGCACGGTTCATGCCCTTGCGCCAGTAGCCGCGGATAGCCGGCATCCAACCGGATCGGCCGTCGCGGCGGTTCTCCCATCGCAGCGCGTAAACGTCGGAGCGACAACGAAACAGATCGATGAAGAAGCGGACCTTAGCCTCGGGCACCGACCTCATACTGACCGGTGACTCCGGCGCGCCAGAGAGGGTGGCTTGATCGGGATCCGCCGCTCGCGCCTGCTCTTCGCTGAGTTTCAATAGCCGACGCAAGCGCACATTGTCGGCACGCAACGTCTCCACCTCGCCCGGGAACCGCTCCTCCACGACCTCAGTGTGCCGCTCATGGCGTCAGCTCCGCTGGGCTGACTGTGTTTCGGCGCGCCGCCATAGCATGGCGTGCTTTGCGTGGTTGCTTTCCGACGTTTCGGGATCGTCGTCGCGGTCGTGTCGGCGGTAGACCCGAGTGCATCGAATATGTCTCTAAAGGCTGGACGGGCCCACCGCCGTATCTGTCGCCCAGGTCTGCCCGCGGTCTTTCGTCTTGGACCTGAGCCTGCACGTGGTGTGTTCGTGGGCCAGCCAGTAGCGCTCAGTCAATCCACAAACGCGTCGAACCGTTCCACGTTGTTGTCGGTGTTGCCGCGTCGGTGAGTCGATCGGCGAAGGCGAGGACCGCCTGCACCACGGTGGCGAATTCTTGTGGTAGCGCAGTGCCATCGGGTCCGAGGCCGGCCCGGTAGGCGTCGTACGACCCTCGCCTCAACTCGATAAGGTCTCCGATCACCGACGACAGCGCGACGAGATCAGTTCCGCGGTAACTGGCGGTCGCGATCAGCGCGGCGCGAGCGGCCGAATGCGAGATGTCTCGGTCGGCGGTAAGGGTGTAGATGTCGGCGTAGTCGCGCACGCGGGTGTTCGCTGGTCCGAGACTTATTGCGGTGGTGATCTTTTCAGCCAGCACGGTCTCGAGCGGATAACCGAGGATTCGAATCGGTGGATGATCCGGCCGCAGCGCGGGTAGGTCGATTTGTTGAGGTGCGGGAGTGACCGGGTCGCCGAAATTGACGTCCAGACGTAGCTTGATGACCGCAGACGCGATTCCGCAATCCATCGCGACCCGCACTCCCGAGTACAGGTCCTCGTCGCGGATCACGCGTGATGTCACAGTGTGAGTGCGGTATTCGACACCGTCGTCGGGTATTGATTGCTCAGCGATGGCGACGATTCGCGCGACGACTGTCGCTTCGTCGTTGGCGAAGTTGCGCGCCAACGCATCAACGTCAGCGGTCGGCCGGCGTGCGTCGAACACCGCCAAGAGGATTCCGCCTTTGAGCACGAACTGCTCGGCGTATGGCGAGAGTGCCAGTCGCGCCAGCCACCGCTCGACCACGTAAAGGGTGAGCAACTCTTGGGTAGGACGGCCCTCGGCACGGGCGCGGCGCTGCAGATCCAGGTAGGCGCGTCCGGCTGCAGTACTGCGCGTCGGACGGCTCATTCCGCAGTGGCCACGTCGAGCGCACGGCGGACCGGTCCCGCCACATCAAACATCGACGCCAGGTGGAGCAACTCCGCTGGTGCCGCGTCACGTCGGCGCAGATACCGCTGCATCGCGGCGAGTGCTAGCGACTCGCCAAACCGATGCCGCAGTCGCATCAGGTCGATGACCGTCCTAGCGGGAGTGTAGATGCGTACCCACTCTCCTGGCGCCGCCTCTAGCCGTGATAGTTCAACTTCGAAAGTGTTGGCAGCAAAGCGAAATGCCTCTGTCGGTGGATATGCGATCCGTGGTGGGCGGTGCCCTGTGGGCACGGCAATCTGCACCGCGGGCGGGAGCTCGTCGCTTAGTTCGTGAACCGCCGCGGCCGATCGACAACACACGATCGCCACCGGGGATCGGTAGGCAACTGCCAGCAGATCCGGTTCACTGGCTAGCGGGGCGTCGGCACGTCGAAAAACCCCACGCGACAATTCGACGACGTCACCACTGTTACGCAAGGCGTATAGCACTCGCGGGTGCACACCACGAGCCAGGGCGGTCGCGGTCGTGAATGTATCGGGCAGTTCATGGAGCCCTGGCATGGATAAAAGTGTTGCACGCACCCACGTTAGGTGCAACACTTTTATCCACAATCTAGAGTCCCGGAACGATCGATCCCGAGGGCGCGGTCGGCCCACGACTAAGACGATCACAAGCGACAGCCCGAGCAGCAAGGGCACTGCGTCGGTGGGCAACAACGTTCGTAGCGTTCGCCCGCAAGGCCGATCGATACGACGGGGTTCACACCTCGCCAGGGGCGCGTGCTTTCGGCGAGATAGTCAGCAGCCCGCACCCTGGGATCGACCGGTTCTCCCGCCTGACGACAATCAAGCCACGCGGTGAGAGACTCCGGCACCGCCTCGGGCGCGGAACCAAGACGATCGAACACCAACCACTTAGCGATACTGCAACCATGGCATCGTTACCGACACGACCGAATACGGCCAGATCGACTACCGGTGTCAGTGCGCCGACACGGCGGGCGCGACTTGACTTGTCGCTCCATGGGTGGCCACAACTTTGGACACCAAACACGGCAGAACTGATGCTAATAAGCAGGACGAAGCGAGACAGGTTGGACGGCTGAACGTCGTTGAAGTGCAGTTATGAGGCCGAGTACATCGGAGGAGACCGCGACCGGTTAGCTCATAACCCAGAGGTCGCAGGTTCGAATCCTGCCGGGGGCACTCATGTCCCCGCTACCAGTGGAAATGGCCCTCGGAGGACTCTCCGGGGGCCGTTTTCATGCCATTTGGACACGGATTGGCCACATTAGCTAGGTTTACTAGTTAACTGTCCTGTACCTTCGTTGCTGGATTCCAGCCTTTTCCCGAGCATGATGGCGTTCCCTTGTTCCGGCGGCGCTTCGGTCATCGTTTGCCAAGGCGCGATTTACTCAGAAGCTCAGTGCTAGATAGCCGGAAGTCGGTTCGCTGGAGGCTGGCATTGCGCGCTGGTCCCGGGCGACGCCGGACAGGTGTTACGCAAATTCACGCCAGGGGAAGGGGCGGCATGCCGGAACAGTTGCAGGTCTTGGCGAACCTGAGCGGGTCTGCCCATGCGAGACAATGGATGCACCTAGCGCGGCAAGGTCAGGTCATTGAAAATCTTTGAGCCAGTGGCGTTGCGACTTCGGCACCTCGCCAAGAGCGATCGTGAACGTCACGGTTTGGCCTCACGACGCCACGATCGGTGCGTACACCAATAGACCCTTCGTCAGAGGTCTGTTGCCCTGTAAAACTGTAGGTTCTCGAATCTCGCTTACCCGTATTCGGTCGACTACTTCTTGCGAGTCCCGTATGGCGACTGGGTGCAGCAAACTACGCCCTTCGGGAAGGATGACGGACCGATATTCAGTCGAGGCCAGGCAATAGACCAAGAAGCTCTTTCTGTTCACGCTCGTAGGCGTCGGCCAGGCGCCAGGGGTCGACAGGGCAATCGGCGTCGACAACGAACCCGAACTGCAGTTCATCAGAGTAGCTGAAAACGATTGTACTCAAACCGAATCCGCCGACCACACCGCCGACTGGGTAGAGCGCTTCAACTTGTGTGCTCGCGATGTACACGGGCTTGGTCGGGCCGGGAACGTTGGAGACGATCAGGTTCGCGCTAGCACCGCGTAGCCCGGTGAGCAGCATTGCAACTCGCGGCACTGTCACGTTGGTGAGTGTGGGCGACCTGGGAGGATTCGTGGGGTGACCACCGCAACGCCGTCGTACAACGGCCACCGCTACCCGGTCGAGATCATCAACCACTGCGTGTGGCTGTACTTCAGGTTTCCGCTCAGCTTCTGTGAGGTCGAGGAGCTGATGCTCGTACGCGGTGTCGCGGTGAGTTACGAGACGATCCGGCGGTGGTGCGCCAAGTTCGGGCAGGCCTACGCCAACCAGCTGCGCCGGCGGCGCCCGCGCCCCGGCGACAAGTGGCACCTCGACGAGGTGTTCGTCGGGATCAACGGCAGGCTGCGGTACCTGTGGCGCGCGGTCGACCAGCACGGCAACGTGCTCGACATTCTCGTCCAGTCACGCCGAAACGCGGGGGCGGCCAAGCGATTCTTCCGTAAGCTGCTCAAGGGCCTGCGGTACGTGCCGCGCGTGCTGGTCACCGACAAGCTGGGCAGCTACCAGGTCGCCCACCGCGAGCTCATGTCGTCGGTGGAGCACCGGCGGTCGCGGTATCTGAACAACCGCGCCGAGAACTCTCATCAGCCCACCCGACAACGCGAACGGGGCGATGAAACACTTCAAATCGTCGCGGCATGGGCAACGGTTCCTGTCCGCCTTCAGCGGCATCTCCGCACACTTCCGGCCGCGACGGCATCTGCTCAGCGCGACCGAATGGCGAACCGAGATGGCCGACCGCTTCGCGGTCTGGCGTCAGGTCACCGCGCCCGACGCTGCCGCCTGAAATGTGAACGACCCAACGGTGTTCCGTCGCGACTGCTTCAAACCCGACTGCGCCACTACACTTTTCAATCAACGTGACAGTGCCGTTGTGGGGGGTGGTGTCATCGCAGCTGTCCTCGCTCATATATCGATGGTGCTTCGAAGCGACAATCCCGTGGTTCGCTCTGTTCATGGTACCGATGACGCCTCCGTCAGCGTGGCGCGGTCGCTGATGAGGAGGCGTCGGTTCTGCCAGTGTCCGTACCGTCATGGTGGGAACCCGAATCCGTCATTCGCGCCCGGAGGCGATATCTCGGCGTCACTGTTGAAAGGCCGCCGCGCACGCGGCAGTTCGATTCCTACTGACGAATGGGGTTCCGACATTGAATAACACCCCGAACGGTCAACCCATCGATCACGGCCTTGCCGACCAGGGTCATCACCGCCGCCTGGGTCGACCGCACAGCGACGACGAAGGGGCGATTGCCACCGCCGAACAGGCTGCGGCGCAACTTCGGTCAGATAGCCAGCCGTTCGGCGCACGGAATCAGCGATTCGATCGGGGTTCCCCGTTCTATCTGGGGTTGATGGCCTCGGCGGGCGTGGCCGTCACGTATGGGGCGGTGCGTGTCCTCGGCTCCGTGTCCTCGGTGCTGGTATTGATCGGCGCGGCGATGTTCTTCGCGTTGGGGCTTGAGCCCGCGGTGTCGGGGCTGGTGAACCGGAAACTCCGGCGATGGGCGGCGGTCAGCCTGGTGGTCGTGGTGGTGTTCGGTGTCCTCGCCGCGGCGGTGGCGGCCGCGATTCCCCCACTTGTGCAGGAAGCGCGTCAATTGATCGAACAGGCCCCGCACTATCTGCAGCAGGCTCAGAACCACTCGACGGTGATCGGCAGACTCAACGAACGCTTCCATGTGCAACAACGCATCACCGACATGATTCACGGCTCAGGTGCACCGGCGGTCGGCGGCCTTGTCAAAGCCGGAGAGACGGTGTTCGGGGCCGTGTCACACCTCGGGATCGTGGCTGTCCTCACGGTCTATTTCTTGGCCGATATGCGGCGTATCCGGGCGACGATGTACCGGTTTGTGCCGAACTCCCGCCGGCCGCGCGCGATTCTCATCGGTGACGAGGTGATGGCCAAGGTCGGTGACTACGTATTCGGCAATGTGCTGACCTCGCTGATCGCCGGGGCGGCGACATTTGTGTGGTGCTTCATCTTCCATGTCCCATATGCGTTGCTGCTCGGGGCGTTTGTCGCGATCGTGGATCTTTTCCCCTACGGCTCAACCGTCGGCGGGTTCGTGGTCGCCCTGGTGGCCGTGACCGTCTCGATTCCAGTCAGCATCGCGACAGTGGCGTTCTACGTCGTGTTCCGGTTGGCCGAGGATTACCTTTTGACTCCGAAGATCATCGGTCGGGCAGTGAGGGTGCCGGGCGGTGTTACCGTGGTGGCCGTTCTGGTCGGCGCGGCGCTGCTGGGGGTGGTCGGGGCGCTGGTGGCGATCCCGGTCGCCGCGGCACTGCAGCTACTCGTCTCAGAACTGTTGTTCCCCACGCTCGATGAGGCATGATGTTAGCTGGCGTGGCAGCGATCGCCTGGGTCGGCCACATATTCGCCGGCACGACGGTGGTGGGGCGAGCCACCCGCCAGCAAAGCCTTCGGCCGAACACCGATTCCCGCGGACGTTGTCGGCCGGGCAATCTGGCCGATGGCGGAAACGCTGCACTGTCGTCATTTCTGACGGCACTCAATAATGACAGTCGTAGAGCATCTGGCGGCTAGCGACCCAAGTAGCAACCAACGACGCAGCAAGGAAGGGACCTTCTGCCCTACGTTCGTCGGGTGTCGCGGCGCAGGCTGTTCCGTGTCAGGACTACCGGTTAACGGAAGGAGTCGAACATGAAACCATTGTCGGAGTGGGTGACGGACCTTGCCGCTCGCGCTGAAGAGGCCGGGACTCGGCCGCTGAGGTACCGGAGCAAAACCGTGCCGCGCTGCAGGTCCGCCGTGAACAGTTCGAGACCGCAATCGATCACGAAGTCCCACTGGCTCGCGGCGAGGCCGACCAACTGGTCGCGGGGAGGGTAGCGAGATGACTACGCTCCACGCTCCAACGATGTTCCGCGATCTGTGGAAAACGGTGCTCGCGTTGGGAGTGCTGACCTCCATTCTGGGTGTCCTTGTGCTGGTCTGGCCCGGTATGTCGATCCTTGTCGCGGCGGTACTGTTCGGCGCCTTTCTGGTGGTGTCGGGCATCGCACAGGTGGTTGCCGCGTTGAGGCTCGACGTGTCGGTGGGCAGCCGCGTGCTGCTGTTCATCAGTGGTGCGCTGTCAGTAGTGCTGGGCGTGTTGGCTTTTCGCCACTTTGGTCAGGGTTATGCAGTCCTGCTGCTGGCCATCTGGATCGGCGTCGGCTTCATCTTTCAGGGCGTCGCCGAGGCCGTGCTGGCGATCAGCTATCCCGAACTTCCAGCGCGTGGTTGGCACATCTTTCTGGGAGTCCTCACCTGGATCGCCGGCCTAGTTGTGCTGGCCTGGCCGTTTGATTCGATTGTCATGCTTGCACTTGTCGCAGGCGTTTGGCTTGTGGTCATTGGGATCTGCCAGATTGGGTGGGCGATTCGGGCCCGCCAGACGGGCGATGCGGCAGCACAGCGGATTGAACGGATGGCCGCTGCCGCTGGGTGAGCTGCCGTTGCCGACAAGGCCGGCGGACCGCAGCAGGCATGCAACGAGATGTGGTCCGCCGGTTAGGCCTGGCGTGCCTCGGCTTGTCTGCGGCTGCGAATACGACGTGCCCAGATCATGGTGCCGTGCCGTCTAAGTCGGATATGTGCGCCGGCGAATAAAGTAATTTTTTTCCGTGAAGGGAAGACATCATCGTGCCCGATCTCATCGAACCTATCCGCCAGGTCATCGAGGATCACCGTCCCGCCGGGAACGTCGATGACGGGGACGCGTCATGCCGTTGTGGGGCGGAAGGTATCTCCGACCACCCTCGCCACGTCGCGGAGCAGATCATCGACCGGTTGGGCCTCAAGCCCGCCAATATGGACGACGTCAAGCAGCAGATCCGTTATGCGACTGCATGGTTCGACTGGGAGCTCACCAAACTGGAGGGCGCTGAGTGCTAGATCGGCAGGGCCAGGGCCAGCGGATGAAATCCTGCCGCTTAGTCATCGGCGATGCCGGGCGCAGCGAGCGCGGCAACGTCGTCTTCGTGATGGACCAACGATCTTGCGGCGACGGCGAATTGAGCGAGTTTGTCGATGACGGTTTGTCCTTCCGGGGTGTGGCCCCAGATGCTGATTCCCTGGTGGGTGGTGGGTTTCCAGGTGGATTCGTCGACGACGATGGGGTTCCAGCCGACCTCCCATTCGAATCCTGAAGGGGTCATCGCGTAGTAGGACAGTTCTTTGTCGTTGGTGTGTTGGCCGACGGACAGGGCCATGTGGAATCCCAGTTCTTTGACTCGCTGGTAGGAGGTGACCATGTCGTTGAGTGTGGCGGCCTGGACGTTGACGTGCTGGACTCGGGTGCGAATCGGGTTGATGGGCAACGCATTCACCGATGCGATTGCCACGGAGTGGTGACGCGCGTTGACGCGCAGGAATCTGATCTTGAGCTTCATGCCGTTGATGGTCTCGTCGATGTAGTCGCTCAGCCGCGCGTCGAAAACGTGGTTGAAGTAACCGCGGACCTCGTGAGGCTGCTTCGTGGTGAGCGCGACGTGACCGAGACCCCCTGCCCCGGTAACGAATCCGGTGCCGGGTATTTCCAGGGGGAGTGGAGCGGTGCGGGCGGTAGTGTAAATCTCCTGGGTCAGCCCGTTAGGCCCGGGAAAGCGCAGGAAGCGCTCAACTCCTCGCAGCTTGGCTTCTTCCTCGGCGCCGTCAACGGCGGGCACCCCGTGGTCGATGACGCGGCGACTGGCCTCGTCGAAGGTCGCGTGGTCATCGAGGTGCCAACCCAGCGCGACGACATCCTCGGCCGGTCCCCGCCGCAGCAGGATTCGGCATTCGTTGGCGTCCAGGCGGAATCGGATCGCGTCGGGGGCCGTGTCGTCGAAGTGCATGCCGATCGCGTCGCGACCGAAGCGCTTCCAGTCGTCGAATTTGTTCGTTTCGATCACGGCATAGCCCAGGTGGACATTGCCGAACAGATCAGTGGACATTGTATCTCCTTGAAAGGTTTTAGGGCGTGAGGAATGCGGTGGTGACGGCGTTGAAGAAGTCGGCGCGTTCCCACTGCACCCAGTGGCCGGTGTTGGCAGTGATCAGTACGTCGGCGTTGGGCATCCGCTTAGCGAGCATCGTTGCGCCGCTTGGCTTGTTGACCTTGTCGTCTCGGCCCCAGATCACCAGTGTCGGCGTCTCGAGGGTGCTGAGCCTGCGGTCGCGGGTGAAATCCATTCGCCACAGCGTGCCCAGCCCCGCCGGGCGTTGCAGGGGCGGGTTCGCGACGACGTCGGGGTCGATCGATGCCGCGTACCGCGATTCGATCAGCGCTTCCGGGACGGTGTCGCCGTCGAACACCAGATACGTCCGAATGAATGTGCGCAGCTTCTCCAGGCTCGGCCCGTCGCCGCCGTAGTACGACAACAGGCTCTTGAGGCCCGGGGTTGGTAGCCCGCGCGTGGTTCCGACGCCGCCGGGCCCCATCAGCACGAGCTTGTCGACCCGGTGCGGAGTGTCCAGGGCGAGCCGCAATGCGCATGAACCGCCGTAGGAGTTTCCGACCAGATGAGCCCGCTCGATGCCGAGCTCGTCGAGCAGTCCCCTAATGGAACCGGCGAGATACCCGAATGGATCGCTGCGGTCGACGCCCTTGGCGGAGCGGCCGTAGCCCGGCATGTCGGGCACGAGGACGCGGAAGTGTTCCGCCAGGGCCTCGATGTTGCGGGAATAATTCGACACGCCCGACGCGCCGGGCCCGCCGCCGTGGAGGAGAACCACCGGCGCACCGGCGCCGCCCTCGGCGACGAAGATGTCCTTGCCGTGCACACAGACGGTGCGTTCGGTCATGGTGTTGCTGGTCATTGCTGTTCCCCTATGCCTTGAATCCGGTCGGGGGCGGCGGCAGCGGTTGGCCTTCGGCGGCGCCGGCAAATACGAAACCGTCGGGTCGCACGACCACCACCGAGGCGCCCCTCTGATCGAGCCAACGCGTCAGGACGCCGTCGGCGTCCACGACGCTGTCGGCGCTCGGCTTGCTGCCGGGCACAAGGATTTTCACCATAGGCACGCCGGCTGTCAGCCACGCCTGCCAATCGGACGCGGGGCCGAGATGCACGACCACCCACCGGCCGCCGACGACGTCGTCAAGGCGGACTGCGTCGCCCTTCTCGTCGACCACCCACGGTTGGGGGATCAGCCAGCCGACGGCGCCGTTGCCGTTGTGCGCCAGCAGTCCTTTGCGGTAATGCGCATCAGGCAGCCAACGGTTTTGGCGCAACCATGAGGTGAATCCGGGCACCTTGCTGGCGGTGCGGAAGATGTGGTTGCGTGCGGCGGCACGATAGGGGTTGCGTTGGATGATCAACTTGCCGGTCTTGACCGCGCGGTTGGTCACCTCCTTCACGTGCGGCAGCCGCTCGGCCTGGTAGGAATCGAGCACGGACTCGGGCAGCGATCCGCGCAGCACGGCGCCCAGCTTCCAGCACAGGTTCGCCACGTCGCGCACGCCGGCGCACATGCCCTGACCGATCCATGGCGGCATCGCGTGCGCGGCGTCGCCGGCCAAGAAGACCCGGCCCACCCGCCAGCGGTCGGCGAACCGGACGTGGTGGCTGTAGCAGGCGAAGCCGAGAATCTTCACGTTCTCCGGGGTGATTCCCTGATCGCTGAGCATCTTCCAGATCGCATCCTCGGAGAGCAGGTCCTTCTCGTCCTCGTCGTCGCGCACCGGGAACTCCCAACGGTGATGACCCAACGGAGTGGGGCAGTCCACGGCGGGCCGTGCCGGGTTGCAGTGGAACCGAAGCCGGTCATGGCCGGTCCATTCCTTGAGCACTTTGGTGTCGATGACGATCCAGCGCTCGCCGTAGGTGCGGCCCGAATAGCCGACGCTCAACTGGCCCCGGATGGAGCTGGACGCGCCGTCGGCGGCGATCACGTAAGAGGCCCGGATTCGCCGGAATTCGTCGCCCTTGAGATCGGCGAGCATCAACTCGACGTGATCATCGCGCTGGATGACCCGCAGGCACTCGTGCTCGAGAAGAACAGAGACGTTGGGGAAGCGGTCGACCCCGGATCGCAGCACCTTTTCCAGCGCGGGCTGATAGATGAACTGCTGCGGTGGGTGTCCATTGCCTCTGGACACCGGCAGCAGTCGCACGAACGGCACGCCGTTGGCGTCGACGAAGTTGGCCCCGTTCCCGGGTTGCATGTCGGCGTTGAGCCGGTCGGCCAGCCCGACCTGCTGCCAGATGCGCACCACCTCCTCGTCGGTGGAGATGGCCCGGGCCCGTGCATAGATGTTGGGATCGCGTTCCACCACGACGACGTTCAGGCCCATCTGGCCCAGGAGGTTGGCCGCGGTGACGCCCACCGGTCCGTAGCCGACGATCGCCACGTCATAGGTCGTCTGGTCAGTCATTGCGGGATCCTTAATCGAGAGTTGTTAATGTAGCGATCCATATAGTAAGCTACGAATTACGTGATCGTCAACACCCGAGAGGAGAGGGCAACGTGGCAGCAAACACTGGCGGCAAGCGCTCGGAGTCCACTTCGGCCAGCCGGCGGCGCACCCGTGCGAATGGCGAGCAGTCGCGTCAGCGAATCCTGGACGCGGCTAACGAGGTGGCTACCGAGCGTGGCTACGAGGGCACCACGATCTCGCTGGTCAGCAAGCAGAGCGGTCTGCCGCCGACGTCGATCTACTGGCATTTCGCCGACAAGGACGACCTGATCGCCGCGGTGATCGAGCGCAGTTTCCAGAGGTGGCTGGCCGCATTGGAGCTGCCGAGCGGGCAGGGGACCCGCGAGCAGGCGATGGAGTTGGGGACGCAGGTGGCCAAGGCGTTGCTCGATGCCCCCGACTTTCTCCGCCTGGGCCTGATGCTGGCACTGGAGCATCGTCCGGTCGAACCGCGGGCCAGGGAGATGTACCTGCAGGTTCGCGACGACGCGTTTCACCGGTTTGAGGGGATCGTGCGCGACATCGCGCCCGGACTCGACGACCACAGCGTGCGTCTGCTCACCACGTATGCCATCGCCGGCGCCGACGGCTTGTTCATCGCCAAGGAAGTCGGCGGCGACTCGGTGGACTTGATCGAGCTGTTTGACCTGCACGCCCGACTCGTCTTCGAATCGGCGGTCAAGCTCTTGGAGTCAGGAAAACCGGCGTGACCGCTCATTCCACTCGGCTGACCGACGCCGCTCAACTGCTCTACGAGGCCCAGAGCAGCGGCATCCCGATTCAACCCCTGACTGAGACGTACCCGGATCTGGATGTGCCTCAAGCCTATTCGGTGCAGCGTCTCAACCTTGCCCGCCGCATCGAAAAGGGTGGCGTGCTGTGCGGTCACAAGATCGGGCTCACCTCCGCGCCGATGCAGGAACTCCTCGGGGTCAGCGAGCCCGACTTCGGCTACGTCCTCGACAGCATGATGTTGCCCAACGGCGCGGAGGTGCCGGTGACCGCCTTCTGCGCGCCTCGCGTCGAACCGGAGGTGGCATTTCTGTTGCGGGCACCGCTGCGGGGCCCGGGAGTGACAGTCGACGACGTGCTGGCGGCCACCGCGGCGGTGGCCCCCGCATTGGAGATCGTCGACAGCCGGATCGCTGACTGGCGCATCACGCTGGCCGACACGATCGCCGACAACGCCAGCTCTGCAGCGGTGGTGTTGGGCGCGTGGGTTCCGATCCGCGACCTGCCGCCGCTGCCCGAAACCACCGCCACACTCGTCGTGAACGACACGGTGGTCGGCACCGGCGAGGGGACTGCCGTGATGGGCGATCCGGCTGCGGCCGTTGCGTGGCTGGCCAACGCACTGGCCCGCTACGACAACGCAGTCGAGCCCGGCCAGTTCGTGATGTCCGGCTCGTACACCACGGCGTCGTTCGTCGTGGCAGGCGACCATGCGTCGGCCGTTATCAGCGGCCTCGGCACGGTCAACGTGAGCTTTCGATAGCCCGATTGGAGCAGATTTCATGAATACCGAACCATTCCCGGTCGCAATCATCGGCTCGGGCAACATCGGCACCGACCTGATGATCAAGATCTTTCGCAGCGCAGGACCGTTGACGATGGCTGCGATGATCGGCATCGACCCCGATTCCGACGGCCTGGCCCGGGCCAAACGGCTTGGCGTGCCGACGTCTTCGCAAGGCATCGACGGATTGCTCGCCCTGCCCGACTTCGACGACATCCGGCTGGTGTTCGACGCCACCTCCGCGGGCGCACACACCAAGCACTGGGAGGTGCTGCGCCACAAAGGTGTACGCGTTCTCGACCTCACCCCCGCAGCCATCGGACCGTTCTGCGTCCCGGTGGTCAACCTCGAGGACCACATCAACGCGCCGAACCTCAACATGGTCACCTGCGGCGGCCAGGCCACTGTGCCGATCGTCGCCGCTGTCAACCAGTCAGCGTTCGTGTCCTACGCCGAGATCGTGTCGTCGATGTCGTCCAAGTCGGCCGGCCCGGGCACTCGGGCCAATATCGACGAGTTCATCGAAACGACCGCTACCGCACTGAAAGTTGTTGGCGGGGCGCAGAGAAGCAAAGTGGTCATGATCCTCCATCCGGCCGATCCGCCGATTCTGATGCGCAACACGGTGTATTGCCTCGTTGAGGGCGACTGCGATCACGCGGCCATCGACGCGTCCATCACCGCCATGGTGAACGAAGTGCAGTGCTACGTCCCTGGATACAAGCTCAAGCAGCCCGTTCAGTTCGAGTCGTTTGACGCCGACAACCCGCTGCATATACCCGAGACCGGGAAATTCATCGGCACCAGGGTCACCGCGATGCTGCAGGTGACCGGCGCTGCCGACTACCTGCCCGCATATGCCGGCAACCTCGACATCATGACCTCTGCCGCGCTGGCCACCGCCGAACGCATCGCGGCCCATTCGATGAGAAGTGTTGGAGTATCGAAATGACCGAGCCGCTCTACATCAGTGACGTCACACTGCGCGACGGAATGCACGCGGTGCGACACCACTACAGCCTGGAACAGGTGACCCAGATCGCCGCAGCGCTGGACGTAGCCGGGGTGGACTCGATCGAGGTCGCGCACGGCGATGGGCTGTCGGGGTCAAGCTGCGTCTACGGATTCGGCGCCCACACCGATCTGGAATGGATCGAGGCGGTGGCCGGCGTCGTCAAGAACGCACGAGTGGCAACGCTGGTGCTGCCGGGCATCGGAACGGTGCGCGAGCTCGCCGCCGCCAACCGGGCCGGCGCCAGCGTGGTGCGCGTCGCGACCCACTGCACCGAGGCCGACATCTCGGCACACCACATTGCCGCCGCTCGCGAGCTCGGCATGGACACCGTCGGATTCCTCATGATGAGCCACATGGCGACCCCGCAACAGCTGGCGGAGCAGGCCCGGCTGATGGAGGGATACGGAGCGGGTTGTGTCTATGTCGTCGACTCCGGTGGCGCGATGACGATGCGCGACGTCGCCGAGCGGGTCGACGCGGTGCGCCAAAGCCTGGACAGCCCAACCGAAGTCGGCATCCACGCACACCACAACCTGTCGCTGGGCGTGGCCAACTCGATGGTCGCTGTCGAGCACGGATGCCACCGGGTCGACGTGTCGCTGGCCGGCATGGGCGCCGGCGCCGGTAACGCGCCGCTGGAGGTCTTCATCGCCGCCGCCACCCGGATGGGCTGGCAGCACGGCTGTGATCTCAACGCGCTCGAAGACGCCGCCGAGGATCTCGTCCGCCCGCTGCAAGACCGACCCGTGCGCGTCGACCGCGAGACCCTCACCCTCGGCTACGCCGGCGTCTACTCGAGCTTCCTACGCCACGCCGAGGCAGCCGCCGAGCGCTTCGGTGTCGACGCCCGCAGACTTCTGGTTGAAGCCGGCCGTCGCGGGATGGTCGGTGGACAAGAAGACATGCTCGCCGACATCGCACTGGATTTGATCAACGACCACGCACCCGCATAAACACCAGAGCGCTTGCGATGGCGGTGTCCCCCGGCGTGATCCCAAAAGCGCCGCAATACCTCGTTTTCTGCGTGGCGGCGTAAACAGCAACGAACCGCCGCACATCAAGGGACCTTCTGCCCTAGGTCCGCTGTCTGACCAAGCGCACGCTATTCGACGGGATCGAATGGCCGCAGCGGCAACGACAGGGTGCGACCCCCGGAAGGAGCGATCCCAGCGATCTCCAAAATTCCTTCCGACTATGGCCCATTCAATCTGCCGCTGCAGCAGGGGTTGCTCAAGTTGGTCCTCGGCCCTCTGGTTGCGGTGATCGGCCTCTTCGTCTTGGGCGCGGATGTGCTGCAGGAAATGCCCAAGACTTGGGCCGGCATTGTGTTGCTCGCGGTTGTTTTCGGGGCAGGTCAGCAAGCCGTGACCCGGTACGTCGACCAGCGTGCTAGCGAGATTCTCACGACAGCAGCCGGCTCGACGACCAAGTAATCCGGACAAGCCGTAACCTGGACAAGCCGAAATCCTCCCGGAACAAGAGGTGGCCGATGTCTGCCGGGGCGGATCCCCGAAGCCGCCGGCCGTTTGACGATATGGCATTCGTCGTTGGGCCCATTCGAGGAGCCCGCGCGCTGCTCGCGTGCATCGACGACTCAGGCCGCCCTGTTGAGCGGAGATTCAAGGCGGACTTGGAGGAAACTGGCTTCTTTACCTCCCACTTGCCTCGGCTTATGACGAGGCGGAGACGCGCCGCAACCCTCGATCTGACGACAGTCTTGACGACAACTGTGACGACAGTTGCTGTCCCAGCGACGCCGCCTACACGACCATTTGCGGCCGACCTTGCCTGGTTACTGCGTGTGCCCGCTCCTAGAGTTTGGGGATCCGCACGGCGCGAATACCGCAGGGCAGGCCAAGTCAATTGCGGCGCGACGCTGTTCGATTCGACGAGCACTGCGCTGGTACCCGAAGGAGTCGAGTCGTGCACTACCGTACGGTTCTAGGATCCGCCACGAAGATGAGAATGAGCAGTCCGCCATTTTGATGAGAATTTTGCAAACGAGCAGGTAGAGGCATCGCCATCCGCCACGTCAAATGAAAACCGCTACACCGCTGTAGATTCTACAGGTCCAGTAGTGGGCGGGTGGCTGTTGCTGTGCGGTCCCGGGCGGTGCTTAGCGCACGTTCGCATTGGGCGAAGGTGGTGGTGACGCGGTCGTCGTCGCCGATGGCGCTGCGGATCCGCATCAGGCTGCGCCAGATCGCCCGGGGATTGCCTTCACCTACGTCACCGGCGGCGGCTTGACCTCCCGCCTGGAGCTGAAGCGATATCGCCTCTTTCACGCCCGGTTGGGCAGCATCTCAAACAAGCCGTTTGCACGGGAAAAACATGAAGTGAAGATACAGCCAGAAGACCACGCGTTGGGGAAGAACTTCGCCTGCCGCTAACGGGCCGAGGCTGGTCTACCAACCGCTCTTCAACCAATTGCATCAACCGGTGATGCGGTATCGCCGAAAACCATTCGGCTACATCGGTTTTCACCACCCGTCGGCGGCAACGGCAGGTCTCATCGACGAGCACCTGCAGGGCATCGTGCGCCGATCGCCTCGGGCGAAACCCGAAACTACTGGATGCACAGGAGGAAGTTCATGTCATTCGTGACCACACAGCCGGAAATGTTGGCAGCGGCAGTAGCCCACTTGCAGAGTATCGGCTCGGCGATGAGTGTCCAGAATGCGGCTGCGGCCGGCCCGACCACCGGGCTCAGTCCCGCGGCCGCCGACGAGGTTTCGGCGCTGACCGCGGCAGCGTTCGCCGCCCATGGGGTGCTGTACCAGGAGATCAGCGCGCAAGCGGCGACGATTCACCAACTGTTCGTTGCCACCTTGGAAGCCTCCGCCGGTTCGTACGCGGCGACCGAGGCCGCCAATGTGGTCGCCACACGCTGACATTCGGGATATATCAATGGATTTTGCAGCACTGCCACCCGAGATCAACAGCGGCCGAATGTATTACGGTCCTGGCTCGGGGCCGATGATCGAAGCCGGTGCGGCCTGGCAAAACCTGGCCGGGGAACTGTCGTGGGCGGCGGCGTCTTACTCTTCGGTGGTCACCAACCTGACCGACGGCAGCTGGCGCGGCCCCGCGTCGGCATCGATGGCGGCCGCGGCGGCGACCTTTGTCGCGTGGATGAATGCCGCCGCCGCTCAGGCCCAGCAGGCGGCGGCCCAGGCCGAGGCGGCCGCGTCCGCGTTCGAGACCGCGTTCGCCGCCACCGTGCCACCGCCGGTGATCGCTGCTAACCGGGCACAGTTGGCGATGCTGGTTGCCACCGATTTCCTGGGGATCAATACCGCGGCCATCATGGCGACTGAGGCTCAGTATGCAGAGATGTGGGCCCAGGACGCGGCCGCCATGTACGGCTACGCCGGCTCCTCGGCCACCGCTGCGACGCTGACCCCATTCAGCCCGCCGCAACAGAACACCGACCCGGGCGGTTTGGCGGCCCAAAGCGCCACGGTCGCCAATTCCGGTGGGACGCAGACCTCGACGACGGTCGACACGATCATCCAGCAGATCCTCGCCGACATAAACAAGGCGCTGGAGCCGGACACCGTCAACTCGGGGATCAGTGCTTTCGCAACGGTCCCGTCCATTATTTTGTCGGCAGTCTCCGCTCTTTCGGCCGGGTCGAAGTCCGCGGTGACCGCCGCCGATGCGACGGTGGCGGCATTAACCGACGTGAGCACTGGACTCGGTAGAGTGGCGACCACTCTCGGCTCGGTCGGCACTGCTCCGGTCGCCAGTGCGGTGTCCGCCGGGTTGGCCCGGGCAGCCGGCGTCGGCGCGCTGTCGGTGCCGCCGGCTTGGGGCACACTGGCCTCTGCGAATGGCGCCTCCGCCAACGCGTTACCGGTCAGCCTCGCGAGCGAAACCCGGGAGCTAGCGACGTTGCCGCCGCCGGTCGGCATGGCAGGCGCGCCGCGGGCAATGGCAGCCGGCACGGGGCTGCGGGGTAAACCGCCTGAGGGAACGACTCTGCGTTCTCTGATGCGGCTCACAATGCTTCCGCGTCAGCAGTACATCGGATAGGGGCCTTTGCGCCTCCGTCGGCCACCGCGTCGGACGTCGACGCTTCACCCCGCTTCACGTTCGCAAGGCGGCCGCGCCGAAGACGAAGACGTCGCCAGCTCGAAGCTCTCGAGAATTGCCCGCAGGAACGTGGCGCTCACAACCGATTCACCACCGTCGACGCCAACCGCGAATTGCACCGCGGTGAAAGTGACTGCGGCGGAAGCTCTGACAACATCTGGGCATCCGGGGCCGCGTGATCTACGCTGCCGTTACAGGACTTGTTGACGCCGCCAATTGTCGTGCCGACACATCATTGGCTTCGCACTGTCCGCTAGGGCGCGTGCTCGAGTCGGATGCGTTGCGGCCCTGCGTCAGTTGAGGGGAAACTGCTGGGCTTTGATTGAGTCTCGCAGCGCGCGCCGATACCGTGACCACACCGGCACGTACAAGCGCAGCTCATTGCGTACGGCCTGCACCACGTCTCGACGATTGACTGTGACGTTCTCGTAGTCCCTCAATGCGGCTCGTTGTTCGGTGGGCAGGTTGTCCAACCACATCTCAATGCGGTCCGTCGAGCCCTGGTCAGCTTCTACTTGTCTTACCCACTCGTCTAGTTGAACAGACTGCTGGTACGCGTAAGCAATGGCAAGGTCGGCGGTTTGGTAATTGCCGGTGAGCGCAAGCTCGCTGATCACCCTATCGATCGCTTCGGCTTTTTCCGTGAGGACTCCCCTGCGGATATCTGGGGGAAGCAGCTTGAGGATTTCCAGGTCCCTACCGATTCTCAATGCCTCGGCGTAGAGCGTCTTCATCTCCTGGTAGTGGAAGCGCTTGTGCTGTGACCGGCGGTCCATCGCACCAGTGCTGAACGCGGTGATGCCCGCCAGGACGACGAAGGCGCCGCCGAGGAGTGTGCCTTGTCCAGGAGTCAGGCCATGCCAAAAGTTGATCCAGCCGCTCATTTAATCCTGCCTAGCGTCTTTGGCCGTGGCCCAGCAAAATTCGCGCGGCGGTCCGCAAGCTGCGCCATGCGGTGAGCATCTGCACGCGAAAGCTACTGCGCCCAACGGCTTTCGTTGACTCACAGTTCGGCAAGCGCGATGCCGGTGAGCCCCATGCCGAGGTAGACCAGTTCCGCGTCGACGCCGATGTCGAGGTTGACGTAGCGGATGCTGCCGCCGAGATCGCCGACGTAGAACTCGGACTCGGAGACGGCGGCGACGCCGATCGCCTCATGGTATCCGCGAGAGAGGATCTCGGGTGTGCCGACGCTCGGCTGCACCATCGCGCGGTTGAGCGTGTTGCCCTCCGGTTCGGTGCCCCGATCGGTCCACACCAGCGTCGTCCCGCCAAACAGGTGTAAATCGATGGGCTCAGGCAGGTCCTTCCACAGGAGCTCGATGTCGTCGCGGTGCTGCGCGCTGGTGCCCGGCCGAAGATCGAGGGGGGCACGAAAGACCCTGCCTTCCCCGGCTTTTGGCGCGCCCTTCTGCGTCCAATACAGCAGGCGCCGATCCAAATCGACTGCGATGCCGACGCAGTGGTTGGCGATCGTGAGCGCGGCCTTGTCACCGACCGCCGGCACCACCAGCGGGCGCAGTTCACCACCGTCGAGGTTGCAGGACAGCACCTGCATACCCTCCCTGTCGCACCAGTACAGCACTCCAGCGTCGAAATCGGCGGCGAGCTGTTTGCCGGTCGTGAACGCCCCGCGCGGCACAATCGTGACCCGATTGGTCCCGTCGAGATTGGCCCGCTCCAGTGACCCGTTGCGGGCGTAGGCCTCTTCCGAACGTGGGCCGCTCCCAGGGTCGGGAGCGCCCATGTTCGTCCAGTACACATGGCCCCGCAGCTGGTCGACGACGATGCCGTCGGCCCTCTCGTCGATTCCCGTGATCAGGGTCCGCACCCAGGTGCCGTCCAAAGACACCGCCTGCATCTCCTGCTTACCGTCGTTGAGCACCAGCAGCTCGGTCATGAGTCCTCGCTTTCAGCTACTTCGCCGTGACCCGCAGAGAACGCGGGAACCGCGTCGCAGATCGCCTGAATGTTCCGGCCGGCCTGCATGACGGCGCCATCGGGCCTGACAATGACGGCGGTCGCCCGGCCCTGCTTTAACCAGCGGCCGAGTTTGCTGTCCTGAGCGACGGAGACGACCGCGGCTCCGCGGGTCTTGAGCTCCTTTTGTTGCACAGCGGTCAGCGGAGACGAAGTAACCAGCGCGAACCGGTTCCCGACGACCTGGTCGAAGTGCAGACCATCGCGCAAAACCGGGTTGGGACACAACGTTCCGGCCAGTTGACCGGGGGTTCGGGATTTGATCACCAGCGCCGACTTGCGCAGCCCGGGGGCGACGCCGTCGGCGGCGCTGGTGCGCGTGCCCGGCAGGCGCAGGTGCGCTAGCCGCGGGAACACCACCTTGCGGACCACGTCGCCGACCCGGCCGCCGCCGGTCATCGCCGCTCCGACCGACACAGCCATCAAAATCATGGCCGCCGCATGGGCTTTGCGCTCCTGCTCGTAGGTGTCCAGCACGCTTTCGGGCAAGGTCCCACCCAGCACGCCGGCCACTTTCCATGTCAGGTTCAGCGCGTCACGCAGGCCCGCTGCCATACCCTGGCCGACGAACGGCGGAGTGAGATGGGCGGCGTCACCGAGGACGAACACATTGCGATCACGCCAACGACTGGCCACCTGGGCCCGGAACGTGTAAGCGGTAACGCGAACCAGGCGCAACTGTTCGGCGGGTGTGTCGCCCAGCCATGGCTTGATCAGCGGCTCAATGCGCTCGATGGATTGGTAATCCGCGGCAGTCTCGCCCTCGAGCAGCCGGAATTCCCACCGGTAGCGGGTCTGCCCCACACGCATGTACGTGCCGGCGCGCTCGAGGCTGCACAGTTGGTGGCAGCCTTCCCATTGGTTGAGCTCGGCGTCGGTGTCGACATCGATGACCAACCAGTCCTGTTGGAACGGCAGGCCGTACATGTGCGAACCGATCGACGCCCGCACCGCGCTGCCGGCGCCGTCGCAGCCCAGTACGTAGCCGGCCTCGACGGACTGCTCGCCGCCGCGCACTCGGTCAAGGAAGCTCACACGCACCCGACCGGCCTCGTTCTGGGTGACGCTGGTGACCTCGACATCACCCCGCAACACGACGTGCGGATACCTTTTGAGGTTCGTCCGCAGCATGCCTTCCAACTCGGGTTGGTCGAACATGTTCATCTGGGGGTAGCCGTTGGCGCTGGGCTCCGGACTGCGCTCCAACTCCGCCAGCACCCTCATGTCGGTGTCGAGCAGGCGCAGACCCAGCGCGCCCCGGCGGTGGGCGGCGAACTCGTCGCCGACGCCCAGGCGGGCCAGGATGCGGTAGATCTCGTCGTCGGCATGCACCGCGCGCGGCAGCGGGTAGACAGTTTCATGGCGGTCCAGCACCAGACACGAAATGCCGTACTGGCCAAGCATGGTGGCTGCGGTGATGCCGGTCGGGCCGGCACCGACGATGATCACCGGTACGAAGTCCGGCAGTGACGCCGGGGCGCCCTTGGATTGTGCGTTCATGCGTATACCACCTTGTTGCGTTGGGTGCCAAGGTCGATGGCACCGTCGTCGGTGGCCACCGTTGCCTCCACGACGTCACCGTGACGGAGGTAGTTGGGGTTCTTTGCCTGTCCGGCAAGGAATGTCATCAGATCCATTTGATGCGGGTTCTCGATTCCACGCGCGGTGAGCGCGGTGCCCACCGGGGTGCCGGTGAGAACGACGTCGCCGGCGTCGACCTTCTGGAACTTCGCCAGCGTTTGCAGCGCCTGCACGGGTGTGTAGAGCATGTCGCCCTCAACCACCATGTTCTGGCGCACCTCCCCGTTGACTCGCAACTGCAGCCGCAGGTCACCGAAGCGCTTGAGCTCATCGGCATCGACCAGCACCAGGGCCGGCCCGATCGGAGTGAACGTCGGATACGACTTCGACTCGTAGAACTGGGCTTTCGTCAGCTGCACGTCGCGCGCCGACACGTCGTTGGTCACCAGCAGGCCGTGGACAAACTCGGCCAGGTTGGCTTCGGTGACCTCGGTGCCCACCGGCAGCTCACGGCCGATCAGCAGACCGATCTCGAGCTCATAGTCCAGCAGCTGCACGTGCGGGGGTTTGACGATGTCATCAAACGGACCGGCGACCGAGCCGGAGGCCTTACGGAAAAAGGTCAGCGGAGTCTTGGCGGGGTCACGGCCGACGTCGCGCACATGCGAGGCGTAGTTGGTCGCCTGAGCCACCAGTCGGCATGGCGTCGTAACCGGCGACAGCAGCGCCAGGTTTTCCACCGGCACGGTGTCGCCGGAGTGCGCGGCGGCGTCGATAGCCGCACGGTCGGCCAGCAGTTCGGCGGTACTTGCGGCGTCGGTGCGGATGCGAGCGGCGCCGTTCGGGGTCTGCACCCACCACGCGTCGGCGGTCCGCAGGATCGAGACGGTCATAAGGGGTCCTTACTTTCTTTCCGTTGGTTGATTAGGAATTGGCTACGTTGAACAGCCCGCGCAGGGCGGACAGGTCGAATTCGTTGTCGTGGCGCAGCGCATCGACCATCGCGGCAAGTTCACCCGCGGTCGCGCGCGGTGAACCGACGCCCAGGAAGTCCCTGCTGGGCGGGGGCCCCCATTGGTAGAGCCCGGAGGAGCTCAGCGGCGCCCAGCCCGGCTCGAGGGTGTTGTCGAACATGTCACCGTCGGCGAAGTGCTCAACCAAGAAGCCATCAGGGTCGCGCCAGTAGTCGAAGATCTGGCTGCCCTGGACGTGGCGGCCGATACCCCACGAGCGGAAATACCCTTGCTCGCGCAGGTGCTCGCCGCCGGCGGCCAGCGCGTCGAGGTCACAGACCTGGTAAGCCGAATGCACGTAGCGGTTGACCGGTCCCAGCGCCATCGCCAGCGTGTGATGATCGGCGGGGGTAGAGCCGCGGTCACACCGAATGAAGCTCATGATCGGACCGCGTTCGCGCTGACCGGGGTAGAAGCAAAAGTCGCTGACGATCATGCCGAACTTCTCGAGGTACCAGTTCAGGGCCTCGATGTACTTGGGGGTCTGCACCACGATGTGCCCCAGCCGCTGCACGGTGGTGGGAACCCGCGGCGGACGCTGGGTGGCGTTAGCCCGGACGACTTCGTGGCCGAAGTTGAACACGTGCGGGGTCTGGGCGGGCAGCGCCTCAAGCTGATGGGTCCCCGAGACGACCCGCACCGACAGTCCGCTGGGGTCAACCAGATCAACGGTTACCCCGCCCAGGGTCTCCGGCAGCGGGCGCACGGGGGACCCGGTGGCATCTGCCAACCGCACCACGTCGCTGTGCTCGCCGGCGACAAACGCCGGGCCGACAAACCGCTCGCGTGGTCCGCGGCGGATCAGCACAGACGGCGAGCCGGCATCGCTGCCGCGCAGGTGCAGCTCGTCGCTGGTGCGTAGCGCGGTGGAGAAACCAAACGCATGGGCAAACGCTTCCGCCTTGACCAGGTCGGGCTTCTCGAACTCCAGCCAGATGACGTCCTGCACCTTGATGATCGGGTTGGCTGATCGCCCTGGGTGTTCTCCTGGGCGGGCGCCCTGCTCGCTGTGCAGGCCGTTGTGGGCACCTACGAGTTGGTCGGTCATTGGTGTCTCTCCTTCATTGCTCACGATGTCGTGGTTTGACGTGCGTTTTCTCACAGCGTTTGCTGCTGGGGGCGGGCGTTGACCCGGGCGACTTTGGATCCCCAGGAGATGACCTGAGGGCTGGCGTCGTCATTGGGGATTTGGCATTCGATGAGGACCGGGCCGCCTTTATGGGCGCGGGCTTTGGCGATTGCGTCGGTCAGTTCTGTTGGCGTGGTGGCGGTCAGCCCCAAGCCGTGGCCGTCGTCGGCGTTGAACACGTCGATCAGGCCGGCGTAGTCCCAGTTCTTGTAGTAGTTGTAGGGGCCGTCGTGGATCGCCGATTCGATTACGTATCCGCGGTTGTTGACCAGGTAAATCAGGATCTCTTGGCCGTGGCGGATCATGTTGGACACTTCTTGGGCGGTCAGCTGGAAGGAGCCGTCGCCGATGGCTGCGACCAGGCGCCGGTCGGGTTCCAGGCCCAGCGAGTAGCCGAAGGCAGCCGGCGCGGACCAGCCGATGGAGCCCCATTGCATCTCGATCTCGAACCGTGCGCCGCCGGGCAGCCGGGTGTAGATGCCGTCCCACCAGGAGATACCGGTTTCCACCATCAGTGTGGTCTGGGCGTCGAGGTCGGCCTCGATCTGGCGCCACAGCTCGGCGCGGCTTAGCGGGGCGTCGGCGTCGGCGGGCGCCGGCGCGGAGACGGTTTGCTTGAGGCGCTGGTATTGCACGAGGGTGGCGTCGTTGGCTTGGACCTTTTTGGCCAGGTCGGACAGGAAGTCGGCCAGCGCGACGCCGGTGTATTCGGCGTCGGCGAAGCGCACGGTTTGGGGCTCGGCGCTGATCAGCTTCTGCCGCGGCGGCTGCGCGCTCCAGCCGACGGTGGTGTAGTCGGAGAACACCGGCCCGGCGGCCACGATCAAATCGGCCCAGTCCACGATGGCCTGGCACTGTGGGGTGCTGACCTCGCCCCAGTAGATGCCGGCGTATTGGGGGTGGTCTTCGGGGAAGAAGCCCTTGGCGTTGGGCATGACCGCCACCGCGGAGCCCAATGCCTCGGCCAGTTCCCGGAAGGCGTCGATAGCGCCGTAGGAGCGCAGGTGCGCCCCGGCCAACAGGATCGGCTTTTTCGCCTTCTCCAGAAGCTGGCCGGCCCGGTCGACGGCGGCGGTCAGTGCCTGCGGGTTGGTGGGCTGCCAGGCCAGCATCGTGGAGGCCAGCAACCTGTCGACCGGCGCGGGCTCGGGGCACGGCGCGGCCGACAGGTTGCAGGCGATCTCGATGTAGGCGGGCTTGCGCTCGCGCAGCGCGGTGCTGATCGCCTCATCGATAAGCGCCGGGGCGTTGTCCGGATGTTGGATGCGGACAGCCGCGCAGGTCACCTGCCGGCACACCTCGTACTGATCGAAGAACTCGTGGGTGCCCATCGTGTGGTGCAGGATGTGATTTTCGCCCGCATCGTTGGTGTTAGGTCCCGAGGACACGAAGATCACCGGTAGCCGTTCGGCGTAGGCGCCGGCCACCCCGTTGAGCGCGGAAAACGCGCCCACGTTGTAGGTGGTCAGCACCGCGCCGGCGCCGTTGACCCGGGCGTAGCCCTCGGCGGCATAGGCGGCATTGAGCTCGTTGCAGCAGCCGATCTGCTCGAGGTTCTCGTTGGTCAGCAGCTCGTCGAGCAGCACCAGGTTGTAGTCCCCGGGGACCATGAAGTAGTGCTTGAGTCCGATCTGCTCGAACCGGGCCGCTAGGTACTTTCCCACGGTGAAGTCAGCCATGATTACAGTTCCTTCTTCTGTTAAGTCAGGGTTTGATCAGGCCGGTGCGTCGATTGGGACGACGTTGATGAGCTTCTTGTTCACGAACTCCTGAATGCCGGCCTTGGCGAGTTCGTGGCCGTAGCCCGAGATCTTGATCCCGCCGAACGGCAGGTCGGCCTTGAGCCGCGTGGGGTGGTTGATGGACACCATGCCGGTGTCGATGCGCTTGGCCACCTCGACGCCGTGCGCGACGTCAGCCGTGAACACTGATCCGCCCAGCCCGTAGCGCGAATCGTTGGCCAGCCGAACGGCTTCGTCCTCATCCTTGACGCGGAAGAACAGCGCCACCGGCCCAAAGAACTCCTGGTAGTAGGCCGGGTTGTCCGGAGCGATGTCGGTCAGAATCGTGGGCTGCACGAATGCACCCGTGGTAGGCACCGGCTCACCGCATGGGATCGCCTTCGCGCCGGCTTCTACGGCGGCGTTGATCTGTGTGTACAGATCGTCGGCGGCACGCTGAGTGGACATCGGGGGCAGCGTGGTTGACGGGTCGAACGGATCGCCGACTTTGAGCTCGGACAGTGCGACCTGGAATCGGTCGAGGAACTCGTCGGCGATCTCGTCGACGACGATGATCCGCTTGGAGGCCACACAGCACTGGCCGCCGTTGAATATCCGACCGTGCCGCGCCCAGGCCACGGTCTTGTCGACATCGGCGTCGGCCAACGCGATCAGCGCGTCCGAACCCCCCAGCTCCATGGTGGACTTCTTGAGGTTCTTGCCCGCACGCGCGGCGATGATGGCCCCGGCGCCCTCGCTGCCGGTCAGCGACACTCCGCGCACCCGCGGGTCGTCGATGAGCAGCGAGAGCTGATCCTTGGTGGCGAACAAGTTGGTGTAGGCGCCTTGTGGGCCACCGGCTTCCAGCAACAGCTGCTCGAAGGCGGCCGCGGCCTGGGGCACGTTGGAGGCGTGTTTGACCATCACCACGTTGCCGGCCATGAGATTGGGCGCGGCCACCCGCGCCAGCTGGTAATAGGGGAAGTTCCACGGCTGGATCCCCAGGATCACTCCCAATGGGGCGCTGACCACCACGGCATCGTCATCGGAGCTCGCGGTCTCAAGACTTTCGGGCGCCAGGAAGGCCTCGGCGTTCTCGGCGTAGTACTCGAAAATCTGCGCGCTGAGCTCGACCTCACCCAAGCTCTCGGCGTAGAGCTTGCCCATCTCCAGGGTGAGCAGCCGGGCGAACTCGTCCAGGCGTTCGCGAAGGATGGCGGCGGCACGCCGGCATACCGCCGCGCGCTCGCCAAACGATTTCTGGCCCCATGACTCAAACGTCTTCTGCGCCTGCGCGAGAAGCTGCATGGCCTGCTCGTCGGTCAGGTCATCAAAGGCGGCCAATACCTTGTTGTCGAACGGATTGACGGTTTGGTATCCCATCGGGTTTCGTCCTTTCGGTTTGCGGCGGCTCCGCGCCACCCTCACTGCTGATCTCGCCTTCAAACGGCTTGCGAGAGATGCTGCCCAGCCGAGCGGGAAAGAGCCGATATCGCGTCAGACTTAGCTCCGCCGGCCGGCGCCAGCGTTGTCGCGGAAGACCTCCTGACCAGGAAGTCCGGACGCGAGGCCGTGTTGGATTAAGCAGCTGCACCAATTGAGCGTCGAGTATGCATTTCGTCGATTGACCGGCACAAGGACCAGCCGAATGTGGCCACAGCCTGCGAATAGCAGCAGGTGGGCGTCAGTCGCCGACGATCACGCGATGGCGCGGTTGGTGTCTACGCGCGGGCGTGAATGAGCCGATATGGGTGCTCAGCGCCGCAATTGGTTCAACAGGCCGCGGGTGCTGGGTGCGGGTCTGATCCCGGCGGCCCCTAGCGCTTTTTCGCATTGGGCGAAGGTGGTGATGACGCCGTCGTAGTCGCCGACGGCGCTGCGGATGCGCATCAGGGTGCGCCAGGTCGCCTCCCGAAGCGGGTCGGCCGCCAAAACAGTCTCAGCGAACCGTTGGGCGATGGGGTATTGGTCGGCCGTGTAGGCGGCGTCGGCCGCGGCGGCGCGAGCGGTGGTTGCCAGCTCGTCAAGCTGCTGTCGGCGGTCATCTACCCAGGCGGAACGGACCGCGGGAAAGTATTCGCCGCGTTGCAGCGGTGCGAGCGCGTGTTCGGTGGCGGCAATGAGTTCGCTGCCTTGCAGGCGCGCCGCGGCGGCCAGTTCCTGTTCGACCCGTACCGATTCGCTGGCCAGCACGATGTCGGGGCTGAGCTCGACGCGCCCGTCGTCGCCGGAGACGCTCAGCGCATCGGGGGGCAGCAGTCGGCGCACCCCGATGATCGTCTTGCGCAGATAAGAACGCGTGGACTCGTCGGCGCGGGCGTCGAACAGGGCGTTGAGCAGTTCATCGCGATTCGCCGGCGCGCCCTTGCGGGCGGCCAGAAACCCTAGCAGCTCATAGCATTTGGCCAGGCTCGGACGTACCTCGGTGCCGTTGAAGATGATCGTGGTGGCACCGAACTCGAGCAGCTCGATTGCGGAGGGGATCCGGGTGCCTACCGCGACGCCTTGGGCGGCCAAGGCGCGCCCGATGCCGTGCCACGCCGAGTCGGCGTGCGGTTCGGCGTCGATGCGGCGGGCCACCACTGCCGGGAAGTCGGCCAGTGCTTGCAGCAAAACGTGGTTGGATCCGTGTTGGCGTGCAGCGTCTAGGGCGATGTCGGCCGCATCATCGGCGGCGTCCTGGTTGCCGGCGCGCCACTCGGCCTCGGCCAGATACACCGCCGCTGTGGGTAGCTCCAAGATGCGATGCCCGGCCTGCATGCTGGTTACCGCCGCGCGCAGCGACGACAATGCGCAGTCTTCGTCATCCTCGAGGAGGGCCGCCAGCCCGCGCCAGGTCTGGGCCAGCTCACGTACCAGTGGATAGCCGGCGGCATCGCCGTTGATCCGTTCCAGGATTGCAGTTGCGCTGGCCGAGTCGCGGTCGGCGCGCAGCGCCAACTTCGCCCCGACAATGTGGTGCAACCCCGTCAGAATTGGCGACCCATTCACCTGGATGAACTTGCCGCCGCGGGCCAGCGCGGCGCGGGCCTCATCGACTCGTTCAGCGTCAAGTAGCACGTCCGGTCCGACGATGGAGTCCACAACGCCGCCGAAAAAGCCCCCACGCCCTGCCGCTTCATACTGCTGCAGCGCTTCTGCGGTGCGTCCGATGGCGCGTAGCGCGCCCATCCTGCCCGTGCCCATGCCCACCCTCGTCCACGGGGACGGCGGATCGTCGGTCAGCTCGCCTAGGCGGCCACGAAAATAGTCGATCCCGTACAAGATGCCGTCCAGCAGACCGCCGGTCGGCTCAGGTCTGGGAGCACCGCTGCCGGATTCCAGCAGGGTCAGGGAATAACGTACGACGTTCACATCGGGACCGGCGGGCGCCGCCTCGAGCACGGCGTGCACCTGGTCGATGCGCCCGGCGAGCAGGTAGCACCAGGCCATCAGCGCGGCGGCACGTTCGGACGTTGCCGCAAGCTGCTCGCGGAGCCCGGCTGCGGCCAGCTCGTCAGCGATGCGGGCGCCGCGGCGCTGGTCGTCGCGCGCTATCGCAAGCATCAGCTGGGCCTCGGCGAACCCGACGTCACCGACCGGCACAACAGGCGATAACGCCTCGATCCAGCGATCAGCGACGGCGAAGTCCATACGTCCAATGACACCCAGGATCGACCGCTTGGCCGACGCGTACGCGTCGGTGAGCGCACCTGCCCCCAGCAGCTCCTCGACCGCCTCCTCGTGAAAACCCCTGCGCGCCAGCAGCCGTCCGTAGGCGGCGCGCAGCTCGCTCACCGCTGCGTTCCCGCGCCGATCGAGCAGGCGCCGCAGATACTCCCGGAACCGAGAATGGCAGCGCAACGTGACCGGATCCGGTGACCACTGCGCCGGGATGGGTGCTGACCGCAAGGACGCGAGCCGCCCGGCGGCGTCGTCGATGCCCAACGCCACCGCCGACTCCACGCTGACCTCCTGCAGCACCGACGTGGTGATGAGGAACTCACGATCCGCGGCGTCGAGCTGATCAAGGATGTGTGCGCCCAGGTAGCTCCCAAGGCCATCTGCGCCGCCGCCGGTGCCAGCGACATGCTCGACCGAGCGCCACGCGTCAAACACCACTCCGATCACCCAGCCCCCCGTGGCCTCCACCGCCGCCGGCGCGTCGGCCCCCGAGCGGCCCAGCCCCTGCAGGGCGATGCGCGCCTCCTCCACCGTGAATCCCAGATCCGCATCGCCGAGTCGTGCCAGCTCGGCGCCCAGTGCGGGGGACAAGACCGAGGCGCCCAGTGGGCGGCGGCTGATCAGAATCAGCCGCATGCTCGGCGGGCCGTAGCGCACCACCGAGCTGATCACCTCCGACGCCGGCAGTGATCCGTGCAGCCGCTCGAGATCATCAAGAACAAACACGACCTGGGCGTCGGCGGCCGCGTCGACGAGTAGCCCCGCCGCCTCGGCATGCGGGATGCCGGCGGCCAGCGCGCCGGTGGCTATTCCCCGCACCGAGGGCAGCTGCTGGGCGAGCGCCTCCTCCAAGTAGGTGACCAGCCGCCCCGGTGCAGCATCGGTAGCGTCGACGCTTAGCCAGGCCACCGGCCTGTCGAACTTGCGGCTGGCATCGGCCACCGCCACGGACTTGCCCGACCCGGCAGTCGCCGTGACCGCCACGACCCTGTGGGCCTCAATGAGCTGGCAAAGCAGCGCATCAAGGCGCTCCCGCGGCACCGCAGCCGCCGGAGTATCCGGAACCATGAGCTTGCGCCGAATGACGCGGGGTCGCTCCACCGACGGTGCCGACATTGCCACTCCTTGCAGACGGTCATGCTACCCGGCGCAACCCTGACCGGCGCCTCATTGACGGCCGGCGAGGACTTTCAACCGTCCACGGCCGGGCAGCCTCGAAGGCAGGGCTGGTTTAACCTTTCCTCGTTGAGCGCAGCCCAACGTGGCGCATCAACCCACACGTCGCACGCAGCAGGCACGGGACGGCCCGCTGCGAGGACCGTCCGGGCGGCGAGGTCCGTGTTCTTCGTGCCGCCTCCTGACCGCCATTGCCGGACCCTTGCCAATCCGGCATTGGCGTATTGTTTCGGACCATCGTGGCCTGCGTCGGCGCGACATCAGATGCGACGCGTTGACGTGAGCAAGTACCAAGTTTCCACTACCGCGAGCGCTACAAGCAGCATCGTGGAAATGGCGTGGCCCAGCAGGCGATGGTAAATGCTGGGGGCACCCGGCGATAGGTCTGAAGCGCCAGTTCATTTGGGATGAAAGCGCTTTCTTGATCTTGGCGAGGTTGAAACATTGAGCTACCTCGTCACTTAATCGACGCGCATCGAGCCGAATTGCGCACTCGCGGCCTTCCGCGAGACCCTGCGTGAGTCGCGTCGACAAGCACACGGCGGAGCTGTTGTCGTCCACGCGCGACCCGTGACTGCACGGTTCTGTGCGAGGTACCCATGATGTCGGCTATCTCCTGATATCGGAACCCCTCGACATCGGCGTAGTACACCGCTGCACGGAATTGGTCGGGCAAAGACTGCATCGCGGCCATGATTTCGGTGTCAGGCAATGCTGCGAGAGCCTCATCCTCGGCCGAAACGGGTCCCGTCGACGTGCGTCGTGCGCAGGCCGCCAGCTCCTGCTCGGTGATCCCGCTCGTCGAGCACTGAATCGGTTGCCGTAGCTTACGGCGGTAACCGTCGATATAGGTGTTCGTCTGGATCCGGTAGAGCCACGTCTTTAGGTTGGTATCTGGCAGGAACGAATGAAAACTGCTGTATGCCTTGACCATAGTGTCCTGTACCAGATCCTCTGCGTCGGCATGGTTGTGACACATATGCAACGCGTGTTGGTAGAGCACCTCGTGTAGCGGCACGACCTCGCGTTCAAACCGCGCGGCCTTTTCGCCCGACGCCAGTTCAGCGTCGTTATTGGGCTGCGATGCAAGGTTTTCGGAGCAACCTCCCATCCCGGGTCTAAAGCCCTCGACCTGTGTTCCTCCGGTGGCCGGAGCAGCAGTGGCTGGCTGCGACGTGACGATATTCATGGCTGAACAACTCCCTTCTGACGGTTGGAATGCTGGGCGGATTCCGGCCGAACCGGTCGCGTCCGAACTCCAGGGCTTACGCAGCGAACGTCCATCTCTTCATTGCTGTTTGAACTTCGGCCAGTGAGCCGCGGACCATTGCCCTAACGCTCATGTTGGGCCGGTAGTAGGTGGCCACATAGGCGCCCACTTCGATGTCCAGCCGTACGACCGAGCCGTCGGCTGCACGGATGTGTCCGGTGCGACCAAGGATGGTGGTCATGATGTGCTCAACTTCGTCGAATCGCGGCCTGTGGAGTTCGCCGATGTCCAAAGCCGACGGGGATGCCCAGAGCTGCGGTCTGAGAGGCCAGCGTTGGGAGTGTCGTGCGCCATTTCGGGGTCGTTGGTTTGGTCGGCAGCCGTGGTCGCGGGGATATTGATGCGAGCCGGACTACCTTGAGCCACAGCCGGATACGCTGCCGCGCCGTCTGGTCGGCGCGATGCCAGCCAGTGGGCTGTCGCGTCGTTCCCACGCGGCGTCGCATTACACCCCCGCCAACCCACCAGGGCGAGCGTGGCCTCAATCTGAACAATGTCGGCTTCCTCGGCGGCGAAGTAATCGTCGCTGGCTACAGAGAGATCTGCGAGGTGCTCTTTCCGCAGCCGGTATCGGTAGACGAAGTTCTCCTTCGACACGTGGTCATTCCGCTGTATCTTCAACTGATCTCACCTCCAAACGGCTTGCAGGAGATGCTGCCCACCGGGGCGTGAAACGGGCGATATCACATGAGATCCAGCTCACGAGAAGCCTCAAGCCGCCGTCCCTGATGAGGACGACCCCTGTGGCACTGCTAAAGGAATCGCCGGCCAGGACGTATGTCGCCCCGACCTCTCTCGGCTGAGTTGGCGCGACGTGGCAGCGGGATCGTCATGTGCGCGAACGCGAGGCCAAAGCCGCTGTCCGTGATCGGTCAGTGGCTATCGGATCGCCAACTAATCAGTGTCGGCGTCGGGACGTGAATGCGCCGAAACGGGTGTTCAGCGGCGCAGCTGGTCCAGCAGGGCACGGGTGGCCGCCGCGGGCGCGATCTCGGCGGCCCGTAGCGCGCGTTGAGATTGCGCGAAGGTGCTGACGACGCCGTCGTAGTCGCCGACGGCGCTGCGGACCCGCATGAGCGTGCGCCACATCGCCTCCCGCAGGGGATCAGCGGCCACGACGGCTTCGGCGAGGCGTTGGGCGTCGGGGTAGCGGTCGGCCGCGTAGGCCGCCTCGGCGGCAGCAGCGCATCTTCGGTGGCCGCGACGAGTTCGCTGCCCTGCAGCCGCGCCGCGGCGGCCAGCTCCTGCTCCAGACGCGCGGATTCGCTGGCCAGCGTGACATTCGCACTGAGCCCGTGGTGGCCACGGATTTGGACACGGAACACGGTGGAACCGATGCAAATAGGTGAGACGGGGCGAGGCAGCTTGGACGGCTGCACGTCGCTGGCCTGCAGCTATGAGACCGAGCGTACCGAGGGAGACCGCGACCGGTTAGCTCATAACCCAGAGGTCGCAGGTTCGAATCCTGTCCCCGCTACCAGTAGGAACGGCCCCCGGAGATCACTCCGGGGGCCGTTTCATGGGCGAGGCGCCAGGTCGCGGGAGGCTCGCGGTAAGTTCCCGAACATGCCCGAAGACAGAGTTCAGGTGAAGATAGGCGCAACCGGCGTCGCAACGGTGACGATGGTCCGCGCCGACAAGCACAACGCGCTTGACCAGTCCATGTTCGAGGGATTGATGAATGCCGCCGGCCGGCTGGCAGGCGACGCGTCGGTTCGCGCGGTCGTGCTGCACGGCGAGGGGAAGAGCTTCTGCTCGGGCCTGGACATCGCCAGCTTCATGTCCGGCCAGGGCGGCACCGGCGTGCTGCTGGAGCGTGACGGCGACCGGCTGGCCAACTTCGCTCAGCGCGTGACCTACGACTGGTCCTTGGTGCCGGCGCCGGTGATCGCCGCGATTCACGGGAATTGCTTCGGCGGCGGTCTGCAGATCGCGTTGGGCGCCGACATCCGGATCGCTG
Organism: uncultured Actinomycetota bacterium; assembly: GCA_963760095.1. GTDB lineage: Bacteria > Actinomycetota > Actinomycetes > Mycobacteriales > Mycobacteriaceae > Mycobacterium. The sequence goes on along the minus strand of CAVXBT010000013.1, from coordinate 241,304 downwards.
CGCCCGACGCGAAACTGTCGATCATGGAGATCAAGTGGGGCCTCGTTCCCGACATGGCCATCACGCAGACGCTGCCGCGACTGGTCCCCATCGACGTCGCGAAGGAGTTGACGTTCAGCGGCCGCATCGTCTCCGGGAGCGAGGCTTTGGCGCTCGGGTTGGTCACGCGAAACAGTGATGATCCGCTGGCTTCGGCGCTGACACTCGCAGAAGAGATCGCGCAGAAGTCTCCCGATGCCGTGCGTGCCGCCAAGCGCCTCTACGACGAGACGTGGGTCAGCGACGACGCCGCCGCCTCCCTCAAACGCGAATCCGACTTGCAGGTCGGGCTGATCGGCAAGCCCAATCAGCTCGCCGCCGTGGTCGCCGGAATGTCAGGAGAGCCACCGGTCTTCGTCGACCCCGCTTGACTAGCGCTCATGACCTCGAGCCGGGGGCGGGCCATATGTGTGAACGGATTTGTGAACCAAACGCCGCGTAACGCTCGGCACTGAGAGGGACAGTGAGGGACGGCGCAGGCGCAACTGGCATGCTGACCTGCGGTTTTGAGAACATCGGCGCGCGACAGCAGCGCCCGCGGCGGCCCCGTGATCAGCTGATGCCCTCGAAAAGTGGATGTAGCTCTCCAACCTACTTCAATCGGGCATTCTCATCATCAACCAAATCCGCGATCTCGATCGGAGGCTAAGTGGACATCACCAAAGTTGTTGACAAGTACTTCCGGCCTTTCGTTGCGTCGGCTGCGGCGATATTTCTGATCCCCTGGGTTCTATACCTCGAACTGGTGCTGCCCACCCACTACGAGGCGTATCACTGGCGCGGGGCATGGGTCGGGTTCGACATAGGACTCGTGGTATTCCTCACCGCCACAGCCATTCTGGGGTTTCTACGTTCCCACCTACTCAGCATCGCCGCGTTTGCCACCGGCGTCTTGCTGCTGGTCGACGTGTGGTTCGACATCATGACCGCTTCCCCGCACGATCGGCCGACCTCGATCGTCACCGGCGTCTGCGGAAACATCCCGCTAGCGTTGATTTTGATGGGCATCGGGATTCAAATCGGCCGTCGCATTTACCAGCTCGCCGAAAAAGCAACAGACGATATCGAGCACGACCTATGAGCGTCGCGGGCCAACGATCACCCGCTACCATGTGCAACTTTGGCTGTTATCGCCGTAAGTGCCGGTTCCAGCGGTTCATCGTCACGTCCCGCGTCGAACGCCGATTCGTGTGGCGCGCCAATTTCAACGCCGCACGTCGACACGGGCTGGGATGGGCCCCTTTGCGACAGTGGTGCACGGCGATTCGAGCGGAAAGTCGTTGTCCGTCGAACGGATCCGGACAGACCGGACGATGGTGGCGAGCGCGAGGGTTGTCACCAGCATTGCGAAGTGTTCACCGATGCATGAACGTGGCCCGGCGGCGAACGGGATGAACTGCCAGCGGCCGCGGTTCGTGGAGTTCTCCGGGCTGAACCGATCGGGGTCAAAGACCAGCGGGCGCTCCCACAAGGCCGGATCCCGGTGCAGGGCATTGATTCCGACGGCCACAATGCTGCCCGCTTCCACTCGGTAGCCGTCCACCGCGATGTCGCGCACCGCCACCCGGCCGACCCCCGCGGCCGGCGGGCACAGTCGCAACGACTCGTTGAGCACCTGAGCGGTGTAGGCGAGCCGGGGGACATCGTCGGGCGTCAGTTCTCTGTCGCCGATCTCGGCAACCTCGGCGGCGACCCGGTTCTGTATGTCGGGATGGTGCCCCAGTTCCCAGAAGGCGTGGGTCAGCATCGTCGCCGTTGTGTCGTGGCCGGACAGAATGAAGATCAGCAGCTCGTTGCAGATGTCGTCGTCGGAGAGCGGCCGGCCGGTGTCTGGGTCGGTGGCCGCGAGCAGCGCTTGAACCAGCGGTGCATCGCGGGTCGGATCTCCGCGGCATGCCTGCAGGATGTCCATGGTGACCTGGCGCATCGTCGCAACCGCGGCGCGAGCGCGACGGCGTGACAGTGTCGGGAGCCATCGCGGCGCACGCATCGGCCGTAATGCACGATCGGTTGCGTAGGCCGATGCCACGTGCATGTTCTGTGCGATCTCGTTACCGAATTCGTTGACGTCGACACCGAGAATCGAGCGGCCGAGCGACCGCATGGCGAGTTGGCGGCACTCGGCGTCGAGGTCGATGTCACCGGCCTCGCGCCAGTGATCGGCGAACGTTTGCGCCGCCTGCGTCATGTGTCTGCCAAAGCAATCGACGTTTTGTTTGGTGAACACCGGTTGCAGTGCACGTCTGCGCGGAGCCCATTCTCTGTTGGGCAGGACAAAGAGGTTGTCGCCCGCCACGTTCCGCACTTCCTGGTGGATCTGGCATCGCTCGGTGAGTCCGTCCGTGCGTCCCAACACATCGCGCACCCCGCTCGGCGAGGTGACCAGCACAAGGGCCGGGGCAAGAAACTTTGGCAGCGGTACGAAGCGGGTCACCGGTCCGCCGGCCTCGCTCAGTAGTGCTAGTCCGGTGTGCAAAACCCGCGCCGCTGACAGCACCTGCCGAATGGGGAGCGGATTTTTCGGCGCCAGCGCAAGTGCGCCAACGTCGCGTGTCTCGATCGTCGCCGTCATGGCGCCAAGAATCATGCTGTGCCGAGCGGATTGCAAGACTTTGCGCCTACTCCGTTCTCGGTCTTGAACTCAGTGTGCGTGAGCGGGGCCGTTACCGCGCCGCGTCCCCAGCCGCTGACGCCGACGGCGAGCTTAGCCGCGAGACCCTCCTAATGGCCGGCGCTGCGGGCCAGATCGACAGGGCCCCCGTTGCGGGCCAGATCGATGGCGTACTGATTCACGAAGGTCCCGGCCGGCGGATCACCTTTGTCGCATGATCCGTCGGATTCACCGGGACGCTTGATCCACAAGTAGGCGTCGGCGTGCGCGCCCCCGGTAGCCGCGGTAGGCGGAGTGCCCAGTGCTCGGCCGCTGGGGTTGCACCAGTCGAGCTTGGAGGCGGGCGCTGGTCCGGCGCCGTTGCGCGACGTGTCGATCACGTAGTGCGAACCGTTAGCGAGCCCCGAAATCGCCTCGCCATAACCGATTTCGTCCTCAGTGGTGAAGAAGTTCGCAATGTTCAGGCTGAAACCCCGCGCGTGACCGACACCGGCCTTGTTGAGCCTGTCGGCCATGTCCTCGGGACTATGCCAGCGCACGTGACCACCGTCGACGTACACAGCTGTGGCCGGATTGCGCGTCAGGGTGTCGACGGCGTAGCGAATCAAGTCGTAGCGTTCTTGGCGCTGCTCACCCGACAGGCAGTCGGCCATGGCAAGGGCATCGGGTTCGACGATGATCGCCGCCCGCGAAGCGCCCACTTGGGATGCGATGCCGTCGATCCATCCGCGGTAAGCGTCGGCAGTCGCCAAGCCACCCGCCGCGAAGCTGCCGCAGTCGCGGTGCGGAATTCCATAGAGCGCCAGAACCGGGATGGCGCCGCCAGCTTGCGCGTCGCCGGTGTACTTCGCGACAGTCGCGGCCGAAGAGCCGGGAACGATCCAGTACGCCTGCGGCGTGTTGGCGACGGCGGTCAACTCAGGACTTGGCGGATCGGCATGCTGGGCGGCGCGCATCGCCGCCGAGGTGGGATTGACGTAGAACGGCATGCCGACCAATGGGTTGGCCGCGTCGGCCAAGCGCACCACCGGCGCGCGACCGACCGGCGCCGGGTCGACAAGAAAACCCATGCCGGCAACGGCCACAAAAGTTAGAAAGGGGGCGATCCACCGTGCGACTGCACCAGCAACTGAGAACATCACATCTGGAAAAGTAGTGCTCCCGAACTTCGAGCGCCAATCGGCGACGGCAGGTGATGGCGCGACCGGCGCATGGCACGGCAGCGGCTAGTTGCTCTCATCTTCTGATCCGGGCTCCCAATCGCCACCGATGAGGCGGCCTACTCAGCGGTCGCGCGATCGTCGTTCTTGAGAACGTGGGCGTAAGTCTCGAGGAAGAATCCGACATCTGCGTGCCCCGTTAGCCATCCGCCTCCGGCCGGGCGAGCCGAAAGGCGGTGAGCATTGTGATAAGCGGAGTCGCAGAGACGACGTCGGTGTGGCCTGCGGCCATGGCCTCGCGCAATGCAGCCTCCGAATTGCTCTGCAGGATGGGGTGGTCGCCGTTTGGAAATGCGCGTAAAGGGCTGACTTCCAGTGCGATTGCCGTCAGCGCGGTGAGGTCGGGGGTGTCACGTTCAGACCAGCCGCTCAGCTCCAGGGCGCCATCGCGGACCTCGCCCGTTGTGCCGTCCACAGTGATGACCTTGCCTTCGAGTCTCCGTGCGACACCCGGCCCGCAGCCGACGACGGTCGGCCGGCCGATCTCGCGGCTGACGACAGCGGCGTGGCTGGTTGCGCCGCCGACTTCGGTGACGATGCCTCGCGCGGCGAACATCCCCTGCACGTCATCAGGGCTCGTCGACGGCCGCACCAAAATGACGTCCCCGCCCGCTTCCGCGGCGTCGATGGCATCGTCGACGTCGGTGTAGGCCTTCCCGGACACAACTCCAGGGCTGGCGGGGAGGCCCGAAGCGAGCAAGGGCGCCGCGAATCGAGTTTCGGGCTGCAGCATCGGCTGCAACAGTGTCTCGATGTGGGCTGGTGTTACCCGGGTCAGTGTCTCCGCGTCACCAATGATCCCTTCGGCACGTAGCTGGAGCGCCAGCCGCACCGCCGCCTGCGCGGAGCGTTTGGCGGCCCTCGTCTGTAGCAGCCACAGCTTTCCCTCCTCGACGGTGAACTCGATGTCCTGTACATCCGCATTGAGACGTTCCAGTGCGCGGGCGGCGGTCATCAGTTCGTCGTAGACCGTTGGCAGCTCGGCACGTAGCGCCGAGAGCGGCGTGCAGTCGAAGGCGCCCGACACGACGTCCTCACCTTGTCCGCCGGGCAGCCACTCACCGAACGGCTCATTGGACCCGGTGATCGGGTTGCGGGAGAACAGCACCCCGGTGCCCGAACGGCTCGTCATGTTGCCGAACACCATCGCCTGCACCACGACGGCGGTACCGCCGCCCTCGAGGCCGTGATGACGGCGGTAGGCGACGGCGCGCGGCGAGTCCCACGATGCAAAGACCGCTTCAATCGCCTGGCGCAGCTGGACGTGTGGGTCATCGGGCACGTCGGCGACATGGTCGGCGTCGGTGTGATCGTCGGCAGCGCCAAGGACGATCCGGCTGAACATGCGCCGGAACCGGTCGCGGGTATCGCGCGCGAACTCCGGTGTGCAGGCGCCGCCGAGCGCTGCCGCGACCGTATCGTTGATGCCCAGGTCGAGCACCGTGTCGAGCATTCCCGGCATCGATTGCGCAGCTCCGCTGCGCACGCTCACCAGCAGGGGGCGGGAACCGCCACCAAACGTGCGCGAGGTCTGCTGTTCGAGCCAGCTCATATGATCGAGGACTTCGGCCCATATCGTATCGACGGCGCCGTCAGGATCGGCGAAGTACAGGTCGCAGACGGGTGTCGTGATTGCGAACGCGGGTGGCACCGGCAGGCTGTTCCTGTGCATGGCGTTGATCCCATAACCCTTGTTGCCGAGTATTTCTCGCGACAAATCCGTGGTGCCATCCAACAACACCACCGAAGGATGGCTGGCGTTCGCACGGTGCATGCCTGTCGCTTTCTTTCGATGTTCGCGGGTCTTGACTTGTCACTGGAATTCGAAACCGTCCAAGACCTCAGCGCCTACATCATCTCGGGTGCGGTGTCAGCTGTGCAGGGGGACGCCGACTACGAGTCCGACGAGCGTACGCCCGCTCAGGGGATCGCCGATCCGGTCGAAGCCGAGCGCATAAATTTCGCGCCGTTAACAGCGAAACGCACCCGAGATGCCTCGACGGTGAGCCAACCTGGACTGGTCGTCGCGTAGCCGACGCGGCGCGGTTCGGACGGAGTGGCGTGGACATCGACTCGATCGACGAAGTTCTCTCGATCACCAGGGCGGGCCGACGGCCGGAGACGGGCACGTCGTGGAACACCTGGGGCGAGCACTGATGCGCTCCTACACGGTGCGATTCGCAGTCGATGCGCCCGCGCGCAGGGTGTGGCGCGTCCTTCACCCACCGACGCCTCGTGACGCGACTGTCCCCCGGATCATCGAGTACCCGGCGGGCAGCATGGAAATCCTGTACGAGGGGGATGAGGCAGGACAGGGGCTGGTGCGCACCTGCGTCTTCGACGTTCCCCGTTATCTGCTGTCCGGCGGCAAGGCGAGGTCGTGGGAAGTCGTCACCGAGGCCAGGATCAACGAACTCTCGCGTTACGTCGCGATCGGCAAGCCGCTGTGGTCCCGCGCCGAGGGGTACCACCGACTCGATGAGCAGCCGGACGGCACCACGGTCCTCACGTTTCACGAGACCTACCACGCCTTCAACCCGGTGCTTCGCGCGCTCCTTGAACGCCGCGTGCACGCCAAGATCTCGGCCGACAACCTGTCCACCTACGAACACGCGCTCGGCTTCGCCGGTACCACCAGGAGGATTTCGTGAGCTACGACTTGATCATTCGCGGTGATCCCGAATCCTGGTTAGCCATTCGTTGTGACAGAGCGGAGCGGGCTGAGTGCGTCACTCCTGGTATTCGGCGCTAGACCGGGCCGGATCTGGGAGCGGCCGGCTTCTTTGGCCAGCAGCACGCCCACGATGCGCCGGGCGCGCAGGGCAGCCGCGTCCGCTTGAAATTCGACGCCGCCTCGCCATCGGTCGTATCCCGAATGGTTGGAAGCCATCTCGAGTATGGCGGCATCGCGCTCGGCAACCCCGGACAGGAACGACCTCAAACGTTCTGTCACCTCTTCGCTATCGGTGCGATAGTCGCGTGACCCCTGCATGAATATGTGAGTTGATGATTCCGTCTCCGGAGTGATGCCGTGGGTTCGGGTGGTGGTGTACCGCTCGCCATTTGCCGTTGCAATCTCCCAATATTGACGGTGCAGCGCAGGGGAGACGAACGTGCCGCTTTCGCGACGTTTATATACCAGGCTACGGTCCAGTCCGGTGGCATCGGCCTCCCAGTCAGTGAGCTGTGCCTCCGGCAGGACCCGAGTATAGGAGACGGTGGTTTCTGTGACTTCGACATCGCTAAACGCCGGCATGCTGTCGATTTCCGGGGGGACGTCACGCCGATGAAGGATCGGTGCGTAGCTGAAGTCCAGGTAATGTTCGTGAATCATCATGTAGTTGGCCGCTACTTGCCAGGCGCTGGCAAATGTTGTCCACATCGGGTCGTTGATCCACAAAGTGCGGGGCGGTTCGCTGCCCGCGGCGGCGCCCGGCTTTCCCAGCCAGATCCAGACGAAAGGTGGTTGCTCGAGTACCGGGAACACACGCACTCGCATCCCAGTCGGGACTTGAGGCTGAGAAGGGATGTGAACGCATTTGCCGTCGGCGTCGTAGGTGCATCCGTGGTAGCCGCAGACTAGGCGATCTCCGTCGACGTCGCTGTGCGATAGCGGAAACGCCCTGTGCGCGCAGCGGTTTACGAATGCTGCGACCCGGCCGCTGGCCCCGCGCCAGAGCACGACATCCTCACCGAGCAGCCGCCGACCCAACGGCGATTCGGCGATCTCTCCGCAGTTGGCCGCAACGTACCAGCAGTTCTTCGGGTAGTTGGTCTTCGACGTCGTCACAGGTCCAGCACCAGCCTTTCGGTGCGAGAGCGCGACACGCAGACCATCATCACTTCGCCGGCGGCTCGCTCCGCCTCGGTGAGTACCGAGTCGCGATGGTCTGGTGTTCCCGCCAACACTCGCGTCTCGCAGGTGCCGCAGACGCCTTCATAACAGCTGCCTAGAATTGGGATCTCTGCTGCCTCAAGGACTTCCAGGATCGATTCATCTGGTGTTACTTCGAAAGTGACCCCGGAACGTTGGCAGACCACCTCGAATTGCTGAAGGGCTTCAGCCGCCTCCTCCGCAGTCGGCGCCTTCGGGGCGAACCGCTCGATATGAAGGACTCCCGTTGGCCAGTGGGCGCATTGCTGCTCCACCGCCCCGAGCAGCGCTTCCGGTCCGCAGCAGTACACCAACGTGTTGTCTTCGGGGTCTTTGAGCAGCGATTCCAGGTCAAGCAGGCCGCGTTCGTCCTGCGGCCACACGGTAACGCGCTCCGGGTAGCGCTCGGCGAGTTCTTCCGCGAAGGCCATGGACGTCCTGGTCCGTCCGCCGTACAACAGTGTCCAGTCGGTGCCGGCGCGTTCGGCGGCCTCAACCATCGCGAAGATCGGGGTGATGCCGATTCCTCCCGCGATAAACCTGTAATGCTGAGCGTCGACCAGCGGGAAATGATTGCGCGGGCCGCGCACCCGCACGGTGCCTCCCTCGTTGAGGCTTTGGTGAACGTATCGCGAGCCACCGCGGGAATTGGGTTCGAGCAAGACCCCGACGCGCCAGATCCCCGAGTCACGCGGATCGCCGCACAGCGAGTATTGCCGCGTCAGGCCGTCGTCCAGAATCAAGTCGATATGGGCGCCCGGTCCCCAGCGCGGCAGGTCCTCGTTCTCCGGATGGACAAGGTCCAGCACCACCACACCCTCTGCGGGTGTGCTGCGCCTCCGAACAACCAGATCGGTTGTGAATTCATGCACATTGGGACTCGGGGTGGCGATGACGGCCGCAGACATAGGTCAATCACTTCCATCCGCGAGGTGGCACGAACTCAGCTCGAAGCCGGGACATCCGGCGGCATGTAGATGGTTTTGTACTCCTGGAACGGTTGCAGTCCTTCTGGGCCGAGTTCGCGCCCGATGCCGCTCTGCTTGATGCCGCCGAACGGGGCGACGGGATCGTTGAGATAGTGGTTGACCCCGACTGACCCCGAGCGAACGCGGCGGGCGACACTGGCCGCTCGTTCGGGATCTGACGACCACACGCTCCCGCCGAGGCCGTAGATACTGTCGTTGGCGATTGCCACGGCTTCCTGTTCGTCGGAGTAAGGGATCAGCGACAGCACCGGGCCGAAGATCTCTTCCCGCGACACGGTCGCGTTGTTATCCAAATCGGCGAAGATCGTGGGCTCTAGGAACCAGCCTCGGTCGAATCCTGCCGGACGCGAACCACCCGTAGTCATTCGGGCGCCTTCACTCTTACCCTTGGCGATGTAGCCCTCGACCCGCTCACGCTGCCGCTTCGACACCAGCGGACCGACCTTGGTCTCCGGATCGAGAGGATCGCCCAGCTTCAGCGATCGCGTCATATCAGTTATGGTGTCAACGATTTCGGCGTAGCGGCTGCGGGGGGCCAGCACGCGGGTGTTGAGCCAGCAAATTTGACCGTTATTCAGCAAAGTGGCTCCGAAGAACTGCTCCATGGAGGCGCCCAGATCAGCGTCGTCGAGAACGATTGCCGCAGACTTGCCACCAAGTTCCAGGGTCACCGGCCGCAGCAGCCGCCCACACGCTTCGGAGATCCAGCGGCCTGCGGCGGTGGAGCCGGTAAACGAAACCTTGTCGACACCCGGGTGCTCGACCAAGTAGGCGCCAACTTCACGGCCACCCGGAACAACGTTGACAACGCCCTCGGGAAGGCCCGCCGCGGCCGCGGCCTCAGCCATGAGGAACGCGTCGAGCACGGTTTCCTCGGCCGGCTTGAGCACAACGGAGCAGCCGGCCGCCAACGCGGGTGCGAGTTTCAGGAACGAAATCCCTTGCGGGACATTCCAGGGCACGATCGCGCCGACAACGCCGATCGGATGCTTCGACACTAATGATATGCCGCCTAACATGCCCGGACGCAATTCCTCTACCGGCGCACTGGTCATCAGATCGCTGTAGTAGCGCAGCAGCAGTGGCGGAAAGCCCGCCTCGAACTGCTGGGCCAGCCAGATCGGCATACCGTTCTGCATCGATACGCGCCGCGCCGTTTCGGCACCGCGGGCCTCCAGTTCCACCGCGAAACGTTCGAGGACGTCGGCACGCTCCTTCGGATCCCAGGTAGCCCACCCGTCTGGGGCGTCGAAGGCCGTCCGGGCGGCTGCGACGGCAGCGTCGATATCAGCCTCGCTGCCCCTGGGCACCGAACCAATCCGTTCCTCGGTTGCGGCGGAATGAACCGCGATAGTGTCGTGGCCGGCAGGCGCGGTCCACGTACCGCCGATGTAAAGCTGGGGATAATCGATTGTGGTCATTGGTCGTCGTAGCCGATCAGGAGATCGTGACTTTGGCGGGCAAGTGCTTGAGGCCGCCGACGAAATTCGTCTGAGTCACACTGCCGGGCCCGAGCACCTCGATCGAATCCAGTCGGGGCAGCAGTTCCTCGAACATCACCTTTAGCTCTTGTTTGGCCAGGTGCTGTCCGACGCAGGTGTGCGCACCGAAGCCGAACGCGAGGTGGTTGTTCGGCTTTCGGTCGATATCGAACTCGTCGGGGTGGTCGAAGACGTCCTCGTCGCGGCAGCCAGACTGGAACAGCGGCATCACCCGATCGCCGGCTTTGATGGTCTGTCCGCGCAACGTGTGGTCCTTCAGCGCGACGCGCATGAAGTGTTTGACCGGTGCCACGTAGCGCAAGCCCTCCTGAATGAGGTCCGGTATCAAACTCGGGTCGGCCTTGACTCGCGCCAGAATATCGGGGTGTTGGGCCAACTGCTGGAGCGTGCCGGCCAAGGCTGCCGAGGTGGTGTCGTGCCCGGCGGTGAAGATGGCCGTGTACCACCCGTAGACGAAAGTCTTGGGCCAGTACTCACCGTCTGCCCCCTTGGCGCAGGCGACCACCGTGGCCAGGTCGTCGCGGGGATGGGCGCGACGGTCTTCGGCCAGGATGTCGAAGTAGCCGAAGAAGTCCTGGATGGTGGCCGAAAACTGTTGGGCCATCGCCTCTGGGCTCAGCACCTCGACGTCTTCGCGCTGATGCTCCGGGTCGGCGGCGCCGAAAAATTCCTGGGTGAGTGCCATCATCCGCGGCTCGTCCTCGCGCGGCACGCCCACCAGCGTCATCATCACGTGCAGCGGGTAGCCCAGCGCCCAGTCGTCGACGAGGTCGATCTGGCCGCGGGCCGAAAGCTTTTTGAGCTGCTCGATGGACTCCGTGGCGAGATCGCGGATCTGGTCCTCCAACTTCTTGACCGAATTGGGCTTGAAATAGTTGAAAGCCATGTTTTTGGCATGAGTGTGTTCGGGCGGGTCTATGTAGGGGAGGGCGTCGAGGATGCGCAGGCTGCCGCCGAGGAGTTGCTTGGTGAACGCGTCACCGGCGGTGTTCTGCAGGATCGGGTTGTGCGAACCGGGATGGTCGGTGCCACCGCCCGCGGCAAATACTTCCGAGAGGCTTTCGACCTCCTGGATGTCGGCGTGCTTGCTGACCAACCAGATGGGGTCGTAGCCCTCGACGACGGCCTTTGCCACCGGCATGTTGTTGCGCAGCCATTTGTAGGCCTCGTGCAGCGCGTTGAGATCGGAGTGGCCCTCGGGGAGCACAAGCTGCCGGGCGATTTTCTCGGGAAGAATGGCTGGAGCCGAGTGTTCGGTAGTCGTCATCTTGGATGTCCCCTTCGTACTGCCTTCGCTGACCAACGTGGCTGCCCCGCGGCACGTCCTGCCCGGGGTGCTGGTCTCAAGTCTCATCGGGAGAGGCTTCTTTGTGCGTCACCATGACGGGGGGTCATCACTCCCACATTGGGGGTAATCGGGCTCCTCGGTCGCTGTGCAGACCAGCATTTCGCACTGGTTAATCCGCCGGGCAGCCTTCGTTGATCCATTGCTCGATGTCGTTGATTTCCTCCGCCGGGACCGGATCCAGGTAGGCGGGCATGCGAGGGGTCACCGCGCCGGCGGGCGGGTCGTCCAGGTCGGAGCCAAACGGTGCTGCGCCTTTCAATGACAGCACCAGGTGTGAATTGGCGCCGTCGCCGAGGATCACGAGCTTTCTTCCGCCGACCTTCATTTCGACGAATCGGTCTCTCGTCACGCCTCGCCAGAAGGGACCGTGCGACGCCACGTCGGCGTCAGGTCCGCCAACCGACTTGTCCAGAATTTCGACGATGTCCTTGAAATTCATGATGCCCTTTCAACATTTCCGGTCACAGCCCTCCGCGAGGACCTCGCCAGCTGTGCAGTGGAGTTGCCGATGCGGCGCGCGGCGACAGAGCCGATCCTTTCAAGTCTCAGCGGCCCGGCGTCCTTGGCGCGTCACCATGACGGGGGCAATCGCTCCCACGTTAGGGGTAACAGTTCAGGCGTAGCAGTGAGCAACACGGATCGGCGCGGCCATCACTTGCCGGCCCGGCCGGGGGCAAACAGCGCAGCTTTGCCGCGAGTATAACGGTCGAAGTGCTTACCACACAGGGTGTTTCGCTTTATGACGGCACCGTTGCCTGGACGACTCGGCTTCAGCGCTGTTCGGGCGTCCAGGTTGCAGGCAGGCGCTTGACTCCGTTCATGAAGTTCGACAGCAACAGCTCCGGTTCTGCCGACTGCAGATTCTTCATCCGGGTATAGACCTGCCGCATCTGCGCCTTCAGGACCGCCTTACCCAGCGCGTGGCCGATACAGTAGTGGGGACCTCCGCCGCCGAATGACTGGTGCGGATTGTGCTTTTGGGTGCGGCTGATGTCGAAAGTATCGGGGTGTTCGAAGACGTCTTCGTCCCGGTTGCCGGAGATGTACCACATCACCACCTTGTCGCCCTTGTTGATTTTGACCCCGCCTAGTTCGTGGTCGTTCAGGGCGGTGCGTCGGAAATGCATCAGCGGTGGCTCCATCCGCAATGCTTCGTTGATCGCGTCGTCGACTCGGCCTTCGAAATCCGCCATCAGATATGCGAGTTGGCCAGGGTTGCGCTGGAATAGCGTGACAACGTGCGCCATGGCGTGCCGGGTGGTGTCGTTGGCGCCGGCGGCAAGCAGTGCGAAGAAGACCCCGACTTCTTCAGTGGTGAGTTTGTGGCCCTCGTACTCCGCTTGGGCCACCCACGTGAGCAGGTCGTCGCCGGGCTTCAGCTTTCGTTCCTTGGCAAGTTCCAGCGCAAGTGTCGACAGCTTGTTTGAGGCGTCGGCGAACACCATCAACGGTGAACCGATGTGAGCCCACTCAGGGTCGGCCCACCCGGCGAACTGCTCGGCGGCGTCCATCACGTACTGAATGTGGTCGGGGTCGTGGATGCCCATGAAGTTGGCGAAGACTCGGCCGGGCACTTCCTTGGTGATCAGTTCGCACAAGTCGCCCTCGCCCAGCGGCGCAACACTGTCGATGACCTTCTCCACGAGGCCGTTGATCTGATCGACCATCCGGTTGATGTTGCGCGGAGCGAATGCCACGTTGACGATGTTGCGCATCTCGGTGTGCCGCGGCGGGTCGGTCACAATGAACGACAGCATCGTCTCGAGTTGGGGGAAGTCGTCGATGAATACGCCCTCGGCGGAGCTGAAAACCGCCGGATTGCGGGACACTTCCTGAATGTGGTGGTGTTTGACAACCGACCAGAAACCCTTGGCGTTGTCGAGGTTGGGATCGAGGGCCTCCGGCGCCTCGCTCCAACTGATCGGCTGATTCTCCCGAAGCCACTTGAAGGTCCGGTGGTGTTCTGAGCGAGGCTGCGCCCAGAATGCCATCGTGTTCAGGTCGGTTCTGACGCCTTCATCAGTGACAGCCATGATCAGTCCCATCGTCGCGAGTGCCGATGCGTACGATCGGCGGCTTACTCAGCCGACGGTAGGTTGCTGTGACCCCGGGCACATCTCCCATCCGGGGTGGATTGTCTGCCTCTAGATCGGCATTTCTGGTGGTCGAAGTGGGAAAACGGCAGCCACTTCTTGCTCGCCGTCCCGTTGAGGGCAGGAAAAACACCCCGTTGGGGAGACGCGCGGCATACCTTAAACGTGACAACAATCGGGTGACCTGGTCATGCGGGTGGCCGAGAGTCCGATCACCTCGCCTCGCCCGCATTCCAACGACGTGAGGGTTTGTCATATGAGAACGAAAGCCGCGGTGTTGTGGGGTGTGGGCGAGAAGTGGCAAGTCGAAGAAGTCACGCTTGACCCACCGGGATCCAACGAGGTCATGGTCAAGCTGACCGCGTCCGGCTTGTGCCACTCGGACTACCACCTGGTCACCGGCGATATACCCATACCGTTTCCGGTCATCGGCGGACACGAAGGCGCCGGTGTCGTGGCCGCCGTAGGACCCGGGGTATCCGACATAGCCGAGGGTGACTCGGTTGTCCTGAGCTTTCTACCGGCCTGTGGGAAGTGCTCATATTGTGCGCGCGGGATGACGAACCTGTGCGACCTCGGCGCCGCGATCATCCAGGGCCCACAACTCGACGGAACGTACAGGTTCCACACCCGCGACACCGGTGTTGGCCAAATGTGTTTGCTGGGAACGTTTTCCGAATACACAGTGGTGCCCACCGCGTCGGTGGTGAAAGTCGACGCCGGTAGTCGGCTCGATAGGGCCGTGCTGATCGGATGCTGTGTGCCAACGGGTTTTGGCAGCGTCGTCAACACCGCTCAGGTTCGGCCGGGCCAAACCGTCGTCGTACTGGGTGTGGGCGGAATCGGCAGCAATGCCATTCAGGGTGCGAAAGCCGCAGGCGCGCGGCACATTGTCGCGGTAGATCCCGTGGAGTACAAGCGGGACAAGGCTGTTGATTTCGGAGCCACCCACACCACCGCCACGGTAGACGAGGCGCTGAGCTTGATCGGCGAACTGACTCGTGGACAGCTTGCCGATGCGTGCATCATCACCACCGACGTGGCCGAGAGTGCTTATGTCGGCCAAGCGCTGAGCCTGGTGGGCAAGCGCGGCAAGGTTGTTGTCACCGCTATCGGGCATCCGACCGAATTGTCCATCAGTGGATCGCTATTCGAGTTGACCCTCTACGAGAAGTCAATCCACGGGTCGCTGTTCGGGTCGTCGAACCCGCGCCACGATATTCCCCGCTACCTCGAGATGTACAACTTGGGCCAGTTGAAGCTGGACGAACTGGTGACCAAGGAGTACTCGCTGGAAGACATCAATGCGGGCTATGAGGACATGCTGGCGGGCCGCAATATTCGTGGCGTGATCAGATTCTGAACGCCTGAACGGCAATCGAACGGTGCGATGCCCGGCCGAATCAATTGATCATGCGATGGTACTTGGCAACAGCGTCCGTGCGGTTTGCCGCTCCAAGCTTCCTCAGCAGGTGCTTGACGTGCGTTTTGACGGTCCCTTCGGCCACGAACAGGCTAATCGCGATCTGCGCGTTGGTCTTTCCCGCGGCGATGCCGCGCAGGACATCCCACTCGCGGCGGGTCAGGGTCTCCGAGGCGCCGCCGCCATGTTCTGGAGGCGGTTGGCCGCCGGTAGATACAGCGGGAACCGATGGCTCGAGATCCTCACCAAGGGCGCTCTGCATCATCGCGACCGTGACGTCGTCGACGAGCGCATTGACGCCGCGCGCGTGCTCGTTACATGCGAGCTGCACCGCTTTAATTCTGTCCAGCAACAGGTTTCGTTCGAATGCGATACCAAGACCTTCGGCGAATACACCCAACACATCGCGGTCCGACTCGTCGACAAGGACCGACTGCGCCTGGCGGTCGGCATGGAGCAGACCGATGGGGTGGCCCCATGCAAGAACAGGGGCCGCGACATAGGCCTCCGTTCCGGTAAGGGCGACCAGTTCGGTGTATACGCGCGGATTCGACTGGGGATCGCGGACCACCATCGGTGCGCCACGGCGCACCATCTCGGCCTCAAGTAGCGTCCCGGTGAGTTTTCGCGGGTGGGCGAGTCCCACTTCCACCAGCGTATGAGCGAACCCCTCGTCGGTACCGGCGTACGCCGAAGAAGCCAGCCACAACCCGTGATCGATGCGCGAGAACAGAATTCGGTCGAACCCCATGTAGTGGGCTTCCGCGGCCGCCCGCTCGACCAGGTCCGCCGTCGACCCGGCCTGACGGAGCCGCCCCACCGCGTCGCGGACGGTGAGGACCTTGGCGGCGTACCGGGCCAGGACCGCATCGAGGACTACCGCCTGAACATGTTCTGATCGCATCAGTAGGGCCGTAATCTGCCGGATCCGTGCAGCGTCCGGCTCGCCCGCGGCGTCGTCGAGACGCTCGGTGAGCGCGCGACGGACCGCGGACAGCGCGGTCGCCGCGGAGTCGAGGTCCTCGTCGCCGAACCCGGGATGGATGGTGTCGCTGCCGACAATTGCCTCTGCGGCGCTGACGAGTTCGCGCGCCCGCTCGACGCTTTCCATTTCAGCCGGCCTTCGCTAACTCGAGCACCTCGTCGAAGCCTTCGCGCAGGCAGGCCGAGAACGCAGCGGCGTCGACGATGGCGTCCGGGTCGAAGTTGATCGCGATGCAACATGTTCCGTCATAGGTCACCATCGCAACCATGGCCGGGATGCCCGGTCGGGGACCCATCGGGTAGATGCGGGTCACCCGCGCACCTGCCAGATACAGCGGACGACCGATCGCCCCGAGGTTGGAGGCCTGCAGGTCGGATAGACCAGTCATCCCACCGGCGATGCGGGTGAGCACGATGCCCGGCAGCCTGCTCAGCACCGGTGCGAGAAGGTCGAGGAATCCGAGCGCGGGCTCCATGCGCGCATCGGCGATGAATTCGTGGATGGCAGCGATGCGTGCCTTGGGATCTTTCTCGCCGACCGGCGCCACGAACCGCGCGCCCGCGAATTTGTTGGCGCCCATCGGATCGGCGTCGGTGCGAAGGCTGACCGGAATTGCCATCGGTATGGAATCGACTGTCAAGGAGAGTCTTTCGTGGTAGCGCCGCAATCCGCCGAGTAGACCGGCAAGGAATGCGTCGTTGACCGAACCTCCGGCTGCCCGCGCCGCGGCTTTCAGGTCATCGAACGCCACGTCGAAAGTGTCCAGCCGATAACCGGATCCGCTGCCTGTCAGCGCGGGAGAGTGGGGTGCATCCGGCGGAGTCAGCACTCGTTGGAGCGACATCGCGAACTTAACAGCATCGCTTGTGGTTCCGATCGGGTCGGAGGCTAACCGGCCGGCGACGTGGAAGACTTCGCGCAATGCGCTGCCGGGCGCGCTGACGACCTTGCCGGCCAATCGGTTTATCAGTAGCCCTTCGGGTGACTCCTGCCGACGCGGCTCAGGTATCGGCCTATCGTCGGCGGGCCCAGGCTCCCGGCTGTGCCCGTGGGCAAGATCCAACAATTGCAGCAGACCGATCCCGTCACTCAGGCAGTGATGCGGTTTGAAGAGATAGGCGGCCTGACCTCCCGCCACGCCGAGGACCAGGAGAGCCTCCCAGGGGGGACGTTCGGGGTCGAGCGGGCGGGCGGCGAACTGCGCGGCCACGGCGTGCAATTCGGCCATCGACCCGCCATCCGCCAGCCGCACCCGTTGCAGGTGATACTCCAGGTCGAAATGGGGGTCGGGAGACCAAGCGGGCGCAACCACGGATAGCACCGGTTCGACGACGCGTTCACGCATCCGCGGGACCAGCTGGGTAAAGCGATCGTGGGCGGCTACCAGGCGATCCCAGTCCGGCTCCGTGTCGAGCAGCTCGACGATCACCCCGGTCGAGCGGGTGCGATAGTCGCCGCCCGTGCGCCACATCAGCGCTTCCCACGCGCTCAGGTCTTGGCCGCCGCCCCACGACGCGAGCGCGTCAGCGTCGTTGCTGGACAATGCCATCACCGCCCTGTGTCGACATTGCCGCGTGGTCAACGGCACTGGTGACTTCCAGGATCAGCTCAGCGACTCGGGCCGGGTCGTCGGACATTGGAACGTGTCCCACCCCACTGAGCCGGATTAACTCCGCGCCCGGTAAACGTTCGAGCATCGGCGAACCGAAATGTTTGAACGGCAGGATGCGATCGCGCTCTGCCCACACCAGCCGCACGGGGTAATCCCGTTCGGCGGGCAGCGGGTCAACGGGGTTCAGGTGAAGTACCCGCAGCAGCGGCTCGACGACCGGCGACTGACCGCTGGCCTGGATGTAGCTGACCAATGTTTCCCGTGGCACCCGATGGGGATGTGCGACCTGGCTCGCCAGCATCGCCCAGTGCAGCAGGCGGCGTTCGGCGATCGCTTCTGCCCGTGACGAATTACGGGCCAGGGCGCCGAAGGAGAACCTGATGCCGTGCGCGGTCACCCTGAGGCGGCGGGGTGACCGCCAGGCTCCGGCGGGGCTGAGCAGAACCAATGATCGCGCGCGTCCGCGGCGCGCGAGCTCGATGCCGATCCACCCGCCGAGGGAGTTGCCGGCGATGTGCACTGTCGGCAAGCCCAGTCGGTCGAGCTCCTCCTCGATGCCGTCGACCAATGCCTGAACCGACGGCGCAACCTGAGAATCCAGTGGCGGTCCGCCGGCGTGCCCGTGCAGGGTCGGCACGATGACTTCGTGGTGTGGCTCCAGATACGGCAGGACCGGGGACCACGCTTGCCAAATAGCCCCGATACCGTGCAGCAGTAGCAGAGGCGTTCCCGTTCCGGCGCGGTGGCTCGGGGTCAGCTCCAGCACGGACGCGGCGGCACCCGGCCTGTCTCGGTTGCGCCGAACGAGCGTGGTTCGCGCCGCCACAGCGCCGCCCGCGACGAGCGCTGCGGCCGCGATCGCTGCCGTATGGCGCGGTTTGTTCAACATGTCGTCCGGATTCGGGTCAGGGTGTCAGCACGACCTTGAGGACCTCACCACGGAGCTGGGCCGCGACCGCTTCGTTGATCTGTGCCAGGGGCATGGTGGTGATCAACTTGTCGAAGGGGAATTTCCCCTGACGATGCAGATCGAGCAGGTAGGGGATGAAAGTCTGGGGCTCGGCGTCGCCTTCGACGATGCCCCGGATGGTCAGGCCGAGCAGGGGCGGCTGGAACAGCCCGACCGAAAAGACGGCCTGAGGATCGGCCGGCACGCCGATCAAGCCGAGCGTGCCCCGTATCCCAAGACAGGCAAGCAGCTGTTCCACTACCGGCGTCACTGCGGTGGTGTCGATGGCGTAATCGGCGCCCGCCGGGGCGATCTCGCGGATCTGGTCGGCCAGTGGACCGGCCTGCGGGTCCACGACATGGGTGGCGCCGAGTTCGGTGGCCAGCGCCCGCCTGCTCTGGTGCAGGTCGACCGCGATGATCGACGCGGCGTCGCGCACCACGGCTGCCATGACAGCCGACAGGCCCACCGCTCCCGCGCCGGCGACGACCACCGTCGACCCGGGCTGGACGTCCAGGGAGTTGAACACTGCGCCGGCTCCGGTCTGAATGCCGCAGCCAAGCGGCCCCACCAGCTCGACCGGTACGTCCGGCGGTAACTTGACCACGTTGCGTTCGTGAGCCAGCGCATGCGTGGCCAAGGACGACTGGCCGAAGAAGTTGGCCCCCAGTTTGGTGCCGGCGGAGGCCAGCCCGGAGGACCCGTCCGATCGCACCCCGCTGAAGTTGTATTCCAGGAAGTTGTGGCAGTAGGCCGGTTCCCCCTTCGCGCAACGGGGGCACCGGTCGCAGCTGTTGAAGCTGATAGCGACGTGATCGCCGACGGTGACCGCGGTGACGTCAGCACCGACCGACACCACGGTCCCACTGCCCTCATGGCCCAGGACGCCGGGCAGCGGAAACGGTAGGTGCCCTTCCTTGACCGCAATGTCGGTGTGGCAGATGCCGACTCCGGCGATCTGCACCAAGACTTCATCGGGTGCCGGGTCTTCAAGGTCGACCTCGGTTAATGTGAACGGCGCGCCTACCTCGTGCGCCACCGCGGCTGAGATCTGCATCCGCTGCCTCTTTCCTGTTGCGGCGTCCGGCGGGATGACCCTTACCCCTCGCTGGGCCCGACAATCCAGTACGGATCGGCGACACCGAACCCGGTGCTGCGAGTGTCGCCGAACAACCGCTGCCACCGCGTCACCACGTTGGGCAGTTCTCTACCCCGCAGAAGGGGTATTTCGCCGCCAGGCCCTTGGCCGAGCCGAATCAACTCTTCATAGTGAGGTGGTCGGAGTTCAGGGCGTCGCCCCAAGCAGCGTGGCCCAACCGACCACATCGAAAGTCAAAGTGGGAATGAGATGACCGGTACGACACCGCCGGTGATCACCGTCGATGAGCTCGTCGAGCGCATCAAGAGCGGGCCCGAGGGTCGGAGGGTCGCAGCCTTCTTTGACTTCGACGGAACGCTGATTCAGGGCTACTCGGCCGGCGCGCTCTACGCTCACCGTGCGCGCAACCTCGACCTCGGACCCGATGAGTTCGTGCGAACGATGCGAGCCGCGCTCGGCGGTCCCCTTACTGAAGAGGCATTCAAAGACCTACTGGTACAGGGAATCCGGGGTTGGGTGGGACGCACCGAAGACGACCTGATGGAGCTCGGGGAGCAGCTGTTCACCCAAGGAATCGCCGGAGGGCTCTTCTATGGGGCATGGCGATTGGTCCGCGCGCACCAGAAACAGGGCCACACCGTGGTCATCGCCACGTCGGCGACACGGATGCAGGCGCAGCCCATGGCCCGCGAATTAGGCGTGGACCATGTCTTGTGCACGGAGTTGGAGACCGAGCACGGCGTACTCACCGGTGGTATAGCAGGACGTCCGCCGTGGGGGGAAGGCAAGTTGGCCGCGGTCCGAGAATTCGCCAGACGCCAACGAATCCCGCTGAAAAACAGCCATGCCTACGCCAATGGCGCAGAGGATGTCCAGTTCCTTGACGGCGTCGGGTTTCCGCACCCGGTGAACCCTGCGCCGGAGCTGGCCCGCAGAGCCGCCGAGCGTGGATGGCACGTCCTCCGCTTCTTCAACAAGCGCAGCCGACTGCATCCGGTGGCGCTGGCGCGTACGTCGGCGTTGTTCGGCGGCTTCGCCGCGGCGGTGGGTGTCGGCGCGGTGGCCGGAGTGTTGACCCTGGACCGTCGTGGTGGGATGGACATCGCCACTTCGCTATTTGGCCGTGTCGGAGGGCAATTGGGCAATATTCGGCTCGAGGTCATCGGCGAGCAGCACACCACACATCGACCTGCGGTGTTCTTCATCAACCACCAGAGCACGCTGATCGACGCGATGGTCACCTCACGAGTCGTCCAACGGGGCTTCACTGTGGTGGCCAAGGCGGAGGTCAAGCAGATACCGGTGCTCGGGCAGCTGCTCACGCTGGCCGACGTCGCCTTCGTGGAGCGTTCCAACACTTCTAAGGCTATTTCGGCGATGCAGCCTGCGGTGGAGAAGCTACGTGCCGGGATCTCGATCGTAATGGCGCCCGAAGGAACTCGGTCGCTGAGTCCGCGCGTCGGGGCGTTCAAGAAGGGCGGCTTTCACTTGGCGCGCGACGCCGGTGTGCCGATCGTGCCGATCGTCATCCGCAACGCCGGCGAAATCATGTGGCGCAACGCGAAGGTGGCCCAGGAAGGCACGATCGAAATCGTCGTCCATGAACCGGTTCCGACCGCCAACTGGACGCGCGGCGATATTGACCAGTGGGTGTCGCGGACGCGCCAGTTGTACATCGATACGCTCGACGACTGGCCGGGCGTCGAGGCCGGGAAGAAGTGGTCGGCCGCGATCGCCCAGGCATCCGCGGTGGGCGGGGGAATGACGACATGACGGCGCTGTTGCGGCCGGGTGATCCTCCGGAGGTCGCCACACTTCTGAACTCCACCGAATTCGGTAACACCACAGCACAATTGGCGTCCAAGTTGGGCCGCGATGTGGCCGATGTCCGGGTCGAGGCCGCGGCCTACGTGCGGGAGATGGCGGCATCCCATGTGCCGGTCGTCGTGCGCGCCTGGCAGGCGCTTTCGGCGTGGATGGTCCGCGGATTTCAGGTCGTCATCGACGACGACGACCTGGCCAGCCTGCGCGCGCTGGATCGCGATCACGCCCTGATCTTTCTGATCTCGCACCGCTCCTACCTGGATCAGTTCTCCTTCCCGCCGCGCCTTGCGCAGGAAGGTATTTCGCCGACATTCGGGCTCGCCGGCGCCAACCTCAATTTCTTTCCGCTGGGCACATTGGCCCGACGTAACGGGTTCATCCCGGTGCGACGTGCCACCGGGGACGTGCCGGTGTACCGGCTGGCCCTGCGCGCCCTCGTCGGCCAGATGGTGGCCAGCGGGCGCAATCTGGTGTGGTCGATCGAAGGAGGCCGGACACGCACCGGCAAACTGCGGCCGCCACGATACGGATTGCTGCGGTATGTGATCGACGCGGTGCAATCCGTGGAGTCGGAGCAGACCCTCGCCGTCCCGGTCTCCATCATCTTCGACCAGTTGCCGCTGCACGAAGTCAAACTGATGGCCGCCGAATCGCGGGGACTTCCCAAAAAACCCGAGAACGCACGCTGGCTGCTCAGTTACGCACGCGGCCTGCGCCATCGCCTGGGCCGCATCTACATCAACTTCGGTTCGCCGGTGCCCCTGTATGAGCGGATGGTGGCATTACGTGCCGAGGGGCTGAGCGACCGGCAGGTAGTCGAACGCATCGCGCTGGATATCTGCCACCGCATCAACCAGGTCACACCGGTAACCGCGACGGCGGCCGTATGTGTGGCAATGCTCGGCGAAGACCGCGCCCTGACGCTCGACGAAGTGTGCGCGACCGTCGCGCCGCTGGCCCGGTACGTGCGCGCCCGCGGCTGGCCGGTCGCCGGGGGCGCCGACCTCACCGACCGCGCCACGGTGTCGCAAACGCTGCACGACCTGGTCGGTTCCGGTGTGTTGACCTGCTACTCCGAGGGGCCGACCACGGTATGGGGGATTGGCGACGACCAAGATTTGATCGTTGCGGTCTACCGCAACAGCGCGATCCACGTGCTGGTGATGAGAGCGATCGCCGAGCTGGCTCTGCTGGCCATGATGCGGACCCCCGGCGCCACCAAGCGCACCGGGTGGGATAAGGCGTTAGCGGTGCGCGAGCTGCTCAAGTTCGACTTTTTCTTCGCCGGGCGTGCCGAATTCGCCGACGAGCTCTGGAATGAGTTCGCCATCATGACCGGACGCAGGCATGACCCAAGTGCACCTTTGGATACCGAGGAGGCCGCGCGGAGTCTGAAGGAAAGTGAGCTGCTGGTGGCTCACCTCGTGCTCAGACCGTTCGTCGATGCCTACCGAGTGATGGCCGAGGAGCTGGTCAACCTCGCGCCCGGTCACGACGTCGACGAGCGATCGCTGCTAAAGAGATGTCTTCGGCTTGCTCGGCAGTGGGCGCTACAACACCGCATCACCGAGGAGTCGGTATCGGGAGAGATGTTTGACACCGCATTGAAGATGGCGCGACACCGCGGGCTCCTCGGCTCGCAGGCCGGAACATCACAGACCACGGATGGTCGGGCGGCCCTCGTCGCCGAGCTTGACGAGTTGCAGCGGTCGATCGGGGAACTGGCCCAAATGCGCAGGGACTTGGTGCCCGTGTACGAAGGGGCGACCGCGTCCGGGTATAGCGTCACCTAACCACGCTTTGGTAATATGGTAAGACCATAATGGCTTATTGCTTTCGATGAGGAGAGGCAACCGATGACCGAGTTCACTGACATTTCCTACGAGGTCGACAGTGGCCTGGCCTGGATCACTATCAATAGACCAGAGCGGTACAACGCTTTTCGGGCGCGCACCCTCGATGAGCTGATCCGGGCTTTCAAAATTGCCTGGGGGAGTCCGGAAGTCGGGGTGATCTGCCTGACCGGTGCCGGCGAGAAAGCCTTCTGTACCGGAGGCGACCAGAAGCAGCGCGCCGAAACGGGCGATTACGGACCATCCGAAACCGGCCTGTTCGAGGTGGATACGCTCCATCGCGTCATCCGCGACGTACCGAAGCCGGTCATCGCTGCAGTCAACGGGTTCGCGATCGGCGGCGGGCATGTCTTGCACGTGCTGTGTGACCTGACGATCGCCGCCGAAACCGCGTTGTTCGGTCAGAACGGTCCGCGCGTCGGCTCGTTTGATGCGGGGTTCGGTACCGGCTACCTCGCGCGGATTGTCGGTGAGAAGCGTGCGCGCGAGATCTGGTTCTTGTGCCGCAGGTATTCGGCGCAGCAGGCATACGACTGGGGGTTGGTCAACAAGGTCGTGCCGGCCGACCAACTCAGGTCCGAGGTGCGGGCATGGGCCGACGAGATCCTGATGCTTTCGCCGACTTCACTGAAGGTACTCAAGCAGTCGTTCAACACCGACACTGAACAATTCGCGTCGGTCGGTCAGATGGCGTACTCGACGCTGAAGATGTTCGGCGAGACTCCCGAAGCGCAGGAAGGTATCACCGCCTTCAACGAGAAGCGCAGCCCCGAGTTCGCTGCCTACCGCGGGAATTGAGCATGTTCACGGCCGAACAGCTCGATTTCGCCGCCGCGGTCGAGCGATTCTGCACCGACAACTGCGGCACCGCCGAGCAGCGCGCGCAGCTGACTCAGGGACTGTCCAACAGCCCCGAGCTACTGCAACGGCTGGCCGAACTCGGCTGGCTGGGCGTGTCGATACCCGTCGACTTCGGCGGCGGCGGAGCGGGGATGGTCGAAGAGTGCATCTTCCTCGAGGAGACCGCGCGCGGCCAGGCTCCGATCCATGCCTACGGCACCGGCTTGACCGCTGCGCAAACATATTTGCGGCACGGCACCGAATCGCAGAAGAAGGAGGTCGTCGGCAATCTGTGCGCCGGCCACTTCGAGGCGATCGCGTTGTCGGAACCCGGTGCCGGGTCCGATCTGGGTGCGGTGCGGACCCGGGCGGTTCGCGACGGTGACAACTTCGTCGTCAACGGCCAGAAGACCTGGATCACCGCGGCGCACCTTGCCGATCATCTGCTGGTACTGACCCGCACCGATTCCACCATCGGAAAGCACCACGGCCTGACGTTGTTGTACCTGCCGACCTCGACGCCCGGATTGGACATCAAGGCGATCGAGACGATGGATGGCCACACCGTCAACGATGTGTTTTTCACCGACGTCGTCGTTCCCGCCGCCAACGTCGTCGGCGGGATCGGCGACGCCTGGCACCGGCTGATGCGCGGGCTCAATGTTGAGCGGCTCATCATCGCGGCGATGTCGCTCGGCGCCGCGCGCCGCTCGCTGCAGGACACTATCGCTTACGTGCGGACCCGCGAACAGTTCGGCAGGCAGATCGGCACATTTCAGGCCGTCCGTCACAGGCTGGCGGACCTGACCGCCGAGATCGAATGTTGCCGGGCATATGTCTATCAGGTGGCTCGCCAGATCGACGCCGGCCTGGAAGATCAGCTCGCGCGGGAAGGTTCGATCGCGAAACTCAAATGCACCGAGGTGGCCAAACGCGCGGCACTCGAGGGTGTGCAGCTGATGGGCGGCAACGGCTATACCGTCGAATTCGGCATGGAAGCGCAGGTGCGTAAGGCGCTGGCGCCACCGATTTACGGCGGTGCCAACGAGATTCAGCGTGAGATCATCGGGAAGAGCTTGGGACTGTGAAGCGCATCTTCGATCCGATGGTGCTGGACGGCAAGCGCATTTTGATCACCGGCGGCGGCACCGGCCTGGGCCGCGGCGTGGCCGCCGGCTTGGCCGCCCACGGCGCCCAGGTGCATCTGTGGGGGCGGCGCGAAACGGTTCTGGCCGACGCTGCGGCCGAGATATCGGCCGCACATCCTGGTGCCGTCCACTATCAGACGGTCAACGTTCGTGAATTCGACCAGGTCGCCGCCGCGGTCGACGAGATATGGGAACGGCACGGCCCGCTCACCGGTGTTCTGAACAATGCCGCGGCGAATTTCATTGCGCCCACGGTCAGTTTGAGTCCGCGCGCCTTCGAAGCAATCACCTCGACAGTGATGACGGGTTCATTCAACACGACGCTGTCCGTCGGCAAGCGCTGGATTGCCGAGGGTTTGCCGGGGTCGGTGTTGTCGAACCTGACGACATGGGTGTGGAGCGGTTCGGCCTTCGTCGTCCCCTCGGCCATGGCAAAGGCCGCTGTGCATGCCATGACGATGTCGCTGGCCGTCGAGTGGGGCCGCTACGGCATCCGTCTCAACGCCCTTGCCCCCGGACCGATTCCGACCGATTACGCATGGGAGATGCTCAACCCGACGGACAAGAGTTCCATTGGCGCGACCCAGCCCGACCAGATTCCGCTCGGCCGCTCGGGAACCATTGACGAACTGTCGAACCTGACGATCTTCGCGTTCTCCGACGCCTGCGACTACCTCACCGGTGAGACGATCGCGATGGACGGTGGCCAACGGCTAGCCGGGCCTAACACATTCGCCGGGCTGTCGGCGATGAGCGAGGACGATTGGGCGCGGGCACGTGAACGCAGCACGAGCGCCTCGGCCGCCGCCAAGTCTGCCCGCTCGGTGTAGGTGAGCAATGCGAGTTCTTTCGTCCATCCACGAGGCCGTTGACGCCGTCGGTCAAGAATTCGGCGTCTCTGAGTGGGCAACAATCGATCAGGACCGAATCGAAGCGTTCGCCGATGCCACCGGCGATCAGCAGTGGATTCACGTCGACGTCGAGCGGGCGCGCGCGGAAAGCCCCTATCGCTCAACGATCGCCCATGGCTTCTTGACGCTGTCCCTGATTCCGGCACTGAGCAAGGCCAACTACCGTGTCGAGAACGCGAAGATGGGGATCAACTACGGGCTCAACAAGGTGCGGTTCCTCGCGCCAGTTCCGGCGGGGAGCCGCGTTCGGGTCCGATCTGAGCTTGTCGGTGCCGCGAAGGTCGGCGACACTACGGTCGACCTCACCGTGCGGCACACCGTGGAACTCGACGGCTCGGTCAAGCCGGCCGCGGTAGCCGAAGTGATCGCGCGAATGGTGTTCTAGGCGCCGCGCGCGCTACCTTGGCGTCGCCACATCGCGAACGCGGCCTAGGATCCATAAATAGGCTAACCTATTAATAGGTCTTACCTTTATGCCCCATTTTGGCCTGACGGAGGAACGATGGAAAAAGGCCAGACAAATTCGGCCCCAATACGTTCGACAGTTCTGCTGAAGCCGGTGGATGTGCCCAAGGCGTCCGACGTGTTGGCCCGCGAGCTGCGCGAGCGGATCCTCAGCGGTGAGTTGGTCGAGGGTACGGCGCTTCCCGCCGAGCGCGAACTCGTCAAGCAGACGCAGATGAGCCGGGCCACAGTGCGCGAGGCGCTGCGAATTCTCGAGGTTCAGAACCTGGTTCGGGTCAGGGCCGGTCGGGCCGGCGGCGCATTCGTCCAGCGACCGACGACCACTTCGATGGCAAGTTCGGTGAGCATGCTGATCAGGGGTCGGCAGATCAAACTGGCTGATCTCATGGAGACGCGCGAGGCGTTGGAACCGTTCTGCGCCGAATTGGCCGCCCGTAAACACACCGACGACGATCTGGCGGCTTTGGACCGCGCAAATACCGACATCTCCGATCCCGACGCTGACCTGCCGGCGTTTCTGCAAGCCAACCTTGACTGGCATGTCGGCGTGGCGGTGGCCAGTCACAACGAATTGTTGATCGGATTCATGACGGCATTGTCACAGGCCATCTACGCCGGAACGGCGAACGAGGCTTTCGTGGACGACACCGTGCGCGCGGTAACTGCGCGCGCACACCGTTCGATTACGAACGCGATCCGCAGCCGCGACGCGGAAGCGGCAAGTCGGCGCATGCGCCGCCACGTGCACAGCTACGCCAAGGCCGCACTGGCCGTGGACGAGCGTGACGCAATCAGCGTGGACGACTGAGCCGCTCGCCGGTCGTCATAGCACCGCAGGAAGCGCCAGCGGCGGTTGAGTTTTCGCGACAACCTCGTCGACACTCACACCGGGCGCGGTCTCGATCAGGTGCAGACCATCCTCGGCGACGTCGATGACGGCGAGATCGGTGAAGATACGTTTCACGCAGCGCTTACCGGTCAGCGGCAGCGTGCAGTGCTCGACGATCTTCGCGCTGCCGTCCTTGGCGGTGTGCTCCATCATCACGAAGATTTGCTCCACGCCGTGAACCAGGTCCATCGCCCCACCCATACCCTTGATCATCTTGCCGGGGATCGTCCAGTTGGCCAGGTCGCCGACGGCCGAGACCTGCATGGCGCCCAGCACCGCGATGTCGAGGTGCCCGCCGCGGATGATCCCGAATGAAGACGACGAGCAGAAGAACGCCGCACCCGGCAACGTGGTGACCGTCTCCTTGCCGGCGTTGATCAGGTCGGCGTCCAGGTCCTCGCGCCGAGGGTATGGCCCGACACCGAGAATCCCGTTTTCCGAATGCAAGACGACGGTGATGTCGGCGGGGATGTGGCTCGGGATCAGGGTTGGCAACCCGACGCCGAGGTTCACGTACTGACCGTCGTGCAATTCGGCGGCAACCCGCGCTGCCAGCTCATCTCGGCTCCAGCTCATTTGGCGCCACTCCTCCCCATCGCTTCGTCCCCCGCAAGCGGGAGGTGCCCCCACCGGATCGTCGTCGGCGCGCTCATGGCCGCACCGTCTCCTTTTCGATCGGCTTCACCGGGTTGGGCACATGCACCACCCGCTGCACGTAGATCCCTGGGGTGTGCACGTGGGCGGGGTCGATCTCGCCCGGTTCGACCAGGTGCTCAACCTGCGCGATGGTGATCCGGCCCGCTACCGCACAGTCCGGGTTGAAGTTGGCGGCGGCCGCATGGTAGACGAGGTTGCCGTGCCGGTCGCCTTCGAAGGCGTGCACCAGTGCGAAGTCGGTGCGGATGGCGCGTTCCAGTATGTAAGTGACTCCGTCGAATTCGCGGTTCTCCTTGGGCGGCGAGGCAACCGCCACCGTGCCGTCTGGGTGGTACCGCCACGCCAGACCGCCGTCGGCCACCTGCGTCCCAACCCCGGTGGGCGTGTAGAAGGCCGGGATCCCGGCCCCGCCGGCGCGCAGCCGCTCGGCCAGCGTGCCCTGCGGGGTCAGCTCGAGCTCGAGCTCACCGGCCATGTATTGCCGGGCGAATTCCTTGTTCTCCCCGACGTAGGAGTTGATAGTGCGCCGGATCCGCTTGTGTTGCAACAATATTCCCAAGCCGATCCCGTCGACACCCAAGTTGTTCGAGACGGTCTCGAGATTGCCGACGCCAAGGTCCAGCAGCGCCGCGATCAGCGCCTCGGGGATGCCACACAGCCCGAACCCGCCGACGGCCAGTGACGACCCGTCCGTCACGTCGGCAACGGCCTCAGCTGTCGTGGCCACGACCTTGTCCATAGTCATGTGCCTCCTCGTCGCCGGACTTCACTCAATCTCTGGGCATGCCGAGAATGCGCTCGGCGGCGATGTTGCGCTGGATGAACGTTGAGCCACCCGCGATGGCGGTGCCCCGGGCCTGATACGCCAGCCGCAGCCAGCGCTGTTGGGAATTCGGTTCCGCATCCGCGGCACTTTTTTCAGCGAGCGCGAACTGTCCGCCCATGTCGTCGAGCTCCAACCCGAAGTCGGCGATGTCCTCGACCAGCGGGCAAAAGTACAGCTTCCCGATCGAGGTGACCGGGCCCGGTGGTCCGTCGCCGGCAGCCCCGGTGATGACGCGCTGTCCGATTAGGTAGTGCACGAGTGCGCGGCCGTACAGGTCGGCGATTCGTTGTCGCACCAGCGGTTGCGCGCCCAGTGGGGTGCCGTCGTCCGTGGTGCGGGCCGCGATCTGGCGGATCAAGTCGTTTACCGCGCCCGTGGTGTTCACCCGGCCGGTGGCGATGGCGACCCGCTCGAACGCCAGGGTGCCCATTGCCACCTTCCAGCCGCCGTCCACCTCGCCGACCACATCGGCATCGGGAATGAACACTCCGTCGAGGAACACCTCATTGAATTCGGCCTCGCCCAGCATGTGCTGCAGGGGACGTACCTCAACACCGGGGCTGTTCATGGCGAGCAGGAAATAGGTGATCCCACGATGGCGTGGTCCACCGCCGGTGCGTGCGAGCAGGATCGCGTGGGCGGCCAGTTGGGCGCGGCTGGTCCAGATCTTCTGGCCCTGGATCCGCCATCCGCCGTCCACCTTGGTGGCGGTGGTACGCAACGAAGCCAGGTCCGAGCCCGCCTCGGGTTCGGAGAACAGCTGGCACCAGATCTCCTCGCCGGTCAGGATCGGCCGGAGATAGCGGAGCTGTTGGGCTGGCGTGCCGAACTCGATGATCGTGGGCCCGGCGAAGTCCTCGCCGATGATGTTAAGCCGTTCTGGAGCGCCCGCGCGATCTAGCTCCTCGTTGAACACCGCGCGCAGCTTCGCATCCGCCTCGCCCCCGCCGTATTCGGTCGGCCAGGACAGTCCGGCGTATCCGGCGTCGTACAGCAGCTTCTGCCACGCGCGCCAGTAGTCGAGTTTGTCCTCGAGGCGTGCGGGTTCGGGTCCGCCGAGGCGCGGCACCGTGTCATCCAGCCACGCGCGCGCCCTGGCGCGGAACTCTGCCTCGGCAGCGCTGTCTTTCAGCTCCATCAGGGGGCGCTCGCAACTTCCTTGGCTTGCGCGGCTTCCGCACGCAGACGTTGTTCGATGTCTTTGCGCAGTTCGTGCTTGAGGATCTTGCCGGTTGCCGTCATCGGCAGGACATCGACGACGACGACGCGCTCGGGTGTCTTCTGGATCGGCATGCCGCGCTCGAGTAGAAACTCGCGCATGTCGTCGACGGACGGGGCGTCGTGGCCAGTTGCCGCGACCACAAAGCAGCACACTCGCTCACCGAGTCGTTCGTCGGGCATACCCACTACTGAGGATGCCCGCAATGCCGGGTGATGGGCCAGATGATCCTCGATCTCGCGGACGCTGATGTTCATCCCACCGCGGATGACGATGTCTTTGGTGCGGCCGGTCACCCGGACGTAGTCGTCGTCGGTCATCTTCCCGAGGTCGCCCGACTTGGAAAAGCCGTCTTTGGTGAACAGAGCCGCGGTTTCCGCAGGGTTGGCGAGATATTCGACCATGTGGGCAGGGCCGCGATAGGCGATGTCGCCCTCGACGCCGCGGGGCACCTCGTTACCGTTGTGATCGACGATCTTGACTTTCGCTTCAGCCATCGCCTTGCCGTCCGAGGTCAGGGCGCGGGACACGTCGTCCGTCACAGAACATGTTGTGGTGACCAGGTTTTCACTGCGCCCGTATAGGCTGAGCACCTTCATGTTCGGCAGCGTTGCGCCGGCCCGTTCGACGACGGCACCCGGGATCGGCGCGCCCGCACACGTCCACAACCGCAAGGTGGACAGGTCGTGACTGTCGGCGTCATAGTCCGATAACAGTGTGTGCAGGAAGGTCGGGGCGGTTACCGCCGCAGTACAGCCGAAGCGCTGGATCTCCTCGATGCCGTGGACCGGATCCCACTTGGCCATGAGATGTGTTGCCGCCCCAGTCAACATCGGCAGCAACACGCTGGTGACGAGCCCGGTGGTGTGCGCGATGGGGGAGGGGCCGAACTGGACGTCGGTCTCGGTATAGCCGAATGGCCCGACCAGCGCCCGCGCGCCCGCACAGTAAGTGTTGAACGTATGCACGCACCCTTTCGGCCGTGATGTGGTTCCTGACGTGTAGACGATGACGAACGGGTCGTCTGGGCCGGGCGGGTTACCCAGTTCCGCAAGGGCGCTGTCGTCGTCGACCTCGGCCTGCAGCTGGTCCAGGGTGAACACATCGGCGACGTCTTGGGCGGCGCTGTCGGACCGGGCGACCACGATCATGAGTTCCGGATCCGCTTCGCGTAGGCCGCGATACATGTCCAGATAGTCGAATTTGCTGAATTGTGCCGGAGTGAACACCGCCCGTGCTCCGGCGTTGGACAGCACGTATCCGACGTCTTCGCGCCGATAGATCGGCATGATCGGCACCATGATGACGCCCAGGCGCGACAACGCGGTCAGTACCTGAATGAACTCCACCCAGTTGGGCAGCTGCACGGCGGCTGTGTCACCGCGCCGCAAACCACGTCGGTGCAGACCGACAGCCAGGCGTTGGCCGGCGTTGAAGAGTTCCCGGAACGTCAACGATCGCGTTCCGTCGGTCGCGAAAACCTTGTCCGGGTTCTCCTCGACGCGTCGAAGTAAAAGGTCGTGGAAAGTGTCGGCAGACCATACTCCCGAGCGGTAGTAGTGGTCGATTTCGTGCGGGCTGTAGCGGACGGTGTACGGGCTCGGCTTCATCGCGCTATTCCTCGGTGCTCGGGATTCGCCCCACAGCGGTGGACCAACAGGAGTAATCCTTCGCATTGTAGAATGGTCAGACCGAAACGGCAAGCACTTTGCTCGCTCATGAGCCGGCCTTCACGCGTTGCGCCACTGTGGGGAACGCTTCTCCTTGAAAGCGAGCACTCCCTCGGCCAGATCTTCGGTAGTGAAGGCCAAGGCGAGCTGGGCCTGCAGGTAGTCCAGCGCCGAATCCAGCGGCAGGTCTCGGGTCGCCGCCAACGCGCGCTTGCCCATGCCGAGCAACAACGGTGATTTGGCGGCGATGTCGGCAACCCATTGGCGCAGAGCGTCGTCGAACTCAGCGTCGGGCACCACCTTGTTGACCAACCCGGCGGCGGCTGCCTCGGCGGCGCTGATCAGCCGGCCGGTCATCATCAGCTCGTTGGCGATGAGCCGTCCGGTGGCGCGGAAGATCAGTGCCGAGATCATGAACGGAAACGCGCCGACGTTGATCTCCGGGCAGCCCAACCGGATTGACGCCTTGGCGATGACAAGGTCGCAGGCCAGGGCGATGCCCAGCGCCCCCGCCAGCACATCGCCGTTAGCGGCGCAGACGACCGGCTTGTCGATCTCGGTCAGGGTGCGAAACAGCGCCGGAAAACGCGCCAGACCGGCGTACTTGATGATCGTCGCGCGTTTGTCGGCGAACGCGTCGAGATTTCCTCCGGAAGAGAAGATTCGCGGGTGCGACGACGTGAGAACGATGACCCTGACCCGCGAGTCGGATGCGGCCTGCTGCAGCAGCGCACTCAGCTGATCCAGCAGCGCGTCGGACAATGCGTTGCGGCGGTCGGGATCGTTCAGCGTCAGGTAGGCGGCCAAGCCCCCCACGTCCGGGTCGCCGGGCACAGCGGCTTCGAGTCGGTAGGTGACCAGGTCGGGGGAGTCGGTCACAGTGCGCCTCCTAGTCGTGCATCAGTACGCATTTGCCGAATGTCCTTCCACGCTCCAGGTATTCGTGCGCTTCGGCGGCCTGATCCAGCGGGAACTCGCGGTCGATCACCGGCGCGCGCACCGAGCAGCGATCGATCATGTCGAGCAGGCCGGCGAAGTCCGTACTGCTGCCCATGGTCGTGCCGAGCAGATCGAATTGACCGAAATAGAAGCTGCGGACATCCATTTGGGCCGTGTCGGCCGCATTGGCGCCGAGTACCACGAGCCGTCCACCGGGCCGCAGCGCGCGCACGGACTCGCTCCAGCGGCCAACGGGGTCGAGGATGAGGTCGAATCCGGCGTTGTCGGGCGACATGGCACGGGCGTGCTGCGGCCATTCCGGTTCGCTGTGCAGCGCGCCGCCGCGGGCTCCGGCGGACACTGCGCGCTCGATGGTGTCGCTGGAGGAGGAGGTCACCGTGATGCTGGCCCCTGCGGCGACCGCAAGAGCGATCGCCATCGTGGCGATTCCGCCACCGGCGCCGATCACCAGCATCGACTCACCCGCCTTGAGCCGGCCGCGAGCAAACAGGGCCCGATAGGTCGTGACGCCGACGAGCGGCAGGGCCGCGGCTTCGGCCCAATTCAGGCCGCGAGGTTTTGGTGCCAGGCAATCGGCAGGCACGCTGACCAGCTCCGCGTAGGTGCCTGGTTGATGATCGCCCAAAATCTCCCAGTCACTGCTGGGGGCTTGCTCGCGGCCGCCCCAGCGCAGCGACGGCAACACCACCACCTGTTCTCCGGTGTCGGTGCGCACGCCGGCGCCATCGGCGCCGATGATGTGCGGCAGTGGCGAACGGTAGCGACCCTGGCGAACCAGCACGTCATGCCAGTTCAGCGCACTCGCGCGTAATGCCACCGTCACCCAGCCCGGCCGTGCCGGCGGGTCGGGGAACTCGCCGGGACGCAGCACCGCGGCGGCGCCGAACTCATGCATGATCACAGCGTGCAAGACAGCCTCCTATGGCCTGACCATTAGACCATTGTGTAACCGCGACATTCAAGCGCTCGGGCCCCCGCAAATATTGACGCGCGAGTAAGGTCTCAATTCCCATTGTGTGACGCGCGACACCTGTCTATACTTCGGTCCAATGGTCTGACCAATTGACAGATGGCCGGTTTCTGAGGGGAGAAGAGTGGCGATGGCTTCACGAGTGCGTATGGCCTCCATCGCGGAGGATCCGATGGTGATTGCGCGTGCCGAGGAAATCGTCGCGGCCGCCGCCGACCACCTTAAAGTGCCGCTTCCCGACCTGACGCCGGCCGCGTTAGGACACCGGTTGGCGGGCTTGCGTCAACGACTCGAGCAACGGATTTCGCTGCAATCCGATCCGCAAGATGACTGGCCGACAACCGCGGAGATCTTGATCTCGATCATGAGGTTGCAATGCGAACTCCTCGATCTTGATCTCTCTCGCCGGGTGAAATCCGTGTCGGAGATCCGCAACGCCCTGGGGTACCTGCGGGGTCTGTCGCCGCGCAAAATGATCGACGCCGCCCCGATCGTGCTGAGCCGGGAGTTGGCTTTTGCGCGGACCATGATCTCGACCGTGCGCGGGTCGCTGTGGCTGCCTTTGCACTTGCACATCGAAGCCGAAGAGTGCGACCCTGATTCGCGGTCGTTCCTTGACTACGTAGCCGGCCGCCACATCCAGCTGGCGAACGCTCCACTGGAGACCGAACTCGTCCGTAAGCGGTGCGGGGCGTTCGCGCCGTCGCCGATGGATGACAAACGCACCTTCAAGGAGATCGTCGAGGCCGCCGGCTGCTTTGGCTACATCGCTGCGCCGATCACCATTCAGGGCAGGGCAATTGGGATTCTGCATGCCGACCGTCCCGAACCCCACGGAATAGTGACGATGGACCATCTTGAGCAGTTGGAGGCTTTCGCCGAGTGCCTGTCGGTGGCGTTCGAGAGCGCAGCGCTCGAGGAGAAGGCCGACCAACAACGCGTCGAGGTCGATAATCTGTGTGGCAACGTCGATGAATTGCTCGGCCAGTCAGCCAGATCGGTGTTGTGGTCATTGCCAGGCGCGGCGCCCGGAACCCAACACAATGGCTATCGCCATAACGAACCGCCCTCCGGCCCCACGTTGACCTCCCGCGAACGAGAGATCATGTCTCACGTCGCGACCGGGGCCACCAACGGCCAGATTGCCCGGTGCCTGGTGATCTCGGAGGGGACGGTGAAGTCCCATCTGAAACACATAGCGAAGAAGCTCAATACATCCAGCAGGGCAGCGGCGGTCGCGACCTATGCCGGCATCGGCACCGCCGATGCCGGGGTGTCGCGATGAACCCCCGCGCGATGGTGTCCCGGCTCAACGAACTCGATGAACAACTCTGTAGCGCCTTTGGCATCGAGCGATCAGTTGACGCGACGACTCTCGACGAGGCCATCACGATGTCGGCCACCACCACCGAGCAGCTGGTAGCCCGCGAGCGTGGCGCCCGCGACCACGCTGGGTCAGCGGTCGGGCAGAGCCCCCTGACAGATTTTTTGCAAGCCCAGGTCGCGGCGCGGCAGATGCGAGCCAGTGACCGCGCCGATGTAGTGCGGTCGTTGACCGCTGGTATCCGTCGCATGAAGAAGGCCGGATCGCTGCAAGGGCTCGGCCGCCAAGCCTGTACCGAACTGTGCGAGGTGCTCGGCTTCGACAGCGCGCTGCTGTCGTTCGTCGAAGATGGCGGATTCGTCGTCGAGGAGTCCGATCACGGTCTTGGCGGCCCCACCGTGATCCCGCGTCGTGAATGTGCGGCCGAGCGAGCCACGATCCGCCTTCGTGATACCACCCGGACCGACGAGGTGGGTATGCCCCCATCAGCCGGCTATCAGGAGCTGCTCGGCTCCGTGAACTATCTCGTCGCCCCTATCGTCGCGAAATCGCAAGTGGTCGCACTCATTCACGTCGGCCGTCGCAGCGAAGACGGCGTCACCGACGATGACGTGGATGTGCTCGATGCGTTCGCCTCGGCCTATTCGTTGATGCACGAGAGGATGCTCAACACCGAAAGGGTTCACCAACAGCGGACCTCGATCGCGCGCGCGGCGGCGCGACTGACAGAGCAAGCAGACCGGATCGCCGCGGCCGCTATCAGCTTCGATGTCGAAGACGACACTGGCGTCGGGCCCCCGGCCATCGCGGCGGATTCCGCGTTGGCGGGCACGCTCTCTGAGCGTGAACGGCAAGTATTCGAGAGCCTGGTCCTGGGAGCTTCCAATGCCGAGATCGCCGACGAACTCGTCATCACCATCGAAACGGTCAAGACACACGTGAAGCGCATACTTCGCAAGATCGGCGCCATCAACCGGTCGGAGGCGATCACCCTCTACATGGACGACACCAGAACCGCGTGTCGACAACGCAGGTCATAACCTTTGGACAACAATCCTTTTCACGCTTCGGCGTGGCGGCCGGTCGCGGAGATTTCCGCTGAATTCACTGACCTGACCGACATCACCTATCACCGCCACGTCACCGATCCCACGGTGCGAGTGGCTTTCAACCGGCCAGACGTGCGCAACGCGTTTCGACCGCACACCGTCGACGAGCTGTATCGCGCACTGGATCACGCTCGGATGTCTCCGGATGTGGGGGTGGTGCTGCTGACCGGCAACGGGCCCTCGCCAAAAGATGGTGTCTGGGCGTTCTGCTCCGGCGGCGACCAGCGCATCCGCGGCCGCGCCGGCTACCAGTACGCCGCCGGCGAGACCGCCGACACGGTTGACGTAGCGCGCGCAGGCCGCTTGCACATCCTCGAAGTCCAGCGGTTGATCCGCTTCATGCCCAAGGTGGTGATCTGCCTGGTCAACGGGTGGGCCGCCGGTGGCGGGCACAGCCTGCACGCGACGTGCGACCTGACTCTGGCCAGTCGCGAGCACGCCCGCTTCAAGCAAACCGACGCCGATGTCGGAAGTTTCGACGGCAGCTACGGCAGCGCATATTTGGCCCGCCAGGTCGGCCAGAAGTTCGCGCGTGAGATCTTCTTCCTGGGCCGGCCTTACACGGCCGAGCACATGCATCGCATGGGCGCGGTCAACGAGGTCGTCGACCACGCCGAGCTGGAGGCAGTGGGACTGCAGTGGGCGGCCGAGATCAGCGCGAAATCACCTCAGGCACAGCGAATGTTGAAATACGCGTTCAACCTGCTCGACGACGGGCTAGTCGGCCAGCAGCTGTTCGCCGGGGAGGCGACCCGGCTGGCATACATGACTGATGAGGCCGTCGAGGGCCGCGACGCCTTCCTGGAGAAGCGCGCCCCGGACTGGACGTCGTTTCCTCGGTACTTTTAGCGTCAACGCTTTTCGTCGGCCTATGCCGCGGAGATGCCGCCGTTGACGCTGATTGCCTGCCCCGTCAACTTGGCTGCGGCTGCGCTGCATAGGAATACCGCCAGCGCGGCGATATCCTCAGCCGTCGGCACACCGAGCTGAGCGGCCTGGGCCGCTCGCGCGAAGAGCTTGCCGCTGAACCCATCAGCGGTGATGCGTTCGGTCGAAGCGGTGCCATGGACCAGTGACGGCGTCAGCGCATTGGCGCGGATGCCATAGCGTTTCTCCTCGATGGCGATCGTCCGGGTGAACATCACGATGCCCGCCTTCGCGGCGCCGATGAGCGCTTCACCAGGTGTGGCGGTCTTGGCCGCGTCGGACGCCACGTTGACGATCACACCGCCGCGGCGGCTGCGCATGCCGGGCAGCACCGCGCTGGCCATATGCATCGACGGCAGCGCCAATTCGGTGAGTATGCGCGCGATGTCGGCTGTCGGGATGTCGACGAACAGCTCGGGCCGGACATCCGCGGCGGTGCTGCACATCAGGATGTCGATGCCTGACAGGATCCGATCGGCCTCCGCCGCAACAGCGGCTGCGGCGCCGGGATCGGTGGCGTCACCGGCGACGAAGTACGCGGCGGCACCGAGTTCGGCGATTGACTTGGCGGCGAGTGCGCCCCGCTCGACGTTGCGACCGACGATCACGATCCGTGGTACGCCGGCCGCGGCGAGTGCCCGAGCAGAGGCCAACCCGATGCCGGCTGTGCCGCCGACGATCAGCGCAGTGGATGCGTCGAGGTCTTTGGGTGCGGGCAGGTCAGCTCGGTCGTCAGTCATCGGTTCGTCCTCACGGTTGTCGGCATCTCCACGGAGGGCGGAGTGGCGCAGACTGCGTGAGGCGCACATACCCGCTGCAGCCACTGCAAGAGGTCGTCGATCACCTCTGCCCGGTTGACCTCGTTGAGGATCTCGTGGCGTGCCTCGTCGTAGACGCGGACGGTCACATCTTCGAGACCGACGGCGCGGTAACGGTCCACTAGTGCCCACAGCAGAGTGAGCCCGGCGTTGACGGGGTCCCTCGATCCCACCGCCACGTACAGCGGTAAGTCGCGGCGAATGCGTGCCACCTGAGCGGGCTCGGCGAGTCGTCGGGCGCCGGCGAACATGTCCTTCAGCGACGCGGTGTCCAGGCCGAATCCGCACAGCGGATCAGCGATATACGCGTCAACGATCGTCTCGTCGCGCGAAAGCCAGTCGAAATCCGTCCGCCCCGGGTGGAACGTGGCATTGAAGGCGGACAGCTCCAGATCGCCGGAGAGGCCCAAGGCCGGTTCCAGAAGGTCGACGGCCGCGGTTCCGGTGAGCGCGACCGCATCCACGCTGCTGCCGTGATCGAGCAGAAACTGTTGAGCGGCAAACGAACCCATGCTGTGAGCGACCATCACAACGGGCAGGCCAGGATGGACTGATCTCGCCTGGGCGATCACGAGATTCAGGTCGTCGACCAGTGCCCACCACCCGTTGTGTCCCAGGTGGCCGGGTTCGTCGGCGGCGGCCAGGGACGCGCCGTGTCCTCGATGGTCGTGTCCGTACACCACAAACCCCTGGGAGGTGAGTGCGTCGGCAACATGACCGTATCGGCGGACATGTTCGCCCATGCCGTGGACCAGCACGACGACGCCCGCACCCGTCTGGCCGTCCTGAGCGGCCCAGCGATACCCGGCGAGCTGCCTGCCATCGGCGGAACCCAAGGAGAACATTTCGGGGTCCATCAACGGGTTCCGCTCGCTCGCTTGCGCCGAGGCGCCCTAGAGGGCATCACAGGAAAACATTAAAATGGTCAGACCGATATAGTCAAGCTCCAATGCTCGCCTCACAGGGGGCTTGCTGTGGCACCGGGTCGGCCCGACGTATAGCCCAGCAGCGAGGTGGCGCTGTCGGTCAGCGCAATGCCGGGGATGGATGTTGGCTATCCAAGGGCCTGTGAACAGCAGCGCCGAATTGGGCCGCGGGCGTTAGAGTGCGGGCTTCTCAGCAAGGTGCAGTGCGAAATCGCGGACATTCGCGGTAATCGCGTCATCGGTCGAACTGCTTTCGGTCTGCGTAACACATGCCTTCGCGAGGCGGAGCACCTGGGGCCCTTCATCGATCAACAACTGCCTCAATCCCAGCGCGGCGCAGGTTCTCAGCGCTGGCGAGAGAACGTGTTGTGCTTCGTCAGTGTCGCCGGCCGCGGCCAGGCAGAGCGCAAGTTGGATCGTGGCGTGTAGGTATGCGCGTGGCCGTTTGCCTTGATCGACATGCTCCATACGAGCGCGTGCTCGCTGGCAAGCCGTCGCAAGCGCTGATGGCGTCCTGTCGATCAGGAGCAATCGGATTTGCGAATCCTCCGTGGATTCGGCTGCAACGTCGGCGATTCCGTCGAGCGGTTGAGAACCTGAGCTCGTGATTCGCCGTGCCACCGCCTCGTCGATTGGCTCGCCCGACGTCGCGGCAAGTCGGACAGTTTCATTGAGCAAGCGAGCCTCTAGCCGCGGAAGTTGCAGTGCCCTCGCGATGTCTAGGCCTTCGGCAAGTCGGTGGCGCGCGCTTGCCGTGTCGCCGCGGGTCAATTTCAGCCGAGCTCCGGTCCCGAACGTTGCGAGCATGAAGTCGACGAGTCCGCCTTCGGTGCCGAGTTGGTACGCGTCGTCGAGCAATGCCTCCGCTTCGTCGAGTTGACCACGTTCGTAGAGAAGCTCACCCAACAAGGATCCGGCAAGCTTTGCGACGTAAGTTGGGCGTCCGGACGGCAGCAGCGCGATTCGCATCGCGTGTCGCAGGTGTGCTTCGGCGCCGGCGACGTCGAGCTGCTCGTTGGCCGCGATCGCCGCGAAACAGTATCCATAGCCGACAGTGAGCGCCCCGGAGATGCGCTGATGGTATTGGTGTCCCCACCTCTGCCAGCGCAACGCGTCATCGA
Organism: uncultured Actinomycetota bacterium; assembly: GCA_963760095.1. Taxonomy (GTDB): domain Bacteria; phylum Actinomycetota; class Actinomycetes; order Mycobacteriales; family Mycobacteriaceae; genus Mycobacterium. The sequence goes on along the minus strand of CAVXBT010000013.1, from coordinate 201,103 downwards.
AGTCGAACACCCGAATGGCACGAAATGAGCCGACATCGGCTGCCCGGCAGAGAATCCAGGGGTGAAGAGTATCCGCCCGGTCGACACAAGCCTGCACCGCATCGGCGGCTGCGGAGGTGTCGATGTGGTCCTGGAAAGCGGCGGCTACTGCGCGAATTAGGTCCATCTCGGCGCGCAGGTCGCCAGCTTGCTCGGTCGGGACCGAGTCGATGGCGGCCTCAGCCAACCGAAGCGCGTCCGCTACCGCCGCGAGGCGGTGAAGGACGACGTTTGCCCACGCGACGTCGACCTGCAGCCTCGGGCGCGCATCGGCGTGTTGGGCCGGCAGCTTGCCCGCAAGCCCGATCAAGGTGCTCATCTGGGATCGTTCGTTCAGATCCGGGGCCGCCTGCTCGACGGTATCGACCGCCTGCGCTGTGTCGCCGGCAAGGATCAAGTGATCGACGGCCTGGCTGAGCATCTGGTGTTCCGAAAACCACTGTGCGGCCTTGCGATGTAGTTCTGGTATGCGATCTGCTACGTCGCGCTCGAGGCGGTGCAAAAGGTAGTCGGCGAACAGGTGGTGGTATTGGAACCACGATCCTTCGGTGTCAGTCCTGCGCAGAAAGAGATCGCGTTGTTCGATCTCTTCGAGGACGCTTTGACTGCGCCGGTTATCGGTGAGCGCGGTCGCCAACCCGCTGCAAATCTGTTTGGTGATGCAGGTCGACAGCAGGAAATCGAGGAGATCTGGCTCGAGGCTGTCTAAGACGTTGGATGCTAAATACTCGCCTATTGCTTTGTGCCGCCCCGACAGATTCTGGATGAGCGCAGCAGGATCGGAATGGTCACGAAGCGATAATGACGCCAGTTGCAAGGCGGCTGCCCATCCGCCGGTGGAGCCCTCGAGTTCGGCCACATTGGCCTTTGTAAGGTCGAGGCCGCACTGATCGACCAGCAGCGCCTGGGATTCGGCCACATCGAACTTGAGCAGCGACGAGTCGATTTCGGTGAGTTCCCCCTTTACTGCCATCGCGGAGAGCGGCAGTCCTGCGCGCGTACGACTTGTGACAATTAAATGCAAGTGATGGCAACTGTTCTCAAGCAGATAGGCGAGAGCGTTCGTGCTCTCCGTGTTGTCAACCCGATGCCAATCCTCCATCACCAGCGCGAAGGCCTGTTTGTCGGAATGCAGGCAATCGATCAAAGCACTCAGGACGTATTGTTGCGCGTTTTCCAGATGCCCTTCAAATTCTTGTTGTAGTGTCTCCGCGAGGTCTGGCAGGGTGCGCCGAATCGCCTCAATGAGGTGGGCGAGAAACCAGGCCGTGTTGTTGTCGTCGCTATCGATAGCCAACCATGCGGTCTTCACACCTTGTCCGGTAAGTGTTTGGGCCCACTGCGCGGCCAGGGTACTTTTGCCGTAGCCGGCGGGCGCGTGGATGAGGACCAGCTTCGGTCTTGGCCCCGAGCCAAGGCGGTCGAGGATTCGCTGCCTCGGCACCGTCGGGCGAGTGAATGTCGGCGGTCGGAATCGTGTTGGTGCGCTTGGCGGATAGTGCGCTCGCCGGCCCGAGGCTGACCCGTCCGACCGCAATCCGAGAGCCGCCGAATGGGCCGCTGCAAGGCGAGTTCCCGTGCCGGATGCCGATTCATCGACGTCGGTCGGCGGCGGCGGTAACTCCAGTGGAACGTCGGCGATGTTGAGTCCGAGTTGGGTGGCGGCTGTTCGCAGCATCTCACCGAATGCTGCCGCCGAGCTTGGGCGGCGTGCCGGATCGATATTCAACCCGTGCTCCAATGCCGAGCAGATCGGGTCTGGGAGGCCTTTCGCGCGGAGGTCGGGTACTGGGCCCGCCGTCACGCGACGAACAAACGCAACGGGGTTCTCGCCTGATCGAAATGGGAAAGGTGGGTCGCGGTTAAGCAGTGTGAAGACCGTGGCCGCCAGACCGTAAACATCCGCAGCTGTCGATGCGGGGCGACCCTCGAACAGCTCCGGCGCGGTGTAGGACGGGGATCCGACCACGACGTCCTGGGCCGTCTCGCGGCTACCCGCGATGCGAGCGATGCCGAAATCGCTGAGTTGCGGTTCCCCGTAATCCGTGAGAAGGACGTTGGCGGGCTTGACATCACGATGAAGAACACCCGCGCGGTGAGCGGTTTCCAGAGCCCCCGCCAGGCGCACCCCTATCGTCAACGCTTCACGGACTCCGAGCGGTCCGTCGTCGTGTATCCAGGCAGCGAGCGTGTTTCGACGGTGATACTGCATCACAATGTAGGGACGCCCGGTGAAGGTTAGCCCGCTATGCAGCACGGGCACGATGTTCGGGTGGCCGGAGACCCGCCCCATCGCCCGCTGCTCGCGAGCGAACTGTTCGAGGTCGACATCGTCCTGATCAGAACTGAGCACCTTCACTGCGACGACACGGTCGAGCGACGGTTCATTGCATCGATAGACAACGCCGAACCCGCCGCGCCCCACCGGCTCAGCTTCGTGGTAGCCCTCTGCCTCGAGCTCGGCAACAATCCCCAAAGAGCTGCGTTGAGTGGCGTCGGGACCGGCTGTCACGGTTTGACCTCAGGGTATGCATTGGCACGCTGCGGTCCCGCAGATCGGTTCCTGCCGGCGCAACATGTAGCTGCGCAACCAAGTGTGGACGTTCCCATTGCCGATGCCTTCGTTGCAGCCGCTTATCGTACTCTCGCAGTCAGGCCCGGCCGCCAATGCACTTATTTGTTCTCGAGCCGGCAGGCTGCCGGACGCGCCCAAAGCCGCTGCTGTCGGCGACCCGAGCCTGATTAGCGCCGGGACGAGCGGGCCTGCGGTGGTAGACGGCAAAGGGGCCATCGCTCAGAGACCGAGCCGGCCGAGGATGACCATGCCATCTACGCAATACGTGCCTACGTGGCCGCCGAGGTTGCGTCCGGACTCATCGCAATCAACCAGCCCGCAAAGGCTCTCGAGCTTCTGCTTGAACATCAGAACAGCTGGCAGCCGGCCAGCTCGACGCAGCGCAGCAGGTTACGCGGGTCGACGGGTCCGTCGAAATCGGTGGTGAACACCAACCTTCCTTGGGGGTGTTGCCACGACACCCCAAGCGATGTTACATTTTTGCATCAGCTGATGTTGTTACGTGCGTACGCGCGCACAATCAGCGATCACCGAAAGTCGATCGGAAAGGAGTGATACATGGACGAGAAAACCAGCCTCAGATTTCAGCTCCTCAGCGCATGGTGTGGCCCCGCCTTCTTGGTCACCTTCGTGCTGTTTTGGGGGGTGATCGGGCGCAACATCCCGAATCCGTCACCGGCGTTGAGCGCGGCGGACCTTGCGGCTCGCTATTCGCAGCACCTGGGGGAGATCCGTCTGGGGTTCATCGTCGCCCTCATTACGGTTGTTTTGTACATGCCATGGTGTTCGTACATCAGCACCCGGATGGCGCGGATCGAGGGCGGGTACCCGGTGCTGGCTAACCTGCAGCTCATCGGCGGGGCGCTGACCGTCATGGTCGTGTCATTCAGTTGTTGCTTCTGGGCCGTCGCCGCATTCCGGCCCGAGCGGGACCCGGCGCTGATCCAGCTGCTCACCGACACCGGCTGGTTGGTTATTGACCTGCAGTATGCGTGCACCACGTTGCAGATGGTGGCGCTCGCCCTGGCGGTTCTGTCGGATCGCAAGAACAAGGCCACGCCGCTCATGCCCAATTGGGCGTGCTACCTCACCATCTTCTGCGCGGTCAGCTTCTTCCCGGCGAGCCTCACCGGCGTTCTCAAGACCGGACCGTTCGCCTGGAACGGAATCATGAGCTACTACTTCCCGTACTTCTGCTGGCTGTGCTGGGAAATAATTGCGAGCACCTATTTGATCAAGGATGTTCGTCGGCGCATCCGTGAGTTCGAAAGCAGCCCCTCGGTGGATGGCGGGGCCCCTCGGGCGACGGCTCTCGCGTCCTGACCTGCACCGTCAGGCAGGTGCCTTTGGTCGCCGCTCCCGTCCGCGCGATGCGACAGTGTTGCGACCGAAGTTCGCACCCGTCGTGCGCGGTCGGGAGCGGACGGCTATGCGTCAGCTGGCGTCATTGCTCAGCGGTGGTCGGGCCAGGACCGGTCGCCGCGTCGCTCGGGAGAGTGTTGATGAGTCTCGGGGAGAGCGTCGATGAGTGAATCGTCGATGTGTTCGGAAACCGACACCCAGTTTGTACCGGTCGGCGATCCGACGCGGCGGCTACCCGGAGTCGAAGGCGTGTGGGTCTTCGTGATCGCCGACATGACGGTCTTCGCCGTCCTGTTCGGATCCTTCATGGTCAGCCGGCATCACAACCCCGCCCTCTTCGAAGCGTCCCGACACGCCCTGAACCCGAACTTCGGTGGTGTCAACACGCTGATCCTGGTTACCAGCTCGTGGTTTGCCGCGCTCGCGCTCGACGCCGTGCGCAAGTCCCGTTTTGTGCTGGCACAGCGTTTCATCGGCGGTGCCCTTCTCTGCGGCCTCGCGTTCATGGTCTCCAAGGCCGTCGAGTACACCGAGAAGTTGGAAGCTGGCGTCAGCCTGTTGACCAACGACTTCTTCATGTATTACTTCACCCTGACCGGCATTCATCTGTTCCATGTCCTCGCGGGCATTGTCGTGCTGGTCGTGCTGTGGTTCATGGCCCGATCCCGATCGTTCGAACCGGAACGGCCCGTCGTCCTCGAATGCGGCGCAATCTACTGGCACATGGTCGACCTGCTCTGGATCATCCTGTTCCCGCTCCTGTATCTGGTGAGGTGACTATGGAGCTGCTTCGCAAGCCGGTCACTATCGTGTGCGCCGCGTTGATGCTGGCAACTTTCACATCGACCTGGCTACTTTCGAAGAACTCGGTCGCGCCCGAGGTGGCGACGGCGGCCATCATGCTCATCGCCGCCGTCAAGGTGCGATTGGTTATTTGGCACTTCATGGAGGTGCGTCGGGCGCCGCTGGCGCTGCGGTTGGTCTGCGACGGCTGGTTGCTCGCAGTAACCGCGCTGATCGTGACCGTCTACCTGGTGTGATCCGGCGCCGCGCCGTTCGGAAATACGTCATTGCCGGACCGGGGCTGTATTAAGAAGATGGGCTACGCGCGCACTGCAATAGGTTTGCACTGCCGATGCGTGGGCGCATTGCGATCGTTGAGTTGTAGGACAAGTGATGGAGTTCGTGAATGTATCCCGCCGTCCCGGACCGTCACCTGCCCTCGATTACCCCGCTTACCGCGAGGTCGGTCGCATTGAGCACTCTGCTCGGATACCACCCCCCGGCGCTTCCGATTAGCGCCTTGGTGAAGGTTGGGGAGCTTCTTGGGATCGCGGACCGCGCCACCCGCGTTGCGCTGACGCGCATGGTGAAGGACGGCGACGTCACCGTCGACAATGGCGTGTACCGCCTGTCCGAGCGGTTGCTGCGACGGCAGGCCCAACAGGATGCGCTCGCCTCGCCGCCCACACGACGGTGGACTGGGGGATGGGAGATGGCCATCGTCACGAGCACGACCCGGCAGTTGGCCGAGCGGGTGGCACTGCGTAAGAGCATGGTGCGGCACCGGATGGGCGAGTTGCGCGAGGGTGTGTGGATGCGGCCGGACAACCTCTCTCGTGAGCTCGACGGCATCATCGCCGAGCAGTGCGAGTTTTTTGTCAGTCACCACTCTGACTCGTCGAGCCTGGCAGCGTCGCTCTGGGACTTGCCGGGATGGGCGGCCGAGGCGGACCGATTGCTGACGGTTCTTGGCGAGGCAGCGAGTCTCGCCGAAGGATTCATGGCTACAGCGGAGGTCATCCGACACCTGCTGCTCGATCCGTACCTGCCGGACGAGCTGCTGCCGGCAGGCTGGCCAGGTGATCGACTTCGACAGCGTTACACCGATTTCAACGCGAACTACTCGGAGCGTCTCCGAAAGTACAGCGGCGGGTAGTTCGGGCCGAGGCGCCTCGCGCGCCTGCTTGGTCGCGCGTGACGCCGGATCGCCGTAGAGCAGAACCGCGGCGACGACGGCCCGGCGCGGAATGGTTCGTTGCTCTCCGCTGCCCTGATGAACGCTGGCGCGTGGGATAAACCCCTCGGGAACAGAAACCCATCACGCGATGTCATCGTGTATCATTGGGGCAACTTACGTGCCGCCACCGAATCCGGTGCCAGAGCGCACCCCGATTGCCACGTTCGTGCGTCGCAAGTCACGACGAGGAGAGGTATGACGGGACCGTTGAGCTTCTCGATCACCACAGAGCAAGAGGCGCTGGTCAATGTCGCCCGCGGCTTCGGTGAGCGGCGACTGGCTCCGTATTACAAGCAACGCGAGCAGGAAGGCGCGTTCGATCGCGCGACATTGCGAGCGATGGGCGACCTTGGACTCTTCGGGGTAGAGCTGTCTGAGGAGGACGGTGGCCTCGGACTTGACTGCACGACAGCGGGTCTCGTCATCGAGGCCATCGGCGGGTCCGACTACAACATCGGCCAGTTGATGGTGACGATGTCGCTGAGCGGCGTGATCATGGCCCAGCATGGAAATCCCGCGGTCGTCGCGCCGTGGCTGCGCGGCGTGACCGCCGGCGAGATGATCCCGGCCATCGCCCTGACCGAGGCGGGCGGCGGATCGGACGCCGCGAATCTGACAGTGCGGGCAACCAAAGACGGTGCTGGCTACCTCCTAGACGGCGAGAAGACGTCGACCAGCTTTGCGACCCAAGCGGCGTTCGCGATCGTTTGGGCCCGCACCGGCGCACCGTCCAGCGGCGCGCGTGGAATCAGCGCGTTGCTTGTCCCCCTGGACTTGCCGGGCATCAAGACCAGCGAGTTCGACGATCTCGGCGGTCGGTCCGCCGGGCGCGGCTCGATCCACTTTGACCGCGTGATGATTCCGGCAACGCATTTGATCGGCCGAGAAAATGACGGCTTCATCCAGGTGATGCAGGGCTTCGACTACAGCCGTGCGTTGATCGGGCTGCTGTGTCTGGCGGTGGCCCGGCAGTCGCTTGACGAGACTTGGCGGTCCGCCGCTGAGCGGACCAGCTTCGGTAAACCGCTGATCGCGCATCAGGGTGTTTCCTTCCCGTTGGCCGAGGCTGAGACCCAACTTGAGGCATGCCGCTTGTTGTGTCTGAAGACGTTGTGGCTCAAGGACCAGGGGCTGCCGCACACCGCTGAGGCAGCGATGTGCAAATGGTGGGCACCCAAATTGGCCTTCGACATCGTCCAAACTTGCCTGCTGCTCAATGGGCACGGTGCCTACACCGAGGAATTGCCCTACGCACAACGCCTGCGAGATGTCCTCGGCCTGCAGATCGGAGACGGCACCGCGCAAATCATGAAGCTCATCATTGCCCGACACAAGGCCGGCCGCAGCGCGGCCTCGGCATGACTCCGGAGGGACGCCCCATGGCCAAGGTGATCTATGAAAAGCGTGATCAGATCGCATACATCACGCTCAACCGGCCCGAGGTCCACAACGCCATCGACACCGAAACCGATGAGCTTCTGTTCGAGGCGTGGACAGATTTCCGCGATGATCCGGATGTCCGGATCGCGATCCTCACCGGGTCCGGCGACAAGACATTCTGCGCGGGCGCCGACCTCAAATCGCACGTCGACCAGTGGCTCGACGCCGGGCCCGAACTCGGAAGCAGCCTGCTGGATAAAGGGTTCGCGGGCCGGATCACCCGAGGGCTGCATCGGACGCCCAAACCGATCATCGCGGCGCTCAACGGCTGGGTCATCGGGGGCGGCATCGAACTGGCCTTGGCCTGCGACATCAGGATCGCGTCCGAGCAGGCGAACTTCGGCTTCTTCCACATGAGGCGCGGCATGCATTTCGCCGACGGGGGCATCGTCCGGCTGGTCAACACAGTCGGGGTGGGCATCGCGATGGAGCTGGAGCTGATGGGTGAACCCATCGACGCGCAGCGGGCCAAAGAAGTGCATCTGGTCAATCGGGTTGTGCCCCACAGCGATCTGATGGCCACGGCCGAGGACATCGCGGCCAAGATCCTGCGCAATCCCAGGGCCGCGGTGGAATCAGCGAAGCGGACAATCCTCGAGATCATCGGCCGCCCATTGGACGACCAGCTCAGGCTTGAGTGCCTGTATGGCTATTCGATCATGGGTAATACGGAGATCGTCGAGCGCCAGCAGGAGTTCCTCGAACGGCGCGACGCTGACCGGGTCACGACAAGCTCCGAGGGTCACTGACTAGCCAAGGACAGAACACATGTCATACAACTCGATCTACCGCCGCGACCTGTTTGGTGACCGCGTCGTCGTCGTCACCGGCGGCGGCAGTGGTATCGGGCGTTGCACGGCCCATGAGTTGGCCTCTCTCGGTGCGCATGTCGCAATCGTCGGGCGCAACGAAGCCAAACTCGAGCGTGTGCGTCGTGAGATCGAATCCGACGGCGGTTCGATTTCTGCCCATGTCGCTGACATTCGCGATGAACACGCGGTTATCGCCACGGTCGAGCGGGTGCTCACCGACCATGGCCGCATCGACGGGTTGGTCAACAACGCCGGCGGCCAATATCGCGCTGCGCTGAAGACGATCTCGACAAAGGGGTTCGAAGCCGTGGTCAAAAGCAATTTGACCGGTGGATTCATCGTCATGCGGGAGGTCTACAACCGGTGGATGATCGATCACGGCGGCGCGATCGTCAACATGATCGCCGACATCTGGCACGGGTGGCCGCATTTCTCGCATTCTGCAGCGGCGCGAGGCGGAATGTTCACGCTGAGTGAGTGTGCGGCGACCGAATGGGCCGAGTCGGGTGTCCGTGTCAACACCGTCGCCCCCGGATCGATCGCTTCGCAGGGTCTGGACACCTACGAAGACAAGGACACGGCGTTCATTCGCAACGACTTGACTCCCGGTATCCCGTTGCAGCGGTTCGGCACTGAAGCGGAAGTCTCAGCGGCGATCGTCTATCTTCTATCGCCGGCGGCAAGCTATATCACCGGCTCCTGCATCCGCATCGACGGCGGAGCGCCGAACGCCCGCCGTGGATGGTGGGATCTGCAGCCTGCCAAAAACAATGTGGCCTTCGACGGGTTTCACCGGTCCTCGATTCCCGCGATCCTCGACGAGGTGCCGTGATCACTGTGCAGCCCTCACTCGTCGCCGACTGCAGCGTTGCGGTTCTCGGGGGCACGGGCGGTGTCGGGCTTGAGACGGCGAGCCAGTTCGCCGAGCAGGGCGCTCGCGTGGTGCTGCTCGGGCGCGATCGCGAACGCGGCGCCGCGGCTTGCGAGAAGATCGGGCTGCGAGCGCCGCTGGGTGACGTGCGTTTTATCCGGGTTGACGCGACCGACCCGGACGATACGGTTCGGGCTGAGCAGGAGTGCCGCTCCGTGCTTGGATCGATCGACGTGCTGGTGAACACGACGGGCCCCAGTGATCACCCGAGGCTGCTGCACACCATCCCGATCCAGTCCGTCCAGCAGCGCATCAACGAGATCATCCTTCCGCCCCTGCACATGATGTTCGCCGCGCTGCCCGAGATGCGTAGCCGCGGAAGTGGATCGATCATCAACGTCGCCTCCGACGCGGCCAAGGTGGCAACGCCGGGGGAGACCCTGATCGGTGCGGCGATGGCCGCGATCGTGATGTTCTCCAAAGCGGCTGCGCTGGAAGCTAAACGCGAACGTGTGCGCATCAACGTGCTCACGCCGTCGCTCATTGCCGATACCCCGGGAGCCGCGCTTATCGGCTCAGATCCGTTCAGCGCCAAGATGTTCGAGAAAGCGATTTCGATGGCCCATCTTGGCGTGACCTCACCTGCTGATCTGGCGTCGATGACGCTCTTCCTGGCCAGCCCGGCAGCGTCCCGGATAACGGGTCAGGCCATCAGCATCAACGGCGGAATATCCGTGGGCTGACGGATCCTAGGAGATTTAGGTGTGGCTTTATGCTGAAATCAAGACCCTTGGCGATATCCCGCGGCACTACGGCCATGCGACACCGGATCGAATGGCACTGTTGGATTCAGTCGGGAGGACCTCCTTTGCTGAATTGGATGTGCGATCGAACCGGATAGCCAATGTGCTGCTGGATTTGAACATCGCGCGCGGAGCCCGCGTCGCGTTTCTGGGCAAGAACACGACCAGGTACTTTGAGATACTTTTCGGTGTCAGCAAGGCGGGCGCCGCTCTCCTGCCGTTGAATTGGCGCCTTGCGGCTCCCGAGATCGAAGAGATCCTGCTGGACTCCACACCCGAGGTTCTCATCGCGGATCGGGAGTACGTGGATCTCGCGGTCCAGCTCGCGGGGTCGGCCGGCATGAGGCTACGGATCATCGGATTCGATTCCGCGCAGAGGGGAGGCGCCGAGCTGGACATCTTGATGGAATCCGCATCAGCCGGCGATCCCGCCATCGAGGTCGACCCCTGGCGGACGGCGATTCTGATGTACACCTCTGGCACCACCGGCAAACCGAAGGGTGCCCAACTTTCTCACCAGGGGTACCTCTACCTTCGGCTCTGTGAGCATCTGGAGCCGTCCCTTGGCTACACCCCCGATGACCTCATGTTGACCGTCATGCCGCTATTTCACGCCATGGGCATCGGCCTGTCCCTTCAGGCCCTCTACAACGGGGTCCCGGTCGCCGTCTACTCGATGCCGGAAACGGGGCGGCTCGTCGAGCTCATCGCGCGAGATCGGCCCACCGTCATTCCCCTGGTTCCCACGGTCATCCAGATGTTGCTGGATGACCCCAACGCAGCGAACGCCGACTACTCTTCGGTGCGCCTTATCATCTATGCCGGGGCATCGATCGGCCTGAATCTGCTGAAGCGGGCGCTGTCCAAGATGACGTGTGACTTCATGAACTTCTACGGCGCTACCGAAACCAGCGCCGGGGTGACTTTCCTGTTGCCCGAGGATCACCGCCTCGAGGATGAGACGAGGCTCCAATCATGCGGCCGGCCATTGCCATTGGTCGACATCAAGGTGGCCGATCCGGACGGCAATGAAATGCCTCATGGACAGGTGGGCGAGTTCCTGATCCGGTCGCCATCACTGATCACGGGCTACTTCAATCAGCCCGAGACGACGGCTACCGCATTCCGCGAGGGCTGGTATCGCTCGGGCGATTGCGGCTACCGGGACTCCGAAGGGTATTTCTATCTTGTCGATCGGCTCAAGGACATGATCGTGACCGGCGGATCCAATGTCTACTCCACCGAAGTCGAGCAGGCGGTGTTGCGGCTCGACGGGGTGTCGAAGTGCGCGGTCGTAGGACTGCCCGACGACAAATGGGGCGAGCGGGTGGTGGCGGTCGTCGTACCTGAACCCGGCGCCGACTTGTCCGAACACCGCATTGTCGCGCATTGTCGCGCGCTCATCGCCGGGTACAAGGTGCCTAAAGAGGTCCGGTTCGCCACCTCGCTGCCGCTGACCGCCAGTAACAAGGTGCTGAAGCGCGCACTGCGGGAGGAGATGTTGCGGAATCCGTTGAGCCACCGGTGATGTCGCTGAGTGAAGGTTTGTTCGGCACGGCCGACCCCGACGCTAGTCGCGATGACGTCTACTTGGGGGTCAAGTGGTTTGGCGACGCCATTGAATCTCTTTCGGCGGCCAACCTTAGAGATCGGCGACGGCGACGAACGCTTCGGGCCGGGACAGTTGCCGCCCCGGTGCCATGACCGCGCAGCGACGCGTCGACACGGTAAGCGCTTTGTTCGAACTGATATCAAGATTCCGAACCGTTAGTCAAAGTTGGAGTTCGCTCAACCGCTCACATTCCACACATCCGGACACGCCGTGCATCCTGTGCGAAAGCGCGTCGAACTCAGGTTGGTTGGCGGCTGGTGCGTCAGTATCAGCGGCGGCCCGCCAAGACGGTGGCCGAGCAGCACGTCCCACACTCCACCCGATGCGTTCGGTCGCGGTAGGTTTTGTCGATCGAAACCCGTCTAGGAGGCGGTGCCGGCGAGCGGAGATTTCCAGTGGGAGCTCGCCCCAGGCTTCGCGCAGGACTGCGCGGCGATCGACTCCCGGTGTCCTCAGCGCACGAAGGAGGCCACGGGCCAAGCGCGCCGGATTGATAATGCTTTCGATGGAACGCGCACGGTTGAATGTGTCTGAGAGGTTCGGCTCCTCACTCCCCGCGAACGTTCCCAGAACAGCCCGCACCAAAGGCGACGTCGCCTGCGGACGTGACTCGCGGTTACCCCAGTGGTAGGTCGAGATGGTGTCCTTGTCGCGGGCTCGCTCCCACCTGCGCAGCGCCGCGTCGAGCGCGTCGGGGTCATCGATTGTGGCCGCGGCAGCCTCACCGAGCAGGCGCCCGTGTTTCAGTGCGTCGCGCATGCCGTTGCCGGTGACCGGGTCCTTGAAATGCCCTGAGTCGCCTGCCAGCGCCCACCCCGGTCCGCTCGACCTTCGGTAGTACGCGCAGAGGTCGTCAGTACTACGTATCTTGCTCATATTGGTTGCTGCGCCGACGCGGCGACGCAGCAACGGATCCTGATCGAGCTTTGCCTGCCAAGAACCTTCGGGATCAGCCCGGAACGCCGGAATATCCTCGGCCGGGCACATGTGTACCACGAGCGTTCGGCCGGCTGGGCACGACGGTAGGACCAGCGCCTGGTTGCCATTGGCGCGGTATATTTGGAACTCGCTAGGCGCATCTTCCCCGAGCGGATCATCAAGGTAACGGAACGCGAACCCACGACCGTTTTTCGACGCACGATAAGGGGTCCACGCGTCCACCTCGGCAGCGATGCGGGACTTGCGCCCGTCAGCACCGATCACGAGCTTGGCGTGGATCTCGAAATCCCCTTCTCTCGTCCGGTAGCGCACGCCCACTGCACGGCCGTCCCGCCACACGACCTGCTCCACCGAGCATCGTTCGCGTACTTCTGCTCCGGCGTCACGCGCAGCCTCCACGAGGAGCACGTCCTGCTGATCTCGCGGAATGCACAGGCCGTAATCTATTCCGGCGAAAGGGCTGAACCGCTCGCGTATCTCGAGGTCGCCGTCGTTCAGCGTGAGGTACTTGGTCTTAGCCGGTCCCAGTGCGAGAATGTTGCGGAGTGCTCCCATGTGCTGCAGTTCTTGAACTCCATTTGGAACGAGAACATGTGTCGACATCGTGTCGGCAGGAAAACGCGTTTTGTCCAAGAGCACCACCGCTCGGCCTGCGCGGGCGAGGGGGACCGCGGCGGCAGTACCCGCGCAGCGAGCCCCGACAATGACCACGTCGACGGTTTCGATCGCACCCGTGGGCATGGGCATGGACTCCTCAGATTCCAGGTTGGCGGATATCCAAATTCCGTGTGAGGCATCCCATTGTGCTACCTCCTTGGGTGCACGGGACTCCTCCTATCGAGCGATCTTTATCGGCCAAAAGTGGGACGCCGCTTGTCCCGAAATCGCGGTGTTTGGTTCCGTAGCCGAATGTCGGCACCCACTTCAGCTGCCACGTCGCCGTCTTCCGCTGGGTCGCCCAGCGTCCGGGCACCTGTGGATTCAGCGAGCCTTCTCGCGGCGCGGCCTTGGTATGCGTAATGGCCTCACCTCAGCGAAAGACACCTCGACCGAACCGATTCCGTCAATGTCGGCTACGTACGTGCTGCCCGGCCGCACCGGCACCATGGGGCCCAGCGCACCGGAGAGCACGATGTGGCCGGCGCGCAACGGAGAGCCGTTTTCGCGGGCGGTGCGGGCCAGCCAGCGCAGCGCGTTGAGCGGACTGCCCAGACACTCGGAGCCCCGCCCGGTGGAGACCACTTCGCCATCCTGTGTGAGCCGCATTGTGCGGGAGACGAAGTCGAGGTCGGCGGCGGCTGACACCTCCGAGCCCAGCACGAACAGGGCTGACGAGCCGTTGTCGGCGATGGTGTCGACGATGCTGATCGACCAGTCGCGCACCCGCGAGTCGACGATTTCGATGGCGGCTATCGCGACGCCGGCGGCGGCTCGGATCCGCGAATCCGACAGGTCGCCGTCGAGGTCTTCGGCGAGGATGAACGCGATCTCGGCCTCGACCTTGGGCTGCAGCAGCGTGTCGGTCGCCACGGTGGTCCCCGACGCCACTTGCATGTCGGCGAACAGCACACCGGAATCGGGTTGATCCACCCCCAATTGCCGCTGCACCGCCGGGGAGGTCAGCCCGATCTTGTGGCCGACGACGTGGCGTCCTCGCGCCAGTGAGTCCGCCGTGAGCAGCCGTTGCACCGCGTAGGCCGACGCGATGTCGTGGTCACCGAGGACATCACGTACCGGCGGGCATTGCCGCGGCTCGGCGCCGGCTGCGATCAGCCGGTCCGCGGCTGCGCGCAGACCAGTGCTGGTAATGGTCATCAGATGTGGGTCCTTCAGTTGTGGGAAAGGGCCATCAGCCCATGCTGCTGCCGCCATTGACGTATATGGTTTGCCCGGTGATGAATCGGCTGTCCTCGCCGGCCAGGAAGGCGACGGCTGCGGCGACGTCGGCTGGATCGCCGGGCCGTCCCATCGGGACGATGGCCGTTGCCTCCTCCACTACCTGCATCAGACGTGTTGGCGCGTCCCCGGATTCAACAAGGTTGGCCAGTTCCGGTGTGCGGACGTAACACGGCGCCACGGTATTAGCGGTGACGCCGGCAACCGCGAACTCGCGTGCGAGGCCGGTGACCATCGCGTGTACGCCGCCCTTCGCCGCGTTGTACATCGCGTGATCCACCAACCCGGTACGCACCGAGTCGGCGCCGATGTTGACGATGCGACCATGGCCCCGAGAGACCATGTGCGGCAGCACCGCTCGCACGCAGTAGATCGTCGTCCACAGGTTGTTGTCGACGGTGGCGCGCAGCGTCTCCTCGGTGTGTTCGAGGGTAGGACGGATCACGCCGCCGCCGGCGTTGTTGACCAGAACGTCGACATCACCGAGCGTCTCGACCGCCGTCCGCACCAAGTCGTCGGCCGCGCCGGGTTGGTGGAGTTCACCGATGAATCCGCCCGCGATGCGCGCGTGCTCGTATACGCGTTCCAGGTCTTCCTTGCTGCGGGCCGCGGCGAAAACCGCTGCGCCATCGGTAATCAGCCGAGCTGATATGCCCAGGCCGATACCGGAGGCGGCTCCGGTGACGATTGCCGTCCGGCCGGCCAATGCGCCGCTCATAGGATGATCGCCACGTCCCCAACGGACCGCAGATCCGTCATGTCCAATTCCGCTCGCTTGGCGGCGATCCGGAAGCCGCCGGCGCTGCGGCGCAACCGGTAGTGGTACTGGCCGACATAGCAACTGGTGCGTCCTGCCCGGAATCGCCACACCGTGAACGACGCGTTCACCGACAGCTCATCCGCCGGCAAGTCCTGCACCCGCACGTTGAACACCTGGTGATTCGTTCGGGAATGCGGGTATTCGCGGTGGGCTCGTCGGCTGTCCAGCCGGGTGACCCTGGCCGCCAGCCGCAGATAGTTGTCGTCGATGAGCAGTAGGTCGCGGGCCGGATCACCGTCCGGCGCGTCGTTGCAGGGCACCTCGTACTTCGCGTCCTCGTCGAAGAGCAGCAGCCAGTCGTCGAGCGCCCACGTGTCGAGCAAAGCGGCCTCGGCGTAGAGGAATTCCTCGACCTGCTGCCTCAACAAAACGTGCTGCTGCGACGCCACGGCGGTCACCGCGCACCTGCCCGGTCCGCCGCGGCGCTCATTTGGTGCTGCCAGCGCCGCCAGAACACGCGCATCTGTTCTTCGTCGTTGGCCACCGGAACGCGACCCATGCCGCGGGAGATGTCGTTCCATTCGACGCCACCGCTGGCGAAGCCCTGCTGGCAGGACTCCAGCGCCTCCAGATCGTCGGGGGTGGCAAAACCGCCCGGGCCGAGAAACGTCAGGAAGCTATCGAGGCGGCGGTGACGCAGAGATTCCGGCTCATTGCGGGGAGCCAGTGCCCATGCGGTGACGTCGACGGTGTCGGGGGCTGGTGGATAGAAGGTGCGCACCGTCACGGCCATGATGTCGTTGATGATGAGATTCGGGTAGATCAGCAGGTTACGGTTCACCTCGGCCATGGCGTGCGCGCGCTGCTCGCCGTGCCGGGCGACGAGATCAGCCCGCAGCCGGTCGATTTCGGTGTGAGCGTCCGCGCCGAACAGCGGCTCCCACTTGGCGACCGGACGTCCCCACGGGGAACTGTATTCGATCACGGCGTGACCGTTACCCAGGTCGACCGCTTGGCCGCTGACACCCCCGCGCAGGTCGGTGCCGATGGACACCAGGTATTTGAAGTAGGTGTCGTGTGTTGACTCCGCGTGGTATCCGTCGAAACTGTTCTCCACCAATAGTTTCCAGTTGGCCCCGAAACTGTACTGGTTGGTGCCGCGGGCCATCTCGACCGACCCGCCGCAGCCGTCGACGACAAGATCGATGTACTCCTTCGCACCCGCCAGATAGGTGGGCAGGTCCTCGATGTCGGGGTCGAAGCAGGCAAAGACAAAGCCCCGGTAGGACTCTGCACGCGCCACCCGCTTGAGTCCCAACTCGTCGAAATTGAGGCCGCCGGCGTAGGCGTCCCGGTCAGGGACTCCCTTCAGACGGCCTTCGGAGTCGAAGGTCCACGCGTGGTAGAAGCACTGGAACACTTTGGAATTACCGGAATCCTGTCGGCATACCAATGCGCCGCGGTGCGTGCAGGTGTTGTGGAACACGTTGATGTTGCCGGTTTTCACGCCACGGACCATAAAGATCGGCCGGCCCCCGACCGGTCGCCGGACGAAGTCACCCGGCTGCGGGATCTCGGATTCGTGCCCGACGTAAAGCCACGACTTGGCGAAGATCCGTTCGACCTCGGCCCGGTGTATCTCGGGTGAGGTCATCGCCGAGCGGTGCACCCGAAACCTCTGGGCCACCGGGTCGTCGACGACGATCGGCAGTCGCGCGGCTGCCTCGGTTGCCGGGGCAAGCCGCGGCTCGACACCGGTGCTCATCGCAGTGCCAAGTAGTCGGCGACCAGCGCAGAGAACTCGTCGGCGCGCTCGATCTGCGTCCAGTGTCCACATGCACTGAACACATGCAGGTCGGCGTTCGGCAACAGCCCCAGCATCGTGACCGAGACCTGCATCGGGACCACCCTGTCTTCCCGGCCGTGTACCAGCAGCGCCGGTGTGGCGATGGCGCGCACTTCGTCCTCGGTGATGCCGAGCTGGGATCCGGTGTGACGTGGATCGAAGAACATGGCGCGGTACGCATCGTAAGCGCCGTCGGCGATGCTGGCCTCGTATCGGATCGCGACGAGTTCGTCGGTGATCATTGCCGGATCGACCGCGAAATAGTTGCGCAGCAGATCGCGCATCGCGTCATGAGACGGTTCGTAGGCGCGCAACGCGGTAAGGCCGTCAGTGAGCGTCATGCCGACACCGGGCGCTCCCATCAGCACCATCTTGGTGATCCGGTCCGGGCAGTCGGTGGCCATCTGCAGCGCAATGCGCCCGCCGAGTGAGTTGCCGACAATCGCGGTCTTCTCGATGCCCAGTGCGTCGAGGAACGCCCAGATCTGGTCGGTCCAGGTACGCAGCGAATAGACGACGTCATCGGGGCGCTGGGTAGCGCCGAAACCGACGATGTCCGGAGCCAGCACGCGGAATCGCTGCGCCAACGCTCCGATGTTGTGCTGCCAGTTGGCCATCGCCGATACCCCGGGACCCGACCCGTGCAGCATCACAACCGGTTCGCCGGCACCGGCCTCCAGGTAGCTGGTTCGGACGCCCCCGGCGTCGATGGTGCGTGGCTCTAACGCGATCCCTGCGACGGTTGATGTCATTGCGCGCCTCTTTCCTTGAACACCGCAAAACACTTGTTGGAGTTGAAGACATCGGTGGTGACGAGCTCTGACCACGCACTGTCCAGGCCGAGTTCGTCGACCGCTCCGGTCAGGCAGAACCAATTGAGCATTTCGTGTTGGCCCGAGTCGACGATGTCGCGGCTGGGGGTGGCCTGCCACTTCTCGTAGTCACGGTCGACGAACAGCTGGTACAACTGGCGGTCCGCAACGGTATCGGGGGTCATGTGCCAGGTTTTGTCGGTCAAAAACGCGTGCGACCAGCTGGATGACGCCACCAGCGCCACCCGTAAGTCGGTGTCGCGGAATGCTTTCGCGACCGCGCGGCCTAACGCAAAGCAGCGGGCGGGGGTGGGCCCGGACGGGTCGAGTCGTTCGGCGGCGATGTCGGCGAAGCGGGCCAGGCCGCCCTGGCGGGCGATGGCATGTTGTCCGTAGCAGTTGACCGTGATCGGGATCAGCGGGTATTCGAAGCGCGAGCCGGCGTCGGGGTAGTCCAGGAACACCTGGGTGTTGAGGATCGCGTGCGGAAACGGCGCGTCGCTGCGCCGGCGGTACGAATAGGCGACATCGAACCCCTGGCCGATCAGATTGTCGGCGAGTCGGCGGGCGCCATCGGCGTCGCCGTGCAGGGTGACGGTGGTGTCATCGGGCAGGCCCCAGGCGTTCGGGCTGCCGCGGCGGGTCATCAGCTCGAAGGGGTTGACGTCGACATCGTCGTAAGCGAGCACGCAAAACGGCGGGATGACTTCTTCGCGGAAGTTCTCGTACTGGTCGTCGCCCCACACCACCACGACGTCAGGAGCGAACTCATCGAGGGCCTCACGGCAGCGGGATAGATACTCCACCAATATCTTTCGATGATGCGCCGCAGACGCTAGTCCGCCGTCGGCGTTCCATTCAGCGCGCATCGACGCTGACCAGTTGGCGGGATCCTTTGCCTCGGTGGGAATATCAGGATCAGCCAAGGTCCAGCGCAACAGGTCCGCCATGTGCTCGTCGGTGCCGGCCAGCAATGGGTAGTGGGTCATTCCCAGACCCAGGAAATGCGCCATAGTGTTCCTCCAGATTGGTGCGGCAGATCCTGCGGTGCAGGTCGGCGGGCAGCGTGGCGACGATGTCGTCGAGCGGCTCGGGCATCGCGGCGAAGGGATAGTCGGATCCGAAGACGACGTGATCGCTGCCGAAGACATCGATCGCCGCGTCCAGCGCCCGACGGTCGTATGTCAGACAGTCGGACCACAGTCGGCGTGCCTGGCGGCTCGGCAGCTCGGGTGAGTCCGCGGGAATGCCGGCGATGACCGCGCCTTTGTCGAGCCGGCCGATCAGCGCCGGCAGCGCGCCTCCACCGTGCGCCAGGCAGATTCGCACTTCGGGCCGTCGCGCGAGCGCGCCGCTGACCAGCAGTGCGGCCGCTGCCAGCGCCGTCTCGATCGGCATTCCGGCGCCGAAGCCAAGACCAAGCTCGGTTATGCGCGCCGGCAGGTCCTGGTCACTGGGATGGACCAGCACCAGGGCGCCAAGTTCTCCCGCGGTGGCAAAGAAGCGGTCCAGGCTGGGGTCGGCGAGTTCGGTATCCCCGACCCGCGAGCCGATCTCGACACCGAGAAAGCCCCGGCGCATGCACCGGCGCATCTCGTCGACGGCGAGGTCGGGGTCTTGCAGGGCGACGGCGCCCAGCGCCGCAAAGCGGGTTGGGTGCTCATGGGTGATCCGGGCGAAGAAGTCGTTTTGAGCCGACGCCAATTCGGCCGCCCCTGCCGCCGACGCCCGATAGCAGAACGTCACCGGAATCGGCGAAAGCACTTGCACGGCAACGCCTTGACGATCCATATCCATGATCCGGGCCGTTGGCGACCAGCACCGGTGATCGATCTGGCGGTAATGCCGTCCACCGAACAACAGTTGCGCGTCGGTGCCGCCGGTGCGGTGGACGCTGGGCCAGTCGTCGTGTGGGTAGGAGCGCCGCAGATCCAGCAGTCGATCGTCGATGGCGTGGGTGTGGACATCGACGAGCCGGGTTTGGCTGGATAGCTGAGCGTTGATAGTCGTGCCTCCGCGCGACGTTGAGACGGGCAGGTTCGTCGAGCGTAGCCGATTATGCATACACAATTCAATATGTACATACACAATGTTGTGCGTCACATTGCGACGATGGTAAAAAATACCGACATGCAGGCAGAACCGATTCCGGGGAGATCAGGCGTGACCGGCGAGATTTGGTCAGGGGTGCTGCGGGGTGTTCGGCGTGCGATCTGGGTCGTCCGCTCTGATCAGGTCTTGATCGTGACGGTTGATGGCATCGACGAACGACGCCTGATCGTGCAGCGCGATGGCGGCCACGATGTCGTCGTGGACGCGAAGGCTGCTCGCCAGCAGCGGCTCATGGTCGTCGATGAACAACACCCGCGTCAGCATGGCTTTGATACTGGTCACGACCAGCTGGTGCATGCCCTCCAAAACGGGGATGTGGGCTGCGGCCGCTACGACGCGGTGGAACGCGAGCACGGCGTCGAAGAACTGCTCGGCCTCAGTACTGGCGCGCAAGGTGCCCATCGCCGACCGCATCGCGGCGATGTCTTCGCTGGTCGCCCGCTCGAACGCCGCCTTGGTCAGGCCGAACTCGAGGTACAACCGTGCTTCGAACAAGTCCAGGGGATGCGGGGTGGACGGTTGAAACCACAGGTCCAGCGCCCCCACTCGGACTTGCGGAGGTGCGCTGGCCACGGTGATCCCGCCTCCGGGGCCCGGTCGAACACTGACCAGGTCGCGATCGCGCAGGATGCGCAGTGTTTCGTTCATCACCGTCGGGCTGATGCCGAACCGATCCATGAGCTCCGACCGGCGGCCCAGGTGCGATCCGACCGGCAAGCGGGCACTGAGGATCTCGTGTTCCAGATCGGCAGCGACGCGTTCTGCCCGAGACGACCGGAGTACAGGCTCGCGACGCTGCACGCGCAGCCTCCTTCGGGTCGCCGCGAGCGCCGAAGTGACGCCGCCAGGCAAGTTTGGCAAAAGAACCTCAACAAGAGGCCTCAATAAGGCTAAGCGAGGAATCCCTACCGATGGACCAAAGAACTGGTCGAGCAGCGTACCTCGCGTGCCGCGACGTGCTCGTGCGACACCGCGACGACTACGACGCCGCGGTCGCGGCCTTCCGTTGGCCCGAGATCGGCGACCGATTCAACTGGGCGCTAGATTTTTTCGACCCCGTCGCCAGGGGCAACTCCCGAACGGCGCTACGCATCATCGGTGCGGACGGGACCGATCGCTCGTATTCCTTCGCCGAGTTGGCCGCGCGCTCTGATCGGCTCGCCGCATCGCTGGCCGGCGGCGGCGTCGCTCGCGGTGATCGGATCATGGTGATGCTGGAAAATCAGGTGGAGCTTTGGGAGTCGATGCTGGCGGTCATGAAACTCGGCGGAGTCATCATGCCGGCCACGACGGCACTGGGGCCCCATGACCTCGCTGACCGCATCGGCCGCGGGGGGGTGCGTCACGTCATCACCAATGCCGACCAGATCACCAAATTCGCTGGCATTCCAGGGGATTTCGGCCGCATCGCGATTGGCGACGCTCCTCTTCCGTGGCGGCCATATCGGCTGGCCGACACAGCAGCGTCGCCGCCACCACTTGGCGCCCGCACCGGCGCGGACGACCCGATGTTGATCTACTTCACGTCGGGCACCACCAGCCACCCGAAACTTGTTGAGCACACGCACCGCTCCTATCCGGTCGGGCATCTGTCGACGATGTACTTCCTTGGACTGCGTCCCGGTGATGTCCACCTCAACATCAGCTCCCCTGGCTGGGCCAAGCACGCGTGGAGTTCGTTCTTCGCGCCGTGGATCGCCGAGTCGACGATCATGGTCTACAACTACCGTCGTTTCGACGCATCCCGATTCCTGACGATGCTGCGGCAGGCCGCCGTCACCTCGCTGTGCGCGCCACCGACGGTGTGGCGCATGCTGATTCAGGCGGACCTGGGCGTCAGGCCGCCGATGCTGCGCGAGGCGGTGGGCGCCGGCGAACCGCTGAACCCGGAAGTCATCGAGCATGTCCAAAAGCATTGGGGAATAACGATTCGCGACGGCTTCGGGCAGACCGAGACCACGGCGTTGATCGGCAATACTCCGGGTTCGCCAGTCAAACCGGGGTCGATGGGGCGGCCGTTACCCGGTGTCGCGGTCGAGATCGTCGACCCGACGAGCGGGCAGCCTGCCAGCGACGGCGAAATCTGTCTGCGGCTGGATCGGCGCCCGGTGAATCTGATGGCCGGCTATCTCGGCGACGACGGCTGCACCGACCTGGTTTCCGCCGGCGGTTATTACCACACCGGGGACCTGGCGAGCCGCGATTCGGACGGCTACATCACCTATATCGGCCGCACCGACGACGTATTCAAGGCGTCCGATTACAAGATCTCTCCGTTCGAATTGGAAAGTGTGCTCATCGTGCATCCGGCGGTGGTCGAGGCGGCCGTGGTCCCGGCTCCCGACCCAACCAGGTTGGCCGTGCCCAAGGCTTACATCAGCCTGGCGGCGGGTTGGGCCCCGGACCGGGCCACCGCCGACGCAATTTTCGCCCATGCCCACCGAAACCTTGCGCCCTATCAGCGCATCCGGCGTATCGAGTTCATGAACCTACCGAAGACCATCTCCGGCAAGATCCGGCGTGTCGATCTGCGGACTCGTGAAAATGCTTGCGAACCAGATATTTTGACGCAGGAGTATCGCGACCGGTGAGCCGAGCGATGTGTGCGATGCCCGAGCTCCCCGGCCCGACGGCCAGGCTTTGGTTGGCTGCTCGCGCATCCGATTATCCGGTGCTTGGTTCGACACGTGTTCAGCAAAAGCGCAGCTAGCCGGTCTGAAGAACCAGAGAATTGACCCTGTCGAGGGACCCATTATCCCTCTTGGTGGAGCAGTCACCGTCCTGATTGCGTCGATACCGTTCTCCCCATGCCGCAGGCTGAAAATAACGATCTGCAGCGGCGGACCAGGGGGATCTTCGCCGTGGTGGTGTCCGCGGCGCTGCCGGGAAGCGAGCCGGTCCGCGCGCTCGATGTGCCCGGTCGCCTGCCGACTGTGTGGTGGGGGCACCCATGGTGACGATGTCTCCATATGCCAAGCCGGTCCGCGCGGTCGGCGACCTTTTTGCGATGGCGCTCGACGCCATGGTGTTGACTTTCAAGCCTCCGTTCGCCTGGCGTGAGTACCTACTTCAAAGCTGGTTCGTGGCGCGGGTTTCCATGCTCCCTGCGCTGATGATGACGCTTCCTTACTCGGTCATCTTGACGTTCATTTTCAACATTCTGCTGACCGAAATCGGTGCCGGGGATTTCTCGGGAACGGGTGCGGCGATCGGTACCGTGAACCAGATTGCGCCCATCGTCACCGTGCTGGTGGTCTCCGGCGCGGGCTCCACCGCGATGTGCGCTGATCTGGGAGCGCGGACGATCCGTGAAGAACTCGACGCGATGCGGGTGCTGGGTATCAACCCCATCCAGCGGCTGGTGGTCCCGCGTGTGTTAGCCGCCACCACAGTGGCTTTGGCGCTCGAATCGGCAGTGACGGTGGTTGGCCTCACCGGTGCGTTCTTTTTCACCGTATATGCCCAACACGTGTCGGCGGGTGCATTCGTGGCGGGCCTGACCACGCTCACCGGCCTCAGCGACGTCGTCGTTTCGATGGTCAAGGCGACGCTATTCGGCTATGCGGCAGGCGTGATCGCCTGCTATAAGGGCATCTCGGTCGGGGGTGGTCCGGCGGGTGTCGGCAACGCGGTCAACGAAACCGTGGTGTTCACGTTCATGGTGTTGTTCGCGATCAACGTCATTGTGACCGCTGTGGGTATCCAGTTCACGGTGTCGTGAGGTGAACCCATGACGGTAGCCACTCCAAGCAAGCTTCATCCGCCATTGCAGCGCACAAAGAATGCCGTGGTAGGCGGGTGGAATCGAATCGGAGCGCAGATGCAGTTCTATGTCACGACGCTCGGTTCGATTCCCGACGCTCTGATGAACTACCGGGGCGAGGTGCTGCGGCTGATCGCGCAAATGGGATTGGGTACGGCGGCGCTCGCGATGGTCGGCGGAACAGTCGTGATCGTCGGCTTCCTGACGATGACCACAGGTGCGCTGGTGGCGGTGCAGGGCTACAACCAGTTGGCGTCCGTCGGTATCGAAGCTCTCACCGGGTTCGCGTCGGCTTATTTCAACGTCCGGCTCATCGTGCCTGGAACCGCCTCCGTCGCGTTGTCGGCCACCATTGGCGCCGGCGCCACCGCTCAGATCGGCGCGATGCGGATAAACGAGGAGATCGACGCTCTTGAGGTGATCGGTATCCGCAGCATCACCTACCTGGCATCCACGCGAGTCATCGCCGGCGTCGTCGTGGTGATCCCGCTGTATTGCATCGCGGTCATGATGGCGTTCATGGCCTCCCGCCTGGGGACCGTCGCGATTTACGGCCAAGGCTCCGGCGTGTACGACCACTACTTCAACACGTTCCTCAGCGCCCGCGACATCATCTGGTCGTTCTTCCAGTCCGTTGCGATCACGATCGTGGTCATGCTGGTGCACACCTACTACGGGTACAACGCGAGCGGCGGACCGGCCGGCGTTGGTGAGGCCGTCGGACGAGCGGTACGCACCTCGATGGTGGTCGCCGCGGTGGAAATCGTGATGATCACGCTTGCCGTCTATGGCGAGTCCGGCAACTTCCACCTGGCGAGCTAGTCGGATGGCACTGAGATCAGGCGATCACCGCATACCCGCCGCTTGGTGGACGCTTGTGCTGTTGGCGGTGATTGGCGTGTTCCTGTTCGCGACCACGGCGGCTTTCAAAGGCACCTTTCGGTCCTATGTGCCGGTGACACTGACTTCCGATCGAGCAGGTCTGGTCCTGGAGACCAATGCCAAGGTCATGTTGCGCGGTGTCCAGGTCGGCCGAGTCGGCGAGATTGCCCCCGGCAAGAACATGGCCAACTTGAAGCTGGAGATCGATCCCGATCAGGTCCGGTATATCCCAGCCAACGTGCAAGCACAGATCAGCGCCACCACCGCGTTCGGCGCCAAGTACGTCGAGCTGGAGTATCCGCAAAATCCGAGTCCTGCTCGGCTGGCTGCCGGCTCGGTACTGCATTCGAAGAATGTCAGTGTCGAGATCAACACCGTCTTCGAAAACGTGGTCGACCTGCTCAAGATGGTCGATCCGTTAAAGCTCAACGCGGTGTTGACCGCGGTTGCCGAAGGGGTGCGCGGACAAGGTGAACGGATGGGGGAAGCGACCACCGACCTCAACCAGGTGCTGCTGGCACTCAACGCGCGAAGCGACACAATCCGCAAGGACTGGCAGAAACTGGGGGCCCTCAGCAAGACCTACGATGCGAGCGCCCAGAACATCTTGACCATTTTGAACGCCGTCAGCACTACCAGCTCCACCATCGTGAACCACTCGAGTGCGGTGGACGCCTTGCTGCTGAATGTCGTCGGCTTTGCGAAGGCCGGGACCACGCTGCTCGGCACTAGTCGGGACAACCTGGTCAGATCGGTGAACACTCTCGAACCGACGACGAACCTGCTGCTGAAGTACAGCCCCGAGTACACCTGCTTCCTGCAGGGGGTCACCTGGTACCTCAACAACGGCGGATATGCGGCGTGGGGCGGTGCCGATGGCCGGACTCTGCAACTCGACGTCGCTTTGTTGTTGGGCAACGACCCTTACGTCTATCCCGACAACCTGCCCATTCACGCGGCCAAGGGTGGGCCCGGCGGAAAGCCAGGGTGCGGGTCGTTGCCGGACGCCACGAAGAACTTCCCGGTGCGCCAGCTCGTCACTAACACCGGTTGGGGTACCGGGCTCGATATACGGCCCAACTGGGGCATCGGGCATCCCTGCCTCGGTACCTGGTTCTCGGTGACTCACTCAGTGCCTTATCCGCCCAGCATCCGCCAGTGCATCCCGGGGCCGGCGGTCGGACCGGAGCCGCATGGCAATGGGGCGCCGCCGTTCAACGCGACGCTGTATGGGCCGGGCGGAGTGCCGCTATGGCCTGGGCTGCCGCCCGCCCCGCCGCCGGGTCCCGTCGCGCCGCCGCCATGACCGCCCCAGTCGACAAGAACCAGAGATAACCAGGAGAGACGCCATGAAGGACAGCCTGAAAGGCACCATCGTGGGCCTCGGCATCTTCCTGACGGTCTGCGCGCTCGCCGCATTCCTATTGGTTTCAGTGTTTGCCCAGCTTCGCTTCGGTGCGGGCAATACCTACTACGCCGAGTTCAGCAATGTCAGCAATCTGCGGAAGGGCAAACTGGTCCGGATCGCCGGGGTAGAGGTCGGCAAGGTCAAGGCCATCTCCATCAACCCCGACGCGACGGTGCGGGTTGAATTCACCGCCGATAAATCGGTCATCATCACCGACGGAACCCGGGCAGTTCTGCGGTACGACAACCTGTTCGGCGACCGCTACCTGGCGCTCGAGGAGGGGGCCGGCGGGGTCACAACGGTTCGGCCCGGACAAACCATTCCACTGGCCCGGACAGCACCCGCGCTGGATCTGGATGCGCTCATCGGTGGCTTCCGCCCGCTGTTTCGTGCGCTGAATCCGGAGCAGGTGAACGCGCTGAGCGGACAGTTAGTACAGATCTTCGAGGGACAGGGACCCACGATCGGGTCATTTCTGGACCAGGCGGCCGCAGTGAGCAACACGTTGGCCGACCGCGATCTGCTGATCGGTCAGGTTGTCGGCAACCTCGACGTGGTGCTGGGGTCGCTGGGCGACCAGAGCGACCGGTTGGACAAAGCGGTGACGTCGTTGTCGCAGTTGATTCACGGCCTCGCGCAACGCAAAACCGACATCTCTAATGCAGTGGGCTATACGAACGCCGCGGCCGGCTCGGTCGCCGACCTACTGTCGCAGGCCCGGGTGCCCTTCCGGAAAGTCGTCCAGGAGACCGACCGGACCGCGGGGATCGCGCTGGCCGACCACGACTACCTCGACAACCTCATCAACACGCTGCCGGACAAGTACCGGGTGATGGACCGCCAGGCGATGTACGGCGACTTCTTCAGCTTCTACTTCTGCGATCTGGTGCTCAAGCTCAACGGAAAAGGCGGCCAGCCGGTGTACATCAAGGTGGCTGGTCAGGTTACGGGGCGGTGCGCGCCGAAATGAAATTTTTCTCCGAACGCAACCCCACGGTCATCGGTGCCGTCGGAATCACGGCGGTCGCCGTGATTGTGCTCGCCGCGCTCGAGTACCAGAAGCTGCCGTTCCTCAACCAGGGCAGAAGTGTCTCCGCGTATTTCGCCGACGCGGGCGGGCTGAGGACCGGCAACGGCGTCGAAGTCTCCGGTTTTCCGGTGGGCAAGGTGTCGAGCATTGAACTCGACGACGCTGGCGTGCTGGTCGAGTTCAAGGTCGCCAAGAACGTTCGCCTGGGAGATCGCACCGAGGCGGCAATCAAAACCAAGGGCCTGCTTGGCAGCAAGATCCTCGACGTCACACCCCGCGGTGACGGCCGGCTCGAGGGAGCCATTCCGTTGGACCGGACGGTGTCGCCCTACCAGCTACCCGAGGCCCTTGGCGACTTGGCCAACACGATCAGCGGGCTGAACACCGAACAGCTGTCCGGGTCGCTGGCCACCCTGGCGCGAACGTTTGCCAATACCCCACCTGACCTGAAGAACGCTATGCAAGGAGTGGCGCGTTTTGCGCAAACACTCGACGAGCGCGACGCCCAACTTCGTAGCCTCCTGCACAACGCGGCCAAAGCGACCGGGGTGCTGGCCAAGCGCACCGACCAGGTGGTCAGCCTGGTGCGAGACACCAATGCGCTGCTTGCGCAGCTGCGGACGCAGAGCGCCGCGTTGGATCAGATCGCGACCAATATCTCCGCTGCGTCGCGGCAGTTGCGGGGCTTCATCGGCGAGAACCGGGAGCAGCTGCGGCCGGCACTGGACAAGCTCAACGGGGTGCTGGCGATCGTTGACGCCCGCAAAGAGCGCCTGCAGCAGGCCATCCCGATGGTCAATGCTTATGTCATGTCGCTTGGTGAATCGGTAGCGTCCGGCCCGTTCTTCAAGGCGTACGTGGTGAACCTGTTGCCGGGTCAATTCGTGCAGCCATTCGTTAACGCCGCATTCTCCGACCTGGGACTGGACCCGGCCACGCTGCCGCCGTCGCAGCTGACGGATCCGCCGATCGGCCAGCCCGGTACGCCGCCATTACCGATGCCGTACCCCCGGACCGGCCAGGGTGGCGCGCCGCGGTTGAAACTGCCTGACGCGATCACCGGCAACCCGGACGACCATCTGTGCAGTTTGCCCGGCGCAGCGTTGCCCGGCCCTGGCTGCTACCCCTATCGTCAGCCGCCGCCGGCCCCACCGCCCGGCGGGCCACCGCCCGGACCCCCTGCGCCGGCGCCGCCCGGGCTGGGGTCCGTACCCCAGCCGACACCCGCGCCGGTCAACGTGGAAGTGGGGCCGGGCCCGACCCGTCCGGGAGGCCAACCGTGAGGTCAAGGGTGCTGCGGTCTCGTAAAGTCCTTGCGACCGCGCTGGTGGTACTGCTCATTGCCGGCGTGGCGGTGCTGATGCGAGCCACCGACCACACTGCCCGAACGGTGGTGGTCGGCTATTTCGACAACAGCAGCGGCTTGTTCGCCGGTGACGACGTGCGGATCCGCGGCGTCCCCGTCGGCAAGGTCGACAAGATCGAGCCGCAGCCCCTGCGGTCGAAGATCACGTTCTGGTTCGATCGTAAATACAAGGTGCCCGCGGGGGCCAAGGCCGCGATCCTGTCGCCTCAGCTGGTGACGGGACGGGCCATTCAGCTCACACCGCCATACACCGGCGGGGCCACGATGGGCGACGGCGCGGTTATCCCGCAGGATCGCACCGCGGTGCCGGTCGAGTGGGACGACCTGCGGGCCCAGCTCAAACGGGTGACCAAATTGCTGGAGCCCACCAAGCCGGGCGGCGTGAGCACGCTGGGTGCGCTCATCAACACCGCCGCCGATAACTTGCGCGGGCAGGGCCCCACTATCCGCGACGCCATCATCAAGTTGTCGCAGGCTGTATCCGCGCTCGGCGACCACAGCAACGACATCTTCTCCACGTTCAAAAACCTGTCTACCTTGGTGACGGCGTTGCGCGACAGCGCAGATCTGCTTGAGCACCTGAACCACAACCTGGCCGCGGTATCGTCGCTGCTCGCCGACGACCCGACGAAGACGGGGCAGGCGGTCGAGGACCTCAACGCGGCCGTGACCGATGTGCAGAGCTTTGTCGCCGACAACCGCGAGGCGGTGGGCACCGCGTCGGACAAGTTGGCGTCGATCACCACCGCGGTGGTGCAGAGCCTCGACGACATCAAGCAGACGCTGCACCTCGGTCCGACGGTACTGCAGGACTTCAACAACATTTTCGAACCGTCCAACGGTGCGCTGACGGGCGCGCTGGCGTTGAACAACTTCGCCAGCCCGATTACCTTCCTCTGCGGATCGGTGCAGGCCGCATCCCGATTAGGTGCTGAGCAAGCGTCCAAACTCTGCGCGCAGTACCTGGCGCCGATCTTCAAGAACCGCCAGTACAACTTCCTGCCGTTAGGGGAGAACCTCTACGTCGGAGCGCAGGCCAGACCCAACGAGGTCACCTACAGCGAGGACTGGATGCGGCCGGATTACGTTCCGCCCGCGCCGAATACGCCGCCGGCCCCGGCGACGGCGCCTGGCACGCAGGCCGCGGTGCCACCGGGTGGGCCGCTGCCCGCTGAGGCGCGACCGCCGGCCGCCGTCGCCACCAATCCCGCTGCCGGCCTGCCGGGGATGATGGTCCTCCCCGGAGGTGGCTCATGAGGTTCAGGTGGCGGGGCGGTGCGGCGGCGGGCCTGGTGATGTTCGTGCTCATGGCCGGAACATCCGGTTGCGGCTGGCACGGGCTGAATACGCTGCCGCTGCCCGGCACCCAGGGCACCGGTGCGGACTCCTTCGTGATCCAGGCGCAGATGCCCGACGTCAACAACATTCAACCGAACTCGCGGGTACGGGTCGCCGACGTGACCGTCGGCCACGTGACGAAAATCGAGCGCCAGGGCTGGCATGCGTTGCTGACCATGCAGCTCAACGGTGACGTCGACCTGCCCGCAAACACGTCCGCCACGATCGGCACCACCAGCCTGCTGGGTTCGCAGCACATCGAGCTGGCGCCACCCAAAAATGCTCCGCCGCAGGGAAAACTGCGCGCCGGCTCGCTCATTCCGCTGTCCCACGCGGGCGCCTACCCGACCACCGAACAGACGTTGGCGGCGCTGTCGTTAGTGCTGAACGGCGGTGGACTAGGCCAAGTACAGGACATCACTGAGGCGTTGAGCACCGCGTTGCGGGGCCGCGAGCGAGATGTGCGAAGCCTGGTCGGGCAGCTGGACAAGTTCACCGCAAACGTCAACGCCCAGAAGGATGACATCATCGCGGCCACCGAGAGCCTGAACCGCCTGGTCGGAAAGTTCGCCGCGCAGAAACCCGTGCTGGACCGGGCCATCCAGACCATCCCCGATGCGCTTGGCGTGCTCAACGGCGAGCGGGACAACCTCGTTGAAGCGGCAGATCAGCTGGGAAAATTCAGTGCCCTGACCGCCGACACGGTGAACAAAACCAAGGAAAACCTGGTCAAGGAATTGCAACAAGTCGGACCGGTGCTGGAATCGCTCGCCAACGCGGGTCCAAGCCTGACGCGAGCGCTCAGCTTGATTCCCACCTTCCCGTTCCCGAACGAAACCTTCGAAAACTTCATGCGCGGTGACTATGTCAACCTGACGGCGATCATCGACCTGACGCTCAGCCGCATCGACCAAGGACTATTCACCGGCACCCGCTTTGAATGCCATCTCACCCAGATTGAGCTGCAGTGGGGCCGCACCATCGGCCAGTTTCCGAGCCCGTGCATCGCCGGCACTGCATCGGTTCGAGGAAATCCGCTGACCGTCCCGTACCGCTGGGACCAGGGACGCTAGATGCACCTAGACAGACGAATCAAGATTCAGCTGGCCATCTTGAGTGTGATCGCGCTGATTGCACTGGGGGTGATGTCCCTCCACTACGTGAAACTGCCGGCCATGCTCTTCGGCGTCGGTCGGTACACCGTGAAAATGGAACTGGCGCAGACGGGCGGGCTGTACCAAACCGGCAACGTCACCTATCGCGGCACCGAAGTGGGCCGAGTGCAGGCGGTGCGCCTGACCAACAGTGGCGTGGAAGCCGAGCTGTCGCTGAAATCTGGGATCGACATCCCAAGAGACCTCAAAGCCGAGGTGCACAGCCAGTCGGCGGTTGGTGAATCCTACGTCGAGTTGCTGCCCCGCAACGGCACCTCGCGGCCGCTCAAAAACGGCGACGTGATCCCGCTTGCCGAGACGTCGGTGCCGGCTGATATCAACGCCCTGCTCAGCGCCGCCGACACCGCATTGCAGGCGATACCTCACGACAACCTGAAGACCGTTATCGATGAGTCGTACACCGCGGTCGGCGGACTCGGCCCCGAATTGTCCCGCTTGGTCAAAGGTGGGTCGAACCTGGCGATCGACGCGCGCAAGAACCTTGACCCGCTGGTCGCGCTGATCGACGAGTTTCAGCCGGTAGCCGACTCCCAGATCAACACGTCCGATGCGATTCAGGCGTGGGCGGCACACCTGGCCACCGTGACCACCGACTTGCAGAACCACGACCAGGCCGTGGCCGGCGTCATCACCAAAAGTGGCCCGGCGCTGGATCAAGCACGCGCGCTGATCGAGCGGCTGCAACCCACGTTGCCCACCCTGCTGGCCAACCTGACCAGCGTTGCTCAGGTCGCGCTCGCCTACCAAAACGACATCGAATCACTGCTGGTGATATTCCCTGAATCCATCAACGCCGAGCAGGCCGGCATCCTCGGCAACGTCAACACCAAACAGGCCTACAAGGGGCAATACCTGAGCTTCAACCTCAACATCAACCTGCCGCCGCCGTGCAACACCGGGTTTTTGCCGGTCCAGCAGCAGCGAGTGCCTACGTTCGAGGACGCCCCGCCACGGCCCCCCGGTGACCTGTACTGCAGGATCCCGCAGGACACCCCAAGTAACGGCGTGCGCGGGGCTCGGAATCTTCCGTGTGAAACCAGGCCCGGTAAGCGCGCACCCACGGTGAAGTTGTGTGAAAGCGACGAACAGTATGTGCCGCTCAACGACGGCAATAACTGGAAAGGCGACCCCAACGCGACGTACACCGGGCAAGACGTTCCTCAACTTCCCCCCGGGTCGCCGCCGCGCGCAGCACCGGCTCCGCCCGCTGCGCCGCCGCCGATAGGTGCCGCCACGTACAACCCCGCCACCGGCACCTATGTCGGGCCTGACGGGCGGCAGTACACCCAATCCGACCTGGCCCAAGCCGCGCCGAAGGACAAGACATGGCAAAAAATGCTGGTGCCGCCGGGCAGCTGACAGACCACAACGGAAGGAGGACGGCATGCAGGTAGCGACCGATGCCGAACTAAGAGCGGACATCGACGGTGCCGACGAGGATGTCGAAGACATCGATGGCATCCACGACGATGCCGTGGAACCGGATGTAGGCGAGGCCCTGCCGCCGAAAAAATTCATATCGGTGCCGGGGCGCGCGACGCTGCTCGGTCTGGCCGTCGTCGTTGCGTTGGCGGGCCTGGTCGGCTGGTTTGGACTTCGCGTCAATCACGCGCATCAGGCGCAGGCGCAGCGGAATCTATATCTGCAGGTCGCCAAGCAGGGCGCGCTGAACTTGACGACGATCGACTGGCAGCATGCCGAGGCTGATGTGCACCGCATTCTTGACGGGGCGACAGGGGAGTTCTACGACGACTTCGCAAAGCGGTCGCAGCCGTTCATCGAGGTGCTCAAGCAAGCCAAGGCGAAGACCGTCGGCACGATTTCCGAGACCGGGTTGGAGTCGGAGGCGCCCGACTCGGGGCGGGCGCTGGTGATCGTGTCGGTGCAAACGTCGAACAACGGTGAAGCAGAACAGGTTCCGAAGGAATGGCGGATGCGTATCGATGTGCAGAAGATCGGCGATCAGGTGAAAGTGTCGAAGGTCGGGTTCGTGCCATGAGGTGGCCGAAGCTGCGCCGCGCCGACCACCGGGGTGTTGCCGACTCGGCGGGGGAGACATCTACCGACCCGGTGGGTGCGGAGCGTCGCATCCGCTGGACGCGGGCGATCGCCTACGGGCTGCTACCCGCCCTGGCGCTGCTGCTGGCGCCCGCCGCGGGCTATCTGAAGTGGCAGGATGAGTCGGCCCGCGACTCCCAGGTGGCAGGCGCGGACGCCGTGCGGGCCGCCACCGACGGCACCATTGCGCTGCTGTCATATAAGCCCGAGACCGTCGAGAAGGACCTCGACGCCGCGCGTACCCGGATGACCGGCACCTTCCTGAACGCCTATACGTCCTTGACCCACGACGTGGTGATCCCGGGAGCAAAGCAGAAGCAGGTCTCGGCGGTAGCCACCGTCCCGGCCGCTGCATCGATGCGGGCGACCGCCGACCACGCCGTCGTGCTGCTGTGCGTGAACCAGGCCGTCGTCGTCGGCCAGGATGCGCCGACCACCACCGCATCCAGCGTTCGGGTCAGCCTGGAAAAGATCGGCGGCAGGTGGCTGATCTCGCAATTCGACCCGGTGTGAGCCGACGATGAAAAGGAAACCGACATGCGCTACTTACCGTTGACCCTGACTGCCATGGTCGTTGTGGCCGCTGGCCATGTTCTGAGCGCGCCCCCTGCACACGCGGATGGCGACAACAACACGCTCGGACCAAATAACAAGCGACTCAATGACGGCGTGGTCGCCAACACCTACACCATGCAGCATCAGGCGGGCTGTACCAACGACGTCAAGATCAGCCCACAACTGCAGCTGGCCGCCCAGCGGCACACCACCGATGTGCTGCACAACCGCAACCTCGACGGCGACATCGGCTCAGACGGATCCACGGCACAAGACCGCGCCAACGCCGCAGGCTTCCACGGTCAGGTGGCCGAAACGGTGGCGATAAACCCAGCTTTGGCGATCAGCGGTGTTGAGCTGATCAACCAGTGGTACGACAACCCCGTCTCGAAGGCCATCATGTCCAACTGCGCCAACAGCCAAGTCGGGGTGTGGTCGGAAAACAGTCCGGATCGCACCGTTGTGGTGGCGGTCTACGGGCAGCCACCGCAGACCGCCAATTCTGCCCAACGAAATGTGGCGGAAGCAGCATTGCCGCCGGGCTCTCAGGCGAACAACATTCCGCTCGATCCCAGCCCCGACTACGACGCCAGCGACGAGGTCGAATTCGGCGTCAACTGGTACGCCTGGATCCTGCGAGGCGTCTACCCACCGCCCCCCATTCCGCCGCAATAGGCAGCGTCAGCTCGGCCGATCAGGCGGGATGGGTGCACAATTCGCCGGTCCGCGTGTGCTTCTCAAGGAAGCGCTCACGGGTGACGAGATACACGGGGAACGCCATCGAGACACCGATATAGGACAGTCCCACGAATATCCAGCCCCATCGGTAGCCCAGCCCTATCCGCTTGCTGTCGAAAACGACCCACACCATGAACACCAGCCAGGCGATAGCCATGTCGATGCTCAGAAACGCTGCGGTGCCGCCGGCCGCTATCGCATCGCCGAAGAAAGCGATCGGGTTGAGGATGTTCCCGCCGGCGGCCATCCACTGAAACGCGTGTGGCCAGGTCAAAACCAGCGCCGCGGCGCCGGCCAGGATGAAGAACCCGTGGCGAATATTGGTAGACCTCGAAACCGACATCAGCTAGCTCCTTGGATTACGCACCGGGTGGTCGGTAATGCGCCGCCGAATTACGCAGCTGCCAAATTTGGTCTGGGCACAGCAGGTTCACCGCATACGAGACAAGGTAATTGGCCGCAAACTCGTCGTTGGGCGTCACGTCACTTTTCACATCACCCATCACTTGGGCGTAGCTCTCGCCACGGGTGACTTTGTCGCAGATCCCGCGACCGTAGCCGAGCGCGTCGTTGTTGGGAAAGTCGTAGTGCCGCCGCCCAGCCACGTCGTACAGATACTCCACTTGGGGGTCTGGTGCGGCCTGCGCCAGCGGCGCTCGCGTCTGGGCGGCTCCGACGAGGCCAGCGGCGATGACGATCAAGGCGGCGACCAAAAGGGTTCGCTTCATGGAGGAGGATTCCCTACCCGGTAGTAGCGGATAAGCTCTCGCGGTCCGCGGCATCGGCGGTTGATCGCGACAGCAACGACGCGGCCGCTCGCACGAGTACCGCCGCGAGGCAGATGCTCACCACTGTTGCCGCTGCGATGACTGCCGTCGAGGTGTCCTTGAGATGCACTGCGATGATGGTGGGCCAGCCCGCGCCGAAGTTGCTCATGAAAAACGTGCACGGGAACAGCACGAAGAGGCCCAGCAGCTGCCACTGAGCGGTGCAGCGGGCACGCAGCTGCGATGCCGCCACCGCGAAGACGATCACCTGAGCGGCTTCGAGCACACCAATGACCAAGGGATACTGGAAGATCCGGAATACGTGTGGCCCCCAGTAACTGTAGAGGCCGCCATTGATGCCGATGATCTCAAACGAGGCCGATTCAAGCAGCGTGACGCCGGCCCAGACGAACAACGTGCGCTGGGTCATCATGCGGTGCGCGATCTGGCGTGCGATATAGATCGCGGGGGCGGCGTAGAGCACGACATAACCGCTGTGTGTCCAGATCGGTTGTGGGATGTCGAATGCGGTGAAATGCGTCCACATGCCGGGTGTGGAGTAGAAGTACAGCATCATTGCCACGTCGTAGAGCGGCTCGGCGAATGCGCCGACCAAGGCCGCCAACACCAAGAGCGCATAGAACGGTGTCCGCTCGCGCACACCCATCCTGATAGCGATCACCAACAGCACCGCGGTCAGCGCCCAACTGAGGTCCGTCAGGATCGCCTGTGTGGTGAGGTTCAATGGGTGGTCGATCGGTGGCACCCGATCACGTTATGGGATAGCTCATTAAGGTCGCATCCCCCCAGCCAGGCATTTTGGCCGCCGGCGAGAGTGACAGCGGGTCACGGAAGCGGCACCAGTCAGGCGAGCGCAAAGCCCTCGGCCGCGAGCCGTTCGCCGGCCGCCAGGAACGAGCTGACCATCCCGGGATCGGCATAGTATGGATCGCCGACACCGCTTTCGAATCGCCGACGACTGTACTCATAGAGCGCGGCGAGTTTGTACATCGCCAGCGTGGCATACCAATTCACTCCCGACACATCGGTCCCTGTGCGGTCTGCGTAGCGGTCGAGCAGTTCGGCGCGTCCGGGGTAACCGGGCTCGAGCACTGCGGTGCCCATCGCGGATGTCGGAACTATCGGCTCGCCCGGCGCCGGGTAGGAGGTGAGGAAGTATCCCAAGTCGGCGAGCGGGTCGCCAATCGTCGTGAGCTCCCAGTCAAGAACTGCTGTTACACAACCGATCTCGGTATCGACGATCATGTTGCCGATGCGAAAGTCGTTGTGGACAATCGCGGTTCCAGACTCAGGCGGGAGATGCGCGTGCAACCATTCGTCCAGCATCGTGAATTCGCTCGGCACGGTTCCTTCCACCGCGATCAGCGATCGCATTCGCCGCAACTGCCGGGCGTTGAAACCGTCAGGCTTGGCGAAATCGTCGAGGCCGACGTCACGCCAGGCCACCTTGTGTAGCGCGGCCAGGGTGTCCACCAACGATTCCCCGATGCGTCGCCGTAGCTGCCCGTCTTCGCCTGGCGCCGGGGTTGATTCGGTGATGACGGCCCCATCGACGAACTCCATCACGAAAACCGGGACGTCGACCAGTTCTCCGGCGGCGGCGGTGGCGAGGACTCGCGGAGTGGGGACGTCGGTCTGTTCGAGCGCGGTCAAAAGGCGTGCTTCCCGCAGGACGTCATGGGCGCCCGGCGGCAGCGGAGGCGGTGGTGGTCGGCGGACGACAACCCGCGAATGCCCGTCCGACACCAGGAACGTCAGGTTGGAATGTCCGTCACCGATCGCCTCGGCGGTTATGGTCGGGCCGCACAGGTCATGGTCTGCCAGGAAGCGTCCCAGTTGTTGGAGCTGCCCGTCAGACCACGACCACATCAGCTGTCCAGTGTCGAAAGGTAGTCCAGGTAGCTTCCCTGCCAATGTGTCTCGAATTGCCCGGCGCCTTGTTCACCGTCGATGACGGCGCGGCACGCGCCTTCGCGGATCACCGTTTGCAATCTGTCGTGCGTCGGTAACTCGATCACCCCGAAGACATCGAGCTCCAACTCGGTACGTGCACCGGTGATGTCGGTCAGAGTCGCGGACAGCCGACGCTGGCGCATCAGTTCGCCGTATTCGGCGTGATGGTCGATGTGACGTACCGGATAGGTCAGCCCGTCGCGGACCACGTAGCCTGCGAAACCCCACTCGCCCTTGGCGATCCATATCCAT
Source organism: uncultured Actinomycetota bacterium (assembly GCA_963760095.1). Lineage (GTDB taxonomy): Bacteria > Actinomycetota > Actinomycetes > Mycobacteriales > Mycobacteriaceae > Mycobacterium. The sequence goes on along the minus strand of CAVXBT010000013.1, from coordinate 163,898 downwards.
CCATTGAGCGCGCGACCCGACTCGGTGTAGGCGACGAACCATTTCCAGTGCTGCGGCACGCCCCAGTCGCGAACCCCCCAGGAATGGTCGCGGTGCCCCATTCGGTCCCACTCGATGCGACGGCCCGCGACTTCGAGGCCTCCGCGCACCCGTCCTGTCTGCTCGATCCGGTTCGTCGCGAACCAGGACGGCAGGCCGTCCGGATTACTGTGGTAGCTGAACGCGTCATGAATGCCGCTGAAGGCGAAATCGATTCGTACATCGTCACGGTCGTAGGTCAGCACGCACGATTTGCGCAGCTCGGGCTGGGTGAGAGTCAGTCCCTCGAACGAGAATTCGTCAAGGTCGGCGTGGTCCGGTACCCGCCCCTGGTGGAGGTGCAGTGCCAGCGGCCGCGTTTCCGGGCCCCAAACGCAGACGTTATAGCCGGCCTTCCCGCTACCGGTCAGGTAGAGGTAGACCTGCACGCCGATTTCTTCCTCGGGCATGATCAATTCCCAGAAAAGGCTGTCGCGCGTTCTCTCCCCGGCCACCGGCCGGTGCCGGAGATCGTCGGCGGGGCCGAGCCCGTCGCGCAGTTCCCCGGCGGTGCTCATTAGCGCCGCTCCTGCACATTGGCCAACGCGCTGCTCGTAGTCGGCACTTGCATCGCTAACGCCTGGCCGCGGTTTTCCATCTCGAGCGCGGACTGGAACGAGTTGTTCTCCAGGTTGCGGACCAACGCGTTCTTGGTCGATCTCATGCTTTCGTCGGAGTTCTCCGCGATGGTCTCGGCCAACTCGATTGCTGCCTCGAGTGCAGAGTCGGTTTCGGCGAGTTGGTCGGCCAGTCCGATGCGCCGGGCTTCGGCGGCCCGCACCGTGCGTCCGGTGAATGCCAGCTCGGCCGCCCGGCCCGGTCCGATCAGCCGGACCAGGTTCCACGACGTACCCAGCTCGCCGATGGATAGCCCGATCCGCACGAACCCGGCGCTGAAACTGGCGGTGTGGTCAATGATCCGGATGTCGGCGGCCAGTGCCAGTGATAGCCCACCACCTGCAGCCGGACCGCTGACGGCGGCGATCACCGGGTACGGCAGCGCACGCAGCCCGGTTGAACCGGCCGCGGCGGTCTCAACGAGATCGGTGAATTCCGACACCGACATCCGAGTGAGGATATCGACCTGGTCCAGGTCGAACCCGGTGCAGAACGCCTTGCCCCCGGCCCCGGTTACGATCAGAGCACGCAGCGCCGCGCTACGCAATGTGGCTGTAGCCCAGGCAATTTCGCCGAACATCTCGACAGTCTGCGAATTTGCCCGGTGGGGGCGGTTGACTGACATCACGAGTATGCCGCCACGATGCTCGTCGAAGCTCAGGGTGCGTGCCGTGCGCAGCTCGTCGAGGACGTCGGCCAGCGGGCGTCGCGATACCCTATTCCACTGGGATGTGGCTGTGCTCATGCTCACCGTCCCGAGAAATTGGGTGGCCGTTTGGCTTTGAAGGCTTCCAGCGCCTCGGTCATGTCGTCGCAGCGCGTCAGCAATGCCTGCCCGCGGTTTTCCAATTCGAGCGCCGCCGCGAACGAGGCGACTTCCATATTGGCCTGCAGTGCGCGTTTGGAGAGCCTGATACCGCCGGGGGAGTTGGCGCAGATCTGGGCCGCCATGGCCAGGGTTTGGTCGAGCAGGTCGTCTGGACCCGTCACCCTGTTGAGCAGGCCGAGCCGTTCGGCTTCTTCGGCTTCGACAATGCGCCCGGTAAAGCCCATCTCCGCGGCGGCGGACGGGCCGATCAGGCGCGGGAGTAGCCAAGAGGCGCCCAGGTCACCCGCCGAAAGTCCGATGCGCACAAACGCTGCGTTGAACTTCGCGTTAGGCGACCCGAGCCGGATATCCGCCATCAGGGTGAGTGACATCCCGCCACCGGCAGCGGGCCCGTTGACCGCGGCGATCACCGGTACCGGGACCGCGCGCACTGCGCTCAGCGCGCGGGCTGCACGTTCCTGCCGGTCCAACATGCCCAGAGCCGACAACGAGGCGAGTTCCTCGGCTTCGTCGAGGTCGTATCCCGCACAAAAGGCCTTACCCGCGCCGGTCAGAATCATGACTCGGATGTCGCGGTCGTCGGCGACTGCGCGCGCCACCGATTCCAGCTCGCCGAACATGACCACCGTCATTGCGTTTAACCGCTCGGGGCGGTTCAGCGTCACCACGAGCACGCCGGGAGCGGACGACTCGAGAAGCAGAGTCTCGTAACTTTTTTCGAGGTCGATCATGACGTCTGCTCCATTTGTATGGTGGTCATGCGAATTCGGGCATCCGCTTGTCGATGAACGCGCGGATACCCTCGGCCGCTTCGCCCCGCTCGAATAACTCCTGGATCTGCTCGACTTCGAAGCTCAAGCCGTCCGGTAGCGGCCGGTCGTAGGCTGCGTCGACAGTGCGGACAACGGCCAGCTGCGCGGGTGTTGATGCCCCGGCCAATTCGCGAGCCAGTTGCCACGCGCTGGCCCTGGCGCTGGTGTCGGGTTCGGCTAACCGGTCGATCAGCCCGATCCAGTACGCCTCGTCGGCCTGGACCTGGCGCCCGGTGAGCATGAGGTCCAGTGCCCGGCCGCGTCCGACGAGGCGGGGCAGTCGTTGGGTACCTCCGGCGCCGGGGATCAGACCCAATTTGACTTCGGGCAGACCCAGCCGGGCGCGAGCAGCCCCGACACGCAGCGTGCACGCCATCGCCAACTCGAGACCGCCGCCTAGGGCGAGCCCGTCGATGGCGGCCACCGAAATCAGTGGCAGGGCCGCGAGCCGCTCCAGCGTGCTGCGAAGCGTGTCACCGTATTCCCGAAACGACGCCGGGTCGACCGCGGACATGTGCTTGATGTCGGCGCCCGCGGCAAAAAAGCCGTTCACCGTAGAAGCCACCACAATGACCTTGGCGCCGACAGCCTGGGCGTAGTCCATCGCGGTGTTCAAGCCGGTGAGGATCTCCAGCCCGAGCGCATTGGCCGGCGGCCCGTCGAGCACTATCTCGACGATGGCTCCGTCCCGGTTCCAGGTCACGGCCGCGCGGCTTGGTCGTTCCGTCACAGTTATCTCCTTTGATGACAGGCGGATAAGTCAGGCCATCGTGAGTCCGCCGCTGACCGACAGTGTTTGGCCGGTGATGTACTCAGCAGCATCCGATGCGAAAAAGGCGACGGCGGCGGCGATGTCCGACGGCTGAGCCAGGCGCTTCATTGGAACGGAGCGGGTCATCCCACCGATCACCTTGTCAGCGTCCTGCCCGGAGGTGTCGGCGAACTTGCGCAGTGCGGGCGTATCGGTGGGGCCGGGGCAGACGGTATTGGCAGTCACCCCTTTGGTCGCCACTTCGCGGGCCAGCGTCTTGGTGAACGCGATAATGCCGCCTTTGGCTCCGGAGTACACCGCCTCCAACGATGAGCCGACGCGGCCGGCATCCGAGCCGATATTGATCACCCGGCCGAAACCGCGTTCCGTCATCCCGGGCACGACGGTATGGATGACACGTAGGGCACCCTTAAAGTTGATGTCAAGGATCTTGTCCCAGAAGTCTTCTGAGGTTTTCAGGAACGGCATGAAGTCGTCCCAGCCGGCGTTGTTGACGACGACCTCGATGTCGCCAAGCTCGGCGGCCACGGTCTTGACGGCGCCGCGCACCGATTCGGTGTCGGTGACATCGACGTGGACCGCGATGGCTTCACCGCCGGCATCGGCGATGCGTTTCGCGGTGGCTTCTGCCGCCTCGAGGTTCAGGTCAGCGACCGCCACCCGAAACCCATTGGCTCCCAGGGTCTCCGAGATGCCCTGGCCGATGCCTTGGGCTCCGCCGGTTACGAACGCGACTCGGTTGGTCATGTCGTCTCTCCTCGTAATGTTGGGTGTACATCTAGTGGCAGGATGCAGCGCCCGGGTTGGGCGCCCAGTCGATCGGACCGGCAACGATGCTGTGACTGGTGAGTTTGCGGCCGAGCACGCTTTGCGCGGCGCGGGCCGCATCGATCAGGGCGGGCAGCGATACCCCGGTGGATACGCCCATCTCCTCGAACATGCTGATCAAATCCTCTGAGGCGATGTTTCCGGTGGATCCCGCCGGGACCGGGCAGCCGCCGAGTTCGCCGAAGCTGGACTCAAAGCTGGTGCACCCGGCCTGCAGCGCCGCGTACGCGTTGGCCAGTCCCTGGCCGCGGGTGTTGTGGAAGTGGGCGGTCACCTCGACACCGGGCAGCCGATCGATTGCGGCAGCGAAGAACTCACCGACATACGCGGGATTGGCCATCCCGGTGGTGTCGCCGAACCCGACTTCGCCGGCGCCGGCGGCCGCGAACTGCTCGGCGATGTCGAGCACCCGGTTCATCGGCACCTTGCCCTGGAACGGACAGCCGTAGGACGTGGCGATGACGGCGGCGCAGCGCAGATCCTCGGCGACGATGCGCTTGGCAATGACCTGATTGTCGGCCATGGACTCGGCGATGCTTCGGTTCACGTTTTTCTTGTTATGTGTCTCCGACGCGCTGACGAAGATCGCAACCTCGGAAAACGTCTCGCGCACTTTGAGTGCGTTGTCCAGTCCTTTGCTGTTGGGTACCAGCACCATCAGCGAAACATGCTCGGGCACCTCGATGCCGCGCAGCACCTCGACGCCGTCGGATAGCTGCGGGATGACGTCCGGACGGACGAAGCTGGCCACCTCGATGCGCCGCAGGCCGGTCCGGGCCAACCGGTTGATGAGGTCTATCTTGTCGGCCGTGGCGATGGTTTCCGGTTCGTTCTGGAATCCGTCGCGAGGGCCGACCTCGCGGATATCGACATGCAAAGGCAATCCGTTCACAGTGTGGTCCTTTCGCGGTCGAGTTCATCGCGGAATTCGGGGGCCGCGATTGCGACCAGGCGTCGGGCGCGTTCCCGCAAACTGCAGCCACGCAGATGCGCGACGCCGTATTCGGTGACGACGGTGTCGACGTCGGAGCGCGTGGTGGTGACCACCCCGCCGTCGAGTGCGGCTTTGATCGTGGACTTGCCGCCCGATGTGGCCCGCAGTGCGATGATCGATCGTTTGCCGGTGAGCGCGGCGGCCCGGGTGAAGTCCACCTGTCCGCCGACAGCACCGACGTATACGCCGCGGCTGACCTCGGCGCCCACTTGCCCGCTGAGGTCGACCTCCATGGCGAAGTTCACTGAGACCAGCGACTGCAGCTGCGAAAGCACTTGCGGGCTATGGGTGTAACTGGTCGGCAGGAATTTGGCCGGCAGCTCGGGCACCCGGTTGTATAGCTCGGCCGAACCTAACGCGGTGCCGGCGATAATCAGGCCCGGGTCGATCTCCTTGCAGCTGCCCGTCGCCACGCCCTTGTCGATGAGCCGCAGTAATCCGTCGGTGACCATGCCCGTGTGAAACCCCAAGTCCTTGTGTTCGACCAACGCGTCGAGTACCGCGGCGCCCAGCGACCCGACACCCAACTGCACGGTGTCACCGTCGTCGATGAGCTCGGCGATGTGGACGGCGATGCGCTGCTCGGTAGCACCCGGCGCGCGGGTGGGATCCTCGGCCAGCGGGCGGTCGGTGGCGATGGTCGCCGCGAACCGATCGAGCGGAATCCGTTGGGTGCCAACCGTGGCCGGCATCCTCTGGTTGATCTCGGCGATGAGTATCGGCGTGTGCAGCATTGCATCGGCGACATAGTCGACACCGATACCCAAAGAGCACATCCCTTTTGCGTCGGGCGGTGATACCTGCATGAGGCCGACGTCGCACGGCAGCCGGCGTTCGGCGAACATTCGCGGTAGTGCCGAATAGTGGCACGGCACCACGTCCAAGCGTCCGGACCGGCTTAGTTCGCGCAGCTCGCCGAGCCCGCCGTAGGACACCATCGACATCCGGCCGGGCATCGTGATGGCGAGCTGGTCGTTCCAGCTCAGCCCGGTGAACGTGCGGATCGGACCGATCCGGGGGCTCTGCAGGATCAGCGCATCGACCAACGGCCGCGGCTCTGCGGCGGCCTGGCCCCACCAGACGCCGTCGCCTCGGGACAGGAATTTCAAGAAGTCGATCACTTCGCTACCCGTTGGATCAATGTGCCGGTGCCAAGGCCCCCGCCGCAGCACATCGTCACCAGGCCGAGGTCGGCTTCGCGGCGTTCGAGTTCGGCAACCAATGTGGCCAGCAACCGAGCGCCGGTAGCGCCCACCGCATGTCCCAGCGCGATGGCTCCGCCGTTGACGTTGATCCGATCGGTATCCGGACGCAACTCGCGCTGCCATGCCAGCACCACCGAGGAGAACGCCTCGTTTACCTCGAACAGGTCGATGTCGTCGATGCTGAGGTTATTGCGCTGTAACACCTTTCGGGTCGCTGGAATCGGCCCGGTCAGCATGATGACTGGATCGACCCCGACCGTGGTCTGGTCGAGGACGCGGGCACGTCGCCGCAATCCGAGCCGCCGCGCGGTATCGCCGGAGCACAGCAGCACGGCTGCGGCGCCATCGCTGATCGGCGACGACGACCCGGCGGTAATTCGTCCGTTGTCCTTCCGGAATGCCGGCTTCAGATTGGCCAGCGTCTCCACCGTCGTCTCCGGGCGCACGCATTGGTCGGAGTGGCGGAGCTGGCCGTCGAGTGTCATCGGCACCATCTCGGCAACAAATCGGCCGTCGGCGATGGCCTTGGCGGCGTTTTGGTGGGACTGCGCGGCGAAAACATCCATCTCCTCGCGGCCCAGCTGCCACCGGTCGGCGATCAGCTCGGCACTTTCGCCTTGGTGCACAAAGCTGTAACGATCGCGCAGCTCGGCCGGCCACGGGTCGCCATACAGTTCAGAGATCTTGGCGGGAGAGTCGATGGGGACGTGGCCCATGTGCTCCACACCGCCGGCGATCACGATGTCGTGAGTGCCGGAGGCCACCAGGGCCGCGGCCATTTCTACCGCGGTTTGCGCCGAGCCGCAGCGACGATCCAGCGTCGTCGCGGGTACCTCGGGCGGATAGCCCGCCTGAAGCCAGGCGTTTCGGGCGATGTTGCGAGACTGTTCACCGAACGGGGCAGTGCAGCCGATCACCAGATCTTCGACCAGTGCGGGATCGATTCCGGTGCGCGCGATCAGCTCGGTGTAACAAGCCGCCAGCATCGCGTTCGGGTGGATGTCGCGGTACCAGCCGCGTTCTGGGTGCGATTTGCCTGTCGGAGTGCGCACTGCCTCGGCAATGTAGACCTCACGTCCTGTCGAGGCGAACGGCCCACTCACGTTGCGGCCCATCAGATCACCGTCCCACCGTCGACGGGCAGAACCTGGCCAGTGATGTAGGACGCGGCGTCCGAGGCGAGAAAAACGAATGTCGGCGCGATTTCCTCTGGGAAAGCCCAGCGTCCCAGCGGGATTCGGGCCAGTGTCTTGGCCGCCAGCTTTTCGTTGCTGCGAATGTTCTCGGTCATCGCGGTGGCGGCCAACGGCGCGACGGCGTTGACGGTGATGGATTTGCGCGCCAGTTCGCGAGCCAGCGACTTCGTCAGGCCGATGATGCCGGCCTTGGCCGCACCGTAGTTGGCCTGCCCGATGGTTCCGGTGAGGCCCGCCGCGGAGGTGACGTTGATGATGCGGCCGGTGCCGTCGGTCGGCAAGTGTCTAAGTGCGGCCTGGCTGCACAGGAAGCTGCCGATGAGGTGGATGTCGAGGATGCGGCGGAAGTTCTCCTCCGACAGGTCTGCGACCATGGCCGGCGCGATGGCGCCGGCGTTGTTGACCAGGATATGCAGTGTGCCGCCGCCTAATTCGGCCGCTGCTGCCGCGGCTTCGGTCGCCGCAGCCGAGTCGCGCACGTCGAGGACGAACGACTGGGCGGTACCGCCGGCGGCGTTGATCGATTCCGCGGCAGCCACCGCAGCATCCTTGTCCACGTCGGTGACCAGTACCGCGGCCCCGGCCGCCGAGAAAGCGCGCGCAATCGCCTCGCCGACGCCGCTCCCGGCACCGGTGACCAGCGCCGAACGGCCGTCAAGCCGAAAGACGTCGCGCTGTGAGGTCATCAGTAGCTCCGCGGCAGGCCAAGCACGTGCTCGCCCAGGTAGTTGAGCACCATCTCCTGGCTGATCGGAGCGATCCGCGTCAACCGCGCCTCCCGGAAATAACGGGCGACGTGGTACTCCTCGGAGTAGCCCATACCGCCATGTGTTTGCAGCGCGCGGTCGGCTGCGTCGAACGCGGCATCGGCGCATAGGTATTTGGCCGTATTGGCCTCGCGGGCGCAAGGTTCGCCGTTGTCGTAGAGCCAGGTGGCCTTGCGCAGCACCAGCTCGGCGGCGTCGAGGCGGGCCAACGAGTCGGCCAACGGAAATTGCAATCCCTGGTTCATGCCGATCGGCCGGCCGAACACCTCGCGCTCGTTGCCGTACCGCACGGCCGCCCGCAGTGCGGCGCGCCCCATGCCGAGCGCCTCGGCGGCGATCAGGCACCGCTCGGGATTGAGTCCGTCGAGAATGTAGCGGAAACCTTGGCCCTCCTCGCCGACGCGGTCCTCGACGGGTATCTCCAGGCCGTCGATGAAAAGCTCGTTGGAGGAGACCGCGTTTCGGCCCATCTTCGGGATCGGCCGAATGTCGACCTTGCTGCGGTCGAGATCGGTAAAGAAGAGGGTCATGCCATCGGTCTTGCGTTTCGCGTCCTCGAACTTTGTGGTACGCGTGAGCAGCAGGATCTTTTCTGATTCCAGGGCCTTGGAGATCCACACTTTGCGGCCATTGACGACGTAGTGGTCGTCTTCACGGCGGGCGAAGGTGGTGATCTTCGTGGTGTCCAGCCCCGCTCCCGGTTCAGTGACACCGAAACACACGTGCAGGTCACCGGTGACGATGCGGGGCAAGGTGCGGGCCTTGAGTTCGTTGGAGCCGTGCACGATCACCGGGTGCATGCCGAATATCGACATGTGCATCGAGCTGGCGCCGTTCATTCCGGCGCCGCTTGCTGCGACTTCCTCAAGCAGGATGGAAGCCTCGGTGATGCCGAAACCGTGACCGCCGTATTCCTCCGGCGTGGTGATGCCGAGCCAGCCGCCGTCAGCGAAGGCGTCGTAGAACTCTGTCGGGAACTCGTGCGCCAGGTCCTTGGTCATCCAGTAGTGGTCGTCGAATTTGCCCGCCAATTCGGCGACCACAGCGCGGATGGTCTGCTGATCTTCGCTCAACTGGAAGTCCACAACACTCTCCGCTCGACGACGACCAGGATTCGGCCGTTCGGTTAATTATACTAATGGACAGACCAAAATGAAAGCCCGGAGTCCGGCTGATCTCCGGCCGGTCAGGCGGTGGCGGGAAGCAGCGGCAGAACATCGGCGATGCGTTCGTTCCAGGCCGTCGGTGCACCGAACAGCCACCGATCGAGCTTGGCCCGCTTATAGAAAAGGTGCAGATCGTGCTCCCAGGTGTAGCCGATCGCGCCGTGCAGCGTGAGCGCTGTGTCCCCGAGTTCGGCGGCGCCGCGGGTGACTTGTGCCTTCGCCACGGCGGCGTGGATCGCACGCTCCGGCAGCTTTTCCTCGGCCGATTGTGCGGCGTAGCAGACGATGGAGAATGACGACTCCACAGTGACCAGCATCTGCGCGGCGGCGTGCTTGACCGCCTGAAACGAGCCGATCGGGTGACCGAACTGCTGGCGCTGCTTGCTGTAGTCGACCGCCAGTTGGAGCATCCGTTCAGCCGCGCCCAGCGCATCGGCGGCGACCAGAACGGCTGCCCTGGTGGCGATTTCGCTGAGCGCGGCGGTGCCGTCCATCTCGAGCCGGCGGCCCGTGGCGTCATCAAGGACGACGTCTGCGACATCCCGCGAGCGGTCCAACAACGACCGGGGGTGGATTCCGACACCGGCGTCGGCGCTGTCGACAAGCCACCACGACGTGGTCTCCGCGTCGGCCACCGGGACCAGGAAACTCCGCGACCGAGCGGCGCCCAGTACGCACGGTATTCTCCCGCGTAGTCCACTGTCGCCGCTCTGCACCGACGTCACCGCCGCCGGGATGCGGTCCGCCCGGACCGCCAACGCGGTCACGTCACCACTTTCCGCCGCCGCATGCACCAGCTCTGGTTCATCGGCGAGAGCCGGCACAACGATTGCCGACTGCAGCCAGCCGGCCGATGGAGCCGCCGCGCGCCCGAGTTCCCGCGCGGTGAGCGCCAATTCCAGCATGCCGCCGCCCTGGCCGCCCAAGTCTTCATCGAAGCCGACACCGGCCCAACCGTCGCCTAAGAAGAGCCGTTCGAAAGCGGCGGGATCGCCGGTGTCCAACCAACCGCGGACCGACGAAGAGCCCGCGCGTTCGCCCAACCACTCGCGCAGCGATGTTGCGAACAGTTCCTGTTCGTCGGAAAGCTCAAAGTGCATCGGGGAATCCTCCGCCACCCTCGGCCGCGGCCACACGAGACGTGCGAACAGCAGAACCACTAAATGGTGCTTATGGTCTGACCATATGGCATCGGTGCATCGAACGGAAGCCGTCACCACCACGAAGTGCCCCAAACAGGTGACCAAAAGGTGCTCTTTCGGGTGAAGCGCCTGATGGCCCGCGTCGACGACGATGGTGATGCCTGAGAAGCATCGTGGCTGAGGGCCGCCGATGTGCCTCGTACACCATCATTTAAGGAGCAGGTCCGATGGCAATACATGCCGAACCCGCCATTTCGACGGTGCACGACGTGCCGCCGTACCGGACTGATTACACGATGTGGAAGGTTCTGGCCTGGACGGGTCCTGTCTTCCTGTTCGCGGTTTTCGTCCTTTGGGGGATCGTCGCTCACAACATGCCGCCGTTCCCACCCAGCGCGACGCCCGAAGAGGTGAAGGCGCACTTCCACGATTTCAGGCTGCCGCTGTTGATCGCATTGAGCATCTGCGTCACCATGACCGCGTTCTACATGTCATGGAGCGTGGCGGTCGCCCGAGTGATGGAGCGTGTCGAGGGTCCCAACGGCTTGTTGTCGAAACTCGAGATGATGGGTGGGACGATTACCTGCGCGCCCGTCATGGTGACTTTGGCGATTTGGCTGACCGCCGCACACGAGGTCAACAACCTCACTCCGGGCATCATGCACATGCTCTATTGGATGGGCTGGTTGCTGTTCGACCTGGCGTACTTCGTCACCTCATTACAGATCGCCGCGATCAGCATCGTGTTCATGCGGGACACGCGCGCGAAGAAGCTGGTCCCAGAACCGGTCATCTGGTGGGGCTGGGTCACCTTCGCATCGTTCTTCGCAGTCAGCGCGATCCCGTTTGTGACGACCGGCCCGCTGGCCTTCAACGGCGTGATCAGCTTCTGGATCGCGTTCTTCACCTGGTTCTTCTGGATCCCGTCGCTGTCCTACTTCATCATCAAGGCTATCGATCGGATCAAGGCCGAGGACGAGGCCGCTGGGCGTGTCGACGCTTAGTCGCACGGGAACCGTCAACACCGACCGCGCGAAACCCAGACGCCTTCCCGGTGTGGATGGTGTCTGGGTCGCGATCGGCGCGGACTCTGTAATCTTTGCGATCTTGTTCGGCAGCTTCATGCAGGCTCGGCTGCACGACCCTGCCGTGTTCGAGGCCTCCAGGCACACGCTCAACATCAACCTGGGCGGCTTCGACACGCTGATCCTGCTGACCAGCTCTTGGTCGGTGGCCCTTGGGATTCAGGCTCTCAAGCGTGACCTCGTCGACCGAGCGCCCCGCTATCTGCTCGGCGGCGTGATCACCGGTCTGATGTTCATGATGTCCAAGTCGATCGAGTACTTCGAGAAGTTCACCGAAGGAATCGCCCCGGCCACCAACGACTTCTACATGTGGTACTTCACCCTGACCGGGATCCATCTGCTGCATGTTGTGTTCGGCACCAGCCTGCTTGCCTACTTGTGGATCCGTTCCCGGCGCCGTGCCTACAGCAGCCTGCAACGGGTGGTGCCGGAATGCGTTGCCTCCTACTGGCACCTGGTGGACCTGTTGTGGATCATGATCTTCCCCCTGCTCTATCTGCAGAAGGCAGCCTGATGTCGGTGTTGCGCGAACGGGTCACCGTGGTGTGGCTGGGCCTGATAGTTGCGACCTGCGTGACGACATGGGGTCTGTCGAAGGAGTTGTTCAGCCCCGCCGTCGCAGTGGTGGGGATTTTCACGATCGCCGCGGTGAAGGTCAGCTACGTGATGCTGGACTTCATGGAGCTTCGCCAGGCACCGATCCCGGTACGTGTCGCCTTCCAGGCTTGGCCAGTGGTCGTGGCGGCGATGATCCTGGGCTTCTGGTTCGCTACTTAACCGAACCACCCATTACGTACGAACGTAGTTGGTAGTAAACAACTTCAGTGCCAAAGCACTGCGCCGAGTTGAGCGATGCGTTTCTGGCGCATGCCTCGAAGAGGAGAGCAAAGTGTGCTCTTTCGGGGGAAGCCCGCATTGCCCGGGGTGCGCCAAGATGGCGATGAGGTCACGAGGTGCCTACGCGCCGAGCCACAACGGGATTGGATCCGATTCGTGCAGCCGAAGGGTGCCTCACGAAGGGCAGGCGTCGCCATGGGGCTCTACGCAGCCGAGCGGGGTAGTCGGGTTATACGCGCGATGTGGACGCGGGCATTGAGCGTTGCCATGATCACTCCCCTCGTCTTCGCTGGTGCCGTCGGCGGCGCAGCTCCTCGAGCCCCCACGCCCACAACGGCTTTGCGTGCCGCCGTCGTTACTCCGGTGGCAGCCGTTACGGTCCGACAGAGTGGCCCGGGCGTGGTCGCCGTCGCGCGTCCACCGACCAGATTGCACATTGTGGCGGCCACGGTGTCGGCTCCCCCGCCGACGGTGGTGGTGAATACACCAGGCGCACTGGGCATCCCAACGATGGCTCTGGCGGCTTACCGTAACGCCGAACGGATGATGGCCGGTGCCGACCCGGGCTGCGGCATCAGCTGGAACCTGCTCGCCGGGATCGGGCGTATCGAATCGCAGCATGCCAACGGCGGCGCCACCGACGCACGTGGCACCGCGGTCCGGCCGATCTACGGTCCGACCCTGGACGGGACGCTGCCCGGCAACGAGGTCATCGTCCAAAGCGGCGCCGGTGGACGCGTCAGCTATGCCCGCGCGATGGGTCCGATGCAGTTCCTGCCGGGCACCTGGGCGCGCTACGCCTCCGACGGCGACGGCGACGGCCAGGCCGATCCGCAGAACCTGTACGACGCCACATTGGCCGCCGCCCGATACCTGTGCAGCGGCGGGCTGAACTTGCGCGACCAGTCGCAGGTCTTGTCTTCGATCCTGCGCTACAACAACTCCATGCCGTACGCCCGCAACGTGCTGGGCTGGGCGGCGGCCTACGCCACCGGCGTCGTACCAGTGGATCTGCCGCCGCTGACCGGACCCGCACCGCCGCTCGGCGACGCGCATCTGGAGAATCCCGAGGGCATCGGTCCAGGCCTCCCGCTCAACATTCACGGCCTGCCGTCCACCGACCCGCTGGCCCAAACGCCGCTGATCGACCTCGGCCCAACCGGTGTGTCCCCTCAGCAACCGATCCAGACACCCCAGGCGCCGGCCCCGGGGATCCCCAATTGCACAGTGATCTGCATTGGCCAGCAGGACCCGCTACTTCCCGCGCAGCCCTAGATCTCACAGCTGACGTAAAAGCAGGACTCGCGCGACCCACTCGACGCGGGCCACTGATTCCTCCAACGTCATCATGCCGACGAGTACCCCGGCAAGCGAGCTGCTCAGCGCGGCGTTCAGTCCGAATGTGATATTCGGAATATCCTCCGGAGCGACGCCTTCCAGCAGGCTGTTGAACATCTCGGCGTTCGTGCGATTCATCTGGTCGATCGTCGCCCTGGCCTGAGGATCGGTTGACGTCGTTGTTTGAAACATCAGCGCGGTCATGTGCGGGTTGCGGTGAAAGGCGCGCTGGGCGCGCCGCAGGTAGTCCAGGATGCCCGGCAGCGGATCCTCATCGCGCCGGCCGCCGCGCGACGCGAGGATGCGCCGAGTGAGTCGCTTCTGCCAGTCCTCGAGTGCGGCCGCAAGGAGGTAGTCCTTTGAATTGAAGTAGCGATAGACGGTCGCCAGCGCCACTCCTGAGCGCTTGGCCACGTCACGCATCTGCACCGCGTCGGCGCCCACGTCGGCGATCAGATCGATGACGGCTTCGATGATCGTGGCTCGCCGTATCAGCTGGCGGCTGGTCATATCCGTGGGTGGAACGACGGCGGATTCGGGCCGCTCGACTGGAACGTTGACGGTGCGACCTCCGGTTCGGGGCCCGACGGCAGAACAGAACAAGCTTCTCACCAACTGCTCCGATAGCGGAGCACGCGGGGATAATATCGCAGCTAGAGCTGCTATCACAACCTTGACATAAGTAGAACCATGTTTCATTATGAACCGGCAGCGACGCAGCGCAGCCAGTGCGATCGGAGGACTCCATGGCCGGACCGGTCGGCCTGCCGGTGATCGACACGATGATGGGATTTCCGCACGAGGGTTCCGCCCAGTACGACTTCATCCGAAAGCAGACGAAGGACCGAGAATCCAAAGAGGATTTCGAGTTTCCCGTCGAGTACATGTTCAAAGACGTGCCGCAGGGATTGTCGACCGACGACCCGGTGTCGCTGGTGCTCCAGCAGATGGACCGGTTCGGTATCGAGAGGGCGATGATCGGTGTCGGAGAGGATTCCGCACAACTGGCGCTCAAGATGTTTCCGGACCGCTTCGTGCCCTCCGGTGCGCTCGTCGACCCCAACGACGTGATGGGTTCGGTGAACGCGATCCGTCGTGATTACGAGCAGTTCGGTATCCGCGCCACCTCGGTGTTCCCGGCGGGGACCTTCCCGCAGGTTGCGATCGACGACCCGAAGATGTACCCCATCTATGCCACCTGCGTCGAACTCGGCATCCCGATCTTCGTTTGCGCCGGCATCCCGGGTCCCCGGATCCCTTTTGCGCCACAGGAAGTCTCACGAATCGACATCGTGATGTTCGATTTCCCCGACCTGGTGTTCGTCACCCGCCACGGCTGCGAACCCTGGGAGGATCTCGCCGTCAAGCTGATGCTGAAGTGGCCCAACCTGTACTACTCGACGTCGGCGTTCGCGCCCAAGTACTACCCGAAGGCCATCATCGACTACGCGAATTCCCGCGGCGCCGAGAAAGTCCTCTACGCCGGATACTTTCCGATGGGCCTGTCCCTGGAGCGGATCTTCAGCGAGCTGCCCAACGTTGCGCTGAAGGACGAGGTGTGGCCGAAGTTTCTGTACGGCAACGCCGCCCGCATTCTCGGGCTCCAGGACTGACGATCTGATGACGTTGGCGATCACCGTCGAGCAGGAGCAACTCGTCGATGCGGTCAGCAGCTTTACTAACCGGCACGCGCCCATCGACAAGACCCGCGCCGCATTCGGTTCGATCGCGACCGGCGAATTGCCCTACTGGTGGCCGGAATTCGTCGCAAACGGCTTTCATGCGGTGCACCTTCCAGGCCACGTCGGTGGCCAGGACGGCACTCTGGCCGACATGGCCTGCGTGGTGGAGGCAGCCGCCGCAGCGCTGTTGCCGGGCCCGCTGTTGAGCACGGTGTCGGCGAGCGCGGTGGCGGGTCTGGCCGACTCCTCGGCCAAGCCGCTGCTGACCGACCTGGCCGCGGGCACCACGGCGGCCGTCGTCCTGCCAGAGCATTGCGATGTTCGCGCGGTCCCCGACGGCAGCTCGTGGCGACTCGCTGGATGGTCGGGCTCCGTGTTGGGAATCTGCGCAGCGCAACGTGTTCTGCTGCCCGCGCGCACCGCGGATGGCGACGAACTATGGTTCGCGCTTGACGCGACTGCACAGAGTCCGGGTTTGACGATCGAACCGCAGCAAGGCACCGACCTGTGCACCGACGTGGGTGTGTTAGACCTCGCTGACCACCTCGTACCGGACAGCGCGGTGATATCCAGCCTTTCAACCGAGCGGGCCCGGTGCGTCGTGGTGGCCCTCGCGGCGTGCGCGGCGGCCGGGGCAGTGCGCCATTGTGCCGATGCTGCAACCGAATACATCCGAACGCGAGAGCAGTTCGGCAGACCTGTTGGCGCCTTTCAGGCCCTACAACACAAGGCGGCGACGCTGCTGGTGAACTCCGAACTGGCCGCGTCGTCGGCCTGGGACGCGGTCCGGGCAGAAGGCGAGTCCATCGAGCAGCATCGACTGGCGGCGGCGTCGGCCGCTGTGATGGCGGTGGCCGCCGCCCCCGATCTGGTGCTCGACGCGTTGCTGATGTTCGGCGCGATCGGCTACACCTGGGAGCACGACACCCACCTGTACTGGCGGCGCGCCACCAGCTTGGCCGCCTCACTGGGGCCGATGACGCACTGGACCCGGGAAGTAGGGGAGTTGGCGCGCACGTGCAAGCGCTCCACCACAATCGACCTGGGCGACGTCGAGTCCGAATTCAGGGCGCAGGTGGCAGCCACGCTGGATAAGGCGATGCGTTTGTCCAACGATCACTATTCCGGCGACATCAGGACCCCCGGCTTGGCCACTGGGCCGCAACGCGACCTGCTCGCGCAGGAAGGCCTTGTCGCACCGAATCTACCGGCGCCCTGGGGTGTCGGCGCCTCGGCGGTGCAGCAGGTGATCATCGCCGACGAGTTCGGAAAACGCCCCGAATTGATCAGACCCTCGCTCGGCATCGCAGAATGGATTCTGCCTACGATCCTCAACAGCGGATCGGATCTGCAACGCGAGCGCTTCGCTCGGCCGATTCTGCGTGGCGTACAGCCATGGTGCCAATTGTTCAGCGAGCCCGGTGCCGGCTCGGATCTGGCGTCGTTATCCACCCGGGCCACCAAGGTCGACGGGGGATGGTTGGTCAACGGGCACAAGATCTGGACATCGCTGGCGGATCGGGCTCAGTTTGGAGCCCTGCTGGCGCGCACGGATCCCGACGCGAAGAAACACCGCGGCATCGGCTATTTCCTCATCGACATGACGTCGCCCGGCGTCGAGGTCTCGCCGATCCAGCAGGCCAGCGGACGCTTCGAGTTCAACGAGGTCTTCCTCAAAGACGTATTCGTGCCCGACGCCATGCTGGTCGGTCAGCCCGACGAAGGCTGGAGTCTGGCGGTGTCGACCATGGCGGTCGAACGAACGGCCATCGGAAACTACGTCAGCATCGATCGAGCCGATGCACTTCGGCGAATAGCCGAAATAGCCGGCCCGGAACAGGATGCGGCGCTGCGGGCGCTCGGCGACGTCGAGGCCTACAGCACCGCGATCAAGGCCGTGGTGCTACGCGAAACCCTGCGGCTAGTGGAAGGTCAGGGTCCGGGGCCGACGTCCAGCATCGCCAAGTACGCGATGGTCACGCTCCTGCGTCGCGCTTGGACCGCCACACTCGGCCTGACCGGTCGCATCGCGATGTTGGAAAAGTCTGACCCCGCTGTCGTCCAGCCGTATTTCGACGCCCCCGCCGAACTCATCGGCGGGGGCACCCCGGAGATCCAGCTGACGGTCATCGCATCGATGGTCCTCGGCTTGCCTCGCAACTAAATCGCCTCGTCGCCATAGAAAGGACATTCGCCGCGATGACGACACAGCTTCCCTTCAAGTTCTTCGACTGCGACAACCACTATTACGAAGCGCTTGACGCCTTCACCCGCCACATCGATCCGCCGTTCAAGAAGCGTGCGATCCAGTGGGCGCAACTGGACGGCAAGCAACGTCTCATCGTGGGTGGCAGGGTCAACAGGTTCATCCCGAATCCGACATTCGACCCGGTGGGTAAGCCCGGCGCTCTCGACGAATACTTCCGCGGCCGAAATCCCCGAGGCGCCGACTTGAACTCGCTTTTCGGCGATTTGGAGCCGATTCCGCCGGCGTATCGAGACCGCGACGCGCGCCTGGCTTTGATGGATGAGCAAGGCATGGCGGGCTGCATCCTGCTGCCCACGCTCGGGGTGGGAATGGAACAGGCGCTGTTGCCGGACTTGGACGCCGCCGTGGCAACCTTCCGGGCTTTCAACCGTTGGATGGACGAGGATTGGGGATTCGCCTACCAGGAGCGGATTTTCGGTGCTCCCTACATCACACTGTGCAAACCGGACAACGCCGTGCGTGAGCTGGAATGGGCGCTCGAGCGAGATGCACGCTTCATTGTGATGGTGCCCGGACCGGTCATGACGGATGTCGGCATGCGTGCGCCCGGCGATCCCATGTTCGATGCTTTCTGGCAGTTGGCCAACGATTCGGGTGTCACGGTGTGCTATCACTCGGGCGAGACGTATTACTCGAAATTCATGCCGGCCTGGGGTGAATCCGACTACATGATGTCGTTTCAGGCGCTACTCGGGTTCCGGAGTTTGTTTTCCGGGGACGCCTTGCAGGACACCTTTGCCAACCATCTGCACAAGGGGCTTTTCCTGAGGTTCCCCAACCTGCGGATGGCTGCCATCGAGAGCGGTTCGACCTGGGTGTTTCACCTGTTCGAAAAGCTGACCAAGTCTTACGGCCAGATCCCACAGATCTACAAAGAAGACCCGCGAGAGACGTTCAAGCGCCATGTCTGGGTGTCGCCGTTCTACGAAGACGAACTGTCCAGCCTGCTGAAGCTGCTCGGCGTTGAGCGGATCATCATGGGTTCGGACTTCCCTCACGTCGAAGGCCTGGCAGATCCCGCGTCCTACATCAAGGACTTGGAGAACTTCGACTACACCCCCGAGCAGTGCCGAACTGTCATGCGCGACAACGGTCTTGAGCTGTCGAACCGTCGGCCGGTGTGACCGCTTTGTGAATGTCAGCAAGTCGGACCTGGTCGCCATCTTGCTGGAGGTCGGCGAGGAGAACGCGGCAGTATTGCTCGCGCGTTCTGAGTTGCCCGACGAAATTGACCTGGACAGTGACCTCGACGCCTTGATGGCATTCGCATTGGACCGCGAACAGGTCGACGCGGTGGCGCGGCTGACGATCGGGACCGTCGAGCCCGACGACGTGAACACCCGCCGCAGGCGCGGCGAGTTGGAGAAGACCATCTCGCGGCGGTGGGCGGACCTCGTTGACCAGTGGATGACGTAAACGACGTTGGGAGACACTATGGCGAAACCACAACTGCCACAGGGGTTCGACTTCACTGATCCCGACGTGTACGCCGCACGCCTGCCGATCGAGGAATTACGCGAGCTGAGACGCACGGCGCCCATTTGGTGGAACGAGCAGCCCAACGGCGTCGGCGGGTTCACCGACGGCGGGTACTGGGTGGTCAGCAAGCATCGCGACGTGCGCGAGGTGTCGCGGCACGACGATGTATTTTCCAGCGCCCAGAACTGCATCGTCCCGCGGTACCGCGACGAGGAGACCGCGCGCGGGCAGATCGATGCCGGCCGATTCTCGATGATCAACATGGACGCCCCGCAACACACCCGAATGCGCACGCTGGTGTCCCGGGTTTTCACACCGCGTGCCGTCGAGCAGCTTCGGGAGGATCTGGACCGGCGAGCCCGCCGAATCGTCGCCGATGCGGCCGCAGCGGGAACCGGAGACTTTGTGGCGCAGGTGTCCAGCGAGCTGCCGTTGCAGGCGATCGCCGGACTGCTGGGGGTGCCGTTCGAGGATCGTTCCAAGCTTTTTCATTGGACCAACAACATGGTGGGGGATGAGGATCCCGAGTTCGCCGAGTCCGAGGCCTTGGCGTCGGCCGGTGAATTGATGTTCTACGGTATGCAACTCGCTGCGTACAAGGCCGACCATCCCGGTGATGACATTGTCAGCCAGCTGATCGCGGCCGACGTCGACGGCCACAAACTCTCCGACGAAGAGTTCGGGCTGTTCATGGTGACGCTGACGGTGGCCGGTAACGAGACGACCCGCAACTCGATCACACAGGGGATGATGGCGTTCCTCGACAACCCCGAACAGTGGGAGACGTACAAACAGCGACGTCCGGTGACGGCCGTCGACGAGATCATTCGCTGGGCAACGCCGATCACCGCGTTCCAGCGAACCGCGCTACGTGACATCCAGCTCGGCGGCATCCCAATCCAGCAGGGGCAGCGGCTTGCGCTGTTCTACCGATCGGCCAACTTCGACGAGGACGTTTTCGATGACCCGTTCTCGTTCAACGTGCTGCGAGATCCTAATCCGCACTTGAGTTTCGGCGGGACGGGTGCGCACTACTGCCTGGGAGCCAACCTTGCCAGGCTCACCATAGGGGTGATGCTCAACGCGATTGCCGACTTGGTGCCCGACCTCACCTCGCTGGCGACCCCGGAGCGGCTACGGTCGGGCTGGCTCAACGGCATCAAGCACTGGCAGGTCGACTACACCGGCACCTGCCCGGTCGCTCACTGACGCGGCCGCGCGGGCCTCGGCTTACCTCTTGAGTATTTCGTGTGCATGACCAACCGGGGTCGAGTCTGTTGCATTGTTGTTCGCAGCACGCGACTCCGCTTGCGGCGCATCGGTGTTGGCTCACCTTATCTTGTCGCCTCCGGTGGCGCTTTCCAGCATTGTGGCCGATAGTCATATGAAGTGTGAACCACAGGTGTCAGCGGAGATGGGAGTGGTTATGCCGGTCGCGATCGACCCCGTTGGCCAGCAGAAAAAGCAACCCGCTGCTGCCCAACAAGGCGAGGCCTTTCAATTCCATCGCGAAATCATCGTCTGCGGTGACGACGCCCTGGCGAACACGATCATCGAGGAGTTGAGGGGCGCCGGCGCCCGGATCATCCGAATCACCTCTGCCGCCGATCTGCTGGGCGCCGGGGTGCACCGCGCGCGCGCCGTGGTCTGCGCCGGACCCAATGACGCCGTGAATCTCGAAATCGCATTGCTGGCAAGGCGATTCAGCCCGAATGTGCGAGTGGTGGCGCGTTTGGCGGACAGCGTGCTGCGCGACGCGGTGGCTGCCGTCAGCGGCCCCGGCGCGATCTTGAACGTCGCCGACCTCGCGGCGCCGTCCGTCGTCGAGGCGGTTCTGTCTCGTAACGCGCACCAATTCGGCACGGCTGGAATTGAATTCGTCATTTGGGGATCGGCGGCGCCGAAGGACGGGACGCTGCGCGGAATCTATAAGGATCTGGCACCGGTGGCGGTGGTCCATGGCAAGAACTCGCCCACCCCCGGCGAGGTAGTGCCGTGTCCGGGACGGGATCTGAAGGTCTACGCCGGCGACTGGACCTCGATGATCGGCGTCAAAGACGAGATGGAAGCCCGCGGGATCACCGTGCCGCCCTCGACAGCGACGCGCTCGAGCCAGTCCAGGGTGCGACGCGTCATCGACGCCGTGCGCGCGATGCGTGAGGACGCCAACCCACTGCTTTTTCCGTCAGTGGTATTCACGTTGGTGCTCATGTTCGGCTCGACAGCGGTGGTGCGCTTCAGTTTCGTCAACCCGCGGGTGTCGTGGCTCGATGCCTTGTACTTCACCACCGAGACGGTCACCAGCGTCGGCTTCGGCGATTTCAGCTTCGCGGCACAATCCGCTGTCCTGCGGTACTTCGCCATCGGGTTGATGTTCGCCGGTGTGACCGTTACTGCCATCCTCGTCGCGCTCGTCGCGGACCTGCTGCTGTCCCGCCGCTTCGTCCACACGGCCGGTATCCGACGGGCTCGCCGTATGCGCGACCACATCGTTGTCGTCGGCCTGGGTTCAACTGGCATCCGCGTCGTCGGTGATCTCGTCGCTGACGGATATGACGTCGTCGTCATCGAGCACGATGAGAACAACCGCTTCCTGCCGACGGTCGCCAAACTTGACGTGCCAGTGATTTTCGGCGACTCGACGATGCGCCAGACGCTGGATTCGGCGCGGGTCGATCGCGCCCGCGGCGTCGCGGTGATGACCCAGGACGACATGGAGAACATCCGGACCGGCATCGTCCTGCTCGAGATGTTGGGATCCGATACCAAGGTGCCGATTGTGATGCGCGTTCAAGGGCGCGCGCTGAGCGCTGCGGTGAACCAGCAGTTCGGTTTTGAAAACGTGCGGTCGGTCGTGGATCTGGCAGCGCCGTGGTTCATCGGCGCGGCAATGGGTCTGCAGGTGCTGGGAACGTTTTGGGTCGGGCAGCGCTCGTTCATGGTCGGCGCGATGCTGGTCGCGGAGGGCAGCGAGCTCGACGGGCTCCGAATGGTGGAACTGTCCACTCAGACACGTGTCATCGCGATCATCCGACCGGAAGGACCGGTGAGGTTGCGCCCGCGCCGCGACGCTCGATTGCAAGCCGGCGACACGGTGTACCTGATCGGTCCGTATCGCGAGTTGATCGCGACGCTTCGCAAGGGCCAGCCTCCACCACTGACCGCGATCAACGGCGAGCGCGCATTGACATTGGCGGCGGCGCGCTCGTCGAGGCCGGATGTGCGCCTGCCGAAGTGGGCTCCGGCCCCGGAGGATTGACGTTCTGGGTACAACTGCCCATCCCGGTGTGGGGACGCCCCATCAATGACCTGCGCATTGTCCGCGGTAGTGACAGACTCAACTATGGCTGTGCATCCGTTCCGTTCCGTTCTTGCCGCCGCGGCAGCCGTCATGCTGTCGGCAGGCATCGCTCACGCCGACGGCCCGGACGACCAGTTTTTGGCCCTGCTTTCCAAAGACGGGATTGTCGGCGCTCCGGATCAGATGATCGCCGTCGCGCATGAACGGTGCGACGACGCTAGTCTCCCTCGCTCCGGTGGGTGGAATTGGCGCTTCGGCGCGGGGCCAAGCCCGTACATCGGTGCCATCGGGAACATCTACACCGAACTGGAATCGCAGGGTATGAACAGTGCGCAGGCGGCGCAGTTCATCAGGGACGCCATCACCGTGTACTGCCCGGACCAAAGGGGCAGCTGACCCCTTGCTCTGCCCGCCTTACGTCGTAATAAAGCGTCCTCGCCGTTCGGCAAGCCGTGACTGGCACGCAGTTCGTACACAACAATCCACGCAGCTTGCCGGTCCATCACGGATTCGGTATCCCTGGTGTTAACGCTCCCGGTATCCCCGGTGTTACTTGCAACGCGGGTGCTGGTGGTTGCCGTGCGGGGACCGGTCGTCCCGGTATTTCCGGTGCTTCCGCTGGTCGCTCATCTGGCGGGACTCCCTCAGTCGGTAAAACCGGTTCGCCCCAAAAACCGTTCGGTGCCATGTGGTCTTTGCAGAAATTCGTAGAGTTCATCACCACCATGTATTCCCTCCACAACCCTGGCGGGTTAGGTGCCGGTGCCATCGCGCCGTCTGGACAGCGCCACGTACAACTAAGAGCGCCGATACCGGCACCACCGAATGCGAAGCTACCGCCGCCGCTAGTGGTTCCTCCGAGAATGCCGTTGACGCCGAAACCACCTGCCTCGCAGTGCATATGCGAGCCGTTGATCTCGGTCGGGTAGTCGCAGAAGCCGCCTTGCGCGAACAAAGCGCCGCCACCGGACCCAACGCCGGGATACGGGCAGAGGTCGGCGTGAGCCGATCCAGCCGGTAGAAATATCGACGCACAGAAGCCGAAAAATACCATTGAAGCGCAAGTTATGATTCTCTTCATTCTTTTCATGCGATTCCTGTACTCCAAGTTTGGGCCCTACGCATTTCGGATTCTGCTCCGTCCCATCGCCCAATGTGGTCCGTTTGATCCAGCTTGTTGAATGAACGAATGCTCAACTCGGGGTATAGGGATTGTGAAAGCGTGACCCTGCGTAGGGGCTCACGGGCGCGCCGACGAGTCCACCCGAACGGCAATCGGTGCTGTGATTGCTGAACGGGTGGACTCACTCCGAACTACTGCCTACCCACTGCGAACCGAGACGGCCAGCCCGCGGCATCGCCACAGGTCAGCGCGTTAGCTGGCTCATACGTCGTAGTAGAGCGCGAACTCGTATGGGGTCGGGTGCAGGTTGTACGGCGCAAGCTCGTAAGTGCGCTTGTAGTTGATCCACGTCTCAATCAGGTCGGGCGTGAAAACGCCTCCCTCGGTGAGGTATTCGTGGTCGTCCTCCAGGCGGTCGATCACCGCGGACAGTTGGGTGGGGGCCTGCGGGATGTCGGCGGCCTCCTCCGGCGGCAGCTCGTAGAGATCTTTGTCGATCGGGGGAGGCGGTTCGATCTTGTTCTTGATGCCGTCCAGGCCGGCCATCAGCATGGCGGAAAACGACAGGTACGGGTTGCCTGAGGAGTCGGGACATCGGAATTCCAACCGCTTGGCCTTCGGGTTGGTGCCGGTGATGGGGATGCGGACGCAGGCCGAGCGGTTGCGCTGGCTGTAGACCAGGTTGATCGGGGCCTCATAGCCGGGGACCAGGCGCTTGTAGGAGTTGACCGTGGGGTTGGTGAACGCCAGCAACGACGGCGCGTGGTACAGCAGACCGCCGATGTAATGGCGGGCGGTATCCGACAGGCCCGCGTATCCGGTCTGGTCGTACATCAGCGGAATGCCGTCCTTCCACAGTGACTGGTGACAGTGCATCCCGGACCCGTTGTCGCCGAACAGCGGCTTGGGCATGAACGTCACGCTCTTGCCGGCCTGCCATGCAGTTTGCTTGATGATGTATTTGTACATCTGGTGGTCGTCGGCCGCGTGCAGCAACGTGTTGAACTTGTAGTTGATCTCGGCCTGGCCGCCGCTGCCCACTTCGTGGTGGCCCTTCTCCAGAGAGAAGCCGGCGTTGGTCAGGTGGGTGAGCATCTCGTCGCGCAGGTCGACGTAATGGTCGCTGGGCGCGACCGGGAAGTACCCGCCCTTGGGGCGGACCTTGTGGCCCAGGTTGGGACTGCCGTCGGCCTCGCTCGCCGCTCCGGTGTTCCACCACCCGGATGTGGCGTCGACCTTGTAGAACGACTCGTTGGTGCGGGAGTCGAAGCTGACCGAGTCGAAGATGTAGAACTCGGCCTCGGGGCCGAAGTAGGCGGCGTCGGCGATGCCGGTGCTGATCAGGTAGTTCTCCGCCTTGCGGGCGACGTTGCGCGGGTCGCGCGAGTACAACTCGAGGGTGAACGGGTCGTGCACCGAGAAGTTCACGATCAGCGTTCTGGCGGTGCGGAACGGGTCGATGGTCGCGGTTTCGGGGTCAGGAAGCAGCAGCATGTCGGATTCGTGAATCGATTGGAACCCTCGAATGGATGAGCCGTCGAAGGCCAACCCTTCCTCGAACACGCTCTCGTCGAAGACGTAAATCGGAATTGTGAAGTGCTGCATGGTTCCTGGCAGGTCACAAAAGCGAACGTCGACATACTCGATGTTCTCGTCCTTGGCGAGTTTGAAGATATCGTCGGGCGTCTTTTCGGACACGCAATGCTCCCTTGCTCGGCGATCCGCGGATGGCGTCCCCCAATTGATGCACGCCGTGACGCTCTCCGCATCCGGGCGACGGGGAGTTGGGCCGACAACCCGATAAATAGGGCAACTTGCCTAATAAATTTGGCGACGGCCCGACGCGGGACCGTGACGGCCGAGCAGATTTTTTGGCTAGCCGCCGTACGTCGGCCCTTGGACCCCGTCCTTGTAGTCCACGCATTTCCTCGACGCCCCGGTGCCGGTACAGCACTCCTCGAACAGACTTGGATCCTGCCCGAAATGCGCGCTTACCTGGCTCTGGGTGTATTGGCCGCCGGCGGCCTTGCAGGAATCCTCGATGCCAGTTTGAGCGTGAGCGAAAGGCGCGGCCAGGATCATCGCCGTAACCGGGATACCGAAAGCGGCCACAGGGATCGCGCGGAAGACCGGAGGTTTCATGTTTCTCCATAGTTCTCGGGGTCAGGCCCAGTTTACCGGCTGTCGATTTTCAAACGGCCGCGTGCGTTTCGGCAATCGACTCAATCGTCGACCTGAGAGTTTCCGGCGAGTAGTACCGACCGTCCCGGACCACCCCGGCGATGTCGTGCAAGTGGGCCGCGCTCTCGATAGGGTTGGCCCCGAGCAGGACGATGTCGGCGTCTTTGCCGGGTTCCAGGGCGCCCATCGTGTCAGTCCTGCCCAGGAACTCGGCGGCCTTGAGCGTGGCCATCTGCAGGATTCGCAGCGGCGTCAGCCCCGCGGCAGCCAACTGATCAAACTCGTGATGTAAGGCGAATCCGGTTATCTCCCAGCCGGATCCGCTGACATCGCTGCCGGCCATCATGTTGACGCCCTCTTCGTCGAAGATGCGCACCATGTTCAGCTGGCGGGTGTAGAGCTGACGATAGGTGCTGCGCATCGCGTCCGGACGCGAGGCATATTTTTTGGCGGCCTTGCGCCAGCCCTTGAGCGTCTGCTCGGACGCGAAGCGGTTGTCGGGGTGGTCGCGATACGTCGGGTCGTCGCAGAACTGTTGGGTGCGTAGCCGGATCAGCGTGGGGCACTGCCACGTCTGGTCGGCAGCGAATACCCTTGCCAGCTCCCGGGCCTTGTCGTCGTTGAATGACGCGCCGGCGTCCGCGATCAGCTCGGCGTCGGCGGGTTTGGCCAGCAACAACGGGTTGATCACCGTCTTGGCCATCACGCGGGCCATCAGCATTTCCATCAGCCGCTCGGCGAACGGCAGCCGGGGCACGGTAGGGAATTTCAAGGTCGGCTGGTGGGCAACGGCTTGCTCGATGGCGCTCTGGTGGTCACAGCACGCGGCGACGATGCCGACACCGGGACCGAGGTGCTCGATCGATCGCATTCTGCCGTCCGAGGCCGCCCGGACATCGATCCCGACGGGTAGGTGCCCCACGGTGGTGAGTCCCAGGCGGGCGGCTTCGGCTTGGGCGGCAAAGAATACCTCCGGCGTCACCACCGCGACTTTGATGAAATCGGCACCGGCCTCTGCCTGTTGCCGAACAGTGTGCAACGCAACGGCTTCGCTGCCGGCATTGAACGGAAGCAGGACGTCGCCCGGCGTGGACAACAGAGCGGGACCATCCACCGGCAGCACCAGCGTGCCGTTGCTGCGGTCGTCGAGGAGGGTGCGTGAACCGCCCATCTGGCGAAAACCGGTGACGCCGCAAGCGAGCATGAGCCGCAGCGCCGGCCCGGCGTCGCGTCGGCCCGACAGCGGGTGGGCGTGCATGTCGCAGAACCCCGGTACCGCATACGTTTCTTGCGCGCCGACGACCGTGACCCCAGCGGGCTGGTCGGCGGAGGTTGGTGTGATCGAGGCGATCCGGCCGCCGTCGATGGTGATGTCAACAGCGCGATGTGCGCTGCCGTCTCGGACGTCGATGACGCTGGTGCCCCGCAGAATAGTGCGCTCGCCGGTCATCTTTCGATTGTGCGGCGATCGCGTGTCGATCAATCCGGCGGCGTCGGGGTCATGGATCCGATGGAGTAGATCTCCTGGCCGGTGGGGTACCCGCCGCCGTCGGTGGCGATGTGGACGTGGTCATAGTGGTTGGCGGTTTCGTTCCCGAGATTTGCCGTCCAACTCGGCTTCCCGATGCCCGGGTAGATCTTCTGTCGCCAGATCACGTGGTCGATGCCCCACCGTTTGGCATTCGCCAAGGCGTATCCGGCAATCTGGTTTCCGAGCTCGATGCCCTCAGGACTGCTGTGGTTCGGGATCATCACGTCGATCGCCAACCCGTTGGGATGCCACCTCAACGCATCCTGCCGGTAGCCGCCGATGGTGGTGATCTGGGGGAACAGCAGGCTGATGGCACGGGCCGCCCAGATGGTCTTGACCTGCAGCCCCGTCTCTGGCGCGACACCGGCGGGCAACGCGAACTGGAAGCTCTGCGCGGCCGCGGGTGCGTCGGCAGCCAGCGACTGGACCTCGGCGGCACTGGCAATGTGCGGCGGCGCAACAGGAGGCGCGGGTTGCGGGCTTGGCGCGGGTCGGGTGCTGAGCGCGGTTGCGGCCGGCTTCTTCACGAAGCGCGGTGGCTCGGCATGCTGTGCGTAGAGCATCGCGGCAGATACGGCCAGCGTGGCCCCGAAAGCCAGCCAACGCCCCCGGTCATTGGCTAACCGGCTTGTACTCACGAACAGCACCTTAACGCCGGGTCAGGTGTTGTGTGGCAACTTTCTCAAGAGCGTGTCCAACTTTTAGGTCAGTACACCACCGGAGAGTAGCCAGCGGAGTTGCCGGTGCCGTAGCAGGTCACGTCTACGCTGTAGGTTCCGCCGAGCTGCTGAAAGATAATGGTCACGGGGCGCGAAGCGCGATTGGTGTGGTGGGACAGTAATTGGCCGCAGCGCAGGCCACCCTGAACGGTGCTGAACTCAATCCGCAGCAGAGGGCAGCGCGCAAGAAGGCGCTCATCGGCATGCGTACACAGCTCGAAAACCTAGAAGAGTCTTTGCAGTTCTGCCGACGGTAGTGGACGTCGTTGGGCCGCTTCGAGTGACAGACCAAAAGTCCCGGAAGGCCGCGGCCGGGGTGCAGCGTCAGCGCACGACGGTCAGCCGGCTCGCGCCTCTAGCGTGGGCCGCGTGTACTGCCAGCTGGCCGGCAAGATCCGAAAGCGCACGTGCAGTTGCCATTTCCTGGCGGGCGTGGTCATTGAGATAATCGGACGGGTGCCGATACGCGACTCCGGTCCCGGCCAGGTTTCTTCCGGCCCAAGCCAACTCGACTCTGGCGCGGGTGCCGCCGGCGCTCTCGTCCACCGTGATACGTATCGTCGACGATGTCGGGTCGAGAGCAGGGGGACCGCTGGGGTGCATCTTTGTGAGCC
Organism: uncultured Actinomycetota bacterium; assembly: GCA_963760095.1. GTDB lineage: Bacteria > Actinomycetota > Actinomycetes > Mycobacteriales > Mycobacteriaceae > Mycobacterium. The sequence goes on along the minus strand of CAVXBT010000013.1, from coordinate 135,332 downwards.
TCCATGAGTGTGTTGATTTGAGCCTAAAGACGGCAGCACCGGGCCCTAGAGTCGTTTGTCACCACCATGGCGGCCATTGGACACCAGCTGGTCGCAGACGCGACGCTCCAAGCGCGGTGAGTTGTACCGTCACAACATGTCCCATGCCGCACCCGAAGCCTTTCGTCACAATCCCGGGTCTTATGAAAGCCTCTACCGCGGAGGGCCTGCGTTCCCTGGTGCGCCCGCGCCGAAGGCCATCCCCTGGGATATCCGGCAGGCTCAACCTCGGCTCATGGAGCTCGAAGCGCTCGGTGCAATCACGGGGCAGGTGCTCGACGCCGGATGCGGACTCGGTGACAACGCGATCTACCTGGCCCAGCGCGGCCACGATGTGACGGGCTTCGATAGCTCGCCGACGGGGATCGAGCAGGCCCGCGCCCGGGCCGCAGCGGCCGGCGTCCAGGTGAACTTCGAGGTCGCCGACGCCACCGAACTGACCGGCCTGGGTCGACTTTTCGACACCGTCGTCGACAGCGCTCTCTATCACTGTCTGGACAGCGACGAACGGCACGTCTACGCCGCCGCCCTGCACCGCGTGACCACGCCGCGCGCCCGCTGGTTCATCTATTGCTTCTCCGAAGACAATGTCAACGGCGTCACCGCCCCGATGGAGGCTGTGACACCGGCCGGCATCCGCGACACGCTGGAAAACGCCGGGTGGCTCATCGACTTTCTCGGACCCGCGACCTTCGTATGCAGCGCGGCGGGTTTCTCTGGCAGCTTCGGCAAGCTGCCAGAGTCCCTTCTGGAGCAATTGCCGCCCAGGCTCGCCGGGCAGATGCGCCAAATGGCCGAACGAATGTCCACCATCTTGCCGCTCCTCGATGACGGACGCATAAACCTGCCGTGCAACGTCGTTCACGCGACGAAGGCCCATCCGTAACCAACGCTGACGTCGACCCTTGACGAGCTCCGCACGGGGCTGCTAGACATGGCGTGCGCCCCGAATTGGGCGATCGCCCAAAAACTCTGTGCGGAGGTCTCGATGGGCCGGATGGAAGGCAAGGTCGCATTCGTGACCGGCGCTGCGCGCGGGCAGGGCAGGAGTCACGCCGTTCGGCTGGCGCAGGAGGGCGCTGACATCATCGCCGTGGACATCTGCCGCAAATTCGAAGCGTCGCCGGCGGCCGGTGCGACGCCGGAAGACCTCGATATCACCGCGGGCATGGTCAAGGACGCGGGCGGTCGCATCGTGACCGCCGAAGTCGACGTCCGCGATGCCGACGCATTGCGAGCAGCCCTCGACGGCGGCGTCGAACAGCTGGGACGGCTTGATGTCATCGTCGCCAACGCCGGCATCGGTACGACGGCCGGGAAGCTGCACAAGACCGACGAGGCGTTGTGGCAGCAGATGATTGACGTCAATCTCAGTGGCGTATGGAAGACGGTGAAGGCCGGCGTTCCGCACATCCTGCACGGCGATCGTGGCGGCTCGATCGTCCTGACGTCGTCGGTGGCCGGCAATAAGGCCTACCCACATGTCGGGCACTACGTGGCTGCCAAACACGGCGTGATTGGGCTGATGCGTTCGTTCGCCGTCGAATTAGGTCAGCGGATGATCCGGGTCAACGCCGTGCTCCCGACCCATGTGAATTCGCCGCTGTTGATGAATGACGCGACCTACCGCGCTTTTCGGCCCGAATTGGAGAACCCCGGTCCCGACGATCTCGCCCCGGTATGTCGGAGCTTTCACGTCCTGCCGATCCCTTGGGTCACTGCCGAAGACATCAGCAACGCCGTGCTGTTCCTGGTATCCGACGAGGCGCGCTATATCACCGGTGTGGCCCTGCCCGTCGACGCCGGCAGCTGCCTGAAGTAAGGAAGCATCGATGACCGTCACGAACGAGACCGACGTCTATTACGACCCCTATGACACGGGGATCAACACCGACCCGTATCCGACCTACGCGCGGCTGCGCGAGGAAGCGCCGATCTACTACAACGAGCAATACGATTTCTGGGCGATATCACGGCATTCCGATGTCGAGCAGGCGCTGGCGAACTGGCAGGTGTTCTCCAGTCGTCGCAGCGACATCCTCGAGTTGGTGCAGTCGAAATTTGACATGCCCCGCGGCGTGATGATGTTTCAGGATCCGCCCGAGCATTCGATGCTGCGCGGGCTGATGTCGCGGGTGTTCACCCCGCGCCGGATGGCAGCCATCGATGACCAGATCCGGCAGTACTGCGTGCGGTGTCTGGACCCGCTGGTCGGGTCGGAAGGATTCGACATCATTGCCGAGCTCGCGTCGATGATGCCGATGCGGGTGATCGGGATGCTGTTGGGAATCCCTGAGTCCGAACAGGTCTCGGTTCGCGACGCCAACGATGCAAACCTGCGCACCAAGCCGGGCGCGCCGCTCAAGGTCGCTAACGCCGACTCCATCGCCGACGGCCGGATCTACGCCGACTATGTCGAATGGCGGTCCAAGAATCCGTCGGACGACTTGATGACGACGCTGCTCAACGTCGAATTCGATGACGAGCAGGGAGTGCACCGCAAGCTCACTCGCAAAGAGGTGCTGCACTACACCCAAGTGGTTGCCGGAGCGGGCAATGAGACGACCGGACGGCTGATCGGCTGGCTGGCCAAGGTACTCGCCGAGCACCCCGACCAGCGCCGGGAGATCGAGAAGGATCGGTCGCTGCTGAACCGTACCGTCGATGAAACGCTTCGCTTCGAGCCCACCGGGCCGCACGTCGCCCGTTGGATGGCAAAAGATTTCGAGTGCTACGGCACGACGGTCCCAGCCGGCAGTGCCATGCTGCTGCTGTTCGGCGCGGCCAATCGTGACCCACGCCGCTACGCCGACCCGGACACCTTCGACATCCGCCGCGACAACATCTCGCACATCACCTTTGGAAAAGGTGTGCACTACTGCCTGGGTGCCAACCTTGCCCGGTTGGAGGGTCGTGTCGCGCTGGACGAGATTCTCAACCGTTGGCCCGAATGGGATATCGACTACGACACAGCACAACTCGCGTCTACATCCACCGTCCGCGGCTGGGAGCGGTTGCGGATCGTGCTGCCTTAACCGGACTGCGTGCCGCGACGAGCTTTGGGCTGCGGCATCTCGAATCGGTCGAGCATGCGATGCACCAGAGCGACGGCCTCGTCGTGGCCGCCCGAGGTGCCGAGCCCTTGTTCGAGTATCAGGGTGCGTCCGATCGCGGCGATGACGACCGCCAGCGCGGCGGGCGGGAATTCCTCGGTGTCGAGGTCGTGCTCGCGGACGATGAAGTTCAGTGCGGTGATTTGTTGTTCGCGCCAGCGCTCGGACCAGGCCGCGATCTCCGCCCTGATCTCCTTGCGGTGATTGGCAAGGCCCATGAACTCCAACAGAAGTCGGGTGTCTTTGGGCGCGATGAGGGTGTCCCAGAAGTCGTGTAGTGGCCGGTCGGACGCCAGCGCTTTCTGTTGCCTGTCAAGGTAGACGGTCGCGCCGCGACGGAAGACCGCCAGGTACAACTCGTCCATGGTGGGGAAGTAGTAGTGCACGAGGGCCGGTTTAACACCGGCCGCTGCCGCGACCCGGCGTGAGGTGGCGGCGGCGTAACCCTCCTCGACCATGACCTGACTCGTTGCGGCGATCAACATGTCGCGAGTGGAGGAGTCGCGTGCCTTCGATCGTGCGGATGCGGTCACCTTCATGTTCCTATCACAAGGGATCTATCACACCGCCGGCTCGGCGACCATGTCGAAGAAAGCGGCACCGGAGTCCGGAATGCGGTTCTGCTTGAACACGTTGACGGCGTAGGAAACCAGGATCATCGAGTACAGCAGGTGCAGCAGCCTGGTGGCATCGTCCGGCAGCGCGTCGATGTCGAGTCCGTTGAGGTAGGCGATCGCCTCCTCGGCCCTCGGCGCCACGGCATCGTAGAACCTGACCAGCTCGTCGAACGGCTTCGACAGTCGCGCCTCGTAGCGTTGCGTACGCGTGGGCAAGGCCCAGGCGGTCACAAACGGTTCGAGATCAGAGAAACCGTGCGGCAGAGTCGAATCCGACATCATGACTCCTTCGCGGACTGATAGGCGCCGACTGTGTCACGAATGACCGTGTGAAACTGGCGGATGAGCAACTCCTGGTCGCTGAGGTGAAAGGTGTTCTGCGCCCGCGTCTTGAGCGCCGAATGGGTGGCCTCGATGGTGTTCACGTCCTGCATGGCGAACTCGATCGTGCTGTCGACCACCAATTCCTGCGCAAGGCGATCGGCTGCGTTCGCCGGCGGCACGAAGTACAGGTCGATCTCGTAGATGTGCGAGTCGACCGTCTCCGGCCAGTAGGTGTAGGTGATGTAGTAGCCGCGCGCCCAGATCTGGATCGAGATGTTCGGGAAGAGCCAGAATTGGTCGTTGCCCCATGATGCGATGTCGCCGCGGTTGAGGAAATCGGTCGCCGCGTTGTCAAGGCCGATGTCCGGAACATCGTCGGGGCCGAAAAGGCCTGCGCGGAAAAGCTTGTAGACCCAACGCTGGTCCTGGCGGGCGGGTCCCGCGGTGCCGGGCTCGCGAGGCGGCAATGGCGGCGGCCCGGGGACCGAGGTGAGCATGTGCGGCCGGAACAGGTCGTAGTGGTACGAATCGACGGGAGGCACCATCTTCTCGGCTTTGGAGACGTCGGGGTCGATGAATCGGCCGTGCACGTACGGCGGGTGGTACCACTCGCAGACTGAGTCGACGGCCAGCTTCCAGTTGCCCTTGATTCGGGTGGAGAACCCGTAACGCTGGGTCATCTTCTCGAATGGATACGCCTCCATGCCCAGCAGGCCATCACCGAGAAAGTCTCGCAACGGAGCCGGATCGTCGGCGAGGTTGATGAAGATGAAGCCCGCCCACACCTCGCAGTGCACCGGAGGCATTCGCAGCGAACTCTTGTCCAGGTCGAAAAACTCACCCTCATTGGTGATGTGGTTGACCTTGCCGTCCAAGCCGTACCGCCAACCGTGGTATTTGCAGGAGAACGCCCGGCAGTTTCCCGAACTCTCCTCGCCGGGGTGCTCCTGCCAGACCACCTTGTTGCCGCGGTGGGCGCACACGTTGTGAAAAGCGTGCACGGTGTTGTCAAGGTCGCGGGCGATCACGATCGAGGCGAGACGCCCCGGCAGGTCGCGAGTGAAGTAAGAACCTTTGCGCGGCAGCCGCTCGATCCGCCCGACGCACAGCCAGTTTCGTTTGAATACGGCTTCGCGCTCCGCGGCGAAGAATTCCTCGGAGATCGAATCCTCGTAGTTCACCGGGGCCGTCCCCAGTTCGGGGTAGTCGGTGGTGAACTTGCCGCGGCCGGTCGAGAGCCGTTGCTGGATGCTGGTCACGAGTGCGCTCCTTCTTGTGCGGGTGCGCCATTGGACGGTGTTTTCCAAGGCTCGTCGTCCCAGGCCCTGTCCAGCGGCGCCATCTCGCCACCGAACGGGAAGAAGGCCCGCTGCGCGTACGTTTCGCGTGCCAGGCCGTGACCGAGCTCGTCGAGGAACGCCCGCTTGAGGGGGTTGGTGAAGAGCTGACGCGAATAGCGCAGCGTCAGCGGTGGGCGCTTGACCAGTTCGCGGGCGAGTTCCCACGCCCTATCGAGCAGTTTGTCTTTGGGCAGCACCTCGTTGACCACGCCCCACTCCTTGGCTTCGGCCGCCCCGAGCTTCATGCCGGTCAGCAGGAAATAGCGGGCCCGGGTGTGGCCCGCCAGGAAACTCCAGATCACATGCTGGCCGTCGCCGGGTACCTGGCCGCGGGGGAAATGCGATGCGTCTTGGAAGTAGGCGTCCTCGGAGGCCAGCACGATGTCGCCGAGCAACGGCACCTCCGAATGCATGTTGCACGGGCCGTTGACCGCGCTGATCATCGGAACATCGACGTCGAGCACGTTGGTGATCAGGTGCCTTGCATACCAAGCCTTTTCGTCCAGCTTGTGCAGGCCCCGGGTGCCGGGCATCAGCAGATAGTCGGGCTTCTCGACGGGATCGCCGTTGGGCATGCGCCCCCAGTTGGCGTTGTAGTTCTCGCCGGTGCCGGTGTGGATGAGCACCTTGATCTCGCGGTCCCCGGCGATGTCGGCGAACGCGTCGGACATCTGGTCGTGGGCCCGCCAGTCCCAGATCAGGCTGCCGCCGTTGGTGTGGCACTGCATGAACAGGATGCCGTCATCAGAGAGTTCCAGGCGATAGTTCGCGTACCGGTCGTGGTACTCGCTGTATCTGGTCCGCTTTGCCATTGAGGTGTCTCACTCCCGCGGTGGTGATGTAGCGCCGACGCTATTTGAGCGATCGCCCAATAGTCACGTGCCATGGTTACATCTCTGTGCGCGGCGGTCAAGGTTCAGTGCCCGCGTAACCGGTCCACGACCGGCGCGAAGGAGTCGATCTGGGACTGTTGCACCGTGACATAATTGGCGCCGAGCGACTCCCGGCGTGAATAGAGGCTCTCCGCAACAGCTTCCAGCGATCCGATCAGGACGTTGGGATGCTCGCGCAGCACGTCGGCGGAGATCCCCGTCGACGTTGCCGCGTCAGCCAACGCCGCCTCGGGATCGTCGGTGATCGCTGTGAAGTACGGCGAGCTTTCGACATCCAGGCGACCAAAGCGCTCACCGGCGGCGGACCGGACGACGTCGATCCGGTGCTGCGCGACTGCAAATGGGTCCAGACCGTCGGCGTCGCGCGCCACAAACGGCACGCTGGACATGCTGACGATGTCGGCTTCGCGGCCGGCCAACGACAACACCCGCGGCCCGCCCCCGCCGATCATGATCGGGGGATGCGGGCGCTGCACGGGGCCGGGCCGTCCCGCATAGCCGCGCACGTGAACGAAATCGCCGGAGCAGTCCAGTTCCTCGCCCGCCCAGTGGGCCTTGATGAGCGAGACGACTTCGGCGAGTTTGGCGATTCGCCGGCCCGGCCGGTCGAAGGTCAGTCCCATTGCGTTGTACTCGGTTTCGCTCCAGCCGGCTCCGATGCCCATTTCCAGCCGGCCGTCGGACAGCAGGTCCAGGGTCGCTGCTTCCTTGGCCAACACGGCCGGCACGTGATAATCGATACAGAACACCCGGCAACCGATGCGGAGCGTCTCGCTGACCGCGGCCGCCGCGGCCATCGCCGCGATCGGGGCGAGGTCTTGCCGAGGGGTGCGTGCGGCTTTCTGTGCCGGCCCGGGGCCCAGGTAGTGATCCGCGAGGAAAAGCGTTGAGTAGCCGAGGTCTTCGATTCTGCGAACGGTGTCGCGCCACTGTCGCCCGTCGGCGGCGTTGGTCGCCTGCACGGCGAAACGAAACGGGGGCCTGTCCATGGGCTTGACCATAATCGACACGGAGTGATAGGCATGAGGTGTTTGGGCAGTCGCTCAGGAAAGTGAAGGTTCGAGTTTGAAGACGGCAGTCGTGACCGGCGGTGCCTCGGGGATTGGCCGCGCCGTCGCCGAACGATTGCGCAAAGACGGGCTTCGGGTAGCGGTCATCGACCTGTCACCCACCGATGACGAGTTCGGCCACGTCGCCGACGTCACCGATCGCGCGCAGGTGGACGCCGCCGTCGCGGCGATCCACGAACAGTTCGGCCCGATCCTGGTGCTGGTCAATGCCGCCGGGGTGGAAGGCTTCCAGAAGTTTTCGACCATGACATTCGAGGACTGGTCGAAGGTGATCGACGTCAACCTGAACGGGGTGTTCCACACAACCCAGGCTGTGCTGCCCGACATGGTCGAGGCCGGATGGGGACGCATCGTCAATATCTCGTCGTCAAGCACGCACTCCGGTCAGCCGTTCATGGCCCACTACGTGGCGGCGAAATCGGCGGTGAACGGGCTGACCAAATCCCTGGCTCTGGAATACGGGCCGCTCGGTATCACCGTCAACGCCGTCCCGCCCGGGTTCATCGACACACCGATGCTGCGTAGCGCGGAGAGTCGACACCTGCTCGGCGGAACCGTGGAAGACCACATCAACCGCACACCGGTGCGCCGAGTGGGCCGGCCCGAGGACATCGCCGCTGCCTGCGCCTTTTTCGTGTCCGACGAGGCCAGCTACATCACCGGCCAGATACTCGGCGTCAACGGCGGTCGCAACACCTAGACCTCGGACACCTGAAAGGAACAGATGTACGACAGGGACCAGCTTTTCATCGACGGGAAGTGGAATGCTCCCGATTCCGATTCCGTGATCACCGTGATATCGCCGCACAGCGAGAACGTGATCGGTCATGCGGTGTGCGCGGGACCTGCCGATGTCTACCGCGCCGTCGCGGCGGCCCGCGCGGCGTTCGATGCGGGGCCGTGGCCGCGGATGCAGCCGGCCGAACGGATCGAGTCGATCGGGCGCCTGGCAGCCGTCTACAAGGAACGCCGAGCCGACATGGCGGCGCTCATCTCGGCCGAGATCGGCGCCCCCATCACTTTTGCCAAGATGGCGCAGGTCCGAATTCCGCTGACCATGATCTCGGCGTTCTGCGGGCTGGCGGGAAATTACGAATGGCAGCAGGACCGTCCGGGCTTGTACGGCAAGGACATTCGGATCACCAAGCAACCGGTTGGGGTGGTCGCGGCGGTGGTGCCGTGGAACATGCCGCAATTCCTCACCGTCGCCAAGGTCATTCCGGCGCTGTTGGCCGGGTGTTCGGTGGTGCTCAAGCCGGCGCCCGAGTCGGTGCTCGACGCACAATTGCTTGCTGATCTGGTCGCAGCAGCCGACCTACCGCCCGGTGTGTTCAACGTGGTGCCCGGCGATCGCGATGTCGGCGAGCAATTGGTGGGCCACGCCGGTGTGGACAAAGTCTCGTTCACCGGGTCTACGGCGGCCGGTCGACAAGTCGCACTCGCCGCCGCCGCGAATCTCAAGCAGGTCAGCCTTGAACTGGGTGGCAAGTCGGCGGCCATTGTGCTCGACGACGCCGACCCGGCGGCCGTGGCCACCGGGATTCAGATGGCCAGCCTGGCCAACAGCGGTCAGGTGTGCAATGCGCTGAGCCGCATCCTGGTGCCCGCGTCCCGCGAGCGCGAGTTCGTCGACGCGTTGGCGGCGGCGATGGAGTCGATGCCGGTTGGCGACCCCGCCGATCCCAACACCGCGATCGGCCCGCTGGTGGCCCAGCGTCAGCAAGAACGCGTCCGCGGCTACATCGAAGCGGGCACGAGCGAAGGGGCGCGACTGGTGGTCGGCGGCGCCGACATGCCCGCCGGCCTCGACACCGGTTGGTACGTGCGGCCGACGCTGTTTAGTGACGCCGACAACGACATGCGAATAGCGCGTGAAGAGATTTTCGGCCCGGTGCTGACCGTCATCTCCTACCGCGACGAGGACGACGCGATCCGGATCGCCAACGACACCGAGTACGGGCTGGCCGGATCGGTGTTCACCGCTGACGTCGATCGCGGATATGGCGTGGCGGGTCGGGTGCGGTCGGGCACGTTCGGCGTCAACGAGGGCTACATCATGGATCCCGCGGCCCCGTTCGGCGGCGTCAAGAACAGCGGCTACGGTCGTGAACTCGGGACCGAAGGGATCGACAGTTACACCGTGAGTCAATCGATTTCGGTTGCCGGCTAGTGCTTTCCGCCGACCTCGGCGGGTAGCGGCGGCGGCAACGCCTTCGTCGGCGTAGCTGTTGTTGGTGCCGCGGCCGGGCTCTGTGGTGCCGCGGCAGGCGTCTGCGCCCCTGCGGTCGGTGTGGGTGCCGGTCCGTGGTACGACACCATTGGTTCCCGACGAATCACGCCGTTGCCGTCGCTGACCACCAGCGCAGTCGATGTCACCGTGTAGGTAATGCCGTCGCTTTTGGCGACGTAGCTGCCGTCGGCGGCCGCCGAGGCGGAGACGATCAGTTTGGCCCCGTCGCTGACCCGCACACCGTGGTAGTCGAATTGACCAGCTGGGCTCTTGCAGATCGCCACGCGCGATTCCGCCGTGCTGCCGAATGCGACAGCCGTGTTAGGCGCCGCGCAGCGCGCGGTGGAGTCGACGAAGCCCAGGGAGTCGGTGGCCTGGTCGGCATTGGCGGAGGGCATGCCGACGGCGAGCAGCGCCGTACACACCGCCGCGGCAACGGTGACGCGACTGGTGCAAGGCAGGTAGGGGGACATCAGGGTTACACCAGAACACGGGTGAGCGGGCGGCGCGCGCACCCACGCCGCGCCTGAGCCGAATCGTTAGCTCCCCGAGATCGGCCCATGACCTGACCGACTAGCGCTAGATTCGACGCCGGACCCGCGCCGACGCCGGGGTCGATGAAAGGGGCAAAGTCATGGCGAACTCCCGCCGACTGCTTTTCGATCCGAACACTTACGACCCATCACATTTCGACCCGGAGACGCGGCGCCAACTGCGTGCGGTGATCGAGTGGTTCGAGGGCCGCGGCAAGGCCAAGCTGCTCCGCGACGATCTCGAGGCGGCCTGGGTGTCGGATTTCCTCGACTTCATCAAGCAGGAAAAGATCTTCGCGACCTTCCTCACCCCGTCGGAGTACGGCGGAGGCGACCCTAACAAGCGGTGGGACACCTCCCGCAACGCCGCGCTGAGCGAGATTTTCGGGTTTTACGGTCTGTCGTATTGGTACGCCGAGCAGGTCACCATCCTGGGCCTTGGGCCGATCTGGCAGAGCGACAACATCAAAGCCAAGGAACGCGCGGCCGCACAGCTCGAAGCCGGCGGCGTGATGGCGTTCGCGCTCTCCGAACGGGAGCACGGCGCGGACATCTACAACACGGACATGCTGCTCACACCGGCGCGCGATGACGACGAGGGCCCGGAAAAACCGGTGTTCCGCGCGGCGGGGGAGAAGTACTACATCGGCAACGGCAACGTGGCGGGCATGGTGTCGGTGTTCTCCCGCCGCACCGACGTCGACGGCGCCGACGGTTACGTGTGGTTCGTCGCCGACAGCAGCCACCAGAACTACGAGCTGATCGGCAACGTGGTGCACGGCCAGATGTATGTCAGCAATTTCCGACTCAACGACTACCCGGTGCACGAGGAGGACATCCTGTGTACCGGACCCGAAGCGTTCTCCGCCGCGCTGAACACCGTCAACGTCGGCAAGTTCAACTTGTGTTCTGGCTCGATCGGGATGTGCGAACACGCCTTCTACGAGGCGATCACTCACGCCAACAACCGGATCCTGTACGGCAACCCGGTCACCGACTTCCCGCATGTTCGGGCCAGTTTCGTCGAGGCCTACGTCAGATTGATCGCGATGAAACTGTTCAGCGACCGTGCGATCGACTACTTCCGCAGCGCCAGCCTCGATGACCGTCGATACCTGCTGTTCAATCCGGTGACCAAGTCCAAAGTCACCTCCGAAGGCGAAACCGTCGTCACACTGCTGTGGGATGTGCTGGCCGCCAAGGGTTTCGAAAAGAACACCTACTTCAGCGAAGTGGCCCGGCTGATCGGCGCGTTGCCGCGACTGGAAGGCACGGTCCACGTCAACGTCGCGCAGATCCTGAAGTTCATGCCCAACTACATATTCAACCCGGCGACCTATCCCGAGATCGGCACTCGAAACGACCCGGCCGATGACGCGTTCTTCTGGGCGCAGGGTCCGGCGCGCGGCGCGTCAAAGGTGCAATTCGCCGACTGGGCAGTGGTTTACGAACAGCACGCGAACATACCTAACGTCGGGCTGTTCTATGAGCAGGCTCACGCGCTCAGAGAATTACTGAGCAGCGCCGCGCCGGACCCCGACCAGATGCGCGACCTCGACTTCCTGCTCGTCGTCGGTCACCTGTTCACGCTGATCGTCTACGGCCAGCTGATCCTCGAACAAGCGGACCTGACCGGGCTCGACGCCGACCTGGTGGACCAGATCTTCGACGTCCAGATCCGCGATTTCTCCCAACATGCCGTCGCACTGCACGGCAAGCCGAGTTCGACTTCGGCGCAGCAGGATTGGGCTTTGTCGGCGGTGCGCAAACCGGTCACTGACACGCAGCGCTTCGACCGGGTGTGGGAGCAGGTCAAGGCCTACGACGGTGCCTACGAGATGCGGCCCTAACCGCCAGTCGGCGCGAACGGAACATCGTCGGGCGCGGCGCGCCGTGCTGCCAGCAGGGCACGGGCGGGGTCGCCGATCGGAAGCCGCAGCGGCAGCTGCGGCTTCTCGGCGGCGTCGGCGATCTCGACTGCCACCTGCTGGGGGGTGATTATCCCGTCACGCGGCCCGCCACCTTTGAATAGCTCAGCGTAGGGATCCTCGGGCAGCGTGTAGGTGGTCACGTCGTCGAGTGCGCCGGAGCTGACCGGGCCGGGCTGCAGTAGAGCCGTCTGGACGCCGAACGCAGCAACCTCGATCGCGAGCGATTCGACGAGTGCCTCGAGTGCCCACTTGGTCGACGCGTAGGCCGCCCCGGGCGGCAACACAATTCGCCCGACGACGCTCGACATGAAGAGCAGCTTCCCTTCGCCGCGGGCGCGCATGCCCGGCAGCGCGGCTTGCGCGACGCGGAGCGCACCCACGGTGTTCAGGTTGAACAGCCGCTGCAGTTCGGCCAGCGGGATGGCTTCCACGGCGGCGTAGAAGATTTCAGCAGGGTTGACGATGACGATGTCGACATCACCTGCGGCCGCGAATGCCGCGGTCACGCTGGCGTCATCGGTGACATCTAGCGCCAGCCGTTGGTCGAGGTCGAGGTCTTGAAGCGAACGCGGATCACGAGCCGTACCGATCACGCGGTGACCGCGCCGGATGAATTCTTCGGTGATGGCGCGGCCGATTCCGCGACCGGCGCCGGTGACGAGGACGGTTGACATGGCGTTGTGCTCCTGACGTGTGCGAATCGATCGAATGCTTTGGTAAACCGTCCGGTCTACTTTCTTGTTCCAACCTAGCGGAGATTTCTGCGGGCATACGATCAGCAGATGCGTGGCGCCAAGATTCTGATCACCGGTCCGACCGGACAAGTTGCCAGTCCCATCGCCCAGGCCCTGGCGGCCGACAACGAGGTCTGGGGCATCGCCCGGTTCACCAACGAGGCGGCGCGCGAGGCACTGGAGAAGTCGGGTGTGCGCTGCGAGACGGTCAACCTGGCCGCCGGCGACTTTGACCGATTGCCCTCTGATTTTGACTACGTGCTCAACTTGGCGGTGGCCAAGAGCGGCGACTGGGACAAAGATCTCGCGGCCAACGCCGAGTCTGTCGGACTACTGATGGCCCACTGCCGCAACGCAAAAGCGTTCCTCCATTGCTCGTCGGCGGCCGTCTACGACCCGCCGGATGACGAGCCACGGACTGAGCGCGCCGCCCTTGGCGACAACCACAAGCCGTTGTTCCCGACCTATTCCATCTCCAAGATCGCCGGCGAAGTCGTCGCCCGGACGATGGCGCGCGCGCTCGATGTGCCGACCGTCATCGCCCGGCTCAATGTGCCCTACGGCGACAACGGAGGGTGGCCGTTCTATCACATGGAGATGATGCTTGCCGGCATCCCGATCCCGGTGCCTGCCGGAATCCCGGCCCGGTACAACCCGATTCACGAGGACGACATCATCGCCACGATTCCGAAGCTACTGGACGCGGCGTCGGTGCCGGCGACCACAGTCAACTGGTGCGGCGACCAGACCGTCAGCCTGCAGGAGTGGTGCGGTTATCTCGGTTCGCTGGTCGGCAAGGAACCATTCTTCGAGGAGAGCCCGCAGGCGCTGCGGGGCAACCCCACCGACGCGTCACGGATGCATGAGCTGATCGGCGCCGGCACGGTCGACTGGCACGACGGAATCCGCCGGATGGCGGCCAAGTTCCACCCGGAGCTGGTCGGCTAGCGCTGCGGCTAGTCCTCTTTGCGGATTAGCCGCTTCAGCGCTTCGCGATCGGACGCCAGCAACTCATCGATGCGCGGCTGGTTCACGTCGGCGACGATGATCTCGCCGACCTCCTGGTACACGTTGCTGAAGATGCCGTGCGACTTCATCTTCTCGGTCTGATAGATGTTGTCCTCGGTCGGCGTGACGTAGTAGACGATCTCCGGCTTGAACCGGTGGATCAGCCACAGGTGGATAACGTCCATCAGCCGCTTCTGGCGCAGTTTCTCGGCGAACGTGTTCTGGTCGCGGACCGTGAGGATGTTGCGTCCGTGCCGGTCCTTGATCGGGTCGACGACGACGTTGGCAAGCGGCTGTTCTCCGTCGCCATAGATGCCGAGTTCGAGCACGTCGGATCCGGCGCGTCGCGGACGTAGCCGCACAGACAGCTTCTCGCCGATCTGGTAGTGCTCGCTCCACAGCGCCAACCAGTCCTCCAGCAACTTCTTCGGCACCTCGGTCTGCACGAGATGCTGGCTCTGCGTGGAGCCCTCGCCCATGGCCTTGGTCGTCGCGGTACGCCCGGAGGAGGCGGCCAGCGCGGCGTCGCTGCGCGGCCCGCCGACCAGGGTTTGCGGCGTGCGGTAGGGCGACTCGACCAGGCGCATCTTGCGTTGCAGACGGGCGAGCGCCAGCATGCCGTCCTGGCGCAGGTTGGTCGCGAACTCCTCGGCGGCGACACCGTCGATCTGGTGTCCGCCGTAGGTGATGAAGTTGAAGACGAAGCCCATCTTGCCGAGTTCCTCAGGGAACGCCCGCATTTCGTCGTCGGTCATCCCGGTGGTATCCCAGTTGAACGACGGCGAGAGGTTGTAGGCCAGCATCTGCTCGGGGAACACCGCGTGAATCGCGTCGGCGAATTGGCGGGCGTCGACGAGATCTGCCGTCTTGGTCTCCATCCACAGGATGTCGGCGAACGGCGCCGCGGCCAGCGACTTGGCGATCGCATACGGGATGCCGCCGCGGATCTGGTAATAGCCTTCGGGTGTCTTAGCCGGCTCGCAGTCCCATCCAGGGTCGGCCCCTAACTCCCGCGCTTTTTTGCGGGCGGTGTACAAGGGCGCACGCTCGGCGAACTCTCGCCACTCGGCGGCGGTCATGTCGCGCGATTCGCCTTCGCTCTGGGCGAATTCGAGCAGGTCCGCCACCGCTTCGCCGTAGGTCATCAGCCGGGCGTCGTCCTGCCAGGCGTCCACGAACTTCGACTCGACCTCGTCGAAGACGGCGTCGATGGAGTGCTGCGCGTGGTCGGGGGATGCGGCGGCCTGGGTGATCAGCTCCGCGATGCCGTGACGCTCCAACCACGCGTCGGCGGTGGCGTATTCACCGTCGGGCAGCGCATACAGCAGATGGCCGTTGAGTTCGGTGAATCCCGCGTCATAGAAGCGCCTCACCATCGCCAGGAAGCACGACTTGTAGGACGGAATCTTCAGGTTGGTGGTGCCGAGCAGGAACGGCTGGTCACGCTCGTCGGCGCGGCTGTCGAGCAGGTTAGCGGCCTCGGCATCGGTGCGCGCAACGATGATGCCCGGCACCCGCATGATGTCGAGCTGGAAGCGGGCGGTGTTGAGTCGCTTGATCTGTTCGTCCGACGGCACCAGCACCTTGCCGCCCTGATGCCCACACTTCTTGGTGCCCGGGCGCTGGTCCTCGATGTGGTATCCGGGCACCCCGGCCTCGACGAAGCGCTTGATCAGGTTGCGCACGTGCGGATCGCCGCCGTGGCCGGTGTCGGCATCGGCGATGATGAACGGCCGGTAGTCGACCGCCGGTGTCCTTTCGCGTTGTTCGTCGGTCATCCGCAGCCGCAGGTACTGCTGATTGCGGTCGGCGGTCAACAACGCACGGACCAGCCCGGCCGCCTCGTCGGGCACCTGGCTGAGCGGATAGCTGGCCAGGTCGGGTCCCGGATCCTCGCTGATGGAGCCCTTGGCCGAGGTCGCCCACCCGCCGAGGTAGATGCCCTCGATGCCCATCCGCTTCATGGACGCGGCCTGCCCGGGTGAGTACGGGCCGAAGGTGGTGATGCTTTTGCGCTGGGCGAACAGCTCGCGCAGCCGAGGGTAGAAGGCCTCCGCCGCCTCGCGCGCGATGGTGTAGTCGGCGGGAATTGTGCCGCGCTGTTCTGCGACTTGGCGTGCGGTATAGAGGCGGGTGATTCCGTCGAACCGCGGGCTGTCGATGTAGCGCTGCGTCGCGGCGACGTCCCCCTCAAAGCCTTTGCCGACGTTCTTGGGCGAGTCCTGTTCGAACGGTGTCTGCGTCTTTGCATCCGCTTCGATGGTGGACATGGTGTCTCCGCTCTGGGTTATTCCGAATCATCCGCGATTTGCCTGCCGGTGAGAGTCTAGGGCTGCTGTGTGGCACGAAGTTTCAATTTCGAATCTCGCGGCCAAGGCGGTGACTGCCACCTGCGGCAACACGGCCGCATCCGGCTAACCCCCGCGGCGCGGACGCCGCAGAAAAAAATGTCGCCGGGGTTATTTTCGGCTGTTCCGGGTAGTCCCCCGGGATACACTCGCCGGGCACGGCGATGAGGCCGCATCTTGGGGGGAGCAACGATGGGTTCTCTGCGAACGGCCCGCGCACCGGGCTCCTCACCGGTGGCCTTGCCGCCGAGCGACACCATCGAGGTGCGCTCCGACGACGGCACCCGTCTGCACACCGAAGTGTTCGGCCCCGCGGATGGGTACCCGATCGTGCTCGCGCATGGCATCACCTGCGCCGTTCGGGTGTGGGCCCACCAGATCGCCGAGCTGGCCAACCATTACCGGGTGATCGCCTTCGACCACCGCGGTCACGGGCGCAGCGAGATTCCCCGGCGCGGTGGGTACAGCCTCAGTCACCTTGCCGCGGATGTCGATGCCGTGCTCGAAGCGACGCTCGCACCGGGTGAGCGTGCCGTCATCGCAGGACACTCGATGGGCGGTATGGCCATCGCCGCCTGGTCGGACCGGTACCGCCATAAAGTCGCATCGCGCGCCGATGCCGTCGCGCTGATCAACACCACCACCGGTGACCTGCTGCGCGAGGTACGGCTGCTGCCGGTGCCGGCGCAGTTCTCGGCGGTGCGGGTGTTGGGTGGGCGTGCCCTGGTGAACATCTTCGGTTCGTTCACCGTGCCGCCCGCCGTGCGGCGCGCCAGCCGCGAAATGATCTCGATGCTTGCGGTCGGCCGCGACGCCGACCCCGCGGTCGGGGCACTGATCTACGAGCTGTTCAACACCACGTCGCCGGCGGGTCGCGGCGGCTGCGGCAAGGCGCTCGTCGATGCGATGGGACATCGGCACATCAACCTTTCCGGTCTGACCGTCCCCACGCTGGTCATCGGCAGCGAACGCGATCGGCTGACGCCGCTGGTCCAGTCCCGGCGGATGGCTGCTGCCGCACCAAACCTGGCCGGCCTCGTCGTGTTGCCCGGTGGTCATTGCTCGATGCTGGAACGGCCCGCCGAGGTGAACCGGGAACTTCGCGCACTCGCGGAGTCGGTCAGAAGCAGCAAGCGCATCAGTTCATAGCCGCGCCTACAGCCGCGCGGCGACCTGGGCGGCGGCCCGCTGTCCGGACCGCACCGCCCCGTCGAGGAAGCCGGTCCATTCGTCGGCGGTTTCGGTGCCCGCCCAGTAAATAGGTCCGACCGGGCGCCGCAACCACGGTCCGTAGCGAGTCCACGAGCCCGGCGGCACCGCGGCGGTCGGGCCGCCGGCCGCGAATTCCTCAGCGCCCCAACGATGGTCGACGTAATCGAGCGGCGTGAGCGCTTCGTCGCCGAACAGCGATGCGAAGCAGTCCAGGGCGCGCTGCCGGCGTTGATCAGCCGATAGCTCGTCGAAAGCGCGGGCGTCGACGAACCCCAGCAGGATGCCCGGTCCGTCGGGCTGCGGGCTGACGTCGAAGGTGATGAACACCGGGCCCTCGTCGGAGAGCGCCTCACCGGAAAACCCGTCGCGTCGCCAGAACGGGGTGGGATAGGCGACATAAGCCTTGCTGAGTCGGCCCTGCGGCCAGCGCGCGGCGAGTTGCTGGTGTTCAGCGGGGAGTGCGGGAGTGAACTCGATGAAGCTCCGGTGAGCCGGGGGGATGGCGACGACGACGAACCGGGCATCAGCCCGGCCCTTTTCGCTGGTGACTCGCACAACATCGTCGTGGTGGTCGATGCGTCGCACGGCGGCCTCCCGCACGACCCGGTCGCCGAGTTCAGCCGCCGCCGCGTCGGCGATCTGCTGCGTGCCGGCCGAGAAACGGTCCTGCTGGGCGCCGTTTTCCACGTCGAGCATCCGATCCAGACTGCCGGCCGCCCGTACGTAGCGAGCCGCGTGCAGCATCGACACGTCGTCGGGTTCGCATCCCCAGGTCACCCGCGCCATGATGGCCAGCAGGTCCCGCGCGGTGGCGCCGGCATGGACCGATCGCAACCACTCTCCCAGCGACTGGCCGTCCAGTCGGGCGGCCCGTCGGGCGGTCCACGGCTCGGCCAGCGGAACTGCCCGGGCGATGCGCTCGAATTGCCAGCGCACGCGGCCAAGGTCGATCAGGCCGCCCAACGACAGTCGTGGAATCGTGCCGCTGTACGAGCGGACCGCGCCACGCCACCGGATCAGGTTGGCGCCGTCGTGATAGGTCGGGACGGTCGGGATCCCGAGCTCGTCGGCCAGCGCCAGCACGGCGTCCTGCGTCGGGCCCACAAAGGTGCCGCCCATGTCCACCGGGATGCCGGCGACGTGGCCGGTACGCGAGCGCCCGCCGACCCGGTCGCGGCCCTCGAGTACCAGCACATCGTGTCCGCGCCGGGCTAATTCGCGGGCTGCCGCGAGTCCCGCGAAACCGGCCCCCACCACGACGACGTCGGCGGTCCAGGTCACGTCGGGCATGCCCCACAGTCAACCGCATTGGCCTTACGTATTGTGATTCCTCGTTGAAAGTCTTCACCGCTCTCTATGCATTGACCGACGCGGCCGACCGCGCGCGGGAGCTTCGCGACGCGGGCGCCGGCGGAGTCGCCACCTTCGAGGGGGCGCACGATGTGTTCGCCCCGTTGACGTTGGCGGCGACCGTGCCCGGCCTGGACTTGATGACCAATGTGGCTATCGCATTCCCGCGCAACCCGATTCACCTGGCACACCAGGCCAATGATCATCAGCTGCTGAGCTCGGGCCGGTTCACTCTGGGCCTGGGAACCCAGATCCGCACCCAGATCGAAAAGCGTTTCGGCGCCGAGTTCGACAAACCGGTGGCCCGGATGACCGAACTGATCGCGGCGTTGCGGGCGATCTTCGCGGCCTGGAATGCCGGCGAGCGGTTGGATTTTCGCGGCGACTACTACCGGCACACCTTGATGACTCCGACGTTCAACCCAGGCCCGAATCCGTTCGGCCCACCGCCGATCTACGTCGGCGCGCTTGGGCCTCGGCTGACCCGTGCCGTCGCTGAGCACGCCGACGGTCTGCTGGTGATGCCGTTCGGCTCGAAGCGGTTCCTGCACGACCACTCCATGCCCGTGGTGCGCGAGGGTCTCGCTGCCGCAGGCCGCCACACCGCCGACTTCGCCGTGCTGCCCGAGATCATCGTGTCTACTGGCGAAACCGACGCCGAGCGCGAGCAAGCCGACGCGCGGACACGCGCGCTGCTGGCGTTCTACGGGTCGACGCCCGCGTACCGGCCGGTGTTGGCCGCGCACGGCTGGCAAGACCTGCAGTCCGAACTCAACACACTGTCCAAGCAGGGCCGCTGGGAGGAGATGGGCGGACTCATCGACGACGAGATCCTGCACACCATCGCCGCCTGCGGCACCCCTGCCGACGTTGCGCGTCACATTCGCGACCGCGTCGACGGTATCGCCGACACCGTCTGCCTCTACCAGGCGGCGCCACTGGGCCTGCAGACCCTGGCGGCGATCATCGACGAGCTCGGCTAGGGCGCGACCGTCAGCCAGTCGGCGAATCCGGACGGATCGTGGCGGCCCAGCGCGCCATGCTCGTAGAGACCCCAACCCTCCATCGGATCGCCGTTGCCGTCGCGGCACACCGCGCGTCCGACATGGTCGATGACCCCGAAGCCGGATCGTGCGATGATCCCTGGATCGGTCATGTCGTAGGTCAGCCTTTCGACGAACTTCTCGCCCTTCCACACTCCGTGCAGCCAGTCCGAGTCGCCGCCATAGCCGCCGCCGACGTGGATGGGCACCGGCAGCTTGGACTCGACGTCGAAGTGGACGGGGGTGCCGTCAGGGGCGGTGGCATCAATCGTTGCGCCGGTCGGGATGCGGGTGCCGGACCGGTAGTGGATTTTTACCCGCGGCCAGCCCAGTTGTTCGACGCGGCCGTCGCGCCAAATCCGGGTGCAGTCGTTCAGGGAGCGGAACCCGTTGGGCTCCTCCTGGATGATCAGCACGACGGCGAAGTCGTCGAACGCCATCGGCACGTAGAGCCACCACATTCCCTCGAACGGTGGGTCGGCGGGCCGGCCCGCGGGCTCGGGTTCGCCGATCGGCCGGATGCCCCAAGACCGGTCGCGGCTGCCGATCCAGGTGGCGGGTTCGACGGGAATTTCCTTGCCGTCCAATACGATCCTGCCGCTCCAACTGCCGAGTTGGGCGAACCGCTGCGCGTTCAGCGTCACACGATTACCGGAACGCATGATGTGCGGCTGCTCCTGGACGACGTCGAACAGGCCTTCCCAGGTGAGATCGGCTGCGATGCCTTCGGTTTCGTCAAGAACGATCCGCAGTTTGTGCAACGGCTCGATGACTTCGACGCGATAACCGTTGACATTCTGGTTGAGCCGGTCCTGGTCGATGGCGTCGGACAGGTGTACCGCGGTCTGGGTGTCGCCGCGCCTGATGAGCAGGAATGCGTCCTTCACCCCCAGGCTGGGGTAGTAGCCGATGCCGCTGATCACGAAGATGTTCCCGGTGCGATCGTGGGCGTTGAAGTAGGAGCGATCATAGAAGTTGCGGTCCGAGGAGCCCGGCCACGCGATCGGCTGGGGGACTTGATGTACCGGGAACTCGTCGAGCGGTCCGAGCATTACTGATCCTCTCCGATGAGACGTCTCATCAAGCCGGCGTGGTAGAACAGCGATTCGACGTCGTCCGGCTTTTCGGTTTCCCCGAAGTGCACCCGCCGGGCACCTGTGCGCATGAACACGCAGGCCCACATCACCCCCGAGTAGACGTAGAACCAGTGCAGGTCGCCCAGCTCGACGCCGGTCAGTCGCTGGTAGGTGGCGCGGACGTCGTCCTCACGGATCACCTCGGGTAAGCCCGGCAACGTGGCAAGTCCGGCCAGCTCCTGAAAGACCATGTGCGCAAAGATCATCCACGCGACGTCGAGCTCGCGGGGGCCCAGGGTCACCATTTCCCAGTCCAGCACCGCCACCGGCCGGAAGTCGCGGTATAACACGTTGCCCACTCGGGCGTCGCCCCAGAGCAGCACCGGATCACTGGCGGCCACCTCGCGCGGCCAGTTCTCTTCCAGCCAATCGAACGTCCGCTCCAGCAGGGCCGATCGACCGATGTCGGGCACCGCGAAGTCATACCAGGACCGCACCCAGTTGACATGCCTGCGCAGGGCGGAGTCGCCGTGCTGGCCGGCCCCCTGATTTAGGAGGAAGCTAAACGTGCCCTCCGCGTTCGGGATTGAATGCAGTGACGCGAGCACTGACACCGTCGCGTCTTGCAGTTCGCGCTGGCGTTCAGCGGGCGCGTCGGCGAACCAGTTGCCGCCGAAGGTGTAGGGCATGACGTCGGGGGGCACCTCACCGTCGACGTAGTCCATCAAGAAGAACGGTGTTCCCAGCACCTCGCCGGTGTTCTCCAGCCAGCGCACCCGGGGCACCGGCACGTCGGTCAGTTCGCCGACCTTGCGGATCACGTCGAACTGGTGATCCAGTCGGTACGTCGGGAACACCTGGACGTCCTCGGCGGTGGGCGCCACCCGTGCCACCAGCTTCTGGGCGATCGGCCGGCCGTCCTGCTCCCAGCGGGCGGTCAAGATGATGGTCTCCGACGACATGCCCGTCGAGTCGACACCGCTTTCCACGGTGACTTCGGGTGTGGCGCCGCCGGGCAACACCGTCGACAACCAGTGCGACATCACCGCCGGGAGCGTCGTCACGTCGCGGCTGGAGCGCTGGAGTCGGTCGACTTGGTCCAGCACAGGTTCGTTGGGCACGGGGTGCCTCCATTCGTTGAGACCTGTCGCGGCAATTACGATACGGTGGGTAGCGTTATGAAAGCAGACCCATCCTCGGTTGACAAGGTGTCGGGTGCCGGACGGCCCCGGGACCCACGCATCGACGCTGCCATATTGGCGGCGACCGCGGATCTGCTTGTGCAAATCGGTTATTCGAACCTCACTTTGGCCGCGGTTGCCGAGCGCGCCGGAACGACGAAGACGGCGTTGTACCGGCGATGGTCGAGCAAGGCCGAGCTGGTGCACGAGGCCGCGTTTCCGGTGGCGCCCACCGCGCTGGTGAGCCCGGCCGGGGACATGGCTGCTGATCTGCAGGCGATGATCGCGGCCGCGCGTGATGTGTTCACCACCCCGGTGGTGCGTGCCGCGCTGCCCGGGCTGGTCGCCGACATGAGCGCCGACGCCGAGCTCAACGCCCGGGTGATGTCGCGTTTCGCGGGTCTGTTCACCGCGGTCCAGGCGCGGCTCAGCGAGGCTGTGGAGCGCGGTCAGGTTCATCCGGGCGTCGACCCGGACCGGCTGATCGAGTTGATCGGCGGGGCGACGTTGTTGCGGGTGCTCCTGCGTCCCGACGAACCGTTGGACGACGCGTGGGTGGATCAGGCCACCGCGATCCTCGTGCACGGCGTCACCCGAGATGTAGGGTCGGGCCGGTGACCGCACGACTGGATGGCCACACCGCGATCGTCACCGGCGCCAGCCGCGGATTGGGCCGGGCGATCGCCGTGGCGCTCGCGGCCGAGGGGTCGGCTGTTGCGGTGGTCGGGCGCACCGAAAATGTTTGGGACGAGCGGCTTCCCGGCACCATCGGCGAGACCGTCGCCGATATCGAGGCGGCCGGCGGACGCGCGATTGCGATCCGAGCCGACCTGCTCGACCGCGACGACGTCGCGCGGCTGGTCGGCGAGGCGCGAGATGCGTTGGGCCGTATCACGATCCTGGTCAACAACGCGGCGTTCACCGCGCCCGGCCGCCCGCCGAAACCCGGCGACGAGGCGCGGCCCAGGTCGGCGAAGGTGCAGTCGGGTGCGGTCAAACCAGACTGGCCGCCGCTGCTCGGGACGCCGCTGGGTGCCTATCGGCGGCACTTCGAGATCGCGGTGTTCGCCGCCTATGAGCTGATTCAGCTGGTCTGCCCGGACATGATGGCCGCGGGCAGCGGCTCGATCATCAACGTCACCTCCGTCGCGTCCCGGCTACCCGGCGATGGGCCCTACCCCGACCGCAGTGGCGGCGTGCTGCCCGGTTACGGCGGATCGAAGGCCGCACTGGAGCATTTGACCTGGTGCGCGGCCTACGACTTGGCGGGCCACCACATCGCGGTCAATGCGCTTTCGCCGTCCAAAGCGATACTGACGCCCGGTCTTTCGTACTATGCCCGTGAGTTCGCCGAGGTGTCGACCCCGGAGGAATTCGCGCAAGCCGCGGTGGAATTGGCGTTGGCGGATCCCAAGGTCGTGACGGGGCGAACGATCGGCCACCTGCAGGTGCTCGACGGTAGTTTCCGCGCGTTCCAGATCTAGGCGTCATCTCCAGGCGGGTCGGGATCTCCACGCAGTAGTTCATCGGGGTGGTGGGCGTGGTTGACCTCCGGTGGGCCGGAGCCGTCGGTCCAGCCCAGTCGCCCGCCGTCGACCACCTCGGCGCGCAGCTCACCGCGGCTTTCCATGGCGTGGTCGGGGCCGCAGGCGAAGTACAGCGAGTCCGCGTCGGTGCGGCCGCCGCGGGCCCAGGCCGGTGAATGGTGAACCTCGCAGCGGTACCCCGATTCGAGACAGTTGGGACGTGTGCAGCCGCGGTCGCGGGCGTAGCAGATCAGTCGTTGATCGGCGGTGGCCACGCGTTTCTGGCGGCCCAGATACAACGGCCGCTCGGTGTGCTCGTCGAACACCGCCAAGTAGTGAATCGACTTGGCGGCCATGGCGATCAGATCGCGCATCGGTAGCCGGGAGCCACCACCGGTTATCGCGGGCGCCGGCATCGGCAGCGACGAGTCGACCGCGGCATCGGCCGCCTGGTCGAGTTCGGCCAGTGTCGTGGTGACGACCACGGTGACCGGGTGGCCGCGGTGTACGCCAAGGCCACCGGAGGCAATGGCAGTCTCCAAGCCGAGCTTCAACGCGTCGTGGCAGCGCTGAGCGGGGCTGCGGTCATCGCGGGCCTCGGCGTCCCGGTCGTTGTCAGGCCGGTGACGGCCGGGCCGCACGGCGGCTTCGATGGCTTCGAAGTAAGCGCGGGCTTGCGGGTCGAGCAATCCCGTCAGCCGCGACATGCCGTCGGGCCCCTGCTGGCCGAGGTGCAGTCCGCGGCGGCGGGCCCGATCCTCGTCGCTGAACAGGCCGTCGGGGTTGAGGTAATCGGCGATGCGCTGACCGAGTTTCGCCATGATGCCGGCGTCGACTTTGGCGGCGTGTTCGACCAGCGTGCGCTCCGCGGCCGCCGTGTCGGCGGGGGACACACAGCCGGGCAGCACGTCGATCGCCCGGCATAGCGATCGGATGTGGTCGTCGCCGACGACGCCGGCTTCGACGGCGGCCGCCAACTCCGGCAATTCCGGCGGCAGCGGTGGGCCGGTCAACGACCGGCGCGGGCGGATCCGGGCTGCGAGCTTGAACCGACGGGTGATTTCGTTGGGAGTGATGCGCAATCGCGCCCACAGTGCAGATCGAATCGCCGCTGTGGACCCGGCTTCGTCCGGTGGGTCGGCGATCTCCGCGAAAATCCGGTACATCAGGCCCCGGTTGGCGCGCTCCTGGGTCTCCAGCCGCGCTGCGACATCGATGCGAAACATGTTGCCCGCCAGATCCGAAGACGTTTCGCGCAGCTCGTCGTGCGCAGCGTCGATCGCATCGAGAGCGGCGTTGATCCGTTCCCGTGCCTGCTCGGCGCTGATCGTTGGGGCCACAGTTCGAGGTTATGAATCAGCCCGACAATCCCACCGTAAGCGCATGACACGAAGCACAGCCTGTGGATCAACTGCCGACTGTGGATAACTAAGGTCGTTCCGCGAGGGCCTTGAGATTGAGCAGTTGCCGACGGGCCATCACGAGATCCCCGACCGACAGCCAGGGCGCCGCCCAACGACTGATACCTGTGACGAGCTTCATCAGTAACCGGGTCGACTGACCCTGCGGCACAAGGACATAGGACATGCAGGCGCCCATGATTTCACCGGTGAGGTGGTTGGGCGGGTCGACGGCGAGAATTCGCCCGAAGGGCCGGGTCGCAGCGGTGGAGAATGACTCGCCGACGACGGGCGCGGGCAGGCCCACCAGTCGTTGCGGCGAGCGACGGCCGAGATTGTCGATCCAGTCGTAGGAATACGGCGCCAGCCTGATCTGGCAAACCCAGGGCCACAGCATTTCTGGCTTGGTGTGCACGGTAACTCCGCGCCACGCCTGCAGGGTTGGCGTGTCGACAAGTCCGTCACACGGATAGCGCCGGGCGACCTCGTCGTCCGACACGTTCCAGCGATCGCCGATCATCGGGTTCTACGTTAGCGGGACTCACACGCTAGCCCGACCGACTGCGTACAAAGCCTCGGTGACGGCGTCGGCCAGCGGGTCGATGTCATCGGCATCGATGCTGGAGACAGTGATCCGCATACCCGGCGGTGTCCCGATCCTGAACCGGGTGCCCGGCGCCGCGGCCCAGCCCGCGTTCAGTAACCGGGTGATCGCCGCGGTTTCGTCAGGCACCGGAACCCAGACGTTGAGGCCGGATCGACCGCACGACGCCACATCGCGATCGGCCAGCGCCGATTGCAGCAGCGCGCGGTTGCGGGCGTAGACGTTTTCGGCCTCCGCCACCAGCCGGGTGGCAGCCTTGTCGCGCCACAAGCTGACTGCGAGATCCTGCAGCAGGTGACTGATCCAGCCCGGCCCCAAGCGCAGCCGTCCGTGTACCCGCTCGACCGTGCGTCGGTCCCCGGCCAGCAGCGCCAATCTCAGGTCGGGGCCGTATGCCTTGGCCGCCGACCGGATGAACGCCCAGTGCCGGGTTGTCCCCGCCAACGTGTGCAAGGGAACGCCGGCGATACCCGCACAATGGTCGTCTTCGACGAGCAGCACGTCGCCGTGGTCAGCAAGTAACCGGCGCAGCTCCTTTGCCCGCGCGGCGGAGACGGCGGCACCGGTCGGGTTCTGCGCGCGAGTGGTGACCACGACCGCCCGCACACCGCGGCGTAACGCACGAGCCATATCGTCGGTCAGCGGCCCATCGTCGTCGACCCGCACCGGCTCAGGCGAAAAGCCCAGCGCGGCAAGTAGATCCAAAAGGTTCGCCCAGCCCGGGTCTTCGACCGCGACGCGGTCGCCAGGGCGCAGGTGGGCGGTGAGGACGCGCTCGATGCCGTCCAGCGCCCCGGCGGTCACGGCCAAGTGATCGGCCGGAACATCGTCGGCGGTCAGAGCCGACCGGGCGAACTCGGCCAGTTCCGGTGAAACCGCAGGTTCGCCATAGAGAAGTGGCGAACCTGCTCGCGGGAATTGCGCCGCGGCAATCGGCAGCAGGGCCGGGTCCGGGTTGCCGGTGGACAGGTCACGCACCCCGGGCGGGACGGTGAGGCCGCGCAGCGAGCGCGGCGTGGTCGCCGGCCGGTCTCGTACCCGGGTGCCGCGCCGGCCTGCGGTCTCGACGGCCCCTCGTTCGCGCAGCAGGCGGTAGGCAGCGGCCACCGTGTTGGCATTGACCCGGAGCTGAGTTGCCAGCTCCCGGATCGACGGCAGCTCGGCACCGGGCGCCAGGGCGCCGGTGGAAACGGCCTCTTCGACGTCGGACGCGATCGCCTCCGCGCCCGTACCCCGGATCGTGTATTGTTCTGGCACAGATAACAGTATGTACTAGTGCAAAATGGGAGGCAACCGTGTCCGCAGGACAGACATACCTGCCCACCGCCCGAACCGTGCCATCCCGGTACCGCGAACGCGCCCACTACGACCGCGCCACCGTCCACGGGATTCTGGACGAGGCCCTGATCTGCCACGTCGGTTACCTCAATGCCGGCCAGCCGGTCGTGTTGCCTACCACGCATGTGCGGTTGGACGAGACGTTGTACCTGCATGGATCCACCGGTAGCGGCCCGATGCTCGCCGCCGCCGAATCGCCGGACGGCTTGCCCGTCTGCGTGACGGCCACCCTCGTCGACGGCCTGGTGCTGGCGCGCGCTGCGATGCACCATTCCCTGGAGTTCCGGTCGGTCGTCGCCGTCGGCAACGCACGCCTGGTGCAGGACCGTGATGAGAAACTGCCCGCATTGGCCGCCCTGCTCGACCACGTCGTATCCGGACGCTCGGCCGACACCAGACCGCCCAACCCCCGCGAGCTCGCGGCGACCGCCGTACTTGCGCTCGACCTCGTCGAGGTCTCCGCCAAGGTGCGTACCGGCGGGCCCGTCGACGACCCGGACGACGTCGCGCTGCCGTACTGGGCCGGGGTCGTGCCGCTGACCCTGAACGCGGGAACGCCAGTGCGCGCCGACGATCTCGATCCCGCAGTGGCGCTGCCGCCTTACCTCACGTCCTACCGACGGGCGTAAGACGGGCGTCATGGCCGACGACACCGACGTCCCTCGAGTGGTGAGCGCGAGCCGTGAGATCGGTGCGGCCGCAAGCCGAATCTTCGAATTGATCGCCGATCCCGCGCAACAGCCGCAATGGGACGGCAACGACAACCTCGCCGACGCCGAACCCGGACAGCGTGTCCGCGGCGTCGGTGACGTGTTCACCATGACCCTGACCGGCGGTGCGATTCGCGAAAATCACGTGGTGGAGTTCGAAGAAGGCCGGCGCATCGCCTGGACTCCGTCGCAAGTGGGCCGGCGACCGCCGGGGCATCTGTGGCGCTGGGAGCTCGAGCCGCTGGGTGAAAGCCGCACGCGGGTCACCCACACCTACGACTGGTCGCGGTTGACGGATCAGAACCGAATTCCGCGCGCTTCTCGTACGACAAGCGAGGCGTTGCAGGCATCGCTCGACCGGCTTGCCGAGATCGCCGGGCGCCGCTGAACTGCGCCGATCGCTGGCAGGCCACACGGGCGACGTGCCAGGATGGGCTCACGGAATGCCGCAACCGCGGCAGGCAACCAATCGAGTGGTGTGCCGGTGTCTGACAAGGCGACGTTTGACAAGGCGACGGGCCGCGTGGTCACCGTCATCGTGCTGTTGATCGCTATCGCCGCGTCGTTGCGCGGATACCTCCCGGGCGTTGAGCGTGCCAACCAGCCACCACCGGACAGCGGTTCGTCGCTGGTCTACGTGGCGGCGCTGCTCAGCGTGTCACTGGTGATCGTGGCCGTCGCGCTGATCACCCGACTGCGCGATCCGCGCCGGGCGCCGGCCAGCGCCGCCGGCCTGCGGGACAGGTTTTCCGGCGGCCGCGGCCGACCGGGATGGCGAGTGGTGCTGATCGGGGCCGCGGTGCTGGTGGTGTGGCTGCTGGTGGTGTGGTTGCTGTCGCGATTCATCGTGCTGCACGGAGTCGCACAGTCGCAGCCCGCACCGCAATCCGGAGTCCCCACGCCCGGAAGCAACACGCCGCGACGGCCCGGGCCGCGGGACGGGGGCGCAGATCGTGACGTGCTGCGCTACCTGATCGCCGGCTCGGTGGCCTTGCTGACAATGATCGTCGTGGGCGCAGTGGTGACGGCGCGTCGACGTCGGGACGTGGCGCCGCGCATCGACCCGGCGCAACCTCTCGGCCAACCGCCGTCCGCGGTCGCCGCTACGTCACTAGCGCGGGCAGCCGAAAGCGGGCTGGCCGAAATCGAAGACCCCAATCACGAACCGCGCCAGGCGATCATCGCGTGCTACGCGGCGATGGAACGCGAACTGACGCGTTTTCCCGGCGCCGTCCCGCAGGATTTCGACACCCCGACAGAGGTGTTGGCCCGCGCCGTCGAACACCACGCGTTGCCCGCCGACAATGCCGCCGCACTTGTGCACTTGTTCGAAGAGGCGCGGTTCAGCCCACATGTGATGAACGAGGAGCATCGAAGCAGCGCATTGCGGGTGTTGCAGCTGGTTCTCGCTGAAATGCGAAGTGCGGCATGAAAAAACTTGTCGCACTGGGTGTTTCCGTCGTATTGAGCGCCGAGTTGGCTGCGCTGTCGTTACACGACCGGCGCTACGTGCTCTGGGTGGCCGGTGCCGCGGTGCTCTTCGCATTGGCCAACGTGCGCCAGGTCCTGGGCCGCGACATCGAACCGCCGCCGCCCGCGATCCCGAATGCGCTGGAGGAGTCGCTGCGTAGCTGGTTGTCCCGAACTCAGACGCTGATCCACCGGTCGGAGTCGACCCGAGCCGATTGGGACCGGCATCTGCGTCCAATGCTGGCTCGGCGGTTCGCGATCGCGACGGGGCACAAACAGTCCAAAGACCCGGCAGCGTTTGATGCCACCGGGCGAACGCTTTTCGGCGCCGAGCTGTGGGCGTGGGTCAACCCCAACAACGTCTCGCAAACGGGTGCGCGCGAACCCGGGCCGGGCCGGGCGACGCTCGAGGAGATTCTGGAACGGTTGGAGCAGGTATGACAGGCGGTACGCGACGGATATGAACCCGGAGAAGGCTCGAAAATGACGAAGCCGGCGGCGACAACTACGGCCCGCGCGATGGCGGTGCTCGACGAGATCGAGCGCGTCGTGGTGGGGAAGCGATCCGCGCTCACGCTCATTCTCACGACGGTGCTCGCGGGTGGGCACGTGCTGATCGAAGACCTGCCCGGCCTCGGTAAAACGCTGATCGCCCGGTCCTTCGCCGCCACGCTCGGGCTGGACTTCACCCGCGTGCAGTTCACCCCCGACCTGCTTCCGGCGGACCTGCTCGGCTCGACGATCTACGACATGCAGTCAGGCCACTTCGCGTTCCGCCCGGGTCCGATTTTCACCAACCTGCTCATGGCCGACGAGATCAACCGGACGCCGCCCAAAACCCAGGCGGCGTTATTGGAGGCGATGGCCGAAGGCCAGGTCAGCATCGACGGCGCCACGCACCGGCTACCCCAACCGTTCATCGTCTTGGCCACCGACAACCCCATCGAATACGAAGGCACCTATCCGCTGCCCGAGGCGCAGCTGGACCGATTCGCGATTCGGCTCGAACTGCGCTACCTGTCTGAGAGCGACGAGGCCGCCATGCTGCGGCGCCGCCTCGATCGGGGATCGGCCGAACCGACCGTCAATCAGGTCGTCGACGCTCATGACCTGCTGGCGATGCGCGAGTCGGTCGAGCAGGTGAGTGTGCACGAAGACGTTCTGCACTACGTGGTGTCGCTGGCCGCCGCGACCCGACACCACCCGCAGGTCGCGGTGGGCGCCAGTCCCCGTGCGGAAATCGATCTGGTGCAGCTCGCCCGCGCCCGCGCTCTGCTGCTCGGCCGCGATTATGTGATACCCGAAGACATCAAGGCGCTCGCCACGCCTGCCGTGGCGCATCGGATCACACTGCGGCCTGAGATGTGGGTGCGGAAAATTCAAGGCTCCGACATCGTCGAGGAATTGCTGCGACGGTTGCCGGTTCCACGAACACGCGGCGCTCCTTAGAAGTTTCGAGTAGTCCGCGTGATCGAGATCCGTGAAGCCCAGCTGCGTTGGCGCCCATCAGCATTGACGCGTGGGATGGCCACCTGTGCCGCACTCGCGCTGGCAGTCGGTTTGATCGGATCGCGCTGGCAGCTCATCGCATTCGCCGCACCGCTGCTCGGTGTGCTGTGTTCCGTCAGCTGGCAGCGGCCGCTGCCACGAGTCAGCGTGCATGCCGACCCCGCCTCGCAACGATGCTTCGAAACCGAGCAGACGCAGCTGACCTTATGGGCTGACACTGAAACATTCGGTACCGCAGTAGGACTCACAGTGTCGACGGTCGACGGGATGAGGCTGGAGGTGGTCGAGCGGACATCTCGGCAGCGGCAGACGGTGACCGCCAGCGCCGAGCGCTGGGGACGCTTTCCGCTGCGGGCCATGGTCGAGGTCGTCGCGCATGGCGGCCTGTTGGCCGGGACGGGGACCGTCGATGCGGCCGACGTGACCGTGTTCCCGATGGTGCCGCCCCAACCGACGACGCTGCCGCAGACCGAGCTGCTCGATCGGCTGGGCACCCACCTGACCAGGCACATCGGCCGCGGTGTCGAATACGCCGACATCCGCAGCTACGTGCCGGGTGACCAGCTGCGCACGGTGAACTGGCCGGTCAGCGCCCGCCGCGGCCGCCTGCATGTGACCCAGCGGCTGACCGACCGGTCCGCGGATGTGGTGGTGCTGGTCGACGGCTATCCGCAGCCCGTCGGCCCTGCGACGGACGCCACCGAGCGGATCGTGCGCGGCGCCGCTCAGGTGGTGCAGACCGCGCTGCGCCACGGTGATCGGGCCGGCATCGTCGCACTCGGCGGTCGCAAGCCCCGCTGGCTGGGCGCCGACATCGGGCAGCGCCAGTTCTATCGCGTGCTCGACACCGTTATGGGCGCTGGTGATGAATTCGAAAGCACCACTGGAACATTGGCGCCGCGGACGGCAGTTCCCCCGGGTGCGATCGTCGTCGGATTCTCCACCTTGCTCGACACCGAATTCGCGCTGGCACTGATCGACTTACGCAGACGCGGTCATGTCGTGGTGGCGGTGGATGTGCTGCAGGGTTCCCCGTTTCGGACCACACACGACCCGCTGGTCGACCGGATGTGGGCGCTGCAGCGTTCGGCGATGTATCGCGACATGGGCACCGTCGGCGTCGACGTGGTGGCCTGGCAGACGGATCGAAGCCTGGACCAGTCGATGCGCGCGGTGCCCGATCACCGTCGGCCCGCGACGGGACGGCGACCATGAGTCGCGCCGCGCCGCTGACGGCGCACATGTTGGCTACGGTGGCGGGTCTGCTGATGGTGGCGATCGTAGGAATCGGATTGCACGGACCGGCTCTCGTCGCGGCGACGTCAGCGGTGGTCGCAGTGACGGTCGCAACCCTTTTTCGGCCGGCTGCCACGCTTGCGGTGCTGCTTACCGTGGTGGTGGTCGCGCTGTCCGGCCCACCGGCCACCCTGGCCGCGGTTTCCGGTTTGGCCGCGGCCGTCTACCTGGTGCTACGCCACGCGGCCGGTAGCGGCGTCGGCCTTGACTGCGTCAGCGGAGCAACGGTGGTGTCCGCCGTGGGATTCACGCTGGTCGGCCTGGTCGCGACAGCATTTCCGCTGCAGCTACCGTGGTTGCCGCTGCTCGCGCCGCTGGCGGTGTTCGCGATCTACCTGCTGGCCACGAGACCTTTTCTACATGACGAAGATGGCTAGACTTTGACACCACAAAGGAGTCCGTCATGCGGGCTTGGTCGTGCAGAGTACTCCTCGAGCGGCCGCCGGAAAAGTCTTTTTATCCAACGATTTCCAGAACATTACGTAGCCTGAAATATCTTGACCGGTGTTTGGTTGGCGGTGACAATATCGGGATGCCGCAAGAAGAGCGGGAGTTGATCGACGGCGTGGAGCGTCGCCTCGCGGAGAAATACGCTGCACTTCCGGTCGGTCACATATCTGCTGTTGTGCGCCACATCTATGCGCAGTTCCACAGCAGCCGAGTCAGGGATTTCATTCCACTGTTGGTGCAGCGCCGCGCGGACGAGGAACTCGAGGAGCTGAGCGTCTTACGGCCGGATCTGGCGGCGATGGCGCTGGGCGAGTTCGGTGTTAAGGGGCCGTTCGCTGCGGTCTAGCTTGGCGGCGCCGCGACAAGGCACACTGCGGCAAGGTCATTGCGCGCAGACATGATTGGCGGCCACAGCGCTCACATTGCCGGTTTCGGCCTGACTATTTAACTATTTCTGTACGGTTAGCCGGGAGCAGGGCTATCAGCGAGGGGAGTAGTGGCGAGCAAGCTGGGGGAACGAGTTGTTGTCTGCGGTGCGGGGGTGGGTGGATTGCTCGCGGCGCGGGTGCTCGCCGACTTCTGCAACAGTGCCTCGCCGAAGCCAATGGCGACCTGAGCCGGCGATTCTTCGCAGCCGCCGCCGAACACATCGGCCCGATGTGGACTTCCAACCAGTCCAATGATCTCTACATGGACAACGGAAGCACTGATCATTCGGCGTCCAAAGAAATGCTGGACTTCCGCGAGGCCGTGTTGTGCGCCGTCGAGGGTAGCCCGGCACTCACCGAAAAGCTCTTCCGCTCAATGAATCTCGTCGATCCGCCGACCGATTTCAGCCCGCTTCTCGCCTAGGGCTGCGGCCGAATTTGGCGGCGGTTACGCTCGGTGACTTCGGCGTAGCGGTCTTTGAGGCCGTCCTGGTCCAGCGTCTGCGCACCGGCGATGGCCTGTTCGGCGGCAAGCGCCGGATCGGTGATTGCGGCCGCGCCGGTGACGTAGATTTCCTTGAGGGAAGCCATGATTGGCGCAGGAACTTCGGCGATCATGGCGGCCAGCTCGACGGTCCTGGGCAGCAGCTGTTCGTGCGGTACGACCTCGGTGACCAACCCGATCCGCAGGGCACGCGCGGCGTCGAGCACTTCGCTGGTCATCGACAGCCGGCGTGCCATCGCCGCGCCGACCACCTGCGGCAGCCGCGCCGTCATCCCGCCGCCGGGCAGGATCCCGACGCGGGCATGGGTATCGGCGAAAACCGCGCGCTGGGAGGCGATGAGGAAGTCGCAGCCCAACGCCATCTCCAGTCCGCCGGTGAACACCGCGCCGTTGATCGCGCCGACGATCGGCTTGTGCATCTGGGCTGTCTGGCGAATGCAGCTCTGCTTCTTAAACTGCTCGAAGTACACCGAGCCGAGCCGCTGCGCCTCCTTGAGGTCGACGCCGGCGCAGAACGCCGGGTCGGCGCCGGTGAGCACCACCGCCCGCACCGCCGGGTCGTCGTCGGCCTCGCGTAGCGAGGCATACAGTGTCTCGATCAGCCCTGGGCTCAACGCGTTTCGTGCTGCTGGACGGTTCATGGTCAGCACCCGGACCGGGCCGGCGTCGTCGCTGAGTACCAGCCCCGCGGTCATGTCAGGAACTGCGCGGCCTGCCGGGCGAGATCGAGCAGTGGCTGCGGGAAGATGCCCAGGCCGATGGTGGCCGCCGCGCACACCGCGATGGCCGCCTTGCTCCAGAAGCTGGGCATCACGACGTGCACCTGCTCGGCGTGCGGCTCGGTGAAGAACATCAGCACGATCACCCGAACGTAGAAGTAGGCGGCTATCGCACTGCCGATCACACCGATGATGACCAACGGCACCGCGCCGCCCTTGGCCGCTGCCTGGAACACTGCGAACTTGCTGACAAACCCGCTGGTCAGCGGGATACCAGCGAATGCCAGCAGGAACATCGAAAAGAGCAGGCTGACAGCGGGATAACGCTGCCCCAGCCCTGCCCAGTGCGATGTGGTCGCGTCCTCTTCACCGTGGGAGTCGCGGATCAGGCCGACGACCGCGAACGCACCCACCGTGCTGAAGCTGTAGGCGACAAGGTAGAACATCGTCGACGCGAGACCCGCCGGGTTGTCTGCGATGACGCCGGTGAGAATGAAACCCACGTGTGCGATCGATGAATACGCCAGCATCCGCTTGACATCGGTCTGGGTCACGGCGGTGACGGTGCCGACCAATATGGTCAGAATCGAGATGGCCCATAGGACGGGTCGCCACTCGTAGTGCAGTGGCGGCAGTGCCACGTAGACGACCCGGAGCAGCGCGCCGAACGCCGCGACTTTGGTTGCCGCGGCCATGAACCCGGTGATCGCGGTTGGCGCGCCTTGGTAGACGTCGGGGATCCACGAGTGGAATGGGACCGCGCCGACCTTGAACAGCAGCCCGACCGACAACAGCGCAACCCCGATCAGAGCCGTCGAGTCGGTGGGCTTGCCCGCAAGCGATCGGGCGATTCCGGGCAGCGACAGTGTGTCGGCGGCGCCGTAGAGCAGCGCAACGCCGTAAAGGAAGAACGCTGACGAGAATGCGCCCAGCAGAAAGTATTTGACCGACGCTTCCTGGGAGAGCAAGCGGCGGTAGCGGGCAAGGCCGCACAACAGGTACAGCGGCAGCGACAGCACCTCCAGCGCCACGAACATGGTCAGCAGATCGTTGGCGGCCGGGAACACCAGCATGCCGCCGACGGCCAGCATCGTCAGCGGGAACACCTCGGTCTGGGCTGCCCCGGCCCGCACCGCCTCATGCTCGGCCGCACTGTCCGGCACCGCCGACGCTTGTGGGGTAAAGGAATCCAAGCCGCGGGGGACGCGGACGGTGGCTGTGGCGGCACCCGGACCGGCCGCCAGGTCATCCCCGCTGCGACGTTCGGCGAAAAAGACCACGGCGAGCACCGTGACCAACAGAATTGCGCCCTGCAACAGCAGCGTCGGCCCGTCGATGGCCAGTGCGCCCAGCACGGCACTGCGGCCAGGGGGATCGAGTTGCCTGCCGACAATGACGACGGCGACAAACGCGGCGATCAAGCCGCCCAGCGTCAGCAGGACCTGGGCGCCGTAGCGGGCACGTCGGGGCAGGAATGCCTCCACCAGTACACCGGCCACGGCAACACCGAAGACGATGAAAATCGGTGACAGCAACCCGTATTCGACGCTGGGCGTGGGCATAGCAGGGATAGCAATAGACGTCATCGGCGCGGTCCCTCCGCCATTCCGGGTAGGTGCGCGGTACCTGGCCGCACGATCGGTGCGGGGTCTTGCTGATTGATCGTCGTCATGGTGTTCCCCACCGCGGGGTTGATGATGTCCAGCACCGGCTTGGGGTAGATCCCGAGCACCAGGAGCAACGCGATCAGCGGTGCGACCACGAGGAGTTCGCGCGGCACCAGGTCGCGGATCTTCTCGTTGCCGGCGGCGACGGGGCCGGTCATCAGCCGTTGGTACAGCCACAGGATGTAGATCGAGGAGAGCACCAGCGCGGTCACGCCGAAGGCCGCTGCCAACCAGTAGCGGTTGTATGCGCCGATCAGTACCAGGAACTCGCTGACGAACGGCGCCAGCCCCGGCAGTGACACCGTGGCCAGGCCCGCGACCAGGAACGTCCCGGCCAGTACGGGGGCCACTTTCTGCACACCGCCGTAGGCGGCGATCGATCGGGTGCCGCGCCGCGAGATCAGGAATCCGGCGATCAGGAACACGGCGGCGGTGGCTATGCCGTGGTTGAGCATGTACAGCGTCGACCCGCTCTGGCCCTGGGTCGTCATCACGAAGATGCCGAGGATGATGAAGCCGAAGTGCGAGATCGACGTGTAAGCGATCAGCCGCATGATGTCGGTCTGGCCGATCGCCACGATCGCGCCGTAGATGACGCCGATCACCGCCAAGACGACGATCGCAGGACGGAAATACGTTGACGCGTCAGGGAACAACTGCAGGCAGTACCGCAGCATGCCGAACGTTCCGACCTTGTCCATCACCGCAGTGATCAGCACCGCGGTCGCTGGAGTCGACTCGACGGCCGCGTCGGGCAGCCACCGGTGGAACGGCCACAGCGGCGCCTTGATAGCAAACGCGAACATGAATCCCAAGAACAGCGCTTTGAGCACGCCCGGCGAGGCGCCGAGTGAACCCGACGCGACGGCGCCGACGATCTGACGGAAGTCGAATGTCCCCGGGCCGTGCTCCGCGGTCACCACATACAGCCCGATCACGGCGGCCAGCATGATCAGACCGCCGACCAGGTTGTACAACAAGAACTTCACCGCTGCGCGGGATCGCTGGACGCCGCCACCGAAGCCGCCGATGAGGAAATACATCGGGATGAGCATCGCCTCGAAGAACACGTAGAACAGCAGCACGTCCAGCGAGATCACCGAGATCAGCACCATCGACTCGATGGTCAGCGTCAGCGCCACGTAGGCCTGCGTGCCGCGCGGCCGCTCGCCGCCGTCGTTCCAGCCGGCCACCAGCAGCAGCGGCACCAACACCGTGGTCAGCAGCACCAGCACCAATGCGATGCCGTCGACCCCGATGCTGTATCCGGCGCCGAATGTCGGTATCCAGGGGTGCGATTCGACGAACTGATAGGTCGGGCCACCGGTCTTGAAGCCCACCGCGAGCGCGAGCGACAGAACCAGCACGGCCACCGAAGCGGTTAGGCCGAGCCATCTGGCGAGTTGCCGTGCTCCGGGCGGGAGCACGATGATGACCACGGCACCGAGCAACGGCACCAGCCACAGCACCGTCAGCCACGGGAAGCTGTTCGTTACACCCACAGTTGCACCACCAGGATCGCCACGGCCACCAGCGCCGCTCCCACGAGCATCGACAACGCATAGTTGCGGGCGAATCCGGTCTGGAACCCGCGCAGCCACTCGGAGGTGCGACTCACCAATTTGGCCAGCGCGTTGACTGACCCGTCCACACCCTGGTCGTCGAACTCGACCAGCGCGTGGGTGAGTTGCGCACCCGGTCGCATGAAAACCTCCTCGTTGAAGGCGTCGCCGTAGAGGTCCCTGCGGGCGGCGACGGTCAGCACCGACACGTCGGCAGGCGCCGTCTCGGGCACGGGGCGGCCGAGGTAGCGCCAGAGGGCCACCAGGAAGCCGACGGCGACGACACCGACGGCCACCGCGCTGATCACCCACGACGGCGCCACAGACGAGCTCTCCTCGAAGGTGGTCACCGGTTCCAGCCAGTGCCGCAGCGTGCCGCCCCAACCCAGCAGCCCGCCGGAGAACACCGATCCGACCGCGAGCAGGATCATCGGCCAGGTCATCAACGCGGGAGCCTCGTGCGGATGTGTGTCTGCGGCCCAACGCTTTTCGCCAAAGAAGGTCAGCAGCATCACCCGGGTCATGTAGAACGCGGTGATTCCGGCTCCCAGCAGGGCAGCCCCGCCCAGAATCCAGCCGCCGGCTCCTCCCGCTCCCAACGCGGCCTCGATGATCGCGTCTTTAGAGAAGTAGCCGGCGAACGGCGGCACTCCGATGATCGCGAGGTAGCCCAGGCCGAAGGTCGCAAAGGTCACCGGTAGCGCGCTGCGCAGGCCGCCGTAGTGGCGCATGTCCTGTTCCTCGTCCATCGCGTGGATCACCGCGCCGGAGCCCAGGAACAGGCCGGCCTTGAAGAAACCGTGGGTGAGCAGGTGCAGGATCGCGAACGCGTAGCCCGCCGGCCCCAGGCCCGCGGCCAGCACCATGTAGCCGATCTGACTCATCGTGGACGCCGCGAGCGCGCGCTTGATGTCGTCCTTGGCGCAACCGATGACCGCTCCGAACAGCAACGTGACCGCGCCGACGATGATCACGCCGAGTCGGGCGTCCGGGGACAGGCTGTACAGCGGGTTGGCACGCACGATCAGATACACACCCGCAGTCACCATCGTCGCGGCGTGGATCAGCGCGGACACCGGGGTGGGACCCTCCATGGCGTCACCGAGCCAGGCCTGCAGTGGCACCTGCGCGGACTTGGCGCAGGCGCCCGACAGCAGCAGCAACCCGATCCAGGTCAGCGCAGCGTGGCTGGCACCGGCTGCCTGCCCGAACACCCCGGAGTACGACAACGTGCCGAAGTTGGCGAAGATCACAAAGATGGCCAGCGCCAGACCGGCATCGCCGACCCGGTTCATCACAAAGGCTTTCTTGGCCGCGGTGGCCGCGGTCGGCTTGTGATACCAGAACCCGATCAGCAGGTAGGACGCCAGGCCCACGCCTTCCCAGCCGGCGTAGAGGCCCAGGAAGTTGTCGGCCACCACCAGCAGCAGCATCGCCGCGAGGAACAAGTTGAGGTACGCGAAAAAGCGTCGACGGTCGGGATCCTCGGCCATGTAGGCGACCGAGTAGATGTGGATCAGCGACCCGACTCCGGTGATCAACAGCACGAAACAGATCGACAACTGGTCGATCTGCAGGCCGAAGTCGACGTGCAGTCCACCGACCGGTACCCAGGTGAACAAGTTCTGGAGGATGGTCCGGGCGTCGCCGTGCCGGCCGAGCATCTCGACCAGAAGTGCCAGGCCGACTCCGAACGACGCCAGCGGGGTCGCGCAGCCCAGCAGGTGTCCCCAGGGGTCGGTGCGCCTACCGCCGACCAGCAGTACTAACGCGCTGGCCGCGGGCAGGGCGACGAGCAGCCAGATCAGGTGTGTCAGTGATGTCACAAGCCTCTAACCTTTGAGCAGGTTGGCGTCGTCGACCGAAGCCGATTTGCGGGCACGGAAGATCGTCATGATGATGGCCAGGCCGATCACCACCTCGCAGGCGGCGACGACCATCGTGAAGAACGCCACCATCTGGCCGTCGAGGTGACCGTGCAGCCGGGAGAAGGTGACGAAGGCCAGGTTGACCGCGTTGAGCATCAACTCGACGCACATGAACATCACAATCGCGTTGCGCCGCAACAGCACACCGGCAGCGCCGATGGTGAACAGCAGCGCTGAGAGGTACAGATAGTTCTGCGGATTCATGACGCACCGTTCTGAGAACCGTTGGAACCACTACCCGCCGGCACGTCCTCATCCTCAAAAGTCCGGATTTCCAGTACCGCGGGCACCGACAACCGGGAGAAGGAGCCGTCGGGAAGCCGCGCGGCCGAGTCGACCGCGTTGTGCCGGGCGTAGACACCGGGACCGGGAAGCGGAGTGGGGTGGCCACCGGGACCGAATCGCTCGATCGACAGCTCCCGCTGCGTCTTGCGGCGCTCGAAGCGCTCCCGGTGCGCCAGCAGCATCGCTCCGATGGCCGCGGTGATCAACAGCGCGCTGGTCAATTCGAACGCCCACAGGTATCGGGAGAAGATCAGCGTCGCCAAACCTTGGACGTTGCCGCCCGCGTTGGCCTGGGTCAGCCCGGCGAATTCGTGGCTGGCGGCGCTGCCGATACCGGCGATGAGAATGACGCCAAAGCCCAGACCGGCCACCACAGCGGCGACCCGCTGTCCGCGCAGCGTTTCGACCAGCGACTCCGCTGAATCCACGCCGATCAGCATCAGCACGAACAGGAACAGCATCATCACCGCGCCGGTGTAGACCACGATCTGCACGACGCCGAGGAACACGGCATCTTCGAGCATGTAGAACACCGCCAGGACGATCATCGTCACCGCCAAGGACATCGCGCAGTAGACCGCGTTGGCGGCCGTCACCACGCCCAGCGCCCCGACCAGGGCCAGCGTGCCCAGCAGCCAGAACGTCACCGCTTCACCGGTGGACGTGCGGGTGAGGACGTCGGCGGCCAGCACAGTAGTCATCGAAGCGATCACTTTGTGACGTCCGAAATCGGTATGTTGCGCAGGCCGTCTGCGGTGATGTTGCCGCGGTAGTAGTCGGCGTCGGTGGACCCTTCGGCCCTGGGGTGCGGTGCCGGGGTCATGCCCTCCAGCAGCGGGGCCAGCAGCTGGTGCTTTTCCAGGATCAGGTCGGCGCGATTGTCGTCGGCCATCTCATATTGGTTGGTCATCGTCAGCGAGCGGGTCGGGCAGGCTTCGACACACAGCCCGCATCCGATGCAGCGCAGATAATTGATCTGGTAGACCCGGCCATAGCGTTCGCCCGGCGAGAAACGCTGCTCGTCGGTGTTGTCGGCGCCCTCCACGTAGATCGCGTCGGCCGGGCACGCCCACGCGCACAGCTCGCAGCCGATGCACTTCTCCAGGCCGTCGGCGTAGCGGTTGAGCTGATGGCGGCCGTGATAGCGCGGGGCCACCGGACCGGGATTCTCCGGGTACATCTCGGTGACGGGACGCTTGAACATCGAGCCGAACGTCACGCCGAACCCGGCGAGGGATTTGAAGAACTTAGCCATGAGCAGACTCCTTGGTCGCCGGCACCAGCGATTGGCCAGGCAGCGGCGGCGTGGGAAAGGCGGGCGCGGCGGACCCCGAGGACCCCGCCTCCACCGGCTCGTTACGGCGCCGATTGTTGCGTATTTGCCTGTTGCTGAACGGTTTCTGCAGCAGATAGAGCAGCACGACGGTGACAACGATGCTGGCGCCGACCAGCAGCGGTGTCCAGTGCGGATAACCCTGGTTGCGCAGAGTGCGGATCGCCGCCGCGATCAGCGCCCAGACCAGCGACACCGGGATGAGAATCTTCCAGCCCAGCGCCATGAACTGGTCGTACCGCAGCCGCGGGAGCGTGCCCCGCAACCAGATGTAGAAGAACAGGAACACCCACACCTTGGCCGTGAACCACAGCACCGGCCACCAGCCGCTGTTGGCGCCCGCCCACATGTCCAGCGGCCACGGCGCATGCCAGCCGCCCATGAACAACGTGGCGGCCAGCGCCGACACCGTGGTCATGTTGATGTACTCGGCCAAGTAGAACATCGCGAAGCTCAGCGACGAGTACTCAGTGTGGAAACCGGCGACCAATTCGCCTTCGGCCTCGGGCAGATCGAACGGCGCCCGGTTGGTCTCCCCGACCATGGACACCAGGTACACCGCGAACGACGGCAGCAGCAGAAAGACGTACCAGACCCGATCCTGCGCCGACACGATCTGCGACGTTGACATGGTTCCGGCGAAAAGGAACACGGTGGCAAACGACAGCCCCATCGCGACCTCGTAGGAGATCACTTGCGCGGTCGAGCGCACCCCGCCCAGCAGCGGATAGGTCGAGCCCGACGCCCACCCCGCGAGCACGATGCCGTAGACCCCGATCGAGGACAGCGCCAGGATGAACAGCACTGCCACCGGCAGATCGGTCACCTGCAGCGGGGTCCAGTGACCGAACACGGAGACCTGCGGCCCAAACGGGATGAACGCGAAGGCCGTGATCGCGGGAATCGTCGAGATGGCCGGGGCCAGCAGGAACAACGGCTTTTCGACGCCGAACGGAGTGATCGGCTCCTTCAGCGCCAGCTTGATGCCATCGGCCAGGCTCTGCAGATAGCCGCGCGGGCCGACCCGGTTGGGTCCCCAACGCAACTGCATCCGGCCCAGGATCTTGCGCTCGGCAAGGATCGCGATCAGCACCGTCAGCACCAGGAACACGAAGACGACGAGCGCCTTGGCCAAGATCAGCCACCAGGTGTCGTGTCCGAAGCCGGCGATCATCTGCGCCGCTCCTCCCCATCGCTTCGCTCTGCATCGTCGCCGGCGGTCGCCGCTCCGATCTTGACGACGTGACCGGGCGTGACGCCCAACTGCCGGTGCACCGCCGAGCCCGGCGAGTTCAGTGGCAGCCACACCACGTGCTCGGGCATCTCGGTGATCGCCAATGGCAGGGTGATGCCGCCGTGCGACGTGCTGACGCTGACCTTGTCGCCGTCGGCGGCGCCGATCGCGCTCGCCGTCGCTGCCGACAACCGCACCACCGGTGTGCGCGCGGTGCCGGCCAGGTGTGGCTCGCCGTTTTGCAGCAGCCCGTCGTCGAGGAGCATCCGCCAACCCGCCAACACGGCCTCACCGGCACCGGGCTTGGGCGCTGCGGCGGCCGCCACGGTCGGCGCAGCAGCGGGCTCACCGTCCCAGGTGCCAATCGCACTCAGTTCGGCGAGCGCTGCCGACACGGTGGGAAAGCCGAGGTCTATGCCGATCTCGTCGGCCAACGTGTCGAGAACGCGCAGGTCCGGTGTGGCCGCCGGGGGCAGTGCGCCCGAGAAGCTGCGCCCTCGGCCCTCCCAGTTGACGTAGGTGCCAGCCTTCTCGGCCGCCGGCGCGATCGGAAAAACCACGTCGGCACGTTCGGTCACCGCGCTGTGCCGCAACTCCAGGCTCACCACGAAGCCCGCTGCGTCCAGAGCGGCCAGCACCGCGTCGGGATCGGCGAAGTCGTCCGGTTCGATGCCGCCGACCAGCAGCGCGCCCAGGGTGCCGTCGGCGGCCGCGGCCAGGATCCCGTCGGCGTCGCGTCCTTCAGTAGCGGGCAACTCGGAGACATGCCAGGCCTTCGAGACCTGCGCGCGGGCGGTCTCGTCGCTGAGCGGCCGGCCACCGGGCAGTAGCCCCGGCAGCGCGCCGGCCTCGAGCGCGCCGCGTTCACCGGCGCGGCGAGGGATCCACGCCAGTTTCGCGCCGGTGGAGTCGGCGAGCCGGGCCGCGGCGGACAATCCGCCGGGCACTCCGGCGAGCCGTTCGCCGACGATGATGATCGCGCCTGGCTTGGATAGGAGAGGCAGCAGCTCCCCGGTCGCCAGGCCGTCCAGCGCGGCGGGCTCCGCACCGGGCGCGGTCTCGATCAGCGTGCCGTGCAACTTCTTCAACCCGTTGCTGGCGAACGGTGCCACCGCGTGTACCGCCAGCCCATGCTTGCGCGCGGCCTTCCGCAGCCGCAGGTACACGATCGGCGACTCTTCCTCCGGTTCGAAGCCGGCGAGCACGACGACCGGCGCCGACTCCAGATCGGAGTAGCTGGTCGTGATCGACGTACCGGCCACCCGGGCTGCCAGGAACTGCGTTTCCTCGCTGGAGTGCGGGCGGGCTCGGAAGTCGATGTCGTTGGTGCCCAACACGATTCGGGTAAACTTGGAGTAAGCGTAAGCGTCTTCGACGGTCAGCCGGCCGCCCGGCAGCACACCGGTACCGCCGGCCGCCGAGGTGAGTCCTTCGATCGCGGCGGCGACCGCGTGCGGCCACGACGCGGGTGCCAGCGAGCCGTCTGCGTCCCGGACCAGGGGAGTGGTGATCCGGTCACCCTGGGTGGCGTAGGTGAACGCCCACCGGCCCTTGTCGCAGTTCCATTCTTCGTTGACTTCCGGCTCGTCGCCGGCCAGTCGGCGCAGTACCTTGCCGCGGCGGTGGTCGGTGCGCTGTGCGCACCCCGACGCGCAGTGCTCGCACACACTCGGG
Organism: uncultured Actinomycetota bacterium; assembly: GCA_963760095.1. Lineage (GTDB taxonomy): Bacteria > Actinomycetota > Actinomycetes > Mycobacteriales > Mycobacteriaceae > Mycobacterium. The sequence goes on along the minus strand of CAVXBT010000013.1, from coordinate 91,652 downwards.
CTGGAGACGAGGTCGAACGGACGGGCCCGGAACCGGTACGCGGTGCCGGTCAACGCCCCGACCGGGCAGATCTGCACGGTGTTGCCGGAGAAATACGACTCGAACGGCTCGTTGGCGTAGATGCCGACCTGTTGCAGCGCGCCACGCTCGAGCATCTCGATGAACGGGTCGCCGGCGATCTGGTCGGAGAACCGGGTGCAGCGCGCGCACAGGATGCAGCGTTCGCGGTCCAGCAGGACCTGCGAGGAGATGTTGATCGGCTTGGTGAACGTGCGTTTGACGTCGTGGAACCGGGAATCCGGGCGGCCGTTGGACATCGCCTGGTTCTGCAGCGGGCACTCACCGCCCTTGTCGCACATCGGACAGTCCAGTGGGTGGTTGATCAGCAGCAGCTCCATCACCCCGTGCTGCGCCTTATCGGCGGCCTCGGAGCTGAACTGGGTGCGCACCACCATGTCGTCGGCGACGGGAATGGTGCACGACGCCATCGGCTTGCGCTGACCCTCGACCTCCACCAGACACTGGCGGCAGGCGCCAACCGGATCCAGCAACGGGTGGTCGCAGAACCGGGGGATCTGCACGCCGATCAACTCGGCGGCCCGGATCACCAAAGTGCCTTTGGGAACGCTGATTTCGGTGTCGTCGATGGTCAACGTCACCAGCTCGGGCTGGGTGACCTTCTCCCCGGTGTCCGCGGTTTGTGTCACGCTTTCACTCCGTTCGCCGCGAGCATGGACAGCTTGGGGTCGAACGGACAGCCGCCGCCCTCGACATGCGCGACGTATTCGTCGCGGAAGAACTTGATCGACGACGCGACGGGGCTGGCCGCGCCATCACCCAAGGCGCAGAACGACTTACCGAGAATCGCGTCGGAGATGTCCAGCAGCTTGTCCAGATCCTCGGGTGTGCCGTGACCGGACTCCAGGCGCTCATAGATCTGGCTCAGCCAGAACGTGCCCTCTCGGCACGGCGTGCACTTACCGCAGGATTCGTGCCGGTAGAAGTCGGTCCACCGGCCGACCGCGCGCACCACGCAGGTCGTCTCGTCGAAGATCTCCAATGCCTTGGTGCCAAGCATCGAGCCAGCGGCGCCGACGCCCTCGTAGTCCAGCGGCACGTCGAGGTGCTCGTCGGTGAGCAGCGGTGTCGACGACCCGCCGGGAGTCCAGAACTTCAGCTGGTGCCCGGCCCGCACGCCGCCGGCGTAGTCGAGCAGTTCTCGCAGCGTGATGCCCAGCGGCGCTTCGTACTGGCCTGGGTTGGTCACATGCCCCGACAGCGAATACAGCGTGTAGCCAGGCGATTTCTCGCTGCCCATCGACCGGAACCAGTCCACGCCGTTCAGCACGATCGACGGGACACTGGCGATGGTCTCGACGTTGTTGATCACCGTCGGGCAGCCGTACAGGCCGGCGACCGCGGGGAACGGTGGACGTAGTCGCGGCTGGCCCCGGCGGCCCTCCAGCGAATCGAGCAGCGCCGTCTCCTCGCCGCAGATGTAGGCGCCGGCGCCGGCGTGCACGACCAACTCCAGGTCGTAACCGGAGCCGGCGATGTCGCGACCGAGGTAACCGTTGGCGTACGCCTCGGCCACCGCATTCTGCAGGCGCCGTAGCACCGGCAGCACCTCACCGCGCACATAGATGAAGGCGTGGCTGGCTCGGATCGCGTACGACGCGATGATCACCCCTTCGACCAAGAGGTGCGGGGTGGCCAGCATCAGCGGAATGTCTTTGCAGGTGCCAGGTTCGGACTCGTCGGCATTGACCACCAGGTAGTGCGGCTTGGCGGCCGGACCGGTGTCGCCCTGCGGGATGAACGACCACTTCGTCCCGGTCGAGAAGCCCGCACCGCCGCGGCCGCGCAACCCGGAGTCTTTCACGGCGGTGATCACCGCGTCGGGCTCCATCTTCAAGGCCTTGTCCAGCGCCTGGTAGCCCTCGTTGCGGCGATACGTCTCCAGAGTCCACGACTCGGGGTCGTCCCAGAAGCGGCTCAGCACCGGAGCCAGCGGTGTCGGTGACCCCATTACTGACCCTCCCCTGAACTTTCGGGCGACGGCGCGGTCATGTTGCGCTCCTTGGCCACCCGTAGCCCGGCCAAAGTGGCCGCGCCTGCCCCGCCTTGGCCAAAGTCTGGCCGCGGGTCGGGGAAACCGGCCAGGATCCGCTCGGTCTCTTTGAATTTGCACAGCGGCGCACCGCGGGTGGGGGCAGGAGGCTTACCGGAGCGCAGCCCGTCGACGAGCTTGCGTGCCGACTCGGTGGTCTGGTTGTCGTAGAACTCCCAATTGACCATCACTACCGGTGCGTAGTCGCACGCGGCGTTGCACTCGATGTGTTGCAGCGTGACCGATCCGTCGTCGGTCATCTCGTCGTTGCCGATGCCGAGGTGTTCTTTGAGCGAGTCGAAGATCGCGTCGCCGCCCATCACCGCGCACAGCGTGTTGGTGCACACCCCGACCAGGTATTCGCCGGTGGGTCCACGGCGATACATGGTGTAAAAGCTTGCGACAGCAGCAACTTCGGCACCGGTCAGCCCGAGCTGTTCGCCGCAGAATTCCACACCGGCCGGTGTCACGTAGCCGTCCTCGGACTGCACCAGGTGCAGCAGCGGCAGCAGCGCGGAGCGGGGGTCCGGGTATTTACCGATGATCTCCTTGGCGTCGACCTCCAAGCGTGCCTGAACGTCGGCCGGGTACGACCGGGGTGCACCGTCGGTGACGAACTGCCCGGGCTCCTCGGGTGGCGGGCCAAGCCGGATGAACACCCGCTCGCCGTTGCTGCTGGCGCCGGGAGTCTGTGCTGCGGTCATCGGTCCACCCCGCCCATCACCGGGTCGATACTGGCCACCGCGGTGATCACGTCGGCGACCATGCCGCCCTCACACATCGCGGCGACGGCCTGAAGGTTGGTGAACGACGGGTCCCGGTAGTGCACCCGATACGGGCGGGTGCCGCCGTCGCTGACCATGTGCACACCCAACTCGCCGCGTGGTGATTCGACGGCGACGTAGACCTGCCCGGCCGGCACCCGGATGCCCTCGGTGACCAGCTTGAAGTGGTGGATCAACGCTTCCATCGAGCCGCTCATGATCTTCTCGATGTGCTCGGGCGAGTTGCCCAGGCCGTCCGGGCCGACTGTCAGATCAGCCGGCCAGGCGATCTTGCGGTTCTCCACCATGGTCGGGCCGGGCCGCAACTTGTCCAGGCACTGTTCGACGATCTTCACCGACTCCGACATCTCCTTGACGCGAATGATGTAGCGGCCGTACGCATCACAACCGTCGTCGGTGATCACGTCGAACTCGTAGTTCTCGTATCCGCAGTAGGGTTCGGTGCGACGCAGATCGTGCGGCAGCCCGGTGGATCGCAGACACGGCCCGGTAATTCCGAGAGCCATGCAGCCGGTCAGGTCCAGGTAGCCGACGTCCTTGGTGCGCGCCTTCCAGATAGCGCTCTCATTGAGCAGGTCGCCCATGTCGCGCAACGAGACCTTCAGCTTCTTGAGGGCTTCGGTGATCTCGGTCTGCGCGTTGGGTGGCAGGTCCGCCGCGACGCCGCCGGGCCGGATGTAGGCACTGTTCATCCGCAGCCCGGTGATCGACTCGAACAGCGTCAGGATGATCTCGCGACCCTGGAAGCCGACGAACATCGGCGTCATCGCGCCCAACTCCATACCGCCGGTCGCCAGGGCGACCAGGTGCGAGGAGATCCGGTTGAGCTCCATCATCATCACCCGAATGACGTTGACGCGTTCCGGGATCTCGTCGGTGATGCCGAGCAGTTTCTCGACGCCCAGGCAGAAGGCGGTCTCGTTGAAAAACGGTGACAGGTAATCCATGCGGGTCACGAACGTCACACCCTGCGTCCAGTACCGGTATTCGAGGTTTTTCTCGATTCCGGTGTGCAGGTAGCCGATTCCGCATCGGGCATCGGTGACGGTCTCGCCTTCGATCTCGAGAATCAGTCGCAGCACGCCGTGGGTGGACGGATGCTGAGGTCCCATATTGACGACGATCCGTTCGCCGGGTTCGCCTTTGCGGGCCGCCTCGACGATCTTTTCCCAGTCCTGGCCGACGACGGCGATCAAGGTCTCCGGCGGCGATTCTTCGCCGTTGGCCGCGCTCATGGTGTCGCTCATCAGTTGTAGGACCTCCGCTCGTCGGGCGGGGGAATGCTCGCGCCCTTGTACTCGACCGGGACGCCACCGAGCGGGTAGTCCTTGCGTTGCGGATGTCCCTGCCAGTCGTCAGGCATCTCGATGCGGGTCAACGAGGGGTGGCCGTCGAAGATGATGCCGAAGAAGTCATAGGTCTCGCGCTCGTGCCAGTCGTTGGTCGGGTAGATGCCGAACAGCGACGGGATGTGCGGATCACCGTCCGGCGCAGCCACTTCCAGTCGGACACGACGGCCGTGGGTGATCGAGCTCAACGGGTACACCGCATGCAGCTCGCGTCCGCTTTCGTCCGGGTAGTGCACGCCGTTGACGCCCAGGCACAGTTCGAAGCGAAGCTGCGGGTCATCACGAAACCGGCGTGCCACCTGCGGCAGCAGCTCTCGGCGCACGTACAGCGTCAGCTCGTCGCAGTAGACGACGACTTTCTCGACGGCGTCGGAAAATTCGACGTCGTCGGCTTTCAACGCCTCGGCCAGCCGGTCGACCACCTCGTCGAAATATCCGCCGTAGGGGCGGGGACTGCCGTCGTCGATGGTGATCTGGCGCACCAGCCGCCCGTAGCCCGACGTGTCACCGCTGCCGTGGACGCCGAACATGCCGCGCCGAACCCCGATCACCTCGGGGTCGGATTGGTCGGCACCGACAGGTGATCCGCCCACCTCACTGGCGGCTCGCTTCGGGTCGTGTTTGGGCGAACTCATCGCAACAGCCCATGCATCTCGATCGTCGGCCGGACAGCCAGCGCGGCCTGTTCGGCTGCGGCGATGGCATGCTCGCGGTTGACGCCCAACGGCATCTCTTGAATCTTGTCGTGCAGCTTGAGGATTGCGTACAGCAGCATCTCCGGACGCGGCGGGCAGCCGGGCAGGTAGATGTCGACCGGCACGACGTGGTCGACGCCCTGCACGATCGCGTAGTTGTTGAACATGCCGCCCGACGACGCGCATACACCCATGGCCAGCACCCATTTGGGCTCGGCCATCTGGTCGTAGATCTGGCGCAGCACCGGTGCCATCTTCTGGCTGACGCGGCCTGCCACGATCATCAGGTCGGCCTGCCGTGGTGTCGCCGAAAACCGCTCCATGCCAAAGCGCGCGATATCGAATCGCGGCCCGGCGGTGGCCATCATCTCGATCGCGCAGCACGCCAACCCGAATGTGGCCGGCCACAGGGAGTTCTTGCGAAAGTATCCCGCCAATTGTTCGACGGTCGTCAGCAAGAAACCGCTGGGAACTTTCTCTTCCAGGCCCACGTCTACCTCAATCCCAAGTCAGGCCGCCGCGGCGCCACACGTATGCGTAGGCCACAAAGACGGTGAGCACGAACACCACCATTTCGACGAACGCGAAAAGCCCCAGCTGGTCGTAGCTGACCGCCCATGGGTACAGGAACACGATCTCGATGTCGAAGACGATGAACAGCATCGCGGTCAGGTAGTACTTCACCGGGAACCGCTGCCCACTGCCTGCGTGCGGCGCGTTGGCCGGCTGGTCGCTGGGCTCGATGCCGCATTCGTATGCCTCCAGTTTCGCCCGGTTGTAGCGGGACGGGCCGGTGATCTGGGCGATCGCCACGGAGCCGAACGCGAAGGCGGCGGCGATTCCTCCGAGTACGAAGATGGGTAGGTAGAGATTCATCCCGAGAAGACGCTCCCTCACTGTGGTCTATGGGCTGGACTGTGAGCGCAACCACAGCCTAGCGACCGCGTGCAGTCCCGCGCTCAGCAGTCTAGATGTGACCTCAGCCACAGCCGGTCGGGTGGTCGGCCCGTCGACGCATGGGGCAGCCTATCAGCCATTCGAACTTCGCGAATTATCAAGAGTGCAAGGCTATTTCGCCCGTCGACGAGCTCATCTCGTGGACGTTGTTCGGCCCTGCCCAACGGCTGGACCGGTCGATGCCCCGGGCCGGCTGCACAGCTACTGCACCGGGGTGCGCAGCAACTCGAGCACGGTCCGGCTGAGCCGAATCGGGTCGATCGGCTGGGGGACCGCAGCCTCGGCGCGTGACCAGCTGGCCAGCCAGGCATCGTCGCGCCTGCCGGTCAGCACCACGATCGGGGGCCCGTGCTCGATTTCGTCTTTCAGTTGCTTGGCGATACCCATGCCGCCTTCGGGGGTCGCCTCGCCGTCAAGGATGGCCAGATCGATGCCTCCGGCGTCCATCTGCTGGATGACGACCGGTCCGGTGGCCACTTCGACGTAGCTCAGCTCGGGCAGATCCGGATGCACCCGTTTACCCAACGCCAGCATGACGCTCCGTCGGGTCTCGGGGTTGTCGCTATACACGAGGATCCGCAATGGGCTACTGGCAGGCACGAGGCAAACTGTACTGCGCGGTGACGGTTACCGCGGCGCGCGGACGAAGTACGCGTCGGCCGAGACTGTCGCCGTCTTACCGATCATGCCCAGCGGATTGAGGTCCACCCCGAACCGGGCCCGATCGACCTCGGCTTTTGCCGATATCCGCACTGAGCCGTCGTCGAGCACGCCGACGCGGACCGGCAGCGGCACCGCATCGGTGACGCCTTTGACGGTGAATGTCGCCCGTAAATCGGCGGCACTGCCGGTGGTGGGCTCGACGGCGGTCACCACGACACTGATCTCTGGGAAGTGCTCGACGTCGAAGAAATCAGCGGACCGCAGATGTTGGTCGCGTTTACCGATTCCGGTGTGGATCGACGCCACCTGGATGTCGAGGCGGCCGAAGACGGCGCCCTTCCCGGTGATCTGGCCGTCGCCGTCGACGTCGGTGAAACGGCCTTTGACGCTGATCAGGCCCCACATGTTCTTGATCTTGAAACCGACTGTCGACCGATCGGTATCGAGGTTCCACACCCCGGCGGTGTCGGGGTCGTTCAACAATGTTTCCACGGTTGTCATCTGCGGCGCTCCTCCTCATCGCTGCGTCCCCCTCGCCGCTCCGCGGCTGGAGGTGCCCCCACTGCATCGTCGCCGCGCGGGTCATGCGCGCCTCCGTTGCCGGCTAGCTCATCAGCGCCGCGAGTCCGGCCGGATCGAAGTATTCATCGATGCGGCTGATCAGGGCGTTGGAATTCAGCTTAATCACGATGCACACCCGCAGGGCGATCGATCCGCCATTGCCGCCGGTGGCGTGCAGGATGTGTTGCTGGACGAAGCCGTCGGAGAACAGCTGCCGGTCGAGAATTTCGTAGTGGCGCTCGGTGGTGACGCCGATGAACCAATGCAGAACCCGCAGCGCCCGAGCTTTGTCGTCGTCCCGTTGCGATCCGACCCGCCACACCGCGATGTCGCCGTCGAACATCTGCTCCAGCGCCGCTTCGTCGCCTCGTTCGATCGCCGCGAACAGCAGATCGGCCGCGTTCACGATGGCGTCAGGAGCGGGCATCGGGTGGCCCGCTACTCGTCCTGGTATCCGGGGTGGGCCACCGCCAGTCGGCGACCGACCAGCGCCCGCAGCGCCGACTGCACCTGTGTGCTGTGACCGTCGAGCTTTCCGGCCCGGATCGCGGCGGCGAGTGGGGCCTCGTCGTCGCACCCGACGGCGGCCAGCGCGTCGGCGACACCGTCGGCTGCTTCAGCGTCGGCGAGCAGTTCACGTTCGACGGTGCGCAGCGCGTTGGCCGCAACCCGGGAATGAAAATTGACCTGACCGGCGGTCGACTGCCGCACATCAGTCTCCAGGAACTCGGCGACCGCCGCGACCAATTCGGCCGCGGTGGGGCGGCCGTGCCCGGAGGTCATCAGGTCGGGGGTGCTTCGGCACCACGCTCGACGCCCGTGCGCAGCTTCACCGACGCTGAATACGCGAGCGTGCGGAACCGCAGAACCGGATCGTCGGAGGGTTCGATGCCGTCGGTGACGCGCATGGGGTCGAACACGACGATGTCACCGCCATGCTCGCGTTCCGTTTCGATACCGGTGATCTCGAGGCTGCCGACGGTGACGGTTTCGGTGCCGTGCCAGGGTTTGGACGGGTCGACGGTCGAGTCGCCCTGCGCGGCGAGCTGGACCTGGTAATCGAACCGGACCGGTTGCGACGCAAGGCGATCATCGAGTTCTTCGATCAAGAAGTTCGCGCCCTTCGTCTTCGCAACGTCCGGCGACAAGAACTCTTCGCCGGCCGCCGGAAGCAAGTGGTAGCGCACGAATCGGGCGCTGCCGTCGGCGGCGACCCAGTGGAATGCGTGCAGGCCGTGGTAAGCGACGGTGCCGTAGCTTGCCGGCACTGTGTTCGCAGCGCGCACGACCGGCAGCGCCGCCAGAAAGCGGGGGTGGGTGGCGATGTACGCGGCCAGCCGCAGCGGAGCGGTGACGCCGGGGCGCATCGCATGCAACAGCGAGATGAAGCCGTCGGGTGTGCTGGCCGGAAACAGCTTCGCCGTCTGGGTGGACACGTCGGTGGTTGACCCGTCCGGCAGCGTGAACTTCACCGCCAACCCGCGTACCCCCGGAGCATTGTCTGGCTGCTTCGGATTGCCTGAGCCGCTGGAGAACCGGATCAGCGCGGGCACCGCCGAACCGTTGAGGTGTGCGGCGCGCGAGAGTGCGGCGGCCGCGGGGGCAGCGGTGAACGTGCCGCGGTACAGCTTGCCCTTGGCGTGCAACGCCCGGTAGCCCGGTTGCGCGCCGCCGGTTTCGCGGATTGTGTCGATCGCTTGATCTGGAGTAACCACACCGGAAGCTTAAAGCTGTTGACCGGAGTCCGGGGTCGCCTTGTCGAGCAAGTTCAGCAGGTCCCACTCGGTCTCGCAGACCCGCCGGCCGATCGCGGCCAGTTCGACCGAACGGGTCTGGCCGCTCAGATGGCGTTCGGCCTGGTAGCGGCAGATGACACCCCAGCGCAGCGTGGCCAGGACCAACCACCAGTGAAACGTCGCTCGATCGACCGTCGCCCCACTGGCCTTTTCATAACTGCTGAGGAAATCCCCGACGCCGCCCAGTCCTCCGGCGTCATGGTCTGCCGGAGCGCCGAACCGCCAGGCCCGGATGCAGAACCACGCCAGATCTTCGTAGAACTCACCGACGTGTACCAGCTCCCAGTCCAGCACTGCCGCCAGGCCGGATCCGTCGACGATGAGGTTGCCCATCCGGTAGTCGCCGTGCACCAGGTGCGGCGGCGACGGCCCGGGCCGATTGGCGCCAAGCCACTGAAAAGCCCACTCGAAGGTGGCGGTGGTGTCGTTCATGGCGTCGAGCCGCTCGCGCCACTCGCCCAGTTGGTCCTCGTGCTTCAGGCCGGCAAGGTTCGTGTCGGCCCGGTGGACGGCGGCCAGCGCGTCCGCGCACTGGATCAGTAGTCGTGCCCGGCCCGCGTCGTCCAGTTGACGCTGGATGCGACGGACGATGGTCTCGCCCTCGATGAAGTCGCAAATCAAAAAGGGATTGCCAAGTGCGGCAACGGAATCGTCGGCCACCACGACGTGGGGGGCCGGCGCGCCGGCGGCAGCGGCGGCGCCCTGAGTGCGGGCCTCGAGTTCCATGCCGGCGTGCACGTCATCAGGTGGGCCGGTGCGAAGGATCAGCGACCGACGCTGCCCGTTGGCGACGGCTTCGAATGCCCAGGTGGTCCTGCTGGCACCGCCGGTCAGGGCGCGCAGATTCTCGATGGCGGTGTCGGCGCCGAGAGCCGTTTCCAGCACCCCGGCGAGTTTCGGCGCCAAGTCCTCGGCAATGGTCACTTGCTGCCGAACTTGAACAGTCGCTGAGCCACCCGGCGGATTTGGATCTCCTCGGCGCCCTCGGTGATCCGATAGCGGCGGTGATGACGGTAGATGTGCTCGAACGGCTCGTGGCGGCTGTAACCGAGGCCGCCGAAGATCTGCATCGCTCGGTCGGCGGCGTCGCAGACCAGTCGGTTGGCGCGGTAGTTGGCCATCGACACCTTGTCCGACACTTCCATGTGGTGGTTGCGGTCCAGGTGCCAGGCCGCGTACTGCACCAGTAGCCGCACCATCTGGGCTTCGGTCTGCAACTCGGCCAGCGGCCACTGCACCGCCTGGTTGGTCGACAATGGTTTCCCGAAAACCTTTCGTGCGCCGGCATATTCGGCGGCGCGATCGATACAGTACTGGGCCGCGCCCAGACTGCTGGCCGCTTGCCGGATTCGGTTCTCGTGCAGGAATGTCTGCGCGACCTCAAGCCCGCGATCCACCTCACCGAGCACTGCATCGGCGGGCACCCGGACGTCGGTCAGTTCGACCTCGCCGTGGTCGGTGGGCATGTTGAAGGTCCACCAGTAGTACGGGACACGAAAGCCGGGTGCATCGGTGGGCACCAGGAAAGCGGTGATACCCCGGGCTTGTCCGGCTTCGCCGGACGTGCGGGCGAAGATCAGGTCGTGCGTGGCGCGGTGGACGCCGGTGTTGAACCGCTTGGAGCCGTTGATGACCCAGTCGTCGCCGTCGGGCTTGGCGTGGGTTTCCAGCCAGGTCGCGTCCGAACCGTGCAGCGGTTCGGTCAGCCCGAACGCCATCGAGCGTTCCCCGATGATCAGCGCCTCGGACCACGCGGCGCGTTGTTCGTCGGTCCCGAACCGCTCCATCATGATCACCTGCGGGAAGTTCCCGACGATCGATGACTCGTTCTGCAGGTCGTTGTGCAGGCCAAGACCTTTGTGCGCCAGATGCTCCCGGATGACGGCCATGTCGACGTTGCTGCCGTCGCGGCCACCCAGCGACGCCGGCAATCCGTAACGCAGCCAGCCGGCTTTGTCGGCACGCTGGCGCATTTCGGAGAGCAGATCCTCCCACTCCCGCGTCGGAATACCGTCGTTGTCCCAGTCGGTGCGGGCATGCTCGCGACGCTGGTCGAAGTACTGCATGTTCTCGGCTTGCAGCGGGGCGATCTCGCGCTCGATGAACGCGTCCATGTCGGCGAGGAGCCCCGGGAGGTGTTCGGGCAAGGTGAAATCCATCGTCATCTCCTAAGAGTTCGTTATGTTGCCGTAGAGCGTCTTCTTCCAGACCGTCGACAGGGTTGCGATCGCATCCTCGTCGCTGATTTCGAGCCCCGGTCTCCCGGGCCCGGGCGGGCCTGCGTACAGGGTGGTGAAGTTCTCGAACAACAACGCGATGGCTGCCGCGATGAGTTCGGGATTGAGGTCGGCCGCGTAGCCGTGCTGCTGAGCATGTCGCACCGAGGCAGCGACGATGTCCATGCCGAACCGCCGAAATTCGTTCTGCACGAGCGCGAACCGCGGTTGCGTGGCTGCCAGTTGCGCGACCGCAATCATGATGCCGATGTTCTGCTTGAACATGTTCCAGTATCCGGTGACCACGGCGCTGAAGAACGCGTCGTCGTCGGGCGAGTCCGGCAGGTGCAGGCTCAGTCCGGACGGTGTCACGACGTCGTGCAGGAACGACTCCGCCAACGCTGCGAGCAGGTCCTCTTTGTCGGCGAAATACCGGTAGAACACCGCCGCTGACTTACCCGCGGCAGACGTGATGTCGGCGAGCGTGGTGCCGTGAAAACCCCGCTCAGCGAACAGCTTACGGGCCGCCTGCTCGATGGCTGCCCGGGTCTGGCGGCCCTTTGCGGTCAGGACTTCACTTGGCATCAGTGCTGTATCCGGTCACCGGCACGCAGTAGAGCACTCGGCAAGTCATGGCCGACAACCGATCTCGCTACGTCGGCGGCGGCTATGGCGGCCCGCAGATCGACGTCAACATCGATGTCGCTGTCGCGCAGAAGGTACGCCAGGTCCTCGGTGGCGATGTTGCCGGTGGCGCCCGGCGCGAACGGACAACCGCCGAGCCCGCCGACCGATGCGTCCAGCCGGGTGACGCCGGCCTGGACCGCCGCGTACGCGCTGGCCAGCCCAGCCCCGCGGGTGTTGTGGAAATGCCCGCCCAAGGGCAGCTCACCGATCACCGGACGCAGTTGTGCGATCAGCGAGCTCACCCGTCCCGGCGTGGTCGTGCCGATGGTGTCGGCGATGCAGAACCGGTCGACGCCGCGATCGCGTGCGGCCGCAGCGATGTCGAGAACGCGCTGCGGCGGCGTGGGACCCTCGAACGGACAGTCCCATGCGGTCGCGACGATGACCTCGACGGTGACGTCGCTGTCGTGGGCGATGGCGACGATGTCGTCGATCTGATCGGTGGCCGCTGCGCTGCTGCGGCCCACGTTGGCGTTGCTGAACTCGTCGCTGGCCGCCACTACATACTGGATCGAACGCAGCCCCGCGGCGACGGCCCGCTTGGCGCCGTTGGGGCTGGCGACCAGTGCGGAGAACTCAATGTCGGGGTAGTTGTGCAGGTGCGCGGCGAGGTCGGCGGCATCGGCCATTGACGGCACTTTCGACGGGGATACGAACGCGGTGGCCTCCACCTCGCGTACACCGGTGGCGGCCACCGCGGCCAGCAGTTCCAGCTTGGCCGACAACGAGACTGGCTTCTCGATCTGCAACCCGTCGCGGAGGGCCACCTCGCGAATGTCGACGTGGGTGCTCATATCACCTCCTCGGTGCGCAATTCCTCGATCTCCTCGGCGGTCTTGCCGAGCAGCCCGATGTAGACGTCGGCGTTGTGTTGCCCCGGACGCGCCGAACCGGCGTTGCGGACACTGCCCGGAGATTCCGACAGCACGGGCGTGATCCCCGGCCCCAACACCGGCCGGGCCAATCGTTCGTCGTAATGCTCGACGAGCATGCCGCGCGCACGCAACTGAGGGTCGTTGACCACATCGGCGACTGTGTTGATCGGACCCGCGATCACTCCCGCAGCGCTGAGGGTTTCGATGATCTCGTCCGGCGCCCGCTCGGCCGCCCACGCGCCGATGATCTTGTCGAGTTCGTCCTGGTTGCGGCCGCGGGCGCCGTGCGTGGCGAACCGGTCGTCGCCGGGCAGTTCGGGACGGCCCATCGCTTGGCACAGCCGGGCGAAGACGGTGTCCTGGTTGGCCGCGATCACCACCCATGATCCGTCGTTGCTGCGGTAGATGTTCGACGGCGCAATGCCCTCCAGCCGGGTGCCGGAAGGACCGCGCACCACACCGCCGACGTCGTAATCCGGAATGGTGGATTCCTGTACCGCCAAGCATGATTCGTTGAGAGCGACGTCGACAACTTGGCCGTGCCCGGTGACGCTGCGGCGATACAATGCGGCCAGCGCTCCCTGTGCGCCGAACATCCCGGCCAGGCTGTCGCCCAGCGACAGCGCAAGCCGCGGTGGCGGCCCGCCCGGGAAACCGTTGAGGTGCCGTAGGCCGCTGGCGGCTTCGGCGACCGAGGCGTATCCGGCCTTGTGCGCGTCAGGGCCGGTCTGCCCGTAGCCCGAGACCCGAACAAGGATGATCCCTGAATTGCGTTGACTGAGAACGTCGTAACCTAAGTTCCACTTCTCCAAAGTGCCTGGGCGGAAATTCTCCAGCACGATGTCGGACTTTTCGACCAGATCGAGGAACAGCTCGCGGCCGCGCGGCCGGCGCAGGTCCAGCGTGATGGCCCGCTTATTGCGGGCATGCACCGTCCAGAAGACATGATGCCCGTCGACTTCGGCCTGCCCCCAGGTGCGCAACGGGTCCGGCGCGCCCGGCGGCTCGACCTTGATGACGTCCGCACCCATGTCACCGAGCAGCCGGCCGGTGAAGGGCCCGGCGATCAGGGTGCCCAACTCCAGCACCCGGATGCCGTCCAGAGACCCCGTCACCATTAAGCAGTCCCGGCGAAGTCGTGGCGCTCCAGCCAGCCGGTGACGATGTTGACGGCCTCACGCAATTTGTCGCGTTGATCGGGACCGGCGTAATAATGCGTCGCGCCGTGGATTTCGTGCATCTCTTTGTCGGGGTGACCGATCGCCTCGAAGAGACGTCGGGTGTGGCTGGGTGTGCAGGCGTCGTCGGCGAGGTTGCCGATCACCAGGGCCGGCACCGCGATGTCGTGTCCGCAGTCCACTCCGTCAGCGTGCGCATCGTCGTAGCTCCACTGCGAAAGCCAACTGCGCAGAGTGCAGAAGCGGGCCAGTGCGACCGGGCTCATGTTCACCACTTGAGGATCGCCCAGATAGCAGGTTCCCGGTGTGCGTTCGTTCGGATCGACATTGCGATCCAGCCACCGCGGGTCGGCCATGGTGCCGTGCACGACGAATCCGAATTCGTCGTCGGCCCGGCCGGCCGCTTTTAGTTCGGCCAGCTTGTCCTTGACCCAGGCGGTGATACGGCGATTGCGATCGATCTGGGCTTGCCGATAGCGGGCCAGGAATTCCTCGCTGTAGGGCGGTTGGTTGGGGTTGTCCGGGTTGTACAGGTCCAGTTCCGGATCGCGTTTCGTCGGATCGGACTCGTCGAGAATCGACCCGTCCAGCCATTCGGTCAGCGTGCCGTGCCGGCTGATGTGCGCGGCGAGCAGCATGATGCCGTCGGCGGCGGGCAGATCGAGCTGGGTGAGATCGGGCCCGTCACCCGATGGGCTCGACATGACGGTCGCGTGCTGGGCCTGCTGCTGGTAGAACACCGACAGCGAACCGCCCCCGCTCCAGCCGGCCAGCACCACCTTTTGATAGCCGAGGCGGTCCTTGGCGTCTTTGATGGCGGCGCCGAGATCCTCGACCACCTTCTCCATCAGCAGGGCTGAATCGGTGCCGCGGAATCTGCTGTTGCAGTAGATGACGTGGTGACCGGCCCGGGCCAGCGCGTTGATCATCGGCAGATACGCGCCGCCGCCGATCGGGTGCATGAACATCAGCACGGTGTCCGAGGGGTTTTCTTTCGGCTTGAGCAGATAGCTTTCCAGCACGGTGATTTCGGCCAGCCCGCCGTAGACATCCCGGACACCGGAATCATTCTGGAACGCAACGAGATACGGGATCCGGTCGTAGTCGTATTTCACGGGTGCTTTGGTCTCCATCAGTGTTGTCCTAGGTCGTTCGCCAGCACCTCGGCTGACGGGATCAGTCGGCGGCGGGTGTCGATGGCGATGACTTGCCAGTCGACGCGCGAATGGTCGTCGAATTTGCGGCGGGCCCGTTCGCGGGCTTTTTCGGGTGCGCCGTGATGGACACCTTGTGGCGCGTGGGTGATCAGGCCCGGCGGCATCGGAATGCCGTAGAGCGAACCGCCGTGAAAGAAGGCGATCTCGTCGTAGTCGACATTGCGGTGATACCACGGTGTGCGCTCGGTGCCCGGCACTCCTTCGGCCGGCTTCGGCAGGAAGTTCATCACGTAGACCCCGGCGGCCTGCATGAACAGGTGCACGGTCGGGGGCAGATGAACGCTGTCGGAGGTGATCACGTTGTAATCGGCGATGTTGAACGTGAACGCGAAGTTGTCGCCGCGCCAGCCTTCGACGTCGAGCGGATTGTGTTGGTAGAAAAGCGTTGTCGGGCCGCCCTCATGGATCAGCCGGACTGGGTACTCGTCACGTCCGTCATCTGCGATCGGCTCGGGTTCGGGGATGATGGCCTGCGAGGGGTCGAACGGGAAGTGCCGGCCCAGCGAACCGGGTGGCGGAACGCGGAACTCGTCGCTCGCCTCGATCAACAGCAACGTCGTCGCCTCGTTTGTTGAGGGGTCGGGTACCTGACGCCAGGTGCATGCCTTGGGCAGGTACACCCAGTCGCCCTCGCGGTAGCGCAGCGGCCCGAATTCGGTCTCTACGAGACCGGTCCCTCGATGCACGAAGCACAGCAAGTCACCGTCGACGTGGCGGACGTAGAACGGCATCGGTTGCTGGCGGCGGGACAGGGAGATCCGGCAGTCCGGGTTGGCGAACATCAACAGCGGCCCACCGTCGGCGTCGGTCGCATCGCTGGGCTTGAGCTCGCTGGACAGTACGTCGACGGGGCTCAGCGGACCGTCGGACCGGTAGGCGGTGGGGTCGTGGCGGCGGTACATGTTGGCCGTGCGCCCGGTGAATCCGCCGCGGCCCAGCTCGTCGTCCTTCAGACCCTCGAGGTCGGCGTGCAGGCGGCGCGGTGTCTTGCCTTTGCGCAGGTGAATGAAGGATTCCATAGCGGCTCCAAGGTTGCGGCAGCATCCGGGACTCGGCAGAAACTGAAAGTGAGATTACTTTCTCTTTTACCGTCGCACAAGGGGAAAGCGGTCAGCGCAGATTAGGCAGGTCTTGATGATTTTTCCGGCCTGGCGGAGTCTGTACTGACATGACCAACGACACGATTATCGCCACGATCACGATCCCGGCACCGGCAGAAACAGTGTTCGACGTCCTCGCGGATCCCACGACTCACGCCGCGATCGACGGGACCGGCTGGGTAAGAGAGGCCCTCGACAGCGAACCTGTGACGCGGGCCGGTCAGGTCTTCCGGGTTGCGATGTATCACGAAAACCACCCCGAAAGAAACTATGAGATGGCCAACAAGGTGGTCGTATTCGACCGTCCCGACACCATCGCTTGGGAACCCGGTCAGGACGCCGCACGAGACGGGAATCTTTCATTCGGCGGCTGGATTTGGCGTTATGACCTGCGCGACGAGGGATCTTCTGGAGCTCACGTCACGCTTACCTACGACTGGTCCGCAGTGGCACCGGAACTCCGTGAGCACATTCAATTTCCGCCGTTCGACCCCGTACACCTCGAGAATTCGCTCAAGCACCTGTCAGATCTGGCCGCGGCCCACGTCATCAGCTGAGTCGGGACCGATGATCGTTCAGTCCCGGACCCGTACGACGACTTTCCCCTTCGCGGTGCGATTCTCCATTGATGCGATGGCGGCAGCGGCCTCGTCCAGCGGGTAGATCACCGGTTCGGGTGGAGGCAACTGGCCGGAGGCGAGCAGTCGCTCGAGTGCGGCCCACTGCTCGGTCAGCGCGCCGGGGTGTGTTCCTGCCCAGGCGCCCCAGCCGACACCGACCACGTCGATGTTGTTCAGTAGCAGCCGATTGACCTTGACTGTGGGAATCTCACCGCCGGTGAAGCCGATGACCAGCAGTCGGCCCGCCGGGGCAAGGGAGCGCAGCGAGTCGGTGAACCGATCCCCGCCAACGGGATCGACTACCACGTCGACCCCGCGGCCGTCCGTCAGCCCTTTGATCGCGTCCTTGAACCCGTCGGCCAGCACGACGTCGGTCGCCCCTGCTGCCGTTGCGATCTCGGCTTTGTCCTGCGTGCTGACTACCGCGATGACGCGCGACGCCCCGAGCACCGGAGCCAAGCGCAGCGCGGAGGTGCCGATTCCGCCGGCTGCCCCGTGCACCAGCACCGTCTCGCCCGACTGCAACCGGCCACGGACTTTTAGCGCGAAATACACGGTCAGATCGTTGAACAGCAGGCCGGCGCCCGCCGCGAAGCTCACGTTGTCGGGAAGCTTGAACACCCGGTCGGGCGCCAGCACCGCGACTTCGGCCATGCCCCCGGTCAGCATGGTCAGGCCGACGACGCGATCGCCGGGCTTGACGTGTGCATCTTGAGGCGCCGATCGGACCACCCCGGCGATCTCGGCGCCCAACACGAACGGCGGATCCGGCTTGTACTGGTAGAGGCCTCGGGTCAGCAACGCATCGGGGAAGGCCGCTCCCGCCGCGTGCACCTCGACGACGACGCCGTCGCCAGCAGGTTCATCGATCTCGCCAACCTCGACCCCGTCCGGACCATCGAGTCGAGTCAACTGTGCCGCGCGCATGCCACCTCCGTCGTTGGGCTGAACGTCGCTACCGGCTTGACGTTAGCCTCGTGCCATGGATCCCTTTCCGCTCGGTCCCTTTTCCGTCGCGCGCATCGGGTTCGGCGCGATCCAGCTGCCGGGGCCTGGTGCGTTCGGGCCGCCACGCGACCGCGAGCAGGCGCTGGCGGTGCTGCGGCGCGCTGTCGAACTTGGCGTCAACCACATCGATACCGCCCAGTTCTACGGCCCGAATGTCTCCAACGAGCTAATCCGCGAAGCGCTGCATCCTTACCCGGAGAACTTGGCGTTGGTGAGCAAGGTCGGAGCCCGCCGCGACGATGCCGGCGGGTGGCTGCCCCTCGCCGACGCCACGGACTTCCGCTCAGACATCGAGGCCAACCTGCGAACGCTCGGCGTCGATCGGCTCGCGGTCGTCAATCTGAGGCTGATGGACGGTGAGCGCCCCGGCGATCGCTTCGACGAATTGCTTTCGGTCATGATCGCTGCCCGCGACGAGGGATTGATCCGCGCCATCGGACTCAGCAATGTGACCCGTGAGCATCTGCTGCGGGCCGCGCAGCACACCGAGATCGCCTGCGTACAAAACGCGTTCAACCCCGTTGACCGGTCTGCGGCGCCGGTCCTGGAGGAGTGCACCGCGCGCGGCATCGCCTTCGTCCCCTTTTTCAGCTTGAGATCGCCGTTTGCGCCGCCGGATCAGGTGCTCGGATCCGAAGGGGTGCAGCGGGCTGCCGCGCGGTTGGGTCACAGCCCGGCTCAGATCGCGTTGGCGTGGGCGCTGACCGTGGCGCCGAACGTGCTGCTGATCCCGGGAACCTCCTCGGTTCGACACCTGGAGGAGAACCTCGCCGTCGCTGACATCGAGCTCGACGACGAGACCCGTGCGGAGCTGAGCGCGGTCGCCGCTTAGGGGCTGCAGCGTTGCAGCGACTGGGTCAGTCCGTCGACGATCAGCTCGAGCCCAAATGCGAACTCGTCGTCCAAAGGGACCGGAATATGTTCTGCCACAGCAACAGTCGCCGGGAACATGAGTGGGTCAAGGTCGTGGAAGACTTGGGCCAGGCTGGCGTCATCGGGGTCGCTGCGGGCGCCGGTCCGCTGGATTGCGAAACCCAGGACGTAGCGGGCAAGCGTGGCATATGAGCGGGCCGCGAGCGGCGGCGGGAACCCGCTGGCGAGCAGGAACGCGATCATGCGTTCCCGAGCGGCCAGGGCGTTCGGCCCGATCGGCACATCTTCGGCCAGCAGTGGCGCCACGTTCTGGTGCCTGCGCAACGCGTCAAACATGCTGTGGACCGCGGCTTTACAAGCCTCCTGCCACGTCATTGTGCTGAGTCTCGCGATGTCTAATTCGACAGACCCGAACACCCGGTCGACGACGTGGGCTACCAGGTCCGCCCGGTCGGTGAAGTGCCGATACAGCGTGGCGGTACCGGAATCCAGTCGTTGGGCAAGCGTCCGCATCGAAAGGGCATCGGCCCCGTCATCGTCGACGATCTGAAGTGCCGTCGAGATGATCCGGTCCACGGCGATGGGCGGGCGGCCGGGAGACCGTCGTTGCCTGGTGGTCACGTGGCAAGTATGGCGACTCTTGACAGCTATCGCAATAACGGCAACACTGTATCCAATAATCATTGGATGGGGACGTGTCACCATGCTGCTTCCACTCGCAACCGCGCCGTTCACGGCTCCCACCGATCGTGACATGCTGCCTTCGGAGCGGCGAACCTTCGTACGCACGCACCGCACCTGCGTGTACGGCTACCGACGACTACATGACGGACCGGCGATGTCGATCGTGTACTACGTCCCCACCGACGACGACGAACTGCTGGTGTCGACCATGGCGGGCCGTGGCAAAACCAAAGCCATCGCCCGCGACGGCAAAGTGAGTCTCTGCATCCTCGACGAGCACTGGCCGTTCGCCTATCTACAGGTGTATGC
Source organism: uncultured Actinomycetota bacterium (assembly GCA_963760095.1). Lineage (GTDB taxonomy): Bacteria > Actinomycetota > Actinomycetes > Mycobacteriales > Mycobacteriaceae > Mycobacterium. The sequence continues at coordinate 71,969 of CAVXBT010000013.1, read as the reverse complement.
CGACGCAACCGTGGAGCGAGACCGCGACCTCGTCGTCGATGTGATGATGGCCGTCGCCGGACGGATGTCCGGGCAGCCCCTCGATGCAGAAGCACGTCCATTCGTCGAGGCGATGGCCGAGCAGGAGGAACGGGTTGTGGTGCGCTGCCGGCCATACGAAACCTTCGCCCAGCCGCCGCGGCATCTGCACCGCAACGACCAGGAAGAGCAGATCACCCATTGGGTATCGGCCACCGTGGCATGGAATGCACCAGACCCGTTATGAAATTGGCTATTTCGTGTCCGTGAGTCGAGCGACGCCGCGGATGACGGATCGGCTGACGGCATGGCGGATCTTTTGAGCGGGTGACTGCGCGATGGCGTGCGGCGCCGCCCCGAGTCGGGGGAATAGTGCCAAGGCGTTGGTGCGCTCGATGGCCGCGCGGGTGCCGGCCTCGAGCCCCGGGTAAGTCTCCAGACCGGCGGCGAACAGCTTGCCGGCGGCGGTGGGGGCGAACGGCCAGTCAGAGCCGAAGGTGACGTGACCCGTTTTGGCGAACGCGAGCAAGGTGGGCAATGCGGCCGCGCTGGAAGACAGCGCGGTGTCGAAATAGAAACTGGAGAAGTCGTCGAGGACATCGGCCCAGCTGCGGCCAGTGTCGCCGGTGATGGTCACGGCCATCCGGTAACTCGCGTAGGGCACGAACCCGCCGGCGTGGCTCAGGATGAACCGGATATTGGGATAGCGGCTTCGAATGCCGTTGCTCACCAACAGGTAAGCGGCTCGGGTGGTGTCAAGCAGGAAGTCGGTGGCGAACGGTGGGACGCCGGGCACCGACGGCCCCGGCAATTCGGCTGGGTGGATGAACACCACCGCTGACCGATCGTTGAGGGCGGCGAAGAGCGGATCCTGCCCCGCTTCACCCAGATACGTGCCGGCGTTGTTCGCCAGCAGCACGACACCGTCGGCGTGGAGTTCGTCGAGTGAGCGAACGATCTCGGCCACCGATTCGTCGATGTCGGGCAGCGGCACGGTCGCAAAGAAGCCGAACCGGTCCGGTTGTGCGGCAGCCAGTTCGGCGGTGTAGTCGTTCAGGTCCCGCGCGAGCGCCGCCGCATCGGCCGCATTGGGCAGGAATGCGGTGCCCGGGGTGGAGACCGACAAGATGGCGGTGCCCACGCCGAGCTCGGCCATGTTCTGCAGCGACGTCTCCGGGCTCCAGTCGGGCAGTACACGGCCGCCGGCTGCGCTAAGGCCCACTTTCTGCAGCGCTTTCCGGTAGTCGGGCGGGATCAGGTGCTGGTGGGTGTCGATACGAAGCATCAAGCGCTCCTTGGATTCAGTTGTCCGGAATGCCGGCACCGGACAGCGCCGGGACGGTGTCTTCGCGGTGCAACATTGACTGAGCTGCAGTCTTGAACTGGCTGAGCTTGTCGATGATCGTCTGGCCTTCCCGGGTGTGCCCCCAGACGCTGATGCCCTGGTACGTGGTTGGCTGCCAGGTCTTTTCGTCGACGACTATGGGATTCCAGCCAACTTCCCATTCGAAGCCCGAGGGCGTCAGCGCGTAGTAGGACAGCTCTCGGTCGTTGGTGTGCTGGCCCACTGCCAGGGCCATGTCGAACCCAAGTTCTTTGACCCGCTGATAGGACGCGGTCATGTCGTCGAGGTCAGCGACCTGGATGTTGAGGTGCTGAACGCGGGTGCGGATCGGGTTGACCGGCAGCCGGTTGACCGCGGCGATCGCCACCGAGTGGTGACGCTGATTGACGCGCAGAAAACGGATTTTGAACCTGAGGCCGCTGATGGTTTCGTCGATGTAGTCGCTGAGCCGAGCGTCGAACACGGTGTTGTAGTACCCGCGCACCTGGTGCGGCTTCTTGGATGTGACTGCGACATGGCCGATACCGGCTTCTCCGGTGACGAAGCCGCCACCCGCGGCCATGTCCAGCGGTGACCTGCCTGTGGTGGGGCGAGTGACGATCTCCTGTGCCAGCCCGTTGGGGCCTGGAAACCGTACGAGACGCTCGACACCTCGCAGCCTGGCTTCCTCCGCGGTCCCCTCGATAACTGGCACACCGTGCCGCGTGACGCGGGTGAGGATGTCGTCGAAAGTTTGATGGTCGTCGATGTGCCAGCCAAGAGCGGTGACGTCCTCGGCCGGCCCACGTTCTAACAGAAAGCGGCATTCGTTGTCGTCGAGCCGGAACCGCATCACGTCGGGCAACGTCTCGTCGAGATGCATACCGATGGCGTCGCGGCCGAAGCGTCGCCAGTCGGCGAACTTTCCGGTCTCGATGACGACGTATCCGAGGTGAAGTTTGCCGAAGATTGTCATGAGTCGAACGCCGAAGGGCTGCTTAAGAATTCAGTGACCAGGCGGTTGAACAGATCGGCCCGTTCCCACTGCATCCAGTGTCCGGTGTGGGAGGTCATAACCAGCTGCGCGTTAGGCATCAGTTTGACCAGCATCGGGCCGCCCGCCGGCCGGTTGACTTTGTCGTCGCGGCCCCACAGCACCAATGTCGATGTCGCCAAATGCTCGAGGCGCCTGTCGCGGGTCAGGTCCATGCGCCACAGCGTGCGCAACGCCATCGGACCGGACGGGCGTTGCAGCGGCGGATTCGCCATCACTTCGGGATCGAGCGAGGCTGCATAGCGCAGATCGATCAATTCGTCAGGAACCGAGGCACCGTCATACACCAGGTAGGTGCGAATGAAGGCCTCCAGCTTTTCCCGGGTCGGACCGTCGCCACCGTAGTACGTCAGCAGGCTCTTCAGCCCGGCCGTGGGGACACCGCGTGTGGTCCCGACCCCACCGGGACCCATGAGAACAAGCTTGTCGACCCGGTGCGGTGTGTCCAGCGCCAATCGCAGTGCGGCCGCGCCGCCGTATGAATTGCCGACCAGATGCGCAGTGTCGACGCCGATTTCGTCGAGCAGTCCGCGGATCATGTCCGCGAGGTAGCCGAAGGGGTCAGATTGGTCGACGCCCTTGGCGGAGCGGCCGTAGCCGGGCAAGTCGGGCACGATGACTCGAAGATGCGCCGCGAGCGCATCGATGTTGCGGGAGTAGTTGGACACCCCGGATGCGCCGGGCCCGCCGCCGTGCAGCATGACTACGGGTGGTCCGCTACCGGCTTCCGCAACGAAGATCGGTTTCCCGGCAACGTCGATGGTGTGCTCGATCATGTTTGTCGTGGTCATGCGGTGGCCTCAGTTCTGGTCGACGCGGAAAAGGTGCAGCCGACCGGCGGCGGCGGCAAGTGCTGTCCGGATTTGGCCGCGGCGTAGATGAATCCGTCCGGCCGGAGCACGACGGCCGCGGCTTTCTTGCGCCGCAACCATTCGACGAGGGTTGGTTCGTCGATCCGGACCGTCGGGACGCCCGCCACCGTCCAGGCCTGCGCGCCGAGCGGTAATTCGCCGATGTGCAGGACAATCCACCGCCCGGCGAGAAGATCGTCGAGACGGACCCGCGCGCCGTCGGCATCCGTCACCCAAGGTTGCGGGATCTGCCAACCGAGGGCACGGTGCCGGGCGGTGGCGAGGAAACCCTGCCGGTACCGGGCATCGGGAATCCACGTCAATCTCTGCAGGCGGTAATCCAGACCGCGCAGGCGCGTCAGCGTGCGCAGCACATGGTTTCGCAGCACGGCAATGGCCGGGTTACGTTCGGTGATGATCCGGCCCGCACGACAGGCGCGCCGGGTGACCTCGGTGACATGCGGTTTACGTTCGGCTTGGTAGGAGTCGAGCAGTGATTCGGGCGCCTGTCCTTGCAGGACGGCGCCGAGCTTCCAGCACAGGTTGGCAGCGTCGCGAACCCCGGCCGACATGCCCTGGCCGATCCACGGCGGCATGGCGTGTGCCGCATCACCGGCCAGAAAGATTCGGCCTACCCGCCAGCGATCGGCGACGCGGACGTGGTGGCTGTAGATCACGGCCCGCAGGATCTCGACGTGCGCGTCGGTGATGCCCTGATCGTTCAAGACCTTCCAAATCGCTTCGTGGCGTAGCAACTCCTGCTCGAGTTCGCCTGCCCGCGCTGGGTATTCCCAGCGGTGGTGGCCCAGGGGAGTCGGACAGTCAACGGTCGGCCGGGCGGGGTTGCAGTGAAAACGCAACTTGTCGTGGCCGTCCCATTCCCGTCGCACCTTGGTGTCGATGACCACCCAGCGCTCGCTATAGGTCCGCCCGGTGTAGCCGACTCCGAGTTGGCCCCGCGTCGGCGACGAGCCGCCGTCCGCGGCGATGACATAGCCGGCGTGCACCCGCTTCAACGTGTCGGTGCGCAGGTCGGCCAGCATCAGCTCAACCTGGTCGTCCTTCGGATGCGCGCGCAGACATTCGTGTTCCAGCAGCACCTGGACGCGTCGAAATCGCTGGACGCCGTCGCGAAGGACGTGATCAACCGCGGGCTGATACAGGAATTGCTGCGGCGGATGCCCCGCACCGCGTGGACTCACCTTCAAGTCGATGAACGGCACACCGTGGACGTCGACGAAGGTCAGCGGCCGGTTGGGCAGCATGTCGCGCTGCAGCCGCTCGTCCAGCCCGATGGACTGCCAGATCCGCATGACTTCTTCATCGGTGGATATCGCCCGCGCACGGCCATAGATATCCGGGTCACGCTCGATGACAAGCACTTTCAAGCCAAGCTGACCCAGCAGGTTCGCGGCGGTTGCGCCGGTCGGACCGTAGCCGATCACCGCCACGTCGTAGACATCTGAAGTGCTCACGGCTGTCTCTTATCGTCGAGGGGTTGTTCTGTAGTGATCGTTACGGTAATGTAGCGATCGCTACAGAGTCAAGGCCTTGGACAGGGAGCGGAAATGGCGGCAGGAAACCAGCCGAAACGGCGCAAACGTGCCGACGGTGAACTGTCGCGTGAACGCATTCTCGACGCCGCCACCGAAATCGCCGCCGAGCGCGGCTACGAAGGCACCAGCATCGCGCTGGTCAGCGACAAGTGCGGGTTGCCGGCCAGTTCCATCTACTGGCATTTCACTAACAAGGACGACTTGATTGCGGCGGTCATCGAGCGCAGCTTCGCCGATTGGGCGGCGGCATGGCAGGTTCCCGACGAGGGGTCCCCACGTGAGCGCCTGGTGGGCATGGCTTTACAGATCGCCAAAGCCCTGCTGGATTCGCCTGACTTCATCCGGCTCGGCCTGATGCTGGCGCTGGAGCGCCGCCCGGTCGAGCCGCGAGCGCGCGCGATGTTCATTCAAACTCGCAACCAGACCTCCGAGGAGCTAGCCGAAACCATGCGCGGGTTCGAGCCGCGGCTCACTGAGGCCCAGATTCGTCAACTGGTCACCTACGCGATGGCCGGAGCCGATGGGATCTTCATCGCCAAGGAGATCGGCGGCGACTCAGTGGATTTGCTGGAGCTCTTTGAATTGCACGCCCGCGCGCTGTACGACACGGCGCTGCGCCTGATCACGGAAGGCCGGTAGCGGAAAAACATGACGGCCCATACCGATCTGCACAGCGAGCACGGTGCCCTACGCGGGGAGCATCCTGGTCGGTCGCAAAACCCGCTGATTAAAGTTCACGATCTGGCGTGGCTGGAATTCCATAAGCCGGACCTCAATCGCGCCGAGGCGTTCTCGCGCGCATTCGGTTTCACAACGGTGTCACGGACTGGCGACGAACTACGACTGCGTGGCACGGATGTGGGCGCGCCCTGTGTCGTCATCGGGCGTGGCCCGTCTTCGCGTTTCGTCGGTGCGGCTTTCACGGCGGCCGACGAATCCGACGTGCGGCGCCTGGCCAAGGCCAACGGCGTCGCGACGCGCGCGCTGCCCGAGACGGTCGGCGGCGTTGCCGTCGACCTGGTGGACCCCAGCGGCATGCCGGTTAGCGTTGTCGCGGGAACTTACCAACTAGACGAGCTGCCGCCTCAGCCGGTTCAGACGTTCAACTTCGGCGCCGAACTGCGGCGCACCAACGTGACCCAACGGCCACCTCGGCAGCCCGCCCGGGTGCAACGACTGGGACATGTCGTCTTGCAGAGGGCGAAATATCGCGTATCGCTGAACTGGTACCTGGACCAACTCGGCATGATCGTCAGCGACTTTTTGTTCTACCCCGGCCAGCGCGAGCGCGGCCCGACGATGAGTTTCATCCGCTGCGACCGCGGCCAGACTCCCGCCGATCATCACACCATCGCGCTCGCGTTGGGCCCCACGGATCGCTATCTGCACTCGGCGTATCAGGTGTGCGACCTTGATGCGCTGGCCGCAGGCGGCGAGTATTTGAAAGATCAAGGCCACCAACGGTCCTGGGGCATCGGCCGACACATCCAGGGAAGTCAGATCTTCGACTACTGGCGCGACCCCGACGGCTTTCTGGTGGAACATTTCACCGACGGCGACCTGTTCGACTCCACGCTGGAGCCGGGGTGGGCCCCGTTCACCGGGTCCGGGCTGGCGCAGTGGGGACCGCCCGTCACCAAAGACTTCCTCGGCACCAACCCGAGATCCCTGCCCCACGAGGCACGAACGATGATCCGTGCGCTTCGAGCCGACAACGAATTCGGCGTCCGCCGCCTGATCGGCCTGATGAAAGTAGCCGCGTCATGACCCTGTCGATCTTGCGCACCGCCGATGCCTGGTGGGTCGCCACCGCGACCGGGGCCGCCAAAGTAGACACCGACGCCACCACAACGGCGGCGCTGCTGGCCGACCGTGCGGCCGTCGACGCGGCGGCTTCCGGTGACGACGCTGTCGCTGTCGACAGCCTGACGTTGCTCTCTCCGGTGACCGCGCCGTGCCGAGTGGTGGCGCAGATGACCAACTTCGCCTCGCACGTCAAAGACGCCGGCATGGACCCCAAAACGGTTCCGCTGACCTTCTTCCGTAAGGCGTCGGGTTCGATCGCCGGCCCGTTCGACGATATCGTCAGGCCCGCGCACGTCCGCTTTCTGGACTACGAAGTGGAGATCGGACTGGTGATAGGGCGGCAGATACCGGTCGGCACCGAGCTCACCGAGGCGAATCTGTCGGATTACATCGCCGGACTGGTGGTGACCAATGACGTCTCCGCGCGGGATGTCCAACTTCCGAAAACCCAGTTCTACGAATCGAAGTCGTATCCGACGTTCACCCCGGCCGGTCCGGAGCTGGTGCTGTTGGATGCCGACGAACTCAAACGGTTCGGCGACTTGCGTCTTCGGCTGCGAGTCAACGGCGAGCTCCGTCAGGACGCAATAGTCGAGGGCGACATGATCTATCCGCCGTTGCAGGCGCTGCAGGCACTGGCCCGATTCCAGCGGCTGGACCCCGGCGATCTGGTGTTGACCGGAACTCCGGTCGGCACTGCGCTCAGCGCCCCGCCCAAGCCGGTCGAGATCATCGGCTCGCTGCTTCCTCCGACGGTGAAGTGGAAGGCGTTCTTCAACCGGCAGGCCAAGAACACGAAGTACTTACACAACGGCGACGTGGTCGAAGCCGCCATCGCGACCGACGACGGCGCCATTGACCTGGGTGTGCAACGCAACACGGTGAAGTTCGCCAATGCGTAAGCGGCCGAGTGTAGTTCCCGCATACCGGCCCGACATTTACACCACCGACGCCATTGTCGACCCGTATCCGCATTACGCTCGTCTACGCGAGCTGGGGCCGGTGGTGTGGCTGTCCAAGCACCGGGTTTATGCGCTACCGCGGTTCGCCGAATGCAAGGCGGTGCTGCGCGATGATGCGACGTTCGTCTCCGGGCACGGAGTCGCGCTCAATCCGATCGCCAATCGCCTATCGCGCGGCACGACGTTGAACAGTGATGGCGCAGAACATGATCAGCGCCGCAAGCTGCTCGCGCACCGCATGCTGCCGCGGGCGCTGCGCGCCATCAGCGACAGTGTGGACGAGCAGGCCGTGCATGTCGTCGAGGCCGCTCTGGGCAGGGGCGAAGTCGACGGCGTCGCTGACCTTGCATCCGCGTTGCCGCTGGCCGTAGTGCCCAACTTCGTGGGGTGGCCGCGCGACCAGCGAGGCGATCTACTCGCCTGGGGCGGAGCTACATTCGATGTCCTCGGCCCGCTGAACGGGCACTGGGTCAAAGCGTTGCCGTCCAGCGTCCAGATGCTGCGCTTCGCGCGCCGCGTCGTGCGTCGCCGCAGCGTGATCGAAGGCAGCTTAGGCCACGACGTCTTAGTCGCGGCGGACAACGGCAAGTTGCCCCACCGCGAATGCCCGCCGCTGATGGTCGACTACGTTGCCCCGTCCTTGGATACCACGATCAGCGCGATCTCCAATGCGCTGCACTTGTTCGCTGCCTTCCCCGAGCAGTGGGAGATTCTGAAGGGCAATTACGAGCTGCTTCCCAACGCCGTCAACGAGGTCGTCCGCTACGAATCGCCGTTACGTGCGTTCTCCCGAAAAGCGGCTTGCGATACGCAGATCGGCGGCACCGGGATTGCAGCCGGTTCGCGGGTCCTGGTCATCTACGCCTCGGCTAACCGCGACGAGCACGAGTGGGGCCAGCCAGACAGCTTCGATATCCGCCACGACGCGACCAGACAATTGGGCTTCGGCCACGGCAGCCATGCCTGCGCCGGCCAAGGGCTGGCGCGCATGGAAACTCAGGCGATGCTTCGCGCGCTGGTGGAACGCGTCGATCGGATCGAGTTGACCGCACCACCCACATGGGCGATCAACAACATCATCCGGCGGCATGAACGCCTCCCGCTCAAACTCATCGCCGCCTGAGCCACGAGGCCGAGACTGGTCAACCCCCTGCGTTCGTGATCGTCTTACCTATAATCGAATCGTGCCTAAAAAATCGGTGGTGGAGCGAGACGCGGCATCCGACGGCACGTTGTCCAAGTCGGCGCGCACCCGGAGCCGGATCCTCAACGCTGCCGCTCACGTTCTCAGCGTCAAGGGCTATGCCGGCACTCGCTTGTCAGATGTTGCCAAGTACGCAGAGCTCCAGGCACCAGCGATCTACTACTACTTCCCGTCGCGTGAGGATCTCATCGAAGAGGTCATGTATGCCGGAATCGCTGACATGCGCAAGCATCTGCGCGATGCGTTAGACGCGTTGCCACCGGAGACGTCGCCCATCGACAAGATCGTGGCGGCCGTCGAGGCTCATCTGCGGCATGAGCTTGAACTATCGGACTACGCCTCGGCGTCAATCCGCAACGCGGGGCAGCTTCCCGAGCGACTGCGGGCGCGCCAACTCAAGGAGGAAGCGGCTTATGGCCGGATATGGCGCCGCCTGTTCGATGAAGCACGTGCGGATGGTCAGCTGCGTGAAGGTCTCGACGCTCGGCTTGCCCAATTGTTGGTGATCGGCGCGTTGAACTGGTGCGCAGAATGGTTCGATCCGCGCCGAAGTTCGGTCGACACCGTGGTGTCGAATGCTCAAGTGCTGGTACGTAACGGCCTCAGCCCGGTACCGCCCGAGTCCCGTCCCGCCAAACGGATCTCCAAGGCCGCCGACACCGGGCGCTGACGGGCTGTGAGAACGAAGTCTCGCTGCGCAATAAAATCTATGCTAGATTAAAAGAATGGCTGACGCGTTGACAGTCGACGCCATGAGCAGCGAGAGGCTCTAGCCGGTGCGACGCGCGTTGTACGGGCCGGACCACGAGGCTTACCGCGAGACGGTTCGGGAGTTCCTGGCCCGTGAGGTCATTCCGCATCAACATGATTGGGACCGCCAACACATGATCGACCGGGCGGTTTTCGCCCGCGCCGCCAAAGCCGGCATCTACGGATTGCAGATCGACGAGCGTTTCGGCGGGGCCGGCGAGCACGATTACCGCCATCGCATGGTTGCAGAAATCGGTGATCGACCGTTGTCTGCAGCTGCACGGCGGCTACGGGTATATGACTGAATACCCGGTCGCTCGTGCGTTTGTCGACACCCGGGTCCAGACAATTTACGGTGGGACCACCGAGATCATGAAGGAGATCATCGGGCGAGACATCGCCCGTTGAAACGCCCTCGCGCTAGCGCACCACTGCGGCCGGCCGCTGTGCTGCGACGATCTTGTCGACCACCAGTTGTGCGGTCTCGGCGCACGCTGTGGTGCCGCCATTGGCGTATTCCTTGACCGCGTCGCCGACGTTCCACAACCCGTCGAACGGTGTATCGCTGGGCAGGTCGAACCCGGCCACGGCCCGCTGCGGCGGCCAATCATCGCGCGTGACAGCGATGTTGAGAATCCGGGCACGCTGGTCAAACCGATCGATGGTGTCGCGTAGGTCATCCAGCAGCAGTGCGGTCTCGGCGTCGTCGTCGAAGTCGCCGATCGAGGGCTCGGGTACTGCGGTGCCCACATAGAGGTTCCACCCAGGTGGCGCCATCTCTGGGCAGGTGTCGGTGAAGTTGGCAATGTAAGCCAACCGTCGCGATTTGGCGAAGCTCAGCATCCCCGGCGCGTTGACCAGCCGCTCCTGGCTGGCGAAGTTGACCGAGATCATCGCGGTGGGCCGATCGCCTTTCTTCACCACATCCTGGTAATCAGTCGGAACATTCTCTTCGCCGAGCAGCTTGACGGTGGCGGCCGGGCCGATGTCGCTCACCACGACCGGTGCGTTCACGTTCAAGCTCTCGCCGTTGCGGATCACCTGCACGCCGGTCACCTTGGCGCCGTCGGAGACGATCTTGACAGCCGGCGTGGACAGCCACAGCTGACCCCCGTGTGATTCGATGGCCCTGGCTAGGCCTCGCCACAACCCGATGGTGCCTTCCGGGTGAAACCCGAACCGTTTGAACGCACTCTTGCGGGTGAAGTAGGTCAGGAACACCCGAGCCGGCAGGTCCTCGGAGCCCACGGCGAAAATCGACGCGCACATGTTGCGGAAGATCCCATGCACACCTGCGTTTTTCGTGTAGCGCGAAACCCAGTCGGCGGTGGATATCTCGTCTTCGGGTAGACCCGAGTCGCTGCGCGCCGCACCGATGCCCTTGACCAGTTTCGCGCCCTGACGGGTGAGTCTGCCGAGTAGTAAGCCCCAGCCGCCGCCGGTGACATCGACGTCTTTGCCGCCGATGCGATACAGCAGCGGTGGGTTGGGTTCCCGGATGTCAAACTCTGCGCCAACCTCCTCGCACGTTTGTTGGGTGATGCCACCGACTTCGATGACGATGGCGCCGTTGTTGACCTTGAAGCCGTCGATGTCGTCGGTGGAAGCCCGGCCGCCGACCTTGTCGAGCCGTTCTACCACCAGGGTGCGGTAGCCACGGTGCGCCAGGCGGGCAGCGGTGAACAGACCCCCCGCTCCGGCCCCGATGACGACGACGTCGAATTGCGCTGTGCTCATGCAGATTTCCTTATCAACGCCTAGTAGGAGCGGGGGAGACCCAGCGACGATTGGGCGATGAAGTTCAGCACCATCTCCCGGCTGACCGGTGCGGTGCGCATCAGCCGCGTCACGAACCACAGCTCAGAGAGCCCGTACTCGTGGGAGAGGCCGTTGCCGCCGTGAGTCTGGATTGCCTGGTCAAGCGCTGTGAGCGCGGCTTCCGAGGCGGCAAACTTCGCGATATTGGCCGCCTCTGCAGCGTTTTCGCCCGCATCGAAGAGTTCGGCACTGCGGATCGTGGCCATCCGGCTCAGCTCCACCGCGATGTGCGCTTCGGCAAGCGGATGGGCGATACCCTGATGCGCACCGATCGGGGTCGACCAGACTCGCCGGTCCCTGGCATACGCGGCCGCCTTACCGACCGCGTAGCGGCCGATCCCGCCGCACAGCGCGCCGACCAGAATCCGTTCGGGGTTCAGCCCGTCGAACACCTGCCGAAGTCCATTGCCGGCAGTCCCGATCAGCGCATCGTCTCCGACGTGCACATTGTCGAAGTACACCGTGAATTGTTTGTCCGGCGACACGATCGACGTGTCGATCTGCTGGAACGACAGGCCGGGACTGCGAGTTGGCACCGCGAACAGCGACAGCGCACTTTTCTCCGGTGTCGAGTGGTCGGCATCGCGGGTGACGAGCAGTATCGCGTCGGACTGATCAACCGCCGAGATGTAGTATTTGGAACCCGATATCGTCCAACCGGTTTCGGTGCGTCGTGCAGTGGTCTTGACGTTGTGGCTGTTGGAGCCCGCGTCCGGCTCGGTCAGGCCGAACGCCATGATTTTGGTCCCGTCGGCGATTGCCGGGAGCCACTGCTGCTTCATATCTCCGGAGGCATGCCGGGCCAGGATGCTGCCGCAGATCGCTGGCGAGATGACCCAGACCAGCAACGGCATGCCGTGTGCGGCGAGTTCCTCGACCACGACGACCGCTTCGGCCATGCCACCCCCGCCACCGCCGTATTCCTCGGGCAGGTGCAGCCCCAATAGACCGGCGGCCCCGAGGTCTTTCCACAGTTCATCGATGCTGCCGCCGGATCGTCCGCGTTCGATGAAGTACTGCGCCCCGTAGCGAGAGGCGATGCCCGCCACGGTTTCCCGAATCGCTTTGTGCTCTGCGGAGTCCTGAATCAGTCCCATGAACTACCTTCCGTCGAATTCTGGGCGGCGCTTGGCCGCAAAAGCGTTGATGGCCTTGGCGGCGTCGGCAGTGTCGCCGGTATAGCGGAGCGCCTCGATCTCGTCCTGCAGTTGCGTCGGCAAGTCGTTGCGCCACGTGTCGCGCAGCAGCGCACGCATCCGCGCGAAACCGCGGGTAGGGCCGCTGGCCAGTTCCCGCGCCACCGCTTCGGCCCGGCTTCGCAGTTCAGCGGCGGGCACGATCTCGTTGATCAAGCCCCATTGCAACGCCTCTTCGGCCTCGATCGGCCGGTTCCGCAGATAGGCTTCGGCGGCGCGGCGTGGACCGATCAGCCTCGGCAGGTGCCAGGTTCCGCCGCCGTCTCCGGAAAGCCCCAGGGCGGCGAACGCAGTCACGAATTTCGTTCCCTCGGCAGCGATGACCAGATCGGCCGCATAAACATAGCCAAGACCGCCGCCGGCGACGGCGCCGTGTGCTGCGGTGACGATCGGAGCGTCGACGCGGCTCAGAATGCGAAACGCTTCATGGAAAGGCGCAGTCATCTTTGCGAACAGCGTTCCGAACTGCTCGCCGGGCCCGGCGAGGAAGTGCTCAATGTCCCCACCGACGGTCAGCGCAGGCCCGTTGCCGCAGATGAGCACCGCCCGGATTGAGTCGTCTTCCGCGATCCGACGTGCCACATCGAGGATTTCCTCGACCATCCGCATGTCGATGGCGTTGCGGACGTCCGGACGGTTCAGGCACACGGTGGCGACCGCGTCGGTGACCGAGTACTCGATGGTCTGCAGCGCGGTGCGTTCACCGAGGGCGTGCACCCATGCCGCGCTGTCGGTCAACTGCTGCAGTGACGTAATACGCCCGTCGGCAGCGAAAGCGATGAGGTGGATGAATGCCGCGTCGAGGCGGCGGCCCGAGGCGCGGCCCTCGCCGCGGTAGTGTCCGGCGACGAAAAGCCGTCCGTCATCGAGGAGGCGGAGCTCTTCCGGCTGCACCACGACCTTGTAGTGGCGTCCGATCGTCCACCATACGTCGCGTCGCATAGCCTCGGGGCCATCGTGGCGGCCGCCCATGTCAAGCGGAAGTCCTTCGGTGATGTGCCCGATGAAGTCGGGATGCAGCAACAGCGACAGCGCTTCGCGGTCTGCCGCTGCGAGGGCTTGATAAAGCTGTTGAGCTGTCGACACTTTGGTGTCGAAACTGTGATCACCGCTTCTCATGGACCGGACCCCGGAGCCTCACCCCGCCACCGGCTGTGCGACGGGTCGAGCATCGCGGTGACGCTCTCCTCTGGAAGCCAGATGATGGTCTCGAGTTCCAGCGCGTCGAGGTAGCGCACGCGGCCGCTGCGGAGATCCTCCAAACGAAGGCGGGGCGCGTTTCCGTTGACGTCGAATCGGACTGACACCGCGGCGAACTCGTTGCCGACGACGGGCCCGACACCCGGAACATCGACATCCTCATTGTCGCCGAAGTCGATCGTCATGCCATTCCTCAGATCACAAAACCCAGCGTGGGAAGGGGTCGGTCGTTGTCCACCAGAACCACCTTCTTGTATGCGAGGCGAAGGCCGCTTTCAGCTCGGCGGATTCGGTAGGTGGTGCGGCCACCCCATAGCCGGGTATCCCGCGCACGCGACTCGATGGCCAGGAAGTTCGCGCCGACCTCTAGATCGACTCCGCCGTCTGGATTGTATCTGGCGCCGAGGAATTCGATGTTGGACAGCAGCCGACGCAGGTTCGACGGGGGAGCCTGCGCGTAGCGCTTGCCGGTGCGCAACTGCTTCAGCCGGGTCGAAATGCGGCTGCGGTTGTCGTAGATGACCGACATCTGCTGCTGCGGGTCGCCGCCCTCGCCGTTGATTGGCACCCAGTACAACGCGTCGTCGGTCCACAACGCTTCCCACGCGTCGTAGTCGCCCTCGTCGGCCAGTCGCGACTCCCGGAAGAGGAACTGCTCGACTGCGTGACGGTCGAAGTCATCGGGCACCGGCCCCAGATCCGTGTCAGTCCTGACGACGGTCGTCATGGCGCCTCCATGAGTAACTTGTACTGTCGCCAAAAGCCACGCATCCCGGTCTCATCGGTGGCACCGCCGACCGTGTAACCGTTGTCGTCGACCGCCTCGCGGTTGAGTCCACGGCGCACGTCGAGCCACTCCGGTACCAGCGATCCGAGGCCGGCCTGATTGCGCTCGTACATCTCGGTGTCGTCGGCGAGCAGCATGCCCGCAGGGCCCACCGATCCCACGCACTGGGAGACCATGCGGCGGTTGAGCTCAGGCGCTCCCGCCAACTGCACCGCCGTGGAGTATTGGACACACTCACCGACCGCGACCGGTTGAAGATTGAATACTTGGATCTCCGCGATGAACAGGTTCGGGAAGATCATCACGTGCGGTGCGCCCTCGATGAGGATGCGCTCTGCCTCCGCGCCATATTTGGTCCGCATAGCCGCCGCGTAATCGGGCACGCGGGATTCGGTGGTGCCGAACCAGCGCATCGGTTCGGCGGATTTGCGGAACTCCGGCCGCAGGTCGTTCTCGCTGTGCCCATTGCCCAGGTCGCGGGTCACCGCGGTGGAGGCATCGCTGTAAAGCTGGCCGATCGGGCTGCCGGTCACCCCGAAGATCGACCCGTGCACGAATTGCGGATGGTAGCCGTCGGTTTCGTTCTCGGCCAACAATTTCCAGTTCGCTCGGGTCTGGTGCTGCAGCCATCCGGCGGTGAGTTCCACACGGCCTTTGGGAGACAGCCGCACCAGCCGGTCGATCTCGCCTGCTGCGGCGCCGAGGTGCTCCAACAGCGAAGGGCCTTCGGTCGCGAAACTGCCGAAGATGAAGCCGTGGTAAGAGTCGACTCTGGGCACCCGGCCGAGGGCAAGGTCCAGTTTGCGTTGGCCATAGCCCTTGAAGAACGGGAAGCCGACCAACTCGCCGTCGTTCCGGTATGTCCAACCGTGATATGGACAGCGAAAGGCCGACGCGTTGCCATTTGCGTCGGTGCAGACCTGGTTGCCCCGGTGCGCACAACGGTTCAACAACAGGTGCAGTATCCCGTCACGGTCGCGGGTCATGATGATGTCCTGCAGCCCAAGGCGTTTTCGGACGTAGTCGCCGGGTTGGGGCAACTTCAGTCTCGTGGCCGACGAAAACCCAACTGCGATACCAAATCTTGTGTAGCTCGTCGGCAAAGATCGTCGGGTCCGTGTAGAGCGAACCGTGCACCTTGTCACGCTTGATCAGCCGGTCAAATTGGCCACCGGCGGCTGCGACCTGGTCAGAGACCGCGGTCATGGTTGTCCTCCTTGCGCGCCGCCGAAGACGGGCTGCCGCCTCTGACGGAATGCGGCGATCCCCTCGGCAAAATCATCGGTGTCGAAAAGCTCTGACTGGCAGACTGCTTCGCGCTCAAGAAGTTCAAGCGGATCGATGGTGCCTGGATTGGCCAAGAGCGACTTGATGACGCCGTAGGCCCGCGGTGGTCCCGCAGCCAGGCGACGTGCGTCGCGGCGCGCCGCCTCCAATGCCCGGCCCGGCTCAACGACCGCGTCGATGAGGCCTAGCTCGAAAGCGTCCGCCGCGGAGATCGGCGTCGGAAACATCAGCATCTGCCGTGTCCGCGCCGCTCCGATCCGAGCCGGCAACGAGACGAAAGTGCCCATGTCGCCGGCTAGGCCGATATTGGTGAAAGTGGTGGCGAAGGTGGTATCTCGCGCTGCCACAACCCGATCGCATGCGGCGGCCAGTGCCGTGCCCGCGCCGTGAGCCGAACCTTCGACAGCGGCGAGCACCGGTTTGGGTGTGCGCCAGATCGCTCGAATAACGTGTTGCGCTAAGCGGACCCGGTCAAGGGCCCGTTCGGCGGGCATACGCTGCATCGTGGAGATGTCCCCACCGGAGCAGAACACTCGACCCGCACCGGTCACGATGATCACCCGGATGTCCGGATCATTGTCTGCGGACTCGATCGCCTCGGCCAGCGCGATGCGCAATTCGATGTCGATCGCGTTGCGCTTCGCAGGCCGGTTCAGGGTTACCGTGCGTACCGCGTCGTCGTCGTCGATCAGCACTGGGTCGGCGGTCGTTGTGGTCATCGGCCGCTGAACTTCGGTGAGCGCCGTTCGATGACAGCTCGTAACCCCTCGAGTGCATCCGGAGTGCCAGACAATTCGGAGACCGTGCGCGATTCCTCGGCCAGCCGTTGCTCGACTGATGCGCCCAACCCATTCCACACCAGTCGTTTTGTGGCTGACACGGCCAATGTCGGTGAGTTCGCCAGTGTTGCAGCGATTTCCGTGGCCCGGTTGGTTAGATCGCCATCGGGCACCGTCTCGGTGATCAAGCCGATCTCGCACGCCTCTGCGGCCGACAAGGTCGGGTTGAGCAGCAGGATCCGCAGCGCCTGACGCAAACCGACGAGTTGGCTCAGCGTTACCGACGACCCGCCGTCGGGAGCCATCCCCACTCGCACCGCTCCGGAGAAGAATTTCGCCGACTCGGCGGCGACGACGATGTCGGAGGCGCAGACCAGACCCAGCCCGCCGCCACCGGCCGCGAACCCTTGCACCGCCGTGACCACCGGCACGCGCAGCTGAATCAGCGCTGAAGTCGCCAACTGCAGCCAGGCCGTTGCCTCGCGCAGATATTGAGGTAGGTCGGCGCCCTTCGACTCGAAGGTGTGGATATCGCCTCCCGCACAGAAGTTACGTCCTGCGCCGCTGAGCAGCACCACCCGAACGGACGTCTCGGAGTGGCAACGCAAGATGGCCTCGTGCAGCGCTTTCAGCAGCTCAACGTTGAGCCCGTTGGAAGCTTCCGGCCGGTTCAGGCGCAGCCGGCCAATACCGTCGGAATCGACGTCCAGCGTCACGGGTGCCGCGTCGACAGTGGTCATGACGACTTACCTACCCGGCTGAACTCGTCGACGCCGCGCCTGGTGACGTGCGCGACGACCGCCGTGATTTCGTCGTCGAGCCCTTCCGAGAGTGACCGCGTGCGGGCGTCGCGAACAAGCTTTTTGATCGTCGTCACCGCCGGGCGATCACGTCCCGCCAGCTGGCTCACGAAATGCGTCACCTCATCGTCGAAATCGTTCGGCGCAAAGCTGCGGTATGCCAAGCCGAGACGCACCGCATCCTGGCCGCTGAGCCGGTCACCGCTCAGCAGAAGGCCGAGCGCGATCTGATGTCCGACCAGCCGGGGCAGGCGTTGCGTGCTGCCGCCACCGGGGATCATGCCGAAATTGATGTGGTTGTCGGCGATCTTGGCGTCGTCGCTGACAAGCACGATGTCGGCCGCCTGCATCAACTCGAAACCGCCGGCCATTGCCACGCCCTCGACGGCTGCTACCACGGGGACTTCGGTCGTCGCGATGACATCACACGCCTGCCGAAACGCGTCGAACAGCGTACGCAAACGGTCGGGGCCCTCCGATCGAAGACGCTCGACTTCGGCGACATCGCCACCGGCGCAGAAGTTTCCACCGTTTCCGCGGAGGAGAATTACGTCCACCGTCGGGTTGCTGGATAGTTCGTTGAGCGCACGCTCGAGGTGCCGCGCGAGTTCGATCGTCACCGCGTTCATGCGCTCTGGCCGGTTCAGTGTGATGTGCCCGATTCCAGCGGCGATCGCGTACTCGACGACGCTCACATCTGGTCCCATCCAAGATTTCGCATATTTCTAATCCAGGTTAAACTAATCGGCAGATCGTCACAAGCAATGTTGCTCGGACTGAGGAGTCGGCATGGATCTCGGGTTGGCGGACGCACGGGTGGTCGTCACCGGGGGCGCCTCCAATATCGGACGCGGGATTGTCCATGCGTTCGCTGCCGAAGGCGCCCGCATCGTCATCAACGACATTGACGTGCCGCAGGCGGACAAAGTCCGCGCCGAAGCCAAGGAATTAGGCGCCGCCGAGGTCCGTGTAGTGATCGCCGACCTGACGAAGCCAGAAGCGGCTGAAGTGGCGGTTGGCGCAGCCCAGACCGCATGGGGCGGTCTGGATGTCTTGGTCAACAATGCCGGCTGGAGCGTTCCAGGGTTCGTCGCGACCGACACCGATCGGGACAAATGGCAGCGCACCATCGAGATCAACCTGTTCTCCGCGATCGCCGCGACCCAAGCGGCGATACCGGTCATGAAAGAGTCCGGCGGCGGCGCGATGGTGTTCATCGCCAGCGATGCGGCATTCGGCCAGATCAGGCAGGGCGTCTACGGCGCGTCCAAGGCGGCCATGGTGGCCTTCGCCCGCACCACGGCGCGCGAACACGGCCGCCACGGCATCAGATCCAACATCATCTGCCCCGGCCTGGTGATTCCCGATGGACCCGAAGCGATCGGCGCATCCAGCCTGTGGGCCGTCGGGCAGGATGCAGTTTTCGATCAGAAGCAGATCGACTTCATGCTCAAGGACACCCCACTGCGAAGGCTGACCACCGCCGAAGACATCGGCCGCGCGGTGGTGTGGTTCAGCTCCCCGTGCGCCGCGCGTCAAGTCACCGGTCAGCTGATCTCGGTCAGCGGCGGCTACACCATGCCGTAATGCTTACTTCAGCTCAGCCGACGACAAGCCCAGCAGGCGACGGGCGACCACGAGCTGCTGAATCTGCTGGGTGCCCTCGAAGATGTCCATGATCTTCGAGTCGCGAGCCCACTTCTCCAGCAATGTCACTTCGGAATAGCCGGTGGTACCGACCATTTCGACCGCTTTGAGGGTGATGTCGCTACCGACTCGACCGGCCTTGGCCTTGGCCATCGACGCTTCTTTGGAGTTGGGGATCTTGTTGTCGGCCTGCCAGGCCGCGCGCAGCATCAGCAGGTAGCTGGCTTCCCAGTCGGCCTCCATCCGCAGAAACTCTGCCGCGGGCGCACTTTGGGCGTGCGACGGCTTGTCATAGGAGATCTCGACGCCGGCGTCGGTCAGGATTTTGCGCAACTCCTCCAGCGAGGCGCGGGCGATGCCGATGGCCATGCCCGCAACGAGCGGCCGGGTGTTGTCGAAAGTCTCCATCACCCCGGCGAAACCCTTTTCCGCCCCATCGATTTCGGGGTTGCCCAACAAGTTGTCTTTCGGGATGCGGGCGTTGTCGAAACGGATGACGGCGGTGTCGGAGCCCTTGATCCCGAGCTTGTTCTCCAGTCGCTCGACGGTGACACCGGGGTGCTCGCGGGGAACGACGAACGACTTGATCGCCGATCGGCCCAGTGACTTGTCCAGCGTTGCCCACACCACGATGTGGGTAGCTCGCGAACCTGCGGTGACGAAGATCTTCTCACCGTTGATCACATACTCGTCGCCGTCGAGCTTGGCGGTGGTGGTCACCGCTGCCGAGTCGGACCCGAATCCCGGTTCGGTGATCGCCATCGCCGCCCAGACCCGGCCCAGACGCTGCAACTGCTCGTCGGTGGCCACACCCGAAATCGCCGCGTTACCCAGGCCTTGGAAAGGCATTGACAGCAACATCGCCGCGTCGCCCCAACAGGCCTCTAACACCTGCAGTGCCGCGCCCATGTTGGCGCCGTTGCGGTTTTCTCCGTTGCTGTCGCTGCTGCGAAAGGAGTCGGCGCCGGACATGTCCAACGTGTTCGATTCGGATGCGCCGGTGAACAGCTCGGACAAGGTGTCGAGCTCGACCGGGTAGGCGTGCTCTTTGACGTCGTATTTACGAGCGATCGGCCGCATCATCTCCGCGGCACCCTGGTGTGCTTTGTCGATCACCGCGTGCAACTTGCGGGGAAGTTCCAGATTGATTGCCATGGTTGGTCTTTCCGTTGCGGATTCGATAACGACTTAGATGACTACAACGCCCTCAGCGACGCCGATGGCTCGTAGGTCGCGGTACCAGCGCTCGACGGGGTGCTCCTTGGTGAAGCCGTGCCCGCCAAGCAGTTGCACGCCGTCCAGGCCGATCTGCATGCCCTTGTCAGCGCCAAGACGTTTGGCCAACGCAGCTTCGCGGGCAAACGGCAGGCCTTGCTCGGCCCGCGCCGCGCCGCGCCAGGTGATCAGCCGCAGCCCGTCGAGTTCGATCGCGATGTTGGCGCACATGAAGGCGACCGACTGGCGGTGAGCGATGGGCTCGCCGAAGGCTTCACGTTCCTTCACATACGGGATGACGTAATCGAGCACTGCGTGCGACGTGCCGACCGCCAGCGCTGCCCAGCCCAGCCGCGACAACGCGATGGCCTCTGTATAGATTTTGGCGGAGTCCGCGGGACTTGCGGCGTCTTCACCCAGTCGCGCGCTGACCGGCACCGACACGTTGCGGAGCTCGAGGTGGCCGAGCGCGGCGGCGCGGATACCCATGCTCGGGTCGGACTTGACGGTCAGGCCGTTGGTCGACGATTCGACGATGAACAGCGCGGGCTTGCCGTTGAGTTGGGCCGCAACCACGAACAACTCGGCGTTGGCGGCTGCGGGAACCAACGACTTGACTCCGTCGAGCCGGTAGCCGCTCGGCGTGCGTACCGCCGTGGTCTTCAGGGCCGTCGGATCGAACAGCGGCTGCGGCTCGGCGATCGCCACGCAGGCCTGCGGGACGTTCTCACCGGCGAATTCCTGCAGGTAGGTGGCCTGCTGGTCGGCGCTGCCCCAGTGCGTCAGCGCGGCGGCGACGCCTGCCGGCGCCAGGATCGGCAGGGCCAGCCCCATGTCGCCGTAGGCCAGTGCCTCGGCAACCAACACGTTGGTCACGGTGGACCGCTCTGCGGCGATGCCGTCGAAATCCTCGGGAATGTTGATTGCGGTGATCCCCAACTCCGTGGCCTTGGCGACCAGGTCGGGGGGATACGTGGTTGCCGCGTCGGCGTCGCGGGCCGCCGGACGCAACACCTCTTCGGCGAACTGCTCGACGGTCTCGACGATGAGTTTCTGGTCGTCGTCGGGGGTCAGGTCGAAGTAGTCCTTGCCACTGGTCTTCAGCCGGGCGGGTCCGCTGCGCAGGTTCTGGACGCGCTTGAACTGACGGCTGGTGGCTCCGGCGGTGGAGAAGATCGTCTTGGTGCCGTAGCGCAGGGTCCGGTTGAGCGGATCGCGCAGGTGGTACTTGTCCAGGAATTCTTGGCCGACGATGGGCGTGAGCAGGCCCAGCGCTAGGTCGATGCCAGTTCGCTTGTGCTTGTGCTCTCCGACGGCGGATTTCCGGCCGGCGCGTTTGGGGCGCGGCGTCGATCCGTTACGGGAGCCGTTTGCGGGGGTGACAGTCTTTGTCATGGAAGCAGCCTCGTTCGTTGGGGCAGTGCGATGACTGTATCTTACTCCGGAGTAAGGTAGCCGCGGGTGTTAAGTAGTTCACAAGGTCCTCTATTTGGCGCTGAGGCGGGTCAATACCAGATCGTGCAGTAGGCCGTTGGTCGCCACTGCGCTGCCGCCGTGCGGGCCGGCGCTGCCGTCAAGGCTGGTGAACGTCCCGCCGGCCTCACGCACCAGGATGTCCAGCGGCGCCAGATCCCATACCGATACTTCTGGCTCGGCAGCGATGTCGACCGCTCCCTCGGCCACCAGGCAGTAGGACAGGAAGTCGCCGAAGGCGCGCACTCGCCATACCGCATCGGTCAGGTCGAGGAAGCGGTTTCGCAGACCGAGTTGGGACCAGCCGGACAGGCTGGAGAACGACAAGCTGGCCGAATCAAGCTGCGCCACCGAGGAAACCGAGAGCCGGCGGGCCGCGGCGTCGCCGACCGCGACGAACGCGCCAGCGCCGGTGGCAGCCCACCATCGCCGCTGCAGCGCAGGCGCACTGACCACCCCGACCTGCGGCACGCCGTCGTCGAGCAATGCGATCAACGTCGCCCACACCGGCACGCCCCGTACGAAGTTCTTGGTGCCGTCGATCGGGTCGATTATCCACTGCCGGCCGGCCAAAGTCGTTGACCCGCCGAACTCTTCGCCGAGGATGCTGTCATGTGGTCGGGTTCGGCCAAGCGTCTTCCGTAAGCCCTTTTCGACCGCGTGATCGGCGTCGCTCACCGGCGTCAGGTCTGGCTTGGTGTCGACCCGCAGGTCGACCGCGCCGAAACGGGCCAGTGTGACTGCGTCGGCCTGGTCGGCGAGGGCCAGCGCCACCGCAAGATCGTCGTCACGCTCGAGCTTGTCACGCATAAGACCGCCTTCGGCTGGAATCGCACTCCTGCGTTGATACCACGGACACCTTCGGGCAGGGCATGATCAATGCGGGCTGATTGCACCAGAAGGGATGCTAGCGATGGCTGACGAAAAGCGGGGGCAGGCAGCCCTCTTCGACGCCTTGACGACTAAGGGCACCGCCTTTTCGGAGGCCGAGCGCCGTAAGTACGGTCTGCTCGGTCTGCTGCCGACTGCGGTCAAGACCCTCGACGAGCAAGCCAGACATTGCTGGCATGAATTCTCCACTCGGCAAAGCGATCTCGATAAACACATCTATCTACGCGCGTTGCAGGACCGCAACGAGACCCTGTTCTACCGGGTGCTGCACGACCACATCCCCGAGTCCCTGCCGATCGTCTACACCCCCACGGTGGGTGAGGCCTGCCAGCGTTTCAGCGAGATCTACCGTCGACCGCGCGGGTTGTTCGTGTCCTATCCGGACCGCGACCGTCTTGACGAGGTATTGAACAACCGGCCGCAACGCGACGTCGACGTGATCGTGGTGACCGACGGGCAGCGCATCCTCGGCCTGGGTGATCAAGGCATTGGCGGTATGGGCATCCCGATCGGCAAGCTTTCGCTCTACACCCTCATCGGCGGCATCGATCCCGCTCGCACGCTGCCGATCGTGCTCGATGTGGGCACCGACAGCGCCAAACTGCTCGAGGACCCCCAGTACCTCGGCTGGCGCCACCGGCGTATCCACGACGACGACTATTACGCGTTCATCGACCGATTCGTCGCCGCGGTGCAGCAGCACCTGCCGAATGTGCTGCTGCAGTGGGAAGACTTCGCCACCGTGCACGCGCTGCCCATCCTCGCTCGCTACCGCGATGCGTTGCTCACTTTCAACGACGACATCCAGGGCACGGCCGCCGTCACCGTCGGTGCACTGCACGGCGCCGCGAAAATCGCCGGCCGCCCGCTGTCGCAGCAGCATGTCGTCATGCTCGGGGCCGGCTCAGCTGGCATCGGAGTGCTCGACATGATCCGCCGCGAGATGGTTGACGAGGGACTGTCCGAAAGGGCTGCTGCAGAACGGATTTGGGTTGTCGATGTGGTGGGGCTGCTGACCGACGATCGTAATGACCTGTCGGCCGAACAGCGTGACGTCGCCCAGCCCGCCGACCGGGTGGCCGGCTGGGGTCTGTCCGGGCCGGCTCAACTGTCCGACGTCGTGCACCACGTCGACGTCGGGGTCTTGCTCGGATTGTCCACCGCCGCCGGCGCTTTCACCGAAGCCATCGTGCGCGAACTCGCGTCCAAGACGCAGCGGCCGATCATCTTCCCGCTGTCCAACCCGACGAGCCGCGCCGAGGCGCACCCGGCCGAATTGGACCGCTGGACCGACGGGCGGGCGTTGATCGCGACCGGTTCGCCCTTCGCGCCACTGCAGCGTAATGGTGTGGACTATGTTGTGGCTCAATGCAATAACGTCTATATTTTCCCGGCTATGGGTCTTGCCGTGACCGCGGCGCAGGCGACCCGAGTCACCGACGAGATGATGCGGGTCGCCGCGGCAACCCTCGGTGACGCCTCGCCCGCCCTCACCGACCCCAACCTGCCGCTGCTGCCGTCGTGGTCGGATGTGCCCGACGTCGCCGTACGCATCGCACAGGCGGTCGCGGCTCAGGCCGTGGCGGACGGCGTCGCCCCGAAACGAAGCAGCGAAGAACTCGCCGACCGGATCGCGCAGGTGCACTGGACCCCTGACTATCCGCCGACGCAGGCCTAACCGGCGCGGGCAGCGCGCCTGCGGTCCTACCATGGCGTCGTGTGGGAAATCCTTTCGGTGCTGTTGCTCGTCGCGATCTTGGCGGGTTTCGTGGCTCCGCGGTTCATCCGCCGGGGCCCACGCGGGGACTCGTTGAGCGGCACGCTGCTGATCACCGGCGTCAGCCCGCGGCCTGACGCGGACGGCGAGCAGTTCGTCACCATCGCCGGTGTCATCGACGGGCCGACCCTCAACGAGTACAGCGTCTATCAGCGCATGGCCGTCGACGTCCACAACTGGCCGAACGTGGGCGAGCTCAAGCCGGTGGTGTATTCGCAGCGCAATCCCGACAACTGGACGTTCGCGCCCCCCGGCCCGCCGAACGGCTAGCGCACGTCAGCCGTGGCCAATGTGTAGCAGTTTGGCCACGTTCGGCAGTTTCACCCGCGGGCGCCCATGCGGCTCACCGGCCGAGCGTTCGTGTTCGTCGATCAGTTTCCAGTGCGCGTCGGTGACGAGTTTCGGCTGGCGGGAGGCCAGCAGATCGGCGACTGTGTCCGCGTGGTCGGCACCGAAGTCGGCCAGCCCCGAGTCGCGGCCGCGGATGAGGTCGGCGATCAAGGTGTCGATGGTGTCCTGCGAGTCCTTTTTATTTGTGCCGATCACCCCGCTCGGACCGCGCTTGATCCAGCCGACGACGTACTCGTTACGACCGCCGTCCACCCGTCCAGCGGTGTTCGGGATGGTTCCGCTCCTCTCGTCGAATGGCAGCCCGGGCGTGGGAACGCCGCGGTACCCGACGGAGCGGACGACCAATTGCGCCGGCAACTCCTCGCGCGCGCCGGTGTCCTTGGCCATCACCCGCCCGCTGTCGTCGCTGACCAGCTCGTTGTGGCCGAGCACGATCTTCTCGACACGTTCCTTGCCCGCGATCTCGATGGGGGAGGTCTGGAAGCGGAACACGATCCGGCGGTGTCCCGGTCGGGGATCGCGGCCGGCGTAGTCGCGCAGCACCTTGATGTTCTGTTTGCAGATCTTGCCCACCGCCGCCGCGTCGTCGTCGCTGATGCCCTCGAAGTCCGCCGGGTCGACCACCACGTCGACGTTCTCCAGATCTGCCAGTTCGCGCAACTCCAGGGTGGTAAATGCGGTTTGCAATGGTCCGCGCCGACCGACGACGACCACTTCCTCCACGCCGCAGGGTCGCAACGACTCCAGCGCGTGGTCGGCGATGTCAGTACGGGCAAGCTCGTCGGGGTCGGTCACCAGAATGCGTGCGACGTCGAGCGCGACGTTGCCGTTACCGATGACAACAGCCCGGGCGCCGGATAGATCCGGCGATATCGCCTCGAAGTGTGGATGAGCGTTGTACCAGCCCACGAAGTCGACCGCCGCGACGCTGCCGGGCAGCTCCTCGCCCGGGATGTTCAGCGGTCGGTCCCCTTGCGCGCCGATCGCGTAGACCACCGCGTCATATTGGTCGGCAAGTTCGGCCGCGCTGATGTGCTCGCCCACTGCGACGTTGCCGAAAAACCGGAACCGCACGTCGTCGGCGATCTTTTCGAATTGCTTGCTGATCGACTTGATCTTGGGGTGGTCGGGCGCGACCCCGGAGCGCACCAAACCCCAGGGTGTCGGCAGCATCTCCAGCATGTCGACGGCCACCTCGAGGTCGTCGCTCGAGTCGGCTGCTTTGAGCAGCGACGCCGCGGCGAAGAATCCAGAAGGGCCCGAGCCGACGATCGCGACGTGGAAAGGACGCATAATCCCCGATGCTAAACGCCTGCCCGGCCCCCCGGTGGCCGGTCGCGCCGCCTGTAACGTGATCAGGCGTGGACCCCGACCGCCAAGCTGATGTCGCAGCGCTCGACTCCACCCTGACCACAGTGGAGCGGGTGCTCGACGTCGAAGGTCTGCGCAGCCGCATCGAGAAGCTCGAGCACGAGGCATCTGATCCCAAATTGTGGGACGACCAGACTCGGGCGCAGCGAGTGACCAGCGAGCTTTCCCACGCCCAAGGCGAGTTGCGGCGCGTCGAAGAGCTGCGGCAACGACTCGACGACCTGCCGGTGCTCTACGAACTGGCCGATGAAGAGAGCTCTGATGACGCCAAAGCCGAGGCCGACGCGGAACTCAAGACTCTGCGCGCCGACATCGAGGCGATGGAAGTGCGAACACTGCTCTCCGGCGAATACGACGAGCGGGAGGCGCTGCTCACCATCCGCTCTGGCGCCGGTGGCGTGGATGCCGCCGACTGGGCCGAGATGCTGATGCGGATGTATATCCGGTGGGCCGAGCAGCACAAGTACGGCGTCGAAGTTTTCGACACGTCCTACGCCGAAGAGGCCGGGATCAAGAGCGCAACCTTTGCGGTGCACGCGCCCTTCGCGTACGGAACGCTGTCCGTCGAGCAAGGTACCCACCGACTGGTGCGGATCAGCCCGTTCGACAACCAGAACCGACGGCAGACGTCGTTCGCGGAAGTCGAGGTGCTGCCGGTCGTCGAGACCACCGACCACATCGATATTCCTGAGGGCGATCTCCGCGTTGACGTGTACAGATCCAGTGGTCCCGGCGGTCAATCCGTCAACACCACCGACTCGGCGGTTCGACTCACGCACATCCCGACGGGTATCGTCGTCACCTGTCAGAACGAGAAGTCGCAGCTGCAGAACAAAGTGGCCGCGATGCGGGTTCTTCAAGCAAAGTTGTTGGAACGCAAGCGCTTAGAAGAACGTGCTGAACTCGACGCATTGAAGGGGGACGGCGGCAGCTCCTGGGGCAACCAGATGCGGTCCTACGTACTGCACCCGTATCAGATGGTCAAAGACCTGCGTACGGACTACGAGGTAGGTAACCCGGCTGCCGTTCTCGACGGAGACATCGACGGGTTCCTGGAAGCAGGGATCCGGTGGCGCAACAGAAAAGATGACGACTAACACACACGTACTCTCGATAGCAGCGACCCGAGCCTGGGACGTCTGGCGCGGCCAGATCGGCGACTGGCTGATCACCCGAGGCCTACGCATCGGCATGCTGCTGATCGCGGCGATACTGGCGGTGCGGGCCGTCACGTGGGTTGCGGAGCAGGTCGCCCGGCAAATCGACGAACGTTTCGTCGAAAGCGACGCGCTGGTCCGCTCCGAAGCATCCAAGCACCGTCAGGCCGTAGCGTCGGTGATCCAGTGGGTGTCCATCGTGATCATCGCCATCTGGGTCATCGTGCAGATCGCCGGGGTGATGCAGTTCTCCGCGCGCGGGCTGATCGCGCCCGCGACTGTGCTGGGGGCGGCGCTTGGTTTCGGTGCCCAACAGGTGGTCAGGGACCTGCTGTCCGGCTTCTTCATCATCGTCGAAAAGCAATACGGCTTTGGCGATCTGGTCACGCTGACCATCGTCTCGACGGCCGAAGCCAGCGGCACCGTCGAGAATGTGACGCTACGGGTGACCAGGCTGCGTTCCCCGAATGGTGAGGTCCTGACCATTCCCAACGGCCAGATCATCAAGGCGGTGAACCAGTCCAAGGACTGGGCCCGGGCGGTCATCGACATTCCGGTCTCCACCAGCACCGACCTCAACCGGGTCAACGAGGTCCTGCATCAGGAGTGCGACAACGCGCTCGACAACCCGCTGCTGGGCGAGCTGTTGCTGGATGCGCCCACGGTGATGGGTGTGGAACGCATCGAGGTCGACACGGTCACCCTGCGCATGGTCGCACGCACGCTGCCCGGCAAACAGTTTGAGGCCGGCCGCCAGCTGCGGGTGCTTGTCGTTCGTGCGCTGGCGCGTGCCGGCATCGTGACGGCGGCCGACGCGAAGATAGGCGTAGTCGACGAGGGGCCGCTCCCTGTTTCGCAGCTTGACGAGGAAGCTCAGCAGAAGGCCCAGGTGTCGGTGCAGAAGCGATGAAACTGACTCTCAATCTTCTGGAAAAGCGTAAAGACGACCAGGACCGGCGCTGGCCGGCGTACATCGGCGGCCGGGTGCGAACCTCGACGCTGGTGTTGATCGTGGCGTTCCTGGGGCTGTGGTGGGTCTACAGCGAGTACCGCCCGCAAGAGCAGTCGCACGGTGGGCCGCCGTCGACTCAGGTGGTCCCGCCGGGTTTTGTGCCCGATCCGAACTACACCTGGGTACCGCGCAGCCAGGTGCAGGAGCCGCCGTCCACCGCGACGCCGACGCCCACCCCGACACCGACGACCACCACCACAACGCCCTCGCCGCCGCCGCTGTTGCCGCCGATCGTGCTCCCGCCGCCGTTCGGCCCGCCCACCAGCACCACGACGCCGCCGCCCGGTCCGGGTCAGCCTCCGGCGCCTCCGAAACCGCCGCCACTGCTGCCCGGGTTACCGTGACGCCGCGACGAGCCGCGTCGTCGCCGGGCGGCCTGACCGGGTACAGCGACACTCACGGTTACACTGGCGACCCGTGATGATCACCCTCGACCATGTCACCAAGCAGTACAAGTCGTCGGCGCGCCCCGCGTTGGACAACGTCGACGTCAAGATCGACAAGGGTGAGTTCGTCTTTCTGATTGGCCCGTCTGGGTCGGGCAAGTCGACGTTCATGCGGCTGCTGCTGGCGGCTGAGACCCCGACCAAAGGCGATGTCCGGGTCTCGAAGTTTCACGTCAACACGCTGCCCGGACGGCACATCCCGAAGCTGCGGCAGGTCATCGGTTGCGTCTTCCAGGACTTCCGGTTGCTGCAGCAGAAGACGGTGTTCGAGAACGTCGCATTCGCACTCGAGGTCATCGGCAAGCGTGCCGACGTGATCAATCGCGTGGTACCCGATGTGCTGGAGATGGTCGGCCTGTCCGGCAAGGCGAGCCGGCTCCCAACCGAGCTGTCCGGCGGCGAGCAGCAGCGGGTCGCTATCGCGCGGGCGTTCGTGAACCGGCCGCTGGTATTGCTGGCTGACGAGCCCACCGGCAACCTCGACCCGGAGACCAGTAACGACATCATGGATCTGCTGGAGCGGATCAACCGCACCGGGACCACCGTGCTGATGGCCACCCACGACCACCACATCGTCGACTCGATGCGGCAACGCGTGGTGGAGCTGTCGCTGGGCAGGTTGGTGCGAGACGAACAACGCGGTATTTACGGGATGGACCGCTAAGTGCGCTTCAGCTTCCTTTTCAACGAAGTCCTGACCGGTTTTCGTCGCAATATCACCATGACCGTCGCGATGATTCTGACCACCGCGATCTCGATCGGACTGTTCGGGGGCGGTCTGCTGGTGGTCCGATTGGCCGAACATTCGCGCAGCATCTACCTCGACCGGGTCGAGACGCAGGTCTTCCTGACCAACGACATTTCCGCCGACGACGCGACGTGTGAGACTCCGCCGTGTAAGGCGCTGCGCGAGAAGATCGAGAAGCGCAACGACGTCAAGTCGGTGCGGTTCCTCAACCGCGAAGACGCGTACAACGACGCTATTCGGAAGATCCCGCAGTTCAAGGATCTGGCAAGCAAGGATGCATTCCCGGCGTCATTCATCGTCAAGCTGGAGAATCCCGAGCAGCACAGCGACTTTGACGCCGCAATGCAGGGCCAGCCCGGCGTTGACCATGTGCTCAATCAGAAGGAATTGATCGACCGGCTGTTCGCCGTGCTGGACGGCCTCAGCCACGCTGCCTTCGCCGTCGCGTTGGTGCAGGCCGTTGGGGCGATTCTGTTGATCGCCAACATGGTTCAGGTCGCCGCCTACACGCGCCGTACCGAGGTTGGCATCATGCGTTTGGTCGGCGCCACCCGCTGGTATACCCAGTTGCCGTTCCTGGTCGAGGCGATGGTTGCGGCGACACTCGGCGTCCTCATCGCCATCGTCGGCCTCATCGTGGTGCGGGCGCTGTTCCTGGACAACGCGCTCAGCCAGTTCTACCAAGCGCACCTGATCGCTTCGGTCGACTACGCCGACATCCTCTACATCTCGCCGTTGCTGCTGCTGGTGGGCGCCGTGATGGCCGGGGTCACCTCGTACGCAACGTTGCGTCTCTACGTGCGGCGGTAGTGGTGGCCAAAAAGGCGCCCGGCAAATCTCAGCCAGGAAGGCAGATCCTGGCGACCAATCGCAAAGCCCGACACAACTATTCGATCCTGGACGTGTTCGAGGCCGGAGTAGTTCTGCTCGGCACTGAGGTTAAAAGTCTGCGGGACGGCAAGGCGTCACTGGCCGACGCGTACGCAACCGTTGACGACGGCGAAGTCTGGCTGCGTAACCTGCACATTCCGGAGTATCACCACGGCAGCTGGACCAACCACGAGCCGCGTCGCAACCGAAAGCTCTTGCTGCACCGCAGCCAAATCGACACTCTCATCGGAAAAATCAAGGATGGCAACCTCGCGCTCGTCCCGCTGTCGCTCTATTTCTTTGAAGGAAAAGTCAAGGTGGAGCTTGCACTTGCGCGCGGCAAACAGGCCCACGACAAGCGGCAGGACATGGCAAAGCGCGACGCCCAGCGCGAAGTGCTTCGCGCGTTGGGCAGGCGATCCAAGGGCATGACCTGATCTGCGCCGCATACGCCCGGTATCGGTGTCCATGATCGCCGCGACTTGACGTCGGTCTAACATCGGGCCGCATGAGCAGCCCGTCGCGACCGGTCACCGAACTCGACAAATCCGATGTCTTGTCGGGCCTCTTCGGCACCTGGGACAGTCTCGATCAATTGCTGACCGGGTTGTCCGAACAGCAATGGCAAACGCCGACGCCGCTGCCCGGCTGGTGTGTGCACGACGTGTTGGCTCACATCATCGGCACCGAATCGGTGCTGCAGGGACTGGGCGCGCCCGACGCCGATACCGATGTCTCGGCGTTGGACCACGTGCGCAACGACGTAGGCATCGCCAACGAACGCTGGGTTCGTCACCTCAGCGCTGAATCCGGCGCCGAGCTTTTGGAGCGGTTCCGCTCGATCACCGCTGATCGGCGCAAACCCCTGAAAGACATGTCCGTTGACGAATGGAACGCGCCGACTCTGACCCCGGTTGGCCCGGAGAGTTACGGACGATTCATGCGGGTGCGGCTCTTCGACTGCTGGATGCACGAGCAGGACATCCGCGACGGTCTGGGCCGGCCGTCTTCCGACGAGGAGCTGAGCGGCCTGGCGGGGCGGCTGTCGCTCGACGAGATAGCCGCGACGATGGGCTACGTGGTCGGCAAACTGGGCAAGGCGCCCGAGGGATCCCGCGTCGACATCGAGTTGACCGGTCCGCTGGAGCGCAGCATTCGCGTCGCCGTCGACGGTCGTGCGCAGGTGGTGGACGATTTCGGCGGTTTAGATGCGACCTCGACGATCCGCCTCGACGGGCTGCTGTTCACCCGCTTGGCCGGCGGGCGCACCGACGATGTGGCAGGCGTCGAGCTGGGCGGCGACACCGAGGTTGGCACCCGCGTTGTCAAGCGTTTGAATTTCGTGATCTGACGAGCGGCCTGTCGGGATGGATGGTCGCTGATCTGCTGTTGAAACCCGCGTACTATTAAGTGTCTTGCCGAAACTCGGCAGGGGTGCGAGGGGCTGAACGGTTTCGACTTCGCGCATCGAATCAAGGGAAGCGTGCCGGTGCAGGCAAGAGACCACCGTAAGCGTCGTTGCAACCATATAAGCGCCGATTCACATCAGCGCGACTACGCTCTCGCTGCCTAAGCGACAGCTAGTCCGTCAGACCGGGAGCTCCCTCGGCCCGGACCCTGGCGTCAGCTAGGGGGATCCACCGATGAGTTCGGTCGCGGGACTTATCGGGACACTCACAGCGACTGGGATCGTCATCTCGGCTTGTTTGCGTGACCGGGAGATCCAAGTAGAGGCATAGCGAACTGCGCACGGAGAAGTCTTGAGGGAATGCCGTAGGACCCGGGTTCGATTCCCGGCAGCTCCACCAAAAACAGCAGGTCAGAGGGTACAAATCGAGACCAGAGTCCTTCTTCACCACAATCGGGTGCTAAAGCCCGTCGGCAGATGCAGATCAAGCGTCCGTGAGAACGTGTCCGCATCGTTATCGCAAAGTGCCAGCACCACGCCGTCATAAACCTGCGGCGAGGCCTTGAAGCCCGAGCCGGCTATTCCAGATGTTATAGCCGTTCACGCCATGGTTCTACCGCCTCCACCGGCCAGCCGGGCTGCGAAGCCTAGTGCAGGGCCGGAGGATGGCTGGCGGGGCTTCAGTGCTGCCAATTGGATGTCGCCGCGATAAAAGTCGAGTACACGCGGGTCCATCACCCGACGCCACAACGGCGGGAACAGCGCCAACAGCAGCATGCCGCTGTACCCGCTCGGGAGTTGGGGTGCCTCGTCGACATGGCGCAGCGCCTGGTAGTTGCGCAGCGGATTGACGTGATGATCCGAATGGCGCTGCAAACGGAACAGGAGGACGCTGACGACCACCGTGTCGCTGTTCCAGCTATGCGAGGGCCGCACCCGTTCGTAGCGGCCGCTGGACAGCTTCTGCCGCCGCAGCCCGTAATGCTCCACGTAATTGATCGTTTCCAGCAGGCAAAAGCCGATAATTGCCTGCCCGGCCAGCCACGGCAGCACGACGGGGCCAAACCACACTGAAAGTACGGTGTACAGCGCGATGCTGATCAGCCAGGCATTGAGCACGTCATTGCCGAGCGTCCAGCGCGGTTTCCCGATCCCGGCCAACCGTCTAGCTTCAAGGCTCCAGGCAGACCGCAGACTGCCAAAGACCGACCGTGGAATGAAGGCGTAAAGGCTCTCGCCCAAACGCGCGCTGGCGGGATCCTCGGCGGTCGCTACCCGGACATGGTGTCCGCGGGTGTGCTCGACAAAAAAATGCCCGTAACAAGTCTGGGCGAGCGCCACCTTGCTCAGGCGTCTTTCGGTCTGTTCTCGCGTGTGTCCCAATTCGTGCGCGGCGTTGATCGCGAGGCCACCGATGAGGCCGGTCGTCGCCATCAGGCCGAGCTTGTCGGCAAACCCCATTGTGAGCCAGCCACCGCCACTCCAGAGCCAGCAGGCGAGCAGCACCGATCCGTACTGATTGGGCAGGTAGAGATACGTGGCCCATCGGTACATGCGGTCGTTTTCCAGCCATGCGAGGGCACTGTCGGGAGGGTTATCCGCGTCGGGCCCGATCATGTGGTCGAGAACGGGAATCACCCCGAACGCCAGGATGGGGCCTGCCCACCAGAACTCGCCGAGACCAGTAGCCCACACCACGAGCCATGATGCGGCGACAAGCCCCGGGACGACCGCTCCGAGTAGCCATAGGTACCTCTTGGGGTCCTTCCAGCTCACAGCCGACGTCTCCGGTCGACAGATCGCTACGCGAGCGCGGGATAAGAACGGCACTGCCGTACAGAAACGTCCAGACAGGCGAAGTCGGAGTCGATCCCCCCTCATGCCGACGTAGCGTAGCAGTACTAGCAAACTTATGCGTGGCGTTCAGATGATGGTTATATGAAGTCAACAATTGGCCCGAAATGTGGGTGTTGACGGGCGACGGCCGCTTCGGTTTCGGGCTGGGTTAGACGAGGTAGCGGAGGTGCGCTGAATGGCTTTCTCGCGGAGACGTTTCCTTCGAGCCACAGTCGGGATTGCGGCGGGCGCTGCCGGTATTGGCGGGGCCATCGAAGTCGGACGAGGCCGCAACTCAACTGCTCCACGACTCCACTACAGGGCCATCGTTGTTGGTAGCGGCTATGGCGGCGGAGTTTCGGCGCTGCGGCTTGCCGAAGCCGGGATCCAGACCGTGATTCTGGAAAGGGGCAGGCTCTGGGACACCCCCGACGCAGACGGCAAGCGCTTCTCGCGAATGCTGCCCGCCGACAACCGCGCCGGCTGGTTCACGTCGGTTCCGCCGAGCCTGGTGACGTCTTATCGAGGCGTTTCGGTGGAGCAGGTGGCCAAGCACACGCCACAACCGCAGCCGGTCCAGGCCGGGATCTGCGAAAAGGTTGTGCATGGCGCGCATACGGTGTTCCGCGGAAGTGCCGTCGGCGGCGGGTCGATGATCAACGCGGGCATTGCCGCAATTCCGACCCCGGCTCAGGTCCGTGCGGCCTTCCCGGACATTGACCCGGCTGTTTTCCTGGGGACTTATATCGAACGTGCGAAGGCAATGCTGCGAATCAGCTATCGCGACATGGACTGGTTCGAGCGGACACCATGGTTCCAATACGCCAGAGTGGGTCGCAAGTACGCGGCGGCCGCCGGCTACCGTGTTGACTACAACGGCAGCGCATACTCGTTCGACTACATGAAAAGAGAAGAGGCAGGCGAGGTTCCACGTTCGGCTTTCGACTTCGAACAGCAGTACGGCAACAATTACGGCAGGTTCGGCAGTGTTGATCAGACGTATATTGCCGCCGCCTTGGCGACCGGAAAGGTCACCCTGAAGCCCCTCACTGAAGTGACGGGTATCCGGCGCGAGCGCTCGGGTGAGTACGTGGTATCCACCCGCGAAATCGACAGGTTCGGCAAAGAAGTCGGGCGCGCCGAACTCGGCTGTGACGAGCTGCATCTCAACGCCGGGGTACTCGGTACGACCGAGATCCTGCTGCGCGCCCGTGAGACCGGGGCGCTACCCGACTTGAGCGAAGAGATCGGCCGCGGATACGGAAACAACGGAGACATCATGGTCGCCCATGCACTCCAGCCCAGCGACCCCGCGGGTACTCAGCAATCCTTGATGGGACTGATCAATCTCGACGGCCGAAATGATCCGGATAACCCGGTCTATGCCAGTATGTTCTCGATCCCGCTTCCGATCGAGACGTTCGCGTTGGGCTACTACGTGATGGTGCGGACCGGCGACCGTGCCGACATTGCCTATAACCGGGCTTCGAACTCGATCGCCATCAGCTGGCCGCAGGGCTACACGGATCACTTGCGCGAGAAAGCGCAGGTGGTTTTCGACAAAGTGACACACGCCAACGGCGTGGACTATCGCGACGACCTATTTGAAGGAAAGGTCTTTGCGCCCAACACGGTTCACCCGATGGGTGGGGTTCTTCGCGGCAAAGCCACGGACGCCTACGGCAGGGTCAAAGGGTACGACAAGCTCTATGTCAACGACGCGTCACTGCTTCCCGGCTATCTGGGCTGCAACCCGTTCATGTCCATCACCGCGCTCGCGGAACGGAACATCGAAGGAATCCTGCGGGGAAGCAAGTGAACTGATTCCGTCAGCCGGTGGCTGCTCTAACCCGTAAATCCCGCCGAGCCGTATGTCAAGGCTGGTTGTCGTTTCCTAGCTGTTCAATCGCCTTAACGAAGCGATCACTTGTCTGCCGACGCGTGTTGGCTTGCAGCGTCCGCGCGGAGACGAAGATTGGTGAAATTTTCATCACGTGACCAGGTTCCCCAGGTCGCAACAGGTCGTTACAGCCGCCTCGCAGGCCTGTTTTCCCTGGTCAGGTCGCGTCACGGGTTCGATTCCCGGCAGCTCCACTGAGAAAGTGCTGGTCAGAGCCATAAAAGTGGCACATACCGCGTCTGCGTCAAGATTGTTCCCTTAGTGGAGGTACGGCCCGACCGGCTGGGCGGTCCGGAACTTCGTGAACGCCACCGGCCCCTCGTGGAAGAGGTCAACCGCCTATCCTTTAAGAACCCAGGAATGGCTGGGGCCCGGGATCGGCGGAGGGTCGGATGACGGCCACAGCGGCGTGCCGGACGTGTGGCACTGAGCATCTAGAGCACGCCCGGTTTTGTCATGGCTGTGGCTTACCAGTCAAAGACAGCGAGACTCGCGCCGAGTACAAGCAGGTCACGGTGCTGTTCGCCGATGTCGTGCATTCGATGAACATCGCCGCGACCGTCGGGTCGGAGCGGCTGCGCGAGATCATGGCCGAACTCGTCAACATCACGGCAGCGGTGGTGCAACGCTGCGGCGGCACGGTGGACAAGTTCACCGGTGACGGCATCATGGCGGTGTTCGGCGCTCCGGTGGCCTTGGAGGACCACGCGGTCCGCGCTTGTCGTGCGGCGCTGGGCATTCAAGATGCGACCGTCCGACTGGCCGCTCAGGTCAAACACCGCGACGGTATAGACCTGTGGTTGCGTGTTGGTCTCAATTCCGGTCAGGTCATCGCTGGCCAAATCGGCTCAACTTCGTTGGGCTACACCGCGATCGGCGAGCAAGTGGGTATGGCGCAACGGATGGAATCGGTCGCTCCGCCCGGTGGAGTGATGGTGAGTGCGTCGACTGCGCGGCTGGTCGTAGACGCGGTCGCGCTCGGTGCGGCTGAGCTTGTCCACATCAAGGGCACCGATCGAGCCATCCACGCCCAACGGTTGCTGAGCATGTCGGAAGAGCGTCGCCCTGTTGGTCGTGCTGAGTCGAAGCTGGTGGGTCGCGGGTGGGAAATGTCCGCCGTACAGGGCTTGTTGGACCGCGGACTCGGTGGACATGGCGCTGTGGTTGAGGTAGTGGGCGAACCCGGCATCGGCAAGAGCCGTCTGGTGCGCGAGGTCGCCGCGATGGCAGCGGTCCGGGATGTGGAGGTGTTCAGCGCCTTCTGTGAATCACACACCAGCCAGGTCCCATTTCATGCCGTGGCGCGTCTGCTGCGGGCGGCCACCGGCGTCGAGGGTCTTGACGGGCAAGCAGCCCGCACCCGAGTGCGAGACCAAATTCCAGACGCAGACCCTGAGGACGTGCTGCTGCTTGATGATCTGCTCGGCATCGCCGACCCGATCACTGCCATACCGGCGATTGATCCCGATGCCCGTCGGCGGCGGTTGGCCGCGCTGTTGAACGCCGCCAGATTGTCCCGCCAGAGGCCGGCGATCTATGTCGTTGAGGACGCCCACTGGATCGATGAGGTCAGCGAGTCGATGCTGACCGATTTCCTGATCCCTCAGACGCCCGCACTGGTACTGGTCACCTACCGACCCGAATATAAAGGCGCGTTCACCAGAGTGGCCGGTGCCCACACCGTAGCCCTTGCGCCGCTGAGTGATTCAGAAACCGCGGCACTAGTCGCACATCTGCTCGGCCCGGAGCCGTCGGTTGATGCACTGGGCCGAAGAGTCGCCGAAAGGGCCGCCGGTAATCCGTTTTTCGCCGAGGAGTTGGTGCGCGATCTTGCCGAGCGCGGTGTGCTGCAAGGGGAGCCTGGCGCCTACGCGTCGGCGGCGGGGGTCAGCGAGGTGAGCGTGCCCGCCACGTTGCAGGCGACTATTGCCGCGCGCATCGACCGGCTCGATCCGAAAGCCAAACGCACGCTCAGCGCGGCGGCGGTCATCGGCTCGCGGTTCGGCCTCGACTTGCTCACGGTGCTGGGTGTTGAGCCCGTGACTGCTGACTTGGTGGCAGCCCAGCTCATCGATCAGGTCGAGTTCACTGGACAACCGGAGTATGTCTTTCACCACCCGCTCATTCGTGCGGTGGCCTATGAAGCTCAGCTCAAATCGGATCGCGCCGAGCTGCACCGGCGGCTGGCCGCCGCGATCGAAGCCCGCGAGCCGGAATCGGCCGACCAGAATGCGGCGCTCATCGCCGAACATCTGGAGGCCGCTGGCGATTTGCACGCCGCCTACGGCTGGCACATGCGGGCCGCAGCATGGGCGACCAACCGCGACATCGCGACGGCGCGGCTGAGTTGGGGGCGCGCCCAGAAGATCGCCGACGCCCTACCCGCCGAAGACCCCAACAGGACAGCCATGCGTATCGCCCCGCGCACCCTGCTGTGCGGGACCGCCTGGCGAGTGCATGTGAATGTGACCGGGGATCGCTTCGACGAGTTGCGTGAGTTGTGCGCTGCCGCCGCCGACAAGGCGTCACTGGCCATCGGCATGGCGGGGCTGGTGATGGATCACGCGCATCAGGACCGGATGCGTGAGGTGTCGCGGCTGACATCGGAAGCGATGGCCCTCGCTGAATCGGTCGGCGATGCGACCTTGACAGTGGGACTGTCGTTTCCGCTGATCTACGGCAAGATCGAGAGCGCCGAGTGGTGTGAGGTGCTGCGATGGTCACAGGCCGTTGTCGACCTAGCCGACGGTGACCCATCTAGCGGCAACTTCCTTGTCGGGTGTCCGTTAGCGCTGGCCATCACCACGCGGGGTATGGCCCGGTATTGGTTGGGTCGTCCGGGATGGCTCGAAGACCTGCGCGACGGCCAGCCTATGGCCCGCGGCGCTGACCCCGCGTCCTACGCCGGGGTTGTCGGCTATACCTACTTGATGGGGATACCTCTTGGCGTGCTGAGGCCCGATGACCGTGCGCTGCACGAGATCGAGGATGCGCTACGGATCGCCGAGCGATCCAGTGATGACACCGTGGTGGGCTACATCCGGGCGGCGTTGGCGCTTGCGCTGATGCATTGTCAAAAGGCCGCAGAGCGTGATCGCGGACAGAAGCTCGGGGCCGAGGTCGGCGAAGTGCTCCGCAACCAAGGACGCAACCTGTGCGATTTGCCGATCATCGAGGTCTACCTGGCACGCGAAAGGGCTAGAGCGGGGGACCGTGATGACGCAATAGCGCTCATGCGCTCCACCGTCGACCATCTGTTCCGCACGGGACGACTGCTGATGTGGGGCCTTGCTGCGACAGGTGTTCTGGTGCAGACCCTGCTGGACCGCGCGGGCGACGGCGACGCGGCCGAGGCCGAGGCCGCGGTCGAACGGTTAGCGGCAGCGCCAGCAGATGAGGGTCTGG
Organism: uncultured Actinomycetota bacterium; assembly: GCA_963760095.1. Lineage (GTDB taxonomy): Bacteria > Actinomycetota > Actinomycetes > Mycobacteriales > Mycobacteriaceae > Mycobacterium. Next base: position 33,070 of record CAVXBT010000013.1, on the reverse strand, counting down.
TGATACGCGAGATCTGGCTGCTGCGGCTGCACGCTCTGCTGGCGCGGGCTCGCGGTGACGATTCCGTCTACCGCGAATACCGGGATCGCCACCGCGATCTGGCGAAAACCCTTGGCTTCGAGGGTCATATCGCCTGGGCCGAGGCGATGCCGTGAGAGCGGGCAGACCCGAGGGCTGCCCTAGCGTCTCGGAATAGAACAACTGTCGCTCGTTAAGATCAGCCGCCGCTCGTTTGTCCACGCGGAAGACTTCGACGATTTCCTCAGGCGAAAGCGACACGCCGGCGGCTCGCAGCTGCGTAATCCGTCTTGACGCCGTCAAGACCCGAGAACGAAACCGCAGGTAACGAACGGGGCTGAACTGGAACGAGACGTAACGAACCGGCAGGTCGGGATGCATTTTGCCTGGTAGAGCTGCGGGTTCGATCCCCGGCAGCTCCACACAGAAGATGCTGGTCAGGACCACAAACCCTGGCCAGCTTTCTTTTGCGTCAAGCTGTGGCTGACTATCTTCATGAGGCCGACAGTCGTTCCGCTACTGAAAGTTGAGCGGCGGCCGTGTAGCTATTCCACCGATGCTCTGCATAAAGGAGTGCTCATGATCTATCGCCTTATTGTCGGGGTGCTCGCCGCTTTGGCGGTGGCGATCATCGTTCCTGCCCAGGCCCATGCCGAGCCGCCGACGAAGTGTTTGACCAACACCCCCACAGGCAAGCAGGTCTATGTGCCCTGCGATCTACTCAACGCCGGCGCCAACTTCCCGCCAGGGCAGCGTTGTCCCGAACCGCTCGATCAGTACCCGAAAGATGTGGCCGACTGGTGTGGCACTGCGGCCGATTCGCATCCGCCGAGCCCGGCGAACCCGACAAGTCCTACGAGCCCGGCGAACCCGACAAGTCCTACGAGCCCGACGAGCCCGGCGAACCCGACAAGTCCTACCAGCCCGACGAGCCCGACAAGTCCTACGAGCCCTACGAGCCCGACGAGCCCGGGCAGTAGATCGTGAGCATTGACGCCGTCAAGACTCGAGAACGAAACCGTAGGTAACCAGCGGGACTGAACCGGAACCAGACGAAACGAAACAACAGTTCAGAATGCATTTCGCCTATTAGAAGCTCGGGTTCGATTCCCGGCAGCTCCACAATTGAAAGTTGCTGGTCAGGATTTGGTAAATCCTGGCCAGGTTTCTTTTCAAAGAATCTTGTCCCGACCGGTCGTTACGGGCGCGATGGCGACGCGGTGTGGTAGCCGTCGGCCTCGGCCGCGCCTTCGAGCGCATCGGCGGCGGCTTGTGCCGCCTGAGCCGCATCGGCGGCAGCGTGCGCTGCCAAGTCGTCGGAGGAGGCTTCGCGGGTGGCCGACGACTTGGGCAGCGCCTGGGTGAAGGCGCGGGACACGTCTTGCAGGGCGGAGGTGACCTCGCTTGGAATTACCCAGAACGTGTTTCCCGGGCCCTGGGCCAGCTGCGGCAGCATCTGGAGATACTGATAGGCGAGCAGTTTGGGGTCGGGGTCGTTGCGGTGCACGGACTGGAATACTTCGTCGATAGCGCGGGCCTGGCCCTCGGCCGTGAGGATCGCTGCGGTCCGGTTGCCCTCGGCGCGCAGGACGGCGGCCTGCTTGTCACCCTCGGCGGTGAGGATCTGAGACTGGCGTTGGCCTTCGGCGCCCAGGATTGCCGCACGCTTGTCGCGCTCGGCCCGCATCTGCTTCTCCATCGCGTCTTTGATGGATTGCGGCGGGTCGATGGCCTTGATCTCTACCCGGTTGACCCGCAGCCCCCACTTGCCGGTGGCCTCGTCCAGCACACCTCTGAGTTGGCTGTTGATGGTGTCGCGGGAGGTGAGGGTGCGCTCCAAGTCCATGGACCCGACGACGTTGCGCAGTGTGGTGACCGTGAGCTGTTCGACGCCTTGCAGGAAGTTGGCGATCTCATAGGCGGCTGCGCGCGCATCGGTCACCTGGAAATAGAGCACAGTATCGATCTCGACGACCAAATTGTCCTCGGTAATCACCGGTTGTGGTCGGAACGAGACTACCTGTTCCCGCAGGTCAATCATCGGATAGACCCGGTCGAAGTAGGGGATGACGAAATTGAGGCCGGGCTGCAACGTGCGGTCGTAGCGGCCGAGCCGTTCGACGTTGCGGGCACGCGCCTGGGGCACGATGCGCACCGCCCGCAGCACGGTGAAGGCTACGAACAGCGCGATGACCAGTCCGGGGATAAGAGAGAGTGCGGTTTCCATGGGTTACTCCCGGGGGTATACGAGCGCGGTGGTTCCGCTGATCTCCAGCACGTCGACGGTCGCTCCGGCGGGTATTACCAGGGTTTGGTCGTAGGCGCGCGCCGTCCACTCCTCGCCGCGGATACCGCCGATGCGAACCCTGCCGTCCAGCCGGGACACCTCTGACACGACATAGGCGGGCTTCCCAATTAATGCTTCTACGCCGAAACGCTCGAGCTGGGGCCGGAGCATGCGCCGACGGACGATGGGGCGGATGAGCAGCACCCCGATCGTGGCGGTGACTGTGAACGCAAGGAGTTGGACAGGAACGGACAGTCCGAGTGCGGCGAAGCCCGCGGTGATCAGTGCGGCGACACCGAGCATCCCGACCGCTGCGGTGATAGTGAGCATCTCGACCATCAGCAACACTACGGCGATGATCAACCAGATCAGCCATGCATCCATGCGGCGATCCTCCTTGAACATTCGACGGATGCGCGGGCGGGATAACTGTCATTTCCTCCATCGTGTGCGGTAGGGCACACCCTTACATTATGTCCCCCAAGCCATGCTGGCGCCGCATGCGTTTCCGAATTCCGGCAAAGTGGTGAGCGGTCTTGGCGGGTGCGAGTGCATCCGGGCGAGTTCCGCGCCGGCCGGCGGGTCGCATCGCTCGGCACCGCGCTGCGGATTCGCCGGCGTCGCTTTATGCCGCTTGATGGTTGTTGGCCGAGGTGTATCTCGCACGTGACCTTCCCGCGACTGCGACGAAGGACGCTGATCTTCATGACAGCGCTTGCGGTTATCTCCGCGCTGGTGACAGCACTGTGCATCGGCTACCACTTCGGCCGCCGCGCTGGCTCGACGCCTTCAACCTGGAGGAAGCGAACGAGTCGGGTGGCGCTAAGCAAGCTCGCGGTCAGCCTGCTGGTGTTGATGACTGTGCGTCGCATCCGGCAGAGGTTCTTGGCCGAGCGCGTGTTCCCTGACGCCGGAGGCGTACGGGGAATGAAATTTGTTGAGCCACTTCAGATTCTGCGGGGTAGCTTTGCGCGTTTGCGGCTCTATTGACGGGTGCGCCTACAGTGTTGATGTCGTCAACACGCTCGCTGTCTGGCGTCGTTTCGCGCAGCCAAATTCCGCGTTTCCTAAGGTCAGAGGGATTTCTGTAGCGGGTTCGATTCCCGGCAGCTCCACTGAGAAGTGGCCTGGCCCGATTTCTTTCTCGATCTATGACGGCGCCGCCCCACCTGGCAGATGACACCATGCGGTGATCATCGGCGGCATCGTGATGACCGCGCCAGCGGTTGCGGCTTCCTCGCGCCACCGCGGCAACAACGCGTCGATGTCGGCGAGGTCGTTGGTGACCAGGCCCAGTTGTTCGGCGATGGGAAGCATCAAGCGCCATACCTCCATCGCGTAGGCAAAGATGTCGGGGTCGTTGACTCCGCCTATCGGCGCCGCAAGGGTCAGCTGTGGTGGGGGCAAGCCCGCACGCTGAAAGAGGCTGTGCAGCGTCGTGCCGAACCCGGGGTCCAGGCCAACAGCCCGAAAGGCGCTCGTAATGCCTTCTGCCACGGCTTGAAACTGGGGTGTCTCTGGGACGCTGCGCACCGCGCCGATATCGGTCTCGCAGAACGCGATCACACCGCCGGGGCGCACCAGCCTGGCAAGCTGGCGCAGCGCTGATACCGGGTCGGGCACGTGCATCAGGATCAGCCGACCGACCACAGCGTCGACCGGTTCGTCCAGGGCGATGTCTGCGATCGTGGTCTGCTCAAAACTGACCCACGACAGGCCCTGCTCGGCGGCCCGGGTGCGGGCTACTTCGATGATCTCGGCGGCGGCGTCGACGCCCAGCACGGTTCCGGCGGGCCCGACGACTCGAGCGGCCACGAACGACACATCGCCAGGGCCGCAGCCCACGTCGAGCACCCGCATCCCAGGCCGCAGCCCGGCCCGGCGCAGCGCGTGCTCGGTGTCGTTGTCGTAAAGGCGTGCTTGCAGCAGCAGCCGCCGAATCTCAACATCAGCATGACCCAGCACATAGGTGCTCGTGGCGTGCGCCGCAGGCGGTTCGGTGCTCATCCCTTTCCTCCATCCATCGAACGAATACCGACCTTCGCGGCGCGAGGCGCGTGCTGCAGATCCCGGCACGGTCGAATGTCTGCGCCGTCATTCACCACGCGGGCGGCCTCAGGGTTGCGAAAAGCCGTCAATGCCATAGTTGTCGGGCTGCCCCGCCCTTTGAGCTGCGCTCGAGTGCATGCGAATCTACGCACGCCACAACGTAACTGCCCAACATCATCGTGGCACCGCCTCTGCGAATAGGTCTTTGTGCTGTCGCAGGAATTGCGGCAGCGACTGCGGTGGCAGGCTGGTGAAGTGTTTGAATGCGTCGGTGATGTGATAGAAGGCTTGATATTCGGGCGGGCGAGTGCGCAAGTAGCGCCACAAGTGGGTGAGGTGTTCCACCGCAACAGCGTTGACCCCGACAGCCGAAGCGGCGCCTGCCCATTCATCGTCGTTGGCCTCGACATAACCCACCGGCCGGCCCAGGATGTCGCTGATCGCCTCGGCGATCTCTTTGTTGGTGACCGCGCCGGCCATCAATCGAATCACCGTGCCACTCGACAGCGCCGGGCCCGTCAGCACCGCCGCGGCCACGCGGGCGACGTCTTCGGCGCCCACCATCGGGATCGCCGTGGTTTCCGGTCCCCACGGCAAGGCGATCACCCCAGCCCGGGCCAGGCTGAGCAGGGCCCAAGTGCGGAGGTTTTCATAGAAGACGGTGGCGTCGAGATGCACGGCGCCGACGTCGGCCCAGTCGAAGATCTGCTCGGCGAGCCAGTGGCGGGTTTGGTGCGGGGTGGGCTGCTCGGCGCCTGGCTGCAGCCACTGCGATAGGTTCACGACCTGTTCGACACCGGCTGAGCGTGCCGCGGCGGCGAACGTCGCGGCGGCGTCGAGCAGGCCCTCCTGCACCGGATAGGCGAAGTAGGCCCGGCGGATGCCGCCCATAGCGGCCGCGACCGATCGGAAGTCGCGCAGGTCGCCGTCGACGACGTCGGCGCCGAGCGCGCGGAGCCGATCGGATCGGTCGTCGAGTCGGTGGACGAAGGCGCGCACGGGCCAGCCTTTGTCGAGCAGTAACCGCGTGACATGGAAACCGGTCGAGCCTTGGATGCCCCCCGCGGCGCCGGTGACAAGGATGGGCTCGACAGTCATGATGTTGTCCCTCCACTCGGGCCGTCCCGGTAAGTGGCGTAGCCGAGTCGGCGATCCCGGCGGGTGGAGACGCCGCCAGCACGTTCCAATCGTGGAGCATTACCCGGGCCGGCGGCGTTGCACCCGTCAGAAATCTAAATCTGATAGACAAACAAGTCAACCATTTGATTTTGAAATCTGTCTAAATGATAGAGTAATCGAATGGCTGGGCGGCGCAACTACAACCAGAACTGTCCGATCGCCAATGGGCTCGACGTGCTCGGTGAGCGCTGGACACTGCTGATCGTGCGAGAGCTCGTCGGAGGTCCGCGCCGCTACAGCGACCTGCGTGCGCAGTTGCCGGGCATCGCGACAAATCTCCTGGCCCAACGCCTTGACGAACTCGAACAGGCTGGCGTGGTCGAACGCACCGAGTTGCCCCCACCGATCGCACGCACCGTCTACACGCTCAGCGACGACGGGTGGCGTCTCGTGCTTCCGATCCTCGGTGCGGTTGCACGGTTCGGTTTGCAGACGATGCGATTCAGCGCCGAGGGATCCCGATCACCGCTCAACGGCTTTCTCGTCGGCGTGCTCCTGGGTTTCGACTCCGCCGGCGCCGTGGGAGTTGAGGCAACGTATCGCGTGCAGATCGACGGCCGAACGTTCGATTTCGCCGTGACCGCAGGACGACTCGCCGGGGCGCGGCACGAACCAGATGTGACCTTGAGCGCATCGGCATCCGACCTGGTGACCGCTCGCCTGGGGTCTACTGCAAGGCAGCGTCTCGCCGCCCGGCGTCGGCTCCGCTTTCACGGCAACCACGACGATGTAGACACCATGCGGACGGTGCTGACGCTAACAAGAAATGATCCGCCTGCGACAGTGAACCCTTGCGCATGACATGCACAGACGCCGATACCGGTCACTTCTCCCGCGTTGCGCGATTCCAATGAGCTGCACTGGCGAGGACGGCGGTGTGGTGCCGATCCGCAGAACAACCTGTGAGGCCAGATGGCGCAACTTCGTGCAGCCCTCGTAACGCCGCTGAGTGGCCCGTTAAGCCTCTACGGACGGGCGGGCGCGACAGCGCTTGCTATCTGGGCAAAGAGCGCGGTCCTTCCACCGCCATGGACCAGCGTCGCGCTCGATGTACGCGGCACCGGGAAAGATATTCGCGCGGCAATGCAGGCTGCCTTGGCAACGGAGCCGGATGTCCTCTTCGGACCATATGGCAGTGGTCCCATGCTCGATGCCGCACGCGCCTGTGAACGCGTGCTGTGGAACCATGGTGGAGCGAGTTCTCGTCTGCGTCGGCCCGCCTTTCCCCAGGTAATCAATGTCATTGCGCCGGCTTCCACCTATTTCAGCGGGGCCCTGCAAGCCGCGCACGCCGTCGACCCGTCAATCACGACGATTTCACTTCTTTACAGCACGACGGGCTTTGGTAAGGACGTGGCAGAAAGCGCTGCGACAACGGCAGCCAACCTTCACCTTGATCTCACCTCAACCGCGTTTGCGCCATCTCAGGCACCGGCGATGATTCCGGCGGTCCCCGACGGCGATGTCCTCCTTGTGGTAGGGAACTTCGCGGACGAACTGGCTGTTGCCTCACTCTTACTCACCCGCCCCTGGCGCTTTGCCGCATTTGTCGGAGCTGGTGTGGACGAAGTCCTAACCACACTGGGCAATCAACGAGAAGGCCTTCTCGGGCCTGCCCAATGGCTCCCTACGGCAGCCATCGAGCCCGATGAAGGCCCAGATTCGGATTGGTTTGTTGAGGCCTATCGGAAAGAGGCGGGGACTGATCCTCCTTACGTTGCGGCACAGGCTTTTGCGGCCGGCGTTCTGTACGCACGATGTCTGCGAGACGCGCAGGAATCAACCGACACCGCCATCCAAGCCGTGGCTCAAACGCTAGAATGCACAACGCTTTACGGCAAATTTCAGCTCGACCCTTCCAGCGGCCTACAGTTGGGGCATCAGTGTCTGATCGTCCAGTGGCAGCAGGGGAGACGCCGTGCCGTGTGGCCCCCAGAGCGGGCGGAATGCCCCGTTGCTTTCCCCTTACCGTCGCAGCATCGCCGAGCAGGCCGATGAACCTCGGGGTACCCCACGACATCGCTCGTGGGGACACGTGTTTAGGTCGCAACTGGTGGAAGAGGAACAAGCAGGCGTGGTCACCCGCCGGGGAAGGCCGCGTCGACCCTCGGGGCCGCAAGCTTGGCCGCGGCAAAACCGAGATCCGCGACGCTTCGATGACCCCGACCGCGAGGCCTATGAAGCCGCGGCAGCTCGCTGGGGTAAGTGACCGCTCTTGACGCCGTCAAGACCCGAGAGCGAAACCGCAGTTAGTGAGCGGGACTGAACCGGACCGAGACGTAACGAAACTGCAGCTCAGACGGCAAAAGCCTGGTAGGAGCTCGGGTTCGATTTTCCCGGCAGCTCCACCAAAAACGGTAGGTCAGAGTGCTGGCTGAACAGCGCCCGTTTCATGTTCCTGACCCACCTGGCCGGTGCTTACGCACGTCACATCCGCATCACCAAATGCGGTGAAGTGTCGGTCCCGTGGCATTGCTGGCGCAATGCCAACCCACAACGGCCGCCGTTAGGACTGACGCGCCACGATCACAGGGATCCTGGCCCTGTTGACCACCGCCGCCCCGACCGAGCCCAGCAACATGCCAGCAAACCCGCCGCGGCCGTGGCTGCCGACCACAATCAGTTGCGACCGTTTGGACGCCTCGATCAGCGGACTTGCCGCATCACCAGTTTCGATTTTGCGAACGATCCCCACGTCGGGATAGCGTTCGTGCCAACCCGCCAGCCGTTCAGCAAGCGTCTCCTCCTCGTCGGACAGCCGAGCGTCGGAAATAAAGTTCGGGAACAACTCTTTGAAGTCGGAAGCCCGCGGATCAGTCCAGGCGTGCAGGGCCACCAAACCGACACCTCGTCGTGACGCTTCGTCGAATGCAATCGCAGTCGCTGCTTCCGACGCCGGCGAGCCGTCGATGCACAACAGCACCGGCGCCCGTGCGACATTGGCGACCAGCGGTTCCTCGTCGTGGATCACGGCGACTGGGCAATGCGCGTGGTAGACCAATCCCGAACTCACCGAGCCAAGGAAGTTGCGGACCAATACGCCGCCATGCCCCCGATAGCCAACCACGACCATCTCCGCCTCTTTGGAAAGGCCGACGAGCGTCGGGACGGTGGCCGAACAAAACACCTTGCTGTCGATTTGCACTGGACAGCGCTCACCAGTGCTCTCTTCGGCGACCTTGACCGCCGACTTGATGAATTCGCGTGCCCGCTTCTCCTGCCGTTGCCTGAAGCCGGCCGGCGCGGGGACCTGGGACCGCCCCGGTGCGGGGGCGTTGACGACATGGACCAGGGTCAGCGGCACATTCCGCAGGGCGGCATCATGGGCGGCCCACCGTACGGCACCCAGTGCCGCTGCTGAGCCGTCAACGCCCACCAAGATCGCGCGACGTGGTGGTTGCATCATTTCAGTTCGCTTCTGATCGGCTATGTACCCACGGCCAGGATCACTCAGGGGGGCGGTGATTGTTAGGGCTGAAGAGATGCAAGCCGAAGGACCAAAGGCACCGATGGAGCGCCCAACGCCCTCGGGGCCACGCCTACATCGGTCAATACCGTGACTTCCGTTTGGATTGGAAAAGTCGGAACCGGCCGAGGCGGCGGAGCTTGACGCACGGAGGACATGTAGTGAACGCCGCTGCGACGCAACACCGGACCGCAGGCGCGCGACAATTTTTCACAGCAACACCGCAGATTCCTTCACAGTCCGCACGAGCGTTGTATGCGTTCCCGCTTTACTGCCGGACCCGTGTTGACGCCGTCAACACCTTTCGCGTATCGGCAGGTCGTTTCGCGTCGTTTCGCGTAGTCAAATCCAGTATTTCCGCAGTTCACGCCGTTTTATGCGCCTGGTTCGATTCCCGGCAGCTCCATAAAGAACATGCTGGTCAGGGCCGTAAGCTCTGGCCAGTTTTCTTTTTTTCATCAACACCTCATCAGACGATGACGACACAGCGGAGGGGGTACTCGAAGACGCTCTCGTAATTCACGATCTGGCAAGTGACCCTGGTAGCCGTCGGGAACTGGGCCCTGGTCTTGTCGGCGATCATCCGGAGCGCATCCTCTGCGAACACTGCGTGGTGGTGGATGGCGGTCACCGCGTCGGCTTCGCTTCGCCGCTTGTACAGCTCCCGTACCGGCCCGCTGGCCGCGCACTCTCCAACGGCGACCAGGTCAGCCAGGGAACGACCGGCTACGGCCGTCAAGTCTCCGGTCACGGTGATTTCCAGGTCGCAAACCTGATTGTGGGACGGATGCTCGCCCACGTTGTCCATATCGTCACGGTCGAAGGCGATTGCGCTCTGGGCTTGGGGACAGGCCAGGCAAACCTTGAATGCGGCGCCCCAAGTCACCTCGGTCCGCTCTGCCGCCTCGATCCGACAGATCTCCTCGATCGGCTTGAACCCCCCATCGTGCGGCAACACGATGGTGGCCCGTGCGTCCACCGACCAGGACGCGGCGCCGGGCACCGCGTCGCGCAGCCGCTCGAAGATGCCCTGGGCGTAGTCGAGCACGGTCGGCTGTGGACCTGGCCGGTCGACGCATTCGATCAGCCTCGACATGTGTGCGCCACGCTGGTGGGCATACAAACCGACTGAGATGTCCATGACGACCATCGCCGCACTGTCATGCTCGTCGATCGCGACGATCCGCTTGACCCCGATGTGTCCAACCGAATGCACTGGAATACAGACGTTCGGAACTTCCGAGTGCAGGTCCGGCAGCACACCGCTGTCCTTGTGGGCCATGCTATTCCACCCCTTCCGACTCGTAACCGTCAACAAAATGTGCCATCAACTGTCAGTAGCGACGGTCCGCAGCAGCGTGGCCGATACGCACTATCGACCGAACATGTCACGAGTGTGGTGCGGGATCGGTTCACTCGTGACGAAACTGCTCCACATGCGGAGTGTCGCGCTTGATCCGGCACTGGGGACGGCGGGACGCTGCTCGTGGGCATCTGCCGAAGCTGCTTGGGGCAACAATGAAACTAGAGATCGACCACGTCCTCAGCGAAGGTGAAGCCTCTATGCCCGACGGAGTTCTCCTCGGAGTGGAGCCTGGCTAGGTTGGGGCGATGGACGCAACGACCGCAGTCTCGACCATCGCCGGCCCCCTCGGGGACCTGGCGGCCAACTTCTACTTTTCCAAACAAGCCATCACCCGCGGCGAAGCCATCGGCCTCGACGTCATCTCCCTCTACGGTGCCGGTCGAGCATCCATGCTCGGTGGCGTCGACCCGGAGACCGCCGACGCCATCTTCTACTTCTTCAAGCCCGGCGTGATCGCCGCGGTGGTGAGCCGGGGTCGCAGCCTGGCCAGTGAAGACGCGATTGCGGCAGCCCATCTCGGTGCCGCCGACGACTATGCCGAGGATGCCTTCGCTGCAGTGGATTCGGCCACCCTCGGCGCGTTCACCGACGCGGTGGGCGCTCTCGTCGCAACGGTTCCCTCAGGCTCCTGGCCGCTGTTCGATGGCTACCGTTCCGCGCCAGCGGCGTCGACGGCCGCCGCTCGGGCCTACCGGGCCGCCATCCTGTTGCGAGAGCTGCGCGGCGGTGTGCACACCGATGCGGTGAAAGCCACCGGGCTCTCGCCTGTCACTGCCTGTCAGTTCAACCGAGACGGAGACCTCGTTAACTTCAAGATGCACGGTTTCTCCGAGGAGGACATGGTCGAATACACCCCCGAGATCGAGGCACAGAGGGCTGCTGCCGAAGCGGCGACGACCGCGCAGATGGCGGCACTGTTCGGCCCGCTCTCGCGGACCCAAGTCGAGGCGATCGTCGCTGGCACCGATGCACTCGCAGCCGCCCTCGGCTAATGCTGTGGGTCGACGTCGACGGTGGAGTAGTTGACGACGATGTCCGATCATCCACGGATCGATCCGGAAGGCTAACTGCCCGGGCCAATGACGAAGCACCGCCCAGCGCTAGTCGTCAGCAAGACCTCATGCACTGCTGATTGGTCGATGCCGGGGAACTGAATCTGATCATTCGACTGACCCGGATCGATCGCGGCGAGCTGGGAGGCCGTGGTGCCGTCCTTCAGGCGAACGTCGGCGGTCACCTGCTCGCCGTTGACTGCATTGGGCGATTCGCGGAAGTAGTAGACATTAATCCCGGAGCCGGACGTGTCGGCAGCCCAACCATCGCGGTAGTAGCAGGCTGGGTTGCCGTCAGCGTCCGGGGGCGGCGGGGGGCAGATCGACAACCCGACGCAGGATGCGGTTGTGCTGGGAGCGGCAGTCGCGTCGGGCGCTGCTGTGGCGTTGGGGGCGGCATGAGTCGTAGTGACGGCTGGCAGTGGGGTTGTTGAGCTTGCTGTGGCGGCTTGCGGCGGCGGTGGTGAGGACGACGAACACGCAGCCAGACCAAAGACGGCAGCGAAAATTGCCCAGGCTCTAACATTTGCCACGCGGACCCCTTCGGTGACGTCAAAAGATCGGTTCACACGGTATGGCCGTGACGGGCTGTCACACAACTAGGAGCGGCACCCGGCCGTAAGCGCCGCGTTGATCTCGAAGCCGATCGTCAGCCAATACGTGAAAGCGCCTTTTACCGTCGTTTCGGTGACGCCGCGTGTTCAAGAAGTTCATCGAGTGCGACGGGGAAGTCGTCGGCCAATTTCCATAGGTCGGGCATCAGGTCCGGGCAGGAGATGATGCCGACGCCGAGCTTGCCGTTCAGCGACATCATGGTGATGTTCAGCCCTGAACCGTGGAATACCGGCCCAAGCGGATATGAAGCTTTCACTTCGCAACCCAGAAAATACAGCGTTGTTTGGGGTCCGGGCACATTCGAGATGATCAGATTGTGCACCGGGCTTTGCACGAGCGGGGTGTCGGCGACCAGTCGCATCACCGCGCCGAACAGTGGCCCGGCGGCGAATTGCGTCCAATCCTGAAGCAGCGTGGGACCGATGGCCGAACTGTGTTCCTTGGCAACGGAATTCGCTTCGGCGATCGCCCGCAGCCGGTCGGCGGGGTCGCTGATGTGTGTCTCGAGGTCGCAGAACATTCCGGAGAGCTGGTTGCGGCCGGGCCGGTCGGACTTGTCGTGCACCGAAACCGGCACCATAGCCACCAGCGATTTGTCCGGCAGCTCGCCGCGATCACGCAGGAACCGTCTCAGCACCCCCGCGCATAGCGCTGTGACCACGTCGTTGATCTTGACATTGAAGCGGTCTTTCACCGTCTTGATGTCCTCGAGCTCCAGCTGGATGAATGCGACGTTGCGCTCGGCGGTGACCGGACCGTTGAATGCCGTCGGCGGGGCGCTAAATGGTGCGGCCATGGCAAGGCCGGCGCGGGCGCGGCGCAGCGTGTCGAAGATCGCCGAGACGGTCATCGGCACCACAGTGGCCAGTCGCAGCGGACGGGAGGCAAACCTCATCAGGCCGCCCGCGGCGATCTCGAGCGGGCTGGCGGCGCCGGGACCTTTCACAGGGTCCGGTGGTGGCGCGTCGGGTTCGACGCTGCACAACTGCGCCAGCAGACTGGCCCCGGTCACCCCATCCACCGCGGCATGATGGACCTTGGTCATCACCACCAACCGGCCACCCGTGTGTGCGTCGCCGTCCTCTACGCCCTCAATCGGCCACATCTCCCACAATGGTCGTCCCCGATCGAGCGGCAGGGAGGCGATGTGCCCGCAGATCTCGGCCAGTTCCGCTCGGCCGCCGGGCGATGGCAGGCCGACGCGGTGCAGATGACGATTGACGTCGAAGTCCTTGTCTTCCACCCAGACCGGGTGATCCAGATTGAGCCGACTGTCCGCCAGCTTTTCGCGAAACTCCGGCATGGCCTTGATCCGCACGGCCAACTCGTCGCGGAATCGATCAAACGTGTAGCCGCCAGCCATCGTCGAGGTGTCCAACTCCATGATGGAACACACGTTTGGTCGCTGAGTGGACGTTTCGATATGCAGAAAACCTGCGTCAAGTCCGCTGAGCCTTTCCATGCGAGCTACGCTAGGCGCGCCAGCGGCGTACGCCCAGTGCCCATCAGCCCAAAATGCAGCGCCCGGATTTGGATCTGAGGACTCCGAAAGACGCCACTATGGCGAATCGGAAGCACAACGTTGAACAAGACGCGAACATGTCGACAACGGCACGCACGCTCAAAACCAGACCTTGCGTCGGAGCTCATTTGTATCCGGTGTCACTACACAGCCCATCGAGACCGTGATTGCATTGCTGTGTGCAAGCGCATCGATCAACGTCGCCGTCAAAGGATCGGGGATCAACTTTAGAGCGCACAACGGATCGTCGAGGCTGCCGCAGAACGTGGCAAAAGCTGCTCGCGGCGGTCGTCTGACGGGTCATGCCACGGCTGTGACGGCACAATTCACCCCTCGACCTCTAGGCTGTCGTTGACGTGATGGTCATCGTTTCAATGCCGGCCTTGCGAAAGGCCATTGCCGTCGGAAGCGTCTTTCTTGGACTCGTTGCGGCTTGCTCGCATGGCGATGCAGCACACACAGCGTTAAGCGACAGTGGGAAGACAACGCGGGCACCGGTTGCGGCTTCCACACCTGACTTCGCAACATTGCCCAGGGTGCCCGATGCCGCTACCGCACCTGATTTCGGGACAGTCTCCAAGCTGATCAACGATGCGATCGCGGCAGACAAACTGCCAGGTGCTGTGGTTGTGATCGGGCACGGCGGCAAGGTTGCTTTCCATCAGGCTTACGGCTCGCGCAAGCTTTCAGGCGAACCCGGGCTAGACGGATTACCTGCACCTGCGGAGCCGATGACCGAGGACACGATCTTTGATTTGGCGTCGTTGACGAAGTGCCTCGCAACGGCGACTGCCGTCATGGTGCTTTACGAACAAGGCAGCGTTCAGTTCGACGATCCTGTGCAGCAGTACTTGCCTGATTTCAATACGGCGAACGATCCACGACGTGCAAAGGTGACTGTTCGCATGTTGCTTACGCACACTTCAGGCGAAACGGGGGATGTCGATCTGAAAGATCCGTGGGGACTGGACCGGGCCGATAAAGCAGAGGGGATTCATCGCGCGCTCACCACGCCGCTGGAATCAAGTCCCGGTGGCGTCTTCCGCTACTCGGATATCAACTTTCTCCTGCTCGGCGCGCTGATCGAGAAGGTCACGGGTGAGGCCCTGGACGTTTATGTTCAGCGACACGTATTCGAGCCGCTTGGCATGGGAGATACCCACTACCTTCCGCCGAGTAAGGCATGTGGCCCGCACACGACGATAGGAGCTGCGATCGCCTGGGCTCCCACACCAAAACGCCGGATGCCGGACGCCTGCGCCGCGGGCACTTGGAGCACCGGTCTCTTGCCGCGCATCGCACCGACAGCACATGACGAAGAGAGCAGAGCCGATCCGAGCAAGAATCCCGATCTTGATCACCTGCTTCGGGGGACAGTGCAGGACACGACGTCGCGGCGCATGGGTGGAGTGGCTGGGCACGCAGGCGTGTTCTCGACGGCGCACGATGTCAGCGTCTTTGCGCAGGCCTTGCTTGACCGGCTCGCGGGCCGTCCGAGCACGTTTCCGTTGACGCAAGCGACTCTCGAGTTGATGACGACCCCGCAGCAGCCGGGATATAACGCACAACAACTCGAAGCAGCGAACGACGCAGCCCGAGAAGCGGTCGCAAAGAGGCCAAATTCAACGGATCCGCTGCTCGCGCCGCACTATCCGGCGATCACGGGGCAGAACCTGCGCGGCTTTGGCTGGGATATCGACACGGGCCAGTCCACGGCGCGAGGCATGATCTTCCCGATCGGTAGCTTTGGCCACACGGGCTTCACCGGAACCTCGCTTTGGATGGACCCGGGCTCAGACACCTACATAGTGCTGCTCTCGAACTCGATCCATACGCGAGGCAGTCCACCGATGTCGAATCTGCGAGGTGAAGTCGCAACGGCAACGGCCCGGGCTTTGGGTCTATAGAGCAGTGCGCTCAGGGCCGCTCGAAGTGTTGGTAGTCGGGCGTCGTCCAGTAGCCACCCCACCGCCAGCCACCATCTGTGAAGATGTGCACGGCTGGGTCGCCGTCGTGTAAGAGTCCCGGGTCGGTGCGGCTGCGGTCCAGGTAGTCCGCCGCGTTCTGCGGCTCGAAATACCCGCTGGCGTAGAGGCACGGGTTGAGCAGCGTATTGATATCGATAGCCCGGCCGTAAGCGTGTGGCGACCATTCGTCGGTTCCTGGGATGTGCCGGCAGTTAAACGCCGAAGTGTTGTTGTCCTCCATGGACAACTCATCATCAGCATCCGAGTAATGGTCGACGGTACGGATCTTCTCGACGGGATAACCCAGTCGGTAAAGCTGCTCGAAGATCGCGATGACAGCCGGCGCCAGGTCTTCATGCACAATCAGCGCGCCGCGGTGAGTTTGGCCGTCGAAACCGATGTGGTCGACGTTGACCCGTCGGAGCCGCCCCGGCTCGATGGGGCAACCCGGGCGCCAGCTCGCGCCGAGTTCGGCGGCGGTGACCCGCTCGACGGTCCCACCGGCAGGTGATGCCGGCGACGACGAGGCCGACGGTGGTTTTGTAGCAGCCGGTGATGGTGCGGTCGCGGGAGGTGGCGGCGCGGCCGTGCACTGCACCAGCAGGACACCCGCTGCGAGCATGTGGGCGAGCACGGCAACCCGCCGTTCGAAGGGCGTCAATTGGGATGAGTCCTCACCGCTTGCTTCCATCCCCTACAAGACCGCTGCGATAAGCGGTTTCGTTAGATGAGTCCGGCCCAACGTTACCGCGGATAGATGTCCTTTAGTGGCCACGGGGGCGGTGCGAAAGAAATCATCGACGAGGCGTCGCGCACCACGACCAGCCTCCCGCCCCGAAGCGGGCACCGATCACCGACGCCGCGTTCAACGTCCGCTCGGCTGGGGCCTCCAGCCGGTGGGCTTGACCCCGTTTGGTGGACACAGGGTCAGGCGGCTTGTGCCGTCTGAGTGAATCGGTGTTCGTATTCGACCGGGCTGGTGATACCGAGGGCGAGTGGCGTCCGGCGCTCCCTCGATCGTGTGTTGGATCATGTTGGGCGAGCGTAACCGGTGGTTGCGCCCGATGCGCCCGCGGTTGGACGATATCGGTCGTGCCCGATCAGAAGGCGCCCCGATCGTTTGGTGACGATCGTCAGGTGCTGACGTTGTTGCTGCAGTATCAACGGGAGTCACTTGCCCGCAAGGTCTTTGGAGTCTCTGAGGTTGCCGCACGCCAGTCTCCGGTGCCCAGCGGCACCACGCTGCTCTGGCTTGTCGAACACCTGGCCCACGCCGAGCGGCTGTAAATCATGCATCGGTTCGCCGGCGGTGAGAAGCCGGCGCCGGTAACAACACACCAACCCGTGGACTCCGCGCTGGCCGCCTACCGAGGCACTTGGGTAGCTGTTGACGCGGTGATCGCCGCCGCCCCGTCCCTCGACGAACTGAGCGTGATCGCCGATGACCGCGGCCATGTCACGCTGCGCTGGATCATCGCGCACCTGCTCGAGGAAACCGCCCGCCACGCCGGGCATGCCGACATCCTGCGGGAGCTCATCGATGGCGTCACCGGCCGCTAGCCGTTCTGAACTGGGCTTGACCTGGCTTGGTGGGCACAGGGTCAGGCGGATTGTGCCGTCTGAGTGAATCGGTCTTGGTATTCGAGCGGGCTGATCATACCGAGGGCTAAGTGGCGTCTGCGCCGGTTGTAGACCCGTTCGATCCCGTCGCCGACGGCGAGCTTAGCGGCCACGCGAGTAGGCCACTGACTGCGGTCGTAGAACTCGACTTTCAATGTCACCAGAATGATTCGGCCGCAGCGTTATGCCAGCACACCCCGGTACGCCCGACTGAGCGGGCGAGGTTGTGCTGGTGGGCGAACCGGGCGATCTGCGCGGAGGTGTATTGGCAGCCGCGGTCGGCGTGCAGGATCACCTCGTGCGTCAAGTAGTGGCTTTGGATCCTTCATTTGACTTCACTCTTGCCATCGCGGTGCCGCGTTTCATGGGTCTCGTCTTGGTTCCTGCACGTGTACGCGCGGGAGCGGAGAACGAGATCGCCGGTGCGATCCACCGGCGCAGGAATGCGCGAAGCTCCTTGCCTCGATGTGGCGGACGCCCGGGGTCGATGACCAAGGATTGGAAGATTCGCAGCATGAATTCGACCAACTGATCGAGGTCGTCATCGACGATTCCCGCAGCGGCCCAATCGACATTGAACCTTTCAACGATCGAGCGGCCGAAAGTCATGGCCATGTCGGAGGTGACGCCGGCGGAGAATGCGCTGGCCTTGCCCGGCGTGAGCAATAGCCCTAGATAACGCTCATGGGGGAGTCGCTCCAATGTATGGGCGATCCCTTCGACAACCGCTTCGGCCGGGTCGTGAATTTTCCGCACGTGTACAGCCAGGGTGTCTAAAAACGGCCCGACCTCGGCGACCGAGGTCGCAAACAGCAGCGCTTCGGTACTGGGGAAGTATCGGTAGACCGTCTGGCGGGTGACGCCGACGTCCTTTGCCACATCGGAGATGCCGAAGTCCTTGCCGGACAGATCGATCCTGCGTCGCGCAGCGTCCAGGATGCGGGCGATGGCCTCGTCGTCGTCGGCCGGCGTCGCGCCGGACCACCCATGTGTTCGCATCAGCGAACAGGATCCCACACGGCCACGCCACGAACGCTACCGTGACTGGCACCGATTCCGGCGACCATTCATATATGAATGGGTGTATGGTCACGGAAACGGCGGCCAAGGAGGATCTGATGACCATCGACGGGCAGCTGCGCACCGGCGTGAACGACACGGAACTGACCCGACGAGCACTGCAAGTGGTACTCGATAAAACCACCGACATGGCCGATGACGTCTTGCGGGTGCCGCTGCACTACTACCGGGATCCCAAGATCACCGATATCGAGGAATCGCAGATACTTCGGCGCACCCCACTGGCTGTCCTTCCCAGCGCGCAGGTTGCTGCTCCCAACGACTACGTCGTGCGCTCGGTGCTGGGCGACTCGTTGCTTGTCACGCGCGATAACGACGGAAGAAGCCACGTCTTCTTGAACTACTGCCGCCACCGCGGGGCGATGCCCGCGTGCGGTTCAGGCAGCGCAACACGTTTCACGTGTCCGTACCACGCATGGACGTACAAGAACGACGGAAGGCTCTTCACCGTCCCCGGCAGCACCGGGTTTACCGGGATGAGCAAGGCAGACTACGGACTGGTTGAACTGCCTAATCAAGAACGCCACGGCTTCATCTGGGCGATGTTGAGTGCCGACAGCGACATCGACGTCGACGCACACCTCGGCGACCTCGGCCCCGACCTGGCGGCTCTGGACTACGCTTCGTTCGGCTATCACGACTTCCGCGAGTTCGAGTCTGACGTGTCGTGGAAGGGCGCACTGGAGGCGTTCGCGGAGTCCTATCATTTTCCGTTCGTCCACGGCGACAGCCTTATTGGACAGAACACGCTGGCCAACACATCAATACACGACGGCTATGGCAAGCACCATCGGATGGGCTTTCCGTTCAACTGGATCATCAACCTCGCGACCGACCCCGCTGCATCATGGGACGTCCGGGACAACATGGGCGTCATCTACTGGATCTATCCGAACCTGATCCTTGCCAACAGTTCGGTGGGGGTGGAGGTCATCGACATCCTTCCCGCTGGATCACCCACTCGGTGCACAGTCCGACACAGTTGGCTGGCACGGGTGCCCGCCGCCGACGATGAAATGCGCGCCGGGTACAGCATGATCTTCGAGGCAGTTCACGCGGCGGTGCGCGACGAGGACTTCGCGATGCTGCCGCAATGCGGAGAAGGCGTTCGCCACGGCCAGCACGACCACATGATCATCGGCCGCAATGAAATTGGCGTTCAGCACATGATTCGTGTCTTCGCCGGACAGCTAGGCGTGGCGTTGAGCTGACACGCGCATTGTCGATGACCCTAGGGATGTGAATATGGCAGACCTCGTTGTTCGTAGGATGCCGTGGGCTTTCGACGCCTCGGTGCCGTTTCAGTGGCAGCCCGCGAACCCGGTGATCGGAATGTTCGGCAACGTATTCACCTTCTTCGCGGTGCCGTTCGAGCAGTACATTGTCAGCGCACTCAGGGAGGCTAAAGACCGCGTCACCGACTCGGCCGTGGCCGAGGAGATGGAAGCCTTTGTGCGGCAGGAAGGTCAGCACTCATGGGCTCACCGCAAGCACATGACTGCGTTGATCAAGCGGTATCCAGGGCTGAGGGAAACCCAGCGGGAGGTCTCGAAACTGTTCGATTCACTCCTGGTGACTCGGTCCACCGAGTTCCACGTTTCCTATGTGGCGAACATCGAAGCAACGTTTACGCCGCTGTTCAAAGTATTTCTCGATTACCGTGACTCGATGTTCGGCGGCGGCGATCCGCGTGTAGCGTCGCTCATCCTGTGGCACTTCGTCGAAGAGATTGAGCACCGCAGTTCTGGGTTGATCATTTGTCGGCATCTGACCCGAAGTCGTTGGACTCGAACCAAGTACGCCGTGGTAACGGCCAAACACGTTCTGGCCGTTGTGGAGGTGATCGCCCACGGCTTCGATCGCCACGTGCCTGAGGCGGATCGAGGAATGTCCGCACATGACGCGATGATGTCGTATATGGCGCTCGGTGAAATAAGGGCCAGGCTACGACCTCGATTCCTCGGCCCGACCCGAAACACCTGGCCGCCAAGAGCATTTCACGAGGTTCCTTCCCGCGAACTCGTCGCGATGGTGGCGCGGCTCATCACCTCACAGGCCCCGTATCACAATCCGGCCGTCCAGCCGCTGCCGAAATGGGCCGCGGTGTGGATGGAAGAGTATGAACGCGGCGTCGACATGACCACCTTCTTCGACCAGCCGGCCAAGGCCGCACCCGAATAACACCGACACCCTGTCGCAGGCTGCGCCCCCGGTTCAGGTTCGTGCTCGAGTCGGACCCTTGGCGGGTTCGATCATGCCGGCCGAGCGAGTCGTTCGTAGGTATGCACATCCCGTCAGCGCCACCGCTACCGCCATCATGATGATGGCGAACGGCAGCGATCCTGTGCGTGAGCCCGTGGCAGAGAAGCCGTCTTTAGCGTTGAGATACTCGGGGAGCGCCGCAATCGAGCAGACCGCGGCGACGGCGAGATAGCTTCCAACCAACCCCAGCCCGAAGTAGTCGCGATCCATGCTCGATGGAAACTTTACGGAGTCGTCGCGGCGAGCCCGATAGGCACCGATGAATGCAGCTATGGTCACGACTCCGAGCACGCCGATCATCAGCCATGTCGCGACGATTCGCGAGGTGTCCACGCGGATGCCCACCAGTGTCATCAGAAGGGACGGAAGGGAACTCAAGAACAAGATGGGCCACACCAGGACGCACACCAGCATGACATTGCGCGCCACTGTCCGCGCGCTGACCTGGCCAGGCTTAGTGACGAACAAGGTCACCAACGCCATCGCGAAAGGCAGCGCGATAGAGAACGCCTGAAGGTTGACGTAAGGAACGTGCCCCAACGTCGGTACCGACGTCGACAGTTTCTCGTTCCATACCCACCAGCGGAACTGGGGCCCGACCATGTCGATCACTTCGTAGAGCGAAAAGAAGACGACGGTGACGCACGACGCCCCTACGAACGGGTTGTAACGCCGGAAGATCCCGGCATGCTGAACCAGCACCCACGCGGCGTAGCCGAAGAACGGATACATGGCCACGATGTACAGCGGCAGCCTGTCGTAGAGAAACTGCACTGTAAATTGGTTGTGTACGAACGTGAGTCCCATCCTCTGTTCGAGCCCGAACCACTGCGGAAAATAGGCGATCGGTTCTATCAGCAGGAGACAGAAGATCCCAGCGAGCCAGATCACCAGATTCGAGGAATCGCCTCGCACGCGGCGCCAGCGCAGCGCGTGGGCCAGACAGGCGAGGGCACCAGCGACCAATGTCAGTTCGATCAACGGCAACGTCCAGTGTTGCAGCGAGAACGGATTCGTCAGCGTGATGAAGGGGTTGGCGTCGCAGTGAAGTCCACCCATCTTGGCGGTTAGTCGGGCGAACTCCGTGGTGCAGGTTTCCATCACGTCCCCTTCGGAGCCGGCCGGCGCTGGCCGCTAAGCTTGCCTCGAGATGACCATACACATACTGCATAGTGGTTTGTCTAGGGAAAGTCGGCGCTTCGCAACGCGGGCGCACGTGGGCCGTGCGCGAAATTCGGGCCGAGTAGCCTAAGCACATTCCCATCCAAGGCGAGGTCGGCGGACCGATCCGAGTGGCTGTACTGGCGCCGATCGCGTGGAGGACACCACCTCGTCACTACGGGCCGTGGGAGCAGTTCGCCTCGTTGCTCACCGAGGGGTTGGTGGCGGCCGGCCATCACGTCACGCTGTTCGCCACCGCGGACTCGATCACCGCGGCCAACCTGCGCGCAACCGCGCCGGTTGGCTGGTGTGAGGACGCGACGATCGACGCCAAGGTCGCCGAATGTCTGCACATCGCCGCGGTTTTCGAGCGTGCTGGCGAGTTCGACATCATTCACAACGGGTTCGACTTCCTGCCGCTCACCTACAGCGAACTCGTAACGACACCGGTGGTCACCACGATCCACGGGTTTTCGTCCGACCGGATCATTCCTGTCTACGAGCGCTATGACAGCGCAGGCACGTACGTGTCGATCAGCGACGCCGATCGACACGCGAATCTGCATTACGCCGCCACCGTCCACCACGGCATTGATATCGACAAGTTCGCGATCCATCCGAGTCCCGGCGAGCATCTGCTGTTCTTCGGACGGATCCACCCCGACAAGGGCACCGCCCAGGCGATCGAAGTCGCCCGCCGATGTGGCCGCCGACTCGACATCGCCGGGATCATCCAAGACGAGGAGTACTTCCGCAACGAGGTCGCGCCGCACGTCGACGGCAAACAGGTGCGCTACCTCGGTGCCGTCGGCGCCTCTGCGCGCGCCGAGGTATTGGGCGGTGCCCACGCCCTGCTCCACCTGATCGGCTTCGACGAGCCGTTCGGCTACAGCGTCGTTGAGGCGATGGCCTGTGGCACGCCGGTCGTCGCCAACTTGAGAGGCTCGATGAACGAGCTGATTGCGCACGGAGTCACCGGCTTTCTGGTCGAGGACATCGATTCGGCGGTGGCCGCGGTCGCTGCGGCTAGCGGGCTCAACCGGCGCAAGATCGCCGAGCTCGCCGCCGAGCGCTTCACGGTCGGCACCATGATCGACAAGTACGTCAAGGTCTACCGCGACGTCATTGCGAATCGGAAATGAAGGTGCGGCGCGACGTTGCCTGGTGGAAGTCTGCTGTCGTCTACCAGATCTATCCGCGCAGCTTCGCCGACTCGAACGGCGACGGGATCGGTGACCTCGCCGGCATCATCGGGCGGCTCGACTATCTACGGGCGCTCGGCGTCGATGTGATCTGGTTGTCGCCGATCTACCGTTCGCCCCAGGCCGACAACGGCTATGACATCAGTGATTACCGCGACATCGATCCGCTGTTCGGCAACCTGGACGAGTTCGACGCACTGCTCGCCAAGGTGCACGAACTCGGAATGAAACTGGTAATGGACCTGGTGGTCAACCACACCTCGGATGAGCACCCGTGGTTCGTCGAGTCGCGTTCTTCGCGCGCCAGTCCGAGGCGGGATTGGTACATCTGGCGCGACGCTCGTGACGGTGCCGAGCCGAACAACTGGGGTTCATTCTTCTCCGGCTCGGCGTGGCAACGGGATCCCGCCACCGGCCAGTACTACCTGCACCTGTTCGACCGCAAGCAACCGGACCTGAACTGGGAGAACCCACAGGTACGAAAAGCCGTGCAGGACATCATGGTTTGGTGGCTCGACCGCGGTGTCGACGGCTTCCGGATGGACGTCATCAATTTCATCTCCAAGACCGAGGGCCTGCCCGACGCACCGGCGATCCCGGGACACCCGTTCGTCATCGCCTTCGAGGAGTTCGCCGACGGACCGCACGTGCATGACTACCTCGCCGAGATGACCCGCGAGGTCTTCAGCCGCCGCGACGGCGAGTTCATGACGGTTGGCGAGATGCCGGCGGTGACGCCCGAACAAGCGCGCCTCTACACCGATCCGGCCCGCGGTGAGCTGGACATGGTCTTTCAGTTCGAGCATGTGGCCGTCGATCAGAGCCCGCCGAACAAATTCGACTACCGCGGTCTTGACCTGGTCGTCCTGAAGCGGTCGCTCCATCGGTGGCAGGCCGCGCTCGCCGAGATCGGTTGGAACAGCCTGTACTGGAACAACCACGACCAGCCCCGCGTCGTGTCCCGGTTCGGAGACGACGACCCCGAGTACTGGGCCGCCTCGGCAAAGGCGCTCGCAACGATTCTGCACGGCATGCGCGGCACCCCGTTCGTCTATCAGGGCGAGGAACTCGGAATGACGAACTACCCATTCCGAATTCCACAGGACCACAAGGACCTTGAGGCCGTCAATTACTACCGGAATGTGGTCGCAGTGGGGGGCGACAAGGTTACAGCGTTGGCCGGTCTGGCCAAGATCAGTCGTGACAACGCCCGCACACCTATGCAATGGGACGCGGGACCGAACGCCGGCTTCACCTCCGCCAACCCGTGGCTGCTGGTCAACCCGAACTACACCTGGTTGAACGCCGCAGCCCAGATCGACGCAACGGATTCGGTTTTCGCGCACTACCGAACGCTCATTCGACTCCGTCACGAATCGGCCATCTTGGTCGACGGCGACTTCACGCCGCTGATGGCGGAGGACCCGCAGATCTGGGCCTACACCAGAACCACCCCTGACAGGAGACTCCTTGTGATCGCGAACTGCGGACGCGATCCACGGACCGTCGAGATCGGCCCGGAATGGATCGGGGCCGATCTGCTGCTCGGCAATCTCCCCGGCACCCCAGCCACGTCCACGTCGACGTCTCTGGACCTGGCCGGCTGGGACGCGCGCATCTATTCAGGCCGCGCTGGCGTCGACCCGGCCCGCTGAAGGGCGGAAGACGAGCTGCGCAATGTCCGCCGGGTCGACCGCCGCCGTCGCTTTGCGCACGACATCGTTTGGCAGCGACAGTCGGAATACCTTCTTCCACGCCGAGCCGACTTGCTTGACTATCGGGCTGACGCAGGTTAAGCCAACCCACAACGGCCGCCCTCAGGACTGACGCGCCACAATCACCGGGATCTTGGCCCTGTTGACCACCGCCGCCCCGACCGATCCCAGCAACATGCCCCTGGCCCTGCTGCAGCCGTGGCTGCCGACCACAATCAGTTGCGCCCGTTCGGACGCCTCGATCAGCCAACGTGCCGGATCACCAATTTCGACGATGCGACGGATCCCCACGTCGGGATAGCGTTCGTGCCAACCCGCCAGCCGTTCAGCGAGCGTCTCCTCCTCCTCGGATAGCTGAGCGTCCCATTTGGAGTCTTGGAGCAACCTGGTGGAGTCGGTAACCCGGGCATCATTCCAGGCGTGCAAAGCCATTAGGGCAACACCTCGTCGGGAGGCTTCCTCAAATGCGATAGCAGTCGCCGCCTCCGATGCCGGTGAGCCGTCGATGCCCACCAGCACCGGCGCCCGTGCGACGTTGCCGATCATGGCTTCGTCGTCGTTAATCACGGCGACTGGGCAATGCGCGTGGTAGACCAATGCCGAACTCACCGAGCCCAGGAAGTTGCGGGCCAGCACGCCGCCATGTCCCCGGTAGCCGACCACGACCATCTCCACCCCTGCAGAGAGGCCGACGAGCGTCGGGACGGTGGCCGAATTGAACACCTCGCTATCGATCTGCACTGGACCGCACTCACCAGTGCTCTCCTCCGCTATCTTGATCGCCGACTCGATCAACTGGCCTGCCCGCTGTTCCTGCCGTTGCCCGAAGCCGGCCCCGCGCGGCGACCTCGAACCACTCCGGTAAGGGGGCGTCGACGACATGGACCAGAGTCAACGGCACATTCCGCAGCGCTGCATCACGGGCCGCCCATTGGACGGCAACCAGTGCCGCTGCTGAGCCATCAACGCCCACCAAGATCGCGCCACGTGGTGGTTGCCACATTTCAGTTCTTTCTGAGCGGCCATTTACCCACCCACTGGGAGGATCACTCGGGGAGGCCGTGACTGTCAGGGCCGAAGAGATGCAAGCCGAAGGACCAAAGGCACCGATTGAAGCGCCGAGGTGAGTAAGCCCCGTACTCTTCGACGGTGAACGCGATCGACCCGGAAAAGCTCAACACGTGCCTCATGGTGCTGGCCGACATCGAGTCTTTGCCGCCCGAGCATCCCGATGCCGTTGCCGTGCGTCGGGCCACCGCGGGCATCTTCAAGTCGGTGAAGAAAGCCCGCCGCCATGCCAAGCGCGACGCGGTGGCGGCCGCAGATCACGCCGTCACCGCGGCCACCGCCACCGGTGCACCCGGCCGCATCGACGACGAAACTGCGGGCCTGCCCCTGGTGTCCACCTCGGTCGGGGCCTCCGCAGGAACGTTGCTTCGGTCGCGTGCCTGCTACATGTGCAAGAACCGATACACGGTGGTCGATGCGTTCTACCACCAACTCTGTCCGGAGTGTGCCGCGCTGAACCGCGCCAAGCGCGACGCTCGCACCGACCTCACCGGTAGGAGCGCCCTGCTCACGGGTGGTCGCGCCAAGATCGGCATGTATATCGCGCTGCGACTGCTCCGCGACGGCGCCCACACGACGATCACCACCCGCTTTCCGAACGACGCCGTGCGCCGCTTCGCCGCGATGCCCGACAGTGCCGACTGGCTGCACCGGCTGCGCATCGTCGGGATCGACCTGCGCGACCCCGCTCAGGCGGTCGCGCTCGCGGACACCGTCGCCGCGCAGGGCCCGCTGGACATTCTGATCAACAACGCCGCCCAGACGGTGCGCCGAGCCCCCGGCTCCTACGCCGCGCTCGTCGAGGCGGAGCGCATCCCGTCGCCGGAACTTGTCGACGTGGTCACGTTCGACCGCGTCAGCGACGCCCATCCCGCGGCGCTTGCCGGCAGCCTTGCCGAGCATCACGCTCCGCACGCGGTGACCGAACTGGCACTCGCCGCCCGCAGCGCGTCCCCGGACCGGATCGCCGCCGGCATCGCCATCGACGCAGGTGGCCTGCTGCCCGATACGGCGTCAATCAACAGTTGGACTCAACGCGTGCACGAGGTCGACGCGATGGAATTGCTCGAGGTTCAGCTCTGCAATCAGACCGCACCGTTCATTCTGGTGAGCCGGCTGCGCCCGGCGATGGCCGCTTCACCTTCCCGGCGCACCTATGTCGTGAACGTGTCGGCAATGGAGGGGCAGTTCAGCCGGGCATACAAGGGGCCGGGACATCCGCACACCAACATGGCGAAGGCCGCGCTGAACATGCTCACCCGCACCAGCGCAGCCGAAATGCTCGAGCACGATGGCATCCTCATGACCGCCGTCGATACGGGCTGGATCACTGATGAGCGTCCACATCCGACCAAGCTGCGGCTCGCCGACGAGGGGTTCCATGCCCCACTCGACCTCGTCGACGGCGCCGCCCGCGTGTATGACCCGATTGTCCGGGGAGAGCTGGGCGAAGATCTGCACGGCTGCTTCCTGAAGGACTACTCGCCGAGCAACTGGTAGGTCTGAGTAGGGTCGAGCCGTGAAGCGAGAAAGGGCCCAGGCATCCACCTCGATCTTGGCGCTGGTCGCGGCGGCCCGCGTCGGCGTCGGAGCGGCGATGATCCTGGCGCCGAGCCGGATCTTTTCGCCTGGTTCCGGGACAGAAACACTACTTATGCGGACCATCGGGATCCGTGACGTGGTTATCGGCTCCGGCGCCTGCGCGGCCTGGGCACGCGGCGGAGATAGCGAGTTTCGACGGTGGGCAACGCTTGGACTGGTTAGTGATGGAGCCGACTTTGTCACCGGGCTTCGCAGCACGCCGCTAGTCGGTCCCAAAAGCGCACTGATCGCCACCCTCTCGCCGGTGCCCTTTGTGGCGGCCGGGATCCTGGGTCTGACCCGCCGCTTTCAAAAGCCTTGACGCACTGCGGGTCATGGTCGGGATCGAACACGAAACCTTGGCGTACGGCTTAAACGGTCAATCTGCTTAGCGCGCTTGCCCTCCACAGCCCGCGTCACGCTGATGAGATGGGCGAGCGGCCCTCGGATTCGGCTGAAATGATTCGATGGTTTCGAGTAAAACGGCGGGGCCATCGGCTTCCCAGTTCAGCAAGTGGCCGGCCTCAGGGACCGTAATCAACCGCGCGCCTGGCACGCCGGCGGCAAGGCGTTCGGCGTGACCGCGCGGCGTGGTGCGATCGGCAGCACCCACTATCACGACGGTCGGCACCTGGATTTCGCCGAGTCGCGGGTAACGGTCCTCCCGCACGAACGCCCGCGCGATCGGTAGCAATGCTTGATGGTCCTGCTGAGCGAAGACTTCCTGGAAAACCGAAATCATCGCCGGCGATGGACGCGTCCCACATTGGGCGGCGCCAAACAAAGTGCCAACTGTTTTGGTGCGCACCAGCTTTTGCAACAGGCCGCTTTGCAGCAGAGGCATCTGTAGACGGTTCAGTGGCGCGCCATCTTGAATACGTCCTGCCCACGTCGCGAAGAGGATGAGACCGCACAAGCGCTGCGCCAGATCAGGGTGGTCGAGCACGGCGCGGATCGCGACGAACCCTCCCATCGAGTGTCCGACCAGGACCCCGTCCCGCACCTCGAAATGCTCAAGCACCGCTACGTAGTCGCCCGCCATGGCCGCAGAGCCACTTCCGTCGGAACCCAACGTGGAACGCCCATGGCCCCGCTGATCGAAAGCGATCACTCGATGTCCGCGCTCGACGAGAGCGTCCCAAACGAGATTCCACTCGGCCGCCGTCACTCCAAATCCATGGGCCAGAACCACAGCGGGACCCTCACCGGCCGAAATTGCACGCAACACCGTTCCGTCCGAACCGTTGATGAGAACTTCTTCGCCCTCAGGCTCCCGGGCCAGCCTCTCCCGTGGGTACGGGTCAGCGTTGGCTTCAATCCGCGCGACGGCTGCACGAATCGCCTGCCAGCTCGTTGCACCGATGGCACCGGCCAAGGCGGCGACGAACGCTCCAGCTCTCACCACGCCTACCAATGTCAATTGCCCGCCTCGATAGCCGCGACTCTTGCGGACGCCTCGGGTCCGCAAAAGCGCTGGAGATCCACTCGACCAGCGGCCAGCAGATCGTCGATGCGGCGCTTGAGGTCACCTGAGGAGATGTGGGCATAGAGGTTCGCGCCCGGGCACGAAGTCTGGGCTAGGTCCCGATGGCCCGCCAATGTGTCGCTCGCAATGCGAAAGTTTTGGGCGGCCCAGGCGAACGTGAGAGCGGCTGCGTGAAGCTGGGCCTCTGACACAGCCTCTTGATTGAAGTCTCCTTCGCAGAGAACGAGGAAATGGCCCGTCGTGTCGTAGTCCGTGGCGGTGTCGCCGGCAATCTCGGTGCTCCGCAGTTCGTAGATGTTGCCATTGCGATCGACGCCGACGTGATAGGCGATGTCGACCCATCCCTTCTGGTCTTGGTGATACCGCTGGTCCTGGCGGAAACGGCCTGGGGCGTTCCGATTTTCGCCGAGGACCACGGCCTCGTGATGGAGAGTCATGCGGGTGACGGTGTGGCGCCTGCCTCCGGAGCGGGCCGGTCGCGCGCCCCAAGCCTCTCGGCAGAGCAACAGCGCCGAAGTGGCTGTCGTCAGTCTTGCACTGGTCGTTGACGCAGTAGTTTTACTTGAGCAAGCGCCGACCATCGACGCCAAGCCGACGCTTCCTGCCAGCTGCAGCAGGTGACGACGATTGACGGAATCCGGGCGTTCATCGGGCCGATCGCACCCGGGCACATTCATGGCCTCACAATACGGACGCGAGTTCCGCTCGCGAGGCGACTCTTTCGTCTTCCGAGTTGCTGACCCGCTCCGACCTGTCACGCGGCGAACAAGGCCCACTCCAGCGTTGCCAGATTGCCGAGTTGAGACGGGAAGTCGTCGCCGATGAATCGCCCATAAGCACACGCCGTTCTCGCGCCTCGCATGTGGCGCTATGAGAAGGATGCGTTGCGGATCGACGGAATTGGCTAGCGGTTTTCCGGGTAGTGACCCGTGTGTCTGCTCAGCCGCGCTTAAATTTCAGTGCAGCGACGTAACACTGTCTGATGACCGTCGTTGTGGATCAACGGCGTTCTCCAGCTCATAGCCACCAATCCACGGGAGCGACAGGCCATGTTCCATGAATGACGTTGCGAAACAGGCGTTGAGCAAGGTGCCGGCAGTCACCCTGGGCTTTTGGGTCATCAAGATATTGGCGACGACGCTCGGCGAAACGGGTGGCGACACCGTGACAATGACCCTGGACTGGGGCTATCTGGCCGGCGTCGCGCTTTTCGGAGGCGTGCTGATGGCGCTCGTTGTAGCGCAGATCTCCGCCAAGCGCTTCTATTGGATCCTCTACTGGGCGACGATCGTCGCCTCTACGACGTTCGGCACGACATTGGCCGACTTCGCCGACCGATCGCTCGGGATCGGCTACGCGGGTGGATCGCTTCTGCTGCTGTCTTGTCTGTTGCTCACCCTCGGGTTGTGGCATTGGTCGGAGGGAACGGTGTCGGTAAACACCGTCTCGACACCGAAAGTCGAGGCGTTCTACTGGACCACGATCACGTTTTCCCAGACGCTAGGCACCGCGCTCGGCGATTGGCTCGCCGACACTCGCGGATTTGGTTACGAACGCGGCGCCCTGGTATTCACCGCGGCTCTCATAGCGGTCGTAGCCTTGTATTACTGGACCGCTGTCTCGCGTGTCACCTTGTTCTGGGTCGCGTTCATCCTGACCCGGCCTCTGGGTGCAACCGTGGGGGACTTCATCGATAAGCCGGCGGCCGATGGCGGCCTAGCCTTGAGCCGCCCGCTGGCCTCGGCGGTCATCGCGGCCATCATCGTTGCGTTGCTTATTACCCTGCCGCAACGTCCAGGACGTCACCCCGGCCAGAAAGGTCGTACCGCGGCAGGAGCGCAATCGATTGGCGCCGGCGATCCGCAGCCAGCCCAAGGCAGCGGGAACCCAAACCCATAGCTCCATCGGTTTGGCCATGGTTTTACACGTCTCTACAGGAAGCGATTTCGAATACCGACGACGTTCGCAGGGGTCAAAGTCCCTGAAGATAGCTCCTTTTGGCCCTAGTGGCCGGCGGCCGGTTGCGATAGGACAAGACTGGCGCGGTTGGCGCAACTGTAGGGACGGCGATAGGCAGTCAGCATGGGTGAGGTACCGGGAGCGGTTCAACATGCCGACGTCGATAAGTGGGACGCCGGTCTCACAGAGGTGGTTGTCGGGCTGACCCGCCCCATTGTCAAGCGATACTTCCGAGCGCAGGTGAGGGGCTTGGCAAACATTCCGGCCGGTCCGTCGCTCGTGGTCTCGAACCATTCAGGCGGGCTCGTGACGCCCGACATGCCGGTCTTCGCAGTTGCCTACTACGACACCTTTGGCTACGAACGTCCGCTCTACACGCTCGGTCACGACACATTGTTCGCCGGGCCAGCCGCCGAACTTCTCAGGCGCACCGGCGTTATCCGCGCGACGCGTGACAACGCCACGGCGGCGCTGGCGACCGGTGCCGTGGTCATGGTGTTTCCGGGCGGCGATTATGAGGTTTATCGGCCTACCGTGCAGGAAGCCTCCATCGATTTCGGTGGTCGTTCTGGATACGTCACCACGGCCATCGAGGCCGGGGTGCCAATCGTGCCGGCGGTGTCGATCGGCGCGCAGGAAAGCCAGCTCTATTTGACCCGCGGGAGGTGGCTGGTGCGTGCGCTTCGGCTGACCAGGTTGGAGCGCCGGCTGTTTCGCACCGACATCCTGCCGATTGCGTTCGGCTTCCCGTTCGGGCTCAGCGTCGTGCTGCCCGTCAACGTCCCGGTTCCGACCAAGATCGTCACCTTGGTCTTGCCACCAATCGACATTGTGGCCAAGTTCGGCGCGCGCCCCGACGTCGCTGAGGTCGACGCGCATGTGCGATCCGTAATGCAGTCAGCTCTGACTCGGCTGGCACGCAGGCGCAGGTTACCGATCATCGGCTGACACGCGGGCTGTTGACGGGGCGAATGCCCCTTTCTTGAGGGACCAAAGTCACCGGTATTACAGAGGTCGTGACTACGGCTGGCTGGAGTCGTACGTTGGCCACAAATGACCGAATTCATGCGCAACAGCGACGCGTTCACCTGGGCGATGGAAAGCGATCCTCGATTGCGTTCCACGGTGGTCACGGTGGTCATGCTCGACCGATCTCCGGATTGGGAAGAGGTACGCAACCGCTTCAGCCTCATCTCGCAAAAGGTGCCGATGTTGCGACAGCGTGTCGTCCCGTCTCCGCCGCCGGCGCCGCCGCGGTGGGAGTACGCGCCGGACTTCGACGTCGACTTCCACATGCGCAGAGTGACCGCGACCGCGCCCGGCACCTTCGACAAGGTGCTGGAAATAGCCCGTGTCGCGGCAATGGGGGACTTCGACCGGGCGCGCCCGCTCTGGGAGGCCACGTTCATCGACGGCCTCGAAAACGACGGCGCGGCAATGGTCCTCAAGTTCCACCACGCGCTGACTGACGGTGTCGGAGGCGTCCAGATCGGGATGATCCTCTTCGACTTGTCCGAGGTCCCCGCGAAGCACGGACCAGTGGCCGAATTGCCTGAAGTGCCCCCGCCGCCGTGGCTGCGCGGCTACCGGGACACCGCTCGATACGACTCTCAATTGGTGGGAAACGCGGTGATGGGCACGCTGAGGAGTGCCCCGAAGCTGATTTCCAACGGCATTCGGCGGCCGTTACTTACCGTTTCGTCAGCTGCCGAGATGGCCGCGTCGGTGTATCGAACCGTGCGGCCGGTGAACCGAACGGGTTCGCCGCTGATGACGAAGCGCAGCCTGATTCGGCGTCTCGGCGTGCTGGAGGTTCCGTTTCCGGAGCTTCGCGCGGCCGCCCACCGCTGCAGCGGTGCGTTGAACGATGCGTTCGTCGCGGGCGTGACCGGCGGACTGCGCCTCTACCACGAAAAGCACGGCGCCGCGGTCGGCGACCTTCATCTCTCCATGCCGATGAGCCTGCGCGAAGAGGGCGACGAGATGGGCGGCAACCGGGTCACCTTGATGCGGTTCGACGTGCCGGTCGGCGAACCCGATCCGGCCCAGCGAATCTGCCAGATCCACGAGAGAACCGGCAGGGTGCGCCACGAGAAGTCGCTGCCCTACACGCAATGGATCGCGGGTGCCCTCAACATGATGCCGCGGTGGTACATCGGCTCGATCCTGCGCCATGTTGACTTCCTGTGCAGCGACGTGCCGGGAATTCCGATGCCGGTCTTCCTCGGTGGCGCCCGGGTGGTGACCCAGTACGGATTCGGACCGACTATCGGCGCGGCGGTCAACGTCACGTTGCTCACGTATGTGGACATTTGCGCGCTGGGCATAGACGTGGACACCGGCGCGATCCCCGATTACGACGTCTTTTCCGAGTGCCTCGTTGCCGGTTTCGACGAGGTGCTGGCGCTCGCCTCG
>CAVXBT010000012.1:0-379971 GCA_963760095.1 uncultured Actinomycetota bacterium | reverse complement strand
GCCAACAGGATGACCGTCGCGAAGGGAACGCTGCGCCATACGCTGACGATGCACAGTGACGTCATGGCCCATTTCGGGTCGACCAGCCACGGAATGGGAGCGATGCCGATCCAGCCGAGCACGATGTTGAGCAGACCGTTGTTGGTGTTGAAGACGAACTGCCAAACCACAGCCATCACGACCGATGACACCGCCAGCGGCAGAAATATAATCGTTCGAAAAACAGCTATTCCCTTGATTTTCCGGTTGAGAACACCGGCCACGGCAAGGCTGATCAAAACCGTGGGGACGACAGTGCCGATGGTGTACACCACCGAGTTGCGCAGCGCGATACTGAACAGTGGGTCGCCGGAAAAGAGGCTGCGGTAATTCGCCAAACCGACGAACTTGGCGGGGGTGAACACATCCCAGTTGTGAAAGCTCATGTAGAGCGAGAAGCCGAGCGGAAACAGCATGAACACCGCAATCGCCGCCAAGTTCGGTGCGACGAATATGCGACCTGCTCGCGCACGTCGCTTCGAATACCCGCGCCGACGGGTCACTGCCGTGGCGGACGCCTCGATCGGGATCATGTCGTCCGGAGCACCCCGTCGATCTCGCGCGATAGCCCGTTCGCCAACGCCGTCGCAGGCCGCACGCCACGCAAGACGGGGCTGACGTTACGGTCAATCAACGCAGCGATCTTCGGCCACGCCGGGGTGACCGGCAGGCCCTCCGCGTGCCCCGGTCCACCGGTCAGCACAGCGAGATTGCCGACGTTGGTGTGGGCGGAGGCGAAACCGGCCGAATGTATCGCAGATCGCAGCACCGGCACGAAGAGGCCCGATTCCGCGATCACTGCCTGCCCGATGGGACCGGTGGCGAACTTCACGAACTCCCACGCCTGTTGTTTGCGGCCACTACTCGAGGCGATGGCCAGCCCGGTGGTACCGATATTCGAATGCGCAGCATGCCCTTTCGGGCCGGTCGGCAGCACGGCGATATCGAAATCCAGATCTTTGGCGCGCTCGAGCGTCTGGAATCTCCAATGCCCGCCGAGCGCCATCGCGGCATGGCCTGAGGTGAACAGATCCGTGGTGGACATCGACTGGGCTTCCGACGCGGTAGGTGCGACCTTGTGCACATTAACCAGATCGGCGTAGAACTGGATGCCCTCGGCGAACGCGGCGTTGTCGAAGTTGAGGTGCGTCGGGTTCATCCGCGGATTCGACCACGGGACCCCGTTGTTCATGCCGAACAACAGGGCCGAGTAGTACGGCACCCAGGTGTCGACGTACCCCCATTGACTGACTCGACCCGATCGGTTTCGCTTGGTGAGCGCCTCGGCATTATCGAGGAACTCCCCGAAACTCCACGGCTGCTCCCATCGCCCGGGCGGCGGTCGCACACCGGCCTCAGCGAACAATTTCTTGTTGTAGAACAAGAAGTTTCCGGACCACTGCTCCGGAAACGCATACTGCCCGCCGTCGTAGGTGAATGTCTCGTACAGCGAGGCGACGCTGTCCGCCTTCAGTTCCGCGGCGAAGGACGTGTCACGCGCCAGCATGGTGTTGAGGTCAAGCAGCACGCCCCGCTTGGCCAATCCGGCATAGGTGAATTCCCACGCCATCAGCACATCCGGACACTTGCCGCCGGCGCAGTAGACCGATACATGCTGCAATGCGTCCGGTCCGGACAACAAGGTCCGAATCTTGATGTCGGGATGCCTGCGCGCAAACGCGTCGACGACGCGCAGCCGCGCATCCGCCTCTTCGGGGTTGGCCGCGAAGAAGAACGTCAACGCGTCGTCATCGGAGCTACACGCGGTGGGCCACAACGCCAGCGACGCCGCGCCGAGTGCACCGGCGCCACGTAGCAGGGTCCGCCGATCGAAGGGCGTACCGCAAGCGTCGCGGGTATTCGTGGTGTGTCTCCGGCTGGCAGTGATGGTTTCCGTGGTCTTTCGTAGTCGGTCCGGCTGTGGTGTTCCTGGGTGCTGTTACTCGCCGTCGCGGTCACTACTGCGGGAAGTAGCGGACCCGGTGGATACCCACGCCACGCCGGGCCATGTCAGCGAACAGAATGCCACGCCGTTGCCCCGAGGTGACCGAGGCGGCAACGGTGGAGCCTGCAGCGATCAGCTTCGACGCGCGCGCCTCGGGACACCGCTCGATGAGCTCGGCGAGATCGGTACTCTCGGCGGCCTCGCCGTCGCCGAAAGTGATTGTCGCACCAGGTGACAACGATTGCAGCGCGGCGAATTTGTCGCCTCCGCCAACCGCGTTCACGAAGGTGTCGACCAACGCTTTCGGTCGGGAACCCACGCGACGGAACCCGGCGGCGAATCCGGCGGTGCCCCGCAGCCGCTGATTGCGGACGAGTCCTCGCGAAAGCGCAATGCCGGCCGGGACGGCGGCCACGCCGTTGCGGAGGAACTCCCACATCATGGCGGGCAGCTCCCAATACGCGCGCAGCATCGCGATCTTCCATTCGCCGTCGACCCGGCGCAGGTCATAACGCAGTAAAGCCGGGATGGTCATGGTGACCGCCGAACCCATCGCCACCTCGAGGGCGAGGTCGCGAATGACCGAGGAACCGCGGACGACGTCGAGATCGCGATGAAAGGCGATATCCCGCGGCCCGATGAAGGTGTCGTAGAACCGGCCGATCTGCGCCGGCCCGACGTGCGGCCGCGAACCCACCGGATCTTCGACGCGACCGTCCGTCGTGAACAGGCCCACCCAGCCCGCGCGGTCATGCGCCGCCGCGGCCTGCGGCGACCGCTCGACAGCCGCCAGCAATGCCGACTCCGCCGGGCCCGTCATGTGCTCGCCACGATCGTGACGCCCGCTGCGCGCAAGGCTTCGACTGCTGCAGCCGTCGACTCCTCCCCCACGCCTGCCGTCAGGTCCACCAGCACCCGAGTGCCCAAGCCCTCTCTTACGGCATCCTCCGCAGTCCGGCGCACGCAGTGGTCGGTGGCGATGCCCACGACGTCGACCTGGTCTACGTCACGCTGTCGGAGCCAGTCGGCCAGCGGTGTCCCGGATGTGTCGACGCCGGTGAACCCGCTGTAGCCGGCGTCGTAGGCGCCCTTGCGAAAAACCGCCTCGAACCGGCCGGAGTCGAGGTCGGGATGAAATTCCGCGCCTGCGCTGCCTGCGCGGCAATGCGGCGGCCACGACGAGACGTAATCCGCATGGTCGGAGAAATGGTCACCGGGATCGATGTGGAAATCCTGGGTGGCCACCACGTGGCGGTATTCGGCGCCGTCGGCCAGGTAGGCGCTGATGGCGCGGGCCAGGCCGGCCCCACCGGTCACGGCCAGCGATCCGCCCTCGCAAAAATCCTTCTGAACGTCGACGACGATCAGCGCGCGCATGCCACCACGGTATCGCCGACGGGGCCGTACCAGAGTCAGCGCGACGGTTCGCCTGGGTAGGATCGGTCAAGACAACGCCGCTACCTGCGCGTTGCATCAGCTAGTTTGTCAAACTATAGTCCAGACACGTGTCCAGAAAGTTCGCTGACGCCTCGCCCGAGCCTCTCGCCGTGATCGCTGTCGGCAACGCCAAATCGGATCGGGCGTGAGTATGCGGGTTGCGCTGCTGTCCTATCGCAGCAAGCCGCACTGCGGCGGCCAGGGAGTTTACGTCCGGCACCTCAGCCGCGGGCTAGTCGAACTGGGACACCACGTGGAGGTGTTCTCCGGCCAGCCTTACCCCGAAGAACTCGACCCTCGAGTCGTGCTGACCGAGGTGCCCAGCCTCGACATGTATCGCGAACCTGACCCCTTCCGTCTCCCGCATCCCCGGGAGATCCGCGATCGCATCGACCTCCTCGAGCTGGCCACGGTATGGACGGCGGGCTTCCCCGAGCCGCGCACCTTCAGCCTGCGTACCGCGCGCCTACTGGCCGATCGGCAGCACGAGTTCGACGTCGTGCACGACAATCAGAGTTTGGGCGTCGGCCTGTTGACCATCGCGGCGACCGGCCTGCCCGTGGTGGCGACCGTGCATCACCCGATCACCCGAGACCGACTGCTGGATCTCGCCGCGGCACGGTGGTGGCGTAAACCGTCGGTGCGCAGGTGGTACGGATTTCTGAAAATGCAGGAGCGGGTTGCACGGAGCATTCCGGAGCTGTTGACGGTCTCGTCGTCGTCGGCCACCGACATCACCACCGACTTCGGTGTGCACCCAGACCAGCTTCACGTGGTGCCGCTGGGTGTAGACACCGACATGTTCGCGCCGACGACGCAGCCGCGAATTCGCGGCCGGATCATCGCGATTGCCAGCGCCGACCGGCCGCTCAAAGGCGTCGGACATCTGTTGCAGGCGGTGGCCAAGCTTCGCACCGAACACGACCTGGAACTGCAGTTGGTCGCCAAACTCGAATCCAACGGCCCCACCGAGAAGCTGATCGCCGAGCTCGGGATCTCCGACATCGTCCACACCTCCAACGGCCTTTCCGATGAAGAATTGGCGCGGCTGTTCGCCTCCGCCGAAATCGCCTGCATTCCTTCACTTTACGAAGGATTCTCACTTCCGGCCGTGGAAGCGATGGCCAGCGGGACACCCATCGTTGCCAGCCGCGCCGGCGCGTTACCCGAAGTACTGGGACCCGACGGCGATTGCGCCAGGCTGGTCCGCCCCGGTGACGCCGCCGAGCTG
Organism: uncultured Actinomycetota bacterium; assembly: GCA_963760095.1. Lineage (GTDB taxonomy): Bacteria > Actinomycetota > Actinomycetes > Mycobacteriales > Mycobacteriaceae > Mycobacterium. Next base: position 375,319 of record CAVXBT010000012.1, on the reverse strand, counting down.
ATTCGGGTGCTGGGCGAGCTGCTGGTCTCCCCCGACCAGATGCGACGCCTGGGCGCGGCAGGTCGCCGCCGGGCTGTAGAGGTGTTCAGCTGGGAATCGGTAGCGGCCCAGACCGCACGCGTCTACGAACGGGCCATTGCACGAAACGCAACAGGCGAGCCGTGCTGACGGTTGACTTCGACCGCCTCGGTATCGGTCAGGGCACCAAGGTCATCGACGTCGGCTGCGGAGCGGGCCGACACAGCTTCGAGGCTTATCGGCGAGGCGCCGACGTTGTGGCGTTCGACCAGAACGCCGCCGAGCTCGACGACGTCCACACGATGTTTCGCGCCATGGCCGAGGCCGGCGAAGTGCCGTCATCGGCTCATGCGGAGACCGTCGTCGGTGATGCACGGGCGTTGCCGTATCCGGATCGGACGTTCGACTGCGTCATCGCGTCGGAGATCCTCGAGCACGTCCCGGCCGACGACGCCGTCATCGCCGAGTTGATCCGCGTGCTCAAGGTCGGTGGCAGCCTGGCAGTCACGGTGCCCCGGTGGTTGCCCGAACGAATGTGCTGGCTGCTCTCCGACGACTATCACGCCAACGAGGGTGGCCATATCCGCATCTACCGGGCCGACCAGCTGCGCGGCAAGATCACCGGACACGGCGTGACATTCACTCACACTCATCACTCGCATGCGTTGCACGCCCCATTCTGGTGGCTGAAGTGCATGGTCGGCGTGGATAACTCAGACCACCCGGCAGTCGTTGCCTATCACAAGATGCTGGTGTGGGACATGATGCGGCGACCCCTGCTGACCCGGCTGGCCGAATCGACGCTGAACCCGCTAATCGGAAAGAGCGTCGCGTTGTATTTCGAGAAACCGGTACCCGCCGTTGAGCTGGTCTAAGGAACCGGGCGTCCCAGGCGTCCTCTCCCCTGCGCAGTGCCGACAGACGGCGGAATCGATTGCCGCACTGCAAGAGCCGTCAGGTGCGATCCCATGGTCACAGGGTGCGCACACCGACCCGTGGGACCACGTGGAGTGCGCGATGGCGCTCACCGCTGCGGGCCTGACCGAGCCGGCCCGACGCGCCTTCGACTGGTGTCGTCGCCAACAGCGCGCCGACGGCTCCTGGCCGATCCAGCTCCGCGCAGGCGTCGTCGAAGATGCCAACAGCGACAGCAACTTCTGCGCATATGTGGCCGTCGGAGTGTGGCACCACGTATTGGTCACCGGTGACAGGAGCTTTGCGACCGCGATGTGGCCGACGGTGCGCGCCGCAATCGACTTCATCTTGGAGCTGCAGCTCGAGGGTGGTGAAATTTGTTGGGCGCGTAGCCCTTCCGGCCCATTGACGGAGGCGCTACTCACCGGTTGCGCCAGCATCTTCCACAGCATGCGCTGTGCACTGGCCTTGGCGAACCTCGTCGACGAACCGCAACCCGAATGGGAGGTCGCCCTCGGCCGACTCGGCCATGCGATCACTGCCCATCCGTCGGCGTTCACCGAGAAGCCGCGTCACTCGATGGACTGGTACTACCCAATCCTGGGTGGTGCGCTGCGCGGTCCTGGGGCAACTGCCCGGATCGCCGAGCGATGGGGCGATTTCGTCGTCGAAGGTCTGGGCATCAGGTGTGTCGACGACCGTCCATGGGTGACCGGTGCGGAGACCTGCGAACTGGTGCTTGCGCTCGATGCGATGGGTGAGGGGCAGGCCGCTCTGCGGCAGTTCGCCGCCATGCAGCACTTGCGCGAGAAGGACGGCTCCTACTGGACCGGACTGGTGTTCAGCGACGGAAAGCGTTGGCCTGTCGAGAGAACCACCTGGACCGGAGCGGCGGTGATTCTCGCCGCCGACGCGCTGTCGTCCACGACCGCGGGCAGCAGCATCTTCCGCGGCACCGATCTGCCGCGCGGCTTGGAGGGCGACTACGACTGCGAGTGTGCGGCCAGCCCCTCGGATCGCTAAACCGCGACGCCGGCGTCGCCGGCTGTCCGCTCCAACACCCGCATCGACCCGGTGACGGATCTCTCCACGAACGCGCCGCTTTGCAATGCGCGGCAATAGATCTGGTAGGGCGCCTGACCGCCGTCGCGCGGGTCCGGGAAAACGTCGTGGATGATCAGGGCGCCTCCGGCGCTCACCCACTTTGCCCAGCCGTCGAAGTCTTGGCGCGCCGCGTCCTCGCTGTGGCCGCCGTCGATGAACAACAACTGCAGCGGCGTGCGCCACCCGCCGGCCACCACGGTCGATTTGCCCACCACCGCCACCACGTTGTCATCCAGGCCGGCCTCGTCGAGCGTGCGGCGCAACGTCGGCAAGGTGTCGAAACGTCCGGTGGCGTCGTTGACCAGTGACGTGTCGTGGTACTCCCACCCGGGCTGATGCTCTTCGGAGCCGTGGTGGTGATCGACGGTGTAGACGACGCTTTCACGGGCCAGCGCCGCCGCCCCCAACAGCACCGTTGATTTGCCGCAGTACGTGCCTATCTCCACACCGACGCCATGATCGAAGTAGCTCAGCGCCGCGTCATGCAGGGCTCGGCCCTCGTTTGCGGGCATGAAGCCGGTCACTCGCTCGGCCAAGTCGAACAGTCGATCTGTGCGCCCGTCGTGGGCAGTGCGATCTGAGGAGAACGTCATCACCGGAACGGTAACGCACAACGTGGAGCACGTGGTTGCCGCACCAGTGACGTTGTAGTAGTGTCCGGACACGTGTCCAACCCGGTAGCTCGGGAATCGACAAGACGGCGACTGAGCGCCAAGCAAGCCGACACCGTTGACCGGCTGGGCCAGGCCGCGGTCGGCGTGCTGAGCCGAGAAGGCTTCTCCGGATTGACGATTCGCATGGTCGCGGCCGAAGCTGGAGTGGGCGCGGCCACCGCGTACACCTATTTCTCATCCAAAGCCCACCTCGTCGCGGAAATTTTCTGGCGACGGTTGGCGTCCAGCCCGGTTCCGCCGACCGACTCGGCGGATCCGACCGTGCGAGTCATCGCCGTCCTGCGTCAGATCGCGCTGCTGGTGGCCGAAGAACCCGAACTCGCCGGCGCGGTGACCAACGCATTGCTGGGCAAGGATCCCGAAGTCGAACATCTGCGGCTGCGCATCGGCCGCGAAATCCATCAACGTCTGGTCACCGCGTTGGGCCCGGATCAGACCTCCGAGCTGGTCGAATCGCTTGAGCTGCTCTACGCAGGAGCACTGGTGCGCGCCGGTATGGGATATGCGTCCTACACCCAGATCGCCGAACGGCTGGAGACATCGGCGCGACTCCTGTTCGCTGGGACGCCGTCAGGCCGGTAGCGCCGCTGGTCGCCACAACTAGCCGTCACTGGGTCGCCAATTGCTGCCGACTGGCATGATCAACGGCCATGGACGTCGTCGATCACCCTGACCGCGACCAGGCCTGGGACACCGATGCGCGATCTGAGACCGAAATCCAACGATTAGATCGCAATTGGGTCAGCCTGCTGCAAGAGTTGCGGGTGGTTCAGACCGGCGTCCAACTGCTCACCGGCTTTCTATTGACGTTGCCGTTCCAACCCCGCTTCGAGGGGCTGAGCGCGGCGATGCGGGTGGTGTATTTGGTAACGGTCGGTTGCTCCGTCGGGGCCACGGTGCTGTTAGAGGCTCCGGTCGCAATCCATCGACTGTTGTTCCGTCGGCACCGGCTGCTGTCGGTGGTGTCCATTGCGCATCGACTCGCGTACACCGGACTGTCACTCATGGGTGTCTCGCTTGCCGGGGTGGCCGTGATCATCTTCGGCGTGGTGGCCGGTCACACAGCGGGCGTCATCGCCGGGGTATGCGCAGTGACGGCTCAAATTTTCTTCTGGGTCATGGTGCCGCTGTGGCTGCGACGTGAGCCGCCACAACTTTTGTAAGGATGGCGGCTGTCGTGCCGGCCCGGTTTGCACAGCGGGCAAGCCGGGAACACACCCGCCATGTTGCTTCGCAGAATCGCCCGTCCCCTGCTGTCCGCGGTATTCATTGGCCAAGGTGTTGAGACGTTGCGCAACCCCAAGGTCACCCTCGATGCGGCGCAGACCGCTGTGACGAAATTACAGACGTTGCCGGATCCGGTCGGAAGCAACATTCCGTCGGATCCCGAGACGGTCGCACGGATAAACGCGGCCGTCCAGGTCGGAGGTGGGCTGTTGCTTGCGACCGGCAAGCTGCCACGGATCGCCTCGGCGGCGCTGGCATTCACCGTCATACCGGGCAGCCTTGGCGGGCATCTGTTCTGGAATGAACCCGATCCGGAACGAAAAGTGCAGAAACGCCGCGACCTGCTCACCGATCTGAGCCTGCTCGGCGGGCTGATCATCGCGTCGGCCGACACGGCGGGTAAGCCGTCGCTGGGATGGCGTGGTCGACGGGCGGCCAGTCGGCTCTCGGAGAAGGTGTCTGCTGCCCTACCGCTGGATGGGTCCGACGACTCGGTGCTCGATTCCGAGCTGGCCGAACGAATCGCCCATAGCCTCCACACCGGCGCCGAGCGCGGTCGCGAACTGGCCAGCACCGCCGCCGAGAGGAGCGGACCGCTGGTCGAGGCTGCCCGCAAGCGCAGTGGCGAACTAGCCAGCACGGCCGCCGAACGAAGCGCACCGGTGGTCGAAGCCGCGCGCAAGCGAGCCCGCAAACGCGGTGCCCAGCTGGCGGAGACGGTGCGCGAGCGGGGGGCCGAGTTGGCTGACACAGCCCGCGAACGTGGCAGCGAACTCGCCGAAACCGCGCGCGAACGCGGTAGTGAATTCGGCGAGAGGGCTGTCGAACGCGGTAGCGAGTTGGCGGATACGGCCCGCGAACGTGGCGTCGAGCTGGCTGAAACCGCACGCGAACGCAGCGGCGAGTTGGCCGCCCGCGGACGGGTCAAAGCTCGTCGCTGGCGCTGAATTGGGCAGTAGACGGGCCCTCTAGCGCGGTAGATTGGCAGCCACCGCCGCTAGGAGCCTCGCATGACAGACTTCGATCCCCATTCGCCCCAGTACGGCCATCCGCCCGCCGGCTCATCGCAGCGGCCGTATGTCCAACCCGGTGGTTTGGGCGCGCGATTTTTTGCCCGGCTGATCGACGGCATCCTGGTGAACATCGTGGTGTTCGTGCTGTCGTTTTTCCTGCTCAGCCAGGATTATTGGTGGCTGGTGACCGGCCTTTTTTCCGGCGTGCTGATGTTCGGGTATTTCGTGCTCTTTGAAGTGAGCAATGGCGCGACCCTGGGCAAGCGACTGCTCGGCTTGACCGTTCTTGGCCCGGGCGGGGCGCCGAGGCCGGATGTCAAACAGTCAGCCATCCGTAACTCGTTCACTTTGCTCGCCGTGGTGCCCTACCTCGGGCCGCTGCTGGCGATCATCGCCTACGTCGTCATCGCCGTGACGATCAGCGCCAGCCCCTGCAAGCAGGGCAAGCACGACGAATTGGCCGGCGGCACTCAGGTGATCAAGGGCTGAGTGGCCCAGAGTGCTCGGTTAAATACCGGACAAACGTCTCGACGATGACGTCGACGCTCTGCCCGACGGCGAAGGACATCCCGTGCTCGTCGGGTTCCAGCGGTTCCAACGCCTCGAATTGGGACATCAGCAATGACGACGGCATGAAGTGACCCGGCCTGCCGGCTTGCCTGCGACCGATCAGTTCCGGTGAACCGGCCAGATGCAGGAATTCGATATCCGAACAGTGAGAACGCAACTGGTCGCGGTATCTGCGTTTGAGCGCCGAGCAGCTCATCACGCCATCGTCGTGGACCGCCAGCCACCGCCCCACCGCGTCCAGCCACGGATAGCGGTCATCGTCGTCAAGTGGCTCACCCGCGCTCATCTTCACGACGTTGGCCGGCGGGTGAAAGGTGTCCGCGTCGGCGAACGGCACGCCGAGACGGCGCGCCAGCGCCGCGCCCACCGTCGATTTGCCAGACCCGGAGACACCCATCACCACCACCGGTGCGCGTGGCGGACAGAGCTTTTCGGTGCGCACGTGTCCCCGCTACTGCGTTGGCTGATTGCGGTTCCACTCCAACCAGCCCACACCGGTGCGCCCGTCGGCGGTGCTCACCGTGGCCCACACCCGCGGGAACTGGCTGATACGCCCGTCGTTGGCGACCAGGCGTAACGGCGCGTGTCCGCGGACGTCGACGGCCGCGGCGAAACCACCGGGATCGACCGAAAGTTTCGCGCTGACCGGCAAGCCGTCGGCATCGAATGTCTGCTGGCGAGAGACGGTTTGCAACTCGGTGACCGTGCCACCGCGATCCTGGACGTATCCGATACCGACCGGCGGGACGCCCGGTATCCGGATGTCCACCGCGTGCAGGTGTGTCCCGTCGTCGAGGTGCAATGCGCTCCAGAGCCAGTCCATACTCCACCAGTCGCGCACTCCCCACGAGTGGTCCCGCTGGCCGGGCACCGAGTCGACGGTGTAGCGCTGACCGTCGATGGTGACGGATCCTGACACGGTGCAAGGGATCTCGTATCGGGTGGCAATCCGATACTGATACGGCGTGCCGTCGGTGGTCCACTCCAGATCGATCGCCACCTCAGCCGGCGCGCCCTGGTCTGCCCGCAACAGTGCGGCCGGGTCGGGGAAGGACTGGCCACGTCCACGCAGGGCAATGCGGTAGGTGCGCAGTGGGTCGTCGGCCGAGTGCGTGAAATCGATTGCACCCGTTTGCAGCATCCACGGGTCGATGGGCAGTGGGACCTCGAAGTCGACGACTGCAACCGTGGGAAGCTCAGGACCACACAGCAGGGCGTGCAGCCAGGCCTTCTGCTGGTTGGGAATCAGGCCAATGCGTACCCAGCCACCCAATCCATTTGCGGCATCGGCGAAGTCGGCATACCAGCTCTCGTTCCACAGCGGCTCATCGGTGGCGGTGTGCGCCGATTCGTCGATGTGCGACGGACACAGCGGCTCGACGGTTGCCGGTGCGGGCAGGATTGCCAGTGCATCAGTGTCGAGGACATGGTCGCAGTGCCGCTGCAGCATGGTCATGAACATCGCGTCGCCACGTTCGGTGCGTTCCACAAGCATCGACGACACGACGGCCATCATCACTCCGAAAAAGCTCTGTCTGCGGACGCCGTCGCGGACGTCGGCGAGGCTGATCGGCCTGTCCGGCCCGAGCGCCCCGTGGTAGGCCTCCAGCAGGGCGTCGTAGTGCTGTCGCCGGTCCGCCACCGGCAGCGCGCAGCCCAAGAAGTAGGCCAGATCAGTCATCGCCGGACCCCAGGTGACCGTCTGCCAATCGACCACCGTCAGCGGGCGATCGGCGCCGGCGGTGCCAAAAAGCATGTTGTCCAACCGATAATCGCCATGCACCAGACCTTGGAAGGTCCCGTTGCGGCCCTCCTCGGCCAGGTATTCGTCGAATCCGCCGACCAGGCATTCGCACACCATGCGGTGCTGCGGTGCGATCTGGTCACCGTAGCGATCCACAAAACCGGCGTGCAACGCAGTGATCAACGCCTGGTTGATTGGTGCGTCGCGATTCAACCACGGCGCGTCGGCCAGCGTGGTGTCACCGAGCAATGGGCCCTGCAGACGGGCCAGCTCGGTGACAGCGAGCCGGGCCTGAGCCGTTGTGGCGCCGCGGATCTCGTCACCGACTATGGCCGGATTCGCGTCGCCGAGCAGGACGTCGAAAATGCCTGACGCGGCGTCGAATGCGGCGTGGTAACAGGGCGCGACCGGTCCGTCCAGCCGCGGGGCGATGTCGCGGTAAAAGCACACTTCGCGCTCGTACAGGCCCAACGTCATCCCGGTCTGACGACTCATCGGATCGGTGGCCGCGACCTTCAGGACCACCGACTCCGGATTATCGCTGCCGGCCGCGCTGTCAGCGTAGGTCAACTGCACCCGGTAGCACTCGCTCATCTGACCCGTGCCTATGCGCTCGACGGCGAAGTCGGCGACGGTTCCGGCGCCAATGCAGGAAGTCAGCCAGGCGGCGTTGAGGTCGGCCGGCCGTTCGACGACGTTGTCGGTGTGGGATGTCATGGCTCGTCCACGAAATCACATCCGCCGTCATCGCGCCAGGGAGAAGCCCTCCCACGCTCGCCGCCGCTCCGGATGCGGATCGAACTCGAGATGGGACTTACGGTCGAACACCCGCACCGCGCGGTCGGTGTCGGTGTAAACCGGCCAGTCGTCGCCGGGTTTGCCCGTGCGGCTGAATGACAGCCAGCGCCTTTGCACTTCGCTGGTGACCCGCAAAGCAGATCGTCGATCAACGGGCGCGGTCAGCAACGCCCCGAACTTGGTGCGGTAGACGCCGAAAACCGCGAGCAGTTCGGTGGCATGCGTCGCGCCCAACCCCGACCAGCGCAGAACCCCTGGTGCGTAGTCGTATCGATACAGATAGGACGGCGCGTGTCTGCTGTGGGCTTCGGCGATCTCCCACGCCGCGGAACTGAAGGCGAAGTCCCCGCCCAGTCGTATGCACGCAGATCGGTCGGGATAGTCGGGGTAGGCGCCGGTAATCCGTTCGCGCGCAGCCGGGTCCACCTCAGCCAGCAGCGCTTCGATCATCGGCTCGGTCGTCGGCAACAGCTGCAAGAAGCGAGTGAACAGGCGACCCTCATCGACGTTGGTACCCACGATGAGCGGGACCCGGTGTGCTTTGCCCCGCCGCAACGCTTCGACGGGATCAAGCGGCAGGTAGTCGTCACCGAAAACGGGGCCGATGGGGAACGCCCCCAGCATGTCTCGCACGCCGTCCTCGATCAGCCGATTCTGCGTGTCCACCAGCTCAGCGGGGGACGCCGCCCTCAGCGCGTAAACGGCATCCTGCTTACGAGCGCCGAGTAACGTCGCGAATCGCCCGGCGAACTCCGCTGCGACCTCGCTCGAACGGGTCATTCCGCTGGCCGGACTCTCCGAAATCGCCTGGGCAAAAAGGCCTTCCGCCTCCGGCGCCGCCAGCAATGACACGACGGCGTGCGCGCCGGCACTTTCGCCGAACACTGTCACGTTGTCCGGATCGCCACCGAAACCGGCGATGTTGTCTTTGACCCAGCGCAGTGCCAGCACCAGATCACGCAGAAATAGGTTGCTATCGAAGGTGGCATCAGCCGTCGACAGCGACGACAAATCCAGGCAGCCCAGCGCCCCGAGACGGTAGTTGACCGATACGTAGACACAGCCGCGACGAGCCAGCGCCACCCCGTCGTAGATCGGCGTGGCCGAGCTGCCCATGATGTATCCCCCGCCGTGCACGAAGACCATCACAGGCAGCGGCTCGGTTTTCGGGCCTTCCGGTGCCACGACGTTGAGGGTGAGGCAGTCCTCGCCCATCGGCTGGTATTTACCGACGCCGAGCAGCGTGTAGCGACGCTCTTGAGGTGCGCACTTGGTAAACCCGTGGCAATACCGCACACCTGGCCACGGCTGGACAGGTCGCGGAGCCCGAAACCGCAGCGCACCAACCGGCGGTCGAGCGTACGGAATGGACCGCCAACGATGCACGCCGCCGCGGGTGAAGCCTTCGACGGTGCCGGCGACGGTGGTCACGCGGACAGTGTGTTCGTGCATAACCTGACGGTAGCGAACGTCACGGGGTGGCGCGCGGCAGGTCGAGTTCGAGGACCTCGATCGTCCCGCTGACGCCGTCCACCTCGACCAGCGCCCCGGGCGGCAAACGCCGCGTGGCGTCAAGCACATCCACCACACAGGGGACGCCGAATTCGCGCGCGACGACGGCGGCGTGCGACATCGGTCCACCAAGCTCCGTCACCACGGCGCCCGCGTAGGAGAACGCGGCGGTATAGCCAACGTCGGTGACCTCGGCGACGAGGATCTCCCCGGCTTCCAGGTCGTCGATGGTTTCCGGCCTGACGATCCGGACCCGCCCCCGGATTCGTCCGCCGCACACGCCGACGCCCGTCAGAGCCTGCCCGGGGACCAGCACGCCCGCCGCGAGATCGGACACCCGCCAATCGCCGCTGAAGACGGGGGGCGGCACGATGCCCGCCAGCCTGCGCTGTTCAGCACGACGGCGCGCGACCAGCCCAGCTACATCGGCAGGGAGCGCATCGAGTTCGTCGACCAGCAGATAGAACACGTCGTCGGCGGCTTCGAACACACCCGAATTCACCAGTCGGCGTCCGAGCTCACGAAGTAGGTTGCGCAACACCCAGTTCGCGCGCACCATCCGGTCGCGACGCATTTCGCGGTCGCGCAGTTGGTGCGCGGCGAGCACTGCGACCGGCCGCGCCCGCAGCGGGATCGCTGGCTGGTCTGTCTCGCGGCGTCTCGGCGTGTGAAGCGACTTGGCCACCATGCGGATCAGCAACTCCGGGTCGTCGGCGTAGCTGGTCGACCGCATCTCGACCTCCGCCGGACCGCGGTGTCCAATCAGTTTCAGCTCGGCGAGGACGGCCGCATGGAACTCCGGGGCCTTAGCCGACAGCTCGTCGAGATGGTCTCCGGGGCTGGCCAGAACCCGGGCCACGTCGGGGTCCCGTTGCGCGGCGTCCGCCAGCCGGTAGACGGCGCTCAGTGGCTGCGCGCTGGCCAGCTCCTGACCGACCGGCAGCACCATGTCACGCCCGTTCAGGCCCCGCAGTATCACGCTGAGGGCGGCAAACGCCATGAATGACCCGGACGCCAGCACCCAGCCGTCGATGACGCTGTCACGCGCCAACAAGATCAAACTCTGCAATCGCGCGTCGGTAAGTTGCGAAAGATCGCCCGCTGCAAGCTCTTCCAAGTGTTCGATATCGTCGATGTAGTCACGGGTGTCACGAGCCGCGCCGGTGGTCAGACCCGCCAAGTTGGCTCCGAACACGCCTAGGTTGCGGATGGTACGAAGTAGACCCAAGGCTCCGCCGGATTGACGCGGCAGTTGCTGCTCGCTGTAGATCGGCATGGCCGCCACACTCGGTCCGAAGAACTGACTCTGCCGAATCACCGTCTCCGGCTTGACGAACGGAACCGTTTCAGCCATGAAATGCGCGGTCGTGATGGCCCCATACAACCGATGCGCGAACACGCCGACAGTGCGCATGGCCATCTCGCGCTGGATCAGACCGCCGGGCCGCAATCTCCTGGCGGTGATCGCGCCGAATGCGCGCAGCCCCTTGACGGTCACCGACGCTGACGACGGCGAGAACGGTCCCGGCAGTGCCTCAGACAAATTGGTGGCCAGATACGTCGGGAAGCGGGGGTCGATCGGTGTGTCGAACTCACCGTTGCCGCCGACTGGGCCGGCGAACACCGGTGCAACGCCGTCGGCGGCCGGCGCGTCGACCGCCGGGATGTCCTGGACATGGGTGAGCCGCCACGGCAGCGACGTCGACCACCCGCCGATGCTGACCCGACCGCGCACCGCCAATCCGACGTCGCGGACGCATTCCTGTCCGGTCCAGGCCGGTGTCACCTTCCATTTGTCTCGCAGCAGTGCGGTATCCATCGATGGCGCGGTCAGCAGCAAGTCCAGTCCGGTCGCCGAACTCAGCCGTCGAAAAGGCCTTCCCACCCGCACCGTGGGGCGCCCGAGCGCATCGGCTATCTCGCCGAACGTCGGCTCCCCGGGCGCAGCAAGGTTCACCGGCCCGCTGTCGATGCCCGGATCAACGGCCGCGCGGACGAACACCCGATGGACGTCGTCGCTGTGCACGACCTGGACGGTGCGACCGACGGATCCGTCGACGTCGGGGAAGAACGCCGAAGCCAACACTCGTCGCACCCAGTTGTCGACGCTTCGGCCGAGGATCACCGCCGGTCGAATCGCCACCCACTCCACACCACACGCGGCGACCATCTCTTCAACGCGGGCCTTGTCCAGCCCGTGCGCCGAAACCGGTTGCAGCTGATGTGCTTCCGACAACGGCGCCGCGACGCCGCGATCCAGCCCGTAGACGTGTGCCGACGAGGCGACGACGATGCGGCGGGTACCGCTGCGGGCCATCGCGTCAAGGACGTTGCCGGTTCCGCCGATGTTGATCTCGCGGTCGACCGGGTGATCGGCGCCGGGGTTGACCGCCCACGCGCAGTGCACAACGACCTCGGTGCCCGCGACGGCTCGCTGCACCCCGGCAGCGTCGCGAATATCGCTCTGCACGAAGCTCGCTGCGCTCGGCCAGCTTTCGGGTCGATGGCGGGCCAGCCCGACGACGTCGTGGCCCAGGCTGAGCAGTCGCAGGACCACGCCGCGACCGATCACTCCGCTGGCCCCGGTGACGGCGATCCTCACGGGCGAACCTCAGACCTCATCGGGCTAGTCGTCGTCGTCGAGGAACGCAGCGTTGACCAAGTCGTCGAGATCCATTGCCGCGATGTCTTTTTCTCTGGCCTGCCCCGCGTCTGCGCCATCGGCCTCGTTCGCCAGGCCGAGCAACAGGTCCAACACTCCGGCCTGCCGAAGGCGTTTGACCGGAATCGACGCCACGACGCGCTGGATTTCCGCCTCGCCTGGCGCAGCCTGGGGCGTTGACTCCGTCGATGCGCCGACAAGCTCGCGGCGAAAGTAGCCGGCCAGCGCCGCGGAGTTCGGATAATCGAAGATGAGCGTGGGCGAAAGTGCCAGCCCGGTCGCGGCTTTGAGCCGGTTGCGCATCTCGACGGCAGTCAGCGAGTCAAAGCCCAACTCCTGGAACGCCTTATCCGGGTCGATCGACTCCGCCGTGCTGTTACCCAGCACGGTGGCGATATGTGACCGCACCAGATCGAGAAGGACCGCGTGCTGGTCGTCCTCGGGCAGGCCCTCGAGACGTTGCAGCAGTGCGGACTTCGACTTGGCGGCGGCCAGCGAATCGTCAACCTGACGCCGTGCCGGCGCGTTGATCAGATCGACGAACATCGGCGGCAAGGTGCCGCCGTCGAACTTCGCCCGAAGAGCGACGGTGTCGATGCGGGCGGGCAGCAGGAACGGCTCGTCGATCACCATAGCGGTGTCGAGCAGTTGCAGCGCCTCGGTAGAGGACATCGCGACGATCCCGTCGCGGGCGAATCGCGCGAAATCGACGGCGTCCAGTGCGCCGGTCATGTTGCTAGCCTGGTCCCATAGGCCCCAGCCCAGCGACATCGCCGGCAGACCCCGAGCCCGTCGATGCACCGCCAAGGCGTCGAGGAACGAGTTGGCCGCCGCATAGTTGGCCTGACCCGACGAACCCACCAGTCCGGCCATCGACGAGAACATCACGAACGCCGAGATCGACAACTCGCGGGTCAGCTCATGCAGATTCCACGCCGTATCGACCTTGGCCCGCAACACCGCATCGACCCGCTCCGGGGTCAACGACGTCACCACGGCGTCGTCGAGAATCCCGGCTGTGTGAATCACCGCCGAAAGCGGATGCTGCACCGAGATATCGGCGATCACCTTGGCCAGGGCTTCCCGGTCCGCGGCATCGCAGGCCACCGCCTGCACCTGCGCACCCGTGGCGCCCAACTCGGCGATCAAGTCCGCTGCGCCCGGCGCATCGGCACCGCGCCGACTGACCAGCGTCAGCTGACGCACGCCGTGCTGGTGGACCACATGACGGGCCAATGCCGAACCCGCCATCCCGGTGCCGCCGGTGATCATCACCGTGCCCGCCGCCCACGCGTCGGGCATGCTGAGCACGACCTTTCCGGTGTGACGCGCTTGACTCAGATAGCGCAATGCCGCGGGCGCCCGACGGACATCGAAGGTGGTCACCGGCAACGGCCGCAGTGTTGCGTCATCGAACATCGTGGACAGATCGGTGAGCATCCGCTCGATGTGATCCGGCCCCGCCTCGAAAAGGTCGAAGGCGCGGTAGCGCACACCGGGGTACTGCTCGGCGATCACGCCGGGGTCGCGGATGTCGGTCTTACCCATCTCCAGGAACATCCCACTGGGGGCGACCAATCGCAGTGAGGCGTCCACGAAATCGCCGGCCAGCGAATCCAGCACCACATCCATGCCCCGGTCACCGACCACCGCACGGAACTTGTCCTCGAACTCCAACGTGCGGGAATCACCGATATGATCGGAGTCAAAACCCATCGCCCGCAACGTGTCCCACTTGCCCCGGCTGGCAGTGGCGAACACCTCCAACCCGAAGTGCAGCGCCAACTGCACCGCCGCCATGCCCACCCCACCAGCGCCGGCGTGCACCAGAACCCGCTGACCCGGATTGACTTCGGCCAATGTCGTCAGCGCGTAGTAGGCCGTCGCGAAGACCACAGGCGCCGTCGCGGCATCGGCATACGACCATCCCGTCGGGATTTCCATCAGCAGGCGCGCGTCGGTGATCGCCATGCTGCCGGTGCCTTCCGGAAAAAGTCCGGTCACCCGGTCACCGACGGCGAAACGGCAGTTGTCCGAAGCAGTTTCGACCACGATGCCGGAAGCTTCCACACCCATGACGGCGTCCTCGTCGGGATACAGACCCAGAGCGATCATCACGTCGCGGAAGTTGGCCGCCATGGTGCGAACCGCGACCCGGATCTGCCCGTGCTCCAACGGCGCATCGGCGTCCGGGATCGGCTCAATGACCAGATTCTCGAATGTGCCTCTGCTGGACATGCCCAGCCGCCACGGGCGGTCAGCGGGCGGCACCAACAGGGCGTCGACCGCCCGGCTGCCGTGCACCCGACCCGTATACACCGTTTCACCGCGCACCAGCGCCTGCGGCTCGCCGAGCGCCAGAACCGCCGCGATCGTCGTATCGGTCGGCCGCGCATCGGAATCCACCAGGACGATCCGGCCGGGATGCTCGGTCTGCGCCGAACGCACCAAACCCCACACCGCGGCACCAGCAAGATCGGTGACGTCCTCCCCCGGCAACCCCAGCGCGCCGCGCGTCGACACCACCAGCACGCCGGAGTCGTGCTCGCCGAGCCAGGATTGCAGCGCTGCCAGTGCTTCGTGCGTGCGTCGGTATGTCGCGGTCAACGGATCGTCGTCGGCGCCCTGAGATTCGAACACGTCGTATGCCGGCGTCTCGCAATGCGATTCGGACGCCGAGGGTGACCAGTTCACCTCGAAGATCCGGTCCGGGCCCGACCCCGACACGGCCGCCATCAACTGCTGCTGCGACACCGGACGCGCGACCATCGACGCGACCGACAGCACCGGTAGCCCCAGTGCGTCGGCCAACTCCACCGACACCGCCGACGGGCCCGACGGCGCAATCCGCGCCCGCACCGACGACGCTCCCGCCGCATGCAGCGACACGCCCTGCCAGGAGAACGGGACCAGGACGCCGTTGCTCTCGTCGTGATCGGCTTCGGTCGCCACGATCACCGCGTGCAGGGCAGCGTCCAAAACCGCTGGATGCACTCCGAATCCGGCCGGTGACACCCCGGCGTCGCCGGGCAGGGACACGTCGGCGAAGATCTCATCGCCGCGGCGCCACATCGCGGTCAGGCCTTGGAACGCCGGCCCATACCCGTAGCCGCGCGCCGCCAACCGGTCGTAGAGCCCGTCGATGTCGACCGGTGTCGCACCCACCGGCGGCCAGGTCGACATGTCGGCGCCAGGCGCGATGGCACCGGGCCGGACAACACCTTCGGCGTGCAGAGTCCAGCCCGAGTGTGCGTCGCGACGGGAGAACACCGACACCGCACGGCAGCCCGATTCTTCGGCGCCGCCGACGACCACCTGCACCGACACCGCGCCGGTGACGGGGATCACCAACGGCGACGCCAGCATCAATTCATCGACGACCGAGCAGCCGACCTCGTCGCCGGCGCGGACGGCCAACTCGACAAAGCCCGCGCCTGGGAACACCACCACGCCGCCGACGGCGTGATCGGCCAGCCACCCCTGCGATCCCGCCGAAAGCCGGCCCGTCAACACCACCCCGCCGGTGGTCGGCAGCTCCACCACCGCACCCAACAGCGCGTGCTCGCCGGCTTCCAGCCCCAGACCGGCAGCGTCAACTGCGGCAGCATCGTTTGCGAGCCAAAAACGGCGTCGCTCAAAGGCATACGTCGGCAACTCGACGAATTTGGCACCCGGCAGCGTCGCACGCCAGTCCACCCCGACACCCGCGACGAACGCCTGAGCCACTCCGGCCATCAGGCTGTTCGGCTCGGGACGGTCTTTGCGCAGCATCGGCACCGACACGATGTCGGCCTCGGCGAGCGATTCCTCGATCGACGAGGTCAGGCCGCCGCCGGGGCCCACCTCGAGGAATCGGCTGGCGCCAGTCGAATTCGCAAAGCGGATGCTGTCCGCGAACCGGACGGCCGCCCGAATGTGTTGTGTCCAATAATCAGCGGACGCGAAGTCATCGCCCGCCAACTCCCCGGTCACGTTGGAGATCACCGGAACGGCGAGCGGGTTGACCGTGAGTTCTCGTGCCGCGGTTTTGAACTCGCCGATCATCGGCTCCATCAGCGGTGAGTGGAAAGCATGCGATACAGCGAGCTTGTGCACACGCCGGCCCTGGGCGCGCAGCTGGTCCGCGATGGCGGTCACCGCGTCCTCGTCGCCGGAAACCACCACTGCTGAGGGCCCGTTCACCGCGGCGATCCCGACGTTGTCGGTCAGCAGCGGACGCACTTCGTCCTCGGTGGCCTGCACCGCGACCATGGCGCCGCCGGCCGGCAGCGCCTGCATGAATCGACCGCGTGCGACCACCAGCAGCGCGGTGTTCTCCAGCGACAGGGCGCCGGCGACGTGCGCCGCGGTAAGCTCGCCGACCGAGTGGCCCATCACGAAGTCGGGCCGCACTCCCCAGGACTCCAGCAAGCGGTAGAGCGCAACCTCGACGGCAAACAGCGCCGGCTGCGCGAATTCCGTCGTGTTCAGCAGGTTTTCGTCGTGACCCCACATGACTTCGCGCAGCGGGCGTAACAGGTGGCGGTCCAGTTCGCCGACCACCGCGTTGAACGCTTCGGCGAAGACCGGGTATGCGGCGTGTAGTCCCATACCCATGCCCAGCCATTGCGAGCCCTGACCGGGGAAGACGAAGACGGTTTTGCCGGCCGGGCCGGTCCGTCCGGTGACTACCGATGCATCCGGTTGTCCCTTGGCCAGCTCACCCAAACTTGCCAGCAGCTGACCCTCGTCGGCGCCGAGCACCACCGCGCGATGCTCGAACGTCGATCGCGCCGCCAACGACCATCCGACGTCAGCGGCCGCCAATTCATCACAGGCACCGATAAACCCGGCCAACCGCGACGCCTGGGACTGCAACGCTGCCTCAGACTTGGCCGACACCACCCACGGCACCACCGGCGGCGCCGGGGAGACCATGCTCTCAGCGCTCTGTTCGACCGGCGGGGCTGACTCGATGATCACGTGCGCGTTGGTGCCACTGATCCCGAACGACGACACCCCGGCCCGTCGCACCCGACCGTCCGCCGACTCGCGCTTCCATGGCCGCGGCTCCGTCAGCAGTTGCACGGACCCGGCCGACCAATCCACATGTGGGCTGGGCACATCCACGTGCAGGGTCGCGGGCAGCAGCTCATGGCGCATCGCCAGGATCATCTTCATCACACCCGCCACACCTGCGGCGGCCTGGGTGTGGCCCATGTTGGACTTGATCGACCCCAGCCACAGCGGCGTCTGCCGGCTCTGCCCATAGGTCGCCAATATCGCTTGGGCTTCAATCGGATCGCCCAGCGTGGTGCCGGTGCCATGGCCCTCGACCACGTCGACGTCGGCGCCACTGAGTCCCGCGCTGGCAAGCGCCGAGCGGACGACTCGCTGCTGTGACGGACCGTTGGGTGCGGTCAATCCGTTCGACGCGCCGTCCTGGTTGATCGCCGAGCCCCGCACGACGGCCAGCACCGGATGCCCTAACCGCTGTGCATCCGAGAGCCGCTCCACCACCAACATTCCCCCGCCTTCGGAGAATCCGGTGCCGTCGGCCGCGCCGGAGAACGCCTTGCAACGGCCATCCGCAGACAACCCACGCATGCGGCTGAACTCCACAAAGATGTCGGGTGTGGCATTGACGGTGACACCGCCGGCCAGCGCCAAGTCGCACTCTCCCGACCGCAACGACTGCGCCGCCATGTGCAGGGTCACCAATGACGATGAACACGCGGTATCCACCGACAGCGCCGGGCCTTCCAAGCCCAGCACATAGGCCACCCGGCCCGATGCCACACTGGACGACTGTCCGGTGAGCCGGAAGCCTTCCACCGATTCGGCGGTGGACACACCGTAAGCCTGCGTCATCACTCCGGCGAACACCCCGGTGGCGCTGCCTCGCAGGCTGCCGGGTTCAATTCCCGCTCGCTCCAACGCTTCCCAGGACAACTCAAGGAACATGCGCTGCTGGGGGTCCATCGCCAGCGCCTCAGACGGCCCTACTCCGAAGAACGCCGGGTCGAAGTCTGCGACATCCTCGACAAAGCCGCCGGTACGCGTGTAACAGGCGCCTTGGACGTCCGGGTCGGGGTTGTACAGATTGGCCAGGTCCCAGCCGCGGTTGTCTGGGAACTGGGTGAGCACGTCGCGTCCCGCAGAAACCATGTCCCACAGGTCTTCCGGCGAGTTCACCCCGCCCGGGTAACGGCACGCCATTCCGACGATCGCGATGAGATCGTCTCCGGTCACCCGCACCGCGCGCATGCTCTTGACTTCTTCTGGGACACCGGCGAGTTCGGTGCGGAAGTAGGACGCCAGCCGGCTCGGCGTCGGGTAGTCGAAGATCAGGGTGGGTGATAGCGCGAGCCCGGTGGCGACTTTGAGCCGGTTGCGCATCTCGACGGCGGTCAGCGAGTCAAAGCCCAACTCCTGGAACGCCTTGTCCGGGTCGATGGCCTCCGGAGTCGTGTTGCCCAGCACGGTGGCGATATGCGACCGCACCAGATCCAGCAGCACCGCGTGCTGCTGATCGTCGGACAGCCCGTGGATACGCTGCGCCAGGGCGGATTTGGACTTACTGGCGGCCAGCGAGTCGTCGACCCGCCGCCGGGTCGGGGCGTTGAGCAGGTCCACGAACATCGGCGGAACCACCGCAGCATTGGCGCGCAGGGCCGTGGTGTCGATGTGGGCCGGCAGCAGCAGCGGCTCGTCGATCACCATCGCGGTGTCGAAAAGCTGCAGCGCGTCGGCCGACGACAGCGCTTTGACACCGGTGCGTGCCAGCCGGGCCCGCCCCGCGGCGTCGAGTCCGCCGGTCATGTCGCTGGCCTGATCCCACAAGCCCCAGCCCAGTGAGATCGCCGGCAAACCCTCAGCCCGTCGATGCACCGCCAACCCGTCCAAGAAGCTGTTGGCCGCCGCGTAATTCGCCTGACCTGACGACCCCACCAACCCCGCCAACGACGAGAACATCACGAACGCCGAAATCGGCAGCTCGCGGGTCAGCTCATGCAGATTCCACGCCGCATCGACCTTGGCCCGCAACACCGCATCGACCCGCTCCGGCGTCAACGATGTCACCAGCGCATCGTCGAGAACACCCGCGGCGTGAACCACCGCCGACAACGGATGCTGGACCGGAACGTCGGCCAACGCCTTGGCCAACGCTTCCCGGTCGGCAGCGTCACACGCCACCAGCGACACCGCCGCGCCGGCGGCCTGCAAGTCAGCGACCAACTCCGCGGCCCCCGGCGCGTCCGGACCACGCCGGCCGATCAACAGCAGATTGCGCGCCCCGTGATTGGCCACCAGATGACGCGCCAACGCTGAACCGGCCATCCCGGTAGCGCCGGTGATCACCACCGTGCCCGCCGCCCACGCGTCCGGCATGGTCAACACGACCTTGCCGGTGTGACGCGCCTGACTCAGATACCGCAATGCCGCGGGCGCTCGACGGACATCGAAGGTGGTCACCGGCAACGGCCGCAGCACCCCGGCGTCGAAGAGTTCGGCGAGGTCCAGTAGGTATTGGTGCATGCGGTTGCGACCGGGCTCGAAGAGGTCGAAGGCGCGGTAGCGCACACCGGGGTACTGCTCGGCGATCACGCCGGGGTCGCGGATGTCGGTCTTACCCATCTCCAGGAACACCCCACCGGGGGCGACCAATCGCAGTGAGGCGTCCACGAAATCGCCGGCCAGCGAATCCAGCACCACATCCATGCCCCGGTCACCGACCACCGCACGGAACTTGTCCTCGAACTCCAACGTGCGGGAATCACCGATATGATCGGAGTCAAAACCCATCGCCCGCAACGTGTCCCACTTGCCCCGGCTGGCAGTGGCGAACACCTCCAACCCGAGATGCCGCGCCAACTGCACCGCCGCCATGCCCACCCCACCGGCGCCGGCGTGCACCAGAACCCGCTGACCCGGCTTGACATCAGCAAGGTGGACGAACGCGTAGTAGGCGGTGGTGAAAACAGCTGATATCGCGGCGGCTTCGGCGTATGACCAGTCCGACGGCATCGGAAGCAGCAGCCGGACATCGCCGGCGACCAACGTGCCGCTGGTGTCCGGGAAAAACCCGTAGACGTCGTCTCCGACGGTGAATTCGGTGACTCCGGGCCCGACTTCGACGACGACGCCGGCTCCTTCGCCACCGATCAGCGCCTCGTGGGTGAACATGCCCAGGGAGATCATGATGTCGCGGAAGTTGATGGAGATGGCACGCATGGCCACCCGAACCCAGCCGGGTTCCAACGCCGCATCCGCGTTGGGCACCGGCTCCAGCTGGAGGTTCTCGAAGGTGCCCGCGGCGGACAGACCCAACCGCCACGGCCCGTCAGTGGGCGGCACCAGTAAGCCGTCCACCGCCCGGCTGGCGCGGACCCGCGCGGTGTGCACCGTCTCACCACGCACCAGCACCTGCGGCTCGCCGACCGCCAGAACCGCTGCGACCGTCGTATCGGTCAGCGGGGCATCGGAATCCACCAGCACGATCCGGCCGGGATGCTCGGTCTGCGCCGAACGCACCAACCCCCACACCGTGGCACCAGCAAGATCGGTGACGTCCTCCCCCGGCAGGCCCACCGCCCCTCGGGTCGACACCACCAGGACGCCGGAGTCATGGTCGGCCAACCAGGATTGCAGCGCGGCCAACGCCGTGTGCACGCGCTGGTAGCTGCCGGTGACCGGATCCACGGCGGCAGAAGCGGACTCGAACACCTCATGCGCTAGCGTCTCGGTGTGCGACGCGGGCGACGCAGGCGACCACACCAACTCGAACAGGCGGTCCCCGCCGGAGCCGGCGACCGCCGCCATCAACTGGTGCTGAGAAACCGGACGAGCGACCATCGACGCGACCGACAGCACCGGCAACCCCAGCCCGTCGGCCAACTCCACCGATACCGCAGACGGACCCGACGGCGCAATCCGCGCCCGCACCGACGACGCCCCCGCCGCATGCAGCGACACACCCTGCCACGAGAAGGGCAAGGCCACGCCCTCACCCTCGTGCGTTACCGCCACCGCGTGCAGCGCTGCATCCAACAACACCGGGTGGACACCGAATCCGCTGACACCCCCGGCCGCTTGCGGCAGAGTCACTTCGGCGAAGAACTCGTCGCCGCGCCGCCACAGCGCGGTCAACCCCTGGAATGCCGGGCCGTACTGGTAGCCGCGCGCCGCCAATCGCTGATAGCCGTCGGTCACATCGACAGCAGTCGCGCCCTCCGGAGGCCACACCGACAGATCCGCGCCCGGCTCAACCGACCCGGGCGACAACACGCCCGTCGCGTGGCAGCTCCACGCGGAATCCACACTCTCCCTTGAGAATACTGACATACTGCGCTGGCCGGATTCGTCGGCCGCCGCCACGACAAGCTGCACCGCGACCGCGCCCGTCGCCGGCAGCAACAGCGGCGACTGCAACGTCAGTTCGTCAACCACAGGGCAGCCGACTTCGTCGCCGGCCCGGATGGCCAACTCGACAAAGCCCGCACCCGGGAACACCACTACCCCGTCAACGGCGTGGTCGGCCAGCCAGCCCTGCGTGGCCGCCGAAAGCCGGCCCGTCAAGACCACCCCGCCCGACTCCGGAAGCTCCACCACCGCACCCAAGAGCGCGTGCTCGCTGGCTCCCAGCCCCAGACCGGCAGCGTCAACCGCTGCACCCTCACCGGAGAGCCAAAACCGCCGTCGCTCAAAGGCATACGTCGGCAAGTCGACAAAGCCGGCGCCCGGCAACACCGCACGCCAGTCCACCCTGACACCGGCAACGAACGCCTGCGCCGCCGACGTGAGGAACCGGTGCAGGCCGCCGTCCTCGCGGCCGAGGGTGGGCACCACGCTGACGTCAATGGCACCGTCAACGCCGTCGCTAGCGGTGTCTTCGACTCCGGCGATCAGCGCGGGGTGCGGGCTGGACTCGATGAAGGTCCGGTAGCCGCTGCGAGACGCAGTGCGCACTGCCTGATCGAATTCCACGGTCTGGCGGATGTTGCGGAACCAGTAGTCGGCGTCGAGGCCGGCAGTGTCCAGGATGCCGCCGGTGACGGTGGAAAAGAACACGGTGCGTGCCGAATTCGGCTCGATACCGGACAGCGCCTCGGCGAGTTGCTCCCGAATCGCTTCGACGGCAACAGAATGCGACGCGTAGTCCACATCGATGCGGCGGGCCCGAAGTTCGCGTTCGGTGCAGTGGGCGACAAGTTCGTCGAGCGCGGCAACTTCGCCGGAGACCACCACGGCCGATCGCCCGTTAATCGCGGCGACGCTGATCCGATCGCCGAAGGGCGCCAACAATTCTCGTGCTTGCTCGGGTCCGCATGCCAGCGAGGCCATCCCGCCGAGACCGGACAGTGCCAACAGCAGTTTGCTGCGCAGTGTCACCACTCGCGCGGCGTCGCGCAGCGACAACGCGCCGGCGACGTAGGCCGCGGCGATCTCACCCTGTGAATGCCCGATGACGGCGTCCGGGCGGACGCCGATCGATCGCCACAGTTCGGCGAGCGAGACCATCACCGCGAACAGCGCCGGCTGGACCACGTCGACGCGATCCAGGCCCGGCGCCCCAGGCGCCCCGCGTAAGACGTCGATCAGCGACCAGTCGACGAACTCGTCGAACGCCGCCGCGCACGCGTTCATCTGTTCAGCGAAAACTGTTGAGGTATTGAGTAATTCGACACCCATACCGAGCCACTGGGAACCTTGGCCGGGAAAGACGAAAACGGTTTTGCCGACCGGGGCGGCCTGCCCGGTGATCACCGATGCACCCGGCAGCGCCTCCGCAAGCTCGCCTAATCCCGCCTGCAACTGGCCGCGATCACCGCCGAGCACCACCGCCCGATGCTCGAAGGTCGACCGCCCCGCCAATGACCACCCGACATCGGCGACATCCACATGCTCGCGGGCGCCGACGAATTCAGCCAACCGCGACGCCTGCGCCTGTAGCGCCCCCGCACTCTTGGCCGACACCACCCACGGCACCACCGACGGTCGCGATGACGCGCCCTCTTCGGGTTCCCCCTGCGGGGGCTCCTCGATGATCACGTGCGCGTTGGTGCCGCTGATCCCAAACGACGACACCCCGGCCCGGCGCGCCCGGCCGTCAGCCGGCTCGCGCTTCCATGCCTGCGGCTGCGTCAACAACGACACCGCCCCCGCCGTCCAATCCACATGCGGGCTGGGCACATCCACGTGCAACGTCGCCGGCAGCAGCTCGTGGTGCATCGCCTGCACCATCTTGATCACGCCGGCCACCCCGGCGGCGGCCTGCGTGTGACCCATGTTCGACTTGATCGACCCCAGCCACAAGGGTTTTCCGGGCTCGGTCCTGTCCTGGCCATAGGTGGCCAGCAATGCCTGCGCCTCGATCGGATCGCCCAAAGTCGTGCCGGTGCCGTGGGCCTCCACCACGTCCACCTCGGCCGCGCACAAACCGGCGTTGGCCAACGCCGAGCGCACCACCCGCTGCTGGGACGGACCGTTGGGTGCGGTCAAGCCGTTGGAGGCGCCGTCCTGATTGACCGCGGTACCTCGCAGCACCGCGAACACCCGATGCCCCAACCGCTGCGCATCCGAAAGCCGCTCCACCACCAGCATCCCGCCGCCCTCAGACCAGCCGACACCGTCGGCGGCCCCTGAAAAGGGCTTGCACCGGCCATCCGGCGACAGGCCCCGGTGCCGGCTGAATTCGACGAAAACCGTCGGCGTGGCGTTGACGGTCGCGCCGCCGGCCAGTGCCAGATCGCACTCCCCCGACCGCAACGACTGCACCGCCATGTGTAAGGCCACCAACGACGACGAGCACGCGGTATCCACCGACACCGCGGGCCCTTCCAGCCCCAGCACGTAGGCCACCCGGCCGGTGGCCACGCTGGAGGTCATACCGGTCAACCGGTAGCCCTCGATCTCCTCGGCAAGCATGCCGTAGCCCTGGGCGATGATGCCGGCGAAGACGCCGGTGGCGCTGCCCCGCAACGTGGTTGGGTCGATTCCGGCTCGCTCCAACGCCTCCCACGACAACTCCAGCAGCATGCGATGCTGCGGGTCGGTGGCCAGCGCCTCGGTCGGCGACACGCCGAAGAATGCGGCGTCGAAATTCGCGACGCCGTCGACGAATCCACCAGCGCGCGCGTAACACTTGTGCGGCGCATCGGGGTCGTCGTCGAACAGGCCGGCCAGATCCCAGCCCCGGTCGGTAGGGAACTCCGACATCACGTCGCGCTCGTTGGCGACCATGTCCCACAGGCTGTCCGGCGAGTCGACCCCACCGGGGAATCGGCACGACATCCCGACGATCGCGATCGGCTCACCTGAGCGCTCCAGCAGGGCTTTGTTCTTGTTCTTCAGGCGCTCGACCTGGACCAGCGCTTTCCGCAACGCCTCGGTTGCATGCTGAAGTTGATCAGCCATGTCGTAACCCCTCGCCTAACGTCGGTCGTCGCTCAATCCGGAAATGCGGCCCTGGAATGAGGAGCAAATTCAATCGCTGCTGCAACGGTGTGCCTGCTCGTCAATGCCAGAACATCGTCGCCGTCCGCCGCCAACTTCGGGTGGGTTCCCAATACGTCCGATACTCCCGGTTTCCATCGCGGAGCAGTGACGCCGTGCGCCGACCCGCCCGCCTGATCCATGGTCTGGCGCCGCAACCAATTCCGTTGCCCAGCGATCCATGGCGAGACTGTACCCGCCACAAGTCAGCCGAGGCCAAGCGGCGGTCAGCCCGGTCTCAAGCCGGTCAGCGCCACCCGTCGGCGGCCTCGGCGGCTCGCATCAGCACAGTGCACAGTTCACGCAATTCGGGAGCACCCGCGCCTTCGTCCAGCGCGGTGGCGACGTCCTCCGCGGCGCATCGCACCTGATAGACGCGGTCGGACAGGTCAGCAGCCTCATCGGCCGACAGCACCACCGCGTCGGCCGGCAAGGATGCGCCTTTCACACCGTTGATCGAGGTCCGCTGCTCGTAGGCGCGCTGCCGACACGACTGCCGGCAGTACTGGCGGCGACGGCCCAAGCCGCTGTCGGCGACGTCTCGACCACACCAGCGGCACGGCTGCGGGCGGACACGACCAGTCACGGGCACGACTTTAGTCGGGGTGCTTGCCGAATCCCGGTATCATGGACAGTCGGGTCTTATTCGCCCGGGAACTACGTCGTCCGGCGCAGCGTTGTTCAAGACGCTAGCTGCTGAGAAGAAGTTAAGAGGAGTGCAGACCAATGGCTGATCGTGTCCTGAGAGGCAGTCGCCTAGGGGCGGTGAGCTACGAAACCGACCGCAATCACGACCTGGCCCCCCGGCAAGTCGCGCGGTACCGCACTGACAATGGCGAAGAGTTCGAGGTGCCGTTCGCCGACGACGCCGAGATCCCCGGCACCTGGCCGTGCCGGAACGGCATGGAGGGCACCCTGATCGACGGTGACCTGCCCGAGCCGAAGAAGGTCAAGCCGCCGCGCACCCACTGGGACATGCTGCTTGAGCGCCGTTCGGTCGAAGAGCTCGACGAACTGCTCAAGGAGCGACTCGACCTGATCAGGACGCGCCGTCGCGGCAGCTGACCTGCGGCCCGGGTACTAGCTCACCGGCTGACCGGCGTGGCCCGTCTGCGGTTCAGGCGCCCGTCGACACCCCATTGCGCGACCTTGACCAGCGCCTCGCGAATGTTGGACCCGCTCATCTTGGACACGCCGAGCTCACGCTCAGTGAATGTGATCGGCACTTCCGCGACGACGAACCCGTTGGTGATGGTGCGCCACGTCAGATCGATCTGGAAGCAATAGCCCTTCGAGTCCACGTGGTCGAGGTCGATCTTCTGCAGGACTTCCCGACGGTAGGCGCGGTAGCCCGCCGTGATGTCATGGATGCCGATGCCCAGGGCCAGTCGGGCGTACGTATTGGCCGTCCAGGACAGCGCCCAGCGCCGCCACGGCCAGTTCTGCACACTGCCGCCCTCGACATAGCGCGAGCCGATGGCCAGGTCGACGCCGGCGTCGACCGCCTCCAGCAGAAGGTGCAGTTGCTCGGGGGCGTGGCTGCCGTCGGCGTCCATCTCTACAAGCGTGGTGTACTGCCGGCTGAGCCCCCAGGCGAATCCGGCCAGGTACGCCGCTCCTAAGCCGTCCTTGACGGTGCGGTGCATGACGTGCAGGCGCTCAGGGTCCGCCGCGGCCAGTTCGTCGGCCAACTGCCCGGTGCCGTCGGGGCTGTTGTCGTCGACGACCAGCACGTGGACAGCGGGACAAGCGCGATGGAGCCGCTGCAAGATCAGCGGCAGATTCTCCTGCTCGTTGAAGGTGGGGATGATCACCAGGGTGCGCTGGGTGGGACGATCGCCCGCAACCCGAGACACCGGATCGCCGGTGGTCATATGTCTCCTTCTTCTGGCCGCTGAACAGGTCCGCGGGCGGAATATCGGCCGTCCTCGTCGAGTTCGGTGTCGGCTACCACGTCGTCGCCCGGCGGGTTGTCGTCGTGGGATCCCGCCGGCTTCTTGGTTAACTCCGAGAGGCGCCGATTCAGTTCCGCGAACCACCCATTGTGCAGCATCGCGGCAATCAGGACCGCGACGGCGGCGACCACCAGACTCCCCTGAAGGATCGGCCCCCACTTGGCGGCCGGTGTCAGCGTTGTCTTGAGGCGGACCTGGCTGTCGAGATACGCCGGCGTGAAAAACCTCGTCCGCCCCAGCTCACGGCCGTCCGGGGTGACCACCGCGGAGATCCCGACGTTGCTGGCGACCACCGTGTAACGGTCCAGCTCCACCGCGCGAAGCTTGGAGAACGCCAGCTGTTGCTCACTCATGGTCTGGTTGAAGTTGGCGTTGTTGGCGGGCACCGCGAGCAGTTGGGCCCCATTGCGGACGGACTCTTGTAAGGCGCGGTCGAAGATCACTTCCCAGCAGGTCGCGATCCCCACCGGAATCCCGGCGGCTTCCACCACCCCGGTGCCTTTGACCGGGACGATAAAACCCGCCCAGTCGGCGAGCCCGGACAAATGCCGGAAGAAGCCGCGCCAGGGCAGGTATTCGCCGAATGGCTGCACAATCCGCTTGTCGTAGTGGTCGCCGGGCCCAACCTTGGGATTCCAGACGATCACGGTGTTCGTTTCAGCCGGCGCATCCGGCTGGCTCGCAGCCTCGAGCACCGTGCCGACCAAGATCGGCGCTCCGATCGCCTCGACGGCCACCGCGATCTGCTGCGCCGCGTCGGGGTTGCGCAGCGGGTCGATTTCCGATGCGTCCTCGGGCCAGACGACCACGTCCGGTTGGGGCGCGCGACCGGCGTGCACGTCGTCGGCCAGCCGGCTGGTCTCCCGAACGTCGTTGGCCAGCACCGCAAGGCGTTGCGCGTTAAATTCCAGACCGAGCCGGGGCACGTTGCCCTGAACCACCGCCGCGGTGACGGTCGGTTCATTGCCCGATCCGGTTCCGGAGTGACGGACCTGCGGCCAGACGGCGGCGGTGGCGAAAAACACCAGGCAGATACAGAAGGCGGGCAGCACAACCGCGGGCGGCGCGTCGGCTCCTTGCGCATCGTCTCCGGTGCTCGGCTGACGGGATGTCCGCCACCACGACACGGCTTCCAGCGTGATTGCGGCGGCGCTGCATCCGGTCAGCACGATCGCCAATGAGAGCAGCGGAGCGCTGCCCAACCGGGCCAACGGCAAAAACGGGCCTGCGGTCTGGCCGGCGGCCACCACTCCCCACGGGAATCCGCCGAACGGAACCGTCGACTTCAACCACTCCTGCGCCGCCCACAACACCGCGAACCAGATCGGCCATCCGGGTAGCCGGCGAACCACCACGGCCGACAGGCCGAAGATCCCCGGAAAAACCGCGCACACCAGCACCAGCGCCAGCAACGGTGTGGCGCCGACCAGGATGCTGATCCAGCGGATCAACGGCAGGTAGAACGCCAGCCCGAACAGGAAGCCGTAACCGAACCCGCCGACGGGTGTGGTGGCCGGACGGGTCAGCACCCAGGCCAGCGCCGCGAACGCGACGACGGCCGCCCACCACCAGTTGAACCCCGGATAACTCGAGCAGAGAAGTAAACCGGCGAGAATTGCGGCGCTCAGCCGTGTCAGCCGCGGCCTTAGCGCCCTGCCGAACTGCGGCAACCGCTTTCGCAGCTCGCGGCTCAACCAGGCCAGCACTACAGCGCTGATCTGAATCAGCCGCCGGCCCAGGTACCTGGCCAGCTGAATCCCTTGGTCGCGCAGCCTCGACCACCGTTCGGTGACCGGTGATTCCACGTCTGACGACTCCTGATCCGACGACTCCTTGTCGGTCTCGAGGCCGGCGTGCTCGTCATCGGGCTCGGCGTCCGGGACGGGTATTGCCCCGGTGTCGTCGTCGACTCGGATTGCCGGGAAGACGTCGGTGTTCTCAGTGGGGCGGATCCGGCGGTCGAACCGCCTGATGCCTCTAGCCATGGATGACCGCGCCTCGGTGCACGGTCTGCCGACAACGGGGCAACGCGTCGGCGGGGCCGAGTCGCGGCAAAGCCGGTAGTCCGCTGAGCTCGGCGACGTCCCAGATGGCGTAGGACGCGGGCGCACCCGGGACCAGGCTGCCCATCGGGCCGTCGCCGGCACCGCAGGCTCGCCAGCCGCCGCGGGTCGCCGCGGCGAATGCCGACCGTGCAGAGATCGAGCTAGCTGCAATGTGGTGATGTGCGGCTGCGCGGATCGTCGCCCAGGGGTCGAGGCCTGTCACCGGGGCGTCGGATCCGAACGCGAGGGCCACGCCTTGGGATGCTAGCAGCGCAAACGGGTTGAGACGCCCCGCTCGGTCGATACCGAGACGCCGGGCATACATGCCGTCGGGGCCGCCCCAGAGCGCGTCGAAATTAGGTTGCATGCTGGCGATGACACCCCACGCGGCGAGCTTGGCCGCCTGGTCGGCGGTCACCATCTCCAGGTGCTCCAAGCGGTGACCGCAGCGAGCAACCGCGCCCACGCCGAGGTCTTCGACGACACGCTCCAACGCGGCGACGACGCTTGAGACCGCGGCGTCACCGATCACGTGGAACCCGGCCGTCACGCTGGCCTCGGTGCACGCCCGCAGGTGCGTGGCGATTTGCTCCGGGTCCAGGTAGCAGGTACCGGTGTGATGCGCGGCATCCTGGTACGGCTCATGCAGCCAGGCCGTCCGCGATCCCAGGGCGCCGTCGACGAACAGATCACCGGCCAGCCCGGCCGCGCCGGTGTCGTCGAGAACCGCGCGCGCCTGCGCCGGGCTGCTCACCGGCTCGCCCCAGTAGCCGATCACCTCGACACCGTGGTCGAGCGCTCGCAGTTGGCGCCAGTCGTCCAGCCCACCGATCTCGGGACCGGCACATTCGTGCACCGCGACGATCCCGTTGGCGGCCGCGGCGTCCAGCGCGGCCGCCCGGGCTTCGGCGCGCTGATCGTCGGTCAACAGGTCACGCGCGGCGGCGCGGACCGCATGATGGGCGTCGCCGATCAACGGCCGCTGGTCGTCAAAACCGGTCGCCGACGCGAGTCCGGAAACCCGCCGGCGCATACCGGTCGACGCCAGCGCCGAGTGCACGTCGACCCGGGCCAGATAGGCGGGCCGCTCGCCCAGCACCGCGTCCAGGTCTGCCGTGGTCAGTGCCGTGTTCTCGGGCCACGACGATTCGTCCCAGCCATGCCCCCAGATCGGCCGGCCGGGATGGGCCGCCGCATACTCGGCGATCAGCTGCAGGCAATGCTGGCGCGCCGTCGCAGTCCGCAGGTCAAGACCGGTCAGCGTCAGCCCCGTCGCGGTGAGGTGAATGTGGCTGTCGACGAAACCCGGCGCGACGAAACCACCGTCGAGATCGACGACATCGGCACCGGCGAACTGGCCCCGACCGACGTCGTCGCTGCCCAGCCACACCACCACACCGTCGCGGACCGCCATCGCGGTGGCGTCGGGATGTGTCGGGCTGTGGACCCGGCCGTTGACCAGCAGGGTTGTGCGGAGCGCTGACACGCGGGCGTTATTCAGGCCGCAAGGGTATCGCCGGCGGGTCGACGTCACTGACGTCGATGACCTCGCCGTCGATGACCTCGCCATCGATGTAGTCGGGCCGTTGCCGGTGGCCGTACCGGTCAGCTCCGACGGTGGTGACCGTGATCAGCGGGAAACGTCGACCGACGCCGCGGGCGGCCATCGCGGTCAGCACCGGGCGGGCGGCAGCCCGGCTCGGCGGCAACAACAGCAGCAGCCCGGCGGCGGTGGTCACCAAACCCGGCACCACGACAAGCAGAGTGCCCAGCCCGACCAGCGCGCCGTCAGTGGCCAACCGCGGCTGGTCGGCATTCAGCCCGGACCGCAGCCGCGTGAGCTGGGCCTTGAGTTGCGAGCCCGCTACCGCCAGTCCCCCGGCGAACGCGGCCAAGACCAGGAGCAGCGTCCATCCGAGCCCGATCGTCGACGCCAACCCCACCACCACGGCGAGCTCGACGACGACGTAGATCAAAAACAGTCGCGACACCATGAGATGGCAACGTCGCGGACGGCCACCGGAGTTCCGCAGACCGCCGTCGCGCGGTTAGATGGCTGACGTGACGACAATCGAGATCGATACCCCGGCCGGCCCGATCGATGCCCTGCTCGATGTCCCCGACGGCCAAGGCCCCTGGCCGGGCGTGGTCGTGATTCACGATGTATTCGGCTACGGACCGGACAAAGAGTCGACCAACGCCAACATCGCCCGGGCGGGATACGTCGCGCTGACCCCGAACATGTTCGCCCGCGGCGGCTGGGCGCGGTGCGTCACCAAAGTCATGCGCGAGCTGCTCACCAAGCGGGGACACGCGCTCGACGACGTGCTGGCTGCCCGCGACCACCTGCAGGCCCTGCCGGAATGCACCGGCCGGGTCGGCATCGCGGGATTCTGCATGGGCGGGCAATTCGCATTAGTGATGTCGCCCAAGGGATTTGCTGCCTCGGCGCCGTTCTACGGCACCCCGCTGCCGCGTGAGCTCAGCGAAACGCTGGACGGGGCCTGCCCGATCGTCGCCAGCTTCGGCAGCCGGGACCCGATCGGCGTCGGCGCACCCAAGAAGCTCCAGCGGGTCCTCGACCAAAAACGAATCACCAACGACGTCAAGGTCTATCCGCGCACCGGCCACAGCTTTGCCAACAAACTCCCCGCCCAACCACTGATGCGCATTGGCGGATTCGGCTACAACCAGGCCGCGACCGAAGATGCGTGGGCGCGCGTCTTCGCGTTCTTCGGCGAACACCTGCGCAGCGATGCGTAATTCAGCTCGCGGCCCGCAGTTCGAGGCCGACGTTATTGTGCATGCCGCCCCGCAGCTTGCTGACAAGGTTGAACACCCGACCGATCAGGCCGTACTCCCGGCCGACCGCGTCGTACACAACCCCGGTCTGTGATTTGTCGAGGACGGTCGCGCTGGCCTCGACGGCCTCGCTTTTGGGATGTCCACCCATATCGCAGACGGCCAGCGTGACCCGCGGGGTGTTACGAATCCGCCTGACTTTCCACGACTTCTCCTGCGTGATGACCAGCAGGCGATCGCCGTCGGGCGCGGCCCAAACCGGTGTCGGCTTGGGACGCCCGTCCTTGGTGAAAGTGGTCAGGAGGACGTACTGCGCCTTGGCGATGTCTGCGAAGGTCGGTGACATCGCGTCAGTCTAGGGCCCTCAGACCCTAGGCTTTAACCCGGAACAAGAAGGAGCATCAAGGGAATGAAACGTGCCTCGGTTGCAGACAAGGTCGTCGCCGTCACCGGTGGTGCGCGCGGGATCGGTCTGGCCACGGCAACGGTTCTGCACGGTTTGGGCGCCAAGGTCGCGATCGGCGACATCGACAGATCGGCCGTCAAGGAAGCGAGCAACCAGTTGGGTCTCGAGGTTGGCCGCCGACTGGACGTGACGGATCGACGATCCTTCACCGATTTTCTCGACGCCGTCGAAGAGCGGCTCGGGACTGTCGACGTCTTGGTGAACAACGCCGGGGTCATCGCGGTCGGCAGCGCGGTCGACGAGGCCGATGCCGTCACGCAGCGGCTGCTTGATGTCAACATTTACGGCGTGATCCTCGGAACGAAGCTGGCGGCGCAGCGAATGCTGCCGCGCGGCCACGGTCACGTCATCAACATCGCGTCACTGGGCGGCGTGCTACCGACCGAGGGCATCGCAACCTATTGCGCGACAAAGCATGCCGTGCTGGGGTATACCGATACCGTTCGCCTGGAAAACCGCGGCAGCGGTGTCCACTTCTCGGCGATTCTGCCGACACTGACCAATACCGAGATGACTACTGGGATCGGGCACGCGAAGGGCTTCAAGAACGCCGAGCCCGACGATGTCGCCCGGGCAATCGCCGGGGTGATCGTCAAGCCGAAACCACGAGTGTTCGTTCCCCGTTCCATCGGCGCGACCGTGGCAGGTCAGCGGTTGATGTCGCAGCGTGCGTCGGAGGCGTTGGGTCGCGCCTTGGGCACGGGCCGCGTATTCACCAGCGACGTCGAGGCCGACAAGCGCAAAAGCTACGCGCGTCGCACGGGAACGTCTTGATCATCTGACGTCTCCAGTATCGAGCGCAGTCTCGCGGCTAAGCACTGCGACGGTGCCCATGGGAATTGGCGATAGCCAGGCCCCGCGCATGCATCCATTCTGAAATGCCTTGCAGCTTGCACCATTTGGTCAAAACATCTTCGGGCTGGTGCGACGACGACCCCTCGACGGCATGGAAAATCATCCGAGACTCCCCCTGCCAGGATCCGCCGAGGGTAGCTAGGCAGAGGCAAGCACGTGATTCCTGGCGATCCAGTCGTCGATGTGGCCCATGGTGACGGCTAGTGCCTCCCCAGAAAAGACGAGGTGGTCGGAGCGGGGAATCTCCACGTAGGTCCCTCTCCGATACCGGGCTGCTGTCCAGGAGGTGACCTGTGGCGCGATGGTTCGGTCGCATTCGCCCTGGATCACAAGCACTGGCGTGGTGACTGCGGCGAAGTTGACGGTGGCGGCTTTGCCCCGGTCCAGAAACCCGAAGGCCAACTCGCAATACGCGCGCCCCGATTCGCACACCAAGTCGGCGAAGAACTCGCGGGCGATCTCTTCGCTCTGGGTGTTGGCTATCGACCGCCGAAACCGCTCCCATGTCGGGGGATACAGGGGTTTGGCCCACGGTCGCGGCTGTAGATAGTGCCTTCCCACGAGGCGCGCCGCGTTGCGCAGCATCGTGGGTTTCGGGATGAACCCTGGCGCCGGTGCCGGGCATGCGGCGACGACTCCGGCATGACAGGTACGTGCGGCCACTAGCTGCGCCAGCAGACCACCCAGCGACAGCCCCACAATGAGTGGTGGCGAGTCCAGCGAGTCGACGAGCGCGACGAGGTCGTCGGTGTATTCGCGCATGCTCAGCGGTGCGATCTTCATGGCGCCCTCGGGCAAGGGCAGTTCGTGATGGCGCAGCGTCGGGGCGTGCACGATGTAACCGCGCTCTTCGAATGCCGCCCGAGCGGGCGTCCAACTGGCGCCGCGGCACCACGTGCCATGGATGAGAACGACATGCTTCGTGTCGGACACGAAACTAAGGATGACAGCTACGGGTTCAGACAGTGCCCACAACAGCGTGAGAGGCTTCCCGTAGGCGCAGGATTCTTCGCGAGTCCGGTGTCATCTCCAGATCGCGATGTTGCTTTAAAACGTACTTTCGCTAACCGCTGACACCGGCTGCACAAGCTGCTTACGGCACGCGAAAGAGTTTCTCCGAACCCACCGCTACGCCGATGTGACGGCGAAGAGGCGCCATTCGCCGGGGACGCCCTTGAGCTTGTGAGCGCCGCGCTCTTCAAACTGGAGTCCTGACCCGATCACGAGGTCGCGCAGCGTGCTCGACACAAGCACGTCGTTCGGACCTGCCAGTGCGCTTACGCGTGCGCCGATGTGCACGCCGATCCCGCCGATGTCATCGCCGCGGACCTCGCACTCGCCGGTGTGCAACCCGGCGCGCACCTCGATGCCGAGCGCCTGCACCGCGTCGCGGATCGACATTGCGCAGCGGATCGCTCGCTGCGGTCCGTCGAACATCGCGAGGAAGCCGTCTCCGGATGTGTTCACCTCGCGGCCTCGAAAGCGAGACAGCTGTGCCCTGACGACGGCGTCGTGCGCATCAAGCAACGCATGCCAGTCCCGGTCGCCGATCTCCGCGGCGCGACGCGTCGAGGCCACGATGTCGGTGAACAGCACGGTCGCAAGCACCCGATCGTCGGCCACTTCTGCCTGGTGGCCGGTGAGGAACTCGGCGATTTCCTGGAAGGACGGGCGCCATGGTTCGACGAAGTGGTACATGTTGCGCCCCGGCAGCTCAACGTATTTCGCGCCCGGTACGTGATCAGCGATGTACTTGCCCATCGCGGGCACGAGTATTGCGTCGTCGGTGTGGTGGATGACCAGGGTCGGCACGTGGACTGTCGGCAGCAGCGCTCGCACGTCCACTTCGGACAACAGCGGCATCATGAGAGCTACAGTCGCGGGGCTCGCCGCCAGGCGTTCCATTCGAGCGAATGTTGCCCGGATCTCCTCGTTCCATGGCATGTCCGGATTCAAGACATGCTGCCACTCCCCCGTGCCCCACATCGCCGCTAGCGCAGCGCTGACTTCCTCGATGTCGGCGATGCCCGACGTATCCGCGTTGCCCTCAAGCACGACCAGCGCGGTGGTGCGGGACGGATGTGTCGCCGCGAACAGCGCCCCCGTCGCGAACGAGCCGTCGAAGGTGAGGAGGACCGCTTCGCTACTTCCGAGATCGTCGAGCACCGCGGTGATGCTGTCGGCCCATTGCTCCAAGGTCGGCAGCGCGCCCGACGTGACGGGATCGGACGCTCCCGTGCCCGGCTGGTCGAAGAAGATCAGCCGACCCAGCGATGTCGTCGCCTCGACCCACCCTTGAAGGGACGGTAGCTCCGGAGCATGCTCGCAACACGTGAACCAGTTCGGGACGAACACCAGGTCGCGAGGGCCTTCGCGGCTAGTGCGATAGGCGACGCGCAAGTTCCCGTTCAGCGCGTAGCGCGTCTCGGAGAACATTGCGGAAGTCTAAGCCGAGGAGCAGGTCAAATTTCGATGTTGCAAAGCCCGCCAGGACGAGCGGTCGGCAGTCTGCGGATTATGTGTACTTTCTCAAATCGGTGCCATCACATGCTCAAGCGGCTACCGCAAGCGAACAGAATTTCGCCAAAACCCAACGCTACGTTGACGCGACGGCGAAGACGTGCGAGTCGCCTGGCACGCCTTGAGGTCGCGAGTGTCACGCTCCTGGAACTCAGGCCCTGACCCGATCACGAGGGAGCAATGCTTGAAACCTGTGGATCGGCTCGGGAGCGGGCGGTACCTTCCCGGGTGACCGAATGATGGTTCCAAGCTAGACCGGCGCAGCAACGCTGGTTGGGAAGGTACGTCCCTGTGCTCACCGTAGTCTCTTATTCTGCCGGCCGTGACAACACAACCGATCCTGCGACGTCGACGTCGTCGTTGATCGATGAGATCGTGCGCGAGGGTGCCCGTCTGATGCTGGCCGCGGCGCTGCGGGCCGAGGTCGACGCCTACGTCGCCCGTTTCGCAGATGTCCGCGACGAGGCCGGGCACCGGCTGGTCGTGCGCAGCGGCACGCACGCCCCGCGCGACGTGCTCACCAGCGCCGGCTCGATGCCGGTGGTCGCTCCCCGCGTGAACGACAAGCGTATCGATCCGGAAACCGGTGAGCGGCAACGGTTCTGTTCGGCGATCCTGCCGCCGTGGGCGCGTAAGACGCCGCGGATCGAGCAGGTGCTGCCGTTGTTGTACCTGCACGGGTTGTCGACCGGGGATTTCGTGCCCGCGCTGGGGCAGTTTCTCGGCAGTGCGAAGGGCCTGTCCGCCTCGGTGATCACGAAGCTGACCGAGACCTGGAAGGCCGAGCAGCAAGCGTTCGGGCAGCGGGACCTGTCGAGCGTGGACTATGTGTACCTATGGGCCGACGGGATCCACGTCAACGTGCGCCTGGACGAGACCAGGCTGTGCCTGCTGGTGCTGATCGGGGTCCGCGCGGACGGCCGCAAGGAACTGGTGGCGCTCACCGACGGCTACCGTGAGGCCACCGAGTCGTGGGCGGATCTGTTGCGCGACTGCCGCCGCCGCGGTATGCGCGCGCCGGTGCTGGCGATCGGGGACGGCGCGCTGGGGTTCTGGGGCGCGCTGCGCGAGGTGTTCCCGGAGACACGTGAGCAGCGGTGCTGGTTCCATAAGATCTCTAATGTGCTTGCCGCGCTGCCGAAGTCGGCGCACCCGGGGGCGAAGAAAGCATTGGCAGAGATCTGGAACGCCGAGGACAAGACCCACGCGCTGAAAGCTGTCAAAGCGTTCGAAGACGATTACGGCGCGAAGTTCCCCAAGGCCGTCACCAAGATCGCCGACGACCTGGACCAGCTACTCGCGTTCTACGACTTCCCGGCCGAGCACTGGGTGCATCTCAGAACTACCAATCCCATCGAGTCGACTTTCGCGACCGTGCGCAACCGGAGCAAGATCACCAAAGGACCGGGTTCACGCGCAGCTGGAATCGCCATGGCCTACAAGCTGATCGAAGCCGCCCAATCACGCTGGCGCGCGGTCAACGCACCGCAGCTGGTCGCGCTAGTCCGCGCTGGCGCAAGATTCGAGAACGGCAAACTCGTCGAACGCCCCGACGAACCGACCACGGAGGAGGCCGCGTAAAGATCTTGATCCCAGGTGGACAATTGCTCGATAACAGCATGTGACCGTCGTGGCCCTCGGCTGAATCGATGGCATAAGCCCATTCTCGACTTTCTACTATCCGGGCGCCTTCGTGAAAGCCAACGAGGCGTTGCCATCGAGCCTTGCAGTGAACACTGGCGACGGCCTGGCGTGCAATAGTTGCGGGCGCGCAATTGGTCTGGGCAAGATGCAGTCATGAGTTCGGCTCGAGGGCGCCGGCCAGCGTCGGATCGACCGTCGGCGGGCCAGATCGACGCGGTGCTGCGCGCATCGCGCGCGCTGGTCGGCATCGCCGCCGCCTCCATCGCAGACGTCGAAGACGTGGTTACCGTGCCGCAATTCCGTGTGCTCGTCATGCTCTACACCAGAGGGCCGCTGAACCTGGCCGCCGTAGCGGCCGCCCTGGACGTCAACCCGTCGAATGCGAGCCGCACGTGCGACCGTCTGATGAAGTCCGGACTGCTCGACCGTCGCGAGTCAGCGGATGATCGCCGTAACGTCACCCTGACCGTCACCGAAGCGGGACGCCGGCTCGTCGACAGGGTGACGCGGCATCGGCGCGTCGCCATCGATCGGGTGCTGCGCAAGATGGCCGCGCCCGAACGCGAGCGGCTGGCCAAGGCGCTGAGCGTATTTGCGACGGCGGCGGGTGAGCCACTCGAGGACGACATGCTCACGCTCGTGTGGAATCCGACCCGGTGACGCGGTAGGCGGTCGACGAGCCGACGGCGTCCACGCGGCGGCTCGTGGAGCGCGCTGACGTGCGATGAAGCTGCTCATTTAATTGCGTAGACGCAATGATTGCGCCTACTCTGGTATTGTATGCGGTCCGACAGGACGTTCCTTGGCCCACCGGCGAGAAGCGGAGAAGCAAATGAAAGTGGTGATCTGTGGGGCCGGGATCGCGGGCCTGACCCTGGCGAACCGGCTCGCTGAGCTGGGCGGCGAGGTGGTGCTGCTGGAGCGGTCGGCGGGCCCGCGGTCGCAGGGATACATGATCGACTTCTTCGGCCCGGGCTACGACGCCGCCGAGGCGATGGGTCTGCTGCCCGCTATCAAGAACGTCGCCTATCCGATCGAGGAAGCCAGCCTTGTCGACGAACGCGGACGCCGCCGCGCGGGTGTGCGGCCGTCCCAGTTCGCCGACGGGCCGCTGCTGGACGTCATGCGGCCCGACCTCGAGCAAGTGCTGCGCGAGGCGCTGCCACCATCGGTGGACCTGCGATTCAGCACCAGCCTCGTCGCGGTCACCGACGACGGCGACGCCGTTCGGGTCACCCTCGACGACGGCGCGGAACTTGACGCCGACCTCGTCGTGGGCGCCGACGGGTTGCATTCGACCGTGCGGCGGCTGGCTTTCGGTGAAGAGTCACAGTTCTTGCGCTACTTGGGTTTTCACACCGCGGCGTTCACGTTTCACGACGCCGAGACCCACTCCG
This sequence comes from uncultured Actinomycetota bacterium, assembly GCA_963760095.1. Taxonomy (GTDB): domain Bacteria; phylum Actinomycetota; class Actinomycetes; order Mycobacteriales; family Mycobacteriaceae; genus Mycobacterium. Next base: position 336,924 of record CAVXBT010000012.1, on the reverse strand, counting down.
CCGTGCTGGGCCGGTTCTGCCTCACCGACACGGTCAACCGGCAGATGGCCCTCTACGCGTTGCGGGACGATTGTGTCGCGGTCTTCGCCGTGCATCGCACGTCGGATCCCGTCGTGCCAGACGACGTCCGGGCTGCCCTGCGAGAGGCGTGCGCCGGGTTGGGCTGGCTGGTGCCCCAGGCGCTTGAACACTGCCCGCCGGCAGAGCAGATCTATTACGACCAGGTCGCCCAGATCGTGATGCCCAGTTGGATCAAGGGCAGGGTCGTGTTGGTTGGCGACGCGTGCTACGCCGTGTCGCTGATTGCAGGTCAGGGCGCGTCGCTGGGCATGGCCGGCGCGTACGTGCTGGCCGACCGGCTGGCACGCGCGCCGTCCATCGACCAGGCGCTGGCGGGCTACGAGAAGCTGTGGCGGCCGGTGGCCGAAGACAAGCAGAGGGTTGGCCGCGCCGGGGCCCGCTGGTTTCTTCCCGCATCGCCGTGGCAGCTGGTGGTGCGCCGCGTGGTGCTGCGGGCGGCGCGGCTGCCGGTGATCGACCGCATCGTGCCCGCGACTTTGGCGGGCAAGGCCAGCACGCTGATCATGGATTTGAACCGCGTGGGCGGATGGCAGCTGGCCGACCCGCAGCGCAATCAGGAGGGTATGCGATGAGCTTGAGTCATCCTGGTCCGGTCATCCGCTGGGTGTTCCGCGCCCCAATTCGGTTGTATGACGCCGGTTTCGGCTGGCTGCTGGGCGGGCGGTTCCTGTGTTTGACCCACGTCGGACGAAAATCGGGGCGCCGCTACCGCACGGTGCTCGAGGTCATCGGCACCAAACCCGCGACCGGGGAGACCTTCGTCATCGCCGGGTGGGGTCCGTCGTCGGACTGGTATCGCAATATCGCGGCCAACCCGGCCGTCGAGGTCGTCGTTGGCCGCCAGCGGTTTGCGCCGGAGCACCGTGTGCTCGACGAACCGGAAGCGGCGGCGGTGGTCGCGGACTACGAACGACGCAACCGCCGGGTCCGGCCCGTCGTGCGCCGAGCCCTGAGCACACTGGTCGGATGGCGCTACGACGGCAGCGCTGCTGCCCGAGAACGTCTGGTCCGCCAGCTGCCGGTGGTGGCCCTACGGCCGCGAGATGAGCCGAAGTCGGCAACCGGGTGATGTCATGTCACCGCGTACCCCGTCAGACCGCACGGTCCTCGTGACCGGTGCGTCGTCGGGGATCGGCCTCGCGACGGCCCGGATGTTCGCCGACCGTGGTGCTCGAGTCTTCGGGACGTCTCGACATCACCGCGAAGACACAGACAGGGTGACAATGGTTCGGCTCGACGTCCGCTCCCAAGACTCCGTTCGGCAGTGCGTCGATCGGATCATTGCCCGCGCGGGGCATCTCGATGTTCTGGTGAACAACGCGGGCGTCATGCATGAGGGATTCGCCGAGGAGACAAATCCGCCGGACGTCGCGGCGGTCTTCGACGTCAACTTCTTCGGAGTCGACCGGGTGATCCGGGCGGTGCTGCCGGGCATGCGTGAGCGCCGGTGCGGTCGCATTATCAATGTCGGCTCGGCGGCCGCGTGGGTTGGTGAACCCGGTGAGGCGTTTTACGCGGCCACCAAGGCGGCCCTTGCCCGTTACACCGAGGCGTTGCGTCACGAGGTCAGGCATCTCGGCATCCACGTGTGCTTGGCGAAACCCGGCGTGGTAACCACCGGCGTTCTGGACGCAGGCTCGGAGAGCCAGCCGATTTGCGCGGAGTACGACGGTCCGCGCGAAGCCGCGCGCCGCACGCTGCATCGTGCCCTCGACCGCGGCGCGGATCCGGGAAAGGTTGCCGAGGTGATCGTCAAGACCGCCGACGCGGACGCGCCGCGCTTCCGGTACGGCGTGGGAGTCGACGCCATCGCGGTTCGGCTGCTGAAAACGCTATTGCCGCAACGCCTATTCGATTTTGTCCTGCGGCGCAGCTACCACCTGCCGGGATGACACGATTTCGACCAAGGATGGAGACGCATCATGAAACTCAACACCGCTGTAACTGCCGCTCGTAGGCTGGTGCCGATGAGCAAGACCGCCTCCGCCGTGCTGCCGCCGGGGCCTCGGCTTCCCCGGTCGGTGCAGGCCGCATTGGCGTTGCGCTACGCGCCCCGCTTCGCGGCCGCGTGTCGGCGCCGGTACGGCAGCGTGTTCACACTGCGAGTCGCATCGTTGGGAACGCTGGTGTATCTGGCCGATCCTGCCGACATCAAGACGGTGTTCGCCGGCGACCCCAGCGTCTTCCATGCCGGCGAGGCGAATTCGATGTTGAGTGGGCTACTCGGCGACAGCTCCGTGCTGGTGATCGACGAAGACGTGCACAGGGACCGGCGCCGTCTGATGATGCCGCCATTCCACCGCGACGCGGTCGCCCGCCAAGCGTCGGTGATGGCCGAAATCGCCGCGGCGAATATCGCCCAATGGCCGGTGGGTACCGAGTTCGCGGTGGCGCCCAAGATGTCGGAGATCACACTTGAGGTGATCCTACGGACGGTCATCGGCGCCAGCGACCCGGCCCGCCTGGCCGCGCTGCGGAAGGTGATGCCGCGGCTGCTCAACATCGGCCCGTGGGCGAGCCTGGCGATCGCTAATAGGGACTGGCAGCGCCGTCGCCCGTGGCGCGGGCTGCGTCGGCGCATCGAGGAAGCCGAGCGGCTGTTGTATGCCGAGATCGCCGACCATCGCGCCGACCCGAATCTGGCCGCGCGCACCGACGTGCTCGCCATGCTGGTGCGCGCCGCCGCCGACGACGGACGCACGATGACCGACCGCGAATTGCGCGACCAGCTCATGACATTGCTCGTCGCCGGCCACGACACCACCGGCACCGGGTTGTCGTGGGCGCTGGAGCGACTGACCCGCCACCCCGGCGCACTGGACAAGGCGGTGCGGGCCGCCGAGGACAGCGCGGTGGGCGAACCAGCCGGTGATGAGTACCTCGACGCGGTAGCGAAGGAGACGCTGCGGATCCGTCCGGTGGTGTTCGACGTCGGCCGGCTGCTGACCGAGCCGGTCGAGGTGGCCGGCTACCGGCTGCCCGCCGGGGTCATGGTCGTCCCGGGCATCGGGCTGGTGCACGCGAGCGCCGATGTCTACCGCGATCCGGAGCGGTTCGACCCCGACCGGATGGTCGGCGCCACCCTGAGCCCGACCACCTGGTTGCCATTCGGCGGCGGCAACCGCCGCTGCCTGGGTGCCACGTTCGCGATGGTCGAGATGCGGGTTGTCCTGCGTGAGGTCCTGCGACGGGTCGAGTTGAGCACGACCACGGCCTCCGGCGAACGGCAGAGGTTGAAGCACGTCACACTCGTGCCGAACCACGGCGCGCGCATCCGTGTCCAAGCGATCCGGCACGCTCCATCGGCACCACATGCAAGGGCGCTGACACCGGGGTGCCCCGTTACCGCCGAGGGCACATCGGCGGCGAGCGCCTCGACGCCAAAGTAGAAAAGCGTCGAATAGACCGGCGCTGTTGGCTCGCCATACAGCGCCAATCCGGCATGAGCCTTGCGGAACCGAGACGCGTTGATCAGGAGAGTCCGGGCGACATCCGAAAATCATTGCAGCGAAATATAATTACCGCCCGGTGGCCGATGACCAGCTCCGTCGACTCCGTAGAGATCACCCAAACGATCGGCTCGCGGAGCTCGAAGAAGGCGCCATGCCGAAGATGATGATCATCGCGGCATCCTGCGCCAGACGAATTGCGGCAGCAGCCGCATGCAGAAGAACAGCGGCCGTAGCGCCCACGGGATCCATACAGTGCGGCGACCTTTGGCCAGAGCGCGCGCCGTCGCGGCGGCCACCTGCGAGGGCGTACTGGCCAGCGGTGCGGGCGCCATACCCTGCGTCATCCGGCCGATCACGAATCCCGGCCGCACGATCAGCAGCCGCACACCGGTGCCGTACAGCGCGTCGGCCAGCCCACTGGCGAACCCGTCGAGGCCCGCCTTCGCCGACCCGTACACATAGTTGGCCCGCCGTACCCGCACCCCGGCCACCGAGGAGAACACCACCAACGCTCCCCGGCCGGCCTGCCGCATCGTGGCGGCCAAATGGGTCAGCAGGCTGACCTGCGCGACGTAGTCGGTGTGCACGACGGCCACCGCGTGCGCGGCATCGGCTTCGGCGCGGCCCTGATCGCCGAGGATCCCGAAGGCCAGCACCGCGGTGTCGATCGAGCCGTAGTCGGCAATAATCGAGGCCACCAGTGGGCCGTGCGAGTCAAGGTCATCGGCGTCGAACTCCACGGTCGACACCGCAGCGGCCCCGGCGGCGCGGATCGCCGCTGTCTGCTCGCCGAGCCGGTCGGCGTCTCGCGCCGCCAGCACCACGGACGCGCCGGGAGCGAGCCGCACCGCGAGCTCGATGCCGATTTCGCTGCGGCCACCAAGGATTAGCACCGTCGAAGCGCCCGTGTCATCCACGGCTGCGATTATCTACTGCGCTAGCGTGGGCGGTGATGGCGAACTCCACTGCCCGGCTGACCCACGACGCGCTGGCGTTTCTCACAGAGCGCCATCTCGCCATGCTGACCACCCTTCGCGCGGACAATTCGCCGCACGTGGTGGCGGTGGGATTCACCTTTGACCCCAAGACACACATCGCCCGGGTGATCACGAGCGGTGGCTCGCAGAAGGCAGTCAACGCCGAGCGCGGCGGCGTTGCCGTACTCAGTCAGGTCGACGGGGCCCGCTGGCTGTCGCTGGAGGGACAAGCCAGCGTCAACGGCGAGATCCACGCCGTGCGCGACGCGGAGCTGCGCTACGCCCAGCGTTACCGCACACCTCGGGAAAACCCGCGACGAGTGGTCATCGAGGTGCATGTGGAGCGGGTCTTGGGGTCCTCGGATCTGTTGGCTCGCAAGACCGACTAGCTGGCCCGCTAGACGAGTGTGGCGCCGGGCGCCCGAATCACCAGCGGCACCGCAGGGAAATACGCCGCCAGCTCCGGTCGAGATTTGGCCAGCGCGGCGGTGCCGTAGCCCCGGTGCCGGAAGTCCGGATGGATCCAGATCCGGACGTGCACCTCGTGGCCTTCGAGCTCACCGAAGACCATGCCGACCTTGTCCTCGCCGTCGACCGCGACGAACCAGGCGGCCTCTTCGGCGTCGAATCGGTCTTGCGCTGAGCGGATCTCATCGTCGAGTTCAGCCGCCGGCCCGCCGGACCCGTCGCCCTTGGCGCCGATCTCCTCGGTGCGTGCGGCGAAAACATCGCGGTCGGACGCACCCGAGAACGGGCGAAGCGCCAAGCTGTCGCCAGAACTGGCCGGTCGATCCTTGAACGTGAAACTCAACAGGTTGTTCAGGTCTTCGAGTTCGGCGGCGATCTTCTTGCGCGAGTCCTTGGTCAGTTGATCGAACGACATGCCGATCACCGCTTCGGCACCCAGCCGTGAGGTGCTCAGCAGCTCGACGATGCCGTCGACCGCCGTCGACCGGTCATCGGCCTCCACGATCAGGTCCAGCACTTCATGTCGGCGTTCCAGCGCGGCGAGGAAGGCGTCGGTGATCTCTCGGCGGGCGGCGGCGCGGTCATGGTCGGTCATCGCACGAGCCTAATACGGGGGCGCGGGTCTGTGCCCAGCATCCCGCGGCCATCCCTAGACAGCGACGACGATCAGCTCGTGCGGCCTGGTGTTGACCGACTGGGCGCCGTCTTCGGCGACCACCACGATGTCTTCGATGCGCGCACCCCACCGGCCGGGGAAATAGATCCCGGGCTCGACGGAAAACGCCATGCCCGCTTGCAACGGCAGATCATTACCGGCGACGATGTAAGGCTCTTCGTGCACCGACAACCCGATGCCGTGCCCGGTGCGATGCACGAAATATTCGGCGAGACCGGCGTCGGCCAGCACGCCGCGGGCAGCGGCGTCGACCTGCTCGGCGGTAACCCCAGGCCGTACCGCCTCGACCGCTGCCCGTTGCGCCTGCTGAAGCACTGAATACTGCTGCGCCACGTCGGGACTGGGCTCGCCGATGCTGTAGGTACGCGTCGAGTCGGAGTTGTATCCGGGCTCGTAGCTGCCGCCGATGTCGACGACGACGATGTCGCCGATGCGAATTTCGCGATCCGAGTACTCGTGATGCGGGTCTGCGCCGTGCGGGCCGGATCCGACGATGACAAATGCCACCTCCGAATGTCCTTCGGCGACAATGGCTTCGGCGATGTCGGCGGCGACGTCGGCCTCGGTCCGGCCGGGTACCAGGAACTCCGGCACCCGGGCATGCACCCGGTCGATGGCAGCGCCCGCCTTGCGCAGCGCGTCGACCTCGGCGGCGTCCTTGACCATCCGCAGTTCCCGCAGCACGTCGGTGGCCAGCACCGGCAGCACGCCGAGGACGTCGGCCAATGGCAGCAGGTGCAGCGCGGGCATCGAATCGGTGACCGCCGTTGCCGCCGGAGCACCACCCATGGCCTCGGCGACCAGCTGGTAGGGGTCTTCGCCGTCGACCCAATCCCGTACCGCCAGCCCCAGATCCGTGACAGCGGAGTGCTTCAGCGAAGCCAACTCCAGGCGTGGTAGCACCACGGTCGGGTCGCCGGAGACCGGCAGCACCAATGCGGTGAGACGCTCGAAGGTCTGCGCCCGCGAGCCGACCAGATAACGCAGGTCATAGCCCGGGGTGATCACCAGACCGGCCAGGCCCGCTTTGGCGGTGGCGGCGGTCGCCGCAGCCACCCGGCGGCGATAGACCTCTGCGTCGAAGCGGTCAGAACCCATGGGTCTCAGGCTAGCTGTGCGACTGGCAGGATAGCGGGCATGTCCGCGCCGCTGCTGTTGCTCGACGGCGCCAGCATGTGGTTTCGGTCCTACTTCGGCGTCCCGTCCTCGATCACCTCGCCCGACGGCCGACCGGTGAACGCGGTCCGTGGCTTTCTGGATTCGGTGGCCACCCTGATCACCCGGCACCGTCCCGGCCGCTTGGTGGTCTGCCTGGATTTGGACTGGCGCCCGCAGTTTCGGGTCGACCGCATCCCGTCGTACAAGGCCCATCGGGTTGAAGAGGAAAACCCGGACGGGCGCGCCGATGTCGAGGAAGTTCCCGACGATCTCTCGCCGCAGGTCGAGATGATCGAAGAGATTATCGACGCGTTCGGCCTCTGCACCGGCGGCGCTGAAGGCTTCGAGGCCGACGATGTGATCGGCACGCTGGCCGCCCAGGAACGCCGCGACCCCGTCGTCGTCGTCAGCGGCGACCGCGACTTGCTGCAAGTGGTCGGTGACGACCCGGTCTCGGTGCGGGTGCTCTACCTAGGACGGGGCCTGAGCAATGCCACCTTGATGGGTCCCGCCGAAGTCGCCGAGCGTTACGGCGTACCCGCCGACCGGGCCGGCGCAGGCTACGCCGAACTGGCCCTGCTGCGGGGAGACCCCTCCGACGGACTGCCCGGCGTTCCGGGTATCGGCGAGAAAACCGCCGCCACGCTGCTGGCGCAGCACGGCTCGCTGGCAGCGATCCTGGCCGCCGTCGACGACCCCAAATCGTCGCTGGCCAAAGGCGTTAGGGCCAAACTGCGCAACGCCGCCGACTACATCGAGGTCGCCGGCCCGGTGGTGCGGGTCGCCACCGATGCGCCCGTCGCACTGTCCTCGGCCACCGACGCCCTACCGCTGGTGGCAGCCGACCCGGCCCGCACCGCGGAACTGGCGACCAGGCTGGGCGTTGGCTCATCGATCGCGCGCCTGCAAAAGGCGCTCGACGCGCTGCCCGCGTCCTAGACCGAGGCTATTTGGGCCGACCCACCTCGTAGGTGCCCTTGTTGTCCTGGAACGTCACGGTCACCTGACGCTTGGTGCCGTCTATGCTGACGTCGCAATCGAAGCTGGCGCCCTTTTTGACGGTCGGATTCTGACCGTTGTTGCACTTGACGTCCTTGACGTTCTTGGCCCCGTATCCGTTGGTGCTGTCGGTGAGGATCTGCTGTACACCGGCATCGGCTTTGCCGACGTCCAGCTTGGTGGTCACGAAGAACCCCGGCGCCCAGAAGCCCAGCACCAACACCACCGCCACGACGATGGCCGCGAACACACCGACCACCGTGCCCACCAGCGCTCGCGAACGTTTCGGGCCCGCCGGGGACTGGCCGTAGGCCCCCGGGTACTGGCCGGGTTGCCCGTATTGGCCGGATTGAGGTTGACCGTATTGGCCTGGCTGTCCGTATTGGGCCGGCTGGCCATACTGGCCCGTCTGGCCGTACTGCGTGGTCGGCGCGCCGTACTGAGCGGCCTCGGCGCCGTACTGGCCCTGCTGCGGGTAGCCCTGCGGGAAGGACTGAGACGGCGGGTAATACTGCGCCGGCGGCTGCTGGTACTGCCCGTATTCGGTGGGCGTGTAGGCGGGCGCTTGCCAGGTTTGTTGCTCCCCGGCCGAGGCCTGCCAGCCTTGGTCGCCGGATGGTTGCTGCTGCCAGGGCGACGCGTACTGGGCCTGCTCCTCGCCAGATTGCTGACCTTCGCTCTGGGGCGGCTGCCACGGCTGCGTCGGGTCGGGTCCCTGGGGTCCGCTCATCGTCTGTCAGTCCTCTCGATCCTGCTTGCAGTGCTGGCATCGGTCGCCGTGTGCAACCGTAGCTTCGGCTCAGCCTACCCGGCGTCAACTGCTACGACGCCGCGCCGAACTGCGTCGATCGCGCGTTTCGCGGTGGCCCGCAACTCCGGTTGCGGGGCGGCGTTGCGGACCTGGTCCAACAGGTCGAGCACCTGCCGGCACCAGCGCACGAAATCCCCCGGCGACAGCGGCGCACCGGAGCCCTCGGCGTCGGCGGCGGCCAGCGCGGTAACCAGGTCGCCGCTGCTGGCCCAGCGGTGGATCGCCGCGACGAAGCCGTCGTCGGGCTCGCGACTCAGCGTGATGCGGTGTCGCTGCTCGTCGGCGCGCAACTCCGCCGACAACCGCCGCGTTCGCTTCAGTGCTTGCCGCAGCGGCGCGGTGGGTACCTCCGCGTTTCGTGGCGGACCAGGACCGTCCCGGCCGCGCGATTCGTAAACCACCGCCGACACGACGGCGGCCAGCTCCGCCTCCTGTAGACCCGTCCATGCGTTGGTGCGCAGGCATTCGGCGACCAAAAAGTCGCTCTCGCTGTAGATCCGGGCCAGCAGCCGACCGTTGTCGGTCACCGCGGGATCACCGTCGGCGACCGAGATGTACCCGCGCTCGCTGAGCAGCCCGACGATTCGGTCGAAAGTGCGGGCCAAGGAGTTGGTGGCGGCGGCGACTTTCTTCTGCAGCGCGGCGTTGTCGCGTTCGGTACGCAAGTAACGCTCGGCAACCCGGACCCGGACCTCCCGGTCGGGCTCGTGGTGGGTGGCATGGCGACGCAACTGCTCGCGCAACGACGCCAGCTCCGGGTCGAGATCGCGGCCGTCCGTGTTCTTGCCGCGGCGATCAATCGGTATCGATAATCCGGTAGCCGCCGAACGCAGCGCCGACGCCAGGTCCCGGCGGACCCGCGGCTGTCGGTGCTCGACCCGCTTGGGCAACGTCATCGACCCCACCGGCGCCGACGCGCCGGAATAGTCTGCCGACGAAATCCGTCCCGCCCAGCGGTTTTCGGTCAGCACCAACGGACGCGGGTCGGTGCTGTCGCGGGCGGGCTCCAGTACGACGGCCAGCCCGCCCCGCCGTCCTTGCGTGATCGTGATGATGTCGCCGCGGCGCAGCGCCGCCAGCGCGTCATTGATCGCCTGCCGGCGCTGCAGCCGCGACGCACGGGCCTGGGCGCGCTCCTGCTGGCTGATCTGCTCCCGCAGCCGGGCGTACTCGAGGATCGGCACGTCGTGCCCGCCGAGCTCGACCGCGATCTCGTCGAGCATCTGCTGTCCGCGCTCCACGCCGCGAACCAGGCTCACCACCGACCGGTCGGCCTGATATTGGGCAAACGACTGCTCCAGCAACCGGTGTGCCTGCTCGGGGCCCACCCGGTTCACCAAATTGATCGTCATGTTGTAAGACGGGGCGAACGAGCTGCGCAGCGGGAAGGTGCGGGTGGATGCCAGACCCGCGACATCTGCCGGCTCGCTGGTGTCTTCGCCGGGATTCCAGAGCACCACGGCGTGACCTTCGACGTCGATGCCGCGCCTGCCGGCCCGCCCGGTGAGTTGGGTGTACTCGCCCGGGGTCAACGGAAGATGCTGCTCCCCGTTGAACTTCACCAGCCGTTCCAGCACCACCGTGCGGGCGGGCATGTTGATACCCAACGCCAGCGTTTCGGTGGCGAAGACCGCCTTGATCAGCCCGGCGGTGAACAGTTCTTCGACGGTGTGCCGGAACACCGGCAACAATCCGGCGTGGTGGGCGGCGATGCCGCGAAGCAGCGCCTCCCGCCACTCGTAATAGCCGAGCACGGGCAGATCGGAATCCTCGAGATCGCCGCAGCGGTGATCGATGACCTCGGCGATCTTCGCCCGGTCCTCCTCGGTGGTCAGCCGCAATGACGACCGCAGGCATTGGTTGACCGCGGCGTCACAGCCGACCCGAGAGAACACGAAAGTGATCGCCGGCAGCAGGCCGTCGGAGTCCAGCAGGCGAATCACATCAGGCCGCGGCGGCGGCCGGTAGAAACCCGACCGGCCGGGGCGTCCCGCGTTTCCTCTCCCCGGCTGCCGGCGCGGGCCACGCCAGTCCGAGAGCCGATCGGCCTCGCGGCGATGGGCGATGTGGCGCAACAGGTTCGGGTCGACGATCGGTTGCCGCCGGTCCCCTGGGCTATGCGAGTCGTAGTCGAATAGGTCGAACAGGCGTTTGCCGACCAGCATGTGCTGCCACAACGGTACGGGTCGATGGTCATCGACGACCACCGACGTGTCGCCGCGCACGGTTTGAATCCAGCCGCCGAACTCCTCGGCGTTGCTCACCGTCGCCGACAAGCTGACCAGACGCACGTCGTCGGGCAGGTGCAGGATGACCTCCTCCCACACCGCACCACGCATCCGGTCGGCGAGGAAGTGCACCTCGTCCATCACGACATACGAAAGCCCTTGCAGTGCAGGAGAATCCGCGTAGAGCATGTTGCGCAGCACCTCGGTGGTCATGACCACGACGGGGGCGCCCGCGTTCACCGACAGGTCGCCGGTGAGCAACCCGATCTGGTCTTTGCCGTAGCGGGCCACGAAATCGGTGTGCTTCTGGTTGCTCAGCGCCTTCAGCGGTGTGGTGTAGAAGCACTTCCCACCGGACGCAAGTGCCAGATGCACCGCGAATTCGCCGACGACGGTCTTGCCGGCCCCGGTTGGCGCGCACACCAGCACACCGTGGCCGCTTTCCAGGGCCGCACATGCCTGCTGCTGAAAGCCGTCCAGCCCGAACGGCAGGTCCGCAACGAACCGCGACAGTTCGCTCACAGCAGGTTCATCAGGTGATGTCGTCATGGGGCCCGGCGATGCTCGACGGCACCCCCACCGCAGACGGCGGGTCGATGACCGAGGCTTCGTCGTCGGCCATGGCAGTCAGCGCCTCGCGCTTGGCTCTCCGTCTGTCGTGCAGGCGGGCGATCTGGATGGCCAGTTCGAGCAGCAGCGTCAGCGCCAGTCCCAGCGCCGTCATCGAGAACGGGTCGGAACCCGGCGTGAAAACCGCTGCGAACACGAACATCCCGAAGATCAGGCCGCGCCGCCACGACCGTAACCGCGCATAGCTCAGCACGCCGACGAAATTGAGCATCACGATCAGCAGCGGGAACTCGAAGCTCACGCCGAAGACCAGCAACAGGTTGATCAGAAACCCGAAATACCGGTCGCCCGACAGCGCGGTCACCTGCACGTCGCTGCCGACCGTCAACAGGAAATACAGCGCCTTGGCCAGCACCAGATATGCCAGCACCGCACCGGTGACGAACAACATCGCCGCCGGGATCACGAACGCCACCGCGAAGCGGCGCTCCTTCTTGTACAGCCCGGGGGTGATGAATGCCCACAAGTGGTAAAGCCAGATCGGGCAGGCCAACACCACCCCAGCCATCAACGCGACTTTCAGCCGCAACATGAACTGGTCGAACGGTGCGGTGGCCAGCAACCGGCACTGGCCGTTGGCGATGTCCGCCCGCGCCGTCGGCGGCAGCGCGCAATACGGGTGTCGAAGCCACTCGCCCAGGCTTTCCAGCCCGAACAACGGATGCGAATACCAGACGAACCCCAGCGCCGTCGTCAGGACGACGGCGGCCAGCGAGATCAGCAGCCGAGCGCGCAGCTCGGTCAGATGGGCCACCAGCGACATAGTCGCGTCGGGGTTGGTACGGCTGCGGCGGGAACGTGGGTCTAGCCGCCTGAACACTCCGGTGGTGCGCACAGTAGATAGGCGCTCTGGCGCCGCGTCCGCGGCGCCAGGCTAAGCCGACCGTCCGTCAGCCGCCGGCGGCTCGACCCGCTCGGAATGCACCGGCTGGGGCGGGGAGGCCTGGGTGGCAGACGCTTCCGGTTTGTTGTCGTTTTGCAGTTCGCGTACCTCGGACTTGAAGATCCGTAACGACTTGCCCAATGAGCGTGCCGCGTCGGGCAGCCTCTTGGCGCCGAACAGCACGACCACCAGGACGGCGATGATAGCCAGGTGACCCGGAGTAAGAGCGTTCACGTGTATTTACCTCCAGACGTGTTCTCGATGCTACCGCAGCCGCCGTCTCACAAGCCGGACCGCGCCGCAGCCTGGTATGAATCCAGTGCCGCCGCGGCGGCGTCGCGCACCCGCACGGCCAGCGACTCCGGCCCCAGGACGCGCACGGCGCCACCCAGGCCCAGCACCTGGCGGGCCATCCAGTCTTCGGAGGCGTAGGTCATCGCCGCCTCGCAATAACCGTCAGGCAGTTCGCGCAGTAGGCGCATCGGGTAGTACTCGAACATCCACGAGGCCGCGGGCGCCAGCTGCAGCGTCGCGGACGGCAGCGAGGGGTCGGCGTCGAACAGCGAGGTGTCCGGTGGCGCCTGGATCGCGGGTTCCGGTGGTGCGGAAGGCTCGTCGAGCACGGTGGCTTCGACGATGCGGTCGAACCGGAACAGCCGCACGCCTTCGGACTCCCGCGACCATGCCTCCAGATAGCTGTGGTCGCCGACCAGCACGATCCGGATGGGGTCGACGATCCGGGTGGACAGCACGTCGTGCGAGGCGGCGTAGTAGTCGATAGTCAACGCCCGGCCGTCACGCACCGCAACGCGCACCGCCGCGACCGCCTTACTCTCGACCGGTGCGGGCTCGTCGACCGCGGCGACGTCATGTCCGTGTCCAGCGGCGCCGGCGGCCGCTTCGATTTTGGCGATCGCGCTGCGGGCCGCCTCCGGATCGACCACACCGGGGATATCGGCCAGCGCGCGCAGGGCCACCAGCAAGCCGGTGGCCTCCGGCGAGGTGAGCTGCAGTGGGGTGTCCATCCCCGCCGAGAACGTCACCGCGATGGTGTCGCCGGTGAATTCGAAGTCGATCAGATCGCCCGGGCCGTAGCCGGGCAGGCCGCACAGCCACAGCTGGTCGAGGTCCTCCCCCAACTGTTTGACGGAAACGCCGAGGTCAGCGGCGGCCTGCGCACGGGTGACCCGCGGGTTGGCCTGGAAATACGGCACCATGTTCAGCAGCCGCACCAGCCGTGTCGATACGGGTGTCACAGACGCCGCTCCTCATCGCGTCGGTCGGCAGCCTCGCCGGCATGAGCACGCAACCGGCCCAACACCTCTTCGCGCAGCGACGAGGGGTCCAGCACCAACGCGTCGGCGCCGTAACCGGCGATATCGCGCGCCAATCGGTCGGTGGTTCCGATGTCGAGTTCGATGACGTCGCCGTCGCGGCCGCTCACCTGCCGAGGCTCCAGCGATGTCCCGGCGCGCCGCAGCGCGGTGGCCCGTCCCTCGGCCACCCAGACCTGAGCACGTACGCCGGACGGCGTTTCGCCGACCGCGTCGGCCACGATCTGGCGCAGGTCGGCGTCCTTGGGCCTGGTGACGGCCCCGACCGGCCCGATCGGTGTGACCTCGCCACCGATCCGGGACAGCCGGAATGTGCGGGTGGCGCCGCGGTCGCGATCGTGCCCGACGAGATACCAGCGGCCCTTCTCGGTCACCACACCCCACGGCTCGACCGTGCGCACGGTGTACGGCTCGGCGCGTGACGGCCGGTGCGGAAACTGCACGGCCTGTCCGGAACCGATCGCCGGCAACAACGCTCCGAGCACGTCTTCCGCCCCGCGCAGTCCCAATGTCCCGGCGGGCGACGCGATGGCGACCGGCGCGTCCGCGTCGACGTCCACGCCGGCGGCGCGCAGCTTGAGCAGCGCACCCTGCGTGGCGGTGATCAATTCCGGCGATTCCCACAGCTGCGTGGCGACGGCGACGGCGGCCGCCTCATCGGCGGTCAGCTCGACGGCGGGGAGTGCGTATGCGTCGCGGTTGATGCGGTAGCCCTCCACCGGATCGAACGACGACACCTTGCCGGTCTCCAGCGGAATGCCCAGATCGCGCAGCTCGTTCTTGTCACGCTCGAACATCCGCGAGAACGCTTCGTCGGTGGCGCTGTCCGCATATCCCGCCACGCTGGACCGGATTTTCTCTGCGGTGATGTAGCCGCGGGTCGACAGCAGCGCGATGACGAGGTTCATCAACCGTTCGACTTTGGAGACCGCCACTCGTAGCAGCTTAGGGGTGCAGCAAACCCGATTCGGGACCGACGTCTCGGTCGCGTCGGCCAGCGACAAGGAAACTGGAGGCCAGGCCAGGGCAAGCCTGTACCGCAATAGGATTCGCCGATCACGACGATTCGTTTCGTCGTCGAGCGGGCTACATGCTGGCGATCAGCCTCTTGACCCGCTCATCGACCGACCGGAACGGGTCTTTGCACAGCACGGTGCGCTGAGCCTGGTCATTGAGTTTGAGGTGCACCCAGTCGACGGTGAAATCGCGTCCTGCCGCCTGGGCGGCGCTGATGAACTCGCCGCGCAGCCGGGCCCGGGTGGTCTGCGGCGGCTGGTCGACGGCGGCATCGATTTCCTCATCGGTCGTGATCCGAGTCGCCAGGCCCTTGCGCTGCAGCAGATCGAAGACACCGCGGCCGCGCTTGATGTCGTGGTACGCCAGGTCTAGCTGGGCGATCTTCGGGTCGGCCAGCTCCATGTCGTAGCGATCTTGGTAGCGCTGGAACAGCTTCCGCTTGATCACCCAGTCGATTTCGGTGTCGACTTTGGCGAAGTCCTGGCTTTCCACCGCGTCGAGCTGGCGACCCCACAGGTCGACGACCTGCTCGATCTGCGCATTGGGTTCGCGGGTCTGCAGATGCTCGACAGCGCGCGCGTAGTACTCCCGCTGGATGTCCAACGCGCTGGCCTGACGCCCGCCGGCCAGCCGCACCGGCCGCCGGCCGGTGATATCGTGGCTGACTTCCCGGATGGCCCGAATCGGGTTGTCCAGCGAGAAGTCCCGGAACGCCACGCCCGCTTCGATCATCTCCAGCACCAGCGCCGCGGAGCCCACCTTGAGCATGGTGGTGGTCTCACACATGTTGGAGTCGCCGACGATGACGTGCAGGCGCCGGTACTTCTCGGCGTCGGCGTGGGGCTCATCGCGCGTGTTGATGATCGGGCGGCTGCGGGTGGTGGCCGAGGAGACGCCTTCCCAGATGTGCTCGGCGCGCTGCGAAAGACAAAAGGTGGCGGCCTTCGGAGTTTGCAGCACCTTGCCGGCGCCGCAGATGAGCTGGCGGGTGACCAGGAAAGGCAGCAGCACATCAGAAATCCGGGAGAACTCCCCGGCCCGCACGATCAAGTAGTTCTCGTGGCAGCCGTACGAGTTGCCGGCCGAGTCGGTGTTGTTCTTGAACAGATAGATGTCGCCGCCGATACCTTCGTCGGCCAGTCGCTGCTCGGCGTCGACCAGCAGATCCTCTAACACCCGCTCGCCGGCACGGTCATGGGTGACCAGCTGCACCAGGCTGTCGCATTCGGCGGTGGCGTATTCGGGATGGCTGCCCACGTCGAGGTACAGCCGTGCCCCGTTGCGCAGGAAAACGTTGGAGCTGCGGCCCCACGAGACCACCCGGCGAAACAGGTAGCGGGCCACTTCGTCAGGTGACAGACGACGATGACCGTGGAATGTGCAGGTGACACCGAACTCGGTCTCGATGCCCATGATCCGCCGCTGCACAATTCGAGGGTACTGGTTGATTGCGCAACTGGTGTGGAACCCCCGCGCGCAGGTCGGCCGCGTGGTCCACGGGCCACGCCGCCGCTCGCGACGACGATGTCGACGGAGAGGGTCGACGCGGAGGCCCCGCAGTCCCTGTTGCTTGAGCCCTCGGACCTGGTTTGCCCGAATTTCTAATCGCGCCAACAACAGCCGTAAAAAAGTCGTTATGGTTTCGCCTGCCTTTCGTAAAGAACCCAACATGGGCTGTGTCGGTGGCCACCACATCGTTGCTTCGCGTTGCGGCACTCGTTATACAAGAAGCGACTCGCTATTCAGGGTGGAACGCAGCACCCACGCGGCCGCTGATCTGAGGCAACCCAAATCGCCTGCCTGCGTGACGAATAGCGGACCTACGCCCATTTTCCCGTAATTAGATTTTAGATAGGGACACAACGATGCCACTCGGTAATGTGTTGCAAGCACTAATTGTGCTAGCCGTAGTCTTGGTCGGCTCAGTGCTTGTCGGAAACCTATTCCGTCGGATTAAGCAACCCGCGGTCGTCGGAGTAATCTTTTTCGGCCTTCTGATCGGCACAGTTCTGGCTGTCAGTCCTCATTCGGTGAAGTCCGTAATACTTTCGGCGAGCTCGAAATCCCTCATCGACGCCGTAGGCCAAGCGGGCCTCTTGCTACTGCTGTTCCTGGTCGGAATTGAGCTGCGTACCTACAGCAAATCGTCGTCAACCGAGCGGTCACCACTGTGGCAACTGGTGCCCTCCGTGGCGATTCCGATCGTCGTCTGCGCGGCTGCGGCCTGGCCCTTCGGACACCGACTCGTTGGCCCCGACCACAATCCGCTGCATGTCTGGTTATTCGTCGGTGTGGCGCTGAGTGTCACCGCCGTTCCTGTTCTCGTGCTCATCATCAAAGATCTTGGGGTCCCGACGCCCATCCCAGGGGTCGCGCTGCGAATTGCCGTATCGGCTGATGCGGCGGCATGGGCGCTGGTTACTGCGTTGATCTTGCTCACCACAGACTTGAAGTCGATTTCGGTGACCAACCTCTGCGTAGGCGCCGCGTTGCTGTTGACGGTGATGTTCGTGCTGCCGCGGATCGTCCAGCGGTGGGCTCAGCACTCCCAGCAGACCGCCCCGTTCGTGGTGGCGATGTTCGCCTACGTACTGGTCGGTGCAGCAGCAACGCAGATGTTCGGTCTCCACCCCGCCCTCGGTGCCGTGATCGCCGGTCTGTTCTTCCCCGCGGGGTTGGCCAACGCAGCATCGCAGCGGGCCTTGGCCGCAGTTGCCGACATGCTCATTCCCGCGTTCTTCGTTTCGAGCGCGTTGTCTGTGCCGCTGCAGGTTCTGGCGGATCTGTTTCGATGGGGCAGTCTGGCGTGCCTGCTGACCCTGACCATCGCCGCTTTCGGTTCAAAGCTCGCGGTCGGTTTGCTCGCCGGCAGGATGCAGCGCTGGCCACGTACCACCTCAGCTGAACTCGGCGTCTTGCTGAACTGCCGCGGCGTCACCGAACTCGCCATTGCGTCGATCGGCCTGCAGGCCCACCTGATCGGTCCCTACGCGTTTGCGATGCTGTGTGCACTTGCCATCGTGACCACCGCGGTGACGGCTCCGCTGTACCGCGCGATCAACCACCGCGCGAACCGCGAGCGGCTCGATACGTCCCGCGAAGAAGTCGAGCTGGTGGCATAGCTTTGCGGTCCCCAATAAGGGCAATTGCGTTGACCCATCAAGAATCCCGGCATAGGAAGCCTGGATGACTCAGGTGCGCGACCCATCATCTGCCCCGGAGGTTTCCGTGAGCACACTGGACGAACGGGTGCCGGTGCGGTCCGACGAGCGCCCGCCGTCAACAGTTCGCCGTCGCCGCTGGATGCCGCGCATAAGACTCGCCGTCGTCGCGCTGTTAATTATGGCCTTCACAATGATCACGTCGGTCGTGCTCTACGTCGAGGGCAGTGCATCCCAACGTGTTCCTGCTCATGGCACCCCGACCAGCGGCGGCACAACTGTGACGCTGGATGTGGTCAGCATCTCCAACACCTACAACGAGCTCGTCGGCGACCTCATCATCAGGCCCGGACCTGCCTTGATAGATCCGGCGACCGACGGTGTCAAGCAAGACCTCACTGTGGCAGTCACATCCGTGACGACGCCGGTTAGGCGCACGTATTCCAAGGGCATGTTGCCCGGTGTTTTTCCTGTTCCGCTGACTCTGGCGCGCGACGTCGAACGCTGGCCGTTCGACAGCTACTACACCGGGCCGATCACAGTCACCCTGTTTACGGGTGCGGCGCAAGTGCCGGAACACGTCAACGTGACATTCGTCGATCGGCTGGCTGGCTGGCAAATGCAAGTGGCTCGGGTGAACAACGCCAATGCATTGGCGCCCTACGAAGTTCAATTGCAGCGATCAGCGAGCACGATGATCTTCGCGATCGTCATCCTGTGCATCTTCGTCGCGATCGCGGCAGTCGGTTTGTTCGTTGCCATCCAGACGACTCGTGACCCACGGAGGTTTCAGTCCCCGATGGTCACCTGGTATGCGGCGATGCTGTTTGCGGTGGTACCGCTGAGAAACGCACTTCCGGGCTCGCCGGCGTTCGGAAGCTGGATCGATCTCACGATCGTTTTGTGGGTACTCGTGGCTTTGGTGGTCTCGATGCTGCTTTATATCGCGGCCTGGTGGCGGGCGACGTCGAAGACCTAAGCCTCGGCAGGGTTGGGCGCTTCGCCGAATCGGCTCAGCGCCAGCGTCGCGACGACCGCAATCGCAAACCCGGTTACCACCATCCAGTTCAGGCCCGGCCGGGTCTGGTCGCCCAGCCACACCACCCCGACCAGGGCGGGGCCGACCGTCTCTCCGACAACCATCCCCGCGACTGCGGTGGTCACCGATCCGCGGCTCAGAGCCGAAGTGAGCAGCAGAAATCCGGCCAACCCACCGGCGATCACCACGTAAACAGCGGGATTGGTGTAAAAAGCGGCTTTCCTCGGATCGAGCGCATCGATCAGGCGGACGGCGATCTCGACGGCTCCGAATCCCGCGCCAGCCCCTAACCCGAGAACGAGTGCGCGTAGCCGCTCGCCGAGGCGGCCCGCGACCGCACCGGCGACGAAAACGACCGCGACAATCGCCAGCAGCGCCCAGGCCAGCCCGGGTGGCCCGTGCCCGGAACCTTCGGGCCCGGCGGCAAAGCCGAGCATCGCGAGGCTGGCGCACACCACGATCACGGCAGCCCATTCCACTGCCGACAACTGCGTCGACAGCACCCATGCGGCCACGATCGCGGTGACGGCGAGTGAAGCGGCGATCGCCGCGGCGACGACGTAAATCGGCACCAACCGCAGCGCCGCCACCTGCAGCACAAAGCCGAGGCCGTCAAGCCCGATGCCCACCAGGTAGCGCCACTGCCGCAGCGCCCGTAAAAGCAGGACCGCGTCAACTCCAGAGTCGCTGCCGGCATCCACCGAGCGCGTCGCCGCAGCCTGAAACACCGTCGCCGTCCCGTAACACACCGAGCAGCCCAAGGCGAGCAGCAGGCCGATCAGCACAGGTCGACAATACGAGACGGCAAGGCCAGGCCCGCAGCGGCTATTCCGACGATTTCTCCGGCGAGTCGTCCGCCGACTCTGTGCCGTCGCGTTCAGGCAGCAGCCGCTCCAGGGCAGCGCCGGTGATAAGACGGAATGCACGCCGGGGTCGGCTGGGATCGAGGATGGCGACCTCCAACGTCGACACTCCCTGGGTGGGCTCGTCGCTGCCGTTGGTGCTACCCGCCTCTAGGGCGTTGACCGCGATGTCACCGCATCCGCCAAATTAGCGTTCTCGGCGTAAGAGTCCTTCAGCGCGGTGGCTATCGGCTCCGTCGTCCCACCCATCACCACGAAATGCGGCTCGTCGGCGATCGACCCGTCGTAGGTAATCCGGTACAGCTCTGGCGGTTTGGTCTCGCCGTAGTGAGCGACTTCGGCAACGCACAGCTCAACCTCATACGGCTTGGCCTGTTCGGTGAAGATCGAGCCCAGCGGCTGCGCGTAGACGTTGGCCAGCTGCCGGCCGGTCACATCGCGGCGGTCGTAGACGTAGCCGCGAGTGTCGGCGAACTGAATCCCGCCACGACGCAGATTGTCGAATTCGTTGAATTTGCCGGCGGCGGCGAAGCCGACGCGGTCGTAGAGCTCACGCCATAGTAGGTAGGCGTGAACACCATTGCGGCGGCCGCGACGGACTGGTATCCCTAGGCGCTGACCGCTTGGTGACTTCCGGCTGCGCGTCGCTCCGACCCTTATTCAAGTGCGTCCAGCAGTGTCGCCACAGCAGCGTCCGCGAACTGCTGCGCGGTCGGCTGCGACACAACCCCGTCGACGTACGTGAAATTCCAAAATAATTGGCCGTGGACCGTACCGACCGCGGCCATAAGGTAGCCGGCGACCGATAGGCTACCCGCGCCCTGCCCGCCGGACAGGGACCATTCGCCGATCCGCGTTGGGAGGAAGTCGAGGCGACCGACGTTCGTCAGGCAAATACTGGAGGTAACACCGAGGCGTTCCAACAGGCCAATGACGCGCGCGCTGGTGTCGAGCGAGGCGGGGGCCACGTACCGCACAGCGTTCTGCGCCGCGAGATGCTGACCGAATCGGACGCGTCGGCGCATCGACCGGTTGACCTGCCGGGCGATCGACCATAGATCCCGGCCACCGCCGAAGCGCACCATCGGCGTTATCGAGGACAAGAAGACACCGGCTTCGTCGGCGGGAAAGGGGGGAACCGCTGCGGCGCGGCAGTCGACCGGTGTGTTGATGCCTATCCAGCCCGAATCTTTCTGCGCGACTACCGGTCCGATCGCCATCGCCATGGCCGCCGCCAGTGCGCCGTGTACGGTGACGCCTTCGGCATGGCAACGCCGGATCAGTGCATCCACCTGACTGCCCGACAGGTTACGGCACAACAGTCTGGTCCGGCGCTGGGACGCCGGGACGGGTGTCTCCGCGCGCAGCCGTCGCGGACGGGTGATCGCAGTGGCGAGCCCGTCGGCGATAACGCTGCCCGCGATCCTGGCGAAGCCCCGGGCACCGCGATAGCGGGCGGGCAACCGGTCTTCGGGGGCGCCGACCGCCGGCCGTGAGATCGTCTGGGTGTCGCCAGGTGACCGGCCCAGACGGTCGGCGTGCTCGAGCAGCTTGATTAATAAGAAAATCACGGTGAAGCCGTCGACAACGATGTGCGACCCGGTCAGCACCAGATCGTGCACGTCGCCGGAGTTACCCGCCACGTGCACAATACGGACCAGCGGACCGGTGTGCCAGTCCAGCGACGTGGCCAGCTCGTAGCTGTCGACCTGCCGTTGCCATTCGGCGTCGTCACCGCTCACCGTGCGGACGTCGATCGGCTGCGCGGACGGCAGGAACGAGGGATTGGTTCCGTCGGCGTCGGCCGTGATCGCTACCCGCAGTACCGGGTATTCGGCGGCCAGCGCGGCCGCCGCCGCTTCGAGCAGGTCATGCGAGATTTTTCCATGAAGACGCACCCGCGCAATGACGTTGAGCGGCGAGACCTGATTGGCGATCCAGTACCAACGTTCTTGCGGGCTCAACGGGCGACGCAGCTGCGGGGTCACAACGCGGTCCACGCCATATCGAACCACATGGGACGGACAGTTTGCCGCGTCAGGACGCACGTCGGCGCCAGGCGCAGCCCGAGGCTGCGCGCCGCCAAGGCGAGTCGGTTCTCCGTTTGCTCGAGTTTGGCCAGCCGCCGCAAGCCCTTCACCCGGGTGCGCTTGCGGCGCAACTGCTCGTATGCGCGCAGCACCGCAACGGGGTCGGGCACCCGGGCAAGAAGTTCGGCCAGCGCGTAGCCGTCCTCGGTTGCGGAGCTGGCGCCCTGGCCCATGCTAGCCAGCATCGGGTGGGCCGCATCACTGAGCAGGGTGGCCGGGCTGCGGCCGCACTGCTCGAGAAATCGACGATCCTGCGCATGTACGGCGACGACGGCCTCCTGGGGGGTGCACTCGATGACAAAGGGCCGCCCACGCGTCCCGGGCGGGCGCGGCGCAGCACTTTGCCGGCGCAAGGGCAGATCTCGCATACGGCCGACTGGATTACGGATAGTCCATATAGCGTCTCTGGTCGCCGTCATTGAATACACCTCGGGGCTCACCCACAATTCCGAACTGTCGTTGCGGTGACTGTACAACCGGCACGACGGAATTACGGGGTTAACCTCGGAGTCAACCCGAACGTCGATTCCGGTGCGGCGGAGTTGACAGCCGCGACAGCGGACAACACCGGGCTGGCGCAGCGAATTTGCCGCCCGCTTCCCAGCCCTTCACCAGCGGCGCGGCGCGCCCGATTCGCTTGGCCTGTGCTGGATCGTCGGTGCCGCGGATCGCGGCAATGGCCGCTGCGTCGCGTGTCTTGGCCGCGGCGAACGCGTGCTCGCTGGCCGGGTAGAGCCAACCGCGATGGGGCGTGGGCGCTGCAGCAAAGTTGGAGAGGAACAGATACTCACCTGCGAAGGTGTCGATGACCGGAATACGCAGTGCACTCATCGGGCACCTCCGCAGCTCCCACTCCTCCACTGTGCGCCAAACTACGCCCGGATAGGCGTCACTCGAAGCGGGCTTGCTGGGAAGTCGTAATCCCTAGCCCGACGACTTTGCGTCAGCCGAGCCGGCGCCGTCGCGTTCTGGCAGCAGCCGCTCCAGGGCAGCGCCGGTGATACGACGGAATGCACGTCGGGGTCGGCTGGTATCGAGGATGGCGACCTCCAACGTCGACACTCCCTGGGTGGGCTCGTCGCTGCCGTTGGTGCTACCCGCCTGCAGGGCGTTGACCGCGATGTGCACCGCATCCGCCAAATTAGCGTTCTCGGCGTAAGAGTCCTTCAGCGCGGTGGCTATCGGTTCCGTCGTCCCACCCATCACCACGAAATGCGGCTCGTCGGCGATCGACCCGTCGTAGGTAATCCGGTACAGCTCTGGCGGTTTGGTTTCGCCGTAGTGAGCGACTTCGGCAACGCACAGCTCAACCTCATACGGCTTGGCCTGTTCGGTGAAGATCGAGCCCAGCGTCTGCGCGTAGACGTTGGCCAGCTGCCGGCCGGTCACATCGCGACGGTCGTAGGCGTAGCCGCGAGTGTCGGCGAACTGAATCCCGCCGCGACGCAGATTGTCGAATTCGTTGAATTTGCCGGCGGCGGCGAAGCCGACGCGGTCGTAGAGTTCGCTGAGCTTTTGCAACGAGCGCGACGGGTTCTCGGCGACGAACAACACACCGCCGGCGTAGGCCAGTGCCACCACGCTGCGGCCTCGGGCGATGCCTTTGCGCGCGAGCTCGCTGCGCTCGCGCATCGCCTGCTCAGGTGAGATGAAGTACGGAAAACTCATGAATCACCTCCCGCGCGATCCGCGTCCGGTCCGAAAGTGTCGGCACGCGAACGTGTTTCGATGACCTCTCGGGCCAGCTCGGCGATACGTCGCTCTGCGACATTGGTTGCGCCGTCGGCGCCGATGGTGACCGCGGTGGGGTAGATCCCGCGGACCAAGTCGGGTCCCCCGGTGGCGGAGTCGTCATCGGCCGCGTCGTAGAGCGCCTCGACCGCGACCCGAAGCGCCGAATCGGCATCCGTCACTTGCGAATACAACTTCTTTATCGATGACTTGGCGAAGATCGAGCCCGAACCGACCGATTGGTAGCCCTCTTCCTCCAGGTTCCAGCCGCCGGCGGCATCGAAGGAGACGATGCGGCCCGCCTTCTCCGGGTCAGGGTCGCCGATGTCGAAACCGGCGAGCAGCGGCAACGCCACCAGACCCTGCATGGCGGCACCGAGGTTGCCGCGGACCATGATCGCGAGCCGGTTCACCTTGCCCGCGAACGTGAGCGGCACACCTTCGAGCTTCTCGTAGTGTTCGAGCTCGACTGCGTAGAGGCGGGCAAATTCGACCGCGATGGCCGCGGTGCCGGCGATCCCGGTCGCGGTGTAGTCGTCGGTGATGTACACCTTCTGCACGTCGCGCCCCGCGATCATGTTGCCCTGGGTCGAGCGACGGTCGCCGGCCAGGAGGACCCCGCCCGGGTACTTCAACGCGACGATGGTCGTTCCATGCGGCAGCTGCCCGACGACGTCGGCGCTACTGATACCAGTCGGCAGCAGTTCTGGCGCCTCGCGGCGCAGATGGTCGGTGAATGAGGAGAGGCCGCCGGTGGCGGTTCCGGGAAGTGCTGAGTTAGTGGCCGAGCGATCGCGGAAAGGCCAGGTCACTGTCCGCCCTTTTGGACATACGCGCGCACGAAGTCTTCGGCGTTCTCTTCCAGAACATCGTCGATCTCGTCCAGCAGATCGTCGGTCTCCTCGGTCAGCTTCTCGCGACGCTCCTGGCCCGCGGCCGTGCTGGCAGTAACGTCGTCGTCATCGCCGCCGCCACCGCCGCGCTTGGTCTGCTCTTGGGCCATCGCTGCCTCCTGCATCATCATCGGCCGTGAAACACGCCCGTCGGTTTCTCCACCCTACCGGTCAATGGTGTCAATGCTCGGGCGAAAGCCCGGTGTGCGGCCGCTCAGGTGGTCAGCTGCTCAACCAGTTCGACCGCGCTGTTTACCGAATCGAGTAGTGCCCCGACGTGCGCCTTGCTGCCGCGCAGCGGCTCCAGCGTCGGGATACGCACCAGGGAATCGCCACCCAGATCGAAAATCACTGAGTCCCAGCTGGCCGCCGCGATGTCCGCACCGAAGCGGCGCAGGCATTCCCCGCGGAAATAGGCCCGGGTGTCGGTGGGTGGGTTATCCACAGCGCTGATGACCTGCTGCTCAGTGACCAACCGCTTCATCGAACCGCGCGCCACCAGCCGGTTGTAGAGACCCTTGTCCAGCCGGACATCGGAGTACTGCAGATCTACCAGGTGCAATCGCGGCGCCGACCAACTCAGGTTCTCCCGATGCCGGAAACCTTCCAGGAGTCGCAGCTTGGCCGGCCAGTCGAGCAGCTCGGCGCACTCCATCGGATCGCGCTCGAGCTGATCGAGCACGTGCGCCCATGTCTCGACGACGTCGGCTGCGCGCGCGTCGTGGTCGCGGCTGTCGACCAGCTTTGCCACCCGGTCGAGATAAATCCGTTGCAGCGCAAGGGCGGTCAATTCACGGCCATCGGCCAGGGCGACGGTGGCCCGCAACGTTGGATCACGGCTGATCGCGTGCACAGCGTGCACCGGCCGGGCCAGCGCCAAGTCGCTGAGATCGAATCCGTGCGCTGGGCCGTCCTCGATCAGGTCGAGCACCAGCGCTGTGGTCCCGAGCTTGAGATACGTCGATGTCTCGGAAAGGTTCGCGTCGCCGATGATGATGTGCAGCCGTCGGTAACGGTCGGCGTCGGCGTGCGGCTCGTCGCGGGTGTTGATGATCCCGCGCTTCAGCGTGGTCTCCAGGCCGACCTCGACCTCGATGTAGTCGGATCGCTGGGAGAGCTGGAATCCCGGCTCGTCGCCGGACGGCCCGATGCCGACCCGTCCCGAACCAGTGACGACCTGGCGGGACACCAGGAACGGGGTCAGCCCGGCGATGACGGCCGAGAACGGCGTCTGCCGGCTCATCAGATAGTTCTCGTGCGACCCGTAAGAGGCGCCCTTACCGTCGACATTGTTCTTGTACAGCTGCAGCTTGGCAGCACCCGGAACGCTCGCGACGTGCCGGGCGGCAGCCTCCATGACACGCTCGCCGGCTTTGTCCCAGACCACCGCGTCCAGCGGGTCCGTGCACTCCGGCGCGGAGTACTCCGGGTGCGCGTGGTCGACATAGAGCCGCGCGCCGTTGGTCAAAATCATGTTCGCGGCACCGACCTCGTCGGCGTCGACCACCGGTGGCGGTCCGGCCGAGCGGCTCAGGTCGAAACCGCGGGCGTCCCGCAGCGGCGATTCCACCTCGTAGTCCCAGCGGGTGCGTTTGGCGCGCTGAATGCCGGCGGCCGCGGCGTAGGCCAGCACCGCCTGCGTTGAAGTCAGGATCGGGTTGGCGGTCGGGTCCGATGGCGACGAGATGCCGTACTCGACCTCCGTTCCGATAATCCGTTGCATCCCCCAAGACTAGGCGCGGTGGCGGCGGGCGCCGAGATCGGCCCGAGGAGTAGCTCTCGCTGATTAGTCGGTGACCCCAGCAAAGACCCAGCGTGTTGCGTTATCGTTGGCGCGGCGGCGTGGGTGGAGGACATGGTTGACCGAGCCTGAGGTGTTTGGACCTGGGTCGGTCTCGGCGCGCCATCGCCACATTGCTCCCGCAGCAGATCGGTGGTTGTCAGTGCTGCTGATCGAGGACGACCGCGCTGATGCGGTGCTGGTCGAGGAGCTGATCGCAGACTCGGTCGCTGATATCAGGTTGACGTGGGCGGCATCGATGGCACACGCCAAGGCAGTCCTCGCCAATGAGCGTCCGGATTGCGTGCTAACTGGACCTGCATCTGCCGGACGCCACAGGGTTCGATGGCATCGCCCGCATCGCCGACTGGGATGCCACCCTTCCAGTTGTCGTGCTGACGGGCTTGGACGACGAACAAATCGGGGTGTCGGCAGTCGCCAGTGGTGCGCAGGACTACTTGGTCAAGGGGTGGGTCGCACCCGACGTGCTGCGGCGGACCCTGCGATACGCGATCGAACGTAAGCGTGCCGAGCTCATTGCGGTAGGTCTGCATGCGAGCGATCTTCGAGCTCAGGAAAATGCGCGGCTCGAACGTGGCCTGCTGCCCTCCCCGCTGCTTCTCGAGGGTTCGGAAGTGCGCGTAGTGACCCGATACCGGCCCAGCCGCACGAACGCGTTGCTAGGTGGAGACTTCTATGACGTCGTGCAAACCCCGGACCGGACCGTGCACATCGTTATCGGTGATGTCGCCGGGCATGGGCCTGACGAGGCGGCGTTGGGGGTCGCGTTGCGGATCGCATGGCGCACATTGACGTTGAGCGGTGTTCACGGTGACGCTGCGATGCGACAGCTGGAGCGGATCCTTCACGCTGAAGGCGCGGGCCGCACGATTTTCGCTACGATGCTGAGCCTGGCAGTCAGTCCCGACAGTCCGCAGGTTATAGCGGTCCGCGCCGGTCATCCCGGCATGCTGGTGCACGGCCTCGGCACTGTGGAATGGGCGGAGCCGCCGGCCGGCTGCGCATTGGGATTCGGCGGTGACGAGTGGCCGGAATATGCGATGCAACTCCCCGAAGGTGCCGGTTTGGTGCTCTTGACCGACGGACTGTTTGAGGGCCATTCCGGCCGGGGTGCCGACCGCCTCGGCGAGGACGGTTTACTGGAACTGGCCCGGTCGCTGGCATTACTGCCCGGCCCGGAGTTCGTCGACGCGCTCATCGACCAAGCCGATGCTCGGGCCCAAGCGCATGGCGGGTTCAGCGACGACGTCGCGGTGGTACGGGTAGAGCGCGGCGTCGGGTGACGATCGGACCGACGGGGCAGCCGAACATCCCTACGCACCGCCAGCAGCTGGGATCGCGACTGACGGTCGCGGGCTGGCAGTACCTGGTGCTGTCGGTGATGGGATTGGTAGTGCTGGCAGGTGCGGCAACCAGTGCGGTGCTGTTGGAGCGTACCGATGTGCGCCTGCCACGCCTTTAATCCACCTTGCGTTGGTTGACGCAGGTGACGGAAGTGATTACCTTCACCCTGGTGCCTGCCCACGCTGCGCCCGAGTCCACTGAAAACTTGTCCGGAAAGCGCTACGGCGAAGTCCTTCTGGTGACGCCGGGTGAGGCGGGACCACAAGCCACCGTCTACAACAGCTATCCGCTGAACGACCTCCCCGACGAATTGTGGTCGGCACTCGACGCGAAAGCCATCGCGACCGAAAACGGTGCTGCCACAGCACTACTCAACGGCCCACGGTATTGGCTGATGAACTCGATCGAGAAGGCCTCCCAGGCCCCGCGGATGGTCAAGAACTTCGGCGGGATCGACATGTTGCTGCAAGCGACCGTCTTGTTGTCGGCGATGGACCCCGCCCCGTACACCGCCAACCAGGTTCACCGGCACACCGTGTTCACCTACGACGCCGGCGAGGAGATCTACGAACTACACGACCCCGCGCTGCGGCGTTGGGTCATGCAGACCTGGAGCCAGATCGTCGACCCGAACCTCTCCCGTGCCGACCTGCCCGGTCTCGGTGACCGACTTCAGCTGCCGGAGGGCTGGACATTCGAGTCGAGAAAGCTCACCAGCCCGTTGCAGATCGACACCACGACGCACGCCGCGCAGGTTTTGCAGGATGATCTGAGGAACAGCTATTCGCTGTTCACCGGCTGAGCCCTACAAGTACTGGCCGAGGTTCGACTCGGTGTCGATCGCCCGCGAGGCGCTCGAACTCTTGCCGGTGACCAGCGTGCGGATGTAGACGATGCGCTCGCCCTTCTTGCCCGAAATCCGCGCCCAGTCATCGGGGTTGGTGGTGTTGGGCAGATCCTCGTTCTCGGCGAACTCGTCAACGATCGAGTCGAGCAGATGCTGAATCCGCAGCCCGTGCTGCCCGGTCTCCAGCACCGACTTGATCGCGTTCTTCTTCGCGCGGTCGACGACGTTCTGGATCATCGCCCCGGAGTTGAAGTCCTTGAAGTACATGACTTCCTTGTCACCGTTGGCATAGGTGACTTCCAGGAAACGGTTGTCGTCGATTTCGGCATACATCCGGTCGACGACCTTTTCGATCATCGCCTTGATGCAGGCAACACGGTCACCCTCGAACTCGGCGATGTCATCGGCGTGCACCGGCAGCGTCTCGACGAGGTACTTGGAGAAGATGTCCTGCGCCGATTCGGCATCCGGGCGTTCGATCTTGATCTTCACGTCGAGGCGGCCGGGCCGCAGGATCGCGGGGTCGATCATGTCCTCCCGGTTCGAGGCGCCGATCACGATGACGTTCTCCAGGCCCTCCACGCCGTCGATCTCGCTGAGTAGCTGCGGGACGACCGTCGTCTCCACGTCCGAGGAAACCCCGGTGCCGCGGGTGCGGAAGATCGAGTCCATCTCGTCGAAGAACACGATCACCGGCGTTCCTTCGGACGCCTTCTCGCGAGCCCGCTGGAAGATCAGCCGGATGTGGCGTTCCGTCTCGCCGACGAACTTGTTGAGCAGCTCGGGGCCTTTGATGTTGAGGAAGTAGGACTTGGCCTCGCGGGCGTCGTCGCCGCGGACCTCGGCCATCTTCTTGGCCAGCGAATTGGCGACAGCCTTGGCGATCAACGTCTTTCCGCAGCCGGGTGGGCCATAGAGCAGCACGCCTTTCGGCGGACGCAGCGCATATTCGCGGTAAAGATCCTTGTGCAGGAACGGCAGCTCGACAGCGTCGCGGATCTGCTCGATCTGGCGGCCCAGACCACCGATGTCGTTGTAGGTGACGTCGGGAACCTCTTCGAGCACCAGGTCCTCGACCTCGGCCTTGGGGATGCGCTCGAAGGCGTAACCGGCCTTGGTGTCGACCAGAAGCGAATCGCCGGGACGCAGCTTGCGTGGCCGCTGGTCGTCATTGAGGGCGTCAGGGTGTCCGTCGGGCAGATCCTCGGCGACCAATGGCTCGGCCAGCCACACGATGCGTTCCTCGTCGGCGTGGCCGACCACCAATGCCCGGTGACCATCAGCGAGGATCTCGCGCAGGGTTGAAATCTCGCCGACTGATTCATACGTGCCGGCCTCGACGACAGTTAAAGCCTCGTTGAGCCGAACTGTCTGCCCTTTCCTCAACGACTTGACGTCGATGTTGGGCGAGCAGGTGAGGCGCATCTTGCGTCCGGAGGTGAACACGTCGACGGTTTCGTCGTCGTGATCAGACAGCAACACGCCATAGCCGCTGGGCGGCTGTCCGAGCCGGTCGACCTCTTCGCGCAGCGCCAGCAGTTGCTGGCGGGCCTCCTTGAGGGTCTCCATCAGCTTGGAATTGCGGGCCGCCAGCGAGTCGACCCGGGCCTCGAGCTGGTGAATATCGCGCGGACTGCGCGCGACGCCGGCGTTGTCCAGCTGCTCGCGCAGAATCGCGGCCTCACGTCGGAGTTCTTCCAGCTCGGCAGCATCCTCTGCGGAGAGCTCTGGTTCGCCTGGGCTACCGAACGCTTCACGCTCAAACTCACCCATGTTGCGCTCCTTTCCGCGGGATGGTGGTGCGGTGGATAGGACAACGCTACCGGCGATTTCCGAATCATGCGGGAACTCGAAATGGGGCACACTGGCCTCAGCGTTAACATCATGTTGAGTTGGTTTTACCGAGAGGACCTCCGTGACCGTGAAATCCCTAGCCACAGGCGTGGCGGCGCTGGCCGCGATCGGCGCGGCGGCCGCAGGTGTGACGTGTATTGCATCCGTCACCGCCGCGTCGCCTCAGGTTCAGCCGGTTGTCTTCGGCGCGCCGTTGCCATTGGCCCCCGGGGTGGACCTGCCAACACCAGACCAGCTGGTCACCGTTCTCAACACGTTGCAGGACCCCAGCGTGTCCTTCGCCAGCAAGGGCTACCTCGTCGAAGGTGGCATTCCGGTCCCAGCCTCCCTCGCCGACCACGAACTGCAAAAGGCCGCCAACAAGGGCAGCCTGCCGCTGACGTTCAACATCAACAACATCGTGCCCGCGGGTCCTGGTGCGGCGTCGGCCAGCATCACCGCGGCGGGTCCGCACCTGGCACCGACGGTCGAGAATCTCACGTTCGTCGACCAGGGTGGCTGGAAGCTGTCGCACGACTCGGCGATGACGCTGATCCAGTCGGTGCGTTCGTCGGGCCACTGACGCGGCTGAATGAGCCGACATCGCACTGCGGTCGTGAGCGCCGTCGCATATGCGGCGTTCGGACTCTCGGGGTGTTCGCGCGACGCGCACGACGTCTCGCCGGAGACTGCGCCGGCGCCGATGTCGGCGTCGCTGAGTCCGACGGCGGCCCCACAGACCACCCCGCTGCCACCCCCCGAGGCGTTGGCGGCGGTGCTGTACCGGTTGGCTGATCCGGCGCTGCCCGGAACCAAGAAGCTCAATCTGGTCGAGGGCGCCACGCCGGAGAATGCCGGCGTCTTCGACCAGTTCGCCGGCGCGCTGGTCAACGGCGGCTACGCGCCCTTGAAGGTCGACGTGCGCGACGTCGGATGGTCGGACCGGGACCCGGCCGACGTGGTCGCGATCGTCAACATCAGCTCGTCGAATCCACGCGGTCCCAAATTCTCGTTTCCGATGGAATTCAAGCCGTACCAAGGCGGGTGGCAGTTGTCGGCGCGAACCGCCGAGGTCCTTCTTGCTTTCCAGACTGCGTCGGTCGCGCCTCCGCCCACACCGGGCCGTTGACCCGCGATGTGGATCGGCTGGCTGGAGTTCGACCTGCTGCTCGGTGACGTGCATTCGCTCAAGCAGAAGCGATCGGTGATACGCCCGGTAGTGGCCGAGCTGCAACGCAAATTCGGCGTATCGGCCGCCGAGACCGGTTCGCATGAGCTTCACCGACGGGCGGGTGTCGGAGTGGCGATGGCCTCGGCTGACCGCCCACACGCGGTCGATGTGCTCGACGCCGCCGAACGCCTGGTAGCCGCTCACCCCGAGTTCGAGTTGCTGTCGGTGCGCCGAGGTCTGCAACGCAGCGACGACTAGAGCCCGGAGCGCTTCCTGCGCAGCGGCGTCGGGGTGACAGTGCCGGGAGCCAGCCGGCGCGCAGACACCAGAAATGCCGTGTGACCACGCATATTGTGCTGAGGACGCACAGCCAGCCCGACCACATTCCAGCCCCGCTGCATCGTCTCCCAGGCGCGCGGTTCGGTCCAGCATTGCTGCTCGCGCAGCGCCTCCACGGTCTTGGACAGTTGGGTCACCGTTGCCACGTAGATGATCAGCACGCCGCCGGCCACGATCATTCTCGACACGCTGTCGAGCACCTCCCACGGCGCAAGCATGTCCAGCACCGCCCGATCGACCGACTCGGCGGCCACGTCGGCCTCGACGACATCGCCGATGACGAGCTGCCAGTTGTCGGGGGCGCCGCCGAGGAACGTCTCCACATTGCGACGCGCATGTTCGGCATGGTCGGCACGCACGTCGTAGGAGATCACCTGCCCGTCCGGCCCGACCGCCCGCAGCAGCGAACAGGTCAGCGCCCCGGATCCGGCACCTGCCTCCAACACCCGGGCGCCCGGGAAGATGTCACCCTCGTGGACGATCTGGGCAGAATCTTTCGGATAGACGACCTGCGCGCCGCGAGGCATCGACATCACATAGTCCACCAGCAACGGGCGCAACACCAGAAACTGGTCACCGTTGGCCGACTTCACCACGCTGCCTTCCGGCAGCCCGATCACCGAATCGTGCGCGATCGCGCCGCGGTGCGTGTGAAATTCGCTGCCGGCGCTGAGCAGCATCGTGTAGTGCCGACCCTTGGGGTCGGTGAGCTGGACTCGATCGCCGGCGACGAACGGACCGGTTGCGCGCACAGCCCTCAAGCCTGCCAGCAGACGCGCCGAGATAGGTGCGCGGGGTTGTCAGACCTGGCCCCTAGGCTGCGGATATGAGTGGCGAGTCGGGCAAACCAGCCAAACGGCCGGCCCTGTCACCGTCGCGGGCCGCGGACTTCAAGCAGTGCCCGCTGCTCTACCGCTTCCGGGCGATCGACAAGCTCCCCGAGCCGCCGTCGACGGCGCAACTCCGCGGCTCGGTCGTGCATGCCGCGCTGGAGCAGCTCTACGGCCTGCCCGCGGCCGACCGCGGCCCGCAGATCGTCGACGCGCTGGTCGGCCCGGCCTGGGCGCAGGTGATCGCCCACGAACCCGAGCTGGCCGACCAGTTGGACGCCGATCAGCAGACCCAACTCCTCGACGAGGCCCGAAAGCTGCTATCGGGCTATTACCGGTTGGAAGACCCGACCCGATTCGACCCGCAGAGCTGCGAGCAGCGCATCGAGGTCGAACTCGCTGACGGCACGCTGCTCCGCGGGATCATCGACCGGATCGATGTCGCGCCCACCGGTGAATTGCGGGTGGTGGACTACAAAACCGGCAAAGCGCCACCGGAAGCGCGGGCGCTCGCCGAGTTCAAGGCCATGTTCCAGATGAAGTTCTACGCGGTCGCGCTGCTGCGCTCGCGGGGCGTGCTGCCGACGCGGCTGCGGCTCATCTATCTGTCGGACGGCCAGCTGCTGGACTACTCCCCCGACGAAACCGAGCTGCTGCGCTTCGAAAAGACGTTGATGGCGATCTGGTCGGCGATTCAATCTGCCGGTGCGACAGGCGATTTCAGGCCGCGGCCGTCGCGGCTGTGTGACTGGTGCGCGCACCACGAACACTGTCCGGTCTTCGGCGGCACACCGCCGCCGTACCCAGGTTGGCCGGATCAGCTCAACGAGGGCGGGGCGGACGCCGTCCTGCGGACCGCAGACCCGGCCGCCTGAGCGCGACTACTGCAGCGGTGACATCTCCTGCAGCATCGTCGGTATCAGTTCGCTGACCGTCGGGTGAATGTGCATCGTGCGCGCCAGCGTTGTGTAGGGGGCTTTGGCTGACATCACGTCCAGAATCTCGTGAATCGCCTCGTCCCCGCCGACGCCGAGGATTGCCGCTCCCAGGATCTGCTGCGTTTCGGCGTCGACGACGACTTGCATAAATCCTTGTGTCTCACCTTTTTCCACGGCGCGACCGACTTTGGTCATGGGCCGCTGACCAACCAGTGCCGGCCGGCCGGACGCGCGAACCTGCTCGACGGTCATTCCGGCGCGACCCAGCGGCGGGTCGATGTAGAGCGCGTAGGCGATGATCCGGTCGCTGACCCGGCGCGGATCAGCATCGAGCAGGTTCCCCGCCACGATCTCGAAATCGTTGTAAGAGGTGTGGGTGAACGCACCCTTGCCGTTGCAGTCACCCATCGCCCAGATGTGGTCGACGCTGGTTTGAAGCTGGTCGTCGACGGTGACGTACCCCCGGCCATCGGTGCGCACACCGGCGAGCTCGAGGCCGAGGTCGTCAGTGTTGGGCCGCCGCCCCACCGCCAGCAACAGATGACTGCCCGCGATCGGCGCCGCACCGGCTCGCGGAGTCAATTCAAAGCCGTTGTTGTGCTTGGCTATCCGAATGTCAGCGGCGTCGACGACGACATCGATGCCTTCGTCCTCCAGGATCGCCCTGACAGCTTTGGAGACATCCTCGTCTTCGCGGGACGTCAGTCGCGGACCTTTCTCGACCACGGTCACTCTCGCGCCGAACCGGCGGTACATCTGCGCGAATTCGAGCGCGATGTAGCTACCACCGACAATGACGAGATGCTCAGGCACAGTGTCGAGTTCGAGGATCGACACGTTGGTGAGAAAGTCGACATCCGCCAGCCCGGGAATGTCGGGCACCACCGCGCGGCCGCCGACGTTGAGGAAGATGCGCTCGGCCTGCAGGATGTCGTCGCCGACCCGCAGCGTGTGCGGATCGGTGAACCGGGCATGACCACGAACGACGGTGCAGCCGTCCATGCCGTCAAGCCAGTCTTCGACACCTTTGCGATCGTCCAGCATGATGGCGTCTTTGCGCGCCTTGACCTTCGCCATGTCCACGCTGATCGCTCCGGTGCCGACCCCGTAGTCGGCACCGCGGCGCGCCAGATGCGCGGCCTGTGCGCTGGCCACCAGTGTCTTGGTCGGGATGCATCCGGTGTTGACGCAGGTGCCGCCAATCAGCTTGCGCTCCACCACGGCAACGGTGTGGCCGGCCGCGGTCAACCGCCCTGCCAGCGGGGGGCCGGCCTGGCCGGCACCCACCACGATCGCGTCGAAAGGCTGCGTCACAGAGCAGCGGCTACAGCGGCAAGCGCGAATCCGCCGCCGACCGCGACAACATCCTCGAGCAACGCGGCCGGCAGGTCGCGGCCAAGCGACCCGGCAAGGCGGGCGCGCGCCTGGTGGCCGCCCAGGGTGCCGAGTACAGCGCCGACGACACCCGCACCCAGCGCACTCCAGGTGAAGCCCCAGGCGCTGCCGATCACGCCACCCGCGAACCCACCCGCAACGAGTCGGGCGATGAAGGACGGTGGTGCTGTGCGGCTGGGTGTCTTGGGAAGTTTGTCGAGGACGAGTTCACCGGCGGCCAGAACGGTGAAGACGATCACGGTGATCAGCACGCCGACCCACGCATCCCAGCGCCCGGTCAGGTTGATCCACCTCAGATACGCGGCCCACGCGACGACGGCGGGCGCAGTAAACGAACGCAACCCGGCGACCACGCCGATACCCAGAGCTAGTAACAGAACATAGAAATGCGTCACGGCGACCCTCCCGAGGGCTCAACAACTTCAACGCGGCTTTAGCCGGACGTTAACACAGCAACGCCTGTCCCACCGGCGCATCCAAGATCAGAACCGGAAGAAACGGACGTCCGAAGCCAGCATCGCTTTGGCGCCGATACCCGCCAACTCGTCCATGATCTCGTTGACGCCGCGGCGCGGCACCAAAGCCCGTACCGCCACCCAATCGGGGTCGGCCAGCGGAGCGATCGTGGGCGACTCCAGTCCCGGCGTGATCGACGTGGCGTCCTCGAGAACCGAACGCGGGCAGTCGTAGTCCAGCATCAGGTACTGCTGGCCGAACACCACGCCCTGCACACGGGCGACCAGTTGATCGCGGGCAGCGCCGTCCGGCCGATCGGCGGCATCCGAATCGATCTGTTCGATGAGGACTGCCTCGGAATCGCACAGTGTCTCACCGAAGGCCACCAGGTTGTGCAAGTTCAGGGTGCGGCCGGAGCCCACCACGTCGGCGATGGCGTCGGCTACCCCGAGCTGCACCGAGATCTCCACCGCTCCGTCCAGGCGGATCACGGTCGCGTCAATACCGCGGGCCGCCAAGTCTTCTCGCACCAAGTTGGGGTATGCGGTGGCGATTCGCCGTCCGGCCAGATCATCGACACTCCAGTTGCGTCCAGCGGGCGCGGCGTAGCGAAAGCTGGACGACCCGAAGCCCAGCGCCAGTCGTTCACGCACCGGCGCGCGCGACTCCCGCGCCAAATCCCGCCCGGTGATCCCGAAGTCGAGCTCGCCCGAGCCTACGTAGATGGCAATGTCTTTGGGCCGCAGGAAGAAGAACTCGACGTGGTTGTGCGGGTCGATGACGGTCAAGTCTTTCGGGTCGGTACGACGCCGGTAACCGGCCTCGGAGAGAATCTCGACCGCAGATTCGCTCAGCGCTCCTTTGTTGGGGACCGCCACCCGAAGTCGGGTGGACCCATTCCGGTGGTGCAGCGTCATCACAGCTTCCGGTACACGTCGTCGAGCGTCAGCCCGCGGGCGATCATCAGCACTTGGGCCCAGTACAGCAATTGGCTGATCTCCCCGGCGAGTGCCTCGTCGGACTCGTGCTCGGCCGCCAACCACACTTCACCGGCCTCCTCGAGGATTTTCTTGCCCAGCGCGTGCACGCCGCCGTCCAGCGCGGCGACGGTGCTGCTACCGGCCGGGCGGGTGCGGGCACGTTCGCCGAGTTCGGCAAACAAATTCTCGAAGGTCTTCACGGCCAGCGATTGTTTCATGGGCGGCTAAGCAAAGTCACGGCGGTTTCAGGTCGCGGCAGGCGACCCGCTGGCCGGGGTCACCTCGTCGGGCATGTCTTCCAGGGAGACCCCGTTGGTTTCCCGGACCCATCGCCAGACGAAAAGAAGCGACAGCAGCGCGCACAGCGCGTAGAAGCCGTAGGCAAGGCCGAGCGCGTGCCGCAACACCGGGAAGGTCACGACGATTGTCCAGTTGGCCATCCATTGCACGCCCGACGCCAAACCCAGAGCCGCGGACCGGATGCGGTTGGGGAACATCTCGCCCAGCAGCACCCACAGGATTGGTCCCCAGGAGATGCCGAACGCGATAACGAACAGGTCGGCGGCGACCAGTGCGATCACCCCGGGGGCTCCGTCGAGTGCTGGTCGACCGTCGACGATGGGTGCGCTGGTGAAAACGACGGTCATGGTGACCAGCATCAATGCCATGCCCGCCGATCCGGCCAGCAAGAGCGGCCTGCGGCCGAGCCTGTCGATCAGCGCGATCGCCACCAACGTGATCAGCACATTGACCCCGGTGGTCACCAGCGCAATGGTGAACGATGACTTCTCACCGAATCCCACCGCCTCCCAGAGCACATCTGAGTAGTAGAAGATCACATTGATACCCACGAACTGCTGAAAGATGGCCAGTCCCAGGCCCACCCAGACAATGCTGTACAGCCCGCCGGTCGGCTTACGAAGATCGCGCCACGACGGTGGATTTTCCTGCTCCATGGTGTCGGCGATCCGGCTTATCGTCGGCTCGACATCGTGGTCGCCGAGCAGCTTGGAAAGCACTCGGCGAGCTTGCGAAAGCTGTTGTTTTGCAACCAGATAGCGCGGTGATTCCGGAATGGTGAAAATCAGCGCGAAATACACCAGCGCCGGAATCGCCTCGCTGAGGTAGGTCCAACGCCAAGCGGCCAGACCCAGCCATAGCCGCCCATTGGAGCCCCCCGCCAGATGAAACGGCAACCAGGTCAGTGCCAGTGATCCGAAAATTCCGCACACGATGGCGAGCTGCTGCAGTGAACCGAGCCGGCCCCGGAAACGCGGGGGCGAGATTTCGGCGATGTAGGCCGGGGCGGCGACGGACCCGAAGCCGATACCGATGCCGCCGATGGTGTGAAAGATGACGAACATCCATATGTTGCTTGCCAATCCGGCCCCGAGCCCGCAGATGAAAAAGGACGTGGCCGCCAGTTTCATCATCGCCAGCCGACCCAACCGGTCCGCGATCCGGCCGGCCCACACCGCTCCGATCGCCGCACCCAGCACCGCCGATGCCGCAGCGAACCCCAGCAACGCGTTGCCGATGTGAAAGTCGGCCTGCAGCGCCTTGACGGCGCGGTTGGTCACCGAGATGTCGTAGCCGAACAAGAACCCACCGATCGCGGCCACCGACGCGAACCGCGTGGCGGTCAGGAATGCGGCGCGAGCAGCACCACTGTCGACGGGCAGATCTCCGTGCGGAGCCGTCGGCCCACTCCCGAAGACGCCGTCACCACTCATGAGTGTTCCTCCATCCGCAAGCGGTCCCGGCGACCTCGGAGCGCGGCCCCCAGTACACCACTACGGCCGAAGGGTCCAGTGCACAAGGTCAATTCGCGATAGTGAGAACGACTGGATAGGCTCGCAGCCTTCTCCGTCGGCTCTCGGCGGCCAGTGCGAACTCAACCAACGTAGGGCTCAGTCCTCCGGGTTGTAGCCGAGGTTGGGGCCGAGCCAGCGCTCGGCTTCCTGCAGGGTCCAGCCCTTGCGCTTCGCGTAGTCGGCGACCTGGTCCTGGGCCATCCGGCCGACCACGAAGTACTGCGACTGCGGGTGCGAGAAATACCAGCCGCTGACGGCAGCACCGGGCCACATCGCCATCGACTCGGTCAGCTCGATGCCGGTCCGCTCCCGGACGTCCATCAACTTCCAGAGCGTCGCCTTCTCCGTGTGCTCCGGGCAGGCGGGGTAGCCGGGGGCAGGGCGGATTCCCACGTACTTCTCACCGATGAGCGCCTCACTGTCCAGCTGCTCGTCAGGCTGGAATCCCCAGAACTCCTTGCGGACCCGTTGGTGCATCCGTTCGGCGAACGCCTCTGCCAGCCGGTCGGCGATCGACTCCAGCAGGATCGCGCTGTAGTCGTCGTTGGCTGCCTTGAACTCGACGATCTTGTCGTGGCTGCCGAGCCCCGTGGTGACGGCGAAGGCGCCGACGTAGTCAGCCAGACCGGTGTCCTTGGGCGCGATG
Source organism: uncultured Actinomycetota bacterium (assembly GCA_963760095.1). GTDB lineage: Bacteria > Actinomycetota > Actinomycetes > Mycobacteriales > Mycobacteriaceae > Mycobacterium. The sequence goes on along the minus strand of CAVXBT010000012.1, from coordinate 298,039 downwards.
AAGTCACCCAGCGACCGGTTCGGGATGCCGTCCCGGTGCTCGCCCTGCTGGCGCAGGTTGTACAACGTGGTCAGCACCTCGGTACGGCTGTCGTCGGTGTAGACCTCGATGTCGTCGCCGACCGCGTTCGCCGGGAAGAAACCGATCACTCCGTTGGCGGTCAGCCACTTCTCCTTGATCAGGGTGTCGAGCATCTCCTGGGCGTCGTCGTACAGCTTGCGGGCGGTCTCGCCCGACACCGGGTTGTTGAGGATGTCGGGGAACCTTCCCTTCATCTCCCAGGCGTTGAAGAACGGCTGCCAGTCGATGTACTCGCGGAGCTCGGCGATGTCGTAGTCCTCAAACTCCCGCACGCCGATGCCCTGGGCGGGCACCGGTGGCGTGTAGCCGTCCCACTCGATCGGCGTCCGGTTCGCGCGAGCCTTCTCCAGCGTCAGCATCGGCCGCTCGCTCTTCTGGGCGTGCCGTTCGCGCAGGGCTGCGTAGTCGGTCTCGGTGGCCTCCAGCAGGGCTGGCCGCTGCTTGTCGTCGAGGAGCGCCGCAGCGACCGGCACCGAGCGGGACGCGTCCTTGACCCAGACCACCGGACCGGTACGACGCGGCGACACCTTCACGGCCGTGTGAGCGCGCGAGGTGGTCGCGCCACCGATCAGCAGCGGGATCTCCAGCCCCTGACGCTCCATCTCGACGGCGAAGTTGACCATCTCGTCCAGGGACGGGGTGATCAGGCCGGACAGGCCGATGATGTCGGCGTTGTGCTCCTTCGCTGCGTCCAGGATCTTCTGGGCAGGCACCATCACACCGAGGTCGATTACTTCGTAGTTGTTGCACTGTAGGACGACCCCGACGATGTTCTTGCCGATGTCGTGGACGTCGCCCTTCACAGTCGCCATGATGATCGTGCCGTTGGTGTCCTTATTCGCGGTAGTACCGGACTGTTCCTTCTCCGCCTCGATGTACGGCAGCAGGTACGCCACCGCCTTCTTCATCACCCTGGCCGACTTCACGACCTGGGGCAGGAACATCTTGCCTGCGCCGAAGAGGTCACCGACGACGTTCATGCCGTCCATCAGCGGGCCTTCGATCACCTCGATCGGCCGACCACCTGCCGCGGCGATCTCGGCGCGCAACTCCTCGGTGTCGGCATCGACGTTCGCGTCGATGCCCTTGACCAGGGAGTGCGTGATCCGTTCGCGAACCGGGAGGCTGCGCCACTCGGCCGCCTTGGGGTCCTCGACCTTCTCCGACTTGTTGAACCGCTCCGCGATTTCCAGCAGCCTCTCGGCCGCATCCTCGCGACGGTTCAGGACGACGTCTTCGATCCGGTCCCGCAACTCGGGGTCGATCGAGTCGTAGGGCACCAGCGCGCCGGCGTTGACGATGCCCATGTCCAGGCCGGCCTTGATGGCGTGGAACAGGAACACCGCGTGGATCGCCTCGCGGACGGGGTTGTTCCCCCGGAATGAGAACGACACGTTCGAGATACCGCCGGAGATGTGCACCCCGGGAAGGTTCTCCTTGATCCAGGCGCAGGCCTCGATGAAGTCGATCCCGTAGGTCGCATGCTCCTCGATACCGGTCGCCAGCGCGAAGCAGTTCGGGTCGAAGATGATGTCCTCGGCCGGGAAGCCGACCTCTTCGGTCAGGATCCGGTAGGCGCGCCCGCAGATCTCCTTGCGGCGCTCCAGGTTGTCGGCCTGACCCTGCTCGTCGAAGGCCATCACGACGACGGCGGCGCCGTACTTGCGGCACAGCCGTGCTTCGCGGACGAACTTCTCCTCGCCCTCCTTCATGGAGATCGAGTTGACGATCGGCTTGCCCTGCACGTTCTTCAGGCCCGCCTCGATGACGTCCCACTTCGAGGAGTCGATCATCACCGGGACGCGGCTGATGTCCGGCTCGGCCGCGATCAACTTGGTGAACCGGTCCATCGCGGCGATGCCGTCGATCATGCCCTCGTCCATGTTGATATCGATGACCTGCGCACCGACCTCGACCTGCTGCAGGGCGACCGACAGCGCGGTGTCGTAGTCGTCAGCCTTGATCAGGTTGCGGAACCGGGCGGAGCCGGTGATGTTGGTGCGCTCCCCGATGTTCACGAACAAGGAGTCTTCGGTGATGTTGAGCGGCTCCAGACCCGAGAGCCGGGTGGCCTCGGAAATGTGCGGCACTTCCCTCGGTCTCAAGCCGTCGACGACCTTGGCGATCTCGGCGATGTGCGGCGGCGCCGTTCCGCAGCAGCCACCGACCAGGTTGACCAGTCCGGCCTCGGCGAACTCGGCGATGTAGCCGGCCTGCCGCTCTGGCGACTCGTCGTACTCGCCGAACGCGTTGGGCAGGCCGGCGTTCGGGTAGCAGGAGACGAAAGTGTCCGCGATGCGCGCTACCTCGGCGATGTAAGGCCTCATCTCCGGCGCGCCCAGGGCGCAGTTGAGGCCGACCGCGATCGGCTTCGCGTGCCTGATCGCGTTCCAGAACGCCTCGGTGACCTGACCGGACAGCGTCCGCCCGGAGGCATCGGTGATAGTGCCCGAGATGATCACCGGCCAGCGGCGACCGCGGTCCTCGAACAGCGTCTCGACGGCGAACACCGCGGCCTTGGCGTTCAGCGAGTCGAAGATCGTCTCGATGATGATGAGGTCGGCACCGCCGTCGACCAGGCCGTTGGCAGCTTCGAGGTAGGCGGCAACCAGCTGGTCGTAGGAGACGTTGCGAGCTCCGGGGTCGTTGACGTCCGGCGAGATCGAGGCGGTCCGCGTCGTGGGCCCGATTGCGCCGGCGACGTAGCGGGGCTTCTCCGGGGTGCTGAACCCGTCGGCAGCCTTGCGGGCCAGGGCAGCGCCGGCGTAGTTCAGCTCGTAGCTGAGGTCCGCCATGTCGTAGTCGGAGAGCGAGACCGCGTTCGCATTGAACGTGTTGGTCTCCAGGATGTCGGCGCCCGCTTCGAGGTACTCCCGGTGAATCCCCTCGACGATCTGCGGCTGCGTCAGGGTGAGCAGATCGTTGTTGCCCTGAAGAGCGCTCGGCCACTCCGTGAACCGGTCACCACGGTAACCGGCCTCGTCCGGCCGGTCCCGCTGGATCGCCGTGCCCATCGCGCCGTCGATCACCATGATCCGCTGGCGCAGCGCTGCCGTCAGTTCGTCGGTGCAGTCGGGGCGGATGTTCGGCTCCCAGACATTCGGCTCAGGGGCGTTCACATGCAATCCTTCCGTAACGGAAGGCGTCCTTGACTCTGCCGAGCGTGGCGGATACCGGCAGATGCCCGGAACCGTTGCAACGCCTCTCGACCAGAAAAGTCTACGTCGTCACCCGATCTACGTCTGGACGCCCAGCTTGACCCCGACCCGCTTGGCGATCGCGGTGCACTTGAGCGACAGCTCGCGGATCTTGTCGGCAATGTCGTCGTCACCAAGGTTAACCAGATTGCAGCCGAACGTATTTCGTCTCGACGGCGTCAGCGCCGGTTGTTGAAGTCATCGAGGCTCAGATCGGCGGTCTGCAACTGCGTGCCCATGGCGCCGTCGCCCACTACGACGCGTTGCGACAACGTCTCGAGGATGTCGGTGTCATAGGCGTGATCGTTCGGCGCGGTCATCGGGACAAGCATAGCCGGTCTATGGAAAAAATCGGTGGTCGCTCTGCGCGCCGCCACCTGGTCAGGCTTTACGCTGATTGGCGTGACCTCGCCGGATGTCAGCGCCTCGCTCCCCGAACTGCACAACACGATCGTCGTGGCTGCGTTCGAGGGCTGGAACGACGCGGGCGACGCCGCCAGCGATGCGTTGGAGCACCTGGACGCCATCTGGGAGGCCGATCCGATTGTCGAGATCGACGACGAGGCTTACTACGACTACCAGGTAAACCGCCCGGTCATCCGGCAGGTCGACGGGGTCACCCGGGAATTGGTTTGGCCGTCGATGCGGATTTCGCACTGTCGCCCGCCGGGCGCCGACCGCGACATCGTGTTGATGCACGGCGTGGAGCCGAATATGCGGTGGCGCACCTTCTGCGCCGAGTTGCTGGCCGTCGCCGACAAGCTGAACGTCGACACTGTGGTGATCCTGGGCGCACTGCTGGCCGATACGCCGCACACCCGGCCGGTGCCGGTCTCCGGTGCGGCCTACTCCCCCGAGTCGGCACGCCGCTTCGGGCTGCAGGAAACCCGCTACGAGGGGCCGACCGGCATCGCCGGTGTGTTCCAGGATGCCTGCGTGGCCGCGGGGATACCGGCCGTCACGTTCTGGGCGGCGGTCCCGCACTACGTGTCGCAGCCGCCTAATCCGAAGGCGACCGTCGCGCTGCTGCGCCGTGTCGAAGACGTGCTCGACATCGAGGTGCCGCTGGCCGATCTGCCGGCCCAGGCCGAAGAGTGGGAGCAGGCGGTCACCGAGATGACGGCCGACGACGACGAGATCGCTGAATACGTGCAGTCGTTGGAGCAGCGCGGTGACGCCGAGGTCGACATGACCGAAGCGCTCGGCAAGATCGACGGCGACGCGCTGGCCGCCGAGTTCGAGCGCTACCTACGCCGCCGCCGGCCGGGATTCGGGCGCTAAGACTCCTCCAGCGCCTGGGTGTGGGCGCTGGTGGAGCGCCCGAGGGCGGCCACTTCGGCGTCCATCCGGTCCAGTTGGTCGCCGGTGTTTCTCAGGGTCAGACGCTGGCCGAGACGGGTGGACAAGAACGGCTTCAGCCATCGGAACGCACCCACCCAGCCCGGGCAGTACACGCGTGTCTTGCGGCCCTCGATGCCGTCGACGAAGGCCGCGGCGCATTTGTCCACCGATGTCGTCGTGTTCAACGGCCACGGGAACTTCGACAGCTGCTCGCGGAACGTGGGCAAGTCGGCCTGGGTGTCGCGGACCAGCGCGGTATCGATCCAGGACATGTGTGCCGAGCCGACGGCGACGCCGAGGTGCGCGACCTCGAGTCGCAACGCGTTAGCCAGATGCTCATTGCCGGCCTTGGACATGTCGTAGGGCGCCATGCCGGGCGCCGCCGTGAACGCGGCGAGCGAGGAGACGATCAAGACGTAGCCGCGGCGGTCGATGATCGATGGCAAGGCGGCTCGCACGGTGTGGAAGACGCCGAGCAGGTTGACGTCCAGCACCCGCTTGACCGCGTCGGGATCCACCTTGAGAACCGAGCCGTAACTTGCGATTCCGGCGTTGGCGACGACGGTGTCGATCCCGCCGAACTTCTCGACGGCCCGGTCGGCTGCGGCCTGCATAGCGGCAAGGTCACGGACGTCGGCAACCACCGTCAGCACGTGATCGTCGCCGCCGAGCTCGGCCGACCTGGCTGCCAGAGCGGCCTCGTCCAGGTCGGTCAGGACCAGTTTGGCGCCCTTGGCGTGCAACCGGCGGGCCACCTCTGCCCCGATACCCTGACCGCCGCCGGTGATGAATACCACTTGCGAGTTAACAGACGTCATGGCGGCAACCTACCTCCTAGCGCCGCGGTGCCGACAGGTCCACTCCCAGCAACGCATCGACCGCCGTCGCGACAGCCCGCGGGGAGTCGGCGTCGTGGCCGCCGTATTCCAGTGCATCGGTGGTCCAACCATCAAGTGCAGCAATCGCTTTGGGCGTGTCAAGATCGTCGGCAAGATAGCGGCGCACACGGGCGATGAGGTCGGCGGCATCCGGGCCGGCGGGCAAGGTGGTCGCGGCCCGCCACCGTTTCAGCCGCGTTTCGGCTTCCTCCAGCACGTGCGGCCCCCAGTCGCGGTCGGCACGGTAATGCCCGGCCAGCAGGCCCAGTCGGATGGCGGTCGGTTCGACACCCTGGGCACGCAAACCCGACACCAGAACCAGGTTGCCGCGGCTCTTGGACATCTTGTGCCCGTCCCAGCCGATCATCCCCGCGTGCACATAGTGCCGGGCGAATCGCCTTTCTCCGCTGGCAGATTCGGCGTGAGCGGCCGTGAACTCGTGATGCGGGAAGATCAGATCCCTGCCACCGCCCTGGATGTCCAGGCCGCTGCCGATGCGGCTGAGCGCAATCGCGGCGCATTCGACGTGCCAGCCCGGTCGGCCGGGGCCGAATGGCGACGGCCAACTCGGTTCTCCGGGCCGCGCGGCACGCCAGAGCAGCGCGTCGAGTTGATCGGTCTTGCCCGGCCGGTCCGGGTCGCCACCGCGTTCGCTGAACAGCGCGAGCATGGTGTCGCGGTCGTAACCCGACTCGTAGCCGAACTGCGTTGTGGCGTCAGCGCGGAAGTACACATCGGGAAACTCGGGGTCTTCGACGACATACGCCGCCCCGGCGGCCAACATCTTTTCCACGAGTTCGACGACCTCGGCTATCGCCTCGGTCGCCGCCACGTATTCGCGGGGCGGAAGTACCCGCAATGCGGTCATGTCATCGCGATACAGCGCAACCTCACGGGCCGCCAGCTCGCGCCAGTCAAGACCATCGCGGTTGGCCCGCTCGAACAGTGGATCGTCGACATCGGTGATGTTTTGGACGTAGTGCACGTCGTGTCCGAGGTCCAGCCACAGCCGGTGGACCAGGTCGAACGCCAGATACGTGGCGGCGTGGCCGAGGTGGGTGGCGTCGTAAGGCGTGATCCCGCAGACGTACATGGCGGCGGTCGGTCCGGCTGCGACCGGACGTACCTGTCGGTCGGAGCTGTCATAGAGCCGTAGCTCCGGGCCGCGTCCCGGCAGCGCTGGTAAGGATGCCGAAGGCCAGGACTGCATACCTCGACTTTATGCGGCCGACTCAGCTTGCCAACCGGATGGCACCCAGCAATGGGTCGGCGAGTTCGGCGCGACACATGAGGAAGTCGGGCAGATAGGGGTCGGGACGGTTGTAGATCATCTCCGAGCCGTCCAGCCGAGAGGCGTGCATGCCCGCCGCCAGAATCACCCCTGCCGGAGCAGCCGAATCCCACTCCCATTGCCCGCCGGCATGTATATAGGCATCGGCGTCGCCGCGCACCACCGACATCGCCTTGGCTCCGGCCGAACCGATCCGCACGAATTCCACGTCCAGTTGCCGGGCCAGGTAATACAGCACGGCGGGCGGCCGGTTGGAGCTGGCGGTGATCCGGATCGGCCCGGAATGCGTTGTCGTGGGGGCGCTGACGGTATCGCTGCGGTAGAGCTCCCCTATCGCGGGCAAGGCGACCGCAGCGTCGGTGATCGCTCCGCCTGCGCCGCCGTGGCGCTGCCACAACGCCACGTGTACGGCCCAGTCGTCGCATCCCGGCACGGAGAATTCGCGTGTTCCGTCCAGCGGGTCGACGATCCAGACCCGGTCGGCCCGCAACCGGGCCAAGTCGTCGTAGGCCTCTTCGCTGAGCACCGCGTCGCCCGGACGCTCGGCATGCAGCCGCTTGAGCAACAACGAATTGGCTTGGCTGTCGCCTTCATCACCGAGCAGCCACGGGTGGTTGAAGCCGACGCGGTCGCGCACCGCCAGCAACAGCTTGCCTGCCTCGTCGGCAAGGTCAGCGGCCAGCGCCGCGTCCGTCACTTCGGGGCTCATCCGCTCAAGTATCTCCGACGGTCAGCGGTTTTCCGCGATCCAGCGATTGGTGAAGCGTTGTACTGCGCTGATTTCGTCGCCGAGTCGGCCGAGAATGAAGTTTTCGACCTGGCCGCCCACCAGCGGAATGTCCACCTGCACGGTGGTACTGAACTCGAGTCGCGAACCAGTGTCCATCGAAGCCAACAGCACCTGCCCGACCGCATTCACCGGCGCTCCGGGAACCGCCACCTCGATCGTGCCGCGCGCGTGACCATCACCGGTAGGGCGCCACGTCTCGGTGCGCGCCATCTCGAATTCCCCGGGCACCAACGCGGTGATCAGTTTCGGTAACCGGTTGGCGAAAAGGCTGACCATCAGGGCCACGGTCACGACCCCGTCTGCATCGACGCTCAACCCGTCCAGCGTGGCAGTGCCGTTGTCGAAGGCGGCCAGTCTCGCTTTCCAGTACCGCTGGTCGCCGAACGCCGCGAGTATGTGTTCGACGCCAGCCGGCGACTCCACCGACAAGGCGAATGAACGCGGCATAGCAACGGAGGCTACGTCAAAACGCGGGCCAGGGAATCGGACGGTGCCGGTCCGGGCCGGGCATGACCGGATGTTTCAGCAGCACGCTCGCACGCAGCCGCAGAGCTGCGATCTCGGCGCTGGTGATGTGCTCGGCCAGGACCTCCCCCAACGAGCCGGCCAGAGAGTCGACCAGGCACGACACCTTCTCCAGCATGTTGTCGTCGAGCCGCTTGCCGGCCCATCCCCACAGCACCGTGCGCAGCTTGTTCTCGACGTGCAGGCACAGCCCGTGGTCAACACCGTAAACGACGCCGTCGACACCTCGCAGCACGTGGCCGCCTTTCCGGTCGGCGTTGTTGACCAGCACGTCGAACACCGCCATGCGCCATAGGCGAAGATCGTCGGCGTGAACCAGCGAGACCGGCTCGCCGGCATAGTCATAGGCCCGCAGCACGGGCAGATAGCCGGGCGGCAACCGATCAGCGGGAACGAGGTCGACCAGATCGATTTCAGGCCCCGGGTCTGAATCAGGGGCGTCACCGGGCTGGTCAACCCACAACTGCAGCATGCCCGGACCGGCGGGCCCGTGCCGAATGATGGTGTAGGGCACAATGTTCCAACCCAAATGTGTCGCCACCAGATAAGCGCTGAGTTCGCGCCCGGCCAGGGTGCCGTCGGGAAAGTCCCACAGCGGCTGCTCACCGGACACCGGTTTGTAGACGCAGTGCGCGGTGTGGTCGTCCAGCGTTGCCTCGCACAGGAAGGTGGCGTTGCTCGCCGACCGGATGCGTCCCAGGACCGTCAGCTCACCGCGCCGCAGGACCTCGCGATTGTCAGGCCTCGGCGTCATCGTCAGGCCCGAGCAGCGCACTGCGCCGGTAGCCATTGGTCCGTGCGCAGATGTGTCCCTCGGCTTCCAGAGGTTCATCGCACAACGGGCACGGCGGGCGGCCCGCGGATATGACCCGGTTGGACCTGGTGGCGAACTCGCGCGCCGACTCCGGCGTCAGGAAGACCCGCACGGCGTCAGGACCCTCGTCGGTGTCGTCAAGCACCACGGACGCGTCGAACTCGGTATCGCTGACTGCCAGCAGTTCGACGACCACGGTCTGCGCTTCGGAATCCCAGCCCAAACCCATGGTCCCGACCCGAAATTCCGCGTCGACCGGCGTGATCAACGGGCTGAGGTCTTCGACCTCGGTGGTCTCCGGCGGGACGGGAGTACCGAACCGGCGGTTGACCTCCAGCAGCAGCGCGTCGATGCGCTCGGCGAGCACCGCCACTTGCTGCTTCTCCAATACCACCGACACCACCCGGGCGTCGTGCACCGCCTGCAGATAAAAAGTCCGATTTCCGGGCTGGCCAACGGTCCCGGCGACGAATCGGTCGGGTGAGCGGAAAACATGGATCGCGCGAGACATGGCAATTCCAAAATACCGGCTGTTTCGGCTGAGTCGTAAATCCTGCGCGTCGACTCGCTTCGGCGACAACTCAGTCGGTGGAGCCGCCGACGACGGCATCGTCGGGCGGCGTGTCACCGTTGGTTGCCGGAGCAGGCATCAAAGCGCTCGTCAGCCGCGCGCCGGTGTGGTTGACGTGCAGCACGAACGGCCGAAGCTTGGTGTAACGGATCACACTGATCGATGCCGGGTCGACGGAGACCCGCTGAAAGCCATCCAGATGTACGCCGAGCGCGTCGGCGACAACCGCCTTGATGACATCGCCGTGAGAACACGCCACCCACAGCACGTCGCCGCCGTGCTGCTCGGCCAGCCGCGCGTCGTGCTCACGCACCGCCGCAACGGCGCGGGTCTGCACCTCGGCCAACCCCTCGCCGCCGGGGAACACCGCTGCGCTGGGATGCGCCTGGACCACCGCCCACAGCGGCTCCTTGAGCAGGTCGCCGAGTTTGCGGCCCGTCCATTCGCCGTAGTCGACCTCGGCCAACCGGTCGTCGACGCTCGCCTCGACGCCCAGTGCGTCGGAGAGCGGCTCGATGGTGCGCCGACACCGCAGCTGTGGTGAGCGCACCACCGCCCGGATCGGCAGCTCACCGATGCGATCGACCAGTGCCGCGGCTTGCTGGCGGCCTTTGTCGTCGAGGTCGACGCCCTCCGAACGACCAGCCAACACGTGCGCCGTGTTGGATGTGGACCGGCCGTGCCGCAACAACAAGACGGTCATACCGCGCTCACCACCCCGGTTGCCAACAGGATCAGCACGGCTGCACCCGCCAGCACCCGGTAACCGACAAACCAATACATGCTGTGGTGCACCAGAAACCGCAGAAACCACGCCACGGCAGCCAGCCCGACCACAAACGCGATCACGGTCGCCACCAACAGTTGCGGGCCCGTGGCGCTCATGCCCTCCAGCACCGGATGGAAGGCGTCCGGCAGCGAGAACAACCCCGAGGCGAATACCGCCGGAATGGCCAGCAGGAATCCGAACCGAGCGGCCAACTCACGCTCGAGACCGAGAAAGAGCCCGGCACTGATGGTGGACCCCGATCGGGAGACCCCGGGCACCAACGCCAGCGTCTGGGCGATGCCGACGACGACGGCATCACGCCAGTTCAGCTGGTCGGCCGCGCGGCTTTGCCGACCGAAACGCTCGGCCAGCGCGATCACCGCCGAAAACGCGACCAGCGCCGTCGCAATCACCCACAAATTACGCACGCCCGAGCGGATCTCGTCTTTGAAAAACAGACCGAGGAGACAGATCGGGATCGTCCCGATGATCACGTACCAACCCATGCGGTAGTCAGCGGTGCGATGCGCGGCGACCAGCAGGCCGTTGAACCAGGCCTTGATGATCCGCACGATGTCTCGCGCGAAGTACACCAGCACCGCGGCCTCGGTGCCCAATTGCGTTACGGCAGTGAACGACGCGCCGGCATCCCCGGCAAAGAAGACGCGCGACACGATCGCCAAGTGGCCGGACGAAGACACCGGCAGGAACTCGCTCAGGCCTTGCACGATGGCCAACACCACAACCTGCCACCAAGACATCGCCGGCGCCGCAGTCACGACGACGACCGTACCGGGTGCCTGCTTCGGCTGTGCCGAACAGCCCCGCGGTCGGATCTAGGTGGACGATTCGGCGAGGGCAACCGCGTCGCGCACTGTGGCGGCCAGGCTGCGCTCGTCGGTGATGTCGACACCAACGATGTTGCGCCGAACCGTGGCGACGACGTCTTCGCGCTGGGGAACCGGGCCTCGCAACCGGGGCCGATACACCTCGACGACCAGCCAACGGCCCTCGATGCAAAAAGCGAAACTCCGGCCGTCGCCGACCTGCCCGAAACCGCTGGCCAAAATCTTGGCTGAGAAGACCCCCAGCCACATGTCCTCGATAGCAAACTCTTCGTCTGAGGATTGGTCGTCTTCGGCGACGCTCATAGGGTGACCATACCTCGGCGCCCGTGCGCGGCAACCGCGATGGGCCTAGGCCATACCCGACAATGTTCCCTAGGATCGATCTCCACGCGGACCACGCCTTCTATATCCCGGTTAGCCCCCTAAGCACCTGAGAGTTACCCTGTGCCAGCACATCGCAAACACGATCCGTACGTGTCCCGACTAACAGCCATTGGCCTGGCGTTTTCCCTGTCACTCGCGACCGGGTGTTCGGCGAAAAACCTGGACGACACCCCGGCAGCGGTCGCACCGGCCCAGCCGGCGCAATCCCCGCCGCTATCGCAGGCTCCGGCGGGTACGGTCCGTCCGCTGGACGGGCGACCGCAAACCGCGATATTCGACGGCCGTACCGCGCAGCTGGTGGTCGTGACGCCCGGATCAACCCCCGCAGCGCCGGCCAGCGTCACCCTGTTGAGCCCTCAGCAAACATCTCAGCGGGTCGTCGATTTGCCCGGCCCAGCGACCGGGCTGACCGGCGACAACCGCGGCACCGCGTATTTGTCCACCCGCGGCGGCTACTTCGTGGTCGATCTGTCGGCCGGACAGGCCGTCCGGGTCAGCGTCGGCGATGCGGTAAACGTCGAGTTCACCGCGATCACCCGGCCAGCCGACGGCACGGTGGTGTTGGGTAGCGCCGACGGCACGTTGTACACGGTCACACCCGGCGCGCCGGGTGTACGCCGGACACGGGTCCACGCGCACATTGATTCCCTTGCAGCACACGGGAATACCATCGTGGTGTTGGATCGCGGGCAGACGTCGGTCACCACGATCGGCACCGACGGCAAAGTCGCGGAGTCGCTGCGCGCCGGCTTGGGCGCGACCACCATGGTGACCGATCCGGCAGGCCGGCTGCTGGTGACCGACACCCGCGGCGGTCAGCTGTTGGCGTTCGGAGTCGACCCGCTGATTCTCCGTCAGGCCTACCCGGTTGCGCAGTCTCCGTACGGCGTGGCCGGATCCCGCGGGCTGGCCTGGGTGTCGCAGACTTCGGCAAATATCGTCATTGGTTACGATCTGTCGACCGGAATACCACTGGAAAAGGTACGGTACCCAACCGTGCGGCAACCCGACACGCTGGCCTTCGACGATGCCACGGGCACGTTGTATGTGGTTTCTGGCGACGGCGGAGGTGTTCAGGTCATCGAACACGCAGCGACGGGCCGACCTTGACGGCGGCGCGTCATGGCCGGATGCCGGCGGGTTGGGACACCGAGTTGTCCGACGACTACGAGTGGGTGCCGTTGCGTCTTCCGCCCGAGGTGACCAGGCTCAGCGCCTCGACCCGATTGTCCATCGAAGCGGAGTACCGCGGCTGGGAATTGACCCGGGTGCGGCTCTACACCGACGGCAGCAGGCGGGTGTTGTTGCGCCGCAAAAAGTCTCGCGCCAACGGCCTAAACAGCGCCCGGCCTGATCAACCGGATCTGTGACGGCGAGGCCACCGCGTGACGAGCGTCCCGCGATGTACGAAACGCTCCGCGGCCTGCTGTTCCTGGTGCCCGCCGAACGCATCCACCGGCTGGCGTTCGCGGCGCTGCGCGGTGTTGCCGCCGCTGCGCCGCTGCGGCGGCAACTGAGCCACCGGCTGGCGCCGATCGACCCGCTGCTGGCCAGCACCGTGTTCGGGGTGCACTTCCCCGGGCCGCTGGGCCTGGCCGCCGGCTTCGACAAAGACGGCACCGCCCTCAACGCTTGGGGCGCGCTGGGTTTCGGCTACGCCGAGGTCGGTACCGTCACCGCGCACCCCCAGCCCGGCAATCCGGCCCCGCGGCTGTTCCGGCTGCCCGCCGACCGCGCCCTGCTCAACCGGATGGGTTTCAACAACCACGGCGCCGCCGAACTGGCCTACCGGTTGGCCCGTCACCGGCCCGACGTACCCATCGGGGTCAACATCGGCAAGACGAAAACAACGTCGCCCGAGGACGCCGCTGACGACTACCGGGCCAGTGCCAGGCTGGTCGGGTCGGGGGCCGCGTACCTGGTGGTCAATGTGAGCTCGCCGAACACCCCGGGCCTGCGTGATCTGCAGGGAATCGAGGCGCTGCGCGGCATCCTGTCCGCGGTGCTGGCCGAGACCACGGCGCCGGTTCTGGTGAAGATCGCGCCCGACCTCGCCGACACCGACATCGACGACATCGCTGACCTGGCAGTCGAACTCGGTCTGGCGGGCATCGTCGCCACCAACACCACGGTGTCGCGTGACGGGTTGAGCACGCCGGGCGTCGAACGACTGGGCAGCGGCGGCATCTCGGGGCCGCCGCTGGCGCGCCGGGCCGCCGAGGTGTTGCGGCGGCTCTACGGCCGCGTCGGTGGCCGGCTCACGCTGATCAGCGTCGGCGGCATCGAGACCGTCGACGACGCATGGGACCGGATCACCGCGGGAGCGTCATTGCTGCAGGGCTATACCGGCTTCATCTACGGCGGAGGTTTGTGGGCCAAGCACATTCACGACGGCCTCGCGGTACGGCTGCGCGAAGGCGGGTTCGCCTCGCTGACCGATGCCGTCGGATCCGCCACCCGCCAGCCACCGAATTCGGGTTAGCCGACGGCCGGCGCGCTACTTCTGTTCATAAGTCGCGTGGATCACCGCTCGCGCGATCGCGTGCTGAAACAGGTTGAAGCCCAGGAACGCCGGGCTGGCATCCTCATCCAGATCGAGCTTGTCGACGTCGACCGCGTGCACGGCGACGTAGTAGCGATGCGGCCCGTGCCCCGGCGGCGGCGCCGCCCCGATGTAGCGACGCGCCCCGGCGTCGTTGACAAGCGTCAAGGCGTTTCCCGGCAGGTCGCTGCCGTCGCCGACGCCGGCGGACAGCTCGGTGACCGAGGCAGGCAGATTGGCTACCGCCCAGTGCCAGAAGCCAGACAGCGTCGGGGCGTCCGGGTCGTAGACGGTGACGGCAAAACTGCGTGTCTCGTCGGGAAATCCCGACCACGACAGTTGCGGGCTGACATCCTCGCCGCCGGCGCCCATGATCCCGCTGACTTGCGGCTTCGCCAACGGCTGCCCGTCGGTGATCGATGCCGATTCCAGGTGAAACGACGGCAGCGTGGGCAGCGCGGCGTAAGGGTCGGGCGGTGTGGTCATGGTCGATCCCCTCTCGTGTGCGACTAGCAGTGCGTCAAGAAGTGTGCCAGCACCTCGGTGCCGAACCTCAATGCGTCGACGGGTACCCGTTCATCGATGCCGTGGAACAACGCCGAGAAATCCAAATCGGGCGGCAGCCGCAGCGGGGCAAAGCCGAAGCAGCGAATACCCAAGCGCGCGAACGCTTTCGCGTCGGTCCCGCCGGACAGCATGTAGGGCACCGTCCGGGCGTCGGGATCGACGGCAAGCAGCGCCGCGTTCATCACGTCGACCAGGTCACCGTCGAACGTGGTCTCGTATGACGGCAGGCTGCTGATCCATTCGCGGGTGACGTCGGGGCCGATCAACTCATCGACCTCGGCCTCGAACGCCGCCAGTCGGCCGGGCAGTATCCGGCAGTCCAGCACGGCCTCGGCTGTCGCCGGTACGACGTTGGTTTTGTAGCCGGCCTTGAGCATCGTGGGATTGGCGGTATCGCGCAGCGTGGCCTTGACGATGCGGGCAATCGGTCCGAGCTTCTCGACGGCCCCGTCCAGGTCGGGTGAATCGGTGTCGAAGGTGTAACCGGTTTCTTCGCCGACAGCCGTCAGGAATTGCACGACGGCGTCGGTCGCCACCAGCGGGAAGCGGTGCCGGCCCAGCCGCGCAACCGCCTCGGCGATCGCGGTGACCGCGTTGTGGTCATGGACCATCGAGCCGTGTCCTGGCCGGCCGCGGGCCGTCAACCGCATCCAATGCATGCTCTTTTCCGCGGTCTCGATGAGGTAGAGCCGACGCTCGCCACCGTCGCGGCGCGGCACCGTCAGCGAGAACCCACCGACCTCTCCTATCGCCTCCGTGACGCCGTCGAACAGCTCGGGCCGGTTGTCCACCAGCCAATGCGACCCGTACTTGCCGCCGTTTTCCTCGTCGGCGAGGAACGCGAACACCAGGTCGCGCGGCGGCACCACACCGGCCCGGCGGAACTGCCGTGCCGTCACGATCATCATGCCGACCATGTCTTTCATGTCGACTGCGCCGCGGCCCCACACATAGCCGTCCTCGATCGCACCGGAGAACGGGTGGACGCTCCACTCTGCCGGCTCAGCGGGCACCACGTCGAGATGGCCGTGGATCAGCAGCGCGCCGCGTGAGCTGTCCGCGCCTTTCAGGCGCGCGAATACATTGCCCCGTCCGGGCGCGCCGGACTCCAGGTATTCGACCCGGTAGCCGACATCTTCCAGTTGAGCGGCGACCCAGCGGGCACATTCGGCCTCGCCCTTGGTGGTGTCGAGTTCGCCGGTGTTGGTGGTGTCGAACCGGATCAGCCTGCTGACAATGTCCACCACGTCGTCGATCGGAGTCTCGGCCGGCACGGTCACAGTCACCTTTCCTACCATCGACGCGGTCACGGCCGCGCGGCGCTCATACGGCAGCCCGTCCCGTTTGGGTGCGAGCAGGCGAATCCGATAGCCTTAGCTGCCAATTGATTGGTCCGAGTGGCGGAATGGCAGACGCGCTAGCTTGAGGTGCTAGTGCCCTACTAATGGGCGTGGGGGTTCAAGTCCCCCTCGGACACCCCCTCGGACACGTCCGGCGACACGACTAATGTCAGCGGTCGCCTTCACTTGCCGCTGGTGCGGATCGTAGTCAAGACGCAGGTCGAGGCCCGCGTGACCTCGGCGCGTTCCGCTGCGGTGGCGTCGCTAAGCACAGTGGAAAGCCCACCCAGCTCTTTTGCCAACTCGCTGATCTGCGCCGCGGACATGGCGCGGGGTCGCTCGACTCGCTCAAGACGGGCCTTCAGCTCGTCGCGCTCGGCGACGCGTCGTCGCAGAGCGGCGGTGCAGTCCGCAACGGCTACGCCAGACTCCACTGCTGCGATGAGGGCCGCAAACTTGCGGTTGGCGGCGCAAATGGTGCCGCTCCAGCGTATAGAGGTCCAGCTCCGCCCAACGCGACATGCCCTGTCGACGCAGCTAAATGCGGATATCCCCGAACGCAGCGACGCTAGCCGACGCAGCAAACACCCATGTACACCGATTATGAGCCCGTCGTGACGACCACCATCATCGCGCCCAGCGAGTTCATCGACACGATCATGAAACTGTGCCAGTCGCGTCGTGGAGAGTTGGGTGGCATGGATTGCCTGTCGCCCGAGCGGGTGGAACTGCGCTACACGATGCCGCTCGGCGAGGTCATCTTTTGACTTCGTCGAGGCGTTAAAGCCGCGCACCCTCCGGATACGTCACCCGTAAATGTAAGCTGTCGGAAAGGTAAACAGAAAGCAAACAGCCGATGAAGATTCTCCGGCCTGTCGCAAGTGCTACAGGAAGCGTTCGTGGCAGCATCATCCGTCGATGCCGCGGAGGACAAGGGCAAGAAGCAGGGAGCGAACTAGCCATGACAGTGGTGCGAGTTCGCCTGTCGCGGGCGGTTGCCTTCCTGAGCATCGGGCTGCTGGCCGTCGGCTGCACCGCGGTCACCGGCGGCAAAGCACAAGCACCGCCGAGGTTGATGCCCCGGTCACTTACTGGGCAAACGATTAGGCAGGTGTTGCTCGATGGCGAGACGCTGTCGCGAATTCTCAAAGAGCCCTTCATCATTGATCGTCGCCTGCCGCCGCGGTTCGGGGGCCCCGAGGCCTTGCAGGACCCTCGATCGGCCTCGCCCGTCAACTGCCTCGGCGTAGCAGAGATGCTGTACCAAGGTGTCTACCAGTCCAGCGAAGTCAACGAGGTCGCGGATGAGACTTGGCGGCACGCTGCCACGTCCGCGAAGCTGACCGACATAAAGGAGGGCGTGGTCAGCTTGCCCACGGCCGCCGACGCCAACGCGCTTTTCTCGAGATTCTCCCAGCAGTGGCAAAAGTGCGATGGTCAAGCGCTTCTTTTACCCGACCGCGTGTTCAGACTCAGGGCCAAGATCACGAACGTACAAGTTGCCCCTTCTGTTCTCGCGGGAACCGTTTGGATCGCATTCGACTCGCCCAGCTCGGATACGCTATCGATTCCAGCAAGACGGGCCATTGGTGTGGAGGGCAATTGCCTCGTCGAGGTCGAGGTCGACTTCTTCAATGAATCGAGCCGGTCGCTGCAAGGATCCGTCGTTACCAACGCTACCGCGGTAGACATCGCGCAGATCATGATGGACAGAGTCAGCGCGCTGAGCTGACCCCGGGGGCTGCCCGGTGCCATACATTGTTCCCAGAACAAGCATTTGCGCTACGGCGTTCCTGACGCCACAGGGGATAAGGCGAGGTGGCTTTGACCTACGAGCCGGAAAACGTCGGTGGCGCTGGGTTTCGGCTTCTGATGCGGCTTCCTGGGCCTGCTGCACATGGAGATCACCCGCGCGCGCCTGGAGCTCAAGTTCGACCTGAACCTGATTTCGACGTCGCCCGGCGTCTGCGTGCGACGCTTTCAGCGCCTCAATTGCAAGATCACACTCGTGTCGTAGGCGGGCAAGTCCCCCTCGGACACCCTTGTGACGAGCCGTGCTCTGGCCGCAACGCTTCGAATCAGCAAGCCGCACTAGATAGTTCGCGTCCCGCCCCGCGGTGGCCCCGCAGCATGCGGCCCGCGTGGGTTTCGGCGTGCAAGTAGCCGGGAATGCCGAATGAGGAATCGCGGCACGAAGCGGTCGTAAGCTGGGACTTGTCACCTTCAAACAACGGCGAGCAGCACCATGGACCGACCGAGCGGCTTTCTGCGGCGGACACCGCAACGCACCTTCCGCGACCGCCGCGAAGCCGGTCGTGCGCTGGCCGAGAAACTCACGGCGTACCGCGGCAAGGACGGCCTGCTGGTCCTCGGGTTGGCCCGCGGCGGCTTACCGGTCGGTTGGGAGGTCGCAGCGGCCCTGGGTGCAGAGCTGGATGTCTTCCTGGTGCGCAAGCTGGGCGTGCCGCAGTGGCCGGAACTCGCGATGGGCGCGCTGGCCACCGGCGGCGGCATGGTGTTGAACGACGACGTCCTGTCGAGCCTGCATATCACCGACGAGCAGGTGTACGACGTCATCGCCAGCGAGACGGCCGAACTCAATCGGCGCGAGCG
The DNA here is from genome assembly GCA_963760095.1 of uncultured Actinomycetota bacterium. Classification (GTDB taxonomy): domain Bacteria; phylum Actinomycetota; class Actinomycetes; order Mycobacteriales; family Mycobacteriaceae; genus Mycobacterium. The sequence continues at coordinate 279,488 of CAVXBT010000012.1, read as the reverse complement.
CGCGTACCGCGGCGACCGGCCGGCCGTCGACCCGCGCGCCAGGACAGTGATCGTGGTCGACGACGGCATTGCCACCGGTGCGAGCATGATCGCCGCGGTGCGCGCCGTGCGGGCCGGCAGCCCCGACTCGATCGTCGTCGCCGTCCCGGTGGGTCCCCGGTCGGTGTGCCAATTGCTGGCCCGCGAGGCCGATCACGTCGTGTGTGCAACCACGCCGAGCGACTTCGAGGCGGTGGGGCAGGTTTTCGCCGACTTCCATCAGGTCAGCGACGAGGAGGTTCGTGAGTTACTGAATACCGCGCCAACTTCGGCGAACTGAGCGAGCCTAGCGGGTGGTGTGCTCGTCGCTGACGCCGTCGTCGGCCGCGGTCTCCGACTCTGGGTGAGCCGAAGTAGCGTCGTCGCCCTCATCGAGCGCGTCCGCGGGATAGTCCGCGGCCTCGTCGTCGCCATGCGACTGCACGGATTCCGCCGGGGCGGATTCATGGCTTGCTGCGCCCGCCTCGCGTCGCCGACGTTCCTGCAGCGCATCGATGATGAGCAGCACCACCCCCAGCACACTGGCGCCGATGCATACCCAGGCAACCAACTCATTGCTGGTGATCACCGCGAACACCAACGCGGCAAGACCTATCACCGCTAACACCAGCGAGATAATCAGCATCAGTTAACCTCCAGCCGAGCGGGCGACGCTGCCAACTGTGCAGAATAGCGGGCGCCGATGCCGGTACCTCCGGCCGACTTAGTTATTACCTCGATTGAACTGGTTGAACCCGGCGGAGTCGTTTGTTGCGCTGGAGTCGACCGGCGCCGCAGATCCGCGCTGGCCAAGCTCTTCGAGCTGAGACTCCAGGTAGGTCTTGAGCCTGGTGCGGTATTCGCGTTCGAATGTGCGCAGCTGTTCGAGCCGGCCCTCCAGCACAGTGCGTTGCTGGTTGATGGTGCCCATGATCTCGGAGTGTTTGCGCTCGGCATCGGCCTGTAGCGCATCGGCCTTTTCCTGGGCCTGACGCAGCTGAGCTTCCGAACGAGTCTGCGCGTCGCCCAGCAGCGCATCGGCACGCTGGCGGGCCTCGGACACCGTAGTCTCCGCCTCGCGACGAGCGTCGCCGATAATCTGATCGGCGTTTGCACGTGCGTCGGCCAGCAACTTGTCCGACTCCGCTTGCGCGGTACTGGTCAATCGGTCCGCGGTGTCCTGGGCCAGGCTGAGCACCCGGGCAGCCTTGAGGGCCTGCTCCTCGCCGAGGGCCGAGGGGGCAGCAGGAGCTGCGACCACCGGAGCAGGCTGCGGCGGTGGCTTGACGGGTTCGGGTTCGGGCTCATACAGCGGAATGGCTTGGGTGGCTTGGGCACTGGCGCCGCCGGCCTTGGCACCAGCCAGCTCCTGGTCCAACTCGGCGACTCGCTGGCGCAGATCGGAGTTCTCCTCGATCAGCCGGGTCAGCTCGGTTTCAACCAGGTCGAGGAAGGCATCGACCTCGTCCTCGTTGTAACCGCGCTTGCCGATGGGCGGCTTACTGAACGCCACATTGTGGACGTCTGCGGGTGTCAGCGGCATTCTTAGCCCCCTCGAGTGTGGACAGTCAGACCGACCAGGAAAGTGTAGGTCGTCGTGAACGTTGTCGTAGCCATACTGCAACTGCGGCCCATCCTGTCACACCAGACCCGCCGGTTGCCGAATCGGTCGATAAATAAGACCGAATTTCACAGTTTAAGAGGCGACAAATCAATGCCTTAAGAAAACCAAATCCGGGCTCTGGCAAACGCCTTAGGCCGTCAGGTGGCGACAGCGCGCCCTAAGGCGAGCGCTCAGGTGTGGTAATCCAGCGCCATCGTCATGCCGATGAACGCCACCAGCAGCAGCACCATGATCGACAGATCGAAGCGCACAGCGCCGACCGTGAGCTGTGGTATCAGCCGGCGCAGCAGCCTCACCGGCGGATCGGTGACCGACAGGATGATCTCGAGAATCACCACAGTGAGGCCCCTCGGGTGCCAATCGCGGCTGAATGATCGGATGAACTCGACGACGACCCGCGCGATCAGCAATAGCCAGAAAATGAACAGCGCAAAACCGATGATGTGCACGAACAGCGTCAACTAGAGCCCGACCTTAGTGATGAAGATGTGACCTTGGCGACAGCCCTGGCTGTGGTCAGCCAGCGTTGAAAGTCAGCCTACCGGCTCGGACGCTCACCTGCCCCGCGGCTACTGGTAGGCGTAGAAGCCGGTCTCGGCGATGCGTCGGCGCTCTTCGGGCGACACGTCGACGTCGGCGGGCGACAGCAGGAACACCTTGGTCGCGACCTTGTCGAACGAACCACGCAGCGCGAACGCCAAGCCGGCCGCGAAGTCGACCAGCCGTTTGGCGTCGGCGTTGTCCATCGAGACCAGGTCCATGATCACCGGGGTGCCGTCGCGGAACCGCTCTCCGATGGTGCGGGCCTCGCTGTAGTCCTTGGGTCGCAGCGTGGTGATCTTCGACAGCGGGCTGCTCTCGTCGAACAGCATCGCCATCCGGCGCGGGTCCATCGCGAGTGCGCCGCGGGTCGAGCCGCGCAGCGACCCGAAGCGCGGGCGGCCCATGTCGGCGCGGTCGTAGTCGGGGCCGCGGAAGCGGGGTTCTTCGGCGAAGCCCCCGCGATAGCTGCCCGTGCCGTAGTCGCCGGGCTCGCCGCGCGGATCGTCGTATTCACGGCCCTCGTAGCGGCCGTACCCGTCGTCGGCGAACCGCTGCCGCGGGTAGGCGCCCCGATTCGGGGTGTGGTCGTCGTAGTACTCGTCGTCGTAGTCCTCCATGGGAGCCATACCGAAGTAGGCCTTGACCTTGTGCAGTGTGCTCATCGCTTGACCCTTCTACGGCTCTGGGAATTCCGGTGTCTGTGATGAAGATGTGACTGGAGTGACTATTGACGGTGACGGTAGCGGTCGCTGACCCAATAACGCGGTACCGACACGCACACAGGTCGAACCATGTTTGACGGCGGATTCGAGATCGTTCGACATCCCTGCTGACAATCCCGCCGCATCTGGGTGCGACCGGCGCACTCTGTGGTGCTCTGACTGCAGGCGCGCGAACGCCTCGTCAGGATCCCAGTCCAGCGGCGGGATGCCCATCAGCCCAACCAGTTCGAGGGACTCGGCGGCGTCGACCTGCGCGCAGATGTCGTCGATGGCCCCGGCATCAGCGACGTCGACGCCGCCGCGGGACACGTCGCCGTCGAGGCTGATCTGGACGTAGATTCGCAGCCGATTCTCCCGGCGACCCTCCCTCAGTGCGCCGGTCACGGCTCGGTCGAGCGCCGCCACCACCCTGGTACTGCTGACCGAGTGAGCGGTATGCGCCCAGTTGGCCAGTGAGCGAGCCTTGTTGCGCTGAATCGTGCCGACCATGTGCCAGTGCGGGCGAGGCGACGTGGGATCGCCGCCCTCGGACCCGTCCAGCAACCGCTCGACTTCGTCGACCTTTGCCGCCGCTTCCTGGTCGCGGGATTCACCGAAGGCGTGGCATCCCAATCGCGACAAAATCGCTACATCGGTTGCGGGAAAGAATTTGGTAATGGGCAGAAGTTGAATTTCGTCGAGTTTGCGGCCGGCCGCTTCGGCGGCCGCACCAAGCCGCGACCGTAACGCCGTCAAAGCGTCGGCCAATTCCAATTCCCGCGCCGGTCGGGCCGAAAGGCTTACCGCACTCATTCCATCCACACCACCGACGCCAGCCGCCCCGTCGGGGCGCCTCGGCGATGGCTGAACAAGCTACCCTCGTCGACCGTGCATCGTGGGTCGACCTCGATGGCGCCGACACCCAAAGCCTTTAGCTGACAAGCAATTCCGGCGCGGAGATCCAATCCGGGAGTGCCCTTCGACGTGGTGGTACGACTGCCCGGCAACGCTGCGTCCACCTCGTCGGCCATCGCCGCGGGCACTTCGTAGTTGCGGCCGCTGACCGCAGGCCCCAGCAGGACCGAGATGTCCGGTTCATGCGCGCCCGCGGCCAGCATGGCCTCAACCGCCCGGGCCACCACGCCGTCGCGCGCTCCGACACGGCCGGCATGTACGGCGGCGATGACGCCGGCCCGCGCGTCGGCCAGCAGCACCGGAACGCAATCGGCGGTCACCACCGCCAGAGCCAGCCGAGGTGTGCGCGTCACCAATGCGTCGGTGTTGTCGACCGGGGTATCGCGTGGACCGTCCACCACCTCGACATGGTCACCGTGAACCTGGTTCATCCACACCACCCGGTAGCGGCCAAGGCCGATGGCCGCGGCCAGGCGCGCCCGGTTGGCCGCCACGGCGGCCGGGTCGTCGCCGACATGATCACCGAGGTTGAAGGTGTCGAACGGCGGCGCCGAGACGCCGCCAGCGCGGGTGGTGGTCACGCGCCGGATGCGAACGCTCACCCACCCAGTATCCGGCCCGGGCTGTGCCACCTCGCCCCGACACCGCGTCGCGGCCCCCATCGCGTCGGGCGCTAGCGCCGCATGAAGGGCGGCACGTCGACATCATCGTCCTCGCCGCCGATGTCCAGGGTCTTGCCGTTGGTGTGCAGCGGCACGCTGACCGCGTCGACAGGCTCGAACAAGCTCGAGCTGACCTTGCCCGCCCTGCCCGGCGTGATCCCGGTGTTGGTGGCGGCAGTCGAGGTGTTGCCGACGATCGGCGTTCGGCCGGGCCCGCTCGCGTCGAAGCCCGCCGCGATCACGGTGACCCGCACCTCGTCGCCCAGCGAGTCGTCGATGACCGTGCCGAAGATGATGTTGGCGTCCTGGTGGGCGGCGTCCTGCACCAGCGAGGCCGCCTCGTTGATCTCAAACAGCCCCAGGTCGCTGCCGCCGGCGATGGACATCAGCACGCCCTGCGCGCCTTCCATGGACGCTTCCAGTAGCGGGGAGTTGATCGCGATCTCGGCGGCCTTGAGCGCACGCCCGTCGCCGCGAGCCGAGCCGATACCCATCAGCGCGGTACCCGCGCCCGACATGATGCCCTTGACGTCGGCGAAGTCGACGTTGATCAGGCCGGGGGTGGTGATCAGGTCGGTGATGCCCTGCACGCCGTTCAGCAGCACCTCGTCGGCGCTGCGGAATGCGTCCATCAGGGACACCGCCGCGTCGCCCATCTGCAGCAGCCGGTCGTTGGGGATCACGATCAGCGTGTCACAGCTTTCCCGCAGCGAGGAGATACCGTTTTCGGCCTGGTTGCTGCGTCGCTTGCCCTCGAACGAGAAGGGCCGCGTGACGACACCGACCGTCAGTGCGCCCAGCTTGCGGGCGATGGTGGCAACGACGGGCGCACCGCCAGTGCCGGTACCGCCCCCCTCGCCGGCGGTGACGAACACCATGTCGGCGCCGCGGAGCAGTTCCTCGATCTCGTCCTTGGCGTCCTCGGCGGCCTTTTTCCCGACCTCGGGGTCGGCACCGGCACCCAGCCCGCGGGTCGACTCGCGTCCGACGTCGAGCTTGACGTCGGCGTCGGACATCAGCAGCGCTTGCGCGTCGGTGTTGATGGCGATGAACTCCACGCCCTTGAGGCCCTGCTCGATCATCCGGTTGACGGCGTTGACGCCGCCGCCACCGATCCCCACGACTTTGATGACAGCCAAGTAGTTGTGCGGCGGCGACATCATTCTGTGTTCCTCCCTGGTGGAACTGGCTCGGAGCGAACCCCTCTGGCAAACCTCAACCTCAAGTAGAGAGTTAGAGTTATGTCAAGTTGATTCGCGCAAACAGAACGGTATGGGTGCTGCGCGCACGATCGACGCAGGCGCGCCGAGGCGCGGCGGGCGAATTTCGGTCGAATTTTTTCGTGGCGGGTGCTCGGCCTGGCGCCGTGATTATCTGACGGTGGGCAGATCCGGGCTGGACACGTCGTAGGTCCGGCCGGGTTGGGTCAGCAGAGCCGCCAACTTCTCGGCTTTTTCCTCGGTGCGGTCGTTGGTGCCCCAGATCACCGTGCGGCCGTCGGCGAGCGTCAGCGTGATCGATGCGACCGACGGGGCGGCAATTCGACCCACCTGCGCGGCAACTTCCGGACGCAGCGCCGTCAGGACCGCCAGCGCGGCTTTGGTCGTCGGATCCGTCGGCCCGGGATTGTCGACGTCGATATAGGGCAACGCCGGTGGCGGCGGCGCTGTCGCGAAGTCGACACCGTCGCGATCGAACAGATGCGGACCGTCGGGAAAGTCCTTGACCACCACCGCAACCCGTTCGACGATGGTGATCCGCAGCGCCGAGGGGTATTCCCGTTGCACCCGTGCGCTGGCCACGCGGCGGATCGCCGCCACCCGGTCGGCGACACCGTCGGTGTTGATCTGCAGCAACGGCGTGCCGAGCCGGACTTGAGCCGCGTCGAGCACCTCCTCGCGGGTCACCGCCCCGATCCCGGTCACCACGATGCTGCGCGCGGACATCGCGGGCGTGAAGTAGAGGACCAGCCCGGCCGCGGTGGCAGCCACGATCAGCAGCAGCGACACTCCGAACAGCCGCAAGCCGCGGACAGCGCCGCGCGGAACCGGCTTGGTCGCGGCCTCGGTGTGCCCGCGTGCCCGGCGTTTCGCCTCACGCCGAGCCTGTTCGATCGCGACCGCGCGCGCCTGGGCCTCGCGGCGCTCGGCGCGTTCCCGCCGCTCTCGCCGACGGGGACCCTCAACGACTTCTGGTTCCTCGGCCGGTTCCTGCTCTGCGGTGCTGCCCTCGTCGACACCGGTGTCGGCGGCGGGCCCGGCGGCGATCGGTTCGGTCACCGTGGTCTCCCCGGGCCCGTCGTCACCGACCTCGCCCGGCGCAACACCGTCCGGCCCGGTCACCGCGCCACCCCCGGGCGCCCCGGCGCGCTGCGGTTGGCCCGCACCTGCAGCGCGGTGACGATCTCGGGCGCGAGCATGGTGACGTCGCCTGCGCCCATGGTGACGACGACGTCACCCGGCCCGGCCGCCTCGGCCACCGTCTCGGCCACCGACGAGAAATCGGGCAGATACTGCACCGGGACGCCGACGTTCTCGGCGACGCTCGCCCCGCTCACCCCGGCAATGGGCTGCTCGCGTGCGCCGTAGACGTCGAGTACGAAAACTTGGTCAGCCCCGTCGAGTGCGCGGCCGAATTCAGCGGCGAAAGCTTTTGTCCGCGAATACAAATGGGGCTGAAACACCACCAGTGACCGGCCGGTGCCGGTTTGCTCCAGCAGCGTACGCACCGCCTCCAGCGTGGCGCTGATCTCCGTGGGGTGATGGGCATAATCGTCGAAAACCCGCACCGAGGCCGCGGTTCCGATCAGTTCGAACCGGCGACGTACCCCTTCGAAACCGGCCAGCCCATCCAGCACACGGTCGGCCGAGGCGCCGATATGGGTGGCGCCCAGCAGCGCGCCCAACGCGTTGAGCGCCATGTGACGGCCCGGCACTGACAGCCGCATCACCCGCGGATATATGTCCCCGTCGAGCTTGACATGCGCGACCGCATCGGTCCCCTGCTGTTCCCAGGACAGCAGCGTCCCGGCCAACTCGTGGTCCGCGCCGTCGTCCGACGAGCCATATCGCAGCACCCGAATCCCCAGCGCCGCCGTGCGTTCAGCCAGAGCGGCCGCCCCCGGGTCGTCGGTACACACGACGAGCGCCCCGCCCGGGGCAATGCGCTCGACGAAGGAGTCGAAGACCGCGGTGTAGGCGTCGGAGCTGCCGAAGAAGTCGAGATGGTCGGATTCGATGTTGGTGACCACCGCGACATTTGGGGTGTATTCCAGCAGCGAGCCGTCGCTCTCGTCGGCCTCTGCGACGAAGCAGTCGCCGCTGCCGTGATGGGCGTTGGTGCCGGCCTCGCCCAGCTCACCGCCGACGGCGAAGGACGGGTCCCGGCCGCAGTGTTGCAGAGCCACGATCAGCATCGACGTCGTCGTCGTCTTGCCGTGCGTGCCGGTCACCATCAGGGTGGTCAGCCCGGCCATCAGCTTGGCCAGCACCGCTGGCCGCAGGACCACCGGGATCCCGCGGCGACGGGCCTCGACGAGTTCGGGATTGGTCTTCGGGATCGCGGCGTGCGTGGTGATCACCGCGGTCGCGCCGCCCGGCAGCAGATCCAGCGACGAGGCGTGGTGGCCGATACGGATCAGCGCACCACGGGCGCGCAGCGCGCGCACACCGCGCGAATCCTTGGCGTCTGACCCCGACACCATTCCGCCGCGGTCCAGCAGGATCCGGGCGATACCCGACATACCCGCTCCCCCGATGCCGACCATATGCACCCGCTGCAGTTCGGGGGGCAGCGGCGGCACGTTCACGGTCGGCCTCCTACGCGGGCGCGCTTCCCGTCCCGCGCTGCGCGCGCGACGTCCAGCGCACTGCGCCGTTTCTTCGCACGCTTCCCGTCCCGCGCTGCGCGCGCGACGTCCAGCGCACTGCGCCGTTTCTTCGCACGCTTCCCGTCCCGCGCTGCGCGCGCGACGTCCAGCGCGACGCGCGCCACCTGCTCCGCCGCATCCGGGTGACCGACCAGCGCGGCGGCCGTCGTCATCGCCGCCAGCCGCCGCTCATCGTTGAGCAACCCGGCAACGTGTTCGGCCACGAAACCCGGTGTCAGATCGGCGTCGGCGACCAGCACGCCGCCGCCGGCATCAACCACCGGTAACGCGTTGAGCCGCTGCTCGCCGTTGCCGATCGGCAGCGGCACGTACACCGCGGGCAGGCCGACGGCCGTCACTTCGGCGACCGTCATCGCACCGGACCGGCAGATCGCCAAATCGGCGGCGGCGTAGGCCAGGTCCATCCGGCTCAGGTAAGGCACCGGGACGTACGGCGGGTCACCAGGGTCCGGGCTGCGCAGGTCGATGGTGTTCTTGGCGCCGTAGGCGTGCAGCACCGCCACTCCCGCGGCCGCCAGATCGCCGGCGGCCGCGGCGACCGCCCGGTTGACGGACGCGGCTCCTTGTGAGCCACCGAACACCAGCAACACCCGGGCGTCGTCAGCGAATCCGAAGTGCGCGCGTGCTGTTGACCGCAGCGCCGCTCGGTCCAGGGAGGTGATGGCTGCTCGAACCGGCACGCCGACCACTTCGGCGTGCGGCAGGCCGGGATCGGGCACGGCCGAGAGCACGCGTTGCGCGCTGCGGGCGCCGACCCGGTTCGCCAGCCCGGCACTGGCGTTGGCTTCGTGGATCACCACCGGCACGCGCCGCCGCCGGCGGGTTGAACCGCGGGCAGCCAGGTACGCGGGCAGCGCCACGTATCCGCCGAACCCGATCACCACGTCGGCGTCGACTTTGTCCAGCACGGCGCGGGTCTGCCGAACGGCGCGGAGCACTCGCGCCGGAAGGCGGACCAGATCGCCGGTCGGTTTGCGGGGCAGCGGCACCGGCGTGATCAGTTCAAGTGCGTAGCCGCGCTCGGGCACCAGCGTGGTTTCCAGACCTCGCGCAGTACCCAGCGCGGTGATGCGGACCTGCGGATCTAGCTTGACGAGGGCGTCGGCAACGGCCATCGCCGGCTCAACATGGCCGGCTGTACCGCCGCCCGCGAGCACAACCGACAACGAGGAGTTCTCGGTTGGCTCTTTGATCGAGTCGTTCACCCGTAGCGTTGACCTTCCAATGCGCGACTGCGCCGCCCGGTGCTTGCGTGACGCTGGCCGCTGTGCTGCTGTGCGCCTCCATGATGCCTCCCCCCTGCCTGGCCGTTGCCCCCAGACCGCGAGTGCCGCCGATCTACCGCCGATGCTCCCGCCGACCCCCCGGACCGTCCGCCGGATGCCTTCCGGTTCGCGGCGCGCTGCGGCTTGGCCGGCTGTGGCCGGCTGTGCAGCCGGTCGCGCAACGCCTCGACCCGGGTCGGCGTGTAGGGCTCCGGCAGCGGCAGACGCAGGATGCGGTTCATCCGATCATCACGCCCGGCGCGCAGCGCCGCAACGGCCTCGGGTTCGTGCCGAGCCGCGTTCGCCATCATCCCGATCATCAAAAGCGTTGTCGCCGAGGATGTTCCACCGGCAGAGATCAGTGGCAACTGGATACCGGTGACGGGCAGCAGGCCGATCACGTAGCCGACGTTGATGAACGACTGGCCGATCACCCACATCGTGGTGGTGGCCGTCAGCAGCCGCAGGAACGGGTCGGCGGACCGGCGCGCGATGCGCATCCCGGTGTAGGCGAAGAGCCCGAACAGACCCAGCAGGCCCAGCGCCCCAACCAGGCCGAGCTCCTCGCCGATGATCGCGAAGATGAAGTCGTTGTGAGCGTTGGGCAGGTAGTTCCACTTCGCGGTGCCCTGGCCCAGACCGTCGCCGAAAATGCCGCCGTTGGCGAGCGCGAACTTCGCCTGTTTGGCCTGGTAACCCGAGTCCTGGGTGTCTTGGCTGGGGTCCAGCCACGATCGAACCCGGTCCGAGCGGTAACCCGCCGACACCGCCAGGATCGCCGCCGCCACGATGGCGGCCAACAGCGAACTCAGAAACACCCGCAACGGGAGGCCGGCGTACCAGAGCAGGCCCAGCAGGATGATGCCCATCGACACCGTCTGGCCCAGGTCGGGCTGGGCGACGATGAGAGCCAGTGCGATGACCGCCGCCGGCACCAACGGGATCAGCATCTCCCGCAGCGTGGCTCGCTCCATGCGCCGCGCCGCCAGCAGGTGCGCACCCCAGATGGCGAAGGCGATCTTGGTCAGCTCGGATGGCTGCATAGAGAAGCCCGCGATCACGAACCACCCACGAGAACCATTGGCTTCCTTGCCGATTCCCGGGACCAGCACCAGCACCAGCATCGCCATCGTGAGCGCGAAACCCGAGAACGCCATGCGTCGCATCAGCCGCACCGGCAATCGCAACGCCAGGTAGCACGCGAACAGCCCGATGATCGTCCACAGCACCTGACGACCGAAGATGACCCACGCTGACCCGTCGTCGTCGTAGGAACGGACCCCGGACGCGGAGAGCACCATGATCAGACCCAGCGTGGTCAACAGCGCTGCCACGGCGATGACCAGATGAAACGATGTCAACGGCCGGCCGAGCCAGGCCCCGAACCGGGTGCGCGGTTCGGAAGCGGCTGCGGCCGACGATTTGGCGGTGACCGCCGCGCCGTCGCCGGCCTCCTCGGGTGCCTCAGCGGTGCTGTCCGCCGGCTGACCACCCTTGGTTCCCCGGCGCAGCAGCCGGGCGAATGTGCTTTTCACGCGCAGTTACCGAGCGCTACTGGGAGCCGGCGCGCACGGCGGCAGCGAACGCGTCGCCGCGGTCCGCATAGCCGGTGAACTGGTCAAATGAGGCGCCGGCCGGGGCCAGCAGCACCGTATCACCGGGGCCGGCCAGGTTTCGGGCGGCGGCCACGGCAGCGTTCATCACACGAGTACCGACTGTCTCGTCCGTCAAGGGAACCACTTCAGACACATACGTAACAGAAGACTCAGCAGTCGCATGCATATCAACATCCTCGCCTGTCACAACCTGTACGACCGGCACATCCGGCGCGTGTCGTGATAACGCCTCGGCAACCGTGGCCCGGTCCCGCCCGATCAGCACAGCCCCGACCAGCCGCGGAGCGATCCTGGCCACGGTGTCGTGCACCGACGCGCCTTTGAGCAGACCCCCGGCTATCCACACCACCCGCGGATACGCCAGCACGGATGCCTCGGCGGCGTGCGGGTTCGTGGCTTTGGAATCGTCGACATAGCTGACCTGGTCGACGACGGCCACCACCTCGGCGCGGTGCCGGCCCACCCGAAACGACGCCAGGGCCTGCGCGATCGCCTCGGCGGGCACCCCCACGCTGCGCGCCAACGCGGCGGCCGCCAGCGCGTCCAGCACGCCGACCGGGCCGGGCACCGGGATGGACGACACCGCCGCCAGAGCCAGGCCCTCGGCGCCGGCTGAGGAAAAGGCTCTGTCGACCAGCATGCCGTCGCGCACCCCGAGTTCCCCGGCAGCGGGCTCGCCGAGCCGGAAGCCGACGCGTACCGGTGCCGTGGCGGCAGATAGCAGCGCCGCCGCCGGCGGGTCGTCCAACCCGGCCACCGCCACCCGGCCGCGCAGGACGCCCGCCTTCGCGGCGGCGTAGTCCGCGAGGCTGGAGTGCCAGTCCAGATGGTCTTCGGCGATGTTGAGCACGACCCCGGCCTCGGGTCGCAGCGACGGCGCCCAGTGCAGTTGAAAGCTTGACAGCTCGACGGCGAGCAGGTCGGCGGGCTCATCCAACACGTCCAGCACCGGGCTACCGATGTTGCCGCAGAGCCGGCTCCTGCGGCCTGCGGCGACGAGCATGGCGTGCAGCATCGACGTGGTGGTGGTCTTGCCGTTGGTGCCGGTGACCGCCAGCCAGCGCCGCGGCGGCCCGTAATGGCCGGCGGCATCGAGCCGCCACGCCAACTCGACGTCGCCCCACACCGGCACACCGGCCGCCGCCGCGGCGACCGGCACCGGCGCGGTCGGCGGGAAACCGGGGCTGGTGACCACCAGCGCGTAGTCGGCGATGTGGTGGACGGCGGTCGCCGCATCCACCGTCGCCACCCCCGCCTGCGCGAACTGCTGCCGGGTGCTCGGATCGTCGTCACACAGCGTTGCCGTCACACCCAACGTGCGCAGCGCCGCCAGCACCGCGCGGCCGGTCACCCCGCCCCCCGCGACCAGCACCGGCGACGCCGCCGACAACGGCGCGAGCGCGGGGTCGCTCATCTCAGCCGCCGCCGGTGGCCGCGAGCCACTCGCTGTAGAACAGCGCCACCCCCAGGCCGCAGCTGATCGCGGTGAGCAGCCAGAACCGGATGATCACCGTGGTTTCCGCCCAGCCGACCAACTCGAAATGGTGGTGAAACGGCGCCATCCGAAACACCCGGCGACCGGTCGTGCGGAAGGCCAGGATCTGCACCACCACCGAGACGATCTCCGCGACGAACAGCGAGCCCAGCACCACCGCGAGGATCTCGGTGCGGCTGGTCACCGAGATGCCGGCGATGATGCCGCCCAGCGCCAGCGATCCGGTGTCGCCCATGAAGATCTTGGCCGGCGCGGCATTCCACCACAGAAACCCGATGCACGCCCCGGCCGTCGCGGCCGCGATGATCGCCAGGTCCAGCGGGTCGCGCACGTTGTAGCAGCCCAGGCCCGGCGCGGTCGCACAAGCGTTGCGGTACTGCCAGAACGTGATCAGCACGTAGGCGGCGGTGACCATGGCCATCGAGCCGGCGGCCAGACCGTCCAGGCCGTCGGTGAAGTTGACGGCGTTGGACCAGGCGCTGACGACGACTACGCAGAACAACACGAAAAGCGCGGGAGCCAGTGTGACGGTGGCTATTTCGCGCACATACGACAGGTTCGAGGTGCCCGGCGTCAGGCCGGCGTCGTTGCGGAATTGCAGGACGAGCACTCCCACCAGGACGGCGGCGGTGATCTGGCCGGCGGTCTTGGCCGTCTTGTTCAGTCCCAGGTTGCGGGCTCGCCGAATCTTGATCAGGTCGTCGACGAATCCGACGGCACCCAACGTCGTGGCCAAGAAGAGCACCAGCAGACCAGAGGCCGACGGGCCCTGGCCATTGAACGCCAGGCCGGCCAGGTGGGTGCCGAGGTAGCCCGCCCAGATGCCGGCCAGAATCGCGACTCCGCCCATCGACGGCGTTCCGCGTTTCGTCTTGTGGCTCGGCGGGCCGTCCTCACGGATCTCGTGACCGAAGCCCTGCCTGGAGAACAGCCGGATCAGCATCGGGGTCAGGAGGATGGACACCATCAGCGAGATGCCGACGGCGATGAGGATATCGATCATCGGGGATCGTCCCGGCCATCGGCGGCGAGCGAGTCGGCCAGCGCCCCCAGGCCTGCGGCGTTGGAGGCCTTGATCAGCACCACGTCCCCGGGCTGCAACTCGGCCCGCAGCACGGCCAGGGCTGCGTCGGCGTCGGCGACGACGGCGGCTTCTCTTTCACCTTCTGAGCCCCGGGCCCCTTCCATGACCGCGCCGTGGTGCATGGCGCCCATAGACCTCCCCGTTCCGACAACAATGAGTCGAGACACATCTAATCGCACCGCCAACCGGCCGATGCGGTCATGTTCGGATATCGCATCGTCGCCGAGCTCGGCCATCTCACCCAGCACCGCCCAGCTGCGGCGACGCCCGGCTCCGCTGCTGCGGGAAATCCAGGCCAGTGCCTGCAGTCCTGCGCGCATCGAATCCGGGTTGGCGTTGTAGGCATCGTCGATCACCGTCACCCCATCGGCGCGGGTGCTCACCCGCATCCGGTGACCCGACACCGGGCCGGCGCCGGCCAGCGCCGCGGCCACCTGTTCGGTGGTGGCGCCGCATTCCAGCGCGACGGCGGCCGCGCACAACGCATTGCTGACGTGGTGGTCGCCGTGGACGGCGAGGCTGACATCAACAATGGAATTGGCGCCCGCATGCAGGGTGAACTGCGGCCTGGCCAGCTCGTCGAGCGTCACCGGTCCAGCCCACACGTCGGCGGTCTGGCCGTGCCGGCTGACACGTACCACGCGGGCCGCGGTCACCGCGGCCATCGCCGCCACCGCTGGGTCGTCGACATTGAGCACGACCACTCCGGACCGCGGAACAGCCTGCGGTAGTTCGGCTTTGGTCTTTGCGATGGCTTCGCGTGAGCCGAATTCGCCGAGATGCGCCGTCCCGACGTTGATCACCACGCCGATGGCCGGCGGCGCGATCGCGGCCAGCGCCGCGATGTTGCCGGGATGGCGCGCCGACAGCTCCAGGATGAGGTAGTCGGTGCTGGCGGTGGCGCGCAGCACGGTCCACGGGTGGCCGAGCTCGTTGTTGAATGACCCGGGCGGCGCCACCACCTCACCGAGCGGCGCGAGCACCGCGGCCAGCAGGTCTTTGGTCGACGTCTTGCCCGACGAGCCGGTGATGCCGACGATCGTCAGCCCCCCGGCCACCAGCTCGGCGGCGACTGCGGCGGCGAGCTTGGCGAGTGCGGCCAGCACCGCTGCGCCCGACCCGTCGCCGTCGTGCTCGAGAACACCGGCCAGTCCCCCGTGACTGCGCGGTGCGGCATGTGCGTCGGGGGCGACCACGATCGCGGGGACCCCGACCGGCCGGGCGGCCAGTACCGCGATCGCTCCGGCTGCCACCGCCGACGCCGCATGGTCGTGCCCGTCGACGCGGGCCCCCGGCAGCGCGAGGAACAAGCCGCCGGAAGTGACTTTGCGGGAGTCGAATTCGACGGTCCCGGTGACATGCAGCGTCGCGGCCTCCTCGGCGGAGATGTCAGCCAACTCGCCGCCGACGATGGCGGCGATCTGCGCGACGGTGAGGTCGATCATGTGCGCCGCCCCTCGAGCGCGGCGGCGAGCTCGACCCGGTCGTCGAAGGGATGGGTGTGGCCGCTGCGAGTCTGGCCGGTTTCATGGCCCTTGCCGGCGATCAACACCACATCGCCCGCAGCCGCCCAGGCCACGGCGTGATCGATCGCCTCGCGGCGGTCCCCGATCTCGACCACCTGTGCGGCTGTGCCGGCTTCTGCTGCGCCGGCCAGGATCTCGCGGCGGATCGCCGCGGGATCCTCACTGCGGGGATTGTCGTCGGTCACCACCACCAGATCGGCCAACCCGGCGGCGATGCGACCCATCGGCGCACGTTTGCCCGGGTCGCGGTCGCCGCCGGCGCCGAACACGACGGCCAGCCGGCCGCTCGGGCGCCGCACCGCGTGCAGCACCTCGCGCAACGCACCCGGCTTATGCGCGTAGTCGACCAGTGCGAGGAAGTCCTGGCCGCGGTCGATCCGCTCGAGCCGTCCGGGGACTTGCGTGTGTCGCAGCCCGGCTGAAGCCTGCTCGGGGGAAACTCCGATCGCATCGCAAATCGCCAGTGCAACAAGGCAATTGGCAATATTATAACCGCCGGGCAGCGCAATGCCCATCCGGTGGTGGACACCGGCCGGATCGACCGCGGTGAACTCCTGTGCGCCCGCCTCGGCGGTGACGTCCTCGGCGCGCCAATCCGCGGGCCGACCCTGCGCGCTGACGGTGATCGCCGCATCAACGCGGTTGGCCATCGCGTGGCCGGCATCGTCGTCGACGCAGACCACCGCGCGACCGGCGCGCAGCGGGGACGCAGGGTCGAACAAGCGCGCCTTGGCCTCGAAGTAGTCCTCCATGGTCGGGTGAAAGTCGAGGTGGTCGCGGGACAGATTGGTGAAACCGCCGACTGCGAAGTGAGTGCCGTCGACGCGGCCCAGCGTCAGCGCGTGACTGGACACCTCCATCACCACGGTGTCGACACCGCGCTCGACCATCACCGCCAACAGGGCCTGCAGTGCGGGCGCTTCGGGTGTGGTCAGCGTGCTGGGGATGTCGACGCCGTCAATGCGCAGGCCGACGGTGCCGATCAGTCCCACCGACCGGCCGGCCGACCGCAGACCGGCTTCGACCAGATAGGTGGTCGTCGTCTTACCCGACGTCCCGGTGACGCCGACGACGGCGAGGTGCTCGGACGGACGCCCGTACACGGTGGCGGCGAGTTCGCCCAGCACACTGCGGGGTTCGGGATGCACCAGCACGGGCACCGCGCCGGCATCGTCGCCCAACTCCGCCAACCCGGCCGCATCGGTGAGCACCGCGACGGCCCCGCGTTCGATCGCGTCAGCGTCGAAGCGGGCGCCGTGCGTCGACGCGCCGGACAGTGCGGCGAAAAGGTCGCCGGGTCGCACGTCCTGGGCCCGCAAAGTGACACCGGTAATCCGCGGATCGGGGGCCGGGCGCCCCTGGGCAGGTACCGCACCTACGTGCGCGGCCAGCGTCGACAACGGCACACCCGAGCCGACGCTGGGTCGCAGCGCAGCGGGCACCGTCATCACCTCCATCCTGCGTAATCGGCCATGACACCCTACCCAGCGCGGGTCAGACCAACACACGTCAAGTTATGTCAGGAGATCGGAACACCGGTGCGAGCGGCCACCGACGCGTCGTCGGCGTTGTCGAAAACGTCGATCGCGACGTCGGAGTCGCGGTAGCTGCCGATCAAATGCAGTCCGGTGGTCGCGGCAACAACCTCGTTGACCTGGTCCCCCGACATCAGATAGTCGTCGACCGGATGGCGCCAATGCGCGGCGAGCACGGTGGCACCGACCGCAAGCCGGGGGCATTCCCGGTCGAGTATGCCGCGAAGGGCTTCGGCTGCCAGGTAGTAGCCGATTTCGGAGAGCACCAGCAGATCGAACGGATCCGACGGCCATGGCTCGTCCACCGACTGACGCAGCAGTGTCACCTGATCGCGACGACCTGAATCACTCAGTCGGCGTTCCGCATTCGCGAGCGCCGCCGCGGCGACATCGGTGGCGGTCACCCGGGCGCACCGCTGCGTCAGCAACGCGGTCAACACCCCGACGGAGCAGCCCGGCTCGAACGCGTGCGCATAACGCTCGTTGGGCAGCATCGCGAGCGTGATGGCGTACTTCCGTTGCTCGTACCAGCGAGTTCCCAGTTCCCAGGGATCGCCTGACTGTGAGTACATCTGACCGAAGTACTCATCGGGCAGCCTGCTCAGACGAACACCACCTCCCCTACCGCCAACAGCCGGCGCACCACGGCAGGCGGCAGCACCGTCCGGCCATCAGGTCCCGGCCGCGTCTGACTGGTAAAGCATTGTACAGCAGCATTTTTCGAGTTCAGTGCGTTATCGGTCAGCGCCACTCGGCGGGCCCGATTCCACGGCACTGACGGATCCTCGGGCCCGGCCCAGTGCCACATCCACACCGGGTATTCGAGGAAGACTGCGCCGGTTTGCGCCGCCGCGGCAGCGGAGGCGCGTCCCACCGCCTCGTGGTCCGGGTGGCCATCACCGCGCCACGTGGCGGCACACCACCTGCCGGCCGGGAAGTCGGCCAGCAGTGCGGCAATCCGGTCTGTCAGCTGTTGCTCGTGGCGGCACAGCTCACCATCGGGCATTTCCAGTCTGATCGGCGCACCGGCACCCAGCAGACCCATCGATCGGCGAATCTCAGCTCGGCGCACCATTTCCAGCTGCGCACGATCTGCGGCGCTCAGACCGGGATAGGCGGCCCCGCCGTCGGAGACCGACACCACCTGCACGTCGACGCCTGCAGCGCACAGCATCGCGATCGTCGCACCCAAACCCAGCGTTTCATCATCGGGATGCGGCGCGACGATCGTCATGCCGCCACAGTCACCGAGATCGACCGGCGCAACGTCGCGGTCCCAGCCGGTCCACGTCTCGACGGGAGTGCCGCCGTCGGCGACCGGACTGGACTCGAACCGCGCGCCGCCGTGGGACCGATTCTCAACCATCGGCGCGGCCCACGGCTGCGAGCAGGCCGAGGGCGGCGAGGTCGCGTTCGGCGTGGCTCTGTCTGACGTAGACGGTCAGATCGGCGACGGCGCGGGCGTGCCGTTCGTCGAGGCACAGCGGGCCCGGACCGAGCGCCCGATCCGTTCGCGCGAGCGCCTCGTCGACAGCCCTTTCCACCACCGCGCGGGTGCGTCTGGCGGTCAGCTCCGCCAGCCCTGAGCGGTTGCGTGGGTCCTTGTCGACGTGATCGGCGGCGACGGCGAGGGTGGCTTCGGCTGCTGTGATCGCCGCGTCGACCGCGCCCAGGTGAGCCAGCATGTGGTCGGAGGCCGAGCCACTGGCAGCGCGCTGATACAGCGGTGCGGTAACCGCTCGGGCACCACCCAACCAGCATGCCGAAACACCGATCGCGCCGAACCAGAAGCCCGGCCGGCTCAGATAGTCGCCGGGCTGCCCGACGGGAATCGCTGGGGCGTGGGTGAATTCGACCGACCTCGTGTCACTGTCGGCCATGCCCGCGTTCCGCCAGGTCTTTTCGAGTGGCCGCACCGCATCACTGCGCAGGTCGACAGCGAAAAGGCCGCGTCGCCCGTCGGCGAGGTGAGCGGTCACCAGCGCGCGGGTACACAATTCGGCGCCC
Source organism: uncultured Actinomycetota bacterium (assembly GCA_963760095.1). Lineage (GTDB taxonomy): Bacteria > Actinomycetota > Actinomycetes > Mycobacteriales > Mycobacteriaceae > Mycobacterium. The sequence continues at coordinate 260,608 of CAVXBT010000012.1, read as the reverse complement.
GAACACCACGCCTTGGTGCCGTCCAGGACCAGTGCGTCGCCAGCGCCGCGGGCCGTCACGACCGCGTCGGCGGCTTCAGCGGCCCACACTCCCCACAGCTGATCAGCGTCCGCCGCCGGACCGCCGAGTTCGGCCACAATGGCGACAGCGTCGGTGTGCGCCTCGGCCAGCCGGCCGGCGACCACGTCGACTTCGGTCAGCTCGGAAAGCCGCCGCCAGCGCTGCAGAGTCCGGCCCGAACCCGGCAGCGGTATCCGCAGTTCACCGGCTCGAAGCCAGTCGAATACCAAGGCCGCCGTCATGACGCCTCGTCGGCCCTGCGGTGGTCGCCTGCCACCTCCTGCGACACCTCCGCGAGGTGTTCGGCGAAGCCGCCCGGCGCCCGAGCGTTCCGGCGGTCGGATGTGGTGACCCACAGCGAGTCGTCCCAGTCGATTCGGCACCCGGCGGCTTGAAACCGTTCGACTAGGTCCACATCCTCGCCGCTGGCCAGCGCCGCGAACCCACCGACCCGCCAATAGGCATCGGAGCTGAATCCCATGTTGGCGCCGTGGATGTGATGGTGACGCTGCGCCTCTGTGCGGTAGCGCGCCTCGTAAAGCTCGGCAGCCTCCTCGGAGTGGTGGCGCCACTGACCCACCCGCACCAGACCCAAGATCACGTCGGCCGAACTGCCGAGTTGGCGTACCAACCAATCGCCACCGACTTCGGTGTCGGCGTCGGTGGTCGCGTACCAGGTGTCTTTGCCCGCGCCGAGCGCTGACTGTGCATAGCGGAAACCGGCAGCGCGCGCAGCCCCGACGTTGCGTTCGTCAACCGGAAGGACGTGGACATCCGGCCCGAATTGCCCGCTCAGAGTTTCACTGTCGTCCTCGCACGCATCGAGCACCAGCACCACCGCCGTCGGGACAGCGACAGCGGCGGCGGTCCGGATCGCGCTGATGCACCGAGACAACAACGAGCATTCGTTGTGCGCGGGAACGACGACGACTGCACCGGGCCTGGCTGTCACTGATGGTAAGTAACCGTTGCCGCTGCATTTGACACCCCTAGTGGGTTTGCGGCCCGCGGCTACATGGCTTGCAGTGTCAGCGGCGGCCCGGGATCGGGCGACAGCGGGACGTTTCCGCGCTGCAGCAACCAGCCGGCGATGTTGTGGAACAACGGAGCGGCCGAGTGGCCCGGCGAACCGTCCGAATTGCGCTGCGGGTTGTCCATCATGATGCCGATGACATAGCGCGGATCGTCGGTCGTGGCCATACCGGCGAAAGTGATCCAGTAGACGTTGTCGAAGTAGCAGCCACACGCCGGGTTGATCTGCTGCGCGGTCCCGGTCTTCCCGGCGATCTGGTAGCCATCGACCGCGGCGGCCGGCCCAGTGCCCTGCTGGTAGCCCATCGGATCGTGTTGCACGACGGCGCGCAGCATGTTGCGCACGGTATGCGCGGTCTCCGGCGAAACCACCCGGACGCCTTCTGAGCGCGGCTCTTCGGTGCGGGCGCCGTCTGGCGCGATGGTGGCCTTGACGATCCGCGGCGGCATCCGGACCCCGTCGTTGGCGATGGCCTGATACATGCCGGTCATCTGCAGCAGCGTCATCGAAAGACCCTGCCCGATCGGCAAGTTGGAGAATGTGCTGCCCGACCACTGGTCGATGGGTGGCACCAGCCCGGCGCTCTCGCCTGGCAATCCCACATTGGTGCGCTGGCCCAGACCGAACTTGCGGACCATCTCGTAGTAGCGCTGCGGCCCGACGCGCTGGGCCAGCATCAGCGTTCCCACGTTGGAGGATTTCCCGAACACGCCGGTCGTCGTGTAGGGGGTCACGCCGTGGTTCCAGGCGTCGTGCACGGTGACCCCGCCCATGTTGATCGAGCCCGGCACCTGCAGCACCTCGTCGGGATTACTCAGGCCGTACTCGATCACCGACGAGGCGGTGATGATCTTGTTCACCGAACCGGGTTCGAACGGGGATGACACCGCCGGGTTGCCCAGCTGCTTGTTGCCCTGACGCCCGATGTCCTGCGACGGGTCGAACGTGTTGTCGTTAGACATGGCCAGCACTTCGCCGGTCTTGGAATCGAGGACGACCGCGGAGACGTTGCGGGCCCCGGACATGTTTTTGGCCTGCTGCACCTGCTGCTGAACATAAAACTGAATGTCGTCGTCGATGGTGAGCTGGACCGTCGATCCGTTGGCCGCCTGGTGTTGATTCCGGTAGCTGCCTGGGATCACCACCCCGTCGGAACCACGGTCGTAGGTGACCGACCCGTCGGTGCCGGCCAGTTCGGCGTCCATGGAGTCCTCCAGGCCGAGCAAACCGTGCCCGTCCCAGTCGATTCCGCCGACCACGTTTGCCGCCAGCGAGCCACCGGGATACTGACGCAGGTCTTGACGCTCGGCGCCGATCTCGGGAAATTTCGTCGTGATCGCGGTCGCGATGGCAGGGTCGACCGCACGGGCAATGTAGACGAACGTCTCGTCACTGCGCAGCTTCTTCAGTACGGTGGCTTTGTCCGGCTTGTTGTTGAGCCGAAGTGCCACCTCCTTGGCGATGTCCTTCAAACGCTGTTGCGGGTCAGGGGCTTTCGCATTCTTCTGCCTGGCCTCGGCCAGCTGCTTGTGGATGCGGCGGGGCTGGAAGGTCAGCGCGCGGGCCTCGATGGTGAACGCGAGTTGGCTGGCATTGCGGTCGATGATGCTGCCGCGCACGGCTTTTTCGACATCGGTGACCTTGAGCTGTCCTGCGGCCTCCGCGCGCAGGCCGGACGCCTTTGGCACCTGCAGGTAGAACAGCTGGGCGGCGGCCACGAACAACGCCAGAAAGATGACCGCATTACCGGCTTTGTGCCGGAAGGCGAACGACGCGCCGCGGGTGCCGATCTCCACCGCCTGGCGGGTGCGCCGCTCACGTGCCGAGTGGACAGCCGGGCTGGCCTTTTCCCGCGCCTCCGCCGTCGATTTCGCCGACTTCTTGCCCGACTTGCGCGGTTGACCCCCACGCTGCGCAGGCCGCGGGGATCGGCCACCCGACCGGTCTGCGCGGCTCACCGCGGGGCGCCGGGCGTCGTGACGGTCAGGGGGCCGAACTGCTCGCCGACGAGCGGCCCGGTAGGCGCGGCGTGGTGCGGCACGCCCGGTGTCGGTACGGCGACCGGGGGCGAAGCGGCAGGAGGCGTCATGGGACCGGCCAGCGGCGCGGGTCCCACCGTCGGCGGGAGCACGGCGGGTCCGACCGGACCTACGGGCGCGACGGCCGGCGCGGGCACTACCGGAGCCGCGGGCGCCAGGCCGGGTCCGGGTGGCAGTCCCGGTGCCAGCGGCACGCCCGGCACGGGTGCTGGCCCTGCCCCTGGCAATTGGGGCGGGGCCGCCGGTGCGGGAATGTGCTCGGTGCCCAAGGTGGCGGCGCCGTCGGGGGTGCGGACCATCATGTCGGGTCCGGGCGCCAACGGTACCGGCGGAGCGCCGTTGCCGGGCAGTACCTGCGCCGGCACTTCAACCGCAGTCGTCGGCGGAGCCTGGGGCGGCAACGGCTTTTCGTCCGGCAGCTTGGTGTTGAGCGGTGGCGGCGGAACGCCCTGGGCCGGCTTGGGATTACCGACGACCACCCAATTCCCCGCAGGATCCTGGATCAAATGTGCAGTATCCCTTGTCGGGATCATTCCAAGGCCGCGGGCGGCCTCGGCCAATGTCGGTGCGGACTGGGCCTCTTGCACATCGCGTTCCAGCGCTTCCTTTTGCTGCTGCAGCAGTTGGGTGCGCTGACGAGCGCTGCCAAGCTGGTAGGACCGCTCGGCGGAGTCGGTGGACAGCCACAACGTCAGACCGAGCCCTGCGCCCAGCGAACCGATGACCAGCACGACAAACGGGACTTTGGCCGCAATGGTTCGCGGGCGTAGATCGATGGACGTTAGCCGGTTGAGCAGACGGTCCCGCAGGGGTGTACGAACGACCTTGGGCGCCTTCGCCTTCCGCGCCTTGGCCCGTGCTTTGGCCTGGGTGGCGCTCTTCGCACGAGTCGGCCGCTCGACGGGTCGGGCGACCGGCGTGGTCTGTGGTGCGGATCGCGACACGCGTGGCTCGCGGGCCGGCGCTGTGGCTTTCCCGGTGCGCGGACGGCGGCGGCGCGCGGGTGTCGGGTCGGCCGCTCGCCGCCCAGTGCCCGGGGAAGCGTTGTTCTGCCCGCGACGCCGATCGCCGGTGCGGGGTGGTTGCGCTTCGCGCTTGGCTTTCATCCGCCTCCCTTCCTCGCTGCCTCTGGTTTCGGGTGGACGCGTTGTACGGCCCGCAGTCGCACCGCGGCACTGCGCGGGTTCTGCCGGACCTCGGCGTCGTCGGCACGTTCGGCACCGCGTGTCAGGGACGCGAATTGCGGTGCGTGCCCGGGGAGTTCGAACGGTAGACCCGTCGGACTGCTGGAGGCGGTGGCCTCGGCGAACACCCGCTTGACGATGCGGTCCTCCAGCGACTGGTACGCCATCACCACGATGCGCCCGTCGAGTGCAAGCGCGTCCAGCGCCGTGGGCAGCGCGCTGCGCAGCGCATCCAGCTCGCCGTTGACGGCGATGCGCAACGCCTGGAATGTCCGCTTGGCCGGATGTCCACCGGTCCGCCGAGCCGGCGCCGGAACGGCTTGGTAGATAACCTCAACCAGCTCGGCGGTCGAGGTGAGCGGCGTGCGTGCACGGCGGCGGACGATATGCGACGCGATGCGTCGGGCCAGCCGCTCCTCCCCGTATCGCCGCAGGATGTCGGCCAGCGCCGCCTCGTCAAAGCTGTTGACGATCTCGGCTGCAGTCAGCGCCGACGTGGGGTCCATGCGCATGTCCAACGGCGCGTCCTGCGCGTAGGAGAAACCTCGCTCTGTGCGGTCGAGCTGCATGGACGAAACTCCGAGATCGAAGAGCATTCCGTCGACGGATGCGGTTGGGCGATAGCCTGATTCGGTCAACGCGGCGCCTATTCCGTCATACCGGGTTTGGACCAGGGTGAGCCGGTCGGCAAAACGAGACAGGCGTGCGCGGACGATGTCGAGTGCGGTGGGGTCGCGGTCGACACCGATCAGACGCAGCCGGGGCAGCTCGGTGAGGAACCGCTCGGCGTGCCCGCCGGCGCCGATCGTCGCGTCGACGAGCACCGCACCCGATCCGTCGGGGTGGTGGCGTGTCAGTGCGGGGCGCAGTAGCGCGAAGCAGCGGTCGAGTAGCACGGGCACATGGCCGAAACCGCCAGTGGCGTCAGGCACGACAACACCCTCCCGACATGAGAATTGGCTGTCCGGACGGGCGGCTCGGCCTCGCCCGGACCTTGCATCGAGGTCCCTGTCCGATGGCACGAACCTGGCGTTGGGGAAGTACGTCAGGGTCGGTTCGGGCAGAGGCCACGATGCACGGGCACGCGCCTCAGATAATGTCGCCGAGTGCTTCATCGCTGGCCGCGGAGAAGTTCTCTTCGTGGGTCTCTTGATAGTGCTGCCAGGCCTGTGCATCCCAGATTTCCAGGTAGTCAACCGATCCGATCACCACACAGTCCTTGGAGAGGTGTGCGTAGCGGCGGTGGTCGGCCGACAAGGTGATCCGGCCCTGGGCGTCGGGATGCTGTTCGTCAGTGCCTGCGGCCAAGTTGCGCAGGAACGCTCGCGCGCCCGGGTTGCTTCTCGACGCCTTGCTGGCGCGGCGGGCCAGCTCCTCGAATTGCGCTCGCGGATAGACAGCCAGGCTGTGGTCTTGGCTCTTGGTGACCATCAGCCCTCCTGCCAGTGCGTCGCGGAACTTCGCGGGCAGCGTGAGCCGCCCCTTGTCGTCGAGCTTGGGCGTGTAAGTGCCGAGAAACATCTGGCCACCTCCACGCCTTTCGACTTCCGCCACCATACCCCACAATCCCCCACCTGGCTCCATTTAACGACACGTTTGTCACTGTTTGGTGTCGTTTCTGCAGGTTCTCGGCCACCCTGGTTGCGGAGTCGAACCGCGTTGGCGTCGAAAAATCCCAGAAGTAGCCCGCTGAGCTGGAATTACTGCCCAAGTGGGGCGGAGTGGGGCGCTATTGAGGCCCGTGGCCGCTTCTCGACGGCGCAGCAATGCGCGCGGGGGACTCGACCGGGCTCAGCGGGCGCAAAAAAGGGCAGCGACGGCTGCCCTTTTGTCGTCGCGGACGCTATTCCTCGAAGCGGCGGCGGAACCGGTCTTCCATTCGGCTGGTGAACGATCCGCCGGCACCCTTGCCGCGTCGCTGGCGTGCAGCCGCCGAGGCTCCTGGGCGCTCTCCCCGGCCGGCGAGTCGGGAACCGGTGACGGCAAACACCACGCCGCCGAACATCACCACAAAACCGAAAATGCTGAGAATCGGAAGAGTTCCAATCCAAGTGGCGTGAAATGCCACGCCGGAAACCAACATCGCGAGTCCGAGCGCAAAAAGCCCTGCGCCCTGCAGCCGTCGCCGCGCTGTCGGCGCGCGCAGACCGCCGCCACGTACGCTCGAGGCGAATTTAGGGTCCTCGGCATAGAGAGCGCTCTCGATCTGGTCGAGCATCCGCTGCTCATGATCGGAGAGTGGCATTCGTCCCTCCTTGCCGAAAACCTGTCACGTTGATACCGATAGCACGTTTGATGCCCGCTGCGAAGGCAACTAATAAGAATGATACGAGGTCAATCTGCGCCTTACCACCCGTTCGCTCGCTGATTGTAGTCGCGGGCGGTCGGCAATCAACGCAGCGCCACCGACCCGATAATGGAGTGACAGCACCGCACTGGACGACGGAGGAGGAGACCGCGAGTTGGCGACGTTCCTCATCAACCTGCCGCCGCAGGACATGCAGCGGCGGCTTTCAGATGCTCTGGGTGTTTACGTCGACGCAATGCGCTATCCGCGCGGGACTGAGAACCAGCGCGCTGCGATGTGGCTCGAGCACACCCGGCGGCGCGGGTGGCAGGCAGTGGCGGCCGTCGAAGTCGATGCGCCGGCCGGGGCCACGCCAGCGTCAGCCGAGCTGAGCGACGCGCCCTTACTGGGCGTGGCCTACGGCTACTGCGGCGCGCCCGACCAGTGGTGGCAGCAGCAAGTCGTGGCCGGATTGCAGCGCGGCGGCCTCCCCGGCCCGGAGATCGCGGAGCTGATGACCAGCTATTTCGAGCTGACCGAGCTGCACATACATCCCCGATCACAGGGCCGTGGCCTCGGTGAAGCGTTGGCTCGTCGGCTGCTTGCCGACCGCGGTGAAGCCAACGTGCTGCTGTCGACCCCGGAGACCAACGGCGAAGCCAATCGGGCGTGGCGGCTCTACCGGCGATTGGGCTTCAACGACATCATCCGCGGCTACCATTTCACCGGCGACCCACGGGCGTTCGCGATTCTGGGGCGCAAGCTGCCGCTGTAGTGGCCCCGGCGGCGTCGCGGTCTGGCACGATGACCTGGTGCGCGCCAGCGGTATCCAGGTCTTATCCCAGAATCTCACGGCACATCGTCGCCGCCGCGTGACGGCGTTGGGGATGCTGCTGCTGGTGATACCCGTGCTCGCCGGCTGCCTCCGGGTCAAAGCGTCGATCACCATCTCCCCCGACGACCTGGTGTCCGGGGACATCGTCGCGGCGGCCAAGCCACGCAACGACAAAGACGCCGGACCACAACTGGATCCCAACCTGGCGTTCGGTCAGAAAGTCGCGGTTTCCAAGTACGACCGCGACGGCTACGTGGGTTCCCAGGCGGTGTTTTCCGACCTGACCTTCGCCGAACTGCCAGAGCTTGCGCGGATGAATCCCGACGCGCAGGGCGTCAACCTGTCTCTGCGCAGGGCCGGTGACCTGGTGATTCTGGAGGGGCGCGCGGACTTGACGTCACTCACCGATCCCGACGCCGACGTGGAGCTGACCGTCGCCTTCCCCGGCGAAGTCACGTCAACCAACGGCGACCGCGCTGACCCGGACACCGTGCAGTGGAAGCTGAAGCCCGGTGTGGTCAGCTTGCTGACCGCCCAGGCCCGCTACACCGACCCCAGCACCCGCTCCTTCAACGGCGCAGCGCTGTGGCTGGGTCTGTCATCCATCGTTGTAGCGGCCGTGGTGGGGCTGCTGGCCTGGTTCGGCCGCGACCGCTCGCCTCGGGTCGCCCAGCCGAGCGACCCGCCGTCCAGCTGACCGAGCAATCAGCAGCGGCTTTCAGCTGGTCGGCGACCAGTAGTCCAGCATTTCGGCGAACGTCTCGAACGCCGGGGCAGAAATGCCATACGTCGCCTCTAGGTGCACGCTCAGCGGATAGCCGAGGTCGGCGACGCCGTCGATCACCCGCTTGTAGAGATCGAGCATCAGCTTGCGCCGTTGCGCCGGTTCGGTGTTCGCCAATGCCTTGACGAACGCCTGCTCGTCAGCCACGGCGGCGTTGCCCGGGTCCTGGATGAGCCAGTTGATGAAACCGACCTTCTCCTCGATTTTCGGTACGAACCCGAACGACAACAGGATCTCCGGCCGGTGGTCGGTCTGCTCGGCGAAGTCGGCCAAAAAGCCCACGATGGCATCGGAGTACAGCAGTTGCGTCTGGGCGAACGTCGCCCCTTGATCGCACTTGAAATTCAGCCGGCCCACTTCACCCTCCCGGGTGGGGATCAGGATCACGCCGCGGTTGGTCACCAGTTGTTGATAAATCGACAGGGCGTCGGTCGGCGCGACACCGGAACCCTCACCGTCGGCCATGGTTCGTGGCACACCGACGAACACGATGCCCTCGATCCCGGCTCCGACCAGAGCGCCGAGCCGCTCATGCAAGGACGGTTCATCCATGAAAGCGGTGACCTGACTGCACAATCCGCTCACCCCGGGGAGCTCCGGTTTGATGACCGACCAGAATTCCAGCACATCCAGCTTCGGCTTCATCTCGACCGGCCGGTCGTCCTCTTCGGCGATCAGCCCCGGCATCATCAAATGCCCGATCCGGCCTTCGATCCCGCATTTCGCGGCCAGCTGCAGCACTTTGTGGGCATCGTCGATCACCTGCTCCGCACCGCGATCGGCATTCGGCGGCACCAGCTCAAGGGCGATGGTGTTCAAGGTCAACGAGCTGCTCCTCATCCAACGACTATTTCCCCCGCCGCGGCAGGTCAGGTGCTGCGAACGCTCGTCCGCCCAGAAGCGGCGCAGCCCACAGGGCCGGCGCCATGCACCACGACAGCATAGGTGGCAGAAAGTGAGGCTGTCGAAGCACTGCCCGACGGCGGTCGACCGCGCGGCCCGAGCCGACCCGAGCCGGGCAAAACCCGCTGGATAGCACCGCGCCGAATAGACTTGCCGGGCCACCACAGGAGCGGAGCGGGAAGGGGTGTCGCGCTGAGCGTAGAAGCATCGGCAACCATTGAGCTGGCCGACGCCGTCACCGACCAGCTACGGAGACACTTGCGCGAGCGCCGCGGTGCGGCCGCTTACATCGGAAGCGACTACGACGCCCTGATCGCCGGCTTGGAGGAGTTCGTCCTCAGCGGCGGCAAGCGGCTGCGCCCGGCGTTCGCCTACTGGGGCTGGCGGGCGGTGTCGAGTGAAGATGCCGACGCGCAGATGCTCCTGTTGTTCTCCGCGCTGGAACTGCTGCACGCCTCGGCTCTGGTGCACGACGACGTGATCGACAGCTCGGCGACGCGCCGGGGTCGGCCTACCACGCACATCCTGTTCGCTGCATTGCACCGCGACCGTCAATGGCATGGGCCGGCGGTCCAATTCGGGACGTCGGCGGCGATCCTGATCGGGGATCTGGCGCTGGCGTGGGCCGACGATATCGTTGCGGGCGTGGACCTGCCGCCCGATGCCTACCACCGGGTGCGACGGGTCTGGACGGACATCCGCACCGAGGTGCTCGGCGGCCAATACCTCGACATCGTGGCCGAGGCCAGCGCCGACGAGTCGATCGCCGCGGCGATGGCCGTCAACACCTATAAGACCGCCTCGTACACGGTGTCGCGTCCGTTGCAGTTGGGCGCCGCCGCCGCGGCGGACCGGCCCGACGTGCACGCGCTTTTCCATGAGGTCGGCAACGACTTGGGCATCGCATTCCAACTGCGTGACGATGTGCTGGGCGTGTTCGGTGATCCGGCGGTTACCGGCAAGCCCTCCGGAGACGACCTGCGATCCGGCAAGCGCACCGTGCTGCTGGCCACCGCGGTGGAATTAGCCGACAAGTCAGATGCCACCGCCGCCAAGCTGTTACGGGCCTCGGTCGGCACGGACCTGACCGATGACCAGGCCGCCGAACTTTGCGGCGTTATCGAACGGGTCGGTGCTCTGGCCGCGGTCGAGAACCAGATCGCCGCGCTGACTCACCGCGCGCTGGCTTTGTTGGCCGACGCACCGATCCACGCGGCGGCTAAGACCGGGCTGTCCGAGCTCGCCAGACTTGCCGCGAACCGATCCGCCTGACGCCATGTCCGTACCGATGCCTGCCCCGACCGCCGCCTCGGCTACCGCCGCGCCGCAACCGTTTACACCGTTGAGAGAATTCGCCAGCGCGGCCGAGGGCCGGCCTGCGCTGCTGGGCTTCCTGGGTGCGTCGCTGATCACCGCGGGAGGACTCGGCGCGGGCGCCACCAAACAGCATGATCCGGTGCTGGAGTCGGTGCACCTGTCCTGGCTGCGCTACGGCCACGGGCTGGTGCTGTCCTCGGTACTGCTGTGGATCGGCGTGGCGTTGATGCTGATTGCTTGGCTGTGGCTGGGCAGACGCGTTCTTGCCGGGCAGGCGCGCGAATACACGATGGTGGCCACCACCGCTTTCTGGCTGGCACCCCTGATGCTGTCAGTGCCCGTCTTCAGCCGCGACACCTATTCGTATCTGGCGCAGGGCGCCCTGCTGCGCGACGGATTCGACCCCTACGCCGTCGGGCCCATCGAGAACCCGAACCCCCTGTTGGACAACGTCAGTCCGATCTGGACCATCACCACGGCGCCGTATGGCCCGGCATTCATTATGATCGCCCGGCTCATCACGATGCTGGTCGGCAACCACGTGATCGTCGGGACGATGCTACTGCGGTTGTGCATGCTGCCCGGACTTGCCTTGCTGATTTGGGCGACACCCCGTGTGGCGCGGCATCTCGGCGCGAATGTGCCCATTGCGCTGTGGATCTGCGCGCTCAACCCGCTGGTGATCATCCATCTGATGGGTGGAGTGCACAACGAGATGCTGATGGTGGGTCTCATGGTCGCCGGCATCGCGTTGACTTTTGAGCGTCATCATGTCGCGGGCGTCGCGATGGTCGCGGTCGGGGTCGCGGTCAAGGCCACCGCCGGAATCGCGCTGCCGTTTCTGGTCTGGGTATGGATGCGCCATCTGCACGACCGACGAGGATATCGCCCGCTGCGGGCTTTTACTGCGGCCGCCGGCACGTCGGTGCTGATCTTCGTCGCCGTGTTCGCAGTGTTATCCCGGGTGGCCGGGGTCGGTCTCGGCTGGCTGACCGCGCTGGCCGGTTCGGTGAAGATCATCAACTGGCTGAGCCTTCCGACGGCGACGGCGAATCTGATCCATGCGATCGGCGGACTGTTCTTTTCGGTGAATTTCTATGGGCTGCTGCAGGTCACGCGCGCCGCCGGGATCGTGATCATTGCCGTGGCGCTGCCGCTGCTGTGGTGGCGATTCCGTCACGACGACCGCCAAGCGCTGACCGGCATCGCGTGGGCGATGCTCGTCGTGGTGTTGTTCGCGCCCGCCGCGCTGCCGTGGTATTACTCCTGGCCGCTGGCGGTGGTGGCCCCACTTGCCCAGTCGCGACCGGCGGTCGCGGCGATCGCGGCGTTCTCCACATGGATCATGGTCATCTTCAAACCCGATGGGGCGCATGGCATGTACTCATGGCCGCACGTTTTGGTGGCGACATCGTTGGCGTTGATCGCGTGGCACACGCTGAATCGGGCTGAGCTGCCCGAGCGCAGCGACCCCGCCCCCGAACCCGCTTGATCGGGCAGTCAGTACGCCATGGCCTGTGCGCGGCGCAACACTTCGCGAGCCTGATGGGCGTGTAACGCGTCGACCGGGCGGCCGTTGCTGATCGCATCGCGTGTGCCGTCCTTCGTCACAGTCAGCGACGGGTCGGGCGTGAACAGCCAGCGCAGGATCTCCGTCTCTTGGTACCCACCGTCGTGTAAGACCACCAGCAACCCCTGCAGGCTTTTGACCACTTCGCCGGCATCGGTGAAAAAGATCTGCGGTACCAGCACATCCCGGCCGCGCCGCACTGCGACGAGGTGGCCTTCCCGCAGCTGCTGATGCACTTTGGTGACCGGCACGCCAAGTAAATCGGCGACGACGGGAAGCTCGTATGTCGGTTCGTCGGGGTCCAGAACGTCGTCGCCGGCCGGAATCCTGCTCACCGGATCAGTGTACGGCCGGGCGCGCAGCTTGTTTGGGCTCGCGGAGCAGAGATTTCAGGCGCGATGCGCGGCGCCGCCTACGATTAACGCGTGGCTGCAGCGGCGAGCGACGACCCTCTCGAGGGCGCATTGCTGGACGGGCGCTACCGGGTGGCGACCAGGATTGCCACAGGCGGCACCTCGACGGTGTATCGCGGCCTCGACACGCGATTGGACCGGCCGGTCGCGGTGAAGGTGATGGATTCGCGCTACGCCGGCGACCAGCAATTCCTGACCCGCTTCCAGCTGGAGGCCCGCACCGTAGCCCGACTCAAGGATCCCGGGCTCGTCGCGGTCTACGACCAGGGCCTGGATGCCCGGCATCCGTTCCTGGTGATGGAACTCGTCGAGGGCGGCACCCTACGCGAGTTGCTGGCCGAGCGCGGTCCGATGCCGCCGCACGCGGTCGCAGCGGTGTTGCGCCCGGTACTGGGCGGGCTTGCCGCAGCGCATCGCGCCGGCCTGGTGCACCGCGATGTCAAACCCGAGAACGTGTTGATCTCCGACGAAGGCGAGGTCAAGATCGCCGACTTCGGGTTGGTCCGCGCCGTTGCGGCGGCCGGGATCACTTCCACCAGCGTCATACTCGGCACCGCCGCCTACCTGTCCCCCGAACAGGTCCGAGACGGAGACGCCAGCCCGCGCAGCGATGTCTACGCCACCGGAATTGTGGCCTATGAGCTGCTGACCGGGCAGACACCATTCTCCGGCGACTCGGCGTTGACGGTCGCCTATCAACGCCTGGACACCGACGTACCGCCACCTGGAACGGTGATCAACGGGGTTCCGGCGCAATTCGACGAGCTGGTCAGACGTGCGACAGCTCGCGATCCCGCCGAGCGCTACGCCGACGCGCAGCATATGGCCGCGGAATTGGGCGCAATCGTCGACGAGTTGCACCTGCCGGAGTTTCGGGTGCCGGCGCCACGAAACTCTGCTCAGCACCGCTCAGCAGCGCGGTACCACAGCCACATCGACCGACACCGGACCACAGAACAGCATCAGCCGCCGGCCGGGCGAGCGCCGGTACACCAACCGACGCGGCAGCTGACCCGGGACCCCCAGGATTGGCCGGCAGAACCGGACACCCCAGACCATGACGAATACCAGGAAACCTCAGGCCAATTCGCCGGAATCGACATGATCGAATTCGCCCTCGAACGCCAGCATGCCCGACGCATGGTGCTGATCTGGGTAGCGATCGTATTGTCGGTCACCGGGATGGTCGCCGCCGCGGCATGGACCGTCGGCAGCAATGTGAGCGGATTGCTCTAGTCGCGCAACATCTCCGCGACCAGGAACGCCAGCTCCAACGACTGCTGGGTGTTCAGCCTTGGGTCGCATGCTGTTTCGTAACGGCCACTCAGGTCGGTGTCCGAAATGTCCTGGGCGCCGCCCAGACACTCCGTGACGTTCTCTCCGGTGATCTCGACGTGGATACCACCTGGGTAAGTATCCAGCGCCCGGTGCACCTCGAAGAAGCCCTGCACCTCGTCGACGATGCGGTCGAAGTGCCGCGTCTTGTAGCCGTTGGACGATTCGTGGGTGTTGCCGTGCATGGGATCGCACTGCCAAATCACCTGACGACCGGTCGCCCGCACCTTCTCGATGATCGGCGGTAGCAGGTCACGCACTTTGTTGTTGCCCATCCGGCTCACCAGTGTCAGCCGGCCCGGCCTGTTGTGCGGGTCAAGGCGCTCCACGTATTCGACGGCTTGATCCGGTGTCGTCCCAGGGCCGATCTTGACGCCGATCGGGTTGGCGATCACCTCGGCGAACGCGATGTGCGCACCGTCGAGTTGCCGGGTCCGTTCCCCGATCCACAGGTAGTGCGCCGACAGGTCGTACAGTTGCGGCTCGCCGTCCCCTTGGTCGGACAGCCGCAGCATGGCACGCTCGTAGTCGAGCACCAAAGCCTCATGGCTGGCGTAGATTTCGGCGGTTTGCAGGTTGCGGTCGGCCACCCCGCATGCGCTCATGAACTTCAGGCCGCGGTCGATCTCGGAGGCCAACGCCTCGTAACGCGCGCCCGCAGGCGAGGTCCGAACGAATTCCCGGTTCCAGTCGTGCACCAGATGCAGCGACGCCAGCCCCGACGAGGTCAGCGCGCGCACCAAGTTCATCGCCGCGCCGGCGTTGGCGTAGGCCCGCACCAGCCGCGACGGGTCGTGCTCACGTGCCGCGGCGTCCGCGGCGAATCCGTTGACCATGTCGCCGCGGTAGGCACGCAGCCCCAGCGCGTCGACGTCAGCCGAGCGGGGCTTGGCGTACTGTCCGGCGATGCGGGCCACTTTGAGCACCGGCACGCTGGCGCCGTAGGTCAACACCACCGCCATCTGCAGCAAGGCGCGGATATTGCCCCTGATGTGCGGCTCGGTGTTGTCGACGAAGGTCTCCGCGCAGTCGCCGCCCTGCAACAGGAACGCCTCACCCCGGGCGACTTGGGCCAGCATGTCCTGCAGCCGCACGATTTCCGACGGCACCGTCACCGGCGGCACACTCTCCAGAACCGTTCGCATGGGCTCGACCTGCTCACGCGTCCAGTTCGGCTGCTGTGCGGCGGGCTTGGCCAGCGCGGCGTCCAGCCGGGCCCGCAGATCCGCCGGCAGCGAAGGCAGCGACGGTAGCTGCTCGATGGGTACGTCAACGGTCCAGTTCACTGGACTATGGTAACCGGGCAGCGCGGGTCCTTAATCACGCCGCGATTAGGGCTAACGTCCGGCGTCGTCGGCCGTGATCACCTGATACCGGGTCAACTGGTCTCGGGCGTCGACCAGCGCGTCATGCACATTGGCCGACCGGCGCGGCAGCCGCGGACTCCCGCGCTCCTCCCACAGCTGGCGGAGCTCGTGGGTGAATCGCGGGATCTGCGGCGGGAGATGCGTCATCGGCCCCCACAACTGGCACAGCGCCACGTGGTCGTAGGCGCCAACCCAGGCCCACAGTTCGATCGGCTCGTCGCCGTCGACGTCGAAGAACGTCTCCAGGTCAGCGCGGATCCGCGCGCGCGAACGCCACAGCTGCGACGCCGGCGGCGGCAGCTTGGGCAGCACGTTGGCACGCACCCAGCTCCCGGCCCGCTCGGGATTGAATTCGGTTGATACAGCGTAGTATTCGCGGCCATCCTCGGCGACCACGCCGATCGAGATCAGCTCGATGTTATAACCGTCGTCAATGAATTCGGTGTCGTAGAAGTACCGCACGACTCACCTGACACGGGCGCCGCCGGCGAGCACGCCCGGCACCGTCGACGGTGGTGGCGCCGGATGCACTTCGCGGTCCAACTCCGCGTCGACCATGCGGTGCGAGGGCAGGCGCGGCGTACCGGCGATAATGGATTGCAGCCACAGCTTGGCTCGGACGACGGGACGGCGCAGCGTCCGTTCGCGCTGCAGCGCGCGGCTCATCTTGTCCAGCCGGCTCATGTAGAGGTAGCGCGCCCACGGGGCCTGCGGGCGCGACAGCCGGATCGCCCCGATGAACAGCAGCGGGACGAAGAACATGCCGATCAGGCCCGTCCAGACCTTGCCCTTGAGCACGACCAGCACCGCCAGCGGCAGCGTCAGCACCATCCCGAACACCAGGCCGGCCCGCAACACCAGCGAGTGGGTGGTGTCGTGCCAGAGGCTGATGAAGAACATCAGCGGGTGCAACCCCAGGACCAGCAGTCCGCCCACCGCCACGGCGGCGAAGACCGCGTCGACCGAGGTCCGCCCGTCTTCCTCCCAGTAGACGTCGGACAGGTGCAGGATCAACGCGTACTCGTCCAGCACCAGCGCGGCTCCGATGCCGAAGACGATTGCCCCGGAGGTGAATTCGGGTTCGTGCCCGTTGACGGACAGCGCCACCATCGTGACGCCGGAGACCATCACCAGGAGGACCCCGACCACCACATGGTGGATGTGCTTGGACCCGATGTGGATGTTGCGTGGCTCCCACCACCGGGGCGGCCTGCCGATTGTGGCGCGACGACGGATTAAGCGCACGAATGTGCGCGTCACGAAGAAGGTCAGGATGAAGGCGATCAGACAGCACAGCAACGGCAGTCGGCCGCGGTCGACGATGTCGTGTTCGAACCAGTCCAGCACTCTAAAAAGCTACGCCCACTTCGGGTCGATGGCCGTCCGCGACACCGGCTGGGCCGCGCGCACCGATAGGCTGTTTACCGACATGAGTAGATGGCGCTCGCCCGACGCGGGCAATTGGCGCGGGCGGGTGGCCACGGCGCAGCCAGGTATCTGGCGAAACGCCGGGTGGTGGCTGTTGCAGCTGCTCGCGCTGGTAGCGCTGGGTTACGCAGTCTGGCGGCTGATCGGGCGCACGCCCTACCGCATCGACATCGACGTCTACCGCATGGGCGGCCAGGCCTGGCTGGATGGCCATCCGCTCTACAGCCACGACGCCAAGTTCCATACGCCGATCGGCTTGAACCTGCCGTTCACCTATCCCCCGCTGGCCGCTGTCATTTTCAGCCCTTTTGCCTGGCTGGGGATGCCGGCGGCGAGCATCACGATCACGCTGATCACGCTGGCGCTGCTGCTCGTCTCCACAATGATCGTGCTGACTCGACTCGATGTGTGGAACACCACACGCCTGGCACCGGGGTCGGCTTGGTCGCGCCGGTGGTTGTTGACCGCATTCATCGTGGCCGCCGCCGCGATCTGGCTGGAGCCCGTCAAGGCGAACTTCGCCTTCGGACAGATCAACGTCGTGCTGATGACGCTGGTGATCGCCGACTGCGTGCCGCGTCGCACGCCGTGGCCGCGTGGCCTGCTGCTGGGGCTAGGCATCGCGCTCAAACTCACTCCGGCGGTCTTTCTGCTGTATTTCGTGCTGCGCCGCGACCGCCGCGCCGTGTTCACCTCGCTGGTGTCCGTTGTGGCGGCGACGTTGGCCGGGTTTGCGCTGGCCTGGCGCGACTCCTGGGAGTACTGGACCGACACCGTGCGCAACACCGACCGGATCGGCTCGGCGAGTTTGAACACCAACCAGAACGTGGCCGGCACGCTGGCGCGGCTGGGCCTCAGCGAACACGAACGTTTCCTGCCGTGGGTGGCCGCCTGCCTGCTGGTACTGGCGCTGACGGTATGGGCCGCACGGCGGGCGCTGCGCGCCGGGGAGCCAACTCTGGCGCTGATCTGTATTGCGCTGTTCGGGTTGGCGGTGTCGCCGGTGTCCTGGTCACACCACTGGGTGTGGGTGCTGCCGACGGTGTTGGTGACCGCGGTGCTGGCCTGGCGGCGGCGAAACCTCGCACTGGCCTTCGTCAGCGCGGCCGGGGTGGCCGTGACGGTGTGGACGCCGATCGACCTGCTTCCCAAGCATCACGAGGTGACCGCCGCGTGGTGGCGACAACTCGCCGGGGTGTCATATCTGTGGTGGGCGTTGGCGACCGTCGTCGCGGCGGGCACCACGGCCGCGGTCGCCGCGGCGACTGTCACTGCGCCCCGGGCATCGAGCGCGCCGGCGCCGGTTTCCGCCGTCAGCTGATCGGGGCGGCGATCAGTTAACCGGCCGCCTTTTCGGGAATCCGAGGCGCCGGTTGGTTCTCCGACGTTGCAGATTCGTCGCCGTTTTTGATGGTGGCGGCGTAGATGTCGACGTATTCCTGACCGGTAAGCCCCATCAGCTCGTAGATCACCTCGTCGATGACGGCGCGTTCGATGAAGCGGTTGCCGGCCAGCCCGTCGAATCGGGAGAATTCCATCGGCTTGCCGAACTTGACGGTCACCTTGCCGAATCGCCACATCTTGCTGCCGGGCGGATTGACGACGTTGGTGCCGATCATCGCCACCGGGATCACCGGAACACCGGTGTGCAGCGCGAGGCGCGCCAACCCGGTCTTGCCCTTGTACAGCCGGCCGTCAGGCGACCGGGTGCCCTCGGGATACATGCCAAGCAGCTTGCCCTGGCCCAGAACCCGCTCGGCGGTGTCCAGTGCGCCCTGAGCTGCGTCGGCGTCACTGCGGTCGATCGGTACCTGCCCGGCGGCGGTGAAGAACCAGCGCCTGAACCAGCCCTTCAGCCCGGTGCCGGTGAAATACTCGGATTTGGCCAAGTAGGTGATGCGCCGACGCACCACCAGGCACAGGTAGAAGCTGTCGGCGACGGCGAGGTGGTTACTGGCCAGAATCGCGGGGCCGGAGTGCGGG
The DNA here is from genome assembly GCA_963760095.1 of uncultured Actinomycetota bacterium. Classification (GTDB taxonomy): domain Bacteria; phylum Actinomycetota; class Actinomycetes; order Mycobacteriales; family Mycobacteriaceae; genus Mycobacterium. Next base: position 242,070 of record CAVXBT010000012.1, on the reverse strand, counting down.
ACGTGTTCCAGGCCCTCGATTTTCGGGCGGCCGAGCAGGGCGAGCAACGGACCCATGAAGATGTACTTGAAAAGCCAGTACCACATGGAGCCTCCCCTTCACTCGCGCCCGACAGTGTCCTGCGCCAGCGTACCGATCGAGTGTGTGTGGGACCACATCGGCGCGGCCGACCTGATTGCTCGTCGACGATGCGTCGGCAGCCGTTAACCGGCACCACGCGGCTATTCCTCGACGGTGACACTGATCGGCTGGTAGCGACTCGTCGGGCCGGCGTCGTCTGCCGTTTCGAAACCGGCACCACCGCCTTGCGGATCGTCCGGGGGTGGCGGCGGGTGGTCGACCTGGTCGATAACGGCCCGGATCACCGCGAGCAGCGCCACGCTGTGTTCGGCGACGACGGTCAGCATCGGATGTTCTTCCCCGGTGACCACCGCGGCCAATGCGCAGACCGGGCACCACACCTGCTGGCACCTGCCGGTGCCGGCGCCGTCGCCGACCGCTCGGGAAGCCGCGAGCCGAACCGCGGGGTCGATCTGGTCGAGTAGTTTCTGCGCGAGTTTGCGCAACTCCGGACCGATGTCAGGATGCACGCCAGTCATCAGCGTCACTCTCCCCCGCAAGCGGGTGGTGCCCCCACTGCATCGTCACCGGAGGTCACTTCGGCCACACCTCCGGATCAGGTCGAAAACGCACCGTCAATTCGCTACCGCGAAGATGCGCGTCCAGCACCGTGCATCGCCGCAGGACGGACGCCAATCGAACTCTGCGCCGCATCCCGCCGGCGCCGACGATCAGATCATCGCCGACCCGGCCCAGGGTAAGCGCGCCAGAATCGATCTGCGGTAACTCTAGCCGCATTCGGTAGACCGACTGCAGTCCGGAACCTGATTCCAGATCCACGACGGGACGCAACGGCCCTGGCGGCGCCGATCCGTCGCGGCGGCGCGCGTTGTCCAGCAATTCAGCGAGTGCTTTGACACCGATCGGTTCGCCGGCCAGATGCGGGGTGAGGACCAGTGCCACGTCGCCGATCGCGGCATCCAGCTCGTCGAGCACAGTTCGTTGTTCACTGATCCGCTCCGAGTACCAGTCGAAGGCCGGATGTGCGGGCAGATTGCGGTATTCGTATGAATCGTCTTGCATCAGAATCTGGTTGACGATTAGTTCTTCGACCCGCACGCCCATCAAAGCCAGCGAGCCCAGCGTGCGGACCGCCTCCGCCGCCACCACTCGCTCCGCGGTGAGGACCAGATGCGCACCGACTCGCGTTCCGTCGGTCAGCAACGCGGTGAGTTTTTCAACGCTGTCGCTCACGCGTTCCAGCAGTTCCACCACCGCGTTGGACCGCACATCGTTGGCGGCGGTGGACAGTCTGCGATGGCGCGGCCATGCCCGCTCGACGTAGAGCGCGAACGTCGCAGGCAGGGTCAGCATCCGCAATGCGTCGGCGGTGGAAGCGCAGTCGACCACGATGTGGTCCCATTCCCCGCACCGAGCCAGCTCCCCCACCTCGTGCAGACCGAGCACCTCCTGAACGCCGGGCAGCGCCGAAAGTTCTTCAGGCGCAATCTCGCCCAGCTCAGATTCCGTAAAGCGGCGACCGAGCGTGTCGACCACACTTCGCCAGCGCGCCTCGAGCAGCGCCAGAGTGTCCATTGCCAACGCGTCGAGGAAGCCACCCCCGATGGCAGGCGTCCCGGTTACGAGGTCGGCCATTACCCGCACGGGGTCGCGTTGGCCGGTCGGCGAGACTGCCACGCCGAGCACATCACCCAGCGAGTGCGCTTGGTCGGTGGATACCAGAAGCACCCGCTGACCGGCGCGCGCTTCATGGACGGCGGTCGCGGCCGCCAATGTGGATTTCCCTACCCCACCCTTACCGACGAAGAGACTGATCCGGGCCAGGTCGGGTGCTGTGGACTCACTCAGCCTCGACTCGTTTCTTCAGATCCTTCAATGCGGTGTCGGTCAACCGGCGCTCGGCTTTTCGCTTGAGTAACCCGATCATCGGAATCGCCAGATCGACTGTGAGTTCATACGTTACGTCGGTCCCAGATCCCTTGGGCGCTAAGCGATATACGCCGTCGAGAGCTTTGAGCAGGGAGCTGGAGACCAGCGACCAGCTGACCGAGCCGCGGTCTTTGGGCCACTTATAGGACAGCACCAGTGTGTCTTTGAGGACGCTGGTGTCCAGCACCAGCCGGGCTACCTTCGGATTGCCGTCGGGGCCGGCTTCGAGAACTTCGGCCTCCTTGTACTCCGACACCCAATCGGGATAGGACCCGATGTCAGCGATCACGTCCATGACCGTGCCGGGGTCCGCGTCGATGTAGATCGTCTGGGCCGTCTTCTCCGCCACCTGGTTGCTTCCTTCTCCACCCTGCGCGGGTCGGGCTCGCCTGCCCGCCGGGTTTGTCTGGGCCTGTCTACGGCATGTCGGCCGAACGCGTCAGCCCACTGCAGAAACGGTACTCCCCGCCACAACTCACGCCTGGTCATGCACCGGAGAAACCCCGACGGGACGGGAGCGCTCCAGCGTCGTCTTCACCTCGAAGGCCATTTTCTTGCCCGCGACCCGACGTCGATGCGTCATCTTCGTGAGGTTCATCTTGGCCAGTTGCCAGGCCGCCACCCCGGACGGCTCGGCATGCAGGAAGTAGTGCAGCAGCACTCCGTCCAGCATTGGTTCCAGCCAGATTTCCATGGTGCCGGTGATTGGTCCGGTCACTGCCCATCGGACTCCCACGGGACCGCGATCCTCGATGACCCGCAGCCGCAGATCGGGCCACCACCGCCGCCAGTTCGACGGATCGCCTACAGCCGCCCCGACGCGTACAGGATCGGCGGCGACAAACGTCTCGTCGGCAATCTGAACGCTATGCACGGCCATAGCTTCACATACAGCGGTCCCAGCCGCCTACCGCCGCCCCGGAAGGGCTCACCGTCCTCCTCCTCAACGGGCCCTCGGGGCTCGCATCGTCGTCCGACTAGGCTTGTTTCCTGCCCGGTCGCCCAGAATCACCTAAGCGAGGTCAGAAAGAGTGCGTGAATTTACTGCTCCCGCTCCGTTCACGGTAAGCGAGCACGACAACATCGTCGCCGCCGTTTTCGAGCACGAGCGCAGCGACCCCGACACGGTGATCTTCCAACGACTGGTCGACGGAACCTGGACCGACGTCACTTGCGCGGCCGCGGCATCCCAAATTCGTTCGGCTGCATTGGGTTTGATCGCAGATGGGGTGCAGGCCGGCGATCGGGTGGCAATCTTTTCGGCTACCCGATACGAATGGGCGATCCTCGACCTCGCCATCCTTGCGGTTGGCGCCGTCACCGTCCCGATCTACGAGACGTCGTCGGCCGAGCAGGTGCGCTGGGTGCTGACCGACTCGGCGGCGGTGGTGGCTTTCGCCGAGACCGACGCACACGCGACGATGGTCGCCGAGCTGACCGGCGAGCTGCCCGAACTGCGGCGGGTGCTGCATATCGACGGACCGGGGCCCAAAGCGCTCGAGCAACTCGAGCAGCACGGCGCCTCGGTCGACCCGTCCGAGCTGACCGCTCGCCTCGAGGCGCTGCGCGCCGACGATCCGGCGACGTTGATTTACACCTCAGGCACCACCGGACGCCCGAAGGGCTGCCAGCTGACGCATTCCAATCTGGTCTACGAGACCCGCGGCGCCAAGTCGGTACTCCCGACGCTGTTGCACAAAGGCGAGCGGCTGCTGGTCTTCTTGCCGTTGGCGCACGTGCTGGCCCGCGCGCTGACGTTGTGCGCTTTCCATAACAAGGTCGTCGTCGGATTCACCAGCGACATCAAGAATCTGGTGCCGATGTTCGCGGTGTTCAAGCCGACGGTCGTGGTGTCGGTCCCCCGCGTGTTCGAGAAGGTGTACAACACCGCCGCGCAGAACGCCGCCAACGACGGCAAGGGCCGCATCTTCGGAATCGCCGCGCAGACCGCGGTCGACTGGAGCGAGGCGGCCGATCGAGGAGGCCCGGGCCTGCTGCTGCGGGCCAAGCACGCGCTGTTCGATCGGCTTGTTTATCACAAGCTGCGCGCGGCACTGGGCGGGGACTGCCGAGCGTCCGTCTCCGGCGGCGCGCCGCTGGGTGCGCGGCTGGGCCACTTCTACCGCGGCGTCGGGCTGACCATCTACGAGGGCTACGGCCTCACCGAGACAAGCGCGGCGATAACCGTCAACCAAATCGACGCCCTGAAGATCGGCACAGTCGGAAAGTTATTGCCGGGCAACAGCATGCGCGTCGCCGATGACGGCGAGTTGCTGCTGCGGGGCGGTGTGGTGTTCAAGGGCTACTGGCACAACGACCAGGCCACCAGCGAGGCGATCGTCGACGGATGGTTCAAGACCGGCGACTTGGGAGCTGTCGACGAAGAGGGCTTCTTGACGATCACCGGTCGCAAGAAGGAAATCATCGTCACTGCGGGCGGAAAGAACGTCGCCCCGGCCGTACTGGAAGACCAGTTGCGGGCTGACCCCCTGATCAGCCAGGCGATGGTCGTCGGGGATGCCCGGCCGTTCATCGGGGCGCTGATCACCGTCGACCCTGAGGCGTTCGAGGGTTGGACTCAGCGCAACAGCAAGCCAGCCGGCTCGTCGGTGGCCGATCTGGTCAACGACCCCGACCTGCTCGCCGAGGTGGACGCGGCCGTCAAACACGCCAATCTGTCGGTGTCGCATGCGGAGTCGATCCGCAAATTCCGCATCCTGCCCGTCGACTTCACCGAGGACACCGGGGAGTTGACCCCGACCATGAAGGTGAAACGTAAGGTGGTGGCGGAAAAGTTCGCCGACGATATCGAGGCGATCTACGCCAAGGATTAACCGCGAATCAGGTCGGCCAGTCGCCGAGCCAAATCGTTCCATCGCCATTGCGCGGTGACCCAGTCGCGCCCGGCGGCACCCATCGCGGCGGCGCGATCCGGGTCGGCCAGCAGATCGCTGACGGCATCGGCGACCTGGTTCACCGAACGACCGTCCACCACAATCCCAGTCTTGTTGTGCCGCACGGTTTCCGGCGCGCCGCCCGAGGACCCGGCGATCACCGGCACGCCAGCGGCGGACGCTTCCAGGAATACGATGCCCAGCCCCTCGACGTCCAGTCCGGCACCGCGGGTGCGGCAAGGCATGGCGAACACGTCGGCCATCGCGTGGTAGGCGGGAAGGTCAGCGGCGGGCACGCCGCCGGTGAACGTGACGTGGTCGCTGACGCCGAAGCGGTCGGCCAGTCGGCGCAGCGCTGCCAGATATGGCCCACCGCCCGCGATGACCAGCGCGGCGCCGTTCACCCGCTGCCGAATTGACGGCAGCGCCCGGATCAGCATGTCCTGACCCTTTCGCGGCACCAACCGGGAAAGACAAAGGACGGTGGGACGCTGGCCGAGACCGTAGCGGGTACGTAGCTCGGCGCGGCTGGCCGGATCGGGACGAAACCGGTCGGTGTCGACTCCAGGAGGCAGGTGCTCCAAGGCACCGTTCGGCCCGAATGCCGACGTAAAGCGCGCTCGGGTATAGCGGCTGACGAACGTGACGACGTCGCTGTCCTCGCCGATACGACGCAGCACCGATCGTGCCACCGGCAGCATCGACCACCCCACCTCGTGACCGTGGGTGCTGGCCAATACTCGTGTCGCGCCGGCTTGGCGGGCGCGGTGCGCCAGCAGGCCCAGCGGCGCGGCCGCGCCGAACCAGACGGTGTCGATACCGTGCTCCGCGATCAGCCGGCGCATCCGGGTGTCGACGCTGGGCGTGGGCAACATCAACGTCCCCGGATGGCGCACGACGTGATAGCCGGCGGTGTGGGCATCGAAGGTCTCCGCGTCCTTCCAGTGCGGTGCGTACACCGTCAGCGTGTGCTCCCCGGTGGCGGCCAATCGCGAAACCAATTCGACCAGGTACGACTGGATGCCACCGCGCCGAGGCGGAAAATCGTTGGTTACCAGCAAGACCCGAGACACCTGCGTAGGTTAGCGAGTCAGCCACTGCTGCCAGTCGGCGAGTATCCCCGCCGTGTCGGCGCCGAGCACATCCTGCACTGCAGTCGGCAGGTCGGTGTGCCTGTCGCCGCATGCGGCCCGATAGAGCGCACGCAGCGCCGCTGTTCCGCGGGTGTCGGCGACGAAACGCGCGAACCACCACGCCCGGTCGTAGGCCTGCGAGCGCTGCGGACCCGGGGCGGCAAGGTCGGCGTCGGACGGCAGCGCCTTGGGCAGTGCCATGACCTCGGGTAGCTCGGTGCGCGGCCGGGCAACGTAGTCCGCAACTCCCTCAGTCAGCCATCGGGGCGCGTCCACCGCGGTGTCAGCGCGCGCGGCGTAGTGGAAAAGCTCGTGGGTCAACACGATTCGCAGCGCCTGCTCGCTCATGGCCCCCGCGCCGGGCGCGAAGACGATGCGCTGGCCGAGCGCGATCCGCCGGGCGGGATCGACACGGTCCGCGACGGCGATCGCAGCGATATCGGCCCACTGCGCCGCAGGGCCGCCCCCGGCCTGCGCCTCGAACTGCCGTTGTGAACCGGTTGCCACCACGTCGATGTCCCGCGGCCAGTCCGTACCCCAGAACGCCTCTACGGCGTCGACGGCCCCGCCGATGTTTCCTGCGACGCGAGTCAGCAGGGTCTGCGATTGTGGGCCGCCGAGATCGGTCAGCCGCAGGCTGCGGTCACCGATTTCCATCCGCCGCGGCGCGCTGGAGCTGATGGACGAGGGCCGAGGTGGTTGCGCAGGAGAGCTCTTGACTGAGCCGGTCGCGGCAAGCGTGCCGAAGATCAGCTCGGCGGCGAGCACGCAGGCCAGCAGCCGGCGTCCACGACGTGGGCTAGTAGCGGCGGGCGTCGTAGATCGGGCCCGAGGAGTTCATCGGCACCACTCGCACCGGCACGCCGTAAGTGGACGAATGGACCATCAGGCCGTCGCCGATGTAGAGGCCGGCATGAGATGCGTCGGAGTAGAAGGTCAGCACGTCACCGGGCTGCAGGTCGGACAGCGAGACCGGCTGCCCGCCGTGTGCCAGCGCCTGGCTGGAATGCGGCAGCGCAATGCCTGCTTGCTGGAACGCCCACATCACCAAGCCCGAGCAGTCGAACCCGCCGGGCGCAGCGCCGCCCCAGGCGTAAGGCATGCCGACCTGGGTCAACGCGGCCTGAACAGCGATTGCGCCCTGGCCGCTGCCGGGTCCGGCGCCCGGCCCGGGAGCACCCGGCTGCCCACCGCCCGGCGGCAAGGCATCAGGAGCGGGAGCGGGAGCCACCGCGGCCGGCGGCGGGACGGGCCCGGGCGCGGCCAACGCGGTGCGCTCATTCGGGCTCAGTGCGAGGTACTGCGACTTGACGATGGCAATCTGCAGCTGCAAGTGACTCTGCTTGGACTGCAGGCTGGCGCGCACCGAGGCGGCCTGCTCAGCGGCGGTCTTGGCGTCAGCGGCCGATTTGTCGGATTCCTTCTCAGCTTGGGCGGCCTGCTCGCGGGTCGTGCGGTAGGTCGCCATCTGCGCACGCATGGCCGTCGAGAGAACCCGCTGAACGGCCAGCTTGCCGATCAGCTGCTGCGGGGACTCGGCGGTCATGATCGCGGTCAAACCGTCGGTCCGGCCACCCATGTACGTGGCGGCGGCAAACTTGTCGACGCCGGCCTGAAAGGTTGCCAATCGCGATTTCGCTGCGTCCGCGGCGGCCACGTCGTCGGCGTGCTTCTTCTCGGCTGCCTGCTGCGCGCCCAGCTTGTTGTTCAGATCGAGTTGCGCACTGTGCATCGACTCGGTGGTCTGCTCGGCCTGCCGTGACAACTCGTTGAGCTTTGCCATCGCGTCGTTGGCCGGGTCCGCCAGCACATTGCTGACAGCAACTCCGGACAGGGCAATGAATCCGGCTAGCGCTCCAACAGCAAAGCGCTTAGCGACGCGCAAAGTCACGCGCTCACCGTCAAGCCTTAACCGCAAGAGTTTGCTTCCTTATACCCGCCGGCGTGATAGCCGAATCTACGTTAGGTCTCAGACAGGTTACGAAACGGCGTCGGGCTTGTCCAACCCTGAGTCATTAAGAAAACAGCCAGATTTCAGACTGAAGCCGTCAGGCTACTCCGGGTCGGCACCGGTGAATAGGCACCAGCCGCAATCTGGGCGCCATGCCCGCGTCGGCGAGCACCTCCAGCGCGACCCGCTCGTCCGCCAGCAAAGTTTCCGGTACCCCGAGTATCACGCTGACGACGCAATCACGGCATCCGGGACCCCGTACTGCGCAGTCGTCACAGTCGATGACCACCGGTTCTGTCGATTCGGGCGGCACTGCCGCCGCCTGTTCAGGCTCGCTGCTGTGCGCCATGTGGCCGGTCCTCTCGGTCTTCTTGGTCGGTCTTGCAATGACGCTAATCACGGGCACCGACAACTTTCGGGCTCGCCGTTCTCGCCGCGGATCACGACGCGCCGCGCGAGAATCCGAACTTTGTCGGTGCGACTGCTTAACGTCGCGGCCATGGGCGCGCCCGTTGCCGAGCAGCTGAGCCTCCCCGACCTCGACGGGGCTACCGAAATATCGCTGCGCGACACCACTTTCGTCGTGGTCGACTTGGAGACCACCGGCGGGCGCATGACGGCTCGTGACGGATTGGTGGCGGACGCCATCACCGAAATCGGAGCGGTGAAAGTCCGCGGTGGGGTGGTGCTGGGTGAGTTCGCGACGCTGGTCGACCCACAGCGCAGCATTCCGCCACAGATCGTTCAGCTGACCGGCATCACCACGGCGATGGTGTGCGATGCGCCGACCATTGCCGCGGTGCTGCCGATGTTCCTCGAGTTCGCCCGCGGCGCGGTGCTGGTTGCCCACAACGCCCAGTTCGACACCGGATTCCTTCGGGCCGCCGCCGATCAGTGCGGTATCAGCTGGTCGCGCCCGCAGGTGCTGTGCACGGTGCAGCTGGCCCGGCGGGTGCTCAGCCGCGAGGAAGCACCGAGCGTGCGGCTGGCGGCGCTGGCGCGGCTGTTCGCTGTCGCCAGCGAGCCCACCCACCGGGCACTCGACGACGCGCGGGCCACCGTGGAAGTGCTGCACGCGCTGATCGAACGAGTCGGCAACCAGGGTGTGCACACCTACGCCGAGCTGCGGTCCTATCTACCCAACGTGTCGCAGGCGCAGCGACGCAAACGAGTGCTCGCCGAGGATTTGCCGCGCCGGCCCGGGGTATACCTGTTTCGCGGTCCGGGGGGCGAGGTGCTCTACGTCGGCACCGCAATTAACCTGCGGCGCAGGGTAAGTCAGTATTTCAACGGATCGGATCAGCGCAACCGGATCAAAGAGATGGTCACGCTGGCCAGCACCGTCGAGCACGTCGAATGCGCGCACGCGCTGGAGGCCGGTGTCCGGGAACTGCGGATGCTGAGCGCGCATGCCCCGCCATACAACCGCCGGTCGAGATTCCCGCACCGCTGGTGGTGGTTGGTGCTGAGCGACGAAGCCTTCCCCCGGTTTTCCGTGGTACGCACGCCGCGCCAGGACCGCGCGGTCGGTCCGTTCCGGTCCCGCGCCGACGCCGCCGACACTGCGGACCTGCTGGCGCGGTTCACCGGCGTGCGCACCTGCACCAAGCGGCTGGCCCGCTCGGCGCTGCACGGGCCGGCCTGCCCGCAGCACGAGGTGTCGCCGTGTCCCGCAGCGCGGGACACTACTGCCGCCCAGTACGCCCCGGCAGCGGGTCGCGCCGCGGCGTTGATCGACGGCCTGGACAACTCCGCGCTGGCGGCGGCGGCGCAGCGCGTCACCGACCTCGCCGGGCGGCAGCGCTTTGAAAGCGCCGCACGGCTGCGTGACCACACGGTGGCCGCAGTGGAGGTGCTCTGGCACGGCCAGCGCCTGCGCGGGCTGGCCGTGCTACCCGAGCTGGTGGCCGCTGCCCCTGACGGCGACGGCGGCTGGCAGCTGGTCGTGGTCCGTTACGGCCAGCTCGCCGCGGCCGGCACCGCCCGCCGCGGGGTGCCACCGATGCCCGTAGTGGACGCCATCCGGGCCGCGGCGCAGGTGATCCTGCCGCAGCCCGCGCCGCTGGGCGGCGCGCTGGTCGAGGAGACGGCGCTGATCACCCGCTGGCTTCTCGCCCCGGGGGTGCGCATCGTGTGCGTCACCGGCGGCGACGATGCAGAGCGGAGCGATGAGGAGGAGCGGCGCAAGATCACCGGCGGCGACGATGCCGATGATGGGGCGGGCTGGTGCACCCCGCTGCGGTCGGCGGGGCCGTGGGCCGAGTGGGCCGCGTCGGCACGCTCGGCGCGGGTGGCAGCCGAACAGGCCGTCACGAGCCGCGACTCAGAGCTGCTGACCGAACCGCACCCATCGCGCGAGCAACTGTTCGGCCGCGCCACTGTCGATCGCGTCGACAGCACGGCCGAGCCCGTCCTCCCACGCCGGCAGCCACTCGGCGCGGCTGGATAGCCCGGCATGGGCGACCATCGCGCCCGCGGCGTTGAGCACGACGGCGTCGCGCACCGGGCCCTTGGCACCGGCCAGCACCGAACGCGCCGCCGCCGCATTGGCCGTCGCGTCACCACCCATCAATTCCTCAAGATCCGCGCGTTCGAATCCGAATCCGGCCGGGTCGAATGTCAGCTTGTCCACCGTGCCGGCTTGAACACGCCAGATGGTGCTCGTCGTGGTGGTGGTCAGCTCGTCGAGGCCGTCGTCACCGTGGACCACCAGCACGCTGGAGTGGCGCGCAGCGAAGACCCCCGCCATCACCTCGGCCAATTCGGCGAACGCGCAGCCAATCAGCCCAGCTCGTGGCCGTCCCGGATTCGTCAGTGGCCCAAGCAGATTGAAGACTGTGGGTACGCCGATCTCGCGCCGTACCGACGAGGCGTGCCGATACGACGGATGGAACTGCGGCGCGAAGCAGAACCCGATCCCGACTTCGGCGACACTGCGCGCAACATCGTCAGGACCGAGGTCGATGCGCACCCCGAGCGCCTCCAGCGTGTCGGCTCCGCCGGCCAACGACGACGCCGCCCGATTGCCGTGCTTGACCACCGGAACGCCGCTGGCCGCGACGACGATCGCCGCCATGGTCGACAAGTTGACGGTGCTGACGCCGTCACCACCGGTGCCGACCACGTCGACGGTGTCGGTCCCGATCTGTCCGGTCGGCAGCCGGCGCGCATGCTGCAGCATCACGTCGGCCAACTCGGCCACCTCTGCCGCAGTCGGCGCCTTCATCTTCAGCGCGACGGCGAAGGCCGCGATCTGCGCCGGCGTCGCGGACCCGGTCATGATCTGCTCCATGGCCCAGCCGGCCTGTCCGCGCGGCAGATCCTGGCCCGCGGTCAGAACCTCGAGGACCCGTGGCCACGACAGCGCCACTTCCGGGGGTCGTCGAGGCGACCCGGACGATGACACCGCCACACCGCAGATGGTCCCATGGCGATCGCAAGGCCGGCGCAGCCGGGCGCAGCGGGTCGCCATGCCAGCCGAGCCGATCGCAAGGCCGGCGCAGCCGGGCGCAGCGGGTCGCCATGCCAGCTGAGCGCGATCGCAAGGCCGGCGCAGCCGGGCGCAGCGGGTCGCCATGCCAGCCGAGCCGATCGCAAGGCCGGCGCAGCCGGGCGCAGCGGGTCGCCATGCCAGCTGGCGCGATCGCAAGCACATTTTCGGCGCGCCAATTTCCGCCCCGAGTGGAGGTCGACAACTACAAAGCGTCATACTTGCGGATGTGACGAGTGCGGTGGGAACCTCGGGTACTGCAATCACGGCGCGCGTACATTCGCTCAACCGCCCCAACATGGTCAGTGTTGGCACCATAGTGTGGCTTTCCAGCGAGTTGATGTTCTTTGCTGGGCTGTTCGCCTTCTACTTCACCGCGCGCGCGCAGGCGGCCGGCAACTGGCCGCCCCCACCGACTGAGCTGAACCTGTACCAGGCCGTGCCGGTCACGCTGGTGCTGATCGCCTCGTCCTTCACCTGCCAGATGGGGGTGTTCGCGGCCGAACGCGGCGACGTGTTCGGCCTGCGCCGCTGGTATCTGCTCACGTTTGCGATGGGGTTGTTCTTCGTCCTCGGGCAGGCCTACGAGTACCACCACCTGATGAGTCATGGCACGACCATCCCCAGCAGCGCGTACGGCAGCGTTTTCTACCTGGCCACCGGCTTTCACGGGTTGCACGTCATCGGCGGGCTGATCGCCTTCATCTTCCTGCTGGCCCGCACCACGATGAGCAAGTTCACCCCGGCGCAGGCGACCGCTTCTATCGTCGTCTCCTATTACTGGCACTTCGTCGACATCGTCTGGATCGCCCTGTTCGCGACGATCTATTTCATCCGATGACCAGCGTGGGTAAGAACAGGAGTGCTCGGTTGAAGAGACTGGGGCTGAACCGATCACTGAGTGACCGCGCGCGCCGCCGCCTGCATCGCCGCTTCTCGGCTGGACTGCTGCTGGTGGTGGCCCTGGCTGCGGCCGGCGGACTGGCCGCCGTCCTGACCCCCAGCCCGCAGGTGGCCGTCGCCGACGAATCCTCCTCGGCGCTGTTGCGAACGGGCAAGCAGCTTTTCGACACCTCGTGTGTGACCTGCCACGGCGCCAATCTGCAGGGCGTACCGGACCGTGGACCGAGCCTGATCGGCGTCGGTGAGGCCGCGGTCTACTTCCAGGTGTCGAGCGGCCGGATGCCGGCGATGCGCGGGGAAGCCCAAGCGGCCCGCAAAGACCCGATTTTCGACGAGTCTCAGGTCGAGGCGCTGGGCGCCTACGTGCAGACCAACGGCGGCGGGCCGACACTGACGCGCAACCCCGATGGCAGCCTGGCGATGAAATCGTTGCGCGGCGACGACCTGGGCCGCGGCGGTGATCTCTTCCGGCTCAACTGCTCCTCATGCCACAACTTCACCGGCAAGGGCGGCGCGCTGTCGTCGGGTAAGTTCGCGCCCGATTTGGAGCCGGCCAACGAGCAGCAGATCCTGTCCGCGATGCTGACCGGGCCGCAGAACATGCCGAAGTTCTCCGACCGTCAGCTCTCGTTCGATGCCAAGAAAGACATCATCGCCTACGTGAAAAACGTTACCGAGGAACGTAGTCCGGGCGGCAACGGTCTGGGCGGCTTCGGACCGGCTCCCGAAGGCATGGTGATGTGGATCATCGGTATGGTCGCCGTCATCGGCGCGGCGCTGTGGATTGGGGCACGGTCGTGAGCGACGACGCGAAAGCCACCGCCGGTCAAGAAGGCCTGCCCAGTGACGCTGAGCTCGACGCCCTGTCGCGCGACCAACTTGTTGCCCTCGGCGGCCGGATCGACGGTGTTGAGACCGTCTTCAAGGAGCCGCGCTGGCCGATCGCAGGCACCAAAGCCGAAAAGCGCGCCGAGCGCCTGGTGGCGACCTGGCTTTTGCTGGGCGGGCTGCTCGGATTGGCGCTGCTGCTGGTGTTCCTGTTCTGGCCGTGGGAGTACCAGCCGCACGGGTCTTCCGGCAGCTTCGCGTACTCCTTGGCCACCCCGCTCTACGGCCTGACGTTCGGGGGGTCCGTCCTGTGCATCGCGATCGGCGCGGTGCTCTTCCAGAAAAAGTTCATCCCCGAAGAGATTTCGATCCAGGACCGCCACGACCGTTCGGGCGCTGGGTCCGCCGAGATCGACCGCAAAACCGTGGCCGCCAATCTCACCGATGCCTTTGAAGGCTCGACGCTGCGGCGTCGCAAGCTGATCGGCCTGTCGCTTGGCGCGGGCCTTGGCGCCTTCGGGCTCGGCACTCTGGTGGCATTTGCTGGGGGCCTCATCATGAACCCGTGGAAGCCCGTGGTGCAGACCGCCGACGGCAAGAAGGCCGTGCTGTGGACCTCAGGATGGACGCCGCGTTTTCACGGCGAAACCATCTACCTCGCCCGGGCCACCGGCGAGCACGTGGGAGCGCCGTTCACCAAGATGCGGCCCGAAGACCTTGACGCCGGCGGCATGGAGACCGTCTTCCCGTGGCGCGAGTCCGACGGCGACGGCACCACGGTGGAATCACACGAGAAGCTGACCGCCATCCTGACCGCCGTCCGCAACCCGGTGATGCTGATCCGCATCAAGGCCACCGATTTAGCCCGGGTAGTCAAACGCAAGGGCCAGGAAAGCTTCAACTTCGGTGAGCTGTTCGCCTACACCAAGGTCTGCTCGCATCTGGGCTGTCCCGCATCGCTCTACGAGCAACAGGATTACCGGATCCTCTGTCCCTGCCACCAGTCGCAGTTCGACGCGTTGCATTACGCCAAGCCGATCTTCGGTCCGGCCGCGCGGGCGTTGGCGCAGCTGCCGTTAACTATTGACGCCGATGGATATCTGGTTGCCAACGGCGACTTCATCGAGCCCGTTGGACCGGCATTTTGGGAGCGCACAACATGAGTCCAAAATTTAGTCCCCCCACACCGCCCAAAATCGGTGATGTCATCGCCCGTCAAGCCCAGGACATCGACTCGAGATACCACCCCTCGGCTGCGGTTCGCCGCCAGCTCAACAAGGTCTTCCCGACGCACTGGTCGTTCCTGCTCGGTGAGATCGCGATGTACAGCTTCATCGTGTTGCTGCTGACGGGCGTCTATCTGACGCTGTTCTTCGACCCCTCCATGAACGACGTCACCTACAACGGCGTCTATCAGCCGCTACGCGGTGTGGAAATGTCGAAGGCCTACGCGTCGACACTCGACATCAGCTTCGAGGTGCGCGGCGGTCTGTTCGTGCGTCAGGTGCACCACTGGGCCGCGCTGATGTTCTCTGCCTCGATCATGGTGCACCTGGCCCGCATCTTCTTCACCGGCGCGTTCCGCCGGCCCCGCGAAGCCAACTGGGTCATCGGTTCGCTGCTGCTGATCCTGTCGATGTTCGAGGGCTACTTCGGCTACTCGCTGCCCGACGACCTGCTGTCCGGTATCGGGCTGCGGGCCGCACTCTCGTCGATCACCTTGGGAATGCCGGTGATCGGCACCTGGCTGCACTGGGCCCTGTTCGGCGGCGACTTCCCTTGTGGCGGTGCGGGAGACGACTGTACCGCGGCGGGCTACATCATCCCGCGCCTGTACGGGCTGCACATCTTGTTGCTGCCGGGGATCATCCTGGCGCTGATCGGCGCGCACCTGGCCTTCGTCTGGTTCCAGAAACACACCCAGTTCCCCGGCCCCGGCCGCACCGAACACAACGTCGTCGGCGTGCGCGTGATGCCGGTCTTCGCCGTCAAATCCGGCGCGTTCTTCGCACTGACCACCGGGATTCTGGGCCTGATGGGCGGCCTGCTGCAGATCAACCCCATCTGGAACCTCGGCCCCTACAAGCCCTCCCAGGTTTCGGCGGGATCCCAGCCCGACTTCTACATGATGTGGACCGAAGGCCTGGCCCGTATCTGGCCGGCATGGGAGTTCTACATCGGTCACCACACCATTCCGGCCGTGGTCTGGGTTGGATTGTTGATGGGCCTGATCTTCACGCTGCTGATCGTGTATCCGTTCCTGGAGAAGCGGTTCAGCGGCGACTACGGCCACCACAACCTGCTGCAGCGCCCGCGTGACGTGCCGGTGCGCACCTCGATCGGCGCGATGGCCATCGCCTTCTACATGGTGCTCACGCTGAGCGCGATGAACGACGTCATCGCGTACAAGTTCCACATCTCGCTCAACGCCACCACCTGGATCGGGCGCATCGGCATGATCGTGCTGCCGCCCTTCATCTACTTCATCGCCTACCGGTGGTGCGTGGGCCTGCAGCGCAGCGACCGCGCCGTCCTCGAACACGGCGTGGAAACCGGCATCATCAAACGCCTGCCGCACGGCGCCTACATCGAGCTGCACCAACCATTGGGACCCGTCGACGACCACGGCCACCCCGTGCCGCTGGAGTACCAAGGCGCCCCGGTACCGGTCAAGATGAACAAGCTCGGCTCCGCCGGCTCCCCCGGCTCCGGCAGCTTCCTGTTCGCCGACCCGCCCTCCGAAGACGCCGCGCTGTCCGAGGCCGCCCACGCCGCCGAACACCGCTCCCTCACCGCGCTGCGGGAGCACCAGGACGGCAGCAACGGCAACGGCTCAACGAACGGCCACCACTAGCCGCACGCGGCTACCGGGCAAGCATGCCGCGGAGTTGCCGCATGTGCCGCCATGGGATCAACGGCATGGCCAGCGTTATCACGCCGGCGATCCCGTAGCTGCCCCAGGAGAAACCGTCGTGGCCGATGGCCATCAGGTAGGTCGCCGTCGCAACCGCAAGTAAGGCTGCGCCCATGGTGCCCATCAGCGCGGCGGTGCCGCGCAGCCAGAACCGGTCCACCGCAGCGTCCGACAACGTCGGCCGCAGGGTAGTCAACCGCTCGGTGGCGCCGTGGGCGGTTTGCGCGGTCAGTTGCCCAGACCTGATCGACTGTGCGCTCACAGTCCTCGCCGGCGATCGGGTGACCGGTCCATCGTGGGTGACGCGCCGGGCGCGCAGCAGCATGGGAATCGCCGCCAGGATGATCAGCGCAGAGATGATGATGATCGCGTAAAGCACCGATGAGGTATGCGGATTCCCCTTTGCTTCGTGGAAACCCCGGCCCAAGTCCATTAGCGCGACGAGGGCGGCCACGCTCATCCCCACGAAAACCAGCCAGACGGCGGCGCACGACCCGATCAAGATGCGATCGGCGGTCGCCGGTGTGACCTTGCCACGTGTGCCCCAGGCTCGGGAGTACCTGTCCATCATCCGCAGTTGGCCTGCGGTTGATTGTTCTCGTTGGACGACAACACCTTGCCATCGCTGGTGGTGATCGAGCAGTTGAGCTTGCTCAACCGCAGCAGGCTGGTGGCCTCGATCGAACCGACGTCGGACTGCGAGATCGGTGTGAGCGTGATCGTCCACGGGATGTACACGTTGGGCATGATCCGTCGCATTCCGGTGGCGTCGGTGTAGGTGATCGTGATCTGGTCGAACGGCGCCTTGGTGCCGGTCACCGAGTACGTGACCTGCCTAGGTGCGGCGGGAGCCGGCGGCGGTGCGGCTGCGGCCGGCGGCGCCGGTGCCGGTGCCGGCGCGGGTGCTGGTGCTGGTGGCGGCGGCGGTGGCGCTTCACTGGTCGGTGGTGGCGGCGGCGGTGGCGCTTCACTGGTCGGTGGTGGCGGCGGCGGTGGCGCCTCACTGGTCGGTGGCGGCGGCGCGGGTTTTGGTGTTGTGACGATGATCTCGTCCTGTATCGGCGGCGTCGAGGTGGGCGCTGTGCCAGGCGTGGCCAGCTTGTTGGTGTCGGTGCGCGCGAACAGCAACGACACCGAAACCACCAGGGCGATCGCGGCAACGATCGCGGCGATGCCCACTATCCACGGCCAGCGCGGAGTAGTCTCCTCTTCGTCGCGCGGTGCTTCGTCGTAACTGTCGTAGTCGTAGAGGTCGAAATCGACGGGCACATAAGGCCCGCTGCTGACGTGTTCGGACTCCGGAGCCGAGTAGGCCCGGGAATAGACATCGGTCTGGCCCGTCTGGCCGTCCCCGTCGGCCTCACCTGTTGGCCCGTCGCCGAATTCGCTGCCGCCCTCTTCGAATTCGCTGTCGCTTTTGCTGGGCTCGACGCCGGGTTCCAGTTCGTCGGACTCTGGTCCTGGTGGATTCGGCCCGCTCATGTCTGCCTGTCCTGTCCGACTGCTTCACCGGCGCACGCAACACCGCGGCTGTGTTGTCGAGCGCACGCTCCGATGTTCCTCATTGTGCCCCGAAAACCCTACCCAACCCGAGCTCGCATGACATTCTCGGCGACCCAGTCACGAATCAACTGATCCCCTGATTGTGACCTTGAAGCAACCTAGCCGGAGCCGACTAGTGCCGCTCGGGACCCACGTAGTACTCGAAGACCAACCCGGCCGCTGAACTCAGCACAAACACCACGCCGGCGGCGATCAGCCATGGCAGCCACAATGCGACGCCGACGGCCGTCACCGAACCCGACAGCGCGATCAGAATGGGCCACCAGCTGTGCGGGCTGAAGAAACCCAGTTCTCCTGCGCCGTCGCTGATCTCAGCGCCTTCGTAATCCTCGGGACGGGTATCGAGCCGACGGGCGACGAAGCGGAAGAACGTCGCTATGATCAACGCCATACCACTGGTCAGCGCGAGCGCGGTGGTGCCGGCCCACTCGATGCCGCCGACGGCGAACACGCTGGTCAACACGCCGTAGAGCACCGTGCAGACGACGAAGAACGCCGCCACGAATTCGAACAACCTGGCTTCGATGTGCATGGGTTTTCCTACTTACTCGCTTGGGGCGCCATCTCGCCGCGGCGGGTGTCGAACGGGTGAGTGGTGACGGCGAGCGGAGACTGCGCGATGGCCTGCAAAGCCTGGGCGTTGGTCTTGCCGCCGATCCGCTGCTGCAGGTAGGCCTTGAAGTCGTTGGGCTGCACGACCCGGACCTCGAAGTTCATCATCGAGTGGTAGGTGCCGCACATTTCGGCGCAGCGACCCACGAATGCGCCGGTCCTAGTGATCTGCTCGATCTGAAAGACGTTGACGGAGTGGTTGGCCGCCGGATAGGGCATCACGTCGCGTTTGAACAGGAACTCCGGTACCCAGAACCCGTGGATCACGTCCGCCGACGCCAGTTGGAACTCGATCCGCTTGCCGGCGGGCAATACCAGAATTGGGATCTCCGTGCTGGTGCCCACCGTCTCGACCTTGTCGAAGTTGAGGTAGGTCCGGTCCTCGGTGTTGAGCCCACGGATCGGGCCGACGAGTTCCTCGCCGTGCTTGTCCTTACCCTCCGGTTTGGAGACCATCGCCGCTTTGCGGGCCGGGTCGGCTCCGTCGTAGCGGAGCGTGCCGTCCTTGAAATCGACCTTCTGGTAACCGAACTTCCAGTTCCATTGGAACGGCGTGACGTCGACGACGACCTCCGGGTCGGACGCCAGATGCAACATCTTTTCCTGCACCACCACCGTGAAGTAGAACAGCACCGAGATGATCAGGAACGGGGTGACGGTCAGCACCAGCTCTAGCGGCATGTTGTAGCCGAACTGGCGGGGCAATTCGGTGTCGGTGGCTTTCTTGCGGTGAAACGCGCTGGTCCAGAAGATCAGACCCCAGACGATGACGCCGACCACCAGGGACGCGATCACAGCGCCGATCCACAGCTGCCGGTTGAAGTCGCTCTCCGGGGTGATACCCCGTGGCCAGCCCAAGGATAATGCTTCCGACCAGCTGCATCCGCTCAGAGACACCGTCAACACGCCCAGCAGGCCGGCCAACACCAGCAGCCGGAGCCGACGGAAGCCTGCCGAACGGCTTCCCAACAAGCCCTGCGAACAGCCTGGCCCGCGAGATGTCACGGTCGCGCCTCCTGAATCACAAGCTGGGCCGACTCCGCTCATCCCCAGTTCACGGGGACTGTCGGCTGGTTCGCATGTCGAATACTACGCAGCGTAGACCACGCACGCAGCGAAGCCGTGCCGAGGCCCGCATGCCGCTTTGCGGCATCCATGAGCGCCGCCGCTTGCGGCATACTGAGCGCGATGTGTGGACTGCTGGCCTTCGTGGCTGCCCCGGCCGGCGTGGAGCCGTCCGGCAGCGCCCACGCCACGGCCGAGGCCATCGCCCAGGCGTCGCACCTGATGCGCCACCGCGGGCCCGACGAGCCGGGCACGTGGGCCGATCCGACTGGGGAGGTCGTGTTCGGTTTCAACCGGCTATCCATCATCGACATCGCGCACTCGCATCAACCGCTGCGCTGGGGTCCGCCGGAAAGCCCGGACCGATATGAGCTGGTGTTCAACGGCGAGATCTACAACTACCTGGAGTTGCGCGCCGAACTCGCCGAACGCCACGGCGCCGTTTTCGCCACCGACGGCGACGGCGAGGCCATCGTCGCCGCCTATCACTATTGGGGCGCCGACGCGTTGGCACGGCTGCGGGGTATGTTCGCCTTCGCGCTATGGGACACGGTGGCCGGCGAATTATTCTGCGCCCGAGACCCTTTCGGCATCAAGCCGCTGTTCGTGGCGACGGGAGCCGGCGGCACCGCAGTCGCCAGCGAAAAGAAATGCCTGCTCGACCTGGCCGACGTGATCGGATTCGACACAGCAATCGACGACCGCGCCGTGCAGCACTACACGGTGCTGCAGTACGTGCCCGAACCCGAAACGCTGCATCGCGGTGTGCGCCGGCTGGAATCCGGGTGCTATGCGCGCATTCGTCCCGGCCGGCAGCCGCAGACCACCCGCTACTTCGTGCCGCGTTTCCAGGCGGTCCCGATCTCGCGCGGCACGGAGCAGGCCCGCTACGACGAAATCACCGCGGTCCTGGAGGACTCGGTGGCCAAGCACATGCGCGCCGACGTCACTGTCGGCGCGTTTCTGTCCGGCGGCATCGACTCGACGGCGATCGCGGCCCTGGCCATCCGGCACAACCCGCGGCTGATCACCTTCACCACCGGCTTCGAGCGTGAGGGATTCTCCGAGGTCGATGTCGCGGTTGCATCGGCCGAGGCGATCGGTGCGCGCCACATCGCCAAGGTGGTCACTCCCGACGAGTTCGTCGCCGCGTTACCCGAAATCGTCTGGTACCTCGACGAGCCGGTGGCCGACCCCGCGTTGGTGCCGCTGTTCTTCGTCGCCCGCGAAGCGCGAAAGCACGTCAAGGTGGTGCTCTCCGGCGAGGGCGCCGACGAGCTTTTCGGCGGCTACACCATCTATCGGGAACCGTTGTCGCTCAAGCCTTTCGACTACCTGCCCAGGCCGCTTCGGCGCTCCATGGGGACGTTGTCCAAACCTCTGCCGGACGGCATGCGCGGCAAGAGCCTGCTGCATCGCGGATCATTGACCCTCGAGCAGCGCTACTACGGCAATGCCCGCAGCTTTTCCGACGCGCAGCTGCGCGACGTGCTGTCGGGCTTCCGGTCGGAGTGGACGCATACCGACATCACGGCACCGATTTACGCCGAGTCGGCCGACTGGGACCCGGTGGCCCGGATGCAGCACGTCGACCTGTTCACCTGGTTGCGCGGTGACATCCTGGTCAAGGCCGACAAGATGACGATGGCCAACTCGCTCGAACTGCGGGTCCCATTTCTGGATTCCGAGGTGTTCGCGGTCGCATCCCGGTTGCCGGTGGATGCCAAGATCACCCGCACCACCACCAAATACGCGCTGCGCCGAGCACTGGAGCCCATCGTCCCGCCGCATGTGCTCAACCGCCCGAAACTGGGCTTCCCGGTACCCATCCGGCATTGGCTGCGCGCCGGCCCGTTGCTGGACTGGGCCAATGACATGGTGAACGCCTCGGCGACCGATCACCTGATCCACGCGTCCGCTGTTCGGCGAATGTTGGACGAACACCGGTGCGGCACAGCCGATCACAGTCGCAGGCTGTGGACGGTACTGATCTTCATGCTGTGGCACGCGATCTTCGTCGAGCACAGCGTCGTGCCGCAGATCAGCGAGCCGCAGTATCCGGTGGAGCTGTAGACAGCTAGCCCAGCACGGCGGCAATCTCGGCGGCGGCGTCGTCGCCGTACGCACCTGCCAACCGTGTCTTGGCAACCTCGTGGTCCCACTGCCACTCCTGGGTGCCGGTCGACTCCAGCACCAGCACCGCGACCAGTGAACCCAGCTGCGCCGAACGCTCCAGGCTCAGACCTCCGCTGCGTCCGGTCAAGAAACCGGCCCGGAAAGCGTCGCCGACGCCGGTGGGGTCGGTCTGGCTGGTCTCGGGCACCACGCCGACATGGATGGTGGTGCCGTCGCTGTCCACGATGTCGACGCCCTTGGCGCCCAGGGTGGTCACGCGCAGGTCAACCTTTTCCAGCACATCGGCTTCCGACCAGCCGGTCTTGGTCAGCAACAACTCCCACTCGTAGTCGTTGGTGAACAGGTACGCGGCTCCGTCGATGAGCTTGTTGATCTCGTCGCCGGACAGCCGGGGCAGCTGCTGCGACGGATCGGCGGCGAAGGCCAGGCCGAGCTTGCGGCACTCCTCGGTGTGCACCACCATCGCGTCCGGGTCGTTGGCCCCGATGATGACCAGGTCCAGCTTGTCGATCGAGGACGCGACCTCGGCGAGCTTGATGTTGCGGGCCTCCGACATCGCACCGGGATAGAACGACGCGATTTGGGCCATGTCGAGGTCGGTGGTGCACACGAAACGCGCAGTGTGCGCAGAATCTGAGATCAGCACGTGGTCGGTGTTGACACCATGCGACTGCAGCCATTTGCCGTAATCGCCGACGAAGTCGTCACCGGCCGCCCCCACCAGCGCGACGTCGCCGCCAAGCACCCCGATGGCAAACGCGATGTTGCCGGCCACCCCGCCCCGGTGAATCACCAAGTCATCGACCAGGAAACTCAGCGACACCTTCTGCAGGTGGTCGGCCAGTAGGTGCTCGGAAAATCGACCCGGAAACCGCATCAAATTGTCAGTGGCAATAGAACCGGTTACCGCGATCGTCACGAAATTCCACCCTTCATTTTCTTAAGTTCGGCTAGCTAAGCGTACCCGCGGCGATGGTCGGCAATGCATCGCGGGCCAACGCCCGCTAGCCTCCGTAAGAGAACCTCGCCGCGGCCTAATTCGCCGAAGGCTGTGCGGCCTTGCTATCCGAGGAGACCCAACTATGTCCGGTCCGTACTCGTCGGACCACGGTTTGGGCGCCGACGGACCGCCGTTCACCGACACCCATCCCAGCGAACCGATTCCCACTTCGCCGGCCCACCGGCCGCCGCGTCATTCGGTTGATCCGGCACCGCCATCGGCTGCCTACCCGGGGCCGCTGCCGCCGACGCTGCCCTACCCCAGACCCCGCCGTCGACGGCTGTTCGTCGCTGCAGTCGGTGTGGTGCTGGCGATCGCAGCGTTGACCGCGGGAATCGTGTACGGATCGCGCAGCGGCCCCGCGACGCAGGGCGGCGCATTCTCCGACGCAACGGCCAAAACAGCCATCCAGAACTACCTGGACGCCCTGGAGCACCGAGACAGCCAAACCATCGCCCGTAATTCGCTGTGCGGCATCTATGACGCCGTGCGAGACCGTCGCTCCGATCAGGCGCTGGCCAAACTCAGCAGCGACGCCTTCCGCAGCCAGTTCTCCGAGGTGCAGGTGACGTCGATCGACAAGATCGTGTACTGGTCGGACTATCAGGCCCAGGTGCTGTTCAGCATGCGCGTCCAACCGGCTACCGGCAGCGCCACCAGCAGTAAGGTTCAGGCCATCGCGCAGCTGCTCAGTCAGCGCAACCAGATCCTGGTGTGCTCCTATGTGCAGCGAGCGGCCGGGACGTACTAGACCCGGCCGTGGTGTGCCGGCGTCAGTTGAAAGAGTCGCCGCAGGCGCAGGAGCCGGTGGCGTTCGGGTTGTCGATGGTGAAACCCTGCTTCTCGATGGTGTCGACGAAGTCGATGGATGCGCCCTGGATGTATGGCGCGCTCATCCGGTCGACGGTCAACGTCACGCCGCCGAATTCCGCAGTGAGGTCACCGTCGAGCGCGCGGTCATCGAAGAACAGGTTGTAGCGCAGGCCGGCGCATCCCCCGGGCTGGACCGCGATGCGTAGCGACAGATCGTCGCGTCCCTCCTGCTCCAGCAGTGACTTAGCCTTGGCTGCCGCGGCGTCGGTCAAGATCGCGCCGTGAGTTGTGACGGCTGACTCGTCCTGAACAGTCATTGCTTCTCCCTGTATGTGCCTACATGCCCACATGATGGTCGGGTCGGTGGACGGGCTCGTTCGCTGGGGCCCCTTGCGTGGCGGGCCCCTGCCGAATTAACCCACCTCCTCAAAGATACCTTGTTGCGCCGCTATTCCCGAGTCGTGCCGCGACTTGTGACGCCAGCCCCATCAGCTGGTTGGCGGCATCGGCGTGGGCCAGCCGCACCGAACCGGCGTAATCGGCGATCGCGTAGGCCGCCAGAATGCCCGCTGCTTGCAGCGCCTTGTCGTCCAGAACGACCTGACCAGCCAATACGACCACCGGTACCTGCGACGACCGCGCGGCTGCGGCCAACGCGCCGACCACCTTTCCGCGCAGGGATTGTTCGTCGAGCTTGCCCTCGCCGGTGATCACCAGATCGGCAGCGGAAATGTCGTCAACCAGGCCGGTGTGCTCGGCGATGATCGAGGCGCCCGATTCGCACCGGCCGCCCAGCGCGAGCAGCGCCGCCCCGATCCCGCCTGCGGCCCCTGCGCCCGATTCCGCGCTGACCGGCCGCCCGGCGGCGGCGTCCAGTTCGACGGCCCACCCGGCGAGGCGCTCTTCGAGCGCCGCCACGGTAGCCGGATCCGCACCCTTCTGCGGCCCGAATACCCGCGCCGCCCCCCACGGCCCCACCAGCGGATACTCGACGTCGCACGCCGCGATCACCTGCACCCCGGCAAGCCGTCGTCGTCCGGCATCCAGGCCGCCGAGTTCCTCGACCAATCCCCGACCACCGTCGGTGCTGGCGGTACCCCCCAAGCCCACGACGATGTGGGTGGCGCCCGCCTGCAGCGCCGCGGCGATCAGTTGGCCGACTCCCCTGCTGTGCGCCGCGAGCGCGGTCTGCGGTGTCGGCGGGCTCCCCAAGGCGGCTAACCCGCACGCCTGCGCACATTCCAGGTATGCGGTCGCCGATTGGGGGTCCAGCACCCAATCGGCGCCCACGTCGTCGCTCAGCGGACCGCTGACCCGCAGGCACCGCCGCTCTCCCAGCCTGCTGGCCAGCACATCGACAAACCCCGGGCCGCCGTCGGATTGCGGGGCGACGACAAACTGGTCCCCGGGACGCACCCGGTTCCAGCCCGCGGCGATGGCGGCGGCGGCCTCGACGGCGGTCAGGCTGTCGCCGAAGCTGTCCGGGGCGACCAGCATTCGCAGGGTCGGCACCAGGTCGGGCGCGGGCGCGATGCCGCCGACGTCAGGCGCCGACCCACTCATCTGAGCAACCCTAGGACCGGCCGGCCAGACGTGCACCCAGCACGGTCGAACCCGGCCGCGTGCCCGACAGATCCGCGCGAAGTAACCTTGCGAACGTGAAACTGCTGGGCCGTAAGAAAAACGAGGGCGTCACCGGGGACCACGGCGATGCCCGGGTGCCGGCGGAGGCCGGAGATGCCTCCGACTCCGCACAGTCGTCCGCGTACCGGGCATCCCGTTCGTCGCAACCGACCGCCCCCAAGGGTCGGCCCACACCGCGGCGCAGCGTAGGGCGCAAGGGCCCGGTCGCGCCGGCGCCGATGACCGCCGCCGAGGCCCGGGCACGGCGAAAGTCGTTGGCGGGACCCAAGCTCAGTCGCGAGGAACGCAAGGAGCAGAGTTCTGAGCGGCGCGCCCAGATGGCGGATCGGCGGGAGCGCATGATGGCCGGCGACGAGCGTTATCTGCTGGCGCGTGACAAGGGCCCGGTACGCCGGTATGTCCGCGACGTGGTGGACACCCGCCGCAACGTGCTCGGGCTCTTCATGCCTTCGGCCCTTGGGCTGCTGTTCATCATGTTCGCCGTCCCCCAGCTTCAGCTCTTCATATCGCCGGCGATGCTGGTCCTGATGGCTCTCATGATGCTCGACGGGCTCATCTTGGGCCGCAAGGTCGCCCGACGGGTGGACGAGAAGTTTCCGGACAACATCGAAAGCCGTTGGAAACTAGGCCTCTACGCGGCAAGCCGGGCTTCGCAGATGCGCCGGATGCGTACGCCGCGGCCTCAAGTCAAGCACGGCAGCAGTGTCGATTAGACCGCGACCGAGAGCTGCTTGATCTGCCGTGCGAACCCTGGTGCTCGGCGGAATCAGGTCGGGAAAGTCCCGGTGGGCCGAGGCCGCCATCGCCGAGTCGCTGACGGCGGACCAGCCCGTGCATTACCTGGCGACCGGCCAGGCCGTCGACGCCGATCCGGCGTGGTGGCAGCGCATCGCTGAGCATCGCGGCCGCAGACCGCCACATTGGTCCACGTCGGAAACCGACAACATCGCACAGCAATTGCGGCGATCTCCGCACACCCCGACGCTCGTCGACGATATCGGCGGCTGGCTGACCGCCACGTTGGATCGCTGCCAGGCCTGGGAGGGCGGGTCCGTGGCGGCCGATATCGACGACCTGCTGGCCGCGGTCGTGGAATTCAGCTCGCCGCTCGTGCTGGTCAGCCCCGAGGTCGGGCTGACGGTGGTGGCCGCTACCGAGTCGGCCCGTCGGTTCACCGACGAGCTGGGCACACTCAATCAGCGGTTAGCCCTGCTCTGCGACCGGGTGGTGCTGGTGGTGGCCGGGCATCCGCTCCCGATCAAGTTGCCCAGGAACTGATGATGTTCTCGCCGGTTGCGCCCCCCGATACGGCCGCTGCGGCAGCAGCCCGTGCACGCCAGGACACGCTCACCAAACCGCGGGGTGCGCTGGGCCGCCTGGAAGAGCTGTCGGTCTGGGTCTCGTCGTGTCAAGGACATTGCCCACCACAGCAATTCGAACGCGCCCGGGTTGTGGTCTTCGCCGGCGACCACGGCGTCGCCCATGCGGGAGTATCGGCCTACCCGCCCGAGGTCACCAGGCAGATGGTCGCGAATATCGCCTCCGGCGGTGCGGCGATCAACGTGCTGGCCGACATCGCCGGGGCAACGGTACGCGTCGTCGACCTCGCGGTGGACGCCGAGGCGCTGTCCCCGCAGATCGGCGCCCACAAAATACGGCGCAGCAGCGGCGACATCGCCGTCCAGGATGCTCTCACCGAGCGGGAGACCCGCGACGCGATCGACGCCGGCCGCCAGATCGCCGACCAGGAGGTCGATGCGGGCGCCGATCTTCTGATCGCCGGTGATATGGGTATCGGAAACACCACCGCAGCAACGGTTCTGGTCGCCGCTCTGACGGGCGTGGAACCGGTGGCCGCGGTCGGATACGGAACCGGAATAGATGACGCCGGGTGGGCCCGCAAAACCGCGGCGGTGCGCGACGCGTTGTTCCGCGTCGAGCGCGTGTTGCCCGATCCGGTGGCGACGCTGCGGTGTTGCGGCGGGGCCGATTTGGCGGGGCTGGCCGGCTTCTGCGCACAAGCAGCGGTGCGTCGCACGCCGGTGCTGCTGGACGGCTTGGCGGTGACGGCTTCGGCTTTGGTTGCCGAGCGGCTGGCGCCGGGCGCCCGACTATGGTGGCAGGCCGGTCACCTCTCGACGGAACCCGCGCATGCGCTCGCGCTGGCTCAGCTCGGGCTGGACCCGATCGTGGACCTGCGGATGCGGCTCGGCGAGGGCACCGGCGCGGCGGTGGCGTTACCGGTGCTGCGGGCCGCGGTGGCGACGCTGTCATCCATGGCGACTTTCACCAGCGCGAAAGTATCCGACCGCTCCGACCATCCCACCTCCTCATCGTGATCCGTTCGTTGGCAACGGCTTTCGCGTTCGAGACCATTGTCCCGGTGCCGGGCAGATCGGGCCGGCCGCTGGGTAGCGGTGCGATGACCGCGTTGCCGTTAGTCGGCGCGACGCTCGGCGGGTTGGCCGCGGCGGTGACGTGGGCATGCGCGCTGGCGTTCGGCCCGGGTAGCCCGCTGACCGGTCTGCTCGCGGTGGCGGCGCTGCTGACGGCAACCCGCGGCCTGCACATCGACGGCGCGGCCGACACCGCCGACGGACTTGGCTGCTACGGGCCGCCCGAACGCGCGCTGCAGGTGATGCGCGACGGGTCGACCGGACCGTTCGGGGTCGCGACCATCGTGTTGGTGATCGTCCTTCAGGGGCTGGCGTTTTCGACGCTGTGCGCAGCCGGGATCGTGATTGCCGTTGCCGCCGGCCGGGTGGGCGCAGTGCTGGCCTGTCGCCGTTCGGTGCCGGCGGCGCCGGGCAGCACCTTGGGTGCCCAGGTCGCGGGCACCCAGTCCGCGCCGGTGGTCGTGGCCTGGGTTGTGGTGTTGCTCGCGGCGTCGTCGGTGGCAGGTCGGCAAGCGTGGGAGGGTCCAGTGGCGGTGCTGACGGCGCTGATTTGTGCCGTGTTGCTGGTCCGGCACTGCGTGCACCGTTTCGGCGGCGTCAGCGGCGACGTGCTTGGTGCTGCAATCGAATTGACCACGACGTTGACCGCGGTGCTACTGGCGGGGTTCGCGCGGTGCTAGCCATGCCCCGCATTTCGACCCGAGCAATCAGCTTCGATGCCATCATCGCTACTGCGTCCCGAGCAGGAAGGAAGGTCGAATGCAACGCACAGCCGGGCCTTCTCGCTCGCTGCAAATCCCGCTGTTAGCTGTTGCCCTGGTGCTGCTCGGGTGGCTGGGTCTCCTGGCGGCACGTCCATCCGCCGCACAATGGCTGCCGAAGTGGCTAGCGTGGTACGGCGAACCGGGATCGTTCGCGACGCTCGCGATCGCGGTAACTCTCATCGTCGCGCTGTGCGTGTCGAGCTTTCGTTCCCACCATGCCCGCCGGTCGCGCAACGTTCCGGCCGTAGTCGTTGCCGGCCTGGTCGCGACCAGCGTCGCGCTCGGCCTCAGCTCTTATTGGCACTGCCACGATTCCACGCATCCGGCCTTCTTCCAGCCGCTGATCTGGACCGTCTCCTTGGTCAAAGGCGGCGTAAACGATTTCACTCTGAATAAGCAAATCTGCCCCAGTCCCACCCCGGAGGCCCTGTGGGTTGGACGGCTGACCGCGCTGGGGGCGATTTTCACGGGTCTTGCCGGCGTGGTGATCGCGTTGTTCCGGTCGCAGGCGGACCGGGTGCGGGCCAGCCTCGCGAACTCTGTCACCGCGGTCATCGGCATCGACGACGAAACCCGGTCCATGATCAGCGCGATCGCGTCGACCTTGGACCGCTCTAGCACACTCGTCCTCGTCAGCGGCGGTCCCGACGAGCCAGGCGTTACAGAAACCCGAATCCACGGTGGCCGGGTGATCTCTGTCGACTTCAACGCCGCCGACAGCCTCAAATCGCTGTCGGTGTGGCGCAACCTCGAGCGCCTCTACCTCATGGCGGCCGACCCGCCGACCAATCAGTCACGGCTGGACTCGATTACGCGCGCGCTGGCGGAGGTCGGTCACCGGCAGCGGCTGCCGCTCACCGTGCGCATAGACGATCCGTGGCAGGCCGAGGCGTGGCGCGCCGAGCAGCTCGGTGGATCGGACACCCGATGGGCGGCCGACGCCGTCGGCAAATACGAAGTCACCGCGCGCTGGTTGCTCGAAAACATTATCGCAACCACCACGGTTGAGCATGTATTCGTCTGCGGTACATCGGAGTTGACTCTGGCGCTGTGCGCGGAAATGACTCGCCGCAAGCTGGAGCGTGACTACTATTCCGAACCGGGCGAAACTGCGCTGCCTGCACTGCATCTGGTCGGCGAAGACGCTGAAGAATATCTGCGGGATCATGAGTTCCATCGTCAGCAAGTCGGATTCGCGGCTGCCGGGCCGACGATCGACGCTACACCGCAGCCGCCGACTGTATCGGTCTTGTTGCGCCTGATCGCAGAGCGTGAAGGATCAAGCAATGCGGTGATCTTCGTTGACGACAAGGTCCGCGGACCCTTGAACTCGAGGTCGACCGGCACCAGGCTGGCCGCGCGGTTTCCGACTATGCCTATTCACATTTGGGACACCGACGCCCAGATGGCGCAAGACCCGTTGCCTGTTGTCGGCCGGCTGCGCACTTATCGCCTGGCGCTCGACGTTCCCGAGGGACAAGCCCAAGACGTCTGGGAACGCGCGGCGAAGCTGATTCATCAGCGCTATGTCGCCGACATCGGACCACAACCGACCCCTCCGCCGGCGAGGTTGCCGTGGGCCGAGCTCGACGATTTCTACCGGGAATCGAATCGGCGCCAGGTCCGCAATACGCTGTGGATGGTCGAGCAGATCGCCGAACACACCTGGAACACGTGGGGCGACCCGCCGAAGCCGCTGAGCGTGCATGACATGGCCGGGTTGACGGCGCTGCAGAAGCTGGAGCGGATGGGCTTCGACCACGACTCCGCAATGAAAATGGCGAAGGCGGAACACGAGGACTGGTGTCGTTACTACCGCCGCAATCACTGGAAACACGGCGCGGTGCGCAACGATAAGGATCAAATACACGACAAGCTCGTTGACTGGCCTGTGCTCGAAGCCGACGACGACATGCTCAACTCCGCGCTGACTAGCCTGGCGGCCACCTTGTGGAGTCTTCGCCAGCTGGGCTATCGGTCCCGTCCGGTGTGGAAACGGTTCAGCCGCATCGGAACTGTCACTGCCCAACAGCGCAGCACACCGTGGACGTGGACATCGCATTCGGGTCAGACCATGCGGGCGAACGCCGGCGACTGGCAGGTGCGCGCCGACCGAGACGCCTGGTCGGTGCGCAACGGCATCTTCCAGGCCAGCTATGAACGCGTCGACGGCGACCAATGGCGCCGGCGCGGAACTGTTTCCGCCCGACCGGCGCAGCCGGGCGAGACGGTCGAGACCCTCGAGGGACCCACAGCGGCAGGCGACGGGGACTGGGTGGTCCGGGGTAGTGACGGTGAAGAATGGCCGGTACCCGCCCAGGAGTTCGCCGAGCGGTATACGCAAGGGTGAATGGCCGGGTTCTGACCCGTCAGCCCAGCCGTGACATCCAACCGTGGGTGTCGGCGAAAGTCCCCCGCTGGATTCCGGTCAGGGTGTCCCGCAGCGCCATCGTCACCTCCCCGGATTCGCCGTCACCGATGGTGAATTCGCTCATCCCGTACTTCACATGTGAAATCGGCGTGATCACCGCGGCGGTGCCGCAGGCGAATACCTCGGTGATCTCACCGGCGGCGGCCTTCTTCTGCCACTCGTCGATGTCGATCTTGCGTTCCTCGATGGCAAAGCCGGCGTCGGTTGCCAACTGCAGCAGTGAATCTCGGGTGATACCCGGTAGCAGCGAGCCGGACAGCTCCGGGGTGACCAGGCGCGCCGACCCGCCGCTGCCGAACACGAAGAACAGGTTCATCCCGCCCATCTCTTCGATGTAGCGGCGCTCGACGGCGTCTAACCAGACCACCTGTTCGCACCCGTTCTCGGCAGCTTCGGCCTGCGCCACCAGCGACGCGGCGTAGTTGCCGCCGAACTTGGCCGCACCGGTGCCCCCCGGACTGGCCCGCACGTATTCCGTTGAAACCCAGACTGTTACCGGTTTGATGCCGTTCTTGAAGTACGCCCCCGCCGGCGAGCCGATCACCAGGTAGCGATACTGCTTCGCCGGGCGGACCCCCAACCCCGGCTCGGTGGCGAAGATGAACGGGCGCAGGTACAGCGACTCCTCGCCACCGGCCGGCGGAACCCAGACGCTGTCCACGGCGATCAGTTGGCGGAGCGATTCCAGGAACAGCTCATCAGGCAGTTCGGGAATCGCGATCCGCCGCGCCGAGGCTTGCATCCGCACGGCGTTGGCTTCGGCGCGAAACGACACGATCGACCCGTCCGCCCACCGATACGCCTTGAGCCCTTCGAAGACTTCTTGGGCGTAGTGCAGCACGATCGCCGAGGGATCCAATTCGATCGGCCCGTAGCCAACGACCCGCGCATCGTGCCAGCCGTGGTCGTCGGTGTACTCGATCGACACCATGTGGTCGGTGTGATATCTGCCGAAGCCGGGATCGGAGAGGATCGCTGCGCGCGCGTCGTCGCTTGCCGGGTTTTCGGTGGGTGACACCGTGAACTCGAGGACGTCGCTGGTCATCAGGCGATTGTATAACCGGGCGCTAGCGGGTTTTTGGATCGACGAACGGTGGGCGCACCACTTCGCATTCGACGCCGCGGCCACGGACGTCAACGGTGACATGCTGACCGTCCTCGACGCCCGCGTCGACATCGATCAGCGCCAGCGCGATACCGACTTTCAGCGTCGGGGAAAACGTGCCCGACGTGGTCACCCCGACCGTGGTGTCGCCGTCGAGCACGCTCAACTCCGGCCGTAGCACGCCGCGGCCCACCGCCCGCAGACCCCGGAGCAGCCGCCGCGGTCCCGCCTCTTTTTCGGCCAGCAGCGCATCGCGGCCGAAGAACGCGTTCTTCTTCCAACCGATCGCCCAGCCGCACCTCGCCTGCAGCGGCGAGATATCGGCGGAGAGTTCATGACCGTGCAACGGATAACCCATCTCGGTGCGCAGCGTGTCACGTGCCCCGAGTCCGGCCAACTGTCCGTCCGCAGCCGTGACTGCGGCCAGCAGCGCGTCGAACACCACCCCCGCGGAGTCCCATGGCGGCAATAGCTCATAGCCGTGCTCCCCGGTGTATCCACTGCGGCACACCCGCACCGGCACTCCCTGCAGGACTGCGTCCGCATAGCCCATGTAGTCCATCTCGGTGGGTAGCCCCAACTCGGTGAGGACGTCCGTCGACCGTGGGCCCTGCACGGCCAGCACCGCATAGGAACGATGCTCGTCGCTGATGCTCAGACCCGCGGGCGCGGCTTTCTGCAAGGCGGCGACCACGGCGGCGGTGTTCGCGGCGTTGGGCACCAGGAAGATCTCGTCGGGCCCGACGTAGTAGGCGATCAGATCGTCGACGACCCCACCGGATTCGGTGCAGCACAACGTGTATTGGGCCTTGCCCGGCTGGATGCGATCGAGGTCGTTGGTGAATGAGGAGTTGACGAACTGCGCCGCGCCAGGCCCACGAACCAACGCCTTACCCAGGTGGCTGACGTCGAAAAGACCGACGGCATTGCGGGTTGCCGTGTGCTCGGCGACGGTACCGGCATACGACACCGGCATCAGCCAGCCCCCGAACTCGGCGAAACTCGCGCCCAGCTCGCGATGGCGGTCCTCCAGCGGTCCGTGCAACAAGTCGCCCACGACATTTCACCCTAATGTGAGAGGTGACTGGCACACTTGGCCAGGTGGTCGATTCCCTGGACTTCGAAGCCATGGCGGCTGCTGGGATCGACGATCCACGCGCGCGGGCCGGTCTCATCGAGTATTTGGCGGGCCTCGGCTTCACCGCGGACGACATGGCCCAGGCGGAGCGGCGCGGCCGGCTGTTTGGACTGGCCGGCGATGCCCTGTTGTGGTCCGGTCCGCAGACCTTCACCTTGCGCACCGCCGCGGATTCGATCGGTGTGGCGGTCGAGGATGTCGAACACGCCTGGGCCATGCTCGGCCTGACCGTCGCAGATCCGGATACGCACGCGTTGAGTCAAGCCGATGTCGACGGCCTGGCGACCTGGGTGGCGATGAGCAGGGACTTGGGCAGCGACGCCGCGGATGGTTTCTTGCGGGTCCTCGGCGCGACGGTCGCCCGGCTGGCCGAGGCGTTATCGTCGATGATCCGGACGGGCCAACCCAAGCTGTGGCTCGGCCACACCGGGGACGAACTCACCACCGCGCAGGCCTACCGCGCCGCCGCGGAGTTCATCCCCCGCATCGGGGCAATGATCGACGCCGTCCACCGCCACCACATCGTCAGTACCCGAACGTTCATCGAGGGCGTGGTGCGGGGTCCGTCGGCGAGTCTGGTGTGCGGCGTCGGGTTTGCGGATCTGTCCGGTTTCACGGCCCTTACCCAAACGCTGACGCCTGCGGAGTTGTCGGCGATGCTCAACGAGTTCGGCGCGACCGTCAGCGACGTGGTGCATGCCGATGGCGGGCGGGTGGTGAAGTTCCTCGGCGACGCCGTGATGTGGGTGTGCTCGAACCCGGAGCGGCTGGTCACAGCGGCGCTCGACCTCGTCGACCATCCGCGGGCGCGCGAGGAGGGACTGCAGGTTCGCGCCGGCCTCGGCTACGGCGAGATCCTCGCCATGAGCGGTGATTACTTCGGCAACGCGGTCAACTTGGCCGCCCGGCTCGTCGCCGCGGCGGCGCCAGGGCAGGTCCTCGCCGCGGCCGACGTCTATGAGCTACTACCGCACTGGCCCGCTGTGGTTCAGGAACCGTTGCAGCTCAAGGGTTTCGACGCTCCGGTGATCGCCTACGAGCTCGGTCGCGCCGGCAGCTGACTCGGTTCACCGGCGTCGAGGTCAGCAAGCTCGATGCTCTGCTGCGCTGACAACGCTGTGCTTTGAATCAGCATCAGGGCAGCAAATACAGCTACCCAGAGCCGCGCTTCACCCGGAGCAAGATGTGCGCCCGGGTTTCTTACCGGCAGCGCCGTGACGGCGCGTACCACCGCGGAGATGACCACGACGACGGTGATGTAGGGAAAGGCGGTTCGGAGTCGTTGTGCACGAGTGCCGGGTACCGCACTGAATCCTGCGGCCGGGCCAAGACACGAGCGATGCGCAACCCAACTCGGCGATCGTTAGGGTTGATATCCGTGAGCACATATCCAGGTTACCTGGCCCCAACTGTCTCTGTGGCGTCTTCGCTGCCCCGCCGCGGCACAGGATCGGCGGTATTGATCGTTCCGGTGGTTTCGTCGGGCCCGGAGGACACCCGCGACGAGCCGGGCGCAGTGGTCGTCGCTGCCGAGCCCTTTTTACAGGGGGACGCGGTCGCTGAAATCGAGCAAGGCTTGCGCGCACTGGGCGCCACCGGCGCGGGCGAGCAGGTGCACCGGCTGGTGGTGAAGTCGCTGCCGGTGGCCAGCGTGCTGACGGTCGGCTTGGGCACGCCGCGCGACGAGTGGCCGGCCGACACGATCCGCCGCGCGGCCGGCTCGGCGGCGCGGGCACTAGGTGGCGCCGAGGCCGCTATCACCACGCTGGCCGCGATGCCGGGACCCGGCCTCCTGGAGGCAGCCGTCGAGGGGCTGATCCTGGGCAGCTACCGATTCACCGCGTTCCGCACCGACAAGACGGCGCCGAAAGACCCGGGTCTACGCACCATCACGATGTTGTCCAAGGACAAGACCGCCAAGGCGCAGGCCGCTCATGCTGCCGCGGTGGCGACGGCCGTCGCCACCGCCCGTGACTTCGTGAACACCCCGCCCAGCCATCTGTTCCCGGCCGAATTCGCCCAGCGGGCAAAGGCTTTGGGCGAATCGGTTGGACTCGAGGTCGAAGTGCTCGACGATAAGGCGCTACAGAAGCAAGGCTATGGCGGTGTCATTGGGGTCGGCAAGGGTTCGTCGCGGCTGCCGCGGCTGGTCCGACTGACCCATCGCGGGTCGCGGCTGGCCAAGAAACCCAAGCAGGCGAAGAAAGTCGCCCTGGTCGGTAAGGGCATCACCTTCGACACCGGCGGCATCTCGATCAAGCCGGCCGCGTCAATGCACTACATGACCTCCGACATGGGCGGGGCCGCGGCGGTCATCGCGACCGTGACGCTGGCGGCTCAGCTGGAGCTGCCGATCGATGTGACCGCGACCGTGCCGATGGCCGAGAATATGCCGTCGGCGACTGCCCAGCGCCCCGGCGACGTGCTGACCCAATACGGCGGGACGACCGTGGAAGTGCTCAACACCGACGCCGAGGGGCGACTGATCCTGGCCGACGCCATCGTCCGGGCGTGCGAGGACAACCCCGATTACCTGATCGAGACGTCGACGCTCACCGGTGCGCAGACGGTGGCGTTGGGCTCGCGCACGCCGGGTGTGATGGGTAGCGACGAGTTCCGCGACCGGGTGGCGGCGATCTCGCAGCGAGTCGGCGAGAACGGCTGGCCGATGCCACTGCCGGACGAGTTGAAGGACGATCTGAAGTCGACGGTGGCCGACCTCGCCAATGTCAGCGGACAACGGTTCGCCGGGATGCTGGTGGCGGGTGTGTTTTTGCGCGAGTTCGTCGCTGACGGGGTCAACTGGGCGCACATCGACGTCGCCGCGCCGGCCTACAACACCGGCGGCCCCTGGGGTTACACCCCGAAAGGGGGCACGGGTGTGCCGACTCGCACCATGTTCGCGGTGCTGGAGGACATCGCCGCGAACGGCTAGCGGTGTACGACTGGCCGGTTAAACCATTTGACCTTTTGCTGCCAGGATTGCGCGGAGGTCAGGGCGAAACCGGCACCGCACAGACACGCGAACGTCCACACCAGCCCTGCACTCAGCGGACTTTGCAGCGGAGTGATCAGCGCAGTGATGATCCGCAACACGCATGCGGAGATGCCGCTGGCCGAAGCAACCAGATAGAAGTTGGCGATGCGCCTCGAGCGCGGGTCATGTCGCAGGACCAGCAGTGCGCGCGAGCCGAACGCCAGCAGGTAGGTCAGGGTTCCGCAGAGCAGAATCCAATACACGCTCAACCAGAAGTCGGTGGGCAGCGCGAAGAAATCCCGCGCGTAGGTCTTGCTGCCATAGCTGAGTGTGAACGTCGCCAGCAACAGCGGAATGCACA
Source organism: uncultured Actinomycetota bacterium (assembly GCA_963760095.1). Classification (GTDB taxonomy): domain Bacteria; phylum Actinomycetota; class Actinomycetes; order Mycobacteriales; family Mycobacteriaceae; genus Mycobacterium. Next base: position 205,942 of record CAVXBT010000012.1, on the reverse strand, counting down.
GCGTGGCCGGCCGCTCCACGTACTGCTTGAACGACTCCTGCAGCGCGTGGTCGTCGGCAAGCCTGCCGACCGCGTTGTACACAATTGCGGAAGCCGCGACGATGTAGCAGTCGTGCGCGACGTAGTTCTGCAGGTTCCACTCGCCGGTAATTTTGTGCAGGACGATGCCGAGGGTGTCGGAGGCCAGCGGCGACATCAGGGCAACCGCGAGCCCTTGGAGAGCGATGTTGAGCGTCGCTGCGACTTCCCATCGGCAATGCCAGGTCAATCGCCTGATCCAGAGGCTCCATGAGACGGATGCCAGTGTGAAGAACAGCAAAACGGTGAGAGCCACAGCAATTCCCGGGGGAGTGAAGGATTACAGCGGAGGGGCGTCTTGCCGCGGTCGCCACTCCGCGATCTTCGTCGGCGGCGCAACGGTCTTCACCAGACCGTTGACCGCGTTGTGCATCGGGGCGCCGCCACGAATCTCTTCAGCGAGGGCGGTGACCTCTTCGGGGTCGATGAACCGGTAGCGCGTCAACAGCTCGGCTCGGTTGATGCTGAGGTTGGCTGCCGCGACGCGCAAGTTGTCCGCGGTAATCAGCGTTCCCTTGTCCAACTGGTCGTAGTAAGTGGACCGCGGGAGCTCCATCGCCGTCCAGATCTCTTCCCTGCTCAGGGAGCGACCTGCCAGATAGGAGAGCACGGTGGCTAGTTCCTTGCCGCTGTCATCGGGATACACGAGCAACAAGATATCCAGTTTTTCGGCTTTCCGAAATCCAAATCGCGTTAAATGCCTATTGCCGACGATTTTTGCTATCCCGCGCATCCGTTCGTCTGGATTCTGAGTCCAACAAATTGGACATCTTTCCTGGATTCGCTCATGTGACGGGCGGAGTCGTCGCGGTCCTTCGAGACGAAAGTCACACAATTGGCGGGCGGATTTCGACTCCGTCGACGGCGGCAGAACTCGGTCACGGTGGGTTCGCCCTGGTTGTGTGCCAGCGGCGCCGCAGTGACAGGATGGTTCGGTAATCGTGGGTGCAGCTTCGGTATACCGCGCTGTGGTAAGCCAGAGATCGGTCCGCGCCCACAGACCGATCGATCGAGGAGTCGACAGAGATGGCGTTCTCAGTTCAGATGCCGGCACTCGGTGAGAGCGTGACTGAGGGAACCGTAACTCGCTGGCTCAAGCAAGAAGGCGACACCGTCGAGCGCGATGAGCCGTTGCTGGAAGTGTCCACTGACAAGGTGGACACCGAGATCCCCTCACCCGCCGCGGGTGTGCTGACCAAGATCGTCGCCCACGAAGACGACACCGTCGAGATCGGCGGTGAGCTGGCCGTCATCGGCGAGGCGGCCGAAGGCGCCGAAGACGGCTCCGACCAACCGGCCGAACAGCCCGCCCCGCAAGCAGCACCTGAACCTCAACCCGAGCCGGAAGCCGCGCCCGCGCCGGAACCGCAGCCGCCGGCGCCCGCTGCGTCGGCCACCGGTGAACATGGCGCGACCGGTGACTCCCAGCCCGTGGTGATGCCCGAACTCGGGGAGTCCGTCGCCGAGGGCACCGTGACCCGTTGGCTGAAGAAGGTCGGCGACACAGTGGCAGTGGATGAGCCGCTGGTCGAGGTTTCCACCGACAAGGTGGACACCGAGATCCCGTCGCCGGTGGCGGGCACGCTGATCAGCATCACCGCCGAGGAGGACGTCACGGTCGCGGTCGGCGGCGAGCTGGCGCGAATCGGTAGCGGTGCCGCCGCTCCGAAACCCGAGCCCGAGCCCGAGCCGAAACCCGAACCCGAACCCGCGCCTGACGCAAAGCCCGAACCGCAGCCTGAGCCCGCGGCGAAACCCGAACCCGCCCCCGCGCCCCAGGCCACGCCCGAGCCCGCAGCAGAGCCGGCGGCCGCGTCCACACCGACCGCCGGTGCGTCTAGCGCTCCGTACGTCACCCCGCTGGTCCGAAAGCTCGCCGCCGAGAACAAAATTGACCTCAGCGAGCTCAACGGAACCGGGGTGGGTGGGCGCATCCGCAAGCAGGATGTGCTGTCTGCAGCTCAGCAGAAGGAAGAAGCAAAGCAGGCGTCGACCCCCGCGGCCGCCGCGCAGGCGCCGACGGGCCCCTCCGCTCCCAAGCCGAGCGCGCCCACGCCTACTCCCGCGTTGGCCCATCTGCGCGGAACCACGCAAAAGGCCAGCCGAATCCGCCAGATCACCGCCAAAAAAACCCGGGAATCACTGCAAGCCACCGCGCAGCTCACTCAGACCCACGAGGTCGACATGACCCGGATCGTTGCACTGCGGGAAAAGGCCAAAGTCGCGTTCGCGGAACGCGAAGGCGTGAACCTGACCTTCCTGCCGTTCATCGCGCGCGCCGCGATCGATGCGCTCAAGATCCACCCGAACATCAACGCCAGCTACAACGAAGACACCAAGGAGATCACCTACTACGACGCCGAGCACCTTGGCTTCGCCGTCGACACCGAGCAGGGCCTGCTCTCCCCCGTCGTCCACAACACCGGAGACCTATCGCTGGCCGGGTTGGCGCGCGCCATCGCCGACATCGCTGCCCGCGCCCGGTCCGGCGACCTCAAGCCCGACGAACTGTCCGGCGGCACGTTCACCATCACGAACATCGGCAGCCAGGGGGCCCTGTTCGACACCCCGATCCTGGTTCCTCCGCAGGCCGCCATGCTGGGTACCGGGGCGATCGTCAAGCGCCCGCGGGTGGTCGTCGATGACACCGGCAACGAATCCATCGGGGTGCGATCGATCTGTTATCTCCCGCTGACCTACGACCACCGGCTCGTTGACGGCGCGGACGCCGGACGGTTTCTGACCACCATCAAGCATCGGCTCGAAGAAGGCGCCTTCGAGGCCGATCTCGGCCTCTAGGGAGGGCTTGAATCGTGGGCGTGACGGTGGCGATCGCAGGCTCGTCCGGCTTGATCGGCGCGGCTCTGGTCACCGCGCTGCGCACTGCGGACCACCACGTGCTGCGCATTGTGCGCCGCGCGCCGGCCAATGCCAGTGAGCTGCACTGGGATCCCGACAGCGGCGAACTCGACGCCAGCGCACTGAACGGAATCGACGCCGTGGTGAACCTGTGCGGCATCGACATCGGCCGGCGACGCTGGTCGGGGGCGTTCAAGCAGAACCTGCGCGACAGCCGCATCACGCCGACGGAAGTGTTGTCCGCGGCGGTCGCCGATGCAGGCGTCGGTATGCTGATCAATGCCAGCGCAGTCGGCTATTACGGTGACACCAAGGATCGCGCGGTCGACGAAACCGCTTCGGCGGGAAAGGGTTTCCTGGCCCAACTGTGTGAGGACTGGGAAGCGGCCACCGCGCCCGCCCGAGCCGCAGGCACGCGGGTGGTGCTGGCCCGCACCGGCGTCGTGCTGACCTCATCGGGCGGTGCGCTGCGCCGGCTGCGGCCGTTGTTTTCGGCGGGCCTCGGAGCCCGTCTGGGCAGCGGCCGCCAGTATCTGTCCTGGGTCAGCCTCGAGGATCAGGTTCGAGCGTTGCAGTTCGCGATCTTCGACGAGCGGCTCTCCGGGCCGGTGAACATCACCGGCCCGGCGCCGGTCACCAACGCCGAGTTCACCGCGGCGCTGGGCCGGGCGGTGAACCGGCCCACCCCGCTGATGATGCCGTCGTTCGCGGTGCGCGCCGCGCTCGGCGAGTTCGCCGACGAGACCATGTTGAGCGGGCAACGCGCTATTCCGGCCGCCCTGGAACGGGCCGGGTTCGGTTTCCACCACAACACCGTCGGTGAGGCACTGCGCTACGCCACCGCGACGCGCGATGCCGCCTAGGCACTGCCAGGCGGTCGCCAGGTTGGGGTTGTACCGTCGGCCCCGTGAGTTCGATCCGCTCGAGCACAACGCCTGTCGATGTTCGTCAGATGGACACCGTGGACTACCGCGTCGCCCGGCAGCTGCAGCAGGAGCTGGCCGACGTCCGGGCGTCCGGCGGCACCGACACGTTGCTGCTGCTCGAACACTCGTCGGTCTACACCGCCGGACGACGCACGCTGGCGCAAGAGCGACCGACCGACGGCACGCCGGTCATCGACACCGACCGCGGCGGCAAGATCACCTGGCATGGCCCTGGGCAGCTCGTCGGCTATCCGATCATCGGGCTGGCAGAGCCGCTCGACGTGGTGAACTACGTTCGGCGCGTTGAGGAATCGCTGATCAAGGTGTGCACCGACCTGGGTCTGCAGGTCGGCCGCATCGACGGCCGCTCCGGGGTGTGGGTGCCCGAGGGCGGTGGGCGGCCGGCACGAAAAGTCGCCGCCATCGGGGTGCGGGTGTCGAGGTCAACGACGCTGCACGGGTTTGCGCTCAACTGCGATTGCGACCTCGACGCGTTCGACACGATCGTGCCGTGCGGCATCAGCGACGCCGGCGTGACGTCGATGTCGGCCGAACTCGGCCGCCGGGTCGCGGTCGACGATGTCCGGTCAGCCGTCGCCGATGCGGTGTGTGACGCCCTGGATGGCCGGCTGGCGGTTGATCTGCAGCACACCGCCGCCCGCGTAGCATCGACGCCGTGACCGTTGCCCCCGAAGGTCGGAAGCTTCTGCGTCTGGAAGCACGTAACGCGCAGACCCCGATCGAGCGAAAGCCGCCGTGGATCAGGACCCGGCTGCGGATGGGACCGGAGTACACCGAGCTCAAAAAACTGGTTCGACGCGAAGGTCTGCACACCGTGTGCGAGGAGGCCGGCTGCCCCAACATCTACGAATGCTGGGAAGACCGCGAGGCCACCTTCCTAATTGGCGGTGAGGTGTGCACCCGTCGTTGCGACTTCTGCCAGATCGACACCGGCAAGCCCGCAGCGTTGGACCGCGACGAACCACGACGGGTGGCCGAGAGCGTGCAGGCGATGAGCCTGCGGTACTCCACGGTCACCGGGGTAGCCCGCGATGACCTGCCCGACGGTGGCGCATGGCTTTACGCCGAGACCGTGCGCGCCATCAAGAAGCTCAACCCGTCGACCGGCGTCGAGCTGTTGGTCCCCGACTTCAACGGCGACCCGGATCAGTTGCGGCAGGTCTTCGAATCCCGCCCGGAAGTGCTGGCCCACAACGTCGAAACCGTGCCACGCATTTTCAAGCGCATTCGTCCGGCCTTCTCCTACCAGCGAAGCCTCGGCGTGCTCACGGCGGCGCGGGATTTCGGGTTGGTCACCAAGAGCAACCTCATCCTCGGCATGGGCGAGACGCCCGATGAGGTGCGCGCCGCGCTGGCTGATCTGCATGGCGCAGGGTGCGACATCGTCACCATCACCCAATACCTGCGCCCGTCGGCGCGGCATCATCCGGTCGAGCGCTGGGTCACCCCCGAGGAATTCGTCGAGTTCGCGCAGTACGGCGAGCAACTGGGATTCGCCGGGGTACTGGCGGGTCCGTTGGTGCGCTCGTCGTATCGGGCCGGGCGGCTTTACCAGCAGGCCAGCCAGCGAAGCCAACAGACGCGCACCGCTCACCCCGGCTGAGTCCGGCTTTAAGTATTCTTGGCGATTATGGCCAAATCCCGCGATGCCAAGGCGACCAAGGCAGCCAAAACAGAAGCGAAAGCCGCCCGTAAGGCCGCCGCCAAAGAGCGCCGCAGTCAGCTCTGGCAGGCGTTCAACGTTCAGCGCCAAGAGGACAAGCGGCTGCTGCCCTACATGATCGGCGCGTTCGTGCTGATCGTGGCCGTGTCGGTGGCCGTCGGGGTGTGGTCCGGCGGATTCACCATGATCACGCTCCCCGCGCTGGGTGTCGTGCTGGGCGCGCTGGTGGCGTTCATCATCTTCGGTCGACGCGCACAGCGATCGGTGTACCGCAAGGCCGAGGGCCAAACCGGGGCAGCTGCCTGGGCGCTGGACAATCTGCGCGGCAAGTGGCGCGTCACCCCCGGGGTGGCGGCCACCGGGCATTTCGACGCCGTGCACCGGGTGCTCGGCCGGCCCGGGGTCATTCTGGTCGGCGAGGGGGCGGCGGGCCGGGTGAAACCGCTGCTTGCCCAGGAGAAGAAGCGCACTGCACGACTCGTCGGTGAGGTTCCGATCTACGACATAGTCGTCGGCAACGGCGACGGCGAGGTTCCGTTGGCCAAGCTGGAGCGCCACCTCACCCGGCTGCCGGCCAACATCACCGTCAAACAGATGGATTCGCTGGAATCACGGCTCAGCGCGCTGGGCTCCCGGGCCGGGACCGCGGCAATGCCCAAGGGCCCGCTGCCCGGCACCGCCAAGATGCGCGGCGTGCAGCGAACCGTGCGCCGCCGATAACCGCTCGGCCAGTCAGCGCCGCACGACGGCAGTGCCGGTCACCCGATCCTGGATTCCACGCCCGTCGAGGTCGACGAACAACGCCGGTATGACGAACGCGATCAACAACCCGCGAGCCGTGGCACGACCCAACCCGATATGCAGTCTCTCGTCGACGGATGTCACCCGCAGACCTATAGCGAACTGGCCCGGTGTGAACTCGAACAATCGGACGGCGAGCAGTCCGATTACCAGCCAGATCACCAGAACCGCCGACGACAGAGCTCGCACGGGCAGCAGACCGAGCGTGATGGCGAGCGCGGCGATCCCGTAGGCGAGCAACCAGTCGACGAGCAGCGCCGCCAACCGGCGTCCCATGCGGGCCAGCGATCCCGATCCGTGCTCGGGCAGGCCGAGGGTCTCACCGGGATACCCCTGTGTCTGTTCCGAATCGGTTGGCTCCGGACCAGACGGCCAGGGTCGGTTGCTGCGGGCCATATTCCCCACAATAAGGTGAAATCTGCCCATACTCGGCGTCGTACCGCGCTGGCGGCGCGTAACGTCTGGTCGGGCGATCAGTTACGGCCACGTAAAGGAGAGCCTTTAAGTGACCGTAGTAATTCGAAGCTCGCAGCAAAGGAGAGCGCTTCGGTGTCCGAAAAAACGGCCGATGACATCATCAAACTCGCCAAGGACGAGCACGTCGAATTCGTCGACGTCCGGTTCTGTGACCTGCCAGGCATCATGCAGCACTTCACAATTCCCATTTCGTTCTTCGACAAGGACGTATTTGAGAACGGGATCGCCTTCGACGGCTCGTCGATTCGAGGGTTCCAGGCGATCCACGAATCCGACATGCTGCTCCTCCCCGACCCTGACACGGCGCAAATCGATCTGTTCACCCAAGCCAAGACGCTGAACCTGAACTTCTTCGTGCATGACCCGTTCACCCTCGAGCCGTACTCGCGCGACCCACGCAACATCGCCCGCAAGGCCGAGAACTACTTGATCAGCACCGGTATCGCCGACACCGCGTACTTCGGCGCCGAAGCCGAGTTCTACATCTTCGACTCGGTCAGCTTCGACTCGCGCACCAACGGCTCGTTCTACGAGGTGGACGCCATCTCGGGTTGGTGGAACACCGGTGAGCCCACCGAGATCGACGGCAGCCCCAACCGCGGCTACAAGGTGCGGCCCAAGGGTGGCTACTTCCCCGTCGCCCCCGTCGACCATTACGTCGACCTGCGTAGCAAAATGCTGCAGAACCTGATCACGTCCGGCTTCAGCCTGGAGAAGGGCCATCATGAGGTGGGCACCGGCGGTCAGGCCGAGATCAACTACAAATTCAACACGCTGCTGCACGCGGCCGACGACATGCAGCTGTACAAGTACATCGTCAAGAACACCGCGTGGGCCGAGGGCAAGACCGTGACGTTCATGCCCAAGCCGCTGTTCGGCGACAACGGCTCCGGCATGCACACCCACCAGTCGTTGTGGAAAGACGGCAGCCCGCTGATGTACGACGAAACCGGTTACGCCGGCCTGTCGGACACCGCGCGCCACTACATCGGCGGCCTGCTGCACCACGCGCCGTCGTTGCTGGCCTTCACCAACCCGACGACGAACTCCTACAAGCGATTGGTTCCGGGCTTCGAGGCTCCGATCAACCTGGTCTACAGCCAGCGCAACCGCTCGGCGTGTGTGCGTATCCCGATCACCGGCACCAACCCCAAGGCCAAGCGGCTGGAGTTCCGCTGCCCCGACTCGTCGGGCAACCCGTACCTGGCGTTCTCGGCGATGCTGATGGCCGGCCTGGACGGCATCAAGAACAAGATCGAGCCGCAGACACCAGTAGACAAGGACCTTTACGAGTTGCCGCCGGAGGAGGCCGCGAACATCCCGCAGGCTCCGACTCAGCTGTCCGCGGTGATCGACCGCCTCGAAGAGGACCACGAGTACCTCACCGAGGGTGGCGTTTTCACGCCCGACCTGATCGAGACGTGGATCAGCTTCAAGCGCGACAATGAGATCCTGCCGGTCCAGATCCGGCCGCACCCGTACGAGTTCGCGCTCTACTACGACGTATAGGCCAGCTGGGCCGTCCGCAGTAGTTCTCGACGAGTCCATCCGTTCGGCGATGACAGCACCGATTGCCGATCGGGTGGACTCGTCGGCGTCCGGCCTTAGCGGCCATGCCTGATCTGCTTTCTGAGATAGCTACCAGCGTCACCGGCCGGTGATCATCACGAACTTCGGCCACGCGGGGCGCGTCTAGGTCAAGGAAGGCTTCTCCTGCGTTTCATTTAGTTCGGAATACGAATTACTCTGATATCGTCTGGCCGATGACTTCCGATCGCGACCGCGACGACGATCATCTCGAGGAACTGCGAGATGCGTTGGTGCAGATATCTTTTGCACTGATGGCGGTCCTCACCGAAGTCGCCGCCGAACACAACCTGTCGCTCACCCAACTTCGGATGCTGGGCATCCTGCGTGATCGCGAGCCGACAATGGCCGATCTGGCGACGTTCACCGGCCTGGAGCGCTCGACGGTCAGCGGTCTCATCGACCGCGCGGCACAGCGTGGGCTGGTCGCCAAGGCCGCCGACCCTTACGACGGTCGGTCGGTACGAGTGACGCTCACCGAATCGGCCCGCGAGCTGGTACCCGAGATCACCGCGGACATCGGTAGCCGGATCGAGCCGTTGACCGGCCAGCTGGGCACGGGCGAGCAGAGGCGGCTGACCGCACTGCTGTCCAAAGCGCTCGGGCATTAGACCCTTCAACCTCCGCACCCGCCGTCGATACCCGTCTTGACCGGGCAGCGTCAGCGATGCTAAGCAGGTGCTCAGCATCTCCGGGCGCGTCGGGCGCCGGGTTCGATGAGGACGGTACGGAAGGGATCAGATGACGCTGCAGGCTGTATTGGACGACATCCGCAAGCGCCCAGGGTCGGGCGAGGTCATTGCGGTCATCGATCCCGCGACCGAGGAACAGATCACCGAATTCACCGACTGCGGCGAAGATGCGGTCGACGAGGCTGTCGCGCGGGCGAAGGCGTCCTTCGAGGCCGGTGTCTGGTCGCAGCTACCAGGCCGCGAGCGGGCCAAGGTCATGTGGCGGATCGCCGATCTGATCGACGAACACGCCGAGGAGTTCGCCGGGCTCGACTCGCTCAACACGGGCATGCCGCTGATGCAGGCAACGCTGCAGATGTCGACGTGTTCGGAGTTCTTTCGCTATTACGCCGGCTGGTGTTCGAAAATCAACGGCGTCGCCTACGACGTGAAGACGGACGGCATCGCCACGGACGCCTTCGTCAACATGCACGCTTACACGCTGAAGGAGCCGTACGGCGTCGTCGGCCTGATCTTCCCGTGGAACGGCCCGATCTTCAATGCGAGCGCCAAGCTCGCGCCGGCGCTGGCGGCCGGTTGCAGCATGCTCGTGAAACCCGCTGAGGAGACTCCGCTTTCAGCTCTCCTGCTCGACCAGCTGGTCCACGAGGCCGGCGTACCCGAAGGCGTCGTCAACCTGCTGACCGGCTACGGCCATACCGCGGGTGCGGCGATCACCGCGCATCCCGACGTCGAGAAGGTCGCCTTCACCGGGTCGACCGAAATCGGCAAAGAGATCGTACGGGCGTCGGCCGGCAACCTGAAGAAGGTCACGCTCGAGCTCGGCGGCAAGTCGCCGGTGCTGATCTTCGACGACGCCGATCTGGACAAAGCCATCCTGATGGCGTCGCTGGGCATTTTCGTGCACTCTGGCCAGGGCTGCGTGTGCGGATCGCGGATCTTCGCGCAGCGAGGCGTGTATGACCAAGTCGTGGAAGGCATCTCGATGATGGCCAACACGTTCAAGCTGGGCGCCCCAAGCGAGGAGGGCTGCGTCAGCGGCCCACTGATCAGCCAGAAGCAGCTAAACCGCGTCATGGGCTTTATCGACGAGGGTCGCAGCGACGGCGTCGACGTGGTCACCGGCGGCTACCGGCTGGACCGCAAGGGCTACTTCGTGCACCCGACCGTGCTCACCAACGTCGACCCGGGCATGCGGCTTTACCAGCAGGAGATCTTCGGGCCGGTGGTCAGCATCCTGCCGTTCGACGAGGAAGACGAAGCCGTGGCCATGGCCAACGACACCACCTACGGTCTGGCCGCCACGGCCTGGACGGAGAACCTTGGCCGCGCCCACCGGATCGTCAAGCGTTTACAGGCGGGCAGCGTGCAGGTCAACTGCCAGTTGGTCTTTGACCACGATGTGCCGTTCGGCGGCCATAAGCAGTCCGGCTGGGGGCACGAATTCGGCAAAGAGGGCGTCGAGATGTATATGAAGACCAAGTCGGTCTGGGCCCAGCTGTAAGCACGTATCGTCGGCGCATGGCGCGAAACCTGGAAGCTCGGCTGAATTCGAATTGGCCTGCCGCCCTTGCGGTGTTTCGAGTGATGTTTGGGCTGCTGTTCTTGAGCCACGGGCTGTCCGCGGTGTTCGGCTGGCCGGCGGCAGACCACACCGCGCCGGTGGGCCAATGGCCCGACTACTACGCCGGCTGGATCGAACTGGTCACCGGGGTGCTGATCACCGCCGGGCTGTTCACCCGCGCCGCCGCATTCGTGGCGTGCGGCGCGATGGCGTTCGCCTACTTCACCGTCCATCTGCCCCACGGGTTCTTTCCGATCAACAACCATGGCGAGGCCGCGGTGATGTACTGCTTTGCCTTCTTCCTGCTGATCTTCGCCGACGCCGGCGCCTATGCCCTCGATGATCACCGCGGCCGGTGGCCGAGAAAACGGCGGCTGCTTCGGCGTTGACGTAGCGTCAGCGGACCGTCGCAAAGAACGCGCGGACGTCGTCGACGAACAATTCCGGCTGCTCGAACGCGGCGAAGTGCCCTCCGCGCGGCATCGTCGTCCAGTGCGTGATGTTGTAGACCGGCTCGCACCACTGTCGCGGGGTGCGCAAGATTTCCTTCGGAAACGAGGCGACGCCGGTGGGTAGGTCCACGCGGCCATCCGTGACGAACCTGTTGAAGCTCTCCCAGTACAGGCGGGCTGAGGATGCGCCACTACTGGTGGCCCAATACAGCATCACGTTGTCCAGTAATTCGTCACGGCTGAGCACGTTTTCGGGGTGCCCGTCGCAGTCCGTCCACGCCCAGAACTTCTCGACGATCCAAGCCAGTTGTCCCACCGGCGAGTCGACCAGTCCGTAACCGAGCGTCTGCGGCCGGGTGGATTGCTGCTTGGAATAGCCGGTACCCCACTTCTGGTGTTCCGCGAAAGCCGCCAGGGCCCGTTGCTCGTCCTCGGTAAGATCGCCGCCGCTAGAGCCCGCCGCAGGCCGGGCGATCGGCATGTTCAGGTGGATGCCCACACAGCGACCACGGTTGCGGCCGATTTGGGTCGTCACCGCCGCGCCCCAGTCACCACCCTGGGCGCCGTACCGGTCGTAGTCGAGCCTGCCGACGAGCGTCTCCCACGCCTCGGCGATCTTCTGCACACCCCAGCCCGCGTGGGTTGGCCGGCCGGAGAATCCGTACCCGGGCAGCGACGGGCAGATGACGTGAAAGGCGTCCTCGGGGCGGCCCGACGGAGGGTTGACCAGCGGCTCGATCACCTTGTGGAATTCCACCACCGAGCCCGGCCACCCGTGGGTGATCAGCAGCGGCAGCGCATCGTCATGCGGCGACCGTTGATGGATGAAATGGATGTCCAGTCCGTCGATTTCGGTCAGGTAGTGATCGAACCGGTTCAGCGCGGCTTCCCGAGAGCGCCAGTCGTAGCCGTCGGCCCAATAGGCGGCCAGATCCCGGGTGTACGCCAGCGGGATGCCCTGGCTCCAGTCGTCGACGGTCTCGGCTTCCGGCCACCGGGTGCGCGCCAAACGCTCTTTCAGGTCGTCGAGAACGGCGTTGGGGACCTCGATGCGGTATGGCCTTATGTCGGGCATGGCTCTCATCATGCAGGCAGCGACGATCGCCGAGTGTCACCAGGTCTTCCGACGGGGTGTCACAAGATGTGCCGAGGCGACCTGCCCATGTGGTAACCGACCGGGAAGGACATCTCGATCACGCGAAGTCGATCGTTGGCTTTTGACTCGAGCTCGAGAACAACGCAGCTGTCGTCGAACGCCCTCGACTCCAGGACGGTGTAGTGCTGGCCTCCGCCGTGGATGTCGGTAATCGGGTCACCTGATCGCAATGCCTCCACGGGCACCAGTTCGGGGTTTCCGTGTAACTCCACCTTCGTCACGCTAGGCCAATCGAGCCGGCTGCGGAACGCTTTGACTGCCGGCAGCCGGATCAGCCGTCGAGGGCGAGGTCTTTGCGGAACCGCTTCATGCCGTCGATCTTCTCGGCGAGCGTGGCATCCGGACCCGCGTAGAACATCCACGGCATGGTGAGGATCCCGGTGATGCCGGCATCCTCCGCGCGCTGGTAGTCAGCGATCGTGAAGGCGTCGGTCAACGGCGTGAGGATAGTGAAATCATCTGCAGCCAAACCGTTTTCGGTCCGCAATTCGTGCAACCGGGCCGCCGCCGCGATAGCGCGGTCGGTGTTGATCAGGTCGCCGATCCAGCCGTCGTATCGGGCCGCACGGCGCAGCGCGGTCTCGCTGAGCCCACCGACATAGACCGGTATCGGCGGAGGCGTCGGTTGCATCTCCAGCTTCGGTGTCCGGTAGAACTCGCCGTCGAACTCCGTCCAGTCCGGTGACCACAGCGCTTTCATCAGCGCGAGCATCTCGTCGGTGCGTTTACCGCGCTGGGCGAAGCGCTGCTCCATCAACGCGAACTCGTCCTCACACCAGCCGACGCCGACGCCGAGCTCTACCCGCCCGTCGGCGAGATACGCCGCGGTGCCAATGGCTTTGGCCGCTGAGTAGGGGTTGCGCATGGCCGGAATGTAGACGGTGGTGACGAATCGCAGCCGCGTCGTGACCTGGGCCAGGGCGCCGACCAGGACCCACGGATCGGGCCATTCGGTGAACGGTTGCCAGCGCCGCTGGCCGTCCTTGGTGTAGGGATACGGGGTGTTCAGGGTTTCCAGGTTGACGATGTGATCGGGGATCCCGATGCCGTCGTAGCCGAGGTCATCGGCAACCCTGGCGACCTCAACGATCTCCCGGGTGTTCAGGAACGCGCTGCTGATATAGAACTTCACCCGACTTCTCTCGCCCATGCCGGCCGAATGAAGATCCCCTCGGCTTCGGCGGTGGTGCCTTCCGCATCGGAAAGACGGCCGGAGACAAAGGATTTGATCTCCTCGGTGCGCTCGACAGCGGCCTCGGCGCGAAGTCTGCCCAGCGGGGTGCCACGCACGTACCGCACGGTGATGGTTCCGGTGAACAGCGGCTTGGTCAGACCTTCACTCGCCGCCTCGCCGAGGACGTGGTCGAGTATCAGCGCACATACGCCGCCGTGGACCAGTCCGGGCGGGCCCTCATAGGCGCCGTTGAGGGTGAACTCGCTCCAGCAGCGGGTGCCGTCGCCCTCGTGGTGGATGGTCAGCGGCGGAGCAATCGGGTTGCGCAGGCCGATCACCGCGTTGCTCCATACCAGCGGGCGTCCGCCCATCACATAGCGCACCACCTGCGGCTTGTCGCCGCGTCTGCCCCTCAGTGCGTCCGTCGCCGCCTGGATCGCGGTCCGCGCGGCATCGATGGAGTCCTGCTCGGCGTCAGTGCGAAGAACGGCTTGGATGAGCTCACGCACGTCGTCGGTCAGCGGGCCGTACAGCGCGGCGAGCCGATCGTGTTCGGCGGCGCTGAGGACCTCGTACGGGATCTTCACCGCGTTCGACACACTGCGGCCGGACCCGGCTCATTCATCAAACACCTTGTGCACGACGGCTTTTGCGCGTCGGGTCACTCGCAGGTAGTTATCCAAGAACTCGCCGCCGTCCCCGTTCTTCTCCCAGCCGGCGGCTACGGCGACGGTGTTGAGTTGGCGTCCCGGCCCGGGCAATTGGTCGGAGGGCTTGCCCCGGACCAGCACCAACGCGTTGCGGGCCCGGGTCGCGGTCAGCCACGCCTTACGCAACAGGTCCGCGTCGTCGGTGGAAATCAGTGCGGCCTCGGCGGCGGCGTCCAGGCATTCGAGTGTCGAGGTGGTGTGCAGGCCGTCGATGTCGCTGGCGTACCGCAATTGCAACAGCTGCACGGTCCATTCGATGTCTGCCAGGCCGCCGCGCCCCAGCTTGGTGTGAGTCTTGGGGTCGGCACCGCGCGGCAGCCGCTCGGCGTCGACTCGCGCCTTGATGCGCCGGATCTCCAGGACCGTCTGTGCCGACACCCCGCCGGCGGGATAGCGCGTCTTGTCGACCATCAGCAGGAACCGCTGACCAAGATCCGCGTCACCGGCGACCGCATTCGCCCGCAGCAGCGCCTGGATCTCCCACGGCTGCGCCCACTGGTCGTAGTACGCGGCGTATGAAGCGAGCGTGCGGACCAACGGACCGCTGCGGCCCTCGGGCCGCAGATTGGCATCGACCTCCAACGGCGGGTCGGCACTGGCGGTTCCCAGCAGCGCGCGGACCTGCTCGGCCACCGCGATCGCCCAGCGCACCGCCTCGGAATCCTGTACGCCGTCGGCCGGTTCGCAGACGAACAGCACGTCGGCGTCGGACCCGTACCCCAGCTCGCGGCCGCCGAGGCGGCCCATCCCGATGACCGCGATGGCAGCTGGAGCGCTGCCCTGGGAGCTTGGGTCGGGAAGGTTGGCCCGGATCACCGCGTTCAGAGCGGCCTGCAGCACCGCGCCCCACACCGAGGTGAGCGCGGCGCACACTTCGGTGACGTCAAGCATGCCGAGCAGATCGGCCGAGGCGACGCGGGCCAATTCCCGCCGCCGCAGCGAGCGCGCGATAGCGATGGCGCGTACCGGGTCGCTTTGTCGGCCCGCCGATGCCACCAGCGCACCGGCCACTGTCTCGGGGTCGACGTCGAGCAGCTTGGGCCCCGACGGCCCGTCGCTGTAGTTCTGGATGACCTCCGGCGCGCGCATCAACAGGTCCGGCACATACGCCGACGTTCCGAGTACATGCATCAGGCGCTTGGCCACCGCCGGCTTGTCCCGCAGCGTGGACAGATACCAACGGTGAACGACCATCGCCTCACTGATCCGGCGGTAGGCCAGCAGCCCGCCATCCGGATCGGGAGTATCGGAAAGCCAGTCGAGCAGCCTGGGCAGCAGTACCGCCTGCACCCGTCCCCGACGACCGCTCTGGTTGATCAACGTGGACAGATGCGTCAGCGCGCTGTGCGGAGCCTCGTAGCCGAGCGCGGCCAGCTGGCGCTCCGCTGCCGCGGGAGTCATGCCCTGCGAGAACTCCAGGCCCTCTGGCACAAGCGATTCCAGCAGCGGTTGGTAGAACAGTTTGGCGTGCAGCCGCGACACCCGCCGGTGGTGGCGTTTCAGCTCCTCGCGCAGCACTCCCAGTGCATCGTGAGTGCCGTCGGGCCGGATATGAGCCGACCGCGCCAGCCAGCGCAGCGCCTCGTCGTCATCGAACGCCGGCAACATGTGGGTGCGTTTGAGTCGCTGCAACTGCAGCCGATGCTCCAGCAGGCGAAGAAACTCATAGGACGCGGTCAGGTTCGCTGTGTCGTCCCGCCCGACGTAGCCGCCGGCGCACAGGGCAGCCAGCGCGTCCAACGTCGACGCCACGTGCAGCGACTCGTCGGCGCGACCGTGCACGAGTTGCAACAGCTGCACCGCGAACTCGACGTCGCGCAGACCGCCGCTGCCGAGTTTGATCTCGCGACTTCGGACATCGGCGGGCACCAGCTGCTCTACCCGCCGACGCATCGACTGGACTTCGGCCACGAAATCTTCACGCTCGCAAGCGGTCCACACCATCGGCATCACCGCGGCAATGTATTGCTTGCCCAGTTCCGCGTCGCCGACCGCCGGCCGGGCCTTGAGCAGCGCCTGGAACTCCCACGTCTTCGCCCACTGCTGGTAGTAGGCGACATGCGAGTCGAGGGTGCGGACCAGCTCGCCGTGGCGGCCTTCCGGGCGCAGCGCAGCGTCCACCTGGAAGAAAGCGTCCGATGCCAACCGCATCATCTCGCCGGCCACCCGGGCGGATACTTGATCGGCGGACTCGGCAACGAAGATCACGTCGACGTCGCTGACGTAGTTCAGTTCGCGCGCACCGCATTTGCCCATCGCGATGACCGCCAGCCTGGGCGGTATGGCGTCGCCGCAGACCCTGGCCTCGGCGACGGACAGCGCGGCCGCCAATGCGGCGTCGGCGATGTCGGCAAGGTGGGCACCGACGGCAGAGAACGGCAGCACCGGCTCGTTTTCGACCGTCGGCGCCAGATCCATCGCGGCCAGTACCAGCACCCGGTCGCGGTAGAGAGTGCGCAGCCGCCACACCACCGACCCCGCGGCGCGCGGGGGGTCAGCGACACACTCGGCGAAGGCTTCATTGAGTTGTTCGGCGGACGGCAGCTTCACATTGCCGCGCAGCAGATGCCATGCCTGCGGATTGGCGACCAGGTGATCCCCCAGCGCCAGTGACGACCCGAGCACACCGAACAGCCGACCGCGCAGATCCCGGTCGGTGGCCAATGCCGCGTTGAGCTCGTCCCAGTCATCGCCCAGCGCCTCGGCCAACCGGACCATCGCGCTCAGGGCCGCGTCCCCGTCCGGCGCCCTCGACAGTGACCACAGCACTTCGATGCGTGCTTCGGTGTTCCAACCCAACTGCGCCAGGTTGGCGCCGGCGCGGTCATCGACCAACCCGAGCCGCCCGAGGCCGGGGACCTTCGGCCGTTGCGTCACGGGTTGGTTCACGACCACGACCGTAGCGCAGATTTAACGAGATCTGGATGCGCCCCGAGGACCAGTTGCAGAAAAGGACTGGCGGCGCCGATTACAGCGAAAGGTAGGTCTGCAGCTCAAAAGGTGTCACGTGACGGCGGTAATTCGCCCATTCGGTGCGCTTGTTACGCAGGAAGAAGTCGAACACGTGCTCCCCCAGCGCTTCCGCGACGAGCTCGGAACTCTCCATCGCACGCAAGGCTTCGTCGAGGCTGGACGGCAACTCGCGGTAGCCCATCGCGCGCCGCTCCTCGGGCGTGAGGTCCCAGACGTTGTCCTCGGCCTGGGGGCCCAGCACGTAGCCTTTCTCCACGCCACGCAGCCCGGCCGCCAGCAGCACGGCAAAAGCCAGGTAGGGATTGCAGGCGGAGTCGGGGCTGCGCACCTCGATGCGTCGCGACGAGGTCTTGCTCGGGCTGTACATCGGGATACGGACCAAGGCCGACCGGTTTGCCGCACCCCACGACGCCGCCGTGGGCGCCTCGCCACCGAGCACCAGCCGCTTGTAGGAGTTGACCCACTGGTTGGTGACTGCGCTGATCTCGGTTGCGTGCTCGAGGATCCCGGCGATGAACGACTTGGCGACATCGGAGAGTTGCAATGGGTCGTCAGGGCTGTGGAACGCGTTGACCTCGCCCTCGAACAGGCTCATGTGGGTATGCATGGCCGAGCCGGGGTGCTGCCCGAACGGCTTGGGCATGAACGTCGCCCGCATACCCTCTTCCAGCGCGACCTCTTTGATGACATAACGGAACGTCATCACGTTGTCGGCCATCGACAGCGCATCCGCGAAGCGCAGATCGATCTCCTGCTGGCCCGGCGCGCCTTCGTGGTGACTGAATTCCACCGAGATGCCCATGAATTCGAGGGCGTCGATCGCATGACGGCGGAAGTTGGAGGCGGTGTGCACGGCCTGGTCGAAGTAGCCGGCATTGTCGGCCGGAATGGGCGCCGATCCGTCCTCGGGACCCGGCTCCAGCAGGAAGAACTCGATCTCGGGATGCACGTAGCACGAGAAGCCCAGGTCGTTGGCTTTGCCCAGCTGGCGCCGCAGCACATGCCGCGGGTCGGCCCAGGACGGCGAGCCGTCGGGCATCGTGATGTCGCAGAACATCCGCGCGGAGTGATGGTGGCCGGAGCGTGTTGTCCAGGGCAGCACCTGGAAGGTCGACGGGTCGGGATGCGCGACGGTGTCGGACTCCGAGACCCGGGCAAATCCTTCGATGGACGACCCGTCGAAGCCGATACCTTCCTCGAAGGCGCCCTCAAGCTCGGCTGGCGCGATGGCGACCGACTTGAGGAAACCGAGCACGTCTGTGAACCACAACCGGACGAACCGGATATCCCGTTCCTCCAGCGTGCGGAGCACAAATTCCTTTTGCCGATCCATACGAGGCACAGTATGCATTGAGCGTTAAATCCGTGTTACCGGCGGGGCTTAACACCGTAAGTTTCCGGGCACCGCGCCGTCGACCAGATAGCTGACAACAGCGTCGTCAACGCACTCGTTTCCGTTGAAAACCACGGTGTGTTGGGTGCCCTCGAAGGTGATCAGCGCGGCGCCGAGTTGGCGGGCCAGGTCGACACCGGCTTGGTATGGGGTGGCCGGATCGTGGGTGGTGGAGACGACGACGACTTTGCCGGGGGCGACCGGCTCGGCCGGATGCGGCGACGACGTCGCGGGCTCCGGCCACAGCGCGCAGAGGTCGCGCGGCGCATACCCGGTGAACTGCCCGTAGGACGTGAACGGGGCGACCTGACGAATGCGCCGATCGGCGTCCGCCCAGGCCGCCGGATCGGTCGGCGACGGCGCATCGACGCAGCGGACCGCGTTGAACGCGTCCTGCGAGTTGTTGTAGTGCCCCTTGGCGTCGCGACCGTAGTACTCGTCGGCCAACGTCAGCAGATCACCGGGATCGGTGCCGCGCCGCAGGCCGAGCAGTCCGCTGGTGAGGAATTTCCAGAACTGTGGCGTGTACAGCGCGTTGATGGTGCCGGTGGTGGCGTCTGCGTAACCCAGTCCGCGTGGATCCGAGGTCGGTGCGGGTTTGGCCACCAGCGGGTCGATCAACTGGTGGTAGCGGCTGACCCACTGAGCCGGGTCGGTGCCCAGCGGGCAGTCCGACGAGCGGGCGCAGTCGGCTGCGTAATCGTTGAACGCTGTCTGAAACCCCGCCTCCTGGTTGACCAGCTCGTCGATCGGGGCGACGGTCGGGTCGATGGCGCCGTCCAGCACCATCGAGCGGACATGGTCGCCGAACCGCTCGACGTAGGCGGTCCCCAATTCCGTGCCGTAGCTGAAGCCCAGGTAGTTGATTTGGTCGTCGCCCAGTGCCTGGCGGACCGCATCCATGTCGCGCGCGACGGACGCCGTCCCGACGTTCTCCAAGAACGCCGGACCATTACGGGCCAGGCAGCGCTGAGCCAATTGCCGATACACCTGCTCGATGTGCGCGACGCCTTGCGGGCTGTAGTCGACCATCGGTTCGCGCCGGTAAGCGTCGAAATCGGCATCGGATTGGCAGCGCAGCGACGGCGTGGAGTGGCCGACGCCACGGGGATCGAAGCCGACCAGATCGAACCGGCGACTGATCTCGGAGCCGGCCAGCTGCGGCCCCATCGCGGCAACCATGTCGACCGCCGATGCCCCGGGCCCACCGGGGTTGATCAGCAGTGCTCCGATTCGCGGACCCGTCGCCGGAATGCGGATCACCGCGAGTTGAACTTGCGCGCCACCCGGTTGGCCGTAATCGACCGGGACCGGGACGGTGGCGCATTGCGCGCTGGGAACATCGCCGGGGCTACTGAGGACCCGGCTGCAGTTTCCCCAGTTCAGTGCAGGCGCCGACGATGGCTGGGGCACCCCGGAGCTGGGCGTTGGGCCTGCGTCGTATCCCGGCGCGGCACTGGTTACCGGCGTCCAGGCCACGGCTGCCGCTATCAGCAGCAGCACCAAAGAAAGCAGCGCAGAGAACAGCTGTCCCATGCGCCACATGGATGTCAATCGTGGCATGCGTCGGCCACAGGCCGTGATCCCATTGGTCACACCTTGGTCTCGTTATTTACCGGGCGGTCTTTGCGTTTCGATTCCGAGCCGGACCCGCGGGGCCCGCTAGCACTTGGCCCCTTTCGACGGCACAGTGCCGCTGAGCAGGTATGCCGTCGCGTAGTCGTCGATGCAGCTGTTGCCTTGGAAGACCACCGTGTGCTGCGTGCCATCGAAGGTGAGCAGTCCGCCGTGAAGTTGATTCGCCAGGTCGACGCCGGCTTGATACGGCGTTGCGGGGTCATGGGTGGTGGAAACCACCAGCGTCGGCGTCAGGCCGGACACAGAGATGGCGTGCGGTTTACTCGTCGCGGGAACCGGCCAGAAAGCACACGTGCCCAGCGGGGCGTCGCCGGTGAATTTCCCGTAGTTCATGAACGGCGCAACCTGGCGCGAGCGGCGGTCCTCGTCGATGACCTTTGCCCGGTCCTTGACCGGCGGCTGATCCACGCAGTTGACCGCCACCCGGGCGTCCGTGGAGTTGTTGTAGTGGCCGTGTTTGTCACGGCGCATGTAGAGATCAGCCAACTCCAGCAGCATGTCGCCGCGGTGGCCGGCCAGCTCCGTCAACCCGGACGACAAGTGGTGCCAGAAGTTTGGTGAGTACAACGCCATGATGGTGCCGATGATGGCGTCGCTGTAACTCAGGCCGCGCGGATCTTTGGTGCGTGCCGGCCTGCCGATCATCGGGTTGCGCTGGTCGACGAGCGGATAGACCAGATGGTGGTAGACGTCAACGGCTTTGGCAGGGTCGGTGCCCAGCGGACAGCTGGGCGACTTGGCGCAGTCTTTCGCATAGTCGTTGAACGCATCCTGAAAGCCTTTGGCCTGCCGCAAGTCTGACTCGACGGGATCAGCGTTGGGGTCGATGGCGCCGTCGAGGATCATCGCCCGGACGTTCTTCGGGAAGGCCTCGGCATAGGCGGCGCCGATTCGGGTGCCGTATGAATAGCCCAGGAACGTCAGCTTGCTGTCGCCCAATGCTTCTCGAATGGTGTCCAGATCGCGGGCGACGTTATCGGTTCCGACGTTCGCCAGGAATCTCTTGCCCATCTTGGCGACACAGCGACCGACGTAGGCCTTGGTCTCGTCCTCGATGTGCGCCACGCCCGCCGGGCTGTAGTCGACTTGCGGCTCGGTACGCAACCGGTCGTTGTCGGCGTCGGAGTTACACCAGATCGCCGGCCGCGACGCCGCCACTCCGCGTGGGTCGAATCCGACCAGGTCGAACCGTTCCCGAATCTGCGGCGACAACGACTGCACGACGCCGAGCGCAGCCTCGATGCCAGACTCCCCCGGGCCACCGGGGTTGATGACCAGCGACCCGACTTTGTCCCCGGTCGCCGGAAAACGAATCAGTCCCAGCGTCGTTGCGTCACCGTTGGGGTGTCGGTAGTCGACCGGGACGGCGAGCTTGCCGCATTGTGCGCCACCCGGCAGCCGCACGGAGCCGCCGCCGGAGACACGGCACGGCCCCCACTCCACCGGCTGGCCGACCTTCGGCCCGGCAAGCACCGCGCGGCCTCTGACGACCTGAGTGCAGCCAGCCACCGTCGTGGCAGTTACCGCGATCACAGTCCAGATCAGCATCGTGCGCGCGATCTTGCCGCGGCGAGGGGTCCCCATGTCCACCTATGCTGCCATGCGTCAGAGCGACACCGTCGTTGCCGCGTGGCGGCGGGGCGCTCTACCGTGTCGCGAGCAGGAGTTCTTGCATTCCGACCGAGAAGTTGTCGGCCAGTTCCCACAAGTCGGGCACCAGCTGCGGGCAGGCGACGATCCCCACGTCAAGTTTGCCGGTCAGCGACATCACGGTGATGTTCAGTCCCGAGCCGTGGAAGATCGGCCCCAGTGGATACATCGCCTTGACCTCGCTGCCCAGGAAATACAGCGGGACCTGCGGGCCTGGCACGTTGGAGACCACCAGGTTGTGCACCGGCATGCTCTTGGTGAGGCTGGTGCGGGCGTAGGCCCTCATCGCCATGCCGAAGACCGCGGGCGCGGCGAACTGTGACCAGTCCTGCAGCAGCGTGGCGCTGATCGCCGAACTGTGTTGTTTGGCAACCGAATTCGCGTCGGCGATGGCCTTGATCCGCTCCGCCGGGTCGGCGATATGCGTCTGCAAGCTGGAAAACATCCCCGAAACTTGGTTGCGCCCAGGCCGATCCGACTTGTCGTGCACTGACACCGGCACCATCGCCACCAACGACGAGTCAGGCAGTTCGCCGCGGTCGAGCAGGAATTGGCGCAGCACACCGGAGACCAGTGCCATCACCACGTCGTTGACCTTGACGTCGAAGTAACTCTTGACCTTTTTGATGTCCTCGAGGTCCAGCTGCGCGTAGGCGATGTTGCGCTGCGCGGTGACGCTCGCATTGAAGGCGGTGCGCGGGGCCGCGAACGGAGGCGCCATCGTTTGGCCGATGCGCGCCCGCAGCACCGTCTTGACCACCGACGACGCGGTATCGGTCAGCGCACTGGCCAAGCGCAGCGGCCTGGCCGCGAACTTGACGGCCCCGGTCAACGCGATCTCGAAAGGGTTGGCTCCGCCGACGCCGTCGACCGGGTCCGGCGGAGGTGCGTCCGCCTCGGTGCTGCACAGCTGGGACATCAAGTTGGCCCCGGTCACACCATCGACACACGCGTGATGCACCTTGGTCATCACGGCCAACCGCCCACCCTGCTGGGGATCGGTGCCCGCGACGCCTTCGATGACCCACATCTCCCACAGTGGCCGGGTGCGGTCCAGCGGCAACCCGGCGATATGACCGCAGATCTCGGCCAACTCCGTTCGCCCGCCCGGCGGCGGCAACCCGATGCGGTGCAGATGCCGATTCACGTCGAAGTTGTTGTCTTCCACCCAGACCGGATGATCCAGATTGAGCGGGCTGTCGGCCAGCTTCTCGCGGAACTCGGGCATCGCCTTGATCCGGAGCGCCAATTCGTCGCGGAGCCGGTCGAAGGTGTAGCCGCCTGGCATCGTCGACGTGTCGAGCTCCAGAATCGAGCAGACATGCAACGGCTGCGATGGGGTTTCCAGGTAGAGGAAGCTGGCGTCGAGTCCGCTCAGGCGCTGCATGCGCCGATGGTATGCCCGCTACCTGACGGCGGCGCCGGAATCGGCACGATGGCTGATGGTGTGAGGAAGTCCACTGAACCTGCTATGCACGTGCGCGGCGGCAGGTGGCAGAATTATCGAGTCAGACGAACCCGGGGACCCTTTGGGCCACGAGGATCGACCCGACCACCACTAGGGACAATGATGTCTGAGCACTCTGTTTATGGGGCTGCTTCGTCGCAGCCGAGTGACACCGCCACCGCGCCGCGGACCAAGGTGCGCGTGCAACACCTGCAGAAGATGAAGGCCGAAGGCCACAAGTGGGCGATGCTGACGGCTTACGACTACTCCACTGCCCGAATCTTCGACGACGCCGGCATCCCGGTGCTGCTGGTCGGTGATTCGGCCGCCAACGTCGTCTACGGCTACGACACCACGGTGCCGGTCTCGATCGACGAGTTGATCCCGTTGGTGGGTGGTGTGGTGCGGGGTGCACCGCACGCTTTGGTGGTCGCCGACTTGCCGTTCGGCAGCTACGAAGCCGGACCCGCCGCGGCGCTGGACGCCGCGATCCGGTTCATGAAGGAAGCCGGCGCGCATGCGGTCAAGCTGGAGGGCGGCGAACGGGTCGCCGAGCAGATCGCCACGCTGACCGCAGCCGGCATACCGGTGATGGCCCACATCGGCTTCACCCCGCAAAGCGTCAACACCCTGGGCGGTTTCCGGGTGCAGGGCCGCGGGGACGGCGCCGAGCAGACCGTCCACGACGCGATCGCCGTTGCCGAGGCAGGCGCGTTCGCTGTGGTGATGGAAATGGTGCCGGCCGAGTTGGCCACCCAGATCACCGGCAAGCTGACCATTCCCACGGTCGGGATCGGTGCGGGGCCAAACTGCGACGCCCAGGTGCTGGTGTGGCAGGACATGGCCGGTCTGACCAGCGGCAAGACCGCCAAGTTCGTCAAGCGGTTCGGTGACGTCGGGGGCGAATTGCACCGCGCCGCAACGCAGTACGCGGACGAGGTCGGGTCAGGAACGTTCCCCGACGATGAGCACAGCTTCTGAGCTGCCGGTTTAGCGGCCACCGGTATGTGGCACGCTCACGAGCATGTCCGTGATCGACCCGAGCACCTCGCGCTACCTCGAAGTTGAGCGCAAGTTCGACGCCGACGAGTCCACGCAACCACCGTCATTCGACGGCATCGCGGAGGTCGGCCGGGTAGAGCACGCCGAGACGCAGTCCCTGGACGCGGTGTACTTCGACACACCGTCCCGGGATCTGGCGATCAATCGCGTCACGTTGCGCCGTCGCACCGGCGGCCTCGACGCGGGTTGGCACCTGAAACTGCCGGCGGGCCCTGATGCCCGGACCGAAGTGCGGGCGCCGTTGGATACCAGCGACGGCACCACGGTGCCCACCGAACTGCTGGATGTGGTGCTGGCCATCGTGCGGGACCGCCCGGTGAGCCCGGTGGCGCGGATCAGCACCACCCGCCAGGTTCGTCTGCTACACGGCGTCGACGACGGGGTGCTCGCGGAGTTCTGCGACGACGACGTCACGGCGGGGCAAGGCGCCGAAGGGACCGCCAACGAGCAACGGTGGCGTGAATGGGAGCTCGAACTCGTCGACCCCGGCGCGCACTCCGGGCTGATGGACAGGCTGTGCGGACGGCTGCTCGACGCCGGCGCGCGTCCGGCGGGCCACGGCTCCAAGCTGGCGCGGGTGCTCGGCACGTCGCCGAAGGGCTTACCGGCCGAACCGTTGCATCGGGCGCTGGCCGAACAGATCGGCGAGCTGCTGGTGTGGGACCGCGCGGTGCGGGCCGAGGCCGACGACGCGGTGCACCAGATGCGGGTGACCGCCCGCAAGATCCGCAGCCTGTTACAGGCCGATCCGGATTCCTTCGGGCTGGCCGACGATGCCCCGATCGTCGATGAATTGCGCGAGCTGGGCAACGTGTTGGGAGTGGCCCGCGACGCCGAAGTCCTAGCCGATCGCTACCGCAGCGCTCTGGACGATGTGCCACCGGAGCTGGTCCGTGGGCCTATTCGGGAGCGGCTGGTCGACGGCGCCGAACAGCGCTACCGGACCGGGCTCCGGCATGCGTTGTCCGCATTGCGCCTACCGCGCTACTTCCGACTGCTCGACGACCTGGATGCATTGGTCCGCGAAGCGCCGTCGGCCGGTCGCGAGCCGGCGCCGGTGACCGTCGCCGCCGCCGGCAAGAAGGTCTACAAGGCGGCAAAGGCCGCACGACGAGCCGCTGGCGGAGCGGACCGCGACGATGCGATACACCGAATCCGTAAGCGCGCCAAACGACTTCGCTACACCGCGGATGCGACCGGCGCGAAGAAGGTGTCCCGGCGGGCAAAGAAGCTGCAGTCATCGCTCGGCGACCATCAGGACAGCGTGGTCAGTCGTGAGCACTTGGCACAACAAGCGCAGGCCGCGCACGCCGCGGGCGAGGACACCTTCACCTACGGGCTGCTCTACCAGCGGGAAGCCGAGCTGGCGCTCGATTCCCGCCGCCAACTCCAGCCGAAGCTCAGCAAGCTCTACAAGGCAGTGCGCAAGCTGTCGGGCTGAGCCGACGGGGCGGCCGAGTTGGCCTGTAAGCCGGAGATTGGACCGGCTCGAATACGCCGCTTTGCCGGTACGTTTGAATCCCATTGCCGTATGGGCATTTTCGGTGCCGAATAACGCCGGGCGCTTCTTCTTCGGCGCTGCAGATACCGACTTGGTCAACATCGCTGATGTTCGTGGAGAACTAGCTGTGGTGTCTCAGGACATTGGTGACGCGGAGTTACAAAGCTCTAGCGACCCGACGGAGAGTGAATTCCGTGCACGGGCGACACCCCACCCCTCAGAGTGCTCGTAGGCCACGCAGGGTCCTTTTTATCAGTTCACGTCGTTCGTCGATTGTCATCGAGTCACCGAGAGAAGCGTGCACCCGCAAATAACCCTGTGTCACCAGGTCGTCGACCAGGAACCGCGTCGCACCGAGCGGCAAAGACAGACGAGCGGCGATCTCTGCGACCGAGGGGCTGTGCACGCACGACGTCAGGATCTGGCCCCGCACATCATTTCTCCGCCAGCGCGGCGGCTTCGCTGTGGTGTTGAGCGCTTCGACCGGAGCCTCGAGTGCTAGTTCGACACCAGAGTCGGTACGGCCTGCCGTCAGCGTGTATGGCCGGACCAAGCTCGGCTCTTCCGCGGTTTCCGGTTCTGTGAACCAGTCGCCGATCGGTTCGGCCTTGCCCTCCGATCGCTGTTGCGCGTCGGTGTGCTTCTCCCGGACATGTGGCGAACTATGCGGCACGTTGTGGTTCTTCAAGAACCACAACGTCTGGTCGGCGTGCACCGATGCGCGCACCTCGCTGGAGACGACCTTGAGTATGGTGCGATCGGTGTCGATGACGAATGTGGTCCGTCTGACCGGCAGCAGTCGGGCCAGCAGGCCACGGCGCCGAGTGTGCCGACCACGCCGGGGCGCCTCACGCGCCACGACGGATCTACGCAGCTTGGCGAGCCTGCCTCGGCGCACCCCGAACAGCTCGGACACCACGCCGTCCGCGTCGGAGAGCAGCGGATAGTCGAACGAGCGCTGTTGGGCGAAGTGGGCCTGCTTGTCGACAGTGTCGGTGCTGATGCCCACCCGCTGGGCGCCCACCCTGGCGAATTCGTCGCTCAGGTCCCGAAAATGACAAGCCTGGGCTGTACAGATCGGTGAGGACGCTATTGGGAAGAAGAACAGCACAACCGGCCCTTCGGAAAGGAGCGCGGACAGTGTCCGAGGCCGACCGGTGTGGTCATACAGAGTGAAGCCAGGGGCCTTCTCGCCCGCGATCATCGGCAAAGAGTAACGCGGGGAAGCTCCGCGCGACGCACGACTCGGATAATTCGGTCATCGCCGAACGGCTACCAGGTGGGAACCGTGATCGGCTCGGCCACGCCGAGGATACCGGGAACTATCCGCGGGCCGCTGCGGGTCGGACCGGCAACTGGTGACGGGCAGGGACAGGCACCGGACGGCTGAGCCGCGGGGCGGGCGAGTTGGCGTGTAAGCCGGATTCTGTTCCGCGCTAACTGGTAGCGCGGCGGCGACCATCCATCTGGACACACCGTCACCGGGTGCCTCAAGCGGCCTACCCGCAGGCTCGGGCGAGCAGCCCTCCAACACCTGCGCGACCGCACCGTAGTGCGGTCTTCTTGGCCTTGCTTCGGGTGGGGTTTGCCTAGCCACTCCGGTCACCCGGAATGCTGGTGCGCTCTTACCGCACCGTTTCACCCTTGCTACTAGGTAGCGGTCTGTTTTCTGTGGCACTTTCCCGCGAGTCACCTCGGATTGCCGTTAGCAATCACCCTGCTCTGTGAAGTCCGGACTTTCCTCGACTCGTTGCCGCGATGGGCACGAGCCGCGGCCGCCCAGCCAACTCGTCCGCGCCAATACCGTACTCGTTACGGAATCCGCAGGCCAGCAGCTATCTACGCAGCGTGTAGGCCCGAGAGCGTCATACCGACGGCGGTTTCTATCTCGCTGATCTCCAGCCATGGCGGCGCCGCCGGCAGCGGAGGGGCTCCCGACCGATATAGCGTGCCCGTTGGCGTGATGAATTCCGCTGTGTGCCTGCATTTTTCATCGACACCAGGTTCGACGGCCCAACCGGCGGCCTCCTTGACGTAGTTGCATCGCTCGCACAATCCGAGCCCGTTGCTCACGCAGGTCGTGCCGCCGTCGGCCCAGGGTCGGGCATGATCGCGGTGACGGATCGGCGCGTCGCAGTAGGGGGTGCGGCAGCGCTGATCGCGAAACCCGATGAACGCGGCCAATCCGCGCGGAAACAACCGGGCGCGGGACTCCATTGCCACCAGTGCGCGCGAGGCCGGGTGGGCGTAGAGCCGACGCAATGTGGCCCGCGACCGCTCGTCGGTGACAGCACCGGAGACCAACCCGCGGGCGACCGCCGCCGGAATGGGGCCGTATCCGCAGATCTCCGCGGGTGCGTTGGAACCGCCCAACAGGGTTTCGTCCGACAGCACCAGGATGATTTACGCGACGCTGGCCAGCGGCCTAAACCCGGTTCTAGCAGCAAAAACACATAACGGTAAGTCACGTCGGCTCACGCAGAATGTGCTCAAAATGTGCTCACGGTGTGCTCATGGCAGGTCCCCTGGGGATCATCCACGGGCTACCCCTAGGGTATTGCCACGGAGGTCGAGTGCATGAACTGGAGCGGGCTGGTGTCTGACCGTGTGCGGTGACTGAGACGGCGCCACAACTCCAACCGCTCTATCTGCTGGCGGACAGTCAGCTGCTGTTCTGGAAGCGGCAGGACCGACTGCTCCTCGAGGCCGCCCTCGATGGATTGGCTCTGGACACACCACTC
This sequence comes from uncultured Actinomycetota bacterium, assembly GCA_963760095.1. Lineage (GTDB taxonomy): Bacteria > Actinomycetota > Actinomycetes > Mycobacteriales > Mycobacteriaceae > Mycobacterium. The sequence continues at coordinate 177,377 of CAVXBT010000012.1, read as the reverse complement.
AACGCGGCCTACATCGGTGCCTCCAATGGGGATCGTCCGGAGTTCTACGGGATCTTCGAGGCGGCGGTGGACGCGATTGCAATCACCGACCATCGCATGATCGATTCGTCGTTCGGCCCAGACGACCGCGCCTTCCTGGAGCGTGCCCAGTTGATCGTCCTCGCGGGCGGCGATGTGCGTCTTGGCTGGAACACGTTCGAGAAAACCGGCATGAAGGATGTGATCCTGGCCCGGTACACGCAAGGGGCGGTCCTGGTGGGCATTTCAGCCGGCGCGGTCCAGCTCGGACGCTATGGAATCGTCGAGACACCGGAACCCTCCGCGACCGAGCTGCTCGATGTGTTCAAGCTCGTCCCCGTGGTCATCGACACGCACGACGAGCGAGCCGAGTGGGCGCGGCTGTCGCGCACGATTCATTTGCTGGAGGGAGCGGCCACCGGGCTCGGCATCCCCTCCGGTGGCGGAGTCATCGTGCACGCGGATACCACCATCGAGCCTCTCCGGCGTCCCGCGCACGAATTCCGTTTCGAGGGCACTCGCCTCACGCACTCCCTGTTGCGCCCCGCGGAGGGCGACTGACCGAATTCAACTTTGCGAATTCTGTGCATCGGCCATTGCCGCATACCACAGGAAGCGATACACGCCTGTCTGCTGCCGGGGACTTTGACGACGAGCTACGCTTCCCGGGCGTCGATGGCTTCGTTGACTTGCTGCGTTTGGGCCACTTGCTGCGCGGTGTAGTCGATGAGCAGCGCCACCCCGCCGACCAGGATGACCACCCCGGCCCCCCACAGCAGGCCGTAGGTGTAGCCGTGGTCCAGCGCATGCAACTGGGCGTCGTTCATGAACTTCACCGGCCTGTTGGTGCCGCCCAGGTATAGCGTGCGCGACGTGATGACGGCCAGGATGACGGCCAGCACCACCGGCCCGCCCAAGTTCTGCAGCGCCACTGCGATCGCCGTGGTGGGCCCGATCCGGTCGAGGCCGACGCTGGCGATCACCGATAGCCCAAGCGGGACGTTGATCATGCTGATACTGATACCGCCGAGGACGATCGGCAGCACCAGATTCGGGAAGTACGGGATGCCGCGGTTGAGCGTCGAGCCGTACAGCATCGCGCCCAGCATCAGGATGCAGCCGGCGATTACCACCACCCGCGGCGGGAACCACGTCACCAGTTTCGACGACGCGCCCATCCCGATGCCCATCGCAATGGCGAACGGGATGAAGCCCACGCCCGCGCGCAGCGCACTGTAGCCCATGATGTTCTGCACATACAGGGCGACCAGCACGGTCAGGGTGAACATCACCCCGCCGGCAAGGAATAAGGCCGCGAACGTGGCCAGCCGGTTGCGATCGAAGAACAGGCTGAATGGCACGATGGGGTTCTTGGCGGTGCGCTCCACCACGGCGAACGCCACGAAAGCGGCCAGGGCCACCACACCCGAACCGATCGTTGTGGCCGACAGCCATCCCCTCTCCGGGCCCGTCGAGAAGCCGAACACCGCAGAGGTACAGATCAACGTGGCCAGCACAGCCCCGGTAGCGTCGAGCTTCATCCGCTCCTTCTGGGTTTCCTGCAGCGTGGTGCAGGCCAGATAGATCACTAGTAGCCCGATCGGCACGTTCGCCAAAAACGCCAGACGCCACGACACCTCGGTGAGCGCCCCGCCCACCACCAGGCCCATCACCGAGCCGACACCGATCATTGCGCCGAACACAGCCGTTGCAGCGTTGCGTGCCGGCCCCTTCGGGAACGTGGTGGCTACCAGCGCCAAACCGGTGGGTAAGGCGATCGCGGCGGCCACGCCCTGCAGTAGCCGGGCCAAAACGAGCGTGCCCTCATGCCAGGCGATGCCGCACATGGCCGAGGCGATGGTGAACAGTGCGACGCCGACGATGAAGGTGCGCTTGCGGCCGATGGTGTCACCGAGGCGGCCGCCCAGCAGCATCAAGCCACCAAAGGTCAGCATGTAGGCGGTGATCACCCAGTTCCGCCCGGCATCCGACAGGCCTAGCTCGTTCTGGATCTTTGGGAGCGCAAAGACTGCGATGGGGCCGTCCATTGTCGCCATCAGCTCAATGCCGCCGATCGCGATGACCGTGGCGACGAACCGGCGAGGCGGCAGCCGAGTGGGGAAGTAGCTTCTCGTACGGTGCAGCGTGGTTGGCTCGACGGGATCGGCGTCGCTCATTCCGCGCGTTGTGTCGTCCAGTAAGGTAGTGCCCGGTCTGCGTCGTTGAGAGCCGTCACAGCGGAGTACCCTACAGTAAACGTCCGCTGCGGGGCCGTCGTTCTGTAATCCCCTGGGCTTGAGCCCGTTTGGTGGACACAGGATCAGGTGGCTTGTGCGTCTGAGTGGGTCGGTCTTCGGAGTCGACCGGGCTGATCATACCGATAGCCAAGTCCGACACATGCTCCGCCGGTAATGAACTTTGCTGTCGGCAGCACCGGCGGTCCGACCTTGACGCCACACCTGCGGCGTCCCCGCCGACCCGGGTGCACCTCAATTAAATCGCCGCGAGTTCCAGGCTTGCTTTCTCCGATCCGCTTGCTGCCAGTAAGGAAGTCGGGGTTGACTGGCTACACCCTACGGGTTTTGGGACACCGAGCGACTTCGCAGCCTTCCACGTGCTTGCCGACACGCCCACCCTGCATCACGTCATCGTCTGCACGTTGTGCTCCTGCTATCCGCGTCCGATCCTGGGCAATTCCCCCGAGTGGTATCGAACACCGAATCCGAGTCGAGGACTCCAACCAGAAGCATCGGTTCATGGTGATGCCCGTCCGCCCAGAAGGAACCGAGGGCTGGACCGAGGACCAGCTGGTCGAAATCCTCACCCGCGATTGTCTGATCGGTGTCGCGTCGCCCAAGGTTGGTGTGACCACGAACGTGACCACCGAGACGCGCCCGGCCATCCATCCCGCGTAGTGAACTGAACGGGGAACTGGTGAATACTTCGGAAAACCCAGGGTCGGTCGAGGAAGCCACGATTGCGCCATTGGCGAAAATCGTTGAACGCAATCAGGTGTGGAGCCGGATGGCGGCGAAATACGGGGTCGAAAATCCGGTGCCGCCCTGGAAGACGAGCCTCGATGGTATTTGCGACGCCCTTGATCCAAGCGGTTGCGGTCGAGAGGTACTCAGCTTTGTCGACTGACGCAACGAAGAGGACGCGCTGTCGGCGGGTGTTTATTCCGACCTGCCCTACCCAGAGAACCGGCTAGTTGCACTCGCACACTAGCTGCTGGTGCGCGGCGTCATCGATGAGGCCGAACTCGAAGAGCGACTCGCGGCCGTCCTGGCCAGGCTGGAATCCTGAGCGCCGGCTCGCGCCACCAGGAAGGAATGGCGATGGGCGTGCTGAGCAGCGTCCACGTCATCACCACCGCGACTCCAAGGATGCGCAACTGCCCTGAACAGCATCCGCCGAACGGCACCAGCGTCAGGGCCGCCCTACGGCCGCTGCGCGGTCGGGCTCCGCCCGACCTTGACCCCGACGCCTATTTCAGCGCACACAAGCTAGAGGACCAGGAAAACCACCGAACAGCCAAAACAACCACCAAGGGGGTCTTGACCGGCCCCGCTCCTTCAGGAATGACCGGCCCCGCTCCTTCAGGAATGACCGGCCCCGCTCCTTCAGGAATGACCAGCGACAATGAACCACTTCCCTGACATCGAACGGCGTAGACTATCGGAGCTTCTGAACTTTTTACTATAGCGACAATTGCCAATCGACTTAATCTTCTAATAAGAGCTTGAGTCGTCCGCCATATACACCGAGCGATTCGGTACTCAACATCTCATGATGTGTACAGTCGACCGAGTGTCCTGTAATATCGCCAGCGACATAAGGACGCCAACTGTGTAGCAACGATGAATAGCGATTGCGCCCACTTCGTGCAGCAGAGAATATGACCATATCGCCATCAAACACATCAGGCACGTGTTCCAGGAGATGCGACTCGTTAGCATGATTACTTCGAGCCAAGAACTCCATCAGCTGTCTGGACGGAAGAGCAAACTCCACTACTTCTCGCTGTTGGTGAATTAATTCCTCTGCCTGCCGGTAGGTAATAGGCCCCGACTGTACTGGAACATCTATACGATGAGCTCGCAAGATGTGTTCCAGGACTTGACCCTCTTCAACAGCTCGATTTCGTGCGATGACCTGGTTAGAGCGGAGTGCAGGGTCTAGCAGTACAAGACGTTGGACTACGCATCCGCGCCGCTGAAGCTCAACGGCGAGCTCGTGAGCTACGACGCCTCCAAAAGACAAGCCGATTAGCTTGTAGGGCCCGGCAGGATAAACGGCTTGCAGTCGATCCGCATAGTTCTTCGCCATGTCACGAATCGATCCAGGTTCAGCTTCGCCATTTTGCGGGATTTGGTTAATTCCGATGATCGGGCAATTCAAATAATTGCCCAGAGCTCGATATGACCAGGTAAGCCCGAGAACGTGATGAATACAGCACAGCGCAACACCCGTACCCTGCTTGAGGATCTCAACGGGGACTACTTCCACCGTGCTGGAATGTCTGCCCAACTGCTGGCTCAGGCTTCTCACGGACGGCGCATAGAACAAGGTGCGCACCGCAAGGTGGGCATCCAATGATTTGTTGATCGCGGCGATCACCCGCATCGCCGACAAGGAATCCCCACCCAGGTCGAAAAACGAGTCATCGACCCCGACCCGCTCGAGCCCGAGTACCTGGGCGTAGATGCCGGCCAGGATCTCCTCGACCGGGGTGGTGGGGGCGCGGTAACGATCGCCCTCGGTGTATTCGGGTGCCGGCAGGGCCCGTTTGTCGAGTTTGCCGTTGACCGTCAACGGCAGCGCGTCGATCACCACCACCGCCGCGGGGATCATGTAGGCCGGGAGCCGCTCGGCCAGCGCGGCGCGGATCTCGGCCGGGTCCGCTGTCCCGGTGACATAGCCCACCAGGCGTTTGTCGCCGGGGCGGTCCTCGCGGGCGATCACCACCGCCTGCGCCACCCCAGCCAGCCCGGCCAACACCGCCTGAACTTCACCGAGCTCGATGCGATACCCGCGGATCTTGACCTGCTCATCGGCGCGCCCCAGATAACGCAGCTGCCCATCAGCACCCCACCACACCAGATCCCCGGTGCGATACATCCGCGCCCCGGGCTCCCCGAACGGGCAGGCCACAAACCGGGATGCGGTCAACCCGGCCCGACGCCAATACCCACACGCCACCCCGACACCGGCCACATACAACTCACCGACCACCCCGGCCGGCACCGCCCGCAACCACCCATCCAGCACAAAAAACGCCGCCCCCGCCACCGGCGAACCGATCGGCACCACACCCGAACCCGCCACCAACGGCGCACTCATCGACGCCCACATCGGCGTCTCGGTCGGGGCGTAGACATTGACCATCACCCGCCCGGGCGCCCACCGATCCACCAGCTCGGCCGGGCAGGCCTCACCGCCGACCACCAACGCCACCGGTCCCAAACCCTCAGGCGATAGCACCCCTGCAGCAGAAGGGGTCTGGGTGAGCACGCTGACCTGTTCAGAAACCAGCAAGGCGTGAAAATCTTCCGGCGAGTGCGCCACCGACTCGGGCACCACCACCAGCCGCCCCCCGTGTAGAAGCGCACCCCAGATCTCCCAGCCCGAGACGTCAAAGCCGTAGGAATGCCACTGCGACCACACCCCCGGGCGCGGCAGGCCCACATCCAATGTCTTCATCAGCTGGGTGACGTTGTGGTGGGTGATGGCCACCCCTTTGGGGACACCGGTGGTGCCCGAGGTGTAGATGATGTAGGCGATATTGTCCGCGGCGGGCGCCGGCAATGCCGTGCAGGGATAAGCCCGGATTTGGGGGTCCTCAACATCGATAACCGCAAGATCGCACCCGTCCAGCCACGGGCGCAGCCCGGCGGTGGTGATAGCGGCCACCGGTACAGCGTCTTCAAGGATGACCGCGATCCGGGCCGCCGGCACCGCCGGGTCGATGGGCAGATAGGCCGCCCCGGTTTTGAGCACCGCCACAATCGCGATGATGGCCTCAGCCGACCGGGTAAACAGCAGCGCCACACACTGTCCCGGGCCCACCCCCTGAGCAGCCAGCAGGTGCGCCAACCGGTTCGCGGCCTCCTCAACCTCGCGGTAAGTTATTGAGCGGCCTTCGAAGGTCACCGCCACCGCCGCCGGGGTGCGCGCCACCTGCGCGGCGAACAGCACCGCAATCGACACCGGCATGGTCGCCGGCTGAGTCAACACCGCCCGGTTGCCCCACCCCTCCAGGCGGGCGAGATCAGCCCCATCGAGCAGATCCACCGATGAGAGCCGCCGGGTCGGGTCGGCTGCGATCGCCACGAGCACCCGCTGCCACCGCTCGATCAGCGCCTCGATGCTGGCGGTATCGAACACGTCGGTGCGAAATTCCACCACCCCGCCGATCCCGGCGGGCTCACCGGCCGCGGTCCAGCGTTCGGCCAGGTAAAACACCAGGTCCATGCGGGCGACCTGGGTGTCCACCGGCAGCGGGGTGACCTGCACATCCCCCAACTCCAACCCGGCGGCGGGGTCATTGCCGTGCCCGGCGAAGTTCTGCCAGGCCAACACCACCTGCACCAGCGGGTGATGGGCCAGGCTTCGGGTCGGGTTGAGCCGCTCCACCAGCACCTCAAAGGGCACATCTTGATGCTCATAGGCGGCCAGACTGCGCGCTCGCACCTGAGCCAGCACCTCAGCAACGCTGGGATCCCCGGCCAGATCCACCCGCAGCACCAAGGTGTTGACGAAAAAACCCACCAGGCCGTCGAGCGCGGGATCGCGGCGCCCGGCGATCGGGAACCCGACGGCCACCTCACTGCTGGCGCTGAGCTTGGCCAACAGCACCGCCAGGGCGGCCTGCATCACCATGAAGCTGGTCGCGTTGTGCTCACGAGCCACCCCGCGCACCCGCTGCTGCAGCCCCGCTGGCCAGTCCACCACCACACTGGCCCCGCGGTAATCCGCCACCGGCGGGTAGGGCCGATCGGTGGGCAGCACCAGCCGTTCGGGCATCCCGGCCAGGGCCTCCTGCCAGTAGGCCAGCTGCGCGGCGATGGGGCTGTGGCTGTCGTCGAGATCACCAAGCTGCGCGCGCTGCCACAGCGTGTAATCGACATACTGCACCGGCAATTCGGCCCAGCCGGGGGCTTGCCCCGCGCACCGGCTGGCATAGGCCACCCCCAGATCACGCGCCAGCGGGGTGATCGACCATCCGTCGGCGGCGATATGGTGCGCCGTGGCTACCAGCACGTGTTCGTCGTCGCCGACACCGAACAGCCGTGCCCGCAACGGGATCTCGGCTGCCAGGTCAAACGGGTGACGCGCCGCGGTGTCGATGACCTCACCCAGCCGGCTTGCCGACCAGCCGGTGGCATCGATGATCTGCCAGCCGAAGTCGGCCCGCTCGGCGGGCACCACCAGCTGCTGGGGTGTCCCCTCGACCGCGGGGAACAGCGTGCGCAGGCTTTCATGGCGGCCCACCACATCGCCCAGCGCTGCACCCAGCGCCTCGGCATCAAGACGCCCGCGCAGCCGCAACGCCACCGCCATGTTGTAGACCGGTGAGGGCCCCTGCAACTGGTCCAGGAACCACAACCGGCTCTGGGCAAACGACAACGGAACCACCGCGGGCCGCGCACCGGCCACCAACAGCTCCAGCCCACCCGCATCCTCACCGATACGGGGCGCCAACTGGGCAACCGTGGGCGCCTCGAACACGGCGCGCACCGCAAGGCCGGCATCCAGGCCGGTGTTGATCGCGGCGACCAGGCGCATCGCCGACAGCGAATCCCCACCCAACTCGAAAAACGAGTCATCCACCCCGACCCGCTCCACACCCAGCACCTCGGCGTAGATGCCGGCCACGATCTCCTCGACCGGGGTAGTGGGGGCGCGGTAACGATCGCCCTCGGTGTATTCGGGTGCCGGCAGGGCCCGTTTGTCGAGTTTGCCGTTGACCGTCAACGGCAGCGTTGCCAACACCACCACCGCCGCCGGCACCATGTAGCCCGGGAGCCGCTCGGCCAGCGCGGCACGGATCTCGGCCGGGTCCGCTGTCCCGGTGACATAGCCCACTAGACGCTTATCGCCGGGGCGGTCCTCGCGGGCGATCACCGCCGCCTGCGCCACCCCGTCCAGCCCGGCCAGTGCGGCCCGGATTTCACCGAGCTCGATGCGATACCCGCGGATCTTGACCTGCTCATCGGCACGCCCCACATACCGCAGCTGCCCATCAGCACCCCACCACACCAGATCCCCGGTGCGATACATCCGCGCCCCGGGCTCCCCGAACGGGCAGGCCACAAACCGGGATGCGGTCAACCCGGCCCGACGCCAATACCCGCAGCTCACCCCGGCACCGGCCACATACAACTCCCCGACCACACCGGCCGGCACCGCACGCAACCACCCATCCAGCACAAACAAGGCCAAATGCGCCAGCGGAACCCCGATGGGACTGGCAACGGTGTCGGTGTCGGCTCCGACGATCTCCCGCAACGAGGCATGCACCGTCGTCTCGGTGATGCCATACATGTTGACCAGGCGCGGTAGTCCCGGATGGTTGTCCAACCACGTCCCAAGACGCTGCGGTTGCAGTGCTTCGCCGCCGAACACCACCGTCTCAAGCTTCAGCCGCCGTCCCAGCTCGGCCTGCTCCGCATCGACGGTTTGCAGCGCATAAAACGCAGACGGGGTCTGGCTTAACACGCTGACCTGTTCAGCGACCAGCAAATTGTGGAAGTCTTCCGGTGAGCGGGTCACCGACTCGGGCACCACCACCAGCCGCCCACCACCCAGCAGCGCACCCCAGATCTCCCACACCGAGAAGTCGAAGGCCAGCGAATGACACTGCGTCCACACACCCGCACGCTCTACGTCGGCATCCAATGTCTTCATCAGCTGGGTGACGTTGTGGTGGGTGATGGCCACCCCTTTGGGGACACCGGTGGTGCCCGAGGTGTAGATGATGTAGGCGATATTGTCCGCGGCGGGCGCCGGCAATGCCGTGCACGGGTAGGCCCGGATTTGGGGGTCGTCGACATCGATGACCACCACGTCATGCCCGTCGAGCCGTGACCGCAAGTCTGCGGTGGTGATAGCGGCCACCGGGACGGCATCGGCAAGAATGAAGCCGATCCGGGCCGCCGGCACCGCCGGGTCGATGGGCAGATAGGCCGCCCCGGTTTTGAGCACCGCCACAATCGCGATGATGGCCTCAGCCGACCGGGTAAACAGCAGCGCCACACACTGTCCCGGGCCCACCCCCTGAGCAGCCAGCAGGTGCGCCAACCGGTTCGCGGCCTCCTCAACCTCGCGGTAAGTTATTGAGCGGCCTTCGAAGGTCACCGCCACCGCCGCCGGGGTGCGCGCCACCTGCGCGGCGAACAGCACCGCAATCGACACCGGCATGGTCGCCGGCTGAGTCAACACCGCCCGGTTGCCCCACCCCTCCAGGCGGGCGAGATCAGCCCCATCGAGCAGATCCACCGATGAGAGCCGCCGGGTCGGGTCGGCTGCGATCGCCACGAGCACCCGCTGCCACCGCTCGATCAGCGCCTCGATGCTGGCGGTATCGAACACGTCGGTGCGAAATTCCACCACCCCGCCGATCCCGGCGGGCTCACCGGCCGCGGTCCAGCGTTCGGCCAGGTAAAACACCAGGTCCATGCGGGCGACCTGGGTGTCCACCGGCAGCGGGGTGACCTGCACATCCCCCAACTCCAACCCGGCGGCGGGGTCATTGCCGTGCCCGGCGAAGTTCTGCCAGGCCAACACCACCTGCACCAGCGGGTGATGGGCCAGGCTTCGGGTCGGGTTGAGCCGCTCCACCAGCACCTCAAAGGGCACATCTTGATGCTCATAGGCGGCCAGACTGCGCGCTCGCACCTGAGCCAGCACCTCAGCAACGCTGGGATCCCCGGCCAGATCCACCCGCAGCACCAAGGTGTTGACGAAAAAACCCACCAGGCCGTCGAGCGCGGGATCGCGGCGCCCGGCGATCGGGAACCCGACGGCCACCTCACTGCTGGCGCTGAGCTTGGCCAACAGCACCGCCAGGGCGGCCTGCATCACCATGAAGCTGGTCGCGTTGTGCTCACGAGCCACCCCGCGCACCCGCTGCTGCAGCCCCGCTGGCCAGTCCACCACCACACTGGCCCCGCGGTAATCCGCCACCGGCGGGTAGGGCCGATCGGTGGGCAGCACCAGCCGTTCGGGCATCCCGGCCAGGGCCTCCTGCCAGTAGGCCAGCTGCGCGGCGATGGGGCTGTGGCTGTCGTCGAGATCACCAAGCTGCGCGCGCTGCCACAGCGTGTAATCGACATACTGCACCGGCAATTCGGCCCAGCCGGGGGCTTGCCCCGCGCACCGGCTGGCATAGGCCACCCCCAGATCACGCGCCAGCGGGGTGATCGACCATCCGTCGGCGGCGATATGGTGCGCCGTGGCTACCAGCACGTGTTCGTCGTCGCCGACACCGAACAGCCGTGCCCGCAACGGGATCTCGGCTGCCAGGTCAAACGGGTGACGCGCCGCGGTGTCGATGACCTCACCCAGCCGGCTTGCCGACCAGCCGGTGGCATCGATGATCTGCCAGCCGAAGTCGGCCCGCTCGGCGGGCACCACCAGCTGCTGGGGTGTCCCCTCGACCGCGGGGAACAGCGTGCGCAGGCTTTCATGGCGGCCCACCACATCGCCCAGCGCTGCACCCAGCGCCTCGGCATCAAGACGCCCGCGCAGCCGCAACGCCACCGCCATGTTGTAGACCGGTGAGGGCCCCTGCAACTGGTCCAGGAACCACAACCGGCTCTGGGCAAACGACAACGGAACCACCGCGGGCCGCGCACCGGCCACCAACAGCTCCAGCCCACCCGCATCCTCACCGATACGGGGCGCCAACTGGGCAACCGTGGGCGCCTCGAACACGGCGCGCACCGCAAGGCCGGCATCCAGGCCGGTGTTGATCGCGGCGACCAGGCGCATCGCCGACAGCGAATCCCCACCCAACTCGAAAAACGAGTCATCCACCCCGACCCGCTCCACACCCAGCACCTCGGCGTAGATGCCGGCCACGATCTCCTCGACCGGGGTAGTGGGGGCGCGGTAACGATCGCCCTCGGTGTATTCGGGTGCCGGCAGGGCCCGTTTGTCGAGTTTGCCGTTGACCGTCAACGGCAGCGTTGCCAACACCACCACCGCCGCCGGCACCATGTAGCCCGGGAGCCGCTCGGCCAGCGCGGCACGGATCTCGGCCGGGTCCGCTGTCCCGGTGACATAGCCCACTAGACGCTTATCGCCGGGGCGGTCCTCGCGGGCGATCACCGCCGCCTGCGCCACCCCGTCCAGCCCGGCCAGTGCGGCCCGGATTTCACCGAGCTCGATGCGATACCCGCGGATCTTGACCTGCTCATCGGCACGCCCCACATACCGCAGCTGCCCATCAGCACCCCACCACACCAGATCCCCGGTGCGATACATCCGCGCCCCGGGCTCCCCGAACGGGCAGGCCACAAACCGGGATGCGGTCAACCCGGCCCGACGCCAATACCCGCAGCTCACCCCGGCACCGGCCACATACAACTCCCCGACCACACCGGCCGGCACCGCACGCAACCACCCATCCAGCACAAACAAGGCCAAATGCGCCAGCGGAACCCCGATGGGACTGGCAACGGTGTCGGTGTCGGCTCCGACGATCTCCCGCAACGAGGCATGCACCGTCGTCTCGGTGATGCCATACATGTTGACCAGGCGCGGTAGTCCCGGATGGTTGTCCAACCACGTCCCAAGACGCTGCGGTTGCAGTGCTTCGCCGCCGAACACCACCGTCTCAAGCTTCAGCCGCCGTCCCAGCTCGGCCTGCTCCGCATCGACGGTTTGCAGCGCATAAAACGCAGACGGGGTCTGGCTTAACACGCTGACCTGTTCAGCGACCAGCAAATTGTGGAAGTCTTCCGGTGAGCGGGTCACCGACTCGGGCACCACCACCAGCCGCCCACCACCCAGCAGCGCACCCCAGATCTCCCACACCGAGAAGTCGAAGGCCAGCGAATGACACTGCGTCCACACACCCGCACGCTCTACGTCGGCATCCAATGTCTTCATCAGCTGGGTGACGTTGTGGTGGGTGATGGCCACCCCTTTGGGGACACCGGTGGTGCCCGAGGTGTAGATGATGTAGGCGATATTGTCCGCGGCGGGCGCCGGCAATGCCGTGCACGGGTAGGCCCGGATTTGGGGGTCGTCGACATCGATGACCACCACGTCATGCCCGTCGAGCCGTGACCGCAAGTCTGCGGTGGTGATAGCGGCCACCGGGACGGCATCGGCAAGAATGAAGCCGATCCGGGCCGCCGGCACCGCCGGGTCGATGGGCAGATAGGCCGCCCCGGTTTTGAGCACCGCCACAATCGCGATGATGGCCTCAGCCGACCGGGTAAACAGCAGCGCCACACACTGTCCCGGGCCCACCCCCTGAGCAGCCAGCAGGTGCGCCAACCGGTTCGCGGCCTCCTCAACCTCGCGGTAAGTTATTGAGCGGCCTTCGAAGGTCACCGCCACCGCCGCCGGGGTGCGCGCCACCTGCGCGGCGAACAGCACCGCAATCGACACCGGCATGGTCGCCGGCTGAGTCAACACCGCCCGGTTGCCCCACCCCTCCAGGCGGGCGAGATCAGCCCCATCGAGCAGATCCACCGATGAGAGCCGCCGGGTCGGGTCGGCTGCGATCGCCACGAGCACCCGCTGCCACCGCTCGATCAGCGCCTCGATGCTGGCGGTATCGAACACGTCGGTGCGAAATTCCACCACCCCGCCGATCCCGGCGGGCTCACCGGCCGCGGTCCAGCGTTCGGCCAGGTAAAACACCAGGTCCATGCGGGCGACCTGGGTGTCCACCGGCAGCGGGGTGACCTGCACATCCCCCAACTCCAACCCGGCGGCGGGGTCATTGCCGTGCCCGGCGAAGTTCTGCCAGGCCAACACCACCTGCACCAGCGGGTGATGGGCCAGGCTTCGGGTCGGGTTGAGCCGCTCCACCAGCACCTCAAAGGGCACATCTTGATGCTCATAGGCGGCCAGACTGCGCGCTCGCACCTGAGCCAGCACCTCAGCAACGCTGGGATCCCCGGCCAGATCCACCCGCAGCACCAAGGTGTTGACGAAAAAACCCACCAGGCCGTCGAGCGCGGGATCGCGGCGCCCGGCGATCGGGAACCCGACGGCCACCTCACTGCTGGCGCTGAGCTTGGCCAACAGCACCGCCAGGGCGGCCTGCATCACCATGAAGCTGGTCGCGTTGTGCTCACGAGCCACCCCGCGCACCCGCTGCTGCAGCCCCGCTGGCCAGTCCACCACCACACTGGCCCCGCGGTAATCCGCCACCGGCGGGTAGGGCCGATCGGTGGGCAGCACCAGCCGTTCGGGCATCCCGGCCAGGGCCTCCTGCCAGTAGGCCAGCTGCGCGGCGATGGGGCTGTGGCTGTCGTCGAGATCACCAAGCTGCGCGCGCTGCCACAGCGTGTAATCGACATACTGCACCGGCAATTCGGCCCAGCCGGGGGCTTGCCCCGCGCACCGGCTGGCATAGGCCACCCCCAGATCACGCGCCAGCGGGGTGATCGACCATCCGTCGGCGGCGATATGGTGCGCCGTGGCTACCAGCACGTGTTCGTCGTCGCCGACACCGAACAGCCGTGCCCGCAACGGGATCTCGGCTGCCAGGTCAAACGGGTGACGCGCCGCGGTGTCGATGACCTCACCCAGCCGGCTTGCCGACCAGCCGGTGGCATCGATGATCTGCCAGCCGAAGTCGGCCCGCTCGGCGGGCACCACCAGCTGCTGGGGTGTCCCCTCGACCGCGGGGAACAGCGTGCGCAGGCTTTCATGGCGGCCCACCACATCGCCCAGCGCTGCACCCAGCGCCTCGGCATCAAGACGCCCGCGCAGCCGCAACGCCACCGCCATGTTGTAGACCGGTGAGGGCCCCTGCAACTGGTCCAGGAACCACAACCGGCTCTGGGCAAACGACAACGGAACCACCGCGGGCCGCGCACCGGCCACCAACAGCTCCAGCCCACCCGCATCCTCACCGATACGGGGCGCCAACTGGGCAACCGTGGGCGCCTCGAACACGGCGCGCACCGCAAGGCCGGCATCCAGGCCGGTGTTGATCGCGGCGACCAGGCGCATCGCCGACAGCGAATCCCCACCCAACTCGAAAAACGAGTCATCCACCCCGACCCGCTCCACACCCAGCACCTCGGCGTAGATGCCGGCCACGATCTCCTCGACCGGGGTAGTGGGGGCGCGGTAGCCGTCGCCCTCGGTGTATTCGGGTGCCGGCAGGGCGCGGGTGTCCAGTTTGCCGTTGACCGTCAACGGCAGCGTTGCCAACACCACCACCGCGGCCGGCACCATGTAGCCCGGGAGCCGCTCGGCCAGCGCGGCACGCACTCCGGCCGGGTCTGCTGTTCCGGTGATATAGCCCACTAGACGCTTATCGCCGGGGCGGTCCTCGCGGGCGATCACCGCCGCCTGCTCCACCCCGTCCAGCCCGGCCAGGGCGGCCCGGATTTCACCGAGCTCGATGCGATACCCGCGGATCTTGACCTGTTCATCGGCGCGCCCGAGATACTGCAGCTGCCCATCGGCCCCCCAACTCACCAGGTCCCCGGTGCGATACATCCGCGCCCCGGGCTCCCCGAACGGGCAGGCCACAAACCGGGATGCGGTCAACCCGGCCCGACGCCAATACCCGCAGCTCACCCCGGCGCCGGCCACATACAACTCCCCGACCACACCGGCCGGCACGGCCCGCAACCACTGATCCAGCACAAACAACGCCGCTCCCGGCACCGGCGAACCGATCGGCACCACCCCCGACCCCGCCGTCAGCGGCGTACTGATCGCCACACATATCGTGGTCTCGGTCGGGCCATAGATATTGACCATCACCCGCCCGGGCGCCCACCGATCCACCAGGTCGGGCGAACACGGCTCGGCGCCGATCACCAACGCCGCCGACTCCAAACCCTCAGGCGACAACGCCCCCGCCGTAGAAGGGGTTTGGGTGAGCACGTTGACGTGTTCGGAAACCGACAAGGCGTGGAAGTCTTCCGGTGAGCGGGCGACCGACTCGGGCACCACCACCAGCCGCCCACCGTGCAACAGCGGACCCCAGATCTCCCACACCGACCCGTCGAAGGCATAGGAATGCCACTGCGTCCACACCCCCGCCGTCGGCAGATATGCGTCTAGTGCCTCCAGCAACTGGGTGACGTTGTGGTGGGTAGTCGCCACCCCCTTGGGCACCCCGGTGGTGCCCGAGGTGTAGATGAGGTAGGCGATGTCATTGGGGCCGGGCGCCGGCAGTGCCGTGCACGGGTAGGCCTGGATGCGGGGGTCGTTGACATCGATGACCAGCAGGTCACACCCGTCCAGGCCCTCGGCCAGCCCGGTAGTGGTGATCGCAGCGATCGGCGCGGCGTCGTCGAGCATGAACCCGATCCGCGCCGCCGGCAGCCCCGGGTCGATCGGCAGATAGGCCGCCCCGGTCTTCAAAACCGCCAGGATCGCTATGACGGTCTGAGCCGAACGCTCCAACAGCAGCGCCACATGCTCACCCGGGCCAACACCATGGCCGGCCAGCAGGTGCGCCAACCGGTTCGCGGCCTCCTCAACCCCGCGGTAAGTTATTGAGCGGCCTTCGAAGGTCACCGCCACCGCATCCGGGGTGCGGGCCACCTGCGCGGCGAACAACTCCGGAACCGACACCCGCGTCGCGGGCTGGGTCAACACCGCCCGGTTGCCCCACCCATCCAGGCGGACGTACTCAGCCCCATCGAGCACATCGATCGACGACAACCGCCGTGTCGGGTCAGCCGTCATCGCCCCCAACACCCGCTCCAACCGTCCCGCTAAATCCGAGACGTCAAAATTCGAAAACGGCTGCCCAGCGCCCGCCGTGCTGAGAAAAAGCTGATCACCGGCTCCAAGAAAGTTCAACCCAAAGTGACCCACGGGGCCATGAGTGGTATATGACGCCGTTGCCGGAGCACCATCGAGGCTCAGGGTCAGTCTGGACGGGACGAAATTGACGACTACCCGATTTGCCGCCCGCCTGGCGCCACGAAGGCCACCTTCGCCCTCAAGAACGCGCACCGGAAACCGCTGATGCTGCAGCAGTTCCCGTATTCGCGTGTCAACATGCTCACAAAAACCGGCAACCCCAGACCCCGGCGACGCCGTCAACACCAGCGGCACCACCCCGGCAAGCATCCCGGGAAGCGTCTTTGACTCTGGGCGCACTCGCCTGCTGACCGGGAAGTCGAGCACCACCTCTGAACCGTCAGCGCTGAACTCGCGCACCAAAAGTGCGCACGCCGCGGTGATGACCGAATATCGACGGATGCGCAACACTTTGCATAACTCTTTGATCCGGCCGACAACGGACGGGTCCAATTGAACCGGTGGAGAAGGCCAGTACGGATCACGCTCGCTCGCGGCTTGGGGCAACCGATAATCCGGTCCACTTTCCGGTGGAAGGTTCCCAGTCCAATAGGCCTGATCTTCCAGATAATCGTTGGACGCTTCGTATTCCAACTCACTGTCCACCAAGTCCTGCAACGAACCGAAGAGAACAGGCGGAATGGGTGCGCCAGAAACAATTGCAGAATAGATAGTTGCAACCCGACGGCTTACCAGCGCCATGCCCAATCCGTCTATGGCTATGTGATGGCAGCACGCGAACAAGTAGAATTCATCCAACTGCGTCCGAAATAACACAAATTTGAACAGCGGACCAGTGAACGACATCGGCGTGCGCTGGATCGATGCCGCTATCCCACGGGCTTCCTGCACGGGATCGCGCGAGCCGCTCAGATCATAGAAGCCCACCTCGATATCCGGATAATCGATCGCCCTTTGGAAAACCTGGCCATCCACCTCGAAGAAGGCGGCCCTGCCTGGTTCGGCCTCTTGCACCGCTTGGCGGATCGCCTGTTCAAGCAAATCAGACTTGACCGTGCCCTCGATTCTCACCAATAGGCCAAGCTGCCATTCCGTACCGGAGTAACCCGTTTCCTGCGCAAGCCATATATCAAGCTGCCCGCGCGTCAGCGGAAGCGCCCGGTCACCAAGCTCCATCCGACTCCCAACCCACACGGTTTACCCATCAAACCCCGGCCCGCTGCCAGCCTCTCGCGCAGACGCTTCGGCCGTATATCGGCCCAGTTCTGTTCGATGTAGTAGTGTTCTGTTCGATGTAGTAGTCCAGACACGCAGCGCGGTCCGCTTCGCCGTAAACCACCCGCCAGCCGGCCGGAACATCGACGAAGACCGGCCACAGGCTGTGTTGCTCCTCGTCGTTGACCAAGACAAAAAGCTGCCATTGTCATCGTCGAACGGATTGATGCTCACCGCGTCTCCAGACCGTGTATTCGACATGAGTCGAACCATTCCAAACCATACCGGAGGCCAAAGGGTCGGTCCCGGCGTTTCCACTAAGTTGGTCCGGGGGTTTAGACAAAGTCCCTGATGTTAGCCGTGTGAGCCTCGATTTTGCGTCCGGCCTGCTGAGCCGAAGGCCAAGGGCCTTCAGCTGTTAGACACGCCGACCAAGATCATACGGGCTCCCTGCCCGCCTAAGGTTGAAGAGCCAATATATTTACCTTTGGGGACAAGCCGCTGTTAGGCTTCAGCCTGGCAGTGAAGTTGATCTTGTGTCAGCGGAAGTTGATCGAAGTGCCGGACTGGCGCTCCCGGCTAGCGAAGGGCCGCGCGTCCATGACATCTCACGCACTCGCCTCTACCTCAGTGGCTATTGTAGGGCTCTCTTGTCGTGTACCCGGCGCATCTAATGCAGGCGAGTTCTGGCGACTCCTGATCGATGGCCGACAATGCATCTCTACCGCAGAGCAGTATCAGCAGCAAGCGGCGCAGCGCATCCCGTATTCAGGTTGCCTGCGGCCGCTGCAGTATGGCGCATACCTCGAGGACGCCCTCGGTTTCGATGCAGCTTTTTTCGGAGTGTCCGACGTCCAAGCTGAATGCATCGATCCACAGCAAAGGATTGCACTTGAACTGACATGGGCAGCCTTGGAAGACGCGCGGATTGTTCCTTCTGAGATTTCGGGTGCCAGAATCGGCTTATTCGTCGGCGCGATGCGTGACGACTTTGCGGCTGTGACAACCGATATTGCGCCGCACCCACAATCCGTACTCGGATCTCTACGGTCTGTTATTGCGGGAAGAATATCGCATTTCTTCGGCTTCATAGGCCCGAGCTTTGTCGTAGATAGTGGTCAATCGTCGTCGCTTACGGCTGTCACTTTAGCGATGGAAAGTCTCAGAAGGGGGGAATGTGACCTTGCCATTGCTGGGGGGGTACATCTTAATCTCAACCCTAACGCTGGGTTGGCCCTCGCTGAGCTAGGAGTGCTATCGCCCGACGGAATTTGTCGTCCATTCGATCGGCGTGCCAACGGCTACGTTCGCGGGGAGGGAGGTGGTTTCATTGTACTTAGGAGGGTTGCCAACGCGTTGGAGCAGGGCGACTATATTTATTCCGTAATCCTTGGAGGCGCAGTAATTAATGACGGCCAGCGGCAAAGCCTCGCTTCTCCCGATTCAAACGCACACATCAAATTGTTCCACGCTGCTCTAACAGCGTCAGGCGTCGAGCCCGATCAAGTACAGTATGTCGAGGCCCACGGTACCGGTACGCCTGTCGGTGATATCGCGGAAGCAGAGGCGATAACCTCCGTGTATTGCGCGGGACGCAGTGAACACCCTCTCATCGTCGGCTCGTTAAAAGCGAATATTGGGCATCTCGAAGCGGCCGCTGGAGTGCTTGGCATCATCAAGGTCGCCCTGGCTTTACAACATCGCCTTCTTCCTCCCAGTCTCAATTACGTTTCGCCGAACACGGCTCTCGTTGGACACGAACTCAGTGTGCGTGTTCTCTCGGGTACCAGCGAATGGCCGGTGACTAGTCATCCGCGAACCGCGGCGGTGTCGTCGTTTGGGATCAGCGGCACCAACGCCCATGTCATCGTCCAACAAGCCCCCACCGCGGCGTTGTCGGCTTCCCCGTCGATTTTCCCTGCAGAAGAGCTTGTCTCAGAACCGCCGGCAGAACCGGCCCCACCCCCGCTGCTGCATGTTTGGCCGATCTCGGCGCGCACTCCCAAAACCCTTGCCGCTCAAGCTGACCGACTGCACCAGCATCTGGTCTGCCACCCCGATCTGGACCTGACCGACTTGGCCTACAGCCTGGCCACCACGCGCACCCACCATCCTTACCGCGCAACCGTCGTGAAGTCTTCGGCCACCGATAATCCCCGTGAGAATCTGCTCCAGGCTTTGCACGCACTAAGCGCGGGTCAACCTCATCGCTGTCTTACCCAGCACCACCATCTTTCCCGCCAAACCGGCAAGACGGTGTTCGTCTTTCCCGGCCAGGGCGCCCAATACCCCGGTATGGGCCTAGAGCTCTACCAGCACCATCCCACCTTCGCCCACACCCTCGACCAGTGTGACCAGGCGCTGCGCCCATGGACTGGCTGGTCGGTGCGCGAGGTCTTGTTCCAGGACCCGGCGGCCCCACCGCTGGACCGAGTCGATGTGGTCCAGCCTGTGCTGTTCACGATGATGGTCTCGCTGGCCGAGGTGTTGGTCAGCTACGGCATTGTGCCCGACGCGGTGGTCGGTCACTCTCAAGGAGAGATCGCCGCGGCTTATATCGCCGGGGTGCTTTCCTTGGTTGAGGCCGCCAAAATTGTGGCGCGGCGCAGTCAAGCGCTTACCACCCTCTGTGGTGCCGGTGCCATGGCGTCGGTCCTGATGGCCGCCCAAGAACTCCACCCGCGACTGCAACGCTACGGCGAGGCGCTAAGCATCGCCGCGATCAACGGCCCGTCGCACACCATCATCAGCGGCCACCCCGCCGCGCTAGAGCAGCTCATCGAGGCCTGCAGCCGTGACGGCATCCACATCCGGCCTATCGCTGTCGATTACGCCTCGCACTCTGCTCAGGTCGAACCACTACGTGAACGCCTCCTAGAGGAGCTGGCCGACCTGACTCCGGGTCCGGCACGCATCGCGCTGTATTCCACGGTGGCAAGCGCACAGTCGGGTCACCCGCTCGACACCACCACCATGGACGCCGACTACTGGTATCGCAACCTGCGGGAGCCGGTCCGGTTCTATGACAGTGTGGTTGGGCTGCTGGCCGCCAGTGAGCAAACGTTTGTGGAGTTGTCCCCGCATCCGATGTTGGCCCCAGCGATTACCGACACTTTGGCTGAGGTTGCGGGGCGGGCCCAGTCGGTGGTGATCACCACCTTGCATCGGGAGTGGTCCGACCTTGACGCGGTTTCCGCGGCGCTGGCCCGGCTGCATAATCACGGCCATAGCCCGTCTTGGCCGGCTCTGTATCCCCGCGCGCATACTGTCGCGCTGCCCACCTATCCCTTCGAGCACCGCCACTACTGGCTGGCCCCCAGCCCGTCCGCTCAGGTCAGCGCTGCCGGGTTGGGCCGTCCCGAGCATCCGTTGTTGGGCGCGGTGACCGAGCTGGCTGACCAGGACCAGGTCGTGCTGACTGGGCGGTTGTCGACCAGCACACAGGGCTGGTTGGCCGGTCATCAGGTGTCAGACATCGTGGTGTTCCCCGCGACCGGGTTCATCGATGTGATCCTGCGGGCCGGCGAGTTGACCGGCTGCCCGGTGATCGACGAGCTGATCTTGCATACCCCCCTGACTCTGTCGGAGCATGCGCCGACCGATCTGCAGATCCTGGTGCATCCGGTCGATCACGGCGGGCGGCGGCCTTGTACTGTGCACTCCCGCACCGGTGGTGAGCATCCCGCTACGGCCTGGACGTTGCACGCCACCGGCACGCTTAGGGCTGATCAGCCAGCCGCCGCGGGCCCCCCGGCCCCACCGGCGCACGGTGTCGAGGCCCTTGACCAGGACGACTTCTATGAGCGGCTGGCCGAGCAGGGTTACTGCTACAGCGGTCTGTTTCGGTCTTTACGGGGTATTGGTGGCGATCCCACCCGACCCGAGGTGGTGTATGCCGAGGTGGCGTTGCCCGCTGGCACCGACATCACCGGCTACGGTATCCACCCGGCCCTACTCGACGCCGCCCTGCACCCTTTGGCTGCCGTGTTTGACCGCATCACCGAGGCAGATGGCGCGCTGCCGCGGCTTCCGTACGCGTTGAGCGGGATCACCCTGCATGCCACCGCGGCCACCCAGCTGCATATCCAACTGACCCGTACCGGGGCAGACACTTTCAGGCTGCACGCCGCTGACCCCACCGGTGCGCCGGTGATCACGATCGACACCGTGACCCTGCGCGCTGCGCCCGAGCGCATCGGTCAGCCCACCCCGGTAGCCGGGGTGTCGGACAGCTTGTTGGAGCTGGACTGGCTACCGGTGCCCGAGGCCCCCCGCCTGGGGGCGGACACACCGGTGTGGGCG
Organism: uncultured Actinomycetota bacterium; assembly: GCA_963760095.1. Lineage (GTDB taxonomy): Bacteria > Actinomycetota > Actinomycetes > Mycobacteriales > Mycobacteriaceae > Mycobacterium. The sequence goes on along the minus strand of CAVXBT010000012.1, from coordinate 155,861 downwards.
GTGTGTGCCGATGAGCCCGAGCGACTCCCCGCCAGCCTGCGCGCCGGCCCGATCCATACCGATCTGGCCACCCTGGCCGGGTGCCCGAACCTGGTGATCTGGCCCCTGCCCTTGCCGAACGGGGAAGCGGATGTGGAGGGGGTTGATGTTTTGCAGCGGGTTCATGGCCTGACCCGCCGCGTTTTGGCCCAGCTGCAGGGCTGGCTGGCCCGGCCCGACACAGCTGAGACCCATCTGGTGATCCTGACCTGCCACGCGGTTAGCGTCAGCGCCTATGACCACGCTCCTGACCTGGCCCACGCCGCGGTGTGGGCGCTGGTCCACACCACCCAAAACGAGCACCCCAACCGCATCACCTTGCTCGACATCGATAACACCGCCGCCACCGACGACAACCTGCTAGCCACCCTGTCGGCGCGGCCGGCCACTGAACCGCAGCTGGCCCTGCGCCACGGTATCGCCCACCTTCCCCGGCTGGCCCGCACCCCGGCCCTGACCCCACCACAGACCCCCTCCTGGCAGTTGGCCACCACCGGCAAGGATGATTTGGCCAACCTGGCTTTGGTGCCCACCGACCCGATCACGGTGCTGGCCCCTGGACAGATCCGCGTTGGCATCCGCGCTACCGGGCTGAATTTCCGCGATGTGGTCGTGGCGTTAGGCGCCATCGCTGATGAGGGGCTGGGTGGCGAAGCCGCCGGGGTCATCCTCGACACCGCCCCCGATGTGACATCCTTACGTCCCGGTGACGCGGTGATGGGCCTGTTTCCCCACAACGCTTTTTCGACCACCGCCATCACCGACCACCAACTGGTTGGTCCCATCCCTGCTGGATGGTCGTTTGCTCAGGCCGCGTCGGTCCCGGTGGCGTTTTTGACCGCCTATATCGCCTTGGTCGAGGTCGCTGGGCTGTCTGCCGGGCAGCGAGTGCTCATCCACGCCGGCGCCGAAGACGTCGGTCAGGCCGCCATCCAGATCGCCGGTCATCTCGGTGCTGAGGTGTTTACCACCGCGCATCCCACCAAACACGCCGTCCTTCACCGCTTGGGGGTGTCCCCCCAGCACCTAGCTTCTTCCCGCACCCTGGATTTCGTCGAGGCGTTTTACGACGCCACCGGCGGACAAGGTATGGATGTGGTGCTCAACAGTCTGAGCGGGGCATTCATCGACGCCTCGCTGGGCCTGCTGGGCCATGGTGGGCGGTTCCTCGAAATCGGCAAAACCGATATCCGCTCGCGCGACGAGGTCGCTGCAGCCCATCCCGGGGTCGACTACCACACCTATGACCTGGGCGCTGAACCAGCCGATCACCTGCAGCGGGTATGGATCGCGCTGGCCGAGTTGTTCAGCACCGGGGTTTTTGAGCCGCTGCCCACTACCAGCTTCGGCCTGCTGCAAGCCCGCCAAGCTTTCCGGGACATGAGCCAGGCTCGCCACAGCGGAAAAATCGTGTTGACCCCGCCCACGGTGTGGGATCCCAACGGGACGGTGTTGATAACCGGGGGCACCGGGATGCTGGGCGGGTTGTTCGCCCAGCATCTGATCACTAGCTACGGTATCCGGCATCTGCTGCTGGTGTCACGTCGCGGCCCGACTGCTGCCGGGGCCGCCGAGCTTGAGCAGCGCTTGACCCGACTGGGCGCCCAAGTCACCATCACCGCCTGCGATACCAGCAACCCCGCCGAGTTGGCCGCCGTGCTTGAGTCCATCCCTGCCCAGCATCGGTTGAGCGCGGTCATCCACACCGCCGCCATCCTTGATGACGCCGTCGTCACCGAACTGACCGGCGAGCAACTCGACACCGTGCTGGCCGCTAAAGCCGACGCCGCCTGGCATCTGCACCAGCTGACCGCCGATACCGACCTCGACGCGTTTGTCGTATTCTCCTCGGCCGCAGCAGCTTTGGGCGCTCCCGGGCAAGCCAACTACGCGGCCGCTAACGCCTTCCTGGACGCGCTGGCCCGCCACCGCCACCACACCCAGCGCCGGGCCACCAGCTTGGCCTGGGGCTTTTGGCAGACCACCAGCGAGATGACCGCTCACCTAAGCTCGCGTGATCAGGCCCGTATGAGCCGCAACGGTCTTGCCCCGATCACCACCGAGCACGGCCTGGCCCTGTTCGACGCCGCCCTGACCTACCAGCAGCCCAACCTGCTGGCCAGCGCCTTCAACACGGGCGCGTTGGCCCGCCAGGCCCGCCACAACACCCTGGCCCCGATCCTGTCAGCCTTGACCACCAGCCGCCCGCAGGCCGCCACCGCCAGCCCCCACACACTGGCCGCGCGGTTGGCCATCCAAGCTCCTGAACAACAACTGCAAACCCTCACCACGTTGGTCAACACCGCTACGGCCACGGTGTTGGCCCATCCTGACCCGGCGGGTCTCGATGCCGAACGCACTTTCAAAGAGCTCGGTACTGATTCCTTGACCGCCATCGAACTGCGCAATGCCTTGGCCCAACAGACCGGCTTGACACTGCCGCCGACACTGATTTTCGACCACCCCACCCCCGCCGCGCTGGCCCGACACCTCATCGTGGTGCTCACCGCCACCGCCGCGCCGGCGGGTGTGATTCCTCCTGCGGCGGCGCGGGTCGATGAGCCGGTGGCGGTGGTGGGTATGGCGTGTCGGTTCCCTGGTGGTGTTGATTCGGCGCAGGGGTTGTGGGAGCTGGTCATTGCCGGCAGGGATGTGGTGGGTGATTTCCCGACTGATCGGGGCTGGGATTTGGCGGAGTTGTTTGATCCTGATCCCGATGCGGTGGGTAAGACCTATACCCGCTCTGGGGCGTTTTTGGCTGAGGCGGCGGGGTTTGATGCTGAGTTTTTCGGCATCTCCGCGCGGGAGGCATTAGCAATCGATCCCCAGCAGCGGCTGTTGTTGGAGGTGTGTTGGGAGGCGTTGGAGACCGCGGGAATTGATCCGGCCGCGTTGGTGGGCTCAGATACCGAGGTGTTCACCGGGGCGTGGGCCCAATCGTATGGGGCTGTTGGCTCCGATAGTGTGGACGGGTTCGCCTTGACCGGGACGGCCACCAGTGTGGCTTCGGGGCGTGTGGCCTATACCTTGGGGTTGCAGGGTCCTGCTATCACCGTTGACACGGCGTGTTCGTCATCGCTGGTCGCCACGCATTTGGCGTGTCAGTCGCTGCGTAACGGGGAATCCAGTCTGGCGCTGGCTGGTGGGGTCACGGTGATGGCCACACCGGCGATATTTACCGAGTTCGCCCGTCAACGCGGGTTGGCACTTGATGGCCGCTGTAAAGCGTTCGCTGACACCGCTGATGGCACCGGGTGGGGGGAAGGCGCCGGGATTTTAGTTCTGGAACGGCTTAGCGACGCCCGTCGTAACAACCGTTCGGTGTTGGCGGTCATCGCGGGATCGGCGGTCAATCAAGACGGTGCCTCCAACGGGTTGACCGCCCCTAATGGGCCGGCTCAGCAGCGTGTGATCCGTCAAGCAGTAGCCAATGCGGGTTTGACACTTGATCAAGTTGATGTTGTCGAGGCCCACGGCACCGGCACCACCTTGGGCGACCCGATTGAGGCCGGCGCCCTGATCGCCACCTATGGCTCCAGCCGGGACTCCGATCACCCCTTATGGCTGGGATCGATCAAATCGAACATCGGCCACACTCAGGCCGCTGCCGGGGTCGCCGGATTGATCAAGATGATTCAGGCTCTCAACCATGACACCCTTGCCCCGACCCTGCACGTTGATCGGCCCAGCAGCCACATCGATTGGTCCGCTGGCACGGTGCGGCTGCTTACCGAGCCTGTTGCCTGGCCGGTGACTAGTCATCCGCGAACCGCGGCGGTGTCGTCGTTTGGGATCAGCGGCACCAACGCCCATGTCATCGTCCAACAAGCCCCCACCGCGGCGTTGTCGGCTTCCCCGTCGATTTTCCCTGCAGAAGAGCTTGTCTCAGAACCGCCGGCAGAACCGGCCCCACCCCCGCTGCTGCATGTTTGGCCGATCTCGGCGCGCACTCCCAAAGCCCTTGCCGCTCAAGCTGACCGACTGCACCGGCATCTGGTCTGCCACCCCGATCTGGACCTGACCGACTTGGCCTACAGCCTGGCCACCACGCGCACCCACCATCCTTACCGCGCAACCGTCGTGAAGTCTTCGGCCACCGATAATCCCCGTGAGAATCTGCTCCAGGCTTTGCACGCACTAAGCGCGGGTCAACCTCATCGCTGTCTTACCCAGCACCACCATCTTTCCCGCCAAACCGGCAAGACGGTGTTCGTCTTTCCCGGCCAGGGCGCCCAATACCCCGGTATGGGCCTGGAGCTCTACCAGCACCATCCCACCTTCGCCCACACCCTCGACGAAGTATGCGCAGTCCTGGATAACCATCTCGAAGTTCCGCTCCGCGAAGTCATTTTCGCCCAGCCGCATACCACTTCAGCCGAGCTGCTCCATCAAACCGCTTACGCCCAGCCGGCGCTGTTCGCCGTGGGCGCGGCCATGCATGCCCTGTTCGTCGGGGTCGTTATCGCCCCGGACTATCTTCTGGGCCACTCCATCGGAGAACTCACTGCCGCTTATGTCGCTGGGGTGTTGTCCCTTGCCGACGCCGCGGTGTTGGTGACTGCTCGTGGTCGGTTGATGCAGGCCTGCCCGGCAGGGGCGATGATCGCGGTGCAGGCCAGCGAGCGTGACGTGGTGGCCATGCTTCAAGACCACCCGCAGACCACCATCGCCGCGATCAACGGCCCCACTTCGGTTGTCGTGTCCGGCCATCCCGATGAACTCGACCGCATCCGCGAGCGCTGCGCGGCACGAGATCTCAAAGTCACCCCTTTGACGGTCAGCCACGCCTTCCATTCGGCCTATATGGACCCGGCTTTACCCGAATTCGAGGCCACCGCCGCTGGCCTGACTTTCATGCCGCCCACCGTGCCGGTCCTGTCCAACCTCACCGGGCAAATAGCCACCACCGATCAGCTCACATCCAGCAACTACTGGACCAGGCAGCTGCGGGAGCCGGTGCGGTTTCATGACAGTATCGTTCACCTGCTCGCCGAGGGGCAGCACACGTTCGTGGAGTTGTCTCCGCATCCAGTGCTGGCTCCAGCGATCATCGACACGTTGGCCGGGGTTTCCGACCGGGCCCAGTCGGTGGTGATCACCACCTTACATCGAGATCGGCCCGATTTAGACACCGTCGCCACCGCGATAGCCCAACTGCACAACCATGGCCATAGCCCGTCCTGGCGGACCCTTTACCCCGATGCGGGCGTCACCGCCCTTCCCACCTACCCGTTCCAACACCGCTCCTACTGGGTGCATCCCACCCCAACCGCCGACGTCAGCGCTGCCGGACTCAGCCGGCCTGACCATCCACTTTTGGGTGCGGTGGTCGAGCTTGCTGACCAAGGCCAGTTTGTGTTGACCGGTCGACTGTCTGCCACCATGCACTGGCTGGCCGGTCATAGGGTGCAGGACACCGTGTTGTTCCCACGAACTGGGTTCATCGATTTGATGCTGCAGGCCGGTGAGTACGCCGACTGTCCAGTCATCGACGAGTTAGTTCTCCATACTCCTTTGGCGCTGGTCGACCACATCCCCACCGATTTTCAAATCACCGTGCAGCCCGCCGAGGACACGAGACGCCGTCTTTTCACCGTTTACTCCCGAACCGGTGAGGAGCACACCGCGGGCTGGACGCTGCATGCCAACGGCGCGCTGACCGCCGAGCAGCACCCCTTGGCCTCTTTCGCGTCCACGCCACCACCGGCTATCGATCCCATCGATCCGGACAGCTTTTACCAGGATTTAGCCGAACGTGGTTTCGGCTATAGCGGGCCGTTCCGGTCTTTGCGTGGCATCGGCCAGGACCACACCGATCCCGACATCGTGTATGCGGAGGTGGAGCTACCCGCTGACACCGATGTCAGTGGCTATGGCATCCACCCGGCCCTGCTCGATGCTGCCTTGCATCCTCTGGCCGCCGCGTTTTACAGCGGCGCCCGCTTCGATGCTGAAAGTGCAGCACCCCGGCTTCCTTTCGCGTTTACCGGGATCACCTTGCACGCCACCGCGGCGACCCAGCTCCGTGTTTGGCTCACATCCACTGGCCCGGACAGCTTTGCCCTGTATGCCACCGATCCGGCGGGCGCGCCGGTGATCACTATCCAATCGCTTACCCTGCGCGAGCTGCCCGACACCGTCGGTCAGCCCACACCCGCGAGGGGACTTCAGGACAGCCTGTTCGAGCTGAGTTGGTCGCCCCTGCCTCCCGACGCCTCCCCGGCCGCGGCCACTCCTGCCTGGGCGGTCGTCACCGATCAACCCGATCGGTTGCCGGCCAGCTTGCAAAACGGGCCGGTCCACACCGAACTGACCGCTTTGGGCGATCCCCCCGAGCTGGTGATCTGGCCTTTGCCTTTGCCTGATCCCGCAGCGGATGTCGACCCGGTTAAGCGACTCCACACCCTGACCCACCGCACACTCACCCAGCTTCAAGCCTGGTTGGCCCGCCCTGACACTCTCAACAGCCATCTGGTGATCATCACGCGTCATGCCGTGGCCACCAGCCACCACGACCCCGCCCCCGATCTGGCTCACGCGGCCGCCTGGGCGCTGATCCACACCACTCAAAACGAGCATCCCCACCGCATCACCCTGCTCGACACCGACTCCTCACCCGCCAGCGACCACAACATCTTGGCCACCCTGCCACCACGGCCAGCCACCGAACCCCAGCTAGCACTGCGCAACGGCACCACCCACATCCCCCGCCTGAGCCGACCCCCCACCCTCACGCCTCCAGACACCCCTGCGGGGCTGGATCCCGATGGAACGGTCCTGATCACTGGTGGTACTGGAATGCTGGGTCGGATCTTTGCCGAGCATGTGGTCACCCGGTACGGGGTCCGCCATTTGCTGTTGGTGTCTCGGAGCGGCCCAGCCGCCCCTGCTGCCGCCGAGCTCGAGGCGCACCTGGGTGAACTCGGCGCCCAGGTCACGATCATGGCCGGCGATACCAGCAATCCCGCCGACCTGGCTGTAGTGCTGGGCAGCGTTCCCGACCAGCATCCGTTGACCGCTGTCATCCACACCGCCGGGGTCCTCGATGACGCTGTTGTGACCGACCTGAGCGTTGACCAACTCGACGCCGTCTTGGCCTCTAAAGCCGACGCTGCCTGGCATCTGCACCAACTCACCCAAGACCAGGACCTGGCCGCGTTTGTCCTGTTTTCCTCGGCCGCGGCAGCCCTCGGCGCCCCAGGGCAAGCCAACTATGCGGCCGCGAACGCCTTCCTTGACGCATTAGCCCAGCACCGTCACCGTCAACACCGCCCCGCCACCAGCCTGGCGTGGGGGGTCTGGCAGGCCCCGACCGGGATGACCGCTCACCTGACTGCCGTCGACCACGCCCGCCTCAGCCGGAACAGTTTTACCCCTATCACCACCGAACACGGCCTCGCTCTGTTCGATACTGCCCTCGCCCAGCACCAGCCCACCCTGTTCACCAGTCCCCTGACCAGGCTGGGTTTGGCCCGCCAAGCACGCGAAAACACCCTGCCCGCGATCCTGTCCGGCCTTATCACCAGCCGTCCTCACGCCACCGCGGCTAGTTCTGAGGGGCTGCGGGCGCAGCTGGCCGGCCAAACTCCTGAACAACAACTGCAAACCCTCACCACGTTGGTCAACACCGCTACGGCCACGGTGTTGGCCCATCCTGACCCGGCGGGTCTCGATGCCGAACGCACTTTCAAAGAGCTCGGTACTGATTCCTTGACCGCCCTCGAACTGCGCAATGCCTTGACCCAACAGACCGGCTTGACACTGCCGCCGACACTGATTTTCAACCACCCCACCCCCGCCGCGCTGGCCCGACACCTCATCGAGGTGCTCACCCCCACCGCCGCGCAGACTCTAGGTCCACTTGGGCAACTCCTAAACGAAGCATCAGACGAAGCACATTCAGTCTTGGCAGACATCCTAATTGCCGCATCTAACCTCGAGTCCTCATCGGCATCTAAACAAGACTCCTCAGAACATCTCATCGAATCAGTTCTGAGGCCAACAGAAAATGCGTTTGTGCGCTTGGTATGCCTATCCGAGTTTGCCGGCCAGTACCAGACCTTTGCGAACCTGGTGCTGGAAGATATTGAGGTGACGGAAATAATTTCACCGGGCTTCTCCGGAACCCCTCTTCCGGGCACGGTGCAGCAAGCGGCCCAAGCAATAGTAGATTCAATGCAACTGAACAGGAAAACTGATCAAGCCATCGTGATCGTCGCGAACGGAATAACCTGTGTACCGGGACTTCACGCCGCCAAATTGATTGCTACAATGGCACTAGGGCCAGACAACGAGCAAAAATCAAAAATGGTGGCAATAGCGCCGGTGACAACCACCGATCCGGCCAGTATTAGTAACTATCCGCTATTGATGACAGCAGTCTCGCAGCACCTGTACGCAGAGCGCAACCTCATTGCCTATGGACGATACCTAAGGTTCGGCCTCCAATCGAATGAAGCGCTAGATGCCGGATCAACGCTTGTTATACATCCCCGCATTGGTGACCATATCGAAACCCCGACCTCCCCTCTGATACTTGAGCCCGGACTCGTCGCTCTACGCGTTTACAACTGGCTCACGGATAACAATTTCATGAACCAAAGGCCAAGAATCAAAGAACTCGAGGTACAGAATGAAATGGAATGGAACATTCATAAACGCGGTCGGAAGCTATTTGCCACAGAGATTTCCAATCGACACCATAGACAGCAATTATCCGAATGAAACCAAGCGTGCCGGATACGAAACCATCACAAAAGCTGACATGCCCCAACATGTCATGGCCGGCATCGCGGCATCACAAGCGATGGAGAAATCGAGCCATTGCGCTGAAACACTTTCAGCAATCGTACTTGCAATGCTTACGACATCTACCGAACACGCGGCGCCGGTATGCTATGTGCAGCGCATACTCGGACAATCTGAAGCTATTGCATTCGAGCTAAATGCAACGAGTGATGGAGGAGTCACAGGCATAGAAGTTGTTGCCCGAATATTGTCGAGTGATCCCCGTATGGATGTTGGACTTGTTTCTTCGACGCTGCGTTACCCCGATGGAATGGATCGCTGGCTGGCCGGAGCCCTTTTTGGTGATGGCGCGGCCGCGGCAGTGATATCAAAGAAGAGCGGATTTGCGCGGCTTATCGTGAGCCAGAGAACTTCGAATCCGGAGTTCGAGATGCTGCTTCGACCTCGCATGAAAAGCCCCGGTGTTTGGGATTTCTCTGACCTCGACCTTAGTTTTGGTCCATACGTTGAGACTATTACGCAAGAGGTACAGGCCGCCATTTCAGCGACCTTGAGAGAAGCGAATATAACCATTGAAGATATCTCCCATTTTTGCCTCCCTGCGCTTCCCCTCGTCAGCATGCAAACGATATATCTTGAGCGGAATAACATTCCCATCGAAAAAACTTGCTGGTCCGAGTTGCGTAAGAATGGACACGTCGGTCCGTGCGACCAAATACTCGGTATTGCCCACCTGCGCGAAACCGGTCAACTAGAACGCGGACAGCTCGTACTGGTAGCTGGCGGCGGAATCGGGTTCCGCATGACATGCCTGCTTCTCCAAATTGAGTAGGCGCATCACGGCCGAGGACCAATTCTCTGTCGTCCTTTGAGGATCTGCGCGCCGACCGCGGCGTGATGGACGTTGTCGATGCCGCCGAAACCGTCATCGACCACCTGCCGGCCCCCATCGCGGTGGTCTCCGACAACGGGCCCTGCTTTCGCGGGCAAACCTTCCAGACCGCCTTCGACAGCAACGACCCCCTGCTGCGCCACGTCCGCGCACCCGAATCAAATCCCCCCAAACCAACGGCGCCGTCGAAGGCTTCTTCGGCACCCTCAAATACGAGCACCTCTTCCGCGGATACGTCACCAACGGCGACGCCCTTGACATGGAAGTTCACCATTTCCGCATCATCTACAACACCATCCGCCCCCACCAACCCCTCAACGATCGGACTCCTAACAGGCCTACCTCGCCGACCAAACCACCCCCGAAAACCTGCCAACTTCGTGACTCAAGACATGACGACGCCGACAAGATTGGATCTCACGCCCGAGGCATCCTTATCGTCTACAGGGCAACGGTCGAAGGGAGACCCCAGCTGATGCCGCCGAACCGGTGGGAAAAGCGCGTCGACGCCGGCGACTGGCCGGCGATTGCCAACGCCGCCGACGACTGCGGCGGCGCTATGCTGCCCCGACTCCTCACGCCCGCCGAGACACGACGGGTGCGCAACCTGTTCGCTGAGGACCACCTGTTCCGCGCGACCATCGACATGGCGCCGCGTCGCTATGGCTCCGGCCAGTACCGCTATTTCCGCGCCCCCTACCCGGAGCCGATCGACCATCTCAAGCAGGCGCTCTACCCGCGGTTGTTGCCGATCGCCCGCGAATGGTGGACGCGGCTCGGGCGAGAGGCTCCCTGGCCGGACAGTCTCGACGAGTGGCTCGACATGTGCCACGCGGCCGGCCAGACGAGACCGACCGCCCTGGTGCTCAGATACGGGACCGACGACTGGAATGCTCTGCACCGAGACCTTTACGGGGACTTGGTTTTTCCCCTTCAGGTGGTGATCAATCTGAGCGACCCGGCCACCGAATACACCGGCGGGGAGTTCCTGCTCGTCGAACAGCGGGCACGGGCTCAGTCGCGCGGTACCGCAGCGCAACTGCCGCAGGGCCACGGCTACCTGTTCACCACCCGCGACCGGCCGGTGCGGTCGGCGCGCGGCTGGTCAGCCGCGGCGGTGCGCCACGGCCTGTCCGTCGTGCGATCGGGCGAGCGTTACGCGCTCGGCCTGATCTTTCACGACGCCGCCTGATCGGCGACCAGCGTTGCAGGAGAAGCCGAATCGCGCCCCAGCGCGATCGTCGCTGCCGTCATCGAGCCGACGGCCAACACCAGGATCGCACTCCCGGCGCCGCGCACCACCAGATGCTCACCCAGGACGACGACACCCAGCAGCACGGCCACCACCGGCTCACCGACCAGCATGATCGGCACCGACGCTTGCAACGCGCCGGCATGAAATGCCGACTGCTGCAACACGGTAACCGTGGCCGCCAGCGCCACGAGCAAGTAGGGCGCCGGCACCGTCAGCAACCCGTGCCAACCGTGTGCGGCCAGGCGGTGGGTGCTGACTTTCGTCAATACCGCGATCATGCCGAGCAGCACGGCGACCGCACTCGCCAACAGCATTGCGCGCGGCCGCCCGACCGTGCGGCGAGCCGCCAGTACGCACACGATCACGACGGGGACCGAGCTGGCCAGCGCCACGCTCCAGGCAGGCACCGGAGGGCGATAATGCCCTTCGCGCGGCTGTCCCACCAGAACAAAAATCGTGAGCGCCGCGGTCAACAACAGCGCCCAATACCAATCACGGCCCCGCACATGCTGATTGGAGAACCTCGCACCCAGCGGCAGCACGAACAGCAGTGACGACACCAGCAGCGGTTGCACGAGCAACAGCGATCCGTGCGCCAATGCCAGCGCCTGAAATACATACCCGCCGACGGCGCCCAGCGTTCCTGCCCACCATGCCGGCTGGCGCACCCACGACGTCACAATCGCACCCGAGTCGTCCGAATTATTCGCTTCGTCTTGGATCGCACGCTGCCGGACGACGATGCCCACCGCGGCGAAGAACGCGGCGAGCAGCGCCGATCCAATCGCGAAAGCGTGCGAAACTACCCAGTCCACGAATGGCCCACTACCCGGATGCCGGCGATCTCTAACTCAAATGACCGGTCTGATTCACCAATCGGACCGACGAGGCGCCGTCGGGGTAGAACTCCGCGATGCTCAACGACGCCAGGTCCAGGTGTAGCCGGTAGAGGATGCCCGGCCCGGCGTCGAGCGCCTCTCGCAGCAGCATTTTGATCGGTGTTACGTGCGACACAACGAGCACCGTGCTGCCGTCGTGTTCGGCGACGATCCGATCCCGCACCTGGCGGACCCGCGCGTTGACGTGGTCAAAGCTTTCCCCGCCAGGGGGCTCGGTGCTGGTGTCGCGCAACCAGCGTCGATGTAGGTCGGGGTCGCGTTCGGCGGCCTCGCTGAACGTCAGGCCTTCCCATCCGCCGAAATCGGTCTCGATCAGGTCGTCGTCGACGGCGACATCCAGGCCCAGTGCTTTGGCGGCGGCCGTCGCTGTCTCGTAGCACCGCTGCAACGGTGAGCTGACCACTGCGGCGATGCCGCCGCGCTGCGCCAGGTAGCGCGCAGCCGCGTCGGCCTGCTGGCGGCCCAGCTCGGTCAACGTCGGGTTGCCGCGTCCTGAGTAGCGCCGTTGCACCGACAATTCGGTCTGGCCGTGGCGCAGCAACAGCAGCCTGGTGGCGGCGCCGCGCGCACCGGTCCACCCCGGCGGCCCGGGGGTCTCAGTGATGACCACTGCGGGCGGCTTCTCGGCGTGCGCCGGCTGTTCGGCCGCGGCATCCATCGCCTCGTTGGCCAATCGATCGGCGTGCGAGTTCTCGGCTCGCGGGATCCACTGATAGCTGACCCGCTCGAACTGCGCGGCCAGTGCGCGAGCGGTGGCGTTGAGCTCCGCGAGGTCGGGGTGCTTGACCTTCCAGCGCCCGGACATCTGTTCGACCACCAGTTTGGAATCCATCGACACCGCGACTTCGGTGGCGTGCAGTTCCGCCGCCTCTTGCAAACCCGCTATCAGGCCGCGATATTCGGCGACGTTGTTGGTGGCCCACCCGATTGCCTGCTTGCTCTCGGCCAGCACCGTCGACCGGTCGGCGGTCCAGACCACCGACCCGTACCCCGCCGGCCCCGGGTTGCCGCGGGATCCACCGTCGGCCTCGACGACAACTTTCATTGACTTGCGCCTTTGACCCGCAACAAGATTGCGCCGCATTCGGGACACCGCAGCACTTCGTCTTCGGCGGCCACGGAGATCCGGGACAGCTCGCCGCGGTCGATCTCGATCCGGCACGCCCCGCAGCGGCGGCCCTGCAACAGACCCGCTCCGGGGCCACCGCCGGCGCGTTGTCGTTCGTACAGCGCGACCAAATCGGGATCCAGCGCCGCAGTGAGTTCATCGCGCCGCGACGCGTGGAGGCGGCGGGCGTGGTCGATGTCGGCCAACGTGCTGTCGAGAGCGTGCTGCGAACTGGCCAGATCGGCCTGCAGTTTCTCGATGACGGCCAGCTCCGCGGTCCGCTCAGCTTCCAGCTGTTCGCGGCGTTCCATCACCTCTAACAGCGAATCCTCCAGATCGGACTGGCGACGCTCCAGGGTCTCCAACTCGTGCTGTAAATCCCCCAATTGCTTCGCATCTGCCACTGATTGCAGCAGCGAGCGGTCCCGCTCCTCGCGCTGGCGCACCGCGTCGATCTCCGACTCGAAGCGCGATACCTGAGTATCCAAATCCTCCAGCGCAATTCCCAGGGCTCCCAGCCGGTCGTTGGCGGCGGCCTGCTCGATTTGCATTCGCTCGCAGTCTTCGCGCTCGCTCAGGTGACTGGCGCGGTGGGCCATCTTGGACAGCTCAGCGTCCAGCTCGGCAACCTCGAGCAGCGAGCGTTGTTGCGCGACTGCGGCTTTCATGAGTGGTCATCCCCGCTGTCGTTGTCGACGTTCCATGGATCGGTACGAATGGGGCACACCCGAACCGAAAGCTCAGCACCGAACGCCGACCGCAACACGTCGGCAGCCTGCTCGCACCACGGGTATTCGCTGGCCCAATGCGCGACATCAATCAGGGCCACTTCGGAAGCGCGTCGGTGCTCGTCGGCCGGATGATGACGCAAATCGGCCGTCACGTAGGCCTGGACATCGGCGGCCGCCGCGGTGCCCAGCAGCGAGTCGCCCGCGCCCCCGCACACCGCGACACGCGACACCGTCATGTCCGGATCGCCGGCGGCGCGCACTCCCCACGACGTCCGTGGCAGCCCAGCCTTGACTCGGGAGACGAACGCGCTCAACGATTCTGGCTGAGGCAGCGAGCCGATTCGCCCCAGCCCGACGCCGACAATGTCGAACGCCGGTTCCAGGACCGCCTCGACGGTCAGCCCGAGCGCTTGCGCCAAAGCGTCAGACACACCCGGCGACGCCGAATCGGCATTGGTGTGCGCGGTGAACAGTGAACGCCCGGACCGGATCAGGCGGTGTATCAGCGCGCCCTTGACGGTACTGGCCGCCACCGTGTCCACCCCATGCAACAGCAGCGGATGGTGGGCCAGCAGCAGGCCACCGTCGGGAACCTCGTTCACCACGGCCGCGGTGGCGTCGACCGCGATCGTCACAGAGCTCAGCACGTCGTCCGGGTCACCGCAGACCAGGCCGACGGAATCCCAGGACTGGGCAAGCGCGGGCGGGTACGCCTCGTCCAGCACGTCGATGACAGTGGCCAATCGGACCGTCATCGCAGTAGCCCGCTGTTCGCGATGTCGGCGAGCGCCTCGACGAGCACCGGCCATTCCGGGCGCACCGCGGCACGCAGATAGCGCCCGTCCAGGCCGATGAACGTGTCGCATCGTCGCACCGCAATTCCTCTGGTGTGCAGGTGCTTTCGTGTCAGCTCGGCGTCGCCGACGGTGAACAGGACGAATGGTGCTCGGCCATCCACGCACTCGGCACCCGCCGACCGCAGGCCGGCCACCATCTCGGCGCGGATCGCCGCCATCCGCCGGGCGCCCGCCGCGGCTTCGTCCACTGCCTCGCGTGTGCAACACGCCGCCACGGCGGTCAACTGCAGTGTGCCCAGCGGCCAGTGCGGGCGCGAGGCGGTCAGCCGCGCCAACACGTCCGGCGCAGCCAGCGCGTAGCCCACTCGCAGCCCCGCCAGCGACCACGTCTTGGTCAGGCTGCGCAACACCAGCACGTCGGGCAGCGCTTCGTCGGCCAGCGAATCCGGCTCGCCGGGAACCGAATCGGCGAACGCCTCGTCGACCACGACGATCCGGCCAGGCCGGCGCAACGCAAGGAGCTGTTCGCGGGGGTGCACCACCGACGTCGGGTTGGTCGGGTTGCCGACCACGACGAGGTCGGCGGCCTCGGGCACCTGGGCACCCACCAGGCAGAACGGCGCGTCGAGCACGACGTGATGCACCCGGACGTCGGCCGCCCGCAGCGCGACGTCAGGTTCGGTGAACGACGGCGCGATCAGCGCCGCCAGGGTCGGGCGCAGCTGCGGAAGCAGAGCGAAGCCCTCGGCGGCTCCGGCCAACAGCGCGACCTGGTCGGGCGTTCGGCAGTGACGGGTGGCGACTGAGTGGATCGCCGCGCGCTGGTCCTCGACGCCCGGGTACCGCGCCAGGTCGGTCAACCGTGCAGCCAGTCGCTCGACAAGCCAGCCCGGCGGCTGAGTGTGACGGATGTTGACGGCGAAATCGAGCATGCCGGGTTCGGCTGCCTGATCGCCGTGATAGCGCGCCGTCGCGAGCGGAATCGACACGCTCGAATCCAGACTCGCCACATCACAGACACTAACGGCCGGTCGAATACCCGCGGTATCGGGACGCAGTCGCCGCCCGGTCGCGCCATCTTGGACAATGGCGATGTGACAGGCACGGTCTCCGCATCGCCAGATCGCCAGGCTCCGCAACTGGTGATCTTCGACCTCGACGGCACCCTCACCGACTCCGCGGGCGGCATTGTGTCCAGCTTCCGGCACGCGCTCGGCCACATCGGTGCCACCGTGCCCGACGGCGATCTGGCCAGCAGGATCGTCGGGCCGCCGATGCACCACACCTTTTCCGCGATGGGGCTGGGCATTGAAGCCACCGACGCCGCGATCGCCGCCTACCGCGCCGACTACACGAGTCGCGGTTGGGCGATCAACAGCCTGTTCGACGGGATCGGTCCGTTACTGGCCGACCTGCGGGCCGCGGGCGTCCGGCTCGCGGTAGCCACGTCCAAGGCAGAGCCGACGGCACGACGCATCCTGGCCCATTTCGGTCTTGACGAGCACTTCGAGGTCGTCGCCGGAGCCAGCGTCGACGGCAGCCGAGCCACCAAGGCCGACGTGCTGGCGCACGCGTTGGCACAATTGCAGCCGCTGCCCGAACGAGTTCTGATGGTCGGCGACCGCCGACACGACGTCGAAGGCGCGGCCGCCCACGGCATCGACGCGGTAGTGGTCGGCTGGGGCTACGGGCGCGGCGACTTCGCCGACGCCGTGCCGGGGGCGACCAGCGGTGCGGCGCATGTCGCGACGGTCGCCGAACTGCGGAGGGCGCTGGGTGTCTGAGCACTACGGTCCGACTGACCCGAGGCTGCACATCACCTTCGTGTGCACCGGCAACATCTGTCGCTCGCCGATGGCCGAAAAGATGTTCGACCATCAGATCACTCAACGCGGCCTGTACGACGCCGTGCGGGTGACCAGCGCGGGAACGGCCGGCTGGCATATCGGTAAGTGCGCCGACGAGCGGGCCAACCGCGTGCTGCGCGAGCACGGCTACCCCACCGACCACAGCGCCACGCAGATCGAGATCGACCATATGCACGCCGACCTGGTGGTCGCGCTGGCCCGCAACCACGTATCTCTGCTGCAGCAATTGGGCGTCGATGCCGACCGGATCAGGATGCTACGTTCCTTCGACCCTCGCTCTGGCGCTTACGTTCTCGACGTCGATGACCCCTATTACGGTGACCACGATGACTTCGAAACCGTCTTCGCGGCGATCGAGGCGTCCTTACCCGGGCTGCACGCCTGGGTCGACGAGCGACTCGCCGGGGACGGATCCGGCTGATGCGCCGGATGGCGTTCCTGCTGCGGCCGGGCTGGGTGGCGCTGGCCGTGGTGGTGATCGCGTTCACCTACCTGTGCTTCAGCGTGCTCGCGCCGTGGCAGCTGGGGAAGAACACCAAGACATCACGGGAGAACGACCAGATCCAGCAGTCTTTGACGACCGCGCCGGTACCGTTGAAAACCCTATTGCCGCAACAAGACTCATCTGCCCCCGACGCGCAGTGGCGCAGAGTGACGGCGACCGGACACTATCTGGCGGACAAGCAGGTGCTGGCCCGGTTGCGGGTAGCCGACGGGAACCCGGCTCTGGAGGTGCTGCTGCCTTTCGTCGTCGACGGCGGCCCCACCGTGTTGGTCGACCGCGGCTACGTGCGACCCGAGCAAGGTTCGCGGGTACCGCCGATCCCCCCGCCGCCCCGCGAGGCGGTGACCATCACGGCGCGTTTGCGCGACTCCGAGCGACCGGTGCTGGACAAAGAGTCATTCATCAGTGACGGTGTGCGGCAAGTGTATTCGATAGACCTTGGTAAGATCGCGAGGCTGACCGGGGTCGCGTTAGCCGGGTCGTATCTGCAACTGGTCGACAATCAGCCGGGCGGGCTGGGCGTCATCGGCCTACCCCACCTGGACGCGGGCCCGTTCCTGTCCTACGGCATCCAGTGGATCACCTTCGGCGTCTTCGCGCCGATCCTGCTGGGCTATTTCGTGTACGCCGAAGTGAAGGCCCGCCGCGCCGAACAGCGTCAGGCATCACCCGCGAACCCCGCCAAACCGGTAACCATCGAGGACAAACTCACCGACCGCTACGGACGGCGACGCTGAGGCCGAGCCCGATTGCCCGGCTCTCCCCCGCAAGCGGGAGGTACCCCACCTCCCCCCGCTGCGCAGGCCGCATCGTCGCCGCGCCGGCGAACACCAACACCGCTGCTACCTGAACGGCTCGCGAAAGCAGCACGGCGCGACGCAGATCGGTCACCGTTGGAGGCGGTCCCTCGCCGAGGACCGGGCGGATCTGCAATTCGTAGTGGTACTGGGTAGGACCGCCGAGTCGCACGCCCAGCGCACCGGCGAACGCCGCTTCGACGACGCCGGCATTGGGGCTGGGATGGCGGCGGGCGTCGCGACGCCAGGCAGCTAGTGCGCCCCACGGCGATCCGCCGACGATCGGTGCGCACAGCGCTGTCAGGGCAGCGGTCACCCGCGCGGCGCCCCAGTTTGCCGCGTCATCCAACCGTGCCGCGGCCCAACCGAATCGGGCATACCGAGGCGAGCGGTGGCCGACCATCGCATCCAGCGTGTTGACGGCGCGGTATCCCAGGACGGCGGGCGTGCCGCCGGCCACCGCCCACAGCAGCGGGGCAACGTGCGCGTCGGATGTGTTCTCGGCTACCGACTCCACCGCCGCGCGGATCAGTCCCGCGGCGTCGAGGGTTGCCGGGTCGCGGCCGCACAACGACGGAAGCAGCCTTCTCGCACTCTCGAGGTCGTCGCGGCCGAGCAGCTCACCCATCGTCGAGCCGATGCGCGCCAACGAGGTTCCACCCAGCGCTATCCAGGTTGACACTGCGGTCGCGGCGACCGACCAGCCCGGGGCGCTTCGGCAAGCCTGCCGCTGCAGCGCGGCGCCGACCAGACTGACCGCGCCGGCCAGCGCCGCAACGTGCACCGCGCCGCCGAACCGCGTATCGCGATAGGTCAGCCGCTCCACCGCCGTTGCCGCGACGCCGAATCCAGCCACCGGATGACCCGCCCGCGGGTCGGCCAGTACAAGGTCAGCCAGGTAGCCGGCCAGCACACCGACGAGCCGGGTATGCCGCGTGGTGCCAAACACTCCGGCAGCGTCTCACACGTGGTCTACTCAGCTGATGGAGCCTTCATCGCGGGCGCAGCCCGCTGGAAAGAGATGAAGCGGCGCGCCACCCGGGTCGTCGACCTGCTGAATCCCGCCGCCGTGCTGCTGCCCGCCGCGAACGTGATCATGCAGTTGTCGTTGCCGGGTGTCGGCTACGGCGTATTGGAAAGCCCGGTCGACAGCGGCAACGTCTACAAGCATCCGTTCAAACGGGCACGAACCACCGGAACGTATTTGGCCGTCGCGACCATCGGCACCGAGTCGGACCGCGCGCTCATCCGCGCTGCCGTCGACACCGCGCACCGCCAGGTGCGCTCGACGGCGTCGAGTCCGGTGGCCTACGACGCGTTCGACCCTGCGCTACAGCTGTGGGTGGCCGCCTGCCTGTACCGCTACTTCGTCGACCAGCGCGAGTACTTGTACGGCCCGCTCGACGAGGCGAGCGCGGACGCGGTCTATCAGGACGCCAAGCGACTCGGTACCACTCTCCAAGTGCGCGAGGAGATGTGGCCGCCGGATCGAGTCGCGTTCGACGACTATTGGAAGCGCTCGCTGCAAGACCTGCGCATCGACCCTGCGCTTCGCGAGCATCTGCACGGGGTGGCGACGATGGCGTTCCTGCCCTGGCCGCTGCCTGAGCTTGCCGGGCCGTTCAATTTGTTCGCGACGACAGGATTTCTGCCCGCGGAATTTCGCACGATGATGTGCCTGGGCTGGTCGGAATCCAAGCAGCGCCGGTTCGAGTGGTTGCTCTCCGCGCTGCGGATGGCCGATCGGGTGATTCCACATCAAACGTGGACCCTGGGCTACCGGCTTTACCTGTGGGACATGCGGTTCCGTGCCCGCCGCGGCTGGCGGATCGTCTAGCGGTTAGACGGTTACGGTGACCAACACGATGGCGATCATGCTCAGTACCGCCAACCAAAACCAGGGCTGCAGGTAGATGCGTTCGTTGGCTTCCTCGGCCTTCGACGGAAGCGACGTCATGCGTTCGGGCGTCAGTTGCGAAGTCATATACCGAGCATGACTAATTAGGCAGCCAAAGTAAATGTGTCGCTCGCCTCACCGACCGCTAGATTGCGACGCAGATCACACTGCGGCCGCCCGCGCGGGCCGCTCGGCGGCGCGAAATGACCAGGATGGAGCGCACCCATGACTTTTCCGGGACTCAACCACGTCGCGGTTACGGTCCGTGACATGAAGATCTCCGGCCCGTGGTACCGGCGGCTACTCGGCGCCGACCCGGTGCTGGACGAGCAGACCGCCGCCGGATTCCGGCACCTGGTGTGGATTCTCGACGGCGGCACCGTGTTCGGAATCCACCAGCACGAGCGTCCGGCACCAGACGAGCGGTTCAGCGAGTTCCGCGTGGGCCTGGACCACGTCGGTTTCGGCTGCGCCAGCCGCGTCGAGCTGGAGAGCTGGATGGCCCGACTGAACGAACTCGGCGTCCAGCACGGCGGGATCGTCGACGCCCCCTACGGCGCGGGTTTGAGCTTTCGCGACCCGGACGGGATCGCGCTCGAGTTCTTCGCGCCACCGGGCTGACTGACAAAAGCGTCCGGAAGCGGATTCGGCAGACCAGACCCTAGTCCCGTCGGGGTGTGTCAATATTACGACGTGAGCGCTCGCCGGATCGCGCATTTCCTGGCGGTTGCGGTGGTGACCACCTGGGTGGCGCTGCTGAGCGCACCGATCACCATCGGCCCCGCATCCGCTGCTCTGTGCCCCGACGTTGAGGTGACGTTCGCTCGTGCCACCACCGAGCGGCCTGGTGTTGGCGGGGTCGGACAGGAATTTGTCGATTCACTGCGCTCGCAAGTCGGGGGCCGGTCCGTCGCGGTGTATCCGGTCAACTACCCCGCCTCAGAGGATTTCGCGCCATCGGCAAACGCCGGCGCCGTTGATGCAAACGCTCACGTCGAGTCGATGGCCGCCAACTGTCCCAACACCAAGTTGGTGCTCGGCGGATACTCCCAGGGCGCGATCGCGATAGATCTGATCACCATCGCCCAAGCTCCGGTAGCGGGCTTTGTCCCCGTGTCGCTACCGCAGGACGTGGCTGATCACGTTGCCGCGCTCGCCCTTTTCGGGAATCCGGCGGACAGATATCTGGGCGCGCCGGTAAGCACGCTCAGCCCGTGGTATGGGGCTAAGGCCATTGACTTGTGTGCACCCGGCGACCCGGTCTGCACTCCAGGCGGACTGTTTACGGTGCCGACGCATGACGAGATGTTCTCCGCGGCGCACCTTTCCTACCCGAACTCCGGAATGCCGGCTCAGGCCGCGACTTTCGTCGCAAGTCACCTGTAGGCCACGTGCCTGGCGGTGACTTGGGGGCGGCGATATAAGCGAAGCAACAACCGACCGAGTTCGACCGCCGCCGGGCCGCGGATACCAAAATCCCTTTGTGTTTCAATCGATTTAGCGAGCTCTACCCAACCTGGGAGGTGTGATGCGCGCAGTCGTCATCACCAAGCACGGTCCCCCGTCGGTGCTCAAGGTGCAGGACCGGCCCGACCCACCGCCGCCTGCCGCAGGCCAGGTGCGGATTTCCGTGCGGGCGGCGGGAGTGAATTTCGCCGACCATCTCGCCCGCGTCGGGTTGTACCCCGATGCACCGAAGGTGCCCAGCGTGGTCGGCTACGAGGTGGCCGGGACAATCGACGCCGTCGGCGATGGCGTCGATCCCGCGCGGGTTGGCGAGCGGGTGCTGGCCGGGACGCGTTTCGGCGGCTACGCCGAGATCGTCAACGCCGGCGCGAACGACACTGTCGCGCTTCCGGATTCGATGAGCTTCGAGCAGGGCGCTGCGATCCCGGTCAACTACGCGACGGCGTGGGCGGCGCTGCACGGCTACGGCTCACTTCAGGCGGGCGAGCGGGTGCTGGTACATGCAGCCGCCGGCGGCGTCGGCATCGCGGCGGTGCAGCTGGCCAAGGCCGCGGGCGCGGTCGTGCACGGCACCGCGTCACCGGGCAAACACGATCAGCTCGCCGCGCTCGGCGTCGACCAGGCCATCGACTACCGCCGCGGCGGGTGGTGGAAAAGCCTAAGCCCCTACGACATGGTGCTGGACGCGCTTGGCGGCACGTCGCTGCGGCGGTCGTTCGACTTGTTGCGTCCGGGCGGGCGGCTGGTCGCCTACGGCTTCTCGGCGATGCAGCAGGGCGAAAAGCGGTCGCTGCGCCGCGCGGCTCCGCAGGTGCTGGCGATGCTGCGTGGTTTCAGCCTGATCAAACAGATGGAGGAATCCAAAACCGTCATCGGGCTCAACATGCTGCGGCTGTGGGACGACCGCGGCACCCTCGAGCCCTGGATCGGACCACTGTCGACGGCGCTGGCGGACGGCACGGCAACGCCGATCGTGCATGCGGCGGTGCCGTTCGCCAACGCGCCAGAAGCACATCGGATCCTGGCTGCCCGCGAGAACATCGGCAAGGTCGTGCTAGTGCCGTGAGGTGGGCGCGGACGGTATCGAACCGCCCACGGCCTGGGAGCCGGGACCGCCGTGTCTTCCCTGCGAGGGCGACGGTCAGCGCCGTCGCGGCGAACTAGACCCGTCGACGGACCCCCGTGGAGGTCATGGTGTCGGGGTCGTCGGCGCCCAGGATCTGCTCGCGGGCGGTTGATGGGCTACGTCACCGAGCACCTGTAGTCAACGTAGGCGACTACAGTGTCACCGTCGTCTTGGCTCAGAGGTGAGAAAATGTCCGATCCGAGGTCAGGTTCTTCAGCACGCCCCGGCACCCCCGCGCACACCGCTGCCGCCTCCTCCCCGGTTGGTGAGGTTTCCCAGGACGCGGGACGATGGTCCCGGTTGCGCCACGAGTGGGGTAAACGGCTCGATCCGGCCGAGCAATCGGCGCTCATGTCATGGGCGGCGTTTACGATCGTGTTCGCCGGCCTCAGGATCCTCACCCATTGGATTCGTGGTGGGCACGGTCCGTCGGGTGGGGGCATCAGTCTCGGTGGCCGACACTTCCATCATTACAACATCGGCATCGCGTTGCTCGCCGCGGTGGGGATGGTGGGATTGCGCGGGTCGGAGAAGCAACGGCGTCATCCTGTTGTCGCGATCGCGTACGGGTCGGCGGCTGCCCTCGTCGTCGACGAACTGGCGCTGTTGCTGGACTTGGAGGATGTGTACTGGGCTTCCGACGGCCGCAAAAGCGTGGATGCTGCGGTCGGCGTCATCGCGGCAGGAGCCACGTTCTTCGCCGGGCTCCCGTTGTGGCCGCACGCGCACCGTGCCCTACGATCCCGCCGCTAACCGTCCGATAACAACGGATTAGCAATCCTTAGATCCTGACAGTCCCTTTTATTGCCTGGTTCTCATTGTGCGACAACCGGATTGACTATCTCGAGTCGGTCGGCGAGGCCGTACGACACACCATTGTGACGCTGGGACATACCTCGACCGCCAGTGCAAACGAGGTCACACCGAGTTTCAGCGTCGACGACTATCGCGTCATTCTGCCCGGAGCGTGTTTCGCTGAGCCGGACTGGCAGGGGTTGGACCTGAGACCACTTAGCCCCCAGTCGGACATCGGGGTGAATTTTGTTGCCTTGCAATGCGTCTCGAAGTCTTCCCACCAGCAAAAACCGTCTCTTGCGGGGCCTGTCTGCGCGATTTGCTGGCTCGTCTGGCCGCCGACTGACTGCGGACCAGCTTCGTGGATCCCATCATCTGTTGTCTGGTTGGTCCTGTGATGTTCGAGGTGGAACAGGCTTCGTTGTGACATTCTGCAGAGGTGCCCGCTGCTTCGGGTGTTGTGACGTTCCTGTTCACCGATGTTGAGGGTTCGACCCGTCGGTGGGAGGCCGACGCGGATGCGATGCGGGCGGCCCTCGCCGCCCACGACGAGGTATTGCGCACCGCGATCGAGGGGCACGGGGGTTGGTTGTTCAAGCACACCGGTGACGGTGTGTGCGCCGCGTTCGCCTCACCCAGGTCTGCCGTGGATGCCGCGGTGGCCGCGCAGCGAGCGCTGGAGTTGCCGGTGCGGATGGGGCTGGCGACCGGCGAAGCTGAACTGCGCGACGGGGATTACTTCGGTGCGGTGTTGAATCGTGCGGCGCGGGTGATGGCCGCCGGGCACGGCGGTCAGATCCTGCTGGCCGAGTCGACGGCGGGTCTGCTCAGCGGAATTGATCTGCTGGATTTGGGGCCGCGGCGGCTGCGGGATCTGCCGACCCCAATCGGTGTATTTCAGGTCCGAGCGGACGGCCTGCGCACGGACTTTCCGCCGCTGCGGGCGGTGGACGTGAGTCCGGGGAACCTGCGGGCTGCGACCACGAGTTTCATCGGGCGCGAGTCCGAGGCCGGCGAGCTGCGGGCCGCGGTGAAAGCTCATCGGTTGGATCCCGCTGGCCATCGAACTGGCCGCCTCGCGGATGGCGGCCATGACCCCGGGCGAGGTGCGTGATCGGCTCGATCAGCGGCTGCGGCTGCTCGTCGGGTCGCGGCGCGCTCTGGAACGGCACCACACCCTGCGCCACACGGTGGCGTGGTCCTACGACCTGCTCGACGACACGGAAAAGGCGCTGCTGGACCGGTGTTCGGTGGTCGCCGGGGGATTCGACCTCGAAAGCGCCTGCGCCGTAGCGGGTTCCGATGATGACTTCGCCACCCTGGATTTGCTCGATGCGCTGGTGCGCAAGTCGCTGCTGGTCGCCGACAGGTCAGCCGGGCGGACCCGGTTTTCGATGCTGGAGACGATCCGCCAGTTCGCCGAGGAACAACTCGTCGCCCGCGGCGAGGCATCCGAGATTCGGGCCGCCCACTCGCGCTACTTCGCCGGACGCGAAGCCGACATCCTGGCCCGGTGGGACAGCCCCCGCCAGCGACAGGCCTACGACTGGTTCACGATCGAGCTGCCGAATCTGCGCACCGCGTTCCGGTGGGCCGCCGACCAGGGCGATCTGGATGTCGCCGCCACCATCGCCAGCTATGCGGGGTGGCTCGGCAATTTGATCCAAACCTTTGAGCCGATCGCCTGGGCTGAAGAGCTGATCGAACCCGCCCGCGTCGCCGACCACCCGCGGCTGGCGTTCCTGTACGCGCTTGCGTCACAGTGCTACACGACCGGACGGATCGAGGCGTCTTTCGGCTACAGCGACGCCGGCCAGGTCGTTCTCGGCAGGAACCGCGAGGCGCTGCCGGGCGGCATCGAAGTCGGGCTTGGATCTGTGTACCTGGCCATCGGTCAGCCCGAGCGGATGGCCGAGTTGTGCCGCGCCCAGCTCGCACGCCGCCGCGACACCCACGTCTACATCCTGGCGTGGCTGGTTGCCGCCCTTGCATTTGCCGGTTGTGGTGGGGAGGCGATGGATTGCGCGGATGGCCTGATCGAGGCTGCGGAGGCAACAGGCAACCCGATGTTCCTCTCGTTGGCGCTTCTGGCCTACGGTTTGGCTTTCCGTGACGCGGATCCCGTCGGGGCGCTTCACGCCCTCGGTCGGGGCCTGGTGATCGCTCAAGGCAGCGGCAACCGCTTGGTCGAATCAGCGCTGGCGCCGTTTCTGGCACGACTTGAGGCCGAGCACGGCGACCTGGTGTCCGCGTTCAATCACCTCACTCTGTCAATCCGCAACTTCCACAATGCGGGCGACACCACGACGCTCCGCGTCCCGCTGGCCGTCCTCGCCGTTCTTTTCGACCGGCTCGGACGCTACGAACCGGCGGCCACCATCGCCGGGCTCGCGCTCAGTCCTTTCTCTGCGGCGGGGGTCCCCGAAATCACCACCGCGATCAGTCACCTCCACGATGTGCTCGGCGAGGCGACCTACAAGTCGCTCGCCCGCAACGGTGAGACGATGACCACCGCCGCCATGGCAACCTACGCATACGACCAAATCGACCAGGCCCGAGCAGAACTCGAACAACGGGCTGATTCCATGGGCAACACGAAAGATCGAGGCTAAAGGACCGGGTGTGCGAACCTAAGTTGGCACATTCTTGGCACAGCGGGGGTTCGTCCGTCACGCTCAATTGGACCGCGGCATCAATCTGACCTGCATAAACACTGGTGGGCGCGGACGGTATCGAACCGCCGACCGCTGGTGTGTAAAGGGACAGGACAGTATGGATTACCGTTCAGGTGTGTCCAATAGGTGCAGGTCAGCGGAGTTTCGGTGTCCGGTCTGTGCCGTCGTGTCCACCCTGTTCGTGCCTGTCTTGGGACACTCTTGGCCCACTGGCGGGCTTTGCCCAGCCCGAGGTGCGTCGTCCCCTTACGGCGGCGTTCAACAGCCGGCGGCTTCCAGAGCATCGAGGTGGCTGCCGATTCTCGCGGTCACGCACTCGACAGCCCGCAGCAACCCGGCAGGGCCTTCGACGCCGGGTATCTCGATGGTCTCGCCGTAGACAACGTTGGACGGAAGCTGCATCCACCAGCCACCCTTGACATGGCGCACGAGCCGCAGGTGCGCCCGTGCGACGAGGGCACCGACGACCATTGGCACCTTGTAGACCTTCGGCGGCGAGACGAGCTCACACAGATCGTTCGGCTCGATCTCGAAATCGCCAATCGAGTAGTTGGCTACCACGAGTTGGCGGTGCTTGTCGATGTTGACCAGCTCTCTCAATATCCGCAGCGGGTGATCGCCGGGTTCGTCGAAGTGGTAGGGCTGTGAATCCTCGAATACTGCGCGAACTTCCAGTGTGAACCATTCCGTCGTCTGGGACGCGAAGTCGTCGGCGGTATCGAAGATCGGGTACTGAATGCGCCACGGGGCGACGCTGGGAGCGGTCGCGCGCACATGCGGGTAAAACGCATGGTCCAAGGCGGCGCGGACGTTCGTAAGGATGTCGCCGGTGATGAGCGGCCAACTGTCGGGAACCGGCGGGGCCTGGGACACCTTCACGTTGATGCGGATGTCGGAGTGCCCCTGGGGATTACCGAGAGACTTCATCTCGAATTCGTATGGTGACTGGTCCCGGAATGAGTCAACAGCGGTGCGTAGAGCGTCGGCATGGAATAGCGCACGCTCTAGCTTCTTGCGAGCGCTCGGAATACCGCTGGTTGCCATGGCCTTGTTTCTACATCTTGCCGCCGACATACCTCGTCGGAACCTCACCTGGAAATCCGGGTGAGGTCGGGCTGACTTCGGTCGCGAATGTCAGCCTCGATTGATCGTGAATTGTTGGGAGCGCGCGGGTGACATGAATGCGCTGATCGCCAATTTCGGTGTCACTGTCGGGGTGCTTGTGGTGTTGCTCTGATCTGCCTGAATCCATGGTGGGCAATGGTCAACTTTGTCTAAGAGCTATGCGCACTAGATTCGTGTTGGCGAGAGCGGGGGCTGTTCGCGGCGAATCGAGATCGGAGGAACGATCATGTCATCGACGAAAATCCTGGTTGCAGCGGTCGGCACTGTTGCGTGTGCTCCAGTTATCGCCGCAATCCCGGCTGCGCCCGCGTACGCCGACGAAGGATATTTCATGCGGTCATGCGCCGTACCGGCGGTGAGTGGAGCCGGAACGCAGAACAACGGGTGCGATAAGTACGGCGATCCTTATTGGGTGCCACAGGCGTCGCCAGCAGCCGACGTCGACAAAATCGTTGATGAGTCCCTGGGGAGCATCGACGACAGTTACCGAGGGATGCACCAATACTACAACGACGGTCCGATTACACAGACACTCAACAAATGGGCGGACGAGGCGACAACAGCGCGTTGAGCCATGATGGCTTCCTGTGGGATGTTCCTCATGAAGAATGAGAAAATGCATGCCTTTATTTGCGCCATGGGAAACCTCCTGGGTATCTCTGCTTCATAATTTCGTTTCCCTGCTCAAAGAATTCTTTCTTCACAGAGATGCCGGTGCTGCCGGCGACGTAGTTGACTGTGTACTTGCCCGTACAAACTGATGGGAATTTGGCAAGCTCCTTGACCAACACCCGATCTACTTCCATCACGTTTGGCTCGCGAGCTTTACGATACCAAAGTGGTGACATGTAAACGGCCAGGGTCTTCTCGATGAAGTAGCAGTTCACGTCTACGAGATGATCATGAGCGTTCATGACAGTGGAGTAGTCTGGGCCTAGACTCTCACAATCATCGTTGCAAATGAACTTGCCGCGTTCATTCACGATCTTACGAAGCGAGTATGCCCATGCCGTTGGTGCCTTACGAGTCTGAATAGCCTCAAGGCAAGAATCGATGTGGAACTCATCGAGGATATTGTCATCGTCTAGGTACATGACGTACTCACCTTCAGCAAGGTAAGTGCCGGCCGCGCACATGCGATGACCATTCCAACGATCATTGCCCACTGCATCAGGAATGAAGATAGCGTGATCCGATACGTTGATACCGTAGAGACGCTTAGCCTCATCCATGATCATGAGAGCTTTGCCGTAGTTCTCTTTACCATCGACAAAGATCATGTGTTGAATTTTGCTCAGGCGTGGACCGCCCTGAGTCGCCACCGACTGGATGCATCTCATCAGTGAATCACGGCCGGTGGTGGCCGTGATTACTGTTGCACAGGTGTGCATTAAGAATTACCGGTCTTAGACCGCATATGAGCGGCCCATCGCTTACGACGCTTCTTAGAACCGCGCTTTGCACGACCCTTACCGCGTCCACTCAAACCTACACCGTGACCCATAATTACCTCACTTGACTTGGAGTATATTGATGTAGAGGCTGGCCTTCTGGTTGATGCCAGCCCTTACCACATACAACGCAGGGTGGAAACCTGCAATCCGAACATCTCTGATCCATATTGCGCTGAACCACATGTGTGGCTTACCGCATTCTGGACAATCTATTGCAAACAAACCATGATTAGTTCGTACCGTTGTACGTTCCGTCCATAACAGAAGCGCGGATGGTGTCATCGAAGTTGACATCCTTAGAGTTGACTGCGTGGTGGACCATCTCGTCAATCGTGGCCCAGAGATCAACGGCCATCGCGTTGCCTTCCCGGCGGGGTTGCTCTGTTCCGTCGGCGACCTGGGCCGCAGCGTCATCCAACCGTCCGACCACCGTCAGCAGGTTCGCGTAGTGGGTTCCGGCGTAGTCATGAGCTGCGGTCACGCCACTCGTGCGGCGAGCGCGCAAAGCTCCCACTCGATCGCCTCAGCGTCGATGAGCGCATCGCAGGCCCGGGCGCAACGTGCCAGGCATCGGCGGCAATGGCTCGGCAGCCAGAACGACGAGTGCAGCGCCTCCGGGCATCCCGGCATGGTGTGCGTGCTCACGAAAGCGTTTCCCTTTCAGTGCCGGCCGTGACACGCCGCGTCGGTGACCGGCTCCGGCACAGCCTGAAACCAGCCCGGCACCGCACCGCGTCGTAGTGCCGCCAATGCGAGTTCGTTGCCCGATGCCGGCGCCCCCAGCGCTGCGCAGATATCGCTGTGGGTGACCTCACCGCAACGGAACAGCAGTGCGGCCGTGCGCATCACCGCCGGCCAGCGCCGCTCGATCAAAGGCGGGATCACAGCCTGCGCAACGGTGCGGGCGTCGCGGCTGTGGCCGACGAAGGGTCCGTGGTATCGGCTGGCGTGCAGCGCCCGCTCGTCGCGGCGGTTGGCGGCAAGTGCGGCGGTGATCTGCCACGGATCGGGATGCCGGCCGGTGCCCGCCTCCCAAAACGCCTCGGCGTACGGGCCGGCGAACGCGACCGCCCCCGCGACATCTTCGGGCAGGTGCTCGTAGGTGGTGCTCCCGCCTGCGAAAGCTGCGCTAGCGCAATGGATCGCACCGCCCAGCACGGTAGCGACGACCGCGTGCGCCGCCTCGTGCACACACGTGCGGATCAACGCGACCTCGTCCGCGGTTACATGTTTGGTTGTGATCATCGGCCTCATACAACACCCAGCCGGCGCAACTCGGCGCGGGCTTTATCGGCCGTGTCGGGCGCCCGATCAGCGTTGCGGCGATGGGCGTCGCGGCGCGCCGCATCGGCCCGGCGTTTGGCGGCGCGCTCGAGGTGCGGGCCGCCTTGTCGATGCGGGTCAGCGCGGTCACCAGCGCCGCGTCGGCATCCCGGACGTCTAGCGAAATTAAGATGCTGACCTGCAATAACACTGGTGGGCGCGGACGGTATCGAACCGCCGACCGCTGGTGTGTAAAACCAGAGCTCTACCACTGAGCTACGCGCCCGTGCGGCGCCAAGATACCGCCCGCACCGCCTTGGCCCCAAAACAGCCGGGCCGGTTCAGGCTTCCAGCGCCGCCAGTGCGCCGGTCCACAACCCCTGATCGCGGGCTTCACCGGGCTGTTTCATCTCGGCGAACCGAATCGTTCCCGACCGGTCGATGACGAACGTACCGCGGTTGGAGATACCGGCGTCGTCGTTGAACACGCCGTAGGCCTGGCTGACGGCGCCGTGCGGCCAGAAGTCCGAGAGCACCGGAAACAAGAACCCGCTCTGAGTGGCCCACACCTTGTGGGTGGGCGCCGGTCCCACCGAAATGGCCAGCACCGCCCGGTCATCGTTCTCGAAGTCGGGCAGATGGTCGCGCACCGCATCGAGCTCGCCTTGGCAGATCGCGGTGAAGGCCAACGGGAAGAACACCAGCAGCACGTTTTTGGCGTCACGGAACTCGCTGAGGGTGACCGGCTGTCGGTTCTGGTCGTGCAACGTGAAGTCCGGCGCCGGCGAGCCGACCGGCAGTATCAACGGCGCCCGGCCCGCGACTTCGGTTGCACCAATCGGCTCGCGCTCCAGTCGCGTAGGTTGACCGACGAGGTCGGCATCAGTCCGGCGGTAGGCGCGGACTCCGCGATCTCGGCAGGCAGCACATGGCCGGGCCGCCCGGTCTTGGGAGTGAGCACCCAGATCACGCCGTCCTCGGCCAGCGGCGCGATCGCGTCCATCAGGGTGTCGACCAGGTCGCCGTCGCCGTCGCGCCACCACAGCAAGACCACGTCGACAACCTCATCGGTGTCTTCATCGAGCAACTCGC
Organism: uncultured Actinomycetota bacterium; assembly: GCA_963760095.1. Lineage (GTDB taxonomy): Bacteria > Actinomycetota > Actinomycetes > Mycobacteriales > Mycobacteriaceae > Mycobacterium. The sequence goes on along the minus strand of CAVXBT010000012.1, from coordinate 125,328 downwards.
CACCGGACGCATCCTCTACCTCGGAGCGGATGTCGTCGTCGGTGTCCTCATCCCAACCCCACTCTTGGACAACCTGCCCACGTTGGATGCCCAGTTTGCGGGCATAGCTCGGGGCGTCATCCGCCACCACCGTGCGACCTCCCTATCAGTTCCACGCCATTCGTGCGTCAACGCGCCGTGCGATGCAAATTATCGTCGCATAGCACGTAGCGTTGCACATCCACCGACTCAAAGAGACGCCCGGCAACGCTTGACGGCTTCGGTCTTGGTGTCGTTGAGCTGATTGACCCGCTGATTGAACTCGTCGGTCCCGGCGTGCGCGCGGATGGCCTTCGCCACGTCGCGGGCCGCGTCGTCGTACGCATTGAGCGCCTCACGCAACTGCTGGGACAACGGGCCGTTGATGTCACCTTCGACCGCGTCGGCGCTGTGATTGAGGGCATCGACCGCGGGCCCCTCGACGCCCGATGTGTCGCCACCCCGGTTGTAGGCGGCGACGAAGTCGTTCACCCTGTCGACGGCCTCTTTGCTGCTGGTGACAAACGACTCGCACACCCGCACCACCGCCTGCGTGGTCAGCGACTGCTGACGCTGCGACTCCCGCTTGCTCGATGTCGCCACCGACGCCGAGACGGATGCGGACACCGACACCCGGTAAGCCGGGGCTATCGCAGTGTCGGCGCCCGGCGTGCCGTCGGTGACCGTGGTGCACCCGACGACGGCCAGCAGGACCGCCCCGACACAGCCCACCGCCCGCACCGCGCTACGCCGTCCGAGCCATCCGATCAGCACAGCGTGTGACGTTACCGGGTGACGACGCCGGGCGTTGTTGGCCGCCACGATCACGGCGTCTTCTGCCGGCTTGGCCGGGGACTACGCGGGGCGACTCGCGGTGCGGCACGATAGGAGATACCCGACAGAACACAGCACCGACACAAGACCGAAGGCGTCAATCCGCGACGGCTCGATCAGCCACCAGCAGACCGGCCGTCAAACAAGGAGTAGTGCGTTGACCACCGAATTCGTCCGCCACGATCTGGCCAAGAATCCAACCGGCGCAAGCGAACCTGACCGCGTACGGGTCATTCGCGAAGGTGTGGCGTCCTACCTGCCCGACATCGACCCGGAGGAGACCGCCGAGTGGTTGGAGTCCTTCGACGAGCTGCTGGAGCGCTCGGGGCCGTCGCGGGCGCGCTATCTGATGCTGCGGTTGCTGGAACGGGCCGGCGAACAGCGGGTGGCCCTCCCGGCGATGACGTCGACCGATTACGTCAATACGATCCCGACCGAGATGGAGCCCTGGTTCCCCGGCGACGAGGATGTCGAGCGTCGCTACCGGGCGTGGATCAGATGGAACGCCGCCATCATGGTGCATCGCGCTCAGCGCCCGGGAGTCGGTGTGGGCGGCCATATTTCGACCTACGCATCGTCTGCGGCGCTGTATGAAGTCGGCTTCAACCACTTCTTCCGCGGGAAGTCGCATCCCGGCGGCGGGGACCAAGTGTTCATTCAGGGCCACGCCTCCCCCGGCATCTACGCGCGGGCGTTCTTGGAGGGCCGGCTGACCACCGACCAGCTCGACGGCTTCCGTCAGGAGCACAGCCATCCCGGCGGCGGCCTACCGTCCTACCCACACCCGCGGCTGATGCCCGACTTCTGGGAGTTCCCGACGGTGTCGATGGGGCTTGGGCCGATGAACGCGATTTATCAGGCCAGGTTCAACCACTACCTGCACGACCGTGGCATCAAGGACACCTCCGACCAGCACGTGTGGGCGTTCCTCGGCGACGGCGAGATGGACGAGCCGGAGAGTCGCGGTCTGACCCACGTCGCCGCGCTGGAGGCGTTGGACAACTTGACCTTCGTCGTCAACTGCAACCTGCAGCGCCTCGACGGCCCGGTGCGCGGTAACGGCAAGATCATCCAGGAGCTGGAGTCGTTCTTCCGCGGTGCGGGCTGGAATGTCATCAAAGTGGTGTGGGGGCGCGAGTGGGACACGTTGCTGCACGCCGACCGCGACGGCGCGCTGGTGAATCTGATGAACACCACCCCCGACGGGGACTACCAGACCTACAAGGCGAATGACGGGGCTTACGTGCGCGACCATTTCTTCGGTCGCGATCCGCGCACCAAAGCACTCGTCGAGCAGATGACCGATTCCGAAATCTGGAACCTCAAGCGCGGTGGTCACGATTACCGCAAGGTCTACGCCGCCTACCACGCCGCCGTCGAGCACAAAGGTCAGCCGACGGTGATCCTGGCCAAGACCATCAAGGGCTATTCGCTGGGCGCTCACTTCCAGGGCCGCAACGCAACCCACCAGATGAAAAAGCTTGCGCTGCAAGACCTCAGAGACTTCCGCGACGCGATCCGGATCCCGATCAGCGACGAGCAACTCGAGCAGGACCCCTACCTGCCCCCGTACTACCACCCGGGTCCGGAGGCACCCGAGATTCGCTATCTGCTCGATCGGCGCCGCGCGCTCGGCGGCTTCCTGCCCGAGCGGCGCACCAAGTCCAAGGCGCTGACCTTGCCGGGCCGCGACATCTACGGGGCGTTGAAGAAGGGTTCGGGCCACCAGGAAGTGGCGACCACCATGGCAACGGTGCGAACTTTCAAAGAACTGTTGCGCGACAAAGAAGTTGGGCCGCGCATCGTGCCGATCATTCCCGACGAGGCGCGCACATTCGGGATGGACTCGTGGTTCCCGTCACTGAAGATCTACAACCGCAACGGGCAGCTCTACACCGCCGTCGACGCCGAACTCATGCTGGCCTACAAGGAAAGTACGACCGGCCATATCCTGCACGAGGGCATCAACGAGGCCGGATCGGTCGCGTCGTTCACCGCGGTCGGCACGTCCTATTCGACGCACAACGAGCCGATGATCCCGATTTACATCTTCTACTCGATGTTCGGGTTCCAGCGCACCGGCGACGGCCTCTGGGCCGCCGCCGACCAGATGTCGCGGGGCTTCCTGCTCGGGGCGACCGCGGGGCGCACCACGCTGACCGGCGAAGGCCTGCAGCACGCCGACGGCCACTCGCCGCTGCTGGCGGCCACCAATCCGGCGGTGGTCTCCTACGACCCCGCCTTCGCCTTCGAGATCGCCCACATCATCGAAAGCGGGCTGGCCCGCATGTACGGCGACAACGCCGAGAACGTCTTCTTCTACCTCACCATCTACAACGAGCCGTACGTGCAACCACCGGAGCCGGAGAACTTCGACCCCGAAGGCCTGCTGCGGGGCATCTACCGGTATCGGCCGGCCACCGAAGGCCGCACCAACACCGCCGACATCCTGGCTTCGGGAGTCGCGATGCCCTCGGCGCTGCGAGCCGCCGAGATGCTGGCCGCCGAATGGGATGTCGCCGCCGACGTGTGGTCGGTGACGAGTTGGAGCGAGCTCAACCGGGACGGCGTAGCCATCCAGAAGGAACAATTGCGGCACCCGGACCGTCCGGCGGGTGAGGCTTACGTCACGAAGGCCCTTTCCGGATCGACGGGACCGTTCATCGCCGTATCGGACTGGATGCGCGCCGTCCCCGAACAGATCCGGCCCTGGGTCCCCGGCCGCTTCGTCACGCTGGGCACCGACGGGTTCGGCTTTTCCGATACCCGGCCGGCCGCGCGCCGCTTCTTCAACACCGACGCCGAATCGCAGGTCGTCGCGGTGCTCGAGGCGCTGGCACGCGAGGGTCAGATCGACCCGTCGGTACCGGTGGCGGCCGCGCGCCAGTACCGGATCGACGACGTGCAGGCCGCGCCGGCGCAGACTTCCGACCCCGGCCCGGGTGCCTAACTCGGACTATCTTTAGAGAAAACATCCACAAAGCTGGCGTAGATTTTAGGAGTGGCCGACAAGCAGTTCGCGATGCCCGGGGCAACGCTGGAGTTGCTGGACAACGTTCCGGAGGCGCTGCTGCGGCGGCTCAAGCAGTATTCCGGCCGGTTCTCCACCCAGGCGGTGTCTGCCATGCAGGACCGGTTGCCATTCTTCGCCGAGCTGGAAGCCTCCCAGCGGGCCAGCTTGGCGCTGGTCGTGCAGACCGCCGTCGCGAACTTCGTGGAGTGGATGACCGATCCGCGCAGCAACGTCAACTACACCGCCCGCGCATTCGAGCTGATGCCACAGGATCTGACCCGGCGGATCGCGCTGCGCCACTCGGTCGACATGTTGCGGGTCACCATGGAGTTCTTCGAAGAAGTCGCTCCGCTGATGGCCCGCTCGGACGAACAGTTGACCGCGCTGACGGTCGGGATTCTCAAGTACAGCCGCGACCTCGCCTTCAGCGCCGCCACGGCCTACGCCGACGCCGCCGAAGCGCGCGGCAGCTGGGACAGCCGAATGGAGGCCAGCGTCGTCGACGCGGTGGTGCGTGGCGACACCGGCCCTGAGTTGCTATCCCGGGCGGCCGCGCTGAACTGGGACACCACCGCTCCGGCGACGGTCGTCGTGGGGACTCCGGCGCCGGGCCGGGAAAGCCACGCCAGCCAAGATGTTCGCGACATCGCTCTACGCCACGGCCGCGCCGCGCTCACAGACGTGCACGGCACCTGGCTGGTGGCGATCGTGTCCGGGCAGCTGACACCCACCGAGAAAGTCTTCGGGGACCTACTGGGCGCGTTCTCCGACGGTCCGGTGGTGATCGGGCCGACGGCACCGATGCTGACCGCTGCCTACCACAGCGCCAGCGAAGCGATATCCGGGATGAACGCCGTCGCCGGCTGGCGAAATGCACCGCGCCCTGTCCTGGCGCGCGAACTGCTGCCCGAGCGGGCCCTGATGGGCGATGCGTCGGCCGTCGCGGCGTTGCACACCGACGTGATGCGTCCCCTGGCGGACGCAGGTCCCACCCTCACCGAGACGTTGGACGCCTACCTCGACTGCGGCGGCGCGATCGAAGCCTGCGCGCGGGCGTTGTTCGTTCATCCAAATACTGTGCGTTATCGGTTGCGCCGGATCGCCGACTTCACCGGCCGCGATCCCACCCAGCCACGCGACGCCTATGTCCTGCGGGTGGCCGCCACCGTGGGCCACCTGACCTACCAGACGCAGCAGTCCAGCCTTGCCAATAACATTGTGATACCAGTCACGCCGACGGTGGAAAAGGACCTGCTCGCGCAGTCGAAGAGCGCGGTAGCCGAGTAACAGATCGCGGCAAGATCACGTTCACGTCGCAATGCGTGCCTTTTTGTCGGGTTTCCACAAAAACATAAGACAAGGTTCATAATCTGTTACACCACACTAAGACGTGTTCACAGTGTTCTCTTAAACACGTGATCGCATTGCTCGCGCCCGGACAAGGGTCGCAGACCGAGGGAATGCTGTCGCCGTGGCTGGAACTGCCCGGCGCGGCCGACCGGTTGGCGTCGTGGTCGGCGGCCAGCGGTCTGGATCTGGCACGACTGGGAACCACCGCCTCGACTGAGGAGATCACCAACACCGCGATCGCCCAGCCGCTCATCGTTGCCGCCACGCTGCTTGCGCACGGGGAGCTGACCAGGCAAGGACTGCTGGCCGGCTCCGATACCGAAGAGGTCATCGTTGCAGGCCATTCGGTAGGTGAGATCGCCGCGTACGCGATCGCCGGGGTGATCTCCGCCGATGACGCTGTGGCGCTGGCCGCCACCCGCGGTGCGGAGATGGCGAAGGCCTGCGCCACCGAGCCGACCGGTATGTCCGCGGTGCTGGGCGGCGACGAGGCCGAGGTGCTTGCCCGTCTCGAAGAACTCGACCTGGTCGCCGCGAATCGCAACGCCGCCGGTCAGATCGTGGCCGCCGGTCGGCTGAGCGCGCTGGACAAGCTCGCCGAAGACCCGCCGGCCAAGGCGCGGGTGCGTGCGCTCGGCGTCGCCGGTGCCTTCCACACCGAATTCATGGCCTCGGCCCTTGATGGCTACGCCGCGGCGGTGCAGACCGTGGCGACCGCGGAGCCGACCGCCGTTCTGCTGTCCAACCGCGACGGCAAGCCAGTGGGCTCTGCTGACGATGCGATGGAAAAGCTTGTCGCACAGTTGACCCGGCCGGTGCGCTGGGACCTGTGCTCCGAGACTCTGCGTGAGCGAAGTGTCACGGCAATCGTCGAGTTCCCGCCAGCCGGCGCGCTGTCCGGCATCGCCAAGCGTGAACTTCGCGGGGTACCGACGCGCGCCGTCAAGACCCCCGCAGACCTGGACCGTGTAACGGAGCTGTAGCCCCCTGGCCGCCAAGCCATTTCGCCAGACCTATCCACCCCTACAACCGCATATCGCACGTTAGATCAGCAGTACACAACACATTACGAAGGGAACTGAAGGTGTCTGTCAGTCAAGAAGAAATCATTGCCGGGATCGCCGAGATCATCGAAGAGGTCACCGGTATCGAGCCGTCGGAGATCACCCCGGAGAAGTCGTTCGTCGACGACCTCGACATCGACTCGCTGTCCATGGTTGAGATCGCCGTGCAGACCGAGGACAAGTACGGCGTGAAGATCCCCGACGAGGATCTGGCCGGCCTGCGCACCGTCGGTGACGTGGTCAACTACATCCAGAAGCTCGAGGAAGAGAACCCCGAGGCCGCTCAGGCGCTGCGGGCGAAATTCGAGTCGGAAAGCCCCTCCCAGTGACCAAACCTTCCACTGCTAACGGCGGTTACCCCAGTGTTGTGGTAACCGCCGTCACGGCGACGACTTCGATCTCGCCGGACGTCGAAGGCACGTGGAAGGGTCTGTTGGCCGGGGAATCCGGCATCCGCGTGCTCGAAGACGAGTTCGTCACGAAGTGGGATCTGCCGGTCAGAATCGGCGGGCACCTCAAAGAGTCCGTCGACGACCACATGGGCCGGCTGGACCTGCGACGTATGTCGTACGTCCAGCGGCTGGCCAAGCACCTCAGCGGCCAATTGTGGGAGAACGCCGGCAGCCCCGAGGTCGACCCGGACCGGTTTTCGGTCGTGGTCGGCACCGGTCTGGGCGGCGCCGAGAAGATCGTCGAGAGCTATGACCTGATGAACGAGGGCGGACCTCGCAAGGTGTCCCCGCTCGCCGTGCAGATGATCATGCCCAACGGCGCTGCGGCCGTCGTCGGTCTGCAGCTCGGCGCCCGCGCCGGGGTGATGACACCGGTGTCGGCCTGCTCGTCGGGTTCGGAGGCCATTGCGCACGCATGGCGGCAAATCGTCATGGGCGACGCGGACTTCGCGGTCTGCGGCGGGGTCGAGGGCAACATCGAGGCGCTGCCCATCGCGGCGTTCTCCATGATGCGGGCGATGTCGACCCGCAACGACAATCCCGAAGGGGCGTCGCGGCCGTTCGACAAGAATCGCGACGGGTTCGTGTTCGGCGAGGCAGGCGCGCTGATGATCATCGAAACCGAAGAGCACGCCAAGGCCCGGGGCGCCAAGCCGCTGGCCCGATTGATGGGTGCCGGTATCACGTCGGACGCCTTCCACATGGTGGCTCCGGCCGCGGATGGTGTGCGTGCCGGACGGGCGATGACGCGGGCGCTGGAGCTTGCGGGTCTCGCCCCCAAGGACGTCGACCACGTCAACGCGCACGCGACCGCCACACCGATCGGCGACACGGCGGAAGCCAACGCGCTGCGGGTGGCCGGCTGCGATCAGGCCGCCGTCTATGCGCCGAAGGGCGCGCTGGGTCACTCCATCGGCTCGGTGGGCGCGCTGGAGTCGATCCTGACGGTGCTGGCGCTGCGAGATGGCGTGATTCCGCCGACACTTAACTACGAGACGCCTGATCCTGAGATCGACCTCGACGTCGTCGCGGGCGAGCCACGTTACGGCGACTACCAGTACGCCATCAACAACTCGTTCGGCTTCGGCGGACACAACGTCGCATTGGCCTTCGGGCGCTACTGAGCCGGACGAGCAGGAAAGGAAACGTTCGTAGTTCCTATGACAACATCGTCAAGGTTGGCTACTGGGAATGGTTTTCCCAATATCGTCGTCACCGGCATTGCTTTGACGACGGCTCTGGCAACTGACCCGGAAACCACGTGGAAGTTGTTGCTGGACGGGCAAAGCGGTATCCGTACGCTCGAGGACCCGTTCGTGAAAGAGTTCGACCTGCCGGTCCGCATCGGTGGGCATCTGCGTGAGGAATTCGACAGCCAGCTGAACCGTGTCGAGAACCGCCGGATGGGCTATCTGCAGAAGATGGCCACCGTGCTGAACCGCAGAGTGTGGGAGAACGCCGGTTCACCCGAAGTGGATACCAACCGGTTGCTGGTCTCCGTCGGCACCGGGATGGGCTCGAGCGAGGAGCTGATTTTCAGCTACGACGGCATGCGCGAACGCGGCCTGAAGGCGGTCTCCCCGTTGGCTGTGCAGATGTACATGCCCAACGGCGCGGCGGCGGCGATCGGACTGCAGCGCGAAGCCAAAGCCGGGGTGATGACCTCGGTATCGGCGTGTGCCTCCGGTTCGGAAGCCATCGCCCACGCCTGGCAGCAGATCGCGCTCGGCGAGGCCGACATCGCGATCTGCGGTGGCGTCGAGACCAGGATCGAGGCGGTGCCCATCGCCGCGTTCGCCCAGATGCGCATCGTGATGTCGACGAACAACGACGACCCGCCCGGCGCCTGCCGCCCGTTCGACAAAGACCGCAACGGGTTTGTGTTCGGCGAGGCCGGCGCGTTGATGGTGATCGAAACCGAGGAGCACGCCAAGGCGCGCGGAGCGAACATCCTGGCCAGAATCATGGGGGCCAGCATCACTTCGGACGGCTTCCACATGGTGGCGCCGGACCCCAACGGCGTGCGCGCCGGACATGCGATGACGCGGGCGATCGAGCTCGCCGGCCTCACCCCGGGTGACATCGACCACGTCAACGCCCACGCCACCGGCACCTCGGTCGGCGACTTGGCCGAAGGCAAGGCCATCAACAGGGCCCTCGGCGCGCATGGCGGAAATGCGGCAGTGTACGCACCCAAGGGCGCACTCGGCCACTCGGTCGGTGCGGTCGGCGCGGTCGAATCGATCTTGACCGTGATGGCATTGCGCGACCAGGTCATTCCACCGACCCTGAACCTGGTGAACCTCGACCCGGAAATCGACCTGGACGTTGTGGCGGGCAAGCCGCGGACGGGTGACTACAAGTACGCCATCAACAACTCGTTCGGATTCGGCGGGCACAACGTCGCAATCACCTTTGGCCGCTACTAACCAAAGCACCAACCGACAGCACTGACACAGGAGAAATGCGATGACGACCTTGGCCCCTGAGGCTGTTGACGAGTCGCTCGATCCGCGCGATCCGCTGCTGCGACTCAGCAGGTTTTTCGACAACGGCAGCATCCGGCTGCTGCATGAGCGTGACCGCTCGGGAGTGCTCGCTGCCGCAGGCACCGTCAACGGCCTGCGCACCATCGCGTTTGCCACCGACGGCACCGTGATGGGTGGCGCCATGGGGCTGGAGGGCTGCACCCACATCGTCAACGCCTACGACACCGCCATCGAAGAGCAGAGCCCGATCGTGGGCATCTGGCATTCCGGCGGCGCGCGGCTGGCCGAGGGCGTGAATGCACTGCACGCCGTCGGATTGGTGTTCGAGGCGATGATCCGGGCGTCGGGCTATGTCCCGCAGATCTCGGTCGTGGTCGGCTTCGCCGCCGGCGGCGCGGCGTACGGCCCGGCGCTGACCGACGTCGTCATCATGGCGCCGGAAGGCCGCGTGTTTGTCACCGGCCCCGACGTCGTGCGCAGTGTCACCGGCGAAGACGTGGACATGGCTTCGCTCGGCGGCCCGGACACCCACCACAAGAAGTCCGGGGTGTGCCACATCGTCGCCGACGACGAGTCCGACGCCTACGAGCGTGGTCGCCGGTTGGTCGGATTGTTCTGCCAGCAGGGACATTTCGACCGCACCAAGGCCGAGGCGCATGACACCGACCTGCATGCGCTGTTGCCGGAATCGCCGCGGCGGGCTTACGACGTGCACCCGCTTGTCGTCGCACTGCTCGACTCGCATGATGACGGCACGCCGTCCTTTGATGAGTTCCAGGCCAAGTGGGCGCCGTCGATGGTGGTCGGTCTGGGTCGGTTGTCCGGACGCTCGGTCGGCGTGCTGGCCAACAACCCGCTGCGGCTCGGTGGCTGCCTGAACTCCGAAAGTGCCGAGAAGGCAGCGCGTTTCGTGCGGCTCTGCGACGCGTTCGGCATCCCACTGGTGGTGATCGTCGACGTACCCGGCTATCTGCCGGGTGTGGACCAGGAATGGGGCGGCGTGGTGCGCCGCGGGGCAAAACTGCTGCACGCGTTCGGCGAGGCCACCGTCCCGCGAGTCACCCTGGTTACGCGGAAGATCTACGGCGGGGCCTACATCGCGATGAACTCTCGTTCATTGGGCGCCACCAAGGTCTTCGCCTGGCCGGACGCCGAGGTCGCCGTGATGGGTGCCAAGGCAGCCGTTGGCATTCTGCACAAGAAGAAACTGGCGGCCGCGGCCGATGACGAGCGCGAAGCGCTGCACGACGAGCTTGCCGCGGAGCACGAGCGGATCGCCGGCGGCGTGGACAACGCCATCGACATTGGCGTCGTCGACGAGAAGATCGACCCCGCCCACACTCGTAGCAAGCTCACCGCGGCGTTGGCCGAGGCACCGGCACGGCGCGGACGTCACAAGAACATCCCGCTGTAAGTCTTACGCCGACGTGCTATTTGACGAGGGCTGAAATCAACGCTCTGCCAATTCTGGACGTAGCGCGGCTGCGCAACCGGTACCACGTATCGCCGAGGCCACCACTCGCGGTGCCGGTGCGGCGGGGACGATCATCAAGCCCCAGCAGTTCGTCCGCGGTGCCGTGCGCGAAGCGCTCCTTGTCCTGCGGCGAAAGGTCGCATCGTTGCAGGAATTCCATCGCGGCGAAGTTGTCCTGGAACGGGTAGTCGACGGAGAACATCAGATTGTCCAGGCCCAGCATTGCCCGGGCGCAGTCGAACACCGGGACGTCGAAAACCCCACTGCTGGTGACGAAAACGTTCTCACGCAAGTAGTAGCCGACGTTGTTGCGCATCGGCGTCGCTTCAGATTCGGTCGCACCACCCAACCAGCCGGCCATCGTCAGGCCGACGTTGAGCCTGGTGAAGCAGAACGGAATCAGCTCACCCATGTGCCCGACGATGATCTTCAACTTCGGATAACGGTCGAACGCGCCGGCGCAGATCAACCTGAGTAGGTGGGTCCCCGTTTCCACGGGCCAGCCCCAGGTCGGCACCAGCGCAGAATCATAAGGCGCGTAGTAGACATCCGTCACCGGCTGAGGCGGGTCGGTGGGATGGATATAGAGGGGGACGCCCAACGACTCCGCTTGGGCGAGAAGCACCTCGAACGACGGGTCGTCGAGGTAGCGCCCGTTGGTGTGGCCGTTGATCAGGGCCCCTTTGAAGCCGAGGTTGACCACGGCGCGCTGCAACTCGCGGGCGGCGTGATCCGGTGACTGGGTCGGCAGCATGGCAAAGCCGGCAAACCGGGCCGGGTGTGCGGCGACCGCCTCCGCCAGCCAGTCGTTGACTTCCCGGCAGACCGCGATCGCCAACTCGGCCTGGTCGTCGGCAAGTAGTTGGACGCCCGGCTGAACGTGCGAGAGCACCTGCACGTCAATCCCTGCGGCGTCCATCAGACGAATACGCTCGGCGCCGACGTCGCTGAGCCGGGCCCGGACGGGCTGATACTTACGCTGCAACGGCTCGGGGAACAACTCCCATACGCGTGGGTGCAGAAATGCTTCTTCCAACGCCACCACGCGCGAAACCGTTGGTGCGGCCATTATTCTTTCGGTCCGACGTCGACTACCTACTGACCAAAATACTCGCTAGCTCCTGGCGAGGATGACCGAAAGCGCGCGGCAAAGCTCGCGTTCGGGTTCGGCCGGAAGCCGGTCGGTGCGCCAGCCTACGAAATCGTCGGGCCGGACCAGCAGAGCTCCACCGGACCCGAGCCCGGTGACCTGCGCCCATGCCCCGTCCGGGTCAAACGCATCGCCTGCGGACCCGATGCGGTGAACCGTGATCGCAACGCCGAGGGCCGCCGACACCGCCGCGGCGGTCCCGATCCATGCGGCACCGTCGTCTCTGATCAGCAGGGTGAAACCGGGGCCGAGCAGGTCAAGCGTCGACACCCTCCGGCCGCCGTGCTGCACCCAGGCATGTGGCACCCGGGTACCCGGTTGGCCATGCAATTCGTCTACCAACGAGACGGCGTCTGGATCGGCAGGGGCGGGCTGGTCGGAAACGACTGCAGCCGAGCGGTACTGGTAGCCGACCAACAGGGAGAACATCGACTCTTCCTCGTCCGGCGGCAATCTCGGGCCCTCGTCCTCCAACCGGAGCAAGCCCACTGTCGGCCCGGTGAGCGACTGGCGAGCGGCGAACCGCCCGACGGGATGCCGCTCGGCGTGGTAGGTCGCGAGTAGCGCCGCGCCCGCCGTTCCCTGCAAGACCGCGGCCAGCTTCCAGGCCAGGTTATGTGCACTTTGAATGGCGGTGTTGGCTCCCCCGGCCTTGAACGGCGGCATGGTGTGTCCGCAGTCTCCGACGAGAATGACTCGCCCGCATTGGAATTGGTCGGCTACCTGTTCGTATGGCTGCCACGCCGCGACCTCGATGATCTCGATATCGATCTGCTCGCCGATGGCCTTGGTGAGCAGATCGCAACTGTGCTGCGAGGTGAATTGGGCTGCCGTCTCCCCTTTGCCGGGGAAGTACGTGGTGATGAACATGCCAAGGTCGTCCTTGGCCACCAGGAATATTCCGTCCACGTCGGGATTTTTGATCTGCACGGCATCGCCATCGCGCAGGTGCGGCACGAATCTCCGCCACGGTGCGCGGAAGTAGATGAAGACGACGAAGATCGGTAATGCCCCGTAGCCCGATGTGGTGATGCCGAGCGATTCCCTGATCGTGCTGTGTACACCGTCCGCGGCGATCAGATAGTCGGCCCGGACCGTCTCGGACTCGCCGGATTGCAGGTCGCGAAGCGCCGCCGTGACGCCGGAGTCGTCCTGCTCGAACGAGCACAATTCCGTCCCGTAGCGGACTTCGTTGCCACGCCGGCGGGTTTCGGCGAGCAGCATCGGCTCAAGGCTGCTCTGCGGGCAGTACTGCGCGGCAGGCTCGGGGCTCAGCTGATCCAGGTCGGCGAAAACAGCTCCGATGTCAATGGCTAGTTCTTCTTCCGCGCTGTTCAGCGCCGGCTTGACGACCATGTCTGAAACCCGGTCCGCGACAGCGTGGACCTCGGCATCCAGGCCCAGGCCCCGGAGGATCTCCAGGCTGCGAAAGCTGAGATTTCGGGCCTTCGGGTAGATGAAGATCTCGCGCCGCTTTTCCACCAGCAGTGAGCGCACGCCGTGTTCAGCGAGCAGAGCCGAGGTGGCCAGACCGCCGGCGCCGGCGCCGACTATCAGCACCGGGACATGCTTGACGCTCATCGCCTCCCCTTTCTAGACGGAACTAATCAGTTCCGTCTATACCTAATGTGGCACCGTCGGGCGGAACGCGCAAGTGTTACGGCCCCGGTGCGCCGGCAAGCGGCAAGATCACGTCTTCGAGCACGCGCCGAACGTAGACGCGGTCGATCGGCCGTCCCGTCATCACCCGCAGCACGTTGAGACCCAGGGCCGCGTCGGGGATCAGGCTCAGATCGCGGCCGGGCAGGATTTCTCCGCGGGCCACCGCATGGTCGAGCACGGCTCGGACCACATGCCGCGGAGTGGAAAGCACAAGGTCGTCCAGAGCAGCCGCCAAAACGGGATTGTGCATCGCTGCTGTCGCAACCCCGACAATTACCTGAATTGTGCTGACATCAGCCGCATCGAAGTCAGGTACGGCTGCGACCAGCGCCTCGATGTCTCCGCGAAGGCTGCCGGTGTTGGGCGGCTCGACGGGTCCGTGCCGGCGTCGCCAGTGGGCGATCGCATCGGCCACCACCACGGCCTTCGATGGCCAACGACGATATATCGCAGCCTTACCGACGCCGGCGCGGGACGCGATGTCGTCCATGCTCAACCGCTCATAACCCAGTTCCGCCACACCGGCAAGCGTCGCCTCGAGGATGGCCGCGTCCAATGACCGATCGAGGCGTCCCGGGCTTCGTGCCGGGCGTGGGATGCTAGCCGCCTGTTCCATGACACCGTCCTAGCCGATACGGATTAGTTCCGTTCCATGGTATCGCGCTCGCTCCGCCGACCTACGACAGAAACTCCGCAGCAACACCGTTGGCCCGCTCCCGGTCGGCGGCAACCAGACCGATCCGGGTGCGGCGATCCAGGATGTCGTCGACCGACAGCGCGCCCTCGTGGGTGACGGCGTATTCGAACTCCGCCCGGACCACGTCGATCCCGTCGGCCACCGGGTCGGCGGGTCGCTCACAGCTGGCAGCGGCGATCACGTTGGCTGCCTCGGCCCCGTAGCGCAGGAGAAGTGATTCCGGCAGGCCGGCCATCGGCGCGGTCGTCGACCCCGGGTTCGCCGCCGCCCCGACAAGCGGCAGATTTCGGGTCCGGCACTCGCCGGCTTCCAGGCCACGCAGTTCGATCGCCCGGTCGAGCACGTCCTCGGCCATGTGCCGGTACTCGGTCAGCTTGCCGCCGATCACGCTGATCACCCCCGACCGCGATTCGACGACGGCATGGTTGCGGGACACGTCGGCGGTGCGGCCGGTTCCGGTGTCGATCAGCGGTCGCAGCCCGGCGTAGCTGCCGATTACGTCGCCGCTGTCCAGCGGGATGTCCAGCGCGGTGTTGACCACGTCGAGCAGGAACTTGATCTCCCCCGACGTGGGTTGTGGCACATCGGGAATCGGCCCGGGCGCCTCCTCGTCGGTCAGCCCCAGGTAGACCCGGCCCAGCTGTTCGGGCATGGCGAACACGAAGCGGTTGAGCTCACCTGGGATCGGAATCGTCAGCGCCGCAGTGGGATTACCAAAGGACTTGGCGTCGAAGACGAGATGGGTGCCACGGCTGGGACGCAGCGTGAGCGACGGGTCGATCTCACCCGCCCACACCCCCGTGGCGTTGATGACGGCACGTGCGGAGATGTCAAACGATTCGCCGGTCTGCTGGTCCGTCAATCGCAGCGACGTTCCGGTGACCTCGGAAGCCGCTGCGTACGTCAGGATCCGGGCGCCCCGCTGGGCCGCGGTACGCGCGACGGCGACGACCAGTCGGGCGTCGTCGATCAGTTGCCCGTCGTAGGCCAGCAACCCGCCGTCGAGACCATCGCGCCGAACGGCCGGCGCCATGTCGATGGCACGCTGCGCCGAAACACGTTGTGAGCCAGGCAAAATAGACCCCGATGTACCCGCTGTCTTGCGCAACACGTCGCCGGCACGGAACCCGGCCCGCACCAATGCCCGCTCCATGCGGCCCATCGACGGCAGCAGCGGGACCAGCTGCGGCATGGCACGGACCAGATGAGGAGCGTTGCGCGCCATCAGGATTCCACGCTCGACCGCGCTGCGCCTAGCGATCCCGACATTGCCCGTCGCCAGATAGCGCAGCCCACCGTGTACCAGCTTGGAGCTCCATCGACTGGTCCCGAATGCCAGATCGTGCTTTTCCACCAGCGCCACCCGCAAGCCTCGGGAGGCTGCGTCCAGCGCGATGCCGGTGCCGGTGATGCCGCCGCCGATCACGACGACATCGATAGAGGCGCCGTCGGCCAGTGCGGCCAGGTCGGCGTCACGGCGCGCAGCGTTCAGAGCGGTCGATATCATGACAGGTAGCCGTTCAGCGAGTAGGCCAGTTCGACCGCCAGCCCATCAGCGTCCAGAATCGGCCGGACGATCTGGGCGGACTGAATCGTCGACTGGGTGATGAGCAGCACCATCGCGGCCAGTTGGCGCGGGTCGCCGGACCGCACGCTGCCGTCGCGCTGGCCGGCTCGCACATCGTCAGCGAGGGCGCCGATCAGCATCTGCTGGCTACTGCCAAGTCGCTGGGCGATGTAGACCAGCGCCAACTCGGAGCGCAGCACCGCCATCACCAGGTCGTCGCTCCTGAGCCGCTCGGCGACCGTGACCACCCGATCAACCAGCGCCTCACGGCCGCTTCCGCGCGCCGGCACCTCACTCAGCGCGGCGGTGATATGGCTGGTCAGTAGCGCCGCCAGTACCGAGCGGGTGTCCGGCCAGCGGCGATAGACGGTCGGACGGCTCACCCCGGCACGTCGCGCGATCTCCGCCAGCGTCACGCGCTCGACCCCGAAATCGACCACGCAGCTCGCCGCCGCGGCCAGTATCCGATCACCGACATCCACCGCGGCGTTACTGATTGACAGCATATGTAATACTGTAACGCATGTCTGCCGACTTGTTGCCACCAATGAAATGGAATGCCTGGGGCGATCCCGACCAAGCCAAACCCCTCTCGGAGGGCATCCGCTTGCTGTTGGCCCAGGCCCTGGGCGTCACGGGATCGGCCGAGCTGGAACTCGACGCCGGCCAGGTGCAACTGAGACCGTCGGAGTTGGCGAACGCCCATCGTGAGGCACTGGCCGCCATCGTGGGTCCGGACTACTGCCGCGTCGGCGACCGGGACCGGCTGCTGCACGCCGGCGGCAAGTCCACGCTTGATCTGCTGCGACGCAAAAGCCCCGGCGCTCAGGATGCTCCCGACGCGGTGCTGCTGCCCGGCACCGAGGACGAGGTTGCCGGGGTTCTGCGGTACTGCTCGCAGCACGGCATCGCCGTCGTCGCGTTCGGCGGCGGAACCAGTGTGGTCGGCGGACTCGATCCCCTCCGCGGTGAATTCAGCGCGGCGGTGTCGCTGGATCTACGACGCTTCGACCAACTGCTGGCCTTCGACGAGGTATCCGGCGAAGCCGAGTTCGGTGCCGGCGTCACGGGGCCACAAGCCGAACAATTGCTTGGCGAGCACGGGTTTTCACTCGGGCATTTTCCGCAGAGCTTCGAATTCGCCAGCCTGGGCGGCTATGCCGCGACCCGATCGTCGGGTCAGGATTCGGCGGGCTACGGCCGGTTCGACGACATGATTCGCGGACTTCGCGCGATCACGCCCGCCGGCGTACTGGACCTGGGCCGTGCACCACAATCGGCGGCCGGCCCGGACCTACGCCAACTGGTCATCGGTTCGGAGGGCGTCTTCGGCATCATCACCCGAGTGCGGGTGCGGGTGCACCCCGCACCGCAAGCCACCCGCTACGAGGCGTGGTCGTTCCCCGACTTCGCCACCGGCACTGCAGCTTTGCGTGCCGTAACCCAGACCAGTGCCGGCCCGACCGTGATCCGGCTTTCCGACGAAGCCGAGACCGGCGTCAACCTGGCCACCACCGAGTCCATCGGAGAGAACCAGATCACCGGCGGCTGCCTGGCGATCACCGTGTTCGAAGGCACGCCAGCACATGCCGAGAGCAGGCATGCCGAAACCGCGGCGTTGATGGCGGCCCACGGCGGCACCTCGCTGGGCGAAGCCCCGGCGCGGGCCTGGGAACATGGCCGGTTCGGCGCGCCATATCTGCGCGACGCCCTGCTGGCCAACGGCGCGCTCTGCGAGACCCTCGAGACAGCCACCGACTGGTCCAACATCCCCACGCTGAAGACCGCCGTCACCGATGCGCTGACGGCCGCGCTGGCCGAATCCGGGACACCGGCGCTGGTGCTGTGCCACATTTCGCATGTGTATCCCACCGGCGCCTCGCTGTACTTCACGGTTGTCGCCGGGCAACGCGGCAACCCGGTCGAGCAATGGCACGCCGCGAAAACCGCTGCATGCAACGCGATTGTGTCCTCCGGCGCGACGATCACCCATCACCACGCGGTCGGCGCCGACCACCGGGCCTGGATGCGCGACGAGGTCGGCGAGTTGGGCGTGCAGGTGTTGCGGGCGGTCAAAGCGACACTGGATCCCGCGGGAATTCTCAACCCCGGCAAGCTGATCCCGTGACCACGCGCCAGATTGGCGGGGTGACGGTGCTGACCAATCCGGCGTCGGGACACGGAAACGCACCGCATGCCGCCGAAAAGGCGATCGCGCGACTGCACCAGCGTGGCGTCGATGCGGTGGCAATCGTCGGCCGAGATGCCGAACACGCGCGCCGCCTGCTGCGTGACGCGGTCGAACACGGCACCGACGCACTGGTCGTCGTCGGCGGTGACGGGGTGATCGCCGACGCATTGCAAGCTCTGGCGGGTACCGATACTCCGCTGGGAATAATTCCGGCCGGCACCGGCAACGACCATGCACGCGAATTCGGCTTGCCGACAAAGGATCCCGTCGCTGCCGCAGACGTCGTCGCCGACGGCTGGACCGACACCGTCGACCTGGGCCGGATCCGCGACCGCAACGGTGCAACCAAGTGGTTCGGTACCGTCGCAGCCGCGGGATTCGACTCTCTGGTCACCGACCGGGCCAACCGTATGCGTTGGCCGCGTGGGCGGATGCGCTACAACCTCGCCATGCTCGCCGAGCTGTCAGCGCTGCGGCTGCTGCCCTTCCGGCTGGTGCTCGACGGACGCGACGAGATCGTCGCCGACCTGACGCTTGCCGCATTCGGCAACACGCGCAGCTACGGCGGCGGGATGCTGATCTGCCCCAATGCCGATCACACCGACGGCCAACTAGACATCACCATGGTGCATTCGGCGTCACGGACCCGGTTGATCCGCCTCTTCCCCACCGTCTACAAAGGCAACCACATCGATCTCGACGAGGTGACAACGGCACGGGCGACGACCGTCGACGTCGAATCGCCGGGTATCAACGTCTACGCCGACGGCGATTACGCGTGCGCGCTGCCCGCCCAGATCTCCGTGGTGCGAGGCGCGCTGCACCTGCTGCGGGTTAACCCACTCCCCGGCTGAGCCAGGAAACCTCGGCGCCGTCGCCGCCGTCACGGTAGGCCTCGAGCGCCTCGTCCCACGCAGTACCCAGCGCCGAATCCAGCTCGGCGGCCAGTGCGTCAGCACCGGCGGCCATCATCGAGCGCAACCGCATCTCCCCGATCATCACGTCGCCGTTGGCGCTCATCGCCGCACCCCACAGCCCCAACTGCGGCGTGTGGCTGAACCGGTGTCCGTCGACGCCGGCGCTGGGGTCCTCGGTGACTTCAAACCGCAACACCGTCCAGGAACGCAACGCGTTCGCCAACCGGGCGCCGGTGCCTACCGGGCCAACCCAGTTGGTGACCGCGCGCAACTGCCCGGGCATCGCCGGTTGGGGGGTCCACTTCAGGTTGGGCGTGGCGGCCAGGGTCGACGACAACGCCCACTCGACATGCGGACATACCGCGGCGGGCGAGGCGTGGATGTAGACCACGCCTGTCGTGACGTCGGCGAACTGGTTCGACGAACGCATCTGTTGCTCCTTCGGCTCCACGAGGGACGTCTTCCCCAACGACCTGGTAGATCCGACCGGCAACAGATGATGTAACGATTGTTTGTGTCTTGCGTGTCTATTGTGCCTCCTGAGACCTATGTTGCGCTAGTGCGAGTTGTAATCGGCCAGCACGGCGTCCGAGAGCGCCGGCCATACCGGCAGCGCCCAGTCGCCAAAATCGCGGTCGGTGAGCACCACCAGCGCCAGTTTCGCCAGCGGATCCGCCCAGATCAACGTGCCCGATTGGCCGAAATGGCCGTAGCTGCCCGGCGAGTTGTGTGCGCCGGTCCAGTGCGGTGATTTGGCGTCTCTGATCTCAAAGCCGAGGCCCCAATCGTTGGGTCGTTGCACCCCATACCCGGGCAAAACGCCGTCAAGTCCGGGAAATTGCACGGTGGTCGCCTCGGCGTGCATCGCAGCCGATACCGTCGCCGGGCTCAGCAGGTCGCCCGCGAAGGCCGCCAGATCCGTGACCGTCGACGTCACCCCGAAGCCGGCAGCCTGCGCGCCGCCGTCGAGTCGGGTGGCGGTCATCCCCAGCGGTTCGAGCACCGCCTCGATAAGGTAGCGGCCGAACTCGATCCCGGAGGCCTGCTGCACGGTCTCGGCCAAAACCGCGAAGCCGTAGTTGGAATACATCCGGCGGGTGCCGGGCTTGGCGAGTGTCTGTTCGGAGCCCATCGCCAATCCCGAGGCATGAGCCAATAGATGCCGGACCGTCGATCCGGGCGGGCCGGCCGCGGTATCCAGGTCCACCGCGCCTTCTTCGATCGCGATCTGCACGGCACGTGCCACCAACGGCTTGGTCACCGACGCCAAGGCGAACTGCCGTTCGGTGTCGCCGTGGCTGGCCAGCACTCCGGAGGGTCCGACCACCGCGGCGGCCACGGTCGGCACCGGCCAGTCGTCGAGTGTGTCGAGTGCGGCCATCGCGCAGCAGCCTACCGACCAAGCGCTAGGTTGAAACCCATGAGCCAGACAGTGCGCGGTGTGATTTCACGGAAAAAGGGCGAACCCGTCGAACTGGTCGACATCGTCATCCCCGATCCCGGCCCGGGCGAGGTCGTCGTCGACATCACTGCGTGCGGGGTCTGCCACACCGATCTGACCTACCGCGAGGGCGGCATCAACGACGAGTACCCGTTCCTGCTCGGCCATGAGGCCGCGGGCACCGTCGAATCCGTCGGCGCAGGCGTAACGGCCGTTGAGCCAGGCGATTTCGTGATCCTGAACTGGCGCGCGGTGTGTGGGCAGTGCCGGGCCTGCAAACGCGGGCGGCCGCAGCTGTGCTTCGACACGTTCAACGCCGAGCAGAAGATGACACTCACCGACGGCACCGAACTGACACCGGCGCTCGGGATCGGCGCGTTCGCCGACAAGACACTGGTGGCTGCCGGCCAGGCCACCTTGGTCAACCCCGCCGCCGACCCGGCCGTGGCCGGCCTGCTGGGCTGCGGGGTGATGGCCGGCATCGGCGCGGCGATCAATACCGGCGCGGTCACCCGCGACGACACCGTGGCCGTGATCGGCTGCGGCGGCGTCGGCGACGCGGCGATCGCCGGGGCGGCGCTGGCCGGCGCCAAACGGATCATCGCGATCGACACCGACAACACCAAACTGGACTGGGCCCGCAAATTCGGCGCCACCCACACCATCAACGCCCGCGACCTGGATGTCGTCAAAACCGTTCAGGACCTCACCGACGGCTTCGGCGCCAACGTGGTCATCGACGCGGTGGGGCGACCGGAGACCTGGAAGCAGGCCTTCTACGCTCGCGACCTCGCCGGAACCGTTGTGCTGGTGGGTGTTCCGACACCCGACATGCGGCTCGACATGCCGCTGGTCGACTTCTTCTCGCACGGCGGTGCGCTGAAATCGTCCTGGTATGGCGACTGCCTGCCCGAACGCGACTTCCCCACCCTGATCGACCTCTACCTGCAGGGCCGGTTGCCGCTGGAGAAGTTCGTGTCTGAACGCATCGGCCTTGACGACATCGAGGAGGCGTTCCGCAAGATGCACGACGGCAAGGTGCTGCGTTCGGTGGTGATGCTGTGATGGGCAACATCGAGCGCATCGTCACCCACGGCACCTTCGAACTCGACGGCGGCAGTTGGGAAGTCGACAACAACATCTGGCTGGTTGGCGACGATTCCGACGTCGTGGTCTTTGACGCCGCACACACCGCGGCACCGATCGTGGCGGCTATCAACGGGCGCAACGTGGTAGCAGTGGTCTGCACCCACGGCCACAACGACCACGTGACCGTGGCTCCCGAGCTCGGTGAAACACTCGACGCGCCGGTCCTCCTGCATCCTGCCGACGATGTGTTGTGGCGAATGACACACCCGGACAAGAACTTTCGCGCGGTGTCAGACGATGAGACGATCACTGTGGCCGGCACCGAGCTGCGGGCGTTGCACACCCCAGGGCACTCCCCCGGGTCGGTGTGCTGGCACGCCCCGGAACTGGGCGCCGTCTTCAGCGGCGACACCCTGTTCTCCGGTGGACCGGGTGCCACCGGGCGATCCTTCTCGGACTTCCCCACGATCCTGCAGTCGATCTCGGGCCGACTCGGCACCCTTCCCGCCGACACCGTCGTCTACACCGGCCACGGCGACACCACCAACATCGGCGACGAAATCGTGCACTACGACGAATGGGTGGCCCGCGGCCACTAGTCGCCGTCGAGGATCCTGCGCTTTTCAGCCTCGAACTCAGCATCGGTCAATGCACCGGAGTCGTGCAGCGCCGCAATAGTTTTGAGTCTTTCCAACCGAACACCCTCGCCACTGGGCTCATGCACGACGGTATTCACCGTCGGCTTCGCGATCGGCGGTAATGGGGCAACGGGGAACTCGTAGCTGAGCGTTCCCGCACCGGCGGCCGGCACCGCGTTGCGGCGAACGCGGCCCAGCCACTTCGAGGCCACGATCGATCCGATGAGGCCGACGACGAACAAGCCGACGAACACCCATACCAGGAATCCAATCGAACTGCCGTGGCCAAAGGCCAGTCGCGGGTCGATGTAACCGTTGACCTTGCCGTCGGTGGTGATGTTGTAGTTGCCTTCGGACGGTACCTGGGCTACCCAGACTCGCACGTGCGCGTCGTTGTTGGCCGTCGTTGTGCTGCCGAAGTTTTCCGTCACCGCCGGCTGCGCAACGCCGCTTGGCGGGTCGATCGTGACGCCCAACGGCGGGACGGGTAGGCCGCCGCCGTTCGGGCCGCCGATCACCACGGTGTGCAGGCTGACGGTCACCTCGCCTTGGGGCAGGTGCAGACTGGCCGAACCGGGTATCGGCACCTCCCCGTACGCGTCATAGTCGTCAAGGAAGAACGCGTTGAGCACCAGGGTGGCGATGAAGCCAGGGACCGCCACGACCATTAACCAGATGGCAACAGTTCGCGAGAATTTCGCGGGCCTTTCGCCGCTCACCTGTGAAGTGTGTCATCGCCGTCCGCGAAGCGCACACTAAAATCAGGCGCCGAAGAAAAGAGGAGACGGTCGGATGGCAAACAACCTCGTAGCAACCGTGCCCGATCTGTCTGGAAAGCTCGCCGTCGTCACCGGATCCAACAGTGGCCTGGGTTTCGGATTGGCCCGTCGACTGTCCGGAGCGGGCGCCGATGTCATCATGGCCATCCGCAACCGTGCCAAGGGTGAGGCCGCGATCGACGAGATTCGCGCGACGGTTCCCGACGCACGCCTGACCATCAAACCTCTGGACCTGTCGTCGCTGGCCAGCGTCGCCGCCCTGGGCGAGGCGCTCAACTCCGACGGCCGCCCGATCGACATCCTGATCAACAACGCGGGGGTGATGACGCCGCCGAAACGCGACACCACCGCCGACGGGTTCGAATTGCAGTTCGGCAGCAATCATCTCGGACATTTCGCACTGACGGCACACCTGCTGCCGCTGTTGCGTGCCGCCGGCCGCGCGCGGGTCGTCTCGTTGAGCAGCATCGCGGCACGCCAAAGCGGACGCATCCACTTCGACGATCCGCAATTCGAGAAGTCGTATTCGCCGATGCAGGCCTACGGACAATCGAAGCTGGCGGTGCTGATGTTTGCCCGCGAGCTGGATAGTCGCAGTCGCGACGCCGGCTGGGGAATCGTCTCCAATGCCGCCCACCCCGGTTTGACCAAGACCAACCTGCAGATCAGCGGCCCGTCGCACGGCCGCGCGAAGCCGTCGGTGATGGAACGGCTCTACACGCTCTCGTGGCGCCTGGCGCCGTTCCTGTGGCAGGAGATCGACGAAGGGATCCTTCCCGCTCTGTATGCGGCCACTTCGCCGCAAGCCGAGGGTGGGGGCTACTACGGGCCGCGCGGCATCTACGAGGCCAACGGCGGCGGCGTGACACCCGCCAAGGTGCCCTCGCGAGCCCAAGACGATGCCGACAGTCGGCGACTGTGGGAGATCTCCGAGCAACTGACCGGGATCAACTACCCCACATCTGACTGACCGACCTGGAAGAAGGCGCCGCGCAGTTTGGATCCGTCTGCCCTGCGGGTAGTCACCGTGGAGCGCCGATAGGTGACGGCAATGTCGCCGGGACGGAGAATCATGAGCGCGGACGAAAAAGGTCATACGAAGACCGACAGCAGCGACGACGAGCAACCAGCCTCCGACACGACTGAATTGAGCGAGGAAGGCAAGGAGGAGGTTCGCAAGATGCAGGCGGCCTACGACGATGACCGGCCGACCGCGGTCCTGCCCGGCACCGACGGGACCATCACCGGTGTCGCGATCAACGAGTGGCTAGACGACGACGGCAACCCGAAGTTCGGTCAGGAAAAGCAGCAGGAAGACGCCGACTAACGGTAGCCGGGTTGCGGCTGCGGGAAGAACCGCGGCCCGACCGGCTCCCGCGGAGGTCGGCTCCGGTCCGGTGGCGCCTGCGTGGTGGTGGTCGCTTGGCTGGATGTGGTCGTGGTGGGGGCTGCGCTAGTGGTGGTCGTCGGCGTTTGGCTAGTAGTCGACGAGGGCGTTCCGGTATCCGATTCGGTCGATGACGGTGGGCTGCTGGTCGGCGTACCGGTATTGGATGAACCGGGATTCTGGTTCGTGGGCGCGACTGTGGTGCTGACGCTGGGTGTCGGCGTGCTGCCAGACGTGTGCCGCGACGTGATCATGATTCCGGCACCGACCGCCAGCACCGCCAGCGCCGTGCCGACTGCTACCACTACGGGGCGGCGATACCAGGCGTCGGCGGCGGCCACGCGCGACTGGGAGGCGAGGTCCACACTGGCTTGCGGGCGCGCGGAAGGCACCGCTTCGTCCGAATACTCGCCGGCGCGGAGCGGCATGATCCCGGAGTCGTCATCTGCCTCCGACCAGGCCAACGCCGGCGGGCTCCCGACATCTGCAGCGACGCCCGACCGCGTCGTCGCGTCCGCGATCGGTCCGGCAGCGGTGGGCGCCAACGCCGTTTCGCTGTCGCCTGGGCCGCGGGCCGCCCGGAGCGCCGCGCCAACCGCGGCGGTCAGATGTGGGCGCGGTGCGGTGATGACCAAGGCGCCCGACTGTTCCGACAAGGTCCGTGTGACCATGGGGATACTGGCGCCCCCTCCCACCGACGCGACCGCCGCCAAGTCTTCCAGACCAATTCCATTGCGCTGCAACATGTTGTGGAAAAAGCCGACGAAGCCATCCAGCGGCTGGCGGATCGCCTCGTCGAGGTCGCCGCGGGTCAGCCGGATCTGACCACGGTAGCCGGGCACATCGGCGGTCAGCTCGGTGGCGATGGTCGACGAGAGCTGTTCTTTGGCATACCGGCACGAGCTGCGCAGCGGAGTCAAGGAGCCGATCGCCGACGTTTCCGCCGTGTCGAACGAACCCGCCGACGACAAATCGGAGATGACGTGGGTCAGCAGCGCCTGGTCGATCCGGTCGCCGGAAAATTCGGCGTGCCGCGCGGCGGGGGCGATGGCCTGGTAGCCGTTCGCGGCATCGACCAGGGTGAGAGTGGTTCCCGAGCCGCCGAAATCGCAAACAGCGATGATTCCGCGGCCCGGCACTCCCGGGTTCGCCTGTAAGGCGACCAGCGCTGCCGTCGAGTCCGGCAGCACCGCCAATCGTCCACGCGACCATTCGGACACCCGGCTCAACGCGACCCGTACTGCGTCGATCGCTGCCGGGTCCCAGTGCGCGGGATGGGTGACGGCGACCGCATCCGGCAGTGCTACCCCGTCGGTGGCGGTGTATGCCAGTGCCCGCAGTGCGTCGGCAACCAGCGTTTCGCTGCGATGCGTGGTGCCGTCGGCGGCCGTGATGCCGGCCGGATCTCCCACCCGGTCCACGAAATCGGTGATCACCAGGCCCGGCTCGTTGAGCTTCGGGTTCTCCGACGGCACGCCAACTTCGGGTGGGCGCTGCCGGTACAGCGTCAACACCGGCTTGCGGGTCACCGCCCGATCAGCGGTCACCGCCGCTAGGTTGGTGGCCCCGATCGAGAGGCCTAACGCCAAACGTTGTCCGTCAGCCATGTCTTCTCATCCCGCGCATCGGCCACCAATTTATCGTCACCGGCTGGCATCACCGAATCGTGCCGACCCCTGCGATCAGCGGCAGGTCGAGTGGAGTGACCCAGCCCGGGGACAGCTCGTTGACGGCCGGGACCGCGTTCAGCGCCCGCATTCCGGTAGCCAGACATCCGGCGGCGGCCGCGTCGCGTCCAGACCCGTCGGTGAACCGGAACGCGGTCTCCTGGGAGATGCTCGGCGTGCCCTCGATGTCGACGCGGTAGACGTCGTCCTTGGTGCCGGCCGGCCAGTCGGGCGCCGCGTCCAGGCCGATGCGGTTGACATGCTCGAGCTGGATGCGGGTCTGACCTTGGTAGACGCCGTTGATGGTGAACCGGACCGCGGCGACGTGTCCCGGCGGAATCACGCCCTTGGCCGTCTTGCGCTCATCGGGGGTCACCCACTTGTCCCATGTCGTGGTGATCTCGTCGAGCATGATGCCGGCGGCGTGGGCGATCATCGGGACGGTGCCGCCCCAGGCGAAGATCAGCACGTCACGGTTTTCCAGCATCGGGCGAAACTCGGGCTCACGTCCGATGCCCATCTCGACTTCGTAGTCGCCTTCGTAGTTGGTGTAGTCCAGCAGCTCGGATGCCCGGACCGTGCGCACCTCCGAGCACAGTCCCATCAGCGTCATCGGGAACAGGTCGTTGGCGAAGCCGGGATCGATGCCGGTAGTGAAGCAGGACGACTCGCCCAACTCGCACGCCTCGGTGATCGGCTGGATCCACGTGGGCGGGTTGAGGTGCATCGTCGGCCAGACCCACGGCGTCATCGCGGTCGAGCACACGTCGATGCCCGCACGCAGGAATCGCGTCATCAAGGCGATGTTCTCCTCGGCGTGCGCCGCGGTGGGGCCGTAATGCACCAGTGCGTCGGGCTGTAGGGCGATCAGCGCGTCGACGTCGTCGGTGGCGGCCAGCCCGATCGGCCCGGACAGCCCGCAGATCTCGCCGACGTCGCGGCCGGCTTTCTGCGGGTTGTGGACGCCGACGCCGACCAGTTCGAACTCCGGGTGCTTGACGATCTCGGCGATCACCATCTTGCCGACGAAGCCAGTACCCCACACCACAACCCGTTTAGCCATGCGGTTCACCCTAGGCGGGCCTGGCCGTCGTTTGGGCCAGACTGGCGACTGTCTTCTATCGGCCGGCCCCGTCGGCTCAACCGGAACGTCATCCGCTCGATCAGTCGGTCGCGCAACGCCACGGTATGCAGCAGCACCGCCGAGATGTGCGCGGCGATCGCCGCCAACAGCAGATAGGCCACCACCGAATGAGCTTGGCGCAGAATCCAAAACAACTGCGCATCGAACGGTGCGATCCGGGGAAGCCGAAGCGAGCCGAACACGACCACTGGCCCCCCGGCGGCCGAGACCATTGCCCAGCCGAGCAGCGGCTGAACCAGCAACATCGCATACATCGACAGTTCGGAAAGCACCACCACTTTGCCTTCCAGCGCACCAATCGTGGCCGGCCACGCGGGCGGGTGATGGGTGAGCCGATTGATGACGCGGGCCAGCATCACCAGCAGGATGAGTGCGCCCAGCGTCTTGTGCAGGGTGACCAGCCCGGCGTATCGGCTGACCAAGTTGACCATGACGAAGCCGACGAACAGGGTGGTGAAGACCAGAGCGGCGGTCAGCCAGTGCAAGACTCTGGTCAACCTGGTGAACTTTTTGGGCTCGGGCGCGTCGATCACAGCGTCTGCTCCCCCGTGCGGCGCCGGTACGACGCGGCGTACACGGCCGACCGGGCGCTGAGCAACGGGTCGTCGGAGGGCTCGATCCCGGGCGGCAGCACCAGCGGATCGAAGTTGATATCGCGGGCAGTGCCTTTGGCCTCGTTGTCGACTGAGTTCAGGGCGAGCAGCCCGGCGTCGACAGTGCGACGATCGGCAGGCCACGGCAGGGTCGCATCGTGTGTCGGATCTTCGCGTGTACCGACGGTCAGCACCAGACGCCAGCGCAACGGACCGGCCTGCATTTGCCGGACCAGCGGATCGAACAGCGCGTTGGGCCCCGACGCCGGCGGAAACGCATGCTGCAGCGGCGTCAGCGACCACCGCACCGGCGTTCGCACACCGGATTGGTTGACGAAGTAGAAGGCGTTCAACCCGCTGAAGACGCTATCGGCGAAACCGGGGCTCGGCGGGTGTTGTTTGAGGATCGCCATGGCGGCCGCCGCCGGCGGGTGGGTGGCGTAGAACCGTGTCATCGCCGCCGGATCGAGCTTGCCGGTGGCCCGGACGACGGCCGTGGCGACCAGCCGGTCGTAGAAGCTCTGCGGCGAATTATCCGGGAAGACGGGAAGATTCAGCATCGCCGTCCGCCACTGCTGGCTGCCGGGGAATCCGAATGTCAGGCCGAGCCCACGCCCCGTCGCGGGCGCGTCAGCGGTGTGCGGGTTGCCGCCGGCCCCCGAGAACCGACCGAGCACCGGGGTTCGGCCGGGCGCGAACACGGTCGCCGTCGACAACTGTTGGCCGTTGCCGTTGCTGTCGAACCAGCCCGCGACCGACACGCCCTTGGCGTGGTTGGTGCGGTAGCCGGGATGCCGGCCGAACGCCTTGTTGAAACTGTCAAGGAAGGCCCGCGGCGTCAACCGCGGCGGACCGATCCAGTTGTTCGCGGTCAGCAACGCAGCCACGTCGGTGGCCAGGAAGGCCCCCACCGCGGCGGCTCCGCGCAGGACATCGCGCCGCCCGGGACGCGCTGTGCCCCAGCGTCCCGGGCTCTCGGACGGTTCGGTCATGGATCGGCTCCCCGGATTCTCGTCGGCCACGGCGTTTCACTGTCTCCCACGACCATTGTTGGGCATCGGTTCAATTGCGGCACAATGGAAGTGCTTTTTGCAAGAACACTTCCAAAACCGACCCGCGCGACTGGTCATGGTGACACGATGTCGCGGGGTGATGACCATGACCAGCAAGTCGATCTTTCTTGCGGCCCTCGCCGCGTTCGTGACGACCGTCGGGCTCAGCGGGCCGGCCAACGCCACCGGCTCAGAGTCTCAGGTGACCTATCAGTTGAGCGGCAGCGCCCCGGTGGCCGACTACATCTCGTACGAGACCTATTCAGGGCAAACGCAGCAGGCCCACGTGCAGTTGCCATGGAAGACGCAGTTCAACGTCCTCGGCAACAGAGTGCTCGTCATCAGCGCGCAAGGCCCCGGCTCGATCACCTGCACGATCCTGCTCGACGGCCAGGTGGTCAGCCAAGCGACGGCGAACGGGGCGCCTGCGCGCACCGTGTGCTCGCACTGACGTTTCGACCTGCGCCGGGGAATCAGGAACTGGCGTCCACCGGTGTGCGTGGTTTCGGTGGTGGATAGACCACGCGTGCGATGCTCGCGGACAGCCAGCCGATAGCCCACCCACCGAAGAACACCGCAAAAGTGTGCCGGGTGGCACTTTGGGCGTGCGTGAATACCGTCGCCAAGATGACGGCCCAGACCACCGCGCAACCGATGCTGTAGGTGGTGTATGCGCGGGATCTGTTGTGCAGCAATCGGATTCGCTCGATGCACCCCGATCGGACGAGTGATATCCGGACGCGCAGCGGAAGCCCGCCTTCGCCGTGGGTGTCGTCCAGCATGGCGATCAACTCCTCGCCGTAGCGGCGGCGCCAACCCGCCGGGTACCACCGCAGGACGCGCTTGGCATCGCGGGGATTCACTGCGCCCACCCCGGCTTAGGAACGTGCGAGGCGATACCGAGCCGTCGAGCACCTTCGGCCGCAATCGCGCCGAGGCTGCGTACCGCCGTCGTCAGTTCGGCCCGGCCCGCGGCGGTCAACTGGTACGGGCGCCGCCGCTCGTCCTCGCCGGCCGGTTCGATCAGGCCGTGTCCCTCCAACGCGGTGATCGCTCCGTAGAGCGTTCCGGGTCCCAGTGTTACGCCGGCGAATGTCTCGATATCGCGCGCGAGCGCGTAGCCGTGCTTGGCGCCGGACGCCAGGCTGGTCATGATCAGCAGACCCGGGTCATTTCGTCTGCCCATCCTTCGGGCTCTCGAACCGCGCGCCATGGCCGTCAACGTTAGTACGTACTACGTATTACGGCAAGCGTAGTATGTGCCCGTGTCCCTGGAAACCCCCGAGACCGTCGCCTGCTTGGGCTCGAGTACCACTGCCGCCAAGGGCTCCTACAAGTGGATCGACGAACTGGCCAAGCGACCGCGCAACAACCGCTTCCGATTCGTCAACTTCGGTGTGGGCGGCGACCAGTCCTTCGACCTGACACGGCGGCTCGGCCAGGTGCTGCGGACAGCGCCGGACCGGGTCATCGTTCTGATCGGAACCAACGACATCTTGGCAAGCGTCTTTCCCCGCTTCCGACGATTTACCCGCGTCTGGAAGCGACCAGCTCAGGAACCCTCGCCGATGCATTTCAAGGCCAACCTCGAAGTCATCACCCA
The DNA here is from genome assembly GCA_963760095.1 of uncultured Actinomycetota bacterium. Classification (GTDB taxonomy): domain Bacteria; phylum Actinomycetota; class Actinomycetes; order Mycobacteriales; family Mycobacteriaceae; genus Mycobacterium. The sequence continues at coordinate 95,057 of CAVXBT010000012.1, read as the reverse complement.
CCGGCTGCAGCGACAAACGGACGCCACGATCGCGCTGAGTTCGCTGGCGCCCATCGGAGAATCCCTGCGATCGAACGACGCCGTTCAGTCGCGGCTCAACCAGCTGGTGGCCGACTACAACGGCATCATCCGTGACGTCTCGCGCAGCAGCGGCACGTATTACATCCCGTTCTTCGAAAGGTTCCGCGACCAACTCGATCGCTCACCGACCGCCAAACCGTTCACCCGGTTCTCCTTCGCTGCGTTTTACCGCGACTACCTGTTCCGTGAAATGGTTCTGCGACGCAGTTTCGACGAGATCTCGCAGAAAAACGGCTGGGAGTTTCACATCGACGGCATTCACCTCAACACCAGAGGAGGCCGCATCCTGGCGGACGTCGTTCAGCAGTTCCTCGACTCGCCTTCTCGACGGGCCTCGGGCGGTTTAGGCTCGCGCTCGTAGCCCGCTCAATGACGAGGACGGTCGACATGGGCCTTGCGGCTCGAGTGAACGGCACGGCGCCACCCGAGGTTTCGCTCGCCGACATCGAACTCGGCGCATGGGACTTCTGGGCCCTCGACGACGGTCTGCGCGACGGAGCCTTCACCACGCTGCGGCGCGAGGCGCCGATCTCGTTCTGGCCGGAGCCCGTACAGGAAGGCTTCCACCAAGGCGCCGGACATTGGGCGCTGACCGGACTCGACGACGTGTTCTACGCCAGCCGCCACCCCGAGATCTTCAGCTCCAGCCCCAACATCACCATCAACGACCAGACGCCGGAGGTATCCGAATACTTCGGCTCGATGATTGTGCTCGACGACCCGCGGCACCAACGGCTGCGCTCGATCGTCAGCAGGGCCTTCACCCCGAAAGTGGTGGCCCGCATCGAGGCGTCGGTCCGCGAGCGGGCGCACCGGTTGGTCGCGTCGATGATCGCGGCGCATCCCGACGGCCAGGGCGAGGCAGTCAGCGAGCTGGCCGGGCCGCTGCCGTTGCAGGTCATCTGCGACATGATGGGCATCCCGGAGGCGGACCATCAGCAGGTATTCCACTGGACCAATGTCATCCTCGGCTTTGGCGATCCCGATCTGACCACCGATTTCGATGATTTCCTGCGGGTTTCGATGGAGATCGGCGCATACGCCAACGCGTTGGCCGAGGATCGCCGCGTCAATCACCACGACGATCTGACGACCAGCCTGGTGGAGGCCGAGGTCGATGGAGAGCGGTTGACCTCGGCCGAGGTCGCGTCCTTTTTCATCCTGCTGGCGGTCGCCGGTAACGAGACGACGCGCAATGCGATCAGCCACGGTCTGCTCGCGTTGACCCGCTATCCCGAACAGCGGCAGAAGTGGTGGGCCGACTTCGACGCGGTCTCACACTCGGCCGTAGAAGAGATCGTGCGATGGGCCTCACCGGTGATCTACATGCGACGCACGCTCACCCGCGACTTCGAGCTGAATGGGACGACGATGGCGGCCGGGGACAAGGCGACGCTGTGGTACTGCTCCGCCAACCGCGACGAGTCGAAGTTCTTCGACCCGTGGATGTTCGACGTCACCCGCGACCCGAATCCACACGTCGGATTCGGCGGCGGGGGTGCGCACTTCTGCCTGGGTGCCAACCTGGCTCGCCGCGAGATCCGGGTCATGTTCGAGGAACTGAAGCGTGAGATACCCGACGTCGTCGCGACCGACGAGCCGGCGCGATTGCTGTCGCCGTTCATCCACGGCATCAAGACACTGCCGATCACCTGGACGCCGCCGCGTTGATTCCGGCCCATTCCGCCGAACTCTGCGGGTGCGCTGCTTGGTGTCCTTCCTGCCGTCGCGCGACACCTAGTCGTGGGACATGGTGACGTTGCAGGGTCTGTGGACTTGGCTTTCGATGCCGGCTGTGGAGGCGCACCCGGCGGGATGGTGTCATACCCGTTCACGCTCGTGCGGTGCTAGCCGCGGCTGATTGGTCTCAGCCGACCGGCACCGCAGAGTCGATGAAGAGCTCGCCCCATTCGTGACAAGCCGCCGACTGGGCGTCGGTGGAGACGTGCGCGGAGTATCCACTTCCGTTGGCAAGATGTACCAGCGCCCAGGCCATGGCGAACACCGGCATCCTGTGACGTTGTGCCGCGCCGAGCAACTCGTGAAAAGCTGCCTCCGAAGGGCACCGGCGAAGGCCGATGAGAATGCCCTTCGCCGTGTCGAGGATGCGACCGACGTGCACGTCCACCGTCATGCTGTGTCTACCTCCCTATTGAGCACGCCCTCCCTAGTGAGCACGCGTGTATCCGTCGTCCACAAAACGACGACATCAACTACCGATGTGTACATTTCGCGGGCTTGGTCCACAAATCGGGCACTGTGCCATGATTTGCGCATGCATCCGGCTACGCCAGCTTTTCGTGCATATCGGTATGGGCCTGTGATCGACTTGGTGCAAAACGTGGCGAGTCAATGAAATATGACGACGCCACCGAGTCCGGCCTGCATATCGAGCTGTCCGTCAACGACCGTCGAGCGCTCAAAACCGCAGTAGCTCGATTGCAGGCCGAGTTCGCCAACAGCGTCGATGCGGAGAGCGTCCAACGGTTGATCGACTCCTCCTACGACAAGTTGAACGCCAATGCGACCATTCGTGACTTCTTGCCGCTACTGGCAGAGCGCTTTGCGCGGCAACGACTGCAAGCCCTGACGAAGATCAACGACAAATCAAGTGAACACAAACCGGTCGTGTTGTTCCTGTGCAGCCACAACGCGGGCCGATCGCAAATGGCCATGGGATTTTTCAACCACCTCGCTGGTGGCGGGGCCGTGGTGTGGTCCGGCGGTTCCCAGCCCGTGGGAGAGATAAATCCCGCTGCCGTCGCCGTCATGGCCGAGCGCGGCATCGATATTTCCGGCGGGTACCCCAAGCCGTGGACTGGTGAGATCCTTCACGCCGCTGACGTGATCGTCTCCATGGGATGCGGCGAAGCCAGCCCAGCCACGCCCGGGCGTCGCTACGAGGACTGGCCCCTTGACGACCCGGCCGGCAAAGACGTGGCCTCGATTCGGCCAATCCGAGACGAGATCGAACGCCGCGTGCGCCTACTACTGGACGACCTACGAATCCCCCGGCTCCCCTAAACGGGAGTAAACGCACTCGACCCGCCGATGTGAAAGTTGAGGGGTCGTACAGCATGATGTGCTGGTGTTCGGGCTAGTCGTCATCGTTGCGCTGTTCGCCATTGTGATCGTGGGGACGGTGCTGGGCCGGCGCTACCGCGTGGGCCCGCCGGTGTTGCTCATCGGGCTTGGCGCAGTGCTCGGTCTGATCCCCCCGTTCGGCCACGTTCGACTCGACGGTGAGATCGTGCTGCTGCTGTTCTTGCCGGCAATCCTCTACTGGGAGAGCCTGAACACCAGCTTTCGCGAGATCCGCGCCAATTTGCGGGTCATCGTCCTACTCAGCGTCGGTCTGGTGATTGCCAGCGCGGTAGCGGTGGCCTGGACTGCGCGGGCGTTCGGCATGGAGTCGCACGCCGCTTCGGTTCTGGGCGCCGTGCTCTCCCCGACGGACGCCGCCGCCGTCGCCGGCCTGGCGAAGCGGTTGCCACGCCGCACCCTCACCGTGTTGAAAGCGGAAAGCATCATCAACGACGGGACCGCGCTCGTCCTGTTCGGTGTGAGTGTCTCGGTCGCCATGGGCGGCGCACCCGTCGGCCCGGTCGCCTTGACCGTCCGATTCATCCTGTCCTACCTCGGCGGCATCGCCGCCGGCCTGCTGGTCGGCGGGGTGGTGACGCTCACCCGTCAGCGACTCGACGCGCCGCAAGAGGAAGCCGCCCTGAGCCTGCTGACGCCGTTTGCCGCGTTTCTGCTCGCCGACGCGTTTGATTGCAGCGGTGTGGTCGCTGTTCTCGTGTCCGCGCTCGTGCTCGCCTACGTCTCGCCGCGGGTGATCCGGGCCCGGTCCCGCCTGGTGACATTCGCGTTCTGGGATATCGCGACATTCCTGATCAACGGTGCGCTGTGGGTATTCGTCGGAGTTCAGATCCCCAGTGCGGTGCGGGGAATCTCCCGGGTCGACGGCGGCGTTGAGCACGCCGTGGTGCTCGCACTGGCCGTCACCGGTGCAGTCGTCGCGACTCGACTTGTCTGGGGAGAAGTCACCACGATGTTCCTTCGCATGCTGGACCGGCGCGAAGTCCAGCGCGCCCGCCGGGTGGACTGGCGCCAGCGCGCCGTGTCCGGCTGGGCCGGATTCCGCGGAGCCGTCTCACTTGCCGCAGCAATAGCGGTCCCGCTGACCACTCACAGCGGAGCGCCGTTCCCGGACCGCAGCCTGATCGTCTTCGTTGTGTCGTTTGTGATTCTGACGACCGTCCTTGTCCAGGGCAGCACATTGCCGGCCGTCGTTCGGTGGGCTCGGATTCCCGAAGACGTGGCCCACGCTGACGAATTACGGCTTGCCCGTTGTCACGGCGCGCAAGCCGCCCTCGACGCGCTGCCGCTGGTCGCCGCCGAAGTCGGTGTCAGCGAGGAGTTACAGAACCGACTGCAAGCCGAATACCGGCAACACGCTGCCCTGGTCAAAACCGGCGGCGACGGTTCCGCCCCCAACGACGCCGAAGCGAAGAGCGATCTGATTCGGCAGGTTCGTCTGGGCGTTCTCGAACACAAGCGTCGAGCCATCACCGAGCTTCGCGACCAGCGTCGCATCGACGACATCGTGCTCCTCGAACTGCAGGAGTCAATGGATCTCGAAGAAGCACGGCTGCTCGGACCGTCCAGCCCCGACTGACCGCATCCGCTATCGCGTCGCGACTTTCGCGACGATCTGGTTGGCGATGTCGACGGCCGAGTTCGCGGGGTTGGGGCTACAGGTATTGACGTCGACGATGACGTTGTTCTTGACGGCTAAGGCCCGACCACAGGCCCAGCCGCCGGTTCTGGCTTGCTGTTGCGTCGAAATGGTGCTCAGCGTGCCGTTGGCGTCTGATATCGGTTCGACGGTCCACTGTGTTCCGGACTGAGTGTGGGTGTACTCGTGACAGGCCGGCCATCGTAGACCCGACGCGATGAAGAAGACCTTGGCCTGCTTGGCGGTGGGAAACAGCACCACCGCCTGCTCGGCGTAATGGGTGAAGCTGTTGCCATCGTTGAGCGCCTGATCGCGAATGGCAGTGAAACCGCTGTTGTCGTAGACCTGCGCCTGCGCCGAGCCGTCGATGGCCAGACATTCCCTGGGCTTCATCGTGGCGGCGTCGTCAGACATCGCGTCGTGCTTTCTGGTGATCGCCATCTCGGTCGCGCCCATCAGGGGGTTGATCTGCGCTGGGGTGAGCAGCAACCCATCGAGCTCACGCTCGACCACGGGCCGCGGGATCAGCGATGCGACGGTCGTCGTCGAGCTGGTGCTCGCCCGGTTGCCACCGCCGCACCCCGCGGCGATGATCCCGAGGCCGGCCACGGCGAATGCGGCCGCGAAGTGACGCATCTCCTCTTTCCTCATCCCCCTCGTACTCCCAACCCGATCACGCGGCGCGATAACCCAACGGCGTTGCCGGTCAGAACTCGCGAGCGCTAACCCTATCGCGCACTCGGGCCGGTAGTACCAAGGCATTAGACGAATTTTAGGCTTCGCTCAGTGATTCCAGAGAGAGCCCGGATCGTTTGCCGAAGACACCGGCGACGCTGTGCGCCGGCAGCCGTCCGAACGCCACCCTCGAGATCACCGCGACGGCAGTCCGGCGTCCCGCGATCTGCGGTGTTCACGGCCTGTTCAGCCAATCGTCGGTGTCAGATCGTTGACCGCACACGAGCGCCGGTTCTGCTGACTATATGCGTGTCGCTCAGGTCGCCAACTTCTACGGACCTCGCTCCGGCGGCCTCCGTACCGCCGTCGACCGGTTGGGCGCTGAGTATTGCGCCGCGGGCCACGAGGTGTTTCTCATCGTCCCGGGTCGACACGCCGCGCACACTCAATTGCCGACAGGCGTCGTGCGGATCACAGTGCCCGCCAAGCTAATTCCGTTCACTGGCGGATACCGCGCCGTACTGCCGGGACCGGTGCGGACGTTGCTGAAAGTCTTGCAACCAGACACCTTGGAGGTCTCCGACCGGCTCACGTTGAGATCGCTGGGCCGCTGGGGACGTGAACACAGCGCGACCACGGTGATGATCTCCCATGAGCGCCTGGATCGCCTTGCGGGCCAGGTGCTTCCGCGTCGCGCGGCCCGGAGGTTCGCCGATTTCGCCAACAGGCGGACTGCCGCCAACTACGACACGGTGGTGTGCACCACCGGGTTTGCCCGCGAAGAATTCGATCGCATCGGCGCGACGAACACCGTCACCGTCCCGCTGGGCGTGGACCTGGAGATGTTCCACCCGTCCCGGCGCTCCGCCCTGGTGCGGCGGCGCTGGGCCGCGCCCAACCAGATCCTGCTGGTGCACTGTGGCCGGCTGTCGGTGGAAAAGCGCGCCGATCGCAGCATCGACGCGATCGCCGCACTGTGCGACGCCGGCGTCGAGGCCCGGCTCGTCGTCGTGGGCGACGGCCCGTTGCGGGCCCGATTGCAACGGCAGGCCGCGCGATTGCCGATCGATTTCACCGGCTTCGTTTCCGACCGCCACACCGTCGCCGAGCTGCTGGCCTCAGCCGACGTCGCGCTCGCGCCGGGGCCGCACGAAACCTTCGGGCTGGCCGCGCTGGAGTCGCTGGCCTGCGGGACGCCGGTGGTGGTCTCCCGCACGTCGGCGCTGGGCGAGATCATCACCTCAGACAGCGGCGCCCTGGCCGACAACAACCCGGCGGCCATCGCCGACGCGGTCCGCGCGATCGTCAGCCGGCCCGAAAGGCATCGCCGCGCCTGCGCGAGGCAGCGCGCCGAGATGTTCACCTGGCAACGCGCCGCGGTCGGCATGCTGACAACCCTTGGCGCCGCGTCGGTTGCCGACGACCGCGGCGACTCCCAACACACCGCCTAGCCGCGACCAGCCTGCGGACCGGAATTGGCTGGCCCCACCTGACCGGTAAGCGGATTGACCTGCACGGTCATCGGCCCGCCGGCCGTCGGCTTTCCCTGTGCGCGCTGCTGCGCCGCGGCCTGAGCAAGCGCGGTGACCACCTGGTTGTTCTTCGCCATCTCACGGCGATCTTCTTCGGACAGCTCGTAAAACGACCACAGCCCCCACGCGGCGGGCCGGATGTACAACGTCACCTTCTGGTGCCGACGCTTGTTCTGCGACAGCACCGCGGGAACGGGCACGACCCGATCCAGCGTCGCGGAACTGACCAGCTCCTGGGCGATCTTGTCCACGTCCACCCCGTCTTGCAGCTCGTAGACCATCGACTGATTGGGGGTGTGCGATGGGCCCTGGAGGGCCAGGAACCACGCCATCCGCGTCTCCTTAACTCATGATTGTCAGCGCAACTGTAGAGGACGTGGCGTGCTTTCCGTGGCGGCAATGGCAGCGGGGCGCCGACAGGCGCCAATGGATGTTGCGGCCGAGGCTAATTGGGCTTTGGGAACGCGACCGCGCCAGCCGGCGCCCCTCGGGCAACCACGACCGGCATCGACGTCGACGCATTGGTGTGCAGAATCGTCTGCACCACCTCGATGAGGTCTTCGACCGGCATCAATTTGCCAGGCATACAGCCGCCCGAAATCCACAGCGGGTAAGCCTGCATTGCCAGATCCATGTCCCAGCCGGCGTTCATCCCGGTGGCCGCATCGCCCTCACCGCCCGCGCACTCCCCGACGATGAGGGTGGTGAAGCCGATGTCCGGGTGCTCGGCTCGCCAGGCATCGACGAGTCGTTCCAGCGCGGCCTTGCTGACGCCATACGCGCCGAGGCCGGGCCACGGCGGCCCGAAAGAGCCTGCGTCAGAAGAGAGGTAGACCGCCTTGCCCGCGGAGGCCGTCAGGTGCGGCACCGCCGCCGCAGTCGCCAGCGATGCGCCGATCACGTTGGTGTCCAAGATGCGCCGCCACGTGTCGGCACCGGTGTCGACCATGCGAACGAGCGGGCTGATGGCGGGCGTGTAGATGACGCTGTCGATGCCACCCAGCGCCTCGGCCGCCTGATCGAACGCCGATCGACACGATCCCTCGTCGGTGACATCGCACTCGATGGCTACCGCACCCGGACCTGCCTCCTCGGCTGCCGACTCGATACGCGCGCGACGCCGGGCGAGCAACGCGACCTGTCCGCCCCGTTGCGCAAGACCGACACCGATGCAACGCCCCAGCCCACTCGATGCGCCGACCACCACTGTCCGTGACATATTCGCCCTTTCTTGTAACGTGCCTCGCTGCAGGCACAGCGTATCGGCCGCCAGGTGGGCGCGGTCAACCGCGGGCTGAGGAAAAGGCCGACCGCACATAACTTCCAAGCCGTCAGACCTGAGTCCGGGTAGTTGGCATTGTGCGGTGTGTGAGTTTAGCCACATCCTCAACCGGTTAATCGCAGGTCAACGAAGCGGATTCGGTACGCCGCCCTTACCTGAATGTCGGGAGTGTGATCGCGATGAACATGACCTTTTTTGCCGTGGCCGAGATCGGCACCGACGAGCGTGACTACGACAACTGGCTCGCCACGCTTACCCAGGCGTCGGCGCGTCTTGACGTCTTGCAGACCGTCGTCTCCGAGTTGCGCCAACTGTGCGAGCAAGAAGACGTCGTCGAGAGTCGGCACGTGATCGAGGTACTCGAAAAGCACGGCGCGATCAGCTAGGCGTGCATCGGTCGGGGCACCTGGCTCGCCGACCGACCACGTCACTACGGTGAGAAGAATGAAATATCTGAATGTCGACGGAGTCGGCAGCGTCAGCCGGATCGGGCTGGGCACCTGGCAGTTCGGATCGCGCGAGTGGGGTTACGGCGAGAGCTACGCCGCCGGCCCCGCCCACGACATCGTTCACCGCGCACGCGCTTTGGGCGTCACGTTCTTCGATACCGCCGAGGTGTACGGACTCGGGAAGAGCGAGCGGATCCTCGGTGAGGCACTCGGTGATGAGCGCGATCAGGTCGCGGTGGCCAGCAAGATCTTCCCGGTCGTGCCGTTTCCCGCGGTAATCAAGCAGCGCGAGCGCGCCAGCGCGCGGCGGCTACGACTGGAGCACATCCCGCTGTACCAGGTTCACCAGCCCAACCCGGTGGTTCCCGACTCGGTGATCATGCCGGGCATGCGCGACCTGCTCGATCGTGGGGCCATTGGGGCGGCCGGCGTCTCGAACTATTCGCTATCCCGTTGGAAGCAGGCCGACGCCGCACTAGGGCGACCTGTCATCAGCAACCAGGTCCACTTCTCACTGGCCCATCCCGGTGCCCTGGATGACCTGGTTCCGTTCGCCGAGCAGGAGAACCGTGTGGTGATCGCTTACAGCCCACTGGCGCAGGGACTCCTGGGCGGTAAGTACGGCGTGGACAACCGGCCCGGCGGCGTGCGCGCAATCAACTCATTGTTCGGTACCGAGAACCTCCGCCGCATCGAGCCGCTGCTGCAGACCTTGCGCGACGTCGCCAAGGACGTCGACGCCAAGCCGGCACAGGTGGCGCTGGCTTGGCTGATCAGCCTGCCCAATGTGGTCGCCATCCCCGGGGCATCCAGTGTCGAGCAGCTCGAATTCAACGTCGCCGCAGCCGATATCGAGCTGAGCGCGAATTCCCGGGACGCGCTTACCAACGCGGCCCGCGCATTCCGGCCGGTGTCGACGCGGCGCTTTCTGACGGACACGATCCGGGAGCGGCTCAGCAGCCGCTGAGCTTCAGGTTCAGCTACCGCAAGCTGACGAGTTGGTCGACCGAATCCATCGGGAGCTCACCGTCGACGTAGGCGGTGACCATCATGTTCGTCAAGTTGATCGAGCCTTTGTGGTTGTCCAGGAATGCGGTGTCGGCCGCATCGCGGCCGGTGGCGATCCGCACCATCGACTGCCGGGGGGCCAGGCACGTCGCGTCGACGACGCGCCACTGGCCGTCGACGAACGCCTCGGCTACGGCGTGAAAGTCCATCGGGTCGCACCCTGGCGGATACACCGCTGCCAGGCGGGCCGGCACGTTCAGCGCCCTCAGCAGCGCGATCACCAGATGGGCGTAGTCACGGCACACACCGGCACCCGCCAGCAACGTGTCGGCGGCGCCGTCGATCGGATCACTGGATCCTGCAACGTAATCCAGCCGCGTGCCCACCCACGACGACACCTTTTCGAGCAGTGTCGCCGGGTCGGTGTACTGCCCGAACTCGGTCGCGGCGAATCCGAAGAACTTGTCGGCTTCTGCGTACCGACTCGGACGCAGATAGGTGATCAGATCGATGTCGCTGACCGGCGCGGGTTCGGCTTCGCCGGCAACCGTAGCCGCGTACGACAGGTTCACCGTTCCCCCGTCGATGACCACCGAATGAATCCGCGTCTCGTGCGGCCCGATGATTTCGCGGGGCTCAAGTGGCTTGCCGTTCAACGTGATTGTCAAAGACTCGCGAATGTCGAGACCCGGCTGGCGAGCCACGGCCACCTGGAATTCCAGCGTCGTGGCAGCGGTGACCTCGACGTCGATCTGGGCGCCGACTTCACGGTTAGCTGCAGTCGTCGCGATTCCTTCTCCATGCTCTTTACGGTTCCGCCATGAGGGCATGTCTGTGCCACCTCTTCGTTGTCGCAAGAAATTGCGCGCCGAGACAGTGCGATGCCATCGACCGATGTCCCACGAAAATTTCGCCGTGCGCAATCGGCTGCGGACTCAACCTGGGCACAAACGCTTCGGGCCCAGCGTACAGGGGGTCGCGCTCGCCGCGTGACCTACAGGACGTACAGCATCTCCTGATAGGTGGGCAGCGGCCACAGGTCGTCGGCGACAACACCCTCGAGCGCGTCGGCGGCGGTCCGAATTGCTTCCATCGCCGGTAGCAGCTCGTGCTGTGCGTGCTTGGCCTCATCGAGCGCCGACTCAGCCGAGTGATCGGACAGCGCCGCCTTCAAGGTGGCCAACCCCTTCTCCAGATCGACGATCGGGGCCGAAACCGATTCCAGCGCAAGAGTGCTCGGCTCGACGCCGGCAGCCTTCAATGCGGCGATGTTCTGGGCGAGCTCGGTCTGGTAACGGATTGCGGCAGGCAGAATGATCGTCGAGCCGATCTCCAACGCAAGCTTGGCCTCGACCGCGACGGTCAGCGCATACTGCTCCAGGCGAACCTCGTAACGGCTGTGCAGTTCGCGCTCGTTGAACACCCCGTATTTCTCGAAGAGCTCGACCGCTTCGGGCTTGATCAGCTCTTCAACAGCGTCCAACGTGGTTTTCAGGTTCGGCAAGCCTCGTTCGGCCGCCTCAATCTGCCACTTCTCTGAGTAGCCGTCGCCGTTGTACACCACGTCACCGTGTTCGGTGATGACCTCGGTGAGCAGTGTCTGTACTGCCTTGTCGAAGTCCTCACCGTCGCTGACGGCCTTCTCCAATTTCGTGGCCATGTAATCCAACGAATCCGCCATGATCGTGTTGATGACGATCAACGGCACGGCCACCGTCTGCCCGGAGCCAGGGGCCCGGAACTCGAACCGGTTGCCGGTGAACGCGAATGGGCTGGTGCGGTTGCGGTCACCCGGGTCGGTCGGCAGCGTGGGTAGCGTGTCGACACCAATGATCATGGTGCCCTTACCCTTTGACGACGTGGCTGCGCCCTTGGCGATCTGCTCGAACACGTCGGCGAGTTGTTCCCCGAGGAAGATCGAGATGATCGCGGGCGGTGCCTCGTTTGCGCCCAGGCGGTGGTCGTTGGTGGCCGATGCCACCGAAACCCGAAGCAGCCCAGCGAACTTGTGCACGGCACGGATCACCGCGGCGCAGAACACCAGGAACTGCGCGTTCTCGTGCGGGGTGTCGCCGGGTACCAGCAGCGAACCCAACTCGGAGTTACCCATCGAGAAGTTGACGTGCTTGCCGGAGCCGTTGACGCCGGCGAATGGCTTCTCGTGGAACAGGCACTCCATGCCGTGCTTTTTAGCCAGCGTCTTGAAGATGGTCATCGTCAGCTGCTGGTGGTCAGAGGCGATGTTGGCCCGCTCGAACATCGGCGCCAGCTCGAACTGGCCGGGGGCGACCTCGTTGTGCCGTGTCTTGGCGGGAATACCGAGTTTGAACAGCTCGCGTTCGGTGTCCATCATGAAGCCGAGGACACGCTCGGGCACAGCACCGAAGTAGTGGTCGTCGAACTCCTGGCCCTTCGGCGGCTTGGCACCGAACAACGTGCGACCAGCGTTAATGAGGTCCGGTCGCGCCAGGAAGAAGTGCCGATCGATCAGGAAGTACTCCTGCTCCGGGCCGCAGAACGACACGACGTGGTTGAGATCCTTGTGACCGAACAGCTTCAGGACACGCTCGGCGTGCACGCCCATGGCCTGCTGGCTGCGTAGCAGCGGCGTCTTGTAGTCCAGTGCCTCGCCGGTCATCGAGACGAACACCGTCGGGATGCACAGCGTGTTGCCGTTCGGGTTCTCCAGAATGTACGCCGGGCTGGTGACGTCCCAGCCGGTGTAACCGCGTGCCTCGAAGGTGCTGCGCAGCCCGCCAGAAGGGAAGCTGGAAGCGTCGGGTTCACCCTGAATAAGCGTCTTACCTGCGAACTCGGCCAGCGTCTGCCCGTCGGAAACGGGCTCCAGGAAGCTGTCGTGCTTCTCGGCGGTGAGGCCCGTCATCGGGTAGAAGACGTGGGCGTAGTGGGTGGCGCCCTTCTCCAGCGCCCAGTCCTTCATGGCCGCCGCGACCGCGTCGGCGACCGCCGCGTCCAGCTTGGCGCCCTTGTCGATGGTCGCCACGATGGACTTGTAAGCGGTCTTCGGCAGCCGCGCCTGCATCTCCGCCTTGGTGAAGACGCTGGAGCCGAAAATCTGGCCCGGCGTCTCGCCCGGATCGAAGCTGATTGCCGGAGGCACGTACGCCTCAACGTTGTTGATTGCCGCCAGGCGTACTGCGTTGCCGCTCAATTGAGTCCCTATCGCCGCGATGCTTTGCATCGAATTTGCCGGTTGTTGCTCGGCCGACACTAAGGACCGTCGATGGCCGGGATGTTACACAGCTGTCAAACTCTGATGGCGGGGACGTTTGGACGGTCACGGTCGTGTTTCGCGGCGCGCGGGTCGCAGCTGCGCACCTGCGCTACCGCGTGAAGCGGCCGGCGAACCCGCGCAGCGGCAGGTCGGCGCTGGTCATCACTCCCGGCGGCGCCGCGACGACGCCGGCGATGGCGGCCAGCGCGGGCATGCCGGTGACGGTCATGCCAATCGAGGCGAAGTTCGCCGGATTAGACAGATCCACCCCGGGCTTGGGGAAGATCATGTGCTTGTTGTAGACACACGGGTCACCGGTGATCTGCGTGATGTAACAGCCCTTGATGTGCCAGTTCGGGTCGGTGTGCGGGGTCATCTGCCACTCCAGGTGCGTCTCGACCCGCGGGACTCCGTCCACCATGCCCTGGTACTTGATGTAGTTGCCACCGAGTGACCCCTTGGGCAGGGTGTACCAGCCCAGATCCACGTCCTTGGTGCAGGCGCCCAGCTCGTAGCTGAACTTCACCTCATCCAGCGGCAAGTCGAAACAGTCGGCCATCATCAGGACGCTGTCGGCGAAGACCCGGGTGTACTTCTCCAACTTCCCCGGGATTTCCGGATCGTCGACGGGCAAGCCGTAGCCGACTTCGATCCAGGTGTCCTTGGAGTGATGGCACGACACATCCACCGACTCGATCGTGGTGACGTTCTCGATCTCGGCGACGTCAGCCGAACACACCACGCCCAGAATCTGATTGAGCCCAGGGTTCATGCCCGTGCCGTAGAACGTGGCGCCGCCCAACTCGGCGGCCTCCTGCAGGAGCTGGCTTACCCGCTTGCCGGATGGATGCGGGTGGTTGGTGTCGCGATGCCACCCGGTGATCCAGTCCGCGGTGGTCACGATATTGATCCCCGCCTCAAGCACTTTGACGTACAGGTCCTCGTCGGGGAACACCCCGTGGAACGTCATCACGTCCGGCTTTGCCGCGATGATCTCCTCGATGCTGCCGGTCGCCTTCACCCCGTTGGGCGCCACACCGACCAGCTCTCCGGTGTCCCTACCGACCTTCTCCGGCGAATAGCAATGCACGCCAACCAGTTCGAGGTCCGGCCGTGCCGCGATCCGCCTGATCATCTCCGAACCGACATTGCCGGTGGCAACCTGGAACACGCGAATAGGTGCATTCATTCTGTTCAGCCTTTCTGGGACGCGGCATACACTTCAGCGGCGCTGCCACCGACGCCGTCGGGGTAGAATTGCTTGGCCCACTTGCGAATTGCGGTGAAACCTTCGTACTCAGCGGTTGCCAACGCTGGTGGGTCCGAGTAGCGCTGGTGCTGCCAGATCTCGATGTCCTGCTCGAATTGGCGAATCACCTCTTGGCCGAATTCCCGTGCCTTGGTCTCGGCCCGGACCGGATCCTTGCCCGGTGTGCGGCCGATGTAGACCATGAACCGGACGTCCGAGGTGGAGTCGTCGACCGGGGTGATCGCCGAGATGGTGCGGTTGTCGATCATGCCCCAACTCTTCGTGACCGCGATTCCCAGACCGCCGTTGATGGCCTCGACCCGGCTGTCGATGTCGTCGATGTTCTGGTTGTCGTCGCCCTCGAAGGTGATGGTGAAGTCGACGAACGAGACCGGTTCGGCGAAGTCGTGGCGGGTGAAGACCGGCACGATGGGCGTGTTGTGCACGTACTTGAAATGTGCGAAGTCCACACCGTTTTCGAGCACGTACTGCGGGTGCATTTCCAGGCGTTCCCGGTACAGCCTCTGCTGCGGGTAGTAGTCGTCGGTGCTGCTGCCGTCGTTGAATCCGGCGAAGATGTCCGGCGCCTCAAAATACGGTTCACGACCCTCGATGTCGTGCCAGATGTAAACCGAGTCGTTACGCTCCACGACCGGATAGGTGCGGATGCGCCTACCGCGATTGGGACGATCCTGATAGGGGATGCGGACGTTGCGGCCCTGCTGGCTCCACTGCCACCCGTGGAACGGGCACTGCAGGACCTCGCCGACGACTTTGCCGCCGAAACCCAGATGCGCGCCAAGGTGTTCGCAGAAGGCGTTCATCACGGTGAGCTGACCGGATTCGGCCCGCCAGGCGACCATCTGCTGGCCGAAGTAAGTCATCTTGTGGACGTCGCCCATGCCGATCTCGTCGGACCAGGCAACCTGGAACCAGCCCGTCGGTTTCATTGACAACGGCGGTTTGGTCATGTCAGCGCGTCCTTCCTTCGATCTCGAGCCGACGTCACTGGATGTTAGTGCGCTGGTCGACAAATTCATAGTGGGTTCTATGAAATTCTCACCGAGCGGCTACCATCCAGTGCATGGCTACGGCGGGCGTGCATCAGCGGCGCAGTAACAAGCGCGGCCTGGCCACCCGCGAGGCGATGCTGGACGCCGCGGTGCGCTCGTTGGCTTCCGGCGATCCGGGCGCGGTGTCGGCCAGCCGCATTGCCAAGGAGAGCGGCGCGACCTGGGGCGCGGTGCAGTATCAGTTCGGCGACGTCGACGGGTTCTGGGCAGCGGTGTTGCACCGCACCGCCGAGCGGCGTGACGCGACGTTGTCGGCCTGGGCCACCGTCAAACCAGACGCACCCCTGCGGGAGCGGGTTGCCGCGATCATCGACACCCTGTATCACGGCCTGGCGTCGCAGGATTCGCGCGCGATCGAAAATCTGCGGGCCGCGCTCCCCCGCGAACACCACCGGCTGGAGCGGCTGTATCCGCGCACCGCGGCCGAACTGATTTCCTGGGGTAAGAGCTGGCAGGAAACCTGCCAGAACGCCTTCGCCGATTTGGGCGTCGATCCGCAGCGGGTCCGCGAGGTGGCCGCCCTGATCCCCGGCGCGATGCGCGGCCTGGTCTCCGAGCGCCAACTGGGCTCCTATGCCGACCTCGATGAAGCCCGCCAGGGGCTGACCAACGCGCTGGCAACCTATCTCGAGCAGTCGCGTCTTACGTGACCCACTCGGGCTGCTGCTCGGTTTCGACGGCGGAGAAATCTTTGTGCCCCAGCCCCGCGGTGCAGCCGCCGTCGACGACGAACTCCGAACCCGTCGAATAGCTCGACTCGTCGCTGGCCAGATAGACCACCAGGCTGGAGACCTCCTTGGGCTCGGCCGCACGACCCAACGCGGTCTGGAAGATGTCGTCGGGCACCCACTCGGTCATCGGTGTCTTGATCAACCCCGGGTGAATCGAGTTGACCCGAATTCCGCTGGGCCCCAACTCCAAAGCGGTGGATTTCGTCAGCCCGCGCACCGCGAACTTGGTGGCCGTGTAACCGTGGCAGGCGATCGTCCCGGCCATACCCTCGATCGACGAAATGTTGATGATCGACCCGCGGCCTGCCGCCTTCATCGGCTTCACGACGGCCCGAATGCCGAGAAAGACGCCGGTCAGGTTGATGTCGAGGATGCGATGCCACTCCGACAGCTCGTAGTCCTCGATGAGGCCCACGTTGATGATGCCGGCGTTGTTGACCAAAATGTCGACACCGCCGAACTCGTCGACCGCGATGGCGACCACACGCTCCCAGTCGTCGGGTCGGGTGACGTCGAGATGTTCGTAGCGGGCAGCGTCGCCAACCTCCTTGGCGACCACTTCGCCCTCGGCATCGAGGATGTCGCCGAAAACTACCTTGGCTCCCTCGTCCACGAGTGCCCGAACGTGCGAGGCGCCCATCCCGCGGGCGCCGCCACTTACCACGGCAACCTTGCCCGCCAACCGTCCTGTCATCGATGCCTCCGGTTCCAGCAGCACTGGGTTCTGCTGGGAACAACCTAAGCCGGGGCCAGTAGGGCTCGAATTCGCCCTCCCTGACGTCCGCCGCGAGCCATGCAAAGCTGACTGCGTAGGCTACTATCTACGCATGAACGCAGGTATTGAACGAATTCCTGAGGATCAGGTCAACCTGATCGTCGAGGTGTTCCGAATGTTGGCCGATGCCACCCGCATTCAGGTGTTGTGGGCGTTATCCGAGGGTGAGTCATCGGTCAACGAGCTTGCGGAAATGGTCAGGAAGCCCGCGCCCTCGGTATCGCATCCCGCCGTCCGCCGCGACGCCACCGCGCGTCAATCGAGGAAGGCCGCCGAGCGATGAGCAACGAAAGCTTCACCAGCGCAGACGATCACGGTGGCCACGATCATCCACACGGCCATCACCACCCGACAGGACTGCGGGGCGGGATCAAGGAGATCTTCGCGCCGCATTCTCATGACGCCGCCGACAGCGTGGACGACGCGCTGGAATCCAGTGCGGCCGGGATTCGCGCAGTCAAGACCAGTCTCGTGGTGCTCGGGCTGACCGCGATCGCCCAAGTCGCCATCGTGATCACGTCCGGATCCATCGCGCTGGCCGCCGACACTATTCATAATTTCTCCGATGCCCTCACCGCGGTGCCGCTGTGGATCGCGTTCGCGCTCAGCACCAAAGCCGCCACCCGCCGCTACACCTACGGATTTGGCCGCGTCGAGGACCTCGCCGGACTGTTCGTCGTCGCGATGATCACGTTGTCGGCCATTGTCGCCGGTTACGAAGCGATCATGCGACTGATCCACCCTCAGCCCATCGAGCACCTCGGCTGGGTCGCGTTGGCCGGTCTGCTCGGATTCATCGGCAACGAGTGGGTGGCCCTATACCGCATCCGAGTCGGACGCCGCATCGGTTCCGCCGCTCTCGTCGCCGACGGCCTGCATGCTCGCACCGACGGCTTTACCTCCCTCGCGGTGCTCATCGGTGCCGGAGGCGTCGCACTGGGCTTTCCATTGGCCGACCCGGTTGTCGGCCTGGTGATCACCGTGGCCATTCTGGCTGTGCTGCGCACCGCCGTGCGCGACGTGTTTCGTCGGCTCATCGACGGGGTCGACCCGAAATTCATCGATACCGCCGAAGCCACGCTGGCCGCGCGGGTAGGGGTGCGTTCGTTGCGCAGTGTGCGGATGCGCTGGATCGGCCATCGCCTGCACGCCGACGCCGAACTCGACATCGACCCCGAGCTGAGCTTGGCTGCGGCCCACCGCATCGCAGACGACGCCGAGCACGACCTGATGCATGCCGTGCCCAAACTCGCGACCGCGATGATCCACGCGTATCCGTCCAACCGAGCCAACGGGACGGAGGAGCATCACTACGGCGTTGAGTCAGGACCTACGGCGCACAAACATGGTCGGGCCGCCCAGGCCTAACTCGCTGAGCCCGCCCGGACGCCTTCTTCGACCTTCTTGCCGAGATCCGGGTCGACGTTGCGCCAGTACTCGAACACCCGCGACAGAACCGGCTCCTTCACTCCTTTGGATATGTGCCCAACAATGTTGTGCACCAGCCGATCTCGTGCGTCGTCATCGAGCACCTCACGCACCAGCGTTCCAGCCTGCCCCCAGTCGTCGTCCTCTTCGCGCAAGGTGTACGCGGCGCGGATCATGTCGCCGTCGGCCTGCCAGCGCACCTCGGCGGCACGCGCCTGATCCGCGTGCGGACCGCCGTAGGAGTTGGGCGCGTAGACGGGATCGGAGGCGTTCTTGATTCGCATCGCGCCGTCCTTGGAGTAGCTGTTCACCTCCACATGCGGCGTGTTCACCGGGATCTGCTTGTAGTTGGTGCCGAGCCGGGCGCGATGTGCGTCGGCGTAGGAGAAGCCACGGGCCAGCAGCATCTTGTCCGGGCTCAATCCGGTGCCCGGCACCATGTTGTTGGGTTCGAAAGCGGCCTGCTCGATCTCGGTGTGGTAGTCGGTGACGTTGCGGTCGAGCGTCAGCTTGCCCACGTCGATCAGCGGATAGTCGCTGTGCGGCCACACCTTCGTTAGGTCGAACGGGTTGAACCGGTAGGCCTTGGCTTCCTCGAACGGCATGATCTGCATCTTCAGCGTCCAGCTCGGGAAGTCGCCGCCCTCGATCGACTCGTAGAGGTCCCGCTGGTGGTAGTCGCCGTCTTCGCCGGCGATCCGGTCGGCGTCCTCCTGGGTCAGGAAGTCGATGCCCTGATCGCTGATGAAGTGGTACTTCACCCAGAAGATCTCGTCGGCGGCATTGATCCAGCTGTAGGTGTGGCTGCTGTAGCCGTTCATGTGCCGCCAGTTCTTGGGGATACCGCGATCCCCCATCAGCCAGGTCACCTGATGCGCAGATTCGGGCGTCAGGCTCCAGAAGTCCCACTGCATGTTGTGGTCACGCAGGTTGGTCGCCTGCATGCGCTTCTGGGATCGGATGAAGTGCTGGAACTTCATCGGGTCGCGCATGAAGAAGACCGGCGTGTTGTTGCCGACCATGTCGAAGTTGCCCTCCGACGTGTAGAACTTCAGCGAAAACCCGCGCGGGTCGCGCCAGGTGTCTGGGCTGCCTCGCTCGCCGGCCACGGTGGAGAACCTGATCAGCGTCTCGGTTTTGGTGCCCGGCTGGAAGACCGCAGCCCTGGTGTACTTACTGACGTCCCCGGTCACCTCGAAGTGCCCGAAAGCGCCGCCACCCTTTGCGTGCGGTTGGCGCTCCGGGATGCGCTCCCGGTTGAACTGGGCCATCTGCTCGATCAGGTAGTGATCCTGCAGCAGGATCGGGCCGTCGGGACCAATCGTCAGCGATTGCTTGTCGCTCGGTGCCGGGGCACCGCCGTCGGTGGTGGTGTAACGCTCGGTCATGTCTCTTGCCTCCTCGTCGAACAGCCGCGCCAAATGAGCTGGTGGCGTGCTGCAGTGTAGAGGTACCCGGAAACGGCCCGAAGTAGGCCGTCTAAACGCGCCGCATCAAAGTTGCGCCTCGGATCTAGAAACGCTTCGGAGCCACACGACCAAAGCCGTACCCGCTCAATACAGAGCGGGTACGGCTTCCTTTGTCTGGCGGGTCGTTCAGACTGCGCGAACTTTACTGGCCTGCGGACCCTTAGCGCCCTGAGTGACCTCGAATTCCACCTGCTGGTTCTCCTCGAGGCTGCGGAAGCCGCCGCCATCGATCTCGGAGTAGTGCACGAAGACGTCCGGACCCTCAGCTTGCGCGATGAAGCCGAAGCCTTTTTCGGCGTTGAACCACTTCACAGTTCCCTGTGTCATTTGTTTCTCCTTTGTCAGAGATTCCGGTCCGCACCATGCGAACCGGCGGCCGAATGATCAGACGGCTGCTTCTGGCTTGCCCTGCAAGGAGAAAGAGACGCCCGCACCAAGTTTCTGCGCGAGCGTGTGTTGAACACGAACACTTAGAATTTCGACTACCTCGAGACTACGCGATCTAGTGGTGAATTTGCTAACGGCCTCGGGGTGCGCCGCCCTGGGGCGCGCCTGACTACCTCTGAATAGGCCTTACTTGGTGAAGCGGGCGGGGCTCGAACCCTGCCCGCTATGACCTGAACGCGGCGTCGCTCTACCCACGCGGTTGTTCAGCTCGGATGCACCACAGATGCCGGCTGGGTAGGCGTGATGCCGATGCGGACTCATCGAGGCGTCTTTACTCGATCTTGACCGTGTGTTGAATTGCCCTGCCGACGATGGCGGACATGAGTACGCTTTCGTCGGTGGAACTGGGGGTTTTGGGACCTCTTCAGGTGCGTCGAGACGATGCGCCCGTCACTATCCCGGGCGCCAAGCCGCGCGCCGTCCTCACGATGCTCGGGCTGCACGGCGGTTCGGTTGTGTCGGCCGACGCCCTCGTCGAGTTGCTGTGGGGCGAGGATCCGCCACGTACCGCCGCGAAGGCCCTGCAGACCCACATCTCCTCGCTGCGTCGCGCCCTGGGCGATGGCTTTGTTCTCACCGAGGGAACGGGTTGGACCCTGGCCGAGAGTGAGGTTGACGCCTCGCGCTACAAATCAGTCGCACGGCTGGGGCGCGATGCCGCTGCCGTTGGGGACACCGGCCAAGCGGTGGCCTGTTTCGAGGAGGCGCTTGCCCTTTGGCGCGGAATCCCCGAACTGCCCGATGGCCGGCGGGGAACATCGGAAAAGACGCGGTGGGTCGAGGGCCATGCCGCATTGGTGGAGGATCGGGCCGATGCGCTGCTCGCGACGGGCCGCGCCGCAGAGATCATCGGCGATCTCGAGGCCGCGGTGGCCGATGCGCCATTGCGCGAAAGGCGATGGGGCCAGTTGATGCTCGCCCTTTACCGCGCCGGCAGGCAGGGCGACGCCCTTGGCGCTTATCAACGGGCACGGGGGCTGCTCGCCGATGAACTGGGGGTCGACCCCGGACCGGATCTCCGCAAACTCGAGACCGCGATCGTCGCGCAGGACGCTGCACTGGACGTTGTTGCGGCACAACGTCTTCCGTCGGTAACTCGCGCCGTGACCTTTCTGCTCACGGACATCGAGGGCTCGACAGCCGCATGGGAGGCAGAGGCCGACGCGATGGCGCTAGCCCTCGCAAGGCATGACGAGCTCGTCGAACAGGTCGTCACGTCGCGGGGAGGACGGCTGATCAAGACGCGCGGCGAGGGTGATGCCACGTTCTCAGTGTTCGAGCGTCCGTCGGCGGCTGCCGCGGCAGCTATCGAGCTGCAAGACGCGATCGTCCACGAGCCGTGGACGCTGCGGGAGTCCATCCGTATCCGGGTGGCATTGCACACCGGGGAGGTCGAGCTCCGCGACGGCGACTACTTCGGTCGCGCAGTCAACCGCGCCGCCCGCCTGCGGTCGCTGGCTGTAGGCGGTCAGATTCTGTGCTCGGGTGCGACCGCCGAGCTCGTCATCGACTCGCTGCCCGACGACGTTGTCCTCGCCGACCTGGGTTTGCGCGAACTACGCAACCTCGCCCGCCCGGAGCATGTCTTCGAGCTTCGACCGGAAACCACTGAGGAGCGCGCCCAACCGCCGACCAGCGATGCGCCGATGGAGCGTCCGGGCCTGCCCTCGGTTCTGATCGGTACCGGGCCGTTCGTCGGGCGCGGGAGCGAGCTCGAGCGGCTTCTGTCTGCGTGGCAGACCTCGCTTGGCGGTTGTGCGTGCGCCGCCCTGATCGCCGGCGAACCGGGTGTCGGCAAGACGCGCCTGGCCGGCGAGTGGTCCCGGCAGGCCTATGAGCAAGGCGCGGTCGTGCTGTACGGCCGTTGCGACGAGGACCTCGGTGCGCCCTATCAGCCGTTCGCGGAAGCCCTGCGTTCGCTGGTGCCGTGCGTCGGCACCAGTCGGTTGCGCGGACTGCGCGGCGTCGAAGCCTTGCTTCCGCTTGTTCCCGGGCTCGTTGAGGAAGTGCCCGATCTGGCCGCGCCGACGCGCGCCGACCCGGACACCGAGCGCTACGCACTTTTCGACGCCGTCGTTGCACTCTTGGAGATGGCTTCCACGGAAGCGCCGGTTGTCCTGGTACTCGACGACCTGCACTGGGCGGCCAAGCCAACGCTGCTTCTGCTGCGACATCTGCTGCGCTTCGGCGACCGCGCGCGCGTGCAGATCGTCGGCACCTACCGCAGCACTGATCTCGACCGCTCCCATCCGCTTGCAGCGATGCTGGCCGACCTGCACCGCGACGGCACCGCCAATCGCATCAATCTCAGCGGCCTCGATGAGGACGACGTCAGCGCGTACGTCGCCAAAGCCGGCTACGACGACGAAGAGCTCGGCCACGCATTGGCCTCCGTCACGGGGGGCAACCCGTTCTTTCTGATCGAGGCGCTGCGCCATGTCGACGAGAGTGGCGGGGTGTGGGACCCGAGCACTCTCCCGCAGGGAGTGCGAGAGGCCGTGAGCCGCAGACTTTCTCGTCTTCCGATCGAGACCAATAAGGCCCTGGCCGCAGCCGCGGTCTTCGGCAGCCGGTTTGCCCTAGACCTGGTCGAGCGCGTGGTTGGGGACGACCTGGTCGACGCGTTCGCCGAGGCCTCCAACGCCGGCATCGTCATCGAAGAGCCTGGTGGTCGCTACCGGTTCAACCATGCAATCGTCCGACAGTCACTACTTGCCGAACTGCCGTCAATGCGGCGCATGCGGTTGCACCAGCGCATCGCCACGACGCTGGAGGACGAGCCCGGTGCCGACGACGAGTTGCTCGCTGAACTGGCCCACCACTATTTCGAATGTGCGTGGGCGGGAAACGCGGCCAAGGCCGTCGAGTATTGCCGGCGCGCGGCGGACCAAGCGATGGCCCGGCTCGCCTACGAAGGGGCGGCCGATCTCTACGACAACGCCTTGCACGCGCTGGACGAGCTTGACGACGAACTGCCCGACCGTGACGACCATATCGCCGACCTACTCCTGGCGCGTTGCGAGGCTCTTCTCGCCGCGGGTGACGTGACTTCGGCAGCAGGTGCGGTCTCGCAATTGCAACAAGCGACGGTCGACTCCTCGCGGCTATCGGCATGGGCGACATGCTTCGACGGCCAGCTCTCGGTGTTGGTCCATCCCGAGCGATTGGACGACGTGGAGGCCGCGTTGGGCGCTGCCGCACGCAAACTGGCCGAAATAGACGATGCCGCAGGGGAAGCCAAGGCGCATACCGTCCGTGCCACATGCCTCGCCCGGCTCGGGCGAGTTGGCGACTGCGAAATCGCCTTGGACGATGCTCTGACGGCGGCGCGGCGTGCGCGTGAGCATCGGCGGGTGAACGCGGTGTTGGCCGGCGCTCCACTTGCGGCGCTGTGGGGGCCGAACCCGGTTCCGCGAGCGGGCGGGCGGTGCCTTGACGTGGTGCGGTTGCTGCGGATCACGACTGACTCGCCGGCGGTTGAAGCGACGTCGACGCGGTGCCAGGCCGTGTTGGAGGCCTTCCGCGACCGCGGTGCGGCAGCCCGTCGGATGATCGACTCAGCCCGGCGCACGGTCACCGAGCTCGGCTTGCGTCATGCCCTTCTGGAGGTCGAGCAGTTCGCTGGCATCGTCGAGCTCATCTTGGACGATCCGGCTGCGGCTGAGCCGCGTCTGCGTCAAGCTTACAACGGTTTTCGTCGGATGGGCCTGGATGCCGATACCGCCGAGACCGCTGCGCTGCTCGGTCGCGCATGTCTGGCGCTCAATCGAGATGCCGAGGCCGACGAATTGTGCACGGAGAGTGAGCGACTCGCAGGCCACGCCCTGAAGGCTTCGATTGCCTGGCGCACACTTCGGGCGCAGTTGCTGTCGCGGAGCAGCGATCACGTCGAAGCTCGGCGGATAGCCGAAGCAGCCGTGGCGCTGGCCGAGCGCACCGACGGGTTAGTCGATCACGGCGATGCCTGTCTGGCATTGGCAACGGTGTTGGTTGCTGCCGGAGACTCCGCGGGGGCGCGAGCCGCCGCCGAACGCGCGGCCAGTCTGTATGAACGGAAAGGCGCTGCGGCACTGGCTGATAAGGCGCGTTCCATGCTCGACGAACGTGTCGAGGCAAACGCCCCGACCCCGCCCGAAGCGCCCGTTGTCGAGGCTCACACCGCGGCTGTCCACGCGAGCGAGCGCGTGATGGCCGCTATTAATCGCGAGGCCTGGGACGAATTCGAGCGGCTGTTCGCACCCGCGGACTCTGTCGAGAGTCGGCGGAAGATCGTGGGCTTTGAGCCGACCGAATTCGCTCCGGGCGAGGTGATGCGTCAGACAAGGCGCGATCTCGAAACAGGGATCATGCGGGCGAACCATGTCGTTATCGCCGCGCGAGGCGAGCGCCTGGCTCTCGCTCGAGTGACGTTGGGCACTGCAGACGCGAGCCCCGGAGCGCCGCAAGACGAATTTCTCCAGCTGTACGGCATTGACGAGGAGGGTCGAATCAATTTGCAAGTCTGGTTCGACCTCGAAGACATGGACGCCGCGATCGCCGAAATCGACGCCACGTACGCGCGGTTCGAGAAAGCACGGCGCAAGGCGCGACGCCCCGAGAACGCGGCGAGCCGATTGTACGAGCGGTTCGAGGTGTGCTTCGCTGCCCGAGATTGGGGCGCGATAGCCGAGATGAATTCCGAGAACCTTTTGAGTGAGGACCGTCGCCGGGTAGTCAATTCGGGTCTCCGACATGGACCTGACGCACTGATTGCCGAACTTTCGGCTATCGCCGAGGTTGGAGTCGATTTGACCTCAGATGTTGTTGCGACCCGTGGTGCGCATCTCGTCCTTAGCCGTGTCCAAGGCTCGGGCCAAGGTCAGGGACCTGATGCGTTTTATGTCGCCACCGTCAACGTCATCGAGCTCGACGCCGACGAAAGAGTTGTGGCAAGAATCGTTTTCGATCTCGACGATTTCGACGCCGCCGTCGCCGAACTCGATGCGCGCTACATTGCCGGCGAAGCGGCCGCCCACGCACAGACATGGTCTGTCATCGTGCGGGCTTATTGGTCGCTCATCCGGCATGAGCTACCCCCGACGACGCCGGACTGGGTGAACCTCGACCACCGGCGCGGAATCGCTTTCGAGGACGGCGCTTTCACCGCATACCTCCGTGACATTTTGGGCCGCGAACAACTCATCACCAACTACATCGAGGCGGTGCATCGTCTGAACAACCTCGGAGCGGTTTTCACCCAGGTGCTGAACCTGTCCTCGCAAGAGGGATTCGATGCCGAGTGGCGGATTGTCGCACTTATGACGGTCGAAGGCGACCTGGTGAGCCGCGCCGAACTCTTCGACGAGGCTGACCTCGACGCCGCGATCGCGAAGTTCGAACAGCTCAGCTGCCCGGCGCCGCGGCTGGAGAACACAGCAAGCCAGATAGGCGAACGCTTCGTGGCCTATTTCGCGGCGGGCGACTGGGACGCCATGGCGACGATCCTGGCCTACAACTTTTCCAACGACGACCGCCGTCGGCTGGTCGGCTCGGGAGTTACGCACGGTCGAGACGCCCAGATGGCGACAATGCGGACGATCGCCGAAATCTTCTCTACCAACGTGACCACGAACATCACGGCGATCCGCGGGAGAAACCTCGCACTCGCACGTCTTACCTTCTCGGTTCGCGACGAAAGACCCGACGCATTCCTTGCCGAGGCGTACGGCATCGTCGAGATCAACGGTGACGAGAAGATCGCGTCGGTAATCCTGTTCGATCTCGACGACCTTGAGGCCGCCGTCGCTGAGCTCGACGCGCGCTACCTCGCCGGCGAAGCGGCACCGTATCGACACCCATGGTCGGTGATCGCCGCGGGCTACGTCACGCTCAGACGGTGGAAACTTCCCGCGACCACGCCGGACTTCGTCAGCATCGACCACCGCCGAGCGCCAGCGTTCGCACCCGGCGAGTTGATCGAATACCTGCGTGCCGGATGGGATCTCGGCCACGACCCCAAGTCCTACGTCGAGGCCGTGCACCGGCTGAGCGACCTCGGAGCGGTCGTCACGCACACGGCGTATGCGACCTCGCCCGAGGGCTTCGATGCTGAATGGAGACTAATCAGTCTTCTCATGACTCGTGGCGACGCCTTCAGTCGCTCCGAGATCTTCGACGAGGCAGACCTCGACGCCGCGATCGCGAAGTTCGAACAGCTCAGCTGCCCGGCGCCGTGGCCTGAAAACACGGCAAGCCAAATGGCTGAACGCTTCTTGGCCTACTTCGCGGCAGGCGAGTGGGACGCAATGGCGAAGCTCCTGGCCGACAACGTCTGCAATGAAGATCGCCGCCGCGTGGTGGGCGGCGAAGTTCGACATGGTCGAGACGCTCAGATCGCGGACATGCGGGCGACCGCCCAACTTTGGACCACAAGCGTGACATCGACCGTCATGGCGACCCGCGGGAAAAACCTTGCCCTGATGCGTCATGGCTTTTCGAGTCGCGACGACGGGCCAGACAAATTTGTTTCTGAGATATACAGCGTCGGTGAGATCGATGCCGACGAGAGGATCGTGTCGATCGTCACGTTCGATCTCGACGACTTCGACGCAGCGATCGCCGAACTCGATGCCCGCTACCTCGCCGGCGAAGCGGCTTCGCATTCGCGCACGTGGTCGTTGGCGATGCAGGCCCAGACCGCGTGGAACCGCCACGAGTTTTTCCCGAACACAGAGGACTGGGTGAATATCGATCATCGGCGCGGCAGAGCGTACGAGCAAGGCGAATTGAAGCCTTTCCTGCGTGCCTCGTGGAACGTCATCCCCGACGCCAAGCTCCGCACCGAGACTGTGCATCGGCTGACCAACGCCGGAGTGGTCAGCACAGTGGTAGCGACTGGAACCTCTCAGGAGGGCTTCGATGCCGAGTGGCGCGAGATCGCCCTTCTCACATTCGACGGCGACCTACTCAGCCGGTGTGAGCTGTTCGACGAGACAGACCTCTACGCCGCGCTCGCCCGCTTCGACGAGCTGCAACCGCAGGCGCCACGGCTGGAGAACGCGGCAAGCCAAGTGGATCAACGGTTCTGGAGTCACTTCCCGGTCCGCGACTGGAACGCCATGGCGCAGCTGCTCGCAGATGACATTCCCATAGAAGATCGTCGTCGGGTCGTGAATGCCGGCGTCCGGCACGGTCGAGACGACCACATCGCGGAGATGCGAGCCGTCGCTGAAGTGGGGACCGAGAAGTTTGCGGTGACTGTCATGGCGACCCGGGGGACGCGCCTCGCCCTTACTCGTATCTGCGGCTCCGACAACGGAATTGGTGCTCACGAACTCACCGCCGAGGTGCTCAACATTATTGAAATCGGCGCCGACAACCGGATCTCGGCGCGCGTCGGGTTCGACGTCGACGACGTCAACGCCGCGTTCGAAGAACTCGACACTCGTTACCTCGCTGGCGAAGCGGCCGGCCACGCCGACGCGTGGTCGCTCATCGTGCAGGCGTATACCGCGGTTAACCGACACGAGCTGCCGCCGACGACGCCGGGCTGGGTCAACATCGACCACCGGCGAGGCCGAGCGTTCGCACCGGGTGATCTGGAGGCATACCTCCACGCCACCTGGGATCTCGCGCCTGACGTCAACGTTTACGTCGAGGCGGTGCATCGGTTGAGCGACCGCGGCGGGCTCGTTACCCACTGCGCGCGCGGGTCGTCGCAAGAGGGCTTCGATGCCGAGTGGAGGGAAGTCATCCTTCTCACGTTCGAAGCAGGCAGGGTCAACCGGTCCGAGGTATTCGACGAGACAGACTTAGATGCCGCGCTCGCTAGGTTCGACGAGTTCGATCGACTCTAGAGATCCTGCGGACAGGCCGTTTCACGTGAGGCGGGAGGACTTCCCGTAGTCGACTGCGCCACAGTCCACTTGCCGCCTGACGCGTCAGTAAAAGCTGGTGGACGCGGGTCCGCCGTCGGGCGGTCGGTAGCCGCCTGCCGAGTTCCGTAACTGCCAGATCAAGTCGGGGCATAGCAAGTTGACCGCATAGGCGACCACGTAGTTGGCCGCGAAATCGTCGCTGGGGGTCACCTCGCGCTGTACGTCGCCCATAATCTGCCCGTATGGCTCGCCCCGGCCGACCTTGTCGCAGACCCCATGGCCGTAGGCAAGCGAGTCATTCTTCGGAAAGTTGTATTGCCGCCGCACCGTCATGTCGTAGACGTACTCGACCTCAGGATTTGGGGCGGCATGCGCCCGCGGTGCCAGCGGAAGCCCGCCGACGGCAGCCGCGGCGACGATCACAGCGACCAGCTTCGAACGAGCTGCAGCGGCTGTCCACATAGACCGAGACGTTAAACTATATAACGGATAAGATCCAGCTTTCTGACCACACAAGTCCGGCCAAAACACCTACTGACCGGCGGCGTTTGAGGCTCGCCCGGCTCCGGGGCCAGCGTTCGCCCATGACTCACGTCGACCCGGTGTGATGACGCTTCAGGTGTGAATCCCGAAGTTGCGCGCGAACGACCTTGCCCGCACTGTTCAGCGGCAGCTCGGCGACCGAATACCAGTACTGCGGAATCTTGAAACCGGCGAGCGTGACGCGGGCGAAAGAACTCAGCTCCTCGGGCCGTGGCGGATGGGCCGAATCCGTAGGAACGATGAACGCGGCCAGGGTTTCTCCGAGTCGGGCCTCTGGCACGCCCACCACGCCAACCGCGGCGACCGTTGGGTGGGTGCTGAGCACATTCTCGACTTCTAGCGGATAGACATTCTCGCCGCCGCGAATCACCATGTCGTTCCGACGACCGCATAGACGGAGATAACCGTTGTCGTCCACCACACCCAGATCGCCGGTGTGCAACCATCCGTCGGCGGCCTGGCCGGAAAGGTGCGCCGCAGCGGCGAGTACTTCGCCGACTCCATCCCGGTCCGGCTGGTCGATCTGCAGACGAAGGCCGCTCACCGGCCGGCCGACGCTGTACAGAATGTCGGGATCGTTGACCGCGGCCCATCGATGATCATCTGGGGCCAGGCTGGTAATCGGGCTGCCCTCGGTTTGGCCGTACAGGCTGACCATCTCAACGTCGGGTAGCACGTCGAGAACGCGTCGCAACGTGTCGACGGTGATCGGCGAGGCGCCATAGATCAATGTTTTCAGCGGAACTGCGTCGAGAAGCCCCTCGCCGAGCAACATTTCGATCATGGTCGGCACGAGCAGGCAGTGGGTGGCTTCGAGTTGCTTCAGATTGCGCCACCAATCGAAGGAGAATCTGGTGGTACAGATGACCGCCGCCCCGGCGGTGAGGGCCACCAGGACGTTGCCCAGACCCCCCATGTGATGCAGTGGTGAGCCGGTGGCGTACCGGTCGTCGGGGCCAATGCCTATCAGACGACGCAATACCTCGGCGCGGGCGTCGAGCACTGTCTCGGTGAGCGAAACTCGCTTGGGAACTCCGGTCGTTCCCGCGGTGTGCAGATAGATCGCCGTGGGACCCGTATCCAATTGCAACGGACGGCTCGACGCCGGCAAGAACGGTATTGTCACCGCCGCTATCCCAACCGCGTCGGCAACCTGTCGAGCCGTCTCGGCGAACGCGGCCTCAGTGAGCAGGACCGACGAGCCGGTCCGGCGCACCGTCTCGGCCAGCTCGGCGGGGGTTTGGCGCGGCCCCAGCGGAGCGAGCGGTCTGTTGGCCGCGGCAGCGCCTAACAGCAGCGCAAGCGCGTGGGCGTTGGTGGTGAGCAGCGCGGGGATCGGCTGGCCCGCCCGAACGTCGAGGTCGACGAGCAGGTCCGCGGCGGCGACTGCCTTTCCGATCAGTTCGCGGCCGGTAACGGAACCCACTTCGCCGATGACCGCCGCACGTTCGCTGCGTTCGTGGACGGCGCAAATCCGCTCGAGCCACGTCATCCGAGCGGTTGCGCCGGACTCGTCGGGCTGGTGGCAGTCAACGTCTCTCCTGACCGTTTCATCAAAGCGATAAATAGTTTACGGTTTGTGAGAATTGTCGCGAAGGAGGGCACGCCAACGTGCGGATCATCGTCACGGGCGGAAACAGTGGTGTCGGGAAGGCGACCGCGCACGCAATGGCCGCGGCCGGCCACGAAGTGGTCATCGCGTGCCGGACCCCGACAAAGGCGTACGAGGCCGCGGCGTCGATGCCCGGCGACGTCGAGGTGCGTGAGCTGGACCTGGCCGACCTCACCAGCGTGCGCAAGTTCGCCGACACTGTCGACTCCGTCGACGTGCTGGTGAATAACGCCGGTGTGTTGGGCTTGCCGCTGACCCGCACGGCCGACGGCTTCGAGGCTCAGATGGGCACCAACCACCTCGGCCATTTCGCGTTGACCTGCCTGCTCGGCGACCGGATCCTCGACCGCGTCGTGGCGGTGGCCAGCACCAACTACACCACCGCCCGCATCCACTTCGACGACCTCAACTACCACCATCGCCGCTACAACCCGTGGTCGGCCTACGGCGAGTCAAAACTGGCGAACCTGCTGTTCGTGCGCGAGTTGGTCGCCCGCGGCAAGACCGCCTATGCCTCCGATCCTGGAATGACGGACACCGGGATCACCCGCGACGGATCGGGCGCGCTGCAGTGGGCCGGCCGGGTGCTCTCGCCACACATCGCACAAAGCCCGGCCGACGGCGCCCGCTCAACCATTCAGGCGATCACCACGACACTGCCCAACGGCACCTACCTCGCGCCGCGCGGCCTGATGCACCAGTGGGGAAAACCGAAACCCACCAAGCTCAGAGACAAGGCCCGCGACGCGGACAGCGCGCGACGGCTGTGGGACATATCTGCCGAATTGACCGGTTGCGAGTGGCAGGAACGACGCCCATGACCGTCGAACGTCTGCTGCCGACGCCCGAGGCGCGCGAACTCGTTCGACTGGCCGCCGACGTCGCCGACAAGGTGCTCGATCCGATCGTCGACGAGCATGAGAAGAACGAGACCTATCCCGAAGGCGTCTTCGCAACCCTGGGTGAGACCGGGCTGCTGACACTGCCGCACCCGGAAGAATGGGGCGGCGGTGGGCAGCCTTACGAGGTGTATTTACAGGTCCTCGAGGAGTTGGCGGCCCGGTGGGCGGCTGTCGCCGTAGCCGTCAGCGTCCATGTGCTGTCCTGCCATCCGCTGATCGCGTTCGGCACCGCCGAACAACAACAGCAGTGGCTACCGACCATGCTGGGTGGTCACACGATCGGTGCCTACAGCTTGTCCGAGCCGCAGGCCGGTTCCGACGCCGCCGCTCTGACCTGCAAGGCCGTCGCGGTCGACGGCGGTTACCGCGTCAACGGCGCTAAGGCATGGATCACCCACGGCGGCATAGCCGACTTTTACAGCCTATTCGCCCGCACGGGTGAAGGTGGACAAGGTATTTCGTGCTTCCTGGTCGATAAGGACACCGACGGTCTCACGTTCGGCAAGCCCGAGGAGAAGATGGGTTTGCATGCCATCCCGACCACCTCGGCGCACTATGACAATGCGTTCGTGTCTGCCCAACGCCGGATCGGCGCCGAGGGGCAGGGCCTTCAGATCGCCTTCAGTGCACTGGATTCCGGACGCCTGGGCATCGCCGCGGTGGCCGTCGGCCTGGCGCAGGCGGCGCTCGATGAAGCGGTGTCCTACGCTCAGCAACGGACGACCTTCGGCCGCAAGATCATCGATCATCAGGGTCTGGCGTTCCTGCTGGCCGACATGGCCGCCGCGGTCGACTCCGCGCGCGCGACGTATCTGGACGCGGCGCGCCGCCGCGACGCGGGACTGCCCTACTCGCGTAACGCGTCGGTGGCCAAGCTGATTGCCACCGACGCCGCAATGAAGGTCACGACCGACGCCGTCCAGGTGTTCGGCGGCTACGGCTACACCAGGGATTACCGAGTCGAGCGCTACATGCGCGAGGCCAAGATCACCCAGATCTTCGAAGGCACCAATCAGATTCAGCGGCTGGTCATCGGTCGATCGTTGGTCGGGTCATGACACCTGACAGCGGCTACCAACGACCACAGTTGCGGTTGGCGCCCAGCCCTACCGCCGAGTCGCAAGCGTTCTGGACCGGCGGGCGCAACGGCGAGTTGCTGATCACCCGCTGCCGCGGCTGCAGCCACTTTTTCCACCCGCCGGGGCCGGCCTGCTGGCGCTGCCGCAGTACCGACGTTGCACCGGAACCCGTCTCCGGGCGGGCAACCGTCGCGGCGTATACGGTCAACCGCCAGAACTGGATTCCGGGTTTGGAACCGCCCTACATCGTGGCGATGGTCGAGCTTGCCGAGGAACCCGATACCCGGCTGATTTCCAACGTCGTCGACGTCTCCCCGGACGAGATCAGCGTCGGGATGGCCGTCGAGGTCTTCTTCGAAGACTGGACGGCGCTGTCGGGCGAGGAGGACAGCCGGGTGTGGTTGCCGCTGTTCCGTCCCGTCAAGAACTGATCACGCCGCTGGGTCAGAGGCTGCTAATGTGACAGTGAACTGTCAAACCGTCGATGAGGACGTGACATGACCAGCCAAGCCTTGCACGTTACGCTGCGCTCCCCCGCGGACCTGACTCCGGAAGTGCTGACCTCACTGTTACGTCGCCACCGGCCCGCAGTGACCGTCACCGATGTGCGCATCCGGAGCACCTGGCAGGGCACCACCTCACACCTCCACCTCGACGTGGACTACGCCGATGACGACACCGACTTACCGTCAAAGCTTTTCGTCAAGACACAACTTGGCACCGTGCACGATCTTCCCGCCGCGGTCGACGAGTCGCTGTCGGAGGGCGGCGGCGGGACGGTGCTGCTGGACGACGAGACGACGTTCTACTGCAATCTTCGTGACGACCTAGACGTCGAGACCATGACGACTTACTTCGCTGAGCATCTCGACGGCCCGTCACAGTTCCTGGTGATCGGCGAAGACATCACGATGCGCAGAGCGCAGGTACCCGACGCGGTGGCTGGCCTGCCCGTCGAGCAGGTCGACGAGCTGTTGGCAACGTTGAGCAGCGTGCACGCCCCATTCTGGGCGAGTCCGAGGCTCGCCGGGGGCGGGGACCTGGCATGGCTGCAGCATCCCGTCACCGGCGGATTCGCAGATTTCCTGCGCGCCAACGGTTTCGCGATCATCCGTGCGTTCATCGACATTCCCTATAAGAGGGAGCTTCTCAACGCAACGGGCACCGATATGGACACCATGGAGGCGATGTTCTGGGCCCTGCAGGGCCGGGTGGCTCACGAACCGATCACGCTGTTGCACGGTGACCCACATCCGCGCAACACCTACGTCCTTCCCGACGGCCGAGTGGGGCTACTGGACTGGCAGTTGGTGCGGCGGGGTTCGTGGTCCCACGACGTCGGCTACGCGTTGATCGGCGCGCTACCGCCCGAGCATCGGCGGGCCCACGAACGCGAACTGCTGGACAACTACCGCGGCCGGCTCCTCGACGCCGGTGTCACCTCGGTACCCGACCGCGAGGCGATGTGGACCGCCTATCGCGAGAGCCCGGCCTGGGGCTTCTGCATGTGGGCGATCACGCCCGACCAGATGTATTCGGTCGAGATCGTCAGTGCGGTGCTTGGTCGATTCGCCGAGGCCTATTCCGACCTGGGCACCGGCAAGCTATTGAGCGATCCTTAAACCTGTTTGATGACGAATTCCGGTATCCGATAACCACTGTCACCGAGATCGACGATGCGCACCTGCACCCGCTGACCGATGCGGACATCGGCTGGATCCACATCGATGACCGCATTGATCCGCAGTCCCGGCTGCTCAACCAGTTCGACGAGCCCGACGACGTAGGGCG
The DNA here is from genome assembly GCA_963760095.1 of uncultured Actinomycetota bacterium. Lineage (GTDB taxonomy): Bacteria > Actinomycetota > Actinomycetes > Mycobacteriales > Mycobacteriaceae > Mycobacterium. The sequence goes on along the minus strand of CAVXBT010000012.1, from coordinate 61,099 downwards.
GCACCCGGCCGGGCACGAGGGCCTGGCGGACCACGATGTAGCTGAAGATCGTGCCGTCGCCGCTGACCTCCTCAAAGTGCACCGGGCCACCGGTGTACCGGCTGCGTTCCAACGGCGGATGGATCCACTTTCCGGTGTCGTCGCAGCGGCACAACATGAGTTTGCCGTTCTTCAGGCCCTCCCAGTAAGGCGCCGAATCAGGATCGGGCACCGGAACCGGGGCCGCCAGTGCGGGATTCGTCATGGGTGCTCCCTGCTGTAGACGTTGGCACCGCCGAAGGGCCCGCCGCCCGCGGTCACGAGGGCCAGCTGGGCGTCCTCGACCTGACGCACACCGGCCGCATGCCGCAGTTGCAGCGCTGCCTCGTAGTGGTGATTGAGCCCGTGGATGTAGCCCTCGGACAGCAGCCCACCATGCGGGTTGACCACCACGTCACCGCCGTAGGTGGCGCGTCCGGTCGAAAAGAACTTGCCCACCTCGCCCTTCTCGCAGAAGCCGAAGCCTTCCATGGTGGCCATCACGGTGTAGGTGAAGCAGTCGTACATGCACGCGACGTCGATGTCGGCGGGGCTCAGGCCCGTCTTCGCCCAGATCTTTGGACCTGCTGTGCGCGAGTACATCTCGGTGGGATCGTCCCATTCGGTCCAGCCCGCACCGCCCTGCGAGTTCGACGATCCGACCAGCCACATCGGGGGCTGCTTGGTATTGCGGGCGATATCCTCGCCCACGATCAGCACCGCGACCGCGCCGTCGACCTCGGACGTGCAGTCCAGCACCCGGAACGGCTCGTTGATCCAGCGCGCCGCGAGATACTCATCCATGGTCAGCGGCTCGCGTCGCAGCGCGTGCTCGTTGGGTCCCGCATGATTGCGTTGCGTGATTGCGATGTGCCCTAAATCCTCGCTGGTCGAGCCGTACTCATGCTGATGCCTACGGGCCCACATAGCGAACCACTGCGGCGGCACCATGAATCCGGACGCCGTATCGAACTGGTCGTGGTGCTGCACCTGCATTGGTCCCTCGACATGACCGAACCGGTAGCCCGAACGGCCGTTGAGCGACCGATACACCAGCACGGCCTTGCACATACCGGCCTCGATTACCGCGGCGGCGGTGGCGATTTGGTCAGCCACCAGATTGCCACCGCCGTACATCGAGTTGGCCCAAGCCAATTCGTCGATGCCCAGCGCCCACCCGACAAAGATGGGCTGCTCGGAGTCGTTGGCCATGAAGGTGCAGATACCATCGACGTCGCTCGGTGTCAGGCCTGCATCGGCGATGGCGTCGCGGCAGGCGGCCACGGCCATTCCGCGGGTCGTGCGGCCGGAGTTGCGGGAATACTCGGTTCGCCCGATTCCGACGACGGCACAGGTCATGTGGCTCTCCGATCTACTTGGGCGCCGGATCGCGCGGCAGGCCCAGGATGCGCTCGGCGATCAGATTTCTGACGATCTCCGAGGTGCCGCCCGCGATCGTCAGGCACCGGCTGAACAGATAGTCGTGCACCACGTCGGGTTCCTCGCCGACCAGGATGGCCCGGTCGGCAATACGCAGTGCCAGCTCGGCCACCCGCTGGGCGTGTTCGGCCCCGAACAGCTTGGCGATGTTGCCTTCGATTCCGGGTCCGGCGTCAAAGACAGCGCGGGCCGCCTGCCGCAGGTTCAGCGTGGCCAGCGTGTACGCCTCGATGAGCAGCGCACCGACGTCGCGGGCTGCGCCGCTGTCGTCGGGCCGGTGCCGGGCCAGCAGATCGATCAAAGCGTCGGCGGTCATGGTGACCGAGCCACCGCCGATCGACACCCGCTCGTTGCCGAAGGCCGCCATCGCCACGCTCCAGCCGTCGTTCACGGCGCCGACCACGTCGCGATCGGGCACGAACACGTCGTCGAAAAATACCTCGTTGAACAGCGTCTCGCCGGTGATCTCGGTGAGCGGGCGAATTTGCACCGCCGGATCGGCGAGGTCGATGATCATCGCCGTAATGCCCTTGTGCTTGCGTACGTTCGGATCGGTGCGCACGGTGGCCAGCCCGCGCTGGCAAATCGCCGCGTCACTGGTCCACACTTTCTGACCGCTGACCACCCAGCCGTCGTCGACTCGTCTCGCTTTGGTGGCAACCGCCGCCGCGTCTGAGCCGGCGCCGGGCTCACTGAACAGCTGGCACCACCGCAGTTCGCCTTCGAGGCTCGGCCAGATCAATCGGTCGACCTGTTCGGCGCTGCCGTGCTGCAGCAAGGTCGGCACCACCCATTCGCCGAGTCCGAGGCTGGGTTTGTCCAAACCGTGCAGGGCGTCCTCGATGATCAACTGCTCGACGCTGTCCGCAGCCCGTCCGTACGGGGCGGGCCAGTGTGGTTGCAGATAGCCGCTGCGCGCCCAGAGCCGTTGGCGGTCGTCGGCGTCGGACGCCTCGAGTGCGGAGCGGAAATCCAGTGCGGCCTGACGATACTGCTCGGCACCCTCGGGCAGGTCCACCGACTGGCGTCGGCGCACGCCGTCGCGCTGCAGCGCGATCACCTTGTCCCGCAATGCATCCTGATCACCGGCGAAGGCCTGCAGGACGGTGGCCCGCCTGATGTAGAGGTGTGCGTCGTGCTCCCAGGTATAGCCGATGCCGCCGTGTACCTGCACGTTCTGCAGCGCCACCCGCTGGTAAGCCGTCAGCGCGTGTCCGGCGGCCATCGTGACGGCCAGCTCGGCCTCCGCGCCAACGGCGCGCGCGGCGTCCCATGTCGCGGCGGTGGCGAGCTCGGTGTCGACGAGCATATTCGCGCAGTGATGCTTGACAGCCTGAAACGAGCCGATGGGCCTGCCGAACTGCTCTCGGCCCGCGGCGTAGGCCGTCGCCATCTCGGTGCAAGCGCCCAGCCCGCCAACCGCTTCGGCCGCGGCCAGCAACCGAAGGATGCGCGTTGCCACCCCGGCAGCGCCCGGGAAGGTGTCAGCAACCGGCGCGGCGCTCAGGCTGACCACGACCACCGGGGCAAGCAGCTGGTCCACCGAGTCGACGGTTCGGGTAATGACGCCGTCACCGGACTGCACCAGGACAAGGTCGTCGCCAGCGGGAAGCAGGAATAGGTCTGTGCCCGCCTCGGCCAATGCCGGCACCGCAGCGGCCGAGACTGTCGAATCACGAACGACGGCATCGCCGTTGGCGCCGATGCCCGCGACCACGTCACCGGATGTCAGCCGCGGCAACCACCGCTCGCGCTGCCCGTCGGTCCCGGCTTCAGCGATGATCGCGGACACGGCGACCGTGGGCAGAAAGGGCCCACCCACCGCGGCACGACCGAGCTGCTCCAACACGATCGTCAGTTCGGGCAGTCCGTACCCCTGACCGTCGAACCGTTCGTCGACGTGCAGGCCAAGCCACCCGGTCGAGACCATCTCTTTCCAGAGTCCGTCGGTGGACCACCAGCGACCGCCCTTGTCGCGGTCGAGCAGAATCCGGCGGGCACCCGCGGTGCCCGCCCGGCCAGCTACCATCGCGGCCGCCACTTCGGCGAGCGCGCGATGATCTTCGGTTATCGCCAATGGCATTGGCAGCTCTCCGTTCTGTTCACCAGGGCGTGCCGAACCGCTCGCGGTAGGTCACCGACGTTGCCGGGCGCCTGCGCGGAGGGGAGAGTTTGCGTGCAGGCAGGCCCACGTAGACCGCCGCCATCGGGATCAGGTTCTGCGGCAGTTGCAGCAGTTCGCGTACGCGATCGACACCAAAGGTGGTCAGGCCGGTGGTCAGACATGAGCCATAGCCGAGGTCGGCAGCGGCGAGCAGCACGTTCTGCACGGCCGGGTAGATCGACGACGGCGCGTGGATCTCGGGCACGCGGTCGGTGTCGGCGCATACCACCACCACGACCGGTGCCGCAGCGAATCCGCCTTTGCTGAAACCGAATTCCAGATCGGCGACCAATACCTTGTCCTCGACGCTCTGCCTCACGAAATCGCCGCCACCAGCGTTCCAGGTCTCCGTCCACCAAGTCGCGAGCAGCGCGCGGTTGCGCTCGTCGCGGACCACGATGAACGTCCAAGGCTGGGTGTTCTCCGCACTCGGCGCGTGCACCGCGGCCGCCAGCATCTGCTCGACATCGGAGTCGGGTACCGTGCCCTCCGGGTCGAAGCGCCGACACGCACGCTGGGCGCGGATGCCGGCCAGCAACTCGCCCACTAGCGCTCCGCCAGCACGCGATCGCCGCGCGGCGCCCATCCGGTGAGGGAAATCGTGGACAGATCGAGCCACTCCCCCAATGACAGCGTTCCCGCCATGACGCGTTTCAGGAACTCCGCCATCACGACATCGGGTTCGTTGTCCAACTCGTAGATCACCATGTAGCGGTGCGTCGGCGGCGGCAACTGAGCAGGCAAGTCCTGGTCGTCGGGGACCTTCAGTTCGGTGATGTCGTAACGCTGCGCCGAAACAACGCCCGGAACGTCGAGCACCTCGGGCACATGCTGAGTGTCGTACCACTTGTTGAAGGCGTCGTCTTCGCCCTCGATCGGGTTGGTAAGAGCTATGAACAGGTTCGGAGCCACGCCACACGCCTTTCGCACGTCCGGATTTCTCCACACTATGACAGTCGACTGTCATAGTCAACGACGTGGCGGGCCGGTGAGACTCGACCTCTCGAGGTAGGCGTGGCCGGTCTCCCCGCCCCACGTCACCTCGGCCCAGCTGACGGTGTACGCCCGCGCCGGATCCATCACCCCGTAGGGCAGGCCCTCGGCCATCGACAGCCACAGTGATGAGCGGACAGTGCCCTCGATCGCTTGATCGTCGAGCTTGCAGGCGAACTGCTCACCGTCACGCTGCAGCACCGCCACCGGTGGAATCTGATCCAGCTCAACGTGTCTGAGCGCACCATCGGTCACGGTGTAGGCACCTTGCAGCGTGGTGCGCCCGTCGCGGGCCCAATACCTGCAGAACCCGAATGCACGTCCGCTGGGCATGACCCCGCCGGCGATGACGTGACCGCCCCAGTCGGTGAGGGTGTCGGCGCCACGTGGTCCGCGGGAATGATCGCGCCATCCCCCACCAGCGAACGCGAAGGTCTCCGATCCCACGGTGACCTCGCCGATGACGCGGGTGAGCTGCTCGTAGTGCTCACGAGCCCAGCTCTGCTCGGCCATTCCGGCCCCCGAGTCGGTCGGCGGACCGGCCTCGGCGTCCCACACCGGGGTCACACCGTGCACCTCCAGATCCAGGCGGACGTGGGTCTTAGGCCCGTCGGGCAACAGTGCGCTGCGCATCGCATCATAGGAGGACCGCACACAGAACCCATCAAAGGTGATGTGCCACTTGACGAACGGCTCTTCACAGCGAAAGGCCAGGTTGGCACCCGCGGGCCGGCGCTCGGGCACGGTGCGGTGATACGCCCACATGGACAACACCCCCTGGTCCGCGGGCAACGCGATGAGGACGCGGTCCTCCCACATCTCCCACATGTCGGCGACCGTGCCCAGATGCAGCCACATACCGACGTCGTGTACCGGGTCGTAGGGAGTGAACAGCAGGTTCTCGGTCCAGCCCGGCACCGGCGGGCAGCCGGCCACGACGTGCTCCCTGGCCGCGGGCAGACCCGAAGAGAGCGAGCCCGGCCTGACGCTCACCGGTCCACCGCGTCGTGAACGCGGGTCAGCACTGCGACTTCACCGGTGGACCCGTCCACGCGCACGACGTCGCCGCTGTGTAAAGCCTTGGTGCCGTTGCCCGTTCCGACTACGCACGTTATACCGAGCTCGCGCGCGACGATCGCCCCGTGACTGGCTGGACTGCCGATGTCGGTAACCAGGGCACCCGCCAGCGAGACCAAGGCGGTCCAGCCAGGGTCGACGAACTTGCACACGAGTACCTCGCCGTCGTCGAGGGTGTCGTGAGATTCCGCATCGACCACCACCCTTACGGTGCCTTCGAAGATCCCCGGGCCTGCGGGCGTTCCGTGAATGACGGCATCCTCTGGAGGCGACTCGCCCGACAGCTCAATAGCCTCGGGCATCCCGGTGAAAACCGACGGAACCTCGAGACACCGGTACTCCTCGCGCCGGTTCCGGCGAAACTCCACCAACTCGCGCAGGTTCGCAGGCAGCGGAGCCAGCAGTTCGTCCACGGTCAGGTAACAGGCGTCGTCAAGCCGATCCAGCGTCCCTGCGTCGACCAGCTCAGCACCGAACCCACCAGCGGCCGCACGACATCCGTCGACAGCGGTCAAGAACGAAGCCTTGGTCAGTTCCACCGATCGCACCTGAGCTCCCGTCAATGCCAGCAATCGGCGCACCAGCAGGCGTCGCCCCGCGGGAAGGGTGGAGAGCAAATCGGCCTCGGCGTGCCGGCGCGCCGAGGCTGCACGTTCGGCGCGCACCAACGGGCGGTCGTCCTCGGGCCTGCCGCTGTGGGCGTCGGCAGCACGCAGGACCGCGTCCGGGTCTTCCCGCCACGAATGCCCGATCACGTTGCCCTCGTTGGGACCATGGAAACCGTGCCGGGATACAAACTCGTCCAACGTGATCCGACGGTGCCCCAACGACCACACGTCGTCGGCCAATTCGGTTTCGATCACGCCGCCGTACCCGGCCAACAGCGCAGGTACCAGATCGCTACGACCCGCCTTGGCGGCGATCGATTCGACCTGTGCGCGGAAAACGTTGAGGATCAGCCGAGTACGTACATGTACCCGCATCGCCGCACTGAACCGGTGCGACGAATCCGTGAGTAGAGTCCGCGGATCGGACCATCGTTCGTTCAGCACGGTGGCACGCCACCAATTCATCTGTTGCTGGTGCAGTCGCCGCGGAGCAGACCGTTCTCGCGCCAGCACCAACGGCGCCTTGACCACGACGGCCGGCAACCGCCGCGGGTCGCTGCGGGTCGGAGTCGCGTCTGGCCGCACCGCACCCAACAAGTCGCGTTCGAAGTCGTCGCCCGTCATTCCGGGCAGCAGCCCGGCGAGTTCGCGGGCGCGATCGACGTTCATCGCCTGCCTGCCAAAGAAGCAGGCGGTGCTCCATTGATTCGGGTCGTCGGGTACCCGCAGCGCTGAAGAGCCCAGCACTCCGAAGTCGTAGAGGCCGCCGCGGGACGCGAACTCGACACCGGTCCCCCATAGTGACCAGCAGAGCGGCGAGAGGATGTCTGGCGTCGCTTCTCCGGCGTTCGTCAGGGTCCAGAGCCGACCGGGTTCGCTCCTGCCGCGGATCGGATCGGTCAAAGGCGCTACGGGGCCGGTTTGCATGGTTCTCCTGGTCGTATGACCTGACAGTGAACTGTCATGGCTGCTGTCGATTGTCCCATCAGCCGGCAAATGCGTCAGCCGTTCTGGGTGCACAAACGCAGCACAGCATGGATCTTGACGGTTGGCAGTGGACTGCCATAATGAGCGGGTCACGGTCGACGCGTAGCCGGCCTTCAGTCCGGGCTCCGTCGCCGAGCCATGAAAGTGGAAGGCGCCAGATGCGATTCGCCGTCAACCTGCCCAACTGCATGCATGTTGCCGCGATCACGCAGCCGTGGGAACACCAGCTCACCGGCGCCGACATCGCCCGAGTCGCCCAACGCGCCGAGCAGCTGGGCTACTCGATGGTGTTCTTGCCCGAGCACTTCCTCACCCCGACCGGTCATCTCGAGTTCTCCGGAAACCATTACTTCGAGGCGACCACCGCGCAGGCCTTCGTCGCAGGCGCCACCTCGACGATCACCATCGGCTCGATGGTCACGATCCTGCCGTTGCACAACCCGGTCGTGATCGGCAAGCAGATCGCAACGTTCGACTGGCTCAGTGGCGGCCGGGCCCTGACCACCGTCGGTGTCGGCTGGCTCAAGGAGGAGTACGACGCGATCGGCGTCCCCTTCACCAAACGTGGCCGCATCGCGGACGAGTGTCTCGAGGCGATGTTCGAGTTGTGGCACAGCGATTCGCCACGCTTCGATGGCGAGTTCGTCAAGTTCGACGACATCGCGTTCGGGCCCAAGCCGATCTCCAAACCCCACCCGACCGGTGTGGATGGGCGGAGACGCCGACGCGGTGCTGCGCCGAGCTGCCCGTTTCGGCGACGGCTGGGCGCCATGGCTGACCAAGCCCGACGAGCTGCCGGCCAAGATGGACTACCTGCGATCGCAGCCGGGGTTCGACGACCGGCCGTTCTCGCTGTTCTACAGCCTGGCGGTGCTGTCCATCGGTCAGGAGCACGCCATCGTCGACGACCCGAACGCGCATTTCGGCCAGAACGCCCAACAGGTCATCGACAACTGCAACATGCTGGCCGAGCGCGGCGTCACGGACACCTGGGTCAACCCGCCTGCGCTGGACGGGTTGGAGGCCTACCTCGACCACTTGCAATGGGTGGCTGAGGAAATCATCCCGAAAGTCCAATGAGTCTTCGCCACGACCGTCAGAGTTACTGACTCCGCGACGACGGCTTGATGTTCAGCGGTACCGACTGCAACGACATCGTCCCGGTCGGCCAGGGTATCTGTGGCGGCTTGTCTTGAGCCAGAGTGTATTCGGGTATGCGGGAGTGCCATTCCTCGAGGATGAGTCGAAGTTCGAGACGTGCCAGGTGCGAGCCCAGACACCGGTGCGGTCCGCGGCCGAACGCGAAGTGCACGACCTTGTTGTCGAGATGAACCTCGTCGGCGTCTTGATACCGCTGCGGATCACGGTCGGCGCTGCCGTAACTGAGCATGACCGTGGTGTCCTTGGGCACGACCCTGCCAGCCAGTTCGACCTCTTCGGTGGTGACACGTGGCGCGAACGGAACAGGTCCGTCGACGCGCAGAATATCCTCGATGAACGCCGGAATGAGCGCGAAGTCGTTAGCGACACGGCGGCGCATCTCGGTGTCGGCCGCCAGCCTGGCCAGGGAGAACCCGACCGCGGAGGTGACGGTGTCCAGCCCGGCCAGAACGAACATGAAGCACAGGCCGAGGACCTCGTTGTCCGACATGCCGCCTTCATCGGTGTCTTGCATCAGCTGGGTGAGCATGTCGCTGCCGGTCGAATTGGCGCGGCGCTGGGCGATGTGCTCGGTCAGATAGGTGAACAGTTCGAGCGCGTGAGCCATCACCTCCGGGGTCGCCTCGGCGCTACTCGGGTCGGTGAATTGCAGAATCGCATCCTTCCACTGCACCAGCCGGTCGCGGTCCGCCATGGGCAGCCCGAACAGGGTCAGGAACACCTGGGAGGGAAAAGGTGTGGCGAGATCGGTTACCACGTCGCACTGGCCGCTGCTGACAATGGCGTCGATCAACTCCCCGGCTTGCCTGCGTAATTCGGGCTCACGCTCGGCCATCTTCTTCGGGCTGAAGAACGGGTCAAGCATTCGGCGGAACCGAGTGTGATCCGGCGGATCGATCGCGATCGGTACCAGCGGGACGGGACTTCCCAGACGGTCAAAAGCTCTTGCCGACGAGAAGATCTCAGGCCTTTTGGCCGCGAACTCGACCGCCTCGGCGCTGGTCAGAACGACCTCTTCGCCAGAACTCACCGCCTCGCCCGCCTCCCGCAGTTCGCGCCATGCGCGCGTACGGTCCTCCGCGAAGGGCAGATCGTTGATATTCAGCGTTCCGGTTATGCCGAGCTCGGTCATTGGGACGGAGACCCCCTTCACCGGCGCCGTTCGGCGCTCAGGTTGCCACTATGACAGTTGGCTGTCATATATTGGAAAGTATCGTCGGTAGTACGACGAGTGTCAACGACATGCCGGCGCCCGCAGCCGTTGTACTGTCAGGACACTCAGACGTAGGAGGAGGTTGGCGGATGGCCCGGGGCGACCGATCACCGCGGGACGAGCATGCGGACCGGATCCGTAATGCCCTGCTGAATGCGGCCCTGAATCTGTTCAGCACCAACGGGTACGACGAGACCACCACGGACCAGATCGCCGAGAGCGTCGGCGTCTCACCGAGGACGTTCTTCCGCTACTTCCCCACCAAAGAGTCGGTGCTCTTCTTCGGTGAGTACGATTTCATCGACGCGGTGAGCGGGGTCTACCTGGCTCAACCAGAGAAGGCATCAGATTTCGAGGCGCTGGCGAATTCATTCGCATTGCTTGCGCCTGGCCTCAAGCGCATCCGTAAACGGATCGCGCAGTATCACGACGCCGTCGCGTCGTCGCTCGTGCTGCTCGGCCGGGAGCGCAAAAACCACGAAGCCAACGCCGAGACAGTCGCCAAAGTGATCGCCGAGCGACGCCGACTGCCGGCCCCCGACAGCGAATGCCGACTGCTGGCGGCCATCGGCATGCTGCTCGTCGAGCGCGCCCTCAATCAATGGTTGTCGACGCCGGGCCGCTCGCTCGACGACTTGATCCGCCAGGAATTCGCCGCCCTGCCCGCGGTCCTGAAGTAGAGCGACCTAACGATCGTTGAAGCGGGTGCCATCGGGACACTTCCGGGGTGTGCCCGGTCCGCAGTACTGCGTGCGCAGATAGCTGGGGTAGGTCTGGGTCGGCCCGGCGTAAAAGCCGGCGAAGTTCACCGGCACGTCGTACACGCCGATCGCCACCACATGCAGAAAGCCGGTGACCGCCAGCGCTCGTAGCAGTCCTCTGACCAGTGGTCCGGCCCGCCGCAGAGTCTCCACACCCGCCTCGACCCGGATCTGACCTTCACGGTTGCGGAAAAACATCAGTGCACCACTCGAACTGAGCACCAACGACCACAGAATGGGGCCGTAGAGCGGTATCTGCACGGTCCGCCCCGCCCACAGCGTGACACCGGGAATCGACGCCGGATAGCCGAGCAGACCGTGGCGCACCGCAAAGATCTCGAGGGGAAACTCGATGACGTATACCGCGAGCCAACCGGCACAGAAGGTGCGGACGGGTCCGAGTGTCGGCCACTGGCGGCGGGCGCGACCCATGGCCCAGCGGGCGAGCGAGCCCATGGCCAGTGGCATCCAGATGTAGATCATGCCGATCATCAGCACCGGCTCGGCCATCAATCGACCGTCGGGGCTCAGCCAGCCGGGGATGTTCTGCGTCCAGTTGCCGAAGTTGACCAAGCCGGCGTTGTAGAACAGCGCAGGCTGAAACCAGTTGATCAGCGGGTCGTGCCACCATGCGATCGCCGATCCGATCACGATGGCGGCTTCGACGCAGAGTTGGCGCTCGCGCAGACTCTTGCGGACCACATAACCGATGGCGACCAATGCCATTAGGGGGCAAGCGATCTGGAAGGCCGTCATCGCCCACCGGGTGGACGAGGGGATCGGGTCGCGTCCGGGATTCACCGGGGTCGCATTGCCCGACGCGATCCACGAGATGTACACGTAGGCCGCGACGAGGACGCACACCGCGCCGAGGCTCGACCAGAACAGCACTGGCCGAATGGTCTTGATCCGCGCGGGCTCGATGGCCGACGGCTCTGCTTGCCGAGGGGACTTCAGATCCGTCACTGCGCAGCTCCTTTGGCACGGCCTAACCAAAGATGGCAGTTCACTGCCATAGTGTCAACGTCCCGGCCGGCTATCGATAAAGCCGGTTCATCAGCGCGGCGGTGTCAAGGTCCTCGACGGCCGAGCAGGCCCGCCGAAACGCGGCGTCGGCATTCTGCTGTGCCTGCAGGCCCGGCCAGTTGATCGTCATGGCCGTCGCGTCCCAGGCTTCGGCGGCGAACAGGCGGTACCGATCTAACGCGGTGTCGAAGTCTGGTGCGTCCTGGACTCCGCGGGCACGCAGACCGTCCAGGTATCGGCCGATGAGATCGCGTTCAGAAGCGCGGCGCAGCTCTGGTTCCAGGCCGGTGGTCATCCAATAGGACACCTCCCGCAGTCCCGGCCCTCGCCAGACCACCTGCCAGTCAAGGAGTCCGGACCGTCCGTCTGCACGCGCGAAGGTGTTGCCCAGGTGCGAGTCACCGTGCAACAGAGTCAACGGACCGGCCTCGAACTCCCGGTAGTACGCATCGGCATGCGCGTCGAGGGCCGCTGCGACAGCGCGCACGGCGGGGGTCACCTCGGGGCGTTGCCGGCGAAGCGCCCCGCGGCGGCCACGGGAATAGAACGTCTTCAACACGCGGTATCCAGGCCGAGTGCTCCATGTTCGGATCCACGACAGATCCCCCACCAAGCGCGGACTCTCCCAGAACCGGGCGTGCAGCGTCGCAAAGGCGTCGATCAGTCCGTGCGCGTGGCCGATGTCGCAATGGTCCGCCAATGCGTACGGCCGACCGCCGGCGGCAACGATGTCCTCGAGCACGATCAGGAATCGCGCCCCGACCCCGGCACGCGCATACCAGGAGCGCGGGGCGACTCCGCCGAGCTTGTCGGCTGCCTCGTTGTAGAAGCGTGCCTCGTTGACGGCCATCCCCAACGCCGCCACCATCGTGCGGTTCTTTGCAGACAGCGGCGTGCTCTTCAAGAACAGATGGTCGGGCAGTCCCGCTGCGCGTCCCGACTCGTTCCATTCGACGGCGAGGCGCCGACGCTCTGTTGTGCCCGTGGTGCCGTCCAGGGGCGAAATCCGCCGCGCCGCAGCACCTGGCGTCGTGCGCGCCAACTGTTTCGTCAGCCATGCGGCCGTGACATCCGCCGCTGCCGTCGGGCCAGACCCGGGCAGCGCCGGCAAGACTGCCGCCAGCAGCTCGCCCGCCGCGGTGAGGTTCGCCACCGCCGCGCCGGCGCGGTGCCGCAGCGTTCGAGCCGGCCTGGTGAGCGGTAATTCCACAGCGGCAGCCTTCGTCGGAGATTCAGATGACAAACGATATGTAGTGAACTAGGTTACACATGTACGAAGGGCGTGATGGCGTCCGCGCCATCACTTGCTTGTTGGGGGGCAACGATGCTTTTCGCCACGTCACAACTGGCACCGCCAGCGACCCTCAACCCATCCGGTGTCTGGTTCTTTAACTGGGTGCTACCGATCGCCGCCAGCATCTTCATCGTTCTGGCGGCAGCCGATGCGATCCGGCGGCGGCGGCTGACCTGGGGATTCCTGTTCCTGTTCAACAGCCTTGCGGTGTACTGGATGGAGACCATCGGTGACTGGGGCCAGATGTTGTTCTACAGTCCAGCGTTTGCCCAACACCATCTACTCGAGTGGCTGCCGCTCAAGACTCCCAACGATCCTCTATTCATGCCGTTCACCTACGCGGTGTATTGGGGAGTACACGCGCTCCTGGTGTTGTGGCTGAGTCAATGGGTGTCCGCGCGGTTTGGCTGGAGCATGCTCAAATCCATCTTGGTGCTTGCGATTCCGGTAAACTACGTGTGGGATTTCGTCGTCGAGGGCACCGCGACGGCAATGGGATGGTGGACCTACGATCCTGGCATCGGGCCCGTTCTAGAGTGGGGCAACGGCGGTCGCATCACATTGCTCTGGACCATCGGCATCATGTGCCTGTGGCCCAATCTGATTGCCTATTGGGCCGGTAAGCCACCGATTCGCGGCCTCAATCATTTCGAGCGATTCTGCCGATTGGATCGGTTCACCGTCCCGAGGACCTCGTTGCGTCCGCCGGGCGACACCGAAAGTCTCGGCGGGACAGCCGTTGCTACCAAGCAGTTGCCGTTGACCAAGCAGCAGGAATTCGACGACTACCTCAACTATGACGTCACGATTCCGCGATGGCGATTCGAACTCATGCGACTGGGCGCCTGGTTCATCGTCTTCCAGATCAGCTTCTTCGTATTTCTGATCATCCCGCTCGTGGTGTTGCGCACTGTGACCGGCGCCGAGAGCCCCTACATTCCGTGACTCGAAAGGAGTCGAGGTGGCAACCGACCGCGACCGGAAGAACCCGAGCATGAAACAGCTGCCCGCTGAATTCTTTCTTCCGCCGCAGACCAACGCTGCGCTGAAGCGAGAAACCGTCCGGCTGGTGGCGTTCTGCGTGGCGTTCATCGTGATCCTCGGCGTCGTCGTGGCACTGACGCAAGGCATCGTCATCACGGTCTGAGTCCCCGGTGTGGTTCGGGTTTTCGCGGTGGCGCCATACTCATCTAACATTAGTGTCACTTCTAGCGGAGGTGGTGGCTGTGACGTCAGAGCGGTTGGTGGTTTGTGCAAGCCACAGCCCGGGCAAGGAACGCGACGTCGAGCACGCCTTCGGTCACCGGTTCCGCTCGGCGCTGACCTCAGCGGCCGAGCGAGCGCAACAGTTCGATCCCGACGTGGTGGTCGTGTTCGGCGGTGACCACCGCCGTGCGTTCCGCCACGTAGTACCCGCCTTCGGGGTCGCATTGTCGGCGTCGATCATGGCCGAGGGCGGCCACCCCGCCGGCGACCTGGACGTCCCGTCCGAGGAGGCGCGCCGACTGTGCGAACACCTGCTGTCCGCCGGATTCGACGTCGCCGCATGTCGTGATATCGCGCTGGATCACGCGTTCGCCCAACCCGTTCGCGACCTTCTCGGCGAGCTGGCGGTCAAGCCGGTCATCCCGGTGCCGGTGAACTGCGCCACCGCACCCCTACCGACCGCGCGTCGGGTCGCCGAATTCGGCGCTGAGGTGGGCCGTTTCCTCGATGGCATCACCGAGAAGGTGCTGGTCATCGGCACCGGAGGGTTGTCGCACTCCCCGCCGAGTCTGGAGGTCGACACCTACGACCTCAGCGACGAGGACCGGGCGCGGATCATCGCCGAGGGTATGGCGGAGGCGCGCACCAAGATCCGTCCCGACTGGGACGCCGAAGTGTTGGACGCGATGTCGAACTGGGATGTCACTGCGTTGATTCGACTCGTCGACACCGCCCACGCGCGCGCCGGCGCGGGTGCCAACGAAGTCAGGACCTGGCTCGCCGCGGGCGCCGCCGGCGGAGGACGGCCGGTCATTCCCCTGGTCTATGAGCCGGTGCCGGAATGGATCACCGGGATGGCCGTCGCCGCCTCGCTTTGATCTGACATTGCTGTCATCAGTTTGAGGAGTGGGCCGAAATTGACCGACACGCCATTGGCCGGCATCACCGTCGTGAGCCTTGAGCAGGCGGTCGCCGCGCCGTACGCGACCCGCCAGCTCGCCGACCTCGGCGCACGGGTAATCAAGGTTGAGCGTCCCCAGGGGGGTGACTTCGCCAGGGGTTATGACCGTGCCGTGCATGGCGAGTCGAGCTACTTCGTCTGGCTCAACCGTGGCAAGGAGTCGTTGACCGTCGACTTCAAGCAGCCCGAGGGCCGACGCATCGTTGAGCGTCTACTGGAGGGCGCCGATGTGCTGGTGCAGAACCTCGCGCCGGGTGCTGCGGCCCGGATGGGGTTGGATGCCGAATCGGTGGCTCGCACGCACCCACAGACCATTACGGCGACCATCAGCGGCTACGGGCAGGACGGCCCTTGGCAGGACCGGAAGGCCTACGACCTGCTGGTCCAAGCCGAGGCCGGATTGCTGTCGGTGACCGGTTCGCCGGCCGAGGTGGCGCGCACCGGTGTGTCGATCGCCGACATCGCCGCGGGCATGTTCACCTTCTCCGGAATCCTCACCGCGCTCTACACTCGCGCCACCACCGGTGCGGTGCGACCGGTCTCGGTGTCGTTGTTCGACGCGCTGGTCGAATGGATGTCCCAGCCGCTCTATTACGGCCGCTACGGGGGAACGCCGCCACCACGCACCGGTGCGCGGCATCCGACGATCGCCCCGTACGGCCCGGTCACCGCCGGTGACGGCGGCACCGTGTTGCTCGCGGTGCAGAATCCAGCCGAATGGCAGCGGCTCTGCGAGATCGTTTTGGACAGGGCGGATCTCGTCGCCGACCCGCGGTTCGCCACGAACCCGGATCGGGTAGCGCACCGCGACGAGTTGGAGTCGATCATCGCAGGCGCGGCGGCGCGGCTGAGCGCAGCGGAACTCGAGGAGCGCCTGCAGAGTGCCGGCATGGCACACGCGCGCATGAACGGCGTCGACCAGTTGTGGCTGCATCCGGTGCTCGTCGGCCGGGACCGGTGGCACGAGATTCAAACGCCCGGCGGTCCGGCCGCTGCGCTGCCGCCGCCCGCCTCCCTGGCCGGCATCGATCCGGTGATGGGCGACGTGCCCGCGCTGGGCGAACACAACCGAAAGATCTTGCTTGAGTTGGGATATTCGGCCCCGGCGATCGACGAACTCATCGCCGCGAGTGTCACGACCGCATAGCGGCAGGCGACGTACTACTTCGCGCGCCCGAAGAATCCGCGGCTGATGCAGCTCATCAACACATCGATGAGCTCGTCGTCGTCGATCGGCTCGGGCAGATCGAGCGCGGCCTGCGGCACCCGGGTGACCACCGCGCGCAGGATCAATGCCGAGACCACCGGGTCGAACGGATACCGATCCTGACCGCGGATCAGCATCCTGGCCGCGCCGATATCCATCTGCACCTGACCGTTCTCCCCGATGCTCACGATGGTGGGATCGTCGGTGGTTCCTTCGGCCCACGCCTCGATGCAACCCGAATACCGGTCGTAAAATTCGACATAGGTGCCTAGCCAGTGCCGCAGCGTCGACTTCTTGGCCGTTGGATCGACCTGGGCGATCCGATCGGCGAATGCCATTCCGGCCCCATAGATCTCGGCGGCGACGGCGGCGAGCAGATCCTGCTTGTCGCTGAAGTATTTATAGAACGTGCCGCGCGCCACGCTGGCTGCCTCGACGATGTCGTCGACACTGGTTCCGCGATAACCACGGGCACGGAACTGGGCCGCACCGGCATCTGCGAGAGCATTCACGGTGCTGACGGCACGCTTGCTGAGGCTCGCGGTGCGTTCGCCGATGGATAGCCCCTCAACGTTCGGTGGTCGCGGCACCTCGACGGCCTCGATGTCGGCCGCTTGATCAGTGCTGGCGTGTAAAGGCAACGACCGCAACACCGTTGGCGGAGTGTTGGGAAACAACATCAGCTGCAGGAAAACCGACAGCGTGTCGATCGCATCCTTGGCGCTGCGACCGTAGGCGCGGTCGGTGTGGACGAACAGATTGATGCGGTGCACCAGCGCGGTCATCGCCATGGCCGCGACCTCCGGGTCCAGGCCTTGTAAGCCCGAGGCGGCGAGCCGCTCGGCGACGCGGTGGTTATAACTGCGCACGAACCGGGTGATTTCGGGACGCACCTTGGTGTCCGACGACGCGATCGCCGTCCACTGCACGAACATCGTGGAGTACTTGTCGAATACCCAGCTCCACTCGCCCAGCCACCAGTGCAGATTGTCGAAGCCCACCTCATCCGGTCCGAGCGGCCCGATGCGCCGCGCCACCCGGAAAAGTGCACTGCCACATTCGTTGAGCAGCTCCAGGAAGATCTCGTCTTTGCCCTTGAAGTACTGATAGAGGGTGGCCCGGGACACCCCGGCCGCTTTGGCTATCGCGTCCACCGATGTGTCGAAGTACCCGACCCGGCCGAACAGCTCCAGCGAGACCTCGGCGATCCGGCCCCGGGTGGTGGCACCGCGAGCGCCCACGGCGGGACTGGAGGGGCCGTAGCTGGCCCGGCGAACGATCGAGGCTTCGGACATGTTGTTTCCAGCCTATGGCCGATCCTGGCCACCCGCGTCGCGCCGAGCGGCGTTTCGCGGGTTGAGGAACTCCGCGGTGCCGGTGATCGCGACCCCGCCCGTCTGTCGGGTGGCGGCCAACTCCACGCTCACATGTTCCCCGTCGGACTCCGCGAATACCGCGACGACGACCCCCGAGCAGGTCAGCACATCACCCGGCCAGACCTGCTCACGGAAGCGGACACCGAAGCGGCGCACACTAATCGCGCCCAGCCAGTCCGTGGCGAACCCGGCCAGCAGCGCCGCGGAGAACATGCCCTGCGCGAATACCGAAGGGTAGCCGGCGGACTGCGCGAGTTGATCGTCGTAATGCATCGGGTTCAGGTCACCGGACGCGCCGGCATAGCGAACGAACATCTGCCGGGTGAGCGGGCCGAACTCACGGGCCGGAGCCTGCGTACCCACGCTCAATGTGGTGGTCGCCGTCATTGTTTCGGAGCCGTCTCGATGAAGGTGGCCCTGGCCTCAGCGACGAGCGCTCCCTCAGCGTCGCGGTACTCGGTGACGACGGTGGCGAAACGCATTGTGCCGCCGCGCTTGCCCGGCTTCGAGTACCGATCGACGACCTTCTCCTGTGCGGTGAGGACGTCCCCGGCGGCGGGCAGGTCGCCGTGGAAGATGTACTCCTGCTCGCCGTGCAGCAGGCGCTTGCGGTCGAAACCCACGTCGACCCGGACGCCGGCGGACGCCCAGCGGCCGGCGGTAGTCAGAAACGTCGGCGGGATGATCGCGTCTGGCCCACGGAACGAGGGATCGTCGCACAACATCGCCTCGGCGAACTCGGCGATCTTGCCACGCTCCACGACCAGCTCCCACGGCCGCCCGGCGTAGGCGTCGGCGTCGCTGTCCGGCGATGCAGTCATAGTGACCAATACTGTCAGAAAATATGCAGATCCGGAACCGAAACATCGCTTCATCACCAATGAACTGCTTGTCCAAAGATGACATTGCTGCCAGAATCGGTGCCCATGGTGGAGTTGGCGGCAAGCTACGTCGCGGGCAAATGGGTGTCGGGCGCACACACCGCGACGCTGGATGTGACGTCCCCGACCACTGGCGAGCTATTGGGCACCGTGGGTGTCGCCGGACTTGAGGAAGTGGATTCCGCGGTCGCCGCCGCCCGCGGGGCGATGCAGTCGTGGGGGCGAGTCTCTGCTGCCGATCGCGGTGCCGCGTTGGGCCGACTCGCCGACGCGCTGAGCGCCCGCAAGGGCGAACTGGCCGACCTGACGACCGCGGAGATCGGCTCGCCGCGATCCTGGAGCACGTTCGGCCAGGTCATCACCGCGGTCGGCGTGCTGCGTGCCTACGCGGCGATCACGCCGGACTATTCCTTCTCCGCCGCCCGTCCCTCGATGACGGGCGGCACCGTTGCGGTGCGTCAGCTTCCCGTCGGCGTGGTCGGCGCCATCGTGCCGTGGAACACGCCGCTGTTCATCGCTGCGCTGAAACTCGGTCCCGCCCTGGCCGCGGGCTGCACGGTGGTGCTCAAGCCCGCGCCCGACGCCCCGCTCGAATTCGGCATCCTGACGGAAGCAATCGAGGAGGCCGGTCTGCCCGATGGCGTCGTCAACGTGGTCAACGGCGGCGCTGAAACCGGCGCAACGCTGACCGAACATCCGGGTGTCGACAAGGTCAGCTTCACCGGATCGACGGCCGTCGGCGCCAGGATCGCGGCGTCGTGCGGCTCCCGAATCCGCCGCTGCAGCACCGAGCTGGGCGGCAAGTCGGCCGCCATCGTGCTGCCCGACGCGCCGCCGGAGACGACGGTGCCCGGTTTGGTCGCCGGCGTGATGGGCAACAACGGCCAACTGTGTGCCGCTCTGACGCGAATCTTGTTGCCACGCAGCCGCTACGACGAATTTGTGGGCGCACTGACTGCCGCCGTCGCCGGGCTGATCGTCGGAGATCCCACCGACCGGGCCACCGATATCGGTCCGCTGATCAACGAGGCTGCCCGCGACCGGGTGGAGGGATTTCTGCAGCGCGCGCGGCAGGACGGCGCCACCGTCCTGGTCGGAGGTGAGCGGCCCGACCGCCCAGGGTGGTTCGTCTCCCCCGCGCTCGTTGCCGCGGCGAACGATATGGAGATCGCCCGCGAGGAGGTGTTCGGCCCAGTCGCGGTCGTCATCGCCTATGACGACACCGGCCCCGACGACGCCGCCGACGCGGTAGCCATCGCCAACGACTCGCGGTACGGGCTGGTCGGCGCGGTGTGGTCCGCCGACGAGGAACGCGCGGCGGCGGTGGCGGCGCGGCTGCAGGTGGGTTCGGCGGCCGTCAACTCGACCGCCGTCCTCGACTTCGCCAGCCCGTTCGGCGGTTTCAAGCAGTCCGGCATCGGCCGCGAAGGGGGCCCCGAGGGCATCGCCGGCTTCGTCGAATACCAAGCCATCATTCGTTGACCCGGAGGGGATTTCAGTGCAGACGCAAGCAGCGGTCCTGTTCGAACGCAACACGCCGTGGTCGATCGAGACCATCGAGCTCGACGAGCCGAAGGCCACCGAGGTGCTGGTCGAGCTGCACGCCTCGGGCATGTGCCACTCCGACGACCACCTGGTCACCGGCGACATGCCGATCCGACTCCCCTGCATCGGCGGGCACGAGGGTGCGGGCGTGGTGAAAGCTGTCGGTGAGCATGTGTCGTGGCTATCGCCAGGCGACCACGTGGTGTTCAGCTTCATCCCTTCGTGCGGCCGGTGTCCGTCGTGCTCGACCGGCCATCAGAGCCTGTGCGACCTGGGCGCAAAGATCTACTCGGGCATGCAGATTCACGACGGCACCGCTCGCCATCATCTTCGCGGTGACGACCTTGCATTGGCCTGCGGCGTCGGGTCGTTCGCACACCACACCGTGGTGCACGAGGCGAGTTGCGTGAAGATCCCGGAGCACTATCGCCTCGACCTGGCCTGTCTTTTGGGCTGCGGCTTCATCACCGGTTGGGGATCATCGGTCTACGCCGCCGACGTCCGACCGGGCGACACGGTCGCCGTCGCCGGGGTGGGTGGCATCGGCGCCGCGGCGGTGCAGGGTGCTCGACTGGCGGGGGCCCGCACGATCACCGTCATCGATCCGTCGGAGTACAAGCGGGCCGAAGCGGTGAAGATGGGAGCCACTCACACCGCCGCGGACTGGGATGAGGCGAAACATGTTGTCGCCGAGGCTACCTGGAACCGAGGCGTGGACAAGTTCATCTGCGCCATGGGAGTCGGCGACGGCCAACTGGTCGGCCAAGCGCTGGCCATGACGGCCAAGCGCGGCCGGCTGGTGGTCACCAACATCCACCCGATGCTGGAACGGGAGATCCGGGCCAACCTGATGGACCTCACGCTGACCGAGAAGCAGATCATCGGCACCCTGTACGGCTCGGGCAATCCACGTGCCGACATCCCGAAGATCCTCGAGCTGTACAGCGCCGGTCAGGTGGACCTCGAATCCATGGTCACCCGCACCTACCCCCTGGAGAAGGTCAACGACGGCTACGCCGACATGCACGCCGGCGCAAATATCCGTGGCGTACTGATCTACCAGGACTGATGCGGCAATGCAGCTTCGCACTCCCCGTTTCTGTAGCCTTGACCAGGGGTGTCAGTCCCATGAGAGGCATGGTCATGAAGATCCGCATTTCACGCTGGGCAACGGGACTGGCCGTGGGGCTCGCCACCATCGCGCTGGCCTTCGGGCTGAGCGAGTCACCGAGGGCGGTGGCCGCTGACGAGCGTCTGCAGTTCACCGGTACAACGTTGGCTGGCGCACCCTTCAACGGCGCGAGCCTGCAAGGCAAACCCGCGGTGCTGTGGTTTTGGCGGCCGCAGTGTCCGTTCTGCAACCAGGAGGCCCCGTCGCTGAGCCAGGTCGCGGCGGCCAATCCTAAGGTGACCTTCGTCGGTGTGGCGGGACGCTCCGATGTCGCGTCCATGCAGGACTTCGTGTCCAAGTACAACCTGAACTTCACGAATCTCAACGATGCCGACGGGTCGATCTGGCAGCGGTTCAACGTGCCGTGGCAGCCGGCGTATGTGTTCGAGCGGCCGGACGGCTCGTCGACGTTCGTGAACAACCCCACCTCGGCCATGTCGCAGCAGGAGTTGTCCGACCGGGTAGCCGCGCTCACCAGCTAGGCCGGAAGGCGTCATGAACCAAGGCCTGCTGGGTTTGGCCTTCGGCGCCGGATTGGTGGCCGCGCTCAATCCATGCGGGTTCGCACTCCTGCCCGCCTACCTGACATTGGTGGTCCGGGCAGACCGGGCCGGAGTGCTCACCGCGGTGGGGCGTGCCCTGGCAGCGACAGTGGCGATGACTCTCGGCTTCCTTGCTGCCTTCGGCGCGTTCGGGCTGCTCACCGTGACGGTCGCGGCGGCCGTCGAGCGCTTTCTGCCGTACGTGACGATCGTGATCGGGATTTCGCTTGTTGCACTGGGCATTTGGTTGTTGCTCGGCCGCGACCTGACGGCGTTGACGCCGCGCGCACTGGTCGCCGGGCGCCGTGCTCCCACCGCCAGGCTCGGATCGATGTTCGGCTACGGGGTGGGATATGCCATCGCATCGCTTTCCTGCACGATCGGCCCGTTCCTGGCGGTCACCGGAGCCACCTTTCGCGGTGGCCCCCTCCTCGACGGCCTGATGATCTATCTCGCCTATGCCGCCGGCTTCGGTTTGCTCGTCGGCGTCATGGCGGTCGCCGTCGCATTCGCCAGCACTGCGCTGATCGACCGGATGCGTCGAATCTTGCCTTACATCAATCGGATCAGCGGCGCGCTGCTGATCGCTGTCGGGCTCTACGTGGGTTACTACGGTCTCTACGAGGTCCGTCTGTTCGTCTTGAACGGCAGCCCGACGGATCCGGTGATCGCGGCGGCCGGGCGTCTCCAAAGCGCGCTTGCCGGTTGGGTGCACCAGCACGGGGCCTGGCCGTGGGTACTGGCGCTGGCCGTACTCGCCGTCGCCGTGCTGGCCTTTGCATCCGCCCTACGCGTACGACGGCGGTACGGACGGTCGCGGCGAACATCAGAGGGGCAGCGGCTCAGAGAGTAGCCCGCACGGGCTCCCAACCGCCCCCCTCGGCGGAGCGATGCGCGGCGTCGATCACCGCGAGCGACAGCAGCCCGTCCTCGAAGGTGGCCGCGCCGCTGGGGCCGCCGTCGAACGCCGGCAGCCAGTCCTGCAGCATCAGCGCCATCGCCCGGCTGGCATGGCCCGCCAGGCCCCCGGGCAACCGCTCGGGGTGCGCGGGCTCGCGTTCGTCGACCGTCAGTGGACTCAATCCCGGATCGGTGGCGGCGCCGAGACTATATGCCGCGGAACGTAAGTCGCCGTCGCCGATGATGGTGCCGTCGGAGCCAAAGAGTTCCAGCCGGTAGTGGTCGGCATGAGCGCCCATCACCGAGAGGCTCAATACGACGGTCACCCCGGACTCCATCCGCATCAGCAATGCCGCGGTGTCGTCGGCGGTGACGGGCAGGGTCCCGCCGTCGGGCAGCTCGCGGACGGGGTCACTGGTGCGAACCTCCGCGCACACCGACACGGGGCGGCCCAGCAGGCTGCACAGGAAGTCGAGATCGTGCACCAGCATCCCGGCGAGGTAGCCGCCGCCCTGATCGCGGTCATACATCCAATGGGCCTGCAGCGGATGGCTCGGATGCCAGTAGGACGCGCTGCGACTGACCCGCGCGAAGTACTGCGAGCCGAGGAAGCCCGAGCGCACCCGGTCGGCGACGGCCAACCAATCCGGGTTCCACCGGTTCTCGAAGCAACATGCGGTGGGCAGGTTGGAATCGGCTGCAGCACGCACCATGTGGCGGGCCGCGTCGAGGTCACCCGCCAGCGGCTTCTCGCACAACACCGGTTTACCCGCCGCCAGCGCAGCGATCGTCATCTCGTGGTGCAGCACGGTGGGTGTCGCGACCGAGATGACGTCGAGGTCGTCGCGGGTGACGAACGACTGCCAATCGGTGGAGGTCTGTTCGATGCCCAGCTTGGTCGCCACCCGTTCCAGCCGCTCGGGTGTGCGCGCACAAAGCGCGACGGGCTCGAAGCCCTTGGCCGCCCGGAAACCGGGCACCTGCACATGCGCACCCCAGCCCACGCCGATGATGCCGACCCGCAACGTCACGTGCTCTCCTCCGTCCGTCCAGTGGTAGTGACACTGATGTTAGATAACTCCTGCGTTCAACGGGGAGATTCGGGACCATTGCCCGCT
Organism: uncultured Actinomycetota bacterium; assembly: GCA_963760095.1. Classification (GTDB taxonomy): domain Bacteria; phylum Actinomycetota; class Actinomycetes; order Mycobacteriales; family Mycobacteriaceae; genus Mycobacterium. The sequence goes on along the minus strand of CAVXBT010000012.1, from coordinate 37,450 downwards.
TTGATCCGGTACCCGGCGTTGCCTATAAGTGACATGAGTGCCAGAATCGGTTGCTGTGAGCGCGATCGACACCGACGAGCAGCAGTTCGCACCGCTGATCGACCTGCAGTGGTGGCAGGAGCGTCCGGCTGACCGCAGTCAGCTCTACCGGCGCCTTCGCGAGGCCGGCGGCCCGGTGTTCGTCCGCACCAACCGACCCGGCTCGCCGCGGGTGCGCGGATTCTGGGCGGTCGGCACCCACCGCGACGTCGTCGACATCAGCCGCCGCCCCGGCGACTTCAGTTCCGGGCAGGGCACGCAGATCTTCGACCAGACCCCCGAGATGCGCGAATACCGCGGCTCCATCATCGACATGGACGACCCCGAGCACATGCGGCTGCGCAAGATCGTCTCGCGCGGCTTTACCCCTCGTATTCTCTCCGAGCTGCGTGGCCTGGCCGAAGAGACGACCGCTGAGATCCTCGAGGAGATGCCGCGCTCGGGTGAGTGCGACTTCGTCCCGCACTTCGCCACGCTGCTGCCGCTGCGCATCATCGACAACATGCTCGGCGTGCCACGCGAACACGAACAGTTCATCCTGCGGGCGACCAATATCGTGCTCGGCGCCTCGGACCCCGAGTACGTACCTGACCAGTCCGTCGAGGGCATCGGGGCAGCGGTCACCGAGATCAGCGAGCAGCTGATCGAGCTGCTCAAGCGAATCGCCGAGGATCGCATCGCCCATCCGCGTGACGACGTGATCAGCAAACTGGTCACGTCCGACGAGGAGAACCTGACCCCTCAGGAGCTGGCAAAGTTCTTCATCCTGCTGATCGGCGCGGGCAACGAGACCACCCGCAATGCGTTGACTCACGGGCTGCTCATCCTCAGCGCGCACCCCGACCAGCGGGACCGCATGCTGGCGAACTACGACGACATGGCACCCGCCGCCGTCGAGGAAATCCTGCGGTACGCCAGCCCGGTGATCCACTTTCGTCGCACGGTGACCCGAGACGGCGTGACGCTGACCGACGCGCAGGGCACGGTCACCCACACCTTCAATGCGGGCGACAAGGTGGTGGTCTGGTATCCGGCCGCCAACCGCGACCCCGCGGTCTTCGACGAGCCGGAGCGTTTCGACATCGGGCGAAAACCGAACAACCACATCGCCTTCGGCGGTCCGGGACCGCACTTCTGCCTGGGCGCCCACCTGGCCCGACTTGAGCTGAACGTGGCGTTTCAGATGCTCTACGCGCGCTACCCCGACATCACCGCGGCGGGCGAACCAGTCATGCTGAGGTCGAACTTCGTCAACGGCATCAAACACCTGAAGGCCACCTACACGCCATGAACACGCAGGCAACGGTGCTGTCCGACATCGCGGACGGCGTCATGACAATCACCCTGAACCGGCCCGAGGCTGCCAACGCGGTGCGTCCCGACGACCGTGATGCGCTCATCGCGTTACTGGCCGCCGCCGACGCCGACGAAAAGGTGCGCGTGGTGGTGCTACGCGCCAACGGCAAGCACTTCTGTTCCGGCGCCGACGTGGGGTCGCTCGCGGAACGGCGGGCGCAGGGCGAGAAACGAGTGCTGGAGCCGACCCGGCGCATCATGAACGGCGCGCAGAAGCTGGTGGCCAGCGTGCTGGACTGCAACAAGCCGGTGATCGCCGCGGTGCACGGTGCGGCGACGGGCCTTGGAGCCCATGTCGTTTACGCCTCCGACCTGGTGATCGCCACCGAAAACGCCTACTTTGCAGAGTCGTTCGTCAAGCGCGGCCTGGTCGTCGACGGCGGGGGCTGCTACCTACTACCCCGCCGCATCGGCATGCAGAAGGCCAAGGAGATGGCCTTCTTCGGTGAAAGACTTTCAGCCAGCGAGGCATTCACGCTGGGACTGGTCAACCGGGTGGTCAGCGCCGCCGACTTCGACGCCACGGTCGCCGACTTCGCCGGGCGGCTGGCCGGCGCGCCGACCACAGCGATCGCGTTCACCAAACGGCTGCTCAACGACTCCCCCGACACCGACCGATCCGGTGCATTCGTCGCAGAGGCGATGGCGCAGGAGATCCAGTCGTACTCGCACGACTCCAAAGAGGGCGTACAGGCGTTCGTGGAGAAGCGTCCCACCGACTTCACCGGGTGGTAGATATGGCTCGCGCTGACATTCCCACCATCGACGCGGCAAGCGCTCCGTACTGGGCAGCCGCCCGGCAGGGTCAATTGCTGATCGCCGAATGCGCGGCGTGCGGCAGGGTGCACCACTACCCGCGCCCGTTCTGCCCGTTCTGCTGGAGCGAGGACGTACGTCCGGTCCAGGCCAGCGGGGCCGGGACGCTCTACACGTATTCGACTGTGTACGTGAATGATCTGGCGCCCTTCAAGGAACGGTTGCCGTACGTGGCGGCCATCGTCGAACTCGACGAGGGCCCGCGACTGATGACGACCATCGAAGGCGCGGCCCCCGACGACCTTCACGTCGGGATGCCAGTCACCGCCATCTTCCGCCTGGTCGACGACACCGATCCCGACAGCCCCTATTTGACGGTCTTCACACCACGCGAGGAGAGCCCATGACCGGACTACTCGACGGCAAGGTCGCCCTGGTGACCGGCGCCGGGCACGGCATCGGCCGTGGTCACGCGCTCGAATTGGCCAAGCACGGCGCCATTGTCATCATCAATGACTTGGGTACCAGCCTGTCCGGCGAGGGCACCGGCAAGGTGGCCGACGAGGTGGTGGCGATCATCGAAAGCCGCGGCGGCCGCGCAGTTTCCGACTTCAGCGACGTCGGTGACGAAGAGCAGGTCGACCTCGCCGTCGAGCGTGCCTACTCGCAGCTCGGCCGGTTGGACATCGTGGTCAACAACGCCGGGATCGTGCGGGACAAGGCGATCTGGAACATGACCGTCGACGACTTCGACCTGGTGATGCGGGTCCACGTCCGCGGCAGCTGGCTCACCAGCCGTGCCGTCGCCCGGAAGTGGCGTGCGGAATCGAAGGAATCCGGCGGAAAGGTCTACGGCCGCATCATCAACACCACCTCCGGCGCCGGACTGCACGGTCACTTCGGGCAGACCAACTACAGCGCCGCCAAGGCGGCGATCGTCGGTTTGACCCAGACCCTGAGCCTGGAGTTGGCGTCCATCGGCGCCACCGTGAATGCGATCAGCCCCGGCGGACGCACCCGGATGTCGGCATCCATGCCCGGCGCGCAGGCTCCGATCGAGCCCGACGAGCGCCCCGAGGACGAGTTTGATCCCAAGGACCCGTCACTCGGTTCACCGGTGGTGGCCTGGCTGGCCAGCCCCGAGGCCGGCCACATCAGCGGGCAGGTCATTCGCGCGATGGGCGAGCATCTCCAGCTGCTCAAGGGCTGGCATCCTGTCGCATCTGTCTCAAACGGTCAGAAGCGGTGGGATGCTGACAAACTCGGCGCCATCATGGCCACCGACGTATTCGGCACCCGCAACACCGGCCTGCGGCTCGGAGGATGACCACCACGGCGGAGGTCGAGCGAGAATTCCGGCGCTACTTCATGACTGGCCCGGTGCTCGAGGACTGGCAGGCATGGGCAGGCCTCTTCACTGACGACGCAACATACTTCGACCACTTCTACGGAACGTTCACCGGCCCGGCGGAGATCACCAGATTCCTCGAGGGCACGATGGGCGCCGCACCACAGGTTTACAGCCCGCTCGTCTGGTACGTCGTCGACGGCACGCGCGTCGCGTACAAGGTGCTCAATCGCGCCGACAATCCGCAGCCGGGCGGCCAGCCCATCGACTTCCCCTCGTATCAATTCATCGAATACGCCGGGGATGGCAAGTGGCGTTCCGAGGAGGACGTCTGGCTGCTGCCAGAGATGAAAGACTTCGCGCGCCGTTACGCCGATGCCGCAGACAAGCATCCGCAGACGTTGGAACTGCAACTGCGCCGCGAGGACTGGGGCTCCTGGGTGGACTGGGCACGCCCGGAACCGGGGCACACCGCAGCACCGTCATGGCTGGATAAGGCCGGTTTCAAGCCGTTCTCCGGCATTCAGGACATCGACTTCGGGGTCCGGTCACACTAACGCCTAGTGGCACCGAAGTGATCACTGCGCAGTTGCGCTTTGCGTACCTTGCCCAACGACGTGCGCGGTAACTCATCGACGATGGCGAGGCGTTCCGGGGTCTTCTGCCTGGCCAATCCCGACGCGGCGAAATGAGCCCGCAACCCGTCGAGGTCGAGCGCACAGCCCGGTTTGAGCACCACAACCGCAGCGACCACGTCACCGTAGCGCGGATCTGGGGCAGCCACGGCGACGCCGTCGGCGACTGCGGGGTGTGCGTTGAGGACCTCTTCGACCTGACCCGAGGAGATGGTCTCGCCGCCGCGGATGATGACGTCCTTGATCCGGTCGGTGATGGTCAACCTGCCTTGGGAGTCGAGGTGCCCGAGATCGCCGGTGCGGAACCAACCGTCGGCGGTGAACGCGGCAGCATTCAACGCGGGGTCCCGATAGCCGATGAACTGGTCGGGACCGCTCACAACGACCTCGCCGTCCACCCCGCTCGGGCAGTCCGCGCCATCGGTCCCCACGATACGAACCGCAGAACCCGGCAACGGCTTTCCGTCGGTGTTCAGGCGGGCCCACTCCGACTCGCCCTCGTGTTCACTAGTGACAGTGGGGTGTTCGGTGGCGCCGTAACTGCGGAAGGTGCTGATTCCGACGTGCGCGGCCCGGCGGCCGATCTCCTCAGCGACCGGCGCGGCGCCCACCAGAAACTCCCGCAGACTTGCCAGCTTGTCCCCGGTGTCACCCAGATCGAGGATGCCAGCGAGGTGAAACGGTGTGCCCGCGGTGCAGGTCACGCCGAAACGGTGCACCACCTCGACCGCCCGGGCCGGATCCCAGCCGTCGATGAAGACGGTCCGGGCGCCGCTCAACAATGGCCGCAGCATCGACGCCACGCCCGCGATATGTCCGGGCGGAAAGGTCACCAGCGACACATCGTCGGGCTTACCGGCCAACAGCGCCGACATGGTCTTCTGCTCGGCGAGAACCGAGTTGTGGGAATGCTGTACGCCTTTGGGTGCCGATGTGGTGCCCGATGTGTACAACAGCAGGCAAACATCGTCAGCGGCCACTGCGGGTCGCCGGTACTCCGCGGCGGGCGTGTCGAGTTGAGACCACGCGCGATAGCCCTCACCGGGCTCGGCATCCAGCATGACGACATGCTGTAACGAATCAATCCGCGAAAGTTCCTGCAGCCGTTGGCTGTAGACGGTCGAACCGTGCCGCTCCGGCATGATCATCACCTTCGCGCCGGACTGGTCGACGATGAAGGCCACCTCGGTCACACCGTAGATGTGCACGATCGGCACCAGCACAGCGCCGCACAACAACACCGCCTGATAGGCGACCGCACACTCGACACGATTGGTCAGCTGTACCGCGACGGCGTCGCCGTCGCGTACCCCAAGCCGCTGCAGCGACGCCGCCAACACCAAAGCCCGGTCGCGGATTTCGCGGACCGTCGGACTGCACACCGAATCGCCGACGACGAACGTCAGCGGCACGTCCCCGTGTTCGGCCGCCCCGGCTTCGAAGGCGTCCAGGCAGGTGCGGTCCGAGTACCAACCGTCGCAATACCACTTGTCGCGCAGGTGGCTGTGGTCGAAAGGCATCAGATCGAGGCTACTGAGCGGTCAGAGGAATAGGTAGAGCCCGGACAGCACGCCCCACAGCAGCAGGCAATAACTTTCGAACGCCGCGCGCAATGGTATTGGCGCGCTGCGGAGTTCCATGAAGTCCAACCCGATCAGCCTCACTTTGATCGCGGCAATCCCGAACACCACCACCACGACCGTCGATCCGACGCCGTGCTCGGCGCCCAACGCATAGGACAGCAGCGTCGCTGCGATCAGCACCAGCCACGACACACCGGCGCGGCTGCGCGCGAACCCGAGCGCTGAGGGACCGGTCATCAGGCCACCAGGTACAGCAACGGGAACAGCACGACCCACAACAGGTCGACGAGATGCCAGAAGCAGGACCCACCTTCGACCACTGCCATCCGGGTTTCACCGATGTAGCGCCGCCGGGTCTGGGTGAGCAGAAATGCGAGCACCGCTATGCCGACACAAACGTGGAACAGGTGCACGCCGGTGAGGATGAAGTAGTACAGATAGAAATGATTGGCACCGGCGCCGTGGCCGGCCGTCACCAGCGAGTGATACTCGAACACCTTGAGCCCGATGAAGACTCCGCCACACGCCATTGCAGCGACGACGGCCGACCGCGCGATGTGGCCCGCTCCCGACCGCAGCGCGCCCAGAGCGACAACCACGCACAACGAACTCGTCAGCAAGACAAGGGTGTTGGTGAGCCCGACACCGATGTGCAACGTCCTTCGCGAAATGTCGAAGATCTCGGGTGCCTTGGCCCGCTCGACCATGAAGGTCGCGAAGAACGTGCCGAAGACCAGCATGTCGCCGAACAGGAAGACCCAGGTGCCGTTTTCGCCCGGAACCCGCCGCGCCGTCGCCTGCGCGGTGGGTGCGCCGACTGTCACGCGGCCGCGGTCGCCAACGGTCGATCGGCCGCCTGCTCCGCGCCGATCGAGCGGAGCATCACCACGGTCACCGCGATCAGCCAGGCACTGAACGCCACCAGCGGAATCCAGAAGGCGAAAACGCCGTTCCACGCGAGCGGGCCTTCGTTGAAGATCATCACCGCCCCGCCGGGTAGCGTGAGCAACGCGTACCACGCGTTGAGGTAGCCGAACCACCGCGGGAAGGTCGGCGGATCCGTTTGGTCGACGAACGACGCCGTCGTGAGCACCAGGGCCTGCACCACCAGAGTTCCGACGATCCCGACGAACATCAGCCAGAAGACGTCGTTGAGCGCCTGGGTGATCGCGGGGTCGCGCTGTTCGGGACGAAACGCCGCCGCGGCCAACACCATCATCGGGAAAAGGAAGCCCGGCACGAAGATGACCCCCGCGAAGATCTGAGTCACCGACAACACGCCCCATTTGCCCTCGACCCGACGCACCCGCAGACAGATCGTCGCCAGAAAGGGCAACGCGACACACGCGGCGAGGAGGCTGAACGCCAGACCCACCCGTACTCGCAACTTGTTGGCGATGAGAAAGTCGGCGATCTCCCGGGCGCTTGCCGTGGGTGACAGCGGCGGGATGAGCTTGCCGATCAGCATGAAGAAGACAAAGAACAGGGCGAGCATGACGATGCCGCCCCACGCGGCGATGCGCTGGAGTTTCAGATCCATGGCCGAATCCTAGGGCTAATCCGCTCAATATTTAACTGTTTTGGGGCGAATGACCTCAGCCAGGCTGCGCGAAGAGAGGACCGAGCCGGTCGGGTGTACTCCCATGCAAGACCAGCTCGTCGGCTCCAGCCTCCCGGTAGCGTTCGAATACCTGATGACAGGCGGGTGCCGATCCGATCGCCGCCGCCTCGCCAGTCCACGCCGCGGGCAACACCGATGCGACCTCGACGAGTTGATCCCGGGTGAGCACCGAGTCCGCCGAGCCTCTGATGCCGTCGAGCAGGGGATGTGATCGCAGCCGGGTCAACGGTTCCGGATCCCACCCGTTGACGGCCGCCAGCCTCTCTCCGAAGCCCGGAATTTGGTAGTAAGTCACCGCGCGTGCGCCGACTACCGCGAGTTCCTCGTCGGGAGGGAGTTCGCATGCCACCACCACGGTGGCGTACACCCACACGGTGCCCGCCGGCCGTCCCGCCGCGCGCTCGGCGCCGCGCACGACCTTCGCCGATCGCCGCACGGCGGCAGGCGTCAGGAACGGATGCAGCAGGACGCCGTCGAAGTGACGGCCCGCAAGCTCCAGGCCCTTGGGCCCGATCGCCGCGAAGACCAGCGGTGGCACCGGTTGATCGGGCAGGTCGTTGAGCCGCAGCGACGGGTAAGTGCCCGCGGGCCCGTCGTAGCGCACCTTCTCCCCACGGCACAGCCGACGGAAGATGTCGGCCTGGTCGACGATCGAGGCGTTCGTGGACCTCGGCAACCCGACGGCCTTCCACATGGCGTCCACCGAGCGTCCGACGCCGAGGATGAACCGCCCGCCCGAGAGCGCCTGAGCCGTCATCGCCAGTGACGCCAGCAACGCGGGATGGCGTGACTGCAAATGCGTTATACCCGAGGCGATTCGGATTCCCGACGTGACCTGGCTGATCGCTCCGGTAATCACCCCGAGGTCCTTGGTGCCCCACCGCTCGCTGAGCCACACCGTGCGCAGGCCGAGGCGTTCGGCGGCTTGCGCCTGGTGGACCACGGCGCCGGGATCGGTGACACGTCCGGGGAGCACGTAGGCCCCGAGCGCTGGACTGCTCGACCGGCTGCCATCCATGACCGCTATTCTGACAGTAGTGTTCAGTTTTGGGAAGGATGCCGATGGCGTACACATCCGCACGCGGCGATCTCGGTGACCGAGTGGGCGAGGTGCTCCTTTCTTGGCTGCCGTCCCGGCTGGCCTCGGCCGGGACGACGGCTTTCGACATCTCCGAATTCAGCGCGCCGCCGGCCGGCTACTCGGGCAATACCGTGTTCTTCACCGCTAACTGGACCGACGCGGCCGGCGTGCCTCACGCCGAGGATCTGGTGTTGCGCGCACAGGCCGACGATCACCAGTTGTTCACGGTGCCCGACGCCCCGAGGCAGGCCGAAGTGATGCAACAGCTTGGGGCGCAGGGTATTCCAGTTCCGGACATCGTCGGCATCGAACGTGACGCCGCAGTTCTGGGATCGCCGTTTTATCTGATGCGCCGGGTGCGGGGCCGGACGCCGTCGGACGTTCCGAGCTGGCACAAGCGGGGCTGGACCGTAGACCTGTCCGCTGCTGAGCGGGCGCGGCTGTGTGACAACGGGCTACGCGCACTGGTCGATGTGCACCGCGTCGACGACCCCGACACCCTGCGTTTCCTCCGTGGCGACGCCGACCCGAGCCGCACGGCGTTGCAGCGCTACCTCGACAATCTCAGCGGCTGGTACGACTGGTGCCGCGCCGATATGGTGGTCGGCGCGGACACGCTCGCCGAGGCGCTGCGGGTAATCCTCGCCGCAGCACCTGACACCGACGCCGAGACAGTGGTGTGGGGCGACGCGCGGGTCGGAAACATGTGTTTCGGCGACGACTTGTCAGTGGTCGCGCTGTTCGACTGGGAGACTGCGGGCACCGGCCCTCCGGACATCGACCTCGGCTGGTGGCTGATGTTCGAGCGCTTCCTCTGTGAAGCGCTGGGATTTAACCGCCTGCCTGGAATACCCGACGACGACGAGATCGTCAGGCGCTATCTGCAGTTCGGTGGGATGTTGACCGGCGACATCGTCTACTACCAACTGCTGGCCGCCTTCGTTCTGTCGCTGATCAACAACCGACTGGCCCGGCTTTTGGTGCGCGACGGGCTGGATGCCGCGACGGCACGCAGCTATCCGCAGACCTCAGTCACGATGATCGAGCGCTATCTCGACCGGATCTGACACGGCCGTCACGGCGGAAATGTCGCGATAACGCTAAAACTGGGCCATACCCTGGTCGACCGACAACCGGGTTGCGGTCACATAGCGCGACTCGTCGGAGGCCAGCCAACACACCGCGGCCGCGACGTCCTCCGGCTCGCAGGCCCATTGCGGCAGGAACGGCGTCCCCATGTTGTTCAGCGTGGGGTTGGTCTCGATGGCGGAGAACAGTGCGGCGATCATGTCCCCGCCGCCCATCGGAGTGTTGACCGGTCCGGGATGCACGCTGTTGACCCTGATGTCATGCTTGCCCAGCTCTGCGGCGAAGGCCCGGGCCATCCCTGTAACAGCGTGCTTGCTGGCGGTGTAGTGCACCATGTACGGCTGCACCTTCACACCGGCGTAGGAGCTGGTCAGGATGATCGAACCGCCACGGCCGCCGTCGATGATCCGCTGCGCGCCGGCCATCACCGTGTTCCACGTTCCGGTCACGTTGACATCGATGATGTCGCGGAACGACTCCGGGGTGATCTCATTCCACGGCGACGGGATGCAGATTCCGGCATTGGCGACGATGACGTCCAGACGCCCGTAGGCCTCGACACCCTCGTCGACGGCGGTTCGCAGCGCTTCCAGATCACGAGTGTCGGCCGCAGTAGCCATAATTCGGCTACCTTTAGCCTTCACCATCTCCACGGTCTCGGCGAGGTCGTCGGCGGTGGCCGACGGGTAGCGCACCGAGTCGGGTAACGGGCCGGCCAGGTCGACGGCGATGATGTCGGCACCTTCTTCGGCCATCCGCACCGCGTGTGCACGGCCTTGTCCCCTGGCGGCCCCGGTGATGAAGGCCGCCTTTCCCGCGAGCCGACCCGTGATCAGGGTGTCCCCGCGATCGTGTGGTCCAGCGCCAGTGGTCCCTCGCGTACTGCGGTACCCAGCAGTCCGAGTTCGACACCCGCCTCGGCCGCGGCCTCACGGCAGGCGGCAATGTCCTTGCTCAGGAACGGCCCGGCCAGCTCGGCGAACCGGTCCATTCCGCCGATGCGTTGAGCGTGGGCCGCCGCATGGCTATTCGCACTGCACACCTGCAGCGTGGACAACAGCACATCGGGTGCGACACCCAACTGCTCGCCTAATTGCGTTGCCGCACAGAGGAGTTGGGCGTTAGCCGCGAACAACAGGTTGTTGATCAGCTTGAGCGCCAACGCGCTGCCCAGTGCGCCGGTCGCCACCACCGGGTCGGCGTAGGCGGCCAGTATCGGCGCCACGGCGGCGACGGCGTCACTTCGTCCCCCGATCAGCACCGTGATCGTGCCTGCGGCGATGTCGTCCGCGGTACCACTCACTGGTGCATCAAGGATGACCGGCGCTGAAGGAGAACTATCCCGCAACGCCTCGAGGGTGGACAGCCTGCCCGTGGTGTGCGACACGAACACGGCGCCCGGCTTCGCGTTGGCAATGAAACCGGCTGGGCCGAGACCGGTTTCGCACAGTTGCGCATCGGAGAACAGGCAGGAGATGAGGATGTCGCTGCCGCGCGCGAGGTCGGCCACCGAATCGGCGATCGCCGCGCCTTTGGCCTCCAGTCTGCGGCGGGCCTCCTCGCGACGGGCATAGACCAGCACGTCGTGGCCGGCGCCGAGCAACCGCTCAACCATCGGTTCGCCGAGTTGTCCGGCGCCGAGGAATCCGACGGTGTTGGGCACTTCGCCTAAGCCTCGACGGTCTCGGTGCCACCGGCGAGCGGCACGCTCACGTCAGCGCCACGTCAAGTTCAGAGAATCCACACCGAATACCTGACCGCCGTGCTCGACGGGCGTCCCGGACACGTGGTAGTCCGGAATCCGCTTGTGCCACTCCTCCAGCACCACCGCCATCTCCTGGCGGGCCAGGTGGGAGCCGAGGCAGCGGTGCGGGCCACCGCCGAACGAAAGGTGACGGGTGACGCCGCGGTCGAGGTCGACCCTGCGGGCTTCGGGATAGGCCGACTGGTCCCGGCCCGCGAACGCCAACGAGAACGACGCCATGTCGCCGGCCTTGACGGGGCACCCATGGAAGTCCATGTCCTGGGTGGCCTTCCGCGCGGTCTGCACGATGGGGTAGACGCGCAGGATCTCCTCGATCGCTTTCGGGATCAGCTCAGGATCGGCGACGATCCGCGCGCGGTCGTCCGGGTGGGTGGCCAGGTGGAGCATGGCGTAGGACAACTGGTTTGACACCGTGTCGAGTCCGGCCATGAAAAGCAGCAGGAGGCAGTTGAGCAGGTCGATGTCGCTGATGGGCTCGCCGTCGATAGTCCAGTCGATCGCCTTGCTGACGATGTCGTCGGCATCCGGGTCGCGATTCTCGCGGCGCTGCTGGACTAGTCCGGAGAAGTAGCCCATCACCTGCATCATGCCCTCGAGACGCGCGGCGTTGACCTCCTCGCCGACACCGTCCTGATGCAGGATCTGGTCTTCCCACGCCATGAACTTCCCGAGATCGTCGACGGGCAGCCCCATGATCGAGAGGAAGATCGTCGAGGGAAAGACCCTGGAGATCTTGGTAACGAAGTCGCACTCCCCCTCGTCGATTAGCTGTTCGATCAGCTCGGCCGCCAGCGTCTGCTGAGCTTCGCGCATGCCCTTCACGCGGCCCGGCGAGAAATACTCCGCCAGCACGTGCCGCCACTTGGCGTGGTCGGGCGGGTCGATCATGATCGGGATCCACTTGTACGGCGGCTCCGGTTCGGTCGGCACGATGACGCTACTCGACCAGAGCTCCGGGTGCTGGAGTCCGTCCAGGATCACCGAGTTATCGGTGAAGACCCAGTAATCCACGTCGGCCTCGGTGTTACGGAAGACCGGCCGGGCCTCGTCCTGACACTCGTCGAGCAGATGGAAGTGCGTCAGCGCAGGCGAGTCCGGAGTGTTCATATCGATGTGCTTCACGGGACATGTTGCCGTGGGCTGATTCTGGCTCATGACGTCCTTCCGTACGGCTGCGAGCGAGCGCGAATTCCACGCACCCGCGGCTCGCATACTACGACAGTCCACTGTCAATCTATTGCAAAATGCGACGACGGCTCGAAGGAGACTCGTCAAACTAGGTTAACTACGTCGGCAGGCGAAGGCAATACTCCTCGACGCCCAGCGAGACTGTCAAGGGACGGCGAAGGCGGCGTCGAGAGGCCACGACTGGACGGACTACTTGCCCAAGGCTTCTTTCGCTATCGACAGCGCGGAGCTCGCTGCAGGAAATCCTGCGTAAGCGCTGGAGTGATAGATCACCTCGGCGATCTCGTCTTCGGTGAGCCCATTGCGTAGGGCGATCGGGAAGTGAAGCTTCAGCTCGCCGGTGGCCCGAAGCGTAATGAGAATGCCGAGAGTAACCAAGCTTCGTGACCGCCGGTCCAGTCCTTCTCGGGTCCAGAGCCTGCCGAATACGTTCTCAAAACTCAGTTCGGCCAACTCACCACCGAACTCGCCGCCAGCCAAGTTCTCATCGCTGTCCGGCAGCACTCCTGGCAGCAGCTCGCGGAACACCTGCAGGCCTTGGTCTCTCATGGAAGTCACGGTCTTGCCCTCCATCCGATTGTTGACGTGAGTGGTCGACCTGGCCGCGGGAGCCGCAGCCAGAATCCACGTGGTCAGCAAATTACGGGGTCAACCACTGAGAGTCGCGACCGGCACCGATGCAGGAACAATGGTCGGCACCCAGCGGGCGATGCGATCCCAGAGTTGCCCGCGCTGACTGGCGAAATTGTGACAATGGCCCGACTTGGGCACGAGGTAGAGCGTGACGTCTGGGGACCCCGTGTAGTTGGCCGGTTCACCGTACGGGTTCGGCGACACATCCAGTGCATTGCCAAAAGCCAAGAACACGGGCACGTCCACCTGAGGGGCGTACTGCTCGACCATGCCAGGAGTGGTGACCTCGGCGGCCGCTCGCAGCGGAACCCGGCTTTGCACGGCGGTGTCCGCGTGGATGACATCCGCCGGAACCTCCCCGGCGTAGAAGAGCTCGGCGAGGTAGGAGCGAGGACCGATGGTGTGACTGTCGGTCGGGTTCGCTCCGGTCAACTGACACGACAGCTCGAGAGTCTGTTGAATCCGCTCCTCAAGGTCCGCCCCTTCGGCTTTGTCGTCGTACCACATTGGTGATCTGAACTCCGTAGCCGAGGAGCACGACCGCATCGTAGGGATGAGCAGTCGCCTGCACCATCGTCGTCAAGCACGCACCCATCGAATGTCCAACGCCAATGAGTGCGGCGGTGGACGGGGGGAGGTCATCGTGTAAATTCCCTCCCTGCAAGCGCTCTCGTACCTAACGTGCGACTTCGGCATCACCTGTTGCGAGCAACTTCAGTCCCAACGGTCCCGAAGAAATCGGGTCGGTGCTCTCTCCGATCCCGAGATGATCGACGGCAATCACGACGAATCCAAGGGCGGCCATGTGTTCGCCGAAGCTGTATGCCGGATGGCCTTCGACCTCGACGTGCCAGTAGTGCTTGTCATAGGTACCTCCGGCGAGACACAGCAGCACGGCCTGCGCATCGGCGGGGTGCTCAGGCAAGAAGAGCCATGCCCTCTGGGTGAGCTCTTCGTTGGAACCGACTGCAGCGCTGACGTCGAAGCTCAACGAGATCGGAGCGCGTTCGGCACGCACGTTAGTGGTCCACCTTCCTTGCGTGTCCCGCTGAGGGTCAACGGACGGCGAAGCCGGCGTCGAGCGGCCAGGCGATACCGGTGATGAACTTCGCCTCCTCGGACACCAGGAACGCCACCGCGTTTGCGATGTCCTCGGGCATCAGGATCTGGATCGGCAGCGCGTTCTGCATCGCCGCGACCGCGGTGTCGTTGGCCTCCAGCAGCTTGCCCATGGTCTCGTTCATCACCATCCCGGTGGCGACGCCGGTCGGATGGATGGTGTTGACGCGGATGGAGTGCTGCGCGAACTCGTTCGCCCACACCTGCATCAGGCCGACCAGCCCGCGCTTGGCGGCGGTGTAGGCCTGTCCCCCAGCCCGATCCGTGCCGGTGCCCTTGAGTCCGGCACTCGACGACGTCAGCACGATCGATCCGCCGCGGCCGCCGTCGATCAGTGCGCGATTGGTGGCCTCGACCGTGTTCCATACACCGATGAGGTTGATGTCGATGATGTCGCGAAAGGTCTGCCGGCGGTCGCCGCCAGGGCCCAGTCGAATGACGCCGGCGTTCGCGATCACGATGTCGAGGCGGCCGAACTCGGCGAGTCCGTCGGCCACCACCTGTTCGACGGCGTCGGCGTCGCGCACGTCGGCCTGACGGGCGACGATGCGTCTGCCCTCCTTCTCGACGAGCTTGGCGGTCTCGTCAAGATCCTCGGGACTGGCATTGGGGTAGTCGATGGTATCGATGTCACGACAGATGTCGAGCGCAACGATGTCCGCGCCGCCCGCCGCGAGTCGCACCGCATGCGCGCGACCCTGGCCTCGCGCGGCTCCGGTGATGAAAGCGACTTTGCCGTCCAGATCTCCCATGGGCCTCTACTCCTCGATATCTACGCTGCCGGTGTGAATCCTTGCTTGCCGCAAGCCTTCCTGAGGGTCATCGACCTCGACGTCCCAGTCGCCGCACGAGCACGTACAACGGAAGTGACCATTGACGGGCAGGATCGCCTGGCCGTCACATGATCCGCCGGTGTTGGCGATGCTGGTGAGGAACTCCAGGGGCTTCTCGTGCAGAGCACTGTCATCGGGCACGGCGTCACTCCTCCACTCGGAAGACGGGCAGCAGCCAGCCGTCGGTGATGGGCGAGAAGTCGACGCGTAAACCCATGCCGATACAGACGTCTGCGGGCGCGACGTCGATGATGTTGGACACCAGTCGCGCGCCGGGCGCGTCGGGCAGGTCGAGGACCGCGGGTACCAGCACCAGATCGGGCATGCCGGGGAAACCGTGCACGACCGCGAAGCTGTAAACGACGGCGTCGCCACTGAGGTCAACCCAATTCACCTTCTTGGACTGGCAATTGGGGCAGAACGGTGTTGGGGGCAGCCGGAAGGTATGGCAGTCGCCGCACTCCGGCGCGACCAGCCGACGCTCCTTCGCGGCTTGCCAGAACGGCTCGGTGTCCTTGTTGACAGCGATCCGGACGTGCTCACCCGGGATCGTCGTGGCCAGCGTGGCGACGGCGCGGCTCATGCAGCGCGCCCCAGGATCAAGCCACTCACGGGCAGGCTCGCCGGACCACCGGTGACCAGAGCGAGTTCGGCGTCGGCGACCTGGTTGATGGCGGTGCCGCGCATCTGCTCGACTCCTTCCATGATGTGGGTCATCCCGATGATGTAGGCCTCGGAGAGCTGACCGCCGTGGGTGTTGACCGGAATCGACCCGCCGTCGTAGCGGATGGCTCCGCTCTCGACGAACGCGCCGCCCTCCCCTTTGCCGCAGAATCCGTAGTCCTCCAGCTGCATGAGCACCATCGGGCTGAAGTGGTCGTAGAGCAGCGCGACGTCGATGTCGGCGGCGCTGATGCCGGCCTGCTCGTAGAGCCGCTTGGCGATGGGGGCATTGCCCGAGGACGCGAAGTACTCGTCGGGCATCCCCATCCACGCGAACGCCCTCCCCCAGTCGCGCACACCACCGTGGGCGGCGGCGACGACCGGCACGGGTGGCTGCTTCAGATCCCGGGCCTTGTCCATGCTGGTGGTGATCACCGCGACGGCACCGTCGGTCTCTTGGCAGAAGTCGTAGAGGCACAAGGGTTCTGCGATCATCCGGGCGTTGAAATAGTCCTCGAGCGTCAGGGGTTCGGGGTGCATCGCCTTCGGTCGATTCGCAGCGTTGACCCGTGTCGAGAGGGCGATCTCGGCGAACGCCTCGCGGCGGGTCCCGTACAGGTGCATGTGCCGACGCGCCATCACCGACATCAAATGTCCCGGACCGAACAGTCCGGAGGGCTGTAGGAACGAGTTGATCGGATCGGGCTCCAATGCCGAAAACACCGAGCCCAGGCGTTGTTTCGCTTGCTGGAGCGCCATCACTGTGACTACCACCGAGGCGTCCCCGGCGACGATGGCCGCCCGCGCCAGCCCGATCGCGCCCGCCGAGCCGCCCCCTCCAGAGGTCAATGCGGCGGTGAAACGGATTTCCGGAATCCCGAGGGTTTCCACGAAGTCGGCGGTGTCCATCTTCTCGGTGTAGCCCGCGCTGGCGCCCGAGTAGTAGGCGAAGCCGTCGACGTCGGTGACCGGAAGGCCTGCGTCCTCACACGCCGCCAGGATGGCCTCGCCGGCCAACTCGGTGATCGACTTGGGCAACGACCCGCCGCGTTTGTAATAGGGCGTGGCCCCAACGCCGACGATCGCAACGTCGCGAAGGCCTGCTGTATTCGACACGCGCTCAGAAGTTTTCGGCCGGGATGGGCGGCACGTCGGGGAACAGTTCGTAGAACGTGCCCTGGGTTATGCGCAGCCGGGTTTCGTCGCACACGCCGTCGAAGAGCCCCTTCAGGGTGTCCTGGGTGTGGCCGAACGTACCTTCCATGTGTGGATAGTCGCTGCCGAACATCACGTTCTTGTAGCCCATGTGCTCGTAGGCGGCGACCGCGGTCTCGTCGTGCTGGAATGACGCATACACCTGGGTGTAGAGAATCTCCTTGGGACTACGACTCAGCTTGGGCCGCACCGCCATATGGTGTTGCCGGTAGCCCTCGACCATCCGGTCGCCGAGGAATGGCACCCAGGTGGCGCCACCTTCGGAGATCAGTACGCGCAGGTCGGGGTGGCGGTCCAGCGCGCCGGACGCGACCATCTTCATCGCCGCCCGCTGTCCCGAGAACGTGGTCTCGGCGTAGTTCATCACCGCCCCGCCCGGACCGCGGTACACCATGCCTGCACCGCCGCTGGCACCTCCGACGGTCATGTCGACCGGGTCGGTGCCGATGTGGAACGCGATCACCATGCCGGCTTCTTCGGCCGCCGCCCAGAACGGCTCCCACTCCTTGCGGTGCCAGTCCGGGGCGCTCGGATGGGGTGTCGTCGGCAGGAACACCGCTTTGAAGCCATGCTCCGCCGCCCAGTGCAACTCCTCGACCGCGTCCTCCACGATCAGTGTCGACACCTGTGCGGTCACCACATAGCGCGGCGATACCGCACAGATTTCCTCGAGCGCCCACTCGTTGCTGGCGCGCATGCACGCCTTGAGCAGTTCGGGTGTGCGAAAAGTCGATCCCCACATGCCCAACGACGGGAAGATCACCTCACCCCAGACACCTTCCTTGTCCAGGTCCCCCAACCGCGCCTTCGCGTCGCGGATGCCCTTCGGCTTCATGCTCTCCTCGATGAAAGCTTCCATCGCCGACGACGGCAGCTTGCGTCGGAAGATCTGTCCGTCGACCGAGACAGTCTCGTACTCGCCGTCGGGATCCTTCTCCGCATGCGGAGTCAGGTCGGCGAGCGCCTTTGGCAAGCGGGACTGCCACAGATCGTCGGGCTCCAGGAAGTGGGAGTCACCCGAGTTCGTCCAGATCATGCTCATTGGCCCTCCGTGGATCCGTTACTCGTTCGAATGATGCCAGCTGGTCGCCGCAAAGTCTACATTTTCTAATACATTAGCATTACTATTTCTCTTGGAGCTGCCACGCCGGTAAAACTGAGGCGGACCCTGAGGAGATCCATGACGAGCACGGAATCTGCGGCTGGAGCGCGCCGGCGCAATGCCTCGGGAGAATCGACCCGAGTGATGCTGATGGAGGTCGCCGAGCGGCTGTTCGCCACACGCGGGATCGAGGCGGTTACGCTGCGGGAGATTCAATTAGCGGCCGGGCAGTCGAACACGTCGGTTATTCGTTATCACTTCGGCTCTCGTGACGGCTTGATCCGCGCGCTGATCTCCTACCGCCAAGCGTCACTTGGGGCTGATCGTCAGAAGATGCTCGCGACGATGCATGCGCAGGGCAAGGAGGCGGACCCCCGAGCCGTGGTGTGGCTGCTGGTGCGCCCGCTGGCCAACAGCATCGCCGCGGGCGAGATGTTCGCGCCCTTCCTGGCCCGGCTTGCCGAGGATCCGCGGGCCCGCAGCGAATACTGGCCGGACCACGTCGACGACGACTGGACACAGGAGAAGCTGGAGGAGCTCGTCGACGCGGCGCTGCAGGATCTGCCGGAACGAGTCCGACGTGGCCGCACGTTCCAGCTGTACATCAGCCTGGTCAATGTCCTTGCTGCGGCGGCCCGTTCGGGCCACGGACTCAGCGAGGCGCAGTTGCACAACTACGTGGACACCTGGGTCGGCATGCTGACCGCGCCAGTGTCGTATGAAACGCGCGCGCTGATCGCCGACGACGACTGATCCGTCAGCCGCCGCCAACGATCTCCTTGGCCCTGAGGTCGACGATCGCATCGTCGTCTAGTCCGAGCTCGCGTAGTACGGCATCGGTGTGTTGCCCGATGGCGCATCCCGCGTCGGCCCGTGTCCGCGATCGCGAGAAGGTGCATAGCGGGGCGAGCCGACGGTGCTCCTCGAAGATCGGGCTGACCGCCTCGACGGCGTAGCCGGCCTCGAAGAACGGGTCGGTCTGCAGCACCAGTTCGGAGTTGGCCTCCACCACCTCGACACAGCCGACATCCTGGGCGGATAGTTCGTGCTCCCACTCCAGCTTGGTTTTCGTCGCGAAAACCGTTGTCAGCGCGACGATCAGCTCGTCGTCGTGCTGGGCGCGGGAGTCTGCGTCGGCGAAGCGGTCGTCGGCGTGCAGGTCGACGTAGGGCGACATGGCCTTCGCCAGCGCCGGCCATTCGCGCGGGAGCGGTGCAGCCAGAAAGACGTAGCCGTCGGCCGCGCGGTACATCCGGTACAGGGCATTCATGCCGAAGAACTGATCGTCGGCCGGCCTCGTCGGCGGGCGCGTCGCGTAGCTCGCGTTATAGGGAATCATCGCCTGCTGCACGGTGCCGAGCATGGTGGTGACCACGTTCGAAAGGGTCTTGCCGCGACGCTTGGCGTACAACGCGACCAGCAGCGCCGAGCCGACCCCGTGCGCGGCGATGCCGTCGGACTGCACGGCAGGTACGGCGCCGCCCGCGTGGAGTTTGACGGCCCGGCGGTGAATGTCATCGAGGTCGGTGGGTGGGGCTCCGGTGTCATGGCTGTCGGTCAGCGCCAGCCCGGATGCTGCACCGACGGACGGCGCGTAGGCGGCGCGGTGCGCGAACGGTCCGTCGACGCCGTAACCCGAGGTCGTCACGAACGCCAGCTCCGGGTTGACCGCCCGCAGCGACGCCTCGTCGATCTTCGACCGCTCGGCGGCCTTGCCCCGGAAGCACTGCAGCACGATGTCGGACCGCTTGGCCAGTTCGTACACCAGGTCGAGGCCCTCGGGTTTGGTGAAGTCGATGGCGACGCTCTCCTTGCCCTGCAACACCTTTGCTCCGCCCGCCTCGGGGAACGCGACGAGATTGCGGATGTTGTCGCCCTCGAGCGGCTCGACCTTGATCACCCGGGCGCCCAGGTCGGCCAGCAGGGTGGCGCCATACGGACCCGCGAACATGCTGCCGAACTCCAGCACCGTCACGCCCTTCAGCGGCGGGTCGTCGGAGCTGACGCGGGCCGTGTCGGCGTCGCCAGCCGCGAACGACACGACGTCGTTGTGCTCGCCGAGTCGGGGCGCGGGTCGCAGCTTCGTCAGCGGCCTGCCATCGGCGTGGACGAGGGTCGACGGCTGCCGCACCGGTCCCAGTTCGGGGTCGACTATGGTGGCGGCGCGGCCTTCGTGTGCGGTCTGCGGATGGTCCAGCGACTCTTCGGGAGTGCGGAATAGTTCGCCGCTCAGGTCGAGGTTCTCGGTCATCGCCTGCTGCCATTCGGCGAGCGTGCGGGCCCCCACCCGCTCGATCATCATGTCCCACCACTCGGTGCGCAGTTCCGGGGTCGGCAGCATCGGAAAGCCCTGCCACTTCGGGTCGGCAAGCTCCTTCAAAAGATCCAATTCGGTGAGCCAGGCGCCGATCAACTTCGGCGACACCTGCGCGAACTGCAGCCATCGGCCGTCCTTGGTCGGACACACTAGGAGCGCGTAGATGAGGTAGGCCTGGGGTCGGCCCTGGTCGTCGTAGGCGGCGTCCATCGGCTCGAAGGCGCCGGGGTACCGCTCCAGCACCATTTCGTAGAACCAGTTGTACGGATCCATCGAGCCCATGCCGGTCACCAGGTTGGTCTCGACGATCTGGCCGAGCCCGCTGGATTCCCGCTCGAGCAGCGCGGCCAGCACACCCTGAACAGCGGCGTGGGCGGCCCCCCAGGAGGCGTAGGCAAAGGTGGTGTAGGCCGGCCCGGGTCGCGGTGCGAGCCCGCGCTTTTCGTGCATGACGCCGGTCTTGGCCATGACCAGGGCCTCCCAGCCCTTGTAGTCCCGGAACGGTCCGGTCGAGCCCCACCCGGTGATCGTCGCGACCACCAGTCGCGGGAACGCCGTCGAGAGCGCGTCGTGGGTGAGCCCAATGCGCTCGGCGGTGGCTGGTCGCATGGTGTTGACCATGACGTCGGCGCGTCGCAGCAACGTGCGCAGGCGCTCGAGGTCGGCGTCGTCGTGCAGATCCAGCGTCACGCTGCGCTTGCCACGCAGCAGGGCGGGCCAGCTCGCGAGCTCGCGCAACGGACTGCCGACGGGCGGCTCGACCATGATCACCTCGGCGCCGCAGTCCGCGAGGAATTGCGTCGCCTGCGCTCCGGGCAGCGTCGTCGACAGGTCGACCACCACGAGGCCGGCCAGTGGACCGTCCGACGCCGTGACGGCTTCCGGCATGTTCGCTCCTACAGAGTGCTGGCAGATCTCATCAGGACGTGTTGTGACGCACGCCACGCCAGCATCGCAGCAGCCAAGATTAATGTCAATGCATTAGTCTTTGCAGCAGGTCATCGCCGAGTCAAGTGGTCGGGATGAATCGCGGGAGAGAAACCCTTAGGTCGACCTGGTCATGACGCCGATCGGTCGCGCCAAGCAGGTAGCTGTAGATGAAGCCCCACCACAGCGTGCGCGAAATGATCTGTTGGCGCGCAAGGTCGGGGTTGCCGGTCGCATAGGCCGACAATGCGTTGTAGCCATTGGCCACGTTGTGCATGACTGAGTATGACGTCCATGCCAGCAGCCGATCGTATTGAGGCTGATCGAAACCTCGATACACCGTCCCGCCGGGAATGCCGACCCGATACAAGCCCGCGGCGACGGTGTCCCAATTCTGCTGGCGCCACAGCAGAGCTTGCTCACCGGGGCGTCCATTGATGACCTCGTCCAGTCGATCAGCGACGTCGCCGCCCGCCGAATTCACTGCGGCAAAGACCTTGCGCGCCTGGGTGAGGAAGGGCTGTTCAGGAAGCGCAAAGTGAGCATCGAATAGCTGGTGGGAGTCTCCGGTGTAGTACGGCTCAGTGAACGGTCTTGCGTCCCTCGGTGAATTGAGGCTGGGCGGCAGGATGTGATGTAGAAAGCCCGCGTTGAACGCAAAGATGCCTACCTCACCGGGCTCCCGGTACAGCTTCGCGGTGAGTTTATGTGTCCGCAGTAGGCGGGCGATTCTACGACCGGCGATGGCTCGGGGTCTGTTCTTGCGCAACAAATCCCGGCTGAATTCAATGACAGCGGCGTCGCTGCCTTGCAGCGCGATTTCACGAGCGGGGTCGAGTTCGTGGCGGTAGATCATCGAGAAGAGGCGATCGCTCAGAGTGCGAAGATTCCTGATTCGCGGCCCATCGAATTCGATCCATTGTGCGCGCAGCCACACTGACGCGTAGTACCCGATCAGGTGGGCCAGCCACTGGGCGGTACCCAACCCCTCAGCCGTGAACACGTTCAGTTCGAAAGGCGCTGGGGCACCCTCGATGCCTGCGACGATATTCGACAGGCGGCCCTGCAGCCACACCAGGGAGAAGTCCTGTATCTCTGCACCGAGCTGGCGCGTCTCGCCGGTATTGGTCAGATGCGGGGTATTGGCGAATTCGCGTGCGAAAGCATCGAGCAAATCGTGATTCGCGATAAGCCCATGGGCCGGCAAGCTCGGGAAGCCGGTGTCCGCCCATGGATACCAACTCAACCGAACGCCGGCGATCCCCATCGACATTCGGCGCCTCCAAGCCCGAGTGCATTCTGTTGCAGAATGACCATAGGCGCCCCGAAAGGGCGCGACAAGACCGGCCCGGCAGGGCCTGGGGTGTCCGTGAGCTCGCGGTTCTTACCGGCGCTCTCGGATATGCCGCGATGGATCATCTAGTAAAAGGTGACAACTCTTTGGCTTAAAGTCGACGTCACTTCGGTTGTCCACCAAAGTCATAGGCGCTCGTCCATGAGCTCTGCGGCCAGCTCACGGCTGATTTTCAACCCTGCGCGGCCGCGCCCTTGTCTAGCTGCGAGCCAGGATGCAGGATGAGTACGCAGGGATCGAAAGGTTATGGCATGGGGTCGGACGTTCGCGACGGTGGTCGCAGGCAACTTCAGATCGTGGCGGCCGCGTTGGCAACAATCCCGTTCCTATCGGGTCTGGCGAGCATGATCGCGGGTCCTTCGACGCTGCCTGGCGATAACAGTCGACTGGAACCCAGCGCCGACAGCGAGTACCGCTTCGCCAGCGCATTCTGGTTCGCTGTCGCCCCCGTCATCTGGTCCACGGTGCCCCGCATCGAAAGGCAGGGCCCACGCCTACGCGCGGTGTGCAGCGTGGTGTTTCTGGGCGGTCTTGCCCGACTGGCGTCGTGGCGTCGTACCGGCCGTCCGCATCCGCTGTTCGTCGGCGCAATTGCTCTGGAGTTGATCGGGATGCCTTTGCTGGTGGCGTGGCAGGCTAAGGTCGATAGGCGCTCCCGCTAATACGTCCGATGCGCTCCAGCTCAGCGCGTCATGGTTCTTCGCACTTGCGAGACGAACGTGATCGCTGCTTGCACCTGAGGACGCGTTTCAGCGGCTGGACTGAGGTTTGGCTACGTCGTTGGCCAGTTGGTCGAGCAACCCGAACAGATCAGTGATGTGCTCGTGCAACGTTTCCTGGAGTCGTGAAATGGCGTTGTACGTGCTCGTCCGGCGCCACGGGAAATGGTGGCTGGCCGCCGGACAGAACACGCCCATCCGAGCTCATCCTGTCGATCGTCGACGTTGAATGTCGCTGTCGTGCAACGTGATCAGCTCGCGCAGGGCAAGTCGGTCCGGCTTGAGCATCGCGGTCAGCGGTAACTCATCGACGATGAGGAGCTCGTCGGGCGCCTTGTAATCGGCCAGTTCGTCCGTCACGTGAGTTCGCAGCTCGGCCAGCGTCGGCGGGGCGGCCGCGTCTGCCGGCACGACGCACGCGACGCCGATCTCCCCGATGACCGGCGCGGACCGGCCAACCACGGCAGCCTGTTTCACGCCCGGGTGCCCGGTGAGCGTCCGCTCCACCTCGCCGGGATGCACGTTGTAGCCACCGCGGATGTACATGTCGCCGCAGCGCCCGACGAGGGTGACGTTGCCGTCGGTACCGAGCACACCGACATCACCGGTACGCAGCCAACCGTCGCGCAGCACCTCTGCGGTGAGTTTCGGGTTGCGCCAGTAGCCGCGCATCACGCAGGGGCCCCTCACCTCGAGGATGCCATCGGATCCGATCCGCAGGTCCATTCCCGCGGCGGGCCGCCCCACGGTGCGGAACTGAACCTCGGGGGTGTCGTTCGGTTCGGTGCCGCAGATGGTCGGACACTCGGTCATCGCGTACCGCACGACCAGCGGGACCCCGACGCACTCGGCGACCCGCCGCACCAGTTCGGGCGGTGCCGGAGCGGTGGCCACCACCCCGATCCGCAAGTGCGGCAACGCCTGCGGGCTCACACCGTCGACGTCGAGCAGCTTGGCCCACTGGGTCGGCACCGCGCCCGCCACGGTGACCCGCTCGTCGCGGAGCACGTCGAACATGCCCTGCGCCGACCACGGCGTCGGCGGCACCAACAGCGTGCTGCCCCACACCAACTGATCCCAGAGCTTGAACATGTATCCGGCATGCGAAAACGGCGTCGATGTGAGCCGCCGGTCGTAGGGCGCGCTCATCACGCCTGCCGCTGCCGCGCCCGCGGCCAATCGGTCGGCATCGAACACTGCGCCCTTCGGCGTCCCGGTGGTGCCGCTGGTGAAGATCAGCGCAACCAGGTCCCGGCGGGTCAGCTCCACCGAGGGCGGCGCCGAACACGACATGTCACTGCACAGCGCATCCCGCGAGAGCAGTCGATGCCCGGTTTCGGGCAGCGCACCGAGCTGCTCGTCGGCGACGATCAACGCGGGATCCGCCTGCTGCAGAATCGATTCGATCTCCCTGCGGCCAAGGCGCGGGTTCAGCCCGGTGGTGATCGCGCCGATCATCGCCGCGGCGGCATAACACGTCGCGTAGTCGATGCCCGACGGCAGCCACAGCACGACCACGTCGCCCCTGCCGACGCCGAGATCGGCGAACTGGGTAGCCACGCCACGGGCCCGGCCGATCCACTCCGCGAACGTGATTCGCGCCCCCGGCTCGACATAGGCCTCGACGTCCCCATGGACGGCGGCGGCGGATTCCAGCATCGCCCGCGTGTCGACGACGTCGGAGCTCAGCGGTGCGCCCGCCATCTACGGCTCCTCAGCGCCCAGAATCACTGTCCCGCTGGAACAGAACCAGCCCCCGGTGCCGCTGACGCAGGCGATCCGGGCGTCCGGCACCTGCCGCGGCCCGCATTCACCGCGCAATTGACGGGCCGCCTCCACCAGCAGGAACAACCCCCGCTGACCCGGATGGCACGCCGACAGTCCGCCGCCGTCGGTATTGGTGGGAAGTTCGCCGCCCAACCGCAACGAACCCTTCCCGACGAATCCGCCGCCCTCCCCCTTCGGGCAGAAGCCGAGGTCCTCGAGGGTGAGCAGCAACATATAGGTGAACGCGTCGTAGATTTCGGCGACGTCGACGTCGGACGGGGAGACACCCGCGCGGACGAAAGCCAGCGGCCCGCTGACGGCGGCCGGGCCGACCGTGAGGTCGTCCCACTGGGAGGTCAGCATGTGCGAGGTGGTCTCGCCCGAGCCGAGCACCCACACCGGCTTGCTACGCAGATCCTTCGCACGTTCCGCGCTGACGAGGACGGCTGCGGCCCCGCCGTCACTGCGAATGCAGCAGTGCAGCTTGGTGAACGGGTCGGCGATCATCGGTCCGCCGAGCACGTTGTCGATGGTGATCGGATCGCGGTAGTAGGCCTCGGGATTGTCTGCCGCGTTAAACCGCGCGGACACCGCGACCTCGGCCAACTGCTCGATCGTGGTGCCGTAGGTGAACATGTGCCGCCGCGCGGCCATGGCGTACTTGGAGATCAGGGTGTGGCCGTAGGGCGCCTCCCACTGCAACGGTCCGCGCGCGCCCCAGTTGATGTTGGCTCCCCGCAATCCCTTTCGCAGATCGGAGCGGGCAGTCGAGCCGTAGGTCAGCAGCACCACGTCGGCATGGCCGGCGGCGATCGCGTCGGCCGCGTGCGCGGCCATCACCTCCCACGACGCTCCCCCGACCGCGGTGGAGTCGATCCAGCGCGGCCGTAGCCCCAGATACTCGCCGACGTCGACCGGGGGCAGTGTGCCCTGGCCGGTGGAGGCCAGCCCGTCGACGTCATCGGGCGTCAGTCCGGCGTCGGACAAAGCGCGGCGGCTGGCTTGGGCGATCAGCTCGTAGGGGCTCTTGTCGTCGACGCGGCCGACGTCCGACAGGGCGACGCCGGCGATGGCGACGCTGCCGCTCACTGGGCGCGGTCCTGGGCCAACAGCTCGGCCAGCACGTCGGTCGGCTCACCGAACAGGTGCCGAAACACGTGGGCGCGCTTCAGATACAGGTGCATGTCGTTCTCGAACGTGTAGCCCATCCCGCCGAACACGTGGATGCCGGCGGCGGCATTGTCGACGGCCGCCGAACCCGCCACCGTCGCGGCCGACAGCGCCTGCAGCAGTGCGTCGGCACGTCCGCTCGCCAGCGCGATCGCGGCGAAGAATGTCTGCGCCTGTGCGGCCTCGGCCGCGATCTCCATGTTGACGCAGGCGTGTTTGATCGCCTGGTGCACGCCGATCGGCTTGCCGAACTGCTCACGAGTCTTGG
Source organism: uncultured Actinomycetota bacterium (assembly GCA_963760095.1). Lineage (GTDB taxonomy): Bacteria > Actinomycetota > Actinomycetes > Mycobacteriales > Mycobacteriaceae > Mycobacterium. The sequence continues at coordinate 10,902 of CAVXBT010000012.1, read as the reverse complement.
CGTGTTCGGTCGCCAAAGCTGCCGCGGCCGCGGCCAGGCCGGTGAGGAAGGCGGCGGTCAAGACCATGGCTCGCCCCCAGATCCATTCGTCCTCGACGGGCAACCAGTGCACGGGTTCGGCGGATTCGACTGTGGCCGAGGATATCCGAGTTCCCGGGTCTGTCGCGACCACGGGTGCCAGCGGGCCGAAGGAATCGATGTCGACCAGAGCGGCACCGCTACGGGCTACCAGCAGGGCGTGTGAGGCGCCAGCGGGGTCGAACAAATCGAAAGTGCCCTTGACAGGGCGGATGTCGCCGTCGCCACGCAGTACCGCGAGGGCCACCCGGGCCGCCCCGGAGCCGATCCGCTGCGCCAGTGCGTCGTCGCCACAACGGGCGGCCACCCGTGTACCCAACGTGCATGCCAGGAATGGCCCGGGCGCGAGCCGCTTGCCGAGTTCGACGAACAGCAGCGCCTCATCGTCGAAGGGCCGGCCTGACCCGCCGGACTCCTCGTCGAGTCCTAGGGTGAGCAGACCCAACTCGGCGCATTCTCGCCATAACGCCTCGGGCACCGTCGCTTCCGCGTGGCGATTAGCGCGGATCCGTTCGACGGGCATCCGATCGGCGAGGAATTCTCCTGCTGCCGCGACGATTTCGAGCTGCTCAGCTCCGGGCAGCAGGTTCATGACCGTCTCCTCACGGTGCTCATCTGGGCAGCCCCAGCACGCGCTCACCGACGATGTTGCGCTGAATCTCCGACGTCCCGCCGCCGATGGCTTGGGAGAAGCTGTAGTAGTAGTAACCGACCCAACCGTCGACGTCCCATCGCGACGAATACCGGACCGAGGCGGGACCGAGCAGGTCCATGGCCAACTTGCCGATCTCCTTGGCCAGTTCGGCGTACATCAACTTGACGATCGAACCCCGCGGGCCGGGCGTCTCGGTCTTCATCGCCTCGCAGATGTTGGTGTAGGTGAGCGCCCGCAGCGACGCCACCGAAGCGCGCGCTCTGGCCAGTCGCCGCGCGATGTCGTCGTCGGCGATGGCGGGCCTGCGGCCGTCCGGCCCGACGTGGTCGCGGGCGTAGTCGATGAGGTCTTCGATGATCTTCGCCAGCCGGACCTGGTTGGCGGTGAACGCGGTGCCACGCTCGAAGGACAGCGTCGCCATCGCGACCGACCAGCCGTCGCCCACATCTCCGACCACGTTGCCCAGCGGAATGCGGACGTCGTCGTAGAACACTTCGCAGAACTCCGAACCGCCCTCGATAGTCTCGATCGGCCGGACGTCGATGCCCGGCGTGCTCATGTTGCAGATCACCCAGGTGATGCCCTTGTGCTTGCCGCCGGTGTTGTCCGTGCGGACCAGCAGCTCCTGGTAGTCGGCGACGGTGGCGAAGCTGGTCCACAGTTTCTGCCCCGACACCACCAGGTGTTCGCCGTCGATCACCGCCTTGGTGCGCAACGCCGCCAGGTCCGATCCGGCGTCGGGTTCGGAGAAGCCCTGACACCAGATCACCTCGCCGCCAAGGATCTTCGGCAAGTGAAACGACTTCTGTTCGTCGGTGGCCCTGGTGATCAGGGTCGGCCCGGCGTGCGAGTTGCCGACAAAGCACGCGTCAATGCCGGGGAACCCCCGTGCGGCGTACTCCTCGTACCAGATCAACTGCTGAAGCAGCGTCAGCCCCTTGCCCCCGTATTCGGTGGGCCACGCGATGCCGGCCCAACCGCCTTCGGCCTGTGTGCGTTGCCACGCGAGGTCGTATTCGCGGATACCTGCGTCGTCGCGCGGGCGCGGTTCGGTCGGCTTGTTCTCGTCGAGCCACGTGCGGACCTGGTCGCGGAACTCAAGCTGGTCAGGCGTGAAGTCGAGGTCCATGATCCGGAATCCTAGGTGACACGATAGTCAGAAACAATGCGTCGGTCATCGGCTCTGATACCTCGCGGCCAGTGCCTCGGCACCACGAGCCAGCAATGCAACGTCCGCTCCTACGAGCACGAAGCTCGCGCCGGCCGTCATGTAACGGCGCGCCAGCGGTTCGCTGAACGCATTCACCCCGGCGCGCTTGCCGTGCTCCACGATGGTCGCCAACGCGGTCTCTATGGTGGCCACAATCTCCGGATGCTCCGGCTGCCCCAGTTTTCCCATCGAGGCCGCCAGGTCGGCCGGACCGATGAACACAGCGTCCACTCCGTGGACGTCGGCGATCTCGCCGAGCTGTGTCAGAGCGGCCACGCTCTCCACCTGGACAGTCAACGACACCGTCGCATCAGCGGTGACAAGGTAGTCAGAAATGCGGTTCCAGCGGGACGCCCGGGCCAACGCGCTGCCGACGCCGCGGATGCCGTGGGGCGGGTAACGGGTGGCCGCAACCGCCGCGCCCGCTTCACCGGGGCCGTCGATCATCGGAACGATGATGTTCTGCGCGCCGATGTCGAGAAGCTGCTTGATGAACACGGGGTCCGCGGACGGCGGGCGCACCAGCACGTCGACATCCGGGTAGCCGGCCAGCACCTGCAGCTGTTCGAGCGTGGTGCGCAGATCATTGGGAGCGTGCTCCTGATCCAACAGCAGCCAGTCGATCCCCGACCCCGCGCAGATCTCTGTGACGTAGCCGCTGCCCGAGGCCACCCACATGCCGATCCGCGGGTCGCCGTCGCTGATGCGCCGCGTCCACCGGTTCGTCACGATGCCGCCGCATCGAAGGTCACCGACACCGTGCCCAGTGGCCCGTAGTCGGCGACGAAGCTGTCCCCCGGTTCGGCGAACACCGGCTTGGTGAACGACCCGGACAGGATCACCTCGCCGCGCCCTAGCGAAACACCATGCGGAGCAAGCCGATTAGCCAGCCAGGCCACGCCGTTGCCGGGATGGTTGAGCACCGCGGCGGCCACCCCGGATTCCTCGATCGTGCCGTTGCGTAGCAGCAAGGCCGCCACCCAGCGCAGGTCGACGTCCAACGGACGGAACACCCGCCCGCCGAGAACCAGACCGGCGTCCGCGGCGTTGTCGGCGATGGTGTCGACGATGGTGCGCAGGTGGCCGGTCTCGGGGTCCGACATCTGCACCCTGGCGTCGAGGATTTCGAGCGCAGGTGTGACGAACTCGGTGGCCCGCAACACGTCGAACAACGTGACGCCCGGCCCGCACAGCTGCTCCCCCAACACAAACGCCAACTCGACCTCGACGCGCGGACGGATGTATCGGTTCAGCGGTACGCGCCCGCCATCCTCGATGAACATGTCGTCGAACAACGCGCCGTAGTCCGGTTCGTCGATCGACACCGCCCGCTGCATCACCTTCGAGGTCAGGCCGATTTTGCGGCCCTTGACTTCTCGCCCGTCGGCAACCTTCAGGGCAACAAGCGCCCGCTGCACCGCGTAGGCATCCTCGATGGTCATGTCGGGATAGTCCAGTGACAATTGCCGGATCGGCGTGCGGGTCTGCTCGGCCTCATAGAGCCGCCGGGCGATGTCCGCGAGCTCGTCGTCGGCGGGTCTGCTCATCGCTGGAGGAACTCGATCGCTGCGGCGTTGAAAGCCTCGGGATCCTCGAAATGCGGCCAGTGTCGCACCGAGGGCATCTCGAACACCTCTGAATTCGGGATCAGGTCGGCGATGGTGCGCGCGGTGTCCTGGTACACGCCATGGTCCTTGCCGGAGGCCACGATCATCACCGGCGCCTCGATGCCGCGCCACTTCTCGTCGGGAATCAGGTTGCGGTGGCGCACGTTCTCGTCCTGCAGGATCAGCAGCCGGTCAATGGTGTTTCGGGTGTCCTCGCGCCGATAGACGGCCTGGCGTAGACCGATGAGATCGGGCAAGCGATTGGCCTCGTCGGCAATCAGATGGGCGAACACGGCGTGCAACGATTCCCACGTCGGCTCGTTGACCGCCTTGGTTCGTTCCGCGCGAATGCGCGCCATGTTCGACGCCGACGCCTCCCGTCCGGCCGGCGACATCAGGATCACCTTGTCCACCCGGTCGGGGTGCCCGACGGAGATCGCGGAGGCGACGAACGCGCCCAGCGACATGGCGATGACGTTGGCCGACGCCATGCCGAAGTGGTCCATCACCCCCAGCACGTGCTCGACGTAGACCGCGATCTCGTAGTCGTAGTCCGGCTTGTCGGAGAACCCGTTGCCGACCATGTCGATCGCCACGCAATGGAAATGCTGCGACAGTGCGGCGAGGTTGGGCGCGAACGTCTCCCAGTGCCCGCCGGTGCCGTGCAGCAGGATGGCGTGCGGCTTATCCGGCCCGCCGGCCTCGGCATAACGCGTGCGGACAGCCGTCCCGTTGACCGGGATGTCAACGAACCCCTGCCGGAACTCGAGCTCCTTGAGGTACATCCAGATGCTGCGGTAGTTCTCCGTGTCGACTCGGCTCACGTCGACCGCCGCGGCCGGTGCTTGTGCTTGGCTCATCTCACCTTCCCGCATCTGAAGTATCTGACACAGCTGTCATCTAGTGCTGACGTCGCCCTGCGCGTCTAACATCGTCGCACAAGCCTCATGTTCCCATGTGGAGAACGGGTCACACCACTCGGCTTGCATCCGCTACGTGAGCGGTCGTTCCGCCTCCCTCCATTGATTCTGACACTTGTATGCGGTAATACTGGGCAGGTGAACACTCCGGCCGGACGCCGCGTCCTCGCCGAGCTGGTCAACGAGTTCGCGGCCGTGCGGTTGACGCTGGACGTCAACGGCAACGGCCCCCGCCTGCTCGTCGAAGACCTCGAGGGCGGCGAGCACGTCTTCTTGTGTCCGCTGGAATTGGCCAGCTTCACCTTGGCCACCCCCGAAGACCGCGAAGAGTGGGTCAGGGTGGGCAACTACCGCGGCGAACGCCAACCGCCGGAGCGGCCGTGAGCGCCGCCAACGCAGACCTGGTGGGACTGGGCATGACCGCGATGTCGCTGCGGCCGGGCGCGACGCCGCTCGAACTGGCCGTCCAAGCGAGCGCCGCCGCGCTGTCCGACGCCGGACTCGGGCATGCCGACGTCGACGGGATCCTGGTCGGCTCGTCGCAGGGCGTCCGGCCGGACCGGCTCGGCGTCGGCTTCGCCGCCGCCGCCGGGTTCTCGGATCTGCGCCTCCTGGAGCATGTCGAGATCAAGGGCGCCACGACCATCGCCATGATCCAGCGCGCGCGCCACGCGATCGTCACCGGTGAGGCGGCGACCGTGCTGTGTGTGTTCGCCGACGCGCCCCTGGTGGCCGGCCGGGGCGCCGGCTCGACCTACGCACACAGTGGCGGCAACGGCGGGGTGCGTGGGCTGGAGCGGGCCTCGGGGCTGCTCGGCTCGGTGCCGACCTATGCGTTGCTGACCCAGCGGTGGCTGCACGTCACAGGCACCGGCACCGACGCGCTGCGCTCCGTGGCCACCACGGCGCGTCGTTGGGCCCGCGGCAATCCCGACGCGGTCAACCGCGAACCCCTCGACGATGCCGGATACGACTCTTCTCCGATGATCGCCAAACCGCTGCGGCTGCTGGACTGCGCTCGGCCGGTGAACGGGGCGGTCGCCGTCGTGCTCACCGGCCGACCCTCGGCCGGGCACACCCTTTTGCGGGTGCGCGGCGCCGGGCGGGAGCACCCGGTGCGGCGCCGTCGCGCAGGAGCCGAGTCGTGGTTCGGCGGGGGTGGACGCGCGGCGCAGGACGCCCTCGAACAGGCCGGCATGAGCCGCTCCGACCTGGACGTCGCCGAATTGTACGACCCGTTCTCGATCGTGACCCTGGCGCTGCTCGACGAATACCGGCTCACCGGTGACGTTCCCGCGGGTGCATTCGTGCGCGACGGCCACACCGGGCCGGGCGGCACGTTGCCGACCAACACCGGCGGTGGCCAGCTGTCCGGTTTCTACCTGCAAGGCATGACGCCGTTGGCGGAGGCGATGATTCAACTGCGCGGCACCGGCGGGCAGCGTCAGGTTCCCGGGGCCACGGTGGCGCTGGTCGGCGGCATCGGCGGCCGGCTGGACCATCACGCCGCATTGGTGCTGGAGCGCGCCGCATGACCGCCACCGCGGTCGAGGACTGGCTGCTGGACAGCGCGCTGGCACCCGCCGCCGATGACGACACGTTGGCGCCGCTGTACCGGGCGGCCTCACGCAAAGAGCTTGCGCTGCCGTTCTGCGCCGCGTGTGCGCTGCCACTCGAACTCGACCAAGAGGTCTGCGACGGCTGCGGGGTAACCGAACGTGACTGGCGCACAGTCAATTTAAGCGGAGTGGTACACACCGCGACGCTGATGTACCGGCGCGAGCCCGGACTGGTGCATGCCGCGGCGCCCTACCCCATCGTGGACGTCGAACTGGCCAGTGGGCACCGGATGGTCATGACGACCGTGCAACCCACGAGCACCGCACCGCCCATTGGCACCGCGGTACGCATCGGCTTCCGCCGCCTCGGCGACGTCGTGCTGCCGGCCATCGATACCCTGGAGGACCAGTGACGACAGTCGAATCTGCCTCTGCCGTCGACCATTTCGACGTCAGCAGCGTCATACGCAGCGATCGAGTGCACGGATCCGTGTACACCTCCGCCAAGATCTTCCGCCGCGAGATGGACAGCATCTTCAAGACCGGCTGGGTCTACGTCGCGCACGATAGCGAGGTCAGCGAGCCGGGCGATTACCTCACCCGGATGATCGGGCACGACCCGGTTGTGGTGGCGCGCGGCAAGGACGGCACGGTCCGGGTGCTGCTCAATCGCTGCACCCACCGAGCCAACAGGCTGTGCAACGCCGAGAAAGGCAACGCCAACTCGTTCCGCTGCCCGTATCACGGTTGGACGTTCAGCAACACCGGTGCTTTGCAGGGTGTCCCGATGCGTGAGGGTTACGGTGAGGCGTTCAACCAGGTGCGGGCCGAGCTTGGCCTTGCCGAGGCACCCCGGGTGGACAGCTACGGCGGATTCGTCTTCGCGTCGCTGGCGGCAGACGGCATTTCATTACGCGAGCACCTCGGGAATTCGACGCGCGCCATCGATCGTCTGCTCAACCTGTCCCCCACCCGCAAGATCGACCTGCGGGCCAACTGGATGAAGCACCTGCACCACGCCAACTGGAAGATGGTGGTGGAGAACAATGTCGACGGCTACCACGCACTGTTCACCCATGCCTCGGTGTACGACGCGATCAAGCCCGCGAAGGTGTCACACGTCCCGACCAAGGTCGACGTGCTGGTCCGCGACCTCGGCAACGGCCATTCGGAGATCGACTACAGCGACGAATACCGCAAGCTCGACGAGGAATTCGTCTGGTACGGCCGGATTCCACGGGCCAAGCTCACTGATTACGTCGACGCACTGGAGGGCGCCTACGGCCCTGAGCAGACGCACGACGCACTGGTGGTGGGTCCACCGCACACCTTGATCTGGCCCAACCTGTTCCTGGCCGAGATGAACGTCATGTTCGTCGAGCCGCAGGCCCCCGACCGCACCATCGCGTACACCACTGCGGTCCTCATTCCCGGTCAGGATGCGTTGAACGAGCGCACGCTGCGCCGTTCGGAGGGGGCTATGGGCCCGGCGGGATTCCTGATCGCCGACGACGGAGAGATCGGCATGCGCAACCAGGCTGGGCTCGCCGCCGAGCTGCCGGAGTGGCTGGTGCTGGCGCGCGGCATAGAAAGCGATGTCGACGACTCGACTGGAATCATCAACCGGGACAAGAGTGCCGAGACGCCGCAGCGCGGGTTCTATTCCCGATGGGCTGCCGTCGTCGGCGGGAAAGCGGGAGCATGACCGTCAACTCCGAACCCCAGACACGTCCCGCCCTGCGTCCGCTGCCCGACGCCGAGATCCTGTCGTTTCTGTATCTGGAGGCGCGGCTGGCCGACGAGGGCCGCTACTCGGAGTGGGAGGCGTTATGGGCCGATGACGACGAGACGGTCGAATACCGCGTCCCGATGCACCCCGACGACGACCCGCGAACCACGCTGGCTTACATCAACGACAACCGGCGACGGATCAAAAGCCGGGTGGCTCAGCTCAATACCGGCAACCGGCACTCCCAGACACCACCGTCGGTGATGCGGCGTGTCATCTCCAACAGCGAGGTGGTGGACACCGGCACCGACACCGTCACTGTCGAATCCAACTTTTCCTTGTTCGAATACCGCCTGCGTCAACGCTTCTGGGCCGGCCGGGTTCTCCACACAATTCGCTTGTCGCCGGACGGCCCGCGGCTGATCCGCAAGATCGTGCACCTGATCGACGCGGGCGGCCCCGTCGAGACATTGGCTTTCCTGATTTGAAAGGCCTGCCCATCTGATGCTAATCGGTGACATCGCGACCAACAATGCGCGCCGCTACCCCGACAAGCGCGCGCTGGTCGACGCCGACCGGTCGCTTACCTGGTCGCAGGTCGACGAGCGGGCCCGGCGACTTGCCGCCTTCCTGACCGGCCGGGGGTTGACACCGGGCGACCGAGTGATGGTGATCGCGCGCAACTGCATCGAATGGCCGGAGATCTCGTTCGGCCTCGCCAAAGCCGGGCTGATCGCGGTGCCGGTGAACATCCGGCTGGCTCCCGATGAGGTCGCCCACGTTCGCGATGACTCGGACGCGCGGGCGGTGATCATCCACGCCGACCACCTGGATAAGTTTCTGGGCGAATTGACCGAGCTGGGACTGATATTGGGGGTGGGTGCCCGCTCAGCGCTGGGTGCGAGCGAGTTTGTCACCGACTACGAGACGGCGCTGGCGCACGCGCAGCCCGGCGCCGGGCGCAGCGACGTCACACCGGACGACGTCGCGGTCATTCTGTACACCAGCGGCACCACCGGTCGAGCCAAGGGCGTGATGCACACCCACCGCGGCCTGCTCTACCAGGCAGCCGACACCAACCTTGTGACCGAGGCCAACCGCTCGGACGTCATGCTGGCCACCACCCCATTCTTCACCGCGGGCGGCATGGTCCGCACGGTGTCCTGGCTGTATCTCGGTCAGACCATGGTGATCCATCAGCGATTCGACCCGCAGGCGGTGATCGACGAGATCGAACGCAGTGCCATCACTTTCACGACGTTCATCCCGACGATGTTGCACCGGACGCTGGCGATCCTCGAAGACGGCCGGCCGCGGGACATGTCGAGCCTGCGGCGTATCTCTTACGGTTCGGCCCCCGTGCCGCCGGGCCTGGCGCGTAAGGCGATGGACCTGCTCGGTTGCGACCTGCAGCAGCGCTACGGGCTCACTGAATGCGGCGGACAGGCAACGATTCTCACCCCGCAGGATCACCGCGACATCGTCGCCGGCAAGACCTCGATCGCGACCTCGTGCGGGCGGGAAACCCCGATGTGCGTCATCCGCATCGTCGACGTCGACGGCAGAGACGCCCCACCCGGCGACGTCGGCGAAATCGTCATCACCAGCCCCGCCAACGCGATTGGTTACTGGAACCGGCCCGAGCAGACCGCTGAGGCGTTCCGTCCCGACGGGCTGCGCACCGGCGACCTCGGCTACCTCGACGAGGCGGGCTATCTGCATATCACCGGTCGCAAAACCGATCTGATCATCTCCGGCGGGTTCAACGTCTACCCGGCCGAGATCGAGCGGGTACTCGGCCAGCACCAGGACGTGGACATGGTGGCGGTGGTCGGAGTACCGGACCCCGAGTGGGGTGAGACGCCGGTCGCCGCGGTGATTGCCAAGTCCCACGTCCGCGATCAGGACGCGCTGGCCGTCGAACTGGCTGCTTTGTGCCGTGCAGAGTTGGCCGGGTACAAACAGCCGCGCCGGTTCGTGTTCTGGCGTGAGTTCCCCATGGGGCCCGCGGGCAAGATCCTCAAACGCGAGATCGCTAACCAGGTGAACCATGTGAGCGGGTCGGGTGCGAAGATGCCGGTATCCACCGGATCGACAGAGGAGCGCCCGTGACCAAGCAGACCGACCTGGCCACCATCGAATTCCAGGTGACCGACCACGTCGCCACCGTGGCGCTCAACCGGCCCGAGAAGATGAACAGCTTTACCGAGCAGATGGCCGCCGACCTCGCCACAGCGTGGGCCCGAGTGCGCGACGACGACGACATCCGCGTTGCGGTGCTGTGCGCCAACGGCGAGCGCGCCTTTTGCACCGGCATCGACGTATCCGAAGGCACCTGGTGGACGCACAAGCCGATCTTCAACCAGGAGGATCCGGGCGAGCTGTTGGGGCCGAAGGCACACAAGGTGTGGAAACCGGTGATCGCGGCACTGCACGGCATCGTGGCCGGCGGCGCCATGTACTTCGTCAACGAGTGCGACTTTTCGATCTGCAGTGAGACGGCCACGTTCTTTGACCCACATGCCAATGCGGGCATCGTCTCGGCGCTCGAGCCGATGGGCATGCTGGCCCTCGGCGTGCCCTACGGCGAGGTGATGCGCTGGGCGCTGCTCGGCAGCGAGGAGCGGATGTCCGCGCAGACCGCGCTGCGAATCGGGCTCGTGACTGAGGTAGTCCCGAACGATCAGCTACGCGACCGCGCCTTCGAACTGGCCTCCGAAATCGCCGCGCGCCGACCCAATGGTGTTCAAGGCACCGTGCGCGCGATGTGGGAGGCCCGTGATCTGACCCCCAGCGTCGCCGCCCGACACGGCAAGTTCTTCACCGACCTTGGCAATGCCGGAGCCAAGCCGGACTCGTTGAACAACAAGAAGAAACCCCGAACTCGATGAGGAGGAGGCAGTGACCGACACCGCGATCGAGCAGTTGGTCGAGTTCGACCTCCTGATCGGAGGCGAATCATCACCCGCCGCATCGGGATCGACCTATGACAGTGTCGATCCCTTCACCGGCAGGCCCTGGGCGCGGGTCCCCGACGGCGGGGCTGCCGACGTGGACCGGGCCGTGGCCGCCGCCCGGGCGGCGCTGAACGGGCCGTGGGGTGTGCTCACCGCGACCGCGCGCGGCAAGCTGCTGCTGCGCCTA
>CAVXBT010000011.1:0-19946 GCA_963760095.1 uncultured Actinomycetota bacterium | reverse complement strand
CCGGGGATGCGTCGTGACCCGGGGCTCTGTTGCGCGCCGCGGCCGACTGAGTACGGCAGGACGGCGCGCGAACCCCTCCATCGTGGGCGGCGGACGGACGGGACGGCGCCTCGGATTGGCCCAGGCCGGCGGGAGGAGCGGCTGATGACTGAGGTCGGCAGAGGTGGGAACTTGTGGCCTTCAACGCAATTCAGCGCGGACAATCCGTGGGGCGCATATTGGAATGCGCTGTTTCCGCCCAGCCTGGTGACGGAGTGGATCGACTTCAAGCGTAGGTCGACCGGCCTTAACGTTGCGCGCAGGCTATGGGATCAGCGTGAATATCTGCGCCGCACATATGAGTCCGTCTATGGCACCGACCCGGAGGCCTGGCCGTCCCAGCACCCGGGTGTTGTCCTGGACGAGGTGCTATGGATGGCGCACGCGGCATGTCTGCGCTGCCAGTGGTTCGACGCGGGGGGCCACTGCACGAAAAGTCCAGAAGGACTGAGAACAAGCCCTCGTCCTGGCTCGCCGCCATGAAACGTCCGACGGGGAATTCCGTGGCGGTGAGAGCTGACCTCATCCGGGGTCGGCCGAATCCCACACGTGGGATGGCGATCCGTGATTCGGCGTGTGGAGAAGGTGCGCGGTCTAGCTTTATTGACCACGGACGTTGGTGACGCCGTTGAGGTGCAGCGTGAGCTGGTGGCGATCTACGACGCGGGTCGCCGCGAGCTGATTCCCCTGCCCACCAAGACGTCCTATGCCTGGGCGACCGCCCGGTTCGCGGGCAAAGACCCGGTGCGCGCGGCGCAATACCCATGGAAGACCAACACATACCCGGCCGAAGACGAGACGCCCGCTCATGTGCGCGCGTGGGGCAAACACGCGCTGGTGTCCGATCTGATGCAGCCGCCGAGGTCAGGCGAAGAGTACGACAGCGAAGACAACCGGCTGGTGGCTTATTCGTGCCGACTTTGGCTGCCGATGCTGCGCGCCGAGAGGAACCCGACCTGATGCAGCGATTCGACCTGCTCGGCGCATCCCAGCGTGTTATCGGAACTCCGATATGGATGCGTTGATCGCGTCGGCATTTGAGGGTGATGGGCCCAGTGACGGAAGACCTACGCCCTCCGGTGAATGACACCTTGATCGCCACGATTGCGGAACCGGATCAGGATGTTGTCGTAACTGCCGCTGCTGAAACAGGCTCTGAGCGTCTGGCGAGTCAACTGCACCACTGAATTCGCCTCGCTGCCGGTTGTGTTCCGATGACAGTCGCACGGACGTGACCGTCTATTACCGCTCCGCGCGGGCCAACTGCGCCAGCACCGCCTCAGCCTGCTCCTCACTCAAAATGCCGCGGCGGTAGCAAGACCGGGCCATGTCGCGCAGGACCGGCAGGGTGAAACGATGCCGCCCGCCCGTGCCGATGCGAATCGGCTCGATGATCGAACCTTTTGGGTACGTGAAGATCTCTTGGCGCATCCCCCGGTAGACCCACTGGGCCGACTTGCCGAAGAATTTCGCCGCCTCGCTGGTGCTGTAGAACTTCTCCCCGACGCTGGTTGGGCCGGACGGCTGCTCGTCCGCCCTCTGGATGGCCGGTGCTTCGGACTGCGCGCAGGCCTCGGCGAGCGCCAGCTCAATCTCATCGCCCAGCACCAGTACGCCGGCGGTGGCCATCGCCGCATGGTCGAGGCTGTCGATAGCGCGGACCTCGATCCGCAGCGCCTCGTCGATCGCGTTGAATCCACCATTCACCGAGCACGGCGCCAGTTCGTTGCCCAATAGCAGGTTGAGCCCGTGGCGCTGCAGGACCAGGCTGAGCCGGCGGATATGTTGCTCGCGGCGGAGGTCGTACAAGGGGAATGGAACCCAGACGTCGGCGCGAGTGCTAGATGGCCCGGCTCAGCGCCGTAACCACCGCCTCCACCTCGGCAAGGTCATGGTGCGACGCCGCCTCACCGTGTTCGAAGCTATAGATCTCGGCGATCACCGCGCCCTGCTCGGCCGCCTTCTCCGCGAGGTCCGGGCGTTCAGCGGTTTCGCGATCTCCTACAACGATTACGGCTTTATTGGCGTTGATCGGCCGGGTCATCACACCACCCCCTTGCTGATCGTGATTGTTCTTTCGGTAGTGCGCTCGGCGCGTCAACGAGCGGCCGTGGCCGGCGAGCCGACTGTTGGTCGGGTCATTCGACGAGGCCACCACCACCCTCAGTCTTTGAGTTTGATCGTTGACGCGCAAATCAGCAATTCATGCGCATTGCGCGATAAATGCTAGGTTCAAAACTCATGGGCGACAGGCTGATAACGAGAAACACTGACGTAAGTATAGCGAGGGGGTCCGACAAAAAATTCCACGATTCGACTGGCCGCACACTGACGGATTACCCGCGGCCCTCGGTCGCCGTGGACACCGCAGTGCTGACCCGCAACCCGGAGCGGGGACTGGTGGTTCTGGAGGTTGCGCGTGACGATACGGAGAAATGGGCCCTACCGGGCACCTTCTTGCACGAAGGCGAGACGCTGGCTGAGCGGTCGAACGCTCGCTGCGTGACAAAGCTGGTGTGCAGGGAATAAGACCGCGCCAGTTGCACGCCTTCGACGCCCCGGACCGCGACGACCGCGGCTGGGTGCTCTCAGTTGCCCATGTGGCCGTGGTGCGAACCGATCAACTGGAGTCGCTGAAAGCGCACTCGGCCAACGAAATTCGTTTCGTCTCAGTGGACAGGCCCGGTGAGTTGGTCTGGGACTATTCCGACATCGTTCGTCGGGCCAAGCAACACATCCGGTCGCGCTACCTGTCAAGACCGGACCCCGACAGACTGCTGGGAAACAAGTTCACACTGCGCGAGTTACAGCGGGTCCACGAGGACGTCGCCGGCCACGAACTGCCGCGCGACAAATTCCGCCGCAGAATGGAGCCACACCTGATCGCCACCGGCATCATGAACGAAAACGCCGGAACCCGGGGCCGCCCAGCAGCGTTCTTCCGCCGCAAGCCCTAACTCTCAAGATCCGGGGCGACTGGCGAGCCGGGCGACAGCCGCTACCAGTCCGGCGCACTCGCGAACGGCCGATCAAATCGCGTTCATCGACCGTCCACCTGTCGCTTGCTCCGCCCCTACATGGCGAGCATTGACCCGCAGTACCAGAAGGGCTGGTCGCGGTCTCTCTGATTGAACCCCTCCCACAGTCGAGTTTGTGGACTGTGGAGATCCGGATCGCCCCGTCCGAGGCCACAGGGAGGCGCAAACTCTGACAAGTTGCCTCGACCCGACTACGGGAAAGGCAGGCCGCGGCCCAAGAGGCGGAAGAAAGCATCCGTCGAAGCGCCACTTGCGGGCGGCCATTGCTCTTGCCACACCCGCAGCGGTACATCGGCGAGAGGGTCGAACGCACTCGCCAGCCGCCCGTACTCCTCGCGCCGCCACGAACGCAGGCGGTCGTCACCTCGAGCGAACTCCACGAGCCTGGCGAGCTGCTCATCGGCAACTTCAGCTGGCACGCCGCCACGGACGCCGATCCCGTTCATGATGCTGTGCCGGCCCAGAGCGAAGGGGCGCACGCCCGCTCGCGATCCGATCTTCTCGTTGACCGCGCGGCAGTCCTCGCAGGCCAGCCACGCCCAACGAGACCGGCCACCAGCGGTAGCTCGAAAGCAGATGACGCACAGGTCGTACTCTCGCGAGACGTCGAACCCCTCCCACTTTTCGGGCGAGTCCTCGTCCGGGCATGATTGCCACGTCACGGAGAGATTCGGATAGGCCAGGCTTCTTCGCTGCAACGGACCCCGCAGCCCCCCACAGGGAATATGGACACCCAATTCGGTGATGCGTTCGCGGAGCGCCGCGTCGGTGACGCTGAGCTTGCGTTCTGTCATTGTTCGCCATTCCCGGCGACGCCGCCCGCGGGCGTCCACCACTTGCACGCATCGCGTGCCAGCTCTTCCCCTGGGGCACCGTGCGGTGGACGCGCGGTTGCCGGGACGGCGGGCCAGGTACCCGAACTGCCGTCCGCTCGTGAGCTATGGAGATTTTATCCGATGACACCGACATGTCGGTCCCGCGAGCTAGCCTGCCTTGAACGAAGGGATATCTCCTGTGGGCCAACGCCTCATCACGCCATCGAAGGTCACTGCGTGGCTGGAGTGCCCGCATTACCTGACGCTGCAGAGCCGGGTAGATGAAGGCTCCCTGACCGTGCCGGAGTCCGCGTTCGGTTCGTTCGCCGAACTGGTGATGGCCAAGGGGCGCGAACACGAAGACGCATGCCTCGAGGAGTACCGCAGACAGGGCGGGAACATCCTGATCGTCGAGGCATCGACAGGGCAGGACGTTCGAACAATGGGTTGCCGATGTCGGCAATCCGTTCACCGGGAAACACGACGTCGTCTACCAGATGCCGTTCATCCTCGACGGCATGCGGGGCATTGCTGACTTTGTTATCAAGGTGACCGATCCCGCCACCGGCGCGACCCGCTACGAACCCGTCGATGCGAAGCTGGTGCGTACCGACGCAAAGCCAGGGCACGTGCTCCAGCTGTGCTTCTATGCCGACGCCATCCAGGCGCTCACCGGTATCGACCCGGAGAACGTACATGTCTGGCTGGGCTCAGGTGAGATAGAGTCATTGCGGGTCAATGATTTTCGCCCCTACTGGCGTCGCTTGCGGACTCGTCTGGCCGCATCGCTCGCCGCCGGACCGCAGGCCCACACAACGCCGCTGCCCTGCGCGCACTGCGAGTACTGCGAGTTCAACAGCGTCTGCGAGGAGCAGTGGCGCCGAGAGGATTCGCTGATCTACGTCGCCGGTATCCGCCCAGCCCGAGATCGACGCTTTCAAGTCGGCTGGTATCACCACGTTGACCCAGCTCGGTGAGCTCGACTACGCGGTGGGCTCGATCGACGGTGTTCGCACCGAACGACTCAAACGCCTTGCCTCACAAGCGAAGCTGCAAAGGTGTGGCGCTCGAACAGGACGTCATGCCGTTTTCCATCGCCGAGTCGGACGACGACAAGACCAAGTGGGGCCAGGGTCTGGAGAAACTGCCACAGCCCGATGACGGCGACGTCTTCATCGACTTCGAGGGCCATCCGCTTTGGCGCCCGGAAACCGGATTGTTCTTCCTGTTTGGATTGCTCGAACGGAATGGCCACGGGCAGTGGAACTTCCGTACTTGGTGGGCGCACGATAAGCCGCGTGAGACCGCTGCAGCCGAGGAGTTGATCGCCTACATCGCCGATCGACGCGAGCAGTTCCCGGGAATGCACGCCTACCACTACAACCACACCGAACGCTCGACGCTGCAGAGCTTGGCGGACGGCCATCCGGGTGCCGAGGCCCAGCTGAAGGAACTCGTCGACACGGGTGCATTCGTGGACCTCTACATGGTGGGGCTCAACGGTATTCAGATCGGCGCTGAGTCCTACGGCCTGAAGTGCATGGAAAAGCTCACCGATTTCCAGCGCAACCACGAGATCGACAAGGGCGCAGGCGCAGTGCTGAAGTACGAGCACTACATGACGCACGCGATTCAGGCCGACCTTGCGGCGATCGCGGACTACAACGAGGACGACGTGCGGGCCACCCGGGCGCTGCGTGACTGGCTTGTCGCCAACAGGCCACTCGACACTGCCTGGCGCGCAGCCTATACCGAGCCCGAAGAGGGCGACCGCGAACTGGACGAGACGGTGGTGCAACTGCACGCCCTAGCAGGAGACGAGCACTTCCTCGGCGACATCCTGGGGTATTGGAGCCGTGAACGGCGGGCCTACATCGGCCCCAAGCTCGCCAAGCTGGCTGGCGACCCAGAGGACCAGTTGTCCGACCCCGAGATCATCGGTGAATTGATCTGCGATGGCGAGTTCGAGCGGCGTCACAAGACCACAGGCCAACCGATCACACCGGGCATGCGGTTCTCGTTTCCCGCACAGCAGCTCGACAAATTCCCTCGCACTGGTGGAAGCGTTCTGTTCGCCTCGGAGGAACCGAAGGTCTACTACCGCGGAATCGCCGGACTGGATCGCGATGCCCACGTGCTCGATTTGGTCTGGAACGACGGACAGCTAGATTCAGCCCCGATCCCGCGCGCGGTGGCGTACCACGACTGGATCGAGGCCACACCCAAACCCCAGGCGCTGCAGGAATTTGCTCAGGAGATCCTCGACGGTGCCGCGATCGACACGGCGACGACGTCGCTGCTCCGGCGGGACCTTCCCCGGTTCACCGGCAACGGACGCGGTGAAGGTCCGTTTACCGCCGACCTCGTCGACCTGGCAGACCTGGTCGCCCGACTAGACCACAGCTACCTGGCGGTCCAGGGTCCACCCGGAACCGGTAAAACCTACACCGCCGCCCACCTGATACACGCCCTCGTCCTGGGCGGCAAGCGGGTCGGCATCACCGCAGTGAGCCACCCGGCCATCAACAACCTGCTCAACCAAGTGGTGGAGGTCTTCGAGCAGCATGGCGATACCGATTCGTTGAAGGCGGTCCGTCAAACCAGCGGATCCACGGACCTGTCGGCCGATGTCAAGAAGGCATTGAAACTCGGAAACAACAGCACCTGCGCAAAATCCGAGTTTAATCTCGTCGCCGGCACGACCTGGGTATTCGCCTCTCAGGGGATGCGGGATTCCCCGGTCGACATACTCGTCGTCGACGAGGCCGGCCAAATGTCGCTGGCCGACACCCTCGCCGCCTCACTCTCGGCAACCAACCTGCTCCTTATCGGCGACCCACTCCAACTCCCGCAGGTCACCCAGGCCCTGCATCCAGACAACAGCGGCCGCAGCGTCTTGGAGCACATCCTCGGCAAAGAGACCACCATGCCTCCCGGCCGCGGGGTGTTCCTCAGCGAAAGCAGACGCATGCATCCCGATGTGTGCGACTTCATCTCCCAACAGATCTACGACGGCCGGCTGGAAAGCCATCCCAGCTGTGCCCAGCAGAACACCGTCGCCGGGACCGGACTGCGGTGGATTCCCGCCAAGCACAACGACAACACGACCTCCTCCTCCGAGGAAGCAGACCTCATCGTCGCAGAAATACTGCGCCTCATCGGCACCGACTGGACCGACCACAAAGGCAACACGAAACCTCTCCGGCCAAAAGACTTCCTGGTGGTCACCCCCTACAACGATCAAAGACGTTTACTGCGAAACCGATTCGAAGCACATTCCGTAACAGCCGGGATCAGTGTCGGCACGGTCGACAAGTTCCAAGGCCAGGAAGCCGCAGTGGTTTTATGCAGCATGGCAACATCCAGCGGCGAGAACGTGGTCCACGGCAAGGACTTCCTGTTCTCCCGTAACAGGCTCAACGTCGCCATCAGCCGCGCACGCTGCCTGGCATACTTGGTCTGCACCGAGGACCTGCTGTTCACCCGTGCCCGCTCAGTCGAAGAGATGCGCCTCATCGCCACGCTCAATGTCTTCGTCGAGACAGCCCAGGGGCAGGTCAGCGCGGCTGACGGTGCCACGTCCTAGACCCGAGGTGCGACAACCCCACCCTCGTGGGTGGCTCGGGCGACGAAGCGGCCGGCTCACCCGGTATCGAAGCTCCGCGGCATAGGGTCCCTGGACCTGGAATGCATAGTAATGAACCATTGCGCGCCTCCGTTGTCCGGCATCTAAGCCCTCTCGTGGGCACCATCGGCAGCGGTCTCGATAAGAACTCTGCGCGTTCAGCGAATTCACCCCGGGGCCGGAACTGAGATCGCAGTGCCGCAACTGCGATTTACCTCGTTTGCATCGGCGGCTTACCCCGGGTCGACGGCTGGTTTGCGTTCTCTGCTATCCCCGCCGTGTCGCGAGCTTCAGCCAAGGCGCGGCCCCGCTCATGCAGGCGATCCAGCGTCTTTGCATGGTAACGGACAACGTCTGCCTCGACTGCCCTGCTGCCCTCTTCAGTGACGACCCACGTCGCCGGAGCAATTTTCTGGATTGCCCCCATGCTTTTCAGAATCGTCCGAGACCATCCGAGCTTGTAGTCAAGCAGCGTCCGGGATCCGGCGCCTCGCGGTGACCTTTTAAGTTGCCGCTGGTCGGCATCAAGATCGATTATGTCGGCGACCGCGGTCTCCATTGCTTTATTAGTCATCGGGCCATCAGCCGCCTGAAGGACCCGAAGCAAGGGCCACGCCAACTCGAACTGCGTCGGCAGCTTTCGGCTGTTTTCTGTAGACACAACTCTATGGTCGCACGCGCTGTTGCGGCTACTGACCGTCTCGCAACCGGAGGGCCTTGACAATACGGGCTAGGCCTGCCCGCGGGCCTAGTAGGAGGGCGCCGCGTCCCTCGTGATACTCGAATTCCTCGAGCACGTCAGCGGGTGTCAGCAGTCACGTAATTCCCCAGGTGTGAGGGGTTGTCCGTCACGTAATTCCCCACCCTCCGTCACGTAATTCCCCACCCCTGGGGCGTGTCCGGCAGGGGTTGGGTTGCTGCTCAGGTTCGCTCCGTTCAGGTGCCCCACTACGGGGTCCTGGAAGGGGCCTTGAGTGGCGAGGAGATCGTGGAACGTGACTGACTTCGTGGAGATGTTCCGGCATTGGAACGCCGGCCGATCGCAGGTGCAGATCAATGGGGCACTGAACATCGACCGCAAGACGATTCGCAAGTATTTGGCGCCGGCGCTGGCCGAGGGTCTGCAACCAGATCCGGTCTTCGACGAGGAGGTGTGGCGGGCCCGGATCGGGCGCTGGTTTCCTGAGTTGGTCGACCCGGTGGCGCGGGCGCTGAGCTGGCCGCGGATCGCGGCCCATCACCAGTGGATCGCCGATCAGCTGAAAGTCCCGGTGACGGTGGCCACCATCGCCCAGCGGCTGCGTGATGACCACCGTGTCGAGGTGTCAGAATCGACGGTACGTCGTTACATTGCAAGCACTTTCGCCGAGATCGGTCTCGAAGACAAGGTCACGGTGCCCCGCGGTGCGGTCGAACCCGGCAGCGAAGCCCAGATCGACTACGGCAAGCTGGGCATGTGGTGTGACCCAGCCTCGGGGCGCCGTGTCGCGGTGTGGGTGTTCGCGATGATCCTGTCGTGCTCACGGGCCCTGTTCATCCAGCCGGTGCTGCGGATGGACCAAAGGTCCTGGAACGCCTCGCATGTGGCGGCGTTCGAGTTCTTCGGCGGGGTCCCCGCGCGGCTGGTGTGCGACAACCTCAAAACCGGGGTCGTGCGCCCGGATCTGTATGACCCGCAGATCAACCTGGCCTACGGCGAACTCGCCAGCTTCTACGGCACCCTGGTTGATCCGGCCCGGGCCGGCAAGCCCAAGGACAAACCGCGCATCGAACGCCCGATCCCCAACATTCGGGACTCGTTTTTCGCCGGGCGGCACTTCGAGTCGATACCGCAGATGCAGGGCGAGGCGCTGCGCTGGTGCCGTGAGGTCTACGGGCGCCACAAACACCGCGGAATCGACGGGCAGACGCCTGTCGTCGTTGTTCACCACGGTGGAACGGGATGCGTTGATGCCGTTGCCGCCCCGGCCCTTTGAGGCGGTGACCTACACTCTGGGCAAGGTGGCCCCGGACTGCCACGTCAAATCCGGCAAGGCGTTGTACTCGGTGCCATGGCGGCTGTTGGGCCAGCAGGTCACCGTCCGCGCCGCCGGGGACGTGGTGCAGATCTTCTACGACCACACCGTGGTGGCCACCCACGTGCTGCATCTGTCGGGACGCTCGACGAACTTTGAGCACTACCCGCCGCACAAGATCGCCCACACCCTGCGCACGGTGAGTTGGTGTCGGGCCCAGGCCGAACAGATCGGGCCCGGCGCGGTCGCCATCGTCGCCGAACTGTCGGCGGTCAATGCCATCCATCGGCTGCGCGCCATCCAGGGCATCATCCGGCTACGCGAGCACTATGGCGATGTCCGCCTCGATGCTGCCTGCGCTCGCGCCATCGCCGTCGGTGACCCCGGGTATCGCACCGTCAAGGGCATCCTGGTCGCCGGCACCGAGCACGGCGACGATCGCGGCGGTCGACCGGCCACGACGCCACCGGCGACTTCTGCGCGGCCCGGACGCCTTCGGTACCGAACAAACAGCCTGAAAACCGTTCTCCCACAATCACATCGAACGAAGGACACTTTGTCATGACCATTCACGATCCCAGCCTGCGGGCAGCGTTGAAGACCTTGAAACTGACCGGCATGCTCGACACCCTCGATGCCCGCCTGGCCCAAACCCGCGACGGCAAACTCGGGCACCTGGAATTCCTGCAAGTGCTCTGCGAAGACGAAATCGCCCGCCGCGACACCGCGGCCCTGGCCCGACGAGTTCGGCGCGCCCGCTTCGAGCAACCCAACACCTTCGAGGACTTCGACTTCACCGTCAGCCCGAAACTGCCCGCCGCGATGCTGCGCGACCTGGCCGCACTGCGCTGGCTCGACGCCGGCGAGTCAGTCATTCTCTACGGGCCAGTCGGCGTCGGGAAAACCCATGTGGCACAAGCACTTGGGCATCAAGTAGCGCGCCGCGGCGGCGACATCCGGTTCGTCAAATGCTCACGCATGCTCGCCGACCTCGCCGGCGGCCACGCCGATCGCACCATCGGCCAACGCATGCGCGAATACACCCGCCCCCTGGTCCTCATCGTCGACGACTTCGCCATGCGCGAACACACCCCCACCCAAAGCGATGATCTCTACGACCTCGTCTCCGACCGCGCCATCACCGCCAAGCCGCTGATCCTGACCAGCAACCGCGCCCCCAAAGACTGGTACCCGCTGTTCCCCAACCCCGTCGTCGCCGAATCGCTACTCGACCGACTGATCAACACCAGCCACCAAATCCTCATGGACGGACCGTCCTACCGCCCCCGAAAACGACCCGGGACAACCACCACCTGACAGCCAGCCACAGCTTCGCTACCCTCACCACAGCAGCGCCCGAACCTGGGGAATTACGTGACGGCTACCCCTGGGGAATTACGTGACCGCCGACACGTGAAGTCCCCACATTCAGGCTTATTTGCAGATTCTTACCTGTCGGAATTTTCGTTCCGTCGTTCGGCATTCCTGGGAGCGGGGGCGATTTGTAACCAAGTACGAGAGGACCGGCAGACAAATTCCAGACATCAAATAGTTGTGACGAGCCCGCGAAGGCCATCACAGGAAGGCCGACAACTGCCGAGAATGCCAACCCAGCCGCGGCCGCCGCCGCGGCATACTTCGTCGGACCCAGTCGCCTGTTTTTCATCGATCCCATTGGCTCGCTCCTCGCGCAGACTCGTGGTCGCACCACGACGAATGCTGCACCCGAACCAACACGGCAGGGCCCGTAGGTAACTACCTATTTCCCCGACACCCGAACACGCCGACTACCTAGCACGCTGTCGGAACGCCTTCGAGGATCGAACCCGCCAGCGAAGACTACGAATGGTTCAACGATTGTTGAGTCTTGCCGGCTGCACCGAATGAGTGGGCTCTTCTAGCTGGCGAAGCCGGTTTTTGGTCTGGTGCCCTGGCCTGCGGCCTTCTGCTCCGGAGGCAGACGCTCTATCCCCTGAGCTACGGGGGCGCGTCATCGGCTCAACGACGAGCAGGTCAGATGCCGTGTTGGGCGCCACACGGCGGCCTGGCTGCCATACCAGTGGATGACATCATCGCCGCGGTCGAAGCGGAAAATAGGCGATGGTCGCTGTGACCGATAGCCGCTCCGGCGACTAGCTGCTAAGCGGGGGCCTGGGCGACCGAGTTGGTGTCGGTTGCGTAGGGCGGGCCGAGGAATCGGCGCACCATCTGATCCTCAGCGTCGGCATCTTTGAGGGGCCAGTACCACAGGGCCAGGAACGCGCGGATCAACCATTGTGCGGCTAGGGGGTCGGGCCTGCTGAGCCCGATCATTTCGGTGGCGAAGCGGGTGACGATGGGTGAGTCGGCAAGCCACTCGTTGCCGGGGAGAGTGGTCATCGAGCGCATGATCTGTGCCAGCGGGTCGGCTCGCAGGCGCTGCAAGGCGACCGTGGTGGCGGCGACGACGCGCTCTGGGCCGGTCAGCCCGGTGATCGCTTCACGAACCGAGTCGAGGATGCGTTCCGCTTGCAGGCCCATCACGGCGTCGCGGATTGCTGTCTTGCCTCCGGTGTGGCGGTAGATGGTCGCCGGTGAACAGTGAACGGTGGCAGCCAAGGCGTCGATGCTGAACGCGTCGTAGCCCTGACGCGACATCAGGTCGGCGGCAGCGGCGTAGATCCGTTCAGCGGCCTCGCTATGGCGATCCCGCCCAACCAGCCAGTCGTCGGTCGCCATCGCTTAATGGTTCCGTCGCCGCGAACACATGAAGTCGTTTTATCACCGTGAGAATGACAGTGGCCGGTTTCTCAGTGAAGGCGCTGGTCGGCTGATTGGCCTGAGAAGGCAGCGCCCCTCCCTGTGTCGAGCCGGTTTTCACGTTCGCCGCGCACCGTTGACGCAGTCGCAGGCCGCGTTCAGCCTGAACGCATGACCCTGTTGGCGGACGCGACCGACTTCTTCGGAAATGCCGCCTTACAAGACCCCTACCCGCTCTATGACCGGATGCGCGACCGAGCACCGTTGCACCGCATCGGTGACTCCGGTTTCTACGCAGTGTGCGGCTGGGACGCCGTCATGGAAGCCATCAACCGAGTCGAGGACTTCTCGTCGAACCTCACCGCGACGATGGTGTACCACGACGATGGCACCGTCACCCCGTTCGACATGGGGCCGCTGGGTGGGCCGCAGCACGCGCTGGCCACCGCCGATGACCCGGTGCACGATGCGCACCGGAAGATACTGGTGCCCCACCTCTCCGCGAGGCGAATACGTGTCATCGAAGAGTTCGCTCAAGACACTGCCCGGCGGCTTTGGTCCGAAGGGTTGGTCGACGGTCAGATCGAGTGGATGAGCGCCATGGCCAATCGGCTCCCGATGATGGTGGTCGCCCGCTTGCTGGGGCTACCCGAGGAAGACGTCGACGAGTTGATCCGACTGGGCTACGCCACCACGACCCTGCTTGACGGTGTCGTCAGCCCGGCCCAACTCGAAGCGGCTGGCATGGCTGCGATGGAGCTGTCCGGGTACGTCATGGAGCACTTCGCGAAAGCCGGTGAAAGCCCTCAGCCGGGCCTCATCGGCGACCTCGCCGGCCGCTATGCGGCCGGTGAGTTGGAGCAGCTTCCGGCGCTGGGGATCATGCTCACGTTGTTCAGTGCCGCTGGTGAATCCACAGCCTCCTTGCTGGGTAGCGCCGCATGGATCCTGGTGAGCCACAGCGACATCCAAGAACAGGTCCGCGCCCATCCCGGACTGCTGGGTGCGTTCATCGAGGAGACGCTGCGCTACGAGTCGCCGTTTCGCGGCCACTACCGCCACGTAATCAGAGACACCACGCTGGCCAGGGTCGATGTGCCTGCCGATTCGCGCCTGCTGTTGATGTGGGGGGCCGCCAACCGCGATCCTCAGCAGTTCGACGCACCCAATGAGTTCCGGCTCGACCGCACCGGCGCCAAAGGGCACGTCACCTTCGGCAAGGGTGCACACTTCTGCGTCGGAGCCGCACTGGCACGCTTGGAGGCCCAGATCGTCTTGCGGACGCTGCTTGAGCAGACCAAGTGGATTAACGCCGCCGACGTCGGCCAATGGCTACCCAGCATCCTTGTCCGCCGACTCGAACGGCTACAACTGAACGTCCGCTGACCAACGAACCCCCTACATATATGTGTTGGCGGAACTAGAAGGCGGCTTGGCTGCTGTACCAGTGGGTGACATCATCGCCGCGTCCGCATTCAAGACAGCCGATGGACAGCCCAAGGTGAACCGCCAACTCAGCTACGTCCGCCACGACGTCGGATTCATGTCCAATGGCACACCGTGCGCCGCATGGCTGTACCGGCCTGACGGCGTCGCTAACCCGCCCATCGTCGTGCTGGCCCACGGCTTCGCCGCGTTCCGGGAACTGCGTCTGGTCCAACTTGCCCGCCAGGACGATGTCACCCGTACTCCAAAGCCCAAAGAGTCGTGGCCCGCATTCCTCACGGCGAAGTGCTGTCGTACGACTGCACTCATTTCGAGCCTTACCTCGACCCGCACTTCGAGCAGATCGGCTGCGATGCCCGTGAGGTTGAGTGATAGATCGCCACCGGTAATCGCCACCGGCAGGCCCAGGTCAGTCAGCACACCGCTCAACAGGGATGTCACGTCGTGCGTCGGGTCGGTGCCCAACAGGCTCGGGAGATCCGACGACACCGGTGCGATGCTGCCGAGCGCCGCCAACAGGTCCTGGGCCAGGTCCACGTCGTAGGTCGGAACGGCGCCCCCGGTCACTTCAGGGATGGCGGTGGAGGCCGCGTTGGACAGCGCGCCCTCGGTCAGCAGGTCGATCGGGTTGGTCACCGGGTTCGAGGTGCCGGTCGACAGGTCGCTCAACACGGTGCTAAGACCATGGGAGATATCGGGTCGGTCAGCCAGTTACTGCTGCTGAGTGCCGTTTCCAACCCTGACCAGTTGGCCTCGGTGGTGGCCGTCAATTGGGACAGGTCGAACTCGTCGAAGTCGACGAGCCGGAACTGCCGATGCTGCGCGTCGGGTAAGGGCGCTGTCACCGGGGTGACGGCGATCAGGCTGGCACCCGCGAGAACGATGCCAGTGGTGATCCAGGGTTGAGGATGGCGCTGTATGGAAGGGCCTCTTACGCACGGTTTTCATAGTGTCCCGAAATAACGTGTTCAAACCAAGGCTGAGACAAAGCTGAGGGATGTCTGATTTGGATCTGAGAAATTTCACGTCAGATGTTGCGCGCCCCGCTTGGCCCGTGGCAACTCACAGGGGCGTACTCACCAGCGAGACGTTTGGTAATTACCTTTGTATCAACGACGGCATCTGCCGTCGTTGAGGTTGGCCGACGACTCCTGATCCTGGGCGTTGCTTAGAGGAATCCCGGGCTGGGTCGCCCCGCCTCGACCCGGCCCTCCGGCGACGAACACGGCGCCGGGGGGAGCACCGGCGCCGTGTCACGGGCTCAGAAGTTGGCGAGCAGTTCCGCCGCGATATTCGTGAGGTCGGCTGATAGGTCACCGCCGGTGACCGTCGCCGGCACGCCCAGGTCAGTCAACAGCCCGCCCAACAGGCTTGTCAGGTCGAGCGTTGGGTCGTTCGTCAGCAGGGTGGACAGTTCCGACGACAACGCTTGGGAGCCGCCGAGCGCCGCCAACAGGTCCTGGGCCAGATCGAGGTCGTAGGTGGGGACTCCGGACCCGGTTAGGTCAAGGGTGGGGCTCAGGGTCAGCGTGCTGGGGATCCCCAAGTCGGCAAGCAGACTCGAATCGGGATTGATACCAAGATCATTGAGGACGGTATCGATCGAGATCGATGGCAGGCTGATACTCGAATTGTCGGATAGGCCCAGGTCGCCGAGGATTTGACTGAGGCCGATGTTGGAACTGTCGGACAGGCCCAGCGCGCTGAGGACCTGGCCGACGTCGATCGATGAATTGTCGGACAGGCCCAGGTCGCCGAGGATTTGACTCAGGCCGATGTTGGAACTGTCGGACAGGCCCAGCGCGCTGAGGACCTGGCCGACGTCGATCGATGAATTGTCGGACAGGCCCAGGTCGCCGAGGATTTGACTGAGGCCGATGTTGGAACTGTCGGACAGGCCGAAGGTGCTCAGGACGTCGCCGATGTCGATGGACGGCGGGGTGATCGTGGAACCGTCGGAGAGGTTGAAGAGGCTCAGCACGTCGCCGACGTCGATGGACGGCGGGGTGATCGTGTTGCTGTCGGAGAGGCCCAGGTCGCCCAGGATGGCGCCGATGTTGATCGCGGAGGAAGTGTCGCTGAGGCCCAGGTCGCCCAGGATGCTGCCGAGGGAGATGGCGGGGACGCCGAACGTGAGATCTCCACTGGTGTTGGTGATGCCCAGGTCGCTGAGGATGGTGTCGACAGGGACGGAGAGGGATGGCGGGGTGTAACAGGCACTGGTGTTGATGCCCACGTCGCTGAGGATGCTGCTGAGGGAGATGCTGTCACTGCCGAGGCCGACGTCGCCGAGGAATTTGGAGAGGGAGATGGTGTCGAAGTGCCGGTGCGAGATTGATAAGAGGGATTGCCAACGAGCTCGGTGATGAGTGTGACGTCGTTGAAACCGCTGCTGGTGTTGATGCCGAGGTCGCCGAGGATCGTGCCGAGAGAGACGGATGGGACGCCGAACGTGAGATCACCGCTGGTGTTGGTGACGCCCAGGTCGCTGAGGATGGTGTCGACCGGGATGGATAGGGACGGGGGCGTGATGCTGGTGCTGTCGGACAGGCCGAGCTCGGTGAGGACTTGACCGAGGCTGATGCTGGAGCTGTCTGAGATGCCGAGGTCGTTGAGGATGGTGCCGACGGAGATGGCCGGGATGCTGATGCTGGAGCTGTCGGACAGACCCAGGTCGTTGAGGATGGTGCCGACGGAGATGGCCGGGATGCTGATGCTGGAGCTGTCGGAGAGGCCGAGGTCGCCGAGGATGGCGCCGACGTCGATACCGGAGCTGCTGGAGAGGCCGAGGTCGCCGAGGATGGTGCCCAGGCTGATACCGGAGCCGTCGGACAGGTTGAGGTCGCCGAGGATGGCGCCGACGTCGATACCGGAGCTGCTGGAGAGGCCGAGGTCGCCGAGGACGGTGCCCAGGCTGATAGCGGAGCCGTCGGACAGGTTGAGGTCGCCGAGGACTTGACCGACGTCGATACCGGAGCTGCTGGAGAGGCCGACGTCGCTCAGAACGGTGCCGAGGGAGATGTCTGTTGGGAGGATGCTGGAAGTGCTGGAGAGACCGAGGTCGCTAAGAAGTCCATTGACGGTGAGCGTGGCACCACCGGAGGTCAAGCCGAGGTCGCTGAGGATTTGATTGAGGCTGACACTGAAGTCCACGGTGCCCGTGACCTCGGGTAGCGAACCGGTCGTCAAATTCGCTCCGCCGAGGTTCGCAACCTCGTCGGCCACGGTGTTGCTGACCTGCGCAAGGGCGTCGATCTGGCCGGTGGCCGCGCCGTCGGTGGTGTTGGTGAGCAGCCCGAACTCCGGGGAAATCAGCCCGCCGGAGCCAACGGTTTCCGGGTAGCCGTTGAGGTAGGCGTCCAAAACCGTGGTGGGCCCGTTTTCCAGGTCGGTGAGCGCCGCGGAGTAGTCGCCGCCGCTCAGCGCCGATTCGACGTTGTCCGTGACGGCCGTTAGCGCGGTGGAGGCCGCGTTCGACGCGTCGCCGCTGCTGGTGAGCAGCAGCGCGCCCTCGGTCAGCAGGGCGGTCGGGTTGGTCACCGGGTTCGCGGTGCCGGTCGACAGATCGCTGAAGAGGGTGCTGAGACCCTGCGAGATGTCGGGGTCGGTCGTCCAGTTGCTGCTGCTGACTGCCGTTTCCAACCCTGACCAGTTGGCCTCGGTGGTGGCCGTCAATTGGGACAGGTCGTACTCGTCGTAGTCGACCAGCCGGAACTGCCGATGCTGCACGTCAGGTAAGGGCGCTGTCAACGGGGTAACGGCGATCAGGCTGGCACCCACGAGAACGACACCAGTGGTGACCCACGGACGAAGATTGCGCTGCATGAAGGGCCCCTAACGCACAGTTTTCATAGTGTCCGGAACTAAAGGCATTCGAAGTAAGGCTGAGACAAAGCTGAGGGATGTCTGATTTAGGTCTGAGAAATTCACATCAGATGTTGCACATCCCGCGTGGCCCGTGGCAACGCACACGGCCTAACTCACAGCGAGACGTCTAGTAATTACCTTTGTACCAACGACGGGTGGGGAACTGGAGCAATGACCCCAAATCGAGCGCGTGGCCGGCCGCGCAGCCAGGAACACCGCCACGCCGTCCTGAAAGCCGCCATGGAACTCATGCGGGAGTGAGATCAGCGCACCGGTCAATAAGGGATATCCCTATACTTTGGCGACCCCGTTGCCGCAGCAGTCATCGATTACTGTCGGGCATTGAGTGGCAGCCGTAAGTATTAGAAGCCCCGGAACGACGTCAGCGACGACAGGTCATGTCCGTAGCCCTACTTCGCACTCGTCCAGCAGGTTGGCATTGAAATGCCGTCCGCCACAATTGATTTCGTGATGCACGCCGCCTCCGCACTCCAGATTCCCCGGCTGGTAGCTTAACCAGCTATGGGTGCTTTGGATGGACGCGTGGCCTTGATCACCGGCGGAGCTCGAGGGCAGGGCCGCGCTCATGCCGTGGCGCTGGCAGCCGAAGGGGCCGACATCGTCGTCGCCGATGCTCCCAATGCGATGACGGACCTGACCTACCCGCTCGGCACCGAGGACGACCTACGGGAGACAGCGAAGCTTGTTGAAGAGCTGGACCAACGGTGCTTGCCGCTCACCCTGGACGTGCGCGATTCGGCCGCGGTAAACGCCGCGATCAAGCAGACCGTCGCCGACATGGGCAGCCTGGACATCGTGGTGGCCAACGCCGGAATCGTCAGCACCGGCCCGCTGGACGAGGTCAGCGACTAAGGGACTCAAAATCTTCCACCGAGAGGACCACCACGGCGGGCTCGCCGTTACGGGTAACCGTAACCTGCTCATGAGTCGCTACCGCTTCGTCCACCAGGGCGGAGAACCGTGTCTTGGCGGCTGCCAAGCTCATCGTCTTCATGGTCATAATTATAGGCCAGGTCAGAATCCTGGGCTACCGCCGCATGGTCAGGTTGCGCTGTCCTTCGCCGCGAAGTTCGCCCAGGCGGCCGCGAGGGACACGACGGCTCCGCATGGCGGAGCGCCACCATAGCCCAGGTACACGATAGGTATACGGGAGGCACATTCTGCTCGGCGGCAAGCTGCCGTGGGCGAGCGGCACCGGCGGTCACATTCTGTATTGCCCTCGGGCGGTGCGCCACGCAAGGAATACCTGGCCGCTACTGTCGCGTTTCCGGCCGATTGGTCTAGACCTATGCGGTCTCGCTTTGCTCGCTCCGTGCTTGCTCGGATGCGCCGGTACAGGCCGGTAGCGGCTGTCATCGTCTGGTACGGTGAATGCATCTTTCAGGGGAGGTACATATCTTCGCCTGGCCACGCACGTGAAGGCGCAGGTAGTAGCGGGGAATCCTAAGAACAAGCAGCGGACTCTTAATCCGCGGGTTCGGGGTTCAAGTCCCTGGCGGCGCACCCATTCTGACCTGGGGTTTCATCGATCCAGGTCATTTTTGATGTGTCCGTTTTGTCCCCATGTTGGATCCGTGTTAGCTCGCGAGTTACGACCGGGAAGTGGTGGGCTTGTCAGACAATGGCCGCGCATCGGGCCACGCTTGCGCGAGTGAGCCGGCCACCGCGTTTGCTAGACCAATGGTCTAAAGCTCTGACACCATCCCTGGAGCTAGGGTCCCCCACCTCCCTGCCAATACCATCACGCACCGTGAAACCTGCTGGTAAAACGCCCGAGGAGATGGGACGTCGGCTGGGCCGGGCACGGCTGGCCCAGGAGCATCGTCCATGTGCCCATGGCGGCGGCAAGGTGTTCCCGGGCGTGGTGCTGGCCGCCGGTTCCGCTCGAAGCGGCAGGTCTGCTGGGCGCTCCCGGCTGCGGCGGGTGCGCGGCACGTCAGGGCGCTCGTGTGCCCTGCCTTACTGGCCGGGCCAGAGGGTACGTCCGGGTGTACGCGCTTCTGGCCGGGGCTGCACGGCTTCGCCGGAGATGGCAGGCAGCGTGCGGCGGATATTGACCGCGCCGGTCAAGCTGGGGCGAGGGCGGCCACGGCCGGGCCGGGTGTCCGGGCCGGCGGATTTCCCGGCGCCCGTCATGGTCGCGCCCACACGGGGCCGTCGCGCCGGCACGACGGGGACGGGGTAGCCATGCCGCCGCCGGCCCGTGTCCGGCCGCGCGTAGCACGCCGCCGCTTGGCCCCAGGTGGCGAGCTGAGCGGCGCAGGCAGCGCGTGAGGCGACGCTGATCTAGCGCGACCGCTCCATCGGAGCCCTAGCATGTGCGTAACGACCTGATTACCCT
>CAVXBT010000010.1:0-124858 GCA_963760095.1 uncultured Actinomycetota bacterium | reverse complement strand
GTATTTCGTTGGGAGTGAACGGCCTCGAGGTTGAGGTGGGCGACCACATCTGCGGACTCTACGCAGGCCAGCCTCAACGCGACCAGGTAGTGATCCCGTTCCTGGAGGCGGGACTGACCGCGGGCGATAAATGCATCTGCGTGGTCGATGAAACCGATCCGGCCAAAATCTTCAAGAAGCTCGGGCACAGTGCGGATACGGCCGCGCCAGCCGCCGCCAAGCAGCTCGAAGTGATCCGGGCGGC
Organism: uncultured Actinomycetota bacterium; assembly: GCA_963760095.1. Classification (GTDB taxonomy): domain Bacteria; phylum Actinomycetota; class Actinomycetes; order Mycobacteriales; family Mycobacteriaceae; genus Mycobacterium. The sequence continues at coordinate 124,614 of CAVXBT010000010.1, read as the reverse complement.
TGATTTGTACCTGCGGTCCGGCCGGTTCTGCGCCGACGAGATCATCGGCTCATGGAAAGCCGCGATCGCGGATGCCATGTACGACGGGCGGTTCGACCTTGTGCGCGCGGTCGAGACCTGGTCGCGGCGAGACGTAGTGCCTGACAAGCACGAGTTGCTCCTGCTGGAGTCCGAAATGAACCGGTACCTGCCGCTTTACCCGCAGATCGTCGTTTGCCTATACGACATCAACCGTTTCGGCGCCGGAATCATCGTCGATCTGCTCAAGACGCACCCCCGCATGCTGGTTAGCGGCATGCTGATCGAAAACCCGTATTTTCTGACACCCGATGAACTCCTGGCTGGCGCAGCAAGCGACCTAGTACCCGATGAACCCGCGGCCGGGTCCGACTCCGACACGGAGATTGCCGAGGCAGCGAAATGGTACTTCGAAGAGACGACTGGCTCGACATAGCGCGCAAGGTCGACTGGGCCCCGCGCTACGTCGATGAACGCAGCCTCTTTCCTGAACAGATCAGCGGCCGCCCCTGGCTGGCCCATGAGGCCTGGCAGGACTGGAGCGAGGCCTACCGCACCACCTACCGGGAGTATGTGGCGAATCAGCGGGAAAAAGACGCGGCCGTCCTCGGAGTTCGTGCGGCACTGTCGAAGCCACGGCTGGTCGACGAACTCGACCCGGGTTGGCTGGAGTTGGTCAAATTTCACAACGGTGCGATCGCTCTGGCTGAGTATGCCGGCGCGATCGCCGAGTTGCGCATGGCTCGGTTCGGCCGTGATAGCGCCTGGCGGATGATGGCGACCCTCGGCGCGCTCGACGAGATCCGCCACACCCAGATTCCGTTGCTGATCGGCGGCGACTTGCTCTCGCACGACGGCAATTTCGACTGGACGCACAAGGCCTACCACACCAACCAATGGGTCATTCTCGCCGCACGCCACCTTTTCGACGACATGTTCCTCGCGGCCGACGCGCTCGACCTCGCCATCCAGCTCAACTTCGTCTTCGAGACGGGCTTCACCAACCTGCAATTCATGGCCATGGCGGCCCTGGCCGATCGCGCCCACCACCATCTATTCGAAAAGACGCTGGCAAGCATTCAGACCGACGAGGCCCGCCACGCCCAGATCGGCCACCCGGTGATGCGGACGCTGTTGGAAAACGGATCGCGTCAGCGCGCCCAATATCTCGTCGACAAGATGTGGTGGCGATGTTGGCGGTTGTTCTTGGCGCTGACCGGAACTGCGATGGAATACCTCACCCCGCTGGACGCGCGGGCGCGCTCGTTCAAAGAATTCATGACCGAATGGGTTACTGAGCAGTTCGTGAAGAACCTCGCCGAGTTCGACCTTGAAAAACCTTGGTTCTGGGACCTTTTCGTGGAGGAGCTGGACTATGCGCACCACAGCTTTCAGCTGGGCCTCTACACCTACCGGACGACGTTGTGGTTCGACGTCGCGTCACCAACCGCGGCTGAAAGATCATGGCTGAACGACAAATACCCGCGATGGAACGACCTCTACGGGCCACTGTGGGATCAGCTGGAAGCACGCTGGCAGGGTGGGGGCGAGACGAACACGCTGTCCTACGGTCTGCCGGCACTGTGCAACCTCTGCCAGCTCCCAACCCTGTTCATCAGGCCCGGTCGCAACACTGCCTGCACGCTCGAGATGCATGGCCGGCGCTACCTGTTCTGCTCGGAACCGTGCCGTTGGATTTTCCAGCAGGAGCCGCAACGTTTCGCCGGCCACAAAAGCGTGGTGGATCGGATCGTCGCGGGCGAGGCGCCCGGCAAGCTCATCGATCTGCTGGAGTGGATGGGACTGACCGAGCCGGCCGAGAACGGCAAGGATCTGCGCCGCGGTCTGGATCCATGGCGCCTTGACCCCATCCCGACAGCGTGAGGCGACGGCGGTGCGCGTCTACTTGTTCGGCTACGCCAGCGACGACTTCGTCGGGCGCGTTATCGTCACGCCGAATGAACGCACGGTGGCCGAGCTGGCGCGCCAGCTGGTGGCCTGGGGCCTGGAGCCAGAGCGGCGTGGAGCTATCACAGTGCGCAACGAAAGCGGCGAGATCCTCGAGCCGGCCGAGACTATCGCACAAGCAGGGCTGAGTAATGGCGACATCTTCACGGTCGAGCGTGGCTGACACGCCTCCGGCGGTCTGGCAGTACGCCGGAACCCTCGACGAGTTGTGGGAAGGCGAGGTGCGCGGCGTCGACCTCGGAGGCGTCGACGTCGTGCTGTGCAACGTCGACGGCGAGCTGTTCGCATATGAGGACCGGTGCCCCCATCTGGCAAATCCCCTCTCCCATGGCGTCCTCAACCACAAGACGCTGACGTGCGCCGCGCACGAATGGGAATTCGATGCGCGGACTGGCCAGGGGGTGAACCCGCAAACCGCGCATCTGAAACCCTTCCCGGTTCGACTCGACGACGAGCGGATCTTCATCCAGATACCATCGGAATCCGCACGCGGGGTAGACGACCCCGATCGCCGGGTGGGCCCGGTGTTGCACGCCACGCCGTTCGCGCATGTGGTGGCCGCCGTCATCGAGGAGGAGAACGACGACGTCGTTGTCCTCGATGAAGGGGCCTACCTGCGCGTGCTGGCGCCCGGCACCTGCCGCTTGTCAAGGACCGCCCTGGAAGCCGCAACCGGCCCGGCCATTCGGTTCCCGGGCGACCTCGAAGTCGTGATGTCGTCATTCACCGGTGTTTTGAAGCTGACTGACGACGACGTGGTCTGGACGTTGGTGACCGAACCGGCGGCGGGCGATCCGCCGGCCCGCGACAAATGACAACTCCGGGCCGCAAGACCTACACGCGGCTCGCGGCGGGCCGGCGTATCCCGCTCGAGTATGAGCTGTTGAGCACTGACCTTCATTACAACTACCCACGTCGGTTCGAGCTGACGGCCGACCTTCCCGTCGTCGACTGGTACTACCGCCACCGGGAAGGCGCCACCTTGCAAGCACGCAGCTGGGAACCGTTCGCCGACCCACGGCGGACCACGTATCGCGCATACACCCAAGTGCAAGACGGCCGTGAAGACGTTATCGACGGGCTTCTTCGGGAGATCGACGACACCGGCTACGACCGTCGGCTCGATGTCGACTGGCTGCGCTTCCTCGACCGCTGGTACTTCCCGCTTCGTTATCCCGTACACGGTTTACAAATGCTTGCCGCCTACGTCGCGCAGATGGCGCCTGCTTCCCGCATCACGAACTGCGCAGCTTTCCAGTCTGCAGACGAGATGCGCCGCGTCCAGCGCATCGCCTACCGCACCGCGCAAGTCAACGGAGGCCCGGTCGACGCGGCGACGTTACGGCGACAACAGACTGCGTGGGAGGAAGCGCCTGCGTTCCAGCCACTTCGCGAGCTCATCGAATATGCACTGATCACCTACGACTGGGATGAGGCATTTATCGTGACGAACGCGGTCATCAAACCTCGAATTGATCGCCTGGTGAATCAAGAAATCGCCGGCTCCCTGGCAACGGCCAACGGCGATCCCATCCTGACCAGCATTCACTTCTCGCTCGACGAAGATGCCCGTTGGCATCGCGCGTGGACGGAGGCACTACTGCGCCACCTCTTCAACGACACGCCTTCGAACGCCGACGCGGTCTCCGCGTGGCTGGATAAGTGGCAGCCACTGGCCTCCGATGCGCTCCACGCTGTCGCCGGCATCCTCGCCGACGCGCCGGTGAGGATGGATCCGGCCGCAGTGGCAACGCGCATCAGTAACGAGGTGTCGCGAGAAACTGCTGAGATCTTCGCGGCGCGAGGGTAATTGCGACGGCCTCGCCAAATAGTTGACGGTACTGCTGAGCGAATCGGCCGAGGTGCACGAAGCCCCAGCGGCCCGCCACCGCAGTAACGGCCGCCGGAGACCGGGTTTGCGACGCACGCCGGTCGTGTCCATCAAGGGCACCCAATCGGACGTCATCCCGCCGGGGTCATGCAGAACGTCTTGACCTCTGCGGTGTTGCAGTCCGTTACCAGTGCAATCAGCGCGGAAGGCGTCGCACGTACTCAGTGTCAAATCACCTGACTGCTCCCATGCCTCGTTGCCTGAGGGCACAAGACTCAGGCCGATGAATACGGCCTTGGCCTTGTGATCTGAGCTCACCTGCCAGGGCGACAACAAGCGCCGAAATCCGGCTCACGAGAACGAAGTACCGACGCTCGGCCGTTCGGCACGATGTCAAGAGTCGAAACCCGAGGAGAAACAATGAAATACGACGAAATCATTGCGCGAGTAGCAGAGCGTACCGGCCTCTTTAAAGGTGAGGCGGCGGCGTTGACACGCGCCACCTTGGCCACCCTCGCCGAGCGCATCGGCGGCGCCGAGGCCCGCGATCTGGCGACACGACTGCCTGGACCACCGCAGGACGCCTTGCTCCCGACGAAAGAACAGGCCGAAGCATTCGGCTTCGATGAGTTCGTCAACCGGGTGGCTGAACGCTCCCGACGTGACCCTATCGCGTCTCGAAGTGCCGTGGAGGCGGTGCTGGCGACGCTCCGTGAGGCGGCGACGCCCGGTGAGTTCGATGACGTACTGAGCCAGCTACCCAGAGACTTTCACCGGTTGGATGCGTGATGAACCAGCCGCCACCGGGATGCTGTTGCAGCGTAATATGCTGTTGGCCTTAGTTCATCGTTGCAACACGAGGCGACTATCTACTTCCGCTGATGGGATTTAGAGCCCTTCGGCTTGACCTTCACGGCTTTGCCCAGAGAAGGCGATCGCAAGGTAGCAGCCGATCCGGCGTAGCTGCCGCAGCATTCCAGGTAGTGGCTCGATGTGGCTACCAGTTCGTAGTTCTTCGCGGCGTCATATCCGATCAGCGCCCGCCCAGTTCGTCGTAGGCCAACGCTCCCTGTGGATTGGCCAGGTTAAGCCGGGTATTGAGCGCGCGGGGGGTCTTAAGAAAGATTGCGGAAAGTCGCTCGGCACATCGCAGCTCGAGTGGCCAAGCTGTCGACTAATCTCCCGATACAGAGCAGCGGGATCAGGATGACGGTCGGCGAGTAAGACCACGAGGCTCCCCTGGCGGCCTAGCAAATGGTCCAGGAACGGCCCCATGCCGGCCAAGAAAATTTCGTTTAAGGCTCACAGGCAGCGTCACCCTCCTGTCACAGCGGGACGAATACCGCGAGACAGATTTGCTCCGCAGGGAGCAGGAAATACACGTCCCGCAAGGGCGAAGCTTGCACGAGCGGAAAGATTCCCGACTACACACTGCCGAGCGGAGTACGACATGACCGAATGCCTGGAAGGTTTGAGAATCGCGCTGCTCGCAGCGGACGGCGTTGGCCAGATCGAATTGGAGGCATCCGGCGAGGCGGTGCGACATGCAGGGGCACAGACACAGCTGTTGTCGCTCCGAACCGGTCACATCGAATCGCTCGATACAGACCTCGGACCGGGCCGCACGTATACCGTCGATCAAACGGTGGCCCAGGCGACGGTCAACGAGTACGAGGCGTTGCTACTGGTGCCCGGAACAGTGAAATCCGATCGGCTTTCCAGCGACGATCTGGTCGTCTCCTTCGTGCGTGACTTCATCACTTCGGGAAAGCCGGTCGGGATCGTCTGTTACGGCGCATGGACTCTGCTTGAAGCAGGAGTGGCCCGGGGTCAAAGTCTCCCTTTGTCTGCGACGATGCGGGCCCAACGAAAGACAGGCGCCTCTGTATTAAGGGGCGAGCTGATCTCGCCACGTGAACTGAGCGCGTTCTATAGCACCATCGTCGACGAATTCGCGCGCCTTACCCGCCGGCCTGCTCCCGCCTCAGCCGAACGGACCGAACATGCGTGGGCCCGGGTGGCTGTGTTACCACCGCGGCCGGGTTGCGAGAAGTACAGCGCAGCAAAGAAAGTGGCTGGCTCGTAAACGGCGTCGCCCGCCTATAGCGGGGCGCCGTCGGCGAATCACTCTGCGATCTGGACGCTCTTGCCGTTTCGGTGGGCCGGCTCGTGGTGAGTCGGTTCGCCCCAACGATGGATAAGGCCGGAATCCAGGTCGAACAAGTCCAGCACCCGCCCGATGGTGTGGTTGACGATGTCGTCGACGGTCGCCGGCCGGTCGTAAAATGCCGGTACCGGCGGAAAGACGATGGCTCCCGCCTCGGTTGCCGCGAGCATGTTTCGCAGATGAACTGTTGTGAGCGGCGTTTCACGGACAAGTAGGACAATGCGACGGCGCTCTTTGAGACAAACGTCGGCGGCTCGCGTTAACAGGGTGGTGGTCACGCCGGTGGCGATTTCGGCCAGTGTGCGCATCGAGCATGGCCCGATGATCATGCCCCGCGTCCGGAACGACCCGCTGGCAATGGCAGCGCCCACATCACCGATGGGGTAGCTCACGTCGGCCTTCGCCCGCAGTTCTTGTGCCGAGTGCGGGGTTTCGTGTGACCTGGTCATCTCACCGGCTCGGCTGGTGACCAGGTGTGTTTCAACTCCAGCGGCACGCAATTCTTCCAAAAGGCGGACGCCGTAGACAATACCCGTGGCACCGGAAATTCCGACGATGAGGCGTCTCACCTCCCTGCCAGCCGTGCAATCCTCGTCAGCACCGCGGGCCGCACCAAGATCTGTTAAATCCATCCCTTCCAACATCTTTGACTCCTCAGCGCCGGAAAGGCTAATAATCGGACACGCCTGGCGCCGATTGCGGATCAGGCGAGCGACGTGGTTACTCCGGCGGGTAGCCGTAGTTTTGCCAGTTTGCGAGGACCTTCTGTTGTAACGCCTTGGGGTAAGCCGTGGTGAACGAGGCGACCTCGGGCAGGGGCCGTCCAAACGACTGGGCGTGCATCATGCAGTTGTAGAGTGCCTGCCCGCCTCGGCCGGTGAATTTCTCCGACGAGTCAAGGTAGGCGACCCAGAAGCCGAGTTTGGTCTTCGTAAACAAGATTTCGCCTGAGCCCGGATGGCACCGGGTCGCAAACGCCCACACGACCTGGGCGAGGTCGGTCGGGTCAATGTCGTCACCCATGACCAGGATCTTGGGGAACTGCCAACCCGTGTGTGACGCGAAGATCGTCTGCCCGATGCGGTGCAAAAAATCGTCGACGGAAAGCCCGGTGTCGTCGTGCCAGCTGTCCGGGACAGTGACCACCATCCAATGCGTCGCCGAGTCCAGCGGAATCCAACACGCGGTGACGGGCAACTTGGCCTTGCGACACAAATCTAGGGTCTCGGCCGAGATTCCCAGACCCCATATCGTGTGCACGTCCTCCACCGGCCGACCCGGCGCGATCACCGGCAGTATCGCGCGGTCGCGGTAGGTCACGGCGGTTACGGTGAACAGTGGCCACGGCTCCGGCTCGCCCATCGTGTACCCGCCGTATTCGCCGAGTGGGCCTTCCATCGCGGTCTCGGTGTCGGATATGAAGCCCTCTAAGACGATCTCGGCCGTGGCAGGCACCTCGACGTCGACCGTTTCGTATTTGACGAGTTCGACTGGTGCGCCGGTAAGTTGGCTGACGAAGTCGTGCTCGTTGACATAGGCGGGCATCGGTGCGCCAGCAGCGAGCATCGCCGCCGGAGGCGCGCCCAGCGCCAGGGCCCATGGTGTCGGCTTCCCCCCTCTCGCTTCCACATGCCATGCACGATGCCGATGTGTTGCTCGGGTATGACAAGGCCGGTGAGGTGATTGTTATCCACCAGCATGGAGCGGTTCACCGACCAGTTTGTCCATCTGCCGTCCGGTGAGCGCACGATATTAACGCCGGCCGTCTGGATGTAGCGGCCGCCGTCGCCATCGTGGATATAGGGCACCGGAAACCGCGTGAGGTCAACATCTTCGCCGAGCATGACGTTCTGCTTGCATGGCGCCTTGTCCCTCGGTACCAGAATCGGCGCCAGCACCGGGCGTGACTTCGCCTCAACGTATGCTTCGACGAGTTCGAGACCGGTAGCGAGTGGGTCGTGGCCCATCATCATGGCCAGGCGTGCCAAGTAGAGCCCGGGTTGGCGGCTCGTCGCCGCGGGCGCGCCCATCGCACGCAAACCCGGGTCGGCTCCGACCACGTTGTTGAACAACGGAGCGGCAGCCTTCGTCTCGGTGGAGTGACGAATGATTGCGCCCATCTCCAGGTTCCAGTCGACCGTTTGGTCGATCTCTTGGATTTCGCCGATGCCCTTGAGCGCTTCGACGTAATCGCGGAAGCTGTTGAAGTGGCGACCGAGATGCGCCTCAGGGTCGCCACGCTGCGCGGGATAGGGAGCAGTTCGCATCAAAGTCATGGCGTTCCTTGGGTTGCGATCGTCGGGTCGTGGTCGTCGCTGCGGAAGTGCCAGCCGGGCAGCGTCCTACCGCACTTGCGGAACAAACCCCTGATTCAGGCTGACAATTTGGCGTCGTCAGCGCGTGCGCCCAGTGGGTTGAAATTGGTTGCCATAATTGGTCCTGTGAGCACGACAGCTCGGATTGGGTTATCAGAACACCAGCCGAAATAGCGTGAACACCCGATCCCAATGCTCAGTCGACGGGTTGGACACCTTCGGGTCCACCACGCGGAACGAACGGGCCAGCGCGATACTCAACCCGCCGAACAACTCTGGCAGCAGCCGCTCGGTGTCCTCAGCGAACGTAACGTCGCCAGGTGGTTGTCGCACCACCTGCCGCAGCAGTTCACGGATCTCCTCGGCCTCCTCCAGCTTGTCGAATTCGCGCATTCGCTCCTGGACGCCCTTGGTAATCGGAAGGTCCTGCGCCACCACCACATCACGCCCGTTCCATTTGGCCGAGTTGCGCCCCGCGATAGCAATGTCGTCGATCTGCTCGTCGACGAACTCCCGGAAGCGACGGACGTCGTTCTTGTGGATCGTGATGCTTGCGACCGAACGAAAGAACCGTTCGAACGCCGGAATACCCGAGGGATGGGTCATTGAATACCTCCGCTCCAAATATTCATACCGGCCCCGCAGTGCCGGCTAGGATGGCCCGGCACTTCGCTGGCCAGCGCCGCTGCGGGATCGAAGCGCACCCCGACCGAACAATTCCGGTCTTGTGTCCCTTCGGGGCCACACCAGCCCTATGTGCCGACGCGGGCCGTCTACATGAGAACCCTCGCACCCCGACGCCGCGGTGGACACGGTCCTGTCAGTCCCAAACCCGACGCACGCACCTGCCCTCACAGGCCGAAAGATTGCCCTAAGTGCCTGCCCGTTGACACGTAAACGTCCCGCGATGGCGTCGACCCTCGGCATTTCGACGGCCGCATATCGCGTACCAACAGCGACTGCATCTGAGGCCTCGCGCAAAAAGACTGGCCCTCGGCACCACCCTATCGGTCACCCTCATCAAGCCGAATCAGCCGCAACGGCGTCAGAGCTTGTTGGCGATAACGTCGAGATTGCTGATGTCGGGTGCCGAGGCGAAGAGCTCGTCGGCTTTCTCCGCGAGGGCCTTTCCAACGGGCCCGCCAAGATGCGTCTCGCGTGCCGCCTCGTCCGGGAACGCGTCGATAATGCCGAACGTCGACGGGCCGAACCGAACCGCGAACCATGGTTTCGTGCCGGGTTCCTGCTCGACGAGCGGCAGTGCCGAAAGAAGAAATTCCTCGACTGCGTCTTCTTTGCCGGACTTGGCCTCGAGCCGTACCAGCAATGCCTTGGTAGCCATGGTTGATCTCCCTTTTCTGTGGCGGATGACCGGAAGGGCACAGAACCTCGCCGCAGCGGCGGAGTGTCCCATCGCTTCTCGGTATCCACTGTGTCCACTGGCTGGAGTCGGAGCGTCGTCCCGACAGCTCAAACATTTCTTCGCGGAGTAGACCTCCGGGCACGATGACCTAGGTCGCGTCGCGGTTCCGATCACCGAACATGCGCACAATTTCTCAACATCCACGTCCAAGCCCTAATTTTTGTATTGGTCTTGTCCCCGCTAATCCCCCCAGTAACCATCACCGCGGTCACGAAATTGCGGCAGCTAGGAATTGCCCCAGCGGAGGCATCCTGAGCCGACGGAAACCTGGCAACCGTAGAATAATCCGGAGCCGTTGTTTCGGCTAAAAGCTAGAAATGTCGCATAAGACATTGCATCTCACCCTTGCGGTACGCGACAGCTAGCATCATGTAGACATCCCAGGTTCGACTGCACCTCGCAGCGTCCTGAACTGGGCTTTCTGATGTGTCTCACCGGCGCTGCATCTGCGTTTGTCTCACGGGTCGCTGCATTTCCTATCGTCATGCAGCACCGGCACTTCTGATCGAGCGGCTGCTGTCTGTTGTAGGGACAAGACTCCGACAGCGGTTGCGTCACCTGACGGCACCCCAATCTCGGGCATTCGTGCATGCGGCCGCGTCCGCCCGACCGGCAAGTGTGACAAGGCATACAACGTTAGGGCCCTAATTGGTTGTGTACGATTAAGTAGTGCCCTCACTGACTGCATCCGACATCGACCCACTTGCTCTTGAGCAGCAGGTCTGTTTTGCGCTGGCGATCACCAACCGGGCGGTGCTGGCCGTCTACCGCCCGCTACTCGAACCCCTGGGTCTGACCCATCCGCAGTACTTGGTGATGTTGGCGCTTTGGGATCACCAGAAGGCGGCCAGCGAGGGCGATTCACCGTTGTCGGTCAAGCAGATCGCCGCGTCCTTGCAACTGGATTCGGCCACGCTCTCGCCAATGCTCAAGCGGTTGGAGGCACTCGGCTTCATCACCCGCACCAGGAGCACCGTCGACGAGCGGTCCACCCACGTCTTGCTGACCGAGCGCGGGACGGCGCTGCGCAACCGTGCACTCGAGATCCCCCCAGCCGTCGTGACACGGCTCGGCGTCGGCCTGGCCGAACTCGACGAGTTGCGCCGAGTGCTGAACCGCATCAACTCCGCCGCCCTGGCCGCCGGCGCGCTCGACGCCTGACCACCACCCCGACCCGAAGGAGCTGCCATGTCCACCGCCAGCCCAAACCCGCTGCAGTACATCGCGTACGTATACGGACGATGCCTGCCCGACTCGATGCGTACGTGGGTTGCCGAGGACCTGGCCGGGCAGGGAGCCGTCCGTCGGCACCTGATCCGGATGGCGATACCACCGTTTCTGGTTCTCGCCCCGTTCTGGTTGCTTCCCGCTTCGTTCTACGTGCACTCCGAAATGACGGCGCCAATCTTCATTTGGGCCGTGCTCATGTCGCTTGCGTTGAACAAGGTTTGGCGCCGACACCGGTTGGCCCTGCACGGTCTGGACCCGAATCTGGTCGATGTGATCAAACGCAAGAGAGACGCGCACATCCACGAGGACTACATCCGCCGCTTCGGGCCGCGCCCGGAAGAGGCCAGCTGGCAGTCCAACAGCAGCCCGTTCTAGCTGTAGCCGACTGGGGCGCCACGTTGGGCGCACTTGCCGGGCGTGACAATTTGCGCTGCGGTTCCAGATGTCGCCGTCGTGGTCGGCCAGTCCGCGCTGCCGGCGTTCGTGCTGGGAAATGCCTCTGTTCGTCTTCACCGGTAACTTGTCGGCCAACCTGATCCGCAACGTGTGGTCCTACATGATCATCTTCTGCGGCCACTTCCGCGATGGCACAGACGAATTCACTGTCGAAGAGACACAAGGTGAGTCGCGTGGCATGTGGTACTTCCGTCAGGTCCTGGGTTCGGCGAACCTGACCGGCGGCAAGCTGTTTCACCTGCTGTCCGGCAACTTGTCGCACCAGATCGAGCACCACCTGTTCCCCGACATGCCGGCCCACCGCTATTCGGATATCGCGCCGGAGGTTCGCGAGATCTGCCGGCGCTACGGCATCCCGTATAACTCGGGCTCGCTGCCGAATTGGACACGGGATTTGAGAACCTAATGGGAACCGATCAGCGTGTTCCGACAGGATTTCGTTTACTGCGCGGGACGCTGATTACTGAGCCGCCGGCCGGTGAGCACACGTGAGAACCTGGAGCATTGGTCGATTTCTAGCTGTAGAGCGTGCCCCGGCCGGTTGGTGAGGTTGCCTGTAGCGCTTATGGGGTGTCGTGCCGGTCGAGCACTGGTCCATTAGGTTGCCGCCGGGTGGCCTTCGGCTCTGAATGTTGTTTCTTCACAACGGAGTTAGGAGGCGAGAAGATGATATTCGTCGGGGACGATTGGGCGGAGGACCACCACGACATCCACGTGATGGATGCCGATGGGGCGCGGCTAGCGTCACGCCGGCTACCCGAAGGACTTGCGGGCATCAGCGGGTTCCACGAGTTGGTGGCCGCCCACGTCGCAGAACCCAGCCAGGTGGTGATCGGCATCGAAACCGATCGCGGCCTGTGGGTGCAAGCCTTGAGCGCGGCCGGGTACCAGGTGTATGCGGTCAACCCGCTGGCCGTCGCCCGCTACCGCGAGCGACATCAGGTCTCCGGCGCGAAATCCGACGCCGGTGACGCCAAGCTGCTGGCCGATCTGGTCCGCACCGACCGGCACAACCACCGCTCGATGGCCGGCGACAGCTCCGAAGCCGAGGCGATCAAGGTCCTCGCCCGAGGACACCAGAACCTGATCTGGGCCCGCACCCGGCACACCAACGCGCTGCGCAGCGCACTGCGGGAGTACTACCCAGCCGCGCTGGAGGCCTTCGACGACCTGCACGACCGCGATGCCCTGGCCGTCCTGGGTCGCGCTCCCACTCCTGTCGAGGCAACTCGTCTGAGCCTGGCCAAGATCCGGTCGGCACTCAAACACGCTGGGCGACAACGCAACCTCGATGCCCGGGCTCAGGAGATCACCGTGGCGCTGCGCACCGAGCAACTCGCCGCACCCGCCGCGATCACCGCCGCATTCGCCGCGACCACCCGCGCCGCGGTCGGCGTCATCGCCGAACTGAATCGTCAGATCAGTGACCTCGAAGCCGAACTGGCCACACATTTTGAGACACACCCGGACGCCGACATCTACCTCTCCCTGCCAGGACTCGGTGTCATCCTCGGCGCCCGGGTGCTCGGTGAGTTCGGGGACGACCCGAACCGATACACCACCGCCAAGTCTCGCAAAAATTGGGCGGAGGACCACCACGACATCCACGTGATGGATGCCGATGGGGCGTCCCGCGCAGTAAACGAAATCCTGTCGGAACACGCTGATCGGTTCCCATTAGGTTCTCAAATCGCCTGTCCACCCGCGATAGCCTGAACTGCAGCGATTCTCGTAATCTCACTTTGTGTCCACACCGATTTGTCTCACCTTCGTGTCCATTTTCCGGCGTGCAACTCCGCTAGCCTTCGTGCCGGCCGTAGCGAGATGGGCAACGCCCCTGCCTGGCTAAGCGGTTTGTCGCAGTGACACCGACATCAAGGTGCCCTGCTTGGTGCCATCGTGAGTGCCGGCCGAGCACCGATATCCGACGCTATGCGAGCTGAATCACTGCATGTTCTCTATTTGTTTGTCTAGCAATAGTTTTCACGATTTATCGACGTACTGGTAATTTGCGTGTTGCGGCGGGCTAACTCGCGCAATGGTTTTCGCCTTGGCATCTATGCGTCTTATCTGTCTCTGTTGATTCATCTCGGTTGTTCGGCGTGGCCTAGTCAGGCACTCTGCGCTACGTTGCGCGCCACGTTAAGGGCCGTGTCTCCGACCCTGGCGCCGAGTCGGTGTGCCGTGTCATTGACGGCTGAGATGATGCCCTGTGTCAGCGTCGACTGGCCGTCACCGATGCGCGCTGAGTCCGCGGCGACCGTTGCGGCGGCAATACCGTCGGAATCGAGAATGGGAAGGCTGGCGACACCCGCACGATCGGCGCCGAAGCCGGCATCGTTGAAGAGGACGAGGCGTGGCCTAAATGAACCGGCCATAGGGGCGGCGGTTGCACCGCCATGGCTACCGGTCGCCACGACCAGGCCTGCGTCTTCTGGCTTACCGAATGAGACGGAGTCGATGCAGAGGACGCCGTCAATGACGGTGCGTCTCTCGACCGGCGCCTCCGCGGCTGGGTGGGGCCACGTAGCGGATTTCAAGAGCACTACGGCTTGTACGACGGTGTGACCGGTCTCTACACCACACTTGGCCGCAAGCCCGTTGACACGGCTGATGATCCCGCGTTGGAGCATGTCTGCACCGTCGCCGACGCGGGCACTGTCGGTCGCCACGGCGGCCATGGCCATGCCGTGTCGTTCGGCCCAGAGCAGACCGCTGACCCCCGCTTCTTCTCGACCGATGCCGCAGTCATGATGAATGGCAGCGCGAACGCCCGCTTTAGCCGAGACATACGCCGCCGGAATCGCGGCATTCGAACCCCCGACGACGACGGCACCGTCCGCTTCTGAAGGAAGCTTTGCCACTCCGTCGAAAATCATGATGGGAACGTTCTCTGCTGGCACTTCCGGCCTCCAAGGAGTGTGCTGTTGCGCTGACACGAATAACGACCTGTCGTCAATCTGGAATAGACGCGGTGCTCACTCCGGTGATGAAACTGCTTTTCATCCGAGGCAAGGAACAGCGCCACCGGGGCAATGCGGCCGGCTCACTGACCGGCCGGGGCGCGTCGGGGCCTGAGCTCCTCGATGCGGTCGAGGACGTCATCGAGTGCCGTTTCCAGAGGTGCGGAGTCGCGGCGAACCTGCGCGAGCAGCATCCCGCCTTCGACCGCGGCCAACAGCACAGTCGCCAAGCGGTCGGGGTTGGCCTTGCGGCGCAGCTCGCCCCGATCCCACATGGCCTGCAGGCCCTCGCGGATCGCCGCTTCCCACTGGTCGAACCCCCCGACCAGGTCGCCTCGACAGTCCGGGAAGGGTTCGGCCAGCTCACCCACCAGCGACCCGAGCGGACAGCCGCCTGCGCAGTTCCGCTGGCGTTGGGTGTCGACGACGAAGTCTCGCCAGGCGCGCAACCCCTCCATGCTGTCCAGCCCCCCAAGCGTTGCCAGCAGAGCCTGGACGCGGTGGGCGATCACGGCCCTGATCAGGGCTTCCTTGTCCTCGAAGTAGTGGTACATCTGCGACGCGCCGACGCCGGCAGCCTTCTGTACGTCGCCGGGACTGGTGGCTGCGACGCCGTGGTCGTACATCAGTTGCGCTGCTGTCGCCACGATCCGCTCCCGCGTGGCCCGTCCCTTGGGGGTGAGCCGGTGCGACTCGGTGACCGATTCCTTCGTTGCCATCACTTTTAGCCAGGTTGGGCGAGTCCGTCGCTGCGGGCCCGCTGTCCTGATCCCCCTTCCGATTTCGTCTGCTTGGTCGTGGCTAGGAACTAGTGGAGACGGTCTCCGCAGATGTCCCGGCCGGGTTGGTGTCCCTTCCGCCGATCTTGTCGGTGGTCTCCAGCGGGACGCGGCAGCCGTTGAGCCACAGGCCCATGAAGATGAAGTAAGTGATCGAGAAAATGTACTTACGTGTCCAGTCCTCACCAAAGGTGGTCAGGAGTTCGCTGAGCGTCTCGTCGGTCAGCGTCTTCGCGCTGGCGAAATCGTCGACCGCCCGGCCCAGCAGAACGTAGTCCGAGTCGATGCCGGTGACCGGCCCGTCGGCGGCGATTGCGGCGATCTCGTCCTCGGTGAGTCCCACGTTGCGGCCGATCGCCGAGTGGATCTGCCACTCGTAGGGTGCGTTGAAAGCCTTGGCGACGCGCATCATGCACATCTGCCGGTGTTTGGGGTTGATGCCCTCGGGGCCGAAGATCGCCTGGACCGTATCGATCACGCCCGGGAAGTGCGCTCCCGTTCCGGCGAACATCTTGACGACGTTCAGCGTCGCCTCGGACTGATAGGTGCCACCGAAGTAGGCCTCGATGACCCCCTTGGTGACGTCATCATCGGGCAACGGCACTGCCACCGTCGCCGCGTAGGTAGTCGGGATGTTCATCGCAGTTTGTCCTCCTTCACCTGCCTGTGGGCAGGGTCGCCAGCGGCTGTTCGCCTGATGTCCGGGTGGTCATCGCCGCTTCAACCAGTGTAGCGCTGCGTTTGCTTAATTGTGAATCTCCAGATACAAACCAAAGGGAGTCGCTTGGAGGGTTTATGATGAGGAAGTTCCTCGTCGAGGTGTGTCTACGCGATCGACGACCACATCAAAAATGCCCTCAAGTAGCCGATTAAGGATGAATATCAGCCGTCGGCGCCTGGACCACCCCACGGTTGACACGAACGCACCTAGGCAACATTATGAATCTGTGGATACATATACTCTGCTAGTCAATGGATCTAGAAATCCACGATCGACGAAGCTAGTCACCGGCTTCGACTGTCGGGCAGCCCTGCGTTGCGGCGGCCCACCACCTACGAGGAGATAAAACAGAATGAAGATCAGGCGATTGACCACGGCCGAGGCCCCCACGGGCGTGGTGACGCAGACCGACGAGGTCTTTGACTCCTCGACCGTTAAGGACGCCACCTGCGCTTTCGATATCTGGGGATTCGACGAGGTTCCCGAACTGCCGCTACGGCCCGAGCACGTGCTCGGTGAGTACAAGCAACTGGGCCTCTTCGGGCCGCGTGGCGGAATCCGCGTTGACATTCAGATCATTCCCCCGGTCATCGGAGACGAACCGCCGGACCTCTCGGAGACGGTAGGAAGGCTCAACCTCGGCACCGGTGGAGGGATGACGCCGGGCAAGGAAGGGGGTGGCATGCACCGCACCGACACCGTCGACTTCGTCGTGGTCCTCGAAGGCGAGACCAACGTCGCCTACCCAGGCGAGGACGGCAATGAGTACGAGACCACGATCAAGGCCGGGGATTTCCTCACCCACAACGGGACGTTCCACCGTTGGCACAATCGATCGGCAGCGAACTGCACGCTGATGCTGATTCCAATCGCCGCCACGCGCACCACCGAGTAGCTGCCAGCACGAGGGCCGCCACCCCCGCACGAATCACCTTTTACGTCACTAAACGATCGTTCCAACAGACATTTGAAGTGACCAGAAGAGAAGCTGCGGCGCTCGCGACGCAGACGTGTTCGCCACGCGGACTTTCAGGAAAACCCCGTCAACACAACCGGATTGGTGAGCAAATGAGGCTAGGAAATGCCCGACAACGTAACTCGTGGGCCCAATGTGCCGGTTTTACCGGCACATTCGAGTCGCACGTATCGATGAACGGCGGCCGACATGGGCGATAAGACTCTCTCCGGCAAGACCGCGCTGGTGACCGGGGCTGGCCGCGGCATCGGACGAGCCGTGGCGTTGGGCTTGGCCTCCGCGGGCGCTGATCTGGCACTACTTGCCCGATCACAGCCCGAGCTCGACGAGGTCGCAGAGCACGCTAGAGCACTGGGAGCCCGGGCCGTCGTCGTACCCACCGACCTAGCTGACCAGTCAGCCGTGGCGGCCGCAATTGCGTACGTACAGAAGGAATGTGGAGTGATCGACATTCTCATCAACAATGCCGCAGTCGTGCAGCCAATGGGACCCACCGCGGACGTGGATGCGGCCGAGTGGGCAGCGGCGATCACCGTCAACCTGGTCAGCCCAGTGCAGCTGACGCTGGCACTACTGCCCGACATGCTGAGGCGAAAGTGGGGCCGAATCGTGAACGTGACGGCCAAATCGGGAGCGGCGCCGTCGCAACTCATCGGCGGTAACGCCTACACCACCTCCAAGGCGGCACTGGAAACGCACACTCTGAACCTGGCCGCCGAACTCGCCAATACGGGAGTCACCGTCAACGCCTTCCGGCCAGGGATCGTCGACACCGCCATCCACGACTGGGTCCGCAGTCAACCAGCTGAGCGGATCGGCGAGGGACTGCGAAACCAGTTCATCAAGTTCAAGGAGTCGGGGATGTTGATCAGCCCCGAACGATCCGCGGACGCCCTGCTCGCCCGACTCGGCGATGACACAACCGGGCAGATCCGCGACGTCGACGACGACCTACCCGGACGCTGAGCACCACACTCATCGACCGTCTCGGGTCGATCACACCCGAGCGACACCATCAGCATCGCTTCCGGGTGGGCGGCACCCACGCCGTGACCATGAGTCTCACCGGATCCGTCGCTGATCACTGCAGCCACCCGCGGTATCGGTAACGCCACGCCCGCTTCGTTGACCCAGCCCAGCGCCCACAGTCTGCTGGGTGAGCGCCTCGCCATCTGACCCCCCGACCCTTGCATCTCTAGGAGAAAATCCATGAAAGCCATCCGTTTTCACGAGTACGGCGACATCGACGTCTTGCGCTACGAAGAGACCCCGACACCGCGGCCCAGGAGCGGAGAAGCGCTCGTTGCCGTCGCGGCGACAGCGTTTAACCCGGTGGACACCTGGTTTCGGGCAGGGATCATCGACCAGATCTTCCCTGTGCCCTTTCCTCACACCTTGGGCCTCGACCTGGCCGGAACCGTCGTCGCCCACGGCCCCGGCACTGAGGATCCGGCCATCGGGACCGAGGTCATCGGATTCCTTCCCATGACCGGACCGGGAGCCGCCGCCGAATACGTCACCGCACCTGCCGAGGTCCTCGTCCGAGCCCCCGCCAACATCCCACTGATCGACGCCGCCGCGATTCCGGTCCCCGCGCTCACCGCCTGGCAGGCACTGTTTGAGCACGGCAACCTCGTCGCCGGGCAGAGCGTGCTCGTCAACGGAGCAGGCGGCGGCGTCGGCGGATTCGTCGTCCAACTCGCAAAACAGGCCGGCGCCACAGTGATCGCCACCGCAAGCCCCCGCAGTGCCGACCCAACACGCGCCGCAGGAGCCGACCACATCATCGACTACACCGCCGCCACGATCACCGACACACTCGATGCGCCAGTCGATCTCGCCATCAATCTCGTCGCCGGCACCGGCACGGACACCGCGAACCTGCTCAACGTCATCAAGCCCGGCGGAACCCTGGTGACAGCGACCCCACCCGGTGCGGAATTCCCCGACCATACCCAGCGGGTCGTGTTTTTCAGCGTACGCAGCGACACGACCCAGCTGACCCACATCGTCGAACTCATCGACAGCGGACAGCTGCACCTCGACATCAGCGCGCGGCGTCCCCTGTCCGACACCGCGCAGCTTCACCAGCAAAGTGAGGACGGCGCACTGCGAGGTCGCACCCTGCTGATCCCGTGAAAGACGGCGGCATCGACCACGATTCGTACGACGGTGTCTACCCGTGTAGCTAGCGCCCCCGGGTACGCCCAGTCGATCGCCGCCTAGCACCAGCTCAAGGCCTTGGCCTCACGACGCGACGCCTCACTGGCCCGGCTCGGCTGTGGTGACCGCGGAATTGTATTGGCGCGGTGGCGTTCACGCGATACCAGCCGAGGGACTCGTGCCAGCGACAGGCGTCGGACAGTAGCTACACCACTAAAGCAGAGATCGCCGTCGACGGCGGAGTCAACCAGATCTGATTGCGCCGCTGGCGATCTCAACGGGCGCGGGGCCGCCGAAACCAGCTTCGAGCGTGCCGTTCAGCGTTTCAGGGATGTGGTCGGCGCGCACGAACTCTTCCACGCGATGGATGCCGGCCGCGGAAAACACCGCCGATAGCACGGCTGCGTCGGCTTGGCTGGCATGGGCGGACAGCGCGCGCAGTTTGTCGGGCCAGTGCGCGGCGACGTCGATGACCGTGGTGATCCGCTCGTCGTCGATCGCCATGTCGTCAGGCGGTGACCACATCTCCGGACCCGGGACGGTGCGAGCGCTCGCGCGCATGCCGGCAAGTCGGCCGCGAGAGACGGCGATGAAGTAGAGCAGCGGACCGGTACCGCCGGTGGTGGTGGTGCGGTTGGCGTTGATGTTTCGTAGCGCAGCAGTCACAAGCTGGTGGGCGCGGATGTGGTCGGGGTGCCCGGACAGTCCGTTGGGCGGGTAGGTGACGATGACGGCGGGTTGATGCAGCCGGATCAGGCGAACCAGCCGGGTGACCATCGGCATCAGTGCGCGCACGCTGAACGCCTCGCTGGGCACGTGCTCACCGGCGGTGGGACCCGAATCGGGGTATCCGAGCCGAACCACCTCACCGATCCCCAAAGCCACTGCGGCCAGGTCAAGTTCACGGCTTCGTCGCGCCGCTACCTGGTGCGGGTCGTGGCCGGGATCGCCGGGCTTGACCCCGCCCGGGCCGTCACCGCCGCGGCCGTCGGTGCAGGTAATCAGAACGGTGTGCCAGCCGGCGGCGGCATAGGTGGCCAGTGTGCCGCCGGTCTGGCTGGACTCGTCGTCAGGATGAGCATGCACCACCATCAACACCGGCGCCCGATACACCGGCCCGCCGGGGTGATCGCCGGTGTCTGCGTTGCGGGGCATCGCTGGTGAAAAATCCTTCTGGTCCGCCTGACTGGGGCCTCCCATCCTTTGGGACCCGCCCCGCTTCTCGCTAATCATTGCCATCGCTCGAGGGGCCGGTTGGCGCCGCTGGGGCTGCGAGTCCTGGCTGGGGTGACGTTGTCGCATGTTCGGGAGCTGGTGCCGGTCGAGCGTTATCACCGCGCGGGTAAACGACCTGCGGCCACCAGAACCATCGACCCAGCAACGTGGCGATCGACGGCATCAACAGCGATCGCACGATCAAGGTGTCCACGAGCAGACCGATGGCGATCGTCGAGCCCAGCTGGGCGATCACGGTCAGTTTGCTGAGCGTCATCGCGGCCATGGTGGCGGCGAAGACGAAGCCGGCCGAGTGACCACGCCGCCCGTGCCTGCCATGGAGCGGATGATGCCGGTTTTCAACCCGGCGTGGATCTCGTCTTCGAACCGCGACACCAGCAGCAGGTTGTAGTCCGATCCCACCGCCAGCAGGATGATGACCGACATCAGCATCACCACCCAATGCACCGGCATGCCCAACAAGTCCTGCCAGATGAGCACCGAAATCCCGAAGGACGCAGCGATCGAGCTGGCCGCCGTGGTCACAATCACCAGGGCCGCCACCACCGCTCGGGTCAAGATCAGCATGATGATGAAGATCAGCGTCAGCGCCGAGACCACAGCGATCAGCAGGTCGTACCTGGCGCCGTCGGCCATATCGCGATAGGTGGCCGCCTCCCCGCCGAGGTAGATCTTGGCGTCCGACAGCGACGACATCTTCAGGGCCTCCTGGGCGGCCTTGCGCTCGTGGGCCACCCGGCCGATGCCCTCGATTGTGGCCGGATCGCTCTGGTGGGTGATGAACATGCGCGCGGACTTGCCGTCCGGGGACAAGAACAACTTCAGACCGCGCTCAAAGTCAGGGGTGCTGAAAGCCTCCGGCGGTAGGAAGAACAAGTCGTCGTTCTTCGCGTTGTCGAACGCCGCACCCATCGCCAAAGCGGTGTCGTTGGAGGCTTGCTGCTGGTCATAGAGCGCCTTCTGCGAGTTGTAGGTCGCCAGTGCCAGGTCGCGGCTCGTTTCCATCGACGCGATCGTCTGGGGCAGCAGCGCAGTCAGCTTCGGCGCGAGAGCTGCCAGCTTGTCGGTGTCGACCTGCACCGCGCCGGTCTTGTCGGTCAGTTCGTCGATGCCGTCGAGCGAATCGAACAGCGACCTGATCGCAAAGCACATCGGGACGTCGTAGCAGTGCCGCTCCCAGTAGAAATAGCTGCGCAGCGGCCGGAACTCGTCGTCGAAGTTCGCGATGCTGTCCCGCAACTTCTCGGTGGTCTCCAGCACTTGCCGGGACTTGACGGCCGAATCCTGCGTGAGTGCGGTCTGCTGCAGCGACAGCTTGTACTGCTCTTTCAAGATGGCGATCGAGGCGTTCGTCGCGTCGATCGTCTTGAGCTGGTTGGCCAACTGGTCGCGCTGGAAGGGCAGGTTCTGGTTGGTGGTCTGGCCCTGGATGCTGGTCTGGAACGGGATCGAGCTGTGCTGGATCGGGATACCGAGGGGCCGGGTGATGCTCTGCACCATCGCGATGCCCTCGGTGTGCATCACGTTGCGCGCGACCGCGTTCAGCACCAGCATGTCGGCGGGATTGCGCATGTCGTGATCGGCCTCGACCATCAGGATGTCGGGGTTCATCCGCGCTTGGGTGAAGTGCCGCTCGGCGGCGGCGAACCCGACGTTGGCAGGCGCATCGGCCGGCATGTAGTACTGGTCGTTGTAGCCGGGCGTGTTACCGGGAATGGCCACCAGGCCGATCATCACCACGAACAGGCTGACCACGAAAATGGGTGCGGGCCAACGAACTACGGCCGTGCCGACCTTGC
The DNA here is from genome assembly GCA_963760095.1 of uncultured Actinomycetota bacterium. GTDB lineage: Bacteria > Actinomycetota > Actinomycetes > Mycobacteriales > Mycobacteriaceae > Mycobacterium. The sequence continues at coordinate 102,569 of CAVXBT010000010.1, read as the reverse complement.
GCCAGAACCGACTCCGGGGAGGGCGTTTGGCTTCGTAGAGCCCGATCTTGCTGCCCAGGAACAGCACCGCCGGTCCCAGGGTGACCGCGGAGGCCACGATCACGATCATGCCGATGGCGACTGGGGCGCCCATGGTGGCGAAGTAGGGCAGGCGGCAAAAGCTCAGGCAGTAGGTGGCGCCGGCGATGGTCAGACCCGAGCCGACGATGACCGGGGCGACGGATTTGAAGGTGGCGTAAAACGCGTCGTCGCGGTCCATACCCACGCCGCGGTCTTCCTTGTAGCGGCCGAAGATGAAGATGCCGTAGTCGGTGGCCGCGGCGATGGCCAACATCGTCAGGATGCTGCCGGCGAACGTCGTCAGTCCGAAGACGTTGTGAATGGCCAGCGTTGACACCACGCCGCGCGCGGTCAGCAAGCCGACGAATGTCAGGAAGAGCTGCACCAGGGTGGTGCGAATCGAGCGGTAGACGACCAGCAACATCACGGCGATCGCGATGAGTGTGTAGACGGTGATGGTCTTTAGGCTCGTGTTGCCGATCTCGTCCCGGTCGTTGGTGAGGGCGGCCGCGCCTGTGACGTAGGCCTGCACCCCCGGTGGTGCCTTCGTCTCGGCGATGGCCTTGCGGACGGCCTGCACGCCCTGGTTGGCCAGCGTTTGGCCCTGTTCGCCGGCGAGGTTGACCTGCACGAAGGCCGCCTTGCCGTCGGTGCTCTGCGCGCCGGCCGCGGTCAGGGTGTCACTCCAGAAGTCCTGGATGTGCTGGATGTGCTCGGGATCGTGCCGGAGTTTCTTGATGATCGCGTTGTAGAAGGCGTGGGCGTCGGGACCCAGGGGTCGCTGGCCCTCGAGAACAATCATCACGGTGCTGTTGGAGTTGAACTCGTGGAAGTTGCCACCCATGAGTTTCATCGCCGTCATCGACGGCGCGTCCTCCGGAGACATCGGAGCCGAATGTGACTCGCCGACCACCTCCAGCGGCGGGGCGACGACGTTGACGATGACCGCGACAAACACCCAGAACACGACGATCGGGATCGATAGGATGCGGATCAGATGTGGAAGGTAGGGCCGCTTCGGGTGCTCGGTGGTGCCGGTGGGGGTTGCGTGGGTCATGCGGACTTCACCAGGCAGTAGGTTTGGGCGTTGATCCCGTCGGCTGAGTGCTGCTCACGCACGACTCCGTTCACGGTGACTTTGCATCCAATCTGATCGCCGGTGGTTTGGGCCATGAGGCTGCCGCTGACGCTGGGCAGCGTCGTCGACAAGGTGATCGACCACGGCAGCGGCACGCTGACCAGGTGCACGTTGGCATCGGGGTCGAAGTAGCTGATCTGGGCGGTACCGGAGCCGTACACGTCGTAGATCATGATCTTGGGGTTGAACTGGACGATCTCGATGCCCGCACCGGCGTTGGCGTTGAGGTTCTGGGATGCGAACTGCCGGTGAAACCGGGACACGACCAGCCCCGATACCGCAAGCACCACAACGACAATCAGGGGAATCCAGGCTCGTTTGACGATGCCGGTTAGGGGAACCACGCTCACCAAGTCACCTTCCGTTAACGATCGCAGACCTACCGATCGGCGGCCGCCGCTGGGGCATGCGCCGGCCATCGTCGATCCTCGCTGTGTGGTCAATTCGTTTGTGACGCCGAGGTTTTCACCCAGGTAGCTGACGCGACTGGCAGCGGCGGTGCTGCCGTCTTACTGATGGGCCGGCGCGGGTCAGGGTCTGAGGTTTTCGATGCGCTCGAGGACCTCGTCGAGTGCCGTGGCAACAGGGGCGGGGTCGCGGCGGACCTGCGCGAGCAGGGTGCCGCCTTCGACCGCAGCCAACAGCGCGGTCGCCAGCCGGCCGGGGTCGGCCGTGCGGCGCAGATCGCCCCGATCGCACATGGCCTGTAGGCCCTCGCGGATCGCCGCTTCCCACTGATCGAATCCACCGGCAAGGTCAGCCCGACACTCCGGGTAGGGCTCGGCCAGCTCCCCGACCAGCGACCCCAGCGTGCAGCCGCCCTCACCATTCCGCTGGCGATAGGTGTCGACGACCAAGTCTCGCCAGTGGCGCAGCCCTTCCATGCTGTCCAGCCCCCGAAGCGTTGCCAGCACAGCGTGCACGCGGTGGGCGATAACGGCCCTGATCAGGGATTCCTTGTCCCCGAAATAGTGATACACCTGCGACGCGCTAACGCCGGCCGCCTTATAGACGTCACCCAGACTCGTGCCTAGGACACCGTGGTCGTACATCAGTTGCGCTGCTGCCACGACGATCCGCTCCCGGGTGGCCCGCCCCTTGGCGGTAAGCCGGTGCGGCTCGGTGACCGATTCGTTGGCTGCCATCACTGTTGGCCAGGTCGCGAGATCCGTCGCTGCGGTCCCCGCCGCCCTGATAACTCCCTACTCGAAACGCTGCGGCGTGCGGCGAGCGCGGTCATCGCCGACGCTTCTCGGGTGGTTGTCGCGCTGGGCGCGCAGGATGCGCTCGGTCTGCAAGTAGACCTGTTCCTGCAGGTGCTCTGTGCGGGACTTCTTGGAGGATTTCTTGAGTTTGGAGGGCGTGTAGTAGGCGCCGTTGCCCGTGGCCGTGGCCAGGTCGGGGTCGGTCATGATCCGCACGACTCCGCGGGAGCCTTTACTGGGGTGGCCGTATAGCGGTGCGCCGAACCGTGCCATCAGCCCGAAGATTCCGCCGGCCTTGGCGCCGAAATCCGATTTCACGGTGCCGGGGCTGACCGCGTTGACCGTGACCCCGCGGCCGTCGAGTCGGCGAGCCAGGGCATAGGTGTAGAGCAGGTTGGTCAACTTGGCGTTGAAGTAGGCCTGAGTCTGGCTGTATTTGCCCGGATAGGACCAGTCGGTCTCGACTTTGCCGCGCCCCTCGATCAATGCGGTCATGTTGGCGACCCGCGACGGTCTTCCCAGCGAATCCGCACCCGCGTGCAGCAGGTCGAGGAGTGCGTCGGTCAGGGCGGCTACCGCCACGTGGTTGATGGCCATGGTCATCTCCAAGCCATCTGGGGACAGCCGCCGCTCGTTGAACCCGGCGCCGGCGTTGTTGACCAGACCGTGGATACCCTGCGGGGCTGCGGCTCGGACGGCGTCTGCGAGCTGCCAGGCGCCGGCGATCGAGCTCAGATCCGCGGCGACCGGGATGAACCTGCCCGCCCCGTTGCCGTCGACCGTGAGGCTGCCGACGCTGGCGCCCGCCGCTTTTTGAGTGCGGCCGTGCGTCAGGACGGTGGCTCCCTCGTCACCGAGAAGGCGGGCGGTCTCGTAGCCGATGCCACCCTTGGTGGTGCCGGTGACCAGGACGGTCTGGCCCCGCATCCGGCCGCTTGGGGAGGGCTGCTTGCTCATTGAAGTCTCCTAATTGTGAGTTTTTAGCGTGCGATTGGGGGCGTTGCGCCCAGGATCAGATGAGTGTGGGGTCGGTTCTGCGCCACGGCCCGGCGCCGAGGGGCAAGCCGTTCACAACACCGATTGGCGGCCACCGTCGACCGGGACGACGGCACCGGTGATGAAGCTGGACTCCTCGCTGCACAGGTAGGCGATGGCGTTGGCGATCTCGATGGGCTGGGCGGCACGGCCCAACGGAATAGCGGCGACGAACGTGGGCAGCATGTGTGCCATCGGATCCATCGCCGGAGTCATTGTGGGGCCCAGTGCGACGGCGTTGACGCGCACGCCCTGGGGCCCGTATTCCGCGGCCCAGGAGCGGGTCAGCGATTCCAGGGCTGCTTTGGCGGCGCCGTAGCCGGCCATGCCGGCCTGGCCGCGGTCGGCGACCATCGTGGACACGTTCACGATCGCGCCGCCGCCGTTTCCCGCCATCGCCGGGGCATAGGCTGCGGTCAGCAGGAACGGTGCCTTGACGTTGACCGCGAACATGGCGTCCAAACCGGCTTCGGTGGTTTCTGCGGTCGGGGCCAATTCCCAGAAACCGGCATTGTTAACCAGGATGTCGACGTCCCCAGCCTCCTGAATCAGCCGTCGCACGTCGTCGGAAACGTTGAGGTCGGCGGCGATGAAGCGGGCAGGTGCGCTTGCGATGGCGAGCTCCTCGACCACGGCGTGGCCGCGAGTCTCGTCGCGGCCGGTGACGATCACCGCGGCGCCATGATGGGCGAACAGTTTCGCGACTTCTCTCCCGACACCGGATGTCGCACCGGTGACGAGGACGTTTTTGCCACTGAATTTCATTCGTGTTCCTTCTCTGCGGGGAGTTCAGCTAGTTGCTGTTGAGGAGATCGCGCCGGTAGTCCACCCACCGGGCGAACGGCGTGGCCGGTCGGGGCCCTGGATCGGCTCGACGTCACCGGTGAGGACCGCCAGGACCGCCAGGACCGCGGGTTGCTGCGCGGCGGCCGCGTGCAGCGCGATGTAGGCATCGGCGAATTGCGGTGATGCCCCGGCCGCCTCCGCCTGCCTCGCGATGGTGGAAATCAGCGTCGTCACGCGACCGCCTCTCGTTTGTTTGGAATGACTACTTCACAAAACCCCATCTAGTTTGGAATGTCAACACCAGAATCAACTGCTCTCACGCGATGATCACACGCGAGGGCTAAGCCGCCCGTGACCGCATCCTGGCCGCCCCTAACACGTTGTAAGCCCCGTGATCTGCAGTGATGTTGCCGACTACGCCGCCTGATGCGCGCTGGTGGACATCTGCATCGTCCTACGAGCGCCCGTCTCGATTTGCTGAAGTGATCACTCCACAAACGCTGGCCCCTTTTGGAATTTAAACACCAAAATCGGCTATCCTTGCGGGATGATCACGCGCAAGGGCCAAGCCACCCGTGACCGCATCCTGGCCGCGGCCGCGGCCCTGATGTACCAGCAGGGAGTAGCTGGCACCAGCTTCGAGGATCTCCAGGCCGCCGCCGGGGTCAGCGCATCGCAGATCTACCACTACTTCGGCGACAAACACTCCCTCACGTGCGCCGTCATCGGGTTTTGGAGCGACACGAACCTCGGGTTTCACAAACCCCTGCTCGCCCACCTCGACGACATCGACGGATTGCGTGACTGGGCCCAGGCGGTCGTGGACAGCGCGCGGGCCAACGACTTTCGGGGAGGATGCCCGCTGGGTTCGTTGGCTAGCGAGCTCGCCGACACAGACGACGTCGCACGAGAAGACGTCGTGGTCGGCTACCGGCGATGGCAGGGCGCCATCCGTGACGGCCTGGGAGCGATGAAGGCCCGCGGCGCACTCGTCGAAAGCGCCGACGTCGACCAACTAGCCATGGCATTGCTGGCTGCCCTGCAGGGCGGCCTGCTGCTGGCCAAGACCTGGCGCGACGGCGAGCCCCTACGGACCGCACTGAACACCACCATCGATCACATCGCCTCCTTCGCCACAACGGGAACCAGTTAGGCCGCGACGGTCGAACCATAGACGGGCGAGCATGGAACACGACAATGGAGCACATTCAGTGACGACCCTTCACGGGGCAGTATCGCTGTCCAGTGATGAGCGCGGCCTGGTGGTGGTGTCGACGATGCGGACCAACGACTATCGCCGGCACGTTCTTCGCTGGATCCCGCGAACGTCCGCATGAGAGTCGATCCGGCAAATGTGACGCTGCCACGTCCTGGCCGAGGAATCAGAAATCAGGCGTGTTCTTTATGCCCGGCCATTGAGCCCATCTGGGTTGTGGTGAGACCGGATGACCTCCGAGCCAATTGATCTGGACGCTACAGCCTTCGGCTTTTACTTCACTAATGGCGTCACTAGCCGATCCCGCGCCGGGTGTAGAAAGGGCGGCCGCCGACGTTGCGCCAATCCATCGGGATGGTGGCCAAGTTGTCTTCCTGCCCTGTTCGGCTCTTTGCGCTCCGGTCACCGACACTGTGCGTCGCGGCAGAGGCTGTTGATCGTCGACGAAACCCTTTCGGCGACAACATAAGTTACGTTCGTCTTGACACGGGGTGCGACTGCTACAACGCGGCCGGTAATCGGCCAATTTCGTAGGCGCTCCGCGATCACTGATCAGCCCAAGGCGACACACGCAAATGGCCTATCGATCGCCTCTGCGGACCACCGCCTGGTCGTGTCTCACTCCAATGTCCAATTGGACATCGAGTGGACATTTCATTTGAGAATTGGACACGGCATTTGAGAACCTAACGCGCCATGTTGGTGAACCGCGACAGGTGTAGTTGGTGAGCGACGGTGACAGTCTTGGTAGGCCCGTTGCGATGCTTGGCCAGAATCAAGTCCGCCTCACCTCCGCGCGGGTCGTCGCGCTCGAAGGCATCCGGCCGATTCAGCAGAATAACCATGTCGGCATCTTGTTCGAGCGAGTTATGGACTGAAATCCCTTGTGCTACAAAGTTATTGGTCCCAGGAACTGTTCCGTCGAACACATCGTGTTCTCCAATGCTGGTGATCTCGACGAGTTTGTCCCAAAACACATCATCGGTCGCTAGATCATGTAGTTCCAGGTCCTCGAGGAACGCCGCGGCGCGATGGAGTCGAGCGCGGCTCGGGCACCGCTTCCAGAGCGTCGATTCGCGGAAGTTGGCTCCAATCGCCGCGGCAAAGGCACTATGCGACAACTTCCTACGGGCCAAAGCGAGGCGTACCCGGTTCCAAACTTGGCTTGGGACCGTGTCGGAGTTGGCCCTGCACGAAACACCCTCCAACTTCGAAAGCACCTCCCGGCCGGCGAAATACTTCAGGCCGTTGGCACCCACGTCTCGAAGAAATCGCCTCTGATTCTCGGTGCCGAAGATGTGCAGATACCAAGAGTCTCGATACCCCCGCTTGGGGACTCGATAGATTCGGCACAGGATGCCCACGCGCAGCAGCAGTCGCGCTACATCGTCGATGAGGCGGCGGCTCGTAGACGCGTAGTAGATCCGACCTTGTCGGCCCTTCTCATCCCAACGCACGGACCCATCGGTGGCCCAGAGGTGGTTCAAGAACAGTGCGATTTGATCATTGGGCGCGGAGAAGATCGCATCGGGCACGAACTTCTCGTGGCTCCGCTTGCCGAATAGACCTAGACCATCCAGCCAGGCTGCGATCGGGTTACGCCGACCGTGCGTCAATCGATAGGGTGCGGGCAGCCGCAGCGTAGTAACCCGCGCCGCCGGGTAGTCATCCCGAACGGCGGTCACGCCGAAGTGAGCAGCCGCCGCCGACACCGCGGCGAGGTTCTGCTCATCGATCGAGGCGTACCGGATCGGCTGCCTCTTGACGCACGACCCGTCACCGATCATGTGCGCGAGCAGAATCACCTCGGATTCCGCCATCCGCTGTGTGTCTACGGGTTCGGGGACCCGGCGCGGCACCGCCAGACGGTCACCAACCGTCAGCTCTTCCAACGGTGTCCAGCCGTCGAGCCTCATGAACGGATGGTTGCCGGTGGCCTCGACCTCGCGCCCGGAAGCCAGGCGTAGGCGGAACACCTCCTTGTGGCCGCTGGGGAACACGTTCGTCATGGGGCGAGCCACCATCCGCAGCTGCTCGTCCAGCGACCACACCAGCGGCCGCTCGCCGGAGCGCATCAGCTCACCGAACGTCACCTCGGCGCCGGTGTCCGCCCGGAGGATGCGGGTATTCGCGGTCAGGCATCCCGACTCACGCAGGTCGGACAGCATCGGCTTCTTGTCGGTGCGCTGCTCGGGACCGCGGTTGAGCTGACTGATCGCAATAACCGGGACCTCGAGCTCCTTGGCCAAAAGCTTTAAATGGCGGGAGAATTCGGATACCTCGATCTGCCGCGACTCGACCCTCTTGCCGGACGACATCAGCTGCAAATAGTCCACAACGACCAGGCGCAGATCCGCCCGCTGCTTCAGCCGCCGCGCCTTGGCGCGGATCTCCATCATGGTCAGGTTCGGCGAGTCGTCGATATACAGTGGCGCCTCACTGATTTCGCTCATCCGTCGCGCCAGCCGCGTCCAGTCGTCGTCGCTCATCCGGCCCGAACGCATATCGGCCAGCTTGATTTTGGCCTCGGCGGACAACAGCCGCATCACGATCTCGGATTTGCTCATTTCCAGCGAGAAGATGACGCTGGCCAACCGGTGCTTGATCGAGCACGACCGCATGAAATCGAGCCCAAGCGTCGAGTTGTGCGTCGGGATCATGCCACGGCCGGCCAGGTACCGGTGCGCGGCGTTGTCCACCTCCACGCAGCGCACCGGAACACTGCTAACCCGGCGCACCGCCTCCAGCTGCAGCACGGGCGCCATCAAGGTGGTGGCACCTCCGCGCTCCTGGTAACGCGCGATAGATCCAGCCGCGGCGATAGTGTCTAAGCCGCAACGCAATTGCGCTGTGGTGCGGATGCCATAGCCCGTGGGCCACTGATGCTCGGCGTCGGCGATAATCGAGGTGCCATCAGAGAATTCGACCTTGTAGCACGGTCGGCTCAGCATGACGTCCGTGGCAGCCACCACCCGGGTGGGCTGCCCGTCGGCGCTCAGCAACTCGTCGCCGACGGCGACATCGCCCATGGTGGTCCAGCCGGTCGGCGTCGGCAGGGGCGTGTTCAGGGCCAACGCTTTGCCCACGCCAGGCCTGGCCGCGACAATGATCATCTGCCCGGGATGCAAGCCGTTGGTCACCTCGTCGAGTTCGGTGAACCCGGTCGGCACCCCACGTGCCAGACCGCCGTTGGACGCGATCGCGTCGATCTCATCCATCGTCGGCTGCAACAGATCTTCCAGCGGGACGAAATCCTCGGAGAGCCGACGATCGGTGACCTCATACATCTCGGCTTGCGCGCGGTCGACCACCTCGGCTACGTCGGCGCCCTCGGCACCCGCGTAGCCGTACTGCACCACCCGAGTGCCGGCTTCCACCAGCCGGCGCAGCAGCGCCTTCTCCGCGACGATCTCCGCGTAGTAGCCCGCGTTGGCGGCAGTCGGCACCATGGAGATCAGGGTGTGCACATACGGCGCACCGCCGATCCGGCGCAACAGCCCGCGGCGGTCCAACTCGGCTGCCACCGTCACCGCATCGGCCGGCTCCCCCCGCCCGTAGAGATCCAGGATGGCGTCGTAGACGTTCTGGTGCGCCGGGCGATAGAAGTCGCTGGGTCGGAGCTTCTCCAGCACGTCGGCGATCGCGTCCTTGCTCAGCAGCATCCCGCCCAGCACCGACTGCTCGGCCGCGAGATCCTGCGGCGGCTGACGCCCGTAGTCCTCGCTGGGCGCGTCCGTGCTTGCATGTCCCAGATCGTCAACGACAGCCACAGGCCTCCGGCCTCCTTCGGCAACACGCTCGAACGCACATTCGATATCGCTGGCCTGACGTTAAGTCACACCACCGACATCGCTCGACTCAGCCCGACCGCCCAAGTGGCCCCATCTTCGGGGGACCCCACCCTGGGCGCATCGACGGCCTTCGCCCTCGTGACCGACTCGCTCCCGCAGACGGCGGGACTCCACCGCGGGCCGCGTGGTCGGTCTTCGAACGCCGGCATCACCTCACGACGAGTCGACGTTAAAGGTTGCTGGCGAGGACACCAAACGGTGTTGTTCATAGACCTGTGCATGATGTGTGCATATCCGTCTGCGCCCGTGTTGAGGGGGTGTGGAGAACTTGTGGAGCAATATGCGCCATTGCAGCATCCCTGCAGATAAGCGCACCACACAGCGGCGTAATTGGTGTGGATGGGAATCTCTTCGGCGTGTCGGGCCGGGTTGCCGCTTCGGGCGTGTTGTGTTTCGCCTAATGATTAACGACGTTAACGGACGGTAACGTTCGCTATAGGGCGCTGTCCCCTACAAGTTCGCTATGCCAACACCGATACCCCCAGGGGCAGCCGATTCGGCGTGCAACCGGGGGTTATAGGTGCTGAAGGTCAACTCTCGGCGACAACGTCGAGCGCAACCTGGACGTCGACCTCGGGGTGCACGTGCAGGGTGATCGGATGGCTGCCGACGGCTTTGATGTGCCCCTTGGGCAGCCGGACAACCCGCTTGTCGAGGTTGGGGCCACCGGCTTTCCGGATCGCCGTGACGACGGCACCGGGAGTCACCGAACCGAACAGCTTGCCTGAGTCGCCGGCGGTCTTGACCGCGAGCGCGACAGAGCCCAGGCCCTCGATCGCCGTCTTGATTTCGTTGGCGTGGCTGAGGTCTCGCACCTGCTTGGACTCGCGAGCGCGACGGATGTCGTCCACCTGCTGTTGCGCACCGCGCGACGCGACGATCGCGAGCCCGCGCGGAAGCAAGAGGTTGCGGCCGTAGCCGTCTTTGACCTCGACGGTGTCGCCGGCGGAACCGAGGTGGTCCACGTCGGCGGTCAAAATGAGCTTCATTGTTCGCTAATCCCGTTCTGTGCTAACCGGTTACCGCGTCGAAGAGGTGAAGGGCAGCAGCGCCACCTCGCGGGCGTTCTTGACCGCGATCGCGACGTCGCGCTGGTGCTGGACGCAGTTGCCGGTGACGCGGCGCGCGCGGATCTTGCCGCGCTCGCTGATGTACGTACGCAGCAGTTGGGTGTCCTTGTAGTCGATCGCCTGGCCCTTTTTGGAGCAGAACACACATTTGCGTGTCTTGATCGGCTTCTCCGGCGCCGGGCGCCGCTTGTTGCTACTGGACTTAGCCATATCTGTCTCTTTCGTTCTCTGGTTGAAGAAGTTAGAAGGGTGGCTCGTCGTCGCCACCGGCGAACGAACCCGACGCCGGGGCACTGCCCCACGGGTCGTCGCCGCCGGCCGCGGCACCGCCGCCCTGGGCTGCCGGCTGACGGGCTCCTCCGCCGCCACCGAAGCCGCCGCCGCCACCGGCGCCGCTGCGGCTTGCCTTGTTGACCTTGGCGGTGGCGTAGCGAAGCGACGGGCCGATCTCGTCGACCTCGACTTCGACCACAGTGCGCTTCTCGCCCTCACGGGTCTCGAACGAACGCTGCTTGAGCCGCCCGCTGACGATCACCCGCGATCCACGGGTGAGGCTCTCGGCCACATTCTCGGCGGCCTCACGCCAGATGCTGCATCGCAGGAACAGCGCCTCGCCGTCCTTCCACTCCCCGCTTTGGCGGTCATAGGTCCGCGGGGTGGAGGCGACGGTGAAGTTCGCGACGGCGGCACCCGCCGGCGTGAACCGAAGTTCAGGGTCGGCGGTCAGGTTTCCGACGACGGTGATGGTGGTGTCACCAGCCACAATGTCCTCCTGGGGGCAACCGGAATTGGCGGTTGGTCATGAGCGGTTTCTCGCTGAGCCTACGCAACAGCTACGACGCGACGCGGTCATTCGCCAACAGGCGCGATCGTCACGCTAGTGCTTGTCGGTGCGCATCACCTTGGTGCGCAACACCGACTCGTTCAGGCTGAGCTGACGGTCGAGCTCCGACACCGTCGCGGGGGCGGCCTTGAGATCGATCACCGCGTAGATGCCCTCGGCGTGCTTGGCGATCTCGTACGCCAGTCGGCGCCGGCCCCAGATGTCGACCTTGTCTACAGATCCGCCGTCTTTACGGACAACGTTGAGAAAGGTCTCCAACGACGGGGCTACGGTGCGCTCGTCGAGAGTGGGGTCAAGGATGACCATGATTTCGTATGGACGCATGGGAACCTCATCACCTCCTATGGTCGTGTGCGGCCACGGTCTTTTCCGCGGCAGGAGAGTCGCCTGCGTCGGCAACCGACCCAGGCTACCGGACGGCGGCCGGGGTTACGAAATCCTGTTCTGCCGCGACGCTCGGCGCTGCCGCGCGTCGTAACCCGGGCGGGCGCAGCCACGCAGGAAGCCAGCCCGGCGACGCGTCGGCGGCGCGGTCGAACGCCCCGCCCGCCGGATCGTCCACCCGTCCACCCCAGCGGACCAGGTCTTCCTCGGGCCAGTAGATCTGGCGAACCACCAGCGCACACAAGCCCAGCACGGCGACGTCGCGCAGCAGCACCGTCGCGGTGAACCACTGCTCGGGTAAGCCCCGATCGGGCACGCTGTAGAGGTAGTACATCCGTGGCACCCACACCAGCGCGTCGATCGTCATCCACGCCAACAGAATCCGGCGGTGCGGCAACGCCAGCACCGCCAGCGGCACCAGCCACAGCGAGAACTGCGGGCTCCAGACCTTGTTGGTCATCAAGAACGCCGCCACCACCAGGAACGCCAACTGCGCCACCCGGGGCCGGCGCGGAGCGGTCAGCGCGATGTAACCGATTGCCGCACAACACAAAAAGAACAACACCAGTACGACCGCGTTCAAATGATTCGGTGGCTGCCAAAAACCCAGGCCTGAATCGAAGCCCTGCCAGCCGGTGAAGGATTTGACGACGTTGTACAGCGAATCCATGTCATCGCCGCGGCGGGCGTTCAACCGGAAGAACTCCGACCAGCCCCGCGGAAAGAGCAGCAGCACCGGCAGATTCACCAGCAGCCAGGTCGCCACCGTCGCGGCCGCGGTACGGGCCAGCTCACGAAGCCGCCCGGTCCGGATGCCCAGTACCAGCAGCGGGCCCAAAAGCAGCAGCGGATACAGCTTCGCCGCAATGCCCAGGCCAATCAGCACCCCGGCAAGCACGGGACGCCGTCGCGCCCACGCCAGCAGCCCACCGACCGCCAAAGCCGTTGCCAGCGCGTCGAAATTGGTGAAGATCTGGAAGATCACCAGCGGGGACGCACCCACCAGAGCGGCGTCCCAGACCCGCCGGCCCGCCAACCCCGCGGTGGCCCACAGCGTGCCCAACCAGGCGAGCACCAACCCGAGCGCGGCGACGTCGAAGAACACCACCACCTCGGCGACGACGGGCAGCGCGACCAGCTTGCTGAACGTGGTGTAGGTCTTGGCCAACGACATCGCCGCGTACTGATACACCCCGGTGAGCACGGGATACTCCATGTAGCGCAGCGCGGGCCTGCCGTCATAGCGGGCTTGCGGTTTGCCGGCGCCATCCTTTTCGATCCAGCTCGACTTGTACGGAAACCTGCCCTGGCTCAACAACTCTGCGCCGTACAGTGGAACGGTGTCGGAGTAGCACAGCTCGTAATAGGCCCGCTGGTTCTGCCAATTGGCGACCCGCTGATCGCCCGGCCCGGTCCCGATGGTCTGCAAACAGGGTGCCTTCGTCGACCAGCCCAATGCCAGGAACACCAGCGCGATCACAAACATCACTCGCAGCGGCGTCAGGACGGCCGTGCGGCCGATCACCGCGTGCCGACCCACCGGACCGCCCACAACATTCGACAACGCCGAGCCCAGAAAGTCGGTGCGGCTGGGGCAGTCACGGTCATCGGCTGAGCGAAGATCAGTGGCCAACCGCCGCGGCGAGATGGCGGCGCGATCGATCACGGCGGCGGAGCTGGCGCAGGCTCGGGCGCTCCCGGTGGTGGAGGTGCCGGCCCGACGGGCACCATGGTCGGCGGCCCGATCGGAATGGTGATGCCGGGCGCCACTTCAATCGTGGGCTGGATGTTCGTCATCTGCGGGGGCGCCGGCGGCGGCGCGGCCGGTACCCCGGCGGACCCGCCGATCTCGGTCGGCTTGGGGAAGGACTCGACGGTGCTTCCTTTGAGCGCGCCGTCCATGGTCGCCTTCCAGATGTCTGACGGCAGACCTGACCCGTAGATCGGCGAACCCCACTTGTTGACCAGCGGCACGTCCCCGCGGACGGTGCCCACCCACACCGCCGTCGACAGCGACGGGGTGTAGCCGACCATCCAAGCGTCCTTATCGGCGTCGGTGTCGCCCAACTGGGTGGTGCCGGTCTTGGCCGCCGACGGCCGGCCGCCAACCAGCGTGTGGCCGCGCGAATACGCGGCGATCGGCTGCATCGCCGACGTGACGTTGTCGGCGACGTCCTTGGGGATCCGCTGCTCGCCGGAGTTGTCCGATCCGGTGGCATCGAATAGCACCCGGCCCTCGGCGTTGACCACCTTTTGCACGAAGTGCGGCCGGTGATAGACGCCGGAGGCGGCCAGCGTGGCGTAGGCCGAGGCCATGTCGATCACCCGGGTCTGGTACTGGCCCAACACGATTCCGTTGTTGGGCGGTCCGCCCTTGCCGTCCTCGGACAACGTGTGAGCGACACCCGGAAAGTCGGTCGCGATGCCCGCCTGATGCGCGGCGGCCGCCACGTCCTCCGGACCGTTCTTCAACTTGAGCATCAGCCGGTAGTAGGAGGTGTTCAACGACCGCTTGAGCGCCTCGGCGATATTGCAGACCCCGCAGCCCTCGCCCTCCACGTTGGTGATCTTGATGCCGTTGACCGTCAGCGGTGAGCTGTCCACCTGGTAGCCCAACCCGATGCCCTGCTCGAGCGCGGCGATCAGCGCGAACACCTTGAACGACGACCCGGTCTGCAGGCCGGCCTGAGCGAAGTCGAACCCGTTGGCGTCCGAGCCGCCGTAGTACGCCTTCACCGCGCCGTTGCGCGGATCGATCGAGACGACCGCGGTGCGCATGTCGGGTTTCTGCCCGTCCATGTACTTCGACACCGCGTCCTCCGCGGCCTTTTGTGCTTGCGGGTCTATGGCGGTGGTGATCTGCAGTCCCTGGGTGTTCAGCGTCTGCTCGTCGATGTTGAACAGATCGAGCAGTTCTCTGGTCACCTGGCGCTGGATCAGCCCATTGGGTCCGGTCGTGTGGTTTCGTGCGCGGGCCTGCTCAGGCGGAACAGTTGGTGGAAAAAGTTGCGCTGCACGGTCTGTCGCCGGCAGCGCCTTGATTTCCACCATTCCGTCGAGCACCCAGTTCCATCGGTGCGTGGCACCTTCGAGGTCCACCGCAGGGTCCAGCGTGGACGGGCGCTGGATCAGCGCGGCCAGCAGCGCCCCGTCGGCCACGGTGAGTTGCTCGACGGGTTTGCCGAAATAGGCCATCGAGGCTGCGGATATCCCGTAGGCGCCTCTGCCGAAGTAGATGATGTTGAGGTAGGCCTGCAGCACGTCGTCCTTGGACCACTCCCCCGACATCTTGGTGGCGATGACGAGCTCTTTGGCCTTGCGCACCAGGCCGCCGATTCCGGCGCGCTGCGCTCCGACCAACGCGTTCTTGACGTACTGCTGGGTGATCGTCGAGCCGCCCTGGGTGTCGCCGCCGAAGATGTTGTTCTTGATCGCGCGTGCGAAGCCGGTGAACGAGAAGCCGGGGTTGGAATAGAAGTTGCGGTCCTCGGCCGCGATCACCGCCTGGCGCACATGCACGGGCACCTGGTCGAGGTTGACGTCCACTCGATTACCTTCGGGCGGAACGATTTTGGCCAGCTCGGAGCCGTCGCTGGCCAGGATTGTCGACACCTGGTTGGTGCGGATATCGCCGGGCTTGGGAATGTCGACGATGAAGTAGGCCATCGCGAATGTGACGATCGGCAGCAGCAGGATCACCACGACGCTGAGGTAGAGCCCGCGTCGGACCCACGTCCAGTTGATGTGGTCCAGCCGGCTCCAGTCGATCCGCTGTAGCCAGCCCCAGTCCGGCAGCGGCGGGCGTCCGCCCCGCGGCCCACCGGTCGGCTGCTGGTGGCGAAGTGGCGTCTTGCCTTCTAATGCGGCCGTGGCCATTTCGAGCGGGTCGCGCTCTGGATCGCGGTCCGACGATCGACCGCCCAGCGCAGCCTTCACCTCCTCGATCGGATCCCGGAGGTGGTCCGGCCTGTCGTCTCGGACCGGCGGGAGGATGGTGGTCAACCGGTCGTCGGGCGGAACCGCGGGTCGTTGGGAGGTACGCCGCGGCGACCGGGGCGGCTGCGTTGGCCCGCGATCGGCCCCTGTCCCGTTCGGGTTGTCAGCGGCCGACTGGTCTTGGTGCCCTTCGTTATTCACTGGCCGTCCGGGCGCCATCGCGCGCCGTCCGTGTAGCACGTGTCCCCCTTGAAGGGCGGGGAGGACGGGCCGAGCGCGCGGCGCCGAGCACATACGACTTGACCAGGTGATTCCAGCTGCAGGTTCGGCATACCTCCACCACGTGTACCGAGAACTCCTCGAACCGGGAGGCCAGCAAGACCAATTCTTCGGCCGTCCGCGCAGACCCGGACACCGCGCCGAGGTGATCGCCGAACACCCACGACACCAGCGTGAGCTGCTCTTTGCGGCAGATCGGGCACATCACCGTGCTGAGCTTCCCGTGGAACTTCGCTGCTCGCAGCAGGTACGGGTTGGCGTCACAGACTTCGGATACGCCGGTCCTCCCCGAGTAGACCTCGGCCAGCAGTGAGCGACGCCGGAGCGCGTAGTCCACCACCTGTCGCTGCAATCGCACGATGACCAGAGTACGTCCGCGACGCCGGTGCCGAGATGTAGGTCGGTTACGTTTCTGATCCGCTCCGCCTGAGCAGCAGCGTCGTCCTGTGATCGCAAGATACGTGCACCCCTACCAGGGTCCGCAGTGATCCGCCGCGATCAGCCCGGTGAGTCCTGAACCAGGCGATGCTGCGGGTAGTGGAAAGCGCAAAACCGAAAACACGCACAGCGCTTGACGTGGTGGTGCCGGTGGCGCACATCGCTGGTGGGCTGAATCGGTACTTCAGCCTGCCCGACACGGCAGCACCACCGCCATCACTAGCACGGCGCCCGACGAACGCAAGGCCCACGGTGCCGGTGCTGGCAAGATGCGGTGATGGGCGACGAGTGGCGCATGTGTGATATCCGCGACCCTGACGGCTTTGCCAAGATCGGCGACTACGGAGTGTTGGGCGACGGCCGAGGTGTCGCACTGGTGGCAGCTGACGGCTCGATCGACTGGTGGGCAGTGCCGCGGTTGGATTCGCCCCCGGCGTTTGCCGCGCTGTTGGACCCCGAGTACGGCGGCCGGATCGAGTTGTGTCCGACGGACCCCGAGACCACCGCGACGCGTCGATACCTCCCTGACACCAACCTGCTGGAAACCACATTCACGACGGCGATGGGGCAGGTGCGGATCACGGACAGTCTGAACTCGGGAAATGCAGGTGCGTTGCCGTGGACTGAACTCGCCCGACGTGTCGACGGAATCAGCGGTTCGGTCGAGCTGCGCTTTGCGGTGACTCCCGGCGACGGCCTCCGCCGCTGGCAGCCATGGGCCGAAGATGATGAACGCGGCCCGATCCTGCACGCCGGGCCACTGACAATGGGCGTGCGGTGTAGCTCGCAGGTGACGGTGGGGGTGCGGTTCGAAGGAGTCGAGGCGACTTTCGTCGTGGCCGAAGGTGAGCGCCGGATCACGGCTGTCGTCGCATCGGAGAAGGATCCGCTGTTTTTCTGCGGGGTGGATTCCATTGATCGGCGCATAGATCCCACGGCAGAGAACTGGCGACGGTGGTCGAGGCAGGTGCATTGGACCGGTGACGGCCGGAACCGGATCGTGCGCAGCGCCCTGGCACTGAAAACCCTGGTAATCGCGGGCACCGGCGCTGTCGCCGCAGCAGCGACCACCTCCCTGCCTGAGCGTGTCGGCGGCCCGAAGAACTGGGATTACCGATTCTGCTGGGTCCGTGACGCGGCGTTGACGATCGACGCGCTGGCGGTGCTGGGCTTGCAGGAGGAGGTACACGCCGCCGTTGCGTGGCTGTTGCACGCTGTACGCGGCAACGGGCCGCACATCCACGTGATGTACACGCTGGGTGGCGACATTCCCGACGTCGTCCATCGACCGAATGTGCCCGGTTACCGCGCTAGCCGGCCGGTGATGGTCGGCAACGACGCCGCCTCCCAGACCCAACTCGGCGTATACGGCGACTTGTTCGGCACGGTCGCCGACTGGGTTTTCCGCGGCCATCTGCTCGACGTCGGCTCCGCCCGGGAGCTCTCCGACCTGGCCGACTGCTGCGCGGATGAGTGGCGCCGCGATGATGCGGGAATCTGGGAACTACCTGTCGAGAGGCCCTACACCTGGTCGAAGATGAATTGCTGGCGGGCGCTGGACGCCGCGGCCCGTCTGGCCGAGGCCGGGCAACTGACCGGCACCGGAAAGCGGTGGCGCGCCGAAGCACAACGGATCAAGAGCTGGATCGCGCAGCACTGCTGGTCGGACACCAAACGGGCCTACACCTTTTACGCCGGCACCGACGATTTGGACGCCTCGGTGCTGTTGGCCGCCGAGGTGGGCTTCGACCAGGGGCAGAAGATGTCGTCGACCATCGACGCCATCGGGGCCGAACTCGGGGTCGGTCCGCTGCTCTACCGCTACAGCAGGGTTTGCGACGAGGAGGAAACCTTCACCGCCTGCGCATTCTGGCGAGTGCATGCCCTGGTTTGTGTTGGCCGACTCGACGAGGCCCGCGAGCTCATGCGACAACTGGACGCCGACGTTGCCGGTCCGCTTGGCCTGATGTCGGAGATGCGGGTCGCAGACACCGGCGAAGCATTGGGAAACATCCCGCAAGCCCTGAGTCACCTCGCATACATCCGGGCGGCCAGCGCGTTGCACACATCGCGCCGCACCACGGCGTAACGCCGGCCTCGACGAAGACTTCGCAGATCGATCCTGGCACCTGCTGGGAGCTCGCTGGGATTGTGCTGTGCCGGGATGTCCGGGGTCTCCCAACGGGTACCCCCGACGCTGTGAATCGAGTGCCAACACCTCCCCGCCCAACCTTGTAAGAGGAGCATCCGCTATGTCTGCCACTGTCGCTGACTTTTTACTCGCCCGGCTACGGGATTGGGGGGTGTCCCAGGTTTTCGGGTTCCCCGGGGACGGGATCAATGGTCTGCTTGCCGCCTGGCAGCGTGCCGACAACAAGCCGCAGTTCGTGCAGGCGCGGCACGAGGAGATGGCGGCATTCGAGGCGGTCGGGTTTGCAAAGTTCTCCGGCACCGTCGGCGTCTGCGTGGCGACCAGCGGGCCGGGGGCGGTGCACCTCCTCAACGGACTGTACGACGCCAAGCTCGACCACGTGCCGGTGGTCGCCATCGTGGGCCAGACCGAGCGCTCGGCGATGGGCGGCTCCTATCAGCAGGAGGTCGATCTGATCAGCCTGTTCAAGGACGTCTGCAGCGAATACGTGCAGATGTGCACCGTGCCCGAGCAGCTGCCCAACCTCATCGACCGGGCGATCCGGGTGGCGGTCAGCGAGGGATGTCCGACATGCCTCATCTTCCCTTCCGATGTGATGGAACTTAAGTACGAAGCGCCCGCACACGCGTTCAAGCAGGTGCCGTCCAGCCTGGGGCTCAGCGGATCGCGGGTCATCCCCGACGAGAGCGCGGTGCGGCAGGCCGCCGACCTGCTCAATGCGGGTACACGGGTCGCGATGCTGGTCGGGCAGGGAGCGCGGGACTGCGTGGCCGAGCTGACCGAGGTGGCCGATCTGCTCGGGGCAGGTGCGGCCAAGGCTTTGCTGGGCAAGGACGTGCTGCCCGACGACTTGCCGTGGGTGACGGGCTCTATCGGTTTGCTCGGCACGACGGCGAGCTGGCATCTGATGATGGACTGCGACACCCTGCTGACGGTCGGATCCAATTTCCCTTACACCCAGTTCCTGCCGAAGCTCGATCAGGCCCGTGCGGTGCAGATCGACCGGTCGGGGAAGTGGATCGGGATGCGCTACCCGTACGAGCTGAATCTGGTCGGCGATGCGAAGTCGACGCTGCGGGCACTGATCCCGTTACTGGAACGCAAGTCGGACCGGTCCTGGCGCGAGAAGGTCGAAAAGCATGTGGCGAAGTGGTGGAACACCGTGCAGCGGCGGGCGATGACCGGTGCCGACCCCATCAACCCGATGCGGATCTTCCACGAGCTGTCGCAGCGGCTGCCGTCCAACGCGATCGTTACGGCCGACTCGGGCTCTTCGGCGAATTGGTATGCCCGCCAACTGAAGTTCACTGCGGGTGTGCGCGGGTCGCTGTCGGGCACGTTGGCCACGATGGGTCCGGGCGTGCCGTACGCGATCGGGGCCAAATGGGCCCACCCGGACCGGCCGGCCATCGCGTTCGTCGGTGACGGGGCGATGCAGATGAACGGAATGGCCGAGTTGATCACCGTCGCGAAGTACTGGCAGCAGTGGACGGACCCCAGGTTGATCGTCGTGGTGCTGCACAACAACGACCTCAACCAGGTGACCTGGGAGCTGCGGGCGATGGAGAACTCGCCGAAGTTCGAGGCGTCGCAGTCGCTGCCCGACGTCGACTACGCGGGGTTCGCCCGCAGTCTGGGCTTGCACGGCCAGAACATCGACGACGCCGCCGAGTTGGGTGGTGCATGGGAACGCGCGTTGTCGGCGGACCGCCCGACCGTGCTGGACGTACGCTGCGACCCCGACGTTCCGCCCATCCCACCACACGCGACCTTCGCCGAAGCCAAGTCGCTGGTCTATGCCGTGCTCGGCGGCGACGAGGACGCGGCCGGCTTCATCAAACAGGGCGTTAAGCAAAAGGTGCAGCAGTACCTGCCCGGCGAAAAGAAGGGCGATTGACCGATGGCACTCGTCCGGGATGCCCTGTACGACATCCGCACCGGCCGCTTCGAGCGCACCTTGTCGGCGTTGACGGCTGCCGGTGCCGCGGTCACTGCCGGGGAGATCTACTTCTCGCACGACGGCGCCAGCTTCGGCAACAAGATGATGTGGTGGCCGATCGTGGTGGTGCCCACCGCCATCCCGGCCGGAGTGGCCGGGTTCTTCTCGCGGCGGGCTGCCCGCACCGTGCTGCCCGCGGCGAGCGCCGCGATCGTGATCAATGGGCTGCAGGGCTTCTATCTGCATGTGCGCGGGATCAGGCAGCGACCCGGCGGCTTCACCAAGTACAACATGGAGTCCGGGCCGCCCGCGTTCGCGCCGCTGCTGGCGTCGTTGGTCGGCGGGATGGGCCTGCTGGCTGCGCTGCTGCGCCGTGAGGAGCTGCCGCGGCTCGGTAACAGGACGGGTAGCTGATGCCGTTCCGCACGAAAGCACAGCGCGGGATCACTCCGCAGGGCCGCGGCCGGTTCCCGGGGTTCGATGTGCTGGATCAGGCGCACAGGTGGGACGACGTGACCGCGGGTGTGGTGCTCGCGCGCCTGACGTTGCCCAAGATGCTGTCCTTTTTCACCCCGCATGAGGTCGGCGTCGCTGAGCCGATGCTCGATCTGCTGATGGACCAAGACAGCGAGCCGCGGGTCCCGGTACTGGCGCTGATCGACGGGCGACTCTCGATCGGCGAGACCGACGGTTGGCACTACGACGACTTACCCGAAGACGGCCAGGCGTGGCGCGACACGCTGGCCCGCCTCGACGAGGATGCACGCGCACGTCACGGCGCCGGCTACGCCGAACTGAGCACCGCTGAGCAGGCACGGCTCCTGCAGGACGTGGCCGACCTCGCGGCTAGCGGCGGATCCTGGCACGGGGTGACGGCCAAACATGTCTGGAGCCTGTGGACGCGATACGCCTGCACCGCGTTTTACTCACATCCCTGGGCGTGGAACGAGATCGGCTTCCCCGGCCCGGCATACCCGCGTGGCTACCTCAACGCCGGAATCAACGCCCGCGAGAGGTGGGAGGTCGCCGACCACGACGACGTCGACCCGGTCCCGTTCGCCCGGCGGGTGGAGCGGTCCCGTAAAGCCGACGACGACCTGCCGGGCAGTGGGCCCAGTGAGTGACTACCGAACTATCCGGGCCCGCAACGAATCGGCCTGGCTGATCCCGAACGACGGTTCGCGGGTTAACCACCAGTTACGTGCCGACATGCGCCGCTACGACGAGAACGACGAGGTCGACGTCGTCATCGTCGGCGCCGGCGCCGGCGGTGGCACGCTGGCGCAACGGCTGGCCCGAGCGGGGTGGCGCACCGTCGTGCTGGACGCCGGCCCGTTCTGGAATCCGGACACCGACTGGGTCAGTGACGAGCGCGGGTCACACGGCCTGTACTGGACAGACCCCAGGCAGATCGGCGGCTCCGACCCGATCCCGCTGGGCTCCAACAACTCCGGGCGCGGCGTCGGCGGATCGATGGTGCATTACGCCGGTTATGTCCCGCGGTTTCACCCGTCGGACTTCCACACCCACAGCGCCGACCGCGTGGGCGCGGACTGGCCGATCAGCTACGACACCCTACGGCCCTATTACGAGATGATCGAAGCCGAGCTGCCCGTCGCGGGACAGGATTGGCCATGGGGCGATCCACATCGCTACCCGCACAGCCCGCATCCCGTCAGCGGCAACGGGCAGATTGCGCTGCGCGGCGCCCGGGAGCTCGGGATAGAGATGCGGGTAGGGCCGGTCGCCATCCCCAACGGCCGCTTCGGCAACCGGCCGCACTGTATCTATCGCGGCTTCTGCCTGCAGGGCTGCAAGGTCAACGCCAAGGCCAGTCCGCTGATCACCCACATCCCCGATGCCTTGGCCCACGGCGCCGAGATCCGGCCCGACGCGCAGGTTTCGCGGGTGCTCGTCGACGACGAGACCGGGCGGGCGACCGGTGTCGAGTACTACCGCGCCGGAGTCCTGCGCCGGCAACGTGCCGGCGCGGTCGTCGTCGCGGGCTACTCGATCGAGACGCCGCGCCTATTGCTGCTGTCGGCCACCACCCGCTACGAACGCGGCTTGGGCAACGACCACGATCAAGTTGGCCGCTACCTGATGGTTCAGGGCGCACCCCAGACCGCGGGGCGGTTCAGCGATGAGATCCGGATGTACAAAGCGCCGCCGCCCGAGGTCAGCTCCGAGGCGTTCTACGAAACCGACCCGACCAAACCCTACAAACGCGGCTGGTCGATCCAAACCGTCAGCCCACTGCCGATCACCTGGGCCGAACATGTTCTCGCGCAAGGACATTGGGGCAAGACCTTGCGCGAATACATGCGCGACTACGTGCACTGGGCCACCCTCGGCGCACTGTGCGAACTGCTGCCGCGGCCGGACAACCGCGTCACGCTGTCCGATGAGAAAGACCGCCACGGCCTGCCGGTGGCCCACTTTTCCTACAGCCAGTGCGACAACGACAGACAGCTGATCAAAGCCGCCACGACAGTCATGGAGGACATCCTGCGGGCGGCGGGCGCCGAGGAGACGATAACGATCGAGCGTTATGCCCACCTCGTCGGCGGCGCCCGCATGGCGGCCCGCGCGGAAGACGGCGTCATCGACGCCGAGCATCGGGTATTCGGAGTCGAGCGGCTCTACGTCGTCGACGGCAGCACCATGCCGACTCAGGGCTCGGCCAACCCGGCGCTGACCATCATGGCGCTGGCCGCGCGCGCCGCGGACTTGATGGTTGACCATGCGGCAGCCCGCACCCGCGGAGTAGAACAGTCACGGAGCCGACCATGACCTCGGCCCGCATCGATGGAGTCGAGGTCGCGGCTTACACGGCGGACACCCCCGAACCCGAGGCCGATGGCACCTTGACGTGGGACGCCACCACCGCCGTCGTCGTGCACGCGCATGCCGGCCGGTCCACCGGGCTCGGGTGGACCTACAGTTCCCCGGCGGCGGTCGCCGTGATCACCGAGGAGCTGGCCGGCGTCGTCACAGGCCGAGATCCCTTCGACATCCCCGGCGCGTGGGAAGCGATGCACCGCCACTGCCGCAACGTCGGCACCCGCGGACTGGTCATGCAGGCGCTGAGCGCCGTCGATGTCGCTTTATGGGATCTCAAGGCCCGACTGCTCGACCAGCCGCTCGCACTGCTCTTGGGGCAGGCCCGTCCGGCAGTGCCGATCTACGGCTCGGGCGGCTTCACCACCCTGGACGACACCCAGCTCGGTGAACAGGTCGCCACCTGGCAGGAGGCCGGGTGCGCCGCGATGAAAATCAAGATCGGCCAGAATTGGGGCGCGAACCTGGCGAGGGATATCTCCAGGGTGTGCCGGCTGCGGGAGCTCGCCGGCGACGACGTCGACCTGATGGTGGACGCCAACGGCGGTTACTCCGTGGCTCAGGCCCGGCGGGCCGGTGCCGCATTCGACGACCTCGGGGTCGTCTGGTTCGAAGAGCCCGTCAGCAGCGACGACATCGACGGCCTGCGCGTCGTCCGAGACGCGGTACGGTGCGACGTCGCCGCTGGAGAGTACGTGTCCGACCGGTACGACGCCCGCCGGTTGGCGCCTGTGGTCGATTGCCTGCAACTCGACGCCACCAGGTGCGGCGGGTACACCGGATGGCTGGCCGGTGCCGCGATCGCCGCGTCGCACAACCTCCAGGTGTCCGCCCACTGCGCACCGGCGTTGCACGCTCCGGTCGCCGCCTCGATCACCAATCTGCGCCATGTCGAGTACTTCATCGACCACACCCGGTTGGAGCCGAAACTGTTCGATGGCCTACCCCCTGCGGCGAACGGTGCGCTCACCGCCAACACGACCGTCCCCGGTCACGGTATGTCGGTTACCGCTAGCGCCGCGCAATACCGACGATGAGCACGAATCAGCGAGAGCAGCTATGACCACCCGCCCCAGGACATCCAGGCAGATCGAGTTGGTTCGTGCGGCGTGGGGAGCCGCTTTACTGATTGCGCCCCGCCAAGTGATGGAGAACGTCCATCACCTGAAGGTCGACACCAAGAGCGCGGTGATCGCTCGGATCCTGGGCGGCCGGCAGCTGGCCCAGGCTGCGCTGTCGGGGTTGCGGCCCAGCCCCGAGGTGGTCGCGATGGGGGTGTGGGTGGATACCGTACATGCGCTGACCGCGCTGGGTCTCGCGGTTGCTGACCGCTCCCGAGCCCGCGCCGGACTGACTGACACCGTCGTCGCGGGTCTATGGGCCGGGGCCGGCTATCGCGAT
Source organism: uncultured Actinomycetota bacterium (assembly GCA_963760095.1). Lineage (GTDB taxonomy): Bacteria > Actinomycetota > Actinomycetes > Mycobacteriales > Mycobacteriaceae > Mycobacterium. The sequence goes on along the minus strand of CAVXBT010000010.1, from coordinate 77,994 downwards.
CTGCTCGGCAGTGCGCCGACAGCTTCGTCCCATCAACGGCTGCGGGATCGACTGGCCCAGATCGTGTTGCGCGTCGCGCCCGGTGGAGCGATCTTGCTCAGACGGGTCAACGCGACCGCGCGGGGTGATGAAGACAACCAACGGGGTCATGACGGGTGAAGGGGGCCAGGCATGTCTCATCTGTTCGGCGGCTACCCGGAACTGGGGTGGACCGCGCTCAAGGCGATCTTGCTGTTCGTCGTCGCGGTCGTCGGACTGCGGCTATCTGAGCGACGCCTCCTCGCCGAGTTCAGCCCCTTCGACTTCGCGGTGACCGTCGCGGTGGGCGCCATCGTGGGTCGCACCGCAACGTCGTCGAACACATCATTTGCCAGCGGTGCGGTGGCCCTGGTCACTCTGCTGCTGGCGCATCGCCTCGTCGCAGTCATGCGCCGGCGGGGTCTGCTCGGCCGGCTGCTGGACCGGCGCCCGTTGATCCTGGTCTCCCATGGGCGCATGCAGGCACCGGCCCTGCGCGCTGCCGGTTTGACTCGGGGCGATGTTTATCGGTTGCTGCGTCAGGCCGGGCAGGGCGATCTCGATGTGCTCCAGTACGTCCTTTATGAATCAGGGGGCATCACGATCGTGCGGGCCGACGAGCCCCCTGGCGATGCGACGCGGGTCGGGCTCGCCGACGCCGGCATCGACAATCCGCGGTGACGCGGTTGCTTCGGGGTGAAGACGGGGGCATCAATGGGTGTCAGTGGCTGGGTCGGCCACGCCGTGGTAGCGATCCGGGTCAGGTAACCGCCTGCGGCGCAACATATGTAGCAGCACCAAAATCGACGCCGCTGCAGCGTAGATGCACCACAGCGAGGCGAACCCCCGAATGGCGAGCACGGCGACCACGATGAGTCCCACCAGGTTGAGCAGTCCGAAAGCGACAATGGAGCGGTAACCAGACATCAGCGCCGGTCCGATCACGGCCACGATGTAGAGAACCACCCACACTGCGCCGTTTTCGACGCCGGTGTGGTAGCTCAAAGCATGTGGAAGCCGGCGCACCACGACCGGTTGCGACAGCACGGCGAAAGCAAGGTACGCCGAGGACCGCGCCTAGCACTACGAATGGCGCCACTCGCAAACGGGCGGCGGTCGGTTCGAGAAGTAACACTGCGAGCGGAACATATGTCGGCAGCAACGCGAAGGCGATCAGCACATACGCCAGAACCGCCAGATGAACAAAGCCGGCTGACCGGTCACCGTCCTGGCCCGCCCACACGGCAGCCTCGATGAACTGGTGCAGGGAGAAGATCGCCGGCAGCAACGCGAACGGCAATTCGCGCGGGCGTTTCACCTCTCGCAGTGACAGCGCGGCCACGGGCAGTAACACAGTCCCTGCCACCAGGTCTGCAGTCATCGAGAAGCACATGTTTGCCGATGTTGCCACGGATCGTCCGCAGATCACGTAAAAGTCTTCCGGCACACGGTTAGTCAGCGCGCTCCCTAGCCTGTGTGAAGGCGGCCTGCCGCCGGTATGAACTGGGCCATACCTCGCGTCAACTCCAGCCGCAGCGAGCCACCTGGGATGTTGCTGGGAGTTTCGCGGGCCGCGGTGTTCCGGGACAACAACGGGTACGCAAATGTCGACATGCTTTTCGTCCCGGCGAAAGGGGTTGACGATGTCGCCAGTCACGCAAGGGCCCATGGGGCGTGCGACTTCCGGGTTACGCCTAGTGAGCCGGAACCCGAGCCACTTCCGGAATGGTCGGTGGTTTTTGCTGGCGGAGGGCGCGCTGCTGATCGGCCTGGGCAGCGCCGGGTTCGTCTCTGCTGCAATGCATCCCCACGCCGCACCCGCCGGCGCCCCGGTTCTGGGACTTGCGTTGACGCCGTGGCACAGCGCGCTGTTGTTCGGCTTCGGAGTGTTAGCCGTGCTCGGCGTTCTCCAGCGCCGCGCGGCGATCGCGGTGACGGCGCTCAGTGCAGTCGCCTTTGCGGCTCTGGTGATTATCGGCGCGGTCTTCGCCGCCCATCATGCGCCCGGACCGCTCGGGTTCGAGCCACGCGACATCGTGTTACACGGCGTGCTGGCGGTGGCTAGTTTTGCTGTCCTGTACTGGCTCATCCCCGACGTGCTCGAGGGCCCGGCTTGGGTTTCGCGCCGCCGGACGCCCCGATGACGCGTATGGCGAACGCTGGCGCACTTAAGCCCATATCCAAACGGAACAACACAACGGAAACCCTCACGCAGAAAGAAGTCCTCCATGGCAACACCTCGGAGCGTCGTCATCACCGGAGCCAGCGCCGGGATCGGTCGCGCCGTTGCTCGCGCATTCGGCGCCAGAGGCGACAACATCGCCCTGCTCGCCCGGGGGCAAGGCGGCTTGGACGCTGCCGTCAAAGAAGTTGAGGCGGCGGGAGGCCAAGCGCTGGCAATTGCCACCGACGTCGCCGACTACGACGCGGTCGAGTCGGCGGCTGCGCAGTTCGAGGAGGGCTTCGGACCCATCGACGTGTGGGTGAACGTCGCGTTCACTTCCGTTTTCGCCCCGTTCCACCAGATCGACGCGAAGGAATACCGCCGTGTCACCGATGTCAGCTACCTGGGTTACGTCCACGGCACCATGGTCGCACTGGCACGCATGAGGCCGCGTAATCACGGCACCATCGTGCAGGTCGGCTCGGCTCTCGGCTCGCGGGCCATCCCGCTACAGTCGGCTTACTGCGGCGCAAAACATGCCATCAACGGCTTCACCGAATCCGTGCGCACCGAACTGATGCACGACCACAGCAACGTCCACATCACCGTCGTCCAGATGCCCGCGGTCAATACGCCCCAGTTCTCCTGGGTACTTTCCCGCCTGCCCAAGCATCCGCAGCCGGTACCTCCCATATATCAGCCCGAAGTCGCCGCGCGCGCGGTGCTGTTCGCCGCCGAGCACCCCCGCCGCAAGCAATACTGGGCCGGCGCCAGTACCGCCGCTACCATTCTGGGCCAAAAACTCGCCCCTGCACTGCTCGACCGCTACCTGGCAAGAACCGGCTATGCCTCACAACAAACTAACGAGTCGGTGAGCCAGAACCGACCGAACAATCTCTGGGAACCTCGCGACTCCGGGCCGGGCGACGACCATGGAGCACACGGTGCGTTCGACAAGCGTTCGTACCAACGGTCCCCACAGCTCTGGGTGTCCCAGCATGCCCGGTCAACCTCGGTCGTCGCCGCTGGCACCCTCGCCGCCATCCTCATCCGCTTTGGCCGTAACAGCTGGCGAGTCTGACACGGAGCGGCCATAGTCATGGCCCGTGCAACCGCCGTGCTGACCTGTCGGCGACGAGTGGTTGAACGGTCTGCGAATTTTCGCTGACCGCCCGGAGTGGCGCCGAATATATCGGGCCGATACTATTGCGCGAGACTGTTTCGCGACATAACGGCGTGGCGTTCCATGGGAGCAAAGGAGGTGACTCGGTGCTGGAGCTCGCCATCCTGGGACTTTTGCTCGAGTCGCCCATGCACGGCTACGAACTGCGCAAACGGCTCACTGGTCTGCTCGGAGCCTTCCGGGCATTCTCCTACGGATCGCTGTATCCCGCACTGCGGCGGATGCAGTCCGACGGGCTGATCGCCGAGAACGCAGCCCCGACCGGCACACCGGTGCGGCGGGCACGTCGCGTCTACGAATTGACCGACGCGGGCCGGCTGCGTTTCACCGAGCTGGTGGCCGACACCGGCCCGCACAACTACACCGACGACGGCTTCGGCGTGCACCTGGCGTTTTTCAACCGCACACCGGCCGAAGCGCGCATGCGCATCCTGGAAGGCCGTCGCCGCCAAGTCGAAGAACGTCGAGAAGGCCTGCGTGAAGCAATTGCGCGGGCGAGTAACTCGCTGGATCGCTATACCCGCCAGCTGCATCAACTTGGGCTGGAATCCAGCGAGCGCGAAGTCAACTGGCTCAACGAGTTGATCGCGGCCGAACGCGTAGCGCAACGCAGCGCAGAGCAGGCCTAGAGCCGAGTAATCCCCAACATGAGAGTCAAGGAGAACTCCGTATGAGTGAGCAGAACGCGCCGCAGGCGTCGACCGAGGTCCGAGTCGCTATTGTCGGCGTCGGCAACTGCGCGTCCTCGCTGGTACAGGGCGTCCAGTACTACTACGACGCGGACGAGAACCACACCGTGCCAGGCTTGATGCACGTGAAGTTCGGCCAGTACCACGTCCGCGATGTGAAGTTCGTCGCCGCATTCGACGTGGACGCCAAGAAGGTCGGCTTCGATCTGTCCGAAGCGATCTTCGCGTCCGAGAACAACACCATCAAAATCGCCGACGTGCCGCCGACCAACATCACGGTGCAGCGCGGCCCGACGCTCGACGGCATCGGCAAGTACTACGCCGAGACCATCGAGATCTCCGACACCGAGGCCGTCGACGTGGTCAAGGTGCTCAAGGACGCGAACGTCGACGTGATGGTGTCGTACCTGCCGGTGGGTTCGGAGCAGGCCGACAAGTTCTACGCCCAGTGCGCGATCGACGCCGGCGTGGCATTCGTCAACGCGCTGCCGGTGTTCATCGCCTCCGACCCGGTGTGGGCGAAGAAGTTCACCGACGCCGGCGTGCCGATCGTTGGCGACGACATCAAGAGCCAGGTCGGTGCGACGATCACGCACCGGGTGATGGCCAAGCTGTTCGAGGACCGCGGGGTACAGCTTGACCGGACGATGCAGCTCAACGTCGGCGGCAACATGGACTTCCTGAACATGCTCGAGCGTGAGCGGCTGGAGTCCAAGAAGATCTCCAAGACGCAGGCCGTCACCAGCAACCTGCAGCGTGAGTTCAAGACCAAGGACGTCCACATCGGACCGTCCGACCACGTCGGCTGGCTCGACGACCGCAAGTGGGCTTACGTCCGGCTGGAGGGCCGTGCCTTCGGTGACGTGCCGTTGAACCTGGAGTACAAGCTCGAGGTGTGGGACTCGCCGAACTCCGCGGGCGTCATCATCGACGCTGTGCGCGCCGCCAAGATCGCCAAGGACCGCGGCATCGGCGGCCCGGTGATCCCGGCGTCGGCGTACCTGATGAAGAGCCCGCCGCAGCAGCTGCCCGACGACATCGCTCGCACCCAGCTCGAAGAGTTCATCAGCGGGGACTGACGCTTCTTTTTGACGACAGCGGGGTGAGGTCGCGTTGTGCGGCCCCGCCCCGCTGTCGTTTCTGGTCTGCGATTCCTCGACATCATGCTGTGCAAGTGCTTAGCATCATTTCTCGATGAAGGTCCAGCCTGCCGCATTCCTGCGAACCAGCCTGCCGTTGGATCTGTCCCGGCTCGACGATCTGGACAGCGGTCGCTACCACTCGATCTGGCTGCCCGACCACATGGTCAGCTTCTGGCCGGACTCGATCTGGACTCCCGAGTTCACCGACCTGGCCGGCGCATCGCCGTCGCCGCATCGCCACCTCGACGGCCTGGCGGTCGCGTCCGCCGCGGCCGTCTTGACCAAGAACGTGCCACTGGTCTCCGCCGTCGTCGACACCGTCCGTCGCCATCCGTCGATGCTGGCCCAGACCGCGCTCACCATCGACCACCTTTCCCACGGCCGGTTCATCCTCGGTCTCGGCAGCGGCGAGAGCGAGAACACCCTGCCGTACGGCTTCGACTTCGCGCGCCCGGTCAGCCGATTCGAAGAGGCGCTGGCGGTGATCCGGCTGCTCTGGGAGAGTGACGGTCCCGTCGACTTCGACGGACGGTTCTACACGCTGCACCACGCCCGGCTGGACACTGAACCGTTCGACGGGCATCTACCGCCGATCTGGATCGGGGCCAGTGGCCCGCGGATGCTCGACATCGCCGGCCGGTACGCCGACGGCTGGTGGCCGGCGGGCGCATGGACCCCTGAGCAGTACGCCGAGATGCTGGGCATGCTGCGGGCATCCGCCGACCGCGCCGGCCGCGATCCGATGGCGATCACACCGTGCTTCATCCAGGTCTGCTTCATCGGCAAGGACGACGCGGCGCTGGCCGACATCCTGGCGGCTCCGCTGGTGAAAGCCTTCCTGTTGCAGGTGTCTGCAGAAGCGCTGCGCGGCTTCGGTTTTGAGCATCCGATGGGCCGGGATTGGCGCGGATTCCAGGACATCGACCCCGCCGTACTCGCCCGCGAGCGGCTCGTCGAATTTCTGGGAAAGGTGCGGCCCGAGATGCTGCTCGCCATCGTCCCGCACGGCACTCCGAAGGAGGTCGCGAAAATCATCAAGACGTTCGTGGACGCGGGCCTACGCGTGCCCAAGATTCTCGACTACGGCGCGATGGCCGGACTCGGCTACGCCGAAGCATCGGCGGCGAATGTCCTTGCGGCCGAGGATGAATTGCTGCAACTGTGTGGAGACCTGCGGTGACCGCGCGCCTGGACGCCGTGGCATTGTTGGCCGCCGCGACCGCGGAAACCGGCTTGGCCGACTACGGCGATCCGACGCTGCCGGAGCGGTTCGGGGTGGCCGTCGAGCACCTCAACCGTCTCGGGATGGACGGCTACGGCATCGCCGCGGCACAGCAGGTATGCCGGTGGCTGCTGACCTCGCGGCTGGTCTTCATCGGAGACCGCAGCGCCTATCCGATCGCCGACGAAGTGATCGCGGCGCCGATGTTCGTCACCGGTGAACCGCGTTCGGGCACAACGCTGATGCACGCGCTGATGTCAGTCGACTCGGATGCGCGGGCGCTGCGCTTCTGGGAGGTGATGTACCCGTCGCCGCCGCCCGGACTGGCCGCTGCCGACGATCGGCGGCGCAAACAGGCCGACGCGGACTGGCGTGAGATCAACGCCAAGATGCCCAAGTGGCTGCACAGCCATCCGTACAACGACATGCTCGGCGACGGTCTGCCCGAAGACGAACGCACCTGGGCGTTCGACTTTCGGGTGATGACACCCACCGCGTGGTGGCGGGTGCCGATGCAGTCGCTGGTGGGTGGCCTTGCCACCGACGCCAAGGCGCAGTACTGGCTGCACAAGGCCATGCTGCAGCAGCTTCAATACCACCGGCCGCGAAAGTACTGGGTGCTGAAAGGTTTTCACGGGTTCAGGCTCGAGGAGATGTTCGAGACCTATCCCGACGCGACGCTGGTGTGGCTGCACCGCGACCCGGTGCAGGTGGCCGCGTCGCGCACGATGATGATGGCCGACATCGCCGAGGGCATCGTGGGGCCGGTCGACTTGCACGCCGAGGCCAAGAAGCACCTCGAGATGACCCGCGCCAGCATCGCCAACACCATGAGCAACCCGATGGTCGACGATCCGCGAATCCTGCATGTTCGCTATACCGACTTCATCGCCGACCAGGTCGCGACGGTGCGGCGCTATTACGTGTTCAACGGACGAGAGCTGACGGCGCAGGCCGACACGGCGATGCACGACTATCTGGCAAACAACCGCGGCGACCGGCACGGCAAATTCCGGTATTCCACGAAACTGCTCACCGACATCGGTGAAAACCTCGACGCGCTGCACGAGGAATTCCGGCCGTTCCGTGAACGATTCGGCGTCGATATCGAGAACCGGGCGTGACCCACCCACGCTTGTCGGTACACAACGTCACCTTTTACGGCGCCACCCTGACCGAACTGCACAAGCATTGGGTCGACCTCGGCGTCAGCCGGCTGAGCGTCCTGGACCGTCAGCTACGCGACCCGGGGTTGCCGATCCTGTTGCAGCACAACAATTACACCGTCGAGGCGGTCTACCACCTGTTCGCCGCAGGCTCGTTGATCAGCGACCCGCAGGCCGCGCGGACCGCGTTGACGCGAGTGATCGACGCCGCCGCCGGTGTCGGGGCCCACACCGTCTACCTGCTCACCGGTGGGCGGGCCGGCCTCACTTGGCCGCAGGCCGCCGAGCGATTCTGTGCGATGGTCGCGCCATGCCGGGAGCGCGCCGAGCATGCGGGCGTAGCGCTGGCGATCGAAAACGCCTCCAGCCTCTACGCCGACCTCCACATCGCCCACACATTGCGCGATACCATCACGCTGGCCGAGATGAGCGGGCTGGATATCTGCATCGACGTGTTCCACTGCTGGGCCGAAGGCGATCTCGATGCCCTGCTGCAGCGGGCCCTACCGCGGACCCGGCTGATCCAGCTGAGCGACTACGTGCTCGGCGACCGGGCGCTGCCGGGCCGCGCGGTCCCCGGCGACGGCGCCATCCCGATCGAAGCCTTCGTCGCCCAAGCTCTGGCCGGCGGATACGCCCACGGGTTCGACCTCGAGCTGATCGGCCCTCGCATCGACGAGGAGGGCCGGTTCGAATCCGCCCGGCGTGCATGCGATGTCGTCGGACCGATGCTCGACAGATTAGGTGGATGAGTAATGGCATACGGCGACGGGCCTGACGACGCGGCGCTGAAGTCGGCATGGGCGGCGTTCTGCGCGCAGCTGCGCAGCGCCGGCGACCACGTGTTCAAAGACACCAACGCCGATACCGCGCTGCAGCGCGTCGACGCATTCCGGTTCCTGACCCAAAACCTCGGACAGGCCTTCGATTTGGCGCTCGAAACACGCGACACCCGCTACCCGGCGCTGCATGAATTCTGTGGCCCGGCCCGCAAGCTCGGCGGTGACTGCGGCGACTTCACCTACCAGCAGGCCTGGATCGACGGGCAGTCGACGTATCGACTGACCGGCAGCCGCGGCACCGCGCGCTTCTTCAACGTCACCGTGCAGGGCGCCCGCACCCCCGGCCCCGGGGTGCTGCACGAACCTTTCGGTGACACACCAGAAGCCAACATCTCCGGCGGCCAACTCGACGTCGGCGACGATGGCCAGTTCGACCTGTACATCGGCGGCACAAAGCAGGGTCGGAATTGGCTGCCCACCACGCCCGACTCGCGAAAACTGTTCATAAGACAAGGTTTTGACCGCTGGGACGAGCTGCCCGCACAGCTCCGGATCGATCGGATCGACATGTCGACGCCCAAGCCGTTGCCCACCACGGGGATCATGGTCGAAGCGATGAGGTGGGCGGGTGACTTCGTCACCGGCCTGATGTCGGACTGGCCGGAGTTCGCGTTCACCTACGGCGGTGTGGACGCCGAACGCCCGAACACCTTTCCCCATGTCGAAACGACCGGCCTCGACGCCAAGCGCGGTCGTGCCGCTGCCAACATGTACTGGGAGCTGAGCCCCGACGAGGCACTCATCGTCGAGTTCGACGCCCACGACGGGCTGTGGATGCTGACCAACATGGGAGTGTTCTTCAACAGCATGGACTACCTCTACCGGCCGGTCAGCTACACCCCGAGCCGGACCATAACCGACGCCGACGGCCGGGTCCGTCTGGTTATGGCGCACCGTGATCCCGGCGTGCATAACTGGTTGGACACCCAGGGCTTCGAACGCGGCAATCTGACCTACCGCCACATGCTCGAGGGCCAGCCTGCCGTGCTCAACACCCGTGTGGTCAGCCAGTACGAACTGCTCACCAACCTGCCCACAGACACCGCCATGGTCACCGAATCCGAACGTGCGGCCGCGATGTGGGAACGATTCCGCGGCATTCGCCGTCGGTATGTCCTCTAGTGTCAGATGTTGTGACCGACATTTCCGACGACGAACTGCTTGGGTTGTCCGAATTCGCGCTGCTGCCCGAGAATGCCGAGCAAGCCGGCGTCACGGGTCCGCTGCCCGCCGTGCATCGGGTCGACGCGGGCGGCATCAGCGCGCTGCAATGGGGCGAGCAGACTCCGCAGGTGGTGTTCTTCCACGGTGGCGGGCAGAACGCACATACCTGGGACACCGTGATCGTGGGACTGGGCCTGCCCGCGCTGGCCGTGGACCTGCCCGGGCACGGACATTCGGCGTGGCGCGAGGACGGCAACTACTCGCCGCAGAACAACGCCGCCGCGCTGGCTCCAGTACTGAACGATCTCGCGCCGGATGCCGACCTGGTCGTTGGCATGTCCCTGGGCGGGCTGACCGCGATCGGGCTGGGCGCCATCGCGCCGCATCTGATCCGCGAACTGGTTCTCGTCGACGTCACCCCGTCGGCCTTGCGGCGGCACACCGAGCTGACCAAAGAGCAGCAGGGCACCGTGGCGTTGATGCAGGGCGATCGGGAATTCCCCAGCTTTGGCGCGATGCTGGAGCTGACTACCGCAGCGGCGCCGCATCGGGACCCGAAATCGTTGCGCCGCGGGGTGTTTCACAATTCGCACCGACTCGACAGCGGCGCCTGGACCTGGCGTTACGACACCATCAGGGAATTCCTCGACTTCGACAGCCTGTGGGACGACGTCGCCGGGTTGGCGGCGCCCATCACGCTGGTGCGCGGTGGCACGTCGGGATTCGTCACCGACGAGGACGCCGCCGAACTCGGGCAGCGCGCAACGCAATTCCGCGGCGTACACGTCGTCGACAATTCCGGGCACTCGGTGCAAAGCGACCAGCCCCGGGTGCTGATCGACCTGTTACGTGGGGTGCTCGACGGCGGCTGAGAGTCTTACTCGGGCCAACTGTTGTTGAGGATGTTGTCGACGAAATTGTCGCGGGCAAACGCGGGGTCGAAGCGCTCGAGGACATCGGCATTGCACGTCCCGAAGGTGGTCTCGGGCCGGTGCTTCATGCCGTCGTTGAAGGCCGCCAGGATCTGCCGCTTGAAATCGGGGCGCGGGTGCGCGGCGGTCACCGCGGCGAGCGCGTCGTGCGGCAGGTTGTCGCGGCCGATGCCGAGCACGTCGGTCTCAACGCCCGCCGTCACCAAAGCGGTCTCGGGCGCCAAGAATTCGGGCACGCCCGGCGTGGTGTGCAGCGCGATGCCCAGCCAGACCTTGTCGGCGTCGGCGTCGTCGACGTCGTGCTCCAGCAGGAAGTCACGCGCCGCGTTGGCGCCGTCGACCTCGAAGCGCACGGTCGACGCGCGGTAGCGCTCGGTGAGCCCGATGTCGTGAAACATCGCTCCGGCGTAGAGCAGTTCCAGGTTCGGTTGCAGCCCGCGGCGACGGCCCTGTAACGCGCCGAAAAGGAATACGCGTCGAGAGTGGTTGAAAAGCAGATCGTCTTCGGCAGCGCGGATGTGGGCGGTGATCGCCCGCACCAGCGGGGTGTCGGGGATGACGACGCCGGCGATGCTGCCGGCCGGGGTATCAGACATATGCAATTTCCTGACATATGCGGTGTCGGGCGCTGTCGCGACCCACGCAGAGCCTATCGCTCAAGCAGGCCCGCTTACGGTGGAAGCATGACTTCTTCCGACCGGCCGATCCGCATCGGCGTCCAGTTGCAGCCCCAGCATGCCCCGAACTACAGCGACATCCGCGACGCCGTTCGCCGATGTGAAGACATCGGCGTCGACGTTGCCTTCAACTGGGACCACTTCTTTCCTCTGTACGGCGATCCCGACGGCCCGCACTTCGAATGCTGGACCATGCTCGGCGCGTGGGCCGAGCAGACCTCCCGGGTCCAGATCGGCGCGCTGGTGACCTGCAACTCCTACCGCAACCCCGAACTGCTGGCCGACATGGCCCGCACCGTCGACCGCATCTCCGACGGCCGGCTGATTCTGGGCATCGGATCGGGCTGGAAGGAAAAGGACTACGACGAGTACGGCTACGAGTTCGGCACCGTCGGCAGCCGTCTCGACGACTTGGCCGGGGCGCTGCCGCGCATCAACGCTCGGCTGGCCAAGCTCAACCCGGCGCCCACCCGCGACATCCCGCTGCTGATCGGCGGGAAAGGCCCGAAGAAAACTCTGCGCCTGGTGGCCGAGCACGGCGACATCTGGCACGGGTTCACCACCGTCGACAGCTATCCGCAGGCCGCTGCCGTGCTGGCCGAACATTGCGCCGCGGTCGGTCGCGACCCCAACACGATCGAGCGTTCAGCCGGGGTCAGCGACGCCGACGGCGGGCTGATCGCCGACGCGGAAGGCCTGGTATCGCTGGGCGTGACGCTGCTGACCGTCGGGGTCAACGGCCCGGACTACGACCTGAGCGACGCCGAGGCGCTGTGCCGGTGGCGTGATCGGGCATGAGGGTCAGCGCGTCGAAACTGGCCGCGTTGGTCGCCACGATCCTGCTGACCTGCAGCCTGGTGCCGGCGGCGCCGGCTGCGGCTGACACCAACCTGTGCAAGCCGTCGGGCAAAGACGGCGCGATCGCCTTGCCGAGGAAGCTGGCCGCCGCCAACCGTCCCCAGGACGACAAGTACACGACCGCCGACGTCGAGCCGCTGAGTTCGGTGAACGTCGACGCGCTGGGTCTGCGCACGACCCGGACCCTGACCGTCGGCACTCAGCCGGGGGGTCCCCCGACCAGCTGTCTGAACAGCGCGGGGCGCTACACCGGCTATGACAACGAGTTGCTCCGGGCGATCGCCGCCAAGCTGGGCTTACACGTCGTCTTCGTCGGCACCGAGTTCTCCGGCCTGCTCGCCCAGGTCGCGGCGCGCCGCTACGACGTCGCCTCGTCGTCGATCATGGCCACCGAAGCCCGGCGTCGCACAGTCGGGTTCACCAACGGCTACGACTTCGGTTACCTGTCGCTGATCGTGCCGTCGGGTTCGCCGATAGCCGGGTTCGACGAGCTGGCGCCCGGACAGCGGATCGGCGTGGTGCAGGGCACCGTCGAAGAGGCCTACGTCGTCGACACCCTGCATCTGGAGCCGGTGAAGTTCCCCGACTTCACCACCGTGTACACCAGCGTGAAGACCCACCAGATCGACGCGTGGGTGGCGCCGGCGATGGAAGCCACCAAGGTGATGCAGCCCGGCGACACCGCCGCGATCGTCGGCTACACGTTCGGTCTGGGCAACTACGTGGCGTACGCGGTGGCGAAAGACAACCAGCCGCTGATTGCGGCACTGAACGCCGGCTTGGACGCCGTCATCGCCGACGGTACCTGGTCGCAGCTCTACACCGACTGGGTTCCGCGGGCGTTGCCGCGCGGCTGGAAACCGGGATCGAAATCGGCGTTGACGCCGCATCTGCCGGATTTCGCGGCGATTGCCGAGAACAATCACCGGACGATCGCCGAGGTGCCGCCGCCGAAGTCAATCCTGGCCCAGCTGCGGGATTCGTTCTTCGACTGGGACATGTACAAGCAGGCCATTCCTGCGATGGTGACGACGGGCCTGCCGAACACGCTGATCCTCACCATCAGCTCTGGCCTGATCGGGTTGGCCGTCGGCATTGCGCTCGCGGTTGCCGGTATCTCGCGGGCCCGCTGGCTGCGCTGGCCGGCGCGGGTCTACACCGACATCTTCCGCGGCCTGCCCGAAGTGGTCATCATCTTGCTCATCGGGCTCGGAATCGGGCCTATCGCAGGCGGATTGACGAACAACAATCCCTACCCGCTGGGTATCGCGGCGCTGGGCCTCACGGCAGCGGCGTATATCGGCGAGATTTTCCGTTCGGGCATCCAAAGCGTCGACTCCGGGCAGCTGGAGGCCTCCCGTGCGCTGGGGTTGAGCTACCGCACGTCGATGCGACTGGTCGTGATACCGCAGGGCATCCGCCGGGTGCTTCCCGCTCTCGTCAACCAGTTCATCGCGCTGCTGAAGGCGTCCGCGCTGGTGTACTTCCTCGGGCTGATCGCCGGCCAGCGCGAGCTGTTCCAGGTCGGCCGCGACCTGAACGCGCAGACCGGCAGCCTCTCGCCACTGGTGGCGGCGGGAATGTTCTACCTGATCTTGACCATCCCGCTGACCCATCTGGTGAACTTCGTCGACAACCGGCTTCGCCAAGGCCGGCCCGCCGCCGAACTCGCGGATCCGTTGGCCGCCAGCCAGGAGATGACGTGACGGACCCGCAGTCAGTGTCGTTGGCAGGCAAAGGGATTCACCTGTCCTTCGGACGAAACGCCGTGCTGCGCGGGGTGGACGTCGAGGTGCCCGCCGGCAAAACGGTGGCGGTGATCGGGCCGTCGGGCTCGGGCAAGTCCACATTGCTGCGCGTTTTGAACCGGTTGTATGAGCCCGAACGCGGCGACATCCTGCTGGACGGGCGGTCAGTCCTGACCGACGATCCCGACACGGTGCGCCAGCGGGTCGGCATGGTGTTCCAGCATTTCAACCTCTTTCCACACCGCAGCGTGCTCGACAATGTCATGCTGGCGCCGCGCACGCTCAACCGCCTTTCCGCCGATGCGGCCCGCGGGTTGGCGCTGGCTCAGCTGGACCGGGTCGGCATGAAACACAAGGCCGATAGCCGCCCGGGCGCCCTGTCGGGCGGGCAGCAGCAACGAGTGGCAATCGCCCGGGCGCTGGCCATGGCTCCGCAGGTGATGCTGTTCGACGAGGCGACCTCGGCGCTGGATCCCGAACTTGTCAAAGGCATTCTTGCCCTGATCGCCGACCTGGGCGCTGAGGGCATGACGATGCTGGTGGTGACGCACGAAATGGGTTTTGCCAGGTCCACATCCGACGCCGTCGTCTTCATGGACCACGGTCGGGTCGTGGAGACCGGGCCGCCGGATCAGATCTTCGATGCGGCCGAAACCGAGCGGTTACAGCGATTTTTATCGCAAGTACTTTGACAGTAAAACTGAATTATCGGCTTCCGCGCTGCCGACAGGTTAGACTAGCGAACTATGGCGGACAGCGAAGCCACCGTGCCGGACGCTACCGAGTTGGCCGAGGGACTTCACCGCACCCTGTCCAAGCTGTTTTCCATCCTGCGCCGCGGCGACCCCAGTGCCGGTAAGGAAGCAGCCCAAGACCTCACGCTGGCACAATTGTCAATTTTGGTCACCCTGCTCGACCGCGGCCCGATCCGGATGACCGATCTGGCCGCGCACGAACGCGTTCGCACACCCACCACTACGGTGGCGATCCGCAGGCTGGAGAAGATCGGCCTGGTGAAGCGCTCGCGAGACCCGTCGGACCTGCGCGCGGTGCTCGTCGACATCACCCCGCGGGGCTTGGCCGTTCACCGTGAGTCGCTGACCAACCGGATCACCGCGCTGGCCGCGCTGCTGAGCCAGCTCAGCGAGCTGGACTTGGAAACGCTGACCCAGGCGCTCGCACCGCTGGAGCGGCTTGCGGCCAGTGAGCCGGTCACCAGCGCGGCGTCCGCGCGGATCAACGGCGACCAGACGTCGTAAACCCTTGCTGCCCTTGGGTTGCTAGGGCGACCCGTCCCCCGCAAAAGCGGGTGGGGGTACCCCCAGCCGCGCAGCGGCGAGGGGGCGTGCCCCGAGCGCCCGGGTCCGCCGCGCTTGCGATCGCCCTTAAGGTGGCAAGCATGCGGACCGCCCTCATTACCGGTGCCAGCCGCGGGATCGGCGCTGCCATCGCCGCCGCCCTGGCCCCGACACACACCTTGTTGCTGGCCGGACGACCCTCGCCCGCGCTGCAGGCCACTGCCGAGCGGCTAGGCGCCACCACGCTGCCACTGGATGTGACCGACACCGACGCGGCCCCGGCCGCCACCGCGGCCATCGGCGACCTCGACGTGCTGGTGCACAACGCCGGTGTGTTCTTCCCCGGCCCGGTCGCCGAGTCGACCGTCGACGACTGGCGGGACACGTTAGAGGTCAACGTGGTTGGCGCAGTGGCTATTACGCTGGCACTGCTGCCAGCGCTGCGACGGGCCGGTGGTCAGGTCATCTTCATCAACTCGGGTACCGGACGCAAGGCGTCGGCGACCATGGCGTCGTACTCGGCGAGCAAGTTCGCGCTGCGGGCATTCGCCGATTCGCTACGCGAGAGCGAACCGGCGCTGCGGGTCACCACCGTGTTCCCCGGTCGCGTCGACACCGACATGCAGCGTGCACTGGTGTCCTTCGAGGGCGGCGACTACCAACCCGATCGCTTTCTGCGACCCGAGACCGTTGCCGAAGCGGTCGCGAACGTGGTGGCGACCCCGCCCGACGGCCATGTCCACGAGGTGGTGGTGCGTCCGCGCGGCTAGACGACCAGGTTGACCAGTCGCCCGGCGACCACGATCACCTTCTTCGGTTCGGCGCCGGCCAGGAACGCCTGCACCTTCTCGTCGGCCAGCGCCGCCGCCTCGACCGCGTCGGCGTCGGCCGCGGCGGGCACCGTGATACGGCCACGCACTTTGCCGTTGACCTGCACCGGATACTCGACGGTGTCTTCGACCAGATAGCCGGAGTCGGCCACCGGGAATGGTCCGTGCGCAAGCGATCTCGGATGGCCCAGCCGCTGCCACAACTCCTCGGCCAGGTGCGGCGCCACCGGCGCCACCATCAGCACCAACGGCTCGACCGCTGCCCGCGGAACCGAATCACGATGCTGCTTGGTCAGATGGTTGGTGTACTCGATCAGCTTGGCCACCGCGGTGTTGTTGTGCAGTGCCGCATAGTCTTCGGACACCCCGGCGATGGTGCGGTGCAGCAGCCGCAGGGTGTCGGTGTCGAGATCTGGGTCATCGGACACCCGGATGTCGCCGGAGGACTCGTCGACCACCAGCCGCCACACCCGCTGCAGGAACCGGTGCGCCCCGACGACGTCCTTGGTGGCCCACGGCCGAGACGCCTCCAGCGGGCCCATCGACATCTCGTACACCCGCAGCGTGTCGGCGCCGTAGTCGTCGCACATTTCGTCCGGCGATATCGAGTTCTTCAGGCTCTTACCGATTTTGCCGAATTCCTGGAAGACTTCGATCTCCCCGTCCGGACCGGCGTAGAAGAACGTGCCGTCGCGCTCGACGACGTCGGCGGCCGGTACGTAGGCGCCGCGGGCGTCGGTGTAGGCGAAGGCCTGGATGTAGCCCTGGTTGATCAGCCGTCGGTAGGGCTCGCGGGAGCTGACGTGACCGAGATCGTAAAGCACTTTGTGCCAGAACCGGGAATACAGCAGGTGCAGCACCGCATGCTCGGCGCCGCCGACGTAGAGGTCGACGCCACCCGGATCGTCGGGCCCGTGCTCGGCCGGCCTGGGGCCCATCCAGTAGGCTTCGTTTTCCTTGGCGCAGAAGCGTTCCGCGTTGTGTGGGTCGGTGTAGCGCAGCTCGTACCAGGAGCTGCCGGCCCACTGCGGCATGACGTTGGTGTCGCGGGTGTAGGGCTTCAAGCCGTCGCCGAGGTCCAGTTCGACATGCACCCAGTCGGTGGCCTTGGCCAGTGGCGGCGACGGCTCGCTGCCGGCGTCGTCGGCGTCGAACAGCACCGGCGCATAGTCCACAACGTCGGGCAGTTCCACCGGCAGCGTCGCGTCATCCAGCGCGTGTGCGCGCCCGTCGGCGTCGTAGACGATCGGAAACGGTTCGCCCCAGTAGCGTTGCCGCGCGAAAAGCCAGTCGTGCAGTTTGTATTCGATGCGAGCCCGGCCGCGACCGTCGGATTCCAGACGTGCGGTGATGGCTGCCTTGGCGGCCGCGACGTTCATCCCGTCGAGGTAGCCCGAGTTCACCAGGGCGCCGTCGCCGGTGTAGGCCGCATCCGAAATATCGCCCCCGGCAATGACTTCGAGGATCGGCAGGCCGAACTCGCGGGCGAACTCCCAGTCGCGTTGGTCGTGGCCGGGAACGGCCATGATCGCGCCGGTACCGTATCCGGCCAACACGTAGTCGGCGATGAAAACCGGCGCCTGCTCACCGTTGGCCGGGTTTATCGCATAACTACCCAGAAAGACGCCGGTTTTGGCTTTGTTCTCCTGGCGTTCCAGGTCGGACTTCGCGGCGATGGCCTTCCGGTAGGTGGCGACGGCCTGCGCGGGGGTGGCCGCATCGTAGGTCCAGCGCGGGTCTGTGCCGTCCGGCCACTGCTCCGCCACCAGGCGATCGACCAGGTCATGCTCGGGCGCCAGCACCAGATACGTGGCGCCGAACAGAGTGTCCGGCCGGGTGGTGAACACCTCGATATCGCCAGCTGGCGATGAGAACAACACGGCTGCGCCGGTGGAGCGTCCGATCCAGTTGCGCTGCATGGTCTTGACCTTCTCCGGCCAGTCCAGCGCGTCGAGGTCGTCGAGCAGCCGGTCGGAGTAGGCGGTGATCCGCATCATCCACTGCCGCAACCGCTTCCGGAAGACCGGGAAGTTCCCCCGCTCGCTGCGGCCGTCAGCGGTGACCTCTTCGTTGGCCAGCACGGTGCCCAGGCCCGGACACCAGTTGACCATCGAATCGGCCCGGTACACCAGGCGGTGACCGTCGACCACGTCGGCCCGCTCCCCTGCCGACAACGTCGCCCAATCCCGGCCGTCATCCAATTGCCGCACACCGGCATCGAATTCGGCGACGAGGTCGGCGATCGAGCGGGCCTTGTCGGCGGTGGTGTCGAACCACGCGTTGTAGATCTGCAGAAAGATCCACTGCGTCCACTTGTAGAACTCGACGTCGGTGGTGGAAAAGCTTCGGCGGCTGTCGTGACCGAAACCCAATCGGCCCAACTGGCGCCGGAAGTTGACGATGTTGGCCTCGGTGCGGGTACGCGGATGGGTGCCGGTCTGCACCGCGTACTGCTCGGCAGGCAGGCCGAAGGCGTCGAACCCCAACGCGTGCAGCACATTACGGCCAACCATCCGGAAGTAGCGGGCGTAGACATCGGTAGCGATGTAGCCGAGCGGATGACCGACGTGCAGCCCGTCGCCGGATGGGTACGGGAACATGTCCTGCACGAACATCTTGTCGCCGGGTATCGGCGAGCCGTCGGTCGGCGCCAGCGAGCCGACCGGGTTGGGCACGTTGAACGTGCCTGACCGGGTCCAGCTGTCCTGCCAGTCTCGTTCGATGCGGCCGGCCAGCTCCGCGGTATAGCGATACCGCGGCGCATCGGCGTCGGCAGGGGCCGTCGGGGAGTCGGTCACGCCCAACAGGTTATAAGGGCGCAGGTGGCCGACCCGCCGGACGCCGATGTCTCGGTTGGGTTGCAGACCGGTTAGTGCTTGATCCCAGGTGTGTTCCAGGTCTATTCCAGTGCTGGTAGCTGCCCCTTGGCCCTGGTTACAGTCGCGTTCTGCGACTTCGAACACAGCTCGACCTCGTGTGATGGAAAAGGACCGCTTCAGATGATGCAGATTGCCCGTAGCTGGCGAGTAGCGATCGCGGGTCTGGCCGTCGGCGTTGTTGGTGTGTTGGGCTCTGCCGGCCCGGCCGCCTCCGCGGACCCGGCGTTTCCGCCCCGGCCCAACCCCGCGCCGGTCCCCGCCGCCCCGATGCCGCAGGCCATCGCGGTCGTTCCCGGCGCCGCTGGAGTTGCTGCCAACGCCGTGCCGGGCGTGGCCGCGGCGCCCGCTCCGATCTCGCCCGCGCTGGCCCCGGCAGCGCCCGCCCTTCCCCCGGCTCCCCCGGTTGCCGCGCCACCGGAGCCCGTCCCGGCGGCGGCTGGGACGCTGCGCGATTACTTCGGGAGCAAGAACGTCCAGCTGCAACCGCAGCAAGCACAGAATTTCAAGGCCCTCGATTTCGCCTTGCCGATGCCGGCCGGGTGGACGCAGGTACCCGACCCGAACGTCCCCGATGCGTTCCTGGTGACCGCCAACCGTCGCAGCAACAGCCTCTACACGTCCAACGCCCAGCTGGTGGTGTACCGGCTGGTCGGCGATTTCGACCCCAAAGAAGCCATCACCCACGGCTACATCGACAGCCAGCAACTGCCCGCCTGGCGCAACACCAACGCCTCGCTGGCTGACTTCAACGGCTCTCCGTCGTCGATCATCGAAGGCACCTACCGGGAGAACCAGATGACGCTGAACACCTCGCGGCGCCACGTCATCGTCGCCTCCGGACCGGACAAATACCTGGTGTCGCTGGCCGTAACGACGGATGCCTCCCAGGCCGTCGCCGAGGCGCCGTCCACCGACGGCATCATCAACGGGTTCCGGGTGGGCCCGCCGGGGTCCATCCCACCGGCAGCCCCGCCGCCGGCCGCGCCCGGGGCACCACCGGCAGCGGCAGTCGCTGCGCCACAGGCGCTGGCGCACTAGCACCGGGCGCGGGTCGCAGCGGCCCCGTGGGCCTCGTATTGTGTCCCCATGCTCATCGCCGGGGTGCTGTGTGTGTGCGTGGCGGTGGTGTTGGCCGTGCTCGGACTGCGGTCGCTGGTGCGCCCCGCCGGTACCGCCCCTGCCGAGTTAGTGATGCGTTCGGTGGCGCCGCCGCAACTGGCAGCCGCGGTGATGCTGGCGGCCGGCGGGGCCGTGGCGCTGGCCGCGCCGCAAGGCACCGCGTTGACGGTGGTCTGTGTGTGCATCGTGGGAGCGATCGGCACGGTGGCCGCCGGCTCCTGGCAGACCGCGCGGTACGCGCTGCGCCGAGAGGAGGCTACGGCCGGCTGCGGCGGCGTGTGCGCGGCCTGCACGCTGGCATGCCACTGAGGCGCCGAACCGTCGTCAATCGTGCTGAAACGGCTATCGGCGCTGCCGATCGACACCTTCCTGCTGGCCATGGCGGCGACCGTGGCGTTTGCGGCGCTGTTCCCCGCCCGCGGCGCCGTCGCCGACGCGATGTCGGTGGCCGCCAAAGTCGTGATCGCGTTGCTGTTTGCGCTCTACGGCGCCCGGCTGTCGCCGCAGCAGGCATGGCACGGCGTCAAACAGTGGCAGTTGCATCTGCTGGTGCTGGCCACCACGTTCGTCGTCTTTCCCGTGCTCGGGCTGGCCGCCCGCGGCCTGGTGCCCTGGCTGCTGAACATCGACCTCTACCACGGCCTGCTGTTTCTGTGTCTGGTCCCGTCCACCGTGCAGTCCTCGATCGCGTTCACATCGATTGCGCGGGGCAATGTCTCGGCGGCGCTCGTCAGCGCGTCGCTGTCCAACATCCTCGGGGTCGTGTTGACCCCGCTGCTCGTTGTGCTGCTGATGAAGACCAATGGCGTGACTCGGATGGACGCCACGGCGATCCGCGACATCGTGCTGCAGCTGGTGTTGCCGTTCACGGTCGGCCAACTGCTGCGGCCACGGATCGGCGAATGGCTTGCCCGGCATGTGATCTTGACCAGCGTTGTCGATCGCGGGTCGATCCTGTTGATCGTCTACACGGCCTTCTCGATCGGCATCGTGGAGCACATCTGGCGCAGCTTCGATCCGTGGCAGCTGGTCGCGGTCGCCGTCATCGACACCGCACTGCTGGTGGTGGTGCTGGTATTCACCTGGCTGATCGGTCGATTGTCCGGATTCGACCGCGGCGATAGCGTCGTGCTGCTGTTTTGTGGCTCGAAAAAGAGTCTGGCGTCGGGTCTTCCGATGGCGCTGGTGTTCTTTCCGGCCGCCACCGTCGGCGTGATCATGTTGCCGCTGATGATCTTCCACCAGATCCAGCTGGTGGTGTGCTCAGTGATCGCCAGCAGGCTCTCGCGCGATGCACCGGCGGCTGCCGCTTAGTTGCGGCTGATGTCGATCGGATGGGTGGCCAGCAGCGACAGCGGCTGCGGCTGACGTCGCAGCACCCGGCCCCACAGATCCGCCCGCGGCTCGCTCAGAACATCAGATGGCAACGCCGACAACACAATCCAGTCGTCACGCTCGATCTCACCCTCGAGTTGGCCGATCGTCCAGCCGGAGTAGCCGGCGAAGATCCGCACGCCCTCCACCAGCGGGGCGATCGTATCTGGGTCAGCGTCCAGATCGACCATCGCCATCCGGCCGGCCACATGGCGCAGGCCGGGCACGCCGTCGGGCACCGCACCCACCCGCAGCACCGCCAAGCACAGCGCCGCGTCCCGCTTGACCGGCCCACCGATGAACATCGTCTTGGGTTTGGCCGCCAGCTTGGCCCATTGCGGCAACACGTTGTAGACAGCGGTCTCGCTGGGGCGGTTGAGCACCACACCCAGCGTCCCCCCGTCGTTGTGCTCGACGATGTAGATCACGCTGCGGCGGAAGGTCGGTTCGAGCAGGTCCGTGTTCGCCAGAAGCAAAGTGCCCGCTCGCACCCGCTGTGCGGCGGGGGCAACATGGTCCTCCGGGTCTTCGTGCTGCGCCACTACACCATCATGGCATCCGGGCCGGACGACTGTGGTGAACACGAAGGCCGCTCGACGGGAATTTGTACTGTTGTTAACAGGGGTCCGATGCCCAGGATGTGTCGGTCCGGATAGCCCGGGCCCCTACCGGGAAGTAGGTTCAGTGAGTCATCCGCGCGCGCCAGTGGCTGTCTGGCGCTCGGTTCGCAGCCTGCCCGACTTCTGGCGGCTGCTGGAGTTGCGGATGGCAAGCCAATTCGGCGACGGCCTCTTCCAGGCGGGTCTGGCCGGCGCGCTGCTGTTCAACCCCGAGCGGGCCAGCCGCCCGCTGGCGATCGCGGGCGCGTTCGCGGTGTTGTTTCTGCCGTACTCGCTACTGGGGCCGTTCGCCGGCGCACTGATGGACCGCTGGGATCGCCGCCTGGTGCTGATAGCCGCCAATGTCGGCCGCGTGGTGTCGGTCGCCGTGGTGGGCATCTGTCTGGCGCTCGGTGCCGGCGACTTCCTGGTGCTGTGCGGCGCTTTGGCCGTCAACGGCCTGTCCCGGTTCGTGTCATCGGGGCTGTCCGCCGCGCTGCCGCACGTGGTGCCCCGCGAGCAGGTCGTCACGATGAATTCGGTCGCGTCCGCGACCGGCGCGGTGGCGGCGTTCCTCGGCGCCAACTTCATGCTCGTGCCGCGCGCCCTCTTCGGCTCCGGCGACCGGGGGGCAGCGTCGATCATCTTCCTGGTCATCATCCCGCTGCTGATCGCGCTGCTGCTGACGCTGCGATTCGCGGCCCACGTGCTGGGTCCCGACGACACCCTGCGGGCGATCCACGGATCGGTCGTCTACGCGGTGATCACCGGTTGGTTGCACGGCCTGCGCACCGTGCTGGACCGTCCCACCGTCGCCGCCACCCTGTCCGGGTTGGCCGCACACCGGATGGTGTTCGGCATCAAT
This sequence comes from uncultured Actinomycetota bacterium, assembly GCA_963760095.1. Taxonomy (GTDB): domain Bacteria; phylum Actinomycetota; class Actinomycetes; order Mycobacteriales; family Mycobacteriaceae; genus Mycobacterium. Next base: position 55,225 of record CAVXBT010000010.1, on the reverse strand, counting down.
TCGCTGCTGGTGCTGCTGCTGGTGCGCAGCGGCGACGCGGCCGCGGTCTCGGCGTTGGGCAGCGCGATGCTGTTCGTCGCCGCGGCCGGCGCCGGATCGTTTCTGGCCAATGTGGTCACACCGCTCGCCGTGCGCCGCTGGGGCCGTTACGCCACGGCCAACGGGGCGTTGGCGATCGGGGCCGCGATCGAGATCGCCGGGCTTGGTCTGCGGCTGTCGGTGTTGGTGACGTGCGGCTTCTTACTGGGCGGGATCGGCCAAGTGATCAAGCTTTGCGCCGACACCGCCATTCAGCTCGATGTGGACGATGCGTTGCGCGGACACGTGTTCGCGGTCCAGGACTCGCTGTTCTGGGTGGCGTTCATCGGTGCGATCACCGTCGCGGCGACCGTCACTCCCCCCGACGGCCACTCCCCCGCGCTGATCGTGGCCGGCTCCGTGGTCTACCTGTGTGGCCTGGCCGCACACAGTGTCGTCGGGCGCCGCGGCCGGGCGACCGCGAATCGTTAAGGTACACAGATGGCTGATCTCCAGCAGATCGTCGACGATCTGCGCGCCGAGAGCGACGAGCTCGATGCGCTGGTCGCGCCCCTCGCCGAGGACCGCTGGACCGCGTCGACGCCCGCCGAGGGATGGACCGTCGCCCACCAGATCGGGCACCTGCTGTGGACCGACCGCGTCGCCCTGCTCGCGGTCACCGACGAGGCGGCCTTCGCCGACACGCTAAATACTGCGGCGGCCGACCCGGGCGGCTTCGTCGACACCGCGGCCGATGAACTCGCCGCCGTCCCGCCAGCCGAGTTGCTCGCCGACTGGCGGCTCACCCGCGCGGGGCTGCACGACGCGCTGTTGACGGTTCCCGACGGTCGGAAATTGCCGTGGTTCGGGCCGCCGATGAGTGCCACCTCGATGGCGACGGCGCGGCTGATGGAGACCTGGGCGCACGGACTCGACGTTGCCGACTCCCTCGGTGTGCGGCGGCCTGCCACCGCACGGCTGCGATCCATCGCGCACATCGGCGTCCGCACCCGTGATTTCGCGTTCACCATCAACGGTCAACAACCCCCGGCCGACCCGTTTCTCGTGGAGTTGCGCGCACCCGACGGCAGCACCTGGTCGTGGGGCCCGGCCGACGCGGCGCAACGCGTCACCGGAGCCGCTGAGGACTTCTGCCTACTCGTCACCCAGCGCCGCCCGTTGCGCGAGCTGGACATCACCGCCGACGGCGACGACGCGCTGCGTTGGCTGCCGATTGCTCAGGCCTTCGCCGGTCCGCCGGGCGGCGGTCGATGAGCGCGGAGCGCGAAGCGCTTTCGATCCTGCCGCGGGAGCTGACCGAGGGACTCAGCGACGACGTCCGCGACACTCCTGCGCCACCGACCCCGGTGCTGACCGCGCCCTACGCGCTGCGCCTCGCTGACCCCGACACGGATGCGGACATGATCTCGCGGTGGATGAACATGCCGCATCTCGCCGAAGCGTGGGAATCGGCCTGGCCGGTGCCGCGGTGGCGGGAGTATCTCCACGCGCAACTCGACGGCAACTACTCCCGCCCGTTCGTCGGCAGCATGCACGGCGAGGACGGCGGATACGTCGAGGTCTACCGCGCGGCAAAGGATTCCATCGCCACCCGGTATCACGCCGATCCCTACGACGTCGGGCTGCACGCGGCCATCGCCCAGCTGACAGTCGTCAACAAGGGACTCGGCCCGTTCCTGCTGCCGCGCATCGTCGCCAGCGTCTTCGACGTCGAACCGCGGTGCCGCCGAATCATGTTCGACCCCGACCACCGCAACAGCACGACGCGACGGTTGTGTGAATACGCCGGATGCGCATTCCTCGGTGAACACGACATGAGCAATCGGCGGATGGCGTTGTACGCGTTGCCCCGCACTCCCGCCGACGTCCCCGAGGTCCGCTAGCTGGGCGAGTCGCGGATCAGGTTGTTGTAGCCGTCGTAATCGGGCTTCATTGCCGCGGCGACCAGTTCCCACAAGACCTCATCGGTGCCGCCGCCGACCCGGGCCAGCTTCATATCGCGCCACCACCGACCGATCGGCGTCTCGTCCGCCAAATAGCCCGCGCCGCCGAAGATGTGCATACACTCCGACAGCACCTCTTCACCGAGCCGAGCGGCGGTGACCTTCACGACGGTCGCCGAGCAGTGCGCGGTATTCGTCGTTGCTGAGCTCTGCGGTTTCGGTCATGTGTTCAACGCCGACAGGCTGCGTTTGACTTCGAGGCGCCGCAGCTTGCCCGACGAGGTGCGCGGCAACGAGCCCGGCCTGACGAACACCACGTTGGCGGGCACGATGCCGCACTCGGACGCCACCCTGGCGACCACCTCGCTGCGGGCGCCGGCTTCGTCGGGGCCGCGGAATTCGGCGGTGATCACCAGACCCGGCCTGGTCGTGTCGCCGTCGGTGCCGACCGCCACCACCGCGCCCTCACGCACTCCGCGGACCTCCGCGGCGACCCGCTCGATCTCGGCGGGAAAGACGTTGCGGCCCGCGATGGTGATGATCTCTTTGGCACGTCCGCACACGACCAGACCGTCGTCTGTGAGGTAGCCCAAATCCCCGGTCGGGAACCAGGCGTCGGGCTCGAGCGGGGTGTCACCGACGTATCCAGACATCATCGACGTACCGCGGATCTCGATCTCGCCGACATCGCGGTCGGCCAGTTCGGCCGAACGCTCGGACACCCGGCCGATGCGTACTTCCATCCCGGGGATCGGCGCGCCCAGAATCGCGTGCCGACAGGCGACGGAATCTGCTGCGGCAGAAAGGACGTCATCGTAAAGCAAACCGGTACCCGGGGCGGGAATCGTGACCGCGCAGGTGGATTCGGCCAGCCCGTAGGACGGTGCCAGCGCGCCGGCGTCGAAACCGAACGCGCTCAGGGCGGTTGCGAAGCGTTCCATTGCCGCGCAGTCAACCGGTTCGCCGCCGCTGATCGACACCCGCACCCGCCCCAAGTCGACATCGGACACCAGCCGGGCGTACTTGCCGATCATGCTGTAGGCCATGTTCGGCGCCGCAGTCATCGTGGCACCGCTCTCGCTGAGCCAGCGCAGCCAGCGGAACGGCGACGCGGCGAACGCCGCGGTGGGGGCCAGCCAGAGCGGTGACCCGGTCAGTGCGCCGCTGAGCAGAAAGGTCAGACCCATATCGTGGTAAAGCGGCAGCCACGTGCACCCGACATCAGCAGCGGGATCGACACCGGAAGTGGTGATCAGGCCATTCACGTTGTTCAGCACCGCCTCGGGCGACAGTTGCGCGGTGCGTGGGGTGCCGGTGGATCCCGCGGTGCCCTGCAGCACGGCGGACGCGCCGGCTGCGGCCTCGACCGGCGTAAAGCTGGTCGCCGGTTCGTGCCGCGCGGCCGCTCCGAGGTCGAGTACCGCCTGCGGCCCGTCCTGGCCGGCCAACAGGTCGAGCTCGGCTCCGTGGCTGAAAACTGTGTGGACGTCGAGACCGGCGAATCGCGTCAGCGTCGCCTGCGCCCACTTCTGCGGGTCGGCGCCGCGGACCGGGCCGGGCAGGATCGACACGCTCTGGCCGGCCAGCCAGGCACCTTGGACGGCCGCGACGACGTCCGCGGTCGGCTCGCCGACCAGGCCGACCGCACCGAGCTGCGGCTGGTCCAGGATGCGCGCCGCGACGCTCTCGGCGCGCGCGTGCACCTGCGGCCACGGATGCCGCGTCCATTGATCGGCTTCCCGATCGAAGACCACCAGGTCGTTGGCTGATGTGCGCATCGCCCCCGACAGGGCGTTGGCCAGCACGCTCACTGGCCGACCGGGACCTTTGCCCGGATGACCTGCTCGAGATCGCCGACGGTGTCGCAGCCCAGCAGCTCCTGCTCGGACACCGCCGCCCCAAGCTTGTCCTCGATCGCGAGTATGCCCACCGCGAAAGCCACCGAGTCCAGGCCGACGTCGTCGACCAGTCGGGATTCCGGGGTCACCCGGCTGATGTCGACGTTGAGGTCGTCGCGCAGGATCTCGGTCAGGGCAGCGCTCACCGGGTCAGGGCGTGACTGCTCGACGTTCATGGGCCGTCACAGTACCGGGGCCCCGCCGCGAACGGGGACCTACGTCTTGGGGGCCAGCGCGCTGGCCGCATCGGCGGCGCCGTCGCCGTCGGTGTCGGTGAGCTTGACATCCCACCGCCCGTCGCCGTCCGTGTCGACGTAGCCCGTCACACCGTTGTCGGCGGACGCGATCGCGCGGTCAGCCAGCCCGTTGCCGTCACTGTCGAGCAGCCGCAGCTGTCCGCGGGCCTCGGCGCCGAAGTCCGTCAGCGGCCCGCCGGTGTGCTCGACGCCGTCGAGGCCGAACCAGCGCAGTTCGGGCCCGGGCGGGCCGATGCGCGGCGGTCGGACGGGTGGGTCTGAGGCCACCGTCCAGGTGCCCGAGCCGTCGTCGGTGAAGTAGCTTTCCGCGGTGCCGTCATGGTGCATATCGAGCACGGCGTGGTCCGCGATTCCGTCGCCATCCAGATCGGCCAAGGCGTCGTCGGCCAGTCCGTCGCCGTCGAGGTCCAGGCTGACCGCGTCCAGCCGACCGTCCCCGTTGAGGTCGAGATCCGGTCCACGGTCCCACATCGTCGCTGCACCGTCACCGGTGCTGAGGCAATACTCCATGCCAATGGGACGCGGCCCGGCCGCTACTGGTTCCCCCGCGCGCTCCACCAGGACAACAGCTCGGCCGTCGCCTCCTCGTGCGTCAGCGGCCCGCGGTCCAGCCGCAGCTCCTTGAGATGCCGCCACGCCTCCCCCACCTGCGGACCCGCCGGGATGCCGAGCAGTTCCATGATCTCGTTGCCATCCAGATCCGGACGTACCCGCTGCAGGTCCTCCTTGGTGGCCAACTCCGCGATACGGGCCTCCAGGTCGTCGTAATTGGCCTGCAGCCGGGCCGCCCGTCGCTTGTTGCGGGTGGTGCAGTCGGCGCGCACCAACTTGTGCAACTGCGGCAGCAACGGTCCCGCGTCGGTGACGTATCGGCGCACCGCCGAGTCGGTCCACTTGCCGTCGCCGTAACCGTGGAACCGCAGATGCAGATACACCAACTGCGAGACGTCATCGACGATCTGCTTCGAATACTTCAACGCCCGCAACCGTTTTCGAGTCATCTTGGCGCCCACCACCTCGTGGTGGTGGAAGCTGACCCCGCCGTCGGCTTCATGCTTGCGGGTGACGGGCTTGCCGATGTCATGCAGCAGCGCCGCCCACCGGAGCACCAGATCGGGGCCCTCGTCTTCTAGTGCGATGGCCTGGCGCAGCACCGTCAGCGAATGCTGGTAAACGTCCTTGTGCTGGTGGTGCTCGTCGATGGCCATCCGCATGCCACCGACGTCGGGCAGCACCACGTCGCCCATCCCGGTCTGCACCATCAGGTCGATCCCGGCAACGGGATCGTCACCCAAAAGCAGTTTGTCCAACTCGGCCGCCACCCGCTCGGCGGTGATCCGGCCCAGCTGCGAAGCCATGTCCTCGATCGCCGCGCGTACCCGCGGGGCGACCGTGAAGCCGAGTTGCGAGACGAACCGCGCGGCGCGCAGCATCCGCAGCGGGTCGTCGCCGAAGGAGTCCGACGGCTTCGCCGGGGTATCCAGCACGCCGGCGCGCACCGCGGCCAAACCCCTTAGGGGATCGACGAATTCGGCGGCCCCGGTGGCCGTCACGCGCACCGCCATCGCATTGACGGTGAAATCGCGGCGCACCAGATCGTCGTCGATCGAGTTTCCGAAGGCGACCTGCGGGTTGCGCGACACCCGGTCGTAACGGTCGGCGCGAAACGTGGTGACCTCCAGCCGCTGGCCGTTGCGTTCCGCACCGATGGTGCCGAACTCGATACCGGTGTCCCACAATGCGTCCGCCCACGGCCGCAGCAACTTCTGCAGCCGATCAGGGCGCGCGTCTGTGGCGAAGTCGAGATCCGGGCTCAGCCGCTGCAGCACCGCGTCGCGCACCGAGCCGCCGACCAGATACAGCTCGTGGCCGGCCGCAGCGAAGAGCTCGCCCAGTTCGCGCAGGACGTCGGCGTGCGTGCGCAACGCGACCGCGGCCGCGGTCAGCAGCTCGGCGTCCTGGGCAGTTTCGGGCACCCAGAGAGCGTAGTAGTCCGGCGACAATACGGCCGTAGACGGCCGCTGAGCAGCCGGCTGCGGGCGGGCCCAGCTGCGACCGGGCAGCTCACTACCGGCGAGTGCGGCCGGAGCGTCTGAGCACGCCAGCTACTATCGCTTGGGTGTCCGACGGCGAAAAACCGCAACCGCGTCGGCGCCGGGGAAGGCGCCGCGGTCGGCGCTCGGCAGGGTCGGGCGATAGTCAGACCGGCAGCGAGACGCCCGCCGGCGGCACGACGGCCGCTGCGGCCGGCTCCGGCCAACGACATCCCGCACGCCGCGGACCGGAGCGACTGCGCACCGTGCACGAAACGTCGGCCGGCGGTCTGGTCATCGACGGTATCGATCGACCGCGGGAAGAACAGGTCGCCGCACTGATCGGTCGCGTCGACCGGCGCGGCCGCATGCTGTGGTCGCTGCCCAAAGGCCATATCGAGCTTGGTGAGACCGCCGAGCAAACCGCGATCCGTGAGGTCGCCGAGGAGACTGGCATTCAGGGCAGCGTCCTCGCGGCGCTGGGCCGCATCGACTACTGGTTCGTCACCGACGGGCGGCGGGTACACAAAACCGTCCACCACTATCTGATGCGCTGCTCGGGCGGAGAGCTGTCCGACGAGGATGTCGAGGTCGCCGAGGTGGCGTGGGTGCCGATTTCCGAGTTGCCGTCCCGGCTGGCCTACGCCGACGAGCGGCGGCTGGCCGAGGTGGCCGACGAGCTGATCGACAAGTTAAAAACAGACGGACCGGCGGCCCTGCCGCCGCTGCCGCCCAGCTCGCCGCGCCGGCGTCCGCAGACCCACTCGCGCACCCGGATCCGACGGCCCGACGAGCCCGTTCGGGGTCGGAAGAACAGTCGCGGCCCGGGGCCGTAGCCGCCGACGACGACGATGCAGAGCAAAGCCATGAGGTGGGGGCACCGACTCCGTCGGGCCGCCCTGTTGCGCCTCGCCGCGGTCGCCCTCCTGACCGGTCTGGCGACCGGGCTCACCCTTCCCACCGCCGCCGCGGGTGAGCCGGGCGCAACACCTTTCGTCCAGGTCCGGATCGATAAGGTCACCCCGCAGGTTGCCACCACAACCAGCGAGCCGCTCGTCACCGTCGCCGGGACCGTGACGAACATCGGGGATCGGCCGGTCCGCGACGTGATGGTCCGCCTCGAACACGCCGCAGCGGTCACCACGTCGGCGGGTCTGCGCACCAACCTCGACGGCGACACCGACCAATACGGAGCCGTCGCCGAATTCCTGACGGTGTCCCCGGAGCTGCAGCGCGGCCAGAAAGTGCGCTTCACGCTGTCCGCCCCGATGCGCTCGGCGACCAAGCATTCGCTGGATATCGATGCGCCCGGCGTCTATCCGCTGCTGGTCAACGTCAACGGAACACCCGATTATGGTGAACCGGCGCGACTGGACAACGCCCGGTTCCTGCTGCCGGTGGTGGGGGTGCCGCCGGATCCGCTGGACACCTCCGGCGATGCGATGAGCGCTGTGATCGCACCCGACATCTCCGAGCCCGTGCCGCTCACCATGCTCTGGCCGCTGGCCGACCGGCCCAGGCTGGCGCCCGGCGTACCGGGCGGCACCATTCCGATTCGCTTGATGGACGACGAGCTGGCGACGTCACTGGCCGCCGGCGGGCGGTTGGACATTCTGCTGACCGCCGCGGAATTCGCGACCAACCGCGACGTCGACCCCGACGGCGCCGTCAGCCGCTCGGTGTGCCTGGCCGTCGACCCGGACCTGCTGGTCACCGTCAACGCGATGACCGCCGGCTACGTCGTCTCCAACTCCCCCGACGGCCCCGCGCAGCTGCCGGGCACCCCGACGCATCCGGGGACCGGCCAGGCCGTGGCAGTGAACTGGTTGAACCGGCTGCGCACACTGGTTCACCGGACATGCGTCGCACCACTTCCGTATGCCCAAGCCGACCTCGATGCCGTGCAACGTATCGGCGACCCCGCGCTCAGCGCGACCGCCACCACCGGGGGCGGTGACGTCATCGACCAAATCCTGGGCGTCGTCGCCGTCCGCGGCGCCACGCTGATCCCCGACGGCGCGCTGACACGGCGCGCTGTAGATCTGTTGAGCGCCAACGGCAACACCGTGGTGATCGCCGCCGCCAACTGCTCCGCCGAGGACTCCAACACCCCGATACCGGCGATCGCGGACACCGCACCGCGCCGGCTCTCGCCGCAGGTGGTGATGGCGCCGTTCGACCCCGCCGTCGGCGCAGCGTTCGCCGCGAGCGGCTCTGATCCGGTCACGCCCACCTACTTGAACCCCGCGCTGGCGATTCGGCTCCAGCACGATTCGGAGATTGCTCGACGGCAGGACGCGTTGGGCTCGATGCTGTGGCGCGCCCTGCAGCCCAGGGCCACCCCGCGGGCCCAGATTCTGCTGCCCCGAACCGACTGGAAGCTGCGCGCCGAGGACGCGGGAGCCCTCCTCACTACGCTCGCGACGGCGATCCGATCCGGCTTGGCGGTACCGCGACCCCTGCCCGCGCTGATCGCCGACGCTTCCGCCGTCCCGCCGGTCAACGGAACGCCGCAACCCGACATCGACGCCGGTGGACATGGCCGGTTCAGCGACGCCGTCATCAGCAAGATCACCGGCGAGGTGGCCCGGCTGTCCGGGCTGACCGCGGCGTTGACCACCGATGCCCGTACCGGGCTGACCGGCGTCAGCTACACCGCGCCGCTGCGCGAGGACATGCTGCGCGCGGTCAGCCAAGCCGACCCGCCCGACACGCGCAACGGACTGGCGCAGCAGCAGTTGGCGGTTGTCGGCGCCGCGCTCGACGACCTGTTCGGCGCCGTCACCATCGTCAAGCCGGCCGGGTCCTACACGCTGGCCACCGAACACAGCCCCCTGCCGCTGGTGTTGCACAACGCGTTGGCTGTTCCGATCCGGGTGCGACTACACCTCGACGTGCCGCCCGGGATGAGCGTGACGAATATCGGCGAAGTCGAGCTGCCGCCGGGATACCTGCCGCTGCGGGTGCCGATCGAGGTGAACTTCACCCAGCGCGTCGCGATCGACGTCGCGCTGAACACGCCGGGCGGTGTGGCGTTGGGCGAGCCGGTGCGGATGTCGGTGCACTCCAACGCCTACGGCAAGGTGCTGTTCGCGATCACGCTGAGCGCGGCCGCGGTGCTGGTGGCACTCGCGGGACGACGGCTGTGGCACCGGTTCCGTGGCCAGCCTGACCCCGCCGACCTCGACCGCCCGGATCCGCCCGAGCCGGATCACCTCGTCGACGACGAGAAACGCGTATGAGCCCCGCCGGCCGGCCCGGCCCGCCGCCATCGGCCGCACGGCCGCGCCGAAATCCGGGACCACCGACCGGGCCGCTGCCGCCGACCGGCCACGTGCCGTCGCAGGGCATGTCGCCGCAGCCCCGTCCTGAGCTCTCCGACGCCGCGCTGGTGTCGCGGTCGTGGGGCATGGCGTTCGCGACGCTGATCAGCCGGGTCACCGGCTTCGCGCGGATCGTGGTGTTGGCCGCGATCCTGGGTGCCGCGCTGTCCAGCGCGTTCACGGTGGCCAACCAGCTGCCCAATCTGGTCGCCGCGCTGGTGCTGGAGGCGACGTTCACCGCGATCTTCGTGCCGGTGCTCGCGCGCGCCGAACAGGACGACGCCGACGGCGGCGCGGCGTTCGTGCGGCGACTGGCGACACTGGCGATCACTTTGCTGCTGGCCACCACGCTGCTGTCGGTGACCGCCGCGCCGCTACTGGTGCAGCTGATGTTGGGCCGCAACCCCCAGGTCAACGAACCGCTGACCATCGCGTTCGCCTATCTCCTGTTACCGCAGGTGATTTTCTACGGCCTGTCGTCGGTGTTCATGGCCATCCTGAACACCCGCAACGTGTTCGGGCCGCCGGCATGGGCGCCAGTGGTCAACAACGTCGTCGCGATCGCCACCCTGGGTGCCTACCTGGCGACACCGGGGCCGCTGTCGGTGGACCCGGTGCAGATGGGCAACGCGAAGCTGCTGGTGCTGGGGATCGGCACCACACTGGGGGTCTTCGCGCAGACCGCCGTGCTGCTGGTCGCGATCCGGCGTCAGCGCATCAGCCTTCGCCCGCTCTGGGGAATCGACGACCGGCTCAAACGCTTCGGCACGATGGCCGCCGCGATGGTGTTCTACGTGCTGATCAGCCAGATCGGTCTGATCGTCACCAACCAAATCGCCAGCACGGCAGCCGCTTCTGGCCCGGCGATCTACAACTACACCTGGCTGGTGCTGATGCTGCCGTTCGGCATGATCGGGGTGACCGTGCTGACGGTGGTGATGCCGCGACTGAGCCGCAACGCCGCCGCCGACGACACCGCGGCCGTGCTCGGCGACCTCTCGCTGGCCACCCGACTGACGATGATCACGCTGATCCCGACGGTGGCCTTCATGACCGTCGGCGGGGCGGCGATGGGCAGTGCGCTGTTCGCCTACGGCCATTTCGGCGGTGTCGACGCCGGCTACCTCGGCTCGGCGATCGCGTTATCGGCTTTCACGCTGCTCCCCTATTCGGTCGTGCTGCTGCAGCTGCGCGTCTTCTACGCCCGCGAGCAGCCGTGGATACCGCTCGCGATCATCGTCATCATCACGACCGTCAAAATCGGCGCGTCACTGGTGGCGCCACACGTCACCGACAACCCCGACCTCGTCGCTGGTTATCTGGGACTGGCCAACGGCCTGGGGTTTGTGGCCGGTGCGATCGCCGGCTACTACCTGCTGCGCAATGCGCTGCGGCCCGCCGGCGGCCACCTGCTCGGCGTCGCAGAGGTGCGGACCATCCTGGTCACCGTCACCGCTTCGCTGCTGGCCGGGTTGGTCGCGTATCTGGTGGACGTGCTGATCGGCATGCAGCGGCTCACCGCCTACGGCGGCGGGGCCGGCTCGCTGCTGCGGCTGTTCGTGCTCGCGGTGATCATGGTGCCGATCTTCGCCGTGGTGATGCTGCGCGCGCAGGTGCCCGAAGCTCGGGCAGCGCTCGCCGTGTTCCGCCGCTGGATCGGCTCGACGGCTGGAACCACTCCACGCGCTTCCAGCAAGTCAGCCGCTGTCGCCGCCGGCAAACCGGGCGGCGGAAACCACCTGTTGCGCTCCGATATCGTCACGTACCCTGAACCGAGGGATTCGTTGACGTGGTCGGGGCATCCGGTACGAGAACCTTTTCGGCGCAGGCAATCGCAGCACCCAACCGGGGAGGGGATAGGGAAAGGACCGGGGATGACCGACGGCCCATCGGACAACACCGCAACCAGCGCTGTCTCTGACCCCAGATCTTCACCTGCCGCGGACGATTTTCAGCCCGACGTCCCACCCGACCTCCAGGTCGGCACCGTCTCGCCACCGGAGACCTCGACGCCGCCCAACGGCGAACCGCCGCCTGATCCCGCCCTCGAGTCGCCCGTTTTCGGCGCCGGCGATCCGACCGGGTTCGATGCGCTGAGCCAGCCTGGCGAGGAATCGCCTGGGCACCAGGACGATCAGCACCTGGTGCCCGGCGCCAGCATCGCGCGCGGCCGCTACCGGCTGTTGATGTTCCACGGCGGAGCGCCGCACCTGCAGTTCTGGCAGGCTCTGGACACCGCGCTGAATCGGCAGGTGGCGCTGACGTTCGTCGATCCGGACGGGACGCTGCCCAATGACCAACTCCGCGAGATCCTGTCCCGCACCATGCGGCTGAGCCGGATCGACAAACCCGGCATCGCCCGGGTCCTCGACGTCGTCCACACCGGTACCGGTGGCTTGGTGGTCGCCGAATGGGTCCGGGGTGGTTCATTGCAGGAGGTGGCCGACACGTCGCCGTCGGCGGTGGGCGCAGCGCGCGCGATGCAGGCCTTGGCCGCCGCTGCCGAGGCTGCCCACCACGCCGGCGTCGCACTGTCGATCGACCATCCCAGCCGGGTACGGGTGAGCATCGAGGGCGACGTGGTGCTGGCTTTCCCGGCGACGATCCCGAACGCCAGCCCCGAAGACGACATCCGCGGCATCGGCGCTGCGTTGTATGCGCTGCTGGTCAATCGGTGGCCGCTGCCGGAGTCCGGGGAGCCCAGCGGGATGGCGCCAGCACCGCGAGATCCGGCCGGTCAACCCCTCGAACCCAGTGCGATAGACCGCGAAATCCCCTTTCAGATTTCTGCGGCCGCCGCTCACTCGCTCCAAGGTGATGGTGGAATACGGAGTGCTGCAACACTTTTGAATCTGCTGCAGCAAGCGACCGCGGTGGCCGATCGCACCGTGCTGCTCAGCCCTATTCAGGACCAGGACCCGCCGCCATCCCCGCGGACGGACCGGTTCCGCACACCCGAGCTGGCGGATGCTCAAGAACACATCCGCCGCCGCCGCGCCGTGACGATCGGGGTCGGCATCGGAGCTGCCGTGCTCGTGGTGGCACTGCTGGTCTTGGCCTCGGTGCTCAGCCGGATGTTCAGCGACGTCGGTGGCCTCGATAAAGACCAGCTCGGCCTCAACGGGCCCTCGGCGAGCTCGAGCTCCGGTGCCAATTCAGCGTCGGGCAGCATCGTCAAGCCGTTGAGCGCCACGGTGTTCTCTCCAGGCCAGGAGCCTGATAACCCCGGCCAGGCCGGGCTTGCGATCGACGGCAACCCGGGCACCGCGTGGGAGACCGACACCTACCACGACGCGGTCCCGTTCCCGAGTTTCAAAAGCGGGGTCGGCCTGTTGCTGCAGCTGCCACAACCCACCGTGGTGGGGGCCGTCACCGTCGATCTTGCCAGCACCGGGACGAAGGTCCAGATCCGCGCATCGTCGACGGCGACACCGACCAAGCTCGAGGACACCACCGCGCTGACGCAGCCGGTGGCAACGCATCCGGGCCACAACAGCATTCCGGTCAACGCGTCGTCGCCCACCACGCATCTGCTGGTGTGGATCGCCACCTTGGGGACCACCAACGGCGAAAGCCGTTCCGGCCTCTCCGAGATCACCGTGCAGGCCAAGTCCTGAGATCGCGCTAGTCACACCGGCCCGGTCGACTGAAGTGCCGGGTGTACGGCGATTGGTTACTGTCCGGCCGTGGCCGAACAACGTAGCGACGGCGAATTGCTGGCGGCGCACGTCGCGGGCGACCGCTACGCGTTCGAGGAATTGTTCTACCGCCATCACCGGCAACTGCACCGGCTGGCCCGGCTGACCAGTCGCAGCGCCGAGGACGCCGAGGATGCGCTGCAGGAGGCGATGGTCTCGGCGCACCGCGGCGCCGGCTCGTTTCGGCACGACGCCGCGGTCAGCAGCTGGTTGCACCGCATCGTGGTCAATGCCTGCCTGGACCGACTGCGCCGCAACAAAACTCACCTCACCACCGCGCTCGACGACATTTATCCGGTGCCGGACCGCACCGCGCAGATCGAGACCGCGATCGCGGTGCAACGGGCGCTGATGCGTCTGCCTGTCGAGCAGCGTGCCGCAGTGGTGGCGGTCGACATGCACGGCTATTCGGTCGCCGACACCGCCAGGCTGCTCGGCGTCGCCGAAGGCACCGTCAAGAGTCGCTGCGCGCGCGCCCGTGCGCGGCTTGCCGCGATCCTCGGTTACCTGCACAGCGACGCCGCCCCGAACCGTCCGGCCGGCTAACCGCTCATGGCAATCCGGTTGCCGATGACGGACACTGGGGCGAATGGACGACGACGGGCCCGAGGATCCACCGCTGACCGTGGACGCCCTCGCCGACCTGCAGGCGGGACTGCTCGACGACGACATCGCGGCGCAGCTGCGGAGGAGGGTCCGCACCGATCCGGACGCCCGGCAGACGATGGACGCGCTGAACCGGGTCCGCCGCGAGGTCGCCGCGCTGGGCTCTGATGCGTCCTCGGCGTCGGCCGTCGCACCCGCGATCGTCGACCGCGTAGGGGGCACACTGCGCGCGCAATCCGGCCTGTCGGGCGCCGCGCATACCGTGCGCCGCGGGCGTCTCCCCCGCTCGGCGCGGATGACCGCCGCGGCGGCCGGCCTGGTCGCGGCGGCGGTGGCGGTCTGGCTGGGAACCACGGCGCTGATCACCGCGCCGGCGCCGACCCCGAGCAGGCCGACCACCGTGGAACACATCACCGTGTCGCGTCCGCCGATGACGATCCCGCTGTCGGATCAGCAGATCCTCGCCCTGCTCGACCGCGCACCGGACTTCGGGCCGTTGGCCGACCCGCAACGGCGCGCGTCGTGCCTGACCGGTCTGGGCTATCCGGCGGATGCCCGAGTGCTGGGCGCCCGCCCGGTCGAGATCGCCGGGCGCCCCGCCGTTCTGTTGCTGCTGCCCGGCGACGCGGCCGGGGCCCTGACGGCGCTCGCAGTGGCGCCGACCTGCAGCGCCGTGGACACCGGCCTGTCGGCTGACAGGATTGTGCACCGCCCGTAGTGTTCGCGGGAACAGCACCGCCTACCCTGGCGTTCAACTGCTTTGAAGCGGCTCGAAGTACTCGAAAGGCTGGTATGAGCTCCTCCACCACCGTCCACGACGTCATCGTCATCGGCTCCGGACCTGCGGGTTACACGGCGGCGCTGTACGCCGCGCGCGCGCAGTTGGCGCCGGTGGTCTTCGAGGGCACCTCGTTCGGCGGAGCGCTGATGACCACGACCGAGGTCGAGAACTACCCCGGTTTCCGGGAAGGGATCCTCGGCCCAGAGCTGATGGACCAGATGCGTGAGCAGGCGCTGCGGTTCGGTGCCGACCTGCGCATGGAAGACGTCGAATCGGTGTCGTTGGACGGCCCGGTCAAGTCGGTCACCACGGCCGAGGGCGAAACCGTGCACGCGCGGGCCGTCATCCTGGCGATGGGCGCCGCGGCGCGCTACCTGCAAGTACCGGGTGAGCAGGAACTGCTCGGCCGCGGCGTGAGCTCGTGCGCCACCTGCGACGGTTTCTTCTTCCGCGACCAGGACATCGCCGTCATCGGCGGCGGCGACTCGGCGATGGAAGAGGCCATCTTCCTGACCAAGTTCGCCCGTAGCGTCACCCTTGTGCACCGCCGTGACGAATTCCGCGCCTCCAGGATCATGCTTGAGCGGGCCCAGGCCAACGACAAGATCGCGTTCGTCACTAACTCCGTCGTGCTCTCCGTCGAAGGCGACACCACGGTGACCGGCCTCCGGGTGCGCGACACCGCCACCGGCGAGGAAACCACCCTCTCGGTGACCGGGGTGTTCGTCGCCATCGGCCACGACCCGCGCTCGGGGTTGGTGCATGGCGCCGTGGATCTCGACCCCGAGGGCTACGTGCTGGTCCAAGGCAACACGACACGCACTTCACTCGAGGGCGTGTTTGCCGCCGGTGACTTGGTCGATCACACCTACCGGCAGGCGGTCACCGCCGCGGGCACCGGATGCTCCGCGGCGATCGACGCCGAGCGTTGGCTGGAAGACCACGCCGAACTGGCCGAGTCGGCACAGACCGAAGCCGCCGCAACCCCGGCGGCAGCGACACTTTGATAGGAGTCTTGCGATGACGCACACCGAGTCCGCCGGCGCACCCGTGGATGTCTCTGACGCCTCGTTCGAAAGCGACGTGTTGGCCAGCAGTACGCCTGTGCTGGTTGACTTTTGGGCTACCTGGTGCGGGCCGTGCAAGATGGTCGCACCCGTGCTGGCGGAGATCGCCGCCGAGACAGCGGGGCAGCTGACCGTCGCGAAACTCGACGTCGACGCAAACCCCGAGACCGCCCGCAACTTTCAGGTGGTGTCGATCCCGACGCTGATCTTGTTCAAGGACGGTCAGCCGGTCAAGCGGATCGTCGGAGCCAAGGGTAAGGCCGCATTGTTGCGAGAGCTTTCCGACGCGGTTCCCGACGTCGGATAGTTCGCTAAAGATCGCCGCGGTTCGCCTGGCGTTTTCCCGAAACCGGCGAGTGTCTGCGACAATACCGCCAAGCCTGTCAATAAGCGGCAAGGCTGCCCCCACCGGCTCACCGGAGGCCTTGGAATGTCGAGACCGCACCGCGGCGCTGGCGACGCACTGCGCTGTGGCGACCGTAACGCGGCGGTCACCGAGATTCGGGTTTCGCTGGCCGCGCTCGGGCATCTGGACGGCGCGGACGCGGATCTGAGCACTGGACGGCACGTCGCGCTCGATGTGTTCGACGAAGAGCTCGATCACGCGGTGCGTGCCTTTCAGCAGCACCGCGGGCTGCTGGTGGACGGCGTGGTCGGCGAAGCCACCTATCGGGCACTCAAAGAGGCGTCCTACCGGCTCGGCGCCCGCACGCTGAACCATCAATTCGGGGCACCGATGTACGGCGACGACGTTGCCACGCTGCAGGCCAGGCTGCAAGACCTCGGTTTCTACACCGGCCTGGTCGACGGTTACTTCGGCCTGCAAACCCACAACGGCCTAATGTCTTACCAGCGCGAATCCGGGCTGTACGCCGACGGTATCTGCGGCCCGGAAACGTTGCGCTCCTTGTACTTTCTCAGTTCACGGGTTACCGGCGGCTCCTTGCACGCGATCCGCGAAGAGGAACTGGTCCGCCGATCCGGTCCGAAGCTGTCAGGTAAGCGGATCATCATCGATCCCGGCCTCGGTGGCGCCGACCACGGTCTGATCGTGCACGGGTCCGCTGGACCGATCAGTGAAGCAGATGTTTTGTGGGACTTGGCAAGTCGTCTCGAGGGCCGGATGACCGCGATCGGCATGGAGACGTTCTTGTCCCGGCCGACCAACCGGAGCCCGTCGGACGCCGAACGCGCCGCGACCGCCAACTCCGTCGGCGCCGACCTGATGATCAGCCTGCGCTGTGCCAGCCGGCCCAGCCCGTCGGCCAACGGCGTCGCCTCGTTCCACTTCGGGAATTCACATGGCTCGGTGTCGACCATTGGCCGCAACCTGGCCGACTTCATCCAACGAGAAGTCGTGGCGCGCACCGGTTTACGGGACTGTCGCACCCACGGTCGTACCTGGGATCTGCTCCGGCTCACCCGGATGCCTACCGTCCAGGTTGACGTCGGCTACATCACCAACCCGCGTGATCGTGCGCTGTTGGTCACTACGCAGACCCGCGATGCGATCGCCGAGGGCATCCTGGCGGCGGTCAAGCGGCTGTATCTGCTCGGGAAGAACGACCGGCCCACCGGAACGTTCACCTTCGCCGAGCTGCTCGCTCACGAGCTGGCTGTGGAGCAGGCCGGCCGGCTCAGCGGCTCGTAACCGACACTCCCGCCGCGACCGGCTGCTCTAGCGACGCACTCTCCAGCAGCCGCTCCAGGGCCGCTTCGACTTCGGCCTTCCAGCCAAGACCCTTGTCGAGCTCGAGCCGCAACCGCGGAAAGTAGGGATGCGGCGCCACCACAACGAATCCCGCAGCGCGCAAGAAGTCGGCCTCGATCACGCAGTGCTCGGCCGAGCAGTCACCCAGCGCCTTGAGCACGGGCTGCAGCTCGGGGTCGACGGTCGGCAGGCCGGCCAGCTCGGCGACGTTCTCGGTGCGGCCGAACGCTTCCAGCGCCCGCACGCCACGACGGACCAGTTCGTCGACCACCCGCGCGAGCAGGCTGTACGGCAGCTCGTCGGCCGCCGGTCCGGGCTCCACCCGCATCGAGGTCAGCAGCACGGCATCGGCCGACACCGGCGCGGTGGGAAAACGGTGCGCCCGCGGTACCGCGCGCGGCGGCGCGTAGAACGCGTAGCCCAGGCAGGCCGCTTCGCTCTGGCCTTCGGCCGGCGTCGCCATGGCCAGCTGACCACACGTACCCCATTCGAGCATGACCATCGACAGCCACGCTTCTTTCTCGAACTCCGGATCGGCGAGCTGATCGTCTTGGCCGAGGGTGGCGGGGTCCACTTCCCAGAAGACGCAGCGGCGTGCGTGCTTGGGAAGCTGATCGAAGGCTTCGAGTCGCAACGGGGTGATTCGAGCAGACACTAGACTCCTGGGCCTCCGTGGGGCGGTGCCATTTTGCGCTGCTCCTCCTCGGGCCACCCGGGCCCGCATCGCTGCAGCGCCGCCATCGATGACCCGGCTTCCCCGCGAGCGGGTGGTGCTCCGACCCCGCAGCCGAGCGTACCTCCCGGACGGGGCCGGGGGCGAGACCCGCGCAAACCCACTGCGGGACCCCGTTGCGCCCCGTGCCCGGACGTTTCGGGCCCGGCGGCCGACCGGAGCGGGCCCGCAGCCGTGCCGAAAATGAAATCGCCTGGTGCACAGTCGGATTCGGTTAGATGCGGCATTTCAGTGCAGCCGGATCTCGCGGATTGTCACAGTGACGTAATCGCCCGGTATGGCTGGTCAGCTGTTCGACGAGTTCATCAAGTCGACGATGCGCTGCAGATCGTCCACCGACCCGAACTCCACCACGATCTTGCCTTTGCGCTTGCCCAAGCTGACCGTGACGCGAGTATCGAAGGCGCTGGAGAGTCGCTCGGCGACGTCCTGGAGCCCGGGCATCTGGATCGGCTTGCGCCGCGGAGGCGCCGGCTGACTGGGCTCGGCGCGATTGGCGAGAGTGACCGCTTCCTCGGTGGCTCGGACCGACAGCCCCTCGGCGATGATCCTGGCGGCCAGGCTCTCTTGAGCCTCCGGCCCGGCCTCCAGCGACAGAAGTGCCCGGGCGTGGCCGGCCGACAGCACGCCCGCCGCCACGCGGCGCTGGACGGGAATCGGCAAGCGCAGCAATCGGATCATGTTGGTGATCAGCGGACGGGACCGCCCGATCCGGGAAGCCAGCTCGTCGTGCGTGACGCCGAATTCGTCGAGCAACTGCTGATAGGCCGCCGCCTCTTCCAGCGGGTTCAACTGCACGCGATGGATATTCTCCAGCAGAGCATCGCGGAGCAGATTGTCTTCGGCGGTCTCTCGCACGATCGCGGGAATGGCGGTCATGCCGGCCGCCTGGGCTGCACGCCACCGCCGCTCCCCCATCACGAGTTGATAGCGCGGAGCACCCGACGCTCCCGCTGCTCCGTCCAGTGCTCGGACCACGATCGGCTGCATGAGGCCGAATTCACGGATCGAGTGGACGAGTTCGGCCAGGGACTCGTCGTCGAACACTTGCCGAGGTTGCCGCGGATTCGGCTCGATAAGGGCCGGGTCAATCTCGCGGTAGACGGCGCCGATGTCGGCCGCGGAGCCGGGCGCCGATGCGCCGCCGCCCATCACCACGTCGGCCGCCGCGTCGCCCATCCGCGGACTCATCCGCGATGTGTCCGGGTCGCCGTCGGCGGGCCCGGTGGGAATCAGCGACGCCAGACCTCGCCCGAGGCCACCCTTGCGACGCATCGGTTGGCTCATTCTTGATCCCCCTCATCGGGTGCTGGTCGGCCACGCTCGGCGAGTTCGCGGCTGGCGTCGAGGTAGCTCATCGCACCGCGCGAACCGGGATCGTAATCGATGATGGTCATGCTGTAACCGGGCGCTTCTGAGACCTTGACGCTGCGCGGGATCACCGTGCGTAGAACCTTAGCGCCGAAGTACCGGCGGACTTCGTCGGCGACCTGGTCGGCCAGCTTGGTCCGTCCGTCGTACATGGTCAGGATCACGGTGCTGACGTCCAGGCCGGGATTCAGATGTGCCTTCACCATTTCGATGTTGCTCATCAACTGTGACACTCCCTCCAGCGCGTAGTACTCGCACTGGATCGGGATCAGAACCTCGGGCGCAGCGACCAAAGCGTTGATGGTGAGCAGACCGAGCGACGGCGGGCAGTCGATGAACACGTAGTCGAAGGGGGCTTCGGGTTCAAGACTGTCGAGTTGGGCCAGCGCGGTGCGCAACCGGTTCTCTCGCGCCACCATGCTCACCAATTCGATTTCGGCACCGGCCAAGTCGATGGTCGCCGGCACGCAGAAAAGCTTGTCGCTGTGCGGGCTCTTCCGCAGGGCGGTGTGCAACGGCAACTCGCCGAGAAGCACTTCGTACGACGACGGGGTGCCGGAATGGCGTTCGGTGATACCCAGCGCGGTGCTGGCGTTGCCCTGCGGGTCCAGGTCGATGACGAGCGTCTTGAGTCCTTGGATGGCCAGCGCCGCTGCCAAGTTCACCGCGGTCGTCGTCTTGCCCACGCCGCCCTTCTGGTTGGCGATGGTCAGAAGTCGACGATGGCGCGGGCGGCGCAACTGCTTGTGGGTGGTGTGCAGCACCCGCATCGCGCGCTCGGCGGCGGCTCCGATCGGGGTGTCGAAATCCGATGTTTCACGTGAAACATGCGCTTCGGCTTTCGGGCGGAACGGCTCGTGTGGCGCACTCATAGGCTCTCCCTGTTCGACCGTCGCCGCGACGGGCCGCGGGCCGGTGCCGGTTTCCCGCTCCGCGCCACCACCACCGTTGTCGGTGGAGAAAGATAGCTCACGCCACATTCCACCACCCTGGCATCCATGGCGCCCAACCTGGTCATCACACGCCGGTTCTCCTGGACTTCGTCGGCTGCGCGCTCCCCCTTGATCGCCAGCATCCGCCCGCCAGGTCGCAGCAAAGGGATACTCCACCGGGCCAACTTGTCCAGCGCGGCCACCGCCCGCGAGACGGCGGCGTCGCAGCCGCCCACGGCTTGCCGCACCGCCGCATCCTCCGCGCGCCCTCGGACTACCTCGACATCGAGGCCGAGATCATCCACGGCCATGTTCAGGAACTCGGTTCGCCGCAGAAGAGACTCGACCAAGACGACGCGCAGTCCCGGTTTCGCGATGACCATGGGCAAGCCAGGCAACCCGGCGCCGCTGCCGATGTCGGCGATCCGCTCACCCGGCTCGACGAGTTCGGCGACGGCTCCGCAATTCAATAAATGGCGGTCCCACAGCCGATCGACCTCGTGTGGTCCCAGGAGTCCCCATTCGACGCCGGCGTTCGCCAGCAGCTCGGCGTAGCGCTCAGCCAGCGCTAGTCGGTCACCGAACATCGTCGTCGCGGCCTCGGGCGGTGGCGGTATCCGCGGTGCTGGCCGATGGTCGGGAGCGACATGTTTCACGTGAAACATTCCTCCCGTCCGCGCCCGCTGAGGCGACCGATCGAACTACACCCTTGTAACTCCGCCCGACTCAGTCGAGCAGGACAACGACCCGGCGCGACGGCTCCACGCCCTCACTCTCGCTGTGGACACCACCGACCGCGGCCACCGCGTCATGGACGATCTTGCGCTCAAACGGCGTCATCGGCGCGAGTTCCTCGCGCTCGCCGCTTTCCAGTACCCGCCTGGCCACCTTGTCGCCCAACGCGGCCAACTCATCGCGGCGACGACGACGCCAGCCCGCGATGTCGAGCATCAGCCGGCTGCGCACGGCGGTCTTCTGGTGTACCGCCAGCCGCGTCAGCTCCTGCAGCGCATCGAGGACCTCGCCCTTGCGGCCCACCAACTTGCTCAAGTCGTCGCTGCCGTCGATGCTCACTATGGCCCGGCTGCCTTCGACGTCCAGGTCGATGTCGCCGTCGAAATCGAGCAGGTCGAGCAGCTCTTCCAAATAGTCGCCCGCGATCTCTCCCTCGGCAACCAACCGCTCTTCGAGATCGCCCTCGCCCTCGGCATCACCGTCATCCGCCGCCGCGTCCTCGACAGCCTCTTCCAGAACTTCTTCCGTCGACGCGTCGTGTGCGTCGTGTCCGTTGATATCGACGTCCGTCATATCTGCTTTTTCCTTCCCGTCATCCGGGGCCTCCCCCGGCGAAGTCTGCCGTCCGGGTTCCATCACCGGACCGTCTCGTTTCGTTAACGTTTGCGCTTCTTCGGCTTGGCACCCGGCCGCGGGGTGCGGTTGCCCGGGCTGCCGTTGCCCGCTGTCAGGTCGGTGGCGGCAGTGTCCGCCTCCGACGGTTCCGCCGCTGGAGCATCCCCATCGACCGCGTTCCGCGCAGCCCGCTTCGGCTTGGCACCCGGAGCGGGCGCGTTCGCTGCTCGGCGCTCGAGCGCCTCGCGCTTCTTTGCCTCTTCTTCTTTTTCGATCATCCCGAACACGTAGTGCTGCTGGCCGAACGTCCAGATGTTGTTCGAGAACCAGTAGAAGATGATCGCCAGCGGCAGGAACGGCCCACCGACCACAACACCGAGTGGGAAGACGTACAGCGCCAGCTTGTTCATCATGGCGGTCTGCGGGTTGGCCGCGGCCTCCACGCTCTGCCGGGCCACCGACGCCCGGCTGTTGAAGTAGGTTGCGATGCCGGCCAGGATCATGACCGGGACCCCGACCGCCGCGACGGCCGGTCGGCTGAAATCACTGAACGCCGCAAGGCTGGCTCCCCGTTGCGTCATGCTGGCGCCGAGCGGTGCACCGAAGAGGTTGGCGTTGAGAAAGTGGTTCACGTCCGCCACAGAGAAGACGTAGTTCCCCAACTCGCGGTTGCGCTCCGGCGACAGGCCCAGCTGTCCGATACCGCTGGACGTCCGGTTGAAGCACCGCAGCACGTGGTAGAGCCCCAAGAAGACGGGGATCTGCACGAGCATCGGCAGGCAGCCGAGGATCGGATTGAAGCCGTGTTCGCGCTGCAGCTTCTGCATCTCCAGCGCCATCCGCTGTCGGTCCTTGCCGTACTTCTTCTGCAGTGCCTTGATCTGAGGCTGCAACTCCTGCATCTGGCGGGTGGTACGGATCTGGCGGACAAACGGGCTGTACAAGATCGCGCGCAGGGTGAACACCAGGAACATCACCGACAGGGTCCACGTGAAGAAGCTTGTCGGGCCCAGGCCCGGCACCGCAGAGAACGCCTTGTACCAGAGCCACATGATCGCCGAGACCGGGTAGTAGAAATAGTCCAGGCTGAACGGATCAAACGACAACAGAATCACTCTTCCCTAGCGTCGCTGGGGTGTCCCAGACTTGGACCCCGGCGCCCGGGCGCTCCGGTACCGGATCCCATCCTCCCCGATGCCACGGGCCGCACTTCGCCAGCCGGACGGCTGCCAGCCAACTCCCCCGCACCAACCCGAACTCCGCCAACGCGTCCACGGCGTATTGACTACACGTCGGGGTGAAACGGCACGTCGGCAGGCGCAGCGGCGACACCGTGTGTCGGTAGAGCTGGATGACGAAAATCAGCCCGCGCGCCCACCGTGACGGCACGGCCTTCATCGGGCAGACCCCGCGGACTCGATGCGTCGCAAGCCGGCTCGCAGTTCGTCGGCCAAACGGACAGAGCCGACGTCGCGGCTGCTCGGCAGCGCCCGAATGACCATGTGCTCCGACCTGTCCAACTCGCTTAAGACGCCGCGGGCGGCATGGCGCAACCGCCGGGCCAACCGATGTCGCTGCACCGCCGATCCGACAGATCGAGAGACGATCAGTCCCACCTTCGGCGCATCAGCCGACGCGTCGTCCCCACGTCGCACATAGATCACCAGATCCCGCTGCACGGCTTTGGTTCCGTGCCTGACCGTGGTATCGAAATCGGCTGACCGCGTCATACGGTTCCGCGCGGAAAGCACCGCTGTGACACCGGGCTTGGAAGTCAAGCAGTCAGCGAGCGACGTCCCTTACGACGCCGATTCGACACCACTGCCCGGCCTGCCCTGGTACGCATCCGCAGCCGGAAGCCGTGCACGCGGGCACGGCGCCGGTTATTCGGCTGGAACGTCCGCTTGCCCTTTGCCACGACTCTCTCCTCGTTGCCTCTGGCATCGTGCTCCGACCGGGCACCCCATGCCGGTTGGTCACGCTTACCCTCACGAAGCCCCGGTAGGCTTTGTGTCTCGCTGGTAACCGGCGCGGCCCCCGGGCGTAGTGCTCGGATCGCAGCCGTATCGCCGACTTTCGGGCGACTGTACGAGGGTACTGACCGCCGTTCGCCTGGTCAAACCTGGACTATCCGGCTGCCGTCGCCGGCCAGATCTTTCACTGATGTCACACCCGCCACCGACGCGCCGAGCAATCTCTGGAAAGCCTTCCCCAATGTTGCAGAACGGTTGGCACTGTCCAGGAAAACTGTTAGCTTCGGGCAGTGTCGTTTCAGACCACGGAACGGCGCAAGACAACGAAGCAGGGATGGCAGATCGGCATCCTGGCCGACTAACTTTGTTGGTTGCCTTGAGCGTCGGTCCCGCGTGCCGTCGTCGGTGAGCTGCGGCACACTGGTGGCCGTCCTGTCCACACCTGTGGATAACCATGTGGACAGTTCGTCGTCGCAACAAACAACTGTATGTCGATGTCATATCAGGGGGACCCGTCGTTGACCGAGGACCCCGGATCAAGCTTCGCGACGGTCTGGAGCGCGGTCGTCTCCGAACTCAACGGCGAGATCCCCGCCGACGGTCCCCCCGCCAACGGTGAACCGTACGTCCCGCCGCTGACACCACAGCAGCGAGCGTGGCTGAACCTCGTGCAACCTCTGCAGATCGTCGAGGGTTTTGCTCTGCTCTCGGTGCCGAGCAGCTTCGTGCAAAACGAGATCGAACGCCACCTGCGCACCCAGATCACCGACGCGTTGAGCCGTCGGCTCGGACAACAGATCGAACTCGGCGTGCGTATCTCCCCTCTGGCCGTCGACGAAGCCGAGGACGCGCCCGGCGCCGGCTACGACGAATCGCTCGCCGACAACGACGAGATCGACGAAGCCGGCGAGGCACTCGCCAGCGCACACCAGAACTGGCCAACCTACTTCACCGAACGGCCCCACAACACCGCGGCCGATTCGGCCGCCGGCACCAGCTTGAACCGGCGCTACACGTTCGACACCTTCGTCATCGGCGCCTCCAACCGATTCGCCCACGCCGCAGCGCTGGCGATCGCCGAGGCGCCGGCGCGGGCCTACAACCCACTTTTCATCTGGGGTGAATCCGGACTCGGCAAGACGCACCTACTACACGCGGCCGGCAACTACGCTCAACGGCTCTTCCCGGGCATGCGGGTCAAGTACGTCTCCACCGAAGAGTTCACCAACGACTTCATCAACTCACTCCGCGACGACCGCAGGGTGGCGTTCAAGCGCAGCTACCGCGACGTCGACGTGCTGCTGGTCGACGACATCCAGTTCATCGAGGGCAAAGAGGGGATCCAGGAAGAGTTCTTCCACACCTTCAATACCCTCCACAACGCCAACAAGCAGATCGTCATCTCCTCTGACCGGCCACCCAAACAACTCGCAACCCTCGAAGACCGGTTGCGAACCAGGTTCGAGTGGGGACTGATCACCGACGTTCAGCCACCGGAGTTGGAAACCCGAATCGCCATCCTGCGCAAGAAAGCACAGATGGAACGACTCGCCGTACCCGACGACGTGCTTGAGTTGATCGCCAGCAGTATCGAGCGCAACATCCGTGAGTTGGAAGGCGCGCTGATTCGTGTCACCGCGTTCGCCTCACTGAACAAGGCACCGATCGACAAGGCCCTCGCCGAGATCGTGTTGCGCGACCTGATTGCCGACGCCAGCACCATGCAGATCAGCGCCGCGACGATCATGGCGGCCACCGCGGAGTACTTCGACACCACCGTCGAGGAATTGCGTGGCCCCGGAAAGACCCGGGCCCTGGCCCAGTCACGACAGATCGCGATGTACTTATGCCGCGAACTGACCGACCTGTCGTTGCCGAAGATCGGGCAGGCGTTCGGGCGCGACCACACCACCGTGATGTACGCGCAGAAGAAGATCCTCTCGGAGATGGCCGAGCGACGCGAAATCTTCGATCACGTCAAAGAGTTGACCACCCGGATTCGGCAGCGCTCCAAGCGCTAATCCTCGGCCAAATTTCCAAAAAACTTTAGGCACGGCCACCACACCTGTCACACCTTCGGCTGTGGATACCGCGTGTGCGCAATCTGCTCACACCCTCGCCCCGACCACACGGTCCGTGCACAACGGCGCGCAATCCCCAACCGCTGCACACAAACCACACAACCCAGCAGCGTGTCATCCACAACCGATCCGGCACTCCCAGCAGCGCAGACATCGCGCTGTCCCCAACATGCACAGGCCCTAATACTGTTATTGAAATCTCTCCATAGTTTCTTCTTTAGAAAAGGGCCCTGGGGACGGGCCGTTCCACACCCTCGCATCGAGGCGAGAAGGACCGGAGTGTCACTGATTCCGATTAGCTTTCAAGATGGGCTCCGACGCTCTACCGTTGTGGTTCGACTGCCGTTTCGGTCGTCGAAGCGGAATACGGGCACGGGCGTCCGTCGGCGGGGAGTGCACCTCACGCGGGTGACCGGCTGAAGTTAGCCTTGCTGTTCGAGGTGATGAAGGGACGCAATGGACGTGGCGACGACCACAGTCGGCTTGACCGACTTGAAGTTTCGCTTGGTGCGAGATGACTTCGCCGACGCGGTGGCCTGGGTGGCGCGGACTCTACCCACCAGGCCGACGGTGCCAGTGCTGGCCGGCGTGCTGTTGAGCGGCTCGGATGACGGCTTGACCATCTCCGGGTTCGACTACGAAGTCTCTGCAGAAGTTCGGCTGGCAGCCGAAATCGCTTCTCCGGGTAAGGCTTTGGTGTCAGGCCGGCTGTTATCCGATATCACCCGGGCATTGCCCAACAAGCCGGTCGACGTCCAGGTCGAGGGCACCAGGGTTTCCCTGGCGTGTGGAAGCGCGAAGTTCTCGCTGCCGACGATGGCCGTCGAGGACTACCCCACGTTG
Source organism: uncultured Actinomycetota bacterium (assembly GCA_963760095.1). Lineage (GTDB taxonomy): Bacteria > Actinomycetota > Actinomycetes > Mycobacteriales > Mycobacteriaceae > Mycobacterium. The sequence continues at coordinate 28,586 of CAVXBT010000010.1, read as the reverse complement.
CCCACGTTGCCGGATGAGACCGGGGCGCTGTCCGCTGATGTGTTCGCCGAAGCGATCAGTCAGGTCGCCGTCGCGGCCGGCCGCGACGACACTTTGCCGATGCTGACCGGGATCCGCGTCGAAATATCCGGTGAGTCGGTGGTTTTGGCTGCCACGGACCGGTTCCGGCTGGCGGTTCGGGAGCTGACCTGGTCGGCAGGTGCACCCGATGTCGAGGCCGCCGTGCTGGTGCCGGCTAAGACGCTGGCCGAGGCGGCCAAGAGCGGGACGGACGGTACCGAGGTGCATTTGTCCCTGGGCGCCGGACCGACGGTGGGCAAGGACGGATTGCTGGGCATCAGCGGCAACGGCAAACGCAGCACGACTCGACTGCTGGATGCGGAGTTCCCGAAATTCCGGCAACTGTTGCCGACCGAGCACACCGCGGTGGCAACCATCGGGGTGGCTGAGTTGACCGAGGCGATCAAGCGAGTAGCGCTGGTGGCCGACCGCGGGGCTCAGGTTCGGATGGAATTCTCCGGCGAGGTATTGCGGCTGTCGGCGGGTGCCGACGACGTGGGCCGGGCCGAGGAGGACGTCCCGGTGGAATTCTCCGGCGAACCGCTCACCATTGCGTTCAACCCGACGTACCTGACCGACGGGTTGAGTTCGCTGCATTCGGAGCGTGTTTCGTTCGGGTTCACCACGCCGAGCCGCCCGGCGGTGCTGCGTCCGGCCGGCGACGACGACGCACAACCCAGCGACAGCGGACCATTCCCTGCGGTCCGGACGAATTACGTGTACCTGTTGATGCCGGTTCGTCTGCCCGGTTAGCGATTAGGTGTACGTCCGTCATCTGGGCTTGCGGGACTTCCGGTCCTGGGCGAACGTCGAGCTTGAACTGTCACCCGGCCGGACGGTGTTCGTCGGCCGCAACGGTTACGGCAAGACGAATCTCGTTGAAGCTCTGTGGTATTCGTCCACTCTAGGGTCGCATCGGGTGGCGACGGATGCGCCGCTGGTGCGGACCGGCGCGCAGCGCGCAGTGGTGTCGACGATCGTGGTCAGCGACGGCCGCGAATGCGCGGTCGATCTGGAGATCACTACCGGCCGGGCGAACAAGGCACGGTTGAATCGCTCTCCGGTACGCAGCCCCCGCGAGATACTCGGGGTGCTGCGCGCGGTGTTGTTCGCACCCGAGGATCTGGCGTTGGTCCGCGGCGACCCCGCGGAGCGCCGGCGTTACCTCGACGATCTGGCGGCGGTGCGTCGCCCACGGGTCGCGGCGGTACGGGCCGATTACGAGAAAGTTCTGCGCCAGCGCACGGCGCTGCTGAAGTCCGCGTCGGGTGCGAGGTTCCGCGGCGACCGCGGCGCACTGGACACCCTCGATGTGTGGGACGGGCACCTGGCCGCGCATGGCGCTGAGTTGATGGCAGCTCGGATGACGCTGGTGAACGAGTTGGCGCCCGAGGTGCAAAAGAGCTACCAACTCTTGGCGCCGGCGTCGCGGCCGGCTTCGATCAGCTACCACGCGAGTGTGGAGGTCGAGCCCGATCGCCCCGACGTGGAACTTCTGCGGGCGGCTCTGCTGGAACGGATGGCGGCCCGTCGAGACGCCGAACTCGAACGCGGCGTGTGCCTGGTGGGTCCCCATCGGGACGACCTGGAGTTGCGGCTGGGCGAGCAGCCCGCGAAAGGCTTTGCCAGCCATGGTGAATCGTGGTCGATGGCGTTGGCGTTGCGATTGGCGGCGTACGAACTGTTACGCGCCGATGGCAGCGACCCGGTGTTGTTGCTCGACGACGTCTTCGCTGAACTCGACTCCGCGCGACGGGAGGCGCTGGCGGCGGTGGCGGCCTCAGCGGAGCAGGTGCTGGTGACGGCGGCGGTGCTCGACGACGTGCCCCGCGACTGGGACGCCACCCGGGTGAGCATCACGCTGAACGACGACGACAGCGGGCCGGCCTCCGCGGTGGGAACGCAACAACCTGACGAGGAGCGCGACCAGTGAACCCCGACGACGAAACCCCCGGACCCGATGCTGCACCCCCGGCCCAGCTCAGCGGGTTGGCGGGCATGGACTTGGTGCGCCGGGTTCTGGAAGAGGCCCGAGGGGCCGCCCGCACCCAAGGCAAGGACGTCGGACGCGGCCGCCGACTGCCGCCCACCCGCCGGGTGGCCGGCAGTGGAAGCCGGCGGCGATGGTCGGGCCCGGGACCCGACAGCCGTGATCCGCAGCCCCTCGCGGGTGCTACCCGCGACGTGGCGAAGAAACAGGGCTGGTCGGGACGTGTCGCCGAGGGCGCGGTGTTCGGCCAATGGCCGACGGTCGTCGGTGACCACATCGCCGAGCACGCGACGCCGATCGCACTGCGCGAGGGGGTGCTGACCGTGACGGCGGAATCGACGGCTTGGGCGACCCAACTCCGAATCATCCAGAGTCAGGTACTGGCGAAAATCGCTGCCGAGGTTGGCGACGGCGTGGTGACCAGCCTGAGAATCACCGGCCCGGTCGCGCCATCCTGGCGGAAGGGCCGCTTGCACATCGCCGGACGAGGGCCCAGAGACACCTATGGCTGACCCGACGGCGATCCGCTGAAAGCCGTCAGAAGGCTGCAAGTAGCCTTGTCAAGCGTCAAGACGAAGCCCGGAGCGAAAAATTCCGTACACGGCGCAGATAGCTGTGTAGAAACGCCCTTGCAGAGTCGGTGCGGAACGGGCTGGACGGTAGACTGACCGAGAACCAGCGCACAGTCATCGGACTGGCCGCGCGTGCACCCCAAGGAGAGCCTTCCGACCGTGGCTGCCCAAAAGAAAAATCCGAAAGAGTACGGCGCTGACTCCATCACGATCCTGGAGGGGCTGGAAGCGGTCCGTAAGCGCCCCGGCATGTACATCGGCTCCACCGGAGAGCGCGGATTGCACCACTTGGTCTGGGAGGTCGTCGACAACGCGGTCGACGAGGCGATGGCCGGCTACGCGAACACCGTCGACGTCAAGATTCTGGAGAACGGCGGTGTTCAGGTCACCGACAACGGCCGCGGCATCCCGGTGGCCACGCACGCCACCGGGGTCCCCACCGTCGACGTCGTGATGACCCAATTGCACGCCGGCGGCAAGTTCGGCGGCGAAGACGGCGCCTACGCGGTGTCCGGTGGTCTGCACGGGGTGGGCGTCTCGGTGGTCAACGCATTGTCCGTCCGTCTCGAGGTGGAGATCTCTCGCGACGGTTTCGAGTGGTATCAGACCTACGACCGTTCGGTGCCGGGCACCCTCAAGCAAGGTGACAAGACCAAGAAGACCGGGACGACGGTCCGATTCTGGGCGGACCCGGGCATTTTCGAGACGACGAACTACGACTTCGAGACGGTGGCCCGCAGGCTGCAGGAGATGGCGTTCCTCAACAAGGGTCTGACCATCAACCTGACCGATGAACGAGTCACCAGGGAAGAGGTCGTCGACGAAATCGTCAGCGACACCGCCGAAGCTCCGAAGTCCGCGGAAGAGAAGGCCGCGGAATCCGTTGCGCCGCATAAGGTCAAACGCCGTACGTTCCACTACCCCGGCGGCCTGGTCGATTTCGTCAAGCACATCAACCGCACCAAGAACGCGATCCACAGCACCATCGTCGATTTCTCTGACAAGGGTCCCGGCCACGAGGTCGAGATCGCGATGCAGTGGAACGCCGGCTATTCGGAGTCGGTGCACACGTTTGCCAACACCATCAACACCCACGAGGGCGGTACCCACGAGGAGGGTTTCCGCGCGGCGCTGACGTCGGTGGTGAACAAGTACGCCAAGGACAAGAAGCTGCTGAAAGACAAGGACCCCAACCTCACCGGCGACGATATCCGTGAAGGCTTGGCGGCCGTTATCTCGGTCAAGGTCAGGGAGCCACAGTTCGAGGGCCAAACCAAGACAAAGCTGGGTAACACCGAGGTGAAGTCGTTTGTGCAGAAGGCCTGCAACGACAAGCTAAGCCACTGGTTCGAGGCCAACCCCGCTGACGCCAAGACCGTGGTGAATAAGGCAGTGTCGTCCGCGCAGGCCCGCATCGCTGCCCGTAAAGCCCGAGAGTTGGTGCGCCGCAAGAGCGCAACAGATCTGGGCGGGCTGCCGGGCAAGCTCGCCGACTGCCGCTCCACCGATCCACGTAAGTCGGAACTGTATGTGGTGGAGGGTGATTCGGCCGGCGGCTCGGCGAAAAGCGGCCGCGACTCGATGTTCCAGGCCATTCTCCCGTTGCGCGGCAAGATCATCAACGTCGAGAAGGCCCGCATCGACCGGGTGCTGAAGAACACCGAAGTGCAAGCGATCATCACCGCGCTGGGCACCGGAATCCACGACGAGTTCGATCTCACCAAGCTGCGTTACCACAAGATCGTGCTGATGGCCGACGCTGACGTGGACGGCCAGCACATCTCCACGCTATTGCTCACGCTGTTGTTCCGGTTCATGCGGCCGCTGATCGAGAACGGCCACGTGTTCTTGGCGCAGCCGCCGCTGTACAAGCTGAAGTGGCAGCGCAGCGAACCCGAGTTCGCCTACTCCGACCGGGAACGCGACGGTCTGCTGGAGGCGGGCAAGAAGGCGGGCAAGCGGATCAACGTCGAGGACGGCATCCAGCGGTACAAGGGCCTGGGTGAGATGGACGCCAAGGAACTGTGGGAAACCACCATGGACCCCTCGGTTCGGGTCCTACGCCAGATCACCCTCGACGACGCCGCCGCGGCCGATGAGCTGTTCTCCATCCTGATGGGCGAGGACGTCGAGGCGCGTCGAAGCTTCATCACCCGCAACGCCAAAGACGTTCGCTTCTTGGATGTCTAAGGCGTCTGACCCCCAGACGTCTCCCCCACTGGAATCTCGGATAGGGAATAGATGACAGACACCACGCTGCCGCCTGGCGACCAGGCCGGCGACCGGATCGAGCCGGTTGACATTCAGCAGGAGATGCAGCGCAGCTACATCGACTACGCGATGAGCGTGATCGTCGGCCGCGCGCTACCGGAAGTCCGCGACGGCCTCAAGCCGGTGCACCGCCGGGTGCTGTATGCGATGTACGACTCGGGATTCCGGCCGGATCGCAGCCACGCCAAGTCGGCACGGTCGGTCGCCGAGACGATGGGTAACTACCACCCGCACGGCGACGCGTCGATCTACGACACCCTGGTCCGCATGGCGCAGCCGTGGTCGCTGCGCTACCCGTTGGTGGACGGGCAAGGGAACTTCGGCTCTCCGGGTAACGACCCGCCAGCCGCGATGAGATATACCGAAGCGCGGCTGACTCCGCTCGCGATGGAGATGCTGCGTGAAATCGACGAGGAGACAGTCGATTTCATCCCAAACTACGACGGCCGGGTGCAAGAGCCGACGGTGCTGCCGAGCCGGTTCCCCAACCTGCTCGCCAACGGCTCGGGCGGCATCGCGGTCGGAATGGCGACCAACATCCCGCCGCACAACCTGCGCGAGCTCGCCGAAGCCGTCTACTGGTGCCTGGACAATCACGAGGCCGACGAGGAGGCCACCCTCACCGCGGTCTGCCAGCGTGTCAAGGGGCCGGACTTCCCCACGCACGGCCTGATCGTTGGATCGCAGGGCATCCACGACGCCTACACGACCGGCCGTGGCTCGGTCCGCATGCGCGGAGTCGTTGAGGTAGAAGAGGATTCGCGGGGCCGCACATCGCTGGTGATCACCGAGCTGCCGTACCAGGTCAACCACGACAACTTCATCACCTCGATCGCCGAGCAGGTCCGCGACGGCAGGCTGGCCGGCATATCCAACATCGAGGACCAGAGCAGCGACCGGGTCGGCTTGCGGATTGTCGTGGAGATCAAGCGCGATGCCGTCGCCAAGGTGGTGCTGAACAACCTGTACAAGCACACCCAGCTGCAGACCAGCTTCGGCGCCAACATGCTGTCGATCGTCGATGGCGTGCCACGCACGCTGCGGCTGGATCAGATGATCCGGTACTACGTCGAGCACCAACTCGACGTCATCATCCGCCGCACCACCTACCGGCTGCGCAAGGCCAACGAACGAGCCCACATCCTGCGCGGCCTGGTCAAGGCGCTTGACGCGCTCGACGAGGTGATTGCCCTGATCCGGGCTTCCGAGACGGTCGACATCGCCAGGGCGGGCCTGATCGAGCTGCTCGACATTGACGAGATCCAGTCCCAAGCCATCCTGGACATGCAGCTGCGCCGACTGGCGGCGTTGGAGCGCCAGCGCATCATCGACGACCTGGCCAAGATCGAGGCCGAGATCGCCGACCTGGAAGACATCCTGGCCAAGCCGGAGCGCCAGCGCGGCATCGTGCGCAGCGAACTCAGCGAGATCGTCGAGAAGCACGGCGACGACCGTCGCACCCGGATCATCGCCGCCGACGGTGACGTCAACGACGAGGACCTGATCGCCCGCGAAGACGTCGTGGTCACCATCACTGAAACCGGATACGCCAAGCGCACCAAGACCGACCTGTACCGCAGCCAGAAACGCGGTGGCAAGGGAGTGCAGGGTGCCGGGCTGAAGCAGGACGACATCGTGCGGCACTTCTTCGTGTGCTCTACGCACGACTGGATCCTGTTCTTCACGACCCAGGGCCGGGTGTACCGGGCCAAGGCCTACGACTTGCCGGAGGCCTCTCGCATCGCGCGCGGGCAGCATGTCGCCAACCTGCTGGCTTTCCAGCCCGAGGAGCGCATCGCCCAGGTTATTCAGATCAAGAGCTACGAGGACGCCCCCTACCTGGTGCTGGCCACCCACAACGGGCTGGTCAAGAAGACCAAGCTGACCGACTTCGACTCGAACCGGTCCGGCGGGATCGTGGCGGTCAATCTGCGTGACGGCGACGAACTGGTCGGGGCGGTGCTGTGCTCCGCGGAGGACGACCTGCTGCTGGTGTCGGCCAACGGCCAGTCGATCCGATTCTCGGCGACCGACGACGCGCTGCGTCCGATGGGCCGGGCGACCTCGGGTGTGCAGGGCATGCGGTTCAATACCGATGACTATCTGCTCTCGCTCAACGTGGTCCAGGAAGGCACGTTCTTGCTGGTCGCCACATCCGGCGGGTATGCCAAGCGCACCGCGATCGAGGAGTACACCGTGCAGGGCCGCGGCGGTAAGGGCATCTTGACGATCCAATACGACACCCGTCGTGGGAAGCTGGTAGGTGCGCTGATCGTCGACGACGACAGCGAGGTGTACGCGATCACCTCCGGTGGCGGGGTGATCCGGACGGCGGCCAGGCAGGTCCGCAAGGCCGGACGGCAGACCAAGGGTGTTCGGTTGATGAACTTGGGTGAGGGCGACACACTGTTAGCCATCGCTCGCAACGCCGAAGAGGCTGAAGCAGTCGGCCTAGATGATTCGGACGCCCAACCCGAGGCGTAAGCGATCGCCGACCGCCCTCGGCGGCCGGATGCATAGTTAGGAGCTGTGGGTGACTTCACCGAACGAGCCGGGATCTACCGGACCGGGCGACAGCCCGAACGGGAATGGCTCGGTCGACCGCGGAGGTGATCGGGCCGCCGACGCCGCCGCGACGCCGCGAAAGCGTGCCGCTGCCCGCCCCTCCCAGGCGCAACAACGGCAGCCGTCGGAGGTGCCGAACCCGCGCGAGACCCGACCCGCTGGTCGTGCCCCTGCCAGCCCCAGCGCCGAGGCCCGGTTGAACCGATTCATCTCGGGCACGGCCGCGCCGGGCGCCGCTAAGACGGCACCGCCCGACGTGGATGCCCCACCGGCTGCGCCCGCTGCCGGGCGCACCGACAGCCGGCAAAACGATGCCTACGCCAGCGAATTGCCCGATCTTTCCGGTCCCATCCCACGCGCCGGACAACGCCAACCGGCAGCCGACACGTCGCCGGCGCCGGTCCGAACGGAAGGCCGCGTCCAAGTGTCCCCGCGGCCCCGGAGCCCGGTGCGGGCCAGCATGCAGATTCGGCGGATCGACCCGTGGAGCACCTTGAAGGTGTCGCTGGTGCTGTCGGTGGCCCTTTTCTTCGTCTGGATGATCGCCGTCGCATTGCTGTATCTGGTGCTCGGCGGGATGGGGGTTTGGAGCAAACTCAACAGCAACGTCGGGGATTTGCTCAACAACACCGGTGGTAGCGCCGCCGACCTGGTTTCCAGCGGCACGATCTTTGGCGGCGCCGCACTGATCGGCTTGGTGAACATCGTTCTGCTCACCGCCGCGGCCACCATCGGCGCGTTCATCTACAACCTGACGACCGACTTGATCGGCGGCGTCGAGGTGACGCTGGCAGACCGGGATTAGTGGTTTGGGCGCAGACGGGCCGGTGCGGTAATCTCGGCGCTCGTCCGTGTGCGCGTGCGGGCCTATAGCTCAGGTGGTTAGAGCGCTTCGCTGATAACGAAGAGGTCGGAGGTTCGAGTCCTCCTAGGCCCACAACCATGTGTTCGCCAAGACGTTTCGTAAGACTGGTGTTGCCGCTGGCAGCGATCGCGGTGCTGGTGGTTGTGGTCCGGTCTCGACGCGGTGTCGAGGTCTGGCATGTGGCGGCCGACCAGACCGATGGTCGACGTGAGGGGCCTTAGCTCAGTTGGTAGAGCGCTGCCTTTGCAAGGCAGAAGTCAGGGGTTCGAATCCCCTAGGCTCCACAAATCAGGGACGCGGCTGCACCTCGACGCTCGGCGGCAGCGTGGACGGCTCCTGTTGCGACGAGCGGCGCACGATCGAGAATGCGGCCGCACCACCGGCCAGGACGACCGCCGCGGCGCCCGCGATCAACCACGGCCGCTTACCGCGCCGCTGGGACCGCCGGGCCTGCTGCAGCGCTTCCGGCAGGCCGGTGACCACCTCCTGGGCCGCCGTCAGTTCCTGCAACAAAGCCTCTTGGGCGTTATGCAAATCCCGGGCCAAGCGGCCCTCGCGGTAACGGCGACGCAGGCTCGACGCACCGGCCTGCGCAGAGTGAACGCCAAGACCGACCACGCCGCGGGTCACGTCCACCGGCCCGACCGCCGTGTACGTCAGACCGCGGCTCAGCCGCTGCCGAGGGGTCAGCCGGGTGTCGTTTCTGGAAGCCATTTCTCGCCTTTCCTGCCTGCCGCAAGACCGTGATCGGAATACTTTCAGACTGCCACCGCGGGGCCGCCCGTGGGCCCGATGCGCTCGAGTACGGGCACTCCGATGACCGGCGGCCCGGACGGTGATGGCAGACTGTGATCCCGTGACTACCAGCCCGATTCAGACCGCCACTGCCACGCTGCACACCAACCGCGGCGACATCAAGATCGCGTTGTTCGGAAACCACGCACCCAAGACCGTTGCCAACTTTGTGGGCCTGGCCCAGGGCACCAAGGAGTACTCGACCGAGAACGCCTCCGGCGGTAGCTCCGGCCCGTTCTACGACGGCGCGGTCTTCCACCGGGTGATCAGCGGGTTCATGATCCAGGGCGGCGACCCGACCGGGTCCGGGCGCGGCGGCCCAGGCTACAAGTTCGCCGACGAGTTCCACCCCGAGTTGCAGTTCGACAAGCCCTACCTGCTGGCGATGGCCAATGCCGGCCCGGGAACCAACGGCTCGCAGTTCTTCATCACCGTGGGTAAGACGCCGCACCTGAACCGCAAGCACACGATCTTCGGCGAGGTGGTCGACCCGGATTCACAGAAAGTCGTCGACGCCATCGGCTCCACCGCCACCGACCGCGGTGATCGGCCCACCGAACCCGTCGTCATCGAGTCGATCACGATTTCCTGACTCTTGTGATTTCTCGCCCCTGACAGGGCTATCAGGAGCCTGCGTAACCGCCGGCGGTTAGCGCGTCGAGCACTTCCAGCGGGTCGGTGCCGAGGTCCCACCGGGAGAAGATGAACAGCCGACCGTCGTCGGCGTCGATCTCGAGCAGCCGCACTTTGCGGCCGATCCGGCGGAATTCGGTGATCCGAATGATCTTGATGTCGTTGCGCACCAACCGCTGCGTCCGCAGCCATCCGCGGACCCGCAGATCGTCAGCGGTGATTGCCAGTTTCGGACGCGCGCGCCACGTTCCGCCCGCAAACAAGATCAGTCCGACCGCGGAAATGCCAAGCAGAACCTTGCCCGGCGGGTCTGTGACGACGGTCACAGTTGAGATAGCCAACACGATTCCGGCGACGCCGCACGCTGCGATTCCGACGGGAGACGGCGCCCACTGTGTTTGCTGCACGGCGCTCCTAGCGGGGTCTACCACGGACGATGCGGTTATCCACAAGCGCTATCCACAATGGGGATGAATCACACGCGTGTGATCCGCCGCCCTCGTGGTTGCTAAGCCGGCAACGATGCAGACCGCGAGCGGGGTCACCATGGCCGCGACGGCGCCTACCGCCACCGCATCGTCAGCAACAACCCGCTGATCATGAAAGCAAACGCGACGGCGTAGTTCCACGGGCCCAGCCCAGCCATCCAGGTGAGAAACGAGGGCGCATCGGGGCCCGTGGCGGCCAGTTGGAACACCATCAGCCAGACCAGACCGACGAGCATCAGTCCGCAGAACAACGCAACGAACCACACACTGGATGGGCCGGCCTTGACCTTGACCGGGGTGCGGCTGACCGCGCTGACAGTGAAGTCGGTCTTCTTGCGGACCTTGGACTTGGGCATCGATACCTCGGGGATACGGTATGGAGAGCGGGTGCTGGCGGGTTCAGGGACGAGCCTAACGCACTTACCTGCAGCGAACGGAGAGCCGATGGCTACACGGATTTCCAGGCTGCTGCCCGCCCGGCGCGATCAGGCGGCGGGACCACGTCGTTCGCCTTGGCGGGTCGGCGTCCCGCTGGTGTGTCTGCTGGCCGGGCTGCTGCTCGGGGCTACGCATGGGGTGTCGCGTGGCGGCGAGATCCGCCGCAGCGATGCGCCGCGGCTGGTGGATCTGGTGCGCCGCGAGCAGTCCGAGGTCGACCGCTTGAATACCGAACGGGATCGACTGGCCGCCACCAGCGACGCAACGCACGGCCGATCGCCGGACGCGGCGCTGGCGGCCATGCGGCGGCGGGCCGCCGAACTGGCCGGTGACGCCGGGCTGGATCCGGTGCATGGACCGGGCCTGACCGTGACGCTGACCGACGCGCCGCGCGACGCCAACGGCCGCTTTCCCCGCGACGCATCGCCGGACGACCTCGTCGTGCATCAGCAGGACATCCAGGCCGTGCTCAACGCGTTGTGGACCGCCGGCGCGGAGGCGATCCAGATGCAGGACCAGCGCATCATCGCGACCTCGGCGCCTCGCTGCGTGGGCAACACCCTGCTGCTCAACGGGCGAACCTACAGTCCGCCGTACACGATCACCGCGATCGGAGACGCCGCGGCCATGCAGGCGTCTCTGGCCGCCGCTCCCCTGGTGATCCTCTACAAGCAGTACGTGGTGCGTTTCGGCCTGGGCTACACCGAGCAAGTCTCATCGGACGTCCGCGTCGCCGGCTACAGCGAGCCGGTGCGGATGCATTCCGCTCAACCGGCCGGCCCGATCGGTTACTGAGCCCACCTGCGATTAGGCCCGACGGTAGCCTGACACGATGCAGATCTTGGTCGTCGACAACTACGACAGCTTCGTCTTCAACCTGGTGCAATACCTCGGCCAGTTGGGCGTCGAGGCGCAGGTGTGGCGTAACGACGATGCTCGGCTGTCCGACCCCGCCGCGATCGCCGCCGAGGTCGACGGGATCCTGCTGAGCCCGGGCCCGGGTACGCCGGAACGCGCGGGCGCCTCGATCGACCTGGTCCGTGCCTGTGCCGCGTCACGCACCCCGCTGCTGGGAGTGTGCCTCGGACACCAAGCCATCGGCGTGGCATTCGGGGCCGCGGTCGATCGGGCCCCGGAATTGCTGCACGGCAAGACCAGCAGCGTATTTCACACGAATATCGGTGTGCTGCAAGGCCTTCCGGATCCGTTCACAGCGACGCGGTACCATTCGTTGACGATCCTGCCCGAGACGCTGCCCGCCGAGCTGGCGGTGACGGCCCGCACTCGCAGTGGCGTGATCATGGGTGTGCAACATACCGAGTTGCCGATCCACGGCGTTCAGTTCCATCCGGAGTCGATCCTCACCGAAGGTGGCCATCGGATGCTGGCCAACTGGCTGGCCGACTGCGGTCAGGTGCGCGACGACGCGTTGGTGCAGCGACTGGAACGCGAGGTCTTCGACAGCTTGGCGACCGCACGCCGTCATGACGACGACGCAAAGTTGTCTGAGGCGTCCGAACCGCGGCTGGCGGCTATTGACCGAACTTCAGCGTGATGCTGCCGTCCTTGTTCGTGCCCTGACCCGCAGCCGGGCTCTGATACACCACCCGGTTGTGTTGGGAGCCGCCCGCGTCGACGTCGGAGCCTTTGATCAGCAACCCGATCCAGCCCAGTGCCCGCAGCTGCGGTTCGGCATCGGTCCAGACCAGGCCCGACAAGTCCGGCATGATGAACTGGTTGCCCTTGGACACCTGTATCTCGATCACTGAGTCGACCGGAACGGTCGCTCCCGCAGGCGGATTGGTGCCGATCACGTCGCCGGCCGGGCGGGTGCTGTCGACGGCGGCCTGACTGAACTTACTGAAGCCGTAGACCGTGAGATTCTTCTGCGCGAGGTCGGCGGTCTGCCCGCCGACATCGGGGACCTGCTTGGTGGACGGACCCGAGCCGACGATCACGGTGACCTCATTGGTGATCGCCGACGTCTGATTGGCGGGCGGGTTGGTCCCGATGACCTTGTCTTTCATCTCCGGCGTCGACGGGGCGTTGACCTGCTTGAAGTGACCGAACCCGGCGGCTTTGAGCTTCTTCACTGCCGCCGAGTAGCTCAGCGATGACACGTCCGGCACCTCGCGCTGCTCGGGTCCGGTGGAGACGTCGACGGTGATCAGGTCCCCCGCGCCCACCTTCGCGTTGGCACCCGGGTCGGTACCGATGACGTGGTCGGGCGGAACAGTCGAATCGGGTTTCTGCTGAGTACGGGTCTTGAAGCCGTGGTTCTGCAGCGCGGCGATCGCGTCGGCGGACGCCTGGTTGCGCACATCGGGCACCTGGACGTTGCGCAGGCCGCCGCCGAACGTGTTGATCACGATCGTGACCACCACCGTCAGCACCGCCAGCGCCGCGACGGCGATGACCCAGCGGCTGATCGAGCCGGGGCTGCGGTCACGGGCGAACTCGAGTTGCTGGCGGGGCAACGCATCGGTGTGCGTTCCCGCCGAGCCGCTGGAATGCGGCGCGGCCATCAGCGACGAACGGTCGGCGTCGGTGAGGATCTTGGGCGCTTCCGGCGGCTCACCGTTGTGCACCCGAACCAGGTCCGTGCGCATCTCCGCGGCGGTCTGGTAGCGGTTCTCGGGGTTTTTCGCCAGCGCCTTGAGCACAACGGCGTCCAGGTCGGCGGAGATGCCTTCATGCCGCCGCGACGGTGCGATCGGGTCCTCGCGGACGTGTTGATAAGCCACCGCTACCGGCGAGTCACCGACGAAAGGTGGTTCGCCGGTGAGCATCTCGTAGAGCACGCAGCCCAGCGAGTACACGTCGGAGCGGGCATCGACAGAATCGCCGCGGGCCTGCTCGGGGGAAAGATATTGCGCAGTACCGATCACCGCGGCGGTCTGGGTGACGCTGTTGCCGGTGTCAGACAACGCCCGCGCGATGCCGAAGTCCATCACTTTGACCGCGTTGGTGCTGCTGATCATGATGTTGGCCGGTTTGACGTCGCGGTGGATGATGCCGTGCTGGTGGGAGAAGTTCAGCGCCTGACAGGCGTCGGCGATGATCTCGATGGCGCGGGTGGGCGGCAGCGGTCCGTCGGTGTGGACGATGTCACGCAGCGTGACGCCGTTGACGTACTCCATCACGATGTAGGGCAATGGGCCCGCGGCCGTCTCGGCCTCGCCGGTGTCGTACACCGCGACGATCGCCGGGTGGTTGAGCGCAGCCGCATTCTGCGCTTCCCGCCGGAAGCGTAGGTAGAAGCTCGGGTCACGAGCCAGGTCGGCGCGCAGCACCTTGACCGCTACGTCGCGGTGCAACCGGACATCCCGGGCCAAATGGACCTCGGACATGCCGCCGAAGCCGAGGATCTCGCCTAGTTCGTAGCGGTCGGACAGGTGCTGCGGGCTCGTCATCGCCGTGTTTCGTGTTGGGGCGACACCGCGCAATACAGACTCAGCGCGGGCGCCCGCCTGGGTGTGGGCAGCTGGCATTGCCCTCCAGGATTACCCGCTGGCCCTCGATTCGTCCAATTTGTTGGATGAGCCGGCGCCGAACCAGGCTTGCTGGGCGGGCTTCCGGTGTCGGTCACGGTGGGTGCGGATGGTTGCTGCTGGGAATTATTGTTGTGCGAGTTGATCACGATGAGCACGGCGATGATGATCGCCAAGGCGCCCAGGACTCCGGCAGCCCACAGCAGCGCCCGCTGACCGGACGAGAAGGTGCGCCGCGGCGGCGGGGTGCGGTGACCGCCGGTGGTCGGGCGGGCGCGGCGGGCGGCGGGCGCCCGGGCGGTCACGTTGGCCGCGGCGCGTGATTGCCCGCCCGACGGAATCGCCGCCGGCGTGGCGCGTCCGCCGGTCGCCGCGGCGTTGGGTCGCGGGGGCCGGCGCCCGGCGCGGACCGCTGCGACGGCGTCGGCGAACGGTCCCCCACTGCGGTAGCGCATGCCGGGGTTCTTGACGAGGGTGATCTCGATGAGCTCGCGCACGTTGGGCGGAAGGTCAGACGGCAACGGCGGCGGCGGCTCTTTGATGTGCTTCATCGCCACCGTCAGCGCACCGTCACCGGTGAACGGTCGCCTGCCCGAAACCGCTTCGTAGCCAACCACTCCCAGCGCATAGACATCGCTGGACGGGGTCGCATCGTGGCCCAGGGCCTGCTCGGGGGCGATGTATTGGGCGGTGCCCATCACCATGCCGGTCTGGGTCACCGGAGCGGCGTCGACGGCCTTGGCGATCCCGAAGTCGGTGATCTTCACCTGACCGGTCGGGGTGATCAAGATGTTGCCGGGCTTGACGTCGCGATGCACCAACCCGGCGGCGTGTGCGACTTGCAAGGCCCGTCCGGTCTGCTCGAGCATGTCCAGCGTGTGCCGCAACGACAACCGGCCGGTCCGCTTGAGCACCGAGTTGAGCGGCTCACCGTTGACCAACTCCATGACCAGATAGGCGGTGCGGCCTTCGTCGTCCATCTGCGTTTCGCCGTAGTCGTGAACGCTGGCGATGCCGGGATGGTTGAGCATCGCGGTGGTGCGCGCCTCAACCCGGAAGCGCTCGATGAACTCGGGGTCAGAAGAGAATTCGTGCTTGAGCACCTTGACCGCGACGCGCCGGCCCAGCCGGCTGTCGACCGCCTCCCACACCTGCCCCATGCCGCCGGTGGCGATCAGGCGCTGCAGGCGGTATCGGCCGGACAGCGTCACACCTATTCGCGGGCTCATGGCCCTCCCTGCAGCGCGGCCTCGATGACGGCGCGCCCGATCGGTGCGGCCAGCGCACCACCGGTTGCCGACAACCGGTCGGCGCCGTCCTCCACGAGCACCGCAACGGCGACCTTCGGGGTCTTCGCCGGTGCAAAGGCGATGTACCACGCGTGCGGCGGGGTGTGGCGCGGGTCGGTACCGTGCTCTGCGGTACCGGTCTTGGATGCGATCTGCACGCCGGGGATCGCCCCTTTCTGCTGTGTGACATTCTCGGCGCCGACCATCAAGTCAGTTAGCTTAGCGGCGACTTCTGGGGACACCGCACGGCGATGTTGGTGCGGCGCGGTGGTGCTGATGTTAGCCAGGTCGGGTCCCTGCAGGCTGTCGACCAGGTAAGGCTGCATCGTGATGCCGGCATTGGCGATGGTAGCGGCAACGAGCGCATTCTCCAGGGGCGTCAACGCGACGTCCTTCTGGCCGATGCTCGACATCCCCAGCGCGGCGGCATCTGGAATCGGCCCAATTGTCGATTCGGCGACCTGTAGCGGGGTGGGGTCCGGGACGGCGTCGAGTCCGAACGACTGTGCGGTGCTGCGCAGCGCGTCGGTGCCGGTGAGCAGGCCCAACTGGACGAAGGCGGTGTTGCACGAGCGGGCGAACGCCTCACGCAGCGAAACGGTTTCGGCGTCGGTGCAGGGCGCGTCGCCGTAGTTCTCCAGGCTGGCGGTGCTGTCCGGCAAGGGAATCGACGCCGCCGCGGTCAGCTGGTCGTCCTCGGTTGCGCCGTTCTGCAGGGCGGCCGCGGTGGTGATCACCTTGAACGTCGAACCGGGTGGGTAGGTTTCGGCGGTCGCTCGGTTGGTCATCGGCGAGAGCGGGTCGTCGCGAAGTTGCTGCCAGGTTTGCGCCTGCTGCTCGGGGTCGTGCGATGCGAGCAGGTTGGCGTCGTAGGACGGCGAGGATACCAGCGCCAGGATCTTTCCGGTCGACGGTTCCAGCGCCACCACCGCGCCGCGGCACGGCCCGTTGCAGCCCTGTTGCATCGCATCCCAGCCGGCTTGCTGGATCCGCGGGCTGATGGTGGTGTCCACGGTGCCGCCGCGGGGGTCGCGACCGGTGAAGAAGTCGGCCAGCCGCCGGCCGAACAATCGCGGATCGGACCCGTTGAGCAGCGGATCCTCGGCCCGCTCCAGACCGCTGCTGGAATAGCGCAGCGAATAGAACCCGGTGACCGGGGCGTACACCGCGGCGTTGGGATACACGCGCAGGAAACGGAATCGGCTGTCAGTGGCCACCGAGTACGCCAGCAGTTGGCCGCCGGCGGTGATCTGACCTCGCTGCCGGGAGTACTCGTCGAACAGCACGCGCTGGTTACGCGGATCGGCGCGCAGCCCGTCGGCGGTGAACACCTGCGTGAGCGTGGCGTTGAACAGCAACAGCACGATCAGCGCCATCACGGTCACCGAAATCCGCCGCAGGGAGGTATTCATACCCGCTCGATCACCTCGGTGTTGCCGCCCGCGATCGGCGTGGTGTTGCGTGACGGGCTGCGCAGCGGGCGCCGGGCCGCATGAGAGATGCGCACCAAGATGGCCAGCAGCACGTAGTTCGCCAACAGCGACGAGCCGCCGTAGGACATCCACGGTGTGGTCAGCCCGGTCAGCGGAATGAGGTTGGTGACGCCGCCGACGACGATGAACAGCTGGATGGCCAGCGTGGAAGCCAGGCCCGCGGCCAGCAGTTTGCCGAAGCTGTCACGCACGGCGATCGCGGTCCGCATGCCGCGGACGAGGACGATCGTGTAGAGCATCAGCAGGCCGGCCAACCCCACCAGTCCGAGTTCCTCGCCGAATGCGGCGGTGATGAAATCGGTGGCCGCGGCCGGCACCGTGTCCGGCTGCCCGTTGCCGAGCCCGGTGCCGAAGACGCCGCCGGTGGCAAAACTGAACAGCGACTGCACGATTTGATAGCCGGCACCGTCGGGGTCGGCGAACGGATCCAGCCAGGTCTGCACACGGACCCGCACGTGGCCGAAAATGAAATACGCCGCAACACTTCCCAGTGCGAACAACGCCAGGCCAATGACCACCCAGCTGAACCTCTGGGTGGCCAGGTAAACCACCACCAGGAACGACGCGTACAGCAAAAGCGAAGTCCCCAGGTCTTTTTCGAAGACCATCACGCCGATCGAGATCACCCAGGCCGCCAACAGCGGGGCCAGATCACGCGGTCGGGGCAGATCCATGCCCAGCACGTGCTTGCCCGCACTGGTGAAAAGTCCGCGCTTGGCGACCAGCACCGCCGAAAAGAAGATCAGCAACAGTATTTTCGAGAACTCAGCAGGCTGAATCGAGAAGCCCGGCAACCGAATCCAGATCTTGGCGCCGTTCTGCTCGGACAGTGACCGCGGCAGCAGTGCCGGTATCGCCAAAATGACAAGTCCGATCAGCCCGCAGACGTAGCCGTAGCGTGCGAGTTGGCGGTGGTCCTTCAACGAGATCACCACGAAAGCGAAAGCGCCTACGCCGACCAGCGTCCACAGAATTTGCGGGTTCGCGACGGTGCGGCCACTCCCCTCGGCCAGCCTCTCGTCGAGGTCGAGTCGATGAATCATCACCAGCCCCAACCCATTGAGCAGCGCCACGATCGGCAACAGCAACGGGTCCGCGTACGGCGCATAGCGTCTTATCGCCAGGTGCGCGACGACGAACACCGCCAAGAATCCCGCCGCGTAGTCAACCAGTGTCCAGCTGAGGCCGCGCTCCTGGTTGGCTTGCACGATCGCGAAAGCCGCCGCCGTAATGACGGTGGCGAAGCACAGCAGCAGCAGCTCGGTATTGCGCCGGTTCGGCAACGCGGGCGTGACGGTGACCGGCGGCTGCGGCTGCGTGCTCATTCCGGCGTCCGGCAGTTGGTTCCCGGCTGAGGTGGCGGCGGGGATAGTGCTGTGACAGTCGGCGCGGCCGGCGTCGGCAACGGGCTCACCGGAGACTCTTCGGGGGCCCCGGGAACTGTCGTCACCGCGCCCGGTTGGGGCGCCTGGCCGCTGCTCGGCGTGGGCTGGGGAGACGCGGGCGCCGTCGTCGAGGCTGGTGGCGACTGGGCGCGGGCAAGCGGGCAGAGCGGCAGCAGCGACTCGGTAGCAGCCAATCGCCGCAGCTGCGCGTCGGCTTGTTCGAGGGTGCCCGCCGGAAGTCCGGCTGCCACTTGCGCACGCGCCGACTCGGCCAGGTCGGACAGCTTCATCAGTTGGCAGTCGCGGGTCGCGCCGGCCTGGCCGTACCGGATCACCGACAACTGGTTGCGGCTGTTCAGGCAGCCTTGCGAATAGGGCTGGTGCAGCGGCACACCCAGGACGGACACCTGGATGCCCTGCATGATGGACACGGCGCCGCTGTAGTCGGCGACGTAGTAATAACTACGGATGACGGTCCGGCCGACGGCCAGCGCCGCAAGCACCAGCAGGATGATGAGGGTGGCCCCGATAGCTATCCGCCGTCGCGACCGGGGCGGCGGCGGAGGCGTCTCGACTTGGGGCACAACGCGTTTGGCCACCTCTTTGCGCGGGTTGAAGGCCGAAGCGCGGCCCGCCGAGGTGTTGGGCCGGGTCAATGGGTCATGCACATCGGAGTCACCGGATACCGCGCCCGCGATGATCGGCTGGGTGGGGCCGTACTCGAAGTCGACGACGTCGGCGACCACAACGGTCACGTTGTCGGGACCGCCACCACGCAAGGCCAATTCGATGAGGCGGTCGGCGCTGTCGGTGACATCGGGAATCTGCAGGGCGTCCGAGATGGTCTCGTCGCTCACCGGGTCGGAAAGCCCGTCCGAGCACAGCAGATAGCGATCCCCGATGCGGACCTCGCGCATGGTCAGCGTCGGCTCGACCTCATGGCCTGTCAGCGCGCGCATGATCAGCGATCGCTGCGGGTGGCTGTGCGCCTCTTCGCGGGTGATGCGGCCTTCGTCGACCAGGGTTTGGACGAACGTGTCGTCTTTGGTGATCTGCGTCAGCTCGCCGTCGCGCATCAGGTAGCCTCGCGAGTCGCCGATGTGCACCAGTCCAATACGGTTGCCCGCGAACAGGATTGCGGTGAGAGTGGTGCCCATCCCCTCGAGGTCGGGCTCCATTTCCACCTGCGCGGCGATCGCGGAATTACCGGCGTGCACGGCGGCGTCGAGCTTGGCGAGTAAGTCGCCGCCGGGCTCGTCGTCGTCGAGGTGGGCCAGCGCAGCAATGACCAACTGCGATGCGACTTCACCGGCGGCGTGCCCGCCCATGCCGTCGGCCAGCGCCAGCAATCGCGCACCGGCGTACACCGAGTCTTCGTTGTTGGATCGGACCAAACCGACATCGCTGCGCGCCGCGTAGCGCAAGGCCAAATTCACGGGCGCAACTCAATTACCGTCTTGCCGATACTCACCGGCGTGCCAATGGGAACCCGTACCGCCGTCGTCACCTTTGCCCTGTCGAGGTATGTGCCGTTGGTCGATCCTAGATCCTCGACGTACCATTCCGAGCCCCGCTGGGAAAGCCGCGCGTGCCGCGTCGAGGCGTAGTCATCGGTCAGCACCAAGGTGGAGTCGTCGGCGCGTCCGATCAGCACCGGCTGGCCGCTCAATGTGATACGCGCACCGACCAATGCGCCTTCGGTCACCACGAGATAGCGGGCAGCGCCGCCGCGTTGCCGCGCCGGCAGCAGGGTGCCCCGCAACGTCAGGCCGCGCCGCACCATGACCGCGCCGGTGGGAGCGTAGATGTCGGTGCGAAGGATTCGCAGGACCGACCAAATGAATAACCACAACAACATCAGGAAGCCGGCGCGCGTCAGTTGCAGTACAAGTCCCTGCATCTGGCGGTCCTCTCCGTCCTGGTGCCGCGTACTTCACGTGCCCGGATATAGCAACGCCACGATACTTGGACGGCGATCGACGCGGGGTGAAGCTGGATGGCTGCGCGAACCTACGGGCTCAATGGATGTGGACGACGATCTCCGAATGCCCCAGCCGGATCACATCGCCGTCGGCCAACTGCCATTCCTGCACAGGCGCGTTGTTGACGGTGGTGCCGTTGGTGGAGTTGAGATCGGAGAGCAGCGCAACGTGACCATCCCAGCGGATCTCCAGGTGACGACGCGACACACCCGTGTCCGGGAGCCGGAATTGTGCGTCCTGGCCGCGGCCGATGACGTTGGGGCCCTCACGCAGCTGGTAAGTGCGCCCGCTTCCGTCGTCGAGCTGCAGGGTGACCGCAGAACCGGAAGCGGAGTAGCCGCCCTGCCCGTAGCCACCGTAGCCGCCGGCTTCGGCGGGTTGGCCGTAGTCGTAATCGCCATGTCCGGGCTCGGCGTACCCGCCGCCGGGGGCGGCGTATGGCTGGCCGGGGGCGTCACCGTAACGGCCGTACTCGGGTTGCTGACCGTAGTCCTGCCGGCCGTATCCCGGTGCGCCGTAGCCCTGGTCGTAGCCGGCTTGCTCGGGAGGCGCCGGCCGCTGGTCGGGCGCGCCGTAGCCGGCGTCTTCGTGGCGCCCCGGTCCGCGACCGTAGTCGGCGCCGTACTCGCCGTAGCCCTGACCGCCGGGCTGGCCGTAGCCGCCCTGACGGTAGCCCTGGTCGTATCCTTGCCCGCCGCCGTAGCCGCCGGCCGGCCGCTGTTCGTACTGCGGGGGGTAGCCGCCCTGGTCGGGTTGGCCGCCGCGCTGCTCGGGGTAGCCGCCGCGTGGGTCGGGGTAGCGGCCAGACTCGGGGTAGCCGCCGCGTGGGTCGGGGTAGCGGCCAGACTCGGGGTAGCCGCCCTGGTCCGGGTAGCCGCCGCGCTGGTCGGGGTAGCCGCCCTGGTCCGGGTAACTGCCCTGGTCTGGGTAGCCGCCGCGTTGGTCGGGGTAGCCGCCGGCAGGCTCCGGCGGATACTGACCGCGCGGATCCGGTGCGGCGTGCGGGTCGTCTTGCGGATGCCCGTAGGGATCGTCGTAATACTCGTCGCCGGGCCGCCCCTGCCCCGGGCCGCCGCGGTAGCTCGAATTCTCAGTCATCAGTGGTACTCCTGGTTCTGCGCCGAACGCATGGTCTGATTGTGGCGGGGCCGGCTCGCCGGCTGTTAACCGGGGCTCGACATCGGGGTTGACAGCACCGCGGGTGCGGAACTGGCCGGTGTGCAGGTTCGCGGACTGCTCGAACCGGATGACCACGTCACCATATGTTTGCCACCCCTGTTCGCCGATGTAACCCGCCAAATGATTGGCGAAAGCGTCCGAAGTGAGGTCCGGGTCGGCGCCCACTTTCTGGTAGTCGTGCATACCGAGGGTAATGATGTATTCGTTGGGAGCCAAAAAGCGATTGCCGGCAACCGGGCGAATTCCTTCGGCCGCATCCCGGCGCAGCAGGGCTTCCAGCTCTTGAGGGACGATCGATCCGCCGAACACACGGGCGAATGCGTCGCCCACCGTGACCTCGAGTTTGCGCTCGATGCGTTGAACCAGCCCCTTCTGGCTGCCGATGTTCAAGCGCTCCCTCTGTCCTTCTGTATGCGGCTGCTGCACGTCGGACGGCCTCCGGCGTGTCGCATCACGCGTGTCGTTCTGCAGCATGGTATCGGCCCAGCGCAGCTCAGCGTCACCTACAGAACTCTGAGAATCGCATCAGACCAGCTCAATCCAGGGGTTCAGTGGCAGCGTCGGGCCATCGGCGCGGTTCGGGATGGCGGCTACTACAGTGATAGGCTCCTCCGGTTGTTGAGGGCGAGTGGCGGAATGGCAGACGCGCTGGCTTCAGGTGCCAGTGTCCTTCGGGACGTGGGGGTTCAAGTCCCCCTTCGCCCACAAAGAGCAGTTCTACAAACTCAAGGCGGTTTAGTCACGAACTCGAAAGAGGGCGTGACCTTGGTGGTTGGGTGAATTAGGAAATCGGTATCGCTGAAAGCCGCGTTTGGGGATGTGTGAATGCAAGTCCCGGACCGCGCTCAGCGCAAGCACCCGGACTACCTGATCACGGCGGTGTGCGATCACAGTTCGTGGCCAATCTGCCGAAGCCCGACTCGTGCAGGCGCTCTCCGGCCGAATCCGCGCCGAAGGCGATCTATCAGAAATTTGTTGGAGGATCTGATGCCCGGTGGCGGCCCCCTGTCATGGGATGAACGCTGGACGCGTCCGGAATGGTGCAGCCAACCCGGTCAGGCCGTCGAGGCCCTGATTGCGGACCTGCGGCCGGATCGTTTTGTTCTACGACGTGTTTCAGGTCAAGGCCGGATACCTGCTTGCCGCCCACGCCGAGGACGGCCTGCCCTTGCCAAGCGGGCAGGAGGACCCCGTGATAGCCGAGCTGACTGAGATGATCTCTGCCGACCTGCGCTGCGCCGGCCTGCCCGAGCGGTAGCCGCCCAACCGGGGCGGGGCCGACCGGCGGTGGCACGGACTCGACGGAGTACGCAGTGCTTGCGTTCGTAGCGGCCAGAAACAGAGGGGTAACCCGACGCGGGAGCGAGGAAACCAACACTCCAGCAAACGTGCGGGAAATTCACAGCGTCCGGACAGACGGCGCCCGCGTGCGGTTTTGTACGCTTTCTGCACGATGTACGGGCGCTGTAGTGCAAAGACTCGGCGGCGAGAACACGCCGCGGCGGTCGTTTGTGCGTTGAGCTTGTTTCTCGCGCTGGTCGCCGGGTCCGCGTTGCGCCCGCACTACACCGCGAACAGCCTTCCGGAGCCGGCAGCGTGGTCCCATACCGTCAAGGATGTCCAGCCCGATTACAGCTACTCGCACCCGCTCAGCGCTACACCAGCGTTGAAGTATCTGAAATCCGGCAGCCGGGCTCATTCGGCCCCGGCTTCGCGGAAGCCGTTTCGCTACGTGTGGATGACGCACGACTTACCGTCGAACTGGGATCCGCTGTCGCCGCAAACCGACTGGTCAGTCTTGCCGAAAACCTTTGCTGCAGCGCAATTCCAGCCGCGCGGCGCCCCGAAGGGTGCCTCGACAGCAGATGCTGTCAACCGACATACGTCATCCCTGTTCTGCATCATTCGCTGCTGAGGTCGGCCGAAGGGCTCTCGTGTCGTTCGGCCCGGGCCTGAGCGCGCCAAGGCAGAACTACTCTCCTTAGCGCTGCGACCTCGATACCGGAAGGCAGTCACCGGCACTCGTGCGCGTGCCGAATCGCACGCATGCATCGCGGGCGCTTCCGACACGGCCAGACGACACGAAACCCTGCGCACCGGACCAATTTTCCGTGCCAACTCTCGGAATGGGTCGTGGCTGCGCGCACAAGTTCGTCTGCCCTATCCGTCAGAAGCCAGAAACGAGATACCCGTGGATAACGTTGCACGAAAACCAATTTCAGAAGTAACCAAACAGCTTGACAAGTTTGCCAGTGGCGCCTACGGCAGTAGCGCCTTTAGCAGTCCTGGTTGGTGGTGCACGCCGTCTACACGCTGCGCTACGCGATCTTGTACTACACCGAGCCCGTGGGTGGGATCGACTTCAATTCAGACGAGAAGCCGACCTTCGCCGACTTCGCCTACCTGGCATTCACGATCGCCGTGACATACGGGGTGACGGACACCGCGGTAAAAAATCGCTTGATCAGAAAGTCGGTCCTGCAGCATTCCATGGTGTCGTACTTGTTCGGCACCGTGATTCTGGCGATCACCGTCCAGGTGATCACCACCCTGAGCGGTCTGTAGGCCGCTGAACTGGGCTTACGTGGGAGTGGCGCGGTCGCCGGCTCCCGATCCCAGCTGATCGCAGGGGTCTACGCTCGAGGAACAGAGGGAAAGGCACGCCATGCTCGCAGCGTTCGGATTCGAAGCCCTGGGAGTCGTCGTCGGCGACATGTTTTTCGTCGACCCGACCCCGCTCGCCGGTCAGGAAACCCCGGAACGAGGAGTGCGGCTGGAGCTCCGTGTGGTCGACCGGGCCGAGCCCCAAGGGTCGATTTACGCCGGCGTCCCGATCGTCTTCACCCGCCCGGTGTGGCGGGTGGACCTGTTCGGGTCGACGGAGAGCCCGCCCGGGACGCTGGACCGGGCACATCATCACCCCCGTTTCAACGGGTGGGAACCCGGCCGCCGGCACTTCGTCGACGAGCTGTCCGCCGACCCGCTGTCCTGGCTGGCCGGCGAGCTGGCCGACCCGGCCACGGTGCTGGCCCGCGCCGGCGTCGCAGCCGATGAGGTCACCGAAGCCGATAAAGCCGGACTCGCCGCGGCGGCCCCGGAGATCGTCGCCGCGGTGAAACGGATGCTCGACGGCGTGCGCGACGGCGAACTGGCTCCGGCTCCCGCCGAGCCGGTTGCCGCCGCCCGGACCGGCTGGCTCTGATCGAGCGGTCAGGCTAAGACGTCTACAGCGTCTGGACCCACTGCAAAATCTCCGGCGTGGCCGGGTCGGCGATGTCGCTGAACTCAGTGTGTTTCTTGATGAAGTCGGCCACCATCGGGCAGGTGGCAACGACGTGCTTTCCGTCGGCGCGGGTCGCCTCGAGAGCTTCTGCGACCAGGATCGTGGCCAGTCCACGTCCGCCGAATCGTTTGTCGACCTCGGTGTGGTAGAAAACCCGCTGGTTGCCGCGATCAGCGACGTCGGCCAGCCCGACCGTCTCGCCGCCGACGGCGATGGTGTATTTCCCGTCCGCGGCGCTGACGGTGGTCTCGGCGCCGGTCTTGTCCGTGGTCATGTGTTTAGTTATACGGCTTATTTGCGCGGCGGCCGCAACACCTGCATGGCAACCCGCATCAGCGGCTCGGGGACCCGGTCCTTGGCAGAAAGCGCCGCGTCGGCCACCCGGCCCCGCAGCAGGGTGCCCCGACCGAATACCCGGTTCAGCGGTCCGCCCGACGGCTCCAGCTCGACATGCAGCGGTGGGGCGCCCTCCGACGCTCCCAGAGCAGTGGAGATGACGATCCGCTGAATTTCGCTGGTGCCTTCAAAGATGGTGTACAGCTTGGCATCTCGATACCACTTCTCCACCGGATGGTCGTTGATGTAGCCCCAGCCGCCCAGCGTCTGAATGGCCCGTTCGGTCGCCCGCACCGCGACCTCGCTGGCGGCCATCTTCGACATCGAACCTTCGCCGCGCTCGAACGCGATCCCCTTGGCGGCCATCCAGGACGCCCGCCAGGTCAACAGCCGCGCCGCGTCGATCTGGGTGGCGATTTCGGCCAGCGGAAAAGCGATGCCCTGGTTGTCGATGATCGGTCCGCCGAAAGCTTCCCGCTGGGTGGCGTAGGTGGTGGCGTATTCCAGCGCGGCGCGTGCGATGCCGATCGCCTGGGCGGCGACCATCGGGCGAGTCTGCTCGAAGGTGCCCAAGGTGGCCGACCCGGAACGCTTTCCGCCGGCGACGACCTCGCGCGCCTTGGCGAGTTTGTGTTCGAGCTTTTCTTGGCCGCCCAGCAGATTGCCTTCGGGAATCCGGACGCCGTCGAATTTCAGTTCGGCGGTGTGCGACGCCCGGCAGCCGAGTTTGTCGAGTTTGCGTACCAGTTGCAGGCCGGGGGTGCCGCCCGGGACGATGAACAACGCCTGGCCGCGGTGCCCAAGTTCTTCGTCGACGACCGCGTTCACCACATGCACGTCGGCGATGCCGCCGTTGCCGATCCACATCTTGTGGCCGTCGATCACCCAGTCGCCGCCGTCGCGCCGGGCCGTGGTCCGCAGATTGCGGACGTCGCTGCCACCTTCAGGCTCGGAGATCGCCAGCGCCGCGAGTTTGAGGTCGCCCGGTGAGCCGAAACATTGCGGCGCCCACTCCAACATCTGCTCGGCAGAGGCGGCCTGGCCGATCGCCGACAGCGCCAACGCCGGCATCACGATCGCCAAACCGATTCCCGCGCAACCCCAAAACAGCTCTTCCATGAACAGCGGCAACGAGATACCAGTCGGGTCACCGATCAGATCGCGGTAGAACAGCGGACTGTAGAAGCCGCGCTGAGCGGCCTCCTCGAGCACCGGCCACGGGAATTCCTGCTTCTGGTCGTAGTCCAGGGCGACCGGACGTATGACCGACTCGGCGAACTCGTGGGTGCGTCGGGCCAGGTCGTGTTGTGCCGCCGTCGGCGTCAGGTCGAAAGTCATGGCCCCCCTGTCGGTTGGCCTTCCTAATTACCCCGTGTCGACGGATTCAACCCGACCGTTGCGACGACAGCTCAGGCCGCCGACCTCGGCCCGACCTGGCGATCGGGCAGATGAAACACCGTGGCGTTCACCGGAACGGTGTCCCCCTCGCGCCGCGTCAGCAACGCGGCGTTGTCGGGCAGCTGACGGGGGTTGATCTCCCCCGCCGCGATCCTGCGCAAGGTGTCATGCGCGGCAGCCAACTGTTCCCGTTTCCGGTACTGGCCGCCGGGGAGTTTAACGCCGGCCCAGACCCCATATTCTTCTCGGTTCTCGACCGCATACCGGGCGCACCGTCGTTGCTGCGCCAACGGGCACCGGCGCAGACACTGCAGCCAACTACGCCACGTCTCGCGAAGCCCCTACTGTGAACGGTCGCGAACTTGCGAGTGGAAAACTGGTCCTGCGGCAACAAGCCTCACGAGTCAACTCTGCGCAATGGACGCGCAAGGGCCAGACTGTCCAGTGCATTCAGCTGCTGCTGCAGCCCTGAATCAGCCACCCGCTCACGCTACCCAGACGACGTTATCCGCACAATTCACCGCAATCTCCGGCAGCTCGGGCCGCGTTTATGGCCGGTCTCTCAGCGAAGTTGTGGAACCGGAGTTGACGGTACGCTTGGCCGGTGGCGATCTTCGGTCGGAATACGGCGCGGCAGCGCCTCCGGAGAGCTGCCCAAGAATCGCTGAAGATCCCGGCCTTCAGCGCTCCCGTCGACTGCACTCCGTGGGTGACGGGCGGACTTTGGCCTGCTGAGCTGTCTACGGTGACCGCTGAGACCGCCCCACTTGTCAAATATCTGAAGGCAGACTTACAGCGAATCGTTGATTCGGCAAACGAAGAATTGAAAAGCATTCGGCGAGCGGGATGGGCCGATTCCACCCGGCAGGCCGAAGAATCCCGAGTCATCAACGAAGCGCGCGCTTTTGCCGTGAGACGAGTTGAGTCGACAGTTCGACATCTCCGCAACATGAAGCAGAAATTGCCCGCGGCGGAGTATCGGCCGGTAAATGGTGCCGACGACACCGAGAAGACAACGCGATTCAAGCTCGCCCCGCCGCGGCCGGAGGCGAACGAGCCGCCAGACGAGCCCGCGCCACTGAGTCCGGAGCTCCCCGAATACGACCACTTGCCGAAAGCTCCCGTCGAACAGCCGGATAGCTGGGAGCCCGCGGCGGAGACGGCAGAACAAGCTGCCCCGGTAGCCGAAACGGAAACCGCCGAACCGACGGCTCCGGAGCCGACCTATCCGTTCGAGTCGGACGACACCGAGGTGCTTGCGGAGATCGCAACGGTGCTTCAGGAGATCGCGCCGCTGGCGGAGGCTCCGGTCGATCACACCCCCAGGCACCACCAACCTGTTGAACGTCCCTTGGAGGCGCCGGCTGCTCAACCGCCGAGCCCACCACCCGACGTCGCCCGGCCGGAACCCGAGATCGATGACGCGGAGACCACACGTCACCAGGTGCCGCTGGTGCAACCCGAGTCGGAGCGCGACCGGCTCGAACGCCTGCTCAAGTTCGTTGCACGGCAAGAACCGGGGTTGCGCTGGGCTATCGGCACTCGCGACGACGGCACCACACTGCTGGTGACCGACCTTGCCCACGGCTGGATACCGCCCGGAATCACGCTGCCCGCCGACGTCCGGCTACTGGGACCGGGCCGGCGCCCCGGCACCGCTACGGCGTTGCTCGGCCAGACATCGTCGTTGGCGACCTACGCCCCCGGCGACCCGCTGGGTTGGGCGACCGACTACGACGCAACGGAGACCTCGCCGCAACCTCGTGAGCTGCCGCAGGTCGACGACCTGGGCTGGATACTTGGTGAGGCGACGCACTGGCGGGACGGTTTGCCGCGGATGGTCCATACGCTGGCCAAGGCGGGTGCTGCCGGAACGGGCATTCTCGACGCCGAAATCGACATATTGCGGGTTTACCTCGATACCTCGCGGTACCAGCTTTTGGCGCAGTATCCCGACATCGATCCCGGGTTGCTGTTGAATTGCCTGCTGCTGGCCGCCACCGAAGGTATGGCCACCAAGAACCCGGTGAATGCGAATTATCACTTCGCGTGGTTTCAAATGCTGAGTGCGCC
>CAVXBT010000009.1:0-523471 GCA_963760095.1 uncultured Actinomycetota bacterium | reverse complement strand
AGATGTCGAATCGAGACCAACGCCGACTCGGGTCCTTGGCCAGGGTCACTGAGAAATCAGCGAACTGTTCGTCGTCAGCAGGGGGGAGTGGTTCTGCGGATGTCCTTGTGGAAGTAGCCCGTAACCCTTGATGGTGTAGCCGATGATGATCGTCGCGCGAGTGTCGCCGATCCGGGTATAGGCCGAGCGCAGACTGTCCAAGTCGTGGCCACCGAGATTGCTGATCGCCCGAACCAGCGTCTGGTCATCCAGCCCGGCGATTAATTGACTGACCGCTCCGGCGTCGGGCCGTCCTTAGGCAGGCGTACCAGCAGACCTTCGGCATTGCACCGAAGCAGGCGCTGATACTCGGGGTTGGGCATCTCCAGGATCCGGCGCCGCAGCGCGTCTCCGCGCAGGCGGGCAAACAACTCCTCGAGAATTCTTCCGAACCGCACTTCCAGCCGGCGCAGCGACTCGCGGACGTATGTGGCGTACACCTAGCTGGCGCTGAGATCCGCGATCGAGAAACTCGATCCTGCCGCGAGTGTGCCGTTGAGAACACCTCGGCGGATTTCGGCGGTGACCCGGTCTGCCGAGGACCCGGGTCCGGCGACCGAACGTAGCCGGCTTCTGGGGGCCAGCACCGTCGTCAGGCTCTGTGCAAGGCTCATACGTAATATAGCCTAGCGGATTTGGCTCCTCAGGCATCGAAAAGAGACGCTAACCAGCGCCAAAGACGCAGGGTGCTTCGTCACTGCGGCTGGGCCCGGGGCCCTTCTCAAGGCATTGACTGCCAGCGATCGCATATTCCGTGGGCAGGCCACCGGGCACTGCGCTATCGGATACAGCGATTAGGAGTGCGACGCGGGCGGGGTCGGGCTGCCGCCAGGCCACGGAATCCCAGCCCACTTGAAAGCGTCGACATGTAATGCGTCGACCGCGGCCGGGCGATCGTCGCCCGGCAGCTCCTGGCTGATGGTGAAACCCGACTTGCCCATCGTCCACGCCACGAACCGATACGGAGCACGCAGGCTGGCCAGCTCCGCATCATTGACGGCGATGCGCGCCCCGGGTACCAGCGGGCGAAGGTCGTCGCGCTCGTAGACGACCTCTATTACCGAGACCTTCCACACATCACCTGCCTTCATTACGCGGTATAGGAGCCGGCAATATGCGTTCAACGCGCACGCCACACCATCGACGCTCGGATAGGTTTCGACGACCGCGGGCAGGATCACCACACCGCGGTCGGAGTGGATCCGGACGGTCGGAGGCCCAAGCCGATGACGCGACGACACGCCGCGCTCGGTCATCGCCTTGGACCGCGCAACGAAATCGGCGCCCGAACCCTGAAACCAGCTGATCGTGACAGTGGACTCATCGTGAAAGCAATCCGCCATTTCAGCCCACCAGCAACGGTCACGCGCTTCGCGCTCCCTGAGCACCACCTGGGTCGCCGCGAACTCGTCGCACATCATCTTCGCAGTATCGCAGGACCCGCCCAGGGCGCCCACGAATTCGCCATGTTCAATATGCTGAATCTATTGGCACGCGGCGCCGAATCGCCACAGACTACTGAGACCACGCTGATTGAGCATGGTGAATTAGGTAGGAGGGGTTCGCCACATGCCCGAGTGGGGTTTTGCGGTCGACGGCCGCCGCATCCGACGTCGCGGCCGTGGACGATCACCGTGGCCCCTGGCGCGGCCAGTTGTTGCGCGGCGGCCCGACCGAGCCCGACGTCGCGCCGGTGACCACCGCAACTTTGCCTTCCAGATCCCGGCCAACAGTGGCCACTCCTCAACGTCTGTACTGATCTGTCTAATCATCGATCGCCAACGCGAGCTGTGATCGAATATTCCGACCTCGCTGGCACCACCGCAACGTTTCCCGCATGCTGGGCGGTTGGCTGACAGTTGGGCCACGTCGCTCAATCGCCTTGCACTGCAGGGATTACCGTGGTGCGTGCCGCGGCGTAGAAGGCCTCGAGTTCACCGGGGATGTCCGGGCCAGTGGATCCCCATGACGACGGGCTCCGGCTGGCTGATCCTAGTCCGTTGCAGGATCTGCCGGCCGGCGTGGACGCCGTGGTGTCGTTATGCCGGGTGCAGTACGAGGGTCTGCCGACGCCCTCAATGCTTGAACGACCCACGCCGGAATCACCGAGAATGCAGCCGCAGCTGTGGTTCCTTTGCCTCGACGCGGTTCGCGGGGACGACTTGATCGCGTCCATCACATGCGGCAGTAGAACGTCGCCCTCTTGACGCCGTCAAGACCCGAGAACGAAACCGCAGGTAACGAGCGGTACTGAATCGGAACGAGACGGAACGAAACCGCAGTTAAGACCATGTTTTCCCTGGTCAAAGCAGGGGTTCGAATCCCCTTAGCTCCACCATTGCGATGTCTCGGGATATCGTGCGCATGTGTCTTGGGACATCGTTCACGGTTTGGTTTGTGGTTGGTAGTTTTTCGTCGGGTCGAGTTGCAATTCGCGTAGTAGTTAGCCGTGGTGGTTACGACCCGGATGTGTAGGTCGTGAACCACCCCGGGTTTTGTTCCGCCGTTTATCCGCAGTCATGGTCAGTCTCCGAGCCCATCGAG
Organism: uncultured Actinomycetota bacterium; assembly: GCA_963760095.1. Taxonomy (GTDB): domain Bacteria; phylum Actinomycetota; class Actinomycetes; order Mycobacteriales; family Mycobacteriaceae; genus Mycobacterium. Next base: position 520,888 of record CAVXBT010000009.1, on the reverse strand, counting down.
CGCATTCGCCACACGATCGAGGTCGGAGTCATAGAGGTCCGCGTAGGTATGCGCGGTGACCATGATCGACGCGTGGCCCATCCCGGCCGGAGGGGACGCTCACCCCCAACTCCAGAAGCTCGCGAAGTTCGTTGGATGACAAGAGAACAAGTCCAATCGTCGATGAACCCAGCCTTCGCCGTACGTATCCTCGACGCCTTTGACGATCACGTTCATTCGCGTGCCCACGACGGAGTCAATCTGGTGTCGATCTAGCGATTGGCACACGGTTGACACCACCTTGCGGCGTCAGCTATATGCGGTGTGAGGAATTTCGTTACCGCTATTGAAGCCGACCGCGCTTGGGCGGTGTTGTCGACCACCGTGGCGCCAGGCGCGTTGCACCCCTTGCCTGATTTCGTCAAATCCCAAGAGAGCCGGCGGTTTCAGCGTGCTGGCGGTGGTGGCCGCAGTGGTCGGCCGCCCGCCCGCAGGGCGGCCGACGATTACAGCATGGAGGCGAGCATGCTGTTGGCGTCGGGCAATGCCGCCTGAAACGCGTCGGGGCTGATGGCGCCGAAATCGATGAAGCCGGCAATTTGGGTCGAGGCGTTAAACAGCGTCGTCTGGGTCCCGTAGAGCTGCATCGTGCCCTGGTTGGTTTGGCGATTGGCGGTGTAGTTGGCCTGCAGGGACTGGGTGAAGTTCTTGCCCTGCACCGTCTGCACCCCCTGGGGTTCCTCAACCGCGTTCGTGAGTCCGCTGGTGTCCAGACCGGCCATCAAGCCTGCTTCTCCGGTGATATCCGGCATCGCCGACTTGCCGGAGTAGGCCTCCATCAGCGCGCTGTTGTCGCGGTTTGCGAGCAAGACCCGGGTCTGTGACGAGTGGACGATCGTCCAGCCGGGGGCCACGGTGAGGGTGACTCCGTCCGCGAAATTGATCGTCCCGCCGCCGAGCGCGTGGGGTGTGGGAACAACCCCGCCGCTGGGTCCGGTCTTGGGGGGCTTGGGCTGGTTCGATGGGCCGCTAAACACCACGGCTGCGGTGCCCCCCGCGGCGAGCAGCACCACCACGACGATGATCGCGGCCACCACCGCCCCGTGCAATCGGTGCTCGATGGGGCCCACATCGGGCGCGACGTCGACGGCGGGGTGCAGCGCGGTGTGCGTGGCCAACAGGCCCGCCCCGGCCAGCACGAAGGCCACCAGCATGGTGAGCACAATCCCGCGCGTCCCGTACGGCTGCAGCAGCGTGGTGGCCAACTCATAGAGCACCACCAACACCAGGCCCTCGATCACGCCCACGGCGGGGTTGACCCCGGGGCTGCGCAACCCCAACACCGCCACCGCCGCCGCGGTGGCCAACACGATCGGCTGCAAAAATCCCAGGGTCAACGCGATGAACGCCACGCGCACCGGGTCACCCGCGGTGGCCTGCAGGTGGGTGAACGCGCCGTGTTGGACCACCACACTCAGGCCCAGCGACAGCGCGGCGCCGCTGAGCACACAGGTGGCCACCACATCCATCGGATGGCGAAACGCCGCGCGGGCGGTCACCAGCAGCGGCGCGACCAGCACCGCCACGAACGCCACCACCGGCACCAGCACACCCAGTTCAAGCATCCGCGACATCGGCGGGAGTCCGTGATGGCCGGCGGCCAGTGCGATCCCCGGGGTGAAATAGGTTTGCAAAAACCCCACACCCATGCCCAGAACCAGTGACAGCGCAAACGTCACGGCGATGACGGTCAGCGGCTCGTCATGCCACAACTGGTGGTCGTGGATATAGGTCAACACCACCGCCGGCAACGCCACCGCGGCCAGCACCAGCGCAATCGACAACGACCCGAACGCCGCGGCGGTCAACGCCGCCAACAGCGCCAGCGCCATCACGCCGCCGTAAATGTGATGACGCTCGGCGGCCAGATGCGGCATCAACGTCCCGATCACCGTCATCGGGCGGCGCGACCCATCAGGCGCCGGGCTACTCGGGTTGACCATTTTTCATACCTCCTGGATCATCGACGAGCCACTCACCGCCATCATCGCCAAGGTCACCATCATCCCGCTTCCCGACTTTTGGGTATGGGCGCCGCTGTGCATCTCGGGGAGTTTGCCCGCGTTCGCGGCAGACTGATCGTGGCGGGAGAGGCTGCGCCCGCTCATCCGCGATTGAACGCAGCCAACCGACCTAGCTCAGTTAGCCATGTCCAAACTCAATTAGCTACGGGGCTTACTTAACTTCGGGGTTAACTTCTGGGGCTGCCGCCTGAGTCAAGCAAGGGGAGATGCATTACCGCGACTTACTGGGGTTCAAGTGCGCCGCGGCAGAGTGCAACGTCGATGTTGCAGTGCGAGTCGATTACGAAGTCGCAACCAACAAGCATCTGCCGAATTTCGCTTTACAGGATCAAGGCGGCGCGCAAGCGCGCCGCGCCGCTCCGCTGTCCGGCCCTGCCGCTCGTACCCTCGCTCCGGGCCGGGCGGCCCGGCAAGTCAGTCGGTGAGTAGCGCCGAAGCCGCCATGGGCTGGACGTCCTCCTCCACGCCCAATCCACACGCCGACGGCCCGAAGCGGTGCCGAACCCCAGTGTCCGCGGCCTTCGGATCGGCCCGGTGTCTACAGTCGCAGAAGCACCGGCTCCGGTAAAGACGGACGGCGACGGCAAAGCGCAACGCCGCCGTGTGGTCCGAGGTTGAAAGCCAGCCGCCACGTCCCGATACGCCAGCGGGCCAACGCCTTCCAGCCGGAGCCCCCGCCGCCGCTGCACCGAGCCCACAGCCTCGACGTCGTAACTGCGTAGGGGTGAGCCGGTTCACCATGGCGCGGCCAACGCGGCGGCTGGGGCCGATCCGGCCGTACCGCGGTCTGGTGAGTACCCGCCCGTGGTATGTCGGTGCGGCCCGTCGACGTGGGTGCATGCGGTTCCACCTTGTCATGATGGCTGTGTGGCCGAGTCTCCGTCGTTACCCACCAACTCGTTCTTTGCCTCTGCCAGCTCGGCTTTGGCGGTGGCGTCGACTTGCGGATACTGCGGGTTGAGATCCCGCAGCGTCTCCAACAGCACTGCGGAAGTCGACACGTGGCTGAACCATTTGTGGTCTGCGGGGATCACATGCCAGGGTGCCCAGACGGTGCTGGTGTGGCTGAGCATGTCTTGAAAGGCCTGCTGGTAGTCGTCCCAGAACGCGCGCTCGCGTAGGTCCGCGACGGAGAATTTCCAGTTCTTCTCGGGTTCGTCGATGCGCTCAAGGAACCGGCGCGCCTGTTCGTCCTTGGAGACGTTGAGAAACAGCTTGACGATGACGGTCCCGTTGTCGGTGAGGTAGCGCTCCCAGTCGTTGATGTCGCGATACCGCCGCTGCCAGATGTCCCCAGCGTCGAGCACTGCGGTGCGTGGCCATAACGTCTCAGGGTGCACACGGGTGATCAATACGTTCTCGTAGTGCGACCGGTTGAACACCGCGATGCGGCCCAGTTCCGGCAGCGATCTTTGGTGGCGCCAGAGGTAGTCATGTGTCTGCTCGGTTGCCGACGGCGCCTTGAAGCTGTACACGTCGACACCCTCGGGGTTGAGGCCGCTCATGACGTGCTTGATCGTGCCGTCCTTACCGGCCGCGTCGATCGCCTGAAGGATGATTAGCAGCGAGCGGTCGGCCTGGGCGAAGAAGCGGTCCTGCAAATCCAGCAGCGCCGCTTTCGCGTCTGCCTGCGCCGCGGCACCGTGGTCTTTTTGAAGCTGTTTGTCGTGGCGGCCGGGATCGAAGTCCTTGGCCAACTCCACCTTGGATCCCGGCTTTACCCGGGTAGCTTCCGCTAGTCGTTTCCAGTGCGCCGACAACTTCGCCTCCTGGTTGTGTCATCTGTCCAATGTTCACGGCGGCCGCGCGCAGGGCAACGATCACTATCAGCGTCGCAGATGGTGACCGGAGTTTGCCACCACTTTCGGGGGCCCCACGTTTCGCTGCTAGAGGCAAGTGGTGATCGCCGGCTTCGCCTTCAGTGCGGTGAATTGCGTTGCCCGCCTGGTGTTATTCGGAGAAACGCACCACCGCGTTGGCGAGCAGGATAAGGAGGATGTGTGCGGGCTTAGTCGTTGTGGGTTGGCCATGACCAGGGTGGGCCGTCGCCGGGCATTCCAGCCGAAAAATGCTGGAGGTACGGGCGCGTCGGGCCGGGAAACCCCATAGGCGGCGGCGGGGTGCCGTTATACCCGCCGCCGTGCAAGGCACCCGCACCGGCCGGGCCTAACCGAACGTAGTTGGCTTAGCCGACTCGATAACCTCCGCCATCGTCGGGCAGAGCTTTCTCGCCGCGCGGCAGGTGGGTTTCGCCCCCAAATCGGTACTCAAACCAACGGCATGGCTGCGCGCCGTTGCGAGGGCGATTTCGGCGTTGCCTAAGAAGCTGCTGATCAGCACGGTAGACGGAGAAGACTCACAGAGGAACAAACTTGTACATCGCGCGCATGGCCAGGGCGGCGACGACCGCTGCCGGCGTCGGCATATCAGTCGGCATATCAGCACTCACGTTCGGCATAGGACCAGTCATCGCGATCCCGCTGGACCCACCCTGTTGTGAGTGCCCGACCGATCCCCTTAGCTCCACCAGAAAACCGCAGTTCAGAGGCTGAAATCTACCGGACGGTGAAGCGATCAGGCCCCATCGATCAATGACCGCGCCTGTGCGGGGCCGACTACAAGATCGTGAAGGTCGCCGCCTACCTCGAGTCGACTCGACTCTTTGAGCCCGCCGACCTTCACCGGCTCGAAGCCCGCCGCGCGAATCAACCGCTCGACTTGCTTGTCGGCACGGTCGTCGTCGGTCACGTAGAAGAGCACCGCCGGCTCCGGTGACCGGTTGCTAGACGACTGAAAGAGATCCGCCGACATGGTTCCAAACGCCATGGCCAAGTGCGCCCCCGTCGGCAACCACCCGGCTATCACCTCTCCAGAGGATTGGCCTTTCGGCAGGAGACGAACGACGTTGCCTTGTGCGTCCGTGGCGAGCGGGTTGCTCGGGACGACTACGAGCTTGTCGATCAGCAGGTCGGCGATCTCGTCTATGACGCCCGCCAGGGCGGTAAAACGCAACGCGAGCACGACGGCATCAGCGCCTTGCAACGCATCGCGGTTGTCGACGGCGGCGACGGCGGCTCGACCGATCTCGGTAGCCAGCGTTCGTGCCGACAGGCTGGCGCTCGACAGCCGAAGGGCCTCGCCGCCGGAGGCGAGCTGGCGGGCGATGACCGATCCGAGCCCTCCAGTGCCGATGATCGCGGTGGTCATGGCCGAATACTCCTCAGCGTTCCGGTGCTAACAACCGCGGCCCGCGGCATCGCTGGTGATCTCGGCATTCACTCATACGCTTCAACGGGCGCACTCGATGGCCATTGAGCGGGCGCCCAGTCGCCCTCTGGGTCGGTCGTTTGTCCCACTTCAATCAAATGGCCATCAGGATCGCGTATGTAGCAACGGATCTCGTACTGGTGCTGTTTCGGCGGCGTCAGGAATTGAGCACCCCGGGCGCTCCATTCGGCGTACACCGCCGCAATATCTTTGACTCGGATATTGAGGAAGCTGCTGACCCGGTCCGGATCACGTGGTGCCTCCAGGGTGACCGTCGGTTTGTCGTCGGTCGGGCCACCGCCGACATTGATGATGATGAAGGTGTTGGACAACGCGACATAGGTCACGTCTCCGTGGAAGACCACCCTGCCGCCGAGGACTTCGGTGTAGAAGCGCCGAGAGCGCTCGACATCATCCGAGACGATGAAGTGGGCCAGCACGATTCCCTCAGGGTGCGGTGGGAGCACGGTCATCTGGTATCTCCATTTCCACTGGTTAGGTCTCAAACCCCGCTTACGACGGGTTTACTCGGCACCTGGCCGCCGGGTGCAGCAGCGTTCCGTTATGGCAGGGGCTTCATCTCCTGAAGCATCGGCGGCACCAACTCGCTGACGGTCGGGTGGATGTGCATCGTGCGTGCCAGCGTCCTGCACTGCTCTCGACGCCGTCAAGACTCGAGAATGAAACCGCAAGTAACGAACGGTACTGAATCGGAACGAGACGGAACGAAACCGCAGTTCAGAGTTCTAAATAAGCCTCGCGCATGAGCCGCGTCAAGATGCGCGCGTATGCGGGCAGGGGACGTAGCTAGATCTCAATCCGCGAACCCATGACCACCGTGCGGTCGGGAGGCAGACCGAAGTAATTGGCGGCGTCGGCGGTGATGTGGGACGTCGCGATGAACAGGTGCTTGCGCCATTGCGCCATGTTCTTTGCCGCACCCATGGTCAGTTCGAGGTCGGACAGAAAGTAGGAAGCGTCGTCGACGTCGATCTGGCCTTCAGTCTGCGACGGGTCCAAAAGGCGAAGCACGCCGGGGACATCGGGCGCTTCCATGTACCCGAAGTGCGCGGTGAGATGAATGATCCCGTCGTCGCCATAGCCGAGCTCGTCGATTTCCGTTCGCTCAGATTCGGGTACGCGCGGGACCGGCAGGGTGTCGATCGCCATGATTATTACGTGTTCATGGAGCACGTGATTGTGCTCGCAGTTGGCCCGCATCGCCAGGGGCGTGGTCGCTTTTCCGCGGTTGAGGAAAACCGCCGTGCCCTGGGTGCGTATTAATGGCGGCTGAGCGTGGGCCAGCCGATCGATAAACTCACGCAGCGGTCCTTCAGCTTGCGTCCGCGCTCGGGTGACGATCTCTTGTCCGCGCTGCCACGTGGCCAGCACGGTAAACGCAAGCACGGCGATGAGCAGCGGCAGCCACGCCCCGTGGACCAGTTTCGTCAGGTTCGCCGCGAGGAACAACAGGTCCACCAGCAACAGGAGCCCGGCGCCGATCACGATAAGCCACAGGGGCGTGTGCCACCTCTTCCGGGCGGTGTAGAAGAACAGCAGCGTGGTGATGGTGATCGTCCCTGTGACCGCCATACCGTACGCGTAGGCCAGCGCCGCCGAGCTGCGGAAGGCGAACACCAGAATGAGCACCGCGACCATGAGTAGACCGTTTATCCACGGCACATAGATCTGGCCCATCGTCGACTCCGAGGTGTGCGTTATTCGCAATCTCGGCAGATAGCTCAGGTGAGCGGCTGCCGATGCCACCGAATAGGCCCCGGTGATCACCGCCTGCGATGCGATAACCGTTGCGGCGGTTGCCAATAGCACCATGGGTAGCTGCGCCCAGTGTGGGGTGAGCAAAAAGAACGGGGCGCTCGCCGCGGACTCGTCGCCGAGCACCAGTGCGCCTTGGCCGAGATAACTGAGAATGCATGCCGGCAGCACGACAAATAGCCAGGCCCGGGTGATGGCCCGTCGACCGAAATGGCCCATGTCGGCGTACAGCGCCTCCGCGCCGGTGACCGCGAGCACGACTGCGGCGAGTGCGAAGAACGCAATTCTGGGGTGCCCGAACACGAACGTCGTTGCATAGGTCGGCGAAAGGGCCTTGAGGATTTGCGGGTGGCCAAGGATGCCCTTGACGCCGCAGGCGCCGATCGAGACGAACCAGACGATCATCACCGGACCGAACAGCCGACCGACGGCGTGCGTTCCGTAGCGCTGAACCGCGAACAGCGCCAAACTGATCACCGCGGTGATCGGGACGACCCACTCCGCGAGAGATGGTTCGACGACCTTGAGGCCCTCGACCGCCGACAGCATCGACATCGCGGGGGTGATCATGCTGTCGCCGAAGAACAGCGCGGCACCGAAGATACCCAGCGCGGCCAGCGCGGCGAGGGTCCGGCGTCCCCCTTGCCCGCCGAAACGCCGCAGCAGCGTGATGAGCGCCATGATGCCGCCCTCGCCGTCGTTGTCGGCGTGCATCACCAGGGTGACGTAGGTCAGCGTGACGATGACCATCACCGACCAGAAGAGCAGTGACACAACGCCGTAGACGTTGTCCGTGTTGAGCGGCACCGGGTGCGGGTCGCTGGGGTTGAAGACGGTCGCGAGGGTGTAGATCGGACTGGTTCCGATGTCGCCGAACACGACCCCGAGCGCGCCGACCACAACGGCCAGGCGAACAGCTTCAGCGCCGCCGACCGTGCGAAGCGGTAACGCAGGTTCCGAAGTAGTTGTCTGCACGGTGAGGTCCTCGTTCAGCAGCCGCACCTTGTCATCGAGTGATTGGATGCGGTATGGACGGGTAGCGGCGTAGCGGATAGATCCTAAACTGGCCATGACCGTCCGCGCCCAGTCATCACTCCAGCGTTCACCAGTTCGTCGACGCGATCACATCCCGATACGTTCCGACAGCATCGGTGGGGCCGGGTTCGGGTGGCATGACTCTTGACGCCGTCAAGACCCGAGAACGAAACCGCAATGATCGCGATTCCGGTGAAACCTCAGGTGGTATGCCGAGATGGACTGTGCGGAGCCGGCATTCAAGATGAGGAACGTGTTGGCACCTGGGTCGCCTCGGTTGCGATGGAACGGCCACGGTGCTCGATCTTGGTGACGAAGGGGGACGTCATCGCCCGCACGAGTGCGCCGTAGCCGACACCGAAGTCGATCTCGTCGCCGACCGCGACAGGGTGATCGCCGAGGTCGACGATGAGGTGGTCGCTGCTCATCCCGAGGATCGTGATGCCCTCGGGTGGCTGCAGACCGTCGGGGTCCACGTCCTGACGGCCGAGGGCCAGGATGGCTTGGTGCACAGTCCTGCTGCCGCTACGTGCCGGCGCCACGCCGAAGGCAGCCTGAGCGCGATCTCCCCAGGGTTGGGCCGGTTTCATGGCGACCTCGATGACCTCGGCGGTCAAGGTGAAGGCGTCCGTGTGCAGGCCGGGGATCGGTGTCCGGTACAGCGGATCGACGCCGAGAAGGATGGCTTCGCCGAGGCGGAGATCGTTGATCCGGCCGACGTCATGGGTACGCAGAGCCCAGTTCAAGTTCGCCGAGTTGCCGCCTGAGACGACGTCGAGCGAGATCCCGTGCAGCGCCTCGATGTCGTCCGCGAGCCCGGTGAGGACGCCCATGTTTTGGTCGTCGGGCATGACACCGTTCTGACACGCGAGATTGGCGCCGAGCCCGACGAGCCGGAGGGAGGAGTGACCGAGGACGGCCCGCACGGCCTCGGGGGTGTCCTCGAGCGCGATCCCTTCGCGTAGGTCACCCAGCTCGACCATGAGCACGACGGCGTGCATCCGCTTCTGCCGGGACGCGGCTTGATCGAGCGCCGCCAGCACGAACGCGTCCGTGTTCAGACTGACGTCGGCGACGTCAACGACCCGTGCCACTTGGCTGAGCATGGGTGAGCGGATCAACGTGCGTAACGGTAGTCGGTCGAGCTCGGCCAGCCGAGCGAGGTTCGGCACCCGGGAATCGCCCAGGCCACGGGCGCCGCCGCGCAGCATGGCTGCACCGACTCCCGGTGAGCCCAATACGGCCTTGGTGATCCCGGTGACCTGGATGCCCGATACGGCAAGCCGGTCAACCAGGATCCGCGTGTTCTGCGCGACCTTGTCGAGATCGATCTCGATCCGAAGCGTCACACCGGGGTGGTCGTGCCGGCCACCACCGCGAGCGCGGGGAAGGCCGTCAGCACCATGTCGACCAGATCCGATGCGGGGCGCGTCAGAGGGTCGGTGACCGGGAGGCCGAGCTGCGAATGATGCTCGGAGATCGAGTTACTCAGCTCGTCTTCGGTCATCTCCTCGTGGTTGATCGTCACCCCGATGACGCGGGTGTCGGCGAACGCCTCGATCAGTGCGATCTCGCTGGCCGCGGTCGGCATCGGCACCATCGGGAAGTCGCCGAGCACCCTGCGCTTCGGCGCGTGCTGCACGATCACGCCGGCCGGGCGGCTGCCGCGCAGGATGTGAGCCGACGTGAGGTACGCGGGGTGGCTGAGCGCGCCTTGGCCCTCGACCACGATCACGTCAGGGTCCTCACCCTCGAACGCGGCGACGACCTGGTGCTCGACCTCGCCCGAGCAGAACTGGGGGACCAGCGCATCCAGCGCGACGCCGTACTTCCCGCCCTGGATCAAGGTGGTCTGACCGGTGCCCACCATGACCGCCTTGACGCCGCGCGCGTTCAGCGCCTGGACCAGCAAGGTGGCGGTGGTGCGCTTCCCGATCGCCCCGTCCGTACCCAGGATCGCGATCCTGGGACATGTGACGTCGAAGATCCGGCCGGAGAACAGGTGCAGGTCGCGCTTGGCCTTGGGTCGGCGTACATCGGTGATGGTGACGCCGGCGATCACGGCTGCCACCACGAATTCGGCGTCGTCGTTGAGGAACTCGTGCAGGCCGTTGATGATGTGCATACCGCGGGCGATGCCGTCGAGCAGCACGACCCGCTGCTCGTCCGACAGTAGGCCGTCGGCAGGCGCCAGCCCACAGATTAGGTAGTCAGGTATGCGGCCGGCGTGAGAGATGGACTCGGCGAGCGACGCCAGCACCGGGATGCCGTTCGCGGTGCCGTCGAGGAACTTCCCGGCATCGACTCCGGCTCGGAGGCTGTCGATGACACTGAGGATCTCGTACTTCTGCGAGTGTCGGACCAGGCCGTTGGCGGTCTTACCGTCCTGCTCGCCGAACACGCCCTCGCAGTAGACGATCGCGGTGGAACCAGCAGGCAGCGCGAAGGGAACTGCCGGAAGGATCGACTCGCTCTGTGTGGACGCGTTGAAAGAAGGGGTACCGCTGGCGAGCAAAGACATAAGGTCCTCTGAGAAGTCTCAGAAGGCGACGGGGTCGTGGCCGGGCGGTGGGCCCAGCGTTCAGCGAGTGGTCTTCTCTGAGGGCCGGCAAGATTACCGGCGTGTTGACTGTACCTGATCGGTTCTGACTGTCCTGCTTCCGCCCGATCCCAAGCCCTGAACGAGGTAGCGGGTGCCGACCCGGCTCTCGACGCCACTTAAATCAAGGGTTGCGACGGTGGCACCGAAGCCCGTGGCCGTCCCTCGAGGTGCGAGGTCCTGGTTGGCGCCGCGTCGGACGACGAAGCGCCGGCGAAGCTCTGGTGTGCGGCGCGGCCAGCCTAGGTCAAACCCCGAGCGAGTTGAGTTACATGGGATAGGCCCTATGTAACGGATGTCGGACGGAGCGATCGGGGCATAGCGACCTGCCCGCGTCGAATTCGACCTTCGATCTAGTCGATGGTGTCGGACACTTCCTTTGTTTGGAGTGCCCAGAGATCCTCACGACCAAGATCCCTGGCCGACTTGCCGAGTGAGGTCTTGGCGGGCCCTCGAGGAGGTCGCGGATCGAGTCCCGCGGCGTGACGAAGTTCGGCGAGGAAGCTGCTCCGGTCGTGCCCCCTCACCAAGTAGTGACACACGGCGATCCGCACGACCGCCGCCGCCGCGATGTCTGGGTTCTCGCACGTGAGGATGTGGCGCATACCTTCCGCCATCGACGGCAACACCCGCATCATCTGCGAGAGCGAGTACTCCGGTTCCATGTCGACGAGGATGGCGAGCGAGTGCGAGAACTGATGGTCGACGATGAATTGCAGCGCTGCATCCACGCGGTCGCGACCGCGTAGTCCTGCGGTCGCGGCGGCGACGCCGGCATTGAAGTTGTCCTGCTCATAGAGGGCGAAGGCCTCGAGAAGGCCTTCCTTGGAACCGAAGTGGCGGTACACGGTCGGCCGTGACACACCCGCCTCGGCGGCCACCTCCAGCAGCTGAAGTTTCCGGCGTCCGGTACGCGACACGACCGCGAAGGTGGCATCGAGGATTCGCCTGCGGATCGACTGCTCGGTTTCTGTCACCCTGCGGCCGCCTCCTCACTGCTTTACACGACAACGCTCGAATGTCACACTCAGCATACCCAGCATGCGGGTCTTCGGCGGATGTCCGGAACGCTGAGGCACACGTGTGCCCCACGGAGGTGACGGGCGATGAACCATGGGCGCACGCCGACGGTGGCGGTGATCGGCGCCGGGCCCGGCGGCATCGCCATGGGCGTGCGGCTAGCCGAGTACGGCTACGACTTCACGATCTTCGATGGGGCCGGGGGCTTCGGCGGGACATGGCGCAAGAACACGTATCCAGGAGCGGCGTGTGACGTGCCGTCGCACTTTTACTCGTTCTCCTTTGCGCTGAATCCACGGTGGAGCAAGACCTATGCCGACCAGCCGGAGATCCTGGCCTATCTGGAGCGGGTCGCGGCCGAACACGGACTGAATGACCACTTGGTGCCCAATACCGGCGTGACGGCCCTGCACTGGTCGGACACCGATCAGCGGTGGACCATACTCACCGAAGATGGCTCGGCGCGCGAATTCGACGTGGTCGTCAGCGCTGTGGGGATGCTCGACGTACCGAACGTTCCCGACATCGCAGGGGCCGACCGCTATCGCGGCCGCACCTTCCACTCCTCGCAGTGGGACCACTCGAAATCGATCGCCGGCGAGCGCGTTGCGTCGGTGGGAACGGGCGCCAGCGCGATCCAGTACGTGCCCGAGATCGCAGCCGAGGCCGGGCACCTCACGGTCTTCCAGCGCACCCCAATTTGGGTATCGCCGCGCTTCGACGAGCCCTTCACCGCCGAGCAGCAGGCGGTCTTCGAGCGTAATCCCTTGGAGGCAAAGAAGATCCGCGATGCGGCCTTCGAACAGTACGAGATGGTCAACTTCGCCGAGGACGGCGCGCAGACCGCCGGAGCCACCGACCTCGCTCGCGAGTACCTGCACCGGAAGATCGCCGATGAGGAGCTGCGGGCGAAATTGACACCGTCCTACCCGGTCGGTTGCAAGCGCCCCCTGCTGTCGCGTACGTGGTTCCCGACGTTCACCCGTCCGAACGTCAGCCTGGAAACCTCGCCGATCGTCGAGTTCACCGAGGATGGCCTGCGCACCGCCGACGGCGTCGAGCACGCCGCCGACACCGTCATCTACGGAACCGGCTTCAAGGCGGCGAATTACCTTGGCAGTCTTGACGTCCACGGTCGGTCCGGCGCCCGGTTGCGCGACGATTGGCGCGACGGCGCCGAGGCGTATCTCGGCACGTTGATCCCCGGCTACCCGAACCTGTTCACCCTCTACGGGCCCAACACCAACGGGGTCACGTCCATCATCTACGTTCTCGAGGCGCAGGCGCAGTACGTCTGCAGACTGCTCAGCGAGATGGGCGGACCAGGCTGGCACACCATCGAGGTCCGACGCGAGGTGCACGACCGCTACAACGCCGAGATCCAGTCGGCCATGGCAGGCACCGTGTGGATGGCCAACTGCAACAACTACTATCGCCATCCCAACGGCAAGGTCGTCACCCAGTTTCCGTACAGCGGCAAAGTCTTCGCCGAACGACTCGCGAACATCGATCTCGATGACTACGACATGGCCCCACGAGTCGGCGATCGACAGGAAGTCCTGCGGTGACGACTCCGAATACATGTGTCGCTCTGCACCGAAATAACCATACTCGCAAAGTGATTCGAGGAAATTGATGCGCGCCGTTCACCACACCGCCATCGTCACCGCCGACGTCGAGCATTCGCTGCGCTTCTGGCGCGACGGTTTGGGCCTCGTCGAGATGCTGGATCACACCTTCACCGGCGACTGGCCGACGCTCTTCGACGCCGGCACCGACGTCCTTCGGTCAGTCTTCCTCGGCGACCCGGACCATCCCGACTCGGGCATCGTCGAACTGGTCTACTTCGAGGGTGTCGAACAAGCGAGCCCGGACACCGGCGGCGGCCCGCGGCACGGCTTCTTCCTGCTGTCGCTGGAACGCGACGTCGAGAGAACCCTGGCGGGCCTCGCCGAACTCGGCTTCACCGACGGGATCCGCCGCATCTCGATGCCCGCTCCCCGGGGCACGACCGTCGACATGGCGGTCGTCACCGCTCCCGACGGTGTCCGCGTCGAGTTGATCGGGTCACCCGCGTGAGCACCGTCGTGGTCGGCGGGGCGTCCGGCATCGGCCGTGCCGTGGTCGACCGTCTTCGCGGCGCGGGTCAGAAGGTGCTGGTGTGGGACCTCGTCGGCGGCGACATCACCTGTGACATCAGTGATCCCGACTCGGTCGCGACGGCGATGGAGCGCACGCTGGCAGCTGCCGGCGCACCCGATCGCTTCGTCACCTGTGCAGGAGTGGGCGCGTCGGGGCAATTGTTGGAGCAGTCACCGGAGCACTGGCGCCGCGTCCTGGACGTCAACCTGACCGGAACCTGGCTCGCCATCCGTGCCGGCGCGCAGGCCATGATCGACGCGGGCACCGGCGGTTCCATCGTCGCGGTGTCGAGCATCAGCGGCACGCTCGCAGACCGCGACATGGGCGCGTACTGCGTTTCCAAGGCCGGGATCGACATGCTGGTACGGGTTGCCGCCGCAGAATGGGGCACGCACGGAATACGGGTCAACGCAGTAGGACCCGGTGTCACCCGAACGCCGATGCTGACCAAACCCGAACAGTTGCCCGGTTGGGTCGAAGGTTTGACCGAGCGGACCGCACTCGGTCGTCTCGGCGAGGCCGAGGATGTGGCGGAGGCCATCACGAGCATCTTGGAGCTATCTTGGGTCACGGGTCAGACCGTCTTCGCCGACGGAGGCCTGTCCTTGCAGAGCCCGATCGATGCCTACGGCCAAGTACAACGTCTTGCCAGGAGATCTCGGTGAGCTCCGAGTCCGCCGGTTCCCCTGTGCCCCAGGAGGATACATCGGCACGCTAGCAACGGTAGATGCGCTCCGCATTCGCGGCGAAGAGCTTGTCGCGGGACTCTGCACCGACTCCCGACGTCACGGCCGAGTAGGAGGTGTACAGCTCATCCAAAGTGCCGTGCATCCCGTCGACCGGAAAATTGCTCGCGAACAAGCAGCGGTCGACGCCGAATGCGTCGATCGTGTGCTCGAGCCACGGAGCCAGGACGTCGACGGCCATTGAACCCAGCGGCATGGCAAGGCCGGAAAGCTTGCACAGCACGTTGTCGCCCAGGGCTGCAAGGGCATTCATGCCCTCCGCCCACAGGGCACGCTCTTCGTCGGAGTCGTTCCGCGGCCAGCCGGTGTGTTCGATGACCACGAGCAGATCACCGAAATGCTCTAGTCCCTTGGCCGTTGCCAGAAGCTGGTCGGGATGAGTCATCACTTCGAACACCAGGTCACGCTCCTGCAGGGCGCGAAGCACTTCGGCCGAAGGAAGGGGCCCCTCAAGGGATCCCATGGGGCGGACGCCGCGGAAGCGGGGCGCCGCCATCTGCTCATCGAGAGCAGCCACCGCCTCGGCCACCGAGTCCGTGGGTGGGAGCCCGCCGATGATGGCGTCGGGGTGCGTGTCGGCATCTGCTCGTCGGTCCAGCTCGAGGGTCTCATCGATCGAGTGCCTGCCGGTGGCGGCAGCTACGTTGACGAGTTTCTCGACGTTCCAGCCGGCGGATTCGCTCAGATAGGTGGGTACGTCGAAGCGACGGGACATCCCTGAGACGTCGCCCATGTTCAACTCCGCTCCGCTCGTCGACAGGTACGGATACCAATCGACGCGGGTCGGGTCCCACAGATGTACGTGAGCATCGACAATGCGGGCGGGCTTGGATATCACCGAGGCTGCACCACCTCTCGGAGTGTGTCGTCGAACCACGTTGGTACCGAGGGCCCCCCGAAGCTGATACTTCCGATGGGTCGTGGGTGGCTGCGCAGCCCGAACCACCCTGTGCTCGAGACCAATTCGGCGCCGGCAAGGCCTTCGGCCGCTGGGCTGCACGCCAGGTAGGCGGCGAAATCGGCGGGGATGTCTTCGGACTCGGCGCTGATAGCGAAGGACAGGACCAGATCGCCAGTGGCTGTTCGGCCGGCCCGGGCGAGCTGTGCTGAGGCCTGCGCTCGGCTGCGGCCGCCGGCGGTCGTGGCCCCGGTGATCGTCACCAGGCGGATGGGCTGCTCCCTGCTCGTGGCGAGTTCGGCCACGGCTCTTGCCCATTGGGCGTCAGCGTGGATGTGGTCAACGATGCCGTCATGCTCGGCCAGGATGCGCTCCCAGTCGGACGTCGCACCGCTCGCGGGTGAACGACCCGCTAAGGCGACCACCACCGCATCCAGCCCATCGAGGTCGGCCAGTGACGCGGGATCGTCGATCGAATGCGACGTCACGCCCCGTGCCTCGAAAGCGGCGGTGATAGCCCCCGCGACCTCGGGCCGGTCGGCGACGACCGCGCACGAACCCGCGGCGGCTGGGAGGTCGTCGGAGGGCGCCTCGGCGAAGATCGATCCGAAGCGGGCGTTGCTGCCGCCACCGCTCACCTGGTGGGCCTCGGCCGGGGCAAGGGCGATGGTGGTCGCGACGTCCAACAGATGGGGCAACGAGGGAACGTCATCGCTGCGCACCACCTCGATGAGCCGGGGCTCGTCGATCACCGCGACCTCGGATCCGCCGATGAATAGCACTCGACCCTGGCAGGACGTGAACGTGTCGTGCACCAGGTGAGCGCCCAGCGGCCCAAGGTGTTCCGGTGCGGGCATGGAGCCCAGTGAGAGTCCGCCCGTGGCTGCGCCGCTGGTTTGCCGCGCGCGGCCGAGCGCTGAGGCCACCATGCGGGTGGCGGCGATCGGGGAGATTGCGTTCACCACCACGCCCGCGGGAGCGTGTCGGCCCAGCTGCCAGGTGAGTGAGGCCACGGCGCGCTTGGCACATCCGTAGGCGCCCACGTCGGCCGGGCGCCAACCCGACCCGGACGTGACGCCGAGGATGTGACCCCGCCCGGCCGCTGCCATCAACGGCAGGGCAGCGCCGAGAACGTTGCGATAGCCGTCGAGGTGCACCGAAAGCACGCCGAGCCAGTCGTCGTCGCTGCCGCTGGCGAAGCTGGTGGGCCGGATGATGCCTGCGACGTTGACGACGGCGTCGAGCCCACCGAACTCGTGGGCCAGCTCCTGGAACAGCCGGCGGACTCCGGGCTCATCGGTGACCGACACTCCCGAGGCTCGGGCGGCACCACCGGACGCGACGATGCGACCGGCGGTGGTCTCCTCGGGCTGGGGGAGTCGTTCGGCGCCGTCGACGGAGACCAGCGGGTCAACGGTGACGACGAAAGCGCCTGTACGGCCCAGTGATTCGGCGATGGCCGCCCCAATCCCGCCACCGCCGCCGGTGACGACGACCACGCGCTGCCGGTCGCTCACGTCAGCTCCAGCCCGTCGAGTTCGCCGGCAGCGAGCCAGCTCTCGAGCAGGTCGCGGTAGGCGAAGAAGTCGCCGAATCCTGGACCGAAGTTGGTGTTCTGCGCCTTGATGCCACCAGGGTCGCCCTCGTTGTTCAGTCGCGACGGCGTGCACGCCGCCATGACGGCGCTGGGGTCGACGTGGGTATCGATGATCTGCCGAATCCAGTCGGCCTCGGCGTCGGCGCTCACGTCGAACACATGATGGCCCTGCTTCTCAAGCAGGGCCACCGTGCCGGCGATGAACTCGGCGCCCAGCACAGCGAGTTGGGTGTAGTTGACGGTGACGACCGACTGTTGACCGGGGGCCGGCATCACGAACATGTTCGGGAAGCCGCGGCTCATCAACCCGAAGAGGGAGGCAGCGCCATCGGACCACTTCTCGGCCAGCGAGATGCCGCCGCGCCCGACGATGTTGTGGCCGACACGACGCTGCAGCGGCGTGACCTCGGCCTCGAAACCGGTGCCGTACACGATGCAGTCGACCTGGTACTGATGGCCGTCGACTACCGGCCCCTGCTCGGTAATCTCATCGACGCCGGTGGGGCAGTCGACGAGGGTGACGTTGCGACGGTTGAACGCGTCGAAGTACTCGTCGTGGAAGCACGGCCGCTTGCAGAGGTAGCGGTAGTACGGCTTGAGCGCGGCCGCGACGTCGGGGTCGGTGACCAGCGCATCGATCCGTGCTCGGTGTTCCTCCATGATCCCGAAGTCGATCTCCTCGGCGGTCCTGGTGAACTCCTCGACAGTCATGCCCTTGTGCCGTGGCGGGTTCTGCACCGCGGCGAAGTGGCGCGTCCAGCCGTCGTCAGTGAGGTCGGCATCGACGTTGCGGCCCAACATGACCGACTGGAAGTTGTCCATGCGAGCCTTCTGCCAACCCGGTTCCAGGCCTTCGGCGAACGATGGATCAGTGGGCCGGTTACCTCGCACCCCGATCGCCGACGGCGTGCGCTGGAAGACGTAGACATGCTCGGCCGATTCGGCGAGTGGCGGCAGGCACTGCAGCCCGCTTGCCCCCACCCCAATTAGTGCGACGACCTTGTCGCCGAGGCTGGTGAGCGCTTCGCCCGGACCGCCCCCGGTGTAGCCGTAATCCCATCGCGCCGTGTGGAATGCGGGACCCCTGAAACCGTCCATGCCCGGGATCGCAGGCAACTTCATCAGGTTGAGGATCCCCACCGCCAGCACGTAGTAGCGGCAGGTGAGCGTGTCACCGCGGTCGGTGTGAACGGTCCACCGACCTGTGTCGTCATCCCACGTCGTCTGGATGACCGAGGTGTGAAAGAGGGCGTCGGGGACCAGGTTGAAACGCTCTGCGACGGACTGCAGGTGCTGTCGGATCTCGTCGCCGAAGGCGTAACGGCGGGTGGGGATGTAGTCGAGTTCTTCGAGCATCGGAAGGTACTGGTAAGACTCGACGTCGCACATGACCCCCGGGTAGCGGTTCCAATACCAGGTGCCGCCGATGCCGCCCGCAGCATCGACGATCCGGATACGTTCGATTCCGGCCTTGCGTAGGTGGGCGCCGGCGAGGATCCCGGCGATGCCTCCACCGACGATCACCACGTCGGGGTCGTCGACGACGGGCGCTCGCTCCGCGACGGGGGTGAAGGGGTCGGCCCGGTACCCGGCGACGTACTCATCGTGGGTCAGGTCCCGGATGGCCGCGCGGCCGGGAACGAGGCGCTTGTCGCGCTCCGCGAGGTACTTGGCACGCACGGCTTCGGGGTCAAAGGCCACGGTTATCCCATTTCGACAGCACCATGCTGATGTTACAAAACATACGTTGGATGTAAACCGCGTGTCTGCGAAATAGATCATGAGAGTCCACTTTCCGGAAGGTGCCACCCAGGTCTCTTGCATGTGGGGCTGGGTGAACCAGTCGTTACACAAGGGATAACCATGTCAGTTGAAATCCTTTGGCCTTGGCCTTGCCGCGAGGCAGCCCCGAACGCCCGGTGCACCTCGAGGTGGTTGGACGGGTCGGGAAGAGGTCGGCGCGTGGTCACGATCTAGCCGCCGAAAACGTTACTAACCGACGGCAACCGAAGTAGAAGGAATGAGTCATGATCAGAAGCGTCGGAATCATCGGATCGGGTGAGGTCGCTCGCGCGCTTGCCAAGCACACGGTGGACGCGGGCTACCGTGTGCTCATCAGCAACAGCCGGGGCCCGGCCAGTCTGGTCGACGTCGTCAATCAGATCGGCGACGGGGCGCGGGCCGTCACTGTGCCGGAGGCAACGCGGGCCGACCTCATGATCGTCGCGATTCCGTTCGTGAAGGTGCCGGAGTTGACTGACGTTGCCGACTGGACCGGCACGGTGGTCGTCGATGCGACCAACCAGTTCGCACAGTACGAACCGACATATGCCGGATTCGTCGATCTAGGTGAGGAAACGGGGAGCGAGTGGGTTGCGCGGCATCTGCCGGGCGCCACGGTCATCAAGGCGTTCAACGCGATGTTCGCCAGCTACATCGCTCCCGACCCCAAGCATGCCGAGGGCAGGCAGATCGTGTTCTACGCCGGTGACGACGAGGCCGCCCGTGCCGAGTTCGCCTCGTACGTCGAGCGACTCGGCTTCGCGCCGGTGTCGGTGGGCGGCTTGCGCGACGGCGGCAAGTTGATGCAACTGGGTGGCTCACTGAGCGGCGTGCATGCGATCCGGCAGGTCTGACGTGGCCGAGTTCCTGTGGGGCGTAGCAACCGGTGCGCATCAGACCGAGGGAAACAATATCGCCTCGGACTGGTGGGAGTTCGAGCATGCTGCGGGCACGGTCATCCCGGAGCCGTCGGGTGATGCGGTCGACGCCTATCACCGTTGGGAACAGGACATGGATCTCGCTGCGAAGGCGGGTTTCACCGACTATCGGTTCGGCATCGAGTGGTCGCGCATTGAGCCCGCTGAGGGCCGCATTTCCCGTGCGGAGTTGGACCATTACCGCCGAATGGTGGATGGCGCGCTGCGGCGTGGGCTGCGGCCGTTTGTGACGCTGCACCACTTCACGCTGCCCGCGTGGTTCAGCCGCAGCGGCGGCTGGTTGCGGTCCGACGCTCGGGATCGCTTTCTGCGGTATGTCGACGCCGTCGGCGCTGTGCTGGACGAAGGTGTGAGGCATGTCGGCACGATCAACGAACCGAACATCGTCGCGATGTTCGCCGCCGACAGCCACAACGGCATGGCCGCGCTGCACAGCGGGCTGCCGGTACCGGACGCGCGGGTAACCGACACCCTGATCGACGTGCACCGCGCCAGCCGAGCCGCTCTGCGGGACGCGCACCCGAAACTAGCTGTCGGGTGGGGCGTTTCGGTGCAGGACTGCCAGGCCGAACCCGGCGCCGAACACGTGCTGCAGGACTACACGCGCCCGCGCGATGAGGTGTTTCTCGAAGAAGCCCGCGGCGACGACTGGGTCGGCGTGCAGACGTATACACGCATTCGCGTGGGTGTCCGCGACGGTCGTCCCGTCGAAATCCTGGACCCCACGGCGCGCAGGGCGATGAACGGATGGGAGTTCTATCCCGAGGCGCTCGGCGGTGCGCTGCGGCGCACGGCGGGGATTGTGGACGGCACGCCGATCATCGTCACCGAGAACGGTGTCGCCACCGCCGACGACGAGCAGCGCATCGAATACACCCGCCGCGCGCTTGCATCGATGACCGACGCGATCCACGGCGGCGTCGATGTCCGCGGATATCTGCACTGGAGCATGGTCGACAACTACGAATGGGGCAGCTACGCGCCGACATTCGGCCTCGTCGCCGTCGACCGGGACACGTTTGTGCGTACGCCGAAGCCGTCGCTGCACTGGCTGGGTGGTCAGCCGCGACCTGTCTGAGTCGGTCGCCGCCTGGCGAGCAGGTTCTAGCCGCCCGTCGCCGAGGGGCGGAACGCCGCCATGGGTAAGTGCATCCTTCGGCTGTCTCGCGATGCCGCCCAACCGGCCATGGCCCGGCTCGGCAGCAATCATGAGCGAGCCGCCGAACGGCCGGGTCTATCGATCATGGCTCGCGAGGACCACCTGCCCGGGCCGGCGCGCTGATCGCAGAGATTGAGGGACTGGGCCACTGGTGGTTTACCCAGGACCCCCAGGCGAGGCGCCGCGGCCATCAACGAGTTCTGGGCAGCATCTGGCACGAGATTGACGCGTAAATGGTCTTGACGCCGTCACGACCCCTTAGCGCGATGTCGGCCAGTACCGTGCGCGAATCTTGCGCTTCATCAGCTTTCCGGTGTCTTCTCGGGGCAGGTCATTGTCGAACACGATGATCTTGGGTGCCTTGTAGTGCGCCAGATTGGTTCGGACGTGTTCGCGCACCTGGTGTTCGGTCAGGCCGCTCGCTTCGACGTGGGCGGCGATCGCCTCGCCGAACTCCTCATCCGGTATGCCGAACACGGCGGCGTCCCGTACGCCGTCGAGTTCGAGCAGGCACGCCTCGATTTCGGCCGGGTAGATGTTCACCCCGCCCGAGATGATCATGTCCGTGCTGCGGTCGTTGAGGTAGAGGAAGCCGTCGTGATCGAGGTAGCCGACGTCGCCGATGTCGAGGTATCCGTCGTTCTCCATTGCAGCCCGCTTGTCCGGATTGCGGTGGTAGGTGAAGTCCGGCCAGACCGACGGTGGGCGCAGGTGGATGCGCCCAGATTCGCCGGCTTGCAGCAGATCTCCGCTCTCGGAGTAGATCCTGACGTCGGCGTCCCCGATCGGACGGCCGACGGTGCCGGGGTGCGCGAGCCACTCGGCGCTGTCGCAAGCAACGCAGGCGCCGGTTTCGGTGCCGCCGTAGTACTCACGAACGATCGGCCCGAGCCAGTCGATGATGCGTCGTTTTACTTCGGGTGGGCAGGGCGCGGCAGCATGCACGACAGACTTCAACGAGGAGACGTTGTACTTCTCCCGGACTTCGTCGGGAAGGTGCAGTAACCGGACGAACATCGTTGGGACAGCTTGAAAGTGGTCGATGCGGTGCTCTTCGATGAGTCGCAGCAGTTCCTCGGCATCGAAGCCTGCCATGATCGTCAGGTCGATGCCCGCGGCAGCACTGATGAGCGAGTGGGCATTGGGCGCGCTGTGATACATCGGTGCGGCCACCAGGGTTCGCATCCCCGGAGCGAGCCCAAATGTCTGAAACAACAGCCCCACAACTGCTTGCGACTGAGCGGTTGTGGACGCCGCGCGGATGATGCCCTTTGGTCTGCCCGTCGTACCGGAGGTGTACACCATCGACATCGGCGCCTGCCGTGGCGGTTGCGACCATCTGTTTTGCGCCGCCAACCAGTCCTCGTAGACCGGATGTCTTCCAGTCGGCAGTTGCGATTCCTCGGCGACTTCGATGAGTGCCCGGTCACCCGCTACCGCCTCGGCGGTGGACACGAGGCTGGTGTGAGCGAAGATCACTTTGCTATCGCTGTCATCGAGCAAATAGGCGAGCTCGGCCCTTTGCCAGTGCCAGTTCACTGGCACTGGTACGGCACCCAGCAAGCCGATACCGATGCTCACTTCGATGAACGCGATCTCGTTGTGCAGGTAGATGGCTACTCGGTCACCGGCCGTGACATCAAGGGCGGCAAGCCCGTTGGCCACTGCGCCAGCACGGGCGCGGACGTCTTCGTAGTCTCGAAAGGCGTGCCCACATCGAACGCCGGTCATCAGTCCACGCTCCGGGTGGTCCGCCATGTTGCGAACATATCGCCGAACTCGCCGCCGTGAATCGCCGCCGCTTGCGCGCCCGCTTCGAGGTCGACCGCCTGCGCGAGGTCGCCGTCGGCCGCCCCCCGCAGCAGTCGTTTGGTCGCCACAACTGCCGCGCTTGGGCGCGCGGCAAATGTTGAAGCGAGATCGAGGGCCGTGGCGAATGCATCGTCACTTAGGTTGTGCACCAGCCCTATTCGCAACGCGCGCTCGGCGTCGACAGGTCGCCCGGCTAGCAGTAACTCCAGCGCCGCGCCGTCGCCGATCAGCCGTGGCAGCAACCAACTCGCACCGGTATCCGGCAGGAGGCCCATTCTGATGAATGACGGAAACAGAGTCATCCTGGGAGATCCCACTCGGACGTCGCAGGCCAGCGCCAGCGACATACCGGCACCGACCGCGGGGCCGTCGATGGCGGCGATCGTCGGCTGCGGCAATGCCCACAGCAAGTCGACGACCCGCATCTGCCGGGCCAGCACTTCGGCCACTTCGGCCTCGGACCGCTGCGAAAGGTACTCCAGCGCAGCGAAGTCTGCGCCCGAGCTGAACGCACCGTTGGCGCCGGAGAGAATTACCGTCCTTACGCCGGAATCAGTTCTAATGAGCGTTAATTCGTGAGCCAGCCGAGTGAGGACCTCGCCGTCGAGTGAGTTGCGGCGCTCCCAGCGATCGAGGACCAGGACCCGTACGCCCTCTGCCGGGTGTTCCACCCGCAGCCCGCCGTCGGTTGGGGCTGCACGTGTCGCTGTATCGGCACTGGTCACGCCATACCTCCGAACATCAACATTACGGGTCAACTGACCTGTCGCTAGGTTACAGGTCAACTGACCTGTCGTCTATATAGTGTGCTGATGGCATCGACTCCAGTTCGCGGCGGCGCGCCGCAGACGCAGCAGGCGCGGCGCGATCAGACCCGCGCCCGTCTGATCGAGGCGACCATCAGATCCATTGCCGATCACGGGTATCCGGCCACGACGACCAGGCAGATCGCGGAGTCAGCCGGAGCCTCGCTCGGGGCGATTGCCCATCATTTCCCGGCCCGGGTTGATCTCATCGCCACGGCGCTCGAAGAGGTCGGGCTTCGAATGGAGAACGAATTGCGGCCTCGGGCCGCGCATGCCGTCGGCGGAGCCCACCGTACACCTGCTCTCCTCGACGTGCTCTGGACCGCGTTCACCGACGACCTGTACACCGTGTGGGTCAAGGTGTGGATCGCTGCCGCCGACGATCCCGAGCTCTACGCCGCGCTTGCCCCGCTGGAGCGGCCCCAATCCGCCGTGTTCGCCGCCATCGCCGCCGATGCCGCACCCAAGAACGTCCCGCGCGCCGAGTGGACGCGGCGGTTCAGCGTCGCTCTCGATGCCATGCGCGGGCTCGCGCTCACACTCACCATGCAGCCTCGGAAGAGTCCTGTTCAGCGAGACCCCTGGCCGGACCTCAGACGCGAGCTGGCTGGCCTTCTCGACCGCTGATCAGTGACCATCCCGCGGTGGGTTGTTGAACCCGGTGTGGCTGCGGATCAGTGGCAGCGACGCCGTGGTGGCGAACCCCGGCGGTGCGGCGCAGATCGCGGGCACCGCGTTGAGTACCTGCATGGCGGTGGCCACGCTGGCCGAGCGGACGTGTTCTGCCATAGTGGCCGCGCGGGTGAAGCTCGCCAGGGCGAAGAAGTGAGCGCGCATCGAGGGGTCACCCTCGATGCTCAACGTCCAGCCGTGCTCGGGTGTGGGCCAGTGTTCGGGATACTCCCCGCCGACGGTCCACAGCGCCTCGATCTCGACGAGCGGCTCACCGGCGCGGCGGCCGGTCCAGATCCACCGCTGACCCGCGGTGGTTCCGGCCCGCAGCAGGTGATCGAAGATCTGGTGATCCTGCTTGGCCGGAACCGCTTCGACAGAGGCGGTGACGTCGTCAATGCCGGCGTTCAGCGCGTCGGCGAGAAACCAGACCTGCTCGGTGAAAATCCCGCTGTTGAACGCCAGGAACTCGTTCGCCGACGGGCTGATGTGTTCGACGGGTTGGCCGAATGCCATGTTGTCAAAGGTGATCGAGGTGCTTTCGTAGACCGACCAGTCCGCCCGTTCCTGCAGGGTGATCTTGTCGATCGTTCGGCTCATCCCCGACAGGGCCAGCGGCAGCACGCCGGACAGGTTGCCCGGGTTGAGGCCGCTGCCGTGCACCGAAGTGCCGCCGACATCGCATGCCGCCGCCACGCGGTCACGGTCCGCCGCGTCGGTGCGCCGGGGGTGAAACAGAAACGCAGTGGTGGCCACGTTCTTACCGCTGGCCAGGATGGCGCACACTTCGTCGATGCTGGTGTTACGCGGGGTGTAGAGCACGCAGTCTGCCTGCAGTGCAAGGACTTTGGCGGTATCGGTGGTCGCGGTGACGCCGATCGGGTCACGACCGACGACGGTGCCGATGTCTGCGCCGTCCTTGGCGTGGGAGTACACACGAGCGCCCACTATCTTCAGATCGGGGCGGTGGTCGAGAATCGTCGTGACCATCTCACTGCCCACGGCGCCGGTGCCCCATGCGATGACGCGAAGTCGCTGAGGCTGGCGCGTCGAGTGCTGCGACGGCGGCGGCGACGCGGTGGAAGTCATACGACGACGAACCACACGGCGACGTAGTGACTCACCGCCGCAACGGCGGTGAAGGCGTGAAAAAACTCGTGATAGCCGAATGTGTGCGGCCACGGGTTTGGCCAGCGAAAGCCATAGAGGATGGCCCCGACGTTGTACAGGACGCCGCCCAGGACAAGCAGTCCGACGACGACCGGACCACCGCCGTCGAGCAGGCTGCCTGCGAAGCAGATCGCCGCCCACCCGAGTAGGAGGTACAGCGGTATGCCGACCCATCGTGGTGCGGACGGCCACCACATCTTGAGTGCCACGCCGGCTACGGCGCCCGTCCACACGATGGCCAGCACTTCGGCTCCGGTGCGCGGCGGCATCGCCAACAGCGCGAAGGGGGTGTAACTGCCGGCGATGAAGACGAAGATCGCCGAGTGGTCGAGCCGCCTCATCCACTTCAAGATCACCGGATTGTGCCAGTGCTTGCGGTGATAGATGGCGCTGACGCTGAACATCGCGACAATGGTGACGGTGTAAATCAGGGTCGCAAGGGCAGCTTTGTGCGACGACGTGATCCCGGCAACCGACACCAGCGCTAATCCGCCCACGGTGGCGATGACCGCCGAGCAGAGGTGGATCCAGCCGCGGGCGCGTGGTTTCCCGATGAGGTCGGCGACGGTGTCGGCGAGACCTTGCGGCAGGTCGTCGACGACTGGGGCCACCGGACCGCACACTGCGGAAGCTGCCATCGGGTGTGCCTGGCGGGAGGTCTTTTGGTTTTCGTCGCTTATGTGCGTGTTCAGCGCGTCTGCCTGTTCGGGCGGGCCGAGGACGGCGAGCCATCGCGGATCGCGACGACGCAGGAGTGAGTCTAGCTTCCGCGCGGCCCTACCCTGGCACCTAGATCATCGAAGGGAGCCGCTGGATGCGCATCATCACCGTCGAAGAGCACTTCGAGCACCCCGACGTCAGCCAGCAGGTCCTCAGGTTGGGCGGCCCGCCGAGCGGCCTGCCGCTGGAGTAGCTCGCCGAATTTGGGTCGATCTTCAACGACGACCGCGACGCGGCAACCCGGCTGGGTGGGCATCGGCTGGCGCACATGGATGCAGTGGGTGTCGATGTTCAAGTTGTCTCGCACGGCAACGGCAGCCCGAGCACGTTGGCCGCCCCGGAGTCAGTGGATTTATGCCGACGAGTGAACAACGATCTCGCACAACAGATTTCCGAGCACTCAGACCGGTTCCGGGGTTTCGCCACACTTCCGCTCTACGACCCCGACGCGGCTGCCGAGGAATTGCGTCGCTGTGTCGGCGACTTGGGGTTCGTCGGCGCACTGATCGCGGGCACATTCGACGGGCTGTTCCTCGATGACGCCCGGTTTGACCCGATTCTCGCCGCCGCTGCGACCGTTGACCTGCCGATCTACGTTCACCCTGGGCTACCGCACCCGCAAGTGTCGCGACCCTATTATTTCGGCGACTGGCCCGCCGTTTATTTCGGCGACTGGCCCGCCGTCGTCGGCGTGATGTTCAGCGGGCCCGCTTTCGGCTGGCACGCCGAGGCGGGTATCCATGTCATCCGGTTGATCTTGTCTGGAGCCCTGGACCGACACCCCGGCCTGAAACTGCTGAGCGGGCACTGGGGCGAGGTGATGGCGTTCTGGCTCGAACGGCTCGACGAGACCTTCGCGCTGGTGCGCACCGGCCGCGACGTCAGCGACTATTACCGCGAACAGATCTGGGTGACCCCGTCGGGGATGTTCAACCGGCATCAGCTCGACCATGTCGTTGCCGAACTCGGCGCCGAGCGGATCGTCTACTCCGAGGACTTTCCCTACGTCAAACGAGACAATGTTGTCGAATTCCTCACCGGCTCCGATCTTTCCGATCAGCAGAAGCACGCTGTGAGGCACGGCAACGCCGAAGCGCTGTTACGCATCTGACGGGTCAGTTCTGCCGGTCCGCCAGCTCTGTGACGAACCGGTCGATGAATTCGTTCAGCGGCGCTCGGCCGGCGGGCCGGATGACGAACTTCGTCAGACCGGCGTCCAGGTAACCGTCGAGTTGACGGTGCAGCTGGTCCCAGCCGGCGGCGATCAGCTCGCCCGGATCGACGTCTGGACGACGCCGGCGCACGGCCGTCGCCAATTCCGCTGGCAACCCCTCGTCGGCGACGGCCAACGAGATGCCGAAGTGATCGGGTTCGATCTCTCTGCCGGCATCGGCGGCGGACCGTTCGATCGCCTCCCGTCCCGCCCGCGCCTCGCTCGGGGTGAGGAAACTCCCCAACCACCCGTCGCCGAACATGCCGATGCGCCGAAACGCCGCGGCCGCCGATCCGCCCAGCCAGATGTCGAGCGGATGCGCCGGCCGAGGCGCGACGGCCGCGTTAGTTACCGTGAAATACCGGCCCTGGTAGCTGGCCGAGTTGTCAGTCAACGCTGCCCGCAACACTTGCAGGGATTCGTCGAATACCGCGGCGCGCTCGCCGTCAGGCACGACGAACAGTTCGCGCTCAGCCGGAATGGCCGAACGCAAACCGAAGACGGGAAGGACTCGCTTGGGTGCCACAGCCGCCAGCGACGCCAACTGTTTGGCCACCAGGACCGGATGACGCCCCGGCAATATCGCCACGGAAGTGCCCACCTTCAACCGGGTCGTGCGAGCCAGCGCATACGCCATCCCGACCACCGGGTCGACCGCCGGCGCGTAGACCAACTCGGAGAACCACAACGAGTCCACGCCATTGGCTTCGAGATGATCCACGATCGAGGCAAGCTGATCAGGAGCGGTGTCCGCACCCAAACTGACACCGAAGCGAATCTTCATCCAGCGCATCCCCTCTGCATAGTCCTGGCTATCACAACACGGTTGCGGGCGCGTTTGTGCCCCACAGACGTCGCCAAGACTCGGCAACGAATCCGCCGATTAGGATTTTTGCCACGATGCGCATTACGCTTGCGCGCGGTCCGTACCCCACTCAGGAAAATACTTATGCCTATTCAGAGCACTTTGCGGCGCCCACAATCCTTCGCCAGCGGCCGCAGCCGACGTATTGCTCAGCGGGTCAACGGCCCGATGATCGGTCAATCCTTCGATATCGAAATCAGCCGCGACGCGGACGGGTGGATTATCCGGATTCCCGAGATCGGCGGCACTACCCGCGCCAGTCGCCGGGCCGCGGTCGAACTTGCCGCACGGGAATCCATCGCAATGCTGACCGGTATCCCGATCGGTTACGTCGCCGTCTTCGTCGCCAGCGAGAAGAGTTAACGCCGAGCAGCTTTCGCTGCACGGCACTCCCGCTAGAAGCGGCGCGGCCGCCGGCGAGGACTCACCGCGACGGCGCAAGTAGCGGTTGCACCTGTATCTGTGCCCCAGTTTCGCGCTGGACGCTTGCCCGTGAGCTCGGACGGGTACATACCAGCCAAGAGTGCAGGCAAGGAACAGGTGTGGCGACTGAGTTGGATTGTCCGAAGCGGATGGTTTTCGGACCGTGCGGAGGAATGACCGCATCCAAGCGGTCGAGAAGGCGCTCGCCGATAGACACGGACACAGCGAGGCCTGGCAGCTGGCCGAGCGTCAAAGTTCAGCGATTGCAAAGCTTCTCGATAGCGGGGCAGTTACCGCCGAATTGCTGGTGCTACGGCGCTCCCGCTAGATCTCGGCGGCGCGCGCCGACCAGGTGAAGTTGTGCATGTCCGGAATCTGCGGCGCCAGCGCGGCGGCGACGCTGCGTCCGATTCGATCAGCGTCAACGAGCGGAGTCGCGGGGTCGAGGAAGCCTTCCACCTCGACACGCAGCGTCCGGCCGGTCCAGCGGGCTCGGGCGTGCGCGTGTTGGATACCCGGCACCTCGATGGCGACCGCTTCGGCGGTCGTGATGATGTCTGGATCGACGCCGTCGAGCAGCCGGTGAGCGATGTCCGCCGTTACCTCCCAGCCGACGTGGCAGATGAATCCGGTGACGACGATGCCCGCGATCGCGTCAGCCCAAGCCCAGCCGAGGGCCACGCCGACCAGCCCGAGCATCGCGCCGGCCGATGACAGTGCATCCAGCCACGAATGCTTGGCGTCGGCCATCATCGTCGCGGAGCGGATCCGGCGGCCCACTGCCAGCTTGTAGCGCGCCACCAGCTGGTTGCCCGCAATTCCCACCGCCGCCGCGGCTATGCCCCAGCCCACATGAACAGTGCTGCCGTGGCGAAGCAATTTGTTGACGCTTTCGAAGCCGGCGACCAGAGCGCTGCCCCAAATCACCAGTGCCACACCGATTCCGGCGAGGTCCTCGGCGCGCTCGTAGCCGTAGGGGTATCGCTCGGTGGGAAGGCGGCGCGATGCCCGAAACCCGACGAACACCAGGACGCTGGTCGAGACGTCAGACAAGTTGTGCAGCGCATCGCCGAGCAACGCCACCGAACCCGACAGCAATGCGATGGCCAGTTCGACCAGCCCGGTCAGCGCCAGTCCTACGGCGCTGACTGCGATGGCGCGGTTGGCCTGCCGGCGTTCGCCCGCATCGTCGGTGAGAGTGTCGAGGGGAAAGCTCGTCGCCGGGTCACGGACTCCGTTGATCAGGTGCATACCGGTAAGGATGCCCGCCGCCGGCGGGATAGCAAAGACCCCATGGGCGGCGCGCAGCTCAATCGGCCAGCGCGCGGCCCGCGATCAACGGGTCCGGCTCGCCCACCAGCTGGTGCTTGTCGCCGTAATCGAACTTGGCGAGCAGGTGGCGGTTGGCATCGATACGGGCACGCCAACTCGGTCTCAGTCAGGCCGTGCCACGATCACCGGCACACGGGCGGATTGAACGACTGCATTGCTGACCGACCCTAAGAACGTGCGGGTCAGGGCATTCCGGCCGTGACTGCCAAGCACGACAAGCTGTGCAGATTGCGATGTTTCGACGATCGCGCGGGCTGGCTTATCACATACGAGCTGCTTGCTCACAGTCACGTCGGGATAGCGTTCCTGCCAACCTGCCAGCGCCTCGCTCATAAGACGCTCTTCGTCCGCCTTGACCGCCGGCCAGTCCACTCCCGGAACGTCGACAAGCTCTTTGGTACTCCAGGCGTGCAGTGCTATCAAGTCGACGTGGCGACGCGAGGCTTCGTCGAATGCGATCTCAGTAGCGAGCTCTGAAGCTGATGAACCGTCCACTGCCACGAGAACAGGAGCATTTGTGGGGTGTGGCGTCTGCAGTTCTTCGTCACGGATGACCGCCACGGGGCAACGGGCATGCCGCACCAGTCCAGAACTGACCGAGCCGAACAAACCGCGAGCCAGAGCTCCGCGGCCATCGGTGCCGACGACGATCAGTTCCGCATCTTCCGACCGGTCGACGAGCGTCGGGCCGGGGGCCGAAAACTGCAACTCGCCATTGATTGTTATCGGCGAAGTCTCGCCCGTGATGTCATGGACGATCTTCGATGCATTTGCCAGAATGCCGCGGCCCTCAGATTCCTGCCATCCTGCCACCTCTTCCAGCACCTTGGCCTGCGACCACGTCCGACCTACGGGATCCTGGACGTGCATCAAGGTGAGCGGTACGCCGCGCATGACCGCGTCGTGCGCGGCCCAACGGACAGCGGCATCCGATGCGGGCGATCCGTCGACGCCGACGATGACGCCGTAATGCTTTGGGGACATTTCGATTTCCTTTCGTCAGGCAGAACGCTATGTCGCATGGCGCCGCCCGTCGTGAGGCTTTGGTCCTTATTCTGACGGGTCGTTAGGGCCTTTTCGGGTTTGCCGTCCATCGAAGCAACGGCCGGAGAGGCCGAATCACCTGTGTGACATCGAATGTCTACTTCCAGTTAACGCATCACATCAACTGTGTGCGCTTGACCTAAACTGCGGTTGAGGTCCTAGCGTCAAGGCCGTGACACATCGAATCATCCCGCCAGTCACGGGCTGGCCTGCGGATCTCGCGTCGATCGGGGCGATCCGATTCGCTCGCCGCTCAGCACATTTCGAGTCGACCGTCAGTTTCTACCGCGACCTGGTGGGTCTGCCGCTGTGCGCCACATTCACGGAGAGCTACGGCAGCACGGGCGCGATATTTGGCCTGCCCGGATCCGGCCTGACCTTCGAGATCGTCGAGGCTACCGAGCCGGTCGCGGTCGACAGCCATGAGCAGCTGTGCCTGTACTTTCCCGATGCCACTGCGCAACAGAAAGCCATGGCGCGGCTTTCGGCCGCGGACATTGCACCCGTCGAATCCCATCCGTATTGGGCGGCGACGGAAGCTGTCACCTACCCAGATCCGGACGGGCGCGAGGTCGTGTTCGCGCCGTTCATCTTCGCCGTCAACGAGCCGCCGGGAGGACATGCGTCAGGCGAGCACTGGACCCCCTGAACAAGCGGAAGGCCACCGGGGTCGGTCCGCCGGTGGCCATCCTTGTTTTGCTTGCTCGTGGTGGGCTACTTCTTGAAGGCGTCCTTCACCTTTTCGCCCGCGTCCTTGAGGCTGGACTTCGCCTGGTCGAGCTTTCCCTCGTTTTCGGTGCTGTGATCACCGGTCGCCTTGCCAAGGCCCTCTTTGGCCTTGCCGGCGACGTCGTCGATCTTGTTGCTCACTTTGTCGTGGGCTCCCATGGCTTCCAGCTCCCTTTATTTTCGGTTCTGCTGCTCTGCGACGGGACAGATACCCGCCCCGGGAAGTGGTCAAACCAGGTATGCGAGATTGGCACGATGCGCGTCGCGGTCCTTGATGACTACCAGAACGTCGCTTTGAGCATGGCCGACTGGTCGGAGGTGGCGGCCCACGCCGAGATCACCGTTTTCACCGATCACCTCGCTGACCAGGACGCCGTCGTCCAGCGGTTGGCCCCGTTCGACGTGGTGTGCGTGATGCGCGAGCGCACTCCGCTGCCGCGTACCGTCATCGAGCGCCTGCCACGGCTGAAGATGATCGCCTCCACGGGGCCGTTCAACGCATCGATCGACGTCGCGGCCGCCGAGGAACACGGTATCTACGTCAGCACGACCGGCGGCTACGTGGAGTCCACGGTCGAACTGACCTGGGCGCTGATCCTCACCGCTGCGCGCCGAATCGTCGACGAGAGCCTTTCGGTACGCGGCGGTGGATGGCAGACATCGGTGGGCCGGCAACTGGGCCGAACGACGTTGGGTGTGCTGGGCCTGGGCCGGATCGGCGCCAGGGTGGCGCGGGTCGGAAACGCGTTCGGCATGGACGTGATCGCGTGGAGCACGAACCTGACCCCGCAGGCCGCCGAGCAGGCCGGGGTGGCCTACGTGTCTAAAGACGAATTATTCAGCCGCGCCGACGTTTTGACGATCCATCTGGTGCTCAGCGAACGCTCCCGCGGTTTGGTCAGCGCGGCCGAACTGGGACTGATGAAACCGACGGCGTTGCTAGTCAACACATCTCGCGGCCCAATCGTCGACGAGTCGGCCCTCGTCGACGCACTGCGTTCGCAGCGACTCGCCGGAGCCGGTCTCGACGTCTTCGACACCGAGCCGTTGCCGGCCGGACACCCGCTGCGCTCGCTGGACAATGTGGTCGCCACGCCGCACATCGGCTACGTCGCCGAACGCGTTTATCGCACGTTTTACGGAGAGGCCGCCGGCAAGATCGGTCGCTGGCTCAGCCGCGTCGGCGAGAGCTGACTTCGACCTGCGGCGGCGGGACCACCACGCGTCGAAAAGGCCGAATACCACCGACACGGTCGCGGCCAGCGCCCAGCCGAGCAGGATGTCAACGACGAAATGTTCGGCGGAGTACACCAGCACGAAGGCCATCGCCAGCGGGTAAGCCACCAGCAGCGGGCGCCACCCTCGCCTGACCCTCCGCCACAGGAAGATCGAAATCATCGCGGTCAACGCGGCGTGCAGTGAAGGAATCGCCGCGACCAGATTCACGCTGGCCTGTCCGGAGTTGACCAGCGCGCCGGCCGACTGCAGATGCAGCGTTCCCCAGCCCCGCGTGGAGATCCGCTCAACGAACTGGTGGGCGCCCGGCAGGCTGGTGTTCATTGCGCCCAACAGCCCGCCGTCGGGAATCCCTGCCGAGCTTCGGTACATGCAGTGTGGGTCCGACGGGCCAGCGGCGATGTCGGCCGGGGTGCAGCGTGCGGCCGCCCACGGCGGCGCTGCCGGCATGACGATGTAAACGACGAGCGCGGCGAATGAGAGTGCGACGAACCGCCGGATGAATGCCGCCCAGTCGCTTCGATTGTGCAGCCAGAGCACGCCGGCGACCACGTAGGGCAAGACGAAAAACGACATGTAGATGCCGCTGATGATGACTTCCCACCACGGTGGTTGCGGCAGTTTCAAGCGCTCCTGCAACCACACGGTCGGGACGGTGCCAAAGAACAACCACCGGTCGGCGTCGGGCTGGAATCGCCACAGCGTGGGCGCTCCGAGCAGCGTTGCCGCCCCGCGGCTGAGGTCGTACAGCAGCAGCACGAGCGCGAAGGGAAGCCAATCGCGCAGGACCGCGAAAGCTGTGCGACCACGGCCGATGCTCGCGGCGATCAGCCCGGTGGCGATGTAGAGCAGCAGCAGTTCGCGATTGAATGCCAGCCCGTCGGTGATGCTGCGGTAGGCCACCACCAGTATCCAGGTAGTGATGGCCACCCGCCGTGCGAGCGTGAGCCGACGCTCGCGGCCGGCCGAGTCAACGTTGCCGGCGGATTCGGGGTCCCGCAACGGCGCGGTGGGCGGGTGCTTTACCCGGCTCAGCATCCTGGTCGCTGCGGCCCGCGCGTCGCGCTTGAACAGCCGGACCCTGCGATCGGTTGTTACTGACACTCGCGCGTCCTTGCCCGTTGCCGGCTGTTTTCCACCCGTTCATTCTTATCAGGATGTGTCATTTCACCAAACAATCTGCGGAAAACGCTGTAATTCAGTGGCTTTGGACTAGCGCAAACGGGTGCTTCGGCACTGGCTATGCCCCAGCTGTGAATTCGGTCGATACGGCGTGATCGGTGGGCTTCGACGGCGCCGGGCGCAGTGCGTCCCATTGTCGTTGTACCTCCCGTTCTCGCGCAGAGGCGATCATGCCTGACGGCGCGAACATCGTCGACGGCACCGGGGCATCCTCGGTCAGCGGTCTGCCGTTGCCGCGAATCACCTTGAATATCACGATGATTGCGGCCACCAACACAATCACCACGACGACGGCGAAGACGATCGAGAGCGTGCCCTGGATGGAGGTGTTCCTGATCACGTCCGCCAGCTGGCCAGGTGTCTTCGCCGAACCGAAGGCCTTCTTTCCAGACGCTCTGGCCGCGGCGTATTGGAAATGCTGCGTCCAGTAGCCCACGTTGGGATCTGAAGAAAAGATCTTCTGCCACGACGCGCTCAGTGTGACCGTCAGATCCCATAGCAATGGAATCCCCGGAGTCCAGGCCCACTTCAGGTAGCCCTTTTTGATGACGACCACGGTGACGACCGCCAGCGCGATCGCGGCCAGCAGCTGATTGGCGATACCGAACAGCGGAAACAGCGTGTTGATCCCGCCCAGCGGATCGGTCACGCCCATCAGCAGGATGCTGCCCCACGCCGCGGCCACGACCAGACTGCAGATCCATACGCCCGGGCGCCAGCTTGGGTTTCGCAGCCTGGCCAACGGACCACCGACGTTGCCCAGCGCGTCGGAGAGCATGAAACGCGCGACCCGGGTGCCGGCATCGACGGCAGTCAGGATGAACAGTGCTTCGAACATGATCGCGAAGTGGTACCAGAACGCCTTGAGACCCGCGCCGCCGAATACCCGCTGCAGGACTTCGGACATGCCGACCGCCAGCGTCGGGGCTCCGCCGGTGCGCGACACGATCGACTTTTCGCCCACACTGGCGGCGGCTTGACTGAGTTGTGCAGCCGTCGTCGGCGGCCCCGACAAGCCGAGGCGGTTGACGTAGTCGGCGGCGCTCGCCGCCGTGCCGCCGGTGCGGGTGCCTGGGGCGTTGAGGGTGAAGTACAGATGCTGGTCCAGGATCGCCGCGCTGATCAGCGCCATCACCGCGACGAACGACTCGGTGAGCATGCCGCCGTAGCCGATCAGCCGCATCTGGCTTTCCTTCTCCAGCAGCTTCGGCGTCGTGCCCGACGAGATGAGGGCGTGAAATCCCGACAGGGCACCGCAGGCAATGGTGATGAACAGAAACGGAAACAACGTGCCGGCGAACACCGGTCCGTCGCCGCGTGCGGCAAAGCGAGAGATTGCCGGTGTGTGCATCACAGGGTGCGCTATGCAGATGCCGACCGCCAGCAGGGCGATGGCCCCTACCTTCATGAACGTCGAGAGGTAGTCGCGCGGCGCGAGAAGCAACCACACCGGAAGCACCGATGCGACGAAGCCGTAGCCGATGATCAACCACGACACCGTCACCGGCGACAGGTTCAACCATGATGCGCCCCAGGCTGTTTCGCCGACAAATTTGCCTGACCCCACCGCGAGCATCAACAGCGCGAAGCCGATCACGGATACTTCTGCCACCCGCCCGCGACGAATGAACCGCAGATAGCAGCCCATGAACACGGCGATCGGGATGGTCATGGCGATAGAGAACACTCCCCAGGGGCTCTGGGCCAGTGCCCGCACCACCACCAGTGCAAGCACCGCGATGATGATCACCATGATGATGAAGGTCCCGACCAGAGCGGCCGCGCCGCCGATGGCGCCGAGCTCGTCGCGGGCCAGCTGGCCGAGCGAGCGCCCCCGGCGCCGGGTGGAAATCCACAGCACCAGGTAGTCCTGCACGCCACCGGCGACCACCGCGCCGACGATGATCCAGATGCTGCACGGCAAATAACCCATTTGGGTGGCCAGCACCGGCCCGACGAGGGGTCCGGCCCCGGCGATGGCGGCGAAATGGTGGCCGAACAGCACGCGCCGGTCGGTCGGTACGTAGTCGATGCCGTCGTCGATGACTTCCGCCGGGGTGGCGTGGTCGTCGCGCGGGTGGACGATCTTCGCCTCGATCAGCCGCGCATAGAACCGGTATCCGATGACGTAGGTGCAGATCGCCGCCACGACGAACCACACCGCGTTGACGGTCTCGCCGCGAACGAAGGCGATGATCGTCCAGGCCACCGCGCCGACTACGGCGACCGCGCCGAAGAAGACCTTGTGCCCGATGCCGATGGGCGAGCGGTCGATGATGGCGACCGGCGGCAGGCTGGCGTCGGTGTGGACATAGCTCAGGGACCCGTCACGGGTGTCGGGCGTCTTCGTGCGCTGCGGTGCTGCCACGGCGCCTCCCTCCCTAAATTGGCCGTCGGCCCTCCTATCCCCGGTGGAGGGCACGCACGGTGTCGATGGTGTCGGCCTGGTCGGGTCCCTTGTCGTCGCGGTAGCGCAGTACCCGAGCGAACCGCAGCGCCACACCGCCGGGGTAGCGCGAGGAGGTCTGGAGCCCGTCGAACGCCACCTCGACGACCTGCTCTGGCCGCACGTGCACGACGTAGTCGTCGGTCGGGCCGACGGCCAGCTCCTGAAAACGCGCGGTCTGCCAGTCCAGCATCGCGTCGGTCATGCCTTTGAAGGTTTTGCCCAACATGACATAGCCCCCGGTGGCCGGGTCGCGGGCGCCCAGATGAATGTTGGATAGCTTTCCCCGGCGCCGTCCCGAACCCCACTCGACGGCCAGCACCACCAAGTCCAGGGTGTGCACCGGTTTGACCTTGAGCCAACCCGCCCCGCGGCGACCCGCCTCGTAGGGCGCGGTCAGCGACTTGGCCATCACACCTTCGTGTCCCGCGGCCAGCGTCGCATCCAGGAAGTCGCCGGCGGCGACCGGATCCGAGGTGATCAGCCGATCGACCCGGTGTTGCGCGGGCACGATGTCGTCGAGCGCCGCCGTGCGCTCACCGGTCGGTGCATCGAGCAGGTCGATGCCGTCGCGATGCAGGATGTCGAAGAAGACGACCGACAGCGGCTGGGCGGAGCGCGCGGCGGCGACATCGACGGACCGGCCGAAGCGCGACCCGGTGACCTGGAAGGGCCGCGGCCGGCCGTCCGGACGTAGGGCGATGGCCTCCCCGTCGGCGATCAACTCGCGGACCGGCAGCGCCAGCGTCGCCTCAACCACCTCGGGCAAACGCGCGGTCACGTCGTCCAGGCTTCGGGTGTACACGGTGACCTGATCACCTGCCCGGTGTATCTGGACTCGGGCGCCATCCAGCTTTGCCTCGAAAACTGCGGTGCCGCCGAGCCTCTCCAGCGCCTCGGCTACTCCTGCGGCGGTTTGCGCCAGCATCGGTCCGACCGGTCGTCCCACCCGCAGGGTGAACGCGTCCAGTGCGGCAGCTCCACCGGTCAAGCCCGCCGCGGCAACCGCCGGCAGGTCGCCGCCGAGCATCGCCGCGCGCCGCACCGCGGAAGCCGGGATCTGCGCTGCCGCGGCAACCGCATCGGCCATCACGCCGGCCAGCGCGCCTTGGCGCAGCTCGCCGGTCAGCAGGCGCCGCAGAAATGTCTGCTCGACTTCGGTTGCGGACGCGAACAATCCGGCGACCAGGTCGGCGCGACGTGTCTGTGAGCCCTTGCCGGATACGGCGCCGATCGAGGAGAAGGTGGCGTCGACGCCGATGACGGTCAGGCTCGGTTGCACCGCGGCAGGCGGCACCGACCGCAAAGCCGCCCAGCCGACACCGATTTGGCGCTGCGGCAGCTCTCCGGAAAGCCACGCCACGACGATCGCGACCAGCGTGGGATCGGATTTGGCGATGCCGAGCAACTCGGTGATCCGGGCGATTTTGGCCAGCCGCGACGCGGAGCCACCCACGTCGACCGAGGTTGTCGCCACGTCCATCAGCAGCACAGCCCAGCTTTACACGCCTGACCGACAACGTCACGCACGGCCACGATAACGTGCAGCTAGCGAGCAAGCGTGCAGCTGACCAACAAGGAGGTTTGGATGGAGATCAACGGCAAGAAAGTAGTCGTCATCGGCGGCGCTTCGGGCATGGGCCGCGCCAGCGCCGAGCTGCTGGCCGCGCGCGGAGCCAGTGTCACGGTGCTCGACCGCGAGGGCTCGGACGGCAAGGACGTCGCGGCCGGCATCGGCGGCGAGTTCTATCCGGTCGACGTGACTGACTTCGCCGGCACTGAGGAAGTCCTGCAGTCCGCGGTCGACAAACTCGGTGGCCTGCACGTCATCGTGACCACTGCCGGTGGCGGCATCGCGAAGCGGACGATGTCGAAGTCGGGTCCGCACGACCTCGAGTCCTTCCAGTCGGTCATCGACCTCAACCTCATCGCCTCGTTCAACATCAGCCGGCTCGCGGCCAGCCACATGAGTCACAACGAACCGGAAGACGAAGAGCGCGGCGTGATCATCAACACCGCGTCGATCGCGGCGTTCGAGGGCCAGATCGGGCAGGTCGCCTACACTGCCGCCAAAGCCGGCATCGCCGGTATGTGCCTGACCATGGCACGCGACCTCGGGTCGCTGGGCATCCGCGTGTTGGCCATCGCGCCAAGCCTTTTCGCGACCGGGTTGACGAAGGGCATTCCGGATGAATTCGCGAGCGCGCTGACCAAAGACGCCGCGTTCCCTAAGCGTCTGGGGCGTCCGGAGGAGTACGCCAAGCTGGTCGCGGCCATCGTGGACAACCCGATGCTGAACGGCCAGTGCCTGCGACTGGACGCTGGGCAACGCTTCGCGCCCAAGTGATGCGGTAGGCGACATCGGGCCCGACCAGCCGGTTGGGAGGCAGGCGCAGTTAACTAGACTCTTTCCAACCGGCCAATGGCGTCCAAGAGGAAGGCCCGCGAATGGGTATCGCACTGACCGATGACCACCGCGAACTGGCAGAAGTTGCGCGCGGTTTCCTGACTTCGCAGAAGGCGCGCGCGGCGGCACGGTCCCTGCTGGACGCGCCCGAGGAGGAGCGGCCGCCGTTCTGGCCGGGCATCGTCGAACTCGGCTGGCTAGGCCTGCACATCGACGAGGATCACGGCGGCTCTGGATACGGGCTGCCCGAACTCGTGGTCGTCATCGACGAACTCGGTCGGGCGGTGGCGCCTGGGCCGTTCGTGCCGACCGTCATCGCCTCGGCGGTGATCGCCAAAGACGCTACCGCCGAGCAGAAGTCGCGGCTGTTGCCAGGTCTGATCGACGGGACCGTCACCGCGGGCGTCGGCCTGGACGGCCACGTACGGATCAGCGACGGGGTGGCCGACGGTGACGCCGGCGTGGTGTTGGGCGCGGGTCTGGGCGACCTGCTCTTGGTCGCCGCGGGTGACGACGTGCTGCTGGTAGAGCGTGGCCGCGACGGTGTGTCGGTCGAGGTGCCGGAGAACTTGGATCCGACCCGGCGATCCGGGCGTGTCCGACTGCAGAACGTCAGCGTCAGCGACGACGACATTCTGACGGGAGCGCGGGAATCGGCCTTGGCGCGCGCGCGGACACTGTTGGCCGCCGAGGCGGTCGGTGGGGCCGCCGACTGCGTCGACGCTGCCGTCGACTACGCCAAGGTGCGCCAGCAGTTCGGCCGGACCATCGCTACTTTCCAAGCGGTCAAGCATCATTGCGCGAACATGTTGGTCGCTGCGGAGGCGGCGATCGCCGCGGTATGGGACGCCTCCCGGGCGGCATCTGAGGACGAGGATCAGTTTCGGCTGGCGGCCGCTTCGGCGGCCGCATTGGCGTTTCCGGCCTATGCGCGCAACGCGGAGCTGAACATTCAGGTACACGGCGGCATCGGTTTCACCTGGGAGCACGACGCGCACCTGCATCTGCGCCGAGCGCTGGTGACCACGGCACTGTTCGGCGGCGACGCACCGGCGCGCGATGTATTCGACTGCACCGCAGCCGGTGTCGCCCGAGAGAACAGCCTGGACCTGCCGCCCGAGGCCGAGGAACTGCGCGCCAGAATTCAGGCCGACGCCGCCGAGATCGCCGTACTGGACAAGGGGGCGCAGCGCGACAAGCTGATCGAGACGGGCTATGTGATGCCGCATTGGCCCAAGCCGTGGGGTCTGGCCGCCGACGCGGTGGAGCAGTTGGTCATCGAGGAGGAGTTCCGCACCGCGGGCATCAAACGCCCGGACTATGGAATCACCGGATGGGTGATTCTGACCCTGGTGCAGCACGGAACACCCTGGCAAATCGAGAGATTCGTCGAAAAGGCGCTGCGCAAGGACGAGATATGGTGCCAGCTCTTCTCCGAGCCCGACGCCGGCTCGGACGCGGCGTCGATCAAGACCAAGGCGACGCGGGTGGATGGCGGCTGGAAGATCAACGGGCAGAAGGTGTGGACCAGTGGGGCGCACTACTGCGCGCGCGGCCTGGCCACGGTGCGCACCGACCCGCAGGCGCCCAAGCACGCCGGCATCACGACGGTGATCGTCGACATGAAGGCTCCCGAGGTCGAGGTGCGGCCACTACGGCAGATCACCGGTGGCTCGGACTTCAACGAGGTGTTCTTCAACGACCTGTTCGTGCCCGACGAGGATGTGGTCGGGGAGCCCAACACAGGATGGACGGTCGCCCGGGCAACGCTGGGAAACGAGCGGGTCAGTATCGGCGGCAGCGGATCTTTCTACGAGGGGCTGGCTACGCAGCTTGTTCAGCTCGTCGGGGAGCAGCCGGATAGGTTGGCGGGAGGGCGAATTCGGCTGGGGTCCTACCTTGCCGAGGAGAATGCCCTGCGATTGCTGAACCTGCGCCGCGTCGCTCGCAGCGTCGAAGGAGCGGGCCCGGGCCCAGAAGGTAACGTCACCAAGCTGAAGTTGGCCGAGCACATGGTCGAAGGCGCGGCGATCATGGCCGCTCTGCTGGGGCCCGAGGTCGCGGTGCTCGACGGGCCCGGCGCGCTATCCGGCCGGCTGATTATGGGCGCACGCGGCATGGCGATCGCCGGCGGCACCTCCGAGGTGACCCGCAATCAGATCGCCGAGCGGATACTCGGCATGCCACGGGACCCGCTGATCAACTAGCCCGCGGCGACGCGCCATTCAAGCGGGTGCGAAGCGTGGTGCGCCGCCCGCGCCGGGCTCCGGCAGGGCGGTGACGCGCATCCCGCACGCCACTGAATCTGGCTCGCAGTCAACGATGTTCGCTGCTACGCGCAGTCCGCTCTGTTCGTCGAGCTCGACAAGGGCGATGACGTAGGGGGCCGGCAGCTCCGGGTTGAAGGCGTGATGGTTGACCGTGTAGGTGAACACGCTGCCGTGGCCCGACACCGCCCGCGGGACCAGCGGACCGCCGCAGTCGCGGCATGTGCTGGCAGGGGGATGGGCCCAGAGTGCGCAATTGTCGCAGTGCGCGATCCGCAGCTGGGACGTCGCCTCAATCGACACGGGCAATACAGTACAGTCAGTTCGCTTTGGGTTGGTGTGCAGTGGGTTGGTCTAACGGACGGCGCAGATGAGCTACTTCGAAAAAGACGCGATCATTTCTGGGATCGGCATTTCGCGAATCGGTCGGCGCACCGGCATTCCCGGGCTCGAGCTCACCATGGAAGCGGTCCGGGCCGCTGTCGACGACGCCGGTCTGACCGCCACAGACATCGACGGCATTGCCACCTTGGGCGATACCCCCGCCGCCGAGGTCAACGCCGCACTGGGCATCGAGGCGGCGGATTGCGGGTCGGGATTCGGCACCGGCGGTCTACTGAACCCGGTCATGTCGGCATGCCGTGCGGTCTCCGAGGGTCACGCGCGGCACGTCGTCATCTACCGGACGATCCAGATGCTGGGTGGCACGGTCCCGGTGAAGCAGGACAAGGATGCTCCGGCTCCACCGCTCGCGCGGATGTTCGAGACGCCTGAAGGTGAGACGCCGCCCGCGGTCGGCCCGATGGACGATGTCAATGATCTGGTTGCCGCCCACGGATATTCCGCAGCGAATTGGCTGGCGCTGAACTGCCGCAGGCACATGGAGTTGTACGGAACCACCAAGGAACAGCTGGGCTGGCTGGCGATCAACAGCAGGCGTAACGCGGCGTTGAACCCCCTTGCGGTGTACCGGGATCCGATGACGATGGCGGACTACCTGGGTGCGCGGCCGGTGTCCACGCCGTTCGGGCTGCTGGATTGCGACGTCCCGATCGACGGGTCGATCGCGGTGGTCGTGTCGGCCGCCGACTATGCCGGGGACTGCCCGCATCGTGCGGTGAAAGTCGAGGCGATCGGGGGCTCGGACGGCGCGGGCGGCTGGTTTCACCGCGCGGACTATCCGAAGATGGCATCGGCGGATGCGGCCGCGCAGATGTGGTCGCGGACCGATCTG
Source organism: uncultured Actinomycetota bacterium (assembly GCA_963760095.1). Classification (GTDB taxonomy): domain Bacteria; phylum Actinomycetota; class Actinomycetes; order Mycobacteriales; family Mycobacteriaceae; genus Mycobacterium. Next base: position 478,308 of record CAVXBT010000009.1, on the reverse strand, counting down.
ACGGCCGCCGATCTGAACCTCGCAGAACTCTACGACGGGTTCACGTTCCTCACCTTCGCCTGGCTGGAAGCGCTGGGCATCTGCGGCGACGGCGAGGCCGGTCCGTTCGTCGAGGGAGCCGAGCGGATTGCCTTGGAGGGCGCGCTGCCGCTGAACACCTACGGCGGCCAGCTGTCGGCGGGCCGCATGCACGGCTACTGGCTGCTGCATGAGTCCTGCCTGCAGTTGCGCGGCGAAGCGGGGGAGCGGCAGGTGCCCCGCCGGCCCGAGGTTGCGGTGGCTGCGGTGGGCGGCGGTCCGATCGCGGGATGCATGTTGCTGACGTGCTGAATCACACTGTGCAAGCGTGAAATTGAGTGTTACCCGACGTCACCGCCCGAGCCGGCGCCGCCAGTCTCTGGCCGACATCATCCGGACCATGGCTCCCAGGAGCTTGCCCTTCTTGGCGCTGTAGGGATACCAGAGCGGCTCTTTCTTCATCGCAACCCGGTCGGCGACAATGCTTTTGGTGCGGCAGTATTTGCGGATCCCGGCGGCCCCGCCGCAGCGCGAACCCAGCCCCGATTCGTTCCAACCCGCAAACGGCAAGGCGAATTGGAAGGCGCCCGTGATGACGTTGTTGATGTTCACCATGCCGGTGTTCATCTTGCGCGCCAGAGCCATCGCCTTGTTCCTGTCTCGGGTCCACACGCTTCCGGACAACCCCAACCGGGAATCGTTCGCCTTCTCGATCGCCTCGGCGATATCGCGGACCTTCATCACCGGCAAAGTCGGGCCGAAGGTCTCTTCACGCATGCACGTCATGCCGTGGTCGACGTCGACCAGCACCGTCGGCTCGTAAAACAGTCCCGCAGTAGCGGGATCGCACGACTTGCCACCGACAAGCACTCTCGCGCCCTTGCTGACGGCCTCGTCGACGTGGCCAGACACAATGGCGAGTTGTTGCGCGGTGGTCATCGACCCGACCTCGCAGGAATAGTCGTGCTTGGCGTCCATGCCCAGGCGCAACTGCGACGTTTTGGCCACCACCTTGCTGACGAACTCGTCGTACACCGGCTCCTCGACGTACACCCGCTCTACCGATATGCAGACCTGGCCCGTGTAGGCGAAGGCGCCAAATACCGCGCCATCGGCGGCCCGGTCGATATCGGCGTCGGCGCAGACGATCATTGCGTCCTTGCCGCCGAGCTCCAGGCTGCACGGGACCAGCCGCTGCGCGGCCGCGACGGCGATGCGGCGCCCGGTATTAACCGAACCGGTGAACATCACGTAGTCCACCACATCGACCAATGCTGCGCCGGTTTCACCGAACCCGAACACCGCGTCCAGCACGTCCGGCGCGCCGACCTCCTTCCAGCCGTCGACCGCCATCCGCCACACCAGCGGGGTGACCTCCGACGGCTTGGACAGCACGGCGCAACCCGCCATCAACGCCGCGGGGATGTCGCTCAGCGGCACCGACAGTGGACCGTTCCACGGTGTGATCACCCCGACGAGCGGATAGGGTTCGTATGTGATGGTCAGCTTCTTGGCTGCGTTGGCAGCCCCGTACGGGCGAACGCTCTCGTCGGCGAGGAAATCGGCGGCGTTGTCGATCCAGTAATTGATGATCTGCACACCGGCGATTTCTATGTTGGCGTCACCCCAAGACTTGCCGGTTTCGAGTTGCAGCAGCGTCAAGAGCTCGTCACTGTGGTCGATCAGCCAGTCACGCCACTTGCCCAGCCACCGCGCGCGGCCATCGGCGCCCATCTGTTGCCACCCCGGCTGTGCCGCCCGCAGCCGGGCAGCCACCGTCTCGACCTCAACCGATGTTGCCACCGGGACGCGGCCGACCACTTTTCCGGTGGCCGGGCAGGTGACCACCACTTCGTGGGGCACATCCGCTTTCGCCGGGCTCGCCGGATTCGCTGTGTCTGTAGTCATTGCCATCACCTCGGCCGAATGAGAATGAGCATCGCATGTGCCAGCTGACAAGAGGCTACGTTTCTTCCGACAAGTTGGACTACAATTCCGCGATCTTGATCGCACTTTCCCGAGGTTGATGGCCGGTAACGAAGTTGCATTGACCGCCCGTCAGCGTCTAGGCTCAGCGATCGTGCAGCATCTTCTCGTAGTAGCCAGCACCCGCAGCGGGGTCTGATCCAGACCGACCCCCCGCTGTGGGTCGGAAGCTACTACCTGTCGGTCACCACTTTCGACCAGAGAAGACCGGCACATGACAATCACCGACTTGCCCGACGCGGACATCGCGTCTGATCCATTCGACTCGCCGACCTTCCGATTTCACGGCATCCCGCTACCGCGTGGACTTCGGGAGGACGCTGACGCGATGTCCTGGAGCACATTCACCGCCACCTACGCGCCGAGCGCCGGGCCGCTGAGCTTGGGCCACTGGGAGTGCGCCGGCGCCGAGCGTCCCGCCAGCCGATGGGGATCGCAGCCGCAGACATTCCGGGCCACGTTGGCGCTCGGCGATCGCATCGAGATCGCCACCGCGACCGCGACCGGGCCGGTCGCCGCGCTGACCGCGATGCTGCACGACCACGGCGTCGCTGTCGAGATGCTGCGCTTTCATCAGCTGCGCTCAGGCGACACGACCGCGACCTTCATCCAGGGCACCGATGGTTGCCGGGCCGAGTGGGCAATGGGCTGCTCGGCGGACCCCACGCAGTCGGCACTGTCCGCCGTGATCGCCTGCGCGAACCGGCTGTACGGCGACAGCGGCTCCGGCTAGAGCCGGCGCAGCACGATCGGCATGCCATCCATCGGGATCGGCATGCCGCCGTAGTCCCACCGCGGCTGATACCCGGGCCGGGCCAGCTCGAGTCGGTACCGGCGCAGCAGTCGGTGCATGACGGTCTTGACCTCCAGTCGGCCGAACACCATCCCGATGCACTTGTGGGCGCCGCCGCCGAACGGCGCGAACGCATAGCGGTGTTGCTTGTGTTCGCACCGCGGCTCGGTGAACCGGTCGGGGTCGAACTTCAGCGGATCGGTCCACAGTTCGGGCAGCCAGTGGTTGGTGCCCGGCCAGGTGACCACGTTCGTTCCGGCCGGCACGTAGTAGCCCAGCAGTTCGGTGTCGCGCACGGTCTGGCGCATGTTGAACGGCAGCGGTGTGACGAGCCGCAGCGACTCGTCCATCACCAGATCCAGCGTCTCCAGCTTCTCCAGCGCCTCGATGTCCAGCGGGCCGTCGCCGAGCCGGTCGGACTCGTCGCGACAGCGCTCCTGCCACTCCGGGTTGGCGGCCAAGTTGTAGGCCATCGTGGTGGTCGTCGACGTGGACGTGTCGTGGGCGGCCATCATCAAGAAGATCATGTGGTTGACGATGTCCTCGTCGGTGAAGCTGTTGCCGTCGTCGTCCTCGGTGTGGCACAACACGGTGAGCATGTCGGTGCCATCGGCCTTGCGACGTTCCTTCACCCGCTCGGAGAAGTAGTCCTCGAGGACCTTGCGGGCCTGGAGCCCCCGCCACCACTTGAACGGCGGGACACTGGTTCGGATGATCGCTCCGCCGGCCCGGGTGGTTGTGGTGAAAGCGTTGTTCACCTTGGTGACCAGGTCGTGGTCGGTACCGGGCTCGTGGCCCATGAACACCACCGAGGCGATGTCGAGGGTGAGTTCCTTCATCGCCGGGTGGAACAGGAAACGCGCGTCGTCGGTTGGGTAATCGGCCACCACCGCGGTGGCCACCCGGTCGATGTGGTCGACGTAGCCGGTGAGTCGGCTGCGGGTGAACGCCTCTTGCATGATCCGGCGGTGATGCATGTGTTCCTCGAAGTCGAGCATCATCAGGCCGCGGTTGAAGAACGGGCCGATCGCCGGATGCCAACCCTTCTGCGAGTACTCCTTATTGCGGTTGGAGAAGATGGCCTGGGTGGCGTCCGGGCCGATGGCGATGACCGCCGGAAGAGCCGGAGATTCCGCGTAGAACACCGGGCCGCGGGTGTTGTAGAGGTGCAGTGGGAAGTCCGGGCCCTCGCGGAACATCTCGATGAGGTGGCCCAGGACCGGCAGCCCGCGGTCGCCCATCACAGGCTTGAGTCCGCTACCGGCCGGCGGCTCGGCCAGCGCGCGCTGTGTCCAGTCGACGTTCAGCAGCCGTTTTTCGATCAGGCCCATGCCCGGGATGGTGTTCACCGTCGGGGTCAGCCGGCGCTTGGCCTGATCAAGCAGGTATCGCGGGGTGCTGATAGTCGCCTTTGACACTTGTGACACTCCTTCTGGGGGCATGCGGAGAGGGTGCATCGGCTTTGTGGCAGACGTCACCATCTGCCATCCTCTCGGTGCGACTTGACGGCTGTCAAGTTTCGTTTTGGGTGTGGCGTAGTGCAAGGTCGAGGGGTGCGCAGCGAGCAGGGGGCCGATCGGACGGCTGACCAAGCTCCGGTTGTGCCGGTTCCGCGGCGACGGGGCGACCGGCAGCGCTTGGCCATCGTGCAAGCGGTGCGTGAGCTGCTCCAGGAGAAACCGTTTGCGCAGTTGTCGGTGAGCACCATCAGCGATTGCGCGGGGGTGGCCCGTTCCGGTTTCTACTTCTACTTCGACTCGAAGTACGCGGTGCTGGCGCAGATCCTTGCCGATGCAACACACGAACTCGAGGAGCTGACCGAGTACTTCGCACCCCGCGGGCCAGCCGAATCGCCGGCGGCGTTCGCCAAGCGGATGGTCGGAAGTGCGGCGGCGGTCTATGCGCACAACGATCCGGTGATGTCGGCATGCAACGCCGCGCGCAACACCGACGCCGAAATCCGCGACCTCCTCGACCAGCAGGTCGAAGGCGTGGTCCAGCAGATCATCGGGATCGTCAAAGACGAGCTGCGAGCCGGCACCGCCCACCCCATCAGCGACGACATCCCCACGCTGGTGCGAACGCTGGCGGTCACCACCGTGCAGATGCTGTCCGGCGACACCGCGTTCCTGGGCGCCGACGGTGACGTGCAGCGTGGTGTGCTGGTGCTCGAGGCGCTGTGGCTCAACGCGCTGTGGGGCGGCTCGGTCCAGACCTGACCATTGCCGGGTCGGTACCGTCGGTATCGTCATCTCCCATGGCAAAGACGTTTCGTTCTGGGTTCGCGGGTAAGCGGTGTTTCATCACCGGGGCGGCCAGCGGCATCGGCCGGGCGACCGCTTTACGGCTCGCCAGCGAAGGCGCCGAGCTCTACCTGACCGACCGCAACGCCGACGGTCTGGCGCAGACGGCGGCCGATGCTCGCGCACTGGGCGCACTCGTCCCTGAGTACCGGGCGTTGGATGTCGCAAACTACGACGACGTCGCTGCGTTCGCCGACGACATTCATGCCAAGCACCCGAGCATGGACGTCGTCATGAACATCGCCGGGATATCGGCGTGGGGCACCGTCGACCGGCTCACCCACGAGCAGTGGGACAAGGTGATCGCGATCAACCTGATGGGCCCGATTCACGTCATCGAGAACTTCGTGCCACCGATGGTGGCGGCGCGCCGAGGCGGTCATCTGGTCAACGTGTCTTCGGCGGCCGGGCTGATCGGGTTGCCCTGGCATGCCGCATACAGCGCCAGCAAGTTCGGGTTGCGCGGCCTCTCCGAGGTATTGCGCTTCGACCTCGCCCGAAACCGCATCGGGGTGTCGGTGGTCGTACCGGGCGCCGTCAAGACCCCGCTGGTGAACACTGTCGAGATCGCCGGCGTCGACCGCGACGATCCTGCCGTAATTCGCTGGGTGGATCGCTTCGCCGGCCACGCTGTGTCGCCGGAAAAAGCCGCGGAGAAGATCCTGGCCGGAGTCGCCAAAAATCGCTTCCTCATCTATACCTCGGTGGACATCCGAGCGCTGTACGCGTTCAAACGGGTCGCCTGGTGGCCCTACAGCGTGGCGATGCGCCATGTCAACACTTTGTTCGCCAGGGCGCTCCGGCCTGCGCCCGTACCGCGCTGATCTATTGCGGCATCTGTAGTTCCAGCCGTACCCCGAGCAGTCGCACCGGGCGGTCCAGCTCGAACAGGTCCAGCACCCGCAGCGCCGCGGCGACGATCACGTCCACGTTCGTCGTGGCCTCGTCGAGTTTGCGGATCTTTGTGCGGGTGTAGAAGGTGGCGGTGCGGACGGTCACGGCGACCCTTGTGACGATTCGCGACCCCGCCACCACCTCGCTGTGAGCACGCTTCGCCAATTCGGTTACCGCTGAATCCATTTCGGCGCGATCGATCAAATCCTGCGGAAAGGTGACGACGTGGCTGCGGGAGCGGGCCACCCATGGCTCGGAGCTGACGGTATCGTCACCGCCACCGTTGGCCAGCAGCAACAGCCACAAGCCGGTCCGCGGACCGAACGTCGACGTCAGCAGCTCGGCGTCGGTGTTCGCCAATTGCCATACCGTCGTGATATCAAGGCCGGCAAGCTTTTTCGCGGTCTTGGGACCCACGCCCCATAGCGCGTCGACGGGCCGGTCGCCCATCACGGTCATCCAGTTGGATTCGGTGAGGGTGTAGACGCCGGCCGGTTTCGCAAAGCCGGTGGCGATCTTGGCGCGTTGTTTGTTGTCGCTGATGCCCACCGAGCAAGACAGTCCGGTCGCCGACGAGATGATTGTGCGGATCTGTTCGGCGAGTGCGGCGGGGTCCTCGGTCGGCGCCCACACGTACGCCTCGTCCCAGCCCCACACCTCCACCGGGTGGCCCATGTCGCGCAGCAGTCCCATCACCTGCTCAGAGGCCGCGTCGTACGCCGCGGGATCCGACGGCAGGAACGTCGCATCGGGACAGCGCCGGGCCGCGGCGCGCAGCGGCATACCTGCGTGCACGCCGAATTCGCGGGCCTCATACGAGGCGCAGGTGACAACCTTGCGCGCTTCGGTCGGATCACCGTTGCCCCCGACGATGACCGGCAGCCCGGCCAATTCGGGGTGACGTCCCAGTTCGACCGAGGCCAGGAATTGGTCGAGGTCGACGTGCAGGATCCAGGGCGGCGTCATCGTCCGCAAAGCTTGCGCGCCAGGCTTTCCCACGCATCGCCGAGCGTCTGCAGACTGTGGCCGCGTTCGATGAGCTGGTGTTCGATGTAGTCGGCCTCCAGCAACGCCAGCAGGGCATCGGTTTGGCTGTCCAGGTCACCGGTCGTGCCGGCCGAGGCCAGCAGTATCCGCACATGTGTACGCAGCACCATCGCCGCGGCGCCGTAGCGGGACTGCGGATCGCGGTTTGCGGCGATGAGCAGCTCATGGTGGGTATGCGCGAAACGCAGCCGGTCACGCCCGAATGCCAACAGCCGATCCAGCGGCGGCGCATCCGGACCCAGCGGCGGAGGGCCGAACATGAAAGCCTGCTGGCTGACCCGCTCGTCCTCGTCGAGCAGCACCATCATCAATCCGGCCCGGCTGCCGAACCGGCGGAAAACCGTTCCTTTGCCGACGCCGGCGGCCACGGCGATGTCGTCCATTGTGACCGCGTCGGCGCCACGCTCGGCGACCAGCCGCCGCGCCGCGCCCAGTAACAGCGCGCGGTTGCGGACCGCGTCGCCGCGCTCTTGCGGCGCGGAAACGGGCAGGTCGCGAATCGGATCGACGGCGCTCACGACAGCTACTGTAGCGTGATCGGAACAAAACGGACCATAGTCCGGTTAAGTCATGCGAAGATGTTTACCAATGACCGAAGGGAAGAAGATCATGCCGGACATCAAGGTGTTGGCGCTGGTGGGAAGCTTGCGTGCGGCGTCGGTCAACCGTCAGATCGCCGAGCTGGCGACCGAGGTGGCCCCGGATGGCATAGCTGTCACCGTCTTCGACGGCCTCGGCGAGCTGCCGTTCTACAACGAGGACATCGACAATGAGGCCGACGTGCCGGCCGCGGTCACCGCGCTGCGGGCCGCCGCCGCCGATGCGGATGCCGCCATGGTGGTGACCCCGGAATACAACGGCAGCATCCCGGCGGTGATCAAGAATGCGATCGACTGGCTCTCCCGGCCGTTCGGCGACGGCGCGCTGAAGGGCAAGCCGCTGGCCGTCATCGGTGGCGCGTTCGGCCAATACGGCGGTGTCTGGGCGCACGACGAGACCCGCAAGTCTTTCGGGATCGCCGGCCCGCGCGTCGTCGAGGCGATCAAGCTGTCGGTGCCGTTCAAGACACTGAACGGTCAGCATCCGCGTGAGCACGCCGAACTGGTCGCCAACGTGCGCGACGCGGTCGGCAAGTTGGTCGCCGAGGTGAGCTGACGGCGCCCTTCGTAACCCTTTGCTGCACGGGGGCGGGCGGCCGGAGCTGTCGGTGCCGGGTGGTAGACCTTTCTATACACCATCGCGAGACCACTTTGTGATCTGCGACACGCCGGGGACGCTCCGACCGCAGGGCTTACGACCAGGGAATTTCATGAATGTCTTTCAGAACATCTTGTATCTCTTCTTCTTGTCACCCACTAGGTGTAGTGTTCCGGACACCGACAGACCCCAGGTTCGCCTGGTCGGCCGGGACGCGCCGACCGGCATCGCACGCCAGCTGACGCGGATCGGCAAGACGGGAATTCTGTGGCGCGGCGGACTGCTGAAAAGCAGTGCAGATGCAATACCCCAGTAGTTGCCAGTACCTGTCTCTTATCGCGTCGACAGAGGAGTTGTACCGCCCATGAGCGTCACCGTTTACACCAAGCCGGCATGCGTGCAGTGCAACGCCACCTACAAGGCGCTGGACAAGCAGGGCATCGCCTACGACAAGGTCGACATCACCCTGGACTCCGAGGCCCGCGACTACGTGATGGCGCTGGGATATCTGCAGGCGCCCGTCGTGGTGACCGGCAACGAGCACTGGTCAGGCTTCCGGCCCGACCGGATCAAAGCGCTCTCCGGTGCCGTACTGAGCGCATAACCGGCGACGGAACAGTAGGACAGAAGGGGAGCGCCGTGCCGTCCTCCAGGCTGGTGTATTTCTCCAGTGTCTCGGAGAACACCCATCGCTTCGTGCAGAAGCTCGGGATTCCGTCGACGCGGATACCGCTGCACGGCCGTATCGAGGTGGACCGGCCGTACGTGCTGGTGCTGCCGACCTATGGGGGCGGCAAGGCGACGCCGAACATCAATGACGGTGGCTACGTCCCCAAACAGGTCATCGCTTTTTTGAACAACGAACACAACCGGTCGTTGATCCGCGGCGTCATCGCCGCGGGCAACAACAATTTCGGTGCCGAATTCGCCTACGCGGGCAACGTGGTGTCCGGCAAGTGCGGCGTGCCCTACCTCTACCGCTTCGAACTGATGGGAACCCTGGACGACGTGGATGCCGTCCGCGAGGGTCTCGCTGAATTCTGGAAGGACCAGACGTGTCACCAACCGTCACAGCTGCAGAGCCTGTAGCCGCCCCGCACGCCCTCCCCGGCGAGACGGACTACCACGCGCTCAACGCGATGCTCAACCTGTACGACAACGACGGCAAAATCCAGTTCGACAAGGACCGGGAAGCCGCGCATCAGTACTTCCTGCAGCACGTCAACCAGAACACGGTGTTCTTCCACAATCAGGACGAGAAGATCGACTACCTGATCAAGGAGAACTACTACGAACGCGAGGTGCTCGACCAGTACTCGCGCAACTTCGTCAAGACGCTGCTGGATCGCGCGTATGCCAAGAAGTTCCGCTTCCCGACCTTCCTGGGCGCGTTCAAGTACTACACCTCGTACACGCTGAAGACGTTCGACGGGAAACGTTACCTGGAGCGGTTCGAAGACCGTGTCGCCATGGTGGCGCTGACGCTGGCCTCCGGTGACACCACGCTGGCCGAGCGCCTCGTCGACGAGATCATCGACGGCCGGTTCCAGCCGGCCACCCCGACGTTCCTCAACTCGGGCAAGAAGCAGCGCGGTGAGCCGGTGAGCTGCTTCCTGCTGCGCATCGAAGACAACATGGAGTCGATCGGGCGGTCCATCAACTCGGCTCTGCAGCTGTCCAAGCGTGGCGGGGGAGTTGCGTTGCTGCTGAGCAACATTCGCGAGCACGGCGCACCGATCAAGAACATCGAGAACCAGAGCTCGGGCGTCATCCCGATCATGAAGCTGCTGGAGGACTCGTTCTCCTACGCCAACCAGCTCGGTGCGCGTCAGGGTGCCGGCGCGGTGTACCTGCAGGCGCACCATCCCGACATCTACCGCTTCCTCGACACCAAGCGGGAGAACGCCGACGAGAAGATCCGGATCAAGACGCTGAGCCTGGGCGTGGTAATTCCCGACATCACCTTCGAGCTCGCCAAGAAGAACGAGGACATGTACCTGTTCTCGCCCTACGACGTCGAGCGCGTCTACGGCGTCCCGTTCGCCGATATCTCGATCACCGAGAAGTACTACGAGATGGTCGACGACGCGCGGATCCGCAAGACCAAGATCAAGGCGCGCGAGTTCTTCCAGACGCTGGCCGAGCTGCAATTCGAGTCCGGCTACCCGTACATCATGTACGAGGACACCGTGAACCGGTCGAACCCGATCGAGGGCAAGATCACCCACAGCAACCTGTGCTCGGAGATCCTGCAGGTGTCGACGCCGTCACTGTTCAACGAGGACCTGACGTATGCCAAAGTGGGCAAAGACATTTCGTGCAACCTCGGATCGCTGAACATCGCCAAGGCGATGGACTCGCCAGACTTCGCGCAAACCATCGAGGTGTCGATCCGGGCGCTGACCGCGGTGAGCGACCAGACCCACATCTGGTCGGTGCCGTCGATCGAGCAGGGCAACAACGACTCTCACGCCATCGGCCTCGGGCAGATGAACCTGCACGGGTACCTGGCCCGGGAGCGGATTCTCTACGGCTCCGAAGAGGGCATCGACTTCACCAACATCTACTTCTATACGGTGCTCTACCACGCCCTGCGGGCGAGCAATCGCATTGCGATCGAACGGGGCACGTCCTTCGGTGGCTTCGATCGCTCCAAGTACAAGTCGGGGGAGTTCTTCGACAAATACACCGAGCAGGCGTGGGAGCCGGCCACCGAGCGGGTGCGTGAACTGTTCTCCGAGGCGGGCATTCGCATTCCCACCCAAGAGGATTGGGTCCGGTTGAAGGAGTCGGTGCAGCAGCACGGGATCTACAACCAGAACCTGCAGGCCGTCCCGCCGACCGGATCGATCTCCTACATCAACCACTCGACCAGCTCGATTCACCCGGTGGCGAGCAAGATCGAGATCCGCAAGGAAGGCAAGATCGGCCGCGTCTACTACCCGGCGCCGTACCTGACCAACGACAACCTGGAGTACTACCAGGACGCGTACGAGATCGGCTACGAGAAGATCATCGACACCTACGCGGCGGCCACCCAGCATGTCGACCAGGGGCTCTCGCTGACGCTGTTCTTCAAGGACACCGCGACCACTCGCGACGTGAACAAGGCGCAGATCTACGCGTGGCGAAAAGGCATCAAGACGCTGTACTACATCCGGCTGCGGCAGATGGCGTTGGAAGGAACCGAGGTCGAGGGCTGCGTCTCCTGCATGCTGTGACGGCCCGTCTCCTCGTCGCCAGTCTGCCCAGGTCAGCGGCCGCACCGAGGTAAGGTGCTTGACGTGGTCAGAATTCCCCGGCCTCCGCTGCCTCACCCCGGCCCAAAGCCGGGGGTCAAGGTCGACGCGCGCAGCGAACGCTGGCGCGAGCACCGCAAGAAGGTGCGTGGCGAGATCGTCGAGGCAGCGTTTCGCGCGATCGACCGGTTGGGACCTGACCTCAGTGTCCGCGAGATCGCCGAAGAGGCCGGCACCGCCAAGCCCAAGATCTACCGGCACTTCACCGACAAATCCGATCTATTCCAGGCGATCGGGGTACGACTGCGCGACATGCTGTGGGCGGCGGTCTTCCCATCGATCGACTTCGCCACCAACTCGGCTCGCGAGATCATCCATCGCAGCGTCGAAGAGTATGTCAACCTAGTCGACGAGCATCCCAACGTGCTGCGGTTCTTCATTCAAGGCCGCTTCCCTGAACAGTCCGAGTCGACGATGCGGACGCTGAACGAGGGCCGCGAGATCACGCTGGCGATGGCGGAGATGTTCAACAACGAGCTGCGCGAGATGGAGCTCGACCCCGCCGCCATCGAGCTCGCGGCATTCGCCGCGTTCGGTTGCGCGGCGTCGGCCACCGATTGGTGGCTGGGCTCCGACCTCAACAGCCCGCGCCGGATGCCGCGGGACAAGTTCGTCGAGCACCTGACCACCATCATGATGGGTGTCATTGAAGGCACCGCCGAGCTGATCGGCATCAAGATGGATCCTGATCAGCCCATTCACAACGCGATGCCGCACAACTCCGCCGCCAGCTGAGATTCGGCCGCGTTGACATCGCCCAGGCGATGGAAGACACTGCCCCGATACCACGGGTACCGGATACTTGCGAGAGAAGACTGATCCGAGATGAGCCGCGCCGGCGACGATGCCGAGCGAAGCGAGGAGAAGGAGCGGCGCACATGACCATTGCCGAATCGACCACCCAGCCCGCCGCGCAGACTCGGCCGGTGCACACCCGCGCGGTGATCATCGGGACGGGGTTCGCCGGGCTCGGAATGGCCATTGCGCTGCAGCGCCGGGGCATCGACTTCGTCATCGTGGAGAAGGCCGACGAGATCGGCGGCACGTGGCGCGACAACAGCTACCCCGGTTGCGCGTGTGATGTGCCGTCGCACCTGTACTCGTTCTCGTTCGAACCGAAGGCCACCTGGACCAAGCTGTTCTCCCCGCAACCGGAGATCCTGGACTACCTCAAGGGTGTCACGGAAAAGTACGGGCTGCGCCGCTACATCCGGTTCGGCGCGAAGGTCAACCGGGCGCACTGGGATGACAGCGAATACCGATGGCACGTATTCACCGAGTCCGGCGACGAGTACGTCACCCAGTTTTTGATCTCGGGCGCCGGCGCGCTGCACATCCCGCGGCGACCAGACATCGAAGGAATGGATGAATTCCGCGGCGCCGCTTTCCATTCCGCTCAGTGGGACCACAGCGTCGACTTGACCGGCAAGCGGGTGGCGGTGATCGGTACCGGGGCCAGTGCCATTCAGATCGTGCCGGAGCTGGTGCGACGCGACGCCGAGGTGGCCGAGGTGCAGCTGTATCAGCGCACGCCGCCGTGGGTGGTGCCGCGGCCGAACAGCCTGCTGCCCGACGGGGTGCGTCGAGCGTTTGCGACCGTGCCGGGTCTGCGCCTGGCGGTTCGTTCGGGAATCTATTGGGGGCTCGAGGGGGTGGGCTACGCGATGACCCAACGCCCGAGCCTGCTGCGGGCGATCGAACTGGTGGGCAAGTGGAATATCCGCCGCAATGTCCGCGACAAGGAACTGCGCCGCAGACTCACCCCGAGCTACCGGGCCGGCTGCAAGCGAATCCTCTACGCCGGCAACTACTACCAGGCGGTGGCCAACCCGAAGACCACGCTGATCACCGAGCGGATCACCCGCATCACCCCGGACGGCATCGTCACCGCCGACGGCGTCGAGCACCCGGTCGACGTGATCGTGTACGCCACCGGATTTCACACCACCGACTCCTACACCTACGTCGACGTGAAGGGTCCGCGCGGTGAGGACCTGGTGGACCGCTGGAATCGGGAGGGCGTGGTGGCGCATCGGGGCATCGCCGTGGCCGACATGCCCAACCTGTTCTTCCTGCTGGGCCCCAACACCGGATTAGGTCACACGTCAGTGGTTTTCATGATCGAGTCGCAGATCCACTATGTGACCGAGGCGATCGCGGCGGTCGATAAGGCCGGGACGCAGGCATTGGCGCCCAGCCGTTCCGCCCAAGACCGGACCAACGCGGAATTGCAGGGCAAGCTCGCCGGCTCGGTGTGGAACACCGGCGGCTGCAGCAGCTGGTATCTCGACGAACACGGGATCAACCGGACCCTGTGGAGCGGAATGACCTGGCAGTACTGGCGGGACACCCGCTCCCTCAAACTCGCCGAATACAAGTTCTTCGGGGTGGGCATCGGTTCGCCTGCGCAACTCCAAAAGATCAGCGGCGTAGCAGGCTGACGAATACATCGGCCGCTGCTTTCACGCCGGCGTCGTCGTCGGTGGCCACGAGATCCAGCAGCAGGCCGCGGACGACGGCCATCCCAAGCCGTGCGAAGGCCCGGTCGACCGGTCCGTCCGCAACGGCCTCGACTTCATCGAGCCAGCCGTTCACCGCGCCAGGGACCATGCGGTCAAACGGCTTTTCGCCCTGCGACGCGCGGGCGTAGCACTCGAAGAAGAGCCGTTCCGCCTGTCGCAACTCGGGGCGGCTGACGTCGGACCACATGGCTGAGAAATTGTCGGCCGGATCGGAGGGCAGATCGGGGAGAAGGGTCATCTGGCGTCGCTCGACGGCTTCGACGATCGCGACGAGCAGATCTTCTTTCGATCCGAAGTGGTGCAACAACATTCGATGGCTGGTGCCGACTGCCTCAGCCACCTCGCGCAGAGATCGGCCGCCGACGCCGCCAGTCGCGAACTCGTCGACGAGCGCGTCGAGCAACTGCCGGCGTCGTTGCGGATCAGGCGTGCGAGCCACTGGCGCGGCCGAATTGCTCGGACCGGGCCTTGAGTCCTTGAGCCTCTTGTTCGAGGAAGCGCTTGGTCTTCTTGAGCATCAGCCGCCCGACCAGGGCGCCGAGTAGGCCACGCTGGTCGAGTTGCTGGCGCACCAAGGTTCGGCCGCCGGGTTGGGGGGTGACCCAGTGGCGAGCGGTCACCCGCACGCCGGGTGATCGTTGCACCCACGTCCAGGACGATCCCGGGTCGATTTCGGTGACCCTCCAGACGAGCCTCGACATGCCGGGTTGTTTGATGGCGAACCGTTTTCCGACGGCCAGATCGGCGCCGTCGCGTGCGACCAGGGACGTCACCGACGCAGTCCAGGCGGGCCAGCCCTCGACGTCGCTGAAGATCTGCCACACCAGTGGGGCCGGCGCGTCGATCTCGATGCTGTCTTCGGTAATCATGTACCAAATGGTACAACATTGCTCGCGACTCTTGCTAGAGCCTTATGCGACTCGCGCATTGAGCTGCTTGAGGGCCGCTTCGGCGCCGTTCCAACCGGGGATGCCGGTGACGCCTGGACCCGGGTGCGTGCATTGGCCGCACAGGTAGAGGCCGTCGAGCGGCGTGGCGAACTTGTCGGTGCCCTCGACGACGCGGCCGGTCCACAGCTGGTTGGGCTGGAGTAGACCATGCGAGTAGTCGCCGGCGTGTGCGCTGAAAGTACTGCCGAAGTAGCGGTTGGAGAACACCACGCGGTTGGTGACCGAATCGGCGAACCCCGGAGCGAACGTGTCGAAGATCCGCACACAAGTGTCGGCGTATTGCTCTTTCCAGCTACGGTTTTCGTCGGCATCCAGCCCGGTCGGAAAGTACGGGGTGAAGATCGTTGCACTGTGCTTACCTTCGGGCGCCAGCGACGAGTCGACCATGCTGGGGATGTACAGATAGGTGGGAGGGGCGTCGGGAAGCTGGCCCTTCCGGTACTGCTCCCATGCGTCGCTGATGTATTCCGCCGAGGGCGCATAAGCGACGGTGGGGCACCATTGCCCGTTGTCCTGCATGAACGGCTGCAGCCGCTCGATCCATTGCGGGGCTTCATCAATCGTCAGGTGGGCCTGGATGTAACCGAGGTTGAAGTTGATTTCCTTGACCTTGCGGATGTAGTCGGGCGGAAAATGCTGCGTGCCCGCCAGATTGACGAATGTGGTGTACGGATCAAGCGACGAGAGCACGACGTCGGCCGAAATCGTTGTGCCGTCGCGCAGTTCGACCCCGGTGGCGCGTCCGTCGTTGACCAGGATGTGCTTGACATGCTGCTTCATCTGGACTTCGGCGCCCAACGATTCGGCGCGCCGGCACAACGCTGTGCTCAGCGAGCCGATCCCGCCACGCGGCATGATGTATTCGACGTTGCCGCCGCCGATCAGATAGTGGTAGAGCGTCGACGCATTCGACCCCGGAGTCCAAGGGCCGCCGTCGAAAGCGTCGATCGACATCGCCGCCAATGAGCCCTGGATGCAGCGCCCTTGGTCGGGCGCCAAGAAACGGCGGACGGTGTCCATGGTGCTGCCGTACCACATTTGGGCAAAGTCGTGGCGATCCTCAGGCGTGGGCTGGGCGGCGATCACCTCGATGATGTCCAGTGGCGGCCCGAACGCCGAGTCGACGAAATACGGTGCGAATCGACCGATGTGGGCGAACAATCCGCCCAGTCCCGTAGCGACGTCGGCGCCGTGATCCTCCAGCAGGTGACGACCCATGCGTTCCAGGTCGTTGTACATCACGAACGGGGTGTCCTCGGCGTGGCCGAATGTGCATGTCGACGTCCACTGGTTCATCAGCTCGAAGCCCCATTTGGTCAGCTCCAGGCGGTCGGTCATCTCCTGGCGCCAGATCAACACTGCCCAGGCGCCGACGCTGTGTTTGTACCCATCGAAGAGTTCCCGGGTCGCGGCCATCCCGCCGAGGAAGTGCGCCCGTTCCAGGACGAGCACTTCCGCGCCCTGCTTGGCCAGTACATTCGCGGCAACCAGACCGTTGTGACCTGCCCCGATGATGATCGCGTCGTAGTCCGACATGCTGGCTGTCCTTTCGGATCCGCTGCTGAAGGGTCGCTGGACAGTACAATGTCATAACTGACATTTTGACGTCAAGACTGACATCGGGGGCGGCACAGGTGGTGAAATCGGCAATCCTGACCCGTAGCGAACGCACGCATCAGGCCCTGCTGCAGGCGGCCATGCGGCGCTTTGTCGCAGACGGTGTGCATCAAACCAGCGTCGCCGACATCGCCGCCGACGTCGGGGTGACCGAGCGAACGTTCTACCGGCACTTCCCGTCCAAGCACGCGGTGATCTTCGCCGACTACGACATCGGCTTCGAGTGGTTCGCCCGTGCATTGGCGCTACGCCCGCATGGGGAACCGATCACGGTGTCGGTGCGAAAGGCTGTCGACGCCTTCCCATTCGACTTCGCCATGGTCCGTGAGGCCGCCACCATCCGCTCGCGCGATCTCGACCAAGACATCATCACGAGTCATATTCGGCGGCTTCGAGATCAGCTTGCCGACGAGATCCAGCGCTTCATCCATCAACGATCCACGCCGACGGCGGACGGAGCCATGATCGCCGACATCGCGGCGCACAGCTTGGCCACCGCGGTGTTCGCCGCCCTGGAAGCCTGGATGAATTCCAGCGAGCATGACATTGATGAACTGAGCCGGCTCACCGACGTTGCGCTGAGCACCCTGGAAGAGGGCCTCACCCACACGCTGCGACACACTGGCCTGGATTAGCGCTGTGGCCGTCCCACACCGCGACACGCAAACACAACTTCTGGTGTTACTGCGGCTTGTCGCCCCCCAGAGGTAGTGTTTGTGGCCTAGGCATGCGCGACTATTCGTCCTGGTGAAGTGGGGTTCTGGTGACCGAAAATATGAAGCTGATCGACCGGGTCTCCGCGATCAACTGGAACCGTCTGCAAGACGAGAAGGACGCAGAGGTCTGGGAGCGGCTGACCGGAAACTTCTGGCTGCCCGAGAAGGTGCCGGTGTCCAACGACATCCCGTCGTGGGGCACGCTGACGCCCACCGAGAAGCAGCTGACCATGCGGGTGTTCACCGGGTTGACGTTGCTGGACACCATCCAGGGCACGGTCGGGGCGGTCAGTCTGATCCCCGACGCACTGACGCCGCACGAGGAGGCGGTCTACACCAATATCGCCTTCATGGAGTCGGTGCACGCCAAGAGCTACAGCTCGATCTTCTCCACGCTGTGCTCCACGGTCGAGATCGACGAAGCCTTCCGCTGGTCGGAGGAGAACCCGAACCTGCAGCGCAAGGCCGAGATCGTGATGCAGTACTACCGCGGCGACGAGCCGCTCAAGCGCAAAGTGGCGTCCACGCTGCTGGAGAGCTTCTTGTTCTACTCCGGGTTCTACCTGCCGATGTACTGGTCGAGTCGGGCCAAGCTGACCAACACGGCCGACCTGATCCGGCTCATCATCCGCGACGAGGCAGTGCACGGCTACTACATCGGATACAAGTACCAGCGCGGGCTGGCGCTAGAGGACGCGGCCAGGCAGGCCGAGCTGAAGGACTACACCTACGAGCTGCTCTTCGAGCTTTACGACAACGAGGTCGAGTACACCCAGGATCTCTACGACGAGGTCGGGCTGACCGAGGACGTCAAGAAGTTCCTGCGTTACAACGCCAACAAGGCGCTGATGAACCTTGGCTACGAGGCGCTGTTCCCGCGCGACGAGACCGACGTCAACCCGGCGATCCTGTCGGCGTTGTCACCGAACGCCGACGAGAACCACGACTTCTTCTCCGGCTCCGGATCCTCGTACGTGATCGGCAAGGCCGTCGTCACCGAAGACGAGGACTGGGACTTCTAGACCGCAGCTAATGCGATGCGTCTTCGGCTGATACTGCAACCCGCGTGGGTCCGATTTGCGGTGTGGGCGTTCATTTTCGCCGTGTGGTGGGTCCTGTTCACCAGCCTGCAGTCCAGCTATGAATTCGAAAGTGCCGTCCTGTCAGCCATCGTCTTCGGCGCCGCGGTCGGCGGCTATTTCACGGTGACGACCCAAGCCATGCACCGAGCAGCTCACGACGCGGTCTCTGGGCTGGACCCGTCGGGACGTTCCGATGCCATCAACGCGGTCTTGCGGGGCGTCGTGCCCGCTGATGCCGACGTGCGTGCGTCGGCGATGCGGCTCGGCAGGGTCTACCTTCGCAACAAGTCGGCCGACCAGCTCAAGCGCACGCAGCTCTGGTCCTGGATGGCCGTAGTGATCCTCATCGCCGCGATCATCGCCGGGGCGGTGGCGTTCAGCGCCGACAGGCTGTCTTTTGTGGTGCTTGCCGTTTTGGCTGCGGTCCTGCTGCCGGTCTCGTTGCTGCATTCGCGACGGATTCAACGAAATGTCGCGCACCTGGCTCAGGGGCCGGCGTGACATGCATCTCGCTGTTGCTCGTTGCGTGAACTGCCTGTGCGCTGGACAGCTCCAATCTCCCCGTTTTACACAGCGGCAGCGCGAAGCGAGGGAAGGTGACCGACATGGGTGAGGCGAAGGGCCCGTTCGGCGGGTCGTCCCACTCGTTGGCGAGCGTCGAGGATGTATGGGCGGCGTGGACGGACCCCGCCGAGTGGCCAGGTGATGTCATTGTGATGGCCAAGATCGACGGCCCATTCGCGGTGGGGGCGAAGATCACGATGCGGGTAAAGGGCCATCCGCCGCTGAGATTGACCGTCACCCGAATCGAATCGCCGACGTTGTGGACGGGAGTGGCGAGAGTGCCCGGATTGACCGAGACCATCGATCACCTCATCGAGCCCACTGACTCGGGCACATTGATTACACAGAGCACCGTCTTTACCGGCCCCTTGGCTTCGATCGCCGCACGAATACTGGGGGGAACAGTGCGGAAGACTTTTGAGGCGACGACGGCGCACTTTGGGCGGCTGGCCGAGAGACGCGCGTCCCAATAAGCGTTAATCCGCAGCAAGGTGAGCAACAGAGAGTATTTGAGTGAGCCGGTGCCACCACCGGCTCAGGGCGTTCACCATAACCAATCCGACACCGTAATCCGCTGTCGTGGCGTCGACGGTCTCGTCGTTGCAATCCAATCGCTGATGGCAAACACGCAAATCCTGTGTTCGCCGTGGTGTTTCCTAATCGTCGCGATGCTTCGGATCACGACCCCGAAGGGAGCAAAAACCGGCAACATAATCGGTAGCGTCATTTGCTTGCTGACTGGCCCGTCGAAGGTATTGCGACCCCGAGTACTCGGCGACGTCCCGGCGGCCAATGCGACGGGAGACAACCATGAAGCGCTGCATCGTCGGAGCAGTGGCTGCCGTGCTTATGGTCGCAGACCTCATCGCCTCAGCGCCGACGGCCAGCGCCGGCTGTCAGTACGGCGGACCCGTTATCAGCAAGTGCGATGGACCCGTCCAACCTGACGGCAGCTGGCAACGTTGCGTGGCAGTCGCCCACTTGATGTACAGCGGCGCCAGTTCCTTCCTTGTACCCGACAGGCGCTGCGATGTGATGGGTCCTGATCAGCATCCTTGGGATCTCGGCTTCGCCGATCCGCCGACGCACATCGACGACTGAACCGAAACTTCGTGAAAGGGCAGAAGCACCGGAGCAGACAGTTGCTGCGGTATCAGTCTCAACCGGCGTTGGGTTCCGCGATGCCGGTCATGGTGGCGAGGATGGTCGCGACGTGCTTCGACCCGTCGCCGGAGACGGCGTAGGCGTCCCCGCGGCAAACGGTGAGATTTCGACCGGGGCGGACGACTTCGCCATGTGCTTGCAGGGAGTCGCCGACCGCGGGAGCGAGCAAGTTGACCTTGAGTTCGACGGTCAATACGCCCATGCCTGGCGTCATTAGCGTCAACGCCGCGTAGCCGCAGGCACTGTCGAGTATGGCGATGGTGACCCCGGCATGGAAAAAGTCGTCCTGTTGGGTCAGGCCCGGCGAGAACGGGACTTCGATGTCCACCGCGCCCGGCTCGACGCTTCGAAGCTCGGCGGCGAAGGTAGCAAGCAGGCCTTGCCGACCGAGGCTTTCCCGCACTCGCAACTCAAAGTTCGGATCGCGAGGTTCAAAAGCCGGACTCATGGGCCGAAGTGTATTTAGGGAAACCAGCGACACCATCAATGGACGCAGCTCGGGCCGACCCGGCCCTGATTCAGCTTCATCCCGCGGACGTTGACCATCCGCACTTCGATGAACTGCGGATGACCTCGATGGCAGAAGGTGCCGGTGGACTGACGCCAGCTCATGGGCTCCATGCACCGTGCTCGTAGCCAGGAACCCGCAGGTCAGCACCGCCTGGTCACGACCCGCGGACGTATGTTCCGTGAACGGCGCATGAATTGTCTAATTAGTCGGGTGCGAAAGTAGCGCCGCTGACCCCGCAGCCGTGACACTTGTGAGGTGGCGATAACCCCATCTTCGGCGGCATCTTCGGCAGCCAACTTCTTCCGTTCCGTGGTCCAGTGGCTGCAAGTCGGGTATCCCGAGGGCGTTCCCGGGCCCGACCGGGTTGCACTGCTGGCGCTGCTGCGCGCCACGCCGCTGAGCGAGAACGAGATCACCGAAGTCGTCGACGCGATCGACGAGGAACGCGATCACGAGCCGGTCGACCGCGACGTGATCGCGGATTTCATCTCCGATATGACGCACTACGACGCCGGTCCGGAGAACATCTCGCGGGTGGCCGCACGGTTGGCCGCCGCGGGCTGGCCGCTTGCCGGTATCGATGGCCACTCCGACGGCAATGGTGCGGGCGACTCGACGACGGCAGCTTCGGGGGCTAGCTCACAGAGTTGACGTGTCGATCACGAAGCGGTAGCGCACGTCGCTGGCCAGCACTCGCTCATAGGCTTCGTTGACGTAATCCGCTGCAATGACTTCGATTTCGGGCGTTACGTCGTGCTCGGCGCAGAAGTTCAGCATCTCCTGGGTTTCAGCGATACCACCGATGTTGGACCCGGACAGGCTGCGACGCGCCAGCGCCAGCGGGAATGCCGGCACCTCCATCGGGCGCTCGGGAATGCCCAGCTCGACGAGCGTGCCATCGACGTCAAGCAGATTGAGGTAGTCGCCGAGGCTCAGGTTTGCCGAGACGGTATTCAGCACGAGGTCGAAACTGCTGCGCAGCTTTTTGAAGGTGTCGCGGTCGGCGGTGGCGTAGTAATGGCTGGCGCCCAGGCGCAGCCCGTCTTCCATCTTCTTCAACGACTGCGAGAGCACGGTCACCTCGGCGCCCATCGCAGCGCCGAGCTTGACGCCAACGTGTCCCAGGCCGCCCAGGCCGATGATCGCCAGACGAGTGCCCGGTCCGGCCTTCCAGTGCCGCAGCGGCGAAAACAGCGTGATGCCCGCGCACAGCAGCGGCGCCGCGGCGTCCAGCGGCAACGAGTCCGGAATGCGCACGACGAAGTTCTCGTCGACGACGACCGCTTGACTGTAGCCGCCCTGCGTCGGTGTGCCGTCTTTGTCGATGGCGTTGTAGGTGAACGTCGCGCCGTTCTTGCAGTACTGCTCGAGCCCGGCCTTGCAGCTGCTACATCTACCGCAGGAGTTCACCATGCAGCCCACGCCGACATGGTCGCCGACCTTGTGTTTGGTGACCTCGGCGCCGACGGCGGTCACCACGCCGGCGATCTCGTGGCCGGGGACCACCGGATAGTTGGGCTTACCCCACTCCGCTTTGACGGTGTGGATGTCGGAGTGGCAAATCCCGGCGAACTTGATGTCGATGGCCACGTCGTGCGGGCCGGGGTCGCGGCGGGTGATCGTGGTCTTGGTCAGTGGCTCGGTCACCGAGGTGGCGGCGTAAGCGGAAACAGTGCTCATCAGCAATCCTCTTGAATGCGCTTGGTTCAGTATCGAATTCCATTGGACGCAATCAACATTAGCATAGATAGGCTATGTATTTCTCTCGATGCGCTCGACATCACACCACCGGTCAGTTGATCGGGGCGTTGACGAAGCGCAGGTCGTCGATGACGCCGCGGGCAGCGATCAGCCCCTTGCCGGTCTGCCAGATCTCGTTGTTGACGACAAAGACCCGATTGTCGCGGTTGGCTGCGAGCCTGCGCCACGCATCGCTGTCGAAGAGCGTCGGGGCGCGGTCTTTGGCGGCCGGCGAGTCGAACGACACATAAACGATGTCGGCGTCGGCCGCGGAGAAGTCCGCGTTGTTCGCCAGGTCGGTATCGGTGCTGCCCAGCTCGAGGTAGGGCTTGTCGGTAAACCGTTGCGCGGCAGGGCGATCGACACCGACCGCGGCCAACACGCTGGCCGGGAAGTTGTCGGCCCCGTACACCCGGACAGTGTTCTCGGTGAACTGCACGATCGAGGCCTGGTAGTGGGTGGCGTCGTGTGCGGCGCCGTCGTCGTGGGCCTTCGTGATGAAGGCGTCGATCAAGCCGCCTGCGGCGTCGCTCCGCGCGGTCGCCTCGCCCACCGCGCGCAGGTTGTCTTCCCAGGCCGCACCCGGCGTCCCGGTGAACACCGTCGGCGCGATGGCCGCCAAAGCCGAATACAGCTTCGGCGTCACGCCTTGCGAGCCGAGGATCAGGTCAGGCTTGGCCGCTTTGATGGCGGCCAGGTCCGGGTTGCTGCGGGTGCCCATGCCCGGCAGCTGATGCACGACCGTTCCCAGGTAGGACGGCTGGGCGGAGGAGCCGTCCGGCAACGCGGCCCCGACAATCCGCGACTGCAGGCCCAGCGCGCACAGCGCGTCGAGCTCATCACCGGAGAGCACGGCGATGCGCTGCGGGTCGCCAGGCACCTCGGCCGTGTCGGGCTGCACCCCGGCCGCGTTGTGGGCGGTCCGGGTCGACGGTCCGGCGTCCGCGCCGGCCGGTTGCGGCGCACACGACTCGTCGGGCCGCCGCTGGTTCCCCAAAACGCCCGCTCCGGCGACCTGGGTGGTGCTGGTGATGACCGACGCCGATGCCGATCCGCTGCGGCCGGCCGGCGTGGGCGTGCAACCACCGCACACTGCGGCTGCCATCGCCGCCGCGGCGGTAGCGGCCAGCGCGCGTCGCGCACCCTTGAGGAGCACGGTCCGACGTTAACATCCGGCCAGGTGAAACCTACTTGAGCAATGGGGCGGCGCGGCTGGACGACAGTGTTCATCGGGCTATTACGACAGTTTGTAGGACCAGTCCGTCGCCGGGCCCGCTCGAAGGCTAAACTCAAGTTCCACTGAGTCCCAGTTGCCCTGCCCGATGTTTGGAGGAGCTCTTGACCGCCGAAGCGCCCCCACTGGGAGAACTCGAGGCCAGTCGTCCGTACCCGCCGCGAATCGGGCCGAAAGGCAACCTGATCTACCGGCTGATCACCACCACCGATCACAAGTTGATCGGGATCATGTACGTGGTCACCTGCTTCATCATGTTCTTCATCGGCGGATTGATGGCGCTGCTGATGCGCCTCGAGCTCGCCGCGCCCGGACTGCAGTTCCTGTCCAACGAGCAGTACAACCAGCTGTTCACCATGCACGGCACGATCATGCTGCTGCTGTACGCCACTCCGATTGTGTTCGGTTTCGCCAACTTGGTGCTGCCGCTGCAGATCGGCGCGCCGGACGTGGCGTTCCCGCGGCTCAACGCCTTTTCGTTCTGGCTGTTCTTGTTCGGTGCGCTGATTGCCATGGGCGGCTTCATCACGCCCGGCGGCGCCGCCGACTTCGGCTGGACCGCGTACACCCCGTTGACCGACGCCATCCACTCACCCGGCGCCGGCGGCGACCTGTGGATCATGGGGTTGATCATCGCCGGTCTGGGCACCATCCTGGGGGCGGTCAACATGATCACCACCGTGGTCTGCATGCGTGCGCCCGGGATGACCATGTTCCGGATGCCGATCTTCACCTGGAACATCCTGGTGACCTCTATCCTGATCCTGTTGGCGTTTCCGCTGCTGACCGCGGCGTTGTTCGGGCTGGCCGCCGACCGGCATCTGGGCGCCCATATCTACGACCCGGCTAACGGCGGAGTCCTGTTGTGGCAGCACCTGTTCTGGTTCTTCGGTCACCCCGAGGTCTACATCATCGCGCTGCCGTTTTTCGGCATCGTCAGCGAGATTTTCCCGGTGTTCTCCCGCAAGCCGATCTTCGGCTACACCACGCTGGTGTACGCGACGCTCTCGATCGCCGCGTTATCGGTTGCGGTGTGGGCCCACCACATGTACGCCACCGGGGCGGTGCTGCTGCCCTTCTTCTCGTTCATGACGTATCTGATCGCGGTGCCGACCGGGATCAAATTCTTCAACTGGATCGGCACCATGTGGAAGGGCCAAATTACGTTTGAGACACCGATGCTGTTTTCGGTCGGCTTCCTGATCACCTTCCTGTTGGGTGGCCTGACCGGGGTGCTGTTGGCCAGCCCGGCGCTGGACTTCCATGTCACCGACAGCTATTTCGTGGTCGCGCACTTCCACTACGTGCTCTTCGGCACCATCGTGTTCGCCACCTTCGCCGGCGTGTATTTCTGGTTCCCGAAGATGACCGGCCGGCTGCTCGACGAGCGTTTGGGCAAGCTGCATTTCTGGCTGACGTTCATCGGCTTCCATACGACGTTCCTGATCCAGCACTGGGTGGGCGATATGGGTATGCCCCGCCGCTACGCCGACTACTTGACCACCGACGGCTTCCAGCCCTACAACGTCGTCTCGACGATTGGGGCGTTCATCCTCGGTGTGTCGATGTTCCCGTTCGTCTGGAACGTCTTCAAGAGCTGGCGCTACGGCGAAGTGGTCACGGTCGACGACCCATGGGGATACGGCAACTCGCTGGAGTGGGCGACCAGTTGCCCACCGCCGCGGCACAACTTCACCGAGCTGCCGCGCATCCGCTCCGAGCGCCCGGCGTTCGAATTGCACTACCCGCACATGGTGGAGCGATTGCGCGCCGAGGCACACGTGGGCCGGGCCCACGGCCCGTCGAACGGCGACGTCACCCGAGTCGACGACGTCAGCGTTCGCACGTAATGGCCGCTCGCGGCGGCACTCTGGGGTGAGCACGCCCCACAAGGTGTCGGCGTTGATCACCGTCACCGGTCACGACAAGCCTGGTGTGACGTCGGCGCTCTTCGGAGTGCTTTCCGGACACAACGTTGATTTGCTCAACGTCGAGCAGGTGGTGATCCGGGGCCGGCTGACGTTGGGTGTGCTGGTGTCGGCGCCAGTGGAAGTCTTTGAAGGCACCGGGTTTTCCGACGAAGTCGAGGCGGCGATTCACTCGGTCGGCCTGGACGTGAGCATCGAGCGCAGCGACGATTTGCCGGTCATCCGGGAACCCTCGACGCACACCATCATGGTGCTGGGCCGGCCGATCACCGCTGAAGCGTTCGGCGCGGTGGCGCGTGAGGTGGCCGCACTGGGCGTCAATATCGACCTCATTCGCGGCGTCTCCGATTATCCGGTCACCGGCCTGGAATTGCGGGTTTCCGTGCCGCCCGGGGGCGGCGGCCAGCTGCAGGAGGTGCTGACCCGGGTGGCCGCCGACGCGGGCGTCGACGTGGCGTTGGAGGACTTCAGCATCTCGCGGCGCGCCAAACGACTCATCGTGTTCGACGTCGACTCCACGCTGATCCAGCAGGAAGTCATCGAGATGCTCGCCGCGCGGGCGGGAGCCCTGGACGCCGTCGCCGCGATCACCGAGGCCGCCATGCGCGGTGAGCTGGACTTCGCCGAGTCGCTGCACCAGCGGGTCGGCACCCTGGCCGGCCTGTCCGTCGACGTGCTCGACGAGGTCGCCGAAGACGTGAAGCTGACCCCGGGCGCACGCACCACCCTGCGCACGTTGCGGCGGCTCGGTTATCACGTGGGCGTGGTCTCCGGGGGGTTCCGGCAGGTCATCGAACCGCTGGCACACGAGCTGATGCTGGACTTCGTCGCCGCCAATCAGTTGGAGGTCGTCGATGGCAAGCTCACCGGTCGGGTCATCGGCCCGATCGTCGACCGCGCGGGTAAAGCCAAGGCGCTCAGGGACTTTGCGCATCAGGTCGGGGTGCCGATGGCGCAGACGGTGGCGGTCGGTGATGGCGCGAACGACATCGACATGCTGGCCGCAGCCGGACTGGGCATCGCGTTCAACGCAAAACCCGCGCTGCGGAAAGTCGCCGACGCGTCGCTGAGCCACCCGTATCTGGACACCGTGCTGTTTCTGCTCGGCGTGACGCGCGGCGAGATCGAGGCCGCCGACGCGCTCGACGGCGTGGTGAGCCGGGTCGACATCCCGCCGGAGTAAACGCGCGAGCGGTACGGCACGATGGTCGGGTGCCCGAAACCGGAAGCGAGGCAGTCGACCCCGACCTGCTGATCGACTTCACCGACGTGGCGCTGCGCCGCGACGGCCACACCCTGGTCGGGCCGGTGACCTGGTCGGTCGAGCTCGACGAACGCTGGGTCATCATCGGGCCCAACGGCGCGGGCAAGACGTCGCTGTTGCGGATCGCCGCGGCCGCCGAGCATCCCTCGTCGGGCGTCGCCTACGTGCTGGGGGAGCGTCTTGGCCGGGTCGACACGTCGGAGCTGCGCTCCCGGGTGGGCTTGAGTTCCTCGGCGCTGGCGCAACGGATTCCCGGCAACGAGGTCGTACGCGACCTGGTCGTCTCGGCCGGCTACGCGGTGCTGGGCCGTTGGCGGGAACGCTACGAGGACGTCGACTACCACCGCGCGGTCGACATGCTGGAAAGCCTGGGCGCCGAGCATCTCGCCGACCGCACCTATGAAACCCTGTCGGAGGGTGAGCGCAAGCGGATTCTGATCGCGCGCGCGTTGATGACCGACCCCGAATTGTTGCTGCTCGACGAGCCCGCCGCCGGTCTCGACCTGGGCGGGCGCGAGGAACTGGTGGCGCGACTCACCGACTTGGCCGCCGATCCCGACGCGCCGGCGCTGGTCCTGGTCACCCACCACGTCGAGGAGATCCCGCCCGGCTTCAGCCACTGCATGCTGTTGTCGGAGGGGAAGGTCGTCGCGGCGGGATTACTGGCCGACGTGCTGACCGGGGAGAATCTGTCCGCGGCGTTCGGGCAGTCGATCGCGGTGGACGTGATCGACGGGCGTTACTTCGCCCGCCGCAACCGCACCCGCGCGGCCCACCGGAGGCGGTTATGACCGACGACTCGCTTGTCCCGTTGACGCCGCGGCCGGCCGCGACCGTGATGCTGGTGCGCGAAGAACCAGGCGGTCAAGGCGGTCTAGCCGTCTTCCTGATGCGACGGCACGCCGCAATGGAATTCGCCGCCGGGACAGTGGTGTTTCCCGGCGGCGGCGTCGACGACCGCGACCGTAACGCCGATATCGCGTGGGCCGGGCCGCCGCCGTCGTGGTGGGCGCAGCGGTTCGGCATCGAAACCGACCTGGCCGAGGCGCTGGTGTGCGCGGCCGCGCGGGAGACCTTCGAGGAATGCGGCGTGCTGTTCGCCGGCCCGGCCGACGACCAGGGCGGCATCGTCGGCGACGCATCGACGTACCGCGAATCCCGGCAGGCGCTGGCCGATCGGACGCTGTCATTCGCCGACTTCCTGCGCCAGGAAAACCTGGTCCTACGGGCCGATTTGCTGCGGCCGTGGGCGAACTGGGTGACCCCCGAAGCCGAACGCACCCGCCGCTATGACACCTACTTCTTCGTCGGGGCGTTGCCGGAAGGTCAGCGCGCCGACGGGGACAACACCGAATCCGACCGTGCGGAGTGGAGCACGCCGCAGGCGGCCATCGCCGAATTCGAAGCCGGCCGCTGCTTTCTGCTGCCGCCGACCTGGACACAGCTGGACTCGCTGACCGGTCGCTCGGTTGCCGATGCATTGTCCGTCGAGCGTCAGATCGTGACCGTGCAGCCGAATCTTGAAATCGAGGGCGACAACTGGATTTTCGAGTTCTTCGACTCCGACCGTTATCACCGGGCCCGCAAAGCCGGCGGACTGGGATGGCGGCATTGAGCGAGTTCGTCAGCGTCCACCTGGGCGAGGATCATCCGGGCGTCGGAACTCTGGTGCTCTCGCGGCCGCCCACCAACGCCATGACCCGGCAGGTCTATCGAGAGATCGAGGGGGCCGCTGCCGAGGTCAGCCGCCGCGAGGACATCGCCGCCGTCATCGTCTTCGGCGGCCACGAGATTTTCTCCGCCGGTGACGACATGCCCCAGTTGCGCGCGCTGACCGCGCCGGAGGCCGAGAGCTGGATACGTGAGCACCGCGGCGCCATCGAGGCCGTCGCGGCGATCCCGAAGCCGACCGTTGCCGCGATCACCGGATACGCGCTCGGTGCCGGTCTGGGTCTGGCGCTGGCCGCCGACTGGCGCGTCAGCGGCGACAACGTGCGGTTCGGCACGACAGAGATCCTGGCCGGACTGATTCCCGACGGCGGCGGCATGGCGCGGCTGGCCCGCACGGTGGGGGCCAGCCGGGCCAAGGAGCTGGTGTACAGCGGTCGATTCTTTGACGCCGAAGAGGCGCTGGCGCTGGGCTTGATCGACGAGATGGTGGCCCCGGACAACGTCTACGACGCCGCCGCGGCCTGGGCGAGCCGTTTTGTCGACGGACCAGGAGCCGCGCTTGCTGCGGCCAAAGCCGGTATCGACGCCGCCTCCGAGCTGACTCTGGCGGAGCGGTCGTCCGCCGAACGCCGCTACCTTGACGTGTTCGCCGCCAATCTGCGGCGGCCGCCGCCCGCGACAGAGGCGACTTAAAGGAATCTGAGAAGAGCCTTTACATAGCGTGACAGCCGGTCGGTACTATGAGCTGGCTCACATTAGCTGGAGGCCTGCTGGCGTTCGGGATGACCGCGCCCACCGCACACGCCGACGATTTCGGTCTCGGTGACGTGATCAGCGACCAGAATGGTCGTCGACGCGGCCGGCCGATAGGGTGGGCCACCATGACCAGTACCGACCCGGTGCCGCAGCCGCACGCCACTGCCGAGCAGGTTGAGGCCGCCCGACACGACAGCAAGCTGGCCCAGGTGCTCTACCACGACTGGGAGGCGGAGAACTACGACGACAAGTGGTCGATCTCCTACGACCAACGCTGCATCGACTATGCGCGGGAGTGCTTCGACGGCGCCGTCCCCGACGACGAGGTCCATCGGCTGCCGTACGACCGTGCCCTCGAATTGGGTTGTGGCACTGGATTTTTTTTACTGAACTTGATCCAGTCGGGGGTGGCGCGGCGCGGGTCGGTCACCGATCTGTCGCCGGGCATGGTCAAAGTCGCCACCCGCAACGGGCAGTCGCTGGGGCTGGACATCGACGGCCGGGTCGCCGACGCCGAGCGCATCCCGTATGACGACGAGACCTTCGACTTGGTCGTCGGACACGCTGTGCTGCACCACATTCCCGACGTCGAGCAGTCGTTGCGTGAGGTGCTCCGGGTGCTGCGGCCCGGCGGCCGGTTCGTGTTCGCCGGCGAGCCGACCACCGTCGGCAATGGATACGCCCGCGCGCTGGCGGACCTGACCTGGAACGTCACCATCCGGGCCGTCAAGCTGCCCGGATTGGGCAGCTGGCGTCGTCCCCAGGCCGAGCTCGACGAGAACTCGCGGGCGGCCGCCCTGGAGTGGATCGTCGACCTGCACACCTTCGACCCGCACGACCTCGAGCGGATGGCCGCCGACGCCGGCGCGGTGCAGGTTCGCACGTCGACCGTGGAGTTCACCGCCGCGATGTTGGGGTGGCCGGTCCGCACATTCGAGTCGACAGTGCCGCCGGGGCGACTGGGCTGGGGCTGGGCCAGGTTCGCGTTCACCAGCTGGAAGACGTTGAGCTGGATTGACGAGAACCTGTGGCGCCGTGTGGTGCCAAAGGGCTGGTTCTACAACGTGATGATCACCGGGATCAAGCCGTCCTGAACTTCAGCCTCGACGACGTTGCTTACCTGACGTCGGACGAGGGCTCTGCCGCGTTGGCCGTGGTCGCAGCGTTTCCGCTGACCGACCGGATCAGCGAGATCGCCGCCCTACGCACGCAATTCGGCGACCGGACACCGGTCTTAGTGGAGACGGTGTTGCTGCGCCGTCGTGCGGTCGCGAAGCTATCCGAGCTGCCCGGCACCAACGACTGGCTGTTCACCGACGAAGCCCTACAGCAGGCCAGCGCTGCACCGGTTGCGCTGCATCGGTCAACGCGGCTGAGCGGCACTGTGATTCACGACGTGACGTGTTCGATTGGGACCGAGTTGGCGGCGCTGCGCGGTTCGGCGGCTCGGGCGGTAGGCAGCGACATCGATCCGGTCCGGCTGGCGATGGCGCGGCACAATCTTGGCGCGACAGTCGATCTGTGTCGGGCCGACGCACTTCACCCGGTAACCCGCGACGCGGTGGTGTTGGCCGACCCTGCGCGCCGTGGCGGTGGGCGACGGCGCTTCAATCCGCGCGACTATCAGCCCGCACTGGACCGACTGTTCGAGGCCTACCGAGGCCGGGAATTGGTCGTCAAATGCGCTCCTGGAATCGATTTCGATGCCGTGACGCGGCTCGGGTTCGACGGTGAGATCGAAGTGACGTCTTATCGCGGGTCGGTGCGGGAAGCCTGCCTGTGGTCGGCGGGTTTGGCCGGGCCGGGCGTGCGCCGGCGTGCCAGCATCCTGGACCGCGGCGAGCAGGTCACCGACGCCGAGCCGGACGATTGTCCGGTCCGGCCGGCGGGCCGGTGGATCGTCGACCCGGACGGCGCGGTGGTGCGGGCCGGTCTGGTACGTCACTATGCCGCGCGGCACGGGCTGTGGCAGCTCGACCCGAACATCGCCTACCTGTCCGGCGACGAGTTACCACCGGGCGTGCGCGGGTTCGAGGTCCTCAAACAGTTGCCCTTCGACGAGCGCCGGCTCCGTCAAGCGCTTGGCGCATTCGACTGCGGTGCGTTGGAGATCCTGGTCCGCGGGGTGGACGTGGACCCCGATGCGCTGCGCCGACGACTAGGCTTGCATGGCAGCCAAGCCTTGACGGTGGTCATCACCAGAGTCGGCTCGGGCGCGGCAGCGCGGGGCACGGCCTTTGTGTGCCGGCCGTCGCGCTAGCGGGGCGATCCGTGCCGACGACACCAAAGATAGGGAAATTTCCCCATGAACTGTGACCAGCAGACCCGCAGACTGGTACGAGCGCGCCGGCGGGCCGGCACGGCCACAGCGAAGCATTACTGGGACATGATGTAGCTGCTGTGACCTGACCGCCCCCGGCTGCGCGACTAAGCGACATGATCGACGTCCTGAAGCAGTATGACGACTGGGCAGCGAATGGCGGCCTCCCCACCGTCGACGCTGCCGCAAGCGG
Organism: uncultured Actinomycetota bacterium; assembly: GCA_963760095.1. Taxonomy (GTDB): domain Bacteria; phylum Actinomycetota; class Actinomycetes; order Mycobacteriales; family Mycobacteriaceae; genus Mycobacterium. The sequence continues at coordinate 446,539 of CAVXBT010000009.1, read as the reverse complement.
CACCCCTGTGGCTGACCTGGCGTCGAGCACGGGCACCTCGGGCGCCTTGGCGGATGGAAGCAACCTCTGGACGGACCTGCTGTCGACGTTGGACGGTACCGGCGCCGCCGCCGACAGCACCAACTTCCCGAGCGAGCTCGCGTCACTGTATTAAAAGGGGATATCTGCTGGGTCGGCGGCCATCGGTCTTTGGGGCGGTGGCCGCTGAACTGCGCAGACGATCATCTGCATTGGGTAGAGCAGGCGTTTTTCATGCGTCGTCCGAGGGGCCAGGTAGGCTTGCGAAGCGGCATTTCAGCCGTTCTGAGCCTGCGAGGACAAGTCGACCGATGCGCAACATGATGTCGGCCGCGCTGATAGCGGCCGGAGCCCTGTTGGGCTGGTCCGGTGGGGCGGTCGCGGCCGCGGACTCGGCTTGCACCAGCCTGGGCGGCGAACTCCCGGACGAGCAGACCTGTCATGTGCACGCCTCGTCGTCCACCTACACGCTCGACATGACGTTTCCGATGGACTATCCCGACGAGCAGGCGCTGACCGATTTCATCGGCCAGAATCGGGATGGATTCGTCAGTGTTGCGCAGACGTCGTCGCAGACTTCCGGTTCGCGCGATGTGCCGTACCAGATGGAAGTCACCTCTGAGCAATACCACTCCGGCCGGCCACCCGGCGGCACCCGAAGCGTGGTGCTCAAGGTCTTCGAAGATCTCGGTGGTCCCCGCCCGTCGACGTTCTACAAAAGCTTCAACTACGACCTGGGAGCGCAGAAGGCGATCACCTTCGACACGCTTTTCGTGCCGAACACCAAACCGCTCGACTCGATCTACCCGATCGTGCAACGCGAGGTGGGAAAGCAGACAGGCCTCGGTCCTGCGATCCTGCCGGGGTCGGGACTCGACGCGTCGCACTATCAAAATTTCGCGATCACCGACGACGAACTGATCTTCTATTTCGCGCCGGGTGAACTCCTACCGTCGTTGGCCGGCGCCAGTCAGGTCCATGTGCCGCGCAACGCCGTCCCGCCGCTGTCGGTGAAGAGCTAGGGCGTCCCACCGGTCAGCTCGGCGCGAAGCTGTACACCTGGCCGTCGCTGGTGGCGGTAACCACCCGGCGATCTCGGCCTATCGAGACGCCGACGGGGTAGCCGGTCGCCTCGGGCAGCGGGTAGCTGTTGAGGGTGCGGCCGCTACCGGGATCGAAGACCAGCAGCGTCATGCCCCGCTCGCCCTGGCCGGGCCCACCGGTCACCACCGCATAGCCGACGCCCCGACCGGCCAGGCTCGACGTCGACAGCGGGCTGACGTCATTGCGGCGCCACACTTCCTGCGCATGGTCGCCGGCGTCCTTGAACGCGACCAGTCGGGTGTCCGGGCCACCGCCCGACACGATCAATCCGCCCGGTGTGACCGACGGCGGCGTTTGCGCGAGGAACTTCAGCGGAACAGACCATTTCGGCTTGCCGTCGGCGGCGTGCAGGGCCCACAACCGCTCGTCACGCCCGTTTACGTAGATCGTGGATCCATCGCTGGACAGCACCGGGCTGGCCAGCACGCCGGTGCTGACCGCGTCGCTGGTCCATTCCTGGGTCAGCAGCGGGCTTTGGCCCGGGTGGTACTTCAGCCCGGCCAGCACCGCCGAGGGGGCACCCGGCTCCCACAGGCCGAGCACCACCAGCCCGCTTGATGCCGCGAACGCCGGTGCCGCCGCGACGGGGCATTCTGCTCGGGCCGGTCCGCAATCCGAGAGGCCGCGGGTGAAGTCGCTCGGGTCGACGTTGTCCACCAGGTCCACCGAATTACCGACCACGGTGCCGCGATGACCGTCGAAAACCTGCACCTGCCCCAGATGTGTGACAACCAGCAGTTGACCGTGCCCGAGAATCCTTGGCGTGGTGGGCATTCCGATTACCGGGCGGCGCCAGCGGATCCACTGGGTGACAGGGAAGGACAGGATCGCCCCGGGCTGACCCACATAGAGGTTGTCGAAGCCGTCGAACAACGGGCCGGAGAGGCCGCCGCCTTGGAACAGCCGGGTGCACCACCGCTGCCGGCCGTTGTCGTCGTTCTCCCATTCCATCAGCGAGCATCCGCCGGGTGTCTGGGCGTTCGCCGCGAGCCAATTGCGCGAGCTGAGTGCTACTCCCGTCGCCAGCGATCCCTTGACCGAGCGGGTCCAGCGCAGGGTCAGGCCGCTGGCGCCGGGCGTCGCACTGTAGCTGCTGTTGGCCGCATCGCCGTACTGTGCGGGCCAACCTTGGGCTGGCACGGTGTCGACCCAGGAGTCGGTATTACCGCAACCCGCCACGGCGGCTGCCAGAACAATCGCCCAGACCGCGGATGACCAATGCCGCACAGTACGGCGAGGGATCGGCCAGGGCACGGTGCGAGGGTAACCCGTGTCGGCTCGTGTAAGCCCGATTGCCCGCTTCGCCATGCTTCACACCACGGCGATAGGCTCTTCGGCCATGACGAGCATGTGGGGTGCCCCGATCCATCGCCGCTGGCGGGGATCGAATCTTCGTGACCCACGCCAAGCCAAGTTCCTCACGCTGGCCTCGCTGCGGTGGGTGCTGCGAAACCGCGCTTACACGCCCTGGTATCTGGTGCGCTACTGGCGGCTGCTGAAGTTCAAGCTAGCCAACCCGCACATCATCACCCGCGGCATGGTCTTCATCGGCAAGGGCGTCGAGATCCACGCGACACCTGAACTGGCGCAGCTGGAAATCGGGCGCTGGGTGCACATCGGCGACAAGAACACGATCCGCGCACACGAGGGCTCGTTGCGATTCGGCGACAAGGTGGTGTTGGGACGCGACAACGTGATCAACTGCTACCTCGACATTGAGCTCGGCGATTCGGTGCTGATGGCCGACTGGTGCTACGTCTGCGATTTCGACCACCGCATGGACGACATCAACCTGCCGATCAAGGACCAGGGCATCGTCAAGTCCCCGGTCCGGATCGGACCGGACACCTGGGTCGGGGTGAAGGCGACCCTGCTGCGGGGCACCACCATCGGACGTGGCTGCGTGCTGGGATCGCACGCCGTGGTCCGTGGTGATGTGCCGGATTATTCGATCGCGGTCGGAGCACCGGCCAAGGTGGTGAAAAACCGGCGGCTCGCATGGGAGACCTCGGCCGCCGAGCGCGCCGAGCTGGCTGCGGCGCTGGCCGATATCGAACGCAAAAAAGCGGCCCGCTGACCGGCCCTCAATTGATGGCTTGGTAGCGGCGTAGCGCCTCGCTGCGTTCGGCGCTGTGATCGACGATCGGCTCGGGATAACCCGACGGCCGGTCGCCTTTGTTCAGACGGACATCATCGGCGTCGGCGAGCTCGGATACCCAACGCCGGACGTAATCGCCTGAGGGATCGAATTTCTCGGCCTGGGTGGTCGGGTTGAACACCCGGAAGTACGGCGCGGCATCGGTGCCGCATCCCGCGGACCACTGCCAGCCATGCTGATTGCTGGCCATGTCGCCGTCGACCAGCTGATCGAGGAACCAGCGGGCACCCCACTGCCAAGGCAGGTGCAGGTCCTTGACCAGAAATGACGCGACAATCATCCGCACCCGGTTGTGCATGTAGCCGGTTTCGCGTAGTTGACGCATGCCGGCGTCGACGATCGGGAAACCGGTTTCGCCGGCTTTCCAGGCCTCGAAGCGTTCCTCGGCCTTCGCGCCGGAATCCACCTTGATGGCATCGAAGTCGCGGTTCCAGTTCCACCAGGCGCTGTCGGGCCAGTGATGTAGCACTGCGGCGTAGAAGTCGCGAAATGCCAACTCCCGCAAATATGCTCGTGCGCCGGCGCGGCGCTGGTCCAAGTCGGCGACCATCGTCCGCGGGTGGATGGTGCCGAATTTCAGATGCGCCGACATCCGGCTGGTGCCGTCGTGGTCGGGCCGGTTGCGGTCGTCGCCGTAGTCTTCGAGCCCCTTGTCGACGAATTTTTTCCATTGCCGCCTGGCGGCTGCCTCGCCGGCGGGCAGGTCGAGTTCGACACCCGGGTCGGGTATCTCCACAGCTTTGGCGCGTTTACCGAGCTGTTTGGGATCGACCCAGTGCGCCGCCTTGGCGCTGGATCGCGCCGCCGACCGCCACCCCATTTCCCGCCACCGGCCGAAGAATGGGGTGAACACCTTGTACGGGTCGCCGTCGTCCTTGGTCACCCGCCCCGGCGACACCAGATACGGCGACCCGGTCGCCACCAGCGGGACGTCGCCCAACGCCGCGCGCACCCGGTCGTCGCGTCGTCGGCCGTACGGTGCGAAGTCCTCCGAGACATGCACCGACGGCGCTTCGAGCACCTGGACGAGTGCGGGAATGCGCTCCTCGGGTCGACCGCGCGTAACCAGCAGCCGCCCGTCCAGGTCGTCCCGCAACTGCCGCAGCGAGTCGCACAGAAACTGCATCCGCCGGTCGGCCGACGACGCCTCCAAGCGGGGATCGAGCACAAAACAGGCGAGCACCTCGTCGCTGTCGGCGGCCGCCCGCAGCAGTGGAGGGAGGTCCCGCACTCGAAGGTCGCGGCGGAACCACAACAACGCGGGCATCAGCGGGCTATCTGTCTCATCGTCGGTTGAGTACCCAAATATGGCCCGACATCGCGGTGGCAAACGCACACCACAGCGGATACGGCAGCAACGCGGCACCGGCGCGCGGATCGGCCGCTGCGGTCCGCCTGGTCAAGTCGGCGCTGCTGGCTGCCAGCACCGCAGCTCCAACCGCCGAGGCGCCGAGCTTCTGGTACTTGAAGAACAACCAACTCCATCCGGCGTTGAGGATGAGGTTGGCGGCCAGCGCGACCGAGTAGTTGCGGGCCTCGCGATGGCGACCCGCTGCCCGCAGCCGGTCGATCGCCGTCGCGGAGGTAACCGCGATGTCGGTGTACAGCGTGGTCCAGGCCACCGGAAAGACGCCGTCGGGTGGCACATAGCCGGGTTTACGCAGGCCGGAGTACCACCGGGTGACCGCCGACTTGCTGGCTACGCTTCCGATTCCTGCAGTCGCTGCGACGCCAAGCGTGGTCGCGGCCAGTGTCTGCTTGTTCATCTGAGATCCTTTCGACTTGTAGCCAATTCTTTCAGTAGATTAAGTATTAATCAACTGAAGTAATCGTCGTAACCGGATAAACTGAATCACGTCATGGGCCCCGATGAGACCGCAGGCAGCCGAGCCGCGCTTGAATCGCAGATCTCGGCTGATCTGCGGGTATTGACGGCCGAATCCGAACAGATCGGCCGGGTTTTCGCTGCGGCGTATGCCGTGCGGCCCAACGACTTCCGCGCGCTGCTGCATGTCATGGTCGCCGAAACCGCGGGCGCGCCGATCACCTCCGGCGAACTACGTCAGCGCATGGGGCTGTCGGGCGCGGCCATTACCTATCTGGTGGACCGGATGATGGCCTCGGGCCACATCACCCGGGAATCTGACCCAGGTGACAGGCGCAAGGTGATCCTGCGGCATTCGGAATCCGGCCTTGCGACGGCACGTGCGTTCTTCGCTCCGCTGGGAGCGCACACCCACGACGCGATGGCAGACTTACCCGACGCCGACCTGTCCGCGGCCAGTCGGGTGTTCGCCGTGTTGATCGAGGCAATGCGGCGGTACCAGCATCAGCTCGAATTGCTCAAACAGCCGGAGAGGGGGTGAGGGTGCTGTGCCAACGGATTCGAACGGGATGACAACGCGCAAACGACGCCACATTGACGTGTGCCTGGACGACCAGGTCGCCTATCACGGTGTCACTACCGGGCTCGAACGCTACCGCCTGCCGTACAACGCGCTGACGCAGACCAGCCTCGCCCACGTCGACCTGTCCACCGAGTTCCTCGGCGTGCCCCTGCGCGGCCCGATATTGGTCGGCGCGATGACCGGCGGTGCCGAGCTGTCGGGCACGATCAACAAAAATCTGGCCGCAGCCGCCCAACGCCTCGGCATCGGAATGATGTTGGGCTCACAGCGGATCATGCTGGACAGTGCGTTGGGGGAGCAGGCGGCCGACAGCTTCACCGTCCGCGACGTAGCGCCGGATGTGTTGCTGTTCGGCAATATTGGCCTCGCGCAGCTGACGGCGACTGCTGTTGACGATATTTCGAAAGCGCTGAAACGGGTCGGCGCCGATGCGCTTGCGGTGCACACCAATCCGCTGCAGGAGGCCGTCCAGCAAGACGGCGACAGCGACTTCTCGGGCTCGGTCGACCGGCTGCGGCAGGTCGCCGGTGCACTGGAATATCCGGTGCTCCTAAAGGAAGTGGGCCACGGCATCGGTACCTCGGCGGTGACGGAGTTGATGGGTCGGTACGGCGAGCTGCCGGTGGCCGCAATCGACGTCGCGGGCGCTGGGGGCACGTCGTGGTCGCGCGTGGAGCAACTCGTCCGCTACGGCGAGGTGCGCTACCCGGATCTGGCCGACTGGGGCATACCCACCGCGCGGGCCATCGTGGAGGTGCGCGAGGTACTGCCCGACGTCCCGCTGGTCGCCTCCGGTGGCATTCGTACCGGTATGGACGCGGCCAAAGCGCTGGCGTTGGGTGCCGACGTGGTGGCGATCGCCCGCCCCCTGTTGGCAGCGGCGATCGAATCCACTGAGGCCGTGGTGGATTGGCTGCAGCGGTTCATCGACGAACTACGCATCTGCTTGCACGGAGCCGGCGCAGCGGACCTAGCGGCCCTGCGCCGCGTCGGCGTCGCGCCGATCATGTAGCCGGGTTGGTTGGCGGATATGGCTGTCGTCCTGGCCTATGGCTCGCCGGCGCTCGGACATCTGTTTCCGCTTGCTGCGCTGCTGAGCGAGTTGGCCGAGCGCGGACACCAGGTCCACATGCGGACCATGTCGGCCGGCGTTGCGAAAGCACATGCCGCGGGGATCAACGCCGAGCCGGTCGATGCACGAATCGAGGCCGTCGTCGCACCGGATTGGATGGCGCGAAACGCGTTGGACGTCTTGAAGATGTCGATTGACGTGTTGTGCCGACGCGCGGTGTTGGAGGTCGAGGATCTGCGGTCCGCCATCGAGCGGGTGCGACCCGACGCGGTGATCATCGACGCGAACTGCTGGGGCGCGATGTCGGCGGCGGACGCGGGCGATCTGCCGTGGCTGGTGTTCTCGCCGTTCACGCCGTATTTGCGGTCGCCCGGTGTGCCGCCATTCGGTCCGGCACTGCGGCCACTGCCCGGAGTTGTTGGCCGACTGCGCGATGCGTCGGTTCGCCCGATCGTGACACACCTCTTCGACCGGCGAATCGTGCCTCGGGTGAACGCTGTTCGCGCTGCGGTAGGGGCGTCGACGGTCAGTTCAGTCGATGAACTGATGCGAAGGGCACCACTGTTGCTCGCGGTTGGAGGTGAGCCGTTCGAGTATCCGCATTCCGGTTGGGGCGATGCGGTTCACCTCGTCGGTGCCTGCGTATTCGAGCCTGCGACTGCGCCCGTGCCCGAATGGGTCGCATCGATCGACCGGCCGATCGTTTTGGTCAGCACATCCTCGATCAAGCAGGCCGATACCGTGCTTGCGTGCACCGCTTTGCAAGCGTTGGCCAATGAACCGGTGCATGTTGTCGCGACCTTTCCGGCAGGGGTCCCTCAGGGCTTGCCTACTCCGCCGAACGCCACAGTGCGCCAATTCGTTCCGCACGGTGCGGTGCTCGATCGCGCGTGCTGTGCGATCACCCATGGCGGGATGGGCACGACGGTCAAGGCCCTCGACCGCGGTGTGCCGGTCTGCGTCGTTCCGTTCGCTCGCGATCAGGTCGAGGTCGCGCGTCGGGTGGAGATGGCTCGCTGTGGTATCCGGCTACCGGCCGACAAACTCAGCGCGCCGGCGCTGCGCGAATCTGTTCGGACAGCGATGACGATGACCGACGGCGCCCGCCGCGTGGCGGCCGGTTTCGCCGCGACCGGAGGCGTTGCGCGAGGAGCTGACTTGATCGAGGCGCATCTGCGTCGGCCGGTCGCCCGTGGCGCCTGAGCAGCCGCTCAGCGCCGAACGGCGATAACGGTGCGAAAGCCGTTCAGAGCCAGCATCTTTCGAGTTGGGGTGCAGAACGATGTTCAGACGAGGTCTTTCGCGGCGGTGGCTCGCACCGCCGACGGCTTCGGTTGCGAGATAACGAGTTCACCTTCGAACGTCGACATCGCGGCGATCATGGCGGCGAACACTCGGTGAGCGGCAAACAGTTCCTCATCAGAGAGATCCGTGAGCGCGGCGCGCAGGTGAATACCGAGCGGGGTGAAGAACCTGTGTGCCAGTTCCATTCCGCTTGGCTCGTACCGAAGCAGCGCTTTGCGCCGATCCGCGGGATCCGATTCGCGCCGAACATGGCCGGCGTCGATCATTCTGTCCACCAGGTAGGTGATCGCGGCGGGGGAGACGTCCATCCGCTGCCTCAGTTGAGCCATCGTCAACGGTGTGCCGGCAGTTTCGGCGACCATGACGTGCAGCAACGCGTGAAAGTCGTTGCCGCTCACATCGTGCTGGCGCGCGAAATAACGACCTATCCGGTCGGACTGTGCCGTAACCGCCCGCATATCGGCCGACATCAGCTTTTCAAGCTCTGGCCTGCTAGGAGGTGAACCGTTCGTGCCCCGCTTAGTCACCTGACCGCATCCTTCTTAGCGATTTCGGAGAGCGTATCGGAAATCCGATGGATCAGCGACAATACGGCAGCCTCCGAAAATGTCTCGTGTCCGCGCTGCGGCATAGCCGCATGGTGCGTGGCGCACGCCGACCTAGAGTAGCGGCCCCCCTTTCGACAGCCACGATCACACGTCTTGGTCTCGCACGTGGGTGCTCGCGGCCTACGGATTGTGGTGAGCGCACAGCCGGCGTCCGCCGAGGTTTCTTGTTGTGCAACGCGATCGGTGTTCAGCGCGGATACTTTTCAAGAAGCGGACGATCGCCGGTCACGACCCGCTGGGCTAGTTGCGCAATCGGGGTGTTGGATTCTTGGGACAACTGCCTGAGCAATTCGAAAGCTTCAGCAGCGTCGATGTCGAAACGTTCCATCAGCCTGCCTTTTGCCTGGCCGATGACGTCCCGGGACACCAGCGCGCTACGAAACTGCAGGTCACGCCGCATCATGTTCCAAACGAGCGCGGTGTGGCTGGCGAAAATCAGGCCCAAGTTGACTGCTCCGTCGTCGAAGGCGTTGACCGGTTCGGCGTAGAAGTTCAGCGCGGCCGTGGTGCCGCCTTCTTTGAACATCCCGAACGACAAGATCGATCGAATCGGCGTCTGCTTGAGCGCCTCTTCACGGTAGAGCGGCCATCGGTCTTCGGCGTCGAGATCATCGATCCGGACGCTGTCTTGAAGGGCGGCGGCTGTCAGGCACGGTCCCTGTTGATACCGACGCTGGATCTCGTCCAGCATGACCGGGTAGCGATGGGTTGCTGCTGCCGTTTGGCTGCGGCGGCGCCTGTCCGTAACTGTGATGCCCGCGTATTCTGCGTGGGGCACCGACTCGGCAGCACCCGCAATGAGCTCGCGCAACAGTGCCGGTGTGTCGAACGACGCACGGTGGTGCAGGTCGGACACCAGTTGTGCGGCTTGGAGGAACATCGCGCTTTGCGAATTCACCGGAAGGTCCCGGGATTCAATGTTCGTCGGGTCGCAACGGATCGGTCACCCTTGGTGACGTTGTGCTCTCCCACGCGGTTCCTCTCACGTCTATAGTTAGTTGAACCATAATCTTAACTATTAATCTAGTGAAGTACACAGTCCGGATGGATCGGTGCACCCGGCGGTGGCGTCGATTCCCGCGCGCCTCCGCTCACGTCAGTGACAGATCCGGGCCAACGAAGGAGTGAGCGATGCGCTGCGTCGTATTCGGTGCCACCGGCTACCTCGGAGCGCGGCTGGTTCCCGAACTACTGTCGGCCGGTCACGAGGTTCGGGTGATGGCCCGGACGCCGGCCAAGCTCGATGACGTGCCGTGGCGTGGACGTGTCGAGGTGGTCGAGGGTGACGTCACTGACGTCGAACGGGTCCGCACCGCGCTGAAAGGCCAGCAGGTTCTGTACTACCTGGTGCACTCGATGCTGGCCGCGGATTTCGTCAACGTCGATGCGCGCGGGGCATCAATCGTCGCCGACGCCGCCGCCGAGGCGGGGCTTTCGCGCATCGTCTACGTCGGCGGCATCATCCCCGATGAGCAGGAGTTATCCGACCACCTGGCATCGCGAGCCGAAGTGGGCCAATTGCTGCGGGAGTCAGGCGTTGCCACCGTTGAGTTGCGTGCAGCGGTCATCATCGGAGCGGGGTCAGCCAGCTTCGAGATGCTGCGCTACCTGACCGAACGACTTCCGTTGATGGTCACGCCGAAGTGGCTGCGCACGCGGGTTCAGCCCATCGCGGTGCGTGACGTGCTGTATTACCTGACAAACGCTGCGGAGCTGCCCGCCGAGGTGAGTCGCGCCTTCGATATCGGTGGCCCAGAAGCATTCACCTACACCGAGATGAGCAGTCGATACGCGGCGATCGCGGGTCTTCATCGACGTGTCGCCATCCCGGTGCCGGTGTTGACTCCCCGGCTCTCGTCACACTGGGTGAACCTGATCACCCCGCTGCCACGGTCATTGGCGTCGTCGCTGATGGATTCGTTGGAAAACGATGTGGTCTGCAGCGAGCACGACATCGCCGCATACATTCCTGACCCCGACGACGGGCTGACGCACTACGAAGACGCCATCGAGTTTGCGTTGGCCCGGGTGCGCGACGGCGAGCTGCGCACCCGCTGGTCGCGCTTCGGCGCCGACGACTGCCCGGCCCAGCCGCTGCCCACCGACCCGGACTGGGCCGGTGGATCGCTGCACGAGCAGGTATTTGAACACCGAGTAGACGCCGACGCCGAAACACTGTGGCGGGCCTTCGAGTCGACCGGTGCCAAGCGCAGGTGGCAGGTCGAGCACACGGATCGTCCCCACCTGCTGCGTCTGCGCGCGGATGTTCGGCTACCCGGCCGGCTGTGGCTCGAGCTGTCGGTGCACGAGGACAGCGACGGCGGTTCGCGTTATCGCCTGCGCGCGCTGTTTCAGCCGTACGGCCTTGCCGGTGAAGCGTTTTGGACGGCGTCCACACCGTTTCGTCACGCGGTCCTCGGTGGTATCGCCCGCGACATCAGCTCGAGCGTCCGCAGCGCCGACGTTTCGACGCGAACATAACCCACGAGACCATCGCAGCGGAGAAGGCCAGCGCCTGCGCGGCGCCGGTCCAGTTAGCCGGGTAAAAGACCCCGTCAACGTAGCGGTCGATGAAGCCAGACTCCGGCAGACGATTCATGCCGGCCCGGGCACGCGCCCGTTGTTCGAGTTCGGTCAGCGGGCAGGGTAATCCGACAACGACGACAGCGACACCCCAGATCACCATCGGCACGTGCAGCGCGATGGAGCGCGGCCAACGCAGCGCCAGAAATCCGCCGCTGGGCAGATAGATCAAGTAGGCCAAGTGCGCACCGACAGTGAGGACGACGGCGGCGCGACGCATCATGTCGTACCGGAGCGCAGTTGGTAGCGGCGTTCGGCGTAGGCGAGGTCGTCCTTCCACAGCCGCGACGCGGCGACACGCATCAGCGGTGTGATCAGCGGGGCGGCGTGGTGTGCCCGCTTGAATCCGGTGCGGTCGGAGGTGGCGACGACAGCCTCGATGACCGCCGTCCGCGGACGGTTGTCGGGGCCCAAACCGATTGGCGTGGCATGAGTCTCGACCACACTGCCCGCTCCCTCACCGTCCACGATGCGCATCACGATGGTGCGTGGCTCGGGGCTGGTGAACTCCGCGACGGTGGGTACACCGACGCGGCCGATGCGGAATGTCACCGCGACCAGGAATCGATCCGCCTCGTCGGTGGGAGTGGTCAGCACCTCGAGTCGGGTGAACGAGTAGGGGTGGTACCACGCGCCATGCCACGGATCGAGCCGGTTGGCGATGATGTCGGAGGGTTCGCAGGTGCCGACCAGTCGGGTGACGGCGTGCAGCGTCTCGCCGGTGGGCCTGGCCGAGATCACCGGTTTTTCGAGCGGCGCCTCGCCACCGACACCGTCCAGACGCACCCACGCGAGCACGCCGTCGTCGTAGCTGGGCATTGTCCGCCAACCGAATTCGTCAGTGCTGCCGTCCAGGCAGAGTCCGTGCCACCGGCAGACCAGGGCGCCGCGATGTACGGCGGCGGTGGCAAGATCGGCGCCCAAGTGCGGACAACTGCGCGGGCCGACGTGCAGCAGCGATCGCTGATCGCGCCAGGCGACCAGTTCGACGCCGGCGACACGAGTGCCGAACGGTCGACCGGCCGCGACATCGCGGCTCGCGGCGAACGCAAACCAGTTGCCGGCCGGTCGGCGCTGCGATCGATCCAACGCCGCGTCGATGATCGCCGGCGAGGCCTCGCGATAGGTCGGATGCTGGGCGGCCCAGGCCACCGGTGGGAGCGCCTGCAGCGGCCAATCCTTGGGCCAGCGTCTCCGCACATTGTCGCCGATGTTCATCGTCGCGAAACCCTTTCTCGACCGGCAAGATAGCGCAACAGCGCCAAGCGGCCCTGGGTCGGAACCGTCCACAGGGCATGGCCGGCAACTCCCCACTGCGACAGTATCTGGTTGGCGGCCGTCCAGCCGGTGGTGGCGGCACGTTCCATCAGTGCGACCGGCAAGTCGATGCGCACCCCGTCGCCGGCCAGCAGCAGTCCGGGCAGCGGTGTGACGACGCCGGGCCGATGAGCATGGCTGCCCGGTGCGAAGAGCGGACAATCGCGGTAATGCAGCATGCGTTCGTAAACGATTCGCGCTCCGGCGGTTTCCGGATACAGCTCGTGTAACTGACTCAGCATCGCGTTCTGCGGACGCGCGGATTCCACCGCATACGAGTGCAATTCGACCACAGAGCCGCCGTGTTGGCGCGCCCACTCAGCGGCTTGGCGTTCGTAGCGGTCGAGGACGCTGATGTTGTCGAGCGGTTCGTGGCCGGCGGTGCCCAGGAACGGCGCCCGATCAGCGGCAACCGGGCGGTCAAGCCACAGGCGATGCACTATGAACGGCGGGGCGGTCCTCAGCTTTTTGATCCGTGCCTGCCAGATATCGTCGCACAGGCCCGGTGACGCCGCGACAATCCGCTGCAGGCCGGCCACATCGGTGGCCAGCACGACGGCATCCGCGTCCAGGTTCTCATCGGCATCGGTGTGCACGCGAAAAGGTTGAGCGTGGCCGCGGCCGATGCTGGTGACGGCGCTGCCTTGATGGAAGCGCACGCCGAGATCGGTGAGATATTGCTGCAGCGGCTGCCAGAGCGCGGTGTCGTAGTTGGCGTTGACGACGTCGAAGATCAGACCCTCGCTGGAGCCGAGGAAATAGATGTGGAACATGGTGGCCAGTTCGGCAGCTGAGAGCTGAGTGGGACTGGCGAAGAAGCTGCGGGAGAACACCTCGAACGCGAGATGGCGTGCCGCCTCGGGGAAGTTGAGGCTCTTGAGGAAGGTGTCGGCATCGATGTGGTCGAGGCGATGGAAGATGTCGGGCAGCGACACCGCGGCAAGCGGCGCAGCGGCACGCGCGTCGATCCGGGCCAGGTCAGCGAATCGAAAGGTCGGGCTGCGCAACGCAAATGCCAACGCGTTCCACGGTGGGGTGCGGGGTAGACCACGGAAGCTGTCGCGCCGACCGGCGCCGTCGATGAGCGGGTAATCCTCGACCGGGGTCAGCATGGACAGCGTGGGGTCGACGCGGCGCAGCAGGGCCCGCAAGTTGTAGTACTGGCGGAAGAAGGCGTGGAAGCCCCGGTTCATGGCGACCTCGACGCCGCCGTAATGCTCGGTCCATCCTCCGACCCGCCCGCCCAGGTAGGCCTCGCGTTCGACGACATCGACGCTGATACCGCGTTCGGCCAGACCCGTGGCAGCGGCCAGGCCCGCGATCCCGGCGCCGACGACAACGGCCCGCGGCTGCGACGACAGCGCTTTGGCGCTGGGCAGGCCCCGCGGAGCCGGGAACATCCGGCGACGGCGATCGGTCATCGCGGCGCGTCCCCGAGGAAGGTGTGCACGATATTGGTCTCCCAACCCGGCATGGTTTCGCTGTGCACCGAGGTGAAGCCCGCGGCACCCATCCGTTGCCGGAATTCCGCGGCGCCGTCAAAGGTCAGCACGCTGCGCCACAGATGCCGGTACAGCGTCGCGTCGCGGGTGTGTCGCCAGCCGGAGGGAATGATGATGCCCCAACACACCGCGTGCCATATCCAGGTGGCGGTGCGGGAGTCGCGCACCGAGTAATCGTGCACCGCCAGCGTGGCCCCGGGCGCCAGCAGGTTGCGCAGCGCCCGCATCGACGTGTCGGGATCGGACAGATTGCGGATCAGATACGCGGCCAGGATCCCGTCGAACGGGCCCACGACGCCGTTGTCGGCAAGCGCTTCAATGGGAGCATGCACGAACCGGACTGACGAGGGCCATGACTTGGCCCGCGCCTCGTCGAGCATTCCCCGTGAGGCGTCGACGCCGACGATGTCGGCCTCCGGAGCGACGGCCAGCAGAGCAGCCGTCGACGCGCCGGTGCCGCAGCCTGCATCGAGCAACCGGAGCCCCCTACCGCGGCCGGGCAGTCGCAGCCGGCGCGCCGAAAGTCGAAGGTGGTCATGGTATCCCGGGCTCGCACCGACGAGCCGATCGTAGGCGTGCGCGCCGGCGTCGAACGCGGCCGGCACGTCAGCGCGGGGCAGACCGGTGTCACCGACGCTCACGTTGTCGCTCCCATAGCAGCAGGACTGCGGTCACCAACGCGAAGCCGAACAGGAAATCTTCGATCGGGATGTCGAACGGAAACCGGATACCGGTGGTTTGCCGATCGTCGTACACCACGACCGGGGCACTTAGCTTGGTCAGCCAGCCGTCGACCAGGATTTGAAATCCGACCACGATCAGCATGGACATCCAGTAAGCCCGCCGCCGAAAAAGACCGGTGCGCAAGGCCGTGAACTCCAGCGCACCGACGGCCAGCACCGCGAGCACGGCCGGGACTGTGTAGCCCAGGCCGCTCATCGGCGGGTGTACCGCTCAAGAATGGCGCTCACGGCGTTATAAGTCAGCAAGGCGCACAACGGAATCACCAGAAAGAACAGGACCTCCTCGATCGGCATCTGAAACGGGATGGTCACACCGGTGGTGTACGCCCGGCTGTATCTCCACACGTGTGCGCAGATCGCCACCTCGTCCCAGAGCACGAACACGGCGGCTACGGGTAGCACGGCGCGCGTCGCCCGCCACGCTTGACGGTAGACGCCGGGGCGAAAGATCTCCAACGGCAAGGTGATCGCCAGGCACGCCCCGAGAACGATCAGGTATTGCCAGTGATCCATTACGGATTCCCCAGCCTGGCCCGCCAAGATCGCAGCAGGCCGACGCCGGCGACGCGCAGTCGTCGCCCGGTCCCCACGGTCGCGCGCTGGCTGAACACCGCGAAGTCGCTGTCTTCGATGCGGTCGAGAATCTCCGAGTACAGCGTCAGCGCGGTGGCCACGCACGGGCGTGACCGCGGCGCCAACAGGGCCACACCGCCTGCGGCATAACGGTAGACCTGGCGGGCAATGTCATGCTGTTCGGCCAGTGCGTCGCGGACCCGGTGATCGGTCCGGCGATTGTCGTGGCACCACATCAGCAGGTCGCGATCGACGCCGTGGGCGGTCAGTTCGTCGGCGGGCAGGTAAACGCGTTGGCGCAGCAGGTCTTCGTCGATGTCCCGCAAGAAGTTCGTGAGCTGAAAGGCTCTGCCCAACGCTGCTGCGTGCGGCGCGGCATCTTCGGCGGGTCCCGTCGTACCCAAGATCGGAAGCACTTGCAGGCCAATCGCTTCCGCGGAGCCCTTCATGTATTCATTGAGTGCGGCACGATCGGGATAGTCGGAGATGGTCAGGTCCATCCGCATGGACGCCAGAAAGTCGTCGAACAGTTGGTCGTGGATGTCGTAGCGACGTGCGGTGTGCCGCACGGCGGCGAGGACGGGATTGCTCGGGTGCTCGTCGGGGGAGAAGAGCTGATCGCACAACTGTTGTAGCCGCGCAGCCCGGGTCGCGGTGTCCAAGACCGGATCGAAATCGTCGAGGATGTCGTCGGCGTAACGGGCGAAGCCATACAGCGCGTGCACCGGTGGACGTTGGTCGGGGGCGAGCAGCCTGGTGGCCAGAAAGAAGGTGCGGCCGTGGGCGGCGTTGAGAGTGCGGCAGCGAAGGTACGCGCCACGCAGGTCCGGATCGTCGATTCCGGCGGCGGTCAGCTCAGTGCGGATCATGTCAGGCCGGCTTTCGCCACGACGCCGCGTTTTGACCCCTCGATGATGCCGGTGACGCGGTCGGCGGCCAGCCGTCCGGAGATCATGGCGGTGGGCACGCCGACGCCGGGAACCGTCGACGAGCCGGCCAGCACCGCGTTGTCGATGCCCCGCACAGTGTTGGCCGGACGGAACGGTCCGGTCTGCGCGAAGGTGTGGGCCAGCGCGAACGGCGTGCCGGCGATCATCCCCTGGCGGGCCCAGTCAGCGGGGTTGACGACATGCAGCACGTCGGCGCCGTCGGGCAGGCCCGGAACCAGCCGATCGCCCACGATCTGCAGGAGCTGGTCGGTGTAGCTGTCGCCGACGCGCGACCAGTCGACGACACCACGGGTGAGGTTCGGGGCCGGGGCGAGAACGTAGAACAGATCGTGGTCGGGTGGGGCCAGACTCGTGTCACTGGCGGTGGGCCTGGTGACGAGCAGCGACGGATCCTGCATCAGCCGGCCGTCTCGGATGATGTCGGTGAACGTCTGCTCCCATTGGCCGCCGAAGACGATGTTGTGATGTGCCAGTGAGTCATCGGCTGAGGGCGGGCGCGGGCAGCCGACGTGGATGACGACCGCCGACGGCGCCGGCCGCAGGCGACCGATGCGGCGCGGCTCGCGGCCCAGCAGGGTGTAGGTCGTCGGCAGTTCAGTGGTCAAAACCACCGCGTCGCAGGCGATGCGCTGATCCTGGTCAGTGTGCACCGCGGCCACGCGGTCCCCGGCGCGTTCCAAGCCGGTAACCGTCGCGTCGTAGACGAAGCGCACTCCGGCATCGGTCGCGGCGGCGGCCAACGCGTCGGGCAGCGCCCGCATGCCCCCGCGCGGGAAGAAAACTCCGGAGATGGTGTCCATGTAGGCGATCACCGCGTACACCGCCAAGGCCTGCCGCGGCGCCACACCCGCGTAGAGCGACTGGAAGGTGAAGACCCGCCGCAGCCGCTCGTCGGTGATGTGGCGATTGATCATGGTGTCCCACTTGCGGAATCCACCGATCGCCGCCAGCCGCGCCAGCTGCGGATTCACCAGCGACAGTGGGGAATCGAAATTCCTGCCGATGAATCCATCGAACTCGGTGGCATACAGCCGGGTCAGCCAATCACGCAGCTTGAGATAGCCCGCCGCCTGCTTGGCGTCAGCGAATTCCCGGATAGCGCTCGCCATGCGATCTGCGTCGCTGTGCACATCGAGGCTGCTGCCGTCGGCGAACTGTGCCCGGTAGGCCGGATCTACGGTCATCAAATCCAGTCGGGCCGAGCGGGTTTCACCGACGGCGGCGAAAGCGTCGTCGATGATCTCGGGCATCGTCAGCACGGTGGGCCCGGTGTCCAGCCGGTAGCCGTTCACGTCGAGACGTCCTGCGCGTCCACCGGGCCAGCTCTCGCGTTCCACCACGGTGACCTCACGGCCTCGACCTGCCAAATGCAGTGCCGCTGACAGGCCCGCCAGGCCTGCGCCGACCACGACCACCCGACTGCTCGGGCCTGGCACGGTCCGCATCAGCAGACATCTCCTCTGGTTGAAGGCCTCATTCGGTTCGCTCCGTGCACACGACGGCCATGTTGGTCAGCGCGGCCCGCACTTGGTCGTCAATCCGAAGCTTGTCGAGGGCTTCGAGTGCTGATGAGACGCGGTCGTCGATCTTGTCGTCGATCCACTGCACGGTGCCGGTCTTGACGATCAAGTTTCGCCACCGCTCGATGGCACTGTCGTCGAGGTCGCCGCTGTTCATCAAATCTGTGAGCTGCCTGCGGCTGGATGGGTCAGCCAGTTGGTGTGCGGCGATGACGACGCTGGAGGCCTTGCGCTCGATGAGGTCTTGGCCGTCGGGCTTACCGGTCACCGTCTCGGCGCCGAATACCCCCAGCATGTCGTCGCGCAGCTGAAACGCCTCGCCCACAGCTTCACCGTAGCGGCCCAACCCGGAGATGGTGCGATCACTGCAGCCGCTCATCGCTGCGCCGATCTCCAACGGACGTCGGACCGTGTAATTGCCGGACTTGCGCCGCGCCGTCTCCAGCACCGCGGCCATCGACGGCAGGTCGCGGACATCGCTTGCCAGATCGGCGAATTGGCCCAGTGCGAGCTCGGTGCGCATGGCGTCGTAACGCGGCCACGCCTGCTGCAGGCGGCGATACTCGACGCCGCTCTCACGCAGCATCTGCTCGGCCCAGATCAGGCAGAGATCGCCCAGCAGGATCGCCGCTGATTCGCCGAACCGGTCCGCCGGCCCAGACAACTGCCGCTTGCGATGCCATTGGCTGAATTGGATGTGCGCAGCGGGACGGCCGCGCCGAAACGACGACGCGTCCATCACATCGTCTTGCAGCAGGGCAAAGGCGTGCAACAACTCCAGGCCGGCCGCGGCGAACAGCGCCTCGTCGCTGTCCGCGGCGCCGGCCAGCCAGCCCAGATACATGAAGGTCGAGCGCAGGCATTTGCCGCCGGTCACGAAAGTCAGCAAGATGTCGCCGGCCACCTCCACGCCCGATTCATCCAACTCGGCCGCGCATCGCTCCGATACAAACTCGGTGACTTGGGTGAGGACTTTGCGGCGCAATCCGATTCGCCACACGTCGAACTGGGTGCGATCCGAACATGATTGCTGATTCAGATCAGCAGTCTGCGCGGACGGTGCTGACGACAAGGCACGCACCTCACCCACTGCAGCCCCTCTCGAATGATCGTGTCGCCACCGACCCGCACGGCTCAGACTCATGCGAACACGCCGGCCCGGTCGCAACAGGTTAACTTCACAAGCTGAAAGTTTAACTTACTGAACTTCCTTCTCGCTCGCCAGCGAGATATCTCGCTATGGTGAGGCGATGACCGCAGCCCAGCGTGAACGAAGCGCACTCGTGGACACCCTGCGTGCGGTCGGCCCCGACGCGCCGACCCTCTGTGACGGCTGGAAGACCCGCGACTTGGCCGCTCACCTGGTCGTTCGCGAACGGCGGCTGGATGCGACGCCAGGCATCATGGTCCCATTTCTCGCCGGTCACACCGAAAAGGTGCAGGACAAGGTCGCCCGGTCTAAGAGTTGGGACGACCTGCTCGGACTCGTGTCGTCCGGGCCGCCGCGGTATTCGCCGTTCAAATTGCTCGACCCGGTCGCCAATCTCGGGGAGATGTTCATTCACCACGAGGACGTCCGTCGCGCGGTCGACGGCTGGCAGCCACGCGTGCTCGACCCGTCCGCCGCGGGCCTGTTGCGCCGCCAGCTCGGGCTGATGAGCCGGCTGATGCTGAGCAAGCTGCCCGTCCAGATCGTGCTGCGGACACCGGCGGGTGGCCAGATCGCCCGCGTAGGCCGTGGCGATACCGTCACGGTGACCGGCGATCCGCAGGAACTGTTGCTGTTCGTCGCCGGCCGCGACGCCATCCGCGTGGAATTCGACGGCGCCCCGGAGGCTATTGCCGCTGTGCAGGCGGCACCCCGCGGTTTCTAACTGCGGCCGAGCAGATGCCGCAGCGTCTGTTCCAGGTCGGGGCGGCGGAAGCGATGGTCGGCTTGTTCCAGTCGAGCCGGCAGCACACGCTGGTTGGCGCAGGCCAGTTCGCGCGCGCCCTGCTCCCCCAGTAGCAGCCGCGGGCCGAACGGCGGTACCGGCAACAGCGCCGGCCGTCGCAGCACGTGGGCCAGCGTTCGGGTGTAGTCGACGTTGCGGACCGGGTCGGGGGCCACCGCGTTGACCGGCCCGGACAAGTCGGTGTCCCAAAGGGCGCGGTGGTAGACGTCGATCAGGTCGTCGATCCCGATCCAGGACAGCCATTGCCGGCCGTTGCCGAGTCGGCCGCCCAGGCCGGCGGCGAACAGCGGCCGGAACAGGCGAAGTGTCCCGCCGGCGGGGGACTGCACGATCCCGGTGCGTACCAGCACCACGCGCTTACCGGCCTCTTGGGCCGGGGTGGTCGCGTTTTCCCAGTCGGCGACCACGTCGGCCAGAAACCCGTCACCGCGCTCGCTGTCTTCGGTCAGCGTCTCGTCGCCCCGGTCGTAGCCGTAGAAGCCGACCGCCGATGCGCTGATCAGCACCTTGGGCCCGTCCGCCGACTGCGCGATCAGCTCAGCCAACCGGCAGGTCGGGCCGATCCGGCTGTCGCGGATCGCGGCTCGGTGTTCGACGGTGAAGCGGCCGGCGATCGAAGCGCCCGCGAGGTGAATCACCGCATCCACACCGGCCAGCAGGCCCGGGTCGGGATCGTCCGGATTCCATTGCCGCTCATCGGGTTTGGTGGCCGCGTGGCGCACCAGACGGATCACCCGATGACCGCCGGTGGACAGGAAGGCGGACAGTTGCGCGCCGACGAGCCCGGAGGATCCGGTGACCGCGACGGTGAGCGGAGCCAACCCGTGGGCGGCGGCACGCCGGTGTACGGCGATGTCGTCGGCCAACTGGCGATGCCGATAACGAAACATCGCTCTTAAGGCCCGTGCGGGAACGGGTGTGTCGACGCGGTCGATAACCCTCGTCCGCTGGTCGCTGACTTCCTCGAAGTCGTGGGTGTGCCGCCACCGCAGGGCCAGTCCGAGCGGCAGCGATGCCAGCCCCTCGGTGCCGATCGAATCGACGAACCGTCGCGGTGGGTCATAGCCATCTGGTTGGTGGTCAGCCACCCAGCGCAGACCGCCCGGGACGGCGAGTTCGGCGCGCCCGTTTTGCAGCGAATTCGCCTCGGCCACGATCCGCCCCGGTTGCCACGGCGGCGACAGTCGGGTGAACGCGCCCGGCCGGGTGTGCCAGTCGAACACCTCATAGATTGGCGCGTCGATCACGGTCGAATACACAAGTCCCATTGGGCCGACGGTACCTGCGCGTCGACCCGGCCCGCGGAACTACCGATCCGGTAGCGCGTGCTCGACGATGGGCAGCCGCGGCAATGGCTGGCGTTCGCGACGCTTGGCCGCCAGGTACACCTGCGCCGTCTCGTCGGCCACCATCTGCCAGTCGAAGTCCGCGGTCAGGCGTTGCCGCGCAGCCTTGGCCCGGAGTTGTGCGGCCGCCGGGTCGTCAAGCACCGCGCTGACCGCCTTGGCCAGCCGCGGCACATCACGCGGCGGGCACGACATCCCGGTTTCACCGTTGATCACCGCCTCGCCCAGGCCACCGATGTTCGACGTCACCAGCGGGGTGCCCGCGGCGGCGGCCTCCAGCGCCGCCAGCCCGAACGGTTCGTAGTGACTGGGCAGCACGGCGGCGTCGGCGCGATGCAGCGCCGTCAACAGCTCGTCATGGTCGAGCCGGCCGACGAACCGGGTTGCCTTGAGCACCCGATGTTTACGGGCCTGCTCGACGAGCCAGTCCTGCTGGGTGCCCTCACCGGCGATGGTCAGCGTGGTGCCGGGGTGGGCCCGCCTGATCCGCGGCAGCGCGGCGATCGCCTCGTGCACGCCCTTCTCGTACTCCAGCCGGCCCACGAACAACAATTCCGGCGGACCGGTGCGGCGTTCGCGACGCGCGAACGGCCATCGCGCCGCATCGATTCCATTGCGGATCACGGCGATGTCGGCCAGTCCGGGCCCGAACAGGTCGGTGATCTCGTCGCTCATCGACGCCGAACACGCGATCAGCGAATCGGATTCACGCACCAGCCACGACTCGACCGCATGAACTTGTCGGCTCAGCGATCCGGAGACCCATCCGGAATGCCGGCCGGCCTCGGTCGCATGGACCGTGGAAACCATTGGCACATCGTAAAATTCGGACAGCGCGACGGCCGGATGAGCCACCAGCCAGTCGTGCGCGTGTACCACGTCGGGTTGCCACGGGTGGCCGCTGCGCTGATCTTTCAGTGACAATCCGGCGCGGGTCATGGCATGGCCCATCGCCAGCGTCCAGGCCATCATGTCGGTGCTGAAGCTGAACTCGTGCGGGTCTTGCGCTGCGGCGACGACCCGGACGTGCTCGCTGACTTGATCGGACGACGGGTGGGTGCTCGGATCGGTGCCTGTCGGGCGCCGCGACAGCACCACGACGTCGTGGCCGGCCGCGGCAAGCGCCGTCGACAGGTGATGGACGTGCCGGCCGAGTCCACCGATCACCACCGGTGGGTATTCCCACGACACCATCAGGATTTTCATCGCGGCAGCCTCCGTGCATCCAGCGCACCGAACAGGCCGTCGGCCCGGTTCCAGCCATCGGCCAGGCGCTGCGCGACTTCGCGACGGCCCGACGCCAGCGCTCCGGCGATCTCGCGGGTGGCGTGGGCGTGTAGATGCGCCCGGTAGCGAGCGTAGTCGGCCGCGGAGTCCTTGCTCACCATGAAGGGCCAGTCACTGGACACCGTGAGCAGGGTTTCGCGCAAGATCTGGTCGGCGATGTGGTCGCGCGGGATCGGCCCGTCCAGCGTCGCGGTCTGGGCCAGCGCCTTGTCGACGGTGGACAGCGCGGTCTCGACAACTTCGGCGTTGAGCTGCACCAGGTCGGCCACCTTGTCGCCGGCCCACACCTGCCAGTCCTTGCCGGAACCCCAAGAGCTGGGCGGTAATTCGACCGCATCGCCGACGAAACCCGCGCCGACGGCGTCGCTCAGCGTGCCGATGCGCACGCCGGCTTCCGGCAGTGCCCGCAGCACCCGCTCCAGCCACGCCGGCCCCTCGTACCACCAGTGGCCGAACAACTCAGTGTCGAACGCGGCGACCACGTGCGCCGGCCGGCCGATCCGCTCGGATTCGGCCAGCAGCCGGCCGCGGACCATGTCGACGAAATCCGCGACGTGGTTGTCGATGGCACGATCGGCGCGCTCGGGATCGTAGGGCGCCTTTTTCTCCGACGGCACGTTGCGCCCGGTGACCCGGGCCGCCTTCAGGCCGGTGCGGTGGTCGTAGGTGTGGAAATCACGGTAGGCGGCGTGGCCGGGATAGCCGGACTTCGGTGACCACACCCGGTAGCTGACCTGCAGATCGCGCCCGAAGGCAACGACGTCGGAGTCGCCGACCGGCCGGCCCAGCGCGGTGTCGCCGTGCAGCGACGGCCCGTCGACCATGAAATGGCCGACTCTGGCGGAGGCATATTCGTGCTCCATGCCCGGCGCATAAGCGCATTCGGGCGCCCAGATTCCCGTCGGTGTGTGCGCTAAACGCTGCTGGGCGTCGGCCAGACCTTCGCGCAACGCGAACTCGCGCAGTCGCGGCGTCAGCAACGGCTGAAACGGATGCGCGAGTGGGCCGCCCAGCAACTCGACGGTGCCCGCGTCGATCAGGCCGCGCAGCAGCGGGCTCACGCCATGGCGCCAGCTGGTGGTGAAATCCTCGAGTGCTGACCCGGTTTCGGCGAGTTCACGAATCCCGAAGGCGCGCAATGCTTCCGGCGCCGAAGCCGTCGCGGTGTCCGATACGTCTCCGGGGCGCAGGCTGGCGGCCTCCGCGGCCCGCAGTTGCCAGTTGGCCAACCAGTGATGCATCCCGTCGAGGCAGTAGGGGTCGTCGAGCTGCGCGGTGACCACCGGGGTGACACCCAGCGTGATCAGCCGGTGCCGGTCTTCGCCGGCCAGCACCCGCAGCACCCGCAGCAGCGGCAGGTAGGACGCCGCCCACGACTGGTAGAGCCATTCCTCGCCGACCGGCCAGCGGCCGTGATGAGCCAGCCAGGGCAGATGGGTGTGCAGCACCAGGGTGAACAGCCCTGGCACCGGGCTCGCGGTCGCCGGTTTCACGGGCGCACCGCGATCGCGACCAGATCCAGGCTGTCGTCGATGTGACGCGCCTGGTCGGTTGCGTCGACGATCTCGAAGTCCGCGGCGCTGACCGCGGCGACATCGGCCAGCAGCTCCGCCGGCCAGGGCGCGTCGGCGACGGCGCGCGCGATCTGGGCGTCGATGATCGAGCCGCCATGTCGGGCGTCCATTTCGGCCAGCCGCGGTCCATGAAAAACTCCGTACACGCCGTCCATTGCGAATCCGGCGTCAGTCAGCAGCCGCGTGAGCTCGTCGGCGTTCAGCTCGCGGGTGTGAAACGGATTGATCGGGGTGTCGCGCCCCGGCGTGAACGTGATCCGGTTGGGGGTGGACACCATCAGCAGCCCCGAGGGGCGCAGCACCCTGGCGCACTCGCTGACGAATCGCGGCTGATCCCACAGGTGTTCGATGACTTGGAAGTTGACCACGACGTCGACCGAGTGGTCGGCCAGCGGCAGCTCGGTCAGGTTGGCGTGCATGACGTCTACCCGTGGGTAGCGCGCCCGCACGTGTGCGACGGTGGCTTCGTCGTAGTCCAACGCGGTCACCCGGCGCGCGACCCCGGCGATCAGGTCGGCGCCATAGCCTTCCCCGCAGCCCGCCTCGAGCACCTCACGACCCGCACAGCGCCGGGCCAACCGCTGGTAGACCACCTCGTGGCGGCGAAACCAGTAATTCTCCACGTCCAGGCCCGGGATGGTGCGTTCGCCGGTCAACGGCAGGACGGCATCCACGTTGGCGCGGGGAACGTCGGGAATGAATGCGCTCATTGCATAGGGAGGCTAACCCCTGGCGATGGGTTCGCGAATGGTTCACCGCGGGTGTTAACGCCTGCAGGGGAGACAGGGGGGCAGAACCTGCAGGACGACCCGCTATGGTGGGATAGCGAACCGCACAAAGTTACCAGTCAGTAACATGCGCGTGCGGGGGGCGAAAGACATGAACTAAGTCTTGCCGCTGGCGGCTGCAGGACTCATTCGAGGAGGACGAGCCACACTCATGACGAACATCGTGGTCCTGATCAAGCAGGTCCCAGACACCTGGTCAGAGCGCAAGCTCAAAGACGGCGATTGGACGCTGGACCGGGAGGCTGCCGACGCTGTGTTGGACGAGATCAACGAGCGCGCGGTCGAAGAAGCGTTGTTGATCCGGGAGAAAGAGGCCGCTGACGGCACCGAGGGATCGGTGACCGTGCTGACCGCCGGCCCGGAGCGGGCCAACGAGGCGATTCGCAAGGCGCTGTCGATGGGCGCCGACAAGGCTGTGCACCTGCTCGACGACGGGCTGCACGGCTCGGACGTCGTGCAGACCGGGTGGGCGCTGGCGCGCGCGTTGGGCACCATCGAGGGCACCGAGCTGGTGATCGCCGGCAACGAGGCCACCGACGGTACTGGCGGCGCGGTGCCGGCCATCATCGCCGAGTACCTCGGTCTGCCGCAGCTGACCCACCTGCGCAAGCTGTCGCTAAACGGCGACAAGATCACCGGCGAACGGGAGACCGATGACGGTGTGTTCACCATCGAGGCGACGCTGCCTGCCGTGGTGAGCGTCAACGAGAAGATCAACGAGCCCCGGTTCCCCTCCTTCAAAGGCATCATGGCCGCCAAAAAGAAGGAAGTCACCAAGCTGACGCTGGCCGAGATCGGTGTCGAAGCCGACGAGGTTGGGCTGGAGAACGCCGGCTCGAAGGTGCTGAAGTCCACCCCCAAGCCGCCCAAGACCGCCGGTGAGAAAGTCGCCGACGAGGGCGAGGGTGGCAACGACATCGCGAAGTACCTAGTCGGTCAGAAGATCATCTAAGACATCGAAGACTTGAATCCCGAACCGAAAGACATCGAATAACCCATGGCTGAAGTATTGGTGCTCGCCGAGCACGCTGATGGCGCTTTGAAGAAAGTCACCTCCGAATTAATCACCGCGGCACGTGTTTTGGGCGATCCCGCCGTTGTCGTGGTGGGTAAGCCCGGCACCGCCGACCCGCTCGTCGACGGGTTGAAGGCGGCCGGCGCCGCCAAGATCTACGTCGCCGAATCCGACGCGGCGGAGAGCTACCTGATCACACCGTCCGTCGACGTGCTGGCCGCTCTGGCCGAATCCGCGAGTCCGGCAGCCGTTTTGCTGGCCGCCAGTGCCGACGGCAAGGAGATCGCGGGCCGACTAGCGGCTCGTATCGGCTCGGGTCTGCTGGTCGACGTGGTCGAGGTCAAGGAAGGCCCGGTGGGCGTGCACAGCATCTTCGGTGGAGCGTTCACCGTCGAAGCGCAGGCCAACGGCGACACCCCGGTGATCACCGTGCGCGCGGGTGCCGTCGACGCCGAACCGGCCGACGGCGCAGGCGAAAAGGTCACCGTGGAGGTACCCGAGCCCGCCGAGAACGCCGCCAAGGTCACCAATCGCGAGCCCGCGGCCGCCGGCGACCGCCCAGAGCTCACCGAAGCCACCATCGTGGTGTCCGGTGGACGTGGTGTCGGCAGCGCCGACAAGTTCACCGTGGTCGAGGAACTGGCCGACTCTCTGGGCGCCGCGGTCGGCGCGTCACGTGCCGCAGTGGACTCTGGCTACTACCCGGGGCAGTTCCAGGTGGGCCAGACCGGTAAGACCGTCTCGCCGCAGCTCTACATCGCGTTGGGCATCTCCGGCGCGATCCAGCACCGCGCCGGCATGCAGACCTCGAAGACGATCGTCGCGGTCAACAAGGACGAAGAGGCGCCGATCTTCGAGATCGCCGACTACGGCGTGGTCGGCGACCTGTTCAAGGTCGCGCCGCAGCTCACTGAAGCAGTCAAGACCCGCAAGGGCTGAGTTTCTTCCGCGAGCAGACGCAAAAGCATTTCCCGCAAGCGGGAGGGGTGTCCCAGCTCGGCCTCGCCGCCCGTATGCGCGGGCTTTTGCGCATTTTCCGCCGCTCGTCATCTCAGTGCGAAAAAATTCTCGCCATGAAAATTACTGTGCTGGGAGCCACCGGCCTGATCGGTAAGGGTGTGGTTGCCTCGTTGAATGGCGCGGGGCATGAGACGGTCGCTGCGTCTCGTAGTTCGGGAGCGGACGTGCTGAGCGGCGAAGGACTTGCGGAGGCGCTCGCCGGGGCCGACGTTCTCGTTGACGTCGTCAACTCGCCGTCGTACGACGACGACCCGGTGATGCGGTTCTTCACGACAGCGACGAAAAACGTTGTGGATGCGGCAAAGTCGCAGAACGTGGGCCACTATGTCGCGCTGTCGATCGTGAACTGCGACGAGTTGCCGGAAAGCGGTTACATGCGCGCCAAAGTCGTTCAGGAAAGCACCATCACCTCATCAGAGTTGCCCTATACGATCTTCCGCGCCACCCAGTTTCACGAGTTCGCCGAAGGCATCACCGACTCATTGACGGTGGGCGACGAGGTGCGGGTACCCGATGGGCCGATCCAACCCGTCGCCGCGGCCGAAGTGGCTGCACAAGTTGCGCGCGTCGCCCAAGCCGAGCCCGTCAATGGTGTGGTCAATCTCGGTGGTCCTGAGAAGCTGCGGTTTGCCGACATGGCGAGCATGGTGGTGGCACATCGGGGTAGCACTACTCCTGTGATTGTGGACCCGTCGGCTCGCTACTTCGGCACGCTCATCTCGGAAACCAGCCTGGTCACCGGCGACGACGCTGTGCTGGGCGTTATCCGCCTGGCCGACTGGCTGGCTCAGGATTCCACCTAGCCTGGTGGCATGCCAGCCGACGGACCTCATCCACGTCGCGAGCTGACCCGGGTGGCCGACGGCGCCGGTCCCGCGGCCGGTGCCGCGCGGACCGCGCTCGGCGATGGGCCGGTGGACTCCCGGCTGCGCGCGGCGATTCTGGCGTTGGCGCGCCATCGCGGACTTCGCTCGAGCATCTGCCCGTCGGATGCGGCGCGGGCCATCGGCGGCGACGGCTGGCGTGAGCTGACGGAGCAGAGCCGTAGCATCGCCTTTGGTCTGGCCCGCGACGGCGATGTGGAAATCACCCAACGCGGTGCTGTGGTCGATCCGGACCGGCCGTCGCGAGGACCCATCCGTATCCGGCCGACATCGAGCGACTGATGCCGAGCGGGCGGTGTTGGGTCGCTTCCCACTGTGGTGGCGCTGGCAGCGGTGGCCCCGCCACGACTGAGGTCAGCTGTTGACGTCCATCTCGGTCAAGACCCGTCGCAGCAGCTTGCCCGTGGCATTGCGGGGCAGCTCGTCGATGAACACCACATCTCGGGGGACCTTGTAGCGCGCCAAGTTGTTCTTGACGTGAAGCTTGATCTCCTCAACGTCCTGCGGTGCCCCGGGCTGAGAAACAATGAAGGCACGCAACCGCTTTCCGAAGTCAGCGTCGTCGACTCCGACCACGGCCGCATCGAAGACATCGTCACGCTCGATAAGCAGGTTCTCGACCTCCTGCGGGAAGACGTTCTCACCGCCGGAAACGATCATGTCGTCGTCGCGCCCGTCGACGAACAGCAACCCGTTCTCGTCGAAGTGGCCCGTGTCACCGCTGGACATGTAGCCGTCGATGACTTGCTTGTGTCGGCCGTCGGTGTACCCCTCGAATCGCATCCCGCTGCGGATGAAGATTCGGCCTCGCTGGTTGGCGCCGTGCACGCGCCGGTCGTTCTCGTCGAACAACACCACTTCGCAGGCAACCGGCGAGCGGCCCGCTGTTCCGGGAGCCTTTCGGAGTTCGTCCGGTGTGGCGATCGTGCCAAATCCGCACTCGGTGGAGGCGTAGATGTTGTAGAGCACATCGCCGAAGGTGTCTTGGACGCGGTTGGAAAGTTCGGGAGTCAGCGCCGACCCGGCGACGAAGATGGCCTTCAGCGACGATGTGTCGTAGGTTGCGATGACGTCGGGGGTGAGCTCGACGATGCGGTGCAGCAGCGTCGGCACAGCGACCAGCATGTCCGCCTTGTGGTCTGCAACGAGTTTCAGGGTGCCCTCCGGCGTGAACCGCCGGGTGGTGACGATCTTGTTTCCCAATGCCGCGCCGACCAGGTAAGTGGCCAGGCCGGTGCCGTGGAAGATCGGCGAGACGATCACCATGGTCCCCTCGCGGGGAAATGGGACTCGGTCGACCAGTTCCGCCGTCGCGAACGGCGATACCTTGGCCCGCGGCGCGCCTTTCGGCAATCCTGTGGTACCGCTGGTGAGGACGACAGACCCGCCTGGCTTGTTTGGCGCGGGCAGCGGCTCGGTGCTGTTCGTCGCGATGACGCCGTCGATCGTCGGCATGTCGGCGGACGGGTGGGTGCCTTCATCCACCCATGTCAGCACGCGCGGCAGGTCGGCGGGCAGCGCGTCGAGTAAGCCCGTGAACTCGCTGTCGTGAAGCACCGCTTTCACGTTCTCGCGCTCACATACCTGCGCGAACTGCGGCTTGGCGAAGCCGGTGTTCATCAAAACCAGCCGGGCGCCGAGCTTCCCGCACGCGGCCATCGCGATGATGAGGCCGCGATGGTCACGGCAGAGAACGCCCACGACTAAGCCTTCGTCGACGCCGAGCCGCTTCAGCCCGTGCGCCAATGCGGTGGACATGTCGTCAACCTGCTGGTAGGTCAAGGTCCCACGCTCGTCGACAACCGCAGGCAATGCTGGATACTTACGACCCCCCTGAATCGTCATCGTCGCCTGCGGTCCGTAGATGCGCGAATTCTTCATGGTCTGCACCGTCACGCCGAGGTTGCCGAGGTCGACGATGCCGGTAGCGTGCAATCGCTTGACGGCTTTCGTCATTTGCGCAACGCGACTAAGCTTCTGCCGGAATCCGCTCAGTGCGTCCGCCATTGGGCCTCCTCGGGGCGCCATTCACCGCCGCGTCGAATGTAAGCCCGCGACGGCCCCTTCGATGATGGTTACCAGAAATGGGGTAGTGGACTACCCATGGGGCGAAAGGTGGCCGGTCTGCTCGCCTTGCTGGCCGATTCAGCGTTTGGAATTGGACGCAGCGGTGTATAGATATCTGCTACTCGGATCTAGGGAAGGTCAGACGATGAAGGCAACGGCGCCTGCCGCGATTGCGATCGCCGCGCTCCTGTTCAGCGGATGTTCGGTGTCACAGGTGATCAACACCGGTGGTGACACCAAGTGCAAGGACTTCACCACGCAGGACGAGAAGAAGCAGAACGACGAGGTCAGCAAGATGCTCAAGGACAAGAGCGGCGCTGACCCTTCGAATCTGGAGATCACCGCGACCCGTCTATCGGCGGCGACCTACTGCCAAACCATCGGCAAGCCGGACACCAAAATCTCCGAGGCGCCGCACGGCTAAGGCGGGAATCGGTTGCACCGATCCCTTACTCGCCGGCGGCTTGGAGCACCACCGTCGCCCGTGCGGCGACCCGAACAGCGGCGCCGGCTGAAATCGGATCTTCACCTTCTTGATTCGTTGCCGAATCCACGGCTTCACCGGAGGTGTCGATAACAGGCACCCACGCTCGACCGAACTCGCCAGGCGGCAGGGTGAATTCGATCGGCTCGTGGTGGGCGTTGAAGCACAAGAAGAATGAGTCGTCGGTGACTCGCTGCCCGCGGGCGTCGAGGTCGGGGATGCCCAGACCGTTCAAATAGACGGCAACTGATTTGCCGAAGCCCGAACCCCAGTCGTCATCGGTCATTTCGGAGCCGTCCGGCCGGAACCACGAGATATCGGGTTGTCCTTCCGCGCCTTTGCGGCGTACCGGCAATCCCGTGAAGAACCGGCGACGCCGAAACACCGGATGCGCGGCTCGCAGCGTGGACACCGACCGGGTGAACTCCAGTAATTCGGTGTCGGCCTTGTCCCAGTGCACCCAGGTGATCTCATTGTCCTGGCAGAAGCCGTTGTTGTTGCCGCCCTGGGTGCGGCCGAGTTCGTCGCCGTGCGAGATCATCGGAACCCCCTGCGACAGCAGCGTTGTCGCGAGGAAGTTGCGCTGCTGACGAGCCCGCAACGCATTGACCTCGGGATCGTCGGATGGACCTTCCACGCCGCAGTTCCATGATTGGTTGTTGCTCTCGCCGTCGTTATTGCCCTCTTCGTTGGCCGCGTTGTGCTTTTCGTTGTAGGAGACCAAGTCGCGGAGCGTGAAGCCGTCGTGGGCCGTGACGAAGTTGATCGACGCCACCGGGCGACGGGCGGTGTGCTCGTAGAGGTCGGCCGAGCCGGTCAGCCGGGAGGCGAACTCGCCCAGAGTCGCCGCTTCGCCGCGCCAGTAGTCGCGAACCGTGTCGCGGAACTTGCCGTTCCACTCCGTCCATTGCGGCGGAAAATTGCCGACCTGGTAGCCGCCCGGGCCGACATCCCACGGCTCGGCGATCAGCTTGACCTGGCTGACGACCGGATCTTGTTGCACCAGTTCGAAAAACGCCGAAAGTCGGTCGACATCGTAGAATTCGCGGGCGAGTGTTGATGCGAGGTCGAAGCGGAAGCCGTCCACGTGCATTTCGGTCACCCAGTACCGCAGCGAATCCATGATCAGTTGCAGCGTATGCGGATGCCCGACGTGCAGGCTGTTGCCGGTCCCGGTGTAGTCCATGTAGTACTGGCGATCGTCGTCGACCAGTCGGTAATAGGCGGCGTTGTCGATTCCGCGCATCGACAGGGTGGGGCCCAGGTGGTTGCCCTCAGCGGTGTGGTTGTAGACCACGTCAAGAATGACTTCGATGTCCTCGTCATGCAGTGCCCGGACCATGGTCTTGAACTCCTGCACCTGACCGCCGGGCGTGGTGCTGGAGGTGTACTTGAAGTCGGGGGCTAAGAAGCCGATTGTGTTGTAGCCCCAGTAGTTTGACAGTCCCTTGTCCACGAGCGTGGAATCGTTGGCGAAGTGGTGCACCGGCATCAGCTCGATCGCGGTGACGCCCAGACTCTTCAGGTGCTCGATGATGACCGGATGGGCGATGCCGGCGTAGGTGCCGCGGATCCGCTCGGGAATGTCGGGGTGCAGTTGGGTCAGACCCTTGACGTGCGTCTCGTAAACGACGGTGTCGGCGTAGTCGCGGGCGGGCGGGCGGTCGTTGCCCCAGTCGAAAAACGGGTTGATCACGACCGACTTCGGCATGCGCGGCGCGGAGTCGTCGTCGTTGCGGCTGTCGGGGTCGCCGAAGTTGTAACTGAACAGCGCCTGGTGCCACTCGAAGTTGCCGTCGATCGCCTTCGCATACGGGTCGATCAGCAACTTGTTCGGATTGCATCGCTGCCCGCTGGCCGGGTCGTAGGGCCCATGTACCCGGTAGCCGTAACGCTGACCCGGTTCGACGGCCGGTAGAAAGCCGTGCCAGACGAAGCCGTCGACCTCGTTCAAGGTCACTCTGGACTCGGCGCCGTCGGCGTCGAAGAGGCAGAGCTCCACCTTCTCGGCGACCTCGCTGAACACCGCGAAGTTGGTGCCCGAGCCGTCGTAGGTGGCGCCCAGCGGGTAGGCCTTTCCGGGCCACTGCTCGGTGGTGACCGCCCGCGGCTGGTCGACCGAACCGACGGTTTCCGTCACAGCGCTCTCTTTCGCCCGGTGGCCGCATGCTTACGACCCGACGCTGTGGAGTACCCACCGCGCGGCGAGTCACACCTGTGTGAATCGGGGCACAATGGCGCGCAGGCGAGTGAAGGAGATTATGCAGCCGTGAAACCTTGGCCGAAGCCCGATACTCCCGGTCCTGGACAGGAGTCGGTATGGGATTACCCACGTCCGCCCAGGCTGGAAGAGTTCACCGGCTCGATCACGGTCGAGTTGGATGGCCGCACGGTCGCGTCGACAACCCGCGCCTGGCGGGTGCTGGAGACCAGTCACCCGCCGACCTACTATCTGCCCCACACTGCCTTCGCCGAGGGGGCACTGCGTCCGGCCGGCGGTGCTTCCTGGTGTGAATGGAAAGGGGAGGCAACGTATTACGACGTGGTGACCGATACGCGCGCGGCACTGCACGCGGCGTGGACCTACCTAAAGCCCAGTCGTGATTTCGCACCTATCGCGGGGGCGATTGCCGTGATGGCTGCGGCGGTGGACCGTTGCACGGTGAACGGTGAGCAGGTGATCCCGCAGCCGGGCGGTTTCTACGGCGGCTGGGTCACCAGCTGGATTGTCGGGCCTTTCAAGGGAATTCCGGGGTCTGCCGGTTGGTGATGTTTATGGCGCTTCGCGCGCCAACGCATCGATGCGACGCAATGCGATCGAACACACCGCCAGATAGGCTCCGGCCCACCACGGCACGGCGATGCTCACCCGTGCGCGGTCGCCGACCGGATGGACGCGGTGGTGGGTTGCCGGGATGCCGGCCACCTGCCACGCCCAGTGCCGGCCCGGCTCGAACTCGGTGATCACGAACGGGACGGCGAATCCCAGCGACGTCTGCACGGTCCCAGTGGCGTGCAATGCCAGCTCAGTGTGTGGGGGATCAAGCTGCGCACCGCGAACCGTCGGTCCCCACTTCGGCCACGCATCGAGGTCGACCAGAACGTCCCACGCCGCGGTCGGCGGCGCTGCGATCAACTTGTCCACGGCCAGCATGAGGATGGAGATACCCGCATTGCCCGCGTCGCACACTGACGCCGGCGGGACGGGCTAACGGTCCAGGAAGTGCGGCCCGAGCTGGTCGGCGAAACACCAGCGCCGGGAGTCAACACTCATGTCGTCTGCCATACCCTTTGATCAGAATCCGAATCTGTTCACAGCTGACGATCTCGGTCCGGTGGGCTTGAAACAAGGAGCGCGATGACAGACGCTTTATCGGCACTGGGTGCTGAGAAATTCGTTTCGCTGACGACGTTCAAGAAGGATGGAGCCGCCGTCGCAACGCCGATGTGGATTGGGCGCGACGGCGATCACCTCTTCGTCTGGACGCCGGCCGACAGCTGGAAGGCTAAGCGGGTCAAGAACAACCCCCGCGTCGTGCTGGCGCCAAGCGGCCGCGGCGGGAAGGTCCACGAGGGCGCTGATCCGGTTGATGGGGTCGCAGAAGTGATTACCGAACCGCCGACGGTTCAGCGACTGGCCGGGGTGATCCGCCGTAAGTACGGACTTGAGTTCACCGTCGTGACGTTTCTCGAACGCCTGCTGGCGCGGAAGCAGAAACCGCGCGTGATTCTGCGGATCGCGCTGTCTGGTTGACCTGGCCGCTCGGCGCCGACGACCGGACGGCCAGCCCGTCAAGTGCACCCGTCGACCGCCACGCGTCGAGGGTGTCGGCGTATTCGGTTGGGCTGCCGAAGAAGAAGCTGTCCTGGTTCAGCCGTGCGTCGGCGCGGCCTTCGCGGTTGTAGTAGCCGGGAGTGCACGATTCCCGCCGCCCGGCGATGACGCTGGAGCGTTGCACGACCGTGTCGACCCAGGCGGCTTCGGCATCCGCGGTGGCTTCCAGTTCGACGGCGTCGTGCTGCAACGCCCAGGCGATCATCCAGGCGATGTGGCGGGATTGGGTGTCGATGAGGTACGGGAAGTTCACGGTGAAACCGGACTGGGCGATGCTTTCGATGAAGCAGTTCGGGAAGCCGTTGACGTGCAAGCCGTGCAACGTCCGCACTCCGTCGGCCCACTTGTCGGTGAGGGTCAGCCCGTCGCGACCGATGATCTCGAAGCCGGTGCGCTGCGAGTAGCTGGTGCCGACTTCGAATCCGGTGGCGAAAATCAAACAGTCCAAGGGGTATTTGACGCCGTCCACGACGACGCCGTCAGCGGTGATCTGCTCGACCCCGAGGCCGTGGGTGTCGACCAGGGTGACGTTGTCGCGGTTGAACGCCTGCAGATATTCGTCGTGGAAGCACGGCCGCTTGCAGTAATACCCGTACCACGGTTTGAGCGCTTCCGCGGTGGCAGCGTCGGTGACGATCGAGTCGACGCGCGCCCGAATCTCCTCCATCTTGGCGAAGTCGGCGAGTTCGGCGGCGTTCGGGCCGCCTTCGTTGACGATCGGCATTTTCTTGGTGAGGCTGGTCCACGCATCGTCGACCAGGTCTTCGTCGGATGCACCTCCGGCAGTGAGGATTTGGAAGTTCTCCATACGCCGTTGTTGCCAGCCGGGCTCCAGCGACGCGGCCCACTCCGGCTCGGTCGGGCGGTTCGCCCGCACGTCAACCGTCGACGGGGTGCGTTGGAAAACGAACAGACGATGCGTGGCTTCGGCGAGTCGCGGCACAGCCTGGATGGCCGTCGCGCCGGTCCCGATGATCCCGACGCGCTTGTCGGACAACCCGCGCAGGTCGGTGCCGGTGTATGCGTAGTCCCAGCGGCTGGTGTGGAAGGCGTGGCCGCCGAAATCCGTGATGCCTTTGATGCCGGGCAGTTTCGGCTTCTGCAGATATCCGTTGGCCATCGCCACGAATCGGGCGCGGATCTCGTCACCGCGGTCGGTCGAGATCACCCACCGCGAACTACTGGAATCCCAACGGATTTCCTGCACCTCGGTCTGCAGACACGCGTCACGATACAAGTCGTAGTGTTCGGCGATCCGGCGGCAGTGCACGAAGATCTCCGCGCCTTTGGCGTACTTCTCGGTCGGGAGGTAGCCGAGCTCTTCGAGTAACGGGATGTAGACGTAGGACTCGACGTCGCAGGCGATTCCGGGGTAGCGATTCCAGTACCAGGTTCCACCGACATCGGCGGCTTTGTCGATCAACCGCACATTGTCGACGCCGAGTTGTTTGCACCGTGCCCCGATGAGTAATCCGCCGAAGCCGGCGCCGACGACCGCGACGTCGACCGCGTCGGCGATGGGGTCGCGGGTGAAGTCTGGGTCGGCCCAAGGGTCGTCGCCGAACTGGCGAAACGCGCCGGTGACCTGCACATACTGCGAGATGCCGTCAGCGCGTAGTCGCCGCCGGCGTTCCTCGGCGTATTTGGCGCGCAGCGCGTCCGGGTCGAAGGTTCCGGCGCCGCTACTAGACGTCACGGCTGAATACTCAACCAATTTTGTGAGCCAGGCAACGTCGAATGTGGGCGATTGTTCGAAATTTCGCTGGGACATCGTCATCTACCGTGCACGGACACGTTACGGCTGCGATGCCAGTTAGCTGATCAACAACGCAAATGTGGAGGCATGAGCATTGAGACGGTACTCATACCCTCACAAGAGCCAAACAGTTCGGCGACACGTTCGGCCGCCGAACCGCGGTATTCGCTGCTGCTGTCCACCGATCCCGTCTACGTCGAGGCAGCCCAACGGCTCCGCTACGACGTGTTCAGCACCGAGCCGGGCTTCGCGCTGACCAGGCAGGACATCGGTCTCGACGTCGACCGCTTCGACGAGCACTGTGACCACCTACTGGTCCGCGAAGAAAACTCCGGAGAGTTGGTGGGCTGCTACCGCATGCTTTCGCCGACCGGTGCCGTCGCAGCCGGCGGGCTCTACACCGCAACGGAATTCGACATTCGCGCGCTGGATTCGCTGCGGCCGTCACTGGTGGAGATGGGACGCGCGGTGGTTCACAACGATCACCGCAACGGCGCTGTCGTGCTGCTGATGTGGGCGGGCATTCTGGCCTACCTTGACCGATGCGGCTACGACTATGTCACCGGCTGCGTGTCGGTGCCCGTCAAAGGGAATGCCGGGGACGGCGAACCGCCTGGCACTCAGATCCGCGGCGTGCGCGACTTCGTGCTGCGACGCCACGGTGCCCCGCCCGAGTATCAAGTGCATCCGCACCGGCCGGTCATCATCGATGGACGTTCGCTCGACGAGATCCCGCCGCCCGCCCGCCCGGTGATACCGCCGTTGATGCGCGGCTACCTGCGGCTGGGTGCGCGGATATGCGGTGAGCCGGCCTACGACGCCGACTTCGGCGTGGGCGATTTCCCCGCGCTGCTGGACAAGCGTCAGGCCGACACGCGGTATCTGCGGCGACTCCGGTCGATATCGGCGGCCACCGCGACAGCGGGCAGGGTGGCGTGATGAGCGGCCCAGCGCCCCGCGACCACGCCTGGCTGCCGCGAGCAACCTGCGATATGGATTGTCTGCGCGCCGGGGGTGCGGAAGCGTCCCGACGCGTGATCGTGGCGCTGCGGGTTGCGCGGCGGATCGCATTGCTGATGCTGTTCGCTCCGGCCCTGCCACTGCTGGCGGTGGTGTTACCGGGCTGGTCGAAGTCGCGACAGTTGTACTGCCGGCTGCTGCTGTGGTGCCTCGGGGTCCGGATCACGCTGTCGGGCGGGCCGATTCGCAATCTGCCCGGTGTGCTGGTGGTCAGCGACCACATGTCCTGGCTGGACGTCGTGACGATCGGTGCGGTGCTTCCGGCAGGCCGTTGGCGTGCGTCGCCCCTGTCGTTTGTCGCCCGCGCCGACGTGGCGGCCAGCCTCGCCGTGCGGATGATGGCGCGCATCGTCAGGGTCATCCCGATCGAGCGCGCCCGCCTGCGCCAGCTGCCCGACGTGGTGGCCACCGTCGCGGCCAGGCTGTACGCGGGTCACACGGTGGTGGCGTTCCCCGAGGGCACCACCTGGTGCGGCTTCTCGGGGCAGTCGCATCGGGGCTCGGGGCCGTTCTATCCGGCGATGTTCCAGGCCGCCGTCGACACCGGCCGACCGGTCCAGCCGCTGCGGCTGCGCTATCAGCACCGGGACGGCCGGGTATCCACCGTGCCGGCCTACATCGGCGACGACACGTTGCTGCGCTCGATCGGTCGGCTGATGGTCGCGCGCCGCACGGTGGCGCGGATCTATGTCGAATCACTGCAGCTGCCGGGCGAAGATCGGCGGGAGCTGGCCCGTCGCTGCCAGGCAGCAATACGCGTGACAGCGGTGCCGCACCCAGGTCATGGGCCGCGTCCGTCCGTGCTGGCGTCCTGACCACCGAGCGGGCGTCGGTATCCTGGGCAGGTCATGGTCTACCTGGATCACGCCGCGACCTCCCCGATGCACCCCGCTGCC
This sequence comes from uncultured Actinomycetota bacterium, assembly GCA_963760095.1. Lineage (GTDB taxonomy): Bacteria > Actinomycetota > Actinomycetes > Mycobacteriales > Mycobacteriaceae > Mycobacterium. Next base: position 408,751 of record CAVXBT010000009.1, on the reverse strand, counting down.
GTCGAGGCGATGACGGCTGCCCTGGGCACCGTGGGTAATGCCTCTTCGCTGCACACCACCGGTCGGACCGCCCGGCGCCGGATGGAGGAATCCCGCGAGCTGATCGCGGCCAAGCTCGGCGCGCGCCCATCGGAGGTGATCTTCACCGCCGGCGGCACCGAGAGCGACAACCTGGCTGTCAAAGGCATCTACTGGGCGCGCCGCGACGCCGAGCCACGCCACCGGCGCATCATCACCACCGCGGTCGAACACCACGCCGTGTTGGACGCGGTGAACTGGCTCGTCGAACACGAAGGCGCCGAGGTGACCTGGTTGCCGACGGCCGCGGACGGGTCGGTGTCCGCCGCCGCGCTGCGCGACGCCCTGCAATGCCACGACGATGTCGCGCTGGTCTCGGTGATGTGGGCCAACAACGAGGTCGGCACTGTCATGCCGATCGCCGAACTCTCCGCCGTCGCAGCCGAATTCGACGTGCCGATGCACAGCGACGCCGTTCAGGCGGTGGGGCAGTTGCCGGTCGCGTTCGCGGGCAGCCAGTTATCCGCGGTGAGTGTGGCCGCCCACAAGTTCGGTGGCCCGCCCGGCGCGGGCGCGTTGCTGCTCCGCCGCGACGTCGGCTGTACGCCGTTGTCGCACGGTGGCGGCCAAGAACGCGACATTCGTTCCGGCACACCCGATGTCGCCGGTGCGGTCGGGATGGCGACAGCGCTGCAGCTTGCCGTGGACGGGCTGGAGGCCAACAGCGCGCGGTTACGGCTGCTGCGCGACCGTCTCATCGACGGTGTCTTGACCAGCGTCGAGGACACCCGCCTCAATGGCGCCGCCGGGTCTCGACGGCTGCCGGGCAATGCACACTTCACCTTCGATGGATGCGAAGGCGATGCGTTGCTGATGTTGTTGGACGCCAACGGAATCGAGTGCTCCACCGGTTCGGCCTGTACTGCCGGGGTCGCGCAGCCGTCACATGTGCTGCTCGCGATGGGCGCCGACGCTGCCAGCGCCCGGGGGTCGCTTCGGTTGTCGTTGGGGCACACCAGCGTCGAGTCGGATGTCGACGCGGCACTGCGGGTGCTACCCGCCGCCGTGGCTAGGGCCCGGCAAGCTGCGCTCGCCACCGCGGGGATCGCGCGATGAGGGTCCTGGCCGCGATGAGCGGCGGTGTCGACTCGTCGGTCGCCGCGGCCCGCATGGTCGACGCCGGTCACGACGTGGTCGGCGTGCACCTGGCCTTGTCGGAGGCCCCGGGCACGTTGCGCACCGGCTCGCGGGGCTGTTGCTCCAAAGAGGACGCCGGCGATGCCCGTCGGGTCGCTGATGTTCTCGGAATCCCTTTCTATGTATGGGATTTCGCGGCGAAGTTCAAAGAAGACGTGATCGACGACTTCGTCTCGTCCTACGCCCGCGGCGAGACCCCGAATCCGTGTGTGCGGTGCAACGAGCGGATCAAGTTCTCCGCGTTGGCCGCCCGGGCCCTGGCCTTGGGGTTCGACGCGGTCGCAACCGGCCACTACGCCCGCCTGTCCGGCGGGCGGCTGCGCCGAGCCGTCGACACGGACAAGGACCAGTCGTACGTGCTCGCGGTGCTGACCTCCGACCAACTACGCCACGCCGCGTTTCCAATCGGCGACACCCCCAAGCCGCAGATCCGCGCCGAGGCGGCGAGCCGCGGTTTGGCGGTCGCGGAGAAACCGGACAGCCACGACATCTGCTTCATCCCGTCCGGCGATACCCGGGCCTTCCTGGGTGAACGCATCGGGGTGCGGCGCGGCTCGGTGATCGACCAGGGCGGCGCCGTGCTGGCCACCCACGACGGTGTGCACGGCTTCACCATCGGCCAGCGCAAAGGACTCGGCATCGCCGGCCCGGGTCCGGACGGCCAGCCGCGCTACGTCACCGCGATCGACGCCGACAGCGGCACCGTGCAGGTCGGCTCGGTGTCTGACCTGGACGTGCGGCAGCTGACCGGCCACCAGCCGGTTTTCACGGCGGGCGTCGTGCCGGCAGGACCGGTCGAGTGTGCGGTGCAGGTGCGGGCGCACGGCGAGGCCGTCGACGCGGTTGCGGAGTTGGTCCGTGATGAGCTCGTAGTACGGCTGCGCACCCCGCTGCGCGGTGTGGCACCGGGGCAGACGCTGGTGCTGTACCGCCCCGACCCCGACGGCGACGAAGTGATCGGCAGCGCCACCATCACTGCCGCGGCCAGTTAGCCCGGTACGTTGGCGGCGATGTTGGTGATCACGATCGTGGACACCGAGTCCGGAAATCCGCAGTAGGTGACCTCGATCAGCACCGTGGATTTGACCAGATAGTTGCGCCCGCAGTCGCCGGGTCGGGTATGCAGCGATTGTTCGTCGGCGTTCCAGTCGCCGACGTACCCCGTCCCGGCCTCGCTGTTTGCGCAGTCGCGAACACTTGCCACCAGAGCGCCGAACGCGTGACGCGCGGTATCGGCGTCGCGGTAGCCGGCGGCGCCCTCTGAGATCAGCCCGCCGCGAGGCGGGTACTGAAACGTGGTTTTGTGGAAAGCTTCGATGTCGGGTCCGAAGGTAGCCGTGTCGGCGTACACGAACCGGCATTGCGGTGGCGCGATCTTGGCCAGGGTGTCGATGTCGACCGGTGACTTGCCGTCCATCGACGGGATGATGGTGAGGTGGTCGTCGGCGCCGGTGATCGCTCGCATACGGGACTGATCGAGCAGAACCTGGTCGATGTCGACAGCCGAAAGACTCGTTCCGGCGCCGAATCCCGGCAGGGCCGTGCCGTCTGCCACGCGGGTGCATGCCGCGGCCAATAGGGCCGCAGCACACAGCACCAACCGGCGCATCATCATATGAGGGTAATCGCGCTGACCTGCCCTGGCAGGGGTCGCCCGGAACCCGATCGAATACGGTTGGCCGGTGAGTGTTTTCGCAACCGCCAGCGGTACCGGCTCATGGCCGGGTGCCGCCGCGCGGCAAGCCGCCGAGGTCGTCGTCGGCGAGTTGGGCGCTGCGCTGGCCCACCTGGTCGAGCTACCCGCCAGGGGAGTGGGCGCCGACGTCGTCGGGCGGGCCGGTGCGCTGCTGATCGACGTCGCCATTGACACGGTGCCTCGCGGCTACCGGATAGCGGCCCGGCCCGGCGCTGTGACGCGGCGGGCGGTCAGCTTGCTCGACGAGGACATCGACGCGCTGGAAGAGGCCTGGGAGACCGCGGGTTTGCGGGGGAGCGGACGGCCGGTCAAGGTCCAAGCACCCGGGCCGATCACGCTGGCGGCCGAGCTGGAGCTGGCCAACGGACACCGGGCGATCACCGACCTCGGCGCCGTCAACGACATTGCCGCCTCGCTGGCCGAAGGGGTCGCCGCCCATCGGGCTTCGGTATCCCGTCGACTGGACACACCGGTGGTGGTGCAATTCGACGAGCCGTCGCTGCCGGCGGCGATCACCGGCCGACTGGGCGGGGTGACGGCGCTGAGCACGGTGGCCCCGATCGACGAGACGCTGGCCACCACAATGCTCGACACCTGTGCGGCGGCCGCGGGCGCCGAAGTGTCAGTGCACAGCTGCGGCGCGGCGGTGCCATGGAAAGTGCTGCAGCACAGCAAGATCAACGCGGTATCGGTGGACGCCGGGACGATTCAGGCCGCTGATCTGGATGCCATCGGGGAATTCATCGAGTCGGGACGTGTCGTCGTGCTGGGCGTCGTTTCCTCCAGCACACCGGCGCGCCGTCCCTCGGTGGAAGAGGTAGCCGGCGCCGTCGTGGCGATCACCGACCGGCTCGGTTTCGGCCGGTCGGCGCTGCGCGACCGGATCGGCATCACGCCGGCGTGTGGGCTGGCCGCCGCGACCCCGCAATGGGCCCACACCGCGATCGGTCTGGCCCGCCGAGCCGCCGAGGCTTTCGCCGAGGATCCCGACGCCATCTGAGGGCTCTCCCGTCCCAACGTCGAGGCTGAGCTGCGTTCATGCAGTTCCTATACGCTCGGTTGGCAGCGACGGACCCTGGGGGAGAGGACGATGTCATGCAATCGAATGCGGAGGCTGGTATGAACACCGCGACTCTTCGCTGGCGGCCGATCCTGGCGGCTGCGCTGGCAGTGCTGGGGCTCGCCGCGACGGTGTTCCTCGTCCGAAGCCCGGTGGTGCCGTCCGCGAGCGGGACGGCGGCGAGCGCGATTCCGGCACCCACCCTCGACGAACCGGCGTCGGGTCGCCCCAAAGCCGAAACCGCGGTCCTGGCCGGTGGCTGCTTCTGGGGCGTGCAGGGCGTCTACCAGCACGTCAAAGGCGTGCAATCCGCTCAATCCGGATACGCCGGCGGCGATGCCGCGACGGCTAACTACGACGCCGTCACCACCGAGACCACCGGGCACGCCGAGTCGGTGCGCATCACCTACGACCCGACCCAGGTGAGCTACGGCAAGCTGTTGCAGATCTTTTTCGCCGTCGTGCAAGATCCGACCGAACTCAACCGTCAGGGACCCGACGTGGGCCCTTCGTACCGTTCGGTGATCTTTGCTCAGGACGACACCCAGCAAAAGATCGCGAACGCCTACATCGCCCAACTGAACGCGGCGGGCTCATTTCCCGCGCCGATTGTCACTGCCGTGGCGCCGCAGGCCCAGTTTTTCCCGGCGGAGGCCTACCACCAGGATTTCTTCGACTTGCATCCGAACAACCCGTACATCGTTGCCAACGACCTGCCCAAGCTGGGCGAGCTGAAGTCGACGTTCCCGGACCTCTACCGCGACTAGCGACCGACTGCGCTGTCGGCGTGCTCCGATAGCCTGCCAAGGTGAGCTCAGCAGAGGCGGATCCCGTTGCGCCCGAGGTCCGCCGCCGGTGGCGTGAACTGGCCGAAGAGGTGCGCGAACACCAGTTCCGCTACTACGTGCGTGACGCGCCGATCATCTCCGACGCGGACTTCGACGAGCTACTGGGTCGCCTTGCCGCACTCGAGGACGAACATCCTGAGTTGCGCACACCCGACTCGCCGACCCAGCTCGTCGGCGGCGCCGGTTTCGCCACCGATTTCACGTCCGCCGACCATCTGGAACGGATGCTGTCGCTGGACAACGTGTTCAGCACCGATGAATTCGACCTGTGGGCGGCTCGTGTTCGTGCCGAAGTCGGCGCGGACGTGCCCTTCCTGTGTGAGCTCAAGATCGACGGTGTCGCACTGGCTTTGGTCTACCGCAACGGCCGGCTGGTCCGCGCGGCAACCCGCGGCGACGGCCGCACCGGCGAAGACGTCACGCTCAACGCTCGCACCATCGGCAACGTGCCCGAGCGGCTGACCCCCAACGACGACCACCCGGTGCCCGACGTCCTCGAGGTCCGCGGCGAGGTGTTCTTCCGGCTCGCCGATTTCGAGGCGCTCAACGCCGCGCTCGTCGAAGACGGCAAAACGCCGTTTGCCAACCCGCGCAACAGCGCCGCGGGGTCGCTACGGCAGAAGGATCCTGCCGTGACCGCCCGCCGCCAGCTCCGGATGATCTGCCACGGGTTGGGGCACATCGAGGGATATCGCCCGGCCACCCTGCACGACGCATACCTCGCGCTGGCCGCCTGGGGGCTGCCGGTCTCCGACCACACCACCCGGGTGGAAGACGCCGCCGGCGCCGTGCGGCGGATCGCCTACTGGGGCGAGCATCGCCACGACGTCGACCACGAAATCGACGGTGTCGTGGTCAAAGTCGACGATGTGGCGCTGCAACGCAGGCTCGGCTCGACCTCGCGCGCGCCGCGATGGGCGATCGCCTACAAGTACCCGCCCCAGGAGGTGCAGACCAAACTGCTCGACATCAGGGTCAATGTCGGCCGGACGGGACGGGTGACCCCGTTCGCGTTCATGACGCCGGTCACCGTCGCCGGGTCGACGGTCGGCCTGGCCACCTTGCACAACGCCGCCGAAGTCAAGCGCAAGGGTGTGTTGATCGGCGACACGGTGGTGATCCGCAAGGCGGGCGACGTGATCCCGGAAGTGCTGGGTCCCGTCGTCGACTTGCGCGACGGGTCCGAGCACGAATTCATCATGCCCACAACATGTCCCGAGTGCGGAACGACGTTGGCTCCGGCCAAGGAGGGCGATGCCGACATCCGCTGCCCCAACGCGCAGTCCTGCCCGGCGCAGTTGCGTGAGCGGGTATTCCACGTCGCCGGCCGCGGCGCGTTCGACATCGAGGGACTTGGCTACGAGGCGGCGATCGCACTGTTGAAAGCGGACGTCATCAACGACGAGGGCGACCTGTTCGGCCTCACCGAAGACGACCTGTTGCGCACCGAGTTGTTCACCACCAAAAGCGGCGCGTTGTCGGCCAACGGTAAGCGCCTGCTGGCCAACCTGGCCTCCGCCAAGAAGCAGCCGCTGTGGCGGGTGTTGGTGGCGTTGTCGATTCGGCACGTGGGGCCGACGGCCGCGCGGGCGCTGGCTACAGAGTTCGGCATCTTGGACGCGATCACCGCGGCGTCCACCGAGCAGCTGGCCGCGGTCGAGGGTGTCGGTCCGACCATCGCGGCCGCGGTCACCGAATGGTTCACCGTCGACTGGCATCGCGAGATCGTCGAGAAGTGGCGATCGGCCGGAGTTCGGATGGCCGACGAGCGTGACGCCAGCGTGCCGCGCACACTGGAGGGCCTGACGATCGTGGTCACCGGCTCGTTGACGAGCTTCTCCCGCGACGACGCCAAAGAGGCAATCGTGACGCGCGGCGGCAAGGCCGCCGGTTCGGTGTCGAAGAAGACCGACTACGTCGTCGCCGGCGATTCCCCCGGGTCGAAATACGAGAAGGCCGTCGAACTCGGCGTGCCCATCCTCGACGAGGACGGGTTCGCAAAGCTGTTGGCCGAGGGGCCGGCCGAGTCAGGGGAGTAGCGGCAGCCGCCACAGCGGGGTCTTCGGCTCCAGCAGCCACATGCGAATGACGGTGAATCGGACTAGTCGCAACGCACCGGTGATGAGTATGGCTGCCAGCGGAAGATCTCCCAACGCGGCGGTCAGGATCGCGATCCGAAAGTCGTTGGCTCCGGCCGTCATCAGGTCGAACCACGCATCGCAGATCAACAGCACGCCGGTCCCGAATGCGGTCAGCAGCATCAGCTGTCGGCGCAGCATGCCGAAGATCACCGTCGCGGCCATCAGAGCGAGCAGCAGCAGGTCGAAGCCGACCCAGGTCGCCGTCCAGTCGTGCACGAGGTAGTCGTCGGGGAGCGCGAAAGCCAGATACACGATCCAGGGGATCAGTACCAGTGTGCCGCCGGTCATGATCCCCAACCAGCCCCACCGAATCCTGTGCACCTCGCTGAGCGGCACCAGCTCGGACAGCGGTCGCTCGAGGCGTTGTATCAGCTGACGCCGTTCGGCAGATGACAGCGCGGCGATCTGGGCGTCGGATAGCGGGTTCACACCTGATTGATACCCCGTTTTTCGGCGCGCTCAGTGCAACAGGGTCCCGACGATCCCGGCCAGGTAGCCCAACCGGGCCACCTCTGACGGGCGGAAGGCAGGACCACCCGGCCTGCCCAGCATCACCGCGGTGTCCGAAGCGCCCAGCGGCGCGGCGATCAAGGTGGTGTCCAGCTCGCGCCACACCTGCGGCACCCAGTCGGCTGCGGCGTCCAGCGCAGTGGCGCTCTCGATAGGCATCCACGGCACGTCGTCGAGCCTGGTTTCCGGCGCGCCGGGGCTGCCGACGACGGGCTCAATCCCGTCGTCGGAGCTGCGCAGCACCGTGCACCAGCTCACCCGCAGCACCTGCGGCGCCTCGTCGACCAGGACCTTGAGCTTGGCCTCGGTATCGCCTGCGGCGGCGACGTGGTCGATAAGCGCCAGCTCCCGGTGCGTGTCCAGCTGCCCGGTGTGCGGCCGCAGGCTGTCCACCCGTACACCGTTGAGCGCTTCGGCCGCCGTGATCAGCGTGTCCGGCATGGCCCGTGCCGGCAGTTCGACGACGAGGTCGTCGATCGCGTAGCCGGACCCTCGCTCCACGACGTCCAGCGACAAGATGTCAGCCCCCACCGATCCCAGTGCCACGGCCAGCGAGCCGAGGCTGCCTGGCCTGTCGGCCAGCTGAACTCGCAGCAGATAGGAGGACACGCGCACACTGTCGCACAGCGGCGCGCCCTCGGCATGTCGGCGATAGCCAAGTGTGCAGCCAGCGTCCCGCTCAGCGCCGAGCGTGCTGCCAGCCGCACACCCGCGACAGCCCGTTAGGCTTTTCAGTCGTGTCCCAGATCTCCCGCGACGAGGTGGCCCATCTGGCCCGGCTTGCCCGGCTGGCGTTGACCGACGACGAGTTGGACAACTACGCCAGCCAACTCGACGCCATCCTGACTCACGTCAGCCAGATCCAGGCCGTCGACGTTACCGGCGTCGAACCGACCGACAACCCGCTCAAGGACGTCAACGTCACCCGCCCGGACCAGATCGCGCCATGCCTGACCCAGCAAGAGGCGCTCGCCGAGGCGCCCAATGCTGTCGACGGTCGCTTCGCCGTCCCGCAGATCCTCGGAGAACCGGAATGACGGACATCATCCGGCTGGACGCCGCGACGCTTGCCACGAAAATCGCCGCCAAGGAATTGTCGTCGACCGAGGTCACCCAGGCTTACCTGGACCAGATCGCGGCGACCGATCAGCGGTACGGCGCGTTTCTGCACGTCGCGGCCGACGCGGCGCTGTCAGCCGCGGCCGCTATCGACACGTCGCTGGCCGCCGGTGAGCAGCCGCCGTCGCCGCTGGCCGGCGTCCCGCTGGCCCTAAAAGACGTATTCACCAGCGTCGACATGCCCACCACGTGCGGGTCGAAGATCCTGGAGGGCTGGCGTTCGCCCTACGACGCCACAGTGACCGCGCGGCTGCGGGCGGCCGGGATCCCGATCCTCGGCAAGACCAACATGGACGAGTTCGCGATGGGGTCGTCGACGGAAAACTCCGCCTACGGCCCGACCCGCAACCCGTGGGACACCGCTCGGGTGCCAGGCGGTTCCGGCGGCGGCAGTGCCGCGGCGCTGGCGTCGTTCCAGGCGCCGCTGGCCATCGGGACCGACACCGGCGGATCGATCCGCCAGCCGGCCGCCCTGACCGCCACCGTCGGGGTCAAGCCCACCTACGGCACCGTGTCGCGTTACGGACTGGTGGCCTGCGCGTCGTCGCTGGACCAGGGCGGGCCATGCGCCCGCAACGTCCTCGACACCGCGCTGCTGCATCAGGTGATCGCCGGGCACGACGCGCGCGATTCCACCTCCATCGACGCCGACGTGCCCGACGTCGTCGGCGCGGCGAGGGCCGGGGCGGCGGGCGACCTGAGCGGTGTGCGCATCGGTGTGGTCCGCCAACTGCGCGGCGAGGGTTATCAGCCCGGAGTGCTGGCGTCGTTCAACGCCGCCGTCGAGCAGTTGACCGCGATCGGCGCCGACGTGTCCGAAGTCGACTGCCCGCATTTCGATCACGCGCTGCCCGCCTACTACCTGATTCTGCCGTCGGAGGTGTCGAGCAACCTGGCCCGCTTCGACGCGATGCGCTACGGGCTGCGGGTCGGCGATGATGGCACCCACAGCGCCGAGGAGGTGATGGCGCTGACCCGGGCGGCCGGTTTCGGGCCGGAAGTCAAGCGGCGCATCATGATCGGCACCTACGCGCTGTCAGCCGGCTATTACGACGCCTACTACAACCAGGCGCAGAAGGTGCGCACCCTGATCGCGCGCGACCTCGACGCGGCGTATCAATCCGTGGACGTGCTGATATCGCCGACCACGCCGACGACCGCGTTCCCGTTGGGGGAGAAGGTCGACGACCCGCTGGCGATGTACCTGTTCGACCTGTGCACGCTGCCGCTGAACCTGGCCGGTCACTGCGGGATGTCGGTGCCGTCGGGCTTGTCGCCCGACGACAACCTGCCGGTCGGCCTGCAGATCATGGCGCCGGCACTGGCCGACGACAGGCTCTACCGGGTGGCGGCCGCCTACGAGGCCGCCCGCGGACCGCTGCCCTCCGCCCATTTGAGATCCGCTGCTGCAACGGCCCCCTCGGGGCAAGATGTAGACATGCGGATCGGAATTCTCACCGGCGGTGGCGACTGTCCCGGGCTCAACGCGGTAATCCGGGCAGTGGTGCGAACGAGCGACTCGCGATACGGGTCGTCGGTAGTCGGATTCCAGGACGGCTGGCGTGGCCTGCTGGAGAACCGGCGCATGCAACTGGCCAACGATGACCGCAACGATCGCCTGCTGGCCAAGGGCGGAACGATGCTCGGCACCGCCCGCGTGCACCCCGACAAGCTCAAGGCCGGTCTGGACCAGATCAAAGAAACGCTGGACGACAACGGCATCGATGTGCTCATCCCCATCGGTGGCGAGGGCACGCTGACCGCCGCGCACTGGCTCTCCGAAGAGAACGTCCCCGTCGTCGGCGTGCCCAAGACCATCGACAACGACATCGACTGCACCGACGTGACATTCGGGCACGACACCGCGTTGAAGGTGGCCACCGACGCCATCGACCGGCTGCACAGCACCGCGGAATCACACCAGCGGGTGATGCTGGTGGAGGTGATGGGCCGGCACGCGGGCTGGATCGCGCTGAACGCCGGGCTGGCCTCCGGCGCCCACATGACGCTGATCCCCGAGCAGCCCTTCGACATCGACGAGGTCTGCCGATTGGTGAAGCGGCGGTTTCAGCGCGGCGACGCACACTTCATCTGCGTCGTCGCCGAGGGCGCCAAGCCGGCCGAAGGATCGATGGCGCTGCTACAAGGCGGCCTCGACGAATTCGGCCATGAGCGGTTCACCGGCGTGGCGGCGCAGCTGGCCTACGAGGTGGAGAAGCGCATCAACAAAGAAGTCCGGGTGACCGTGCTCGGCCACGTCCAGCGCGGCGGTACGCCGACCGCCTATGACCGGGTGCTGGCCACCCGATTCGGCGTCAACGCCGCCGACGCCGCGCACGCCGGCGAGTACGGACAGATGGTGTCGCTGCGTGGTCAGGACATCGGCCGGGTACCGCTGGCCGAAGCGGTGCGCCAGCTGAAGCTGGTACCGCAGAGCCGCTACGACGACGCCGCGGCCTTCTTCGGCTAGCCGGCCAATTAGGATCGTTTTCATGACTTCTGCTGCGAGCGCTATGAGGGCGTCCGGGTCAGAGCTGCTCGATTACGACGAGGTCATCGCGCGCTACGATCCGGTGCTCGGGTTGGAGGTGCACGTCGAACTGTCCACCGCCACCAAGATGTTCTGCGGCTGCGCCAATGAGTTCGGCGCCGAGCCCAACACGCAGGTCTGCCCGGTGTGCCTGGGCTTGCCCGGTTCGCTGCCGGTGCTCAACGAGGCCGCCGTGGAGTCGGCGATTCGTATCGGGCTGGCGCTGAACTGCGAGATCGCGCCGTGGGGCCGGTTCGCGCGGAAGAACTACTTTTATCCGGACCAGCCGAAGAACTACCAGATCTCCCAGTACGACGAGCCGATCGCGATCAACGGCTACCTCGACGTGCCGTTGGATGACGGCAGCACCTGGCGCGTGGAGATCGAGCGCGCCCACATGGAGGAAGACACCGGCAAGCTGACCCACCTCGGCAGCGATACCGGCCGGATCGCCGGAGCAACCACCTCGCTGGCCGACTACAACCGTGCCGGAGTGCCGCTGATCGAGATCGTCACCAAGCCCATCGAGGGCACCGGCGAGCGGGCACCGGAGATCGCCCGCGCCTACGTCACCGCATTGCGAGACCTGTTGCGCGCGTTGGGAGTTTCCGATGTCCGGATGGACCAGGGTTCGCTGCGCTGCGACGCCAACGTGTCGCTGAAGCCCCTCGGCGTCGCCGAATTCGGCACCCGCAGCGAGACTAAGAACGTCAACTCGCTCAAAAGCGTGGAGGTCGCCGTCCGCTACGAGATGCGACGGCAGGGCGCCGTTTTGGAATCCGGCGGTCGAGTCATCCAGGAGACCAGGCACTTCCACGAGGACGGCTACACCAGCTCGGGCCGCACCAAGGAAACCGCCGAGGATTACCGCTACTTTCCCGAACCCGACTTGGAGCCAGTCGCGCCCAGCCGTGACCTCGTCGAGCGGTTAAGCCACACCATCCCCGAACTACCGTGGTTGCGCCGCAACCGGATTCAGCAGGACTGGGGTATCTCCGACGAGGTGATGCGCGATCTCGTCAACGCCGGTGCCGTCGATCTGGTCATCGCGACCGTCGAGCAAGGCGCATCCAGTGATCAGGCGAAGGCCTGGTGGGGCAACTTCCTGGTGCAAAAGGCCAACGAGGCCGGCATAGAACTCGACGAGTTGCCGATCACCCCGGCCCAAGTCGCCGCGGTCGCCGCGCTGGTGGACGACGGCACGCTGACCACCAAGCTGGCCCGCCAAGTCGTCGAGGGTGTGCTCGCCGGTGAAGGCGAGCCCTACCAGGTGATGACCGCTCGCGGACTGGCCGTGGTGCGCGACGACTCGCTGATCCAGGCTGCGATCGACGAAGCGCTCGCCGCCAATCCCGATGTGGCGGAGAAGATCCGGGGCGGCAAGGTGCAGGCGGCGGGCGCGATCGTCGGAGCCGTGATGAAGGCCACCAAGGGACAGGCGGACGCAGCCCGGGTTCGCGAGCTGGTGCTCGAAGCCTGCAGCTAGCGGCGGCTCAGGAGGGGGCTCAGAACGAGCCGGTCAGTTCGGTGCACAAAGTGGCAAGCGGACTGCCGCACTGAACGTAGTGTGATGCGCAATGACCGGCATCAGTGATCAGCTACACGAGCGCACGGTGGACACCGCCCTCGGGCGAATTCGATTGCAGGTCGGGGGTTCGGGTTCGCCGATCGTCTTCTGGCCGAGCCTGTTGATGACCGGCGACATGTGGCATGGGGTGGCCGACGATCTGGTCGCACGCCGGCAGGTGATTCTGGTCGACCCGCCGGGACAGGGCGGCAGTCAGCACCTGACGCGGATGTTCACTTTCGCCGAGTGCGCGCGCTGTGTCGTCGACATCCTCGACGGCCTCGGCATCGACCGGGCTCACTTCGTCGGCAACTCGTGGGGCGGCATGATCGGCGCGACATTCGCCGCGACCTATCCCGAGCGGATCGGCCGGGCGGTGCTGATGAACTGCACAGCCGGCAAGGCCAGCCTGCGTCAGAAGGTCCAGTTCGCGATCTTGCTGCGGATGGCGCGCTGGCGGGGCGGGATAGGCCCGTTGCTGATCCGGCCGGTACTCAAGGCGTTCTTGGGGCCGACCACCTTTCGGGAACGTCCCGATGTTGTGGCACACGTTCGTTCAGCGGTGGGCGAGGTCAACATCGCGTCCGCCTCCTGGGCGGTCAACAGCGTGGTACCGGCGCGACCCGACCAGCGCGCGTTGTTGGCTGGCATCACGACACCGGTGCTCGTCGTCGGCGGTGTCGAAGACGTGACCTTCCCGCCGCGGGAGGCGATCGAGATGGCCCACGCCATACCGGGTTCCTCGGTGCGGGTGCTCGACGGAGTCGCTCATCTTGCCGGCCTGGAAGACCCCACGTTGGTGAGCGGCATCGTTGAGGCTTTCCTGTTCGAGGACGGCGAAAGCGGTTCCGCCGCATTGTAATCGCGCTTGCGCATGAATCATCGGCGATGTTGGGTCATCATGACGGTGTGGGCGATGAGTCTTTCGACCGGCTGGTCGAGATGCTGGATTACTCGATGTTCGTGGTGACGACCCGGGCCGACGGTGATCCGTCGGGCTGCCTGGTCGGCTTTGCTACGCAGATCAGCATCCGCCCCGCGCGGTTTCTGGCCGGGGTGTCCAAGACCAACCACACCTGCCCGGTGGCGGCGCGATCCGACTACCTGGCCGTGCATGTATTGGCGCGCCGTCACATCGGCTTGGCCCGGCTGTTCGGCGGCCAAACGGGTGACCAGGTTGACAAATTCGATCGCTGCTCGTGGCACAGCGGTCCGCACGGTATGCCGATTCTCGACGACGCGGCGGCATGGTTCGTCGGCAAGACACTGCAGCGCATCGACCTCGGCGACCACATCGGCTACCTGTTGGAACCCGTCACCGGGGCCGTCGTTGAGCATTCGGCCGATCTGGTCAGGATTACCGACGTCGCCGACCTCGAACCGGGGCATAAGGCCTGAGTCGGCGAGCTAGGTCTTGTCCTCGTTGGCCCGCGGGAAACCGCCACCCTGTGGGAACAGCGGGAATACCACGTCGTCGAGCTTCATGGCGTCGCCGTCGGTTTTGTTGACCGTCGCGCCCCACACGTTGCCGTCCGCCGACATCCGCAGCGCCCACGCGTGTCCGTGGGTGTCCTGGCGGACGACGTCGGGTGGACCGGTCACCGCGCCGGTGCCCTGCGCAAGGTGGACGGCCACCGTCTGCTTGGTGTTGACCAGGTTGACCAGCACGGTGCCGTCCAAGGCCGCGCATCCGGCCACCCCCGGTCGGTCCGGCCACGTCCACACCGTGGAAACCTTGGAGTCCTTGGTGATTCGCTGCAGCCGGTCGGCGGTGGGAGCGCGGTCGAGGACATACAGCGAGCCGTCGACCGGGTCGGTGCACAGGCCGCCGCCTGCGCCGACACCGCTCAGCGCCGTAGTGGGCGGTGCTTGGTTGAGCGTGGTCGGCTGCTCGAGGCGGATGACCTTTCCGGCCAGCGAGGCCGGGTCGTTGGCCATCGCCGGGTTGCCCGCGTCGCCGGTCAACACGACCAGTGTGGTCGGGCTGGTGAAGAGCAGTGCGCCATGATTTCCGTTGGCGCCTTTGGGGATTCCCGTCAAGATGTCTTTGGGGATATCGTCGTCGGCGACACGGATGACCCGGTTGTCGGAGGGTGTGCTGATGTAGGCGTACATCAGCCGGTCCTGCGAATAGGTCGGTGACAGCACGATGTCCATCAGCCCGCCGTCGCCGGCCGGGTCGACCGGGATGACGGTCTTCACCTTGGGCTCGGCGCTGACCGATACCTCCTTGACCGCGCCGGTCGTCCGCTCGGCGACAAGCGCCGACTTGCTGTCAGGTTGCATGAGCAGGCCGCTCGTGCTCTCCAGGCAGCCCTGCATGACTCCTGGTGCGGGGCATTGCTTCGGGAACGGCTTGTCGGGCAGTGGCGGTGGCGGGGGAGGCGAGGAACTCGGCGGGGCGTGCCGCTCGGGCTCGGTGGTGAACGGTTGCGACTGGGCATTGTTGAACTGGGCGCAACCAGCCAAAACCAGCACCCCCGCGCAGAGCACCGCCAGACTGCGCCGCCCCGACCACCACAACCGCATAGCTGCCAGATTACGGACACGTCGGGGCCGGTGCCCGTGACGGGTGCCGCGCGCCATCCGGATTTGCCCGCAAAACTTCGGCGCGCTCGGGACGACACACGACTCGGAACGCCAAAAGCGCCGCTCAAATCCCCGATTCGCCGGAATTTGCCTTTACCCTGGCACGGGTGAGCAGTCAACCACATGACGCACATTGGCAACGACCTGATCAATCCGCGGTGCCGACTCCGGTGCGAACCGCCTCCGCAAGCTTGGTCGACCCCGAGGACGACCTGCCGTCA
The DNA here is from genome assembly GCA_963760095.1 of uncultured Actinomycetota bacterium. Lineage (GTDB taxonomy): Bacteria > Actinomycetota > Actinomycetes > Mycobacteriales > Mycobacteriaceae > Mycobacterium. Next base: position 393,255 of record CAVXBT010000009.1, on the reverse strand, counting down.
GACACGTACGCAGGCGATTTCGAGACGACCCTGATTCCGCACTACGACTCCAACGACTCCGACAGCGTCCGCTCGTCCAGCACGGGATTCGGGCTGATGAGAGGCCAGGAGCCGTTGCCCTACCAGCCCCAGCCCACCGGCAGACACTCTGCTTTCGCGCCGGACGGCGCGGACGAGCATGGCTATCACGACGACGAGCAGCTCCGCGCCGTCGCGCGTCGCGGCACTCAACATCTGGGTCTATTGGTTCTGCGAGTCGGCCTCGGTGCGGTGCTCGTCGCGCACGGGCTGCAGAAACTGTTCGGCTGGTGGGGTGGGCAGGGCCTGACGGGATTCAAAAACTCGCTCTCCGACGTCGGCTACCAGCACGCCGACATCCTCACCTATTGCGCCGCCGGCGGCGAGATCGCCGCAGGGGTGCTGCTGGTACTCGGCCTGTTCACGCCGCTGGCCGCGGCGGGCGCGCTGGCCTATTTGATCAACGGCGTGCTCGCCGGGATGTCGGCGCAGCACAATTCGAAGTCGTTCCCGTTCTTCCTGCCCGATGGCCATGAATACGAGATCACGCTGATCGTTATGGCTGCCGCCGTCATCCTGGTCGGTCCCGGACGCTACGGCTTCGACGCGGGTCGCGGCTGGGCCCGTCGGCCGTTCATCGGATCGTTTGTCGCGCTGGTGGTCGGCATCGGTGCCGGCATCGGGCTGTGGATGCTGCTCAACGGCGCCAACCCGGTGCGCTAGTCGGCGTACGGATTGGGGACTCGGCCGGCGCTGGCCCCCGTCAGCAGCGGCAGCGTGGCGAAGGTGACCGCAGGTAACCGCAGCTCGCGCCCGCTTTTGAGCTGAGCGCGCGCCCATGAGCCTCTGCGGAACCGTAGCCCGTCGATCTCGTCCCAGCGCACCGATTGGCTGCCGAGTAGCGTGCGCACGGTGACGCCGTTGTCGTCGGCTTGGGTGCGAAGCCGAATGATCAACGCCGACAACAGCACCGGGATGATCAGTAGCGGAGCTGTCAGCGGCCAGGTCAGTACCGGTATCAGCAGTCCGAGTGCAAAGAAACCCACCGCGAAGTGCGCCATCGGTGAAATGTTGATCACCACCGGCGGTGCGGTCTCCGCTTCCTCCGCTTGATCGGTGGCCATGCATGCATCATGGCATCGATCGCACGCGGCGGTTTCGAGCGCCCCGCAACCACCGGGATTTGACGTTTGACCAGTACGGAGGCTACCGTCGAGTGCGATGATTACTTCCGGAATGCTCGTAGTAGGTCGGCGCGTTGGTGCCTGACTGATCAAGCCCACCAACGCGCAACCCTCGTGCAGCAGCTCAGCTGACGGGGGTTTTTTGTTGCCCACCATCGAGAATGACTTTCCACCGTGAACGAGGACGAAGAGGACACAGTGAGCGCACCCACCAGGCCACATTCCGAGCCGCAGGCACCGGCTTCGAAGCCTGCGTCGCAGGATCTGGCCAGTATCGCCTCCGATGCGGCGAAATCCGCCGCTAAGCCGCCGACTGTTCGGCCGAAACACGTTGCACCTGAACAACTTACCGGCGCACAGTCAGTCATCCGGTCGTTGGAGGAACTCGACGTCGAGGTCATCTTCGGGATTCCCGGCGGGGCCGTGCTCCCGGTCTACGACCCGCTGTTCGACTCGAAGAAGTTGCGGCACGTACTGGTTCGCCATGAGCAGGGCGCCGGCCACGCGGCCAGCGGTTACGCGCACGCCACCGGGAAAGTCGGCGTCTGCATGGCCACCTCGGGTCCCGGTGCCACCAACCTGGTGACGCCGCTGGCCGACGCGCAGATGGACTCCATTCCGGTGGTTGCCGTTACCGGGCAGGTCGGGCGCGCGCTGATCGGGACGGACGCCTTCCAGGAGGCCGACATCTCCGGGATCACCATGCCGATCACCAAACACAACTTCCTGGTCCGCGACGGCGACGAGATCCCGCGGGTGATGGCCGAGGCTTTCCACATCGCGTCCAGCGGACGCCCGGGGGCGGTGCTTGTCGACATCCCCAAAGACGTGCTGCAAGCCCCGTGCACGTTCAGTTGGCCGCCGCGGATGGATCTGCCCGGCTACAAGCCGAACACCAAACCGCATAACCGTCAGATCCACGAAGCCGCCAAGTTGATCGCTGCCGCGCACAAGCCCGTGCTCTATGTCGGCGGCGGTGTCATCCGCGGCGAGGCCACCGAGCAGTTGCGGGAGTTGGCCGAGCTGACCGGAATCCCGGTGGTCACCACGCTGATGGCGCGCGGCGCCTTCCCCGACAGCCACCGCCAGCACCTGGGCATGCCGGGGATGCACGGCACGGTGGCGGCAGTGGCGGGTCTGCAGCGCAGCGACCTGTTGATCGCGCTGGGCACCCGCTTCGACGACCGGGTCACCGGACAGCTCGACTCGTTCGCTCCCGAGGCCAAGGTCATTCACGCCGACATCGACCCCGCCGAGATCGGCAAGAACCGACACGCCGACGTGCCGATCGTCGGTGACGTCAAGGCCGTCATCACCGACCTGATCGCGGCGCTGCGCCACGACAGGGATGCTGGCGCCTCCGAAATCTCAGACATCGCCGACTGGTGGACGTACCTCGACGATGTGAAAGCCACCTACCCGTTGAGCTACGGGCCGCAAAGCGACGGCAGCCTGAGCCCGGAGTACGTGATCGAGAAGCTGGGTCAGATCGCCGGCCCGGACGCGGTGTACGTCGCCGGTGTCGGCCAGCACCAGATGTGGGCCGCGCAGTTCGTCTCCTACGAAAAACCGCGCACTTGGCTGAATTCCGGCGGCCTGGGCACCATGGGCTTCGCCGTCCCCGCGGCCATGGGCGCCAAGCTCGCCCGCCCGGAGGCCGAAGTCTGGGCGATCGACGGCGACGGCTGCTTCCAGATGACCAACCAGGAGTTGGCCACCTGCGCTATCGAAGGCGCACCGATCAAGGTCGCGTTGATCAACAACGGCAACCTGGGCATGGTGCGACAGTGGCAGACCCTGTTCTACGGGGAGCGGTACTCGCAGACCGACCTGGCCACGCACTCGCACCGAATCCCGGACTTCGTCAAGCTGGCCGAGGCGCTGGGTTGTGTCGGATTGCGTTGCGAGCGCGAGGAAGACGTTGTCGACGTGATCAATCAGGCGCGAGCGATCAACGACCGCCCCGTGGTGATCGACTTCATCGTCGGCGCCGACGCGCAGGTATGGCCGATGGTGGCCGCCGGGACCAGCAACGACGAGATCCAGGCTGCCCGTGGCATCCGCCCGCTGTTCGACGACGAGACCGAAGGGCACGCCTGATGAGCGGATCAACGACCACGCACACCTTGTCCGTGCTGGTCGAAGACAAGCCCGGTGTACTCGCCCGGGTGGCAGCACTGTTCTCGCGGCGCGGATTCAACATCGAGTCGTTGGCCGTCGGCGCCACCGAGCAGAAGGACATGTCGCGGATGACCATCGTGGTCTCCGCCGAGAGCACTCCACTCGAGCAGATCACCAAGCAGCTCAACAAACTCATCAACGTGATCAAGATTCTCGAGCAGGACGACCATAAGTCGGTGTCTCGCGAGTTGGCGCTGATCAAAGTCCGCGCCGACGCCGGTACTCGCAGCCAGGTGATCGAGGCCGTGAACCTGTTTCGCGGCAAGGTGATTGACGTGTCACCGGAGTCGCTGACCATCGAGGCCACCGGCGACCGCGGCAAACTCGAGGCGCTGCTGAAGGTGCTCGAACCATTCGGTATCCGTGAGATCGCGCAGTCGGGCGTGGTATCACTCGCCCGGGGCCCGCGCGGTATCGGTACCGCCAGATAACCAGTCGATTTCGAAAATCCAGATCAGAAACCCCAGAAGGCTAGGAAGAAAGAAGGGACATTCACGTGGCTTTGGAGATGTTCTACGACGACGATGCGGACCTGTCGATCATTCAGGGCCGAAAGGTCGGCGTCATCGGGTACGGCAGCCAGGGGCACGCGCACGCACTGAGCCTGCGCGACTCCGGCGTTCAGGTGCGCGTTGGGCTGAAGGTGGGCTCGAAATCCCGGGCCAAAGTTGAGGAGCAGGGCCTGGACGTCGACACGCCCGCCGAGGTCGCCAAGTGGGCCGACGTGATCATGCTGCTGGCGCCCGACACCGCGCAGGCCGACATCTTCAAGAATGAGATCGAGCCGAACCTCAAGCCCGGCGACGCGTTGTTCTTCGGTCACGGTCTCAACATCCACTTCGACTTGATCAAGCCGCCGGCCGAGGTCATCGTCGCGATGGTCGCGCCGAAAGGGCCGGGGCACTTGGTGCGTCGGCAGTTCGTCGACGGCAAGGGCGTGCCCGCTCTGATCGCCGTCGACCAGGACCCGAGCGGCAATGGCGAGGCGCTGGCGCTGTCCTACGCCAAGGGCATCGGCGGTACCCGGGCCGGCGTCATCAAGACGACCTTCAAAGACGAGACCGAAACCGACCTGTTCGGTGAGCAGGCCGTGTTGTGCGGTGGCACAGAGGAATTGGTGAAGACCGGCTTCGACGTGATGGTCGAGGCGGGCTACCCGCCGGAGATGGCCTACTTCGAGGTGCTGCACGAGCTGAAGCTGATCGTCGACCTGATGTACGAAGGCGGCATCGCCCGGATGAACTACTCGGTGTCCGACACCGCGGAGTTCGGCGGCTACCTGTCAGGCCCGCGCGTCATCGACGCCGATACCAAAGAGCGGATGCGGGCCATCCTGCGCGACATTCAGGACGGCACGTTCACCAAGAAGCTCGTCGCCAATGTCGAGGGCGGCAACAAGCAACTCGAGCAGCTGCGCAAGGAGAACGCCGAGCACCCCATCGAGATCACCGGCAAGAAACTGCGCGACCTGATGAGCTGGGTCGACCGTCCCATCACCGAGACGACGTAGGGCCTTACGCAGCGAGATCGACGCTAGCGCTGGCCGCTTCGGCGTGTCGTCGCGCTAACGTCGATTTCGATTTGATCGTCGCGGCGCGCGGTGCACATGGTTAGGTCAGGCCGACTCGTACGCCGAGCACCGGCTGCCGGACCTGCCCGTTGGTGAACTCGGCGCACCACTCCTGCACGGTGGCCTCCGGGTGATCGCATTTCCAGCACATGAGTGTTCCTTCCGTCGTCATGCTTACCGACAGACTCCACCCGGGCTCCGACATGGGAGGGTGCGCAATCCGGCCACAACCGTCACCGCGATTCGCTGCCCCCGGCTTCGCCAACTGCACCTTCGGCGCTGCTATGCCATGCGCCCCGCGACCGACACCACCCGGCGTGCCAAGTGCTCCAGCGCCGCATTGGTCGCTTCGTCGAACTCGTCGATGTTGTCGTGGGTGGCGACCAGGCTTACCCCATACGGATTGCCGTCGACGAACTTGCACGGGTCGGTGTATCCGGGCGCCACGATGATGCCGCCCCAATGGATCAGCGTGATGTATAGCGAAAGCAGGGTGGTTTCCTGGCCACCGTGCAGCGTGTTGGAGGATGTGTAGCCGGCGTAGACCTTGTCGGCCAGTTTGCCTTCAGCCCATAGCCCGCCCAGCGAGTCGATGAAGGTGCGCAACTGCGCGGCGGGCGAGCCGAATCGAGTCGGTGAGCCGAAGATCACCGCGTCAGCCCACACGATGTCGTCGGCGGTGGCCGCGGGAAGATCCTTGGTGGCTTGGTAGTTCGTTGTCCAGGCCGGGTTGTGGGCAAACGATTCCGGGTCGTGCGTCTCGGCGACGTGCCGCACCCGGACTTCGGCGCCCGCCGACTTGGCCGCCGCAGCGACGTGTTTCGCCATCGTCGTTCCGTGACCGGTGGCCGAGTAATAGATGATCGCCAGCTTCGTCATAGCGTCATCTTAGGCAAGACGGTCCTGCCGAACTCGTAGTTGAGGTCTGGAGCGAACCACTCGAAAACGCTTTAGCCCACACCATTAGGCTGGCCGCGTGAGCCTGCCTGTTGTTGTGATCGCCGACAAACTTGCCGAATCAACCGTCGAGGCCCTGGGTGACCAGGTAGAAGTCCGCTGGGTCGACGGCCCGGACCGAGAGAAGCTGCTTGCGGCGGTGCCCGACGCCGACGCGATTTTGGTGCGCTCGGCCACGACGGTCGACGCCGAGGTAATGAGCGCGGCGCCCAAACTCAAGATCGTCGCCCGAGCCGGCGTCGGGTTGGACAACGTCGACGTGGACGCGGCCACCGAACGCGGTGTGCTGGTCGTCAACGCCCCGACGTCGAACATCCACAGTGCCGCCGAGCACGCCTTGGCGCTGCTGCTGTCCGCCGCCCGCCAGATCCCATCTGCCGACGCCTCGCTGCGCGCCCACACCTGGAAGCGCTCGTCATTTTCCGGCACCGAGATCTTCGGCAAGACCGTCGGAGTGGTCGGGCTGGGCCGCATCGGCCAGTTGGTAGCCCAGCGGCTGGCCGCCTTCGGCGCCCACATCGTGGCCTACGACCCGTATGTGTCGGCGGCGCGCGCGGCGCAGTTGGGCATCGAGCTGCTCAGCCTCGACGATCTGCTGGGACGGGCGGACTTCATCTCGGTGCATCTACCCAAGACGCCCGAGACCGCGGGCCTGATCGACAAGGAAGCGCTGGCCAAGACCAAGCCGGGGGTGATCATCGTCAACGCCGCGCGCGGCGGGCTGGTTGACGAGGCGGCGCTGGCCGACGCCATCACCAGCGGACACGTTCGGGCCGCCGGTATCGACGTGTACTCCAAAGAGCCGTGCACCGACAGCCCGCTGTTCGATCTGCCTCAGGTGGTGGTCACACCCCACCTCGGGGCATCGACCGACGAGGCCCAGGACCGGGCCGGCACCGACGTGGCAGCCAGCGTGAAGCTGGCGCTGGCCGGCGAATTCGTTCCCGACGCGGTCAATGTCGGCGGTGGAATCGTCAGCGAGGAGGTGTCGCCGTGGCTGGACCTGGTCCGCAAGCTCGGTGTGCTGGCCGGTGCGCTCAGCGAGGAGCTGCCGGCGTCGCTGTCAGTGCAGGTTCGCGGTGAGCTTGCCAGCGAAGACGTTGGGGTGCTAAGGCTCTCGGCGTTGCGCGGTTTGTTCTCGGCCGTTATCGAGGACCAGGTGACGTTCGTCAACGCCCCCGCGATTGCCGAAGAACGCGGCGTGGCCGCCGACATCAGCACCGCCACCGAGAGCCCCAACCACCGCAGCGTCGTCGACGTCCGCGCGGTGGCCGGCGACGGTTCGGTCGTCAACGTGGCCGGTACGTTGTCCGGTCCCCAGCAGGTGGAGAAGATCGTGCAGATCAACGGTCGCAACTTCGACCTGCGTGCCCAGGGCATCAATCTGGTCATCAACTACGTGGATCAGCCTGGGGCGCTGGGCAAGATCGGCACGCTGCTCGGCACGGCGGGGGTGAATATCCAGGCCGCTCAGCTGTCCGAGGACGCCGAGGGTCCGGGCGCGACGATCTTGCTGCGCCTGGATCGCGACGTGCCCGCCGATGTCCGCTCCGAGATCAGGTCCGCCGTGGCGGCCAACAAGCTCGAAGTGGTTGACCTGTAGTGAGACTCGCCGTCATCCCGGGTGACGGGATCGGGCCGGAGGTAGTCGCACAGGCGGTCAAGGTTCTCGACGCGGTGTTGCCGGGTGTCGAGAAAACGACGTACGACCTGGGCGCCAAGCGATTCCACGCAACCGGCGAAGTGCTGCCAGATTCAGCGATCGCCGAACTGCGGGACCACGACGCAATCCTGTTGGGCGCGATCGGGGATCCGTCGGTGCCCAGCGGCGTGCTGGAGCGAGGCCTGCTGCTACGGCTGCGCTTCGCGCTGGACCACCATGTCAACCTGCGACCGGCGCGGCTTTATCCGGGCGTGCGCAGCCCGCTGGCCGGAGACCCCGAGATCGATTTCGTGGTGATCCGCGAGGGCACGGAGGGCCCCTACACCGGGACCGGCGGTGCGATCCGCGTCGGCACCGCCCATGAAGTGGCCACCGAAGTGAGCATCAACACCGCGTTCGGCGTCCGCCGGGTAGTGGAAGACGCGTTCGCCCGTGCCCAGCAGCGTCGCAAGCATCTGACCCTGGTGCACAAGACGAACGTGCTGACGTTCGCCGGGTCGTTGTGGTCGCGAACCGTGCAAGAGATCGGAGAGAAGTATCCCGACGTAGAGGTCGGCTATCAGCACGTCGACGCCGCGACCATCCACCTGGTCACCGATCCGGGCCGGTTCGACGTCATCGTCACCGACAACCTGTTCGGCGACATCATCACCGACTTGGCCGCCGCCGTCTGCGGCGGTATCGGGCTGGCCGCCAGCGGCAATATCGACGCCACCCGGACCAACCCGTCGATGTTCGAGCCGGTGCACGGCAGCGCACCCGACATCGCCGGTCAGGGGATCGCCGATCCGACCGCCGCGGTTATGTCGGTGGCGCTGCTGCTTTCCCACGTCGGCGAAGACGCTGCCGCCGCGCGAGTGGACCGGGCCGTGGCGTCCCATCTGGCCACTCGCCCGACTGAAAAGCTATCCACCGCCGAAGTCGGCGAAAGGATAGCGTCCGGGCTCTAGTCTCCAGGCCGGGCGGCAGTGTTTTGGCCGGCACGATCGGCACCGCTAACAGCGGGAACAGCCCACACACCGCGAATGCCAACGGATAACCGGATCCGGCGATGAGGTCGCCGAGCACGGGCGGTGTGCCCGCTGCCATCAGCCGCTGATAGGTGTTCTGCAGGCCCAGCGCCCGCCCGCTCCAGAAGGGTCCGGCGTATTCGGTGATCGCGGTGGACTCCAAGCCGTTGTCGAGCACCGAGACGACCGCCGCCGCGACCATCAGCGGCACGGCGATCAAAGAGCGCAGCTGATCGGCTAACGCCAACCCGGCCAGCACCAAGACGCCCGCGACGGCCATGATGCGGACCGGACGCAGCCGCGACCCGACCCGGTCCGACCACCTGCCGACCATGATCCGGCCCGCTGCGCCGAGTAACTGCGACACCGTGACAACACACCCGGCCGCCACGATCGAATACTGGTAATTCGTGATCAGCCAGATCAGCATGAATGTCACGGTCAACGTCTGCGGCACCATCAACAGCGCTGAGACCGCATGGATTCGGCGCAGCACCCACGAGCCGCGGTAGGGGCTGGACAACTCTTGCTCAGTGGCTGTGCCACGGTCCTTGCGCGGTGGGTCCACAATGGCCACGGCGCTGAGCACCGCCGCTGCCGCACACAGCAGGGCCGGAAAGATCAGCGCTGACGTCGCGGATCGGCTGCGCTCGGCAAGTTCGGGAATGACCAGCGCGCCCAAGGCAATTCCGAGTGGCTGCGCGGTCTGGCGAACGCCCATCGCCAGGCCGCGTTGTTCGGGCGGAAACCATCCGGACACCAGCCTGCCGCCGGCCGAGTTGCAACTGGCGGCCGCCATGCCGCCGACGAACAGCCATGCCGCGAACGCGACCATCGAGTGGGCGGTCGTCGCCGCGTAGGCCGACGCGGCCGTCAGCACCGTGCCGATCGTCAGCACGATGCGTTCGCCCATCCTGTCCAGCAGCCAGCCCCACAGAATCAGCGTCGCCACCATGCCGAAGCTGGGCATCGACGACAGCAAGCCCGCCTCGGCCAGCGGCGTGCCCAGATCGTCCTCCAGGGCCGGGATAAGAAATGCGACGCCGTTGATGAACACGAACGCGCTCGCCGTCACCACCAACGAGACGACGACGATCGCCCAGCGTCGGGCCGTACTGGGTCCGACCGTGCTGGTCGGGTCCGTCGGCATCAACCCATGCTCGCATAGCCATGTGAGTGCTAGCGCTGAAGCGACAACTGCCCCGGCCGTGTAGATCTCGGTTAGCCGTTCGGGGCTTTTGGTGTCGGCCCGCCGCGCCCGGCTTCGCCGCGCTTTCGACCGCCACGGGCTTTTGGTGTCGGCCCGCCGCGCCCGGCTTCGCCGCGCTTTCGACCGCCACTAGGCTCAGGCGAATGCGCCTTGGCCGAATTGCCAGTCCCGACGGCGTCGCATTCGTCAGCATCGAAGGCGACCCCGGCGACATGACTGCCCGCGAGATCGCCGAGCATCCGTTCGGCGCCCCGACGTTCACCGGTCGTTCCTGGCCGCTGGCTGACGTGCGATTGTTGGCCCCGATGCTGGCCAGCAAGGTGGTCTGCATCGGCAAGAACTACGCCGATCACATCGCCGAGATGGGCGGCAAGACGGGACTCGTACCGGCCGATCCGGTGATCTTCCTCAAGCCCAACACCGCGATCATCGGACCGAACGTGCCGATCCGATTGCCGGCCAACGCATCGCCTGTGCATTTCGAGGGCGAGTTGGCGGCGGTCGTCAGTCGAGCCTGCAAGGACGTCACCGCCGGGCAGGCAGCCGACAGCATCCTGGGCTACACCATCGCCAATGACGTGTCGGCTCGTGATCAACAACAGGCTGACGGCCAGTGGACGCGCGCGAAGGGGCACGACACGTTCTGCCCGGTAGGGCCGTGGATCGTGACCGATGTCGACCCGGCCGACCTGGCACTGCGCACCGAGGTCAACGGTGAGGTCAAACAGGACAGCCGTACCTCGCTGATGATCCACGACGTCGGCTCGATCGTGGAATGGGTCTCGGCGGTGATGACGTTGCTGCCGGGCGATCTCATCTTGACTGGCACGCCCGCCGGTGTGGGGCCCATCGAGGACGGCGACACGGTGAGCATCACCATCACGGACATCGGGACACTGTCTAATCCCGTTGTGCGGAAAGGAAAATCGTCGCTGTAACGCCCGCCAGCGCCGACCGGCAGTTTTCGCTCGGCCCGACGGCGCCGCACGCGGCTGCGGTGACCCCGCGACCGGGCCGGGCGCGCGTGAGAGGTGAGGTGTTTGTTTGGTAGTCTGCACGTCGGCCCATAACGGCTGGCAGCAGTGCCGCACGATGGCGTATCGTCTGCGGGCAGGGCTCTGACCAGCGGTTTTAGGCAGCCAATGGGGTATGGTGTAATTGGCAACACAGCTGATTCTGGTTCAGCCATTCTAGGTTCGAGTCCTGGTACCCCAGCAGTATTTTTCCAATTTCGTTCCACCGCCTAGCGATTAGGTGGGCTTGCGGCAGTGAGCTATGCTGGCTGCTCGGATCGGTTCTGGCCCCGTCGTCTAGCGGCCTAGGACGCCGCCCTCTCACGGCGGTAGCGTGGGTTCGAATCCCATCGGGGCTACTTATCCGCAAAGCCAGCTGCGCGCGTTCTGCGCTAGCCGGCGGCGGCGGGGGCGGTTGAGCCGCCCACCGGCATGTGGGGCATTCCGAGCTTGCGATGGTCCCAGGAGCGAATACGACGGCTGAGGATGCGCACTGCGACTCGCTTGTTCATCATCATGTCGACCGCCGGTTTCATCTCGTCGGTGTAGGGGCCGGTGTAGCGCTCCCACACGCTGACCCCGACGCGGAAGATGGCGTCGGGATCGTCCACGATCTCCGCGACGCCCTCAAAGGACACGCCGCGCAGGGTGTCGTAGGTCTGGCCGTCCTCGAGCAGGAAGCTCACCCGCGGATCGCGCGTGAGGTTGATGGCCTTCTGCGACTTGGCTTTGGTCTCCAGCCAGATCCCGCCGTCGACCACGCCGTACCACATCGCGGTCAAATGCGGCTGCCCATCCGGACCGATGGTGGCCAGCGTGCCGGTACGGCTACTGGTGACGAAGTCGGCGATCTCCGCCTCCGACATGACGATCTGCGCACGCTGATTCGTTCCCATGGCGACAGTGTCTCAGGTCACCAATTGCCATTCGAACCGCGGTCAACGCGCTGCGGATCACAGCCGACGAGTGAGCGCGTCGGCGGCTGCCAGTAGATCGGCCGCCCAGCGGGCGCCCGGACGCCGGCCCATGCGGTCGATGGGACCTGACACGGAGATGGCGGCGACCACCGCACCATGGGCGTCGCGCACCGGCGCCGACACGCTTGCCACTCCGGGCTCACGCTCGGCTGCGCTCTGGGCCCAACCGCGGCGGCGCACTTCGGTCAGTGTGCGGTCGGTGAATTTCGCCCCGGGCAGTACAGCTGCCCGGGTGGCGTCGTCGCTGAACGCCAACAGCACCTTGGCGCCAGAACCCGACGTCATCGGCAAGCGCGCACCGACCGGGACGGTATCGCGAAGGCCTGCAGGCGGTTCCACCGCGGCGATGCAAATCCGCGAGCTGCCTTCGCGGCGGTACAGCTGCACGCTCTCGCCGGTAATCTCACGCAGTCTGGGCAGCACCGCCCCGCTCGCCGCCAGGAGTGGGTCGTTGACCTGCGCTGCCAGCTCGCTGACTGCCGGGCCCAGACGCCAACGACCCTCACCGTCGCGCGCCAGTAGCCGATGAGCTTCCAAGCCCGCGGCCAGCCGGTGTGCGGTGGCCCTGGGCAACCCCGTGCGATCGCACAATTCGGCCAACCCACATGGTGATTCCGCGATTGTGTGCAGCACCCCCACGGCTTTGTCGAGGACGCCGATGCCGCTATCCTGTCTCACAGAGAGATACTAGCGTCTCGCATAGTGAGATCAAGGAATTGGGATGACCTCGTGACGAAAACTTCAGCCCACGACGACGCCGGCGACGCCGCCCGTCCGCGCACGCTGGCGGAGAAGGTGTGGGACGACCATGTGGTGGCCTCCGGCGGTGGCACCGAGCCCGACCTGATTTACATCGATCTGCACCTGGTACACGAAGTGACCAGTCCGCAGGCCTTCGACGGTCTGCGCCTGGAAGGCCGCCCGGTGCGCCGCCCCGACTTGACGATCGCCACCGAAGACCACAACGTGCCGACGATCGACATCGACAAGCCGATCGCCGATCTCGTGTCCCGCAATCAGGTCGAGACGTTGCGTCGTAATTGCGCCGAATTCGGAATCCGCCTCTACCCGATGGGCGATATCGACCAGGGCATCGTGCATGTCGTCGGTCCGCAATTGGGTTTGACGCAGCCGGGAATGACGATCGTGTGCGGCGACAGCCACACTTCGACTCACGGCGCGTTCGGCGCATTGGCAATGGGCATCGGGACTTCCGAGGTCGAGCATGTGCTGGCCACGCAGACACTTCCGCTACGACCGTTCAAGACCATGGCCGTCAACGTCGACGGACAGCTGCCGGCGGGCGTGACGGCCAAGGACATCATCCTGGCGGTGATCGCCAAGATCGGCACCGGCGGCGGTCAGGGCCATGTCATCGAATACCGCGGCAGCGCCATCGAGGCGCTATCGATGGAGGCCCGGATGACGGTGTGCAACATGAGCATCGAAGCCGGGGCCCGGGCGGGAATGGTGGCACCCGATGCCACTACCTACGAATTCTTACGCAACCGCCCGCACGCCCCGACCGGCGCGCAGTGGGAGGCGGCGATGGCCTATTGGGATCAGCTGCGAACCGACGAGGGCGCCGAATTCGACACCGAAGTCTATGTGGACGCAGCGTCGTTGAGCCCATTCGTGACCTGGGGTACCAATCCCGGGCAAGGAGTGCCGTTGGGGGCCGCGGTGCCCGACCCGGAGTTGATGACCGACGACAACGAGCGACAGTCGGCCGAGAAAGCGCTGGCCTACATGGACCTTCGGCCGGGCATTCCGATGCGTGAGATAGCGGTCGACACGGTGTTCGTCGGATCGTGCACCAACGGCCGCATCGAGGATTTACGTGCGGTGGCCGACGTATTGCGAGGTCGAAAAGTCGCCGACGGTGTACGGATGCTGGTCGTGCCCGGGTCGATGCGGGTCCGCGCAGAGGCCGAAAGCGAAGGGCTGGGCGAGATCTTCACGGCCGCCGGAGCCGAATGGCGCCAGGCCGGCTGCTCGATGTGCTTGGGGATGAATCCCGACCAACTCGCGCCGGGCGAACGGTGCGCTGCAACGTCGAACCGCAACTTCGAAGGGCGCCAAGGCAGGGGTGGCCGTACGCATTTGGTGTCGCCGGAGGTTGCCGCTGCCACCGCGGTGCGCGGCAAACTCTCCGCCCCGGCCGACTTGAACTGACTGAGGGAAGAAATTCAATGGACGCTTTTCACACCCACACGGGTATCGGAGTGCCGCTGCGGCGTTCCAATGTCGACACCGACCAGATCATTCCCGCGGTCTATTTGAAGCGGGTAACCCGAACAGGTTTCGAGGACGGACTGTTCGCGGCGTGGCGGACCGACCCGTCTTTTGTGCTCAATCTCAGCCCGTTCGACAGGGGTTCAGTACTGGTCGCCGGGCCCGATTTCGGCACCGGATCCTCCCGCGAGCATGCGGTGTGGGCGCTTATGGACTATGGCTTCCGGGTAGTGATCTCGTCGCGGTTCGGCGATATTTTTCGGGGGAATGCGGGGAAGGCGGGGCTCTTGGCTGCCGAAGTTGCTCAGAACGATGTGGAACTGCTCTGGAAGCTGATCGAGAGCAGTCCGGGGTTGGAAATCACTGTCAATCTTCAAGATCGGAATGTGGCGGCGGGAACGGTGGTGGTGCCGTTCACGATTGACGATTACACCGCCTGGCGTCTGCAGGAAGGTCTGGACGATATAGCCCTTACGCTGCGGAAACGCGATCAGATCGAAGTTTTCGAAGCGGGCCGGCCGAGCTGGAAACCGACGACGTTGCCCACTGCCTAACGGCTGAATCGAACCCGAATTTCGGGCGCAGCAGACACGTATTTGGCGGCTGCGCGACCGCCCAAGGGCGGCAAGCGGATTCCTAAAAAATTCGCCAGAAGCCATTGAAATTGCGCGTGGCTCTTGGAAATCAGGCGCCTGAGGGTTTACCGTGTCTGCTAGTCGGTCCAACGAGGGCCGCTAGCTTCGGAGGATTTGTATGGTCAACAAAGCAGAGCTCATTGATGTGCTCACGGAGAAATTGGGTACGGACCGTCGGCACGCGACCGCCGCCGTAGAGAATTTCGTCGACACCGTTGTGCGCGCAGTGCAGAAGGGTGAGAGCGTCACCATTACCGGGTTCGGTGTGTTTGAACAGCGGCGTCGCGCGGCACGTGTGGCCCGTAACCCTCGCACCGGCGAGACGGTAAAGGTGAAGCCGACTTCCGTGCCGGCGTTCCGGCCCGGCGCACAATTCAAAGCGGTTGTGTCTGGCGCGCAGCGCCTCCCATCCGAAGGCCCCGCAGTGAAGAGAGGTGTCGTGGCAACTGGAGCGAAGAAGGCGGCAAAGAAGTCGCCGGCGAAGAAGGCGGCCGTGAAGAAGGCTCCGGTCAAAAAGGCGGCGGTCAAGAAGGCTCCGGTCAAGAAGGCTCCGGTCAAGAAGGCGGCTGTCAAGAAGGCTCCGGTCAAGAAGGCGACCAAGGCCGTGAAGACGGCTGCCAAGAAGGTCACCAAAGCCGTGAAGAAGGCCCCCGCCAAAAAGGCAGTGACGAAGCGGGCGCCGGCCAAGAAGGCTCCGGCCAAAAAGGCCGCCACCCGGCGTGGCCGCCGGTAGGCGCTGAACGCATCAAACACTGATTCGCCGCGGAACCGGCTCTGTAGAGACGCTCCGCGGCGAATCTGTGTGCTAGCTCAGGACGTTGGTGGCCAGCGCGCTGCCGATGTGGTCGGCTGCTATCAGGTGGCCGTCCGCCAGTGACAGCACCCACGTGCTGCCCTTGCGGTTACGGGACTTGTCCGGGCGTATCCCGTCGCGTTCGCACCACCATGCGATCAAGTCCGGAATCACCTTGCCCTGCGTACAGA
Organism: uncultured Actinomycetota bacterium; assembly: GCA_963760095.1. GTDB lineage: Bacteria > Actinomycetota > Actinomycetes > Mycobacteriales > Mycobacteriaceae > Mycobacterium. The sequence continues at coordinate 377,618 of CAVXBT010000009.1, read as the reverse complement.
TCACCGGCGTGCGGTGTGAGCTGGCGATCTGCAGAACTCGCCGTCGACCGCGCTTAGGGTTGTCGGCGTAAGCCTCTTCGGTCAGTGTCGGCTCGTTACAGATGGTTACGCCCAACTCCTCGGCCAGTGGCTGCACCGTTTGGTGGCAGCGCACGCGATCAGCGGCGTACACGTCGGTGGCACCGAAGCTCGACAGCTGTAGGACGAGTGCCTCGGCTTGCGCACGGCCCTTCTTGTCCAGCGGTCGGATTTTGTCGTCACCGGAGAATCGGGACTTGCTGCCCGCGGTGCCGTGCCGGACGATCAGCACGGATTGGGTGTCCGCCGGTTGTTTGGCCCACCGACGCAAAACCTTTCGGTCGTATGCGTAAGACACCTTTTTGATCGCGGCCGGGGCCGCCAGCCAGACGAGGTCGTCGACTTCATTGTTCGGGGCGAAGCTGCCGCCGACGCTTCGTGCCGACCAGTACTGCACCTTTTTCGTGCGTTGCTCGATCGGATAACTCACCGTCGCGATCCGACGGCCGAGGTGCGCGTGATGCCCCGTTTCCTCGAGCACCTCACGCACGGCGGTCACCGGTTCGGTCTCGCCTGGATCGACTTTGCCTTTCGGCAGCGACCAGTCGTCGTAACGCGGTCGGTGGATCACCGCGATCTCCGCGGCGGATTCGCGGTGACCGGGTCGCCACAGCACCCCGCCGGCGGCATAAACGACTTTGCCCGCCGAGCGCCCCGACGAGGATTGTGTCGACACCTGAACTCCTGCAGGTCAATTCGGGCCCGCTGGACCCTGTGGCCAGAAGGTCGAGCGCTCAGTCTCAGTCAGGGACTGCGGTGTCGTTCCATCAGGGACACCTGGTGATCGCGGACCGTATGACCGGCTCGCGGCAGCGCCGTCCACTGCCCTTCCGTCCCGAGTTCCCAGCAGCGCGTGGCGGGATCAAGTGCCGACTCGAAGATGTCGTTCAACTGCGTGGTCAGTCGCGGGTCCTTGACTTGGACCAGCACTTCAACCCGCCGATCAAGGTTGCGGTGCATCATGTCGGCGCTACCGATCCAGAATTCATCGATGGAGCGGAAGTGCAGGATCCGCGAGTGCTCCAGGAAACGACCGAGAATCGAGCGCACGGTGATGTTTTCGGAGAATCCCTCGACACCTGGGCGCAATGCACAGATTCCGCGCACCACGACCTCGACGCGCACACCGGCCTGTGATGCGCGATAGAGCGCATCGATGACCTGCTCGTCGACCAGGGCGTTCATCTTGAGCCGGATGTGCCCGTCGCCGGTTTCCTGATGTGCGGCGATCTCCCGATTGACGCGTTCGAGGATGCCGGTGCGGATTCCGTGCGGGGCGACCAAAAGGTTGCGGTAGGACAGCTTGCGTGAATAGCCCGTCAGTGAGTTGAACAGGTCGGTCAAGTCGGCGCCGATGGCAGGGTTGGCGGTCAGCAGGCCGATGTCCTCGTAAAGTCGAGCCGTCTTGCTGTTGTAGTTGCCGGTCCCGATGTGGCAGTAGCGCCGGATCGTGGAGCCTTCGCGGCGCACCACCAGGCAGGTTTTGCAATGTGTCTTGAGGCCGACAAGGCCGTAGGCCACATGGACTCCCGCCTGCTCGAGTGCGCGGGCCCACCGGATGTTGGCTTGTTCGTCGAACCGGGCCTTGATTTCCACCAGCGCCACTACTTGCTTTCCGGCGGCGGCGGCTTCGATGAGGGCCCGAACGATCGGTGAATCACCGGATGTGCGGTACAGCGTCTGCTTGATCGCCAGCACGTTGGGGTCGGCGGCAGCCAGCTCGATAAATCGTTGGGTGCTGGTAGAAAACGACTCGTAGGGATGGTGAACCAACACATCCCCCTCGCGCAGCGTCGCGAAAATGCTTTTCGGCGTCTCCCGGTCGGCGAATGCGGGGTTGGTGGCCGGAACGAATGCCGGGTCCTTCAGCGCAGGCCGATCGACGTCGTAGATCTGCCACAACGACGAGAGGTCAAGCAGCCCCGGCACTTGGATGACGTCGCCGGGATGGACGTCGAGCTCGCGCAGCAGCAGCTCCAACATGTGCTCGGTCATGTCGTCGGCGACTTCGAGGCGCACCGGCGATCCGAACCGGCGGCGGGCCAGTTCCCGCTCGAGCGCCTGCAGCAGATCCTCGTCGCGATCTTCGTCGACCTCGAAATCGGCGTTGCGGGTAATGCGGAACGCGTGGTGCTCGACGATTTCCAAACCGAGAAACAGCGATGGTAGGAAGGCCGCGATCAGCTCCTCCATCGGCAGAAAGCGGACTTCGCGCTTACCGGCTGACTCGTCGGCGCCTTCCCGATCACCCAGCTCAACGAAGCGATTGACGTTGTCGGGCACCTTGACCCGAGCGAAGTGCTGACCGCCGTCCTCGGGCTGCTTGACCGTGACTGCCAGATTCAGGCTCAGGCCGCTGACGAACGGGAACGGGTGAGCGGGATCCACCGCCAGCGGTGTCAGAACCGGGAAAACCTGTTCGGTGAAGTAGGTGGACAGCTGGTCGCGTTCCGCTTGTTCCAGATCGGCCCACGTGACGATGTGGACACCTTCCTCGGCCAGCCCCGGCCGCACCGAGTCGAGGAAGACTCGTGCGTGCCGGGTGGCAATCTTTTGCGTCTGTTCGCCGATCCGACGCAATTGCTCGCGCGGGGTCAGACCATCCGCGGAGCGCACCGACAGACCCATCTCGTCGCGCCGCTTCAGGCCGGCCACGCGGACCATGTAGAACTCGTCGAGGTTGGAGGCAAAGATCGCCAAAAACTTTGCCCGCTCCAACAACGGCAGCGAGGTGTCCTCGGCAAGCGCCAGGACGCGCGCGTTGAAGTCCAGCCAGCTGAGTTCGCGGTTCAGATAGCGTTCCTCGGGCAGTGCGTCCTCGACCGCGGCTGCTGTGGCAGCGGGCGGCGCACCCGGCGCTGAATCGGCCTGTCGCCACGTCGGCGTCTCGGCGGCTGTAGCGGCGATTGCAGTGTCCGCAGCTTCAATTTCAGTCACCCGTGTGATCATTCCTCATCAGTGGGGGGTGCGGCCACCGACTAGCTGACATCCATATCCCGTTGAGACGCCGTTTACCCGCCGTTACCGCCGCTGGTGTGACGAATTCCGACCGCGCTACGGGTCGCCGAGCCCATTCCGAGGCGACGCGCGACGGCCAGATCGTCGGGTGTGTCGATGTCGCAGCGCAATCCGGGCCACGCCCCGGTAAGTTCGATCGCACCCGAAAGTCGATGCCGCGCAGAGGAATCCGGGCCGAACCGCGGATCGAGCGCGGTACCGAACGCACAGAGTGCCGCGGTGCCCGTGCCGAGTCGGTCAGCGACAAAACTGCGTTCGTGCTGACGCGCTGCGGCAATCGCCTCGGCGAGTTCGTGCGTCTGTAGTGCCGGCAAATCACCTTGCAGAACAACGATATTCGAGACTGATTCCGACACCACCCGCTCGGCGGCTGCGATCGCGTTGTTCAACGGGTCCGGGTGTCCGTCCGGTGTCGGATCGGAGAGCACCCGGGCGCCGAGATCGGCCGCCGCAGCGGCCGCCACGTCATCGGGCGTGACGACGGTGATGCGGCGAACGGATCTCACCTGCGCAGCGGCGGTGAGGGTATCGACCAGCATGGCCAGTACTACCTTCTCCCGTGTTGGTGCCGAGAACACCGGCGCAAGCCTGGTCTTGGCGGCGGCGAGCCGTTTGACGGCGACGATCAGGCCGACGTCACCTTCGGCGTCGGCTCGGCTGCCGCTCATGCGCCCATCCTGCCAGCATCGTCGCTGGGCTACGGTGAAGCGCCGGCAGTTAGCGCAGATCGACCCGACAAGGACCAAGGCAGACCATGGCCACCACGACAGCCGTAATGGGGGCCGGCGCATGGGGCACAGCGCTTGCCAAGCTGCTCGCCGACGTCGGCGGTGAGGTCACCCTGTGGGCCCGGCGATCCGACGTCGCCGCCGAAATCAACTCGAGTCGTCATAACTCCGACTACCTGCCTGGTGTGCAGTTGCCGTCGGGAATCCGGGCCACCGCTGAGGCGGCCGAGGCATTGCGCGGAGCGACGACGGTGCTGCTGGCTGTGCCGGCGCAGACGATGCGGGCCAACCTCGACCGATGGGCGGGTCTGTTCACCGGGGGGGCCACCCTGGTCAGCGCGGCCAAGGGCATCGAGCTGGGCACGCTGATGCGGATGAGCCAGGTCATCGTTGACGCGACCGGTGTCGACTCATCGCAGGTCGCAGTCATTTCCGGGCCGAACTTGGCCAACGAGATCGCCGACGAACAGCCGACTGCCACCGTCATCGCCTGCAGCGACTCCGGTCGTGCGGTTGCCTTGCAGCGCATGCTGAACACCGCATACTTCCGGCCGTACACCAACGCCGATGTCATCGGCACCGAGATCGGCGGCGCCTGCAAGAACGTGATTGCGCTGGCCTGCGGGATGGCGGCCGGGGTAGGCCTGGGCGAAAACACCGCGGCGGCGATCATCACCCGCGGCCTGGCGGAGATCATGCGGCTCGGGATCGCGGTGGGAGCCAAAGGCGCGACGCTGGCGGGTCTGGCCGGGGTGGGCGATCTGGTGGCGACCTGCGTGTCGCCGCGGTCGCGCAACCGCACCTTCGGTGAATCTCTGGGCCGGGGCGAGACGCTGGAGTCTGCGCTGCGGGCGCGGGGCGGCCATGTCGTCGAAGGGGTGACGTCGTGCGAATCCGTGCTGGCGCTGGCATCGAGTTACGACGTCGAAATGCCCCTCACCGATGCGGTGCACCGGGTATGCCACAAGGGGTTGTCAGTGGACCAAGCGGTGGTGCTGCTGCTGGGTCGCAGCACCAAGCCGGAATGAGCTTGTAACCAGCGCTGTGGCGCCAGACGGTAGCCTCTCTAGTTTGTGAACGCCCGCTTGCCGTCCCCGACGCCCGATCAGGGTCGTGTGCGGGTGGCTGTCGTCTTCGGCGGACGCAGCAACGAACACGCCATCTCGTGTGTGTCCGCGGGCAGCATCTTGCGCAACCTGGATCCGGAGCGGTTCGAGGTGGTCGCGGTCGGCATCACCCCGGATGGCTCCTGGGTGCTGACCGACGGCGATCCCGACGCGCTGGCGATCGCCGGTCGGCGCCTGCCCGAAGTGAGTTCCGAATCGGGCACCGAACTGGCGCTGACCGCCGACCCGCGTCGGGCCGGTCAGCTGGTATCGCTGTCGCCCGGTGGCGCAGAGGTGCTGGCGTCGGTCGACGTGGTCTTCCCGGTCTTGCACGGACCGTACGGGGAAGACGGCACGATTCAGGGTCTGCTCGAACTCGCCGGCGTGCCCTACGTCGGGGCCGGAGTGTTGGCCAGCGCCGCGGGCATGGACAAAGAGTTCACCAAAAAGCTGCTGGTCGCCGAAGGCCTTCCGATCGGCGACTACGCGGTGTTGCGGGCGTCGGAGCCGGCGCTGACCGACGAGCAGCGTGAACGGCTGGGGCTGCCGGCTTTCGTCAAACCGGCGCGCGGTGGCTCGTCGATCGGAGTCAGCCGGGTGACCAGCTGGCAGGAGTTGCCCGCGGCGATCGCCCACGCCCGTCAGCACGATCCGAAGGTGATCGTCGAGGCGGCGATCGTCGGCCGCGAACTGGAATGCGGCGTCCTCGAATTCCCCGACGGCACAATGCAAGCCAGCACCGTCGGCGAGATCCGGGTGGCCGGCGTCCGTGGCCGCGAGGACTCCTTTTACGACTTCGCGACCAAATATCTCGACGATGCCGCCGAACTCGATGTGCCGGCCAAGGTCGATGACGACGTGAGCGACGCCGTGCGCGAGCTGGCGATTCGGGCGTTCAAGGCGATCGACGGCCGCGGGTTGGCGCGGGTGGATTTCTTCCTGACCGACGACGGGCCGTTGATCAACGAGGTCAACACCATGCCGGGATTCACCACCATCTCCATGTATCCCCGGATGTGGGCGGCCAGCGGGGTCGACTATCAAACCTTGCTGGCGACCATGGTCGACACGGCGCTGTCGCGCGGGACGGGTCTGCGTTAACCAGACGGCGCCGGGGTGATCGGCCGCGCGGGCATGGTTCGGTCGATCAGCTCGGAGAGTTGCTGAATCGGCGTCGGTCCCGAGCCCGGTGGCAGCGTCAGCGCCACATAGACCGGCCGGTCGACGCTGTACCAGGTGGACCGATCATCTTGGCGGACTTCGAACCACTGCACCCGGTCGACAAGCTGGATCGCGGAGCCGACCACGAAGTCGGCCGGCCGGTCGAGGCCACAACGCAGCACCACCGGTTCTGTGGCGCCTGCTGTCTGCCATGCTGCGGCGCCGACAGGTGCCGGCTGGGCAACCGAGGCCCGCGGGTAGTCGCCGAGCCGCTGCGGCAACACCTCCAGCAGCTTTTGACACGCGCGATCTTGCGCGTGGGGCGCCGGGACCGCGGTGATGACAACCGGCGTCGGCCGGTGGCGGGTCGCCGCGATCGCCAGGATGACGCCGAGGGCACCGACGGCCACGAGCAAGGCGGCGATCAGCACTGCCCGTGGCGGGCCGTCGGAGTCGGCCTTGGAATCGGCCTTGGAGTTGGCCACTGCCTACCTCTGCTCTGCCTGCCGAACGAGTCGCATCGTAAGTTGGAATGCTTACACTCCCCGGAGTCGGCGGACACGAACCTACCGGGTGCGCCGGTCGGCGAGGAGGTGACGTGGTCAGCGGCGAGTCCGATCGCACACTCGGTGAGCTCGGCGAGTTCGGGGTGATCGACCGGCTGACGCGGGGTCGTCCCCAGACGGTCGATGTCGCCCTCGGACCCGGTGACGACGGTGCCGTGGTGTTGGCCGCCGACGGCCGGGTGGTGGTGTCGACAGACATGCTGGTCGAGGGCAGGCACTTTCGGCTGGACTGGTCGACACCGCACGACGTCGGCCGTAAAGCCGTGGCGCAGAATGCCGCCGACATCGAGGCGATGGGCGGGCGGGTCACGGCGTTCGTCGTCGGGTTCGGCGCACCGCCGGAAACCTCGACCGCACAGGTCAACGCGCTGGCGGACGGGATGTGGGACGAGGCCGGACGGGTTGGCGCCGGGATCGTGGGGGGAGACTTGGTCAGCAGCCCACACTGGGTCGTCTCGGTGACCGTGCTCGGTGATTTGGCCGGCCGAGCGCCGGTGCTGCGGTCCGGCGCCCGGCCTGGCTCGCGAATCGCCGTCGTCGGCCAACTGGGCCATTCTGCAGCGGGATATGCGCTGTGGCACAACGATATTGACCGATTCGACGACTTGCGGCGACGCCACCTCGTGCCGCAACCGCCGTACCGGGAAGGTCGCGCAGCGGCAGAGGCCGGCGCACAGGCGATGATCGACGTGTCTGACGGCTTGGTCGGCGACCTGCGCCATCTGGCCGATGCGTCCGGCGTGGGCGTCGACCTGAGCACCGACGCGCTGAGCGCCGATCGCCAGAGACTCGTGGGTGCCGCGGAGGTCGTGGGCGTCGACCCGTGGACCTGGGTGCTCGGCGGGGGAGAGGACCACGCCCTGGTCGCGGCGTTCGCCGGTCCGGTGCCCACCGGGTGGCGTGTGATCGGGCGGGTGCTCGACGGGCCGGCGCGGGTGCTTGTCGACGGTGCGGCGTGGGACGGGTACGCCGGTTGGCAGTCCTTCGGTCGTTAAGGTGACCCGGTGACCGTCTACCCGATCGTTCCGCGACAAGGATTTGTGTGAGCGCCCGGCCGCTGCGTGACCTCATCGACGATGGTTGGGCGACAGCATTAGCGCCCGTCGAGGAGCAGGTCGCCCAGATGGGCCAATTCCTCCGCGCGGAGATCGCAGCGGGCCGCGGCTACCTGCCGGCCGGAGAAAATGTGTTGCGCGCCTTCACTTTCCCGCTCGACAAGGTGCGGGTGCTGATCGTCGGCCAGGACCCGTATCCGACGCCCGGACATGCTGTCGGGCTGAGCTTCTCGGTGGCCGCGGATGTGCGGCCGCTGCCACGGAGTCTGGAGAACATCTTCGCCGAATATGCCAGCGACCTAGGCCATCCGGCGCCGTCCTGCGGCGACCTCACGCCGTGGGCGCAGCGCGGGGTGCTGCTGCTCAACAGGGTATTGACTGTCCAGCCGGGTAACTCGGCATCCCATCGCGGCAAGGGCTGGGAGGCAGTCACCGAGTGCGCGATTCGCGCGCTGGTCGATCGCCGCCAGCCGATGGTGGCCATACTGTGGGGCCGCGACGCCTCGACGCTGAAGCCGATGCTGGCCGGCAGCGACTGTCTGTCGATCGAATCACCGCATCCCTCACCGCTGTCGGCATCGCGGGGATTCTTCGGCTCGCGCCCGTTCAGTCGCGCCAATGAACTGCTGGCTCAGCTGGGCGGCGAGCCGATCGACTGGCAACTGCCGTAGCGCCGTCGAGGCCCTCTAGCCGCGAGCGACCTTCCCGGCCTTGATGCACGACGTGCAGACGTTGACGCGGTGCTTGTTGCCGCCGGGGCGGTCCGCGACGCGCACGCTTTGGATGTTGGGATCCCATCGACGGCTGGTCCGGCGGTGGGAGTGCGACACCGACTTGCCGAAGCCAGGAGCCTTCCCGCAGATATCGCAGACGGCAGCCATATGTGAAACTCCTCGAAGCTCTGGGGCCAACGACCGACACGCGGGTGGCCCGGCGACCTGGCAAGGATAGCCGCCGCAGGGCAGAACCGCCAAAACGATCCACACTCGCTAGCTGCCTTGTGACCTGTGCTGTCGGCCTCGGTCGATAGGCTGGCGCTCACCGATGGCGGCGCGAGGAGGTGACTACAACATGGGGTTTGGGCAGGTGGGGTCTGGTCGGGTGGGGTCACGGCTGGTCGGGCCGGTTCGTGCGTTGGACGCGCCCGCTTTACGCGACTGGGCGCACACCACCGTCGGTGACCTGATCACTCACATCGACGAGATCAACCGGCTCAACGTGTTCCCCGTCGCCGACGCCGATACCGGCGTCAACATGCTGTTCACCATGCGCTCGGCGCTGGCCGAGGCCAACACCGAAGCCAAATCCGCCGACGTCGTCCGGTTGGCAGCTGCCCTCTCGGCGGGCGCGCTGAACGGCGCGCGCGGCAACTCCGGGGTGATCCTCTCCCAGATCCTGCGCGGTATCGCCGACGTCACCGCCCGCTCTGCAGCGGACGGCGGCGGCGCGCTGCACGACATCGACGCGGCGCTGCTCGGCGCGGCATTGCATCGTGGGGTTGATCTGGTCGTCGCCTCGATGGGCGGCCGGGAGATCCCGGGGACGATCGTCTCGGTGCTCAAGGCCGCCGGCGACGCCGTCCAGCAGGCCGCGAGCGCCGGGGAGGGGCTGGCCGGGGCGGTCACCGTCGCCGGTGACGCCGCGGTGGTCGCGCTGGAGAAGACACCCGAGCAGCTTGACGTACTGGGTGACGCCGGCGTGGTCGACGCCGGCGGCCGCGGACTGCTGGTCCTGCTCGACGCGCTGCAGTCGACGGTCACCGGGCAGGCGCCGAGTCGCCGGGTGTACGAGCCGGCACCGCGCCGCCCGGCGACCGAGACCGCCGCCCAGCCTCCAGCGCCGCAATTCGAGGTGATGTACCTGCTGGGCGGCTGCGACACCGAGGGAGCCGAAATATTGCGTGAGCGGCTGGACGAGCTCGGTGAGTCGGTGGCCATCGCGACGTCCGGCGTCGTGGGCGGTCACTCGGTGCATGTCCACACCGACGACGCCGGCGCGGCGATCGAAGCGGGCCTGGCGGTCGGCGATCCGCGGCGTATCCAGATATCGGTGCTGACCAGTGGCACCAGCGGGCTGCCGCCGGGGAGCTGGACGCGCGAGCGTGCTGTGCTCGCGGTCGCGGACGGCGATGGCGCGGCTGAGTTGTTCGCCGAGGAAGGCGCCTGCGTGCTGCGGCCCAACCCCCTGGCCGACGACCCGACATCCGTCATCACGGCTCAGCAGCTGTTGCGCGCCGTCGTCGACACCGGGGCCGCGCAGGTGATGGTGCTGCCCAACGGTTACGTGGCCGCCGAGGAACTGGTAGCCGGCTGCACCGCGGCGATCGGGTGGGGTATCGACGTGGTGCCGCTGCCGACCGGATCGATGGTGCAGGGCCTGGCCGCGCTGGCGGTCCACGAGCCGGGTCGGCAAGCCGTCGACGATGGGTACACGATGGCGCGCGCCGCCGGCGGTGCCCGGCACGGGGCGGTACGCGTCGCGACCGAAACGGCGTTGACGTGGGCAGGCACCTGCGAGCCCGGCAACGGGCTTGGCATCGCCGGCGGCGAAGTTCTGATCGTGGCGCCCGACGTGGACTCGGCCGCGACCGGCCTGATCGACCTGCTGCTGGGCGCCGGTGGTGAGCTGGTGACGGTGCTGGTGGGCGGGTGCATCGACGCGGATTCCATCGAGTCCCGGCTGCAGGCTCACATCCACGACCACCACCCGGGCAGCGAGCTGGTGACCTATCGCACCGGGCACCGCGGCGAGGCACTGCTGATCGGGGTCGAGTAGCCATGGTGGCCCTGAGCGACCGCCTGGACTACATCGTCGGCGCCAAAGCGGCCAACCCGCTCGACGAGGTGTTCGGCATCCGCACCGTCGACGACCTGCTTCGCCACTACCCGCGCAGCTACGTCGAAGGCACCACCGTGCGTGGCACCGACGACGACCGGCCGCCCGAAGGTGAGCACGTCACACTCGTCGACGAGATCACCGAGGCAGTACTGCTGCCGATCAGAAACCGCCCCAGGGACAAGCTGTTTCGCGTCACCCTCGGCTCCGGTCGCGGCAAAGTCACCGCCACGTTCTTCCATCCCAGGAAGTGGATCCAGGACCAGCTGAGCAAGGGCACCCGCGTCATGCTGTCCGGGGAAGTGGGGTACTTCCGGGGCGCCATGCAGCTCACCCATCCCGACTTCCTGGTGCTGGACGCCGCGGACGGAAAGAACCGCGGCAGTAGGTCGCTGCGGATGATCGCCGACGCGTCGCAGGCGGTGAGCGGGGAAGTGCTGCAGGACGCTTTTGAGCGCACCTTCTACCCGATCTATCCGGCCAGCACGAAAGTGCAGAGCTGGGACATCTTCAACTGCGTTCGTCAGGTGCTCGAGGTGCTCGACCCGGTGTCCGACCCGTTACCCGAAACGCTCTGCACCAAGCACAGTCTGGTTGCCGAACACGATGCACTGCGCGCCATCCACCTGGCCGAAGACGCTGCCGACCGGCGGCGGGCCCGCGAGCGGTTGGCGTTCGACGAGGCCGTCGGGTTGCAGTGGGCGCTGGTGAGCCGTCGTCACGGCGAGCTCGCTCAATCCGGCCCGCCGGCGCCACCGAGTTCGGACGGTCTCAGCCAAGAGCTGCTGCGGCGCCTGCCCTTCGAGCTGACCGTCGGACAGCGCGAGGTGCTCGACGTGTTGTCCGCGGAAATCGGGGCGACCCGGCCGATGAATCGACTCCTACAAGGCGAAGTTGGGTCGGGCAAGACGATCGTCGCGGTGCTGGCGATGCTGCAGATGGTCGATGCCGGCTATCAATGCGCGCTGCTGGCGCCGACGGAAGTTCTTGCCGCACAACATGTTCGGTCGATCAGAGATGTGCTCGGGCCACTGGCGATGGGCGGCCAGCTCGGCGGGGCCGACAACGCCACCCGGGTCACCCTGCTGACCGGCTCGATGTCGCAGGCCCAGAAGAAACAAGTCCGCGCCGAGATCGCCGGCGGCCAGGCCGGCATCGTCGTCGGCACACATGCGCTGCTGCAAGGCGCGGTCGACTTCCACCAGCTCGGCATGGTGGTCGTCGATGAGCAACATCGGTTCGGTGTCGAGCAGCGAGACCAGTTGCGGGCCAAAGCGCCCGCCGGCATCACGCCGCACCTGCTGGTGATGACCGCCACGCCGATACCGCGGACGGTGGCGCTGACCGTCTACGGCGACCTGGAAACGTCGACGCTGCGCGAACTTCCGCGTGGCCGGCAGCCGATCACCACCACCGCGATCTTCGTCAACGACAAGCCGGCATGGCTGGACCGGGCCTGGAGTCGGATCATCGAGGAAGTCGCCGAGGGGCGCCAGGCCTACGTGGTGGCACCGCGGATCGACGACACCGACAGCAGCGGCCAGGGCGAGAAAGACGAACGGCCCTCGGCGACAGTCGAAGAGCTTTTCGCACGCTTGGGTCGCGATGAGCTGGCCGGTCTGCGGCTCGGACTCATGCACGGCCGGTTGAGCGCCGACGAGAAGGACGCCGTGATGGCGGCGTTTCGCGCCCGCGATATCGATGTGCTGGTGTGCACCACCGTCATCGAAGTCGGCGTTGATGTCCCCAACGCGACGGTGATGCTGGTGATGGACGCCGACCGGTTCGGCATCAGCCAGCTGCACCAGTTGCGGGGCCGGATCGGCAGGGGGGCCCACGCGAGCGTCTGTCTGCTGGCCAGTTGGGTCACGCCGCATTCCCGGGCCGGCCGGCGACTGAGTGCGGTCGCCGGGACCCTGGACGGGTTCGAGCTCGCCGACTTGGACCTGCGGGAACGCCGTGAAGGAGATGTGCTGGGCCGCAGCCAGTCCGGCCGTGCGATCACGCTGCGGTTGCTGTCGCTGATCGATCACCGACACGTCATCGAGGCGGCCCGGGACTTCTGTGAGCAGGCCTACGCCGACCCGACCGCGCATCCTGGATTGCCGCTGCTGGCAGCGCCTTTCACCGGCAGTGAGCGCATCGAGTTTCTGGACAAGTCATGACCCGCAGGACGTTGCTGTGGCTGTCGGCGATCGCGATGCTCGCCGTGCTGGTCGCCTATCAGGTCGTGGTCACCTCGGCTGGAGAGCGCGGCAGGGAGTTCGCCGCCCGCGCCGACGTTCCGACCGTGCAACCCGGCGTCGACGTGCTGGGCGGAATCGTGGTGGTGCCGATCAGGGTTCATCGCTATGACTACCGTCGTGCCGCTTTCGGCGACGCCTGGACCGACGACACCGACGCACCCGGCGGGCACAACGGATGCGACACCCGCGACGACATCCTCAACCGCGACCTGGTCGACAAGACATTCGTCTGGACCAAACACTGCCCCGATGCCGTTGAAACCGGCACCCTGCACGACCCATACACCAGCGTCACCATCAACTTTCACCGTGGCGCCAAGGTCGGGGAGGCCGTGCAGATCGACCACATCGTGCCGCTGGCGCTGGCCTGGGACATGGGCGCCTTCGCCTGGCCGATTGCGCAGCGGGTCCGGTTTGCCAATGACCCGGCGAATCTGCTCGCAGTACAAGGTCAGGCGAATCAGGACAAGAGCGACTCCCAGCCGGCCCTATGGATGCCTCCGAACAACGCGTTCTGGTGCCAGTACGCGATGCAATACATCGCGGTGTCACGCGGGTACGGGCTGCCCGTCGACCTGGTGTCGAGCAACGTCCTGCGGCAAGCCGCAGCGACCTGTCCAACCGGATAGCCCGCTAGACCCCGGTGTAAGTCAGCGGATCCTCGCGCACCCGGGTGCCGTCGTTGAGCCCGTTGAGCGCTTCCATGTGTTCGGCGGCCAACTCGAAATCGAAGACGTCGATATTCGCGGCGATCCGCTCGGGTTTGGCTGACCGCGGGATGACCACGTTGCCCAGCTGGATGCTCCACCGGATCAGCACCTGCGCCGGCGTACGGCTGTATTCGCCGGCGATCGCAGTCACCGTGGGATTGTCGACCAGCCTGCCGACCGCCAGCGGGCTGTAGGCCTCGGTAACGACGTTGTGCCGGGCGTTCACCGCGCGCAGCTCGGCCTGGTTGAGCAGCGGGTGCAGCTCGATCTGGTTGACCGCGGGGGTGACGAAGGTCAGGTCGATGACCGTATCGAGGTGTTCCTCGGTGAAGTTGCACACGCCGATCGACCGGACCAACCCTTTGGCGCGGGACTGGATGAGGCCGCCGAAGGAGTCCACGTACTTGCCGAGCTGCGCAGCCGGCCAGTGGATGAGATAGAGGTCGAGGTAGTCCAGGCCGAGCCGCTCCAGGCTGGCCGTGCAGGCCGCCTGACTCGAAGTGATCCCTTGGTCGGCATTGGCCAACTTGGAGGTGACGAACAACTCCGCACGGGGTATGCCGGAGGACGCGATGGCGCGGCCGACGGCGGCTTCGTTGCCGTACACCGAGGCGGTATCGATCAGCCGATAGCCGATCTCCAGTGCCGCCGAGACCGCGCGCTCGGTTTCGTCATCGGACAATTCGGCGACGCCCAGGCCGATCACCGGCATCGTGTTCTCGTCGTTGAGTGCTATGGAGGGGACTGAAAGGTCAGGGCCGCCCGGCATTATTTACCTGCCTGTGAAGTCGAAGGTTCGTGGATCAGGACCGAGCCGGTTTCCGTCGTCGAGCGAAGAGATTGACGCCATGTCCTTGCTGCTGAGTTCGAAATCGAACACGTCGAAGTTACTCGCGATCCGCTTGGGGTTTACCGACTTGGGGATGACGATATTACCGAGTTGAATATGCCATCGGATCAGGACCTGGGCCGGTGTTCGGTCATGGCTCTCGGCGACGGCGGTGACGGTGGGGTCGGTCAGCAGCGAGCCCTGGCCGAGCGGTCCCCACGCCTCGGTGGCGATGCCCAGGCGGGCGTGCACTTCCCGCAGCTCGGTTTGCAGCAGCCGCGGATGCAGCTCGACCTGGTTGACGGCGGGAACGATCCCGGTGGCGTCGACGAGAACGTCGAGGTGCTCGGGCTCGAAATTGCTGACGCCGATGGACCGGATCCGGCCCTGGTCGCGCAGGTGGGCGAACGCCTTGAAAGTCTCTACGAACTTGTTCAGCGTGGGTACCGGCCAATGCACCAGGTACAGGTCCAGGTAATCGATCCCCAACCGCTTCATGCTGGCGTCGAATGCAGCCAGAGTGCTGTCGTAGCCCTGGTCGGCATTCCACAGCTTGGTGACCACGTAGAGTTCGTCCCTGGGCACGCCGGACTCGGCGATCGCGCGGCCGGTTTCGCGCTCGTTCCCGTACACCGCCGCGGTGTCGATGTGGCGGTAGCCGGTTTGCAGTGCAGTGCTTACCGCCTGCTCGGCGTCGGCGGGTGGAATCTTGAAAACGCCGAAACCGACCGCCGGGATGGAATTACCGTCGTTGAGTGGGACCGAGGGACTCAAGGAACTAACCATGACACGAAGTCTGCCAGCCGCGCCGGATCAGCAGCTCAGAGCAGCCGGTTGGTCCGGCCGTCTGCAGAGCGTCGCAACCAGCGTTGGTCACAAGGTGATCCCCTGGGTGCCCACCGGCGCCAAACGACTGCTCTCCGGTGGCCGCTCGGTCACGATCGACGGCAACACGCTGGACCCCACCCTGCAGTTGGCGCTCGCCGGAATGCGCGCCTTAGGGGCGAACGGCCTGGTAGTGGGCGAGGACGTCGCCGCCTCGCGGGCCCAGATGCGCGAGATGACGCCGGGGTTCACCGGTCCACAGATCCACGTCGCCGTGAACGACGTGTCGATACCCGGACCGGCCGGCACGATCCCTGCCCGCCACTACCACCCGGCGACGTCCGCCCCAACGCCGCTGCTGGTCTTCTACCACGGTGGCGGCTGGACGATCGGCGACCTGGACACCTACGACCCGCTATGCCGGCTGACCTGCCGTGACGCCGGTGTCCACGTGCTGTCGGTCGACTACCGGCTGGCTCCCGAGCACCCGGCACCGGCCGCGGTCGACGACGCCTACGCGGCGTTTCGGTGGGCCTACGAACGTGCCGGCCACCTCGGCGCGATCCCCGGCAAGATCGCCGTCGGCGGGGACAGCGCCGGCGGCAACCTGGCCGCCGTCGTGTCCCAGCTGGCGCGGGACGATAGGGCCGAAGGGCCCAGAAAAGCCCAGCCGGTGCTGCAGTGGCTGCTCTACCCGCGGACCGACTTCACCGCTAAGACCAGGTCGTTGAGCCTGTTCGCCGAGGGTTTTCTGCTCACCAAAGCCGACATGGAATGGTTTGAGGCTCAGTACCTGGGCGATTCGGGGATCGGGCCGGCCGACCCGCGGGTATCGCCGCTGCTGGCCGACTCGCTGTCGGGGTTGCCGCCCGCGCTGATCGCGACAGCGGGATTCGACCCGTTGCGGGACGAGGGCGAGCGCTACGCCGCGGCGCTGCGCGATGCCGGCACGCCCGTCGACTTACGCTCGATGGGTTCACTGACCCACGGGTTTGCCAACTTCTTCCCGCTCGGCGGCGGCAGCGCCGTCGCCACCACCGAGCTGATCTCGGCCCTGCGGGCTCATCTCACCCGCGTCTGAGTTCGATTGCCCAGCTCCTCCGCCGGTACGCTTAGACGCTATCGACGGCCGCGCCGCGGTCGGACAGCGAAGCCGACTATCACATAACGGAGTGTGAGCAAGCCTGTGGCCGCCAAATCAAAACGTCCAGCCAGCTACGACCTGAACGCCGCCGGGCGCAAACGCGACCTGTTGGTCAGGATCGGGCTCACGTCGATCGTGGTGCTGTTCGCCGTCGTCCTGGTCGGCTACATCGTGATCTCGCACGACAAGAAGACGTCCGGCGCCGTGCGGTCGATTCGGGTGACGTCGAGCAAGCTGGTCACCAAGGACGGCAGCCACGATCCTAAGGCGGTCGTATCGTTCTACGAAGACTTCCTCTGCCCGGCCTGCGGGAATTTCGAGCGAGGGTTCGGGCCGACGGTGTCGAAGCTGATCGACAGCGGCGCCATCGCCGCCGACTACTACATGGTGGGACTACTCAGCAGGCCGCAGAACGACGAGTACTCGTCGCGAGCCGGTAACGCCGGCTATTGCGTCGCCGACGAATCGATCGATGCCTTCCGGCGATTCCACACCGCGCTATACACCAAGGAAATCCAGCCGTCGGAGACCGGGACGACGTTCCCCGACAACGCGAAGCTCGTCGAGATCGCCCGCGAGGCCGGCGTGACGGGCAAGGCCCCGGACTGCATCAGGAACGGCAAGTACACGCCGATGGTCGACGGCTTGGCGACGGCCACCGGTATTCACGCCACCCCGACGGTGCGCATCAACGGCCAGGAATACCAATGGTCGACGCCGGACGCGTTCGTCGCCAAGATCAAAGAGATCGTCGGGGATGTGCCCGGAATTGACTCGGCTGCGACCCCCGCGGCGTCGTGACAGGCACGGCGTCAGCCACGTCTGATGGGCCGGTAGAGACTTCGACGCTGCCGCCGTCAAGGTCCGCGGAAGCGGTGCCGACTGCCAGCGCGTGGTGGGTGCTGATCGCCGGGGTCGCCGGGCTGATCGCGTCGGCGACGTTGACCGTGGAGAAGATCGCGATCCTGCTCAACCCGTCGTACGTGCCGTCGTGCAACCTCAACCCGATCGTGTCATGCGGCTCGGTGATGACAACGCCGCAAGCATCGGCGCTGGGCTTTCCGAACTCGCTGATTGGCATCGCCGCGTTCACCGTCGTCACCGTCACCGGCGTGTTGGCGGTGACGAAAGTGTTGCTGCCGCGGTGGTATTGGGTTGGGATGACGCTGGGGATACTGGCCGGCGCCGGGTTCGTTCATTGGCTGATATTTCAGAGCCTCTACCGCATCGGGGCGTTGTGCCCGTACTGCATGGTGGTGTGGGCGGCGACCATCACCCTGCTGGTGGTGGTTTCCTCGATCGTGTTCCGATCGGCCGGCGAAGACCGCGGCGGCATCGTTGTGCGTGAGCTCTACCATTGGCGATGGTCGATCGCCACGATCTGGTTCACTGCGGTTTTCCTGCTGATCCTGGCCAGGTTCTGGGACTACTGGTCGACGCTCATCTGAACAGCCTGCCTATCAGAACAACCGAAGTAGGGACGCAAGTGATCTCCAAAGTGCTGGTTGCCAATCGCGGCGAGATCGCCATCCGGGCGTTCCGGGCCGCCTACGAACTCGGTGTCGGCACCGTAGCTGTCTATCCCTACGAGGACCGCAATTCACTGCATCGCCTCAAGGCCGACGAGTCCTACCAGATCGGCGAGATCGGCCACCCGGTCCGCGCTTACCTGTCGGTCGACGAAATCGTCGATACCGCCCTGAGTGCGGGCGCCGACGCGGTGTATCCCGGATACGGCTTCTTGTCGGAGAACCCTGAGCTGGCGGCCGCCTGCGCGAACGCGGGTATCACCTTTGTCGGCCCAGGCGCCGAAGTCCTTGAGCTGACCGGGAATAAGTCCCGTGCGGTCGCGGCGGCACGTGAAGCAGGGCTTCCCGTCCTGACGTCGTCGGCACCGTCGGCATCCGTCGACGAGCTGGTGTCGGCGGCGGCCGGCATGCAGTTCCCGTTGTTCGTGAAGGCGGTTGCCGGGGGCGGCGGTCGCGGGATGCGGCGGGTCACCGATGTTGCCGCGCTGCCCGAGGCTATCGAGGCCGCCAGCCGGGAGGCCGAGTCGGCGTTCGGCGATTCGACGGTCTACCTCGAGCAGGCCGTCATCAATCCACGCCACATAGAGGTGCAGATTCTGGCCGACACGTTTGGCAACGTGATCCATCTCTATGAGCGGGACTGCAGTGTGCAGCGGCGCCACCAGAAGGTCGTCGAGCTGGCACCGGCCCCGAACCTGCCCGAGGAGTTGCGGGCCAAGATCTGCGCCGACGCGGTGGCCTTCGCCGGCCACATCGGCTACAGCTGTGCGGGCACCGTGGAATTCCTCCTCGACGAGCGCGGGCATCACGTGTTCATCGAGATGAATCCGCGGATCCAGGTGGAGCACACCGTGACCGAGGAGATCACCGACGTCGACCTGGTTTCCAGCCAGCTGCGCATCGCCGGGGGTGAGTCCCTCGACGATTTGGGCTTGAGCCAGCAGGCGATTCGGCCGCATGGCGCGGCGCTGCAGTGCCGGATCACCACCGAAGACCCGGCCAACGGGTTTCGCCCCGACACCGGCCGGATCAGCGCTTACCGCAGTCCCGGCGGGGCGGGTATCCGGCTCGATGGTGGCACGAATGTGGGCGCGGAGATCAGTGCCCACTTCGATTCCATGTTGGTCAAGCTGACCTGTCGGGGGCGTGACTTCCCGACCGCGGTGAGCCGCGCACGGCGCGCGATCGCGGAGTTTCGTATTCGCGGCGTGTCGACGAATATCCCGTTCCTGCAAGCGGTTCTGGACGATCCGGCCTTCCAGGCCGGCCACGTCACCACGTCGTTCATCGACGAGCGACCGCAGTTGCTGACGGCGCGGTCATCGGCCGATCGCGGCACCAAGATCCTCAACTACCTGGCCGACGTCACCGTCAACCAACCGCACGGCTCACGACCTTCGCCGGTGTATCCGCACGACAAGCTCCCTGACATCGATCTGGAGGCCGCGCCACCTGCGGGTTCCAAGCAGAGGTTGGTCGAGTTGGGCCCCGATGGTTTCGTGCGCTGGCTGAGGGAGTCGCCCGCGGTGGGGGTGACCGACACGACCTTCCGCGACGCCCATCAGTCGCTGCTGGCAACGCGGGTGCGCACCAGCGGACTGGGATTGGTTGCGCCCTATATCGCCCGGACCATGCCGCAGCTGCTGTCCGTGGAGTGCTGGGGCGGTGCGACCTACGATGTGGCGCTGCGGTTCCTCAAGGAGGATCCCTGGGAGCGGCTGGCTGCGCTGCGCGACGCGATGCCCAATATCTGTCTGCAGATGCTGTTGCGGGGCCGCAATACCGTTGGCTACACACCGTATCCGGAGCTGGTCACGTCGGCGTTCGTCGAGGAGGCCACGGCTACCGGCATCGATATCTTCCGGATTTTCGACGCGCTGAACAATCTCGACTCGATGCGGCCGGCGATCGACGCGGTGCGCGAAACAGGTTCTGCGATCGCAGAAGTCGCGATGTGTTACACCGGGGACCTGTCCGATCCGGGTGAAAATCTGTACACGCTGGACTATTACCTGAATTTGGCCGAGCAGATCGTGGCTGCCGGAGCGCACGTGCTTGCCATCAAGGATATGGCCGGGCTGCTACGGCCACAGGCTGCAACACAATTGGTTTCCGCGCTGCGCAGTCGCTTCGACCTGCCGGTGCATGTGCACACTCACGACACACCGGGGGGTCAGCTGGCCAGCTACGTCGCCGCCTGGCAGGCCGGTGCCGACGCGGTCGACGGCGCGGCCGCTCCGATGGCGGGAACCACCAGCCAGCCCGCGTTGAGCTCGATCGTCGCGGCCGCCTCGCACACCGAGTACGACACCGGTTTGTCCCTGTCGGCGGTCTGCGCGCTGGAGCCATACTGGGAGGCGCTACGAAAGGTGTATGCGCCCTTCGAATCCGGGCTGCCCGGGCCGACCGGACGGGTCTATCACCACGAGATACCCGGCGGCCAACTGTCGAATCTGCGTCAGCAGGCCATTGCGTTGGGGTTGGGCGACCGGTTCGAGGAGATCGAAGAGGCTTACGCCGGTGCTGACCGGGTGCTGGGCAGGCTGATCAAGGTCACCCCGTCATCGAAGGTGGTCGGCGATCTGGCGCTGGCGCTGGTCGGTGCGGAGCTGACTGCCGATGAATTCGCCGCTGATCCGGGGCATTTCGACATACCGGACTCGGTGCTGGGATTCCTGCGCGGGGAGTTGGGTGACCCGGCGGGCGGATGGCCCGAGCCCCTGCGTACGAAAGCATTGGCCGGCCGGGGCGAGGCCAAACCGGTCCAGCAGTTGACACCCGACGACGAGAACACGCTGGCGTTGTTGGGACAGAAGCGGCAAGCCACTCTCAATCGGCTGCTATTCCCCGGTCCAACAAAGGAATTCGAAGCGCATCGGGAGACTTACGGCGACACATCACGGCTGTCGGCCAACCAGTTCTTCTATGGCTTACGGCAAGGGGACGAACACCGGGTGCAACTCGAGCCCGGTGTCGAGTTGCTGATCGGCCTGGAGGCGATCTCCGAACCTGACGAACGCGCCATGCGCACGGTGATGTGCATCATCAACGGTCAGCTACGGCCGGTGGAAGTGCGGGACCGCAGCATCGCCACCTCGATCCCGGCCGCCGAAAAGGCGGACCGGGCCAATGCGAACCACGTCGCTGCACCCTTCGCCGGCGTCGTCACCGTCGGCGTATCCGTCGGCGACAAAGTCAGCGCCGGGCAGACCATCGCCACCATCGAGGCCATGAAGATGGAAGCCCCGATCACCGCGCCCGCCGACGCCACCGTGGAGCGGGTGGCGGTGTCGACCACGGCCCAGGTGGAGGGCGGGGACCTGCTGGTGGTGCTCGCCTGACGCGGATCATCGGCGGAGTCGCCGGGGGGCGGCGGATCGCCGTCCCGCCCCGGGGAACCCGGCCGACGACCGATCGGGTGCGTGAGTCGCTTTTCAACATCGTGACCGCGCGGCTGGACCTGAGCGGTCTGTCGGTGCTCGACCTCTACGCGGGTTCGGGTGCACTGGGCCTCGAGGCGCTGTCGCGCGGCGCGGCATCGGCGCTGTTCGTCGAGTCCGACCGCCGCGCGGCAACGGTGCTCGAGCGCAACATTGCGACGCTAGGCCTGCCCGGTGCGACGTTGCGCCGCGGGCTCGTGGCAACGGTGTTGGCGGCCGGAGCCGCAATGCCGGTTGACGTCGTGCTGGCCGACCCGCCCTATGAGGTCGACGCCGCCGAGGTCGATGCCGTTCTCGCCGCGCTGAACGCCCACGGCTGGGCGCATGCCGGAACCCTCGTGATTGTCGAGCGCGCGGCCGCCGGTGCGCCGCTGAGCTGGCCAGCCGGCTGGCAGCCCTGGGAGCCGCGGGTTTACGGCGACACCCGTTTGGAGCTGGCCGAACGGCGTTGAGTCAGCGTGTACCGTCATCCGTCATGAGCGCCGCTCCTCCTCATCACTTCGCTCTACATCGTCGTCGTCGGCGCGCTACATGAGCGGCGCCGTATGCCCGGGATCCTTCGATCCGGTGACGCTGGGCCACATCGATGTCTTCGAACGCGCCGCGGCCCAATTCGACGAAGTGGTCGTGGCAATCCTCATCAACCCTGCCAAGAAAGGCATGTTCGACATCGACGAGCGGATCGCGATGATCGAGGAGTCGACGACACATCTGCCCAATCTGCGGGTGGAGTCTGGGCAAGGGCTGGTGGTCGACTTCGTCAGGTCCCAAGGGATGACGGCCATCGTCAAGGGTCTGCGCACCGGCACCGACTTCGAATACGAACTGCAGATGGCACAGATGAACAAGCACGTCGCCGGCGTTGACACGTTCTTTGTGGCGACCACACCGCGGTATTCGTTCGTGTCGTCGTCGCTGGCCAGGGAGGTCGCGACGCTCGGCGGTGATGTGTCCGAGCTGCTGCCCGATCCGGTGAACCGGCGGCTGGCCGAAAAGCTCCGCTCAGGAAATAGGCACTGAGCCACCAGCGCGGCTGGGCGAAAGCCGCAGCCGCGCTGGTGGTTTGATTATGTCAGCTCTCAGCCAGTGCGCCGTGCAGTGACTGCTTGGCTTCGGTGATCGCTGTCAGGACCTTGGCCCGCGCTTCGGCGAGTTTCTCCTTCTGCGCATCCGTACCCGACCAATGGATCGTCCGCGCCAGCCCGGCGAGTTCGAACAGTCCCCACCGGATCTTGATGAAATCGCCGAACTTCGCGGCGCGAGCCAGCTTCGCGTGGATGGTTTCGCTGCTGATGCCCTTCCACGACAACACATTCCTGCCCAGCTCGGTCAGGGTGGCGACCCCATCGTCGACCGTCACGAAGCCGCGGCCCGCCAGATGTCCAATAGCAAGCTCGACGACCTCCTGCGGGGGATTGAGAGCGCCCTCGCTCGCTTCGGAAACACGCTGCACAACCTGAGCGGCGTTCGCGGGCCCGTCGAGCAGCAGCGCGGCGGTGCCGACCACCACCCGCTTGCGACGACCGCCAGGGCCGGGTCCGCCCGGGCCGTGTCCACCGAAGCCTGGTCCGCCCCAGCCGTGTCCGCCAAAGCCGGGCCCACCCCAGCCGTGGTCCGCCAAAGCCGGGCCCACCCCAGCCTGGTCCGCCAAAGCCGGGTCCACCGAAACCTGGCCCACCCCAGCCGGGGCCACCAGAAAATCCACCACCAAAACTCATTGTTCTCCCTCACGTAGCGGCGACCTGCCGGCCGGCTCGGCCGCCGAGATTGATATCTAGTTCCTTGATACGCGGCGCGTCGAGGCGTGTCAAGAAACTTGATATAAACGAGTATTAATGCCGGAGACGCCTCGAGATCGTTGTACGAGATCGTCGGTCGCATGCCAGCATGGACGAGATGAGCGAACCCGAGGATCAGCCGTTGGGTTATCTGGTGCGCCGGCTGATGGGGCGATTGCGCCCCCACGCGGCCAAGTCGTTGCGCCCGCTGGGGCTCGGCCTACCTGAGTTCGTCTGCATGCGCATTCTCGACACCTATCCGGGCCGCACCAGCGCTGAGCTGGCCCGCAATACTCACGTCACCGCGCAAGCGATGAATCAGGTTCTGCAAGGGCTGCAAGACATGGGACTGGTGACTCGCCCGGCGACCGCACCATCAGGCCGAGCGCTGCCGGCCGAGCTCTCCCGCAAAGGCAAGGCGTTGCTGAGGAGGGCAGAAGAAGCCGTCGACGCCGCCGACGAGCAGATGCTGGCGCACCTCAGCGCCGCCGAACAACGCCAACTCAAACGACTGCTCTACCGCGCCGGGAATCCGTCGACCGAAGACACCTCAGCGTGCGAATCTTCCGCGAAATTGCGAGTCAAACGCAAGTAGCGCTTTTAGGGGTCGTCATCATCATCCGTGCGGAGGAGTCTCTCAGGATGGTGGAAGGTGTTGATGCGGGGCTGTCCGTGGTCCAGGTGGGGTGGGGGGATCCATTCGGTATCGCCATTGGCGCGTTTGCGGGTCGTCCAGCCGCCTGGTTCAACCAGGGGGTGGTCACATTTACAGGCCAGGGTCAGCTCGTCGATGTCGGTGCGATTGGTGGTTGCCCACCCGTCGACATGATGTACCTCGCACCAGTAACCCGGTACATCGCAGCCAGGGCGTGTGCAGCCAAGGTCTTTGGCGTAGAGCACTATTCGCTGTCCTGGCGAGGCGAGCCGCTTGGTGTGATAAAGCCCGATCGCTTTGCCCTTATCGAATATCGCCAGATAGTGGTGCGCGTGACGGGCCATGCGAATCACGTCGGACATCGGCAGCAGGCTACCGCCGCCGGTAAGTGCCTTGCCGGCAGCAGCTTCCAGATCGCCTAACGTCGTCGTGACGATAATGGTCGCGGGTAATCCGTTGTGCTGGCCTAGTTTTCCGCTGGCAAGTACCGCCCGCAATGCGGCGTTGAGTCCATCGTGGTTACGTTGGGATGGACTGCGGGTGTCGCGCTGGAGGGCCTCGTCTGCTGGTGCTGCGTCGAGGACTGGTTGCGTGTCATTCGGATTGGCCATCCCGGGCGCGGCCAGCTTGGCCAGTACCGCGTCGAGGGTGGCGCGTGCCTCGGGAGTCAGCCAGCCGCTGAGCCGCGACATGCCGTCGTTGTCTTGTTTCCCCAGGGTTAGTCCACGCCGCCGAGCGCGATCGTCGTCGGTGAAGTTGCCGTCCGGGTTGAGGCAATCGGTGAGTTTGTCGGCCAGCTTGGCGACCTGGTCAGGCCGGAACTCCTCAGCACATCCGGCTAACTGCGCCTCGGCCTGAGATCGCGTCTCAATGTCCACCCAGCAGGGCAGTTCGCGCAGGAAACGGCGAATCACGGACACATGGCTCACGCCGATCGCACCGGCGCGCTGCGCGGCGCTGACGGCGGGGAGGCGGGGCGGCAGCGGCTCACCGGTGACAGCTTGGCGCGTCCCGAGATCCTCGGCCTCATCGATGCGTCGAGCGGCTTGCGCACGGGTGATCCGTAATCTGTCGGCCAGTACGTGTGACAGCTTGCCGCCGATTTCGTCGCGAGTAGTTTGTCGGGCAACTTGATTGATCAGTGCGTGTCCTGGCACCGGAATTCGCCGGGCCTCTTGCTCGAGACGCTCCAAATACGTCAGCCGTTCAGGGGTGGTCAGCGCGTCAAACGACAACCCACATGCCCGAGAAACCGCAGCATGCAGCATGTCGAAGGCCCCCTCGACCTCTTCGCGACTACTCGAACGTATGTTCGAATGATATCGCGGACAACCGACACTCCAAAGCGGTTATCCACAGGCTCCGACGTGGTGCCGCAGGCGGCACACAGCCGCTAGTGGCAGTGGTCGCTGTGGTCGTGTTCGGTATCGGGGGAGCCGCCCATCATGCGCAGCATCGGGATGCCACCGGTCGTCACGAACCTGACGACCAACACGGCCGCCAACGCGAGAAAGGCGATGTTGAGCCACGAGGTGTAGTTCCATGAAATGCCGGCCTCCATCACCGTCGCATTGCGCTGCGTTGGGATGAGACCTGCTGCGCCGAAGATCAACTCGACGATGTAGCCGGCCGCCACCATCGCGGCGTAGAAGGTGCCGAGCAAGGTCAGCATCATCGCCGTGCCGTAGTACTTCCGGTAGATGTTCAGGATCGGCAGGATGAGCAGGTCGGCGAAGATGAACGCGACGACGCCGCCAAAGCTGATGCCGCCGTTCCACAGCACCGCGGCCAACGGCACGTTGCCGATCGAGCAGACGAACGACACCATCGCGACGACGGGCCCCACGATCGGTCCCCACAGTGCCGACAACACCGGATGATCAACGAAAAAGAAGTGCTGCCAGAATGATTCGGGCACCCAAGCCCCAATGGCGCCCGCGATCAGCAGGCCCAGGATGAGATCGCGAAGGATTGCGCTCCATTCCATGACGAACACATGGGAGACGGAGGTGAAACCCTCGCGCGACAACAGCCGTCGCCAAAAGGCACCCTCGCCTTGCACCGACATGTCCATGGCGGCATGGCCCTCCATCGACCCAGCCACTCCGCGATCGGCCTGTCGACGGGCGGCATCGATCAATCGCGAGCGCACGAACAGCCGGAACAACACCGCCAGCGCCACGATCATCACCGGGCCGCCGACGAACTCCGCTGCGGTGAACTGCCAGCCCAAGAGCAGGGCCAGGATGATGCCCAGTTCGACCACCAGATTCGTCGAGCCGATTTCGAAGGCCATGGCCGCGGTGAAGTCGGCGCCCTTGCGGAACAGCGACCTGGCCAAGGCCACCGCGGCATACGAGCACGACGAAGAGGCGGCGCCCAGTCCCGCTGCGACGGCCAGGGTGCGGGGCCGGTCGTCACCCAGCAGCGCGACGATGGTCGACCGGCGCACGACGGCTTGCACCACGGCCGACAGGGTGAAACCCAGGATCAGGGCCCACAGGATCTCCCACGTCATGGACCCTGCCAGCGCCAACGCATGCCCCACCGCGTGCGCCGCTTCGTTAGCCACAGACCCTCCATTCCAGTCCGATCGGTACACCCCTAGGGGGTATGCACCGAGTCTGCCATTGTCGCGCCTGCTCGCAGGCCGCGCTCGTCCAGGATTGCCGCAGACCCGCGAGAGCCGACATAATTACGACAAGTGTGCAGCTAATTGGGACCATTCCGAGTCCTAAAAGCCCGACACACCGGGCCTGGCAACGCAGTCACAGAAGCAACACCAGGCACACTGGTAACAACAACGATGCCGGGAGGGTGTTGCCGTGTACCGAGTTTTTGAGGCGCTCGACGAACTGGGCGCCATTGTCGAGGAAGCTCGCGGCGTACCGATGACCGCGGGCTGCGTGGTCCCTCGTGGTGACGTGCTCGAACTGATCGACGACATCAAGGACGCGATTCCAGGTGAGCTGGACGACGCTCAGGATGTCCTCGACGCCCGCGACTCGCTGCTGCACGAGGCCAAGGCGCACGCGGATTCCATGGTCTCCTCGGCGACCACCGAATCGGATTCGCTGCTCAACCACGCCCGCTCGGAAGCCGACCGGATCTTGGCCGACGCCAAGGCGCAGGCCGACCGGATGGTCGGCGAGGCGCGCCAGCACAGCGAACGCATGGTCTCCGAAGCCCGCGAAGAATCAGTTCGCATCGCCGCGGCGGCAAAGCGCGAATACGAGGCCGCCACGGGCCGAGCCAAGTCGGACGCCGACCGGCTCATCGAAAATGGCAACATCTCCTACGAGAAAGCCGTGCAAGAAGGCATCAAAGAACAGCAGCGCCTCGTCTCGCAGACCGAGGTCGTGCAATCGGCCAACGCCGAGTCCGCCCGGCTGATCGACGCGGCGCACGCCGAGGCCGACCGGCTGCGCGGCGAGTGCGACATCTACGTGGACAGCAAGCTCGCCGAGTTCGAGGAGCACCTCAACACCACCCTGCGCTCGGTCAATCGCGGCCGTCATCAACTGCGGACCGCGGCCGGCGTGCACGACTACGCGCAGCGGTAGTCCTCCTACCAGCGGCGCGGGCCGGCTGATGGTCGCCCGTAGAATTGCGGCTATGGCCCGGCAGCACAGCCAGAGAGCGCATCCGAATCCTGGTTCGCCGCTGGCCGTCAACATCACGCGGCTCGGGCGACGCCCGGGAGCGATGTTCTCCCTGCAGGAAACTGTGGCCAGCCCGTCGCACATCGGTCTGGAGTTGATCGGAATCGCACCAGGGGCGCCCCTCGACCTGGATCTACGGGTGGAGTCGGTGTCCGAAGGTGTCTTGGTGAGCGGGACGCTGTCTGCGCCGATCACGGGCGAATGTTCGCGCTGCCTGGCGCCGTTCAGCGAGCGCATCGAGGTCGCGTTGACCGAGCTGTTCGCCTACCCCGACAGCCTGACCCAGGCGACCACCGACGAAGACGAGGTCGGTCATGTCGTCGGCGACATCGTCGACCTGGAACAGCCGGTCATCGACGCCGTGGGCCTGGAGTTGCCGTTCTCGCCGATCTGCCGGTCGGATTGCCCGGGGCTATGTCCCAAGTGCGGCGTGGTGCTGGCCGCAGAACCCGGTCATCACCATGACGAGATCGATCCGCGCTGGGCCAAACTCGCCGGCATGGTGCGCCCCGACAACGATCGAGCCGGCGATGAGTGAGCTGCTCGACGCGCTAGGCGTCGACGTGCCTGACGAGCTGCTGACCCTGGCGTTGACCCACCGCAGCTACGCCTACGAACACGGCGGCCTGCCCACCAACGAGCGTTTGGAGTTTCTCGGTGATGCCGTCTTGGGTCTGACCGTCACCGACGAGCTGTTTCACCGACACCCCGAACTCCCGGAAAGTGATCTGGCAAAAATGCGTGCTGGCGTGGTCAATACCCAGGCGCTGGCCGAGGTGGCGCGCAGCCTGACCGACCAAGGGCTGGGCGCGCATCTGCTGTTGGGGCGAGGCGAGCTCAAATCCGGCGGGACGGATAAATCGAGCATTCTCGCCGACAGTCTTGAGTCACTGATCGGTGCGATCTACTTGCACCAAGGCCTGGACGCGGTCCGCGAGGTGATCCTGCGGTTGTTCAGTGAATTGCTGAACGCCGGCGGGCTTTTGGACTGGAAGACCACCTTGCAGGAGCTCACCGCAGCTCGCGGGCTCGGCACGGTGACGTACCAGGTCACCGCCACCGGACCTGACCACCAAAGAGAATTCACCGCCGCCGTCGTCGTCATGGACACCCGCTATGGGTCCGGGACTGGTCGGACCAAGAAGGAAGCCGAACAGAAGGCCGCCGAGAAGACCTGTCAGGCGTTGACCCAACTCGACCGCGCCCTACCAAGGGAATCTGCCGGCTAGATGCCCGAACTACCCGAGGTTGAGGTGGTCCGGCGCGGATTGCAGGCCCACGTGGTGGGCAAAACCATTACCGCCGTCCGAGTGCACCATCCCCGCGCCGTACGCCGCCACGAAGCCGGACCCGCCGACCTGACCGCGCGACTGCTGGACGCCCGGATCACCGGTAGCGATCGGCGCGGCAAATATCTGTGGCTCACCCTGGATGGGCCGAGCGGCGACGGCCAGGCGCTCGTTGTCCACCTCGGCATGAGCGGGCAGATGCTGCTCGGGGCCGTACCCAACGCCGGTCACCTGCGGATCGCCGCGATCCTCGACGACGGCACCACGGTGAGCTTCGTCGACCAACGGACATTCGGTGGCTGGATGTTGGCCGACTTGGTGACCGTGGACGGCAGCGTGGTTCCGGTGCCCGTCGCGCACCTGGCCCGCGATCCGCTGGATCCGCGCTTCGACATCGACACGGTGGTCAAGGTGTTGCGGCGCAAGCATTCCGAGATCAAACGCCAGCTACTCGATCAGACCGTGGTGTCGGGGATCGGCAACATCTACGCCGACGAGGCGCTGTGGCGGGCCAAGGTGAACGGCGTCCGCCTGGCCGAAGCGCTGACCCGCCGGCAGTTGACGACGGTGCTGGAGTCGGCCGCCGAGGTGATGCGCGACGCGCTGGCCCAGGGCGGCACCTCGTTCGACTCGCTGTACGTCAACGTCAACGGCCAGTCCGGCTACTTCGACCGATCGCTGAACGTCTACGGCCGTGAAGGAAAACCCTGCCGGCGCTGCGGGGCGGTGATCCGACGGGACAAGTTCATGAACCGCTCGTCGTACT
The DNA here is from genome assembly GCA_963760095.1 of uncultured Actinomycetota bacterium. Classification (GTDB taxonomy): domain Bacteria; phylum Actinomycetota; class Actinomycetes; order Mycobacteriales; family Mycobacteriaceae; genus Mycobacterium. The sequence goes on along the minus strand of CAVXBT010000009.1, from coordinate 348,198 downwards.
ACTGCCCGCGGTGTCAGCCGCGGCCGCGGGCCTGACAGGCGTCGCTCGGCAGACCCGGTAGAAAGAACCCATGACGCAACTGTGGGTGGAGCGCACCGGGGTGCGCCGCTATACGGGCCATAGCTCGCGGGGCGCGCAGGTGCTCATCGGCTCCGAGGACGTCGGCGGCGTCTTCACACCCGGCGAGCTGCTCAAGATCGCGCTCGCCGCGTGCAGCGGAATGTCCAGCGACCAACCGCTGGCCCGTCGGCTCGGCGACGACTACCCGGCGACGGTTCGGGTGTCCGGCGCGGCCGACCGCGATCAGGAACGCTATCCGTTGCTGGAAGAGAGGCTCGAGATCGACCTGTCCGGCTTGGACGACGCGGAGAAGGCACGCGTGCTCACGGTGGTGCAGCGCGCGGTCGACCAGGTCTGCACGGTCGGGCGCACGCTGAAGTCCGGTACCAAAGTCACCTTCGAAGTTGTCGATGTCGGGGGCTGAGGTCCGGCTCACCGCGTGGGTGCACGGGCGGGTGCAAGGCGTCGGTTTCCGGTGGTGGACCCGTTCACGTGCGCTGGAGCTGGGACTGACCGGGTATGCCGCGAACCGTCCCGACGGCCGGGTGTTGGTCGTCGCGCAGGGCTCCCGTGACGCATGTGAACAGTTGTTGCAGTTGTTGCAGAAGGGTAAAACGCCAGGTCACGTCGACAATGTTGTTGCCGATTGGTCGCCGCGCGGCGAAGCCATCAGCGGCTTTTCTGAGCGGTAGTCTGGCACGTCGTGTACCTCAAGAGCCTGACGCTGAAGGGTTTCAAGTCCTTCGCATCACCGACGACTCTGCGGTTTGAGCCTGGCATCACCGCAGTGGTCGGGCCCAACGGGTCAGGCAAATCCAACGTGGTCGACGCGCTGGCGTGGGTGATGGGGGAGCAGGGCGCCAAAACGTTGCGCGGCGGCAAGATGGAGGACGTCATCTTCGCGGGCACCTCGTCGCGGGCTCCACTGGGCCGCGCCGAGGTCACCGTCACCATCGACAACTCCGACAACGCGTTGCCGATCGAGTACTCCGAGGTGTCGATCACCCGTCGGATGTTCCGCGACGGCGCCAGCGAATACGAAATCAACGGCAGCAGTTGCCGTTTGATGGATGTCCAGGAGTTGCTGAGCGACTCAGGGATCGGCCGGGAGATGCACGTCATCGTCGGACAGGGCAAGCTCAACGAAATCCTGGAATCCCGGCCGGAAGATCGTCGGGCATTCATCGAAGAAGCCGCCGGTGTGCTCAAACACCGCAAGCGCAAAGAAAAAGCCGTCCGCAAGCTCGAGGCGATGTCGGCGAATCTGGCCCGGCTAACCGACCTGACCACCGAACTGCGCCGCCAACTCAAACCGCTTGGCCGCCAAGCCGAAGTGGCCCGGAGAGCCCAGACCATTCAGGCCGACCTGCGCGACGCCCGGCTGCGACTGGCCGCGGACGACGTGGTCACCCGGCAGTCCGAGCTCAACAACACCAACGAGGCCGAGGCGACCTTGCGCCGCGAGCACGACGAGGCCGCGGCCCGGCTCGCGGTGGCGTCCGACGAGCTGGCCGCCCACGAGGCGGCGGCGACCAGACTGTCTGAACGAGCGGAATCAGCGCAGCAGACCTGGTTTCGGTTGTCCGCCTTGGCTGAACGGGTGAGCGCGACCGTGCGCATCGCCAGCGAGCGTGCTCAGCACCTGGATGTCGAAACCACTTCGACGGGTGGCCCGGACCCCGACGAGCTGGAAGCCGAGGCCGCCGAAGTCGCCGCCGCCGAGCAGCAACTGCTCGGCGTGCTGGACGCTACCCGCACCCGGCTGGAGGCCGCACGCGCCGACCTGGCCGACCGCGAGCGTGCCGCTGCCGAGGCCGAACAGGCCCACGTGGCGGCCGTGCAGGCCGAGGCCGACCGCCGCGAGGGCCTGGCCCGGCTGGCCGGTCAGGTGGAGACGATGCGGGCGCGCGTCGAGTCCATCGACGACGGCGTGGCCAAGTTGTCGGAGCGCATCGAAGAAGCCGCCGCCCGCGCCCATCAAGCTCAGGCCGAGTTCGAAACGGTGCAGACCCGGGTCGGTGAGCTCGACCAAGGCGAAGTGGGTCTCGACGAGCACCACGACCGGACCGTGGCCGCGTTGCGGTTGGCCGACGAGCGTGTCGCCGAACTGCAATCCGGCGAGCGCAGCGCCGAACGCCAGGTCGCGTCCCTCCGGGCCCGGATCGACGCGTTGTCGGTGGGGCTGGAGCGTAAGGACGGCGCCGCCTGGCTCACCCAAAACCGCAGCGGCGCTGGCATTTTCGGGTCAGTCGCGAAGTTGGTCACGGTGCAGTCAGGTTACGAGGCTGCCCTTGCCGCGGTCCTCGGTGCCGCCGCCGACGCGCTGGCCGCCGACAGCTTCAGCGCGGCCGCGGATGCGGTGAGCGCGCTGAAGCACGCCGACGGTGGCCGCGCGGCCATCGTGCTGAGCGACTGGCCCGCAGGCGAGCCGGCGTCGAGGGGCGCGCTGCCCGACGGTGCGCGGTGGGCCCTCGACCTCGTCGAGGTGCCGGCTCGGTTGCGCGGCGCGTTGGTCGCGATGCTCTCCGGCGTCGCAGTGGTCGGCGGTCTGACCGAGGCGATGACCCTGGTCGCCGCGCGCCCGCAGTTGCGCGCAGTCACCCGCGACGGCGATCTGGTGGGCGCCGGCTGGGTCAGTGGCGGCTCGGATCGCAAACCCTCGACGCTGGAGATCACCTCCGAAATCGCCAAGGCGCGTAACGAACTCGCCGCCGCCGAGGCGCAGGCCGATCAGCTCGGCGCAGCGCTGTCCGGGGCGATGGGCGAGCAAGCCGCCCGCCAGGACTCCGCCGAGCAGGCGTTGGCCGCGCTCAACGAATCCGATGCCGCCATCTCGGCGATCTACGAGCAGCTCGGGCGGCTGGGTCAGGACGCCCGCGCCGCCGACGGGGACTGGCGCAGGCTGCTGCGTCAGCGGGAAGAGCTCGAGACCGGACGCGCGGACACCCTCGGCGAGCTCGGTGAACTCGAGACCCGGCTGCGCAACGTCGAACAAACCCAGCACGTCACAGCCGAGCCGATCGACCGGCAGCAGATCGCCGCGGCAGCCGAGGCCGCCCGCGGCGTCGAGGTGGAAGCGCGGTTGGCGGTGCGCACCGCCGAAGAACGCGCCAATGCCGTTCGCGGACGGGCTGATTCGCTGCGTCGTGCTGCAGCGGCGGAGCGGGAGGCGAGGGTGCGCGCCCAGCAGGCCCGCATCGCGCGCCAGCACGCGGCGGCGGTGGCCGCCGCGGTCGCCGAGGCCGGGCGACGGCTCGCCGAGCGGCTGGGTCAGGTGGTCGGGGCCGCGTCGCGCAACCGCGACGTGCTGGCCGCCGAACGCCGGCAGCGCGCGGTCTTGATGGCCGCGGTCCGCGAAGAGGTGAACGCGCTGGGCGCCCGGATCGGCACGCTCACCGAGTCGCTGCACCGTGACGAGGTGGCCAAGGCGCAGGCGGCGCTGCGCATAGAACAGCTCGAGCAGATGGTGCTCGAGCAGTTCGGGATGACGCCCGACGTATTGGTTGCCGAATACGGGCCGCAGGTCTCGCTGGCACCGACGGAGCTCGAGATGGCCGAGTACGAGCAGGCCCGTGAGCGCGGCGAGCAGGTGATCGCGCCGGCGCCTATGCCTTTCGACCGGCCCACCCAGGAGCGTCGCGCCAAACGTGCCGACCGAGAGCTGGCCGAGCTGGGCCGGGTGAACCCGCTGGCGCTGGAGGAGTTCGCCGCGCTAGAGGAGCGCTACAACTTCTTGTCCACTCAGCTCGAGGATGTCAAGGGCGCCCGCAAAGACCTACTCGACGTCGTCGCCGATGTCGACGCGCGCATCCTGCAGGTGTTCGCCGATGCCTACGCTGATGTGGAGCGTGAGTTCGTCGGGGTGTTCGCGGCGCTTTTCCCGGGTGGCGAAGGCCGGCTACGGCTCACCGACCCCGACGACATGCTCACCACCGGCATCGAGGTGGAGGCGCGTCCGCCCGGCAAGAAAATCAAACGGCTGTCGTTGCTGTCCGGCGGGGAGAAGTCGTTGACCGCGGTGGCGATGCTGGTCGCCATCTTCCGGGCCCGCCCGTCGCCGTTCTACATCATGGACGAGGTGGAGGCGGCGCTCGACGACCTGAACCTGCACCGGCTGATCGGTCTGTTCGAGCAACTGCGCACGCAGTCGCAGCTGATCGTCATCACCCACCAGAAGCCGACCATGGAGGTCGCCGACTCGCTCTACGGCGTGACGATGCGCGACGACGGCATCACCACGGTGATCTCCCAGCGGATGCGCGGCCAGGACCTCGTGGCGGCAGGTGCGTAGCCTCGACGGCCGGCGGATTTAAGCCAAAGCAGTTGTTAGCTATCAATCGGTCGGGCAAACTCATCATCCAGCGGCGGGATATCGCCGGTCCCCGAGCAGTGGGTAATCGACATGTCTCGTGTGTTCCTGAGCCACGCAAGTCACGACCTGGCCGCAGCCGTTGCGTTGAAGCAGTGGCTGAGCGAGCAAGACCCGCCGCTGGCCAACGAGATCTTCTTGGACGCCGACGCGGGAACCGGCCTCACGCCCGGGACGCGTTGGAAGGACGAGTTGTTCAAGGCGACCTCGCGGTGCGAGGCGGTGATCTGTCTGCTGTCGCAACGCTGGGAGTCGTCGCACGAGTGCCGGACCGAATTCCGCACGGCGGAGAATCTCGGCAAACAGATCTTCTGCGCCCGCCTCGAGGAGACCAGCAGCCAGGACATCACCACGGAATGGCAGCGCTGCGACCTGTTCGGCGACGGCCCTAAAACCGCCATCCAGATCGACGGCGGCGCGTCGGTCGAGTTTGCGACCGCCGGGCTGTACCGGCTACGGGACGCGATCCGCGGAACCGGCATTGGCGCCGAATACTTCGTATGGCCGCCGCCGAACGAGCCGGACCGCGCCCCGTACCGGGGCTGGGAGCCGTTCGAGGAACGCGACGCCGCCGTGTTCTACGGCCGCGACGCGGCGCTGGTGCGCGGGCTGGATGCGCTGCGCACGATGCGGTTGCGGGTCAGCGGAATGAAGTCGATCTTCGTGGTGCTGGGCCCGTCGGGGGCGGGCAAGTCGTCCTTCCTGCGAGCCGGTCTGCTGCCGCGGCTGCGCCGCGAGGACGTACGTTTTCTGCCACTGGCCATCGTGCGCCCCGGGCGGGACGTGCTCACCGGAGACGGCGGGCTGGCCGCTTCCATTTACGCTGCGCGCAGGGCCGTGGACCTGACCGAGCCGGCCCTGGGCGATATCAAAGCCGCGTGCACCGGGGACGCGCAGCGGGTATCGGAGCTGCTGCTCGATGTTCAGCACGCCGCGCGACGGCGGTTGCTAGATCGCGCCGAAAACGCCTCTGCCCCAACGCTGGTGCTACCGCTGGATCAGGCTGAAGAACTGTTCACCGCGGACACGGGCAATGAATCCGACCAGTTTTTGGGCTTGGTCGCGGAGTTGACCCGCGATCTGGACCTGATTGTCCTCGTCACCATCCGCACCGACCGTTACGAGGTGTTGCAGACCCACCCTGCGATCGCGAATGTCGGCACGGTGGTGTTCGACGACCTCAAGCCGATGCCGCCGACCCAGTTCAAGGAGGTCATCACCGGACCGGCGGCGCGGGCCACCGAAGCCGGCCGTTCGCTGCGGGTCGCTCCCGATCTGGTCGAGCAGTTGCTTGCCGACGCCGCCGAGGGGGCCGACACGCTGCCGTTGCTGTCGCTGACCCTGTCGCGGCTCTACGCCGACTACGGCAGCTCCGGTGAGCTGACGGTGCAGCACTATCAGCAAATGGGCGGCATGCGCCATGTCGTGCAGACCGAGATCGACAGCATTTTGTCCCGCGACCCGGCCGAACGACAACAGCAGCTGGACAAACTGCGCGCGGCGTTCATTCCGTGGCTGGCCACCGTCAACCCCGACACCGACCAGCCCCTGCGCCGGGTTGCTCGTTACACCGACCTGCCCGAACCCAGTCGACCACTGATCGACGCCCTGGTCAGCAAGCGGCTCATGGTGCAGGACACCCGCGACGGCCAGGTCGTGGTCGAAGTCGCCCTGGAAAGCCTGTTGCGTCAATGGGACGACCTCGCGGGCTGGCTGGCCGCACAACGCGGCAACCTCAAGAACGCCGACGAACTGGAACGCACCGCGACGGCCTGGCAGAACTCCGGTCACAACCCGGACTGGTTGATGACCGGCACCCGGCTGGCCGAGGCCCAGACACTGGCGGCGCGGCCAGAGTTCTTCGCCCGCCTGCAACCGGCGCACGATTACCTCGCTGCAGCCCGATTCGCCGAGAATGAGCGCCTCCGCGCCGAGCAAGAGCACCGCGAAGCCGAACTGCGCAGCGCCGAGGAACGCGCCCGCTACGCCGTGGAGCGCCAGCAAACCGCCGAAGCGCATTCCCATGTGCTGCGCCGGCGCTCGCGTGTGTTGCGCGCGGTTCTGGTTGCCACCGCGCTCGTGGCGGTCGTCGCGGTGGTCGGCATGGTCTTGGCGTTCTCCTTTCTCCATCAGGCGCGGCAACGCGAACTGGAAGCCACCGCCGAACGCGTCGCGGCCGACGCGCTCGGAATGCTCAACCGTGACCGTCCCGGTGGCGATGTGCGGGCCATCCAGGAAGTGCTTGCCGCATTCGCGCTGTCGCCCAACATCACTCGCGACGACGCGGTCGCTGCCGCGGTGAAACTCTCCTGGGTGTCCAAAGTGATCTCCCCGCCGGGGCTTACCGAAACCGCGGCTTACAGCCCGGATGGGCACCTGGTGGCTTCCGGCGGTTTTGATTACACGGTGCGGCTGTGGAACGCCGACACCGGCGAGCAGGTCGGGCAGCCGTTGACCGGCGACAGCGGACAGCTCAGCGGAGTGGCGTTCAGCCCCGACGGGCAGCGGATCGCCTCGGTCAACACCACCGGAGAACTCAGAGTCAGGGATGTGAATACCCACCAGGAAACACTGGGTCCGGTCACCTCACCCCACAGCACAGCCTCTGCACCCACGCTGTGGACGCTGGCGTACAGCCCCGACGGCAATACCATCGCCACCGGCGGCGACGACGGAAATGTGTGGTTGTGGAATGCCCAGGACCTGAAGCCGATCGGCCCTCCGTTGCGGGCCAACGATCAAGGCGTCTACAGCGTCGCGTTCAGCCCGAACGGCGGGATTCTGGCATCGGGCGGTGCCGACAACGAGGTGCGTTTGTGGGATGTGCGGACCGGCGAACAGCTGACCGAACTCAAGGGCCACACCGAACGGGTGCTGTCCGTGGCTTTCAGCCCGGACGGCCAGCGGCTGGCATCGGCCGGGTCCGACACCACGGTGATGCTTTGGTACGGCGTCGACACCCCAACGCCCACCGGCCGCCAGCTCGGGGGAAAGCAAGGCAACGCCACCCGTCCCGGGCACACCGCCCCGGTCAACACGGTGGCGTTCAGCAATAGCGGCGGCACCCTGATCTCCGGAAGTGTCGACGGCACCATCAGGTGGTGGGATCCCGATTCCGGCTACTCGATGCAGTTGCCGTCAACCCGTCAACGCGACAGCGTGCAAACCGTCGCCTTCCGCCCAGGAACGTTCGGCGTCATGTCGTGTAGCGCGCAGGGTGGAATCCAGCTATGGGACAACCTCGGGTTGGCGATTCCGATTGGGAGCCAACAAGATCGGGTGAACACCGTCGATTTCAGCCCCGACGGCAAGGCGTTGGCCTATGGCAGCAAAGACAACACCGTCCAACTGTGGAACATCGACGACGGAAAGCAGGCTCACGACCTTCGTCAGCAATCCGGTGTCGGCTGGCTGGCGTACAGCCCCGACGGGACCAGCATCGCCTCGGCCGGCTGGGACGGAAAGATCTATATCTGCGACGCGGCCAGCGGTGCGCCCAAGCGGCAGATCGATACCCACACCTCAGAGGTCGCCGGGGTCGCCTACAGCCCGGACGGGCACCGCCTTGTGTCCGCCGATGCCGATAAGAACCTGCAGCTGTGGGATCCCGACACCGGCGATGCGGCGGGCCCTCCGATGAAGGGGCACACCGGTGAGCCCGAGGCGGTGGTATTCAGCAAGAACGGCAAGCTCATCGCTTCCGGCGCCGATGACAAAACCATTCGACTGTGGAACGCCGAAACCGGTGAACAGATCGCCACGTTGAAGGGCCATACCGACGACGTGTACAGCGTTGCGATCAGCCCCGACAGCCGCCGGGTCGTCTCCGGAAGCCTGGACGGCACGGTGCGGGAATGGGACATCAATGGCAGCCGGGAAATCGGTGACCCCATGATCGGGCATGCCGGCACCGTGCGTGTGGTCGCTTTCTCGCCCGACGGACGCTACATCGCGTCCGGCGGCGAGGACGGAGCCGTCCGCATCTGGAACGCGGATACCCGGGTACCCGTGGGCGCGCCCCTGAGCGTGAACTCTCATACCGTCTATGCGCTGGCATTCAGCGCCGACGGAACCAAAATGGCTTTCGGTGGCACCGATGACCAGGTGCATCTATGGCCCTTTCCGGCCAATCTGCAGGAAAGCCTGTGCAGCAAGATCACCGTCAACATGAGCCACAAGCAGTGGGCCGAGGCGATACCCAACCTCGACTATCGGCAGCAGTGCCCGAATTTGCCTGTGCCGCCTGACGATTCGACTCGATAGAGCTCTGCCGATCACTCGGCAGGACTCAGCCCGTCGTCAGTCAGGGGGCTGTCTCAGGGGGCAGTAGGGGCGATATCGTGCCCCTGGGAGACTGTCGGGGTGTCTGAACCTCTCTGGATCGCGCTCGCGGTCGTCGCCGCACTGATCGTCGCCACCGCCCTGGCCCTGGGTCTGGTCCGCTACCGCCGTCGGCGCATCACTCTGTCGGCCCCCGAGCAAACCGCCGCCCTCGATCGCTCGGGCGGCTACACCGCGTCGTCGGGAATCACGTTCAGCCGCACCGAAGCTGAGGACCGGATCGATGTCGCCGGATTGCCCGGCGTCGGCGATGACGCGACCATTCCGCGCGATGCGCCGAAGCCTCCGATCTCCGAAATCAAATTGCCCTCGTCGCCTGCGCCCGAGCCGGCACCCGCGCCGGAGGTCGAGTCCATCGAACCGCCCGAAGGGCGACTGGAGCGACTGCGCGGCCGGCTCGCCAGATCGCAGAATGCGTTGGGCCGCAGCCTGTTAGGCCTCATCGGCGGCGGCGATCTCGATGAGGATTCCTGGGAGCAGGTGGAGGACACCCTGCTGATCGCAGACCTGGGTCCCACCGTCACCAATTCGGTGGTGGCTCAGCTGCGCGCCCGGCTCGCCAGCAAAGACGTGCATACCGAGGCCGACGCCCGCGCGGTGCTGCGCGAGGTGTTGATCGCCGAGCTTCAGCCGGAGCTGGACCGCTCGGTACGGGCGCTGCCGCACGACGACCACCCGTCGGTGCTGCTGGTCGTCGGCGTCAACGGCACCGGCAAGACGACGACCGTCGGCAAACTGGCGCGGGTGCTGGTCGCCGACGGGCGGCGGGTGGTGCTGGGTGCTGCCGACACCTTCCGCGCCGCCGCTGCCGACCAACTGGAGACCTGGGCTGCGCGGGTGGGCGCCGACGTGGTGCGCGGAGCCGAGGGCGCCGACCCGGCTTCGGTGGCGTTCGATGCCGTCGACAAGGGCATCGAGACGGGCGCCGACGTCGTCGTGATCGACACCGCGGGCCGGTTGCACACCAAAACTGGGCTCATGGACGAGCTGGGCAAAGTCAAACGCGTGGTGACGCGGCGTGCCGCGGTCGACGAGGTGCTGCTGGTGCTCGACGCCACCATCGGGCAGAACGGGCTGGCACAGGCGCGAGTGTTCGCCGACGTTGTCGACATCACCGGCGCCGTACTGACCAAGCTGGATGGAACGGCCAAGGGCGGCATCGTTTTCCGCGTCCAGCAAGAACTTGGAGTGCCGGTGAAGTTGGTCGGGCTCGGGGAGGGTGCCGACGACCTCGCGCCCTTCGAGCCCGCCGCCTTCGTCGATGCACTGCTCGGCTGATCTGGCGGCGACCCGTCCCCCGCAAGCGGGAGGTGCCCCCAGTGCATGGCTCCGCCGCGCTTGCGATCGCCGCCGGCCGAACCCCTTACACGCCCGACTACTACGTTAATCCTGCCGAAACACTGTGGCCCCATTGCTGAAACAACCATTGCGCAAGGTTCTGGATCAGGCCACAGGCACCTGTCTGACGGCCATTCATGGCCGACCGGAGGTGAAAGCGAGTGAGTTTCCCGATACTGGGCCAGCCCAATACCGGCGACACCGCCTGGATGCTGGCAAGTTCCGCGCTGGTGCTGTTGATGACGCCAGGTCTGGCGTTCTTCTACGGTGGCATGGTCCGCGCCAGAAGCGTGCTCAACATGCTCATGATGAGCATCAGCGCGATGGGCGTGGTGACGGTGCTGTGGGTGCTCTACGGCTACTCGATGGCATTCGGCAACGACACAGACGACGTCATCGGTGACCCGACCGAATACTTCGGTTTGAAGGGTCTTATCGGCGGCAACTCGGTGGCCGCGGATCCCACTAAAGGGGTTGCGGCGACTGATATCCCGCTGGCCGGCACATTGCCGGCCACCGTGTTCGTGGCGTTCCAGCTGATGTTCGCGATCATCACGGTCGCGTTGATATCGGGGGCGGTGTCAGACCGGCTGAAGTTCAGCGCCTGGCTGGTGTTCGCCGGACTGTGGGCGTCGCTCGTCTACTTCCCGGTCGCGCACTGGGTCTTCGCGTTCGACGGGTTCGCGTCCGAGCACGGCGGCTGGATCGCCAACAAGCTGCACGCCATCGACTTCGCCGGCGGGACTGCGGTCCATATCAACTCCGGTACGGCCGGCTTGGTCCTGGCGATCGTCCTGGGCAAACGCAAGGGCTGGCCTACCACGCTGTTCCGCCCGCACAATGTGCCGTTTGTGATGCTCGGTGCGGGCTTGCTGTGGTTCGGCTGGTACGGGTTCAACGCCGGTTCGGCCACCAGCGCCAACGGCGTCGCCGGGACGACATTCATGACCACCACGATCGCCACGGGCACGGCCATGCTCTTCTGGCTGCTCACTGAGCGGATCCGCGATGGCCATGCCACGACGCTGGGAGGGGCGTCGGGTATTGTCGCCGGATTGGTCGCCATTACACCGTCGTGCTCGTCAGTCAACGCGTTGGGCGCCTTGGCTATCGGCGCGGTGGCCGGGGTGCTGTGTGCGCTGGCAGTCGGGCTGAAATTCAAGCTCGGCTTCGATGACTCGCTGGACGTGGTCGGTGTGCACCTGATCGGCGGTCTGGCGGGCACGCTGCTGGTCGGCCTGCTTGCCGCACCGGAGAGCCCTGCCATCAACGGCGTGGCCGGTGTGTCGAAGGGCTTGTTCTACGGCGGCGGTTGGAATCAGCTGGAACGGCAGGCGGTCGGCGCGTTCAGTGTTCTCTTCTACTCGGCGATCGTCACCCTGATCCTGGCGCTGATACTGAAATACACGATCGGGCTGCGTCTGAGTCCCGAGGCAGAAGATACTGGTATCGACGAGTCTCAGCACGCGGAGAGCGGTTACGATTTCGCAACCGCGACCGGCTCGGTTCTTCCCCATGCGAGTCTGCCGGCGCCGGACGACTCTAACGGCCTGGATGAGCGAGCGGACGACAAAGTAGAGGCGGAGCACAAATGAAGCTGATCACCGCGATCGTGAAGCCGTTCACGCTCGAGGACGTCAAAGCCAGTCTCGAGCAGGTCGGCATATTGGGAATGACGGTCAGCGAGGTCCAGGGGTATGGCCGGCAGAAGGGGCACACCGAGGTTTACCGGGGTGCTGAATATTCGGTCGACTTCGTGCCGAAGGTCCGGGTCGAGGTCCTGGTCGAAGACTTTGACGCAGACAAAGTGCTGGACAGCATCGTGCGATCTGCCCGCACCGGTAAGATCGGCGACGGCAAGGTTTGGGTCAGTCCCGTGGAAACCGTGGTGCGGGTACGTACCGGTGAGCGCGGAGCCGACGCGATTTGATATCGGCCATGTGAATACTTTTTCGGAGTAGCCGATCCGACCCTGGACGGGAATGAGACCGCGCGAGCCAGATTCACCCGATCCGTCATGGCCGGAGGCTGCGGCGGCCAGAAGTGCGGTCGCGGCAAGCGATTTGGCTGCTGCAAAGGGAAAGCTGCTTGCCCGGGGGCCGGGTGAACTTGACTCGGCCGCCCTGCGGGAAGCGTGGGGCGAGCTGCATGAATTCTGGCTGACCACAAAGGCTTCCGAGATCGGTATCACGGCCGGCAGCGGCTTCGCGATCGTCGCGACCGGTTCGCTGGGCCGTCGTGAGCTGGTGCCCTACTCCGACCTGGACTTGTTGCTTTTGCACGACGACATGCCGACCGACACCGTTCGGGAGGTCGCCGATTCGCTGTGGTATCCGTTGTGGGACGCCAATATTCGTCTCGACCACAGCGTTCGGACCGTGTCCCAGACACTGGAGGTCGCCGGCGCCGACGTGTCCGCCTGCATGGCCATGTTGGATGCCCGGCACATCGCCGGCGACGAGAAGTTGTCGGCCCGGCTCATCGAGGGAATCCGGCGCCAGTGGCGGGCCGGAATCCGATCCCTGTTCGGCGAACTCGTCGACGAGACGCACGCCCGGTGGCGCCGTAACGGCGAGATCGCGCACCGCGCCGAACCCGATGTGAAGATGGGCCGTGGCGGCCTGCGCGATGTTCAACTGCTCGACGCGCTGGCCGTCGCTCACCTCGCCGACCGAGGGACCGTGGGCCAAGCGGACGACCCGCTTGGTTCGCTCATCGGCGCCCACCTGACCCTGCTCAACGTCCGCACCGAACTCCACCGGGTCTCCGGTCGTGGGCATGACCTGGTGTTGGCCCAGTTTGCCGACGAGATCAGCGCTGCCCTGCAGATCGGCGACCGCTTCGACCTGTCTCGGGCGTTGTCCGACGTCGGCCGCACCATCAGCTACCGCGTCGACGCCGCGATGCGGACCGCTGCCAACGCGCTGCCGCGGCGCGGAATGTCGGCGATCCGGCGGCGTCCGCGTCGCCCCCTGGATGAGGGAGTGGTCGAGTACGCCGGCGAGATCGTGCTCGCCCGCGACGCCCGGCCGCAAAGCGACCCAATACTGTTGCTGCGGGTCGCGGCGGCATCGGCCGTTACCGGATTGCCGATTGCGATGTCGACGCTGAGCCGGCTGGCCGATATCGCACCAGAACTCCCGTCCCCATGGCCACGCGAGGCGTTGGACAACCTGCTGGTCCTGTTGACCGCAGGCCCGGACACGATTGCGGTCATCGAAACGTTGGACCGCACCGGGTTATGGGGTCGGCTGTTCCCGGAGTGGGGCGCAGTCCGCGACCTTCCGCCCCGCGACGTCGTCCATATCTGGACGGTGGATCGACACCTGGCCGAAACCGTCTCGCGGGCAAGAATTTTCACCACTCGCGTGGCCCGTTCCGACCTGCTGATCCTTGGCGCACTGCTGCATGACATCGGCAAGGGACGCGATGTCGACCACTGCGTGCTGGGGGCTCAGTTGGCCACCCAGATCGGCACCCGGCTGGGTTTGTGGCCATCGGATGTCGAGTTGCTTTCCAAGCTGGTGTTCCACCACTTGTTGTTGGCGAAGGTCGCATTCCGTCAAGACCTGAACGACCCGCAGACCATCGCCACCGTTTGCGAGGCGCTGGACGGCGACCCGGTGCTGCTCGACGTGTTGCATGCGCTGACCGAGGCCGATTCGCTGGCCACCGGGCCTGGGGTATGGAGTGACTGGAAGGCATCGCTTGTCGGTGATTTGGTGCGGCGCAGTCGGATGACGATGAACGGCGAACCGTTGCCGGAAGCCGACCCGCTCGACCCCGAGTACCTCGCGCTGGCGGCCGATCGCAAAGTGCACGTCGAGCTGCGGCCCGGCAACGACAAGCGCCTGTACCAGGCGGTGGTGATCGCCCCCGACCAGCGCGGGCTGCTGTCCAAAGCGGCCGGGGTGCTGGCGCTGAACTCGCTGCGCGTGCATTCAGCCTCGGTCAACATTCAGGACGGCGTCGCGATCAGCGAGTTCGTCGTTTCGCCGCACTTCGGCAGTCCGCCTGCGGCCGGCTTGTTGCGTCAGCAGCTCATCCGTGCGCTGGGCGGGCAGACCGACGTTTTGAGCACGCTGGAGGAGCGCGCCCGCGCCGCGCACCCCAAGCCCGTCGGCGAGGCGCCGACCGCGGTTCCGGTTCATCATTCGAGCGCCCCACCGCGGATTTTGTGGTTCGACGGCACGCCTGGCCGGTTGATCATCGAAATCCGGGCGAACGACCGCCCCGGACTGCTGGCACTGCTCACCGGTGCGCTGGAGCGTGCCGGGGTTGACATCGATTGGGCGAAGGTCAGCACCCGGGGATCGATGGTGGACGACGTGTTCTGTATTGCGTTGCCGGCGCGAAGTGCGGCCGCCAAGGCGGCCGGTGAGCCCGGCTCGAGCACCCGAACCGCGATCGAGCACCACCTGTTGTCGGTGTTGGAAGTGCCCGCCGACGCTGCCGCCGTCTAACGAAGATCACGAGTCTGCAGCCACGTGTGCACTCGTTCGGCAACGTCGGCCCATCCGGGTTCGAGCATCATGTTGTGTCCCATGCCGGTGAAGAACTCTGCTTCGGTCTGGTAGGCGCGAGCCGTCGCGCGCACCTCGGCGTCGGTGACCATGCCGTCGTCGGCGGCACCCAACACCAGTATCGGGGTGTTGATCCGCTGGGACTTGACCCGGCGGATCAGCGGGTCGATCAGGGAGGCGCGCACCGCCTCGGATTGCACACTTGCCGCGCATGATTCGACGATGTCGTCGGGCGTCTGTGCGCTGAAGAGGTGCTCACGCACCAGCGGCGGGGTACCGATGAACCCGGCCAAGTTGCCGACCGGCAGCGACCGCATGGAGACCCACGGGTGGCGGCTCCAGATGCGCATCGCCAAACCGAGCACGCCCTGCGGCGGCACGGATGCCAGCAGGGCAGCAGCCGGCGCATCGTGGTTTTCGAGGTATCGCTGCACGACGAAGCCGCCCAGGGAATGGGCAATGAGCACGGGGTGGCCGCCAAGGCTGTCGGCGGTGGCGTGGACGTCGTCGACGTAATCGGCGATCGAGCAGGCGTGAAAAGGTTTCGCGGTGGGACTGCCGCCGTGCCCGCGCAGACTCAGCGCAACCGCGCGGTAGCCCGCGTCAGCAAAGAAGTCCACGAAGTTGCGCCAGCACGACGCGGAATGCCAGCCACCGTGCACGAACAGCAGTGGCACCGGATGCGCTTCTGTGCAGGTTCCTTTCTCGATCACCTCGAGCATGCCCTCATCCTGTGCCACTAGGCTGGGCTGCGTGTTTGAATCGCTATCCGATCGGCTGACCGGTGCACTGCAAGGACTTCGCGGCAAGGGCCGGCTGACCGACGCCGACGTCGACGCCACCACCCGCGAAATCCGATTGGCCCTACTGGAGGCCGACGTCTCGCTGCCCGTGGTCCGGGCGTTTGTCAGCCGAATCAAAGAGCGCGCCAAGGGCGCGGAGGTGTCCGGCGCCCTCAACCCGGCCCAACAGGTCGTCAAGATCGTCAACGAAGAACTGGTCACCATCCTGGGTGGGCAGACCCGCCAGTTGGTGTTCGCGAAGACGCCGCCGACCGTGGTGATGCTGGCCGGTCTGCAGGGTTCCGGTAAGACCACGCTGGCAGGCAAGCTGGCGTTGTGGCTGCGCAACCAGGGCCACACGCCGTTGTTGGTGGCCTGCGACCTGCAGCGGCCCGGCGCGGTAGACCAGCTACGCATCACGGGGGAGCGGGCCGGTGTCGCGGTGTTCGCGCCGCACCCTGGAACCTCGGTGGGTACGGATGCCGACTCGCCGGCCGGCCCGGGTGATCCGGTCGCCGTCGCGGCGGCCGGACTTGCGGAGGCTCGGGACAAACACTTCGACGTCGTCATCGTCGACACCGCTGGACGGTTGGGTATCGACGAGGAGATGATGGCCCAGGCCGGCGCCATCCGCGCTGCTGTCGATCCCGACGAGGTGCTGTTCGTTCTGGACGCCATGGTCGGTCAGGACGCGGTGGCGACCGCGCAGGCGTTCGGCGAGGGCGTCGGCTTCACCGGTGTCGTGCTGACCAAGCTGGACGGCGACGCCCGCGGTGGCGCCGCGCTGTCGGTCCGCGAAATAGCCGGTGTTCCAATACTGTTCGCATCCGCCGGTGAGAAGTTAGAAGACTTCGACGTCTTCCATCCAGACCGGATGGCCAGCCGTATCCTGGGCATGGGCGATGTGCTGAGCCTGATCGAGCAGGCCGAGCAGGTCTTCGATGCGCAGCAGGCGGAAGCCGCCGCGGTCAAGATCGGATCCGGCGAGCTGACGCTCGAGGACTTCCTCGAGCAGATGCTGGCAATCCGCAAAATGGGCCCGATCGGCAATCTGCTCGGGATGCTGCCCGGCGCCGGCCAGATGAAAGAGGCCCTGGCCGCAGTCGACGACCGACAACTCGACCGGTTGCAGGCCATCATCCGCGGTATGACGCCGCAGGAGCGGGCCGATCCGAAGATCATCAACGCGTCGCGCCGTCTGCGCATCGCCAACGGTTCCGGCGTGGCGGTGTCCGAGGTCAATCAACTGGTCGACCGCTTCTTCGAGGCCCGCAAGATGATGTCCTCGATGGTGGGCAGCATGGGCATACCCGGGCTGGGCCGAAAGTCCGCGACCCGCAAGAACGCGAAAGCCAAGGGTGGCAAAGGGAAGAAGGGCAAGAAGTTCGGGCCGACGCCACCCAAGGTCCGCGGCCCGCTCGGCGCGGGCATGCCGGCCGGATTCCCCGACCTGTCGAATATGCCGCAGGGTCTTGACGAACTGCCGCCCGGGTTGGCCGATTTCGACTTGTCCAAGCTGAAATTCCCGGGCAATAAGTAGTGCCTCAGCACGTCCGAGGAATCGGGCTGCCCGACGAAGAACCCGTCGAGCTGTGGGTCGTCGACGGCCGGATCAGCCGCGAACCGGTCGGCGGTGCGGACACGGTTTTCGACGGCGGCTGGATCCTGCCCGGGCTGGTGGACGCGCACTGCCACGTCGGTCTGGGGGCGCACGGCCGCGGTATCGAGATCGAAGAAGCAGTCGTCCAGGCCGAAACCGAACGCGAGGCCGGCGCGTTGTTGCTGCGCGATTGCGGCTCGCCGACCGACACCCGCAGTCTCGACGGCCGCGAAGATCTGCCGCGCATCATCCGCGCCGGACGACATCTGGCCAGACCCAAGCGTTACTCGCCCGGTTTGGCCATCGACCTCGAAGACGAGTCGCAACTGCCGGATCTGGTAGCCGAACAGGCACGCTGGGGCGACGGCTGGGTGAAGCTGGTCGGGGACTGGATCGACCGCGAACAGGGTGATCTCGCCCCACTGTGGTCCGACGACGTCCTCACCGCGGCGATCGAGGTTGCCCATCAGCACGGGGCACGGGTGACCGCCCATGTTTTCGGCGAGGACGCGCTGCTCGGGTTGATCAACGCGGGTATCGATTGCATCGAACACGGTACCGGGCTCACCGACCACGCCATCGAGTTGATGATCGAGCACGGCACCGCTTTGGTGCCCACGCTGATCAATGTCGAGAATTTCCCAGGCATCGCCGATGCCGCGGCGAAATACCCTGTCTACGCCGCCCACATGCGTGACCTCTACGCCAGGTGCTCATCGCGGATGGCGGCAGCACGGGACGCCGGCGTGCCGGTGTACGCCGGTACCGACGCCGGGAGCATGGTGGCCCACGGTCGGATCGCGGACGAGGTCGAGGCCCTCAAGGGCATCGGGATGAACCCCACGGAAGCGCTCGGCACGGCGTGCTGGGACGCCCGTCGTTGGCTGGGCCGGCCGGGCCTGGACCATGGCGCTTCGGCAGACCTGTTGTGCTATAACGACGATCCACGTCACGGGCCGGCCGTGCTGAATCGGCCTGACATGGTCATCCTGCGCGGTCAGGTGTACTGAACGACGGCTTGCCGCACTCGGCTGAGCTAAATCGATAACCGAAGTCGGGCAACCAACGGAGGCTGCTTGCAGCCAACGGTAAGAGCACTGGCGTGAGGATATTCGTCAAAACCCAACTTCGGGTTTTCATGAACCGAAAGTGAGCTGGCGCAGCACTCGCAAAAAGGTGCTTCGGTCGTGGGCTGATAGCGGGCCCAGCCAGCGTTCCTCGCCGCGCTGGATGTCTACCTGGGCCGCGTTTTTGATGGATCGGCCCGACTCGGTGATCGCAAGCAGGCGCGCACGGCGGTCCTCGGGATCGGGAATCCGCTCGATGTGGCCGTGCTCCTGCAGCTCATCGAGGGTGGGGATGATGCGTGTTTTGTCGGCGCCGATCGACTCGGCCAGGGCCGCTTGGGTGCGGATGGAGGAATGGTCCAGGGCGGTCAGCACGATGTAGCCCCACATCGACAGGTCGTGAGCGGCCAGCACCGGCTGCTCGGCAGCCACAGTTTGTCGAGCCAGCTGAACCAGCATCGCCGCGAGGTCAGGACGCGCCGCCTTCCGCACCATGCCGCAATGATAGTGCTAGACATATCGTATAGGAATGCTTACGATAAGCAAATGTACACTAATGCTGATCTCCGCCCACTACATCGGATTGCCATACTGGCCTCAGTTGACGTGGTCTCAACCGTCACGATCAAGGATTTAGCGAGGGTGACGCCGTGCGCCGACTGGCGCCTGGCTGACCTGCTCACCCACATGACGGCGCAGCATCTGGGCTTTGCCGCCGCCGCGCGTGGCCACGGCGCCGATCCGGCGATATGGCAACCCGCCACCGTTGCCGACGCGGTGGCAGCCGACCCCGCCGGCAGCTATGCCGCGGCCGCCGCCCAGGTGATTGATGCGTTCGCCGGTCTCGACGAGCTCGATGCTTTGTTCGCGCTGCCTGAGTTTGGGCCCGGCGCCACCTTCCCGGGTTCAATGGCGATCGGCTTTCACTTCGTCGACTACGTCGTGCACGGCTGGGACGTCGCCCGCACGATGGGTCACCCCTTTGAGCTTCCGCCCGACGTTGTGGCCGCCGTCTTGCCCATCGCGCTCGCCGTGCCCGACGCAGAATTCCGCGCCGCCGACAGTGCGCCGTTTGGCCCGTCGATCCAGGCGCGCGACCAGTCCAACGACCTCGATCGCATCCTTGCTTATCTCGGCCGCTCCCCAAAGTGGACACCAACCGGCAGCGGCTTGACTAGGAGAAACTGATGACCACATCCTTCGGCGACGTTCACGCCACTGGCGAGGACCGCCGTCCATCATCAGGCGAGTCGAATGCGGCCGGTCAGCCGCCGATCACACCCGGCAGTGGACTGCTCAGCACGGACTGGCTGCCGGGGCCCTCCCACGGGACTCAGTCCCCGGTCGTGGTGAGCCTCACCGACTTTCATTCCAATGGCGACCAGGATTGGCAGCAGATCGCCGAATTGGGTATGAAGTTGGCGGAGAATTGGCCGATCATGCACGGCGCGGTCGGGCTGTGGCTCTGGGGCAAGCCGGCCGAGCGGCGCGGCGGATCACTGTCCGTCTGGGACAGTAACGCCGATTTGCGTCGTTTCATCCGCTGGCCCGTTCACGTCGCCATCATGAAGAACTGGCGGGGACGGATACGGGTGCAGTCCGCGAGTTGGGATGACGAGCGTTTTGTCCCAGCGCAGGCATGGCTTCGCGCCGAGGTGCAGATGCGGGCTCCGCGCGACATGTCAGCCAGTCGCCACAGCGTCCACGATTAATGCGGAAACCTGAATTTGCCTGTCTCATGTGGCGAGCCAGCTCAGCTTCTTCTGGTCTGTAGCTCGTGTCTTGATCGGGGTCTCTGTTAAACAGTTGACTATGCCGATTCCGGAATTCATCGTCGAGCTTCGTCGGCACATCGGACACGCACCGGTGTGGTTGCCGGCCGTCAGCGCCGTCGTGATTCGCGATCAGCAGGTGCTCTTGGTCCAACGGTCCGACAACCAGGCGTGGACACCGGTGACCGGGATTGTCGAACCGGGCGAGAACCCAGCGGACTGCGCTGTTCGAGAGGTGTTTGAAGAGACCGGCATTCACGTAGTCCCCAGAAGGTTGGCCTGGGTACACGTGACCGATCCTATGGTTTACGCAAACGGCGATCATGCGCAATACCTCGACCACGTATTCCGGATGGATTGGGTTGACGGAGAACCATTCCCGGCCGACGACGAAAGTCTCGACGCCGGCTGGTGTGATCTCGCAGAGCTGCCGAGGATGTCTGCCGATATGCATCAGCGCATCAAGCATGCCGAAGCCGGCAGCCCGCACTCTCCAACGGTTTTCGACACCAGCAGTTGAGCGTGGACGCCGAGAAAGTGAACTGATCGTGACGCATGAAAGCCCCGCACACACCGTCGACGAGTTAGCGGAATTCGTGGTCGGCGCCGACCAGGCCGATCTGAGCGGGAACGTGTTGGCGACGCTGAAGCGCAACGTCCTGGACAGCATCGCCTGCGCGCTCGGCGCCCTCGACGGAGAACTCATCCCCGTGATCCGTGCGCACGCCGAACAATTCAGCAGCCGCCCGACAGCGACCTTCGTCGGCGGTGGACGCGCGTCGGTGGATCAGGCGGCCTTCTTCAACGCGGTGCTGGTGCGCTACCCCGATCTGCTCGACACCTACCTGACCCCCGGTGGTCTGTGTCACCCGGCGGACAACTTCGGCGCGGTGTTCGCGGTTGCCGAACACGCCGAAGCGCGCGGAGCGGACTTTCTGCTGGCACTCGCGATCGCCTACGAAATCCAATGTCGTTTCAGCGCAGCGGTTCCGGTTATGGCCCACGGCCTCAACCACGCGCTGCAACTGGCGATCTCGGCGGCGGCCGGTTCGGCCAAGCTGCTCGGTCTCGATGTCGCGCGCACCGCCGATGCCATCGCTGCCTCGGCGGTGGACAACGTGTCGCTTGCCGCCGTCCACGCCGAACCCGTATCGACCTGGAAGGGCATCTCGCCGGCCATCACCGGGATGCGGGCCGTGTATGCCACGATGCTCGCCAGCCGCGGAATCACTGGCCCGCGAGCACTTTTCGAAGGTCCCAATGGCCTGGACCGCCTGTTCGGCCAGCCGGTCGACTTGCGAACATCCGACCGGTCGCTGACCGTCGTCGAGCAGACCTACCTCAAGCAGTACTGCTCGCTGATTCACGGTCAGGTGATCATCGACGCAACACTGGCACTTCGTGACGAATACGCCATCACCGGTGCCGACGTCGCGACGGTGACCCTTGAAGTCTTTCAGGGCGCATTCGACTTCGCCGGCGGCGGCTTCTACGGCGCCAAAGATCACCCGCGGACCAAAGAACAAGCCGACTACAACCTCAAATACCTCACAGCGGTCGCCCTGCTGGACGGCCAGGTCGGCCCCGAACAGCTGGAGACCGCGCGCGTTGACCGCGACGACGTCCAGGACCTGCTCGCACGCGTCGACGTCACCGTCGCGCCCGACCTGACCGAGGCCTACCCGGAGCGGACGGCGGCTCGCGTCCGCATCGCCCTGCGCGACGGGCGCGAATGTCGTCGCGAACAATCCGACTTCGAAGGATCACCCACGCAGCCGATGTCGTGGGACCGCGTCGCCGAAAAGTTCCACTGGCTCGGCGAACCGTTCGGGGACGCCGCACTGCGCGCCGAGATCATCGACGTCGTGGCTCGTCTGGACGAGATCTCGGTCGCCGAGCTCGCCCGGCTTCTCGGCGCGGTCAGTCCCGAGCCGCGTCGTCGTCGAACCAGGGGACGACTTTGACCACCCTCGCTAGAAAGATTGCGAGCGCTCACTATCTATGCTAACTTCGCAACACCCCAACGACGCGGAGGACAACAGTGACTTACGACGTGATTATTCGCAACGGATTGTGGTTCGACGGCACCGGGAGGGCGCCGCAAACCCGCACGTTGGGGATCCGCGACGGCGTCGTGGCCTGCGTTGTTTCCGACGCGGCCTCCAGCCACTTGGACGAAACCGGCTGCCCTGAGGTCATCGACGCGAAGGGCAAGTGGGTCGTCCCCGGCTTCGTCGACGTGCACACCCACTACGACGCCGAGGTGCTGCTGGATCCCGGACTGCGGGAGTCGGTGCGCCACGGTGTCACCACCGTGCTGCTGGGCATGTGCTCGCTGTCGACGGTGTATGCGAACGCCGACGACGCCGCTGATCTTTTCAGCCGGGTCGAGGCGGTGCCGCGCACGTTCGTCTTGGGGGCGCTAGAAGAAAACAAGACTTGGTCGACACCTGCGGAATATGTCGACGCAATCGACAGCCTGCCCCTGGGCCCGAATGTCAGCTCGCTGCTAGGTCATTCGGATCTGCGGACCGCGGTGCTGGGCCTTGATCGTGCCACCGACGACACCGTGCGGCCCACCGATGCCGAACTCGACAAGATGGCGACCCTGCTCGACGATGCGCTCGACGCGGGAATGCTCGGCATGTCCGGAATGGACGCAGCGATCGACAAGCTCGACGGCGACCGCTTCCGCTCCCGCGCGCTGCCCTCCACGTTCGCGACGTGGCGAGAGCGCCGCAAGCTGATCAAGGTGTTGCGGAAGCGGGGCAGGATTCTGCAGAGCGCACCCAACGTGGCCAAGGCGGAGTCGGGACTGTTGTTCTTCCTGGCCAGCAGCCCGCTGTTCGGGCTGCGCAAGGGAGTTCGCATGAGTCTGTTGGTATCTGCCGATGCCAAGTCGATGCCGTTGGCCGTCCACGTTTTCGGCCCGGGCACCCGGCTGCTCAACTTCGTTCTGCGCTCCAAGGTGCGATTCCAGCACCTGCCGGTGCCGTTCGAGCTGTACTCCGACGGCATCGACCTACCGGTCTTCGAAGAGTTCGGCGCAGGCACCGCGGCGCTACATCTGCGTGATCAGCTGGAGCGCAACACGTTACTGGCCGACACGGAGTACCGTCGCAGGTTCCGTCGACAGTTCGACCGCGTCAAGCTCGGTCCGTCGCTGTGGCACAAAGACTTTCACGAAGCAGTGATCGTCGAATGCCCCGACCGGACGCTGATCGGCAAGAGCTTCGGGGCGATCGCCGATGAGCGGGGGCTACATCCCCTGGATGCATTCCTCGACGTCCTCGTCGAAAATGGTGAGCGCAACGTTCGCTGGACCACCACAGTCGCCAACCATCGGCCCAAGCAGTTGAACAAGTTGGCGAACGAGCCGAGTATCCACCTGGGCTTTTCCGACGCCGGCGCGCATCTGCGCAACATGGCCTTCTACAACTTCTCGTTGCGGTTCCTCAAGCGCACGCTGGACGCCTACCGCGACGGCAAGCCGTTCATGACCATCGAGCGCGCGGTGTATCGGCTGACCGGCGAGGTGGCCGAGTGGTTCGGCCTGGACGCCGGAACGTTGCGGGAAGGCGACCGCGCCGACTTCGTCGTGATCGATCCGGCCGGTCTGGACGATGCGGTGGATGGCTATCACGAGGAGAAGGTCGCGTTCTACGGCGACCTGAGCCGGATGGTCAACCGCAACGACGCGGCGGTGGTGGCAACGGGTGTGGGCGGCGCGATCGTGTTCCGCGACGGCCACTTCCGCGAGGGTTACGGTAAGACCGTGAAGTCGGGTCGGTACCTGCGGGCCGGTGCGGGCCAACGGCAGCTCGCCGCCTCGGGCGTATAGGTCTTCGCATGGCACGGACCCAGCAGCAGCGTCGGGAAGAGACGGTGGCGCGCCTGCTCGAGGCCAGCATCGCGACGATCATCGAGGTCGGATACGCCCGGGCGTCGGCGGCAGTGATCACCAAGCGCGCCGGGGTATCGGTCGGCGCCCTGTTCCGGCACTTCGACACCATGGGCGACTTCATGGCCGCCACGGCGTACGAAGTGCTACGGCGTCAGCTCGATACGTTTACCAAGCAGGTCGCCGAAATACCTTCTGACCCGCCGGCTCTGGAGGCGGGCCTGACCATTCTGCGGGACATCACCAGTAGCCCCACCAACGCCGTGCTCTACGAACTGATGATCGCCGCGCGCACCGACGAAAAGCTCAACGCGACTTTGCAAAACGTTCTCGAGCAGTACACCAGCAAGATCTGCGACGCCGCGCGGGCGCTGCCCGGGGCGGACGGCTTCCCGCAGGAAACGTTCCCGGTCCTGGTGGCGCTGTTGACCAATACCTTTGACGGAGCAGCGATCCTGCGCGCGGTGCTACCGCAACACGATATCGAGAACCAGCGGATTGCCCTGCTGACGTCGCTGTTGAGCGGGGTCGGCCTGCCCGCCTGAAGTCAGCTGTCAGTGAGTTTGCTGATGGCGTCGTCCAGCCTGCGGGACAAGTGCATCAACTCGTTGATCCCCAGCAAGGTGAGCGGTCGGTGCGTGGCAGGCCCGTCGGCGACCACACAGAACGGGGTGGATTCGCCTAGTTTATCGCGGGTTTTCATCAAGACGCTGATGCCGGCCGAGCCGAGGAACTCGACCTTGGTCAAGTCGACGATCAGGCCTTTCGGCTCGTTGGCGAGCGCGGAATCGATGGCTTCAGCCAGCCCGGGGGCGGTGAGCATGTCCACACTTCCGCTGACCGACACCACGGCCAGCCCGTCGACCACCGAGTGGTGGGCGTTGAAGTCGTCTTTATCAGATTGAGGAGGCGAGCCAGATGCAGCGTGTTGGTTGTCGGCCATCATCGATCCCTCATTCTTTACGGGCACCTGCGTTGGCTGCTTGCGACGCAGACGTCGTTGGCAATGGCTGTCGGACTCAACCCATGGACGGTGTCGACGCGTGTCGACATGGCGCCGCGGAGGCTCATATTGCACTTTTGCGCAATAGAGTCCCACCGCACTGGAAGACTAGCCCAAACCTCGGCAAGTGTCGTCAAAGGCCTACAGGGCGCCGATCGCCGATTGCGGGTTCAGGGCAAAACCCCAGTCGAGCAGGCTCGCTGCCTGATCCCAGTAGGTGGGCCCGCCCTCGTGGACCAGCCCGTACATCATGGCGACCACCAGGTGTCGACCGCCGCGGGCCGCGGCACCGACGAACGTCTTGCGCGCGGCGTCGGTAAAACCGGTCTTGCCGCCGATCGCGCCCGGATAGCGCTGCAACAGCTCGTCCTGGTTGGCGATTTGGCGCCCGCCGCCATCATTGGGGTCGCCGGGGAACGTCGCCGACGGCTCGGCGGTGATCTGTGCGAACACCGGATTGGCCATCGCCGCGCGGAAGATGACCGCCAGGTCGTGGGCTGTGGACCAACCCGATCCGCCGGGGCCGTCCAGACCTGACGGGGTCGACGCGTGGGTGTTCACCGCGCCGAGGGATGCCGCCTTGGCGTCCATCTTGGCCACGGTGGCCTCCGGGCCGCCCAGCATGTGTGCCAACGTGGTGGCGGCGTCGTTGCCCGATACCAGCAGCAGGCCGTCCAGCAGTTGGCGCGCCGTGTAGGTGCGGCCTGCCTTCACGCCCACGCAGTTGCATTCGACGTGGCTGTCGGCTGCGTCGGCGACGACGGTTGAGTCCAGGTTCAGCTCGTCGAGGGCCACCAGCGCCAACAACACCTTGATGGTGCTGGCGGGCGGGTGGCGCACGTTCTCGTCGCGCTCGGCCAGCACCTGACCCGAATCGAGATCCGCGACCAGCCAGGTCTGCGCCGGGCCATCGGGGATGGGTACCGAGCCGACCGGCTGCACGCCGGCGTCAGCCCCCGCCGTGGTAGTGGCGCCGACGAGGGAGAAAACAGCCGCGACTGCGGCGAGAAGCACCCGCATGGCCGGTTAGCTTACCGGCCCGTGCCGCCTGTCGGTGGTTCGGAGGTGTTCAATCGACCCATGTTGAGCCATGCCGAAATCTCTGACCGGTTGGAAATCCAGCAGCTGACCGTTGATTACTCGACAGCGATCGATACGCGTCGCTTCGACGACCTCGACGCGGTGTTCACCCAGGATGCGTACATCGACTACACCGCCCTCGGCGGCATCGAAGGCCGTTACCCGGAGGTGAAGGCGTGGCTGGCGGAGGTGTTGCCGAACTTCCCGATGTACGCCCACATGCTGGGTAATTTCTCGGTGCGCATCGACGGAGACACCGCGGCGTCGCGGACCATCTGCTTCAACCCGATGGTATTGCCGGGGGCGACGAAAGAAGACCAGGAGAAGGTGATGTTCTGCGGACTCTGGTACGACGACGAATTCCTCCGTACCGCCGAAGGTTGGCGGATGACCCGCCGGGTCGAGACGAAGTGCTTTCAGAAAATCCTGTAGCAGCCCGCGCAGGCGAATTTCCGACTTCGGGCCTGGTTCTGGCACAATGAGCGGCTGTCTGCCGCGCGACCCACCGTTTACCGCGGTGCTCGTTCGGCGGTCACACACGCGAGGCAAAACCGGATTCCGGCATCCCGCCCGAATCGCTGAATTGCAGCGTGACACCTGTAGGAGAAGTTGCTCAACCATGGCTGTGAAGATCAAGCTGACCCGGCTTGGAAAGATCCGCAATCCCCAGTACCGCATCGCTGTCGCCGACGCGCGCAACCGGCGCGACGGCCGAGCGATCGAGGTCATCGGCAGATACCACCCCAAGCAGGAGCCGAGCCTGATCGAGATTGACTCCGAGCGCGCCCAGTACTGGCTGTCAGTGGGGGCTCAGCCCACCGAGCCCGTTCTCAAGCTGCTCAAGATCACCGGTGACTGGCAGAAGTTCAAAGGGCTGCCCGGCGCGGAGGGCAGGCTGAAGGTCGCCCCACCCAAGCCGAGCAAACTCGAGCTGTTCAACGCGGCCCTGGCCGCTGCCGACGGTGCTCCCGACACCGAGGCCGCCACGCCGAAGAAGAAGAAAGCTCCAGCGAAGAAGACCGCAGCCGAGAAAGCCGACGGAGCAGACGTTGCCCCCAAGCCGGCCGCTGAAGCCGAGCCCGCCGCCGAGCAGGCCGAGCCGGCGACCGAGAGCTGACCACCGCCATGAGTACCGTCGTCGTCGACGCCGTCGAACATCTGGTCCGCGGGATCGTCGACAACCCCGACGATGTGCGCGTTGATCTGGTGACCAGCCGGCGCGGCAGAACCGTCGAAGTGCACGTCCATCCCGATGATCTCGGCAAGGTGATCGGTCGCGGTGGCCGCACCGCGACCGCGCTGCGCACACTCGTTGCCGGTATCGGTGGTCGCGGCATTCGCGTCGACGTGGTGGACACCGACCAATAGCGGGAGCCCAGCCGATGGAACTCCCTTGGAGTTGACAGTCGGGCGCGTGGTCAAAGCGCACGGCCTCACTGGTGAACTCGTCGTCGAGGTTCGCACCGATGACCCGGAGCTTCGATTCGCACCGGGCGAGGTATTGCGCGCCAAGGGATCTGATCGTCGTGAGCGCAGCTACGCCGTCGAGACCGTTCGCGCGCATGGCAGCCGCCTGCTGGTGCGGTTGGCCGGGGTGGCCGATCGTGATGCCGCCGACGCGCTGCGGGGCAGCCTGTTCCTCGTCGACTCCGCGGACTTGCCGCCCATCGACGAGCCGGACACCTACTACGACCATGAGCTCGAAGGTCTACGCGTGCGTACGACTGCCGGCCGCGATATCGGCGTCGTCGCCGAGGTTCTGCACACACCCGGCGGTGAGCTGCTGGCGGTCAACCGCGACCAGGCAAGCGAGTTGCTGGTGCCGTTCGTCAGCGCGATCGTCACGTCGGTGTCGCTGGAGGATCGCATCGTCGAAATCGATCCGCCCGAAGGCCTGCTGGAACTAGAGCACTGAGGGCGCGTCGTGATGAGAATCGATGTCGTGACGATCTTCCCGTCCTACCTGGATCCGTTGCGACAATCATTGCCGGGCAAGGCAATAGAATCCGGTCTGGTCCAGTTGGACGTGCACGACCTGCGGAGCTGGACGCACGACGTGCATCGCTCGGTCGACGACGCGCCTTATGGTGGCGGTCCGGGGATGGTGATGAGGGCGCCGGTGTGGGGTGAAGCGATCGACGAAATCTGTTCGCCGGAAACACTTCTCGTTGTTCCGACGCCCGCGGGCACACTGTTCACGCAGTCGACCGCGCAGCGGTGGGCCGGTGAAGCGCATCTGGTATTCGCCTGCGGTCGTTATGAGGGGATCGACCAGCGGGTCGCCGACGATGCCGGTCAACGGATGCGCGTCGAGGAGGTGTCGATCGGAGACTACGTGCTGCCGGGCGGAGAATCGGCGGCCCTGGTCATGATCGAAGCGGTGCTGCGGCTGCTGCCGAACGTCTTGGGCAATCCCGCCTCGCATCAAGATGATTCGCACTCACTGGGTGTGCTCGAGGGTCCGTCGTACACCAGGCCGCCGAGCTGGCGTGGGCTGGACGTGCCGGAGGTGCTGTTGTCCGGCGATCACGCCCGCGTCGAGGCTTGGCGGCGGCAGGCCTCCGAGCAGCGCACCCGCGAACGCCGCCCCGACCTGTGGTACGGGGGCCAACGGTAGAGCCGATCGGGTCAGATGCTGCCGCCGGGGAACATCGTCTTGACCGCCCGGGTGATCGTTGCCCGTGCGGTGGCGTCATCGGATGGCTGCAGCGACTCGATCACCATGACGTAGCGCCGGTCTGCGCCGATGATGCCGGTAGACAGGTGCATCCAGCTGCCGCCGTCCATGCAGCACATCCAACCCTGCTTGACGGCGACCCGTTCGGCGAAGAGCCCGTCAGGAATGCCGAACCGTTGCGGATACCCGTCGGCGCCGGCAGCTGTCGACCCCGCGAGGTCGTCGACGATGATCTGCGCGCGCTCGCCAGACAACCCGGCGGACCCACTGAGCAGCCTGTCGTAATAGTGAACCAAGTCCGATGCCGAGCTCACCGTGTTCCACCACTGCCCGTCGCTGGGCGGCGCGGTCGACGTCAGCCCGTACCGGGCCGCGACGTCGGTGATGATCGTCTCGCCGCCGCGCGCAGCCCAGAACGTCTCCGCCGCGCCATCGTCGGAGGACCGCAACATGCTGTCCAAGGCCTGGCGATCTGCCGACGAAAGCTGGCCTGCGCCGTCCGGGCTGCTCGATCCGTGCGACAGCAGATCGTCGGCGATGAACAGCTTCGCCACGGATGCGATCGCGACGAGCTGGTCATTGCCGTTGGACAGCATTTGGTCGGTGTCGCGGTCGAGGACGGCGACCGAGATGGTGGCGCCGTCGTCGGCGGCGTCGTCGGTGGCCCGCGTCGATGCGGGCGGGCAATTCGTCGAACGCGGCGGCGCGCACTCTGTGCGGCGTCTCGGGCGACGCGGGGATGCCGGCCGTCGGCGACGGACCCTCGAGCGAGCCGTACACCTTGGCTTCACAGCCCGCAGTCGACACCGTCAGCATCGCCGCGGTGGCGATCAGCAGCATCGGCGGCCGCGCTCGCATGGCACTCCTTCGACGGTGATCGACAAACAGATCGGACTGCCGCACCGCCGTCCGTCCGAGCCGCCAGACCACGCGGGTGACCTCGGCAACATGTCATCGGGCCTTGGTTATTTCACGATCATATGTACCATCCGCCCACGTCGCGGAGGGGTAGGCGGCGGCGATTTGCCGTGATTTCGCTGCGTGGTCCCGATCTGGCACAATTGACCAGTTGTCTCCAGCGGTTGTCGGCCGGCCGATGCGCTCCCGCCTGCTGCGAGACGGACAGATGCCCGAATCCATCGGCTAGGTTACTGCTCACACGCCCACAGCGCCGAGCAGCAGCACGCAGCCGCGACCGCAAGGAAGTGCCTCGGAATGAACACGCTGGACTTCGTCGACAAGACGTCGCTGCGCGACGACCTCCCGGCCTTCAACCCCGGCGACACCATCAATGTGCACGTGAAAGTCATCGAGGGTGCCAAAGAGCGCATTCAGGTGTTCAAGGGCGTGGTGCTGCGCCGACAGGGCGGTGGGGTCCGGGAGACCTTCACCGTCCGCAAGGAGAGCTACGGCGTCGGCGTCGAACGGACCTTCCCGGTGCATTCGCCCAACATCGACCACATCGACGTCGTGACCCGCGGTGATGTCCGTCGCGCCAAGCTCTACTACTTGCGCGAGCTGCGCGGCAAGAAGGCCAAGATCAAGGAAAAGCGCTGACTTTGCGCGGCCCGTCGGCGATTCTGCAACGGCCGTGCCTAATTGCGCGGCGATGCTGGCTACGCTGAAGCCGTGACTGAGACGACCGACTCGCCTGAGGGTCAACCCGATTCCGATCTGGCCGATCCAGAAGTCGCGACCAGCCCGCCGTCCATACCTGAGCCGGGCGAGGCCGACGCCGACGAATCGCACGGCACGAAGCGGGCGGCGCTGCGGGAAACCGTGATCTTGGGCGTGATCGCGCTGGTGCTCTATTACGTCATGTTGACGTTCGTGGCGCGCCCCTACCTCATTCCGTCGGAATCCATGGAGCCAACGCTGCATGGATGCTCGGGCTGCGTCGGCGACCGGATCATGGTAGACAAGCTCACCTTCCGTTTCGGCACGCCACACCCCGGCGACGTCATCGTGTTCAAGGGACCGCCCCCGTGGAATGTGGGTTACAAGTCGATCCGCTCCCACGACGCCGCGATCCGCTGGCTGCAGAACACGCTATCGTTCGTCGGCTTCGTGCCTCCCGATGAGAACGACTTGGTGAAGCGAGTCATCGCGGTGGGCGGACAGACCGTGGAGTGCCGGAACAACACCGGGCTGACGGTCAACGGCGTCCGGTTGAAGGAGCCGTATCTGGACCCGGCCACGCTGAACGCCGACCCAGCTGTCTACCCCTGCCTGGGGCCAGAGTTCGGGCCGGTCAGCGTCCCGCAAGGCAGGTTATGGGTGATGGGGGACAACCGCACTCATTCGGCGGACTCCAGAGCGCACTGCACCAGTACCCCCGGCGACGCCATGAACGGACTGCTGTGCACCGGTGATCCGATGGCCGGCACAGTGCCGGTCGACAATGTCATCGGTAAGGCGAGGTTCATTGTGTGGCCGCCTTCGCGATGGGGTTCTGTGCGTGCGGTGAATCCGCAGCAGAATCATTAGGCATGGCCACGACCTGGCCGCCACGGACGGTAATCCGTAAATCGTCGGGCTTGCGCACGCTGGAGGCTGCGCTGTACCGCAGCGGCCTTGGACCCGTGGCCGGGGTGGACGAGGTCGGCCGCGGGGCCTGCGCCGGGCCGCTGGTGGTCGCCGCGTGCGTGCTGGGGCCAGGACGGTTGGAAAGCCTTAGCGCTCTTGACGATTCGAAAAAGCTGACCGAAAAGGCGCGGGAGAAGCTGTATCCGCTGATTCGCCGGTACGCGTTGGCCTACCACGTGGTATTCATCTCGTCGGTCGAGGTCGACCGGCGCGGCGTGCACGTGGCCAACATCGAAGGCATGCGGCGGGCCGTCGCAGGGCTGTCGGTACGTCCCGGATATGTGCTCAGCGACGGCTTCCGGGTGCCCGGGCTGCCGGTGCCCTCGCTGCCGGTGATCGGCGGTGACGCTGCGGCGGCGTGCATCGCCGCGGCCAGCGTGCTGGCCAAGGTCAGCCGGGACCGGTTGATGGTGGCGATGGAGACCGACCATCCGGGTTACGGCTTCGCCGTGCACAAGGGTTACAGCACCACCGCACACTCGGCGGCGCTCAACGAGTTGGGTCCGTGCGCGGAGCATCGGCACTCGTTCATCAACGTGCGGCGGGTGGCGTCCGGGTCGGGCACCCGGGTGGTGGCCGAGTGTCAGCCGTGCGACGATGCGGGCCGGCACGGGCCCGAGGTGGGAGCACCGGATCGACACGCGAGAAGCAGGTGGGGAAAGATGGAGCCGGGCTATCAATCACGGGACGGAGAAGGACGGCTGAGCAGATGAGTGCCGAAGATCTCGAAAAGTACGAAACCGAGATGGAGCTCTCGCTGTACCGCGAATACAAGGACATCGTGGGGCAGTTCAGCTTCGTGGTAGAAACCGAGCGCCGGTTTTACTTGGCAAACAGTGTCGAGATGGTGCCACGCAACGCCGACGGCGAGGTCTACTTCGAGCTGCGGCTGTCTGATGCCTGGGTATGGGACATGTACCGGCCGGCCCGTTTCGTCAAGCAGGTGCGGGTGGTCACCTTCAAAGACGTCAACATCGAAGAGGTCGAAAAACCCGAGCTACGGTTGCCGGAGTAACCCGCCGGCCCTACCGCTGACCGGATAACTGGCCGCCCTCGCCGAACATCGGTTTGCCACGGCTATCGATGACGGACCGGGCTACGTCGGCGAGCTTGACGTTCAGATCCTGCGAGTACCGGCGCAGGACGTTGAACGCTTCTTGCTCATCGACGTTGTGCAGCATCATCAGCATGCCGACGGCCTTGCCGATCTCTCGGTTGGACAGCAGCCCGCGGCGCAGGGTGGACACGTCGTCGCCCTGAGCGACGGCGTTGATGGCGACGCTGGCGAAGGACGCCAGCACGATGGCTTGGCCGGCGGACTCGGTGTCGAAGACGCCTGCCTTGTCGCTGAACAGGTTGAGCGCGCCGGTTTTGCGACGATCGACCAGGATACGGAAACCCATCGCTCCGCGCACCGGTGTCTCGGCGACCATCTTCGCCGCCAGGTGGGGCCATTGATTCGGCGTCGTCAGGTCCGTTTCGATCTGCGGCGTCTCTTCTTCGATCGCGTCGACGCACGGTCCGTCGCCGGCTTGGCGTTCCATGTCGTCGATCCGCTGCGCGACGCGGTCACTGGCGCCGACGGTGACATAGCGACTGCCGTGGCGCACCAACAAGCTGGCGTGATCGCATCCCGTCACGACCAGCGTTGCGGCGACGCAGATGGCCGCGTAGACCTCGCTCGACTCGGTGCCCTGATAGATGATCTCGGCCAGGGCGGAAAAAACCGTGGCAGGGTCTGCTGCCACCGATGATTGCCCGGTACCGTTCTTCGCCTCGTCTGCCACGCCGTCCATCATTTCAAGCGAATTGTCCTGCTGAACACTGTATCGAGGTCTTGTCTCTGCGGGGGCGGTCGAGGCGTGCATTTATCCGCGGTCTTCCGCTCGGCCTGGATTCGGAAGGCGTCAAGATCCCGTAAGGAGGACGGCGGAGCAGCCAACCATCGGTTAGGAATAGCTCGTGACAGGTTCGGCTGCCGAGTACAGGATTGCGCCTTCTTTTATGGACCGGTGGAAGCGGGTCTTCCTCGGTAAGCCGATGATCACCGATGATCTACAGCACGAGAAGTTGTCGAATCCTGTTGCACTGGGTGCACTTTCGCCGGATGCGATCTCGTCCACCGCCTACGGCCCCGAGCAGATCATGGTTGAGTTGCTGCCCGCTGCAGGCATGGCGGCGTTTGTGCTGCTGCTTCCGCTGATCGGTGTGATCCTGCTGATCTTGTTGCTGGTGACCGCGTCGTATCGGCAGGTTGTGACGGTCTACACCCGGGCCGGCGGCTCTTACATCGTGGCCCGGGAGAACTTCGGGCCGCGGGTGGCGCAGATCGCGGCGGCGGCGCTCCTCATCGACTATGTGGTCACCGTGGCGATCCAGTGTGCGGCCGGCACCGTGGCTGTGGCGTCCGCGATACCGGTGCTAGGCCCCTACAGCCTGGAAATCTCGGTCGGTGCGGTGCTCATCTTCTGTTGCGCGAACCTGCGCGGGTTGCGGGAAGCGGGCCGGACGTTCGCGGTGCCGACGTACTGGTTCATCGGCATGCTCACGCTGATGATCGTGGTCGGCATAGCTCGTGAAGTGCTCGGGAATCTGCCGGTATACGACGCGCAACACATTGACGGCGCAGTGCCGATTCAGCAGGGCAACGGCCTGGTGATGGGCGCAACGATCCTGGTGATCCTGCGGGCCTTCGCCAACGGCGGTTCGTCGCTGACCGGGGTGGAGGCGATTTCCAACACGGTCAACCTGTTTCGGAAGCCCGAAGGCCCTAACGCGCGCCGGGTGCTGACCCTGATGGCTACGATTCTGGGGCTGTTGCTGGCCGGTGTGGCCTGGCTCGGCTTCGCTACTCATTCCGTGCCGTTTTCTGCCGGATATCCGTCCATGCTCTCCGAGATCGGCCGCGCGGTTTTCGGTAGCGGGCTGATCGGCAACGTCATGTACTTCCTGCTGCAGGCCGCCAGCGCAGCGATTCTGTACAACGGTGCCAATACCAGCTTCAACGGTTTTCCGGCGCTGACTCACTTTGTCGCCGAGGACAGCTTCCTGCCAAGGCCACTGATGAAGCGCGGTCATCGGCTGGTGTTCTCCAACGCCATTATTCTGCTGACCGTGCTCGCGGTGGCACTCCTAGTCGCCACCGGAGGCGGGGTCAACGCGCTGGTGCCGATGTTCGCGATGGGCGTGTTCACCGCATTCTCGATGGCCGGCTATGGCATGACCAAACACTGGCTGACCCATCGTGGGCCCGGCTGGCGCTCCAAGCTGGTGATCAACCTGTCGGCGGGCATCTTGTCGACGAGTGTGGTGGCGATCTTCGCGATCGCGAAGTTCACCGAGGGCGCCTGGCTGGTCGTGGTGGTATTTCCGATTCTGGTGATGGTGTTGATGCGGCTCAATAAGCAGTATCGTGCCGAGGCCTCGGTGTTGGAGATGTCGCGTAGCGAGCTTCCCGACCTGGCCAAGCATGAGCGTCACCGGGTGTTGGTCTTTGTCGATTCCGTCGACCTGGCTGAGGTCGAGGCGATGCGCTACGCCAAGGGATTGCACGCTGACGCGCTGACCGCCGTGCACTTCATCTTGGACGAGGCCCGAGCCGCGCGGTTGCAGGTGCGCTGGCACCACTTCGGCTATGACACCGAGTTGCGGATGGTCGACTGCAAGGATCGACAACTCAGTCGCGCCGCGCAGCAGCTGGTTGCGCAGGTCAAGGACGACCATCGCGACACCACCGTGACCGTGTTGTTGCCCCGTCGGATGTATTCGCCGCTGGCGGGCCGGCTGCTCCACGACCGCACCGCAGACAAGATCGCCCAGGTGGTCAGCCGGATCCCGGGCGCAAGCGCCCAGATTCTGACCTACGACGTGGGGTTGCGGGTCGCGCAGGCGCTCCGCGGTGGGGACGGTGAGGAGCCTGGTCGATCGCCGGAGACCGCCGGAAAAGCGCAGGCGGTCACGCCGGCATCCTGAAAACTGACGTTGGTTCGGCGTGATCCCTTCCGCCGCGATATCTTGTCGGTGAGTTGTGACCTCAACATGATATTTGGCTGAGAATCGGCTTCGGGGTCACCCACGAAGGCCACGTAAGCGTCAGCAGAGCCGCTAACGTTCACGAACATATGTATTCCGGACCAAAGGGCGGGAAAGAGCATCACCGTGACAGATTCGGCTGACGAGCAGACAGTCCCGCCAACGTTCATCGATGGGTGGAAGCGGTTTTTTCTCGGAAAGCCACTGATCAGCGAGGATCTGGAACACGAGAGTCTGTCGAATACTGTTGCGCTGGGGGCACTCTCACCTGACGCGATTTCGTCGACCGTCTACGGCCCCGAGCAGATCATGGTCGAGTTACTGCCGGCGGCGGGAATGGCGGCGTACGTGCTGGTGCTTCCGATCGCCGGTGTGATCTTGCTGATTTTGGCGTTGGTGACAAGTTCGTATCGCCAAGTGGTGATGACTTACACCCAGCGGGGCGGGTCGTATGTTGTGGCGCGAGCTAACTTCGGCCCACGGATTGCGCAGATCTCGTCGGCGGCGCTGCTGATCGATTATGTGGTGACGGTGGCGGTGCAGTGCGCGTCGGGCACATTCGCGGTGGTGTCGGCGGTACCGTCGCTCGGCCCCTACCACTTGGAAATCACTGTGGTGGCATTGCTGCTGATCTCATATGCCAATCTGCGCGGGATGAAGGAGGCGGGCCTGATCTTTGCCGTGCCGGTGTACTCGTTCATCATCATGCTAGTGGTGATGATCGTGACCGGCGTGGTTCGCCAAATATTCTGGAATTTACCGCAATACGATTCGGCGCACATTGTCGGCTCGGTGCCGGTCCATCAGGGCAACGGGCTGATCATGGGCGCGACGGTACTGGTGTTGTTGCGGGCGTTCGCCAACGGCGGCACCTCGCTGACCGGGGTTGAGGCGATCGCCGACGCGGTGAATGTGTTTCGAAAGCCGCAGGGTCCCAACGCCCGTCGGGTGTTGACGAGGATGGCTTGTGTTCTGGCGTTCCTGCTGGTGGGTGTCATCTACCTGGTGCACGCCACCCACGCCACTCCCTACGTCGCCGAGTATCCCTCGATGCTTTCCGAGGTTGCCCGCGCGGTCTTCGGCCACGGCTTGATCGGCACGATTATGTACGCCCTTCTTCAGACGGCGAGCGCAGCCATTCTGTTCTTCGGCGCCAACACCAGCTTCAACGGGTTTCCCGCGCTGACTAGTTTTGTTGCCGAGGACAGTTTTTTGCCGCGGCCGATGATGAAACGTGGTCACCGGCTGGTGTTTTCCAACGCCATCATCATTCTGACCGCGCTGGCGGTGACACTGGTGATAGTCACCGGCGGCTCCGTCGACGCGGTGGTGCCGCTGTTTGCGATGGGGGTGTTCACTGGATTCTCGATGGCCGGGTACGGGATGACCAAACACCACCTGAGTCTTCGTGAGCCCGGTTGGCGAGGCAGGGTGGTGGTCAACCTCTCCGCGGCGATCCTGTCGACGATCGTGGTGTTGATCTTTGCGGTCGCGAAGTTCACCGAAGGCGCGTGGCTCGTGATCGTGGTGTTTCCGATTCTGGTGTTCGGATTGATGCGCCTCAACCGCCAATATCGCGCCGAGAGCTCCGTTTTGGAGAATTCGCTGACCGAACGCCAGGACTTGGTCATGCATCCGCAGCATCGGGTGTTCATCTTCGTGGATCACTTCGACCTCGCGTTGATCGAGGCGCTGCATTACGGGAGCGGCCTGAACGCCGACAACCTGACCGCGGTGCATTTCGTGATCGATGCGCTGCATGCCTCGCGGCTGCAGCAGCGCTGGGAGCACTTCGAGGGCGAGATTCCGTTGCGATTGCTCGCTTGCCCGGACCGTAACCTGAGTCGTGCGGCGCAAGAGCTGGTGATGCAAGAGATCGACGACCATCCAGGCACCAAGGTGACAGTGTTGTTGCCGCGCCGGACTTACGCGCCGCTGGTGGGTCGATTGCTCCATGACCGCACCGCCGACAAGATGGCCGGGGTCATTAGCCGGGTCCCGGGTGTCACCGCGCAGATTGTGGCCTACGACGTGGGATCGCGGATCGCGCAGGCGACGGTCACGGCCCGCTCACAAAAGAACGAAGCAAAAGCGTTGAGAAACTTGTCAACCCCCGGCTGACACGCTCACGAGCCGCTGAGCCGGGCCTCCTCGAGGTCGAAGTCTCGCTCGATGGCGCGCAGCAGCGTCGCGTTGATGCGGCCGTCGCGCCTCAACGCCAACACCTCTGCGCGCTCGACGCCGAGCAGTTTCAGCCGCAACCCGCGATAGCGCTCCATCTCCTGGGCATCGTCTGACTCCTCATCGCTCGGGGGGCCGAGCTGCAGGCGCCGCACCTTGGCCTCGTACAGGGAACGTACAGATTTAGTGGCCTCGTCGGCAGCGTCAGAGTGGCTCCGATCGTCGAGCCACTCCAAGGCGGTACGGGCCGCCTTCAGCCGCGCTTTGTTCTCCTCGGTTCCGAAATCCTCAGCCCGCAGGCCGAGTCGGCGCAGCAACCAAGGCAGGCTGGTGCCCTGGAGAAGCAGGCTTGCCACGATCACCGCGGCGGCCACCACGATCACCAAGTCGCGGTCGGGAAACGGCTTCCCGTCGGCGAGCCGCAGCGGAATGGCCAGCGCCGCTGCCAGCGACAAACCGCCCCGCATGCCGGCCCACGCCACGACCACGCGCTCACGCCACACCGGCTCACCCGTTGCGCGCCCGAACAGCCGGGCGGTGGCAGGCCCGGACAGCATCCAGACCAGCCGCGATGCGATCACCACGACAACGACGGCCGATATCACCGCGACAACCCGCCCCGCGGCCATGCCCGGCACCCAGTGCAGCGAGCGCCAAAGTTCCATGCCGACCAGGGTGAACAACACGGCGTTCAGTAAGAAGACCAAAACATCGAGAAAGGCAAAGGCCTGCAATCGCGCCCCCGGGGCGAAGATGCGGCTGAGGTGCGAACCCACATAAACCCCGGCGGCAACCGTGGCCAAGACGCCGGAGAGATGGGCGCCCTCGGCGATCACATAGGTAAGGTACGGCGTCACCAGCGAGAGAGTTATCTCCAACATAGGGTGGTCGATTCGCTGCCGTACCTTCACGGCCACCCAGGCGACGGCGAGGCCCAGTGCGGCGCCGCCCGCTGGAGCGGCAAGCAGCGTCACCGCGAGCGGGCCGGGCCGCACCGCCCCGACCATGACGGCGCCTACGGCACCGGTGTAGAGCACCAACGCGCTGCCGTCGTTGGTGAGTCCCTCACCCTCGACGATGGTGACCAGCCGCTCCGGCACGTCCAGCCGCGCGAAGACGGAGGTGGCCGCGACCGCGTCGGTCGGGGCCACCACCGCGCCGGCCACCAGAGCCACCGCCAACGGCAAGCCCGCGACGCCCACCAACACGCCGGCGACGGTTGCCATGGTGACGATTACCAGCCCAACCGACAGCAGGCCTATCGACCGGGCATTAGCCCGAAGATCATCTGGCGCAATGAAATACGCCGCGTAATACAACAGCGGCGGCAGGAAGACATAGAACACGACTTCGGGTGCGAGCGTCGGCACGTTGACCCACGGCAGCCAGGCGAGAATCGCACCGACCGCTACCAGCAGGACGGGGTACGGCACACCGACCCGGTCGGCCAGCCACACCGCCGCGATGGCCGCCAGCGGTCCGCACAGCAGCAGAACGCCGTAGCCTGCCGGATTCACAACCGCACCTCCCGGGAGCCAGCCTAAAGGCCGGACGCAGCGGGCCTGAGATTCCGCCTCAGCCTCAGCAGAGGAAGCGTCGCTTCTGTTCGATCACCTCGTCCGCGGTCACCAGCCCGGAGTCAGCCAGCTTCGCGAGCAGCGACTGCGCCCGGGTGGCGAGCTCCTGCAATTCGGTCGCGATCGCGGTCACCGCCTCGTGAGGCGGCTGTTGGGCCGGCTTCGGGCTTTGCCGCGGTGTCATCCGCACCCGCTGATCGCCGCGTCCCACGGACGCGGTGCTGCCGACGGCGCCGCCCGCCGCCCCGGCCAGGCCCATGTTGCTGAACAGACTGTTGGCGCCACCCACCTCCGGAGCCGCCATGGCACTGGTGGTAGGCAGGGTGTAGGCAACCGGGCGAATTTCGGGCGCGGCGACTGTCCAAGCCGACGGCACCGACAGCCTGCCGACGGTTCTCGACTGGCCAAGTCTGGCGGACGCCGACGCCGTGGCCGCGTCCGACGGTGCGGACCGACGCTGCCCTGGCCGTTGAAGAACCAGTTCGGCAGGTTGGCGGCGCCCGGCCCGTAGCCCGTGAACGGGCCCTTTCCCTGCACAGAAGTCGCGGTCGGCATTGATCGAAAAACCGCGGAAGTTGGTACATACCGCCGTGAACGACGCCGAGATACTCGTCGCCGAGGAGCCGATAGCCGTCGTGGCTATGGGGATTTCCAGGACGTCAGGGGGGCGAATCGCGCTCAGCAGATCAGACACCGGGTCCGCTGGAGTCGCCGCCGCCGACGTCGCGAGGCTCTGCAACGCCTGGGGGACCGCGTTGATCACTCGCGAACCGGTCGACACGAGCGACTGCGACGCCGCAGCGCCTTGTCCGGCCGGGTTGGTGGTCGGCGGTGGCGGGGTGAACGGCGTCAATGTCGACGCCGCAGCCGACGATCCGGCGTAGCCGAACATCGCCGTGGCGTCCTGGGCCCACATCTCGGCGTACTCGGTTTCGTTCGCCGCGATCGCCGCGGTGTTCTGGCCGAGCACGTTGGTGGCAATCAAGGCCGTCAGCAGGCTGCGATTGGCTGCGATCACCGCCGGAGGCACCGTCATCGCGAACGTTGTCTCATAGGCCACTGCCGCGGCTCTGGCCTGCGTGGCGGTCTGCTCCGCCTGCCCAGCGGCCGTGGTCATCCACTCCAGATACGGTGCGGTCGCTGCGGCCATCGACGCCGACGACGCGCCCAGCCACGGGCCGCCGGTCAGTTCGGAGATCGCCGAACGATAAGACGTCGCCGTGGATTGCAGTTCGGCGGCCAGCCCGTCCCAGGCCGCAGCCGCAGCCAGCATCGGCCCCGAACCGGGGCCCGCGTACATTCTGCCGGAGTTGACCTCTGGCGGCAGCATCGCGAAATCCATTGCCGTGTCCTGTCTTAACTTGCCGCGATGGCATTGGCGGTTTCGGTGGCCGCATATGACGTTGCGCTCGTCGCGAGCGTGCTCACCAGTTGCTGATGAATCGCCTCGGCCTGGGCGCTGATCGCCTGATACATCTGCGCGTGGACCGCGAACTGGGTGGCCGTCAGCGCCGACACCTCATCGGTGGCAGCCGGTGTCACGCCCGTCGTCGGGGCTGCGGCCGCGGCGTTTTCTGCGCTCATTGTGGTGCCGAGACCGGCCAGGGTGGTGGCGGTGGCGCTCAGCACCTCCGGTTGTGTGGTGACGAATGACATCGGTATTCCTTTCGATAGTTGTGCCATGAGTTGACAATCAGCCCTGAGCGGCATGCAGCGACGCGAATGCCGTTCGTGACTAAGGGAATTCATGGAATGCGCCGCACGCTACGGGGATCTCGACTCACTGATCCCACCCCGCCTTCTAACCCAGAGCACCTCGGGCAGAAGCCATCAGCCGGTACGGCAGTTAAAGGCGAGCTTCATCGCCTGAACGCGATGCTAATGGCGGGTGAACTCCAGATGCAATGCAGCGCGCGAGCCGATTGTGGATCGCCGCGCAACTGGGGATAACCGGTGGCCGTCCCGCAGCAACGGCGGCGCGGCGTCGATCCGCGTCGGTGCTCTGCCGCAGGGTGGCGGCATGACGATGTTTACCCGCGCCGAGATCGGAGCGCTCGGTGAGCGGTTGGCCGCAGATCACCTGAGCGGAATGGGACTGCGGATCCTGACCCGAAACTGGCGGTGCCGTTATGGCGAACTGGATGTGATCGCCGTCGACCCGATTACCGACACGGTGGTGTTCATCGAGGTCAAGACCCGTACCGGCGAGGGTTTCGGCGGTCTGGCGCAAGCGGTGACCGCGCAGAAGGCGCGCCGCCTGCGTCGGCTGGCGGCGATCTGGCTGGCCGCTCAGGACCGGCGTTGGGCGGCGGTCCGCATCGACGTGATCGGCGTGCGGATCGGCCGACGCCGCACACCGGAGATCACGCATCTGCAAGGCGTCGGCTGATGGCGCTCGGGCGCGCATTCTCGGTTGCGGTGCTGGGGTTGGACGGCCAGATCGTGGAGATCGAAGCCGATATCACCTCCGGTCTGCCAGGTGTGCATCTGGTGGGCTTGCCCGACGCCGCGTTGCAGGAATCACGGGATCGGGTCCGTGCCGCGATCACCAACTGCAACAACCGATGGCCGATGTCGCGCCTGACACTGGCGCTTTCACCGGCAACGCTGCCGAAGATGGGGTCGGTGTACGACTTAGCGCTTGCCGCCGCAGTCCTGTCGGCACAACGAAAGAAACCGTGGCGGCAGCTGGAAACCGTGGTGGTGCTGGGCGAGTTGGCATTGGACGGACGGGTGCGGCCGGTGCGCGGGGTGCTGCCGGCGGTACTGGCGGCCAAGGTTGCGGGCTGGGGGGCGGCGGTGGTTCCGGTGGAAAACCTTCCAGAGGCCAGCCTGGTCGACGGCATCGAGATCTGGGGTGTACGCACCCTGGCGCAGTTGCAGGGCTGGCTCAGTGGTTCGGCGCGGCTCGACGAGCGGATCAGCGGGACGGTTCCACCCGCCGAGTCGCCCGCGGATCTGGCCGATGTGATGGGGCAGGCCCAGGCGCGCTTCGCCGTCGAGGTGGCCGCCGCCGGGGCCCATCACCTGATGCTCACCGGTCCGCCCGGCGTGGGCAAAACCATGCTTGCGCAACGACTTCCGGGAATCCTTCCGCAGCTCTCGGGCGGTGAGTCGTTGGAGGTCACCGCGATTCACTCAGTGGCAGGCCTGCTGTCTGATGCCACGCCGCTGATCACCCGCCCGCCGTTCGTGGCGCCCCATCACAGCTCCACTGTCGCGGCACTGGTCGGCGGCGGTTCGGGAATGGCCCGGCCCGGCGCCGTCAGCCGGGCGCACCGTGGGGTGCTGTTTCTCGACGAATGCGCCGAGATCGGAGTCAGCGCACTGGAGGCACTGCGAACACCGTTGGAAGAGGGCGAGATTCGCCTTGCCCGACGAGACGGGGTGGCATGCTACCCGGCCCGCTTTCAACTCGTTCTGGCCGCCAACCCGTGTCCCTGTGCGCCGGCCGACCCGCGTGACTGCATCTGCGCGGCCGCGGTCAAACGACGCTATCTCGGACGGTTGTCCGGGCCCCTGCTCGACCGCGTCGACTTGCGCGTGGAGATGCATCCGGTGCGGATGAGCGCGTTCGCGACCACCGACGCCGAGTCGACGGCACAGGTCCGTCACCGGGTGACGGCGGCCCGTGACGCGGCTGCGCAGCGTTGGCGCGCGCACGGATTTCGCACCAATGCCGAGGTCAGCGGAACGCTGCTGCGCCGTCGATTCCGGCCCAGCAATGCGGCGATGCAGCCACTGCGGACCGCGCTGGACCGCGGGCTGCTGAGCATCCGCGGTGTCGATCGCACAATGCGGGTCGCGTGGACGCTGGCCGATCTGGCCGGTCGCACGTCACCTGGGCGCGACGAGGTTGCCGTGGCGCTGAGCTTCCGCCAGCCGGGAGCTTCGCGATGACCGAGGTGACGACGCGGGCATGGGCCTACCTGTCGCGAGTCGTCGAACCGCCATGCGCCGAGCTTGCCGCCCTGGTGGGCCGGGTGGGACCGGTCGAAGCGGCCGAGCGGGTGCGATGGGGCCAGGTCGACGACGATCTGGCCCGCCGTACCGAAGCAAGGCGTGAAATCGACCGGACGACAGAGGATCTCGAACTGCTCGCTCGCCGTGGTGGTCGACTGATCACTCCCGACGAGGACGAATGGCCGACGCTGGCGTTGGCTGCATTCGGCGGCGCTGCCGCCGCGAA
Organism: uncultured Actinomycetota bacterium; assembly: GCA_963760095.1. Lineage (GTDB taxonomy): Bacteria > Actinomycetota > Actinomycetes > Mycobacteriales > Mycobacteriaceae > Mycobacterium. Next base: position 305,120 of record CAVXBT010000009.1, on the reverse strand, counting down.
GCCACAGGGAAGGCCGCCGCTGGCGTTGTGGGCACTGGGCCCGGCGCGCCTCGACGAGACGGCACAGCGGGCTGCCGCCCTCGTCGGGACGCGGGCGGCGACTACCTACGGCGAACAGATAACCGCGGACCTGGCGGACGGACTGGCCGAGCACGACGTCGCCGTCATCTCCGGCGGGGCCTACGGCATCGACGGCGCGGCCCATCGCGCGGCGCTGGCGGCCGACGGCGTAACTGTCGCAGTGTTGGCCGGCGGACTTGATATTCCCTATCCCGCAGGACATTCCGCCTTGCTGCATCGAATTGCGGCGGAAGGGTTGTTGGTCACCGAATATCCACCTGGGGTGCGACCGGCCCGCCACCGGTTCCTGACGCGCAACCGCTTGGTGGCCGCATTCGCAGGGTCGGCGGTGGTGGTGGAGGCCGGTTTGCGCAGCGGCGCAGCCAACACCGCGGCTTGGGCGCGCGCGTTGGGCAGAGTGGTCGGCGCGGTGCCCGGGCCGGTGACCTCCTCGGCGTCGACCGGTTGTCATGCGCTGCTGCGTATGGGCGCCGAAGTCATCACCCGGGCCGAAGACATCGTCGAATTGGTGGGTCGAATCGGGGAGTTGGCTCCTGAGCAGCCTCATCCGGCGACCCCGCTCGACGGGTTGGGTGACGACGAGCGCCGGGTGTACGAGGCGCTGCCGGGCCGCGGGGGTGCCACGGTCGACGAGATCGCCGTTGCCGCCGCGGTGGAACCGGCGCGAGTTTTGGCGCCGCTGGCCATGCTGGAAGTCGCCGGCCTGGCTGAGCGCCACGAAGGCTGCTGGCGAATCGTCCGGAATCGTAGCCAACCGCCGTGACGGGGTGACTCGTATAGTCGAAATGGTCAACGCAACGGAGAGGAACTAGGTGCCCGGTCGACCACTGCACACCTTCGAAGTGGTGCGCAGCGAACACGTCACGTCGCACATGATCCGAATCGTGCTGGGCGGCCGCGGTTTCGACACGTTCACGCCCAGCGAGTTCACCGACTCCTACGTCAAACTGGTATTCGTCGCCGACGATGTCGATATGGCCGCGCTGCCGCGGCCGTTGACGCTGGACAGCTTCGCCGACCTGCCAGCTGCCAAAAAGCCGGTGGTGCGGACGATGACCGTGCGGCGCGCCGACCCGGCGGCCCGCGAGCTCACCTTCGACATCGCGGTGCACGGCGAGCACGGGACCGCCGGACCGTGGGCAGCGACGGCCGAGCCCGGCCAGCCCGCGTACCTGATGGGGCCCAGCGGGGCCTACGCTCCTGATCCGGCGGCCGACTGGCACTTGCTGGCCGGCGACGAGACGGCGCTGCCGGCGATCAGCGTCGCGCTGGAAGCGTTGCCCGCCAACGCGATCGGCCAGGTGTTCATCGAGACTGCCGACCCCGCCGACGAAATCCCGCTGACCGCACCGGCGGGCGTCCAGGTCAATTGGGTATTCCGCGGCGGCCGAGCCGATCTGGTCGCGGAGGACCGAGCCGGCGACCACGCGCCGCTGGTCGAGGCGGTCACATCCTCCCTTTGGCTTCCCGGGCAGGTGCACGTCTTCGTCCACGGTGAGGCGCAGGCGGTAATGCACAATCTTCGGCCGTATATCCGCAATGACCGCGGGGTCGAGGCGAAGTGGGCCTCGATATCGGGTTATTGGCGGCGCGGTCGCACCGAAGAGACCTTCCGTCAGTGGAAGAAGGAACTCGCCGCAGCTGAAGCCGGGGCCCAGTAGGGCCTCGTCAGCCCACCGGCCGGCTGGCATGCTCATCGCATGGCATTCGGCGACTATCAGAACGAGATCTACTTTCAGGGCCTGGCCGGAGTCGTGCCGTCGCTGCCGATGATCTTCGCGGAACTGGAGGCCAAGGCCGAAAAGGCTTTGCCGCCGTCGGTTTGGTCATACGTTGCGGGCGGCGCCGGCGACGAGCGCACCCAGCGGGCTAACTGTGAAGCCTTCCAGCGATGGGGTCTGATACCGCGCATGTTCGTCGGCGCCGCACAGCGCGACCTTTCCGTCGACGTGTTCGGGCTGACCTTGCCGAGCCCGCTGTTCATGGCGCCGATCGGAGTGATCGGGTTGTGCGCCCAGGATGGCCATGGCGATCTGGCCACCGCGCGCGCTGCCGCCCGCACCGGGGTGCCGATGGTGATGTCGACGTTGACGGCCGATCCGCTCGAAGATGTCGCGGCGCAGTTCGGTGAGACCCCCGGGTTTTTCCAGCTCTACACCCCAACCGAGCGTGAGCTGGCCGCCAGCCTGGTACAGCGTGCCGAGGCGGCCGGCTTCAAAGGCATCGTCGTCACCCTGGACACCTGGGTCACCGGCTGGCGCCCGCGCGACTTGAGCACGTCGAACTTCCCGCAGCTGCGCGGACATTGCCTGACCAACTACACCAGCGACCCGGTGTTCCGAGCGAGTTTGGCGCAAACGCCCGAGGAGAACCCGCAGGGCGCCGTGCTGCGCTGGATTCAGATCTTCGGTAACCCGTTGACGTGGGACGACCTGCCGTGGCTGCGCTCGCTGACCACGCTGCCGCTGATCGTCAAGGGCATCTGTCACCCCGACGACGCGCGTCGCGCCAAGGACGGCGGTGTCGACGGCATCTACTGCTCCACCCACGGCGGCCGCCAGGCCAACGGCGGGCTGCCCGCGCTGGACTGCCTGCCCGGCGTGGTGGAGGCGGCCGACGGGTTGCCCGTGCTCTTCGACTCGGGAGTCCGCAGCGGCGCCGACGTGGTCAAAGCCCTGGCGCTCGGCGCGACGGCGGTGGGCGTCGGGCGCCCGTACGCTTACGGCCTGGCGCTGGGCGGCGTCGACGGGATTGTGCACGTACTGCGGTCGCTGCTGGCCGAAGCCGACCTGACGATGGCCGTCGACGGATATCGGTCACTGGCTGATCTCACTCCGGACACCCTGCGGCGCGTCAACTGAGCCAGACCGCCGGTCTCTGCGACCGTGAGGTGGTGGAGGCGATCCTCGACGAGTTCGACGACTACCTGGCGCTGCAGTGTGGTCGCTCGGTGCATACCCGGCGGGCGTATCTGGGCGATCTTCGATCGTTGTGGGCCTTCCTCGACGCGCGCGCGCCCGGGACTAGCCTGCAGGAATTGAGCCTGCCGGTATTGAGGTCCTGGCTCGCCGCGGGGGCCAGCGCCGGCGCGGCCCGCACCACGCTGGCGCGCCGCACCTCGGCGGTCAAGGCTTTCACCGCATGGGCGGTGCGACGAGGGCTGCTGACGGGCGACCCGGCCGCTCGGCTCCAGGTGCCCAAGGCGCGCCGCGCGCTACCGGCGGTGCTGCGGCAAGACCAGGCGCTGGCCGCCATGTCGGCCGCGAAATCGGGCTCTCAGCAAGGTGACCCGCTGGCGATAAGGGACCGGTTGATCGTCGAGTTGCTGTACGCGACCGGTATCCGGGTCAGCGAGCTGTGCGGCCTGGACATCGACGACGTCGACACCGGACACCGAGTGCTGCGCGTACTCGGTAAGGGCAACAAGCAGCGCAGCGCCCCGTTCGGGGAACCGGCCGGCGAGGCATTGCGCGGCTGGCTGGCCGATGGGCGCCCCGCGCTGGTCACCCCGGAGTCCGGGCTGGCGCTGCTACTGGGCGCCCGGGGCCGGCGGCTCGACGTGCGCCAAGCCCGCACGGTGGTGCACCAGACCGTCGCCGCGGTCGACGGCGCACCCGATATGGGGCCGCACGGTCTGCGGCACAGTGCGGCCACGCACCTGTTGGAAGGCGGGGCCGACTTGCGCATCGTGCAGGAACTGCTGGGTCATTCCAGCCTGGCCACCACCCAGCTCTACACCCACGTCACGGTCGCCCGGCTGCGGGCGGTACACGATCAGGCCCATCCACGGGCCTGAGCGCACACGTCACCGCGATGTGCCCGCCTCTGAGCGAATTCTGCTGCTGCTCGTTGTCGCCTTCGGCTCGTTGTCGCTGGGAGGCGGGCACAACGTTTGTCTGCCGGTTCAGCCGGACCGTCTAGCTCCGCAACGGTTTGAGCCGAATAGGCGTAGACGCCAGCAGCCCTACCGGATCGACATAGTCGGCACGGGCGGCCGGGCCCCACATCGCTCCCCAGTGCAGGCACGCCGCGACCGGACAGCCTCGGTGGCCGGCCAGCAGCTCACCGATCACCGTCCCGGCGTTCAGCAGCTGCCCGGCCCGCACGGTTGCCCGCACCGGCTCGTAGCTGGTGTGCAATCCGCCCGGGTGGGCCAGCGACACCAGCTGACGGCCGGCCAGCACTCCGGCATAGACCACTGTCGCGGCACCCGCGGCGTATACCGGCTGGCCCGGGGCGCCCGCCAAGTCCACCCCACGGTGGCCGCGGTGCCAGTCCGGCGACGGTGCGTCGAAGGTTCGCACCACCGCCGGCGGCGGCCGCAACGGCCACTGCAGTCGGGCTACGTTCCCATAAGCCGGGAACGCGGATACCAGCGCCGCGGCCGAGATCGTCGCCGTCCATCGCACCTCGTCAGTTCACCGCGGCGCCCGCAAACCGGCCAGCCGGCGCTGTGGACAAAGCACCTGGCCGAACCGTGTAAACTTCCCTGCGCAGCCCGTAATTTGCGAGCTGACTTCGCGCGTCTGCTCCGGGTCTCCCGTTCCACCAGGAGTTCGCACCGCATGCCGGGCGGTCCCGTCTCACGACGGGTCCGGCATTGCCGCAGCCGCCAGGGCCCGGCATCACCCGACGCCGGGCGACAACCGACACAGGTAAGGCTTGACCATGGCCGTAGTAACCATGAAGCAGCTGCTCGACAGCGGCACCCACTTCGGGCATCAGACCCGTCGCTGGAATCCCAAGATGAAGCGGTTCATCTTCACCGACCGCAACGGCATCTACATCATTGACCTGCAGCAGACGCTGACCTTCATCGATAAGGCGTACGAGTTCGTCAAAGAGACCGTCGCCCACGGTGGCACGGTCTTGTTCGTCGGCACCAAGAAGCAGGCGCAGGAATCCGTTGCCGCCGAGGCGACCCGCGTCGGCATGCCGTATGTGAACCAGCGCTGGCTGGGTGGCATGCTGACCAACTTCTCCACGGTGCACAAGCGCCTGCAGCGGCTCAAGGAGCTCGAGGCGATGGAGCAGACCGGCGGGTTCGAGGGCCGCACCAAGAAAGAAATCTTGATGCTGACCCGCGAGAAGAACAAGCTGGACCGCAGCCTGGGCGGTATCCGCGACATGGCGAAGGTTCCGTCGGCGGTCTGGGTCGTTGACACCAACAAGGAGCACATCGCTGTCGGTGAGGCCCGCAAGCTGGGCATCCCGGTGATCGCGATCCTGGACACCAACTGCGACCCTGACCTGGTCGACTACCCGATCCCGGGCAACGACGACGCGATTCGCTCGGCGGCCCTGCTGACCAAGGTGATCGCCTCGGCGGTGGCCGAGGGTCTGCAGGCGCGCGCCGGTGCCGGCCGCGCCGACGGCAAGCCCGAGGCGGACGCCGCCGAGCCGCTGGCCGAGTGGGAGCAGGAGCTGCTGGCCTCGGCGACGGCAACAGCCGCGCCGGCAGAACAAGCCGCCGCGGTCGCAGCAGAAACAACCACAGACCCCTCATAGGAAAGGCTGAGCATTGGCCAACTTCACCGCTGCCGATGTCAAGCGGCTTCGGGAGCTCACCGGCGCTGGAATGCTCGACTGCAAGAACGCGCTGACGGAAAGCGACGGCGACTACGACAAGGCTGTCGAGGCGCTGCGGATCAAGGGCGCCAAGGACGTCGGCAAGCGCGCCGAGCGCGCCACCGCCGAGGGCCTGGTCGCCGCCAAGGCTGGCGCGCTGATCGAGCTGAACAGCGAAACCGACTTCGTCGCGAAGAACGCGGAGTTCCAGAAGCTCGCCGAAGAGGTTGTAAGCGCCGCCGCTGCGGCCAAGGCAGCCGACGTCGATGCCCTCAAAGCGGCCAGCGTCGGTGACAAAACGGTCGAGCAGGCAATCGCTGAGCTCTCCGCCAAGATCGGGGAGAAGCTCGAACTGCGCCGCGCCGCGTTCTTCGACGGCAACGTCGAGACCTACTTGCACAAGCGTGCGGCCGACCTGCCGCCGGGCGTGGGTGTCCTGGTGGAATACACCGGTGGCGCTTCTGGATCCGGAGCCGACGCCGCGCACGCCGTCGCGCTGCAGATCGCCGCGCTCAAGGCCCGCTACCTGAGCCGCGACGACGTGCCCGAGGACGTGGTGGCCAGCGAGCGGCGCATCGCCGAAGAGACCTCCCGTGCGGAAGGCAAGCCCGAGCAGGCGCTGCCCAAGATCGTCGAGGGCCGGTTGGGCGGCTTCTTCAAAGACGTCGTGTTGCTCGAGCAGCCGTCGGTGTCGGACAGCAAGAAAACGGTCAAGGCACTGCTCGACGAGGCCGGCGTCACCGTGACGCGGTTCGTCCGTTTCGAGGTCGGCCAGCAGTAGCATCAGCCGGATGCGACACGTGCACGCATTCGGTGACGACGCGCTGGGCCACCTGGACGCCGTCGGTCTGATTGATGCCATCAACGGTGGCGCGGTCAACAGAACCGAGGTCGTCGAGGCGGCCATCGCCCGCACCGAAGCCGTCAACCCCACGCTGAATGGCTTGGCGCATGAGGCTTTCGACCGGGCCCGGGCCCAGGCGGCTAAGGCGCCAGTGCGGCCCGACGACGGCTATTTCAGCGGCGTGCCCACCTTTATCAAGGACAACGTCGACGTCGCCGGACTGCCGACGATGCAAGGCGCCGATGCGTGGCCACCGCGGCCGGCCGAGGCCGACGGCGAGTTCACCCGCCTGTACCTGGCCACCGGGATGATCCCGCTGGGCAAAACCCAGATGTCGGAGTACGGATTCAGCGCCTCGGCCGAACATCCCCGCCTCGGAGCGGTGCGTAATCCGTGGAACACCGACCACACCGCGGGCGCGTCGTCGTCGGGGTCCGGCGCCTTTGTCGCCGCCGGCGCCGTGCCGATCGCACATGCCAACGACGGCGGCGGCTCGATCCGAATTCCCGCTTCCTGCAACGGACTCGTCGGGTTGAAGCCATCTCGTGGCCGGCTACCGTTGGACAAGGAAGTGAGTCGGATGCCGATTCGCCTGGTCGCCAACGGGATGCTCAGCCGATCGGTGCGCGACACCGCTGCGTTCTACCGGGAAGCCGAGCGCATCTGGCCCGCACGAAAGCTGCCGCTGATCGGCGACGTGCGGCATGCGGGCAAGCAGCGGCTGAGGATCGCCGTCATCACCCACTCGCTGTTGCGGGAGTGCAGCCTCGAACTGCGCGAGCTGACGCTGAAATCCGCCGGGTTGCTAGAAGAGCTCGGACACGTCGTCGACCCTCTCGAAAAACCGCCGGTTCCTTCCAGTTTCGCTTCCGATTTCGTGCTGTACTGGGGGTTGCTGGCTATGGGCCAGATCCAGCTCAACCGGCGTGACATCGGCGATGCGTTCGACGTCACCCGGTTGGACAACCTGTCGCGAGGCCTGGACCGGCATGCGCGCCGCAATCTGCACCGCATCCCGCTGGTGTTGGCACGATTGGCTCGCGCGCGGCGACACACTGCGCGGCTGGCTCGCACCTACGACGTGGTGCTGACACCAACGGTGGCCGATGAGACGCCGCGGATCGGTTATCTCGACCCGACTGCGGACTATCAGCAGATCATCGATCGACTGGAAGATTGGGTCGCGTTCACGCCGTTGCAGAATGTCACCGGGGAGCCCGCCATCTCGTTGCCGTTGGCATTGTCTGCCAACGGATTACCGGTGGGCATGATGTTCTCCGCGCCGATAGGGCAGGAAGCCCGGTTGCTGGAACTGGCCTACGAGCTCGAAGACGCCCGGCCCTGGGCGCGCATCGACGATCAGGTCTAGTCGGGCGCCAGTGTCTCCAGCATCCGTTTAAACTCACGCTGCTCTGGTGCTGACAGCTTGGCCAGCACGCGGGCGTCGGCCTCCCGCACCGCGGACTCGGCCCGCTTCAACAGCGTCCGACCATCGGCGGTGAGCGACGCCGGCAGCGCGCGGCCGGAGGCCACCGACGCGGGCCGGGTCACCATCTGCGCGTTCTCCAGCTTGTGCAAGACCGTGTTCATTGCTTGCGGCGAAACATTGCCCAGCCGGGCCAGTTCCGCGCTAGACGCCCCCGGTGCCATGGAAAGCATTCGCATGCAGACGAATTCGGGCAGTGTCAGGCAGAGTGGGCTCAGCGCCGCCGCCACTTCGGGACGCAGCGTCGACATCACGTGATGCAGTAGGTATCCAAGCGGCGCGTTCTCGGTAGTGCCCATATCAACGATCTTGACACATATCAGTCAGGTTGATATACCTGGGTTATGACTGAAACTCAGAATTTCGACTTCGATTTCGATCCGGCCTACCGTGGCGAGGCCGCCGAGTTCGCGGGAGCGCGACCGCCGTGGAGTCTGGGCGAGCCGCAACCGGAGATCGCCGCGCTCATCGACCAGGGAAAGATCAGAGGCGACGTGCTCGACGCCGGCTGTGGCGAGGCGGCGTTATCGCTGCACATGGCGGCGTTGGGGCACAACACCGTCGGGCTGGATGCCTCGCCCACCGCGATCGCGCTGGCCAGGGCCGAGGCTGCCAGGCAAGGGTTGACGAAGGCCTCCTTCGAGGTGGCAGACATCTCTGACTTCTCCGGATACGACGGTCGGTTCGACACCATCGTGGACAGCACGCTGTTTCATTCGATGCCGGTTGAGTTGCGAGATGGCTACCAGCGCTCGATCGTCCGGGCTGCAGCGCCTGGCGCATCGTACTTCGTGCTGGTCTTCGATCGAAACGGGATGCCGGACGGTCCGGCCAACCCGGTCACCGAAGACGAGTTGCGTGATGTGGTCTCGCGGTACTGGGTCATCGACGAGATCCGGCCGGCCAGGATTCACGCCAACTTCCCGGACGGCCATTTTCCGGAGTTCCCCTTCGCCGATGTCCGCGACGAGGACAACGGGCGCAAATCCGTGCCGGCTTGGCTGCTGCAGGCGCATTTGGGGTGATCGGCGAGCCGCGAAAGGCTCTACGCCCCAGGAAGTCTGCTGAACCGCTCGAGGTGTGTGCGCCTCGAGCGGTTTGGTGTAGACAGCGCCGCACGTCGCCATCAGCCCGAACAGGACTAAACAACGCGAGAGCCGGGTAATCGGGATTCGGAACTTTACCGGTTGCCTATGCAGTGGCGAAGTAGAGGATCGAGGGGTTAGCAGTGCCAAAAACAACAAAGAGCGGCAAGCCCAAAGAGGACGAGCTACCGAGTACGTTGAAACGCTCAAGCGGCAAAGCTCAGCGTACGTTCACCAAAGCGTATGACGCAGCCGCCGAACAGTACGGCAGCGACGAGCGAGCGCATCGCGTCGCCTACTCGGCGCTGAAGCACAGTTTCGAGAAAGTCGGCGATCGCTGGGAACGCAAAAAGAAGAGGGGGCCCTCGGATGCACGCGCCGAACGGGGTGGCTTACATAACCCGATCCCGTCAGCCGAAGGCGTCGACGCGAACGCCAGCAAGAGGCATTTGCTCGACATCGCCCGCCGGCTCGGTGTCCGCGGAAGGTCGACGATGGACAAGGCCGAACTGGTCGAGGCGATCAAAAAATACAACCGGCGCGTCCGGGGCCGCTGAGCATCGACCAGCACTCGGCCTTAACATTGCCGGCACGCCAAGACCTTCGATTGGGCACGTCAAGTCGGGCAAAGCCTGACAGAATCGGTCTGCCACCGGTTACAGCTGTCGGCGCTGTAAGTATGCGGTTGCCCGCGTCGGGGGTCACCGGCATCGCAAGAGCAGAAGGTGGTCGGGTGACGCCATGAGCCGTCCGACGCTACGGGACAAACACGTTGGGAACGCGTCATAGCCCGCCGGCAGATCGATCTGCGCATCGCCCGCGGCGATGCGGAGGATGCCTGTGTGCTCACCGTCGAGGGCGTTTTGGGCGACACTACGTACCTTCCGCTACGCGACGCCATCGTCAATGCGGCGCTGGATGAACCAAATGCGGTCATCGTCGATATCACCAGCCTGGTCGTTCGCGACGATCCCGCGTGGGCCGTCTTCACCAGTGCTCGCTGGCAGGTTGCCGAGTGGCCCGACACTCCGATTGGCTTGGTCTGCGCGCATGACCATGGTCAGAAGGCGCTGCGCCGCAACGGCATAACGCGCTACGTGCCGGTCTACCGCACGCTGCGGGCCGCTGCCACCGAACTCGCCGCCGACGCCGCGCGTCGGTACCGGCTTCGCGTGCGCGCTGTATTGCCGGCTATGAAAAGCAGCACCGCGCAGTGTCGACAGCTCACCGCCCAGTGGTTGGCGGAGTGGGCGAGAACCGACTTCAGCCACGCGGTGTCCATCGTCGCCACCGAATTGGTCGAAATGGCCCTGGCCGACACCGACGGCCCGTTGGTGCTCCGGCTCGAATTCGACGGATCCACGGTGACGGTGGCGGTGCAACATTCGGGCTCGGCGACGCCGAAAGCGGTGCGCCGAAAGTCCCACGCGGGCAGGGTCACCGGACTAGACCTCATCGCCGCCAACTGCCGAGTGTGGGGGAGTCACACCAGCGCAGCCGGCACCACCGTATGGGTGGTACTCGGCCCGGAAAACCGCGTCTGAACTTCCTGCCGTGAGCACGTGTCAGTGCTGCTAACGCGGGGAGCGCTGTCTGGATCGGCCCCGCAGATTGCCCAGCGCTGGATCGGGTACTCGAGCCGGTATGAGTGATAGCGATCACAGGCCAACTGAAGTGCGCCGGCAGGCACGACGACATGCCGACCGGGCGCGTACCGCGATGGAGGACCAACGGGACGGCAAAGCCGGTGGTCTGAGTGGTTGGGTCGCACAGCGTGCCGGCGAGTGGGACCTCAGCGGTCCCGACGAGGCCGCATTGCAGCGGCAGAAGTTCTTCTGGAATGTGCTGGTGGATTATTGGTTTCGGATGGAGATCGACGGCTGGGAGAATGTTGGTGATCCGCCGGCGTTGTTGGTTGGCATCCACTCCGGTGCGCCATTCGTCTGGGATGCCTGGACTGTCGGCCTGCAATGGTGGCGACGGTTCGGATCGGAGCGCATCCTGCACGGCACTGCCCACGACGCGCTGATGGCCATTCCGGGCTTCGGCCGTTACTTCCGTTCAATGGGGGTGCTGCCCGCGGCTCCGGATGCCATCGCGACAGCGCTGGCCGAGGGTCACGATGTGGCGCTATGGCCTGGCGGCGAGGTGGATTCGCTGCGGCCGTGGAGTGAGCGCGATCAGGCGAATCTGGCTGGGCGGAAAGGCTTCGTGAAGATGGCGATCCGCGCCGGAGTGCCGATCGTGCCGATCGCGACAGTCGGAGGCGCCGACGCCATGCCGGTGCTGATTCGCGGCGATCGGCTTTCGCGTGCCTTGCGATTGGATCGGCTGTTGCGGCTCAAGGTTTTTCCTATGGCCATTTCGCTGCCCTGGGGAATCGCTCCTGCCGCGCTGCCGCAGCTACCGCTGCCGGCCAAGATCCGGACCCGATTCATGCCCGCGGTCGAGATCGATCACGACCCGGCGTGCGCCGACGATGACGACTACGTCGATCGCAAATATCACGAAGTCGAGGACAGTATTCAGCATGGGATGGATGCGTTGGCACGCAAGCGGGCATTGCCGATATTCGGTTGATGGGACACAAACGTCAGGGCCCGGTCCGTTGTGGACCGGGCCCTGACGTCGTTAATGATCTAGTCCTGGTGAGCCTGCTGGCGCTTCTCCGCTGCCGCTTCACCGGAGCGAGCTGCCTCAGCCTCGGCTTCTTTCCTGGCGACGTCACGCTGGGCTGAGGCCTTGTCCTGCTGGGCCTCGCCCTCTTTCTCGAGGTCTTCTTTTCCGAGGACGCTGCCGACGGCTTCTTTAGCCAGGCCTTTGGCGCCTTCGACTACGCCCTTCACACCCTCTACAGGTCCGCTCTTGCTGTCGTCTGACATGGAGTCCCTCCTCATTGGCTCAAGTCAATGAGCTAGTTTCACAACCACCGGCCCTTGACTGGACCGGATCAGGGCGCCCGCCCGATGCGCGTCAACAACTGCTCCTGGGCTTTCTGCACCGCAGCTCGGGCATTCCCGTACTGCAGGGTGGTCAAACTCCAGCGCGTGCCGCTTCACCCGCGATCCGACGGCGTCAGGATTTCCGCGCTGGTAAGCGGGCTGGCATCGGCCCTTGTGACGATGCACACGCCCGTCCGGGCACGCTAGGTGCAACCGGCCGAGTCTCGGGACGCGCACCTTGGCGATAAGGCAGGATAGGACGTGCTGTCCTGGGGGTTAGCCGGATGGCGCAGTCTCATGCGAGGAGTCTGATGACGGAACAGGAGCCGACGAGCACCAACGGCGCCCACGTATCTCCACCGGACCACCAGCACCCCGCCGACAACTCCGCGAGTCGTTCCCAGTACAACCGCGTGCTGCTCAAACTCGGCGGCGAGATGTTCGGCGGCGGAGAGGTCGGCCTGGATCCCGACGTGGTGGCGCTGGTCGCCCGCCAGATCGCCGAGGTGGTCCGCACGGGCGTACAGGTAGCCGTCGTGATCGGCGGCGGCAACTTCTTTCGGGGCGCGCAGCTTCAGCAACGCGGCATGGAGCGCACCCGTTCCGACTACATGGGCATGCTTGGTACGGTGATGAATAGCCTTGCGTTGCAAGACTTTCTGGAAAAGGAAGGCATCGCTACCCGGGTCCAGACAGCGATCACGATGGGCCAGGTCGCCGAGCCCTACCTGCCGCTGCGCGCGCGGCGTCACCTGGAGAAAGGGCGTGTGGTGATCTTTGGCGCCGGCATGGGGCTGCCGTACTTCTCAACCGACACCACCGCCGCGCAGCGGGCTTTGGAGATCGGCGCCGACGTGGTCCTGATGGCCAAGGCGGTCGACGGCGTGTTCACCGACGACCCGCGGGTCAACCCCAGGGCGGAGTTGCTCACCGCGATCACGCACCGGGAGGTCATCGACCGAGGGCTGCGGGTAGCCGATGCCACCGCATTCAGTTTGTGTATGGACAATGGCATGCCGATTCTGGTGTTCAACCTGCTGACCGATGGCAATATCGCTCGAGCAGTCGCGGGTGAGAAGATCGGAACGCTGGTCACCACCTGAAGGGAGGAGCGGCGCAAATGATCGACGAGACTCTCTTTGACGCCGAAGAAAAGATGGAAAAGGCCGTGGCGGTGAGCCGCGACGACTTGTCGACCATCCGGACCGGCCGGGCGAATCCAGGCATGTTTTCCCGCATCGTCATCGACTACTACGGCTCGGCCACCCCGATCACCCAGCTAGCCAGCATCAACGTCCCAGAAGCGCGGCTGGTCGTCATCAAGCCGTACGAGGCGAGCCAGCTCGGGTCCATTGAGACCGCGATTCGCAACTCCGACCTGGGGCTCAATCCCACCAACGACGGCACCCTGATCCGGGTGGCGATACCCCAACTGACCGAGGAACGTCGCCGCGAACTCGTCAAGCAAGCTAAAGCCAAGGGGGAGGACGCCAGGGTTTCGGTGCGCAACATTCGCCGCAAGGCGATGGAAGAATTGCACCGCATCCGCAAGGACGGCGAAGCCGGTGAGGACGAGGTCGGGCGCGCAGAGAAGGATCTGGACAAGGCCACTCACCAATACGTGACCCAGATCGACGAGCTGGTCAAGCACAAGGAAGGCGAGCTGCTGGAGGTCTAGCGGCCGCTCAGCAAACGATGCCGTGGCAGACACTGATACCGGCGCAGACACCCCGGCCGAGGGTTGGGTGCGGCAACCCCCACCGAACCAGCGGAAAAAGTCGCGCGCCGGCCGCAACCTACCGGCCGCGATCGCCGTCGGTGCGGCCATCGGCTTCAGCATCATCGCGATCTTGATCTGGGACCGATACCTCTGGGTTGCGTTGGTCGCCGCCGGCGCCGCGTTGGGGACTTATGAGGTGGTGCGGCGGCTGCGCGAGGCCGGTTTCGTCATCCCGGTGATACCGCTGCTGGCCGGCGGCCAACTCATCATCTGGTTGACCTGGCCCTACCATGCGGCCGGTGCCATGGCCGGCTTCGGCGTCACCGCCGTGGTCTGCATGTTCTGGCGGTTGGCGCTGCGCGGGACGCCGGCACCGCACGATGCGGTCGGCACCGATGCCCCGCCGGCGAACTACCTGCGCGACGTCGCTGCGACGGTCTTCCTGGCGGCCTGGGTGCCGCTGTTCGCGGCGTTCGGTGTGCTGCTGGTCTATCCCCACGACGGATCCGGCCGGGTGTTCTGCCTGATGATCGGCGTGGTCTGTTCCGACAGTGGCGGGTACTTCGTCGGCGTGCTGTTCGGCAAGCATCCGATGGTGCCGTCGATCAGCCCGAACAAATCGTGGGAGGGGTTGGCCGGCTCGCTGCTGTTCGGAATCACCGCGGTGACGCTGAGCGCGACCCTGCTGGTCCACAAGCCGATCTGGGTCGGTCTGCTGCTGGGCTTGACGATCGTGGCCACCGCGACGCTCGGCGACCTGGTGGAATCGCAGATCAAGCGCGACCTCGGCATCAAGGACATGGGCCGCATCCTGCCTGGCCACGGCGGACTGATGGACCGGCTGGATGGCACCCTGCCGTCGGCGGTCGCCGCCTGGACCGTCCTGACCCTGTTGGCCTGAGGGCCGCCGCCGATGAAGCAGCCGTTGGTATTCGAGGCGCCGCGCCGGGGGCTGCCCCCGCGCCATCTGGCCGACCTCGACGAGGCCGAGCGCATCGAGGCCGTCGCGGCGCTGGGTCTGCCGGCGTTTCGTGCCAAGCAGCTCGCGCATCAGTACTACGGCCGCCTCATCGGCGACCCGCAGCAGATGACCGACCTGCCGGCCGCCATCCGCGGCCAGGTGGCCGACGCCCTGTTTCCTGACCTGTTGACGGGGGCCCGCGACATCACTTGCGATGCCGGCCAGACCCGCAAGACGCTGTGGCGGGCCATCGACGGCACCACGTTCGAGTCGGTGCTGATGCGTTACCCGCAGCGCAACACGGTGTGCATTTCGTCGCAGGCGGGCTGCGGGATGGCCTGCCCGTTCTGCGCGACCGGACAGGGCGGTCTGACGCGCAACCTGTCGACCGCCGAGATCGTCGAACAGGTGCGCGCGGCGGCCGCGGCGCTGCGTGACGAGTGGGGCGACCGGTTGTCCAACGTGGTGTTCATGGGCATGGGGGAGCCGCTGGCCAACTACGCCAGGGTGCTGGCGGCAGTGCGTCGCATTACCGGGTCTGCGGAGAAATCTGCCGGGTTCGGCATCTCGGCGCGGTCGGTGACGGTATCGACGGTCGGCCTGGCGCCGGCCATCCGCAAACTGGCCGACGAGCGACTCGGGGTCACGCTGGCACTGTCACTGCACGCTCCCGACGACGAGTTGCGCGACACCCTGGTCCCGGTCAACAACCGGTGGAAGATCAGCGAAGCGCTGGATGCGGCCAGCTACTACGCCGAGCAGACCGGTCGGCGAGTGTCGGTGGAATACGCGCTGATTCGCGACGTCAACGACCAGCCCTGGCGCGCGGACCTGCTGGGCAAACGGCTGCATCGCGCCCTGGGCCCGCTGGTGCACGTGAACGTCATTCCGCTGAACCCGACGCCCGGCAGCGACTGGGACGCCAGCCCCAAACCTGCGCAGCGGGAGTTCGTTCGACGGGTTCGCGCCAATGGCGTGCCCTGCACGGTGCGCGACACCCGAGGCCGCGAGATCGCCGCCGCGTGCGGCCAATTGGCCGCCGAGCTGCCTACCTGAGCCAGCCGCGTCGGCGGCCCCACCAGTCACGTACGACGAAGAAGAGCGCCAACAGCGCGAAGCCGATCACGTACAGGTCCTCGACGTGGCCGACGTGGTTGCCGTCCAGAAACATGAACAGCAGAAAGACGATGAACAGGCCGGTCAAGTGCCAGTTGCGGTAGTTGATTTTGCTCCAGCCCCAGTTCGCGGACGGCACATCAGCGACATCGACTTCGCCGGAGCGCTCCACCTCGGTACTGGCCACAGCGACTCCTCCGGTTGGGATCGGGATGCCTGGACATTCTGGCATATGCCGGGTAGGGCAGCAGCGCAGCAGGCTCCTTGATTCACGCGGTGCGAGTGTCGTAGGTCGCGCGGTTGGCGAGCATCTCGTCCATGTGTAGCTCGGCCCAGGTCTTGAGGCCGCGCATCATGGGGCGAGATTCGTCAGGCGCAGCGGCGGCGCGGCACAATGAGTGGGTGACCAACCGCCGCCTCAAGACCCTGGTGCTGGGCAGTACCGGCTCCATCGGCACCCAGGCGCTCGAGGTCATCGCCGCCAACCCGGACCGTTTCGAGCTGGTCGGGCTGGCCGCCGGGGGCGCACACCCGGACCTGCTGGCCCGGCAGCGCGTAGAGACCGGAGTGACCAATCTCGCCGTCGCCGACGAGGCCGCCGCCCAGGCCATCGGCGATGTCACCTACCACGGACCAGACGCTGTCACCCGGCTGATCGAGCACACCGAGGCCGATGTCGTGCTCAACGCGCTGGTCGGCGCGCTTGGGCTGCGGCCGACGTTGACCGCGCTGGCCTCGGGTGCCCGCCTGGCCCTGGCGAACAAAGAGTCGTTGATCGCCGGTGGCCCGCTGGTGCTGGCAGCTGCCCGGCCCGGCCAGATCGTGCCGGTCGACTCCGAACACTCCGCTTTGGCGCAATGCCTGCGCGGCGGCAGCGCCGACGAAGTCGCCAAGTTGGTGCTGACCGCCTCCGGCGGGCCGTTCCGTGGCTGGTCGGCCGCCGAGCTCGAGCGCGTCACGCCCGAGCAAGCCGGTGCGCATCCGACCTGGTCGATGGGGCCGATGAACACCTTGAACTCGGCGTCGCTGGTCAACAAGGGGCTTGAGCTCATCGAAGCCCATCTGCTGTTCGGCATCCCGTACGAGCGCATCGAGGTCGTCGTACATCCGCAGTCGATCGTCCATTCCATGGTGACGTTCACCGACGGCTCGACGATCGCGCAGGCCAGCCCGCCGGATATGAAACTGCCTATCGCGTTGGCGCTCGGCTGGCCGTCCCGAGTGCCCGCCGTGGCCGCGGCGTGCGACTTTTCCATCGCGTCGAGCTGGGACTTCGAGCCGCTGGACACCGAGGTCTTCCCGGCCGTCGCGCTTGCCAGACAGGCCGGCGAGACGGGCGGCTGCATGACCGCCGTCTACAACGCCGCCAACGAAGAAGCGGCCGAGGCGTTCTTGGCCGGGCGGATCGGATTCCCGGCCATTGTGCGAACAATCGCCGATGTCCTGAGCGCCGCCGACCAGTGGGCCGCTGAACCCGCTACCGTGGAAGACGTACTCGACGCGCAGCGCTGGGCCAGGGCGAAGGCGCGCGCGGTCACACAGGAGGTTGTACCAATCCGATGATGTTCGTTATCGGCATCGTGCTGTTTGCGCTCGCCATCCTGATTTCGGTGGCGTTGCACGAGTGCGGCCACATGTGGGTCGCGCTGGCGACCGGGATGAAGGTGCGCCGTTATTTCGTGGGCTTCGGTCCGACGCTGTGGTCCACCCGCCGCGGCGAGACCGAATATGGCATCAAGGCCATCCCGGCCGGCGGCTTCTGCGACATCGCCGGCATGACGTCGGTCGAGGAATTGCAGCCCGACGAGCACGACCGCGCGATGTACAAGCAGAAGACCTGGAAGCGCGCCGCGGTGCTGTTCGCCGGGCCGGGTATGAACTTCGTCATCGGGTTGGTGCTGATCTACGCCATCGCGGTGATCTGGGGGCTGCCCAACCTGCATCCTACCGCTGTGATCGGTCAAACAGCGTGTGCAGCAAAGGAAATCAAGCAGGGCGATTTTGAGAAGTGCACCGGGGACGGGCCAGCGGCCAGCGCCGGGATCCGGGGCGGCGACGTGGTGCTCAAGGTCGGCGACACTGCGGTGTCCGACTTCTCCGATATGGCCGCCGCGGTGCAGAAGCTGCACGGCACGGTTCCGGTGGTGATCAAGCGCGACGGCCAGACGATGACCAAATACGTCGACATCGCCCAGCAGCAGCGCTGGGTCAGCGACGGCAACGGCGGCGCGAAGCCCGCGACCATCGGCGTGATGGGGGTGATGGGCACGCAGGCCGGGCCCACTCACTACAACCCGATCACAGCGGTGCCCGGCACCTTCGCCTTCACCGGCAATTTGTCGGTGCTGCTGGGCAAGTCGCTGGTAGCCATCCCGACCAAAGTCGGCGCGCTGATCCACGCGATCGGCGGCGGGCAGCGTTCTCTGGATACCCCGATCAGCGTCGTCGGCGCGAGCATCATCGGTGGGGACACCGTGGACCACGGAGTCTGGATGGCGTTCTGGTTGTTCCTTGCGCAACTGAACTTGATCTTGGGCGCGATCAACCTGGTGCCGCTGCTGCCGTTCGACGGCGGGCACATCGCCATCGCGGTGTTCGAAAAGTTGCGGAACATGCTTCGGTCGGCCCGCGGCAAGGTCGCGGCCGCGCCGGTGAACTATCTCAAACTGATGCCCGCAACCTACGTAGTCTTGGTGCTGGTGGTCGGGTACATGCTGTTGACGGTGACCGCCGACGTGGTCAACCCGATCCGACTGTTCCGATAGGGCCGGCTGTTCCGCTACCCGACGAGAAGGTGAGAGAAGGCAAACAGTGACCACAGGTCTGGGCATGCCGGCGGCGCCGGCGCCCACGCTGGCGCCGCGTCGCAAGACGCGACAGCTGATGGTCCGAGACGTCGGTGTGGGCAGCGACTATCCGATCTCGGTGCAGTCGATGTGCACCACCAAAACCCATGACATCAACTCGACGTTGCAGCAGATCGCCGAATTGACCGCGACCGGCTGCGACATCGTCCGGGTGGCGTGCCCGCGTCAGGAAGACGCCGACGCGCTCGCCGCGATTGCCACCAAGAGCCAGATCCCGGTGATCGCCGACATCCACTTCCAGCCGAAATACATTTTCGCCGCCATCGACGCCGGCTGCGCGGCGGTCCGGGTGAACCCGGGCAACATCAAGGAATTCGACGGCCGGGTCGGTGAGGTGGCCAAGGCCGCCGGCGCGGCCGGCATCCCGATCCGCATCGGCGTCAACGCCGGGTCGCTGGACAAGCGGTTCATGGAGAAGTACGGCAAGGCCACGCCGGAGGCGCTGGTCGAGTCGGCGCTGTGGGAGGCCTCGCTGTTCGAGGAGCACGGCTTCGGCGACATCAAGATCAGTGTCAAGCACAACGACCCCGTGGTGATGGTCGCGGCCTACGAGCAGCTGGCCGCGCAGTGCGACTATCCGCTGCACCTCGGAGTCACCGAGGCCGGTCCCGCCTTCCAAGGGACCATCAAGTCCGCGGTTGCCTTCGGTGCCCTGTTGTCGCGGGGCATCGGCGACACCATCCGGGTGTCCTTGTCGGCGCCGCCGGTCGAGGAAGTCAAGGTTGGCACGCAGATTCTCGAATCCCTGAATCTGCGACCCCGCGGGCTAGAGATCGTGTCCTGCCCATCGTGCGGCCGTGCGCAGGTCGACGTCTACAAGTTGGCCAACGAAGTCACCGCCGGACTCGACGGGCTCGACGTCCCACTGCGGGTGGCGGTGATGGGTTGCGTGGTCAACGGTCCGGGTGAGGCGCGCGAGGCCGACCTCGGCGTCGCCTCCGGCAACGGCAAGGGCCAGATCTTCGTTCGTGGCGAAGTGATCAAGACGGTGCCCGAAGCGCAGATCGTCGAGACGCTGATCGAAGAGGCGATGCGGCTGGCTGCCGAGACAGGCGCGGGCGGGACAGAAACAAGCGGTTCCCCGGTTGTGACCGTAAGCTGACGGGTGGCCCAGTCGGGCTAACCGTCGGTCGCAGAAAGTATCGGTATGTCGGCTCCGCCCATTCGCCGCATGGTCAGCGAGCGACGGGTGTCGGTAGTACGCGACGGCACAGCAGTGCGCCGTGTTTTCGACGACGATCCGGTGGGATCATGCATGGTCGCCGCCCGGGTCGCCGATCACGGTATGGACCCCAGCTCGATCGGCGGTGAGTTGTGGACGCGCCGCGGCCCCGACGAGTCGCTGTGTTACGCCGGGGCCAATCTGATTCCGCTGCGCGGCCGACTCAGCGACCTGCACGCGTTCGCCGACGCGGCGACGACCTCCTCCCGGCGATGCTCGTCGATGGTTGGTCGGGCCGAGCTGGTGATGCCGATGTGGCAGCGGCTCGAGTCGACGTGGGGCCCGGCGCGTGATGTTCGTGATCGCCAGCCGTTGATGTCGCTGACCACGATGCCGAAGTGCGCGATGGACCCCGGTGTGCGCCAGGTCAAGCCCGAGGAACTCGACACCTACCTGGTGGCAGCCGTCGACATGTTCATCGGCGAAGTGGGTGTCGACCCGCGGCTGGGTGACGGCGGCCGCGGCTATCGACGCCGGGTCGCCAGCCTGATCGCGGCCGGGCGGGCGTGGGCGCGCTTCGAGAACGGCAAGGTGGTCTTCAAGGCCGAGGTCGGATCGCAGTCGCCGACCGTCGGACAGATCCAAGGGGTCTGGGTGCATCCCGAATGGCGCGGCAAGGGCCTGGGGACGGCGGGTACTGCGATGCTGGCTGCGGTGATCGTCAGCACGGGGCGCATCGCCAGCCTGTACGTGAACGACTTCAACACGGTTGCGCGGGCAACCTACGACCGGATCGGCTTTGCCGAGGTCGGCACCTTCGCCACCGTCCTGCTGGACTGAAGCACCGGGCGGCTCTGCTCTACGCGCCGAGATCGAGTGTGCTTCTCGGGCATCCATTGTGCATTCTGGGCGCCGACACGCCGATGGCGTCCACCCTCAGCGCACGCTCTGCGCCTTCATCGCACTCGAGCGTCGACCCGCCGCAGTTTTGCCGGTGTCACGGTTCTGTCTCGGTGCGCCTAAGCCCGCCGCGAGGCTTTAGTTCTTA
Source organism: uncultured Actinomycetota bacterium (assembly GCA_963760095.1). Classification (GTDB taxonomy): domain Bacteria; phylum Actinomycetota; class Actinomycetes; order Mycobacteriales; family Mycobacteriaceae; genus Mycobacterium. The sequence goes on along the minus strand of CAVXBT010000009.1, from coordinate 284,240 downwards.
ACATCAGCCTCAATGACAACAAAAGTCACACTGGCATCAGCTGCAAACGTCGCGATCGCCGTGCTCGTCTCGTCGACCGCGCTCTCGGCCTGCACCCCGCGGCCGGAGGGCCCGACGCCGGCGGCCGAGCGCTTCTTCGCCGCGTTGGCCACCGGGGACACGGCAGCGGCCGCCGAACTAAGCGACAATCCCAGCGACGCGCGCGAAGCCCTCAACGCGGCGTGGGCCGGCCTGCAGGCCACCCACTTGGACACCCAGATCGTCGGATCGAAGTACGCCGAGGACATCGGCACGGTGAGCTACCGCTACACCTGGCACCTGCCGAAGAACCGGACATGGACATACGACGGCCAGCTGAAAATGGCTCGCTACGAAGGTCATTGGCAAATCCGCTGGAATAGCACCGATTTGCATCCGCGCCTCGGCGAGCATCAGACGCTGGCGCTGCGGGCCGACCCGCCGCATCGGGCGTCGGTGAACGAAGTCGGCGGCACCGACGTGCTGGCGCCCGGTTACCTCTACCACTACACGCTGGACGCGTCCCAGGCGGGCGCCTTCCTGATCAGCACCGCCCGTTCAGTGGTGGACGCGCTGCACCCGTTCGACGACACGCTCAACGACCCGCAGCGGCTGGCCGAGCAGGCCAGTGGGTCGGGCAAGCCGCTGGACCTGATCACGCTGCGCGTCGACGACAGCAACAACGTCGCTTCGGCGATCGGCAATCTGCCGGGCGTGGTGATCACCCCGCAGGCCGATCTGCTGCCGACCGACTACCACTTCGCCCCGGCACTGATCAGTCAGGTGAAAAAAGCCGTGATCGACGAACTCGACGGTCAGGCGGGCTGGCGGGTGGTCAGCGTGAACCAGAACAACGTCGACCTGGCGGTGCTGCACGAGGTCGAGCCGTCGCCGGCGGCATCGGTGTCGATCAGCCTGGACCGGGCCGTGCAGAACGCCGCTCAGCATGCGGTGGACAACCAAGGCCGCCAGGCGATGATCGTAGTGATCAAACCCTCGACGGGGGAGATCCTCGCGGTCGCTCAGAACGCCGCGGCCGACGCCGTCGGACCGCTTGCCACCACCGGCCTTTACCCGCCGGGGTCGACGTTCAAGGTGGTCACCGCGGGTGCCGTGCTCGAGCGTGACATGGCAAGCCCCAACACGCTTTTGGGATGTCCCGGCAAGCTCGACATCGGACAGCGCACCATCCCCAACTACGGGGGATTCGATCTGGGCGTGGTGCCGATGTCGCGGGCGTTCGCCAGTTCGTGCAACACCACGTTCGCCGAACTGGCCAGCCGGATGCCGCCGCGCGGTCTGACGCAGGCCGCCAATCGGTACGGCATCGGGCTCGACTACCAGGTAGACGGCCTCAGCACGGTCACCGGATCGGTGCCGCCGACGGTCGATCTGGCCGAGCGCACCGAGGACGGCTTCGGTCAGGGCAAGGTGCTGGCCTCTCCGTTCGGCATGGCGATGGTCGCGGCGACCGTGGCCGCCGGAAAAACGCCGGTGCCCAAGCTGATCGAGGGACGCTCGACGACGATCACCGGCGATACCACGCCGATCAGCGAGAAAATGATCGAAGGTCTGCGCCCGATGATGCGGCTGGTGGTCACCAACGGCACCGCCAAGGACATCGCCGGCTGCGGCGCGGTGTTCGGAAAGACCGGTGAGGCTGAGTTTCCCGGCGGGTCGCATTCCTGGTTCGCCGGCTACCGCGGGGATCTGGCCTTCGCGTCGTTGATCGTCGGGGGCGGCAGTTCGGAGTACGCGGTGCGGATGACCAAGTTCATGTTCGAGACCATGCCCGCTGATTACCTATCGTGAAAGTCAATTTGCCGCAATGCTTTAGCCGCAGAAATGCCTGTATCCCGGGCGCGGGGGGCGCCCGGGATACCGGGTTCTTTTCGCGGACCTGACGGAAAACCGGGACTCCGGGGTACACCGCTGCTGGCCCGACGTTTGCCGTTCTGAACCGGTGGGGACCCCACCGCCACGCCTCACCGGTCCCGACGGCCACCTTCGAGAGGTGGATTAACTGGGCGTTGCTCCTACCGTCAGAACTCACGCGAGCCCAATAGAAGCTCGACAACCGGGGTGAGCAAAAAGTCACGCCAGTCGGGTTCAGCAGGAAGAAATCCAGCTCGGTGCCGCGCACAAAACAAGATCAATTGTCAGATGCCATTAAAAGGGAATGGCTCATTAACAATTAACGGCCATGCTAGTTTCGCTTTCGCGCCATTTACCACCTCAGCGCGGTGCTCGTGCGGTGGGCTGCGGCGCTGAAACGCGCACGTCGTGGCGGTAGATTGATAACGCCATGACGCGCCCCGACGAATTGTCCGAACTGCGGGTCTCCGATGCCGACCGCAACGGCACGCTGCGCCGCCTGCACAACGCGGTTGCGCTCGGGTTGATCGACATCACCGAGTTCGAGGAACGGTCCTCGCAGGTGTCCTACGCCCGGACCCGCAGTGAGCTGGACAGCCTGGTGGGCGACCTGCCCGGGCCGGGGGCGATCGTCACGTCCGCCGCCGACCGGGTCGAGCTGCGCGGCTGGGCCGGATCGCTCAAGCGGCACGGGGAATGGACGGTCCCGACCCGGCTGGCTTTGGTGCGCCGGCTGGGCTCGGTCGAGCTGGATCTGGTCAAGGCCAGATTTGCGGGGCCGGTGGTCGTCATCGAGCTCGACATGAGGTTCGGATCGGTCGAGATCCGATTGCCCGACGGCGCCAGTGCTTCGATCGACGACGTCCAGGTATACGGCGGCAGCGCCAAGGACCGTCGCAAGAATGCCCCGGGCGAAGGCACACCGCATGTGGTGTTGACCGGTCGAGTCGTGTGCGGCTCGGTGGTCATTCGTGGCTCGCGCCGGTCGCTGCTGCGCCGCCATGGCCGCGATTGACTCGCCGGACCCGATTGCCCCGGCTCGGCCCGATATCCTGGCAGCATGCCTGTTCGTTCTGCCCTGTCAGCCGGCGTGCTTGCGCCGACGCTGCCGGTGCCCAAGTCGATCCCGCGCCCGGAATACGTCGGCAAGCCGACGGCCCGGGAGGGCACCGAGCCGTGGGTGCAAACGCCCGAAGTAATCGAGAAGATGCGGGTCGCCGGTCGAATAGCGGCCGCCGCGCTCGCCGAAGCGGGCAAGGCCGTGGCACCCGGTGTGACGACCGACGCCCTGGACCGCATCGCCCACGACTACATGGTCGACCACGGATCCTATCCATCGACATTGGGCTACAAGGGCTACCCCAAGTCGTGCTGCACGTCGCTGAATGAGGTCATCTGCCACGGCATCCCCGACTCGACCGTGATCGAGGACGGCGACATCGTCAATATCGACGTCACCGCCTACATCGATGGCGTGCACGGTGACACCAATGCCACCTTCCTGGCCGGCGACGTCTCCGAAGAGCACCGCCTACTCGTCGAGCGCACTCACGAGGCCACGATGCGGGCGATCAAGGCCGTCAAACCAGGCCGTGCACTCTCGGTCGTCGGCCGCGTCATCGAGTCCTACGCAAACCGGTTCGGCTACAACGTCGTTCGCGATTTCACCGGTCACGGCATCGGCACCACCTTCCACAACGGACTGGTGGTACTGCACTACGACCAGCCGTCGGTCACCACCATCCTCGAGCCGGGGATGACGTTCACCATCGAACCGATGATCAACCTCGGCACGTTGGACTACGAAATCTGGGATGACGGCTGGACCGTGGTCACCAAAGACCGCAAATGGACCGCACAATTCGAGCACACCCTGCTGGTCACCGAGTCCGGCGCGGAAATCCTCACCCTGCCGTGACGACCGGGCCGTGAGCGGCGCGCTGCTGGTCGCCGGCACCACGTCCGATGCGGGGAAGTCGATGGTGGTCGCCGGACTCTGTCGCCTGCTGGTGCGCAAAGGAATTCGGGTCGCGCCGTTCAAGGCGCAGAACATGTCGAACAACTCCGCGGTCACCGTCGAGGGCGGTGAGATCGGCCGGGCTCAGGCGATGCAGGCCCGAGCGGCCGGCCTAACGCCCAGCGTGCGATTCAACCCCATCCTGCTCAAACCCGGCAGCGACACCACCTCGCAACTGGTGATCAAGGGACAGGTCGCTGGCACGGCCACCGCTGCGGAGTACTGGTCGGATCGCTATCGGCTATCGGCTGTCGTGCAAGACGAATTGGCAAAACTGAGAACAGAATTCGACGCAGTGATCTGCGAGGGTGCCGGATCGCCGGCCGAAATCAATCTGCGTGCAATGGACTTGGTGAACATGGGTCTGGCGCGCGCAGCGAATCTGCCGGTGATCATCGTCGGCGACATCGACCGCGGCGGGCTGCTCGCTCACCTGTTCGGGACGGTGGCGGTGCTCGAACCCGACGACCAGGCGCTGATCGCCGGATTCATCGTGAACAAATTCCGCGGCGACGTTTCTCTGCTCGAGCCCGGGCTGCGCCAACTCGCCGAACTCAGCGGCCGCCCCACCTACGGGGTATTGCCCTACACCGACGGCCTGTGGCTCGACACCGAGGACGCGGTCCCGGTCCTGGCGCACCGCGTCCTGGGCACACCGCGGCCGCCCCGCGGCTCGCAGTGGCTTCGGGTCGCGGTGCTGCGGTTGCCGCGAATCTCGAACTCCACCGATGTTGAAGCGCTGGCCTGCGAACCCGGCGTGCTGGTGCGCTGGGTCAGCGAGCCCGCCGACTTGGCCGACACCGACGTGATCGTGCTGCCGGGCACCAAGTCCACCGTCGCCGACCTGGCCTGGCTGCGCGAACGCGGGCTGGACCAGGCCATTGGTGCGCATGCCGCCTCGGGCCGCGCCGTGCTGGGCATCTGCGGCGGCTTCCAGATGTTGTGCCGCTCGATCGACGACAAGGTCGAAAGCCGGTCGGGCCGGGTCGAGGCGATGGGGATGCTGGATGCCGACATCGTGTTTGCGCCCGACAAAGTGCTGTGCCGTCGGCAGGGCTCGCTCGCCGGCTACGAAATCCATCGCGGGCGGGTGGCCCGCTGCGCGGAGGCCGCGTGGTTCGAGGTGGACGGGTGTCCGCAGGGGTATCGGCGCGGCCAGGTATTCGGGACGCATTGGCACGGCCTGCTCGACAACGACGACTTCCGGCGGCAGTGGTTGACCCTCGTCGCGGCGGCCGCGGGCCGGCACGGATTCGTCGTGGCCGAGGGCACCGATGTGGCGGCGCTGCGAGACGCCCAGCTGGATTTGATGGCCGATCTGTTGGACGTCCACCTCGACGTCGACGCCGTCATCGGGCTGCTCGACGACGGCCCGCCGTCGCGGCCGACCATCGTCACCGCGCTGCGCTGATCGCGGCCGGTGGCCTATCTAAAATGCCATCCGATCAAGGCTTTTCGTAAAGAACGTTCCCTATTGCCGCTGCCGTCGTCGCAAGCGCACGCATCAGTTCGATGTTGCGCGAACGTTTCCAATCGCCACTCGCCTAACGAACCGCACGAAAACGCCCCGCGCGCGGGCCAATTGACTGTAATTTGCGGTGGTGCCTTCGACGATGATGACTACCGTCGACGGGTTTCCCATCCAGGTCTGCGACACCGGTCCGGAGAAGGGCTCCGTCGTGGTGTTGCTGTGCGCGGCCCAGCGGGCACTCGCCGCGTATGACGCGGTATGCGAGCGTCTGCACACCGCGTCACTGCGCACGATCGTCGTCGGTCCGGACCCGCGCCTGACGCCCAAGTCGGTGGTGGGCGTCCTCGATGCGCTTGACATCAGTTGGGGCGTGCTGGTCGGCGACCGCGTCGGCGGCGAACTGGCATGGGAACTGGCAGCGACACGGCTGGACCGCTTTACTGGTCTGGTGGTCATCGACCGGGGCCATCCACGAGTCGCCGACCTTACCGGCGTCATCCGCGACGACCACTGCCCACCGGTTGAGATCAACACGACCGCGCTGGTCAGCACTCCTGAGAACCAGGCAGTGGCTCAGGCCAGCCAGCGCTACGTCTACGCGGATTACCGCGTGGTGGAGCTGCTTGGACGGCGCAATGCGCACGAGTCGACCGCGCAACTGGCGGCCGAGATCGTCCTGCGCACCAGCACCTGGTGACGGAAAATGCTCGCGTGGGCGGCGAGGCGCCGTTGTCGCGCGACAAACTTGAGCAGCTGATCGTTGCCGGTGATGTCGACACGGTGATCGTCGCGTTCCCCGACATGCAGGGCCGGCTGATGGGCAAGCGGGTATCAGCGCGCTTTTTCTCGGACGAGGTGGCCGAGCACGGTGCCGAGTGCTGCAACTACCTATTCGCCGTCGACGTCGACATGAATACCGTCGGCGGCTACGCGATGTCGAACTGGGAAACCGGATACGGCGACATGGTGATGCAGCCGGACCTGACGACGCTGCGCCTCATTCCATGGCTGCCTGGCACGGCGCTGGTGCTGGCCGATCTGGCGCGGCACGACGGCTGCCCCATCGAGCCGGCGCCCCGTCGGGTGCTACGCCACCAGCTTGACCGGTTGGCACAGCGCGGGCTGCGCGCCTACGTCGCGACCGAACTGGAATTCATGGTGTTCGGCGACACCTATCGCCAGGCCTGGGCCAACGGCTACCGCGGGTTGACCCCGGCCAGTGACTACAACATGGACTACGCGCTGCAGGCCTCCAGCCGCCTCGAGCCACTGCTGCGCGACATCCGGCTGCACATGCAGGGCGCGGGTCTGCGCTGGGAGGCCGTCAAGGGGGAGTGCAACAGGGGGCAGCAGGAGCTCGGGTTCCGCTACGACGAGGCGCTGGTCACCTGCGACAACCACGGCGTTTACCGAAACGGCGCGAAAGAGATCGCCGACCAGCATGGCCAAAGCTTGACGTTCATGGCGAAATACGATGAGCGCGAAGGTAACAGCTGCCACATCCACCTGTCGCTTCGCGCGGCGGACGGCGCCGCGGTGTTAGCCGATGACAACCAACCGCTGGGCATGTCGCAGCTGTTCCGCAGCTTTCTCGCCGGCCAATTGGCCACATTGCGCGACCTGACGATGTTGTACGCACCGAACATCAACTCCTACAAGCGGTTTGCTGATCGCAGCTTCGCGCCTACCGCGGTGGCGTGGGGAGTGGACAACCGGACCTGCGCGCTGCGTGTCGTCGGTCACGGCGACAGCCTGCGGGTGGAATGCCGAGTACCGGGTGGCGACGTCAACCAATACCTGGCCGTAGCGGCGCTGATCGCCGGCGGATTGCACGGCCTCGAGCAGGGTTTGGAACCGCCGGAGCCGTGTGCCGGCAACGCCTATCAGACAGGCGAGGACGGCAATGCCGAGCGGCTGCCCGGTACGCTGGCCGAAGCTGCGGCGCTCTTTGACGCGTCAGCGGTCGCCCGGCAGGCGTTCGGGGACGACGTCGTGAACCATTACGTCAACAACGCCCGCGTCGAGGTGGCCGCGTTCAATGCAGCGGTCACCGATTGGGAGCGGGTGCGAGGTTTTGAACGGTTCTGACACGGTGCCGGTGATCGGTCTGACCACATACCTTGAGCAAGCCCAGACCGGGGTGTGGGACGTGCGCGCCAGTTTTCTTCCCGCCGTCTACTTTCAGGGCGTCACGGCGGCCGGCGGTGTGGCCACGTTGCTGCCGCCGCAGCCGGTGGATTCCGGCATCGCCGAGCGGGTGCTCGATGGCCTGGACGGACTGCTGATCACCGGCGGCAAGGACGTCGACCCTGCCGCGTATGGGCAAACGCCGCATCCGGCCACCGACCAGCCCGGGGGTCAGCGTGACGCGTGGGAGTTCGCGCTGTTGAAGGCGGCGCTCAAGCGGCGGCTGCCGGTGTTGGGCATTTGCCGCGGCGCGCAGGTGCTCAATGTCGCGCTCGGCGGGACGCTGCACCAACACCTGCCCGACGTCATCGGCCACAGCGGTCACCGGGCCGGCAATGCGGTGTTCACGTCGTTGCCGGTGCGCACCGTTGCAGGCACCCGACTGGCGGCGCTGGTCGGTGAATCCGTCGACGCGCGCTGCTATCACCATCAGGCCATCGCCGAGCTCGGCGAGGGCCTGGTCGTCAGCGCCTGGGATGCCGATGGTGTGATCGAGGCGTTGGAGCTGCCCGGGCACGGCTTCGTGCTCGCAGTGCAGTGGCATCCTGAGGAGACTCTGGACGACCTGCGACTGTTCGAGGCGATCGTGCAGGCGGCGCGGGCATATGCGAGCGAGGAGCGACGCTAGTGAGTGTGGACCTGAGCCGGCGGCTGGCCGGCAAGGTCGCCGTGGTGACCGGTGGCGGCGGTGGTATCGGGTTGGCGTCGGCGCGGCGGCTGCAAGCCGAGGGAGCCACCGTGGTCATCGGCGACATAGATGAGAAGACGGGCGCGGCGGCCGCCGACGAATTGGGCGGTCTGTTCGTTCCGGTGGATGTCGCCTACGAAGCCTCGGTCAACACGCTTTTCGACACCGTGGTCGGTAACTACGGATCGGTGGACATCGCGGTCAACAACGCCGGCATTTCACCCCCGGATGACGATCTGATCGAGAACACCGAGCTGCCGGCGTGGCAGCGGGTGCAAGACGTCAACCTGAAATCGGTGTACCTGTGCTGCCGGGCGGCGTTGCGGCACATGGCACCCGCAGGCCGCGGGTCGATCGTCAACATCGCCTCGTTCGTGGCGGTGATGGGGTCGGCGACCTCGCAGATCTCCTACACCGCGTCGAAGGGCGGGGTGCTGGCGATGTCACGAGAGCTCGGTGTGCAGTTCGCCCGCCAAGGGATCCGGGTCAATGCGCTGTGTCCCGGGCCGGTGAATACCCCACTGCTGCAGGAGCTTTTCGCCAACGACCCCGAACGCGCCGCCCGGCGAATGGTGCATGTGCCGATGGGCCGGTTCGGCGAGGCCGACGAAATCGCAGCTGTGGTGGCGTTTTTGGCCAGCGACGATGCATCGTTCATCACCGCGGCGACGTATCTGGTCGATGGCGGTATCAGCGCCGCCTACACCACGCCGCTGTAAGGTCAGCCCGCCGCCGGTGGGTGTGCCATCACCGTAGGGCGGAGCCCGTATCGGGGAACGGCGGCGCTGACGCGGTTTCCGGCCGCATTGGCGGACGGCATGCCGGCCGCGACGGCGGGCGGAGGTGCCGGCGGCATCCCTCCCAGCGCCGCCCCTTGTAGCCCCTGCAGCGGGCTTACCGTGGGGGCGAGCACATTCCAGCTGGGCGGCACCGCCAACGCTCCGATCGCCGCACCACGACCCATGGCCGCCGACACCCCGCCGCCAAGGCCGCCGAGCTCGCTCAGTCCCGCAGCCGGGGCCGCCGCCGCAGCGCCGATTCCCTCTGCCGCCGCCGCGTTCCCGGCCGCCCCCGCCGCGTCCCCGGCCGCCGCTTCACCCGCAGCCGCGCCGCCGAATAAACTCGTAAAGGCGCCCAGCGTGTTAGCTGGCGTATAGAAGCCGGACGAAAATATGGTGTTCCAGATATTGGCGTTCAGCCCCAAGCCGTTTGAGCTGAACAGGTCATTGAAGAGCCCCGAGAGTCCGGTCGTAGACGTCGAGTTCCCGGTCAGTAGATCCAGCAGCCCCTGGAGCCCTGATCCCGACGATGTCGACGTTGCGGGGGAGGCCAGTCCCTGTAGCGCGGCGGGAACCGAAGTCACCAGCTGCGACAGCGTGGTCGGTGTCCCCGTGTCGGTGGCCTGACTTACCGTGGTTGTCACCGGCGCCTGAGCGAACGGCGTCAATGTCGCTGCGGCGGCTGAGGATCCGGCGTAGCCGTACATCGCCGCGGCGTCTTGAGCCCACATCTCGGCGTAGTGGGCTTCGGTGGTCGCGATCGCCGGGGTGTTCTGCCCGAGGACGTTGGTGGCTACCAGCGATGCCAACAACGTACGGTTGGCGACGATGACCGGTGGGGGCACCGTCGCTGCGAACGCAGTTTCGTAGGCACTGGCCGCCGCTTTGGCTTGGCCGGCAGCCTGTTCGGCTTGCGCGGCGGTGGCATGCATCCACGACACATATGGCGCGGCAGCGGCGACCATCGACGTCGATGCCGGTCCCCGCCATGGACCACTGGTGAGGTCGGAGATCACCGACCCGTAATCACCGGCCGCCGAGGACACCTCGGCGGCCAGACCATCCCAGGACGCTGCCGCCGCGATCATGGGTCCGGAACCTGGACCGGCGTACATCCGCCCGGAGTTGACTTCCGGCGGTAATGCTGCGAAATCCATTGCGAACGCCCCTTAACCTGTAGCAACCGCGTTGGCGGCTTCGGTAGCGGCGTACGAACGGGCGCCGGCCGCCAACATTGTCACGAACATCTGGTGAATCGCCGCGGCCTGCGTGCTGACCGTCTGATACGCGTGCGCGTGCGCAGCGAATTGCACTGCCGTCAAGGCTGATACCTCGTCGGAGGCGGCTGGGATCAGACCTGTGGTCGGGCCGATCGCTGCGGTGTTCTGCGCGTGAATTCTCGAGCCAACGGATTGGAGGTTGTCCGCTGCGGCGGACAGTACTTCCGGTACGATGGATACGAACGACATGGAATTCTCCTTCTGTGAATTGACCGGCCTCGGCAATTGCGTCTGAATTACGGCGCACGCCGATGACGCAAGTCCGTGGCGTGCGAACATGCGTGAAAAATGGGTTGGCGCAAGCTGATTGCAGACAGCAAACACCGCAACGGGGACCGGACAGAAAAGTGCGGTCATTGATTTGTGTCGGTGGCGAAAGCCACCACCAGCTCAGCTTCGGTATGGGGCAGAGCCGTAACGAGTTTCGGTTTCTCTGACGTGGACGGTGTTGCTATCCAACGGGTCTCACGTCAGGACCGAACCTGGCGTGGTGGTGATCGCGACCTGGGGTGAACCCAGGCCGACTCTTCGACGCGTCTCAGCCGACGCGTTCGGCCTGCACCGTCCACTTCTCCTCGATCCGCGCGTAGCGCCAGATCAGCAAAGCGCCGGCCCACGTGACTACGAACAGGCCGACGATGACAAAACCAATCGCGTTGAGGTCGACGCCGCCCAGCCAGCCCCAGAATCCGCCGGTCCAGCCGCATTGTTCCGCGAGCAGTCCGAGTAACTCGATGCTGCCGATGAGCAGCGCGACGACCACCGAAAGACCGGTGATGGTGATGTTGTAGTACACCTTGCGGACCGGGTTCGAAAACGCCCAGCCGTAGGCGAAATTCATGAACGAGCCGTCGATGGTGTCCAGCAGGCACATGCCTGCCGCGAACAGCACCGGCAGGCACAAGATGGCATACCACGGCAGGCCGGCCGCGGCGCTGGTGCCGGCCAGGACCAGCAGCGCGACTTCGGTCGCGGTGTCAAAGCCCAGGCCGAACAGCACCCCGATCGGATACATATGCCACGACTCGCTCACCGATTTGGTGAAGCGGCCGAGCACCCGATTGAGGAATCCGCGATTGTTCAGGTGTGCTTCGAGTTCGTCTTCGTCGTATTGGCCGCGGCGCATCCGCGCGAACACCCGCAGGATGCCCGCCAGGATGACCACATTGATGATCGCGATCAAGTACAGGAACACGCCCGAGACGGTGGTGCCGATCAGGCTGGTGTAGTGATGCAGTGCCGACGAATCCTGCTCGACCGGCCCGACTATTGCCTTGAGCCCTACCGCGACGAGCAGTGACAGCCCGAACACGACGGACGAGTGGCCCAGGGAGAAGAAGAAACCGACGCCGAGCGGGCGCTGCCCGTCGTTCATCAGTTTGCGGGTGGTGTTGTCGATCGCGGCGATGTGGTCGGCGTCGAATGCGTGGCGCAGCCCCAGCGTGTATGCGGTCAGGCCGATGCCGATACCGAAAGCCTTGTCTCCGACACTCAAATGGGCCGGCTCGACGACGAGTATCAGTGTGCCCCAGCCGATCACATGCAGTCCGACAATGGCCGCGAACATCGATCCCAAGCGCAGCCACTCATCGGGCGTCAAGGCGCCCCGCAGCCGAGAAGATCGCGACGGCGCTTGCCTGCTGAGTGTGTCAGCAGCCATGTCGCGTCCCATCTGGAAATGAAATCCGGCCCACATCGACGCTAAACGACGAGTAAAGGTCTTGCAGACGATTCGCAAGAATACTGCGAGGATTTCGCAGGTGGAACGTCAGCCCCGAAAGGCGATCAGCGGAATCGCCATCTCGGCCGGGGTGCCGCCCCCATGGAAGCCGATGAGCTGAGCCACTTCCGGTGGTTCGTGCGCGCTGGCCAGGACAGCCGTGTCACCGGTGCAGATGACGACGACATCGCCGATCCGGGCCAGGTGGTCTGGACGCACGGGTCCGAACAGCCCGGCCGCGACGGCGTCGTCGCGGCTGCGCACCTCGGCGCGTCCACTAAGCAGCTCGCTCCAGGCGGCGATCACGTCGCACGCCGCGCCCGGCTCGGTGTGCAGGTAGCGCACTCGTGGTTCGCCGGCGACTACCCGCACGCCCGCGCTCAACCGCGAATCGGCGTCGAGGTCGATGCGCCGATGTTTCGGCACGTTCAACCCGCCGTGGTCCGCCGTGATCAGCAGCGCGGCATCCGGGGGCAACGCCTCGACCAGTCGGGTCAGCAGCGCATCCACGTAGGCTCCCGCCGCGTGCCACTCGGCGGATCCGATGCCAAACGCGTGTGCCGCGGTGTCGAGCGCGGCGGTATAGGCGTAGACGAGTCCGGGCGCCGCGCGCAACTGGTCGGCCACGAGTTGGGCATAGTCATCGTCGGTTTTCGCGGCGACGAGGTGGGCGCCCCGGTACGCCGCCTCGGTAAGGCCGCTGCCGACGAACGCCGCTGGCAGCACCGCGCGGGTGCCGACGCCCGCCTGCTGCAGTCGCTCGAACCACGTTGGGACGGGCTGCCATTGGGCCGGTGCGGGATCGTCACGCCAAAAGATGTGGCTGAGCACCCGGTCGGTATCGGGCAGCTTGACGGTGAAGCCCAAAATTCCGTGCTCGCCCGGTGTGACGCCGGTGCACAACGATGCCAGGCTCGTTGGTGTGGTGGAAGGGAAGGTGCAGGTGAGTTCGTCGAGCCGTCCATTGCCACCGGACAGCACTGACGACAACAGCGGTGCATCGGCGGTCATTTCAGGCAGCAGGTGCCAGCCCATCCCGTCGACCAGCACAACCGCGACGCGTTGCACGTCGCCGACCCACTCGGTGAGGCCCAGCGCGTCGACCGCTTCGTCTGCTGACAGCATCGCCGCCGCGGCTGGCAATACGTTGCAGATGGACCCGGGCACGACGTCAGTCTGACAGCCGCACCGAAACATGTGCGGATGCGACCGATCCGGCCATTGGCTGCGAATCGAGGAGCGGCTGCGTGATACTGGATGGGTGGCCAGGCCCTCAGCTTTGGATCCGGTCGTCACCGAGCGGATCGGCGAGCTGCTGCGTGCTCATGGTCTGCGTCGGATGGCGTCCCGGATCGCGGTCCTGGCAGTACTCGAGCCGGTCCACGGTCACCTGTCGGTTGCCGAGATCGACCAGCGGCTGCGCGAGTGCCCGCCGCCCAAAGACCAGCCTCCGGACTTGGCCACGATCTACCGCACGGTGACCACACTCGTCGACCAGGGTGTGTTGCATGCGCTGACGCTGGAGGGCGGCGTCACCACCTACGGCCTGGCTGCCGACCCGCACCATCACGCCGTCTGCACACGATGCGGCTCGATCATCGAAGTGCCCGCGGGACGACTGGCGGCTGCGCTGGAACATGCGATGGTGGGCAGTTCGTTCGCGCTGTCCGAGCAAGCGGGCCTCACCCTGCACGGACTATGCCCGCAGTGCCAGGGAGACGAATCACCGCGAAGCTAGACGAGCGCCAGCCGCTGGTTTGTCACGTGCAGCTGGCGGCTGGTGCTATCGGCCAGCTCGTGGATCTGGCCGGGTTGCAACCGGCCGCATAGCCGGCCCCAGTGGATCGCAATCTCGTCGCCCACCGCCACGTCCGGCACCGCGCTGTACCCGTCGGCCCACACGTCGAGTCGGCGTGCCGAAGGCTCGGACAGCGTTAGCGCTTGACCATCCCAGGCCAGTGCCTGACACGTCACGACGATGACGTCGCCGTCGCGGGAAAGCACCGTCCCCCAGGTGATCCGGCAATTGTCCAACACACTCAGCGGGTGCTCGTCCATGCCGCGGCCCAGAAACCGCGTCCAGGGATAAACGCCGAATACATGAAAGCAGTGATTGCCCGCCGCCTCGCACGCCAGGTCCGGCGTGAGATGCGACCAGTATCGGCCCGCCTGCGGGCCGATGATGGCCAGCAACGCATCGAAAAATTCGCCAGGGTCAAGGTCGGCGCCGGCGCCGCCGCCCAGCCAATAAGACTTGACCAGCCGGTAGTCCAGCGGGTCGGCGATACCGGTCAGCACGGACAGCACTCGCAAATACGGCCAGGCTCCGGAAAACTTCGTCGCGGCCAGGCGCACATCCTCGACCGATCCGTCCCGCAACGTCGCCCCAAGTGGGGGACCGCAGTAGCCCAGCGCGTTGGGGGCGTAGGCGTACCGGGCGAACATCTCGGCGCCGCGGCTCTGCGGGTCCACCTGTCACACCCGCCCGGATTGCCCCACCAGCTTGGCGGCGTCGCGATGCATGCGGCCGAAGTTGTAGTAGGCCGCGCATGCTCCCTCGGGTGACACCATGCATGTGCCGATCGGGGTCTCCGGGGTGCATGCGGTGCCGAACACCTTGCATTCCCAGGGCTTGAGCACGCCCTTGAGCACCTCGCCGCACTGGCAGGCCTTCGGGTCGGCCACCCGCACGCCGGGCATCGCGTACCGCAGCTCGGCGTCGAACTCCGCGAAGTCGTCGTGCAGGCGCAGCGCACTCTGTGAGATGAACCCCAGACCCCGCCATTCGAAGTGTGGGCGCAGTGCGAACACCTTGGCCATCAGCGCCAGAGCCGCCGGGTTGCCGTCCTCGGGCACTACACGCTTGTACTGATTCTCCACCTCGCATCGGTCTTCGCGGATCTGGCGGAGCAGCATGGTGACCGCCGCCAGAATGTCCAGCGGCTCGAATCCGGCCACTACCAACGGCTTTCGGTACACCTCCGTCACGAACCGATACGGCCGGTTGCCCACCACCGTGGACACGTGCCCGGGGCCGATAAAGCCGGACAGCCGCAGGTCCGGTGACTCCAAAATGGCCTTGATCGGCGGCACGATCGTGACGTGGTTGCAGAACACACTGAAATTCGGCAGGCCCAGATCGCGGGCCCGGACCAGCGTCACCGCCGTCGACGGCGCGGTGGTCTCGAAACCGATGGCGAAGAACACCACGTGCTTGTCGGGGTTGTCGACCGCGACCTTGAGCGCGTCCAACGGAGAGTAGACGAAACGCACGTCGGCGCCGCGCGCCTTGGCGTCCAGCAAGCTACCCGCCGACCCGGGCACCCGCATCATGTCGCCGAAACAGGTGAAGATGACGTCGGGTTGACCGGCCAGCCACATCGCATCGTCGATACGGCCCATCGGGATCACGCACACCGGGCAGCCGGGGCCGTGTACCAGTTCGACATTGTCGGGCAGTAGGTGCTCGATGCCGTGCCGGTAGATGGTGTGCGTGTGTCCGCCGCACACCTCCATGAACTTGAAGTGGTCAGCGCCGCCGCCCGCCAAGTGCTCAATGGCAGCCAGCAGCTTGCGCGCGGCCGCCGGATCACGGAATTCGTCAACGAATTTCATCACCGTCCCCCTTAGACAATCGCGGACGAGTCGAAGGCTTCGATTTCGCTTGCGTAGGCCTCGCCCAGCTTCTTGACAGCGGCCAGCGTGAGCAACGCCTCGGTCTCGTCGATCTTGGCCATCGCGAAGCCGACGTGGACCAGCACCCAGTCGTCGGGCTCGGGCATGTCGTCTTCCAGCAGTCGCACGCTGATTGTCCGCTGCACACCGCTGACGTCTACCTTCGCCAGATAGTTTGCCGGATCGGTGATCTCAACGATCCGGCCCGGAATCCCAAGGCACATTGGCGGTCTCCTTCTCTCATTCAGCAGATTCGCGGCAGCGGGTCACCGACGAGCATGTCGACGATCCGGGTGCCGCCGAATCCGGTACGCAGCACGACGCTTTCCGCCGGTTCGGTGACGATTTCCCCGACCTCGGCCGCGTCGGTGCCCAGCGGATGTGACCGCAACGCGGCCAGCGCCGCGTCGGCTTCTTCGGGTGCGACGACGGCGACGAACTTGCCTTCGTTGGCGACATAGAGGGGATCGATGCCGAGCAGCTCGCACGCGCCATTGACCATGGGCCGCACCGGCAGTCGCTCCTCGTCGAGCACTACCCCGAGGCCGCAGGCCTGGGCCAATTCGTTGCATACTGTCCCGACCCCGCCCCGGGTCGCGTCGCGCAGCCACCGGGTGGACGGCGCGGCCGCCATCAGCAGTTCCACCAGCGGGCTGACCGATGCCGTGTCGGAATGGATGTCGGCCTCGATGGCCAGGTCGCCGCGGGCCAGCATCACCGCCATGCCGTGATCGCCCATCGAGCCCGACAAGAGGACTTTGTCGCCGGCGCGTACCGACGCGGGCGACAGGTTGCGCCCCGAGGGGATGACACCGGCCCCCGTGGTGGTGATGAACAGGCCGTCGGCAGCGCCTTTGGGTACCACTTTGGTGTCGCCGGTGACAATCTGCACGCCCGCTTTGGCTGCGGCGGCGGCCATGTCGGCGACGATCTCCTTCAGCTCGGCGATCGAGAAGCCCTCTTCCAGAACGAACGCCGTCGCGATCCAGGACGGCACCGCGCCGGCCATCGCGACGTCGTTGCACGTGCCATGCACGGCAAGCTCGCCAATGGAGCCACCAGGAAAACGCCTGGGCTGCACCACAAACGAATCGGTGGACATGGCCAGCCGCTCGCCGCCGGGCAAGGTGAGGACCGCACCGTCGCCGAGTGACTCCAGCTGCGGGTTGCGAAACGCCTCCATGAACACCGCGTCGATCAGCGCGGCCGAGGCCTTGCCACCCGCGCCGTGCGCCAGGTTCACATGGTCGTCGAGCAACCGGGGCCGGCGCCTACGGAACGATTCGATCCGCTCGATCACCTCGCCTTCAGCGAACCGTGGCCCCGATGAGAGGTATTCGCCGGCTGGCCTGTTCATGCGGCCCCCAAACCTTGATCGTCGGCCCGTTTCTGGGTGGCCAACCACAGCTGATAGCCCAGCAGCGCTTGGGATTCCTGAATCCGGTGCACACTTTGCGAGCGGACGATGAAGCAGGTGTCCACATGTGGGTTATCCGCAAACGCGCCGCCGTCATAGCCGGCGAAACCGATGGAGTACAAGCCGCGCTGGTGCGCCTCGGCCAGCGCCGCGAGCAGGTTGGGCGAGTTGCCGCTGGTGGACATGGCGATCGCGATGTCGCCGGCCTTGGCGCGGGCGATCAACTGCCGGGCGAATACCAGCTCGAACCCGACGTCGTTGCCCAGCGCGGTGACGATCGCCTGATCGGCGGTCAACGACCACGCGGGTAACGGCCTTCCGGCCGGCGGGCGGGAGAAAAGTGCAGCCATGGTGGCGGAATCGGTACAGCTGCCGCCGTTTCCGAAGGTGAACATCCGGCCGCCGGCCGCGAAGCGGCGCGCCATCTCGGTGGCGGCCCGGTCCACCAGGTCGGCGTTGGCTTCCAACGTGGTGCGGCGCAACTGCAGGCTCTCGGCCGCCTTTGCCTGCGCTGACGCGGCGAGATCGGCAAGCAGCGACTCCGGATTGTCTTCCTGCGCGTCGATGAACGGATAGAGGAAGTTGGTGGGTTCGGTCATGAGCGCCGCTCCTCCTCCTCGATGCGACTGATCGCGGTGCCGGCGTGCACGAGCACCAGTTCGCCCGCGGCGACCGGGTCGATCAGCGCTGTCACCACGTCCTCGACGCCGCGCGCGGTGCGCACCGTGGCCATCCCCTCGGCTGACGCCGTCATCACCTCACCCGGGCGCCCCTCGTCGCTACACGTGACGCAAACTTGTTCGGCACATTCGGGTTTGAGCAACCCCGCGTGCTCGAAACACACATGGGTCAGCTCCCACAGCAGGTGATAGAACAGCACGAAGTCACCCGTTGCCGGGACGCGCAGGTCCGGGTCGTCGATCCAGAGCACATGATCGGCCGCACCTGCCGTAGGCCGTTCGCCGCTGCCGATCCAAATTGTGGTGGCGCCCCAGGCCGGGCTGCGGTGCATCACCGACCGCACGTCCGCGTCATCGGCGCCGGCGACCGCGACGACAATGTCGCCGGGTTGTACCGACACCCGCACCAGATCGACCAGGTCGGGCCCGGTCAGCGCGACGGCCGGCAATGCCCGCTTCCCCATGATCACCGGATGCACGAACTCGACCGCGATGTGCTGCGCATGCGGCTCCCACGACGGCGCGATGGACCACATGGTGGCGCCCGCCGCGAACCGCTTGGCCAAGGTCAATGCGGTTGCGGCCAGATCGGCGGCCAGCTCGGCGCCGAACCCGTGATCGATCGCCGTGGTGGTTGTCACGAGTCAGCCTCTTCCAGCGCGGTCAGCACGGAAATCGCGGCCTGGCCCAGCGCCAGCCCGCCGTCGTTGGGCGGCACCATGCGATGCGTCAGCACCTCGAATCCCGCCTGCTGCAGCGTGTGTCGGCATCCCTGCAGCAGTACCACGTTTTGGAACACGCCTCCGGTGAGGCCGACCAGCCGCACCGGCCCGGCGACCAGTTTCACCGTCTCGGCGACGGCCACCGCGACCGCCTGGTGGAATCCGGCGGCCAGCACCGCCGGTTGCACACCTGCGCGCAGCGCCGACACCATTGTCCGCAGCATGTCAGCGGGGCCGATCACCCCGTCGGGGCGTACCGTCAGCCGCAGCGTCGGTCCCGCGGTGTCGCCAACCGAATCAGCAAGCGCCTCCAGTTCGATGGCGGCCTGGCCTTCGTAGTCGATCCGATGCCGCACCCCCAGCAGCGATGCGACCGCGTCGAACAGCCGACCCATGCTCGAACACGGCACGCACCCGGTGCCGCATTCCAATTGTGAACGGACGAATCGCAATTCGTCCTGGCTCGCCGCGGCGACCGGCGGTAAATCCGGTGTCCAGTCGATCCCGGCCATCCACAGCTGAGACAGCGCCATCCGCCACGGATTGCGCACGGCCGCATCACCGCCCGGCAGTGGCACCGGCAACAGGTGGCCGGCTCGAACGAAGCGGTGGCTGTCGCGCCCGAGCTTGAGAATCTCGCCGCCCCAGATCGTTTGATCGCAGCCGTAGCCGGTGCCGTCGAACGAAACCCCGATGATGGGTTCGCCGATGCGCCCGTGCTCGGCCAGCAGCGACACCACGTGCGCGTGGTGATGCTGGACCAGATCCAGCGGTCGATCGCCCGCGCAACGCTCCGCCCAACTACGGGTGTGGTACCCCGGATGCAGGTCGGCGGCCAATCGCATTGGCTGGTGCCGGATTTCGCTGAGTTGGCCCACCGCACGCTCGAACGCTCGCATGGTTTCCAGCGTCTCCATGTCACCAATGTGTCCCGACAGGTATGCGCGCGCACCATCGGTGAGACAGAAGGTGTTCTTCAGTTCGCCGCCGACGGCCAGCACCGGTGGACCGACGCGGCCGAGGTCGACGGGCAGGGGCGCGTATCCGCGGGATCGGCGGATCGGCAACTCTCGGTTGTCGACCACGCGCACCACCGAGTCATCGCAGGGCACACGGATCGGGCGGTCATGGTCGAGCACCGCGTCGCACAGTGGTGGAAGGCGTTCCAGGGCATCCTCTTCGGTGAAGCAGATGGGATCATCGGAGCGGTTTGCGCTGGTCAGGACCAGAGCATCGGGTACCGTTGCCTCGACATCCGGGACCGACGCAAGCAGCAAGTGATGAATCGGCGAGTAGGGCAGCATCAGCCCGACCAGCGGGCTGCCGGGTGCGACCGCGTCAGCGACCGGCGCACCTCGACGACGCCGTAGCAGCACGATCGGCCGGGCCGCACTAGTGAGCACCGCGGCTTCGGCGTCGTCGATGTGGGCGTAGCGGCGTGCGACGTCGAGATCCCGCACCAGCATCGCCAACGGCTTGGCGCCCCGCGCTTTCCGGGTCCGCAGCGCAGCGACCACCGCCTCGTCGTCGACCCGACAGGCCAGGTGATAGCCGCCGATGCCCTTGATCGCGACCACGGCGCCCGCGGCCAATGCCCCCTGCGTGGCTCCCAGCGCAGCATCCGATCCGCCGACCCGGTCGGCGTGTGCGGTGAACCACAGCGACGGCCCGCAGTTCGGGCAGGCGATCGGCTGCGCATGGAAGCGGCGATCGGCCGGGTCGTGGTATTCGCCGGCGCAGCGCTCACACATGGTGAACGCCGACATGGTGGTGGCCGGACGGTCGTAGGGCAGGGCACGGATGATGGTGAAGCGGGGACCGCAGTTGGTGCACGTCACGAAGGGGTGCCGGTAACGGCGGTTGTTCGGGTCGAACAGCTCGGCGATGCAGTCGTCGCAGACGGCGATGTCAGGCGGAATCGGGGTAGTGGCGCCTTGGGCCGTCTGGCTGTTGACGATGCGAAAGGCGCTGTCGCACTTGTTGTCGGCGCTGACATCGACAACCTGGACGGAATTGATCGCTGCCAGTGGTGGCGCCTCAGCGCGCAGCCGGCGGCTGAATTCCTCAATGCGCGCGCACGAACCCTGCACTTCGAGGAAGACCGCACCGGAGTCGTTGCCGACGAATCCGGTAAGCCCAAGCTCGCTGGCGATCCGGTGGACGAACGGGCGGAATCCCACGCCCTGGACCACACCGGTCACGGTGAACCGTTGTCGGACGTCGACGGATTGCACCAGGGTGTCAGTCATAACGACCACCCGCCGTCTGGTCCTCGCGGCCCCGGCCCATCAACTCCAGACCGGCCATCGCCTCCTCGGCGCCGGCCCGGTCGGTCTTCTCGACGACGAAACCCATGTGAATGATCACCCAGTCACCGGGTGCAAACGTTTCCTCCGGCAACATCCCGATGTTGACCTTCCGTTGCTTTCCGGCGACGTCTACCAATGCTAGTTGCCCGTCATAACCGTCCAGCATCCTGACGAGTTGGCCCGGTATGCCCAGACACATCGCTCAGCCCTGCCCTTCGACCGATGCCGCCGGTGATCGAGCCCGCAAACCCGCGACGACCTCCGAAACGGCGTGGATGGCCCGTGGCACAGCGCTTGCGACGGCCGCGGTGAGGCCGATTCCTTCATCGACGCTGCCGGCCTCGCAGCCGATCACGACCGTGTAAGGCGGTGTGCCGCCGAGTGCGTTCAGGCTGGCGAAGACCGCTGCGGGATCCATGCTGTGGGCGTCGAGAGCGGCTGTGGCCGAGTGCGATTCATGGTCGGCCTCGAAGACGTGTAGGGCACCCGGGTTGCCGCGGCTCGGTATCGCGTCGACGATGACCAGCGCATCCCAGTCGTCAAGCAGGTCGTAGGCCAAGTGCATGCCCCCGATGCCGTAGTCGACGACCCGCAGGCCCGAATTGTCCTGCTGGACTGGGACGTGCCGAACTACCTCGGAGCCGAACCCGTCGTCGCCGAGGAAGATGTTGCCGATGCCGGCCACCAGGATGCGCACTGGAATCGGATGGTCCGGCGACGCTACATGTGCCGGATCTTGAGGTACCGCCGGGCGTCTGGAACGGATCTCAGTCCTATTGCGACTCCGGCCAGCGCGACCGATGCCAGCAGGCCGATAAACACCCATCCTACGATTGCCATATTGAATTCCCTTCTTTAGTAATGGTTTCGAGTGGCTCGACTTCGTCGGGGGAGAAGTACAGGTAGCGGCCGTACCACTCGTGTAGGTCGGCCGCCGGATCGTCCTCGACGACGACACCGACGTGCTGATTGCCGTCGACGTCTTCGTGCACCGACGTGACCCGAGCCGTCTTCTCCGCAAAGAACAGGTCTTGTGCGTCGGCTCGGCGTGCCGGATGCAAAAGCACTCGACTGCCCCGCGCCACCCGGACACCGTTCACCAGTACCGCGTCCAGGTCGGGTTGTACCGCGTTGTCGGCCAGCGGATCCCACCAATCGACGCCTTCGGGCACCTCCGGAATCAGCCCTGCGGCCTCCCGTGGATCTCGCAGGGCTCCATGCAGGCGCGACATGGCCTCGGGCGACATGGCGTCACAGCGATCGATGATTTGCGCGGCCAGCGGGTCGGTGGCCCGGGCCTGTGCCTTCTCCTGGTCGGTCATCGTCATCACCCGCAGAGTCAGGATCTCGTCGATCTCGGTGCAGTCATAGAGCGCGGTTTCGCTCTGTTCGGCGACCTCGGGGTGGTCGTAAAGGATGATCGGGGAGATCAGCAGCAGATCCCCGGCGCCGGGCGCGCCGGCCAACACCGGGAAACAGCGGTGCCGGCTGCATCGGGACACCGCGTCGGCGGCGGCTGGCGGCGGCTCGAGGAGCGAGACGAACCGCCCGCCAATGGCCTCTGCGATGACGTGGGTACCGATCAGAGATCGCGCGATCGCGTCGTCCTTGTCAGTAGCATGCGCACCGGTGTTTGCGATCCGTACCGAGACCCGATCCAGCGCACCGTCCGGTTCGACGCCTACGGTCAACGTGGCGCTCACCTCCCGCCGTTCCCGGACCAGCCGACCGCCTTCGACCGGTTCGATTTCGGTTGCCGCCGGGGCGGTCAGCGACAGCGTCCATGGTTGGGCCGATTCGTCGAAAGCAAAAGGGCCAAAGGACTCCTCATGCTCGACCGCTTCGTCCCACGTCAGCCATGAACCGGACGGTGTGATCAGTTCGCTGACGGGTTCGAAGCGCCTCCAACCGGTTTCCCGCTCGGCGCGGCGGTGCTGCAGTTGCAGGAAGCGCACCACCAGGTTGATCGCCTGCGACCCGTCGACGAGAAACTGCGCCGCGATGGTGTCATCCTCGCCGATTCCGGCATCGGCCGCGCCGGCAGGACCCAAAACGCCCCACTGCCAACGTGATCGATTCCTGCTCGACGACGCGCGGTAAGGGTAGAGCAGGTAGCCCTCGTACAGGACGGCGTCGGCGACCGCGCGGGCCCGTTCCCAGTCCGCTGTCATCCCGCCTCCTGACGCGCGGCACCCAGCAGCGCGGTGACGGCGTTCTCAATGCTCAGCAGGCCGCGCGCTGACTTGTAGGCGGCCAGCTCAGCGACCGTGTCGTGGGATAGGCGCACCCAGCCGGTGTTCGGGTAGTGCTGCCGGATCAGCTCCCGCCACACCGCTACCGGCATGTCGTAGTGGTCCTCGCAGTCCCACGACACCTGCTGAACAGAAAAGCCCCGCTCACCTGCCTTGAATACTGTTCCGCTGAAAAGGAATTGCAGTGGTACGGCACCGTCGCGCAGTGCGTGCAGGTACTTGGCGGCGGCGACCTCGAAATCGTATGTGCACTCCAGGGACAGCGTCATCTCGGTGGCGTCGACGAACGCCGGCACCATCGCCGTGCAGTGCTGCCACAGGAATGTGTGTTGGGTGGTGGCCCAGCGTTCCCGCGGCCCGAATAGATCAGTCAGGCCAACCGCTTCCTCGTCGGAGTAGCCGCGTCGCAAAGGTTCGATGCGGACCTGGCAGCGCAGCGCGATCGCGTGCACCGGGTCGTCGTCGGGTGCCGAAACGCTGACGCGCGCAGTGAGTACCGGCACGGCCGCATAGGGTTCGGGGACCACGTCGAGCACGCTGAATGCCACGCCGCGCCGCTGTTCGGTGGGGCCGGTCATCGGCGTTGCTCCGCACTGCGGGTGGCCAGCTGTTCGAAGAACGCGCCGATGAACTCGCGGGCCTGCTGCCCACCGTCGAAGCCGCGCCACAACATCCGCAGCCCGCCGATGAACTCGTAGCAGGCGTCGATCGGGACCAGATAGCAATCGGGTTGTTCGTCCTCGCGCACTCGCACCAGCAGCGCCTCGACGTCGTCGGCGAGCAGGCCCACCCGGGGGTCGGCCGAGTTGATCGCGGTCCACGCCTGGAGGTCGAGGTCGGATTCGGTTGCCCCCGCCGGTCCCGGGTAGAACGCGACGGTGCGATCCAGGGCGGAGTTGCGGAAGAAGAACGCCAGGCCGACCGGGATCTGCAGCGCTTCCCAGGTGCGGCGATCAAGCGCGAACTCGGGAAATGACAGGTACCGGTCCGGAACTGAGCGGTAGCGCAGCTGCGCGTGGCTGTCAGTGAACAGCAGATAGCAGCCACGACATACGCACAGCAGTTGCCGCCCAGCTACATTCACCACATGCTGGTGCTCATCGGCGATGGCCTCCGAACACATTTCACACCGTTCTCCGGCCGGTTGCGGGGCTCGTCCGTTGCTGGTGATTCGGCTTAAAACGTTGTACGGGGTCGTCATGCCGGCGCACCCATCGGCTCGGCTGGTACCGCGATGGACAGCACGCCGTCACGCAACAGCAGCGGGACGGGATCGAGGTGGCCCACGGCGCCGTCGTCGAGTCTCGCGCCGGCGTGCACGACGTCGAAATGCGCGTGACAACGGGGACATCGCAATACCGGCTCGGCGGCCGTGGTCCGCCGGTGCAGCGCCGCGCCGGCCAAGGATCCGTCGCAGGCCGGGCAGTGGTCACGATAGGCGTATAACTGTTCGCCGACCCGACAAGCCAGCACCACCGCGCCGGCAACCGAGAAGCCGCCGACTTCTCCGGGAGCCAGGTCGGCCAGGTCGGGCACGGGATGCCAGGCCGCCGGGCTGCCGCCGTTGGCGTGAACCCTGGAATGGACTTGAGCCAGCAGCGATTCCGCTGGGATCACCGCCATTGACTCGGCTGGCGCAGGTTCGGGGGCCACCACCTCAATCGACGAAACCTCCGGTGCGGCAGCGCGAATCGCGTCCTCCACCGCCAGCTCCAGTGTCACCGCCGACGACGGACAACTCTTACAGCTACCGGCGAACTGCAGCCGCACGGTGTCACCGTCGATGTCGAGCAGGTGCACATCGCCACCGTGCGAGCCCAGGTACGGCCGGACCCGGTCGAGCGCGTCGGAAACCCGCCGATGCACGTCGTGCGGGTGCAGACCATGGACGAGCAGCAGGCTGGCCACCAAGTCCTCGGTGACCAGGCGGTCCAGCAAGCCTGGGTCCGCCTGATCACCCACCGCCGCGACGATCCGCGACAGGCCCGCGCCGTAGAGCTCGACTACCTCGCGAACCAGCTGCTCGGCGCGCTCACGCGCGACCGCGCCGCCGGCCGACGTCGCATCCAACAGCGTCTGGATCCGATCGCCCGCCGAGCGCCACTGCGCGTCCCCCTGCAACTCCTCGGGGCGATCAGCCATATATCACTCCCCGGTCGCCGCTTGGGTTGGTGAGTGCAGCCGCTCTAACGTCTTGCCGTTGCCCAGGTACATGTGCACACCACAGGGCAGGCAGGGGTCGAAGCTGCGCACGGTGCGCATGATGTCGATGCCCTTGAAGTGCTCCCGGTCGTTCTCCTCGAAGATCGGCTGTCCTTGCACCGCGTCCTCGTAGGGGCCCGGCGTGCCAAAGCTGTCGCGTGGGTTGGCATTCCACGGCGTCGGCGGGTACGGGTGGTAATTGGCGATCTTTCCGTCCCGGATCACCATGTGGTGGCTCAACACCCCGCGCACCGCCTCGGTGAAGCCGCAGCCGATGCCGTCTTTGGGCACCTCGAACTTCTCCCAGGTCTTGGTCCGGCCGGCCCGAATTTCGGCGAGGGCCTTTTCGGCGAAGTGCAACGCGCACGCCGCCGCGTAGGCCTGGAAGTAGGTCCGCGCCCGGTCGCGCTCGATGGTGTTGGACCCGTGCTGGGGGATCTTCCACTCGAACTCGACCGGCCCCTTCAGCGCCGTCTTGGGCAGGTTGATCTGGACCGAATGACCGGTGGATTTGACGTAGCCGATGTCGACTAGGCCGGCCAGCGCGGTCGACCACAGCCGGGCGAGCGGACCGCCGCCGGTGTCCAGAGCCAGGTGATCCTTGCCGTCGAACCAGCGCGGCGACATCACCCAGCTGTAGTTGCCACCGTCCATGTCGCGTTTCTGCGGGTGTGGGTTGGTGTGCTGGTTCCACGGGTGACGCCGGTCGACCGGATTACCCAGCGGGTCGGTCTTGACGAACATCTCCTGGTCGTTCCAGTCGTCGTAATACGAGCTGCCCAAAAGGATCCGGATACCCAGGTTGATGTCGACCAGTGAGTGCGTCACCAGCTTGCCGTCGACGACCACACCGGGTGTGACGAACATGGCGTTACCCCACCGCTCCATGTCCTTGTAGTCGAAGTTGCACACGTCGGGGTCCTGGAACGAACCCCAGCACCCCAGCAGCGTGCGGCGCAGACCGACGTTCTCGTAACCGGGCAGCGCCTCGTAGAAGAAGTCGAACAGGTCGTCGTGCATGGGCACGACCTTCTTCATGAACTCGACGTAGCGCATCAGCCGGCTCATGTAATCGGTCATCAATTGAATGGTTGCCACCGTGCCGACACCACCGGGGTACAGCGTGGACGGGTGTACATGCCTGCCCTCCATCAGGCAGAACATCTCGCGGGTGTACCGGCTGACTTGCAGCGCCTCGCGGTAGAACTCGCCGCTGAATGGGTTGAGCGATCGCATGATGTCGGCGATCGTCTTGTACCCGTGCGCGTCAGCGTGCGGTGCCGCGGTGTTCTCGGCCTTGGCCAGCACACCCGGGTTGGTCTCGGAGACCATCTTTTCGCAGAAGTCCACGCCGACCAGGTTTTCCTGGAAGATGTTGTGGTCGAACATGTATTCCGCGGCCTCGCCCAGGTTGACGATCCACTCGCCCAGGTTCGGCGGCTTGACGCCGTAGGCCATGTTCTGGGTGTAGCAGGAACAGGTGGCGTGGTTGTCACCGCAGATCCCGCAGATGCGGCTGGTGATGAAGTGGGCGTCGCGAGGGTCCTTGCCTTTCATGAAAATCGAGTAGCCGCGGAAGATCGACGATGTGCTATGACACTCGACGACCTCGCGGTTCTCGAAGTCGATCTTGGTGTAAATACCGAGGCTGCCGACGATCCGAGTGATCGGATCCCACGCCATCTCGACAAGTTGGCCGGGCTCGCGCTTCGCGTGGGACGGCTCGGGGATGATCGTTGTCATCGAACTTTGCTCCCTACTATCAAGCTGAGGTCGTGCCTATTACCAGGTGCGGTGTGCGCCGGTCGTGAGTTTGTCGCCCTTGTGTCGCCAGCGCGGTTCCTTGTCGAGCGTGCGTTTGGTCATGCCGCGCAGGTTGCGGATCACCGAGCCGTAGAGGCCCGATGCGGTGGTGGATACCTTGCCGCCCGGCGGCTCGTCCATGAACGGCATGAATTTGTCCGGGAACCCAGGCATGGTGCATCCGATGCAGATTCCGCCGACGTTCGGGCAGCCGCCGATGCCGTTGATCCAGCCTCGCTTGGGCACGTTGCATTTGACCACCGGGCCCCAGCAGCCCAGCTTCACAATGCATTTTGGTGATCCATACTCGGTGGCGAAGTCACCCTGCTCGTAGTAGCCGGCCCGGTCGCAGCCCTCGTGCACGGTGGCGCCGAACAGCCACTGTGGCCGCAGCGCCTCATCAAGCGGGATCATGGGTGCCTGGCCGGTGGCCATATACAGCAAATACGTCAGCGTCTCCGACAGATTGTCCGGCTGGATCGGACAGCCCGGGACGCAGACGATCGGGATTCCGGCCTTGCTCTTCCAATCCCAGCCCAGGTAGTCGGGTACGCCCATCGCCCCGGTCGGGTTGCCGGCCATCGCGTGGATGCCGCCGTAGGTGGCGCAGGTCCCCACCGCAACTACCGCGGTTGCCTTGGGTGTCAATCGGTCGAGCCACTCACTGGTGGTCATCGGCTGCCCGGTGGCCGGGTTGTTGCCGAACCCACACCAGTACCCCTCGTCCTTGATCGCCTCGTTGGGAATTGAACCTTCCACGACGAGCACGAACGGTTCGAGCTCACCGCGGTCGGCCTTGAAGAACCATTCGAGGAAATCGTCTGCACCGCCGGTGGGGCCGCACTCGAAATCGATCAGTGGCCAGTGCACGGCGATCTGGGGCAGTCCGGGGAGCGCGCCCAGCGCGATCTCCTCGATACTGGGTTGGGTGGCGGCAGTCAGCGCCACCGAATCGCCGTCACAACTCAGACCCGCGTTGATCCATAGAACGTGGATCAATGTTTCTTCCGCTTTGACTGCTGCTTCCGTTGGCATACCGCAGCTTTCCGGGACCGGGGCTGAGGTCCCTGACACCGCGGGAGTCGACTGTCGGCCCGCTTACGCGGCGCTATTCCCTGGGTCTACTCTCGCCGAACTACCTTGTCAACGATGTTCTGGCAAATTCGGAGGCCTCGTACGGGTTTCCGGATTCTGGTCATGATTTCGTCAGCGGCGGCGTATTGTCGGCGCTCGATCGTCGTCCGAGGCCGTCAACGGTGTGCGTCGATTGACAACCACAGTGACCGTCATGCGAATCAGTTGCATGTGTTGGTATTCAAGCGATTACCGCCCGACGTCCCGCCGCGCTCTCGCGCGATGGCGCCGCGGTGCTCTTAGGTCGCTGAGCCCGCCATGAACTGCCGTAGCCAGCCGAACCAGTCGGCCATGCCGACGCCGGTGCGGGCACTGACCGGCAAAATCGTCGCCGTCGGATTGACCTCGCGGACACGAGCGATGTACGACTCGACGTCGACGTCCAAATACGGCACCAGATCGATCTTGTTGAGCAGGACGACGTCGACGGCGCGGAACATCACCGGGTACTTCAGTGGTTTGTCGTCACCTTCGGTAACCGAATACACCATTGCCTTGGCGTGTTCGCCGACGTCAAACTCGGCAGGGCACACCAGGTTTCCGACGTTTTCGATGATTACCAGGTCCAGGCGGCCCAGATCCAGGCCCTGCAGCGCGCGGTTGACCATGGGCGCGTCGAGGTGGCATTCGCCGCCGAACCCGTTGCCGGTGTTCAGTAGGGATATCTGAGCGCCGCGGCCACCCAGCTTGGCGGCGTCCAGGTCAGTGGCGATGTCACCCTCGATCACTCCGACGGCGATCTCGTCCGCGAGGTCGTCGAGGGTGGCTTGTAGCACGGTCGTCTTCCCTGAGCCCGGGGAGCTCATCAGGTTGACGGCTCGAACTCCGTTGTGTTCAAACGCTTGTCGGTTAAAGTCGGCCCGGACGTCGTTCTCGGCGAAGATCGCCTCCAGCACGTCGATCCGCTGGGAGCCGGTCTGATAGCCACTGTGATCGCCGTGGTCGTGGTCGTGATCGTGGTCGTGGGTGTGATCACCGTGCTCGTGGGTATGCACGGTTCCGTCGTCGTGCCGATGAAATCTACCCATCGTCAACACCTTTCACGAGACATCCAATGACGTCACCAAGAACTCGTTGCCGCGCAGCACCTCAACGTCGGCGCTCTCGCAACGCGGGCATAGTAATGACCACTGCGAAGTGATCGCCGACTGGTTGCCGCAGGACCGACAGCGCACCTCAGCGGTGACGAACTCGAGTTCCAACTCGGCGTCCGGCATGTCCTCGTAGTCTCGGAGCAGCGTCCAGCAAAACGACAGCGACTCGGGAACCACCTGCCGCAGCGCGCCGATCCTGACGCGCACGATGTCGACGTGGCGGCCGTCGGCGTACGGCTTGACCACGCCGGCGATCGCCTCGCACAGCGACAGCTCATGCACGGCTGATCACCGCCATGTCGCCGGAGCCTTGGCTACCTGATAGCCCATGAGCACCGTTCTACACCGCGCGGGCCGCCGGGGGAGCAGAGCGGACAGGACTGCGCGCTCTGGGTTTGACCAGGCGGCAGGTCTACCCTGAAGCGGCGGGGCGAACGATGAACCGAGACGAGCTCTTTGCCTCGATCGAGGCGATGCGCCCCGGTCGCGATGACGTCGTGTGTCTGCGGGGCCTTGGCCACCGTCTCGCGAAGCGGCGGGCCCCCTGATGGACTGCCGGATTACGGAGAACGACCGGGCCCGATTCAAACGGTGCCGCCGGCAGTGGGATTTCGCGTCGCCGCATCGTCGTGATCTTGCGCCCGTCGGCGGCGTCGATGCCGGCCTGACGGCGCCGCTCAAGGACGCGCTCGCCGCCTACTACTACCCGGGCACATGGGACTGGCCACATGAGCTGAAGCAATCGCTGGTCCACAAAGCCCTCAAACGTGCGCTCGACGATAGTGGCGAGACGCATGCGCTGGAGAGCGCGACAGCGCTGCTCGACTCCTATGACGCGTGGGCGACCACGGTCGATGACTTCGCCCCGGTGAAGATCGACCACGACGTCCAGGCATTGGTGCCCGACCCGCGCGACCCCGAACGTGGGTTGACGACTCCCGATGGATCCGCGGTGATCTACACGTGCCGGATCGACCTGCTGGCGATCGACGCCGCCGACGAGTACTGGGTCGTCGGCCACCGGATCGTCGACGACTGGCAGGAATCGGAGGCATTGATCCGCGACGAGGCGGCGGCCGCCGCCTGTTGGGTCTGGGAGCAGGAATATCTGGGTATGGAAATCTCGGGCACGATCCACAACGAGGTCCGCATCAGCGGCCCGCTTGATCCGCCCGCCACCGATCGCTCCGTAAGCGGTGCGCCCCGCCGGGTCCGTCAAAGCGAGCCCAGCGGTGGTGGTCGGGCAATTCCCCAGCACAGACGGTTGTTGGCGCGCACGGCGCGAACAAACGACACGAACCGAGTCGCGCAACGCACCGCAGGCCTAATAAGGCGGACCCAGATCCGCCGAAGCCGAGCCGAGATCAGCCTGGTGCCCCTGTTCATCGGTGCCGAAGCGATCGACATGACCAACAGTCCCGCGATCTACCCCACCTTTGCCCCGCACTGCCGGGTGTGTGAATTCAGCAGCCCGTGCCTGGCGCTCATCGAGGGAACCGACGCCGAGACAGTCCTGGCGCAACATTTTCGCCGCCCAGCGACCGAGGACTCGACCAAACCAAGACTGGGACAATCCACGTGGGGTTTCGGCAGAGGGGCCGCACCACCCGGGTGGTGAACACGCACGCCGCCGCGAACGCCGCCCGCGATCAACTATGACCAGCGGTTTGGGCTGGGAAGACTGTGACCAATCTCAATGTCCGAATGTGATGTAAGCCATTGCCGGCCGCAGCCGGAACCACCGACCCTGTTACCCCAAATCGGCATTTTGGTACAGGGAGAACCGGGATGAGTGTTGAGCCTGATCAATTGGCGTTCGCCTACGACCTGACGCTTGATGAGGCGCGCCGGCGGGCTGCTGTTCTCGAGGCGATCGGGGAGGACTGGGACCCAGTCGCAGTGCTTGCCGAGGAGGATCGCGCCTACGCGATGCTGTATTCGGGCCTGGATGACGAACAGCAGCGGATTTACGACGATCTGGTCGCCGCTGGAGTGCTTGCGGATCGGGAGACCGGCCGTGTTGCCGATTGATCCCACCGCTGATCGCGGTCGCCGCGCCTGGTTCGGCTGCCCGCAATGCAACCACGGCGTCGGTTGCGACGAGTGCCAGAGCAGCCGCAATTGCCATGTCCATTGGCAGTTCCTGCTGAGCAACCAGGCATGGTTACTCCACCTGCAATGCCCCGAGTGCGGTCATCTGTGGTCGGTCGACAGCCGGCGTCGCCGTGGGTCGTCGAGCAGCGCCGCCTGACCTCAGCGATGGGACTCAGAACAGTCCCAGGAGCGCGTTCTCGACGACCTCCGGCAACGCCGGATGAATCCAGTACTGGCCGCGCGCCATCTCGTGCGCGGTCAGGCCGAACGTCATCGCCTGAACCAGCGGCTGAATGATCGACGAGGCCTGGGGTCCCATGATGTGCGCGCCGAGCAGTCGGCCGGTGGTGGAGTCCGCAACCAGTTTGACGATGCCGGTGGTGTCCTCGGTTGCCCAGCCATAGGCGACGTCGGCGTAGTTCTGGATCTTGCATGACACGTCGAAACCCTTTGCGACGGCTTCGTTCTCGGTCAGCCCGACGGTGGCGACCTGGGGATCGGTGAAAACGGCGGACGGGACGTAGCGGTGGTCGGTGGCGACCATCGCGTCGGTGTTGTCCCAGTCGCGGAGCAGGTTGTGCTGCACGACGCGCGCTTCGTGGTTGGCCACGTGCTTCAGTTCATACGGCGATGACACGTCGCCGAGCGCGAAAACGTTTCGCGCGGAGGTCCGTTGATATTCGTCGACGACAACTCGGCGATCGTCGAGGTCGACGCCGGCTTTCTCGGCGTCCAGCAGATCGCCGTTGGGACGCCGGCCGGTAGCCACCAGCACCGCATCGGCCTTCAGTTCCGAGCCGTCGTCGAGCTCCAGCACAATGCCCGAGGAGTCCTGGTGGGAGCCGATGATATTGCGGTGGCTCCGCAATTCCCACTTGGACGCCGCGATGCGGGTGAACCGTCCGCACAGCGTGTCGTCGAGGTGCCGAAGCAGCGCGCCGCCACGGATCACCAGGGTGATCCGTACACCGAGCGCGGAGAAGACATGCGCGAATTCGGCGGCCACGAAACCGCCTCCAACAATGACCAGGTGTCGGGGTAACTCCGGTATCCGCATGATGTCGTCGCTGGTGTAGTAGCGGACCCCGCAGTCGAGGATGGCCGGCGGAATGACCGGCCGCGCTCCTGCGGCTATCACCACCTGCTCGGCGGTGAACTCTTCGCCGTCGTCGGTGCGCAGCAGATAGCGACCATCGGACTGCACAGCCCCGAACCGGGTGTGCCGGATGTAGACGTCGACATTGGGTTCCGCGCGCCGGTAGTCCTCACCGCCGATTGCGATCGGGTCGATCCGCCCGAAGACCCGCGAGACGATGTCGTCCCAACGCACCTGGTCGATATGCGCGTCGATCCCGTAACGCGATGCGGCGCGGATGGTTTGGGCGACTTCGGCGGCGTAGACGAACATCTTGGTGGGAATGCATCCGACGTTGAGGCAGGTCCCGCCGAACGTTCCCTGCTCGCAGATCGCGACTCGCTTGTTCGAGTAGCGCTCGTCGAGAATGCTGTTGCCGGAACCGGTTCCGATGATCGCCAGGTCGTAGCTTTCCATCCGGTAGCCCTTCAGCTGTTCTGGGACGCGACGCCTGCGGCCGCGCCCAGGTAGTCATCCAGCCACGTGTCCAGCTGTTGGAAAGCCACCTGCCGCGGCCGCGCCATCGACAAGAACACATCGTGCTTGGCATCGGCCACCGGAACGATGGTGCTGCGGTTGCCGATACAGCCGGCCCAACGCGCGATATGCCTCACGTCGAGAACCGCATCGCCGCATTGCAGCGCGATGGCGTCCGCGGCTTCTGTCACGCTGTGATCGGAGCGCAGGATCAGGTTGGGCACACCGACGTCGAGCCCGCGATGCAGCCGTATCTGACCGTGTCGCACCGCGGAAAGCCAGCCGAAGGTAATGGGGAAGCCGCCCAACGGTTTCCACTGCAGGTCGTAGTCGAACTCGCCGTGGTAGTCGCGGTGCAGGCTGGCGCCATAGCCACCAATGCCCGCAGTCGGGGCGCGGGCGACCCGTTTGTCGCCGACGCGTGCGATCGCGGAGATCAGCGCCCGCGTCGGCGGCCAGCGGAGCACCATCGGACCGGGCAGGTCCAGAAACGGGCTGTTGAGTACCAGTCCGGTCACGCCCTTCCGGGTCGTCGCGCCGCGCCGTCGCATCCGGTCCAGCCACAGCGAGACGATCAGCCCGCCGGCGGAATGGCCGTACACCAGGACCCTTGCCGAACCTGTTTCCCCGCCGATGACGTCCAGCGCACGATCAAGCTCAGCGTCGTAGCACGCCAAGTCAGTGGTGAAGTGCGGGGTCTGGCCATTGCGCGACGAACGTCCACACTTGCGCAGATCCAGCGCGTAGAAGGCCATCCTCCGGCCGGCGAAGTGATCGGCCAGCGCGGTGTGGAAGAAGTAGTCGGTATATCCGTGTACCGCCAGGACGGCGTCGGTGGCCGGCGCGGCGTCGCCCCGGCGCAGCAGCGTGGCGTCGATGTCGCCCTCGCCGTCGGGGTCGACACCCAGCGGGATGGTGAGCTGCCAGTAGCCGGGCAGGACGTCGGGCTGCCAGCCAGTCACGCAGGCCAGCTTAAAGCTTGCGTTTGTCAGCCACTGCGTCCCGGCTTCTCCTCAGCCGTTGCGGCTGGGTCGGGATAGCCTGGCGGTCGGGACAGCACGCTCCACGGCAAAGGACGAACAGCTCGGTGTCAGACCCGCAGGTAAGGACAACCCCGGAGGTCGATGCCGTGCTGGTCGGGACCGGGATCATGAGCGCGACGCTGAGTGCGCTGCTGCGCCGGCTGGAGCCGGACTGGTCGATCACCGTGATCGAGCGGCTCGACGCCGCCGCGGCCGAAAGCAGCGACCCGTGGAACAACGCCGGCACCGGACATGCCGGGCTCTGCGAGCTGTTCTACACCCCGCAGTTGCCCGACGGGTCGATCGACGTCACCAAAGCGGTGCGCGTCAACGAGCAATTCCAGATCACCCGGCAGTTCTGGGCCTACGCAGCCGAGAACGGCATGGTGTCCGACGTGCGCGGCTTTGTGAATCCGGTTCCGCATGTCAGCTTCGTGCAGGGTGCTGATCGTGTCGACTACCTACGGCGCCGCCGCGAGGCGTTGGCCGGCAATCCGCTCTTCGCCCGCACCGAATGGATCGACGACGCCGACGAATTCGCCCGCCGACTGCCCTACATGGCGGCCGGACGCGACTTCGCCAAACCTTCTGCACCAATTGCGCTTTCTTGGGCAGCCGACGGCACCGACGTCGACTTCGGCGCGCTGTCCAGACAACTCATCGGCTACGGCGTGCGTAACGGCACAACGGTGTTGTTCGGTCACGAGGTCCGCAATCTCTCGCGTCAGCGCGACGGCAGGTGGACCCTGTCAGTTCTCAATCGCCGCAATCGTGAAAACCGCAAGCTGGACGCGAAGTTCGTCTTCGTCGGCGCAGGTGGGCAGGCACTGCCGTTGCTGCAGAAGTCCGGCATCAGGGAAGCCAAGGGCTTCGGCGGCTTCCCGATCGGCGGGAGATTCCTCCGCAGCGCCAATCCGGCGATCACCAGCGCGCACCGGGCCAAGGTCTACGGCCTGCCTGCGCCGGGCGCGCCGGCGATGACGGCGGCGCACCTGGATGCGCGAATCGTCAACGGCAAATCATCGCTGCTGTTCGGGCCGTTCGCCGGGTGGTCCCCGAAATTCCTCAAACACGGCCATTTCAGCGATCTGCCGCGATCTGTCACGCCGGGCAATCTGGTGACCGTGCTCGGGGCGGGCGTCGGCCAGATGAAGCTGGTCGGCTATCTGATCGGCCAGTTGCGGCAGTCGGAGCCCAGCCGGGTCGATGCGCTACGCGAATTCGCCCCCAGCGCAGTCGATTCCGACTGGAAGCTGACGACGGCCGGTCAGCGGGTACAAGTGATCCGGCCAGCGCTGCGCAGAGGCGGAGCGCTCGAGTTCGACACCACCGTGCTGGCCGCCGCCGACGGCAGCATCGCCGGCCTGCTGGGCGCTTCGCCCGGCGCCTCCACCGCGGTGGCGGCGATGCTCGACGTGCTGCAGCACTGCTTTCCCGACCGGTATCAGGCGTGGCTGCCTACGCTCAAAGACATGGTGCCGTCGTTGGGGGCAACGTTGTCCCGTGAGCCGGTGCTGTTCGAGGAGTTGCGGTCGTGGAACACCAAGGCTCTGCAGCTGGGAGCGTCATGACTGTCGCCCTGCGCCGCGCCTGGGCCAAAGACCTCGACGTGCCAACGCTTTACGCGCTGCTCAAGCTGCGGGTCGAGGTCTTCGTGGTCGAACAGGCCTGCCCGTATCCGGAGCTCGATGGGCGCGACCTGTTCGCCGAAACGCGCCACTTCTGGCTGGAAGCCCCTGACGGCGAGGTGATCTCCACGCTGCGGCTGATGGAAGAGCATGCGGGCGGGCACAAGGCATTCCGGCTCGGGCGGCTGTGCACCAAGCGCAGCGCGCGCGGTGAGGGCCACACCACCCGGTTGTTACGTGCGGCGTTGGCCGAAGTCGGCGACTACCCCTGCCGGATCAACGCTCAGGTATACCTGGCGGACATGTACGCCCAGCACGGATTCGTTAGGGATGGCGATGACTTCCTCGACGACGGCGTCCCGCACGTGCCGATGCTGCGACCGGGATTCGCGCAGACGTGACGCCAGCGGATAGCTGATGTCCACACCGGAGAACCCGTACCTCGTCGGTCTGCGGCTCACTGACAAGAAGGTGGTGGTGGTCGGCGGAGGCAACGTGGCGCAACGTCGCCTTCCGCTACTGATGGCCAGCGGCGCAGACGTCCACGTCATCGCCCTCAAGGCAACCCGCGCGGTCGAGGCGATGAGCGGAATCACGCTGTCGCTGCGCGGCTACCGCGATGGCGACCTGACCGGTGCGTGGTATGCGATCGCGGCCACCGACGACGCGCACGTGAACTCGGCCGTGGTGGCCGAGGCGGACCGAAACCGAATTTTCTGCGTCCGCGCCGACATCGCCGTCGAGGGCAGCGCGGTAACCCCGGCGTCGTTCGACTACGCGGGGCTGTCAGTGGGAGTGCTGGCCGGTGGCGAGCACCGACGGTCGGCAGCGATTCGGTCCGCGATCCGCGAGGCGCTGCAGCAGGGGCTGATCTCCACGGACAGTTTCGTGGGTGTCGACGTGGTTCGGGGCGGGGTGGCGCTGGTGGGCGGCGGGCCCGGCGATCCGGAACTGATCACCGTGCGAGGCCGGCGCCTGCTCGCGCAGGCCGACGTCGTCGTCGCCGACCGGCTGGCGCCACCGGAACTCCTCGCCGAATTGCCCCCGCACGTCGAGGTGATCGACGCCGCCAAGATCCCGTACGGCCGGTCGATGGCCCAGGAGGCGATCAACGAGGTGATGATCCAGCGGGCCCGGGCCGGGCGCTTCGTCGTGCGGCTCAAGGGCGGCGATCCGTTCGTATTCGCCCGCGGTTACGAAGAGTTGACGGCCTGCGCCGACGCCGGGATCCCTGTGACCGTTGTGCCGGGTGTGACGAGTGCCATAGCGGTGCCCGCTTCGGCGGGCGTCCCGGTCACCCATCGCTCGATCAACCACGAGTTTGTGGTGGTCAGCGGACATGTAGCGCCGGGGCACCCCGAATCGTTAGTGAATTGGGATGCGCTCGCAGCAATGTCAGGAACCATTGTTTTGCTGATGGCGGTGGAACGCATCGAGCTGTTCGCTGAAGTCTTGTTAAAAGGCGGTCGACCTGCAGATACACCGGTGTTGGTCGTTCAGCAAGGTACGACGGCTGCCGAGCACACTTTGCGGGCCACTCTGGCCGACGCGCCGGAGAAGATCCGCTCGGAGGGTATTCGACCTCCCGCGATCATTGTGATCGGGTCCGTGGCGGCATTTGGGATTTAAAAGATTCCTAAGATTACTGTAGGGTAAGTTCTTATGACGGCTCTCAACGATGCAGAGCGGGCTGTCCAACAATGGACAACTGAACCCTCGAAGCGAGCAGTTCACATGCCCCCAACGCACCCCGCAAAGACCGCCACGTCCTCCACAGCCAAGAGCTCGACGACTTGGCTTCCAACCCGGCGGTTCTTCGCCGCGGTCATCGCTATTGCCGGCATGCAGCTGATGGCGACCATGGATGGCACCATCGCGATCGTCGCGCTTCCCAAGATCCAGAACGAGCTGAGTCTGTCCGACGCCGGCCGTAGCTGGGTGATCACCGCTTATGTGCTGACCTTCGGTGGTCTGATGCTGCTGGGTGGCCGCCTCGGTGACACCATCGGCCGCAAGCGGACCTTCATTGTCGGCGTCACGCTGTTCACCATCGCTTCGGCGCTGTGCGGTATCGCATGGGACGAGGTCACCCTGGTGATCGCCCGGCTGCTGCAGGGTGTGGGCGCCGCGATCGCCGCGCCGACCGGTTTGGCGCTGGTCGCCACGACGTTCGCCAAAGGGCCCGCGCGCAACGCCGCCACCGCGGTGTTCGGGGCAATGACCGGCATCGGCTCGGTGATGGGCTTGGTGGTCGGCGGAGCACTCACCGAGGTGTCCTGGCGGCTGGCGTTTTTGGTCAACGTGCCGATCGGGCTGCTGATGATCTACTTGGCCCGCACGACGCTGCGGGAAACCCACCGCGAGCGGATGAAACTCGACGCGGCCGGCGCTGTGCTGGCCACGTTGACCTGCACCGCCGCGGTCTTTGCCTTCTCGTTGGGGCCGGAAAAAGGCTGGATATCGGTCACCACGATTGGTTCGGCGGTGGTGGGACTGATCGCCTTCGTCGCGTTCGCCGCG
Source organism: uncultured Actinomycetota bacterium (assembly GCA_963760095.1). Taxonomy (GTDB): domain Bacteria; phylum Actinomycetota; class Actinomycetes; order Mycobacteriales; family Mycobacteriaceae; genus Mycobacterium. Next base: position 246,041 of record CAVXBT010000009.1, on the reverse strand, counting down.
GTGGAGCGCACCGCCGAAAACCCCGTCGTGCCGTTCCAACTGTTCTTCGACCGCAATCGGCTGGCTACCTTCGCGGCGATCTTCATGGCCGGTGGGGTGTTGTTCACCGTCACGGTGCTGGTCGCCATCTATGTGCAGGACATCATGGGTTACAGCGCCCTGCGCGCCGGTCTCGGCTTCATCCCGTTCGCGATCGCGATGGGCATCGGACTGGGCGGCTCGTCGCAACTGGTGTCCCGCTTCCAACCGCGGGTCGTGGTCATCGCCGGCGGTGCGCTGGTGGTCGGCGCAATGGTCTACGGATCGACGTTCAACGGTGCTATGCCGTACTTCCCGAACCTGATCGTGCCGGTTGTCATCGCCGGTATCGGTATCGGCATGATCGTCGTCCCGGTGGCGCTGTCGGCGATCGCAGGCGTCGGGTTCGACCAGATCGGACCGACCTCGGCGATCGCGCTGATGCTGCAGAACTTGGGTGGCCCGGTGGTGCTCGCCATCATTCAGGCCGTCATCACGTCGCGCACGCTGTATCTGGGCGGCACCAACGGCCCGGTCAAATACATGAACAAGGCCCAGCTGCATGCTCTCGACCAGGGCTACACCTATGGATTGTTGTGGGTGGCCGGCGTGGCCGTCATCGTCGGCGGGGTGTCGCTGCTGATCGGCTATAGCGCCGAGCAGGTGGCTCACGCACAGGAAGTCAAGGACGCCATCGACGCCGGCGAGCTCTAGCTCCCAGCGCCTGACCCTCACCACACAGACGCCACGGTCGTATCCGCCGCAGGTGGTAGCCGTGGCTGTCCCCCGCACGCGGGAGGTGCCCCCCGTTTAGCGGGCTGACGGACAGTTAGGCTTGCGCGCTGTGATCACCCGGATGTCAGAGCTGTTCTTGCGCACGCTGCGTGACGACCCCGCCGATGCCGAAGTCGCCAGCCACAAGCTGTTGATCCGCGCCGGCTACATCCGACCGATCGCACCCGGCCTCTACAGCTGGTTGCCGCTCGGGCTGCGGGTGCTGCGCAAAATCGAGAACGTTGTGCGGGACGAGATGAACGCCATCGGCGGGCAGGAGATCCTGTTCCCGGCCTTGCTGCCGCGCGCGCCCTACGAGACGACAAACCGATGGACCGAATACGGCGACGGTGTCTTTCGGCTGCAGGATCGCCGTGGCAACGACTACATGCTCGGCCCGACCCACGAAGAGCTGTTCACCCTGACGGTCAAGGGGGAGTACAGCTCCTACAAAGACTTTCCGCTGGTGCTCTTTCAGATCCAGAACAAGTACCGCGACGAGGCGCGGCCCCGGGCCGGCCTGCTGCGGGTCCGCGAGTTCGTGATGAAGGACTCCTACTCCTTCGACATCGACGACGCCGGGCTCAAGACCGCCTATCACGCGCACCGCGAGGCCTATCAGCGCATTTTCGACCGGTTGGGGGTCCGGTACGTCGTTGTGTCCGCGTTATCCGGCGCCATGGGCGGCTCAGCCTCCGAAGAGTTCCTGGCCGAGAGCCCGGTCGGTGAAGACACCTTCGTCAGGTGCTTGCAGTCCGGCTACGCGGCCAATGTCGAGGCCGTCGTCACGGCGCGACCCGAGAGCCTGCCCGTCGACGGACTGCCCGAGGCGGTGGTCCACGAGACCGGCGATACCCCGACCATTGCGACGCTCGTCGAATGGGCCAACGGCGCCGACCTGGGCCGCAGTGTCACCGCTGCCGACACCCTGAAAAACGTCCTGCTCAAGGTGCGCGAGCCCGGTGGTGACTGGGAGCTACTGGCAATCGGCGTTCCCGGCGACCGGGAGGTCGACGACAAAAGGCTGGGCGCCGCGCTCGACCCGGCCGAGTACGCGCTGCTCGGCGACGCCGACTTCGCCAAGCACCCTTTTCTGGTCAAGGGATATATCGGCCCGAAGGCGTTGCGTGACAACGGTGTTCGCTACCTCGTCGACCCGCGGGTGGTAGACGGCACCAGTTGGATCACCGGCGCCGACCAACCCGGCAAGCACGTCGTGGGCCTGGTGACCGGCCGCGACTTCACCGCCGACGGCACCATCGAGGCCGCCGAAGTTCGCGACGGCGACCCGTCGCCCGACGGCGCCGGGCCGCTGGTCTCCGCCCGCGGGATCGAGATCGGCCACATCTTCCAGCTCGGCCGCAAATACACCGACGCCTTCACCGTCGACGTGCTCGGCGAGGACGGCAAACCGGTCCGGCTGACCATGGGCTCCTACGGTTTGGGGGTGTCGCGGTTGGTGGCGGTCATCGCCGAACAGCACCACGACGAGCTGGGGTTGCGGTGGCCGTCGCAGGTTTCGCCGTTCGACGTGCACCTGGTGATCGCCAACAAAGACGCCGAGGCGCGCGTCGGGGCCACCGCGCTGGCCGCCGATCTGGATCGGCTGGGTATCGAGGTGCTGCTCGACGACCGGAAGGCATCGCCCGGGGTGAAGTTCAAGGACGCCGAGCTACTCGGTGTGCCGTGGATCGTCGTGGTGGGGCGCGGTTGGGCGGACGGAACGGTCGAGCTGCGCGATCGGTTCAGTGGCCAGACACGGGAACTCGCGGTCGGCGCCGGGCTGGCCACCGACGTCACGGCCGCCATTTCGGGCTAGCTGAGAGCTAGTCCGCGCCAGGGAAGGCCGTGGTGATCGGCCACTCGCCCAGCGCCTGCTTCCATCGGGCGGCCAGCACTGCACTCTGGGTCAGCGCCGTCACGCCGAATGTGCGGTCGTCGCCGCTCTGAGCCTGCTCGATGACCGCGCGCCAGGCCACTTCGGTATCCTTCTCCATTCGCGCGGCCAGGCGTGCCGCGTCGGTGACGGTGTTGACCGGCATCGGCAGCTGGTAACCCGCGGCGGCGAGCGGAGCGGTGACCGATCGGCCGGCCAGCGTCGCGATGACCTGGTCACGACGTCTTCGGTGCTGACTCAGCGCGGAGGACACCAGGTTGTTCACTTCCGGCTGGCAGTGCGCCGAAACGATGCCGTAGCCGTAGATTACGGCGTGCTCGTTGTCCAGCGCGGCGCACAGCGCGGTGTCGTACGGCGTGGCGGCCGGCGACGGCTCGGCGGAGGTCACGACGCCGGTGCTCCGACCGCCAGCGCGACGGTGTAGGACGCCGTGCAGGCGGCGGCGATGGAGCCGAGCAGCCCGGCTCGATAACCCGACGACGTGCTCGCCAGTTGACTGGCGCTGGTCGCGGACGCCCGCAGGGACCTGACCACGTCGGCCAGCGGCGGCGGGGGAGCCGCGGCGGCCGAGCCCGTGGTGGTCGGACTCGTGGTCGCAGGCGAGGTTGACGTCGGGTTGACGGCAAGGCGCGCGATCTCGGTCTGCAGGGCCTGCGCGTGTCGGGCTCGTTCGGCGGCGACCTCGGTCAGCGCCAGGCTGACCGGGCTGACCGCGGCCGCGGCCGCCGCGGCGGCCAGTTCGTTGTCGCGCCGGGCCAGGGCCAACTGCGATACGAGTTCATCGACAGCCGGGGGGGCGGGCGGTGAACTGCACGCGGGCACCGCAATTCCGAGTGCAGCGAGAGCGACGCCACCCGCCAACGCACGTCGCCTGCTGACGACCGGCTCGAAACCAGGCTCTGTGCGCGGCACAGCAACATCCTGCCATTGCCACCGCGGCGCGCTTGAACGCCGGCTGTAACGCCAGGTGAGCTCGCCGCGATCACGTCTTACAACAGGATTCCTGGCGTATCGTTGATGGCTGGTTCCGCGGAAGCGCTCATTATTCGCGCCGCAGGGCTGCCTGACCGAACAACTCAAGATGAGGAGCTCGCCGTGGCCACCGGGCTACCGTCACAGACGCAGGTGATCGAGCTGCTCGATGGTGAGTTCGTGCGTGCTGGCTACGAAATCGAAGATGTCGTCATCGACGCGCGGGTCCAGCCGCCGCGGATAACCGTGATCGCCGATGGCGACACCGCACTCGACTTGGACACCATCGCCGAGCTGTCCCGTTCGGCGTCGAGCGTGCTGGATGCGGTGGACGGCATCGAAGGTCACTATGTCCTGGAAGTCAGCTCGCCCGGTGTGGACCGCCCGCTGACCACCGCGAAGCACTTCCGCCGCGCGCGGGGCCGCAAGATCGAGCTGGCATTGACGGACGGCACGCAGGTCACCGGTCGAGTCGGTGAGATGCGCGAGGACACCCTGAGTTTGGTGGTTCGCGATGACCGGGCCCGGGGCTGGGCGGTACGCTCGATATCCCTTGCTGAGGTTGTCAACGCCGTTGTCCAGGTTGAGTTTTCGGCTCCTTCGCAACGAGAGCTGGAGCTGGCCACTGTCGACCGGACCGTCGAGGCGGAGGGCAGAACATGAACATCGACATGGCCGCTCTGCACGCGATAGTCGTGGAACGGGGCATCTCATTCGACGACTTACTCGAAGACGTCAAGGCTGCGGTGCTGAGCGCATACCGGCACACCGAGGGGCATCAGCCGGACGCGCACATCGACATCGACCGCAAATCGGGTTCGGTCCGGGTGCTGGCCCGCGAGCTCGACGAGGACGCCAACGTGCTCAGCGAGTGGGAGGACACCCCGGAGGGCTTCGGCCGGATCGCGGCCACAACCGCGCGACAGGTGATGCTGCAGCGGCTGCGGGATGCCGAGAACGAGCGCACCTACGGCGAGTTCTCCACCCATGAGGGCGAGATCGTCGCCGGTGTGATCCAACGCGACAGCCGCGCCAATTCGCGTGGCCTCATCGTCGTCCGGATGGGCAGTGAGACCAAAGGGTCGGAGGGTGTGATCCCCGCGGCGGAGCAAGTTCCGGGTGAGGCTTACGAGCATGGTGACCGGGTGCGCTGCTACGTGGTGGGAGTGAGCCGCGGTGTCCGCGAGCCAGTGATCACCTTGTCACGCACTCACCCGAACCTGGTGCGCAAGCTGTTCTCGCTGGAAGTCCCCGAGATCGCCGACGGCTCCGTGGAGATTGTGGCGGTCGCACGCGAAGCCGGCCACCGCTCGAAGATCGCGGTGGCGTCTCGGGTTCCCGGACTGAACGCCAAGGGCGCCTGCATCGGCCCGATGGGTCAGCGTGTGCGCAATGTGATGAGCGAGCTGTCCGGAGAGAAGATCGACATCATCGACTTTGACGACGACCCGGCCCGCTTCGTCGCCAACGCGTTATCGCCGGCCAAGGTGGTGTCGGTGACCGTGATCGACCAGAACGCCCGGGCCGCCCGAGTGGTAGTGCCCGACTTCCAGCTGTCGCTGGCCATCGGCAAAGAGGGCCAGAACGCACGGCTGGCCGCCCGGCTCACCGGATGGCGGATCGACATCCGCGGCGATTCGCCCGAGGAGTCGACCGAGCATCCCGAACATGGCGCCACCTACCCGATGGCGCACGACCACTAGCCGCGGAGCCGCCCATCGGACCAGGTGTTGCCGAACACCGCGGGTGGTACTGAGCACCGGCTGGGTGCAGGTAAACTGAGCCGTGATCCAGCGCGAGACTTCGGCCTCGGCGCATCGACGTACCGAAGGACCGGTGCGGACATGCGTCGGGTGCCGTAAGCAAGAGTTGGCTGTCGAACTGCTCCGAGTGGTGGCTGTGTCGACCGGGAACGGCAAACACGCCGTGACCGTTGACCCAGCAGGTACTCTGCCGGGGCGGGGTGCATGGCTGCATCCCGTACCGCAGTGCGCCAAAGAAGCAATCCGGCGGCGAGCTTTTGCTCGAGCGCTGCGCATCGCCGGCGCACCGGACACGTCAGCGGTGGTTGAGCACGTCGAGTCTCTCGATGCGCCCGATCATCCCGCCAAAAGAACAGGCAGCAGAAGACATGAGCACACCGTGAAGTCCCGATGACCATGCGTCATAGCTAAACCCGAGGCGCGGCCCACTACCGCTGTCGCCTCATAGACAGGAGATGTAGTGGCAGGCAAGGCCCGCGTACACGAGTTGGCCAAGGAACTCGGTGTTACCAGCAAGGAAGTTCTCGCCCGACTGAGCGCACAGGGCGAATTCGTCAAATCCGCGTCGTCGACAGTGGAAGCGCCCGTCGCGCGTCGACTGCGTGAATCGTTCGGCGGTGGCAAGCCCGCACAGGGCAAGACCGCCGGCAACGGCGCGGCGGCTCCCAAAGCCGCCGTCAAAGCGGCGGCCCCGGTGGCGCAGAAACCCGCCGCCCCCAAAGCGTCCGCACCGCCGGCGCCGCAAGAGCCCGAGCCGCAGGCACCGGCTCCCGCAGAGCCGCAGGCCGGTCCGACGCCCGCGCCGGCTCGCCCCGGACCGACGCCCGGTCCCCGACCGGCCGCCCCCAAGCCCGCGGCACGGACCCCGCGCGTCGGCAACAACCCGTTTTCCTCAGCGCAGCCGGTGGAGCGGGCGATTCCGCGCCCGCCGGCGCCGCGTCCCGGCGGTGCGCCCCGTCCCGGTGCCCCGCGCCCCGGTGGTGCCTCGCCCGGCAATATGCCGCCGCGTCCTGCCGGCGCTGGTGGGCCAGGTCGCCCACCCCGTCCCGGCGGTGCCCGACCGGGGGGTCCCGGCGGTCGGCCAGGCGCCCCGGCAGGTGGCCGTCCCGGCGGCGGCGGCGGTGGTGGTGGAGGTGGTAACTACCGCGGCGGTGGCGGCGGTGCCGGCGGCGGCGGAGTCGGTGCCCCACCCGGCGGCGGTTTCCGTGGCCGTCCCGGCGGTGGCGGTGGCCGGCCCGGCCAGCGCGGCGGTGCCGCCGGTGCATTCGGACGTCCCGGCGGTGCACCGCGACGGGGCCGCAAGTCGAAGCGGGCGAAACGCGCCGAATACGAGAACATGCAGGCGCCGGTCGTCGGCGGCGTGCGGTTGCCGCACGGCAACGGCGAGACCATCCGGCTGGCCCGTGGCGCGTCGCTGAGCGACTTCGCCGAGAAGATCGACGCCAACCCGGCCTCGCTGGTGCAGGCGCTGTTCAACCTCGGCGAGATGGTGACGGCGACCCAGTCGGTCGGCGACGAGACGCTCGAACTGCTGGGCGGCGAGATGAACTACGTCGTTCAGGTCGTCAGCCCCGAGGACGAGGACCGCGAGCTGCTGGAGTCCTTCGATCTGACCTACGGCGAAGACGAAGGCGACGAGGACGACCTGCAGACCCGTCCGCCGGTGGTGACCGTGATGGGTCACGTCGACCACGGTAAGACCCGACTGCTGGACACGATCCGCAATGCCAGCGTCCGCGAGGGCGAGGCCGGCGGCATCACCCAGCACATCGGTGCCTACCAGGTGACCGTCGACCTCGACGGCAACGAGCGGCCGATCACCTTCATCGACACCCCGGGTCACGAGGCGTTCACCGCCATGCGTGCCCGCGGTGCCAAGGCCACCGACATCGCCATCCTGGTGGTGGCCGCCGACGACGGCGTGATGCCGCAGACGGTGGAGGCCATCAACCACGCGCAGGCCGCCGACGTGCCGATCGTGGTGGCGGTGAACAAGATCGACAAGGAGGGCGCCGACCCGCAGAAAATCCGCTCCCAGCTCACCGAATATGGTTTGGTGGCTGAGGATTTCGGCGGCGAGACGATGTTCGTCGACATCTCCGCGAAGGCCGGCACCAACATTGAGGCGCTGGAGGAGGCGGTCTTGCTGACCGCCGACGCCGCCCTGGACCTGCGGGCCAACCCCGACATGGAGGCCCAGGGTGTGGCGATCGAAGCGCATCTGGACCGCGGTCGCGGACCGGTGGCGACCGTGCTGATCCAGCGCGGCACGCTGCGGGTCGGCGACTCGATCGTCGCCGGCGACGCGTACGGCCGGGTTCGGCGGATGGTCGACGAGCACGGCGAGGACATCCACGAGGCTCTGCCGTCACGGCCGGTCCAGGTCATCGGCTTCACGTCGGTGCCCGGCGCCGGTGACAACCTGCTGGTGGTCGACGAGGACCGGATTGCCCGCCAGATCGCCGATCGCCGCAGTGCACGCAAGCGCAATGCGCTGGCAGCACGCTCCCGGAAGCGCATCAGCCTGGACGATCTGGATGCCGCGTTGAAGGAGACGTCGCAGCTCAACTTGATCCTGAAGGGCGACAACTCCGGCACGGTCGAGGCGTTGGAGGAAGCCCTGCTGGGCATCGAGATCGACGACGAGGTGGAACTGCGCGTCATCGACCGCGGCGTCGGCGGTGTCACCGAGACCAACGTCAACCTGGCGTCGGCATCGGACGCGATCATCATCGGGTTCAACGTGCGCGCCGAGGGCAAGGCCACTGAGCTGGCCAACCGCGAAGGCGTGGACATCCGGTACTACTCGGTGATTTACCAGGCCATCGACGAGATCCAGAGTGCGCTCAAGGGCATGCTCAAGCCGATCTACGAGGAAAACCAGCTGGGACGCGCCGAGATCCGAGCGCTGTTCCGGTCGTCGAAGGTCGGTGTCATCGCGGGCTGCCTGGTGACTTCCGGGGTAATGCGCCGCAACGCGAAGGCCCGGCTGCTACGGGACAACATCGTGGTGGCCGACAACCTCACGGTGAGCTCACTGCGACGCGAGAAGGATGACGTCACCGAGGTGCGCGACGGATACGAGTGCGGTCTGACGCTGACCTACTCCGATCTCAAAGAGGGCGATGTCATCGAGACCTACGAGTTGGTCGAGAAGGAACGCGTCTGAATATGAGCTCCGACAAGCCGAACCTGCGATATGGCTGACCCGGCGCGCGCGCGCCGACTGGCCAAGCGGATCTCCGAGATCGTCGCAACGGCGATCGAGTACGAGATCAAGGACCCGGGACTGGCCGGGGTCACCATCGTCGACTCGAAGGTGACCGGTGACCTGCACGACGCGACGCTGTACTACACGGTGATGGGCGCGACGTTGGACGACGAGCCCGATCACATCGGTGCCGCCGCGGCGTTGGAACGCGCAAAGGGCGTACTGCGCAGCAAGGTAGGGGCCGGTACCGGTGTGCGCTTCACCCCCACGCTGACCTTCATTCGCGACACGGTGTCCGACTCCGTGCAGCGGATGGAGGAGTTACTGGCGCGCGCGCGTGCCGCCGATGCCGACGTGGCTCGAGTTCGCGAGGGGGCCACACCGGCCGGCGAGGCCGATCCGTACCGCGAGAGCATTGCAGTCGACGTGGACGACGGCGAAGCCGAGCAATCGAACTTGCTCGTCGACGATGCGGGCCGCGCAGCGGCCCGAGGAGGAGCCGAGCAATCGAACTTGGGGGCACCAACCGATAACGGGGAAGGCGCCGGTGACAACCATCAACCCGAAGACTGAATCAACTTCTACAGGAAGACGCGTCGACGCTGCCGGCGCCGCCAAAGTGTTGGACGACGCCGCCACCGTCGGGGTGGTCTGCCATGTCCATCCCGATGCTGACACGATCGGCGCCGGTTTGGCGCTGGCCTTGGTGCTGGACCGGTGCGGCAAGACCGTCCAGGTCGGCTTCGCGGCGCCCGCGGCGCTTCCGGAGTCGTTGCGATCGCTGCCCGGCGGTCGGCTTCTGGTCGATCCCGATGCGATGCGGCGCGATGTCGATTTGGTTGTGACCGTGGACATTCCGAGCATCAACCGGCTCGGCGACCTGCGCGATATGGCGGCTGACGGCCAGGAAGTTCTGGTGATCGACCACCACGCGTCGAATCAGCTGTTCGGCACCGTGAATTTCGTTGAGGTGAAGGCGGACTCCACCACGATGATGGTTGCCGAGCTGCTCGACGCCTGGGACAAGCCGATCGACGCCGATGTGGCGTACTGCCTGTACGCGGGGCTGACCACCGACACCGGGTCTTTCCGATGGGCCAGCGCACGCGCGTACCGGTTGGCGGCGCGGCTGGTCGAGATCGGCATCGACAACGCGTCGATCACCCGGACACTGATGGACACTCATCCCTTCGCCTGGTTGGCGATGCTGGCCCGGGTATTGGGCTCGGCACAGTTGCTGCCCGACGCCGCCGGCGGTCGTGGACTGGTGTATGCCGTTGTCGGAAACCAGGAATGGACCAGCGCGCGGCCGGAAGAAGTCGAGAGCATCGTCGATATCGTCCGCACCACGCAGCAGGCCGAGGTGGCCGCGGTATTCAAAGAAATCGCGCCGCGGCAGTGGTCGGTGTCGATGCGGGCCAAGGCCGCAGTAGATCTCTCCGCTGTCGCGTCGACGTTCGGCGGCGGCGGCCACAAGCTGGCCGCGGGCTACTCGACCACCGGTTCGGTCGACGAAGTAGTGGCGACGCTGCGCGCCGCTTTGGGGTGAGCGAGCCGGGTCCGCCGTGCGAAGTCAGCGCGACCGGATGCTCAGCGGCGAGCCGTACCCAGCCAACGATCTCGAGTTATCGGCTGGCCGCAGGGCGGTCGCATCAGCCATTGCGGTCACAATGGTGAGCTGACGCCGACGCACATCGAAGGACGGGCAGCAGGATGGGAAACGCAGGCCCCGGGTTTGGTGTCTTGGGACCGTTGCAGTTGATCGCGCGCGGCGGCGCCCTGGTGCAGCTGGGCGCCCCGAAGCAGCGGGCAGTACTGGCCATGCTGGTGGTGAACCGAAACCGGGCGGTGTCGGTCGATTCGCTGATCGATGCGGTCTGGGACCAGCAACCAGTGCCGGCCGCCCGGACGAGCATCCACTCCTACGTGTCCAATCTGCGCCGACTGATCGGCAGCGCCGGTTTTGACCCGAGCAATGTGCTGGCCAGCGTGCCGCCGGGCTATCAACTCAATGTCGCTGACGCCGACTGCGATCTCGGGCGTTTCATCACCGAAAAGAACGCGGGCGTGCACGCCGCCGCCGCCGGACGGTTCGAAGATGCCAGCAGCTACCTGTCGGCCGCGCTGGCCGAATGGCGTGGGCCGTTCCTCGATGACCTCCGCGAATTCGCCTTCGTCGACACGTTCGCCACGGCGCTCTCGGAGGTCAGAGTGGCGGTGCAAACCGCGCTCGCCGAGGCCGAGATCGCGTGCGGACGTGCCGACGCCATAATCCCTCGCCTGGAGGTGCTGAGCGCCGAACATCCCTATCGCGAACGGCTGTGGGCTCAGCTGATGACCGCCTACTACCTCGCCGAGCGGCAGTCCGATGCCCTCAACGCCTATCAGCGACTGAAAGCGAACCTCGCTGAGAATCTCGGCATCGACCCCGGCCCTACCGTGCGCAGCCTGCACGAACGGATCCTTCGCCAAGAGCCCTTGGACACTCATCAGACAGCGCAGACGACCGCGACGCGCGGCGTCGCCGACCTCAGCGCGCACACCGGCACACTGGCGGGCCCGTCAGCCATCGCTGCGCTGCGCGGACACAACGGACAGCGCCACCGGTTGGAGGGTTCGACCCGGATCGGCCGCCGGCCGGACAACGACGTGGTTCTCGACGACGACGAAGTCAGTCGCTACCACGCCGTTGTCATCGACACCGGAAGCGGTTTCGTCATCAGCGACCTGCGATCGACCAACGGCGTCCTGGTAGGAGGCCGGCGCATCCGAAGCAGCGCCACGCTGGCGGACGGCGATCACGTCCGTATCGGCGGCCACGAGTTCACCTTCGAAATAAACCCTGGCTGAGCTGCGCAGAAGCGGGTCACCGCGAACGCAAGAATTTCACAAGAATCTCGCCAGGATCCATCAAGGCAGCCGGTGCACGCTCGTATGTGTCGGGAAACGCAACCGATCCCAGCGAAGGATTCACATTCGGAACTGGGACCACTGCCAGGTTAGGAATCATCACCATGAACGCCAAAACTTCCAAGCTGCGCGTCGCGGCAGCTGGCCTGCTGGCCGGTGTCGGTCTGTCCTTGCTCGGGTCACTCGCGGCGCCTGTCGCGTCGGCTGACCCGTGGGTGCCGTTCAGCGGACCGCTGCATCCAATCCGCCACTACGCCGCCGACGTGCTGCACCCCGGCTTTGACCTGCGGCACCCGATCCGCGCAGCGCTGCCGTGATCTAACGCATCAGCCGACATTCTGCCCCGTTTCCCAGCTGCGGAACGGGGCAGAATGCTGCTACCGAACCTGGGCCCGCCCGCGCTGCAGCACGGCCTCGCGATTGGCGGCGATATCGTCGCCGGAGGTCCGGAATTGCCGGGCCGCCGTCGCTTCCAGCCACAGCCCCGAATCGGTCTGCGAGGCGTCGATGCGGTGGTAGGAGCTCAGCAGGGCCCGCACCGCGTCCTGGTTGTTGCCGACGATGCTGTCCGCCACCTGTCGAGCAGCCGACAGCAACTGGTCGTGCGGCACCACCTCGGTGACCAGGCCGGCCCGCAGCGCATCCTCGGCGGACAGGTAGTCGCCGGTCAGGCTCATCCGGCGGGCCATTCCAACGCCCACCTTCTGCGGTAGCCGGACGCTGAGTCCCCAGGTTGGCAGCAGGCCCACCCGCGCATGGGTGTCGGCAAATCGTGCCTGCTCCGAGGCGATCAGGATGTCGCAGTACAACGCCAGCTCGAGGCCGCCGGTGACGGCCGCGCCGTTGATGGCGCCGATCACCGGTTTGCTCATCGGTGGCCAGCGCGGCGAGATGTCGGGTAGCGCCGCGGAGTCGCCGAGCTCTTTGAGGTCGAGCCCCGCACAAAACACCGGATCGGCGCCGGTGAGAATGACCACGTCGACGCCGTCGTCGGCCTCGGCCTCGGCCAGGGCCCCGAAAAATCGATCCCGCAGCGCCGCGGACAGCGCATTGCGGGATTTCGGTCGGTTCAGGGTGAGGGTCAGCACCCGCTCGTCGGTGTGGGTCAGCAAGATGTCGTCGCCTGTCATAGGGCAACCGTAATAGCGAATGCGCGCTGACCTCCATCACCGCCCCGCGCTGATCAGGCCCGGGCGCTTCGCGGGCCGACCGGCTTATCGTTGAGGAATGTGCCGAAACATCACCGAATTGCGCGGACTCGAGCCTCCGGCGACCGGCGAGGAGATTGCGGCAGCGGCGCGGCAATATGTGCGCAAGGTCAGCGGCGTCACCCACCCCTCGTCGGCTAACGCCGCGGCCTTCGAGGCGGCGGTCGCCGAAGTCGCGGCGACGACGACACGGCTGCTGGATGTGTTGCCGACGCGCCGCCAGCCTCCGAAGACCTCGCCGCCGCTGCGTCGCGTGGCGATGAAGTGACACACACCGCCACGATGCCCGCGCTCAAGGAGTGGAGCGCGGTGGTGCACGCGCTGCTGGACGGCCGGCAGCAGGTGCTGTTGCGTAAAGGCGGAATTGGCGAGAAGCGTTTCGACGTGACAGTCGCCCGCGAGTTCATGCTGTTCCCGACGGTTGCACACAGCCACGCCGAGCGGGTGCGGCCAGAGTTTCGGGACCTGCTCACCGCCGCGGCTTCCGACAGCACCGATGACCGCTTCGTGGTGCGGGCGGCAGCGAAAGTCGTTGCGGCGCTGCCGGTCAACCGGCCAGACAACATCGCGGCGATTGAGGACCTGCATATCTGGACGGCCGAGTCGGTCCAACGGGACCGGCTGGACTTTCGACCGAAGCATCGGTTGGCGGTGTTGGTCGTGCAGGCCATGCCGTTGGTCGCGCCGGTCGAACTGGCACGCACTCCCGACTACGCCGGCTGCACAAGCTGGGTGCAGCTGCCCGTCACGCCGTCGACGGGTGCGCCGGTGCACGACGAGGCGTCGCTGCGCGAGGTCGCCGCGCGGGTCCGCGACGCGGTTGAATGATATTCAGCTGTAACCATTTTCACGGAGTCTGGTCGACGAGAACCGCGCCGTCCGGCCGGTCGTCGAGAGTGCGCAGCGACATAGGCGCTGCGGCCGCCGCGGTGAGTCGCACAATGTGCGCAAGCTCCGCCGGGGCATCGCACTGCAGATAGTGGTCGGCGGCCGGCAGTATCCAATAGCGGTTTCGTCCGGGCTTGTTTCTGAGGAATTCCTGCCACACGTAGTTCGCAACCCGGACGGGGGAGACATTGTCGTGCAGGCCCCACACCAGGCTGGTGTTGATCTCGCTGGTGGAAAGCGCTTGGAGCCAATTGGTTTCGTCTGCGGCCCGCTCATTGAGGTACTGAATGGTATCCGGCAGGACGCCGATCCCGTCGTTGTGCGCGAAGCATTCGGCTAACGCGGCGATCTCGGGATCAGCGGGGTCTCGCCGCGGCATGAAGGTCGTCGCGCCCATGCCCGCGGCGAGCATCTCCGGCGTGGTCGCGCGCGCGGTGCTTCGCGCCACAGCGGGGTCGAGGAGTGCCTTCTGGAATCCGGTCAGATTGGCCAGGGGAAGGTAGATGTTGGCATTCGTCAAGATGACGTCGGATGGCGGGCTCACATCATCTCGGTCGGCGAACATGGCGAGCGCGATCATGCCGACACTGGTGCCGCGGTCATGGGTCAGCATCGTGTAGTCGTCGAGCTGCCATACATTCGTGATCGCGTGGATCAGCAGGCGCGCATCGTCGTAGAGCGAATACACGTACGGCGCGGCCGGCTTGTCGGAGAGCCCGTAGCCGGGGAAGTCAAGCAGGAAGATGTCGAACTCGGCGTCGAGTTCGCGGGTCAGCGCGAAGTAGTCGACGCTCGCCGTTGGGAAGCCGTGCACGCAGACCAGTGCCGGTGCCCCCGGTGTGCCGCAGCGGCGGGTGAAGACGGTGAGATCGGTTCCCTCGTTACCGGCGGTTGTCGACTGCCAGTGGATTTCCGTTCCACCGCTTCGCCATTCATCGAAGACGCCCATCAGGAACCCACCGGCAGCACAACCCGTGACGTGCCGAAGTGCACCTCGTGGGTGGCCGGCTTGAGCTGGTTGCCGGTCGATATCGCCTCGCCGGTCCCGAGGTTGCGGGCAAAGCGAGGATGGCTGCCGCCGGCGACCAGCACCCGGATGCGTGATCCGGCGCGGAACCGGTGAGCGACGGCATCGAGCTGGAGGCTGACGGTGTCACGGTCGGGGGAAGTGCCGTCCAGCCGCCGGTAGGCGTCGCTGACATTTCGCGAGCGACCTTTGGCGTCGACCTCGCTGATCCGGACGAACACATCGACGTGCGGGTTGTCGGAGCTGTGGGTCAGCTCGGCGGCCGGGTTGCCGAACACCGGCAGATCGGCGGTGAGCGCGTCGCTGGTGAAGCTGAGCACGTCACGCCGGGCCGCCAGCGCGGTGTCGTCGCGGTAGCCGCCGTCGGGGGATAGCAGTCGGCCTCCGATGGTGGGTGTCGGCTCGTTCGGGTCATAGCGAAAGCTCGCGGAGGACCCCGCCGTCGGCATCGTCTCGGCCAGGCCGCCGCCGGGCTGCAGGTAGAGCGCGCGCTCGGTGGTTGCGGGCGGCCAGTCGGGCAGCTGGCGCCAACCTTCGCCTCGCACGAAGAACCGGACCCTCCCCGAGCGCGGCTCGGCCGGGCGATCGCCGAGGTGGGTGTCCAACCAGTCGCCGGTCTCCTTGGCGATGGTGGCCAGGCCGGCCAAGAGCAGCTCTGTGTGGGTCCACGGCCCCATGGTCAGCGCGACCTCGACGCCGCGATCACGAAGTTGCCGATACTGCTGCAGCGTCTGCGGCAGGAACAGGTCTTGCCAGCCGCTGAGCAGCAGCACCGGCACGTCGACGCGGTCCAGTGCGTCGGGGACCCGCAGCGCTCCCCAGAACGGGTCCTCGGTTTTCGGTGGTTTCAGCCAGTTCTCCCACCACGTCGCCCCTTCGCCGAGCAGCGCTCGGCCGGCCGCGCCCAACGGCACCTCGCCGGCGGCGCGGACGACGTGTTTCTGGGCGCGCCGCTGGCGAATGCCTGCCCGGATCCGGCCGGGATCTTCCTGGTGGGCCACCAGGTTGCTCCAGCCGAGGAAATCGTTGACCGTGAACGAGCCAGTGCCCCACGCCGACGCACTCAAATCGTGCGGACCTGCGGTGATCACGGCCGCGGCCAATTCCGGCGGCGGATCCTCCAGCATCGCCCACTGGGTGAAGCCCAGATAGGAGATCCCGATGGTGGCGAAGCGACCGCTGAACCAAGGCTGGCGCC
Organism: uncultured Actinomycetota bacterium; assembly: GCA_963760095.1. Taxonomy (GTDB): domain Bacteria; phylum Actinomycetota; class Actinomycetes; order Mycobacteriales; family Mycobacteriaceae; genus Mycobacterium. The sequence goes on along the minus strand of CAVXBT010000009.1, from coordinate 230,175 downwards.
GCAACCATGCGACCGTGTCAGCGCCGTCGGCGACCTCGTCAGCCATCGGATTGAAGACGCCGCCCGAGCCGAACGTGCCCCGCACACTCTGCAGAATCACCCGGTAGCCGCGGGCTGCGTGCAGGTAGGCGAATATCAGCGAGAACGGGAATGCCCGGCCGTAGGGCCCGCGGGCCAGCAGTGTGCCAACCACTTCGCCGACGGGCTCGTAGTGGTCGGCCACCAGCTCGATGCCGTCGCGCATCGGGATCTTCACGCTGCTGACCGTGTAGTTATGGGTCTGCGCGGGCAGCCGCAGGATCCGGGCGAGTGCGCGGCCGGCGAATCGTCGGGGGAGGGCGCGCAGCGTCGACTTTGCGGGTCGGTTGGAGGTGGTCGTCACGGCATCAGGTTATGCCGGGAGCCAACGACGCAGACTCAGAACTTGTAGTAAGGCGAAAGTTCGTTGGCGCGCTGCAGGTTGGTGGACGGGCAGTCGACCTCCGGGCTGGAGTAGACCGTCGAGTAGAACAGCGACTGCTGGATGACGCCGTAGCTGGTCTTGAAGGCCACCATGCAGGAGAAGTACCAGTAGCTGTTGTGATAGGTGGGCTTGAGGTTCCACCACTGTGCCGCGCGGTGGCCGTTGATCGTGGTTTCCACGGCGTCGGCCGGCAGCGACTGCTCGTAATTTCGCCAGATGATCGGCTCGACGGCCACCTGGTAGTTGCCCGCGTCGTAGTGACAGCGCAGCCCTTCTTCGTGCGCCGGTGGTGTGAAGGACAGGCCCAGCCGCTGGACGACATCGAACGGTATGTCCTGACACGGATCGAACGGGCTGGGGTCGGTGGTCGCCACGATCGGGCTTTTCATCGTCGTGGGCGGGTCCATCGGCGCGGCGGTCGATCGCAGTTGCACCCTCGGGACGCCGACGTTGACCGGCGGCGCGCTCTGCCACACCATCACCACAGCCGTGAACAGGGCACCGAGCGCGGCAAGCAGGCGCAGCTTGGTGACCATGACATCCCCTCCGCTGGCTGTGATTGTCCGGCGACTACTGCCGGGAGTTTACAAGTCGCGAGTCCGCCGCCACAGGGTAAACGAGAACCTGTTCTAGTCAGGCGGCGAGTCGTCCACCGGCACACTCGTTAGGCTGGTGAGTCGTGGCTTGGCAGGAACACGGGCGAGCGCCCACGACCGCGCGGCAACCGACGTTGTGGGCGGTCTCCGATTTGCACACTGGCCATGTGGGCAATAAGCCCGTCACCGAATCGCTGTACCCGTCGACGCCGGACGACTGGCTGATCGTCTGCGGCGACGTCGCCGAGCGCACCGATGAGATCCGGTGGGCGCTGGACCTGCTGAGACGGCGCTTCGCCAAGGTGATCTGGGTGCCCGGCAACCACGAACTCTGGACCACCACCAAGGACCCGATGCAAATCTTCGGGCGGGCCCGGTACGACTACCTGGTCAACATGTGCGACGAACTGGGGGTCGTGACCCCGGAGCACCCGTTCCCAGTGTGGACGGAGCGGGGCGGTCCGGCGACGATCGTCCCGTTGTTCCTGCTGTACGACTACTCGTTCCTGCCGCAGGGCGCGACCACCAAAGCCGAGGGCTTGGCGATCGCGCGGGAACGCAACGTCGTCTGCACCGACGAGTTCCTGATCTCGCCGGAGCCGTACCCCACCCGCGAGGCGTGGTGTCATGATCGCGTCGCCGCCACCCGCAAGCGGCTGGACGACCTGGACTGGATTACGCCGACCGTGCTGGTGAACCATTTCCCGATGGTGCGCGAACCCTGCGATGCGCTGTTTCTCCCGGAGTTCTCGCTGTGGTGTGGAACCACCGAGACCGCCGACTGGCACACCCGCTACAACGCGATCTGTTCGGTGTACGGGCATCTGCACATTCCCCGCACCACCTGGTATGACGGTGTCCGCTTCGAAGAGGTGTCGGTGGGCTACCCGCGGGAGTGGCGCCGCCGCAAACCGTACAGCTGGCTGCGCCAGGTGCTGCCCGACCCGCATTACGCGCCCGGCTATCTCAACGACTTCGGCGGTCACTTCGTCATCACCCCGGAGATGCGGGCGCAGGCAGAGCGGTTCCGCGAGCGACTGCGCCAGCGGTAGTCACGATGACACTGACCAAACTGATGTCGTCCGTGCTGCCCAGCAGCGGAGACCTGGCGTGTGCCGAGTTATATTCCGACCCACCCGGTTTGGCGCCGATGGCCGAAGAAGAGCCGTTGATCGCGCGGTCGGTGGCCAAGCGGCGCAACGAGTTCATCACCGTCCGCTACTGCGCCCGCACCGCATTGGGCGAGCTGGGGTTCCCGCCCGCGCCGATTCTCAAGGGGGACAAGGGCGAACCGTGCTGGCCCGACGGCGTGGTGGGCAGCCTCACCCACTGTGCGGGCTACCGCGGCGCGGTGATCGGCCGCGCCAGCGTGGTCCGCTCACTGGGTGTCGACGCCGAGCCGCACGACGTTCTGCCGGACGGAGTGCTCGACGCGATCAGCCTGCCAGTCGAGCGGGCCGAGTTGGCGGCCCTGCCCGCCGGACTGCATTGGGACCGAATCCTGTTCTGCGCCAAGGAGGCAACGTACAAGGCCTGGTTCCCGCTGACAAAGCGCTGGCTTGGGTTCGAGGACGCGCACATCACCTTCGACGTCGACGGCTCCGGTTCGGCCGGGTCTTTCGAGTCGACGATTCTGATAGACGGGGCCGCACTGTCCGGTCCGCCGTTGAACTCACTGGCCGGACGGTGGTCGGTGGAGCAGGATTTGGTGCTCACGGCGATCACGTTATGAACGCGGGTCTTGTCATCGTCGACAAGCCGGCCGGTATGACGAGCCATGACGTGGTCGGGCGTTGCCGGCGCATCTTCGGTACCCGGCGGGTAGGCCATGCCGGGACATTGGATCCGATGGCAACCGGTGTCTTGGTGATCGGGATCGACCGGGCCACCAAGATCTTGGGGCTGGTGACAGCGACGTCAAAGTCCTACGCCGCCACTATCCGGCTAGGTCAAGCAACGTCAACCGAAGATGCGGAAGGTGAACTGACACGACAGGTTTCGGCGGAGTACGTGACCGACGAGTCGATCGCGACGGTGATCGCCGGGTTGCGCGGCGATATCGAGCAGGTCCCGTCGGCGGTCAGCGCGATCAAAGTCGACGGCCAGCGGGCCTATCGGCTGGCCCGCGAGGGGCGGCCCGTTGAATTGGCCGCGCGGCCGGTGCGCATCGATCGGTTCGCGATGCTGGCTGCCCGTCGCCACGACCACCTGATCGACGTCGACGTCGAGGTGGACTGTTCGTCTGGCACCTACATTCGCGCGTTGGCCCGCGACGTCGGCGCAGCGTTAGGGGTCGGCGGTCACCTGATCGCCCTGCGGCGCACCCGGGTCGGCCGGTTCGGTCTGGACCTGGCCCGCACGCTGGAGGACCTGTCCGAGCGTCCCGCGCTGAGCCTGACCCTCGACGACGCGTGCCTGCTGCTGTTTCCCCATCGACAACTCACCGATGACGAAGCCGACGCGGTCGCCAACGGCCGCGCGCTGAGCCCGGCGGCCATCGACGGGGTCTACGCCGCGCACACGGCCGACGGCCGGGTCATCGCCTTGCTGCGCGACGACGGATCGAGGACCAAGTCGGTCGTCGTCATCCGGCCGGCCACCCTGTAATCTGACGGAGCCTCAAGGCCGTTCATGCCTCGGCTTGATGCCGTCCAGCGCCCGTTCGGCCTGGCTGACCTCGCTTAACATCAACGACGCCGCGGCGTCGTCCAACGCGGTCTGCTGCAGATGAGTGAGCAGAGCGATCACCAGCTGCCGCCCTCGCCCCGCATTGTCGGCGAGCGAACCCCAGTCGGGCTTGGCGAAGCTCGATGACACGAACGGCTCCCACACGTCCTCTGCGTAGGCACGCAGGATGACATCTGCGATCGAGCGTTGGTGACCGCGGACGTCGACCAGCGAGGCGACCAGCCGCTCCAGCGAAACACCCACGCCGGTCAGGCCTTCGATCAGGTCCAACGCCTCCGCGTCTCGCACCGATACCGGGTCGGCGTCCGAGTCGGCGATCAGGCCGAGCTTGGCCAGGTGCGCCGCGGCGCCGGCGCCGAGTCGGTTGTCGAGTTGCGCCCGGCTGACCGTGGTGGGGCCGGAGGTGCTGAACGGGGCCAGCACTTCGGCCGCCAAGTGCCGTATGTCGCTCTCGCTGCCGGTATTGGTTTCGATCATTCGCCGGATCAGGTCGAGCGGGAAGCCTTCGGAGTGCAGCTGCTGAACCCGCCTGATCCGCGCGACATGCTCGTCGGAGTAGATGCCGACGCGTCCGCGGCGGGTGGGCGGCGGCAGTAAACCCTGGCGTTGCCACTCCCGGATGTTGCGCGAGGACATGGAAACGCGCTGGGCAAGCTGGTCGATGGTCAGCTCCATATGACGCTGATCTTAACCTCATTGTCCGTTACAGAAATAACTGTTACGGTCGCGCTTGCAGCGGTAGGCCGCACCTGGCGGACGGATGGAGGAGCCTTGACCCTCAAATACGACATCAGGTTGGCGAGCACGGTGGCCAGGCCGGTCGCGGATAGTCTCTACACCAACATCACTGTTGATCTGGGCGCCAAGCTCAAGCGACGTGCCTATCCGGGCGTCCGCGAGACGTCGTTCGACCCATTCGATCCGGTGACCTCGGCCAACCCCTATCCGGGATACGCCGAGCTGCTGGCCGGCCCGCGGGTCCGATACAACCGCAAGCGCAACATCTTCATTCTCAGCCGCTACGACGACGTGCGCGCCGCGGCCCGAAACGACGCGATGCTGACCAACGCCGAAGGGGTGACGCGGTCTCGGGTCGAAATCCCGCTAATGCTCAACCTGGATCCGCCGCGTCACAGCGAGTTACGGCGCAAGGTGCAGCCCGCGTTCGCGCGCGGCGCGCTCAGCAGTTGGCAGGAGACGGTGGATCAGCTTGCGCACCAACTGGTTTCGGAGCTGCTGGCGCATCCCGGTTCGGATATGGTCCAACGGCTGGCGGTGCCGATGCCGATGCGGATGATCGCGCACATTCTGGGCATTCCGCCGGAGGACGAGGAGTTCTTCCGGTACTGGTCCAACGAGACCGTCCGAGTGGCCAACATCCAACTGACGCCCAAAGGCTTGTGGCAGCTGCTGCCCACTCTCAACGGCGTCCGCCACCTGCATTCGTACTTCTGCAGCCGGATCGACAGCGGAGAGCTGCTGGCGCGCGACACGCTGCTGGGCCGGTTGGTGAACAATGTGGGCGACGGCGAGATGAGCCGCGACGAGCTGTTCTACTTTGCGTTGCTGCTCCTCCTGGCCGGCAACGAGACCACCACCAACCTGCTGAGCACCATGTTCTTGACATTGTCGGACAACCCCGATCAATTCGAGCTGATCCGGCAGGATCCTGACGCGCGAATCGGCAGCGCGATCGAGGAACAGCTGCGCTTCTCGTCGCCGATTCAGGGTTTCTATCGCACAACAAAAGTCGATTACCGGGTCGGTCGTGCCACGATTCCGGCCGGTGCACGAGTGGCGCTGCTGTGGGGCGCTGCCAACCGCGACCCGCGGCAGTTCGATGATCCGGACGCATTCGTGGCGGCGCGGAATCCCTCCCATGTCGCGTTCGGCTCCGGTATTCACCTGTGCCTCGGCGCGAGTCTGGCGCGGATGGAGAGCAGGGCGGTGCTGCGCGAACTTGTCGGACGCGTGCAGCGCATCGACATCATCGGCACGCCGGAGTGGACCACGAACAGCTCGCTACGCGGTCTGGCGCGGATGCCGGTGGTGCTGACACCGCTGCTTTAGCTGGCCCCATTCCGCGTCTAATGCGGTAGAGTTTCATTCCGAGCGGAACGTATCTTCTCCTCGCGGGGTGTGGGTACGCTGCGCCCGGGAAGGTGGGTGCGGTCGAAATGGTGGCAGAAGTCAACGGACAACGGGTTCGGCGGACGCAAGCAGAGCGCAGCGCCGCCATGCGTACGCGTCTGCTCGACGCGACCATTGAATGCCTGGTTTCCTACGGCTACGCGGGAACCACCACACCGCGTGTCGCCGAGCGTGCCGGTGTCACCCGGGGCGCGCAGATTCACCACTTCCGATCCAAAGAAGACTTGGTGGTCGCAGCCATCGAGCATCTCGCTCAGCAACGGGCACAAGGCGCGATCCGCGAGTTCGGTCGCGTCCAGGCCAGCAGCGACCCGGTGTCGGCGGTGCTGGAGTTCTTGTGGGAGGCCCACCAGGGTCCGATGTTCATTGCCACCGTTGAACTTTGGGTCGCAGCACGCACTGATGACGTCCTGGCCGCGCACATCGAGCGGGTGGAGCCGGTGGTCAACAGCACCCTGATCGCGGCGATCGCCCAGCTGGTGCCCGACCACGCCGTGCAAAAAGAGCTGCGCAACTTCGTCTACACCGCGATGGACGCACTGCGAGGCATCTTGCTGAACAGCTTCGTGGACCGTGATTCGGATCGCGTGCGGCGACGGTGGGAGCGGGCCTGCGAGCACCTGCGGATCATCGCGGCCGGACTGCCGACAGCCGAATCGCCTGCCTGACCGCCTCTGATTGGGGCTGCCGTGAATATTCGCGGCACCGTTGCAGAGATACAATCAGGTGTGTATGTTTTTGACGAGCGAGGCAGCGCTGTCAAGTGAGAGGGAGTGCGATGTCCAACAAGGTCTATGTCATCGGTGTGGGGATGACGAAGTTCGAGAAGCCGGGACGCCGCGAAGGCTGGGATTACCCCGACATGGCCCGCGAGTCCGGTACCAAGGCGCTCGAGGACGCCGGCATCGACTACGCGGAAGTCGAGCAGGGTTACGTCGGCTACGTGTACGGCGAGTCGACATCCGGGCAGCGGGCTCTCTACGAGTTGGGCCTGAGCGGGATTCCGATCGTCAACGTCAACAACAATTGCTCAACCGGGTCGACCGCGTTGTACCTGGCCGCGCAGGCGATCCGCGGCGGCCTCGCCGACTGCACGATCGCCCTCGGTTTCGAGAAGATGAAACCCGGCTCGCTGGCGTCCACCTACGACGACCGCACCCAGCCGATGGACAAACACGTCATGGCGATGGCCGAGATCTCCGAGGTGCTCTTTCCTGTGGCGCCGTGGATGTTCGGGGCGGCCGGTCGCGAACATATGAAGCAACACGGAAGCACCGCAGAGCATTTCGCCAAGATCGGCCTGAAGAACCACAAGCATTCGGTGAACAACCCGTACGCGCAGTTCCAGGAGGCTTACACACTCGACGACATCCTGGGCTCGCGGATGATCTATGACCCGTTGACCAAGCTGCAGTGTTCGCCGACGTCGGACGGGTCGGGCGCGGCGATCCTGGCTTCAGAGGCTTTCGTCGACAAGCACGGCGTGGCCGGCCGGGCCGTGGAGATCGTCGGGCAGGCCATGACCACCGACTTCGCCAACAGCTTCGACGGCACCGCCAAGGGGCTCATCGGCTACCACATGAATGTTCAAGCCGCGCAGCAAGTCTACGACCAGTCCGGTCTGGGACCGGCGGACTTCCAGGTGATCGAGCTGCACGACTGCTTCTCGGCCAACGAATTGCTGCTCTATGAGGCGCTGGGACTGTGCGCCGAAGGCGAGGCGCCCAAGCTGATCGACAACGGCGACGTCACCTACGGCGGTCGTTGGGTGGTCAACCCGTCGGGCGGATTGATTTCCAAGGGGCATCCGTTGGGGGCCACCGGTTTGGCGCAATGCGCCGAGCTGACCTGGCAGCTGCGCGGGAAGGCCGACAACCGGCAAGTCGACGATGTGACCGCGGCACTTCAGCACAACATCGGACTCGGCGGTGCGGCCGTCGTCACCGCTTACCAGCGGGCCGAACGCTAAACCGAACGAACAACGAAGAAGAGAAGAGAGGCTCATCCATGGGACACATCGAGGCAACCCGGGAACTGTCCGCGGACCCTGAGGCACTGTGGGGGACCGTCAGCGACCTGGCCAACTGGGACAAATGGTTCACCGTCCACGAGAAGTGGCTGGAAGAGCCGCCCGCTACGCTCACCGAGGGCGCCAAGCTGACCGCCAAGATCGTCATGCTAGGCATGGCCAACAAGATCGAGTGGACGATCGATTCGGTGGACGCGCCGCGGAAGCTGGTGCTGTCGGGAACCGGGATGGCCGGCGTCAAGGCTCAGTTCACCTTCACCATCGAACCGGCTGAAAGCGGCTCTCGTTTCACCGTGTTCGGTGATTTCGATGGCGCGCTGATCAAAGGCGCGCTCGGTAAAGCGGTGGAGAAGGACGGCGTCAAGCAACTGGACAAGACGCTGGACCAGCTCGACGCGCTGGCTTCAGCTGAGATGACCGGGGCCTAAAGGCCTTTGATGACCCAAACACTGGAGTTTGACGACACTGGTCTGGATCGCTGGACCGACGACGAGCGGTTCGAGGTGACCCGGGAACGTCTCGCGGAATACGCTGCGGCCACCAACGACCCGATCGAGGCGCACCGCAGGGGGGACGTTGCTCCGCCGGTATTCGCGATCGTCCCCGTCTTCGAGGCTCTCCTCACCCCGGCCATCGAGGTGATGCCCGTCGAGGCCATTCCCCGAATCGTGCACGGCGAACAGGACTTTCACTTTCACCGCCCGATCCGCCCGGGCGACAAGCTCGTTTCCCGCGGCAAGATGATCGGATACCAGGGACTGGAGAAAGGCGCCCGCGCCGCCATCGTGCTCGAATGCTGCGCGGAGGACGGCGAACTCGTCAACGAGCAATACGTCACGACGTTCGTACGGGGTATGTCGGTCGGCAAAGCCGTCGGTGAACTCAGCCCCGACCACAAGTTCGACGACGCGTTGCGGGAAAAGGCGCCCACCGCCAAGGTCGTCCAACACATCGACACCGACCAGACGTTCCGCTACGCTCCGGCGGCGGGCGATCCGATGCCGATCCATCTGGATGAAGAGATCGCCAAAGACGCAGGGCTGCCGGGCATCATCGCGCACGGGCTGTGCACCATGGCGTTCACCTCGTGGGCGGTGCTCACCGAGCTGGCCGACTCCGATGTCAGCCGGCTCAAGCGATTTGCGGTTCGCTTCTCGAAGACGGTGCTGCCCGGTGACGACTTGGAGACGCGGATCTGGACGACAGCTCAGAGCAACGGCAGCACCACGTACGCGTTCGAGACAGTGAGAGGTGGTGCCGCCGGGGAGGAATGGGTCATCACCGACGGCCTGGCCGAGATCAGCGACAGATAGGGGATTTGCATGGGCGCATTGGAGGGCCGGGTTGCGGTGATCACCGGAGCGGGCCGCGGGATCGGTCGCGAGCACGCGTTGCTGTTCGCCAAGGAAGGGGCCAAGGTCGTCGTCAACGATCTTGGCGGCGACAACACCGGAGAGGGGGCCGACGGCGGTCCGGCGCACGAGGTGGTCGACGAGATCGTCGCCGCCGGCGGCACCGCCGTCGCCAACACGGAGAACATCGCCACCTGGGATGGCGCGGAAAGCGTTGTCCAGCAGACCATTGACGAGTTCGGGCGGCTCGACGTGCTGGTCAACAACGCCGGCATTCTGCGGGATTCGTTCATCGCCGGGATGGAGGAAGCGCACTGGGACGCGGTGATCGCTGTGCACCTGAAGGGCCACTTCGCGATGCTGCGACACGCCGCCGCGTACTGGAAGGCGCAGTCGAAGTCCGGTGACCAGCCCATCTCCGCGGTGATCAACACGGCATCTGGCTCAGGTGTGACCCTGCCGAATGCCGGCCAAGCCAACTACGGCTCGGCCAAGGCCGGCATCGCGGCGTTGACGTTGATCGCCGCCGAGGAGTTGGAGCGCTACGGGGTGCGGGTGAACGCGATCGCACCGATCGCGCGTACCCGGCTCACGCTGGCCACTCCCGGAATGGGCTCGCTGATGGCCGAACCCGAAGAAGGCGAGCTCGACCTGTTCAGTCCGGCCAACATCTCACCGTTGGTGGCCTACCTGGCGACCGAGAAGTGCCCGGTCACTGGCAAGGTGTATGCCGTTCAGGGCGGGGCGATTTCGGCGCTTTCTGGTTGGTGCGACACCGAGACCATCGAGACCGACGGTCTGTGGCTGATCGACGACATCGCCGCCCGACTGCCGCAGTGAACGGGAGCAGATGATGTTCGAATGGTCTGACACCGACCTGATTATGCGAGATGCGGTGAGAGGCTTCATCGACAAAGAGATCCGGCCGAATCTCGACGGACTGGAAACCGGCGAGCTGTCGCCCTACCCGATTGCGCGCAAGCTGTTCAGTGAGTTCGGTTTGGATGTATTGGCCGCCGAAGCGGTCAAAACGATGCTGGACAAGGAGCGGGCTCGCCAAACCGAACCCGTGCAGCGTTCATCGTCAGCGGGATTGGGCGGTCTGGGCGCGCAGGCGTCGATGGCCGCGGTGCTGGTGTCCGAACTTGCCGGGGTCAGTATCGGACTGCTCAGCACGGTCGGGGTGAGCCTTGGCCTGGGTGCGACGACGATCATGAGCCGCGGCACGTTGGCGCAAAAGGAACGCTGGCTACCGGAATTGATGACGCTGGAGAAGATCGCGGCGTGGGCGATCACTGAGCCCGATTCCGGCTCGGATGCCTTCGGCGGCATGAAGACCACCGTCAAACGGGACGGCGACGAGTACCTCCTCAATGGTCAGAAGACATTCATCACCAACGGCCCGTTCGCGGATGTTCTGATCGTCTACGCCAAACTTGACGACGGCTCGGTCGACCGGCGCGGCCGACCGGTGTTGGCGTTCGTGGTCGACGCCGGCATGCCGGGCCTGACCCAGGGCAAGCCGTTCAAGAAGATGGGCATGATGTCGTCGCCGACCGGAGAGTTGTTCTTCGACAACGTCCGGCTGACACCTGATCGGCTGCTCGGCGAGACCGAACAGCACAACGGCGGAGACGGCCGGGAAAGCGCGCGAGCGAATTTCACCGCCGAACGACTTGGGGTTGCGCTGATGTCGTTGGGGATCATCAACGAATGTCACCGGCTCAGCATCGACTACGCGAAAACCCGCATCTTGTGGGGGCAGAACATCGGCCAGTTCCAGCTCATTCAGCTCAAGCTGGCCAAGATGGAGGTCGCCCGGATCAACGTGCAGAACATGGTGTTTCAAACCCTGGAGAAAGCCCAAGCCGGCGTGGTGCCGTCGCTTGCCGAGGCCTCGGCTATCAAGTTGTACTCTTCGGAGGCCGCCACTGACGTGGCGATGGAGGCCGTGCAACTGTTCGGGGGCAACGGCTACATGGCCGAATACCGGGTCGAGCAGTTGGCTCGTGACGCGAAGTCGTTGATGATCTATGCCGGCAGCAATGAAGTCCAGGTAACCCACATCGCCAAGGGCCTGCTCGCCGGATGAACGCTCGGACGACGGCAAAGGTGCTGCGGCGCAGTTCGCTCGCCGTGGTCGACCAACTGAGCTATCTTCCGGTCTCGCGGCTACCCCTCAACATCATGCTCAATGTGCTGGTGTCGCAACAATGGTTGTTCACCGGGCTGCGTCCGGTCGCCGACTATCTGATCGCCCGCACCACTGCGGTGGTGCCCGGCATCCGGGTCAGGCGGGTCTCCGCGCCGGTGCAAGGGGAGTGGATCTGGGCCCCTGAGGCCCAGGACGCCGTGGCCGCCGCCGGGGTGGTCTTTGTGCTGCACGGCAGCGGCTACCTGATCTGTTCGTCACGCACCCACCGCGGGTTCGCCTCGCATCTGTCCGAATACTCGGGCATGCCGACATTTGCCATCGACTACCGGCTCGCGCCGGAGCATCCGTTTCCGGCAGCCGAAGACGATGCGTTCGCCGCCTACCGCTGGCTGCTTGCGCAGGGACACGATCCGGCGAAGATCGTCGTCGCCGGCGACTCGGCCGGTGGGCACCTTGGGGTTGCACTTGCCTTGCGGCTTCGCAGCGAGGGGCTGCCCGTGCCAGCGGCGATCGCGCTGTTCGGCCCGCTGATCGACCCGTCCTACCGGGCCTGCATCGCCGACCCGCGTGTCCGGCGTCAGCCGCTAGATCCGCGCACGGCCAAACGCGCTGTTGCGCTCTACGTCGGTGATCACGATGCCCAAGATCCCCGGCTGTGTCTGTTGAATGCCGACCTGTCCGGTTTGCCGCCAATTCAAATACATTATGGTTCACGAGAAGTCATGCGCGCAGATGCTGAGGCATTCGCTGCGCAGGTGGTCGAATCGGGCGGTCGCTGCGACGAGCAGATGTGGCCCGGTCTGATGCACGGCTATTGGCTCTGGCCGAGTGACGGAGGACTGACCAGCCTGCAGGTGGCCGGAGGTTTTCTGCGTACCGCCGTCGCCCGAGCCGACACTGCGTCATGAACCTGTCCGGCTTCGCCCAGCTGCGCGACCGACTGGCCGCGGCTAGGGTGCTGCAGCATCGCGGAATGGTCGACGTGCGCCGACCCGACGAGGCGGCACGGGCGTTCCTGGCGCTGCGACGCTACGGTGCGTTCGGCGGACTTGTCGGCTACACCGCCGCCCGCTACGGCGACGCGCCGGCAATCACCGACGAACGCGGCACTCTCAGTTTCCGCGAACTCGAGAACCAGTCGAATGCGCTTGCACACGGCCTGCGGGCCAACGGCTTCGGAGCCGGAACCGTTATCGCCGCCCTCACTCGCAACCACCGCGGTCTCATGATGGCAGTGAGCGCGGCCAACAAGATCGGGGCGCGGACGGTTCTGCTGAACACGGGATTCGCCGGGCCGCAACTTGCCGATGTCTGTAAGCGGGAGCACGTCGACGTGGTGTTGGCCGACGACGAATTCTTCAACCTTCTCGACGCATTGCCGGCGTCGGTTTCACGGCTGTTGGCGTGGGGTCAGGGACCGGCTGATGTACCGACCGTCGAGCAACTCATCGCGGGGCCCACGCGTCCCATCGCTGCCCCGGCGCACCCGGGCGGAATGGTGTTGTTGACCAGCGGCACCACCGGGACACCAAAGGGTGCTCCGCGCAACAAGATTGATCCGCTGCAGTCGGCCCAGTTGTTGGACCGCATTCCATGGCCGTGCGATGGCGCCTATTGCGTCGCGGCGCCGCTGTTCCACGCCACGGGATTGGCGACGTGCGCACTCGGCCTGGCGCTGGGCAACCGCGTCGTGCTGGCACGCCGATTCGATCCCGAGTCGACGCTGAAATCGATCGCCGAGCATCGAGTGAGCGCGCTGATTCTGGTACCGACGATGCTGCAGCGCATTCTTGATCTGCGGCCTGACGTACTCGAGAAATACGACACCTCAACGCTGAAAGTGGTTTTCGCGGCGGGATCCTCGCTATCTCCCGACCTTTGTCGCCGCACTGACGATGCGTTCGGCACCGTGCTGTACAACTTGTACGGATCCACCGAAGTGGCGGTTGCCTCCGTCGCCACTCCGGATGAATTGCGAACGGCGCCGGGCACCGTTGGCCGCCCGCCAGTCGGTTGCACGCTGGCTGCGTACGACGAAAACCGCCGCAAAATCACCGAGCCCGGCCGGGTCGGAACCTTGTTCGTGTCCAGCGGACTGAGCTTTTCCGGGTACACCGACGGCGGCAACAAGGAGATCGTCGACGGCCTGCTATCCACCGGGGACACCGGACATTTCGACGAGAGCGGTCTGTGGTTCGTCGACGGGCGCGACGACGACATGATCGTTTCCGGCGGCGAGAACGTTTTTCCGCTTGAAGTCGAGAACCTGCTGGCCGACCATCCCGGCATCGTCGAGGCCGCGGTGGTGGGCGTCGACGACGGTGACTTCGGAAAGCGGCTCGCCGCTTACGTTGTCAGCCGGTCAGATGCCAACCTGGACGCCGACGAGGTCAGGTCCTACGTGCGCGCGCACCTGGCCCGTCACAAGATCCCGCGTGACGTGGTGTTCGTCAAGCAGCTGCCGCGCAACGAAACCGGCAAGGTGCTGCGGAAACAGCTGGCCGACGGGTAGCTTAAATGGTCCCGCAGTCCCTGAACCGGAATGTATCTGCACTCACGGTGCGCGCAGGAGGTACCGGGTCAGCATGAAGACAGCGCTGAACGGTCGGGTCGTGGCAATCACCGGCGGCGCGTGGAATCGGGCTGGCCACCGCAAAGGCTTTCACCGCCGCCGGAGCCAAGGTAGCGGTCGGCGATCTCGACGCCGATCTGGCCAAGCAAGTCGCCGCCGAAATCCCCGGTGACGTTGTCGCATTGCCGCTCGATGTCACCACGCCGCAATCTTTCGCCACGTTCCTCGACGACGCGGAGCGTGTTCTCGGACCACTCGACATCTTGGTGAACAACGCGGGTGTGATGCTCACCGGCGAGTTCCTCGCCGAATCCCGGGCCGCCGAGGACAAGATGGTCGACATCAACCTGCGTGGTGTGATTCTGGGTTGCAAATTGGCGGCGGAACGGTTCATACAACGCGGCGGCGGAAGCATTATCAATATTGCGTCGATGGGCGGCGTCGGCGGCTTTCCTGGCGTTGCGACCTACTGTGCCACCAAGTTCGGTGTAGTGGGTCTGACGTACGCACTGCGGGAGGAATTGCGCCCGCACAACATCCATGTCTGCGCGATCCTTCCGGGTGTCGTGCATACAGAATTGTCTGCCGGCCTCCAGCTTTCTAAAGCGGTGGAGAACTTTGTTTCGGCCGAGCCCGAAGACATCGCTGCGGCTGTGGTCGTGGCCGCCCGGACCCACCGCGCCATATCCTATGTGCCGCGCAAGCTTCGACTGGTGTTTCGGACGGCGCTGTCAATGCCGGAACGCCCGCGCCGGTTCTTGGCCAGAGTCACCCGGGCCGAGCAGGCGTTTCTCGCGATGGATCAAGCCACCCGGGATGCCTATCACGCCCGGGCCACCGCGGGCGGGAACACGTAGGGCCCGCGGCGGCTAGCCCGCGACCATCCAAATTGCTTGAGCGGCAGGACTTCCCAGATCGACCGTGGTGGGTGCGCCGTCAGCCGATTCGACCGCTACCGAGATCATCCCGGCGAATTCCCGCCGGGCCAGCACCCGCAGCCGTGAGTCGAGGCTGATGCCAATGCTGTCGAAATAGCGCAGCATCTCGGGGTCTTTGTCGGATATCCGCGCTACCGTGCCGGCGTCGCCGTCGTCGCACGACCACAGCTGGCGAGCAGGCGGCGTGGGCACTCGCCCGTCGGTGCCTGGGATCGGGTCGCCATGGGGATCGCGCTGCGGATAACCCAGCTTGGCGTCGATACGCGCTACCAGCCGGTCGGACACCGCATGCTCCAGTACCTCGGCCTCGTCGTGCACCTCGTCCCAGCCGTAACCGAGCTCGCTCACCAGAAAGGCCTCCAGCAGCCGGTGGCGTCGCACCATCCCCAACGCCGCCCGCCGCCCCGGCTCGGTCAACGTGACCGCGCCGTACTTCTCGTGGTCGACCAGACCCTGCTCGGCAAGTTTGCGGATCGATTCCGACGCGGTGCTGGCCGACACCCCGAGCTTCTCGGCCAGCATCTTGGTGCTGACCCTTTCCAACGACCACTCCTGGGCGTTCCAGATGACCTTCAAGTAGTCCTGGGCAACCGCGGTGAGCTCGTTGGGCTCGTCAACAGGGCGCACAACGGAAGTTTAAGCAATCCTCACCTGATCTGCGGCTCTCCTACGACCAGTCGCTACCTAGCGCCGTAGGCTGGCAGTTGTGCAACGGTGGCGGGGCCAGGACGAAATACCCACGGACTGGGGCAGGTGCGTGCTCACCATCGGGGTGTTCGATGGGCTGCACCGCGGACATGCCGAACTGATCGAGCACGCGGTGAAGTCGGCCCGTGCGCGCGGCGTGCCGACGGTGTTGATGACGTTCGACCCGCACCCGATGGAAGTGGTCCACCCCGGCAGCCATCCGGCTCAGCTGACGACGCTGACCCGACGCGCCGAGCTTGCCGAGGAGTTCGGCATCGACGTGTTTCTGGTGATGCCGTTCACCACCGCTTTCATGAAGCTCACGCCCGAGCGCTACGTGCACGAGTTGCTTGTCGAGAATTTGCATGTGGTGGAGGTGGTGGTGGGTGAGAACTTCACTTTCGGCAAGAAGGCCGCCGGTACCGTCGACACGCTGCGCCGCGCCGGCGAGCGGTTGGGGTTTGCGGTGGAAGCGATGTCGTTGGTGTCCGAGCATCACGACACCGAAACCGTGACCTTCTCGGCGACCTACATTCGGTCCTGCGTCGACGCGGGCGACGTGGTCGCGGCCGCCGAGGCATTGGGGCGTCCACACCGGGTCGAAGGCGTGGTGGTGCGCGGCGACGGACGGGGGACCGAGATGGGTTTCCCCACCGCCAACGTGGCCCCGCCGATGTACTCGGCCATCCCGGCCGACGGCGTGTATGCGGCGTGGTTCACCGTCCTGGGCCACGGACCGGTGACCGGGACTGTCGTGCCGGGCGAGCGTTACCAGGCCGCGGTTTCGGTGGGCACCAACCCGACCTTCTCCGGACGCACCCGCACGGTCGAGGCGTTTGTACTCGACACCGCCGCCGACTTGTACGGACAGCACGTGGCGCTGGACTTCGTCTCGCGTATTAGGGGGCAGGAGAAGTTCGGATCGGTGGGCGATCTCGTCGACGCGATGGGCACCGACACCGAGCGCGCGCGCGCTCTCCTTTCCGCGGGCTGACCCCGAGCTGAGCTGCGGTTTCAGCGTCACCGACCAGCGCTGTTAGACTCCTTGACGAGACGGCGCGTGCTGCAGTTCGCGGTGGCCGCACCCAGAGCACTGATCGCGGACCGATTGATGGAGATACTTCGTGGCGCTTACCGCCGAGCAGAAAAAAGACATTCTGGGCTCATATGGCCTGCATGAGACCGACACCGGATCCCCTGAGGCGCAGGTCGCGCTGCTGACCAGGCGGATCGCGGACTTGACCGAGCACCTCAAAGTGCACAAGCACGACCACCACTCGCGGCGCGGGCTGCTGCTGTTGGTTGGACGGCGGCGCCGTCTGCTCAAATATGTCGCCCAGATCGACGTCGAGCGCTACCGCTCGTTGATCGAGCGGCTGGGTCTGCGCCGCTGACGCCGCATGGCCCGCGCCGTCATCTGGCGAAAGAACTGCCAGGTCGGCGTGTAGAGTTTAGGACGTTCTGGGCCTCATCGGCCCGAGCACGGTGCGGGGCGCGTGATCCGCGCGCGCCGTTCCAGCGAGGCACAACAGGACTTCGAAGGAAGACAAGTCTGTATCGCGCGGTCTTCGGTAGTGGCTGCCGTGCTCCCCGAATCGGGGGCAGCTCGGCCGCTTCGATCGACGGCCGTCGCCGCATTCAGACATCTGGCGAACCTCCGGCTTGTCCTGGGACCATCCGGGTTTTGCGTGCCCACGCGAAATAGCTGAATAAATTCCAGAGAGGCCGCACGGACGCATATGTCTGTAGCAGAAATTGACGAGGGCGTGTTCGAATCGACCGCCATCATCGACAACGGGAGCTTCGGCACCCGCACCATTCGTTTCGAGACCGGCCGGCTGGCCAAGCAAGCCGCCGGTTCCGTCGTCGCCTACCTCGACGACGAGACCATGCTGCTGAGCGCGACCACCGCCAGCAAGAACCCGAAAGACCATTTCGACTTCTTCCCCTTGACGATCGACGTCGAGGAGCGGATGTATGCCGCCGGTCGTATCCCCGGATCGTTCTTCCGGCGCGAGGGCAGGCCGTCCACCGACGCGATCCTGACCTGCCGGCTCATCGACCGGCCACTGCGCCCGACGTTCGCCTCGGGCCTGCGTAACGAGATCCAGGTCGTGGTCACGATCCTGAGCCTGGATCCCAGGGATCTCTACGACGCGCTGGCCATCAACGCCGCATCGGCGTCTACCCAGATTTCCGGGCTGCCGTTCTCCGGTCCCGTCGGCGGCGTGCGTGTCGCGCTGATCAACGGCCAGTGGGTTGCGTTCCCCACCGTTGAGCAGCTCGAAGACGCGGTGTTCGACATGGTGGTGGCCGGCCGCATAGTCGGCGGTGCCGACAAAAATGACATAGCGATCATGATGGTCGAGGCCGAAGCCACCGACAAAGTCATCGATCTGATCGCCGGTGGCGCCGGTGCGCCGACCGAAAGCGTGGTGGCGGAGGGCCTTGAGGCCGCCAAGCCGTTCATCGCCGCGTTGTGTACCGCACAGCAGGAGCTGGCTGACGCTGCTGGCAAGGAAACTGCCGAGTACCCGGTGTTCCCCGATTACCAGGACGACGTCTATTACTCGGTCTCCTCGGTGGCCACTGACGAGCTGGCGAAGGCGCTGACCATCAGCGGCAAGGCCGAGCGCGACCAGCGCACCGACGAGCTCAAGTCCGAGGTGCTCGAGCGGCTCGCCGACACCTATGAGGGCCGTGAGAAGGAAGTCAGCGCCGCGTTCCGATCGCTGACCAAAAAGCTGGTGCGTCAGCGCATCCTGACCGATCACTTCCGCATCGACGGCCGTGGCGTCACCGACATCCGCGCGTTGTCGGCCGAGGTTGCTGTCGTGCCGCGGGCACACGGCAGCGCACTGTTCGAGCGCGGCGAAACCCAGATCCTGGGTGTGACCACACTCGACATGGTCAAGATGGCTCAGCAGATCGACTCGCTGGGGCCGGAAACCAGCAAGCGCTACATGCACCACTACAACTTCCCGCCGTTCTCCACCGGAGAAACCGGCCGCGTGGGCTCGCCCAAGCGACGCGAGATCGGGCACGGCGCGCTGGCCGAGCGGGCCCTGATGCCGGTGCTGCCGAGCGTCGATGAGTTCCCGTACGCCATCCGTCAGGTCTCAGAAGCGTTGAGTTCCAACGGCTCCACTTCGATGGGCTCGGTCTGTGCGTCCACGCTGGCACTGCTGAACGCCGGCGTGCCGCTGAAGGCGCCGGTGGCCGGCATCGCAATGGGTCTGGTCTCCGATGACGTTGAAGTTGAGGCGGGAGATGGGACAAAATCGACCGAGCGTCGCTTCGTCACGCTCACCGACATCCTCGGTGCCGAAGACGCGTTCGGCGACATGGACTTCAAGTGCGCCGGAACCAAGGACTTCGTCACGGCGCTGCAGCTGGACACCAAGCTCGACGGTATCCCGTCGCAGGTGCTCGCGGGTGCGCTCGCGCAGGCAAAGGATGCGCGTCTGACGATTCTTGAGGTGATGGCCGAGGCGATCGACGAGCCCGACGAGATGAGCCCGTACGCGCCGGTGGTGACCACCATCAAGGTCCCAGTGGACAAGATCGGCGAGGTCATCGGACCCAAGGGCAAGATGATCAATTCCATCACCGAGGAGACCGGCGCGCAGATCTCCATCGAGGACGACGGCACCGTGTTCGTCGGTGCCACCAACGGCCCGTCGGCGCAGGCCGCGATCGACAAGATCAACGCGATCGCCAACCCGCAGCTGCCTAAGACCGGCGAGCGATTCCTCGGAACCGTGGTCAAGACAACCGATTTCGGTGCGTTTGTGTCGCTGCTGCCTGGCCGGGACGGGCTGGTGCACATCTCCAAACTCGGCAGGGGCAAGCGCATTGCCAAGGTCGAGGACGTCGTCAGCGTCGGCGACAAGCTGCGCGTGGAAATCGCGGACATCGACAAGCGGGGCAAGATCTCGCTGGTGCTCGTGGAAGAGAACGCCGGAGAATCCGGCAATGGCGAAGCAGCCCCCAGCCCGGAGACCGCGCCAGCCGATGCCGCGACGGCCAGCAGCTAGCTCGGGGACGCGGCCACTGCGCCGCGGTAGGCACCCCGCCGAGTTGTCCACCGCGTTCCGTCGCACCACGCTGCCCGGCGGGTTGCGGGTGGTTACCGAATACCTCCCCGGGGTGCGTTCCGCCTCGGTCGGGCTTTGGGTGGGCGTCGGCTCGCGCGACGAGGGTGCCACCGTGGCCGGGGCCGCGCACTTCCTCGAGCATCTGCTGTTCAAGTCCACCCCGACGCGCACGGCCGTCGACATCGCGCAGGCGGTGGACGCCGTTGGCGGCGAGCTGAATGCGTTCACCGCCAAAGAGCACACCTGCTATTACGCGCATGTGCTCGACAGCGATCTCGAGCTGGCCGTCGATCTGGTCAGTGACGTGGTGCTCAATGGGCGCTGCGCCACCGACGACGTCGAGCTGGAACGCGACGTCGTCCTCGAGGAGATCGCGATGCGCGACGACGACCCCGAGGACGCATTGGCCGACCTGTTTTTGGCGGCGCTGTTTGGTGATCACCCGGTCGGCCGTCCGGTGATCGGCAGCGTGCAATCCGTGTCGGCAATGACGCGCGCCCAGCTGCATTCGTTTCACCTGCGGCGCTACACGCCCGAGCGGATGGTCGTCGCGGTGGCCGGCAACATCGACCACGATGAGGTGGTCGCGTTGGTGCGCGAGCACTTCGGATCGCGGTTGGTCCGTGGCCGCCAGGCGGTGTCGCCCCGGAAAGGCACCGGGCGGGTCACTGGCCGCCCGCGGTTGACGGTGGCCACCCGGGACGCCGAGCAGACCCATGTCTACTTGGGGGTGCGGACACCGGGCCGGCATTGGAAGCATCGCTGGGCGCTGGCGGTGTTGAACACCGCGCTCGGCGGCGGATTGAGTTCGCGTTTGTTCCAACAGGTTCGGGAATCCCGCGGGCTGGCCTACTCGGTGTACTCCTCGCTGGACTCGTTTTCGGACACGGGTGCGTTGTCGGTCTACGCCGCATGCTTGCCGGAGCGCTTCGCCGAAGTGGCGCGGGTGACCGCCGAGGTGCTCGAGACGGTGGCGCGCGACGGCATCACCGAGGCCGAATGCCGGATCGCCAAGGGTTCGCTGCGCGGCGGGCTGGTACTCGGCCTGGAGGACTCCAGTTCGCGGATGAACCGCATCGGCCGAGGCGAACTCAACTACGCTGAGCACCGAAGTATCGACCGGACCCTGCAGGAGCTCGATGAGGTCGCCCTGGACGACGTCAATGCGGCGGCGCGCCGATTGCTCGGCAATCCTTATGGCGCAGCCGTCCTCGGCCCGCATCACACGAAGAAGTCTCTGCCGCAACAACTTCGGACTATGACAAGGTAGTGCCATGGTACTGGGCTTCTGGGATCTCGATGTGCCGATCGTGGGTGCGCCGATGGCCGGTGGCCCGGGAACGCCGGCGCTCGCGGCCGCGGTGTCCAACGCCGGTGGCTTCGGGTTTCTGGCCAGCGGCTATGTGAGCGCTGAACGCCTCGCCCACGAGATCGCAGCCGCACGCGCCGCCACCACCGGCCCGATCGGCGTCAACCTGTTTGTGCCGCAACCCAGTGTCGCTGACGTCTTCGCGCTGGATCACTACGCGGAGGCGCTCGATGAGTTGGCCGAGCACTACGGGGTCGAGGTGGGTTACCCGCAGTTCGGCGACGACGACGGCTGGCAGCAGAAACTCGAGGTGGTGGCCGACCTACGGCCCGAGATGGTGTCGTTCACCTTCGGTGCGCCACCACCGGATGTGTTGCGGTGGTTCGGTGCACTCGGAATGCTGCTGTTCATCACGGTGACGTCGGCCTACGAGGCCGGCGTGGCGCTCGCCGCCGGCGCGGACGGACTGATTGTGCAGGGTCCGGAGGCCGGTGGGCACCGCGGCACGTTCGCGCCGGACATGGAGCCCGGCAAAGAGTCGTTGTACACATTGCTGGCCCGGATCCGCAGCTCGCACGACGTTCCACTCATCGCGGCCGGCGGTATCGGCACCCCCGAAGACGTGGCGGCCGTGTTGAACCGGGGGGCGGTGGCCGCACAGCTGGGCACTGCCTTGCTGCTGTCCGATGAAGCCGGCACCAACGCCGCACACCGTGCCGCCCTGCAGCATCCCGAGTTCGTCAGCACCGTTGTCACACGGGCATTCTCGGGCCGCTACGCGCGCGGCCTGGAGAACGAATTCACGCGCCTCTTCGACAACATCGCACCGCTGGGCTATCCCGAGGTCAACCAGATGACCTCGCCGATCCGTAAGGCTTCGGCCTACCTGGAAGACCCGCACGGCACCAACCTGTGGGCGGGAACGGCGTATCGGACGGCCCGGACCGGGCCGGCGAAGGACATCGTCACCACGCTCGGCCACGTGTAAGTCTCACACCTGCGGCGTGCGGTGCGCCCACGGCTTGGCGGACTCCAGTTGGCTGGCTGCCCGGATCAGGACGTCTTCGTGCCCATAGCCGGCCACTAATTGCACGCCGACCGGCAACCCAGCGTCGGTCCACTCGACCGGCACGTTGATCGCGGGCTGACCGCTCATGTTGAACGGCGGGGTGAAGGGAATGAACTGGAATGCGCGCTCCACGGCAGCCATCGGATTGTCGGGGTTATTGGCGATGGTGCCCAGCGGCGGCGGAAGTTCGGCCACCGTCGGCGTGAGCAACAAGTCCCAGCCATCGGCCCACCAAGCCTGCAGTGCGCGGCGGAACTGGGTGGCGGCCGAGAACGCAAGCGCATAGTCGACGGCGGTGAAATGTGCGGCGATGTCGGCCTGTACGCGGTTCATCGGCTCGAACTCGTCCTCGGCGAGCGGTCGTCCGAGCTGTTCTTCGAACCGGCGCAGCCCGACGCCCATGTTCGTGCACCACAGCGCGGCGAAGTGCGATCTCAAGGTGCTGTCCTCCAGTGCAGCGGGCCACGCCTGCTCGACGGTGTGACCCAGTGATTCGAGCAACGACGCCACTGAGCGGGCGGCGGCCGCGCACTCGGGTGCAACGAATCCGCCTTGCGGATGGTGGTCGAGCAAGCCGATGCGTAACCGGCCGGTTTCGGCACCGAGCTCGTCGACGTAGCGGCGCGCGGGAGCGGGTGCGATCACCGTGTCGCCGATAGCAGGCCCTCGAACCGCATCGAGAAGTGTCGCGGTGTCACGCACCGTCCGGCTCACGCAAAGCTCAACAGACAGCGCGGTTTCGTCGCGGATCGGGCCGAGCGAGATCCGACCCTGGCTGGGTTTCAGACCGACAAGTCCACAGCACGACGCGGGAATTCGAATGGATCCGCCGCCATCGCTGGCGTGCGCGAACGGGACCATGCCACTGGCGACCGCGGCAGCGGCGCCGCCGCTCGACCCGCCGGGCGAACGACTGGTGTCCCACGGGTTGTGGGTCGCGCCCCAGGCGAGCGGTTCGGTGGTCGGAACGCTACCGAGTTCGGGACTGTTGGTTCGGCCGGCAATCACCAAGCCGGCGCCGCGGAAGCGGCTCACCAGGGTGGTGTCGGCGTCCGAGATCGCCGACTCGTTCTTGAGCGCGCGGTTGCCGTTGCTGATGCGCTGACCGGCATAGCCGGCGAACAGATCCTTGATGAGGAACGGGACGCCGCGAAATGGCCCGTCGGGCAGATCGGTTCGGGCAGTGTCGCGGGCGTGATCGAACCAGCGGATGACCACCGCGTTGAGCGCGGGATCCATCCGCTCGATTCGTTCGATGGCCGCTTCGAGCAACTCGAGCGGCGTCACCTCCCCGTTGTCCACCAAGGCGGCCTGATCGACCGCATCCATCCAGCGGGTGTCATCGGCAAGAGTGCTCACGCGGTCTGTGTAGCACGAAACCGCTTACGTCAGGCCAGCAGGGCAGCCGGGTCGGTGAACGGCAGCGACAGGTCGGCGGCCACCCGCCCAGCCAGCAACGCACCCTCGTGAGTCGAAAGTCCCTTGGCAAGAGCAGGATTCGACCGGCAGGCAGCGTGCCAGCCGTTGTCTGCGAGTTCGAGCACGTATGGCATGGTGGCGTTGGTCAACGCGAACGTCGACGTTTTGGGCACCGCAGCTGGCATGTTGGCCACGCAGTAGAACAGCGTGTCGTGCACCGCGAAGGTCGGGTCGTCGTGGGTGGTCGGGCGCGAGTCTTCGAAGCAGCCGCCCTGGTCGATGGCGATGTCCACCAGCACTGCACCCGGCTTCATATGTGCGACAAGCGAGTTCGACACCACTGTGGGAGCCTTGGCACCTGGCAACAGCACCGCGCCGATGACCAGGTCGGCATGTTTGACCGCTTCCTCAAGCTCCAGGGCCGTCGAGTAGCGGGTCTGCACCCGGCCGCCGAACAGGCTGTCGAGCTCGCGCAGCTTGTTGATGTTGACGTCGAGCACCGTGACCGCAGCGCCCATCCCGTCGGCGACCCTGGCGGCGTTGTAGCCGGCGGTCCCGCCGCCGATGACGACGACCCTGGCCGGCTCGACACCCGGTACGCCGCCCATCAGCACGCCGCGGCCGCCGTGCGTGCGCATCAAGTGGTAGGCGCCGACCTGGGCTGACAGCCGTCCGGCGACTTCGCTCATCGGGGCCAACAGCGGCAACGCGCCATCGGCGGTCTGTACGGTCTCGTAGGCGATTGTCGTGGTGCCCGACGCCAGCAGCGCCTCGGTGCACGACCGCGAGGCGGCCAGATGCAGATAGGTGAACAGCGTCTGGTTGTGCCGCATGCGTGAGTACTCGATCGGCGTGGGCTCCTTGACCTTCAGCACGAGGTCGGCATCAGCCCAGACGCCTTCTGCGGAGGTGATCAATTGGGCGCCGGCGGCCTTGAAATCACTGTCGGCGATGGCCGAGCCCTCGCCCGCGCCCGCCTGAACCAGGATTTCGTGGCCGCGACGGGTCAGCTCGGCGACACCGGACGGCGTGATCGCCACTCGGAACTCGTTGTTTTTGGTTTCGGTTGGAATTCCGACGCGCATGTCGTCAAGTGTGAAGAAACTTCAGGATGAAGGCAAAGACACCGAAGACACGCCTGTAGAATCCATCTATGCCCGAAGAAAGATCGAAAATCCCGGCCGATGGCGGCCTGCCGCCGAAGGATCTTCGGGCCGCCGACCTGGACGCCGTGGACCGCAGGCTTTTGAGCCTGCTGCATGCCGACGCCCGCATCACCAACAGTGCGCTGGCCGAAGAACTCGACATCGCCGCGTCGACCTGTCACGGCCGGGTCCGGCGACTGCTGGACTCGGGCGTGATTCGCGGCTTCTATGCCGATATCGATCCGGTCGCGGTGGGATTGCCGCTGCAGGCAATGATCTCGGTCAGCTTGCAGTCCAACGCGCGTGGCAAGATCCGCGACTTCATCAAGCAGATTCGTGGCAGGCCCCAGGTGATGGATGTCTACTTCCTGGCCGGTGCCGACGATTTCATCCTGCACGTCGCCGCGCGCGACACCGAGCATCTGCGTTCATTCGTGGTGGAGAACCTCAACGCCGACGCCGACGTCGCGGGTACCCAGACGTCGCTGATCTTCGAGCACCTGCGGGGAGCGGCGCCCGTCTGAGCGCCAGGGATTCCCGATACCGGGGGTACCGGGTATGCTGCTGGACGATGTTTACGGTCAACGACGAGGCTGTCGGTCAGCACTTGCCCGATCGTGGGGCCGAGCCGCATGAACGGTGCGATCACGAGCGACTGGTCCTCGAAGCGCGCGACGTCGAGTTCGACTGGTCGAGGCTGCCGCTTCATTACGTGCCCGGCGAGCCGTTCACCACCCATGTCCTCAACGTGCTTCACCTGCTGTTGCCGGCTGGCGAAGAGTTCTTCGTCGACGTGTTCAAGCAGATCCTGCCGTTGATCAAGGACGACCAGCTGCGGCTCGATGTGCAGGGATTCATCGGTCAGGAGGCGATGCATTCCCAAACTCATTCCGGCGTGCTGGATTACTTCGCTGCCAACGACATCGACCTGACACCGTTCACCGACCAGATCAATTGGCTGTTCGGCAAGCTGCTAGGCGACCGGCCGCGGTGGAGTCTGCGACGCCGGCACAGCTGGCTGCTCGAGCGGGTATCAATGGTCGCGGCAATCGAGCATTACACGGCGATCCTGGGCGAGTGGATCCTGGACAGTCCGCAGCACGACGTCATCGGCACCGACCCGGTGATGCTAGACATGCTTCGCTGGCATGGAGCCGAAGAAGTCGAGCACAAGGCCGTCGCCTTCGACGTGATGAAGCATCTGCAGGCCGGCTATTGGCGTCAGGTGCGCACCCAACTGGTGGTGACGCCGATGATGCTGCTGATGTGGGTGCGCGGGGTCCGATTCATGTACTCGGTCGACCCGGACGTGCCGGCGGGGGCCAAACCACGCTGGCGGGACTACCTGAATGCGGCGCGGCGAGGCTTGGTGCCAGGGCCGCTACGGTTCGTGCGGGTCATCGGCGCCTACTACCTGCCGCGGTTCCACCCGTCGCAACTGGGCGGTATCGAGCGGGCGGTCGACTACCTGGCCGTCTCACCCGCCGCGCGCGCCTCGCACTGAGTCGAGAGGATCCGATGACCCGCTCTACCGTGACAGCGTCGGACGGCGTCACGCTCGCCGTGCACGCCTACACCGAGATCGATCTCCAACGGCCGACCGTCCTGGCGATTCACGGCTACCCGGACAACCACCACCTGTGGGACGGAGTGGCCGAGCATCTAAGTGGGCACCGCAACGGTCAATACAACTTTGTTGCCTACGACGTGCGCGGCGCCGGTGAGTCGACACGCCCGGCGAGCCGGTCGAGTTACCGTTTCCCCCAGTTGGTTTCCGATATCGGCGCGGTGATCGACAGCCTGGGTGTCGGCCGGGTGCATCTGCTGGCCCACGACTGGGGCTCGATTCAGGCTTGGGCCGCGGTCACCGACGAGACGGTGATGGGCAAAGTCGCCTCGTTCACCTCGATATCCGGGCCGCACCTAAATTACGCGGGCAAGTTCTTGCGGTCAGCGCGCACACCGCGTGCCCTTTTCGACGTGATCAGGCAGTTCCTCGCGTCGGGTTACATCTGGTTTTTCTTGACCCCCGGCTTGCCGGAGTTGATGGTCCGATCCGGGTTGGGCGTGAAAGTTGTTGAGGCTTTTGGCCGTATCGGCAGCTCCAGCATCCGGACCCAAGATGGTGAGCCAGTACGAGCTACCGGCGACTACGTCAACGGGCTCAACCTGTACCGAGCGAACATGCCTGCACCGTTTCTGGCGCCCGGCGCGACGCTGGCCAAGACCACTGTCCCTGTCCAAGTGCTGGTGCCGCGTAAGGACATCTTCGTCACGCCCGCTCTGCAGCGCTACACCGGTTCGATCCCGTTGGGCAGCAGGGTCGTTCCGATCGAGGGCGGCCACTGGGTGGTTACCGCACGTCCCGACGTCGTCGCGCGTTTGGCCAGTGAATGGATCGACCGTCACGTCGGCGAGACTGCCCGCGCAAGCGCGAGCATTGTGCGGACCGGGCCGCGTGACGTGCGGGGCAAGCTCGCGCTGGTTACCGGGGCGGGCGCCGGGATCGGCCGCGCCACCGCCGTCGAACTCGCCCGCCGCGGCGCCGACACGGTTGTGATCGTCGACCGCGATCTCGCCGCGGCGGAGAAAACCGCCACGGCCGTCCGGGAAGCCGGTGCCGGGGCAGCGGCGTACCAGGCCGATGTCAGCGACGATTCGGCGATGAATGCGCTTGCCGCACAGGTCAACGACGAGCATGGCGTGGTCGACATCCTGGTGAACAACGCCGGCATCGGAATGGCAGGCCGGTTCCTGGAGACGACGCCGGAGCACTGGGACAACATCTTGGCGGTCAACCTGCGCGGCGTGCTCAATGGAAGCCGGGCTTTCGCGACGCAGATGGTGGACCGCGGCGAGGGCGGCACCATCATCAATGTGTCGTCGGCGGCGGCGTTTCTACCGTCGAAGTCGATGATCGCCTACGGCACAACGAAGGCCGCCGTGCTGGCGTTCAGCGAGTCGCTGCGTGCCGACCTGGCCGA
The DNA here is from genome assembly GCA_963760095.1 of uncultured Actinomycetota bacterium. Lineage (GTDB taxonomy): Bacteria > Actinomycetota > Actinomycetes > Mycobacteriales > Mycobacteriaceae > Mycobacterium. The sequence continues at coordinate 202,521 of CAVXBT010000009.1, read as the reverse complement.
CGACGGCATCACCGTCACCGCGGTCTGCCCGGGATTCGTCAACACGAACATCGCCAAAAGCACTGTCTACGCGGGAATGACGGCCGACGAGCAGGACCGCGCCCGGCACCGGGCCGACGCCGCCTACCGGCGCCGCAACTACACGCCCGAGGCCACCGCCAAGGCGATCGTCAAGGCCGTCAAGAGCGGCCCGCCGGTGTTGCCGATCGCCGCCGAGTCGAAGCTCGGCTATGCGATGCGCCGCATCAGTCCCTCGTTGATCCGGCTGTTGGCCCGCTACGACATCCGGCAGTCCTAAAGGTCCCTAAAGGTCATTGTGTCGCAGAGCATTTGGGCAGGCAGGCCCGCCGACATCTACGGTCGCCGTAAGCGAGACCGGCTCTACACGGGGTTGTGGGGCCTCGGCGTACTCCTCGGGGGGGTCGCCTCGGCGACCCGATGGACGCCGGCACGGGTTGTGCCGGTGGGGCGAACGCACACCGCGGTCGTTACGAAACGCGAATTGCTCACTCCGGACGTGGTCGCGCTGACCTTCGCCGACGCTGATGGTGGATTGCTTCCATCATGGACGCCTGGGAGTCACATCGACGTTCGACTGCCCTCCGGTCGTCGTCGTCAGTACTCGCTGTGCGGGCCGCCCGGGCGGCGCACCGACTACCGCATCGCGGTACGCCGGACCGCCGACGGCGGCGGTTCGATCGAGATGCACGATGCGTTCGGTGTCGGCGACACGCTGGTGTTCGAAGGGCCGCGCAACGCGTTCTATCTCGGCAGCGACGAGCGCGACGTTCTGTTCGTGATCGGCGGAATCGGCGTGACGCCGATCCTGCCGATGATGCGGGCGGCGCAACAACGCGGAATGAGTTGGCGCGCAGTCTATGCCGGCCGGAGCCGGGACTACATGCCACTGCTGGACGAGGTCGTTTCGCTGGCCTCCGACCGGGTCACCGTGTGGGCCGACGACGAGCGTGGTCGATTCGCCACGGCCGACGATTTGCTCGTCGGCGCCGGACCGGCAACCGCGGTGTACGTGTGCGGTCCTACGGCGATGCTGGAATCGGTGCGCGCCACCCGCGACGAGCACGCGGACGCGCCGCTGCACTATGAGCGATTCAGCCCGCCCCCGGTCGTCGACGGCGTCGCGTTCGAACTGGAACTCGCTCGCTCCCGGCGGGTGCTCAACGTCCCCGCGAATCGATCGGCCCTCGACGTCATGCTCGACGAGGACCCGACGACGGCACACTCCTGCCGACAGGGTTTCTGCGGGACCTGCAAGGTCAAGGTGCTCGACGGTCTCGTCGACCGCCGTGGTCGCACCGCAGAAACCGACGGCGACATGCTGGTGTGCGTCTCGCGCTCCAACGGCGGCCGCGTGGTGATCGACGCTTAGGGCGCCAGCGCCAACTGCAACTGGTTGGTCTCCTGGTAGCCCTTCGGGTTGCCGCAAACTTGCTCATTGTTGGTGATCTTCACCGTGCCGGCCAGCGAGTTCGGATCCCACGAATAGTGGTAACCGATGGCGTTGGGAGTATCGCCACCTTGCTCACAGGTCACGCCGCCACTGCCATCCAACGTCCATTGCCCGTCGACGAGATTCGCCTGCCCTACATCGCGTATCGAAGCGCAGCCGTCACCGCAGGGAGTGATGTACCAATCGTCGTGCACCTGATGACCGTCTGGGTAGGTCTCAGTTTCGGTGTAGTGGCCGTCCAGCGGGTCTGCGGCGGATACGGGCGCTGTCAGCACAAGGGCGAGACCGGCGAACATCGCGCCGGCGGCCAGGCCGCGTGTGATCATCATGATCCGTTTCCATTCGTCAAGGTGGTCAGTGCGTCGCGCTCTGTTGGTGGGTATCACAGCAGGCTGTCAGTTCGTGCGTGTTTGGCAACTTCTGCTTAGTGAACGCACGGTTACGAGTGGTCGACAATGCGCTCAGCCGCGCGAGCACTCGTCGTCGCAAAATCTATCCGGATGACCGAGACGCCCCGGTCTAGGGTGAGACGATGCGGGTAGCGGTGCTGGGATCGAAGGGAAAAGTTGGCGCGACGATGGTGCAGGCGGTGCAGGCCGCCGACGATCTGAGCCTGTCCGCTGAAGTCGACGCCGGTGATCCGCTGAGCCTGTTGACCGACAACGAAACCGAGGTCGTCATCGACTTCACCCACCCCGGCGTCGTGATGGACAACCTCCACTTTCTGATCGACAACGGGATTCACGCCGTCGTGGGAACCACCGGCTTCACCGACGAACGGCTGCAACAGGTCCGGTCGTGGCTGGCCGCCAAGCGGGGCGTCTCAGTGCTTATTGCGCCCAACTTCGCCATCGGGGCGGTGTTGTCCATGCACTTCGCCAAACAGGCCGCACCGTTCTTCGAGTCGGTCGAGGTCATCGAACTGCATCATCCGCACAAGGCCGATGCCCCGTCGGGAACCGCCGCCCGGACCGCCGAGCTCATCGCCGAATCGCGTAAAGGCCTGCCGCCCAACCCAGATGCCACCACATCGAGCCTGCCGGGTGCCCGCGGAGCCGACGTCGCGGGCGTGCCGGTGCACTCGGTGCGGTTGGCCGGGCTGGTGGCTCATCAGGAGGTGTTGTTCGGCACCGCGGGGGAGACCCTGACCATCCGGCACGACAGTATCGACCGCACGTCATTCGTGCCCGGCGTGCTGTTGGCGGTTCGCCGGGTCGCCGAACACCCAGGCCTGACAATAGGAATCGAATCCCTGCTCAACTTGCAATGACCGACATGACGGGGTCCGGCACACCAGGGCGCAGCCTGCGCATCCGGGGCGCGCGCCTACGACCGACGGAGCCTCCCCGATGAGCACCGACACAACGGTGGTCGCCTCGTTAAATGCCCGCCTACGAAATGGTCTAAAGGGCGTGACTGGGGCGTAGTGTTTGCACGGATAGCACAGAGGAAGTCTGAGGATGCCGATGAGCGATCATGACTGGAGCAAGCCAGCGGCGAAGGCCATTCCCAAGGAAGGGTACTTCGAGCTCGAGCGGGGCAGGTACGGTCCGGTCTTTCCGAGAACTCCAGCCTGCTACGGCTTCTCGATCATCGCGAAGGTCAAAGAGGGCCGCGAGGACGCGATCCGCGAGCACGGCAAGACCATCCAGGCAGCGATCACCGAAACGCCGGAGTTCCTCGCTCCACTACGCCTGCACTACCTGCGCTGGGTGCTCTTCGATATCGGCGATGGCTTGACCTTTCAATACCAAGGCATCTTCGACACCGACTTCGACAAATACACCGAGGACGCCGTGCAGCTGTTCGGTCAGAGCGGCATTAACACCGTGTTCACCAACCTCGAGGGATTCCCGGAGGATTGGAAAGAGAATCCAGACGCCTTCGTGCAGTTCGTTCGTGAGCACCACTACCCCAGCTTCTTGGAGTACGGGGAGTATCCGTACGTCACCGCCGACGAGATCAAGAAGGCCCTCCGGCTCAAAGCGGCGTTTTCTGACATGCTTGATCAGATGCAGTGATCCGCGCCAGGCGGTGCGCTGATGCTTGAGTTCGACGATATCCAGCACATTCTGCTGACCCGAACACCCGCGATGACCGGGCGCTATGAGTTCCTGACGTTCGGCAACCCGGCGGGGGGTCGGGCGTGGCTGTCCGAGCTGATCCCCGTGGTCGAATCTGCCGCCACGGCGCAAGCCTCCTTGGATAGCACCAAGCGGTGGGTCACGCTGGCGTTCACGTGGAATGGCTTGCGGGCGCTCGGGGTTCCCGAGGAATCCCTGGCAACTTTCCCGGAGGAGTTTCGCCAGGGCATGGCCGCCCGGGCCGACATCCTGGGCGATACCGGGGCCGCCCGCCCAGAAAATTGGGTGGGCGGACTGGCGGGTGCCGATTTGCACGCGATCGCGATCCTGTTTGCTCGCGACGACGCCGAACATGCGCGGGCCACCGGGGTGCACGACGAGCTGGTGGCCCGGTGCGACGGTGTGCGCAGTCTGTCGGTGTTGGATCTGAACGCGACCCCGCCGTTCAATTACGCACACGATCACTTCGGCTTCCGTGACCGATTGTCTCAGCCGGTGATCGAGGGCTCCGGCGAAGAGCCGACGCCGGGTTCGGGCGCGGCGCTCAAGCCCGGTGAGTTCATCCTCGGTTATCCGGACGAGGTCGGGCTGGTCGCAAACCTGCCGCAGCCAGAAGTCCTGGCTCGCAATGGAAGCTACATGGCCTACCGGAGGTTGCAGGAGCACGTTGGACCGTTCCGTGACTATATCCGGGAGAAGGCCGAGACGCCGGACGATGAGGAGCTACTCGCGGCGAAGTTCATGGGACGCTGGCGCAGCGGCGCACCACTTGTGCTGGCACCGGACAAGGATGACCCTGAGCTCGGCGCGGACCCCATGCGCAACAACGACTTCAACTACAAGGAGATGGATCCACTCGGGTATGCCTGCCCGCTCGGATCGCACGCGCGACGCCTCAACCCACGCGATACCGCGCATTACATGAACCGGCGCAGAATGATTCGCCGGGGCGCCACCTACGGTCCCGCCCTGCCCGAGGGCGCGCCCGACGACGGAGTCGATCGCGGCATCGCCGCGTTCATCATTTGTGCCAGCCTGGTTAGACAATTCGAGTTCGCGCAGAACGTGTGGATCAACGACCGCACCTTCCACGAGCTCGGCAACGAGCACGACCCCATCTGCGGAACCCAAGACGGAACACTGGAATTCACGATTCCCAAGCGGCCGATCCGGAAAGTCCACAAAGGCTTGCCGGCCTTCACCACCCTGCGGGGTGGGGCCTACTTCTTCTTGCCGGGCATCAACGCGTTGCGCTACCTCGCAGCGCTGCACTGATCACGTTAGGGATTGACCATGGGCGCACTTGCTGCAGCACGGACCTACAACCAAACCCATGTCGTGCGCAAGCACACCCCAGGTCGGCGCCGCATCAGCATCTACTGGACCTGGAGCTACCCGTGGGAAGCCCAACGCGACCCAGCCGCGATGTACAACCGCTTCTCGACGATGAGCGAAGTCCGCAACGCCTTATGGCCGAGCTATGAGACACCGGAATACGACGAGGCGCACTTCCTCCAAGGGATCGCTGGCACCCTGGAACTATTCCACCGCTCGGCGCTGGCTTTCCAGGATCTGGCGGGCGAAGCCACCGGGCACCCAGTCGCTGTTTTCCAGCGCATCGACCAGGCGGGCTACCAACTTCCTATCGACGAACGAATCCTCGCCGACACCGACACCCTCATGGTGTTCGGGCTTGACCACATCTTGTCCGAACAAGAAGCTGCGCCGGAAGAGATCAGCGCCATCCGGGAATGGCTGCAGCGCGAGGGCACATGCTTGTTATTGGCCCCGCATCACGACGTGGGCTTCACCGACGATTTCGCCCAGCGTCAGGTTGAATACCAGCACCACGGCGACCCGCTGGTGCCTCGCCAACAACGGTTCTCGCAGTACACCCGCTCCCTGATGACGGCCCTGCAGGTCCCGGTGCACAACACCTGGGGGCTGCGTCCCGCCGTTGTCGAGGGCACCCAGCAGATCGCACCCCTGACCGCGGTCCGCGACCTGGACGCCGCGAGGCTGCTCGACAACGTCACGACGTTCAACTTCCATCCCCACCTGCCGCACTACGAACTCACCGTTCCGGAGAGCGACTCGGTGCGGGTGCTCGGTCGTCAACGGATCGATCCCAATAGGCCCCATCCCTTCACTGCGGCGGGCAACACCGAATTCAACGCGCTGATCTGGATGCCCCCATCGGGCTGGCGTGCCGGCGACATCGTCCTCGTCGACTCCACGAACTTCACCACGCTTTTCGGCGGCACCGACAGCCTCAAGAACTTCTGGCACAACCTTGCCACCATGAAGTGATGTTCCGGCGGTTGACCGCCGGTAATCAATCTGAACTCAACGGAACTGAACCGAAACGCCGATCGCAACGTCCCGGTGGGGTCGATGCGAAGGATTGCGCAGCGAGAGGAAGGTGGCGTCACAATGCCCGGTATGGCAGCGATGGCGATGGGCGCAGCTCCCGTCGTCGGTGGTGCGTTATTCGGCGCTGCGGTGGGGCAACTCAGGGGTCCCAACCTCCGCGAGGGGATCAAACAAGACCTAGAGCTGATCGAGCAGCTACCTGAAATCGAGGCTGCCCGGCGGGAGGCGCTGCGGCGCAGCATCAACGACCGCATCGACGAACTGATCGTGTCGGAGGACACGGCACGCCAGCTGCGCACCGCCGCCAGTGCCTATGAAGGAAGCTGGCGTGACATCGTCCTATTTCTCTGCACGGTGCTCTTCTCGGTTGTCTGGTGGTCCGTCGACCACGACCGGGACAGCTGGCTGCCCGTGTTCATTACCACGATTGTGGCGTCGGTCGTGGCGGCCGGCTACACAGTCCGGGGTCTGCGCCGAAGCATGCGCAGGACGCGTCGTCGCGCCGATCGTGGTCAGCAGTCGTAAGCGGCGCCCGCCCGGTCGCACGCGTGTGGGCAGCACAGGAACGTGTTCATTGGTTAGTTGGAGTCGAAGACCGGAGGTTGTCAGTGCCGCGCTTGCTGATCGTCCATCACACGCCGTCTCCGCACACGCAGGAGATGTTCGAGGCGGTAGTGGCGGGGGCCACCGACCCTGACATCGAGGGCGTAGACGTCGTGCGCAGACCAGCGCTGACAGTGTCATCGACCGATGTGCTCGAGGCCGACGGCTACCTCCTCGGAACCCCGGCAAACCTGGGTTACATGAGCGGCGCCCTCAAGCACGCCTTCGACGTTTTCTACTACCCGTGCCTGGACGCCACACGGGGGCGACCATTCGGTCTCTACCTACACGGCAACGAGGGAACCGAGGGGGCCGAGCGTGGCGTCGACTCCATCACGACCGGCCTGGGTTGGGTGAAGGCGGCTGAGTATGTGGTGGTGTCGGGTAAGCCGGGCAAGGCCGACTTGGAGTCGTGCTGGGAACTCGGCGCGACGGTCGCGGCTCAGTTGATGGTCTGAGCCTCCGCGACAAGCAGACATTTACAGATGGGAGAGTCTGACGTGGGTGTGATGGTCAACGCCGATAACTTCGCCCGGGCAGAGACGCACAGGATGTTCGCCGACCTCCAACGCGACGCGGGCGGGCTCGGGGTGTTTCGGCACAATCGGCAGCCGGCATCGATCGACGAGCAGACCGTCATCCGCATGAACCGGGATACGTTGTACAGCTTCGCAATCCTCGACCTCGCCGAGCCGGCCTGGCTATCGCTCCCTGATGCCGACGGGCGGTATATGTCCGCGATGGTGGTGAATGACGACCACTACATCAACGTGCTCCTGAAGGCACCGGGACGGCACGAATTGACCAGTGACCGCTGTGGGTCGCGGTACGTAATGGTCGGTGTCCGCACCCTGGTCGATCCACTCGACCCCGATGACGTCGCCGCCGTTGGTGCCCTTCAAGACCACGTGACGCTGGAGACGAGCTCGTCGGAAGCGTTCACCTCCCCGGTATACGACAGAGAAAGTCTGGGCAAGACACGCCAAGCCCTGCTCAGCCTTGCGAGTGGTTTGAACGACTTCGGGCGGACATTCGGAACTCGGGACGAGGTAGATCCGATCCGCCATCTGATCGGCACTGCCGCTGGATGGGGTGGGTTGCCGACGTCGGAGGCCTCCTACGTCGGTGTTGACCCGGCGGTGCCGCCAGGCGAGTACGAGTTGACGTTCACGGACGTTCCGGTGGACGCATTCTGGTCGGTCTCGGTGTACAACTCTGCTGGGTTCTTCGAGCCGAATTCACGGCACCTCTACTCGGTCAACAGCATCACCGGGGTACCAAATGAGGACGGCTCGATCACGGTACGGTTCAGGGCTGACGTCGGCGACGATGCTCCACCCAATTGCATTGTCACACCACAGGGTTGGAATTACCTGATTCGGCTGTACCGTCCCCGCCCGGAGTTCTTCGACGGGACCTGGACGGTGCCCCCGCTTACGCCGATCAGTGGATCGGAGGGCGGGTAAGCGACCCTGCTGTCCATGGCCGCGCGTGCCAAAAATCCAATCAAGAGACCGACGGAAATATGACTTCCCAGTCTCGGGCCATGCTGACGACTGTCCATCCCAAGCGGGCCCCGACGTCGGTGATCGGCTCGGTCTCGGCGAACGTCTGCGCCGTGCTGGTGTAGTGAAATTCGCGCTCGGCGTCGTCGTGGTCGATCAGCAGCGCAAGGCTGGGAGAGCCGGTGGCCTGAGCCCATTCCAGCATCTCCCGGTCACCCCCGGAGTTGCCGGCGGCCAGGATCGGCCGGCGGCCCAGCTGAGTCTGGATGTTGGCGACCTTGGCGCTGCCTTCGTTCGCGACGCCGAGCAGGCCGCTGGTGCGCCGGATGACCGGTGGGCTTTCGCCGTCACGGCTGACGTCGTAGCCGATGAGGGTGCCCACCACCAACTCGGTTGGCACACCGTAGAAGTCGTCGCTGATCGCCCGGACAAACTCGGTGCCGCCGCCGGTGACGATCCCAACCGTGAAGTCGCGGCGCCGCAACTCGGCGATGAGCTCTAACATCGGCTGATAGGTCACCGAGCGCGTCGGCCGGCCCAGCGTCGGGTGCGCTGCTCTGCCGATGAATTCCCTTGCCGCGGCAGCGAACTCTTCCGGCGTCATGCCCTCGAACAGACCGGCGAGCGCGAGTGCAATGCGTTCCAGCCCGATCCCCGCGACCGCCGCCTGATCACCGCTGAGCAGGGCGGCGAACTCGTCACGCTCGCCGATCGACGGGTCCTGGGCCACGCGCTTGCGCAGCGCGTCGAGGAAGAAGTCGAGCTGTACATAGTTCGGCCGCTCACACCACAGCGTGCCGTCGTTGTCGAAGTAGGCGACCCGATCGGCGGCGGGCACCTCCTCAGCCGCCGCCAGAAACGCCTCCAGAGCGTCCCGCGTGCTGCCGGGGCGCCAGGACGGGAGCCGGTCGTTGCGTTCCAGCGGAATCGCTCAGCTGCTGCCAGTAGTAGCGTCCTGCAACTTGGCCATCACCTGGTCCAGGCTGAAGCTCGCAGATTTCTGTCGCTGCGGGAATTCGACCAACGTCTCCAGCATCTTCGCGACGTAAGCCTGAGCCGGAACGAACAAGAAGATGCGGTCGATCATCCAGTCGTAGTACGTGTTCGAGGTGATGTCGGCCCGCTCGTAGGGATCGGTCCGCAGGTTGAACAGCTTCGGCACGCGTAGTTCAACGTAGGGCTCCGCCCAGATTTGCAGGGTGCCGGTGCAGCGCTGCTCGAGGAAGACGAATTTCCAGTTGTCGAACCTCAGGGCGGTGAGGTCGCCGTCGTCGGAGACGTAGAAGAAATGGTCGCGTGGGCTCTCGTCGGTCTCGCCGGTGATGTACCCCAACTGGTCGTGCCCGTCGAGGTGGACCTTGTAGGTCGTGCCGTTCAGGTCTGTGCCCGAGCGCAGCTGCTCGGCGATGTCGGGCACACCTGCCGCCGACAACAGCGTGACGAACCAGTCGGCGTGGCTGACGATGCCGTTTAGCACCGAGCCGGCCGGGATGTGCCCCGGCCAGCGCACCAGCGCCGGGACGCGGTAGGCGCCCTCCCAGTTGGAGTTCTTCTCGTTGCGGAACGGGGTCATGCCGGCGTCGGGCCAGCTGTTCATGTGGGGCCCGTTGTCGGTGGAGTACATGACGATCGTGTTCTCGGCGATACCCAGCTCGTCGAGCAGATCCAGCAGGCCGCCGACCGTGTCGTCGTGATCCAACATCGTGTCGTGGTAGCGCGACTGCCAGCGCCCGGCGCGGCCCACGCTCTCTGGTTTGGTGTGGGTGCGGAAATGCATGTGCGTGGCGTTGAACCATACGAAGAACGGAGCTTCGGCGTCGTGTTGGCGCTTGATGAAATCAATTGCGGCGTTGAGGAATTCGCCGTCGCATGTTTCCATCCGCTTCTTGGTGAGCGGGCCGGTGTCTTCGATGCGCTGGGTGCCGTCGCCGTTGGCCCAGGTGTGCAGCACGCCGCGGGGCCCGAACTTCTTGCGGAACTCCGGATCCTTCGGATAGTCCGGCAGTTCGGGTTCCTCTTCGGCGTTGAGGTGATACAGGTTGCCGAAAAACTCGTCGAAGCCGTGCATCGTGGGCAGGTGCTCGTCGCGGTCGCCTAGGTGGTTCTTGCCGAACTGGCCAGTGGCGTAGCCCTGCGCCTTCAGCGCCGTCGCGATCGTCGGGTCCTGTGCCTGCAGGCCCAGCGGCGCGCCGGGCAGGCCCACCTTGGTCAGGCCGGTGCGGTACGGGTTCTGGCCGGTGATGAACGCTGCCCGTCCGGCGGTGCAGCTCTGCTCCGCGTAATAGTCGGTGAACAGCACACCTTCGGCGGCAACGCGGTCAATGTTGGGGGTCCGGTACCCCATCAGCCCGTTGCTGTAGCAGCTGAGGTTGCTCTGCCCGATGTCGTCGCCCCAGATGATTAGGACATTCGGCTTATCTCTCACTGGTTGGCCTTTCGTGGTCGAAGCCCCGATGCCTCCCACCCGGACCAGCTGACGCTGGCGCGTGCTGGCAGCCCCTGAGGGATGATAGACCCTGTTTGCGCCCCCACCACAGGCTGCCGGTTGCAAGTCATTCGCCACGGCTTAGCTCAGCAATGTCGACTCGGAAATACTTCGGGTAGTTCACCACCATTGGCGACTCAGCCGGTTCTCAGCCGCGCGGGGAATGCTGAGCGCCATGCACCCATCTGGTGGGGTGGATAGACCCGGTCAGCTGCCGCCGGCCGCTTTGGACTCGCGGGGCGATCGGCGTGCGGTGGCAGGGCTGGTGTTGTCGCACGCCGTCGAGATGATCGGACTCTTGGGCGCTGCGGTCGTCGCTGCGGGTCTGGCGCGCTCGCAGCCGGGTCGCGGCGCGGGGTTAGCGACGCTGCTGCTCCTAACGACCATGTTGCTGGTCGGATGGCAGGCTTACCGGCTGCTGGCCGGACGCAGATCATTGAACGTGTCCGGGTTGACCGTCCAGTCGGGGATGTTGATGGCGGCCATCGCGGTGGCCACTAAGAACCTCGCTGCCGGTGGGATCGGGATCGGTGTGGCGTGTTCGGTGCTCGCGGGATGGGGTCGATTGGCTAAAGCTGATCCGGTCAACCACGCTGCGGCGCCGGTCCCATCGAGTGCTGCGCTACCGAAGAGCGTGCAGATTGAGACGTCCCGGCGAGCGGCCCAGATCGGGATCAGTGGAGCGGTGCTGGCGCTGTTGACGGCGTTGGTGGTGCTGGCCGCGCTGAGCGTGCGCAGTGGCATCGTCTTCGGGCTGGTGGTTTTGGCGGTGATCTTCATCCCGCTCGAGCGAATGTTTGCGTTGCATCCGCGTCGCGTACTTCGCCAGGGGTGGCGCACCGACCTGGTGCACTATCTGGTGAACGGTGCCGCGTTAAAGGTCAGCCTGGTGGTCGCGGTGGTGGCCGTTGGCGGAGCGCTGCGAGTGTTCGTGCCCGCGCCGCTGCGGATGGCTGTGGGGGCGAGCCCTGGCTGGGTGCAGATCGTGGCCGGGTTGGCGATCGCCATGGTCGGCGGCTACGCGGGACACCGCGCCGCCCATGAGGTTCCGCTGCTCTGGCGATTCCACCGAGTGCATCACAGCGTGCGGGAGATGGACTGGCTTGCCGCCAATCATCTGCATCCGCTGGATGAGACCTTTGTGCGCTCCGCCGCGGTTCTACCGCTCTATGCGCTGGGTTTCGGACGCCTCAGTTTGGGTGCATTCATCGTCCTGATCACGCTGCAGGCCATCTTCATCCACGCCAACGTGCGGATGACCTTCGGCCCGCTGCGCTGGGTGATCGCCACCCCGCAATTCCACCACTGGCATCACGCCCGAGAACCGAAGGCTTACAACACCAACTATGCCGGCGAATTCCCGGTTCTGGATGCACTGTTCGGGACCCTGTACCTTCCCGCGGACCGCTGGCCCGCGCAGTACGGTATCGACGAAGTCGAACCAGCTGGCTATCTGCGTCAGCTTGCGTGGCCGTTACGCACCCCGTGCGCGGCCGACTCTGAGGCGACGCGCCCACAGTTGGTTGGGCAACAGACTTTCGCGCAGCGGCACCCTTAAGCACGCCCTCGACGGTAGGCCCTGCTACGGGTCGATATGCGTTGGTGGCGTGCCCAATATGGGGTCACCGGGAGGCGGCTGGCCAGCGCTCATGATGTAGCAGTCGGTCTGGGCGGGCGTATACGGGCCGCCGTTGTGATACGTCAGGCAGCGTTCCCACAAGCCATCAGGGTCGACGGGGCTGTCGCACATCTGTGCAAAGGGGTGCGCCGCCCATGCGGGATCCAGGCATCCTGCGCTCGCCGGGGGTGCCGCGGTGATCATCCCGCCAGCCATCAGCGCGGCGGCAAGTCCCGCGACGATGTAGTACTTCATGGTTCTCTCCTGTCACAAAGGGTTCCCCGGCTCAGTCGTCGATGTGCGTCGGTGGGTCATTGAAGGCCATACCCCAAGGATGCTGATCAGGACCCATCACGTCGCAACGCTTGTCGCCCACGCCGTAGGGCAGGCCGCTGCCGGTACCCGTCGAGCTGAATACCACGCAACGTTGCCAGGTGCCGTCCGGCTGGACGGGTCCATCGCATTTGCTGACGACTGACCATCCTCCGTACTGGCAGCCGGCGCTCGCCGGCGGCGCCGAGGCAACCAGCACTCCGGCGATCAGTGCGGTGGCCAGTCCAGCAACGGTGCATTGCGTCATGGCTCTCTCCTTCACGTCGCCGCAGGCAATGACGATACTGGGTATGTGGGCCGCGTTTGCTGCCTTTGACGTGATGATCCGGTCAAAACGGCAAAACGCGGTAGCGGCATGATGTGATTCGGATGGGATTTGGTGAAACCCGACGAAGGGCCGGATGTGGCGCGCCTGCTGATCGCGAACCGCGGTGAGATAGCACTCCGGATCATTCGCACCGCAACCGAATTGGGACTCGCGACGGTCGCCGTCTACGCCGATGACGACGCCGACAGTCCACACGTGCACGCCGCTGACGAAGCGATCGGCCTGCCCGGTTCCGGGCCGGCCGCCTACCTGGATCACGCCGCGATCCTTGCGGCGGCCAAGGAGTCCGCTGCCAGGCTGATCCACCCTGGCTACGGATTTCTCAGCGAACAACCTGCATTCGCCCGAGAGTGCGAGGCGGCCGGGTACACGTTCGTCGGCCCGGATGCCGCCGCGCTGGAGCTGTTCGGCAACAAGTCATCGGCTCGTCGCGCCGCAGTCGCAGCCGGCATGCCGGTGCTGCCGGCCACCGACGGGCCCAGCAGCGTCGAGGACATTCGGGCGTTCGCCTCCGCGCATGATGGCGGCGTCGTGATCAAGGCGCTGGCCGGCGGCGGTGGCCGCGGTATGCGAATCGTCCACAGCGCTGACCAGATTGACGATGCCTACCGGCAGTGCGCCGCCGAGGCTGAGCTGGGATTCGGCGACCGGGCAGTCTTCGCCGAGGCGCACCTGGTCGACGCGCGGCATATCGAGGTGCAGATCGTTGCCGCGCCATCGGGCCCAGCGACGCGTGCGCTGGCGCTCGGCGACCGTGACTGCAGCATCCAGCGGCGCCACCAAAAGCTCATCGAAATCGCACCCGCTCAAGGTCTTTCCGAGGAGCTGCGGCGCGAGCTCCATGCGGCCGCGGCGAGGCTATGCGCACGGGCAGACTACCGCGGGCTGGCAACCGTTGAATTCCTGGTTGCCGATGGTCAATTCGTGTTCTTGGAAGTCAACCCTCGAATCCAGGTCGAACACACCGTTACTGAAGAGACCACCGGGCTAGACCTGGTTGCGGTGCAGTTGGTCATCGCCCGCGGCGCCTCGTTCGACGAACTCGGGCTGCCTGTCGGCATGATTGCCGACGGTACAGATGTCGTCGGAGAACCTGCTTTGGCACAAGGCATCTCAATTCAGGCCCGCGTCAACATGGAGACGCTGGCCGCCGACGGATCCGTGTCGCCGACGGCGGGAACACTGGCCGTGTTCTCGCCGCCGACCGGACCCGGAATCCGCGTCGACACCCACGGCTGCCCCGGATACACCCCGAGCCCGCGGTACGACTCGTTGCTGGCCAAAGTGATCACTCACGTGCGCAGCTCGTCGTTTCCCGCGGCGGTGCGCAAAACGCAGACCGCGTTGGGGGAATTCCGCATCGAGGGCATCCGCACCAACATCGGGCTGTTACGGGAAGTCCTGTCCAGCGGCAGGCTGCAATCAGGCTCGGTGACAACGAGTTTTGTCGACGACAACGTTGCCGTCCTCGTCAGCGCGCAGCAATCTATGCGCCCGGAGAGCCGAGTCGCTTCGCTCGAGCTGCATCCGGGTGAGGAGGCGCTGCGCGCACAACTGGCCGGCACCGTGATCGAGGTAGCGCCGGAAGGGGCCGAGTTCCCCGCGGGCGCGCAGTTGGTCGTGCTCGAAGCGATGAAAATGCAGCACGTGCTGACCGCGCCGGCGGCGGTGCGCACGGTCCGGACGCTGGTGACACCCGGGCAGGTCGTCGGAACCGGAGACCCCTTGGTGGTGTTCACCCGCACCGGCGAAGGTGCGCGGGCCGAAAGAACGGGGCACCTCGATCTGGACCGGACCCGTGCTGACCTCGCCGAGGTCCATCGCCGTCACTTGCTCACTCTCGACGACGGCCGACCGGCGGCGATTGCCAAGCGGCACAAGCAGAATCGGCGCACCGCCCGAGAGAACATCGCCGACCTCGTCGACCCGGGAAGCTTCGTCGAGTACGGTGCGCTGACGGTAGCCGCGCAGCGCAGCCGGCGCTCGGAGGAGGATCTGATCGCCAACACCCCTGCCGACGGGCTGGTCGCCGGGATAGCGAAAATCGGTGGCGTCGAGGCGGTCGTGCTGTCCTACGACTACACGGTGCTCGCCGGCACGCAGGGCATGCGCAACCACGCCAAAACCGATCGGGTCCTCGACCTGGCCGCCCGCAGAAAGCTACCGGTGGTGCTGTTCGCCGAAGGCGGCGGCGGCCGGCCGGGTGACACCGACCTCGGCAACGTCGCCGGCCTCGACGTGCCGACGTTCCGCGCGCTGGGCGCACTGAGTGGCCACGTGCCGCTGGTGTCGGTCGTGTCCGGACGTTGCTTCGCGGGCAACGCGGCGCTGGCCGGGGTGTGCGACGTGATCATCGCGACTCCCGATGCCAACATCGGCATGGGCGGTCCGGCGATGATCGAGGGCGGCGGACTCGGGGAGTACCGGCCGGAAGACATCGGGCCCATCGGCGTGCAGCGGCGCAACGGGGTTGTGCACCTGGTCGCCCGCGATGAGGCGCAGGCAGTGTCGCTGGCCCGGCAGTACCTGTCGTATTTCCACTGCAGACTCGACGACTGGGAAGCCCCGGACCCTCG
The DNA here is from genome assembly GCA_963760095.1 of uncultured Actinomycetota bacterium. Taxonomy (GTDB): domain Bacteria; phylum Actinomycetota; class Actinomycetes; order Mycobacteriales; family Mycobacteriaceae; genus Mycobacterium. Next base: position 187,145 of record CAVXBT010000009.1, on the reverse strand, counting down.
ACAGGCGCGACATGTGGTGCCGGAGAACCGGTTACGAGCCTACGACGTGCGCCATGCCATCGACGCGGTCGCCGACGTCGGATCCGTCCTGGAGTTGCGCGCTGACTACGGGGTCGGAGTTGTCACTGCGTTCGTCCGCGTCGAAGGCGTGGCGTTCGGATTGTTCGCCAACAGTAGTCATCACCTGGGTGGGGCCATCGACGCCGAGGCAGCGGACAAGATCGCCGACTTCCTGACGCTCTGCGAATCGGCTGGGCTGTCGATCATTTCGCTGTGCGACACCCCCGGTTTCATGGTCGGCCCGGACGCCGAAGTCGACGCCGCGGTCAGGCGGATGAGCCGGTTGTTCATCGTCGGTGCGCGGCTGACTGTGCCGTTCGGGATGATCATCCTGCGCAAGGGCTACGGGCTGGGTGCGATGGCGATGGCCGGGGGCTCCTTCCACGCCCCGGAGTTCACCGTCGCCTGGCCGACGGGGGAGATCGGTGGGATGGGTCTGGAGGGTGCCGTGCGGCTGGGATTCAGCAAGGAGTTGGCCGCCGTCACCGACCCGATCGAACGCCAGAACTTGTTCGACAAGCTGGTCGAGGCGGCCTATCAGCACGGTAAGGCGCTCACTTCGGCCACCACCTTCGAACTCGACGACGTGATCGACCCGGCGGAGACCCGTGGTTGGATCATCCGGCTATTGTGCAAAAACGAGAGGAATCGGTTGTGAAGGTTGCCGAAAAGGTCGCTATCGTCACCGGCGGCGGTAATGGAATCGGCGGCGCGCTGGCCGCCAGGCTCGCGCAGCAGGATGCGTGCGTCGTCGTCGCCGACATCAACGCCGACTCCGCGCTAGCGGTGGCAGACGGAATCAACGCCGATCGCCCCGGTGCGGCGGTCGGGGTGGCCGCCGACGTCTCCGACACCGCGCAGATTCAGCAGTTGATCCAGCGGGCGGAGCGCGAATTCGGGCCTGTTGACCTGTATTTCGCGAATGCGGGCATTACCGGTGTCGCGGGCTTGGACGTCACTGAGGATGAGTGGGATCGCTCCCTCGACGTCAACCTGCGGGCGCACATCCGAGCCGCGCAGCTGCTGGTACCCGGCTGGGTGGAGCGCGGAGAGGGGTATTTCGTCAGCACCGCATCAGCGGCCGGGCTGCTCACCCAACTCGGGTCGGCAACATACTCGGTGACCAAGCACGCCGCGGTCGGCTTCGCCGAATGGTTGAACATCACCTTCGGCGATCAAGGTGTGCGGGTGAGTTGTCTGTGCCCGATGGGGGTGAACACCAACCTGCTGCACGCGCCCGGGGAGTCCGACGATCCGCTGGCCCGCCTGGCGACCCGGGCGGTCACCACAGCGGGCGATGTGCTGGAGCCGGCCGACGTCGCCGACATCGTGCTGGCGGCCATCGACGAGGAGCGGTTCCTGATCCTTCCGCATCCGGCGGTGCTCGAGATGTACCGGCACAAAGGTGCCGACTATGACCGATGGCTGGGCGGCATGCGCCGCTACCAGCGCAGCCTGATGGAGGACGTGCAATGACAGCAACCGATCTCGGCGGCCGCACCGCGATCGTCACCGGGGCCTCACGGGGTATTGGGCTCGCTATCGCTCAGCGACTGGCTGCCGAGGGCGCGAACGTGGTGCTCACCGCCCGCAAGCAGGAGAGCGCGGATGCAGCGGCCGAGCAGGTCGGCGGTAGCGCCATCGGAGTGGCCGCGCACGCGGCCGACGAGGACGCCGCGAAACACTGCGTCGGACGGGCGCTCGACCGCTTCGGCAGCATCGACATCCTGGTCAACAACGCCGGCACCAATCCGGCTTTCGGCCCGTTGATCGAACAGGATCACGCCCGCTTCGCCAAGATCTTCGACGTCAATCTGTGGGCGCCGCTGCTGTGGACGTCACTCGCGACCAAAGCATGGATGGCCGAACACGGCGGCGCCGTGGTCAACACCTCATCCATCGGAGGCATGCACCAATCCCCGGCTATGGGGCTGTACAACGCCACCAAGGCAGCACTGATCCACGTCACCAAGCAACTGGCGCTGGAACTTTCGCCGCGGGTCCGGGTCAATGCGATCTGCCCGGGGGTAGTTCGCACCAGGTTGGCCGAGGCGCTGTGGAAGGACAACGAAGAGGCGGTGTCGGGCGCGACGGCACTGGGACGCATCGGCGAGCCGGCCGACGTGGCGGCCGCGGTCGCCTTCCTGGCGTCCGACCAGGCGAGCTGGATCACTGGTGAAACCTTGGTGATCGACGGCGGTCAACTGCTCGGCAACGCGGCGGGATTCCGATGAGCATCGACGAGCAGGCGGTTGCCGAGGACCTGCGCGCACGGGTGCGGGCGCTGCTCGACGAGCACGATCCGGTGAGCAGTGATCCACACGATTTTCTGGGTGCCCGGTTCGACGCAGGCCTGGCGTGGGTGCACTTTCCACTTGGCTCCGGCGGGCTCGAACTGCCGCGCGGCTTTCAGTCGCAGGTCGAAGCCGACCTGGCCGCGGCGGGCGCGCCGCCGGGAGGCGGACCACACAACGGCATCGGGATGGGCATGGCGGCGCCTACCATCGCCGCCTTCGGCAGCGCGGAGCAGCAGCGAAAGTTCTTGCGGCCGTTGTTCACCGGAGAGCACTTCTACTGCCAGTTGTTCAGTGAGCCGGGTGCCGGATCCGACCTGGCCGGGGTTGCCACCCGCGCGGTGCGCGACGGCGACGACTGGATCGTCAACGGGCAGAAGGTCTGGACGTCGAGCGCGCAGAAAGCCCAGCGGGCGATCCTGGTCGCACGGACCGACCCGACGGTTCCCAAACATCAAGGACTGACCTACTTCGTGTGTGACATGACCGACGGCGGTGTGGACGTCCGGCCGCTGCGCCAGATCACCGGCGAGGCCGAGTTCAACGAGGTATTCCTGACCGATGTCCGAGTGCCCGATGCGAACCGGCTCGGCCCCGAGGGCGGTGGCTGGAAGGTCGCGACCACCACGCTCAACAACGAACGCGTTGCCATCGGGTCGATGTCCGGCATCTCCCGCGAGACCGGGATGATCGGCAAGGTCGCCGACGCCTGGCGGGTCGAACCGCAGCTGCGCAATCCGGCGATGCACGACGAGCTGATGCGGCTGTGGGTGGAAGCGGACGTTGCCCGGCTCACCGGGCTGAGACTGCGCCAGCGGCTGACCGCCGGTCAGCCCGGGCCGGAGGGCGCCGGAATGAAGGTGACGTTCGCCCGTCTGGCGCAGGCGATTTCGGGGTTCGAAATCGAGCTGCACCCGGAATCCGGCTTGCGCTACGACGATTGGACCATGCGTCAACCCGAAGGGGTCGATTTCACCGGGCGCGACCCCGGGTATCGCTATCTGCGGGCCAGGGGCAACTCGATCGAGGGTGGCACGTCGGAGATTCTGCGCAACACCATCGCCGAGCGCATCCTCGGCCTGCCGCCGGAACACCGGGTCGACAAGGACATCGCCTGGAAGGATTTAGACCGGTGACTGATCTGCTGTATTCAGATACCGAAGAAGCGCTGCGGGACAGTGTGCGCCGTCTGTTCGCCGACCGGTGCCCGCCGGAAGCCGTGACGAGTTTGTATGACAGTGCGCCGCAACATTTCTCCGGTTTATGGCACGCGCTGGCCACCGACCTCGGCATGGCCGGCTTGCTGGTGCCAGAGCAGCTCGGCGGCGCGGGCGCCGGTGCCCGCGAGGCAGCCGTCGTCATGGAGGAGATCGGCCGCGTCGTCGCGCCGGTGCCGTTTCTGTCCAGTGCGGTGCTGGCTACCGTCGCGCTGCTGCACGCCGGCGACACCGAAACGCTCAAGGGCTTGGCCGCGGGCTCGCTGACCGCTGCGCTCGTGGTGGCGCTGTCTACCGCTCCGGGTGACGTGGTGGCCGGCGTCAAAGCTAGTGGCGGGGGCCTCACAGGACGGATCACCAGCGTGCCTGGAGCGGACGAGGCCGATGTGCTGGTGGTGCCGGTAGCCGGGCCGGACGGACTGGAGTTGCACACCGTCGACCGCGACGCACCGGGCGTCGACGTATCGCCGGTGCTTACCCTGGATATGACGAGACCTCTTGCGAATATTGACTTTTCCGGGTCTGCGTCGTCGCGTGTCGACTCTGCGCCTGCCGACGTTGCTGTCGCGGCGGCGCTGGAGACCGGTGCGGCGCTGCTCGCGTCCGAGCAACTGGGCTTAGCGCAATGGTGTTTCGACACCACACTGGACTATGCCAAGCAGCGCAAGCAATTCGGCCGAGCGATCGGGTCCTATCAGGCGATCAAACATCGGCTTGCTGATCTGTGGATCGAAGTCAATTCCGCTGCGGCGGCGGCCCGATATGCCGCTGACGCCTGCGCACGTCAAGACGACGACGCCACAATCGCGGCGGCTGTCGCACAGGCCTATTGCAGCGGTGTCGCCGTGCACGCGGCTGAAGAATGCGTTCAGTTGCACGGCGGCATCGGAATGACCTGGGAGTATCCGGCGCATCTGTACCTGAAGCGGGCCAAGAGCGATCAGTTGGCCTTCGGCACCGCCTACCGTCACCGTGCCCGGTTGGCCGAGTTGGTCGACTTGCCGGCGTCGTGACCATCTAATCGACGGGAGTAAGAAGTGGACAAGCGCATCCTCGGTGACAACCTGGAAGTCTCGGCGATCGGATTGGGCTGCATGGGCATGAGCCGCGGCTTCGGTCCGTCCGGGCCCACCGCCGAGATGATCGCGGTGATCCGCGCCGCGGTCGAGCAGGGTGTCACGTTCTTCGACACCGCGGAAGCCTATGGCGACAACGAAGAACTGGTCGGCGAGGCGTTGGCGCCGTTCGCCGGACAGGTGGTGATCGCGACCAAATTCGGTTTCGCCTTCGGCGCCGACGGCAACGTCGCGGGGCTGAACAGCCGGCCCGAACACATCAAGGAAGTCGCCGACAATTCGCTGCGCAGGCTGGGCGTGGAGTCCATCGATCTGCTCTACCAACACCGCGTCGACCCCGAGGTCCCTATCGAGGAGGTGGCCGGAACGGTCAAGGAATTGATCCAGATCGGCAAAGTGAAACATTTCGGGTTGTCGGAGGCATCGGCGGAGAACATCCGCCGTGCTCACACCGTGCAACCCGTTACGGCCCTGCAGAGCGAGTACTCGCTGTGGTGGCGCGAACCGGAGGCCGAAATACTGCCGACGCTGTCCGAACTCGGCATCGGCTTTGTGCCGTACAGCCCGCTGGGCAAGGGTTTTCTGACCGGAAGCATCAGCGAGAAAACGGAATTCGACAAATCCGACATCCGCGGCAGTATCCCGCGCTTTGCCGCCGACGTGCGCGAAGCCAACCGCGCCGTGGTCGATCTACTCCAGACGATCGCAGCCCGCAAGGGCGCGGCACCCGGCCAGATCGCGTTGGCCTGGCTGCTCGCCCAGCGGCCATGGATCGTGCCGATCCCCGGCACTCGGCGCCTGGACCGGCTGCAGGAAAACCTCGCGGCGGCCGATGTCGAGCTGACCGCCGACGACCTCCGCGAGATCGACGACGCCGCGGCAGGCATCGAGGTGCAGGGCGCGCGCTATCCCGACTTCATGGCGCGGTTGATCGGGCGCTGACCTGGCGGGCGACTTCGCCGTAGCGCTCGAAACGCTCCTGATCGCCGACGGCGTTGTACAGCACGAGGCGCGTTGCCGTCGGCGCATATTTAGCTGTCAGCGCGTCGGCCAACGCGTCCCAATTTGACTCGGTGGCGAAGGCGGCGATGTGGTCGTCGCTGACTTGGGCCGCCATACCGGTGATGTCGCCGGCCTTCTGCTTCTCACGAATTCGGGCGGTTGTGCCGTCGAACCCGGCCTCGTCCCAGATGAACGCGTAGTTGGGTGTGCTGCCGTAGAAGGCCATGCTGGCGCGCACTACTTCTCGCTGTTTGGCGCGCTCTTCGTCGGTGTCGCCGACGATGGTCATGACCGGCACGATGATCGCGATGTCCGACAGCGAACGCCCCGTTTTCCTCGCCCCTTCAGCGACTTTGGGCAGCACATGACGGGCGATGTAGCCCGGCTCGCCGAGCGGATGGACATGCACCCCGTCGGCCACTTCGCCCGCCATCCGCAGCATCCACGGATTTACCGCGGCGATATCGACTTTGGGATCAGGAGCATCGATCGGTCCCGGACTCCATTGCGGGGTAATGAAATCCAGGTCGTAGAACTCGCCGTGGTGATCAAGCGTGCCGGAGCGGAAGGCCGAGAAACACGCCTTGACCGCGAGCAGGTAGTCGCGCAGCCGTGGACCGGGCCGCTCGAATGCGACACCGTAACGTCGCACGACGTGAGTCCGTACCTGGGTGCCCAGGCCCAGCCGGAAGTTCCCGCCGGTCGCTTCCTGAAGTTCCCACGCGGTTGCCGCCGTGACGAATGGACTGCGCGGAAAGGCCACCGCGACGCCGGTGGACAGCTCAAGGCCAGGCGCGGCCTGCGAGGCCACGGCGGCGTTGAGATAAGCCGTGCGGCCCGTCTCGGTGAACAGCAGACCGGAGAACCCGACGGACTGTGCTCGTCGGGCCAGGTCGCCGATCTGGCCGAGCGGCTGCGCAACCGTCATCGCGTCGACGTGCATGGCCTGCAGCTAACCGTGCAACTTCGCCCCGAAGAACTCCCGGGTGGCCGTCCAGTGCCGCTCGGCTGCGTCGGCGTCATAGGACCTGTTGTCCGGCACGGCGTACCCGTGCGCGGCGGCATACGTTTCGATCGTGTGCTTGACGCCGGCCGCCGTCAGGGCTTTTTCGAGCTGCTCGGCATGATCGGCCGTGAACGACCCGTCGTTCTCCGCGCCGCCCACGTAGACGGCGGCCTGGATCTGGTCGGCCCGTAGATGCGGGCTGTCGGCGCCGTCGGTGACCAGGCCGCCGCCGTGGAACGACGCCGCGGCGGCGACCCGGTCCGGCAGCCGCCCGGCAACGATGAACGACGCGCGGCCGCCCATGCAGTAGCCGGTCGTGCCGAATGTGTTCCCGCTGACCTCCGGGCGCGCGGCCAGGTAGTCGAAGAACGCGGTCGCGTCGGACGCCCAATCGTCCTGGGTGATGCTGCCGACGAACGACATCAGCCGCTTACGCTCGTCCTCGTCGTTGAATGCGGTCTCCATGTCGAACGGCGCCCAGTCGCCCTGGCGGTAGTAGACGTCCGGCAGTAGCACCGCGTAGCCGAAATCAGCCAGGTGAGCGGCCATATCGAAGAAGGTCTGTCGGGTTCCCCCGGCGTCGGGGAACATGACCACGCCTGGCCAGGGCCCGTCGCCGTCGGGGGTGAACAGGCGGACGGTGCAGGAGCCATCGGGCGTGGTGACGGTGTCGGTGATGTTTGGCATGCCTTCCGTTTTACTCCCCGGGTCTGGACGTATTTTTCTGGCGTCGACCCGCCGCGCCCAGCTCCGCCGCGGTTGCGATCGCCGCTACAGTGAACGCGTGCCGATCGTGACGCCGTACGAGGACCTACTGCGTCTGGTGCTCGGGCAGGGCACGCCCAAAGCCGACCGCACCGGCACCGGTACCCGCAGCCTGTTCGGCCACCAGATCCGCTATGACCTCTCAGCGGGCTTCCCGTTGATCACCACCAAGAAAGTGCATCTGAAGTCGGTCGTGTACGAGCTGCTGTGGTTTCTGCGGGGCGACTCCAACGTGAGCTGGCTACGGGAGCACGGGGTCACAATCTGGGACGAATGGGCAAGCGACACGGGCGATCTCGGTCCGGTGTACGGGGTGCAGTGGCGATCCTGGCCGACGCCGTCCGGCGAGCATGTTGACCAGATCGGCGCGGCCCTGAAGCTGCTGCGGACCGATCCGGATTCGCGGCGCATCATCGTGTCGGCCTGGAACGTCGGCGAGATCCCGCAGATGGCGCTGGCGCCGTGTCATGCGCTGTTCCAGTTCTACGTGGCCGACGGCCGGCTCAGCTGCCAGCTCTACCAGCGCAGCGCTGACCTGTTCCTCGGTGTGCCGTTCAACATCGCCAGCTATGCGCTGCTGACTCATATGATGGCCGCGCAGTCCGGCCTGGGGGTCGGCGAGTTCATCTGGACCGGTGGTGACTGCCACATCTACGACAACCATGTCGAGCAGGTCAGCCAGCAGCTGAGTCGCGACCCGCGGCCATACCCAAAACTTGTTTTGGCACAGCGCGATTCGATCTTTGATTACACCTACGACGATGTCGTCGTCGAGGACTATCACCCACACCCCGCGATCAAAGCTCCAGTCGCCGTATGACATCAGCCGGCGATGTGGGCCTGATCTGGGCTCAGTCGACCTCGGGGATCATCGGCCGCGGCGGCACCATTCCCTGGGACGTGCCCGAGGATTTGGCTCGCTTCAAGGAGCTCACCGCGGGCCACACCGTGGTGATGGGCCGCCGCACCTGGGAATCGCTGCCGGCGAAGGTCCGGCCGCTGCCGGGCCGCAGAAACGTCGTGCTGTCCCACCACGCCGACTTCGCGGCGGGCGGCGCAACGGTGGTGCAAAGCCTCGACGACGCATTGACCGATCCGGACACCTGGGTCATCGGCGGTGAACAGATCTACACCCTGGCGATGCCTAGGGCCCACCGGTGCGAGGTCACCGAGATCGACATCAACCTGCCTCGCGACGACGGGGACGCTGTGGCCCCGGTGCTCGACGAGACGTGGATTGGCACGCCGGGGGAGTGGCAGGTCAGCCGTGCGGGTGTGCGGTACCGGGTGCACAGCTACCACCGCGCGTGACCCCTCGGGTCTGCGCCGACGGCATGACCTGACATACCCTCGATTGACGGGTCGGAACAAAAGTTTCGAACAAGCGTTTGCAGAGGGGGAAGTAGCAGTGATGACCGAACCCACCAGAAAGTTCTCTCGAATGTTCAGGGGCTACGACCCCGCCGCGGTCGACGCCCACGTCGAGATGTTGACCACTAAGCAGCAGTTGCTGCTCGACGACGTCGAGAGCTTGAGGGCCAGGCTGCATGAGCGGGGCAGTGAAGCCGCCGCGCTGCGACAGGAGGTGGCCGTCCTCATCGACACGTCACCTTCGCCTCACGCGATGCAACAAAGGATGGCCAAGATGCTGCGGCGTGCAGTCGACGAGGTGTCCGAGATGCAGGCCGAGGCACGCGCCGAGGCCGAGGCAATGATCGCGGCGGCCGAAGCCGAGATCGAGGCCGCGCAAAAAGAGCACAAAGACCGGTTGACGGACATGACCGCCCAGCTCAACAAACTCGAAGCCGAGCACCGGGAAACACGGGAGCGGCTCGACGCCGAACTGGCCGGCATGCGTGCCGACGCCCAGGAGGAACGTGAGCAACTCCTCGCCGACGCCAAGCAGGAGGCCGATCACTATCGTGCGCATGCCCAGCGGGCGGTGGACGAGGCGACTCGACAGCGCATCACGGTTCTGGAACAACTGATGGGCGTGTACCGCGACCTCGATGCGGTGCCGGCCACGCTTGAACGGGCTTACCAGGAACTCAAGAACGCACCCGAGGACGGTGCTCTGGTGGCGTCGGCCCAACAAGTCAACGCGGGGTAAGCATCCGATAGCGCCCGTCCCTGTCAGACAAGGACGGTATTCTCAGCGCCGTGTCGACTCTATCTGTCGCGCAGGCCCGGCGGATAGCCGTTGCGGCCCAAGGGTTTAGCGAGCCCCGGCCCGGTGGGCCGATCACCCGCGCGCACCTGCGTCGGCTGATATCGCGCATTCAGGTGCTCCAGCTCGATTCGGTTTCGGTCGCGGTGCGGGCGCATTATGCGCCGGTTTTCAGCCGACTCGGGCCTTACGGCCGTGACGTATTGGACCGCGCGGCCTGGAGCCATACGGCGCGGTCGCCTCGGCTGCTGGTGGAGTACTGGGCGCACGAGGCCGCGCTGATGGCTGTCGACGACTGGCCGCTGCTGCGCTGGCGGATGCGCCAATATCGGCACGGTCGGTGGGGCAGCCACATCGTCAAGGCCAACCCGCGGATGGCCGACGACATCGTCGCAGCCATCGCCGAACTCGGTCCGTCGACCGCCGGGCAGATCGAGAACCATCTGGCCGCGGCCCCTCGACGCGCCAAGGGTGCCTGGTGGAATCGCAGCGACACAAAATGGGTTGCCGAGGCGCTGTTCGCTTCCGGCAGGCTGACCACGGCAACGCGGGTGGGGTTCGCCCGGCACTACGACCTGACGGAAAGGGTGCTGCCGGCCGACGTGCTGGCCCGCGAGGTCGACGAAGACGACGCCGTCCGGGAGCTCACGCTGCGGGCTGCCACCGCGCTGGGGGTGGCCACCGAAGCCGATATTCGCGACTACTTCCGGCTGGCCGTTGGGCAGGTCAAGCCAGCGATCGTCAAGCTGTTGGCCGACGGCCAGCTGGAGCGGGTGGAGGTCGAGGGCTGGCTAGTGCCAGCGTATCTGCCTGCGGGGCAGACGATTCCGCGACGGAATCGCGGTACGGCGCTGCTGTGCCCATTCGACCCGCTGATCTTCTTCCGTCCGCGGGTGGAGCGGCTGTTCGGATTTCACTACCGCATCGAGATCTACACCCCTGCGGCGCAGCGCCGGTACGGCTACTACGTGTGGCCGTTTCTGCTAGACGGGGAGTTGGTGGGGCGGGTCGATCTCAAAGCCGACCGTTCCGCGGATGTGCTGCACGTCGTGGGTGCGTTTGTTGAGCCGGATCGTACAACGTCGCGGGTGGCTGAAGCTTTAGCCGGCGAATTGGAGACGATGGCCGGCTGGCTGGGATTGGGTGGTGTGAAGGTGGGTGGACGCGGCGATTTGGCGGGCGCGTTGCGAGAGGCTTTGGTCAGCCGTTGATGTTGACCTTCAAATCGTTTGGGTAGACCCGCCATACGGCACGCGGTTCGCTTTCCATCTTTGCCTGCAGCTTCGCGAGGTCGGCTCGGAACTGGATCATCGCCGCCTTGGCGGGCGGGTCGAGACCGAAGTAACTGAAGTCGTGCATCAGTGCGCGTCGGCGAACATTCAGGATGTAGTTCGCGTTGACGAGCCGCTGGTAGACGTCCAGCGGTTCACGTGGGTGCTCCTTGTTGTCTTTGTAGATTCGCGGCGGCTGACGGTGCGTCCACAGCTGGTAGTTCCACATGAAGCTGCCCAAGATCTCGTGCTGCACCGTGACCAAATACAGCTGGGTCGCCAGCAGCCGCGCCAACGTGCCGCGAGTGACATCTGTGGGAGTCACGTCTACTCCGCCAGGGACGCGTTCATTGAGTTCCTCAAGCCAGGCCATCACTTGTCGGTCGCTGCGTACGCTGCCAGCGCCAGTAGAATGCGATGAATAGTAGATCTTCAGATAGTTGAGCGTGAATTCGAGCGTGGTGTTGAACAACGCCTCAAGGTTGTCCTGCGTTGGTGTGTCGAAGCCGGGACCGCGCACCCCGCGCAACCCGCGTTCCCTGCCGTCCCGTTCAGGGTCGTTGACGATGTGCGGGTAATTCTCATAGGTTTCGTCGAACAACCGGCACATCTCTTCGAATTTGAGGCTGAAGATCGTCTCGAAGTCGCCACCGCGTGCCAGCTGCCCGCGGCTGACCATGTCGTTGCTCTGCTGGGTGCCGTAGATGTAGGGCCACAGCAGCCGGCACAGCGGGTGGTCCCGCGAGAGCTTGTTGCGGGTCGCGATAGCCAACTGCGCACCGCCTGCCAGGTGTACCCAGTTGTAATGGCGCACAAGAGACAGATGCGTCGAAGCGGCGCACAGGGCGATCTTGCAGGCCTGCTCCCACTCTGCGTCGGGTGGCGTGATCGAGCCCAGCGCACAGTCGATTTGGTAGGCCTGCAACGAACGGCGTCGTAGGTCCTTGCGGAACAACACGCGCGAACCGATCTTCACCAGTCCGGGCTGGTGCTCGTAGTTGTCGAGCATTGTGAGGTCCCACTCCCAGGCGGGGTGAGTTTTCGAGCGCGTCGTGTAGCAGGCAAAGGGACCGCGCACAGCCAGCGAGCCGAGGTCCGGGCTGCCCAGATACTCGGCCGGTAGTTCGGGATCATGAAAGAGCTTGCGGCGCAACCCGTTGAAGGCATGCCTCAACGCCACCTGCGGGTCGGAGCTGATTGGCGGCAGGCCCGGCTGCATGGGTGAATAGCATTTGTACAGCCAGACCTGAAATTTAAAGAACTTGCTAGGAACCGGCTTGCGTTCATCCCGTGGGATCTGGGCGGGCGAACAGACCATCACCTTCTGTAAGGGCACCCCGGAAATCGCTTTTCCCATAGGCTCCGGTTCGATGTGGCCCCACTTTGCCTTTGGCAGCCGGATATTCTCCGGCTTGGCAAAGAAGAATTTGATCAACGTTAACAAGTTCCAAATACCGCGCCGCACAAACCAGCTCAGCATGTGTTCTCCCGAAGATGTTCAGGCACGGGGGTATGCATCGCCGCGCCAGGGGTCGTCCTTCAATTCAGAATCCCACTCGCGCAATGGGTGACGGTAGGGATCCAGATTGGGCCCTTCGTCCCAGGGCTCGAAGGCGTTTTTGATGTTGGCCAGGCCAGTGTCGGCGAGTTCGGGATAGTGGCGCAGGAGCACAGTTTTGAGGTCGGTTCGGTCGATCCACTCCAGGCCTTCCGCGGTGTAGACCTCCTCGTTGTAGTCGTCGGTGAAAAAGCGATCAGCCTGCAGGCGGCGGCTCGCGCTCACGATGAAGATCTGAAACACCGTCTCGCCGAATCCGAAACCGTAAGGTCGGTGACCTTCGGCCAGCGTGCCGATCAGCAGGTCGAGATCTTCGACGTCCCCGTACACGGACTTCAGCTCTTCCCGGAGATGCGTGCAGTCGGTGAGATCGTCAAAGCTCCGGATCTCGTTCAGCCCTAATTGGCGGCGGAATTCGTTGTAGCGCGGCACGCCACGCTCGCGCGCCCGGACGATATCGACGGTGCCCATGTCGAGAAACGGATTGCCCGCGACGCTGAGCTGCTGCATGAAGCGCGGATAGTTGTTGAGCACCAAGGCGCCGGGATGTTGGTTGCCGAACGAATAGAACAGGTCAGACATCGCGTATGTGCTGGTGAGACGAATCGAGCCGTGCTGGCGCGTCGCGGCGAGGGGCACTTCGTCGATGCCCTGCTTGCCGCGCCGGCGGAGCTGCAGCGTCTCGGGCAACAGCGAGTGCAGGCGGTAAACCTCGACGAATTCCTCGGTCAGCCCATACGCGCAGTCGTGCCTGTTAATTGGGTTGCCGACGATTCCGCCGAGCTCGGGGTTGCGGATGTTCACCTCGGCAAGCGTCTTGCGGTCCTTGCGATTAGGCCGTAGGTAGGTCAGCAATCCGTACCAATTCGAGTTCAGTCCCACCTCAAGCGTCTGGTTAGGCAAAATTGCTGGGGTCCATTCGACGGAATGGATCTTCGCCATCAGCGCGGCGTTGATGAGTCGCGCGACGTTGAAGAGGCGGTTGTCATCCCAGGCGGGGTAGGCCTCGTGCAGCATGTCGCAGATGGCGTTGTGTTCGCGCACGAAAAGGGTGTGCAGCATTGTCAGTCCCACCCACCAGTTGCGCCTGAAGCCAGCGTCCTCGACACGAGTGCTCCAGTCAATCGGAAGCTTGCCGCGGGGGGTCGCCTTCATCTTGCCGAATTTGCCGTTTCGCAAGCGGCCTTGGGTGTCTTGGTCGCTGCCGTAGATTTGCGAGCCGTCCCACCAGTGGGTGACCTCATTGATCGAACTGCGTGCGGCGGGCTCGGGCCCGTCGGTATCGCGCGTCGGGTCTTCTTGGGTCGCACTGATCCTCAGTTCATTTTGCTGGTAGCGCGCGATCGCCGGATCGCCGGTCTGCAGCGGCACCTGGATGAAGGCTTTGGGCGCAACTTCGCCGTGGCTGACCCAGTCATGGGTCATGAATTGAATCCATGATGCGGCCAGCAAATTGAGGAATACGACAGGTTCCATGTGTGGTCGGCCGTCATCACCGTTCGGGCGGGTGAGCAGGCGACGGCTGATCTCGCGTGGGTCCGGATGGAGGAGTTTCGGGTTAATCTCGGGACGGATGGCGGAGAGTTCGACGTTGCTCAGGAATCGCGTGCCGGCAGCTCCTTCCTTGGGGTCGGCGAGGTTGTTCCAGCTTCCGTCGGCGGTGCGGAAATCTGTGACGCCCACGGGACGCGGCTGATTCGGTTTTTGGAAACCGACTAGCTTCCCGCGCGGGTAGGTGCTTATCAAGTTGTGCGCATTCAGCTGTTCTCTCATGTAGGCCAATATCAGGACTCCTATGCCCCAGCAACGGCGGTCCCAGTTGGTCCATACCTTTGCGGGGTGGCCGAATCGCCGGCCCACCTGCTCGATAAGCCAGTTCATGCCGACCGTCATTACGGCACCGAGCGCCTCGCCCAGGTATAGGCGCAGCCGCTTGAGGCAGCAACGCCGGGGGCGGCGCGGTTCCGGCCTAGGCAGATCCCCGTCCTTCACCGGCGGTGGGTCCAGCAGCTTTTTTAATTCGAAATACTCGACCTTGGGCACGTCGACCCAGATCTGGGCCGTGGCGTTAGCCTTCGCGAGATCGCGCATTTCCTGCCACTCGAGACGCTCGCTATCCGAGCCGCCGGCTTGGATAGCCGCGTCGTATTCCTGTGCCGCCGCGTCGTAGCGCTCGTTTTTGAAGTGGTCCAACCCGGCCAGCGCGTGAGGTTGGCCCTTGGACGGAACGGTCACGAGAAGCTCCTTGCGTGCCTAACCCCCGAACGGGAACGTACGTGAAGTGGATGGGATCGGCGGCATAAAACACAGCAATCAAACGGCAGGAGGTCCGTTAATCATCAATTCGCTTTGTCGTCTCATTCGGTGAAAACGATAGGGCAATAACACGGAATTTGCGGGCTACAAGCGTTGGTTGCCCGCCCGTGTCGCATGTTCCACGTAGCTTCCTCCGTGGCACTGGTGGTCGATAATCTGCTCTGTTGCTGCGCGGAGCTTTAAGGTTGGTGCATTGGGGGTCCACACCACTGAGAGGCGGCGGGAGAGGCGGATGGAGCCAGCAGGCGCGGTATGCCAAGCATGCGGCACCGAACTGCGCCCCGGGGCCCGGTTCTGCGACGGCTGTGGGACGCCTGCGTCAGACGCGCGCCAGCAGCCCGAATTCAAGCAGGTGACCGTGTTGTTCGCCGATGTGGTGAATTCCTTGGCGATGGCATCAACGCTGGGGGCGGAGCGGTTGCGCGAGATCATGGCCGACGTCTTCGGCCGCGCAGCAACGATTACTCGGCGCTACGGCGGGACGGTCGACAAGTTCACCGGCGACGGCATCATGGCGCTCTTCGGGGCCCCAGTCGCGCTGGAGGATCACGCTTTTCGGGCCTGTCTGGCGGCCTTGGACATCCAAGAGCAGATCGCGCAACTATCCGACGAAGTGCGGCGCCGCGACGGCGTAGCGCTGCGGTTGCGTGTCGGTCTGAACTCTGGCGAGGTAATCGCCGGCGAAATCAGTTCCGACGCAAGGGCGTACACCGCGGTGGGTGAGCAGGTCGGGTTGGCGCAACGGATGGAATCGGCTGCCCCGCCGGGCGGCGTGATGCTCAGCGAGTCCACCGCGCGGCTGGTCGAACACACCACCGTGCTGGGGGCGCCCGAGCGGGTACATGTCAAAGGTGCCGTCGAGTCATTACCTGCGCGTCAGTTGTTGGGGGCGGCTGCTGATCCCACCGGGATCAGTCGGCGTGAACCAATCCTGGTCAATCGCGCCTGGGAGATGAATACCGTCTCCGGCATCCTCGAGCAGGCGATCAACGGTGCCGGATGTGTGGTCGGTGTGGCGGGGCCACCCGGTATCGGCAAGAGCCGCATCATGCGCGAAGCGATGACGCTAGCCGCGGGCCGCGGGGTCGAAGTGTTCACCGTCGCCTGCGAATCCCATACCCGTGAGGTGCCCTTCCATGCGGTGGCGCGCCTGCTACGGACGGTATTCGGGGTCGCCGACCTCGACGAGCCCACAGGCCGGATGAAGGTGCGAACCCGCATACCCCACGCCAACCCTGAGGACTTGCTGCTGCTGGACGACCTGCTCGGAATCGGAGACCCCGAGGCTGCGCTGCCGGCCACCATTACCGCCGATGCCCGTCGGCGTCGGTTAGCGGCCTTGTTGAACACCGTCTCGCTGGCCCGGACCACGCCGGCGCAATATGTCATCGAGGACGTGCACTGGATCGACGAGGTCAGTGAGGCCATGCTCGCTGAATTCTTGGCTGTTGTGCCGCAACTACCTTCGCTGGTGCTGCTCACCTACCGACCCGAATACCGCGGTGCGTTGTCGCGGACACCGGGCTCGCAGACGATCTCGCTGGCGCCCCTGAACGCGGTACAGACGGCGGCATTGACCACCGAGTTGCTGGGTACCGACCCTTCGGTGCGTGCTCTGGCAGCGCAAATTGTAGAGCAGGCCGCCGGGAACCCGTTCTTCGCTGAGGAATTGGTGCGTGACCTGGCCGAGCGCGGTGTGCTCGACGGCGATCGCGGTGCCTACCTCTGCCATGACGATGCCGCCGACATCAGTGTGCCGGGCACACTGCAAGCCACCATCGCCGCCCGTGTCGACCGTCTCGGCAGGCCGGCCAAACAATTCCTGTACGCGGCCGCGGTCGTCGGCGCGCAGTTCACGGCCGAGCTTGTTGCCGCCCTATTGAACGACATCGAGGTGTCGTCGGCAATCGCCGAGCTGCTGCAGGTGGAGTTGATCGATCAGGTGATGTTCGCCCCGCGCGCCCAGTATGCGTTTCGGCACCCGTTGATCCGGGCGGTGGCCTATGAGGCGCAGTTGAAGGCCGGGCGCGCTGAGTTGCACCGGCGCCTGGCCGTCGCGATCGAACAGCAGGAACCCGGGGCAGTCGACGAGAACGCCGCGCTGATTGCCGAAAACCTCGAAGCTGCAGGGGATTTGCATTCGGCGTTCAATTGGCATATGCGCGCCGGAGCCTGGTCGTCCTTCCGCGATATTCGCGCGGCCCGCACCAACTGGCAGCGCGCCCGCCAGGTCGCCGACCGGCTACCGGCCGACGCCCCAGACCGGGCGGCGTTGCGGATCGCGCCGCGAAACCTGCTATGCGGCACTCTCTGGCGGACCGGTGGCAGCATCGCCGACACGGGTTTCGACGAACTGAGAGATCTGTGCACAGCGGCTGATGACAAAGTGTCGCTGGCGATCGGCATGACCGGGTTCATCATGGCACTGACCTTTCATAACCGCTTTCGCGATGCGGCCGAAGTGGCTTCGGAGCAGAGCGAACTGCTCGAGTCGATCGGAGATCCGACGCTGACCGTCGCGCTGCTGTTTGCGGCGATCTACGCCAAATGCCAAGCGGGCCAGATGATCGAGGCGCTCCGATTGTCGGATCGTCTCATCGAATTGGCCGACGGCGACACCACCAAGGGCAACTTGATCTTCGGCTCACCGCTGAGCACAGCGATCGCGATGCGGGGCCACGTCAAGATGTGCCTGGGTATCCGAGGATGGCTGGACGACGCCGCCGCGTCGATCACCATGGCTGCTCCTCTCGACCCGATGAGTTACGTATTCGCGCTGCTGTGGAAGTACGTGGCCTCCATTCCGTTCGGGGCGCTGCCGGCCGATGCGACCGCCATGCGCGAGACCGCTGAGGCGCTGCGCATCGCCGAGAGTTCCAGCGACGACTTCATTCTGTACATGGGCCGACTCAGCCGGGGCCTCGTCCTGGTAACTCGCGACGGCCCGGAACGCGAGGCGGGCCTCGACCTGTTCAACCAAGTCCGCGAGATGGCTTTGAAGGAGCGGATGTCCTTGAGCGCGCTGACGATCGTCGACCCCGAGTTTGCGTTCGAGGCGGCGCGTACCGGCGATCTCGATGGTGCCATCGACATGGTGCGGGCAGTCGTGGATGGCGCGTACGAAAGCGGGGACATGATCTGGCGGGGAAGGGCCACTGAAGTTCTGGTGCAACTGCTGATCCGACGCGGATCCGTTGACGACCAACACGAAGCGCAGGCGGCGATGGACCGACTGGCCGCCGTACCGACTGATCCGGGCTTCGTGCTGCACGAACTCCCTCTGCTGCGTTCGCGCGCATTGCTTGCGCTCGCGCGCGGCGACGAAAACGGCCATCGAGACTTCCTGGAACAACACCGCGCCAAGGCGGCAGCGGCTGGGTTCGACGCTGTCACAGCCGTCGCAGACGTGACTGCCGTTGCAACCCAGCGTGACTCGGCGAGCCAGTAGTTCGGCCGGCGATGATGAACATCCGACTTCGACGCGGGAGTTCCGCCATGGCAGCACTGGGCGAACGCGCGGTCGTTCTCGGTGCGAGCATGGGCGGACTGCTCGCGGCGAGGGTCCTGGCCGACTTCTTTGACACCGTCACTGTTGTCGAGCGGGACGTGTTACCGGACGATCCCGTCGTCCGACGAGGGGTGCCACAGGGTCGGCATCTTCATGTTCTGTTAGCTCGCGGCGCGCAGATCTTGGATGAGCTCTTCCCCGGATTTCTCGATGAACTCGTAGCCGACGGTGCTCCTGTTTGGGATGACGGGGAGCTGTCCAAGCTGCACTTGTCTTTCGGCGCCCACGAGGTACTCCGGTCGGGCAGGATAACCAAGCAGCCCAAAGCGCTGGCGGTGCACATGCCGAGCAGGCCACTGCTGGAATGGCATGTACGGCAGCGTCTTCAGGCAATCGATAACGTGACGATTCTCAGTGGCCACGACGTGACCCAGCTGGTGTCGACACCGGATCGCCGCCGCGTCACCGGGGTGCGGGTGGTCAACCGGGACGACAGTGCCGCACGAGAATTGACGGCCGACGTCGTCATGGACGCGATGGGCCGCGGCGCGCACACACCGGCCTTCCTGGAGAGCCTCGGCTATGGCCGACCGGTCGAGGATCACATCGTCATGCACACGCACTACGTGAGCCAACTTTTGCGAATCCCCCAGGGCACGCTGAGGGAGATGCTGGTCGATATCGGTCCCGCACCAAGCCGGCCCACCGGAATGTTTCTTACCGGATATGAGAACGACACGTGGATGTTCACGGTTTTCGGGATGGTGGGGCATCAGCCGTCACGTGACCTGGCCGGCATGCTGTCATTCGCCCAGGAGTATTGCCCCGCTCACCTCATCGCGGCAATCCAGGCCGCTGAACCAATCGGCGAGGTGGCAGCATCACCACATGCCATCCAGCCAGTGGCGACGCTACGACAAGATGCCGCGACTACCTGACGGTCTGCTGGTGTGCGGCGACGCGATCTGCAGTTTCAACCCCATCTACGGGCAAGGGATGACGGTGGCCGCGCTGGAGGCTGCCACGCTGCAGAAGTGTCTGCGCGGTGGCGGCAGCGATCTGTCCCGGCGGTACTTCCGCGCCTCGGCGAAGGCGATCGGCGTTGCCTGGCTGATGGCAGCCGGCTCTGACCTGACCTTCCCTGAGGTGACCGGACGACGGTCGGGGTGGATGCGCATTGCTGCGCGGTTTTTGGACTGGGCGCTGACCGCGTGCGAGTCGGATCTCGTTGTCGCCGTGCGCTTCTTCAAGGTCAACGGCCTTATTTGCTCGCCGATTCGCCTGCTCCAGCCGGCGTTTATTTGCCGGGTCGCGGTCGTCAACTTCCGTCGTCGACGACGCGATCGGCAAACCCAGCTTGCCGAAATGGTTAACCCAGCCAGCTAGGGTGTTCGCCGTGGCCGAGACCGCGCCGTTGCACGTGCAACTGATCGCCAAGACCGAGTTCGTCGCGCCGCCCGATGTGCCGTGGAGCACCGACGCCGGCGGCGGCCAGGCCCTGGTCGAGTTCGCCGGCCGGGCGTGTTATCAGAGCTGGTCCAAGCCCAACCCGAAGACGGCGACCAACGCGGGCTATCTGCGCCACATCATCGACGTCGGCCATTTCTCGGTGCTCGAGCATGCCAGTGTCTCGTTCTACATCACCGGCATCTCGCGATCCTGCACTCACGAGCTGATCCGGCACCGGCACTTCTCCTACTCGCAGCTGTCGCAGCGCTATGTGCCGGAAAAAGACTCCCAGATCGTCGTCCCGCCCGGTATGGAGGACGACCTGGAACTGCGGCAGATCCTGAGCGAGGCGGCCGACGCCAGCCGCGCCACCTACGCCGAGTTGCTGAGCCGGCTGGAAGCCAAGTTCGCAACGGGTCAACCCACCGAGAAAGTGGGTGGTTTGCGCCGCAAACAGGCCCGTCAAGCCGCCCGCGCCGTACTGCCCAACGCCACCGAGACCCGCATCGTCGTCACCGGCAACTACCGGGCGTGGCGGCATTTCATCGCCATGCGGGCCAGTGAGCACGCCGATGTGGAAATCCGCCGGCTGGCCATCGCGTGTCTGCGTCAGCTTGTCGGCGTCGCGCCCGCGGTGTTCAGCGACTTCGAGATCACCGCGCTGGCCGACGGCACCGAGGTGGCGACAAGCCCGCTGGCCACCGAGGCCTGAACCAAGCGCCCTGCGCTGCCAAATGGGGCTGGCGCCGCCAGGTAACCTAGGGTCCGTGAGCACGGGCGGATTCGACGTTTACACGCGCTTGGGCACCCTGCTGACCGCCATGGTGACGCCGTTCGCCCCGGACGGCTCCCTGGATATCCCGGCCGCGGTGCGCCTGGCGCATCACCTCGTCGACGGCGGCTGCGATGGCCTGGTGCTATCCGGCACCACCGGCGAATCGCCGACCACCACCGACGCGGAAAAGCTCGCCCTGCTTCGGGCCGTGCTCGAGGCGGTCGGAGACCGCGCCCGCGTCATCGCCGGTGCGGGCAGCTACGACACCGCGCACAGCGTTCACTTGGCGAAGGCCAGCGCCGCGGAGGGCGCGCACGGACTGCTCGTGGTCACGCCCTATTACTCCCGGCCGCCACAAGCCGGGCTGATCGCGCACTTCACCGCGGTTGCCGATGCAACGCCGCTGCCGGTGCTGCTCTACGACATCCCGCCACGCTCGGTGATACCGATCGAGTTCGAGACGCTGCGGGTATTGTCTGCGCACCCGAACATCGTCGGGGTCAAAGACGCCAAGGGTGATCTGCACGGCGGTACGCAGCTGATGGCGGAGACCGGATTGGCCTACTACTCCGGCGACGACGCGCTGAATCTGCCCTGGCTCGCGATGGGCGCTACCGGATTCATCAGTGTGATATCCCACCTCGCGACCGGTCAGCTTCGAGATTTGTTGTCCGCCTTTGCTTCTGGAGATCTCACCACCGCACGCAAGATCAACGTCGGGATCAGCCCGCTGTGCAATGCGATGAGTCGGCTGGGCGGTGTGACGTTGTCCAAGGCGGGATTGCGTCTGCAGGGATTCGAGGTCGGCGACCCCCGGCTGCCACAGGTGGCGGCGACAGCCGAGCAGATCGACGCGCTGGCCGCCGACATGCGCGCCGCCTCGGTGCTGAGATAGCCGGAGGGTGGTTCACCGGTGGATGTAGACCTTAGGCCGCCAGGTCCGTTGACCACCGGTGGTTTGCGGGTCACCGCGCTGGGCGGAATCAACGAAATCGGCCGCAATATGACGGTTTTCGAGCATCTGGGCCGATTGCTGATCATCGATTGCGGGGTGAAGTTTCCCACCCACGACGAACCGGGCGTCGACCTGATCCTGCCTGATCTGCGTCACATTGAACATCGGCTTGACGACGTCGAGGCGCTGGTGCTGACGCACGCGCACGAAGATCACATCGGGGCGATCCCGTTCCTGCTCAAACTGCGGGCCGACATTCCGATTGTCGGCTCGAAGTTCACCCTGGCCCTGGTCGCCGCGAAATGCCGTGAGCACAGAGTCAAGCCGGTGTTCGTCCAGGTGGCCGAAGGGATGCGCACCACCCACGGAGTGTTCGAGTGCGAATTCTTCGCGGTCAACCACTCCATTCCCGATGCGCTGGCCATCGCGGTGCGCTCCGGCGCCGGAACCGTCCTGCACACCGGCGACATCAAGCTCGACCAATTGCCGCCCGACGGCCGGCCCACCGACCTGCCGGGCATGTCACGGCTCGGCGACGCCGGCGTGGATCTGCTCTTGTGCGACTCGACCAACGCCGAGATTCCCGGTGTCGGGCCGTCGGAGAGCGAGGTCGGGCCGACGCTGCACCGGCTGATGCGTGGCGCTCACGGGCGCGTCATCGTCGCGTGCTTTGCCTCCAACGTCGATCGGGTGCAACAGATCATCGACGCCGCGACGGCGCTGGGCCGACGGGTGTCGTTCGTCGGGCGGTCGATGGTGCGCAACATGGGGATCGCGCGCGACCTGGGATTTCTACAGGTGGCCGATTCGGATCTGGTTGAGATCGGCGCCGCCGAGATGATGGCGCCCGAGCAGGTTGTGCTGATCACCACCGGAACCCAGGGCGAGCCGATGGCGGCGCTGTCGCGGATGTCACGCGGCGAGCATCGCAGCATCACGCTGACGTCCGGGGACCTGATCATCCTGTCGTCCTCGTTGATACCGGGCAACGAGGAGGCCGTCTACGGGGTGATCGACGAGCTGGCCAAGATCGGGGCTCGGGTTGTCACCAATCAGCAAGTCCGGGTGCATGTTTCGGGTCATGCGTATTCCGGCGAGTTGCTGTTCCTCTATAACGGTGTACGCCCGCGCAACGTCATGCCGGTGCACGGCACCTGGCGGATGCTACGGGCGAACGCCAAGCTCGCGGCCAGCGCGGGGGTGCCGGAGGAATCGATCGTGTTGGCCGAGAACGGGGTCAGCGTCGATTTGGTAGGCGGGAAAGTGAGCATCGCCGGTGCGGTTCCGGTGGGCAAGATGTTCGTCGACGGGTTGATCACCGGTGACGTCGGCGACACCACGTTAGGCGAACGGCTCATTCTGTCATCGGGTTTCATCGCGGTGACGGTGGTGGTGCGACGTGAAACCGGGAAGCCGGCGGCCACGCCGCATCTCCATGCGCGGGGCTTCTCCGAAGACCCCAAGGCGTTGGAGCCCGTCCTACGCAAGGTGGAGGCAGAACTGGAATCGCTGACGGCCGAGAACGTCACCGACCCGGGCCGGATAGCGCAGGCGGTTCGTCGTACGGTCGGCAAGTGGGTGGGGGAGACCTATCGCCGCCAGCCGATGATCGTGCCGACCGTCATCGAGATCTGAAGTCCGCGCCGTTGACATCCTCGATCCCCATGGCGTCGAGGATGTGGCTGAACAGCAGACCGGTGAAGGATGCCAGCTGACTCTGAGACAGGATGAGCTGCTGCTGCAACCGCGGCACCGCGGTGAAGTCGCCGCCGGCTTGCTGATCGAGTAAAGCGACGCCGTTGGTGTACTGGCCGCGGACGTCGGCGAACCGCTGTCGCAACGATCCGCCGTCGTAAAGGTGCCCCGGCCCTACGTGGAACACCGACAGCAGGCGATCCAGATAGATGATCACGTGAGCGTCCCGCATCTCGGGGACCAAGCGGTGAGCAGCGGCGTCGAGTACCGCCGCCTGATGCGGCGACAGGAATCGGTACGCCGGTTCGGCAGATACGCCTGACGGCACGCCTGGAAGCAGGACAGCCTCGTCGCTGGCCACGTGTCAAGTATGACGCGGAAATCGGCCTTACCGCGGGGATGCCCACGTCACGGCGGGTCGTGACCGCGCCGGCTGTCGCCGGGCGTGGTCAGCTTTGGATTAGCTAGGTTTTCTCTGCATACGCCGACCACTCGACCTGCGATGCGGTGAGATCGCGACCCGACGGCTCGACGTAACGCTGCATGATGAGGTCGGGTCCGGCTTGCTCGGCCAGCCGCCAGCCGTGTCCGCCCAGAAACGTCGCAACCTCCTCGGGCGGCAATCCGAAGTGCCACAACTGTTGCCGTTCCCGGAATCTGCGGTACAACGCCTCCGCGCCGTACAGGTTGACGCCGTCGATGAAATCCTTTCGGACATAGCTGAACACCAGCCGGCTGCCCGACGCCACCGGCCGCAGTGCTTCCAGCGTGGCGTGTACGGCGTCGGCGGTCAGATACTGGGTCACGGCTTCCCAGATGAAGAAGGTGCGGCTGTCTGGGCGATAGCCGTGCCCCGCCAAGACGCTGAGCACATTGTCGTGCTCAAAGTTCAACGGCACCAACCGAACCGAGCTCGGTTGCTCGCCCAGCACCCGCCGCACGGTCGTCGCCTTGCGGGTGATGTTGATGGGCTGGTCGACCTCGAAAATCGGAATGCGAGTTGTTCTCGCCAACCGGTAAGCCAGGGTGTCGAATCCGGCACCCAGAACGACCACCGCGTCGATGTCGTCGAGTGATTCGGTGACCTTGTCGGCGATGTAGCGCTTACGGCAGGTCATGCCGGCCCACAGGCCGGGGCCCTGGCGCTCCATCGCGGCCATCGTCAGGCGTCGCATCAGATTCGGCGGTGTCGCGGTGACCAGCCACCTCGTCGGCGCCGGCAGGAACTGTGCCGCCAGGTCGTCGTCCACCAATCGCCGCCCTGGCGGTTCGCTTTGCTCCACGGCGACCACCACCATCGGGCCGAACGCGGTCTGCGCCGCGGGGTTTCGTGCCACGCGTTACTTGTTCAGAAAGCCTGCGTCGACCGGCAGGGTGACGCCGGTGATGTAGCACGCCTGGTCGGACACCAGCCACGCCACGGCGTTGGCGATGTCCTCGGGCTGCAGCACCTCCACCGGCATCGCATTGCCCATGCTCCCCGGCGAGTCGGAGGCGGCTGCCATCTTGGCCAGCCATCCTCGGGTGAAGTCGTTGTCGATCATCGGGGTTTCCACGCCCGTCGGGTGGATCGAATTGACCCGGATGCTTTGCTTCGCAAGCAGATTCGCGTACACGCGCATCAGCCCCACCACACCGTGCTTGGCTGCTGCATAGCCGACCGAGCCCGCGTCGGGACTGCCCACACCGGCCAGTCCGGCTGCGGAACTGATCAGCACGATCGATCCGCCCGTGCCCTGCTTGACCATGGTAGGTATCGCGGCCTTGATGGTGTTGTAGACGCCGGTCAGGTTGACGTCGATGACGTCGCGCCAGCCGTCATCACCCGATTGCATGGGAGCGATTCCGGCGTTGGCGACGACAATGTCGAGTCGGCCGAGTTCGTCAATGCCCGCCTGCACCGCGGCCGACAGCGACGCTCGGTCGCGGACGTCGGCCTCTTTCGCCACGATCCGCGCGCCGGTGTCCTCGACGAGCTTGACGGTGGCCGCCAGATCGTCGGCAGTGGCCAACGGATACGGGACGCTGGCGATCGGCGCGCAGATGTCGATCGCGATCACGTCCGCGCCCTCCGACGCCAGTCGCACCGCGTGGGCGCGGCCCTGCCCGCGGGCCGCGCCGGTGATCAGTGCGACTTTTCCGGCCAGCGAGCCGCCAGTCACTGGCGAATGAGCCCTTTGTCCGGGTCGCCGGCGGGAACCGGTTGCAGCATTTTGATGTCGGGCGCGCCGACCAGGTGCTCGCCGGCCGCGGTGAACATCTTGGCCACCGCGGGAGCGCCGCTATGGGTCTTCAGCGCTTCTTCGTCGGCCCATTGCTCGACGAAGACGAAGGTCTCGCCCGATTGGTTTACCGAATACAGCTGACAGCCGGGCTCCTCGTGCACCTCCTCGGCCGCGGTCGTGAGGATGTCGCGGACGGTGTCCACCGATTCCGGTTTGACGGTCAAGGTGGCGACGACGACGACGGGCATACAGGCCTCCTGGAATTATTTTCGTTCGGTGGCAGTGGACTCAAAACGTGACGGCTGTCACCCTACTTCGCCATTCCCGCCGCTGAGCCGCCGGTTCGACGGTCACACCTCGGTAACCAGTGTGGCGGACGGTGCAGATGAGCAAATTGCGATTAGGCTTGCGGGCATGGCTAGCAAGACTGTCGCCCGGTCCGGGGGCCGAACGAGCAGGTCAAAGGCCGCGTCGCGAGGCGGCTCCCGGTCTGCGCAACCCCGATCAAAGCCTGCAAGAAGGCCCGGCAAGGCTCCGCGCAGACCCGCCAGGCGCCGCAATCACTCGTTGGTCGCCAACGCCGGGCTGACCTGCGGGCGGGCCGTCCGAGCGACGTGGCTGATGCTGGCCAAAGGGACCGGTGGCACAGCGCGGTCGGTGGGCCGGGCTCGCGACATCGATCCGGGCCACCGCCGCGACGGGCTGGCGCTGGCCTTCCTGGGGCTTGCCGTCGTCATCGCCGCCAGTTCTTGGTTCGACGCAGCCGGTCCGGTCGGCGCGTGGATCGATTCGGTGTTGCGGATCTTCATCGGCTCGGCGGTCGTGGTGCTGCCGGTGGTCACCGCCGCCGTCGCGGTGCTGCTGATGCGCACCGAGCCGAATCCGGACGCGAGGCCACGACTGGTTCTCGGCGCGACGATGGTCGCACTGCCGGTGCTGGGCCTGTGGCATCTATGGGCCGGCTCGCCGGACAACCCGGGCGGTCGCGCGCACGCCGCGGGATTCATCGGCTTCGCGATCGGGGGACCGCTGTCGGAGGGGCTGACCGCGTGGATCTGTGCCCCGCTGTTGTTCATCGGCGCGCTGTTCGGCCTGCTGCTGTTGACCGGCACCACGATTCGCGAAGTGCCTGAGACGCTGCGATCAATGTTCGGGACCCGGATGTTCGGCTACGGCGACTCCGAGCATGAGTATTACGACGACGGCCCGGACATCGAAAGCGGTGTCGCCGAAGACTTTTCCGACGGTTACTACGACGACGCCTCGTCATACGGCGACGATGAAGCCCAGGCGTGGCCGTCGGGCACCTCGCCGGTTAGCCCGGACGACAGTCCGACCGTGCCGGAGCCCACGGTCTCACGCGGCCGCAAGCGTGCCGCCAAACCCGCTGCCAGGCAAGACACCTTGGTGCTCGACCGGGTCGTCGAGGGCCCGTACACGCTGCCGTCGCTGAGCCTGCTGGTGGCTGGCGATCCGCCCAAGAAACGCAGCGCCGCCAACGACCAGATGGCCGATTCGATCAGCTCGGTGCTGCAACAGTTCAAAGTCGACGCGGCGGTCACCGGCTGCACCCGGGGGCCGACGGTCACCCGCTACGAGGTCGAGCTGGGCCCTGGTGTCAAGGTCGAGAAGATCACCGCGCTGCAGCGCAACATCGCCTACGCGGTGGCCACAGAGAGTGTCCGCATGCTGGCGCCGATCCCGGGCAAGTCCGCCGTCGGCATCGAAGTGCCCAACACCGACCGCGAAATGGTGCGGCTCGCCGACGTGCTCACCGCTCCGTCGACTCGTCGCGACCACCATCCGCTGGTGATCGGTCTGGGCAAAGACATCGAAGGCGACTTCATCTCGGCCAACCTCGCCAAGATGCCGCACCTGCTGGTCGCGGGCTCCACGGGATCCGGTAAGTCCAGCTTCGTCAACTCCATGCTGGTGTCGCTGCTCACCCGGTCCACCCCGGAAGAGGTCAGGATGATCCTGATCGACCCGAAGATGGTGGAACTGACGCCCTACGAGGGCATTCCGCACCTGATCACGCCGATTATCACCCAGCCGAAGAAGGCAGCGGCGGCGCTGGCGTGGTTGGTCGAGGAGATGGAGCAGCGCTACCAGGACATGCAGGCGTCCCGGGTGCGCCACATCGACGACTTCAACGCCAAGGTGCGATCCGGCGAGATCACCGCGCCGCTGGGCAGTCAGCGCGTGTACCGGCCATACCCGTATGTGCTCGCGATCGTCGACGAGTTGGCCGACCTGATGATGACCGCGCCGCGGGACGTCGAGGACGCCATCGTGCGGATCACCCAGAAGGCCCGCGCCGCGGGCATCCACCTGGTGCTGGCCACACAGCGCCCGTCGGTCGACGTGGTCACCGGGCTGATCAAGACCAACGTGCCCTCCCGACTGGCCTTCGCGACCTCGTCGCTCATCGACAGCCGGGTGATCCTGGACCAGGCCGGCGCGGAGAAATTGATCGGAATGGGCGACGGCCTGTTCCTGCCGATGGGCGCCGGCAAGCCGATCCGGCTGCAGGGCGCCTACATCACCGACGAGGAGATCCAGGCCGTCGTCGCCGCCTGCAAAGCGCAGGCCGAACCCGAATACACCGAGGGCGTCACCACGGCCAAGCCCACCGGGGAACGCACGGATGTCGACCCTGACATCGGTGACGACATGGACGTGTTCCTGCAAGCCGTCGAGTTGGTGGTGTCCAGCCAGTTCGGCTCCACCTCGATGCTGCAGCGCAAGCTCCGGGTCGGCTTCGCCAAAGCCGGCCGGCTGATGGACCTGATGGAGACCCGCGGGATCGTCGGCCCCAGTGAAGGTTCCAAAGCCCGCGACGTGCAGGTCAAGCCCGATGAGCTGGCCGCCACCTTGGCGTCCATCCGCGGAACCGGGACCGGCGGCGACGCCGACGAGGTCGACGAATAGCTCGCGGGAATTACAGCACTAGGAGCATCCGCGAGTTGCCCAGAGTGTTGGGCTTGACGTAGCTGAGGTCCAGGAATTCGGCGACACCGATGTCGTAGGAGCGGCACATCTCCTCGAACACCTCGGCGGTGACCGGGGTGCCTTCGATCTCGGTGAAGCCGTGCTTGCCGAAGAACTCGGTCTCGAACGTCAACACGAAGAGTCGCTGTAACTGCAGATCGCGGGCCACCTGCAGCAGCCTGTCGACGATGGCGTGGCCGATGCCCTGTCCGGTCATCGACGGTGCGACGGCCACCGTGCGGACTTCGCCCAGGTCGGCCCACAGCACGTGCAGCGCGCCGCAGCCGACCACCTCGTCCTCGTGTTCGGCCACCCAGAACTCCTGAACGGCTTCATACAGCGTGACCAGGTTCTTTTCCAGCAAGATTCGGCCCGAATAGGTGTCGACGAGCCGCTTGATCGCCGAGACATCAGATGTTCGCGCGCGCCGGATCGTCGGCTGAATGGCCGGTGGACCGCTCGCTGCGTTCACGTGGTGCAGAGTATCGGTTGCGGGCGAATCAGGACCCGCCCGTGACGATGCAGTGGGGGCGCCACCAGCCGCGCAGCGGCGAGGGGGAAGTCCTGCGCGATGCAGCAGGAGCGGGTCACGGGCCCATCGGCCCGGCAACGGATATTCTGATGCCGTGTCGGGGCAGCCTCAAACAGGTCCAGTAGTCCCGCGCGTCCGCGTCACCAACCTCGCCAACATGCTCACGCTGTTGCGGCTGGTGCTCGTCCCCGTGTTCCTGCTGGCGTTGTTCGCGGGAAACGGCCACGAAACCGCCAGCCGGATCGTCGCTTTCGTCGTTTTCGCGGTCGCCGTGATCACCGATCGCTTTGACGGCGCGCTGGCCCGCAACTACGGCATGGTGACCGAATTCGGCACGATGGCCGACCCGATCGCGGATAAGACGCTGATCGGCGCGGCGTTGATCGGGCTGTCCATGCTTGGCGACCTGCACTGGTGGGTCACGGTGGTCATCCTGGCCCGCGAGGTCGGGATCACCGTGTTGCGGTTTGTGATGCTGCGGCACGGCGTCATCCCGGCCAGTCGCGGCGGCAAACTCAAAACGCTGGTGCAGGCCGTCGCGATCGGATTGTTCGTGCTGCCGGTGTCGGGATCGTGGCTGGTCGCCGCGTGGGTGGTGATGGCGGCCGCGATCGTGCTGACCGTGGTAACCGGCATGGACTACGTCGCCTCCGCCGCAAGGGATGCCCGTGGACGACCCGCTGCTGACTGACGATGCGCGCGGACTGGTCGCCGACCTGACGGTCCGGAGGCAGAGCATCGCCACCGCCGAGTCGCTGACAGCCGGGCTGCTCGCGGCGACCCTCGCGGGCGTGCCGGGCGCCAGCGAGGTGCTGCGCGGCGGCCTGATCACCTACACCGAGCAGACCAAGATCGCCTTGGCCGGCGTCGCGCCGCAGATCCTCGCTGAGGTCGGCCCCGTCGCAGGTCCGACCGCCCGGGCCCTGGCCGTCGGCGCACGTCAACGCTGCGACGCCACCTGGGGTGTGGGGCTGACCGGCGTCGCCGGACCCGAGCCTCACGGCGGCCATGCGGTGGGCACGGTGTTCATGGGCCTGGCCGGCCCGGGTGAAAGCGGCGCCATCGAGGTGGTCGAGTTGCACCTCACCGGCACGCGCTGGGAAATCCGCACCTCGGCGGTCCGCGAGTCGATCAGCAGGCTGCGGGCACTGGTCGCCGCCGCCTGACTCAGGCAATCCGATCCCGCCCGGTGACGATGCGGGGAGCGCAGCGGCCGGAGGTGGGGGCACCTCCCAGCCGCGAAGCGGCGATGGGCGAGCCGGGCAATTAGACCCGCCCGGGAACCAATGACCGCGCGGCCGGCGTTGACCTGATGAAGAATCAAGCTGACCGGACGTAAGGAGAGCGCGATGACGTCATTGCTGCGCGAGGTCCTCGGCGACGTGCTGCGTCGAGCCCGCACCGAACAAGGCCGGACGCTGCGCCAGGTGTCCGACGCCGCGCGGGTCAGCCTGGGATACCTGTCCGAGGTCGAGCGCGGTCGCAAGGAAGCATCCAGTGAGCTGCTCAGCGCGATCTGCGATGCGCTGGAGGTGTCGCTGTGGCAGCTCCTCGTCGAAGCCAGTGAACAACTGGCGCCCCAGGACGCCAGAATGGCCGCTGCGTCCACGGCGACCAATATCGATGCCAGCACCAAGGTCGTCATTCCGCCGGTTGTCTCCATGGCCGTCGCGTAACCCGGCCCGCAGGGTGTGGCAAACGGCGCGAAGCGGATAAATTGAGCGTCAGGGTGAGCGACCTAGTCCACCCGGCAGGCATCGACACACGAAGGCGGAGCTAATCCATGGCCAATCCGTTCGTCAAAGCGTGGAAATACGTCATGGCGTTGTTCAACGCGAAGATCGACGAACACGCCGACCCCAAAGTCCAGATCCAGCAGGCCATCGAGGAAGCGCAGCGCCAGCACCAGGCGCTGACGCAGCAAGCCGCATCGGTGATCGGCAACCAGCGCCAACTCGAGATGCGGCTCAACCGCCAACTGGCCGACATCGAGAAGCTCCAGGTCAACGTTCGGCAGGCGGTGACACTCGCTGATCAGGCCACCGCCGCCGGGGACAGCGCCAAAGCCACCGAATACAACAACGCCGCCGAGGCGTTTGCGGCCCAGCTGGTGACCGCCGAGCAGGGCGTGGAAGACCTCAAGGCGCTGCACGACCAGGCCCTTGGCGCCGCCGCGCAGGCCAAGAAGGCGGTCGAACGGAACGCCATGGTGCTGCAGCAGAAGATCGCCGAGCGGACCAAGCTGCTCAGCCAACTCGAGCAGGCCAAGATGCAGGAGCAGGTCAGCGCGTCGCTGCGGTCGATGAGTGAGATCGCCGCGCCCGGCAACACCCCGAGCCTCGACGAGGTGCGCGAGAAGATCGAGCGTCGCTACGCCAATGCGCTGGGTCAGGCCGAGCTGGCGCAGAGCTCGGTACAGGGCCGGATGCTCGAGGTCGAGCAGGCCGGTGTGGAAATGGCCGGCCACTCGCGGTTGGAGCAGATCCGCGCGTCGATGCGCGGCGAGGCGTTGCCGGCCGGCGGAGCGACGGGCGATCACGCGGCTGCCCCCGTCACCCCGGCGACGGCCCCGAGCGCCACGCCGGTCGAAAAGCCCATCGGCCAGTAGGGGACGAGCGAAACGAATGGCGGTGGGCTCCGGTCGCGGCATCCTGTGGCGGACCTTGCTGATGCGTGGTCTCGACACGGCCAGCGAGATTTCCGACGTGGTGGCGCGGAAGATCAGCGCCGTCACCGATCCGCGGGAAAAACTGCTGCGCCGACGCCGCCGTGCGCTGCGGTGGGGCCTGATATTTGCTGCGGGGTGCCTGTTCTGGGGTGTGGTGACCGCGATTCTGGCGGCATGGGGCTGGTTCGCGTTGCTGCTGGAGATCACCGGCGGGGTCGCGGTCGTGCAGGCGATGATCGCCACTCTGCTGCTGATTCGCCACCACTGGTTGCGGTCGGAGCCATTGCCTGCGCAGCGGCCGACCAGTAGCCGACGCCTGCCACCGCCGAGTTCGGCGGCACGGTCGGCGATGTCGGCGCTGGGCGCCTCCGAACGGGGGTTCTTTTCGCTGCTCGGCGTCATGGAGCGAGGCAACATGTTGCCCGCCAACGAGATTCGCGACCTGACCGCGGCGGCTAACAAGAGCTCGATCGCCATGGCGGCCACCGCGGCCGAGGTGATGTCGATGGAGCGCGCGGCCCACAGCACTCCGCAGTCACGGTCGTACCTGGCGCCCACCATCAACGCGTTCACCGCGCAGCTGAGTGCCGGCGTGCGCCAGTACAACGAAATGGTCACCGCTGCAGCGCAATTGGTCTCGTCAGCGAACGGGGATCGCAGCGCGGCGCCGGTGTTGTCGCGGCAGCGCTATCGCGACGAACTGGCCGGCGCGACCGATCGTCTGGTCGGCTGGTCGCAGGCTTTCGACGAACTCGGCGGGCTACCGCGCGGGTAGTGGGGCTCTCAGATGTCGGAGCTGTGCGGGTTCGACTCGGGCCTGGGGCCGTAGCGCTCGACGTAGGCCTGATGGATGTGGGCGTCGCGCTGCCGACGGCGCTCGTCGACCAGGCCCGGGTCGAGGTTGTGCACCTGCAGCATGTGGCGGCGCCACACCTTGTTGAGCGCGTGCGAGAAATACACGAACGGGATCAGAATGGGCAGCGTCATGCCCAGGTGGACGTCCAGCGTCGTCGGGATCAGCCAGAACGGGGCCAGCACCAGAACCGCCGGCACGGCGACGCGGCGCATCATCCGGCCCGTCGCGCCCTTGCCCGCCAAATCGTGGCGCACCCAATCTCGCATCGAGTCGGGTAACTGGCCTCCGCAGCAGTACCGGATGTACTGCAATGCGCTGGGCCGCCGGCGCACGTTGCTGTCGCTCATCGCGGTGGCCTGCCGATCAGAACGACGCCCGCAGCGCGGGCACCACTAAACCGGCCACGCCGCGCAGGGTCGCCTTGAACATGTCGAAGAAGTCGAAGTAGTCCCGCCACAGCGTGATTTGTCCGTCGTGGACCTCGAATACGCCGCAGACCCAGAACTGCAGCCGCAGCGGGCCAAAGATCAGCGCGTCGGTGCGTTCGGTGAGCACCGCAGCGCCGTCGGCAGCGATGCGGTGGATTTTCACCTCGAACGCACTGGCGCCACCCAACGAGCTGAACAGCTTGATCGCCCTGTTGCGGCCATGGATCGTCGGCAAACCGACGTTCTGGTACACCAGATTGTCGGCCAATGCGGCGCCTGCGGTTTCGAGGTCCGCGTCCTGCAGCGCGTGCAGGAACACCTCGACTGTGCGGGTGTTCTCGAGAGTCTGCTCGGTCATGACCAACAGCCTAACGAGGAAGTGGCGGCGAGTTGCTATGGCAGGGTAGGGCGATGCGCGTCGCGGTGGTGGCCGGGCCAGACCCCGGGCACTCGTTTCCCGCCATCGCGCTGTGTCAACAGTTTCTGGCAGCCGGCGATACACCGACGCTGCTGACCGGCACCGAATGGCTCGACACCGCTCGCGCCGCCGGCGTCGACGCCGTCGAACTGACCGGGCTGAATCCCACCGCGGACGACGACGACCTCGACGCCGGCGCCAAGATCCACCAGCGCGCCGCCCGGATGGCCGTGCTGAATCGTCCGCAGCTGCAGGCGATGGCCCTGGATCTGGTGGTGTCCGATGCCATCACCGCCTGCGGCGGGATGGCGGCTGAGCTGCTGGGGATCCCGTGGATCGAACTCAACCCGCATCCGCTGTACAGGCCGTCGAAGGGGCTGCCACCGCTGGGCAGCGGACTGGCGCCCGGCACCGGCATTCGGGGCCGGCTGCGGGACACCACGATGCGCGCGCTGACCGCGCGATCCTGGCGGGCCGGCCTGCGTCAGCGTGCGCAGGTCCGCGTCGAGATCGGTTTGCCCGCCACCGATCCCGGCCCGCTGCGCCGGCTGATTGCGACGCTGCCTGCCCTGGAGGTTCCGCGCCCGGACTGGCCGGCCGAAGCCGTGCTGGTTGGTCCGCTGCACTTCGAGCCGACCGAACAGGTGTTGTCGATCCCGCCGGGCACGGGGCCGGTGGTGCTGGTAGCACCGTCGACGGCGCTGACCGGGACGCAGGGGATGGCCCAGACCGCCCTGGACTGCCTGACACCCGGAGCCGGTTTGCCCGCGGGTGCACGAGTGGTGGTGTCGCGACTGAACGGTCCGGATCTGAGGGTGCCGTCGTGGGCGGTGGCCGGGCTGGGCCGCCAGGACGAGCTCCTCGCGCATGCCGACCTGGTGATCTGCGGCGGGGGACACGGCATGGTGGCCAAGACGTTGCTGGCCGGCGTGCCGCTGGTGGTGGTTCCCGGCGGAGGCGATCAGTGGGAGATCGCCAACCGGGTAGCACGGCAGGGCAGTGGGCGGCTGGTTCGGCCGTTGACGGGCGAGGCACTGGCCGGCGCCGCCGGCGAGGTGCTGTCGACGCCGAGCTACCGCGACGCCGCCCGGCGGGCCGCGGCCGGCGCTACCGAGGTCACCGACCCGGTGCGGGTGTGCCACGACGCGCTCACGCCCGCTGGGTAACTTGGTCGGCGTGCGCCTGACGGAGTTTCACCAGCGAGTCACCTTGCGCTTCGGTGTCACCTATGGCGCCTCGGTGCTGGCTGATCACGTGCTGACCGGCTGCGACGGCCGCACCGGCGCGCAGGCGATCGAGGACGGCGTGGACCCGCGCGACGTGTGGCGGGCGCTGTGCGTCGACTTCGACGTCCCCCGCGAACAGTGGTGAGTTGCCCGGAACACGCCGGCGGCGCGCCTCCTTGCCTTCGAACACTTGTTCGCTACTGTGGTGATCATTCGACAGATGCCGACTTGTCGGTGGGCTGCTTTAACGTCGCGGCCAACTGACCGACACAGGTCACCGAACAACGACTACACCGAGAGGTAACACCATGGCACAAGCCCTAGACCGCGAAAAGGCCCTCGAATTGGCGATGGCCCAGATCGAGAAGAGTCACGGCAAAGGATCGGTGATGCGCCTCGGCGACGAAGTGCGCCAACCGATCTCGGTCATCCCGACCGGGTCGATCGCGCTGGACGTGGCCCTGGGCATCGGCGGCCTGCCCCGTGGTCGCATCGTGGAGATCTACGGCCCGGAGTCCTCCGGTAAGACCACCGTCGCACTGCACGCGGTGGCCAACGCCCAGGCCGCAGGCGGCATCGCAGCGTTCATCGACGCCGAGCACGCGCTGGATCCCGACTACGCCAGCAAGCTGGGCGTGGATACCGATTCGCTGCTGGTCAGCCAACCGGACACCGGCGAGCAGGCGCTGGAGATCGCTGACATGCTGATCCGCTCGGGCGCGCTGGACATTCTGGTCATCGACTCGGTGGCCGCACTGGTGCCGCGCGCAGAGATCGAAGGCGAGATGGGCGATAGCCACGTCGGACTCCAGGCCCGGCTGATGAGTCAGGCGCTGCGGAAAATAACCGGTGCGCTGAGCAATTCGGGCACTACGGCGATCTTCATCAACCAGCTTCGCGAGAAGATCGGAGTGATGTTCGGCTCGCCCGAAACGACAACGGGTGGAAAGGCTTTGAAGTTCTACTCGTCGGTGCGTTTGGATGTTCGGCGGATCGAGACACTCAAGGACGGCACCGATGCAGTCGGTAACCGCACCCGGGTCAAGGTCGTCAAGAACAAGGTGTCGCCGCCGTTCAAGCAGGCCGAGTTCGACATCCTCTACGGCAAGGGCATCAGCCGGGAAGGCTCGCTGATCGACATGGGCGTGGACCACGGCTTCATCCGCAAGTCCGGATCCTGGTTCACCTACGAAGGCGAGCAGCTCGGTCAGGGCAAGGAGAACGCCCGCAACTTCCTGATGGAGAACACCGACGTGGCCAACGAGATCGAGAAGAAGATCAAGGAAAAGCTCGGTATCGGCGCGGTAGTTACTGACGAGTTGACCGATGACAGCGTCTTGCCCGCCCCCGTCGACTTCTGAGCCATCTCGCGACGAGCAGGCGCGGGCGCTGTGCCTGCGCCTGCTCACCGCGAGGGCGCGCACCCGCGCCGAGCTGGCCGGTCAGCTGGCCAAGCGCGGATACCCCGACGACGTCAGTACCCGGGTGCTGGACCGGCTGGCTGGCGTCGGGTTGGTGGACGACGCCGGGTTCGCCGAGCAGTGGGTGCACTCGCGGCAGGCGAACGCGGGAAAGGGCAAGCGCGCGTTGTCCGCTGAGCTGCACACCAAGGGCGTTGGCAAAGACGTGATCACCGCGGTGCTCGGCGGTATCAACCCGGCAGCCGAGCGTGGCCGCGCCGAACAACTGGTCCGCAAGAAGCTTCGGCGGGAAAACCTCGGCGACGACGACCTCCGGGTGACCCGCCGGCTGGTGGCGATGCTGGCGCGTCGCGGGTTCGGCCAGTCGATGGCCTATGACGTGGTCAGCGCAGAGCTGGCCGGCGAACGGGAGCGCAGGCACGTTTAGCCGCGGCTAGTGCGCCCTGTTGATTCCGTTCTCGATCAAGGGAATCGACTCCGACGACAAGACCACATTCACCCGATCGCGGCCAGGTAACAAGAACGACGGCTGGGGGTCAGCCGCCAAAACGGAGCGTGATCAGCAGGCCGATCAGCGCGACCACGCCGGCCCCAAGCATTGCTGCCTTGGGATTGCCGAAATTGAGCGTCCATCCCAGACCGAACCGGCGCGGAACCAGCAGCGCGTGGTCTTCGTGGTTGATGTAGAACAGGCCGCCCCGCCAGTATTTGTCGTCATCCCGGTGGGTCAGTCCGGTGTCCTCCTCGCCCGCATCCCGCTCGCGGTTGTTCCTGGCCAGGACCGCGACGGCCACCACGACGGCGGCCAGGATCGGGAGCACGACCACCAGGGGTGCCCACGAAGTGACCGTCCCGGTCCACATCAGCAGCGACGATCCCAGCATCCCCGTGTCGATCATCGCGACCAGCCCGAGCAGCGCCTTGGCGCCCAGCGACATGTACTGGCGGTGCCAGCGCGCGGAGCGGACCGGGCGCGCAGGGTCGAGGTCGGGCCGGCTGCTGCGAAAGATCGCCGCCGCCAGACCCACGAGCAGCGCGGTCACGCCGATTTGTACGAACACCAGTGAGAACGCGGTGCCGACCGACTTGTCGGCCAGCCGGTTGGGCGCGCCTTTCGCGCCGTAGTGCAGTACGAGGATCTCGGGCATCGACGGGTAGCTGATCACGCCGATTACCAACGTGGCGACCGTGACGATCAACGCCGGTGCCAGCCAGAGCCAGGGAAACCGCGGTGGATCGGTCCGCAGTTCGGTGTCCACCGCAATGCCTTGGTGTAGGCCCTCGTACCAGTCTCCGGCGGCCTTGGCGGCCCGGATCTCGTGATTGGCCAGGACGAAGCAGCCGTACCAGCCGCCGACGAGCACCAGCACCGACAACGGCAGCAGTAACGTTTCGCCGGTCACGCTGTAAAGGACGACGCCGGCCCCGGCGGCGACGAACCCACTTAGGAGTACCCGCCATCGGTAGATGCGGGTCTGCCTCACCACCGTCGGGTCCTCGGCACGCGGGGCCGGTACCCGGACGCCGAAGGGCACAGTCGGACTGTTGATCGAAGGCAGCACCAGGGCGAGTACGAGCACCAGTGCTGATAACCCGGAGCTCAGGGCGATGGCAACGATCATGGCGTGTCCTCTGGCTGCGTGGTACCGAATGTATCGAGCACGGACCGACAGGTCGTCAGAACCTCGTCGGCCGGTAATCCTTTGGCAACGGCCTCGGCGAGCAGGGTCCGTGCCCTCGCGGTCCATTCCGCGCGAAACGGCGAGTCGGCGACCGTTTGGGTCACCACCGCGCCGGTCTTGCGGTTGAGCCGGATCAGGCCCTGCTGGCGCAGGAGGTCGTAGGCCTTGTTCACGGTGTGGAAGTTGATCCCGAAGTCCGCGGCGAGTGCCCTGGTGGCCGGCAACGAGCTGCCCTCGGTCAACACGCCCCCGGCGATCGCCTCCACGATCCGGTCCCGAAGCTGCTGGTAGAGCGGCACCTCGCTGGTCAGGTCGATGTTGAGGATCATGAACCCCACCTTTGCTTTGCTCTATAAGTTATAGAACAAATGGCGATCGTTGACAACGCCGAACGTGCGCGATGTCAGGTGCGCCCCACGGTCCGTCCGGTTCGAGGCGAATGCGGCAAACCGGAGGCCCCCCAGTCGCCGTACCATGGCCCCCGTGACTTCGACGGTGGCATCGGACGCAGCGCCCGCTGCGCGCGAGGACCCTTCGCTGCCGTACCGCCGTACCTACGAAGTCCGCACGTACGGGTGCCAGATGAACGTGCACGACTCGGAGCGGTTGGCAGGCCTGCTGGAAGCAGCGGGCTATCGGCGGGCCGCCGACGGGACCGACGCCGACGTGGTGGTCTTCAACACCTGCGCGGTACGGGAGAACGCCGACAACAAGCTGTACGGCAATATCAGCCACCTGGCTCCGCGTAAGCGCAGCAACCCGGAGATGCAGATCGCGGTGGGGGGCTGCCTGGCCCAGAAGGACAAAGACGCCGTGCTGGCCAAGGCGCCGTGGGTCGACGTCGTCTTCGGCACGCACAACATCGGATCGTTGCCTGCGCTGCTCGAACGCGCCCGCCACAATCAGGTGGCTCAGGTCGAGATCGCGGAGGCGTTGCAGGAGTTCCCGTCGGCGCTGCCCGCTGCCCGTGAATCTGCCTACGCCGCTTGGGTTTCCATCTCGGTGGGGTGCAACAACAGCTGCACGTTCTGCATCGTGCCGTCGTTACGCGGCAAAGAGGTCGACCGCAGCCCTAACGACATTTTGGCCGAGGTGCGATCGCTGGTCGACGACGGCGTGCTGGAGATCACGCTGCTGGGCCAAAACGTCAACGCGTACGGGGTGTCGTTCGCCGACCCGCGGATACCGCGCAACCGCGGTGCATTCGCCGAACTGCTGACCGAGTGTGGACGCATCGACGGGCTGGAGCGGGTGCGGTTCACCTCGCCGCATCCGGCGGAGTTCACCGACGACGTCATCGACGCGATGGCGCAGACGGCGAACATCTGCCCGGCTTTGCACATGCCGCTGCAGTCCGGGTCGGACAACATGTTGCGCGCGATGCGGCGCTCTTACCGTGCCGAGCGTTACCTCGGCATCATCGACCGGGTGCGGGCGGTGATGCCGCACGCGGCGATCACCACGGACCTGATCGTCGGCTTCCCCGGGGAAACCGAGGAGGACTTCGCCTCCACACTGGACGTCGTTCGACAAGCCCGGTTCGCCGGCGCGTTCACCTTCCAGTACTCCAAACGCCCCGGCACCCCC
The DNA here is from genome assembly GCA_963760095.1 of uncultured Actinomycetota bacterium. Lineage (GTDB taxonomy): Bacteria > Actinomycetota > Actinomycetes > Mycobacteriales > Mycobacteriaceae > Mycobacterium. The sequence continues at coordinate 147,997 of CAVXBT010000009.1, read as the reverse complement.
GCCGCCGAGCTGGACGGCCAGTTACCGAAAGCCGTCGTGCAGGAACGCTACGAGCGACTGGTGGCGCTGCAAGACCAGATCGCGCTGGAGGAGAACCGCAACCAGATCGGGCGGACCGTCGAACTGCTGGTGGCCACCGGGGAAGGCCGTAAGGACAGCCGCACCGCGCGGATGAGCGGGCGCGCGCGAGACGGCCGCCTGGTCCATTTCGCACCGGGCGGGCAGCAGGTGCGTCCGGGCGACGTCGTCACGACGACGATCACCGGCGCCGCGCCGCATCACCTCATCGCTGACGGTGAGGTGATCACCTACCGCCGCACCCGTGCCGGTGATGCTCATGCTGACGGGAAACGTCCCAGCGGTGTCGGCCTTGGGATGCCGGCAATCGGGCAACCGGCCGCGACGGGTCAGCCAAGCGGGTGTGCCCGATGAGCCGTAACGAGGGCGAATTCGACGCCTTCCGAGACGACATCGAGGCGGCGGAACGCCGTATCGCCCGCGAAATCGAACCGGGGACAAGGGCTTTGGTTGTCGCCATTCTGGTGTTCGTGCTGATCGGGTCCTTTGTGCTGCCGCACACCGGTGACGTCCGCGGTTGGGATGTGCTGTTCTCGACGCGAGGTGCCGGCAAGGCGGCTATAGCCCTGCCGTCACGCGTATTCGCTTGGTTGGCGTTGGTTTTCGGCGTCGGCTTCTCGATGCTGGCGTTGTTGACCCGGCGCTGGGCGTTGGCCTGGGTAGCGTTGGCGGGTTCGGCGGTGGCCAGTGCCGCCGGATTGCTGGCCGTGTGGTCGCGGCAGACCGTGGCTTCGGGGCATCCCGGTCCGGGCATCGGGCTGATCGTCGCCTGGATCGCCACCATACTGTTGACTTTTCACTGGGCGCGGGTGGTCTGGTCGCGCACGATCGTGCAACTTGCCGCCGAGGAGCAGCGCCGTCGAGTCGCCGCGCACAAGCAGGCCCGAACATTGCTGGAAACCCTTGACGACCCCGACCGCGCCCAGCCGCCCGACGGCACGGGGTCGGCGGGCTCGGACTAGCGCTTGCGGGTCAACGCGTCGGCGGCGGCGTCAGCCCACTGCCGCCACTGCTCGGCGCTGGCCTTGGCCTCCTCGGCCTCCTTGCTGCGCCCTGCTGCCGCGGCCTTCTGGGCCTGACGTTCGAACTGCTCGGCACGCTGCTGAAACTGCTCGGCGCGGGCCTGAGCCTGCGGGTCAGACCAATCCGACTCGCCGGCGTCGCGGACCTTCTTCTCGACCGCGCGCAATCGCCGCTCGAGCTCGGCCGACTGCTCGCGGGGAACTTTGCCGATCGCGTCCCACTTCTCACCGATAGACCGCAACGCCGCCCTGGCCGCCTCATGATTGCCGGTGTCGAGCTTTTCCGCTTCCGCCAGCAAAGCCTCTTTGGCAGCGGCGTTCCCGTGGAATTCGGCGTCTCGTTCGGCGGTCGCCGCGTTACGGGCCTTGAAGAAGGTGTCCTGGGCGGCTTTGAAGCGGTGCCACAGGGCGTCGTCGACATCGCGGGCCGTGCGTCCGGCGGCCTTCCAGTCGGTGAGCAGCTTGCGGAATTCGGCGCTGGTAACACCCCAATCCGTGGAATCGATCAGCGCCTCGGCCTTGACGCAGAGTTGCTCCTTGGCCTCACGGGCACCCGCCCGCTCGCGGTCCAGTTCTGCAAAGTGCGATCCGCGCCGGCGGTTGAATGTTTCCCGCGCCGCCGAATAGCGCTTCCACAGCGCGTCGTCGGTTTTGCGGTCCAAGCCGTTGATCGTCTTCCATTCGTCGAGGATTTCGCGCAGCCGGTCGCCGGCGGCTTTCCACTGTGTCGAGGTGTTGGCCAGTTCCTCGGCCTCGGCGGCCAGCGCCTCCTTGCGGGCGGTCTGGGCCGCGCGATGCTCGTCGCGACGGGCACGGTCGGCGGCGGCGGTGGCATCGGCCCGCTCAGCGATGCCGACCAGCCGCGCGGCCAGCGCATCGACGTCTCCAAGCACATGTGCCGCCGGCAACGTTTCGGCCAGCCCCGCGGCGGTGGCTTTGATCTTGCGTGCATCGCCGGTACCCGCGGCCAGTCGCTCTTCCAGCAGCGTGATTTCGGTGCTCAAGTCGTCGAACCGTCGACCGAAGTGGGCGAACGCCGCTTCGATGTCGCCGGCCTGCCAGGACCCGATTACCCGCTCGCCGGCCGCGCTGATCAGCCACACCGTCCCGTCGTCGTCGACGCGGCCGAACCGGTGGGGATCGCTGGTCGGCGGTGAAACGATCGGATGAGGCTGGGGGCGGGGTGCCGGTCTGGGCCCGGGCCGCGGTCCGGGCCGTGGGGTGGGCCTGGGTGCGTTGTCTGGCTCGTCAGGCGTCATGAAATACCGTCACCTACCCTTCGCGCGGTTATTGGCCGCACACCTGCCGCGCAATGCGGCGCCGTGGAGAACCTCACCAGTATTGAAGCAGCTTGGTACGCGGAGCGTCCTGAGTTGGTGGCTCATCCCGTGCAAGCACAGCTTTCTCCCGCGTCAATTTCGCCGTGGCGTCAGCCGGAATTACGAGGGGGTTTTCCCATAACGAAGGTCGATATCACGGCGCTATTCACCGACGAACGGTTGGTCAGGTCGAGGTGTAACCGGCGGCCGCTCACCGATCGCCCTAGGCTGGTCGATGGAACTGGTCGTGAACAGGCGGTGAACGGTGTCGAAAGCGGATTTCGCGGTGCTGATCGCGTTGTGCGCCGCACTGGCGTCCGCGATCGGCGACGTGATCCGTCAGCGGTCGGCCCAGGAGATCACCGATAAGCAGGTCGGCCACCTCGAGCTGTTCTGGTTGTCGGTGCGAGACGCCCGCTGGTGGTTGGGCGGTATGGGTGCCATCGCCAACTACAGCTTGCAGGCCGCCGCGCTCGCCTTGGGCTCGGTGATGCTGGTGACGGCGCTGCAGGTGACCTCGTTGCTGTTCGCCCTGCCGATTTATGCGCGGCTGGCCGGTCACCGGGTGACGCGCTGGGAGTGGATATGGGCGGCGACGCTGGCTGCCGCCCTTGCGGTGCTGGTCACCGTCGGCGACCCGGGTGCCGGGCACTCGCGCGGTTCGCTGGGCACCTGGCTGGCGGTGGCCGTCGTGATGGGTCCGGTGCTGGTGCTGTGCGTGCTGGGCGCGCGGCTCTGGTCCGGCGGCCAGGCTGCACCGGTGTTGCTGGCGGTGGTGGCCGGCTCGGCGCTGGCGTTGTTCGCAGTGCTGACCAAGGGCGCCGTTGGGGCGGTGTCCGGCGGCTTCGGCGCATTCCTGCGCGCGCCCGAGTCCTATTGCCTGATACCGGCCGCACTAGCGGGGATGATCTTTCAGCAGTCGGCGTTTCGCGCCGGCGCGTTGACGGCTTCGCTGCCGACGGTGACCGTGGCTAAGCCGGCGGTGGCCTCGCTGCTGGGTGTCGTGGTGCTCGGCGAAACGTTGAACACCACCGGGCCGAGGGTCTTGACGCTGATCGTCGCCGCGGCGCTGGTGGTCATCTCCACAATCGCCCTGGCTCGCGGTGAGGCGGCCACCATAGCGGCAGGCGTCGGACGCGACGTGATCGTGGCCGACAAAGCGCCGTCGAATAGTTAGCTGCGACGCGCGCCGCCGGGGTGTTCATCCCGCGCCTCAGTACGGTGGCATGGAAGAGTTGGTGTTTAGGCCGGATCGACAGTCGGTGAGGAGGTAGCCCGTGCCGAAGGCAGATATCGCCATACTGCTGGCCTTGGGCGCCGCGCTGGTATCGGCGCTCGGTTCCGTCATCCGACAGCGCTCCGCGCACGAGATCGTCGACAAACCGGTCGGCACATGGGAGTTGTTCCGGCTGTCGTTGCGTGACACCCGGTGGTGGTTGGGCGGTGCGGCCGCAGTCGGCAACTACGCGCTGCAGGCCGCGGCGCTGAGCCTGGGGTCGGTGATGTTGGTGACCGCGCTGCAGGTGACGGTGTTGTTGTTCGCGTTGCCGATCAACGCCCGGATCACCGGACTCCGGGTACCCGCTCGGGAATGGTTCTGGGCCGCGGTGCTGGCCGGCGCGGTCGCGATCATCGTCGCGGTCGGCAATCCGGCGGCCGATCAGCAGCGCGCCCCGTTGTCAACCTGGGTCGTGGTGACCTTGGTGATGGGCCCGGCATTGGTGTTGTGCGTGCTGGGCGCCCGAATCTGGTCGGGCGCAGTCTCCGCGGTGTTGCTTGCGCTGGTGGCGGGTTCGTCGTTGGCGCTGTTCGCGGTGCTGACCAAGGGTGTCGTCGAGGCGGGCGAAGGCGGCGTTGGGGCCTTGCTGCGCGCGCCCGAACTGTATGCCTGGCTCGCCGTCGCGCTGGCCGGCATGGTGTTTCAACAGGCGTCTTTTCGCGCCGGCGCGCTCACGGCCTCGTTGCCGACGATGACATTGGCCAAACCGGTGATCGGATGGATCTTAGGAATCACCGTGCTGTCCGAGAAGCTGCGCGTCGACGGCGTGGAGATTGTTGTCCTGGTGGCGGCGGTGATCGTGATGATCGTGTCGACGGTGGCGCTGGCCAGGGGCGAGGCCGCCGGCATGGAGGCGTTTGGCGGGCGGCGGTTGAAAGCCACCGGGCAATCCCTGGCGCCGTCGACCCGTTAGTTTGATGGCGTGTTGAGCGCTATCGCGATCATCCCGTCAGCGCCGGTGCTGGTTCCCGAACTCGCCGGAGCCGCGGCCGACGAAGTGGCTGAGCTGCGGGCGGCGATGGTCGCCGCTGTCGCCGCGCTGCCGCCGCGCTGGGTTGCGGTCGGAGTGGGTGCGGCGGACGGTGTTGTCGACGCGGGCGGCGTCGGCACCTATGCGGGTTTCGGTGTCGACCTGTTGGTGCGGCTTTCGCCGCAGGCAAGCGGCCAGCCGGGGGAGTTGCCGCTCTGCGCGCTGATCGCCGGCTGGATCCGGGCTCAGGCCCAGCCTGACGCTCGAACGGAGGTCCGGGTTTACGCCGAAAGCCACGACACCCAGACCGCGGTCGCCCTCGGCCGTCGGCTGCGCGGCGAGATCGACGCGTGGACCGAACCGACCGGAGTGCTGATCGTCGCCGACGGTGCCAACACGTTGACCCCGGCCGCTCCCGGCGGCTATCACCCCGAAGACGCCGACGTGCAGCTTGCCCTGGATGACGCGCTGGCCTGCGGCGACGTGGCCGCGTTGACCCGGCTGCCCGAGCGGGTCGGGGGCCGGGTGGCCTTCGGCGTGCTGGCGGGCCTGGCCGAGCCGGTGCCGCGGTCGGCCAAGGAGCTCTATCGCGCGGCGCCCTACGGCGTTGGGTACTTCGCCGGTGTCTGGCAGCCGTGAGGCCGCTGGCGATCGTCGGGCCGACCGGGACCGGCAAGTCGCAGCTGGCCCTTGACGTCGCAGCGCGGTTCGGCGGCGCGACCGGCGCGGAAATCGTCAACGCCGACGCCATGCAGTTCTACCGCGGAATGGACATCGGCACCGCGAAACTGCCCGTCGCGCAACGCCTTGGCATCCCGCATCATCAGCTCGACGTCCTCGACGTCACCGAGACCGCGACCGTCGCGCGCTTCCAGCAGGAGGCCGCCGCCGACATCGAGGCGATCGCCGCGCGGGGCAAGGTTCCGGTGCTGGTGGGTGGCTCGATGCTGTACATCCAGTCGCTGCTAGACGACTGGTCCTTTCCGGCGACCGACCCGGCGGTGCGAGCGACATGGGAGCGGCGGCTCGGCGAGGTCGGCGCTGACGGTCTGCACGCCGAGCTGGCCGATCGCGATCCGGCCGCCGCGGCGTCGATCCTGCCGACCGACGGACGGCGCATCGTGCGCGCGCTGGAAGTGGTCGAGCTCACCGGCCAACCGTTCGCGGCGTCGGCACCCGTCATCGGCACACCGCGCTGGGACACGGTGATCATCGGATTAGATTGTGAGACAGAGCTTCTCGACGAGAGACTGGCCCGCCGAACCGAGGCGATGTTCTCCCAAGGGCTCATCGACGAGGTGATCGCGCTGCTCGGCCGCGGGCTGCGCGACGGCGTCACCGCGGCACGGGCGCTGGGCTACGCGCAGGTGCTCGCCGACCTCGACGCCGGAGGTGACGGTGAGGGCGCCCGTGAGCCGACGTTCATCGGGACGCGTCGCTATGTGCGACGGCAGCGGTCCTGGTTTCGCCGCGATCACCGGATCCACTGGCTGGACGCGACCGCTGCCGGTAATGCCGACGCGGCACTGCGGGCCTGGCGACACGTATCCTGAACAGGTGATCCGCGCCGACGACGATGATGCCGGCGGAGCCGGGATCGTGGGGGTACCGCCCGCTTGCGGGGGAGAGTGGCGCACATGATTTTCGCCAAAGGCCATGGCACCCAGAACGACTTCGTCGTGCTGGCTGACTTGGACGCCGCGCTGAAGCTAACGCCGGCGGTGGTGGCGGCGTTGTGCGACCGGCGCCGCGGCCTGGGTGCGGACGGCGTGCTGCGGGTCACCACGGCGGGGGCGGCGCTGGCCGCGGGGGTGTTCGATCGGGTGCCCGACGGCGTGAGCGCCGACGACTGGTACATGGACTACCGCAACGCCGACGGGTCGATCGCGCAGATGTGCGGCAACGGCGTGCGGGTGTTCGCCCACTACCTGCGGACCAGCGGGCTGGAAAGCCGCGACGAGTTCGTCGTCGGCTCGCTGGCCGGCCCGCGACCCGTCGTCTTGCACCGCGTCGATGCGACCAGTGCCGACGTCAGCGTCGACATGGGTAAAGCCAACCTGCTGGGGCCCGGGCAGGCCGTCATTGGCGGGCATGTGTTCAGCGGCTTAGCGGTCGACGTCGGCAACCCGCACCTGGCCTGCGTCGACCCTGCGCTGACGGTCGAGGCACTGGCGGCGCTGGACGTCGCGGCGCCGGTGAGCTTCGACCACGCGCAGTTCCCCGGCGGGGTCAACGTCGAGGTGCTCACCGCCCCGGTTGACGGCGCGGTGAGCATGCGGGTACACGAGCGGGGAGTGGGTGAAACCCGTTCCTGCGGAACCGGAACCGTCGCGGCAGCCGTCGCAGCGCTATCCTATGCCGGCGGCACCACCGGCACCCTGACCGTGCGGGTGCCCGGTGGCGACGTCGTCGTCACCGTCACCGAGGCCACCAGTTACCTGCGTGGGCCGTCGGTGTTGGTGGCCCGCGGCGAACTCAGCGAGGGATGGTGGCAGAACGCACAGTGTTAATTGGGATGCGTTTCGCCGTTTGGGTGTGCACGATGGGTAATTGCCTATGACATATCCGGAATCTCCTGACTCGCCCTGGCTCGACACCCCGAGCACGGGTGAACTCGCGCTTGATGACCGTGCGGCATTGCGCCGCGTGGCCGGGCTGTCCACCGAACTCGCCGACATCTCCGAGGTCGAGTACCGCCAGCTGCGCCTGGAGCGGGTGGTGCTGGTCGGCGTGTGGACCGAGGGCAGTGCCGCCGACGCCGACGCCAGCCTCGCCGAGTTGGCTGCGCTGGCCGAGACGGCGGGTTCTGAGGTGCTCGACGGCATGGTCCAGCGCCGCACCAAGCCGGATCCTTCGACGTACATCGGTTCGGGCAAGGCGGCCGAACTGCGTGAGGTGGTGCTCGCAACCGGCGCCGACACCGTCATCTGCGACGGCGAGCTGTCTCCGGCGCAGTTGAACGCACTGGAGAAGGCCGTCAAGGTCAAAGTCATCGACCGCACCGCGCTGATCCTGGACATCTTCGCCCAGCACGCCACCAGCCGGGAAGGCAAGGCGCAGGTGTCGCTGGCCCAGATGGAGTACATGCTGCCGCGGCTGCGTGGTTGGGGTGAGTCGATGTCACGGCAGGCCGGTGGTCGTGCCGGCGGCAGCGGCGGCGGGGTGGGTCTGCGTGGCCCCGGTGAGACCAAGATCGAGACCGACCGGCGCCGCATCCGCGAGCGGATGTCCAAGCTGCGCCGCGACATCAAGGACATGAAGCAGGTCCGTGACACTCAGCGCAGCCGCCGGCTGAGCAGCGACGTGCCGTCGATCGCGATCGTCGGTTACACGAACGCGGGCAAGTCCAGCCTGCTCAACGCGCTGACCGGGGCCGGGGTGCTGGTTCAGGATGCGTTGTTCGCCACCCTGGAACCCACTACTCGCCGTGGACAATTCGACGACGGGCGGGCGTTCGTGGTCAGTGACACCGTCGGGTTCGTGCGGCACCTGCCGACACAGTTGGTCGAGGCGTTCCGCTCGACGCTGGAAGAAGTGGTCGACGCCGATCTGCTGGTGCACGTCGTGGACGGCTCCGACGCCAACCCGCTGGCGCAGATCAGCGCGGTGCGCCAGGTGATATCCGAAGTGCTGGCCGACCATCACGGCGATCCGGCGCCCGAGCTGATCGTGGTCAACAAGGTCGATGCCGCAAGCGGTTTGGGGCTGGCTAAGCTCCGCCGCGCGCTGCCGGGGGCGATGTTCGTGTCGGCCCGCACCGGCGACGGTGTCGAGGCGCTGCGCCGGCGGATGGCCGAGTTGTCCGTGCCGACCGACACCGCCGTTGACGTCGTGATCCCTTACGACCGTGGTGATCTGGTCGCCCGGGTGCATGCCGATGGCCGGGTGCAGCAGACCGAGCACAGCAGCGACGGCACCCGCATCAAAGCCCGGGTACCTGTGGCACTTGCCGCCAGCCTGCGCCAGTTCTCCGCAACCTGAAAAGGCTGCAGATAACAGGGCGCCTCTGATCTGGCGTTCATCCAGGAAGCCAAACGCGATGGCAGCCATCTCTACCCCTCGCAGCTGCGCCGACTGCCTACCTCCCGCACATAGGAAAAAAGTCGGATTTTTTCAGGTTTTTTCTATGTTTCCATAAGCCCACGCTTACGCTGACGTTCGCAGCGTTTCGGCCGCGGGATCGCTCACCGCCACCTCCGGCAACAACTGGGACGCCGCCTACGACATCGGCAACAACGTCGACCCTTACCCCAATTCGCCGGACGGCGCGTTCGCCGGCGCCGGCAGCAATTACGGTAACGCCGACCACGGCACCAGCAGTCACGACACCGCCATTGACATTGGCAACAACAGTGGTGGCGGAGGTTGAGCCTTCTCCGGCGACGGCCAACTGTTCGCATATGGAGGGGCCGGCAACGGGGACACCGCATATACCTTCGGCAACATCCTCGGGAACGAAGATGGCTCCGGCGCACTCACCGGCGACAACAACTACGCCGGCATGTTCGGCACCGAGACTGGCAACGTTGATGGTGCGTACTCCGGTACGGGCAACGGAAATGCCGCGACCGCCGACGTCAGCTACGCCAAAGACTTCAGCGAGGTCGTCGCGGGCGATGGCAACAACAACTATGCGTACGTCTACGGTCCCAACGACAGCACCGCGTACGCCGGTGGCGACGCCGCCCACCTCGGTAACAACGAGATCGCCTACGTCAGTGACCCGTTTAGCGGCGCCACGGGCCCGGCAGACAGCGCGGTCTCCGGTGATGGCTTTAGCAACGACCTGGCCGAAGTGTTGTTGGCGCACGGCAACGCCACTGCTGACACAGCCAATTTGCTGTACGACATCATCTCGCTGTTCGGTAACTTCTCCGGCACGCTATAAGGGCCAAGTCCTCCTAGCGGGTCCGCGCGTGATCGCAACGCGCGGGCCCGCTAGGGTGCGTTCGGCCAGAGGAAAAGCTGCGGCGTGCGCTCGCCGGCCTCGCTCGGCTGGGAGGGGTCCGTCCCGGCTAGCTCAGCGGGAACTAACGACAGCGCATGTTTTAGCAAGCCTTCCGGCGACGTGCAGTTGCGGCTGGCCGGACTCAGTCGGCCAACTCGTAGACGTCTTCCGCGGGCGTCGCCAGCACCCGCTGCGCGAGCTGTGCCTTGAGCTGGTCGAGGTGGGTCTCCTCGGTCTGATCGCGGTCAGCCTTGCCGGCGAGATTGATGAATTCGGCCGTGACGAAACCCTTCCGCAGCAGCAGTGTCGCCGCCCGGCCGGCGATGATGACCTGGAAGACGAAGCTTTGCAGTAGCCGTCCGCGATCAGGCCGCGCCAGGGCCCGGTCGACGGTGTAACGACCATCGGTCACCGCACGGGTTACGGCTTCGAAGCCGTCGCGGGCCCCGGGTCCCTGAAAGGCGGTCCGGATGACGACCGACCGTCGCTGCGGCGGTTGGTTGGGGGACAACGCCGCAAACGCACGCTGCATCACCTTGAACGCAGTGGCCACACCCGCCGGCGAGTACGGCCCGGCGTAGCACAGCATGTCGGTGTAGGAGAACTCGAGCAGTTGTCCGCGTTCCTCCACCAGGATCGTCTCGTCCACGTCGCTGACTGTATGCCCAGGGACCTGGCACCCGGGCCGCCCAACCATTTGGTTGGTATATCTTTGGCGGCAGAGTTCCCATCCCGCCGGAGGTCATCCATGGGTAGCGCCGTCAACTACCAGCGCACGCTGTTCGAGCCCGAGCACGACTTGTTCCGCGAGTCCTACCGGACCTTCCTGGAGCGTCACGTCGCGCCGTACCACGATGAGTGGGAGAAGGCGAAGATCGTCGACCGCGGGGTGTGGTTGGAGGCCGGCAAGCAGGGCTTTCTGGGCATGGCGGTGCCCGAGGAGTTCGGCGGCGGCGGCGATCCTGACTTCCGCTACAACACGATCATCACCGAGGAGACCACCGCGGGCCGATACAGCGGCATCGGCTTCGGGCTGCACAACGACGTCGTCGCGCCCTATCTGCTGCGGTTGACCAACGAGGAGCAGAAGCAGCGCTGGCTGCCGAAGTTCTGCACCGGCGAGCTGATCACCGCGATCGCCATGACCGAGCCGGGTACCGGCAGCGATTTGCAGGGCATCAAGACCCGCGCGGTCAAGCAGGGTGACCACTACGTGCTCAACGGGTCGAAGACATTCATCACCAACGGCATCAACTCCGATCTGGTGATCGTGGTGGCCCAGACCGACCCAGACAAAGGCTCGCAAGGCTTTTCGCTGCTGGCCGTCGAACGCGGCATGGAGGGGTTCGAGCGTGGCCGGCACCTGGACAAGATCGGCCTGGACGCTCAGGATACCGCTGAGCTTTCCTTCACCGACGTCAAAGTCCCTGCGGAGAATTTGCTCGGTGAAGAAGGGCTGGGCTTCGTCTACCTGATGCAGAACCTGCCGCAGGAGCGAATCTCCATCGCCATCATGGCGGCGTCGGCCATGGAAACGGTGCTCGAGCAGACCTTGCAATACACCAAGGAGCGCAAGGCCTTTGGCAAGCAGATCGGCAGTTTCCAGAACAGCCGATTCGTGCTCGCCGAATTGGCCACCGAGGCCACGGTGGTGCGGATCATGGTCGACGAGTTCATCCGGCTGCACCTCGACGAAAAGCTCTCCGCCGAGCAGGCCGCGATGGCCAAGTGGTACGCCACCGAGAAGCAGGTGCATCTGATCGACCGTTGCCTGCAGCTGCACGGCGGTTACGGCTATATGCGTGAATACCCCGTCGCGCGGGCTTATCTCGATGCGCGGGTGCAGACGATCTACGGCGGCACCACTGAGATCATGAAGGAAATCATCGGCCGCAGCCTCGGCGTCTAGCCCGGCGACGACGGAGAAACGAGTTCGTGTTCTTCGGCGTTTTGCGTCGGGCCGCGCCGCGACAGCAACGACGCCGCCGTGGTGATGCCCAGGATGGCGACGATCATCGTCAACGACATCGTCGTGCCCACTTCGGCGACCGGCACCGGATGGCCGCCGTTGAGGTACGGAATGTTGTTGTTGTGCAAGGCTTGCAGCATCAGGTTCGCGCCGATGAACGCCAAGATCGCAGCCAAGCCATAGGGCAGGTACACCAGCCGGTCGAGTAGACCGTCGATCAGAAAGTACAACGGGCGCAGGCCCAGTAGCGACAGCGCGGTGGCCGAGAACACCAGGGCGACGTTGCGGGACAGCCCGAACAGCGCCGGGATCGAGTCGAATGCGAACAGCACGTCCGCCCCGCCGACAGCGATCATGGCCGCGAGCATTGGCGTCACCACCCGGCGGCCATTTTCGACGGCGAACACCCGGTCGCCGTCGTAGGTTTCCGAGGTGCGCAACAACCGCCCGGCGATGCGAATCATCAGCGAATCCGGACTGTAGCCCTTGGATCCCGGGCGTTTGGCAAGGTTGGCGGCCACGAGCAACAACACAATGCCAAACAGATAGAACGCCCAGTCGAAGGTCGTCACCAACGCAGCCCCGAGGAAAATGAAACCAATGCGTGCGACCAGTGCGACGACGATGCCGAACAAAAGGACTTTCGACTGGGCGAGGCGCGGCACGGTGAAACTGCTCACGATGTAGAGAAAGACGAACAGATTGTCGATTGAAAGCGCCTCATTGCTGACGTAACAGGCGAAATATTCGACGCTCATGGACATCCCGCCGACCGCCCAGACGCCGATGCCGAACGCGATCGCAATTCCGGCGTAGACCGCCGACCACAGTGCTGCTTCACGCAACGTCGGAGTGTGCGTGCGGCGGACATTGACGACGTAGTCGAACACCACGACTCCGGCGATCACGGCGATCGGTGCGAACCAGATCTGTCCGGAAGCACCCATGTCCGCTCCGATTCCGTGGGCCGCGTTGCCGCGGGACTGACCCCGATTTCGGAGAAACCTAACCCAAAAACGCATAAGCAGAGTGCGACACCTACCAGCGTTGTGGACAGTTATTCCAATCGACGGGATGTCCATTCCGTAGGGTCTCCCTATGAGTTTTCGCGCGTCTTGGCCTGCCGCAGAGTTGTGGCGGCCCGGCGGGCGGTTGAAACTGGCCTCAGGCTTCGGACTGGGCGGCCGCCGGGGAGGGTGGATGACAGGGCAGCAAGGTCGATCTGGGGCCGTCGCGCGCGCAGCGCGTGGTCTGGTGGTTCTGGCGGCAGGCTTGACCTGCTTGGCGCTGCTGGCGCCCGTCGCGGCCGCGTCCCCGATAGGCGACGCCGACAACGCGATGACCGCGGCCTGGAAAGACGCCGGCGGCGACACTTCGGACCTCGGCGCCAAACAGGGTGAGGCATATGCCGCGGGCGCAGGATTCGCCCAGGACTTCGTGCGCGGCAAGATGTTCTTCACCCCGGCCACCGGCCCCCGGTTGATGATGGGCGCCATCCTGGACAAGTACGAAGCCCTCGGCGGCCCAGCGGCCAGCGACCTGGGTTTCCCAACCACGAACGAAACACGTGGGCTGGCGGGGCCCGACAGTCGGGTCAGCATTTTCTCGGCCAGCGACAAGCCGCTGATCTACTGGACCGCCGAGCACGGCGCGTTCGTCGTGCGCGGCGCGATCAACGCCGCATGGGACAAACTGGGCAGCTCGGGCGGCGCCCTGGGCGTCCCGATCAGCGATGAAACCTACGACGGCGAATTGGCGACCCAGACGTTCAGCGGCGGCAAGGTGTCCTGGAACAGGCTGACCAAGGCCTTCAGCACCGTCCCACCGGACCTGGCGAAGCAGCTCACCGATCTTCAGGTACCCGTCGATCCGACGGCGGACATCAATATGGCCTGGCGGGCAGCAGGCGGCGCCACGGGCACGCTGGGCGCCAAGCAGGGCGACCCGTATCCGGTCGGCAACGGCGGACTGGCCCAGAACTTCGTCGGCGGCAAGATCTTCTTCAGCCCCGTCACCGGCGCCAACGCCGTCGAGGCCGACATTTTGACCAAATACGAGGCGCTGGGCGGGCCGGGCGGCAGCGACCTGGGTTACCCGACCGCCAACGAGGCCGACGGCGGTTTCAAAACGGCCAGCCGGGTCAGCACGTTCTCCGCCAACGACAAGCCGGTGATCTTCTGGACCCCCGATCACGGCGCAATCGTGGTCCGCGGCGCCATCAGGGTGGCGTGGGACAAACTCGGCGGCGCAACCGGCAAACTGGGCGCGCCGCTGGCCGATCGGACGGTTAATAAGGACGTCGTCACGCAGAAGTTCACCGGCGGCCAGATCGCCTGGAATCAGACGAAGAACGCGTTCACCACCCAACCGGCGAACCTGGCATCGGCGCTGTCCGGTCTGCAGGTGCCGGGGCAGAAGACGCCGGCCAATTCGGCGTCCCCTGGCGGCGGGGTGGGTGCGCTGGGCTTTCACTGGTGGTGGTTGCTGGTCGGTATCCCGGCGCTGCTGCTGATCGGCATGGCGGTGCTGGTGGCTCGGCCGTTGCGTCGACGTCGTGCCGCGAAACGTGCCAAGCCCCGCGACTTCGGCGATTCGGGCGAGTCCGGCTACGACTCGGTCACCGCGGCGGTCTCGCAATGGTCGCCGGATGACGGCGATGCGGTGGCGCCGGACGTGTCCGACGACTACCGGCCGCCACGTCGGACCGTGCGCCTGCCCAGTCAGCCGCCCAGTGAGTGGATGCCACCGGGCCGCGGGAGCTTGGTTGACGAGCTGCTGGAAGACGAACCCGAAACCCCCGCTCAGTTTTCTGGCTTCGCAGATTTCGACCGCGATGCCGACGAGGAGTTCCATGAGGACTTTCACGAAGACTTCCATAAAGACTTCGACGAAGACCCCGACGAAGACCCCGACAACGTGGACACGGCGCCGACCGGAATTCCATCACCGGGCGAAGGGCGAGGCGGACGGCATGCGGCCGCCGCCGGCGAGGACCCTGATGTCACCGAGGCAGTCTCGACACCGCGAATCACAGCCGGGCAGTTGGCAATTCATCTTCCGATGGACGACCCGTATCAGGTGCCGGACGGATATCCCGTCAAGGCAAACGCGAGCTTCGGTCTCTATTACATGCCCGACAGCGCGCTATACGAAGACACATTGGCCGAAATCTGGTTCGCCAGCGAGGAAATCGCGCAGGCCAACGGGTTCAATAAGGCCGGGTAACCGACCGGGCTGCAGCGAGTTCAGATCTTGCGGATCACCGTGACGACCTTGCCGAGCACGGCGGCGTCGTTACCCGGGATGGGGTCGAAGGCCGGATTGTGTGGCATCAGCCAAACCTGGCCGCCGGTGCGCTTGAACGTCTTGACGGTGGCCTCTCCGTCGATCATCGCCGCCACAATGTCGCCGTTATCGGCCACGTTCTGCTGACGGACCACCACCCAGTCGCCGTCGCAGATCGCGGCGTCGACCATGGATTCACCGACCACCTTGAGCAGAAACAGCGCGCCCTCACCGACGAGCTCGCGGGGCAGCGGGAAGACGTCTTCGACGGCTTCCTCGGCCAAGATCGGGCCACCGGCGGCGATCCGTCCCAGCACCGGGACGTAAGTGGGTTCCGGCAATGCGTCCGAGCCGACGACGTCGGTGATGACCGACGGCCTCGAGGGATCGTCGGCTGAACGGACATCGACCGCTCGAGGGCGGTTCGGGTCGCGGCGGAGGTAGCCCTTGCGCTCCAAGGTGCGCAATTGATGAGCCACCGAAGATGTCGACGTCAGGCCGACGGCATCGCCGATTTCCCGAATGCTCGGCGGGTATCCGCGACTGGTCACCGATGCGCGAATGACGTCCAGGATGGTGCGCTGCCGCGGTGTCAGCGCCGATTCCGCAGGTCGCAGGGGCCGGGCAGAGGCGGCGTCCGGGCTGTCACTGTCGCTCATACGATCGAATTTAGCGCATTCGGCCGAAATATCAAACATGTGTTCGATGCGTGTCGCATTTTCACCATCTGGCGACGACCGGGACGTGTCGGTGCCCTGCCTTATCGTCTCGAACGTGTGCAACAGTTCGATCACATGTTCGGTATTCGAACACATTATCGATTACTCTTCGAACAAGTGATCGAACACAAGCTGACTGGAGGAACGCACATGATGCCCATCGAGACGATCTCGCCAAGCGCACCGATCCGCATGCGGCCGGTCCAGGTGCGTCCGGCCGCCCGCCGTGGCCGGCCCGGACCCCGCGGTCCCCAACCGTCCAGACCAGTCGCGGCGCCGCCGCGTTACCGGGGCACCGGTGTGTTGATGTCGACGGCGCCGCACCGACCGCGTCCGATCACGCCCGCGACCACGGTCACATTGGCCCTGCTGGCGGCAGCGATCACGGTGTGGCTTGGTCTGGTCGCGCATTTCGGCGGCATGCTGCACGCCGGCACCGAGCAGGCTGCGGCCCAGATTCCCGACCGGCTCGCCGTGGTGCGGGTCGAGCCGGGGGAGACGTTGCAGCATCTGGCGGCACGGGTGGCACCGGACGCGCCGACCGGTCAGGTCGCCGCCCGCATCCGCGAGCTCAACGAACTCGACTCCGCAGCCGTGACCGCGGGCCAGACGCTGATCGCGCCGGTGGGCTGACGGCCTCGCGGTGTACTGCCACCACCCGAGTGCCGTTTACCAGGCGCGACATCCGGCGACGCAAGGCCCGCGGCCGAGCGCGCAGGTACGCTCGTGGTGGTTTGAAACACCCCCACGTCAGCGCGGCGAAGGAGCGGCCATGCACTGTCCGTTCTGCCGAAATCCCGATTCCCGGGTCGTCGACTCCCGCGAGGTCGATGAGGGACAGGCGATTCGGCGCCGCAGGTCGTGCCCGGAATGCGGACGGCGATTCACCACCGTTGAAACCGCGGTGCTGGCTGTGGTCAAGCGTAGTGGTGTGACCGAACCGTTCAGTCGCGAGAAGGTGATCAGCGGTGTCCGCCGGGCATGTCAAGGCCGTCAGGTCGACGACGACGCGCTCAACTTACTGGCCCAGCAGGTCGAGGACACCGTAAGAGCTGGCGGGTCGCCGGAAATTCCCAGCCACGAAGTCGGCCTCGCGATCCTGGGCCCACTGCGCGAACTCGACGAGGTGGCCTATCTGCGATTCGCCTCGGTGTACCGATCCTTCTCGTCTGCAGAGGATTTCGAGCGCGAGATCAAAGAGCTGCGCGCCCACCGCAAGGTCCCCGCTTCCGGTTGACCGGCGCGTTCTGGCCCGCAACCGCGTCGGATTAGGCTGACGGAATGCCGCCCGACCTGCATCCCGACCTGCGAGCGCTGGCGCCGTTGCTCGGTGCATGGCAGGGCCGCGGGTCTGGCGAATACCCGACCATCGAGCCGTTTGACTACCTCGAAGAGGTCGCGTTTTCCCATGTGGGCAAACCGTTTCTGATTTACGGGCAGAAAACCAAGGCCGCGGCCGACGGGGCCCCGTTGCATGCCGAGACGGGTTATCTTCGCGTGCCACGACCCGGTCAGGTCGAGTTCGTGCTGGCGCACCCGAGCGGCATCACCGAAATCGAGGTGGGCACCTACACCGCCGACGGCGCCACGATCGAACTCGAGATGATCGCGACGCAGATCGGTTTGACGCCGACCGCCAAAGATGTGACAGCTCTCGGTCGGCGCTTCCGGCTCGACGGTGACGAGCTCTCCTATTCGCTGCAGATGGGGGCGGTCGGACAACCGAGGCAGCATCACCTCGCCGCGGTGTTGCACCGCAAAGTCTGAATGCCGCGCTTCGCTCGACAACCTGAGGAGGCCATACCGTGAATGTCGAAAACCATGTCTACCCAACGCGTTCCCGCGTCGAAGCGCTCATGGCGGATGCCTCTGACACTCCCGTTGTGATGCTGAACCTACTCAAATTCCGGGCGAATGCGGCCTATTCGGACGGGCGCACCAGCGACCTGACCGGTCGCCAAGCTTACGACCTCTACGGCGCCGCGATGCAGAACGTCATCGAACGCAACGGCGGGCGGGTGGTGTTCGGCGGCGATATCGCATCGCTGGTGATCGGCGAGGTCGACGACATCTGGCACACCTGCGTGCTGGTCGAATATCCCTCCGCCGCGGCGTTTGCCGCGATTGTGACATCCCCGGAAGTGATGGAGATCGGCGTCCACCGCGTCGCGGGGCTCGAGGGTCAGTTGCTGATCCGCCTCACGCCGTCGTTGACGACGCGACCGGCGACCTGAACCCAGCCCTGAGGGCTCCAGGTGGTTTCGATCACCGATCCTTTGCCCTGCGTGATGCTCAAATCACGGCTGAGGTAGTCCGTGATCCGGATGGCGGCGGATCCCGTCGCTTCATCTTCTGGCACGCCGAGGTTCTCGCAGAACACCCGCGAGCGCAGTGCACCCGAAGGCTCGTCGGTCCATGTCCACAGGTAGTGGGAGATGTCATCGGAAAAGTCGCCGGGGTCGGCGGCTGCCAAGTCGTCGACCGAGTCCACATCATGAATGGCGAACTCCGGCGCCCATTCCGATCGGGCGCTGATGGCCGTGATGTCGTTGTCGTAGCTCACCTGCACAACTCCGGCCGGCACCTGCAACGTGTTAATCGGTGTCCCTGTGGCCCGCAGCCACCACGACGCTCCGACCGTCGGGTGACCGGCGAACGGCAACTCGGTGAGCGGGGTGTAGATGCGAGCGTGCGCCGTATGGGAATCGGGGGCGGGCAGATCGACGAAAACCGTTTCGCTGTAACCTAATTGAGTTGCCAGCGCTTGACGCTGATCCGGCCCCACCGTGGCGGCGTCGACCACGCCGAGCGGATTGCCGAAGTTACCCGCGCCGTCGGTGAAAACGCGCAACACCGTGACATCGATGCTCATGAAATCGACTGTACGGCGTCGTGTCGACGCACTGATCAGGTGGCGCTGCGCTCGTCAGAGCCGATGGCGTTCAACACGGCGACGCGGGTGTCCACCGGTCCGGAGACGGTCTGTGCGCCACCGCCATTGCGCAGCAACTCGCGCAGGGCCGTCTGATCGTACGTGGCGGGTTCGGTGGTGTCGATGAAGCGCTCGACGACCTCGATGAAACGGTCGGGGTCGTCATGGAACGGGAAATGCCCGGAGCGCTCGAAAATCTCCAGTCGGGAGCCCGGCATCGCGGCGTGCGCCATCCGAGCGTGGCTGACGGGGACTACCACATCGTGGGTGCCCCAAATGATCTGCACCGGAACGGATTCGGTTAGATAACATCGATCCAGCATGGTGACGCTCTGGCCGCGCCAGTCCACTACCGCCCGCAGCGTCCTGGTGAACGCGGCGGACGCCATCGGCTCCGGTAAGCCGGCCAGCACCCGCAGCACGTCGGGCAGGTCGTGGCCCACCGCGGTAGAACCCAACACCAAGCCGGCCACTCGCCCGAAGGCCTGTAATGTGGGCAGCACCAAGGGCAATCGCAGCAACGCCAGCGCCTCGCTGCCCATCGGCAGCGACGCCAGCCGCAGTATGAGGTTGACATCCTTGGTGACGCCGCCGGCGGCAACCAAGACCAGCCGCTCTACCAGTTGCGGGAACTGGTAGGCGAACTGCATCGCCACCCCACCTCCGAGCGAATGGCCCACGACGGTTACCCGCTCGATATCGAGGACGGACAGCAAATCGCGCATCCCGTTGGCGTACGCGGCGGTCGAGTAGTCCGCGCGCGGCTTGTCCGACTGGCCGTGGCCCAGCAGGTCGACGGCGATCACCGTGAACCGTTGCGCGAGGCGGGCTTGAACCGTTTCCCAGGTGGTGGAGTTGTCGCCGATCCCGTGAATCAACAGGATGACGGGGCCCGAGCCGGCGATCCGGAACGCCCGCCGGTAGCCGTGGATCGTACGAAACTGCAGTTGCGGCGTGACCTCTCGTACCGAGCGCAGATTGGGCTTCCGCTGGGTCATGTCGCCAACTTCGCTGTCGGGCCCGGGGAGGGCGATCAGGTCGGATCGTCGTCGTCGAACTTCTTCTCTGCCTGCTGCGCAAGGAACCGCTCGAACTCCGCGCCGAGTTCGTCGCCGCTTGGCAGGTCCTCATCCCGCGTCAGCAGCGAGCGATTCTCCTGAGCAGCAATGAAGGCATCGTACTGGCGCTCCAGCGCAGTCACCACTTGAGCGACTTCCGAACTGGCCTCAACCTGCTCGTCGACCTTGATCTTGATCTCCTCGGCGGCCTCGGTCAGCGCCTTCAGCGGCAGTCGCAGCGAACCGGTTTTGGCGAGCTGCTCCAGCAACGCCTCCGCGGCCGCCGGATAGTCCGTCTGCGCCAAGTAGTGCGGGACATGCACGGTGAAACCGACGACCTCCTGCCCGTGTTGAGCCATCCGGTATTCCAGCAGGTTCGACGCGCTGCCCGGAACCTGCACCTCGGATATCCACGGCGTGAAGTCGGCGATCAGCTCGCGATTGTTGGAGTGCGCGGTCATCGTGACCGGCCGGGTGTGTGGGACCGCCATCGGAATTGTGCCCAGGCCGATGGTCTGCCGGACACCGAGGCGCTCGGCCAGCAACCGCACCGCGGCGATGAACCGCTCCCACTTCAAGTCCGGCTCCATACCGGCCAGCAGCAGAAAGGGTGTTCCGACACTGTCGTGCAGCGCGTAAAGGCTGAGTTCGGGATCGTCGTAGTTGGTGAAGTGATCGGTCTTGAACGTCATCAGTGGCCGCCGCGACCGGTAGTCGAGTAACTCGTCGATCGCAAAGGAGGCCACCAGCTCGGTGTCCAGGCTGTCCTTGAGGTGGCTGGAGGCGAGCCGGATCGCATGACCGGCGTCGGAGAAGCCTTCCAGCGCGTGCACCAGGACCGGGCCGCGTCCGTCGGACGACGACAATTGAGGCGCCGGGAACTCGAGTTCGTACATGCCGCTGTGGTCGGGCTGGTAACGCGGCTCCCGGTCGGGTCTGCTGGGGGGCTGGTTGTCGCTCATCGCTGTTGCCTCCTCGCCACGGCGCCGTGTGTTGCGCCGTGACAACTAGTGTCCCAAAGATCGGCGAGCTGCGGATACCGGACCCGCCCGGACCCCCGCCTCTCTGCTGAAAACGCGGTCGGGAGTGACCGCATTCCAGTGAATACCCGTTTCGCTGCGCCTGCCTGATCGGGCATGATCGACGGCGATGCGCATTCTGGCGGCAGCAGCGGCGGGCGTGGCCATGGTGATGGTCGGCTGCGCACATCAGGCCCGATCTGTACCTGTCACCAGCCAACCGGAACAAACCGTCGCTGGTGCCGTCAACCAGGTGGTCGCCGCACCGGTGGATCCCGATCCGCGGGTGGGCGCGGTCTTTCTCTCCGGCAGTGACCTGCACGCCTGTACTGGCTCGGTGCTGCACTCGGCGGCCGGCAATCTGGTGCTGACCGCCGCGCATTGCCTGAGCCCCGGCGCTCCGGCACGGTTTGTACCCGGGTTCGCCCGCAAAGCAACGGCTGACGATCTGTGGACCGTGGATGCGCTGTACCTGGATCCCCGATGGCTGGCCAACCAAGATCCGCTGGCCGACTACGCGATCGCGCGGGTCAGCCGCCCAGGCGGCGGGTCGGTCGAGGGCCTGGTCGGCTCGGCGCTGTCACTGGGTACCGCACCGGCGCGCAGCACCCGGGTCACCGTGGTCGCCTACCCGGCGGGAGTGGGCGGCCTGCCCCTTGGCTGTCAGGCCGGCACCGGACTCAGCGAGGGCGGCTATCCCGAGCTGCCGTGCGCGGGCCTGGTCGACGGCACCAGCGGCGCGCCCTGGATCAGCGGCTCGACTGTCACCGGAGTGATCGGTGGCCTGCACGGCGGCGGCTGCGCGGAAAATCTGTCCTACTCGTCACCGTTCGACCAGCACGTCGCTCAGCTTTACGCACGTGCTCAGGCGGGCGGCCCGGGCGATCAGCCATCGAGCGTCTATGACGATGAGTGCTAAACGTCGAAATGACTTAGCGCGCGAACCTTGTTCATCACGTCGAGTGCGGCGACCTTGTAGGCCTCCGAGAACGTCGGGTAGTTGAACACCGCGTCGACCAGATATTCCACGGTGCCCTCGCAGCCCATCACCGCCTGGCCGATGTGCACCATCTCGGTGGCGTTGCTGCCGAAGATGTGCACGCCGAGCAACTTGAGGTCGTCGGTGGAGACCAGCAGCTTCAGCATGCCGTAGGAGTCGCCGGCGATTTGGCCGCGGGCCAGCTCGCGATACCGGGCCACGCCGACCTCATAGGGCACCGCGTCCTTGGTCAGCTCGACTTCGGTGGCGCCGACGTAGGAGATCTCGGGGATGGAGTAGATGCCGATCGGCTGTAGTGCGGTCAGGCCGTGCACCGGCTCACCGAACGCGTGACAGGCCGCGACCCGTCCCTGGTCCATCGACGTCGACGCCAGCGCGGGGAAGCCGATGACGTCGCCGACGGCGTAGATGTGGTCGACCTTGGTCTGGAACGACTCGTCGACGAAGATCCGGCCCCGGGCATCGGCTTCCAGGCCGGCGTTGGCAAGTTCGAGGGTTTCGGTCTGGCCCTGCCGGCCCGCGGAGTACATCACCGTTTCGGCTGGGATCTTCTTACCGCTGGCCAGGCTGGTGACGGTGCCCGTGGGGCCGACCTGGACGCCGGTCACCTCTTCGCCGAATCGGAACGTGACCGCCAGGTCGCGCAGGTGGAAGCGCAGCGCCTCGATGATCTCGGGGTCGCAGAAGTCCAGCATCTCCTGCCGCTTCTCGACGATGGTCACCTTGCTGCCCAGCGCGGCGAACATCGACGCGTACTCGACGCCGATCACGCCCGCGCCGACCACCACCATCGACGCCGGGATCGACTGGAGATCGAGGATGCCGTCGGAGTCCAGCACCCGCTGCTCGTCGAACTCCACGCCTTCGGGTCGCGCGGGTTTGGTGCCGGTCGCGATGACGATGTACTCGCCGCTGACCGTCGTGCGTTCGCCACGGGACTGGTCTTCGACGAGAAGGGTGTGTTCGTCGCGGAATCGGCCCTGACCGGCGATCAGGTCGATCCGGTTGCGCATCAGTTGGTTGCGCACCGTTTCGGCTTGTCTGCCGATGACGTGGCTGGTCCGCGACAGCAGGTCGGCCGGTGTGATCTTGTCCTTGACCCTATAGCTGGCTCCGTACAGCTCGCGCTGGTTCATCCCGGTCAGGTAGAGGACCGCCTCGCGCAACGTCTTCGACGGGATGGTGCCGGTGTTGACGCAGACGCCGCCCAGCATCGGCCGCTGCTCGATGACCGCGACCGATTTGCCCAGCTTGGCTGCTGCGATCGCGGCTTTCTGGCCGCCCGGGCCGGAGCCGATGACGACCATGTCGTATTCGAGTAGCGAACCCATGAGTAGACACATACGCCCGTTGCGTTGCGGGCGCACGTCGAGTACCGCTACATGCACGTGAACAATCCGGCTGTTGCCGCACGCGTTGCCCCCAGCCGCGAGTTCGTCCACAGCTTGGGGGTCGCACCGTCTGTGCCGCCGGCGGACTGACGGTGCCAGTTGCCAGCGTCGGTGCCATGACCAAGCAGCGACGTGACTTTGAACTGAATCGCCCCGGCGCGGTAATCGCCGCGCTCCCAGCCGTGCTGGGTTTCATGCCGGAGAAATCGCTGGTGTTGTTATCCATCGGCGACGGCGAACTGGGGTCGGTCATGCGGGTCGACCTCGCCGACGCACTTCCTGACCAGATCGCGCATCTTGCGGAGGTCGCCGCGGCCGCCGGTCCCGAGGCCGCCATCGCGGTGATCGTCGACGCCGAGGGTGCGAGTTGCCCGATGTGCAACGAGCAGTACCGAGATCTGTGCTCGACGCTCACCGGCGAACTGTCGCGGCACGACATCGTGCTGTGGGCCGCACACGTGGTGGACCGGGTGGCCGCCGGCGGCCGGTGGCACTGCGTGGATGGGTGCGGCGCGGGCGGCGTCGTCGACGACCCCTGCGCGTCACCGCTGGCGGTGGCGGCGGTGCTCGACGGCCGTCGCCTCTACGCGCGGCGCGCCGACCTGCAGGCGGTGATCGCCGTCGACGACCGGGCCCGCAGTGCGTCGTTGAGCGGTCTCATCGCCGAACACGCCGCAGCGCGAGATGACGCACACCGTGCTGACCCGATGGCCTGCGTCCGTCGCGATGTCGAGGAGGCGATGGCTGCCGCCGCCCGGGTCGGCGATGGGCAATCGCTCGCCGACGCCGAGCTGGCCGCCCTGGCGTGCGCGCTGGTCGACGTGCAGGTGCGGGACACGTTGTACGCCTTGGCGGTTGGCCACAACGCTGGAGAAGCCGAGTCGTTGTGGGCGCTGCTATCGCGCAGCCTGCCCACGCCGTGGCGGGCGGAGGCACTGGTGTTGCTCGCGTTCAGTGCCTATGCGCGCGGCGACGGACCACTGGCCGGGGTGTCGCTGGAGGCCGCGCTGCGCTGCGAACCCGGTCACCGGATGGCAGGCATGCTCGACACCGCTCTGCAGTCCGGGCTGCGGCCCGAGCACATTCGCGATCTGGCGGCCACCGGATATCGGTTGGCCGAGCGACTCGGCGTGCGCCTTCCGCCGCGACGGGCGTTCGGTCGACGCGCAGTGTGACGTCACCGCTTGCCCCCGCAAGCGGGTGGGGGTACCCCCAGCCGCCCGGCGGCGAGGGGGCGTGCCCCCGCCTCGGGCCGTACCGGCCCGCATCGTCGCGGCGCGGTGTGAGGAAGAGGGTGCTAGACCTTCTCGACCTTGACGGCGTGGGCCATCTCATGGGGCAGGCTCACGTTCTCGTGGCCCGGAATCACGATCGTCACCCCACCCGCCGGATTGGTTTCGGCGGTCACCCGGGCGTTGGGAACGACACCAGCGTCCTTGAGGCGGGTGATCAGGTCGATGTCGCCCTGCACGTGTTCGGTCAACTGGCGCACGACGACGGCGACGGGGGACCCGGCGGGCAACTCCGTCAACCGCACCAGGTTGGCGTCCTCGGCGCCGAATTCGTCACCGACGCCCAAATCCAGCAGGCCGGGAATCGGGTTGCCGAACGGCGACGTGGTCGGATTGTCGAGCACTTGCACAAGCCGACGCTCGACGTCTTCGCTCATCACGTGCTCCCAGCGGCACGCCTCGGCGTGGACTTCCTCCCATGGCAATCCGATGACATCGACCAGCAACCGTTCGGCCAGCCGGTGCTTGCGCATCACGGAGACGGCCAACGCGCGACCCTTGTCGGTCAGCTCGAGGTGGCGGTCACCGGCCACGTGCAGCAGCCCGTCGCGTTCCATCCGCGACACGGTCTGGCTGACTGTGGGACCGCTCTGGTCAAGCCGTTCGGCGATCCGGGCACGCAGTGGAGTCACGCCCTCTTCCTCGAGGTCGTAAATGGTCCGCAGGTACATCTCGGTGGTATCAACCAGGTCGTTCATTCCGCACCCTCCATTGCCGCCGAGTCTACTTGCCCAGCTGTGCGAATGGTCTGCTAACACTCCAGCACAGCAGTACGCCCGCCGCGGTTGCGACGGGCGTACTGCTGTGCAGTGGCTGGCCGTCAGCTGGCGTAGGACCGCAGCCGGTCGGCCCGCTCGCCGTTGCGAAGCTTGGCCATCACCTCGCGCTCGATCTGGCGGACCCGTTCGCGGGACAGACCGAAGAGCTTGCCGATCTGGTCGAGCGTGCGGGGTTGCCCGTCGTCGAGCCCGAAGCGCAACCGGATAACCTGATGCTCCCGCTCGTCGAGCGTGGCGAGCACGCTGCGAATGTCGGTGTGCAACAGTTCGGCGATCACGGCGTTCTCCGCCGACATCGCTTCGGCGTCCTCGATGAAATCGCCCAAAGGCGCCTCTTCTTCGGACCCCACCGGCATGTCGAGGCTGACCGGATCACGGCTGTGCTCGAGCAGGTCGTTGATCTTCTCCGCGGGGATGCCGGACTCTTCAGCGAGCTCCTCATCGGATGCTTCGCGACCGAGCCGCTGGTGCAGCTCACGCTTGATGCGCGCCAGCTTGTTCACCTGCTCAACCAGGTGAACCGGGAGCCGGATGGTGCGACTCTGGTCGGCCATACCCCTGGTGATCGCCTGCCGGATCCACCAGGTCGCGTAGGTGGAGAACTTGAATCCCTTTGTATAGTCGAACTTTTCCATGGCGCGGATCAGACCGAGGTTGCCTTCCTGGATGAGGTCCAGTAGCGGCATTCCGCGACCCGTGTAGCGCTTCGCCAACGACACGACCAACCGCAGGTTGGCTTCCAGTAGGTGGCGGCGCGCCGCTTCACCGTCGCGAACGACGGCGGCCAAGTCGCGTTTGCGGTTCTCGCCGAGGCGCTTACGGGTCGCCAGCAGATGCTGGGCGTAAAGGCCGGCCTCGATGCGTTTGGCGAGTTCGACTTCGTCGGCGGCGTTGAGCAGTGCCGTTTTGCCGATCCCGTTCAGATACACGCGCACCAAGTCCGCTGCTGGGCTTTGAGCATCCAGATCGCTGTCAACCCGGCTTGTGGTGGCGTTTGCCATAGCGGCCTCCTGATCGGCGTGAGCTGTCATCGGGTACAACGACTGACCCGGGGTAGTAGTTCCCACCGGGTAGCCAACTCACACCCCTTGACGTGCGCGAATGTCCGCTCGCCCTGAGAATGTGCTGAGAACCCGCTGCAGGAGCGGGTTATTCGGAGCCGTCAGCTTTCGCGCCGGGCGATTCCGGTTGCGGCGACGGGCGGCCGTAGCGCTCGAGCGCCGGGCGTTCGGCGGTGGGGAAGAGCGGAGTCCGCCGTGCGGGCCCGTCAAATCGACGCGGTTCGTCGGCCCGGCGCGGCGGCCGGTCGTTGGCGATCAGCACCGCTATCCAGGGCAACGGGATCGACGCGGCAATGATCGCCAACGAGACAAGACCGTTGTGCCACATGCCGTATGCGACGGCGGCCAACACCAGGGCCGGGATCCGGAAGGACATGATCGTCAGGTATTTACGTACCCGTTGACGGTGTTGAACTTCGTACGCGGGTGCGGCGGCGGTGATGAGGATTGGTCGACCATCGTCGTCGAAACCCAGCTCATGGCTGCGCCTCATCTCTCCACTGTTGCACAGTTTGGCTAACGGTGAGGGGCCCGCTTCGGGCACAATATGTGCCATGGAGACCCAGACGATCGAGCGCACCGACACCGACGAACGCGTCGACGACGGGACCGACAGCGACACTCCCAAGTACTTTCACTACGTCAAGAAGGACAAGATCGCGGAGAGCGCTGTGATGGGCACGCATGTCGTGGCGCTGTGCGGCGAGGTGTTCCCGGTGACGAAGGCGGCCAAGCCCGGCTCGCCGGTGTGCCCGGACTGCAAGCGGGTCTACGAGTCGCTCAAGAAGAGCTGACCTGACTGGGGCTGACGTCAGCCGGTTCGTCCGTGTCGTCATCGTCATCGTCGTCAGTCTTGCTGCGGGAGACCAGCCACCGCCGCAGCCGGTGGGCATGGGTGCGCGGCGCCGGCCACTCCTCTTGGATCGCGGCGTTGAACTCCGCGCCCAGCATGATGGAGAATCCGCCGAAGAAGGCGAACAGCAGAAACGCGATCGGTGTGGCGAGTGCACCGTAGGTATAGCCGGTGCCGGTGATGTACCTCAGGTAAATGCGTAGGCCCAGCGTCGCGATCACGAATGCCACGCTCGCCAGTGCCGCCCCGAAGATCAGCCGGTGCGACGGCAGCGGTACGGGCAAGGCCACCCGATACAGGATGACCACAGTGACGATCAGGCCGGTGAGCAACGCCGGGTAGTAGCCGTAGGCCAACACATCCTGCAAACCGTCCGGAATGAATTCGGCGAGCTTGCGCGGCCCGCGCACCATCAGCGGGGCCGTGACGATGACGAAGAGCAGCATCACCACATACAGCAGCAAGGCGAACAGTCGCTGGCGTACCGGATGCCGCAGCGGAGTCTGGTCGTGGGCTTCGACCACCGAATCGACGAAGGCGGAGATCGCCGATGATCCCGCCCAGAGCGAAATCAGGAAGCCCAACGACACCACTTCGCCGCGAGCACCCCGATCGATGTCGGCGATGGTCGGCTCGATGATCTCGTGAACGACGCTCGGTGAGAAGACTTTGTTCGACATCGAGACCAGACGTTGCTCGATTACCGACATCGTGTCCGGCCCGAACAGCGGAGCCACGTAGGCGAGGCTGCCCAGCATGCCCAGCAGCAGTGGCGGCAGCGACAGCGCTGACCAAAAAGCCGCTTGCGCGGACTCGGAGAAGATCGAGTCGTCCCAGCTTTTCGACAGCGCCCGCTTGGTGATGCGCCAGAGGTGATGGCGCGAGGGCTTGACGGCTTGGTCGGTCATGACCCGTTCAGGATTCCTGACGAACGGTCACGCCGCCAGGATCGCTGGTGGCGAGTCTTGGATCAGGACGCCAGCGGGGCGTCGCTGATTTCCAGCACCGCGGACAGCTCGATCAGCTTCGCCTCGTGCTCGTTGGCGTGATGCTGGCAAAACAGGAGTTCTGCGCCGGAGGGCAGCTTGGCGCGGACGCGTGCAGCAGCGCTGCATCGGTCGCAACGATCAGCCCTGGTTAACTCTGGACTAGTCAAGGTCGCGTTCATGGCTACTCCGTTCTGCTGTCATCACTGTCTCAGATGTCTGGGCTTTTGGCCGTCTTCACCGCGGGTTTACCCGCTGTGTCGTTTCTCACCCCTGCCTGTTTGGCGCCCAAGGCAGGATGGCGGTATGAATCAGCCGCCGCCGGTGCTGGTACACCTGTGTCCCACCGACGACTGGTCGTCCGCCAACATCAGCGGCGAGCTACGACCTGCGTCCCTTACCAGCGTCGGGTTCATCCACCTGTCGACGCCGGATCAAGTGCACCTGCCGGCCAACCGCCTCTACCGCGGCCACGAAGACCTTCTTCTGCTGCACATCGATCCGACCCGTCTGGACTCACCTATTCGTTGGGAACTAGGGGTAGCAACAGATCCGGAGTCGATGCTGTTCCCACATCTGTACGGAGCCCTGCCTGTTGGTGCTGTGATCCGTGTCACCAGCTACCGGCCAACCGCTGACGGCACCTTCCCGCCGGTTGGCGGATCGCTGACCGAGTAGGCGTCGGCTTCGATCTCCACCAACAAGTCGGGCGCGATGAGCGCCGCGACCTCGACCATGGTGGCCGCCGGGCGGATCTCACCGAAGATCTCGGCGTGCACTGCTGCGACCTCGCGCCAACGGGAAATGTCGGTAACGTAGATGCGGGTGCGGACCACGTCGTGCAGCGTTGCGCCCGCCTCGCTGAGAGCGTTCGCTATGCGACGCAACGCTTCTCGCGTCTGGACCGCGATGTCGTCAGCCGGTCCGGGGCCCGTTGTGCCGGACACGGCGACGTGCGGCCCTACCCGCACCGCCCGGGAATAGCCGACGGTCGACTCGAACTCGGATCCGGACGATACAAGGATGCGGCTGAACGACATTCGGTCAAGGTAGGCCAGCCGCATCGCCGGCGCAGCTGAATTATCTATAGGGCGATTCCATATTGAGCCCGTCACCCAATTTGGTAGGAACCCGGTGACACGTAGAAGAAATGTCCGGTGCTCGAGTCGGTGCATCTGATCGCCGCAGTGTCGGGGGTGCAGCTGAGGGACCCGGCGGACTGTGTCTGCCCGTTGTTGACCACCGGCTCACCCTGCACGTGCAGTGTGTCGTTATGACAGTCCATCTGGACGGTGCCGCCCTGGTTCGGCGAGAAACGGTCACCCCACGCGGAGTGCTGCGCACATGGTGGCGGGGGCGTCGACACGGTGTAAGCGCGGTTGCTGATCTCGCATGCGGCGCCGCCGCTGCTCAGGTTGCATGAGATATTTTGCGACGAATTTTGAAATTGGCCGAACTGGGTGGTCGGGGTGTGGTGCCGAACGCTTTTAGTTGCACCCGCTTACGTGGATCCGCCGACCGGCTCCAACGCAGACACTTACCGGCGGCGGTGGTGGCGGTGGGGGCGGAAAGTCCTGCGGCAGCGGCGCATAGTAGGCCGGCGGCGGAACATAGGCGTTCACCGTATCGGCCACGTTGGTGCACCCGCTAACTGAAACACGCCTGCCGACGCTCGCGCAGACGTCGGCGTTGGCCACACCTGAGGGCTGCACGACGGCGTAGATCTCGGGAATCGACATCAGAGCCAACACCGCTATCCCGGCGGCAGTCCAAGATCGCACCCATATATTCATCGCGATCTCCTTCCGGGCACGGTCGGGGCTTCTTCTGGCCGGTAAGTGAACTGAGGTCCGGAGCATATTCCTCTGCCTACACGATGAGACCTGGATTCGCACCGCATATTGCGCTCGGCGAGTGGCGTCAGCTTTGCGACATGGTTACGTACGTTGCCCGATCGCTTAGGGAGTGGCGCCGCCCTGCCCTAGTAATGGAGTCCACTGGCAACGTTCCCTGACGTCAGTCAGGGGCTGACGGATGCCCTCGAGATCGGCTTGCTCCTGCGGGTTGGCATTGAAGTAGTTCTGCACGTCGACGGGGATCTGATCTTTGGGCTGATCCTGAAGGTCGGTGTAGAACCCGTTCACGTCTGGATGGGTGAACAGGTAAGTCGAGAGCGCCGTCGCTACACCCGCCGCGACACCGGCCACGTCCGCGGCTGTGCAGTTGGGCGGCCGAGACGGTGGATCAGCCGCAGCGGTCCCCGCGTTAGCGCACAACAACGTGCCGGTAATCGCGCCGACGCCGATCGCGCCGACCATTACCCGGCGCGGAATGATTTCTGACAGGAACATGACTGGCACCTTCATCCGGTGAGGAACCTGGCCGCGACCGACCGCGGTCGTCGCTCCGCTCAAGCTAAGCAGAGAGATAACCTCTCTTCTGCGATACGGCGGATTAACCCGCAAAAAGCGCACCACTCAGTGGCGTCACTCAGCCCAGGTAGTCCCGCAGTACGACTCGGTTTGCGCTGTGCAGCACATGCTTCAATGCTGTTGGCCATTAAGCGTTGTAAGCCCAAATATCTTGGACTGAGAATGCTCCCCGATCTGATGGGAGCCCATGGCATGACAACGATAGACGTCGTTCCCGACCCCGCGAGGCGGGCGGGGCACACCCCCCTAGAGTCTGTTGCCCAGGTGACGAGGAATAACGCGACTCTGACCCCGGCGAACGCCCACGCGTTGGTCAGCCCAGTATTGGCGGTGTATTGGCCACAACTGGGGCGAGCTGAGGCTGCAGCCGAAGTGCTCTTAGACGGGAGGCGGTGGCGGTACGCTCTCCGGGCGAAATAAATAGGGGGTACGCATGAGGAAATCTATAGGCGCTTTGGACGGCGTTGCTCCTCGCCGGCGGCGCTTCAATGATCGTCCGGCCCCCACGATTGCCGGTTATTTCGAGAGGACGACGATGACCGGACGTCGAAGCAGCACCATGATGGGACTTTGTGTACTAACAATGACCGCTGTCCCGGTCGCCGCTGCTGAGCCCCCGCCTGGTATCGACGTCATCGACACCTACCCCGTGGCGCAGGGCCACTACAGCACCGACCTCCACGACTTCTACTGGATCTTCTTCAAAACCCCCGACGGTCGCGCGTGCGGCATCGCCCCCAATGGCGGCTCCGTCGGCTGCGACGCGGTCCCTGCCGACGCACCACAAGGCACTGACCAGACCGTCGTCAGCAGCTGGGCACCGGCCAGTTACCAACATGCCGACACTGCGACGTTCACCCGCGACGTCGACGTCTTGCCCGAAGGACAACGACTGCAAAACCAGGGCTCCAGCTGCGCGGTCGGTTCACAGGACACCGGCTACCCAGGCTCCGTCATCTGTAAAAGCCCCGACGGTCACGGCTTCGTCCTCGCCAACACCCATGGAATTCTCTGGTGAAACGCGTATTCAGTCGCTGAGGTGAATTGCTTCGCGCTGGCCCGTGCGCGTGGATCCGCCTAACCCGTGGGGGGATACGCCCGGACCCCGTCGTAAAACCCTTCGATCACTTCGGCGTTGCCGGGACCGGCTTGTATCAAAACGCTTTCAACAGATCACCTCTGGGGCGGTAACGCGGACGGCACGATGCGGCCGCCTGGAATGATGGTTCACGCCAACGGTTTTCCGCCATCACACCCTCTGCCATCGCAGGGACTACAGACGCTTTTGGCCGCTGGTCAATGCAACATTTGGGAGTGTCGCTCAGTCCAGGTAGTCGCGCAGCACCTGAGAACGGCTGGGGTGGCGCAACTTCGACATCGTCTTCGACTCGATCTGGCGGATACGCTCGCGGGTCACGCCGTACACCTGTCCGATCTCGTCGAGGGTGCGGGGCTGGCCGTCGGTCAGGCCGAAGCGCAGCCGTACGACGCCGGCTTCACGCTCGGACAGCGTCTCCAGCACCGACTGCAGCTGATCCTGCAGCAGGGTGAACGACACGGCATCGACAGCGACCACCGCTTCGCTGTCCTCGATGAAATCGCCGAGCTGACTGTCGCCCTCATCGCCGATGGTCTGGTCCAGCGAGATCGGCTCCCGCGCGTACTGCTGGATCTCCAGGACCTTCTCCGGAGTGATGTCCATTTCCTTCGCCAGCTCTTCAGGGGTGGGCTCTCGGCCCAGATCCTGCAGCAGCTCGCGCTGGATGCGACCCAGCTTGTTGATCACCTCGACCATGTGCACCGGGATGCGGATGGTGCGGGCCTGGTCGGCCATCGCGCGGGTGATCGCCTGGCGGATCCACCACGTCGCATACGTGGAGAACTTGTAACCCTTGGTGTAGTCGAACTTTTCGACCGCGCGGATGAGGCCGAGATTGCCCTCCTGGATCAGGTCGAGAAACGCCATGCCTCGGCCGGTGTAGCGCTTGGCCAGCGACACCACGAGTCGTAGGTTGGCTTCCAGCAAGTGGTTTTTCGCGCGGTCGCCGTCGCGGCAGATCCACACCATGTCGCGACGTTGGGCGGCGGGCAGTTTCTCGCCGCGGTCGGTCAGGTCGGCCATCAACTGGGTGGCGTAGAGGCCGGCCTCGATCCGCTTGGCCAGCTCGACTTCCTCTTCGGCGTTGAGCAGCGCCACCTTGCCGATCTGCTTGAGGTACGCGCGAACCGAGTCCGCGGAGGCGGTCAGCTCGGCATCCTTGCGGGCTTGTCGCAATGCCTCCGACTCGTCCTCGTCCCAGACGAAATCGCCTGAAGCCTTGTCCTTTTCGCTCGGTTCGACGATATCTTCTTCTTCGGGGGTTTCCCCGACGGCGGCCTTGGCCGGGCTCGCTGCGGCCACCACTTCGGTGTCGGCCACGGCCACCTCGTCAGCGGGCGATTCGTCCTCGAGGTCTTCGAGGTTCAAGTCTTCGGCATCGAGATCGATATCGTCGCCGGTCGCGCTTTCCAGGTCGGGCTCGGCGTCGAGGTCCTCGACGTGCTCTTCGGTGCCAAGGTCAGCTGTCGTGGCCTCGACGTCGTCAGGGGCACCTGGCGCCGCTTTCTTCGGGCGGCCGCGGGCGGGGGCCGACTTGGCCGCGGGGCTCTTGGCCGCGGCGGCCTTGGCGGACTTCGCCGGCGCCTTGGCGGCCCGCGTTGCGGTCGTGGTGCTGGTGCCATTGGCGGACTTGGCCGCCGGACGCTTCACCCGGGCGCTGGCGGGGGACTTGGCGGCGGTGCGCTTCACCGGCTCGTCGGTCGCCGGTCGTGCTTTGGTCGCTGCCACGTAAACCCCTTCGGTAGGACTTACTTCCGGTGCCTTGGGCACGCTCAACCGGAAGGTGTCGGCTATGTCGGATGTCGGCGTCGATTACCAGGGTGGATATTCGCCGCTATCGGTCAGGCGGCTGCCGGTGACCATTGTAACGACAGCACGGCAATCCCCTGGCCACAGCGCGCAAATCAGTGCGTCACGTCGCGCGTCGCCGCCATCGCCGCGCCGACGATTCCCGCGGTGTTCTCCAAGGCGGCGGGTACCACCGGGGTGCGGTTTTTCAACAGCGGTACCCAGTTGTCGGCCTTGCGGCTGATTCCGCCGCCGGCGATGAACAGCTCCGGGCACATCGCGTTCTCGATCGCGACCAGCACCTTCGTCACCTGCTTGGCCCACTTTTTGTAGCTCCAGCCGCGCTTGTCCCGGACCGACGACGCGGCCCGGTGTTCAGCTTCTTTGCCGCCGACCTCAAGGTGGCCGAACTCGGTGTTGGGCAGCAAAATCCCGTTGTGAATGACCGCCGACCCGATTCCGGTGCCGAATGTGAGCAGCACCACCACGCCGGTGGTGTCTTTACCCGCCCCGTAGCGCTCTTCTGCCAGTCCCGCCGCGTCTGCGTCGTTGAGAACCGCTATCTGCTGGCCGTTCAACTCCGAGCTGATGATGTCGCTGGCGTTGGCCCCGATCCACGATTTGTCGACGTTGGCCGCGGTGCGGACGATGCCGTGCGTGACGACACCGGGGTAGGTGACCCCGAGCGGTCCGGTCCACCCGAATTCGTTGACGACGGCGGCGATCGTCTTGGCCACTGCCGACGGAGTCGCGGGCTTGGGTGTCAGCAGCTTGACCCGGTCGCCGATCAGCTGGCCGGTGTCCAGGTCGACGATGCCGCCCTTGATCCCGCTGCCACCGACGTCGATACCGAAACCCTGCCGCGGGGGCGTGTCGGTGGTCGAGTCGGCACTGGTCATCGGAAATCTCCTCGGCAGGGCGTGGGCGTCGCCCACACCATAGTGCGCGGATGGGCGGTCGGCCGCGCTGTTTCGCGGTCGTTCGCCAACCCGCCAGCGGGAGGCCTACGCATCACCTGTGATGCGATGGACCGGTGAGCACACCTGAGAACGAGCCGGCACATCTGCGTTCGGTGGCCGAAACGTTGGCCGGCGAGGCGGCCGCGTTCGTCCGGCGCCGCCGCCGCGAGGTCTTCGGCGCCGACGCGGGTGCCGGTGACGATGCCGCGGTACGAACGAAGACGACCCCGACCGACCCGGTCACCGTCGTCGACACTGAGACCGAACGGCTACTGCGTGACCGGTTGGCCCAACTGCGATCCGGGGACGCGGTACTCGGCGAGGAAATCGGCGGGCCCACCGATTCGGCGACCGCCGTTGCCGGCGCGGTGACCTGGGTGCTGGACCCGATCGACGGCACGGTGAACTTCGTCTACGGCATCCCGTCGTATGCGGTGTCGGTGGCGGCGCAGGTCGACGGCGTGTCGGTGGCAGGCGCGGTCGCCGATGTGGTCGGCGGGCGGCTGTATTCGGCCGCGGCCGGGCTGGGTGCGCATGTCGTCGACGCCGAGGGCACCCGCCGGCTGCGATGCAGTGCCGTCGACGAGTTGTCGCTGGCGTTGGTAGGCACCGGATTCGCATACTCCAAGCAACGCCGCACGGTCCAGGCGACGCTGGTGTCGAAGCTGCTGCCGACGATCCGGGATGTGCGCCGGATCGGTTCTGCGGCACTGGATTTGTGCATGGTCGCGGCAGGCCGGCTGGACGCCTACTACGAGCACGGCCTGCAGAGGTGGGACTGCGCGGCCGGCGCCCTGATCGCCGCCGAGGCGGGCGCCCGGGTGCTGGTGCCGGAGCCGGGGGATCCGGAGGGCACTGCGGCTCTGGTGCTCGCCGCGGCGCCCGGGATCGCCGACCAGCTGCTGGCTGCGCTCGGGCAATTCGACGGCCTGGCGCCCATTGCGGGCTGATCGGCCGGCGAATCGTCGGTCAGCAGTTGCCGGCGTGGATCTTCGCCAACAGCGCGGGATCGGACGGCTCGGTATCGCCCGGTCGCAGTCCGGCCAGCACCGCGGCGATGTCGTCGCTGTGCGCCAGTGCGCCGAACTCGGTGCCCAGAACCAGGTCGACGGAATCGTCGTTGCGGTCGTCGCGGTACAACTCGGTGCACGGCGCCATCAGCCACACCGCTGCCGCCCCGGCCTGACCGGCCTCGCCGAAGCGAATCTGCCCCTGGCAGTTCAGCCGGGTGCGGGCATAGATCGGATCGTTGGCGGCGGTCGGCTGCGCGAATCCAAGGTCTTTCAGAGCGCTGGCGACGTCGGCGGCCTGACCGCCACGGCCGCTGGCGTTGAGTACGCGGATTTTGGCATCGGCCAGCTTGGCCGGCGCGACATTGACCATCGTGCTTCGCGACACCGCGGTGCCCAGGCGCGGCTGTCCTGGATCCGGCTGCTCCGGTGGCGGGTTGCACACGGTAGCCTCGTGGACTTCGGGCGGACGGGTGAGGGCTACCGTCCACACCACCGCGCTGCCCACCAGAAGAACCACCAGCAGGGCTATCGCGGGCCGGGAGTTCCGCCGACGGAAGGGGCGTCCGTGCTTGTCGAAAGCAGTGCCCTCAGTGATTTGCGCGACCACGTACGCACTCTAAGGCGCGATGTTTAGCGCGAGGTAGCGCGGCTAAAAAACTGGTGTGACGTAACTCACACTTGAACACTCTGGTATACGGGCACGAATTATTTGGTGGATGCGTTCGACGCTGGTACAAAGCTTTGCTTGCAGGGTTACGAGGGGACACGATGATGGCTACCGATTATGACGCCCCACGGCGTACCGAAACCGACGACGTTTCCGAGGACTCCCTGGAGGAACTCAAGGCACGGCGAAACGAAGCGGCATCGGCGGTAGTCGACGTCGACGAGTCCGAGTCCGCCGAGTCTTTTGAGCTGCCCGGTGCCGACTTGTCCGGTGAAGAGCTGTCCGTCCGTGTGGTGCCCAAGCAGGCCGATGAGTTCACCTGCTCGAGCTGTTTTCTGGTGCAACACCGCAGTCGGCTGGCCAGCGAGAAGAACGGCGTGATGATCTGTACGGACTGTGCGGCCTGACCGATCAGCTACGCAATGCCGACAACACCCGTTCGGGGTGCCGCGAGCTCAGCAGCCAATACGGCGTCGGGTCGTCGGCGTCATCCAGGACGACCAGCAGCATGGGGCCGACCCAGCCGCGGTGCACCACATAGGCCGCCGGATCCAGTTGACGTCCGAGCGCCGCGGACTTGGCGGAGCGGGGAATGTCAGCGGACCGGGCAATCACGGTGACGGGCAGATGCGCCTCGCCGGCCCACAGTTCGACTTCGCCGTCATCGGCGGTGACCTGGATCTCGATGCGGCCCAGCCACAGCAACGCCCCGGCGGCCACCACGAACAACACTGCGAACGGCAGCCAGCGCGGGATGCTCGGCGCGCCCTGGTTGACTTCCAACGCAACGATTGCCGCCAACAGGAAACCCAGTGGCCACCACCACCACGGAACCCACAAACGCTCGCGGTACCGCACGCTTCGCGGCGTGACTGGCGTCCCTGACACGCGGTCAAGGGTAGTCTGTGCCCCCGTGTCGACCAGTCTGGCGGTTGTTCGTCTCGACCTTGGGCTTCCGCTGCCCGCCCGGGCCCACCACGGTGATGCCGGCGTGGATCTCTACAGCGCAGAAGACGTCGAGCTGGCGCCCGGACACCGTGCGCTGGTGCGGACCGGGATCGCGGTCGCCATTCCGCTCGGGATGGTGGGGTTGGTGCACCCGCGGTCCGGATTAGCTGCGCGGGTGGGACTTTCGATCGTCAACAGCCCCGGCACCATCGACGCGGGTTACCGTGGTGAGATCAAGGTCGCGTTGATCAATCTCGACCCCGCGGTGCCGATCGTCGTCAGCCGCGGCGACCGTATTGCCCAATTGTTGGTGCAGCGAGTCGAGTTAGTCGACCTGGTCGAGGTGTCCTCGTTCGACGAGGCTGGCTTGGCCGACACTTCCCGTGGCGACGGCGGCCACGGCTCCTCCGGCGGACATGCGAGTCTTTGATGGCATTCGGTAGACGTAAACCCAAAGAGCAGCCAGTCAACGCGCCGGAATCCCTGGGCACACATCGAAAACAAGAAGCCCCGGCTGCGAGCCCGGTCGCCCACGACGCGCACGGTCCGTTCGACATCGAGGATTTCGACGACCCCGCCGCCGCGGTGGAAGGCCGCCTCGACCTTGGCTCGGTGCTGCTGCCGCTACCCGCGTCGGCCCAGCTACAGGTTGAGCTGACCGAGACCGGCGTCCCGAGCGCGGTGTGGGTGGTGACGGTCAACGGTCGTTTCACCGTTGCCGCATACGCGGCGCCCAAGACTGGCGGTCTGTGGCGTGAGGTGGCCGGTGAGTTGGCCGAGTCGCTGCGCAAGGACGGGGCCGCGGTGAGCATCCAGGATGGTCGCTGGGGTCGTGAAGTGGTCGGCACCGCCTCGGGCGTCGTGCGGTTCATCGGTGTCGACGGCTACCGCTGGATGATCCGCTGCGTGGTGAACGGCTCGCCTGAGAGCGTCGACGAACTGACTGAACAAGCTCGGGAAGCGTTGGAGGACGCCGTGATTCGCCGCGGTGACACTCCTCTGCCGGTCCGGACACCGTTGCCGGTGCAGCTGCCCGAGCCGATGGCGTCGCAGCTGCGTGAGGCCGCGGCCTCGCAGGGCGCGGCGGGGGAACAGGAGGCCGCGCCGCCGGGCCCTGATGTCGCAGGCGAGGAAGAAGATCCGCCCGCGCCGGCCGAGCGCCGCAGCGCCTCCGGTTCGGCGATGCAGCAGTTGCGCGGCACCGGCGGCTAGCCCGTCATCGAGCTCAGACGGCGTCGAGTGCCGCCAGACACGCCACACCGAGGGCGGCCGCGTCGGCACCGATCTGGTCCAGCGTGAGCGTGCGAAGGGCAGCGTGCGGTGCGTCGGCCGCCCATTGCCGCCCGACGTCGAGCGGGTGAATCGGGTCGTCGCTGGCCGCGGCTACCCCCATGGGCGCGGTCAGGCGCTGTAACTCCGCGTGCGTCGGTGCGACGAAGCCGGCCGCTGCCTCCATGGCGTCGGGCAGGTGCGGCCACTGGCCCTGCCACGACCGGGTCAGCTCCTCGGCCAACCACTGCGGGCTGGACGCCCGCATCTGCGTCGTCGTTGCAGCCAGACCATCGTCGCGCAGTTGTTGTGCGGAGTACCGTGCCGCCAGGGCAGCGGGAGAGCTGTCGGGGGCACCCGTCCATGCCGGTAAGGCCGCCAGCACCGCGACCGTGCGTTCGGGATGCCGCAGCGCCCAGGCAACGGACACCGCAGCGCCGATCGAAATGCCGCCGACCGCGATCGGGCCGCTGCGCGCGGCGTCGTCCAACCCGGTCAGGTAGCCGTCGATCAGGCGATGCGGCTGCGGCGGCGGCGCCAGGAGTCGTGCGCCTGCGTTGCGTAGCGGTCCGGCGAATGCCCGGGTGACGTACTCGTCGTCGGACCCTGTACCCGGCAACATGACGGCTGTCACCCCGCGCAGATCGATAGCCACCCCTAAATATTGCCCGGGGCACCGCATGGCGGTCGGGAACCATCACGTCTACGGTGTCCGTTGTCATGAGAGGATCGGCCATGACAAGCCGATGTGAACAACAGGACGCTCAGGAGAGGCCATGGCGGCGGAAGGCTATCTGCGCCGGCTGACTCGTCGGTTGACGGAGCATCCCGAGCAGCGCGACGCCGAGGAGCTGTGCGACGAGGCGGTAACTACCGGCGCGCAGCGGGCCATCGACTGTCAGCGCGGCCAAGAGGTCACCGTCGTCGGGACCTTGCGCAGCGTGGAATGCAACGGCAAAGGCTGTGCCGACGGGGTTCGCGCCGAACTGTTCGACGGCACCGACACCGTTGCGCTGGTGTGGTTGGGACAGCGCAGGATTCCCGGGATCGAGTCGGGTCGCACGCTGCGGGTGCATGGCCGGGTCGGCAAGCTGGAGAATGGGACCAAGGCGATCTACAACCCGCACTACGAAATTCAGCGATAAGGCACACTCAGTGAACCGTGCGACAAACGCCGGCGAAGACGTGGCTGACGCCACCGACCGCACCCCCGCCGACCGGATGATGGAACAGCTGGGTGGAGTTTCAGGGCTGATCTATTCGTCGCTGCCGGTTTTGCTCTTCGTGGGCACCTCGCGGCTGCTGGGCCTGGCCGCGGCGGCAGGCGCTGCCATCGGGGCGGCCACGCTGATCCTGCTGTGGCGGCTCGTCCGGCGCGAGTCGGTGCAGCCGGCACTGTCAGGACTCATCGGCGTCGCTGTCTGCGTACTGATCGCCTACCTGCTGGGGGAGTCCAAAGGTTATTTCCTGCTGGGGATCTGGACGTCGTTGATATGGGCGGCGGTATTCGCCGTGTCCATTCTGATCCGGAGGCCGGTTGTCGGCTACATCTGGAGCTGGCTGCACGGGCACGATCGGGCGTGGCGCGGCGAGCGCCGTGCGGTCTATGCCTTCGATATCGCCACGCTCACCTGGGTGCTGGTCTTCGCCGCCCGCTTCGTGGTACAGCGGCTGCTCTACGACTCCAACCACACGGGCTGGCTCGCGGTGGCACGGATCTCGATGGGCTGGCCGCTGGCCGCCGTGGCTGCGCTGGTGACCTTTCTGGCGATCAAGGCGGCACAGCGCGCCCTGGAGGACGCCTCCGTCACTGCGGCGGCAGTAACAGCCGACGCAGTTCGTCCTCCGCCTCGGTGACGACGACGAACAGCAACTCGTCGCCACCTTCGAGCGGCTCGTCGTCCTGCGGCACGATGACCCGAGGCCCCCGCAGAATCGTCACCAGGGCGGCGTCTCGGGGCAGCGCAAGCTTGCGCACCGGCTTGCCGCCCCACGGCGTGTCCTCGGGCAGCGTGATCTCGACCAGGTTGGCCTGACCCCTGCGGAACTCCATCAGCCGGACCAGGTCGCCGACGGCGACGGCCTCCTCGATCAACGAACACAGCATGCGCGGGGTGGACACCGCCACGTCGACGCCCCAGGCATCGGTGAACAGCCACTCGTTGCGGGGATCGTTCACCCTGGCCACCACCCGAGGCACCGCGAACTCGGTCTTGGCCAGCAAGCTCAGCACCACGTTGGTCTTGTCGTCGCCCGTAGCAGCCACGACGACGTCAAACTCCTGCAGGTGAATCGCTTGCAGCATGCTCACCTCACAGGCGTCGCCGAGGTGCCAGTGCGCTGCCGGGATGGCGTCGGCGTCGATGTGCTCGGGGTTTCGGTCGATCACCGACACGTCGTGACCGTTCTCGACAAGCTCGCGGACGACCGAGCGGCCGACCGCGCCGGCTCCGGCGACAGCTACTTTCACGGCTACAGCTCCTCGCCGGGCGGCAACGCGGCGATGGCCACTGCCTCGGCCGCGCGTCCGGATATGGCGGCGATATAGACCTGATCGCCGGCCTGGATGACCGTCTTGGGCTCCGGCAGCACGCCGGTACCGAACCGGATCAAAAACGCCACCCGTGCGCCGGTGGCCGCCTCCAGATCGGTGACCCGGCGGCCCACCCAGTGCTCGTGCAGGACGACCTCCGCCACGGCGACGGTTCCCGTCGGGTCTCGCCACTTGGCGGTCTCGCTCTCCCGGGTGAGCGCGTTGAGCAACCGATCGGTCGTCCACGGCACGGTGGCGATCGTGGGAATGCCGAGGCGCTCGTAGACCTCGGCCCGTTTGGCGTCGTAGATCCGTGCGACTACCCGCCGCACCCCGAAGGTTTCCCGGGCCAGCCGGGCCGAAATGATGTTGGAGTTGTCGCCGGATGACACGGCGGCGAAAGCGTCGGCCCCCTCGATACCGGCCCGCAGCAGCACATCCCGGTCGAATCCCATACCGAGCACGCGATCACCGGCGAACTCAGGGCTGAGCCGGTTGAACGCGGTGCTGTCACTGTCGATCACCGCGACGTCGTGGCCGATCCGCGACAGCCCGTCAGCGACCGAGGAGCCAACCCGCCCGCACCCCATCACAACCACTCGCACCTGAGGTCCTCTCGGCCTGTCTGGGCCAGACATTCTCGTCTAGGGAACCGTACCGGCAGACCCGCGGGGGCTTACTCTTGGCACTCGTGTCCAAACTTTCGACTGCGGCGCGTCGACTGGTTTTAGGTCGGCCGTTTCGCAGCGACCGGCTGAGCCACACCCTGCTGCCCAAGCGGATCGCCTTGCCGGTGTTCGCCTCCGATGCACTGTCCTCGGTTGCCTACGCCCCCGAGGAGATCTTCCTGATGCTCTCGGTGGCCGGCCTTGCGGCGTATTCGCTGACACCGTGGATCGGCGTCGCCGTGGCGGCGGTGATGCTGGTTGTGGTAGCCAGCTACCGGCAGAACGTGCATGCCTACCCCTCCGGCGGCGGCGACTTCGAGGTGGTCACCACCAACCTGGGTCCCAACGCGGGCCTGACGGTGGCGAGCGCGCTGATGGTGGATTACGTTCTCACAGTGGCTGTTTCGACCGCATCGGCGATGTCGAACATCGGATCCGCCATCCCGTTCGTGGAAAGCCACAAGGTGATGTTCTGCGTGAGCGCGATCCTGCTGGTGATGGCGTTGAACCTGCGTGGTATCCGCGAGTCCGGGGTGGCCTTCGCCGTCCCGACCTACGCGTTCATCGTCGGCGTAGCCGCCATGCTCGGCTGGGGCCTGTTCCGGATCTACGTGTTGGACGAACCGATACGGGCCGAATCCGCCGGCTTTGTGATGCACGCCGAACGCAGTTCGATCGCCGGCTTCGCGTTTGTGTTCCTGGTGGCGCGGTCCTTCTCCTCGGGCTGCGCGGCGCTGACCGGTGTCGAGGCCATCAGCAACGGTGTGCCCGCCTTCCAAAAGCCCAAGTCGCGCAACGCGGCAACGACGCTGCTGCTGCTGGGCACGATCGCGGTCAGCCTGTTGATGGGCATCATCCTGCTGGCCAAGGAAACCCGGGTCCAGATCGTGGACAACCCCGCCGCGCAGCTGTCCGGTATCCCGCTCGGCTATCAGCAGAAGACTCTCGTCGCGCAGATCGCGCAGGCTGTCTTCGGCAGCTTCCACATCGGATTCCTGCTGATCGCCGTCGTCACCGCGCTGATCCTGGTGCTGGCGGCCAACACGGCGTTCAACGGGTTTCCGGTCCTGGGCTCGGTGCTGGCGCAGCATAGCTACCTTCCGCGCCAACTGCACACTCGCGGAGACCGGTTGGCCTTCTCCAATGGAATCGTGTTCCTGGCGGTGGCGGCCCTTGCGGCGATCATCGCTTTCCGGGCGCAAGTCACCGCGCTGATTCAGCTCTACATCGTCGGGGTGTTCATTTCGTTCACGCTGAGTCAAATCGGGATGGTCCGGCACTGGACTCGGTTGCTGCGCAACGAGACCGATCCGGCCGTCCGGCGAACGAT
This sequence comes from uncultured Actinomycetota bacterium, assembly GCA_963760095.1. Classification (GTDB taxonomy): domain Bacteria; phylum Actinomycetota; class Actinomycetes; order Mycobacteriales; family Mycobacteriaceae; genus Mycobacterium. The sequence continues at coordinate 105,331 of CAVXBT010000009.1, read as the reverse complement.
GATCCGCTCCCGGGTGGTCAACACGATCGGATTCGTGGCCACCGGCGCGGTGCTGGTCGTCGTCATGGTCACCAAGTTTCTCGCCGGCGCCTGGATCGCTGTTGTCGCAATGACATTGCTCTTCGCCGTAATGAAGCTGATCCGCAAGCATTACGACGCTGTCTCCCGAGAGCTCGAGCAGCAGACTGCCGAGGACAACGACGTCGTTCTGCCCAGCCGCAACCACGCTGTCGTGCTGGTGTCGAAGCTGCACCTGCCGACGCTGCGGGCGGTGGCCTACGCGCGCGCGACGCGTCCCGATGTACTGGAGGCGGTCACAGTGAGCGTCGACGACGCGGAAACCCGTCAGCTGGTGCGCAGCTGGGAGGACAGCGATATCACCGTACCGCTGAAGGTCATCGCTTCGCCTTATCGCGAAATCACACGTCCGATACTGGATTACGTCAAGCGAGTGAGTAAGGAATCGCCGCGCACCGTGGTGACGGTCTTTCTTCCGGAATACGTTGTGGGCCATTGGTGGGAGCATGTGCTGCACAACCAGAGCGCGTTGCGGCTGAAGGGCCGGTTGCTGTTCATGCCGGGGGTGATGGTGACATCGGTTCCCTGGCAACTCAATTCGTCGGAGCGGCTCAAGACGGTGCAGACGTATGCGGCTCCTGGCGATGCCCGTCGGGGGATCTTCGATTGACATCGCAAGCTAGCCCGGGGCCGCCGCCGGCGCTACAGGATCTGACGTTAACCGTTGGTGCGCCGGCGAACGGGGGCAGCTGCGTGGCACGTCACGACGGCCGGGTGGTGTTCGTCCGCTACGCGCTGCCCGGCGAACGGGTGCGGGTACGCGTCACCGCCGACCGGGGTTCGTACTGGCACGCCGAGGCTGTCGAGGTGATCGAACCCTCCGATGACCGCCGGCCGTCGCTGTGTCCGATCGCCGGTGTCGAGGGTGCCGGGTGCTGCGATCTGGCGTTCGTCGATCCGGCGGCGGCTCGTGCGCTGAAAGCCGAAGTGGTGTCCAATCAGCTTGGCCGCCTTGGTGATTACCAATGGCGCGAATCCGTCCAATCGCTGTCGCCCACCGGTCCGACCGGCTGGCGAACGCGGATCAGGCTGGACGTCGGGGCTGACGGTCACGCGGGTTTTCATCGATACCGCAGCGGCGAGCTGGTCGCCGATCTGAACTGCGGTCAGCTGCCGGCCGGCATGGTCGACGGCCTGGCCCACACCGAGTGGCCGCCGGGCGCGCACGTGCATGTCGTCATCGACGACGACGGTCAGCGGCACGTTGCATGCACGGTGCGCCACGGTCGGCGCAACTCGACGGACGTGGTCGAGGGCAGCCAGCAGGGCGTGCAGCGAGCCGGCCGACACAGTTGGCAGGTTCCCGTGACCACATTCTGGCAGGCCCATCGCGACGCAGCGCGGACCTACAGCGCACTGGTCAGCGAGTGGGCCCAGCCGAGTCACGGCATGACTGCCTGGGATCTCTACGGCGGCGTGGGAGTTTTCGCCGCGGCACTGGGCGACGCGGTGGGCGAGTCCGGACGAGTTGTCAGCGTCGACAGCTCATGGGCGGCGTCGCGGGTGGCACGTGCCACCTTGGCAGATCTCCCGCAGGTCAGTGTGATCACCGATTCGGTGCGGCGGGCGCTGACCGCACAACACGCAGGTGCCGATGTGGCCGTCATCGATCCGCCGCGCGCCGGCGCCGGACGCGAGGTGATCGAGCTGCTGACGGCGGCGGAGGTACCGCGGGTGGTGCACATCGGTTGCGAGGCCGCGTCGTTCGCCCGTGACATCGGTCTGTACCGGCGTCATGGCTACGCGGTCAACGAGATTCGGGTTTTCGACTCGTTCCCGCTGACCCATCACATCGAATGCATCGCGCTGTTAACACGCTGACCCAGAGGATCACTCTTTCAACGCTGCGGCCAACAGGCGCGATGCGGTGATCACCCCGTGCAATTTGCCGTCTTTGACGACGGCGACCAGCGGACTCCGCAGGCGCGCCATGACCTCGGCCACCTCGATGATGGTGTCGTCGGCTTCGGCCACGGGTATGTGCTGGCGTTGCTTGGGCAGCATGTCGCGGATCGTCCTGCCCTGCAGCTTCTCTGCTGCGTGGTCGGCCATCGATTCGGTCATGACGCTGGCCAGCCCGGGATCATCTTGCACATAGCCAGGCACGATGAATCGGACCACTTGAGAGGCCGGCAGCACGGCGTACGGCGTTTCGGACGTGTCGGTGACGACCACCAGCCCATTCAGCCGGTGCTCCGCGAGCAGTCGAACCGCGTCAAGCGCGTCTGAGTCGATTTTTACAACCGGGAACTTCTCGTCGAGATCCTCTGCCCGCACACCGACACAATACGTCTGCTGAGAGCTTTCGGTGATCGGGATCGGTGTGGGCGATTTCTCATGTCGCGTTCGAGACGGTCCACTAGGTCAAGACGAAGTAACGCACCCACAGATATCCGAGGGAAATGACGAACGAGATCGCGGTCACTACTGCCCCTCGCCGGGTGAAGTCCCAAAAAGACACAGGGCTGCCGGCGCGTTGCGCGATCCCGACGACGACGACATTGGCACTGGCCCCCACGGCGGTGAGGTTGCCGCCGAGCACGGTGCCCAGGATCAGCGCCCACCACAGCACTCCGGAGCTGGCATGACCGTGGATCGATGGGATGAACTGTGCGACGATCGGCGTCATCGTGGCGGCGTAGGGAACGTTGTTCACAAATCCGCTGAACAGGAACGACACCCCGAGGATCAGCACCGTCGTCAACCATTCGTTGCCGTGGGTCGCATGGCTGGCCGCATGGGCCAAGTTGTCGATGACGCCGGTCCGCACCAGCGCCCCGACCATGACGAACAGTCCCGCGAAGAACAGCAGGGTTTCCCATTCGACGCTGGATAGGTAGAACTCACGATCCAGGCCGGAGATCAGGATGAGAATGCCCGCGCCCGCCATCGCCACCAGTGACGGCTCCATATGAAGCTCCTTGTGCGCGACGAATCCGGCAAACACCGCGAGCAGGACGATCCCGCACTGGATCAGCAGCTTGCGGTCACTGATCGCTTCGCTCTCGTCCAGTGCCATGACATCGGCGACCCGATCGGGATCGACGGTGAAGGCGCCGGGGAACAGGCGGGGCAACAGCATCAGCAGTACGGCGAGCACCATGAGCACCGCCGGGCCCATGTTGGTTAGGAACGAGATGAAGCTCAGGTGGGCCCCGGTGCCGATGATGATGCTGGTCGGATCGCCGACCAGGGTTGCCGCGCCCCCGATGTTGGCGGCGAATGCTTCGCCGATGAGAAATGGCACTGCGCTGACCGCCAGTCGCTCGCACACCAGCAGGGTGACCGGTGCGATCAACAGGACCGTGGTCACGTTGTCTAGGAACGCGGATCCGATCGCGGTAACGAGTATCAGCAAGATCATGATTCGCAGCGGGGATCCCTTGGCGCGTTTGGCCGCCCAGATCGCGATGTATTCGAACACGCCGGTCTGGCGGACCACGCTGACGATGATCATCATCCCGAGCAGCAGAAAGATTACGTCCCAGTCGATCCCGGTGTCCTCTGAGTAGAAGACCTCATGGGAGTTGATGACGGGCAAGAAGAACATGGCCGTCGCGCCGGCCAGCGCCACCATGGTCTTGTTGAAACGTTCGGTGGTGATCAACGCGTAGGCGATGACGAATACCGTCGCGGCGTAAATGGCATGAAAGAGGTTCATCGGCCGTCCTGCGGTCGGGTTTGCCCGCGGCTGTGCGCCGCGCGCGCTGAGGCGGTGCTCAAGATTTGAGCGCCGCGGCCAGCAGGCGTGACGCGGTGATCACGCCGTGCAACTTTCCGTTTTTGGTCACTGCGATCAGGGAAATTCGCAGCTGCGCCATTTCTGCGGCCAGCTTGAAGACGCTGGCGCGCGCATCGATTGAGGTGACGTTGCGCGGGTGCTTGGGCAGCACGTCGCCCACCGTCTTGCCCGCCAAGTTCTGCGTGGCGTGGTCAGCGATCGCGTCGCCCAGGACGCCGGCCAGCGCCAGGTCGTCCTGCACATAGCGCGGCAGAACGAAACGCAGCATCTCGGACGCCAGGAGTACCGCGTGGGGCTTTCCGGACCTATCGGCAACGACGAGGCCCGGCAGATTGTGCTCAGCGATCATGCGCGCCGCGTCGAGGGCGTCGGAATCCACGGTGACGATGGGGAACTGCTCGTCGAGATCCTCTGCTCGCACAGAGCCACAATAGGCTAACTCCAGGCGAAGTAGCGCAGCCACAGGTAACCAACAGAAAGCACAAACGACACCAGCGTCACGACCGCCCCTCGCCGGGTGAAGTCCCAGAAGGAGACGGGATGGCCGGCCCGTTTCGCGATCCCGACCGCGACGATATTGGCGCTGGCCCCCACCGGGGTGAGGTTGCCACCGAGGACCGTACCCAGCAGCAGGGCCCACCACAGCACGCCGCCGTGCCCGGGGATGGATGTGGCGAATCGTCCGACGATCGGTGTCATGGCGGCGGCATACGGAACGTTGTTGATGAAGCTGCCCAGTGTGAACGAAACGGTGAGGATCAGCATCGTCGCTGTCCACGCATCGCCGCGGGCTAGGTGGCTGGCTTGTTGGGCCAAGTTGTTGATGACGCCGGTCCGCACCAGGGCACCGACCATGACGAACAGTCCTGCGAAGAACAGCAGTGTTTCCCACTCGACGCTGGCCAGGTAAAACTCGCGCTCCAGGCCGGAGATCAGGATCAGGATCCCGGCGCCGGCCATCGCCACCAGCGACGGTTCCGTGTGGATCGCCTGATGCGTGACGAATCCGGCGAACACCGCGAGCAGCACGACCCCGCATTGGAGCAGCAACCGCGGATTACGGATCGCTTCCCTCTCGTCGAGTGCCATGACATCGGCGACCCGCTCGGGATCGGCCACGAAGAAGCCCGGGAACATGCGCGGCAGCAGCGCCACGAAGGCGACGAGCACGAGGAGCACCGCCGGGGCCATGTTGGCCGTGAACTCAATGAAGCTCAGGTGGGCCCCGGTGCCGATGATGATGCTGGTCGGGTCGCCGACCAGGGTCGCTGCGCCCGCGATGTTGGCGGTGAGAGCCTCGACGATGAGAAACGGCGCCGGATTGACGTCGAGCCGCTCGCACACCAACAGGGTGACCGGTGCGATCAGCAGGACCGTGGTGACGTTGTCCAGGACGGCGGTGCCGAGCGCAGTCACCAACATCAGCAGGATCATGATGCGCAGCGGCGACCCTTTGGCGCGTTTGGCCGACCAGATCGCGACGTATTCGAATGCCCCGGTCTGGCGCACCACGCTGACGATGATCATCATCCCGAGGAGCAAGAAGAGCACGTCCCAGTTGACCCCGGTGTCGCGTGAGTAGAAGACCTCGTCGGAATTGATGACCGGCAAGAAGAACATGGCCGTGGCGCCGGCGAGCGCCACCAACGTCTTGTTGAAGCGCTCGGTGGTGATCAAGACGTAGGCGACCACGAACACCGTCGACGCGTAAACGGCATGGAAGAGGCTCATCGGCCGTCCTGCCGTCGAGCACCCGCCTGGCTCAACATGGGCGGAGCAGTGGCGCTGAAGATTTGAGCGCCAGGGCTAGACGTCTGCCCGGCCAGCGCGGTCGCGTTGACCGTGCAAATCATCGTGTACTCCTGAATTAGCCCCGAATATCAGGAAGACCCGAATAGCACGAAAAAAACACGCCGACCAGGCTTCCCGGCTCACCGGGGGATTACGCTAACAGGGTTACCTGGCCGCTGCCTGTGCGTCGGCGGCCATTTCTTGCTGCCACCACGGCATCTCCGCAGGTCTAGGTGTCGGGTTCGCGGTCGTGCGTACACTGGCCAGATGCTCGAACAGATCCGTGGGCCCGCCGATCTGCAGCACCTCTCCCACGAGGAATTGCGCGATCTGGCCGAAGAGATCCGCGAGTTTCTGATCCACAAGGTCGCCGCGACCGGTGGCCACCTCGGCCCCAACCTCGGCGTCGTCGAGCTGACGCTGGCGATCCACCGGGTGTTCGATTCGCCGCACGACCCGATCATCTTCGACACCGGCCACCAGGCCTACGTGCACAAGATGCTGACCGGTCGCGCCGCGGACTTCGAAACGTTGCGGAAAAAGGGTGGGCTGTCGGGTTATCCGTCGCGGGCCGAGAGCGAACACGACTGGGTCGAGTCGAGCCACGCGAGCGCCGCGTTGTCGTATGCCGACGGGCTGGCCAAGGCGTTCGAGCTGACCGGCCACCGCAACCGGCACGTGGTGGCGGTGGTCGGCGACGGCGCACTCACCGGCGGCATGTGCTGGGAGGCGCTGAACAACATTGCCGCGGCCCGGCGGCCGGTGGTGATCGTCGTCAACGACAACGGCCGCAGTTACGCGCCGACGTTCGGCGGCTTGGCCAACCACCTGGCCATGCTGCGGCTGCAGCCCGGCTATGAGCACTTACTGGAGCGGGGCCGCAGCGCGGTGCGCGGCATGCCGGTCTTCGGCGATTTGGCTTACCAGTTCATGCACAGCGTCAAAGCCGGTGTGAAGGACGCACTTTCGCCACAGCTGCTGTTCACCGACCTGGGCCTGAAGTACGTAGGACCGGTCGACGGCCATGACGAACACGCCGTCGAGGCGGCATTGCGCCGTGCCCGCGGATTCGGCGCTCCGGTGCTGGTGCACGTCCGCACCCTCAAAGGCCGGGGGTACGGTCCGGCCGAGGCTGATGAGGCCGAGCAGATGCACTCTTGCGGGGTGATCGACCCGGCGACCGGGCTGGCCACCAAGATCCCGGGGCCGAGTTGGACGGCGTCGTTCTCCGAATCGCTGATCGACTTCGCGACCACACGCCGCGAGGTCGTCGCGATCACCGCGGCCATGCCCGGACCCACCGGCCTGACCGCATTCGGGCAACGCTTCCCGGATCGGTTGTTCGACGTCGGCATCGCCGAACAGCACGCGATGACGTCGGCGGCCGGGTTGGCGATGGGCGGACTGCACCCGGTGGTGGCGATCTATTCGACGTTCCTCAACCGTGCGTTCGACCAGATCATGATGGACGTGGCGATGCACAAGTTGCCCGTCACAGTGGTTCTCGACCGGGCCGGGGTGACCGGCCCAGACGGCGCCAGCCACAACGGCATGTGGGATCTGTCCATGCTGGGCATCGTTCCGGGTATGCGGGTGGCCGCACCAAGAGACGGCGCCCGACTGCGCGAAGAACTCGGCGAAGCACTCGACATCGACGACGGTCCCACTGCCATCAGATTCCCGAAAGGCGATGTCGGCGAAGATATTCCGGCCTTGCAGCGACACTCCGGAGTGGACGTGCTCGCGGTGCCTGCCGAAGGCCTGAGCGCCGAGGTGCTGCTGTTGGCGGTCGGGGCGTTCGCGTCGATGGCCCTGTCGGCGGCTGAGCGGCTCCGCGATCAGGGCATCGGCGTGACGGTGATCGATCCGCGGTGGGTGCTGCCGGTCCCGGCTGCGGTGGCTGAATTGGCGCCGGCGCACAAGCTGGTCGTCACGCTGGAAGACAACGGGGTGGCCGGCGGCGTCGGATCGGCGGTGTCAGCTGCGTTGCGGGCCGCCGAGATCGATGTGCCGTGCCGCGACGTCGGTCTGCCGCAACAGTTCTTCGATCACGCGTCGCGTGGCGAGGTGCTCGCCGCTGCTGGCCTGACCGACCAGGACGTGGCCCGCCGCATCACCGGATGGGTTGCCGCGCTCTCTGGTGGTGTGGAATCCCAGCCGGAGATCACCGAGCAGCTGGACTGACGCCTTCGGTGCCCTCGGGCGTCGCCGACAATGCCGCGGCCAGCACGGGGACCACCAATTCGCGCTGCCAGCGGCGGGCCTGCCCGCCCGCCAGGAACTCGTCAACCGCGGTCCCGGCGTCGTCGGCGCCCTCCCAGTCCCAGCACAGCCGTCGCACCAGTTCGGGCGTGACCAGGTTCTCGGTCGGCACCGACACCCGCTCCGACAACTCCCGCAGCGCGGCGCGCGCCGCATCGAGCCGCGCCGCCGCCTCCGGCCGGCGCCGGGCCCAGCGCGCCGGCGCCGGCGGGCCGTTGGGCGGTTCGGTTTCCTCTGCAGGGCCAGGGTTTTCCCGTGCTGCCTGCAGTGCGGCCAACCAGGTGGCGGCGCTGCGACGCTGCCTGCGGCCGCCGAATATCGGCAGAGCGACCAACTCGTCGACGGTCTTCGGGTCGGCGGTCGCGGCATCGATGATCGCTGAGTCGGGCAGGATGCGGCCGGGCGCGATGTCGCGGCGTTGAGCGATTTCGTCTCGCACCGTCCACAATTCACGAACCGCAGCGAGAGCCTGCGGGTTGCGCACCCGGTGAATGCCGGAGGTGCGTCGCCAGCGGTCTCGGCGGGTCGAAGGCGGCGCTTGATCTACGATCGTCCGAAGGTAGTCGAATTCTTCTGCGGCCCAGACGGTTTTGTCTTGTTCTGCGAGCACGGCCGCTATCGCCTCGCGCAGGCCGATGAGCACTTCCACGTCGAGTGCCGCGTAGTTGAGCCACGCTGACGGCAGTGGCCGTTTGGACCAGTCCGCCGCGCCGTGACCTTTGGCCAACCCCAGGCCGAGCAGTCGCTGCGCCATGGCCGCCAAGTTGACCCGGTCGAAGCCGGCCAGCCGCCCGGCCAGCTCGGTGTCGTACAGCGCCGGCGGTCGCATGCCGACCTCGGCCAGGCATGGCAGGTCCTGATCGGCTGCGTGCAGGATCCACTCATCCTCGGCGAGCACCTCGGCGACGGGCGCAAGCACCGACGGGGAGTCGCCGCCGTGGCTGACCGGATCGATGAGCACGGTGCCGGCCCCGGCCCGCCGGATCTGAATCAGATAGGCGCGGTTGGAGTAACGGAAACCCGAGGCACGTTCGGCGTCCACTGCGAACGGGCCGTGGCCACCGGCCAGCAGCTCTGCGGCGGCGCTGATTTCGCTTGCGCTGGTGGAGAGGTCGGGCACCCCGTCGGGGGGATGGAGTAGCGGCGTGACGTCTGGCTCCGCGCTACCCGGCGGCTCTTCGACTGTAGCCTCAGACATCTCAAACGCGCGATCGGGTGCCCAGATCTGTCACCCCGACCGGTGGCAGCCCCGCGGCGTGCTCGAGCACCTCGCAGAACGCTTCGACGTGGGTGCCGATCTCGGGGGTGATCGCCGTCCACGATGCGCGCAGCTCCAACTGGTGGGCGCGCGGCGGTCCGGAGATGTCCCCGTAGCGCACCGACGTGGTGGCGGTGACGGTGCCGCCGAGCGCGGTGACGTGCTCGGCACGCGCGTCCAGCGCTTCGACCAGCCAGCTCCACGCCACCTCCGGCAGCAGCGGGTCGATCGCTTCGCTGGAGTCCAGGTCGGCCTGGATATAGGCGACCAGGCGCATGGTGCCGTCCCACGCGTCGGCCCCGTCCGGGTCATAGAGCAGGATCAACCGGCCGAACGCGTCGCCATCGGATCGCTCCGGGATGATGTCGAGCTCGGGGCGCTTGACCTCGGCGCCAAGCGCGTAGCTGTACGGCGCGAGACGCTGCGGCGGCCGGATGGGGCCCAGCTCGATCTCCGGTCGCACGCTGGCGCCGCTCATGGCCGCGACTGCGTCGCGAAACGGGACCGGTTCGGCAGCTGTCATTAGCGTCGCTCCGCTCCGCATAGTTGCCGGCGGTTCACAGCGTCTGACGCTAGACCTATCCGGCGACACGCGGACACAGGCGCGCCGTTTTCGGTCGCCGAGCGCCGGTGAGCGAGGGTTGGTGAAAGGTGTCCACGGCGCTTTAGTCGCCGGAAAACCGGGCCGGCCGCTTCTCCCGGTGGGCGGCCAGGCCCTCCCGCACGTCCGGCCCGCTGAACCCTAAAAACTCCAGGCCAAGGGATGTTTCGAAGGCCGGTGCGAACATCCGGTACCAGTGGTTGAGGCTGTGTTTGGTAAAGCGGATCGCCGCTTGTGCGCCTTGGGCCAGATCACCCGCGATGCGGGTCGCGGTGGCGAGCACCTCGTCGTCGTCCACGCAGAGGGAGACCAACCCGATGCGTTCGGCTTCGGCGCCGTTGAGCGGCTCGCAGGTGAGCAGGTAGTACTTGGCTTTGGCCATCCCCACCAGCAGCGGCCAGCAGATGGCGGCGTGATCGCCGGCGGCGACGCCCAGCTTGGTGTGGCCGTCGATGATCTTCGCGGTGCGCCCCGCCACCGAAACGTCAGCGAGCAGGGCCACGACCAGGCCCGCGCCGACGGCCACCCCATGAATCGCCGAGATCACCGGCTTGTCGAAGTTGACCATGTTGAGCACGAGGTCGCGGGCCTCGCGCATGATCCGCATCCGGTCGTCGAACTCGCCGATGGTCTCGTCGATCAGGTCGAAGCTGCCCCCGGAGGAGAAGGCCTTGCCTTCGCCGCGGACCAGGACCGCACGCACGTCGGGGTCGCGACCGATGGCCGGCCAGATGTCGGCGAGGTCGCGGTGCATCTGCGGGCCCACGGAATTGAGCCCGGGCGCATCGAGAATCAGGTGCAGCACGCCGTGATCGCCGCGTTCGATGCGCAGGCTCGGAAACTCGTCGTAGCTGACTTCTGCGTGGCGGACTGGCATCCCGGCTCCTGACGACTGGCTCACGGACTTCAACCACGACGAGGTTACGCACGAGCCGAGGGGGTGATCGCCGCGCCCGTCCGCGTGACCGCAGTGAGTCAAAACTGTTAAGCCGATGTTAACGCCGAACCGGACGCGTTTGCTTGCCAGCTCTGATGCCGAGCGGTTCACTTACTGCGAGGAGGTTGCAATGGAGCATCCGATCCGGTTTTTTCGCAGCGTGACCGTGGCTTTGGTAGGCGCGGGTGTGTTTGCCACCGCGGGATTCGTCGGTCCCGCCACGCCGGGGCGGGTCACCGCATCCGCATCAGCCTCAATGCTGTCCTATGACGCGGCCTTTGTGGAGCCGCCGGATCCCGATCCCTTGATGCCTCTGCCGCGGGCCGACGAACCGGCGATCGGGGGACCGTCGCTCCCGCCGACGAGCCATCATCGTCGTCGCCCCCCTTCCTGGCATCCGCGCGCGTAAATCTCTCGGGTGGACCTGTCGGCGGTTAAGCCGTCAGGCTCGGGGTCACGGCGACGTGGCAGCATTGGACTCGATGACCGACCGTCGCACGCTTCCCGAATCGCCGTATCTGGCCGCGGCCACGGGCCGCAAACCACACCGGCTGCCGGTGTGGTTCATGCGGCAAGCCGGCCGCTCCCTACCCGAATACCGCGCATTACGGTCACACAACAGCATGATGGCGGCCTGTTTCGACGCCGAACTGATCACCGAGATCACGCTGCAACCGATACGCCGGCATGACGTTGATGCCGCAATCCTGTTCTCCGACATCGTGGTTCCGCTACGCGGCGCCGGCGTCGACCTGGACATCGTCGCCGACGTCGGCCCGGTCATCACGGCGCCGATACGCACCGCCGCCGATGTCGAGGCCTTCAAACCGCTCGAACCTCAGGGCGTCCAACCGGTGTCGGACGCGGTTTCGTTGCTGGTGCGCGCGCTGGGTGATGTTCCGCTGATCGGTTTCGCCGGAGCGCCGTTCACACTGGCGTCCTACCTGGTCGAGGGTGGCCCGAGCCGCCACCACGCCCGGACCAAGGCGATGATGCTAGCCGAACCGGCGTGCTGGCATGCGCTGATGGAGAAGTTGACCGACCTGACCATCGAGTTTCTGCGGGTTCAACTCGACGCCGGTGTCGATGCGATTCAGGTGTTCGATTCGTGGGCCGGCGTGCTGTCGCTGGCCGACTACCGCCGGAATGTGTTGCCGCACAGTGCGAGGGTGTTCGCCACGCTAGCCGACCGCGGCGTTGCGATGACGCATTTCGGTGTCGGCACCGCGGAACTGCTGGGCGCCATGTCGACGGCTGGTGCGACGGTGGTCGGGGTCGACTGGCGGACCTCGCTTGTCGACGCCGCCGCCCGGGTCGAGGCCGGTAAGGCATTGCAGGGCAACCTCGATCCCGCGGTGCTGTTGGCGGGTTGGCCGACGGTCGAGCGAGCCGCGCGCGCGGTGGTCGACGACGGCAGGCGTGCCGTGGACGCCGGTGCGGCCGGGCACATCTTCAACCTCGGCCACGGGGTGCTGCCGGAAACCGATCCCGGCATTCTCACCGATCTGGTGTCGCTGGTTCACTCGTTATGACTTCCGGTGCTCGCTCGTATTGTGTTGTCGGCGGCGGGATTTCGGGCCTGACCGCGGCCTATCGGCTACGGCTGACCGCCGGTGACGAGGCGAACATCACGCTGTTCGACCCTGCGGACCGGCTCGGCGGGGTGCTGCGCACCGAGCAAGTCGGCGGGGTTGCCATCGACGTCGGCGCCGAGGCGTTCGTGGTACGCCGGCCCGAGATGCCAGCGCTGCTGGCCGAATTGGGCCTGACAAATCGCCAACTCGGCACCACCGGGGCCCGCCCACTGATCTACAGCCAGGATCGGCTGCATCCGCTGCCGGCGGGAACGCTCAACGGCATCCCTTCGTCGGCGGAGTCGATGGCCGGTCTGGTCAACGACGCCACCCTTGCACGTATCGCCGCCGAACCGGACCAACCGTTGAACTGGCAGCCCGGCGGCGATCCGGCCGTGGCCGACCTGGTCGGCGACCGGTTCGGCGAGCAAGTGGTGGCCCGGTCGGTGGATCCGATGCTGAGCGGCGTCTACGCGGGATCGGCGGCGACCATCGGCCTTCGCTCGGCCGCCCCGACCTTGGCCGCTTCGCTGGACGCCGGCGCCGCCCACCTCACCGACGCGGTCCGCCAGGCGCTGATGAGCGTCACCGCAGGGCCGGTCTTCGGCGCCGTGGGCGGAGGCTACACGGTGCTGGTCGAGGAACTGGCCCTGCGCAGCAGGATCAACTGGGTACCGGCGGCGGTCACCGGCATCGACGCCGCGACCGGCCCCGAGCGGGGCTGGACGCTGCGCGACGACGCCGGCGGCCAGTGGCGTGCAGACGGGGTGATCTTCGCCGTCGCGGCTCCGCATCTTGTCGGCCTGGTCGATGCCGTCGCGCCGCGCACCGCAGCGGCGGCCAATCGCATCGCCACCGCTTCTTCGGCCGTGCTGGCGATGGCCGTGCCCCGCGGTATCGGCTTCCCACAGAATTCCGGCGTGCTGGTCGCCAGTGGAGAACGGTTGCACACCAAGGCAATTACGCTGTCGTCGCGAAAGTGGGGACGGCGTACTGACGTGGAGCTGTTGCGACTCTCGTTCGGGCGCTTCGGCGACGACCTGGCAACCCGGGCATCCGACGACGAGTTGCTGGCGTGGGCGATACAGGACCTGTCGACCGTTTTCGGGCTCACGATCGAACCGGTGGACGTCCGCATCAGGCGCTGGCCGGACGCGATGCCGCAGTACGGGCCCGGCCACGCTGACCTGGTCGCCGAACTGCGGGCGGGTCTACCGCCGACCCTGGCAGTGGCGGGCAGCTATCTCGACGGGATCGGGGTGCCGGCCTGCATCGGCGCGGCCGGGCGAGCGGTCACCGGCGCGATCCAGGCGGTCGAAGCCTCCGTGGCACGATAGGTCTCATGGCCCGCTTGGACTACGACGCCCTGAACGCCACCGTTCGATACTTGATGTTCTCGGTGTTCTCGGTGCGGCCGGGTGCCCTTGGCGCAGAAGGAGAAGCCCGGGATGCGGTGATCGACGAGACCGCGACCTTCCTCAAGCAGCGCGAAGAGCACGGCGTGGTGGTGCGCGGCCTCTACGACGTCGCCGGCTTGCGGGCCGACGCGGATTTCATGATCTGGACGCACGCCGAACGCTTAGAAGCGCTGCAAGCCACCTACGAGGACTTCCGGCGGACCACCGCGCTGGGCCGCGCGTCGACGCCGGTGTGGAGCAGCGTCGCGCTGCACCGGCCGGCCGAATTCAACAAGAGCCACATCCCGGCGTTTCTGGCCGGTGAGGAGCCGGGCGCATACATCTGCGTCTACCCGTTCGTCCGGTCCTATGAGTGGTATCTGCTGCCCGACGAGGAGCGTCGGCGCATGCTCGCCGAACATGGCATGGCGGCGCGCGAATACAAAGATGTGCGGGCGAACACGGTGCCGGCATTCGCGCTGGGCGACTACGAATGGATCCTGGCCTTCGAAGCCCCGGAACTGCACCGCATCGTCGACCTGATGCGGGAGCTGCGGGCCACTGACGCGCGGCGGCACACCCGCGAGGAGACGCCGTTCTTCACCGGGCCGCGGGTGCCGGTCGAGCAGCTCGTCGCGTCGCTGCCCTGACAGCGGACACACTCGTCACCGAGGGGAGACATGACAACCCAGTTCGATCCCAACGACCCCGCCCGATTCGAACCGATGTACCGCGATCAGCGGGTCTCGCACGGCTTGCCGGCAGCCACACCGTGGGACATCGGCGGCCCGCAGCCCGTCGTACGGCAACTTGTCGCGCTGGGGGTGATCAAGGGCGAGGTTCTCGACCCGGGTACCGGTCCCGGTCACCATGCGATCTACTACGCGGAAAATGGTTACTCGGCGACCGGAATCGACGCTTCGGAAGGCGCCCTGGAGCGGGCCCGGGAGAACGCGCGCAGGGCCGGGGTGTCGGTGAACTTCCAGCTGGCCGACGCGACGAAGCTGGAAGGTCTGGAGAACCGCTTTGACACGGTCGTCGACAGCGCCTTTTACCACACGTTTGCGACCGAGCCGGAGCTGCAGCGGTCGTATGCGCGGGCGTTGCATCGGGCGACCAAGCCCGGAGCGCGGCTCTACATGTTCGAGTTCGGCGCCGGCAATGTCAACGGCTTCCAGATGCCACGATCGTTGTCCGAGGACGACTTTCGCCAGGTTTTCCCCGACGCCGGTTGGGAGATCACGTATTTAGGGCCGACCACGTATCTGATCAACATGAGCGTGGAAACCCTTGAGTTGATGGTTGCCCGCAACCCTGATATGGCCGACCAAGTCAAGCCGCTGGTCGAGCGATTCCGGATCATCGAACCGTGGCTCGCCAACGGCCGGACCTATGCCCCGTTCTGGGCGATGCACGCCACTCGGGTGGAGTAAGCCGGCGCGACGTCGGCGGCGAGTCGGGCGTCGCATCGGCAAACGCTTTATCGTTGTGGGATGGGCCAGCCGATACATGTCGATCCCACCCGCTACGAGAAGATGTATGCCGATCAGCATGTCTCGCACGGCTTGCCGGCAGCCACTCCGTGGGACATCGGCGGCCCACAGCCCGTCATCCAGCAACTCGTCGCGCTGGGGGCGATTAGGGGCGAGGTTCTCGACCCGGGTACCGGCCCAGGCCACCACGCCATTTACTATGCGTCACAGGGCTACTCGGCGACGGGCATCGACTCCTCACCGGCCGCAATCGAGCGGGCGAAGGAGAACGCGCGGAATGCCGGCGTCTCGGTGAACTTCCAGGTGGGCGACGCGATGACGTTGGACGGTGTGGAGAACCGTTTCGACACGGTCGTCGACTGTGCCTTCTATCACCTTTTTTCAGACGTGACGGAGCTCAAGAGGTTGTACGCGCGGAATTTGCGCCGAGCGACGAAGCCCGGAGCGCGCCTCTACATGTTCGAGCACGGTCCCGGCAACGTCAACGGTTACGGCGCACCGCGGTCGCTGTCCATGGAAGACTTCCTGCACGTGTTCCCCGACGCTGGGTGGGAAATCACGTATCTATGGCTGACCACGTATCAGGTCAACGTCAGCGTGGAAGCCTTTGAGCAAATGATCGAGCGCAATCCCGACAAGGCCGAGGAGCTCAAGCCTGTCGTGGAACGGTTCCGGTTGATGGAGTCGTGGCTCACCAACGGTCGGGCGCACGCTCCGTTCTGGGAGATGCACGCCACCCGACTGGATTGAACCTCGCGGGTCAGTGCTCAGGAACCCGCCGGCACCAAGCGCAGCGAGATCGAGTTGATGCAGTAGCGCTGATCGGTCGGGGTCGGATAGCCCTCCCCGGCGAACACGTGGCCCAGGTGGCTGTGGCAGTTGGCGCACAACACTTCGGTGCGGACGGCGCCCATCGAATGGTCGGCTCGCAGAATTACCGCATCCGAGTCAGCCGGGTCGAAGAATGACGGCCAGCCGCAATGTGATTCGAACTTCTCGGAGCTGCGGAACAGTTCGGTGCCGCAGGCTCGGCACTGGTAGACGCCGTCGGTCTTGGTGTCGGTGTACTCACCGGTGAACGGGCGCTCGGTCCCGGCCCGTCGCAACACGTCGAACTCCTGCGGGTTGAGTCGTTTACGCCACTCGTCGTCGCTCAGTTGCAGCTTGGGCTGGGGAGAACTCATACCTCCACGCTAGCGCGCTGCGGCTCGGCCGCCAGCCACGCTGGGTCGATACCGTCGTCCAATCGCTGTTCGGCCTTGGCATCCAGATAGCGGAAGTAGAGCACGGTGAACACCACGATCAGCACCAGTGACCAGCCGTAGGTGATCTTCAGGTATTCCAGCGGCCGGCCGACGTACATCCAGTTCAACAGCAGCCAGCGATCCATCGTCAGGAATCCGTAGATGCCCAGCCACGCCGGCCAGTTGCGGATCACCGAATTGGGCAGCACCACCGTCATCAGGAACGGGAACAGCATCATCGAGTAGTAACCCTGGGCCAGCGACAGCACCAGCCACGACCACAGCAGCAGCACGCCCGACGATGTGGTGAACCAGAACAGCGGGTCGCGGGTGCGGTAGTAGCGATACAGCAACCACAAGCTGCCAATTGCCAACAGCGTGAACAGGATTCGCAGTGACAGGATCAGCCAGAACGGCAGACCGAAGTAGACGCCGTTGCCTTCGATCGAGCTGTTGAAGTAGTCACGGACGCCCAGCATGTAGGGCACCGTGCGAGTGACGAAGTCCAGCGGGTGGACGATCAGCGGCCACGCGGCAAGGTTGAACACCAGCGGCACCACGATGGCAGCCGCCACCGCGCGCCACTGACGGTTCAGCAGCGGCAGCAACAGCAACGGGCCGAGCAGTGGCTTGACCACCAGCGTCAGCCCGATCGCCAGACCGGCCCACCATTCACGGCGTGGCCGGCCGTCTAGCAGCCACCGCAAGAACAACGCCTCAAGCAGCAGGATGCAGCCGTTGATGTTGGTGAAAACCAATGTGTTGGTGACGGATTCGGTGCAGAACATCGCCAGCAGAAGTGCTGGGGCCGCCACCGAGGTCAGGCTGAATTTGAACATCTTCAGCAACACGTACGCCGCGATGACGATCGCGGCGCTGTTGCAGGCGATGAACAGGTAACGGGACTCCGTGAACGGCAGATAGCCGAACGGCGCCATCATCAGCGTGCCGCCGGGTGGGTACAGGTAATGCGGGTCGACGTAGTCGAAATGCTCGTTGTAGATGTCCCAGCCGTGCCGAAAGTTCAGCACCGCGCGGTAAACCGGCTTGAAATCGTCGGTGATGTTGCCGTTGGTGGTCACCACGATGGTCCGGTGGATCACCGCCAAGATGGCCACCGGCCATAGCACCGAGCGCAGTACGGTCGCGGTGCTCGGCGCGGCGGTTCGGGGAGCAAATGTGGCGTGCGCCCAGTCGCGCAGACCGCCACGAGGGGATTCAACTGCCGTCACGAGCGCACCGTACACGGATCGTTGCGCGAAGGATCAGGCGGGACAGTAGGTGTCGGTGGATGGCAACGTGCCGCTGTCGAGGTAGCCGATCAGCGGGGGAACCGCGCACGACGAGTAGATGCTGGCGCCGTGGCCGATTCCCTGCCACATCACTCGCTTGCTGGCCGCGGTCGCGTTGATGATGGTGGCGGCGGTGGCCGAGACGCCCTCGGACCCGACGATCGGGTCGTTCTGCACGCCCATGAGAAGCACGTTGACCTTGAGGACTTTTGGCGACGGGGGCGGCGTCGTGCTCGGCCAGGAGACGCACTTGACCAGATTGAGCGCGCCGACGGTGCCGAACTGCGGGTAGAGCTTCGCCCATGCGACCACCAGTTCCCGGATCCGGTCGGGCGTGGGCCGGTTGAGCGCGTCACTGCAGGTGTTGACGAACTGTCCGTCGGTTCCGGTGGTGGCCTCAGCCCGGTTGATCAGGCTGGTCAGCAGGTTGGTGTCACCCGAACGGGCGTTGGCCAGGGCGGTGGCCAAGTCGTTGGTGGTGCTGACGCGGTCGCCGGCGGGGTAACCCAGCGCGGTGTTGATGGCTCTGGCGACGGACGCAGTCGACGCACCCGCCGGGCCGTGGCCGGCGCGGGCGTCGGCGAGCAGCGAGCTCACAGCGGCTTTGGAATCAGGGCCAAGCGGGCAGTTCACCGCGGCGCATTGTGCGGCGAACGCATCCAGTGCCGCCTCCTGTCCTTTGACCTTCTGCTCGGCTGCGGCTTCGGCGCCCACACCCAATGCGACCGGGGAGTCGAGGACCAGCCTGGCGACCCGGTCCGGGTGCGAGCTGGCATAGGACAACGCCACCTGGGCGCCGTTGCCGATCCCGATCAGTGCCAGCGCCGGCACGTCCCAGGTGCTGCGCAGTCGCTCGATATCGGTGGCCGCGTGGGTGTTGTCGTAGGCCGAGTCACCAGGCGCGATGGTGTCGGTGCAGCTGGTGGTGGCGTTCTGCACGATGTCCGCGAGATTGGCGACCGGGTCGTTGCCGGCTTCGAACTGCGCCAGGTCGTGGATTTCCTGACGGTCGAATTGGTCGAGGCAGTCGACCGGACTCGAGGAGCCCATGCCGCGGCGGTCGACGGCGACGATGGGGTGGCTGTGCAGCACGTCGGCGCCCGCGCGGGCCAGCCACACCGGCAGTTGCAGCGAAGACGGCAGATCCGAACCGGTGGTGAAGACCAGCGGGCCCGCGTCCGGCGGCGTCTCCGCGGATCGGGCGCGTACCACACCGATGCTCAGCGTCCCGGCGGCGCCGTTGACCGGGTCGAGGTCGGCGTCGTAGCTCGCGCAATCCAGCTTGACGCCGACCGGCGCGGGCACGGCTGCGTCATCGAATCCCCGCGTCGTGCAGTCATGCCACGACAAGTCGTTCTTCGGCTTGGCAATCGGCGGCGGACCGTTGGGCGCCGTTGTCGTCGCGGGCTTTCCCTGCGGCCGGGCGCCGGCGTTGGTGGCAAACCGCGGGTTGGCGGCCAATCCGGGTGCACAGCCGGCCAACACTGCGGTCACCACGATCAGCGACGCGGTGATCGCGGCATGCCGGTTCATGCCGACCACAGTAGCCATTGGCGGACCGATCAGGTCCGCACGTAGCGCGTGTACAGGTAGCCGTCCTCGTCGGTGAGGATGTGCGCGCAGCGCATCGGAGTCAGCACCTGGCCCGGGCCGACGGCGATGCGGCCGGCCTGGCCGCCGACGAGGCTCGGCGCAATGGTCAGGCACAGCTCGTCGAGCAGCTCGCGTTCGATGAACGAGCTGAACAGCGTCGGGCCGCCCTCGGTCAACGCCCGGTGCAGTCCGCGGTCGGCCAGCGCGGCCAACAACGAGGCTGCGTCGACTTCGGCTGGGTCGTCGGCCGAGCAGTCGACCACGTCGGCCAGGCCGGCTAGTCCGCGACGCGTCTGATCGCAGGCCGCCGCGCAGGTCAACACCAGCGGTGGCACCTCGGTGCGGGTGAACACCGGCATATCCCGCTCCAGGCGGCCGGACTTCGTGACGATCGCCAGCTGCGGGACTTCGCTCTGCCCGCATGCCTGCCGACGTTGCCGCTGGGGGACGGTCGGGCGCGCGCCGGCATAACCCTCGGCGCGCACCGTGCCCGCACCGACCAGGATCACGTCGGCGAGTTCCCGCAGCAGACTGAACACGGCTCGATCACCGGGGCCGCCCAGCTGGCCCGATTTGCCGCCGAAGGTCGCGCCGCCGTCGAGGCTGGCGATGAAGTTCGCGCGCAGCCACACGCCGCTGAGCTCTGCGGGGTAGCCGTAGAGGTCGGGCAGCGCGCCGCCGTCGAGGTCGCGGACGGAGCCGAGCAGCCGCAACGGCACTCCGCCGGCGTCGTCAGCTAAAACGTCAGCCATGCCGATGATTGCAGCACGTCAGTGGGTTGCCTGCATGCACGGGGTTGCCCGTCAGCGCTCAGACCCGTCGCGCCATGACATAGTCGTGCTCAATGCCCACGCCCACGTGAAACCTCCTGGTGCCGTTGACGGTAAAGCCGCACTTTCGGTAAAAACGTTGAGCCCGTTGGTTTTTCTGATTAACCCCGAGCCAGACACACTTGGCCCCCCAGTCGGCGGTGGCCGCGAGCGCGGCAGCCATCAACGCCGTCGACGCGCCAGAGCCGTGCTGCGCCGGCAGCACATACATCTTCGAGAGCTCTGCGGCGGGTCGAATGTCCACGGCCCGCTGCACGTCGGGATCGTCGTTGACGCCGTTGATCAGCATGGCGTAACCGGTGATTCGATCGTCGTGGCCGGTGGTGAGGATCAGCCGTTGCGGGTCGGCCAGATACTCGGCGAAGCGCTCTTCGGACAGGTTGGCGTCGATGAACGATGCGATGTCCTCGGATGCGACCGACGGGGGACAGGCCAGCGGAAAGGTGCGCGCGGCGACGGCAGCCAAGTCGACGATGTCGACGGAATCCGCCGTGGCGATCCGAGCTAAAGGTTCCACTGCGCCAGGTGATAACCCGTCTTCTTGTCCAGCAGCACAACAGTGGACACCGGATCGCGGTAGGCCTCCCAATACACGCCGCCGCGCACGATCGACCCTGCCGGTGCGTTCGCCAGCGCCGCGTCTAGCGCGTCGGGTGCATCAGAGTTGCGAGACTTGTAAGCGTCGCCGAACGGGGTGACCCCGTCGAAAGTGAAATCGGTCAGCATCTGGTGCGGATTCGGCACCCGGACCGCGTGTATCGCCACGTCAGCGCGCATCACCGCGCTGTTCGGAAAGCTCTTGACCGGCACGCCCACCCGGTTGTAGCCGAACCCAGGCGGCGGGTCGACGGGTTGGACGCTGCTGACGGTGATGTCGGCGACCATCTTTCCGGTGTCGACGCGCAATGTGTCACCGAGGTGGCCGATCGGTGCGTCGCCGGCTGACGCGCGCGGTATCGCGATCAGCGTGGCCGCGAAGACGGTAATCACGACAACCAGGCAGCGGCGCATCTTTCCTCCTCGGCAACCATCGCATGATGGCATACCGCGCGGCTTGCGTCGGCGGGTTGCACAACCATCACCTTTTCTTGCCGGCCGCCAACGACTCCAGCAGGGCGGTCACATCGGACTCGACACGATCCTTGTCGACCCCGGCCAGGTGTAGCGGACCGTTGCCGGCCTCGAGTTCGAGCAACGCAAGCAAAACATGCTCGGTGCCAATGTAGTTGTGGCCCAAGCGAAGTGCTTGACGGAAAGTCAGCTCGAGCACTTTGCGAGCCGGACCGCTGAAGGGGATGAGTTCCGGCGCGCCGTCCACGGCCGGTGGCAGCGTGATCGCGGCACGAACCGATTCGGGGTCGACCTGCTGAGATCCCAGAAGCTTGGTGACCAACGCCTCGGGGTCGCTCAGCACGCCGAGTACCAAGTGGCCGGGGGTGATCTCGTTATTGCCGGCCTCGTGAGCGGCCTTCTGGGCGGCGACCACGGCGTTGCGGGCGCGGGGAGTAAAGCGTTCGAAGTCGCTGTTCGGGTCGAGTGTCGTGGCCTCGGCGCGCAACACGAAGCGTTTCTGCGCGGCCTGTTTGGTCACGCCCATGTTCTTGCCGATTTCGGTCCAGGAGGCCCCTGACCGGCGTGCCTGATCGACGAAATGGCCGATCAGGTGGTCGGCAACGTCTCCAAGATGTTCGGCCGCCAGCACTGCGTCGTTGAGTTGATCCAGAACGTCGGCATGCACCTGTTTGATCGCGTTGATCAGGTCGTCGAGTCGAAGAGGAGTGGTGACGGATTCAGCCATGCCGTCAACCTTAGGTTGACGACATGCATCCGTCAACCGAGGGTTGACGCGCGCGTGCTAGCCCTTCGGGTAGCCGCGACGCACCGTGCGATCCAGGATGCCCAGCGATGCCCGCAGTGCGAGTTCGGAAATGACGGGGAAAATTCCGGCTTCACGCCACTTTTCGTGGATCTGCGACCAGTCGTAGAACGACGTGACGAGCGTGCCCTCGCCATGCTCGTCGGGCTCGAGGCGGTAGCCGTAGACGTGGCCGATCGGCGGCTGGATCTGGCCGTCAACCGTCCAGGCGATCAACCGGTCCTGCTCGAATTCACGGATGATGACGGTGACGTCGTACTTGCCGAGTTGGGGGAAGTCGTTGAGAGATGCTCGGTCCATATGCACGACGAAGCTGTCACCGGCGGCGCCCACGGACGAACCCTCGGCGTCCTGCAGCATTCCGGACGAGTCGATGGCGACGTGCCCTTGCGGATCGCAGAGGACGGCGAAGATATCGGCTGCTGGGGCGGGGATCGTGCGCTGGACTTCGATTTTCTCGGCCACGGTCTGATCCTGGCAGGACGGTTGCGGCAATGTCGCATTTCGAAGGCACTCAAGTCGGTACGACAAGGATGTCAGCGTGCGCGATGATGGTGCGATGAGACGTCTGCTGGCGATGCTTGGCGTGGTCGCCGCACTGGGCGTGACCCCGCCTGTTCATGCCGACCCCGATCAGGACCTCGATGCGAGCTTTCTCGATGCTCTGACCAAAGCGGGCATCACGATCAACAGCCGGGCAGGCGCTGTCAAGGCCGGTAAGACGGCGTGCGGGTTGATGCAGCAGGGGCGGCCGGAACTTGACGTCATCCAGCTTGTGACGAAGCAGAACCCCGGCCTGGACACCACCAGAGCGGCACAGTTCACCGCGATCGCGGCCAGCGCGTACTGCCCGCAGTACCTGCAGCGCGTAAGCGACAACACCGCTGGCGCAGACCGCTAACGGGTGCGCTTTTCGCCGATGGCGGTGACGCGACTCAGTTATCTATCGGCGATAGCAACCCGGGTGGGCTCGTTCTGGCTGGCCGATTATCTGAACTCGTTGTACCCGCGTTCGATGTCCAAGCTGAAGTACATCGGTGCCGCACGCGGGCGGGCAGCTCGTCACCCGCGACTTACCCTTCTTCCCGTTGCATAACGCTGTGTTCGACTTGTGGCGGTATCGCGGGAAGTGGCCGGAGATCTGATCGCCGCGCACGGACCGAGGATGTTGCGCGCCACCGGGGTCCTGCTCAACTTGAGCACGCTATCGCCGAGGCATGGCCGCCGGTAACCCGTTCGCGAAGGCGTTGCGCGGTATTCGCAAGTTGTGACGCCGTCAGAAGCGGACCCAGACCCACTGCCGACTGCCGCCATCCCATATCGGGTGTTGCTGCTGCGCCCATGGCGGCGGGGGAGGTGGCGGCGGCACGTCCAACGGTGCGAACGGCGGCGCGTATGCCGGCCGGGGGGTCCACCACGCCGGCGGTGCCGGGGGCGGTTTGCACTCGTTGGTCCAGACATTGCGCGACCAGTTGGGGTCGCACTCCGCCGAGCTCACTGCCGACGTTGCGACCGCCGCAGCCGCCAGCGGGATTGCTGCCACCGCAACAGCGGCGGTCAGACGGCGAAAAAACCTCGTCATCGCAGGCCTCTCCGGTGGGACCCGGTGCCCGACATCGGGCGTGCTCCAGCTTATGTGGTCGGCATCCGCGCAGACGGCAAATGGATCGCGACCTTCAGATCTTTCATCGTCGCCATAGCGGATCGGCCGGGAAATCTCTCATCACCCGGTAGCGCGTGGGGCTGAGCGGCCGCCTCGGCGCCAGCAGTGATGGCATCGCGGCGGCCATCAACGCGCGGTGTCCGTGGTCGGCGCGGAACCCCGGCGCTTGCCTGCGTGCCCGTTCGCGGCCCGCCGCCCAAACGGCCATACCGACCGCGGCCACCGCGAGCACTGTCAGCCCTGCAACCGTGTGCTCGCTGAGCATCATTGATATCAACGTGAGGGTGACCAGGCCCGTTGCCGCCGCAGCCGCCGGGTGACGATCCACCCAATTTGCCCGCGAACATCGGGCTTCGTGCCCGCATCGCGGGCAAGCGTGTGTAGTCATGGGGTTTCCTCTCGGTGGGCGAAGGCCACCGTGGTATCGGGCACCGACAACAGCAGTGTTGTGCGGGCGTTGGTTGAACCGAGAAACAGGCGTTAACCTGTGCAAATAGTGGTGCGCGGTACTGGGATTGAACCAGCGACCTCTTCCGTGTCAGGGAAGCGCTCTCCCGCTGAGCTAACCGCGCCCGGTCAAAGAAACAGAGGTGGAGACGGGAATCGAACCCGTGTGCACGGCTTTGCAGGCCGTTGCCTCACCACTCGGCCACTCCACCGCGGGGTTTGATGTCACTTACACCCTCGAGCGGATGACGGGATTCGAACCCGCGACCCTCACCTTGGCAAGGTGATGCGCTACCAACTGCGCTACATCCGCGCGCAACGGACGAGATCGTCGCCCGGTGCGAAGCACGACGATAGTCCACCCAAGCGGGACCGCACAAATTTCTCGGGACCGAAACGCGCGTCGCTATTTGACACCGAAGCACGTTCTGCCGAGACGGCGACGCGTGCTAACCTTCGACGTCGTTCGCCTCTCGGCGCGGTCCCGTGGCTCAGTGGGAGAGCGTCCGCTTCACACGCGGAAGGTCGCTGGTTCGATCCCAGCCGGGACCACACTTTTTGCTAGTCGGAACGTGACTCAGCTCATGGTGATTGCTGCGGCTGGTCAGCAGCCGCAGCCGAACGATAGCTGCGCAACCTCAACGCACGCAAGGTGATTCGCAGCGGGCGCAGTCGGTCAAGTTGCTTTGGCGTACCGGCGGACCATGTCATCCTCGCCGAACGTGCTCGTGTAGTCCAAGCCTTTGGTGTCGCGGCAGAAAAACGTCCACCTTCGGGGCGTTGTCTGGGGCCCACTGATCATCTTGACCGTGTAGCGCAGTTCGGTGTCGCGCCTCGTGCCGATGATGTCACCTACGCGGACCTGCGATGCATGGATCTGGGGTGCGTCGCACCAGTTCTGTATGGCCACGCCACCCGTCCTCCGCTTGTTTGCACCAGCCTACCCGCAGTAGCAACCCCACGGCCCCGCCATGGTGTTGTCGCTGAAACGACGCCGGTGGCGTAGCGTCGGACGTGAGCCGTTTCGTTGTCAGCAATGGTCCACCACGACTCGGGTCGGTGGTTTCCAAGGGCAATGTGATTCCTCCGCCTGCCGAACGTCTCATAGGGCAGACGACGTCGAGCGTGTAAGGAACCGCCCGTGGACCATGCCGCATTGACCATGACGCGAAGACGTGACACCTCGATTCCGGCTAACGCCTGCACTTGGCGCGCCGCCCTAGAAGTGGGGTCATTGTGCCGACACCACCGGTGATGATGTATCCGAGAGAGAGCCGGCGCCAAGCCAATCCCATCCGGCTGTCGGTGGCTCATGATCTCGGCCGTGACATCGACGGCGCGTGGTGGCCACGCGCGGACCGCATCACCAATGAACTACCCAACCTCGTCGCGGTCCTGACTCCGCTGCTCGGAGAGATCACCGCGATCAACGTCAACTGGCAACCGCTGCAGAGGCCACCCGACTTCAACTGGCCGGGGTGGGAGCACAAACGCCAGCACGTGATGACGCTCGTTGGCACAGACGGTTCCGCCAACCTGCTCATCATCGGATACTCGACCCACAGCGCGCTGGCGCTGATGGTGATGCGCTGCGCCGCCAACTTGCCCATTGATGCTGCTGACCGAGACAAGAACGCCTTTGCGACCGCGGGCTCGATCCTGCGGGTCGCCCAACAACAGCGCACGTCCGGCGATTACTGACGCATCCGCCTCTGCGGTCGAATTGCGCTGAGCGTCAACCGACCTACCTAGGGCTACTCCATCGGCAGGCTTCAAGAGCGTATGGTCCCGAACGGAGCCGATGCCGCGCGCACCCCGAATGGCACGGCGTTGTTGTCCTTGAGTACGCACCTTTCAACAGTCGGCGATAAGGCAGAGGAGACCAGTGGCAAAGCACCGGATATTGGTTGGCATCGTGGCTGCGGCCACTGTGGTAGCGAGTCTGGCCGGCTGTTCTAGCAACAAGTCCGGCACAAGCACGAGCACGAGCTCACCCGCGGCTGTCGCTAATAAGGTTGTCATCGACGGCCAGACTCAGAACGTCACCGGTCAAGTCAGCTGCACTCAGTCGGGTGGCAACGTCAACATCGGGATCGGCGATCCGACGAGCGGGATCGGTGCGGTGGTGACGAGTGCGGATCCACCAGTCGTTCAAGCAGTCGGACTGGGCAACCTCACCGGCGTGACGCTGGGCTACTCGGCCGGTGCGCCGAATCAGGCCAGTGCCCAAGCCACCAAAAGCGGCAACTCCTACACGATCAAGGGCAACGCGACGGGGATCAACACGGCCAGTCCACAACAGGCGCTCACCAAGTCATTCGAGATGGATGTGACTTGCCCATAACGCAGGGTCTTTGTGGAGCAGACCACAGCTAGATTTCATTGACGTCAAAGCTCGGAAGGGGCTGACGGGTATGTATGTGAAGCGCGCGGCAGGCGCGGCAATTGCGGCAGCGCTCGGCATGTCAGGACTGACGATCGGCGCTGGGCTTGCCACTGCGGATCCGCTGAACCCGGTTCCGACGTGCGCCATCTGTGGACCGAGCCTTGCGGGGCCCTTCGCGGACGGTCCGCCGGGACCTGGTGGTCCGGGTGGACCTTCGCCTGGCCCGGGACCCGGGCCGGAACCCGGTGGACCTGGAGGCCATGGCGGGTCTGCACCGGCCGGTCCTGCTGGTCCTGCGCCCGGTGGTCCTGCGCCCGGCGGGTCGGGTGGTCCTGCTGGACCTGCTTCTCACGCGCCAACCGGGCCTGGTACTCCCGTTGGGCCGGGTGCTCCTGCGCCTGGCGGTCCCGGTGGTTCCGAACGGAAAGCGCCCGGTGGACCGGGTGGCTCCAGCGCGCCAGGTGAGCCTGGGCCTCACGGACCGGGTGGACCTGGTGGTCCCGGTGCACCTGGACCGGGTGGGCCGAGCGGTCCCGCTGGACCTGGCGGACCTGGCGGACCGGGTGGTCCCGGACCTCATGGCCCCGGTGGCCCTGGCGGTCCTGGTGGTCCCGGTGGGCCTGGGTCTCATGGGCCGGGTGAGCCTGGTGGGCCCGGCGGACCGGGTGGGCCTGGACCGCATGGACCCGGCGGACCTGCTGGACCCCCGCCGCCGCCGTATCGGCCCGGAGGTTTCTACGATCGCGGCGGTCCCCAGTTTGGTGGCCCCACCGACGCGCCGCACGGCTTCAGTGCACCCGACCATGGTGCGCCGCCTCCTCCCCGGCAGCACGGGTTCGGCTGGAATGACGGGCCTCCTCCCGGAGGTCCTCCGCCCAACTGGTCCGGGCCGCCGCCTGCGGGTGGCTGGAACGGACCTCCGCCTCCCGGTGGCTGGAACCGACGTTGGGACGGGCCGCCGCGCGAGATTGCTGTGGCGCAGGCCGATTTTGGGCCGTTCAATTACGGTGGCTTCAACTCCATTCCAGTGTTCAACCCGTTCTTCGGTGGATGGGGCTTCTGGTTCTTCGGCACGTGGATCCCGCTGTACTGACGTAGCTCGAACACTCGCTGCCTCCGGACTGTGCACTCGCACGTCGGAGGCGGCGTCGTTTCTGGCACGTAGCGGTAGCCAGGCATCGTCGATGGCTGAGAAATTGCCCGCAACGCCGTACGGCTGGAAAGGAATGCGTGCATCGCGATTCCCGTGCAAAATGTGCGGCGTGGCTACGTACCAGGGCAGGGCACTCGCAGACATCAATCTCACTGGTGTTCCGTTGGCGGAGGCACTCGAAGCCTTCATCTGCCGACGTGATCCGAACCTAGAAAACGTCCAGTTAAGACGCGCGACTCCAACCGGTGATATCGAATCGCGGGTGCAGCCCCACAAGCGGTGGTACGAGGTCATCTTCGAGACCGAAGACGCAGTCGACGAGGACGAAGACATCGACGAGGACGACTACAAGGCACAGCAAAAGGCCAAGGCCAGGGCCAAGGCAAAGGCCAAGGCAGAGGCAAAGGCACAGGTAAGGACATGGCCGCCACCAAGCCGGCCGTTCGTCATCCCCGACGATCAGCAGACCTGAAGGAGTGGCGCTCATGACGGGTGTTCGTGACCGGGTGGTCGATCGAGCCGTCGGAATGCGTGACCTGGTCCGTGCTGAGGCCGCGGAATCTGAGCGGTTGAGAACGCTCTCGCCGCGCATCGTGGACGAGATGTGGGCCACCGGCCTGATGTCCGCGTTCAATCCGGTAGCGGCCGGCGGCGTCGAACCCTCGTTCTCGGAAATGATTGACACGTGGATCGAAATGGCCTGGCAGGATGGCTCTTTCGGCTGGATCGGGATTGCCAACTTGCCCTCCACCTTCGCCGCCGCGACATATCTTCCTGACGAGGGTTTCGCCGAGATGTTCACCAGGAACGACAACCACATCACCATCGGCGGTCAGTACTTTCCCAACGGTCAGGGCACAGCAGTCGACGGTGGCTACCGATTGAGCGGGGCGTGGAATTTCGGCTCCGGCACCGGACATTCGGCGTACATCGGGGCCGGCTTCTTCCCCATGGACAACGGCGAGATGCGCTGGATCAGCGAGGGCATCCCCGATATGCGGGTGGCATTTCTGCCTCGCGAGGAGGTTGCCTTCACCGACGGATGGCACGTTCAGGGGCTCAAGGGAACCGGCTCCTATGACTACAACGTCGCCGACGTCTTCGTGCCCGATTATCGAACCATTCCGCTGTTCGTTCGTGATCCTGTCCGGGGAAGTTCGGCGGCCGGCCGGATGGGTCTGATGCCGGTCACCGCGGCCGGCCACGCGTCGTTCGCGCTCGGGGTGGCCAAAAGCATGCTCGACGATGTCGAGGAACTGGCGGCCACCAAGGTGCGGATGAGCGACATGGCGACGTTGGCCAGCCGGCAAACCTTCCAAAAGGGGCTCGCCCACAATGTCGCGGCGTGGCGGGCCGCTCGCCTGCTGGTGCTCGACGCGTTCGTGGCAGCCGAGGGCGCCGTCGAGTCGGGTGACGACTTGACGCCCCGGTTGCGTGCGGACATGAGGCTGGCGGCGGTGTACGCCACCGACACGTCACGGGCGGCCGCCGAGTGGGCCCACCTGGCCGCCGGCACTACCGCAATCCGCGAGGGCAGCCGACTCGAGCGCGCCTTCCGCGACATCTACACCGGCACCCAGCACGCGTTCATCAGCGAGAAGATAGCGATGGACGTCGCGCAGATCTGGCTTGGCATCATCGACGACCAGTTCGGACTCTGACTGTCTGACAACCGAACTCGGGAGAGGACCCATCGATGGTGAGCGCTGATCGTGCCCGTTCGCGCACGTTCGTGGTAACAGGTGCCGCATCCGGCATCGGTCTGGCCACGGCCGAACGCCTACTGGCCGAAGGCGGTAGCGTCGTCGGCGCCGACCTCGCCTCTCCTCCCGACCTGGGCCCTGGCTTCCGGTTCGTGAAGGCCGACGTGACCGACGAAGCCGCGATCGCTGCTGTGCTGGCCGCCGTACCGGATCGCCTGGACGGTGTCGTCCACGCCGCAGGGGTTGCCGGCGGCGGTCCGATCCACTTGCTGGATCGCGCCGAGTGGGAACGGGTGATCGCCATCAACCTCACCGGCACCTTCCTCGTCGCCAAAGCGGCTCTAGCCAGAATGATCGACCAGCCCCGGGCCGACGGCGAGCGGGGCTCGATCGTGACACTCGCCAGCGTCGAGGGCCTGGAGGGCACGGCGGGCGGCAGCGCCTACAACGCCGCCAAGGGCGGCGTGGTCTTGCTCACCAAGAACATTGCGCTCGACTACGGACCGAGTGGCATTCGGGCCAACGCCATTTGCCCAGGTTTCATCGAAACACCAATGCTCGAAAGTGTTTTCGGCTTACCGGGGATGGAGGGGCCGAAGGCCTCGATCACCAAAGAGCACGCGTTGCAACGGGTGGGCCGGTCGGAAGAGATCGCCGCGATGGCGGCTTTTCTGGTTTCGCCCGACGCATCTTTCGTCACCGGCCAGGCCATCGCCGTCGACGGTGGCTACACCGCAGGCCGCGACCACGGCGTGGTTGAGCTCTTTGGTCTTCCGCGCTAACGCGTCGAATTCGACTCTCTCAGAACCGGAATCGCGGAAACGGGAAGCTGAAGTGCGGCACCGCGGGCATTTGGGGGCCCATGGGACCGGGCACCCGTGGGAACATCGGCGCAGGAAACCGGGGCCCCTCGGGAGCTGGCATTCCCGGAAAGCGGGGACCCTCAGGCGCGGGGACGTTCATCCGCGGATGGGGCGCAAATCCTCGTTGCGGCGGGAACGGCTCGCGCCCCTGAGCGAACGGCTCGCGCATCGGACCCTCAGACCGCTCGTGCATCGGCCCCTGCCACGGCGAGCCCTGTGACGGCGGCTGCCACGGTGACCCCTGTGGCGGCGGCTGCGGAATGCCTAGACGGGGTAGCTGCCCAAACTGGCCAAATGGGACGTGAAAGGACGGCGCGGGAATCCCCAGATGCAATGGCACCGGCACGGGCACCGGCACCGGTGCGGCGGGAATCGGTACGGGCACCGGCGCAACAGCTGCGATCGGTGCGGGAGCCGGCATGTGCGCCGCCGGCGGAGCTGCGATCCGCCCAGGCAATTGAACGGTCTGCGGGTGCGGCGCCGGAAGAAGCTGTGGCACAGGCGGTGACGGCGCCTGCTGAGCCGGTGCGACAAGAACGCGCCCTGGGCTGGGCCGCAACGCGACTGCGGGTCGGATACCGAGCGCCAGCGCGATCTCCAGCGCCAGCGCCGCGCTGACAACGATGGCAGCCAACGCACTTCCCACCAGCAGCAGCGGCCTCCGCCGCGGACTGGCCGCTAACTCATGCGCAGTGGCGGTGTTGGCGATGTAGGCAATGTCGACGGCGCCGGTGTGAGCGTCCGCTTGCTCATCATGTGCAGCGCTGTAGGCGAAATCTGCGTTGCCGAATTCGCTGTCGATCGGGCGACCGGGCGCTGCCAGGTAACCGGGCGAGACGGCGTAGCGGTCGATTGCACCGGTGCCCGGATCTTGCGCGTAGGCCACCGCGGCGGTGGAGGAGGCGAACAGCGGCGCGCTGGCCGACGCCAACGCGGCTCCTCGGGCCAGCGCCATGTCCGGTTCCTCCGGGGCGCTGACCGGAAGGAGTGATGCCGCTTCCAGCGCCGGTTTGATCGGCGCGATATCCACGTCGCAGCCGACGATGAACAAACCCTCCGGGTACGCCTCCGGATCGTTCAGCCCGGCGATCATCGCGATCAGCTCGGGAACTGGGTTGGCACTTCGCAGCGAACGGCGGTGCACATCGTTGACCGAACCATCGGCGGAGTCGATGACGGCGATCGTCGCGGTGTGGCGTTCGACGAACAACATCGCGATGTACTCGTAACCGATTGCGTTGCCGACGGTTTGAGCTAACGCAGCGGCAGCCAAAAAACCCGACACCAGCATGACGTTCTCGATCTTGCGGGCGGCGAGCGCGGTCGCGAGCGCGGCGGCGTCGCGGGGATCGGTCCAGGTGACTCCGGTCGACGTCAGTCGGTATCCGGCTTCGGCGGCGCCTTCGCGAGTGCCCAGGACGGCGGCGATCAACTGGTCGGGGCCGCTGAGCGCTGCCCGGCGGCTACCTGCGTTGACGGCAAAGTGGTCCTCATCGACGGTGACGCCGTCGGCGTTCTCCCCTTCGACCAGCACCATCCGAATCGCGGAGGGGGCCAACGACAACCCGAGGACGATGTCCAATATTCCTCCAGGTCGTTTGCCGCGGCGGGGAGATTATTCGGCCCTATATCGTCGCGGCGGCCTGCAGTGTTACGCCGGGTCAGGGCGCGTCGTCGTTGTCGTCGTTGTTGTCGTCGTCCACGTCGGAGTTGCTCAGTAACTCCTCGGGATGGTGAAACAGATTGACGCGGGGCTGCCCCCGCTCGAGATGTGCAGGAGGAATCCATTCTGTGCTGCCGTCCTTACGCTTACGTGTCTGCCAGCCACCGGGTTGAACGAGCGGATGATGGCTGCCGCAGCAAAAGGTCAGATCGTTGACGTCGGTCGTGTGGCAGATGGCGTAGCCGGTGACATGGTGAACCTCGCAGTAGTAGCCGGAGGCCTCGCACGCGGGATGTGAGCACCCACGATCCTTCGCGTACAACACAATTCGCTGTCCGGCGGAAGCCAATCGTTTGGTGTGGTAAAGCCCGATCGCCCGGCCCTTGTCGAAGATCGCGAGGTAGTGGTGAGCGTGGCGGGCCAGCCGGATGACGTCTTTCATCGGCAGCAGCGAGCCGCCGCCGGTGAGCGCCTTGCCCGTGCCGGCTTCTAATTCGCGCAGGGTGGTGGTGACGATGATGCTGGCCGGTAAACCGTTGTGTTGACCCAGCTCACCTGAGGCCAACAGGCCCCGTAGTGCGGCGTGCAGGCCATCGTGGTTCCGCTGCGCCGGTGTGCGGCTATCCCGTTCGATTGCCTCCTGTGACGGAGTGCCGTCCAGGACCGGTGTCTCCTCATAGGGGCTGGCCATCCCTGGCGCGGCGAGCTTGGCCAAAACCGCCTCCACGGCGGCTCTCGTGGCCGGGGTCAGATAGCCCCGCAGCGTGGACATGCCGTCTGCCTCTTGCCTGCCCAGCACCAACCCGCGCCGTCGGGCTCGGTCTTCGTCGCTGAAATCGCCGTCAGGATTCAGGCAATCGGCCAGTTTGTCAGCTAGCTTGCCCAGCAGTTCGGGACGGTACTGCGTAGCGAAATCGGCAAGCTGTGCCTCAGCGTGCGTGCGGGTATCGGCGTCAATCCAGCAGGGGAGGTCCCGCAGGAATCCACGGATCACCTTCACGTGTGCGGCATCGATGGCACCGGCGCGCTGCTGGGCGGCGGTAGCTGGCAGGTGTGGGGCCAGCGGCTCGCCGGTGATGGCCAGCCGCGAGCCCAAATCATCGGCTTCGTCGATGCGACGGCTAGCGTCGGCGCGGGTTATGCGCAGTCGATCAGCCAATACGTGAGACAACTTGCCGCCGAGCTCAACCGCTGTGGCTTGTTGGCGCACTCCGTTGATCAGTTCGTTGCGCGGTGTCGGCAGTCGCCGAGCTTCCTGTTCGAGGCGTTCCAACAAGGCCAGTCGCTCCGGGGTCGTCAAAACGTCGAAGGACAACTGAACCAGCTCAGATACCGCGGCGTGGAACGTGTCGAACACCTCGAGGACGTGTTCCCGGCCATTCGCAAGCATGTTCGAATGATATCTGCGAGGGCCGACACTTCACCCGCGTTCAGCGCGCCCCGTAGAGGAACGCGCAACTGTGGACAAATGCGGTGGGAATGCAGGAGCGCAAAGACTTTCGGCCGGATTCACCTGACGTGACCGGTCAGGGCGAAGCGTTTGCCGCCAGCGCGCCTGCGCCAGTCGGCGAGGCGGGTCAGTCGACCAGAGCGCTTGCGGACAGTGCCGCGTCCACGCTGTGCTCAACGGGCAGCAACTCGCTGAGACCGCAAGCGGCCAAGATCCGCGAGACAGCCGGCTGGTTGCTCACCAACCGCATGTCGACGCCGCGGCGCCGGCAACGCTCTGCCTCTTCGCCGAGCGCGGCGTACGCGCAGCAAGCCATGAAGTCCAGGCCGCTGGTGTCCACCACGAGCGGTCCCGGGGCGCTCGCTGCCGCGGCCGCCTCGTTCAGCAGGCGGCGCCAGACGGCTTCATTGGACGCATCCAGTTCGCCTCCGGCGCTTACGATCACCACTGGACCGTTCCGCTCGGTGGTCGCCCGTAGGGTGCTCCGTGCCCGCGAGAGCTCAGAGATCAGACGACTGCTCAGCATGGGGTGATTGAAGGATGGCTCTGCGATGGCAAATGTGCTCATAGCGCTCCTGATCCATAGGCGCCGTGCGCCTTGATATGGATGCCCGCCCTACGTGCTTAAGACTGACTTCGATTAGCAGATATAACATTTATAACAGAATGATCTCAGGGCTGTCCATGCAAATCTGCCTGAGAATACTTTGAGAACTCGACGAACAGCCAGCTCTAAGCGTAATTACACGGACGGAATCCGGGTAGTTGCGCAGGGTAGGCAGCTGTCCAGACGGCGGGCGCGACGGTGTCGCCAAAGTGCGCTATCGACAATACGTTTCGACACAAAGGACACAGATCGCAACGGGCCGAAGCTGCATTGGCGACGTCGATATTTCTGACGAAAAAGCGCCTTCGGCAAAGCTTAAGCGGCGGCGCGAAATTTTGACCGCTTTTTTGTCTGATATTGAAAAATGGGACGCAGAATTTGCTAGGTGCGCGCCGACGGCGCAGGCGATGACTGCAAAAAAGTTCGCGGTGTACGTCGGTACCGGCGGTATCTATGCGGCGGTGTGCCCGGATTCCCCGGACTGCTCGGCTTCGAGATCGGCGATCGCGCGGGATGTGCGCTCGCGCAACAAGATCGCGGCAACAACCCCGCCCACGACGGCGACAACCAGCGCGATCCAGGAGAAGCGGGTCAGCCAGCGTTCGGCGGCCATGCCCGCGTAATAGACCAGCGCCGTGGTGCCGCCTGCCCAGCACAGCGCCCCCGAGACGTTTGCGAGCAGAAACCTTGGGTAGCGCATCTTCAGCGCCCCGGCCAGTGGCCCGGCAAAGATCCGCAGCAATGCGATGAACCGGCCGAAGAACACCGCCCGCGCACCCCAACGGTCAAAAAGTCGCTCGGCGAACGTGACATGTCCGGGACCGAAATGAGTTGGGAAGCGCCGACCTAGCCGATCGAACAGCGGCAAGCCAAGGCGGCGGCCGATGGCATAGCCCGTCGAGTCGCCGATCACCGCGCCGATGACCGCGGCCGCGCCGACGCCGACCGGGTTGACCGCCAACTCGTGCCGTGAGGACAGCAGCGCAGCGCTCACCAGAACGATCTCACCCGGCAGCGGGATGCCCAGGCTCTCCACACCGACGACGGCGCCGACCATGCCATACACAGCGAGCGGGGGGACCGACTGCAGCAGGGCATCCACGGTCATAGGTAAAGGATGCCCGACCCATTCGCAAGGTGCTGGTACTGACCTGAGAGGTTGGGTACGCGGGTGGCGGGTGGTTGGCCGCCGAGTGCGGTGTGGCCGCGGTGGGCGGTTTAGGTGTGCAGCCAGGTGGTGAAGGCTGCGCAGCGTTCAGTGGAGGTGCGGTAGGGACGGGCGTAGGCGCATTCGTCGGCCAGGGCCCCCGAACGCCAGGATTTTCTCGACGATCTGCTGGTCGAGATCGACATCCATTTCCGTATCGAGGACGACCGGTACTACCCGGCTCTATCAGCGGCCAGCTCGTTGATCGCCGTCGTGCACGCCGAGCATCGCCAGTTCATCGATCAGCTCTCCGTGCTGCTGCGGACCCCGCCGACGGCGCCGACCTACGACGACGAATGGCATTCCTCGCCACCTCTGGGAGGCGCACGCCGACGAGGACGAGCGCGACTTGATCGCCGGCGACGCTCGACCCGGCTAGTCACAGCGTCGTGGGCCGGGTAAACCCGCAGCACGCACCGCAGGGACGGGCTGCGTTCCGTGCGCTCGACGCCGTGACGGCCACGACCGGCGAGCGGCAATAGGGCCCAGGTGACGGCTGCATGAGATATTTCGACTCTGTGAAAAAAAGTTCAAAGAATTATCGCGTTATTAGGTATTTCTAAGTCTGCTCCAAGGTAGCTTGATCGACACCTGTATCACAGCTGAGAAGGGAGCAGACATGCAACAGGCGCTTCGTCCCATCGCCGCCGCTGGGATCGCGATCCTCGGCACCGGCAGTTTCATGGCGTTCACTCCGGTGGCACCACCGCTCCCTGACGTCCACAGCCCGGCGATACAACTCACCACCGACTCAGGTCTGCTCGGCGATTTCAGCAGCCTTTTCGATGGTGTGACCGGAGGCACCTCCGGCATTGGAGGGCTCAGCGACCTCACGGGGGACCTCACCGGACTCGTGGGCGGCCTAAATCCCAGCAGCCTGCTCAGCGACCTACCCGGGCTGGCATCAGTGGATCCCGCACCCGCCGCGAGTCTCCTCGATCCCTACATACAACTGTTCACGGAATCGTCCGCCAACCTGCAAACCATTGGCAGCGAATTTTTCGATTCCACGCTGCCGGGGCTGCAGACTTTCCTGCAGGAGGTCATCTCCGGCGCCATCCCGATCGCGGACCTCCCCACACTCTTGATCGGCGCGCTGACCGACCCGGGCACCATCACCACTACCACGGGGAGTTTGCCGCTAGACGTTAACGTCGTGTTGGGCGACCCGCTGGTGCTCGGCCTGGCTGACGTGGGACCGCTGGTCACCACCTTGGACGCGTTGGAAGGCGTCTTGACAGATCTGACCAGTGGTAATCCGACGGATGTGCTCACCGGGCTCATCGATGGCCCCGCGCTGATCGCCTTAGGCTTGCTCGACGGCACAGCCAACGTGGATGTGCTGGGTGACGAGGTGCCGCTGTTCAACGGATTGCTCGTTGCTCCCGCCACTGACGCTATTGTTGGCGTCGATGATGTGAATGTCCAAACGCTCCTGACAGACCTCGTCGGAGCTACCGAGGCCAGTTCGATCATCGCTGTCCTCACGGCTGGTGGCATCACCGTGCCCACCGACGTGGATCTGGCCACCATCACGGCGGGGCCGTTCGCCGGCCTGATCGACACGCTGGCGAACGTCATCCTGGCGATCTGACCCGGCCGGCGGCGGCGACGGGCACCGGCCTCACCGGCCTGCTGGATTCCAGCACGCTGCTCGGCGATGTCACCGCGTTGTTGCCCGGCCTAGCGGCGGGCGTGCCGGCTCAGCTGGCCACCGACCTGGCGACCGCCATTCCGTTCTGATCTCGGAAATCGCGGTGGCGGCAGCCGGGCCCTCGACGGACGGCGCTGGGTTAGGCGTGGTCAGTTAGCCGGCAGCCGCGTGGGTGTCGGCGCGCGAGAGCAGCCCGGCGTCCACCACGGCGTCGCGCAGGTTTTCGAAGGACAACCTGAAGAAGTCGAAACCGGACGAGTGCGAGTCGATCACCGAGGCTCGGCCCTCACCGCGAACTTCGGACAGTCCGGCGGCTGCCATGTCGGCGACGACGCGGCGGCCGTAGCGCGTTGCCGGACACATTGCCGGGTGGACGACGACGGCTATGCGCGCACCTGTGAGGCGCTAGGCCGCTGTTTACTGCGGTGTGCCGGACGCCAACGCCGCCTTCCGTGTCGCTCAGCGTGTCTTCGACGAGACTGATAAACACCATGATTCGCTGTAGCAGGCCCGCCACGTGAGTTTCGCGCGGGCCGTCGCAGTCGCGGTTGTCTTCGTCTGGCTTGGCATGGTGCTGGCCATCTCGTTTCTGGAAGCACCGCTGAAGTTCCGCGCGCCGAATGTCACACTGCAGATCGGCCTCGGTATCGGCCGTCTGGTTTTTCGCGCGCTCAACAGCGTCGAGGTGGTGCTTGCCATCGTCATCCTGGTGGCAAATATCGCAAGCCCGCCGCCCGCCGGCGTGGCGGCGGCGTTGGCAGTCGCGTTCGCGGTGCTGGCCCTGCAGATCGGGGCAGTGCGGCCCCGATTGACCCGCCGCTCCGATCAGGTGCTCGCCGGCCTCGACGCACCGCGCTCGCGGGGGCATTACGTCTACGTCGGTCTCGAAGCGATCAAGGCGCTTGCATTGGCCGCGGGCGGGATTCTTCTACTATCCAGCTGAGGAACCAATTGACAGCTGACCGAAGGATATTGATGGAAACCGTTTCGCTGAGCAGCCTGGCCGCCGAGAAGCTGGCAGAGGCACAGCAGACACGCAGCGGGCGGGCCGCGCACACGCTGCATGGGGGGCATACCCACGAACTGCGGCAGACCGTGATGGCGTTGCTGGCCGGACATGAGCTATCCGAGCATGACAGTCCCGGACAGGCGTCGCTGCAGGTCCTGCAGGGACATGTACAGATCACCGCCGGTGACGATGCATGGGATGGCAAGGCCGGCGACTACGTCGTGATCCCGCCGCAACGCCACTCGCTACAGGCAATCGACGATTCGGTCGTCATGCTGACCGTTTTCAAGAGCCTTCCCTCGGCATAGTCAGATGCTGTCGACGCCATGGTCCCGGGCAATGGGCCTGCGGGTGCCAGTCGTCAACGCCCCCATGGGCGGCGTCGCCGGCGGACGGCTGGCCGCCGCGGTGACCGCGGCTGGTGGACTTGGCATGGTCGGCATGGGTACCGCCGGTTCGACGTCGTCGCTGCTCGCCGAATTGCCGCATGTCACGAGGACGTTCGGAGTTGGTTTGGTGGACTGGGTGATCCGCAAAGAACCGGGCCTCTTCGATGCCGCGCTGGCCGCGCGGCCGGTGCTGATCTCGGTCAGCTTCGGAACTGACCTGTCATGGGTCGGCCGGGTCCACGATGCGGGAATCGCCTCCGCCACACAGGTTTACAACAGCGTCGAGGCCCGGCGAGCGCAAGACGCCGGTGTTGACCTGCTGGTGGCTCGCGGCTGCGAAGGCGGCGGCCACGGGGAGGCGACCATCGGCACGCTGCCGCTGTTGGACGCGGTGTTGGACGTCGTGTCGGTGCCGGTGCTGGCGGCCGGAGGAATCGCCTCTGCGCGCAGCCTCGCGGCGGTGCTGGCCGCCGGGGCCGCCGGAGCATGGCTGGGCACGTGCCTGTCGGTCTCGGTGGAGGCGTTGACGACCGACGCCGGCCGCCGTGCGTTGGTCGCGGCCCGCGAGACCGACACCACCAGCACCCGGGTGTTCGACATCGTCCGCCGATTGCCGTGGGCGGAGCGGTTCCCGTCGCGCGTGCTGCGCAACGACTTCGTCGCGCGCTGGAGCGGGCATGAAGACGCGCTTGCCGATGATCCCGACGCCGAGGGCGAGCTGGCCACCGCGATCGCCGCCGACGACCGTCGAACCGCGCCGGTCGACGCGGGCCAAGGTGTCGGGATGGTCACCGGGGTCGCACCGGCAGGTCAGATCATCGAGCGGCTTTGCGCGGGCGCGCGAGAGCTTCTCGCGGGCTGGGGTCACACTCCGCGCACGTAGCGCTTATTCATCACTCGCTGTGCCAGCGACGTGAGCGGTCCGCCGGCTTTGCTCCACCAGGTAGCCGGCCGGGAGAAGGCGCAGACCTCGGCGTAGACCGCAGAGGTGACTGGGTCGTGGCGCACCACGAACCGCTCTTCACCGGACTCGGGGTGACCGGGCAGCGTGCCGTAGGCGAATCCGCGCACGTGCGGCTCGTCGACGACGTACACGACCCGGCAGGGTGCTTTGAGGAAGCCGGCGATTTTCACCACAACCACCGTGCCGACCGTGACGACGTCGCTGCTGGCCTGGACCCTCAGGCCGGCGCCACGTTGCATGCCCCAATGCAGCACGGCGTCGGCGGCCTGCTCGAAGCGAAGTTGACCCATGCCGATGTGGGCCGAGTAACCGATGTGTTTGTAGCCCGGTGGCATCGGGCCGGCGGTCGCGCCTACCTCCGGGTAGGTCAGTGGCAGTTGGGCGATCGTGTGCAAATCCACCGGCTCAGCTTGCCACGCCGACGTGGCCGGTTCTCGCGGGCGGGCGTACGGTCGGCGGGGTGACTACCCATGCTCCCGCGCAGGCATCCGGAACATTCACTCTCGGCGGTGATCTCACCATCAACCGCCTCGGCTACGGCGCGATGCGCCTGACCGGCAAGGGTGTGTGGGGCCCGCCCGCCGACCGAGACGAATCGGTTCGGGTGCTGCGGCGCGCCGCCAATCTCGGCGTCAACTTCATCGACACCGCCGACTCCTACGGACCCTATTTCGCCGAGGAAATCATCCGGGAGGCGCTGCATCCCTACGACGCGCTGGTGATCGCTACCAAAGCCGGATTGTTGCGCACCGGGCCCGACGTGTGGATTCCGCTGGGCTTCCCCGCCTACTTGCGCCAAGAAGCCGAGCTGAGCCTGCGACGGCTCGGCGTGGAGACCATCGACCTGTTCCAGCTGCACCGGATCGACGACAAATTCCCGCTGGAAGACCAGATCGGCGAGTTGGTCAAGCTCCAGCAGGAAGGCAAGATCCGCCACATCGGTCTGTCGGAGGTCAACGTCGACCAGCTGCACGCCGCCCAAAAGATCGCGCAGATTGTTTCGGTACAAAACCTGTACAACCTGACCACCCGCACCGCCGAACCACTGCTGGAAGAGGTGACCAGCCAGGGCATCGGCTTCATTCCATGGTTCCCGCTGGCCGCCGGCCCGCTCGCCGCTCCGGACGGTCCGCTGGCCAAACTCGGCGCCGAACACGGCCACGCGACGCCCTCGCAGCTGGCGTTGGCCTGGCTGCTGAAGCGCTCACCGGTGGTCCTGCCGATTCCGGGGACCTCGAGTGTCTCGCATCTGGAGGAGAACGTCGCCGCTGCTGAAATCGAGCTCAGCGACGACGAGTTCGAGAAGCTGAGCGCGCTCGGCGAGCAGAACGCCTAGCTCGAGTTGCCGCCCGACTTGCGTCGGGCAATACGGTGTTCGGGTGGCAAGCGAACGCACGGGGCACTCGGGCGGCGGATTTAACCCGCCCGAGCCGACCACCAAAGGCGGCCCCGACTACGGCCGATTCATCGAGGCCGTCCGCCGTCTGCAGGATCACGCTCGTGCCGTCGACGCGCCGGACGAGGTGATCACCGAGGCCGCCGAACTGCTGGAAAAAGTGTCTACCCTGCTGACACCGTTCGACGGCGACGAGTGGTCGTCGCCGTCGGGCCGGCGGATGGATCTGCCGATGCGCGGGAACATCTTGACGGTGCCGATGTCGGCGCGCAAAACCGAGGACGGCCGTATCCAGGGTTGGGCCCGATTCGCCCGGTTCCACCTCGGCCGCAACGGCGCCGTGCACGGCGGCTCGATCGGCATGCTGTTCGACACCGTGCTGGGTTTGACGTCGTCGGTGCTCACCGGC
The DNA here is from genome assembly GCA_963760095.1 of uncultured Actinomycetota bacterium. Taxonomy (GTDB): domain Bacteria; phylum Actinomycetota; class Actinomycetes; order Mycobacteriales; family Mycobacteriaceae; genus Mycobacterium. The sequence continues at coordinate 64,400 of CAVXBT010000009.1, read as the reverse complement.
GGCCCCCGGCAACGCACCGCCTACCTACACGTCAACTACCGCCAGATCGTGCCGATCGAAAAGAAGCTGCAGATCGACGCCGTCGTCGACCGGGTGGAAGGCCGAAAGATCTTCGTATCGGCCCGATTGAGCGACGGCGACACCCTGCTAACCGATGCCGAGGCCCTGTTCGTCCTCCTCAAACCAGGCCAGCCCTAAGGGTGCATCGTTTCAGGGATTGCGCCAGGGCGATTCCGGCGTCGTGATCGGCAGCGTGACCTCTTCGTGGTCGAGTTCGCGCTCGAGCGCACGAAGACTCTTGTCGGAAAGCATCCCGGCATCGCGCCAGCGCAGGAGTTCGTCACGTTCGGCCTCGATAGCCGCTCGCCGGATGACGACGGCTGCCTCATAGGCAGGCATGACGGGCACCTCGTCGGACTCCAGGGATTCCAGTGCGTCGAGTCGACGCCGGTATCGATCCAACCTGGCGGACAATTGTTCGCGCGCACCGTCAATCGCACGAGCAGGGATGTCCTCACCGTGCTCGTGCCTCATCTCGTCGAGCCGATCCAAGGCCGCCTCAACGGCAGCGACACGCGCTCGATTGCGCATACGAGCTTCGTCGACGGCATCAGCGCGAAGTCCCAACGCCCGCACGAGCGGACCGAATGTCCCGCCCTGGCCGATCAGCGTCACCAACACGATGACGAAGGTGCACAACTGCAGAAGGTCGCGGTCGGGAAAGGGTGTGCCGTTGTTCGTGACGAACGGCACCGCGAAAATCGCCGCGAGACTGACCACGCCGCGGGTGCCCGCCCAACTCAGCGCGAAAATCTCACGGCCATCCAGCCGCTCCGTTTTGCGGTCCCGCGGGCGATGGCGCTCCGGCCTCTCGACGTCGTCGACGGAAGTGGTGTCGGCGACGCTGCCGAGCCAGGTATGCATCGGTCCCGGTAGTGCCTGGGTGAGCAACAACCACAGCGGCCGTATCAACAGCACCAGCGTGACGGTAATAGCGATCGCCACGATGATCGTCGACGGTGAGTGCCCGTTGAGACCGTCGAGGATGGTGGGTAACTGCTGACCGATCAGCAGGAACACCAGGCCTTCTAGCAAGAAGTTGACCAGGCGCCATACGGCTCGGGTCTGCAATCGGCTTGCTCCCGATTCCGAGCGCGGCGAGTGGTGTCCGACGATCAGCCCGCAGACCACCACCGCGAGCACGCCCGAGGCGTGTACCGCCTCAGCCGCCAGGTACGCCAAAAACGGTGTGGCGAGCGAAATCGCGTTGGCGGTCAGCACATCGCGGGTCCAACGTCCCAGCAGACGCCGGCAGAACGCGAGCACCAGACCGACCACCAGCCCGCCCGTCGCTGCGAGGACGAACTCCCAAATTGCCGACCGCATGGAGAATTCGGCGCCTCGCGCGACTGCGATGGCCATTGAAAAAGTGGTAAGTGCGGTCGCGTCGTTGAGCAGTCCTTCACCCTCAATTAAGGTGACGATGTTCAGCGGTAGACCGACCTTGCGGGCAACGGCGAGCGCGGCCACCGGATCTGTGGGCGCGACCGCGGCACCCAGCGCCACGCCGACCGCGATCGTTGCGCCGCTCACCAGCAGGCCGACCGCGACACCGATCGCCCACGCGGTCAGCAACACAAGGACGACCGACAGGCTCACGATGGGGCGCAGGTTGCGGCGTATTCCGACAAGCGACGATTCCAGCGCCGCGTTGTACAACAGCGGCGGCAACAAGCAGGTCATCACGACGTCGGGATCGAGGCCGATGTTGGGCCCTGGCAGCAGGGCGTAACCAATGCCAACCAGCGTGAGCAGCGCGGCGCCCGGAAGCCCGGTACGTTCGCCGATCCAGTTCACCACGAGAAAGACGGCGACCGCGGCCAGCAGCAACGCGAGCGCCGTGTCCACTGCCACGCCGTCATTGTGCCGGACTTTGGGCGGCTGCTCGACGGCCCTGCTCGGCTCCGGACCGCCCCGATAGCATGGGCGGGTCCGTTTGAACACCCGAAAGCCATGGAGACCGCGTCGATGACCGCCCTCGCAGACCCCGCCCCAGGAGCGCCTATCCGGGTGCCTGCCGGGACGACCGCGGCGGCCGCGGTACGCGATGCCGGCCTGCCGGGCCGCGGCGCCCCCGATGCGGTCGTGGTGGTGCGCGACGCCGACGGCGCGTTACGCGACCTGAGCTGGGTTCCCGACGCCGACGCCGACGTCACCCCAGTGGCGGCCGACACCGACGACGGGCGCAGCGTCATCCGGCACTCGACCGCGCACGTGCTGGCTCAGGCCGTCCAGGATCTGTTCCCGGACGCCAAGTTGGGTATTGGACCGCCGATCACCGATGGCTTCTACTACGACTTCGACGTGGCGGAGCCGTTCACCCCGGAGGATCTCGACAAGCTGGAAAAGCGCATGCGTCAGATCCTCAAAGACGGTCAGCTGTTTTCCCGGCGGGTCTACGAGTCCAAGGAGCAAGCTCGCGCCGAGTTGGCCAGTGAGCCCTACAAACTCGAACTCGTCGACGACAAGTCCGGAGATCCCGACGTCATGGAGGTCGGCGGCGACGAGCTCACCGCCTACGACAACCTCAATCCCCGTTCCCGCGAACGGGTCTGGGGAGACCTGTGTCGCGGGCCGCACATTCCCACCACCAAGCACATCCCCGCGTTCAAGCTCACCCGCAGCTCGGCGGCGTATTGGCGCGGCGACCAGAACAACGCCAGCCTGCAACGCATTTACGGCACCGCGTGGGAGTCGCAGGAGGCGCTGGACCGCCACCTGGAGCTGATCGCCGAGGCCCAGCGTCGCGACCACCGCAAGCTGGGCGTCGAGCTGGATCTGTTCAGCTTTCCCGACGAGATCGGTTCGGGCCTGGCGGTTTTCCATCCCAAGGGTGGCGTTGTGCGCGCCGAGCTGGAGGACTACTCGCGGCGCAAGCACGCCGAGGCGGGATACCAGTTCGTCAACACCCCGCACATCACCAAGGAACAGCTGTACGTCACGTCCGGCCACCTCGAGTGGTATGCCGAGGGCATGTTCCCGCCGATGCACATCGACGCGGAGTACAACGAAGACGGCACGGTCCGCAAGCCCGGGCAGGACTACTACCTCAAGCCGATGAACTGCCCGATGCACCACCTGATCTACCGGTCTCGCGGGCGCTCCTACCGCGAACTTCCGTTGCGGCTCTTCGAGTTCGGCAGCGTCTATCGGTACGAGAAGTCCGGCGTGGTGCATGGCCTGACCCGGGTGCGCGGCATGACGCAGGACGATGCGCACATCTACTGCACGCACGAGCAGATGCGTGACGAGCTGGCGTCGTTGCTGCGCTTCGTGCTCGAACTGCTGGCCGACTACGGCCTCGACGACTTCTACCTCGAGCTGTCCACGAAGGACCCGGAGAAGTACGTCGGCTCGGACCAGGCATGGGAAGAAGCCACCGAGATACTTCGTGAGGTTGCCGAAGGCTCGGGCTTGCATCTGGTTCCCGACCCCGGTGGCGCGGCGTTCTACGGCCCGAAAATCTCGGTGCAGGTCAAGGACGCGCTGGGCCGCAGCTGGCAGATGTCGACCATTCAGCTCGACTTCAACATGCCGGAGCGCTTCGAGCTGGAATACACGGCCGCCGACGGTTCGCGGCAGCGCCCGGTGCTCATCCACCGAGCGCTGTTCGGGTCGATCGAGCGGTTCTTCGCCATCCTCACCGAGCACTACGCCGGCGCGTTCCCCGCCTGGCTGGCGCCGGTGCAGGTCGTCGGCATACCTGTGGCCGACGGCCACGTGCCGTATCTGGAAGATGTTGCCGGGCAACTGAAGGCGCACGGTGTTCGGGTTGACGTGGACACCAGTGACGATCGGATGGCCAAGAAGATCGTCAACCACACCAACCAGAAGGTGCCGTTCATGCTGCTGGCCGGCGACCGCGACGTCGAGGCCGGCGCGGTGAGCTTCCGGTTCGGTGATCGCACACAGATCAACGGAGTTCCTCGCGACGAGGCGGTCGCCACCATTGTGCAGTGGATTGCCGACCGTGAAAACTCCGCTCCCACTGCTGATCTGGTCAAGGTGGCGACTCGTGGCTGAGGACGACTCGATCGTCGACAGGGGCGTCGGTGAAGCCGACCACCTGCAGCGGTTGTGGACGCCCTACCGAATGACTTACCTGGCCGAGGGGCCGCTGAAGCAGGACATCAGTAACCGCGCTCAGCCGTTCACCGACATCCCGCAGCTGTCCGACGAAGACGGTCTGGTCGTGGCCCGCGGCGAACTGGTCTACGCCGTGCTCAACCTCTACCCGTACAACCCGGGGCATTTGATGGTGGTGCCGTACCGCCGGGTGTCGGAGCTCGAAGACCTCACCGACAAAGAGATGGCCGAGCTGATGGCCTTCGTACAGAAGGCGATTCGCGTCATCAAGAACGTGTCGCGGCCGCACGGCTTCAACGTCGGCCTGAACCTGGGCGCATCGGCGGGCGGCTCGCTGGCTGAGCACCTGCACGTGCATGTGGTGCCGCGGTGGGGCGGGGACGCCAACTTCATCACGATCATCGGCGACTCCAAAGTCATCCCACAGTTGCTCCGCGACACTCGCGGTCTGCTGGCCACCGAGTGGGACAGGCAATCGTGAGCAGGCTGTTGTCCCGCGAGGGAGTAGCCCGAGTCACCTCGCCGGTGGCCCGGGCGTTTCTGCATGCCGGTTTCACCGCGGACGGCGTCACCATCATCGCCACCGCCGCCGCGGTGTTGGGCGCGCTCACGCTGTTTCCGACCGGCCAGTTGTTCGCCGGCACGTTGGTGATCACGTTCTTCGTGTTGTTCGACATGGTCGACGGGGCGATGGCCCGGGAAAGCGGCGGCGGCAGCCGATTCGGGGCCGTGCTGGACGCCACGTGCGACCGCATCAGCGACGGGGCGGTGTTCTGCGGGCTGGGCTGGTGGGCGGCGTTCGGCCTGGGCAGCCGGTCATTGGTGGTGGCGACGTTGATCTGCCTGGTCACCTCGCAGGTGATCTCCTACATCAAGGCTCGGGCCGAAGCCAGTGGGCTGCGGGGCGACGGCGGCTTCATCGAACGGCCGGAACGGTTGATCATCGTGCTGGTCGGGGCGGGGCTGTCGGACCTGCCGGTGTTTCCGCTGCCGTGGGCACTGCCCGTGGCGATGTGGGTGCTGGCGGTGGCCAGCATGGTCACCTGCGCTCAGCGGTTGCACACCGTGCGGCACTCGCCTGGTGCGGCCAACCCGCTGCCAGGAATGCCCCCGACCGGCGCGCAGGGTCAGGATCAACCGGGAGCGAGCGAGCCGTGATCGTCCCGGCCGGTCTGAAACTGCCTGGTACCAGCGGTCTTTCGCTGGGTGGCCACATGACCGACTGGGGTTATGCGACCGGGTGGCGGATGGTGCGTGCGATGCCGGAATTCGCCGCACGCAATGTGTTCGACGCCGGAGCGCTCTACGCGTCGCGCAACGGGGGACCGGACCAACTGCGCAAGAACCTCGCGCGCGTCGTCGGCGTTGCCCCGAACGAAGTACCCGGCAGCCTGATGCGGGCTTCGCTGGCCTCCTACGCCCGCTACTGGCGTGAGGCGTTCCGGTTGCCGACGATGGATCATCGCGCGCTCGGCGAGCGGCTAGCCGCCAAAGTAGAGGGCCGTGCGTATCTCGACGCGGCGCTGGCCGACGGCCGCGGTGCCGTGATGGCGTTACCGCACAGCGGGAACTGGGACATGGCCGGGGTATGGATGGCCCAGACCTATGGCCGGTTCACCACCGTCGCCGAGCGGCTCAAGCCCGAGTCGCTGTACCGGCGGTTCATCGACTACCGCGAGAGCCTGGGTTTCGAGGTGATCCCGCTGTCCGGCGGTGAGCAGCCGCCGTTCCCGTTGCTCGGCCAGCGGCTGATGGAGAACAAGGTGGTGTGCCTGATGGCCGAGCGGGACCTCAGCCGCTCGGGTGTGCAGGTCGACTTCTTCGGCGAGCCGACCAGGATGCCGGCCGGCTCGGCGAAGCTGGCAATCAAGACCGGGGCGGCGCTGATGCCCGTGCACTGCTGGTACGACGGCGACGACTGCCGAATCGCGATTCACCCGCCCCTCGACTGCAGCAGCGGCGACGTCGGCGTCATCACCCAGGCGCTGGCCGACGTCTTCACCCGCAACATCGCCGAGCATCCCGCCGACTGGCACATGCTCCAGCCGCAATGGCTGGCGGATCTGTCCCAGGAGCGACGGGCCCGATTGGCGGAGAGCTGATGCGCATCGGGATGGTGTGTCCGTATTCGTTCGACGTGCCGGGTGGCGTGCAGTCGCACGTCTTGCAGCTTGCCGAGGTGATGCGCGCTCGCGGCCAGAACGTCAGTGTGCTGGCACCGGCGTCGCCGCATGTGTCGTTGCCGGAGTACGTCGTCTCGGCCGGGCGGGCCGTCCCGATTCCGTACAACGGTTCGGTGGCCCGGGTGCAGTTCAGCCCGGCGGTGCACGGCAGGGTCAGGCGCTGGCTGGCCGAGGGCGAATTCGACGTGCTGCATGTGCACGAACCGAATGCGCCCAGCCTGTCGATGTGGGCGCTGCGGGTCGCCGAGGGACCCATCGTGGCCACCTTTCACACCTCGACCACCAAATCGCTGACGCTGTCGGTGGTTCAGGGCTTCCTACGGCCGATGCAAGAGAAGATCGTCGGCCGGATCGCGGTGTCCGACTTGGCCAGACGCTGGCAGATGGAAGCCCTGGGATCGGACGCGGTCGAAATTCCCAACGGTGTCGACGTGGCCTCCTTCGCCTCGGCGCCGCTGCTCCAGGGGTATCCACGACCCAGCAAGACGGTGCTGTTCCTGGGCCGCTATGACGAGCCTCGCAAGGGCATGGCCGTGCTGCTCGACGCGCTGCCCGCCCTGGTCGATCGCTTTCCGGGACTGCAACTGCTGATCGTCGGCCGAGGTGATGAAGACGAATTGCGCGCCAAGGTCGGCGGGTTGGCCGGTCACCTGCGCTTCCTCGGGCTGGTCGACGATGCCGCCAAGGCTTCGGCGATGCGCAGCGCCGACGTCTACTGTGCGCCGAACACCGGTGGGGAGAGCTTCGGCATCGTGCTCGTCGAGGCGATGGCGGCGGGCACTCCGGTGGTGGCCAGTGATCTGCATGCGTTTCGGCGGGTGCTGTGCGAAGGGGAGGCGGGGCGGCTGGTGCCGGTCGAGGACGGCGCCGCGCTGGCCGAAGCCCTGATCGCGGTTCTGGGGAACGACCCGCTGGCCAAGCGTTACGCGGCGGCGGGCAAGGCCGCGGTGCGCCGCTACGACTGGTCGGTGGTGGCCAGTCAGGTCATGCAGGTCTACGAGACGGTCGCGGCCGCCGGCACCAAGGTGCAGGTGGCGAGTTGATGACGTGGACCGTCATTCTCGTCGTCGCGCTGGCGGTGTCGCTGTTGGTGCTGTTTGCCTTCGCCGTCTGGGGTTATCGCACGGCCAACCGGTTGGACCGGCTGCACGTGCGTTACGACCTGTCCTGGCAGGCCCTGGACAGCGCGCTGGCCCGTCGGGCCGTGGTGGCGCGTGCGGTCGCGGCGGACGCGTTCGGTGGCGCCGCGAACGCCGAGGCCAACCAGCTGGTGGAGCTGGCCGATGCTGCGGAACGTGCCCCCCGGCAGGCCCGCGAGGCGTGCGAGAACAGCCTGTCGGCCGCGCTGGCGACGGTCGATCCGGCGGCGGTGCCGACGGGACTGATCGCGGAGCTGGCCGACGCCGAAACGCGGGTGCTGCTGGCCCGCCGGTTCCACAACGATGCCGTCCGCGACACCCTTGCGTTGCGCGACAGACGACTGGTTCGGCTGTTCCGTCTGGGTGGAAAGGCAGCGCTGCCAAGCTATTTCGAGATCGCCGAACGAACGCAAGTGCTGCACCACGACGATCATTCCGGCGTCGACCGGCGTACATCGGCGCGGGTGGTGTTGCTCGACGAAACCGGCGCGGTGCTGCTGCTGTGCGGATCTGACCCCGCGGGGTCCGAACACGGTGACACGGCCGTACCGCGGTGGTGGTTCACCGTGGGCGGTCAGGTCGGCGACGGTGAGTCGCTGGTCCAGGCCGCTGCTCGTGAGCTGGGCGAGGAGACGGGTTTGCACGTCGACGCGGCCGACATCATCGGACCGATCTGGCGCCGCGACGCGGTGTTCGATTTCAACGGCGCGGCGATCGACAGCGAGGAGTTCTTCTTCGTCCACCGCACCCGCCGGTTCGAGCCGTCCAGCGCGGGAAGGACCGACCTGGAGAACCGCTACATCCACGGCCACCGCTGGTGCGACGCTGCCGACATCGCCGAACTGGCCGCCGCGGGTGAGACGGTGTACCCCCTGCAGCTCGCTGAACTGCTCACGGAGGCCGTTGCCTTGGCCGGGTCGCCGCAACGGACCCGCCAGCTGCAGTCCATCCGCTGAGACGGAATACCGGCCCGGGCCGGGCGGTGGGCAATACCGTTTGGCGTCCACCACTAGGATTGACTGACAGCAGCTAGAAGGAGATCAGCAGTGGATAGCGCCGCTTCGTCGAACGGCACCGCGCGGACGGGAACCGCGCGGGTCAAGCGCGGCATGGCCGAGATGCTCAAGGGCGGCGTGATCATGGACGTCGTCACGCCGGAGCAGGCCCGCATCGCCGAGGGTGCCGGCGCCGTCGCGGTGATGGCGCTGGAGCGGGTGCCGGCCGATATCCGCGCACAGGGCGGGGTGTCGCGGATGAGCGACCCCGACATGATCGAGGGCATCATCTCCGCGGTCACCATCCCGGTGATGGCCAAGGCTCGCATCGGTCACTTCGTCGAAGCGCAGATCCTGCAGAGCCTCGGTGTGGACTACATCGACGAGTCCGAGGTACTGACGCCGGCCGACTACACCCACCACATCGACAAGTGGAAGTTCACCGTGCCGTTCGTCTGCGGTGCAACGAATCTGGGTGAGGCGCTGCGGCGCATCAACGAGGGCGCGGCGATGATCCGCTCCAAAGGCGAGGCGGGCACCGGTGACGTGTCCAACGCGACCACCCACATGCGCGCTATCGGCGGAGAGATCCGGCGGCTTGGCTCGTTGTCTGACGACGAATTATATGTGGCGGCAAAGGAATTGGCCGCGCCGTACGACCTCGTCGTCGAGGTCGCCCGGGCCGGCAAGCTGCCGGTCACCTTGTTTACCGCGGGCGGCATCGCCACCCCGGCCGACGCCGCGATGATGATGCAGCTCGGCGCCGAGGGTGTGTTCGTCGGCTCGGGAATCTTCAAGTCCGGGGATCCGGCGCAGCGCGCCGCGGCGATCGTCAAGGCCACCACCTTCCACGACGACCCCGATGTCCTGGCCAGGGTGTCGCGCGGGCTCGGCGAGCCGATGGTCGGCATCAACGTGGAGGAGATCGCGGCGCCGCATCGCCTCGCCGAACGCGGCTGGTAAGAACATTCCGTGTCGATCGAAAAGATCCTCGATCTCGAGCAGCTCGAGGTCAACATCTACCGCGGCAGCGTGTTCACCTCGGAATCGGGCAACTGGCAGCGCACGTTCGGCGGTCAGGTGGCAGGCCAATCGCTGGTGTCCGCGGTGCGCACGGTCGATCCGCATTTCCTGGTGCACTCGCTGCACGGTTACTTCATTCGGCCCGGAGATTCCGCGGCGCCAACGATTTTCATCGTCGAGCGGCTGCGCGACGGTGGATCGTTTTGCACCCGGCGGGTCAACGCCATCCAGCACGGCCAAACGATCTTCTCCATGTCGGCGTCCTTTCAGACCGATCAGGAGGGCATCCACCACCAGGACGTGATGCCCTCAGCGCCGCCGCCGGACGATCTGCCGGGACTGAAATCGATGAAGGTGTTCGACGACGCCGGATTCAAGCAGTTCGGCGAGTGGGACATCCGCATCGTGCCGCGAGACCAACTGCAGTTGCTACCCGGCAAGGCGTCCCAGCAGCAGGTGTGGTTCCGGCACCGCGATCCGCTGCCCGACGACCCGGTGCTGCACATCTGCGCGCTGGCCTACATGAGCGATCTCACCCTGCTGGGGTCGGCACAGGTCACCCATCTCGACGAGCGCGAGCACCTGCAAGTGGCCTCACTCGACCATGCGATGTGGTTCATGCGGGTGTTCCGCGCCGACGAGTGGTTGCTCTACGACCAGTCCTCGCCGTCGGCCTGCGGCGGTCGCTCGCTGTGCCAGGGCAAGATCTTCAACCAGTACGGCGAGATGGTCGCCGCCGTCATGCAGGAGGGGCTGACTCGCTTCCCGCGTGAATACCGGCCGTCTGAGCAGTGAGCGCGGTGCGCATCGGGGTGTTGGGGCTGCAGGGCGACACCCGCGAACACCTGAGCGCGCTGCGGGATTGCGGAGCCTCAGCGGTGACCGTGCGGCGCTCCGGCGAGTTGGATGCGGTCGACGGGTTGGTGATTCCCGGTGGGGAGTCCACCACCATGAGTCATCTGTTGCGCGAGCTCGACCTGCTGGAGCCACTGCGCGCCCGGCTGGCCGACGGGTTACCGGCGTTCGGCGCCTGCGCGGGCATGATCATGCTGGCCAGTGAGATCCTGGACGCGGGTACCGTTGGCCGCGAGGCGGTCCCGCTGGGTGGTATCGACATCACCGTGCGGCGCAACGCTTTTGGTCGTCAGGTCGACTCATTCGAAGGCGATATCGAATTTATCGGTCTCGACGATCCAGTGCACGCGGTCTTCATTCGCGCACCGTGGGTGGAACGGGTCGGTGAGGGTGTGCAGGTACTTGCCCGGGCCGCCGGCCATCCCGTCGCGGTGCGGCAGGGACCGGTGTTGGCCACGGCGTTTCATCCCGAGGTGACCGGGGATAGGCGGATTCACCGGTTGTTCCTCGACATGGTGCAGGGTCGGAAGTGAGCGCCTTACGCCGGTGCGATCGAGGCGACTAGCCCCAACTCGCCTGCCCGAGCAGCAAGTCGATCGTCGAACGTGGCGATCTCTGCCCGGTGCTGCTCTGCGGTGTAGAGCACGCAGCAGTCGGGCATCTTCAGGTTGGTTGCGGCACGCAGCTCGCCCAAGCGCTTGGCGGCGCTTGACGGAAGGTCGAGACTGTCAATCTGCAACTGGGCGAGGAACTGGCTGAGCTGATCGGCGCGCCCGATTCGTGCGGCACCGGCGTACACCTCGGCGAGAGTGACAACGCTTGCGGCAAGCATTTCCCGGGTGTGAGTTTGCAGGAATGCGGTGGCTGCAGCGTGATGCAAGTCGGCCGACTCAAGATGTCCTATTAGCAGGCTTGCATCGAGCACGATCACTCCGGCCAATCGTCACGCAGCTGGTTCAAGTACTCGGGTCCAAAGACGCCGGCGAACGCGCCGCTGGTCGCCTCGACTGCTCGGAGCCGGACTTTCTCGGCCGCGGCGTGCTCGTCTGCAAGAGCATCTTTGCCGGAGAGAATGAGTCGACGCAAAAGCGCTCCGGGCTTGTCGGCTAGGTCAGGCCAGGCTCGGCGCGCAGCAGCAAGCGCAGCGCTGATGTCATCGGTTTCGGTGATGGCGTGGCGCCGGTGGCTAGTTGGCATCAGTCGAGTGTAACACCAATTTGCTGGGTGCAACACCTAGCGGTCAGCCGGCTGGCGGCATGTGATTCGACATGGGCAGGGGCCGGCATTGACGCCTTCTGATCCCACCCGTCACAACCGCTGCACTGACACCGCGGCCCTCCCATTCCGAAGCGACATCGCGGGTGATATCGCTCGTCTGGCGCGGGCAATGGCGCAGGCTACATGATCAGCCGGGTGCCGGCAGCGCCCACCGGAGGCCGCCGACCAAGACACGTCCGACGCTGCGCACTACGGTGAGCTCCACCGGCGGGAAGTACGGCAGCAGCAACGGAATACGGGCCCACAGCGGCAACATCGCCACCGCAGTGGCGGCCAGCACGCCGTAGGGTGCCCGCGCCGCCAACGGCAGCGGCGGCGTCAACAGCAGGAAACGGGCAGCATCACGAGCCGCGGCGCTGCTGCGCAACTCCGGCCGGAACGCGGCAAGCCGCGCCGCCAGCTCGCGTTCGGAGCGCGGCGGGTCGATGACGCCGAGCCTGGCCGCGATCTCCGCCATGTCCGCGACGTAGCCGTCCCGGCCGGCCTGGTCCAGCGGCGCAGCGCCGTAAAGCTGGTGGGCGCGCAGAAAGCTGTCGGCTTCAGCGACGTGCACCCATTCCAACAGGTGCGGATCGGTGGCCGTGTACGGTCTGCCGTCGGCGGCAATGCCATGTACATGCCGGTGGATTCCGCGCACGCGATCGACGGCGCGCTGGGCATCGACTGCGGCTCCGAATGTCGTCTGGGCCAAAAAGGTGCTGGTTCGCTGCAGCCGGCCCCACGGGTCGTCGCGGTAATTGGAGTGCTCGGCGACCCCAGCCATGGCCAAGGGATGCAGCGACTGCAGCAGCAAGGCCCGTAACCCGCCGACGAACATCGAGGCATCGGCGTTCACCCGGCGGATCGGACGGTCGTCGGCGAACCACCGCGGGCCTGGCGTGTAATGAATGCGCTCACGCTGCGCCGGACCGTCGGGACCGGCGATCATCTCGAACAGGCTGCTGCCCATTGCGTCCCTGACCGCTTGCAGCGGGCCTTGCGCCGTCATTGTTTCCACGCTACGGCAGCGTTTGAAAGGAGGCGCTGCGGTGAAACAGATACCCACAATGCCATCCAGCAAATTCGACAAACCGGTCCGTACCTGGCGCGACATTCCGGGCTGGTTTCAGTGGCGTCTGCATCAAGAGGAAGCCGCGGCGCATTTCCCGGACGCGAGTCGGTTCGTCGAGGTGGGGTGCTATCTGGGGCGCAGCATCTGCTCGCTGGGCGAGGTGGTCCGCGAGGCCGGGCTGGACATCAAGATCGTGGGCGTGGACACCGCCCGGGGCAGCGGTCCGGAAGGCCGCGAGAACAATGACGCCCACGGACCCGCGGTCGACCACGGCGGCGGAACTTTCGCGGGGCTGTTGCACCGCAACATCATCGACTGCGGCTTGGCCGAGACCATCCAACTGGTGATCAGCGATTCCATCGCAGCTGCCGACCTTTTCGTTGACGACTCGTTGGCGTGGGTGCACATCGACGCACGACACGACTACGAGAGCGTCGTCGCGGATATCAACGCGTGGGCACCGAAGGTCCAGCCGCGCGGCTGGCTGTCCGGAGACGACTACGAAGCCGACTGGTGGCCCGGGGTGGTGCGCGCCGTCGCCGACACGCTGCCCGACGCCGGCCCGTGGGAGTCGATGCAGTGGCGCTGGATCAAGCCGGGCTAGGTGAGTAATCCGGGCCAAAACCCGAGCGCTGGTCAGGCTGGGCGCCGCCGGAACGTCACGATCGAATGCCCACGTAGACTCGGCAGGCGAAATCGAGAGCAACAGAAGAGGTAGTACGCCGATGAGCGGCCATTCCAAATGGGCCACCACCAAGCATCAGAAGGCTGTCAAAGACGCGCGCCGAGGCAAGGAGTTCGCCCGGCTCATCAAGAACATCGAGGTTGCCGCCCGTACCGGCGGTGGTGATCCGGCCGGCAATCCGACGCTCTACGACGCGATCCAGAAGGCGAAGAAGACCTCGGTGCCCAACGACAACATCGAGCGCGCCCGAAAGCGGGGCGCGGGCGAGGAGGCCGGCGGTGCCGACTGGCAGAACATCACCTACGAGGGCTACGCGCCCAACGGCGTGGCGGTGCTGATCGAGTGCCTCACTGACAACCGCAACCGCGCGGCCAGCGAGGTACGGATCGCGATGACGCGCAATGGCGGCGCAATGGCCGATCCGGGCTCGGTGTCGTATTTGTTCTCCCGCAAGGGCGTGGTCACCCTGGAGAAAAACGGGCTGACGGAGGACGACGTACTGACGGCGGTGCTCGAAGCGGGCGCCGAGGATGTCAGCGACCTGGGCGACAGCTTTGAAGTGATCTCCGAGCCGACCGATCTGGTCGCGGTGCGCACCGCGTTGCAGGACGCCGGCATCGACTACGACTCGGCCGAGGCCAGCTTCCAGCCGTCGGTCAGCGTGCCGGTCGACGTCGACGGAGCGCGCAAGGTGTTCAGGTTGGTCGACGCGCTGGAAGACAGTGACGACGTGCAAAACGTCTATACCAACGTCGACCTGTCCGACGAGGTGCTGGCCGCGCTCGACGAGGAGTAGCTGGCTAGTCGTACCCGTGGCGCATGTCTTCGACGATGCGCGGGTGCTCCAGCGTTGAGGGCTCCAGCATGCGGGGTTGCACATCGGGGGCGAACACGGTCGCGGCGTCGAGCACCGACTGATCGAGAAAGCGCAGCGGCGGGGCATTGGGCGGCACCGTGGGTCGCGGCGCCGCGTCGTTCCGGCGCGCCAGCGCGAAGCCCCAGTCGCCGAAGGTCGGGACGTACACGTGGTAGGGCGTGACCGCGTAACCGGCGGCGGTGATCGTGGAAATGGTGCGCCAGAACGCGGTCAGGGTCGAGTACGGGCTGCCCGCCTGCACCACCATCAGCCCGCCGGGCGCGAGCGCACGCGACACCAGCGCGTAGAACTCGGTGGAATACAGGCGACCCAGGACCGGCGTATCGGGATCGGGAAGGTCGACGATCACAGCGTCGAACGACTGCGACGTCGCGTGGCGCAGCCACGTCATCGCGTCACCGGTCACGATGTGCACGCGCGGATTGTCCAGTGAACCGCCGTTGGCGTAACGCATTGTGCTGCGCGCCAATTCGATGACCGCAGGGTCGAGCTCGACTTGCACGATCTTCTCGACGCCGGGCGCGCGCAACAGTTCACGTGCCGCCAGGCCGTCGCCGCCGCCCAACACCAGCACCGATCGCGCGCCGGCGCCGAGCGCAGGGTAGACCAGGCTCTCGGTGTAGCGGTACTCGTCGCGGGTGCAGAACTGCAGACCGCCGTCAAGGTACAAGCGCATGTCGGCGCCGCGACGGGTCACCACGATCTCCTGATAGGCCGACTGCCGGTAGGCGATGATCGGGTCGGCGTAAAGCCGCTGGCGACTGGTGGTTTCGATGTCCTGGGCAGCCAGTAGCAAGGTGGCGAGTAGCGCCAGCGCAAGCGCCAAGGCGCCTAAAGCCGTGATCAGCTGCCGGGCGGTGACCACTCGTCGCAGCAGAAAAATCGAGACCACCGCCGCGGCCAGCAGGTTGATGATGCCGGTGGCGGCCGCGCCACGGATCATGCCCAGGTGCGGCAGCACCACGAACGGCCACACCAGCCCACCGATCAATGCGCCCGAGTAGTCGGCGGCGGTGAGGTTGGCCAGCGTCCGGCCGGTGTCGACGGCTGGGTCTTGGGAGGTGGTACGACCCTGCTGCAACAGGGTCATCAACAGCGGCACTTCGGCGCCGACCAGTCCGCCGATCAGCGCGGTGCCCAGCGCCAGCATGAGCAGCGATCCGCCGATGAACGAGAACATCACATACAGCGCGGCGGCGGACAAGCCGCCGACGATGGCCAGCAGCGCTTCGATGGCGACGAAAGTTATTGCCGGCCACGTGAGTAACGGCTTGACCAGTAGCGCACCGGCGCCCAGTGCCGCGATGTAGCCGGCCACGATCAGCGAGGTGGCGACGATGCCGCCGCCATTCAAACTCGTCGACAGTGTCAGCAATGCGAGCTCGTAGATGATGCCGCATGCCGCGCATGCCGCGACCGCGGCCAGCAGTACCGCCCGCCAGCGCGTGGCGGCTGGGGCTAGCTCGGAAGTCGATGTCATGACAGCGCGGCGGCGGTCACCCCTCCGACGGCCAGCAGCATCACGGCTACGGCGAACGCAGCCGGGTGCAGTTCGGGTTCGTCGACGTGTTCATGGAAATTGCCGGGTATCACGAAGTGCAGTGTCAGCAGTGCGATCCCTTGCAGCACAACGCCGATCAGCCCGTACACCGCGACGCCGACCAGTCCCTGGCCGAGTTGGCTGTAGCTGTTGGCGATCGCGCTGATGATGACGGCGGCCAGCGCGATGTAGTTCGCGCAGGCCAAGACGACCGCGTTGGGCCGGCGGTCGATGAACACCAGTTGCCGCAGGTTTCCCGGGGTGAGCACATCGACCACGGTGAAGCCGATGATCAGGACGGCGGTGCCGACCAGGAAGTACAAGACGGTGGCGAGCGCGCCTCTGAGGACGGGATTGAGGTCGATGGATCCCAACTCGAGGGCCAGGTACATGACTATCTCCTTTGTGTCTGTGTCCGGTTAGCTGTCATTTCGCCCCGCCGGGGCCGCCGGTGCTGCCGCCTGAACCGTGTGCGGGAGAGCCGGGGTAGAAGCCGGGGCCGAGAAAAATGAACGCGCCGCGGCTGTAGCCTGCGGCCAAGTCCTCGACTCGGACGCTGCAGGGGTGCGCGCCGTCCGGGCCGACCGTCACGATCGCGTCGTCGTAGCGCAGATACTGGCTACCGGCGCTGGACGCCCGCGCCGCGGGACTTTGATAGCCGGCGA
Organism: uncultured Actinomycetota bacterium; assembly: GCA_963760095.1. GTDB lineage: Bacteria > Actinomycetota > Actinomycetes > Mycobacteriales > Mycobacteriaceae > Mycobacterium. The sequence goes on along the minus strand of CAVXBT010000009.1, from coordinate 47,963 downwards.
GCGTGTCGGCCACCTGCGTGGACGATCCCGTGCAGAGATACCGTGTGCCGCCGGCGTCATGGGCGTATTCGCGGTAATGAGAGGCGATGAATGAGCGAATATCTTTGTGCTGCAATGTGATTCCGAATATCAACGTGCTGAATGAGGTGATCGCCAGCACTGCGGCGATCACGAACAGACGGTTGCGGCTCATGGGCGCCACCGGCTGGCGGTGTAGACGCTCGTGCCGCCCGTCGCGGCCGGGTAGAGGTGCCAGGTCTGCCAGCACCAGCCGGGCCCGTCGGGTTCGGCGGACAGCGCGGTGAGTGCGGCGTCATCGCCCGGGAAGGTGCCTCCGAGCCAACCGTTCTCCCGTGCGCAGCATTCGCGCAGGCGGTGCGCGAGCCGGCGGAACGCGGGCTCGTTGAGCAGGTCGATGCGGGATTCGAGTTCATAGCCGGGCGCTTGGGTGTGGTCGGGCAGCTCGCCCCCGAGGTGGCATGAGACCTGTTCGGAGAAGCGGGATTCGGCGTGCTCGACGGTGACGACATGTGAGGCGCCCAGGACGCCCAGCACCAGCGCGCCGCCGTCGGGGTGATCCAGTCGGCAGGTGGCCAGGGGGAGTGGGGCGGGCGCGTTGAGCGCCAGTCCGAGTCCGGTTCCGCTGACATCGACAGGGGCTACCGACAACCGATGAAGCGGCAAGGACGTGCCCCTACGCTGATGTTGCCGGCGGCGGGGCGGGATACACGGTGAGCTCACCGGTCAGCACGGCCTTGCCGGTGGAAACCTCCCACGGCATGTCCGGCGCCCAGCGCTCGAAGGAGAGCAGCGCGGTTTCGTCGGCGTTGCTGTAGTCGACGAAGTCCATGTCGCCGCCGGCCGGCAGGCCCGTCGTCCCCTCTGTGGTGTAGCCGGCGTGACCGCGTTCGGACTCGTGGTAGGTCACGTCGTCGACGACGTGCTGGCCGCCGGGCTCGAGTTGTAACTCCTTGCGGCTGACCCACATCGCCAGCTTGAGCCGTCCGTCGTCGTCTTCGACGCTGAACCAGATCGGCTGTTCGCCGCCCTCCAGCAGGTGCTCCCACCACACGAACGGGCCCTCGCGATAGGTGACCGAACCGCGTACCACGTAGTCGATGCCGCCGTGGCTGACGATGGCGCCGGGCCCAAGCTGTCGCGGCCCGAATTGCGACGCCTCGGAGGTGAAGGCGAGGGGATCCTGGCGACCGCCGTGCGGTTGTTTGGGACGGCGCAGCGCGATGACGAACACGACGATCGCCCCGATGAAGAGCACCGCGGCGAGCACTAGCAGTGCTGTCCCCACGCGCAACCTTTCCGCATGACCGCACCGCGGTGATCGATAGTGCGGTTCAAGGTAACAGCCCTTGTCGATCCGGGTGTGTCATTGACGAGCCAATAATTTCGCACCGATGATCGCAGCGCAGCGAAAATATGAGCAGCGGTTGCGCTGTTTCCGAGTGGCCGCGCGTGTCCTATCCGCCGCCGTCCGTCCCGGCCGCTAAGGTATCGAACAACCGTTCGGTACAGCTAGGAGTCCGTGTGCGGGTGATGGGTGTCGATCCGGGGCTGACCCGCTGCGGCCTTTCCGTCGTCGAGAGCGGTCGTGGCCGCCAGATCATCGCGCTGGACGTCGACGTCGTGCGGACCCCGGCCGACGAGCCGCTGCACCGCCGCTTACTGGCGATCAGCGACACCGTCGACCACTGGATGGACACCCACTTGCCAGATGTCATCGCGATCGAGCGCGTGTTTGCCAATCAGAACGCGAACACCGCGATGGGAACCGCGCAGGCCGGCGGCGTGATTGCGCTCGCGGCCGCCAAGCGCAACATCGACGTGCACTTCCACACCCCCAGCGAGGTCAAGGCCGCAGTGACCGGCAACGGGCGCGCAGACAAGGCTCAGGTAACCACCATGGTCACCAGAATCCTTGGGCTGCAAGCCAAGCCGACGCCCGCCGACGCCGCCGACGCGTTGGCGCTGGCGATCTGTCACTGCTGGCGCGCGCCGATGATCGCCCGGATGGCCGAAGCCGAGGCCAAGGTCGCCGAGCAGCGTAAGAAGTTCGCCGCGAAAGTGAAGGCAGTGCGATGATCTCGTCAGTTCGAGGAGAAGTGCTCGACGTTGCTCTCGACCACGTCGTCATCGAAGCGGCCGGCGTCGGCTACAAGCTGATGGCCGCCCCGTCCACACTCGCGACGCTGCGCCGCGGCAGCGAGGCCCGGCTGATCACCGCGATGATCGTCCGCGAAGACTCGATGACGCTTTACGGCTTTCCCGACGCCGATGCCCGTGACCTGTTTCTGACATTGCTGGGAGTTTCCGGCGTGGGGCCCAAGATCGCGCTGGCCACCCTGGCGGTCTACGACGCGCAGGCGCTGCGGCAGGCCCTCGCCGACGGCGACGTCACCGCCCTCACCCGGGTGCCGGGCATCGGCAAGCGCAGCGCCGAACGGCTGGTGCTCGAGTTGCGCGACAAGATCGGGCCCGTGGGCACCAGCACCGCGTCGCCGGCGGTGAATGGCCACAGCATTCGCGGTCCGGTCGTGGAAGCCCTTGTGGGACTGGGCTTTGCGGCTAAGCAGGCCGAGGAGGCCACCGACAAGGTGCTGGCCGCCGACGGCGAGGCCACCACATCAACGGCTCTGCGGTCGGCGCTATCGCTGCTGGGGAAGACGAAGTGAGCCGCTTCGACGGCGACGACGGCGATGACGTCGACGAACGGGAAGTGTCTGCCGCCCTGACCGTCGGTGAAGGTGACGTCGACGCCAGTCTGCGGCCGCGCTCATTGGGCGAGTTCATCGGCCAACCGCGAGTGCGTGAACAGCTGCAGCTGGTCCTCGAGGGTGCCAAAAATCGGGGCAGCACACCGGATCACATCCTGTTGTCGGGCCCGCCCGGGCTCGGCAAGACGTCGCTGGCCATGATCATCGCCGCCGAGCTGGGGTCGTCGCTGCGGGTGACGTCGGGCCCGGCGCTGGAGCGTGCCGGCGACTTGGCGGCGATGCTGTCCAACCTCGTCGAGCACGACGTGTTGTTCATCGACGAGATTCACCGGATTGCCCGGCCCGCCGAAGAGATGCTGTATCTGGCGATGGAGGACTTCCGCGTCGATGTCGTCGTCGGCAAAGGCCCTGGGGCGACGTCGATTCCGTTGGAGGTGGCGCCGTTCACCCTGGTTGGCGCGACCACCCGGTCCGGCGCGCTGACCGGCCCGCTGCGCGATCGGTTCGGGTTCACTGCGCACATGGATTTCTACGAGCCGGCCGAGCTGGAGCGGGTGTTGTCCCGCTCCGCGGGGATTCTGGGCATCGAGCTCGGCGGCGAGGCCGGCGCGGAGATCGCCCGCCGCTCGCGCGGCACCCCGCGGATCGCCAACCGGCTGCTGCGCCGGGTCCGCGACTTCGCCGAGGTGCGCGCCGACGGCATCATTACCCGCGACGTCGCCAAGTCCGCGCTGGAGGTCTACGACGTCGACGAGCTCGGCCTCGACCGGCTGGACCGCGCCGTGCTGTCGGCGCTGACCCGCAGCTTCGGCGGCGGCCCGGTTGGCGTGTCGACGCTGGCGGTGGCGGTCGGCGAAGAGGCCACCACCGTGGAGGAAGTGTGCGAGCCTTTCCTGGTCCGGGCCGGGATGATCGCGCGCACGCCGCGCGGCAGGGTCGCCACCCCGCAGGCGTGGACGCATCTTGGAATGACGCCGCCGCCGCGCGCCAGCGGTTTAGGGCAACCGGGACTATTCGAGTAGGAGGACGCGATGATTACCGCAGCATTGGTATTCGCCGGGTTAGCCGGTTTGCTGCACGTCTACATCTTCACGATGGAGTCGCTGACCTGGACCAGCCGACGCACCCGCGCGGCGTTCGGTACGACAGCCGAGGAAGCCGAAACCACCAAGCTGCTTGCGTTCAATCAGGGCTTCTACAACCTTTTCCTGGCGATTGTCACCGGAATCGGCATCGGCGCCGTCGCATTGGGCGATCGTGGCGTCGGGGCGGCACTCATCTTGGCCGGCGTCGGATCCATGGCGTCGGCAGCGGTCGTGCTACTGGCCTCGGCCCCGGACAAGGCCAGGGCGGCGTTGACGCAGGGCACGTTCCCGGCGATCGCGGTTGTCTTGCTGGTGATCGGTCTCGTCGCCCGCTGATCCTGAGAAATATGGCCGTTGCTGGCGCTCCCGCGACTCGCCATCGGTCGCGGACAGTCGGCGCGAGCGATTCCGCACGTAGTTGCTGAGCGGCATCCGAGCCGCTCGGCGCCGCGGTGGTCCATAACATCGTGGGCTAACGTGGCACGCCGATGACGACGTAGGGGCACTCAGCCAGGTATTCACTGTGTGAGGAGAACTCGTAATGACTGATTCGCGGTCAGGTTTCGGCAGCCTGCACATGCCGCGCAGCCGTGGCGCTGTCAGCGGATTGCTTTTGATCATCCTTGGTGTTTGGGGAGCGCTGGTCCCCTTCATCGGCCCGTACTTCCACTTCGCGTTCACGCCCGGCCAGCCGTGGGTGTGGAGCCAGGCACGCGCTTGCCTGGAGGTGTTTCCCGGAGCCACCACCGCGGCGGGCGGCTTTCTGCTGCTGGTCTCCGGGAACCGTGCCACCGCGATGTTCGGCGGTTGGCTGGCTGCCATCGGCGGCGCCTGGTTCGTCGTCGGCCGCACGTTGGCTTCGACGCTGCGGCTCGGCGACATCGGCCACCCCATCGCCACGACGGAAGCCAAGCGCGCGGCGATCGAGATCGCCTCGTTCTCCGGGCTGGGCGCGCTGATCGTCTTCCTGGCTGGAGCGGTCTTGGCGCGGATGTCGGTCCGGACGGCGCGCGACGTGGAATATGCCCGCCAAGCCGCGCCGCCGTCGGACGTGCATACCTTCGACGCTTTCGCCGAGTCGGCCCAAACCGAGGAGCTGACGGACACGCCGCGACGTCACCGGCGCGAGGGCGGCGGTGGCTTGTTCCGTCGGCGTAACGCCGACGCGACGAGTCAGTGACCGATCGCGCCAGCGTCTCTTCGTCAGAGCAGTCCGAGCAACTCCAGGTCGGTGATGTACTTGACGATCACCGGCTCGGTGACATGCGGGATGTCTTTATCCGGACCGATTTTCGCCTCTTGCACGGCGGTGCGGAAGCGGTCGGTCGGTGCCATCGACCGGTTGATCGGTGTCTGCGGGTGCTGGTAGTTGTGCAACAGCGGTAGCAGCGAATACTGGCGCTGCCGCTCGGGCAGGGCGCGCAGCGTCGTCTCGAACCGTCGCAACCAGGCCGCGTAGTCGCCGACTCGCTGGATTGGGTACCCGGCGTCGATCAACCAGTCGACGTACTCGTCGAGGCCGACGCCGTCGTCGTAAGGGTTCATCACGTGGTACGTCTGGAATCCGGCCCCGTCATCCAGCACCTCGGTCCCCAAGATGGAGATCGCCTCGGCGATGAATTCGACTGGCAGCCCGTCGTAGTGGGCGCGTTGCCGGTTTCCGTCGGCATCGAGCTCGTAGAACGAGGCAGGCGCGGTACCGGTGGCGACCAGGCTGAGCATCATCCGGGTGAACATGTCCGGCAGGTTCAGCTGGCCCGCATAGGTGGTGTCCGCCAGGATCATGTCGCAGCGGAACACCGCGACCGGCAGGCCGCACAGGTCATGGGCCTCCCGAAGCAGCACCTCGCCGGCCCACTTGCTGTTGCCGTAGCCGTTGGCGTACCCGTCGTTGACCTGGCGCGTGGCGCTGATCTCCCGGATGTCGGCGTCCTCCAAGAACTTTCCGGGCTGAATCTGGTCGCCGACGCCGATCGTCGACACGTAGCTGAATGCCTTCAGCTTCGTGGTCAGCGCGATCCGCAACAGCTCGGCGGTGCCCACCGCGTTGGGTCCGAACAACTCGCTGTAGGGCAGCACGTGGTTGACCAGGGCCGCGGGGTCGACGATCAGGTCGACGGTGTCGGCCAGTCGTTGCCAGGTCGCGGCATCCAGGCCGAGGTTGGCCTCACCCTTGTCACCGGCGATGACCTCCAGGTGGTCGGCGGCCAACCGCTGGTAATGCTCGAGCAGCTTGGGGTCGCCGCTGTCGAAGGTTCGGTCCAGACGCGCGCGTGCCTCTGCGTCAGTTTTCGCCCTTACCAGGGCAATCACCTTGCCGTCGACGAAGTCCATCCGCTCCAGCCATTCCAGCGCCAGGTAGCGGCCCAGGAAACCGGTTGCGCCGGTGAGCAATACGGTGCGTACCTCGCTGGCGGGCCCGGGCAGATTGGGCGCGGCGGCCAAAGTTGCCGGCTCGATGAACTTGTCCAGCGTCAACTCGGCGGCGTGCACCTCGACGGCGTCACGACCGTGCACGGAGGCGAAGCTGGGCCGCTTGCTGCCCTGGCGCTCACCTTCGATGTAATCGGCGATGGCCTGCAAATCGTTGGCTGGGCTGACGATCACACCCACCGGCACGTCGATGTCGAAGATCTCGCGTAGCAAGTTGCCGAATGTCAACGCAGACAACGAGTCTCCGCCCAAGTCGGTGAAGTGGGCATCGGGCGTCAGGTCGGACTTTGCCGCACCGAGCATCGCCGCGGCGGCCCGGCTGACGGTTTGCAGCACCGGCGCGTCGGCGCCGCCGCGACGCAGTTCGGACAGCTCGTCGGCCTGGCCCTGGGCCAAGTCCGCGTAGAGCTGTTCGAGGCGCTCGCCGTAGTGCTGCTTCAGCTTCGGCCAAGCGAGCTTCCGGATCCCGGTCAGCAGGCCGTTCTCCAGGGTGAACGGCGTGGTCTCGATGATGAAGTCCCGCGGCACCTCGTAGGACTGCAGGCCGGCCTCTTTCGCGACGCTTTGCAGCGACTCGGCGATCGCTGACTTCGACGCGTTCACGTCCGTGGGCACGACGACCCCCAGCAGGTAGGGCTGGGCGCTGTTGCCGTAGACGTAGATCTGCCGGATCAGCGGGCTGTTCCCGAACGCCGCCTCCAGCTTGGCCAGCGTGACGAACTCACCCTGCGCCAACTTCAGCACGTTGTTGCGGCGGTCGACGTAGACCAGCCGGTCGGGAGCGACCTCCGCGAAGACGTCGCCGGTCCGGTAGTAGCCGTCGGCGTCGAGCACGGCGGCGGTGGTCTCGGCCCGCTTGTAGTAGCCGGGGAACATGTTCTCGGTCTTCAGCAGCAATTCGCCCCGCGGATGCGGCCGATCGGTGGCGAAGTAGCCCAGGTCCGGAACGTCGACCAGCTTGTAGTCGACGACTGGTGGGCGCTGGATCTCGCCGTCTAACAAGACCATGCCCGCTTCGGTGGAGCCGTAGCCGTCCACCAGATCGATCGCGAGCAGCGACTCGACCCAGCTCCGCAGCTCGGGGGAGATCGGTGCCGAGCCGGTCATCGCGAAGATGTGGCGTCCGCCGAGCAGCTCGTCGCGCTCCTCCACCAGCACTTGCGATTCGGCGGTCTCACGGTCGACGCCCTGCGCGGTCCGTCGGCCCACCTCGCTCTGGAACTCGCTGTACAGCATCTCCCAGATCCGTGGCACGAAGTTCAACTCCGTCGGCCGCACCAGGCGCAGGTCCTCCAACAGCGTCGACAGGTCACTCCTGGCGGCGAAGTAGGCGGTGCCGCCGTTGCCGAGCGTGCCGTAGAGGGTGCCGCGGCCCATCACATGGCTCATCGGCATGAAGTTCAGGCTGATCGACGCGGCGCTGGGCCCGAACCAGTTCTTGGTCGACCTGTTCCACATCTTGGCGACGTTGCTCTGCGGGTACATCGCGCCCTTAGGGGCGCCGGTGCTGCCCGAGGTGTAGATCAGCACCGCCAGGGGGTCTTCCTCGCCGGACTCGACGACCGGGGTCTCCGGCAGTGCGGCGCCGCGCTCGCGAACTTCGTCGAGGGTCTCGATGGTCAGCGCGAGCTCGGCCAGCCGCTCGTGGGCGGCCTGCAGTGCCTCGCGGTTGTCGTCGAGCTCGCCGCGGTAGTCGAAGACCACGAGATGCGCGGTCGTGTGGCCGGAATCGGCGGCAGCGAGGATCACGTCGACCGCATCGGACAGGTAGTCGACACTCGCGGCGAAAACGGTGGGCTCGGTCTCGAGGACGATCGGCTGCAACTGCGCGATCGCCGCGCTGGTTTGCAACGGGACCGACACGGCGCCGACGAGGCCCAGCGCGATGTCAATCGTGGTGTAGTCGACGCTGGTGAACCCCAACACGCAGACCCGGTCACCGGCTGTCACAAACCCATCAGCACCGTTAGTAAAAGCGCGGGACAGCTCATCGACGCGGTCGGCCAACTCGCCGTAGCTCACTTTGTCGAACCAGGGCAGCAGCGTGGCTGACGTACGCCCGGTCTGTGGGTCTTTGACGAATTCGACTGCGCGCTGCGCGACGGCCGGCCGGTCGGCGTAACCCTCCAGCGCGGCTCTGACGACCTGGGGGAGTCGCCGCCCGGCGCCCGCGATATCGGCGCTGACCGCCTCATCGGGTCGCGCGGCCGCGAACTCCGGATCGTTGGCAGCCAACTCGATGGCGCGACGTTCCTGGACTTCTTCGACATTGAGCGACATAACAGAACCTCACAACCTACGAAATTGGGAAATTTGGCGGTGCGACGCTGCACCTAATGCGTACTACGTTAGCAAAAGTAACGATATTCCTATTGAGTGCGGATCGCGCAGTGAAATTCGCCACTGGCGGTGCTCGCCAGCGACGGGTATCGCACCTTCTGTCACATGCGTAACCGCAGAGTCGGTGGTGTCGATGTGCCCGCCTCTCAGCGACAACTGGGCTCGATGTCAGACCAGTGCGTCGGCCGGGACGCGGCTGCACCTGATCCACAAACGCGAGATGGCACTTCGCCACCCAGCCGGTTGTCGCTCAGAGGCGGGCACTTCGTCGTATCCCGGACTTCTTGAGACAGTTGGGGCTATTGAGCATTAAAGCTCGGCGAGCAGCCCAGACAGGATTTCGAGACCCTCGCTGAGGAGATCGTCGCTGATCGTCAGCGGCGGCAGAAAGCGCACCACGTTGCCGAAAGTACCCGCCGTCAACACGATGACGCCGGCGGCGTGGGCGGCGGCGGCCAGCGCGTTGGTCAACTCGGCGTCGGGCTCAGCAGTGTCCGGTTTGACGAACTCGACGGCGATCATCGCGCCGCGGCCCCGCACGTCGCCGATGCGGTCATCGCCGGCTTGCAGCGCCTGCAGGCGGTCTTTCATCAGCCGTTCGATCTGACGGGCTCGCTCGATGAGCCCGTCGGCCTCGATGGTGGCGATGGTGGCCAGCGCCGCAGCGCAGGCCACCGGATTGCCGCCGAAGGTCCCGCCGATGCCGCTGGGGTGCGGGGCGTCCATGATCTCGGCGCGACCGGTCACGGCGGACAGCGGCAGCCCGTCGGCGATGCCTTTGGCGATGCAGATCAGATCGGGTTCGATGCCCTCGTGCTCGCAGGCGAACATGGCACCGGTTCGGGCGAAGCCGGTCTGCACCTCGTCGGCGACAAAGACGACATTGTTCTGGCGGCACCAGTCCAGCAGGGCGGGCAGGAATCCCTCGGCCGGGACGATGAATCCGCCTTCGCCCTGGATGGGCTCGATGACGACGGCGGCCAAGTTTTCCGCGCCAACCTGTTTGGAGATGACGTCGATGGCCCGTCGAGCGGACAGCTCGCCGTCGGTGGCCAGTTCCTTGTCGATCAGACCGTCACGGAACGGATAGGACAGCGGCGCGCGGTAGATCTCCGGTGCGAACGGCCCGAATCCACTCTTGTACGGCATGGATTTCGCGGTCAGCGCCATCGTCATGTTGGTGCGCCCGTGATAGGCGTGGTCGAACGCCACCACTGCATCCTTGCGGGTGTAGGAGCGGGCGATCTTGACGGCGTTCTCGACCGCCTCGGCGCCGGAGTTGAACAGCACCGAGCGCTTCTCCCCGGTGCCCGGAGTCAGCCGGTTGAGGTGTTCGGCGACGGCGACGTATTGCTCATACGGCGTCACCATGAAACAGGTGTGGGTGAGGTCGGCGACCTGCGCCCGCACCGCGTCGACCACCCGGGGCGCGGAATTGCCGATGGTGGTGACTGCGATGCCCGAACCCAAATCAATCAGCCGGTTGCCGTCGACGTCCTCCACGATCCCGCCCGCCGCGCGCGCCGCGAACACCGGCATGGTATTTCCCACACCGGCTGATACCGCCGCGGCACGGCGCTTGGTCAGCTCCAGCGATGCTGGACCGGGGATTTCGGTGACCAGGTGGCGACTCTGCTCGACAGCGGACACGTCAGCAGCTTATCGGTGTCGAGCCGCGGCGACGACCCCGAAATCAGCCTGCGGCTGTGTGTCCCAACGGTCGGCACACATTCGTCGTCGGATCCCAATACTGGCCGGGGTCGCAGTTCAGCGGCTGCGGCCCCTGACCCAGCGGCCGGCACACGCTCCCCGTCGGATCCCACCACTGGCCAGGGTCGCAGTCCTGTGGATCCGCCGAGCTCACGGCCGGCATTGCAATCGTCACCGCAGCCATCGGTAACACCGCTATCGCGGCGACCGTTGCCAGGCAATCAACCAACTTCCTCATCTGCAGACCTCCCAAATGTCGGACCGTCGATCGAATCGACCGTAGCAAAGGAGCTCACTGGTTGGCGGCGGAGTCGGCGCGGATGTCGGACCGGATATCCCAAGGCGATCACCGCGGCCAGCGCCAGCGGGTCACTTGCTCCCAGGAGGGCCTTCACTTCGCGCTCGCGCCGGATCGCGATCGTGGTGATGACGCCGCCCAGGCCCTCGCCGCGAGCCGCCAGCAGGATGCTCCACGCGAACGGGTAGAGGGACGCGCCGCCGGCGAAGGTGTACCGGTCGGCGTCGCGGTCCACCGCCGCCAACATCGACAGGTCGGCGAACAGCGCGAGCAAGACTGGGACTTCGTCGAAGTGTTCTGCGAAATCCCCTACGGCTGAGGTATTTTCGAAGGCCAACGCGTGGGCCTCGGCGTCGCGATCGCTGGTCGGCGCCCACGGCCGCAGCCCGGCGGCCAGCAGTGCCATGTACTCCCGGGAACCCCGCAGGTAGCAATCCCGTAGCCGACGACGATTCGCTGAGTCCTTGACGACCACCACGCGCCAGGCCTGGGCATTGCCGCCGCTGGGCGCGAAGCGGGCGGTTTCGAGGATTCGGGCCAGCACGGCGTCGTCGACGGCCCGATCAGTGAATTCGCGAACAGCCCCGGTGGTGCGCAACGCGTCAGTGAGCTCCATCGTTCAATGATTCAGCACCGCGACGGCCTAGTGGCACACTGGTGGCCGACGCCGACTTACACGACCAACAGGAAAGACCTTCGCCCCCATGAATCAAACGGTTATGTTCTTGCCGCTGCTTATCGTCTTAGGGGCGTTCATGTTCTTCGCCTCGCGGAGGCAGAAGCGCGCGATGCAAGCCACCATCGATCTGCACGACTCGCTGCGAGTCGGGGACCGGGTGCACACCACGTCGGGATTGCTGGGCACCATCACCCGCATCACCGATGACGATGTCGACCTCGAGATCTCGGCGGGTGTGGTGACGACCTGGCTGAAGCTGGCGGTCAGGGACCGCATCGAACCGGAGAGCCTGGACATTGAGGCCGAGGAGGCCGACGGTCTCGCCGACGACGCGGAGCGACTGCCCAAGGATTGAGGTCGGTGGCCCGCCACGTACCCTTTGCGGGTGCAGTCGGACTGATCGGCGCGCGAGAGGCAAACAGCGGGCGTGACGATTCGCGGGGACCGGATCACGCATGAGCGGAGGAGACTCGACACGTGGCATCGCCTTCGACGCCGGCGCACCCCACCCGCTATGTGGCGGTATTCCTGATTCTGCTCATCGGCCTCTACTTGCTGGTGTTCCTCACCGGCAACAAGCGGGCTGACCCGAAGCTCGGCATCGACCTGCAGGGTGGCACCCGGGTCACGTTGACCGCGCGGACGCCGGACGGGTCGCGGCCGACCCGAGAGGCGTTGTCTCAGGCGCAGCAGATCATCAGCGCCCGGGTCAACGGCCTGGGCGTATCGGGTTCCGAGGTCATCGTCGACGGGGACAACCTGGTCATCACGGTCCCGGGAACCGACGGCAGCGAGGCGCGCAACCTCGGCCAGACCGCCCGGCTGTACATCCGTCCGGTGATCAACGCGCTGCCGGTCGACAGCGCCGCGGCGCAGCAGGCCCCGCGGCAGCCGTCGCACGGCAAGCCCGGCGGACCGGCACCCGGCGGGCAGCCTCAGCCCCAGCCCGGGGCACCAGGCGACCAGTCCGCCGAGATTCCTGCACCCGGAGCAGGGGGAGGGGCCGTCCCGCCGCAGCCGCGGCCTTATCCGCAAGACCCGCCACCGGCGCCCGCACCCCCGGCCCCCGCGCCGGTTCAGCCAGGGCCGGCCGATCCGCGTAAAGACCTCGCCGAGCGCATCGCCAAAGAACGAGAGTGGCGGCAGAGCACCAACAAGGGTGTGCAGTTCCTCGCCCTGCAATACGAGGCCACCAGGTGCTACCAGGAGGACATCCTGGCCGGCAACGACGACCCCAACCTGCCGCTGGTGACCTGCGACAAGCAGCACAAGCAGGCCTACTTGCTCGCGCCGTCGATCATCAGCGGCGACCAGATCGACAACGCCAGCTCGGGTCTGGACCAACACAGCGGCGGCTACGTCGTCGATGTGCAGTTCAAAAGCGGGGCAGCCAACACCTGGGCGGACTTCACCGCCGCCCATATCGGCACGCAGACCGCGTTCACGCTGGACTCGCAGGTGGTGAGTGCGCCCCAGATCCGGGAAGCCATCCCCGGCGGTCGCACCCAGATCACCGGCGGAGACCCGCCGTTCACTGCGAGCTCGGCGAAGGAGCTGGCCAACGTCCTCAAGTACGGCTCGCTGCCGCTGTCGTTCGAGTCGTCAGAAGCCCAAACCGTTTCGGCGACACTGGGATTGACGTCGCTGCGCGCAGGCCTGCTTGCCGGTGCCATCGGGCTCGGGCTGGTCCTGGTGTACTCGTTGCTGTACTACCGGGTGCTGGGGTTGCTGACGGCTCTGTCGTTGGTCGCCTCTGGCGCAATGGTTTTCGCCATCCTGGTGTTGCTCGGGCGTTATATCAACTACACCCTGGACCTGGCGGGTATCGCAGGTCTGATCATCGGTATCGGCACGACGGCCGACTCGTTCGTGGTGTTCTTCGAACGCATCAAAGACGAGATCCGCGAAGGCAAGAGATTCCGGTCGGCGGTTCCCCGTGGTTGGGGGCGGGCTCGCAGGACGATCCTGTCGGGCAACGCGGTGACCTTCTTGGCGGCGGCCGTCCTGTACGTCCTGGCGATCGGTCAGGTGAAGGGGTTCGCGTTCACCTTGGGACTCACCACGGCGCTCGACGTCGTCGTGGTGTTCCTGGTGACCTGGCCGCTGTTGTCGCTGGCGTCCAAGTCGGCGAGGCTGGCCAAGCCGGCCTACAACGGTCTGGGAGCGGTCCAGCAGGTTGCACGTGAGCGAGGGGCCTTGACGGCCGGGGCTTATTCGACGGGGCGGAGGTAGCGAGATGGCGTCAAACGCGAACACGACCGGCACCGACGAAACGACTGCCGTCGAAATCAGCACGGGCACCGCAAAAGTCGTGCACGCGACCGGCGACGACACCGGCGCCGTGCTGCCGCACCACAGTTTCCTGTCCCGCCTCTACACCGGTACCGGCGCTTTCGAGGTCGTTGGCCGGCGTCGGCTGTGGTACGCGGTCGGCGGGTTCCTCGTCGCGGTCGCGATCGCCAGCATCCTGATACGGGGATTCACCTTCGGCATCGACTTCAAGGGCGGCACGACGATGTCGATGCCGCGTGGTGACGCGACGGTCAGCCAGGTGAACGAGGTCTTCCGGCAGGCGCTGGGCCATGACCCGGAGTCGGTGGTGATCGTCGGCAGCGGCTCGTCGGCGACCGTGCAGATCCGTTCTGAAGCGTTGGCCAACGACAAGACGGAGGAGCTGCGCAACGCCCTGTTCGACAAGTTCGCGCCCAAAGGTGCCGACGGTCAGCCCAGCAAGAAGGCCATCTCGGACTCGGCGGTGTCCTCGACCTGGGGCGGGCAGATCACCACGAAGGCGGTGATCGCACTGGTGGTGTTCCTGGTGCTGGTCAGCCTGTACATCACCGTTCGGTACGAGCGCTACATGGCGATCTCCGCGCTGACGACGATGTGTTTCGACCTGACGGTCACTGCGGGGGTCTACTCGCTGGTGGGCTTCGAAGTTACCCCGGCCACGGTCATCGGTTTGCTGACGATCCTGGGCTTCTCCCTGTACGACACCGTGATCGTGTTCGACAAAGTCGAAGAGAACACCCACGCCTTCCAGCACACCAATCGGCGCACGTTCGCCGAGTGGGCCAACCTCGCGATCAACCAGACCTTCATGCGGTCGATCAACACCAGCCTGATCTCGGTGCTGCCGGTGCTGGCACTGATGGTGGTGGCGGTGTGGCTGTTGGGTGTGGGCACGCTCAAGGACCTGGCGCTGGTGCAGCTGGTCGGCATCATCGTCGGCACCTACTCGTCGATCTTCTTCGCCACCCCGTTGCTGGTCACCCTGCGCGAGCGCACCGATCTGGTGCGCGCCCACAACCGCCGGGTCGTCCGGCGCCGCGGCCCGGACTCGGCGAAGGCCGAACAGCCCCAAGCGCGCACCGACTCCGTCGACGGGGAGTCCCAGGAGGCCCCGGAGCAGGCTGGCGCGTCCTTCGCGGCTACCGGCGGCGTCGCGCCGAGCAAGCCGGCTCCGGGCGCACGGCCGGTACGGCAGTCGGCGCGCCGTCATGCGCGTCCTACCGGCAAGCGGAACAAACGCTAGCCCGATGGTTGTCTGGCGTCGGCGGCTCGCTGCCAGCTGGCTGGTGGCGACGCTTGCGGCGGCCGTGCCCGGCGCACTGACGGCGTGCTCTGGAAGCGCCGCGGGGCAGGTCGACTACATCGTCGACGGCGCGCTGGACACCTACAACACCAGCACGGTCAGCGGCGCGGCCTCTGCGGGAGCGCAGGCCTTCGCTCGCACGCTCACCGGCTTCGGCTACCACGGCCCCGACGGCCAGGTCGTCGCCGACCACGACTTCGGCACCATTTCGATCGTCGGCGGTTCGCCGCTGGTGCTCGACTACCAGATCGTCGACAACGCCGTCTACTCCGACGGTAAGCCGGTCACCTGCGACGACCTGGTGCTGACGTGGGCAGCCCAGTCCGGTCGGTATTCCGCCTTCGACGCCGCCAGCCAGGCCGGGTACGTCGACGTCACGTCCATCGACTGCCAGCCGGGACAGAAGAAAGCGCGGGTGTCGTTTGCTCCTGACCGCAACATCGTCGACTACAACCAGCTGTTCACCGCAACCGAGATCCTGCCGTCGCATGTCATCGCCGACGAGTTGGGTATCAACGTCACGTCGGCGCTGCTGGGTAACGACGTGCCCGCCATCGGGCGGATAGCGCAGCTGTGGAACACCACGTGGAGCCTCAATCCAGGTATCGACTCGGGCACGGTCGCCAAGCACTTCCCGTCGTCGGGGCCGTACAAGATCGAATCGGTGTTGGACGGCGGCGGTGTGGTGCTCGTCGCCAACGACCGATGGTGGGGCGCCAAGCCGATGACCAAGCGGATCACGGTGTGGCCCCAGAAAGTCGACATCCAGGACCGGGTCAACGACGACAGCGCCGACGTCGTCGACGTCGCGGCCGGCTCGTCGGGTGCACTGGCCACACCCGACAACTACCGTCGCACCGATGCGCCGTCGGACGGTATCGAGCAGTTGATTTTCGCGCCGCGCGGACCGCTCGCCGCCGTCCCGGCGCGTCGCGCACTCGCGTCGTGCACACCGCGGGATGTCATCGCGCGTGACGCCGCGGCGCCGATCGCCAACGCGCGTCTGCACACCACGGCCGACGATGCCATCGGACAGGCGGAAAACGTTGCCGAGGCGGGCCAGTTCATCAAATCGAACCCCGAGGCCGCGCGCGGTGCGCTGGGCGGGAAACCGCTGACGGTGCGCATTGGCTATCGGGGACCCAACGCGCGACTGGCCGCGATCGTGGGTGCGATTGCCAGGGCCTGCGGCCCGGCCGGTATCACCGTCACCGACGTCACCTCGGACTCCGTTGGTCCACAGGCGCTCAAGGACGGGAAGGTCGACGTCTTGCTGGCCAGCACCGGCGGCGCCACCGGCAGCGGTTCGACGGGGTCGTGGGCGATGGACGCCTACGACCTGCACACCGGCAACGGAAACAACCTATCCGGCTACGGCAACGGCCAGATCGACGGGATCATCGGCTCGCTGGCGGTGTCAGCCGACCCTGCCGACTTGGTCCGGTTGCTGGCCGAGAGCGCACCCGTGCTGTGGGCTGATATGCCGACGTTGCCGCTGTATCGCCAGCAGCGGACCTTGCTGGCGTCGAAGAAGATGTATGCCGTCGGCACCAACCCGAGCCGGTGGGGCGCCGGCTGGAATATGGACCGATGGGTCCTGGTTCGGTGAATACCGGCGACGCCTCGGCAGCCGAACTGATCACGCTGCTGACCCGGCAGGTCGCCGATTTCCCTTCGGCTGGAATCCAGTTCAAGGACTTGACCCCGCTGTTCGCCGACTCGCGGGGGCTGGCCGCCGTGACCGACGAACTCGCCGATGTCGCGTCCGGCGCTGACCTGGTCGCCGGAATCGATGCGCGCGGGTTCCTGATCGCCGGCGCCGTCGCCGCCCGGCTGGGCACCGGTGTACTGGCCATCCGCAAGGGCGGCAAGTTGCCGCCGCCGGTGCGCACCGAGCAGTACACCCTGGAATACGGCACCGCGAGCCTGGAGCTCCCCGCCGACGGGATCGAATTGGCCGGCCGCAGCGTTGTCATCCTCGACGACGTGCTGGCCACCGGGGGAACGGTGGCCGCGGCGCAGCGTCTGCTCCAGCAGGCCGGCGCAGAGGTCACGATCGCCGCGGTGGTGGTCGAGCTCGCCGGGCTGGGCGGTCGTGAGGTGGTCGCGCCGCTGCCGGTGCACAGCTTGCTCTGTATGTAGCTCGGGCAATCAGACTTCAGCTATATCCTTGAGCTTCGGAGGTGACCAACGTGGCGGACGACAAGGGGACGGCGGTTCAGCCGCCCACCGAGCCGCTCCAGGTCGCCGACATTGCGCCATCGGCTGAGCCCGGGATCGGTCTGAAGGCGTCCAGCAGTGCCTCGCGGCGAGTCCGGGCCCGGCTGGCGCGGCGGATGACCGCGCAGCGCAGCACGCTCAGCCCCGTGCTCGAACCGCTGGTGGCGGTGCACCGGGAGATCTACCCGAAGGCCGACCTGTCGCTGCTGCAGCGGGCCTACGAGGTGGCCGAGCAACGGCACGCCAGCCAGTTGCGGCATTCGGGCGACCCGTACATCACTCACCCCCTGGCCGTGGCCAACATCCTGGCCGAGTTGGGCATGGACACCACCACGCTGGTGGCCGCCCTGCTGCACGACACGGTCGAGGACACCGGTTACAGCCTGGAGGCGTTGTCCAGCGATTTCGGTGACGAGGTCGGCCATCTCGTCGACGGGGTGACCAAGCTGGACCGCGTCGTGCTGGGTAGCGCCGCCGAGGGCGAGACCATCCGCAAGATGATCACGGCGATGGCGCGCGACCCGCGGGTGCTGGTGATCAAGGTCGCCGACCGGCTGCACAACATGCGCACCATGCGCTTCCTGCCACCGGAGAAGCAGGCCCGCAAGGCCCGCGAAACACTGGAAGTCATTGCGCCGCTGGCGCACCGGTTGGGCATGGCCACGGTCAAGTGGGAGCTGGAGGATCTGTCGTTCGCGATCCTGCATCCCAAGAAGTACGAGGAGATCGTGCGTCTGGTCGCCGGCCGGGCGCCGTCACGGGACACCTATTTGGCCAAGGTCCGCGCCGAGATCGCCAACACGCTGAACGCGTCGAAGATCAGCGCGCTGGTCGAGGGGCGGCCCAAGCACTACTGGTCGATCTACCAGAAGATGATCGTCAAGGGCCGCGACTTCGACGACATTCACGACCTGGTCGGCATCCGCATCCTGTGCGACGAGATCCGGGACTGTTACGCCGCTGTCGGTGTGGTGCATTCGCTGTGGCAGCCGATGGCGGGCCGGTTCAAGGACTACATTGCCCAGCCGCGCTACGCGGTGTACCAGTCGCTGCACACCACCGTGGTCGGCCCGGAGGGCAAACCGCTGGAGGTGCAGATCCGCACCCGCGACATGCACCGCACCGCGGAGTACGGCATCGCGGCACACTGGCGTTACAAAGAGACCAAGGGCCGCAACGGAGTTCCGCATCTGCACGCCGCCGCCGAGATCGACGACATGGCCTGGATGCGCCAACTGCTCGACTGGCAGCGAGAGGCTGCCGATCCCGGCGAGTTCCTGGAGTCGCTGCGTTACGACCTTGCTGTGCAAGAGCTTTTCGTCTTCACCCCGAAGGGCGATGTCATCACATTGCCCACCGGGTCCACGCCGGTGGACTTCGCTTACGCCGTGCACACCGAGGTGGGTCATCGTTGCATCGGCGCCCGGGTCAACGGTCGGCTGGTGGCGCTGGAGCGCAAGCTGGAAAACGGCGAAGTCGTCGAGGTTTTCACCTCGAAAGCGGCCAACGCCGGGCCGTCGCGGGATTGGCAGCAGTTCGTGGTGTCCCCGCGCGCCAAGACCAAGATCCGGCAGTGGTTTGCCAAGGAGCGCCGCGAGGAGGCGCTGGAAACCGGCAAGGACGCGATCACCCGCGAAGTCCGCCGCGGCGGACTTCCGTTGCAGCGCTTGGTGAACGGCGGGTCTATGGCGGCGGTGGCCAACGAGCTGCATTACACCGACGTGTCGGCGCTCTACACCGCGGTCGGTGAGGGGCACGTCTCGGCCAAGCATGTGGTGCAACGGCTGCTGGTCGAACTCGGCGGGATCGACCAGGCCGAGGAGGATTTGGCGGAGCGCTCCACCCCGACGACGGTGCCGCGGCGCCCGCGCAGCACTGACGATGTCGGGGTTGCCGTTCCGGGCGCGCCGGGCACGCTGACCAAGTTGGCCAAGTGCTGCACGCCGGTGCCCGGCGACCTGATCATGGGTTTCGTCACCCGTGGTGGGGGAGTCAGCGTGCACCGCACCGACTGCACCAACGCCGCGTCGCTGCAGCAGCAGGCCGAGCGGATCATCGAGGTGCACTGGGCGCCGTCACCGTCGTCGGTATTCCTGGTGGCCATTCAGGTCGAGGCGCTCGACCGGCACCGGCTGCTCTCCGACGTCACCCGCGTATTGGCCGACGAGCGGGTGAACATCCTCTCGGCGTCGGTGACCACCTCCGGTGACCGGGTGGCGATCAGCCGCTTCACCTTTGAGATGGGTGACCCGAAGCATCTTGGGCATCTGCTCGACGTAGTCCGCAATGTCGAGGGCGTCTACGACGTCTACCGGGTGACCTCGGCGGCCTGAAGCCAACCCGATGACCCCAGACAAGGCGCTGGTCATGGGTGCCAGCGGCAACGTCGGTGCCTGCGTGACCCGCCACCTTGTGGCCGGTGGCGCCGACGTCCGGGTGTTGCTACGAAAGTCGAGTTCCACCAAGGGGAGCGGAGTTGAAAGACCCTGCTCCGCTTTTCGCCACCAACGTCGATGGCCTTCGCAACGTGCTCGACGTGGCGGTGCGCGCGAACCTGCGGCGATTCGTCTTCCTGAGCACCATCGGCACCATCGCGGTCGGCCGCAACGGTGAAACCGTCGACGAGGAAACCCCTTTCAACTGGTCTGATCTGGCCGGCAGCTATATCGAGTCACGGCGCGCGGCCGAACGTCTGGTGCTCTCCTACGTCGCCGATCACGGGCTTCCCGCGGTGGTGACCAATGTGTCGAACCCTTACGGACCGCCCGATTGGCAACCGCGCCAAGGGATGTTCGTCAAGCTTGCCGCCCTGGGAAAGCTGCCGTTCTACATTCGCGGCGTCGGCGCTGAGGTGGTCGGTATCGACGACGTCGCCGACGCGCTGCTGTTGGCCGCCCAACGGGGGCGAATCGGTGAGCGCTACATAATTTCTGAGCGCTACATGACTCAGTGTGAACTGGTGACCATCGCCGCGCAGGCGGTCGGTGCACGGCCTCCCCGGCTGGGCATCCCGATGGCCGTGATGTACGGGGTTGCCCGGTTGTCCGACGCCGTGGGATCTCTGGTGCGGCGCGACTTCCCGATCAGCAGGCAGAGCGCCCGACTGGTGGAGTTGACCTCGCCGGCCAGTCACGGCAAAGCCACCCGTGAACTCGGCTGGCACCCGACGTCGACCGAAGACTTCATTCAGCGCGCAGCCCGCACTTACGTCGAGCGTTCAGTCCCGGCGCGCTGAGGTGATGGTGACCTCGTCGGCGGGTGCACCGTCGTCGCCGCCGCCCGAGACGCCGGCCGAGGCGACCTTGTCCACCACGGCCAGGCCGGCCTCGTTGATCGTGCCGAACACGGTGTAGGCCGGCGGCAGTAGCGAGTCGCGGTAGACCAGGAAGAACTGGCTGCCGTTGGTGTTGGGTCCGGCGTTGGCCATCGCCAAAGTCCCCCGCGGATACACGACGGCCTGCTTCAGCGCCGGATCGCCGGGCGGATACTGATCGGTCGGGTACTCATCGCTGAAGTGGTAACCCGGTCCACCGGTGCCATCGCCTTTGGGGTCGCCGCACTGCAACACCGACAACGCTTGTGCGGTGGTCAGCCGGTGGCAGTCGGTGTTGTCGAAGTAGGCTTCCTGGGCCAGGCTGACGAAACTGTTGACGGTGCAAGGGGACTCGCTGTTGGCGAGTTGCAGACCGATCCGGCCGCGGTTGGTGACGATGGTCAGCCCCACCTTGGCGGGGTCGGTCGACGCCTTGCCGGTGTGCGGCGGGGCCGCCGGCTTGCCGGCCGGGTCGGCGGACGCAGGGTACTGACAGTTGGCTCCCACAGCGGCGGACGGGATGAACGGCGGCAGGTGCGGGCCGGTGACCGGGGCGGCCGGGGCCACGGTGGAGGTTGCGGCTGCCGCGGAACTGGTTGCCGACGTGGAGGCGCCGTTGCCGGTGGTGTGGTGAGTGCAGGACGTCACCGTCACCGCCACGGCGATCACCCCGAGTAATGTCTTACGCATCAGTCCAGCTTCACCGATTTGATGGTGACTTCGGAAGCGGGCGGCCCGTCTTCGGCGCCGCCGGCCACGCCGCCCTTGGCGATCTTGTCCAGAGTGGCCAGCCCATCCTGCTGGATCTTGCCGAAGATGGTGTATTCGGGCGGCAACTGGGTGTCCTTGTACACCAGGAAGAACTGGCTGCCGTTGGTGTTCGGCCCGCCGTTGGCCATCGCCAAGGTGCCCCGCGGATAGGTCACCGGCTCGCGGGCCGCCGGGTCGCCCGGCTTGTACTGGTCGGTCGGGTACTCGTTGGCGAACTGATAGCCCGGCCCGCCCGTACCGTCGCCGCTCGGATCGCCGCACTGCAGTATCCCCGACGACGGCGAGGCGGTGAGCCGGTGGCAGTGGGTGCCGTCGAAGAAGTTCTGCTGTGCCAGGCTGGCGAAACTATTGACGGTGCAGGGTGATTCGTTGTTCGCGAGCAGAAGGCCGATGTGGCCCTCGTTGGTGACCATGCTGGCGCTGACCTGTGCGGGGTCGGTGGGCACCTTGCCTTGCCTGGGCGGGGTGACCTGCTTGCTGGGCTGCTCCGGCGCGGGCGGGTACTGGCAGTGGGCGCCGAGGTCGGCGGCCGGCTTGAAGGACGGCAGCGGCGATGATCCCGGAAGTGCACTGGCAGTGGAGCTCGCGCTCGCCGACTTCTGCCTGTCGTTGTGGTGCTTATTGGTCAGAATGACGCTGACGACCGCCGCGGCGACCACGGCTACCGCCGCGACCGACCCGCCGACGATGGCCAGGGTCCGACGGCGACGAGCCTGCTGGGCGCGGCGCTCGAGCTGCCGCTCCAGTTTGCGCTTGGCTGTCGCACGTCGCTGTTCGTTGGTCGGCACCGCCGATATCCCTCCATACTCGCGGGCTGGGTCAGGACGAGTGTGCCAGCCCGGGCTGAATAAGGGTGGCGCGACCCGTCCGCGATCGCGCAGATGGGAAACTGGACAGCGTGTTGATCACCGGATTTCCTGCTGGGTTGCTGCAGTGCAACTGCTACGTGCTGGCGCCGCACCCCGGAGCGGATGCCATCATCGTCGACCCTGGCCAGCGTGCGATGGGCCAGTTGCGGCGCATCCTGGACAAGAATCGGCTGACGCCTGCCGCGGTGCTGCTCACCCACGGCCACATCGATCACATCTGGTCCGCGCAGAAGGTCTCCGACACGTTCGGCTGCCCCGCATACATCCATCCGGAAGACCGGTTCATGCTGACCGACCCGATCAAGGACTTCGGGCCGAAGCTGGGCCAGCTGCTGCTCGCGGCGATCTTCCGCGAGCCCAAACAGGTCATCGAACTGGACCGAGACGCCGCCTTGATCGACCTCGGCGGGATCAGCGTCACCGTCGACCACACGCCCGGCCACACCCGGGGATCGGTGGTCTTCCGGGTCGCGGACGCCCTAGACGCGAAAGATGTGGTGTTCACCGGAGACACGCTGTTCGAGCGTTCGGTGGGCCGCACCGATCTGTACGGCGGCAGCGGCCGCGACCTGATCCGCTCGATCCTCGACAAGCTGTTCGTGCTCGACGACAAGACGGTGGTTCTGCCCGGACACGGCAACGCCACGACCATCGGCGCCGAACGCCGGTCCAACCCGTATCTCGAAGGGTTGAGCCGGTGACCGAGTTCACGTCATTTTCGGGCCCGAAGGGCGTACCCGATTACGTCCCACCGGAGTCGGCGCAGTTCGTCGCGGTCCGCTCGGCGCTGCTGGACGCCGCTCGCCGGGCTGGCTACAGCGATATCGAGCTGCCCATCTTCGAGGACACCGCGCTGTTTGCCCGCGGTGTGGGCGAATCCACCGATGTGGTGTCCAAGGAGATGTACACCTTCGCCGACCGCGGCGACCGCTCGGTGACGCTGCGGCCGGAAGGCACGGCCGGGGTGGTACGCGCAGTGATCGAGCACGGTCTGGACCGCGGCGCGTTACCGGTCAAGCTGTGTTACGCGGGCCCGTTCTTCCGCTACGAGCGTCCCCAGGCCGGCCGCTACCGCCAGTTGCAGCAAGTCGGGGTGGAAGCCATCGGATTCGACGACCCCGCGTTGGACGCCGAGGTCATCGCCGTTGCCGACGCCAGTTTCCGCTCGCTGGGCCTGGACGGTTTCCGGCTGGAGATCACGTCGCTGGGCGACGACACCTGCCGTCCGCAGTATCGGGAACTGTTGCAGGACTTCCTGTTGGGCCTCGACTTGGACGATGAGACACTGCGACGCGCTCAGTTGAACCCGCTGCGGGTGCTCGACGACAAGCGTCCCCACGTCAAGGCGATGACGGCCGACGCGCCGGTGATGATCGACCACCTCTCCGATGTGGCCAAGCAGCATTTCGAGACCGTGCTGGCGCACCTCGACGGCCTGGGCGTGCGCTACGTCATCAACCCACGGATGGTCCGCGGGCTGGACTACTACACCAAGACCACCTTCGAGTTCGTGCACGACGGGTTGGGTGCTCAGTCGGGCATCGGTGGCGGCGGCCGCTATGACGGGCTGATGCGCCGGCTCGGTGGACAGGATCTGTCGGGAATCGGGTTCGGTCTCGGCGTCGACCGCACGCTGTTGGCGCTGCGGGCTGAGGGCAAGGACGTTGGGCCGACCGCACGATGCGACGTCTTCGGCGTGCCGCTGGGCGAGCAAGCCAAGCTACGGCTGGCGGTGCTGGCCGGGCAGCTGCGGGCGGCCCGTGTGCGGGTGGATCTGGCCTACGGCGATCGCGGCCTCAAGGGCGCGATGCGCGCCGCCGACCGGTCCGGCGCGCGCCTGGCGCTGGTGGCCGGTGACCGTGACATCGACGCCGGAACCATCGGGGTGAAGGACCTGACCACGGGTGAGCAGGTCGACGTGGCTACGGATTCCGTTGTTGCTGAAGTGCTTTCGCGTCTGAACTCATAGTTCACTCCGGTCACGGCAGTCACTGGGCAGAAGGACGTGGCTTTGTGCCCGCCTCTGAGCGACAACCGCGGCAGCGCAGCGACGAGTTCGGCAGGTTGTCGCTCTGAGGCGGGCACATCGGCGAATCCCGAAGTTTCTGGGACGCCTGGGCAGCTTGGGCTCAGATCTCAGCTCCGGCCATGCTTGACCTGGTTGAACGGCACGCCGCGGTCGGCGGCGAGTTCGCGCGGGAAACCCAGCATCCGTTCGCCGATGACGTTGCGCGCCATCTCGGTGGTGCCCCCGCCGAGATGGGCGGTCTGCCGCGACAGGTAGCGCTCGCCCACGGCAAGCAGCCCGGTAGGCCCGTCGACCACACCGGCGCCGCCGGCGATCGCCAATGCGGTATCGATCTCGAGCGAAACTTCGTCGGCCTGGAAAAGCCGGATGAGCGTGCCGCCCGTCGGGGGCAGAGATCCGTCCAGCACGCCGCGATAGACGTGATCGATCAGCTGCTCCCGCACCGCGCGGTGCGTCAGCGCCCGGCCGGCCGCCTCGCGTACGCGTTCGTTGCCGGTAAGTCCAGCCGCGCGCAGCATCGCGTGATAGTCGGGGGATTGCTCCTGGTTGTTCTCGGCGCCGCTGCCGCTGGCGAATTCCGAGCCGCCGCCGACGGCGCGCCGCTCGTGATACAGCTGGCGCGACGCCACCTCCCAGCCCTTGTCGACGTCGCCGACCACGTCGTCGTCGCTGAGTTCCAAGTCGTCGAAGAACTCTTCGCAGAACTCGGTGGACCCGTTGACCTGCTTGATGCGGCGCAGCGTGATGCCGGGGCTGTCCAGGCGGACCAGAAACATCGTCAGCCCTTCGTGCTTGGGCACGTCCCAGTTCGTTCTGGCCAGCAGCAGCCCGTAGTCGGCGGCGAAGGCGCCGGTGCTCCATGTCTTGGCGCCGTTGACGATCCACCGCTCGCCACGCCGCTCGGCGCGGGTGATCACGCCCGCCAGGTCCGAGCCGCCGCTGGGCTCGGAAAGCAATTGGACGAGCACTTCGTCACCGCGCAGTGCCGCCGAAATATGTTGCCGCTTCTGTTCTTCGGTGCCGGTGTCGAGGATCGTCGCGCAGCAGATGGTGAACGTCGGTGTGTTCAGGATCAGCGGCAATTCATAGCCGGCGCTTTCGGCGTCGAACGCCTTCTGATACTCGATACCCAGGCCGAGTCCGCCGTATTCGGTCGGAAAGCAGATGCCGGCGAAGCCGCCGTCGTAAAGCCGTCGTTGTAACCCGCGGACGTGCTGCCAGGATTCCTCTTCGCCGCGATCGGCATACGGCGGATTATCCGGGTCCTCGATGCGCGGCATGGTGGCGGCGAGCCAGTCGCGGGCCCGCTCGGCGAATGCTGCCACCGATTCCGTCGTGCGCGTCGGTGAACGCATATAACGCCTTCCGAGAGTTTCATTGACGTAAACCGGTAATGACATTACCACCAGGGTCGAGGAGCTTGCGGTGTCCGTCGGGCGGAGGCCGTCAGATCTTCAAATACCCCTTGTCGGCCGGGATTTGAGCTGCTGTCACGAGCGACGAGGCATCGCTGGCCAGCCACACCACGATGTCGGAGATCAGATCCGGGTCGGCCAGCGATTCCGTCGGAAGCGCGCCGGGGGAGAAGCTGTGGATGTAGTTCGGGTGGTCGGCGAACACCTGATACATCGAGACGTCATTGCCCATCGGGGTATCGGTGCCGTACGGGTGCACGGAGTTGACCCTGATGCCGAACTCACCGAGTTCGACGGCCAGGGAGTTGGTCAGCCCCACCACCCCGAACTTGCTGGCGCAGTAGTGGCCGCAGCCCGGGACGGCCTTGATGCCCGCCGCCGAACTGATGGTGATGATCGACCCGCCGTTGCCTGCCTCGATCATCGGCGGCACTGCTGCCTTGACCGTGTTCCACAGCCCGGTCAGGTTGATGTCGAGGGTGTCCTGCCACTGCTGGGCCGAAATCTCCCACAGCCGGCCCCAGTTCAGCACCCCGGCGTTGGCGACGACGATGTCAAGACGGCCGAACTGCTCGATGGCATCGCCGATCACGCGCTGCTGGCCGGCCGCGTCGCGCACGTCGACTTCTGAGGCAAGGATCTTGCGGCCTTCACCCTCGACCAGGTTCACCGTTTCGGCGAGGTCCTCCGGCTGTGATGCGGGATAGCCGTTGTGCGCGGTCACCGGTCCGCAGGCGTCGATCGCGACGATGTCGGCACCGGCCCTGCCCAGCCTGATGCAGTGCGAGCGGCCCTGGCCGCGGGCGGCGCCCGTCACATAAGCAACCTTGCCAGCCAACGGAAGATCGGAAGTGGTCATGCCGGCAAGCGTAGAAAACGTCAGCCGCGTCGGGGCCGGGTAAGCGTGAATTGCTCAATCACGCTGATCGCTCCGTAGGGGCCGTTGACCGCGTAGTGCGTTGCCTTGATCGACGTATTACCGCCCGGATTGCCCGGGTCGACATCGAAAGCGACGAAACCGTAGGGGTTTTCGCGGTCGCGGAAGGCCGACCACGGCGCATCCTCCGTCACGTAGATCGGTGCCTTGCGCCCGATCGCCGGATCGAACGGCCCGACGCCGGTCAACACACGGCACCTGGGCTCTGGGAAGAACAGGGCGTTCGACGGCGTTGAGGTGCCACCGCCGCCGATGACGAGATGCACGGTGCCCTTGCTGGTGTCGATGACGTCGCCGCGGGTCTCGACGGGTATCGGCATTTTGGTTTCGGTGTCCAGGATTCCCCGCACCGCATGTGAGCGTTCATAGTGGTGCTCGTGACCGCAGACCACCAGGTCGACCTGGTAACGGTCGAACAGCGGCAGCCACTCTTGGCGGATACCCAGGTCGGCGCCGTTGGTGTGATCTCCGGTGGAGACTGCGGTCTGGTGCATGCACACCACCACCCAGTCAACCCGCGGATCTGCTCGTGCGTCGGCGAGTTCGGTTTCCAGCCAACGCCTCTGCGCGCCGCCCGAGTAGCCGTGCACGTAGAAGTTGCCGCCGTCCTGGAAGCAAACATCGTCGTTGCTGAGGCTGATCACCCGGACCGACCCGGCCGTGAACGCATACCACAGGCCGCGGAGTTCGGCGTCGGATCCGGAGTCGGGCAGGGCGAAATAGGTTTGGTAGGCGGCGTAACCGACTGGTCCGTTGCCCAATTCGTTTTCATGGTTGCCCGCCGCCGGCATCCATGGCCGGTAGCGCGCCGAGCGGGTGTTGTTGTCGAACCAGTCCGACCAGGTGCGAATGCGGTCGTCGGCGAGGTTCGCGTAGCACAGGTCGCCGTTGACGAGGTTGAACAGCGGGACGACACGTTCGATCGCGGTCGTGATATCTCCGGCCGCCGGGGATCCAAGGTTGTGGATGCCGTAGATAGGTTTTGTGAATTGGCCCAGTGTCGGGATGGCCTGGTCTCCGAAACTGGTGAAGCGCAACGGTTTCCGTCCGGACGGCGCCGTCCGGATCGTGCCCAGCTCGGGGTTGGTGCCGTCGTGCACTGCCGCGTACACATAGTCGATGTCGGGAGTCAGGTTGTCCAGACGCGCGTGGTGGACGCGGACTTCGGTCTTGGACTTCGCGTCGCGGTACGTGCGAGTTTCGGCTTGCACGACGCGGCCGAAGCCGGACGTCGGCGTGCCCACCATGACCCGCGGGCTGAGAACCGGGTCGGTGGTGTGCCATGAGACGACGACCTCGGTGGAAGCATCTCTGCCGAACTGCAGGTGCAGGCCGCCCACCGGTTGCGACCCGCTCTGATCGGGCCGGGTCCACAGCGTGGGTCCGCGACCCGGCGACCGAAGCAGTGCGACGGCACCCGCGCCGAGTCCGGCGCCGACGATTGCGGTCGCCGCGCCAGTCGTCAGTAGCGTTCGGCGACTGATGCCTGACGGCACAGCGTCGCCCGCCGGTGGCGGCTCGTCGACCATTCCTCTATTCATACCTTCAGCCCGGGGTGCGGGCCGGTGAACGCTAACCGGCGAACACGTAGACCCAGGCCCGGGGTCCCGATCGCAGCGGCACGGAAATCCGTCGGTAGTCGTCGACCTCGTAGTCGTCGGCCGCGGCCAATTCCGCCGCGCTGATGGTGAAGACGGTCCCGTCGACGTGGGCGTCCGGCCGGCTCGTCGGCCGGAGAATCGGATGCCGGTCGCTGCCGCTGGTGGCGATGACGTGCGGATCGTTGATCGTGACGTACTCGAGGTCGTAGCCGATGATCGCGTCGTCGTAGCCGTCAACCTCTCGACCGAAGGTGGCAAGTTGGACGTCGCGTTGTCGCAGTGTCCCGTAGGAGAACAGGAGTTCGCTCATCGACGGTGCATAACATCCGCCTCCTGCGTCCGCCACCGCAGGAACGATCGAAACAGAGACCTGGCCCCCGAATGCGATAATCTTCAGCATTTTCTCAGTGTTGGCGACGCGATCGAGATTCCGATCATGATTGGTGCGACGGCCGGGCCGCTATCGGGCCGTTATGTGCGTGACGATCGACAACGTCACAATGGTCAAACAGTCCATTCCCGGATGCGGTGTTTCGACCGATGCAATGGCGACCGTCACGCTCGCACTTGACTCGCTGCGACGGGCGGCGCGGGTCGGGATCAAGCCGCGGCGTGTCTCAGCAACCCGCGGCTTGCGGCGATCCCTACGGTGTCGCGCAGGTAGGCGAATTGTTAAGACAGCGATATGTTTCCGGCCACCCCGGATGCACGCGGGGTGGCCGGCGGGATGGGGAGCCCGTTCGCTCGGCCAAAGCTATTGACTTGCGCCAATAGTGCCCTCACATGTGACGAATTTCGTGCCCATCGCGATTCCTGAGAGGATCCTGTATACGCAGCCTGAAAAATTGTCGAGCGTGCGACGTCTCTTTGGTTTTTCTCAGCATAACGCGCGTATCCGTGATTTAAGATTTGCGCAACCGTCAGACCTCGACGAGCGCTCTTTGGACACGTTAATTCCATTAACTTGTCCAAGCAGCCTGCCAGGGGGGTCCAACGCCGTCTCAAGGAGGAACAGAGGGTGCCGTTCGTAACCACGCAGCCGGACGTCGTATTGGGGGCCGCGGCCAGCTTGGCGGGACTTGGTGACGCGATCGCGGCCCGTAACGCCGCCGCGGCGACGCCGACGACCGCGTTGGCGCCGGCTGCGTCAGATATCGTGTCGGCGGTGACGGCGGCGCAGTTCGGTAGCCACGGCACGGCGTATCAGCAGATCGCCGCCCAAGCGGCGGAAGTCCACGAACAGCTAGTGGCCGCGTTACGCTCTGGGGCGGGGGCGTACGCGCTGACCGAGGCGGCGAATGCAGCTGCTGCTGACTAAGGGGGGCCTGGGTCAATGAGTTTCATGATGTTCCCGCCCGAGATCAATTCGGGACTGATGTACAGCGGGGCGGGGTCGGCGCCGTTGATGGCGGCGGCATCGGCGTGGGATGAGTTGGCGGCGGATCTCGAGGCGACTGCCGCCTCCTACCAGACGGTGATCGGGCAATTGACCGGATCCACCTGGCTGGGTCCGACCTCGGCGCGAATGGCTGCGGCGACGGCGCCGTTCGTTGACTGGTTGGCGGGCACCGCGGGCCAGGCCGCCGAGACCGGAGCGCAGGCCAAATTGGCCGCCG
The DNA here is from genome assembly GCA_963760095.1 of uncultured Actinomycetota bacterium. GTDB lineage: Bacteria > Actinomycetota > Actinomycetes > Mycobacteriales > Mycobacteriaceae > Mycobacterium. The sequence continues at coordinate 18,323 of CAVXBT010000009.1, read as the reverse complement.
CCGCCTATGAGGGCGCGTTCTCGGCTACGGTGCCGCCGGCGGTGGTCGCAGCCAATCGGTCGTTGTTGGCGGCGTTGGTCGCCACGAACTTCCTGGGCCAGAACACCCCGGCTATCGCGGCCACCGAGGCGCAGTACATGGAGATGTGGTTTCAGGACGGGCTGACGATGGACACCTACGCGACCACATCGCAGCAGGCCGTCGTGTTGCCCCAGCAGACCCCGGCACCCACCACAAGTGATGGCGGGACGTCGGCCGACACGGCCGCAGCGGCCCAGTCGACGACAAATTCGGCCTCCGGCATCGGCTCGTTGGGCACGGACCTGGAGTCACTTTTAACGAACGGGATCGGCTCGTGGGGCACGGACCTGGGGTTACTTTTAACGAACGGCTTGACCAACGTGCTGGGCGATCTTGGCGTACCGACGAGTTTGTCCTCCCCCATCGTGAGCGCGTTGACTTCGACAGGTCTGGGTTCCACCACGAGCTCGATCCTTCCCATCCAAGGCGTCTACTACGCAACCATGTTCGCCAGCATGCCCGCCAAAATGCTGATCAGCATGAGCAATTCGATGAGCGCCAGCCAGGCGATGCAGGCGGGCAATCAGGCGATGCTGGCCGACGTCTCCTCCTTGGTCGACGCCAAGATGAAAGCGATGCTCGCAAGCATTTCCGGCCAGATGCGCGGGTTCGGATCCACGATCAGTGCGCAGCTGGCGTCGGCGCATAAGCTCGGCGGGCTGTCGATACCGAACGGCTGGGCGCAGGCGGCTCCGGAGATGACTCGCGCGGCCCCGGTGCTGCCGGCCACCAGTATCAGCCCCGCGAATGCGTCCGCAGGGCTGCCCAATAGTCCATTCACCCAAGCGCTCATGGGCGCGATGAATGGACGGGGCATGGGCACCCAGGCCGCCAAGACGGCGTCCGTGAAAGTCGAGACTCGCACGCCGGCCGGCGGATGAGGACTGGGGGATGCCCTTGTCGCACGACGTATTAACTCTGACATGACATCGAACTAAGGGGAGAGATATGCCTACTCGTTTTATGACTGACCCGCACGAGATGCGGGCGATGGCGGGCCGGTTTGACACCCATGCCCAGACGGTGGAGGACGAGGCCCGCAAGATGTGGGCATCCAGCCAGAACATCGCCGGTGCCAGCTGGAGTGGGACGGCTCAGGCCACCTCCTACGACACCATGGGCCAGATGAACCAGGCTTTCCGCAACATCGTCAACATGCTGCACGGCGTGCGTGACGGGCTGATCCGCGACGCCAACAACTACGAGAGCCAAGAGCAGGCCTCCCAGCACATCCTGTCCAGCTAGTCCAGCGCCGAAACCTCTTAGGAGAACCGCTATGTCGATCAGTTACCAGTTCGGCGACGTGGACGCCCACGGCGCGATGATCCGTTCCCAAGCCGCCTCGTTGGAGGCCGAGCACCAGTCCATCGTGCGCGATGTGCTGGCCGCCGGTGACTTCTGGGGCGGCTCGGGTTCGGTGGCCTGCCAGGAGTTCATCACCCAGTTGGGCCGCAACTTCCAGACCATCTACGAACAAGCCAACTCCCACGGCCAGAAGGTGCAGACCGCGGGTAACAACATGAGCAGCACCGACTCCGCCGTCGGCGGCAGCTGGGCCTGACGCTTTCACCGCGTTAGGGGTCACAACGCAACACCACGCCGTTACGGCCGCACTGGCGGCGAAACATGTTGTCATTGTTGATCATTCGATCCAGTCACAGTCAGCCACATCATGTAGCAGTCGATGCGACCAATTCGGCCCGCATATTTCCCTAAATTCGCGTCCGCACTTCACCAGGTTTCTCAGGCTGTTCTCAGCTAGCATTCGACGCACGTACAGCAGTGCGTCCCCGGCAAAGGGTGGTCGCTGTCAAAAGGCGATGGTATGGAACTCACTCTTCGTCCGTATGTAACCGCTGGTGTCGTCTTGGTGGGCGCCGGCCTGATCGCCGCGGCTCTGACCGGGCCGCCTGCACTGGAGATCCAAACGCGCGCAGTGCAACTGGCTGGGCGAAATCGCTACGGCGTTCGACCCCAACGCCGTAGCGGATATCAGTTCACTGCTGAGCGCCGACCTTGCACCCAACGCCAGTGGGTGGGTGGTTGATCTCTTCTCGGCCATCTGAGCGCTAGCGCCTCGGGATCACATGTCAGGCGGCTAATCCGCAACGGCTGCGCAAGCGCCAAGGACGGTGGTCGAGGCGAAGTTGGCTGCGTTGGCCAGATGGTTATCGGTCGGGGTGTAGGTAGGCAGCGAGTTGACAAACGCGCGGCGGTACTGGGCCGACAGGTTGGCCAGGTCCTGCCAGATAGCGTTATCGCTTTGCCGCCCAAGCTGTTCCAATTTGTTCGCGAACGAGTTCATCACCGGTGCGACCGCGTAGTTGACGGCCTTCTGCTGGCGGTTCCAGTAGATCGACGGGACGTTCGGATCGAGTTGCTGCCATGCGGCGGTCTGCTTGCCGAACTGGTCTAACGCCGACTTCCATTCGGAGCACACAGAATTGTCGGTGGTGAGGAGGGGTTGCGGGTTGGCGACATTGCCCACCGGGGCGATGTCGGATGGTGGTGCCGAAGGCGGCACCAACGGGCCACGGGCCGCGGCCGGACCGTCGCTGATGGCTGCGCAGATCGATCCCAATGCAGACGATGCGCTGTTTGCGGCCCCGGCCAGGTTGTTGTCGGCAGGGGTGTATTTGGGGATGCGTTCGGAGTAGGCGCGGGCGTAGGCGATGAACTGCTGGTAGAGCTCCCGCATCACCCGGTGCGGTGTCAGCTTGACCAAGCCGACCGCCTGGGCCGCCGCACTGCGCATCGACTGCGCGGCTGCGATGAACTGCGCACGTTGCTTTTGCGTCCACGCCGAGGCCGGAACCGACCGGTCGCGGTCGTTCCAGAGTCCCTGACCGCTGTTGGCCAGGTCATTGTTGATCGACGTCCACGCCGCACAACTGGGGTCTTCGGTGATCACGGCGACCGGCCCGGTGTCTTTCAGGCTGGCCACCCCGGCCGTTTGCTCCCCCGAACCCGCGTCCGGGCCGGCCCCTTTCGGCGCTCCGGAATCCCCGCCGCCGAACAGCAATACCGCCGCGACGATCGTTGCCAAGACGGCGACCGCGGCGACCCCGCCCAGTGCCCACTTGAGGTTTTTGCTGTCGTTGGGGCCGTCGGTATCAGACGTCATGATGGACCAGCTTAAATGACAAGCGGCCCACCGCAGGCATATTGGCGACGAGCCGGCCGTCGATCAGCCGGGAAATAGGACTTGACATTGACTCGAACAAGCGTTCGAATAGGGTATGCGGTGGGACGGCCAGAGCATCGAGGTCGACGACGGCGCGCTACCCGGACTCGAGCGCATCGGTTTCGTCCGCAGCGTGCGGACACCGCACTTCGACGGCATCACATTCCATGAGGTCTTGTGCAAGTCCGCGCTGAACAGAATTCCGCCGGCCGCGGCGCTACCGTTTCAATACACCGTCAACGGCTACCGCGGTTGCTCGCATGCCTGCCGGTATTGCTTCGCCCGGCCGACACACGAGTACCTGGATTTGGACTGCGGCAACGACTTCGACACCCAAGTCATCGTCAAGACGAACGTCGTCGACGTGCTGCGCCGCGAACTGAACCGACGGTCATGGCGTCGCGAGACCGTCGCGCTGGGTACCAACACGGACCCCTATCAACGCGCCGAAGGCCGCTACGCGTTGATGCCGGGCATCATCGGCGCGCTCGCGGGCTCAGGCACGCCGATGTCGATCCTGACCAAGGGCACGCTGCTGCACCGCGACCTGCCGCTGATCGCCGAAGCCGCTGAACAGGTGCCGGTCAGTGTCGCCGTCTCACTAGCGATCGGTGACCCTGCACTGCACAAACAGGTGGAGCCCGGCACCCCCAGCCCGCAGGCCCGCCTCGGATTGATCGCGGCGATTCGCGAGTCCGGCCTGGACTGCCATGTGATGGTGGCGCCGGTGCTGCCTTACCTGACGGATTCCGTCGAGCACCTCGACGGTCTGCTGCGACAGATCGCGGCGGCCGGGGCCAACAGTGTCACGGTGTTCGGGCTGCATTTGCGCGGTTCGACCCGTGGCTGGTTCATGTCGTGGCTGACACGCGCTCACCCGCAGCTGGTCGGCCAGTATCGCGAGTTGTACCGGCGCGGAGCGTATTTGCCGCCGTCATACCGAGACGTTCTGCGGGCCCGGGCGGCACCGCTGATCGCCAAGTACGGGCTTGGCGGCGATCAGCGGCGATCAGATGCTCCGCCACCGCAACGAGTCGTCGAGACGCTCGAGCCGACGCTGTTCTGAGCTAGTTGAGGTTCGGGTCGCCGAAGGTGTCGCACTGGTGGGGATCACCGGTTTGGTAGCCGACGGTGAACCAGTGCTGACGCTGCTCCGACGAGCCGTGGGTCCACGACTCAGGATTGGTGTGCCCGGTGGCGGCTTTCTGGATACGGTCGTCTCCCACCGACGCCGCCGCCGACAGCGCGTCGGAAATGTCCTTGTCGCTCAGCGGTTCCAAGAACGGCACCCCGGTGCCTTCCTGCTTGATGGTCGAGGCGTAATGGGCCCACACGCCGGCGTAGCAGTCGGCCTGTAACTCGGTGCGCACGCCGTTACCGCCAGCGCCTTGCGCGCCCTGCTGCGCGCGGCCGAGTGACCCCTGCAGATCCTGCACATGATGCCCGAACTCGTGAGCAACAACGTATTCCTGTGCCAATGGTCCACCGCTTGAACCGAATTGGGTGCGTAGCACGTCGAAAAAGCCGGTGTCGAAGTACGCGGTCTGATCGACCGGGCAGTAGAACGGCCCAACCTCGGTGCTGGCCGCTCCGCACCCGGTGTTGACCTGACCGCTGAACAGCCGCACCCGGGGGCGGGTGTATCCGCGCAGCAATTGCTTCCACACCGCGTCGACGGAGTTGCCGGTGGCGATCACGCGGCACTGCACATATTGGTTGGCGTCGGCTCCGGTCTTGCACTTGTTCAGATCGAAGCCGGGTGCCACCTCCTGGCTGGTGCTCGCCGGCAGCTGGGTCGCCACCTTGCCGGGGTCGACCCCGAGCAGGAGGGCCACGACGAGAAACAGCAATCCGCCGAGTCCACCGCCGATCGCGATTCCGCGCCCGCCACCGCCGGATGCCGACGTCGTGCTGGTGTCGATCTGCATACCCTCGTTGAAGGTCATCGCACTCTCCGTTGCGTCTGTGTCGGGGGTCCCAAGAGCTCATGGTCCCGCGGGATCAGCTTTTCACATTACGATTCAGGCGTGTCCGCGGTTGCCGAAGTTCCTGCTATCGCGCGCACATCGGTCGGCGATCTTCGCGGCACCGTCGAAGGCGGCGTCGCGGTGTGGCGCGGCGTGCCATACGCGGAACCACCCGTTGGCGAGCGTCGATTCGCTGCGCCCGCTCCGGTGTTGCCGTGGACGGGCGTGCGGGACGCCGTCGAGCACGCCCCACTGCCGCTGCAGAGCCGCTCGATGGTCGCGGGCGACCGTAACGACCCCAAGATCCGCGACGAAGCCTGCCTCACGGTGACGGTGTGGTCGCCGGACGTGTCCGGGTCGCTGCCGGTGATGGTGTGGATCCCCGGCGGAGCGTTCCTCAACGGCGCTGGACAACTCCAGCTCTACAACGGGTCACGGCTGGCCGCCAACGGCGATGTGGTCGTCGTCAACGTCACCTACCGGGTCGGGGTGTTCGGCGGCTTCGAGCTCGGAGACCTCGGCGACGGCTTCGACGACAATTTGTGCCTGCGCGACCAGATCGCCGCGCTCGCCTGGGTGCGGGACAACATCGGCGCGTTCGGCGGCGATGCCAACCAGGTCACCGTGTTCGGCGAATCCGCCGGCGCCACTTCGGTATTGGCGCTGCTGGCCAGTCCGGCCGCCGAAGGGCTGTTCGCCCAGGCGATTGCGCAGAGCCCAGCTTTGTCACTGATCGCGGACCGCGCGACGCGGGCCGAGCAGGCACAGCAGTTCGTCAGCCGGCTCGGGCTTACGGTCGGGGAGTCGAAGGCTTTGAAAGAGCTGCCGCAGCGCGAATTGCGCCGCGCTGCAGGGGAGTTGCAACTCGCCAGCGTGGCCACGACGCCGACGCTGGCGCATGGGCTGACCTACGGAGTCGATCTACTGCCGCGGCATCCGATCGATGCGGCGCGGACCGGTGCGACGGCTCGAATCCCCTTGATCATCGGCACCAACCGGCACGAGGCGTCGCTGTTCGCCCGGGACAAGCCGCCGATGCTGCCGACGACACCGGCCAACATCGATCGCTATCTCGCCCAACTGGCCCCGGACGAGAGGCAGAGGGTGCTGGCCGCCTATCCCCGTTACCCACGCCGCCGCGCGTGCCAGGCCATCGGTGCCGACGCGATGTTCGTCGCCCCGACATGGGCGTTCGCCGACGCCTACAGTGCGCACGCACCGACACACGTCTATCGGTTCGACCATGCGTCCTCGACATTGCGGGCGGCGGGCCTGGGCGCGACCCACGGCAGCGAGATCGTGCACATCCTGCACACGTACGGTTCGCATCTCGGCCGGCGGCTACACCCGCTGGGCAGATGGCGCACGCCCGCGGTCGGCCGCCGGATGCAGCGAACCTGGTTAGGCTTCGCCGGCGCGGGCCAATCCAGCGGCCGATCCTTTGCACAAGAGTGGCCGTGCTACGACACCCAACGTCGGGCTACCCGCATCATCCGATCGGACGCGGATGTCGTGGTGGACGATCCGGACGTGAAACGGCGCATGGCGTGGCAACGTATTTTGTAGCGACGTCGTTGTGGCGCTAAGCCTGCGACGTTGTCGCGTAACGCTCGTCGGTGTAGCGGCGCAAGTTGGACAGGAAACGGCGGAACCCGAGGTTCAACAGCGGTCGGACCACGAACATCGCAAACTTGGCTGGCCCCGCGGGTTTCTGCCCGACCAGATTCAGCTCATCGCGGATCTCGCCTACGAATTCTGATGGTCGGCCGTCGGAAGCTTCTTTTTTCGAACCGGTGAAGTTCCTGTTCCTCGGTGCCGGCATCTGCTGCACGGATGGGCGGCTGAAGCGGTCGCTGAGAGCGCCTGTGAATACTTTTCTAGCGGTGACTACGATGGCGCTGCGGAACTCGACGTCACCGGCGTGAACGCTGAGTCGTTCGTGCCTCTCGAATTGTTGCTCCTCGGGGCAGCGGGATCGCTGGGTTTGTGACGTGCGTCGGTGTTCTGGCCGGCTAACCCGGGCCGTCACTGGCCGCCGCTAGGAGCGGAACCAGGACGTCGCTGATCGGCGTCGCGATGCCGTGCCCGCGGGCCTTGCGGATGATCACTCCGTTGCGGATGTCCCACTCCTGCGGGCGGCCGGCTTCGCGGTCGGCCAGCATCGAGGTGCCCATATCAGTGGGCGCCCTGCGGAACATCTCGACCGTGCCGTCGGCGACGTCGTCGCCTAGATTTGCGCCCTCGGCGCGGGCAACAGCCAGGCATTCTGCGGCATACCGTTTCGCCAACTCGGCCAGGTCGTCGCGGCGGAACATCCCGGACCGCCGACCGGTGAGCACCATCAAGCCGGCCACCGCGTTGACCAGCAGCTTGCGCCACGCGGCCGTGATGAAATCGGGGTCGCAGTCGGCCGTTCCGCCCGCGCCGCGCCATAACTCGGCGAACGTGGTCGCGGCAGGCCCAGTCGGCAGCGCCAGCCGGGCTTCGCCGCGCAGCCGCACCCAGCCGTCGGGCTGCGTCTCCGCCGAAAACCAGACGATGCCCGGGATCACCGTCGACGACGGGCAGCGCGGCTGCACCTGCTCGACCTGCTCGACACCGTTTTGCAGGACGACGACGATGGTGTTCTCGTCGCAGAGTCGGGCCAGCCAGCGAGCTCCGTCGGCGTTCTGGGTGGCTTTGATCGCCAGTAGAACCAGCCCGACGCGGCCGGTGATCTCGGCCGGATCGGTGCGTACCGGGCCCGGGACCACGATCGGATCGGCATCATCGGGCCGCAGTTCGATCTGCGATCGCGGGGTGCGTCCGCACACCAATACCTGGTGGCCGGCGGTGGATAGGTATGCGGCCACCGTCGTGCCGACGGCGCCGGGACCCACGACTGCAATATCCATGACGATCCCCGAAGGTACCGCCTCGAGACTGGGCTGTCGTTTCCACCTGTTGCAAGGAGTATTTGTGCTGCGCAGTCCACCGCCGCGACATTCAAGAACGCGTATTCGCGATGATGGGCATCGGCGCGGCCGAGGCGCAGGAGAAGTTCGGATTCCTGTTGGACGCGTTCACCTTTGGCGCGCCGCCGCATGGCGGGATCGCGTTCGGCTGGATCGGATCGGCCAGCTGCTGGCCAAAGCGGATTCCATCCGCGAGGTGATCGCGTTCCCGAAGCCCGGCGGCGGTGTCGACCCGCTGACCGACGCCCCGGCGCCGAACACCGCCCAACAGCGCAAGGAGTCAGGAATCGACACGGTGCCCGAGGCGCAGCGAGATCGACGCTAGCGCACCGCGCCGGAATAGACGGCCGACCCGGGTAGGTTGACCGGACATGACCCAAGGGACGCCTGACGCCGAAACAATCAAATCGTTCAACAAGACCATCGCCGACGAATTCCGGGCCAATGACGGCAAAGTCGGCGGCCCGTTCAAGGGTGCCGATCTGCTCCTGCTGACCACGACGGGTGCCAAGTCGGGTGAGCCGCGGATCTCGCCGCTGGCGTATTTCCGCATCGACGGCAAGCTGCTCATCATCGGGTCTTTCGCCGGCGCCGACGTCAACCCGGCCTGGGTGCACAATCTGCGTGCCAACCCCTCGGCCCACGTCGAGATCGGCAACGACGTCTCGGACGTGACGGCCCGTGAATTGCCGTCCGACGAACGCGACGAGCTCTTCGGCAAGATCACCGCTGCGGCACCGGGTTTCGCCGAGTATCAGGCGAAGACGAGCCGGGTCATCCCGGTCTTCGAATTGCAGCCGGAGAGTTAGCCTCGCCGGATAGTTAGCCCACCAACCGACTGGCTGCGGCGCCCGGTTACGGGGCTATCACGTCACCTATCACAAGGCGGTCACATCGCCACCGCGCATTGGCTAATGCGGAACCAGCGCCCACAGCGTCTGCAGCGTGCCGCGTACCGGGTGGAGCAGGATATTGACAATTTGAATCGGGAAGAGCTTGCCGTTACCGCCGCACTTAGGCCACGCGCCGGGCCCCTGGGTAGCAAGGACCCGGTTCGCCACCGCGATCTGCTCCTCCCGCGGAGCCGAGGCCGGATCGCCGATCCCGCCGTTCGCGGCCCAGGTTGACGGCTTGAACTGCAGGCCGCCGTAGAACCCGTTGCCGGTGTTGGCGTGCCAATTGCCGCCCGATTCGCACTGCGCGACGGCGTCCCAGTCCATACCGTCTGCGTAGGCCACTCCAGTGGTCGGGAATATGACGAGTGTCATGCCCAGGACGACCAATGCGGCTATCACCAGGTGCTTGCACATCGTGCTCACTAGCCCACCTAAATGACTCATTTAACACTTCTAACAAACCAAAGTGAAATGAGTCAATGCGTGGGGCATTAGCAATTTAATGAGATTATTGGTAAGACAGCGCTTATTGTTGCTATTGCTCATTAGAGTTAAGAAATTAGTCTAATGAGGCAGTTTATAACTTGTGAGTTATAAGTGACTGGAGTTATCTACCCGTGATTGAGTAAACTAGAGTGACTAGTGTGGCTGTTGTTACCAAAGTGATACATGATGCGTCGCGATCTGGCGTGCGGCGGTCAATTGGCGTCGCCGAGAAACTCCTGGACCAGGCGTTTTGGGGCCTGAGTCAGCCAGGCCTCGACGATCAGCTCCCGCAGTCCCAGCTCGTCGATCTCGGCGAGCTTCACCAACACGGCCGGATAGCCGTCGAAATGCGGGGTCGTGAAGTACAACTCGGGTTCGTCGGCGATCAGCGCGAACTTGACGCCCTCGTCGGCCACCCGGACGCCGAGAATGTCGCCGTGAGGCGGTTCGATCCCGAGCTCGCTGAGCGCTTCGTGGTCAGACTTGCGCAGCGGCCGTTCCCAGGCGATCAGCTTCTTGCCGACCCGCCATTCGTGCGGCGACCGCTCCTCGGTGAGTTGCAGCTCTCCGACGACGCTGGCGACGTCGTCCCAGGTGGCCATGACTCATTGTGCTCCCGTAACGCGCGCGAAGGGGCGGATCACGCTGCGCCGCTGCGCCCATTCTCGCGGCTCACTAGTGTTGCAGCGTGACGTCGCCGACGCAGGCCAGCGATCCCGAGCCGCAGTCGCCGGATCAGCACCCGGCGGGCCCGGGGGCCCGCTACCGGATCACCCATCGCACCGAATACCGCTACTCGGACGTGGTGACCAGTTCCTACGGCCGTGGGTTCCTCACCCCGCGGGACATGCTGCGGCAACGCTGCCTTTTCCACGAGCTGCGGATCTCACCGACACCCGCGGACAGCTCGACGAGCCGCGACAGCTACGGGAACATCAGCTCGTACTTCCACGTCACGGAGCCACACCGGGCGCTGACCGTCAACAGCGAGTCGGTCGTCGAGGTGTATCCGGCGCCACCGGAACGTTGGGGGGGCGGCCCGGCACTGGCGCCCTGGGAGCAAGCCCGCCCGGTGGGCGCGCGTGGCGCCCTGGCCACCGAGTTCACTCTCGACCTCACTCCGTCCGAGATCACCGACGAGGTCCGGGACTATGCCGCGCCCAGCTTCGTCCCCGAGCGCCCGTTGGTCGAGGTGCTGCGTGACCTCTCATCGCGGATCTACACCGACTTCACCTACCGCTCCGGTTCGACGACGGTGTCCACCGGAGTCAATGAGGTTCTAACGGCCCGTGAGGGGGTATGTCAGGACTTCGCGCGGCTGGCAATCGCCTGCTTGCGCGCCAACGGTTTGGCCGCCAGCTATGTCTCCGGATATCTGGCCACCAACCCGCCGCCCGGAAGGGACCGCATGATCGGCGTCGACGCAACCCACGCCTGGGCCGCGGTGTGGACACCGCAACCCCCCGGGCAGTTTGAGTGGCTCGGGTTAGACCCCACCAACAACCAGACGGTCGACGAGCGGTACATCATCGTCGGGCGGGGCCGCGACTACGCCGACGTGCCGCCGCTGCGCGGCATCATCTATACCAATTCCAAGAAGAGCGCGATCGACGTCGCCGTCGACGTCGTTCCCTACGAAGGTGACCAGATATATGCGTGACTTCCACTGCCCCAACTGCGGTCAGCGCCTCACCTTCGAGAATTCGACCTGCCTGTCGTGTGACAGCGCGCTCGGCTTTTCGCTGTCTGAGATGGCGCTACTGGTGATCGCGAAAGGCGACGAAAGCGACCATGCCGGTTTCGTCGACGCCAATGCGTACCAGCTGTGCGGGAATCGTAATCTCGCCGAATGCAATTGGCTGATCCGCGTCGACGCACCCGGCGGCCTGTGTACGTCATGCGCACTGACCGTCGAACGGCCACACGACGGCGACACCGCCGGCTTGGCGGAGTTCGCCCGCGCCGAGGGGGCCAAGCGACGGCTGATCGCCGAGCTGTACGAGCTGAAGTTGCCGATCGTCGGGCGCGACGAGGATCCCGACCACGGGCTGGCCTTCCGGCTGCTGTCCAGCGCGCACGAGAATGTGATGACTGGCCACGACAACGGCGTCATCACACTGGATTTGGCCGAGGGTGACGACGTGCACCGCGAGCAGCTGCGGGTGGAGATGGACGAGCCGTACCGCACTTTGCTCGGACACTTCCGACACGAGATCGGGCATTACTACTACTACCGGCTGGTCACGCCGTCAACGGAATTCGTGGCGCGGTTCAACGAGCTGTACGGCGACCCGGACGCCGACTACCAGGCGGCGCTGGACCGGCATTACAGCGAGGGCGCACCCGAGGGTTGGAAGAAGAACTTCGTGTCGTCCTACGCGACCATGCATCCCGCCGAGGACTGGGCCGAGACGTTCGCCCATTACCTGCACATCCGCGACACCCTGGACACCTCGGCGTGGTGCGGCCTGGCGCCTGCGACCGCGACCTTCGACCGGCCGGCGTTGGGCCCCAGTGCTTTTCCCAACATCATCGACCTGTGGCTGCCGTTGTCGTGGTCGCTGAACATGGTGAACCGCTCGATGGGCCACGACGACCTGTACCCCTTCGTGTTGCCGGTGGCCGTCTTGGAGAAGATGCAGTTCATCCACACGGTCATCGAGGAAGTCACCGCGCCGAGTGCCAAGCCCGACCCGGTAGTCGCCTAGGCCCAATCCGCGGTTATGGCACTACCCGACGCTCGTCGGGCCCCCACAGCGGCTGCATACCGCTGGGCAGGGCCAGCTGCGTCGCGGTGATCACTTCGGCCAACTCGCTCAATGCGGCGTGCACGGCGGTCAGCAGGTCGGCCAACTGCTTGCGGCGACCGCCCGCGGAAACCTGTTCCAGTTCGGCAGGATGCGACCGCCGCAGCAGGGTGCTGATCTCGGCGACCATCCGCTCCGGTCGCGACGACCCCGACGAGCCGGGGAGTTCGCCGAGGTCGGTCCGCAGCCGCTCCAGTTGGTACACCAGCGACCGTGGGTTCGTCGCGTCGAACAGCATCAACTCGGCCAGGGCGGCCACGCTGATCTGGCCCGCGGTACGGCGACGATAGATGACCGCCGATTCCGTTGCGATCAGGGTCGACTCGATGACGGTCCGCTCGGCGGCCGCGGGCCGGACGGTCGTCAGAGTGGCATTGAGTAACGCGGTCAGCCCCAGCCCGCGTTCGATGCGCTTGCCGATGTCCATCATGGTCCAGCCCACGTCCTGGACCATCGACTCACCGGCAACGCCGGCCAACGTCAGCATCCCGACCAGCGTCTGAGACTGGGCCGTCGAGAGCACGCCGTCGGCCTCGGCGAGCGAGTCCGGCGGCTCGGATGCGTGCGCAAGCGCGCGCTCGACGCCGGCCAGCACCACCCAGGTGTCGCTGGACAGCTGGTCACGCACAGCCCTCGCGGACAGCGCGAGCCGATCCACCGACTGCACCAGCGATCCGGGGCGGTCGCGGTCCATCGTCAGCGACCACAGCGTCGACGGCGCGATCGCGATCATTTCCGCCTGGTCACCGGCTCCGGTGTCGGTCCCGGTGATGCGGCCCAGCGTGGCCATCAGTACGGGCACGCACTCGCTTTCCGACGTCTCCTGGCGGTGCCGGAATTCGTGGTAACGACGGCGTGCGGCGATCAGCAACCGGGCCATGTTCTCGGCCCGTTCGCTGTAGCGTCCCATCCAGAACAGATCGGACAACACCCGTGGCGAGCTCACTCCCAGGGTGCCCGCACCCGCCTTCGCCGGCGCTTCGGGCGTCGGCAGGGTCACCGTCTCGGTTCGCGAACGCTCAGTCGGGCGCACCCAGATATCTTTTGCCCCAGCGGTTTTCAGGGTGTACGCGGACGGGCCTGGCGCCAATACGTAGCCCAGGCCGCCGATCATCGGCGCGTAGCCGCCGCGTTGAGCGACCGTGAACAACCGCATACCCACCCCGCCCGCGGAGAATTCACCGGTATCACTGGTGGGTGCCGACGAAAATTGCGGCAGCTCCTGGCCGACCCACTGCCACGGCATCGCCGTGATGCAGGCGGCCAGCTCGGCCAGCCGCGCGGACGAAAGTGTCGGTCCGACAAGCGTTTGCCCACCGATGGTGGGCCTGATCAACAACGACGAAAGGTTCGCCAGCAGATGCGAGCGTTCGCTGTCGATGCCGCCCCAATAGCTCGGCGCGCTGGCCAGCAGCGGTGCTTCACCGAGCAGCCGCTTGGCCAGCTCGGGCAGGAACCGTTGCAGCCCGGCGCTTTCCAGGATGCCGCTGCCGACGGTGTTGACCACGGTCACCGTTCCGCGGCGTTGAGCTTCCACCAAACCGACCACCCCGAGCCGCGAATCGGCCCGCAGGTCGAGTGGGTCAGTATAGGTCGCATCGACGCGGCGGAGCACCACGTCGACGCGTTTGAGCGTACCCAACGAGCGCATCCACAACTTGCCGTCGCGTACCACTAGATCCGTGCTCTCCACCAGCGGGAAACCCAGCAGCGTCGCGAGATACGCCTGATCGAAAGCGGTTTCCGAGTAGATGCCCGGGCTGAGCACAACGACCACCGGGTCTTGTGCACCGTCGGGCGCCGCGTCGATTAACGCCAACCGCAACGCCTGCGCGAACGGTGTCGTCGGTCGCGGCCCGATCCGCTCATACAGGTCGGGAAGGGCTTGCGTGAGAACCCTGCGGTCCGCCAGCGCGTACCCGGCGCCGGACGGGGCCTGCGTCCAGTCGGCGTTGACCTGGAAACCGCCGTCGGACAGCCGGCTGACATCGCAGGCGTGCATGAAGAGTTGGTGGTGCCCCGGCACCTCGATTCCGCTGGCGGCGCGGACGTATCCGGGGTGGGCGAACAGCAGCTCCGGCGGCAGCACACCCTCGGTGAGCGAGCGACGGTCCCCGTACAGGTCGGCGAGCACGACGTTGAGCACCCGCGACCGCTGCACCAGCCCGGCTTCGAGTATGTCCCAATCGGCGGCGGACACCACCAGTGGCAACGGGTCCAGGTGCCAGGGCCGGGACTCGACGTTGGGGGCACCGGCGACCGGCTCCCTGCCAGGATCGACAACGGTGTAAGTGATGTCATCGTTGTCCACCAGCCGGTGCACAGCCGAGCTCAGCCGATTCAGCCCGGCCCGTCCACGATCGCCGACCGCGTCGGCCAGCTCGGTCCATGCGGGCCGCACGTTTCCGGCTTCGTCGACGAATTCGTCGTAGCCGATCACCGGGCCTTGCGAGCCGGGCGGGCGCAGGTCGAACAGGGCTTCCTGGGCGCGCGCTGCGCGATACCCGGCCAGCAACCGGTCGACGTCGGTGCGGTGGTAAAACGCTGCCGACGACTCGCTGGAGTGCACTGTCATTTCTGCCGAAGCCATTACCGCAGGACGGTACGCACGCGTCGCAGATCGAGGATGCCCGGCGCGCCGATGTCTGTGGAAATTCGCGCCTGCTTTTCCCGGATGTCGGACATGTCGAGCTTGCCCGGGGTGAATCCGCTGGCCTCGAACCGGCGGGCACGGCGAGACTCGGCCTCGACGGCGTTGACGGGAGGCTCGTCGTAGGCCCGCCCGCCGGGATGGGCGACGTGATAGGTGCAGCCGCCGCGCGACGTCGACGTGGTGAGGTCGACGAGCTCGAACTGCAGCGGACCGTCAACGGTGATACTCGGGTGCAGCGCGCTCGGCGGCTGCCAGGCCCGGTACCGCACACCTCCCACATGCACGTCGGGGTTGTCGGTGGCCAGCAACGGGACCGGATACCCGTTGCACGTCACCAAGTAGCGGTGCCGGTCGGCGCCGATGATGCGCACCTGGACGCGCTCGACCGACGAGTCGACGTAACGGGCGGTGCCGGTGGCGGTGGACTGTTCGCCCAGGGTGTTCCACGGCTCGATCGCCCCGCGCAACTCGATCTCGACCCCGTCGAACACCGCGGTGCCGATCCTCGGGAAGCGGAATTCGGTGAACGGGTCCAGCCAGTTGGTCTCGAACGGGATGCCGTGTGCGCGCAGGTCGGCGGCGACATCGGCGATATCGTGAATCAGGAAGTGCGGCAACAGGTATCGCCCGTGCAAGTTGGGGCCGTGCCGGATCAGGGGAGCCCGTAGCGGTTCTTCCCAGAACCAGGCCACCAGTGAACGCACCAGCAGCGACTGCACCATCGCCATCCGCAGATGTGGCGGCATCTCGAAGCCGCGCAGCTCCAGAAGGCCCAACCTGCCGCGCGGGCTGTCCGGGCTGTAGAGCTTGTCGATACAGAATTCGGCGCGATGAGTGTTTCCGGTGATGTCGGTGAGCAGGTGACGCAGCGCCCGGTCGGTCACCCACGGTTCGGGCGGGCTTTTGTCAGAAGACTCGGAACTCGAAGTGAGACGGGCGATTTCGGCGAACGCGATCTCGAGTTCGTAGAGTGCCTCGGGGCGGCCCTCGTCCACCCGCGGCGCCTGCGACGTGGTGCCGACGAATCGCCCGGCGAACAGGTACGACAGCGACGGGTGGCGCTGCCAATACGTCAGCAGCGAGACCAGCAGGTCGGGGCGGCGCAGCAGCGGCGAGTCCTTGGGGGTGATGCCGCCCAGGGTGATGTGGTTACCTCCGCCGGTGCCGCCGTGGCTGCCGTCGAACTCGAACGATTCGGTGGACAACCGGGCCAGTCTGGCTTGCTCGTAGAGGGTTTCCAGTTGGCGGCTCTGCTCGGCGAAGCTGGCGGTCGGCGCGATGTTGACCTCGATGACCCCGGGGTCGGGGGTGATCGTCGTCGACTTCAACCGCGGGTCCGGCGGTGGTTCATAGCCTTCGATCACCAGCGGGCAGCCGATCTTTGCCGCCGCGGCGTGCACCCGGCCGATGAGGTCGACGAAGTGTTCCAGTGCTTCGGTGGGCGGCATGAAGACGTAGAGCAGTCCACCGCGAACCTCGGCGACCATCGCGGTGGTGGGCGCGGTGTCTTCTTCGTCGTCGTCCACCTTCGCCTCGGCGGCCGACGGGTTGAGATCATCGCCGACGGTGGTCGGGTCGGTCACGAAGGAGTCCCGCGGTGGCTTCCAGCTGATCGAGTCCAGCGGCAGCCGCAGACCCGCCGGCGAGTCCCCGTCCACCAGCACGACGCGGCCGCGGCGCAGCCGCCAATTCAGGCTGGCCCAGCCGAGATCGTCCTCACGGCGATGCAGCGGTAACACGAATGCTGCTGGGGTGGTGGTGGATTCGTCGAGACTCGCCAACAGCCCGGCACGGCTGGCGGCGGTGTCCTGGCCGGTCTCGGGGTCGAGATCGGCATCCGGTTCAACCGCATCACCGTCGGGCAGACGCGCCTTGGCCGCCAGCCGCGACAACGGGTCTTCGTAGGCCGGTCGTACCTGCGACAGTGGCAGTCCCAGGTCGTCGGCGATGGCGGCCAGCAGCTCGTAGGCCGCCGCGTCCTCCGCCGGCGGGCCGGCCGCGTCGGCGGCCCAAGGGTCGGCCAGTAGCGCGTCGTCGGGCCACAGCGGTTGCCCGTCGGCCCGCCAGTACAACCCAATCTGCCAGCGCGGCAACGGTTCACCGGGATACCAGCGGCCCTGCCCGCGGTGGACCAGCCCCTGCGGAGCCCACTGTGCTTTCAGCCGCGCGGCCAGATCCGACGCGAGTTGGCGCTTGTGCGGGCCGTCCGCGGCGGTGGTCCACTCCTCGTCGACCTGGTTGTCGACCGAGACGAATGTGGGCTCGCCACCGACGGTGAGCCGGACGTCGCCGGCGGTCAGCCGCTCGTCGACGCCGCGGGCGATGTCCTGGACCGTTGCCCACGCGTCGTCGGTGTAAGGGAGCGTGACGCGCGGGTCCTCGTGGATGCGCGTGACGGTGTTGGAGAATTCCAGCACCGACTCGCACGGCCCGATGTCGCCGGTGATCGGGGCCGCGCTCGCCGGGTGCGGGGTGGCCGCCAGTGGGATGTGTCCCTCGCCGGCGAACAGCCCCGACGTCGGGTCCAGCCCGATCCAGCCCGCGCCGGGGATGTACACCTCGGCCCAGGCGTGCAGGTCGGTGAAGTCGGCGGCGGGCCCGGACGGCCCGTCGAGCGCCTCGACGTCCGAGGTCAGCTGGACCAGGTAGCCGGACACGAACCGGGCGGCCAGACCCTGCTGGCGCATGATCGAGACCAGCAGCCAGGCGAAGTCGCGGCAAGAGCCGACCCCGGTTCGCAGGGTGACATCCGGCGTCTGCACACCGGGTTCCATGCGCACGCTGTAACCGAGGTCGGAGTTGACCCGTCGGTTGAGCTCCACCAGGAAGTTGATCGTGCGAGTCCCCTGCGGCACTCCGAAGTTGCGCACCCACGCCTGCACCAGCTCGCCCGGACCCGACCCGGGGCCGTCGTCGTCGACGGGTCGCAGATATGGCTTGAGCTCATCGGCCAACTGTTCGGGATAGGTGAAGAAGCCGGCCGACGGCCAAGTCTCCGCCCAATCCTCGATAAAGAAGTCGAACGGGTTGATCACCTTGAGGTCGGCGATGAGCCCGACCGTGATGGTCAGCTGGCGCGTCGGATTGGGAAAGGTCAGCCGGCAGACGAAGTTGCCCACCGCGTCCTGTTGCCAGTTGACGAAGTGGTCGGCCGGCTCGACGCGCAGGGAGTAGGCCTCGATCGGCGTCCGTGAGTGAGGTGCCGGGCGCAGCCGCACGACGTGCGGGAAGACCCGGACCGGCCGGTCAAAGGTGTAGCTGGTGCGATGCTCCAGCGCAACTTTGATGGTCATAA
>CAVXBT010000008.1:0-117043 GCA_963760095.1 uncultured Actinomycetota bacterium | reverse complement strand
CCATAAACGCCACCTCAGATCGGCAGCCGCTGGCTGATCTCTGCGTTCGAGGCCGTTTAGACCGGCTTTCCTCGATCGCGGCCGCGGTGAGTCGGCGGACCGCGTGTACCAGCTCGTCGACATCGCGGGTCGTGGTGGCAAAGGAGGTGACGAAACGGACGACACCTGGCTCCCAACGGCCGTGGTAAAAGCCGTAACCCTGGTCCAGAAGTCCGTCGATGACCTGCTGGGGCAGGCGGCAGAAGAGGATGTTCGCCTCTGGCGTGCCCGCAAGGCGAGTGCCGGGAATGGACTTCAGCCCCTCTTCGAGCCGCGCGGTCATGGCATTGGCGTGCCCGGCATTGCGCAGCCACAGATCGTCGGCGAGGTAGGCGTCGAGTTGGGCGGCGGCGAAACGCATCTTGGCGGCGAGTTGTCCAGCTCGCTTAGCCCGGAAGCTGAGCTCGGTGGTCACGGAGCGGTCGAAGACGACGATCGCATCGGCGGTCATGCCCCCGTTCTTGATGGCGCCAAAGGACAGCATGTCCACGCCGGCGCGCCAGGTTAGCTCGGCGGGGTTGCAGCCCAATGCGGCGATGGCGTTGGCGAGGCGGGCGCCATCCATGTGAACGCGGAGGCCCGCGTGCTTCGCAATGCCGGCCAGGTGTCCGATCTCGGCGGGAGTGTATACCGCGCCGGTCTCGGTTGCCTGGGTGAGGCTCAGCACCGAGGGTTGCACGCTGTGCGCGTCTCCGACCCTGCGGTGCACTGCGGCCCGCAACTCGTCGGCGTCGATCTTGGCGTTTTCCCCATCCAAAGCAATGAGTTTGGCACCCCCTGTGAAGAACTCCGGTGCGCCGCACTCGTCGTTGTTGATATGGCTGTCGCGGTGGCATAACACGCTGCCCCACGGTGGGGTCAGCGCGGCCAAGCTCAATGCGTTCGCCGCCGAGCCGGTGGAAACGGGGAGCAGATCGACATCGCAATCAAAAATCTCGCTGAAGCGGCGTCGTGCGCTCAAAGTCCAACCGTCGGTGCCATAGGGCGGTGCCTGCCCGGAGGCTGCCGCTGCAACAGCTGCGATGATCTCGGGTGCACCACCGGCGGTGTTGTCGCTGGTGAAGGAGCGACTTTCCACACGCGCGACTACCTCCATCGGGACAGCGCTCATGTGCCGTCACCTTCACCGAGCGTCAAAGGCAGCCTGACGCTCCTGCAGTAACCCTCCCACCGTTGCGGGCACACGTTTTCAGGCACCTGAATGGCTCCTTCCCGTATTCCCGGCGACCACTGCAGACCCAACGCCCTGCAGGTCTCCAGCCGTCAACGCCAGCATTTCTGCCTGTGTGGTCACCAACGACCTCGGGCCGCCGGGCCTATGGACTCCAAGACCTTCGAACCCGCATGCAGTTTCCGGACCAATATCGTTAAAGGCCTCGGATCGAGCTCGTAATCGATGAACATGCAGGCAGCGGCGTTGGCCTACCGGCACGCACGGTCCTGCAGCAGTGCCGTCAGTGAATAGTTCAGCCATCGTGGAACCATCACCTCCCGTATGCCTTGGGGACCAGGGTTCAGCTACAGAGCCGGCGTACGCACGAGTAGTGCACTACCTGTTTTCTGCCCAGCATTTGCCCCTGACCGCGTGATTGGCCCTGACCACCTGTTATGCGCGGGAGCCTATGGTCCTTTGAGCTGGTGTCAGCAGATTTGACGCAAGTAGAGTGGGGGGGCGCGTACGTCGAGTATCGGGACGCGCACACATGAAGTGGAGCGGTCCCACCGCATCGACGCCGAAGAGCCCCGTTATGTCGTTCGGGGGCCCACGTTTTCAGGCACCTGAATGGCAGTTCTGCCTGTGTGGTCACCAACGACATGCGCTCCTCCTAACGGAAGCAGCCCAACCCGGGGTTGTTACGCCGACGCGTAAGCGCGAGGGTGTGTATACCGATGATGTGCCTGAGGCCTAATTTACATACTATTAGACGGTAACGTATGCAAATAGCTAATATATAGTCTACTTAGGCGCAGGGACCATCATCTCCCCTATGAGGCGGGTGAGTGAACAGACCGCGCGGTTTATCAGCCAGTTCGCACCAAGATATCCGCCTGACCTGCGTGAAGTGTCAGGGGCCGTGGGAGGTCCTCTAACTGCAAGCTGTCTTCGGAAAGTCTTTTGTTGACAGCCGTCATTGACGATCGTCAGCGAACACGCGTAGCGTGGCCTGGCATGCCGTCCCCTCACGCACCGTCCGTAGCCAAATCGTCTGCGGTGTCCAGCATCAGGGAGGGCCGCCGACTCGAAACGCGAGGCCGTTTATTCAATGCTGCGCTCGCCGAGATAGCGCGACACGGATTAGCCGCTGCTGACGTTGCCTCCATCGCAGCTTCGGCGGGCGTCGTCAGGGGCACCTTCTATTTCCACTTCCCGACCAAAGAACATGTCCTGATCGAACTTGAACGCAACGAAGAGGCCCGGATCGTCAGCGAAATCGGCGAGGCCAACACCGACCTGGCTTCGGTGTTGTCCCTGCTGGTGCGGCACGTACTCGACGCCCAAAGCCGTTTAGGCGCGGTGGTTTTCCAGGACATGCTGGGACTGCATTTCTCATCGGCACGTCCCGTCGAGGACGAGCTGGGACAGCACCCGCTCGCGGAGTATCTGATAAATGTCATCAGCCATGTACAAGCCATCGGCGAAATCGCTCCGGATGCCAATGCGGCAGAACTCGCGACATTCTTCCTCACTGGACTCTTCGCACTCCTGGCCACCGGCATAGACGATGACGCGCTGCTAAGCCGTTACGTGACAACGATTGTCAAAGGAATGGAGAACCGATGAAACACACAGTCGAGGGCTACCGGGATTTCTTAGCCAAGCGAGACGGCGAGGCCGACCTGCTCAATAGACGGCTAGCGAATCGCGAGCAGTTCTTCAGCGACCTTGAAGCAAATCCCGTCCGCTCAGCCCATCCCGCTGACCGGCATTTGTTCCTCCGAAACCTGCGCCGCCGACGACCCGAACCCGGTCTGGACAAGAAGATGCTGTTCCTGCTGGCGACCGCCAAGTTAAATCAGGCCGAACGGTTCGGAGTAGGACTCGGCGAAACTTACGGGCGCAACAGCGACGAGAATCTGCCACCCGAGAACGTCTACCTCGAACTCGAAGAGCACTACCACACCCGGCTGCTCGCATATGCACTCGACGTGTTTGACCTGACCTTCCAAGTGGTCCCGCCGCCCTTCGTGATGCGCCAGTTCGTCAAGACAGGCGTGTTCCTACCCGCTCGACTGGGGTTCCTGTTCGTCGGAGCCGCAGAGATGGCTGGCTGCATCATGTTTGACGAACTGCGCCGCGTAGGCGTCACGCTGTTTGCCGACGAACCGGAGGTCGCAGAACGGATCGAACTGCTCTACAGCGAAATTCTCACCGACGAAATCGGACATGTCGGCTACTGCGCCTCACGCTGTACGTCCGCAGAGCGAGCGGTTATGCGCCGGATCTACCCGCTCATCGGACGACTCTTCGCCCGACAGACCGCAGAAATCAGCCTCCTCGTCGACCCGAAGGCGTTGCGCGAACGACTCGACCGACCCTTCAACGTCGGAGAACTCACCGACGGATTGGACAATGAAACGTATCTCGTCACCCACCCATGAGAGATGCGACCTCGCGCGGCGGTATGCAACGGATAACCCTGCACCGCACAGAGCGTTTGGGGTTCAGGCGAGCTGTGTCACTGTCGTGTCACTCTCGGGGCATCCAATCCGCCCGTCATCGCCGGTCTGGCTCATCTGCATGACGCGTATTCGGCGCCGGCTCAGTAATGGTCATCCGCGTTGAAACTGGACGGGACAATGGCGCCAATCTGTACCAGGATGAAGCCATGCGATCGCTTGTCATGCTTGCGGGCTTCGCCGCCGTGCTCGGGGTGGCTACGCCGGCACAGGCCGATCCGGGCAATTCGGGGTCCGACGCGAGCTTTTTGGCGGCGCTCAAAAAGGCCGGCATCACGTACCAGGACCCAACTGTCGCCGTCGCGGTCGGCAAAAAGGCGTGCGAACTGATGAACCAGGGCAATCCCGAAGCCGGCGTCATTAAGAGCGTGTCGTCAAGCAATCCGGGATTTACCGCCGACGGCGCCGCCCAGTTCACCATGATCGCGGCGAGCGCCTACTGCCCCCAGCATTTGGGGCAACCCATCACACAGGCCCCGCCAACTCCGCAACCGCCATTCATCGACTTTCCAATAATCACGCCGGGAGCTGGGTAGGCACAGCCGACAGCCGAGGTGGCCCAGTGCGCCCGAAGAGATTCGAACTCCCAACCTTCCGATGTATTCAGTAAGCAAAAGGCAGTCCACGCCAGTCCGTTAAAGTGTTATGGCGCAGCAGGGTTCGCACACAAGCGTCCACTGCGATCCAACGCAATACACGCGAATCTGGCGGGGTTTGTATCAGGAAAGTGGAGGCTAGCGTGAACACCAACGAGTTGTCGGACTCCGCGGGCACGATCGCATGATGACCAAGAAGCTCATCTGACGGTGGTACTAGTCGTGGCGGCCATGGTGGTCGCGGCGCCCGGTACGGCCGGCGCCGACCCGACGCCAAGCCCGTCACCCGGATACCAAATCGCAGGACCGGCCGGCCCACAGTTCCCCGGTACCCAGGTCTACCCTCCGCGGTGCCTGGAGGCCATGCTGGCGTGCGGGTTCAAGTACGACCCCGGCACTGGGACTTGGCAGCCGGGAACCGGATCGCCATAGTCCACGTCCAAGTTGTTGGTCGGGCCGCCCCTATAGGAAAGGCGCCGCCATGACTGCATGCGAGTTGCTGGACTTACTCATCGCCGAACTCGACCAGCTTCGCGCCGACAACCGCAGGCTCAACCTCGAACTCGCCGCCGCACGCAGCCAGCGTGACAGCTGTTCAAGTGCCAGGCCGCTTGTAGGCGTCACGGGCCGCCCCGAGTTGTGGTAGTTCTTTCGCCCGCTCGGCCACGCGGTACCAGGCAACCTTGAAAACCTCGTCGGTAAGCGGAAGATGGTCGCCCACTTGCGCCCATACCGCGTCGGAGTAGGTCTGCGCCAGCGCGTCGGCTAGCAGTTCGGTTTCGCGGTCGTCGGTGGTGGTCATGTATGCGGTCATGGCGGCCGGACTTCGTCGGTGCTGTTAAACATTTCCCATTCTTCTTCCTTAATGGCTCACCGTTCGATGGTGCGGCAAAGCAGTGCAACTGGACGCGAGTCGACTACCTGTTCTTGTTTCGACGGTTACCTGTTCTTGTTTCGACGGTCACCCAGGAGCGACGCGATGTGGCCTTCTTTTTCTTGGTGTTGGTCTGCAGCCCATTCATCCTGATGTGGGTTGGGATTGCCGCAGGGATTAAGTAGCCACACTCACTCAATCCGGGGCGCCGCCCGCTCCTGGTGGCCCTTGAGGTTCAGACCCTGACGTCGTCGGGAATATCCGAAAGGTTGTGATGGGTCGCTCGGGGTCCCCCGCCTACGCTGCTCCCAGCGGTAACGACGAGGTTGGTCCCCACCTTGTAGGGAGGTCCGGTGATCGGTTGGACAAACGCGGAGTACACGCCTGGCGGCTCATCATAGAGGTACTGCAGGCTATATGGGCTGTCGGACCATAAAGTAGGCGCGACAGTAAGTTGGGGCGCAAACACGTTGACGCACTCCGACGTCACAGGCGTCACGAACAGGCTCACAGTGATATCTTGGTCGGTCTCGTTGGACAGAAGGAACACGATGCCATCGACTGTTCCGATCGCATACACAAGCATCCCAGGAGGGTCGGACATATCGCTACTCCTTCGATTCGATAACTCGGTCTTGGATTTTCAACGGTCCCGTCGAATTTTGGGGGCCGCTGGTTGCCGTTCAATGGTCAGCGGTAAGACGCGCAACTGACGCGAGTAGTTGACTACTCGAGTTTTGCGACGTTCACCCGCGCACCCGAAGGGGGCTGGGGGTGGTGAGCCGGCCCCAGAAGGCTCCCGATGAAGAAGACCTGAGGCCGGCCCACCGGCGGCGGCGCCGGGAGAGATCCGCATCCGCGGGGCACTTCCCTCGACCAGCGCCGCCGGGCCTATTACGAGCCCCAGGTCACAGACTCGCTGTCAGTCAGCAACACCAGCGACTGCGCGAACCTGACGAACATGGCCTCGTAGCTATACGCGACCATGACCGCCGACAACTGCCCGAGCAGCGTGTCGAAACTCATCTGCAAACGAAGCCCGGACGTGTACCGGGAAATGTCTTCCCAGCGAGCCACGAGGATGTCGGTGTCGGGAAGCTGCGCGTCGGTATACACCGGCACGCCGAGCAGTTGCCCCGACAAACCAGCCGAAGGCGCACCCGCCACAGCCGTGCCGGCCGCGTTGAACGCCTGATTATCGCCAGCGGTAGCAACCACCCACGGCTGGCCGTTCTCGTCCGTTTCGGACAGCAGTTTGGGTTCGTAGTTGTGGGGTGGCCCTCGGCGTTGTCAGCGTCGGGGCCACCTTAAGCACTTCGACATACCAGACGACCTACGGGAAAGGATCGCCGCCAACATTCAGCGGTATCGCGATACGGTCGATTCCCTGTTGTCGCAGCGGAAGATGATCGAGTCGGCACTGGAACGCCCCGATGCCTAGGCAACGGATGCTGCCCGGTGAGCACGGCCGGATCAGTGAAAAGGTAAGCGGCGGGAAGTTTTACGCGGCTACTTATGTTCGGGATTCTGACGGTAGGCGTCGGCGCGTTGGGCGTTCTAGTGTCAAATCTGTTGAGGATGCCCGCCGTATTCTGCAGCGGTATTTGACGGTTCGCCGCACGCCGACGTCGGGGCAGGTGGTGACAGCTCGGACAACCCTGGCTGACCTGTTCGATGTTTGGTTGAACGCCAAGGAACTTCGGGACGGTGTGAAACCCCAGACGGTCGGCAACTACCGGGCGGTATGGGCGAAGCACGGAGCCAGCCAGCTTGGGGCTCTTAGCATTACCGAGCTATCCACGAGTGACGCCGACGCGTATCTGACCGCGATGGGAGCAACAACTCAGGCGAAGCGGCTGCGGATGATCCTGGTGGGCATGTTCTCGATGGCGGTTCGGTTCGACGTTTTGAAGGTCAACCCGATCCGGGAGACGACGACCGAGAAGACGTCGAAGACACCGACCCGCGCTGCCAATGCGGACGAATTCAGCCAGATACGTGCCGCGTGTAGGCCTATGTGGAGCGGCGCCGGCCAGGCCCGCACCCAGGCCGGTTACTCCCTGCTTTCGTCGAGTTGATGGCGGCCACAGCCGGGCGGCCTAACGAGGTGCTGGCACTCAGGTGGTCCGACGTTGACCTATTGGCGGATCCGCCTACGGTGACGCTCACGGGCACCCTGATCGATCACGGCCGGGTAGCTGGCAAGCCGTTGCATCGCCAAGATGCCCGCAAGGGTGACGCTCCCCCGCACACGGTGGTGCTGCCCAGGTTCGGTGTCGACGCACTGACGTCACTGGTAGGTGAATCGGGGATGGATGGCCCGGTGTTCGCCAACCGTAAAGGCGGCTGGATGTCACTGACGAACATGCGCCGATCACTGCGGGATGCGCTACCGGAAGAACTGTCGTGGGTGACCCCGCACTCGCTGCGGCGCACGGTGGCGACCGTGGTCCGAAATGACTTGGGAGCCGAGCAGGCGCAGCAGCAGCAGCTGTCACACTCCAAACTGGCCACGACCGAGGCCCACTATCTACAGCGTCATACCCGCGGGCCTGACGTTCGGGCCACGCTGGAGAGATTCGCGGGGGAAAGTATCAGGAAAGTATCAACTGAAACGACTGCTGATGTTGCCGGCAACGCTGTGTAGGGACGTTTCCGCTGGTAGTGAGTGCGCCCGAAGAGATTCGAACTCCCAACCTTCTGATCCGTAGTCAGATGCTCTATCCGTTGAGCTACGGGCGCATGTGTTCAGTTATCTCATACAGTGTGCCGACCCGCTGCGCCCGGCTTCGCCGCGCTTGCGATCGCCACGGGTGGCGGAGGCGAGAGGATTTGAACCTCCGGTCCCCGGTAAGAGGACAACTCATTAGCAGTGAGTCCCATTCGGCCGCTCTGGCACGCCTCCTTGGAGTTTCCGAGGGTACCGGACCATCTCTGGGCGCCCGGAACCGCCGCGGAGCACAGCGTACACACGGCCGACATATGCTGTCGAAATGACTGCTCGCCTGCGCCCCGAATTGGCCGAGCTGCCTGCCTACGTGCCCGGCAAGACAGTTCCGGGCGCGATCAAATTGGCCAGCAACGAGACCGTCTTCGGCCCGTTGCCCAGCGTCCGCGCGGCCATCGAGCGCGCCACCGGAGTCGTCAACCGCTACCCAGACAACGCCTGCACCGAGCTCAAATCGGCGTTGGCCAAGCACCTGAACTCCGGCCGGGTCGGCAGTCCCGGCGGCTGGGCACCTGAGCACATCGCCGTCGGCTGCGGGTCGGTGAGCCTGTGCCAGCAACTCATTCAGATCACCACCGCGCCGGGCGACGAAGTGGTGTTCGGCTGGCGCAGCTTCGAGATCTACCCGTTGCAGGTCCGCCTCGCAGGTGCCACCGCCGTCCAGGTCTCGCTCGCCGACCACACCTTCGACCTGCCAGCGATGCTCGCCGCGGTCACCGACCGCACCCGGCTGATCTTCGTCTGCAACCCCAACAACCCCACCTCGACAGTGGTCGATCCGGACGCGTTGACCCGGTTCGTCGAGGCGGTGCCGTCGCACATCTTGATCGCCATCGACGAGGCCTACGTCGAATACATCCGCGACGGCCTGTTGCCCGACAGCCTCAGTTTGGTGCGTGGCCACAGCAATGTCGTCGTGCTGCGCACGTTTTCGAAGGCTTACGGCCTGGCCGGCCTGCGGGTGGGCTATGCCGCCGGCCACCCCGAGTTGATCACCGCGCTGGACAAGGCTTATGTGCCGTTCACGGCGACCAGCGTCTCGCAGGCCGCCGCGATCGCCTCGCTGGACGCCGCCGATGATCTGCTCGCCCGCACCGACACGGTGGTCGCCGAACGCGCACGGGTGAGCGACACGTTGCGCAACGCCGGGTTCACCGTGCCGCCGTCCCAGGCGAATTTCGTCTGGCTGCCGCTGGGACCGCGCACACTGGACTTCGTCGGGCAGGCGGCCGGGGCACGCATCGTGGTCCGCCCGTACGGCAGCGACGGTGTCCGGGTGACCATCGGCGCTCCGGAGGAAAATGACGCCCTGCTGGCATTCGCGCAGAGCTGGATATGAGCAGGCCGGATATAAGGAGAACGCCATGAGTGACGCGTTGGCCCGCAAGAAGTTCGCCGAGTTCAAGGAACGCTCCGACGCCATCAGCGACGCCGAACTCGACGACTATTGGGCGAGTCTGCAGCCGGCCACCATCGACGGCATGCTCGGCGAGTGGAAGGGCGGCGAGTTCGTCACCGGCCACCGGATGAACGGTCAGCTGGAGAAGGCCCGCTGGTTCGGGAAAACGTTCAACTCAGCCGCTGACGTGCAGCCGCTGGTGTGTCTCGACGATGACGGGAACCGGTTCTCCAACGTCAAGATGGGCAAAGGCGAAGCCAGCCTGTGGCTGGAGGAATTCCGCGGCGAAGTCACCGCCACCATGGTCTATGACGGGCAACCCGTCCATGACCACTTCAAGAAGGTCGACGACGACGTCGTGATGGGCATCATGAACGGCAAAGGCGTCGTCGACAACGGCCGATACTTCTACTTCTATCTGGAGCGCGTCTAAGCGCTGATGCCCGGGTCGCGGCCGGTGAAGGCGATCAACTGGTCGAGTGCCCCGGCGTCATCGGGCACGGCGACCGGATCGGCGAAGCCCACCGTCGCGCGTCCTTGCGGGGTGATGACCTCGTTGGCAAGGCCCAGCACATATTCGGCCACCGGCTCGGCGATGTTGATCGGATGTCCGGTCGCCGCCGCGTAATCCCAAGCGTGGACCAAGAATTCGATCGAAAGAATGCTGACGGCGAGCGGGGCGGGTAGTTCATTGGTGCCCACCGTCACCGTGCCGTCCAGACCGCGGCGGTGCCACGCGTCGAGCGCGGCCCGGGCCGCGACGACAACCTGACGCTCCACCGCCGCGTCGCCGTCACGTTGCGGAAACTCCGCGCCTGCCGCTTCACCGAGCAAGGTGATGCCGTTGAGCAGATGATCGGTCAGCTGGGCCACGTCGTATTTCGAACAGGGCGTGGCTTTGGACAGCTCGTCGCGGGAGATCGGATGCAGGACATGTTGCAAAGAGCCCAGCGCGGCTTCCGCACAGGCGAGTTCGTCGGACGGAGGTGAATCGGGTCCGGGCCGCAGGTCGGATGACATGACATCCACGGTACGGTCTCGCCATGGGTGAGCCATACGATTCCGTGACCGTCGAAACCAAAGAGCACGTCGCCCAGGTGACGTTGATCGGGCCAGGCAACGGCAATGCGATGGGCCCGGCATTCTGGTCGGAACTGCCCGAGGTGTTCGCCCACCTGGACGCCGAGCGCGATGTGCGCGCCATCGTCCTGACCGGGTCGGGCCGTAACTTCAGCTACGGCCTGGACCTGCCGGCGATGGGCGGATCGCTTGCCTCGGTTCTCGCTGACGGCGGGTCGGCGCGCGCACGCGCCGATTTCCACACCGAGGTGCTGCGCATGCAGGGTGCGATCACCGCCGTCGCTGACTGCCGCACCCCGACGATCGCTTCAGTGCACGGCTGGTGCATCGGCGGCGGCGTCGACCTGATTTCGGCGGTCGACATCCGCTTTGCCAGCGCCGACGCCAAGTTCTCGGTGCGCGAAGTCAAGTTGGCGATGGTTGCCGACGTCGGCAGCCTGGCCCGGCTGCCGTTGATCCTGCCGGAAGGGCACCTGCGAGAACTGGCGCTGACCGGTAAGGACATCGACTCGGCGCGCGCCGAGAAGATCGGTCTGGTCAACGACGTCTTCGCTGACGCCGACGCGGCGTTGGCGGCCGCGCACGCCACCGCAGCCGAGATCGCGGCAAACCCGCCGCTGACCGTCCGTGGTGTCAAGGATGTCCTTGACCAGCAACGGATTTCGGCGGTGTCAGCGAGTTTGCGCTACGTCGCCGCCTGGAACGCGGCCTTCCTGCCGTCCAAAGACCTGACGGAGGGTATCTCGGCGACCTTCGCCAAGCGCCCGCCACAATTCACCGGCGACTAACAATCCGGTAGGCGCCTGGTTCTCACGGATCGTCCGTGTCGTCCCGTAGCAGCTTTTCGGGATGGTGGTAGGAGTTGATCCGGGGCCGCGGGGCGTAAATGGCTCGAGAAACCTCGCCTGTGGAGAAGTCAGACTGTGGATAAGTCGCTCATGACGACCGTACGTACCCTCACAGATGGGTTTCGACCGCCGCGACCCAGAAAGGGCACAGATGACCGGCCAGGCTGACTCGCAGGGCAAGGTCCGCGTCCCGGCCGACCTCGACGCGGTCACCGCGGTCGGCGATGAAGACCACTCCGGGATCGACCCGGCGGCCATCGAGCGGATCTGGCAGGCGGCCCGTCACTGGTATCAGGCGGGCATGCATCCCGCGATCCAGTTATGCCTGCGACACAACGGCAAGGTGGTGTTGAACCGGGCGATCGGGCACGGCTGGGGCAACGCCCCCACCGACCCGCCGGACGCCGAGAAGATACCGGTCAAGACCGATACGCCGTTCTGTGTCTACTCGTCAGCCAAGGCGATCACCGCGACCGTTGTACACATGCTCGTCGAACGCGGCCAGTTATCGCTTGACGACAAGGTCTGCACGTACCTGCCGACCTACACCAGTCACGGCAAGGACCGCACCACCATCCGGCACGTCATCACCCACAGCGCGGGCGTCCCGTTCCCTACCGGCCCCAAGCCGGACCTCAAACGGGCCGACGACCACGGGTACGCGCAGGAACAGCTCGCCAAGTTGCGACCGTTGTACCGGCCGGGGCGGATACACATCTACCACGCGCTCACCTGGGGCCCGCTGATGCGCGAGATCGTCTACGCCGCCACCGGCAAGGACATCCGCGAGATCCTGGCCACCGAGATCCTCGACCCGCTGGGCTTCCGCTGGACCAATTTCGGTGTCGCGGAACAGGATGTCCCGCTGGTTGCGCCCAGTCACGCCACCGGTGTGCAGCTACCGGCCCCGATCGCCGCCGCGTTCCGCAAGGCGATCGGCGGCACGCTCTACCAGACCATTCCGCTTACTAACACACCGATGTTTCTCACCACCGTCGTCCCGTCGTCGAACACCATCTCGAACGCCGATGAGATGTCGCGGTTTGCCGAAATATGGCGTCGCGGAGGTGAACTCGACGGTGTCCAGGTGATGCATCCGGAGACACTGCGCGACGCTGTGCGCCAAAGTCGCCGCCTGCGGCCGGATGTCGCGACTGGACTGGCTCCGGCCCGCTGGGGCACCGGCTTCCAGCTGGGCACCGACAAGTACGGCCCGTTCGGCCGCCACGCGCCGGCGGCGTTCGGTCACCTCGGGCTGGTCAACATTGCGATCTGGGCGGATCCCGACCGCCAGCTTGCCGCCGGTGTGGTGAGCAGCGGCAAGCCGGGCAAAGATCCCGAACTCAAGCGCTATACGGCCCTGATGGACCGTATCGCCGCAGAGATCCCGCGAGCGTCCTAAAACATGGCGCCGGAGTATCCGTATCCACCGGTCCACCGGCAGCGGCGACATTCCGTCATCGATATCACGGTCACCTCGATCCTGTCCGCCCTCGCCGGCATCGCCGCGCTGGGCTCGCTGGCGTTCTCGTTCTTCTTCGTGATGGCCACCGATTCGTGTGGCGAGCGGTGTAATTCTGCGACGCTCAACGTTGCTTACCTTGTGACGTGGGGTGGGGTCGGGGTCGCGGTCCTGATCGGGGCGTCGGGCGTCATCGTCGCAGCGGTGCGGGGCTGGGTGATGTGGATCTGGCCGACGCTGGCATTGGCGCTGATCGTGGCCTCTCTGGGCGTCGGCGTACACCTGGCCAACTCGGTCATGCACCACGGTTAGCCAGGTCGGGCCACTGATGCAGCCGGTCATACCGGCTAATCTGCGCCGGTTACTATGTTCAGTGCACGTTTGGCTGTGGTCGGGGGGACCGTTGCCAGCCCGACTTCTGACTTAGATGGGTAGCTTGCCGATGTCGACTGAAAATCCGGGTTTGACACCATTTTACGAGCAATCGCAGTCGATCTACGATGTCTCCGACGACTTTTTTGCGCTGTTTCTGGGTCCGACAATGGGCTACACGTGCGGTTACTTCGAGCGCGACGACATGAGCACCGACGAGGCCCAGGTCGCGAAATTCGACCTGGCGCTGGGCAAGCTGGATCTCCAGCCCGGCATGACGCTGCTCGACGTCGGATGCGGGTGGGGCGGTGCTCTGGAACTGGCCCTGCAGAAGTATGAAGTCAACGTCATCGGCCTCACCCTGAGCCGCAACCAGCATCAATACACCACCGCCCGGCTCGCGAAGGTGTCGACATCGCGATCCGTCGACGTGCGGCTGCAAGGCTGGGAGGAGTTCGACAAACCAGTCGACCGCATCGTGAGCATCGGCGCGTTCGAAGCGTTCACAAAACCTCGTTACGCAGCGTTCTTCGAGTCGGCCCACCGGCTACTGCCCGAAGACGGCCGCATGCTGCTGCACACGATCCTCGCGCACCCGATGAGCTACTTTCCTGCCCACGGGATCGCGATCACGATCAGTGACCTGCGGTTCATGCGGTTCATCGGGCAGGAGATCTTCCCCGGTGGCGAACTGCCGTCGGAAGACGATGTCGTCCAGTTCGCCAGCGCGGCCGGTTTCGGCGTCGACCGAGTCCACCTGCTTCGGGCGCACTACGCCAGGACGCTGGACATGTGGGCGGCCAGCCTCGTCGCGCGACGCGACGACGCGATCGCAATCACATCAGAGACCGTCTACGAGCGCTACCTGCGTTATCTGACCGGATGCGCGGATCTCTTCCGTCGCGGGATCACCGACATCGGACAGTTCACCCTGGTCAAGCACCACAATGGCGGTGGCGGAGGGATTTGAACCCCCGGACGGTTTTAGCCGTCTCTCGCTTTCAAGGCGAGTGCATTAGGCCGCTCTGCCACGCCACCGCGGACAAGGGTAGCCGTGTCAGGCCCGGCCGGTCTTGGACGCCCGGCCGGAAGGCTTCAGCGCAGCGCTGATCCGACGGCAGTTCTCTCCCATCGCGGCGATCTGCGAGCGTGACAACTGGCCGAGAAAGTAGGTGCGTACTGCTTCGGAGTAGGTCACCATGGCCTGTCGCGCCGCTGTCCGGCCGTCCTCGGTGATGGTGGCCACCACCCCCCGCCGGTCATCCCGGCTGGCCGCGCGCCGCACCAGACCCTGGCCCTCGAGGCGACGGATCTGGCGAGTCAGGCGACTCGGCAACGACGGCAGCGCCTCGGCGAGATCCCCCATCCGGGCAGACCCAGTCGCCGCGTTGTCCAACATGTCGAGGACCCTGACGTCGGGCAGCGACAGTTGATGCACCTCGGTGAGTTGACGGTTGAGCGCCGCATACAACCGCAGGGTCGAGTCCAGGAAGCTCTGCCACGACTTCTGCTCGGCGATATCCAGTCCGGGCATCGCACTGGCTGTCCGGCCGGCAATCAGGGCGGCCATGACGTCATGCTATGCGACACAGCGCCTTTGGAACAGCCCAAATCCGCAGGTAGTACCGTGGCGAACATGTATGCCATCGTCGCTGAATCCGCCGAACAACTCTCGTGGCAGCAAGTCCCCGATGTCGTTCCGACCCGCGGCGAGGTGCTGATCAAGGTCAGTGCCGCAGGTGTGAACCGAGCCGATCTGCTGCAGGCCCAGGGGCTGTATCCACCGCCGCCGGGTGCCAGCGAGCTGATCGGCATGGAGGTCTCCGGGGTCATCGCGGCGGTGGCCGACGACGTCGGTCACTGGTCGCCCGGGCAAGAAGTCTGCGCTTTGCTGGCCGGCGGCGGCTACGCCGAATACGTCGCTGTTCCCGCCGGCCAAGTTCTCCCGATACCAGACGGCATTAACCTGCAGGACGCCGCGGGCCTACCGGAGGTGGCGTGCACGGTGTGGTCGAACCTCGGCATGACGGCTCACCTGAGCCAGGGCCAGGTGGTCCTGATCCAGGGCGGCGCGAGTGGGGTGGGCAGCCATGCCATCCTGGTCGCCCGGGCATTGGGCGCCCGCGCCGCCGTCACCGCGGGCTCGGCGGCCAAGCTGGATTTCTGCCGCGAACTCGGCGCGGAGATCACCATCGATTATCACAACGAGGACTTCGTCGCCCGCGTGCGAGAGGCGACCGGCGGCGCTGGCGCCGACGTGATCCTGGACATCATGGGTGCGTCGTATCTGGACCGCAACATCGACGCGCTGGCCACCGACGGCCAGCTGATCGTCATCGGGATGCAGGGCGGCGTCAAAGGCGAACTCAACCTCGGCAAACTAATGAGCAAACGGGCGCGAGTCATCGGCACCACGCTGCGCGGCCGGCCGGCGACCGGGCCCGCCAGCAAGAGCGCCGTCGTCGCGGCGACGACGACCTCGGTCTGGCCGATGATTGCCGACGGACGCGTCCGGCCGGTCATCGGAGCGCGGCTGCCGATCCAGCAAGCCGCTGAAGCACACCGCCTGTTGTCATCTGGAAAGGTGACCGGAAAGATCGTGCTGACGCTCTAGCCCAGCGACGCCAGGGCGCGCACCAATTGGTCGACCTCGGCCATCGTCGAGTAGTGCGCCAGCCCGACGGTGACCGCGCCGCCGACGTCGTTGACACCGATCACCTCGAGCACGCGCGAGCTGGCGTTGGAGATCGCCAGAATGCCGTTGTCCGCCAACCGTTGCACCACCCGGTCGGCCGGCACCTCGTGGACCGCGAAGCTGACCACCGGTATCGGGGCCTCGGGCCGCGCGATCACGACCACCAACGGCAGTGAACGCAACGAACCCATCAGGTACTCGAATATCCCGTCCATGTAGGACGTGGCGGATTGTATTGAAGTGGCGAGTCTTTCGCGTCGGGTCCCGCGAGCCGACTCGTCGAGTGAGGCAAGATATTCGACGCTGGCGACAAAGCCGCCGAGCAGACCGAATTGGTGCACGCCGACCTCGAGACGTGCCGGCCCAGTGGCGTGGGGGTCGGTTGACACCGAAGCAAAGGTGTTGATCATCGCCGGGTCACGAAAGACCAGCGCGCCGACGGGCGGACCGCCCCACCCCACGGCGTTGATCGCCACCACGTCAACGTCGATCTCGTCGATGTCGATCAACCGGTACGGCGCGGCAGCGGAATGGTCGACCACCACAAAACCGCCGACGTCGTGGATCAGTTTGGTCATCGGACGCAGGTCGGTGACGGTGCCCAGAGTTCCCGACGCCGACGTCACGGCGACCAGACGAGTCGGCGGCCCGATCAGGCCCTCCCACTGCCAGGACGGCAGGTCGCCGCTTTCGATGTCGACCTCGGCCCACTTCACCTTGGCGCCGAAGCGATTTGCTGCGCGCAGCCACGGCGCTATGTTGGCCTCGTCGTCAAGCCGGCTGACCACCATCTCGTAGCCCAGGCCGGCGCGCGTCGACGATGCGTCGGCCAACGACGCCAGCAACACCGCGCGGTCGGCGCCCAGCACCACGCCGCGCGGGTCGGCGTTGACCAGATCCGCCGCCGCCTGGCGGGCCGCCTCCAACACAGCCACGCTGCGCTTGGCCGACGGGTGCGGGCCGGCGGTGCTGGGGAACGAGCCACGGAAGGCCGTCGATACGGTGGTTGCCACCGAGTCGGGGATCAGCATCCCGGACGGTGCGTCGAAATGCACCCAGCCGTCACCGAGCGACGGGTGTAATCCCCGCACTCGGGCGACGTCGTATGCCATACCAGCCACCTTAGAGTTCTGCAGAGTGAGCTAAACCTTGCGGTAGCGGGCGCCCGGTACGTCCCCGCCGTCCCGAGCCAGGTCACCCGGCCAGCCATACTAGTCCAGTGGGGCTCTGGTGCGGAACGCTGATCGCATTGTTTTTGCTGATAGCCCCGGGGGCAATCGTCGGGCGAATCACGCAGCTAGCCTGGCCGGTCGCCCTCGCAGTTGGCCCGGCGCTGACCTACGGCGTGGTGGCGCTGGCGATCATTCCGTTCGGCGCAGTCGGAATCCCTTGGAACGGTTGGACAGCGCTTGCCACGCTCGCCGCGGTGTGTGTCGTGATGACGGGTTTGCAGCCGCTGCTCGTCGGCTACCGCGACAGTGAGGCCGAAGCACGTGGGATCAATCGCCGTCAGGCGCTGACCGTGGGTGCCGGGGTGCTGCTCGGTGCGCTCCTGATCATGTGGGCCGCCTACCGCGGCATCGTGCACTGGCAGTCCATTCCCAGCACCTGGGACGCCGTCTGGCACGCCAACACGGTGCGCTTCATCCTCGACACCGGCCAGGCGTCGTCCACCCACATGGGCGAACTGCGCAACGTCGAGACCCACCACCCGCTGTACTACCCGTCGGTGTTTCACGCCCTGACCGCAGTGTTCTGTCAACTCACCGGCGCGGCACCCACCACCGGCTACACCGTGACTGCGGTGGCGGCGTCGGTCTGGCTGTTTCCGTCCAGCGCGGCGATGCTCACCTGGCACCTGCTTCGGCCCCGCACGCCGCACGCCGCCGGGGCGGCGGCCACCGCGGCCGCGTTGTCGGCGTCGTTCACCTCGGTGCCCTACGTCGAGTTCGGTACAGCCGCGATGCCCAACCTGGCGGCCTACGGCGTCGCGATCCCGACGTTCATCCTGGTCGTCTCGACGCTGCGGCACCGGGACCGCATCCCTTTGGCCGTGCTGGCACTGGTGGGCATCTTCTCGGTGCATCTCACCGGCGGGTTTGTGGTCATCTTGTTCGTGGCGGCCTGGTGGCTTCTGGAGGGTTGGTGGCATCCGGTGCGGGGGCGCCGAGCCGACCTGCTGACGCTGGCCGCAGCGGTGGTGCCGGCGGTGCTGCTACTGGCGCCGCAGTTCCTCGGGGTTGCTCGGCAGGCCGACATCATCGCCGGGCATGCGTTTCCCAGCTTCAAGACCGTCAAGCAAGGCGTCATCGACGCACTCTTGTTGCACACCCGCCACCTCAACGACTTCCCGACCCAGTACGGCCTGATCGGGCTGAGCGCGCTAGGTATGGCGATCCTGCTGTACAAGAGGATCTGGTGGCCGCCGGTGCTCTGGCTGCTGCTGACTGTGGCCACGATTTACTCCGGCGCACCGTTCCGCAATCCGCTCGGCACCGCCATCGAACAGTTCAGCCAGTTCTTCTACAACGATCCGCGGCGGCTCTCGGCCGTGGTGACGATCCTGGCGACGCCGATGGCGGGAATCGCGGTCTTCGCTGCCGTCCTGGCGGCGGTCGCAGCGTCACGACGGCTGGCCGATAGTTTTACGAAATTCCCTGAAGCCGTGTGGATTTCGGTGACCGGTGTATTACTGGTGATCACCACCGTGCTGACCGCGCG
The DNA here is from genome assembly GCA_963760095.1 of uncultured Actinomycetota bacterium. Taxonomy (GTDB): domain Bacteria; phylum Actinomycetota; class Actinomycetes; order Mycobacteriales; family Mycobacteriaceae; genus Mycobacterium. The sequence continues at coordinate 98,551 of CAVXBT010000008.1, read as the reverse complement.
GCACTATCTCTACCGGCACCTGATCCTGTTCGGCGACAAATACGACTCGGTGATCATCAACCAGAAAGACCTCGATGCTTTTGCCCACCTGGCGAGCCTGCCCGGCGCGCGGACGACCGTGATCGGCGACTCCAATGTCGACGGCACCGCATGGATGTATGCGGTGGCCGACCTGCACCCGCTGTGGACCCATTACGACTTCCCGCAGCAGATCGGCCCCGGCTATTACCGATTCAATTTCTGGGCCTACGCCGATGCCGACGCCCGGCCATGGGTGCCCAAGGAGTTGCGTGCGCTGGGTCCCGAGGCGGTGCGGGCGCTCAATATCCGCTACGTGCTGACCAGCGCCCCGACGGTTCGCGGGTTCAAGGTGCCCGACGGTCTAGTGTCAATAGACCAATCGAAGTGGTGGACGAAGATCTACGACAATGGCGGGGCCTGGATTTACGAATGGCGTGGCGCCCCGGCAACTCCCACACGGTGACGAAGGCAAGCGACGCAGGACGAGAGGTGACCCGGATTGAGTAACGGCAACGATGACGACGATATCGAGGTCATCGGCGGCGTCGATCCCCGGCTGATGGCGACCGCCGGGGACGTTGATTCCGAAGACTCCGATGACCGGTCGCTGACCGACCTGGTCGAGCAGCCGGCCAAGGTGATGCGGATCGGCACCATGATCAAACAACTGCTCGAGGAGGTGCGCGCGGCGCCACTCGACGACGCCAGCCGCAGCCGGCTGCGCGAGATCCACGCCACCAGCATCAGGGAACTCGAAGACGGGCTGGCGCCGGAGCTGCGCGAGGAGCTCGACCGCCTCACCCTGCCGTTCACCGAAGGCACCGTCCCGTCGGACGGCGAGCTGCGCATCGCGCAGGCGCAGCTGGTCGGTTGGCTGGAGGGACTGTTCCACGGGATCCAGACGGCGCTGTTCGCTCAGCAGATGGCCGCGCGCTCACAACTGGAGCAGATGCGCGAGCAGCGCGGTCTGCCGCCGGGAGTCGGCCGCCATGGTGGGTCCGGTTCGGGCACCGGGCAATACCTCTAGGCAGACGCCCGGTGACAAGTTCACGCGCCCCTCATATCGAGACCTACAACGCGTGGGTGGAGTTCCCCATCTTCGACGCCAAATCGCGCTCGTTGAAGAAGGCGTTCCTCGGCAAGGCCGGCGGCGCTATCGGGCGCAACGCCTCCAACGTGGTGGTCATCGAGGCGTTGCGGGACATCACGATGTCGCTGAGCATGGGCGACCGAGTCGGCCTGGTCGGCCACAACGGCGCCGGGAAATCGACTCTGCTGCGGCTGCTTTCGGGCATCTATGAGCCGACCCGCGGCTCGGCGATCGTCAGCGGCCGGGTGGCGCCGGTGTTCGACCTCGGCGTCGGCATGGACCCCGAGATCTCGGGCTACGAGAACATCCTCATCCGCGGGCTATTCCTCGGGCAGACCCGCAAGCAGATGCTGGCTAAGGTCGACGAGATCGCCGAGTTCACCGAACTCGGCGACTACCTGTCGATGCCGCTGCGGACCTACTCCACCGGTATGCGGGTCAGATTGGCGATGGGCGTCGTCACCAGCATCGACCCGGAGATCCTGCTCCTCGACGAAGGTATCGGCGCCGTCGACGCCGACTTCCTCAAGAAGGCGCAAACCCGGCTGCAACAACTGGTCGAGCGATCCGGAATCCTGGTATTCGCCAGCCATTCCAACGAATTCCTGGCCCGGCTGTGCACGACCGCGATGTGGATCGACCACGGCGTCATCAAACTCACCGGCGGCATCGAGGACGTCGTGCGCGCGTACGAGGGCGAGGACGCCGCCCGGCATGTGCGTGAGGTACTAGCCGAAACCCAGAGCCCGCGCGCATGACCCCGCCGGCGACGATGCAGAGCGCGGCGATGAGGAGGAGCGGCGCATGACGATGGTGTGCGCCGTCGTGGTGACCCACCGGCGTCCCGACGAACTCGCCAAGTCGCTCGGCGTGCTGAGCACTCAGAGCCGACAGCCGGACCATCTGATCGTCGTCGACAACGATGACGATCATCGCATCCGCGACCTGGTGACCGGCCAGCCCATCGCCACGACATACCTGCCGTCGCGCCGAAACCTCGGCGGCGCAGGAGGTTTCGCGCTCGGCATCCTGCACGCGCTGGCGCTCGGTGCCGACTGGGTGTGGCTGGCCGACGACGACGGCCATCCACAAGACAGCCAGGTGCTGGCGACCCTGCTGGCGTGCGCCGAGACGCACCGGTTGGCCGCGGTGTCGCCGATGGTGTGCAACGCCGATGACCCGCAACGCCTGGCGTTCCCGCTGCGCCGCGGCCTCGTGTGGCGCAGGCGGGTCAGCGAGCTGCGGACCGCGCCGGACCAGGATCTGCTGCCGGGCATCGCCTCGCTGTTCAACGGCGCGCTGTTCCGGGCGTCGACGTTCGAGGCGATCGGTGTTCCCGACCTCCGGTTGTTCGTTCGCGGCGATGAGGTGGAGATACACCGTCGCCTGGCCCGGTCCGGGCTGGCGTTCGGAACGTGTCTGAACGCCGCCTACCTTCACCCGTGCGGGTCGGCCGAGTTCAAGCCGATTCTCGGCGGCCGAATGCACACGCAATACCCCGACGATCCGACCAAGCGCTACTTCACCTACCGCAACCGCGGCTACCTGTTGGCGCAACCGGGTCTGCGTAAGCTGCTGCTCCAGGAATGGCTGCGGTTCGGCTGGTTTTTTCTGGTGTCCCGTCGTGACCCGAAGGGTCTGTTGGAGTGGCTGCGGCTGCGCCGGTTGGGCCGGCGCGAACAGTTCGGAAGGCCTGATGACGCGCGCCGGTGACGATGCAGTGGGGGCACGCCCCCTCGCCGCTACGCGGCTGGGGGGACCCCCACCCGCTTGCGGGGGACGAAGCGATGAGGAGGAACGGCGCCGATGACCCTGATTGACGCTGCGGCGCAGTCCAAGACGCTGACCCGGGCCTGGGGCGACCTGGTCGATGGATACCGTCGCCGCGAGCTGTGGCTGCACCTTGGTTGGCAGGACATCAAACAGCGGTACCGCCGCTCGGTGCTCGGGCCGTTCTGGATCACCATCGCCACCGGAACCACCGCCGTCGCGATGGGCGGTCTGTACTCCAAGCTGTTCCATCTGCAGCTGTCGGTGCATCTGCCCTACGTCACCCTCGGCCTGATCATCTGGAATCTGATCAACGCCTCGATCCTGGAGGGCGCCGAGGTGTTCGTCGCCAACGAGGGACTGATCAAACAACTGCCCACGCCGCTGAGCGTGCACGTCTACCGGCTGGTGTGGCGACAGATGATCTTGTTCGCGCACAACATCGTCATCTACCTCGTCATCGCGATCATTTTTCCCAAGCCCTGGTCGTGGGCCGACCTGTCGGTGATTCCGGCACTGGGCCTGATCGTGCTCAACTGCGTGTGGGTGTCGCTGTGCTTCGGCATTCTGGCCACGCGCTATCGCGACATCGGGCCGCTGCTGTTTTCCGTCGTGCAGTTGCTGTTCTTCATGACGCCGATCATCTGGAACGACGACACGCTGCGCCAACAGGGCGCCGGAGCCTGGTCGAAGGTCGTCGAACTCAACCCGCTGCTGCATTACCTGGACATCGTCCGGGCCCCGCTGCTGGGTGCGCACCAGGAACTGCGGCACTGGGCGGTGGTGGTGGGGCTGACGATCGTGGGATGGTTAGTGGCGGCTTTCGTGATGCGCCGATACCGCGCCCGGGTGGCCTACTGGGTTTAACCGCGAGGCTGTAACTCCGACCAAGACTCGCTAGGCTTCCGTGAATCAGGTTTCACCTGGCAAACCGCGGTTAGTTGTACGCCTCACCGAGCTATCTCTGCCCTGCTGAAGAGCTGCGATGCGCCGCATAGCCGGAGAATTCGGGAGAAACTGATGGCAGCTGCGAATCGGCCGACGCCCCATGAGCCGCGCCGCGCGGTGGCGGTGATACCGCACCTGGCCAGCGAGCGTCGCCACATTTACCACAACGCAGCCACCTTGGCGCTCTTGGCGGGGTTGCTCTCCGCCGCGTCCGGGTCGCTGTCGCCGCCGGCAACCGGCGACGCCTCAACGGTCGATTTCGGCTACGGAGTCACCCTCACCCTGGCGCCCGGCTGGACCATTGAGAACCAAGGCCCGCATTACGCCAACCTTGACAAAAAAGGCAACCAAGACGTGGGGATGGACGTCAGCGCCGGCACAGCGAACACGCGCGATATCAATCAAGAAGCAGCCATGCTGATCGGTCAGGACATCAAAGCCCGTGGATTGATCAACGTGAAGCAACAGCCACAGGTGCAGGTGCAGACGTTGCAGGCCAAGAATTTTCAGCAGTCACTACCAATCAACTACACCGCTGATGTGCAAATGGGCCAGCGCACGGCACCGGCCTTTGGTACATGGATTGAGCTGTTCAATCCCTCGGCCCAACGGGCAGCTTTCATCGATTTCTACGCCATCAGCGGCGGCGAGTTTCAGGCGTCTTTGCCCGACGCGCAGAGCATGGTCGCCTCCATGCTGTGACCGGCCTAACGAGCAAGGGCGGAGATCGTCGAACTCAACCCGTTTTAGCACTACCTGGAGATCGTGCGCGCCCCGCTGCTCGGCTCGCACCACGATGCTGCGGCACCGGGCGGTGGTGATCGGGCTGACGATCGCGGGCTGGGTGGTGGCCGCATTTGCGATGCGCCAATACCGCGCGCGTGTGGCGTACTGGGTGTAGGCCGATGTCCCTTACGGGTACCCGAACGCAGGACCAAAAGGAGGACCTGCGATGAGTGCGACCAACAAGCTCAGAAACAAGGTACAGAAGCTCAGTGGCAGAGCGAAGGAAACCATCGGCCGCGCGACCGGTGACCGCAAGCTGGAAAACCGCGGTGTGCGTGATCAATTCGAGTCCGACGTGAAGGGCGCCGGCGAAAAGGTCAAGGACGCTTTCCGTGGACGGCGCCCCCGACGAATCTGATGGCGGCTAACGTGCGGTTTCTGACCTGGTCGACCGGCGCCCCACGTCGGCGCCGCGGTCCCCCGACCGGTATTACCGGCTTGATTTAGCCAGCGCTAGGCGTGCCGGGTGCACCGGTGGTGCCTAATATCCCGCTGGATTCCCACCCGAAGTATCTGAGTGCCGTTCTCAGTCGCGCTTAAGGTAACTCTTAAGGGCGGCGCTGTGCGGGAAATCACAAGTTAATCGAAATTTTCAAAAGCCGTCGGCGCTGAGATCGAGCAGCTAACCCGTCAATACCTGATTAGCAGCAAATAGGCTGGAGTGGAACACTTTTCGAGCGCGGTCGGCAAACTATCGCACAAACCTGCCGACCTCAACCTCGTAGAAAGGTTGCAACCGGCACCTCTTTTTATTGGACATACGTATATCTCAGAAAACTCGACACATGTCTTGTTGGAAAGCGCGTTCCCTGAGCACCCCATCGATGTACGTTCGTTCGCCGCACCGTACAGGAATATATTGGCGACGACTGCCACCAGGATAGGTTGACCAAATTGAGTGAACACGTGGAGCCCGCTGGGCTCACCGGCGAGGCACGGGCACGTGTCGCTGCCGAATTGGCCCGGCTGCAAGAACGACGGGATCGGCTGGATGCCGAAGTGCGGAACGACCGTGGTGCCGTCAGCGATCACGCCGACGCCGCCGACGCCATCCAACGCGCCGAAGAACTGGCCGGCCTCGACGAGCGGGTGACCGAACTCGACCGATTGCTACACGCCGGACCGGCGCCGTCCAACGGAGACGAGCTGCCCTTCGGCACCGAGGTGAAGCTTCGGTTCTCCGACGGCGATGTGGTCAAAATGCAGGTGATCTCGGTGATCGAAGAGGCCTCCCTCGAGGGAGAGTCCGAGGCGTTGACTGCGAGCAGCCCGTTGGGCCTCGCGCTGGTCGGCCGCAAAGCCGGCGACAAGGTCAGCTACACCACGCCGCAGGGTGAACAAGAGGTCGAACTTCTGGACATCAAGCACCCGTAGACTTCCCGCCGATGGCCGAGATCGCGGCGAACGTCCAGCTGCCGCTCAAGACGCAGGCGTGGCGCTTCATCGTCACCGGCGGATTGTCGGCGGTCGTGGACTTCGGGCTGTACGTGTTGCTGCTGCGGGCAGGCCTGCAGGTCAACGTCGCGAAATCGCTGAGCTTCATCGCCGGCACCGCAACCGCGTACCTGATCAATCGGCGGTGGACATTTCAGGCAGCGCCCAGCAGGGCCCGGTTCATCGCCGTGTGCGTGCTTTACGCGCTCACCTATTGCGTGCAGGTCGGCATCAACTACGTCTTCTACCTGCAGTTCGCCAACGAGCCGTGGCGGGTACCGGCCGCTTTTGTGATCGCGCAGGGCACCGCGACGGTGATCAACTTCGTCGTGCAGCGGTCGGTGATCTTCCGTCTGCGCTGAACCGCGACCTTCGGCGGGTAGCCTCTTTGACGATGTTGAGCAGTGACATTCCGACCACCAAAACCCGGCTGATGGGCTTTGGCCGAACCGCGCCGTCGGTTGCGGACGTGCTGTGCACGCCGGACCCGGCCGTGATCGCCAAGGCCGTCGCCCAGGTCGCCGACGCCGGCGGCCGCGGCGTGATCGCCCGGGGACTGGGCCGCTCCTACGGCGACAACGCCCAAAACGGCGGCGGCCTGGTGATCGACATGACGCCGCTGAACGGCATCCACTCGATAGCCGCCGACAGCTGCCTGGCCGACGTGGACGCCGGCGTGAGCCTCGACCAGTTGATGAAGGCGGCGTTGCCGTTCGGGCTGTGGGTGCCGGTGCTGCCGGGCACCCGGCAGGTCACCGTCGGCGGCGCGATCGCCTGCGACATCCACGGCAAGAACCACCACAGCGCGGGTAGCTTCGGCAACCACATCCGCTCGATGGAACTCTTGACGGCCGACGGACAGATCCGCCACCTCACCCCGGACGGTGCGGAAGCCGAGTTGTTCTGGGCCACCGTCGGCGGCAATGGCCTGACCGGCATCGTGCTGCGGGCCACCATCGCGATGACACCGACCGAGACGGCGTACTTCATCGCCGACGGGGTTGCCACTCATGATCTGGACGAGACGGTCGCGGTGCACCTGGACGGCACCGAGGACAACTACACCTACTCCAGCGCCTGGTTCGACTCGATCAGCGCGCCGCCCAAGCTGGGCCGCGCGGCGATCAGCCGCGGCAGCCTGGCCAGGGTAGACCAGCTGCCACCCAAGCTCGCCAAGAATCCCCTGCAGTTCACTGCCCCACAGCTGCCCGCGGTGCCCAACATCTTCCCGGTCGGCGTGGTGACCAAGCTGACGGGCAGCATGGTCGGCGAGGCCTTCTACCGGATGAGCGGGAACTACCAAAACAAGATCGTCAACTTGACGCAGTTCTATCACATGCTCGATCTGACCACGGGATGGCAATACGCTTACGGCCCTGCGGGTTTCGCCCAGCACCAATTCTTGGTGCCTCCGAATGCCATGGACGAGTTCAAAGGCATCATCCGTTGGATTCAGACCCAGGGCCACTACTCCTTCCTCAACGTCTTCAAGCTTTTCGGCCCGGGTAACCGCGCGCCACTGAGCTTCCCGATGGCCGGCTGGAACGTGGCAATGGACTTCCCTAACCGGCCCGGTGTGAACGAGTTCCTCAACGAACTCGACGCCCGGGTGATGGAATTCGGCGGCCGGGTGTATACCGCGAAAGACTCGCGGGTCAGTGCCGACAATTTCCACGCCATGTACCCACGCATCGACGAGTGGATTGCGGTGCGCCGCAAGATCGATCCGACTGGAGTCTTCGTCTCCGACATGGCCCGACGTTTGGAGCTGCTGTAAATGGTGCTTGACGCCGTGGGGAATCCGCAGACGATCCTGCTGCTCGGCGGCACGTCCGAGATCGGGCTGGCGATCTGCGAGCGCTACCTGCAGAACGCACACGCGCGAATCCTGCTGGCGGCCATGCCCGACGACCCCGGCCGTGACGCGGCCGTCGCGCAGATGAAGAACGCCGGTGCGAAATCGGTGGAGTTGATCGACTTCGAGGCCACCAACACCGACAGCCACCCAGCGGTGATCGACGCTGCCTTCGCCGGCGGCGATGTCGACGTCGCGATCGTGGCGTTCGGGTTGCTCGGCGACGCCGAGGAACTCTGGCAGAACCAGCGCAAGGCGGTCCAGATCGCCGAAATCAACTACACCGCAGCAGTTTCGGTGGGTGTGCTGCTGGGCGAGAAGATGCGCGCACAGGGCTTCGGCCAGATCATCGCGATGAGCACCGTGGCCGGTGAGCGGGTGCGGCGATCCAACTTCGTCTACGGCTCCACCAAGGCCGGCCTGGACGGCTTCTACCTCGGGCTCGGGGAGGCGCTCAAGCCCAGCGGCGTTCGCGTCCTGGTCATCCGGCCGGGGCAGGTGCGGACCCGGATGAGCGCCCACGTCAAAGAAGCGCCGCTGACCGTCGACAAGGAATACGTCGCCAACCTGGCAGTCACCGCATCGGCCAAGGGCAAGGAACTCGTCTGGGCGCCAGGCGCTTTCCGCTATGTGATGATGGTGCTGCGGCACATCCCGCGGCCGATCTTCCGCAAGTTACCCCTCTAGATGCGGACCGCGTTGGCCACCGTCGGCCACCTGGTGATCGCGGTGACGGTCGCCGCGGCGGTATCGGTGATCTCGCTGGTCGCCATCGCGAGAGTCCAATGGCCCGCCTACCCGTCGTCGAATCAACTGCACGCGCTGACCACCGTCGGCCAGGTCGGTTGCATCGTCGGATTGCTTGGCGCCGGCTGGCTTTGGCGGCGTATCAAGCTGCTGGCTCAGCTGTCGGCGCTGGTGTTCGTGTCGGCGTTCTCGGTGGTGACGCTCGGAATGCCGCTGGGTGCCACCAGGCTCTACCTGTTCGGCATCTCCGTCGACCAGCAGTTTCGCTCCGAGTATCTGACCCGGCTCACCGACAGCGCGGCCCTGCATGACATGACCTACGCCGGGCTGCCGGCGTTCTATCCACCGGGCTGGTTCTGGGTGGGCGGGCGCGTCGCGGCGCTGACTGCCACGCCGGGTTGGGAGATGCTCAAGCCGTGGGCGATCACCTCGATCACCATCGCGATCGCCGCGGCGCTGGTGTTGTGGTGGCGGATGATCCGCTTCGAGTTCGCGGTGATCGTCACCATCGCGACCGCTGCGGTGACGCTTGCTTACGGCTCCCCGGAGCCGTACTCCGCGATGATCACCGTGCTGCTGCCGCCGGTGCTGATCCTGGCCTGGTCAGGTCTGCGCGCCGCAACCAGATCCGGCGGCTGGGCCGCGGTGATCGGCGTCGGCGTATTTCTCGGCATCACGGCGACCTGCTACACCCTGCTGCTGGCCTACAGCGTGTTCACCGTGGTGCTGATGGCGTTGACGTTGACGGCGGCCCGTTGGCGGCAGGGACTCAAGGCCGCGCTGGATCCGCTGGTCCGGCTGTCCGTCATCGGTGTCATCGCGGCAGCGATCGGGGCGACCACCTGGCTGCCGTACCTGTTGCGGGCGGCCCGCGACCCGGTCAGCAATAGCGGCAGCGCGTACCACTACCTGCCCGCCGACGGCGCCGAGTTGACCTTCCCGATGCTGCAGTTCACCTTGCTCGGCGCGTTGTGCATGCTCGGGACGCTGTGGCTGGTGGTCCGAGCCCGGTCATCGGTGCGGGCGGCCGGGCTGGCGATCGGCGTGCTCGCCGTCTACGCCTGGTCGCTGCTGTCGATGCTCGCCACGTTGGCGCGCATCACGTTGCTGTCGTTCCGGCTTCAGCCCACGCTCACGGTGCTGCTCGCCGCCGCAGGCGCCTTCGGCTTCGTCGAGCTCACTCAGGCTTTAGCCGCCCGCGGGCGCGACCGTGCCTGGGGCCGCGCGGTGCTGCCGGTGGCGGCGTCGATCGGGTTGGCCGCGGCGATCGCGTTCAGCCAGGACATCCCCGACGTGCTGCGGCCAGACCTCACCATCGCCTACACCGACACCGACGGCCACGGCCAACGCGGCGACCGTCGTCCGCCCGGCTCGGAGAAGTTCTACCGGGAGATCGACACCGCAATCACCCGCGCGACCGGCAAACCACGCGACGAGACGGTGGTCCTCACGGCGGATTACAGCTTCCTGTCCTACTACCCCTATTTCGGCTTTCAGGGACTGACATCGCACTACGCCAACCCGCTGGCGCAGTTCGACAAGCGGGCCGCCGCGATCAAGAGCTGGTCGAAGCTGAAAGCCCCCGATCAGTTCATCCAGGCGCTGGACACGCTGCCGTGGGCGCCGCCGACCGTGTTCCTCATGCGCCACGGCGGCTCGGCCGGCGAGTCCAGCACCTATACCCTGCGGCTGGCCGAAGACGTCTACCCCAACCAGCCCAACGTGCGCCGCTACACGGTGGAACTGAACGCCGCGGTGTTCGCCGACCCGCAGTTCACCGTCACCACCGTCGGGCCGTTCGTCTTGGCCATCCGTAAACCGGGACCTCGCCCCTGATGGCCGCGCAAACGACGCCCGTCGAGCAATTACCATCTACCTCCGTGGTGGGCGACGGGGGCACGAAGTACCGGACCGCGCGGGTCGTCGCCGTCGTCGCCGGTCTGCTCGGAGCCTTCCTCGCGCTTGCGACACCGCTGCTTCCCGTCAAACAGACCACCGCCCAACTGAACTGGCCGCAGAACGGGGTGCTGAGCAGTGTCGAGGCCCCGCTGATCGGCTATGTGGCCACCGAACTGAACATCAGCGTTCCGTGCCAGGCCGCCGCCGGCCTGGCCGGGCCCGGCAGCACCGGCAAGACGGTGCTGTTGTCCACGGTGCCCAAGCAGGCGCCGAAGGCCGTCGACCGCGGCCTGCTGATCGAGCGCGTCAACGACGACCTGGTGATGATCGTGCGCAATGTCCCGGTCGTGGTCGCGCCACTGAGCCAGGTGCTCAGCGGCGCCTGCCAGAAACTGGTGTTCACCGCGCACGCCGACCGGGTCACCGGCGAATTCGTCGGGCTCACACAGGGTCCCAACGCCGAGCATCCCGGTGCAGCGTTGCGCGGTGAGCGCAGCGGATACGACTTCCGCCCGCAGATCGTCGGCGTGTTCACCGATCTGAGTGGACCGGCCCCGCCGGGCTTGACGTTCTCCGCCACCGTCGATACCCGCTACAGCAGTTCGCCGACCCCGCTGAAGATGGTCGCGATGGTGCTCGGGGTGGCATCGACCATCGCCGCGCTGATCGCGCTGCACCTCCTGGACATCTCCGACGGCACCCGGCACCGCCGCTTCCTGCCGCAACGCTGGTGGTCGATCAGCGCGCTGGACGGCCTGGTCACCCTCGTGTTGGTGTGGTGGCATTTCGTCGGAGCCAACACCGCCGACGACGGCTACATCCTGACCATGGCCCGGGTGTCCGAGCATGCCGGCTACATGGCCAACTACTACCGCTGGTTGGGGACCCCGGAGGCGCCGTTCGGCTGGTACTACGACCTGCTGGCGCTGTGGGCTCATGTCACCACCGCCAGCATCTGGATGCGGTTGCCCACCCTGCTGATGGCCCTGGCCTGCTGGTGGGTGATCAGCCGGGAAGTCATCCCGCGGCTGGGCCATGCCGTCAAAACCAACAGAGCGGCCGCGTGGACGGCTGCGGGCACGTTCCTGGCGGTGTGGCTGCCGCTGGACAACGGTCTGCGACCGGAGCCGATCATTGCGGTGGGCATCCTGCTGACCTGGTGCTCGGTGGAACGCGCGGTGGCCACCAGTCGGCTGTTGCCGGTGGCGGCCGCCTGCATCATCGGCGCACTGACGCTGTTCTCCGGGCCGACTGGGATCGCCTCGATCGGCGCCCTGCTGGTGGCGATCGGCCCACTGCGCACCATCCTGCACCGCCGCACCCGACAGTTCGGTCTGCTGCCGCTGTTGGCGCCCATCCTGGCCGCCGTCACCGTCACCACGATCCTGATCTTCCGCGACCAGACCCTGGCCGGCGAGATGCAGGCGACCGCGCTCAAGCGTGCACTCGGACCCAGCCTGAGCTGGTTCGACGAGCACCTCCGCTATGAGCGGTTGTTCATGGCCAGCCCCGACGGGTCGATCGCCCGTCGCTTCGCCCTGCTGGCGTTGTTGGTCGCACTCGCGGTGTCGGTGGCAATGGCCTTACGCAAAGGCCGAATTCCAGGCACCGCGGCGGGGCCGAGCCGTCGCATCATCGGCATCACGATCATCTCGTTCATCGCGATGATGTTCACGCCCACCAAGTGGACGCACCACTTCGGTGTGTTCGCCGGGCTGGCCGGCTCGCTGGGGGCGCTGGCCGCGGTCGCGGTGGCCCCGGCGGCGATGCGCTCGCGACGCAACCGGACGCTGTTCGCCGCGGTGGTGCTGTTCATCGTGGCGTTGTCGTTCGCCAGCGTCAACGGCTGGTGGTACGTCTCCAATTTCGGTGTGCCATGGTCAAATGCTTTCCCGCAGTGGCATTTCGGCTTCACCACCGGGTTGCTGGGACTGACCGTGCTGGTGTTGTTGCTTGCCGCCTGGTTCCACTTCATCAACAACGGCAACGACGCCGGACCCGCCAGCAAATCGCGATTCGCCCGAATCACCCGCTCCCCGTTGGGTATTGCCGCCTGGGGGCTGGTCTTCTTCGAGGTCTTGTCGCTGACCCTGGGAATGACGGACCAATACCCGTCCTGGTCTGTCGGGCGCTCCAACCTGCAGGCTCTGACGGGCAGAACTTGCGGGCTGGCCAACGACGTTCTCGTCGAGCAAGATCCCAATGCCGGCATGCTGTCGCCGATCAGCGCGCCGGTGAAAGACGCGCTCGACGCAGGCTACGAGGAAGGCTTCGATCCCAACGGGATTCCCGCCGACGTCTCGGCGGACCCGGTGATGGAGCGGCCGGGCGACCGCAGCTTCGTCAACGACGGCAGCGTGAGCACCGGCAGCGAGGCCGGCACCGAGGGCGGCACAACGCCCGCGGCAGGCATCAACGGTTCGCGCGCTCGGCTGCCCTACAACCTCGATCCCGCGCGCACGCCGGTCCTGGGGAGTTGGCGGTCGGGGCCGCAGGTCCCGTCGCAGCTGCGGTCTGCCTGGTACCGACTGCCACCGCGCGAGAAGGCCGGGCCACTGCTGGTGGTGTCGGCGGCCGGCCGTTTCAATCCCGGTGAAGTGGAAGTGCAGTGGGCCACCGATCAGCAGGCAGCAACCAACAAGCCCGGCGGCGCAGTAGGATTCGCCGATGTCGGGGCGGCGCCCGCGTGGCGTAACCTGCGCGCGCCGCTGGACGCGGTGCCGCGCGACGCAACGCAGATCCGGGTGACCGCCACCGACGACGACCTTGCGCCTCAGCACTGGATCGCGGTCACGCCCCCGCGCATACCGCGGCTGAGTACCCTACAGGAAGTGGTCGGCTCAACCCAGCCGGTATTGCTGGATTGGCTTGTCGGACTGGCATTTCCGTGCCAGCGGCCGTTCGGGCATCTCAACGGCGTGGTCGAGGTGCCGAAGTGGCGGATCCTGCCGGACCGGTTCGGCGCCGAGGCCAACTCTCCGGTGATGGACAACAACGGCGGTGGTCCGCTGGGCATCGCCGAGTTGCTGTTGCGGCCCAACACGGTCTCGACGTATCTGAAAGACGACTGGTCCCGTGACTGGGGTGCGCTGCAGCAATTGACGCCGTTCGACCCGGCCGCCGAACCCGCCCGGCTCGACCTTGGTTCGGCGACACGCAGCGGCCTGTGGAGCCCGGCGCCGCTGCGCCACTAACCGGTATCTAGAAGGCGACCTGCCGCCGGCCGGCGCGGAACGCGGTGAAGCACGCGCTCAGCGCCAGCAGAGCGAACACGGCGAACGCCCAGCGCGCCGCTGCCACCCCGCCACCGTCGGCGATATTCACCACGACACCGGCCAACCCGGCGCCGAACGCACCGAAAATCAGCTGCACCGAGTTGATCGCGGTGGCGGCGGCGCCGCCCTCAGCGGGATCGTCGACGTCGCTCATCGCCCACGCCGACAAGGTGCGGCCAGGCGGCGCCGATCCCGACCCCGACGGCCAGCAAAGCCACCGCGCACGCGATGACGACGCCGGCCGCCGGGCCTTGGACGTGCGCGGCTCCGGCGATCGCAAGACCGATCGCCATGACCAGCGGTGCCGCCATCACCACGCCCACGATCGTGCGCGTCCTGTTCAGCGAGCCGCTACCCAGTCCGCTGATCGTCCAGCCCAGCGACAACGCCGCGCCCAGCAGCCCAGCGACGATCGGCCCCAGGTGGGCCAGGCGCTGACCGAACAACGGCACGTACAGGTCCACCTTGGTCGCGGCGACCAGCAGCCCCAAGGTCAGATAGACCCACTTCAGCGGGCCGAAGCCGTAGACGCTTGCCGGCAGTACCGCCGTCGGCATCCGCCGATCGACGACCAAAAACGCGGCGACCAGTACCGCGCCGAGGATGAGCAAGCCGGCGGTCGCGACGGTGTTGCGGGGAAGGGACGCCACACTGACCGCCAGTGCCGACGCACCCAGCAGGACGACCGACGGCACCGGAATCCGCGTCGAAGCGCGGTCGTGTTCCTGGTCGCCGCTGTCCGCGGACAGGACGCCCGGTGCCAGCACGGCCATCGCCACGCTCAGCATGGCCAACAGGCCGAACGCCCACCGCCAGGCACCGAACTGGGCGAAGAAGCCGCCCAGCGCGGGGCCCAGCAGGGCACCGACACCCCACGTTGAGGCCGCCATGGCCGAAGCGCGACTCCACAACGAGCGCGGCAGCACGGCGTTGATCACCGCGAAGCTCAGACCACACAACAGACCGCCTGCCAGACCCTGCAAGAAGCGGCCCGCGAGCAGCACCTCCATGTTCGGCGCGGCCGCACACACCAGGCTGCCGACGCCGAGGACCGCGAAGCCCAGCAGATAGGACACGGCGGCGCCGATGCGGTGCAGCGCCGTATTAACCGTCGCTGCGGCTACCACCGACCCGACGAGGTACAGCGTCGTCACCCACGCGTAGATCCGCTCGCCGCCGATCTCGTTGATCGTGCTCGGCAGCATGCTGATCGTCAGGAACTCATTGGTGGAATAAAGCACCACGCCCCCGGCGACCACAGCCGTCGTTCGCGAATACGGGTAACTCCACAACTCACGCCAATGGCCGGTGGTGGATTGTTTCTGAGAAGTTAAATTCACCACCGCTGGCCCACTAAACCATGTTCGGTCTGAGGAGTCGAACGCCGCTCAAAGGTGCGTTGTGCCTGCTAGAGCGGGTCGAGTCAGCTCGTCCGGCGCACTGACCTGCACCGTCGCCGGCCGTTTTCCACCCACGGCGATTTCGATCAAAGGTGGTCTTATTGCCGCCACGCGGGCTGCATCGTCGCCGGACGGACCCAGTCGCCTACCATCGTGCCTCGTGCCCCACGACGACAGTGAGCGACCGCCGCATCGGCGTGCGCGGCTGGTCGCCATCGTCGCGGGGATCGCCGGGGCGCTGCTGTGCGCCGTGGTTCCGCTGCTGCCGGTCAACCAGACGACGGCCACGATCCTGTGGCCGCAGGGCATCAACCACGACGGGCACATCACCGATATCACCGCGCCACTGGTGTCCGGAGCGCCGCGGGCGCTGGACATCTCCATCCCGTGCAGTGCGATCGCCACGCTGCCCGCCGACGGTGGCCTGGTGGTCTCGACGCTGCCGGCCAACGGCTTTGAAACCGGCAAGAGCGGGTTGTTCGTGCGCGCCAACAAGAACGCCGTCGTCGTCGCCTTTCGGGACTCGGTTGCCGCAGTCGCGCCCCGGTCCGCCGTCGCCGCCGGTGCCTGCAGCGCGTTGCACATCTGGGCGGACGCGGGCGGTGCCGGCGCGGACTTCGTCGGGATCCCCGGCGCCGCGGGCACGCTGGCGCCGGAAAAGAAGCCCGCCATCGGCGGGATCTTCACCGACTTGACCGTCCCCGCGCAGCCAGGGCTGTCGGCTCGCATCGACGTCGACACCCGATTCATCGTCGCCCCCACGCTCATCAAGCGTGCCGTGCTGGCCCTGGGCGGGCTGGCCGTACTCGCCTCGATCGTCGCGCTGGCCGTGCTCGACCGACAGTCGGGACGACGGACGCCGTGCAACTGGCGGCACTGGTTGGGGGCCGGAACCGCGACGTGGCTGGCCGACGCCGGGGTCATCTCGACGCTGCTGCTCTGGCACGTCATCGGCGCGACCTCATCGGACGACGGCTACAACCTGACCATCGCCCGCGTCTCGGGGCAGGCCGGCTACCTGGCCAACTACTACCGCTTCTTCGGGACGACCGAGGCGCCCTTCGATTGGTACCAGGCGGTGCTGGCCCAGCTGGCGTCGGTGAGCACCGCGGGTGTCTGGATGCGGCTGCCGGCCACGCTCGCGGGGATCGGCTGCTGGCTGATCATCAGCCGCTACGTGCTGCGACGATTGGGCCCCGGAAGAGGCGGCCTGGGCAGCAACCGGGTCGCGGTGTGGACCGCGGGCGCGGTGTTCCTGGCCGCCTGGCTGCCGTTCAACAACGGCCTGCGGCCCGAGCCGCTGATCGCCCTGGGTGTGATCGTCACCTGGGTGCTGGTGGAGACCGCGATCGCCACGCGCAGGCTGGTCCCGGCGGCGTTGGCCATCATCGTGGCCACGCTGACCGCGACGTTGGCGCCGCAGGGTTTGATCGCGATCGCTGCGCTGCTGACCGGCGCGCGGGCGATCGCGCAGATCATCGTGCGACGCCGGGCGTCCGACGGCCTGCTCGCGCCGCTCGCGGTGCTGGCCGCGTCGCTGTCGTTGATCTCGCTCGTGGTGTTCCGCTCGCAGACGCTGGCCACCGTCGCCGAGTCGGCGCGGATCAAGTACAAGGTCGGGCCGACGGTCGCCTGGTATCAGGAGTTCCTCCGCTACTACTTCCTCACCGTCGAGAGCAACGCCGAGGGATCGATGACGCGGCGGTTCGCCGTCCTGATCATGCTGCTGTGCCTGTTCGGAATGCTGGTCGTGCTGCTGCGGCGCGGCCGGGTGCCGGGTATGGCCAGCGGCCCGGCCTGGCGGCTGATCGGCGCATGTGCGATCGGCCTGCTGTTGCTGCATTTCACGCCGACGAAGTGGGCGATCCAGTTCGGCGCATTCGCCGGGCTGGCCGGCGCGCTGGGCGCGGTCACCGCGTTCGCCCTGGCCCGGATCGGCCTGCACAATCGCCGGAACCTGACGCTGTACGTCACCGCGCTGCTGTTCATGCTGGCGTGGGCGACCTCGGGCATCAACGGCTGGTTCTACGTCAACAACTACGGCGTCCCGTGGTTCGACATCCAACCGGTCATTGCCAGCCATCCGGTCACGTCGATGTTCCTGACGTTGTCGATACTGACCGGTCTGCTGGGCGCCTGGCAGCACTTCCGGATGGACTACGCCGGGCACACCGAAGTCAAGAACAGCCGGCGCAACCGCGTGCTGGCCTCGACGCCGCTGCTGGTCGTCGCGGTGATCATGGTCTTCGGTGAAGTCGCGTCGCTGGCCAAGGGTGCCGTGCTGCGCTACCCGCTCTACACCACCGGCAAGGCCGACTTCGCCGCGATCACGTCCGGCCTGTCGCCGAACAGCTGCGCGATGGCCGACGACGTGCTGGCCGAGCCCGATCCCAATGCCGGTCTGCTGCAACCGGTTCCGGGCCAAAACTTTGGCCCCGCCGGCCCACTCGGGGGAGCCAACCCCGTCGGCTTCACGCCGAAGGGCGTCGGCGACAACTTGCAGTCCGACCCGGTGGTGACCAAGCCGGGCGTGGTGAACTCCGACGCGTCGCCCAACAAGCCGAACGCCTCGATCACCGACTCCGCGGGCACCGCCGGCGGCAAAGGTCCGACCGGAGTCAACGGCTCGGACGCCGCGCTGCCGTTCGGCCTCGACCCGGCTCGTACTCCGGTGATCGGCAGCTACGGCGAGAACTCGCAGGCCGCGACCGCCACCTCGGCGTGGTACCAGATGCCGCCGCGAACTCCCGACCGGCCGCTGGTGGTGGTCGCGGCCGCGGGCGCCATTTGGTCCTACAAAGAGGACGGCGACTTCATGTACGGCCAGTCGCTCAGGCTGCAGTGGGGTGCGGCCCGGCCCGACGGCAGCATCCAGCCGCTTGGACTGATGTTCCCGATCGACATCGGGCCCCAACCGGCGTGGCGCAACCTGCGCTTCCCACTGAGCTGGGCGCCGCCGGAGGCCAACGTGGCGCGCATCGTCGCCTACGACCCCAACTTGAGCGAGGACCAGTGGTTCGCGTTCACCCCGCCGCGCGTGCCGGTGACCAAGACACTGCAGCAAGTGCTCGGACCGCAAAAACCGATCCTGATGGACATCGCGACCGCCGCGAATTTCCCCTGCCAGCGGCCGTTTTCCGAACACCTCGGCGTCGCCGAGCTTCCTGATTACCGCATCCAGCCTGACCACAAACAGACGTCGGCGTCGTCCAACCTGTGGCAGGCGTCGAAGTCCGGCGGGCCGTTCCTGTTCACCCAGGCGCTGCAGTGGACGTCCACGATTCCGACCTACCTGAACGGCGACTGGTACCGGGACTGGGGGCAGGTCGAGCAGTACCACCGCTGGTTTTCGCAAGACATCGCGCCTGACGCCGAGATTCAACAGGGCGTCGCCACGGTGTACGGCTGGAGCCGACAAGGACCGATTCGAGCACTGCCGTGAGCACACACACCGAACACCCGGAAGCCATCACCGCTGACAGAGTCGGCGACGACGTGAAGGTGACGCGCTGGGTGGCCACCATCGCCGGGCTGATCGGGTTCTTCCTGGCGGTCGCCACCCCCCTGCTGCCCGTCGTGCAGACCACCGCCCAGCTGAACTGGCCCCAGCAGGGGCAACTGAAAAGCGTTACCGCGCCTCTGATTTCGCTGACACCGGTCGACTTCCACGCCACGGTGCCGTGCCAGGTCGTGCGCGGTGCACCGGCCAAGGGCGGGATCGTGTTGGGCACCGCGCCCAAGCAGGGCAAGGACGCCAACCTCAACGCGTTGTTCGTCGTGGTCAGCAAGCAACGGGTGGACGTCACCGACCGCAACGTGGTGATCCTGTCGGTCCCACGGGATCAAGTGGAATCCCCGCCGTGCGAACGCATCGACATCACCTCGACGTTGGCCGGGACGTACGCGACCTTTGTTGGACTCAAAGACCCATCCGGCCATCCGCTGCGCAGCGGCTTCCCCGACGCCAACCTGCGGCCGCAGATCGTCGGGGTGTTCACCGATCTGACCGGACCGGCGCCGCCAGGGCTCGAACTGTCGGCGACCATTGACACCCGGTTCTCCACCACCCCAACCACGTTGAAGCTGCTCGCGATGGTGGGCGCGATCGTGGCGACGATCGTTGCGCTGGTCGCGTTGTGGCGGTTGGACCAGTTGGACGGACACCGGATGCGCCGGCTGATACCGGCGAATTGGCGCACGTTCACCCTTGCCGACGCGACCGTGATATTCGGGTTCGTGCTCTGGTGGGTGATCGGGGCGAACTCGTCTGACGACGGCTACATCCTGGGCATGGCCCGGGTCGCCGACCGCGCCGGCTATATGTCCAACTACTTCCGCTGGTTCGGCAGCCCCGAAGATCCGTTCGGCTGGTACTACAACCTGCTCGCGCTGATGACCCACGTCAGCGACCAGAGCCTGTGGATCCGGTTGCCTGATCTCATCGCGGGACTGCTGTGTTGGCTGCTGCTGTCCCGCGAGGTGCTGCCCCGACTGGGTCCCGCGGTGACCTCCAGCAAGGCCGCCAACTGGGCGGCCGGGCTGGTGCTGCTCACCGCGTGGATGCCGTTCAACAACGGCCTTCGGCCCGAGCCGATCATCGCGCTCGGTTCGCTGGTCACCTACGTCCTGATCGAGCGGTCGATGCGCTACAGCCGGATGACTCCGGCGGCGCTGGCCGTCATCACCGCGGCGTTCACGCTCGGCGTTCAGCCCACCGGTTTGATCGCGGTGGCCGCGCTGATCGCCGGTGGTCGTCCGATCCTGCGAATCCTGGTGCGACGGCACCGACTCGTCGGCACCTGGCCGTTGGTGGCGCCCATGCTGGCCGCCGGCTCGGTCATCCTGACAGTGGTGTTCGCCGACCAGACACTGGCAACGGTGTTGGAAGCGACCAGGATTCGCACCGCGATCGGCCCGAGCCAGGCCTGGTACACCGAGAACCTGCGCTACTACTACCTGATCCTGCCCACCGTCGACGGTTCGCTGTCGCGCCGATTCGGCTTCCTGATCACCGCCCTGTGTTTATTCACCGCGGTCTTCATCATGTTGCGGCGCAAACGAGTTCGCGGTGTGGCCCGCGGGCCGGCGTGGCGGCTGATGGGCGTCATCTTCGGCACCATGTTCTTCCTGATGTTCACCCCGACCAAGTGGGTGCACCATTTCGGGCTGTTCGCCGCGGTGGGCGCGGCGATGGCGGCGTTGACCACGGTGCTGGTGTCGCCGGCAGTGTTGCGCTGGTCGCGTAACCGGATGGCGTTCCTGGCCGCGGTGATGTTCCTGCTGGCGCTGTGCTTCGCCACCACGAACGGCTGGTGGTACGTCTCCAGCTACGGTGTGCCGTTCAACGCTGCGATGCCGCAAATCAGCGGAATCAGCGTCAGCACAATCTTTTTCGCATTGTTCGTGCTGACGGCCCTGTACGCGGCCTGGCTGCACTTCGCTTCCCGTGACCACGGCGAAGGACGACTGGCGCGCGCGCTGACCGCAGCGCCGGTTCCGATCGCCGCGGGCTTCATGGCGCTGGTGTTCGTTGCCTCGATGGCGATCGGCATCGTTCGCCAGTACCCCACCTACTCCAACGGCTCGTCCAACATTCGGGCCTTCGCCGGCGGCTGCGGGCTGGCCGACGACGTCCTCGTCGAGCCCGACACCAACGCCGGCTTCATGCCGGCCCGGCCCGGCAATTGGGGACCGCTCGGAGCGCTGGGCGGCGTCGACCCGGTTGGCTTCAGCCCCAACGGGGTTCCGGCCCACACCGTCGCCGAAGCGATCGTGATGCATCCCAACCAGCCGGGCACCGACTACGACTGGGACGCACCGACCAAGCTCAAGACGCCCGGCATCAACGGTTCGACAGTCCCCTTGCCGTACGGCCTTGACCCGCAGCGGGTCCCGGTAGCCGGCAGTTACTCCACCGGGGCGCAGCAGCAGAGCAAGCTGGCGTCGGCCTGGTATCAGCTGCCGCGACCGGACGACGGGCACCCGCTGGTCGTGGTCACCGCGGCGGGCAAGATCGCCGGCAACAGCGTGCTGCACCACCACACCGACGGCCAGACCGTCGTCCTTGAATACGGCAAGGCCGGCGGAGGCGGTGACGTGCTGCCGGCCGGTCGGCTGGTGCCTGACGATTTGTACGGCGAACAGCCCAAGGCATGGCGCAACCTGCGGTATCCGCGATCCAGGATCCCCGCGGACGCTGTCGCGGTCCGGGTCGTCGCCGAGGATTTGTCGCTGACGCCGGAGGACTGGGTCGCGCTCACCCCGCCGCGGGTGCCCGACCTGCGCTCGGTGCAGGAGTACGTCGGGTCGACGCAACCGGTGCTTATGGACTGGGCAGTCGGGCTGGCTTTTCCCTGCCAGCAGCCGATGCTGCACTCCAACGGCGTCACCGACATCCCGAAATTCCGCATCACGCCGGACTACACAGCGAAGAAGATGGATACCGACACCTGGGAAGACGGCGTCAACGGCGGCCTGTTGGGCATCACCGACCTGCTGCTGCGCGCGCACGTGATGGCCACCTATCTGTCGCGCGACTGGGCCCGCGACTGGGGCTCGCTGCGGCGGTTCGACACGCTGGTCGACGCGCCGCCCGCCAAGCTGGATCTGGGCGCTGCGACCCGTTTTGGCTGGTATTCGCCGGGCAAGATCCGCATCAAGCCCTAGTGGCCTGATCAGCGCGCACCGTGAGCACGGTCACATGCCCGAACGGGCCTCAACACGTTCCGAATTGAGTGCGGCCGGGTACGGACAACTAATACCCCGAGCGAAAGGAAAATTATGGGCAACAGTGGACCCGAAGAAGCAATCAGAGGCATCGTCGAGGACGTCATAGGCAAGGCCAAGGAGATCATCGGGATCATCGCTAATCGCGACGGTCTGCGTGAGGAAGGCCGTGCCCAACAGGACAAGGCCAAGGCTGCGCGTGACGCGGCCAAAAAGGAGGCCGAGGCCGAGTCTTCGCGTGCCGCCGAAAAGGCCGCCGAGGCTCGTCAGAAGGCAGCTAAGTAACGTATGAACTTAATTGGGCGGCAATGACTCTTCGGTCATTGCCGCCCAGTTTTTTGTTTCGGCGCGGCTAGGGGGTCAGCACGACCCGCACGTCAGAGTCAGCGCCTTGCCACGCATGTGTGACGTCGGCCAGCGGGACCGCACGGGCGTCGATACTCAAAGCGCCGCTGCCGATTTCATCGACGAGAGCGGGTAGCTCGGCCAGGATTCCAGCGGTGGAGACCGATCCTTGTCCGCTTCCCACGATCTGCAATGGCAGCGCCCGTAACGCCGCCGACGGGATCGCGGCGGTCACTCCGGCGACCGAGCCGACTTCAATCCAGGTAAGCGGGCGACTGTCATCGTTCCGGCTGGTGGCGATCGCCGTCATCGCGTCGACGGTGACCTGTCCCCACAGATAATCGATGACCACGTCGACGTCGGCAGCCACCTCGCCGAGGCCGGGTGTATCGCCCAGACGGACGATGGTGTCGGCACCGAGTGCCGGCAATGCGGCCAGCCGTTCGGGATTACGTCCGGCGGCGATAACGCGGCCGGCGCCGAGGCGCTTGGCGACCTGAACGGCCACCTGACCCGCGCTGCCGGTCGCACCCAAGACCAGCACCGTCTGGCCGGCCTGAAAGTCGATCCGCCGCCGCAGCGCAACCCACGAGGACATCGCCGGGTTCATCGCCGCCGCCACCAGCACCGGGTCGGCGCCGTCCGGCAAGGGGAAACTCCGGCGCACGTCGATCACCGTCTGCTCGGCCATCGCGCCCGACGTCGTGTCGCCGAGCGCGAAATAACGCAGCGTCCCGTCGAGCATGCGGCCCACCCCGTCGATGCCCGGGACCAACGGCAGCTCGCCGGTGCTGGTGTAGTGCGAACCGTCGGCCTGCGACCGGACCCGCCGATGCAGACCGGAGGCGACGACATCGACCAACTCCTCGTCGGAACCGTGCGGCGTCGGGGCGGGAAACTCCTGGTACGACGGCGGTCTATCGAACGACGTCACCACAGCTGCGCGCACGAGAGTCCTCCTGACGAACGGCAGATAGTTCGTATTGCGAATTAATATAAGTCGGAAGACGAATTAAATCAACGAGGCCTTCGCTGTCCCCGGTGTTCGGCATCGTTCGCGGCGTTGAGTCGTCCTGCACCTTCGATTATTTCGTGAAGTACCCGGGCGAGATGGTGTTGGTCGTGAAAAGTGCTGACGCCGCGGACAAATCCCATCATCACCCCGTCGACGAAAGTCAGTGCCGCAACGGTCTGATCGTCGATCAGGACATCGTCTTTCGGTCGCCCGGGATCCTGCCATCCTTTGACGGCTTGGCGCGCCAGGGCGGTAAACCGTGAATTCGTCTGCTGCAAAATCTCGCCGAGTACCGGGTCTCGGCCCGCCTGCAGCGCCAGCTCAAACCTTGCCCTGGTGCGAGTGAGCCAGGGATCGCGTGCCGCCATCATGACGACGCTCGCCAGCTCGGCAATGCCAGGCGTAGCTCCGACGTCAGCGCTGGCCTTCTCGGTCATTCTGCCGAGATCGGCCAGGTCGAGCTCGGTGATCCGCGCCGCGATCGCATGCAGTAGCGCCTCACGTGTTCGGTAGTACGCCGAAGCGGTGCCTGCGGGTAAGCCGGCGCGGCGGTCCACTTCGAGGTGGGTCAATCCCCGCGCTCCGGAGTTGCCCAACACATCGACCGCCGCGTCGCACAGCTCATGGCGACGCTGTTGTGGGTTCAACCTACGGCGCATGGTGATACGTCTATTAAACCTGTGTGCCGGCGATTTGAGCCTGGTTGGCGACTCCCTCAGAATCCTCCGCAGTTGGGCGTGGTCGGTTCGCCGTTGAAGCGGGCGGCAATCCATTTCATGGCCGGCTCGCCGTCGACAAGCATCGGAAGGGCGTGGTTGATGATGAGCTTGTTCAAGAACGGTGGTTCTTCATTGGTGCGAAATTCCACGTTGGCGCCCCGTCCGCACCAATCCCGTCCGAGCTGGTTGGCGGCAGTCCACGGGACCAGCGGGTCATACCGGTTGCTGTCGATCAGTACGGGCGCGTCGGGTTTGTAGCGTCCAATCCGCTGTTGATCGAACAGACTCTTGAACGGCTCGTGGTCGACCAACTGGTAGATGTCTTCGGTGAAGTACGGCTGCAGATGCCGGAACATGAAATCGATAAGGGTCTGGCCGACGCACTGGCGCGACACCGACTCCAGCATCGCCAGCCCGCGCGGCGTCATCTTGGAGCGAATGGCGTCCGCGGCTTCCGGATAGGCGGCCATGACGCTGTTGAGTGCGTATCCGACGACGCCGACCAGAACACTGCCGTCGGCGTACGGAAAAAGTTCTCTGAGGTCAGCCGGCGGCGCCCCGGCGTAGGTCCCGACGATGTGCAATTCAGGTGCGTACGACGAAGCCAGCTCGGCCGCCGACGCTGTCGCCCCGCCGCCCTGCGAGTAGCCCCAGAACGCCACCGGACCTTGAGGATTCAACGATGTGCCCGGCAGGCGCATCGCCGCGCGGGCTGCATCGAGCACGGCCTGGCCCTCCGCCACCCGTCCCACGTAGGTGTGCATGGAGGAGGTTCCGAGGCCCTCGTAGTCCGTCATCACAATGGCGAAACCGCGCGCGACCATGGTGGCGACGAACAGCTCCTCGTAGTTGAACATGATGTCCCAGCCACCCGAATAGTGAATGCCTTGGTTGAACATTCGCGACGGCGCGCATTGATTGCCTTGGCCTTGCGTGCCGGGCGCGTAGCTTATGAGTGGCCGCGGCCCCTTACCCGGCCAGTCATTATAGGGCTCGAAGTAAGTGCCGGTAACCGCAATCGGATTTCCCCGAGTGTCGTTGCTGCGGTACATGATCCGGGTTCCAGTGGCCATGATGGCGCCGAGTTGGCCGGACGGCTCCAGCACTAGCCGCGACGGCTCGGTGCGGATCAGGTCACCGTTGCGACCCGGTGGCAGAGGATCCGGTGGAAGGTAGAAATCCGCGTATTGCGGCTCGTCTCCGCTGTCGGCCCGCGCGAGATGTCCGCCGCCGAACAGCAGGGGCCCCAACACCAACACCGCCGTGATGACCGCTCTGCAGCGTTGCATGCGGGCGACCCTAACAGCGCCGTTATCCGTTCGTGACACGTTTTTCTATTTTTGTAGAAACTTTGGTGTCAGGGCCCGCTCGCCGCCAGGGTGGAGCAGCACGGTGATTCGGCGCGACCGATGACGGGTACGCGCCAGTACCCACACATCCGCGAAAATGAGGAGCCATCGTGCGCGCTGAAGAAGGCGACGAATCCATCGGCGAATTGGCCGACGAGGCCGCTAAGGCAAAGCAGGAACTCAAAGAGTCCACCGAGACGGGCGCGAAAGTTCAGAAAGAGACGGAAGACTCCGGCAAGCAGCACTAGCCAAAAGACGGTGTCGCGCGTCACATCTGTGCCTCTGATGTAAGGCATCTCTCCTGCTCATCCGTAGGTCATGCTCGATTGGGCGGGGATAATTGACAAAATGTCATTAAGCCGTTCTACGCTGACCCGTCGTGTATTTCCCGCAGTTCTCGTGGCGGCATCCGCGTTGAATCCCGCTGTGGCAGGGGCTGTTCCGGCTGGCGCGACCGGCGGAACGGTAGTTCCGCTGAGAAGCATTCTGCGGGCTTGCGATTTCAGTCCACTCCCCGGTGGTTCGTCGCAGAGTCGTGCCACAGCCTCGGCGATCATCCGCACTACTGGTGGCACCGTGACCGCTGAGGTTCACTTGGCCGAACCGGGCGCGCCAGGCGCTCACTACAACGTCAGCCTGATTCAGGCGCCCAGGGCAGCGAGTGCGTCATGCACATCGCCGGGTCCGGGTGTCGCAGTCGGCAGTCTCGACAGCGACGGAGTGGGTCAGGCAACGACCACCGTGCAGGACGGCATCCGGTCGGGCACGACGGGTGTCTGGGTGTTCATCCAGCAGCCGAACCCGTATTCGCAAAGCCCGGCCGAGGTCTACACGTCAGATTTCGTCGCGCCGGTCTAGACCGGAATCAGGCCGTGTTTGCGACCGATTCGGGTATACATCTGCTTGTCGCGTAGTAGATGCAGCGACCTTCGCAGCAGCAGCCGGGTGTGGTGCGGTTCGACCACCGCGTCGATGAATCCGCGTTCGGCGGCGGTCCACGGAATGGCCACGTTGAGGTTGTAGCCCTCGATGAAGTCCTTCTTGATCGCCTGCGCCTCGGGCGTCGTCGGGTCGGGGAATCTCTTCATCAGCAACTGCGCAGCGCCCTCGGCGCCGATCACCGCAATGCGCGCCGTCGGCCAGGCGAAGTTGAAGTCGGCGGTCAGCTGCCTGGATCCCATCACGGCATAGGCGCCGCCGTAGGACTTGCGGATAGTGATCGTCACCTTCGGGACGTCGGCCTCCACGACCGAGTACAGGAATCGCCCGCCGCGCTTGATGATTCCGTTCTTCTCCTGCTCGACGCCGGGCAGAAAGCCGGGAGTGTCGACGACGAACACCAGCGGCACCTCGAACGCGTCGCAGAACCGGATGAACCGGGCCGCCTTGTCCGAGGCCTCGTTGTCGATCGAGCCGGACAGATGCATCGGCTGGTTGGCCACCACGCCGACCGGCCGCCCGTCGACCCGGGCGAACCCGGTGATGATGGCCGGCCCCGACTGCGCGGCAACGTCGAGGAAATCGCCGTCGTCGAAGATCCGCAGCAGGATCTCGTGCATGTCGTAGGCCATGTTGTCGGAATCCGGCACGATCGAGTCGAGCTCCAGGTCGCTCGGCGTGATTTCCGGCTCCAGCCCCGGGTTGATAACCGGTGCTCTGTCAAAGCAATTGGACGGCAGGAACGACAAGAATTCGCGCACGTACTGGAACGCGGCGGCCTCGGATTCGACGACCTGGTGCAGGTTGCCGTAGCGGGCCTGCGCGTCGGCGCCGCCGAGTTCGTCGAGGCTGACCTCCTCGCCGGTGACTTCCTGGATCACGTCCGGTCCGGTGACGAAGAAGTAGCCCTGGTCGCGCACCGCGACCAGAAGGTCGTCTTGGATCGGCGAATAGACCGCTCCCCCAGCGCATTTGCCGAGGATGATGGAGATCTGCGGCACCACGCCGCTCAAAGCCTCGTGTCGACGGCCCAGCTCGGCGTACCACGCCAGCGACGTCACCGCGTCCTGGATGCGCGCGCCGCCCGAGTCGTTGATACCGATGATCGGGCACGCCACCATCGCGCACCACTCCATCAACTGAGCGACTTTGCGCCCGAACATCTCTCCGACGGTTCCGCCGAAGACCGTCTGGTCGTGGGAGAACACCCCGACCGGACGGCCGTCGATGGTGCCGCGGCCAGTCACCACGCCGTCGCCGAAGAGCGCGTTGGGATCTCCCGGCGTACGGGCCAGCGCGCCGGTCTCCAGAAAGCTGCCCGGATCCAGCAGCGCGTGGACACGGGCGCGGGCGCTGGCGATGCCCTTCTTGTCGCGTTTGGCAGCGGCCTTCTCACCACCGGGTTCCTTGGCCAGTTCCAGCTTTTCGCGCAGTTCGGCCAGCAGCTCGGCGGTGGTCTTGGTGGTCACTTAGGCCTCTTCCTGCTCTGCGTCAATCTTGTTGAGCGCCTGGGTCATATGCGCACCGACCTTGGCGATGATCGGCTCGTCGATGGCCTGGATGTGCTCGCCGCCGATCGGCACCACCTCCAGGTCGGCGACGTACTCGCCCCAGCCGCCGTCGGGCTTGCGGGTGGCATAGGCAGGCTCGAACGTGATCGCGTCGTCGTGGTAGCGATCGGCCATGTACAGCGTGACGTGACCGTCGTAGGGCTGGTAGTCGGCCGTGTCGATCGCCCGTTGGTCCAGGTATGACGTGCGCTGATGCTCGATGATCCCGCCCGGAATCTGCACGCCGCTGGCGCTGATAGCCTCCAGCACGAACCTGACCTGACCCTCGTCGTCGAGTTCTTCGAGGTGCTCGTAAGGGATTTCGGGCACCTCGACGTTGAAGGTCCGCTCGGCGAAGCGCGCGTAGCGGTCCCAGCGCTTGCGGGTCTCCTCCTTGGTCTGCAGGATCGGTTCCCCGGGCATCACCGCGTCGATCAGCCCGACGAACGGCACGTCGCAGCCCTGCTGCTTCAACCCGATCGCACAGGCGTAGGCCAGCGCCCCGCCCAGCGACCAGCCGGCCAGGATGAACGGCCCATCGCCCTGCAGCTCACGCAGCTTCGGCACATACTGCGCGGCCCGTTCTTCGATGGTGCCCTCGACACGCTCGAAGCCGTACATCGGCGTGTCCGCCGGCAGGCGATTCAGCAGCGGCTCGTAGACCACCGTCGACCCGCCCGCGGCGTGGAACACGAACACCGGCGGCCTGGTGGAGCCTTCCGGCCTGGCCCGAATGATGCGCACGAAGCCGTCGATCTGGCCGGCCTCCAGGTACTCGCGCACGGTGGTCGCGAGTTCCTCGATGGTCGCGGCGGCCTTGACGTCGTCTGCGGTGATCGGACCCTCGGCGCGCTCAGTGAGCCGCTGCGACATCTTGGTGGCAGCGGCATCGTCGAGCTTGGGCAACGGGTTGAAGATGCCGCCCGGCGACTTTCCGGTGACGATCGCCCAGGTGGCGAAGGCGACCCGCTCGGCGGCATCCCGCGGCGGTATGTCCGAACCCAGCGCATCGGCGACGGCCTGCTGGTTGAGCGTCTGGGCGGCAGCGGCCAGGTTGGGCTGCGCGGGTGCAGCGGATGGACCGGACGGGTCGGTCGGCGGCGGCGGGACAGGCGCGTCCGGCTGCGCCGCGGGCTCGGCTTGGGCATCCGGCGCGGGTGCAGTCACCGGAGCCGGTGTCGCCCCGGACAGCAGGGCGGCCTGCTCCTTGGCGATCTCGTCGGCCGTCTGGGTCTTCTGGTGCTCGTGCAGCTGCTGCACCTCGTCGCGATGCTCGATCGCGTATTCGATGAGCTTCTCAACGCCGTAGAGGTTGGCGTCGCGGACCGCCTGCAGCTGAATCGGCGGCAGGTCGAAGTCGTATTCGACGCGGTTCTTGATCCGCACCGCCATCATCGAGTCCAGGCCGAGCTCGATGAGCGGAACCTCCCAGGGCAGGTCCTCGGGCTCGTAACCCATCGCCATCGACACGATCGAGGCCAGCCGATCACGCACGGTCTCGCCGGAATCCGGTGTCCACCGCTGCAATGCGGTGCCCAGCTGCCGCGCGGTCAGGCTGTCCATCTCGTCCTCGGCGACCGGCTCGGCCACCTCGGTGACCGTCGACGCAACCGTCGGGGCGATCGCCGCGCCCGCGCCGACCGCCGTCGGCAACACCGAGGCTTGCCCCGCCCGCGACACCAGCGCGTCGTAGACCAGCGTGAAGGATTCGTCGATGCGCGCGTGCACCTGCACCGCCGCACCGCCGGGGTGGCGGGTCAAGGTCGTCACCAGCCGGGCTTTGTCGCCCGGGACCGCGCGCTGCTCGGACGCCGTGAGCACCGCATCCGGAAGCACTCGTGTTGCAGCGGCTTTCACCAGCGCCGCGAAATCGGTCTCATCGCGTGGCGCGTACTCCCACACGTGTCTGCCGTCGGGCAGCGCCACATGCGTGCCGGGCATCAGCACCGAGCCGTCGCCGGAGAAGTGCGCGTCGAGCCAGTGCTCCTTGCGGCGGAAGCGGGTCGGCGGAATGTTTGCGTAGTCCTCGGGTCCACCTGCGCGGCTGAACAGCGTGCGGATGTCGAGGTCGTGCCCCAACACGAACAACTGCGCCATCGCCGTGGTCATCGCTTCGACGTCGTCCTGCTTGCGGGCCAGCGTCGCGATCAGCTGCGCGTCAGGCAATCCCGCGGCGGCGGTGGTCAAACCGATCTGCATCAGCGCGACCGGGTTGGGTGCGAGCTCCAAAAACGTGGTGTACCCGTTGTCGACGGCGTTGCGAACGCCGTGGGTGAAGTACACCGAATGCCGCATTCCCTTGAGCCAGTAGGCGACATCGTGGATCGGCTCGCCGCCCGGCCGGACGTAATTCCCTTCGTGCACCGTCGAGAAGATCCCGATCTTCGGACTCGTCGGCGCGATGCCCTGCAGCTCGGCGGAGAACTCGCCCAGCAGCGGATCCATCTGCGAGGTGTGGCCGGCGCCCTTGGTCTGGAGTTTGCGCGCGAAGCGTCCTTCCGCTTCGGCGCGGACCACGATCGCGTCGATCTGCTCGGGCGGGCCGCCGATGACGGTTTGGCTCGGAGCGGCGTAGACGCATACCTCCAGCCCCGGGAAGTCGCCGAACACCGTCTTGAGTTCGTCGGCGGAGTACTCGACGAGCGCCATCAACCGGATGTACTCGCCGAACAACATCGCCTCGCCCTCACCCATCAGGTGCGAGCGCGAGCAGATCACCCGGGCGGCGTCCGCCAGTGACAGGCCGCCCGCGAAGTACGCCGACGCGGGTTCACCCAGCGACTGGCCAATGACCGCAGCGGGTTTGGCGCCGTGCTGGCGAAGCACCTCGCCCAGCGCGATCTGGATCGCGAAGATGACGACGTTGCTGGTTTCGATGCCGTACTCGTGCGAGTCGTCGAGGATCAGCTCGAGCACCGAGTAGCCCCGCTCGTCCTGGATCAGCGCGTCGACCTTCTCGATCCACTCGGCGAAGACCTCGTTGCGCAGATACAGGCTCTTGCCCATCTTGCGGTGCTGCGCGCCGAAACCGGCCATTGCCCATACCGGCCCGTTGGTCGCCGGCCCGTCGGTGCTGAACACGTTCGGCTTCTGCTTGCCGTCGGCGACCGCGCGCAGACCCTTGATCGCCTCGTCGTGGTCGTGGGCCAGCACCACGGCGCGGGAACGGCCGTGATTGCGTCGCGACAGCGCCCGGCCGATCGATTCCAGCGACGACGCCTGGCCCTCCGGGGTCTCCAGCCAATCGGCAAGTTCGGCGGCGGCCACCTTTTTGCGTGACGTCAAAAACGCCGACACCGGCAGTGGTATCAGCGGCGCTGGAAGCTCTTCGCCCGCAAGTTCTTCCAATGCGATCTCTTTGAGCCGCCTGGCTTCGTCGGTGATGCCGGGCAGCTCGTACTCGGTCTCAACCGGCGCGTGGCCGTCTTCGGCTTCGACGAATTCGCCGTACTCGTCGAAACGCATCCCCCCGATATGCTCGACGTGCTCGGCGTGCTGCTCGTCGGCGGGTGCCGCGGGCGGCGGTTCGGGCGCACGTTCGACGACGTCGCGGGGCAGCACCTCGCGCAGCACCACATGCGCATTGGCGCCGCCGAAGCCGAAGCTGGACACACCCGCCACCGCATACCCGCCGTAGCGGGGCCAGTCGGCGACGGTGTCCAGGACGCGCAAATGCGCTGCGTCGAAGTCGATATAAGGGTTGGGCCCGGCGTAGTTGATCGACGGCGGCAGCTTGTCGTGCTGCAGGGCCAGCACCATCTTGGACAGGCTGGCCGCACCGGCCGCCGACTCCAGGTGGCCGATATTGGTTTTCACCGCGCCCAGCAGGGCCGGCTTGTCGGCGGGACGGCCGCGGCCGATGACTCGGCCGAGCGCCTGGGCCTCGATCGGGTCGCCCAGCACGGTTCCGGTGCCGTGCGCCTCGATGTAGTCGACGGTGCGCGGGTTGATGCCGGCGTCCTTGTAGGCCCGGCGCAGCACGTCGGCCTGCGCGTCCGGGTTGGGTGCGATCAGGCCGTTGGACCGGCCGTCGTGGTTGACCGCGCTGCCGGCGATCACGGCGAGGATCTGGTCGCCGTCACGGCGGGCGTCGTCAACGCGCTTGAGCACCAGCAGGGCACCGCCCTCGGAGCGGGTGTAGCCGTCGGCGTCCGACGAGAACGACTTGATCCGGCCGTCCGGCGACAGCACTTGGCCGATCTCGTCGAAGCCGAGCGTCACCACCGGGGTGATCAGCGCGTTGACACCACCGGCGAGGGCCACGTCGCATTCGCCGCTGCGCAGCGCCTGCACGCCCTGGTGGGTCGCGACCAGCGAGCTCGAGCAGGCGGTGTCCACCGCGACGGACGGCCCGTGGAAGTCGTAGAAGTACGAAACCCTGTTGGCGACAATCGAACTCGCTGTGCCGGTGATCGCGTAGGGGTGGGCCACCGTCGGGTCGGACATCGCCAGAAACTGGTAGTCGGCGACGGAGGTGCCGACAAACACGCCGACGGCCGCACCGCGCAGGCTCGACGCGGGGATGCGCGCGTGCTCCAGCGCCTCCCAGGTCAGCTCCAGCGCCATCCGCTGCTGCGGATCGATGTTGTCGGCCTCGGTCTTCGACAGCGCGAAGAACTCGGAGTCGAAGCCTTTGATGTCTTTGAGGTAGCCACCGCGGGTGCGGGCCTTGGCGATCAGCTCGGCCAGCCGCGGCTCGTCCATGAACTCCGACCAGCGGCCCTCGGGTAGATCGGTGATCGCGTCGCGGCCCTCCAGCAGCGCCTGCCAGGTTTCTGCGGGGCTGTTCATGTCGCCGGGCAACCGGGTGGCCAGGCCCACCACGGCGATGTCGACGCGTTCGATCGGCCCGCTACGCGTCCAGTCGGTATCGTCGTCGCCACTGTGGAGCTCGGGGTCGCCCTCGACGATCCAGCTGGCCAGCGATTCGATCGTCGGGTGCTCGAAGGCGGCCGCGATCGACACCGTTACTCCGGTGCGGTCCTCGATATCGGCGGCCATCGCCACCGCGTCGCGCGACGACAGACCCAGTTCCACCATCGGCGTGACCTCGTCGATCGCGTCGGGCGACCGCCCGGTGGCCGTGGAGACCCAGTTGCGCAGCCACTGCCGCACCTCGGCGACGGTCATGTCGGTGCGGGCAGGGTTGCTGACTGGCTCGACGGCGGCTTCGGCGGTCATGCGCCGCTCTCCCCCGCTAGCGGGAGGTGCCCCCACCTCATCGCTGCGCTCTGCATCGTCGCCGGCGCCCGATGGTTCGGAATCGAGGTCTGTATCAGTCATGTTCGCGGTCAGTCGGCCTGGTCGGGGAAGGAATTCGGCGCCGCGACGCCGCTGCGCAGGCTGCCGTCGATGTAGGCGTCGCGGCAGGCGCGGCGGCCGATCTTGCCGCTGGAGGTACGGGGCACCGAGCCGGCCTGTACCAGCAGCACGTCGCGCACGGTCACCCCGTGCCGGACGGCGATGGCCGTCCGGATGTCGTCGGCGATGGGCTGGTAGTCGAGCTTGTGCGCGCCGGGGGCACGCTCACCGACGATCACCAGCTGTTCGGAGGTGTCTTCCGGGTCGTATTTGAGTCCGGCGTGCGAGTTGTCGAACACTTCGGCAGGTAGCTGGTTGGTCGGCACCGAGAAAGCGGCCACGTAACCCGTACGCAGCGCCCGGCTGGCTTCCTGCGCGGAGTACTCCAGATCCTGCGGATAGTGGTTGCGCCCGTCGACGATGACCAGATCCTTGACCCGGCCGGTGATATAGAGGTGACCGTTGTGGTAGGTGCCGTAGTCACCGGTGCGCACCCACGTCCCGTCATCAGAGGCACCTTCGGCGTGTGAGGGATTGGTGCGCGACTTGAGGATGTTCTTGAAGACTTCGAACGTTTCTTCTTCTCGGTTCCAGTAACCGGCACCCATGTTGTTGCCATGCAGCCAGATTTCGCCGATCTGCCCATCGGGAAGTTCCGTGGCGGTCTCGGCATCGACGATGGCCGCACACTCGTCGACACCGACTTTGCCTGCGGAGGCCTGCGCGACGGCGCTCGGTGCGTCGGCGGCCACCTCGACAAACCGCTTGTTGTTCAGCGCCTCCCGGTCGACGTGGATGATCCTGGGCGGCTCGTCCATCGGGGTGGTCGAGACGAACAGGGTGGCCTCGGCCAGACCATAAGACGGCTTGATCGCCTCCTCCCGGAAGCCGAACGGCGCAAACGCCTCGTTGAACTTGCGTATCGACGCAGCCGACACCGGCTCGCTGCCGTTGAGGATCGCCTTGACATTGCTCAGGTCCAGCGGTGGCTCACCCTCTTTGGGCACGCCACGCAATGCCGCGTGTTCGAACGCGAAGTTCGGCGCGGCCGAGAAGACCCCGCCGGTTTCCCCGTCCTTGCGCGCGATTTCGCGGATCCAGCGGCCGGGCCGGCGCACGAAGGCGGCGGGCGTCATGAAGGTGAAGCTGTAGCCGACCACCGTCGACAACAAGGTGGTGATCAGGCCCATGTCATGGAAGAACGGCAGCCAGCTGACACCACGGTCGCCTTCCGTGCCCTCCAAGGCATCGATCACCTGGACCACATTGGTGGGCAGGTTCAGATGCGTGATCTGGACGCCCGTCGGGGTGCGGGTGGAGCCGGAGGTGTACTGCAGATAGGCGACGGTGTCATGGTTGGCCAGCACGGGCTGCCAGGTGGCGGCGACATCGTTGGGCAGTGCGTCCACGGCGATGACGCGTGGCCGCTCCTTGGCCGGCCGGCTGCGGAAGAATTTGCGGACCCCCTCGGCGGAGGCGCTGGTGGTCAGGATCGCCGACGGGGTGCAGTCGTCGAGCACCGCGTGCAGCCGGCCGACGTGACCCGGCTCGGCCGGATCGAACAGCGGCACCGCGATCCGGGCTGCGTACAGGGTGCCGAAGAACGCGACAAGGTAGTCCAGGCTCTGCGGGCAGAGGATGGCGACGCGGTCGCCCGGCTCGGTGACCTGCTGCAGACGGGCGCCCACCGCACGGTTGCGGGCTCCGAACTCGGCCCACGAGATGTCCTTCGCGACACCGTCGCGTTCGGTGGAGAAGTCCAGGAACCGATAGGCCAGCTGGTCCCCGCGCACCCTCGCCCACTTCTCGACGTGGCGGACCAGGTCCGTGTTGTCCGGGAACCTGATCTTGCCGTTCACGATGAACGGGTTGTGGTACGCCATGCCATTCTCTCCTGTCAGAACTACTGTTCTCAGTCGGCCGCAGTCGTGCGGGCTGGCCGACGGCTACATTAGACGTGGGTCGGCCACTCGGGCACCGCGTGTTTCGACTGCGCAGGGCTGTCGCGAACGGCAAACCTCACAGATGCTACAGAAGCGCGCCCGACGATCCGCAACGCATCGACGCGGTGGGCCGACACAGCTGTTCTTAAATATCTCTTAATCTTAGGGGCCAGTGCGCCGCGAACCAAATCCGAAGGTACCGCTTGTCCCAATCGTTACCGATGATGCGGGGCCGAAGTAACACGTCCGATCACCCGTGTTTGGGATGAGGCGCGTTTTCGATCGCATTGTGCGCCCAATTCAAGGCCCACTCCGTCGCCGGCTGACCGTCCAGACTCCAGAACTGGGTAGTGGCATACAGCGCGTGCACCGGTTGGCCGGCGCCACCGGCCAAGATGTCCAGCGTCCTGGGCAGGTTGGCGAGGCTGAACGCCTCCGGCGGAGCAGAGCAGATCAGGTCGCCGGGCCCGCAGATCTCGTTGATCTTGCCGTTGAGCTCTCCGAAACCGCCCGGCCGCGGGCCGGTCATCGTCAAGCCGAGGCCGGAGAGGACCGGTATCTCATGCAGGGTGATCTCGGCGCCCTCGCCCGGCGGATTGGGTCCGATTTCCTGGCCGATTCCCTGCTGGCGGCGGCCGTCGGCGATCAGCGTCGCACCGAGCAACAGGTCGTCGTCAACCGGTCCGCGGCCGTTGCCGACGTCGCTGGCGATATCGCCGGCGATCACCGCACCCTGCGAGAAACCCACCAGCACATAGCTGGTCAACGGGCACTTGTTGTTCATGTCGGTCATCGCTTTGACCGTCGCGCGGGTTCCTTCAGCTCGGCTGTTGTCGTAGGAAATCTGCTGGTCACCGCTCAGCGGGTTGTGGAACTGAGCGGTGTAGGGAACGGTGTACGTCTCGACCCGACTTGAGTTGAACTGCTCGGTGATCGGCCGGGTGACGTTGAGCAGCACGGCTTTTGGAAACTGGACCGGGTTGAGCGGATCGTCCTGCAACGACGATTCCCAGGTACCGGGAACCGCGATCAGCTGCACGTCGGGGCAGCTGGAGTCTTGCGAGGCCGGTCGCGGCTTGTGCGGGTACGCCGAACTGCTGGTCGGCGGCACGATGCTGGACGGCACCGCGCTCGGCGGGGTTTCCCGTTGCCGCAGAACGCTGACCACGGCGAAGATGATCAGTCCCACCACGAGCGCCGTGGCGACGGCGGCGATCAACGCCAGGATGCGGCGACGGCGTTTCCGCCGGGAATTCACAGCCATGGTCTCCTGCTAGGTCGGGGGCATAGCCGGCCCGCCGTACCGGGTTAGTCGTACGGGGCGCGTCGTGCTTGATTCACGGTACCGGCTCGCGGCACCGCGCTTGGCTGACGATCAAGCGGATCTAGCGGATCGCTCCGACGATGTCGCCAGACATGGCACCCAGCTGGCCGCTCCATGAGCCCCAGTCGTTGCTGCCCCCGCCCGGGAAGTCGAAGTGGCCGTTGTGCCCGCCGACGTTGCGGTACTCCTGGTAGAAGAATCGGGCGTTGCCCATGGCTTCGCCCGCCTGGCCGATCATCGCGGCCGCGTCGCCGCCCGTGGTCGTCGGGCTCCAGACCCAGATCCGGGAGTTGTTCTGCGCCAGCAGCGAAGCGTGGACGTCGGGGTCGTGCCACTTCCACCGGCCCAGCTGCGGCGCTCCCCACATCCCGTTGCCGTCGACGCCGCCGAATTGCTGCAGGCCGGCGAGGATCGCACCGTTGGTGGTGGTGTTCGACGGGTACAGGAAACCCGACAGTGAGCCGGCGAAACCGAAGCGGTCGGGGTGGAAAGTGGCCAGCGCCATCGCTGCGTACCCGCCCTGCGAGGCGCCGACGACCCCGTGGCCGCCCGGTGCCAGACCCTTGTTGGCCGCCAGCCAGTCCGGCAACTCACCGGACAGGAACGTGTCCCACTGCTTGCTGCCGTCCTGCTCCCAGTTGGTGTACATGCTGAAGGCGCCACCGGCCGGTGCGGCCACCGAGATTCCCTTGCCGGCCAGCGTGCTCATCGCGTGGCCCGCGGTCACCCAGTTGCTGACATCCGGCGCGGCGTTGAAGGCGTCCAGCAGGTACACCGCGTGCGGACCCCCGGCCAGGAAGGCCACCGGGATGTCGCGGCCCATCGACGCCGACGGCACCATCAGCATCTCGACGCCTGCCGCGCGGGCCGAGCCGCCGTGGGCCACAGCAAAGCTCATGGAGCCGACCACCACCAAAATGGCGGCGCACAGTAGCCGTACCAGCATCGACAGACTTCTCATCCTGACCTCGCTCGTCGCTCGACCACTAACCCGGGGAGCGCAGGTCGCCCCCGTTCCGCAAGGTAGCTAATCACACCCCGTGGAACGGGACGCTAGAAATGACCAACGGCGACGACCCCGAAAGGTCGTCGCCGTCAGTCTTGTTAACGCAACTGTCAGGTGTGCTGGCCGGTCGCAGAGGCGGCCGGAGCACCCGGAGCACCCGGAGCCGCGCCCGGGCCCGGACCCGCACCCGGAGTCGCGCCCAGGTGCTGCTGGAGATCGGGCAGCATGGCGTGCAGCTGTGAACCCCAATACGGCCAGTCGTGCGTGCCATTGGCGTCGAAGTTGAACACCGCGTTGTGGCCACCGGCCGCGTTGTAGGCGTTCTGCCACTTCAAGTTGCTGGTCCGCACGAAGCCCTCGAGGAACTTGGCCGGCAGGTTGTCGCCACCGAGGTCCGACGGCTTGCCGTTACCGCAGTACATCCACACGCGGGTGTTGTTGGCCACGGTCTTGCTGACGTTCACCAGCGGGTCGTTGCGCTGCCAGGCCGGGTCCTCCTTGGGACCCCACATGTCGGCGGGCTTGTAGCCACCGGCGTCACCCATCGCGAAGCCGATCAGCGTCGGTCCCATGCCCTGCGAGGGGTCCATCAGGCCGGAGAACGAGCCGACCTCGATGAACTGGTCGGGGTGGTAGTTCGCCAGGTTCAGCGACGAGGCACCGGCCATCGACAGACCAACGGCAGCGCCACCAGTCTGCTTAACACCTTTGGAAGCCAGGAATGCAGGCAGCTCGCTGGTGAGGAAGGTCTCCCACTTGTAGGTCTGGCAGCCCGCCTTGCCGCACGCCGGCTTGTACCAGTCGGTGTACCAGCTGGACTGCCCGCCGACCGGCATGACGAGCGACAGGCCGGACTGCAGGTACCACTCAAACGCCGGGGTGTTGATGTCCCACCCGTTGAAGTCGTCCTGGGCCCGGAGGCCGTCGAGTAGGTAGACGGCGGGCGAGTTGGCGCCACCGCTTTGGAACTGGATCTTGATGTCACGGCCCATGGCCGCTGACGGCACCTGCAGGTACTCGACGGGCAGACCCGGCCGGGAGAACGCCCCCGCGTTCGCGGTCTGGCCCACGGCACCGATCAGGCCCGGCAGCAGAGCCGCAGCGGCGGCCCCTAACGCGAGTCGGCGCGGCATCGTCCTTGCCGCGCCACGAAACTTGTCAACAAGCCTCATTCTTTGCTTCCTCATTCATTGTCGGGCCCAACTCTGTGGGTCGGACTGCATCGCCATAAATACCCAGCTTCTCCGCGAGCCACTCTCCTAGGCCCGCATCGTTACTGAGCGCGCCCGCCCTGGTGTCCGGCTCTTCCCGGGTTTCGTCAGCCCGTATCGATGCCGGACGGCGCAGCTGTGCACCTGTAGTGAACCACATCTTGCGGTGTGGCTTCTCCTTGGACTGGGTCCGTCACAGGGCCCCGCGGCGCGGCCGGGCCCGCTCGATTCGGCTGCGGATCACCACGCTGTGAATGTGCCGACGAACGGTTGTTCGCCGCTGAGCGTACCTATCCGTGATTGCTGTGTGACCGCCGGGGGTCCGCGCAGCGCTGAGAAGCCGCCGACCGAATGGCTGACAAAAATTCCCCGCTGATCACTACATGGGGGCGGCCATCCGCCGCCAGCTAGGGCCCGGTGGCGGGCAGGCCGGTGTAGGGGACACCGCCCGATTCCGGCACGTCCAGTCCACACCTGATGAGCTCGTAACGCGGAACGCGGTCGATCCGGTACCGGGTGAATTGATAGGAGTGCAGCAGATTCGACACGAACCGGTGCACGCCCATCGGGGCGCGCACCGAGTTCAGCATCTGCTGGGTCGCCGGGCACCGCAGCGCCGCCTCGGCCTGCTGCACCCACTGGGCGTCCAGGTAACCCGGAACGCCCGGAGGCCCCTTCACCCAGGGCCCCTCGGCGATCACCCAGTCCGGGAAGAGGTTCTTGTCGTGGCCGATCCGTCCATGCTGCAACCGGGCGGTGTGTGCCGCGACCGGGTTGGCTAAACCGATCTGGTCGATCACCCGGACATCGAGCCCGACGTTCATGCCGACCATCCCGAGGTTGGTGAAAAAGACGGTGTGCGGGCCCTCTTGGGCTGCCTGCGGCGGGGCGGGCCGTGGCCCGACGGGCGGGACGAGATCCCACTGATCGTAGTTGCCCGACGGCAGCAACAACGCCCCGTCCGGGGTGTTGTTGAGCGCCACCAGAACTGCGCGCATCCGCGGGTAGTCCAGGTAGTCGGCGGCCGTCAGCGGGTGCGCGTGGCCCGTCGCCTGCGCGTAGAAGCGGCGCTCGTCCACGATGCCCGAGTAGGTGACCCGGGTGGCGTCGGCGCCCATCCCGGGCGAATTGGCGGCCCACAGCGCCCAGCCCGCGACCGCCATCCACAGCGCGCTCACCGCGCCGGCCAACCAGTAGCCCGCCTCGCGGGACAGCCGGGTCCCGTCGGGAAACACCACGGGCAGCACCGCCACCGGCGCGAGCAGACACAACAGCGGGGCCAGCAACACCCGGCCGTGCATGAAATCCCCGCCCTGCCGGACCCAATACAGTGCCTGCAGCAGACCGCTGACGAGGATGAACGCCACGACCGCCGTCGGGCTCTGCACCGTGCGGGCCAGCGGTCGACGAGTCGACGAGGGCGCTTGAGTCCCCTTACGACGGCGAGCCGAAGCCCACAACACCAGCCCCAGCCCCGCCAGCAGCAATGCCGGTACCCACAACGCGTACGGCTGATTGAAGTTCGACAGGTAGATGAGGCCCTGCGACCATTTGTCGCCGGCCGCATCCTTGGCCAGCGCGGTCCCGGGGAACAACAGCCCGTAGTAGCCCATCCGGAAAATCTGGTAGGCCACCGGCAACAGCCCTCCAGCCACCACGATCGTCACGCGGCGCCGCCAGCCCAGCGCGGTGATCAGCATCA
Organism: uncultured Actinomycetota bacterium; assembly: GCA_963760095.1. GTDB lineage: Bacteria > Actinomycetota > Actinomycetes > Mycobacteriales > Mycobacteriaceae > Mycobacterium. The sequence goes on along the minus strand of CAVXBT010000008.1, from coordinate 58,196 downwards.
TGATCAGCGCCAGCCCGCCGATCAAGGCCAACTCGGGGCGCACCAGCACGCTGCACCCGGCGACGAAGGCCAGCGCGGCGATGAAGACCCGGCCCGGTGGGCGCGCCCGCGCGGCCTGCGACCAGCAGACCATCATCCACCAGAGCAGCCCGAGGTAGGCCATCACCAGGCCGCTTTCCAGGCCGGACGTGGCGAAGTCGCGCGACGGCGGCACTGCGATATAGACCAGCGCGCCGGCGGGCAGCATGATCGCGCGGCGGCCCAGCAGGCTGGGTGCGAACAGCCGGCCGGTGCCCAACATCAGCAGCGCCAGACCCAACAGGCTCAAACCAAGTGCCAAGACCAGGGCCACATACTCCAGCCGCATCGGCCAGGTCAGCCAACCGCCGACGTACACCAGATACGTCCACACCACCGAGGTGTTGGCCTCGACCCGCTCGCCCTGGTTGAACACCGGGCCGTTGCCGGCCAACAGGTTACGGACGGTGCGCAGGACGATCAGCCCGTCGTCGGCGATCCAGCGCCGCTGCCAGGCGCCCCAACCGAACAGCACCGCGACCACGGCCACACTGGCCCACAGACTGACCCGGACCGTGACGTCGTAGGGGAATGACGCTCGCACTACCGGCCTGGTCACCGACCAGCGCGACGGGGCCGGGGTCTTCGGGGCCACGTCAGCTGAGGAAAACCGCAACACCGACGGTTCCGATCAAGGCCAGGAACAACACCTGCAGCACCCGGTCGCGCAGCGCGATGTCCTCGGGCTCGCCGGCCAGGCCGCCGTCGACGTCCACCGCATACCGCAGAATCGCGATGGTGAACGGCACCATCGACACCGCAAACCAGCCGGCCCTGCCGTGGTCGCGCTCGAAGGCCCAGAGCCCGTAGCACACCACCACCGCCGTCGCCGACATCGTCCAGACAAAGCGCAGATAGGTGCTGGTGTAGCTCTCCAGCGACTTGCGGATGTTGGCCCCGGTGCGCTCGGCCAGTTGCAGCTCAGCGTAGCGCTTGCCGGCCGCCATGAACAACGATCCGAAAGCCATCGTCAGCAAAAACCATTGCGACAGATGCGTATTGGTGGCGGCGCCGCCGGCGATGGCGCGGATCAGGTACGCCGACGAGACGATGCTGATGTCGATCACCGCTTGGTGCTTGAGGCCGAAGCAATACCCCAGCTGCATGCCGATGTAGACGGCCATCACCAACGCCAGGTTCGGCGTGAGCCACCAAGCCAGGCCGAGCGATGCCGCCCCGAGCACCACCGCCACCGTGTAGGCCAGCCACTCCGGCACCACGCCCGCGGCGATCGGCCGGAACCGCTTGGAGGGATGCGCGCGGTCGGCTTCGACGTCGCGGACGTCGTTGACCAGGTAGATCGACGAGGCCGCAAGCGAGAACACCACGAAGGCGACCGCCACCTGGACCAGCACCTTGACGTAGTCGTAGTGGGCATCGGCACCCCAGGCGGCCAGCGGCGCGGCCAGCACCAAGACGTTCTTCACCCATTGCCGCGGGCGCATCGCCTTGATCACGCCGGCGAACAAGCTCGGCGACCCTTCGGTCACCGGCACCGTGTCCTTGATGTCCTCACTCATGTGCCTGCTCCGCGGGCTCGTGCCAACAGTCGGCCGTCCGCCCAGCCGGCGACGCCCGCGACGGCCGCACCGACCGCCACACCGGCGGCCACGTCGCTGGGATAGTGCACGCCGAGCACCACCCGGGACAGCGCCATCGGCGGCACCAGCACGACCGGCAGCGGCAATCCCGTTGCCCGGGCCAGCAGCACGGCCGCCGCCGTGGTCGAGGTGGCGTGCGCCGACGGGAAGCTCAGGCTGCTCGGGGTGCCGACATTGACCGCGACCGCCGGGTGATCCGGGCGCGGGCGCCGCACCACCCGCTTGATCAGCACCGCAGCCGCGTGCGCGGCGAATGCCCCAAGACCGGCCACGAGCCAACTGCGGCGCCGCGCCGGCTGCAGAATCGCGCCGACCACCGATAACGCCAACCAGCCGATGCTGTGCTCACCGAAGTAGGACAGCGCTCGCGCCGCCGCCAGTGCCCAGGGGCGGTGCGCCAGTGCCGACTGAACCGCTACCAGGACAGCCACTTCGCCGTGCGGCGGTGCCGATTCAGCCGTGATGTCGGCCATTGCCAGCCGCATTGCTTTGGGCCTGGGCCGACGGAGCCTCCAGGAGTACCGTCTCCCACTTCTCCTTGCTGGACAGCACCGGTAGCGCCTCGCGATAGACACGGCGCATCTCGTCGAAGCGCCTGAGCAGTTGCCGTTGACGCCGCAGCGATTGCCTCAGCAACGCGAACATCTTCGCTCGGTCGCGCTGACGGTAGACCGCGCCGCGGCCATCAGCCGTGGTGACGGTGGCGCCGTCCAGCGTGCACAGCCGAAACCAGCGGGCGTCTTGGGTTGGCACATTGAGCTGCGGGCGCCGATGATGCTCCGGGTCAGCCGTTTTGAGCTGGTGCAGGATTCCACGGACCAGCCGGTACCCGACGGCCAGCGGGTGCACCGGCGGCTTCATCTCTTGGTTGCGCGCCGAGGGCGTGGGCAGCTCGTCGGACGACGGCAACACCACCGCATCCGGGTATTCCTTGCGCATGGCGTGCACGTCCGGCAACGCGGATTCCAGGATCGAGAAAATGTGCTCCGGGCCGGCGAGAAAGTCATCGATTGCCTTGTTCTGAATCGCGACAGTCGAATACTCAAGGCAGGAAAGGTGTTTGAGGGTCGCCTTGAGATGGCTGCGAACCAGGCCGGTGACGTCGCCGTCCCAGTGCATCGCCGCGACGACCAGCCGGTTGCGCAGGTGGAAATACGCCTGCCAGTCGATCGCGTCGTCCTTGTCGCTCCACGCCATGTGCCAGATCGCCGCACCGGGCAGCGTCGCGGTCGGATACCCGTGTTCTCCGGCCCGCAACCCGTAGTCGGCGTCATCCCATTTGATGAACAGCGGCAGCGGCTGGCCCAGCTCTTCGGCGATCTGGCGCGGGATCATGCACGTCCACCAGCCGTTGTAGTCCACGTCGATGCGCCGGTGCAGCAGCGTGCTGCGAGGGTTGTTGTCGCTCAACGGGTATTCGGCGAAGTCGTGGTCGTATTCGGTGTACGGCGCGGCCGTCCACATGAAGTTGGCCTGGTCGACGATCTCGCCCATGATGTGCAGGTGCGACGGCTCCTGCAGGTTAAGCATCTGGCCGCCGACCAGCATGGGCGTCTTGGCGAACCGGTGCAGGGCCAGTATCCGCAGAATGGTGTCCGGTTCCAGCGCAATATCGTCGTCCATGAAGAGGATCTGCTGGCAGTCGGTATTTTTCAGCGCTTCGTACATCACCCGGCTGTATCCGCCAGAGCCGCCGAGGTTGGGCTGGTCGTGAATCGACAGCCGATCACCCAACGATGCGGCCGCGGCCGCGAAGTCGGGGTGGTCGCGCATCTTGGACGTGCCTTGGTCGGTGACGATCACGGCACCGATCGCCTTGTCCACCAGGGGATCTGAGGTGAGATCGCGCAGTGCGTTGACGCAGTCGTGCGGCCGGTTGAAGGTCGGGATGCCCACGGCGATGTTCGCGACACCCGGTGCGGGCTTGTCGGAGTACCAGCCGGCGCTGTGCAGCGTCACGTCACTGTCGGTGGTGATGTCGAACCAGACCCAGCCGCCGTCTTCGAACGGCTGCAGCCCTATTTCGAATTCCAGCGTCGCCGGCTTGCCTCCGGTGCTGGAGAATTCGCGACCTTCGACATAGATCCGCGCACCGGTGGCCTTGGTCCGGTACAGGTCGACACGACCCGCCCCGGTCAGCTCGGCCCGCAGCACCACCGACCCGCACGTCGTCCATCGGCGCCAGTAACTGGCCGGGAAAGCATTGAAGTACGTGGCGAATGACACTTCGGATTCGGCGGCGATCTGCAGCGAGGTGCGGTTGGTCGCATGCGCGCGTTTGGAATTGGTGGTCGATTCCTCCAGGTAAAGCTTGCGCACGTCCAGTGGCTCACCCGGACGTGGCAGGATGACCCGGGAAAGCAGGCTCACCGCCTTACCGGATTGCTGGGTGGCGACGCGTCCTGCATCGTCGACGGTGGTCTTACTCATCCCCGGATGCTTCCTCTGCTGTTTTCTTCCAGGCCCGCACCGTCACGCAGGTGCGGCGCCAGGATGTTGTCGTACATGTTCAGCGCGCTGGCGATGGCCATGTGCATGTCGAGATACTGGTAGGTTCCGAGCCGTCCACCGAAAAGCACCTTCGCCGAATCGGTTTCATGCTTGGCCCTGGTTCGGTAGGCGGCCAGCACTTCGCGGTCGGCCTCGGTGTTGATCGGGTAATAGGGCTCGTCGTCGTTCTCGGCGAAGCGGGAGTATTCCCGCATGATCACCGTCTTGTCGGCCGGGTACTCCCGCTCCGGGTGGAAATGACGGAACTCGTGGATACGGGTGTACGGCACGTCGGGGTCGTTGTAGTTCATCACCGGGGTGCCCTGAAAATCACCGGTCGGCAACACTTCCAACTCGAAATCCAAAGTCCGCCAGCCTAAGTGGCCGTCCGCATAATCGAAGTAGCGGTCCAGCGGACCGGTATAGACAACAGGGGCGTCCGGACTGGCGGCGCGTAGTTCGTCGCGCACGTCGAACCAGTCGGTGTCCAGCCGGACCTCGATGCGGTCGTCGGCGGCCATGTTCTGTAGCCAGCTGGTGTAGCCGTCGACCGGCAGGCCCTCGTAGGTGTCGTTGAAGTAGCGGTTGTCGAAGGTGTAGCGCACCGGCAGCCGGGTGATGTTGGCCGCCGGCAGCTCCTTGGGGTCGGTCTGCCACTGCTTGGCGGTGTAACCCTTGACGAACGCCTCGTAGAGCGGACGGCCGATCAGCGAGACGGCTTTTTCCTCGAGGTTCTGGGCGTTGGCGGTGTCGATCTCGGCGGCCTGTTCGGCGATCAGCGCCTTGGCCTGGTCCGGCGTGAAGTAGCGACCGAAGAACTGCGACACCAGGCCCAGTCCCATCGGGAACTGGTAGGCCTGCCCGTCGTGCATGGCGAACACCCGATGCTGGTAGCCGGTGAAGTCGGTGAACTGCCGCACGTAATCCCACACCCGCTTGTTAGAGGTGTGGAAGAGATGCGCACCGTATTTATGCACCTCGATACCGGTCTGCGGCTCGGCCTCGGAGTACGCGTTTCCGCCGATATGCGGGCGCCTGTCGACGACGAGCACCCGCTTGTCGAGCTGAGTGGCCACGCGCTCGGCAATCGTCAGACCGAAGAATCCGGAGCCGACGACGAAGAGGTCGAAACGAGTGGTCATCGGTTGCCTAGGGTATCCGACTGCGCGAGCGCAGCCCGCTTGGCGGCGGCGTTGCGCTCGGGTCTTCTTCGCGCGACGTCAATCAGGTGCTGGAATACCGGCGCCCCGGGTAACGGTAGAGCGGATTTTGGTGACGAAGGTCGCGATTGGCTCACGATTCGATCTCGCCACTCTAGTCACACCAATCACGTCAGTACCATCGACCATGTGCCCTGAGAACGACCGAGCAGGCGCCCTGACCGCCCTGACCGGCGGGCATGAGACCGAGACCGCATAGTCCAGATTGAGGAGACTTCCGTGCCGAACCGACGTCGACGCAGGCTCTCGACAGCCACGAGCGCAGTCGCCGCTCTGGCGGTCGCGAGTCCTTTCGCTTTCATTGCCATCAGCAACCTGTCAGCCGACATCAAGCCCGCACCCCAGCACCGCGAGTTCGTCCGCGCGGCGGAGATGACCGACCTGCCCGGCGAGTTGATCGGCGCGCTGTCACAAGGTTTGTCGCAATTCGGGGTGACCCTTCCGCCCGTGCCGAGCCTGACCGGTGCCACCAGCTCCAGCAGCCTGGCCTCACCGGGCCTGACCTCACCGGGCCTGACCTCACCGGGTCTGACCTCACCGGGTCTGACCTCACCGGGTCTGACCTCACCGGGTCTGACCTCACCGGGTCTGACCTCACCGGGCTTGACCTCACCGGGCCTGACCAGTCCTGGCCTGACCCCGGGGGCGACGCCCGGCCTGACCCCGGGTGCGACGCCCGGCCTGACCCCCGGGGCGACCCCGGGGCTGACTGACCCCTCGTTGGCCACTCCCGGCCTCACACCGGGCCTGACACCAGGGCTGACCAGCCCGACGGGCTTCGGTCCGGCCGGTGCCGGTGGGCTGTCGAACCCGAGTGAACTTCCGATCAGCGACCCGATCGGATTGGACCCCGGCGCCGGCGGCACCTACCCGATCCTGGGCGACCCGTCGCTTGGTGCGGCCCCGTCAGGCGGCAGCAGCGGCGGGCTGGTCAGCGACATGATGAGCGCAGCCAACCAGCTGGGCGCCGGCCAGGCCATTGACTTGCTCAAGGGCATGATCATGCCGGGGCTCATGCAAGCGGCACACGGCGCAGCCGCTCCGGCTGCTCCGCCGGCCGTCCCGGCGCTGCCGACGCCCTGATTTCGGCCGCGGCTAAACCAGGACTTTCGAGGCCCATCGGACTTGTCACCCGAAACGGCACCGCAGAAGTGGGGCGTCAGCCTGACCAACGCCGGTCTGACCAGCGTCGCCCAGACTCTGCGGTGCCGTGCCGCGCCGATTCACTTTGTTCACTTAACTGGCGTGTCGAAACATTTGCACCATTAGACACATACGTAACATCGGGTGGTGCCGTCCCGCCGTCCCGCGCCGACGCTGTTGTTCACCGCGATCGCAGCGACCGTCGTCATCCTGCCGTGGGCGGCGGGCCCGGCCACCGGACACCGGGATCAGCAGGCCCGCCCCGGTGATACCCAGCTGGCCCAGCAGCCGCTGGTCGGCATCGGCGGCGGCGTCACGGTCCGCGAAATCAGCCAAGCCACAACGTTTTCCATGGTGGCGCTGACCGGCGGAGACCTCACCGGCACCTCCGCCCGGGTCCGCGCCCGGCATGCCGACGGCTCGTGGGGCCCGTGGTATCAGACCGAGACGCTGCTGAGCTCGGGCGGCCGCGGCTCGACACCGGGTCCGCACGGCACCGATCCGGTGTTCGTCGGCAAGACCACCACCGTCCAGATCGCAGTCCGCCGCCCGCCCGGTGCACCGCGGACCTCGCCGCCCAAGAGGATGCCGACCGCCGACCTGGGCTACATCCCGGCCACCGCGGAGCAACCGCTGGCACAGAACATCTCGGCGATCCTGATCTCGCCGCCGCAGGCACCGGCGGACACCCAGTGGTCACCCCCCACCGCCGTCATCGCGGCCGGTCAGCCGCCCACTATCATCCCTCGCGCGCAGTGGGGCGCCGACGAAGCCGTGCACTGCGGCAACCGGCCGTTCGACCAGCCCATCCGCGCCGCGGTCGTTCATCACACCGCCGAGAGCAACGACTACCAGCCGCAGGACTCGGCCGCAATCGTCCAGTCGGTCTACGCGTATCACACCCAGATCCTGGGCTGGTGCGACATCGCGTACAACGCACTGGTCGACAAGTACGGCCAAGTGTTCGAGGGCCGGGCCGGCGCGTTGACCGGCCCGGTGCAGGGCGACCACACCGGTGGCTTCAACCGCGACAGCTGGGGTGTGGCGATGATCGGCAACTTCGACGATGTGGCGCCGACCCCGATCCAGCTGCATACCCTTGGCCGGCTGCTCGGCTGGCGGCTCGGACTGGACCGCGTCGACCCCAGGGGCACAGTCGCATTGGCCTCGGCCGGCGGCCCCAACACCAACTATCCGGTCGACGCCGTCGCGACGCTGCCGACCATCTTCAGCCACCGCGACGTCGGCGCCACCGACTGCCCGGGCAATGTTGCGTATGGACTGCTTGACGAGATTCGCGATACTGCAGCACATTTCAGCGGCCCACCCAGACCCGAGGATCTGGCAATGTCGCTGCAGGGCGGAGCCATCTATGACCGCTGGCAGGCGATCGGCGGCATGAACAGCTTGCTGGGCGCCCCGACCTCCCCTGAGGCGACGGGGGTGGACGCGGCGCGCTACGCCAACTTCGACAAGGGTGCGATGTACTGGTCGCCGGACACCGGCCCGCAACCGGTCACCGGAGCCATCTACGACGCGTGGGCCTCGCTCGGCTACGAGCGGGGGGCGCTGGGCCTACCGACCAGCGCCGAATTCCAAGAGCCGCAATGGGTCAAGCAGAACTTCCAGCACGGCACGCTGAACTTCGACCGGCTCAGCGGCCGGGTGAGCCGGGTCGTCGACGGCGTCGTCGAGGAACTGCCGCCGCCGCCCGCAAGCGGGCCACCGGTTCAGCTCGAGCGGTTCTCACCCGTGCATCCCGCCGTGTGAGGTCGCCCCGTTAAAGCCGATTGCCTTGCACTCCCCCGCAAGCGGGAGGTGCCCCCACCGCGCGCCGCCCCGCGGCGCGCATCGTCACTGGGGGTACCTCCCGCTCGCGGGGGCGGCTAAAGCCACAAACGTTCCAGCACTCGCGCCACCCCGTCGTCGGTGTTGGGTGTGGTGACCTCATCGGCCGCTGCGATCGCCTCGGGGTGCGCGTTACCCATCGCCACCCCATGTCCGGCGCTCAGCAGCATCGGCACGTCATTGGGCATGTCACCGAACGCGATGACCAGGTCGTCGGTAATGCCGAGCGGCCGCGCGACTTCGGCGATACCGGTGGCTTTAGTCACGCCCACCGGCACGATCTCGATCAGCCCGTTGTTGGTCGAATAGGTGATATCGCCCCCGATGCCGACGTGCTTGGCAAGCTCGGCGGCCATGTCGGCGCTGCGGGCACCGGCCTTGCGGACCAGCAGCTTCACTGCGGGCGCGCTGAGCAGGTCTTCGATGGACACTTCGGTGTTGTCGGGATTGAGCCAAGCGTGTTCGTAGCCCGGCGAGCTGACGAACTGTGGCGTCGCGGTGTCGTGCGCCCTGCGGCCGACCCGCTCGACCGCCAGCCCGGCCCCCGGAATCACCCGTGCCGCGATCTCCGCCAGTTCGGCCAAGGTGTCAACGGACAGCGTCCTGGCGGTCAGCACCCTGTCGGTCGCGGGGTCGTAGATCACGGCGCCGTTGGCGCACACCGCCATCGGCGCGAAGCCGAGCTCGTCGACCACCGGGGGCACCCAGCGCGGCGGGCGACCGGTGGCCAGGACGAACTGGGCCCCGGCCTCGACGGCGGCCTGCACGGCTTTGCGGGTGCGCGGGGTGATCTTCTCGTCGTCGCCGACCAAGGTGCCGTCGACGTCACAGGCGATCAGCGCGGGCAGGGTCATTTGCAGGCCACTGTGCCCAATCTGCCTTGGGAGCGCCCCGGCTTGCTCAATGCAGTCCGCTCTGGTTCTGCCCGGGTCGTGTCACGCCGTCGCTTCCGTATTTGTCCATCCGCTCTTGTAACTCTGCCAACCGGATCGCCCTGGAGTCGTCCTGGGTGGGTGCGCTACCGCCGAGCCGCCGCGGCACCCAGAACTCGCCCGGTGGGTGTGGGTACTCCTCCTGCACCTGGTACAGCAACCGATTCATGGTCTCACGTAGCGCGTCGTTGAGTTGCTCGGCGGTGCCTCGCGGTGGCAGCGGCGGCCCCGCGGCCACGGTGATCGGGATTCTGTTGCGAAATACCTTCTTTGGCTGGTCCTTCGGCCAAATTCGGTGGGCACCCCAGACGATCACCGGGACGATCGGCACCTGCGCCGCCAACGCGATCCTGGCTGCCCCGGTCTTGAATTCCCGCAATTCGAAACTGCGGCTGATGGTCGCTTCGGGATGCATCCCGATGAGTTCGCCCTCGCGCAGTCGCTGCACAGCGATGTCGAAAGCGTCGTGGCCGTGTGTGCGGTCCACCGGTATCAGCCTGGCGTGCTTGATGACGTAGTTGGCCGCCTTCACGTCCGCCATCTCGGCCTTGATCATGAAGTACATCCGCCGGCCTCGCTCACGTGTGGCGAACAGCGGCGGAAGCCAATCCAGGTAGCTGGTGTGGTTCTGGGCAAGCAACGCGCCGCCGCGCTCGGGAATGTTCTCCAGTCCGCGGAAGGTGAACTTGGTTCCATTCAACGCAACGACCGGCGGCACGATCCACTCGCTCAACCGGTAAAACGGCTCTGCCATGCTCGGCGCTCCTTCCGTGCAACCCGCCCGCACCCGCGTCGTCTCATACGCGCTTAGCTGGCTACCGCGTCACCGAGGGTGGTTCGCACGCTTACGGGCACGCTCGGTCCTCTCAGTTTCCTCAATAATCTTTGCCTCTGCCACCGTAGGTGCACTGCCGCCCAGCCGCCACGGGACCCAGAACGCCCCCTCGGGGTGCGGATACTGCTCCTGCACGCGGTGCAGTAACGACGTCATTTCTTCGCGAAGTGCGGCGTCGCGATGCTCGGCGTCGCCGGTCGGCGGCAACGGCTGACCCGCGGCCACGATCACCGGGACCTTTGCCCGGCCCAGCCGTCGCGGGTGGTCTTTGGTCCAGATCCGCTGGGCGCCCCACACGATCAGCGGGACCGTGGGCACGTCGGCCTCCAGCGCCATCCGGGCTGCGCCGGTCTTGAAATCCTTGAGCTCGAAACTGCGGCTGATCGTCGCCTCCGGCATCAGGCCGACCACCTCGCCCGCCCGCAGCAACCGGACGGCGTCGGCGTAGGCCTGCGCCCCGGCGCCGCGATTGACCGGGACGGTCTTGGTGTGCCTGATCAGAAAATCGACCACCTTCACCTGCTGCATCTCCGCCTTGATCATGTAGCGGACGCGCCGGCCGCGGCGATGCAGGGCGAGCGCGGCCGGCAGCCAGTCGACATAGCTGGTGTGGTTGATCGCGACCACTGCGCCACCGGTGCGCGGAATGCGCTCCAGGTGCTGGTAGGTGATCTTGGTGCCGGTGGCCGCGACCAAGGCCTTGGCCGCGATCTCGAGCGTGCGGAAAACCGGCTCCATGTCGTCACTCCCAGGCTCTACTCCGAGGCGCCCGCCGGGTTCGCGCGGTCGCGGGCTGCCCTGGCGGCTGCACGCTGGCTGGCTTCCTCGGCATCCAGTCGGGCTGCCTCCGCGAGCGTAGGAGCACCGCCGCCCAACCGGTGGGGTACCCAAAACTCGCCGGCGGGATGCGTCCCGTAGGAGTCCTGGACCCGCTCGAGCAGATGCTGCATTCGCGAGTGCAGCAACGCGGTCAGGTCGGGTGCGGGCAACGTCGGCAGAATCGGCTCCCCAACCGTCACCGCGATCGGCACCTTCGGGTGGAGCAACTTCTTGGGGTGGTCTTTGGTCCAGATCCGCTGGGCGCCCCACACGATGTGCGGGACGATCGGCACGTCGGCCGCGATCGCCATCCGCGCGGCGCCGGACTTGAACTCCTTGATCTCGAAGCTGCGGCTGATCGTCGCTTCCGGGTAGACGCCGACAAGCTCGCCGGTCTTGAGCGCCTGCACGGCGGCGTCGAACGACGCGGCGCCGCTGGCCCGGTCCACCGGGATGTGCCGGCATCCCCGCATCAGGGGCCCGGTGATCTTGTGGTCGAAGACCTCCTGCTTGGCCATGAACCGCACTTTGCGGCCGAGGCCCTGCTGGTATGCCGGTAATCCGGCGAAGGTGAAGTCCATGTAGCCGGTGTGGTTGATGGCGATGACGGCGCCGCCAGTGGCAGGCAGGTTCTCCACCCCGGTGACCGTGAAACGTAAGCCCTGTACTCGCCACGCCAAACGGGCGACTTTGATGATCGTCCCGTAAACCGGTTCCACGATGAACAACCTTAGACTTTCCGATCAGGCTGGCGTGGCCGGTCGGGCGCAGGGAATTTGCCGGCGGGGCGCGCCCCACGCCCCTCCCGCTAAGCTCGGGACGGCAGACGAGCGTCGCGACATAGTTCTTGAAGGATGTCAGTGCAAGTCACAAGCATCGGACATGCCGGTTTTCGGATCGAGACTCCAGCCGGCAGCATTCTGTGCGACCCCTGGGTCAACCCGGCTTACTTCGCGTCCTGGTTTCCTTTCCCGGACAACAGCGGATTGGACTGGGACAGCCTGGGCGACTGCGACTACCTCTACGTCTCGCATCTGCACAAGGACCACTTCGACGCCGAGTTGCTGCGTGCGCATGTCAATAAGGACGCCGTGGTCCTGCTCCCGGACTTTCCGGTGCTCGACTTGAAGAATGCGTTGCAGACGCTGGGGTTTCATCGGTTCGTTGAGACCACCGACTCGGTGAAGCACCGCGTCAGCGGGCCGAAAGGCGACCTGGACGTCATGGTCGTCGCGCTGCGGGCTCCGGCCGACGGCCCGATCGGCGATTCCGCGCTGGTGGTCTGCGACGGCGTGACGACGGCGTTCAACATGAACGATGCCCGCCCGGTCGATCTGGACGTGTTGACGCACGAGTTCGGTCCCATCGACGTGCACATGCTGCAGTACTCCGGCGCGATCTGGTACCCGATGATCTACGACATGCCGTCGCGCGCCAAGGAGGCGTTCGGCATTCAAAAGCGGCAACGCCAAATGGACCGGTCCCGCCAGTACATCGCCCAGGTCGGGGCGACCTGGGTGATCCCGTCTGCCGGTCCGCCGTGTTTCCTGGACCCCGAGTTGCGTGACCTCAACGACGACCACGGCGACCCAGCCAACATCTTCCCGGACCAGATGGTGTTCCTCGACCAGTTGCGCGCGAACGGCCACGACCACGGCTTGCTGATGATTCCCGGGTCGACGGCCGAATTCACCGGCGCACAACTGAACTCGCTGCAGCACCCGCTGCCCACCGATCAGGTCGAGGCCATCTTCACCACCGGCAAGGCGGCCTACATCGCCGACTACGCCGCCCGCATGCAACCCGTGCTGGCGTCCGAGAAGGCCGGCTGGGAGCCCGCGGCCGGCGAATCGCTGCTGGAGCCGTTGCGGACGGTCTTTGAGCCGATCATGCTGGCCAGCGACGAGATCTGCGACGGCATCGGGTACCCGGTCGAGCTGGTGTTGGGCTCCCAACAGGTGGTGCTCGACTTCCCCAAACGGACTGTGCGGGAAGCGATTTCCGACGAAAAATTCCGCTACGGGTTCGCTATCCCTCCGGAACTGGTGCGCACCGTGCTGCGCGACAACGAGCCGGACTGGGTCAACACCATCTTCTTGTCCACCCGGTTCACGGCATGGCGGGTCGGCGGATACAACGAATACCTCTATACCTTTTTCAAGTGCCTGACCGACGAACGGATCGCCTACGCCGACGGCTGGTTTGCCGAGACCCACGATGACTCTGCGTCGATCACCATGGACGGCTGGGACATTCAGCGCCGATGCCCACACCTGAAGGCGGACCTGTCCAAGTTCGGCGTGATCGAGGGCAACACCCTGACCTGCAACCTGCACGGCTGGCAATGGAACCTGGAGAACGGCCGCTGCCTCACCGCCCGCGGTCACGACCTCCGGTGCTCGCGATCATGAGCGCGTCCAACGTCGACTCCTACGATGACGGCCTGGTCCAGCTGGACCGGGAGGCGATCACGCTGCGCCGCTACCATTTTCCGTCCGGCACCTCGAAGATCATCGCGCTGAGCAAGGTCCGCGGATACCGGGCCGAACCGCTGGGGCTGGTGCTGCACCGCTTCCGCATCTGGGGTAGCTCAGACCTGCGCCGCTGGCTGCCATTGGATGTCCGGCGGCCGCTGCGCTCGACGCTGATCACCCTGGATGTGCCGGGCACCAGGCCCAGTCCGGCGTTCACTCCGGCGGAGCCCGACGAGTTCACCGCGCTGCTGGATCGGTTGCTCGACGAGCGGGATTAGCTCAGCGCCCGGCGTCGGCCAGCGCTTGATGCGCCGCGTTGTACCCCGGGATGAACGTGATACCCGGCCCACCATGACATCCGGTGCTGGCCAGGTACAGCCCCTTGACCGGAATCGGCTGCCCGAGAAAGCCTCTCGGGCCGGGCCGGTTGGGCCCGATCTGCTGTGCGTGGAACAAGCCGTGACAGTAGTCGCCGCCCGGGGCGCCGAACATCACGCCCATGTGCTTCGGGGTGAAGGTGGTGTGCCTGCTGATGCTGCGTTCGAAGTTCGGCGCCAACCGGGTGATCTTGTCGATGACCCGCTGACCCATCTCGACCTTCGCCGCGCCATAGTCCACCTCGCCCTCGATGGGGAACCACAATGCGAACGCCGACGCGGCATGCTTACCCTGCGGCGCCAGATCGGGATCGTTCTGCGAGGGGACCTGAAAGACGACCGTCGGGTCGACGGGCACGATCCCGCGGCGGCAGTCCTCCCATTGCTGCTGGACTTCCTCCGGTGTGCTGAAGATGCCGATCGACGCCTGCATAGCAGGGTCGTTGAGCGCCTCATAAGGCGCCGCGAACACCGGGGCCTCGTCCAGCGCGAAGTGCATCTGTATGTAACTGCCGCGGTGGTCGATCCGCGCGTAGCGTTCCCGGATGCCGGCGGGCAACGCGGCGGGGTCGATCAGCTCGTTGATCGTCAGGTCGGGCGCGATCGCGGAAACGACGATCGGGGCGGTCAGGGTTTCCCCCGCCTCGGTGCGCACCCCGCTCGCCTTGCCGCCGCTGACCAGGATTTCGGCCACCTTCGTGCGCAGCCGAACCTCGCCGCCGCCGCTGAGCAGCGAGTCGGCCAGATGCGCGGTGAGCGCGCCGATGCCGCCGCGCAGCTTCTTCATCTGGATGAAGTCGCCGTCGGGCACGCCCAGTCCGAAGGCGAGCGCGGCCGCACTGCCCGGCGTGGCCGGCCCGCGGTAAAGGGTGTTGACCGCCAACACGGTCATCGAGCCGCGCAGCGCGCCGTGCTTCTCGCGGTCCGGAAGATAGCGGTCCAGCACGTCGGTGACCGAGCCGAACAGCATGTCATCGATGGCCGAGCGCTCGAATTCGTTGGTGGCACAGTCATACATCTCATCGAGCGTCTTGGGCAGGGCACCGGCGTCGAACCGGCCCAGTGCCCGGGTCGGCGCCTGGGCCCAGGCCATCAGCCCCGCCATGCCGTTGACGGCGTCGGCCCCGTGCACCTCGTTGAGGTGGGTGAACAGCTTGATCGGGTCGCTGTACTGGACCATCGGGTCGTCACCGACGCCGCGCAGCGCGACCGACATCACCTCCAGGTCGATGGTCGGCAGGGTGTCCAGGCCCAACTCCTGCCTGACCACCGGCGCGGTCGGGAACTGCACCGAGCCCGCGATCTCGAACTGGTATCCGTCGAAAAGTTCCACGGTGGAGGCCATTCCGCCCACGTAGAGCTTGGATTCCAGGCACAAGGTCCGCAGGCCGGCCTTCTGCAGCAGCACCGCCGCGGCCAGTCCGTTGTGCCCTGCGCCGATCACTATCGCGTCATAGTCAGCCATGTCGTCAGCCATGTCCTGCCCTCCAGCAATGCAGGCTGACACGCACACAAAGTTTTGTCAATTATGACGAAACGTGGTCCGCCCACCCGTCGGTGATGCCGGATCGCAGGGACTCCAAAGCCAGATGGCACACCCTCGCCAACTCGCCGAGCGATCGATCCTCGCCGACCATCCAGACCTCCATCGCGCCGAAGACCGCGGCCGCAATGCAGCGTGCCGTCACCGCGACGCGCACCCGGTCATCCGGTGTCGGATCAACCGCGCAGCTACGGAGTCGCAGCTGGGCCGCAATGGCATCGGCGAAGTCGGCTTGCACGTCCTGGATATGCCGGACGATGCGGCCCGGGTCGATCTCGTCGTCGCGCAACGCAGCGATTTTCGCCACGGCGTCAACGTCATACGGGAACGCGAAGATCGCGCCCTGCACGGAATCGATGATCGATTCGGTGGCCGCCCTGTCGGCCAGCGCCGCGCGAAACCAATGCAGTCCGGTGTAGTCGGCAAACAACAAGTCGTGCTTGGAAGAGAAATGGCGGTAGAAAGTCCGCAGTGAGACTCCGGCATCCGCCGCGATCTGCTCGGCTGAGGTGTCCTCGACACCCTGGGCCAGGAACCGCACCAACGCCGCCTGACGCAGTGCCTCCCGCGTGCGCTCGCTGCGCACGGTCTGAGCCGGCCGGACCATGGAGGTAAATTACCCCACCCGGCTGTATGTCAATATTGACAAAACTTCGGCCTGCGAGTGAGACTGCGCCCATGGTCTCGCTTCTCACGCACGCAGTGCTCGGCCTCGCGGTCATCACGTGGATCGTCGTCTCCAACCGGTCGGTTTTCTCCCGTCCGGCCGGCGGCTCGCTGTTCTCGCCGCTGGAACTCCTCTACTACGCCATCGGGATCGCCTCGGTCGTGCTGGGCTGGTACTTCAATATCCGCTTCGTGCAGGAGTATTCACACGGATCCACCAATCCGCTGTGGGGTCAGCACGGCAGCTGGGCCGAATACATCCGGTTGATGTTCACCAACCCGGCGGCCAGTTCGGCGAGCCAGGATTACACGATCGCCAATGTCGTGCTGTTGCCGTTGTTCACCATCGTCGACGGATATCGGCGCGGGCTGCGGCGACCGTGGCTGTACTTCGTCTCCAGCCTGTTCACCAGTTTCGCGTTCGCGTTCGCCTTCTACTTCGCCACCATCGAGGGGCAGCACCGGCATGCGCATGAGCCGGTCAACGCCTAGGCGGGCCAGGCGCTGATTCCGTCGCTGCGGGAGTCGTTTTCGTCTTCGGCAAAAAGCTCCAGCGGCGGCGGGAGCGGCCACTCGTGGTGGCCGGCCTGGTTTCCACCTCTTCGTTTGGCGGAATACATCGCGGCGTCCGCCGCCGCGACCAGCTCGAGGAGTACGAAGTCACCGCCCTCGCCGGCCCGGTGGGCAGGGTGGATGCCGGCAGTACCGACGCTGGCGGTGATGCCGAACGGGAGCGCGGCGATGACGTCGCACAGTTCCTGTGCTCTGCGGTTCACGTCGTCGGGGTGCCAGATGTCGGCGACTACGAATTCTTCCCCGCCCGAACGGCCAATGACCGCGGTGTCGTCGTTGGTGTCGCGCAGCGCACGGGCCACCGAGACCAGCGCGTTGTCGCCGGTGCTGTGTCCGTAGTTGTCGTTGAGGTCCTTGAAGCGGTCCAGGTCGATCATGGTGATGACGAAATGCGCCCGCTGCTCGCGACACTTCTCCAGCCGCGCCTTGCCACGCCGTTGAAACGCATGCCGGGTCAGGAGCCCGGTGAGCTGGTCACGCTCAGCCCGCACCGCGTCGGCGCCGAGCACGTGCGCGACCACCTGTATGCCGAAAGGAACCGCCAGATTGAGCAGCAGCAGCAGCGCGTATGCACACAGGGCGGCGGCGATGTTGAATTGCGTCGCTAAGCGTATGCCTTCGATGGCGCCGATCACGCTGGCGATCGTGAAGTTGTAGGCCATCAACGGCGCGGTGTGAAAAAGCGCGATGTAGCCGGCCAGGGTCGCGAAGGTCGTACAGGCCAGCATGGCGGCGTTGGGTTCGTGTTGGGCCAGGGTGACCAGCGCGATGCTGGCGTTGCACAGCACGGCGTACCGCATCGCCTGGGCTCGGGTTGGCCAGCGCAGCGCCCACAGCAGCGTAGCGATGGCGGCGCCGCTGCCGCCGGCCAACGCGCAGCTGACCTGAACAACTCCGCGAGGTCCTGTCCCGCTCCAGATCGTCCCCACTGAGACCAGGGCCAACGACACACCGATCAGCGAGAAGGTGGCTCGGGTGAGAGTGTCCATGCCGCGGGCCTGCAGGTGCGCACTCAGCCGGTCATAGTGATCGGACTGGCGCCACCATAGCCTCAGCCAATCCATCGCACTCTCTTTCGCCCCTGCAACGCGGTTGCCTGATCCACTCATGGACGACCGCGGTCACCAGATGATAATCCAGCGACCAAACCGCTAGCTGAACTTTGCTGTGGCGACGACCGCAAATCGGCTAGGGAGGCACCAGGACCTCGGTGCCGACGAATGGCACCAGCGCCTCGGGTATCCGCACACTGCCGTCGGGTCGCTGGTGGTTCTCCAGGATGGCGACCAGCCAGCGGGTTGTGGCCAGCGTGCCGTTGAGCGTCGCAGCGATCTGAGGTTTGCCGTTGGGATCCCGGTAGCGGGTGGCCAGCCGGCGAGCCTGGAAGGTGGTGCAGTTCGACGTCGACGTCAGCTCGCGGTAGGCCTGCTGGGTGGGCACCCACGCCTCGCAGTCGAACTTGCGGGCCGCCGACGAGCCGAGATCGCCTGCGGCCACGTCGATGACCCGATAAGGCACCTCGATGCGGGCCAGCATCTCACGCTGCCAGCCCAGCAGACGCTCATGCTCGGCCTCGGCGTCGGCGGGCGTGCAGTAGACGAACGCCTCGACCTTGTCGAATTGGTGCACCCGGATGATGCCGCGGGTGTCTTTGCCGTAGCTGCCCGCTTCCCGTCGAAAGCACGACGACCAGCCCGCGTAGCGCAGCGGGCCGCCGGAAAGGTCGAGGATCTCGTCGGCGTGATAACCGGCCAGGGGTACCTCCGAGGTACCGACAAGGTAAAGGTCGTCGGCCTCCACCCGATACACCTCGTCGGCGTGCGCGCCGAGGAAGCCGGTCCCCGCCATCACTTCGGGACGCACCAGCACCGGCGGAATGATCGGCACGAAACCGTTGTCGGCCGCCAGCCGGATCGCCATCTGCAGCAGGCCCAGCTGCAGCAACGCACCCTGGCCGGTCAGGAAGTAAAACCGCGAACCGGAGACCTTGGCGCCACGTTCGGTGTCAATCAGTCCCAGCGCCTCGCCGAGTTCGAGGTGGTCCTTGGGGTTGTCGATCGCGGCCGGTTCACCAACGACGTCGAGGACGGCGTAGTCGTCCTCGCCGCCGGCGGGAACGCCGTCGATGATCACGTTCGAGATCGCCAAGTGGGCGGCGGCGAACTCCGCTTCGGCGGAGGCTTGCTGCGCCTCGGCGGCCTTAACCTCGTCGGCCAGGTCGCGGGCTTGCTGCAAAAGCGCGGGACGCTCATCGGCCGATGCGGCGCCGACCTTCTTGCTGGCGGCCTTCTGGTCGGCGCGCAGCGAGTCCGCTGTCGAGATCGCGGTCCGGCGGGCGGTATCGGCTGCCAGCAGGGTGTCGACCAGAGCCGGATCCTCGCCCCGGCTGGTCTGAGAACGGCGGACGGCGTCGGGGTTTTCCCGGAGCAACTTCAGGTCGATCACGGGCTAGAACCCTACGCGTGCGGCGGCCACCAGCGGCAACCACATGAAGCAACTTGCGCAACAGCTGTCACTCGACTGGGTGCGCCTGTCAGAATGGAGCCAATGTGGCATGAAACCGAGCGCAACGAGAGCGACGCCCCGGAAGCGTCAGGGGCCGCGGGCCCAAGACGCCGGCTGCCGCGGGCCGACTGGATGACCAGCCTCCAGGGCACGTTGCAAGCCTCGGCCACCCGGCGTGCGCTGCTGCTGACTGCCCTGGGCGGTCTGCTGATCGCCGGACTCGTCACCGCCCTGCCGATCGGCGGCGGCCCCGGGCGGCTGGCCGGCTACATCGACCCGGTGCCCCCCACCGGCGCGAAGGGCAATGACGCTTTTAACCGCGCGACCAGCGGTAACTGCCTGATGTGGCCGGATCGGATGCCCGAGGCCGCCTCCATCGTCGACTGCAAAGACGACCACCGGTTCGAGGTCGCGGAGTCCATCGACATGCGCACCTTCCCCGGTTCGGAGTACGGCCCCACCGCCCCACCGCCGACGGCGACCCGGATCGAGCAGATCAGCCAGGAACAGTGCGAGTCGGCGGTACGCCGCTACCTGGGCGGCAAGTTCGACCCCAACAGCAAATTCATCATCAGCATGTTGTGGTCCGGCGACAAAGCGTGGCGCCAGTTCGGTGAGCGACGGATGTTGTGCGGGTTGCAGCTGCCGGGGCCCGGCAACGAGCAGATCGCCTACAAGGGCAAGGTCGCCAACGGCGACCAGTCCAAGGTCTGGCCGGACGGCACCTGCCTGGGCATCGACCCCTCGACCAACCAGCCCACCGACATTCCGGTCGATTGCGCCGCACCCCACGCGATGGAGGTCACCGGTACGGTCAACCTGCTCGCCAAGTTCCCCGACGCGCTGCCTCCGGAGCCCGAGCAGGACGGCTTCATCAAGGACTCCTGCACAAAGCAGACCGACGCCTACCTGGCGCCGGTGCAATTACGCAGCACCACGCTGACGTTGATCTACAGCACGCTGTCGTTCCCCAGTTGGTCGGCCGGTAGCCGCCAGGTCGCCTGCAGCATCGGGGCAACGCTGGGCAACGGTGGCTGGGCGGCGTTGCTCAACAGTGCCAAGGGGCCGCTGAAGATCAACGGCCAACCCCCGATCCCGCCGCCGGACATCCCGCAGGAGCGACTCAACCTGCCGCCGATCCCGCTGACTCCGGGCACCGGCGGCGGCGGCGCATCGTCGACCGGGTCGACCGGGTCGAACGGTTCGTCCGGATCGAGCGGATCGAGCGGATCGAGCGGATCGAGCGGATCGAGCGGATCGAGCGGATCGTCCGACAGTCAACGGCAAGGCAACCAACACCTTCCGGGGCAACAGCCCGCCCCCGCCCCGCAGCAGCCCGCGCCGGAAGCGCCGCCCCAGGCTTCCGAGGCGCCGCCGCCATTCCCCCCACCGGCGCCCGCTCCGGCGGAACCTCCGCCACCCGCACCGGGGACATAGCCGAGTGGCCGTGCGGATGGATCCGCGACGGTTCGACGAGCTGGTGTCCGACGCGCTTGACCTGATCCCGTCAAAGCTGGCGGCCGTGATGGACAACGTGGTGGTGCTGGTCGCCGATCGTCACCCCGACGAGGATGATCTGCTCGGGCTCTACGAGGGTGTGGCGCTGACCGAACGCGATTCCCACTACGCGGGGTCGCTGCCCGACACCATCACGATCTACCGCGACGCGCTGTTGGACATCTGCGACGTCGACGAGCAGGTCGTCGAGGAGGTGAAGATCACCGTCATGCACGAGATCGCCCACCACTTCGGCATCGACGACGACCGGTTGCACGAACTGGGCTGGGCCTAGCCGGGCGCGGCGCCGCGAAGTTGTCCGTCGGCAGTGTTAAGACTGCCGCATGGAATGTCGCGAATGCCGGACAGGCTTGGAACACTGCCACGGCACGATCATTCGCCACCGGCTGCACCGGTCGGAATGCACCGAAGAGGGCTGCACCAGCCCGGAGCTGTTCCCGCACACGTTCGTCGTCGACTGCGACACGGTCGGCTGCGACTGCGCACACATCGCCACCGCCGACGCTTCGGCGGCTGTGGCGATCTGAGGCGACCCGCTCGGTCAGCCCATCGGGTCGGCGCTTGAATCCACCTTGTCCGGTTGCGCGGCGGCGTCCGGGACCGGGTCGAACGGTGGCGTCAGGGTTCCCCACTGCGCACAGGTCCACCGGCCGGCGGTGACCGGCGTCAGTATCACCGCCTCGGTATTAGCGAGGTGATGTTCGAGAGCGAAGCTGCTGTCGACACCGGCCAGCACGGTCGCCGTCAGCCGGATTGCCGCGCCATGGCTGACGACGACGATGTCGCTGGTCCAGTCGTCGTAGTCGAGGTAGCGGGTGCGTAGGTCGGTCAGCACCGGCAGGTAGCGGTCCAACACCTGGTTAGCGGATTCCCCGCCGGGCAACTGCGCGTCCCGCTCCCCCGCGAACCACCGCCGGTAGACGGCGTCGAACTCGGCGATCGCGTCGTCGTCGTTGCGGTTTTCCAGGTCGCCGACCTGCACCTCATGGATGCCGGTCACCTCGCTGGCCGGCACGTCGACCTCGGCGCTGGTCTCCGCGGCGGTCTGCACCGCCCGTGTGGCGACCGAATGCAGCAACAGCCCGGGCCGCGAGGTCGCAGCCCGCGCGAAAGCGCGCGCCTGGTCGCGGCCCAATGGCGTCAACTCCGACCCCGGCGGGCGGGTGTCCAGCCGACGATCGACGTTGGCGTAGGACTGACCATGCCGCACCAGCACCAGCCGGCCGCTCACCGCGCCGACCAGTCGCCGAGGGACCCGTCTCGCAGCCCCGCCAGCCAGCGCGACGCCTCGCCGAGTTGCGGCGGCGGCGCGCCGGCAAGCTCTCCCGTCGGCCAGGAACCCAGATAACGCACCTCGGTACAACGCCGGTGCAGCGCCTTGAGTGCCTCGGCGACCGCGTCGTCGTCGATGTGGCCCACGCAGTCCAGGAAGAACACGTAGGTACCCAATTCGGTGCGGGTGGGCCGAGATTCGATGCGGGTCAGGTCGATATCGCGTATGCCGAACTCGGCGAGCGCGCTGACCAGGGCGCTCGGCGTGTTGTCGATCCGCAGCACCACCGACGTCCGATCGGCACCGGTGCGGGCCGGCGGCGGCCCCGGTTGACCGACCAGCACAAAGCGGGTGCACGCATTGGCTTCGTCGACCACCCCGTCGGCCAGCGTCGACAAACCGCGTTGGGCGGCGGCCAGCGGGGAGCTGACTGCGGCGTCGACGTGTCCGTCGGCGACCTGCTGCGCAGCTTCGGCATTGGAGTTGGCCGGGCGTAGTTCGGCGGCGGGCAGATGGGCGGCCAGCCACTGCCGCACCTGCGCCAAGGCCACCGGGAAGGCGGCCAGCGTGCGCACGTCGGCCGCCGTGATACCGGGCTTGACGACGATGCTGAAGGCCACGTCCAGGGTGTGCTCCGCGAACACTTGCAGCGGCGTCCCGATCGCCAGGCTGTCCAGCGTGGGCGTCACCGACCCGTCGATGGAGTTCTCGATTGGCACGCAGGCGAATTCGGCCAGCTCTTCGCGGACGGCGTCCAGCGCGGCCGTCGTGGTGTCCACCGGCATCGGCTGCCAGTGCACCGCACCGTGCTGCGGAACCACGCCGGCCTCGATCATCTGCAGTAGCGCCGCTTCGGTGAAGGTCCCCGCAGGACCGAGATACGCGATGCTGCCCACGACGAAAACCCTATCGGGTCGAACCTCTTGCGCCGGTTCGTTCTTAGTTAAGTTAGGCTTACCTCAGTTGCTAGGACCCGGAGAGCGGTCAGCCTTTCAGAGCGATGTAGAGCGCGAAGTTGTACCAGCGGAAAACATGATCGACGGAAGAGAAGCCGACCTGTCGCAACATTTCGATGTTCTCCGAGTCACGGTAGGGAAGGAGGACATTTTCCAATTCTTCGCGCTTCTTTGCAATCTCGGTATCGCTGTAGCCGCTTCGGCGCTTGTAGTCGTGGTACAGGTCGACGTATGTCCGGCTGAGCATCGAATTGTCGGCGAGAATCTTCTCACCGAGTAGCAGGCACCCGCCCACCTCCAGCGAGTCGAAATACATGCGCAGCACCTGAGCCCGGTAGATGGGGCGGACGAACTGCAGGGTGTAGAGCATCACGATGACACGTGCGCCGTCGAGCCGTTCGAACTTCTCGATCGGGTCGGACAGAATCTTCACCCGATCCTGGTGACCGCTCGCGATCAGCTTCGATTCGGCCTTCTCACGCATTGCTTCTGCCGGTTCGATGCCGACGAATCTGATTGGGGTATCGGCGCCGATGTTGTCAGCGAAGCCGATTAACGTGTTGCCCGTTGAGCATCCGACGTCGTAGACGGTGCCCTCTCCAATCAAGAACAGCGACCCCAACTCCACGACCATGCGCTGCACTTCGGAGTAGAACGGCACGCTGCGGTCGAGCATGTCGTCGAACACGTCGGCAACGTCGCGACTGAACGAGAAGTCCTCTGCGAGACCTTTGGATTTATACAACTCGTCACGCATCAGTGCCTCCACGAGTGGCCACCAGAACGAGGAAATAGGGCAGCCGGCTCGCCTTGGAGTAGAGAACCGGATCGTTGTCGGCCGTCTGCGGGTCCGGCGAGGGCTCTAGGACACGGGTGATTGTGAGCCCCGCCGCCAACATGGATTCGAGATACGTTGCTGTGGTTCGGTGGTAGGTCGCGACGTTACGCACGCGGACATTGCCGTGTCGGTCTTCCCGGGCTTTTCGGCAGAGCCCTTCGTCGAAGTAGTTGTTGAGCATGTAGTGCTCATAACTCCACCCGGTGGCTGTCGGGACCTTATTCCAATTCCCGCGGTCTTTGATCGGGTGCGGTATCGACAGCACAAGTGTGCCGCCCGGCCGCAGTGCCGCCGCGAGAGTTCCTATGGCCCAAGGCAGATCAGGAATGTGGTCAAGGACATTCAGGCACAGCGCAGCGTCGTATGTTCCGGCCTGCTCAGTCAGCGCTTCCAGTCCGCTGTGGTGGATACGTAGTTTCGATGGAGGTCCATCGGCCAGCCGCTCCTCGAGCAGACCCCGCATCGCGGCCGACGGCTCATAAGCGTCCACCGTCGCGCCCTGTTTAAGCAGTTCGGCTGACATTTCGCCGGCTCCGGCGCCGACATCCGCGACGACCGTTCCGCCCAGCGGGGGTAGCAAGCTCGGAATCAGGCCGTCGAGCAGCACGGAGTTAAACGAATGGTGCGCACGTTCCTCGCGGTACAGTTCCGCGATCGCGTCCCAGTCGGCGTTGCCCTGCTCGGCTACTCGGCCGCAGACGGCGCACGTCTCGGTCGGGTCGAACTCTTCCCAGGTGACCGCATAAGTTCGCGAATCGATCAACAAGCGCCGCTCTTGGGTTGCCACCGGAGCGCCGAGCAACCATCGGATCGCTTCATTGGCTTGGATGGAGGCGACCAAACCGTTGAGCGGGCCGTAGCTTGGCGCCTGAAAAGAGGGATTGAGTTCGGTAGCAGATTCGCGGACATCGGCAGCATCCCGAACTTGACCGGGCAACGCATCCGCGGCGGTACGGATGCACTCGTAGCACATGGTGGCAGGCGGGCGCAGCAGCGGCCCGACGCAGCCATGCCCTTCGATATAGCCCGCGGCACTGAAGGCAATGCCCGCCGAAATGGCGGCGCTGTTCGCCCACGAGTGCACGCTGGCCGGGCGGTCAGCCGACAGCAAAATGATGTCGGCGCGTTCGGCGACCGTTTGAGCCAAGCCGGGGTCGGTGAAGTCTTCGGGTATGACCTCGACCTTCAGGTCGGCACGTAGCTCGGCGAGGTGTTCGGCGGCGGCCTCGACCTTGAGCCGCCCTATGTCCGATTCACGGTAGAGGGTCTGCCGGGTCAGGTTGGACGCCTCGATGCGGTCACCGTCGGTAATCACCAATCGACCGATCCCGGCAGCAGCCAGGTGAACCGCCAGGTTGCTGCCGATGCCGCCCATTCCCACCAGCCCGACGGTGGCATTCTGCAGGCGTTGTTGCGGGTCCCCATCGATTCCGAGCATCCGGTAGTAGAGGCGGTGGCGATCGTAGCGGTCCGTTCGATCGAACTCCGCCGTTAGCACACCGATGGCTTCGAGGTCATCGATCAGTTCGTTGACTTCCGGCGCTGACCACCCCTGGCTGCGCGTGACATCGGCCACGACGTCGTCGCGGTCCCGAGCGTTTCGACCGAGTTCGGTAAGCAGATCCGCCAGGAATGGCGGCGGATCCTCTACCTCGTAAGCAACCGGTGGCAAGGTTCCCAGCCGCAGGCGGTCAGCCGCTCGGCGAACCGAAATGTATGGCGCGAGCCAAATTTTCATAGCTTCATTTCGACGGACGCGCGTTTCGTTTGACCACTTTGATGTGTACTTCGGCCAGTTGCCGATCAGAGACTTCGCTGGGGGCGCCCATCATGAGGTCTTGTGCATTCTGGGTGAGCGGAAACGCGATTGTCTCGCGGATGTTGGGTTCGCCTGTCAAAAGCATGACGATCCGGTCGATGCCGGGCGCGACGCCACCGTGCGGCGGTGCACCGAGCTGGAACGCCTGAACCATGCCACCGAACTGCTCATCGACGGCCTCACGCGAATAGCCGGCGATCTCGAACGCCCGATACATGATGTCGGGGCGGTGATTACGGATCGCCCCCGATGAAAGCTCCAGACCATTGCAGACGATGTCGTATTGCCAGGCCAAAATATCAAGTGGCTCTTTGGTATTGAGCGCCTCGAGTCCGCCCTGCGGCATCGAAAACGGGTTATGGCTGAATTGAATGTTCCCGTCGTCGTCAGGTTCGTAAAGCGGGAAGTCGGTGACCCAGCAGAATCGAAACGGGTGCTCGTCGAAGACTCCGGCTTGTTTCCCCGCTTCGACGCGCACGGACGCCATAATGGGGTCCGCTTCTTGGGATCGGTTGGCCGCCAATAGGAATATCAGTGCACCGGTTTCGGCGTGCGTCTCAGTCAACAGCTCCTGTACTTCGCCGGGACTAAGGTATTTGGCGATCGGGCCGGTGATCTCGCCCTCACCGGTTATGCGCACCCATGCCAGCCCCTTCGCGCCGAGTTCGACCGCGTGCTTTTCCAGCCGGTCGGCGAAAGAACGCGGGCGATCTTCACTGTTGGGGACAACCAAGGCGCGGACGTGCTTGCCGGCCAACGCTCGGAATTCGCTCGATCGGAAGACATTCGACACATCCGACAGTTGCAGCGGAATACGCAAGTCGGGCTTGTCCGTTCCGTACCGAAGCATCGCGTCGCGGTAGGTGATTCTGGGGAAGGGCGCCGTTACGGGGTTATCGGGAGCGAATTCGGCGAACAAACCCGTCAGTACCTCCTCGATGATCGCGAATATCTCGTCCTGCTCGACGAAGCTCATTTCCATGTCGAGTTGGTAGAACTCTCCAGGTGATCGGTCAGCACGCGCGTCCTCGTCCCGGAAACACGGCGCGATCTGAAAGTATCGGTCGAAGCCGGCCACCATCAGCAACTGTTTGAACTGCTGCGGAGCCTGCGGCAGGGCAAAGAATTTTCCAGCGTGCAGTCGGGAGGGCACCAAAAAGTCGCGTGCCCCCTCCGGGCTGGAGCTGGTGAGGATGGGAGTTTGGAACTCAGTGAATCCCAAGTCCAGCATCCGGCGCCGGATGCTGCCAACGATTTGCGAACGCAGGCGGATGTTGTCGTGCATTCGCTGGCGCCTGAGATCGAAGTAACGGTAGCGGAGGCGGTGCTCCTCGCCGACCGGCTCCTCAGGGTAGACGCTGAATGGCAAAGCAGCTGCGGCCGAAAGCACCTCAACATGCTCGACCGCGACTTCTATTTCTCCGGTTGGCAAAGCGGGGTTGACGTTTGTGGCGTCTCGCATCACCACTTGACCGTCGACACATAGCACCGATTCTTTTGAAGCCTTGTCCAGTCGGTCATAGGCATCCGTACCGGGTCGCGCGACAACCTGTGTAATGCCGTAGTTGTCGCGGAGGTCGACAAAGAGGATTCCCCCCAAATCGCGCCGGTTATGTAGCCAGCCGGATAGCCGTACCGTCGCCTCCGCGTTGTCTGCCGCGAGCTGGCCGCAGGTATGGCTGCGGTATCTGTGGGTCATGTTCACAACTGGATCGTAGATGCCGCGCGCAGCGCTGCCGCTAGGACGTCGTGGCCGCACTGCGTTACACACGTGCCTCTTTCGGGGCGACAGCGCGTGCCATCACAACGGTGTGACGTACAGCAAGGGCCTCACCCGCGGTGGCACTGGCCTGCAAATGCCACCGCGGGTCGAGGCCCGGTTAAGCGCTCCTGCACCGATCTGGGCCGCGCCCGGCTCTCAGCGGGCGAGTGGACCATGGTCGATGAGGTGAGATTGTCTAGTTGGACAAAACGGTGCTGCTTGCCTTGACCTGCTCTACGCGGGTCAGCGTGATGCGGCGCATGTCACCTCCTCCACAAGTTGTCCGGCCCCGGAGTTCGCGATCATACGGCAGTCCAATACGCGGTGCATGGGCGTTTCGGAGAAATCGGCGCGGCTTGCGATTCGCCGCATCGCCGCGTGACATATTGTCTGGTTGCGGCCGGGATCGCGATCGGCCGGACGTACGCCAAGGTAATTGTCGAGGTCACAATGCCCGAAATACCCGGTCCGCGAACGGATCAGGTGGGTTACGACGCTGCTCACAGCGAGTCGTTGCGGCGGTTCGCGCAGATCCAAAACGGCACCGAATGTATCTTCGCCCCGACGGCGAACATGTGGGGATGTCCGGCCTATGACGACCGCCTGAGCTTGACGGCTAACCTCCGCGAGTGGCTTGCGCTATTCACACTGTTTTGTCGTGTCTCAGGAATTCTCAAGATCGACGGCCTGGTATTCGAATTTCCCGGTCATTTTGGTGACACCGTCGAGACGCTGGGCCGCACCACGCTGCAGGCACTCGACTACCTCAGCACAAACGACCCGCTCGGCGCTCGGTGCATGGAGCGAAACGTGGAGGATTCGACATGGTGGTTCTCGTTCGGAGGTGAGAAGCTTTTCGTACTCACCTTCGGCCCTTGCTATCCGATAACGAACTCCCGCTACGGATTTCAAACCAGCTGCAGCTACCTGGTCTTCCAGCCGATTCACGCGTTTTCGCGTCACTTGCCCGACGGCGACGTCGGAAAGTCGCGACGATCCCGCGAGGAGATACGACTCCGATACACAAATGCGGGGCGGCCCTATGATCTTGCGATCACTTTGTCGCCCTATGAGGCGCACCGCTACGTGAAACCTGCCCAAGCTGGCCAGCCGCCGGTGACCTGGTGGCGCAAGCAGGCCGACGGTTGAAACGCCATCACTTCGCGCTAACCGCGGGATCCTTTCGGCGGCCTAGATAAATCCAGTGGGCCGACACGTAGGGTCGCCCCGTATCGATCTCACCACCGTGCCGGACATGCTTCACCGCGGGCAGTCGCGTGGGTTCGAAGTATGGGCTGACTTCGGTCAGCACCTCGTCACCAGTCATGAAGTGGTGGATGACACCGGACTCCGACTCGTCGTCGCAAATCCATGTTGAGTCGTCGAGCCGCTGTCCTTTTCCGAGCAGGGAGGATTCGGTGGAGATGAAAGTGCATAGGAAAAGTCCACCCGGCCGCAACACGCGAGCCATTTCCGCAAGCGCCCGCCGGACCTCTTCGAGCGGGGCATGGGTGATTACACCGATCGACAGCGCGGCCCCGAAGAAACCGTCATCGAACGGCAGGCTTGTCATATCGGCAAGCCGAAGGTCGGCGGCGAGGCCTTCATCGGATAGCCAACGATGTGTGCAGTCCAAGCCGCGCTGCGAGATGTCGATGCCGTAGGTGGAATATCCCATTTTGGCTAAGTAGACGATGTGTCGACCGGCGCCGAAGCCCACATCGAGAACTGATGGCGCAGGCTGCACCTTCGCTAAATGGTGGGCGAACACCACCGCTTCGTCATTGGGGTCCTGGAGGCGAAACGATTGGTTCTTATAGAGGTCGTCCCATTCCATGCCGGTCATTCTCGGGCATCGGGAATCACGCGTTGAGGTCGGCCTGCTAAGGGTGGACAGCGCCGACGGCGACCGCGACATCCGGCTACCGTTCCGCAACCCGGTTGACGACGTCACCGGCCTGAGCCAGGCCATCCGGGTGCTGATCGGCTGCCCGTTCGTCAACGGCCTGCGAGCGCGCCGGGACTGAGCCGCCACCGGCTACCGTGTCGGGGTGGTCTCGCCCCTAGGCGACGCCGACGGTCAGTTGGCCGAACGCCGTCCGCTTCGCATCGAGCTCGCGATCGTGTTGAGCGTGACGTTCGGCCTCAGCGCCGTCACGGCCGTGTTGCAGCTTGCCGACTCGGTGCTGCGCAACCTGAGCGCTCAGAAGATCCGACTCAACCCGCAGCGGTCTCATTTCGACCTGATCGACCTCGGCTTGAATGCGACGGTCGTTGTGCAATTGGCGGCCTGGGGCGGGCTCGGCCTGTATCTGTTGTGGCGCAGTGGACTCAGCCCCGCCCACGTCGGGCTGACGCGCCTGCAGTGGCGTCCCGATCTGCTCGGCGGCCTCGGTCTGGCCGCTGTGATCGGACTGCCCGGGCTGGCGTTCTATCTCGCCGCGCGGGCGTTGGGGATGAACGCCTCGGTCGTCCCGTCCGGCCTGGGCGACACCTGGTGGCGCGTTCCGATGCTGGTACTCATCGCTTTTGCCGGCGGCTGGGCCGAAGAGATCATCGTCGTCGGTTATCTGCTCACCCGGCTGGAGCAGCTGGGGGTCGGCGACCGCGCGGCGCTGGTGTGGTCGGGCCTGCTGCGCGGCAGCTATCACCTGTATCAAGGCTTCGGCGCCGGGCTGGGCAACCTCGCGATGGGCCTGGTGTTCGGGTATGCCTGGCAGCGCACCGGGCGGCTGTGGCCGCTGGTGATCGCCCACGGGCTGATCGACACCGTGGCGTTCGTCGGGTACGCCCTGCTGGCCGGCCACCTGCGATGGCTGCACTGAGGGTCACATGACTGACCCCCACTTGCCCGAGCCCTCCCAGGTCATTCGCCGCGGCCCCGGCGCTGCGCCACCGAGCAGGCCCCGGCGGCGGCCGCCGCCGCTCACGCCGCCACCGCCCAGGCCGGTGTCGCCCAGGGCGCGGCAACGTTCGGCGCCGCGCCAGAAACGGGCGTGGGGGCAGGTGATTCCGCTGAGCCTGGTGATCGCCGTGCTGCTGATCTGCGCCACCGGCCTGGGTGGCGCGCTCTGGCTGGAAATGGCGCTGCGCCGCCAAGCGGTGCTGACGGACTACCCGGGCCGCCCGGCGTCCGGGCACGGCTCCACCTGGTTACTGGTCGGCTCGGACAGCCGTCAGGGCCTCACCGTCGAGCAGCAACAGGCCCTGGCGACCGGCGGCGACACCGGCAACGGCCGGACCGACACCATCCTGGTGATCCACGTGCCGGCGTTCGGGTCGGGCACGCCGACGACAATGGTGTCCATTCCCCGCGACTCCTACGTGCCGATCCCCGGGTACGGCCGGGACAAGATCAACGCGGCGTTCGCGATGGGCGGCGCGCCGCTGCTGGCGCAGACGGTCGAGCAAGCCACCGGTCTGCGGCTCGACCACTACGCCGAGATCGGTTTCAGCGGCTTCGCGGTACTGGTCGACGGCCTGGGTGGGGTGACCGTCTGCCCCGCCGCACCGATCGACGATCCGCTCGCCGGCATCAACCTGCCCGCCGGGTGCCAGCAACTCAACGGCCGGGACGCGCTCGGCTACGTCCGCAGCCGGGCCACCCCGCGGGCCGATTTGGATCGCATGGTCGACCAGCGGCAGTTCATGTCGGCGCTGTTGCACCGGGCGGCCAGCCCGGCGGTCTGGCTCAACCCGTGGCGGTGGTACTCGGTTCCGCACGCGGCGGTGAACGCGTTGACCGTCGACCACGGCGATCACGTCTGGGACCTGGCCCGGCTGGGCTGGGCGCTGCACGGATCGACGACCGCATTGACCGTGCCGATCGGCGAGCTCACCAACAGCGACTCGGGTTCGGTGGTGGTGTGGGATCACGAGAAGGCCGCCGCGTTGTTCGAGGCGCTGGCGGCCGACGAGCCGGTGCCGACGACCGTCCTGGGCGGACAACCCTAATTACCCGCGTTAATACGCAACCGCCTATGCGTAACATCAGAAATGGCGTCGATCATATAATTCAACGTAGCCTTGCTTTACTTAGGGAAAGCTGGCCTGAGTAAGCGTTACCTTGGATGACAACGCCATCTGACCTGCGTATCTTGGTCAATATGAATGATCACGACACCCATAAAACAAAGTTTCACGCATTACTTCAGGAACAGGTTCAGCACGAATTCACCAATGCTCAGCAATATATTGCGATGGCCGTTTATTTCGACGGCGCCGACCTCCGTCAGCTGGCGAAACACTTCTACGGCCAGGCCGTCGAGGAACGTAACCACGCGATGATGCTGGTGCAGTATCTGCTCGATCGCGACGTGCGGTTCGAGATCCCCGGGGTCGACGCGGTGCGCAACGCGTTCGACACCCCACGTGGTGCGCTGGCATCGGCGCTGGATCAGGAGCGAACCGTCACCGAACAGGTCAGCAGGCTGGCCGCCGTTGCCCGTGACGAGGGCGACTACCTCGGCGAACAATTCATGCAGTGGTTCCTCAAGGAGCAGGTCGAGGAGATGGCACTGATGACCTCGCTGGTGCGGGGCGCCGATCGTGCCGGAGCCAACCTGTTCGACCTGGAGGACTTCGTCGCACGCGAAATCGGCTTGCCGAGCGGCGGGTCCGACGCGCCGGCCGCCGCCGGGGGCCGGCTCTGACTAGTGCGGGTCGGCGCCGGTCAGGCCGTCCTCCAGCCACGCCTTGACGCGGCCAGGGTAGTTGGTGGCCAGCCATGCCACGCCGATGTCCCGGCAGAATCGGACATCGTCGTACTCGTCGGGCGTCCAGCAGTACAGCGCCCGACCCTGGGCCGCTGCCCGGTCTACGAGCTCCGGGTGTTCACGCAAGGTGTCGATCGACGGCCCCACGGCGGTGGCGCCGACGGTGCTGGCCGCGCTGCTGGTGAGGTAACGATGACTGCGGCCGAGCAGGACCGTCGGTAGCAGCGGGGCCGCGCGCCGGACCCGCCACAGCGCGGCCGCGGAGAACGACATCACCACCGCCCGCGACCGGTCGGCGGAGGCGGGCGCGGCGATGCCGAAGCGATGCAGCAGCGCCAACACCTTGCTCTCCACCAGCGCGCCATACCGGACGGGGTGCTTGGTCTCAATGAAGATCTTCACCGGCCGCTTCCAGTCCAGTACCAGCTCGACAAGGGCGTCCAACGTCAACAGGCCGGTATCCCCGTGCGTGCCGTCAGCGCGCCAACTGCCGTGCCACGCACCGTATTCCAACTCCCGAAGCTCGGCCAGCGTCATGGTGCTGACCAGACCGGCCCCGCTCGACGTCCGGTCGAGCCGGCGGTCGTGCACGCAGACCAGGTGCCCGTCACGGGTGAGCCGGACGTCGCACTCCACGCCGTCGGCGCCCTCCCGCAGCGCGAGATCGTATGCGGCCAGGGTGTGTTCCGGTCGAGAAGCCGAGGCGCCGCGATGGGCCACGACGAACGGGTGCCGAGAGACCACCGCGTCGGCCCGTGTCATGTCCCTATGCTGCCGGTTCTTCACCCGTCAACTCAACTGGTGCAGCAGATGATACCGACGCGTCGGCCGGGCCTTCTGCGTCGTCGGCGACCACCACCCAGCGGTGGGCGGGACGTTCGACCGGCTTTTGCTCGAATCCCTCGAAGAGCCGCGCGGTCGCCAGCATTGCGGCCAACGCCAGCAGGTAGGCGACGATCATGGCCACCGTGTTGTTGGCGATGCCCTGGGCGTCCTGTGCGCCGCTGGTGACCGATGCAAAGACCGACGTCACGCTGCTGAGCAGCCACAACAGCCACCAGCCCCAGATCACCCCGCGCAACCGGGCGTAGTGCTCCTCGGTTTTGGCCAGCTCGATGACGTAGACCAGCGCCCAGACCGCGCCGAGTAGGGGCAGACAACAGATTGCCACGAACCCGGCCATCGTCGCCCAGCTGGCCGAGCGACTGGACGTCGCCAGGACCACGGCGACGGTGATGGCCAGCGCCATCGCGGCCGCCGGCGGCAGTAGCGTGCCCAGCCGCAGCGTCCAGCGCGACCGGGATTCCGGGCTGCCCGCATACGCGAAGGCCGCGGCGCGACGTCCGACCAACCATTGCGTCAACACGACGGCGCAGCCGATCACCGCGGCGATCGCAGCCAGGCTCGCCAACACACTCAACAGGGCCGCGGCGTCGGCGACCAGCCAGTTCAGCAGCATGTTGCGGTTGATGACCAGCAACAGGTACCGCACCAGATGCACCAGCGCAGCCACACCCAGCGCCACTGCCGTCACGAAGAACGCCGTCCGAACACGGCCGGCCGGCGGTGCTTCCCGCAGCGCCCGACCCGACTCGGCGCCGCCCGGGTCGGCCGGATCGACCAGGCCCCACCGCGGGATCGCGGTGTATCGGGGGGTCGGCCCGAGCGGACGGCGGCGACGACGCGGCGGTGGAGGCGGCCCGGGACGTACCGCGATCCACCGATAGCCCGGCGGCAGCCGCGGCGGTGTGCGCGGGCCGGCGCTCCAGCCGGAATCGGTGCCCGCTGTTCCGGTCGTCCCGGTGGTGGAGGGCGCCAGCAGCGTCCCGTTGCAGCGCGGACACCACACACGCTGTCGTTCACGGACATTCCAGCGTGTGCCGCACTGGGAGCACACTTGGATCACGGCAACAGCCTAGCCGGGCGACGATGCGCGCCGCTGTAGCGGCGGGAGGTGGGGGTACCTCCCAGGCGCGAAGCGGCGAGGGGGCGAACCCGGCGATCCAACGCTAGCGGGGCTGGGTCAGATGCTTCCGGGATCGCCGCCGTCGGTGACGACCGGGCGCCCGGCTTGCGCCCAGGCCAGCATCCCGCCGGTGACGTTGATGGGTTCATAACCGTTGTGGGCCAGCAACTGGGCGACCTGCGCCGAGCGCCCACCGGCCTTACAGATGACGTACAACGTCGCCGATCGATCGATCTCGTCGAGCCGGGCCGCCACCTGACCCATCGGAATGTGCCGGGCGTCCGCGGCATGGCCGCGGTTCCACTCGTCGTCTTCTCGCACGTCCAGCAACACCGCGGCCGGCCCGAATTCGGCGGGCAGGTCGGTGACGCCTGTTTGCGCGATCACCGGTTCACCGTCCATGGGGTCGATCTTGGCACGGGTGGCCCGACGGCGGGAAGGGCGGTGTCCAGCTACTACCGGGTATCCACAGTTTCCACAGGGTTATCCACAGGCGGCGGAGGTGGGCCGTTTCCGTCGTCGCACGGTCAGTACCCGGGACGAGAGGATAGCTGTGGATAACCGCGGGCTGATCCCGCCCGGCGATCGACAGCCCGGCCCGGCCCTCAGCGAATTCTTAGCTGACCTCACGGCATCCCGACCACCTCCCCCATATGGGGGATGTCACAGTCGACTCACCGGTAGCGAGCATCGGCCACGGGCGGTCCGATCTCAGTCGATCGCCATCCGCGCAGCGAAGTCGCCCGGCAACAAGGTGCTGGTCAGCGACCCGCGATCGGCTCAATTTTCCAGGCGGTACATAAGGGGTTATGATCGCGATCATTGAGATCTTTTGTGACTCATCTCACTGGGGGAAACCTTTGGACAAGCAGGTCGGGGCAATCCGATGACAACGCAACCGATCGGACCGCAGTCGGCGAGAAGGTCGTCGAACTGGTATGCGACGTCGGCGACTTGTAATCGCTCCTACTTGCTTGCCGGCTTGCGCGCCGGCCTGATCGCTCTGGTTTTGCTGGCGATCCTCGCGCTCATCGTTTGGTTCTGAATTCACGCCGCGGGGTATCCCGGCTTCGCACTCGTTCTTGCGGTGCGCGCGGCGATGGAGCAGGGTTGATATCGCCAAAGTCGCCGCTCCGCCAACAGCCTGCGAGTGGAGCGTCAGAGTCGATCGGCAACGATCATCGAAGGAAGGAAATCCGTGGCTGAATACACTTTGCCCGACCTGGATTGGGATTACGGCGCGCTGGAGCCGCATATCTCGGGCCAGATCAACGAACTTCACCACAGCAAGCACCACGCCACCTATGTCAAGGGCGCCAACGACGCCGTCGCCAAGCTCGAAGAGGCGCGCGCCAAGGATGATCAGTCGGCCATTGTGTTGAACGAGAAGAATCTGGCATTCAATCTGGCCGGCCATGTCAATCACAGCCTCTGGTGGAAGAACTTGTCCCCCAACGGCGGTGACAAGCCGACCGGCGAGTTCGCGGCTGCCGTCGACGACGCGTTCGGATCCTTCGACAAGTTCCGGGCTCAGTTCACTGCGGCCGCCACCACCGTGCAGGGGTCGGGCTGGGCCGCGCTCGGTTGGGACAGCCTCGGCCAGAAGCTATTGGTATTCCAGGTTTATGACCACCAGACCAATTTCCCGCTCGGCCTGGTTCCACTGCTGGTGCTCGACATGTGGGAGCACGCCTTCTATCTGCAGTACAAAAACGTCAAGGCGGACTTTGCCAAAGCGTTTTGGAACGTCGTGAACTGGGACGATGTGCAGGCGCGTTACGCGGCCGCGACGTCGAAGGCCAAGGGCCTGATCGCCGGCTGACTTCAGTTTGATTCACCCGTTCGGGGCGTCGCGCCATTCGCGCGGCGCCCCGAACACTATTTCGTCCGTGTTTCTTTTCGGCTTTTGTCGCCCCTGGTTGCTCGTGTCAGCTTGCGGGTATTGCACGGCTGTCGCATGCTGAGCTGATCGACCCACCGGCGAATCGCTGGGTACCCGAACCGAATTGTGGGCGGAGGGCGGAATGGACACTGGTTCAGGCCGGGCCATCGAAGTGGCCCCGTTCCACTCCCGTGGTGCCCTGAAGGGTTTCGTGATTTCCGGACGGTGGCCCGATTCGACCAAAGAGTGGGCGCAACTGCTGATGGTTGCGGTCAGGGTGGCGTCGATGCCCGGATTGCTCAACACCACAACGGTATTCGGCGCTCGTGAGGAACTACCGGATGCTCCTGCGCCAGGCACCGTGGGCCTGGTACTGGCTGAAGGTCCAGTTGTTGGCGAATCCGCTATTCAGCCAGGCTATTTCGCCGAGCATCAACCGCCCGCGCTGTTGATGCTGCATCCCCCATCGGAGACCACGCCGTCGCTGCCCGAGTGCAATGGCGCCGCATCCGGCTGCGTGCTGCTGCCCGGCCTTCCCTATTTGGGCCTGGAACATCGCGCGGCGTGGGTCGAGGCAGAATCCGACGGCACGATCACCTCGATGGTCAGCCGCGTCGGCGTCGACCCGATCAGCCATCCCGATACAGCAATCTTGGCCATGCTGCTTGCCGCGTAGGTATTTCGGCGGCCCGCACCGGAGTTCGGGTAGGCCACGCCAAGCCGGCCCGGCCGGCGAAGGCGTCAGCCCCGGGCCGGATGCACCGAACGGCCCACGCCGAGTAGCGGCATCGGGCATGCCCGCGAAATCGTCTTCACCGGCGCCTCATCGGACGCGACAGCAAATTGGCTTGTCGCCGCGGCGCCGGGCCGGGCATGTTGCCATAGACCCTGTCGCGCCCGATCGACGAAGCGGCTCATCGTCGTCGCTGGTCGCTGCAGCCCCTAGACCCCACACAATTCCCGTGGAACATCTTGTGTATTCGCTGCATGGCGCGCTGCGACGCGCGACGGCGGCGACGCCGACGGGCGCGACAACCACCGGCAGTAATTCCGTCCAAGTTTGCACTTGGTTGCGACGATAACTCTGGCTACGATGGTCAGCAAATACCTGGATGGAGCTATTCGATCTACCAACCCGGTGGAGGTCATATCGATGAGCACGACGTTTTCCGCCCGCCTGAACCGCCTGTTCGACACGGTTTACCCGCCCGGGCGGGGACCGCATACGTCTGCTGAAGTGATCGCGGCGCTCAAGGCTGAGGGGGTCACGATGTCGGCTCCGTATTTGTCGCAGCTACGCTCCGGCAACCGCACCAATCCGTCGTCCGCGACGATGGCAGCGCTGGCCAACTTCTTCCGTATCAAACCTGCCTACTTCACCGACGACGAGTACTACGAGAAACTCGAGAAAGAGTTGTCGTGGCTGCTGGTCATGCGCGACGAGGGCGTTCGGCGCATCGCGATCAAGGCCAGCGGGTTGTCGCCGGAGGCGCAGCAGGACGTCGCTCATCGCGTCGACGAGCTACGCCGCAAGGAACACCTCGACGCCTGACGGCGGTTGCCCCAGCCGGCCCGGATAGGGTTGGCGCATCGATGCCGCACAGGCACCGCGATAATCGACGAGATTCCGGGGAGGCGGCCGGCGAATGGGCCTGTTCGGCAAGCGAAAGACCCGCGCGACGCGTCGTGCCGAGGCCCGCGCGATCAAGGCGAAGGCCAAACTCGAGGCCAAGCTGTCGGCGAAGAACGAGGTCCGTCGATTCAAGGCCGCTCAACGGGCCGAGACCAAGGCTCTTCGCGAGCAGTTGAAGGCGCAGCGCAGCAGCGACCAGACCGCGTTGAAGGTTGCCGAAACCCAGCTGAAGGCGGTGCGCGAGGGCAAACTGCTGTCACCGACGCGGATTCGCCGGCTGCTGACGGTATCTCGGCTGCTCGCTCCGATTGTGCTGCCGCTGGCCTACCGGTTCGCCATCGCCGCCCGCGGGCTGATCGACCAGCGTCGCGCCGACCAGCTCGGGGTTCCGCTGGCTCAGATCGGCCGGTTCTCCGGGCACGGCGGCCGGTTGTCGGCCCGCATCGCCGGGGCAGAGCAGTCGTTGCGGACCGTGCACGACAACAAGCCCAAGGATGTCGAAACCAAGCAATTCACGGCCGCGATTTCCGACCGGCTCACCGACCTTGCGGCCGCTGTCACCGCTGCGGAGAACATGCCGACCGTGCGCCGTCGCGGCGCCCACACCGCGATCTCTCGACAACTCGATGAAATCGACGCCGACTTGATGGCGCGGCTCGGATTGACCTGACGCCGCATCCCGACCCTTCGAGACAGGAGAAGCATTGCCGATGTCATGCCACCGCAGGATCGTTGGGCGCGCCTTGATCGGAGCTGTCGCCGCCATCGTGCTCTACCTCGGGCCGGCGGCCGCGATCACGACGGCGTCGGCGCACGTCCAGGCCAGCAGCACCGACGCGGTGCGCGGCGGCACGGCGGTGGTCAGCTTCCAGGTGCCCAACGAATCGACAACCAAGGCGGCCACCACCGCGCTCACCGTCGACCTGACCAACGTCTCTGCGGTGCGGGCCGAGGCCGAAGCCGGGTGGACCGCCAAGCTCGACCGTGACTCCAGGTCGGGTGCGGTCCGCTCGGTGACGTGGACTGCGGCGACTGGCGGCGGAATCCCGGTGGATGAATTCGGGGTGTTCCGGATATCGGTGAAACTTCCCGACGCCGACACGGTCAGCTTCCCGGCGACCCAGACCTACGCCGACGGAGCGGTGGTGAAGTGGGATCAGCCACCGGCGCCCGGCGGATCTGAACCGGAACACCCGGCGCCGACGCTCGTCCTGGCCAGCGGCTCGACGCCGCCCGCCCGGCAACAAGCCCCGACGAGCTCCGCCGCGCCGAGCGCCTCCGCGACGCCGGTGGCACAGCAGCCGCGGCCGCCGGTCGACAACACCGCGCGGATTCTCGCTGGAGCCGCCCTGCTCGTCGGCGCTCTGGGCGTGGGTGTCGCGCTGGTCGTGCGCCGGATATGAACCGACGAGCACATCTGGTCGTGCTGGCTCTGCTGTTCGCGGCGGTCGCGTTTGCGACGACCTTGCCGGCCGGCGCCGCCAGTGCGCACGCCGCCCGGGTGTCGACCGACCCCGCCGACCATGCCGCCGTCAGTACCGGTCCGGGCCGGGTCAGCGCGACCTTCAACGAGGACCTGCAGACCACGTTCGCGGCGATGACGGTGGTCGGTCCGGACGGAAACCTGTGGTCCGTCGGACTGCCGCAGGTACACGGCACGGTCGTCAGCGTCGGCGTGCTGCCGTTGGGGCCGACCGGCAACTACGCGGTCAACTACCGCGTGACGTCGGCAGACGGGCATGTGGTCTCCGGGTCGTGGATGTTTCAGCTGACCACACCGGGTAGCGGCATACCGGGGCCGGCCGCGCAGCCGCCGGATACCTCGCCCGATGATGTTCCAACTTGGCCGTTCATCCTCGGCGCGATTGTGCTGGTCGCCGGCGGGGTGCTGTGGGCCGCGCGGAACAAGCACTGACCGGCAGTGTGGTCGCCCGGCTAACCCACCAGGACGGCCCTGGCATGATGGATTCGACTCCACTGGGCCGGTGTACGCGACCAGAAACCGCAAAGGAGCAGCCGGATGGCAGACCCGCAGGATCGACCGCACAACGCGCCGGACCCCGCGCCCGCACCACCCAGCATCCCCACACCGCCCCCCGCCGACACGGCGCCGCCGAACGAGCCCGCGGACACGTCGTCGCCACCGACTGAGGCGCCGCTGAAGCCGGCGAAGAAGGCACCCGGCAAGAAGGCGCCCGCCAAGCCCGCGAAAAAAGCCGCGCCGGCAAAGGCAGTGAAGAAGAGCGAGCATGCTGCCGCCAAGAAGGCGGCGGCGAAAAAGGCGCCCGCAAAGAAGGCGCCCGCCACGAGCCCGCCTGCCAAGGCGACCGAACCCGGCGCTGTCAAACCACCGAGTCAGACCCCTGCGTCGCCGAGGATCGACACCAATGGTCAGCTTGCCGCGGCCGCCAAGGATGTTGCCGCACATGCAAAGTCAACCGTGGATGCGGCGCGCAACCCGCTGCCCGCACAGGCCGGCCCGTCGTCGGGCGGCCGGTCTCCGGTACCGCTGGCCGTGGCGATCGCGATCAGCCTGCTGGCCGTGCTGCTGGTGCGCCGCCTGCGGCGCGACGACGACTAGCGCGGCCCGGTGACTGTGACATTCCGGCCCACATCCGATCTGGTCGACGACATCGGTCCCGACGTCCGCAGCTGCGACATCCAATTCCGACAGTTCGGCGCGCGAACCGAGTTCGCCGGGCCGATCAGCACGGTGCGCTGCGCTGCGGACAATGCTCTGCTGAAGTCGGTACTGTCGACGCCCGGCGACGGCGGCGTGCTGGTGATCGACGGCGGCGCCTCATTGCATACCGCGCTGGTCGGCGACCTCATCGCCGAGTTGGCCCGGTCCAACGACTGGGCCGGGTTGATCGTGCACGGCGCAGTCCGCGACGCCGCGGCCCTGAGCGGCATCGAGATCGGCATCAAGGCGCTGGGCACCAACCCGCGCAAGAGTGACAAGACCGGCGCCGGGGAGCGTGACGTGACGGTCAGCTTCGGCGGTGTGCAGTTCGTGCCCGGCGACATCGCCTACAGCGACGACGACGGCATCGTCGTCGTCGCCGCGGCCGGTGCTGGCTAGACCGCCAGCGCGGCAGGCTTTTTGGCGAAGTGCAGCGCTTCGTCGTCGACCTTGCCGCGCCGGATCAGCTGCAGGTCCATGAAGTAGTTCTGCTTGAGCCGCCAAGGCGAGACCGAACCGGCCTTCGGCAGGTAGTCCAGTGCGCGCAGCACGTATCCGGGTGTGAAGTCCATCAGCGGACGCTCGTCGACGGAGTTCCCCGGGTGTTGCGGCACGACGGTGTCGTAGCCGTTCGAGTCCATGTAATTGATCACGCGGCAAACGAACTCGGACACCAGGTCGGCTTTCAGCGTCCAGGACGCGTTGGTGTAACCGATGGTGAACGCCATGTTCGGCATGCCGGTCAGCATCATGCCCTTGAAGGCCATCGTGTCGTTGAGTTCGACCGGTGCGCCGTTGCGCCGGATCTCGGCGCCACCGAACAACTGCAGGTTCAACCCCGTTGCGGTAATGATGATGTCGGCCTCGAGTTCTTGACCGGAGCTGAGCTTGATCCCGGTCTTGGTGAACCGCTCGATGGTGTCGGTGACGACGTCGGCCTGGCCCTTGCGGATGGTCTTGAACAGATCGCCGTTGGGCGCCAGGCACAACCGCTGGTCCCACGGCTTGTAGCTCGGGCCGAAGTGCTTCTCGACGTCGTAACCCTGCGGCAGCCGCCGCTTTGCCATCGTCAGCAGGGTCTTGCGCATTTGGCGCGGGAACTTCCGGGAGAACTGGTACTGGAACGTGCTGAACGCGATCCACTTCCACCGGTTCGCGGCGTGTGCGGCGCGCGTCGGCAGCAGCTTGTTGGCCTGCTCGGCGAACGGGTCGCTCAGCGGCAGCGACCCGATGTAGGACGGTGAGCGCTGCAGCATCGTCACGTGGCCGGCGCCCGAATTCACCAGCGCCGGAATCAGCGTGATCGCGGTGGCGCCGGACCCGATCACCACGACCTTCTTACCGGTGTAGTCGAGGTCCTCCGGCCAGTGCTGCGGATGGATCGTGGTGCCTTCGAAGTCGTCGTACCCCTCGAACGTCGGCAGGTAGCCCTCGTCGTAGTTGTAGTAACCGCTGCACGCGAACAGGAACGAACAGGTGAGCTCTTGCTGCTGACCGTCGTTGTCGACGGTCAGCGTCCAGCGGTTCTCCGCATCCGACCACTCGGCGGCCAGCACCTTGTGCCGGTAACGGATGTGCTTGTCGATGCCGTTCTCGGTCGCGGTGTCCTTGATGTAAGCCTTGATCGAGGCGCCGTCTGCGATCGATGTCGACGACTCCCACGGCTTGAAGCGGAAGCCCAGGGTGAACATGTCCGAGTCGGAGCGAATCCCGGGGTATTTGAACAGGTCCCAGGTGCCACCGAGGTCGTCGCGGCGCTCCAGAACGGCGTAGCTCTTGGACGGGCAGCGGTCCTGTAGATGCCAGGCCGCGCTGATGCCGGAGATGCCGGCGCCGACGATCACAACGTCGAGGTGTTCAGTCATGGCGACACGTTATCAACACGGTGTTGAGTGCGTCAACACCCTGTCGAATTTCTCAACATCATGTAAAGTAACGGCCGTGACAGCCGTCAGCTCCAATCGCACCTCCAGGGGGCGTCGCTCGGCGCGCCCGTCGGGCGACGACCGTGAGCTCGCCA
Source organism: uncultured Actinomycetota bacterium (assembly GCA_963760095.1). Lineage (GTDB taxonomy): Bacteria > Actinomycetota > Actinomycetes > Mycobacteriales > Mycobacteriaceae > Mycobacterium. Next base: position 16,027 of record CAVXBT010000008.1, on the reverse strand, counting down.
TCCTGACCACCGCCAAACGGTTGCTCGAAGAGCGATCCTTCGCAGATATCTCCGTCGACGATCTCGCGAAGGGTGCCGGACTGTCCCGGCCGACGTTCTATTTCTATTTCAAGTCGAAGGAGGCGGTGCTGCTGTCGCTGCTCGAGCCGATGATCGTCCGTGCAGATGCGGAGTTCGACGGCGCGGTGCAGCGCCTGCCCGCTGACCCTCGCCGAGTCTGGCGCAATGGCATTAAAGCGTTCTTTACCGGATTCGGCTCGCACCGCGCGGTGGTCCGCGCCGGGTCGGAAGCGCTGGCCACCAGCTCGGAGGTCCGGGCCGTGTGGACGAGCTTCATGCAGAAGTGGATCGATCAAACAGCAGCCATGATCGGTGCAGAACGGGCGCGGGGCGCTGCCCCGGAGACCATCCCGGCCGCAGACCTGGCCACGTCGTTGAACCAGATGAACGAGCGCGCGATGATGGCCACCCTGTTTGCCGAACAGCCGTCGGTCAACGAGGACCGCGTCGTCGATACCCTCACCCACATCTGGGTCACCAGCATCTACGGCGAAGGCACCTAGCGTCAGCTCCGGATGCGAACATATGTTCGTGTCAGCCGAAGCGTCGATCCTGCACGCGGACCTCGACTCGTTCTATGCCTCCGTCGAGCAGCGCGACGACCCGACCCTGCGCGGCCGCCCGGTGATCGTCGGCGGCGGGGTGGTGCTGGCGGCCAGCTACGAGGCCCGTGCCTACGGCGTGCGTACCGCGATGGGCGGCGCCCAGGCCCGACGGCTCTGCCCGCAGGCCGCGGTGGTCCCGCCCAGGATGGCCGCCTACACCCAGGCCAGCGACGCCGTGTTCGAGGTTTTCCGCGACACCTCACCGCTGGTGGAGGCGATTTCGGTGGACGAGGCGTTCCTGGACGTCGGCGGGCTGAGGCGGGTCTCCGGGACACCCGTGCACATCGCGGCCCGGCTACGCAGCGAGGTGCGCGACCGGGTCGGGCTACCCATCACGGTCGGCATCGCGCGGACGAAATTCCTCGCCAAGGTGGCCAGCCAGGAAGCCAAACCGGACGGCCTGCTGCTGGTTCCGCCCGGTCGTGAGCTCGCCTTCCTGCATCCGCTTCCGGTGCGCCGGCTGTGGGGTGTGGGCGCGGTGACCGCCGACAAGCTGCACGCGCACGGCATCGAGACGGTCGCCGACGTGGCCGAGCTCAGCGAATCCACGTTGGCCTCGCTTGTGGGCGGGGGGATGGGTGGCCGGTTGTATGCGCTGTCCCGCAATGTCGACCAGCGCCGGGTAACCGCGGGCGTGCGCCGACGGTCGGTGGGGGCTCAGCGCGCGCTGGGGCGCGCAGGCAACACCATGTCACCGGCCGAGGTCGACGCCGTGGTGATCGGCCTGATCGACCGCATCGCGACGCGGATGCGCGCCGCCGGGCGAACCGGCCGGACGGTGACATTGCGGTTGCGGTTCAACGACTTTGGCCGAGCCACCCGGTCGCACACCCTGCCGTACGCCACCTGTTCGACGCACACCATCCTCGCCACCGCGCGGCGACTGGTCGTGGCCGCCGCGCCGCTGATCGCCGAGCGGGGGCTGACACTGGTCGGCTTCGCGGTCTCCGAGATCGACCGCAGCGGCGCCGAGCAGCTCACGCTGCCGTTCACCACGAGACCAGAGCCCGCGGCTGTCGACGCGGCTGTCGACCAGGTGCGTCGCCGCTACGGGAAGTCGGCGCTCACCCGCGGCGTACTCGTCGGTCGCGATACCGGCCTGGAGGTGCCGCGCCTGCCCGATTGATGCGACGGCCTCCGGTCAGCCTTCCGTGGCGTTGAGCCGTAAGCCGGTGATCATTGCCGGCGTGATCGCGACAACCGTGTCGGCGTGGTTTACCCACGGATGGAGCAGCTGTTCATAACGCGCGACTTGGTCAGGATCGGTCAGGGTTCGTGCAAGCCCAGTGGCCACGACGCTCCAGCCCGTCCGAGTCGCCGGGTCGATGCTGTCCGCTTCATAGGCGATCACGACACCATCGGTGGATCGCACGGCGGCCGCGATCGCCGCGGTCAGCCGGGTTCGGATGATGATCCGATCTCCGTCCACCAGATGATTCACCACGCGAACTGCCGGAAGCGCGGCGAGAGTGAATACCACCCGCCCATAGTCGACACTGGCGAGCAGCCGCATCGCTGCAGCCTCATCTAGCAGCTGAGCGCCGACGGGGGCCTGTGCCGAGCCCAAACCGCCGTCATAGTCACGCTCATTCACAATGTGAAGCATCTGCTCGATACCGGCTACCACCTAGGGCCTTAAGGCCCCTCGTTCGGATGACAAGAGCTGCCACCGAGTGCGCCCAAGCGGTTAGTTGCGATGGCTCCAGGCCAGCAGCGTGTCGACCGGCCATGTGTTGACGATCCGGTCGGGTGGCACACCGGCGTCCAGTGCACGCTGGGCGCCGTAACCGAGAAAGTCCAACTGGCCCGGCGCGTGGGCGTCGGTGTCGATGCTGAAATCACAACCGATCTCCAGCGCCAGCTGCAGCAGCCGGGTGGGCGGGTCACGTCGTTCCGGGCGGGAGTTGATCTCCACGGCCGTGCCGTGCTCGCGGCAGGCGGTGAACACCGCTTCGGCGTCGAACCTCGACTCCGGCCGGATGCCGCGGTTGCCGGCGACCAGTCGTCCCGTGCAGTGGCCGAGAACATCGGCGTGGCCGTCGCTGACGGCGCGGACCATCCGGCGGGTCATCGCCGCCGACTCCATCGACAGCTTCGAGTGCACGCTGGCCACCACGATGTCGAGGCGATCCAGCAGCTCCGGCTCCTGGTCCAGGCTGCCGTCGTCGAGGATGTCCACCTCGATGCCGGTGAGAATCCGCATCGGCGCGAACCGGTCCCGGAGCCGGTCGATGACGTCGAGCTGTGCGCGCAACCGCTCCGGCGACAGTCCGTTGGCGATCGTCAACCGCGGCGAATGGTCGGTCAGCGCACAATACTCGTGGCCCAACGCCGCCGCGGTAGCCATCATCTCCTCGATCGGCGCCGAACCGTCCGACCAGTTCGAATGCAGATGAAGATCGCCGCGCAACGCCGCACGGATCTCACCGCCGCCGAGATCCTCAGCAGCCGAGCGTAATTCGGCCAACGCATCGGGTTCGCGGCCGGACCAGGCCTGCGCGATCACCTTTGCGGTCTTGGGCCCGATCCCGGGCAGCGACTGCCAGCTGTTGGCCTGGCCGTGACGCTCGCGCTGCGCGTCGTCCAGGCCTTCGACGATGTCGGCGGCGTTGCGGTAGGCCATCACCCGCCGAGAGTCTTCCCGCGCCCGGTCTTTGTAGTAGGCGATCTGACGCAGTGCGGCTACCGGGTCCATCTCTCCAGTGTGCCCGGCCGGCCAGCGGAACTGGCCGACGACGAACCCGGCGAGGATCACCCCGAAGCCGCCGATTTCCCCGACGACAAGCGCCGCCATTGCCGCTTTGAGCGCCCGATCGGGTGTTCGAACTGGTTGACGGTGTCGCGCCGCACCCCGTGGCTGATGTAGGTGAGAATGGCCGCGACAAAGAAGAACACGACGATCATCGCCGCGGTCAGGTTGAGCCACGCCGGCCAGACGCTGAGTTGGACGAATACCGCGACCAGCAGGGTCGCGAACGAGTACAGCAACGCCGCACGATGGGCGGTGTCGACGTAGGGATGCGCGAGATGGTCGTCGGCGATCAGCATCTGGCGGTACTTCCACACGCCGAGCACCAAGGCGAGCAGGAAGATCAGTCCCGCGGCCAGAAGAGTGGTCTTGACGTCGTAGCGCATCGTCGTATCGGCGTGGCGGCGCGACTCGACAAGCTGGACTACCGTCGGGCTCATGCGATTTGCGTTCAAAACCTCACCCCAAAACACCACGTGGGCCCACATGCTCGCCGTCTGGCAGGCCGCCGACGATATCGACGTCTACGAGTCAGGGTGGACCTTCGACCACTTCTATCCGATCTTCAGTGACAGCGCCGGACCCTGTCTAGAGGGCTGGACCACGCTCACCGCACTGGCCCAGGCGACCAAGCGACTGCGGCTGGGCACCCTGGTCACCGGAATCCACTACCGCCATCCCGCGGTGCTGGCCAATATGGCTGCCGCGCTTGACGTCATCTCCGACGGCCGACTGGAGCTGGGGATCGGCGCCGGATGGAACGAGGAGGAGTCCGGCGCTTACGGCATCGAGCTGGGCAGCATCAAGGAACGCTTCGATCGGTTCGAGGAGGCGTGCCAGGTGCTGACCAGCCTGCTCAGCGAGCCGACCACCAACTTCGACGGCACGTACTACCAGCTCAAAGACGCCCGCAACGAGCCCAAGGGTCCGCAACGTCCGCACCCGCCGATCTGCATCGGCGGCAGCGGCGAGAAGCGCACGCTGCGCATCACGGCCCGCTACGCCCAGCATTGGAATTTCGCCGGCGGGCCGCCGGATGTGTTCGCGCACAAGCGCGGGGTGCTGGCGTCCCACTGCGCCGACATCGGGCGCGACCCGAAGGAGATCATGACGTCGGCTCACCTGCGCCTGGAGCCCGACCTCGACTACGCGAAGGTCATCGACGACGCCGCCGCGCTGGCCGCCGAAGGCCTCGATCTGGGCATCGTGTACATCCCGGCGCCGCACGACCCTGCCGTTCTGGAGCCGCTGGCCGAGGCGATCCGGGACTCAGGGCTGATCACCTGAGCCTGAGCGAGAATTCCAGATAACAGCTTGATGTCGCGGAGCAAACGTCCGCCGTTATCGGCGGACCACTTGAGCGGGCGCTAGACGCCGAAGCGTATCAGCTCGTCCGCGGTCACCAAGCGCTCGTGCTTTGCCGGGAATTCCCGGCTCTTGACTGGATGGCGGAACCATGACCAGGCGATTCGGCCGACCCTTGAACGGGCCATCGGGTTCATATACACAGCGCTTACTCCTGCGGTCGATCAGCTCAACCGAGCACCACACCCCGCGGCGCCCGTATCGAACTATTAGACAGCCTCCAGCTGGCAAACAGTGTAAGACTCGCCGCAAAATTTATCAAATGTTGCTGACGTGGCTTATGTGACTAACATTGCGGGGCCGCCGTAGGGGTAATTGGTGCGGGCAGCGCGGTTTCGCCCATCAGGAATCGGTCCACACCCGCCGCGGCGGCGCGGCCCTCGGCGATCGCCCAGACGATCAGCGATTGGCCCCGGCCCGCGTCACCGGCAACGAAAACACCCGGGACCGAGGTCTCGAAGTTGCTGCCGCGCGCCACATTTCCGCGATCGGTGAAGTCGACGCCCAGGTCGGTCAACAAGCCCGGCTGTTCCGGCCCGACGAATCCCATGGCCAGCAACACCAGGTCGGCCTCGATTTCGTGGTCGCTGCCCTCGGTCTTGACGAACTTGCCGTCCTGCATCGTCACCTCGTGCACCTTCAGCGCAGCGACGTGACCATCACGGCCCACGAATTCCTCGGTGTTGACCGAGAAGACCCGTTCGCCGCCCTCTTCGTGCGCCCCGGACACCCGGAACATCAGCGCGTACGTCGGCCATGGCGTGGACGGGGCGCGGGTCTCCGGCGGGCGCGGCATGATCTCGAACTGGTGGATAGCGGCGGCGCCCTGACGGTGCGCGGTACCGAGGCAGTCGGCGCCGGTGTCACCGCCGCCGATGATGACGACCTTCTTGCCCTTGGCGGTGATCGGTGGCTCACCGTCAGCGCCGAGCACGTCGTCGCCTTCCTGAACCCGGTTGCCCCACGGCAGGTACTCCATCGCCTGGTGGATGCCGTCCAGCTCACGGCCGGGGACCGGCAGATCGCGCCACGCGGTCGCGCCGCCGGCCAGCACCACCGCGTCGAACTCGGTGCGCAATTGGTCGGCGGTGACGTCGACACCGACGTCGACGCCGGCGCGGAATTCGGTGCCCTCGGCCCGCATCTGGTCCAGCCGGCGATCCAGGTGCCGTTTTTCCATCTTGAACTCGGGAATGCCGTAGCGCAGCAACCCGCCGATCCGGTCGGCGCGCTCGAAGACCGTCACCTTGTGTCCGGCCCGGGTCAGTTGCTGTGCGGCGGCCAGACCGGCTGGGCCGGAGCCCACCACCGCCACCGTCTTGCCGGTGTGCTGATCTGGCTCCGGCGGCAGCGGAACCACCCAGCCTGCTTCGAAGGCGTTGTCGATGATCTCGACTTCGATCTGCTTGATCGTCACCGCATCCTGGTTGATGCCGAGCACACACGATGATTCGCAGGGCGCCGGGCAGAGCCGGCCGGTGAAATCGGGGAAGTTGTTGGTCGCGTGCAGCCGTTCGATCGCGTCGCGCCAGCGACCGGTGCGGACCAGGTCGTTCCATTCCGGAATCAGGTTGCCCAGCGGACAACCGTTGTGGCAGAACGGAATCCCGCAGTCCATGCAGCGCGACGCCTGGTGCTGCAACGTCGAGTGCGGGAAGTCTTCGTACACCTCATGCCAGTCGCGCAGCCGCAATTCCACCGGCCGGCGTTTCGGCGTTTCGCGGTGGGTGTACTTCAGGAAGCCCTTCGGATCAGGCACTGGCGGCCGCCATGATCGCTTGCTCGGGATCGGTACCGGTGCGCTCGGCCTCGGCGATCGCTTCCAGCACCCGCTTGTAATCGCGCGGCATCACCTTGACGAAGTTTTGCTGCCCGGCGCCCCAGTCAGCCAGGACGCGCTGGCCGACTGCGGAATCGGTGGCGTCGACGTGCGCCTGAATCATCTCGTGCAGCCACTCGACGTCGTCCTCGTCGAGCGCCTCGAGTTCGACCATCTCGGGGTTGAGGTTGGCCGGCAACGCGCCCTGCGGGTCGTAGACGTAGGCGATACCGCCGGACATCCCCGCCGCGAAGTTGCGGCCGGTGTCACCGAGGATCACGACCTTGCCGCCGGTCATGTACTCGCAGCCGTGATCGCCGACGCCTTCGACCACCGCGTGGGCGCCGGAGTTGCGCACGGCGAACCGCTCACCGACCACGCCGCGCAGGAACGCCTGTCCGCTGGTGGCGCCGAACAGGATCACGTTGCCACCAATGATGTTGTCTTCGGCCACGTAGTCCGGCGGCGCCTTATCGGTTGGCCGTACCACGATCCGGCCGCCGGACAGCCCCTTGCCGACGTAATCGTTGGCGTCGCCGTAGACCCGTAACGTGATACCCGGGGGGAGGAACGCGCCGAAGCTGTTGCCGGCCGAGCCCTCGAAGGTGATGTCGATGGTGCCGTCCGGCAGCCCTTGGCCGCCATAGGCTTTCGTCACCTCATGACCGAGCATGGTGCCGACGGTACGGTTGACGTTGGCGATGGTGGTGGAGAATCGGACGGGTTTCTGCGAGTCCAGCGCCTCACGGCTCATCACGATCAGCTGTTGATCGAGCGCCTTGTCCAGACCATGGTCCTGCTTGGAGCTGTTGTACAGATCCTGGTTCATGAACGCCGATTCCGGCTCGTACAGCACCGGCGAGAGATCCAACTTGTGTGCCTTCCAGTGCGCCCGGGCCAGCGTGGTGTCCAGCGAACCGACCTGGCCCACTACCTCGTTGACGGTGCGGAAACCGAGTTGCGCCATGTATTCGCGGACCTCCTCGGCGATGAACAGGAAGAAGTTCTCCACGAATTCGGGTTTGCCGTTGAACCGCTCCCGCAGCACCGGGTTCTGGGTGGCCACCCCGACCGGGCAGGTGTCCAGGTGGCACACCCGCATCATCACGCAGCCGGCCACCACCAACGGGGCGGTGGCGAAGCCGAATTCCTCGGCGCCGAGTAGCGCCGCGATCATCACGTCGCGGCCGGTCTTGAGCTGGCCGTCGACCTGGACCACGATCCGGTCCCGTAATCCGTTGAGCAGCAAGGTCTGCTGCGTTTCGGCCAGCCCCAGCTCCCACGGCGCGCCGGCGTGCTTCATCGACGTCAGCGGGGTGGCGCCGGTGCCTCCGTCGTGCCCCGAGATCAGCACGACGTCGGCGTGGGCCTTAGAGACTCCAGCCGCAACCGTCCCTACCCCGTTCTCGGACACCAGCTTGACGTGGATCCGGGCGGACGGGTTGGCGTTCTTCAGGTCGTGGATCAGCTGGGCGAGATCCTCGATCGAGTAGATGTCGTGGTGCGGCGGCGGCGAGATCAGGCCCACACCGGGAGTGGAGTGGCGCACCTCGGCGATCCACGGGTACACCTTGCTGGCCGGAAGTTGTCCGCCTTCACCGGGTTTGGCGCCCTGCGCCATCTTGATCTGGAGGTCAGAGCAGTTGGTCAGGTAATGCGACGTGACACCGAAGCGGGCCGAGGCCACTTGCTTGATGGCACTGCGGCGCCAGTCGCCGTTGGGGTCGCGGTCGAAACGGCTGACGTGCTCGCCGCCCTCGCCGCAATTCGACCGGCCGCCGAGCCGGTTCATCGCGACGGCCAGCGTCTCGTGTGCCTCGGCGGAGATCGAGCCGTAGCTCATCGCACCGGTGGAGAAGCGCTTGACGATCTCGCTGGCCGGTTCCACCTCGTCGAGCGGGACCGGTGGGCGGGTCCCCTCGCGGAATTTCAGCAGGCCACGCAGCGACGCCATCCGCTCGCTCTGGTCATCGACCAGACGGCTGTACTCCTTGAAGATCTGGTACTGACCGGTGCGGGTGGCGTGCTGCAACTTGAACACGGTGTCCGGGTTGAACAGGTGGTATTCGCCTTCGCGACGCCACTGGTATTCCCCGCCCACTTCGAGTTCGCGGTGCGCGCGTTCGTCGGGCCGGTCCAGGAAGGCCAGCGCGTGCCGGGCCGCGACATCGGCAGCGATGTCGGCGAGGTTGATTCCGCCGATGGGGCACGTCAACCCGGTGAAGTACTCGGCAAGGATGTCCTCGTCGACGCCGACGGCCTGGAACAGTTGCGCGCCGGTGTAGGACGCCAGCGTCGAGATGCCCATCTTGGACATCACCTTCAGCACGCCCTTGCCCGCGGCCTTGACGTAGTTCTTCAGCGCCGTCTCACGGTCGAGGCCCTCCAAGCCGCCGCGGTCCAGCATGACCTCGATCGATTCGAATGCCATGTACGGGTTGATCGCCGCCGCACCGAAGCCCACCAACGCGGCCATGTGGTGCACCTCGCGGGCATCGCCGGACTCCACTACCAGGCCGACCTTGGTGCGGCTGCGTTCGCGGACCAGGTGGTGGTGCACGGCGGAGACCGCCAGCAACGACGGAATCGGGGCCAGCCGCTCGTCGGACTCGCGGTCGGAAAGGATGATGATCCGCGCGCCGTCGGCGATCGCCGCCGAGGTCTGTGCACGCACGTCGTCCAGCGCCGCCTTGAGGCCGGCGCCGTTCTCGGCGACCGGATATAGACACCGAATCACCTTGGACCGCAACCCGTGCCGGCGACCGTTGACCTCGACGTCGGGGTCGAGGTTGATCAGCTTGGCCAGTTCGTGGTTGCGCAGCACCGGCTGCGGCACGATGATCTGGCGACAGGAATCCTCGTTCGGGTTGAGCAGGTCGCCCTCCGGCCCGACCGTGCCCTGCAGACTGGTCACCACCTCTTCGCGGATGGCGTCCAGCGGCGGGTTGGTCACCTGCGCGAACAACTGCTGGAAGTAGTCGAACAGCATCCGCGGACGCTGGGAGAGCACCGCGACCGGGGTGTCGGTGCCCATCGAGCCGATCGGCTCGGCGCCGGTTCGGGCCATCGGCGCGACCAGCAGGTTGAGCTCCTCGTAGGTGTAACCGAAAACCAACTGCCGCAACACAACCCGATGGTGCGGCATCCGTACGTAGTCGCCCTGCGGCAGCTCGGCCAGCGGTATCAGCCCGTTGTCCAGCCACTGCTGGTAGGGCTGCTCGGCGGCCAGCTCGGCCTTGATCTCCTCGTCGGCGACGATGCGGCCCTGTGCGGTGTCGACCAGGAACATCCGGCCCGGCTGCAGCCGCATCCGGCGCACCACCTTCGACGGGTCGAGGTCCAGCACGCCGGCCTCGGAAGCCATCACGACGAGGCCGTCCTCAGTCACCCAGATCCGCGACGGGCGTAGGCCGTTGCGGTCGAGCACCGCGCCGATGATGGTGCCGTCGGTGAACGTCATCGATGCCGGCCCGTCCCACGGCTCCATCAGCGAGGCGTGGTACTCGTAGAACGCCCGTCGGGCCGGGTCCATCGACTCCTGATGCTCCCAGGCCTCCGGGATCATCATCAGCACCGCGTGCGCCAGGCTGCGCCCACCCAGGTGCAGCAGCTCGAGCGCTTCGTCGAAGCGCGCGGTGTCCGACGCGCCCGGGGTGCAGATCGGGAACAGCTTGACCGGGTTTTCGGCGGCGCCGTGAGACCCAAAGACGTCGGTGTTGATCAGCGCCTCACGGGCGCGCATCCAGTTCTCGTTGCCGGTGACGGTGTTGATCTCGCCGTTGTGCGCGATGCGCCGGAACGGGTGCGCCAGCGGCCACGACGGGAAGGTGTTGGTGGAGAACCGGGAGTGCACGATGCCCAGCGCGCTGGTCAGCCGCTGGTCTTGCAGGTCGAGATAAAACGCCTTGAGCTGCGGCGTGGTCAGCATGCCCTTGTAGACCATGGTCTGACCGGAAAGGCTGGGGAAGTAGACGGTTTCGCGTCCGGGTCCGTCTTGTCCGGGACCCTTGGTGCCGAGCTCGTGCTCCGCACGCTTGCGGATCACGTAGGCGCGGCGCTCCAGGTGCATTCCGTCGGCACCGGCGATGAACACCTGGCGGAAGGTGGGCATCGCGTCGCGGGCCAGCGCACCCAGCGACGATTCGTCGGTGGGTACGTCGCGCCAGCCCAGCACCTGCAGGCCCTCGGCTTCGACGATCTTCTCCACCGCGGCGCACGCCGCCGCCGCCTCTTTGGACGACTGTGGGAGGAACGCGATGCCGGTGGCGTAGCTACCCGCTTCGGGCAACTCGAAGTCGACAACCGCACGCAAGAAGTCGTCGGGAATCTGGATCAGGACGCCGGCACCGTCACCGCTGTGCGGCTCGGCACCTTGTGCGCCGCGGTGCTCGAGGTTGAGCAGCGCGGTGATCGCCTTGTCCACGATGTCCCGGCTGCGGCGGCCGTGCATGTCGACGACCATGGCCACCCCGCACGAGTCATGCTCGAACGCGGGGTTGTAGAGCCCGACGCGGTTGGGCGCCATTCCCACCTGACCCTTCACCAGAACTTTCCGCCGCGGAATTCAGATCGCTCCGTTGGCGCCGCCCATAAGGCTGTGGGTAGGCCCCATCGGTCTTGTCGATAAGGTGTTCGCCTGGTGGCGATGAACCGGTTGGGATTCATCCGTGCAGCGCTGAACGGTGGCCCAGTACCCGGTTTCGACAAGTCGTAAAACGATATGACAAAACCCGCCTGACATGCCAACTTGAGCAATACTAACCCGTCCGGCGCCGGTGCCGCTGCGTTGACGTGCCATCCGTACCGCCGCTGGCCGGGTCGGTGTGTGTCACATCGTATTTGGGCACAGCGGACGCCGTTCCGGAAGGCGCCGGACAGCTGCTACTTTGCCGGCAATTCTGCTCGGCAGTCGGCTGTGATTTCGGTCCAACCAGCGCGTCGACGGCCCGACGGCTCACTGCGGCCCGCCGGGCGGGGCATTTTTCGGCGGCGGACCCGTCCGAACGCCTCTGACCTGCATGATCAGCAGTTTCCGTGGTCGGCGACAGCCGAGTGGCGTTGGTGCCGCCGCGCCGGCTTTACGATGATTCCATGAGCTTGGCCAAGCAGGACGTGCGCAAGCTCATCGACATCTACCTGCGCGCCTGGACGACCCAGGATCCGGATCTGATCCTGACGGTCTTCACCCCGACCGCGACGTACCACGAGCGGGTACTCCAGCAGCCGATTCGCGACCACGCCGGCATCCGTGAGTACTGGCAAACCAAAGTCGTCCAAGAGCAGTCCAACATCCAGGCCGAGCTGCTCAGCCTCTACCTGGACGGCACGACCGCCATCGCCGAGTGGGAAGCGCGGTTCGACGACGTCGTCGACGGCCACCGCAAACGGATGCGCGAGGTCGCGATTCTCGAACTGGAGGGCCACCGGGTGGCCAGCTTGCGGGAGTACTGGGCATCCGAGCGGGCGAGCTCCTGACGTGACCGAGCCCGACGACTTCCTACGCGACCGGCTACGGCCCGCGCCGCCGAGCGGTGCTGCGGGACCCCCGCCGCGCCCACAGCCGCCGGATCCCCGTCCGGTAGATCCCCGTCCGGCGCCGGCTCAGTGGCCCGCTCCCCCGCGTCCTGCCGCACGCTCTGATCGACCGTCGTGGAGTGACATCGACTTCGCGCCGCGGGCGGAGCCCCAGCCCAAGCGCCCCGGCCCAAAATACGGTTGGCGGCGCGTCGTCTACCGCGCCACGTTCGGGAGGATCAACGTCGGGCCCTCGGCCGGCGAAAAGCAAGAGGCCGCCTACGAAGCCACGATCGGGGCAACGCTTCGCGGCAACTACAAGGTCGGCGTGCTGGGCAAGGGCGGTGTCGGCAAGACCACGGTCGCGGCCAGCGTCGGGTCGATCTTCGCCGAGCTTCGCCGCCAGGACCGCGTGGTGGCGATCGACGCGGACACCGCGTTCGGCCGCCTCGGCAGCAGGGTCGACCCGCAGACCAACGGCTCGTACTGGGAAATCGCCGCCGACCAGAACCTTCGGTCATTCGCCGATGTGAGCACCCGCGTCGGCAGCAACTCCGCGGGCCTGTACGTGCTGGCCGGGGAGCCGACGGCCGGCCCGCGGCGGGTGCTCGACCCGGCCCTGTATCGCGAGGCCACCTCGCGGCTGGACCGCCATTTCACGATCGCGATCGTCGACTGCGGTTCCACGATGGACGCGCCGGTCACCCAGGAGGCGCTGAGCGACCTGGACGCGCTGATTGTGGTGTCCTCGCCGTGGGCGGACGGCGCCTCGGCGGCGGCGCAGACGATGGAATGGCTCGCGGCCCACGGCCGCACCGGCCTACTGCACCGCACGGTGGTGGTGCTCAACGACTCCGACGGACACTCGGACAAGCGCACCCGAGCGGTACTGGCCCACCAATTCATCGACCGCGGGCAAACCGTGGTGGAGGTGCCGTTCGATCCTCACCTGCGACCCGGCGGCGTCATCGACGTGAGGAGCGAGCTGGCTCGCACCACGCGGCGCAAATTCCTGCAGATCTCCGCGACGATCGCCGGGTTCTTCGCGTCGCGACCGGAGAGCCCGCGAGATCGGCGCTAGCTGCTGGCCGCGCGTGCCGACGGGTCCGCGGTTGCCTCGATCTTGATCACCAGGTCATCGCGGACCGTCAGCACGACGACGGCGAACAGCCGTCGTTCGGCGAAGGCCAGCAGCACCGGTTGGCCGGCCGGGCCGCTGACCACCGTGACGCCCGGTCCCAAGTACCGCATCAGGTTGGCGGCGACGTCGTGCGGACCGTGGTTGATCTGCGGTGGCGGGGCCGGATCGACGAGCACGGTCCCCACACCCCACACCGTCGGGTCGAGCACGGCGGCCAACGCGTCCACGTCGCCGTTAGCGCACGCGGTGATGAATTTGTCGGTGACAACCTGGTGCTCTGCCACCGACACCTCGGCCGGCTTCGGCTGGGCCATCGCGAATTTCGCGCGGGCGCGGCGCGCCAACTGTCGGCAGGTACCGATCGGGCGGCCTACCGTTTCGGCGATCGCGTCGAACGGAACTCCGAACACGTCGTGCAGCACGAACGACACCCGCTCAGCCGGACTGAGCCGACGCAGCACCTCCAGTAGCGCCGTGCGGATCTCGTCGTCCAAGGTGACCTGATCGGCCGGATCCAGGCGCCGGGCCTGATTGAGCGCGGCCACTTCTGAACCGATGTCGGCGGGACGCTCGTAGCGGGCCCGGGCCGAACGCACCTGATCGAGGCAGAGTCGACCCGCCACCACCGTCAGCCAGGCGCGGACATCCTCGATCCCGTCGACGTCGGCGCGAGAAAGCCGCAGAAAAGCCTCCTGCGCAACGTCTTCGGCATCGCCGACGTCGCCCAGCATCTGATAGGCGAGGTTGACCAGGTACGGGCGGTGCTGACGCCAGACCTCGTTGATCCGGTCAGTCGCCGATGGCGGTTGGCTCATGTATTCACGACGATCTGGCCCTCGAAAAAGTTACATGGTCGGGCTTGTAACTTTCCCACCTTCCGGCCCGTCCTTGTCGGAAAAGCCCGTTGATGAAGGAGACCCTCATGACGATCGTTGTGACCGGTGCGACCGGCAATGTCGGCCGGCCGCTGGTGTGCCAACTTGCCGCGGCCGGTGCGCGGGTACGCGCCGTCACCCGCAACCCGCACCCGGCCGGGTTTCCCACCGGTGTCGAGACGGCGAATGCGGCGATCGACGCGCTGCCGGGGGCTGCTGCGGTGTTCCTGAATTCCCGCGCACTGGGTGACGGCCTCGCCGATGTGGTGGCCGCCGCGCGGAGCAGCGGGGTCACCAAACTGGTTGCACTCTCGGCCATCAACGCCGACGACGACTTCTCGCGGCAGCCGTCGCGGTTTCGCGGCGACCGCAACAAGGAAGTCGAGCAGCTCGCCATCGACTCGGGCCTGGACTGGGTGAGCCTGCGGCCCGCGGTGTTCGCGTCGAACTTCGCCGGGATGTGGTCGGCGCAGGTCCGCGCCGGCGACATCGTCGGTGGGCCGTACGCCGCCGCGTCCAGCGCGCCGATCGTCGACGCCGACATCGCCACGGTCGCTGCGCAGGCACTGTTGACCGACGAGCTGGTCGGACAGCAGATCCCGTTGACCGGGCCGCACGCATTCACCAACACCGAGCTGGTCGAGGTGATCGGCACCGTCCTGGACCGACCGCTGCGATACGTCGAGGCGCCGCCGGAGGTCGTGCGGCAACGCTTCATCGGTCTCGGTCTCGGTGCCGAGTTCGCCGACGCGTACACGGCGATGCTCGCCGAGACAGTCGACACCCCGGCGCTGGTGACCCGTGAAGTGGAGAAGATCACCGGCCGGCCGGCCACCACGTTCGCGCAGTGGGTTTCCGATAACCGTCAGCTCTTCACGAAATAACAAGGGAGACAGACATGTCCGATCCACGTCCACCGCGTTACCTCAAGCCGATGAACAAGGTGATGATGGCCGTCCAGAAGCTCGGCATCCCCACCGGCCCCGCGATGGTGTTGACGGTGCCGGGCCGCAAGTCCGGCAAGCCGCGCAGTACCCCGATGACGCCGTTCGAGTTCCGCGGCGGCCTGTACGCAGTGGCCGGCTATCCGGGTGCGGACTGGGCCGCCAACGCCAGGGCCGCCGGCACCGGCACGCTGAGCAGAGGACGGCGTTCCCGGCGGGTCAGGGTTGTCGAACTGACCGCGGAACAGGCACGTCCGGTGCTGCGGGCATTTCCGGTCGAAGTGCCGGTCGGCGTGGCCTTCGCCAAACGCTCCGGAACGGTCGTCCGGGGCACGCCGGACGAATTCGAGGCGCTGGCCGGTCGGATCGCGGTGTTCCGGTTCGATCCGGTCACGCCGGCTTGACCGACCGGGCTCGCCTCAAAGCTGGACCGGCACATGCTTTTCCGCGCATGCGCCGGTCACTGCCGCGACGACGTCCTGGGTGCGCAGCGTCTCCAAGTCCTCGATGGTCACCGAGCCCCGGTCGGTGCGGTTCTGGGCGGCCACCCGGGAATCCCGCAGCCGTTCGGCGCGCTCGACGACGTTGCGGGCGAACCGGCCGTTCTGCATGACGTCGATCCCGTGGGTGCCGTCCGGCGCCAAGTAGGCCCGCAGCGTCTTGCAGGCCATGTTCAGCGCTTCGCGTGCGGCAGGCTCGATGATGGTTGCCCGCGGTTGGCCATAGCGGACCGCGATCTCCACCAGCTCGTCGGGAGCGTAGGACACAAACCGCAGCTTGCGGTTGAATCGACCCGCCAAACCTGGGTTCACGGTGAGAAATTCGTCGACTTCCTTCTCGTATCCGGCGCCGATGAAACAGAAGTCGAACCGATGCACCTCCAGTGCCACCAGCAGCTGGTTGACCGCCTCCATGCCGATCATGTCCGGTCGTCCGTCGTGGTGGCGTTCCACCA
>CAVXBT010000007.1:0-185352 GCA_963760095.1 uncultured Actinomycetota bacterium | reverse complement strand
ACCGGTCGAGGCTGAGCAGCAGTTTGTCTCCGAACAGTGCATCGATCTGCTCAAAAGCTTCGCTGCGGAACGGGTTCGGGTTCGGAATCAGCGGCGCAGATGGGATTGCGTAGCCCATCAGGATCGCCCCCCGGAAGACATCAGAGGCCTGTAGCGCGCAGTAGGCTGCCGCGGCACCCAACGATGATCCCTTGATGAACACCGGCAGACCGGTTGTCTCGCCGATGTGCTCGCCTAAAGCCACCGCGTCGTCGACCCATTCCTCGATGCTGAACCGGCCGGGTGGCCGCATATTCACCGATCGGCCGTGGCCCGGAGCGTCCATGCTCCAGACATCCACGCCGTGGGCCGCGTGGTGCGCGCAAAAACTGTCGTAAATGCCGCCGTGGGAAGCGATCCCGTGCTGAATCAGGATTGCGTGGTCTGCATCTTCGCCGGGATACCGGTAGCTGAACGTCTCATTGAGTACGTGTTCTTCTCGCTTCATGGGTTACAGCGTGAACTATTTCTCGCCATGTGTCAAGAAATTATCCGCCCGGGGGTATCGTGCTGTCATGGCGACAGATGCCGTGCAGACCGCCGAGACACGCGGCCGGCCACGTATACGAGACGACGACGAGATCCTGCGGGCCGCGTTACACGCCTTCGCCGAGCACGGCTACGACGGAATGTCGCTGCGCACGCTCAACGCCGAGATGGGGCTCAGCCGCGGCACCATCAACCAGCGGTTCGGTTCGAAGGAGCAGCTCTGGTACGCCGCGGTCGATCATGAGTTCCGCCACCTGATCGACGATCTCAACGCCGAGCTGCAACAACGAGAGGTTCCCGACGACGATCTGTCGCGGGTGCGCGAGGGCATTCGTGCATTCCTGGTCGCCTCGGTCCGTCGCCCGGAACTCGTCAGGTTGATGAACCAGGAAGGCCTGCATTCGACCAGCCGACTGGACTACATCATGACGTCATTCACCCTGCCGGCGCTGACTACGGTATGGCAGGGCCTGAACCGGCTCGCCGACGCAGGCGTGGTCCGACGCGTACCCGCCCGCACGTTGCTGTTCCTCATCGCACACGGAGCCGCAGCGCCGTTCACCCTCGGCCCGCTCTCGGACCGATTTGACCCCGTTGACGGCCCCCTGGACCCCGTCGACCACATCGAGCTGGCCACCGACATCATCGTCTCCGGGCTCCGCATCGCCCAGCCCGACGGCGCCGGCGGCTCCAGAACGAAAAGGCGCGCCTAGCTTATCTATCGAGCTGGAAACGGAACAGAGATCGGGTCAGGGCTACGGATCAAAGCTTGAGGAAGGCCCGCAGCCGGTCCAGCACCAGATCTCCGCGCTGCTCGACGATCCAGTGGCCGACGCCGTCGACGAACTCGACCTCGAAATCGCTGATGTGCTTTGCGTATCCGTCGACCAACTCCGGGGTCAGCACCGGATCTTTCGTGCCGCTGAGCCAGCGGACCGGCACGTCGACGCGAACGTCATCGAACTCGCCGCGCATCCAACGCATCGCCTCGGTGGCCTGAAAGGACCGGTACCACCGCGAACCGGCGACCGCATGCCCGGGCTGGCGCATGCACTCGACGTACATCGCGACATCCTCGTCGTGCAATATGAACCCGCCGCCGACCCACGAGGCCAGCAGGCGGAAGAACCGTGCCTTGCGGTCTCCGATGACTCGCGGACCGATCACCGGCAGCGCCATCGGAATCTGGTACCAGAAACGCCAGAGGTTGCGAAGCGACGACAGATCCCGATTCACGTAGGGCGCCGCCGTGTTGACGCCGAAGAACCCGGTCACCCTCGCCGGGTGGCGCAGCATCATGATGAACGCGACCGGCCCGCCCCAGTCGTGGGCCACCAGTTTCACCGGCCCGACGCCCAATCGGTCCAGCACGGCCGCCAAGTCGTCGGCCATCTCGTTCTTCAGGTAACGGGAGGGCGGCGCCGAACTCCATCCCGCACCGCGCAGATCGGGGCACAGCACGCGGTAGCCGTCGGCGGCCAGTGGGCCGATCAACTCGTGCCACTCCCACCAGTTTTCTGGGAAGCCGTGGACCAGCATCACCGGCGGCCCGTCGGCCGGTCCGGCGTCGGCGACATGTATGGTCACACCGTCACCCAGATCGACGAACTTGTGCTCAACGCCATCCAGGGCGGGCAAAGTAACCATGGCTTGACAATTTAGCAACAGAAGTGAAACTCATCGGCGGTATGCAATAAGAGTGTTCAGTCGTAGTAGGGCGAAAGGCATCCAACGTGCCGCCCGGCGGACGCCATCGGATGCCGCAGAGGAGCCCCCTCATCGATGTTTGCAGACACCTGCCCAGCATCTGAATCATCGCTCCGGGCAGGTTATCCCGCGGTTCAGCAGCATAATTCGAAACGCCGGCAGAGTCGGGATGATTGCGGGAGTGTGCGCGACATTCGGCGCGGCATCGATCGGGCTGGCAGGAAGTTCGCTCGCCGGCCCCTTCTCCGATCAGTTCCAGTCGCCATCGGGCGACATCGCCTGCAACCTGGTTAACTCCCCTCCCCTAGGCACCCACACGCTCGGAGCGAATTTCGTGCAGTGCGACATCGCTAACCACAGCTGGGTGCCACCGCGGCCGCCCCCGCCGGGCCGGGCTGACGCCACCAGCACCTTCGTTCTCATGCGGGGCCAGGTGCCTGTTGTGGCCTACGGTCCAGGCAACTTGGTGAATCCCGACCCGATGGATGACGGCGAAGCGCGGTTCGCGGGCGTGATCACCTGCAGCAGCGATCAGTCGGCGATGAAATGCACCGACGTCAGCACCGGGCACTTCTTCCGGGTGTCGCAGGAGTCGTACGAGCTGGGGTGATCGTCCCCATCGAGCGGCGAGCCGCTGTACTCAGGCGGCGACGCGCTCGCGGTCCTTGGGCTTGGTGTTAACACCGCGATCCGTCGGCGGGAGAGCCAGTTTCACGATCTTGCGCACGACGGTGCCGAACTGTTTCGGCAGCGAGCCCGAGTTATACGGGATGCCGTAGCGCCGGCAGATCTCGCGAACCTGCGGCGCGATATCCGAATAGCGGTGGGCCGGCATGTCGGGGAACAGGTGATGTTCGATCTGGTGCGACAGGTTGCCGGACAGCAGGTGAAAGAGCTTGCCGCCGGTCAGGTTTGCCGAACCGAGTACCTGACGGAAGTACCACATGCCGCGTGATTCACCTTGCGTCTCTTCGACAGTGAATTCTTGTGTGCCGTCGGGGAAGTGGCCGCAGAAGATGATCATGTAGGACCATACGTTGCGGATCAGGTTGGCCGACAGGTTGCCGGTGAAGACGAACGGGGCGAACGGTCCGGCCAGCAGCGGGAAGGCGACGTAGTCCTTCAGCATCTGTTTGCGGGTTTTGCGCCAAATGGCCTGCAGGACTTCCTTTTTATCGGCCAACCGGATCTCGCCGGAGCGGATGCGCTCGGTTTCCAGTTCGTGCAACGCCACCCCGTACTGGAACAGCACCATCAGCAGGAAGGCGTAGAGCGGGTTGCCCAGGAAGTAGGGCTTCCACGGCTGGTCCTCGCTCATCCGCAGGATGCCGTAGCCGATGTCGCGGTCCATTCCCACGATATTGGTGTGGGTGTGGTGCATGTAGTTGTGCGAGTGCCGCCATTGATCGGCCGGGCACGCGGTGTCCCATTCGAAGTCGCGGCCGCGGATCGTCGGGTCACGCATCCAGTCGTACTGGCCGTGCATGATGTTGTGGCCGATCTCCATGTTGTCGAGAATCTTTGCGATGCCGAGCATCGCGGTACCGGCCAGCCAGGCTGGCGGCAAGATCCCGGCGAACAGCAGGGCGCGTCCGCTCACTTCGAGTGCGCGCTGCGTCTTGATGACGCGACGGATGTAGTCGGCGTCGCGTTGGCCGAGGTCGGCCATGACGCGTTCCTTGATGGTGTCGAGTTCACGGCCGAACGCGTCGGCCTGCTCGGGTGTCAGTTTGATCTTGGGCTGTGACATGGTTTGGGACTCCTGGTCTCTGATGGGCCCGAAGGGCCTAAAGCGCTAGGTCGACGTCGCCGACGGGGACGGACACACAGATCTGCACGTCCTCGTCGGGTGCGGTCGACACCGCGCCGCTGGTCAGGTTGCGCACGACACCGCTGGTTTTGCGGCGCGTGCAGGTGTGGCAGATACCCATCCGGCATCCGCTCTCCGGGGTCAGGCCCGCCGACTCGGCCTGCTCGAGCAATGGGCGGCCGTCGTCGACGACGTCAATGCCGCTGTCCGCGAAGCTGACTCGCCCGCCGGAAGGCTCCCCGGTCAGGTCGAACGTCGGCGCCACGAAGCTCTCCGAATACACGTTCTGGCAGTGCTCCCGGACGGCATCCACCAAGGCGGTTGGGCCACAGACGAATACGGCGTCCGGTATCGGCATCGCCGCCGACAGGTGTTCGGGGCCGAACCGGCCGTCCAGGTCACCGTCGGCCGATCGGGTGTAGCCGTGCAGCGCGCGGACGCCGGGCATCGCGGCGAGCTCGTCGCGGTAGCACGCCTCAGCGCGGTTGCGCGCGTAGTGCACGAACGCGATGTCGCCGTCGTGGCCTTCGTTGACCAGCGTTCGCAGCATCGCCATGACGGGCGTGATGCCGCTGCCGCCGGAGACGAACAAGATCCGCCGCGGCCGTTGTGTCGGCAAAACGAAGTCGCCGCCGACGCCGGCGAGCCCGACCACCATCCCGCGCCGCGCGTGTTCGTACAGAAATGTCGAGACCCGCCCGCCGTCGTGGTGTCCGATCGTCAGCTCGAGGTGCGAGGAACCCTCGCCGTTGGCCGGCGAGTAGCAGCGGGTGTACCGGCGTCCGTCGGTCTCGACGGCAAGGTTGACATATTGGCCGGCCTTAACGGTGTCGGCGAATGCCGCGTTGGGCGCCAGCACCAGGGTGACGCTGCGCGGTGTGTTCCGGCGCACGTCGACGACCTTCGCGCGGGCCTCGGCCAGCGTCCACGTCGGGTCGACCTGCTCGGTGTACCGGTCGACGCCATGCGGGCCGGTGAGCAGGTTTACCAGGTCAGACCCCAGCACCCGCTTCTTCAAAGTTTGGGTGAACATGTGTACACCGTGCGCTGTTACACCGCAGTTCGTCAAGGCTTTCCGCGCCTCTGTGTTACGGTTCACACAGTGAACAGTCGTACGCCTAGCTCACGTGCGCACCGGTCGAGCCGCACACGCACCCGCGAGGGGCCGTCACGCGAGGAGCGTAAAGAGGTCACTCGGCGGGCCATCGTCGCTGCGGCGCTCAAACTGCTCGACGACCGCAGTTTCAGCGGGTTGAGCCTGCGCGAGGTGACCCGGGAAGCCGGCATCGTCCCGGCAGCGTTCTACCGTCACTTCGAGTCGATGGACGCCCTCGGGCTGGTTCTCATCGACGAGTCGTTTCGAACCTTGCGCGACATGCTGCGCGGGGCGCGCGCCGGCAAGCTCGACCCCAACCGGGTGATCGAGTCGTCGGTCGAGATCGTCGTCGCGAGCGTCACCGAACGCCGTGAGCACTGGCGCTTCATCGGACGCGAGCGCTCCAGCGGCGTGACCGTGTTGCGTTACGCGATTCGCACCGAGTTCCGGCTGCTCACCTCGGAGCTGGCCACCGACCTCGCCCGGTTCCCGGGCCTGAACGCATGGAGCACCGACGACCTCAACGTGATGGCGACCCTGTTCGTCAACGCGATGATCGTCGTCGCCGAGGCGATCGAAGACGCTCAGGGCGCCGAGGCGATCGAGGAGATCCGGCGAACCGCGGTCAAGCAGCTGCGGATGATCGTCATCGGCGTCAGCGGCTGGCGTAGCAGCCCTTAGCCATTGCCCCGCAGCACAGTACGGCACAGCACCGTCTACCGAACTGGCGTGGGAAGTTGACCGAGATGAGTTTGATCAGAACGATGACGACGGATCGCCGGGATACGGCCCCGGTCCCGGCCTATGGCTATATTCGTGTCCCCTCACGTGGCTGGGGCCGTCGGGGGGACCGAGGTCACAACTGTAGGTACACGACTGAACACAATCCGCGATGGGGATCGGTCCGGAGCGTTTGATAACCGGTTTCCACTGCCACGTAGTTTCAACCGTCCTGGGGCGACGGGCGGCGCGGTCCACGACGTCGCAGCTTAGAGTGCGACGCGCCTCGTCGCAGGTCTCTGAGAGCATCTGCCCGTCGGACAGGCCCAGCTGATTACGGGTCAGCCGCACTCCGAAGCGGTCGATCTTGCCTCGCGCATGCAACCGCTCAGCGAGCCCTACCAGCACGGTCTCGTCGGCGTTGTTGATCGGAGCGACGCCACCTAGGTCAGCAGGCGGCGCGAACTCCATACCGACCAGCCCCACACCTAAACCAGGCTTGGTGTCGAACCGGATCGCAACCGGTTTGAGCGCCTCCGGCGCAAAGTCCGCGCGCGGCATCGGGGCAGTATGGGTCTCCGGCGGCGAGGCGAAGGAGCGCTCCACGAATACTTCTCCGGACGTAGGGTCAAAGTGCTTGTGCAGCAACCAGACCGAAAATCGTCTCCAGCCATCAGCGGACACCAGATAGTGCCCGAGCTCTTCGAGACAGTCTTGGTCGTCCTCGGTCAAGACGCCGACGTCAGTAGCGTCCATATGGAGCAACGTCGTGTAGTCCTGCACATCGTGATCTCTCATGCTCAGCATCGCCGTCTCCCCTTTGCCCAATGGGCCGATAATGCGGCCGATGGTATGGCTTTGGAGGCTAACCACTCTGGAGGCAGAGTACCGAGTGGTTAGAAAACCCGAGGCGGGTTTGCTAATTTAACAAAGCCCCGATCACTCACTTTCTAGCCTTCTAGGCTCTGGGCGCATCGCGCCAAAACGTCGGCGACGCTTCGCTGTTCGCGCGCCGAAACACCCTCCAGCATCGCCGCTTCAACGCCGAACACGGCCTCGTGAGCAGCGCTGAGCCGCCGCGAGCCCAGGCGCGTCAACGCCAGCGACCGTGATCGTCCCCGCGGCGGAGCGTCGGCGGTCGCCACCAAACCCGCCGCACGCAATCCCGCCAGCATGTCCTGCAAGGACTGCCGCGTCACGAAACAGAGTCGCGCCAACTCGGCGGCCGAGGCATCCGGATGTTCGGCAAGCGCCCGCAACGTCGCGTACTGGGCCATGGACAGGCCGGTCGGCTTCAACGCGGTGTCGCATCGGCGCCGCAGTCCCTGCTGGACCCGTTTGACCAGATACCCGACTGACCGTTCGGCCTCCGACAGCTGCATGACAGGAACCTTACATCAGTGCTACGGTAGTGTCAGGAACCTTACATAGGAGACACCATGTCTGTCATCACCGCACACGCCGACCACGCGACGCTGATCAATGTGTTCACCGTCGAACCCGAGCGGGCACGACAACTCGCCGACCTTTTGAGGGCTGCCACCGAGGACGTGATGCAGCACATCGACGGGTTCATCTCGGCCAACATTCACCTCAGCACCGACGGCACCCGGGTCGTCAACTACGCGCAGTGGCGCAGCGCGGCGGCGTTCCAGGCGATGCTGCAGGACGCCACGGCCCGGCAACACATGGCGCAGTGTGCCGAATTGGCCGACGGTTACGACCCGCACCTGTACACCGTTGAGTCGGTGCATTCCGCGCCATGATGGTGCCATGGGCGCGCGTCGCACAGCGGGGAAGCTGGCCGACATCACCGGTCCCGGCATCACCGACCGGTGGGGCGTGACGTGCGCCGACCTGGGCGCGTCGATCGTGGCCCCCAACGGCACGCTGGTGTCGGTGTTCGGAGACACCTTCTCGGGCTGCCGCGTCGGGCAGGGCGACTGGCGTTCGCCGGTGATCCTCATCGGTACCGGCGACGCCCATCACGCGATCAGCTACCACCGTGCCGGCGGCACCGATCCTGAATGGGCACAACAACTCTGGCGCTACACACATCGCACCGGCACTTTGGGCCGGCCGCGCCGCGGTATCAGCACGGTGATCCCGTCCGACCTGCTGCGGGTCGGCGACACGCTCTACCTGCATGCGATTGTCAACCGGGGCTTCGGCAACGTGGTGTGGACGGAGATCTGGCAGTCTGGCAGTCCGTCGACAACGGCATCTCATGGCGGCACCTGGGTAGGGGCACGAGGTTCCCGGCCGGTTTGCACAACGGTCACGCGCAATGCTGGTCGTGGGATTACGACCCCCTCGACGGCTGGATCTAGGTTGTGTCCACCGGCTTTCAGCGTGACAAGGGAATCATCCTGAGACGGGTTCGTCCCGAACACATCGGCGACCGGCGCAAGTACGCCGGGTGGGGACGCATCGACGGTCGCTGGTCATGGGGCGCGGAGCCGACGCCGATCACACCCCAGGGCGAGACGTGGGGAGAGCTGTCGCTGCGACGACTGACCCAAGGGAAATGGGTCCTGGGCGGATTCGTATCTTCCGATTACGCCCTCGGATATCGCGTCGTCGAATCTCCTAACGCAGTGCATGATTCGCGGCTACAGCGGCCGGTCGTCGGATCCCCCTGGGACGCCGAAGATCACGCACGGTGCCGGGTCGCGCAGCTCTACGGCGGATACATCCTGCCTGGCTCGACGCTCGATGCCGTCGGCGGTGTCGGCCTGGTGGTGTCCCAGTGGCACACCGAACGCGGATGGCCCTACCGGGTAATGCAATTCCGCGCGACGCTGCGCGACACTACAAAAACGTCACCTGTCAATGTTGAATAGCGAGTCGCCATCCTCGGGGGCTCCGTCGATCTGACCGCGATGGACTCGGGCCGGCCGCTCTGCAGGGGGCCCTGGTTCAGGCACTACGTCGGGTTCTTCTTCGCCAAGCCGGGCCTCGAGGGATTCACCCTCGCGCTCTTCACGCGCCGTCATGCCGAACCTGTCGGCCTCACTCCAGTCGTCGGGCGGGTCGACCACGATGTCGCCGTCGTCGTTGCGGACCTCGTCGGAATCGGTCGACTCGCTCGGGCTCAGGGTGTTATCGCTTGCCATGGCACCCGAGTCCCCTCATGCTTGGGCCGCTAAACACGGGCAGCTACCGTGCTCATGTTGCCAATAGCTGCGTCTATTTTGCGTTCGTTGTCGGTCACGACGACCACTCCCATCTACCCGTCAGGTAGCCGATCCGTTGCGTTGACGACGTCATCAACCGGCTGTGCATTCCCTCATGACGCTAGAAGGCTCGGGCGGCGACTGTCAGCGGCCGGAAGTCCCAGCGCGGGTGGCCGAAAGTCCATTCACGCCCGGTGGGTGTTACCTGTTGCCCAGCGACGTCGCGGCGCTGCCCTCAGCGCGGCGCCCGCCACATCGGCCACAGGGTCGGACCACCGTTGGGCAGAACGATCTCGCCGGTGACCTCGAAGCCGAACCGTTGGTAGTACGGCACGTTGTCCGCTTTGCTGGACTCGAGATAAGCGGGGGCGTGCTCGGCGTCGACGCGATCGAGGCGTGAGCGCATCAATGCCTGCCCGTAGCCTTTCCCGCGCACGGACGTGTCGCTGCCGATCACCGCCAGATACCAGTGCGGTTCCTCGGGATGTTGTTGCTTCATCTGCTCGAGCAGTGCGCCGAGTTTGCGGCCGGTCGTCAGCCGCGGTCCGAACCCGAAGATGAACGACGGCAGCATCATCAGTTGTTCGCGCGCCGACTGTTTCCACCGGCCCGGTGGATCCCAGAGCGCCGCCGCGCCGATGATCGGCCCGTCGCACGCGACTTCGGCGCCGCCGCCGGCGAGATGATGGTGGCGAGTCACGGTCGCAAAGAATTTCCGCAGGTGCGCCGCCCGCGCTCTGTCGTCGGGCATGATCCAGACCGACACCGGGTCGTCGTAGAAAGCCCGGCCCAGGGCGTGTGACAGCTCAGTGATGTCGGCTTTGCGCGCCGGACGCGTTTGGATTGTCATTGGCAGCCAGAGTAGTAGCGTCGGAAATCATGTGGGACTTCGAAACGGACCCTGAATACCAAGAGAAACTGGACTGGGTCGAAGAGTTCATGGTCGACGAGCTCGAGCCACTTGACCTGGTGGCGCATGACCCGTACGACAAGAAGAACGCCGAGACGATGGCGATCCTGCGGCCGCTGCAGCAGCAGGTCAAGGACCGCGGGCTGTGGGCGGCGCACCTGAAACCGGAGCTGGGCGGGCAGGGTTACGGCCAGGTCAAGCTCGCGCTGCTCAACGAAATCCTGGGCCGGTCCCGGTGGGCCCCGTCGGTGTTCGGCTCGCAGGCACCCGACTCCGGAAACGCCGAAATCCTCGCCCTGTTCGGGACCGCTGACCAGAAGGCGCGCTACCTACAGCCGCTGCTCGACGGCGACATCACCTCCTGCTATTCGATGACCGAACCGCAAGGCGGCTCCGACCCGGGTCTGTTCGTGACCCGCGCCGAGCGTGACGGCGACTCGTGGGTCATCAACGGCGAGAAATGGTTTTCCACCAACGCGAGGCACGCGACGTTTTTCATCGTGATGGCGGTGACCAATCCCGACGCGCGCACCCGCGACAAGATGTCGTTGTTCATCGTCCCCGCCGGGACACCCGGTGTCGACATCATCCGCAATGTGGGGGTCGGCACGGAGTCACATGCCACTCACGGCTA
Organism: uncultured Actinomycetota bacterium; assembly: GCA_963760095.1. Lineage (GTDB taxonomy): Bacteria > Actinomycetota > Actinomycetes > Mycobacteriales > Mycobacteriaceae > Mycobacterium. Next base: position 174,771 of record CAVXBT010000007.1, on the reverse strand, counting down.
CGTCGGCTACACCGACGTGCGGGTGCCGGCCGACCACATCCTTGGCGGCGAGGGGCAGGCCTTCGCGATCGCGCAGACGCGGTTGGGTGGCGGTCGCATTCATCACGCCATGCGCACCATCGCGTTGGCCCGGCGGGCCTTCGACATGATGTGTGAGCGGGCGGTCTCCCGCCAGACCCGGATGGGCCCGCTGTCGAATTTCCAGATGACCCAGGAGAAGATCGCCGACAGCTGGATCCAGATCGAGCAGTTCCGGTTGCTGGTCCTGCGCACCGCGTGGCTGATCGACAAGCATCACGACTACCAGAAGGTGCGTCGCGATATCGCCGCGGTCAAGGTTGCGATGCCGCAGGTGCTGCATGATGTCGTGCAGCGCGCCCTGCACCTGCACGGCGCGCTCGGGGTCTCCAACGAGATGCCGTTCATCAAGATGATGATCGCCGCGGAGTCCCTGGGGATCGCCGACGGCGCCACCGAGCTGCACAAGATGACCGTCGCCCGCCGCACCCTGCGCGAATATCAGCCGGTCTCAACGCCTTTCCCGTCGCAGCATCTACCCACTCGGCGCGCCGAGGCGCAGGCACGGTTGGCCGAGCGCCTGGAGCACGCGGTCGCCGAGTTCTGAGAGCCGACGGCCGGGGCGGGTCACCGCCGGTCGACAGGTCCAAAGTCGCTGGATCGAAGGGCCAAAAGGCCCTAGGTCGGCAGGTCCGCGCGTCCTAGCTTCAATTGACCCGCGAGTAAACACCCCACGACGACCACCGCTCACGTCGTTGCGCCAACCATGGAGAGGAGCTGAAGTGCCCTTATCCGGCGTCCGCGACGCGATTACCAGATACACCCGTGCAGTGCAGGAGGCGAATATCGACGAGCTGCGACGCATCACGTGGGGCGCTCTTCGGGAGCGCTTCTCGTCGGAGAAGACTCAGCTGATCGCGGCCCACCTTGCCGCCGACACGTGTCAGCACGGCTCGATACGCGTCAGCAATTTCCGCGATGCCCGTTTCGACGCCGAACAGTGGAAGATGACCGCGACCGTCAACTTCGAGCATGCGCCGGCACTGGATGTGCGATTCGCGATCGTCGCGCTGCGCGGCCAGTGGCTGCTTGTCGGCGCGGACACGCTGCCCGGCGATGCGAAAGGTCCATCGCATCCTGTTGCCAGGGATCCACGAAGCCAGTCGCCGGGCGTGGGCGCGCTCGTCGGCTGAACCTCGCGACGGCCGGACAACCGCGACCATGTTCGGCTACCCGCGGATCGTCGCAGGGTGAGGAATTGTCAGTAGACAAAGCCGAAAAGCGCTGGGAAACAGACGTAGCCAACTCAGACTGACGGGCTGGCTGGGCGGCATGAAGGAAAGCGGCCGCCCATAGCGGGGGACTATGGACGGCCACCGCTTTTTGGCGGTAGGTTTTGGGTTACGACTTGGTTGCCGCCTCGCCGGCACTCCGCACAACACTGCGCATGAACTCGATCTGCGTGGTGGCCAGTTCTTCAGCCAATTTCAGGGCAGCGTCGATGACGTTCTTGCGCCCCGACTCTCCCTCGACCCCTGGCTTCACCTCATCGACGAATGTGCGGACGGCTTCGATCCCTCTCTTACGTCCGGCCTCGAGTGATTCGAGGACGTCGTCGGAAAGTTCGGCCCAGCGTGGCTCCGTCTTTTGCGGCGCTTGCGTCATGATTTGTCTCCTTTTGTTGATCCGACTCTCCGACACTATGACGGCCCCACAGCGCAGACGAGTGCCTAAGGTCATGCATCACCGGATCATTCGGCTCTTTTTGGGACGTCGTAGGCACGTCGTTCGCCGCACCCGTCAACAAGCTTCCGTGGTGACCTTCGGCGGGACATAAGCCCCTACCACGACCTATGACGTGGTCTTAATTTCTGCCACCATGGCAATACCGTCGCCCGAGGAGGCCGATCGCCACTCGTACCGGGGCCTACCCGGTACGGTTTTGGGCAGCGCGGTTGGACCGCTGACGCGAACCGGTCGCTTCGTTGCTCGCTCGTGGCTGAAGTCTCGCGATCAGCACCCGGATGAGCTTCCGGTCGCTCGGCCCACTATCGCTTTGGCAGGACAGGCTTTTCGCGACGAGATCGTCTTGAATTGGCTGCGCCTATAGGACGCATGATCTCACCCCTATCGCTCACTCCCTTGGTGCCCATGCCGGGCCGTTTCATTTACGCCGGCGTTGCTGATCGGCTGATCCATCCACGCGATCAGGTGACTCAGCTCTGGAAACACTGGGGCAAACCCCAGATCATGTGGTATCCCGGCGGCCACATCGGGTTCTTTCGCTCACGACCAGTGCGGCAGTTCGTGCAGGATACGTTGATGCAGTCGGGTCTCTTGGACAGCTCGCCAGGCTTGAGTGCTCGCCTTGCCTAAATACCGGCGGTGACGCGGTCGATGTGGGCGAGGAAGTGTGTCAGCACCGCATCGGGTGCTTCCAGTTGCGGCCAATGCCCGATGTCGTCGGCGAGCATCACCACATCGGGTTCGGGTATCACCTCGGCGTAGCGGCGTGCCATGTGCGCACCGGAGTTGGGATCGACCGGCCCGTCGATCAGCCGCATCGGAACCTTGGTCTGCCGCATGGCCCGCACCCACCGATTCCGATGCGTGTAGCGGTCGTTGATGAAGCGACCGACCTTGTGCAGCACGCGGCGGCCGTCGTTGTAATCCAGGATCTGGTTGAATACGTCCATCATGTGCCGCGTCGGCTTCGTGTTCGGGCCGAACATCTCGCGCAACGTCGGCTCCAGCAGGCGACGAGATAACGGGGTGTTCTGCACGTGACTGACGATGTCGCCCAAGGGGGTACGTGACATCAGCTTCTGCGCCGTCCGGGGCGTGTAGGTCTCGACGAACATGCCGCCGTTGAGCCAGGTGATCGAGTCGATGTTGAGGTCGCCGTAGGCGTGTTGGCCAAACTCGTGTCGGGCCAACAGCTCCTGGCCTACCGAGTCGCCGATGTCGTGGGCCAGGATGTGCGTGTTGCCGATACCCAGGTGGGCCAGCAGCGCCTCGTGCATGTCGGCGTGGTCATGCACCGAGTACTCGTAGGCGACCGGCTTCGCGGAAAAACCCATGCCCATCATGTCGGGCGCGATGACGGTGAATCGCCCCGTCAGCGTGGGCCAGATCGGTGCCCAGTCAAAGGAATTGAACGGGTAGCCATGGATCAGCAGTAGCGGAGGTCCGCTGCCCTCCATCCGGTAGAAGACATCGAAGCCGAGGTAGTCGAAGTAGTTTCCGGCATCCAGCCAGGATGCCAACTCAGCGTCCATGATCGCCCGCCTAGGAGACGTAGCGAACGACGCTTTCGGCCACACACGCCGGCTTGTCCGATCCCTCGACCTCCACCGTGGTCGACACGGTCGCCTGCACCGCGCCGTTGCCAAGGTCATCGACACCGACCAACGAGGTCTGCGCACGAACCCGCGAGCCGACCGGGACCGGCGCGGGGAAGCGAACCTTGTTGAGGCCGTAGTTGATTGCAAGTTTGATGCCGTTGACGGTGTAGATCTGGTGCTGCAGCCGCGGCAGCAACGCCAACGTCATGAAACCGTGGGCGATGGTCTTGCCGAACGGGCCCTTGGCCGCTCTTTCCGGGTCGACATGGATCCACTGGTGGTCACCGGTTGCGTCGGCGAAGAGATTGACGTCTTCCTGGCTGATTGTCACCCAGTCGCTCTGCCCGATACTTTGACCCTGGATCGCGGCGAGGTCGGCGACTGATTCGAAGGTGCGCATAGCGTTGTCTCCTCTGTGTCGGCCCGACGACGATGTGGGCCACGCTGCTAAGCATCGTGCCACTGCACGGTCGAGGGGCTGCCGTCAGCCCCGGATCGGGCGGGCCTGTTGCAGGATGGCCCTGTGAGACTGCTGCTGCTCGCCGACACGCATGTACCGCGACGCGCCCGTGATCTGCCGGTGCGGGTCTGGGAGGAGGTGGCGCAAGCAGATGTCGTCGTGCATGCCGGCGACTGGGTGGTGCCCGCGTTGCTCGACGAGTTGGCCGAAAAGTCCGCGCGGCTGGTGGCGTGCTGGGGCAACAACGACGGACCTGAGCTACGCTCGCGGCTGCCCGAACGTGCCGACGCGGTGTTGGACGGGCTGCGCTTCACCGTTGTCCACGAGACCGGCGCGTCCGGCGGCCGGGAAGCCCGGATGTCGAGTTGCTACCCCGACACCGATGTGTTGGTGTTCGGCCACAGCCATATCCCATGGAACACCACGACCAGCACCGGCCTGCGACTGCTGAATCCCGGGTCGCCGACCGATCGCCGCAGGCAACCGTTCTGCACCTACATGACGGCGCACGTCGAGGACGGCGTGCTGACCGACGTCGTTCTGCATCGCCTGCAGAAGTAGCCCGCTGCTAGCCAGGGCATAGCGTCCACACATATTTAGCTCGTAAACAGAGACAAGTGAACACTCTCATCGACCCCGTCACCGAGGTGTCGCGCGTCGTCGGCAGATTCCGCCGGCAGCTCCGCAGGTCCGCCGGGCGTGGTTTCGACTCCACCCGGCTCACCGAATCGCAGTCGGAACTGCTGTGGCTGGTCGGCCGGCAACCCGGCATCTCGGTCAGCGCGGCCGCGGCGGAATTGGGTCTGGTGCCCAACACCGCCTCCACCCTGGTTTCCAAGCTGGTGGCCAGGGGCTTGCTCGTCCGGACCGCAGGCGTGACCGACCGGCGGGTCGGCCACCTACGACTGGCCGGCGCCGCACAGCAGATCGTCGACACGTCTCGCGCAGCACGGCGAGCGTTGCTGGCCGAGGTGCTGACAGAGCTCGGTGACGACCAAATCGATTCCTTGACAAAGGGGTTGGAGGTTCTCAACACGATGACCCAGCGACTACAGGAGCGACGACAATGAGCGGATCACTGCCGATGGCGGTCGACGGCCGGAACCTGACCTACCGCTATGGCCAGTTCACCGCGGTCGACGACGTGACGTTGCAGGTCCGGCCGGGCGAGACGATGGGGCTGCTTGGACCCAACGGCGCGGGCAAGACGACGGTGGTGCGGATGCTCACCACCCTGACACCCGTGCAGCACGGCGAGCTACGCATCTTCGGCCTGGATGCCCGCGACCAAACGACCGACATCCGCAGCAATATCGGCTATGTCCCTCAACAACTTTCGATCGAGCCCGCCCTGACCGGCCGGCAAAACGTGGCCTGGTTCGCCCGGTTGTACGGTGTGCCGCGCGCCGACCGCTCCGAGCGGGTCGATGATGCGCTGGCAGCCATGGAGTTACTCGACGTCGCCGACCGGCTGGCAGGGACCTATTCCGGCGGGATGGTGCGCCGCCTGGAAGTGGCGCAGGCGCTGGTGAATCGTCCCTCGCTGCTGGTGCTCGACGAGCCCACAGTGGGATTGGACCCGATCGCGCGCGACCGCGTGTGGACCCACGTGCTGAACATGCAGGGCCAATTCGGCATGACGGTGTTGCTGACCACGCATTACATGGAAGAGGCCGACGCATTGTGCGATCGAGTTGCGCTGATGCATCAAGGCACGCTCCGGGCCGTCGGCACACCCACCACGTTGAAGTCGACGGTGTCGGCGGCCGCCACGCTCGAAGATGTGTTCCGGCGCTACACCGCTTCGGATCTGTCAGAGCAGAACGAAACATCAGGATCGTTTCGTGAAATCCGTTCCAGCAGAAAGGTTGCCAGCCATGTCGGTTGATAACGCCGTAGCGCCCACACCGGTCACCCTGGCCCGGGCTCCGCGCTGGTGGCAACTGGTCCCTGCAACCTGCGGCCGCGTCGGCGCATTCGCGATCGTGGAGATGCAGAAGTTGCGCCACGATCGCACCGAACTCGTCACACGGATGGTCCAGCCGGCGCTGTGGCTGTTGATCTTCGGCACCACGTTCAGCAAGTTGCACGTCATCAACACCGGGCCGGTGTCCTATTTGGCCTTCCTGGCGCCGGGGATCATCGCCCAGTCGGCACTGTTCATCTCCATCTTCTACGGCATCCAGATCATCTGGGACCGCGACGCCGGCGTCCTGGCCAAGCTCATGGTGACACCGGCGCCCGCTTCAGCTCTGATCACCGGCAAGGCCTTCGCGGCGGGGGTTCGATCGGTGGCCCAAGTCGTCGGGGTGCTGGCACTGGCCTATGTCATGGGAATCGGTATGACGATCAACCCGCTGCGGATCCTGGCCGCCATGGCCGTCGTCATGCTGGGCTCGGCGTTCTTCGCCTGCCTGTCGATGACTCTGGCCGGGTTGGTACGCAGCCGCGACCGTCTGATGGGGATCGGTCAAGCCATCACGATGCCGCTGTTCTTCGCGTCCAACGCGCTGTACCCGGTCGATGTCATGCCGGCTTGGCTGCATGTACTCAGCACCGTCAACCCGCTGAGCTACGAAGTCCACGCGTTGCGCGCGCTACTGATCGGCACGCCGTTCAATCCGTTGGACGTCGTGGTATTGGTCATTGCCGCGGTGCTCGGAATCATCACTGCGTCAACACTATTGCGCCGGCTGGTCGCGTAGTACACGAATCGTCAACGGCCCCTGCTGAATACCGTTCAGCAAGGGCTTTTGCGATGTCACGACGCCTCCGATTCACAATCGTTATCTTCGAGTCCGCACCGAGGCTTAATCGTTAGCCAACCGCGACCCCACACCCCGAGTCGCTAAACGGGGCTGAGCCGGCTGCCGTGTTTGACTGCGTCAGACAGCTATTCGACCGCTTGATGCGGCAGATGAAAGTTGGGAAGTGTAGGAGCTATGACGTTCGTTGAGAAGTTCCGTGGTGCGGCGACACGTTTGCCGCGCCGGCTGGCAATCGCGGTCATGGGGGCAGCACTGCTGTCCGGCGTGGTCGGTGCTATCGGCGGCTCGGCGACTGTGGGGGCGTTCTCCAAGAAGGGCCTGCCGGTCGAGTATCTCCAAGTACCGTCCGCGGCGATGGGCCATGACATTAAGGTTCAATTCCAAGGCGGCGGACCGCACGCTGTCTACCTGCTCGACGGGCTGCGCGCCCAGGACGACTTCAACGGCTGGGACATCAACACCCCTGCTTTCGAGGAGTACTACCAGTCCGGCCTGTCGGTGATCATGCCGGTCGGTGGACAGTCCAGCTTCTACAGCGACTGGTACCAGCCGGCGTGTGGCAAGTCGGGCTGCCAGACCTACAAGTGGGAAACCTTCGTCACCAGAGAGCTTCCGACGTACCTGCAGGCCAACCGGGGTATTTCCCCGAATGGCAATGCTGCGGTGGGTCTCTCGATGTCGGGTGGCTCCGCAATGATTCTGGCCGCCTACTACCCGCAGCAGTTCTCCTACGCGGCATCACTGTCCGGCTTCCTGAACCCCTCCGAGGGCTGGTGGCCGACGTTGATCGGCCTGGCGATGGGCGATGCGGGTGGTTACAACGCCACCAACATGTGGGGCCCGACCAGCGACCCGGCATGGAAGCGCAACGATCCGATGGTCCAGATCCCCCGCCTGGTCCAAAACAACACCCGCCTCTGGGTTTACTGCGGCAACGGTACTCCGAACGACCTTGGCGGCGACAGCATGCCGGCCAAGTTCCTGGAGCAGTTCACGCTGCGCACCAATGAGCAGTTCCGCGACAACTACGCCGCCGCGGGCGGCAGAAACGGCACGTTCAACTTCCCGCCTAACGGAACGCACGACTGGGGCTACTGGAACCAGCAACTGGTCGCCATGAAGCCAGACATTCAGCGGGCCCTGAGCGGTGGTCAAGGCGCCACCTGACGTACCCACGAAAGCATCGGCAGCAGCGCACCCCCAGCGCTGCTGCCGATGTGTTTGTCCGGGAGGTTATTTCAGCAAAGCACGTCGATCGTGGTGGAAGTACGTGTATGCGGTTGTCAACGCGCACATCGCAGAAGCGACCACCAGCATACCGGTTCCGTTGACGACCAAACTGATAGCGCCGCCCAACGTGGCGCCCAATACGAAGCCGACGAACAGCAGGAAGTAGCCGAGCCAATCCGACACGTCTCCGCCGGCGATATGGCGTTCGATGCCCTGACCCATCTTCACCAGCGTTCCCGTCACGTAACTCAACGGCACCGACACCTCGCCATCCTTGGCGAACGAGGTGTTCAGTGCACCAATGCCGAAGGCCACCAACATGATCGGCGGGAAGTCGAGTTGCACCTCCTCCCAGCCCTCATCGACGACGTCCACCGCTGTGGCTGCGAGGAGACTGAAGGTGGCGAGCACGGTGGGCCCGTGCGGATGCGCAACCCAGAAGTGCCGCCGGCACACTGAGGCGACCACCACACCGGCGACGAAGGACAGCAGCAGCAGCCCGGCCGTCACCGACAACGCCACGTCGTCCCGAAAGTAGCCCAGCACAGCGCGTTGCGCATTTCCCGTCATGAACGTGACGAAGTACCCGGCCGAATGGGTGAAAGCCGTGGCGCCCAGCACACCGGCGAGCGCCGCCAGGACCCATGACAACCGTGCCTCACTGTCGAATGTCTCACGCCGCATGTGACCATGCTTTCATCGGCGCCACGTCGCCTGCAGAGCAGGGACGGCGACTCAGATGAGACTCACATCAATTGGCTACCAACTTGGCGATCGACCGCAGCGGAATGGGTAACCACCCAGGCCGGTGCCGAGACTCGTAACCGGCCTCGTAGACCGCTTTGTCCAATTCGTAAGCCGCCAGCAGCACCGCGGAGTCACGCGGGTCGACGCCGGACGAGGCGGCATAACCGTCACAGAATGCCGTGCGGTTGCGCTGCACCCACTCTCGGGCACGCGCCGCGAGTTGCTTGTCAGTTGACTGGTCGACGAGCGGACCGTAGGCGGCGTAGTCGAACGAGCGCAGCACGCCCGCGACGTCGCGCAGCGCCGAGTCCGGCGCGCGGCGCTCCGCCAGCGGCTGACCCGGCTCGCCCTCGAAATCGATCAGCAGCCAGGACTCCGGCGTGCGCAGCACCTGGCCCAGGTGCAGGTCGCCGTGGATGCGTTGCACGGTGATCTGCTGGTCGGCCAATTTCTGGAAGCGCTGCTCTACCGCCGCTGCGTGCTCGTCGAGTTCGGGCACCGCCGCGACCGCCGCCGCCAGTCGCGCCAGCATGATGTCCACCGGGAAGGTGGTTTCCGACGTGCCGAGCGTCTCCGCCAGCGTCGCGTGCACCGAAGCCACCGCCTCACCGAGACGGTGGGCCTCCCCGGCGAAGTCACCGCCAACCTCGTAGGCGTAGAGGTCGGCCTCGGCGAACAGGTCACGCACGCTCGCGGTGGCCATCGCCCAGCCTTCGGCCGCGTTGGCCTCGTACTCGGTGACCATACCCAGCGGGACTGTCGTATCGGCGTCGTCCGACGTCACCTCGTAGGTGCCCAGTAGCCGCGCAACGTGGGGGTTTCCGGCCCGGCCCAGCACCCGGTTCAGCTCGATGTCCGGGTTGATACCGGGGCTCACGCGGCGAAACACCTTGAAGATCGCATCGCGCTCGAAGATCACGCTGGTGTTGCTCTGCTCGGCATCCGACACCCGTGGATGCGCCTCCACCGGCAGCGTCACTCCGGACTCCTTGCCGAACCGCACGTCGTCCCGGCTGGCCGACCCGTCGATCAGCGACAGCAGAAATGCTGCGGCATCCGGGTCGTACAACGCGTCGAAGCCGATGCGGTCACCGTCCGCGCCGATGGTGGCGATCTCGTTGTACTCGGCGGGCGGCTCGGAGTTCCAGCCGACGATCACCTGGTATCGCTCACCCGAGCCGTCGCTGTAAGCGACGTCCACCAGGACTAGTTCCAGACCATCACGCAGGACGACGATGCGACTCGGCTCGGCGGTAGCCAGCTCGCGGCTGCGCCCGGCATACCAGCGTTGCCGGGGCAGCCATTCCGCCCATGGCAAGTTCATTACGACTCCTCAGACCCGCACAACTGGAACCAGTAGAACCCGTGCCCCGGCAGGGTCAGCAGGTAGGGCAGGTTCCCGATGGGCGGGAACTCGACCCGCCCGGTCAGTTCCACCGGTGTGTATTCGGTCCAGTGCTGCAGGTTCAGTTCGATGGGCTGCGGAAAGCGCGACAGGTTGTTGACGCAGATCACCACGTCATCGTCGGTGACGCGGGCGTAGGCGAGGACCGACGGGTTCGAGCCGCCCAGCTCTTCGAAGGTCCCGACGGCGAAGGCGTCGTGTCGGCGGCGCACTGCCAGCATGGTGCGGGTCCAGTTCAGCAGTGACGTCGAGGTGTCGCGCTGCGCTTCCACGTTGACCGACTGATACCCGTAGACGGTGTCCTGGCTGGGCGGTAGGTACAGCCGGCCCGGGTTGGCGGTGGAGAAGCCGCCGTTGCGGTCGGGGGTCCATTGCATCGGGGTGCGCACCCCGTCGCGGTCACCCAGCCAGATGACGTCGCCCATGCCGATCTCGTCGCCGTAGTAGAGGCACGGTGAGCCCGGCAACGACAGCAGCAACGCCGCGAACAGCTGGATCTGGTTGCGGTCGTTGTCCAACAGTGGAGCCAGGCGACGACGGATGCCGACGTTGGCTTTCATCCGCGGGTCCTTGGCGTATTCGGAGTACATGTAGTCACGCTCTTCATCGCTGACCATCTCGAGCGTCAACTCGTCGTGGTTGCGCAGGAAGATCCCCCATTGCGCGGTGTCCGGGATCTCCGGCGTCTGGCCCAGAATCTCCGAGATCGGGAATCGTGATTCGCGCCGGACCGCCATGAAGATCCGCGGCATTAGCGGGAAGTGGAACGCCATGTGGCATTCGTCGCCGCCGGTGCTGGCGTCACCGAAATACTCGACGACATCGGCCGGCCACTGGTTGGCTTCGGCCAGCAACACCCGCCCGGGGAACTCGTCGTCGACGACCTTGCGGACCCGTTTGAGGAACGCGTGGGTCTCGGGCAGGTTCTCGCAGTTGGTGCCGTCGCGTTCGAACAGGTACGGCACGGCATCCAGCCGGAAGCCGTCGATGCCGAGGTCGAGCCAGAAGCGTATGACGTCGATCATCGCCTCCTGCACGGCCGGGTTGTCGTAGTTCAGGTCCGGCTGGTGGGAGAAGAACCGGTGCCAGTAGAACTGCCGGCGAACCGGGTCGAAGGTCCAGTTGGACTCCTCGGTGTCGATGAAGATCACCCGGGCATCGGTGTAGCGATCGCTGGTGTCGCTCCACACGTAGAAATCGCCGTACGGCCCGTCCGGGTCGTTACGGGACGCCTGAAACCACGGATGCGATTCCGAGGTGTGGTTCATCACCAGGTCGGTGATCACCCGGACACCGCGCTGATGCGCCGCGTCGAGGAGCTTGACGAAATCGTCGACGGTGCCGAATTCCGGCAGCACCTTGTAGAAGTCGCGGATGTCGTAACCGCCGTCACGCAGCGGTGAGTCGTAGAACGGCGGCAGCCAGATGCAATCGATGCCCAGCCAATGCAGGTAGTCGATGCGTTCGATCAGTCCGCGCAGGTCGCCCGCGCCGTCGGCGTTGCTGTCGTAAAACGCCCGCACCAGCACTTCGTAGAACACCGCGTGCTTGAACCAGTTTGAATCCGGCGGCAGTTCGCGGGCATCCCCGAAGTCGTCGGCATCGGGATGCTCGACCAAACCGGCTTCGAGGTGGCTTCCCTCCGCAGGATCATGCTCAGCCGTGTCGCCTGTATCCCTCGTCAAGTTCACGATTTTACACGTACCCGAGGCGGGGCATCGAAAACCTTGAGTACGCAAACGAATTGGCGTAGCCCCATGAGCTGCGACGTTGGGGTCAGCCCGGCGGGCCGTCCGCCAGCGTCACATTGGTGCCTCGGTCTTGCAGACCCACGCTGACACCGTCGCCGGGGTGGTGCTGATCGAGGATGCTGGTCAGCGTGGTGGCCGAGTTGACGGGTTGGCCGTTGATCGAGGTGATCACATCGCCCGTGTTGATCCCAGCCGCCGCAGCAGGTCCGGTCGGAATCACCTGGCGAACGATGGCGCCCCCGCCGCCGGGGGCGTCGTTGACACCGACACCGAGGAACGCGGTCGGACCGATGTGCACCGTCGGGGACCCGCCGCCGGACCGGATCTGGCCGGCAATGGCCATGGCCTTATTGATCGGGATCGCGAAGCCCTGCCCGCGGCCGAGGTGGAAATTCTCCGACGCGGCGGTGTTCATCCCGATCACCTGGTTGGCGCCGTTGACGGTCGGCCCACCGGAGTCGCCGGGGCGGATGTTCGCGTCAACCTGAATCAACCCGACCAACGTCTCGGTGCTACCGGTCAGTGCATCGTTCGCCGACACCGTCTGGTTCAGCGCGGCAACGCGGCCGTCCACCGCGCTGGGCGCTCCGCCGACGCCGCCGGCATTTCCCAGCGAGACGATGGGCTGGCCCACGGTCACCGTGTCTGAGTTGCCGATATTGGCCGTGGGTAGCCCGCCCCCGGCAAGCTGCAATACCGCGATGTCATCCTTGCGGTCGTAGCCGATCACCGTCGCGGGATAGGTCTGGCCGTTGCCGATGGACCTCGCGGTCAGGTCGGTAGCACCCGCGACCACGTGGTTGTTGGTGAGAATCACGCCGTTGCCATCGATCACGATGCCGGTCCCCGCGCCGATCGCGCTCTGGTATCCCAGCTTGGCGTCGATGTCGACGATCTGCGGGCCCACCTGGCCGAGGGCGGTCGCCACGTCTTGCGGCGCCGGCGGCGTCAACGGCGATGCGTGCGCGGGCGCTGTCGCCAGACCCAGTCCCATCACTGCCAGCACACTGAGCAAGCGCAGCGACCCCCGTGGATTACCGCGGTGCGATCCGCTCATCCCGTCACCTCCTGCATAGGTTGCAGCCCGAATTAAGTCAGAAATGTCGCACCGTTCGGGTGTTAACGACGCGACATTTTTCAATTCACCGTAGCCTGCGTCGCGCGACTGAGCACGACGGCGTCTCTTTTCTCGGTCTTGCCGCGCTGATTCTTGGCTTCCTGATGGGCTCGGGAATAGCCACGTCGTCCGGCGTTATAGCTTCATAGTTTCCGCTGGACGGCGAACGAGGTGTCTTTATATGGGCGTGCTTGATTCATTCCGACTGAACGACAAGGTCGTGGTATTGACCGGCGCTTCGTCGGGGCTGGGTGTGTCGTTCGCCCAAGCGTTCGCCGAAGCCGGCGCGGACGTCGTATTGGGCGCGCGACGCGTCGACAGGTTGGCCGACACCGCCTCGCTCGTCGAAGCCACTGGCCGAAAAGCGTTGACGATCGCGACCGACGTCAGCGTCCCGGAGCAGTGCCAGGCTCTGGTGGACTCTGCAATGCAGACCTTCGGCCGGGTCGACGTCTTGATCAACAACGCCGGTGTCGGGAGCGCCCACCCGGCGACCCGGGAGACACCGGACCAGTTCCGCTCGGTGATCGACGTCAATCTCAACGGCGCCTACTGGGTGGCACAGGCCAGCGGGCGCGTCATGCAGCCCGGCAGTTCTATCATCAACATCGCCAGCGTCCTGGGTATCACCACCGCCGGCCTGCCGCAGGCCGCCTACAGCGCGAGCAAAGCCGCGATCATCGGACTCACCCGAGATCTCGCCCAGCAGTGGGGCTCACGAAAAGGCATCCGGGTCAACGCGCTGGCGCCGGGGTTCTTCAAAACCGAGATGACCGACGAATACCAGCCCGGGTATCTGGACAGCCAAGCGCATCGCCTGATCCTGGGTCGCTTGGGCGATGCGCGCGAACTCGCCGCCACCGCGGTCTGGCTGGCATCGGCGGCCGGCGGTTACGTCACCGGGCAGACGATCGTCGTCGACGGCGGCCTCACCATCACCTAGCTGGATCGGGGTTCTAGGCTCAGCGATGTGGTCGACTTCGACCCGAAGGCCCGCTTCGCGCAAGCACCGGTAGCCCGCTTGGCCACCGTCGCCCCCGACGGCAGGCCACACGTGGTACCGGTGGTGTTCGCGGTTGACCACGAGGTCATCTACACCGCGGTCGACGCCAAACCCAAGACGACCCAGCGGCTGCGACGGCTGGCCAACATCGACGGCAACCCGCGGGTGAGTCTGCTGGTCGACCACTATGCCGAGGACTGGACGCAGCTGTGGTGGGTCCGAGTCGACGGCATCGCTGCGATCCACCGCGACGGCGACGCGATGCGCGCCGGACGTGCCCTGCTGCGCGTGAAATACGCCCAGTATCAATCGGTTCCGTTGAATGGCCCCGTCATCGCGGTCGCAATCCGGCGCTGGAGCAGCTGGCAGGCCTGAGCACGGCCGGCCGGCTGGCCGGGGTTCGCTCTTGTGCTGCGCGGGCGCCAAGAGAAAAGTGACCTACATCACGATATTGCCCGGGGCACGAGGAGACACGTCATGGCAGACAAGTCCCATGGTTCGCAGGGTGCAGGAGCCGCCCCCGCCGTGGCTGATCCGGCCGCCGTCAGGAACGTGGTGCTGGTAGGCCCGTCCGGCGGCGGCAAGACCACACTGGTAGACGCCCTGCTCGTTGCCGCGGGCGTGCTGTCGAGACCCGGGTCCATCGCCGACGGCACCACGGTCTGCGACCACGACGAGGCCGAGATCCGCCAACAACGGTCGGTCGGTCTCGCCTTGGCATCGCTGGCCCACAACGGCGTCAAGGTCAACCTCGTCGACACTCCGGGCTACGCGGACTTCGTTGGCGAACTGCGGGCCGGACTGCGGGCCGCGGACTGCGCTCTCTTCGTTATCGCGGCCAACGAAGACGTCGACGAACCGACCAAGTCACTCTGGCAGGAGTGCAGCCAGGTCGGGATGCCACGGGCGGTGGTGATCACCAAATTGGACCACGCCCGGGCCAACTACCAGAACGCGCTTACCGCGGCGCAGAATGCATTCAGCGACAAGGTTTTACCGCTCTATCTACCCGCGGGGGACGGTCTGATCGGGCTGTTGTCGCAAACGCACTACGCGTACGCGAGCGGCAAGCGAACCGCTCACCCACCGGACGCTTCCTATGCCGCTCAGATCGACGAAGCCCGCGGCACCCTGATCGAGGGAATCATCGAGGAGTCCGAGGACGAATCCCTGATGGAGCGTTATCTGGGCGGCGAAAAGATCGACGAGTCGGCTTTGATCGACGATCTGGAGAAAGCAGTCGCCCGTGGCTCATTCTTCCCCGTCATCCCGGTCTGCAGCAGCACCGGCGTCGGCACGCTGGAGCTACTGGAGATCGCCACCCGGGGATTCCCGTCACCGCGGGAACACCCGCTGCCCGAAGTCTTTACGGCCCAAGGCGCCGCCTTCACCAAGGTGACATGCGGCTCCGACTCGCCGCTGCTGGCCGAGGTGGTCAAGACGACGTCGGACCCTTACGTCGGCAGGCTCAGCTTGGTCCGGGTGTTCTCCGGAACCATCAGGCCCGACACGACGGTCCATGTGTCGGGCCATTTCTCATCCTTTTTCGGCGCGTCAGACAGCATCCATAACGGGGCCGGCTCAGCTTCCCTGTCGGGCCACGTCGACCACGACGAGGACGAACGCATCGGTGCGTTGTCGTTCCCGCTCGGCAAGCAGCAGCGGCCCGCTTCTGTTGTGCTGCCGGGTGACATGTGCGCGATAGGGCGACTGAGCCGCGCGGAGACCGGTGACACGCTCTCCGACAAAGCCCAACCGTTGGTGCTCAAGCCCTGGAGCATGCCGGAATCGCTGCTTCCGGTTGCCATCCAGGCACACGCCAAGACCGACGAGGACAAGCTGGCGGTTGGGTTGGGGCGGTTGGCCGCCGAGGATCCGACCCTGCGGATCGAACAGAATCCGGAGACGCATCAGGTTGTGCTGTGGTGCATGGGTGAAGCCCACGCCGGCGTGGTGCTTGACGCACTGGCCAACCGGTACGGCGTCAGCGTAGACACGGTGGAGTTGCGCGTGCCGCTGCGAGAAACGTTCGGCGGCAAGTCGAAAGGCCACGGTAGGCACGTCAAGCAGTCCGGCGGACACGGCCAATACGCGGTCTGCGACATCGAAGTCGAGCCGCTACCGGAAGGTTCGGGGTTCGAGTTTCACGACAAGGTGGTCGGTGGTGCGGTGCCGCGGCAGTTCATCCCGAGCGTCGAAAAGGGAGTGCGCGCTCAAATGGAGAAGGGCGTGCACGCCGGTTACCCCGTGGTCGACATCCGGGTCACGCTGCTCGACGGCAAAGCGCACAGCGTGGACTCCTCGGATTTCGCCTTCCAGATGGCCGGTGCGCACGCGTTGAAAGAGGCCGCCGCGGCGGCCAAGGTGAGGTTGCTCGAGCCGATCGACGAAATATCGGTGCTGATACCCGACGATCTCGTCGGCGCAGTGATGAGCGACCTGTCCGGGCGTCGCGGCCGAGTGTTGGGCACCGACACCGCCGGAAGTGACCGCACGCTGGTGAAATCCGAAGTGCCACAAGTCGAGTTGACCCGCTATGCGATCGACCTGCGCTCGCTCTCACATGGGGCGGCGTCGTTCACCCGTTCCTTCGTGCGGTACGAGCCGATGCCGGAATCGGCAGCATCTCGAGTCACGTCCGCAGACTGAACTGCCTGACACCGCCGACCGCACGGCTAATGCAGGTGTGATCTTTCAGCCTTGACTCAACCAGGCCAGTGTCGCCGCTACGTCTTGCACCTCGACGCCTATCGCGCGACATTCCTCGACGCCCTGTTCATCGAGGCCGGACAACGCATCGCGAACCAGCACAATCCGGAAGTCGCGCTCGGAAGCTTCATAAATAGACGTACGAGGGCAGTTCGGAAAGTTACAGCCGGCGAACACCACGGTATCTCTGCTGGTATCGCGAAGATGCCGCTCGAGCTTGGTCTGGTAGAAGGCGCCCCACCGCGGCTTGTACATCACGTGTTCACGCAGGCCGACCTATTGAAGCTCACCGCTGAGCAACAACTCGTGATCCAACTCGACAGGTTTGGGCAACAATTCGGATGCGATTTGAGAGCCCGCACTGCCTGGGACGGCGATCCGCGCGCCTCGCTCGATTGCCTGTCTCCGCACCAGGTCGGCGTTCGACCCGTCCGGACGGTAGAGCCTGACGACATGCACGATCGGCAACCCGCGATCACGAAACTCGTTGGCAAGCCGAGCCATAGCCGGGATCACTGCGTCGGTGCCCTCAATGCGCAGCGGGGCCTCGTCAGCGTAGAAGTCGCGTTGAACATCTATCAGGACAAGGGCGGCCGAGCCGGGCAGCGGGCGCGTGTAGAGATCGGTCACAGCGTTCGGTCTAACACAGCGCCGGTCGGCCGCCGCGTCTCACCCTCGACGCAGCCCAGATCAGCGCTTGCCAGCTCACAAATGGCGCGTCGCGCCTGAGTTCGCAACCCAAGGCAGTTTATGTCGCCAAGCAGGCAAAGTGATGGATCTCCGCTCAGCCAGTCTAGACTCGCGCAATTGAAAATAGGTTTGCTGAGCGCCACATAGGGCATATTAGAGATACGAAATGTGAGCGCTTCGGGCTCGCATCATCTCGGAGGGGTGGACACCGTGGGCAGAGCGATGCGATGTATGTGGCTCGCGGTATCGATTGCCGTACTGGGCATTGCGGGGTCAGGCACCCCGGGCGTGGCGGCGATTGCACCGCCGACCACGAGCGCCAGTGTCGCGTCGATCCAGCCGGCTGACGGTGCGGTGGTCGGTGTGGCCCACCCGGTGATCGTCACGTTCTCCCGCCCGGTAACCGACCGGGCGGCGGCTGAGCGGGCAATCAAGATCGCCGCACCGAACCACATCACCGGGCGATTCGGTTGGGTCACAACCAATGTCGTGCAGTGGAAACCGGACGGCTATTGGCCCGCGCACAGCCACGTCAGCGTTGAGGTGCACGCCTTATCGACCGGTTTTGACACGGGCGACGAGGTGGTAGGGGTCGCCAGCATCTCCGGGCACACCTTCACGGTCAGCGTCAACGGCGAGGTACTGCGCACGATGCCGGCGTCGATGGGTAAGCCCACTCGCCCGACGCCGATCGGTAATTACTCCGCGCTGTCCAAAGAGCGCACTGTCGTGATGGATTCACGAACCATCGGCATTCCGCTCGATTCGGCGGAGGGATACAAGATCACCGCCCAGTACGCCGTGCGTGTCACCTGGAGCGGTGTGTACGTCCATTCGGCCCCGTGGTCGGTGGACTCCCAGGGTTATGCGAACGTCAGTCACGGCTGCATCAACCTCAGCCCGGACAACGCCGCGTGGTACTTCGACACCGTTCACCTCGGTGACCCAATCAACGTGGTGGCTTAGCCCGCCTCCTAACCTTCGGACCGCGTCGGTGTGGCGACGGTCACACCTATGCGGTGGAACACATCGGCGGGTGGCAGGGTTTGCACCTGAAGGCGGCTGCATGGGGCGCACTGGGTGCAGAGACTTGAAATATTTGCGGGCGAAGATATTTCGCGTTGCAGGCGAATATGGAATAGGGAGATCACGATGGTAGCTGCACAAGCGCGAGCGGTCCGTTTCGATCGCTACGGCGGGCGTGATGTCTTGTACGTGGCCGATATCGACAGGCCGGTCCCGGGTGCCGGAGAGGTGCTCGTCGAGGTTCGCGCGGCCGGAATCAATCCCGGCGAGGCGGCTATCCGCACCGGCGCGCTCCACGAGCAATTTCCCGCCACCTTTCCGTCCGGCGAGGGCAGCGACTTGGCCGGCGTCGTCATCGAGGTCGGCAGTCCTTTAGCCGGCGGTGGCGAATTCGCTGTTGGAGACGAGGTACTCGGTTTCAGCTTCCAGCGGTCCAGCCATGCCACTCACACCGTCGTCCCGACCGACCAGCTGATTCCCAAACCACCCCAGCTGAGCTGGGAGGCCGCCGGCTCGCTGTACGTCGTCGGCGCCACGGCATACGCCGCAGTCCGCGCCGTCGCACCGCAGCCCGGTGAGACCGTCGCAGTCTCGGCGGCAGCCGGAGGAGTCGGCAGCGTGGTCGTTCAGCTGTTGGCGCTACGCGACGTGCGGGTGTTGGGGATCGCATCGTCGAGCAACGCCGACTGGCTCCGCGCTCACGGCGTCGTGCCGGTCGAATACGGCGACGGGTTGGCCAATCGACTGCGCCAGGCCGCACCTGATGGCCTCGATGCCTTCATCGATTTGTTCGGACCGGACTACGTGCAGCTCGCGGTCGACCTCGGTGTGCCACCCGAGCGGGTCGACACCATCATCTCGTTCGCAAAGGCCGTCGAGGTGGGCGCGAAGACCGAAGGCAGTGCCGAGGCATCGACTCCGGCGGTACTGAGCGAGATCGCCAACCTGGTCGCCTCTGGCGCGCTCGATTTCGACGTCGCTGCGACCTACCCCCTCGACCGGGTCGCCGACGCGTTCGAAGAGCTCGAACAACGACACACCCACGGCAAGATCGTTCTGTTGCCACAGGTTTCGTGACCCTCGCTAGGATGCGGTCGCCTGCCCCGCTAAGCCGTGGTCACCGTCGACGGCACTGAATCCGCACGACGGCTTCTTGCCGATCCTGCTCCGGTAATACGACCAGGGCGGACGTTCCTCGGCCGGAACGCCGACCATCTGGTCGAGCAGGTTGGTGGCATGCAGTGCGGCAGCGACGTGACGCTGAACCCGTCCCAGGTCGCTGAACACTTTGAAGGGGTCATCGCTGGCAGCGCTGGGAGCGGCGCCCTCTGCGAGCACCTCCAGTGCACTGATAAGAGCCGCGCGGACGTCTCCGCAGGCTCGGTGGATCTGACGCTCTGGGTTGGGGCGGGCCATTAGCTGCCTCCTTGATCCGCCTGTGTAACAAGGGGTTTCCATGATCATCTCCTGCCGGGAGCCCGGCCGACTGCCATCAGCGAGTGCGACCGCCGAGCCGAGTTTGATCATTCCAGTGCGCCAAATACGGTTAGGTGCAACGAAAACCGCGTCTGAAGGGCTCAGGTGGCGAAATGAATGCCGCTGCCGGATCGGGACGAATTGGTTGTCGAATACGGATACGGACTGTCACACGGACTCATATCGCCCTCACCTCCTCGCGGCCAGGACACACGGGGGTGTCGCCAACGTGCACGCATGCCAGAGGATCGGCGCCTGACGGCGACGCACCCCCATCGTCGGAGCTTCGGCACTGCACGGCGTATCCGGAACGAGGTCCGAAAGCCACTTGGGCTCAACCCTTAGGCCGGGAGGAGCTGTCCTGACCCGGGGCGTCTCTCGACGTTCGGGGTCAGTGGCCTCTATCCGTGCAGACGCCTCACCTACCGAGGTGCTTGCCTGTCCATCCTGGCACCGGAGTCGGCGCTCGTCAAACGAGGTAGAGGCCAATTTTCTTCATCACGCGGCTAGGCTCGAAAGGATGTCCACCACATTGCAGGAACACCGAGTCGCAGCAACCCTTGACCGGATGTATGCCGAGTCGCGGGAACAACTACCGCAGTTGCGCAGTGGGCGAATTGACATGTCCCCGGCGAGGACTGCACAGGAACGTGCCGACGCGATGAGTGATTTCTACATCCCGGTGACACCCGAAGCCGGCCGACTGCTGTACTCGCTGGTGCGGGCAACGCGTCCCGCAACGATCGTAGAATTCGGTATGTCGTTTGGTATTTCAGCGCTGCATCTGGCATCGGCGGTGCGTGACAACGGCAGCGGCCGGGTGGTGACCACTGAGCTCAGCGAGGCCAAGATCGCCGCCGCGAAGCAAACGTTCGCCGATACCGGGCTGGACGACGTAATCACCATCCTGGAAGGAGACGCGCTCTCCACGCTCGCGAGCCTGGACGGACCGGTCGATTTCGTACTGCTCGACGGCTGGAAGGAGCTGTATCTTCCGGTGATCAAGCTGCTGGAGGGACGTCTGTCGCCCGGAACCCTCGTCGTCGCCGACAACGCGGAGAGCGCGGAGTTGCGGCCCTACCTCGACCACGTCCGCAACACTGCGAACGGCTACGTGAGTGCCAATTTCGCAGTCCGGGAAAGTGACAGTATGGAAATCAGCGGTTACACCGGCAGCTAGTCACCGCTTCCGCAGCGCTTCCTCGAGCCACGGCGTCAGCCACTGCACGCCCTCGTCGGTGAGGTGCACGCCGTCGCTGCGGACCTGGAGGCCGTCGACGTCGGCGGTGTAGACGCCTTGCGGGCAAAGTTTCTTTTTGAAATCCAACATCCGAACGTCTGGCCGATTCCCGATGGTCTTGCTCAACAACGTGTTCCATTCATCCACCCGCTTGGGCTGATCCTCTGGGTACAGGCTCCCGTCCGGCCGTTCGCCGCGCCTGCTGTACGGCAGGTTGGCAACGGTCAGCGGCGCACCGCCGAAGCTCAGGATGTCCACCGCACGCCGAAGCTCACCGCTGATATAGGCGTCGAAGTCCGGGTCACCGATGTGGGTCCACCTGCCTTCGTTGACCCGATCCACGGTTTCCCAGCGACCGATGACCAACAAGACGGCGTCAGGACGGTCAATGGCGACCTGCGATGTCCATCTGCCCGGCCACGATTCGCATTCGCTCTTCTGATCCAGGGTCTGGTCGAGATAGCGGTACGGGCCGCCGCGCACCAGGCTGCAGCCGATGACGGTGTGGTCGATGAACTGAAAACCCGGCGTCGCCGGCAGGAAGTGCATCAACGTCCAGCCGATCGAGTCACCGAACACCGACACGGTGAACGGCCGCCGCGGGTCCCGCTGGGTAATCGCCCCCGCGGATCTGAATCCCTGCGGAGGGGACGGCGACACCACCGCCACCGGCGACACACCGGGAGGCAAGCTGCCATCGTCGAGTGGCCCACTGCCGGGTCGGTGACCGACCGGAACGACCAGCAGCGTCACCGCGGCGGCGGTTGCCGCGGTCGCTCCGGCGAGCGGCAGCAGCGGCACCCGCGCCGGTCGCCACTTCCGGATGGGCTGCTCGATCGCCCACCACGACACCGTTGACACCACCAGCGTGGCGGCGCACCGGATACCGAACAACGAGAGTCCGGACCAGCCGGTCCGTGCGCCGTTGAGCACCAGAAAGATCGGCCAATGCCACAGGTAGACGCCATACGAGATGGTGCCGAGCCACGCCAGCGGACCCCAGGCCAGCACGACAGCAACGGGTCCGCGCGGGTCCAGCGCAACCGGGGCGATCACCAAAATTGCCGCGACCGCGACCGCAAGCAGCAGACCGCTGCGAAATTCGCGAGCGCTGCCGGTGGCGAAGTGCACAGCCGCCCCCAACATGACCAGCCCGATTACCGGAAGCAGCCTGGCGACCCATCTGCCCCAGCGGGACCGGATCAGCGACCACCCGCGGTTCAGCGACGACCAATCGCCCACCAGCAATGCCGAGGCGGCAGCACCCACCAGCAGCGCTTGAGCCCGGGTGTCGGTGCCGAAGTAGACCCGGTCCCGGGTTGCATCGGACGCGAGCAGGACCGCGGCCGCCGCAGACGCCAGCGCTCCCAGCGTGGCCAGCAGGAACACCGTCAAGCGGACCCCGCCCAGCGTGGCACGGCTGTCCCGACGACGTGCTCGGGCCGCCAGCACCACAGCCACCGCGATGAGCACCATCGGCCAGACGATGTAGTACTGCTCCTCCACACCCAGCGACCAGGCGTGCTGCAGCGGCGACGGCGGAGCGCCCTGGGCGAAATAGCCGGTCTTGTCGGCGACGAACATCCAGTTTGCCACCCAGAAAAACGCGGCGACGGCGTCGTCGCGCAATCCGGCCACGGCCTCGGGTGAGAAGAACTGACGCCCGATTGCCACCATCAGGACCATCAACAGCAGTGCCGGTAGCAACCGTCGGGCGCGCCGAATCCAGAAGTTGGTCAAGTCGATACGGCCGGTACGACCCAGCTCGTCGAGCAGGAGCGACGTGATCAGGAAACCGCTGAGCACGAAAAACACGTCGACACCCAGGAATCCACCCGTCATCCCCGGTATGCCGCCGTGGTCGGCGAGCACCAGCACGACCGCCAGCGCACGTACGCCATCCAGCGCGCGAATGCCCGGGCGGCGCGCTGATCGTTCGCCGTCGTCGCTTACTCTGCGCGAGGTCAGCCGGGCTGCCGGCGAGGGGTCGACCCACCGGGGCCGACGAAGAGAAGGAACCGGCGCGGGGGATGCCCCGGCCGGTTGACTGTTCATCTTCCCAGCGCTGCGGCCAATGTCCTGGTCGGCGCCCTTTTTGCCGGCGATACTTCGCTGCCCCTCCTGCTGGTTTCGGCGTCATTTTAGGGGCGCACCGACCTCATCAGCCGCAGACACGACGCGGCCAGAGCCGAAGATGCTGTCCGCCCGGCAACTCCGAACGCGAGCGGCGAGGGACGCTACGCCAAATCCTGGGCGGCTGCCGCTTCGACACCCGATAAGAATTCCAAAGGTTTGTCGGCCCTAGAGCCCGGCAAAATCGATGATGCCGCGAATGTTGCGTCCTTCCCGCAGGTCCGCGAACGCCTCGTTGATCTGGTCGAGCTCGTAGTGCCGAGTGACCAGCTCGTCGAGTTTCACCATGCCGGCCTGATACATCGACAACAGCAACGGCACGCTGGTTCGCGGATTCATCCCGCCGTAGAGCGCTCCCTTGAGTTGTTTGGCCGACAGCACCATCTCCTGCAGGATCAGCGGAACCACGGGCTCGGTATAGGGGGTGATGCCGGTGACCACGCATGTCCCGCCTTTGCGAAGCAGCCTCATGGCCAACGGGATCAAGTCCACGTGCACAACGCCGGCGGTCACGACGACGCGGTCGGCCATCACGCCGGCGGTGATGTCGGCCACCAGCGGTATCGCCTCCTCGGCGGAGACGGCGCTGTGCGTGGCGCCGAAGATCTTGGCCGAATCCCGCTTGAACTCAATCGGGTCCACTGCAACGACATAGGTCGCGCCGGCCGCCCGCGCCCCTTGCAGGGCATTCATCCCGACACCGCCGGTACCGATGACTACGACGGTGTCACCGGGCTCGGTGCCCGCCGAAACCGTTGCGGAGCCCCAGCCGGTGCTGACGCCGCACGACACCAGTGAGGCAGCATGGAATGGGATCGCGTCGTCGATCTTGATGACGGACCTGTCCGTTAGCACCGCATATTCGGCGAATGTGCCGAGTTGACCGTAAGCCATCAGGTTTTCGTCGCCGAGATGACGCCGACAGGTTCCGTCGGTAGGCATCTCCCTCGAGAACAAACTTGCGCCGGCGTCGCAGATGTAGCTCTGACCGTTCACACAAAACCGGCAACTGCCGCATGCCGGAATGAACGACATCGCCACGTGATCCCCAGGCTGAACCGTTGTCACCCCCGGCCCGATCTCTTCGACGACACCAGCGCCCTCGTGACCACCGAGCATCGGGAACCAGTCCGGCTCAGGGATACCGGTTGAGGCCCGCACCTCGGGGGTCGGCAATACGTCGCCGGTAACAAGGTGGTCATCGGAGTGGCAGACGCCGGCAACGGCCATCCGTACCAGGACTTCACCACCGCGTGGCGGGTCGAGCTCGACCTCGCGGATCTCCCAGTCCTCGCCGACCCCGCGCAGCACAGCGGCACGACACTTCATTGCAACCTCCCTGATGGCCGGCCGGAGCCGATGCGCAGCCTATTCCGGCGCGTATCCCAACATGCTTTTAACCTCCAAAAACTCGTGGAAGCCGAACTCGCCCCACTCTCGGCCGTTGCCGCTGTGCTTGTAGCCGCCGAAACCCGCGTTCATGTCGAAGGCGTGGTTGATCGTCACCCACCCGGCCCGAATCTTGCGGGCCACCTCTCGCGCCTTGTCGTCGTCAGCCCCCGAGACATACCCGGCCAAGCCGTAATCGGTGTCGTTGGCGATCTCTACAGCTTGGTCGATGTCTTCGTAGCCGAGTACGCACAGCACCGGCCCGAAGATCTCCTCGCGCGCGATCGTCATGTCGTTGGCGACGTTGGCGAACACAGTCGGCCTGACGTAATAGCCGCTGTCCAACCCCGCCGGGCGACCCGGGCCGCCGGCCACGATGGTCGCGCCCTCGTCGATACCCTTCTGGATCAGACCCTGGATCTTTTCAAACTGCGTCCTCGACGCCACCGGCCCGATCGCCCTTTCGTCGCTGGGGCTGCCCACCTTCACCTGTTCGGCGGTGTCCCGCGCGATGGTGATCGCCTCGGCCATACGCGAATTCGGGACCAGCATGCGCGATGGCGCGTTACAACTCTGCCCGGAATTCGGCATCATGTTGACCACGCCGGCGCGGACACCGTCGGCAAAGCCCGCATCGTCGAGGACGATGTTGGGACTCTTGCCGCCGAGTTCCTGGGTCACCCGCTTCACGGTCGGGGCGGCATTCCTGGCCACCTCGACACCTGCGCGGGTGGATCCGGTGAACGACACCATGTCCACGTCAGGGTGGCTCGCCAGCGCGACGCCGACGCCCGGACCGTCGCCATTGACCAGGTTGTAGACGCCAGCCGGCACGCCCGCGGCATCAAGGATCTCGGTGAAGATGTAGGCCGAGAACGGCGCAATCTCAGACGGTTTCAGCACCATCGTGCACCCGGTCGCCAGCGCTGGGTACACCTTGACCGCGATCTGGTTGAGCGGCCAGTTCCACGGGGTAATCAGCGCGCAGACGCCGATCGGCTCCTTGGCGATCAGCGTTGCCCCCTGCTGCTCCTCGAACGGGAAGTTCTTCAGCACGTCGATCGTCGTCATCAGGTGACCGATCCCGAGTTGGACCTGCGGGCCGGCGGCCAGCGACGGCGGAGCGCCCATTTCCTCGGTGACCGCGTCGGCGAGATCACCGGCGCGCTTCTGGTATTCGGCGAGAACGGCCTCCAGCAGATCGAGGCGCTGCTCGCGACTGGTTTGCGACCAGCCGGTGAAAGCGCGTCGGGCGGCCGTCACCGCCAGGTCGACGTCGGCAGCCGAGCCGACCGAGATCTGCCCGGCCACCTGCTCGGTTGCCGGGTTCTCCACGTCGAAAGTATTAGGTCGCAACGGGTCGACCCAATGTCCGTCGATGTAGAACTTCAGGTATTCGCGCATCAAATCCTCCTTCTCTTACTGGGTGCCTTCGGCATACCAGGTGCGGAATTCGTCATACTTGGGCATCTCCTCGGAATTGGCCTTTGGATCGATGCACACGTGGACAACGGCGGGTTTGCCGCTCGCGTAGGACCGCTGGATCGCCGGGCCGATCTCGTTCTCCTTCTCGACGTACTCGCCGTGACAACCGAAGCCCTCGGCGACCTTGTCGAGGCGGACGTCTTTGCTCCAGTGCACGCCGGGCTGCGGCGACGGCTGCTCGAAGGTGCGCTTGTAGACGCCCACCTCTAGCCCCCACTGGTGGTCGACACCCACCACGCATACCAGCGGAAGCTTCTGCCGCGCAGCGGTTTCCAGCTCGGCGATGTGGAAGAGGAACGCCGAATCGCTGGTCAGCAGCATCACCGGGCGCTTACCGCCCTCGGCAACCGACGCTCCGACTGCGTAGGGCAACCCGGTGCCGAGATGGCCGAAGTTCTGGTTCCATATGACGTCGCGCGGTTTGGCCTGCGAGTAGGTCCACTGGAAGATCACGGTGGCGCCACCGTCGCGGACCATGATCCCGTCCTTCGGGAACGCTTTGGTGGCCTCGACGACGAACCGCGCCGGGTGTACCGGCGTCCGGCCCGTCGGCGCGTTATCGGCGAGCTGCGCCAGCTCCGCCGCGTCCTCCTTGATCCAGCGGTCGAGATCGACCGATGCCTTTCTCGGATTATCACCGAGCGCTTTCACCAGCTGAGGCACCACACCCCGAAGGTCACCGACCAGGGGGACGTCGATGGGGCGGTTGACGCCGATAGCCACCGGATCCTGTTCGACCAGAACCCATTTACGCTTTGCGTCGTTCTCCGCCCAGTGGCGTGTCCTGCCGTAGTGGCTCGGTTCGCCGAGCTCGGTGCCGAGCGCGACGCACAGATCGGACTTCACCACCGCCTCGACGGCCGCCGGCGAGAACCCATAGGCGAAGGTGCGGTCCTCGAGACCGTCGATGAACGACGTTCCGCCGGAGGTCTGAATCACCGGGCACTGCATAAGGTCGGCCAGCTTCTTGACCGCCGCACCGGTACGCGACGTGTGGACACCGTGTCCGACCAACAGGATCGGGCTCTCCGCCGCGCGGATCAACTTCGCCGCATCGGCCACCTCGCTCTCACCCGCGGTCTGGTTGACAAGCCGATATCGGTTGGGCGGCAGCGGGTCCGACACGTCGAGCTCCTCGAGGATGACGTGCGACGGGTACTCGATGTAGGTCGGACCGGGTGTGCCCGACATGGCCCGGCGGATCGCCTCGTGGATGATCTCGTCGGTCTGATCGGCGTACTCAATCGAGCTGCTGTACTTGACCGACGGCGTGAAAAGACCTTCCTGCTGGACGAACTGGATGCGTCCGCGCCGGACCCGGCGCTCGGTGATGCGGGCGCGCTGGCCGCCGAGGAAGATCACCGGCGAGTTCTCCACGAGCGCACACATCATCGCGCCTGAGATGTTGGCCACGCCGGGGCCGAGCGTTCCGATGCACAGGCCGGGCTTACCCGTCATCCGTGACGCCGCCTCGGCCATGAATCCCGCACTCAGTTCGTGATGCGGCGCGACCACCGACCACCCGCGAGCGTCGGCCTCTGCGAACATGTGCACGAAGTTCGGGTCCGGGATACCGAACAGCGTGTTCACGCCCTCGGCCTCGAACAAATCGAGTATGCGTTTGTAGACCGGCACGGCCATTGTTGGAAACTCCTTCATTAGCAATACATTCTGTTGAGCAAGCGCTATCCCGAACCCGACACGGGGTTCATGTCGATGGCCAGGCCTAGCTCGTCGAGGACCCCGGCGGTGTCGGCACCGAGCTCTGGTGCCGGCCCCGCGACGCGGCCTGGCGTCCGAGAGAACCAGGTGGGTACGCCCGGGAAGCGCACTGGTCCGTGCGGGGTATCCACCGTTTCGAACATGCCGACGGCGTTGAGGTGTGGATCGTCGAACAGCGCACTGGGTGTGTTCAGCGGTGCGGCCGGTATCTCGAGTTCGTCCAACAAATCCAGCCATTCCTGCGTCGAGCGTTGTTTCATCGTCTCGGCCAGCAACCCGTAGACGGTGTCTATCTGACGTGCACGCTGCGCCAGCGTGGCGTAGCCCTCGTTCGCCCACGGGGGGCGCACGGCGTCGACGAAGGCATTCCAGTGCTTGTCGTTGTAGATCAGCGCAGCGATGTGGCCATCGCTGGTGCGGTAGGGACGCCGGTTGGGCGCCACGGTGCGCGGATACACCGCCGGGCCCAGGGGCGGGTCAAACATGGCTCCGTTGGCGTGCTCGACAAGCATGAAAGAGGCCATGGTTTCGAACATGGCAACCTCGACTTCCTGGCCCTCCCCGGTGCGCTCGCGGTGGAATAGCGCCATGGTCGTCGCATACAGCGCGGTAAGCCCGGCGACCTTGTCGGCGATTATTGTTCCGACGTAATCAGCCTCGCCGGTCAGTTGCTGTTGTACCGCCGGCAGGCCGCATTCGGCCTGGATGGTGTCGTCGTAGGCGGGCCGGTCGCGCTTGGGTCCGCGGTGGCCGTATCCGTAGCAATTGGTGTATACGATCGCCGGGTTGATCGCTGCTACGTCCTGGTATCCGAAGCCGAGCTTGACGATCGCTTTGGCGCGCATCGAGTGGATGAATACGTCCGCGGTCTCGACAAGCGCGCGCAGTGCTCGTGTTCCGGCGTCGGTCTGCAGGTCCAGCACCACGCTGCGCTTGCCACGGTTGACGTTGACAAAGACGCCGCTCATTCCCGGCACCGGGCCGACCGAGATGTAACGGGTGTTATCACCCTGCGGTGGTTCAACTTTGATGACATCCGCACCCATGTCGGCCATGATCTGCGTGCAGTATGGTCCCATCACCATTGCGGTGAGGTCGATTACCCGCACCCCGGCCAACGGGCCGCTAGGCATGGTGGGCCTCTTGGGCGGCCATGCCGAAGCTGTACCGGATGTGGTCGTTGTGCCCGTCAGGCAGGACAGGAAAAACCAACGGCGCCTCGATGTTTCGAATCGAGTCGAGATGCTCACCCACGTCATCGACTGTCCAGGACGGACGATGCACACCGGGGCTTTCGGCGATGACCGCCCGGGCCACCCGGCCCGCCAGCGCGATGAACATTTCGCCGCTCACCGAACAGCATTCGTGTGCCAGCCAGCCCACCACCGGTGCGACGAGCTCGGGGCCCATCGGCGGATAGGACGACGTGTCGATCCCCTCGGCCATCCTGGTGACCGCGGCCGGCACGATCACGTTCGACTTCACGCCCTCGGCGGCGCCCTCGAGAGCTGCGACAGCCGAGAGCCCGATGATGCCGGCCTTGGATGCCGCGTAGTTGGCGACGCCGTGGTTGCCGTACAGGCCGCCGATCGACGAGGTCAGCACGATCCGCCCGTATCCGGCCGCACACATTACTGGAAATGCCTGCCGCACCACGCTGAACGCGCCGCGCAAGTGCACGTCGAGCACCGCGTCGAAGTCGTCGTAGCTCATCTCCTTCAGTGATCCCCGCCGCACGTTGCCGGCGTTGTGGATCAGGATGTCGATGCGGCCGTAGCGCTCGATCGCGGTCTGCACGATGGCCTCGGCGCCATCGCGGGTGGCGACCGACGCGGTGCAGGCGACGGCTTCTCCCCCGGCTGCCCTGATCGCATCGACGACCTGCTCGGCCGGCCCGGCGTCGACCCCGTCGCCGGCCAGGCTGCCGCCGACGTCGTTGACGACGACCTTCGCTCCACGTTCGGCGAGCAGGCGAGCATACGCGCATCCCAGCCCGCGTCCGGCACCGGTCACGACGGCCACCCGGTCGTCAAACCGTAACTCGCTCACGAAAGCTCAAGGCCTTCCAGGTCACCCCTGGCGCGCCACTCGGCGATCAGGTCGCCGAAAGCGTAGAAGCCCGGCGAGTAGAAATCACCGAGGAACGCACCATTGTCTTTGGCGCCACCCTGACCCTCGTTGTTGTAATAGCCAGGGGTGCAGGACATCTCGAAGGCCGAGTTGTCGATCGCGAGTTCGGCGACCGTTCTGACCCAGCTGTCCTGGCCCTCCTGACTGGGTTCGACGGTGGTCGCGCCGTGTTTCTGCGCCTGGGCGATGATGTAGGCGATGTGCTCGGCCTGTTGCTCGAACATCGCGGTGGTGTTGGCCGAGACGCCGCCCTGGATGAAGCCGGTGAAGAACTGGTTGGGGAATCCGCGGGTGGTCATGCCGTGCAGCGTCTGGTACCTGTCGTGCCAGTAGTCGAACAGCGACTGCCCGTCTCGGCCTTCGATGACGTCGACCGCGAAGCGCCGACTGATCTCCGTGGAGATCTCGAACCCGCTGGCGAATACGACGCAATCGACCTCGTACTCGACGCCGTTGGCGACAATGCCC
Organism: uncultured Actinomycetota bacterium; assembly: GCA_963760095.1. Taxonomy (GTDB): domain Bacteria; phylum Actinomycetota; class Actinomycetes; order Mycobacteriales; family Mycobacteriaceae; genus Mycobacterium. The sequence continues at coordinate 144,460 of CAVXBT010000007.1, read as the reverse complement.
TTCTCCGTCAGACGTTCCACGCCCTTGGATTCCGACACGTCCACCAACGTCACGTTGGGCAGGTTGAACGCCGGCAGGTACGTCTCGCTCGAACACGGCCGCTTGCACATGAAGCGGTAGTACGGCTTGAGCGCCTCGGCGGTGTCGGGGTCGGCGACCAGGGCGGCCACGCGCCGCCGCAGCCGCTCCATGATCTTGTAGTCCTCTTCTTCCCGGATCACCATGATCTGCTCGATCCCCAGCGAGGCGGGATCCGGGCTGGCGGCAATCCGGGCAGTCATGTTCCGGCCCAATTCGGTCCAGAAGTCGCACACCAGATCCGGTTCGCCGAAGACCACCCCGACAAACGGTGACCAGTTGTGGAAGTTACGCTTGCGCTCCTCCTGCCACCCGGGCTGCAGAGTCGCCGCCCAGGCTGGGTCGGTGGGCGTGTTGGCGCGCATGTCCACCGACGACGGGGTGCGCTGGAACACGAAGAGCTGCTGGGCATCCCGGCCGAGATGTGGCACCAGCTGGACGCCGGTAGCCCCCGAGCCGACGAGTGCGACCCGCTTGTCGGCCAGCTTGTGCAGGCCGCCGCTGGCATGCCCGCCGGTGTAGTCGTAATCCCAGCGCGCGGAATGGAACGCGTGGCCGCCGGCGTCCAGGTACTCCTTGATACCGGGGATACCGGGCAGCTTGGGCTTGTTGTACGAGCCCTGCGCCATCACCACGAACCGCGCGCGGATGTCGTCACCGCGGTTGGTGGTCAGCCGCCAGCGCTTGATCTCCTCGTCCCAGCGCATGTTCTCGACCTGGGTGGAGAAGATCGCGCCGTCGTAGAGGTCGAAGTGTTTGCCCATGGCCTGGCAGTGCGCGAAGATCTCGGCGCCGTCGGCGAACTTCTTGCTCGGCAAGAAGCTGAGCTCCTCGAGCATCGGGATGTAGCAGTAGGCGTCGTTGTCGCACTGGATGCCCGGGAAGCGGTTCCAGTACCACACTCCGCCGAAGTCCCCGGCCATGTCGATGACCCGAACATCCTGCACACCGGCCTTTTTCAGGTATGCGCCCGACAACAATCCGGCGAACCCGCCCCCGAGGACGGCCACCTCGATGTCCTCGTCGATCGGGGCGCGGTCGGCCACCGGGGTGTATGGGTCTACCTCGTAGAGGTCGGCCAAGTCACCGTCGAGTTCGAGGTACTGCGCGCCGCCGTCCTTGCGGAGGCGCTTCTCGCGCTCCTGGGCGTACTTGGCCCGCATCGCGTCTATGTCGACGTCCTGCGGTACGTCGGTGGGCCCGCAGGTCTCGGACGTTGTCATCTGTCTCAAAGCTCCTGTGGTTCACCGGTGCCCATGTACTTCGCCAACTGGTGGTGCAGATTGACGGTGCTGCGTTCGCGGTATGGGTTGGGCTTGGTACCCGGGAAACCAAGGGATTTCATGCCTTGCTGGACCGCGGCCATGTTGGAGAAATCCTGGGGCAGAACCGACCGCCATCGCGGGTCACCGACCGGTGTGTATTCCCACTCCGTCTGAGGTTCTTCACCTCTCGGATACAACTCGAACACCGATACCTCGAAGATGCACTTATCGGGGTTGTAGCTTGGGTGCGGGCGCGCGCCGTAACACAGCGCACTGGTCAGGCCCTGTCCGACCTGGAAGTTCGGAAACACCTGCCACGCGGTGCCGGCCTGGCCGAGGATGTCGGCCGGGATCGTCGGCCAGATGACACCGCGTGCCTCATCGTCGCGACGCGCCGACGCGAGCCAATGCTCGAGAACCTTGTCGGCCGGTGTGCCCTCGGGCAGTTCGTCGACTAGCCGCTTGGCGGCGTTGACCAGCGTCTGGGTGGTGGTGGCGTTGGTTTCCTCCATCGTGTACACCTGCATCTGCGCGGTCGAGACACGGGGATCGGCGCCCGTGCCGAGCCGGATCTTGGACTTGGTGGCTTCCAGATCTTCTGGAGCGTCATAGCCGATGTTGCTGTGCTTGCCCTGCGCCTTTGCCCAGCCTTTAAATTCGCCGAACTTGTTGAACTCCGGGTGCGTCGTGAAAACATGGTAGGTCTCGTTGAAGGCTTCTAGCGCCACTTTCCAATTGCAGTCGAAGTTCAGCCACTTGCGCCACTTGAACCGCATGTTTTCCAAACCGAACGGGTCCAGGATCTTCGCGGCGGGGAATAGATAGTCGGCTAGCGGCTCGCAGTCGGGATCCATATTGATCCACAACCAGCCGCCCCACGTGTCGACGTTGACTGCCCGCAGGTGGGTGTTATCAGGGGTCAGCGCTTCCTGCCAGTCCTGCTGTTCGCGAATATGCGTACACGCGCCATCCAGGCCGTAGGTCCAGCCGTGGAAGCCGCAGACGAACGACTTGCGAGCTCGGCCACGGGCGTTCTTCGCGCCGTCGGGGGTGTCGATCAGCCGACGGCCTCGGTGCATGCAGACGTTGTGGTGAGCGCGGAATTCGTTGTTGCCGTTGCGTACCACGATGATTGAGTCGTCGAGAATGTCGTAGGTCAAATAGCTACCGACCTCCGGCAGGTCTTCCACCCGGCCGACTTGCTGCCACACCTTGCGCCACAACTTGTCCCGCTCGGCGCGGGCGTAGTCCTCAGACAGGTAGGCCTCGACGCCGATCGTCACCGGAGCGGAAAGCTCCTCGACTGTTTCGACTGCTTCGACTTCGATGTCGGTCACTCCATGCTCCTTATCGCTGCTCGGAAGGAGTCGTCCTTGAGAAATAGCGAGGTGTTGTCAGCATCCAGATGCGTCCATTTCAGATCCAGGCCACCGTCCACCAACAAGGTCTGCCCGGTGATGTAGCTGGACAGGTCCGACATTAGGAACAGAATGGCGCCGGCGATTTCCTCCGGCCTGCCGCGCCGGCCCATCGCGATGGCGCGGCGATCGCGCTCTGCGTCGTCGCCGACGTAGGTGCAGCGATGCCGGTGTCGCGGTCACGCCGGGCGCAACGGCGTTGACCCGGATTTCGTCGACGGCCAGTTCGACGGCCATGGTGCGGGTCATCGCCACGACCGCCGCCTTCGCCGTGCCGTAGGCGATGTGGAACGGCGCGGTGTTCATCCCGCTGATCGAAGAGATCGACACGATCGACCCGGGCCGTTTATGCGCTCGCAGTTCCGCGGCGACGGCCTGACTCATGAAGAACGCGGTCTCCAGGTTCTGAGTGAACAGGTCGCGCCAGTCACCGCGGGTCACCCGGGTCGACGGCATCCAGGTTTCCGGCGCTGCCCCGCCCGCCACGTTGACCAGGCCGTGTAGTTCGCCATCGGCCCGCTGGGCCTGCTCGATCGCGGCAGCGACACCTTCCTCGGTCGCGACATCGGCGGCGACGGGAACGATCGACAGTCCGCGCTGGACCAGTGGGACGATGTGGTCGTCGAGATTCTCTTTGGACCGACTCACCGCGATGACCGTCGCACCGGCTTCGGCCACCATCCGTGTCACGGTGGTGCCGATGCCGCCACCCGCGGCGCCGGCCACTATGACCACGCGCCGCTCGAGACTGAGCAGGTTATCGACCACTAGGACTTGGTGGCCTCGTTGTCCGGACAAAATAGCTCAGTGCGCATAATTGAGAATATGATTCTCTGCAAATGGCTGAGCGTCAAGTGGTGTCAGTTGAGCCAGTCGAACCTATTGTCTGGACCAGGCTTGGTTGCTAACGTCACCGGCTGACACCGCCGTGACGCAACGGCCCCGGAGGTCAACCACCGATGTTGCTGCAAGAAGGACGCTCTGGCGTAGGGACGTCACCGGCCCTCGCCGAGGGCTGGCGCATGGAGCGGCTCACCCCGCCGAGTCGGCTGTTCGGCGCCAACGGCCTGCGCACCGGCCCCGACGGCCGGATCTACATCGCGCAGGTGACCGGCAGCCAGATCAGCGCCCTCGACGTCGCCAGCGGCCAGCTAGAGACCATCAGCCCCAAGGGCGGGGACATCATCGCGCCGGACGACGTGGCGTTCGGCCCGCGCGGCGATCTTTACGCCACCGAGGTCATGGACGGGCGCGTCAGCGTGCGCGGCACCGACGGCCACACCCGGGTGCTGCGCGCGGATATTCCGTCCGCCAACGGCATCACCGTTCACCAGGGTCGGTTGTTCATCGGCGAATGTCGCGAGGGCGGAAGGCTTCTCGAGCTGGACCTGAACGGCGGTGCGCCGCGAGTGCTGCTCGGCAACGTCCCCTCGCCGAACGCGATGGAGGTCGGCCCGGACGGCCTGCTGTACTTCCCGGTGATGGGCGCCAACGAGATCTGGCGAATCGACCTCGACGGCGGTGCACCCGAAACAGTCGCCTCCGGTCTGGGCGTGCCGGATTCGGTCAAGTTCGATTCCACGGGCCGCATCGTCTCGACCCAGGTGCACAGTGGCCAGGTGCTGCGCATCGATCCGCGCACCGGCGAGCAAACGGTCCTGGCCGACCTCAGCCCAGGCCTGGACAACGCGACCTTCGTGGGAGATCGGTTGTTCGTCTCGAATTTCACCGGCCAGATCACCGAGGTCCTGGCCGGTGGCGTCACCCAGACCGTGTTGCCGGGCGGGCTGAATTGGCCCCTGGATCTGGCGGTCGGCTCCGACGGCAATCTCTACATTGCCGATGGCACCTACTTTTACGTTCTGCGTCCCGATCGCTCGTTGCAGACCGTGGGCATGCTGTTCACCCCTGGCTATCCGGGGTTCCTGCGCGGCCTGGCCCCGTCGGGACCCGGCGAGTTCGTCGTCACCACCTCGGGCGGCCAAGTGTCACGCTACCGGCCGGCAGACGGCGAAAGTCAAGTGCTGGCCGATGATTTCGACCAGCTCTACGGGGTGGCGATCGCCGCCGACGGTACCGTCGGTGCCGCCGAGCTCGGGACGGGACGGGTGGTGTCGATCCGCAACGGACGGGTGGAAGTCATCGCGTCAGGCTTGGCTGACCCCGTTGGAGTGGCGATCGCACCCGACGGCGGTTGGCTGGTCTCGGAAGCGGGCGCCGGGCGGGTAGTCAAGCTCACCGGATCCGGCGCCCACACGGTGGTGGCTGAATTAGGCCGGCCGCAAGGCATTCTGGTCGACGGGCGGCAGCTGTACGTCGTCGACGCCGGAGCCAGGGCGTTGGTCGCTATTGATCTGGAGGACGCGACTCGGCGCACCATCGCCTCCGGGTTGCCGCTCGGCGCGCCACCCGGCGTCGTCCCCAAACCGTTGAAAGGCATGCCGCCGTTCTCCGGACCACAGGGACCGTTCGCCGGCATTGCCGCCGGGCCCGACGGCACCCTGTACGTTTCGGCCGACGCCGACGGCAGCGTGCTGGCATTCCGGCAGGACCATCACGATGGCTGACACCCAACCAACCGACCACCGCTACCTGCAGGTCGCGCGGGCGCTGCGAAAAGAGATCGTCGACGGGGTGTACCCGGTGGGATCGCAGCTTCCCACCGAACACCAACTATGTGAACGCTTTTCGGTCAGCCGATACACCGTCCGCGAGGCGTTGCGACGGCTACGCGACGACAACCTCGTCGCGTCGCGGCCGCGGGCCGGCACGCTCGTCGTTCCGCGGCCCTCCTCGGACTCCTATGTCCAGGACGTCGTCTCGATCAACGACTTGCTCGCCTTCGCGACCGGCGCGCAATTCGCGATCGAATCGACCGGCATGGTCCGCATCACCAACGAGCTGGCCACCCGGACGGGGCTGGCCAGCGGCGAAGAGTGGCTGGCCGTCAGCGGATTTCGTCGGATCGAAGGTGCGGAGTTCCCGGTCTGCCGGACCGAGTACTACATCAACCGGGCATTCGCGGCGGTGGGCAGACTGCTGCCGCGTCACACCGGTCCGATATTTCCCTTGATCGAAGACCTCTTCGGGTTAAGCATTGTCGGGGTTCGCCAGGAGATCGCGGCGGTGCTGGTCTCGCCGGAATTGGCCGACCAACTCAGCGTCGAGGTCGGCAGCCCCGCGCTCGAAGTGCACCGCACCTACAGCACCTCCGACTGCGAGGTCGCCCAGGTGACGATCAACACGCATCCCGCGGCGCGTTTCCGCCACTCGATGACGATGCGACGAGTCCGCGGCTAATCTCGAGATAAAATAGGCCGCGAATTAAGCATGTCGAACACCAAACAGATCGGTGGACGAACGGTCCGCTGGAACGACGAGCGGGCCGACGAAGCCTATGCGCGCGGGTGGTGGGTGCGCGCCACCTTGGCTGAGTCGCTGGCCGACGCCGCCCAGCACACGCCGCAGCGGATCATCCTCGTCGACGGTCTCTGCCAGCTGGATTGCCAAAGCCTCCACGAGCAGGCGACCGCACTGGCGCAGTCGCTGCTGGCGCGGATGCCACCCGGCAGTGTGGTGTCGTTCATGCTGCCCAATTGGCATGAGGCAGCGGTCATCTACCTGGCAGCGACGATCGCCGGAATGGTGGCGAACCCCATCCTGCCGTCGTTGCGGGATCGCGAGCTGCTCTTCATCCTCAACGATGCCAACACCCGGATGATCTTCGTGCCCTCGGTTTTCGGACGCCACGATTATGCGTCGATGCTGACCCGGGTGGTCGCCCAGCTGGATTCCCCGCCAGAGGTGGTCGTCGTCCGCGACGACGCGGACGGGTTGTCGGCGGGTCACACGTCCTTCCCGTCGTTGCTGGACAGCCGGCAGCCGACGGTCGGGCTGCCGACCCTGGATCCCGATGCGGTGCGGATGGTCCTCTACACGTCAGGGACGACGGGTCGGCCGAAAGGCGTTTTGCACAGCCATAACTCGATGCACGCGTTGATCTGCCAGCTGCGTGACCACTGGCAGCTGCAACCCGGCGACCGGTTCCTGGTACCGTCGCCGATCGCGCACATCGGCGGCTCCATCTACGCATTCGAATGTCCGCTGCTGCTGGGCACGTCTGCAGTGCTGATGGACCGCTGGAACCCCGATGAGGCGGTCGAGCTCATCGGCGTCGGCGGGTGCACCCATATCGCGGGCGCGACACCGTTCCTCGAGCAGTTGCTCGCCGCGGCCGAGCGTGCTGGAACCCGGTTGCCGGAGCTGAAGCTGTTCGTCTGCGGCGGCGCATCGGTGTCCCCGTCGCTGATCCGCAGAGCCGCTGACTATTTCGAGCGTGCGGCGGTCACCCGGGTGTACGGCTCGACCGAAGTGCCGGTGACGACGGTCGGCGCCCCGCTCGACCCCGACCATGCCGCGGACACCGACGGGCGGCCCGGATTCGCGCAGGTCAAACTCTGTGACGCCACCGGCGAAATCCAGGCCCGCGGCCCGCAGATGCTCATCGGCTATCTGCACCCCGAGGACGAGGCCCAATCATTCGACGCGGTCGGATATTTCCGCACCGGTGACCTGGCCCGCTGGGTCGACGGCGACTATCTCGTCGTCACGGGACGGGCCAAGGACGTCATCATCCGCAACGGTGAGAACATCGCGCCCAAAGAGATCGAAGACATTCTCATCGGCCATCCCGGCGTCGCGGAGATCGCCATCGTCGGTCTGCCTGATGCGCGCACTGGGGAGCGGGCCTGCGCCGTGATCGTGCCGGCCGGTCATCCACGGCCCGACGTGCCGAGCCTTCGGGACTTCCTACAGTTGCACGGTGTCGCCATGTTCAAAGCGCCCGAGCAGGTGGTCATCTGGGAGGCGCTACCGAGAAACGACGCCGGAAAGGTGCTCAAGCACCACATTCAAGCGGCCCTGAAGACGACGGACGGATGACATGCACGTAGCGATCGTGACCGGCGCGACCGGTGGTATCGGATTCGGATGCGCAACCAAGCTCGCGGACTTGGGAATGGCCGTGCTCGCCACCGGCCGAAATGAGCAGCGGCTTGGTGAATTGGCGTCAGCCATCGGTGATCCCGATCGCATCGCGACTGTCGCTGTCGACGTGACCGACGACGACGGACCTACGCGCATCGTCGCAGCCGCGGTCGAGCGGTGGGGCCGGGTCGACTTCTTGATCAACAACGCCGGGGTAGGCAACCCCACACCCCTGCACGAAACCGACGACGAGACATTGGATTACTTCCTCGACGTGATGCTCCGTGCCCCGTTTCGGCTCGCGCGTGACGTCTTGCCGCACATGCAGGCAGGGTCGGCCATCATCAACATCACCTCGACATTCGCCGTCGTCGGCGGCCTGCGTGGGGGCCCGTACTCCGCGGCCAAAGGCGGCCTGACGGCGCTGACCACCCACATCGCCTGCCAGTACGGGTCGCACGGCATCCGCTGTAACGCCGTCGCGCCCGGTGTAATCCAGACTCCTATGACCGAAGAGCGGTTGCAGGATCCGCGGTTTCGCCGGATGCAGGTCGAGATGACCCCACACCAGCGGCTGGGCACCGTCGACGATGTGGCGAGCACCGTGGCGTTCCTGTGTTCGCCGGGCGGCAGTTTCATCAACGGGCAAACCATCGTGGTCGACGGTGGCTGGAGTTCGACGAAGTATCTGTCGAAGTATGCGTTGACCTCGGAGTGGACGCCGCGGTGAACCTGTTCGCGCTGCTGGACCAAGCCGCGCAGCGCTTTCCCGATCGCGGCGCGGTGTATCACGGCAGGCGCCGCTGTTGCACCTGGCGCGAGCTGCGGACCCGTGCGCTGCGCCTGGCGGGCTCGATCCGGCAGCACTACCCGGCCGGCGCACGGATCGCGATCGCCAGCGAGAACCGTCCGGAGATCGTTGAACTGCTGTTCGGGATTTGGGCCGCGGAGTGCGTGGCGGTTCCGATCAACTACAAGCTGCATCCCCGCGAGATGATGCACATCCTCGACGATGCGAGCGTCTCGCACGTCTTTGCCTCGGCAGCTATCGCCGCGGAGTTGGGACCGGACTGTCGGTATCCGGTGGAAGCCGTTGAGGGAGAGCAGTACTCGCGCCGGCTGGCGTCGACCCCGGTCGCGGCGCCGTGCACCGATCCGTCGGCGCTGGCCTGGCTGTTCTACACCAGCGGCACCACAGGCAGGTCCAAAGGCGCCATGCTCACCCACCGCAACCTGATGGCGATGACGGTCGCCCACCTGGCCGATATGGACGCACCCGACGAAGGATGCAGCCTGGTGCACGCCGCGCCGATGTCGCACGGGTCGGGGCTGTACATCCCGGCCTACGTGCTGCGCGGCGCCCGCCAGGTGATACCGGACGGCGGCGGATTCGATCCGGCTGAATTCTTGGACCTCTGCGGAGATCACCCGGGCTGCACCGCTTTTCTTGCGCCGACGATGGTGCAGCGGGTTATCGGGACCGGCCGCGCACGTCCGAGTTGGCTGCGGACCATCATTTACGGTGGCGGCCCGATGTACGTGGACAGCATCAAAAAGGCGCTGGCGGCGTTTGGACCGGTGTTCGCCCAGATCTACGGCCAGGGCGAGTCGCCGATGACCATTACCGGCCTGCGCCGCGTGGACCACGAAGACGCGGACGACGCGATCCTGGGATCGGTCGGTTACCCGCGGTCGGGCACAGAAGTCGCGGTGCTGCGCGACGACGGCACGCCGGCAGCGGTGGGTGAGATCGGCGAGATCGTCTGTCGGGGAGACGTTGTCATGGTCGGGTATTGGCGCAACCCGGGGGCCACCGATGAGACGTTGCGTGACGGCTGGCTGCGTACCGGCGACTTGGGGTCGTTCGATGCGCGCGGCTACCTGACTCTGCACGACCGTTCGAAGGACGTCGTGATCAGCGGCGGCTCCAACGTTTATCCCCGCGAGGTGGAAGAGGCGCTGGTCGAGCATCCTGGGGTGTCGGAGGCGTGCGTGGTCGGGGCACCCGACGCCGAGTGGGGTGAGGTGGTGGTGGCCTTCATTGTCATCGGCCATGCCGATGAGATCAGCACAGCTGACCTCGACGCGCACCTGCTGGCGCGCATTGCCCGGTTCAAACGCCCCAAACGGTATGTCATTGTCGACCAGCTGCCGAAGAACAGTTACGGCAAGGTGCTGAAGAAAGATCTACGGCAACAACTGATCTGAATCGCCGGCGTCGGGGTCGCGATAACGACGCCTTTCGGCCGTCATTTGCCTGATATTGCTTCGAAGTGGCTGCGGATGCCGGCCAGCATCGCGACGTGTGCGTCGACCGCTTCTCGTTGGGTCAGCGCGGCGAGCGGCCGGGGAGCCGCGATCTGCAGCCGCTCGGTGAGAAGGGTGCCCGCGTCGATGGGCTGGAAGTTCACGGTGCCGCTCAGCCTGACCCGCGGGAACTGACGCGCCTCGGTCAGCACGTCTCCATGTTCCGGGACCTCGACGCGCGCCCAGTAGGTTATCCGGATCGCCAACGGCCCCAACGGGATACGGTCGTGCACCCGATAGGTCTGATGATAACCGTCCGGGGTTTGGCTGCGCGATATGGTCTGCACCGAAACCACCAGCGGGTGAACGACTTTGATGTTGTCGAGGTCGACGTAGAAGTCGCGCACCCGGTTCGGCGGTGCGGGTATCTCGTCGGTCAGCGTGTGCGCGGAGTGGGTGATCCAGAAGCTCACAGCGGATGACCTCAGCGCCCGCGGGCCAGGGTTTCGAGGAATCCGGCGATGCGGCCCCGGGTTTCCTCCGATATCCAACTGGCCCGCACGTCGGCGTCCGTTGCCGCACCGGCATCGATCGCGGCGCGGGCCGGCCGGTGCAACTGTTCCTTGGTGGCCGCGTAGGCAGCCGGTGAGTACTGACCGAGTTCGCGCGCCGCCGCCAGCGCCTGAGGAATCAGCTCGTCGGCCGGGACGACCTCGTCGATCCAGCCGCGGGCCAACGCGGTATCGGCTTTGATCGTTTTGGCCCCCAGCGCCGCGCGGGGTGCCGATATCCCCATCGCGTAGCGACATATCTCGAGTGCGGCCACCGGGAACGGGACACCGACGGCCAGCTCGGTGAGGCCGATCGTCCCGCCGGACATCAGTCGCGCATCGGCGCACATGGCAAGGACGCAGCCGCCTGCAATCGCATGCCCGTTGATCGCCGCGACCACCGGCGCCGGGTGATCGAAGATCGCGAGAAAAGCCTCCGACAACGCGGTGACGAAGCGTTCGGCATAGTCGGCGCCGCCGTCGATGAGGGCGCGCAAGTCGACACCGGCCGAGAAACTCTTGCCTGCGCCGGTCAGGACGACCGGCCCCTCGACGCTTCGCATCGAAATGATGATCATCTCCAGCAAGTCCAGGTCCAGAGCATTGACCGGCGCATTGTCGAATCGGACGATCGTCACGCCATCGGCTGTATCGAGATCCGTCACCTGTCCTCCTGCCGCATCCCCGCATTGCGTGGCCGCGCTGCCGAAGAATAGCATTCTCTTCATTAGCGAATGAGTGTCTCAGGGCTCGCGACGGAGGGAGCTCGATTGACGGTAACCGAGACGTTGAGCGTGCAGTGGCCGCATGCCGGCGTGGCCGTGCTACAGCTGAACCGACCTGAGCGGCTCAATGCGATCAACGACGTGATGGTCGGCGAGCTCAACCGAACACTCACCGCCCTCGGTGGCGATAGCTCGGTCAACGTCGTCGTGATGACCGGTGCGGGGCGCGGATTCTGCTCGGGAATTGACATGCGCGACTTCGGCCCGCGAATCCCGGAGGCCACGGCTCCCGCGATCGACCGCCTGCGTTTCCAGGAAACGATGGCCGCACTGCCGCAGGCGCTGCGCGAGATCCCGCAACCGGTGATCGCCGCGGTCAACGGGCCATGCGTCGGCGCAGGTCTGGCTCTGTGCCTGGCCGCGGATATCAGAATCTGCTCGACGGCAGCGACATTCGGCAACGCCGCGATCCTGCTCGGCTTATCCGGCGCCGAAATGGGAATGAGCTACTTCTTGCCGCGCATCGTCGGGACAAGTGTCGCCGCCGACTGGATGCTGACCGGCCGCACGGTGTCCGCTGACGAAGCCGACCGCCGCGGGCTGGTGAGCGAACTCGTCGCACCCGGGGACCTGGTTGACCGCGCACTCGAAATGGCTTCTTGCATAGCCGAACTCACTCCGCTAGGCGTGCAATTGACGAAACGCGCGTTGCAGGTCAACGTCGACGCAGCCGGGCTGCAATCAGCCCTCGAACTCGAAAACCGCAACCAAGTGCTCAGCCACGCCACCGAGGAAGCGGCGGTTCGCCGACAGACGTGGTCATCATGACGGGTACCTTGCGCGGTGTGCGTGTGGTGCTGACACCACGCTCGACAACTGGGTATGGAAAGGACAATCGGTGGCTTGGGACTTCTCGACCGACCCGGAATGGGCCGCACAACTCGCCTGGGTTGACGAGTTCGTGCGTTCGGAATGTGAACCAATCGACCTGATCGTCAAGGAGTCTCACGACCTCAACGACCCAGTGCGCCAAGCCCTTATTCCGCCATTGCAGAAGGTCGTCAAGCAGCGCGGGTTGTGGGCTACGCACCTAGGCCCGCATCTGGGCGGACCCGGATACGGCCAGGTGAAATTAGCATTGCTCAACGAGATCCTCGGCCGGTCCGAATGCGCGCCGATCGTTTTCGGGTCGCAGGCCCCGGATTCGGGCAACAGCGAGATCCTGGCCCACTATGGCACTCCGGAACTCAAGAAGCGTTATCTGGAACCCCTGCTGGACAACAGAATCATCTCCTGCTTCTCTATGACCGAGCCGCAGGGCGGCGCCGACCCGAAAGAGTTCACCACCACGGCAGTCCAAGACGGCGGACATTGGGTCATCAACGGTGAGAAGTGGTTCTCGTCGTTTGCGTCCATGGCGTCTTTTCTGATCGTGATGGCCGTGACGGACCCCGATGCTTCGCCTTACCAACGTCATTCGATGTTCGTCGTGCCGGCGGAGACGCCGGGCATCAATGTATTGCGCGATGTCGGGCTCGGTTACCAGCCGCTCGGCGGCGGAGGACGTGAGGGTTATGTCCGCTACGAGAACGTTCGGGTTCCGGCCGATCACATGCTCGGGCCGCGCGGCGGAGCTTTCGTCGTTGCGCAGACTCGGCTTGGGGGCGGCCGCATTCACCACGCAATGCGCACCGTCGGCCTGGTCCGGCGGATTTTCGACATGCTGTGCGAGCGAGCGGTTTCCCGGCACACCCAGGGGCAGATGTTGAGCGACAAGCAGCTCGTCCAGCAGATGGTCGCCGACTCGTGGATGGAGATCGAGGCGTTCCGGCTGCTGACCTTGCAGACGGCATGGAAGATCGACCAGCACAACGACTACAAGGCCGTGCGTGCCGACATCTCGGCGGTTAAGGCGATGATGCAGAAGGTCTTGCACGACGTGTCGGCCCGTGCGCTGCAACTGCACGGATCGTTGGGCACCACGCACGAGATGCCGTTTGTTCAACACCTGGTGGAGTCGTTCGTGCTGGGGCTGGCCGACGGGCCGACGGAGGTACACAAGGTCACGCTGGCGCGACTGCTGCTCAAAGACCGCACACCGTCGCCCGACGTGTTCCCGTCCGAGCATCTGCTGCGGCTGCGTCAAGCGGCCGAGGCCAAGTTCGCCGACAAACTCGCAGGCGTGCCGCGTCACTAACCGAGTAGCTCCCGCGCCCGCGACAACAGATGCGGCAACGCAGCTGCCATCGCCTCCAGGTCGGGATCCGGCGGATCGCGCCGGCGGTTGTGCTTGACGATCAGCGACCACGTCGCCGCGGACTTGAAGCAGGCCAGCGCCTGGAACCAATCCAGTTCCGGCACTTCGTGTCCCAACTCTTCGCGATAAAGCGTTGCCAGCTCCGACAAAGGCGGGGTCGCGTCGACGTACCGGGTGGGACGGCGATAAGTCCCCGAGTCGCAGTTGATCAAGAACCATCCGGCGTCCACCCGCGGGTCGCCGACCGACCAGATTTCCCAGTCGATGACGGCGCTGATGCGCTCGTCGACAGCCAGCAGGTTGCCGAGCCGAAAGTCGCCGTGCACGATGGCAGGCTGCAGTGCCGGCGGCGTCCTGGATCCCAGAGCGGCGGCGACCTCGCGCCACCCCGGAGCCAGCGCGGGATCGACGGTCTCCAGCGTGCGGCACCACCGCTCAACCTCCGCGGACGGCCCAATCACCGGGTCGGCCCCCAGGCCGACGGTGCCGGGCTCAATGCGATGCAGCTGCGCCATGACGGCCGCGGCATTCCGAAGACGCTCACCTACAACGGCTTTCGGTCCGGCGTCGTCGTCGTCGAACAGCGGCTCGCACGTCGTCCCGTCCACGCGGGACATCACGAACAACGGCGGCAGGTCTGGTGGGTCGCCCGGGTCGTCGAAGAGCACCTGCGGCACGGGGACCGGCGTCGCAGCTAGCGACCGGATAACCCGGGCTTGCCGCAAGACGTCGCGGTGCGCGATCGGCCGAACCCCGGGCGGCGCCACCTTGACGACAACTGGCCGCTCGGCACAGCTGCCCACGTAGGTCAGGCTTGATGCACCGCCCGGCAGCGGCGCCAGCGCCGAAACGTCACGTGACGCAAGCCGCTCAGCAAGCTGGACCAGCAGCGGGTCGCTCAGCGCAACCACCCGATCTCACGCAGGAACGACTGCGTATGCGCGATCCGGCCGGTCATCGACTTAGGGTCGCCGGTGCACAGCGTCAGCGCGGTCTGGGTGATGAGCTCGATGTCTTCGGTGTCGGTTTTGGCCAGATCGAGCGTGTCCGCGCCTGGGGTGGCCACCGGATTGGACGGGGCGGCCGCGTTCACCGCGATGCCATCGTCATAAAGCTCGGCCGCAAGGCTTTTGGTGAGCCGGTTCAGGGCCGCCTTGACGGTGCCGTAGACACCGAATCCGGCTGCGCGGTCGAACTCGGAGAAGGGCGGGCCATCGGGAAGATCGCCGCCGACCGAGGTGATGTTGAGCACCCAACCGCGGCCTCGTTCGCGCATGGCGGGGATAGCCAGTTGGGTCAGATGCATCGGCGCCAGTAGGTGCATTTCGAGCATCAAGCGCGCGCGCCGCTCCGGAAACTCATCGAGTGGACGGAGGAAGGTCACGGCGGCGTTGTTCACCAGAATGTCTGGCGCACCGGCACGTTCGACCAACTCGGCGAAGAGTCGCTCCCGGTCTTCGGGTTTCGACAGGTCAGCTTGGATGGCGATCGCCGAGCCGCTGGCGGCGGTGATCTCGTCGAGGGTCTGCTGAAGGGATCCGTGGTACTTGGGATCGGGTTCCATGGTGCGGGCGGTGATCCCCACCGTTGCGCCTTCACCTGCCAATCGCTGCGCGATCGCCTTACCCAGCCCCCGGCTGGCACCGGTCACCAACGCAACTTTGCTGTCACAGGCTCCTGGCAACGTTGGCTCGCCTCCTCCGCATCGAGAACGTCTTCTCGCTTTACGCGAATGGCGTTATCCGCTGGGCGGGAGTATAGGACGAACCGCAGCGCGGCAACGGAGAGTTGTGATCTGGGACTGAGGTTTTCCTGAGTGTCACGCATGAACGACTCGGGTCATGTGCGACGCCTTCGAACGTTCAGAAGTGGCGCCTGAGCTGGCGATAGACCCGGATATCGCATTGGTACCGAAGCTAAAGGTTTGCTGCAAATAACCTGGCAGTCTTCTGGGAGCCTGAGAATTACCGAAGGTTTTTCTTGAAAAAATCTTACCGGTGAGTAATGTTCCGCGACGTTACCCACCGGTAATCAACACACGTAGAAGGAGTTCCTACATGCATCGTCGCTTGTATCTCGCTGGTTTGGCAGCCACCGGAGGGCTGTTGACCACCGCGTTTCTGCAGGCAGCTGTCGCCGTCGCGGACACCGGCGCCGACGTCAGCGCTACCGGCGCGGACGCCTTCACCATCGGCAACTACACCTTCGACCCGTTTACCGTCCCCCTCCTCCCCGGTGGCCAGCCCGGCGCCATAGATAACCTCGCCCCTAGCGGCATCGAGACCGAGGGCTTCTCCGTTGTCGACCCATTCAGCAGCGCTCCACCGCTGTTGAGCCTCGGCGGCGGAACAGTCGGTCCCCTCAGTACTGCCGCCCAGTACTTCGAGGTGTACAGCTCCAGCGGCACCGATCTCGGCAGCATCGACGCCGGTGAGGATGTGACGAACCTGGCGGGCTTGACCAACACAGAATTCACTGTGAGCGATGTCTTTCCCTCCAGCGGTGAGGCTGACTCGGCCCTGCCGACCGTGGGATCGGTGTATGACTCCTTCAACCTCGGCAATGGGTACGACAACGTCTACACCGCGATCCCCGGCGCCATTGGGGGAGGCGACACCGTCACCGACACGCTGGTGACACCGTTCGGCAACGTCAACCTCGACTCGTTGTTCGGCAGTATCGACGCCGCCGCGCCGCTGCAGCCGGGCGACGCCTTCACTGGTCTGGTCGACAGCGCCGTCGCTCACGACGCCTTCACCATCGGCGGCTACACCCTGGACCCCACCCTGGCGGCCGGAGGCGAGGGATTCGACCCGGTTGACTCCACCGCCGGCGCGGCGCCGTTGCTGAACATCGGCGGCGTGTCGCTCAGTGATCCCTCTGTTGCAGGCGACAGTATCGACGCCCAAGACTTCACCGTCTACGACGGAACCGGGTCGAACGCCTCTGACGTCGGGACCATTACCACCGGCGAGGATGTGACCAACTTGTTGGGCTCGACCAACACGGAGCTCGTCGTCACCGGTTCCACCGCCGCCGGCGGGGACACCAGTTCGCAAGCCGCGGACCTGCCGGCGACCGGAACGGTGTTGGACGCGTTCAACCTGGGCAACGGGATCGAGAATGTCTACACCGCCACCCCAGACGTCACTGCAGCCGACGGCACCGTCACCCCTGGCACCGTCACCGACACCCTCGTGACGCCCTACGGCGACACCAACCTCGACTCACTGTTCGGCAGCATCAATGCCGCCGACCCGCTCAACCTGGGCGCCGCGTTCACCGGGCTCGAGGGGGGCGACAGCAGCATCGGCGCCGATGCCTTCAGCATTGGCGACACAACCTTCGACCCCATGCTGACCGACCAGGTCACGGGCCTTCCGTCCGGAGTCGAAGGCTTTGACCCTGTCACCCAAACCATCGGCGCCCCGCCGCTGTTGAACCTCGGCGGCGGCGTGCTTCAACTTCCGGAGTTCCCCGTCGTGCTGGCGCCGCAGGACTTCAACGTCTACGACGGCACCGGAGCCACCGCCACCGAGGTCGGCAACGTCACCACCTCCGAGAATGTGACCAACCTGTTGGGCTTGACCAACACGGAGTTCACCGTCGACACCGTCACCGCAGCCAGCGGGGACACCAGTTCGCAAGCCACCGATCTGCCGTCAGTGGGTTCGGTCTATGACGTCTTCAACCTCGGCAACGGGATCGAGAACGTCTACACCGCCCTCCCCGGAACCAGCGGCGGAGCCGACGCCGTCTCCGACACCCTGGTGACGCCATGGGGCGACCTCAACCTGGACTCGCTGGTCGGCGGCATCGACGCCGCTTCGGCGCTGGACCCGGGTGCTGCCTTCACCGCCGGCCTCGACGCGGCGTCTGCTGCAGCCACCGCCATCGACCCGCTGGCGTTCCTCGGCCTGTAAGTCTGCGCCGACCAGCAAAACCAAACATCCCAGGCCCTTCGCGGCCTGGGATGTTTGGCGTTGAGGTGGCGAGAGTATCGGCGCCGCAGTCGGGCAGACTGCACCGCTTCCACGGCTGAGGTTTTCCTGAGCCGACAGGCCCGATGGACTCGGCTCATGCGCGACGCCCTCGAACGTCCAGAAGTGTCACGTGAGCTGGCATAAATGCGGATATTCACATCGGTAACAAAGCTAAAGGTTTGCTGGACATGACCTGGGAGTTCCCTGGAAGCCTGAGAGTTTCTGAATATTTCTCTTGAAAAATTCTTACCTGTGAGTAATGTGCTGTGACGTTACCCACGGGTAATCAACACACGTAGAAGGAGCTTATACATGCATCGTCGCTTGTTTCTCGCTGGTTTGGCGGCCACTGGCGGGCTGTTGACCAC
This sequence comes from uncultured Actinomycetota bacterium, assembly GCA_963760095.1. Taxonomy (GTDB): domain Bacteria; phylum Actinomycetota; class Actinomycetes; order Mycobacteriales; family Mycobacteriaceae; genus Mycobacterium. The sequence goes on along the minus strand of CAVXBT010000007.1, from coordinate 126,582 downwards.
TGCTTTTCTGCAGGCAGCCGTCGCCGCCGCGGACACCGCCGACGTCGTTAGCGCGACCGGTGCGGACGCCTTTACCATCGGCGGCTACACGTTCGACCCCTTCACCGGCACCGGCGCTACCGAGGTCGAAGGATTCGCCCCCGTTGATCCACTCAGCGGTGCAGCACCTTTGCTGACCCTCGGCGGCGGCACCGCGCTTGGCATCCCGTTAGCCAGTCAGGGCTTCGAGGTGTACAACCCAACCAGCGGTACTGACTTGGGCAGTATCCAGGGCTACGAGACCGTGGCGAGCCTGTTCGGCTTGACCAACGCCGAGTTCACCGTCGCCACTGACACCCCCGCCGCCGGTGTTTCGCAGCTGCCGACGGTGGGATCGGTCTACGACGAGTTCAACCTGGGCAACGGGTTTGAGAACCTCTACACCGCCACCCCCGGAAGCGACGGCACCGTCACCGACACGCTGGTGACGCCGTTCGGAAACGTCAACCTGGACTCGCTGTTCGGCGGCTTCAACGCTGCGGATCCGCTGCAGCCGGGCGACGCCTTCACCGGTCTAGAGACAGGCGACAGCGGCATCGGTGCAGACGCTTTCAGCATCGGCGGCGTCACCCTCGACCCCTTCACCGGCGACGTCGGTGCCGACGTCGAAGGATTCGCCCCGGTCGCCCCACTGGCCAGTGCTCCGCCGCTGCTGGAGATCGGCGGTGGACAGCTGGATGGCATCCCCTTTGTCTCCCAAAGCTTCGATGTCTACAGCGGCACTGGAACTAGCGCCACCGACATCGGGACCATTGCCACCAACGAGGATGTGACGGACCTGTTGGGCTTCACCAACACCGAACTGATCGTTACCAGTGCCACCGCAGCCAGCGGGGACACCAGTTCGCAAGCCGCGGACCTGCCGACGGACGGGTCGGTCTACGACGCGTTCAACCTGGGCAACGGGATCGAGAACGTCTACACCGCGATCCCGGGCGCGACCGCCGGGAGTGACACCGTCACCGACACCCTGGTGACGCCGTTGGGGAACCTCAACCTGGACTCGCTGTTCGGCGGTATCGACGCCGCAGTGCCTCTGCAGCCAGGAGACGCTTTCACCGGTCTCGAGACAGCGGACATCAGCGGCGCTCCAGACGCCTTCACCATCGGCGGCACAACCTTCGACCCCACCCTGACGGCGGGCGGAGCCGAGGGCTTCACCCCTGTCGACCAACTCATCGGTGCCCCACCGCTGCTGGAGATCGGCGGCGGCACGCCCGTCCTTTTCGGCGACACGCTCGGGCTCGCGCCGCAGGACTTCAACATCTACGACGGCACCGGAGCCAGCGCCACCGAGGTCGGAAGCATTACCACTAACGAGGATGTGACCGACCTGTTGGGTTTGACCAACACGGAATTCACCGTCACAGATGTCACCGCAGCCAGCGGGGACACCGGTTCGCAAGTCGCGGATCTGCCGACAGTGGGATCGGTCTACGACGCCTTCAACGTCGACGGGATCGAGAACGTCTACACCGCGATCCCGGGAGCTGCCGGAGCCGCGGACACCGTCACCGACACGTTGGTGACGCCATGGGGCGACCTCAACCTGGACTCGCTGGTGGCTGGTATCGACGCCGCTTCAGCGCTAGACCCGGGTGCCGCATTCGACGCGGCGGCCTCCGCGGCCTCCGCGATCGACCCGCTGGCGTTCCTCGGCCTGTAAGTCTGCGCCGACCAGCAAAACCAAACATCCCAGGCCCCTTGCGGCCTGGGATGTTTGGCGTTGAGGCCCCGGCGCGGTAAGCGTATGAAGATGGCATGGGTCAACCTGATGAAGCCGGCGTGGTGGAGCGCTACCTGGCGTGTCTGGCAGTGCATGACTGGGACGGCCTGGCGGCCACGATCGCGGACGATGACTTAATCCGGGAGGGCCCGTTCTGCGACGTCGTCGAGGGCAAGCAGCCGTATCTGAAGTTCCTGCGCGGCGTGTTCGCCTCGCTGGAGGATCACCGCTTAGACGTGCGGCGGATCTCGCATGCTTCGGATCGGGTGTGTTACGTAGAGCTGCGTGAGACCTTCGACATCGACGGTGTGCCTACTGAATACCCCGAATGCCTCGTTTTCGAGCAGAATCCCGACGGCCTGATCAACCGCGTCAGCGTGTTCATCAAGCAACTGGGTAGCTGAACGCCGCCGGAGCGTCAGCCGCTGCTGCCGCCCATGACTGCCGCTTGAGCTTGGATCATGAAGTTGACCGCCTCGTTCCGTGTCACCGATGACAACATCTGCACAGCGGCGCGCATCATGTCGCCCACCATCAAAGTCGGCCCGTTGCTGAGGTTTTCGAATGCTTCGCCGACGACCTGCTCGACGCTGTCGGCGTCCGGTGGCACATCGTCTTCGGAGCTGAGCACGCCCCGACTGTGTTCGAGTCGACGTAGCGCCGGCGTGTTGGTCTTGCCCAGGATGAGGCCGAGCACGTCGACTCCCTTATCGTGCAGTTCACTCCAGAGCGCCTCGGCGAACACCATGTCGAACGCCTTGGTGGCGCCGTAGGCCACCATGTTCGGTCCACCGGCCAGTCCGGCGCCCGACCCGAAGATCACGATGCCGCCGCGTCGGCGCTCCACCATCGCCGGCGCGAAGTGATGACACAGCTGCATCGGCACCACACAGTTGCGGTGCACCATCGCTTCGGCGGTTGCGATCGAATTGGCGAGGAACGGCTCGAAGTTGGGATCGGCTCCGGCACAGTAGACCAGGAACCCGACGTCGAGGTCATCGGTGGCCGCGGCGATGACGGATGTGGCATCGTTTTCGGCGAGATCAACTGCCAGCGTGCGGGTTTGGGCACCGCTTCGGTCGCGGATTCCGGCGGCGACGTCATCGAGGACCGCCTGGCGTCGGGCCACCAGTACGACATTGACGCCGCGCTCGGCGAGACCCTCGGCGAACGCCGCGCCGACCCCGTCGGACGCACCGGCGACCAACGCCCACGGCCCGTACTTGGCTGCAAACGTCATGCCGACTCCCCTACCGCCGCCACCCGCACCTGGACAAACCGACGACGTGCGACACGCCACCCGTCGTCGCCACGCACAAGTTCGTCGTCGTAGAAACCTGCGGCGTTCACACCGGAATTGCCGTCTCCCACCATGATCAGCGCGTCGACGTAGGTCCGCGACTCCGCCCGATCACCGTCGACCGTGATGACCTGATTGGTCAACCGATGCATGGTGTGTCCGGCCATCGCGTGTGCCTGCTGCATGAACTCCGTGATCGCGTCGACGCCCTTCCAGGAACCGACCTCGCCGTAGTCCAGCTCGCAGTCGTCGGTGAAAACCGTGCGGAACAAAGGCCAGTCCCGGCGATCGATTCCGGTCGCATAACGCACCAAGACATCGGCTATTTCGTCCCGATCCTGACGGTCATTTGGCTCGCTCACTGCACGTCTCCGTTCGGGTGGACGATGATTCGCGCTGGCCCGGTGGACTTTCGGGCCGAGTCGAGGGCGTCGGGCACCTCGTCAAGACCGACGACCGCTCCGACACTGGGCAGCGGATCCAGTCGACCGGCGGCGATCGCGTCGAGCGTGCCGTACCAGTCCTGCGGGTGCGGGCCGCCGCCGAACTGGATGGTGACGCCCTGACGGGTCGCGTCGGTGATGCTCAGCGAGTCACCGGTGTACCACCCACCGGCGCAATAGATCCGGGTTCCGATATCTACGGAGTCGACGATTTTCTGGATCAGCCCTGCCGCACCCACGCATTCGAAGACGACCATCGGGCCCCACATGCCACGTTCGACGCGCACCTCGCGCCACACATCGAAGGGTGACCGTTCGGCAGGGTTGACGGCGATGTGCGCTCCGAAGCTTGCGCACGCGAGTTCGCGGCGTTCGGAGTTGTAGTCCGACACGATGATCGGCTCGATACCGCGGCCGGCTAACGCGGCGACGGCGGACAACCCGATCGCGCCGGCGCCGACGACGACCGGTATCTCGCCGGCTTCCATCCGCGCGGAGCGGACATAGAACTCACCGACCGCGAACGCGTCGGTCAGGGCTGCGGCATCGCTTGAGATGTCGCCGTCGACGGGTTTGGCCAATGTCTCTGCGACAACCATCAATTCGCCGAAGCTGCCCTGCGCCTCCGGGTGTTGACCGATGATCCGCACGCCGTCCGCGCCACCGTTGACCACCCGAATGGGAATGGAGGTGACGCGGGTACCGACTGGATATTGTTCGGTGCAGTCGGGCCCATACCCGATGACCTCGCCGACGAACTCGTGGCCAAGAACGATGTCGCGGTCGGCGTCATAGAGCGAGCGGCCGGTCGGATCGTTGATCCCCATCTCCGGGTGATCCATGAAATGCACATCCGACGCGCAGATCGCGGTGCTCAATGTTCGCAGCAAAACCTCCCCGGAACCGGGCACCGGGTCGGCAACCTCTCGGACGTCGAGTCGACCGTCGCGCAACACCACCGCACGCATCCGCGCACTCCTTCGGGCTGGCTGTTCTCGATTATTCGAGATAAAATCTCGATAATCTGAAGTCAGACTACGAAGAGCCGCGAAAGGAAGTCAAGCCATTCCGTCCTCGCCACCGACCACGCGCGTGCTCGACGTGATCGAATTGCTGGCCGCCACCACCGAAGACCGGCTCCGGTTCTCCGATGTGGTGCGCGAACTCGGGCTGACCCAAGCGACCGCGCACGCGATCCTGACCACATTGTCTGATCGCGGCTGGGTCACTCGTGATCCGGCCGACAAGACGTTTTCATTGGGGCCGGCGCTGGCAGTAGTGGCGACGCGGGTCGAAACCGCTCGGCCACTGGCACACAGCGCGCGAATCGCTGCGCTGAACCTTGCCGGGGAATTCGGTTATGCCACATCGGTTGTCGAGCGAGTCGGCGATTCGCTGGTGATCACTGCGTTTGAGGATGCCGGCCGGCGGTCCGGCGGTGCACCCGGCGAACGGATCCGTTACGCCCCGCCCTTCGGAGTCGCATTCGCCGCCTGGGATAACCCCGAAGAGCAGCGGGCCTGGATCGAGCGCAGCGCGACCACCAACACTGCGCTCACCCGCCGCCTCGAAGAAGTGCTGGCCCGCACCCGTCAGCGAGGATTCGACGTGGACTGCACCACGCCGGCGTTGACCCAGGCAGCCCACGTGATGGGAACGCTGCCCAGTGACGGATTGCCCGACCACGTCCGCGAGATCACCGATCAGCTACTGATGGAATTCACCACGATCGGCTTCCTGCCCGATGACGACGGCGCGCTTCAGGAGCAGCCGGTGGCGACGATCGCTGCCCCGGTCTTCGACCCCCGCGGCCGCGTCGCGATGATTGTGGCCGTCCATCCGCTGGAGGCACTGGCACGTAAACGGATCGATGCCATCGGACGGCGCGTCGCGCGAGTCACCGCCGCGATCGGCGGCCGCTGATCTACCAGCGTTCCGCCCAGCAAGTTGATAGATCGGCTAAATACTTGTTATGCTAACTAAGTACGTCCCGACTATCTTAGGAGCACGCATGCCGCGCACCGATAACGACACCTGGGACCTCGCGACCAGCGTAGGAGCAACAGCCACGATGGTTGCCGCGGCCCGAGCCGTCGCCACCAAGGCCGACAACCCCCTGATCAACGACCAATTCGCCGAGCCACTCGTGCAAGCCGTCGGCGTGGATTTCCTCACCCGATGGGCCGCCGGAGACCTGGCCACCGCTGACGTCGACGATGACGACTCCAGCTGGAAACTCGAGCAGATGCCCGACGCGATGGCCGCCCGGACCCGTTTCTTCGACGCGTTCTTCCATGAGGCGACCAAAGCCGGCATCCGCCAAGCAGTGATTCTGGCCTCCGGCCTTGATGCCCGCGCCTACCGGCTGGACTGGCCCACCGACATGACCGTCTTCGAGGTCGACCAACCCGAGGTGATCGCGTTCAAGACCAAGACCCTCGCCGAGTTGGGAGCGAGCCCGACGACCGATCGCCGCACGGTCGCCATCGACCTGCGGAACAACTGGCCGGCCGCGTTGGTCGAAGCTGGGTTCGATCGGACCCAGCCCACCGCCTGGATCGCCGAGGGATTGCTTGGCTATCTGCCGCCGGAAGCCCAAGACCGGTTGCTGGACAACATTTCCGCGCTCAGCGCCGACGGCAGCCGGCTGGCCACCGAGGCCATCCCCGACATGCCCGAGGTCGATCAGGAGAAGGCACGCGAGTTGATGCGCGAAGCCACCGAGAAGTGGCGCGCCCACGGCTTCGACCTGAACTTCGACGAGCTCGGCTACCAAGGAGACCGCAACGACGTCGCCGAATACCTGAACGGGTTGGGCTGGCGCTCTGTCGGCCGGCCGATGAGCCAGCTGCTGGCCGAGCACGGACTTCCGCGGTTCCCGCAGACCAGTGACTCCGTGTCGATGGCCGACACGATCTACTACACCTCGACCAAGTGACGCAGACACCGCAACGCCGCGGCTTCAACGACGTCGTCACGCGGTTCTGGGGTGTGGCTGCCCCGGCCTACAACCTGCCGTTCCTGCAGCAGTGGGTCTACCGTCCGGCGCACGACGAGGTGGTCGCGCAACTGCGTGACCACCAGTCGGCGGCGGATAGCCGATATCGCTTGCGGCACAGGGATTCTGGCTGACCGGATCGAACATGACCTGCATCCCGCCGCGGTCTACGGCGTGGATATGTCCGAGGGCATGCTCAACCAGGCCCGCTCGCGATCGACGCGGGTGCAGTGGCGGCGCGGCCCGGCCGAGCAGTTGCCTTTCGATGACGGGGCATTGGACGCGGTCGTGACGACGTCGGCGTTTCACTTCTTCGACCAGCCCGCCGCGCTGCGCGAATTCCATCGCGTGCTGTCCTCGGGCGGTCTGGTGGCGGTGTCGACACTCAGTGCACGCCAACCGCTGCTGCAGGGGTCGTCAACCAGCAGGTGGGCACCGGCGCACAATCCGTCGTCCGCCGAGATGCGGCGATTGTTCGAGGGCGCTGGGTTCACCGTCGAGACGCAGCATCGGGTTCGGCGACCGCTGTGGACTCGTGCCATCTCCGACCTGATCACGGTCGGCATCAAAAGCTGACGGCGTCAGGGGCGTTGGCCGGCCAGCTCCGCCGCGGGCTCGTCCCAGTGGTCGAGGTTCACCACCTCGCCCAGCGGCCGGCGACGCACCGGCCCGTGCCGTCCTTTCGGCCAGCCCACCACGATGTGCCCGGCCAGCATCCAGTCTTCGGGCACGCCTACGGCGTCCCGGAGCAACTGCTCGCCGCCGTACGCGCCCCAGCTGGTCAGACATGCGCCCAGGCCCTGAGCGCGGGCGGCCAGCAGGAAATTCTGCATCGCCGGGAAGATCGATCCGCCGAGCAGCAGTTCGGACGCAGTCGGGAAATGCTTCTGCGCGAACAGAACCGAGGTGAATTCACCCGCCCGATCGTGCAACTCGTAGGTCGCGCGGTTGGTGCGGGCGCGCCGGCTGTGGTCGTCGTCGGCCGGTCGGCTCATTCCGTAGACGGGTTCGATCACCTCTAAGGCGCGGGCCGCCGCCTTGGCCACCACGGCCCGCTGCTGTGGCGACCGCAACACGACAAACCGCCACGCCTGCGCGTTGGCTCCAGATGGCGCCCACATCGCCGCTTGCAGACAACGTTTCAGCGTTGCGTCGTCAACCGGCTCTTCGGTGAACCGTCGGATCGTCCGCGCGGTTGACATCGCCTCCCAGATGTCGCTGGTTGCTCCCGGCATGCCGGCTCCCTTCAGGTTTCCCTCCCGAAAGAACCTAGTGCGCGCACCGCCGGTCAGTCGGCGCGCGGCGGCCGTTGATCGTTGGGATCGTCAGGGTCCGGTTCGCCGAACCATCGTGACGGCTCGCGCACGCCGTACTCGTCGTGCCAGTCCCACCACTCGTACGGCGGGCTTTGCGGGTAGCCCTCCGGAGAGTCTTCCCAGTTCTCCTGCCGCCCGAGTGCCGTCATGTCCAGGAAGCTCCAAGTATTGCCCAGCACCTCGTCGCCGCGGTTATTGACGAAGTAGGTGCGGAACACCTGTTCGCCGTCATGGATGAACGCGTTGGTGCCGTGCCATTCGTCCACGCCGAAGTCGGCGTCGAAGCTGTCGGTGATCGTGTACCACGGCATCTGCCAGCCCATCCGCGCCTTCAGGTGCTCGATGCCCGGCTGCGGTGCGCGCGAGGCGAACACCAGCGTGGTGTCGCGGGCGTTCAGGTGGGCCAGGTTGCCGATGTGGTCGGCGATCATCGAGCAGCCGCGGCAGCCGTGATCGGGCCAGCCGTCGATGTCGGGTCCGACGAAGGCGCGGTAGACGAGCAACTGACGCCGACCCTGAAACAGGCCCAGCAGGTTGACCTTGCCCTCGGGTCCGTCGAACTCGTATTCCTTGTCCACAAGCAGCCACGGCATTCGCCGCCGCTGGGCCGCCAGCGCATCATGGGCGCGCATCACCTCTTTTTCCTTCACCAGCAGTCGCTGGTGCGCGGCCGCCCACTCCTGCGCCGAGACGATGGGGGGTGTGTCCATGGTTGATCTCCGCCTTTCGGTTATTTACTAAATCCTGTTGCCCGCCTGCGTGATTCAGCCCGGAAGCGATCGAGGAAGCCCGAACCGCGGGAGCATGTCATTGTCGAAGCGAGCCAGCGCGCAGATCTTCTTGCCGGCGAGGGTGAGGACGAGCAGGCCGGCCCCGTGGCGGACGCCGCCGGTGGGAGTGCGAAGGTATGCGCCAAACGCCTGCTGACCGTTGGCCCTTGTGGGCACCAAGTCGTATGCCCGGCCGGCGCCGAATATGCTGGCGTAGAAGCGGGTTACGACGTCGCGGCCCTGGTATTCCAGCGGAATCGGCGGCATGGAGACGTTGACGTCGGCGGTCAGCAGGCTGACCAGCGCATCGACATCGCCGGACTGGTAGGCGCGGACGAACTTTGCCACCAACTCCTGCTCGGCTGGCGAGCCGGGGGCCGGCGCCGGCCCGTCCTCGCCCGGGGGCGGCAGTCGGCGCTGTAGGCTAGCGCGCGCTCGTTTGAGCGCACTGTTGACCGAATCGACGGTCGAGTCGAGCATGTTGGCCACCTCGTCGGCGTGGTATCCGAGTACCTCGCGCAAGATGAGTGCGGCGCGCTGACGAGCCGGCAGGACCTGCAGGGCTGTCACGAAGGCAAGCGAGATGGCTTCGGTCTGTTCGTATCGCGCCTCGGGATCCGGCGGCAGCGCTGTATCGAGGAAGGTGTCGGGATACGGCTCGAGCCAGACTATTTCGCTGAGTCGAGTCGGCTCGGGCAGGTCAAACTGCATGTTCCACTCCTTGGCCGGGCGTCGGCGTGCCGAGCGAAGCGCGCTGAGGCACCGGTTGGTGGCGATTCGGTAGAGCCAGGTACGCACCGAGGCGCGTCCCTGGAACCCGTCGAGACCTTGCCAGGCGGCCAGCAGGGTGTCCTGCAAGGCGTCCTCGGCGTCTTGTAGGGATCCCAGCATCCGGTAGCAGTGCACCTGCAGCTCGCGCCGGTGCGGCTCGGTCAGCTCTCGAAACGCCTCGCCGTCCCCGGCCTGCGCCCTGGCTATCAGATCGATTGTCACCACGTGTCACCACTTTTCCCTCGCGAGTATTTCGCCTTCCTGTATCGACGCCGCCTGGGCCGCGAACTGGGCGCACAGCCTTAGCCCATTTTCTCGACGTTGCGGCATCTGTATTGCCGAGATAACAGAAACCCACCAACGAGGAGGCGATGTGATCATCGCAGGAAAGTCAGTTCTGGTGACCGGGGCCAATCGGGGCATCGGGCAGGCGCTGGTCCAGGAAGCTTTGCGCCGCGGTGCGATACGGGTGTATGCGACCACGCGCCGGACCGTGAGCCACCCGGATCGGCGCGTCACGCCCGTCGCCCTGGACGTGACCGACGCCGCGCAGATTCGGGCGGTCGCGCTGCGCGTGGAGTCGCTGGACATCCTGATCAACAATGCCGGCGTGGCGCTCTATGACGACCTGACCGATCCGGCTGTGCTCGAACATCATTTGCGGGTCAACCTGTTCGGGCCGTATGCCGTGACCCAGGCGCTCCTGCCGCTGTTGACGCGTTCGCGCGGAGCGCTCGTCAACAATCTGTCGGTCAACGCGCTGGCTCCATTGCCGTTCATCCCGGCGTATTCGATTTCCAAAGCGGCCGCGTTCAACCTGACGCAGTCGTGGCGGGCGCTGCTGGCCGAGCGGGGTGTGACGGTGCACGCCGTGTTGACCGGCCCGGTGGACACCGACATGACTCGCGGTCTGGACATACCGAAGGCCGCTCCGGAGTCGGTGGCGCGCGCCGTCTTCGATGGCCTGGAGGAAGGGCGGGAGGACATTTTCCCCGATCCTTTGTCGCAGTCCATCGCGCAGAACTGGAGCAGCGGCGCGGCCAAGGTGCTCGAACAGCAGTACGCGGCGCTGGCACAACCGCAGCCCGCCACGTAGAAACCTAACGAGCAATGAGAGAGCCCAACATGAGTGACTTATCAAGCAGCACAACGATGGTCGTCGGCGCGAGCCGCGGATTGGGGCGCGGCATCGCTGTCGCGTTCGCCGACGCCGGCGCGCCGGTTGTCGCGGTGGCCCGGACCGGACCGGCGCTTGCCGATCTGGCCGGCGCCAGCCCGAACATCGCGACCGAGATTGCCGACGCGGCCGACCCGGCGGCGGCGTGGAGCCTGCTGGACCAATACCAGCCCCAGGTCCTCATCCTGGTCGCCGGCGCCAACCCGGTGATGCGTCCGTTGCAGCATCAGACCTGGGAGACGTTCTCAGTCAACTGGCAGACCGACGTCAAGATCGCATTCACCTGGCTGCGCGAGGCGCTACTCCAGCCGTTACAACCCGGCAGCAGGGTGGTGGTGATAAGCAGCGGAGCTGCCATCAACGGATCCCCGGCCAGCGGCGGATACGCCGGGTCCAAGGCCACCCAGCGGTTCATCGCCGGGTACGCCCAGGAGGAGTCGCGCCGCGGCGGCCTGGACATCACCGTCACCGCGGTAATGCCAAGGATGACGCCGTTCGGCGCTGTGGGTCGGCGCGGTGTTCGCGCCTACGCAGCCCGCAGCGGCCAGACCGACGAGGTATACCTCGAGCAGTTGGGCGAGCTGTTGACCCCCGAGCGAGCCGGATCCGCCCTGGTGGAGCTGATCCGCGCAGACCCGGCGAGCATCGCCCCCGGATATCTGCTCACCGGGGCTGGGCTGCAGACGTTGCCCTAGCGCGAAGCATCACGCTCGCGCTAACCGGTTGGCGTTAGGTCTCACGCACCGACACCGCGATCTCGGTGCGGCGGCGACATGGCACGGTCCAGGGTGGATCGTAGAACCACACCACGGCGGGACCGGTCGGCTCATACCCCGTTGCGGGCAGCGCGTGTAGCACTTCGTCGGTGCGCGCCGCCACCGCCCGAGGTCCGCGGTCGCCACTGAAGCGCAGCACCGCGAAGGTCGCGGGCGGCACCGTAACCAGCTCGACCGACTGGTCGTCAGGTTCTGGCAACGAGTCGAGGGTCCATTGCGCGGGCATGAAGAACCGAACCACCCACGAGCCGTCGGAGCCGGCTCCCTGAGATACCGGCGCGGTCATGGCAATTCGCTCGCCGCTCGGCGTCGCGCCGCGTTCTCGGCTGACCGGGGCCGTCATCGCTATCGTCGACTTGGCGTGATTTCCCCCGAAAATGTAGCCGGCCAAGCGCCGGAATCCTTCGCGTAGCGCTTGTTCCTCGGCACCGGTGACTGTCGTTTGCGCGGCGATTCGCGAGTTGTAGCGGCGGATCTCTAGACCGTTGACGCGCTGCTCCACCGCGAAGCGCGGCTCTTCGGTTCCCGCTCGCACACCCACGACGGCGCCGACGCCTTCGGCCAGCTGAGTAGCGATCGACGCGATTTTTCCCAACATGCGTCCGCCTTTCCGTTCCGGTAGCCGACGCGCCGGCTAGCCACGTCCCGCCAAAGTCACGCGCGGACGGCTGTTGTGATGTAGCCAGCTGTTTTCAATCGTGCCACCGCCGCGCGATTTGTCGAACGCGCCGACCTGGTGGCGCTCGTCCGCCGGGCTGCCGTGGGGTCCTGCAAGCGTATTCCGTTCAAGTCCTGGACACTGGTAGAAGCGGGGTCGCCGCATTGACCGTCTTTCGTGATCCCAACTATTGGTGCGATAGACGTTGTGTGAAGGGTGAGGAATGAAGGTTCCGGGAGTAGCCGCCGTTGTCGGCGGGATAACCGGTGGAGCAGTACAGATGTTGCAGGCCGGCGTGCAAAGTGTGGCGGACACCGCCGACACCATGCAGTCGCTGGCCAGCCCGGTGGTGGAGTCGGTGAGTCACTCGACCAGCCGATTCTTGGGCATCGGTAGTTCGTCCAATGGCAGGCCTGAGCGCCGGACAGCGACCGTGCGCTGGCAAAGCGGACGGCGGGTACACCTCGACCTGGATCCGTTGCTGCCGTTCCCACGCTGGCACCAGCATGCGGCAATGGTCGAAGAGCCGGTGCGCAATATCGCCGGCGTGGCCAACGCCCACGTCGAGGGCTCGCTGGGCAGGCTGGTGGTCGAACTAGAGGACCTCGGCGATAACGCCGACGACGACCGAGTGTTGGACGAGGTGCGCGACGTGGTGTCCGCGGTCGCCGACGACCTGGCCGCCGCGGGAACCGAACCCGCGATCCGCACCGCGCCATTCGCCGACCCGGGTAACCCGTTGGCGATCCTGGTGCCGCTCACCGCGGCGGCGTTCGACGCGGTCGCGATCGGCGCCGCGGTCACCGGTTGGGTCGTCAGACTGCCCGCGGCCCCGCGTACCACCAGAGCGGCGGCGGCCCTGCTCAACAACCAGCCGCGAATGGTGGCAGTACTCGAGTCGCGACTGGGCCGAGTGGGCACTGACCTAGCGCTCGCCGCGTCGACAGCAGCGGCCAACGGGTTGACCCAGGCGGTCGGCACTCCGCTGTTGAACCTGACGCAGCGAATCCTGCAGATCTCCGAAGCCGACGCGCACCGGCGCCGCTGGCGAGACCGCGAGCCGCAGCTGGCCTCGCCCACCCGACCGCAGGCCCCGGTGGTCCCTATCATCTCGTCGGCCGGCGCCAGCTCCGTCGTGCCGCGGCATAACTGGGCGGCCGCCGCCGCGGGCGAGGCTTCCCACGTCGTCGTCGACGGAGCCATTGACGCGGCCATCGACACTGAGAAGGGATCGATGGCCGGGCCGGTCGAGGACTACGTCAACCAGGCGGCTAACGGTTCGCTGATCGCGGCCGCCAGCGCATTGGTTGCCGGTGGTGGCCCCGAGGACGCCGCCGGCGCGGTGCTGGCCGGGATACCGAAGGCCGCGCACATGGGCCGTCAATCCTTCGCCGCGGTGCTCGGCCGCGGGCTCGCCGACGACGGACAGCTGATCCTGGATCCCGGCGCCCTGCGCCGGCTGGACCGGGTGAAGGTGGTCGTCATCGACGGCGCGGCGCTGCGCGGTGATCACCGCGCCGTGCTGCATTCCCGCGGCGATGTCCCAGGCTGGGACGACGACCGGGTCTATGAGGTCGCCGACGCGCTGCTGCACTCCGAGGAGCCGCCCGAGCCCGACCCCGACGAATTGCCGGCCAACACCGCGCGATTGCGCTGGTTGCGCGCGCAGGGACCGTCGGCCACCCCCGCCCAGGGTCTCGAACACGCCGACCTCGTGGTCGACGGCGACACGGTCGGTCACGTCGAGGTCGGCTGGGAGGTCGACCCGTTCTCCATCCCGCTGCTGCAGATCGCGAACCGGACCGGCACCCGGGTGGTGCTGCGGCACGTGGCCGGCACCCAGGATCTGGCTGCCAGCGTCGCGGCCAGCCATCCGTCCGGCACCCCGCTGCTCAAGCTGGTACGCGACCTGCGGGCCGACCGCGGGCCGGTGCTGCTGATCACCGCCCTGCACCGCGACTTCGCGTCGACGGACACATTGGCGGCGCTGGCCATCGCCGACGTCGGCGTTGCGCTCGACGATCCCCGCGCGGCCACACCGTGGAGCGCCGACATCATCACCGGCACCGACCTGGCCGCCGCGGTGCGGATCCTCTCGGCGTTGCCCGTGGCGCGGCGGGCCAGTGAATCGTCGGTGAACCTGGCCAAGGGCGGCACCACACTCGCCGGGCTGTTGCTGGTCACCGGCGATACCCGCACGACGACCAGCCCGCTTGCCCTGCAGCGCTGGCTCAATCCGGTCAACTTCGCCGCCGCCAGCGCCATGGTCTCGGGCGCTTTTGCGGCCAGCAAGGTCCTCCGCCAGCCCGACCCGACCCCGCAACCGCTCACCGCCTGGCATGCGCTGGATCCCGAGATCGTCTATTCGCGGCTGGCCGGACGTAGCCGCCCGTTGACCGTCGAACCCGGTGTGCCGGCATGGCGACGCGTTCTGGAGGACCTGTCCTACAGCCCGCTGGTGTCGCCGCTGCGTGGCCCGGCCCGTCAGGTGGGACGGCTGCTCGACGCGACCCGTTACGAGCTGCGCGATCCGCTGACCCCGATCCTGGCGGTGGGAGCGGCAGCCTCGGCGATCCTCGGCAGCAATGTCGACGCGCTGCTGGTCGGAGGCGTGATGGGCGTCAACGCACTGACCGGCGGCGCGCAGCGGTTGCGGGCGGACGCGGCGGCCGCGGAGTTGTTCGCCGAGCAAGATGCGATGGCGCGCCGCGTCACCGTCCCGACCGTGGCGACGTCGCGACGCCGGTTGGAGGCGGCTCGAACCACCGAGCGCACTGCCACGGTGGCGGCGAGTTCGCTGCGTCCCGGCGACGTCATCGACCTGGTCGCGCCGGACGTGGTGCCCGCCGACGCGCGCCTGCTGGTGGCCGAAGACCTCGAAGTCGACGAATCCTTGCTCACCGGTGAGTCGTTGCCGGTCGACAAGCAGGTGGAGCCGGTCGGGGCCGCCGACACCGAACGGGCCAGCATGCTGTTCGAGGGCAGCACGATCGTGGCGGGGCACGCCCGGGCGATCGTGGTCGCCACCGGAGTGGGAACCGCTGCGCACCGCGCGATCTCCGCGGTTCTCGACGTCGAGTCGGCGGCCGGGGTGCAGGCGCGGCTACGCGAGCTGACCGGCAAGGTCCTTCCGCTGACGCTCGCCGGTGGTGCCGCGGTGACGGGTTTGGCGATGCTGCGCCGCGCATCGCTGCGTCAGGCGGTCGCCGACGGCGTCGCCATCGCGGTGGCGGCCGTGCCGGAGGGCCTGCCGCTGGTGGCGAACCTTTCCCAACTCGCCGCCGCCCAGCGACTGTCGGCGTACGGAGTGCTGGTTCGCGCGCCCCGCACCATTGAAGCGCTGGGCCGGGTCGACACGGTGTGCTTCGACAAGACCGGCACGCTGACCGAAAACCGACTGCGAGTCGTGCGTGCGGTGCCGGCCGCAACCCCACCGCGTGGTCCGTTCCCGGACACCACCGACCCGCAGGGCGCCCACGTCTTGCGGGCCGCCGGCTGGGCATCCACCCGGCCGGAGGAGGGGCGGGGCCACGCCCACGCCACCGACGAGGCGATCATCAACGCGGCGGGTTCACTTGACGCTCATGGCGATTCGGAGTGGACCGTGCTCGCGGAGGTGCCGTTCGAGTCCAGTCGTGGCTTCGCTGCCGCAATCGGCACATTGAGCACGGACCCGTCAAAGCCATTGCTGATGCTCAAGGGTGCCCCGGAAGTCGTCTTGCCGCGCTGCCGGTTCGCCGATCCGGAGGCCGACCAGAACCACGCCGAATCTTTGGTGCACAGCCTCGCCGAGCAGGGCTTGCGGGTGCTGGCCGTCGCGCAGCGCAGCTGGATTCATGACACCGAAGACGATGACGACACGGACGCCGACGCCGTCGACGCCGCCGCGCACGACTTGGAGTTGCTCGGCTATGTCGGATTGGCGGACACCGCGCGACCCTCATCGCGTCCGCTGATCGAAGCGCTGGTGGACGCCGAACGGAAGGTCGTGCTGATCACCGGCGACCACCCGGTGACCGCGCGGGCGATCGCCCACCAACTGGGTCTGCCGACCGATGTTCGGGTGGTCACCGGCGCCGACATCGCCGGGCTGGACGAAGACGCCTGCGCCAAGCTGGCCGCCGACGTGCAGGTCTTCGCCAGGGTCAGCCCGGAACAGAAAGTGCAGATCGTGGCGGCGCTTCAGCGCGGCGGACGCGTGACGGCGATGGTCGGCGACGGCGCCAACGACGCCGCCGCCATCCGGATGGCCGACGTGGGCATCGGGGTGAGCGGTCGCGGTTCGTCAGCCGCCCGTGGCGCCGCCGACATCGTGCTGACCGAGGACGACCTCGGCGTGCTGCTCGACGCGTTGGTCGAGGGCCGCACCATGTGGGCCGGCGTGCGCGACGCGGTGACGATCCTGGTCGGCGGCAACGTCGGCGAAGTCCTGTTCACCATCATCGGGACCGCCTTGGGCAGCGGGCGGGCGCCGGTGGGGACCCGTCAGCTGCTGCTGGTCAACCTGCTCACCGACATGTTCCCGGCGCTCGCGGTCGCCGTCACCCCGCAGTTCGACGAACCCGATGCCGACGAATACGACACCGAGGAGGAGGCCGACGAAGCTCGGCGGGCCTATCAGCGATCGGTGCTGACCGCGCCGACTCCCTCGCTGGACGCTCCGCTGATGCGCCAGATCATCACCCGCGGCGGAGTCACCGCTGCCGGCGCCACCGCGGCCTGGGCTATCGGGCGTTGGACGCCGGGCACCGAACGGCGCACGTCGACCATGGGATTGACCGCGCTGGTGACGACGCAGCTGGCACAGACGCTGCTGACCCGCCGGCACAGCCCGCTCGTTGTCGCGACGGCGCTGGGCAGCTCCGCGGTTTTGGTCGCCATCGTCCAGACGCCGGGCGTCAGCCACTTCTTCGGGTGCACGCCGCTGGGTCCGGTCGCCTGGACCGGGGTGGCAGGTGCCACCGCAGCGGCCACCGGGCTCTCGGTGCTCGCGCCCGACTGGTTGAACAAGACCGCGGGATTGGTGCAGCCCGACCTCGCATAAAGAACAGGCGGCCGCGCAACGGGTCGGCAAATTTACGTTTTGGCCATCCTGCGGTGGGCACTCCCAGCAAGATCAACACATGGCGATCGCAAGCGCGGCGGATCGCCGTGAACAGACGATGCGACGTTGCTGAGAGCTAAAGGAAGTCCGATGAGCCAGACCAGTCCTACCCCGACCCGCGCTCCTAATTTGGCGCAGCTGTTTCTGCAACGCGTCGAAGCGTCAGGAGACAACGAGGCCTTCCGCTTCCCCGAGAACGGCGACTGGACCTCGGTCACCTGGAAGCAGGTGGCCGAACGGGTCGAGGCGTTGGCAGCCGGGCTGCTCTCGCTCGGCGTTTCAGCCGAGGATCGAATCGGGATCGCCTCGGCCACTCGGCTCGAGTGGATCCTGGCCGACCTGGCAATCTTGTGCGCCGGCGGGGCAACGACCACCGTCTACCCGAGCACGAACGCCGAAGACACCGCCTACATCCTCGCCGACTCCGGCTCGAAGATCGTTTTCGCCGAGGATGACGCGCAGCTCAAGAAGCTCACCGAGCGACGCGGCGACCTACCCAACCTGGAGAAGGTGGTGGTGTTCGACGGAGCCGGCGACGGCGACTGGGTGATCACCCTGGACGACCTCGCCGACCAGGGCGCGAAGTATCTGGCCGAGCACCCCTCCTGCGTGCGCACCGTCGCCGAGGAGATCACCCCTGGCCAGCTGGCGACGCTGATCTACACCTCGGGAACCACGGGCCGCCCGAAAGGCGTGCGGCTGCGCCATGAGGCCTGGGTGTACACCGGCGGCGTGATCGCCGACATGGGCCTGCTCCGTGAGGACGATCTGCAGCTGCTGTGGCTGCCGCTGGCGCACGCCTTCGGCAAGGTGCTGATCGCCACCCAACTGGCGTGCGGCTTCGCCAGCGCCATCGACGGTCGCGTCGACAAGATCGTCGAGAACTGCGGGGTGGTCAAACCGACGTTCATGGGTGCCGCGCCGCGCATCTTCGAGAAGGCCTACTCCAAGATCGTCACGCAACAGAAAGGCGCCAAAGCCGTTCTGTTCGGCCGGGCGTTCGCGGTGGGCAAAGAGGTCGCCCGCCGACGCCGCGAAGGCAAGTTCGTGTGGCCGCACTTGGTGCTTCAGCAGAAGCTGTTCGACGGACTGGTGTTCGCCAAGATCCGCGACGTGTTCGGCGGTCGGATCCGTTTCTTCGTGTCGGGCTCCGCGCCGCTCAACCGCGATATCGCCGAATGGTTCGAAGCCGCCGGCGTGCTGATTCTGGAAGGCTACGGGCTGACCGAGTCGTCCGGCGCGGGCTTCATCAACCGGCCGGACAGCTACAAGCTCGGCTCCGTCGGCCTGCCCTTCGAGGGCACCGATGTCCGCATCAGCGACAGCGGCGAGGTCCAGTTCCGCAGTGACTGTGTGATGGCCGGCTACCACCACTTGGACGACGCCACCACCGAGGCGCTCAAGGACGACGGCTGGCTGTCCACCGGGGATCAGGGCACGCTCGACGACGACGGCTTCCTGACGATCACCGGGCGGATCAAGGAACTCTTCAAGTTGTCCAACGGCAAGTACGTCGCGCCGCCGGCGATCGAGGCGAAGTTCGCGACGCTGTGCCCCTACGCCGGTCAGTTCATGGTGTTCGGCGAGGGACGCAACTTCGCCAGCGCGCTGGTCACCCTTGACGCCGACTCGATCGGCGGGTGGGCCAAAGACCACGGCCTGGGCGACAAGCCCTACGAGGAGCTCACCAAATCCGACGCGGTGCACGACATGATCGACGACCACATCCAGAAGCTCAATGCCAGCCTGAATCGGTGGGAGACGATCAAAAAGTGGGCCGTGCTCGACCACGACCTCTCCGTCGACGGTGGCCAGCTGACGCCGTCGCTGAAGGTGAAGCGTGGGGTGGTCGCGGAGCAGAACAAGGAGACGTTGGATGGCTTCTACTCCTGAGCCCGTTGCCGAGCAACACGCGCTGCTGCACGATGCCGCTGGCGCCACCGCCCCGGGACACATGCTACGGGCGCTGGAGTGGCGCACCGGCCTGGAGTATCTAGCCGCTCGCCTGGCGATGCGGCGAATTGCCCGCTGGCCGCACGGCGACGGCCATCCTGTTCTCGTGATGCCTGGCTTTCTGGCCGGTCCATCGTCGACGGAGTTGCTCCGTAACGTCCTGCGCCACTTGGGTTATCGGGTATACGACTGGGGCCTGGGCTACAACCTGGGCTACCGCGCCAGCATGAAGGAGACGCTGCCCGCGCGACTCCGCCATATCCGAGAACAGTCCGGCGGGCGCCGGGTGAGCTTAATCGGCTGGAGCGCCGGTGGAATCTATGCCCGCGAATTGGCGCGCGCCTCACCCGACGATGTCCGCTCGGTGATCACGCTCGGGATCCCCGTTCCGGGGCAACCATCAGGCCAGTACCGCATGGCGGGTGTGGCGGCTGGTCAACCGCGGCGCCGATGCCGCCGAGTCCGTCTCCGATGCTGCGCTGGTGCGCCGCGCACAACCGTTGTCGGTGCCGACGACCTGCATCTACAGCAAATCGGATGGCATCGTGGCCTGGCAATGCTGTATCAGCGTTCCTGCGCCCGATACGGAGAACATCGAGGTGCGCAGCAGCCATCTCGGGTACGGCCACAACGTGCAGACGCTGTCGGTGATCACCGACCGTCTCGCGCAGCCGGAAAACCGCTGGCGGCCGTTCCGGGCATAGACAGCCGGGTGCTTACCAGGCGTCCGTGGGTGTGGTGGGTCACGCTGTCCGGCAGAAACAACCAGTTGAGTCGGTTGATGAAGTCGGTGGTACTCACGCGGTCAGATGGACGCTGGCCGGCGGTCAGTTCGTTTCGTTCGTCGAGGAGTTCGTCGGCCTGACGACTCGACGGCTCGCCGCCGCGCTCGCGGATCGACCAACGCACCGCGGCCAGAAGCCGCAGTTCGGAGTCGATGATTTCCTGGTCGCGCATGGTGGCGACGCTAGTGACCGGACCCAAGCGCGCAAGCCAGTCCTCGATAGTCCGATTGCTCAATTTGACCATCGGGCCTGCTAGACGCGCTTATCGTGTTGCCCATCAGCAGTTGCCGGCCGAGGTGGGAATTTTCAGGGAGCAGGATGACAATTTTCATATCGCATTCAAGTCGTGACCACGCGGCGGTGCGGTTGCTGGCTCAGAATCTGCAGACCGCTAACGAGTCTGTCTGGCTGGATCAGTCGCTCATTGGTGGCGACGCGTGGTGGCAGAGGATTCTGCATCAGATCCGTTCCTGCACCGTGTTCATCGTGGCGCTGTCAAATAGCTGCCTACAGTCCAAGCCATGCCGAGCCGAAATCGACTATGCCAAGTCGCTGGGGCTGCCAATTCTGCCGGTGCTGATCGGTGATGTCGACAGTTACCGGATCGATCCCATCTTCGCCGTTCAGTCGGTGGACTTCCGCAACCCCGACGTGGCGTCCGGTGCGGCGTTGATCGCCGCCGTCCGTGGGCGAGCCGCCGAGCGTAAAGACTTGCCCGACCCATTACCGGAGCCGCCGCCGGTTCCCTACGAGTATCTGCAGCGACTGGGCGTGGCGATCGATTCACCCGAAGAGCTGTCGCCGACCGAGCAGGCGACCATCCTCACCGACCTTCGTCAAGCACTGCGCACCGAAGACGATGAGAGCGTCCGCGCCGACATCCACAGATTGTTGAGCGCGCTTCGCCGCCGATCAGAAGTCACCCACGCCACCGTGGAAGAAATCGACGATCTGCTACGCCGCCATCCTGCTGTCGGCGCGCACGCCGCGACCCTGGTTGCGTCCGAATCAACGGCGGGCAGCGCGGCCGAAAACCTGAGCCCCCAGGCTAATTCGCCTGGACATCTCGTCGGACATCCGGCCCCCGCCGCAGCGACTACAGAATCAACCAAACCGCCCTCGCCCATAAACCCCAAGACCGTCGCGATTGCCGGCGGCGCCATCGTGGTTATAGCGGTCATTGCTGTAGTGGCATTCCTCCTGGTCGGGCGGTCCTCCCAAGGTTCTACGGCGAACAACGCCGCAACAACCACCTCCCTACCGCCCCCGCCTGTCGCGGTGGCCGCATTGGATGGGCTGCTGCCCAGCCCCGACCAGGTCAACACCGCGATGGGCGCTACCACCATGAAACTCGGCAAACAGTTCACTGCGTTGAGCGATTCCTCTCCCCATATCGCGGACAAGGACTGCCTAGTAATGAATTTTCCTGCGCAGGCGCAGGTCTATGCCGGGAGCGGGTGGAGCGCCGTTCATGGACAAGAATTTGCGGATGGCGCCAACATCGCTGAAGACAAATACCTCGCGGCCCAGTATCTCGTGTTGTTCCCCTCTGCGGGTCAGGCCGCCTCCTTCTTCACAGCCTCCTCGCAACGGTGGCCAGCGTGCTCCAACCGCCAATACACATATACCGATCCCCAGGGGGTGTGGGACGTCGGTCCGGTCTCTAACACCAACGGCACGCTGAGCGTCATGAGAACCCAAGAGAACGTCGGGGGCTGGGCGTGTCAGCGGGCGCTCACCGTGAGGAACAACGTCGCTATCGATATCCAGACTTGCAGCTACAATCCGGCCGACGCGGCGGTTAACATCGCCGGCCAGATCGCCGGCAAGGTCCCCAACAAGTAACGGCCGCAGGCGAATAAAGACTATTCGTCGAATCGTGTCCCGCTAGCCAACATCCGCTATTTGTATACGTTTGCGGTGACGTAGACGCTCACTGCACCTGCCTGGAGCGATTCCAGTTCGACCCAACCTCGAGTGTTTTATCCTCTGCCGGTGGACCGCGATCAGATCTTTGCGGCAACGGCGCAGGAGCGTCGTCGTATTGCGGATCTGATTGACGATCTTGATGAGGCGCAGCTAGCGACGCCCAGCTTGTGTTCAGGGTGGGACGTTAAGACCGTGGCCGCGCATATCGCGTGCTCTGTCGCCGACGGATTGCCGGCGCAGTGGAAGACGGCTCTGCGCCGCGGCAGCCTAGCTCGCGCGACCGACGAGTTCGCTCGGCGCCGCGCGCAGCTTCCGGCGGCCGACATCGCCGCTACCCTGCGTGAGCGCGCCGACTACCGCGTAAGTCCGCCGGTTGTCGGCCCGGTGGGACCACTCACCGACATCTTGATCCACAGCGGCGATATCCGAATCCCTCTCGGCCTCCCTTTCGAGCCCGATGCCGGACAGGTTGCAAGTGCGCTGGACTTCCTCACCGGAACGTGGCCGTTGGGTCTCGTGCGTCGAGGCCGACTTTCGGGTATTAAGTTGACCGACAGCCGAATTGGTAGATCCTGGCGCAAGGGAGCCGAAATCCGCGGACCTGCGGCAGCCTTGATGATGGCAGTCAGTGGGCGCACCGCACTGTTCGACACTCTCGACGGGCCAGGCCTCGAACTGCTGGCCCAACGGCTGGCATCTCGCTGACCCGCGGGACGGGGGCAAAAAAGTTTTGATTCGGCCCGCGAGAGATTTCGATTGGACACTGGGTCGACGTGACCGACCCCCAAAAACCCGAAACGTGGCGGACGGCTAGGCCGCCCTACGCTGCCGTTTATGTGGACCCACTTCGTTCATGCCGTGGCGCATTGGCCGTGGGCTGCCGGTGAGCGAGGCAGCGATCTTGCGCCCGCCTGAATTCTGCTAAAAGGTCACCTTTGCGGTGGCGGGGGCGTTGGCGGACTTCGCCCCCTGTTCTTCAGTCGGTCTTCTGCCAGGGCTGGCAGCTATGCGTCAGGAACGCCGCGTCACTCGGCTGGAT
Source organism: uncultured Actinomycetota bacterium (assembly GCA_963760095.1). GTDB lineage: Bacteria > Actinomycetota > Actinomycetes > Mycobacteriales > Mycobacteriaceae > Mycobacterium. The sequence continues at coordinate 103,798 of CAVXBT010000007.1, read as the reverse complement.
CGCCACTACCTGAGGACCAGTGCTGATATTGCTATCGATGATGTGGGTTTCATTGAGACTACTCAGCCTCGCCCAATAGCAATCGGACGCCCCTTCAGGGCTAGGACCGGCCGAGCGATAGGTGCCCGGCACGGTGTCGGTGCCGACTCGATACGTGCCATCGGTTTCCATGGTCGTTTTGGGGACGGATGCTGGCGGCGGGGCGGTCACCGTCACTGTTTTAGTGATTTCCAGTGTGGACGTCAGCGTCACCGCTGTCTGGCTTGACCCGCCGCAACCTGCGAGAACTATCGCCGCTCCAGCGATAACAGTTGTCTTCCCCTGCATTGAAGGAGGGTAAGCACGAGGAGTGCTGTCCTGACGTCGTTTTCGCGGTGAGGGGAACGTGGCAGGCAAATCTGCTATTTAGACATCCATGCGGTGACGTAAACGCTCACTGCGGCCTGCCTAGAGCGATTCCAGTTCGACCCGACCTCGAGTCTTTATCCTGTGCGGGTGGACCGCGATCAGATCTTTGCGGCAACGGCGCAGGAGCGTCGTCGTATTGCGGATCTGATTGACGATCTTGATGAGGCGCAGCTAGCGACTCCTAGTCTGTGCGCGGGCTGGGACGTAAAGACGGTGGGCGCTCATCTGGCGAGCTATCTGGCCCAGGGCAGTCTCAGGGTTATATGGCTAGGCGTGCGCCGTGGTGGTCCGGATCGGGCAACCGACGAGCTTGCGCGTCGGATGGCGCAGTTGCCAGCATCTGAAATTGCGGAAAATCTGCGCGACTTTGCTGATCACCGCTACTGGAGGCCTCCGCCGGTGGCACCTGGTCTGCTAGCCGAAGTCTTGGCCCACAGCGGCGACATGAGAATCCCACTTCGACTTCCCTTCGAACCAGATCCGCAATTGACGGCGACCGCACTCGATTTCTTGACAGGCCCGGTGCCGCTCGGCCTCGTACCACTGCGACGACTGCGAGGCATTCGCCTGCAAGCCACTGACATTGATCGAGCATGGGGGAAAGGACAGGAAATCCGTGGGCGGTCAGCCGAACTGCTGATGGCTACGGTCCGACGCACCGCCGTGCTGGATGGGCTCGACGGGCCTGGATTGGCACTGTTGCGGCACCGAATATCTGGGTAGAAGAGGTAAACAGTAAGGGCGGGCATGTCTCCTTGAAGCGCGAACTGCGTCCCGCTCGATAGTTCTGCGAAATGGTTGCCTTTGGCGTGACCTGGCCCGTGGCCGATTCGGCGGTAGACGGGAGTCAGCGGCCGCACAACCGGAGCGATCTGGGTGCCCACACCCCGCCGCTCCCCAGCCGGTTTTGTCGCGCCAGCGCAGGACTGTTGAGCAGGCTGCAAGGCGCTATCGTCTGGTCAAGGCGAACAATCGAAACTCGCGGTCAGTTCGGCCTGTGTAGGCCCGATCCACCTTCGGGCCGACGTACTCGGCAAACTTCGCGCGGACGCGGTCGTACTCCGGACCCGTCAGCTGCGTTGCGACGACGGGTATCTCCTTTCCGCCCATCGTCACCCACGCGTTCGGATCGGCCAGCAGATTCAACGACCATGCAGGGTGCATCGACTGTCCGTAGTTGCTCCCGATGAGGAAGAGGCGATCACCTTCCCGCTGATACATCAGGGGCGTCTGTCGCCGCTGACCTGACTTCTTGCCGGTCGTGGTGAGCAACAGCAGCGGAGCTCCAATCGGGCCGGCAACTGTGTAGCGCCCGTTGCTTCGGCTCAGGAGTCGATGGTCCAGCGGCTTGAGTTTCCGGGCACACCAGGAGCCCAAGCGCGAGCTGAGGAAAGCTTCAACTCGTTTGCGTAGGAGCGGGCCCGGCTCATGACCCCACCGCACATCTGGGAAAACGTCCTCGTTCACAGCGCAACACTATGCACTCCGACAGGAGACAAAGTGCGCTTTTCACGGGAAGAACCCACCAGACTCTAGAGGGCTAGCGGACCGTGCTGCGGATGGCGGCCAGCGGTGATGGTCATGGCCGCGCCGGGGTGAATTCTGCTATTTCGTCATTAGAATCCAGCGTCAGTTGGCCTCGTTGTCGGCTTGGCGCTTGGTTTCGTTACGGAAAGATCCGACTCGCGTCAGCACCGCTGGATATGTCGGCTGGGCGAATAGCACGGCGATAACCGGTTAACGGCGCACGAAACCGTTCCCGGTGAAGCCGATTGGCGAGTTGCAGATTGCCCGGATGATTCGAGCTGCGAGATGATCGGCGGTATGGCCGACGCCGATTTTTCGTTGCTGGACGTGCCGCGATCCGTGCCGGTGGACGACCCGGAGGCCTATCTGCGCGCCGCGATCGCCTGGCACTTCGGCGAAGAAACCGGCTGCGCATTCTGGTTGCGGGCGGCCAAGACGCTGGACTTCAACCCGCTGACCGATGTCAACACCTTCGCTGATTTGCGACTGTTTCCGAATCTGCTGAGCGAGTTGCGGACCGAGCCCGTCGAGGACCTGATCCCGCGTGGATATGGCTTTCCCCCGCCGGTGCCGCAGATCTTCGAATCCGGCGGCACCACGGGTGCGCCGAAAAGGACCGTCCAGCTACCGGATTGGATTGAGCAGATCGTCGAATGGCAAACCGAGGACTTCGCCACCGGCGGTTTCCTGGGTGGGCACGGCTTCTTGTGCATGATGCCGAGCGGGCCACACGGCGTGGGCTACTTCTCGCGTCTGGTCTCCGAGCGGCTCGGGTCGGTCTTTCATGCGATCGACCTTGACCCGCGCTGGGTCAAGAAGATTGCCGCCCGCAACGCCGCCGGCGAGGTGATGGCTTACGTCGACCATCTCGTCGAACAGGCCGTCCACGTGCTGCAAACCCAGCACATCGCGAATCTGCACACGACTCCGCCGCTGCTGGAAGCCATTGCCCGCGACGACGATGTGGTCACGCTCGTGAACGAGAAGATCCGCTTCATGCTGCTCAGCGGCGCCCACGTGGACGCCGATACGCTGGACTTGCTCCGTGACATCTTCCCGCACACGACGATCACCATGGCGTTCGGCAGCACGATGATTCTTTCCCAAGCGATCACCCGGCGCAGTGACAGTGACGGCCGATTCGTCTTCCATCCACGCAGCCCCTACGCGGTCTTTTGGGTGGTGGACCCTGATACCGGCGACGAAGTTCCGTACGGCCAGCGCGGGCAGGTGGTGATGAACCACATCAGCAGGGGAATGTTCATCCCGAACAATCTGGAACGCGACAGCGCCATCCGGATGGGTGGACTCACCGGCCAAGTTGGTGACTCCGTCAGCGAGGTGCGGCCCGTTGCCGCCTTCGAAGGCGAGCCCGTCATCGAAGGCGTCTACTAAGATGGACTTCGCCGGAGGCCAAAAGCTCAGCGATGCAGCTGATTTGATCGCCATCGATGCGCTCGGTCCCGACGGCGCGTACCGGACCCGCAAGCGAGAGCCTGTCACGACCACCGCCGGTGTCGCCGTCGCGGAGCTCAGCATCGCACCGCCGCTGTACATCTCGCGCGCCATCAACGCTCAGCGCAGTGTTCGGCCGTTTCCGATGCACGAACGCGAAGCAGCCCTGGCCAAGGCCGCCGACGCTTTTGCCAACGGTGTGATCGCGGGGCTGGACTTCGACGCGTACGCGGTTCTGGCCAGCCGGATTTCCGGAGTGCCGATCTCGGTGACCCGGTCGGCGGCCGGCAGCGTCGCCGACGGTGTCGCTTCGGCATTCGGCGCGGTGCGACCGGCCCGGCCGGTGGGCGCGGTGCACGATTGGCACGACGAGCGCACCCGCGAAGGTGCTGCGGTATGGGCCCGGCGGGGTGACGTGTTCGCCGTACTCGCATCCGGCAACGGCCCGGGCGTGCACGGGCTGTGGCCCCAAGCGCTCGCACTGGGATACCGGGTCGCGGTCCGCCCGTCACGCCGTGAGCCGCTCACCGCGTACCGCCTGGTCCACGCGCTCAGACAGGCCGGATTCCGCCCGCACGACGCCGTGTACCTGCCCACCGATCACCGCGGAGCCGACGATATGCTCCGGTCGGCCGACCTCGCCATGGTCTACGGCGGTCAAGGCGTCGTCGACAAATACACCGACGACCCGACGGTGTTCGTCAACGGGCCGGGCCGGGCGAAGATCCTGATCACCGCCGAACACGACTGGCGTGACTACCTCGACGTCATCACCGACTCGATCGCCAACCTGGGCGGGGTGGCATGTGTCAACGCCACCGCCGTGCTGTACGAGGGTGATCCCGCTCCGCTGGCCGAGGCGATCGCCGAACGATTGTCGACCATCGCACCGCTGCCGACAGACGACGAGCGAGCAATCCTGCCCACTCAGAACATCGACGAGGCAACAGCTTTGGCGAGTCATCTGGCGACCGTGGCCGCGGGTACCACCCCGCTACTCGGCGCCGATCAGGTGGTGGCCGCGCTCAGCGACAGCTGGGCCGCGCTGCGCCCTGCCGTGCACCTGATGGCCGAACCCGACGTCGCCAAGCTCAACGTCGAGCTGCCGTTCCCGTGCGTCTGGGTCTCGCCGTGGTCACGAGCGGACGGATTGAAGCCGCTGCGGCATTCCCTGGTGATCAGCGCGATCACAGACGACGAAGACTTAATCGACGATCTGCTTGCCGAACCGACCATAGCCAATGTGTACTGCGGCCACCATCCGACCCACTACACGGCCCCCGACATCCCGCACGACGGATTTCTGGCGGACTTCCTGATGCGCAACAAAGGCTTCATTCGCGACTGATATTGTGAGCCTTGTGTTTTCGCTGTTACGACGGACTACGACGGCCGTACCGCTGATAGAATCTTTCCACCCGGCCTGCGGCGTCGAGTGTGCGCCGCGTGCCCGTCCAAAACGGGTGCGAGTCAGAAGACACTTCGATCACCACTAGGGGATAGCTGCACACACCGGTCGGGGTCTGCCACTCGATCGTCCGTAAGCTGGTGATCGTCGAGCGAGTGAGAAACTGTGCGCCAGTTGTCGCGTCTTGGAACACCACCGGGTGATAGTCGGGATGGATGTCAGATTTCATCGGGCTTCTCCGTCGCTGTTGCGGTGTGACGAGAATTCGCCTGCCATGTCGGGTGTTTCGTAGCAAGGGTCTTCGTGCCAATCGCCGAATGGGTCGTCGTAACGAAGCCAGCTCTGCGGGTCGGCGAGCTCGTCGTCGGTGAGCAGCGCGCCGTTGAGCGCATCGGCGAGGCCGGCCGGATCGGCACCACACACCAGGATGGTCATCGAGGTGTGTCGATCGCCGAATCGGTGGTCCCACATCAAGTCGGCGAATGCCCGACGTTCCGGGTCGACGTACGCCACCTCAGATGAAGTCATGGCCGCCAACCATTTTCCGGCCGAGGCAACCCGCAGCCCACCGCCGGCCGACTCGAGCCACATGACTTGGTCGTCCCTGTTGGCCAACCACAGTCGACCGCGAGTGCGGACCACTCCATCGAGCAGCAGATCGACGGCAGCATGCAAGCGCTCGGGGTGGAACGGCCGGCGGGCGCTGAACTCCAGGAGCCTGATCGCTCCATCGGCGGCCAGCGGAGGCAAGCCGGCCAGCAGTGGAGCGTGTGGATGATCGCTGCGGCCGCGGCGTGAGCCGTCGTCCAGGTGCGCCAACGCCATCTCGACGCGGTCGAGGCCGACGGTGATCCGCGCGCGCGGTGCCAGGCGGCGCAATGCGGCCAGCGCCGCCGGGTCCGGGCGGGTCAGCACAAGAAGGTCGGCGAACTCGGCCTGACCCACCGCTACTTGAGCGACCGTGCGCCCATCGGGCAGCTCGTCATCGCCCAGCGCCTGCCTCAGCCAGTCGTCGCTCTCCACACACGTGACCACCCCGGCGATCGCCACATCGCGGCTGGCGGGGCCGTCGATATAACCCGGTCCGACCCGGACGTGTACGTGGTTGATCGCCCAGCAGATCGGCTCGGGCTCCAACCACGGCGCCAGGTGCACCACGATCCGGTCGGCATCAGCGCGGCGGTGCAGTCTGCGCAGCAGAACCAGCAGGTCGTTGCGAATCGTGCACGCCACACAGCCGTGTGCCAGCTCTAAAGCTTCGTCGGCGGTGACCAGCTCACCGTCTCGCAGCACGACCATTGCGCGGCGCACGACGTGGCCGTCGAATCGGTGCTCGACCACCAGCGTTTTTGGTCGGCGCAATAAGGCGCCGGCCACCGCATCGGTGCCGCCCTGGCCCGCGACGATAACTACGGGTGTCCGCATGATCACTCCCAGTTGAAAACGATTGTCAATAAGCCATCTGAGACGCTACAGTGCCACGCGAGGCTTGTCGAAAACGATTTTCATTAAGAAAGGGGACGACATGTCCGCACGCTGCCAAGTCACCGGTCGCACGGTTGGTTTCGGCAACGCCGTGTCGCACTCACATCGGCGCACGCGGCGGCGTTGGTCGCCGAACATCCAACGAAAGACCTACTACCTGCCATCCGAGCACCGCCGCATCAAGCTGCGGGTCAGCGCCAAAGGAATCAAGGTCATCGACCGCGACGGCATCGAGGCTGCTGTCGCGCGCCTTCGTCAAGCGGGTGAGCGGATCTGATGGCGGGCAACGAGATTCGCCCTATCGTGAAGCTGCGGTCGACCGCAGGCACCGGCTACACCTACGTCACGCGCAAGAACCGGCGCAACGACCCCGACCGGCTCACGCTGAAAAAGTATGACCCCGTGGTCCGTCGGCACGTTGCGTTCCGGGAGGAACGCTGAATGGCCAAGAAATCCAAGATCGTCAAGAACGGCCAGCGCCGCGCCGTCGTCGCCCGGTACGCCGAGCGTCGGGCCGAGCTCAAACGGATTATTCGCTCACCGGTCAGCACCTTTGAGCAGCGCCTAGAAGCGCAACGCACGCTTGCGCGCCAACCCCGCGATGCCAGCCCGGTGCGATTGCGAAACCGCGACGCCGTCGACGGGCGTCCCCGTGGACACCTGCGCAAATTCGGGTTGTCCCGGGTTCGGGTGCGCGAAATGGCCCATGACGGCCAACTTCCCGGCATACGTAAAGCGAGCTGGTGATGGCGGGCAAGTCGAAACGCGCCCGTCGCGCCACTCCACTCGAGTCGAAACCCGCCAAAAAGAACCTGCTGAAAACACTCGGCGTGATCGCGGTCGACTACAAAGACACCGCCCGGTTGCGAATGTTCATCTCCGAGCGCGGCAAAATCCGATCCCGCCAGGTCACCGGTCTGACCGTTCAACAGCAGCACCAGATCGCCACTGCGATCAAGAACGCTCGCGAGATGGCGCTGCTGCCCTATACGTCGGGTGGGTCGTGAACGACGACGGATAGCACGCCGACGGTCCCCGCCGTGCGGTTGTAATAGTGATGCGGCGTTGCGGGGTCCGCTTCGCTCTACCCGGCGATCCAGAAACAATGGGACGACCGGATTGGCCGTGGAAAAGCTGACGGCGCTTACCGGAATAGGTTCAGCGGGAGACTAATTCGCGGAAGTAGTCCTTCAGCGAGCGGGGCTCCCGGCCGAGGATCGAACGTAACACCAAGGGGTTGCCGCCGGGCAGACCGTGCTTATCGTAATGGGCCATCATGCGCCTCATGCCGTCGCGGAACGACCCTTCAGGCAGCTGTGACGCGTATCGATCCAACGGGATCTGCACCGCGGCGATCGGTCGTCCGAGAACCTCGCTGAGCATCTCTGCGGTCTGGTAGCTGTCTTCCATTCCCGGCGCACAGAGTTCGAAAGTGCCGTAACTCAGTTCGCTGCCGGTCAGCGCCATCCCTGCCACCTCCGCGACGTCGCGGTAGTCCACCGAACACATTTTCGCCGACAGTGAGTACGGCTGTGCCAACCGGTTGTGCTCGACGATGTCGCTCCACGACCGCTCGAAATTCTGCATGAACCGTGCCGGCTGCAGCACCGTGAAATCCAACTCGGAGGTATAGAGCGCCTCTTCCACGGGCAGTTTTGCCGCGGCGTGATTCGTCATCGCCGAAATCGACGGATGAATGACCCCGGAGAACACGAACTTTCGTACCCCGGCGCCCCGAGCGGCGTCCACCATAGCCACGCCCATCTCCGCCTCCCCCGCCGAGTGCGCAGGGCCGATGTGAAAGACACCGTCCATCCCTGCGACCGCGTCGGTAAGGGTGGCCGGTTCGGTGAGGTCTCCTATGGCCACCTCCGTGGCGCCGTTATCCCGGGCAACATCTGCCCGCTGTTGATTGCGGACCAGGGCGCGCACCGTGACACCGCGCTTGGTCAGCTCACGCAATACCCAGTGGGCGTGGCGTCCGGTAGCCCCTACCATCAAAACCCGCATCACTGGTCTCTCTTCTGTCGCAGAGGTTCTCAGTCACTGGTCCAGCGGTGCGGTCATCTTCTCGTTGAAGGCGGGGTACATCTTGTCGTAGGTCCCGTCCCGCTCGGCGAATCGAAATCCCTTGGCGCGCTCCACGACGATCTCGTCGGCTTGCGGCTGGGTCTGCAGCAGCGTCACGGTCTCGGTGATGAACTCGTCGAGCGGCATCCCCGCCGGGTCGAACCCGCGCTCGCCCTGCAGCGCCGTCTGCACTTGCGGCGGAACGATCTCGATGACCTGGACCGTGGACTCACGCAGCTGAAACCGTAGCGACTGAGTGTAGGAATGCAGCGCCGCTTTACTGGCGCAGTACGTCGGCGTGAGCGCGCTCGGCATGAAGGCCAGTGCGGACGTGACGTTGAGGATCGCCGCGTGTGGTTTGCCGAGCAACGAGTGTAGTAGCGCCGCGGTGAGCCGGATCGGGCCTAGCAAATTGTTCGAAATGGTCTGCTCGGCCGCGCCCGCACCAGCGGTGGTGATGTTCTCGACTCGCTGAATCCCCGCGTTGTTGACCAGGACGTTGAGGTCTGGGTGGTTGTCGGTCAGCTGGATGGCGAATCGTCTGATATCGGCGGGATCAGCTTGATCCAGCGCCAGGTACTGGATGCCCGGGTTCGCCGCGACCACCGCCTTGAGCGGTTCGAGGCGACGGCCGGCGATGACGACGTTGTTGCCCAATCGGTGGAATGCCTCAGCCAGGCCGCGGCCAATTCCGGTGCCGCCTCCGGTGACCAGAACGGTGTTGCCGGTCAACTGCATGCGCTCTCCTTCTCCGTCGCTTGTCTGATACCTGCATACTCGCGGCAGCGGGTCTGCTGCGTGACTACCGCAAAGTAGACCTGGTGAACCTGTCGGCAGGCTGAACTAGCCTGTAGTAGTGGCGCAGTTTCCGCGGACTCGCTACGCCAGTTGCGGCGAGGTCGACATCGCCTACCAGGCATTTGGCGATGGACCGAACGACGTGCTGGTGCTGCCGGGCCCGTCCATCCCGATCGACACCATCGACGCCGAGCCGTCGATGTACCGCTTTCACCGGCGGCTGGCATCCTTCAGCCGGGTGATTCGGCTCGACCAGCGTGGGGTCGGCATGTCGTCGCGCGTTTCGCGGGACGTGATCGGGCCGAAGTTCTGGGCAAAAGATGCCATCTCGGTGCTGGATGCGCTCGGATGCGAGCGGGCGACGATTTTCGCCCCCGGGTTCGCCTCGATGACCGGACTGATCCTGGCGGCCGACTATCCCGAACGGGTGAGCAACCTGGTGATCGTCAACGGCGCGGCTCGGACGCTTCGCGCGCCCGACTATCCGATGGGGTTCGAGATCGTCGAGGAAGACCCCTACACGACGGTGGCGATGGAGCCGGATGCCGTTGACCAGGGCTTCGACATGCTCGGTTTCATCGCGCCCAGTATGGTCAACGACAACGCATTCCGCGCGTGGTGGGACATGGCCGGAAACCGGGCCGCCTCACCCAGCATGGCCCGCGCCATCATCCTGACCGTCAGGCGTTGCGATGTCCGCGACACCCTGGCGCGTATCACCGCACCGACGCTGGTCTTGCACCGCGAAGATTCGCAATTCTGCCCAGTCGACAACGGCCGGTACATCGCCGAGCACATCGCCGGAGCACAACTCGTCGAGCTGCCCGGAGCAGATGCGCTCTATTGGACTGACGACACCGCACCGATGCTCGACGAGATCGAGGAGTTCGTCACCGGCGTGCGGGGCGGGTTCGGCGCCGAGCGTGTGCTCACCACCATCATGTTCACCGACATCGTCGGCTCGACCGAGCGCGCCGCCGTGCTCGGCGACGGCCGGTGGCGGGACCTGCTGGACAACCACGACACCATGGTGCGTCACGAACTCGAACGGTTCGGCGGTTTCGAAGTGAACACCGCCGGTGACGGATTCGTCGCGTCCTTCCCCAGCCCGAGCGCCGCGATCGCGTGCGCCGACTCCCTTGTCGACGCGATCCGCGTGCTGGGCATCGAGATTCGGGTGGGTATTCACGCCGGCGAGGTCGAAGTGCGCGGCGACGATGTCGCCGGTATGGCTGTTCACATCGGCGCGCGCGTGGCCTCCTTGGCGGGCCCCCGCGAAGTCCTGGTGTCGTCGACGGTGCGCGACATCGTCACCGGCTCGCGGCACCGGTTCGCCGATCGCGGTGAACACGACCTCAAAGGCGTGCCGGGCCGTTGGCGGCTGTGCGCGCTGGAGCGCGAGCTCGCGCCCGCCCGGCAATAGCACCTTGACTTCACAGCCAGGTCACAAGTTGCCTGATTACCCTCGATGGCATGCCACCGCGACTGAACCTCTTCACTAATCGCGAGCGCGCCAACTCATTTGGAGGCGCGGCACAAAACTACGACACTTTTCGTCCGCGCTATCCCGACCAGTTGATCGACGACGTGCTGGCGCCTGGTGCGCGCCGGGTCCTCGAGGCGGGTGCCGGCACCGGTATTGCCTCGATGCAGATGATCGAACGAGGCGCCGAACTCCTCGCCGTCGAGCCCGACGCCCGCATGGCCGCCGTTGCCCAAGCCAAAGGCATCCCCGTTGAAATCGCGACATTCGAGCAATGGGACCCCGCGGGAAGAACATTCGACCGGGTCGTGTTCGCCGCGTCGTTTCATTGGGTCGATCCGGCTGTGGCGCTGCCGAAAATTCGCCAGGTGCTCGACGACGGCGGGAAACTTGCGCTGATCTGGAACCGACTGCGGCCGACCAAGCCGACACGCGCCGAATTCGAGTCGATCTACCAGAACTACATGAACATCGAAACCCACAGGCACGACGGAAATCCCAACGAGATCGTCGACCGTCTCGCCGCAGCGGGGTTCACTGTCACCCAGCAGCGCTACCCGCACGACCTGCACTACTCCGCGCAACAGTGGGTCGACATCGCGTTCACGTTTTCAAATCAGCTGCTCGTCGCCGCCGACAAAGCGGCCGAGCTCCGCGCGCGGCTGGTCGATCGAATCGGCTCCGCGGGCGTGTCGGTCGGTGGCGATGCCGTGGCAATCCTTGCCACGCCTGCATAGCTATACGGGAAGCTTGGTCCCAGTTTCTTTTTCGCCGAATTCGAACACCTTCGCGGCGACCTCGTAATCGCACGCGACGGCCGACCGGCCAATCAGCACCGGGCCGCCTTTCAGCCCGAGCCGACCGTCGACGCCCACGTAACTGCCCGGTGGAATCGGCTCGCTGATGCAATACAGCGTCGGCGCGGCGCCTTCTTCGATGTCGTTGCCGAACCTATTCGCCAGCGTCGTAACTGCACGGTGAAAGCCCGCCATCACCGGCTTGTCCGACACCCGCGAAAGATTCGAGGACACCCAACCCGGGTGCGTCAGCTGGGTCATGACCGGCGAGTGCGCAGCCCGTAGCCGGCGGTCGAGTTCGAGGCCCCAGAGCATCACCGCGAGCTTGGATCGCCCGTACGCCGGGTAGGCCGCCCACCGGTGTGACCGTAGGTGCATGTCGTCGAGGCGCAGGGTTGCGCTTTTATGGGCGTCGGATCCGACGTTGATGATTTGTGAGCGCACCCGTTCCAGCAGCAGGTTGGTCAGGGCGAACGGGCCCAAAAAGTTTGTGCCGATCGTCAATTCAAAACCATCGATGGTGTCGGTGCGGTGCTGGCTCAGGCCGCCGGCATTATTGATCAAGATGTCGACGTCGCCGTCGAGCTGGTCGGGGAATGCGCGCACCGACGAGAGATCGGCGAGGTCAAGTTTGACGATCGATGTCGAGCCACCGATCTCAGCGGCTCGCTGGGCGCCCAACTCTGTATTGCGGACGGCCAGGATCACGTGTGCGCCGGCGCGTGTGAGAAGGCGCGCGGTCCCAAGGCCGACCCCGTTGGTTGCCCCGGTCACGATGATGCGCTTGCCGGTCAGGTTGCCGAGTCGGCTCGGCGACCACGCTGTCGTCACGGTCTCCCCCTTCGTCAAACCGAGACTAGTCCGCACCCGGCCTGAGCAGGGCAGGTGGAACCGTTTGACGGCCCGGCGTAGGCTGCGGACAGCAGCCCGTGGTCTGTCGATGATTGCGGCTTCGTATTCGTAAACGGCTGTAAAACAAGACCTTTCATCGAAGGAATGCACATGACCGATGTGAGCACGACGCTGCCTCCCGCGTTGGCCAGGGCGCTGGACCTCCTGGTCGACCCGCCGGCGGAACCCGATGTTAGCAAGGGCTATCTCGACCTGCTCGGCGCACCGGGCGCCGCGGACGCCGATGTGGCCAAGAACACCGGTGCGATCCAGGCGGCGTGGGCATCGCCCATCGGGTCGTTCCTGTACGACAACGCGCAGGCTCTGACCCGCCGGTTCATCGCGGCGTGGCAACTGCCCATCGACTGGTTGAACATCCCACCGGGCGGTATCGCCCTGGACGTCGGCTCCGGTCCCGGTTCCATCACCGCGGCGCTGGCCCACGCCGCCGGACCCGACGGACTGGCGCTGGGCGTCGACATCTCCGAGCCGATGCTGGCGCGCGCGGTGCGCGCCGCGGCGGGTCCACAAGTCGGGTTTCTGCGGGCGGACGCGCAACGACTCCCGCTGCGTGACCAGAGCGTGGATGCCGCCGTCTCGATCGCGGTGCTGCAGCTGATACCCGATCCGGCGGCGACGTTGTCCGAGATCGCCCGGGTGCTACGCCCCGGCGGACGACTGGCGGTGATGGTCCCCACCCTCCGTGCTCCTTTTGACCTTTGGCAGAAGCTGCCCAATGGCGGGGCCCACGCGTTCGGCGAGGACGAAATCGGCGACATCCTGGAAGAGCACGGATTCGTCAGCGTGCGGACCAAAAGCGTCGGAACGTTTCAGTGGGTGCGTGGCAAGCGCGGCTGACCCGCCGGCGGTATGTTTGCCCGCACGCCGCCGTACATACCCCGCCGCACGACCAACGGCATGACGACCCGTTCGACCGACCACGACGGCAAGCGGAACGCGTGGCCGGTGGGTAGAAAGACCTCCAAGCCATTGGGCTGCGCCCCCAGCAGCGAACCCCATCGTCGTCCCGGAGTCCGGTAGCTGCGCAGGTTTCGACCGGCGAACTCGGCTCGAACGTTGCGGGCGACCAGCGCATCCCCGCGATTGCGCGCAGAGCTGCGCAGCGGGTCGGTCGCCGCGACGTCGCCGACCGCGAACACACCTTGATAGCCGGGCACCTGAAGCTCGGGCGTCACGCGAACGAAGCCGTCCTCGTCCAATAGCGCGGCAGGCAGCCAGCCGGTATTGGGTTGCACCCGCCCGATCGCCCAGAGCACGGCTTCGGCGGAAGCCGGGGGTTGGCCCGTGCTCCAGTCGACGGGCCCGGCGGTGATCTCGTCGCCCGAGAAGCCGTTCTTCAAAACGGCGCGATGTCCCGGGTGCAGGCCGACGCCGAGATCGGTCAGTCGGCCGTGGATGCGCTGCCAAATCCGCGGGTGATAGCCGACTAGGGCTCGCTCGCCGGGAAAGTACAAGTCGATTCTTTTGTCCGGCCAGGTGGTTGCCATGTTGGCGGCGCTGCTGACCGCCGCTGCACCGCCGCCGACGACGATCACGGATTGAGCGGCAGCCAGCCGATCGTGTGCGGCACCGAGATCGGCGCCTATCTGCGCGGGTGATTCCATGGTGGGCCGGCGCCAGAACCCGTTGCTGACGCCGGTGGAAATGATCAGCGCGTCATATCCTTCGACGAACGATGCGCCGTCGTCAGTCCGGCCGGAGACGGTGCGGGCGGTCAGATCGGCTCCGGTCAGGGCGCCCTGGATGGTCCGTACTTGATCCAAACGACGGAATCTGTCGAAGGAGATCCAGTAATCGCGAGCCCAATCGTGCGGCCGGGACAATCGGACGCCGAGCTCTTGGCCGCTGACCAACCCGGGTTTCACCGAGATGCCGACGACATCGGCGTCTCGAGAGAGCCGGATCGCGGTGAGGACGCCGACGTCCCCGAGTCCCGCGACAACTACGCGTTTGCGGCTCATGTCAGTGGCGCGTCTACCGAGGTCGGCTGTTGGAATGTTGTTGAATCGCTGACCTTTTCGTCAGCGCGAGGCAGCGGGGATGACGACGGCGCAATCATCACGACCTCCTAACCGGCAAACTGTAACACGTTCTAACTCGGGATAGATGGTCGGCCGGGACCGCAGCGCATTGCGTCGGGTCGTGACGCTTTCTGTCATCCGAGTGGGGATTCTGGGCAGTTTCCTGCATTTTCGGGGCCCGTCGGCTCGCGGCGCCATGCTGACAGCCAGAAGGCCCGTGGAAAGGAAGCCCGATCATGACCGATGCAGCCCAAGCGATGTCGACCCGTGCGACCGCGTTCGATCCGACCGTTGCTCTTGGTGATCTGCTCGCCGAGGTCGGGTTGTCGACCGCTGACGCGGGCGGCCGAGTGACGTTTGCCGGGCAGGATCCGATCATTGCGGCCCGTCACCGACTGGGTGCCGCAATTGGAATCCCGATGATGGGCAACGCAATTGCTGCAGCAGCGATGCACCGCCACCGCGGCGGACCCGGGCAGGATCTGCACCTCGATCTTCGCCAGGCGATACACCACATCAATCCCAGTTTTGCGTGGAAGCCCACCCTGGCCGGGGAGTTCCCGTCGATCGCGCTGGTGCTGGACAACCCGTTTGCGCTGATTCCCTACTGCACCCGCGACGGGCGCACCGTGATGGCTTCCGCGGTCTACCCGCATCAAGCAGCCAACTGGTGTCGCTTCCTCAATGTGCCGCCCGATTTCACCAAAGTCGCTGAAGCATTTACTCATTGGGATGCCTTCGAGCTGGAAGAAGCTGCCAATGAGGCCGGGCTGCCGGCGTGTGTTGCCCGAAGCCCACAGGAGTGGCTGGCTCATCCGCATGGAGCTCTGCTGTCCGGCCAGCCCGTCATCGGGCTGACCCGTATCGGTGACGCGCCGCCGCGCGACCTTGGCCCGGCCGATCGGCCGTTCGGCGGTGTGCGAGTGCTGTCGTTCACCCATGCCGTGGCCGGGCCCACGGTGGGACGCGTGTTGGCCGAGCAGGGCGCCGATGTGTTGGGGGCGACCCGTCCGAATGATTTCGAGCACGATTGGGTCTACTTCGAAGCCAACATCGGATCACGCAGCGCCTGGCTTGATTTGACCAAGGAGACCGGAAAGGCCAACGTCGACCGACTGTTGCGCGACGCCCACATCGTGGTCAACAACCACCGCGGCCTCAAGCTGGAGAAGCTGGGCATCGATCCCCGGGAGCTTGCGCAGACCCATCCCGGGCTGGTGCACGTCTCGGTCACGTGCTACGGATCGGCTGGGCCGTGGGCGAACCGAGGCGGCTTCGACATGAACGGCTCGGCGGCCTCGGGCTTGATGGTCATCGAAGGCGGCCCCGACCATCCCCAGCTGCCGCCCACCGGGCTGATCAACGACTTCATCACCGGCTACATGGGCGCCCTGGGTGCGGCTGCCGGACTGATCAAACAGCAAACCGAAGGTGGCAGCTGGCACGTCACCGTCAACCTCACCCGCAATGCCATGTGGTACCAGACGTTGGGGTTGGTCGACCCCGCTGACGCCGGCTGCGACGACGAACACACCATCGGCGTACCCGACGCGTACGACGCCGACACCCCGATGGGTCGGGTCCACATGCTGGCCCCACCGATCAGCTTCAGCCACACGCCACCCCGCTGGCCTGATCCGATCCTGGTCCCGCGCGGATCCAGCCCGCCCGAATGGTCCAGCCTCAGCCGCTCGAGCA
The DNA here is from genome assembly GCA_963760095.1 of uncultured Actinomycetota bacterium. Taxonomy (GTDB): domain Bacteria; phylum Actinomycetota; class Actinomycetes; order Mycobacteriales; family Mycobacteriaceae; genus Mycobacterium. The sequence continues at coordinate 87,736 of CAVXBT010000007.1, read as the reverse complement.
CGTGACGTTGAGCGAGAATTGTCGTTGTGGGAGATGGCGTCGACGAGCTGGACATCGCCTTGCTCGATGGGCTGCACCTGAATCCGCTCGCCAGCTTTGAAGAACTCGCCACGGTGTTGGAGGTCTCGCCGGTCACCGCGGCACGGCGCTGGCGGCGCCTGGTATCCACCGGCCGGGCCTGGGTGTCCTCGGCGCCCGGCCCGCAGTTGCCGATGAGGGCGGCGTTGTTCGAGGCCGAGTGCCAACCCGGCGCCGCGCCTGCGGTCGCTGGCGAATTTGCAGCGATACCACAGGTTTTCAGTGTCAACATCACGACTGGCAAAGACAACCTGTACGCCCTGGTGGTCGCCGCCGATCAGCCACTGCTGGCTGAACTGGTCGTCGAAACGCTACCGGCAGTTGCGGGACTCAGCCGGGTGCAATCGGCACTCATCACGAACTTGTTCAGCGGCACACGCTGGCGGCTGGGCGGTCTCAGCCCTGATCAGGTTCGGGCGGTAACACCGGAGTCGGCGAAAACCCTTCCAGCGCATGAGTTCGACGAGTTCGATCGCGAGTTGTTCTTGGCGCTGCAACGCGATGGACGTCTCGGTTTCCGTGATCTCGCCGCGGTGGTCGGGCGGCCCGAACCTACGGTGCGACGCCGCCTGGGCCTGTTGACCCACTCCGGAATGCTGGCGTTTCGCACGGATTTCGCCCGCGTGGAAGCGGGCTGGCCGACCGCAGTGGCGCTCAAGCTCAGCGTGACCGGGTCAGCGGTGACCGCGGTGGGCCGCACACTGGTGTGCTACCCCGAAACCCGGTTCTGTGTTGCGGTTATAGGCGGCGGAGCGGCACAGCTTTTCGTCACGATGCAGTTGCACAACGTATCCGACCTCGACCCGGTGATCCGTCGACTATCAGCCGACCATCCCGGCGTGGCGGTCCTCGATACCCGTGTGGTGCTGCGCTCGGTCAAATCCTGGGGACGGCTGCTTGGGCTCGACGGCCGCGCACAGCACGTCGTCCCCGTGGACCCGTGGGCGCCGGTGGCTAAGGGCTGACGCTTGTTGTCAAACGATGGCCAGGGGCCGAGGCTGCCCGCGGCCAAATAGAACCTTGGCATCGACGGTGACGATTCAGATTTCTGGCAGAACAATCACCCGGAAGCTTCCGATATCAGACACAACCGAACTACAATCCGGCGTGTGATGACCCCGTCGACCCCTTGGGCAAAGGGACGTGGGCAACTACCACAGCGGTTGCGGGTGCGAAGTCAGATCGTCGGCCGCAGGCAAGCACGACGGCTCAGTCGGCGCTTCGCGCGTGTCGGCGTGACAACCCCACCGGAGCGGCTTCGGTTGATGCTGGCGGGCACACCCGCCGCGTACCCCGAGGTGACGGATTTCAACTTCGCGTTGATAGCGACCCGGCTGAAGCGTGAACAGTTCGGCGCCAAGCTCAAACGCCTCAAACGCCGCGGAGCGCGGTCGCTGATCTTCGTGGGCCTGGTTCTTGTCACGCTGAACTTTCTGTTGTGCATGGCCTACGCCCTGTTCAGCTTGACGCTCGAGGCAACGCCCCTCTGAGACGGCTCGCTCAGTCGCCGAAGCTGGGGAACACGGCGGCGGCGAGCTCGAGGATTTCCTGGCGATCCGCGGCCAAGACGAACCCTGACTCGATCGCTGAGTCAAGCGACGCGGTGAAGCGTTCTAGATAGTCCGTCACCCCGCCTGGGTAGAGCCGGCGCACGGTCGCGGCGTCGAACTGTTCACCGGAGCCGAAGATCGGCGACATCGTGCTCTCGTCGCCTCCGACACCGGATGTCCGGGCGATCGGCACGTCCACCCACGGTGTCCGGACGCCGCCCTGCGCGAGCCCATATGCGTCGAGAATGGGCTGGGTGCCACTCAATTCAAGAGGTGCCCCACTTGGTGGCGGCCGGCCCGTGCGCACCCAATCGCAAAGCTGCGACAACGCGGCCTGCAGAACGTAGTGGTGTTGCGGCGCAAAGTTGATGCAATGGTCCAGTTCCTGACCCATCAGCACGTTCGTCGGCGCGTAGCCCGCGACGACGTCGGCCAACGCCGCAGACCCGGTGTCGATCGGCGCAACCTGGATCGTGTAGTTGTCAGCATGAGCCGTGCCAGCGATCTCCCACACCCGAAGCCATTGATTGTCCGGCTGTCTCGCGCTGTGATAGCCCTGCCGCGGGCCACCGAAGAGGTCTGTTTCGGTGATGATCGTGACGAGCGGGACACGCAGATCGGAACGAAATGCGATTCCCTGGGTTGTGTTGGTTTCCAGCACATCGAATATCGAGCCACCGTCCAGCGGTGCCGCGGGCCCGAATCGCGAATGCACCAGGAAGCCGTCGTAAACCTGGGCGAGTGGGTCGACGGCGTTGATGTACGTCGTCAGGAACAGCGCCGACTGCGACTCGCCCAGCGCGACAATGTATTCGGCGTGCAGGCCGCGCAGAATCTCCTCGCCGACTACACGCCCGGCCTGCGAAAAAATGTCGTATGCGTAGGCGTCACCGGGATGGTGCAATGACGAATACCGACCCGGATTCTGGCTTTTCAGCGACATGTCGATGCCCATCATGTTCGCGCCGCCCTCGACGCCGACGCTCTGCGCCGACACCGCGACGTAGCCGTAGCCCTTGCGCAGCATTTCGCGGTGCGCCATCATCCAGACTGCGGGCGCATCGATGCCGCCGCTGACATTGAGCCACTCGACGAGCACCGTCCCGTTGAACCGGGCTCGATCCTGTGGTGTCAGCACCACTATCCGGGTGGTGAAGTCCGCCGCACCTGATGGTGTCACGCTCCAACGGCCGTCCGGGCCGAGCTCGGCTGCAGCACTGTAGGACGACGCCGTACCAGAGATGAAGAACTCCTCGGCGACATAACCCACGTTGGCGATGTCGAAGGCGCCCAACAAGAGTGCGAGCTTACCGGGCACCGGCATAAAGGTTGCCGCATCACCGCTGATCGGCACGTGCGCATCATAGCGCCGCCGACCGGCCCCTTCGCCTCTGTGACACAATTGCTCCCGATGCCCTCCAATATCGATCGGGTGAGTGGGGAACACCCCGTGATCGTCGTCGGCGCAGGGATATGCGGCCTCGCGACGGCCTACGAACTGGCTTGCCGCGGCGCGCGAGCTGTCGTCATCGAGCGTGGTGAGCCGTTCGCAGAGCAGTCCGCGGGATTAGCGCGGATCTTTCGCATCGCTCATCGGCGCCCCGAGTTATGCAGGCTGGCGATGCGGGCCCGCGCAGGCTGGCAGCGTTGGGAGAAGGCATTCGGCGCCGGACGGCTCCTCGGCTCCGAGGGCTTCATCACCGCCGGCGGCGGTGATGAAGCCGTCGCGACGGCGATGACCGAGGCCGGCGCCGCGTTCTCCTGGCTTGATCGGCGCGACGTCACGGCGCGGATCCCCTTTGTGGCTGCGCCCTGGGAGAGCGGGGTTTTCGATCCACTGGGTGGGAGCCTCCGCATCCACCGCGCGCTGACCGCCTTGGCGCAGCGAGTCAGAATCCGCCGCGGCGAGGTCGTGGCGATCGACGACGACGGCGCGACGACGCTGGCCGATGGCACCGTCGTGCGAGGCGATGGGGTGCTGATCTGCGCGGGTGTGCAGACACCGACGTTGTTCGGCCCGCTCGACGTGGATTTCGCTCCGCACACTCGCTTCACCTATCAGGGCGCTGACGCGGCCGGTACCGCGTGCATTTCCGCGCCAGAGGGCTACGGGTTGCCGCTTGGCAGCACCGGGCAGTGGGCCTTCGGACAGGAGGTGCCCGATCCGGCGATCGTCCGCGCGCTCTTCCCGTCGCTATCACCCGTGGCCCAGGTGGATTGCGTCACCGTCCGCGCCCCCTGGCTCGACGCCGGTGGCGACGGATGGACGGTGGCGCGCCGCGGCCGCGTCGTCGCCTTCGTCGGCAGCAACCTGATGAAATTCGGTCCGCTGCTCGGCGACCTGCTCGCGCAGACCGTGCTGAGCGATGGGCTGCCCAGCGACCTGATTCTGGCCTAGCCGTAAAACAATGCAGTATTACATGTTTCAACTCGGCAACCGCACCGCGGCGGCGACGGCCGCCGGCGCTTCGGATTGCGGGTAGTGGCCGACCCCGGGTAATTCGGTCACCACGGCGCGCGGCAGGACCTTGGTCGCCGCCTCGAGGACGTGGCGTCCCGACACGGGATCCTCGAGCCCCCACACCAGACGCAGTGGACCGTCCCAGTCAGCCAGAGCCTTCTCCCACCGACGGTGATGGGCAGCGCGTTCGGCGTTGTAGCGGATGAGCAAATGCGCAAGCTTGTGGCCGTCATGAAGCGATACGCCGTACCAGAGGTCGTCGAACTCGGCGTCGGTGAGCTTCGACCCGAGGACGGCGTCGAGCGCGGAGCGTAAACGACCCGCGCTGACCCGGCCGGCAAGAAGCTTGCCGATGACCGGCAGGATCAGCAGCTTCTGCATCCGCGTCGGACGGTAGGCGCTGTAGACGACGCCGGAGTTCAACATGACAAGGCTGTCAATGATGAAACCGAGCCGGCCGGCCAGGGCTCGGTCCAGCAGTTCCTGGGCGACGATGCCCCCGTAGTCATGGGCCACCAACCGCAGGGAGTCCAGGTGCAGGTGCGCGGCCAGATCCTCGACTGTGTCGGCGGATTCGGACACCGAGTATTCGTACGGGTTCGGTTTGTCAGAGGCGCCGTAGCCAAGGAAGTCCAGCGTGATCACATCATGGTCCCGGGCAAGGTCATGGGCGACTTCGGCGTAGTCGTAGGACCAGGTCGGGAATCCGTGCAGCAGGAGCACGACGGGCCCTTGCCCGCGCCGGCGGAAGGCGATGCGATGTCCCCTCCGGCTGATCAGGTTCTGGCATTGGTCGATCCATTCCCGCGCCCGGGGTGCATCGGTCACGCTTGGACACTCTCCTGACGTCGGTTGCCGGACACCTTGACCGCGTACAGGTTGTGGGTGCCCTGTAGGCCTTTGAGTTCCACCTCGCGAGGTGGACAGAACTCGATATCCGGCCGGCCCTCGACCGCGTCACGCACCGATTCGCTGACGAGGATCTCACCACCGTCGGCTTGTTCGGCCACCCGAGCTGCCATCGCGACGTTGCGTCCGAAAAGGTCGTCACCGCGCCTGACCGAGGGACCCACATGGATACCGATTCGGACGCGGACGCCCTCCCAGCGTTCTGCGTTCTCGAGCAGGGCTCGTTGCACGTCGACACCGCACAGCACGGCTTGCCCGGGATCGGCGAAGGCCATCATGAATCCGTCACCTTGATTCTTGACCACGTGGCCGCCATGGTCGTCGACGAACTTTTGGATGAGCCTGTTGTGCCGTTCCAGCACCTTCACCCATCCTTGGTCGCCCAAGGCTTCGTTGTGCGCGGTGGAATCCTCGATGTCCGAAAAGGCGATCGCGACATCGCCATCGGCGGTGAGCCTGGCGAGATCGGGACGCTCGACCTGCGCCCACCCCGCGAGGTCTTCGATCGAGTTTCGGAATGTGGCGCCGATGCCTTTCGTGATCAGTGAATCGGCTGTCTTCCAGGCGGTTCGAATCGCAAAGGGCGCGACCCCGGGGCGCCGCCGGCGGCGCCTGGTGGTGTTCTCGCGGCTGCGCTCGAGTTCGGTTCGTACCCCCTTCAGCTGCGATCGCGACACGATCAGCAGAACTCCGAGCGCGATGATGCCGCCGAGTTCGACGGATGCGACCGCGGCCAGCAGCACGGTCACACTCATTGCTCGTTGCCTGCCAGTGCGGCCGCTGCCATTTGGCTGATTATGCCGGTAGGGCACCTCAGCGCTTCGGCGCAGACCTCTGCGTCGCCAAACCTACGGCTGCCACGACCACATCGGGTTGGTGAATCTGGACGTAGTGATCGCTGCCGGTGGCGGCGACGTGCGGCGTTTGCGGCCGCAGCGCAATGAGGTCCGACGTGCCCTGCTGCCATGCCTGTTCTAGTTTCGCGCCTTGCTCCGGCGGGACGGTCGCGGGAATCCCGAACGGCTCGGTCCTCGACAGCACGACCGTTGGGACGGGCGGGAACGGCGGAGCTGCGGTGACCTGCGCGACGCTCTTGTCGATATCGATCACCTCGAACGACGGCGAATCGGCAAACTGCGGCAATGGTTCATCCAGCAGTTGCCGATAGGTGGGCCAGTCGGATCCCATCAGGCTGGGGATCTCGACAGCGAATGCGTCGACGAACACCACTGCGCGAACTTCGTCGGGGTGGGTCTGGGCGTACAGCCGGGCAAACACTCCGCCCAGCGAGTGCCCCACCAGAATGTAGGGGCCTGGAACGTGGGCGGCGGCGAGTAACGCATGCAGATCGTCGACGACGTCGTGCGCGGTACGTGGCATCGGCGCCGGTGAACTGCGGTCGCTGATGCCGGGTGGGTCGGGATAGCGCAAGGTCCCGGGCCGGTCGTAGGCGCAGACGCGGTGATCGGCGGCGAGGGCGGGCAGGACGGCGGGACCCACAGCAGGCGCGGCAGCGTCGGAGTAACTCCACGGATCCGATGAATTGTGGTAGCCGGATTCCAAAATGACTGTCGGGCTGCCTTTTCCGTGACACTCGAGATACAGTTGCCGCCCGTTACCGATGTCGATCGAACCGGCGAAGTCACCGTTTACGCCCGAGGTCGTACCGCATCCGCCCAGTGCAGCCAGCAACCCGATCGTCACGAGGAATCGACGGACTCCGTCAGCAGTCGCCGAAGGATGAGCCGGAAGCGGTCGCCGGCAGAATCGATGCCGTCTGCGACCCGTCAGGCCGCCACCACTTTGCGTCGCCGGACACCGGCAACCGGTATCGGGCTGTTGCCCACCACGCTCAACCCGGCCAGGCGTCGCCACGAACGGATGGCGTTGCGGGTGACCTCCAAAATCCGCTCGGCGCCGGCATCGCCGTTTGCCAGCCTGTGCGCACGCAACGCGTTACCCGTCACTGCGTCGAGGGTGTCCCAATCATCGGTCTCGACAAGAGAAGTCGATTGAGACGCAGCCCGCACGGCATACAGTTCGGCGCCCTCGGATGTCTCACTGGCTGTGCGCGCGGCACGAGCGGCGCCGTCCCAGTTGACAATTGATGGCACGTCGCCAGGCACGAACGTGCGATGTAGCTCCGCGACGTTGGTGATCGCCTCGGCCGCCGCGCCGCCGGCGTAGCGAACCACCCCCCACGGTGGGCTGATCAGCAGCTTGGTCACCCAGATGTGCATGATGGCGTCGGCGACATCAGCGGTTCCCACGGTCAGCCAACCGAGGTCGAGCACCACAAGACTGTTCTCTGGCGACAGGTAGCCGTCAGGCCCGGCCAGCAGGTCATTGCACAACTGAACGAACGACGCCAACGGACGAGCGGAGGTCGCCGGAAAGTCGGTGATCTGCTCGTCGCCGTTGATGTACGAAATCACGTTCATGGCACACCCTTTGCCCGATCCCGGCTGGTGGGATCCCCTGGCCAGTCGCAACGGGTTGGTGATGCGGTCGAGGTCCATAGCGGTGCTTTCTATCGGTTTCGTCGCCCGCGAGCCGTCCCCGGAGATGGCCGCCCCCACGGGCGTCGTGCCGCCGGTGCAGTGAAAAGCAGTCTATGGCAGACGAAGTCGCGGCCCGTCTGCGACACGGCGGGCCGCTGCGTTGAATTTCGCCGTACCTACTCGGAGAAGTCGGCGGTGAGCCAGCGGTCGGGGCGGATGGTGAACAGCACGCTTTCTTGTCCCTCGAGGCTTTGGACGAACGCGCGTCCGCCTTCCTCTCCGAGGTAGCGGATCGCGATCGCCTCCCGCACGTCCAGCGGCGTCGGCTTGGTGGTGTCGACGACGGTGCCCTCCACGACGACGTACTGGTACGGCGGCTCCTCGCGCTGAACGACCAGTGTCACCGCCCCGGCCTGCTCGACGAGCCTGGCCTTGCGTGACGACGCCCCGGTGTTGATTCGGATGTCTCCGCCGGGGGTGTAGTCGTACCAAATCGGGACGCTGGCCGGCGGGCGGCCGTCGGAGGCGACGACGGACAACACGCCGACATGTAGCGCGGCGAGGAAGTCCTGGCGTTCGGTCTCAGAGAATGAGTTCATGAGCGGCGGAACGTGTCAGCCGCTACTGCTATTCCCGCCGGGATCTAAGGCGAGGATCAGCTTGCCGGTGTTTTCGCCGCGAAACAGCTTGAGAAGCGTGTCCGGAAAATCGCCGACGTCGCCGTGCTCGATCTGCTCATGTGATTGCAGTTCGCCGGCGTCGATCCACTTCGCCAGTTGCGCAACGCCTTCCGGGTAGCGATCGGCGTAGTCGAAAATGACGAAACCGGTCATGGACGCCCGTGCGACAAGTAGCTGCATGTAATTGGACGGCCCGCGCGGCGTGTCGTTGTACTGCGACACCGCGCCGCACAGCACGATACGGGCCCCGCGCGCCAACCGGTTCAGCACGGCCTCCAACGTTGCACCGCCGACATTGTCGAAGTAGACGTCCACACCGTTTGGGGCGTGGGTTTTGAGCTCCGCGCGCAGGTCGGCGTTCTTGTAGTCGATTGCGGCATCAAAACCGGCTTCCTCGACGAGCCAGCGGCATTTCTGCTCGCCACCGGCAATGCCGACGGTCCGGCAGCCCTTGATCCGCGCGATTTGCCCCACCATCGCGCCCACAGACCCGGCCGCTCCGGACACCACCACGGTTTGGCCTGGCTCGGGTCTGCCAATGTCGAGCAATCCGAAATACGCGGTCAGGCCGCTGATGCCGAGTGCACCCAGGTGCACCGATGCCGGCGCGACGGTGGTGTCGATTGTGTTCACCTCACCGCCGTTCGACACTGCGTAACGCTGAACGCCGAATATCCCGGACACTTCGTCACCCACAGCGAATCCGGGATGCCGTGATTCGACGACATGCCCGACGCCAAGCGCCCGCATCACCTCGCCGATCTCCACTGGTGGCACGTAGCTGCGGCCGGCATTCATCCAGGTGCGCATTGCCGGGTCGATGGACAGGTAGTCGACTTCGACAACGATCTCACCCTCGGCCGCAACGGGTTTGGGCTCCTCCACGATCGCCCAATCGCTGGCAGTGGGCAGCGCCGCCGGGCGTGCGGCCAACCGGCATTGAGTGTTGACAGCGGTCACGAGGCAGTCTCCTGAACTGATGCGATGGTTCGACGAATATCTGCGGCGCACGCAAGCGCGGCCTGGCCGGCGGGGTCCTCGGCCGTTACCGGTATCACGGCGACGGTGTCTGCGCCGGCTTGCAGATAAGCCCGTAGCCGGTCTGCGACCTGTTCTGGAGTGCCGAGTGCGGCCAACTGCTCGGCCAATTCGAGCGGAATCGCCGACGCCAAGTCCGCGCGCCGCGCGCCGTTACGGGCACGTTCGACGAAAGCGGCAAATCCCATCTCGCAGAACATCTCCCCGTAGCCGGGCGGGGTCAAGTAGACCGCGAGCTGGCCGGCCAACTGCCGCAACGCGGCGTCACCGGGCCGCACCGCGACCGGCACCCACACCGTCACGTGTGGCGGCGTGCGACCTGCCGCGGCAGCATGGTGCTCCACTTGCTCGCGCACCTGCGAAACACGCTGCGGCGAGGCCAGATTGAGGACCACCTCGTCGGCGAACCGAGCCGCAAGCCGTATCATCATCGGGCCGAACGCACCGACTCCGATGCGGGTGTGCGGTAATGGGTGCCGCAGCCGAAACCCGTTGCTACGGATATACCGGCCTTCGTATTCGGCGCGCTCGCCGCGCAGGATCGGCCGCAGACATTGAATGGTTTCGCGGATCCGCGCGGCGCTGCGCGACCATTCGCGGTCGTGCCAGCCCGCGACGATAAACGGGCTGGAGGCACCCAGCGCGATGTCGATCGGAGCGCCGGTGAGCGCGGCAATCGAACTTGCCCCCAACGCGATTGAGACCGGGGTACGCACACCGACCGGTAGCGGTCCGACCCGCAGCCCCAACCCCGGAGCGCGAGCCCCGACGGCGGTGGCCAACGCGAATGCGTCGAAGGTCGCCATCTCACCGATCCACAGCCCGTCAAGCCCGGCGGTGCTGGCCGCATCGGCGATCTCGACTGCCTCCAGGTCGGGCCGATCCAGCCAGAACGGCAGCACCGCTTCGATCGGCGACCTCACAGCATCGCCGCCTCGCTGGCCTGGCCCAGCAGGATACGACCGGGCAGCTCGCGTGATGCCTCGTTCACCTGGAAGTGCGCAGTGGCGGTGAAGGCGTCGCGGAAACGCCGCTGCAGGGGTGCGCCGTCGTAGATGGCGCTGCCCCCGGCGAGGTCGTACATCGTGCGGACGACGTCAGCCGAGACGCGCACCCCGTGCGTGGCGGCGAGCCGTAATCGCGTGCGTGCTTCCAACGGCACCGGAACCTCGTCCTGACTCGCCCGCCATGCCGCGTCGATGGCTTGGTAGTAACCGGCTCGCGCCGCTTCCAGTGCCGACTCCGCCGTGGCGACCGCCGTCTGAATGGTGGACCGCTCGGCAAGCGTGCGGGTAGCGGCGACACCTTTTTTGGCGCCGGCGAGCTCGACGAAGTTGTCGATCGCCGCGCGTGCGTTGCCCATCGCGGCAGCCGTGATGCATGACGCGAAAAATCCGAACGGCGGGAAGCGGTACAGCGGCCTGTCGATCACCGGCCCGTCGAAGATCGAGATCACCCGTTCGTCCGGAACGAAGACCTCGTCCGCGACGGTGTCGTGACTGCCGGTGCCACGCAGGCCGAGGGTGTGCCAGGTGTCCAGGACCTGCAGTTGCCCAGTGGGCAGCGCGACCACCGCCGGGCGCTCGTCGAGCACGCAGCCGGCGAACAGCACGTCGGCGTGGGTGATGCCGCTGCAGAACGCCCAGCGTCCCGACACCACCACACCGCCGGGCACGCGCCGGGCCTTGCCCTGCGGTGCCCACACGCCCGCGGCCACACCACGCCCATCACCGAACAGCTCGTGGCGGCTCGCCGGGGGCAGGTACGCGACCAGCAGGCTGCTGGTGATCGCGATCGACACGCACCAGCCGGCCGACGCGTCGCCGCGCGCCACCTCCTCCGCGCAGCGCAAAGCGGTGCCCGCGGGCAGCTCGAGAGCGTCGACTTCTATCGGTGCGCCCGCTCTTAGTAGACCTGAACCGCGCAGCGCCTCAACCAGTTCAGCGGGTAATCTGCGATCCGCATCGATTCGATCCGCCATACCGCGGGCCATATCGGCGATCTCCCCAGCCCGCGCTACGACCGGCACGGTGACGACTTCGGTGTCCTGCATGCATCCTCACTTCGCGCAGCTGTGTGAGTGGTTCAATCACGTTAGCACGACCAGTTCAGTTCTTGAACTGGTATATTTGTTGAACCATGGACTATCCGGATTTGTCCCACCGCTTCGACGGCGAGTCCGTAGCGCGCGCTCTGGAGATCGTCGGCGAGCGATGGACCCTGCTGATCTTGCGCGAGGCGTTCTTCGGGGTGCGCCGCTTTGGCCAATTGGCGCGCAACTTGCAGATTCCGCGGCCCACGCTGTCATCGCGCCTCCGCACCCTGGTCGACAAGGGGCTGTTGGAAAAGGTGCCCTATGCGCGCGATCCCGACCGCCACGAATACCGGCTGACCGACTCCGGCCTAGACCTGTTCGCTGCGATCGTGGTCCTCATGCAATGGGGTGATCAGCATCTCCCCGACCCCAAGGGTCCGCCGATCGTGCTGCACCACCAACTGTGCGGTCATACCGCGGAGCCGATTCTTGTGTGTGCCTACTGCCGGCAGGAGATCACCGCACACAACGTCACGCCCGAGCCAGGACCCGGCTTCCGAAGCGAGGAACCCGCGCTCGCCGGCGCGGCACCGTCAAAGCCTCAGGCGACCCGAAAGACGCGGTACTGATCGACGATCACCACGCCACGCAACATATCCTCACGTAACTACAGGGCGGAAATTCACATCTGCGCCCAAACGATTTTCGTTTGCAGGTAGGTGTCGATGCCGGCCTTGCCCGACTCGTAGCCCCAGCCGGATTGCTTGTAGCCGCCGAAGGGCATCGAGTGATCGAACTGCATCTGGCAGTTCAGCCCCACTGTTCCAGCCTTGAGCCGCTTGGCAATTCGGTGCGCCCGGCCGAGGTCACTGGTCCATGTGGTGGCAGCCAGCCCATAACTGCTGTTGTTGGCCAGCGCGACGGCCTCGTCCTCGTCGTCGAACGGCAGGATGGTGACCACCGGGCCGAAGATCTCCTCCTGAAACAGCCGGCTCGTGTCGGGGTCGACGTTGGTGACGACCGTGGGGTGAACGAAGTAGCCCTTGCGGTCGAGGCGGTGCCCACCGGCGACCAATTCGACGCCGTCGGCCTTGCCCTGGTCTAGATAGCCCAGCACACGCGATAGCTGCTTTTGGCTGATCAGCGGCCCGACCATCGCGCCGTCGTCTTTGGGGCCACCGAGCTGCATGACGTTGGCCATGTTGGCGATGCCCTGCACGACCTGCTCGTAGACGCCGCGCTGGGCGAAGATGCGCGACCCGCACACGCAGGCCTGTCCGGAGTGGATAAAGGTGCCGAACGAGGCCATCGGAATGGCCAGGTCCAGGTTGGCGTCGTCGAAGATCACTACCGGGGACTTGCCGCCGAGCTCGAGGGTGACCTTGTTGAGGTTGCTGTCCGCCGCCGCGTGCACGATCGCGCGGCCGACTTCCGTCGAGCCGGTGAAGGCGACCTTCTCGACGTCGGGGTGCGCGGTGATGGCCGCGCCGGCGGTGTGGCCGTAGCCGTTCACCAGGTTTACGACGCCCGCAGGCACCCCAGCCTCGGCCAGGATTCGGTCCAACACCAGTGCCGAAAGTGGCGTCTCCTCAGCGGGTTTGACGACGCTGCTGCAGCCCGCCGCCAGGGACGGCGCGAGCTTGGCGCAGAAATTGAACACCGGGCCGTTCCACGGGAAGATCAGGCCCACGACGCCGTAGGGCTCGCGCAGGGTGTAGGTGTGCAGGTGGGAGTCGATGCCGGTGAGCCCGCCGGTGTTGACGTCGCGCGCGATGCCGTCGACCTTGGTGCACCACCCGGCGTAGTAACGGAACCACTCGGACCCGACCTTGGTGATGATCTGCGCTTGCGCCGGCGGGATGCCGGCGTTCAACGATTCCAACTCGGCGAGGATCTCGGCGTTCTCGTCGATGAGGTCGGCGACCCGCCACAGCACCTTGGCTCTGTCGTAGTCGGGCAGACCGGACCACACCCCGGAGTCGGCGGTCTCCTTCGCGCGGGCCACCGCGTTGTTGATCGCTTCGGGGCCGCAATCAGTGAATTCGGTGATCTGCTCTTCCGTGGCGGGGTCGATGATCGGAATCACGTCACCGGTGCCGGGCCGCTCACGGATTTCGTCCAGCACGTCCTGCACCGACATGGCTGCTTCCCTTCGCCTCGTTGCGACTCTATCTATGTAGAGATGAGGTCGTGAGTGTAGCTCAGGGCAGCCGCCGTCCACTAGACAGGGCGCAGAGGCGCTCGGGGAATGCGGCCGGGATCAGCTCAGTTCGTCTAGAGGTGCCGCGCGCGCGGACTGATGGAGGGGATGCCGTGTGAAGTTTCTGCTGATCACGCTCATCACGCACGTGCCGGATCCGGTCTCTAATCAGAAGAAGAGTCCCGCCGATCGGCTGCGTGATGTCCTCGACAAGGCCGTGCTCGCCGAGGATTTGGGGTTCGACGGCTTTGCGGTCGGCGAGCGTCACGAGGATCCGTTCATCTCCTCATCGCCTCCGGTGGTGCTGAGCAACATCGCGGCCCGCACGTCGCGGATCGCACTGTTCACCGGGGTGACGACGTTGAGCCTGCTCGATCCGGTCCGCGCATTCGAGGACTACTCGACCCTCGACAACCTCTCCGGTGGGCGGCTCGAGCTGATCATCGGCAAGGGCAACGGCGCGGCCCAGGCCGAGTTGTTCCACGTGACCACCGACGATCAATGGGACCGCAATCGCGAAGGCTACGAGCTGTTCCGACTGCTATGGGAAAGCGAAAACGTGACGTGGTCCGGCCGGTTCCGGCCGTCGCTGGTCAACGCCAAGGCACTTCCCCGCCCGCTGCAGACCCGAATCCGCATCTGGCACGGCAGCGCGACAAGCACGGATTCCGTCGACCTCGCCGCTCGTCACGGTGACCCGATCTTCTCCGCGAACGTCAGCAATCCTGTCGAGCCCTACGCCAAGCTGGTCCGGCACTACCGAGAGCGGTGGGAGTTCTACGGCCACCGGCCCGAGGACGCCCTGGTCGGTGCCGGAACCGCCGGCTTCTACGTGACCTCGACGTCGCAGGAAGCGGTGGCCACCTACCGCCCGATGTTCGAGGCACGCAGGGCGTTCACGCGCCGCGCCGGGATTCCGGTGGTGTTCGAGTCGATCGAGGATTTCATCGAGCGAAGTTCGGCGCTGATTGGCAGTCCCGAGCAGGTGATCGACAAGGTGGGGCGCTATCACGAGCAGCTCGGGCACGAAGTGATGCACCTCAGTGCCGATGCCGACGGTGTGACGGCCGGCCAACAACGTCGTAGCTTCGAACTGTTTCAATCCGAGGTCGCACCCGTTCTGCGTGAACGCATCCCGAGCCGCCCACTCATCTCACAACTGGTTCCCGAAGAAGAACCTAAAGGGGTTGTTAGATAGATGCTTTCGGTGGTCATGCCACAATGCATCAGGTAAACAGGTCGCGGTGGGCTCGCACGAAGTCTTCGACACTTTGTGGCGGGTGGCCGGTCAGCTGCTGCACCTGGTCGGTGGAGCGGTTGTAGCGGTCCTCGCTGTGCAGCCTGGCCATGGTCGAAATATGCTGGCGCACATGAGGGTCGAGCCCACTCTTGGTGAGTTTGCTCAGCCAGTCGTCGAAGTCAACGCGGTCGGCGGTGATCGGTCGATCCAGGGCGCGGCTGTATTGCTCTGCGAGACCGTCGATGTCGAGCACGGTGGGTCCGGTCAGCTCATAGACGGCGCCGACGTGCCGAGCCGGGTCTTGAAGGACGGCAGCGACTGTATCGGCCACATCACTGGCGGCGATCGGCGATGTGCGCCCGGCGTCGAAGGGTAATGCGAGCACAGCTCGGTCCAGGATCGATTCGGCGGCCAACACGGTGAACAGCGGGTTCTCCAGGAAGACGGTCGGCCGGATCTGTACTGCGGGGATCGGTGACCAGTCGATGACGTGTTCTGCCAGCCAATGCAGGCGCTGTTGGCTGGACTCTTCGGTGCTGGTGGGTGTCATCTGGGACACCGTCATCTGTGACATGTTCACCAGCACATCGAGGTTGGCGGTATCAGCAGCAAGCGCGCACATTACGGTCGTGGCTTCCAGGTAAGACGCGGAGACGCTCATGCTGAAGAACACGCGGTCGACGCCTTTCAGTGCGGCGGCCACGTTGACGGGGTTCTTGAGGTCGCCGACGACGACCTGGGCGCCTACCGCGCGCAACGCCTCGGCGCGGCCGTCTTCCCGGTGCACCATTGCCCGCACCTTCTGGTGTGCGGCCAATAGCCGATCCACCACTTGCCGGCTGACACCGCCCACGCCGCCGCCGGCTCCGGTGACGAGATACATCGGTTTGGCTGCCATGCGTCGTCGCTCCTATTTCCAGGCGAACACCGGTTGCTCCAGCTCGTCGACCGGGTGGTGGCGCCCCTCCAGGCAGAGCCACCGCAGCTGCAGCAGTACGGCACCAGTCGGCGCGTGGATGAGGTCGTTGCCCAACGGTATTTGGACCACCGGCCGCGGGCTTTCCGGGATCGTGATGAATCGCGGCGAGTCTGCACGCTGCAGTTGATGCAGCCCGACTCGGTAGACCGCCACAACCTCGTCGGGCGCCGGTCGAGGGTCCAACCGTCCGCCGCCCCAGATCACCACCGGGGTGATGACGTATCCGGATCGCGTCGGGTAGTCGTCGAGCAGGCCTAATACGGTCGAATCGGCCAGTTTGATGCCCACCTCTTCGTCCAGCTCCCGCAGTGCCGCGTCGACCGCGCTTTCCCCCGCGTCGACACGACCGCCGGGCAGTGCCCACTGCGCCGCGTGCGAGCTCAGTCGAGAGGCTCTGCGGCACAACAGGAAAGCGGCGCCACCGGACACGTCGACCATGCGACCGTCGAGGCCGGCCTCCGGCATCGGGCGTCCCGCGAGCCAGTCGTCCACCGGCGCTGGGTCGATCCTGTCCTCCCCGACCTCCGAGTCGACGAGCAGCACCGCGACGGCCGCGTGCCGTTTGGTCGGGTCGGCCACGACGCGACGGTCGTGACGCGCCACACGCTCCCGGATCTGCTCGCGCAGCACCTCGTCGTAGGGGACGGTCATCGTCCGAGCCTAGGCCGACGGACGTCGGTGCCTGACGGCCTGGTCGCCGAGATGGTGCGTCCTGAAGACTGCTGATTAACTGGTTCTGCCCGCGCGATTCGGTGAGGGGAGGTTGTGAGTCGAGATGGCTGACATCACCATGTTGATCCTCGCCGACCATGACTGGTTTCGCGAACAATTCGCCAAGCTGGACTATCTGCAGGCGCGGACGCCGGTGGATACGCGCGCACTCGAACTCCTATGGCGTCCGCTTGCCGACAAGCTGGACGTACACGCCTACATCGAAGAGATGATCTTCTACCCACAACTACTCCAAAGGGGCACCGACGACCCCGAGGGCGAAACGCTCGATGCGATCGGTGATCACAACGACATTCGTGACGGCGTGCGCGACGCAAACGCCGCTGCGACAGCCACCGACGAGTGGTGGGCCGCGGTCGGCCGGACCCGATTGGCCAACGACGACCACATAAGCGAAGAAGAACGGGAAGGACTGGCGGACTTTCGTCGCCACGCCCCGATCGGTCTGCGTGAAGCGCTCGGGCGCCAATACAGCGAGTTCATGGCCCGGCATCCGACCACGAAGGGGTTGTCGATCGTCGACCGTGACCCGACAGAGTACGTCGAGGAACAAGCGCGCGACTCGCCGTCCACGCGCACCGACTTTTCCCTTGGCATCGGCAGCCTGAAAGGCCAATGACGGTCCTGCGTAACGACTGGTGCGGTTCAGCCCGCCATCGACCGGCGACTCACGCGGCCTGGGTCACCAGGCCGCACGAGTCGATTGGTGGTTTAGCGGATCAGGCGTGGCCGGAGCCGCACCCGACACCCGGAAGACATCCGGTGCCGCCCGGGATACCGCCCGGGCCCGCGAACTGTCCGCCGGAACCGCAGCCGACTCCGGGAACGCAGCCCTGACCGCCAGGACCGCCGCCGGGACCGCCGTTTACCCCGCCGGTGCCGCAGTTGCCGCTAGGGTCACAGCCGCCGCCGCCCGGGTCCTGCTTGTAGACAACGTGAGTGGGCGCGGTGCCCGTGGGGCCGACATAGGCTTCAGCTGCTGCCACAGGCATCACAGCAATCGCCGCAGCAACAGCCCCGCCAACAAACAGTGGTTTCATGAAATCGAATTTCTGTAGCATGCGAATTTCTATACCCCCTTCCACACATGTCCAAAACATGCTCAATCGCGTTGATTGACGATGTTGATGACATTGCTGTCCGGTGCCCGCACGAAGACTCGCCGTAAGCCCCCGGCCTCAGCCGGGAACCGCATTATCCTGGCGGCCATGAGCGGCAACCGAGTTCCCGGTGGAGTCGTACACAAGCTGCCCACCGACCTGCGCCAGGCGCTGATCGCCAACTCGACGGCGCTAGCCGCCTGGAAGGACATCACGCCGCTCGCCCGCAACGAGTTCATCTGCTGGGTCGATGACGCCAAGCAGGAGGCGACGCGAAAGCGGCGCATCCGCCGGACGCAGGAAGAGCTCGAGGAAGGTCAGCGCCGACCGTGCTGCTGGCCGGGATGCAAGCATCGCGAGCGCACCGGCAGATAAGGCCCGGCTCGTCTAAATAGGCGTAGACTCTTAACTACTACGCTGTGTGGTACTACATTGCTTAGTAGATGCGGGAGATGGTGGTCATGAGCCGATTAGCGGATACAGCAGTGCGCCAAGCCGACGATATTGATGCGCGTTATCACCCATCGGCTGCGGTTCGCCGCCAGCTCAACAAGGTCTTCCCGACGCACTGGTCGTTTCTGCTCGGTGAGATCGCGCTGTACAGCTTCATCGTGCTCCTCATCACCGGCGTATATCTGACGCTGTTCTTCGATCCCTCGATGACCGCGGTCACCTACCACGGCGTCTATCAGCCGCTGCGCGGTGTGGAAATGTCGAAGGCCTACGCGTCGACACTCGACATCAGCTTCGAGGTACGCGGCGGTCTATTCGTGCGCCAGGTCCACCACTGGGCCGCGCTGATGTTCGCCGCCTCGATCATGGTTCACTTGGCCCGCATCTTCTTCACCGGCGCGTTCCGCCGGCCCCGCGAAGCCAACTGGGTCATCGGTTCGCTGCTGCTGATCCTGGCGATGTTCGAGGGCTACTTCGGCTACTCGCTGCCCGACGACCTGCTGTCGGGAACCGGGCTGCGGGCAGCGTTCTCGTCAATCACGTTGGGGATGCCGGTGATCGGCACCTGGCTGCACTGGGCACTATTCGGCGGCGACTTCCCTGGCGACATCATCATCCCGCGCCTGTACGGGCTGCATATTCTGTTGCTGCCGGGGATCATCCTGGCGCTGATCGGTACGCACCTGGCCTTCGTCTGGTTCCAGAAGCACACCCAGTTCCCCGGACCCGGCCGCACCGAACACAACGTCGTCGGCGTACGCGTGATGCCGGTCTTCGCCGTCAAATCCGGCGCGTTCTTCGCACTGACCACCGGAGTACTCGGCCTGATGGGCGGCCTGCTGCAGATCAACCCCATCTGGAACCTCGGCCCCTACAAGCCCTCCCAGATATCAGCGGGCAGCCAGCCCGACTTCTACATGATGTGGCCGGACGGCCTGGCCCGGCTCTGGCCGGCATGGGAGTTCTACATCGGCCATCACACCGTCCCCGCGTCAGTGTGGGTCGCACTGATCATGGGCCTGATCTTCACGGTGCTGATCATTTATCCGTTCCTGGAGAAGCGATTCAGCGGCGACTACGGCCACCACAACCTGCTGCAGCGTCCGCGTGACGTGCCGGTGCGCACCTCGATCGGCGCGATGGCCATCGCCTTCTACATGGTGCTCACGCTGTCGTCGATCAACGACATCATCGCGTACAAGTTCCACATCTCGCTCAACGCCACCACCTGGATCGGGCGCATCGGCATGATCGTGCTGCCGCCGATCATCTACTTCATCACCTACCGGTGGTGCGTGGGCCTGCAACGCAGCGACCGCGCCGTCCTCGAACACGGTATCGAAACCGGCATTATCAAACGCCTGCCGCACGGCGCCTACATCGAGCTGCACCAACCATTGGGACCCGTCGACGACCACGGCCACCCCGTGCCGCTGGAGTACCAAGGCGCCCCGGTACCGGTCAAGATGAACAAGCTCGGCTCCGCCGGCTCCCCCGGCTCCGGCAGCTTCCTGTTCGCCGACCCGCCCTCCGAAGACGCCGCGCTGTCCGAGGTCGCCCACACTGCCGAACAACGGGCCCTCACCGCACTGCGGGAACGCTGACTATTTCGCGGAATGCGCCCGGCTCAGCGGCGCGCCCATTCCTCGGCGAGCAGCCGGTAGGAATGCACGCGGTCATGGTGGTCATGAGTGATCGTCGTAATGATCAGCTCGTCGGCCCCAGTGGCATCGCGCAACCGTTCGAGTTGGTCGGCCACCTGGATTGCGGTTCCGACGAATTGGGTCTCAACTCGATCCGCGACGAGTTCCCGATCGGAGTCGCTCCAGGTGTGCCTGCGGGCCTCGGCTGGGGTGGGGAACGGGATCGCGCCTTCGGCGGTGCGAATGCTACGCACCCACAGTCCGTAGCCGGTCGCCAATTCGCGCGCGGTGTCCGAATCGTCAGCGACAACGACGTCCGCCGACACCGCGACATAGGGCCTGTCGAGCTCGGCCGAGGGTGTGAACGCCACCCGGTAGCCGTCGGCCGCTTCCAGAACAGTGGCCGGAGCCACGTGGTAGTTCGCGGCGAATCGCAGGCCCCGGTGGCCGGCCACGGTCGCGCTCTCCCCGCCACTGCTGCCCAGAATCCAGACCTGCAGGTCGGCGCCCGCACCGGGCACAACGTGGGCCTCAATCCCGTCGGGCGACCGATAGGTGTCGGCGATGAGCGCCAGAACGTCGTCGACTTGCTCGGTGTAGTCCTGCGATTCCGCCCCCGGTAGTTGTAGCAGCGCCTTGTGCACACCGAAGCGCGGCGACTTCAACAGCGGCCGGGGATCGAACTTCGCCGGGACCAACAAGCCGTTCGATGTGCGGCCGTTGACCAACGCCCGCGCTGCAGGTGCCGCCGCCGGTACCGGCTCGCGTGGCTTACCGCCGGAACGTCCCAAGCCCAGGTCGAATCGTCCGGGGTGCAACGCATCCAGTAGCCCGAACTCCTCGACCGTGGCCAGCGCGGTGCGGTGGCCCATCTGCACCGCGCCCGAGCCCAGCCGGATAGTCGAGGTCTCAGCGGCGGTCAAGGCCAGCAGCACAGCGGGAGAGGTGCCCGCAACGCCAGGATTGAGATGGTGTTCGGCGAACCAATAACGGGTGTAGCCAAGGCTTTCGGCCTGCCGAGCGAGATCGATGCTGTTCAGCAAGGCTTGCGGCGCGGTCGAACCCGATGAGATCGGGACGAGGTCGAGCACTCCTAACGTCGTCATGAGCCTTAAGACGCCACCCCGGTCACGTTGTCCGCGTCAGCATTTCGGCGCGGTGCGGACGGACGGTCCAGGCCCAGGTGGTCGCGCAGCGTGGTGCCCGCGTAGTCGGTGCGGAACACCCCGCGCTCCTGCAGCAGCGGCACGACCTGGTCGACGAACGGGTCAAGGCCGGCGGGCGTGATATGCGGGACGAGGATGAAACCGTCGCTGGCGTCTGCCTGCACGAAGTCGTTGATGGTCGCCGCGATGGTTTGCGCTGAGCCGACGAAGGATTGGCGTCCCAGCACCTCGACGATCAGTTCTCGGGTGGTGAGATTCTCGGCCTCGGCCTTGGCCCGCCAGTCGTTGGCGATCGCGATCGAGTCTTTGAACATGCGAACGCTGGCCCGCCCGCGGGAGATGGTGTTCTCCCCCTCCAGGGGGTCCACGCTGGGCAGCGGGCCGTCGGGGTCGTGATCGGACAGGTCACGGTTCCAGAGTTGCTCGAGGAACTTGATCGCCGTCTGCGGCGACACCTGCGCCAGCCGTACCTCGCGGGCTAACTCCTCGGCCTCGGCGTCGGTGTCGCCGATGACGAATGTCGCGGCCGGCAAGATGAGCAACTCGTCGCGACGGCGCCCGTATCGGGCCAGCCGATCCTTGACGTCTTCGTAGAACGCCTGTCCGGCGCCTAAAGTGCTGTGCCGGGAAAAGATCGCATCTGCGGAGCGGGCGGCGAAGTCGCGCCCCTGCTCAGAGTCACCGGCTTGGAAGATCACAGGCCGGCCCTGCGGACTTCGTGGGACGTTGAAACGACCGTGGATGTCGAAATGCGCATCCTTATGCGTAAATGCGCCCGCGTGTGCAGTGGACAGGAAGACGCCGGAGTCCTTGTCCGCCACGATCTCGTCGCCACGCCACGAGTCGAAGAGTTCCTGCGCCGTCTGCAGGAATGTCTGTGCCCGATCGTAACGCTGGTCCTCGGCTAAAAAGCCGCCGCGCCGAAAGTTCTCTCCGGTAAACGCATCCCACGACGTGACGACATTCCACGCGGCCCGGCCACCGGAAAGATGGTCCAGCGAAGCGAACTGCCGGGCCACCTCGTAGGGCTCGTTGAAGGTCGAGTTGATCGTGCCGGTCAGCCCCAGCCGTTCGGTGACCGCGGCGAGTGCGGCCAAGACGGTGAACGTATCTGGACGTCCCACCACATCGAGGTCGTAGATCTGGCCGTTCTGTTCACGAAGCCGCAACCCCTCGGCGAGGAAAAGGAAGTCGAACTTGCCCCGCTCCGCCGTCTGCGCGAATTGCGCGAACGAACTGAATTCGATGTGGCTACCGGCCGCGGGATCGCTCCACACCGTGGTGTTGTTGACGCCGGGAAAATGCGCAGCCAGGTGAATCTGCTTGATCGGCTTGCTCACTGAAGGTAATCCTCGTTATCGATGGTCAGTTGGTCGCGTAACGGTTGGCGGGATGCGGCCGTCCGAGTAGCCCGCGGAGTGTGGCCGACTCGTAGGCGTTGCGGAACAGCCCTCGGCGGCGCAACTCGGGCACAAGGTTCTCGGTGATCTGGACGAGGTCATGGGGCAGCGCGGCCGGCCGCAGTCTGAAGCCGGACAGCCCGGCGGCATGCCACTCCTGCAGAATGTCGGCCAACTGCCCGGCGGTGCCGACGAAGATCTCGGCGTCACTGTGATATTCGGTACCTGCGAGGTCGTCGAGCCGGCGCCGTCGCGCCTGCGCTGCCTTCGGCTCGTCGTCGAGGAACACCACCAAGTCACCAAAAATGTGCACCTCGTTCTCGCTGCGACCCACGTCCCGTAGCAACGCGCCGATGTCGGCGGCAATGCTTGCGGCCTGAGTGGCGTCGTGCGGCGTAACGAATCCCACATCGGCGCTGGAGGCAATCAGCTGGTACGACGCGCCACCGTGGCCCAGTGCGGCGACGACCGGTTGACCCTGAGGGGGGCGCGGCGTGATCGAGGGTCCTTTGACGGAAAACCAGCGTCCCTCGAAATCGATGTAATGCAGCTTCTCCCGGTCGATGAAGCGTCCCGACGCAACGTCGCGGATCTCCGCGTCGTCCTCCCAGCTATCCCACAGTCGGCGCAGCACCTCAACGTAATCGGCGGCTTCGGCGAAATACTCTTTGATTAGCTGCTCTGCGGCCGGATCGTTGATCGCGGCGGCCGATAGCCGGGGCAGCGCGCGCCGTCCGACGTGGTCCGCCACGTCGGAGCGCGCCGAGATCTGCACGCGAACACCTGCCCGGCCGGTACTGACGTAGTCAAGCGTGGCGATCGACTTCGACACGTGAAACGGCTCGGTCTGGGTGACCGTCGCAGTCGGGACGAACCCAATTCCCCTGGTGCGCGGCGCGATTCGGGCGGCGATGAGCACCGCATCCAGCCTGCCCCGGACCCGATCGGTCCGATCGTCGGGCACGAAGGGATCTTCGGACTGCAGGCCCAGCGAGTCCTCTATCGTCACGAAGTCCAGTAGGCCGAGTTCGGCTTCAGCGACCAGGTCGGCCCAGTAGCCCGCAGTGAACAACTCGGCCGGCCGAGCGTCGGCTGCACGCCATGCTGCGGGGTGCCAGCCGGCACCGTCCAACGCCACGGCGAGGTGTACGTGATGCGACGAATCAGCCACCGGACCTGCCTTCCTGACAATCACGCCCATGGGACCGGCGCCTCAGCGTCAGCTCTACGTGACTAGAACCAACGCGCAGAATCGGTCAGCGATTCCCTGGCGTGGGGTTGATAACACCCAGTCGAAAGTTTAGCCACGCAAACAAGATCACGCCGATGCGTAGAATCCGCCTCGCGGGCCTACCGCCCGAAACGCAGCGGAAGCGTTCAAATCAGGTGGAGCGAAAGTCCGGCTCTCGCAGAAGAGGCAGCACACCTTCGGCGAACCAGTACGCCTCCTCCAGGTGCGGGTAGCCCGACAAAATGAACTCGTCAAAGCCCAGCGAATGATACTCGCCGATCAAATTCGCAACCTCTTTATGGCTGCCCACCAGCGCGGTACCGGCGCCACCGCGGACCAAACCCACCCCGGCCCACAGGTTGGGATAGATCTCGAGCTTGTCGACCCGCCCGCCGTGCAGCGCGGTCATCCTTCGCTGCCCCTCGGATTCCGACTTGGCATGCAGTGCTGTGGCTTTGGCGACTTCCGCGTCGGTGAGGTCAGCGAGCATCTCGTTGGCGACGGCCCAAGCCGCGTCCGAGGTGTCGCGGCTGATGGTGTGCAACCTGATACCGAACCGCACGGTCCGGCCACGCGCGGCAGCTTGCGCGCGTACCTTGTCGATCTTGGCGGCCGCCGACTGCGGCGGCTCACCCCAGGTGAGGTATACGTCGGCGAACTCCGCCGCGATCGGCAGAGCCGCTGCCGAAGAACCCCCGAAGTAGATCTGCGGCAACGGATTTGGCGGCGCCGATACCCGGGCATCGGCAACGGTGTAGTACTTGCCGGTGAAATCCAGCGACTCCTGCGTCCACACCGACGTGACGATTTGCAGGAATTCGGCGGTGCGCGCGTAACGCTCGTCGTGGCCGATGAAGTCGCCGAATCGGCGCTGCTCGGCGTCGTCGCCGCCGCTGACGACGTTGAGCAACACCCTGCCTTCGGAGAAGCGTTGCAGCGTCGCGGTCTGCTGCGCCGCCAGGGTAGGCGGAACCAGTCCGGGACGGAATGCCACCAAGAACTTCAGCTTTTCGGTTTCGGCCAGCAGCGCGGCCGTGGTCAGCCACGCGTCTTCGCACCAGGTTCCCGTGGGGGTCAGCACACCCTCGTAGCCGAGCCGATCCGCAGCGCGTGCCACTTCGGCGAGGTACCGACGGCTCGGCGGACGAAACCCGTTCGGAATGTCGCGGTTCGCTGATGCATGCGACCCGCCGACGATCGAGCGACTATCGCCGGTGGTGGGCAGAAACCAAAAGAATCGAGGAGACATCTGTCACGACGCTAGGGGCTGTGTGACCTGAGGACAAGTTGCATTCTGAGCGGATTTAACTCGCCCCCTGGGCCACCGCCCCGAGTACTTTGGCCCGGCATTCCGCGGGACACGTCGGCAACGGTGACCGAGTCGCCTTCGCTACCCCGGTGGGCACGAGACATGATGTCGTGATGACCACCGAGATCCGGGTGCTCGACAGCGAGGACGAGCTTCGCGCTGCGGCTAACGTGTTTCGCACCGCGATGATCGGGTTTCCTCCCCTGTCGAACCTCGCTCCGGGCCAGATCCGCACGATGCTTGAGCCCGGCCGTACCCTCGGGGCATTCGTCGAACGGCAACTCGTCGGCACCGCTGACGCCGTGACGAGCGGGCTCACCCTTCCCGGCGGGGCGATCGTGGGCCACGCGGCGGTGACACACATCGGGGTGCTGCCGTCGTTCACCCGAAAGGGCATCGCCACTGATCTCGTGCGTCATCAGTTGCGGGATATCGCCGGCCGGGGTGAGGTGGTCGCCACGCTGCGGGCCTCGGAGGCGACGATCTACGGACGGTATGGCTACGGCGTGGCGAGTTCATCGCAGACTGTCGAGGTGCAGACTGTGCGGGCGGCATTGCGTCCCGGCGTCGGAGCCGGCGGGCCGGTGCGACTTTTGGACGCCGCGCACGTCTGGGATGTTTTGCCGGGGATCTACGCGCAGAATCGTCCAGCCCGCCCGGGAACCATCGACCGGCCTGACGTGTGGTGGCAAGGCGTGCGGCTGCGCACTGAATCATCCACGGGTCCTTGGTATGTCGCGGTGCATGGCGCGCCTGGATCGGAGACGGGCTTCGTCCGCTACCGTCCTGTTGATACCGAGAAGTGGTTCGTCAGCGACCAGCGCACGGTCGTGGTCGAAGATTTCTTCGCACCGACCACCGAGGCCTATCTTGGACTGCTGCGCTTCCTGCTCGATCTCGATCTTATTGACCGCGTTGCGTTTTGGATGCTGCCAGCCGACGATCCGCTGCCCTGGCTGCTGCTCGACCGCCGCGCCTTGAAGGTCAACGCGGTGCACGACGAAACATGGCTACGCATTGTCGATGTCGAAAGGGCCCTGACAGCAAGGCACTACGAGGGAGACGGCGCCGTCATCATTGCGGTCGACGACCCGCTGCTGCCGAGCAATTCGATCGGCGTGCGCATCACCGGCGACGGCGCCGAGGTGACGGAGCGGCGTCCGCAACTCAGCGTCGGCGTCGAGGGTCTTGCCTCGGTTCTACTCGGTGGCGCCACTTGGCGCAGTCTGGCGGTGGCCGGCCTGGTGCGGGCCGACGATCCGGCGGCCGTTGACGTGGCAGACCGATTGTTCGCGGTGCACGATGCGCCGCATGCGGGGTTCTTCTTCTAAAGCGTGTCGGCAGAAACCTACACTGGTCGGGTGCGGATCGCCCTTTGCTCCGACGAGCCCTACCCAGTGCACAACACCGTGCGCACATGGCTCGAGGAACACGGTCATCAGGTCGTGCCCTTCGGGTCTGTCGCCGTCGGCTCGGAGACGCCGTGGGCGCTGGCCGCGGAGTCGGCCGCCGAAGCCGTGGCGCGCGGTGACTGCGATCAAGGTGTGTTCTTCTGCTGGACCGGCACGGGTATAAGCATTGCGGCGAACAAGGTTTCCGGCATCCGCGCCGCGCTGTGTTCCGATCCCGGGCAGGCGGAGGGTGCCCGAATGTGGAATCACGCCAACGTGTTGTGCCTTTCCAACCGCACGCTCGCGGACGACCTGGCCAAAGAGATCCTCACCGCGTGGTTCGGCGCGAAACTGGACGGACGGGGCGATGCGGGCGTCGCCGACCTCGCCGCCGTCGAGGCGCGTCACCGTTCAGGTTGATCGGCCGCGGCGCGCCGCATAGGCGACGGTGCCGACCAGAAGCACGACGGCACCCACCAGCACCGAGTTGAGCGGCAATGCGAAGGCCAATACCAGACAGCCGACGAATCCGACTGTCGGCACGATCCTCCCGCCGAGCGTCCACGCCGAGGCATTGGCGATCGCGTAGTACACCAAAACGGCAAACGACGAGAACCCGATCGCGCTACGGACGTCGACGGTTCCGGCCAACACCGCGACCACGACGCCGACCGCGACCTCGGCGCGGTATGGCGTCTTGAAGCGGGGATGCACAGCTGAAAGCTGTTGTGGTAGATAGCGATCACGCGCCATCGCGAACGTGGTGCGCGAGACGCCCAGAATCAACGAGAGCAGTGACCCGAGCGCTGCTATCGCAGCGACGATTCGCACAACGGGTTCCAATCCGGCGAACCCGGCGGCACGCACCACGTCGGCAAGCGGTGCCGTGGCATGCGACAGACGCTGGCTACCCAACACGGCCAGCGCCGCAACGGCGACGACCGTGTACACGATCAGCGCGATGCCCAACGCCAACGGAATGGCGCGGGGAATGGTGCGCGCCGGATCGCGCACCTCCTCACCCAGGGTCGCGATCCGCGCGTAGCCGGCGAACGCAAAAAATAGCAATCCCGCCCCCTGTAACACCCCGCGGGCACTCGCGTCGGCCCCGACGTCGAGTCGACCGAAGTCGGTGCCCGGGGCCGTCAACGCGACGACGGCGATCGCGGCCAGCGCCGCCAGCACCACGGCAACGACGATCCGGGTCGCCAGCGCTGACTTCTGAATACCGGTGAAGTTGAGTGCGGTCAGCGCGAGGACGGCGACCACCGCGATCGCGTGGGCCTGAGCCGGCCAGGCGTAAAAACCGACGATCAACGCCGCCGCTGCACACGAGGCCGTCTTGCCGACGATAAAGCTCCACCCGGCGAGATACCCC
Organism: uncultured Actinomycetota bacterium; assembly: GCA_963760095.1. Taxonomy (GTDB): domain Bacteria; phylum Actinomycetota; class Actinomycetes; order Mycobacteriales; family Mycobacteriaceae; genus Mycobacterium. Next base: position 60,262 of record CAVXBT010000007.1, on the reverse strand, counting down.
CAGAACTCGCCGAGTCGCTTGCGCCCATAGACGTATGCGCCGCCAGACTCGGGGTAGCGAGCCGCACAGCGCGCCGATGACGTCGCGTTGAAGTACGCCACCACCGCGGCGGCGGCCAGGCCGATCAGCAAACTGGTCCCAGCGGCCGCAGCGGCCGGCGCCAGTGCGGCGAAGATACCGGCGCCGATCATCGAACCCAGACCCATGACGACCGCGTCGGCGGTCCCGAGTCGGCGCTCCAACTGAGGGCCGGCTTCGAAAGGTCGGTCGGACTCGTCAATCATCGAATACCGAGCAACTCAGTCAGTTGCGTCGCCGAATAACGGCTTGGCCCATGCTCATTGCGCACCGCCGCACGCGCCGCGCGGGCCAGCGCGCCGTTGACGGGTGCGGCGATCCCGTGCCGGTGCGCGAGCCGGACTATTTCACCGTTGAAGTAGTCGGTCTCGACGTTGCCGGTGTTGCGGGACAACGACTGCCAGGTGGAGTTGCTTGCCCCGGTGTTGCGTCCTGGTACCGGTCGTGGCGTCGGTCCGTCCACCCGAGCCGCGGTGGACACCTCGAATGAGACGAATTCGATTCCGGCGTGACGTAATACCTGTTCACCTTCGTCGCGCACCGCGGCTACCACCTGGCCGACGTCGGCACCCTCTGCGGACAACGCACCCACGGCGTTACCGAGGTTGCTCAGCAGCTTGTTGTACTTCCAGGGAGTGACATCGTCGACAGCCCGCACCCGGATTCCTGCGACGATCCATGTCTCGGTCAAGCCCCGCAGCAGTTCGGCGTCGGCGGGTGTGCGCAGCTGCGCCGGCCAGCGTCCGATGTGGAACTGTCCGACCACCGGCCACGACCTCACGATCACCTCACCGGGTTCGAGGTGCACTGCGGGCAACCAGACGCAGATCCCGAACACCGACCGGAAATAGCGCAGCGCTTTCTCTTCGGCGGCGACGCCGTTGAGTGCGGTCATCACCGGCAGCAGCTCACCCGCAGTGCCGACGACACCGCCGGAGCCATGGACCGGCTGATCCACCCATTCCTGCAACGCCGCGTCGAGTTGCTGGGTCTTGGTGGTGAAGATCAGCACGTCGTGGGGAGTCAGGCGCAGCTGCTCAGCTTGGGATACCGCAGCGACCGGCGTGTGGAAGGTACCGTCCGGCGTTCTGAGCGTCAGGCCTTCGGCCGCGAGGGTTTCGGCGTGGCGACCCCGGGCGACCAACACGGTGGGGATACCGGCCCGCGCCAGCACTGCGCCGACGGTGCCACCGATAGCGCCCGCACCGACAATCACGTATCGGCGGTCGCCTGGAGCCCGCAGTGTCTCGTCCAATGCCATTGCCCGAGCTTATGTCTCCCACGACACCGGATGGCTCAGGCCAGGCGGATCACACCAAGTAATAGTAGTGTTTGGCATCTCCGTTGCCCGACACGGCAATCTCGGGGGACACCGCGTCGCCGGATTCGTCGAAGCCACGCAGGGCATGGGCGTAGCGGACCGCCTTCAGAGTTGCCGAGAATTCCTCGTCCTCCTCGGGGAAGACACGCTCGACCGGGAACCACTTGTCGAAGCCGACGTTCGTCAGCAGCTTCCACAGGTCGGGCTGGACACCCGCGAGCAGGACGGTGACGCCGCGGTCGGTTTCCTGGCGAACGAATTTCTCGATCCGCTCGATGACGACGGCATCTGGGTGGCGTACCCGCTTGAGCCGCAGCACTAGGTATTTGACGTCGTCGCGCTTGATCCGCTCGCCCAGCTCATCCAAATACCGCTCGAGTTCCGGTGCGGCACCGAAGAACAGCTCGCCCTCAAAGTCGTAGATGAGCGTCGACGGATCGGCCGGATCGGCCGGCACCCGCTCACGGACCACCCGTTCGGGCGCGACCACCAATTCCCGGGCCTTCAGTTTTGCCGCCCGTGGCACGAACAGCAGGATCGACAGGGCCACACCGAGCAGCACCGCGGTGTCGAGGTCGATCAGCACGCCGGTGAATGCGGTGATGAGGACAAGCCCCGCGTCGTAGCGTGATGCCTTTATGGCGTAGCCCAACCGCTTGAGATCGATGAGCCGCGCGGCAGTGATCAGCAGAAGTCCGGCCAGCGCGGCACGCGGCATGTAGTGCAGCAGCGGCGCGAACAACAGCACAGCGCCGGCGACACCGATCGACGCGATGACACCGGAGAACCGGGTCACCGCTCCGGCCTGGTAGTTGATCGGCGAGCGCGTCACTGAACCCGACCCCGGCACGGCCTGAAAGAAGCCGCCGGTGAGGTTCGCCAGGCCCTCCGCGATGATCTGGCGGTTGTAATCGATCTTCTGCCCGCTCTGATAGGCAATGGCTTTGGCGATCGACAGCGCCTCGAGCAGGCCGATGAACGCAATGGCCAGTGCGCCTGGGGCCAACTGGCTCACTTCGCTGAGCTGCACGGACGGGATGTGCGGGAGCGGCAGACCCTGCGGAATTTTCGCGGTCAGGGTCACCGCGGTATTACCGGTGTGATCTTCGGTCGACCATCCGGCGAAGTAAGCGATCAGGGCCGCAACGATCAGTACCGCCAGCAGATCCAATTGCGGCAGCCCGAACCGTTTCACCAGGCGCCGCAAGACGACGGCCAGCACCACTGTCGCGGCGCTGATGATCAGCGCGCGGTAGTTGAACGCATCGCCGTGGAACAGGGTGAGATAGGTACGTTTCAGCACCGACTGCCGGCCGTTGCCCTGGTCCTTCACCCCCAACGCGTTGCCGAGTTGGCCCACCGCGATCAGAATGGCCGCTGCCAGCAGAAAGCCGAGGATGACGGATTCGGAGATGTATCGGGTCAGATCACCGAGCTTGAACACCGCGATCAGGATTTGAAAGGTGCCGACCAGCACGCCGAGCAGGAACAGCGCCTCGAACAGAACCGTCCGATTCTCCGGGTCCAGGAACGCCAATGAGCTGAACACCAGCAGCGATATGGCACTCGTCGGGCCGTTGACCAAATGCGACGACGAGCCGAAAACCGAAGCGACGAAGGTCACCACGATCGCCGAATACACACCGAATTTCGGGTCGACGCCGGCGACCAACGCATAGGTGATGCCTTGCGGCAGAGAGACGGCCGCGACAGTAAGCCCGGCGATGAGATCGCGACGCGCTTTATCGCCGTCGTAGTTCAAGCTTCCCAAACTCCTGGGGATACCAGAGATTCCCGAAATACTCATGGAGTCTTCGTCTTTCGCCGAGGGTGTGCAGACGCGACTCTGGCCGGAGCCGACGAGACCACGTCGTAGATGCCGTTACTGCCGAAGAATTTCTCCTGCGCGTCGTACCAGCTTTTGGCGATCGCAGTGATGGGGAACAGGTTTATGGGAGGTAGCCGGTCCGCGTGCTTGGCCAAGATTTCCGGCTTCAGCGGACGATAGCCGTACTGGGCGGCGGTTTCCTGCGCGGCGTCGGTGTAGAGGTACTCCAGGTAGGACTTGGCAAAGGACGCGATCTTCTTGTCCTTGAGGTTCGCATCGACCCAGGCGACCGCAGGCTCGGCGAGGATACTGACTGGCGGATAGACGATTTCGAATTCGTCCTTGTTCTCCGCGACTTCCCGCAGAGCTTCGTTCTCCCAGGTCAGGTGCACGTCGCCGATCTTTTCCACCGAGTAGGAAACGGCGGCGCCGCGCGATCCGGTGTCGGCGACCTTGACGTGGCTCAGCAGCGCCCTGACATAATCAACGGCCTCCTGGTCGCTGCCACCGCGCGTCGTCACCGAGCCCCAGGCCGCGAGAACACTCAACTTTCCGTTGCCCGAGGTGCGCGGATTGGGTGACACGATCTCGACGTCGTCTTTGATCAGATCGGGCCAGTCGTGGATCCCCAATGGATTGTCCTTGTGGACGACGAACACAATCGTCGACGTGTAGGGGACAGAATGGTTCGGCAGACGTTTCTGCCAGTCGGATGCGATGAGGCCGCGCTTGCGCAGCGCGTCAACGTCACTCGGCAATGCCAGCGAAACGACGTCGGCCTTCTCATGGCCATTGATCACTTCGGCAGCCTGCCGTCCCGAACCGCCGTGCGACTGCTTGACTTCCACCGTCACTCCGGTCTGCCGCCGGAACTGGTCGACGAAGGTTTTGTCGAGTGCTGCGTACAGCTCCCGGGTCGGGTCGTAGGAGACGTTGAGAATCTGGTTCGGGTAATTGTCGTGGTGCAGGTTGTGGACGGCGATGAGGCTTGCCGCGGCGACGATGGCGACGATCCCGAGGATGTTGAGCCGCGATACGGCGAACGGCAATGTGCCGCGGCGCTTTAATGGCTGCGCGGGCTCTGTCATTGCCGCCTCCACATCAAGAATCGGATTCCTAGAAATTGCCGGGCACTGCCGACTGACTGCTGCGCGCGCTGGTTGTTGTCACCAGGCGTGAGATTTGGAGATTAGCTACCGGACGGCTGTGTCACATCCGTGTAAATCAGCCTGATCGCAATGGCTTGTTCGACAGGCTGTTTGCCGAATTTTGGTTGGGCGGGCGGGGCGTTCAGTGGCTCAAGTCGGTCACTGATGCGAGGAGGGATATGAGGCCGCTTTCCCGGTTTTCCAGGTCCGCAAGCAGGCTCGTGTTCGTGCCCCTCCCTCGGGTGAGGGATCGAACGGGATGCAGACGAACTCGTCCACATCGGCGTCGCGGAGCACATCCAGCTGCTGCCACACCGTCGACTCGTCGCCGATCAATGCGGCGTCTTCCGGGCCTGAATAGCCCTCTCGGTCGAGCATCGCCCGATAAGACGGTAGGTGGCCGTACATCGCGAACTGTTGGGCGGCGCGGGACCGGGCCTTGTCAACGTCATCAGTCACGCTTACCGGCAGCGCCGCCGCTACCGCGACCGACCCGTCCGCGCGTCCGGCATCGGCGGCCGCGGCGCGCAGCGTGGGTCCGATGTGTTCCCGCAACGTCTTTGGCCCTGTCATCCAGGTGATGGTGCCCGAAGTGCGTCGGCCGGCGACCCTCAGCATCTGCGGACCCAGCGCGGCGACGTACACCTGCGGGGTCGGCGCGTGGGGAATTTGCAACGCTCCCCTCGTCGTGACGAGCTCGCCGGACACATCGACCGGCTCCTTGGCGAGCAAGGGCAGCAAACCGTCGAGGTATTCGGAGAGCCGCTTCACCGACCTGTCCCAGGAGATGCCCCACATTCCCTCGGTGACGGCCCGGTGGGTCACTCCGATGCCGAGCGTGAACCGTCCGTCGCCGATGATGTTGAGAGTCAGCGCCCGCTGTGCAAGCAGCGTCGGATGTTGGTTCTGGATGGGTACCACCCCGCTGGCCACTTCGACATCCGGAACTTCCCGCAACGCGGCAGCCAGAACGGTGAGCAAGTCGACGTCGTAGGGCATCTGGGTTACCCACAGCCGCGCGAAGCCCTCGTCGCGCACCTGGGTCAAGTCACGGATACAGGACTCGACGGGCGATTCGTTGTCGAGGCCGGTGATCAGGCTGATTCGCATGGGCTGACCCTTCGCCGCGGTGTGGATGAAGCTTATGCCACAGCGATCAGTGTCCTAGGGGAAGCCGCTTGCGAATCGATTGTCGATGGCACAGCACGCAACCCTTCCTAGCGTGTCCCCAATAAAGTTCCTTTTACTGTAGTCATTACAGTGTGTTAGGTGGTATGGACCAAGCAACGGACTGCCGGTGACTGCAGCCGCGACAGTTCCACGGTCCGCCTGAAGCGGACTGCGGATTGATCGAAATCGACGCCAGCCAGTTGATTTCGCGTCGACCCGCAGACCACCGTGCCGCATCCTCGACGACGACGACCCATCAGCCCAGCAGAGCGGAAGACGTAAATGAGCGCGAGAAGGCAGCCAACTCAGTGAAGACAAAGGGAGCCCTGATCTGGGACTTCAACCAGCCATGGTCGGTCGAGGAAATTGACATCGGCGAGCCCCGGAAAGGCGAGGTGAAGGTGCGGATGGAAGCCGCAGGGCTATGCCATTCCGATCACCACGTGGTATCCGGCGACATCCCGATGGCAGCGTTCCCCATGCTCGGTGGTCATGAAGGCGCAGGCGTCATCGTCGAGGTAGGCGAAGGCGTCGACGGGCTCGCCGTCGGTGACCATGTCGCAGCTTCGTTCATACCGTCGTGTGGCAAATGCCCCTCCTGCCGTTCGGGCGAGACCAATCTGTGCGACCTTGGCATGGGTCTGATGGCCGGAACAGCTGTCTCCGACGGATCATTTCGAGTCCAGACGAAGGGCCAGAATGTTTATCCCTATGCGTTGCTCGGCACCTTCGCGCCGTATGTCGTTGTTCATCAGACTTCACTGGTGAAGATCGACCCCGCCATACCCTTTGAGATCGCGGCGCTCGTCAGCTGCGGTGTGACGACTGGCTTCGGGTCGGCGACGCGAGCGGCTGAGGTTCGGCCTGGTGACGATGTTGTCGTCGTCGGCTTGGGCGGCGTCGGTATAGCGGCTTTGCTAGGTGCGGTGAATTGCGGCGCGCACCGGATCTTTACCGTCGACCCCATCGAATGGAAGCGCGATCAGTCGCTCAAATTCGGTGCTACGCATGCTTATGCCGACATCGACACCGCACTCATGGCTATCGCACAAATTACTGCCGGCCGGATGGCGCGCAAGGTGATCGTCACCGTCGGCAGGTCCAACGGCGCGGACCTTGATAAGTACCTGTCTGTCACGTCCAAGGGCGGAACGTGCGTCATGACGGCGATGGGCAGCGTCGTCGAAACCGACGTGACGTTGAACTTGTCGTTGTTCACCCTGCTGCAAAAGAGGTTGCAAGGAACCATCTTCGGCGGCGGCAACCCTCAACACGACATCCCATTGCTCTTGTCGATGTACCAGTCCGGCAAGCTGAACCTCGACGACATGGTGACTCGCCGTTACAGCCTCGAACAGATCAACGAGGGCTATTCGGACATGCTGGAAGGACGCAATATTCGAGGCGTCATCCGCTATACCGACGCGGATAGATAAAACATTGTTGAGTTTGTGAAACTACGACGGTGCCGGCCCCACCAGGAGTTGACGGATCACCGGGGCGGCCCAACGGCTGAGTTCCTCGCGGCTAAGGCTGGCCACCGGCGGATTCACCAACACATACCGTGTGATCGCGAGCCCGATGACGAACGCGCCCATTAACCCGATCCGTTGCACGGGGTGATCCGGGGTGGCGGTGCCCAGTTTGGGCGCCACCTGCTGGGCGAACACGTTCCGTAACGCGTCGGCCGCCAGCGGGCTGGTCATCGCGGCCCGGAGCAAGGCCAGGAACGTTTCGTCCTCTTCCCAGACCGCGAAGAATCGGGGCAACAAAATGCCGGCGACGTCGTCGGGCTCGACATTTGACAGGTCAGGCAGGTCGATCTCGAAGTCCGCCGCAGCGGCGAACAAATCCTGCTTGCTGCCGAAGTACCGGAAGACCAATGCCGCGTCCACTCCGACGTCGGCTGCGACGGCCCGCAAGGTCGTCCGCTCGTATCCCTCGGCCCCGAAACGGCGACGCGCCGCCGACAGAATGTCCGCGCGCGTCTGTGCAGCGTTACGAGGCCGCGTGACCGTCACACGACGACCATATGGCACCCGTTGTTCGCTTCGGCCGAACCGTGAGATTACGGCGGCGCCGGTCCCACCAGTAGCTGCCGAAACACTGGTGCCGCCCACCGCCGCAGCTCCTCGCGGCTGAGCTCGGCCGCCGGGAGATTACCCAGGACCGACCGGGTGGCGGCCAGCCCGATGACGAACGCGTCCGTCAACGCAATCCGCTGCTGGTCATGGTCGGGGGTCGCAGACCTCAGCGTCGGCGCGACGTGCACGGCCAGGGTCTCGTTGAGGATGTCGGCGGCCACTCGGCTGGTCATAGCTGCCTGCAACAAAGCCATGAACGAATGGTCCTCTTCCCACACGGCGAAATACCGCGGCAGCAACATGTCCGCGATCTCGTCAGGGCTCGCGTCGGTCAGATCGGGCAGCTCGATGGTGAATTCAGTAGCCGTCGCGAACAGGTCCTGCTTGCTACCGAAGTACCTGATGACCAGCGCCGCATCCACTCCGACGTCCGCCGCGATCGCGCGCAGGGTGGTGCGATCGAAGCCTTCCGCCGCGAACCGGCGGCGCGCGGCAGCCAGGATGTCCGCCCTGGTCTGAGTGGCGTTGCGGGGCCGTCTTGTCATCGTTCGCCAAGTATATGTCATCAGCTGTTGACTAAGCATCCCGCCGCGCGTATCTTCAAGTCACCGAGTGTTGACAAAAGTCATCGAGTGTTGAAATCGGCCAGCGGGTGGTCCCCGTGAACCGAACGCCGAGCAAAAACGTGAGGTTCTGAAAGCGGCAAAGGTGCCGGCGCCACATCGTCCGAGAAGGGTGAGAAAAATGACGGCATCTCAGAGCGGCAAAGGATTTCGGGCCCACAAAGCCGGCAGCGTCGTCGCGGCCGTGCAAGGTGTCCTGCCGGAACATCGCTATGCCCAGCATGAAATCACCGAGACGCTTGCCGCGCTCCCGGCATTTCAGAATTACGGAGACGCACTGCGCAAATTCCATGCCAGTTCCAAAGTGAACAGTCGCTACCTGGTGTTGCCGCTTGAGCAGTACGCGTCGTTGACCGACTTCGGCGACGCGAACAACATTTTCATCGACAAGGCCGTGGAGCTCGGCTGTGCCGCAATGTCCGCCGCGCTGGATGAGGCGGGGTTGCACCCGCAGGAGGTCGACGTGGTCATGTCGACGACCGTCACCGGCCTTGCGGTCCCCTCACTGGAGGCACGCATCGCGACGCGTCTGGGCCTGCGCCCGGATGTGCGACGGGTGCCGATGTTCGGCCTGGGCTGCGTCGCCGGTGCCGCCGGGGTGGGCCGGCTCAACGACTACTTGCGCGGTGCGCCCGACGACGTCGCGGTGCTGCTGTCCGTCGAACTGTGCTCGCTGACTTTCCCCGCGACAACTCCGTCGCTGGCTTCTCTTGTCGGCACCGCGCTGTTCGGCGACGGCGCTGCGGCGGTCGTCGCGGTGGGCGAGCGTCGTGCCGAGCAGATCGGCGCCCGGGGACCGGAAGTCCTCGGTTCGCGCAGCCACCTTTACCCCGACTCGCAGGACACCATGGGCTGGAGGATCGGTTCCACCGGATTCGGCCTCATTCTGTCCCCGGACGTGGCCGGCGTTGTCGAGCGGTATCTGGCCGATGACGTGGCCGGCCTCCTGGCCGCATACGGTTTGGACATCACCGATGTCGTTGCGTGGGTTAGCCATCCGGGCGGCCCCAAGGTCATCGAGACGATCGTCTCGTCACTCGGATTGCCCGACGACGCACTCGAACTCACGTGGCGCTCCTTGAGCGAGGTCGGCAACCTCTCGTCGTCGTCGGTGCTGCACGTCTTCCGTGACACGATCGCCAAGCAACCACCGGCCGGCGGCCCGGGAATCATGCTTGCGATGGGGCCCGGCTTCTGCTCCGAACTCGTCATGCTGCGCTGGCGGTGAGACGGCGATGATCTGGTACGCGTTGTTGATCGGCGCAGTCGCCGTCGAGCGGCTGGTCGAAGTGCGTGTCGCCGAACGTAACCGCTCCGTCAGCAAGACCCGCGGCGGGGTCGAATTCGGTGCCGGACATTACCCGGTGATGGTGACCTTGCACACCGGGCTGCTGGTGGGATGTCTCACTGAGCCAATCATGCTGCACCGCAACTTCATTCCCGCACTCGGTTGGCCCATGTTCGGCGTGGTCCTGGCGGCCCAGGCATTGCGCTGGTGGTGCATCACCACCTTGGACTACCAGTGGAACACCCGCGTCGTCGTCATACCGGGCGCGAGCCGAATCACCGGCGGCCCCTACCGGCTCATACCCCATCCGAACTACGTCGCGGTGGTCGCCGAAGGTGTGGCGCTGCCGCTGGTGCACACCGCATGGGTCACCGCATTGGTGTTCTCGCTACTCAACGCGGGCCTGCTGAACGCCCGCGTCAAAGTTGAAAACGCGGCACTTGAGAGCCTGAGATGATCGACCTTCTGGTCGTCGGCGGCGGCCCGGCCGGTCTCGCGACCGCGATACACGGCGCTCGGGCCGGGCTGGACGTGGCCGTCGTCGAACGGCGCCGCGGATCGGTCGACAAGGCCTGCGGTGAGGGCCTGATGCCGCATACCCTGCGCCATCTGGAACGCCTCGCGGTATATCCGTACGGCAAACCTATCCGCGGCATCAGCTACTGGGACGGCGAGCAACATGTCGACGCGAAATTCCGACCGGGTAACGGGCGCGGTGTGCGCAGGACCGTGCTGCACGGCGCACTTATCGACGCGGCCGTCGAGGCCGGCGTGGAAATCCACCACGACGAGATACGTGGGATAAGCCAGGACGCGGACAGCGTTCGCGCGGGACGCTGGCAGGCGCGCTACCTCGCCGCGGCCGACGGTCTGCACTCCCCCATCCGCCGATCCCTCGGCCTGGAGCAAACGAGTACCGGGGCGCGGCGCTGGGGTATCCGCCGTCACGTGCAAACCGCGCCCTGGTCGGACCACGTCGAGGTGCACTGGGCACTAGGAGCCGAGGCGTACGTGACGCCCGTCGCCGACGACTGCGTGGGAATAGCCCTGCTCACTTCGCAGCGCGGCGGATTCGATTGCCACCTGGAGAAATTTCCCGCTCTGCGCGATCGGATCGCTGGGCATCCGCACGAGCCGGACCGCGCCGCCGGGCCGTTACGACAGAAGGTGTCGAACCGGACGGCCGGACGTGTCCTGCTGGTCGGCGACGCCGCGGGTTATGTCGACGCGCTCACCGGCGAGGGCCTCGGCTTGGCCTTCGGTGCGGCCGAACTGCTGGTGGACTGCGTGCTGGCCAACCGAACAGAAGATTACGACCGCTGCTGGCGCCAACTGACTCGCCGTTATCGACTGCTGACTGCGGCATTGCTCCAGGCGAGCGCCTACGCTCCCGCCCGATCGCGCATCGTGCCGGCCGCGGTGGCCATGCCCACCGCATTTACCCGGATAGTGAATCTGCTCGCGCAATAGCAGGCCCGTGCGCGGCACCGGGCACGTCATTTGGTGCAGCGGGCCACGAGGCGGGTAAAGTCCCAACTCAGCGATCACCTGGCTTACCACATTGACGGGCAAGCCAGGCGGCCCCCCGGGACGCCAGTAAGCAGCTACTGCGGATCGGCACGCAGGATTTCGATTCATATTCGTTAGGACCAACCGTGGCAGATACCTCCAACGCAACATCCAGCTCGGCGCCCCGCGCCCAGTCCAAGTGGTTGTCGAAGTCCGCAGCGCAAACCCGCGGGTCAGACGCCGGGGAAGTCCAGTTCCACTACGACATCTCCAACGACTTCTTCAAATTGTGGCAAGATCCGTCCCAGACATACAGCTGCGCGTACTTCGAGCGCGAAGACATGACGCTCGAAGAGGCCCAGCGGGCCAAAGTCGACCTGTCCCTCGGCAAGCTCGGCCTGCAGCCCGGGATGACGCTGCTCGACATCGGATGCGGGTGGGGCGCCACGATCATGCGCGCCGTCGAAAAATACGACGTCAATGTCATCGGACTGACGCTGTCTGAGAACCAGAAGCAACACATCGAGGACCACTGGTTCGCGAATTCGACCAGCAAGCGTCACATGGAAGTGCGCCTGCAGCCCTGGGAGGAATTCGACGAGCCGGTCGACCGGGTGGTGTCAATCGGCGCTTTCGAGCACTTCGGCTTCAACAAGTACGACGACTACTTCAAGAAGACGTTCAACTTGATGCCCGACGACGGCGTAATGATGCTGCACACCATCATCATTCCCAGCGATGAAGAGATCAAAGCGCGGAACCTGCCCCTCACGATGTCGCGCGTGCGGTTCATCAAGTTCATCATGGACGAGATCTACCCCGGTGGTCGGCTGCCGCTGAGCGCACAAGTCGAAGAGCACGCGCTCAAGGCCGGGTACACGGTGACCCGGAAGCAAGCGCTACGGCCCCACTACGCCCGCACCCTCGACACCTGGGCAGCCAATCTCGAATCGAAGAAGGACGAGGCCATCGCCGTCACGTCCGAAGTGATCTACGAGCGCTTTCTGCGATACCTGACCGGCTGCGCAGACTTGTTTCGCCAGGGCTACACCGACGTCTGTCAATACACCTGCGAAAAGGCTCCCGCTTAGCCGGAATCGATGAGATGCGTTATAAAGTGCGTGTGCAACAACGCAGTCTGGCGACCCTAAAGATCGACCTGGAAGGTCAACTTCTTATGACGGACAGCGGGTCCGGTGGCTCGCCGAAAATGCGGCCGGCGTATGAGGATGTGCAAGCCCACTACGACCTCTCCAACGATTTCTTCGGGCTATTTCAGGATCCGACGCGGACGTACAGCTGCGCGTTTTACGAACGCGACGACATGACTCTCGAAGAGGCCCAGATCGCCAAGATCGACCTCGCGCTCGGCAAGCTTGGTCTGCAGCCGGGAATGACCCTGCTCGACGTCGGTTGCGGCTGGGCCTCGGTGATGAAGCGCGCCGTCGAAACCCACGACGTCAACGTCGTCGGGCTCACACTAAGTAAGAACCAACGCGCTCTGGGCCAACAGAAGCTCGACCAGATCGACACCGATCGCTCCCGCCAGATCCATCTGCTCGGCTGGGAGGAGTTCGAGGAGCCGGTCGACCGCATCGTCAGCATCGAGGCGTTCGAAGCGTTCCCTAAATCGCGCTACAAGGCCTTCTTCGATCTGTGCTACCGCATCATGCCCGGCGATGGTCGGATGGTCCTGCAAACGATCATGGGTCACCCGCTCAAGCGCTGGCCTGAGATGGGCATCCCGATCACCATGAGCGATCTGCGGTTCATGCGATTCATCGCCGCAGAGATCTTCCCAGGCGGCTCAGTGCCGTGCGACGAGGATGTCGTCGAATACTCAACTGGCGCAGGGTTTTCCGTTGAAGCGCTGCAGAAGATGACCGCCCACTACGTGCGCACGCTCGACATCTGGTCGTCGAAGCTGGAAGCGGCCCGCGACAAAGCCATCGAGGTTACTTCCCAAGAGGTCTACGACCGTTACATGCGCTACCTGATCGGATGTTCTGACTTCTTCCAGAGGAACGTCTCTGAGGTGGGACAGTTCACCCTCGTCAAGGGCTAGCGTCCCACAGATTACCGAAGCGATGCGTTAGGCCACAAGCGGCTTCGGGACGTCCACGACGGAGTAGTCGCTGGCGTCCCCGGAGACGACCCGGCTGTGTTCACCAGTCACACTCACCGGGATGTCGCCCGCGAGAGTGATCCGGTGCATAGTGCGGCTTTGAGTGCCGTAGTCCGAGACCGCGTAGTGTTGGGTCGCCCGGTTGTCCCACATCGCGACGTCGCCGAGCTCCCAGTTCCACCGAATCGTGTTCTCCAGCCACGTGATTCGATCCTGGAAGATGCGGAACAGTGCCCGCGACTCGTCGCTGTTGACACCCAGAATGTGCTTGACGAAGTTACCGAGCAGCAGCGAGCGCTCGCCGGTCTCCGGATGCACCCGCACAACCGGGTGATGAGTCTCGTAATGGTCGGAATGAAATTCGGCGGCGTACTTCAATACCGCTTCCGGATCGGCTTCCAGCCTCGCCAGCTTCGCTGAGTCGATTTGGGCATAGTCGAATGCGTTGTTATGCATTGCCCACAGGCCGTCCGCGAGCCGCTGCAGGGGCTGCGGCAACTGCTGGTATGCGGCGACGGTGGAGGCCCACGTGGTGGTCCCGCCATAGCGCGGCAGCTCCACGGCGCGCAGGATGGAGGCCTTCGGCGGGCGGTCGACGAACGTGACGTCGGTGTGCCACTGGTTGGCGCCGGCGCCCCCGATGGATTCCAGTCGCATGACCCGGCTTCCCTCGAACTTCAGTGTGGGATGCGGCGTCGTGGGCACGCCCAGGCTCTCAGCGAAGGCGTAGTGCGAGTCGTCGTCGAGGTGATGCTGCCCGCGGAAGAACACCACTTTGTGGGTGGTCAGGGCTTTGTTGATCTCGGCCGCAGTCTCGGCATCGAGGTCGCCGAGTCGCACCCCATCAATGCGCGCGCCGATGTTTTCACCCAGCTTCACCACACGAAATTCAGTGCTCACCGCTGCTTCCTCCTTGACGCGTTCATCAGTGTAGGCGGTTGTCTACACTTCGTTGTCCGCTACTGTACACAGATGGCTACATCCGAGGCAACGGTTTTGGACACCGCGAAGCCAATTGGCAAAGAAGAGGTCATCGCCGCCGTCCTGCAGGCAGCCGGCGAGTTGTTTGCGCAGAAGGGTCCGGCCGCGACGTCCATCCGTGAAGTCGCCGCCCGAGCAGGTGTGAATCATGGCCTGCTGCATCGCCACTTCGGCAGCAAGCGCCAACTCCTGGCGGCGACTCTGCAAAACCTCGCCGACTCCGCGGCGGAGCTTCGCGAGTCTGGAACACCACCAGAGGACTTGGAGGCCGCGTACGAGCTCCAAGCGCGCGTCATGGTGCGCTCGACGCTCGACGGCTTTCCGGTCGAAGAACTCCAGCAGCGCTTTCCCGGTATGGAAGCGTTTCTGGACCAGGTGCGAGCCGACCACGACGACGAGCGCACGGCCCGTCTGCTGGCCGCCCACGGGATGGCTCTGCAGATCGGATGGGGGCTTCTTGGATCAACCCTGCGGGTGGCGTTCGGCTTGCAAGATCTTGACGACGCCGAGATACGCGCAGCGGTCGCGGAGCAAATCGCGAAAATCGTCGCAGCTCAATAACGCTTACCGCAGTTGCTCAGTGGGAACCGCGTAGCGCTTTTGATAAGCGCGGACTCGCTCGCGAACCTCGTCGGCGTCGAGGTTGGTGTCCGACCAGGTGTAGCGACCACGGCCGCAGTCTGAGGGATGAGCCGCCAGGAAAGCGCGCATCCGTGCCGCGGTGTCGGGCAACAACTCCCGGCCCAATGCTTGGTAGATGCCGCCGATCGTGGCCCAGGGGTCGTCCATGAAATCGGTGAATTTGACATCGATGATCCGGCCGTCAGGGATGACACCGCTGTCTCTCAACGCCATCTCCCGGTCAAGACCGACCACGACCTCTTCGTAGGACTGAGCCGCGCATTCGGCGACCGTGGACTCGTCGGTGCTCATCCGTCGCAGATGATGGGTCAACGCCGCGATCGACGAGATGACGTTGAGCGGGTCACGATGGGTCTGCACAATCAGCGCGTCGGGATATTCAGTCAGCAGGGCGTCGAGGGTCCACAAGTGCGCCGGCGATTTCAACAGCCACTGCCCGGGAACCCCGGATTGCAAATGCTGCAGGAAGATTCGATGATAGCGGTAAGCGCGGGCGTGATCAGCGTCGTAAAGTAGCCAGCGGTAATAGCTCGGAAGCCGGTATTGCACCGAATAGATCATGCTGGTGAATTCGCCCGCCGTGATGCGGACACACTCTTGGCCGACCAGGGCGCCCATGGGATGGAACTTGAGGAAGCCGGGAATGATCTGCTCGGAAAGGTCTATGTTCGACTGTATTTGGGAGATGCGCGGGTCGTCGTGGTAGGTCTCGGGCCGCGGCACCGGACATGGCTCGTCGACCTCCCAGGTCAGCGGCGGCCGTAGCTGCGGGTCTTGCGCGATTAGGTCGTAGAGGATCGTGGTTCCGGTACGAGGTTGGCCGACGATGACGATGGGACGGATGATCTGCTCGGCGGCAACTTCGGGATGCTTTTTCCGCCAATCGATGACACCCAGGCGGTTTGACAATGCGCGAATGATGTCGGCATATGCGATCTCGACACCGATCGCCGAAAGCCGAGCCTCGTGGATGAGGCCGTCGACGAGCCGCTGCAAGCCGGGCTGCCACCCGTCGTCGCCGAAGTCGTCGTAGCCGGTCTGCGCGCAGGCGGCGGCGACAAGCTGATCGGTCGAAAATCGTTGTTCGATGGTCATTTTCAACCCTGGTGGATCGAGACGGTGACGATCGGCGGTTCGGGATTGTCGAGCCAGCGCAGAACGACGAAGCCGCGCTGGCGCCCGCCGGTGTCGAGCCAGTGACCTACTTCGAAGTCACGAGCAGAAATCGCGATACGCACGTGTCCGTCGGCGCCGGGATGCACTCCCTTGTTGGTCACCGAGCTGTGTCGGTGGCGCGGCTCCAAACACTCGTGCCAGATGTTTTCCAAGGTGATGTTCCAGTACCGGGTGGCCGGCGGCTCGATGTCGAGCACCAGGGCTTGGTCGGGGTCGAGCTGAAAGGTTCCGATCATGTACAGGTTGTCCGGGGTGGTGTCGGCGTCGCCGAGGTCGGCTGCTTGTGCCGTCAGCAGGCTGTTGGGGTGTTCGAGTAGCTCGGGCTTGATGGTGCGGTGCAGCGTCGCGAGCTTCGCCAAAGTCCAGGCCATCGCTGTCAGTTGATCCGACAGAGCGCTGTCGGTGAGCACCGCGACGGGATCGGGATCGAGCGCCTCGATATCGAGGACAGCCAGTTGCTCGGAAGTGCGGTCGCCGATGTATTCCCGCACGACAACCGATGACGCATCTGTGGGGATCTGCAGCCACTGCGCGCCGTCAAGATCGGCCGGCTTCTGTGCCGATAGCACCAGCGCGAATTGCCCTGCGGTCACGTCCAAGTCGACGTCACTGACATAGCCGGCCATCCGTCGTGGACTGAGCCCGGTGCCGGCGAGGATCTGGAAGCCGAGGTATGCGCTCGTGCCGCGCTCGCCGGTGATCCGATAGCTGCGGTCGCCGCGGATCATCGCAAGATAGTAGTTACCGTCCGGGTTGGGCCCGCCTACCATCTGGGTCGGGGAACACATATCGAAAAACGACGGCCGGTCGGGATCAGCTTCCACCGAAAGTTGTGCGCACAGCGCGGAGATTCGCGCGATGACCCGCACACCCTCGATGAACTCGCGTTCCGATTGGGCGTCCTCGGCGACCACCGTGGTCATGTCAGCGAGCATGTCTTGGAAAAACCGCCAAGCGCCGACCGATTGCAGCCCGGCCCACCGTGTTGACCGCTCCGCGACGTCGTCAGACATGGCCTTACCGTACGACTGGAACTAGCGCATTGGGTCGAAAATGCCGACTAGACCGACTACCTCGCGAAGTACATCAGGATGACCGGCTGGTCACTCCGATGTAGCTCTGTTACCGGAACGTGGCCAGCATGTGCCCGTTGTTGGGCTACCTTTACGACTCGGCTGATTTTCGGCGTCCTCTCGCTCGCACCTGACGAGAGGACTGAGAATCGATGACGGGCAAGGAGTTTTATGGATTTCGAGGGCTGCCATGCCCGCGAGCTCGTATCGCTGGCTCACCGAGCACTGCAAACCGACACCGCCGACAAGGGAGCGCTTTGTGCGGCCGCGATCAGAGTCATCGACAACCCTCCCCGCGATGGCATCTTGCGAAACCTGGCTGACCACGTGTGCCAAGCCGTATTCGACTGGGCGTGCTTTGACGGCTCGTCGGCGCGGTTAGAGGGCGTTGTGCACGGCTACGAGACAGCGGCCAACGCGCTCAAGGCACTGCAAGTAGAGGATGGCCTCAACACGCTACGACACTGAGCGCAAGGATGTTTCGACGAGTGTCGCCGTCAAATAACCAGACGTATTGCCGAAAGACGTCAGATCGTCGTTGGGCAACTCGAAACCGTTGGCGGCGTAGACTTGTGGAGTCGTCCGGATGTCGACCTGCCAACCGTGTGTTTTCAGGTAGTCCGCGGCAGTGTTGCGGTCGCCGGTGTAGAACAGTTCGGCGAGGTTGATGTCGGAGCCAATGCGACGGGATCGCTTGGTGATTCGCTCTACCCAGTCTGACGGAGCGTTACGTAGGTCCATGTGTTCGGTCGCGACGCGGCTGCCCGGCGCCGAGAGAGCCGCGATGTTGTCGAAAAGGCGGTCCTGCGCGTCCGGCGGCAGGTAGACCAGCAGACCTTCGGCGCTCCAGGCGGTCGGCTGCTGTGCGTCAAACCCGGCTTCAACGAGTGCCGCCGGCCAGTCGTCGCGCAAATCGATTGCGACCGTTGTCCGTTGCGCGGTCGGTTCGGCACCCAGGTCGGCCAGCGTCCGCGTCTTGAACCCGATGACTTTGGGTTGGTCGATCTCGTAGACCACTGTCCCGGCCGGCCAACGCAGTCGATAGGCCCTGGTGTCCAGGCCCGATGCCAAGATCACGGCCTGCCGGATGCCTGACCCGGTCGCCTGCTCGAAGAAGCTGTCGAAGAAGCGGGTTCGCACGGCAATCTGCTCGTTCATGGCCTGGCGATTCGGCAGCGGATCGTCAGTCTGTCCGATCTCGCCGTCGATCAGCTTCACAAAAGTGTCGATACCCACCGCACGAACCAGCGGGTCGGCCCAGGGGTCGTCCAGCAACGCGTTCGGATGCCGGGAAGCCAGCGCCCGCGATGCGGCGACAGCGGTTGCGGTCGCGCCGACGCTGGACGCCAGATCCCACGTGTCCTTGTCTGTACGAGCCATATGACTGACCCTCTCTTACGTTCAGGATTTACTTAGCTGTGGTAACTATATCACGCGGTGGTGGCCCGGGCCGCGGCTAGCGGGCAGGGTCGACGAGCGCCCCATAGGTGATCGACCGCGATATCCCGCGGATATCGGGTACCGGGTAAGGCCGCCCGGTCATCGCATTACCGGCGTCTACCTGCTGGACCATGCCGATCACGATCACGTCGTGGACCGGATCGACCCAGAACCAGGTGCCGTGCACCCCGCCCCAGTAGTAGCTGCCTGCACCGATCGCGCCGCCGTTGAAATCGGCGTGTGCCGGATCGAGAACGATGCCGACGCCCATGCCGTACCCGACGCCGGCGAACGGCTGCAGGAAGCGCAACGGCACACCTGCAGGCAGCAGGTTGCTCGTCATCAATGCGACCGAGGGCGGCGCCAATATCCTTGCACCGTCTAGTATTCCAGCGTTTGCGAGCATCTGCGCGAAGCGCAGGTAGTCCTGCGCCGTCGAGTACAGTCCGGCGATCGAAAGTAGATACCTCGGCTTCTCCCCCGCAGGAGTTCCGGCCAGCACCGGGAAGGGCGATTGGTCGGCCGCAAGGTCGAGCTTCAGGTTCTCGTCGAGCGCGTATCGGGGTGCGATGCGGTCGCGGTCTCCCGGCCCGACGCCAAAGCCGGTGTCTTTCATACCTAGCGGCCCGAAGATCCGGCGTTCGAGGAAGGTGTCCAGCGTCTCACCGGACAACCGCTGGATGATGACGCCCTGAACCTCCTGTTGGAGGCCGTACCGGAACAGGGTGCCGGGCTGTGCTTCCAGCGGGAGCTTCGCCAGCTTGGCGACCATGTCCTCGTTGGTGCCGCTGAATAGGCCGGCGGCGGCATACATCTCGTCCAGCTTCGGATTGGTGCTGCCCATCGGGACGAGGAAGGCGAAGCCCGCGCAGGTCGCCATCAGATGGCGCATGGTCATCGGGCGATCCAGCGGCAGCAGCTGGTCACCGTCGAGCACCTTCAGATCGGCGAACTCGGGGACGAACGTGGTGACTGGATCGTCGAGCTGCCACTTGCCCTCTTCGTAGAGGGTCATCATCGCGACGGCGATGATGGGTTTGGTCATCGAGGCGATGCGGAAGATGGCGTCTTCCCGCAGCGGCGCGCGACTTTCGAGCGTTTGATAGCCGAAGCGTCGGAACTTCACGAGCTTGCCGTGGCGGGCGACCATCAGGCTGATCGCGGCGTAGTGACCGGCATCGACCTCCGCCTGCATCGCGTCGTCGAGACGGTCCAGGCGCTCGGGACAGAACCCGACCGACGCCGGATCAACTACCGGCAGCGGTGTCGTCGTCATGAGGTGCACGTCGCGAAGTTGGCGATATCGCTGGCGGTGTCGCGGCTGATGTCAGGACAGATGACGGGGAGGATCTCGGTGCCGTGGACGGTGCCCATGACTTGGCGGCAGCGCGCCGAAACGCCGCTCTCCAGCAGGAGCCGGTAGAAGCCAATACCCTCGTCGCGCAAGGGATCACATTCGTTGACGCTGATCACAACCGGCGGCAGGCCCCGGACATCGTCGGGCTGCGCCATGCCGGGCCACGCAAGCGGGTTACGGGCCTTGAAGGCGTCGATGCCGTAGGCCACGGTGCTGCGGTTTTCCTGCACGAAGATGACGATTCCCTCGTTCTCGCTGGACGACGGATTCTGCGGCAGCGGCCACTCCCCGGCAATGAAGGGGCACATCGCGTAGAGGCCCTGGATCAGGCCCAGATCGCCGTCCTGCTTCAGCTTCATCCCGACGGCGAGAGTCAGGTTGCCGCCACCACTTTCGCCGGCGACGACGATGCGCCCCGAATCGATACCGAGCGAGTCCGTGTGGCCGTGGACCCACTTGAGGCCCGAGACACAGTCGTTCAAGCCGGCTGGAAAGGGAGCCACTTCGGGCGCGGAGGAGGGGTGCACTGAGTTGCGGAAGTCAACCATCGCCACCGCGACGCCGCGGGCGGCAATCATGCGGCCCCATGTTTTGTAGTTGCCCAGGTAGCAAGAGCTGAACTGCATACGGCCGCCGTGGATGTAATAGACGCACGGTACGGTCTTGCCGTCGTCCGGCCGGATGTACTGGACCTTGATGGTGTTTCCGTCGGGCGAGGAGGTGAAGGTCTCGGTGCGCACGGTCAGGCCCGCGGACGGGGCGACGTCCTCGCTGTCCATCGCGTTGAAGAGAGCATTTTGACGGTCCTGGGCGGCCAGGGCTTCCGGGGTGTTCTCCTGCGCCAGCAGCTCCTCCCGGCTCGCGACGTTGGGCTTCGCGGCCCCCAGATCAATGCCGGCGAACATTGCCTTGATCCGAGGATCAAAGCGCGTGTCGAGTTCGAGCTTCGAGGTCATGCGGCCCCACCTCGCTTGCCGGTCCATACCTCACGAGTGATCACTTGGCGCAACACAACTGCGTTTAAAGAATGTAGCGCCCCCGAAATATGGCACACAGTTAACTTGCCTTGGGGCTGACTTTCGGCGTGTACTCAAAGTCGATGGAGCAACGCGGAGGAGACCACGATGAACAACGAGCACGTCGTCGCGCTGGTCACCGGCGCCAACCGAGGATTGGGTAAGCGGTTCGCAGCCCAACTCGTCGAGCGTGGAGCGAAGGTCTACGCCGCCGCACGTCGTCCCGAAACGATAGACGTACCAGGCGTCGAAGCCGTCCAGCTCGACATCACCGACCCAGCCTCGGTGGCCCGCGCTGCCAGCCTGGCCGGCGACGTCACCGTGCTGATCAACAATGCCGGCAGCTCAACGCGCGCCACACTGCTGTCTGGATCGTTGGAGGACGTGCGCCTGGAGATGGAGACGCACTACTTCGGCACCCTCAATGCCATTCGCGCCTTCGCTCCGATAATCGAAAGCAATGGCGGAGGATCAATCCTCAACATGCTTTCGGTGTTGTCCTGGCTGCACGCGCCCGGCTCCGGTGCCTACGCCGCAGCTAAGGCAGCAGCGTGGGCGATGACCGATGCCGTTCGGCAGGAACTCGCTCCTCGCGGCATTGGTGTCACTGCGGTGCACGTCGGCTACATGGATACCGACATGGCCGCCTTCGCGCCCGCGGACCAGAAGACTGACCCCTCGGTGGTCGCCAAACTCGCGCTGGACGGCCTGTTCGCCGGTGTGCCGGAAATCCTCGCCGACGACCTGACGCGCGCGGTGAAGGCGCAACTATCCGGCAGTCAGAATGCCTGACTGAATCGAAACTCGCTGCGCGGCAACATACTTTTCAGGATTGCCCCGCCACGATCACCGGCATGCGAACCGCGTGAACGACCGCGTTGCTGACCGAACCCAACAGCATGCCAGTGACGCTGCCGCGGCCGTGGCTGCCCACAACAACCAGCTGAGCCGATTCTGACTGCTCGACCAGCTGTCGAGCCGGTCGGTCACGAACAACAAGCTGCTGCACCGCGACATCGGGGTAGCGCTCGCACCAGCCGGCCAGACCTTCAGCCAAACTGCGTTCCGCTTCAGCCTTTACCTTCTCCCAGTCCAGCCCAGGAAGTTCGTAGACCTCGTCGCTCCACGTCTGCAATGCCTTCAGGTCGACGCCGCGACGAGACGCTTCGTCGAATGCAATAGCCGTTGCCCGCTCCGAGGCCGGCGAGCAGTCGATTCCTACCAGCACCGGAGCGTGCTGCGGGTCGGGCATCAGCGGATCTTCGTCGCGGATCACCGCGACTGGGCAAGCCGCCCGCCGCACCACCCCGGAGCTGACCGAGCCGAGCAACACTCGGGAAATCGCCCCGCGTCCGTTGTTGCCGACGACGACCAGCTCAGCCTGTTCCGACATCTCGGCCAACGTCGGAACTGGGGGTGAAGGCTTCAGTTCACACGCAATCTCGATCGTGCCGTAGATATTCGCGGCCTCTTCAGCGATCTTGACCGCATCCTCGAGAACCCTTCTGCCGTCGTCCGTCTGCCACACCCCAACTCCGCCCGGCATCGGTATCTGCGGCACCGTCGGCACGTAGGTGTTGAACCCGTGGACCAACGTCAGCGGGACATGTCGTAGCGCTGCATCGCGCGCGGCCCAGCAGACGGCGGCATTCGACGCAGGCGATCCATCGACTCCGACGACGACGCCATAGCGCCGCATGGTTCCAGACATTTCGCTCTCCTTGTAGTCAATCACCCAAAACGGTATTAAGCCGACGGGGACCCGGCAGGAGGCTTTAGTCCTCAAACGGACGGCGGGAAGACCTCACCGATGCCGTAGCTCATTGGAGGACCGCGGTAGGCGCAGGCACCGCGGCTGCTTTGATGACAATCTGGTCGCTTTCGCTGTTGTAATCGAACAATTCGGCGTACCGACCCCACCCCACGGCGGTGTCGAATTGCTGTTGCGTCTCTTGGGGGCTGAACCCCTGCCGCAAGATGTCCAGGAAGAAGCCGGCCCGCAGGGTGCCTTCCGGGCAGTCGTGCAGGCCATTGCAGATAGTGCGCACCAGCGGAGCGCGGGTCCGTGCCTGCTGGGCAAAGACCTGCTTGCTTCGTTGGATGTTGGCGGTGGTGAATTCCTTTCCGATCGAAGTCAGTTCGAGGTCACCGCCGCTGACGCGAACGAAGTCGAGCAAGGCTGCCCCGTCGATCAATGGAAGCAGCTCTTTGGCATTGATGCCGAGGTCCGCGACGATATCGGGGATGTCAACGCGCCCGCCTTGGCCATGAACTATTTCCACCAGCCCGGCCAACCCTCCCACGGTTGCGTGGGGCAGGGGATGGGTGGTCGGAGTGGCGCTGTCGAATTCGACAACGGCAGTGGCCGATCCGGTACCGGTAAGCAACTCATAGAATTTGTCCACCAGCGCTTCAAATGAGGGCGAACGGCGGTCACGCGGCCGTTGGAGTTCGATGGGCAGTTCGGCCAGGATACGACCTGGGTTGGTGCCCAGCACGACGATCCGGTCAGCCAGCAGTACGGCTTCCTCGATGTTGTGGGTGACCAGGCAGATGGCTTTGGTCGGGAAGTCTTGGCTGGCCCACAGCGTCATCAATTCGTTGCGCAGGTTTTCGGCGGTGAGGACGTCAAGCGCGGAGAACGGCTCGTCCATCAGCAACAAGTCCGGTTCGAGCACGAGCGCTCGGGCGAATCCGACGCGTTGGCGCATCCCACCGGAAAGCTCTTTGGGATAGGCGGATTGGAAACCATCCAGCCCGATGAGGTTGATGGCCTCGAGCGCTCGTCTCTGCCGCTCCGGCGGGGCGACCCGATGCGCCTGCAGCCCGAGCTCGACATTTTTCTGCACGGTCAGCCACGGCATCAAGGCGAAGTTCTGAAACACCATGGCGGCGCCGGCATTCGCGCCGACCAGTTCGGTGTTGCGGTAACGCACCTCGCCCCCGGTGGGTCCGACCAGACCGGCGATGACGCGCAGCAGGGTTGATTTGCCGCAGCCGGAGCGTCCGAGCAGCGCCACGATCTCCCCCGCACGGATGTCGAGGGTGAGGTCATCGAGAACCATCAGCTCACCGCCGTCGGGCTGGGTGAAACTCTTGCTCACATGGTCGAGCTGGATGAGCACTTCGTCGGTCAACAGAACCTCCGTCAGAACGTAACGTTATCGATCAGGACAGGGAAAAGCGCCGCTCAGACAGGGCGTAAAGGCGTTGCCATAAAAGGATATTCGTTGCGACCACATAGAAACTCATGATGATTACGCCGAGCAGCAGACGCGGGGCATCACCGACCGCGGTGGCCTGGGTGATGTATGCGCCAAGCCCCTGGGCGGTCAACGTCGTGCTGTGGTAACGAACGACTTCAGCGACGATCGAGGCGTTCCACGCGCCCCCGGCGGCGGTGATGCCGCCGGTGACGTAGCTGCCGAAGATGCCCGGCAGAATCAGCGAGCGCCAGCGAAGTCGTGTAGGCAGTCGTAGGCTGGCCGCGGCCTCACGTAGCTCATTGGGAATCGCGCTGGCGCCGGCGATGACGTTGAACAGGATGTACCACTGCGTGCCGAGCGCCATCAGCAGTATGCCGCCGATGTTCAGGCTGATCCCCGTCGCCAGCAGCAAAGCAGTGAATAGTGGAAACAGGAAGTTGGCAGGAAACGACGCCAACACCTGCACCACCGGCTGAGCTAGCCGACAAACTTTGGGATTCAAGCCGATCCACACTCCGATGGGAACCCATATCAACGTCGAGACCACGACGACCACAATCACGCGGACGAAAGTAGCGAAGCCCAACAGCGCTGCATGGCCGATCTCGATGACGCCGACGCTGTGCGTGATGTAGGCGACCACCCGAGTGGCGCCGTAGCCGAGGGCTGATGTCACGGCGAGGGTGAATACGGCATCGCCGACGCGCCGCCGCAGCGCGAAGGTTTTCAAAGGCCGCGTGGTCACTCCGAAAACGGCTGTCAGCCGGTCGATCGGATCGATCAGCCGGCCCACGGGAGCACCGATGAGGCCGGGGATGCGGGAGCCTCGTAGGACCTCCAGCGTCACACTGCGCGGCGCCTCGGCGGATTCGGACTCCTCGATGCGAAAGCGTTCGGCCCATGCGGTCAATGGCCGCCAGAACAACGCGTTGACGCTGATGATCACCACGATCATCATCGCGATCGCCAACAGCACCTTGGCCAGGTTGCCCTCGTCGCTGGCAGCGGCAACATAGGAACCGATCCCAGGCAGTGCGAACTTATGGTTGTTGACACTCAACGCTTCTGACACAGTGAGGAAAAACCAGGCACCACCAAAGCTCATCATGCCGTTCCAGACGAGTGGGATCATTCCGCTGGGCAGATCGACCCGCCAGAATCGCTGCCATCGCGACAGTCGCAGCAGTCGCGATGCCTCGTCGAGATCGTGTGGCTGGGCAATAAGGGACTGGTAGAACGCGAAGGTCATATTCCAGGCTTGCGACGTGAAAATCGCGAATATTGAAGCGCATTCGAGGCCGAGCAGCGAGCCGGGAAACAGCGCGATGAACCCCGTGATGGTGATTGCCAGGAACCCCAGCACGGGGATCGACTGCAAAATGTCCAGCAGTGGAATCAACACCTTCTCGGCGCGTCGCGAGCGCGCCGCTGCCGTGGCATAGAAGAAAGTGAACACCAGCGATAAACCCAGCGCCGCGAACATGCGCAGCAGCGATCGCACCGCGTAATACGGCAACTGGAGCGGGTCCGTGGACACCGCCGACGGTGCGCCCGCGACCGCCCACGGCACGTCCATCCCACCGCCGACACGTACCACTAGCCACAGAATCACCGCCGCGCCAACGAAAACCGCCAGATCGGCACCCCGGCTGCGCGCCGGTCGTGACGCCACACCCGTGCCGGGAAATGTTCCGACCACACTCATGCGCACCTCGCCGGCTCTCAGGGTTGCGGCGCAATCCTCGGTTATTGCGAGCACGATACCCAGTGCCAAGTGGCGCCGAAACTGCTGTCAAAAGCCTCTATTGGCGGCCGGCCAGACGATGTCGGGTGGTCGATGCGGCGGGCTGGCCTGCGACAGCGCTGAGCCGTTCATCTCTATGTCAGGTGTGGAACGGCCAGTGTTCATGTCGACGGTCTTCGATAAGCACATACTCGCAACCCATTGCGGGATCAGGAGTTGTTAATGTTCCCCAAATTAACGATCGCCGCCGTGGTCGCCCTTGCTACCTCGAGCTGGCTGACTGGGTGTGGAAGCACCAGTGGCGGTGGGGCCGCCAGCGGCGCCCAGCAGAACATAGCGGGCCAGATTTGTGGTCAGCGGGCGGCCGCCAAACCCGGCTACCCCAGAACGATCCCGAAGATCGACGGCGGTGCGACCAGTGTGTCGGGTGCCGGGTCGACGTTCGTGGCGCCGGTCATGTCGGTGTGGACCAAAGACTACTCACAGTCCGATGGGGTCCAGGTCGCCTATCAGCCGATCGGCTCCGGCGGGGGCGTGCAGCAGGTCATCGCCGGCACAGTCGACTTCGGCGCATCCGATACCCCGATGAAGGACAGCGAGCTCGCGGCCGCGAAATCCGGCCCAATCCTGCACATCCCGTTGACGCTAGGCGCCGTCGTACCCACCTACAACGTCAAGGGCGTCCAAACCGGCCTGAAGTTCGATGGTGACGCGTTGGGCAAGATCTTCGCCGGCAAGATCACCAAATGGAATGACCCGGCGCTGGTCGCGCTGAATCCGGGCGCGAATCTTCCCGACCAGCCGATCGCGGTGGCCCACCGCTCGGACGGCTCCGGCACCACCGCGGTGTGGACGGACTTTCTGACCAAGGAAAGCCCGACGTGGGTGCAAACCCTTGGCGGCTCCCAGAGGAGCTTCGGCAAGGACATCGCATGGCCAGTGGGTCTCGGCGGTAAGGGCAATGAGGGCGTTTCCGGGGTGATCAACCAGACGGACGGAAGCATCGGCTACGTCGAGTTGGCATATGCGTTGGCGCAGAACCTCAACTACGGCGTCGTCAAAAACAAGGTCGGCAACTTCATTCAGCCCTGCGTCGCCACCATCACCGCCGGCACCCAAGGCATCGCCTACCCGCCGGACCTACGGGTAAGCCTGACCGACGGGCCTGATCCCCACGCCTACCCGATCACCGGTACCACCTACGCGCTGGTGTATCAGAACCAGACCGACGCCGCGAAGGCAAAGGCGCTGGTCAACTTCTTCTCCTGGACCCTGTCTACGGGTCAGGACGATGCTGCCAGCGTCAACTACGCCCCGTTGGGCAAGGATTTGCAGGGGTTGGCCATGGGCATGGTCCAAAAGATCACCCTCAACGGCGGCCCGGTCGGCAAATGATCCGGCCTGCGCCAAAGGGGACGTTTTGACGGCGCAAGTCCTTGCCTCGCCCGACACGTCGGAGCCATCGTCGGACGGCCGGTTCACCGACGGGCTGTTCGCGCGCCTGATGGCCGCCGCGGCGCTGACCGTGATCGCGGTCTTGGTGGCAACGGCAGTGTTCCTTTTGATCAGGGCGTGGCCTGCTCTGTCGCACTACGGGCCGCTGAGTTTTTTTCACGCTCGCTGGGCGCCATCCGAGGCAACGGCGACCTCATCCAACCCGAATCCTTTCGGAATCGTGCAGTTCGTCTACGGGACCGTGGTGACCTCGCTGGTCGCGATGCTGATCGCGGTGCCGGTCGCTATCGCGGTGGCCCTGTACATCACCAATCTGTCACCAGCGGTGCTTCGCCGACCGTTGTCGTCCTTGGTCGATCTGCTCGCGGCGATCCCCAGCGTGGTCTACGGCTTTTGGGGGGTGTTTGCGCTGATCCCCGCGCTGGGACCGATCGGTCGGGGGTTGACGTCGGTGTCGGGAATCCCGGTGATCGGCTGGCTGTTCCAGGGCCCATTTTTCGGATATTCCGTGTTCGCAGCCGGCGTGGTCCTCGCGATCATGGTGCTGCCCATCGTCACCGCGATTTGTCGGGAAGTCTTCGATACCGCGCCGCGCGCCGAGAAGGAAGCCGCGCTGGCGTTCGGCGCGACCACATGGGAGATGCTGCGCCTCGCGGTGTTGCCGCGGTCGCGTTCGGGAATCTTCGGCGCCGCGATCCTGGGTCTGGGCCGCGCGTTCGGCGAAACCATCGCGGTGACCATGCTGATCGGCAACAACGTGTTGACCATCCCGCACGGAATTATGCGCGCGGGATCCACCATGCCCAGCGTCATCGCCAATGAGTTCACCGAAGCCAACCAGCCTTTCCATCTGGATTCACTTTTCGTGGTCGCCTTCGGGTTGCTGTTGTTGTCATTGCTCGTCAACATGATCGGCAAGCGCATCATCGGCCGGGTTTCGGAGCACATCGCGTGAGCACGACGATCGATAACAAACCACTCGAAGGGTTTTCCGAGTTCGAATCCTTCCCTGGGGAGCGCCGCCGCCGCATCACCAACCTGTTCGTGCACGCCGCGCTGCTACTGGTCATGATCGCCACCGTCGCCGTGCTGGCATGGGTGCTCGTCTACGTCGCCGGCCAGGGGCTGAAGTACCTGGGCCCGGAGTTCCTCACCCAGACGCCGCCCGGCAATCCCAGCGAGCCCGGTGGCGGATTCCTGAACGGCATCATCGGAAGCCTCATCGTCACCGGCATCGCGACGCTGTTGTCGATGCCCGTCGGTATCGCGGCAGCGATCTATCTGGTGGAATACGGAGGCCAACTGGCCCGGGTGACACGCTTTCTCACCGACATCCTGGTCGGCGTGCCAACGATCGTCACCGGCGCACTGGTCTATGCGATGTGGGTGGTGTTCTTCGGGTTTTCGGGCATCGCAGGAGGAATCGCCCTCGGACTGGTCATGTTGCCGCTGGTGATCCGCTCGACCGAGGAGATGCTGCGACTCGTGCCCCGTGAACTGCGTGAAGCCTCGTTCGCGCTGGGCGCCACCAAGGCCGGCACCATTATGTCGGTCGTAATTCCCAGCGCCAGCTCAGGAATCATCACCGGTGTCATGCTTGCGTTTGCCCGCGCCATGGGCGAAACAGCGCCACTGTTGCTGACTGCGCTCGGCAACGACCTGTTCATCGAACTCAATCCGACCAAGCGCATGTCGACGCTGTCCTTACAGATTTTTGGCAACGCCATCACGGGCTACAAAGCCGCACAAGCCCGTGCGTGGGCGGGAGCACTCACTTTGGTGGCGTTGGTCCTGATTTTCACCGTGACAGCCCGGTTCATCGCGAGCCGGACCAGCGTAAGTCGCGGACGTTCGGCCGAACCTAGAGCATGATCGACGACCTATGCTTTCACGCAGGAGGATCACGTGACACGCGACATTAACGTAGCTTCGGAGAGCGCAGCGATCCTAAGTCACAACCAGCCGACCCCGCCGGCAAGCCCAGAGCCGTTGGGGGACAACGTACTTAGCCACCATCGGGGCGCGAAACGCCTGGAGGCCCGCGACCTGAACATTTATTACGGCTCCTTTCAGGCAGTTGCTGATCTCAATATGACGGTCCATCCGCACAGTGTCACCGCGTTTATCGGACCGTCCGGGTGCGGTAAGTCGACCGTTTTGCGGGCCCTGAACCGCCTCCACGAGACCACACCGGGCGGCCGGGTGGAAGGTTCCGTGTTGCTCGACGGCCGCGACATCTACGGGCAGCAAATCAGCGCGGTTGCGGTGCGCCGCATCGTCGGGATGGTGTTTCAGCGGCCAAATCCATTCCCCACCATGTCGATTCGTGACAACGTGCTCGCCGGACTGAAACTGCAAAGGATGCGCAAGAAGCACAGTCTCGACGAGCTCGCTGAACAGTCCCTGCGGAGGGCGAACCTGTGGAACGAGGTCAAAGATCGTTTGGGTACACCCGGCGGCGGACTATCCGGTGGCCAGCAGCAGCGACTGTGCATCGCCCGGGCGATCGCCGTCTCACCCGAAGTGTTGCTGATGGACGAACCGTGTTCCGCACTTGACCCGATCTCGACGCTAGCGATCGAGGAACTCATTGCGGAGCTCAGGCAGGAGTACACGATCGTCATCGTTACCCACAACATGCAACAGGCCGCCCGCGTCAGCAATCAGACTGCGTTCTTCAACCTGGAGGCCACCGGCAAGCCCGGACGTTTGATCGAAATCAACAAAACCGAAACGATTTTCTCCAATCCCGACCAAAAGGCCACCGAGGACTACATTTCCGGCCGTTTCGGCTGAGCCCTCCGGCCATTACCCGGCGCCCTTGCCGTTGTCGACTCGGTAGACGGCGCCGTGGATCGCTGCCGCGGCGTCACTGGCAAGGAACGCGACGACATTGGCGACGTCAAGGGGCTGCATGAAGCCGCGCGGTGCGGCCGTGCGCATGATCAAGTCGTAGTTCGCGTTGTCCGGCGCGCTGAACTGTTCGATTTGGGGTGTGAGCATGCCGCCCGGACATACTGCGTTGACACGCAGGCGATCTGCGGTGTACTCCAACGCCAAGGCGCGGGTGAGCCCGATCAGTCCATGCTTGGCAGCGCAGTAGCCTGCCGAGTACGCCTGCCCCTCGACACCGGCGATGGAGCTGACGTTGACGATGCTGCCACCCCGCTCCAACAGATGGGGCAATGCGGCTCTGCACAGGTAGAACGGTCCATTCAGGTTGACCGCCAGATCTTGCGCCCAGTCATCGTCGGTCATCGTTTCGGTTCGGCGCATCTGGTGCTTTCCGGCGATGTTGACGAGGATATCCAGGCCACCGAATTCACGGACGCATTCCTCGACCGCGTCTTGGCAGGCTTGCGCGTTGGCAATGTCCACTGATGCGTATGCACCGCGTTCCACGTCGGCGAAAACATCGGCCAGGCGCTGGTTATCGCGAGCTACGCCGAAAACCGTCGCGCCCTGGGCAGAAAGTAACCGGGCCGTTTCAGCGCCAAGTCCCGACGAAGCGCCGGTAACGAAGGCGACCTTGTCCTGCAGTGCACTCATCCTGATCGTCCCTCACGACGCCGTTCGAGCCGCGACGGCCGCGCGGGCTAATTCTGCAGTCGCTGAACGTAATTGATCAGAGGAGTTCAATCGCATGGGGAAACCGACCCGGGTGTACGCGACACCGCGCGGCGTGCTTACTCGTAAGTCCAGGCCATAGCGGTCGATTGCGGTGCACATCGCCGTGTCGGTGTCGGGATAGCCGGCGAACGCGCGCGCCATCGCCGCCAGGGCGTTGGCGTGGTCGGCGTTGAGGTGGGCGATGGCGCTGGCGGCTTCGGGGACAATGGGATCCGGCGTCGCTGCGGTGTACTGCTCGCCGGTGGTCGAATCCATCCGACCGTACCCGCCGACCCAGCGCACCCGCTGGACCTGCAGCACCCACAGCGTGAAATCGCTGAAGTCAAGGTAGAACCGGGCTGCGGGCACCGCGTTGAGGTATGCCAACCGCGCCGCATCCAGTTCGCCGACGGCGGGCTGAATCACCCCGCCCGCCAACGTGATCCGGCTCCCGGACAGCGGGTCGGAGTCGTTGCTCTCCGCCACAATCGACAAGCTTGCCCGCGGGTCGCCTGCGAGGTTGCGGCCGTGCTCAGCCAGGTTCGACACGCACAGCACTGGCGCTCCGTCCAGCAGACCGTAGGCCACCAGCGATGCCCACGGGTCACCGTCGGCGGTCAGGGTAGCCAGAGTGGCGGCGTTGGTGGCGGCGGCCATGGTGCGTGCCTGCTCCGCCGCCGACGGGCGGTCGGTGTGCGCCGGCGGCTGAAGCGGCGGTGGCATCGAGGGTGCGTCCCCGGGATCGCCGTGATCGCGCGTCGCCATGAGCGCAAGGCTAGACCGTTGCTTCGATACCACTCACTGTCGGTCGGCGCCGGTAGTCGATGTGCCCGCCTCTGAGCGACAACTCCGCCATTGCGGGCGCATAGGGTTTTCTATCAACTGAGGTTGTCGCTCAGAGGCGGGCACACGGGTTGTCAGCTTCGCAGAACACTCGTGTGACGTGTGTGTGCTCCAAGCATTGCTCAGCGGCCGCCCTTGATGGCGTTGGCGGCGAAATCGGCGGCCTGGTCGGTCATTCCGTTGGACCGGTAGGCGCTGTGCGCGGCGCGACTGAATCCGCTCGACGCGCAGACGGGATCGCTGGGCGCGCACAAATCGATGGTCTTGGCGGAATACAGGTGCCCGATGGTGATTGGCGGGGCGTTGCGGTCAACCAGATCGAGGAAGCCGTTGGAAGGCTTGCCGAACAGCGCGACGGTCGCGACGTGGTTAGCGACCTTCGGCGGCAACGGGCCGGTGATCCCCGCTGGCAAGGCGTAGCCGTCGGGGACGTTGTCGGTGGTGATGTAGGCCGCGATCGCGGCGCCCTGGGAGTAGCCCCCGGTAACGATTTTGGTCTGCGGGCAAGAGGCCGCGACAGAGGTGATCTTGTTACTCGCGTCGGCGACACCGTCGGCCGCTCTGGAGAAGTCCAGCGACGCCGGGTAATCCACCGGGTAGATGTCCACGGATTTGCCGGGCAGGCGTGCGGTCAGCGCATCGGTGAAGGCCTGCCCGGTCGCCCCCACGCCGGGTGGCTCGTTGGTGCCGCGCGCGAAGACCACCTCCACGTCAGAGCAGGGGTCCGCCGCCGCGGCAGTGCTGGTGATGGCCGGCGTGAACACCGAGGCAGCGAATGCCGCGGCAACGATCCACCGGCCTATCTCGCTGGCCGTGCGCAGGCGCCGCGGCGGGACGCCGTTGCCTGAGGTAGTCGTCGCCATGTGGGTCCCTTTCCAGTGCTGGATGCGGCGCAACAGCCAGACACATCCTGCCTTGCGATGAATTCATTCTGCAGTGTGAGCGGCCGCGCTGCCGGATGAAGGGCCGGTGACGTGCCTTAACCGCACGGAGTCGTCCAACGCCTGACGCTCTCGTAATGTTCCGGCGCCGGCGTCGATGACGGGCCTGTTTCGTGTCTGACTGCGATCCGCTCGACGATGACGACCTTGCGCAAGGCCTGTCTTCGTGAGTGGCGCTTCGACGAAAATGTACATCCGATGGGATCGGGAACACGAGTCGTGGCTGAAATAGTCCACCAGACGCTGGCGGGCGCACTGCCGTCTTGCTGTTCAGCTTTCGTGGAGCGAGTGACGGGATTCGAACCCGTGTGTACGGCTTTGCAGGCCGCTGCCTAGCCGCTCAGCCACACCCGCACAAGCAACCACCGTGCCAGCTCACACCGCTGAAGGTCCAGCATTTCGCTCGACCCGATCATTTCCAGGTGGCGGCGATCTACGTAGTCGACACCTCGCGGATTGGCGCCTGACGCCGCGCACAATGGTGCAACCCCGGCGGAACGAGCGCACCTACTCGGCCGATGGAAACCGTGCACTGCATTCCCGCTCGTCCAGTTGTGCGGGGGCCTAACCCATGACTTGGGCGAACGTGGCGGCGAGGTTGGCGGTCGCCCGATCTTCTAGTTGATCATCTTGGCGCGGGTCGTAACCGGCCGCCATGCTATACCGGTCCAGGTAGGCGCTGGCGGCGACCGCCGACCACTTCGTCACCGCCTGGCGCACGCGCCGATTCTCCGCAGTGACCCCCATCCGATCGGCGAGCGCCCGGGTCAGTATCCGTTTACGGGCTGACGACGCCTGCCTTCTCAGGCTCGGCTGTGCGGTGACTATCTCGGCCATCGCGAGCATACGGTCACGCGTGATCACACCGCGGCCATCGATGATCGCGATCAACACCTCTGTAGTGGCGACGAGCAGCGCCTGCTCTGGGCTCTCGGCGACGTCAACGTGTCGGAGTGCGGTGGCGGTAAATTGCAACAGATCATCGACAACAGCCATCAGGGCCGCATCCTTGGTCGCGAAGTAGCACGCAAAGTCAGCCGGCGTTACCTCAGCGGCAGCGGCGATCTGCTCGACAGTCGTCGCCTCGTAGCCGCACCTGATACAGAGACTCAGGGTGGCATCGATCAACTGGTCGCGGCGGTCCCGCTCCCTCACGGACGGACAGTAACAAATTCCCAACCTGCATCAAGGTGGCTTCCGACATGTCGGACAATCTTGGTTTCTGCTCGCCCTTTGAATCCGGTTGCTGGCACGTTGGAATCGAATACGTGATCGGAATCTGTTGTGATTCAACCGTTTCCCGGCGGTTCATCATTGTGAGGGAGGACGGCACAAACTGCGAAGTGTATCGGGGTGTCCTGCCAACGGTGTCCGCGCGTTACTGTGCTTTGGTCGGCCTCAGCGAACAAGCCGGCAGAAAAGTTGAGCACATTTTATGACTGCACCAGCAGAAGCGTCGGCGCTCGAATCGCGGGTCGGCCACTACTACCAGATGGACGGCACCTACCTGGTCGGCCGCGAAAAGCTACGCGAATACGCCCGCGCGGTGCAGGACTACCACCCCGCGCACTGGGACGTCGCCGCCGCCGCGGAGCTGGGCTATTCGGACCTGGTGGCGCCGCTGACGTTCACGTCGACACCGGGCATGACCTGCAATCGCCGCATGTTCGAACAGGTGGTCGTCGGTTACGACACGTATATGCAGACCGAAGAGGTCTTCGAGCAGCACCGCCCAATCGTGGCCGGCGACGAACTGCACGTCGACGTCGAACTGACGTCGGTGCGCAGGATCGCCGGCAGAGACCTGATCACTGTGACCAACACCTTCACGGATACCGCCGGCGAGCGGGTGCACACCCTGCACACCACTGTCGTCGGCCTTACCTCCGAAGACCTCGATCCGGCGATCAAGACGGCCGTGCAAAAGACGATGATGCACGACGTGGACATCTTCGGAATCGGCGACGAGGAGTACCACAAGACGGTGCGCCCCGACGGCGAGGTTCGGATCGCCGAGGTAGACACGACCCGCACGCCGGGGACACCGTTCTTTGATGATGTGCAGGTCGGTGACGAGCTACCGACGCATCACACCCGGCTGTCCCGCGGCGACCTGGTCAACTATGCCGGCGTGGCCGGCGACGCCAACCCGATTCACTGGGACGAGGGCATCGCCAAGCTGGCCGGGCTGCCCGATGTGATCGCCCACGGGATGCTCACCATGGGTCTGGGCGCCGGATTCGCCTCCGTATGGTCCGGCGACCCTGGCGCGGTGACCCGTTACGCGGTGCGGTTATCTGCGCCCGCGATCGTGTCGGCCTCCGAGGGCGCAGACATTGAGTTCAGCGGCCGGATCAAGTCGCTGGACCCGGCGACCCGCAGCGGTGTCGTCATCGTCGCTGCGAAGTCCGATGGCCGGAAGATCTTCGGCTTGGCGACGTTGAATGTCCGCTTCCGCTAGAAGAGGACGGCGGCGCTCTTAGAAGAGAGCCGCCAGTTCGCTGAGGAAGCCGCCGATTGTCTCCGCAGAGCCATTAACTCCTGAAAAGTTAATTGAGCCAGCCCGGGCAGCGAGGAGCGCAGGTGGGTCGACGCAGGTTGGCACTTGTCGCGCTGAGCGCACTAATCCTCATCGTCGGCGGATGGATGTTGACGCGAAGCCATCCATCCGACCCGGCGCCGACGGCAGTCGGTGGCACCCACGAGTCGGCGTGCCCGATGGCCACTCTGCCGCCCGAGGCGGTCGACACCGTGCGGCGCATCCACGCAGGCGGCCCCTTTCCGTTTCCGCGCAGTGACGGTGCCGTGTTTGCTAACCGCGAGCGTCATCTGCCCAAGCAGCGCAGGGGCTATTACCACGAATACACCGTGATCACCCCGCGTGCCCAAGACCGGTCGCTGCGGCGCATCGTCACTGGCGGAGCACCCCTGAACGATCCGACCCAATACTTCTACACCGGCGACCACTATGACTCGTTTTGTCTGGTTACTGACGCGGGAAGGCAACGATGACGCGAGAGCCGGCCGAGAACCCGCCTGTGACCTTCCGGATCGACGGGCGAAAGATTAAATCTGCCAACGATTTCTATCGCGAGATCGGATCCTCGGTCAACGGGCCCGGTGGATACTTCGGCCGCAATCTCGACGCACTGGCAGACTGCCTACGGGGCGGATTCGGCACTCCCGACAATCGGCCGTACCGATTCGAATGGCAACACAGCGCGTTATCGCGGAACTACCTCAACGAGGTGCGCCACGGGCAGCGCACGTTGTTCGAAGCGATACAGGACGTCTTCACCGAAGTCGGAGTACCGCTGGACCTTCAGTGATTTCTGCACATCAACGATGCCCTGAACGGCTCGTCGGTTCAGATTCACGCGCGTCACTCAAGCGTTTGGACTAACGTCGCGGACAGGGCCAGCAGCTACCCGCGGATCGCAGCAGCGCAGGGCATTTGGCCGCCGGGAGGGATCTCATGAAGCACCGCCCCCACCGAGGTGCCGGGCGGCGATCCACCTGGGCAGCCACGGTGCTCGCGCTGGCGTGCCTGGCACCGACGACCACGGGATGCGCTACCACCGTGATGGCGGGCCGCGCAGCCTCCATGATGTACGACCCCGACCGTGTCGGCGGGCTACCAGTCAGCGACGGCCCCACCGGAGTTCGCCCCGATGCGCCCGCGCCGGCAGGCAATGTCGAAGGCAGCGACGGTGGCAGCGATGACCGACTTGCGTTGTTGGCAGTCAACGACATTCAGAGCTTCTGGACGACGACTTACCCTCAATCTTTTCCGGGTGACTACACACCGGTCTCGTCTCTGAGATCCTACGATTCGACAAATCCGTCAAGCCCGCGGGTGTGCGGCAGAAACGAAACCTACGGGGAGCCCAACGCCGGGTACTGCTCTCGAGATGACTCGGTGTCGTGGGATCGCGGCGTTCTCATCCCCGACGCCCGCAAGTACTTTGGAGATATATCCGTAGCCGGATTGCTCGCACATGAATTCGGCCACGCTGTGCAGCGCCAAGCTCACCTGGTAAAGCTGTTGACCCGCACCATCGTTCGCGAACAACAGGCTGACTGCTTCGCCGGCGTCTATCTGCGCTGGGTGGCCCAGGGCCGCTCACCTCGGTTCACCATGAACACCACCGATGGACTCGACCACGTGCTGGCCGGCGGGATCACGTTGCGCGATCCCGTCGACGAACCCGGAAACGCTCCCGGCGCCCACGGCTCAGCACTCGACCGCATCGGCGCATTCCAGGAAGGGTTCGACGGCGACCCCACCACCTGCGGCGCCATCGACAAGGAGGAGATCGCACGCCGCCGCGCAGGCCTGCCCAAAGGGCTGCAAGACTACCTGTCCGGTGACGCCGATTCCGGCGAAATGCCCATCACCGCAGACTCATTGGGCCTGCTCATGGAAACCCTCACCCAGATCTTCCACCCCGACAACCCCCCCACCCTGACCGTCGGAGGCGACATAGCGTGTGCTGACGCCCGACCCAGCCCGCCGGCCTCGTACTGCCCTGCCACCAACACCGTCAACGTCGACCTGGCAGACCTGCAAAAGATCGGCACCCACACCGACGAACACAGCCGCCAGTTGTTACAGGGCGACGACACCGCCTTCTCGGCGGTCACCTCGCGTTACATGCTGGCCGTGCAGCGCCAACGAGGCCTATCGCTGACCGGGGAGCGCGCCGCGCTGCGTACCGCATGCCTGACCGGCGTCGCTCAGCGCGACATGTCCGAACCCGTCGCGCTGCCTTCCGGTCGCACCCTGGTGCTCACGGCCGGTGACCTCGACGAGGCGATATCGGGCTTGCTGACGAATCATCTCGTCGCCAGCGACGCCAACGGCGACACCGTACCCGCCGGCTTCACCCGGATCTTCGCGTTCCGCTCCGGGCTGGTCGGCGACGCCGCCCAGTGCTACGGAAGGTTCCCATGAACCGGCCACCAGGGCCGGGTTCCGGCCAAGAGCCCGACGTCCCGTGGTATCTCCGCCGACCCGCATCCGACGACGACACCGCGGCTCGGCCGCTGCCTGCACCACAACGCCCTGCGCCGCCGCGCCGATACCCGCCGCCCAGCCCTGCGCGGGATGTCAATCAATCCCCTCCCGCGTACCGCCCGCCGCTGCGGCCACCGGTCACACCGTGGTACCAGCGCCCGGATCACCCCGTTCCGCCTACTCCTGCCGCGACACCGCCGGCGCGTCCGCAGCTCAACCGCTGGCTGCTCATCGGCGCAGGAACCGTGGCGGTGCTGATCGCAGCGGCGGTAATCCTTGTCGGCGTAACACGACTCGGTGCCACTGGCGGCAAAGTCCTCGATGTGGCCAAGGTGCAAGCCGGGGTCTTGCAGACACTGTCCGATCCTGCCGGCGGCTACGGCGCCAATACGGTCACCGACGTCAGCTGCAACGACGGCCATAACCCCAGCGCCAACAAGGGCACGACGTTCACCTGCGACGCCACCGTCAACGGCGCCCAACGCCACGTCAGCGTCGTCGTGTCAGACGACAACGGCACCTACGAAATCGATGCGCCCCGATAGCATTGCCAGCGGCGCCGGCTGAAGACTTGGGCCGAATATTTAGTGCTGTAATTGCACAGTCAGCAACTCTTGTCGACGAGGTGGTGGGATGGCGGCTCAGGAAAAGCTCCAGCTCGACCTGGAGGCGTTGGGGTCCTCGGCGGCGCATGTCACCGGACAGGGTGAGGACCTGGCGACCGCCCATTTGTCGTCGGACAACCGGATCGTGGCGGCGCAGTCAGGCTGGGTGGGCAGTTCGGCGGCGGCGCTGCACAGCAAGACGGCGACCTGGTTGGAGACATCGCGCAGGTTGGTGACCAGGGTCGGTGATCATGCGACCGACCTGAGCCAGGACGGTATCGACTTTGCCGCGATGGAACGTGAGAACGCCGATCAGCTGCGTGCGATCATCGGCCCCGCCGATGGGGTGGACGGGTCCGCGCGGGTGTAACGAGTGACCCTGACCGTGGCTGATATCGACCGGTGGAGCGCCGAGTCGGTACGCGAGGTGTTCCACGCGACCAACGCACGCGGGCAGGCCACCCTGGAGGCATCGCGACAACTGAGCACTTTGGCGGTGTTCGACACCTGGGAGGGTGCCACCGCCGAAGCGAGGAAGCACGCCAACGCCTCGATCCGCCAAGACCTTGACGCTCACGGCAACGAGTCCTTAGCAGTGGCCCAGGCGGCAGGCAAAGCCGCCGACGACATCGAGCGCGTCCAGTCCGACCTGCGCACGCTGCGCCACGATGCCACCGAACTGGACATGACGATCGACCCACTTTCCAACAAAGTGGTCCCGACGCCCAACTGCCTGCCGACCGAGGCCCTGATCGCCGAAATGCAGTTGCAGCCGCGGCTCAACGCCATCATCGCCGAGGCCAACGCCGTTGACACCGAGCTGGCAGCAGCGATCAACATGGCCGACGGTGACACACCTATTCCTGCGGGACCGCATGAGAATCGACCCGACATCCAGCAGGCGCTGTCCAAGCCGCTGCCCACCGACCCCAAACAGTTCGCCGATCTGTGGAATCAGCTGACGCCGGAGGAAAAGGACTGGCTCTACAGCCAAGACCACGACGTCGGCAATCACGATGGAATGCCCTGGGACCCTTCAGATCACTTAGGCACAGACCATTACAACAGGTTGCATCTACCAGAGCTTGAACAGCAAACTCAAGCCGATGTCGACCGGATGCAGCAGAGCCTGGATGAGCTGATGCGCGAGCCCAACGCCGACGACGGCGCGATCTATTCGCTGCAATCACAGCTGGCGGCCGCCAGGACTCACCTGCGGGGCTATCAGGACGTGGAAGCCACGCTCAACAAGAGCGGCCCACACCGCTACCTGGGCCAGCTCGATCAATGGGGCCACGGCGCAATCGCGATCAACAACCCGGACACCGCCAAACGCAACGCGATCCTGGTGCCCGGCACCGGCCAAGACTTGACGACGATGGACGGCGCCGACAACAAGTCGCTGGCCATGTACGGCGCAGCGCTCGACGCTGACCACAGTCTCAAGCCCGACGATGTGTCGGTCACGACGTGGATGGGGTATGACCGGCCTATGGACCTTGGCCAGGCAGACTTCCCGGATCCGGCGCGGGCCAGCGCCGCCAACCTGGATGCGTTCGAGGCGGGGCAGCGCGCCTCACATGTCGGAGCACCATCGATCGACACCGTGATCGGGCATAGCTACGGTTCCACCATGGTCGGCGCCGCTGCCTCCGATGGGCACCATCTGGATGCCGACAACATCATCGCCGTCGGCAGCCCCGGCATGCTGGTCGACCATGCCGGCGATCTCAGTCTCGATCCCGGCGGGCATGTCTATGCCATGCGCGCAGAGAACGACATCATCGGTGCGGCCGGCGGAGTCACTCAATTCTCGCTCGGGCCCGAACCGGACCGACCCGACTTTGGTGCGATCCGGCTGCAGGCCGCTCCGGGACCCAGTTGGCCGCTCGGGCTACCCAGCATCGACGCGCACAGCAGCTACTGGAGCCCGGAGAATCCCGCGCTGGCCAACATGGGTTCGATCATCGCGGGCAAGCCGCCGCCATTCGTGGCCGGACAACGATGACCCGCGCGGTCATGCGATCCGGCGCCGCCGCGTGGCTGATCCTGGTGCTCGTCACCGGGTGTGGTCAGCAAAGTCCACTCGGCCCGCCAACACCAACTGGCGCAACGATTCTGGGAGGACCAGACGTGACATCCGCTTCGCCACCGCCGCCGGGCTGGACATCGCGGCCCGTGGTCCCGACCAGTCAACAGCAGGCCCAAGACACCATCCTCGGCTACCTCAAAAAGACCCTGCGGGCGCTGCCTCCGGGAACAGCCTTGGACGCCGCCCGCTACAGCGGCGCCGTCAATACGCCTCCCTGCAAAGACGTGACCACCGGCGTTGCGCCCGTATCACTTTCGACGATTGGCGAACTCAATCTGCCGGCCGGCGTCGATCCTGTCGGCATCGTGACCCAACTGGGAGACACCTGGAAAGGCTGGGGCTGGTACGTCATTGAACGCGACGGTTTCCGCAAACCGAATCGCTTCGGCTACGCGCCGGACGGCTACATCCTGCACATCATGGCGAAGGACCCCGTGACCGATCCGCCGACGCTCATCGCCGACTCCCCGTGCTTCTCCGGCGACCTACCCAAGGACCGCAGTCCCTTCCCTGTGGTCCTTCAAGGCGACTAGCACCGCGGTTCAGTCGTGCCGGTGGAGGAAGCCGTGGAGTATTGCTTGGACGAGTTCGTCGACGATGGCTTCTCTCGACGGCTGTTCGGATCCGAAATACGTCGAACGCAACGCGGCCATGCCGGCGATCATGGCAACCGTTGAGTGAGCCGGCAGGTCAGGTTTGCTGGTACGCATGCCGCGGATGCGCATGCCCTCCGCGCCGATCTGGCTGAGCACGGTGAGAGCCCGCCTGATGTCGGCAATGCCTGTTTCGGCGAGCTCCTCTTCACTGAGGGCCTGAGCGGCCATGAGCGTCAGCAGCAGGCCTTGGTGTTCGACGAGGACGTCGTAGAGCTGCCCGACGAAGCGCCGAGCCAGCTCCTCTTCGTCGGTCTGCTCCGGGACCACAGAATCCCATGTGCGCCCGAAGCCGTCGACGAATTCGGTGAACGGCAGGACGAGGGCTTCGCGGAATAGGCCCGCTTTCGAACCGAAGTTGCGGAACAGCAGATGTTCGGTAACGCCTGCGGCCTCAGCGATTTCGCGCGTCGTGGTGCTGCGGTAGTCCTGGCGGGCGAACAGGTCGCGGGCGGCGGCGAGCAGAAGCTTGCGGGGGGCGCCGCGTGGCCGACGTGAACCCTGGGCCGCCGTCTCAGCGTTGGACTGCTTGCCGGTGGCCGGTCGCTGGGACACGGTTGCACACTACTCAAACCGCGTTCGGTGGTTGACTGTTTCTAAGATAGTCGGCACTATCTAAAGGTCGATATCGGGAGAGGTACGGACGTGGGCGCTGTGATCATGCTGGGCACGCTATTTGGATTGATTGCTCTGGCATTCGGCCTTGTTCTCCGCTTCGACCCGGAAGCTCGGCACACTTCGAACAACGAAGGCCGCCCGTGAGCGCGAAAATCACACCCCTGCTGGAAGGGCAGATGTACTTTGCCTACGTCTCCGGCGTCGCGTTCATTCTCGTCGGGGTCTATCTGAGCTACCGTCGCCGACGTGTGCACCCACTGCTTCTGCTGAGCATCTCGGCGCTGTCGTTCTCCTGGATCGAGTCACCCTATGACTGGGCGATGTACGCACAGTTTCCGCCCGGTCTGCCCCGGATGCCGTCGTGGTGGCCGCTGAACGTGACGTGGGGAGGTCTGCCGTCGTCGGTACCCATCGGCTACGTCTCCTACTTCGTGCTCCCCGCCCTGATCGGAGCCGCCCTTGGACGTTGGCTGAGCGCAAAATTCCACTGGCGCAGACCAATTACCCTCCTCACGGTCGGCCTGCTGGTGGGTTTCTGCTGGGCTTTCGTGTTCAACGCCATTACCGGCGCCCACTTCGGCAACTTCTACTACGGCTATGTGATTCCTGGACTCGCGATATTCGAGGGAACCAAACACCAGTACCCGCTGTATGACTCACTGGCTATGGGCATCGAGATGATGGTCTTCACTTACCTGCTCGGGCGCACCGATGCTGAGGGCCGCAACGTCATCGAGATGTGGGCCGACAGCAAGGCGCACACCCGACTGCAGTCCTCAGTACTGTCCATCCTCGCTGTTGTCGTTGTTGGCCACCTGGTTTACGGCTCGGTGTTTGCGCCACATTTGATTACCAAACTGGGTGGCTGGGTGACCGCAGGACCTACCGAACAGCTCTACCCGGGCACGCCCAACCAGCCCCGCTAGCAGAAGGCAAATCTTGAGCAATTCAACCGTCGAGCTGTATTACGACCCGTTCGACCACACCATCGACGACGACCCCTATCCGGTGTGGAAGCGGATGCGCGCCGAGGCCCCGCTGTACTTCAACGACAAGTACAACTTCTATGCGCTCAGTCGCTACGACGATGTCTCACCCGCACTGCACGATTGGCAGACATATCGCTCCGGACGCGGCACCACCGCCGACGTGTTGTTCAGCGGCATCGACATACCGCCCGGCATTTTGCTGTGGGAAGACCCGCCGCTGCACGACCTGCACCGGCGGCTG
Organism: uncultured Actinomycetota bacterium; assembly: GCA_963760095.1. Classification (GTDB taxonomy): domain Bacteria; phylum Actinomycetota; class Actinomycetes; order Mycobacteriales; family Mycobacteriaceae; genus Mycobacterium. The sequence goes on along the minus strand of CAVXBT010000007.1, from coordinate 17,390 downwards.
TTGTCACGGGTTTTCACCCCCCGGCGCATGTTGGCGGTCGAAGGGCTGGTGCGCGACCTTTGTTCACGCGCACTGGATCCGCTCCGGGACTTGGACGGATTCGACTTCGTCGGCGATCTCGGCGCGATTATGCCCATGCGGACGATCGGCTACCTACTTGGTATACCCGAGGAAGGGCAGCAACAGATCCGCGAACGCAACGACAAAAGCATCACCGTCGAATCCGGCGGCAGTCTGCTCAGCGCGACGACCCTGGAGGAGTCGATCGCACAGTTCGCCGACTACATCGAGTGGAGAGCGAGCCATCCGTCCGACGACCTGATGACAGAGCTGCTCAATGCGCACGTAGAAGAACCGGACGGAACCATACGCCCGCTCGACCGCGGCGAAGTGATCGCCTACACCGCGATGATTGCCGGCGCAGGCGGCGAAACCACTGCTCGACTGATCGGATTCATGGGTGAGCTTCTCGGTAAAAACCCAGACCAGAGAAAAGAATTGGCCGCTGATCCGTCACTGATCCCGTCCGCAGTCGAGGAAACGCTGCGCTATGAGCCACCGTCACCGGTGCAGGCGCGTTACGTCGCGCAAGACACCAAGCTGTACGGGCAGACCGTGACCGAAGGGTCCTACATGCTCTTGCTCAACGCTTCGGCCAACCGTGACGATACGCACTTTTCTGAACCAGACCGCTTCGACATCCACCGCAAGGCAGGGCATTTGAGCTTCGGACAGGGTTTGCATTTCTGCCTCGGCTCGTCGCTGGCACGGCTGGAAGCGCGCGTCGCAATCGAGGAGGTCTTCAAGCGGTGGACCGACTGGGACGTCGACTACGACAACGCCAGCAGGGCGCGGACTTCCAGCGTGCGGGGCTGGGCCCGGCTGCCCGTCAAAACCGGCGCAAAAATCTGACACCAGATCACTTACAGCTCAGGAGGAAGCGATGACCGCAGGAAAGTACCGCGTGGTGGTGTGGGCGACCGGAGGTATCGGGTCGATCGCAATTCGCACCATCACCAACCGTCCCGAGCTCGAGTTGGTCGGGGTGTGGGTCCATTCGCAGGACAAGGTGGGAAAGGATGCCGGCGAGCTGGCCAACGGTGATCCGATCGGCGTCACCGCGACCAACGACGCCGATGCTCTGATCGCCCTCAAGCCCGATTGCGTGATCTATGCGGCCAGCGGACCCGAACGCGACGCGCTGGCGATTCCCGACTACGTGAAGTTGCTCGCAGCAGGGATCAACGTCGTCACCACCAGCACCACCCGGCTAGTCAATCCGCACGCCTACGAGCCTGCCGAATGGCGCGAACAGCTTGCTGCCGCAGCCAAACAAGGACAGGTGTCGCTCTACGCCTCCGGCATCGAACCCGGCTTCGCCGCCGACTACCTGCCGCTCGTCCTGTCCACCCAATCGTCCACAATCGAGACGATCCACTCCTACGAGATCGGGTTGTACGACGACTACGGCGTGCCCGACATCATGATCAATGGACTGGGATTTGGCCAGCCCCTGGACTACCAGCCCTGGATCTCATTTCCTGGCGCCATCGCCGGTGAATGGGCCGGCCAGCTCCGCTTGATCGGCGACGCCTTGGGTGTCGAGGTCCAAGAGGTACGCGAAGGCTTCGACCGCGCCGTGACCAACGAAACCCTGCACGTCGCAATGGGAACCGTCGAGGCGGGAACGTGCGGCGCAATTCGCATGAAGGCCATCGGCGTCGTCGATGGGCGCGAGGCGATCATCGTCGAACACGTAACGCGGCTGGCGCACAGCGTCGCTCCGGACTGGCCGACCGGTATCGGCGACCTGTCCTACCGCGTGGTGATCACCGGAGATCCAGACATCGACTGCACCCTGGCGGCAACCCTGCGTGACCCCGGGCGGGCCGGTATCGCCTCGATGACCTCGGGTGCCGGCGCGATGGTGGCCACCGCGATGCGTGTCGTCAACGCCGTGCCCTACGTCGTCAACGCGGCACCAGGACTCCTGAGCGCCGTCGACCTGCCTTTGACGATTCCCAAGAATGTATTTGCGACACAAGCAGTTTGAGCACATGTGACTGGTCAGGTCATCCAATGGACTACTGACCCAGGGGAATCGGTTCAGCTGCTGGCCTGGTGGCTAGTTCCATAAGTCGCGTGTCCCTGATTCTGTCCAACAACTCACTAGGGTCCTCGAACACGTCGATGGCGCCCGCGCTTCGAAGCTCATCACGCCCGGCGCCACCGGTGAGCACGCCGATGCAAGGTACTCCCGCACGTTTGCAGGCCTCGACATCCCAGACGGCATCTCCTACGAAAACAGATTGCTCTGCTGCGACGCCCGCTCGATCCAGCGCGACCTGGATGATGTCCGGCCGCGGTTTCGCTGTGTCCACGTCGCCCGAATTCGTCACGTGAGACACCACGTCATCGCAGCCCAGCACTTCGCGCAGCATCGCCAACTCACTTTCAGGCGCCGAGGTCGCCAGAACCACTTGCAACCCAAGCTCGGCTACGCGGCGCAGCAGCGACTGCGCACCAGGCAGCGGCCGCAGTAGCGCCGAGACGTCGCGATAGTGCTGGGCGTGAAGGTCAGTTAGCCGCTGTTGTGCTTCGTTATCGACTCCGCCGGAGAGGTCGTGAACCAGCGTGGATCCGTCCATCCCGATGCTGCGATGTATCCGCCAGGCGTCGACGGGAATTTGTTGCTCGGCGAAAGCTCGCTGCCAAGCGTAGACGTGCAGGTAATTCGAGTCGACTAACGTTCCGTCAATGTCGAAGAGCGCCGCTGGAGCACTCGGTTTTGTGGCCATCCAGGGGCTTTACCCGCTATTAGCGTTACTCACTCGGCGCAGCGAACACCATCACCGGTGGCGAAGCACGGTTTGCTTGTCAGTGATTGCGAAGTTTGGCGATCAACTTGTCTTTGGTGAGCCCTGAGTAGCCGGTGACGCCTAGTTCTTTGGCCCGCTTTTTCAGATCGGTCACCGACCAATCGTCATACGAGCCGGCCTTGCCGCCCTTGCGGCCGACTGACTTCGCGCCGCGGGCCGCAGCGGCGTTAGAGATCCGAGCGGCCTTCTCCTTCGAGTTGCCTTCCTTACGCAGGTCCTCGTACATCTTCTCGTTCTTGATCGATGAATTCGGCACGGTACACCTCCACGAATGTGACGTTCCAAAGGGGAATTCCCCAGTCGTCCCTGATGAAACCCCTGCCAGGCAGGTACGGGTGCTCATCGACCACCTTGGATGCGCACCGGGTTAAGAGCCGGGGATCCCACGATTCGGACCTGCGGTTTACCCATCTCGCGTCCGGGTAAGCATCGCCAATGGTCAAAGCATTCGGATACCACAGCAACGGCGGGGCCGACGTCCAGGAATTCCTCGACCTCGAGATGCCGGCCCCGATGCCGGGCGAGTTGCTCGTCGAAGTCCGCGGCGCAGGCGTGAATCCCGTCGACTGGAAGATCCGATCCGGGTTGTTTGGCAGAGCTGGTGCTGGTGATCTGCCTGCCGTACTCGGTTCGGAGGTCTCGGGTGTCGTCCGCGAAGTCGGCAAGGACGTCGAGGGTTTCGCCGAGAACGACGAGGTCTTCGGATCGGTGGCGCCAGGTTCGGGTGGCTACACCGAGTACACACTCGTCACGGCGAACGCCGCCGCGCACAAACCGCCTCAGGTCTCGTTCAACGACGCCGCCGCGCTGCCCGTCGCGGCCGCCACCGCCTATGACGGCGTCACGCAACTGGACCTGAAGGAAGGTCAGACGCTCCTCATCAACGGCATCGGCGGTGGGGTGGGCGTCGCTGCCGCACAGATCGCCAGAGACCTCGGCATCAACGTCATTGGGACCGCAAGTGAGGACAAGCGCGCGTTGGTGGAGACCCTCGGCGCCACCCTGGTGCAATATGGCGACGGGGTGGACGAGCGGATCACACAGATTCTTCCCGACGGCGTCGACGCGATCCTCGATCTGGCTGGGGGCGAGGGCCTTCGGGCGGTGGCGGGTTTGGTCGCCGACCGCAGCAAGCTGATCAGCGCGGGTGATCCTTCCGTCGCTGAGCTGGGCGGGAACATGATCGAACGGGACCGGACCAGCCGCGTCCTCGATATCGTTGGAACCCTCGTTGCGGAGGGCAAATTGGATCCCCATGTGCAGGACGTCAGACCGCTCACCGAGGCCGCGGATGCGATCGCAGCCGTCGAAATCGGACATGCGCGAGGCAAGGTCGTCATCGAGGTCAGTTGACCGCGCAGAGTACTGCGCAGCGGTCCTGTCGCTTCGGTGATGGGCTGCGGTTTCGGAAAGCGTCCACGGGCTCCCCTGGAAAGCTCGCACAATCCTTATCGGGCGTGTAGGCGTATGGAGTGTAGTAGTGGCGGTCGTCGAGGCGACGTCGCAACCAAGATATGTTGCCTGTTGAGTCGAGTGTCTAGATGTAGGGGCGATGCCGTCTTTTGCGCTGCAGGGCTTTGTTGAGGACGCGATAAGTGGGACCTCGAATATTGCGTGGTCCGTTTGCATTCGGAACGACCAGGGTCGCGAACTCGCCTGCGTCAACCATGCCGCTTCTATGGAGATTGCAAGCGTAGGAAAGCTTTTGCTGCTCATCGAGGTCGCGCGGCAATGCGAGGTCGGTGACTTGGCCAGCACCGAGATGCTTTTCCGTGATCCGGCGCTCATGGTAGCCGATTCCGGACTCTGGCAGCATCTTCACACCGACGGGCTGCCGGTCCACGATCTTTGCGTACTGACCGCGAGCGTGAGTGACAATGTCGCGACAAACATCTTGTTGCAGCGCGTCGGGTTTCAGCGACTCAACGATCTAGGCGCAGCACTCGGATTAACCGGGACGGCGCTACTGGACTTTGTGCGACAGCAACGCGGGCCCGATGATGTGCGCACCTTGTCGACCGGCTCCGCCGCTGAGTTGTCTTCTCTGATGAGTAAGATCGCGCGGAATAAGCTTCTCTCCCAAGCAGTTTCCGAACAGCTCAGGACTTGGCTGGCGACCGGTGTGGATCTATCCATGGTGGCGTCTGCGTTCGGTTTCGATCCGCTGGCACACACTGAACCAGATCGCGGCTATTCCATTTTCAACAAAACGGGCACCGACACAGGAATCAGAGCAGATGTCGGCACGGTTGCCCGAAACAGCAGCCTGCTGTCCTACGCCGTTATCGCGAATTGGGAGCCCTCCGAGCCAGACCTGCGAGACACCGTGCTTGCGACTATGCATACGATCGGTGGACGACTTCGCGACCTTGTTTAACGACGTCTGTGCCCTCGAGCTTCCTACTCAGACACAGGCGCCTGGTACGTCGTCTGCGGGATGCAAGGCTTTGTGAACCAGCTGGCAGACAGTCGTCGAGTAGGCGAGTTTTAGGTGCCCACTGCTATCTGTCGGACAGACCTCCTGCAGGAGAATGTTCAACCACACGAGGTGGTTGAGGACAGTGTCAGTCCGGCCGGGCAGTGTTCGACGGGTACGGTCGCCCGCTAACAGCCCTAGGCCGCCGCATGACTCTCTTGCACGGTGTTCTGCTCACCGACTTTGCGCTTTAAATCCAGACAATCGACTGATAGAGGCGCAAGCTGCAGTTATGCAGCGATGGGCGCGCGCGAGGACTTCGATTCTGTCTCGCGGGTCAAATCCGCCCACCGAGGCTACCGGGCAACGAAGATCAGCGAGGAGGTTGTGCAGCAATGGATTTCGCACTTTTGCCACCGGAAGTTAACTCCGGGCGAATGTATGAGGGCCCCGGATCAGGGCCGATGCTGGCCGCCGCGGCGGCCTGGGCCGGGCTTGCCGCCGAGCTGCACTCGGCGGCAACCTCGTACGGATCGGTGATTTCGGAGCTTACCGCGGGGCCTTGGCTTGGCGGCGCATCAACGGCGATGACGGCCGCTGCCGGACCCTATCTGGGATGGATGAGATCCACCGCCACTCAGGCCGAGCAGACAGCGGTCCAAGCCAAAGCTGCAGCGGCCGCATACGAGGTGACGTTCGCGGCCATGGTGCCCCCGCCGGTGATCGAGGCCAACCGCACCCTGTTGCAGGCGCTGGTGGCGACAAACCTATTCGGGCAAAACGCCCCTGCCATCGCCGCCACCGAGACCCTCTACGCGGAGATGTGGGCACAAGATGCCACAGCGATGTACGGCTACGCGGGCGCGTCGGCGTCCGCGACGACGTTGCCTCCGTTTACCCCGGCACCGCAGACCACCACCGGGCTGTCGGCCGCGACGAGCACGCAGGCGGCGTCCCAGGCGATCCCCACGGCACTGCAGGGGCTCACATCGACGGCGGCGACCACGGCACCGTCTGGGTCGCTTCTGAGCACGGTGTCGGACCTAGCGGGAATCATTCTGTTCTTGCCGGGTGTGGCCCAGGCTGGGCTGACGCCATTGAACACCACCGGTTTATTTACAGACTTAACGTTCGACGACGATGAACTCCGGGACGAGGCGTTGAGGAGCAACGATGAAAAGATCTTGGCTACGTTCAGGGCCAACGGTTGGCACGTGCCCGAAGACCCCGTCGTCGAGAGCGGGTTTACACGGCCGGTGACGGCGTTGGGCCCGGCGGAGGCGGCGGGGCTGGGTCGGGCTGCAACGGTCGGAAGGTTGTCGGTGCCACAAGCCTGGACTGTGGCGGCACCGGAGATCAGACTCGCCGCGTTGGCGTCGCCGGCCGCCAGCTTGGGCGCTGCCCCAGAAGTCATGGCTGCCAGCAGTCCCGGAAGCCTATTCAGCGAGATGACATTGGCAAACATGGCCAGCCGCGCTATCACCGGGACTGCTACTTCAGGGCGCCAGGAACGCATCGGGTCGATTGCCCGCGCTCGCCCGGTATCGACGCCCACGTCGCCGAGCGGCCACGGGGCGACGATGGCCGACGACATTCGCGAATTCGCTGAAGCACTAGTCACGCTCGGCGACCTCCGCGACTCAGGGCTTCTGACGGACGAGGAATTCACCGAGCAGAAGGAACGCCTTCTCGCCCGCTGACTCTCGGCACTTCGGGATCACAGTCGCGAGCCGGACTTCACTGCGAGCGGGCTATTAGCGCGCGGCTCTCCTGCCGGCCACACGAACCGTCCTCAACGTGGCAAACGCCCCGGTCACAGGCCGGACAACAACCCGAAAACGGAATCGCCTGAAGTACCCGATCTACAGCAACTCCGGCATACCAGGATTAAGAATTTCTGGTATCCAAGACTGACTTCGGATAAGAAGATGCGATGACGCAGATCACTGTGCGAGCGCGCCGGTGACGAAGGAGCAGCGGTGAACCGATACAAGTTGCTCGCGAAGGTTATCGCCGTTGGCATGTTCATGGGCGTGGCCAGCGCGCTGAGCAGCCAGCCCGCCTACGCGGATGACCCGCTAGCTGGGAGCGACACGGCGATCATCCTCGGCGGAACCACCGAGCCGACGCCGGACACCGCCTTCGCGCAGACCGCCGAAAATCTGTATCTGAACGCGCTGGGTTTCGACGATGGCGCGACCTACTCGACGGTGTGCGACATGAATGGGGTCGACCCGTGCAGCGCGCCGCTGCAGGTGCTGACGACGCCCGAACTGATCCAGCAGGGCCCGAGCAGTCTCACGGCCGCGGATGACGTCACGCTCGCGGTGGAGAATGAATTCAATGCGGATCCAGGCGCTTTCAGCCCCGAGCACCCGCTGACGATCTTCGGATACTCCCAGAGCGCCACCGCCGAGTCGATCGCCATGAGCCAACTCGAAGCAGCCAAGATCCCCACCGACGATCTGCACTTCGTGTTCATCGGTGACCCCTCGCTCCCGGATGGCGCATGGCCCAATTTGGCACCGGACCTAGACTCGATATTCGGCACGAGTCTGACGAACACGCTTCTCACCGACCTCGGTTTTGACGGTGTCCTTGGCAACTTGACGCCGGACGACATATATCCGACGACCATCTACACGCTGGCCGACGACGGGGTCGCCGAGTTCCAACAGGACTTCGAATCCGGAGGATTGCTGGGAACGATCGAGGGCCTGTTCCTCCAGCATGTGGAGTACCTGGGGTTGACGCCGGCGGAAATCGCTAACGCGACCACGTCGACCAACGACTTGCTCACCTACGTCGACATCCCCGACAACATCAATAACGCGGACGCTTGGCTCAGTGCGGTATTCGAGCACGGGGCCGCCGGCAGCGGACTGCTCGAGAGCGTATTCCAGTCTCTGGAACTGTATTTGACGAACACGTTCTGACCTGAGCCGTGGGCGCACCCAACAGCGGTGCCAGCCAAGCTGCGTCGAGTCTGTCCTCGCGTCGACCTTGACCCGTCCGGGATGACACAGGTGGTCCGGCGGCTGATGCCTCTGAGTCGATGCGCTCCCTGAATCGTCAGCCGATCGTCGTCCCGCTTTGGTGCCTTAATTCCTACACCGGACGCGGTCTGGCGGCGCACCGCGGCCGGCGGCCCTGCCCCTCAACGCCGCCAGTGAGACCTGCCTTGATCGTCGGCGCACAGAGCATTGGCCATGTCGACCAGGTTTGAAATCCCTGAGGTTGGATACGCACGCTGGGTGGCCGTGCGAGCGGCGACCACGTCTGGATCACAGAGATGTAGCGGAAGGAATTTGACGTGATGTTCTCCAAGATCGCATTGAAGACTACGGCAGCCGCTGCCGGTGTTGCGGCGGCAGGAATTCTCACGGCGGCGCCTGCGGTGGCGGACCCACAAGTCGTTGCGTTCGGCCAATCGGCAGAGATTCCGGGGGCCGCTGGCGCTGGGGCCATCGACTACACCGTGAGTGACTTGCAGCCCAGCGGTCACAACGACGGCGTGTGGTATGCCGACGTAACGGCCAAAGGTGTGAGCGGTTCCCCGACCCCGAACATTGCCGACTTCAACGCGCGGGCTGTTAACAGCTCGACCTACGCGGTTCTGAAGGGGAACGAGACGGACGGACTTCCTAACGTGCCGCTCGCGCCGGGCACCACAAACACCGGGAAGTTGTACTTCGACGTCAAAGGGGGCACAGCGCCCGACAGCGTTGTTTACCGGGATGCCGGCGGCACCGATAAGGTCGTCTGGAAGCGGTGACACCGCCGGTCCTTCGACCCGGTCGCCGTCGGCGACGTTAGCACCGGTCACGTGCAGGCCGGCCCACAATAGTCGGCGGAATACGTCAGTAGACAAAGCTCTTTGAGCTTGCCGGGCTCGCCGCATCTCGACAACTCATATCGTGGTTGTCGAGATGCAGGAAAGATTGACAAGACACGCCTGCCTACTTTGACAAGCCGTCGGCGTGTCGCGAGAGCCTGTCAATCTTCGCTGCAAAAGCCCAGGTCACGCGCTTCATTACGTGCTTCATTACGTGGTGCGCCGCCGCCCGCTGGCACCCGGACCCTCGGCGGCCGATTGAAACGGTGCAGAACCGGAACTGAAGTCGGCCAGCGAGGCTACACCGTTAACATCAGTCACACTGTTAACATCACGCGATGCAGGAGTCGTCGGGGACTAGCAGCCTCCGGCCAGCACGCCCGGTCTCCCGGCGTGACGCACTTCGCTGCGCCACCGCTGTGTCGGTCCTGGCCGGACTAGGTGCGGCATCTATAAGTGCTGCCACCCCCGCGGCGGCGGCGGCCGCTCCTACGCTGATCGACTTCGCCATGCGCCAGATCCCGGCTCAAGACATCCGGGCCGCGGGTCACTCCGGGGTGATCAATTACGTCTCGCTGTCGCGTCCTGGCTCGTCCTTTGGCGCCAAGCCGATCACCCGGTCCTACGCCGAGTCACTGGCCGCCGCCGGGCTGGCAATCGTGAGCAACTACCAGTACGGCAAACCGGGCGGGTCAGCACCATCGGACTTCACCCGCGGGTTCGCCGGCGGCGTCGCCGACGCCCGCACCGCCTGGCAACTGCACACGGCGGCAGGTGGCGGCCAGAGCGCACCGGTCTTCTTCACCATCGACGACGACATCAACCGGGACACCTGGAATAACGTTGCGCTGCAGTGGTTTCGCGGAATCAACTCGGTGCTTGGAGTGCAGCGCACCGGCATCTACGGAGGCATCGATGCGTGCCAGTGGGCCGCCGCCGATGGTGTTATCGGGAATTCGCGCACGTCCGGCCACCGGTGGGCCTGGCAGACCCGGTCCTGGTCTCACGGTCAGGTCGACCCCGCCGCAGTTCTCTACCAGCGCGTGGTGAGCACGGCGTCGAATCCAGGCCCGGTGGTCGGCGGGCTCGAAGTCGACGTCAGCGACGCCCTGGCTCAGGATTGCGGCCAGTGGAACCTACATCCGTGAGGTCGTAAACCACTCCAAGCGGTCAGGCCCGGGCGTAGGTTCTCAGTCTCGACTGCACGTAACGGCGTTCGATCTGCGCGTTCTCGTTTGTCTCACGATCGCTGCATCTGAGTTTGTCTCACGAACCGCCCCATTTCCTATGCGGTGTGCTTTCGTCACACACATGGTGGTGCTTTTCGGTGGGGGTTAGTGGGGTCGGGTGCGCAGCCGGATGACGGGGAGTTCGCGGTCGGTTTTCTGCTCGTATTTCGCGAAACGGTCTGCCGGGCGGGTGATGTGGCGCCAGGCGTGCTGGCGGGCGGTGCCGTGCAGCTGCTCGGCGCTGATCTCGATGGTGCGGCCGGCGATCTGGATCTGCACGGTGTCGGGGTGGGCGGCGAGGTTGTAGTACCAGGCGGGGTTCTTTGCCGCCCCGTTCGCGGACGCGACGATCAGCCAGCTGTCGGCGCCGTCGGGGAAGTAGGCGACCGGGGTGTGGCGTCGGGTGCCGCTCCTGGCGCCGACGGTGCTCAGGACCAGTGCCTGCATGCCCATCACCTTCTCGGCGTTGCCGCGGATCCGGTTCATGTTCCAGCGGTTCATCAAAGCCATCAGCTTCCCGCCGGGCTGGCGGGCACCGCGGGTGCCGTGGGGGGTGTCGAAGCTCATCAGATCTCTGTCCTCCTCGTATGTTTGACGGTCAGCGTCGGCGGAGCCGGCACCGCCGGCCAATTCTCACGGGCCGGTGCTCCGGGCCCGCGGTCTGTTCAGCGTCGTAGCGAGCCGCGGAGTCGGGCGGTCTCGTGGCGGTGTTGGCGTACTCCGATGAGGCGGTACGCGAGTCGGGCGGGTGCGGGTATGGCGGCGAGGAAGTCGGTTCGTTCCCGGGGGGTGGTGTCTTCGAGGAGGTAGCCCAGCACGATCAGTCGGCGTGTCAGGGGTATCGACACCAGTCCCCGCTGGCCAACCTCCTTGTATTCGACGGCGGTGATCACGCGTTCGACGATCGGCAGGATCTCCGTTTCCTCCTCGTCGAAGTGCTCGTTGAGCCCCGTCGAGAGCTGTTCCAGGAGCGCAGTGAGGGGTGCGCTGGTATGAGCGGTGGGCGCGTCCTGCCACGCGGCGAACGCTGTCGCGGCGTGCTCGAGCAGCACCGCGAGGCCCTGATGCTCGCTGTCCATGCGGGCTAGCAGATCAGTGTGGAACCGGGTCCGCGCCGACAGCCTCGGCCATAGCAGTGCGTCCTCGCCCACGTGGTGGTGATGCAGCATGTCGAGAACTTCGCGGGCATGCCCAGCCGCGGTGCGGGCCCGGGCGACGTCGCCGTCGGCTACTGCGGCGACGAGTTGGGGCAGCAGTGCGCATTCGCGGCGGAACATGCGGTGCACGATCACCATATCGCCGGTGTCGCACAACTTTTGCCCGGCGCTCTGGGCGTTCATGGCGCCCCAAGCCGCCGCGTCGATGGGCTTCTCGGGGTCCCTCCCGCGGATTTCGGCGAGGATGCGCTCACGGGACAGTTCGGTGTTCTCGTGCTCGCGGGCGTCTGCCTGCACGTTGGTCACCAGCTCCTCTTCGGTCTCCCCGGTGATGACGGTGCCGGACGAACCGCAGGTCAGGCTGATACTCATAGCGATACTCCTTCTCGTGGGTGTTGCGGGTCTGCGTGCGGCGGCGGGTCCGTGCTGCGCCGGACCCCTCATGCCTCTGGGGGTGGCGACAGCCCGTGCGGCGACGGGTCCGGCTCGTCGTGACACCGTGGATACAGCACCCACGCGTCTGGTCGAGATACTGTCAATATCACTGATCAAACTAGTCAATGCAGCTGACTAAGTCAAGAGTGAATCGAAGGCCGCTGACGCCCGGCGCCCCAGGTTGGGCCGCCTGGCAAAAGGGACCGAGGGCCGACGGCTGGCGCAGCTAGGATTCGTGCGCGTAGGGGTCGGTGATCTCGCGGAGTTGATCCAGGATCTGGTGCAACAACGTGAAGTTGCGGGTGCCCAGGAAGGCCGTCCACTCCGCCAGGATCTCGGTGGATGCCGCCTTCGCCACCTCGGCCGCCCGCCGGCCACGTTCCTCGATCACGATCAATCGGGCGCGCCCATCGGTCGGGTCGGGGACCCGGCGGACATAGCCCAAGCGTTCCAGTTGATCGACGAGCACCCCGGCGCTCTGTTTACTCATTTGCGCCTGATCAGCGAGGTTCGTGAGACGCGAACCGTCCGGGGCGAGGCGTTGAAACACCCGAACCTGGGCCAGGGTCCAGTCGTCGAACCCGGCATCCCGGATGGCCCGGAAGATTCGGTCCTCCATGTAGCGATACGGGATGAACAACGCCACCCCTAGATCAACCGGCTGCTCTTCGTCCATATCGTTCTCGGCTCCATCGCCCACCAGCTCTCATGAGGTACACACCTTACGTCAGCAGTGCCGAGTCAGATCGCTGCCGACACGACCGCAACGCCGCGCGCGCATCGCTGCGCTCGCTGGGCTCCGTACGTGTCATCTATGCGCTTCAGCGACTTCGCGCCTGTCGCCACCGGTCCTACTCTATGAATAGAATCGTCATACTATCTGACTAATATGACGAGAGGCGGCGAATAGAAACTGGCCGTCTCTGCAGCCGCGCCAAGCGGTCGTGATAAACACTCGACGATGTAGTCGCCTACGCCGAGATTTAGAGCGTCGGGGACAACTACCGAAAAGGCGTCTCGCCGCTCTGGCAAGCGCCGCTCCCCCGCCAGGGGATTCGTGAGGGGGACCCGTTCTGTGGTCCAGTCGCTATGCGGCTTGGGGTTGGAGGTTCTCGGAGCGGTCGAGCCTCAGTGCGCAGTCGCCTCTAGGTGCAGGAATATTGCCCGTTGAGCAGACAATTCGACGGTGGCGAGTAGGAACCGGTCAGCACCCCTCTTAGACCACCTGTGGCTGAACCACCGGGTGCAATGATGCGATTCCAATTCGCGGGGGTGAGAACATAGTGCGTGCCAGATTGTGCAAGGGTGCTATTCCACGTGTGCGAGACGGATTCTCCCATCGGCAAGTCGAATTCAAGCTTCCAATCGGTTAGCGGCACCGTGCTCGAGTTGGTGATGGTGAAGTGGGCGATGAAACCGGTCTGCCACGTCGATGTCACCGACAACGTCGCCGTGGCCGCAGCCGCATGAGCTACGGGGGTGATGGCGAGTCCGAGGATAGCAACTGTCAATGCCGACACGGTTACGTGAAGCGCTGTGCGCCAGCGCTTCACGTAATTGTCCAGTCCGGCCATAGCAGCCAACACTAAAGCCAAACGGGCGATATCGGCCCTCGTATCGAGAGTAAGCTGCAGTACCTTTGCTCAACTGATACCGTCATGAAATTTAAGCCTCGCTCCACCCTGAGCCATGTGTCGGTCCAGCCGAACGCGAACTTGCGGACGGGGAAAGCCAGAACGCCAGCCTCATCGGGGGCGCGGAGTCCGTCAGCCGCCAGCAAACGGTTCCACGGCGACCGCACGAGCAGGAATACGGGGATCGAATAGGCGCGTTACCGGTAATTTCCTCTGTATTCCCAATTGTGTTGGGCTGCAAAGTAGTTCGATAAATACAATTTATTCACCGCGGAGCGCGGGTCGTAACGTTCTGCACGACAACATGACTCGGCAGGACTTGGTTTTCTGCAACAGATATCGCGGCGCCAGGGCCGGCCGTTCATGAATGGTCGCCAGGCCTTCTCCCCCCGCGGGGGATTACACGGGGGTTGGCTCGAGTCGACCGATTTAGGTGTCATTGAGAACAATGACATCCCTTGTCGAACGGTCTCGGTGAGGTAGGCCTCGTGGCGGCGCCAGAACGCTCCCCCGAAGCCACACGAATGCGCACAAGATCACAAACCAGATGGCTCGGGCAAAGAATCAGACATGCTCACCGGTTCCATCATCCCGGCTGGCTTCAGTTCGACCAGGGGTACGCAAACAATGGCCCGGTGACTGCGTATGTGAGGAGCCACACCAGTGCGCACAAGATCAGGAGCCAGATCGCCCGGGCGAAGAATCGGAGCTGGTTCGCCGAGCCCAGCTCGAACCGGATGACGGTGCTCAGCCGGTCCAGATCGCCGGCAGTCAGGAACACGCTCCCCGTTCCGACCCTCAGCATGTAGCCGCGCGTTCCGTTGGGCCGGTCCAAACGTAGGAGGATGAGCCGATCCCCATCGCTGTCTCGCAGGCCGATGAGGCTAGTTAGCTCAGGTTGTCGCACGGTATTCCCCTTAGGTTGGGTTGGGACTTCCTGTGCTTGGGGCGCTTACGTTACTCGCCGCGATGATTGCGCGCAATACTCTGTCTCACAAGTGAATTCGTATTGGCGCGATACACTGCTGTCAACCCTCACGTCGCCAGCTTCGGGAGTGATTCCCTGGTAGCGGCGACCTTCGGCCGCCCCCTCTGCGCGTTCCGTCGTTGGCTATTGCGACCGTTGCGACCTAACTTCCTAAACATCAAACCCTCGGGCCTAGTGATGGAGCCGATCCATCTGTGCTGGTTTCTGAAGAATCTGCCCCGCTCCGCGCTGAGGCGTCAGCCAACAATGACGCCTCAGCAAACTTGCAGTCATTTTCAAACGTTAACTAATAGCATCACCAACAAGAACGTAAAGTGAACAGGAGATCTCCCACGATCGGAAAGATCCTCGTCGGTGCCGTTGGAGCCGTCATTTCCCTCGGCCTGGCCGCGCCGGCTGGCGCCAGCCCGGTACCTCAACCTCAAGCCGTCCCGGACTTCGTGGCCACCGTACGGGCGGCGGGCATCAGCGGAACGGATCCGGCGATGCTGGAAGACGGCTACAGCGTGTGCAGGAGACTGTGGATTCGGCAACTCCCGGGTACTCAGATAGCCGCAGGCCTGGTGCAAGACCATCCACAACTGACCATCGACCAAGCGGCGCAGTTCGTCCTGGCCGCATACCACGACCTGTGCCCGGTGCCCGGCGGCACGTATGACTATTGGGCGTACAGCACCAGCTGATATCCGTTGGCCTACAACTCCAACGACGGACCAGGATCCGGTGACGGCGGGAACTGCTGTGCTGCAACATGATTAGGTGTGCCACTGCAGCCGGCAGCTGTACAGTGAAAAAGAAACTGCCCGCGGTCCCCGGTCGAGGCCAGCTCGACAATACCCTTCCCCGCCCCGTCGCACGGGCGGGGAGGGCGTGTCTGTAGGGCGCCTCACCCGCCTCACTTCGATGTCCAATTGGACATCGCGTGGACATTGGACACGCAGTTTGAGGACGGCACTGAGGTTCCTGATGCGGCGTTTGCCCGACCTCGCCCTGGATCCCGCGCAGGCCCATACATCAACGATCACAAGCCAAGTCGGTACCACGCTGCGCGGACCCAATGCTCTGCACGTCACATTCACGCCCGGATGACGTCGCGGGCGCGGACTTCGTGCCGATGGCCGGTCAAGCGCTTAGCAGCCCGCACCCATGGGTGCCTTCTGCGGTGTGCAGATGCACTGTCAAAGGGCAGCGGCAGCGGCTTCGGCGACAGTCTGGTCCTGTTTACCGCTCCCGCCGCTGACACCGACGGCGCCTACTATCTGACCGGCACGCTGTAGCGGGATTCCTCCCGCGAAAATCATGACCCTGCCCCCGTTGGAGGCGTGGATGCCATAGAACTGCCCGCCCGGACCGGCATCGGACGCCAGCTCCTCGGTCGATATGTCGAATGCACGGGCGGTGAAGGCTTTGTTTATAGAGATGTCGACGCTGCCGATCCAGGCGCCGTCCATCCGAATGTGCGTCACCAGGTTGCCGCCGACGTCGACGACCGCGATATTCGACGGCGTAGAGATCTCGTCGGCTTTGGCCCTGCCCGCGGCAACCACTCGCTGTGCGTCATCAAGAGAAACCGATGCCTGATTCAGTGTCATTTCGCACCCGATTCGTCAATGAGCTTGTCCTGAAACGTGTTCAACATCGGACGGCGTCCTTTCACACAGACGCGAGCTGCGGCTTGAGCACCACCTTGGTCCAACCGTCGTCGCGGGCGTCGAAGTGCTCGTAGGCGCTCGGGGCCTCAGACAACGGCAGTTCGTGAGAGATGATCCATGATGGGTTGGCCTTGCCTTCGTGGATCAGATCACGCAACTCACGGTTGTAGTGCTTGACGTTGGCCTGACCAGTTCCCATCCGTTGGCCCTTAAGCCAGAATTCGCCCATCTCGAAAGTGATCTCGCCCTTTTGTCGTTCTTCGTCCGGCGCGCCTGGATCCTGCGGCAGATACAAACCCACCACTCCGATTCCGCCGGTGAACTTCACCGCCCGCACAAGATCGTTGAGTACCATCGAGGGATCCTCATGGCCCTGGGGGTCATGTGCCTGATAACCGATACAGTCGCAACCGCAGTCGGCGCCAGCGCCTTTGGTTTGTTCGAGGATCTGCTCGACCGCGGATCCCTTTGAATCGTCGATCGCGATGACGCCGATTTGTTCGGCCAGCTTGAGCCGGTCGGGATGACGATCGACGATCATCACTTTTGCCGCGCCCTTGATCATCGCTGAATGGGCCGCCATCAACCCGACCGGGCCGGCGCCATAAACCACGATCTCATCGCCGGGCTGCAGCCCGGCAAGTTCGGTACAGTGCCAGCCAGTCGGGAAGATGTCCGACAGCATGACGTAGTCGTTTTCCTTCTCCTGCGCGTCGTCGGGCAGCTTCAGGCAGTTTGAGTCGCCGAACGGTACCCGCAGATACTCGGCTTGGCCGCCGTTGTACGGGCCCATACCCGCGAACCCGTAGGCCGCCCCGACCATGTCCGGGTCGGGATTGGTGGTCAGACAGAAAGCCGTCAGCCCTTTCTCGCAATTGCGACAGAAACCGCAACTGATATTGAACGGCAGGCAAACCCGGTCACCTACCTCCACCGAGGTCACGGCGGCTCCTATGTCGACGACTTCGCCGAGGTTCTCGTGACCGAGGACCCTGCCAGAGTCCATCGCGGTCCGGCCCTCGTACATGTGCAGGTCGGATCCGCAAATGTTCGTAGTGGTGATCCTGACGAGCACATCGGTGGGTTCCAAGATGACCGGGTCCGCAACGTCCTCGACGCGGACCTGCCTGGGCCCTTCGTAAACAACAGCTTTCATGACCTCTCC
>CAVXBT010000006.1:0-597592 GCA_963760095.1 uncultured Actinomycetota bacterium | reverse complement strand
AGCCCAGGTCGCGGCCGATGATGTCCTTCATGATCTCGGTGGTGCCGCCGAAGATCGTCATGATGCGGTTGTCCATGTAGTCGCGGGCGACCCGGTACTCCGTCATATAGCCGTAGCCGCCGTGCAACTGCACGCAGCCGTCGATCACCTTCTTGGCGGTCTCGGTGCACCACCACTTCGCCTTCGACGCCTCGACCGCAGTCAGCTCCCCGTCCACGACGGCCTGCAGGCATCTGTCGATGTACTGCTCGCCGATCTCGAGTTCGGTGTCCATCTCGGCCAACAGGAATCGATTGTGCTGGAAGCTGCCGATCGGCTGGCCGAAGGCCTTGCGATCCTTGGCATATTGCAACGTCTGCCGCCAGGTCTCGCGTGCGCCTGCGATGGCTGAGATGGCGATGGACAACCGTTCCGACGGGAGGTTGTGCATCAGGTGATAGAAGCCGCGTCCCTCCTTACCCAGCAGGTTCGCTGACGGCACCCGCACGTTCTCGAAGGCCAATTCGGCGGTGTCCTGGTAGTGCAGCCCCATCTTCTCGAGCTTGCGGCCGCGGGTGAAGCCCTCCATGCCCGCCTCGACGACGAGCAACGTGAAGCCCTTGTGTCCGGCGTCGGGGTCGGTACGACAGACCACCACTACCAGGTCGCCGTTGATGCCCGACGAGATGAACGTCTTGGAGCCGTTGATGATCCAGTCGTCACCGTCGCGGACGGCCGAGGTGCGGATGCCGGCCAGGTCGCTGCCCGCGCCCGGCTCGGTCATCGCGACGGCGACGATCAGGTCGCCGCTGATAATGCCCGGCAGCCAGCGCTCCTTCTGTTCATCGCTGGCCAACGACGAGAAGTACGGGCCCACAACGTCGTTCTGCAGGCTCAGCGACGGCGCCGGCCCTCCATAACGGGCGATCTCCTCGTCGATCACCGCGTTGAAACGGAAGTCGTCGACCCCGCCACCGCCATATTGCTCCGGCATGTTGAAGCCGATCAGGCCGTACTTGCCGGCAGCGACGTATGCCGAGCGGTCGACGATGCGGTCACTCTCCCACTGCTCGGCATTGGGCACGAGCTCACGATCGATGAACTGCCGGACCGTCTCGCGGAACGCCTCGTGCTCCGGCTCTAGAACGAGTCTCTTCATGTTTTGGTCTCACTCTCCATAGAGTCGTCGCATCTCTTCACCGACCTTGCCGGACACCCGCGAAACAACCTGCGCGCCGCGCCTGCGCAGATCGGCATCCGGGATCGGCAGCACCACAGCACCGGTCGTCTTCGAAGGTAGCAATACCTTGGCGGTGCCCCGCGTGGTGGTTTCGTCCCGCTGGCTGGTGGCAAAGACGTCCAGCGACACCGGGTCGTCGGCGCCGTCGCCTTTCGCGGTCACCTTGCCGGTGCACCGGTGCACGTCTCCGTGGTAGTTGAAGCCGCGCAGCTGAAGGTCCATCTCAGCCAGCCAGCCGTCGTCACCGATCCAGTTCGTGAGCAGGTGGCTCACCCACGCCGCGCGCATCTGGCCGTAGTCGTACGGCGCCGGAATACCCAGTGCCTGAGCACGTCCGGCGTCCCAGTGCAGACGTTGCACGACGTCGGGGACGCCGTACTCATCGGGCTGATAGAAGGCGGGCATCCGTTTGCGCAACTGGTGGGCGAACTTCAGCGGCCCCACGCCATACCCACCCCAGCCCCATCCCATGTGCATGGAGATGATGTCGACGACGGTCAACGGGCCCTTGATGATTCCCGGAAGCTCGTCGCCGACCGAGACGTCCTCCCACCATTGCGGATCAGCGCCTCGCCGTCGTTCTGCCTCGTACTCCTCCTCTACCTGGGCGAACTCCTCGGGACTCCAGTGCTTGCGCGCAATGTCCTTGAGCTTCCCGGATTTCTTCGAGCCGTGACGCTCAGCGTTGATGTAAGACTCGTCGCGGGTCGCGATCGGGTTGCCGTCGATGTCGACGTAGAGGTACCGGTAGGTTTCCTTGACCGAACGCCCACCGGAGAATTCGCTGTCCTTCACCTGGACGTCCAGCGTGTAGTTCTCCGCCAACACCGGCCTACCCGCGTAGATCGGGCGGTACCAAGTCCACTTCACCCCCGAGTAGTACTTGCCGGTGCCGCGAAACAGCCCGCGGAACAGTTTCTTTCGCTCCGGATCGGTGAACTTCGGGGTCTGGTCCAGGCCCGTCGCGATCGGGAAGGTCGGCGACGCGATCTGTCCGTGCCAGCGCGTGGCCGGTCCGTAGGTCGGATCGTGGAACAGCGGGTTGTCGTCGCCGCAGCCGAAAGCGAAGTGCGTGATCGCGTCGGCCGACGGCAACTTGTGCCACGCTTCGTCGCGCTGGTGGACGGGAATTCCGATCTGCCCCTTGGCCCGTTCGATGTCCTCGTCGGTAATGCGGCCCTCTTCGGCGGCCGCGTCGGCACTGTGCTTTTCGGTGGTGGTCATTGATTCCTCCTAGAACTTCAACATGGCGCCGGCGTCGACTTTGAACTGCAGGCCCGTCACGTACCGGGACTCGTCAGAAGCCAGGAAACAGACCGCGTTGGAGATGTCCGAGGTTTCGACGTAAGGCGTGGGCATCGCCTGCATGGCGGGGAAGGCCAGCAGGGCGTCGTCCCGGCTCGGCGCCTCGAGATCCGGGCGGAACTGCCGGTACATCGGCGCACTGTTGAGCATGGATGTATTGACATTCGTGGGATGAACGACGTTGGCGCGGATGGATTGTGGCGCCAGCTGCGCGGCCAGCTGCAGCGTGTAGGAATCCACCAGCTGCTTGGCATAGCTGTAGCCCGCGCCGCCAGGGCCCTGCGGGCCGCCCATCCCTGGAGGCTGGGCGCCCGCGATGAGGCCGGCGACCGACCCGGTGGTGATGATCGACGCACCGGACGTCAGATACGGCAGCGCGGCGTGGACCGTGTTGACGACACCGACGAAGTCGACGTCGAAGGCGTCGGCGAAGGCCTGAACCGGCAGATGAGCGCCCAGTGGGCAGATGCCCGCATTGGCGACTACCACGTCGAGTTTGCCGAATTCGGCGACCGCGTTGGCGAGTTCGCGGCTTACCGCCGCCCGGTCCCGCACGTCGACCTCGGCGGTGTAGGCCTTGCGGCCGGTCTTCTCCACCTCCAGACCGGCTTCTTCGAGATCACGCGATGTCGCCAGCGGGTACTCGTTGGTCTCGATGTCGTGACAGATGTCGAAGAGGATGACGTCAGCACCCTCCTCGGCCAGCTTGACGGCGTGGCTGAGGCCCTGACCGCGGGCGCCTCCCGTGACCAGAACGACTTTGTCCTCAACTCGACCCATGGTGTCTCTTTCTAATCAGGTTGGCGTTGCTAGAGTTTCAGCCGGAAGTCCAAGGTCTTCGAGCATCGCGACCAGCCGGCGGCGGTCGACCTTGAGCGCCGCTCCACGAGGCAACTCGTCGACGACGAAGATGCGGGCCGGCACCTCGTACGGTGTCAGCGTAGCCCGGCAGTGTTCGCGGAGCGCCTCGGCATCGGTGGCCGCACCAGGGCGCAATTCGACTGCGGCAACCGGAATCTGGCCCAACCGCTGATCCGGCACGGGCGCTACGGCGGCGTCCGCGACCGCCGGGTGCGCACGCAGTGCGCGGACGACGGTTTCCGGGGACACCTTGAAGCCGCCCCGGACGATCACGTCGTCGGCGCGGCCGTCGATGTAGAGGAAGCCGTCTTCATCGAGATGCGCTAGGTCACTGGTCGTGATCCAGTCTCCGGCACCGCTAGCCTGCAACGTAGCGACCTGCAGCTTGCCGCTCTTGTTGACGCCGAGGACCGCACCGTCCTCGCCGACGATCTGCAGCCGTACGCCGGGAAAGGCCCGTCCGACGCTGCCCTTTTTGTCGACCCACTGCGCGTGGAAGTCCTTGACGGTCCATCCGGCCACGGCGCCGGAGAACTCGGTCGCGCCGTAGACGACGAGGATCGGGATGCCGTACCGCTCGAAAAACGCATCGACCAACGCCGGGTCGACGGGGCTGGTACCCGCATTGATGGCGCGGATGCTCGCCAAATCCTCCCGTGGGATGTCGGAGTCGAGCACCGATCGCATGGCCGCCGGCGGCAGTCCTGCCACCGCGGGCCGATACTGCTTCACCACGGCGTGCCAGCCCGGCACCGTGAAGCGGTCCAGCATCGCGATCGGACGGGCCGCGACCAGCGACTGCAACAACGACCACAGCCCGCCGATGTGCACGATGGGCAACGTCACCAATCCCACAGTGCCGGACAACGGGGGTTTGGTTCTGGCGGAACGGTCGTTGTGCTGCAACGCCGACGCCAGGGAGGCCTCCAGCTGCGCGCGAGTCAACGGGATGCGTTTCGGGGCGCCTGTCGTCCCCGACGTCAGCATCTCGATCGCCACGGCGGGATCGCCGTTCGCCGCGTCCGTTGTCCCCCGCGCCCGCATGACGACCGCGTCGGCGTCGAGGCTCCAGCCGGTTGCGCCCAGTTCGGCAACGGTCTGGCTGAATACGTCCTCGGACCACTGCGCCGACGGTGCGAGCACGAAGGGCACCTGCGCCGCAGCGAGGTCGGCGCTCAGCCTTTCCGGCGGCTGCAGCGGACTGATGGTCACCAGGGTGCGTCCGCCCCGGAAGATCGCGATGAGTGCCGCGACGGACTCCATCCGATTGCCCAGCACGACGGCGACCCGGCCACCCGTGCCGCATCCCGCCGCGGTCAACTCCCGGTCGATCTCCTCGGTCAGCGACCGGACGGACCCCCAGGACGTCCAGCGTCCGTCGGACTGCACCATGCGGGCATCGTCGTCGGCGTCCCAGAGCCGTCCCAGTGCGTCGTGGATGCTGGTCATCGTCACTTTCCGAATCGGCTTTCGAGCGAAAGCCTGTCACCTGAACCTAGAGGACATGGTTTACTAGGTCAACTTAGTAGAAGGGCCTGCGATGGACTTCGGGCTGACCGACGAACAGCACCAACTCGCCGCGGCCGAGCGCGCCTGGCTCACCCGCAACGACCCCATCGCCAGAGTCCGCGCGACGCTGGACTCGGCTGCCGTCACCGTCGATCCCGCGGCGGTCGCGCATGCAGCCGAATCGGGTCTTTTGGCGTTGCTCACTCCCGAAATGGGTGGCACCCATGTAGATCTGGCGGTGGTGGCCGAGGAGCACGGATATGCGGCCAGCTCGCTGCCGATCGCCGATGTGAGCATCGCGGCATGGCTTCTGGACAGCGTCGGCATAGCGCTCATGGAGGGCGCGCTGGTCGGTCTGGCGTTCTGCGTGAACGCTCGTGCCGACGGCGGGACGCTGCAACTGACCGGCAGCAGCGGCCCGGTGCCGATGGCCGCCGACATGGAGTCCGTTGCGGTAACCGGCGTCGTCGATCACCGGGAGTACCTCGCCGTGGTGACGCCCCCGACGACGACTGCTATGGCAACGCTGGATCTCACCCGGTCGTGGGCACGGCTGCGCCTCGACGTGACGACCGACGATTGGACGGAGTTGCCCCAGGGGACGGTCGCCGCGCTGCGCGACGCGCTGGCCGTGCACCGGGCGTTCGACGCGCTGGGCGCGGCGGCCCGACTGCTCGACATGACGGTGTCCTATGCGGGGCAGCGGGAACAGTTCGGCGTGCCCATCGGCTCGTTCCAGGCCGTCAAACATCACTGCGCCGACATGGCCGTCGGGGTGGAGGCCGGCCGGGCCAGCTTGTGGGCTGCGGCCCTCGCGCTGGACACCGCACCCGCCGCCGCGCGGTCGCGGGCCGCGTCCGCGGCCGCGGCGTATGCGAAGTCCGCTGCCGCCAAGGTGGCCGGCACAGCGCTGCAGGTGCACGGCGGCATCGGCTTCACCTGGGAGCACGATCTGCATCTGTTCCTGCGCCGGATCAAGGTCGACGAGGCCTTCGACGGAAGCGTCGCCGAACACCGCGCCGCGCTGCTGACGGCCTGACTCAACGTCGATCCCGCGGCAGCGCCAAGCCCCGCTCGGCGATCAGGTTGCGCATGATCTCCGAACTCCCACCGGCGATGGTGTACGCACGGGCGTAGAGCCACTCGTCCTGCCAGCGGCCGTCGTCTAGGACGTCCGGGTCACCCTCCACCAACACGCCTGCCTCGCCGCCGAGTTCGACTGCGAAGCGCGCCATCTCGAGGTTCAGCTCGCTGAACATCAGCTTGGCCATCGCGCCGTCGTGCATGCGTTCGGTGCCACGCAACCAACGCGTGAGGTTGGCGTACGTCAGCGCCGACAACGCCTCCACCTCGGCGCTGAATTCACCGATCCGATCGCGGATTCGATCGTTTTCGATCGCAGGGCGACCGCCGGCGGTGACGCGTGAGGCGAGTGCGACCAGTCCGTCAATGGCCAGCCTGAGCTTGACGACCGCGGCGCCCACACTGGTGCGTTCGTGCCCCAACGTTGCGTTCGCAATTGCCCAGCCCTGTCCTGGTTCTCCGATGATCGCCTCGGCAGGCACCTCGACGGAATCGAAGAAGACCTCGTTGAAGTCCGAGGTACCGGTCAGCTCGCGTAATGGCCGGACCGTGATGCCCGGGCTGGTCATGTCAAGGATGAACGCACTGATGCCTTTGTGCTTGGTGGCGTCGGAATCGGTGCGCGCCAGCAGATATCCGTAGTCGGCCCAATGCCCGTCAGTGGTCCATACCTTCTGACCGTCGACGGTGTAGGTATCATCGTCGAGCACCGCGCGGGTACGCAGCGACGCCAGATCGCTGCCCGCACCGGGCTCGCTGAACAGTTGGCACCACAATTGTCGACCCGCACGGATCTCGGGCAGATGCCTGCGTCGCTGATCATCGGTTCCGTAGTGGATCAGCGCATGCGATGCCAGCGCGTTGCCGCTCGGCACGCCTGGCACTGCTGCCCTGGCCAGTTCCTCGCCCACCACAATGGCGTGTTCCGCGGAGCGATCATCGCGGCCGCCGAACTCCGCGGGCCAGTCCGCGCCGACGTAGCCGGCGTCGAACAGGCGCGCCGTCCAGTCCTGAAGCGCTTTGAGCTCGGCCTCGTTCTCCGCGCTACGCACGCCCGCCCGCGGCGGGATGAGCGGTGCATGCTCCGCGATGAAGGCCCGTACCTCGGCGCGGAAGGCCTCCAATTCGGGACCCATGCCGTATTCCACGTTGCCGTCTTCCTTTTCGATGTGACGTCTTAGCGGCTCAGCGACAACAGTTCGCCGGCCGCCCGGTCGCGCAGCGCGCCGGCGCGGCCGATCAGCACGGCGTTGGCTTGAGCGCGACGCAGCAGAAGGTGAACCGGGTGCTCCCAGGTGAAGCCGATGCCGCCGTGGATCTGCAGCGCGCCCTCGGTGGCGGTCACCCCGGCGTCGAGCGCTGCCGCGGCGGCCAGATCCACCAAGTATTCCGACTCGTCGAGGTCGACCTCGGCCGCCGCGAGAACCTGGCTTCGGGCACCCTCCAGCGCGACCAGCATGTCCGCGCACCGGTGCGACACCGCCTGAAAGCTGCCGATGGCACGGCCGAACTGATGCCGTTCGCGTGCCCAGTCGACGGCCATTGCCAGCGCGCGCGAGCCCACCCCGATCGAGTCCGCGGCCACGGCCAGCGCCGCCTTGCGGTAGGCGTCGCGTAGCACCGAGGGCACATC
Source organism: uncultured Actinomycetota bacterium (assembly GCA_963760095.1). Taxonomy (GTDB): domain Bacteria; phylum Actinomycetota; class Actinomycetes; order Mycobacteriales; family Mycobacteriaceae; genus Mycobacterium. Next base: position 589,982 of record CAVXBT010000006.1, on the reverse strand, counting down.
GGTCCCGTCGGCCAGCACCTCACCCGCCGCCCGGCGGAAGGTCACCGCGCCGATGGTGCCGGTGATGTCGAGCGGCTGATGGGCCGCCACGTCAACGCCGTCGGCGGACGCGTCGACTGCGACCAACAGTCCACCGTCGGCGGCGCGCGCTAACACGATTAACACCTCGGCGACCGGTGCGCCTCCCACGATCGGCACCACGCCGCTCAGACCCTTCCCGTCCCACTCGGGCAGCTCTGGGCCGCTGGTCACCCAGCCGCTGTCGTTCACGGCCACGGCGAACGCGGCCGCCGCACCGCCCGTGATCCGCTGGACCAAAGCCTTTGCCCCACAGTGCAATGCGACCTCGAGCGCGGTCACTGTTGGAACCAGCGGCGCAGGAGCCAATGCCTTGGCGGCTTCCTCGATGGCGGCGTAGAGCAGACGCGGTCGGGCGCCGGCGCCGCCGAGCGACTCATCGACGGCAAGGCCCGGTAGGCCGAATTCGACCAGCGCGGACCACACTTCGGGTTCGGCCGCATCGACGGGACGCTTGCGGTCCAGCAATGCCGATACGTCTACCTTGGCGCCAAGTGTCGCCGCCAGCACCTCGCGCAGCTCGCGTTCGTCCTCCTCGGGCACGGCGAGCGGGGCGCCGGGCGTGACGGCGGCTGACCGGGTGCGCTCGCCTCGGTGCGACGGCAGTCCGAGCACGCTCTCGGCGATGGTGTTGCGTTGGATCTCCGCGGTTCCGGCGCCGATCGTGGTCGCCCGGCTCATCAGGTAGCCGAACGTCCAGCGCCCGCCGTCTACGGCGTCGGGTGCGCGGCTGCCCAGCGCCGCATAGGGACCGGTCGCGCGCAGAGCCAGCGCATGCATGTGCTGCTCGAACTCCGATTTCACCAACCGGTTCACCGATGCCACACCGCCCGGATCCTCGCCGCGCAGCACCGCTGCCAATGCGCGGGCGCTGTTGGCGGCGATGGTGCGAACCCCGGATTCCAGCCGAGCGACGTCCTGGCGGACCAGCGGGTCGTCGTCCAGACCTTGGGAGACCACCAGGTCGATCACCCGGTCGACCGTGCGCCGGTATTTGAACTCGTCGGCTAGGAAAGCGGTGGCCCGCTCGTGGCCCAGCGACGTGCGCATGATCGACCAGCCCGCGCCCTCGTCGCCCACCCGGTTGTCGACCGGCACCTCGACGTCGTCGAGGAAGACCTCGGCGAAGTGGGCCGCGCCGCTGATGTCACGCAGCGGACGCACGGTGATCCCCGGGCTTTTCATCGGGATCAGCAGATAGGTGATCCCGTCCGACGGCTTCGCGCTGGAGCTCGTCCGCACCAGCGCGAACATCCAGTCGGCGCGGTCGGCCATCGTGGTCCACACCTTCTGACCCGTCACCCGGTACACGTCGCCGTCGCGGACCGCGCGGGTGGACAGCGACGAGAGGTCGCTGCCCGCGCCAGGCTCGGAAAACCCTTGGCACCAGAACTCATCCGCGCGCAGCAACGGCGTCAGGAAACGATCCTTCTGCTCCTGGGTGCCGTGCGCGATGAGCGTCGGGGCAAGGATGAACGACAGCGGACACGGATGCGGCGGCGCACCCGCATCCGTGGTCATCCGGTAGTAGTCCAGTTGATCGGCCAGAGGAAGGTCGAGGCCGCCGACCTCGCGCGGCCACCCGGGCGCGGCCAGCTGGTGGTCGACGAGTTCGGCGTGCCACGCGCAGGCCACCGCGATGCGGTCGGCCTTCTCGCCGCTGCGCGCGGCGTCGGCCTGGCGACGACGGAAATCGGCGAGTAGCGACTCGAGCCGAGGACGCCAATCAGCTGTCGGCATTACACTCCCACAAAGTCAACCTGGTTAACTATGTAAGCAGTGTGCCGGTTACAGCGGCCCGTTGGCAAGCACGCCCGTCAGCCGTCTTCGAGAATCAAGGCGAGTTCGGGGCACGCGGCTACCCCGTCTCGGGTGAGCTGCTCGTCTTCTGGTCGCACCTCGTGCTCCTCGAGGATGGAGTAGCCGGACTCGTCGATCGGGAACAAATCCGGGTCGACGGCGTAGCACTGGGCGTGGCCCACGCACTTGGACTGCTCGAGACGAACCTTCATACGTCCTCCTTCACCCGCACGGTCTCATCCAAGTTGACAGCATAAGACTAAAGCTTTAACTATTTCGACGGGCTGCTAACACGCATCTCTTCTGACAGTAGTGTCACCTATGCGGCTGGAGTACATCGTGTCTTTAGTGCATATTGGCTGGCGGTCCGCCTCCGCTTGTTTCACTTGATTCTGACGGTTGTGTCCGGTAAGAAGAAACGGCAATGACATTCGCGCTCAACGACGAAGAGACCATGCTGGTCGATACCGTGCGCACCTTTATCGACCGCGACGTCAAGCCCAGCGTCCGCGAGGTAGAGCACGCGAACGAGTACCCAGAAGCGTGGATCGAGCAGATGAAGCGCATCGGGATCTTCGGGCTTGCCGTGCCGGAGATATACGGCGGTTCGCCGGTGTCGATGCCGTGCTACGTACAGGTGACCGAGGAGTTGGCCCGTGGCTGGATGAGCCTGGCCGGCGCGATGGGCGGCCACACCGTGGTCGCGAAGCTGATCTCGTTGTACGGCAAAGAGGAACAGCGACAGAAGTATCTGCCGCGCATGGCGAGTGGGGAGATGCGGGCCACGATGGCGCTCACCGAACCCGGTGGCGGCTCGGACCTGCAGGCGATGACGACCACCGCACGAGCCGAGGGTGACCAATTGGTGATCAACGGCGCGAAGACCTGGATCAGCAACGCCCGCAGGTCCGGCCTCATCGCACTGCTGTGCAAGACCGATCCTCAAGCCGTGCCCCGCCATAGAGGCATTTCGATCGTCCTGGTCGAACACGGCCAGGGCCTCACCGTGTCACGCGACCTCCCCAAGCTGGGCTACAAGGGCGTGGAGAGCTGCGAGCTGTCGTTCGATTACTGCCGCGTGCCGGCCTCGGCGATCCTCGGAGAGGAGCCGGGCAGAGGATTCGCGCAGATGATGAAAGGCCTTGAAACGGGCCGTATTCAGGTGGCATCGCGGGCGCTGGGCGTGGCGAGCGCGGCCCTCGAAGACGCGCTGAAATACGCACAGGAGCGGGAAAGCTTCGGGCAGCCGATTTGGAAGCACCAGTCCGTGGGGAACTATCTGGCCGACATGGCCACCAAACTGACCGCGGCACGCCAACTCACCCGCTACGCCGCGGAGAAGTACGACAGCGGCGAACGGTGCGACATGGAGGCCGGGATGGCCAAGCTGTTCGCGTCAGAGGTGGCCATGGAAATAGCACTCAACGCCGTCCGGATCCACGGTGGCTACGGCTACTCCACCGAATACGACGTCGAGCGCTACTTCCGCGACGCCCCGCTCATGATCGTCGGCGAAGGAACCAACGAGATACAGCGAAACGTCATTGCCGCGCAGTTGGTCTCACGGGGTGGGCTTTAGACGCCGGCAAGTTGCCGATCGCCCGCGTTCACCCGCGGGAAGTGGAGCATCCGGCGGGCGTTCTCCTCGACGATCAGCTTGCATTCATCGTCGGGCACATTTGCGAGTACCTCGGCGGCCCGCTTACGTGAGTTCGGCCAGTTGGAATCGCTGTGCGGGAAGTCGATCTCGAGCATGATCCGGTCGACGCCGATGCTGTGCCGATTCTTCAGGCCATGCTCGTCGTCGATGAAGCAGCCCCAGAAGTGCTTGCGGAACAAATCCGACGGACGGGTGTCGAAATCGATCTTCTGGTAGTAGCGATGCCGCTCCCACACGTAGTCGGTTCGCTCCAGGATGTACGGCACCCAACCGATGCCGCCCTCAGCGAGCGAGATCTGGAGATCCGGGAACTGCTGCAACTTGCCGGAGAAAAGCAAGTCGACCGTGGACCACATCAGGTTCGTGGAGAACAGTGCCGTCGCGACTGCGAAAGGTGCGTCGGGCACCGCCATCTGCCCCGGGACCGGCTTGATCGTGGAGAACGAGAAGCCCGGCACGAAGGAGCCGGACCCGAAGTGCAGCGACACCGGCATCTTGGCGTCCGAGCAGACACGCCACAAGCCGTCCCAGTGATCGGAGTGGAACGACGGCAGACCCAGCGGCACTGGGCTGTCCGGGAACGAGATCGTGCGCGCACCCTTTGCGGCGACGCGCTCTGCCTCGGCCACACATGCGTCGATGTCCCATGTCGGCAGGATCGCCAGCGGGATGTAGCGCTCGGGCGCGGTGGCACACCACTCGTCGATGTAGAAGTCGTTCCACGCCTTGACGCACAGCAGCGCCAGGTCCTTGTCGTCGGCACGCTGGAACGTGCCGCCACCAAATCCGGGGAACGACGGGAAGCACAGCGCCGACTGCACACCATCGAGGTCCATGTCGGCGACCCGGGCGACCGGGTCGTAGCAGCCGGGAATCATGTCTTCGTAGCGGACGGGATCCATGCCCCACTCCTCCGGCGGTTTGCCGGCGACCGCGTTCAGGCCGATGGTCGGGAAGACCTGCCCGTCGTAGTGCCACAGATGCATACCGTTTTCATCAACGATGCGCGGGCCCTGTTCGAGGTACTTCTGCGGCAACCGGTCCTGCCACACCCGCGGGTGCTCGACCAAATGGTCGTCGACGGACACGATCTGGTGGTCATCCTGAAGCGGCATGATGCTCCTTCGCATCTGACGATCTGTCATATTTTTCTGACGTAGCGTCTTGTTTTCTGACGGTTCGTCTCACAGACTATATGACGCAAGCCACATTCGTCTAGACGTTGAGAGGCGCGACATGGAATCCACGGACCGACCCGCCGACGACGCAGGCCGGGACAAGGTCGATGAAGACGACCACGACCTGTTGACCTTCGGCGAAGCGGGTGAACGGCTTCGCATCGAGACGGCCGCGGCCGCGCGGGAGGTACAACGCCTGGCGCAGTCCGGGCCGGTCGAGGCGCTCGAGAAAGCCCAGGCCCGCCTCGATGCGCTGCGATTGGCCGCTGCCCGCAACAGCGCACAGCCGATCAACGACGCCAACTTCGAGAAGTTCTTCGGCTATCCCGGCAAGGCCAAGCGCAACCTGCCCGGAGCGCCGTCGACGCCATGAGTGTGTCGGATACTTCAGACATGAGCCGCACTCCCGACAAGCTGCGGCGCTCCGGCTATGCCCCCGCTACCAATGCCGGTGTGGGGCGTCGCGGCCTGCACACCCGGGACCGCATACTCGGGTGCGCCGCGGAGGTGTTCCTGGCCAACGGATTCCACGCCACCTCGCTTGACGCCATCGCCAGGGCGGCCGGCGCGTCCCGCGCGACGGTCTATCAATACTTCGCGGGCAAAGAGGAGATCTTCCGCGAACTCAGTGCATTGGCCGAACGCGATGTGCTGGCACACGGTGAACACCTCGGTGACCTCGGCCCGACGTTCGACGGAGTGGATGCGCTGCACCGCTGGCTGGTCGAATGGGCGGACATCTACGACGCCCACGCCGCGGTATTTGCCGAATTTCCAGGCATCGGCACCGCCACTGGGTTGTCCGTCGTCGACGCCAGCACGGCCGCCGACCAGTTTGATCAGACAGTCACTGATCGGCTGCGAAGGACACGCCTGCGGGATCTGGATGCCGACGATGCAGCGGCAGCACTGGGCCGGATCCCCCACATGGTTCACCTCTACCGGCGCCGGGCCATGTTCCCGCTGCCCCCTCGCGCGACGGTGACGTGGTCGTTGACCGTCGCATTGCAGCTGATGCTATTTCCCGAGACACCGGCCGGCGTGTTGCAGGCGGTTGCGCCGCAGCCAACGAAGGGGTACGCGCGAACACCACCGCGCGCCCTCAACGGTGCCGCGGCGACACCCGCGGCCACGGAGGCGGCGGGCTCACCGATTCCGCAGGACGTGCTGTCGGTCAGCTCGGCGTTGTTCGCCGAACGCGGTTACTACGCCGTCGGCATGGAGGAGATCGCGGCGGCCGCCGGTGTCAGCCGCGCGACCTTGTACCGGTACTTCAGCACCAAGGACACGATCCTGGCCGAGTTGACCCGCCGAGCGGTCGTCGAGATCGAGCGGCACGCCGCCGCCCTGCCGGCGATGGCCGCCGAGTCGTTCACCGAGTGGATGCTTGGGTACGTGCGATTCCATCGTGCGTACCGCGGTGTGATCCGGGCGTGGTTCGACGGCACCGTGGCAGACCAGCTCGCTGATGCGGATGTCGACCACGGCATTGGCGCGATTCACCAGGCGGTTTCGGCGCTGGTGTCCACCGTGGACCTGCCGGCCGGCATCGACGTCGACGTGGCAGCCGCGGTGTTCGTGGCGGTCCTGGGCCGGATGTCCGAGCCGACGGCGGCGAGCGCGCCGGACAGTGACGAGCGGGCCGCATTGTTGATGGTCAATCTGCTGCGCCGTTCGCTGCTGCGCGACGCGTGAACGTGAGAGCACAGACGGGTGCGGCGAAGGTAGCGTACTGAATGTCAAGTAGGCAGGGTGAAGCGGCGGCCGCAACCGTCGCTGCGGCCGCCGCTTCGTTGGCCAGTTGAGTGTCTCGGTGATGACGAGCGTGTCGTGTCGACGCGTTGTCAGTCTGATATGCGCGGGTTGGTTACCGCAGGACCGGACTTTCGAGTCGGAGTTGGCCGCTGTCTAGCATCGAGCGTAATGATGTTGCTGGGCAACAGGATTGCTCATAGAGCTTTCGCGGGTCACTCCAAGACGCTTGCCGTCGCCGCCGATTGTTCTCATCTGGACGAGGGTGGGCTGATCACTCCTGGAGCACGGCCAGTGACCAGCACCAGCCGGCCAGTTCCCTGGCCACGGCCATGTTGGCGACCACGGATCGTTTCCTGCGCAGATCGAAGTCGATCCACCGCTGATGCAGGCGCCGGTTGGCGGCTTGGCCACGGGCCCGAGCGGCCGGGGAAGCCAGCTCCCAGCGGCGCCGCAACATGGTCCCTGGTCGGTACGGGCTGCGGTGATGCCATGCCGCTTCGACCAGCAGTCGCCGCGCGTGTCCGTTGCCGGTCTTGGTCACTGAGCCCTGCACCCGGCTATCGCCCGAGGAGTACTCCGAGGGGACCAGACCCAGATAGGCGCCGATCGTGCGGCCAGTCAACCGATGCCAGTCCCCGATCTCGGTCGCCAGCCCGAACGCCGTCAGCGTCGCGATCCCCCGGATACACCCCAGTCGTTGCACCACCGGGGTGAATTCACTGTCGGCGGCCATCGCCTCGATCGCTGCCTCCAACCGCTCCCGCCGGTCCACGCAGGCGGTCATGGCATCGAATGCGGCATCGTAGGTCAACTGCAACGCGGGGTTGTCGAAGCGCTGCTTGCGCAGCCACAGCTCGTGACGGCCGGTCCAGGTCTTCCCCTCGTAGTAGACGATCCCCTGGCGTAGAAGCAGTTTCGATATCCGGTGTCGCGCGGTCATCAGATCCCCGCGGCAGTCCTCGCGGGCCCGTACCAGATCCCGGGCCGCTTCCTGCTCGGCGGTGGGAATCGCAACCGCGGTGACCTGTCCCAGATGCAGCAGCCGTGCCAGATGCACGGCATCACGGGCATCGGTCTTGACCCGGTCCCCGACCGGACGGATCAACTTCGAGGGCGCAGCGACCTGACACGAAACGCCGGCCGCCTCCAAGGCCCGAGCCAGGAAGAATCCGGTAGGGCCGGCCTCATAGGTCACCGCGACCGGCCCCGGTAAGCCCTCGATCCAACCCACGATCTCGCGGTGATCAGGTGTCAAACGACGCTCGACGACCGCACCGGTCTCCCGGTCCAACCCGCACGCAACCACCGATCGTGCGTGCACATCCAAACCAACACTCGTACGCTGACCTAACACTGGGGCCTCCTACATCTGTGGCTCTACCGGCCAGGACCCGATTCCTGTCGGCAACCCACGTTCACATGCAGTGAGGCCCCAGCCTCCCCATACGGTCTAGCTACTTCGACCTCAAATAGTTGGGGGTGGCGGTCGCTGAGACGGCGGCTTGTGGACGAGATGATGGCCTGGGACGCGATCGTGCCGGCCGAGCTGTTGGTGTTTGTCGGCCGAGTTGGGGGCGCTAGTCCCACTATCCCTTCACCACAACCCGGGCGGCGTCGAGGTTCGGAATCCGCCGCGACGTGGCCGCTACGTTGCCGTCGCGGTGGGATTCGACCAGCGCCGCGGGGAAGTATGTGCCGGGCTCGGTATACGTCCACTCAAGGCTGACGGTGAGCTCCGCGGACTCGCCGTCCACCTGCTCTGCGACGGGGTATGCACCCGATCCGTCGAGGTCCCACTTAACCGAAATGATGGTTCCGGCACCGTCGGGCACTTCGGCGTGGACTTCGAGATTGACCGGGGTCCCGGCTGAGATCTCGGCTCTTTTGGCGCCGTTTGCCGTCACGTGTACCACGGGCTGGATGCCGCCGCGTTCCTTGGCTGAGGCCGGCAGGCTGATCTTCCCGTCATCGACTTCGAAGGTGGTCTCGGCCGGTTCGATGCCGTCTTCGACCCAGGCGGTGAGGTCGGCCAGCGACTGCTCGACATGCGGGACGTAATCGATCAGCCAGGTGTTGTTGGCCCGGTCGGGAGGTGCGGCAGCCAGCAACGGCGGGACGTGTTCAGCGTTTTCCAAAAATCGGAGCCGGAAACACTGTCGCGAACGTGCTGGCCCGACTTCACGTGCGATGTTGTTCTTCATACCGAGGCCCTGCGACGGCCACAGCGACGAGTCGAGGGTGTGCTGGACCCACAGCATCTTGCCGTCGAAGCGGCCCGTGTGGCGTACCCCCATGAACGGCGACAGTTCGGGCTGTTCGTACTGTTGGTAGATCGGCGTCGCGCCCAGCCGGAACTGCTCAGCGCCCTGCGACTCCCAGATGTGATGGCACGGGTAGTAGCAGTAAGCCAAAAATGCCCGGTTGTCGAACCGCACCCGGTCCCCGGGCTGTACGCCAGTCAGACGCAGGTTGCTGGCTTCGCCCTCGCCGTCGAGCAGCAGGGTGTTGCCGGCACCGCTCATGCAGTACAACTGCCGACCCGCAGCTTGCCCATCGAGGAACCGGATACCGGCTCCGGGAAGATACCCGTCCGTGGTGTCGCCGAGTTGGACAACCATAGGCAAGTCCATTGCGCTCGCCATCTGACCGAAGACCATCGCCAGTATCCGCAGTGCGGCGAACTCGGGTCCAGCTAACCCCTCGTCGGTGATCAGGTCGGTGGCGGTCAGGACCCGCGCCACGGTGGTTTCGGTGTCGATCAGGTCGGCTTGCACCAATTCCGGCTGGTCGAAACCGACGTGGCCCGGCTCGGTCCAAAACCGTTCAAAATAGGGATCCTCACGCGACACTCGCTCAGCCCTAGAACACCACAGCCACAGCTGGCCCATCGGTTGGGCGATCATGAACTCGTCCCCGCGCGGGAACCCGAGCTTGTACAGCATCGCCAACTGCTCCCGTTGATGAGTGTTCAAGCCGGCGAAGGGATTTCCACTCCCGCCGGGCCGCATCGCGTCGACGACATCGCCGATCTTGTCGCCCAAAACCCGCTGGACGTTGAACATGGCCGCAAAGTTGGGTGTCCCGTCCCGAGGCCGTGTCCAGTCACCGTAATCGCCGTCGACGTCGTCGCCCATGAACGGCATGGCCGCATCCCACACGTCCGGCGCATATGCCAGACACAAGGGTGATCGCCGCGCGCCGCCGCTGCCTCCGTACACATACGAATAATGCGGCGCCGCGCCAAGGACCTGAGCGGCGACGTACTTGGAGAAGCGCGCCGACTCCGCCGCCGCGCGCCATCCGTAGATCGTCGGATCATCACCGGCCTTGGCGTCCTTCACATCACCGATGTGGCCCATGTTGGACTCCACCACGTAACCGCCGAGCCGAAATATCTCCGCGGGGCCGCCCGTGACCGAGCCGAGTGGGCCCGAAGCAACGTCCTCGTGGCCGGCGTTGGCACCTTCCAACGGCTGGTAAAGACGACCCCGATACAACTCGGCAGGCGGAAACCGGAACACGAATCGAGTATCGGTGCCCGAAAAGCCACCATGCACATACCGATGCGGCACCGGGTTTTCGCGCCAGTCGTCAACGTCGACATAGGGGGAACCGAAAAAGTCGTCCACCACCACGTAACCGGTCGGGTCAATCCTGTTCACGCACTCCTCCATTCATCAGACTGCAAAGCCGCAACGACCCTAAGATGAGAGACTGAAGATCATTGCCACTCCGGGGCAGCCGCCTTCAGGTCGGCGCGCAGTTGCTTCTTGTCGACTTTGCCGCTGGCCAGCACGGGCAGGTCGGCTACCAGCACCAGTCGACGAGGCACCTTGTAGCGCGCCAACCGTTGCCGCACGCCCTCCTGCACCGCTTCCAGCGTCGGCGACGCCCCGTTGCACGGCACCACGACCGCGCAGACCAGCTCGCCCCACCTGTCGTCGGGCACCCCGACGACCGCGCAGGCGGCCACACCGTCGACCGCGCAGACCGCATCCTCGACCTCCGGCGAATAGATATTCTCTCCGCCGCTGATGATCACGTCCTTCTTGCGGTCCATCAGATAGAGCAGCCCGTGCCCGTCCATTCGGCCCATGTCGCCGGTGCGACACCACCCGTCCTGCAGCGTCGCCTGCGTTGCCGCGTCGTCCTGCCAGTAGCCGCGGAACATCGAGTCGGAGTGCACGACGATCTCCCCGGTCTGTCCCACGGGAACGATGCCCCCGTGCTCATCGACCACCCGTACCCGTGTGCCGGGAAAAGGGAAGCCCACCGAGCTGAGCCGCTCGGCAGCGTTGGGTTCGTCGAGGACGTGGAGTTCGCGCGGCAGTCCGGAGACGATGACTTCGGTCTGCCCGTACAGGTTGACGAAGCCTGCATCCGGCAGCACGGCGAGCGCCCGCCGCAGTATGGCCGCGGTCATCGGCGCGGCCGAATAGACCACGGTGCGAATCGATTTCATCGCCGAGCCGTCACCCACCTCATCGAGCAGGGCCCTGACCATGACCGGGGCCAGGTGCAGCACCGTGATCCGCTCGTCGGCGATCAACCGCACCGCATCGGCCGTGTCGAACTGTTGCTGCAGCACCACGGTTCCGCCGCGGGCATGCAGTCCGCCCACGATGCCGAGCGCACCGAAGTGGAACATCGGCATGTTGATCAGCCCGCGATCGGCGCTGCCGCAACACATCTCGTTGTTCATCGTGAATGCGACCCGGCGCATCTCCCGCTGCCCGAGGATGCAGCACTTGGATGCGCCGGTCGTGCCGCTGGTGAACAGCAGGTACGCGATGTCGTCGGGCCGGGCCACGAACTCGGGCTCGCCGCTGCGGCCACCCTCGATGAATTTCTCGTAGCCGGTGATCCCCGGCGGAGTGCCTCCCCCGATGGCCACCAGCATCGGCCCCGACGGCATGGCGGCTACGAGATCGGCCATCACCGATAGAAACTCCTCGGCGCAGAACACGATCGACGGGGCGACGCGGCGCAGCGCATCGTCCATCTCCGCCTGCGAGAGCCGGAAGTTGATGGTGGCCATGATGATTCCGCTGAGTTGGGTCGCCGCGTTCAGCTCACCGAACTCGATGCTGTTGCGGCTCAACACCGCGATGCGGTCCTGGCGTTTCACCCCGGCCGCGGCCATCGCGCACACCAATCGGACTGCCCGGTCCCGTAACTGGGCGTGGGTGACGGTGCGGCGGCCGTGTCGGTAGGCGACGACGTCGGGAAAGCGGACTGCATTGTCGGTCACCATGTCACCGAGCGTCAGGTCGTCGACCGCGGCCATCGACATACGCTAGCGGCTGCTCAACAGCATCGACCCGGCCACCGGTCCGCCGCCCACACCGACGGCCACCACCTCGGGAGTGTTGGGTGTCTGCCGATCACCGCCCTCGCCCCACAACTGCACACATGCCTCGTGCAGGAAACCCATCCCGTGTAGTCGACCGCCGGAGAGTTGACCGCCGCTGGTGTTGATCGGCAGCGAGCCGTTCAGTGCGATAGGCGAGCCGTCCCCCAGAAACTCACCGACCTTGCCGTGCTCGCAGAAGCCCATCGCTTCCAGCCACATCACTGTCAAAAAGGAGAAGCCGTCATAGAGCTGGGCCATGTCGACGTCGGCGGGGGTCAGCGTGGTGTGTTCCCACAGCGTGGCAGCCGAGTCGTGGGCGGCCATCGTGGTGATGTCGCTGCGCTGATCCCAGGTCGCCCGCTCGAACATGCCGGGCCCGACGGACTCCACCGTGAGCGGGTGTCGCGGCAGGCCGTTGGCGGCGTCCCGGCGGGACACGATCACGGCGGTGGCGCCGTCGCAGGGCGCGTCGCAGTCATAGAGGCACAGCGGCTCGGAGATCATTCGCGCGCCGAGGTAGTCGTCCATCGTCATCGGTTCGCGGTAGATCGCGTCGGGGTTGAGTCCGGCATTGGTGCGGGCATTGATCGCGATGCGGCCCAAATGCTCACGCGTCAGACCGAAGTCGTACATGTAGCGCTGGGCGGGCATCGCCAGCCAGTTCGCCGCCGACAGTGCTCCAAAGGGCGCGGCCCACTCCAGGTGCGGGGGCAACTGCCCGCCGCCGAACAGCACCGAGGCGCGGCCACCGCCGGCCTGCTGCGCGGCGGTGGACTCCCATACCGAACGAAAGACCACGACGTGGTTGGCCAGCCCGAGGCTGACCGCCATGCATGCCTCGATCGCGGGGCCGATCTGCCCTGCGGTCTCCAAGGCCGACATGTACCAGCGGGAGCGCAGCCCGAGTGCGTTGCGGACCTCCTGGACGGTGGCCCCGGAGAATCCGGGGTCCGGCACACCCGGCCCCGGGTAGCTGGCGATCCCGTCGACGTCGTCGACGCTCAGCCCGGCGTCGGCGATCGCACGCTGCACCGCCTCGAGTGTGAGGTCCAGTCCCGTTCGGCCCAGCCGCCGGCCGACCTGCGATTTGCCCGCCCCGGTGAGGACGGCCTTTCCGTCGAACGGACCACCAGTCACCAGACGAACCTAGCGATCAGTTCGGCCACCGCGGCGGGTTTGTCGACGCCGTCGATCTCGACGGTGTGACGCACTGTCAGGTTCACGGTGTCATCGGCGACCTTGGCGGCGTCCGCGAGCTCGGACCTGACCCGGACGCGGCTGCCCGCAGTGACCGCGGACAGGAATCGCACCTTGTTCAGGCCGTAGTTGATGCCCATCTTGGCGTTCTCGACGCGGTAGTTGTCCTTGCTCACGCCGGGGATGAGCGAGAGCGTGAGGAAGCCGTGCGCGATCGTGGCGCCGTAAGGGCTTTCGGCCTTGGCCTTCTCGACGTCGACGTGGATCCATTGGTGATCCATGGTGACGTCGGCGAAAGCGTCGATCCGGCTCTGGTCGATGTCCACCCACCGGCTGACGCCGAGTTCCTCCCCGATCGTCGCGAGCGCATCGTCCACGGACTTGATCACCTTCACGGGCTGCTCCAAACGTCACGCTGACCGGACATATCGATATCTATTTAACGGTATAGACTGACCTCGCTCATCGGGCAAGCAGCCCGTCACCTCTGAAGATCTTGGGAGACACATGGCCACCAGCACGTCCCGCGCAGCGATCGTGGCCGCTGCCCGCACACCGATCGGAACGGCGCGCAAGGGCACGCTGGCCAACGTGCCGGCGACCGAACTCGCCAAGCCCGTCGTCGCAGCGGTGGTGCGAACGGTCCGGACTCGACGCAGCGGATTTCGACGACTTCGTCCTGGCCGAAAGCATGCAAGGCGGCGGCGACAGCGCCCGCTACATCGCAGTGGACCTCGGACTGATCGAGGTCCCCGGCCTGGCCGTCAATCGCCAGTGCGCGTCCAGCCTCTCGGCGATCGCCGTCGGCGCGGGCCAGATCGCAGCCGGCATGAGCCTCGCCATTTTGGCCGGCGGCATCGAGTCGCTGTCCACCGGACCGATATTGCAGAAGCGCAAGCCCTTCACCACCGGCAAGTCCCCCGAGGACTATGAGCAGTGGTTTCCGCTGTCGCATCCGCCCACCGCAGACGCACCGGCGCTGGACATGTCCATCACCGTCGCGCACAACTGCAACGTGCAATACGGCATCACCCGCGAGGATCAGGACGAGTGGGCACTGCGCAGCCACCAACGCGCGGTCAAGGCGATCGATGCCGGCTCATTCGTGGAAGAGATCGTGCCGATCCAGGTGCCGCAAGCCGACGGCACCACAATCACGTTCGCCGAGGACGAGCACCCGCGGCGAGGCAGTTCGATGGAGTCGCTGGCGGGCCTCAAAGTGCTGCATCCCGAGATCGAGGGCTTCACCGTGACGGCAGGAAACTCCTCCGGCATCAACGATGCCGCCGCCGTGGTGGCCCTGGCGAGCCCGGACACCCAGCAGGAGGTGCTGGCAAGCGTGCTGTCCTGGACGCAGGTCGGACTGGACCCGACGCGGACCGGCAGCGGGCCGATCAAGGCCATCCCGAAGGCGCTGGAACTGGCCGGCCGCAAGCTCGAGGACGTGGCGCTGTTCGAGATCAACGAGGCGTTCGCCGCGCAGGCGGTGGCGTGCGCCCGCGAACTCGGACTCGACGAGGACATCGTCAACGTCTACGGGTCGGGCATCAGCCTGGGCCACCCGATCGCCGCGACCGGTGCCCGCATGGTCACCTCGGCGATCTACGAATTGCGCAGGCGCGGTGGCGGAATCGGCGTGCTGTCCATGTGCGCCGGCGGCGGCATGGGTGCCGCGATGGTCATCGAGGTGGCGTGAGATGACCGCACTGATCACCGAGGGACTGTTCCGCGTGGACGGCGACCGCGCGGTGCTGTTCGCGTCGCGCAGGCGTTCGTCGGGCACGGTGAAGTTTCCCGCCGAGCGGCCCGAGCTTTTCGACGGCGACCCGGAAATCCAGGGCGACATCGAGCCGGTCGAATTGTCCACCGAGGGAACGCTGTACACCTACACCACTCAGGAGTTCCCACCGCCGTTGCCGTACAAGGGCATTCGGGACCCAAAGGTGTTCCAGCCGTATGTGGTGGGCTTCGTCGAGTTGGCCGAAGGTGTGCTGGTGGAGACGCTGATCGTCGATGCGACCGCGGCCGAACTGCGGATCGGCCAGCCCCTGGTGTCGACCACCACCACGCTGGAGACCGCCGAAGGTCACTCGCTGGTGACCTTCGCGTTCCGACCGGCCGGGGAGAGCTAGAGTCCATCCGGTGACGGACCTGGGCTCCCCGCCCTTCGGGCTTCATCCCCTGCACGGCGTGCACGAGCCCACGACCGGCAATCCGCCGCGCCGGCCGCGATCCGCGCGTCGCACCACGTCGATCGACATGACCCGCGACGAGGGCTCGCTGGACCCGGTGTGTCTCAACGGGCGGGCGCGCGATCTGTGGACGGCGGCCGACGGAACCGTGACCGAGCTTGGCTCCGCAACGCTCTCGGCCACCATCGAGCTGATTGCCCGCGTCGTCCGTCACGTCGAGGTGACGCCACCGGTCGCCGCCATGTCCCGGTTGGCGGGCGCACCCGCGATGAGCGGGTTTCGCGCCGCGGCCGACAAAGCTGCTCCCGAGCTGCGGCGGGCACGCGATCTGCGCTACACGCTGCTCGACGACGTTCCGGTCGCCACACTGATATCCGGTCATGCGCTGTCGGCGTCGAACCTGCTCGGCGATGTTGCGAAATCGGGGTACCTGCCGGTCGCCGACCAGTGCGCGGGCTTCGCGTCCGGCGGGCTGCTGATGACGTCGTTCGAGGCGGGCGATCCGGTGATCGTCACCGGCCCAGAGGCTCCCGACCTCGATCACGGCGACGACTCTTGGGCTTGGCACCACGTGTCGGCGTTGCCGCGCCACGGCATGCGCCGCAGGCGGCGCATCGACGTCTACCAGGGTGAGTCGCCGTCACGGGTGGGCATCGACGCGATGTTCCGCGACACCTACGTGCGAAGCGACGGGGTCGAGACGATCATCCACGAATACACCCTGGCCGCCGTCGTGGACACCGAGACCGGCGTCATCGTCGAGTCGCAGGCCACGCCGCGAGTACTGCCGTGGCGGGAATGCCCCGGCGCCGTCGCCAGCGCCGAGCGAATCACCGGAATGACATTGCAGGAACTGCATTTCCGAGTCCGACAGGAGCTGTCCGGTACCAGCACCTGCACTCATCTCAATGATCTGCTGCGCAGCGTCGCCGATGCCGAGGCGTTGATCGACCGCGTGCGTTGACGCAGCTTCTGGACGGTCATGCCTTGGCGAACGAGAACGTCACGGTGCGGCTAACCGTCAGCGTGGCCACGTCATCCGATGCGGGTGGCCATGTCGCTGTTCCCTGCACGATCACACCGCGAATGTCCCGATAGGCGGTGAAGGTGTCGGCCACCACGCAGGCCTGGATCTCGGCGCGTTGCGTGGCGTCGCCATTCACGCCGTCAACGGTGACGGCGATTGTGGCGGAGTCGAAGTCGACCACCCGCGCCGGTAAGGCCAGCAATTGGCCGTCGGCGTCGACGACACAGATGGCGCCGGTTGGCCCATTCGCCAAGAACTCGGCAAGTTCGTCCTCGGCCATCGCAACAGGGCCGCTGCTGCGCGGACTAGGCACGGTGATCGGGGAGATCGGCGGCGCGGACCTCGGTAAGCGTCAGTCCGATCAAGCACCGCTTGCCGCTGAGCAGGCGGTCGCGGACCTTCGTCACGACCGAGTCGGGCACGCGTTGATCCGGTGAACTTTCGCCGATGAGTTCGTCGACCTCGGCTGCGGACGGTTGGTAGACGTGCGCGAGGCCACCTACGGAAACCCAACCCTCGTCGTCGCCGATCAAGCATGCGACCTCGGGAGCCGAGCGCAGGTGTTGAACCTTGGCGCTCTTGGCATAGGTGGCGAAGTAGAGGCAGCGGGTGGCGGAGCGGTAGGCGACCGAACGCATCGCATAGCCAATGGGGCGTCGGGCGCCGTCGCGGCAGAAGAGAAACACGCGGTGGTTGGCACGGATGAAGTCGACGACGTCCGGCGCGTCCAGCGACGGCGGGGTCACGACGCGAGAGGCGTTGCCATCGCGACGATCATCTCGGCGACCACCGCGATCATTTCGTCACGGTCGACAGCAACAGTCTGCCGGTAGACCGTGTGCCAAGCCCGGTCCAGCAGCCCCATCACCGCGACGCCGATGACGTCCGGCGAGTGCGTGCCATTTCCGGCGATCGACTGACCGAGCTTCCACGACGCCCGACTCACCATGCGGTTGCGCGAGTTTCGAAAGTCCTCGTCGTCGGGCGCCGACTGCGTCGAAGCGAGCACGAACGCGCCGTGGTGGTCCATGTAGTCGAAGTAATGGCCGACCCAGGCCCGGATGTCGGCTGGACCGAAAGGATGGTCGGCCTCGGCCCACTCGGCGATGACGGCGAGGGCCTCGCGGTACGCGTTCTGGCCGAGGACGTTGAAGATCTCGCGCTTGTCCTTGAAGTAGGTGTAGAAGCCGGCCCGCGAGATGCCGCACGCCTCGGTGATCGCGTTGATCGGCGTGCCCGCATAGCCGCGTTCCAGAAAGAGACGACGGCTGGCGTCGAGGATCGCCGACCGGGTGCGCTCACCGCGGGTGGCGTCCAGTTGCGGTTCGGCGGGCGAAGCCGAGGTCACCGTCATGCTGCGACCTTATATGACAGTATCGTCAACTGCAATCATCGCAGTTCAAATCTAAATTACACGAGATATATCGGCAGACTTGACACAACTGTCAGATTGCGCCAAGCTCTTAAGCGAGCCGTACGTCGAGTAGCGAGAGGCAATCCGATGACCCAGTTCAAAGATGCACCGATCTTCGATGCCGATCAGCACATGTATGAGACCCCCGATGCGCTGACGAGATACCTGCCAAAGGAGTTCCTGCCGAAAGTGCAGTTCGTCCAGATCGGCAGGCATACCCGCATCGCGATCCTGAACAAGATCACTGACTACATGCCGAACCCGACATTCGAACGGGTCGCCGCTCCCGGCGCGCACGAGAAGTTCTACTCAGGCCAGAACCCGGAGGGCCTGTCTATGCGGGAGATGTCCGGTCGTGGCATCGACACGCCGCCGGGAGCGCGCAACCCCGAGGACCGGATCGCCGAACTGGACCGCCAGGGGGTCGACGCATGCCTGAACTACCCCACGTTGGCCAACCTCGTCGAGCATTCGGCCGCCGAGGATCCCGACCTGACGGTGGCGATCATCCACGCCCTGAACCAGTGGATGCTGGAGCATTGGGGCTTCAGCCACGCCAACCGGGTCTACTCCACCCCGGTGCTCAACCTCGGCATCGTCGACGAAGCCCGTCGCGAGCTCGCCTACATCCTGGAAAACGGAGCCAAGGTCGCGCTGATCAAGCCGGCACCGGTGAACGGCTACAAGGGGTGGCGCTCCCCCGCGCTGCCTGAGTTCGATCCGTTCTGGCGCGACGTCGAGGACGCGGGGCTGCCAATTGTGTTGCACGCCAGCCAACCTCCGTTACAGGAGTACATCGACAAGTGGGAACCGCCGTCGACCAGCAGCGCGTTCGAGATGTCGGCATTCAAGTGGACGGCGTTGGGCCACCGCGAGATCGCCGACATGCTGACCAGCCTGATCTGCCACGGCACCTTGACCCGATTCCCGAAGCTGCGCATCGCCAGCGTGGAGAACGGCAGCGCGTGGATCAAGCCGCTGTTCGACGACCTGCAGTCGACGTACAACAAGATGCCGCAGAACTTCCCCGAGCATCCACACGAGGTGTTCCGCCGCAACATCTGGGTCAGCCCGTTCTGGGAGGGTTCGGTTGCCGACGTCGTGCAGACGGTCGGGTGGGACAAGGTGATGTTCGGCTCGGACTGGCCACATCCCGAAGGCCTGGCCGAGCCCAAGCGGTATTGGCAGTACGCCGAGGGCATGGACACTCGGCGGACTTACGACTTCATGGGAGACAACGCCCGCCGCTTCATGGGCCTGCCGCTGGCCAACCCCGACCCGGAGGCAATCAAGCCGCCCGCAATGGCGAACGCCTGAGCGCGCTTTGGCGGTTACCCACGGCTGGCGCCGACCATGACGACGGCCATCGTCACCGGCTCGGTGCCGCGGTTATGCCAGCGGTGCCGGGTGCCGTTCTGAATGTTGACGTCGCCGGTGCGTAACGTCCGCTCCACGCCGTTGTCGAGTTCGAGTACGACTTCTCCCGACAGCACGATTTCCATATCCACCGTGTCGGTGGTGTGCATACCGGGGTTGTCGTATTCGTTGGTCTCCAGGACACCCGGCAGCTTCTCCTGCAATTCGCGAAGACCGGCCTCCACGTCGACGTTTTCGAGATTGGTGTGGCCGTCCCCCGGCGAGATGGTCAGGATGAAAAACCGGTAACCGCCCAGGCCCGGGAAGAACGTGGTCTTGGCACCGATCTCTCCTCGGTCGGGAAAGTGCGGAGCGGAGTCAGCGCGCCACAACTCGTGATACTCGGTCGTCGACAATGCGACGGTGGTCGGTTCGACGTATCCGTCGTCGACAAAGACTGCTTCTCCCTGACCGTTGTGGCCAGTCACTACCCGGCGGACCCGCATTGGTGCTCCTTCCTCGGATGTTGGCGACCGAGATGTGCGAGGGCCGTCATACCGAACTGGGAACACGCTACGTTAGCTGCCGAGAAGTCAGGCGTGACGAGCAGAAGGGTTCGGCATGATGAGCAAAATCCCTAGCCGTGCGGCGCGTTTGGCGCACGCCGCTCAGCATGCGGAGTTGTGGAACGCGGGCAAGAAGGAAGAATGGGTGGCGTCGTGGCGCACGATCATGCCCGGCGACGTCCGGATGTTCGACCCGGTGGGTACCGAGGAAAAGCAGGGCTTCGACGCCGCCACGGGCGACGCGTTTGACATGTTCCAGTCCATCCTGAAGATCAAGATGCTCACTGTTCAGGTGAACGGCAATGAGATGGCCTGGGTCTGTGAGAACCACTTCGGGACCGAGCCGAACATCCAGATGGCTTACAGCATCGAGACATTCGCCTGGGACGACGAGGGCAACCTGTTGATCAAGACTTATTACCCGATGCCCGAGCACGTCGATGCCGACAGTAATCCCTACACGCATCTGCTGGACGGCCCTTAGCGGCAAACGTCGCCGCGGACTTCCCTCAACGCGCGGTCGCGGTGATGGGCAGGTGTTCATGTCGCCGGACCAGCAGGCTATCAACCCAGCGTGGAGCGTCGGCAGGGTCGAGTGCAAAGTCATGGGTCTGCGCCAGAACGGCTTTGAGCACGGCGCGGGCTTCGATACGGGCCAGTGCGGCCCCGACGCAGTAGTGGATCCCGTGCCCGAACGCCAGGTGATGGCGCGGCGAACTGCGTTCGAGGTCGACCGCATCAGGATTCTCGTACTGCGCCGGATCCCGGTTGCCCGCGGCGAAGAACAGCAACGCAGTGGACCCGCCCGCGACGTCGACCCCGCCGAGTGTGGTGTCACGTGGGACGCTGCGCATCATCTGCCGAAACGGCGATTCCAGCCGTAGCGCCTCCTCGACGAACACGTCGACAAGCTCCGGGCGCTCGCGTAGCCGATGCTGCATCTCCGGGTCCTCGGCGAGCATCCGGACGGCGTTGCCGATCAGGCTGGTCGTGGACTCACCGCCCGCGCTCAGCAGGGTGTGCAGAATGACGGTGACCTCGCCCATCTCCAGCGTGCCCGCATCCAGCGCCCGCCGTACGGCCAGCAGGATGCCCCCGTCGTCGCCGTCACGGACACCGACGACCTGCTCGGCAATCCACGCCTGGATCTTCTCGATGCGGGTGACGAGCTCGTTGAGCTGATCCAGCGGCACCGTTCCACCGACCATGGTCGTGGAGTCGAACGCGGCCTCGAGGAGTTGCGCCGGATTGATGTCGCGGAATCCGATCAGTCGGGCCATCACCGTGATCGGGACGATGTTGCCGATCGTCCCCATGAACTCAAACGTGTTGTCCTGCAATGCCTCTTTGACGGTCGTTTGAGCCAGCGTGGCGATGTCGCTCTCCAGTGCGCGCATGCGACGGGCGACCAACTCGGGAAAGACTGCACGCCGTTGGGTGGTGTGCACGGGAGGGTCGGCGGTCGCCAGCGTCGGCAGGGCTGCTCCGCCGAAGTCAAGGCGAGCGGGCAGTCCATTCTCATCGCGATAGATGAGGCACTGCATCGTCGAGGAGAAGTCCTCGGTCCGCGCAACCGCCTCTGACAGCAGCGCGAAGCTGCTGATCACCACGACGTTGGTGCCCGGTAGCGCCCACACCGGCGCGTCCTCCCGCAGCCTCCGGTAAAAGTCGTACGGGTCGCCGAGGATCGACGGCGCCAGCAACATTGAGGCTTTCAGTGCAGTCATTGCCGACCCTCGAGTTGCTCGAAGAGACTCGTCAGATCGCCATAAACCCAAGACTCGGTAACAACCGACCCGCTGACGGCGTACAGCTCGTCTGTCTGCACGGCGATGGCCCGATGGGTCGGCGCGATTCCCCCGTAAGGACCGGTATGGATGCCCCGCAACGTCCAGCGAGCAAACACGTGACCACTGCCGCCGAACAGCAGATCCTCCTGTAGGTGCAGTTGGTCGAACGCCGTGACCATTTGCCGCAGGTTGGCCTCGATATCCGACAGCGGCAACGGCGTGTCCAGGCCACTCGCCCAACGCACGCTGTCTCGCGCGAAGCCGGCCAAATACCCATCCACGTCACCTGCGTTCAGAGCAGCGACGGATCGACGGATGAGATCTTCACCTGAACTCACCTGGTGCTCCCCTGCCTAGAAACCAACGTGGATTGTCATCCACTTTGGTGCGAGCCCCGCAGTAATCACGTTCCGCAGGGCACACGCGCGAGCGTCAATGAGACACCCACGCCAGTTCGACCCGTTGCCACCCGTTGAGCAGCGCCGTCGGGTTGCGTTTCAGCTCTCCAGCTATCGCGAGCCGGTCGAGGTATGGCAGCAACCCGCTGATCGCCGCCCGCACTTCCTGACCAGCCAGGTGCGCGCCCAAACAAAAGTGGATGCCGTGCCCGAATGCCAGGTTCTTGCCAGGAGGCCGGATGATCACGAACCGGTCAGGGTCATCGAAGCGGCGCGGGTCTCGGTTGGCCGCGGCCATGTGCAACGCGATGATGGCGCCCTTGGGAATTGGCGTGTCAGCGATCTCGGTGTCTTCGGTCGCCTCGCGAAAGGCGAATTGGATCGGGCAGGTCAACCGATTTGCTTCGTCAACCGCATTGGGCAGCAGTTCAGGATCGTCGAGCAACACCTTGAGCTGGTCTGGGTTGGCCAGCAGTTCGACGACGGTGTTGCCGATCAGATTCGTCGTCGTCTCGTTGCCGGCAACCATGATGGTGATCGCCACCATCAACGTTTCGACGGTGCTCAGTGACTCGTTGTCGATCGCGGCGACCATGGCGCTGACCAAGTCGCCCTTGGGTTCTGCGCGTCGTGCCTCGATGAGGGGAACGAAGTAGGTGCTGAACTCCTTGATCGTTGCCAACATCAATTCGTTGCGCTCGGCGGGACTGCTGAACACCCCACCCGCTGCCGCGGCGAACGCGTCCGACCAGCGCTTGGCCTGGCTGTAGTGATTGCCGTCGATGCCGAGGATGTGACAGATCATTTCGACAGGCAGTGGAACGGCGAGCCTCTCCACCGCGTCGAAGGCGGGCTCGTCCTCAATTCCCGCCAAACAGCGCCGGACGATCTCCTCGATCGCAGTCACCATCTCCTTGATGCGCGGCGGAGTGAATCCCCTGCTGACGATGCGGCGCATCCGGGTGTGTTGGGGCGGGTCAGCCGCGGCGATGGTCTTCGCGGAGGCCATCTCGGCCATGTCCACCGGGATGCCCGCGGCCAGCGCAAGCAACCGCTCGACCACCTCTGGTTTCATTTCCTCATCGGGCGGCGCGGATCCCTCGTAGGGATTGGGTCGCGATGAAAATTGCTGCGGGTCGGACTGCACTGCCTTGACATCGTCGAAGCGCGACACCACCCAGATGTCAGCGCTGGTGCGGTAGACGGGAAATCGCTCCCGCAGTTCAGCAAGCACCTGCGGCAGCTGTTCGGGTGGTCCGGGCGCGAACGGGTCGAAAGTGAAATCGGATGCAGTCGCTGTCATTGCCTCAGTCCCAAAAGCGGTACACGGTGCGAGCATTGAGCTCGACGATCTTTCGGGCCTCATCGTCGGGCACATCGACGAGATGCTCGGCGAGCAACTTGCGGGTGTGCGGCCAGTTGGAGTCTGAGTGCGGATAGTCGCTTTCGAACATGATGTTGTCGATGCCGATCCGGTGCCGTTGCTCGATGCCGGACTGGTCAGAGATGAAACAGCCGTAAATGTGCTCCCGGAATAGCTCAGAAGGAAGCTTGTCGGCGTTGATGTTGCACCAGTACTTGTGTCGGCCCCAGGAGTAGTCGATGCGTTCCAGTAGATACGGCATCCAACCGATGCCGCCTTCGGACAGCGCGACTTTCAACTTGGGGAACTTGTAGAACACGTCGGACATCAACAGGTCGACGGTTGCCATCATGGAATTCAGTCCGAAAAGGGCGATGCTGATGAACATGTCGCCGTCCGGCGCGAGTCCCTGTGGCATGCCGCCGGAGCCGAAGTGCATCGACAGCGGAAGTTCGGCTTCCTCGCAGACGCGGAGGATCGGATCCCAGTGGTCGGTGTGAAACGACGGGAGGCCGAGCTTGTGCGGCGCCTCGATGAACGACACCGACTTCGCTCCTTTGGCGACGGTGCGTTCGATCTCGGCGACCGATGCGTCGATGTCCCAGAACGGCACCATCATCAGCGGGATTTGGCGCTGAGGGGCATAGGCGCACCACTCGTCAAGGATGAAGTCGTTGTAGGCGCTGATGCACAGCTTCGCAAGATCCTTATCCTCTGCGGCGAAAAACGTGCTGCCGGCGAACCCGCCGAAGTTTGGGAAGCACAGCTGGGCCCAGGTGCCCTCGATGTCCATGTCTTTGATGCGGTCGGCGATATCGTGACACCCCGGCAGCATGTCGTCGTAGCTGCGTGGGTCCATACCAAAGTCGCGCGGGTGCTTACCCGCCACCGCGTTCAAAGCGAAGTTGCCCGACCGCCGCCCCTCGTAAAGCCAGGTGTCGTTGCCGTCGGGGAGCTTCACGATGCGCGGCGCGACGCCCTCGTACTTGGAGGGCAGTCGGTCGAGCCAGACCCGGGGATGTTCGATGACGTGGTCGTCGACGGAGATGATTCGTGCGTCTTCGGGAAGCATGTGATCTCTTTCTGAGAGGCATCGCATCTCAACAGTAGAACGCTACCTGCGTCAGATGCAACGGACATACTATGCTGACGCCGCAGTGAAGTAATCACATCTGCTGGGAGGCGGTTGATGGTCAAGCTCCGTCGAGAAGCACTCGACCCCGAGATTCGCGAAGCCGTCCGCGATCTGCCCGACTTCGTCTTCTCCACCGAAACCGTGCCGATGATGCGTGAGAACGCCCCGTTCCCGCCCGTACCGGCACCCGACATCGAGTGCGTCGAGCTCACGACCGATCCCGACGGAGGGGTCGCCCTGACGTTGTTGCGTCCCCGGGGCGTTGCCGATGACCTGCCGGCCTTGTACTGGATGCATGGCGGCGGGACGGTCATCGGAAACCGCTTCATGGATAACGCCCGCCTCAACGAGTGGTGCCGCTCGCTGTCCTGCGCCTGCGTCAGCGTCGAATACCGGCTGGCACCGGAGGCGCCCTATCCGCTGCCACTAGACGACTGCGACAACGGACTGCGCTACATCGTTGATCACGCGGCCGATCTGCGGTTGGACCCGCGCCGCATCGGGATCGGTGGACGCAGCGCCGGTGGCTTACTGGCCGCCGCTCTCGCGCTGCGTTGGCGGGATCAGGGGCTCGACGGTCCGGGATTCGAATACCTCGAATACCCGATGCTCGACGATCGGATGACCACGCCGTCGAGCGCGCTCGACGGCCTTCCAATGTGGAGTCGGGAGTCCAACGCATTCGGCTGGCGCAGCTATCTGGGCGAGCGTTACGGAACAGACGACGTGCCACCCGAAGCGGCTCCCGCCAGGGCCGCCGAGCTGGCGGGCATACCGCCGACGTTCATCAGCGTGGGCACGGCGGACTGCCTTCGAGACGAGTCGATCGATTTTGCCGCCCGGCTGTGCCGGGCCGGCGTGTCAACGGAGCTGCACGTCTATGCCGGCGCCATTCACGGGTTCGACATGTTCGCCGACTGTGCGGTGGCCAAATGCGCCGCGCGCGACAGTGCGGATTGGCTGGCCCGCCAGTTCCGCTGACGTCTCAGCGGCGTGGACGGCTGCGGGGTAGCCCTAACCTGTTCTCGACGATCAGGCTGCGCAGCACTTCGCTGGAACCGCCGTAAATCGTCGTCGCGACTGCGCTGCGATAATGGGCATTCAGCGCGCCGTCAACGGGAGCGTCTGGGTCGGTCCAATCCAGCATGCCCGCGGTTCCGGCGATATCGGCCGCGGCTGCGGACGCCCGCACATAGCTTTCAGGACCGAACAGGGCCGACACCGGGCCTGGCTTGTCACCCTCGGCGTCCAGGAACGCCACCCGCAAGGCGAGCAGGTCGGCCACCTCGGCCTGCATCGCCATATGGGCCAAGCGCTCACGCACCAGAGGATCGTTGATGAGCGCGGTGCCGTCCGTCCCTGGATGCGTGCGCGCGAATTCGAGCGCATCGGCTGCCACCAATCCGGTCCGCGAGGCGGGCGCGACGTTCTGCTCGGCCTCCAACGCGGCCAGCATCACCGAAATGCCCTGGTGCGCTTCGCCAACCCGGTTGGCGTCGTCGACCCGCACATCGTTGTAGAACACGATGTTGGTGCGTTCAAGGCCCATGGTGTGCACCGGCCGGATTTCGATGCCAGCGTGAATCCAGCGGCACCAGCAGCATCGTCAGGCCCCGGGTGCCGACGGACCCCGGCGCCGAACGGGTGAGCAGAAAGCAGTAGTCAGCGAGATGCGCGAAGGTGGTGAAGATCTTCTGGCCGTTGACGATCCAATCTTCACCGTTTTGCTCGGAGCGGGTCGCGCAGGCGAAGACATCAGATCCGCCCGCGGGTTCGGTGTAGCCGAGGCAGATGAGGGTCTCGCCGGCGGCAACACTCGGCAAAATCCTGGCCTTCAGTTCTGACGAACCCGCGGCTCTGATCGCGTTGGCCGGCAGCATCGTCGTCCCGGGCCCGATCGTAGGAACGCCGCCCCGGCGCAGCGTGTCCATCAGCACACCGGTCTCGAATTGATCCAGTCCGGCCCCGCCCTCCTCCACCGGCCAGACCGGGGCGATCCATCCGCGCTCCCCCAGCTTTCGCGTCAACTCCCGGTGGGCACCGTCTCCGGTGCGTCGCTCATTTTCGATCACCTCGCGGGTGACATGCGCTGCGACGAATTCTTCTGCGTCGCGACGGATTCGGGCCCAGCTCGCGGGCTCGCTGAAGTCCATGGCTCAGCGACCTCCTGTGCTTACCAGGCCGAAGCGCCTGTCGGCGAGGGTGAGCAGTTCGCGCTGCGGATCGGCGAATGCGACCGCCCACGCTTTGGCGCGTCGGTAGTAGAGCTGGATGTCGTACTCCTCCATGAAGCCGTACCCGCCGTGGACGTGAAGGCTGTGCCCGGCTGCCTGATATGCGGTCTCCGCGGCGAATACGAACGCCATCAAGGCCAGTGCCGGCCCGTCGGCTTGCCCCGAATCCAAGGCCCAACATGCCTTTTGGACCAACAGTTGGGCCCCGTCCAACGCAGCGACAGCGTCGGCGAAGGGGTGAGCGACGGCCTGGTACATCGCGATGGGCTGTCCGAACGCGTGACGCACCTTCGCGTAATCAGAGCCGATGCGTACCGCCTCGGCGGCCAGTCCGATCAGCGCCGCCGCCCGCAGCACGCGGACCTCGTCGAGAGCTGTCGCGAACATCGTCCGGGCAGAATCGCCTTCGGCCAGGCAGCGGCGCTCGCAGCCTTCTGGCCATCGGGCCAATGCCAACCCGCCGAAGTTGGCCCGCGGGGTTTGGGCCAGCCCGGCCGGCCGTATCGCGTAAAGCAGAGAACTCCCCTCGATGGCGAGAACCGCATCAGCGATCGCTCCGTCAACGAGCAGTTGCTTCTCGACGGGCCCCGGTCCGGTGGCCAGCGACACGATGGACGAGCCGTTAAGGACTGGGCCGACCAGCTCCTTTTCCCCAAGCCGGCCCAGCAGCCGCGCCGCGGCCGCAGTCTCGGCGACCGGTATCGGGGCGAGGCGGCGGCCCGCTTCCTCCGCTACCAGCGCCAGCTCGAGCAGACCCCCGCCCACGCCACCGCAATCCGACGCCACGCCGATCCCGAGCGCTTCCGTCTCGCTGAAGCGCCGCCACAGATCCTGGTCCAAGCCCGACGACTCCGCCGCCCGGACGCGCTGTGGCGTCGCCTCCTTCCGGAAGAGGGCCGCGAAAGTTTCGCGGACTGCACGCTGCTCTTCGCTCAACCGCAGGTCCACACCAGATTCCTCCCGTGTCCGAGGGCTCGACGGCAAGAGCGGGACTGCCGTAACGAGCACATTACCCCTGACGGAGTTATCACATGCAAAAAAGTAGCGTGCTGTTCTCTTCCTACGCACTCGATGTTACTGTCGAGCGCAATAGGCAAGGCCGTACCAAGGAGTTCGACGATGACACAAAAGCTGGGTTTTCCGGTCTTCGACGGCGACAATCACATGTACGAGACGCGCGATGCGTTGACCAAATTCCTTCCATCGCAGTACCACGGTGCGATCCGCTACGTCGAGGTCGACGGCCGCACGAAGATCGCCACCTTGGGGCAGATCAGCGATTACATTCCCAACCCGACCTTCGATAAGGTCGCCGCGCCCGGCGCCCAAGAGGACTACTTCCACAACGGCAACCCGGAAGGCAAGAGCCACCGGGAGATCCTGGGCAAGGCGATCGAGGCGACTCCCGCGATGCGTGAGCCGGGACCCCGACTGGCGCTGCTCGACGAACAGGGCATCGACAAGTCGATGATGTACCCGACGCTGGCCAGCCTGGTCGAGGAGCGGTTCCGGGATCACCCCGAAGCGACACACACGATCATCCACGCCCTGAACCAGTGGCTGGATGAGACATGGTCTTTCAACTTCAAGGACCGGATCTTCACCACTCCGATCATCACGTTGCCGATCGTCGAGAAGGCGATCGAAGAACTGAACTGGGTGCTCGAACGGGGTGCCCGCGCGGTCTTGATTCGGCCGGCCCCGGTTCCCGGACTGCACGGTCCCCGCTCGTTCGCCCTTCCCGAATTCGACCCATTCTGGAAGCGGGTCAGCGATGCTGGCGTGCTGGTCGTCATGCACGCCTCCGACAGCGGCTATTCGCGCTACGCCAACGACTGGGAAGGCAGCGGCGAGTTCCGTCCGTTCCAGCCCACTCCATTCCGCTCGTATTACAGTCTGGCGCGCAACCCGGCGGAGGATGCTGTCGCGGCGCTCGCCTGCCACGGTTTGCTCACCCGCTTCCCAGAGCTGCGTATTGCCATGGTGGAGAACGGAACGACTTGGCTTCCAAGGCTTTTCAATAATCTCAGCGATACGCACAAGAAGATGCCGCAGCTCTATGGCGAGGACCCGCTGGAAGCGATCCGGCGTTGCGTCTATTTCAACCCGTTTTGGGAAGAGAATGTGGTCGAGCTCGCGAAGCTGGTACCGATCGACCACATCTTCTTCGGCTCGGACTACCCACATCCTGAGGGCCTGGCCGAACCGCTCAGCTACGCCGACCGCCGTCGCGAGCTGAGCGACGCCGAAGTCGCCATGGTGATGGGCGGAACGCTGTCGAACGCGATGCGGGTGGACGCCTGAGATGTCAACGGATCGGAGTGCGCCGCCCGCAACGAGAACGCGTCAAGACGGCGCCCCGCCGGAGTTCAACCCGTACTCGGATGTCTTCTTCGACGATCCGTATGAGACCTACCGGTGGATGCGCGATGAGGCGCCGGTCTACTACAGCGAGCGATGGGACTTCTACGCCTTGACCCGCCACGATGATGTTGTTGCCGCGCACCGGGATTGGGAGACGTTCAGCAGCGCCTACGGGGTGACCTTGGACGGGCTGTCGATGCGGCAGCGGTTAAACACCAACATGTTGATCATCATGGACCCCCCAGAGCACGAGCGGCTGCGCAAGCTGGTCCGGCAGGTGTTCACCAAGGCGGCGATCGCCAATCTGGAGCCGCTCGTGGTGGAGGTGGTGACTTCCTATGTCGATGAGCTGAAGGGTCGGCAGAACTTCGACCTGGTGGCCGACTTCGCCGCCTTGTTCCCGGTGGAGATCATCTCCTCGATGCTCGGCGTCCCAGCCGGCGAACGACAGCAGATCCGGCTGTGGACCGACGGATTCCTGCACCGCGAGGAGAACAACCCGTTCGCCACGGAAAGCGGCGTGGCCGATTCGATGGCGATGGGCGAGTACTTCCTTGAACTGGCTCGCGAGAAACGCCGGAACCCCGACGACCTGATCATCAGCCGACTGGTCACAGCGACGTACGACGATGAGGCAGGGGTGACACACCGGCTCAGCGACGACGACATCGCCACGTTCGCAGTTCTTTTGGCGGCGGCCGGCAGTGAGACCGTCACCAAACTGGTCGGCAACGGTGTGATGGCCTTTCACCGCAATCCCGACCAGTGGCAGTTGGTCCTCGCCGATCCCACACTGATTCCCGGCGCGATCGAGGAGATGCTGCGACTCAATCCGCCGTCGCAGTACCAGGGACGATTCGCAACCCGCGAGGTCAGCCTCGACGGCGGGACGATTCCCGCGGGCTCTCCCACCCTGTTGGTGACGGGCGCCGCGACACGTGACCCGCGCGCCTACGATCAGCCCGACGCATTCGACATCCGCCGGGGCGGCGCCACCACGCTGGCGTTCGGTTACGGCGCGCACAGTTGCCTGGGCTCCTGGCTCGCCCGACTGGAGAGCCGGGTTGCCTTTGAGCACCTGCAGCAACACTGGCCACGATTCGACGTCGACACCGGCGGTCTGCGCCGGGTCGCCATGTCCAACGTCGCCGGCTACTCGCACATCCCCGTCCACGTCGGCTGATGGACGGAGCCCTCACCGCGGCAGAGGATTCGACGCCCGGCGGCGTGCCGGCCAGCATCCCCGAGCTCCTCGCCATCAGGCGTGCAGCACCCGACGGCGAGTTCCTCATCACCGATGACGAGCGACTGACCTTCGCTGAGGCGGACACCGCGTCCTTGGAGTTGGCGGACGCGCTGCTGGCCGCCGGTGTCGGCAAAGGGACCCGGGTCGGCATCCTGTTCCCCAACTGCGCCCAGTGGCTTATCTGTTGGTTGGCCGCGGCGCGGATCGGCGCGCTGACGGTTCCCCTGTCGACTTTCGCACCCGGTGCGGAACTCGGGCGGCTGCTGCGGCACACCGATGTGCAAATGGTGCTCATGGGCCGGTCGATCGCCGGCCGCGATCTCGTCGAGCGCATGCACGACGCGCTGCCCGGCCTCACGGACGGAGGGGCTGCGATAGCTGCCCCCCAGGCGCCATACCTGCGGCGGATACACGTCTGGCCGGACTGCGGGCGCTCCTGGGCGACGCCGTGGCCGCACCCCGAACCCGAAGTGTCGCTGGCATATTCAGCCGAGAACGAAGTCGTACCCGCGGATGATCTCGTCGTGGTCACCACATCGGGGACGACGGCGGTGCCGAAATCCGTCGTGCACACGCACGGCAGCCTGGTGCGCCACGCCTACATTCTGGCGCACCACCGTGGCGTCACCCCGACTGACCGCATCTATTCACCGATGCCGTTCTTCTGGGTGGGCGGCCTGACGATGGTTGTGCTGCAGGCACTCTCGACCGGCGCGGCCATCCTCGCGCAAGACGTATTCGAGCCGGGCAGCACGCTGGCACTGTTGGAGCGGGAACGGGCGACGTTCATCTCCTGCTGGGCTCAGGCAAGCCAGGCCATGGCCGACCATCCCGACTTCGCCAAGCGCGACCTGTCCAGTGTGCGAGGCGGCACCATGCTTCAGGCGCTGCCACCCGACCGGCGGCCCAGTGAAGCCGATCTGACGCCCAACCTGCTCGGCATGACCGAGACCGGTGGCCCACACACGATGGTCGAGGTGCCCGACACCCCGCTGCCGCCGGAACTGCGCGGCTCCTTCGGAATTCCGCTACCTGATGTGGTGCAGCACCGGATCGTCGACCCCGCCTCAGGCGTCGAGGCGGCCGCCGGTCAGGAGGGCGAGATCCAAGTGCGCGGCGCGATCCTGATGAGCGGCGTCTACAAACAGGAGCGCCACGAGGTGTTCGGCCCCGACGGGTGGTATGCCACCGGGGACCGGGGATGGTTCGACGATGCCGGCCACTTGCACTTCACGGGCCGCGCAAGCACTCTCATCAAAACCGCGGGATCCAACGTATCGCCGGCGGAGGTCGAGTCCGTCTTGGACTCGATGCCTGAAATCGTGCACAGCTTTGTGGTCGCCCTACCGGACCCGGTCCGCGGACAGGTGGTCGGGGCCGCTGTCGTGCCCGCTCACGGATCGCAATTGTCGGTCGAGACCATCGTTGCCCACGCTCGCCGCAACTTGTCGACGTTCAAGGTTCCCACGGCCATTCGCGTCATCGCTGAGAACGACCTGCCCATGCTTCCCACTGGCAAAGTCGACCGCCATGGACTCATCCGGATCCTGACCGCCGGTTGACCCGTTATGGTTGGCAGCGATCTGATCGGAGAACGAGTATGACACGCGATTTCGAGCTTGCCGGCTGATGGAGGCAACGGCCCTGGAGTCAGTGGACGCCGTCACCCCGGAGTGGATGACAGCTGTGCTCGCGCGGAACGGCATCGCTGCCACCATCGGCCGCGTGACTACCGAGCCGGTCGGCACCGGGCAGATGGGTTCGTGTTATCGACTATTCATCAGCTACGACGCCGGCGTCGGTCCGGACCGCCTGATCGTGAAGCTGCCTGCTACCGATGCAGCAAGTCGCGCTGCCGGCCAACTCGGCTACCGCTGCGAGACGACGTTCTACCGTGAGATCGCCGAGCGGTTGCGCCTTGACATCCCTCGGTGCTATTTCGCCGCGATGAACGAATGCGGCGACGGATTCACGATCGTGCTGGAGGACCTCGCACCCGCGCAGCAGGGCGACCAGATCACCGGTTGCACGGTCGATCAGGCTCGCGCGGCCGCGGTCAACGTCGCTGGTTTGCACGCTCCGACATGGAACGACCCGTCGCTTCGTGAACTCGACTGGCTCATACCAGATCTCGCGGCGTACCCGGAGGTCGCTGCCGCGTTCCTGGTGGATGCCACCAAGCAGTTTTTGGAGCGCTACACGGTCACCCGGGACACCGCGGCCACACTCCAGCGTTTCGCTGATCGCTTCGTGGATTGGGCGACTGGGCGACCCGAACCGTTCGCAATGCTGCACAGTGACTACCGCCTGGATAATCTGCTTTTCGCTGCGTCTGATGCAGCCCGCCCGGTGGTGGCAGTCGACTGGCAAGTCGTCATGGTCGGCTTACCGCTGCGCGACGTCGCATTCCTTGTCGCCACAGGTCTGTCGACCGAGAGCCGTCGCCGCGGCGAGAAGGGAATCGTCGACGCCTATCATCGCCGCCTCGTCGAGCTCGGAGTCGACGGCTACAGCGCCGAACGGTGCTGGGAGGACTACCGGTACGGGTTGTTCCAGTGCCCATTCATCACCGTGTTGGGCGCCTTCGTCGCCCAGCCCACCGTGCGGGGCGACGAGATGTTCACCGTGATGGCCGAGCGGTCGGCGGCCGCAATCACCGACCTGGATGCGATGTCTTTGCTGTGACCGGCGAACGAAAGATTCTGGTGGCTCCCGGTGACTGAGCGTTACCACGGCCGGGTTGCAATCGTGACCGGAGGAACGACGGGAATCGGGCGCGGCATCGTCGAACGTCTTGTCGGCGAGGGAGCCTCGGTTGTCACATGTGCACGCAATGCGCCCGAGTCCGCGTTGCCCGAAGGAGCTTCGTTCATCGCCGCGGATATCACCGACGAGGCATCGGTGTCCGGAGTCATCGATGCGACCGTAGAGCGCTACGGGCGGATTGACGTGGTCGTCGCGAATGCTGGCGGTGCCAACATCGGACCCTGGCCCGACGAGCCCTTCGAGCAATGGCGGGAGCTCATCGAAATAAACCTTCACGGCACCATGCTCACGTGTCGGACAGCGTGGCCGCATTTGGTGTCGACGAAGGGAAACATCGTTGTCATCTCGTCGCTTTCGGCGTGGATGGGTGTCGGCGCGCACGAGATGGAACGGATGGGCGGCTTTCAGCCCTCTGCGGCTTACCAGGCGAGCAAGGCTGGGATCGAAGGACTCGCAAAGCATCTCGCAGGCCGCGGCGGCGAGCATGGGCTGCGAGTCAATGTGGTGCGTCCGGGGCGCATCCTGACCGAGAAGTGGCAAGGTTTCCTCGGCGAGGATGGCCTCTTCTGGTCCCACTATCAGGACATTCAGCTACTGAAGCGGCATGGCCGCGCCGAGGACGTCGCAGCCGCCGTGGCGTTCTTGGCGTCCGATGAAGCAGCTTTCATCACCGCCGCCGTCCTCGACGTCGACGGCGGCGCGGTCGCGAAACTCTGACCAGCTGGAGGAACCGTGTTAAGCCCATTCGACGACTTTCCGATCCACCCCTCAGCCGATCCGATCGCCCACCCCGCCACTGGCGATATAAACCACTACGACCGGTACTGGTTCAACGGGCATCAGCGCGACGGAGGCTTCTACTTCGGCGCAGCGATGGGTCATTATCCGGTGCGCGGCGTGATCGACGCCGCATTCAGCATCGTGCGCGACGGAGTGGAGCACTCGGTATTCGCCTCCGGCGCGATGCCGACCGACCGATCCACCATCGTCGGGCCGATCCGCATCGAGGTGGTCGACCCGATGCGCACCATCCGTTACGTCGTCGAACCCAATGAGCACGGCATTGCGTGCGAGCTGCTTTTCCGGGCGACGACTGTCGCCGTCGAGGAACCCCGCCAGCAGCGACGCACGCCCGAGGGAATCTTGCTCACCGACCACACTCGTCTGACCCAGTGGGGTACCTGGGAAGGCACCGTCACAGTCGACGGCGACCAGCTGGCGATCGACCCCACCGAGGTTTCGGGCACGCGGGATCGCTCTTGGGGCGTTCGCCCGATTGGTGCGCAGGTAGAGGTCATCCGACAACCCATGCCATTCCAGGTGTTCTGGCTTTGGGCGCCAATCCATTTTGGCGATCGCTTCACTCATCTGGCTGTGCACGAGCATGAAGACGGCAGGCGATGGCTCGAGACAGCGCTGGTCATCGATCCCATTCCCGACGGCGCATCCCCATGGGGCACAGCCGGCGTGCGTGAATGTCACGACATCCGTTACGAACTCGATTGGGAGCCTGGGCGCCGAGAAATCAAACGCGCGCGCCTGTGGTTCGACGACCCCGACGAAGGCGAAGTCCTGATCGAGGTCGAAAAGAAGTTCACCTTCCGCATGCGCGGGATCGGTTATTGGCACCCACACTGGGGCCACGGAACCATCCACGGCCCGCTTGAGACCGGGCGCGAGTCGATCCGGCTCGACGAGTTCGATCCCACCGACTTCGCCTCAATCCACCTGCAAAACCTCGTCATCGCAACGATGGGTGACCGCCGCGGCGTCGGCGTCGTCGAGCAGATCGCCATCGGACCCCATACACCGACCGGGCTAACCGGCCTTCTGGACGGGCATCGAATTGCCGAACCGTCGTAGCGATGACTCTTGCACCGAGCTAATGCGGTTCATGAATCGGGGCGGCCGGCGGCCTTCATCCGATCCAGGTCCGCCATCACGACCGTCCGGCCCGCCGTGGCCGCCAGCGCGCGCACATGGCCGAGGTGGTGCATGTCGAAACACGATTCGATGGCGTTGGAGAAGCCCATCGTGTCGAGGGTGTGATTGACGGCGCGCTTGGCCAGCCGCAACGCCCACGGGTCGGTCCGCGCGATCCGCTGTGCGAGCCGCAGAGTGAATTCGCGAAGCTCCTCCAGTGGCACCACGTGGTTGACCATCCCGGTCCGCAATGCTTCCTCGGCGCTCACCGAATCCTGGGTGAATAGCATCTCCTTGGCTTTGCGGGGGCCGAGTTCCCAAGTGTGAGCGTGATATTCGATGCCCATGATGCCCATCAGCGCGACCGGGTCGGAGAATTGTGCATTGTCGGCAGCGACGATCAGGTCGCAGGGCCAGCACAACATCAGCCCTGCGGCGATGCACTTACCCTGTACGGCCGCGATCGTGGGTTTCGGGATGTCACGCCAGCGCTTGGCGTATTCCAGGTAGCCGCGGGTCTCCCAATCGTAGTAGTCCTCCGCCACCAGCTTTCCGTCCTCGGCACGTTTGGGACGAAGGTTGCGGCCATCGGCGGATGGATCGTTGCCCGACATGTCGTGGCCCGCCGAGAAATGTTTACCGGTCGTCGCGAACACGATCACCCGCACATCCGGATCTTCGTCCGCACGCCGCCAGGCGTCGTCGAGATCCTTGAGAATGCCCGGTGTCTGCGCGTTTGCGGCTTGCGGCCGGTCGAGGGTAATCACCGCCACCGACCCGTCTGTCTCGTAACGAACGAAATGCTCTGCTGCCATTGCTGTCTCCTTTTACGCGAAGGGTCTGATCACGCTCTCCTGAGCGAACGACGCAACCAGCGATCCGCCCTGGGTATAGACCGCGCCGGTGCCGAACCCGCGGCCGCCGGCCAGCCGCTCACCGCGAATCTCCACCCGCAGCCACGCTGATACGTCGAACGGCTGGTGGAACCAGATCGAGTGGCTGATGACGCCGGTCTGTAGCCGGACGTGCGCGTCCAGCTGGCTGGTGCCGGGTACCGCCTTGAGCAGAGTGCCGATCAACGGCCAGTCCGAGACGTAGGCAAGCACCGGCCGCGCCAGCGAGGTGTCGGTGAAGTCTGCACAGCGCATCCAGAACGCGAGCTCGGCGGGAACAGCGTTGGCCTCATCCAGCCCTGCCGCACTGATCAGCCTGGCCTCCCCAGGCACCACCGGGAAATCAATCACGTTGGCCGTCAAGGGATCCACGCTGCCGATAGTGCTGAATTGGTAGTCGTACCCATCGTCGGGGCGGTCAACGAGGACCGTGCCGGTCGCAACGACGCGGCGCTCCCCGACATGTTGAGTGTCCTGGTAGACCACCGCGCGGCGCACCCCGAGTGTGCGGCCATCGTGCGTGTTCTCAAGGTCCAAATACAACGGGTCATGCGGGCGACCCTCCCGCGGGAACGCCACATGCAACGATTTCACTGTCCGCTCAGGCTCGACGCCCGCCACCAATTGAGCCAGCATCTGTCCGCCGAAGATCCGCTCCGCGTCCCCATGAGCCACCGGAAGAATCGTGCGTCCGTCGCCGTCTCGGCCGAGGTCGAGCATCGCGCGGAACTGATCGCCGTTTATGGTGAGCCCCCTGCCGCGGCCGCTGTGGCGGCCAGTTCGAATTTCTTGACCTTGCCGGATGGTGTCATCGGCAGGGCATCCACGAAATACCATGCGGTCGGCGACTTCTGGCGAGCCAGACCGACGGTCTGCAGGTGTGCAGCCAGTTCGCCGACCGAGGACTGCCAGCCGCCATTTAGCACGACGAAGGCGACCGGTACCTCCCCGAACCTTGCGTCGGGACCCGGGACAACGGCGGCCTGGCGCACTGACGGGTGCGACGCGAGGAGGTCCTCGATGTCTCGCGCGGAGAACTTCTCACCGCCACGATTGATGACGTCTTTGATTCGGCCGGTGATCGTGAGGAATCCGTCGTCGTCGAGGATGCCGACGTCGCCGGTCCGAAACCAGCCGGCGTCGTCCAGAGCGGTCCGGTTGGCCGCGGGATCCAGATAACCGAGCATCCGCTCGGGTCCCCGCACCGCAAGCTCGCCCGCGAAACCTGTTGGCAGTAGCTGGCAGTCGTCGCCGAGGACTTGCACCTCGACCCCGGGTGCCACGGCGCCGTCCGTCGTCGCGCGCAGATCGAACGGGTCCGCACGGTTCATGACCGTCACGGTCGGCAGTTCGGTCATGCCATATACCCGTGCCGCGGGGATACCTTGCTCCTCGCTACGCTCCATCACCGCGCGCGGCACCGAGGCTCCCCCGCAGGCAAACATCCGCAGCGGCAACCGGATCCGGGCATCTCTGGCAGCGTCGGTCAGCTCCTGCAGGAACACGGTCGCGCCGGCCGAGTAGGTCACCTGGTGCGCCATCATGTCCCGGACAGCCTCACCAGGTTCCCACCGCTCCGCGAGCACCGCGCAGGCCCCCACCAGCAATGGGATGGTCATCGCGTTGAGCAGCCCGGTGATGTGTTGCAGAGGCGCCGCCATGTAGGCGACGTCCTCCCAGCCCAGCCCCCAGGCGTCAGCGAGTTGCCGGGTTTCGGCCAACAACGTGCGCGAGGAGTGGACGGCAGCCTTGGCGCGTGACGTGGTGCCGGAGGTGAACAGGACCAGGCAAGGCTCGTCCGCGCTGACGTTGGCGGACGGTAAGTGTCGATCGTGCCACACGACGTCGTCGAACGGCGCCCAGCCGCAACGTGATCCGCGTAGCAGAATCCGCGGAATCCCGCCGAGGCCGGTCTCGGCGAGCAGATCGTCGAAGGCCTCGGCGTGCGCGAAACCACGGAACGACTCGGCCGAAATGACGGCCGCCGGCCGCACCTCCTCGATCACCTGACGCAACTCATGTTCCCGGTAGAACGGAGCGATCGGGGCGCTCACCGCGCCGACGTGCCAGACGGCCAGACCGAGGACGTGGGCCTCCCACCAGTTGGGTGTCTGCCAACACACGACGTCGCCCGGTCGAATTCCGGCTCCGCTCAGCCACGCCGCGGCGCGTTCGACGAGTCCCAGCAGCTCGCGGTGCGTCATCTGCACTCCCGCCTCGGCCACCGCCGGGCGGGAGCCCCATAACCGGGCGGCACGTTCGACTGACGAGCTCATGGTCATGTCGCTGACGTAGCCCAGCCTCCGGTACTCATCCCGCCGCTCCTCCGGTACGCCGGGGGCCACGATGCGGGCCGCCGTTAATCTCGTCGGGGTCATCCGCCCATGCTCATTCCGCCGTCCACGGTCAGGACTGCGCCGGTGATGTAGGACGCCAGGTCGTCGAGCAGGAAAGTGACCGCGTGCGCGAGTTCTTCGGGCCGCCCCCAGCGGCCGACCGGGATCATCGCCGTCACGACGTCGCGGGCCGTGAACGCCAGCCCCTCCGATAGATCGGTGTGGAAGCTACCCGGGATCACGCAGTTCACCGTTATTCCTTTTCGTGCGACGGCACGTGCGGTCGATCTCGTCAATCCGATGAGTCCCGATTTGGCGGCGGCGTAAGGGATCTGCACTGGGCTGCCCATCGTGGCGGACACCGAACCGATGTTGACGATGCGCCCGAAGCTGCGCGCGACCATGGGGCTCATGGCCGCTTGAGACAGGAAGAAAGCCGCCGAGAGGTTGACCGCCAGGTGCCGCTGCCAGTCGTCAGGCGTGATGTCGCCGTAACGCTGCTCGGTGACAGTGCCGGCGTTGTTAATGAGGTAATCGAGTCGCCCATGCCGGTCAAGGACCTCGTCGACGAGGCGCTGGCACGACTGCGGGTCGCCCACATCTACCTGGTGCAGCGTCACGCGGGCACCCGCCTTCTCGCACCGGTCCCGGACCGATTCTGCTGCAACACAATCGGTCGCGTATCCGGCGGCCACATCGATACCCGAGTCGGCCAGGCTTTCGGTGACGGCGCGCCCGATCCCGCGGGTGCCTCCCGTCACCAGCGCAACACGGTTGCCTGAGGCCACTACGACTCCTTTGGCGGTCTCGCGGCGAGCCGCCCGCTCAACCGGTCCAGCGCTGCACGGTGCTCGTCCGTCTCGAAGCATTCGCTCTCGGCCCTTGCGCACTCGGGCAGCACCGGGGCCGCCCGTTCGATGTGCGAGTTCAGCAAGCGCCGCGCCTCGCGCACGGCCTGCGCCGGTAGGGCCGCCAGCCGACGCGCCAGGTCAAGGGCTACCGCCACGGTGTCTTCGGTGGGAACGACGCGGTTGACGAGGCCGAGTCGGTGGGCTTCGGCGCTAGGAACCCGATCGCCGAGCAATAAGTGTTCCTTTGCTGAAGAGAGACTGGTCAGCAACGGCCACAACACAATTCCGCCCGCACCGTCGAGCAGGCCGAGCGCGACCCGAGGGTCGCACAGGAAGGCGTCTTGCGCCATGACGACCAGGTCGCACAGGAGCGCGACGGTGACACCCGCCCCGACCGCGGCGCCGTTGACCGCCGCGACGCTCGGGAATGGCAGCCGATTCATGGCCCAGAACAGCTCCTGGTGCTCGTCCAGGATCGCGTCGCGAACTCCCCTGTCCGCGCCCATCTCTCGGATCGTCTGGATGTCGCCGCCAGCGCTGAACGCGGTACCGTCGCCGGTGAGCACCATCGCCCCTACGTCGGCGCTCGCGGAGAGCGACCGCACGGCGTCTAGCAGCGCGCGGGTGACCTCGCCATCCATCGCGTTGGACTTCGCCGGCCGGGCAAGCATCACCAACGCCACCGGCCCGTCGCGCGTCACCCGCACGGCGGGGTCGGCGAGCGCTGCCGAACCCTCACCGTTGCTCACAACCCGTTTTCTCAGGACTTGATGAACCCGGACGCGGCATATGCCTCGACGATCGGGCCCTTGAGTTCGTCGGGGAATGCGGTCTGCGGCGGTCGTGAATGGGGGTAGTCCCCCACCGGCAGGCCGAGCAGGCTGGCGCCGAACTTGAAGCCCGCGCCCCAATGCGTGAACACACCCGGCCGGGCCGGGTGCGACTGGTAACGGCGGCTGGCGGCCTTCATGTCCGCCAGCCCGGTCTCGGCCGCGAACTTTTCGGCCCGTTCGAAGTCGCCCGCAACCAGGAGGGCGCGCCACTCGGAGAACAGCGGCAGTCCGGGCTTTTCGTAGAGGTACAGGGCGGATCCGAGCGCCCCGGGATGAGGTATTCCCAGCCGGATTCCGGCTTCGTCGTCCGCCTCCCACAGCACCATTTCGGGCGCGAGATGGTGAACCGCCAGGCTGTGCTGAGCGTCGAGCAGCCCGTTCTTGAGGCCGCACAGCGCCGGGATCTCCTGGTAGAGCTCGACGCATTCGCTCGGGGTCAGCACCAGGCCGGTGGAGTGGGAGTTGAAGAATCCCAACGGCATATCGGTCCGACTCGCGACGTAGCGCAGATATTCCAAAACGCCTGGCTTGCCGGAGCATTCGAAGTACGGGGTGAGGATGTAGCAGATGTCGACGCCGAGCTCTTGGGCGTGCAACGTCAGGTCGACGCATTGCTTGGCGGTGTCGGTGCTGGACATCACCTGCACGAGCGCCGCGGGCTTGACGCTGCGCGCCTCCTCCACGGCGACCCGGACGACCTCCTTGAGCTCGTCGGTAGTCAGCGACCAGAACTCCGCAATGCCACCGGTGAGCCAGATGCCGTCCTGGTCCAGATCGACCAGGCAGTGTCGCACTAGCGCACGTAGTGCCTCGAAGTCGATGTCGTCGCCGTCCCGGCCCGAGAAGGGAGTGTAGAGCGAGCTGCAGTTGCCACGCAGATGCGCCGATGCCCACTCCTTGGCCTCCTTGCCCGTGACACGTGTGGGCACGACGGACTCCCTCCGAATAAACGCCCGCGTGCTGTCCCGGACGAGGTGATGACTATCACGTGCGCGTCATGGTAGAACGGCATGTGCGTGTAACGCAACGTGGTACTGCACTCCTAGTGCATGCGCTGGACGCAGCTCGTCATCTCGGAGCATGAGGAATCGAGGGCTTGCAATGTCGCGCAGCTTGGATGGCAAGGTCGTTGTGGTCTCCGGAGCCTCGATGGGCGTCGGCAGGGCAACTGCTCAGCGCTTCGCGCACGAGGGCGCCACCGTGGTGCTACTCGCGCGGCGCAAGCTGCTGCTCGACGAGATCGCCGACACCCTCGGTACCAACGCGGTCCCGATCGCCACCGACGTGACGTCCAGCACCGAAGTCTGCGCCGCATTCGAGCAGGTAGCGGCGCAATTCGGACGCGTCGACGTTCTTGTCAACTCTGCGGGCGCGAGCCGGATTCGGCTCATCGAGGAGGCCAGCGACGAGGACATCGCCATAACGGTGAACACCAACCTCGTCGCACCGATGTACACCACGCGCGCGGCGATCCCGCTGCTCCGGGCGGCGGGCGGCGGCGACATCATGAACATCTCCTCGGAGATCACTCTCGATTACCTGCCGATGATGACTCTCTACGCGGCCACCAAGCACGGACTCAATGGCTTGACCGAGGCGATGAATCATGAACTCCGTCGCGACTCGATCCGGGTGACCCTGGTCATCTTGGGCGCCGTCGGCGATTCCGCGGTCCACGAAAACTTCGGACCGGGCGACCTGGAACGGGCCTGGCCGATCTGGGAGGCCGACGGGTATCTGACTCGGATGAGTGGAACGCAACTCCTGACTTCGGCGCGTGTCGCCGAGGTCTTGTACGACGTGCTGACCCAACCACGCGATCTGATGATGGATGTGATCCACGTTCGCCCGGCGAGTAGCTGAGCTCGAAATCGCCCTCTCAACAATCGATTGGAGGCCGCTGTGATCCGACCGATGTTGGGTGTGCGCGTGCTGGAGGTGGCTCAGTTCACCTTTGTCCCGGCCGCCGGTGCGGTCCTGGCCGACTGGGGCGCGGACGTGATCAAGGTAGAGCATGCTGAAACCGGCGACGCGCAACGGGGCCTGAGCACATTGATGGACATGCCGATCGGTGGCGGGTCCTTCGCGCCTTTGATGGAGCACCCCAACCGTGGGAAGCGCAGCATCGGCCTGGCGCTTGAGCGTCCCGAAGCGCTGGAAGTGCTGCGAGAGCTGATCAGCACCAGTGACGTCTTCCTAACAAACTTCCTGCCCGCGGCCCGCCGAAGGCTCGGCATCGATCTCGACGACGTACGAAAGATCAACGCCGACATCATCTACGTCCGCGGCTCCGGCTTCGGCAGCCGCGGCCCCGACAGCGAGAAAGGCGGCTATGACAGCACCGCCTTCTGGGCCCGAGGGGGCTCCGCGCTCGGAACCACCCCAACGGAATTCGACGGCCTGTGCAAGATGCCCGCTGGCGCCTACGGTGACTCGCTCGGCGGTATGACCATCGCCGGAGGCATCGCCGCAGCGCTCCTGGCGCGTGAACGGACGGGCGAGACGTCGGTGGTCGACGTCTCGCTGCTCGGCGTGGGCGCCTGGGCGAACGCGTTGTCGGTCGGCTTCGCGCTGCTGACCGGTGGACCGCCAGAGCGTCAGCCGAGCAGCACCTCGGCACGCACCAATCCGCTCGTCGGCAATTACCGCACCGCCGACAACCGGTGGATCGTGCTGGCAATGCTGCAACCCGGGCGCTACTGGCCCGAATTCT
This sequence comes from uncultured Actinomycetota bacterium, assembly GCA_963760095.1. Classification (GTDB taxonomy): domain Bacteria; phylum Actinomycetota; class Actinomycetes; order Mycobacteriales; family Mycobacteriaceae; genus Mycobacterium. The sequence goes on along the minus strand of CAVXBT010000006.1, from coordinate 547,561 downwards.
GTCGGCGCATCGGCCGCGAGGATCTCATTACCGACGGGCGGTTCGCGACCGTTGACGCGCTCGTGGGCAACACGCGTGAGGCAGCCGACATCCTTCAAAAAGAGATCGGCCGGCGGACCCTCTCCGAATGGAAGGCGCAGTTCGCCGACATGGAGGCGCAATGGGGCGTTGCGCAGGATCCGTGGGAGGTGGGGCAAGATCCCGCGCTGCGGGCCAACGGAATGATCGCCGAAGTTCTCGACATCGACGGCGCGCGACGCGAACTGGTCGCCAACCCGGTGCAATTCGACGAGACGCCGGCCAGCCTTACCCGGGCACCGCAGTTCGCCGAACACACCGACGAAATTCTGCGCGAACTCGGAAAATCCGACGACGAGCTAATCAGCCTCAAGATCGCCGGTGCCGTGACCTGAACGAGGTCGTCCGACAAAGCGCCGGTGCTCAGTCCGGTCAGCCGCCGAGATAGGGGATGAGTCCGCAGCGGATCTTGGTGAGCGAATCGCCGAACATGATGGCCAGAACAATTGGCGCGGTGTACGAGATCCCGGACTACGGCGATGCGCAGTTCACCGACGTGCTGCGCTCAGGCCGCGACGGTCACGTCTACGGACAAGTACTCACCAATCGCGTAAACCGCCGGCCAATCGCCGACGTGTACCGCTCGTCCAAGGTCCTCAACCAACGGGCTCTGGGCCCCCAACTCCGCCAGCCACGCCGAGACGATGGCCACAATCTGATGACACGGCACGTCAACCCTACGTCCTTCGTGCAGGCGATCAGCGACCCGATAGATCGTTGTCTTTGGTGCTGCCCGCAGTGTCCTGTGATGTCGCCAGCGCTGCCTGAACGGCTTCTCCATGGTGATCATTGCGCTCAGCCCTTCATCAACTACGACAACATGTGATACCGGTCATAGTTGTCGCGGAGTGCGGATCCGAACTGTCCCAGATCTGGACAGCCTCCAATGGCATTCCGAACCCGGATTTCGAGGGGAGCGCGACGTGTCCCGACCGATACCTCAGTCGACTTCGATGCCGAAGCTCTTGAGTTTGCGGTACAGCGACGAACGGGCGATACCGAGGGTTGCTGCGGCCTGCACACGGTTCCCGCCGGCCTCGCGCAGTGCCAGGACGATCGCGTCTCGCTCGATTGATTCGAGCGCGCTGAGTGTCCTGCCCGAGGCCTGGTAACAATAGCCGGGAAGATCCTCGGGCTGAATTTCACCGACCGGGCGGTGACCGAGTGCCGTCCGGAGTGCGTCGTCGAGCTGGTGTACGTTGCCGGGCCAGGTATACCTGGCCATCGTCCGCATCGCTGCTGCATTCAGGGATGTGCTTCGCCCGTGCGAATACTTGGCGAGTATCTGGCGGGTGAGCTCCGGGAGGTCGTCGACGCGGTGCCGCAACGGTGGTACGGACGCCGACCGTTGGAAATGTGGCAGCAGATCCCGCACCGGGCCGGTGTCCAGGCACGACTCCGATGATGTGGCCGCGACACACACCGGGCCCGTGCCGCGGCCTGCTTCATCGAGGAACGCCTGGGCCGTTGCGACGCCTTCGGGCGTCAGGTCCTGCAATCGGCGCAGGATGTAGATGGTGCGGACGGTTGTTTCGAGCGTCTTGTTTCCGGCCTTGTCGTGAGTGAGGCCGTTGACGTCGAGTTCGATTGTCCTGCTGCCGGGATGGATTCGGTGGAACGTCGTCGCGATCAGCGTGAATTTGCCTGTCCCCGGTTCACCTATGACCAACAATGATTCGTTCTTGTTGAGCGCGTCGGCGACGTCACTGCATGCCCGCCGCCACAGCGGCGAGTGACTATCCTGACCCAGCGCGCCGGTGCGGCTGCTTGCGATCGATGAGCCTCCGGTTGTGTGGCGGCGTTGGGTAAACTTGGTGTCGCGATTGCCACGAGTACGCGGCGCCGACCGTTCCTGCGCCTCACGGACTTCCACGACGATTCCGGCGATCTCGGACCCGGCGCTCACTCGCGTGCCCCGCAAACGAACCAATCTTTCACCGGGCAGCTCGATTTCGTCTTCTGCGGCGCTCCTGCTTTCCGTCAGATATCGAGCGTGATGCGCGATCATTCGCTGCTCAGCAGGATCAAAAGTGCTTTGCGCCAGCGCATTCGCCATCATTACCCGGCCGCCGATCGCGAATACCGCTGACTTCGAGTGTGAATCGACGCGTAGAAACGCCTCGAACAGCGCTTGTTGTTGCAGGCTTCGATCATGCAACAGACACTGTTCGATCTCGTTCGCGGCCGAGCGCACGATGCTGTGCAGCATCGGGGTGGAGTGTTCGGTCAGGCAGGTGAGATCGAGAACGCCTTCGATGCGCCCGGTCATTGGATCGTGGATCGGTGCACCCGAACATGAATACGCTTGAAAGCGTTCGTGAAAATGCTCTGGCCCGACGATCTGGGCGGATCGGCCGGCCTCAAGAACGGTCCCGACAGCGTTAGTGCCGATATGACCCTCTGCGTAGTCGAATCCCGGTGCGAGGGAGATATTGTCGAGCAGCAGCCCGATCGTCCGGGTGGTGTCGACGCGCGTGAGAACCCGCGCCTTGTTGTCGGACAACGCGATGCTCAACGGAATATCCTCGGTGGCATCGATGAGCCGGTCGATGATCGGTTGGGAGCATCGGAGCAACCGAGAAGAAAAGTCGACGTCCCCGATGAAGGGGACTTCCCCACCATCCGCGGCCACTCCGGCGCTCCGCGATCGACGCCACGACGCGGCCACGAAGTCCGACACGGCACCCGGGTCGGTCGCGCCGGTCGACAGATACCCGACACGAGCATCCGCCACCGTGAAGCGACGGTCTGACGACTCCATCGATCGTTCTCCAACCTCGCACTACGTGTTCGGCCAACCGCCGACCTGTCGGCTCCCAACCTCGCCCAACTGCGTCAGACCGGCCGCGCACGCACTTCAAGGGTGTCCCAAAGTGGGACAGATCACAACCCATGCATCGAAGTGAGACTGCTACCGAAGCAGGCAGCTGTGGCTCGGGTCATGGATTGCCAACCGGACGAGTTAGGAGCCCCGATGCAACGCCTGATCAATATCGACAACGGTGGGACGCTGACCGACATCTGTGTGTGGGACGGGACGGAGTTCACCTTCACCAAGACACTCACGACGCCGTTCGACTTGTCCCAGTGCTTGTTCGACGGCATCACGAAGGCATCGACGGAGATTTACGGGCAGCCGGCCCTACCCGAGCTGCTGCACAGCACCAAGCACATCCGCTACTCGACGACCCAGGGCACCAATGCCCTTGTCGAACGTAAGGGACCGCGGATCGGTCTGATCACCGATGACATCGCCGTCTTGGACGAGTTGCGCGGCTCCGCTGCCGAACGCGCGTTGTTCGACGATCTGGTCGGTGACCGTATCGCGGCGATCGACGTCGAGCGCAGCGACGAGGAGCTCACCGCCGAGCTTGTTCGCCAGGTCAACAAGCTGACCACCGATGGCGCGGCCCGCCTCGTGGTCGCGGCGGGCGATGGCGCCGGCGGTGCCGAGCGCCGCATCCGCCGGATCCTGCTCCGCAAGTTCCCGCGGCACCTGCTCGGTTCCGTCCCGATCCTGTACTCCTCCGAGTTCACCACGGACCGCGTGCGGTCGCGTCGGATCTGGTCGAGCGTGCTCAACTCCTTCCTGCATCCAACGATGGAGCGATTCCTGTACAACGCCGAGGACCGCCTGCGCAGCCACCGCGTCAAGAATCCCCTGCTGATCTACCGCAACGACGGTGCGTCCTCCCGGGTAGCGAAATCGGTTGCCCTGAAGACCTATTCGTCCGGGCCACGCGGTGGGCTGGAAGGCACCCGCGCCCTCGCGCAGGCGTACGGCCTGGGCCACGTGTTGATGATCGACGTGGGGGGTACCACCACCGACGTCGGATCCGTCCGGAAGGAAGAGATCCTCACCAACCGGCGCGGGTTGATCGAGGGAGCACCGATCTCCATCCCGATAAGCGACGTGCAATCGAGCGGAGTCGGCGGGAGCTCGATCATCGCCGTCAAAGGCGGCGAGATCACCGTCGGCCCGGAAAGCGTCGGGGCCGCCCCCGGGCCCGCGTGCTTCGGGTTCGGCGGCACCGACGCCACCATCACCGACGTCAACCTGCTGCTTGGGATCCTCGATCCGGACACCTACCTCGACGGCGGGTTCTCACTCGACGCCGAGCGGTCGAAGACCGCGATCCGCACGGCTGTCGCGGATCCGCTCGGCATCAGCCTCGAAGAGGCTCTGGTCAGGATGGAATCCGCGTACTTCCAGCGGATCGCCGCGTCGTTCGCACCGGCCATCGACGATCCACGCGAGACGACTATCGCCGCGTTCGGCGGCGCCGGCCCGATGAGCGCCTGCGGAGCGGCGCAACTCACCGGAGTGCACAGCGTGTTGATCCCGAAGATGGCCGCGGTTTTCTCCGCCTTCGGTATCGGTTTCTCCGACATCGCGCAAAGCTATGAGTTCGCCCTGCCCGGACCGACCGCCGAAGCCGCCAGGCAGGCGCACGACTCGATGCTCGAGCGGGCCGAACGGGACATGTTCCAGGAAGGCTACGAACTCGCCGCCTGCGCCGTGACATGGAAACTGGTCGTCGAAGACGCCGCCGGGGGGATCGTGTCCGAATCCGACTACAGCGTTGGCGATACTCCCGACACCGAGGCCGGGCAGCAGACCTCGCTGACGCTCGAAGTCCGCCACGCACTCCAACACGTGACCATCGACACCGGCGATGCGGTGACCGCGCACCGGGCGGTGCCGTCCGGATCTCGGCGGGTCAGGTCGGCGGCGGACACCGTGCACGACGTGCCGGTGTACACGCTCGTCGACCAGCAGCCCGGAGCCTTCGCCAAGGGCCCGGCGATCGTCGAGGGCCCCTTCTACACAGCCCGTGTTCTCCCGGGCTGGATGTTCGAGGTGTCCGCCGCCGGCGATCTCCGCCTCACCGACCTCCCCTGAACCGACCTTCGAATCCACGAAAGAGATTGAAACCATGCGCATTCCGATGACCGAATACCTCACCATCGACCTGGGCACCGAACAATGGGTGTGCCGAGTCTGCGAACACGAACTCGGCAGTGCCCGAGGCAATTACAAGGAGGGCACGCTTGTCTACGACCGTGACCCGCGCGAGATCCACCAGGCGATCATCGACCCCGACAAGTACGAGTTCACGTTCGCACCGGACCCCAACTTCTGCCGGATTCTGGAGTTCTACTGCCCAGGCTGCGGAACTCAGATCGAGACGGAGTACCTGCCGCCGGGACATCCGCCGACGGTCGACATGATCTGGGACATCGATTCCCTGCGCGCGAAATGGCTCGAGCGCGGAGTCGATCCGCAAACAGCGATCACCTACGGGCCGGGCGAAGACGCCGAAGCCGGCGCCGCAAGACACCACCACTGAGTGCACGGCTAGTAAGGAGACCACCTCAATGAAACGCATCTCCGTCGACATCGGCGGCACCTTCACCGATTGCTTCTTCGTCTGGGACGACCAGCACATCGAAGCCAAGGCGTTGACGACACACCACAACCTCGCCCTTGGGTTCAACGAAGCCCTCGACCTCGCCTGCAGCCGCGCAGACCTCGATCGCGAAGAGGTTCTTTCCAGCGTCGACTCCGTTCGCTACGCGACCACCCTCGGGACGAACGCACTCATCGAGCGCAAAGGTCCCAGGGTGGGGGCCCTGGTCACGCACGGCTTCGAGGACACGATTCCCCTCTCGCGTGGCCGCGGTTACGGCGAGGGACTCGATCCGTCCATGCAGCAGAACCTGCCGGCCGCGGAGCGCCCGGAACCGCTGGTCCACCGCAGGCTCATCCGATCGGTGCGCGAGCGGGTCAACTCCGCGGGCAAGGTCGTGGTGCCCCTCGACGAGAACCACGTCCGTCAGGCGGTGCGTGAACTCGTCGACAACGGCGCGGAAGCCATCGTCGTGTCCCTGGTGAATTCGACGGAGAATCCGGAACACGAGCAGCGGATCCTCGAGCTGATCCTCGAGGAGTACCCGGCCCACCAACTCGGTGCAATTCCGGTACTGCTGGGCCATCAGGTGTCCGGTCGCAAGGGCGAGTACGTGCGCGCCACCTCGACGATCGTCGACGGATTCCTGCACGAGATCATGTTCCACGCGCTCGGGCAGCTCTCCAGCAACCTACGCGACTCCGGCTACACCAAGCCGATGCTCGTCATTCACAACTCGGGTGGCATGGCGCAGATGAACTCCACCGATGCGCTGCAGACCATCCACTCCGGCCCCATCGCGGGTGTCGGGGCGGGCGAACACCTGGCCAGGGCCACCGGTCTCGGCCACATCATCACGACCGACATGGGTGGAACCTCCTTCGACATCGGGCTGGTGCCTGAGGGCGGCGTCAAGCACTACGACTTCCAGCCCACGATCGACCGCTGGCTGGTGTCGGTCCCGATGATCCACCTGCTGACCCTCGGTGCCGGCGGCGGATCGATCGCCAGCTACGACCGGATCTACAACGCCGTAAAGCTGGGCCCGGAATCGGCCGGCTCGGATCCAGGACCTGCCTGCTACGACCGCGGCGGTCTGAAGCCGACGGTCACCGACGCCGACCTGCTGCTCGGCTACCTCGACCCGGACAACTACGCCAACGGCTTCATCAAGCTCAACCCGAAGCGGGCCCGATTCGCCATCGAAGAGGAGATCTGCGATCCCCTCGACATGGACGTGGTCGAGGCCGCCAAGGTCATCAAGAACTCCGTCGACGAGCAGATGGCGATCGGAATGGCCAAGGAACTGCGGGTCCGCGGCTACCTGCCGGAAGACTTCACCATGCTCGCCTACGGCGGCAACGGCCCGCTGCACGCGTGCGGTATCGCCGACCACGCCGGGATCTCCCGCATCCTCGCGCCGCCGTTTGCGTCGGTGTTCTCCGCGTGCGGCGCCGGAAACATGAAGCAGCTGCATTTCCACGAACGCGGCGCCCACGTGGTGATGTACAACGCCACCGACCGAAGCCTCTACGACAAGTACAGCGAATTCAACGCGATCGTCGAGGAACTCGAGCGCCTTGGCACCGAGGACCTGGTGCGTCAGGGATTCGCACCCGACGCCGTCGAGCACCGTCTCGAGATGGACCTGCGGTATGGAAACCAGTTGGTGACCACAGCCGTCGTGTTCGACATCAACCGCATGAACGGTGTCGGAGACGTCCTGCACATGATCCGCACCTTCTCCGACATCTACGGTCAGCGCTACGGCGAGGGCTCACAGGCGCCGGAGGCCGGCATTCGGGTGCAGACCATCCGCGTCGCCGCGTACGTCGACGGAGACGCCGTGCAGTTCGAATCACTCGAATACGACGGCGAGCGCACCGTTCCCACGCCGATCGGTCACCGCAAGGTGCACTTCGTGAAGGAAAGCGCGCCGATCGACACACCGATCTACGACGCGGCCGCCCTGGACCACCAGAGGGTTGTGCCCGGTCCGGCGATCGTGACAACCGAGAACACGACTTATCTCGTCGAACCGACTTGGCGTCTCGAGCCGACACCGCAGGGAGCGGTGTGGTTCCTCAAGGACGGCCAGTCCAGTACGCCGCCGGCCGCCGGCTGACGATCCCCGAACCACTGAAGGAGTTATCCATCATGACCGCTGTACACGAGCAGACCTCCGCACCCATCCCCGAACTCACCTCACCGCTGACCAGCCAGGAGCAGGAGTGGGTCGACCAGTTCATGGACGACACCACCCTGTTTCTCGGTCCTGACCGCGACATCATGCGCTCGCACCACATCGCCAGCCGCACCGAGTTCGAGGACGAATGCATCCGGAAGGGCGTCGACCCGCTGCAGGTCGACCGCATCCGCAAGCGCCTCGCGGGTGCGCTCGACGAGGGCTACGAAATGTGTGAGGCCATGGGCGCGGCGCCCGGCGCGAAGTGGGGCGACCTCACGACGGCGATCTACACCGCCGCCGGGGACGTCACCTACCTGTCCTGCCACGGCGTCATTGCGTTCTCCGCGATCCTGCACCACCCAATCCGATACGTCATGAAGTACTGGAAGGACGAGCCCACCGTCGGCATCAACCCGGGCGACGGATTCATCCACAACGACGCCCGGTTCGGCAACGTCCACAACACCGACCAGTCGATGATCATGCCGGTGATGCGGAACGGACAGATCATCGCCTGGGTGGCGGCAACCATTCACGAGGGCGAGAACGGCGCCTGCGAACCCGGTGGCATGCCGTCGGGATCGGAGACCCCGTTCGACGATGGGCTGCGGATGTCGCCGTTCAAGATCGTCGAGCGCGGCCATCTCCGCCGCGACCTGCTCACCTTCCTGCAACACTCGGTGCGCGACCCGAAGCTGCAACTTGCCGATCTGAAGGTGAAAATCGGTGCAGTGCAACGCATCCAGGAGCGGATCGACGCCATCATCGACGAGGTCGGAGTCGAGACGTTCGTCGCGGCACTGCGCATCACGGTCGAGGATGTCGAGGCCGAGGTACGTCGGCGGATCAGCGAACTGCCTGACGGCACGGTGCGGTTCAACCAGTTCATGGACTCCACCCTCAAGGAGAACATCCTGATCAAGTTCGCCTGCGAGATCACCGTCAAGGGCGACCAGATGACGATCGATCTTCGCGGCACCGGTCCGGAGATCCTCAATCGTGCCATCAACTCGCCGCTGTGCTCGGTGAAATCCATGATGATGCAGGCGATCCTGGCGTTCTGGTGGCCGGACCTGCCGCGCTGCACCTCGGCGATGTCACCCGTCACGATCATCTCCGACGAGCACACCTGGGCCGACGCCGGCTACGACGCACCCATGGGCCAGTCCCTGCAGGCGTCCTTCCGCGGCTTCTCCGCGCTGCAGACCCCGTGGGCGAAGCTGCAGTTCTCCAATCCGGAGAAGTTCTCCAACGTGATCGCGCCCTGGTTCAATCAGATCAACACGTTCCTGTGGGGTGGGATCACCCAGCACGGAGATCAGGTGGGCAATCTGTGCGCCGACCTCAACGGAATGGGCGGTGGCGCCAAGGCATTCCGCGACGGTGAGGACGCCGTCTCGCCGCTCTTCTGCGCGATGGCCGATACCGCAGAACAAGAGGTCATGGAGGAGGAAGTGCCCTTCATGCAGCTCGTCGCCAAGCGAATCGTGCGGGACAATCAGGGCTTCGGCAAGTACCGCGGCGGGATGGGATACGAGATGATCGTTGCTGCCGAGGGAACCCCCCTGTGGGGATTCATGACCGTGACCTCGGGCGCCAAGTTCTCCTCGATCACCGGCATGTTCGGCGGCTATGGTTCCAACACCTACCCGCTGGCACGGGTCAAGGGTGTCAACGTCTACGACGTGATTCGCGAGAACCCCGAGCGGTTCGACCTCTCGATCGAAAAGGTGATGAACGAACAGCCTTTCGAGGGTGGCCAGTACATGACCAGCCACATGGGTTTGCAGTTCGATGTCGCCAAGGACGGCGAGCTGTACATGATCAGCCAGGGCACCGGCGGCGGCTACGGCGACGCGCTTGAGCGTGACCCGGCCGCGGTCATCGCGGACCTCGAACTCGACCGCATCTCGCCCAAGGTCGCACACGAGATCTACGGCGTCGAGTACGACCCGGACACCCTGGTAATCGACGGGGAGGCCACCGACCTCACCCGGGCACGGCTGCGTCAGGACCGCCTCAAGCGCGGCAAGCCGTACAGCGAATTCGTCAAGGAGTTCGTCAAGCCCGAACCCCCGAAAGACCTGCTGTACTACGGGTCGTGGGGCGATGAGACCGACAAACTGACCGCCACCTACTTCACGGTGAACGGACCCGAGCGCATCGAGGCGACGGTCGCGGACATGCCGATCATCATGATGCCCGACGCCCGGGACCTCAAGGTCGCTGCGCTCGAGGAGCGTGTCCGCGAACTCGAGGACAAGCACGGCGAAAAGGTCACCCGCAAGTCCTAACCACTTCCGTCCGAACCGCGCGGCCCGGACTCAGCCCCTGATCACCCCGAGCCCGGGCCGCACCTGACTCGTCCATGCGCTGGAGCGGATCCGTTCCCCGAATATCCAGGAGATGTCATGAAAATGGACTTTGACTCGGTCCTGTCCGCGCCACGGTCAGGGCGCGACCGAGCGGTCATCATCGACCACCACGACTACGCCCAGTCGGTCTTTCTGCGCGGTCAACCCGTGCCCTGGACCGACCCCGTCAGGTACTCGAATTTCGTCGGACAGGCGCAGGGGCTGTTGAACCCCGACGTGACACTGCTCGACCTCGGGCGTTTCCACACCGCACGCATCGCCGCGAACGAGCCTCTGCGCGAGTCGATGTCGGCACGAACTCGCACCGGATACGCGCTCAAGACCCTGCTGGGTGACCGCGAAACGGCGCAACAGGCGTGCGAACTTGCCTCCGTCCTGGCTCAGACGTCCAAAGCGCCTCTCGTGCTACAGATCCCGGCACCGACCGTCTGGTTGGCCAGCACGCACGAAACATGTGGGGCGGGCACCGCGGCAGACATCGACGTCGACGACGCGGAAAACATGTCGGTATACATCGCCGACTGGCTACGCGGTCTGGCACAGCTGCCGGTTACCGCCGTCCTGCTCGACGTGCGCACCGCGGGCGCCCGGCTTCCGGACGTACCGCTGACGACATATTCACCGATCCTCAACGTCACCGAGCACTATCGCTGGTCCCTCGGTCAACGCGGCGCCACCCGAGTGTCCATTCTCAACGGACCTGACGGGGCCGTCGTACCCGAACAGTTCTGGCACGCCGACGGCGCGCCGCTCGAGGACGCCGCGTTCTATCTCGCCGAGATCCCCGCCGGCGCGGTACCCGAAACGGTCCTGACACGGTTGGCGACGCTCGCCGTGGGAGCCCGGGCATGAACAAAGTCGTGCAGTCAGCCGGCGACGCCGTCGCCGACATCACGAGCGGTTCGACGCTGGCTGTCGGTGGATTCGGACTCTGCGGCATCCCGGACGCGTTGCTCGCCGCCATCAGCGCGGGAGATGCCACCGACCTGGAGGTGTACTCCAACAACTGCGGCGTCGACGACTACGGCCTCGGGATGTTGTTGTGGGCGGGCCGGATCCGCCGGGTCACCGCCTCCTACGTCGGGGAGAACAAGGAGTTCGCCCGTCAGTATCTGTCCGGCGAACTCGAGGTGGAGCTGACGCCGCAGGGCACGCTGGCGGAGAAGCTCCGGGCCGGTGGTGCGGGCATCCCGGCGTTCTTCACCCCGGCCGGGGTGGGCACGCTGGTCTCCGACGGTGGTCTGCCGTGGCGCTATCACGCCGATGGCAGTGTGGCGGTGGCTTCGCCGCCGAAGGAGACACGCCAGATCCGAGGACGGACCTACGTGCTCGAGGAATCGATCACCGCAGACTTCGCCCTGGTGCACGCCGAGGTGGGGGACACCGAGGGGAACCTGGTGTTCAACAAGACGGCCATGAACTTCAACCCTCTCGCCGCGATGGCGGGGCGGGTGACGATCGCGCAGGTCGAGACACTCGTCGAGCCGGGCAAGATCGATCCGGCGCGGGTGAACCTGCCCGGTGTGTTCGTGCAGCGGGTGGTGCATACCGGTGTGCAGGACAAGCGGATCGAGCGGCGAACGGTTGCGGAGGCGTCGGCATGAGTTGGAGTCGTCACCAGATGGCAGGCCGCGCGGCGGCCGAGATACGTCCGGGCGAGTATGTGAATTTGGGGATCGGGTTGCCGACGCTGATCCCGAGCTACCTGCCTGACGGGGTGCAGGTGGTGCTGCACTCCGAGAACGGAATCCTCGGCACCGGAGGGTATCCCACCGATGATCAAGTCGACGCGGACCTGATCAATGCCGGTAAGGAAACCGTGACGGTGAACGCAGGGGCCGCGTTCTTCGATTCGGCTCTCTCGTTCGGCATGATCCGCGGCGGCCACATCGACACCGCGGTCCTTGGCGCCATGCAGGTCTCACGAACCGGAGACCTCGCCAACTGGATGGTGCCGGGCAAGATGGTCAAGGGCATGGGCGGCGCGATGGATCTGGTGCACGGTGCGCGGCGTGTCATCGTCGTCATGGAACACACCGACCGCGATGGCCGCGCCAAGATCCTCGATGAGTGCACGCTGCCGCTCACCGGGCGAGCAGTGGTGCAACGGATCATCACCAATCTCGCCGTCATCGACGTTGACGGTGGCACCTTGATCCTCCGCGAGACCGCACCCGGGGTCACCTCAGACGCGGTCCAGCACGCGACAGCCACCGACCTCGTCATCGACATCCCGGCATTCTGCTGAGGCAGCGCCACCTCGATCCAGTCGGTGCCAGCCGCTACTCGTAAAGCCGTAGACGCACCTAACCCGACCTGCCCAGGCCCGTGTCTGGTGGTTCTCCGTCTAGTTTGTTGGGCTTTTACCACTAGGACTTCGCGTCTCGTTCGCGCTCTCGTGGGTGGGATGAAAGGGCAGGGCAGGATACGCAGAGCAGCCGACAGTTCAGCCGGTGATCACCGAGACGGACTACTACCCCAGCTAGCGACGACGCTAGCCACTTAGGGGCTCGCCGGTGGATGACCCCTGCCCGTGGCCACAAGACCGGAGTGTTGGAAGGCGAAGGCGGTCGGCACGACCGACGCCGGGTAAGTCCCGAGGTCGGCGTCGTTGAAAGCGTTTGGCAAAGCGGTCGGCACCGGGTTCTTTGATCACGCCGAGCCCGGCTGTAATGATCACGCACCCGCCGTTGTTGCCGGGGCGCGGACCCGCGGTGCGCTGCGGTTGCTCGCCCAAGTGGTGCGAGACCTCTGCCGTGACCTGAACGGGTCGTGCGCCAAAGAGCCGGCGGTCAGTCCTCGCGGCGCAATATCGCGGCCGAACAGAACGCCCACAGATCGTCGACGGTGGTCTGGCTCCCGCCCGTCAACACCCTGGAGTGCGTCGAGGCGAGCAGCAGTTCCTGAAGCAGCGCGGCTTGAGTGTGCAGGCCGAGGTCCTCCCGCAGCCGCCCCGAATTGGCAACTGCCGTCAGTAGTTCGACGATGAAGGCGTGCAAGGGCTGCACCGCGCCGGCAAGGTCTTTTGGCCGCGTCTCGGCAAGCCGCAGGTGCAGGACACTCAGCCCCCGTGCCAACCGCGCCGGCATCTCGGTGATCTCCGACAATGCGTCCAGCAGAGCCCTGAGCCGCAATACCGGATCGTCAATGCCCTCGCACCGCGCCTGCAACATCGGCATCGCGGTCTTGCGCAGAATCGTCTCGTAGACGGCGAGCATCAGGCTGTCTTTGCTGTCGAAGAACGTATAGAACGTGCGTTGAGATTGGCTGGAGCGGTCCACTACGTCCTGGATGGAGAAGTCACCCTCGTCACGTTCGGACAGCAGTTCAACGGCAGCGTCAACGAACCGGTCACTGCGCTTGCGCGCCCGGTCGATCGCATTGCGTAGCGACCGATCAACACTGTCCCGCTGCCAGCTCGGAACGTACTCCTCCGCCGGCTCGCCAACGGCCGGCTTGCGCTCAGCTGTCTTTTGCCGCGGCATGGCTCCCCGCTTTCTCACTGTCGACGTCGGTCAGGAAGGCACTGATGACCTCTGCAAACCTATCGCGGCACTTATGGTGCACCGCGTGTCCCGCGCCGTCGAGTTCTACATACCGCCCCAGAGGGTTGGCATCTGCGAACCGCTTACCTTGAGCCCGCCGTGTCGACTCGTCGTCGGTGCCGGCCACCAGTAACACAGGACACCCGACACCGCCCAGTGTTTCCGTTGAGAACTCGGATCGGCCGACACTGTCCACATGCATCGCGGTCACAAGCTGGCGCCAGTGCTCAGGTCCATGGTGGGTCTCGTGTAGGCGCCGCAAGGCGAATGGCCAGGTGCGGTAGAGGTGCTCGAGGCGCGGAGCCTTGTAGTCGCTGGGGCGGCCCGTGCCCGGACTTACCAGGACAAGTGATTTCGCGGTGCCGGGCGCTGAAAGTTCAACCATGAGCGCGATCTCGGAACCGTAGGAAAACCCAACGATATGGGGGTGATCGAGGCCCAGGTGCTCGATGAGATGGCGCAGGTCCGCGCAGATGGTCTGGCCCATATCGGATGGATCGCCCAATTCTGATCGCCCGTGACCCCGCAAATCAGGCAGGACGCATTGATAATCCGACGCCAGCCTGGCCGCGAGCCGACCCCACTCGAACTCCCCCGTCGCCGTCGTGCCGTGGACGAACAGGATGGGTTGACCGACGCCCACCACGGAGTACCCCAACGTCACGCCATCGCGCTCGTAGGTGCGCAGGCGGCTTCCACCAGCCAGTTCAGTCATCACTTCCTTCGCGCCCATGTCGTTCTCTTTCTGAAGGCGAAAGTCGGACCTTCGACACGCCGTTTCAGATGCCCCACTCCCACAACGCCTGTTGAGGTCTCTCTAGCTGACTATTACGTTCTACTATGGCGATAGTGGACCGTGCTATCGGTGAGGTTAGCACGCTAAAGTGCAGCGCACGACGCCGTGACCATTGCCAACGACGCGACGATGGCTCGCCGTTGGCTTAAGGGCACGGCGACCTATTCGATGCCACATAGGTCGTCGTCGACTAATCAGCTGCGGAATGCGACCATGATCAAAGAAGCTGGGGCACGCCAGTGTTGGCTGCCACCCTCCGATGATCACACCGTCAGGGAGGAAAGCTTCCAGTTCCACCCAGCGGAGGAAGCATGGCCAGCCGAACCACTTCCGTTGCGGCTCAGCGCGAACCGGAACTGCTGGGCCAGACTGTCGTGTTGATCGGCGGCAGCGCAGGCATCGGGCTGGAAACAGCTCGGCGCGCCCGGGCCGAAGGAGCCGACGTCGTCATCACCGGCCGCAATCCCGACCGCCTCGCGCACGCAGCGAAGGACGTCGGCGCGCAGCGCACCGCAGCGTTCGACGCCAACGACAAGGCGGCCCTGCAGAGCTTCTTTTCGGAGTTGCCCGCACCGATTGACCATGTGATGGTCACTGCCGGCGGCCCCCGTTACGGACCACTTTTGGAGATGGACTCAGCCCAGGTGCGCGACGCGGTCAGCGAACACCTGGTGCTGGCGCTCGAGGTCGCGCGCAGTGCTGCGGGCAAGATGAGGCCCAGCGGCACGCTGTTGCTCATTGGCGGCACCGGCGGGCGGCGTGTCGGTCATGGCCTCGGGATCGTCTCGGCGGCAACCGCTGCCCTGCCCCCGTTTACCGCAGCCCTGGCCCTTGAGCTCGCGCCGGTTCGGGTCAACCTCATCGCCGCCGGGTTCGTCGACACACCGTTGTCGGCATCGCTGCTCGGGGATCGGCTGGAGGAGCGCCGCAATGAGTTGCGGGCGACGCTACCGATCGGCCGTGTTGTGGGTCCCGCCGACGTCGCCGCGCTCGCCGTCCACATCATGAGCAACACCGCGCTCACCGGTGCGACGTATGACATCGACGGTGGGCAGCAGTTCGTCACATGAATAGGAGAATCACACATGACTGTGTCTGCCAAGCCCCCTAAAGGAGGCCGGACGATCCCTGAGACACGGACTCCCGATCGGGACTATCCGCAGTTCGTGGGGGAACGCGGCCTCATCGAGCCCGTCCCACGCCGAGTACGGGGCTATGTAGACGGGACGCTCGTATTCGATACCACCCACGCCCATTACGTGTGGGAGATCGCCTACTACCCACAGTATTACGTGCCCGTCGGCGATGTCCGCATGGAATATTTGAATGACGAGAACCACGTCCAGGAACTGCAGTTCGGCTCCTCGCGCTTGTTTTCGTTGACGTCGCCCCAACGCACACAGAAGTCGGCTGCGCGGCTCTACGACTCGGGCGCGGTCGCGGGCAGCGTCCGGTTCGAATGGGACGCACTCGACTGGTTTGAGGAGGACGAGCCGATCATCGGGCACCCCCGCAACCCCTACGTCCGTGTCGATGCATTGCGTTCGCACCGCCACATCAGAGTCGAACTCGACGGCGTCGTGCTGGCCGAGACACACAGCCCGGTACTGCTTTTCGAGACAGGTCTGCCAACCCGTTACTACATCGACCGCACCGACGTCGCGTTCGCGCACCTGAACGCAACCAGCACCGAAACCGTATGCCCCTACAAGGGAATCACGTCGCAATACTGGGCGGTCAGGATCGGCGACGCGGTATACCCCGATCTTGTCTGGACCTACGATTACCCGCTTCGCGAGGTCGCTCCCATCGCCGGGATGATCGCGTTCTACAACGAGAAGCTCGACATTTTCGTCGACGACACCCGATTGGCTCGACCTCTCACCCACTTCGCCTAGCGGCCGGGGCCATCTTTTAATAAGCACAACTAACATTTCGTGTAGCCTCGGTAGTGGCGCGTTGCACCGAGAACAGCGAAGGAACTTCAATGGTCAGAACTGACGATGACACGTGGGACATCAACGAGAGCGTCGGCGCGACCGCGTTAGGGGTTGCCGGCGGGCGGGCGGCGGAGACCAAAAGCGCCAATCCCCTGATCAGCGATCCCTACGCAAAACTGTTCCTCGAAGCGGCCGGCGACGGCATCTGGCGGGTTTACCTGGACGGTGAACTACCCGCCGAACTGGCCGATGCCGATCCACAATTCGAGGATCGGATGCAAGCGATGCTGGGCTATACCGCGTGCCGGACGAAGTTCTTCGACGACTACTTTCTCGCGGCGGCCCGCGACGGAATCCGGCAGAACGTGATCCTGGCGGCCGGTCTGGACTCGCGGGCCTGGCGGCTCGCCTGGCCGGCCGGGTGTGTGGTCTACGAGATCGATCAGCCCAAGGTGCTGGCATTCAAGACCGGCACGCTGGAATCTCATGCGGTCGAACCGATCGCGTCCCACATCAGCGTCGGCATCGATCTGCGACTGGACTGGCCGAAAGCACTGGCGCAGGCCGGGTTTGACGCCTCGGCTCCGACGGCGTGGTCGGCGGAGGGCCTGCTGCCGTATCTCACCGCCGACGCCCAGGACCTGTTGTTCGACCGCATCCAGTCGCTCAGCGCTCCCGGGAGCCGTGTCGCGGTCGAAGCATTCACCAACGAGTTCTTCAGCGCAGAAAGTTTCGCGCGCCGCGAAGAGCAGACGGAACGCTACCGGCAGGCCGCAATCAAGCTGGGCAGCAAAGACATCACTGAGGCAGGCAACCTGCTCTACGAGGAGGAACGCACCGAAGTCGTCGACTGGCTGCGAACCCACGGCTGGACGGTCACGGCTGCGACGAGTGCAGACGATCTCATGGCCGCCAGTAACCGGGCCGCCCCTCCCGGCCTCGACGCCGCCGTCCCGGAAAGCGTGTTCGTCGAAGGCCGGCTGCCTCGTCCTACGACGTGACCTCGGCAGCCCGCGCGGCGGCCTGACGGATAAGCGAAAACGCTTCGACCATCGCGCCGGTGACCTCGTGGGGGTCGTCGAAGGTCGCATCGTCGGCGAGCACTGAGATTTTGAGTTGGTCGACGTAACTCCACACGGTGATGTTGACTCCCACCCCGAAGGTGAGCGGCCCGACCGAGTAGATCTCGGTGAGTGGGGCGCCCGCGACCCGGCCGAAATGACGGGGGCCCGGCACGTTGGAGACGGGAACGTTGATCAGCTTGTTGCCCGAGCGGCTGGTCGCGATGCGGCGAAAACCCCACTCCGTCAACGTCGGTGGTGCGTAGTTGGACCACCGGCTCACCAGTTCGGACCCAAGAAGCTGAGCGTTCTCCTTGCCTATGGTCGCGCCGGTGTGGGCTAGGCGCACCCACTCGAGCGGATCGGCGACCTGTACCGGCAGCGTAACCACGACCGTGCCAAGGGCGTTGCCCGATATTCGTTCTGGCGAGGTGTCGATGCTCATCGGCACGCCACACAGCAGGGGCTCGTCGGCGTGACCGTCGTACTTCAGCAGCAGCGCGCGAAGCGCTCCCGTACTGATCGCCAACACGATGTCGTTGATGGTGGCTCCGAGAAGCTTGCCGGTGCCTTTGACGTCGGCGAGTGGAAGCGTGGCGCTGGCAAAGGTGCGTCCGGGCGTCACGACGTGGTTGAGGAAGGTCGCCGGCGGACGGAAGTTGCGGGCAAGCCCTGGGGCAGACCTGGAATTTCGGCGTACCCGCCGTATTCCCTTGACGGTGTCTCGCAACAGGCCGGGCAGTTCTCGCAGCTGGACCATGTGATCGCGCATCGCGGCTCGGATCAGTTGCCCATCGGACGGGCGGGGGTCGCACCGGTAGTTGTCCTTGTCCGGCCATGACGCATCGGGAAAGTCCAGCGCACGTGCCATCAAATTGGCCGATGCGACGCCGTCGGCCAGGGCGTGGTGGACCTTGCCGATGATCGCAAACCGGTTGTCCGCCATGCCCTCGACGAAGTAGAACTCCCACAACGGCTTACTGCGATCCAGTGCAGTGCTGGCGATCTCTCCGATCGCGGCATCGAGTTCGCGGCGACCCCCGGGAGGCCGGATCTGCAAGCGCCGGACGTGGTAGTCGAGGTCGATGTCGCAGTTCTCCAGCCACATCGCGCGATGCAGCCTGCCCGGGATGTCGACCAGCTGATAGCGCAACGGTTCGAGAAGGTGCAGCTTCCGCGCCAAGGCCTGACGGTAGTGGTCGTAGCCGAATCCGTCGCAGTTCGATGCGTCGACGATGCCTATCTTCAGGGTGTGCTGAGGCAGGTTGGGTGTTTCGTTGTAGAGCAGGACAGCGTCCCAGCCTCCGAGCCTCTTCAACGTTCCTCCACGCCCCGCATCGGAATCAGGGTATTCGGGTACCCCACCGCCGCGCCCGATAACATCGAATCATTTAGCGACTTCTATTGAGGGGGATCGGTGAACGCGTCTGACCTCGAGCCGGCGGCCATCGCGAAATGGGATCCGGAACTCACCGAACGGTTGATGGGTCTGATCCGGCCGGTGATCAAAGGCTGGCATCGTGCCGAGGTGCGGGGGCTCGAGGAGTTCCCTCCCGGCGGCGCGCTGGTGGTGGCCAACCATTCGGGCGGACTGTTTGCGATGGACGTGCCGGTGTTCGCCACCGATTTCTACGCCACGTTCGGCTATGACCGACCGGTGTACACACTCAGCCACGACATCCTCTTCGCCGGCCCGACAGGCGATTTCTTCAAGCGAACAGGCTTCATTCCGGCCAGCCACGAGAACGCCGACGAAGCCTTGCGCGCAGGTGGCGTCGTCGTGGTCTTCCCGGGCGGAGACTACGACGTGTATCGACCGTCGTCGCGCGCGAACGAAATCGATTTCGACGGCCGGACCGGTTACGTCCGCGCGGCACTGAATGCCGGCGTGCCGATCGTGCCTTCGGTGTCGATCGGCGGCCAGGAGAACCAGTTGTTCCTGTCGCGCGGCGAGTGGTTGGCCAAGGCGATGCGACTGGACAAGCTGATGCGCGTCAAGATCCTGCCGATCTCGCTCGGCTTCCCGTTCGGCCTCTCGACGGTGCTCCCGGTGAACCTGCCATTGCCGACCAAGATCGTCACGCAGGTCCTACCGCCCATCGATATCGTCGCGGCGTTCGGCGAGGACCCCGACGTCGCCGAGGTCGACGCCCACGTTCGTAGCGTCATGCAGCACGCCCTCGACGCGCTCGCCGCCGAACGCCGACTCCCCGTCATCGGTTGAGCCCGCGATGAGCATCCTGCAACGCCTGCATCAGACGGTCGACTTCGTCGGCACACTGCGTCGCGCCCGCCTGATCACCCCGATGCGGCCCGACCGATACGTCCGCATGGGCGCGGCGGCACGTCGTGAAGGGATGACGGTCGCCACGGGTTTCGCGATTGCGGCGCAACGGTGCCCGACCCGCGCCGGGTTGATCGACGAACTCGGCATGCTGACGTGGCGCGAACTCGACCAGCGCAGCGACGCGCTGGCTGCGGCGCTGCAGGACCTGCCCGGTGGGCAACCCAAGGTCGTCGGGATCATGGCTCGCAATCACCGCGGCTTCGTCGAATCGCTGATTGCCGCCAACCGCATCGGCGCCAACGTGCTGCTGCTGAATACGTCCTTCGCCGGCCCGGCTCTGGCCGAAGTCGTCACGCGCGAAGGCGTCGACGCCGTCATCTACGACGAGGAGTTCACCCCGACGATTTCGCAAGCGTTGCACGACCGCCCCGAGGCCACCAGGATCGTGGCTTGGATAGACGATCCCGGCAAGGACGTCACCAGTGTCGCGGCGCTGATCGACCGGTATGCCGGCCAACGCCCGTCGCCGCCTGCGAACACGGCGAAGATGATCTTGCTGACGTCGGGCACTACCGGATCCCCCAAGGGCGCCAAGCACTCCGGCGGCGGGCCCGAGGCGATCAAGGGCATCCTGGACCGGACCCCTTGGCGCGCCGAGGAAGTCACCGTCATCGCCGCACCGATGTTCCACGCCTGGGGCTTCTCCCAACTGCTGATCTCTGCCCTGATGGCATGCACCATCGTCACCCGGCGCAAGTTCGACCCCGAAGCCACTCTCGCCCTCGTCGACGAGCACCAGGCCACCGGGCTGTGCGTCGTCCCAGTGATGTTCGACCGCATCGTCGACCTGCCGGACGACGTCCGCACCCGCTACAGCGGCCGCTCGCTGCGCGTCGCCGCCGCGTCGGGATCCCGGATGCGACCCGACGTCGTCATCAAGTTCATGGACCAATTCGGCGACGTCATCTACAACAACTACAACGCCACCGAAGCCGGCATGATCGCCACGGCCACACCGGCCGACCTGCGCGCCGCCCCCGACACCGCCGGAAAACCCGCCGACGGCACCGACATCCGGATCCTCGACGCCGACTTTCGCGAACTGCCGACCGGTGAGGTCGGCACCATCTATGTGCACAACTCCACCCAGTTCGACGGCTACACGTCCGGTGCTACCAAGGACTTTCACGCCGGTTACATGTCGTCCGGCGACGTCGGATACCTCGACACCGCGGGCAGGCTGTTCGTGGTCGGCCGCGACGACGAGATGATCGTCTCCGGTGGCGAGAACGTCTACCCGATCGAAGTCGAAAAGACGTTGGCCGCGCACGCGGACGTCGCTGAGGCCGCGGTGCTCGGTGTCGACGACGACCAGTACGGCCAAAGGTTGGTCGCATTCGTCGTCCTCACCGACGGCGCCGCCACCACAACGGACGAGCTCAAGGCGCACGTCCGCGAGAACCTGGCGAATTACAAAGTGCCGCGGGCGATCACCGTGCTCGACGAGCTACCGCGCGGCAGCACCGGCAAGATCGTCCGTAGCGAGCTTCAGGCACTCGTCGAGCCGGCCTAGAGCGCACCGGCGTCAAGGGTTGGGGACCCAGGGATTGTCGGGGAAGAACAGGATGCGCGCGATCACCAGCGGCAGGGTCAGGAAGACCGCGTAGAGGACGTTCATCCCCACAATCCAGGCGACGATCTGGTGTGCCCGCTGTCCCCAGCCGGTGATGACGGGTCGCACGCCCAGCGCCCGTTCGAACCAGGTGCGCCCGGCGTCGTCGCGCCGATCGAGGCTGGCGACCACGGCGACGGCGAAGATTCCCAGCGGCACACCTTGATAGATCAGCTGCAGACCACCTTTGTCGGTGTGGATGGTCGGTCCGATCGACTCCAGGTACTGGAACCAGTTCGTCACGTAGGACACCCCGTCAGCGGTGACGAAATTCCACAACATGAACGGAATGAATACGGCGATCACAAGGGCGGCAACGTAGTTCACTGAGGAATAGCGACGCCGGAACCATCGGAACAGAGCCAGGACCGCGGCGAAGCCGCCGGCATAGAACCAGCCGTAGCCAGCCAGCACGTACACCGGTTTGTTCGGTGTGGTGTACGGCGTCTTGCCCCAGGGCAGCAGCGCCAGATCCGGGTTGTAGTACAGATAGGCACCCCAATCGGCGTAGAACTCCTGCCACCACATGGTGAAGCAACCGATGAACAGCAACGCAGCGGCATCGGGCTGACCGTTCTTGCGCCAGCGGTAGACCAGGAACACGGCCACCAGGACGAAGGCGATCCAACCGCCCACCTCCACCACCCAGGCGGCGTTGGACGGAGGCAGGGGCCCAGCGGCCAGCGTGCCGCGGCTCAGATGTGTCACGCGGCTGTCAGTCGCTGGCCGGCAGCGGCTTGGCTTCCTTGATTACCAGCGGCGTCGCGCCGACGCTGAGCGACCCGGCGCCGGCCTTGGTGACCAGCACCTCGGCGTCGCCGTCGTCGACGTAGCGCTTGCCCATCGTGCTGCCCTCGGCGAAGGCCGGGTCGGGCGCGGCGTCGGCGGGCCGCTCGGCGTCCAGTGGCAGCATCGGCTGACCTCCGCAACGCAGATCGTCCAGGCTGTCGGCGGCTTTGACAACGATCACCTGGGTGTCACACACCTGGCTCTGCAGGCGTGTGCCGTTCTTGATCATGCGGACTCCTTCTCTGCGAATTGGTGCCGTGGCGCCGTCCCCGGCAGCGGTCCGATTCTAGACCCGAGTCAATGAATCCGATATATAGTTATAGGCTTAGTGGCATCTGAGTCAACGCTCACTCCTGTCGCCTGCGGGATCGACAGTGACGCATGCTGGAGGGAACGCAATGAGCAGCACGCCCGAGATCGCCATCATCGGTGTCGGACTTCATCCGTTCGGGCGGTACGAGGACCGGTCGGCGCTGGAGATGGGCGCGGTGGCGATCAGCAGGGCTCTGCGCGATGCCGGAGTGCAGTGGTCGGACGTGGGGAGCCTGTACGCGGGCAGCCTCGAGGTGGCCAATCCCGAGGCGGTGACCGGGCTGGCCGGCATGACCGGACTGCCGGCGCGAGCCACGCTGAGCGGCTGTGCGACCGGTAATTCGCTGTTGACCCTGGCCGCGCGGGACGTCCAACTCGGCGAAGCCGAGATTGCGGTCGGCGTCGGGCTGGACAAGCATCCGCGTGGCGCCTTCGGCGCTGACCCGTCGGTGTCGGGGTTGCCGCAGTGGTATGGCGATCAGGGCATGTTCCTGACCACGCACTACTTCGGCACCAAGATCATGCGCTACATGCACGATCACGGCATCACCGAGGAGACGCTGGCCCGTGTGGCGGCCAAGAACTTCGACAACGGGTCGCTGGCTCCGCACGCATGGCGCCGCAAGCCGATGAGCGTCGACGCGATCCTGAGCTCGCCGGTCGTGAACGCCCCGCTGCGCCAATACATGTACTGCAACCCGAATGAGGGCGCCGCCGCCGTGGTGGTGTGCCGGGCCGATAAAGCCAAGCAGTACACCGACACTCCGATCTACCTGCGCTCGACCGCGCTGCGCAGCCGCCGCGAAGGCGCCTACGAACTGCTGCGCACCTCGATTGAGCTGCCGATCGTGCCCGGCACCACCGCCGAGGCCGCCCGCGCCGCCTACGAGTTGGCCGGCATTGGCCCCGAGGACGTCGACGTGGCGCAATTGCAGGACACCGACTCCGGGTCCGAGATCATCCACATGGCCGAGACGGGCCTCTGCAAGGACGGCGAACAGGAGGCACTGCTCGCCGACGGCGCCACCAAGATCGGCGGCCGACTGCCCGTCAACACCGACGGCGGCCTGCTGGCCAACGGAGAACCGGTCGGCGCATCCGGCCTTCGCCAGGTCTACGAACTGGTCCAGCAATTGCGCGGCACCGCGGGTGAGCGTCAGGTGCCCAACGATCCGCAGGTCGGGCTGGCCCAGCTGTACGGGGCACCCGGAACCGCAGCCGTCGCCATCCTGTCCAGGTAGCCGCCAACCGAAGGGAGTACCGCCGATGACCGACACCCAGGCGGAATCGCGCCCGCGCGCCGAGATCGACCTCGACCACCACTCGCCAGAGTTCCGCGAGGACCCCTACGGCCGGTTCCGCGAGATGCGCGAATCGGGCTGTCCGGTCGCACATTCCGAGCACTACGACGGATTCTGGGCGCTGGTCGACTACGCGTCTGTCTTCGAAGCGGCCCGCGACGACGACCTGTTCAACTCCTATCCGTCGGTGGGTGTGCCGGCCAGTGAGCTGCCGTTGCCGATCCTGCCGATCGAGTCGGATCCTCCTGAGACGCAGGAGTTGCGCGAGGTCACCCTGAAGCGTTTCTCACCGGGGTCGGCGGAGCGGTTCCGCGAGGCCGCCACCGAGATGACCAACGAGGCGATCGATGCGTTCATCGAACGTGGCGAGTGTGACCTCATCGGTGAGCTCACGACGCCGCTGCCGGCGCGATTGATCCTGCGGCTGTTGAACTTCGACGAGTCGCGGTTCATGGACTGGGTCGGCTGGGTGCACACCACCGTGCATGATCGCGCCCACGATCCGGAGAAGGCCGGAATCGCAGGGATGGAGATGTTCGGCGAAATCGTCAAGCACATGGAGCAGCGCCGCGCCGAGGGACTCGGCGACGACCTGTTCAGCGACATCCTGCGCGGAACGCTGAACGGAGAACCGCTCGACGACGGTCAAATCACCATGTACACGGTGCTGATGATGCTCGGCGGCATGGACACCACCAGTGGCTTCACCGGCAACGTGCTGTTGCGGGTGTGCAGGGACCCCGAGCTGCGCGCCACGTTCAAGGCCGATCCGAGCCTGGTGAAGAAGTCCACCGACGAGCTGCTTCGCCTGTACACGCCGACGCTCGGCCTGGCGCGCACCGTCTCGCGCGACGCCGACTTCCACGGCCAGCCGCTGTGCCAGGGCGACCGGGCGATCCTGATGTGGGCGGCGGCCAACCGCGACCCCGCGATGTTCGAGAACCCCGACGAACTCGACCTCGACCGCCCGAACGCCAAGAAGCACATGGCCTTCGGTGTGGGCATGCACCGCTGCCTGGGTTCGCACTACGCCAAGTTGATGTTCGATGTCATGGTCACCCAGGTACTGAAGCGGCTACCTGACTTCGAGTTGGCCGGCGAGCCGCAACTGTTCGAGGACGCCGGCGAGGTGTACGCCGTGCGCGAACTGCCGGTCCGTTTCACGCCCGGCCCGCGCGTCGGCTGACGGCCGGTCGGACGGGAGAACACGGTGACGGCTAGCACGATCGCCGGGCTGCTGGACGATTGTGCTGCCAGCCGACCGGACCGTCCGCTGCTGCGCGACGTCGCCGGCGAGACGCTGACGGTGTCTCAGGTCGCCACGCTGGCACCGGCCGCCGCGGGATGGTTGAGCGATGCCGGTGTACGTCCCGGCATGACGGTCGCCTGGCAACTGCCCTCGCACGTCAACGCCGCGCTGGTGATGCTGGCCCTGGCCCACATGCCCGTCGTCCAGGCTCCGGTGTTGCACCTCTACCGGCGCCGCGAAGTGCGCGCGGCGGTCGACGTCGCCCGCGCGGACGTCCTGTTGGTTGACGAGTCGACGGCTGCCAATGCTGGACCTGGGGTACCGACGATCACGGTGCCTGCCGACCTCGTCCGCCGACTCCAGACGTCGTCCGCCGCCAGCGCCGCGTTCCATGCACACCACTCCCCTGCCGAGCCGCGCTGGGTGTACTTCACCTCAGGCACCACTGGCCGCCCGAAAGCCGTACGCCACACCGACGCCACCTTGCTCAGCGCCGCCGGCGGTTATGTCACCCACCTCCGACTGGGCACCCATCCGCGGGAAGTCGGCACGATCGCCTTCCCCATCGCCCACATCGGCGGCATGGTCTACCTCGCCACCGCTCTGTTCGGCGACTTTCCTGTGTTGCTCATCCCCAAGGTTTCCGCGGACGACCTGCCCGGGGTACTCGCCGAGCACCAGGTAACGGTGACCGGAGCGAGCACCGCGTTCTACCAGATGCTGCTGGCCGCCCAGATGGCTGCGCCGACAACCGAATTGCTGATGCCGTCGCTGCGGATGCTGATCGGCGGCGGTGCCGCGTGTCCGCCTGAGGTGCACAGGCAGGTGCGTGAACACCTGCGCGTACCCGTCGTGCATGCCTACGGGATGACCGAGGCACCGATGATCTGCGTCAGCGAGGCCACCGACACCGACGAGCAACTGTTCAACAGTGCCGGCCGACCCATCCCGGGATCGCAGGTGCGGATCGCGGCGAGCGGCGAGATCGAGTTGCGCGGCGCCAACCTGACACCGGGATATCTGCAGCGCGAGCAGTGGTGTGACGTGCTCACCGCGGACGGGTGGTTCCGCAGCGGCGACCGGGGCCATCTTCGTCCGGACGGGCGGATCGTGGTCACTGGCCGCACCAAGGATCTGATCATTCGCAAGGGCGAGAACGTCGCCCCCGACGAGATCGAGAACGAGCTGTTGGCTCATCCCCTGGTCGACGAGATCGCCGTGCTGGGCCAGCCCGACGAACTGCGCGGCGAGCTGGTATGCGCGGTGGTGCGTCGTTCGCCACGCCATCGTGACGTCACCCTCGACGAGCTGTGCACTTTCCTCGACGAACGCGGGCTGATGAAGCAGAAGTGGCCCGAGCGGCTGGTCCTCGTCGACGAGTTCCCGCTGACGGGGCTCGGCAAGGTTGCCAAGTCCGAGCTGGCCCGGCAGATCGCAGGAGGAATTCGATGACGGCGTTGTCCGCTGACGAACGTCAGGAACTCGCGCAGTCCGTGCGCTCCGCCTGCGAGCGACAGGCACCCGAGGAGCGAGTGCGCGCTGTTGCCTACGGCGACGGGGACCATGGCGGCGACGACGGACATTCCGGCTTCGACACGGCGCTGTGGGACGTGCTGTGCAACCAGGTGGGCGTGGCCGCCATCGCGCTGCCCGAGCACCTCGGCGGCGCAGGGTACGGTGCGTCCGCGCTGGGTGTGGTCGCCCACGAACTCGGCCGCGCACTGGCCCCGGTGCCGTTCGTCAGTTCCACGGTGCTGGCCACCGGCCTGCTGCTCGACTTGACCGAGCGCGACCCCGACGCGGACAAGCGACTCACCGGGCTCATCGAAGGTCGCCGCACCGCCGTTGCAGCTCTCACCGGCGACGGCGGGTTATGGCGTCGGTCCGCGGTGACGCTGCGAGCCGCCCACACCGGGGACGGCTGGCGCGTCGACGGCACAGTGCGCCACGTGTTGGGCGGTTCCGCCGCCGACGATCTCGTCGTGGTCGCCGTCGCAGAGGATGGCGAACCGGCGCTGTTCCTGCTCGACCCGGCCGTCGACGGCGTCGTCGCCGAGGCCGAACGTGTGCTCGACGGCACCAGACCGATGGCCACCATCACGCTGAGCTCCGCGCCGGCGGTGCGGCTGTCCGGCGACGGTCCCATCGGTGACGTCGTCGACCGCAACGTCGACGTGGCGCTGGCGGTGCTGTCGGCCGAGCAGGTCGGCGCGTGCGAACGGGTGCTCGAGATCGCCACCGACTACGCCCGGACGCGCGAGCAGTTCGGACGGCGGATCGGCAGCTTCCAGGCCATCAAGCACAAGTGTGCCGACATGCTGGTCGATCTCGAGTGGGCGCGGTCGGCCTCGCAGGCGGCCCTGGAGGCGCTCGACGACCCGGATGGCGCGGCCGCCGGCGAAGCGGACTGGCGCGCCAGCATGGCCAAGGCGGTGTGCTCGGAGGCGCTGCGCAACGCGGCGAAAGCGAACGTCCAGATTCACGGCGGCATTGGCTTCACCTGGGAGGATTCCGCGCACCTGTACTTCCGGCGCGCCCGCACAGACGAGGTGGTGTTCGGCACTCCGGGCCAGCACTGGGAACGGCTGTCGGCGCTGGGCCCGTCGGCTCAGGTGTCGGCTTCCCCTGACCTTGCAAAAGACCCCAACGAGCCCGATGCGTTACGCGCGGAGATCCGCGCGTTCCTCGACAACGCCCCCAAACCGGCCGGCCTGCGAAACTACGGGCCCACTCCCACCGCGGACGACGTTGAACCGGGACGGACGTGGCACCGCTACCTCGCCGACCACGCCTACACCTGCCTGCACTGGCCGCTCGAATTCGGCGGCGCTGCAGCCACTGTGGCGTATCAGGCGGTGTTCGCCGAGGAGTGCGCACGGGCAGGAGTGCCACGCCAGCTGAACATCACCGGCGCCGACCTGGTCGGTCCGGTCCTCATCAAATTCGGCAGCCCGGACCAGAAGGACCGGTACCTGGAAGCGATCCGACTCGGCGACGCCGTCTGGACGCAGCTGTTCTCCGAACCGGGCGCTGGGTCGGACCTGGCCGGCGTGCGCACCCGAGCCGAACGCACCGCCACGGGTTGGCGAATCGACGGGCAGAAAGTCTGGAGCTCAGCGGCCGCCTCGGCCGATTACGGGCTACTGCTGGCCCGCACGGGGCCGGACAAACACCGCGACCTATCGATGTTCGTCGTCCCGATGCATACCCCCGGTGTCACGGTGCGCCCGTTGGTTCAGATGGATGGCGAAAGCAAGTTCAACGAGGTCTTCTTCGACGGCGCCGAACTCAAAGAGGAGGCCCTGATCGGTGACGTCGGTCTGGGCTGGACGGTCGCAATGGTGACGCTGGGGCGTGAGCGCCTGACATTGGGTTCGCAGGCGGTGTCGATGTTCCGCCTGCACGAACGCATGGTCGATGCCGCCCGCGACCACGACCTGCTCGACCCGGTGCTGTCGAGGTCGATGACCCGGCTATGGGCCCGGATGTGGCTGCTGCGCTACACCTGGCAGCGGGCCATCGACTCCGGCGACCTCACGTCGCCGGCCTTTTCGGTGCTCAAGCTGATGACCTCGGAAACCGATCAGGACCTGGGTGACATGGCCACCGAGGTGCTGGGTACCGACGCGTGCACAGACCCCGAGGAGGACGGGTTGGTGCATCAGATGCTGGTCGGCCGGGCGCAGACCATCCTGGGCGGCACCAGCGAGATTCAGCGCAACATCCTCGGTGAGCGGGTACTCGGGCTTCCCAAAGAACCGCGATGACGGCGGATTTGACCGCGTCAGACTTCACCGCCGCGCTGCGCGCTGCGCTGCGGCCCGGAATGACGGTTGCGCTCGGCGACGGTGTGGGCGCGCTGCGCTGCCTCGACGACGGCGGGTCGGTTGGCGCGGCGCTGAGCGCCGCCGCCGGCGAGGTCGGCGCGGTTCGGCTGGTGCTGGGCTGGCTGCCCGCCCCGGTCGACGGCCTCGACGCCGAAGCGTTCGCTGACGTGGTCGCGTTGATGCCCGGGTGGGGTGTGCGTGACGTACTGCGTAGCCCGAAGGCTCGGTTTCTGCCGACGCGGCTGGCGGCGATTCCCGCGCTGCTGGCTGATGCGCTGCGGCCCGACGTGCTCCTCACCCGGCTGGTCAGTCGGGATGGATTGCTGCGGTTCGGCACCGAAGTGTCTTGGCAACGCGCGGTCATCGGCAGCGGCACAAGGACTCTCGCGGTCATCGACACGTCGGCACCCGCAGCGGATGGCGAGCCTGCACTCGACGCGTCGGGCGTCGAGGCGCTGGCCACTGTCGGGAGTGGACCGGCGCGAATCCCGGAGCGCGATCCCGAGCCGATTCACGACGCGCTCGCCGACGCAGTCCTGCAATTGGTCCCGGAAGGCGCTCGAATCCAGTACGGGCCAGGACAACTCGGCACCGCGCTGCTGCGACGGGCACAGGTGCCGTTGCACATCGACACCGGGCTACTCACCGACGCCGTCGTCGACCTCGACCGGCGCGGCCTGCTGGTAGGCACTCCGTCGGCGACGTATCTGCTGGGTAGCGAGTCGCTCTACGACTGGGCCGACGGGCGCCCCATCCTGCGCGGCATCGACTACACGCATGACCTCACCCGGCTGTCCCGCGGCGCTGCCGCTGGTCGCGGTGAACACCGCCATCGAGATCGACCAATACGGCCAGATCAACGTCGAAGGCTTCAGCGACAAGGTGATCGGTGGCATCGGCGGGCATCCCGACTATTGCGCGGCGGCACGAATGAGCAGCGGCGGACTGTCGATCATCGCCGTTCCGACGAAAGTGAACGGGCGCTCACCCCTCGTCGAGCAGCTCAGCCGACCCGCCTCCACCCCTGCCCACGACGTGGACATGATCGTCACCGAGTCCGGACACGTCGACCTGCGCGCGGCGGACTGGTCGCAGCGCCGCGCGCTCATCGCCGAATTATTCACGGCATGAAGGAGATAACGCGCGATGCCTGAAGGCCCCCTGACCGGCAAGGTCGTCCTGGTTACCGGCGGCGGACGGGGTATCGGCCGTGGCCACTGCCTCGAGTTGGCTAAGCAGGGCGCAGCGGTCGTGGTGAACGACCCAGGTGTCGGCCGCGACGGTTCCAGCGGCGACGGGGCAGGTCCCGCAGCGGACGTCGTCGCCGAAATCGAAGCGTCCGGCGGAAAGGCCGTCGCGCATACGGGTTCGGTGTCGGCGTGGGACGACGTCGCCGACATGATCTCGACCGCCGTCGACACCTTCGGCTCCCTGACCGGCGTGGTGAACAACGCAGGTATCCTGCGCGATTCGATGGTGGCCGCCGCCAGCGAGGCCGATTGGGACGCCGTCATCGCCGTCCATCTCAAAGGCACCTTCGCCGTCACCCGACATGCTTGCGAGTATTGGCGCGCTCAGTTCAAAGCAGGCAACCCGATTGACGCGCACATCGTCAACACGGTGTCCGGTGCGGGCTTGTGGGGCAACGTCGGGCAGAGCGCTTACGGCGCGGCCAAGGCCGCGATCGCCAACCTGACCGTGGTCACCGCGATGGAGGCGCAGCGTTACGGTGTTGCGGTCAACGCGATTTCCCCGCTGGCGGTGTCGCGGATGACGGCCGACGTTTTCGCTGCGCGTGCCGACGATCCCGCCCTGGATCCCGCCCGCAGCTCCGCCGTGGTGGCGTGGCTGCAGTCCGCGCAGTCATCCTGGCTGACCGGGCAGATCCTGCGCATCAACGGCGACAAGCTGACCCGCATCGAAGGGTTTACCGAAGCGGCTGGCGCCTACCACGCTAAAGATGGTGCGTCGCTGACATTTTCGGAGATCGGGCAGGCAGTGAGCTGGCTCTACGGCACCTCTCCCCGCGGGCTGGCCGGACCGCTGACGACGGCCTGAGGTCCGAACGGACTACGGCGCCCCACCATCGGCGTAGATGGTCTGTCCGGTGACGAACGCGCAGATGTCCGAGAGCAGGAAGGCGATCAGCGCGCCGATCTCGTCCGGTTGTCCGGGGCGGCCGAGAGCGGCGTCGAACCCGAAGTCCTCCACCAGCGCCCGCTCGAGTGCCTCTTCGTAGGGATAACCCTTGCTTTCGGCGACGTATCCGCGGACGGCGTGCAGCGCATCGGTTTCCACCGCGCCGGGGGCCACGCTGTTGGCCCGGATGCCCGATTTCCCGTGGGTGCGCGCGATGCCACGGGTGAACGTGGCAACGGCCGCCTTGAGGCTGGCGTACGGCAGCCGAGGCTCGTGCGGCGAGCGGGCCGAGTACGCGGCGGTGGTTACGATCGCACCCCCGTTGACCGCGAGATGCGGCAATGCGGCCTGCACGCTACGGGTGGTCGCCAGCAGGACGTCGTGAAATGCGTTGTCCCACGCGTCGTCGTCGGAGTCGATGGGCATCATCCCGGCGGTCCCCATGGTGATGGCGATGCCGTCGAGTCGGCCCAGTATCCGGACCGCTTCGTCGACGGCGGCCACTGCCGCTCCGGGCTGACTCACGTCGAAGGCCAGCCCGTGCGCCGAGGCCGCGCCCGCCGCAGCGACTTCTTCCGCGGCGTTCTTACCCCGGTCGGCGTCGCGCCCGACCACCACAACGGACGCACCCTCGCGAGCCAGCGCCCGTGCTGCCGCCAGTCCCATACCCGCCGTTCCGCCGACGACGACGTAGCCTTTGCCGCGTACTCCCAGATCCACCGCTCAACCCCTTGCTGCGGCCGGGCTGAAGTGACTCAGCGGCCGCTCGACGAATTCGCATACCACTCCGTCGGGCGAGCGCAGGAAAGAGATGTAGAGCCCCTCGATCTTCGTCCCCGGCAGCGGGCACCACACCGGATCACCCATCACCTCAACAGAATCCGGGACCAACGACATCGCCGCCTCGGTGTTCTCCACCCGCAGCGCACAACGGTAGAGCCCCTGATGGTTCCCGCCCCACGGCACCGGATCCGCGTTGCGGGTGTCGGGATGCTCCACAACGGTGAGGCTGAACTGATGCGCGTCCTCAGCGAGTACATAGCGCGACACGACGCACGTGACGGGATCGGGCGACCCGCCAGGCCCGAGTTGGTCGCCGGCCACCTCGACCTGCGCCGGCGCCTCCACCTGAGCGAAACCGATCGCGGTGAGGAACTCTCCGGTCGCCGCCGCGTCGATGGCGGCGATGCGAATTCCAGAGAACACCGCCCCCGGCTTGTCGCTCGGCGCTTCGGCGAGCTCGATGACCGCGCCGTCCGGATCGAGCGCGAGAACCGACTTGGAACCGGAGATCAGCCCGTCCACCGGCCCACTCACGGTGATGCCGGCGTCACGCAACACCGTGACGGTGGCATCGAGATCGGCCACCGTCAGCAGCGTCGACCGGATGCCGGGACGAGTCGGGTCGTTGCTTGGGTCGGCTTTCAGCGGCGGTTTGTGGAACTCGATGGCCTCCAAGGCACAGCCAGCCCGGCCGCCTCGGGAGTCGTAGAGAAACGATGTTTCGCAGAACGTTTCATCGCCCTCGATGCCGAGGATGCTGCCGTCGGTCGGCACTTTGGGGTCGGTGCGCATTCGCGCCGAGAGTCCAAGCTGCCCGACATAAAGCCGCTCGGTGGCGTCCAGCGATTCGCAGTTGAGATTGACGTGCAGGAAGCGCCGCGCCAGATCCTCAGAACCCACTACAGCACAACCGAATTGATTTTGAACTCGATGATCTCTTCGTCGCTGAAACCCAACTCGGCCAGCAGCGCATCGGTGTGCTCGCCGTGCTCCGGCGCCCGGTCCAGATCCAGCGGAGTTTCATCGAACTGCACGGGACTGGCCGCCAGGGCGAACTCGATGCCGCTGGTGTTAGTCGCGCGCGGCAGGTACCCGTTGATCAGGGCCTGCTTGTCGCTGTGCACTTCGTGCGCGGTATGCACGACGTCCCATACCCCCTCGAAACCGGCAAAGGCGTTCTCCCAGTGCGAAAGTTCCTCGGATTCAAATGTCTTGCGCAGCTCCGCGATGCAGTCGGCCCGGTTGCCGAACCGCACGGCCGCGTTGGCGTAGCGCTCGTCGTCGATCAGGTCGGCCCGGCCGAGTCGGATGCAGAAGTCCGACCAGAATCGGTCGGCCTGCAGCAGCACGAAGGCGACGAACCTGCCGTCCTTGGTCTTGTACATGCTCGCCACCGGGTTGGGCATCTCCTCGAGGTTGAATTTCGGGATGTCTTGTCCGGTGATGCCGGCGCCGACGATGTCGGGGCCGAGCTGCCAGATCGCGGCGTTGAGCAGCGACACGTCGACGACCGACGGCTCCCCGGTCCGCTCTCGCTTGAGCAGGGCACCGGCAATACCCGCGGCAATCGACAGTCCGCCGTAGACGTCACCGAATGCGGGCCGCTGAATCGCCGGGTAGGAGCCGTCGCCCAGCGAGTAGGCGTCTCCGATTCCGCCGCGCGCCCAGTACGCCGCCAGGTCGAAACCGCCCTGGGCGGCCAGCTCACCTTTGGTGCCGTATCCGTGCCCGCGGGCGTAGATGATCTTGGGGTTGCGGGCCCGGATCTGGTCGACGTCGATGCCCATCCGCTCACGGGAGTCGGGCAGCAGGTTGGTCAGGAACACGTCCGCGGTCTCGACGATCTTCATCAGGAGTTCGAGACCGTCCGGCGTGCGGGTGTCGATGGCGACACTGCGCTTACCCCGGTTGGGTTGCTCGACGAAGTGGTTCACCCCGCCGGCCGCCGACACGATGCCGGAGCTGATCAGGCCACGCTGCGGGTCGCCGGTTTCGGGGTGTTCGATCTTGATGACGTCGGCACCCCAGTCGGCGAGCACGGCGCCGGCGGCGGGAACGAACGTCCACGCCGCGATTTCGACCACCCGGATTCCACTGAGGATGTCGCTCACAGCGGATAGCCGATCGTCTTGGTCTGCAGGTGTTGCTCGAAGCCCTCGATGCCGTTCTGCCTGCCGATACCGCTCATCTTGTAGCCACCGAACGGGGCATCGGCGCCGTAGTACATGCCGCTGTTGATCATCAGCGAGCCGGTTCGGATACGACGGGCCACCGCCATCGCCCTTTCGTCAGACCCCATGATGCCGCCGGCCAGGCCGTAGGTGGAGTTGTTGGCCAGCTCGACGGCGCCGTCGTCACCGCCGTCGTACGGAGTGATGGAAAGTACGGGCCCGAAGACCTCCTCTTGGAAGATCGTGTGGTCCGGTGCGACGTCCACAACGACGGTCGGTGCCACGAAGTATCCGCGGTCCAGACCCTCCGGCACGCCGCCACCGGCGGTGACGCGGCCGCCGTCGGCCTTCGCCTTCTCGATATAGCCCAACACCCGGGCCTGTTGCTTGGCCGACACCAGCGGCCCGCAGAACGTATTCGGGTCCGCGGGATCACCGACGGCGAGAGCGCCGAACGTCGCCGACGCCACCTCGACGGCCTGGTCGTAATGCGAACGCGGCACCAGCATTCGGGTGGCCAACGCGCAGCCCTGACCGGAGTGCATCAGTGCGCCGATACAGCCGGGCAGGGCCATGTTCATGTCGGCGTCGTCGAGCACCAGGTACGCCGACTTGCCGCCGAGCTCGAGCATGTTGCGCTTCATGGTGTCCCCGGACAGCCGCTGGATGAGCTTGCCGACCGCTGTTGATCCGGTGAAGGACACCATGTCGATCCGCGGGTCGGTGGCGAGCACCTGGGCGATGTCGTTGTCCGATGCCGGAACGATGTTGACGACACCGGCCGGGATGTCGGTCTTCTCGGCGATGATCCGGCCCCATCGGAGCGCGCTCCACGGCGTCTCGACGGCCGGCTTGAGCACCATCGTGTTCCCGGTGGCCAGGATCTGACCCACCTTGTTGCTGATGATCTCGAACGGGAAGTTCCATGGCGTGATGGCGCCGACGACACCCATCGGCTCCTTGACCACGACGCGGTTGTACGGCACGCCCATCTTGGCGTCCTGGTCGAGCATCCGCTCCCAGGCGAACTCCGAGATGTATTGCGCCGGCCAGCGGATCGCGTCGGCCAGCGGCCATTCCAGCTGTGCGATATAGGTCATCCCGACCGTCGCGCCGACTTCGGCGATCAGCTCGGCGCGAATGTCTTCCTTGTCCTGCTGCAATGCTTCGTGCAACTGCATCAGGCAGTGTTGACGGAACTCGTGGTTGGTCGACCAGTCGGTGGTGTCGAATGCGCGGCGGGCGGCGGCGATGGCCTCCTCCATGTCCGCGGCACTCGCATCGGTGGCGAACCCCAGCACTACTTCGTTGGCCGGGTTGACGTTCTCGACGGTCTTTCCGGTCGATGAGTCTCGCAGTCGGCCATCGACGAACAGCCGGGTCTCGGGGTTGAAGTTGACGGTGGCAGCGGCGACGGGTGAAGCCGTCATTGGCGATCCCTCTCACTGAAGTGGCAGCGTGGGTTATTGTAACCTTTTATAGCTAACTGTTTAGCGGATTCTGGCGTGCGCCCGGGTCCGGGCACCCATGAAGGGGGGGTCGGTTGTCCGCCCCTGTCGACAATGCCATTGACGGCAGTCGCAGACTCTACGCATCCGACGTCGCGTCGTACCGCCAGGACTTCCGGCGTTACCTCCGTGACCTGGAACCTGCCGGCGAATGGCGCTCGGCCGCATTTACCAGCGCCGAGGACGGCTTGGCCCACGACGCCCAGGTGATGGCGCGGCTGCACGTCGACGGCTGGAACCGGTATGGCTGGCCGGAGGCGGCCGGAGGTCTGGGCGGCAACGAAATTCACCGGGCCGTGTACTACGAGGAACTCGGCTACGCGATGCTGCCGATACCGGCGCAACACTGGACACTCGAGACCCTGGGCCCCGCCCTGCTTAAATTCGCTCCCGGCTTGGCCGCCGCCTACCTGCCCGGCTACCTCAGCGGCGCGGAATGGTGGGGCCAGAGCTTCTCCGAACCGGAGTCCGGCAGCGACCTCGCCACGCTGCGCACCCGCGCAGTCGCCGACGGCGACGGGGGCTTTGTCGTCAACGGTCAGAAGATCTGGACCAGTCAGGGGCCGACGGCGACCCGGCTACTCGCGCTGGTGCGTACGGGAACGCCCGAAAGCCGCCACCGCGGACTAACGATGATCATGGTCGACGCCGACACGCCTGGCGTCACCATCCGGCCGATCGCGCTGGCAAGTGGCCGCCGCGAACTGGCCGAAGTGTTCTTCGACGACGCGCACGTCGACCACGAACGGGTGATCGGCGACGTCGACGGCGGCTGGGCGGTGGCGATGCACCTCATGCAGTACGAACGCGGCATGTACGGCTACGCCGTCTTGAACAAGGTGCTCACCGAGCTGAGCCGACTGCGGGAGGACATGGCGCTCGCCGGTGCGACCGACGCGCAACGCCAGCGCTTCGCCCGGGTCTACGTCGATGTGGTAGCCGCGCAGGCCCGGACTGCCACGACCGTCCGACGGCTGGCCGCGGGTGAATCGGTCGGGGCAGACAGCAGCATCGACAAACTCCTGTTCGGCCGGGCTGAAAAGGAAGTGAATGACCTGGTTCTCGAGATCGGCAGGGAGCAGATGATCGCCGGGACCGGTCGCGGCGGCGCAGCGCTGAACACCGCCCGCGCCGAGTGGTGGTACTCGCGGGCCGCCACGATCATGGGCGGCACGGTCGAGGTGCAACGCGGCATCATCGCCGACCATCTCCTCGGGTTGCCCAAGGAGAAGAGATGAGTCGCGCAGCGACGATGCGGGCCGCTTGGCGGCCCGAGGAGGAGCGGCGCTCATGAGCAAGGAAGGTCAGCCAGTCGACGAGTCGTGGCCGATGGTCGAGGAAGCGGTGTTCCGCCTCTTCGAGGAACTGGCGGGCAAGTCCGGCAACGGTACCGGCCCGGCAGCGGCATCGGGCTCGGCGGAACACGTGGCGATCGGTCCGCGTCTGGCCGAGCTGGGCTGGTCGGACATCGAAGCCGAGTATCCCGTCGAGGCGTGCGAGCTGCTGTTCCGCGCCCAGGGCCGGTCGCTGGCGCTGACTGACTGCCTAGATCGCGTCATGTTGGCCGAACTCGCCGGCCTGCTCGACGAACCCGCCGACCACGTTCTGCTGCCCGGCCTGACCCCTGGACATGTCCCGGGTTCCGACGACGACCGGGTTTCGGGCATCGTGCTCGGTCCACTCGAGGGCCGGTTGGTCGTCCCGGTGTCGGGGCCGATGGGAACGGTGTCGGTGGGCGTGGTCGACGCGTCGCGACTCGAGGGTGAGCGCATGGACACCTTCGACGCATCCGCGTTCTGGACCCGGGTGAGTGGGCCGCTGGACGCCACGTTGGTGGAAGCGTCCACCGAGTGGAGCCGGGCGATGGCCGCGGCACACCGGGCGCTGGGCACCGAATTGGTGGCGCTGGCCGAGCAGGCGCTGCGCATCGCGGTCGACCACGTCAGCGTGCGCGTGCAGTTCGGCGCCCCGATCGGATCGTTTCAGTCGCCGCGTCACGCGCTGGCCGATGCGTCGGCGTCGCTGGCCGGCGCGCGGGCGCTGCTCGGCGAGTCGTGGCGCTACGGCGGCCGGCTGTCGGCCATCACCGCCAAGGCCGCGGCCGGGCGGGCGCACCGCGCAGTCAGCGACGTGGCGCTGCAGGTGTGCGGGGCCATCGGCCTGACCGCCGAGCACGACCTGCATCGTTATGTCACGCGCGGCTTTCAGCTTGATGCGCTTTGCGGGTCGCACGATCAGCTCGAAGCGCTGCTCGGCGAGCGGCTGTTCGAGATCTACGCGCCGGGCCGCGCGTTGCCCGCCATCGTCTCGTGGGCCGAGTAAAGGAAAACAGATGCGCCGCAACATCTTCGATGAGATCCACGACGACTTCCGGGCCAGCGCGCGCGAATTCTTCGAGCGGGAATGCGTGCCGAACGTCGAGAAGTGGGAACGCGACGGCAAGGTCAGCCGCGAGGCGTGGCTGGCTGCGGGGGCGGCTGGTCTGATCGGCTGGGAGTTCGACGAGAAGTACGGCGGCCTTGGCGTCAAGGATTTCCGGTTCAACCAGATCATCTCCGAGGAGATGTTCCTGACCGGATCGGTGGGCATCGGCCTTGGCGTCCAGAACGACATCCTGGTGCCGTATCTCAACCACCTCACCACCGACGAACAGAAGGCCCGCTGGCTGCCCAAGTTCGTGTCCGGCGAATACATCGGCTCCATCGCGATGTCCGAACCCGCGGCCGGATCCGACCTCGCGGGCATCAAGACGACTGCCTGTGACGAGGGCGACCACTGGGTGGTCAACGGCCAGAAGACCTTCATCAGCAACGGCCTGCTGTCCAAACTGGTGCTGACAGCGGTCAAGACCGACACTGAAGCGCGCCACAAGGGCATTAGCCTCTTGATGATCGAAGACGGCATGGACGGGTTCACCCGCGGTCGCAAGCTCGACAAGATCGGCCAGTATTCCGCCGACACCGCCGAACTGTTCTTCGAAGACGTCAAGGTACCCAAGGAGAACCTGGTCGGTGAGCTCAATCGCGGCTTCTACCATCTGGTTTCCAACCTGCCCAGCGAGCGGGTCGGCGTGGCCTGTTATGCGCTCCCGGCCGCGCGACGCGCCCTGGACCTGACCAAGGCATACGCGCTCGAACGCACCGCGTTCGGCCAGCCGATCGGCAAGTTTCAGGTCAATAGGCATTTCCTCGCCGAGATGCAGACCAAACTCGATGCCGCTCAGACTTACCTCGATCAGTGCGTGCTCTCGGTCAACGACGGCACATTGTCCGATCAGGATGCCGCAGGCTTGAAATGGTGGACCTCAGAAGTTCAGTGGGAGATCATCGACCGCTGCCTGCAGATGTACGGCGGCTACGGCTACATCAACGAGTACGAAGTGGCGAGGCTTTGGCGCGATTCGCGGGTGCAACGGCTCTACGCCGGCACCACCGAAATCATGAAGGACCTCATGGGACGGGCAATGGGGTATTAGGCGTGACGTTGCTAACTGACGGTCGCCAATTGCGGGCTCGACCCGGCGATTCGGTTAACCTGCTAAATGATTAGTTAATTCGCATATTCGCGTAACGGTGGAGGTTGCAATGGAGGTCACCAGTCTTCGGGAACCGAAGATGGCCGATCGGGTGGCCACGGTGCTGCGGCGGATGTTCATCCGCGGCGAGATCACCGAAGGCACCATGCTGCCACCGGAGTCAGAGCTGATGGAGCGTTTCGGGGTGTCCCGGCCGACCCTGCGTGAGGCGTTTCGGGTGCTCGAGTCGGAGTCGCTGATCCAGGTTCAACGCGGGGTACGTGGCGGTGCGCGTGTCACCCGTCCACGTCGTGAGACGCTGGCCCGTTACGCGGGCCTGATCTTGGAATACGAGGGCGTCACGGTCAAGGATGTCTACGACGCGCGGGTGACCCTCGAGGTGCCGATGGTCGAACAGTTGGCCAAGGACCAAAACCCCAAGGTGATCGCCGAACTCGAGCAGATCGTCGAACGCGAGTCGCAGCTTAACCCTGGCGGCGACGCCGTCGATCAACTCACCGACTTCCACGCTGCAATCGCGCGGTTGTCCGGCAATGCCACGCTGCAGATCGTCAGCGACATGCTGCACCACATCATCGAAAAGGCCAACCGCTCTTTGCAGCCCACCAAGGGCGACCGCGCCGAGCAGGCAGTCCGCCGCTCGGCGAAGACCCACCGGATGGTGCTGGACATGATCAAGGAGGGCGACGCCGAGAAGGCCGGCCAGCTCTGGAAGCGCCATCTCCAGAAGGCAGAGGAGTTCGTCCTGTCAGGGTCCGAATTG
The DNA here is from genome assembly GCA_963760095.1 of uncultured Actinomycetota bacterium. Classification (GTDB taxonomy): domain Bacteria; phylum Actinomycetota; class Actinomycetes; order Mycobacteriales; family Mycobacteriaceae; genus Mycobacterium. Next base: position 507,831 of record CAVXBT010000006.1, on the reverse strand, counting down.
TCTACTGTCGTAGACCTTCTCGAATGACCGAAGTCGACAAGCGAACCAACGAGCACGATCTCGAAACGCCGGATTCCATTCAGGTCCGGTTCGGCATCTCCTACGTCGAGTCTCGACCGGCCGAAGCCATTGCCGCGCTGAGCATGCCGATGGAGAGTTTTCGCAACCCCTTCACCGGAGCACCGACGGTCGGACCGTTGGCCATCCTCGTCGACGCGGCAGCCGGCATCGTCAACCACTATCGGCGGCGGCCCCGCCAGTGGACGGTGTCGAGCGAGTTGTCGATGGACCTCAGCCTGGACGGCGTCGGGGACCTCGACGGCCCCGTGCTGGCCACCGCGCACGCACTCGGTCCGCTGGGCGCCACATCGTTGGGGATTTGCACGCTGACCTACGGCGGCAAGGTGATCGGCGGCGGCACCGTGCGATCGTTCTTCATCGACGCCGATGAGGTTGTCCCCCAGTACAGGTCGGAGACGCTGCGGCGATCGCCAGAGACCACGTTCGCCGACCTGATGGCCGCGCACGTCACCGACGGTGGTGCCGGACCGGCGTTGGCGCAGCGCGTCGACCACAACCTGAACAACGACATCGACATCGTGCACGGCGGCGTGGCCGCCGCCGGCCTGGAGCTCGCGGCGTCGGCGGCGATCAACCGGGACCGTTCCGACGCTCTGCTGCAGACCGCCTCGGTGCGGGTGAACTTCCTGCGTCCGTTCTTCGCCGGCGCCGACTCCCGCTACGAGGGCACGCGGCTGCGGGTGGGCCGTAACACCGCGGTGGGCGACGCACGGGCCGTCGGCGATGATGGCAAGGTCGCGCTCACCGCGCGGGTGACGGCCTACCGCTGAATGATTCCCGCGCAACGTGAACCAAGGATGAGCCCGTGACGGCAGTGCTTCGCATCGAGCCGCGGTGGACCGACCTTGACCCGGTGGGACACGTGAACAACAACGTCTTCTTGGTCTACGCAGAAGAGGCCCGGGCCCGCTTTCTGCACGCCGCCCTCCCCGACACGTGGAGCTCGATTGTCGTCGTCCACAACGCAATCGACTACCACCACCCAGTCGTGCAAACGGACGTTGTCGAGGTGACCTCTGATGTCGATGCGATCGGTACCTCGTCGTTCACCACGATCAACGTCGTCTCGACCGCAACTCACCGGTGTGCGACGGTCCGCACCGTGCAGGTCGTCCTGCGCGAGGATCGCTCCGCTACCCGTCCCTGGACAGCGGGCGAACGCGCCACTTTGGAAAAACTCCATGCCGCCGGAACCCGCTCCGGTGCAACACAGAATGCGCAGTGACGAGTCGCCTACTTCTTGGCGCGCGCCCGGAAAGCGGCCACCCGCTCCTTGAACTCCGGGGTCGTGAACGACGTGTATTCCTCGGCCAGCGCGTACTCGAGCACGCCGAGCGCAGCCCGCGACAGGTGCATGTTCAACGCGACCTTGCTGGCACGCAGAGCCTGGGGCGGCAGACCGGCCAATCGCTCGCCGATCGCGAGCGCCTCATCGAGCACGGTGTCGTCGGTGGCGACTTTGGTGACGAGGTTCAGCTTGTCCGCAATAGCCGGAGTGATCCGATCCCCAAGTAGCACATATTCTTTGGCCTTCATCAAGCCGATCAACAGCGGCAACATCGCGGCGCCGCCGTCGCCGGCCACCAGCCCGACCGCGACGTGCGGATCGGCCAGATAGCTGCTCTCTCCCATCACCAGGAAGTCGCTCAGCAACGCGATCGAGCAGCCCAGCCCGACAGCGGGGCCGTTGACCGCCGACACCAGCGGTTTGGGGAAGTTGATGACCTCGAGGAACACTGTGCGGGCCTCGGTGATCTGAAACTGGCGCGCCACCGGGTCGTCGATCAGCCGCCCGAACATCACCATGTCGCCGCCGGCCGAGAACGCCTTGCCGATACCGGTTGTCACCACCGCCCGCACGTCGTCGTCGGCAGTCAGTACCCGCCAGATGGTGGCGAACGCGTGGTGGACTTCCTCGTTGACGGCGTTGAACGCGTCCGGCCGGTTGATGCTCACGACGTGGACGTTGCCGCGCTTCTCCACCAGCAGCCACGGCGCAAACTCTTCATAACCGGGAAGAGTGGCGATCTCGGAAGTCGTCATGTGATGGTCCCGTCAGTTCTTCTCGTTGGAAAGTACGGTGACCGCGGAAACCGCGGTCGGCCCGCCGATGTTGTGCGCCAACGCTACTCGCGCACCGTCGACCTGATTCTCGGCCTCACCGCGAAGCTGATTGAACAGTTCGTAGCACTGCGCGACACCGGTCGCGCCCGGCGGATGTCCCTTGGCCTTCAACCCGCCGCTCGGGTTGATCGGAATCGACCCGCCGACATAATGTTCGCGGCTCTCGACCAGCTTGTAGGCCTCAAAGCGGTGGGCGAACCCCAGATCCTCGTAGCTGATCAGCTCGACCCCGGTGAAGCAGTCGTGCACCTCGGCGACGTCGATGTCGCGCGGTGTCACCCCGGCCATCGTCATCGCGGCCTTGGCGGCGCGCACGGTGGGCGGGAAGGTCGTCATGTCGGCCTTGTGCTGGTGCATCACGCGGTCCATGCCCAGCCCCACGCCCCGAACCCAGACCGGCCGGTCGGTGTAGCGGTCGACGACCTCTTCGGCGGCCAAGATCACCGCGGCGGCGCCGTCGCTCTGCGGGGTGCAGTCGTAGAGCCCGAAGGGTTCGACCACGATCGGGGCGGCCAGCGCCTGCTCGACGGTGATCTCGTAGCGCAGTTGGGCTTTCGGGTTCTTCAACGCATGGAAATGGTTCTTCACCGCCACCATCGCCATGTGCTCCTTCGTCGCGGGCGACTCGTGCAGATATCGCATCACGTGTAGCGCGAAGTTAGCCGGCGCCACCAGACCCAGCGGGTAGTCCCAGGCGTTGTCGCGGGTCATCGCCGCCCAGTCCCAGAACGTGGTGTTCGAGGAGGTCTCGCGGACCTTGTCGGCACCGACCACCAGCACTACGTCGTAGAGGCCGGAGGCGATCGCCAGCGTTCCGTTGCGGATCGCGTCATTGCCGGTGGCACAGGCGTTTTCGATGCGAGTCACCGGAATGTCGGTGAGGTCGAGGGTGTCGGCCAAAATGCCGGACGGGAACCCGTCGGTGGTCGACAGCTCGCCGAACCACGCGGCTTCGATCTCAGACTTCTGGATGCCCTTGTCCACCTTGCCGACCGCTTCGGCGTAGGCCATCGGCACCAGGTCCTTGATACCCAGTTCGAAGTGTTCGGCGAAGGGCGTCATCCCCGCGCCGACGATGGCGACGTTTCTCATGCGGCAGCTCCTTCGAGTGTGCGTCCCGGCCAGAACGCATAGCCGTAGTCGGGGATGCCGGCCCGAACGGCGATCCTGCGCAACACCACTGAGCCCGGCTGTCCGATCGTCGCCTCGCCCGCGGGTACACCGGTGACCTTCAGCAGCACCCGCACCGGGCTGTCGTCGAGCTGAACGACGGCCAGTGAGTACGGGCTGGGCAGGTCGGGCACCGGGATCCGCACTGTGGTGTGGGTGTACACGGTGCCGGTACGTGGCAGCGGCTCGAGCCGGTATTCGGTGGCCAATCTTCCGGCGTTATCGACCCGCAGCCGAGGCGGGAACTGCGGCGCCGAGTCGATGCCCGGGCTCTCCTCGAAAATTGCTGCCTCCCAGCGGATCTTCGGCTCGAACGCGCGGGCATACGCAGGCATCGAGATCGGAATGCCGACGCCGTCGGCGACGCGTGCCTTCGGCAATTCCTGAGCCGCAAACTCGTCGCGGGAGATCCGGGGCCCGGTGCCTCCGAACGCGAGATCGGCCGCGCTGATGCTGGACTGCTCGACCGCGAGCAGCAGGCCCTGCGTGCCCGCATCGATCGCATCGGCCAGCAGTCGGATGATCCCCGAGGCGGAGACAGTCGGTTCGCCGACGGCCCGCGATGTGTCGAAGTCGCTGCCAATTTGCGCCAGCGGGACGCCTGTTGCCGCGGCCAGCGCCGGGGTCCCGGTCAGGCCCAGTCGGGTCAGGGTGGAGCGCACCCCGACCTCGCGTTGCAGCCGGGGGTCGACGTAGGCATGGCGGGCGCCGTCCTCACCCCGGGCCGTCAGCGGCAGACTGCGTGTCTGGCGCGCCGACGGGGTCACGGTGGCGCCGCCGTCGCCGGTAAGCACCGCGCCGGCCCCCGCCGAGACATCGTTGTCGTCGGAGGCGATCACCAGGGTCCCGTCGCCGGCGCTTCCGATTTGGTCCAATACCGCGGGCGCACCGCCGAGCACCTCGGTCACGGGGGTTCCGGCGGGCAGCGACAACGCGGCCAACAGCACCGCACCGTTGCCACCCTCCAACAGCGGGAAGTCACGGGACACCAGCACCACGCGTTGCGCGGTGGCGTCGGGATCGGCGGCGCGCCCGGCGGCGACGGCCATAGTCAGCGCGTCCTCGTCGGGCCCCTTGACCCGCCGGTCGCGCAGAGTCCAGGGCGGCAGGTAGGTGCCGATCGAGTAGACCTGGGTCATAGATCCCCGCTTTTGTGGATGACCGCGCGTTACATCGCGAAACTAATGAGCTATATAGTTATAGCATTCGACCTTACAGCCTAGCGACGGACGGAAGGGTCAACGAACCGTGGGTAGTACCCATGATCGCACGTGCAAGGATCGCGTCGTGGTGGTCGCGAGGGCCGGCCAAGGCACGAGGACACGGCTGTGGTGAGTTCGTTCGATGCGTTGAGTGCTCGTGAACCCGAGTTGGTCAAGCTGCGGTTCGCCGTGCGGGACTTCCTGCGGTCTGACCGCGCTGAATTTCGTTGGCAGCCCGGCGTCGACTCGTGGTTAGCCGGGTGGGACGAGGAGTTCTCCGCACGACTGGGCGCGGCCGGTTTCCTCGGCCTGACCATCCCGCAGCAATACGGTGGCCACGGGCTGGGGCATCTGCACCGCTACGTGGTGACCGAGGAGTTGATCGCGGTGGGAGCGCCCGTAGCGGCGCACTGGACCGCCGATCGCCAGGTTGCACCGGGCCTGTTGACCTACGGCTCCCAGCAGCAGTGCACACGACTGTTGCCCAAGATCGTTGCGGGCAAGCTGTATTCGGCGATCGGCATGAGCGAGCACGGCGCCGGGTCCGACCTTGCGGCCGTGCAAACCAAAGCCGTTCGCAGCGACGGCGGCTGGTTGCTCTCCGGCTCGAAGGTGTGGACTAGCGGCGCCCACCATGCGCACCAGGTCGTCGTGCTGGCCCGCACCAGCCCGGCGGACCCTGAGCACCGGCATGCCGGTTTCAGCCAGTTCCTGGTGCCCTGCGATGCCGACGGCGTCCGCATCGAGCCGATTATTTTGATGTCGGGGGCACACCACTTCAACGAGGTGCTCTTTGACCAGGTCTTCGTTCCCGATGCCGACGTGCTCGGCGAAGTCGGCAACGGCTGGCACCAGGTCACCTCGGAGTTGTCGTTCGAACGCAGCGGGCCCGAGCGGATCCTGTCCACCGGTCCCCTGCTCTTCGCCGCCATCCGCGCACTCGGTCGCGGTCCAGCGCCCGACGACCGCACCGCCGCCGATATCGGCGACCTGATGGCACGGTTGATCTCGCTGCGGCAGCTGTCGTTGTCGGTGGCCCGCACGCTCACCGACGGCGGCGACGCGGCCAACCAGGCGGCGCTGGTGAAGGACCTCGGCACCCGTTTCGAAGCCGAATCCGTCGGGTTGATCGCCGACCTGCTCGAGGCGGCATCGCCGGATTCCGAACTGGAGACCATGCTGACCACCGCGTGGCTGCACAAGCCCATGTTCACGCTGCGCGGCGGCACCAACGAGGTGCTGCGCGGCGTGATCGCGCGCGGAATGGGGCTGCGATGAGCGCCCTGGCCGGCGGGGTATTCGCCGTAACCGACACTGAGAACGACGACGCGCAGCTGCGTCAACTCGTCGACGACCTTGGGCAGCGCTCCTACGACGCCGGACTGGGCCACCGCGGCATCCCCGACCAGTTCGACGCCGATCTGTGGGGCAACCTCGAGGACACCGGGCTGGCCAGGCTGACGAGCACGCCGGACATGGGCGCCGGCCCGCACGAGTTGGCCATAGCGCTCTACGGCGTGGCCCGCCACGCCGGCGCGGTGCCATTAGCCGAAACCGACGCGCTTGCCGGGTGGCTCGGCCACCAGGCCGGGATCGAGCTACCCGACGGGCCGCTGACCGTTGCCGTCGCCGATGCTGAAACCGACGGCGCCCGGGTCACCGGCACCGCGGCCGCAGTGCCGTGGGCACGGGCATGCGCCGCCGCGCTGCTGGCCGTCAGCACGCCCGCCGGACTGCGGGTCGGCCTGATCGACGTGATCCCCGGTGAGCTGCAGGAAGGTCACAACCTGGCGGGCGAACCACGTGATTCGATTCGCGTTCGACGTGCCGGCCGACCAACTACACGCCGTTGACCCGGCGGTGGGTGCCGAGCTGGCTCGGCGCGGCGCATGGTCACGCTGCGTGCAGACCATCGGAGTGCTGGACGCCGCCGCAGCGCTGTCGGTGCAGCACACCCGCCAGCGCGTCCAGTTCGGTCGTCCGCTCAGCGCCTTCCAGTCCGTGCAACAGTCACTGGCCGGCATGGCCGGGGAGATCGAAAGAGCCCGTGCTGCTGCGGAATTGGCTGTCGCCGCCGCCGCCGAGCACGGCTTCGACTCCCCCGACACCGACTACGCCGTCACCGTTGCCAAGGTCGCGGTCGGCCGCGCCGTCGGGCCGGTCACCAGCGTCGCCCATCAGCTACACGGCGCGATCGGCGTCACCAGTGAGCACCCGCTGTGGCTGTTCACCCTGCGCGCTCAGAGCTGGACCGGCGATTACGGCACCACGGCCCACTTCGCGCGGCGACTTGGGCCGGCTGGTCCTCAACGCGGAGGATCCGTGGAGCCTGGTGACGGGCGATCTGACTCAACTGGAAAACAACAGCTAGATAGGGAGAACTGGTGACGGTGCAGCAATTCGAAGGCGCCTCGGCGATTGTCAGCGGCGGTGCGGGCGGCCTGGGCGAAGCGGCGGTGCGCCGCCTTCACGCCGACGGTCTCGGCGTGGTGATCGCCGATCTCGCCGACGACAAGGGCAAGGCGCTGGCCGACGAGCTGGGCAGCCGGGCGCTGTTCGTGAGCACGGATGTGACCAGCGAGGACAGCATCCTCGGTGCCATCGAGCAGGCCAACCAGCTTGGCCAGCTGCGCTACGCGGTCGTCGCCCACGGCGGTTTCGGTGTGGCGCAACGGATCGTGCAGCGCGACGGCAGCCCGGCGGACTTCGGCGGCTTTACGAAGACGATCGACCTCTACCTCAACGGCACCTACAACGTCGCGCGCCTGGTGGCCGCAGCGGTGGCCACCGCAGAACCGCGCGACAGCGGCGAGCGGGGCGCTCTGGTGCTGACCGCCTCGATTGCCGGCTACGAAGGCCAGATCGGGCAGACCGCCTACGCGGCGGCGAAAGCCGGTGTCATCGGGCTGACCATCGCCGCGGCCCGCGATCTGAGCTCGGTGGGCATCCGGGTCAACACCATCGCACCGGGAACGATGAAAACGCCGATCATGGAGTCGGTCGGCGAAGAGGCCATCGCCAAGTTCGCCGCCAACGTGCCGTTCCCGAAGCGGCTGGGTACACCCGACGAATACGCCGACGCGGCGACGTTCCTGCTCACCAACGGCTATGTCAACGGTGAAGTGATGCGCCTCGACGGTGCCCAGCGGTTCACTCCGAAGTAGCGACTCGGCGGCCCTAGAGCCGACCCTCCACTTGAAGCTCGGGGTGCACCCACGTCGGCGAGTTCTTCTGTTTGAAGGCCCGGAAGCCTTCGCGCGCCTCGGGACCGAACAGGCTGGTCTGCATCCCGATCCGGTCGAACAGCCCTAGGTAATTATCCAGGCTGGCCTTGACCACACCTCGCGCCCCGGGGGCCGTCCGGCAGCATTGCGCGAGAAGCTCTTTGGCCACGTCGAGCAACTCGTCATGGGGTACCACCCTGGCCACCATGCCCCAATCGACCGCCTCCTCGGCGTTCAGCGTCCGCCCGGTGAACATCAGGTCCTTGGTCCGAACCGGGCCGATCAGGCGGGCCAGCACCTGGCTGTAGTAGGTGTCGGCGATGCCGCGGAACAACTCGGGCACTCGGAAGGTGGCCCGATCGCTGACCACGGCGACGTCACTGCACATGGCGATCTGCAGGCCACCGCCTTGACACAGGCCGTTGACCGCGGCCACGACCGGTTTTGCCGATTGGCGCAGGACGTCGAAGGGCGTCACATCCATTCCCATCGTGGAGGCGAAGTCCATCCAGTTGTCCTCGGCGGCCTGTCCCATATCGCCACCGGGTGCGAATACGTCACCGGTTCCGGTGATGAGCAGACCCGCGAGGTCGGGATCTGCGTTGACCCGGCTGACCGCGTACCGGATGCCGAAGTACATCGCCGGCGTCATCGCGTTGCGCGCCTGCGGTCGGTCCAAGGTGCAGATCGCAAATGCACCTTCGCGTTCGAAACGCAGAAACGGGGTGCCCAACCAGTCGCCGTCGGGAGGACGGGGACCGCCGTTGAGGCCATCGGACATGTGGGATTCCCTTCGAGAGCGTCGATTGTTTCGCCTGCATCAAAGTAGCGAAATAGTTGTACGATTCCAATCTCCCGGCGTAGCATCCTCCACGTGGCGCAGGTCACTGAATCGCGCCCGCACCATCCCGCAGAGCGCGGCATTAGCGAGCTACTGGAGGCAAACGAATGGGTTCACTCGACGGCCGGGTCGTCTTCATCACCGGCGCCGCCCGCGGGCAGGGCCGTTCGCATGCGGTGATGTGCGCCGAGCAGGGTGCGAACATCGTCGGTGTCGACATCTGTGAAGACCTCGAGGTGGTGCCCTATAAGCTGGGCAGCTACGAGGATCTCGAGGAGACGGCTCGCCTGGTCGAAAAGACCGGGCAGGAGATGCTTTTCAGCAAGGTGGACGTTCGCGACAAAGCTGCCTTGCAGGAGGCGTTCGACGCGGGCGTCGAACAGTTCGGTCACATCGACACAGTCATCGCCAACGCCGGCGTGGTGCTGACCAACGCCGACGAGCGCGACGCCTCCGAAGCGTTGCGGCTCGGCCTCGACATCATGCTCATCGGGGTCTGGAATGCTTTCCAGGTCGCGATCCCTCATCTGAAGGAACGCGGCGAGGGCGGCAACCTGATCGCGACCAGCTCCATGATCGCGCTGCTGGACCTGACCGATGGCCGTGGCGGCAGCGACTCCTACCTGATGTCCAAGGTCGCCGTCGTCGGCTTGGTCCGCGCCTACGCCGCCATGCTCGCCCCCGACCGCATCCGCGTCAACGCGGTGGCCCCCACCAACTGCGCGACGCCGATGATCACCGACAACCCTGCGCTGTTCAAGGTGATCGAGGAGAACCCCCGCATGGTCAACGCCGTTCAGACCGCGCTACCGGACTTGCCGTTGATCGAGCCACGAGACGTCAGCAACGCGATCCTGTTCCTGATCAGCGACGCAGGCCGCTCCTTCACGGGAAGCATGCTCAAGGTGGACGCCGGCATGGACGTGCGGCGAGGCTAGTCGGCGCCCCGGATGCACTACGGAATCGACGGCCGTTCGGCGCTGGTCGTCGGCGGCAGCAAGGGAATCGGCTTCGAGGTCGCCAAACAACTTGCCGCAGAAGGCGCGCGAGTCGCGGTCTTGGCGCGGACGAAGACCGACGTCGACGCCGCGGTGCAGGCGATCCACAGCGAGGGCGGCACCGCGATCGGCGTCAGCGCAGACGTCGGCAACGCGGAGCAACTGGGCGACGCGGTGCGGGAGGTGACCGCCGAGCACGGTCCGCCACTCATCGTGATCGGCCAGGCTAAGTACCAGCGACCCGGCGATTTCGCCGACATCACCGACGTGAATGTCTACCGCGAGTCGTTCGAAATGCACACGATGAGCCAGATCCTGCTTCTGCAGACGGTGCTTCCGGCGATGAAGGATGCCGGCTGGGGCCGATTCGTGCACATCGGTTCGGCGACTGCGAAGGAGCCGGCGGGCAACATCCACCATGCGGTGGCCAACACCAGTCGGCCGTCGACGATCGGGCTGCTCAAGACGGTCTCCGATGAGTACGCGCGGTTCGGCGTCACCGTCAACACCGTCGCGCCCGGCTGGATCGAAACCGATAACGCGCTTGCGTACTTGGAGCAACATCTCGGCGCGAGCACCGAGCAGGAGCGACGCGACTTCATGCTCACCGAGGCCCGCGTCCCGGCGGCACGGATGGGCAGACCGCCCGAAATCGCCTCGCTCATCACCTATCTCTGCTCAGAACCTGCCGGCTACCTGACCGGTAGTTGGATCGAAGTCGACGGTGGCTTACACCGGTCGGCGTTCTAACCGTTAGGAGCACATGTGGAAACCCTTGGCGCACCTGAACTCTCCTTCGCCGGCCTGCCGATGGCGGCGGACCGCGGCGTGGGGTGGAAGACAGTGCGCGACGCCGGGCGGGTGGTGTTCATCGACGGCTGGTACTACCTGTCCCACCGCGACGACGTGCTTGCCGCGCTGCGCAATCCGGAGTTGTTCTCCTCAAAGAAGGCTTTCGACGTGCTGGGCGCCCCGCTGCCGCTGGTGCCGATCTCCTTCGATCCGCCAGAACACACCAGATTCCGCAAGATCCTGCAGCCTTTCTTCAGCCCACACACCTTGAACGAGATGTTGCCATCGCTGCAGAAGCAGGCACTTGAGATCGTCGACGACATCGCCGCTAAGGGCGAGTGCGAAGTGGTTGCCGACCTCGCAATTCCCTACCCGTCACAGGTGTTCCTGACGTTGTTCGGGCTGCCGCTGGAAGATCGCAACCGGCTCATCGCGTGGAAAGACTCGGTCATCGCGCTGGCGGAGTCACCCACACTCGAAGGCGCTGACCTCACCCCCGCAATGGAATTGCTCGCCTATGTCTCCGAGGCGATCAACGAGCGAAGGGCCAACCCGGGGCCGGACATCCTGTCCCAGGTGCTCACCGGCGAGGACCCTCTCGACGATACCGAGGCGATGGGGCTGAGCTTCCTGTTCGTGCTCGCCGGGCTGGACACGGTTACGGCGGCGATGAGCACCGCGCTACTGGAATTGGCCCGCAACCCGGAACTGCGCGCCGCGCTGCGCGACGATCCCGACCAGATCGACGTGTTCGTCGAGGAGATCGTCCGGTTGGAGCCGCCCGCGCCCATGCTCCCGCGGGTCACCACCGCAGAGGTCACCATCGGTGACATCACCCTGCCCGCGGACACCCAGGTGCGGCTGTGTGTCGGCGCCATCAATCGTGACGACAGCGACGCAATCTCAGCCAATGACGTAGTGATGGACGGCAAGGTGCATCGGCACTGGGGCTTCGGTGGCGGACCGCACCGCTGCCTCGGTTCGCACTTGGCTCGCATGGAGCTGAAGCTGATCCTCGGCGAGTGGCTGCAACGCATTCCGGAGTTCTCGTTAGAAGCCGGCTACGAACCGCAGATCATCTTCCCTGCGCAAACATTTGCGCTCGAACGGGTTCCACTGAAACTCGGCTGATCGCCTAACCCGTCGACGAGTACTTGGCGACGAGCTGCTGCTTGTACAACTTGCCGGCGTCGGTCCGGGGCAGCTGCGCCTCGAACGAGATCGACCGCGGACACTTGTAGTGCGCCAACCGGTTTCGCAGCCATTCTAAGAGCTCCGCGGCGAAACCTTCGTTGGCGTCGGCCGGGTCGACCGTCTGCACAACGCCCTTGACGGCTTGACCCATCTCGTCATCCGCAATACCGAATACGGCCGCGTCGAGCACCTTGGGATGGGTGATCAGCAGGTCTTCGGCTTCCTGCGGGTAGATGTTCACCCCGCCCGAGATGATCATGTGGTGACGGCGGTCAGTGAGATAGAGGTAGCCGTCCTCGTCGAGGTACCCGATGTCGCCGACGGTCACCCAGCCGTGCGCGTCGTGGGCCGCCGCCGTCTTCGCGTCGTCTTTGAGGTATTCGAAGGAATATCCACCCTCGTAATAGATCTCGCCGGGCACACCGGGCGGGAGCTCCTGGCGGTTCTCGTCCAGGATGTGCGGGACCCCGACCAACGGTCGGCCGACCGAGCCGGGGTGGTCCAGCCAGTCCTCTGCGCGGATGAACGAGGCTCCCACCGCCTCCGAAGAGGCGTAGTACTCGTCGATGATCGGTCCCCACCATGCGATCATCTGTTTCTTGATGTCCACCGGGCATGGCGCGGCCGCGTGCACCACCCGCCGCAAGCTGGACACATCGTAGGAATTACGTACTCCTTCAGGCAGTTTGAGCATCCGCACGAACATCGCGGGAACGAATTGGCCGTGCGTGATGCCGTAGCGCTGGATGCATTCGAGCGCGCCTTCCGGGTCGAACTTCTCCATCACGACCGTGGTGGCACCCAGCGACTGCACCACCATCGACCAGAACGACGGGGCGGTGTGGTATAGCGGCGCCGGGCTGAGATATACCGAGTCGCCCGTGATTCCTACGGCATTCATCAATGGCATCAGCATGTTTGGAGCTTGGCTCGGCGATAGATGTGGAAGTTCACGGCGAATTCCCTTGGGTCGGCCAGTGGTTCCCGACGAGTACTGCAGCAGATCGCCTTCGCGTTCGTCGGGGATCGGCGTCTCGGGTTGGTCGGCAACACATTCCGGGTAGCGATCCCATCCGTCCAGATCGTCGTCGGCTATCAATAGCAACTCGGGTAGCCCGCCGGGCAGATGCTCGAGCGAGGCCTTCGCAGACGCTGCGTGTCGCGTGTGACCCGATCAGCGCCTTGGCTGAACTGTTGTCGACGATGTACGCCGCCTCGGCGGCCGTCAGGTGAGTGTTGATCAACGCGTAGTACAGGCCGCTTCGCCTCGCCGCCCACATCACCGCGTGGACATGTTCATTGTTCTCGAGTATTGCCGCGACCGTATCGCCCTCACGAAGTCCGGCGGCATACCAGAAGTGAGCCAGCCGGTTGGCACGCTTCTCCAGCTCCGCGAAGTCGATCGCCGTGCCGGCCCGGGCAAGGATCAGGGCAGGTTTACCGGATGCGATGTGATCGCGGATCTCCATGCTTGCCACCTTAGAGTCTGCCGATGCAAAAGAGTCGAATCTCCATATTCTGTAAGGGATCTAGGAGAATATTTCGTCACAGATGTCAAAAAATAGCCTAGGGTTGGGGAATGGCTCCGACACCATGGGACCCCGAGACCACGGCCGTTGTCTGCGTGGAATGCCAGAACGGTGTACTGGGCCCCGAGTCCGTTTTGCCCGCCCTTGCCGCCGATAGCGCCGAACTCGTATCCGGCGTGCGCCGACTTCTCGATTCCGCCCGCCAGTTCGGCGCGCGAGTGGTGCATGCGACCTACGAGGGTAACCTCGGCGGCCGGCCGACTGGAACGGCACGCCTGTGGCGGGTGCTCGGCCCGGCGACCGCGCAGTGGGCGCCCGGGAGCGCCGCTACCACCGTGCTTCCCGAGTTGCTGGCGTCCACCGACCTGGTGTTACCGCGCCATCACGGTCTATTCCCCACCCTTGATTCCGAATTACTGCCCGTGCTCAAGGGATTGGGCGTGACGCACCATCGTCCTTGCCGGCGTTTCGCTGAACCTGGCGATCACCCACACTGCCGGGCATGTCACACAGGCCGGCTTTGACCTCGTCGTCCCGTGCGACGCCGTCGGTGGAACCCCCAAGGAGTATGCAAAACAAGTGCTGGACAACACCATTGCCGTCCTGGGTCGGCTGACCACGATCGATCAGCTGATCGACGAATGGACGCCGGTCACGTCTGACCGTTAACCGTTCGCCACAGCATCTCGGTGGCCGCGTTGAGCACCGCTGGACGCGTCGTCGACGGGATCTCGTTGTGACAAACCATCAGCCACGAACGCTCGAGCATCGCCATAACCACCAGCCCCGTTGCCACCGGGTCGAGGTCGGGCGGCGTCGGCGCGACTTTTGCGATGCCCTCACCGAGCGCGGCGGCGGTTCGACGGTGCGACCGGCTGACCGCGGCGCGGAATTTGCGATCGGGGGGCATGTCCTCCGCGGAGCGGATGACGAACGCACCGTTGCGGTCTAAGTAGCGGAAGTAGCTGGCAACCCAGGCCTTGATGTCCGCCCTGTTGGGCGGGCTCCCCTGCTCCATGAAATTTCGACGACCGCAAGCGCTTGGCGGTAGGTATCGGTGCCGAGTTCGATGAAGAGCTCGGTCTTGTCGGAGAAGTAATAGTAGAAACTCGCCCGGGTGACCGGCGCGAGGTCAGTGATGTCGCTGATGGTGACGCCCGAGAAACCCTTGCGCGCGAAGGCAGTTCGCGCAGCGTCCAGAATTGACTCTCGGGTGCGGTCAGACTTTGGTGTTGCCCGACGGGACGAGCCCTCAGACGCCATGCGCGACCGGTTCGGCTACGGCCTGCGGCTCTGGATAGAACCCGCTCGCCCACCGACGCAGTGCGCGGAATCCCGCCCCTTCCGAGGTTGCCAGGCCCGGCCGTTCGAGATACTTCTGGTGCTCCCAGATCCGGATGTCGTCGGGCAGGGCGAGTTTCGCCGCGGCCAGCCGCGCCTCGAAATCACCTGGGCCCTCTGATGTTTCCTCGCTGATCCAGTAGCCGGCGAAGATGTCGGATCTGGCGTCGTCCACCGGTGTCGCGCAGATCGAGATGACCCGGATGCCGTCGCGGACGTGTTCACCGTTGTAGCTGACACCAATGCCCGACCAGTAGATCTCGATCGTGTTCATCGTGTCGCCGTGCGCGGTCCACGCCGTCGCTCCACCTCCGGCCGAAGCCGACCTTGGCCGACCAGGTCGAGCTGTCGGTGCTCTCGCGCAACACCACGGGACTGATCGGGGTGCCATGCACGAACCGGAAGTGGTGCGGATCGACAGCGTTCTCGGCGATGACCTGGGGATGCACCTTCACCCGCTCGTGCCGCGTCCGGCAATCGGCACCAAACGGGTGGAACCGCTGCGATCGGACGTGATCGCCGAGCACCGCGAAGGCGTCGGGCGCCTCCCACAACGGGTCCCGGCCTACGCTGTCATGCCAGATCAAGATTGAGTCGTTGAGCTCTGCGACCGGGTAGGAACGTACTCGTCGGCCCTTGTTGGGCCGATCCTGGTACGGAATGCGGACATTACGTCCAGCACCGTTCCACACCCAGCCGTGAAAAGGGCACTGGATGCCTTCCTCGACTACGCAGCCACCATGGGCCAGGCTCGCGCCAAGATGCTGGCAGTGCGCGTCCAGCACCTTCGCCACGCCGTCGAGCTGCCGGAATGCGACCAGATCCCGGCCGAAGTAGTGCATCGGGACCACGTCGGCGACGGCGAGGTCGGCACTCCAGGCGACCTGGAACCATCCGGTGGGCAGCATGCTCGGCAAGGTCTTGCATGATCGGAACGTCCCTTCCACGTATGACATCTGGCAGCGAATAATCCCGAGGCTACTCATTTTTGACACTTTTGTCGAAAATATGTAACTGTCCGGAGAATAGTTCCGTGTCGGCCAATCGGGACGTACAATCACATGTCTAACTAGGTTAGTGATGTGCCGCCGACAGATGTGAGGGAACATGGACTGGGGTCTGCCATGGCCAGGACCCGCGCTGGCGACGCAGGCCGAGACTGCCGGAGCGCAGGCGTTTTGCGCCGGTGAGTTCGCCGACCTGAACGCCTACGTAACAACGACTGAGATGGCCCTCGGTACCTCGCAGGCGAAGATCGGCCCGGGAATCGCATATGCGTTCGCCCGGTCCCCGTTCGTGCACGCTGCTGCGGTCCGACATCTCAACACGCTCGCCCCTGGCCGGGTCTTTCTGGGACTTGGGTCGGGGACCTCACGGATGAACAAGGACTGGTTCGGTGTCGACGCCACCCACCCCGCTCCGCGGATGGCCGAGTTGATCGAGGTGATCAGGGCGTTCCTGCACGCCGAGAACGGCGAACGCGTTCGATACGAGGGCCGGTTCTACACGATCGACGCCGACATCCGTGCGCCGGTGCTCGGCCGGTTGGAGGTGCCCATCCTGATCGGGGCCTTCAACAAGATCATGGTGCGCACGGTCGGTCGCACTGCCGATGGCGTGCTGGGGCACGGCGTGTTCACCGATCGGTGGTGGACCGAACTCGTGGAGCCCGAACTGGCCCGCGGCGCCGAAGCAAGCGGACGCGACCCCGCCGAGCTGCGACGCTGGGGCTGGCTGATCACCGCGATCGACAACGACGACCCGGCCCGGGCCGTCCGGGACGCACGGCTTCAGATCGCCTTTTATCTCACCGTGAAGACTTACGACTCACTCATCGAACTGCACGGCTGGACAGACGAGGTCGCCCGGATTCGGTCAGCCTTCCGCAGCGGCCAACCAGAAACGATCGCCGACCACGTCACCGACGATATGCTGTGGTCAATCGCGATCTGCGGCGACGACACACAGGCGCGCGAAATGCTTGCGAGTCGCAAACGACTGCCTGACATGGCGTTTGCATCACCGCCGAGCTTCCTGGTCGGACGCCGACGACGCGCCGGCTACGGTGCAGCCGCGACGCGCGTTCTGTCGCAGCTGCACTGATGCAGGTCGCGGATACCCCAGTTCGGGGCCTTACATGGTGTACTGAGTGGTACATGTCGAGTTTCAGGAGGTCGCGATGCCCAAGCCGGAACCGCTCGCGCCGATGACCGTTTCAGAGAACAACGGTGCGGTGCGGTCGCCCAAGACGGCCGAAATCGTGGCGGATACGTTACGGCGGATGATCGTCGAGGGACAGCTCAAAGACGGCGACTTCCTCCCGTACGAAGCCGAACTCATGAATCACTTCCAGGTCAGCCGGCCATCGCTGCGAGAAGCGGTGCGAGTCTTGGAGTCCGACCGCCTCGTGGAGGTGCGGCGCGGCTCACGCACCGGCGCCCGGGTTCGCGTTCCGGGCCCCGAGATCGTCGCGCGGCCGGCAGGCTTCCTGCTCGAAATGGCGGGAACGACGCTTGCCGACGTGATGACCGCACGGATGGGGATTGAACCGTATGCAGCCCGACTGCTCGCAGAAAATGGCACGGCTGCGGCCCACCGCGAGTTACGCGACCTCATCGATGAGATCCCCGCAGCGTGGGAGACCGGCAAATTGGCCGCAGCCTCCACTACCTTGCACCGTCGACTCGTGGAGCTGTCGGGCAACGCGACGCTGACCGTGATCGTCGGCATGCTGCATGAGATCTTCGAAAAGCACATGACCGCAGCATTTCTCAGCGTCCACAACGTCGTGCCCAAGGCTCAGTACACCAAGTTGATGCGGTCGTATACGCGGCTCGCGGACCTGGTGGACGCTCGCGAGGGCGCTGAGGCCGAGGCGCATTGGCGGCGACACATGGAGAACGCCAACGCGGCGCTGCTCAAGGGCTACGAGAAGACCAAGGTCCGAGACATCATGCATTGAGTGGGCACCGCGCCCACCCTCACTGTGAAGGACATCTGATGCTTAAGCCGCTCAACGGAGTTCGGGTTCTGGAGGTCGCACAATTCACCTTCGTTCCATCGGCAGGCGCGGTGCTCGCCGACTGGGGCGCCGACGTGGTCAAGATCGAGCATCCCGTCACCGGCGATGCCCAGCGCGGATTGGTCAAGGTGCTGGGCGCCGCGGCGACGGTACCCGGGTCGTCGTTCGCGCCGATCATGGAGGCGCCCAACCGCGGAAAGCGCAGTGTCGGTCTGGCGCTGGACAATTCCGAGGCGCGGCCGGTTTTGGACGAATTGATTCGGCGCAGCGACGTTTTCCTGACGAACTACCTCCCGTCGTCGCGGAAGAAGCTATCCATCGAGGTCGATGACGTCCGCCGCGTCAACCCCGACATCATTTACGTCATCGGCGACGGCTTCGGCTCCCAGGGGCCTGACCGCGATGCCGGCGCCTACGACGCGACGGCGTTCTGGGCCCGCGGCGGCAGCGCGGACGGCCTCACTCCGCCCGGTGCCGAACACAGCCCGTTCATGCCCGCCGGGGCTTACGGAGACAACATCGGCGGGATCACCATTGCCGGAGGTGTGGCGGCTGCCCTGTACGGCAGACAGACCACGGGGGAACCGTCGGTGCTCGACGTCTCGCTGCTTGTCGGTCGGCGCCTGGGCGACCCAGTTCAACGTGAACATGGCGATGCTGATGGGTGGCCCGCTGCCGAAGGTCGAGCGCCGAACTCAGGCTCCGGGCAATCCGCTCACCGGCGCTTATAAGACATCGGACGGAAGGTTCGTCCAGTTGTCGATGCTGCAGCCGACGCGATATTGGCCGGAGTTCTGCGGTCTGATGGGTCTACACGATGTCGCCGAAGATCCTCGGTTCACCACGATCGAGGCAATGGCCGAGCACAGTGAAACCGCTCAAAACATCGTTGAGGACGCGATCGGCAAGTTGACCTTCGCCGAGTGCCAAGCCTTATTACGCAAAGGCAGAGGGCAGTGGGCGCCAGTTCAAGATGCCTGGGACATAGCAAATGACGAAGCGCTGATTGCCAACGGTCGCATCGCCGACATCGTTGATGCCGAAGGTCATCCGCAGAAGTTGGTAGCCAATCCGGTGAAGTTCGACGACGATCCGGCCAGCCTGGCACGAGCGCCGCAGTTCGCGGAGCACACCGACGGGGTGCTGCGCGAACTGGGCATCGACGACGATCGCCTGATTGAACTCAAGATTGCAGGGGCAATTACGTGAGTGCGGCTACATACTGCTGAGCTGTCGCCCCTTCTGGAGACATCAAACTATATAACGGATAGTATTCCCGCATGTCAGCATTAAGACCGTCCGCCAGAAATAGTCCGCGAAAGTAGTGGCTTTGCAATCCACGGTCCCGGCGCCGACCAATTCAACTCAAGGTCAGCAAACTCCGCAGCCTGACCAGCGGGCCACCGCGCTCGCCGAGGAGTTGTACCGAGTCCTATTTGAGGTGTTCCTGGTGTTGGGCCGTCGCGATCCGGGCGGTGTCATACCGGGCGATCTCACGCTGGCGCAACTGTCGATTCTGATGACGTTGCAGGAGTGTGGACCGATGCGGATGACGGCCTTGGCGGCTCATCAACGTGTCCGCACCCCCACAGCTACAGTGGCTATCCGCCGGCTGGAGAAACTGGGTCTCGTCGACCGGTCTCGCGATCCCACCGATCTGCGGGCGGTCGTCGTACGGATCACACCGCACGGCCACGCGATGCGGTGCAATGCACTGGCGACACGGCATCTGCAATTTGCAGCAATGCTGAAGACGCTCAGCCCCGAGGATCGCGCAAGCCTGAACGAGGCAATGTCACCTCTGGATCGCCTTGCTAACCAGGGCAACATCTAGGCCCGCGGCATGCGAAACCTGTTGCCCCAGAAGCAAGTCAGCTGCGCTTTGCGAATTGCGTTGGTGACGAGAGCCGATCAGTGGAGGTTGCGATAAATGTCCTGGTCTCCCATCGAATCAGGTCAAACTGGACGCTCCCGAGATCCCTAATAGCGTTGTGGGCCGGTCTACTGATGGCATTCATTGCTGTCCACCCCGCGGGCGTCTCACTTGCGGCGCCGTCGGACGATGACGGGACCGGTCAGTGCACCTTCGTGCTCTCGCCGCCGAGAGTCGTGCAAATTTCTGGATTGAGCCTGGTGTCAGCCACTATGCGGCCTGGACCTTGCACGATCCATGCCACCCCCAACCTGTCGGTGGTGTGTCTGTCCGTGGCCGGCTCGGGCTCGCAAGGTGAATGTGCATCGAAGAATGGTCAGGACCCGGCGGAGGTGCGTTTTCCCTATCAGCCCGGCGCGACCTACGTCGTGCGAGGCCAAGGATGCGCTAGCACCTTCGTGCCGCCATATACGCTTTGCCAGGATTTCGGCCCAACACAAATCACCCTGTGACGCTAAGGCGCACGATATCTGCGTCGGTGGCGCGGCTCTAAACGGGATCGAACGCCGAGATCAGCCACCGGCCACCGATCTTGTCCATCGTCACCCGGACGATGGACGAGGTGCCGGTGGGCGCATCGTTCCCGACGGCCACGGTCTGGTCGACGTATAGCAGGGCGACCGCGTGTTTCGGAGTCGCCGATACCGAGGCGGCAGCGGGAACGGTGGCGATCGCTGAGATGTGCTGCTTCTTCGCACCGGGTATCACCACGTCGTGGATCAGCTGCGTGTAGGAATTCTTAAAGTTGCCAGTCAACCGATCGCGCGCAGCCCCTAAATCTTTGTCGACGGTGTCGGGTTGGTAGGACAATAACGCGACGGTGGAATCTTTTGCCGCCGCAACGGATTCGATGCCGGCGACTCCGGACCCGCGGACCCATGCGTCTTGCCACTTCAGAAAGCCTGCGCCCATCGCGATCGCCAACGCCAGAACCGGCAGCACCCCAAAGGCCAATACTCGCGACCAGTTGATTCGGCGCCAACGTGCCAGTCGCTCAACATCTTCGGCGTCCTCGGCTTCAGCTTCGCCGGAGGATACGTCCTCTGATTCCAGAACGTCCCCGGTGTCTTCAGGCGCGCCGATCTCGGTCGCGAACTGCTCCGTTGTCTCCGCGGAGACCTCGGCCGTGTCCTGGCCGGTCACGGTTTCGGTTTCAACCCGCACGGGGATGGGGCCCTTTCTGGTTCGTCGGTTCGATAGTCGGCCCTTGCCGAACTGCGGCTTCCTCACTGCACGAACGCAACGTTGGAGACCTTTGCCTCGTCACCGAGCTTTTTCACCGAGATTCGCATTCGCCAATGCCGCGGCTCCGCTTCGGGCTCACCGGCATTCGAGGTGACGACGGACACGGCGACCAGCACTTGGGCTTCGCCGCCGGATTGCGACTCGAGGCCCGCCTCGGTAATTGTCCCCACCGACTTCGACTGCGCTTTTCTGAGCACCTCGATGAAAGGTTTCGAGCGCTTGGCGAAGTCGTCGTAAAAGGAGCCGGTCGCCGAGTCCAAAATGCGTCGCACGTCGGAGTCAGCGTGCTGGTAGTCGATCGTGGTGAGATTCAATGCGCCTTGCCGCCCCACCGTAACGAACAGCTCGCTCTGCCGTTGAGCCTGACGCGCCTGATGCTCCCGATACCCCAGCCAGCCGGCCACCGAGGTTGAGGCAACAACCGCGACCACGCCCACGACGATCGCCAGCCGTACCGGCGACATCGTCTTAGCTTGCGTATCAACGTCTTTGGGAGTTTCGTCAACATCGGCGTCAACCGCGCCGTCGTAGTCCTCGGCGTCGTCAAGATCGGCTTCCGGCGCCTCGGAGCTCGCCTTCTCGGGGGTGTCTGACTCAGGCGGGTCCGGCTTGGTCACTTCTTCGGGGGAGGCATCAACATGTTCTGCCATGACTTCTCCTTTGCGGCACCTGGGGTCAGCTCGGCTCGTGAGTACACGTGGCCGTCGGGTCCGACGTACATGCCGGTGCCTGGATCGTATTCAAAGGCCGCTATCGGTGGCGGCGGCGGACCGGGCGGCAGCGGAGGTGGAACTTGGCCCGGCGGCTCCTCCCCCGGCCTGTACTGCGGGACACCTTGCCCCGTGTACGTCGCGTTCGGATCGCCCTTCCAGTTCCACCCGTCGTTCAGTGGAACGTAGGCTTGGTCGCTTTCGCACATCTTGACGGTCGGGGCGCGCTTGCCCGGGCGGGTCTCACACGGATAGTTGCGCGCCCCACGCACATTGAGCATCGAGTCTTGCGGCAACCGGCAGTAAAAGTCACCCTTCGGCGGCTCCGGGTAGTCCTCGAAGCTGGCGGCCCGCTGCTGCTGGGTTGGCAGAAATCCGGTGGTACACGCCGGCGGCCAGCCGAGGTTCAGGTTGAAGCTCAGGTAGGCACCGAGGTAACCCTGCTTGGTGTTCCGGTTGGCCACGCCGACCGCTTGGATGTCGGCTGCGCCCTGCGGCAGCTCCACCAGGAGGGCTTCCAGGTTCTCCCGGTAGGTGACCCCCACCTGGCCGACACTGACCAGGTTGGCCAGCACGATCGGCAACGTGGGGTTGAGCCGGTCGATGAGCTGCCGGGCCTGGTCGGCCGCCGGACCGCCCTTCTGCAGTAGGCCCCCCAGAGCTGAGTCGTTATTCCGTAGCTGCGACGTGATGGTCGCCAGGTGGGCGGCCCAGGCCTGCACCGAATTCGACGACGCGATTTGGCTGTCGAGCACCGGCTTCGACTGGTCGATCAAAATCAGTGAGCGCATCCAGGTTCTTGCGGGCGTCGATCGCCAGATTGCTCGTCCCTTTCACCAGCCTGGAGAGTTCTGGGCCGAGCCCGCCGAAAGCGACATATCCCTCGTCGACCACCGTTTTCAGGTTGTCACGTGGGATCGCGGACAGACCGCGGTTGGTCGCCTGCCAGCAGGGAGTTGATGTCCGGTGGGACGTACGTGCGGTCCACGGGGATCACGTCG
The DNA here is from genome assembly GCA_963760095.1 of uncultured Actinomycetota bacterium. Lineage (GTDB taxonomy): Bacteria > Actinomycetota > Actinomycetes > Mycobacteriales > Mycobacteriaceae > Mycobacterium. Next base: position 485,424 of record CAVXBT010000006.1, on the reverse strand, counting down.
CCGTCTTTCAGCGACGGCCCTTTCGCGGTAGCGTGGCAGCAACTCGACGTACTGCTCGCCCACCGCCGAAACACTGTGCACCTGGGCATCGAGGTTGGCGGGAACGTGGACGTCCGAATCCATCTGCAGCTCCGCCTCGGCACCGGTCTCGGTAAGGCGCACGGCCTGCACCCGCCCGATCTCGACTCCTCGGTAGGTGACGTTTCCGCCGGGGTACAGGCCGCCCGCTTGGGGCAACTGCACCGTGACCGAGTACCGATCGACCCCGAAAAACACGGTCGGAACCTGCATGTAGGCGAAAAACATGATGGTGCCCGCGATCAGGCTGACCACCGCGAAAACAACCAAGCTGGATTTTGGTTCGTTTCGTCAACACGGTGTCACGGACCCTGATTGAAGTGGTAAGGGACGACCAACGGGTTGCCGGGGTTGTACTGGCTGCCGTTCATGCACGGACTGGGCATCTGGCCGATGGTGCGCCCCCACTGCAGCTCCAGCTCGGTCAGATTGCATTCGAATCGGGTGCCGGTGAAAAATCCCGAGTCGAGCCGGCTCAGCGTGAGGTCGAGGACCGCGGTCAAGTTCGCATAGTCGCCGCGGTTCCATTTGCTGAGCGTGTCTTTGGGAAACGGGAAGGTTCCGAAGAACCCGAGCGAGCGAGTCAACGCCGGCCCGGCATCGGCCAATGACTGAACGACCGGACCCAGATCCTTGAGCTCCTTGACCAGGTTTGACTTGATCCTGTTCACCGAGTCGGCGGCAAGCGCCCCGAATTTGCTCAGCTCGCCGAGCGCGTCGGCAAGGTTTTTCCGCTCGTCCTTGAGCACGCTCAACGCGCGAGGCAGCGTCTTGAGCGCCTTGTCGATGACCGGCTTCTGGTCGGCGAGTTGACCGACCAGATTGTTGAGGCTCTCGGTTGCGGCGATGATGTCGCCCTTTTGGTCGTCGAGGTAGCTGACGAACTTATCGAGTTGTCCGAGAAGGCTTCTCAGATCCTGCTCGCGACCGGTGAACCCGGTGCTCAACGCCTTGATGATGTCCTGGATCTGACCAAGGCCGCCGCCGTTGACCAACAACGACACTGCCGCCAGCGTCCGTTCGGTGGACGGGTAAGCACCGGCCGATGCCAACGGGATCAAGGATCCACGTTTGAGCGTGCCCTTCGGTGACGTACCCTGCGGGCGGCGCCAGTTCCACGTGCACCGAGCCCAGCAGGCTGGTCTGACCCAGCGTGGCTGTTGCATTGGCCGGTAGGTCGACGTCGCCGTTGATCGACATGGTGACCAGAGCGTGCCAGCCCTGCAGTTCGATGTTGGTCACGGTGCCGACAGTGACATCGTTGACGTCGGACGCGGGAATTCTGTTCGAGGTTTTGCACATCGGGCATCTGCGCTTGGACGGTGTACGCAGCCCGCGCCGCCGCCCTTGGTGCCCGGCAACTTGAACGAGTTCGCGCCGTGGAAACCGCATCCGGACAGCGCGGCCGCGACAAGCAGCGCCACGAGCCCGGTGGCGACGCGAATCCGGTGCGGCAGGCCGATCATGTCCACCTCCGGGTGGCGTCATCATCCCGCGCAGGCCGTCGGATGGATTGGTCGGAACCGGTTGCGCGCCAGGCGATTCCGCTGCCAGTGGCGAGGCGCCATTTGCCGGGGGCGGCGGGTTGCCGGGGCGGACGCAGGCGGTGGAGGGGGAACGTAGTCGGGTCGCAACCAGTCCTCGCTGTAGGTGAGTTCGTTGGGACGGGCTGAGGTTCCGACGAAAAGATTCTCGCCCAGCGGCGGGAAGTTGTACTGGCGGTTTTTGAAGATCGGCGCCAGATACTGCACGCACAGCTTCGCTGATTCCTTGGCGCCCAGACGGGCAGCGGCCTGCACTGCCGCACAGAGGAACTGAACCGGGTTGGCGAATTGGTTGACTGCCAGCGCACCGCTCAGCGTGGCTTGGGCGGGCTGGTAGATGTTCAGGAAGTTCTGAAAGGCCGTCGGCGCGACATGCAGGAGTTGTTTGACGTCGTCGAGGCTGTCGTTCACTGCCTGCGTCACGGACGCCAGTTTGTCCGAGGTGGTACCCAACGACTCTTGGTTGTCGGCCACAAAGTTTTGGACATCGCCGACCACGTCGTTGAGGTTGCGAACCGCGTTTCCGACCTCGTTGGGGTCGTCGGCCAGCAGGTTCGTCACCGCGGCCAGATTCTGGTTGAGATGTTGCAGCAAATCGCCGCTGTCATGCAATGCGGAGACGAGGATCGACAGATTTTTCAACGTGGCTGAACAGGTCGCCACTGTGATCGCCCAGAGCGGAAATCGCTTGCGAGAGCTTGATGATCGTATCCCGGATATCTGGCCCCTGGCCGCGCAAGTTGTCGGCCGCGGTATTGATGAATGCGCCCTAGTGTGCTGATTCCGCCCGGTTTGGTGGGCTGCAGTATCTGCGTCAGCTTCTCGAGCTGCTGGCGAAAGTCGTCCCATTCCACCGGAACCGCGGTGCGTTCCTGCGGGATCACCGCGTCGGTCTGCAGCGCTGGCCCACTCGTGTAGGCCGGTGTCAACTGGATGGATCGAGGCGTGACCAGAGACGGCGACAGGACAACCGCTTTCGCGTCGGCAGGCACCTTGTATTTGTCGTTGTACCAGAAGGTGATCTTGACGCGTTGGGGCTCGGGCTCGATCTTTTCCACCTTGCCGACGGGCACGCCGAGTATGACGACATCGTCCCCGTTATAGATGCCAGTGCTGTTGGCGAAGTACCCGACGATAGTCGTGCGGCCAACGCCGTTCTCCATCCCCACGACCGTGACGATGCCCCCCACCAGTCCCAGCACCAGGGCGATGGCTACGCCGATCTTGGCGTTGAGAAACTTCACCTTCCACCGCCTTGAGCCGGCGAGCCGATGGGCCCCGGCCCGGTCAGCACGGGCGATTGGGCCTGCGGCACCTGCCCGGGTGCCGGCTGCTCGATTGGTCCCGAATACGGCGGCAGGGACTGCCCTTGGCCGGGACCTGGCAGCGCGGGCGGTCCTGGCGGTGGTCCTCCGGGTGGCGGTGCAGGCGGCGGCTCCCGATACGGATAGCAACCAGGTCCAGGCAGCGCCACACCGGGCACCCCGCACTGATGATCGTTCGGGTTACCGGTGATGGCATCGGGGATGGTCATCCGCGGCGGTCCGCCCTGGCCGGTGCGCGGGTACGGAAGTGGTAGCGGCGGCGTCCCCGGCTGGCCGACCTGCGGGTCGGTGCGCTGGGTGGGCGCCATCGTATTCGGATCCAACCCAAGATCAGAGAAGGCCGAATCGATGAACGGCTGCAGCCACTGCCCGGGCAGCAGGTTGACGACATAGGCCTTGAAGAACGGCCCCGACCCCACTGACTCGCCCAGACCCAGGGCGTATCTGTTGAGCCCCACGAGCGCCTTCTGCACGCGTTCTTTGCGGTTGTCGACGATCGTCAAAACGCCGTTGAGCTTGTCCAGTGTGGGCTTCAACGTGTCGCGGTTCTCGGCGATGAAGCCTTTCAGCTGCTGGGCCAGCGCGGAGAGGTTGTTGGCAATCTGGTCCAGCGCGGAGCTTTGGCTTTTCAATTCGACAAGCAGCGCATTGGTGTTGCTGACGAGGTTGACGATTTCGTCGCTGCGTTCGGACAGCACCTTGGTTGCTTTGTTGGCGTTGCTCAATAGGTCTCGAAGCTGTGCGTCGCGCTCGTCCAGTGTCTGGGAAAACCGCGCCAACCCCTGTACTGCAACTTTCAAGTCGGGCGGAGTATTGGAGAATGTGTCGGACAGCACGGCAAGCGATTTGGACAACCGATTGGTGTCGAGCCCACTGATGGTTGTCGTGAGGTCGCCCAGAGCGTCGGGCAGTTGATAGGCCGGCGTTGTCCGGTCGAGAGGTATGGGGCCGCTCAGCTTCCCCTCCCCGCGCGGAGTGACCTCGAGAATCTTGGTCCCCAGCAGAGTCTTCAACTTGATGGCTGCCTCGGTGCGGTCTCCCAGGCGGATGTTATTGGCGACGCCGAACTTGACCAGCACCCGAGGTCCGTCCAATTCGACGCTGGAGACCTGCCCGACCCGGAAACCCGAGACTTGCACGATGTTGCCGGACATCAGCCCGCCCGCTTCGGCGAAATACGCCGAGTAGGTCGCACCTCTGCTGAAGAACGGCAACTTGTCGTAGTTCACCGACAGCAACATCAGAACAAGGATGAAGCCGACACCGATGAGGCCGATGCGAATCGGGTTGCGTTCGGAGAAGGGTTTCATCGCGGCGTGCACCGTCCCGTGGGCTGGCCGGCCAGCTTGGCGTACACCGGCTGGCCGCCCTTGCCGTTGACCTTCACCACGATTTCGCAGAAATAGAAGCTGAAGAAGTCGCCGTACATGCCCTGCCTGTTGAGTATTTGGGTCGCGTCGGGCCAGGTGTTGAGGAAGTTGTCGAAGTAATCGTGATCGGCCAGAATCGTTGCCGGCCGTTCGATCCGCCTCGTGCACAACCTTTTTCAGTGGTGGGCGAGCCTGCGCTAGCAGGCCGGCGATTGACCCCGCCGCTGCGTTGGCGTAATGCCACGCCGTTGCTGATGTCTTTCTTGCGGGCGTTCAGTCCTTCCACGAGTTCGGCGAGCGAGTCGACCGTCTTGGCGAGCTGAGTGCTCTGGCCGCTGAGCGAACCGAGCACGGAATTCAGGTTCACGACGACTTGACCGATCAATTGGTCCCGGTCGGCCAAGGTGTTGGTCAGGGCCGCGGCCTGGCTGAGAAACGAGCCGATGGTAGCGCCCTGACCCTGGAAGGCCGCGATCAGTTGACCGGTGAGCTTGTTCACCTGGACTGGATCCAGTGCGCGAAACAGCGGCCGGAAACCACCGATCAGCGCGTCCAAGTCGAGGGCAGGCTCGGTCCGGCTCAGCGGGATGGTCGCGCCCGGATGGAGTCTCTTGACTCCCCCAGCACCTTCCTCGAGTGCCACATAGCGGCCGCCCACCAGGTCGGCGAAGCGGATCGCCGCCCTTGTCCCCTCGGTGAGCATTACCGAGTCGGCCGCAGTGAACTCGACGACCACTGTCGAGTCGGGCTGAATACTGATGTTCTTGACCTTGCCGACCTCGACACCGGCAATGCGAACGAAGTTGCCGCCCTCCAGCCCCGACACGTTCGTGAACTGAGCCGTGTAGGTCTTCTCCGACTGAAAACGCAACTGGGCGAACACGGCGATCAGTGCAAAAGCGCCGAGCACGCAGACGACGGCGTAGACGGCGAGGCGCCACAACGCACCTCGCAAATTCTCTCGCATCTCTGCCTTCCTCTAGGTCTTACGGCCGTCAGGGCGCCGGGGCATACGGGAGCGGTGGCGATGGCACGCATTGCCCGGTGACGATTCCGCAGGTCGGTGGCGGGCCGTCCGGCACTGTCGGCACGAACGGTTCGGATCCTGCCGGGGGCGGTCCGGGATCGCGTGGCCTGCCCGGCGGCGGCGCCGGCGGCAGGCCGGGATAGAGCGGCGTTCCGTCCGGGGCGTACTGGGGCGCACCGTAGGGGGCCGGGCTCTGATACCCAGCAGTTCCCGGGACCGGACCGGGAGCAGGACCCCCCGGGTGGCGGATGCTGGGCGGTCTCGGCGTTCCGCGGGTAACGGGGAAGTAGTCGACGTAGCCCGGGAAGCCGATACCGGGGTTGGGCCGCACGTCCATCCCGGTGCCCCACCCGGAGTTGGTGACCAGGTAGCGCTGGGGAAAGTTCTTCGACACGTCTGGCAATGACCCACAGCCAGGCTGGCCACCGGGACCACCCTTGATGTCGTTGATCGGCAGGTTGTCCGGGAATCGGTAGGTGTCGTCACCCAGAAGTAGACCGGCATCCAGGATCACCGAAAAGCCGTTATGGCCGCCGGCTACGTCGAGAAAGCCGAAATCGACGACGTTCTTCCCGCCGACCAGCAGGCAGGTGAGTTCCGGGTTGTATTTCATCAGCAGGCGAGTGGTGGGCTCGAGCAGGTTGATGCTGTGCACCAGGTTGTCTTTGTTGGGGCCGAGCAGGTTGACCCCGCTGTGCGACAGTCCGGTGACGTCGAGCAGCAGCGACTCAAGCTGCTTGGCGTTGCTGCTGATGGTGGTACTCGTCGCGCTGAGGGCGTCGAGAACCGTCACGATGTCATGCGCGGCCCCGCCGTAGGTATCGCTGAAGCCCTTCAGTGCACGGAAATCGGACCGGATCGTCTCACTGCGGGGATTGACCGCCATCAGAACCTGGTTGAGGTCGGTGGTCAACTCGCCGATGGCCTCGCCCTTGCCGCGCAACCCGTCGGCCAACGCAGTGAGGATCGCGTTCAGTTTGGCGACGTCTACCTTGTTCAGCACACCGACCAAGTTCTGGAACACGGTGTTGACCTCGGTGGTCACGTTGCGTGACTCGACCACCGCGCCAGCCCTGAGCCGCTGCCGGCTCGGGTCGGTGGGAGTGAGCAGGTCGACATACTTCGCCCCGAAAGCCGTGGTGGCGGTGATTTCGGCGCCGACGTTGGCGGGGATGTACTTGAGCTGCTCTGGGTACAGCTCCAACTGAAGCTTGACTGGCTCGCCCTGCTGAATCGAAGCGACCCGGCCGACTTGTACGCCACGCAACTTCACCTTTGCGCCGGGTTCCATGACCAGACCCGAGCGGTCCGAGGTGAGGGTCACCCTGGCGTAGGGCCTGAAGTCTCTGTTGAACGCGCCGAGCGTCAGCACAAACGCGCCGATGATGACGGCGAGCAGAATCACCGTCCAAATTCCCGGGTGCAGGCCGGCATCGCGGCGTTTCCTTTTCATCGCCGCTATCCCGACAGGTTGAAGTCGCCGGACACCCCGTAGGCGGCCATCGCAACCGCCAACGTCACCGCTACCGCCACGACCAGTGACGCGCGTACCGCACGACCGACCGCCTCACCGACCCCGGCTGGTCCGCCCGAGGCGTTGAAGCCGTAATAGGTGTGCACCAGCATGATCGATGTGGCCGTCCCGATGACTTGCAGCATCGACCAGATCAGGTCGGTCGGCTGCAGGTAGGTGTGGAAGTAGTGGTCGTACACGCCGGGAGCCTGCCCGTAAGCGAAAATGACAAGGGTCCGCGTGGCCATGTAGCCAGCCAGCGAAGCCATGCACCACAGCGGAACTGTGACAACCACGCCGGCCACCACGCGGGTGGAGACCAGATAGGTGATTGTGCGGATGCCCATCACCTCGAGCGCGTCGATCTCCTCATTGATTCGCATGGCGCCCAACTGCGCGGTGGCACCGGCGCCGATGGTGGCCGCCAGGCCGATACAGGCAACCAACGGCGCTGCGAGACGCGTATTGATGTAAGCCGACGCGAAACCACTCAGGGCCTGCACCCCGACGTCGGATAACGACCGGAATAGCTGGATGGCGACAAGTCCCCCGACAGACATCGTCAAAGTGGTGACGATGACAACGGTGCCGCCGATGACAGCCAGCGCACCAACACCCAGACTCATGTTGGCGATCAGGCGCAGCGTCTCCACTTTGTAGCGGACGACGGCCTCCCACACGAAGCCCAGGGCCCTAACGTAGAACGCGGTCTGGCTTCCTAGTCGATTCCACTCGTCAACCAGGCGACGGACTAAATTCGTCAGCCGCGGCAGCCGCAGTCCGGCGGGGGCGGCGGTCACATCGTCGCCTTCGTCGTGACTGCCGTGAATACCACATTGATCACGAACAACGCCATGAACGTATAGACCACTGTTTCGTTGACTGCGTTGCCGACACCTTGCGGACCCCCGCCCACGGTGATGCCCTTATAGCAGGCGATGAAGCCGGCGATCACGCCGAACACTGTCGCTTTGACGAAGGCTATGACGACCTCGGTGACCCCGACCAGCAGCGTCAAGCTGGCCGCGTAGGAGCCGGGATTGACGTGTTGGAAGCCGACAGAGAAGAAGTAGCTAGTAACCAGACCCACGATTGTGTTGATGGCGTTGAGCAACAACCCGTTGACCATAAGTGCAAGCACCCTCGGCACCAGTAGGCGCTGGACCGGGTCGATGCCCATCACTCGCATCGCGTCGATTTCTTCGCGGATGGTGCGAGACCCCAGTTCGGCGCACATCGCGGTGGCGCCGCAACCCGCGACCACTAACACCGTCGATATCGGGCCGATGTACACGACACACGCCAGCGCAGCGCCGGTACCGGATAGATCAGCGGCGCCGATCTCGACCAGCAGGATGTTGATGATGAAGACGGCGAACGCGTTGAACGGGATCGAAACCATAAACGTCGGAAAGATCGTCACGCGAGCCACAAACCAGCTCTGGTGGATGAACTCACGCCAGGCCAAGGGCGGGCGCACCATTTGCACCAGGATGTCCAGCGACAATGCGAAGAAGCTGCCAACCTCGCGCAACGGCTTGGCGTAGGTCTCCGGCTTGAGCTTGTCGTCCCCGATCGGCGAGCTGGTGTCCGGCGGAGCAGGTCGTGCATCCGTCGCAACCACTAGCGCACCCGTTGGTATCTAGCCTCGGCCGACATTAGAGCTACGAATCCTCCCCGTTGCGGTTTATAACGAGCGCCGCCACCCGTGCAGTGTGGCCTGCGGCACAGCGGGACGGTACCACGACTTTCATGAGAGCAACATATATCGCTTTTATTCTTGACAACCCAGCTTCAGTAGACATCTGTCGAACTATGTCCGATTTGCTGTGACGTTCCGTCATTTTTAATCAAGCTGTCGCAATGATTGACGACTGACCCACTGCGTACGGCTCGGCTCGGCAGCGCCCGCTGGGCCGCAGAGAACCCGCATCACCTGGGGTTTCCGCTTTATGTAACTTATCTGCTTGGCCTCGAATCGTCCGAGGCGCAGCCGGATTGGAGCATCCATTCCAGGCGGACGGAGCCTAGGGTGTCTGGCTGGATCATTCGCTGAGATCGAATTATTTAATCGTGTTGCTCTTGCTGAAATTGCGAAAAATCAACGCGTTGAGCTTTGCACCATGATTTCAAGTGGCCACAAACTGTCGAGTTTCTCGAGCCACGCAATGGATATATTTATCCAAATGTCGGAGGTCTTTACGAGGTCACTTCGCCACGCATCGCATATGCATTGAGAAATAGAGAGATTGAAAGGAAAGCGACACCGAGACGCGCTCCACATCGCAAACTCAGGAACCGTCGCTTCCCGGGCGACACAGCATGCGGGTGGAGACGCACGACGTCCCACGTCGCGCATCGGCCCGGGAGCCGCCTGCTCGTGGCAGCCCGGCCGCACGTTATGACCAGCGCGTTTCCGCACTGCCACGCACGTGCACTCCCCATTAATAGTTGCGGTACCCGCTTCCTATGCCCTAAATCCCTCTGCGTGCAGTCCCCTCAACATCGTCAGCATCTTGCGTGAAGCGACCAGCAATTACGCTCGGCCAACCGGCAGCCGGTTGACCCGTCTCGACTTAGGGCCACGACCGCTGGAAGCGGAACGCATGAATGACGCACCTGCAACAATCGACGCACAACAGCGAAACATTTATCTATATATCGAATTAGATCATTAGCATGTTTAAGCACGTTGCTGCCGATCCCAGGGCCCTTCATGGCCACTCGACAGCGGCGAGCCAGCACCTGCCGCCTGGCTGTTGCCGACACGCTGAAGATGCGGTTCGGCGGCCCTCGCCCGCTTGATAGTCCGTATCAACTTCAGCCTCATCGCTGAACCCGCCGGGCCCGAAGACGGCGGCGACGAGGGCTTGCTGCGCGATCTGCTGGTCGCCTCGTTGAATCCGCACGCGCGGCCCGATCGGCAAGCAGGCGCAGGTATTGGTTGAGCGATTCAACACCGACGAACCCCGCGGCAGCTACATTTCTTTAGCGGACGTTATGGCAGACCTGGCCGGGGGTGGGCTCATGCAGAGACGGTTCTTCAACGCAACGACTGCCGCTCTGATCGCGACGGGAGCAGCGGCATGCTCATCGCCACCCGCCTCACCTCCGCGGGGCGAATTACCCGCAAGAACCGCCAAGGTGACGATCAACAACAGGGCTCTGCCCACGACGACCGCGGTGAAGTGTGCGCCGATAGGGTCGCTGACGACGATCACTACTGGTGATAGGGCTACAGGTGTTAAGGCACTGGTATCCAACGACACTGGGCTTATGGCCAAATCCATCAACATCAGCGATGTGGGTGGCTTCACCGGGAGCTACATGAATGGGCTCGGTGGAAAACCCGACGTAAGTATGTCGGGTCGGACGTACGTCATCCGTGGTGCTGCCAATGGGTTCTACGCCGACAACCCCACCATGAGGACAACCGGCACATTCGCGATCCAGGTCTCCTGCTAGCCCCTTTCCAGGGATCTCGCCGTGCTGCGCCGCTCGGCGATAAGGGCTTGTGCGAAAGACCGTCCTTGCCTGCCGGCAAAAGCGTAATATATCTGTCTAATTCTCATCGCCCGAAAGCAGAGCTGAAGCCAAGGCGGCAGTTGCTCGAAGAAGCTGCCGCCACCACCGGCCACCGCCCCCGGCGGCGGCCAAGGAGGAAAACGATATGCAGTATCAGCCGTTGACTTTGCCCGCCTTGGTGGTCGCCGCCGGTACCATGCTCTGCGTTCCCGTCGCACATGCGGATGGGGACAACAACACACTCATCCCGAATAACAAACGACTCAACGACGGCGTCGTTGCCAACGTTTACACCGTGCAGCATCAGGCAGGCTGCACCAACGACGTCAGGATCAACAAGCAGCTTCAGCTCGCCGCGCAGCGCCATACCCACGACGTATTGAACAACCGAAATCTCGACGGCGACACTGGCTCCGACGGCTCAACTCCACAGGACCGCGCCAGCGCAGCCGGCTTCCAGGGTCGCGTTGCAGAAACGATCGCGATCAACCAGTCCATTGCCATCAGCGGCAACGACTTGATCAATCGGTGGTACTACAACCCTGCCTACATGGCCATCATGTCCAACTGCGCCAACTCCCAGATGGGTGTCTGGTCGGAAAACAGCCCGGATCGCACCGTCGTGGTGGCGGTCTACGGCCAGCCGCCGCAACCAGTTCCGAACAGCGCAGGAGGTGCGCCGTCGCCTTTGGCCGCCGGGCAAAGCCCAGGGAATATTCCGCTTGATCCCTCCCCCGACTACGACGCCAGCGACGAGCTCGAGTTCGGCATCAACTGGTACCCCTGGATTCTGCGGGGTGTCTATCCGCCGCCCGCCACTCCGCCCCAATAGACAAGGGCCATAAGGTCATCGGAGCCTAGCCGTCGATGACGAACGTCGCTCGGCTGGTCAAACCGCGTCCAGCATGTGACTTTACGAGGACTCTCCGGTTGCAGGCGAGAGCAACGCCACGGTCAGCGCCATCGAACAAGCGATGCCGATCGATCTGTCCGCGAGCCAGCTTGTCAGGGGTGCCGTGCGCTCACTCTTCGCGCTCTTGAGCATGTCCGACACCCAGCACCCGCTCGGCGCTGCTTGGTACGGCCGGCAACGCGATGGCGCCATATCCAAGCTCATCATCGTACGGCGAACACCCCGTTGTTAATCGGAATTACTGCCTTCGTTCACACTTAGGGCCGCCGGTGTTTACTTTGAATCATATTGCGGTCACAGAGGATTCGGCGATAGTGTGTGTCCATGATTCAGACCAGCACCACGACAATCATCATCGGCGGAGGCGGAGGCGGCGGCGGCCGCATCCTCGGCGGTGGCGGTGGGGGTGGGGGCCGCCGCGGCGGCGGTGGCGGAGGCGGCCGTTAAGGCCAAAACCGCTTTCCCCTTACGATTGCGCCCCTTTGGTCCCCACGGCGGAATCGTGGGGCGTCCGGCCCCCGCGCGCTTATCCCGCGGAGGTATCTGCGTCTTAAGCGAGCCACCCGTTAGCCGGTTTTGCTCGCGCGTACACCCGTCCTGATGTCGCGCGGCCAGGTCGTCGTCGCGCGAGAAGCGAGTTCAGGCAACCTACTTCGCACAAACTCGGCTGTGACACGGTTCCCTGTGAAGTCTCCGCCCTGCGCCGCGAGCATCACGACGCCCATCCCCAATCTGCCAGCCATGTTTCATTCACCGACGGCCTCCTTGCCGCTGATTCAGGGCTCCTGAAACCGTCGGGTGGAAGAACTTGTACGCCGCTCGGATGATGTTGCCGAAAATGCACCCGGCGGTACTCACCATGTCGCCGCAGCGAAAAATGTTGCGCCGCAGCCGCATCCACATCTCTCCTAAAAGATGCGCCGACCACTGGCCGAGTAGTGGGCGCCACAACGACGCAGGCTCATCGGGGCACACGCCTAGCGAGGTAGTACTGGTGCTGTCGGGCGTTGTCGACGGTATAGCCGATCGCCTTGGTGACGCCGTCACTGTCGTAGTCCAGCCAACGCTCGGTGCGTTGGCGCTCAAATTCGCTCCAGGACGCGACGTTGAACCGCTCGAGGAGGATGTCGGGTTGTCCGACGCTGTGATACAGCCGCCAGCTGTGGCCGCCTGTCCGTAGCCGTGATCGCCTGACATTGCCCATCGACTGGACGAAGTTTTCGAGGTTCTCAGCCGCTACTCGGTAGCGGACGGCAACCAGTACCGGTCCGTCCTGAGGGCATGGCTCGAACATGAGCGTCGGTGTCGGCCACGCATTGGGAAATCTCGACGTTTATCTTCCCGGCGGCAGCGGCAGCACGGCAACGGTGAGGACAACGATGCCCAGCCCTACCGCCGACCCGAGCAGTGCGACGTCGAGTCCCGCCCGGGTGGCAAGAGCGCCCCAGACGTAGGAGCCGATCGCCTGAGATCCGGTGGCGACCAAGAGATACACCGACAATCCACGGGCCCGAACCCAGCGCGGCAACGTCAGTTGGGCTGCGGCGTTCAACGTTGTCAGCGTGATCAGCCAGGCCATTCCCGAGATCACCAGGAAAGGTATCGCCGCGGCGAACGGCAGCCAGGCTACGGCCACGATTGCAAGCCCGTAGGCGGCGACTGACGCCGCCAGCTGCAGGTTGTCGGACAGTTTGAGGCGTATCACCCCGGCAACCGTGACAGCGAGCACGGCACCCAAACCGACGGCCGCCACCGAGACGCCGTAGCCACTGGCTCCTAGGTGCCACCTTCGGGCGGCGACCACTGGCAGCAGTGCCAGGAGGGCGGAGGCGGGGAACAGGAAAAGCGCTGCGTGCAAGAGGATCCGGCGAAATATCGGGGCGTTGCTAACGAATGCCAGTCCGGTGGCGATGGCCTGGCCGAAGTGTTCTCGTTCGAGTGGTGCGATTTGCTTGGGTCGTTTCCACACCAGCAAGGCGACGATGATTCCTGCGAACGAAATCGCGTTGATCGCGAAGATCGCTGCGGGTCCGGACAATGCCAGGATCACGCCGCCGATCGCCGGTCCAATCGCACGGGCGGCATTTCCCGAGACGCTGCCCAAAGTCGAGACGGCCGGTATCTGCTCGCGCGGGACCACCTCGGGCTGAATCGCCTGCCAGGCCGGGGCCGCCAGTGCGGAAGCACAGCCGATGGCCACGGTGAACATCAACAGTGATGTCGGGCCAACGCGACCGAGGTAGGTCAGCAGCGCCAGCGCTGACGCCACCAGCACCGCGTACGTCTGCAGAACGATCAGCAACCGCCGCCGATCGAACAGATCGGCCAGCACGCCGGCGAACAAGCCGAAAAGCAGCGTCGGCCCAAGACTTGCCGTCTGCACCAGTGCGACGACGGTGTCACTGCTGTGTTTTTCCACCAAAAACCATTGGGCCGCCACGCTTTGCATCCACGTCCCGATGTTGGAGACGAACGACGCGATGAACAGGTTGCGATAAATGGGATTGTGTAACGGCGCCCACGGCGATGGTTGTTCGGCGTCGGCGTGCTCCTGAGTCTGAGTCACGGCCGACGCCCTTTCGCCCTGTACAGGGATAGAATTCTAAGACATGCGCGCCCGGGGCGCGCACCACGGATCATCACCCTGACAATGCCCTTGTAAACGATGAATGATCGATGAGTTGGCCTCGGCGAACCGACAAATGGGCTCCGAAGTGGGGCGGGCGGGGCTCGAACCCGCGACCAACGGATTAGCATTCTTTCGATCCTGATAGTCCCTGTTATTGCCTGTTTCAGATTGTGCGACAACCGGATTGACCATCTCGAACCCCCGATACGAACCGGGCAATTCCAGTCGGTTCCCGGTCATTGGCAGTGAATAAACGGTGACCGCCAGCCCGCCGGTAATTCCACCACGTCAATCTCGATGCTGCCTGCTCCCGGTACACCGCGCGAGCACTACTTCGAGGGGAAGGCGCAGCTCGGCGACATGTCCGACGAGGAGCGCCGCGAGTGGTTCATCAAGAACGACGACTTCTTCACCAAGTAGCAGACGGCGCCAACCGCTTTGCCAGATACGGCGCCGTGCGGCTGTGTTTCGCACGTGCCACCTTCTTAGGCGGGCCCGCCGCAACGACCCGACCGCCGTCGCTGCCGGCTCCCGGTCCCAGGTCAATCACCCAGTCCGCACCCGCGACCATCCGCATGTCGTGTTCAGCCACCACCACCGTATTGCCCGCGTCGACCAGGCGGTGCAGTTGACGATCGAGCAGATCCACATCGGCGGGGTGAAGCCCGGTGGTCGGTTCGTCAAGGACGTAGAGGGTATGCCCTCGCCGGGGTCTCTGCAGTTCGGAGGCGAGCTTGATTCGCTGCGCCTCGCCACCTGACAGCTCGGTCGCGGGCTGTCCGAGACGTAGGTATCCCAGTCCGACCTCTCGTAGCGTGGTCAGGCTCCGCGCTGCGTTGGCGACGTCGGCAAGAAACTCCGAGGCCTCATCGACGGTCATCGCGAGCACGTCGGCGATCGTACGGTTGCGATAGCGCACCTCGAGTGTCTCGTCGGAGTAACGCGCTCCTTGACACGCCGGGCATGTGGCGTATGTGCCTGGCAGGAACAATAATTCGACCGATACGAATCCCTCCCCCTGACAGGTGGGGCAGCGACCTTCGGCTACGTTGAACGAGAACCTGCCCGCTGTCCAACCGCGGCGACGCGCCTTCGGGGTCGCAGCGAATTCGCGGCGCACGGCGTCGAACAAGCCGGTGTAGGTCGCCAGCGTCGAGCGCGGCGTGCGTCCGATCGGGCGCTGGTCGACTGATACCAGCCGGTTGATCTCCTCAACCCCCGCTGCCGTCACACCGACGCTCGCGTCGTGATCGAGATCGACGATCACCGTGTCGGCTTCGTCGTCGTCAGGTTCGGCCGGCTCGACAGCGTGTCCCCCGAGATGGCGGTTCACGACATCGCCGAGCACCTTGACGACGAGCGTCGACTTGCCGGAACCGGACACTCCCGTGACGGCGGTGTACACACCAAGTGGCAGGTCCACGTCGAGGTCTCTCAAATTGTGGAAGCAGATCCCGCGCAGCCGCAGCTGCCCGGACTGCGTGCGGGGTTGACGAGGCGGCGGTCCGGCCCCCTCGAAAAGGTACCTACGAGTGATCGACTCCTCGATGTCGGCGAGACCCGGCACCGGTCCGCTGTAGAGCACGCTTCCGCCAAGCTCCCCCGCCCCCGGTCCGACGTCGACGATCCAATCGGCACGGCTTACCACGTCCATGTCGTGCTCGACCACGAACAACGAATTGCCCGCGCGCCGAAGGCGATCAAGCACGTCGAGTAGCGGTTCGGCGTCCGCGGGATGCAGTCCGGCGGACGGCTCGTCGAGCACATAGAGCACGCCGAACAAGCCGGCACGCAGTTGAGTGGCCAGCCGCAACCGCTGCAATTCGCCGGGTGACACCGTCGGAGTGCGGCGACTAAGGGTGAGATAGCCGAGGCCGAGATCGATGAGTACCTGCAGGCGCGCGACGAGGTCGGCGGCGATCATGGTCGCCACTTCCGTCAGCTCACCCGATTTCGTGGACTCGTAAGCGGCGGCGGCATCGGTCCGAGAAGCCGTCGGACGCAACGTATCAGCAAGGTCGGCCAACGGCATCGCAGCATAGTCGGCGATGGTGCGCCCGGCGAATGTCACCTTCAACGCCTCCGGCCGCAGCCCGGAACCGTCGCATAATGGGCACTCGACGCTGTCGACGAATTGCAGTACGCGGCGACGCATCATCGCGCTATGGGAGTTGGCCAACGTGTGGCGGACGTGGCGTTCGGCGCTGGAGAACGTGCCGTTGTAGTAATAATCGGCCTGCACGGGGTGCTGGCCCGGATCGATTTCGACTGTTGGTTGCTCGTCGGTGAACAGAATCCAATTGCGTTGACGCTTAGGAAGTTTTCGCCATGGCTTGTCGATGTCGTACCCCAGCGTGACGAGGATGTCGCGTAGGTTTTGGCCCTGCCACGCACCCGGCCATGCCGCAACGGCGCCTTCGCGGATGGTCAGCGACGGGTCTGGTACCAGTGTCTCTTCGGTCACCCGATGGATTCGTCCCAGGCCGTGGCAATCGGGGCACGCCCCAACCGCGGTGTTCGGGGAGAACGCATCAGAGTCCAGTCGTTCCGTGGCCCCCCGCGGGTAGGTTCCGGCGCGGGAGAACAGCATCCTCAGCAGATTCGACAGGGTGGTGACGGTGCCGACCGTCGACCGCGACGTCGCCGAACCCCGGCGCTGCTGCAATGCGACGGCGGGTGGTAGCCCGGTGATGTCATCTACCTTTGGCGCGCCAGTTGGCAATAGCAGACGACGCGCGTACGGAGCGACCGATTCAAAGTAGCGGCGCTGGGCCTCGGCATAGATGGTCCCGAAGGCCAACGACGATTTGCCGGATCCGGAGATCCCCGTGAACGCGACCAGCGCGTCACGCGGCGCTACGACGTCGACACCCCGTAGATTGTGGACCCGCGTCCCGTAAACGCGCACACAAGGGTCGATGTCGTCCGTGCTTTTGTAGGACATTTCTGTCATCGTGCTCAGACGAGTACCCGTGCTGCGGCCGCGCAAGCATGATGTTTGCTGCTCGACCACAGGGTCCGACGCCTCAATCGTTCCCGTGGTGGCCTCTGCACGCTTAATTTGCATGATTCGACGCTGGCAGCGCACCTACGGGTACTGATGGATCTAAGCCTCATCCGTCCAGTTGGCCAAAACTATCCTGCCTCTGCTCCCGTTCTTAGTGCGCTCTACAGAGTCAAGTCGTACGGGAGAGTCGCCGCACTCAAAGCCTTCTTCGCGTGGTCGGGCTGACAGGATTGAACCTGCGACCACTTGACCCCCAGTCGGACATCGACTGATTTTTGATGTCCTGCAACGACTTTCGAAGCATTCTGACCAGCCGAAACCGTCTCTAAGCTGGAGGTGGCCAAGCTCATCTCCCAAGGATCGCCGTCGGCGCCGCAGCGATCGATGCACGCGCCGATGCCGCCTGGAGCCAGTGCGAGTGGGCCGGCCCGGCGGCGAGGAGACCGCTTGTTCGAAAGCCTGACAGCTCGAAAACCGCTAAATTGACACGCGATGCCCAGCGCTGCCGATTATGCCGACGAGCAGGTCGCCGCGGTGCGCGAGGACCCCACGGCACGGCTGGCGTTGATGGGGTCGCTATACGAAGCGGCACCCGGTAGACCCGAACTGCATTTGCCTTACCGGCGCGCGGCGTTGGCTTTCATGGACTGGGAGATGCGCCGCGGCCTGCTGCGCCCAGTGGGTGGCCCAAAGCCGGGCAGTCCGTGGTGGCGGGCGGTCAACGAGCGGTTGCTGCGCGACACCGCTGAGGCCCGCGGGCATCTGCTTGGTCTCGGCGGCCCGCTGTCCTGCTCTAGTGTCGCGCACTCACTCGAATTCGCGCGCCACCCATCCGTGCGGACGTGGTATCGCGCGCACAACGCCACAATTGTGCAGGCCTACCTCGACCACCGCGACCTAGCCGAAGCCGAGTCCCGCGTGGAGAGGTTCTTCATCAATCTGGTGCTGCTCCGGGTGCTGTATGCGCACGCGCTGGTGGCTTCACCCCGCTTGGCGATGAGCTGGCTGTGGCCGGTCGCGCCGCTGCTCGGCGACCCACGACTGACGGTGACGGGCATTTTCATGTCCCTGTCGCGGGTCCTGCCCGACCAATACCCGCTGCGGGGAGATCTCCAGCGATATGTCAGCAACGAAAACAGATTTGGCCGACTCCTCGACATTGGTGTGATCACGCCACGGCTCGACGCGCTCTACGCATGGTCCGCGGTGGAACTCGCCATCCCCGAGGCGAGCACCCTGGCAAGAGATTCCGTGCCTTCCTACGCCTGGGATTGCGACGATACCGAGGGCTGGCAACAAAAACCGAGGACGGCGGCCCGAGTGCTCCGCAGCCTGCTACCCGCCCAACGGTTCGAGTCGTAACTAACGCCACTGAACAACACTCACAGAGTTATGCGCGAAACCTTACCGCCGCTGGTATCGACGGGGCTGTGATGATCGGTCACCGAAGTTGGTCATGGCCGACCACATCGAACGGCCCTCGCAGCGTTCCTGGCCGGCCGCCTCCCACCGGCTCGACTGGACACCTCCGAAAACCACGAACCGCCAGCACACGCCACCAGGTCGCCAAACCAGCGGCGACGCCCGCCGCAGCCTACGAGCAACCCTGCAGTCGCAACGCTAGCCGGGCCGCCCTTAACGGTGCCAGGCACGCCGCTGCGCACGCTGAGGCCATCCGGGTGGCACGTCGTGCCGCCCAGCGCCGTACTGCGGCCACGGCAGCGATCTGGCGAGCTCGCTAGGGTTTCGTCAGCGCCGGGCGCAGGCGCGGCGGTGAGACCTCGGCGCACGCGGCAAGGTCGTCGACTAACGCAGTGGCCCAGCCGACTAGACCGTCGACGTCTACGAAGTGCGGCGCCGGATGATCCACCCCGCCAAGGCGATCGGACCCGCGCCGAAGCAGAGTGGTCGCACCGTCGCGGTTGCCGCGCTGGACGTGGGTGATGCCGACTGCGAGCTGGGCCAGGCCTTGCCACAGCAATCTCTCGTCGTCCGGGCCGTTCTTCCAAGCAGCCTCAAGCACCTCGTGCGCGCTGAACGCCAAGCCCTGGTTGAGCAGATCCTGGGCGTAGGCGAGGGATTCCGACGGTGACAGTTCGAGATCGTCTTGAATGCGGGGCACCCCCTCGCTGCCCGGCGGAAGGAGTCGGCCCAGGGCGTCGCGGGGTCGAGCGTTGCGAGGCCGGCCGGATTCGTCGCGATCGCGTTCGGCCATGTGCTCATTAGACCGGTAGCAATGCTGGGTCTTCCAATCACGCCCGCCAATTCGGAATCTCACCTTCGCCGTCTGCGGTGCCGCGCGGCCGAGCAAGCACCATCGCGTCCCAGCGTCGGTTCGATGCGACAGCCCACGTCGTGCCCGTTGCTTGCATTCCACGGCCGTCAGCTCGTGGCCAGGCGTACGGCCTATCTCCCAGTCGGACATCGGTTGAATTCTATCGTCCTGCAATAACTCTCAAGTGCCTCTGATCAGCAGAAACCGTCTCTTGCCGGCTAACTACAAGTTCGCCGTAGGAAAACTCGACAAGTTCATATGGCGGAATACGGGTGGGCGAAGCGTCGCCGGCACGGATCAATGCGGCTCTGCGGTCCATGCGTTCAGCGCACGGCCCGACGATGGCTCGTCAGGCGAAGATGGTCTTGCGTGGCGCACTCCAGCTGGCGGTAATGGCGAATGTCCTCGGATCGAATCCGGTGCGGGATGTGCAACCGCTCAGGTCCAAGACCCAGCCCAAAGGTGCTGTCGGCCTGACAGCTGAGCAGCTACGCGACCTCCTGCAGAAACTTCAGGCATCGAAATTTGTCAGGATCACGATCTTGTCGATCCGATCACGCTGCTGATCGCCACTGGTCTTCGCCGGTCTGAACTACTCGGTCTGCGTTGGATCGACTACGACGATGGAGCGCGCACGCTCGCGGTGACGGGCAAGGTTGTGCCGGTGTCCGGCAAGGGTCTCCAGCGCGTGGACGAGACGAAGTCAGCCGCCGGTCGGCGCCGAGTGCCCCTACCCCAATTCGCGGGCGAAATGCTTCGAATCCGCCGCCGCCTGCAGTAGCTGGGCGAGCAGGCCGTGATCTTCCCGTCCACGGCAGGAACGCTGCGGGACCCGAATAACTTCGGCAAGAAGTGGCGGAGGGTCCGCGAGGACCTTCGAGGCCACCTGCGACACCGACAGCCCGTCAGCGGAGAGAAGCCGAACACGCACGGCTGGAAGCAAACTGGGCCGCGATGGACGCCGAGAAGGTCGACGGCCAGCCGCTTGGTCACGGCAAGGCCAAGGTTGCAGATCTAAAACGGGTCGGCGATTTTGACGGTGCCATTGCCCTTGCGATGAAGATGGTTGACGCTGCCGAGCAGGCGGCGGCGATTGCCAACCACGCTCCGCACGCCTGGGTGACCCTGGACGCGGCGATCATATTGCGAAAACTCGATGACGTACACGGTGAGATCGCAGTGCTCGAAAGATATCTCCAACACTGCCCGCCCGGTCAGGCAGACGCCAAAATCACTGAACGGCTTGACAAGCTCCGCTAATCAGCGCACTGGCGCGCCTCTGGGCAGATCACGGCCAAGCCCGGCTGTTGACTTGCCCGCTTCGACCCGACCGTCAAGCTCGGCAACCCTACTCGTCGTTGGTACAAAGGTAATTACTAGACCTCTCCCTGTGAGTTCGCCCTTATGAGTTGCCACGGGCCAAACGGGATGCGCAACATCTGACGTGCCCTTGCGCCGTGCTGCGGCATCCAACAAGGAGGTTGGGCGCATGGGAGCCGCTCTTTTGGGTTTTGGGTGGTGGGGACATCCTCGCATCCGGCTTCCACGGGATAGGACGGACGATGTTGACAACCCTGATCATCGCGGTACTGATCGGATTGATTCCGGCTGCCATTGCCAAGGGCAAAGGGGAACCGTTTGGACTTTGGTGGCTCTACGGCGCAGCAGTTTTCATCGTCGCGCTGTGTCTATGTGGGAAGACGAACACAGGGGTTGATCGGGTCTACGTCTGGTGACGTACCCCTGACACTGAACCAAGGATAGAAAAGCCGACGTCGTTGCTTACATACGGATCGGTAAGATGGCTTGGGCAGTAGACTTCCGCTGATACGGCGATGAATCTGATCGCGGTTCTATGAACCCGAGCGGACTCTAGGTGGGGATTTTCCTCGAATATCATGTTCATCTCTTCGTTTACCACGGTATAGACCGAGGCGCCGCCATTGAGTTCGCCACAAATTTGATGGGCTCGGGCGACGAGAGCAGGCAAGTTATCCATGAGGGGAATCTGATCTGCTTCGAGCAGCGCCACAAACTGATCCTGCTGGCTTGGGTCGGCGCTTGCCGCGCCAGCGCAAATAATTGCGGCGGTCAGCACCACCGAGGCGATAACCAGAGCGTCTGCAAGGCTGGTGATGCCGGTGCGCACGGCAGGATTTCCATTTCTTCGGTGTCATCTGCTCGGTATCTAATTCAACCCGAGTGACGACAGGACGTCCATAGGCACGGAAGAATCTAACCACCGTCGGCAGGTCCAGAACCCGACGCAAGTTCGCGTCGGGCGCGGTCGCGTCTATGGGTCGCTATGAGGTCCGGCGGTTCTCGGCGGCGCACTTACATTCGTCCGGGGGCCGCTGGGCACCACGGCATCACTTGAAATGGTCACGGGTGGGTAGGGCAGGGGTGGACCCTCGTATCGGCGTTTGCGGCGGCCGCCCGAGCGCTTGGACCGGAGTCCGGTGAGACGGTGTCGTCGTGGCATTCTGCTTTCCTTTCAACATGTTTGGGTGGTTGGTCCTAGGTCGCTGAGCCGGCGACCTGGGACTCCACCCCTCCCGCAGCGGTGCAGGATCTCACCAACCCAGGCCGCGCGGGGAGATCGCCGGGCTGCGGTGGGTCAATGTCGACCTGAAGGCCAAGACGGTCAGCATCGTGGAGAACCGGATGACCATCGGAAAAGAGGTCGTCACCGGTACCCCGAAGTCGAACGCGAGCACTCGCACGCTGCCGATGCCCGGCGAGGTGGTGGAGCCGCTGCGGGCCGCGCGCAAGCGTCAGACCGAGGAACGGTTAGCGTTCGGCGCCGGTTACGGGTCTGGCGAGTATGTCGCCAGCGACGAGACCGGCCAGCCCTGCCACCCCGACACATTGACATCCCGGTGGGGTCGAATGCTCGACGAGTTGGGTATCAAGCGGGTGCGTCTGCATGATGCGCGGCACTCGTGCGCAACACTCATGCACCTGCGCCAGGTGCCGATCGCGGTGATTGCGGCGTGGCTAGGTCATGCCAGTGCGGCGTTCACGATGTCGGTGTACGCGCACAGTCAGGACGACGCTCTGGCGGCGGCCGCGATGAGTTTCGGAAGAGTTGTGACAACTCGTGACATCGAGACGGGCTCTGAGGGGTGAGGCCAAGCATGACAACCGCGTCTGAGCTGGCGTTTCATGGTGGGGCGGGCGGGGCTCGAACCCGCGACCAACGGATTATGAGTCCGCGGCTCTAACCAACTGAGCTACCGCCCCTAGTGCGTTTACTTGCAGATATACACTTTCTAGCTATCCCGCTTTAGCCGCATCTGCCCCCTTGTACCGCAGCGATACCGCAGTACTTTCGATAGCCTTGCCCAGCGCGTCAGCCACCCCGGTCAGGTCATCATCGAGAAGATGACCGTACAGATCCAGGGTCATTGCCGCTGTGGCGTGACCAAGCATGCGTTGCACGACCTTCACGTTAGCGCCCGCCGATATCGCCAATGACGCCGTGGTGTGGCGCAGCCCGTGAGGCACCAAGCCCTCTATCCCGACCTCGGCACAGGCCCGGTCGAACGCGCGCCGGTATTCCTCGATGGGCAGGAGTCCTCCGCGCTGACGGGGGAACACGAGCGCATTGGGTTCGCGGGGTAGCTCGTTCTTGAGCCGATCCCACACCGGCTGCGGCACGGGGACGTGGCGGCTCCGCTTGGTTTTGGTGGTCGTCTCCACGATGCCCCTGCCGGCGACGAATGTTGCCGATGCGGTGATCGTCAACTCCCGGTCCCCCATATGTCGCCGACGCAGCGCCACGGCTTCTCCGAACCGCAAACCGCAGTATCCGAGTACCAGGGTCAGCGTCTCGAATCGCCCGGTTGCCTTAGCCAACCGCAGCAGCTCGGCGTGAGTGAGGTATCGGCGTTCACGCGCGGCCTGGTGGGGCAGATCCTCGGTGCGGCTGATTTCTGCGGCAACGTTTTTGGCTATCTTCCCGGTCCGCTGGGCATACTTCAGCACGGCTCCGACTAGTTGATGGGCTTGGGTGATCCGGCTCGCCGATAGGCCAGTGCCTGCCTGTGAGCCGTCGACCGCGAGACCGCCGAGCCATGCCGAATATCCTTCGTAGTCAATCTTTTTCAGCGGAACATCACCCCAGTGCGGCAACACAATGGTGTCCATCAGGGACCGGTAACCGGCTATTGTCTTGGGCTGGCGGTGACCCTTCGTTTTGAACCACGCCTCTGCCACGGACCCGAATGTCTCCGACGCCTTACGCGGGTCGACGTACTCGCCCCGCTGAACATCGGCCGTGAGCTTGTTCAGGTACGCCTGCGCCGCTGGTTTCCGATCAAACACTTTGGTGTGTTCGTGGCCGGTCTGGTCTACCCAGCGCACGCGCCAGCGCGTGACCTTGCCGTAGAGCGGTGACCGCTCGGTGTGGACTTTGCCATCTGGACCCTTGACCCGCTTGTGCCATCGGTCATCGATCCCGGCCCGCTGGTTCCTGCCTGTCGCCATGTCTAGAAGCGTACCGCAGGGAATCCGTGTTAAGAATCCGCGAGGGGTCGCGGGGGTTTGTGTCGTGTGATTACTCCTTAGCCACAGATGTCAATGTGATGTCCGCCACATGCCTTAGCGGCAACAGGGCTGCCCATGTCATACTCGTAGCAACCGATCGAAACCGGGCACAAGACACGCTGTAAGCCACGGTTCAGGCGAGCCCTGACAGGGCATTTCGTGAGTCGCCGTCGGGGAGCATCAGCGCCTCCAGGCAACTCTCAGCAAATCACCTGTACTTATCGAAGGACTTTGGCATGTCAAAAACAGAACCGGAAATCCTCTTTACCGACGAGGCCGCCGCCCTTGTCCGGAAGTCGGTCGCAACGATGCAGTGGCTCCGCGCGACCGGACAGGGGCCACGCTCGGGGAAGCTGGGCCGGCGCGTCGTGTACCGCAGGAGCGACGTCGAGGCGTGGATCGCTGCAGCGTTCGAGGGCGGCGCGGCATGAGCGACGACCACTCGCCCGAGAAGCAGATAACGGAAGCGACGCTTTCCGAGGGGCTGCATGCGTTGGCCCTGCGCCTGCTGTCTCTGGACCCCGCCGGAGTCATGGAGAGGCTGCGGCGATGACCGAACATATCCGCACTACGTTCCCCGAGATGTACGTCGCCGCATTTGCAGCAGAAGACGGGCGCGTTGCAATCGCTGAAGGTTTTGATTGGCACGACCACGAGTGGGCGGCGGGTTTCGACTTGTCGCCCGCTGGCGCCTTGGAGTTTGCACAGCAGATACTCGCCGCGCTCGCTGCGATTAATTATCCGAAATCTACAATAGTTAGAGAGTAATTCTCTCCCTCTAATCAAATAATTGACGACTACGAATGCCAATGATAACGAACGATCATGATTGGCATGTTGAATGGCGCGTGATTCCGGAATGGCCGGGATACACCCTCAGCACGCAACTCGAAGTATGGAGCATGCCACGCAAGGTCCGCTGCAAAGGTGGCGGAACACGGCAGAAATCCGGTAAAAGACTTGAGGCGCGGGATGGCCGCGTATACCTATGCCATGAGGGGCGCCGAGAGCGCTTCCACGTCGGCCGCGACTTGTTTCCAAGGGTTTACCCAGACCTGCACCATAAAGTGCGCCAGAGAGCCCGTCAGCGCCCACAAACGCGATGCCACAATGGGCATCCTCTTATCGAGCCGATCCAGCCTGAGATATTCGGGAGCCTAGCAGCGATAGTGAAGCCCAGAGTTGCCGACTGGGGAACCGGTAACCGGATCTGTCTCCATTGCTCCGACCCACCCGAAAAATTCCCCACCCACACCTTCAGCTTGCAATACGGGACTGGCGGGATCCACGGTTATGCGGGGCCGGCGTCGCCCAAGGTCCGCGAGGATGACCGGGCACAGCTCGCCGAGGTGGAATGGGCGGAGCGCGGCTTCATCATCAGCGATTACCCGTTGCGTGGTGGGGCGTGATCAGCAACAACAAGCTGCTCTTCCTCAAAGGGCTGCACGGGGTCGACATGAAGCCGTCAACGTTTCGCGTCCTCGTGACGGTGCTCGACTACGCCAACCCAGATGGCAGCAGCGCCTACCCCGGCCGCAAAAACCTCGCTAAGGATTCCTGCCTGTCGGAGAGCACTGTCGATAGAGCACTTGACGAGCTGGTGGGCTACGGATGGCTACGGAGGGTGTCTCGCGGCGGACGTAGCGGCGACGGGGCGCATTGGGCCGCCGAGTACGAGCTTTGCACCCCAGGCTCAAGTCTTCACCCACGACAAGATGAGGCGGTGTCAAGTCGTCAAATGGCAGATGTCAAGTCGTCAACCGCAGATGTCAAGTCGTCAAATGGCGCGGGTCAACTCGTCACCAGTGACTACCCACCAGATCATGAAACACCAAATCATGAAACACCAGATCCTGAGCCACCAACCGCGCGCTGCTCCGTCTGCCTGGATCTGACACCACGCCATGAACTCCTCACCAACACAGACAACCGTAAATCTTATTGCTTGTCTTGCTACCCCGACGCAGATGACAGCTGAGAACTGGGCCACCTTTTCTAGGCATAGAAGAGGGAAGCGCAGGACGCAACAAAGATGGCATATGCCGGTAGGAGACGCATCACCATGCAGAGAATGATCCGCACTAACGGTGCCGACATTGTTATCACCGGTAGGCCGCATGGGGGCTACCGCGTAACTCAAGGGCCATCGTATCTGCTTCTTGCGGATGAAGACGCGCGTCAGCTAATAGATGTGCTCAACGAGATACTTGCGAATGTGCAGGTAGATTAAATCTCCACCCTAACGCAATTGGTAGAACATCATGAAGACAACCATTGAAGCGGCCAGCTACGAAATCCTGGTCGACCAGAAAACCCGCGCCACGCCTCTTATGGGCCTCCGTGTGAACCCCCTATTTGGCGATAGCTTCGTCATCCCCATGACCTACGCGACTGCCGCTGAAATCGGGGCTCTCCTGGTCTCGGAGGCTCACCGCTGCCCGGTAACGGGGAACCTATGAGCAACCCTCCGGTGATCGTCCCGGACGACGAAGGCGGCGCCATCATCACCCAGGCCATACATCTGACCGACGCCGACATAAACCGGCTAATCGCCGCGACGGGACGACGGGTGTCGCCGGCTAAGGCCAGGATGCTGCGCTACCGCGTCAAGGCCTCTACGGATGCCTGACGGGCGCGTCTGCGGCCGGGGCCCCTGGGTTGAAGTGACTGTCAGGAGACCCCGCGGACCGGGTCCACTTCACCACCGACGAGCCCGCCGAGGAGCCAGAGACCGAGGATGCGTCAACCAATGTGCTGCCGATGAACCGACGCGGCAGACGACCACGCCCACCCAGCGCGTGAGCTGGCCAAGAAACACACTGTAAACATTGTGGAAACATTGATGTAAGCACATACTGATAAGGCGCCCCCAAATGCCACAGAATTCACGAATTTCTAAACGTTCTCCGGCGGAAGGCTCGGAGCATCCTCAATGAGGAGGAGATGATGAGGAAATTCACGCAGCGGGTGCTGATTTCGGCCGCGGCTGAGATGGCAATCATTGGAGCTGTCGGAGGTTTCGACCTGCTTGGGGAAGCCCAAGCCGACCCAACCCCGTGCGTCAATGCGACGGTGTCATGCCAGCCGCAGCAGATGAACGCTCTGCACCCCCGAACGGTGCTCATTTGCCAGCCAGCCGGGCCGAAGGGCGGGGCTTTTTGCCGCCAGTATCCGCCGCACGCCTGACCGGCGCTGATCCCCAGCCTGCTTAACCCGTAACGATGAGCTTGCCCACCAACACCATCCACAGAGTGGTGAGCACGCCCCACCTCGACATGCCAGCATGACCAACAATGCACATCCGAAGAGAGCGCTAACGATGAGTACGCCCATCCACTGATCGACCGCCCGCCTGGTCAGGGGGTCGGAGGAACCCGAGCCGGCCGATGCCACGCCCGAACCTACGGATCTGCCTCCGGTGATCGAACTCAACGCCCATCGCGGCCGGCGACCCACACCGACCAGCCGATGACAGCTTTAACCCGCTCGGCTCACCCGACGCATATTGATTCATCCGCTCCGGCAGATCTGCCGCAACGCGCCTAGTCATATAGATGGTCATGCATGTCATGCGTCGATTGATGCTCGGCAGGAGCGCTTCTGTAGGTCAATCATGCCCGAGCGCGCCAGCAAAGACCTCGGCACCCGCCTCCCAGGCCTACGCCAATTCGCTGACCGAGGACAACCTGCCGAGCTACCACCGCGAGATCGCCATGAATTTCGGCATGGATGGCGCCTGGGGCCAGTGGGTCAACCGCTGGACCGCTGAAGAACACCGGCACAGCACCGCGCTGCGCGACTACCTGGTCGTGACCCGCTCGGTCGACCCGTTCGAGTTGGAGAAAATTCGCACGGAGCAGCTGACCCGGGGGTTCAGCCCCGGCCAGAACCAGCAGGGCAGCCTGTTTGCCGGGAGCCTCTTCGACTCCGTCGTGTACGTCTCCTTCCAGGAGCTGGCCACCCGTGTCTCACATCGCAACACCGGCAAGGCCTGCAACGACACGATCGCCGACCAGCTGATGTCCCGGGTGTCGCACGACGAGAACCTGCACATGATCTTCTACCGTGACGTCACCGAAGCCGGCCTGGAGATCGCGCCCAACCAGGCAATGAAGTCGGTGCACCAAGTGCTACGCAATTTCCAGATGCCCGGGTTCACGGTTCCCGAGTTCCGCCGCAAGGCCGTGATCATCGCTGTCGGCGGCATCTATGACCCCCGCATCCATCTCAACGAGGTCGTGATGCCGGTGTTGAACAACTGGCGCATCTTCGAACGCGACGACTTCACCGGCGAGGCCGCCCGGATGCGCGACGACCTCGCGGTGCTGGTCAAAGAGCTCGAGGCTGCCTGCGACAAGTTCGAGGTGTCCAAGCAGCGCTACCTCGAGCGAGAAGCCCGCCGGACTGAAAGCATCACGGCCGCCAAGGCGCTCACCACCAAAGGCACGCTCACCAGGAGCCGACGTTAGCGGCCGTTAGCTGAACACGGTGTGACCGTCAGCGTCGAGCAAATACTCCTCGGTGCCGTTCTCGACCCGCGGCGCATCACCGCCCAACGCCACCGCAACCTTGTTGCTGGCATTGCGCATCACGTCGAAGGTGAGCTCGACGGATTCGGCGTCGGAGAAGTGTGCACGCACCGCCTCGGCGATGGCGCGGTCGATGTGAGCGGGCGACCAAATCAACGCATCCACATACCGCAGCGCGGCCTTATGACGGTCGGTCAGCTGGGCCGACGCCTCGAACTGCTCGATGTCGCCGTACAGCGTCTCCGACCCGCCGGCGCCCAGCGCCGTCGTCTCGCGCAGCGACTTGCACAACCGGCAGTTGTGTTGGGCCGCCCCGCGCAGCCGAACCACCTCTGACGTCAGCGCATCAAGCTCACGCAGCCGGGCCACCGTCGGCAGAAAGCTGTTGAACACCACGTCGGATGGGTCGGTGGCGTGATCCCACGTAACCGGGCCGCTAACCCAACCGAGGTACTCGCCACCGACCCCGAGCGCTTCCAGCCCAGCGCGCACCCGCGGCACAAAGTCGGCGATATACATCTGCACGACGGTGCTAAAGGCACTGTCGCCCAGAACTTTCCATAGCCGCGAGCGATTCTCGCCGTCAATCATCGTGACGTCGATGCTGAACTGTTCGGCGAATTCGGCGGCGGCGGCCTCCGCGTTCGATTCCGGGCCAGTCACCGCGATCTCGGCGGGCAACGGAGGCAAGGCGAGGGTCTGCGCGCAGACCCGACGGATCAGGGCTGTTGTCCGGCCGTCTCCGGGCGACAACGCCACCAGCCGCGTCAGATCGTCGTGTAGCACCACAAGGCGATTATGTCGCTTGGCTCACCGACGACATGTGAAAGTCCGGAATCCGCAGCGACGGCATCGCCGCGCGGGTGACCCAGTCGCCCCACTCGCGCGGCAGCGTCGGCTCGCTGACACCGGACTGGCTGGCCCGCCGCAGCAGGTCCAGCGGGCTCTCGTTGAATCGGAAGTTGTTGACCGCTCCCGTCACCTCGCCGTCGTCGATCAGGTAGACGCCGTCGCGGGTCAGCCCGGTCAGCAGCAGCGTCGTGGGATCGACCTCGCGGATGTACCACAGCGTGGTCAACAGCAACCCACGCTCGGTCTGGGCGATCATGTCGGCGAGTTCGGTAGCGCCGCCGGTCATCAGCACGTTGTCCGCGGCGATGGCGACCGGGGCGCCGAATTCGGCTGCCGCGGCCCGCGAGTAGGCCAGCGCGTTGACCACCCCGTCGCGAATCCAGTCCACCCGGCAGATGTCGATCCCGTTGTCGAAGATCGACAGCGTCTCCGACGAGCTCGCGGTCACCACAAAGGGCGTACAGCCCAGCCCCGGCGCCAACGGATCGGAGTACAGCGTCAGCGGCAGATCGGTCAGCGTCTCCCCTACCCGGGTCCCGCCGTCGAGCGTCGACAATGCGGTGCGGCCCTCCTGCGCGCCGCGCCCGCTCATCGACCAGCCGAGATAGATCATCATGTCCGCCACCGCCGACGGCGGCAGGATGGTCTCGTAGCGCCCGGCGGGCAACTCGACGCTGTGTTTGGCCCAACCCAACCGCATCGACAGTTGCTCGAGCAGCGAATCCGTTGGCACGCCGGCGAAGTCGGGGGTTCCGACGCCCACCCAGGCGCTGGCACCGTCACGTTTGGCATTGATCTCCACCGAGCCGGTCGGTTGGGTGTAGCGGCGCCGCAGTCCGCTCGACGTCGCCAGGAACGTCGTCTGCATTGCATGCTGCGCGAAGCCGTACAACTGGTCGGCGCCGCGGAACCCGCGAGCCAACGGGCCGGCGAGGTCGGAGAACACCTCGGGCCCGGTTGCCGGATTCGGCGCATCCCAGTCGGCCGGCGCGCTGTTGCCGCTCACGAGTGGCGCGGCGTCGCGAGCCTCGGGTGCCGACGCGGCGGCGGCCTGCGACGCGGCGACCAACTCCTGGATCGCCGTCGGGTCCACCTCGGCGGAGGTCAGCGAGCCCGCCTTTGCGGTATCACCGTGTCGGACAATGGAAATCACGGTGGTTTGCCGGGCGGTCGACGCGCCGTTGGTGGTCATCGAGTTGTTCGCCCACCGCAATGACGCCGCGCTACGGTCGCTGACCAACACGATCGTCTCGTCGGCGCGCCCGCGCTGCGCTGCCGCGCCCAGCGCGATGTCGATGACTTGCTGCGCGCCGATCACAGGCCACCCTCGGTGCGGGTGTTGAGCACATTGACACCGCGGAACAGCGCTGACGGGCAGCCGTGGCTTACCGCGGCCACCTGGCCGGGCTGGGCCTTGCCGCAGTTGAACGCCCCGCCCAGACGCCACGTCGACGGACCACCGACGGCTTCCATCGAGTTCCAGAAGTCGGTCGTGGTGGCCTGGTAGGCGACATCGCGCAGCTGACCGTCCAGACGACCATCCCGGATGCGGTAAAACCGCTGCCCGGTGAACTGGAAGTTGTAGCGCTGCATATCGATTGACCACGACCTATCGCCGACGATATAGATGCCGTCGTCCACCCGGGCGATCAAGTCGGCGGTGCTCACGCCGTCGGGGCCGGGCTGCAGCGACACGTTTGCCATCCGCTGAATCGGCACGTGGTGCGGCGAATCGGCATAAGAGCAGCCGTTGGAACGGGATTGGCCCAGCCGTGGCGCGAAAACCCGGTCCAGTTGGTAGCCGACGAATATCCCGTCGCGCACCAGATCCCACCTCTGCGCGGCCACCCCCTCGTCGTCGTAACCGATGCTGGCCAACCCGAATTCGACAGTGCGATCGGCGGTCACGTTCATCACCGGTGAGCCGTAGCGCAACGTGCCGAGTTTGTCGGGGGTCGCAAAGGAGGTGCCCGCGTAGGCCGCCTCGTAGCCGATCGCGCGATCGTATTCGGTTGCGTGGCCAATGGATTCGTGGATCGTCAGCCACAGGTTGGTCGGGTCGATCACCAGGTCAGTCGGGCCGGGCGGGACGCTGGGCGACTTGACCTTCTCGGCCAGCTGCGACGGCAACTGAGCGAGCTCGTCGGTCCAATTCCACACGTCGTCGCCGGCCAGCACCTCCCAGCCGCGGCCCATCGGCGGCGCCAGGGTGCGCATCGAGTCGAACCCGCACCCCGGGTCGATGGTGACCGCCTCCAGCCGGGGCTGCACCCGTACCCGCTGCTGGGTGATCGACGAGCCGAAGGTGTCGGCGTAGAAGGTCTGCTCTTTGACGCACTGCAAGGTGGCCGAGACGTGGTTGACACCGTCGGAGGCCAGCAGCCGCCCCGAATAGTCGTCGAGCACCGCGATCTTCTCGTCGGCAGGCACGGTGAACGGATCGACCTGATAGCTCGACACCCAGGTGGCGTCGGAGTA
This sequence comes from uncultured Actinomycetota bacterium, assembly GCA_963760095.1. GTDB lineage: Bacteria > Actinomycetota > Actinomycetes > Mycobacteriales > Mycobacteriaceae > Mycobacterium. The sequence continues at coordinate 453,811 of CAVXBT010000006.1, read as the reverse complement.
GACCGGTTCGGGCGCCAGCTCGATGCGGTCGGTGTTCAGCGCCGAGAGCGTGCCGGCCACCGACACCGCGCGACGCGCCGTCTCCGCGGCGACGTCCGCAGAGAGCTCGGCGTGCGACGCGAATCCCCAGGTGCCGTCGACGATCACCCGGACCGCCAAGCCGACCTCGCGGTTGACCACCGCGGTCTCTAATTCGCCATCGCGCAACTGGATGATTTCGTCGACCAGTCGGTGAATCCGCAGGTCGGCGTACGTGGCGCCGGCCGCCGTGGCCGCCGACAGCGCCGCATCGGCCAGTTCGTGGCGCGGCAGGCTGAGGAAGTCGGCATCGATCCCCCGGTTCGGTGTCACGCCCTCCACCGTAATGATTGGCTTTAATACCTTCATGAGCCCCGGTCCGGCTGCGCCCCGTCGATCAACCGCGCTGGGGTATGCGCTGCTCGCGCCCAGCCTGTTCGGCGTCGTCGCGTTCTTGCTGCTGCCGATTCTGGTGGTGCTGTGGCTGAGCCTGCACCGGTGGAACCTGTTGGGGCCGATCGAATATGTCGGCGGCGAGAATTGGCGGTCGGTCCTCAGCGATTCGAGTTTCGGCAACTCGCTTCTGGTGACACTGACGTTTGTGGCGATCGTGGTCCCGACCCAGACCGTGCTCGGGCTGGCGGTTGCGTCGCTGCTGGCGCGCGATCTGCCCGGCAGTGGGCTGTTCCGCACAATTTACGTGCTGCCGTGGATCTCCGTCCCGTTGGCGATCGCGGTGCTGTGGCGCTGGATTTTGGCGCCCACCGCCGGCGCGGTCAGCACTGTGCTCGGGCATCGCATCGAATGGCTCACCGATCCCGGGCTCGCGCTGCCGGTGGTGTCTGCCGTGGTCATCTGGAGCAACGTCGGCTATGTCGCGCTGTTTTTCCTCGCCGGCATCCTGGCCATCCCCGACGATATCCACTCCGCGGCACGCACCGACGGCGCGACGTCCTGGCAGCGGTTCCGGCGCATCACGCTGCCGATGCTGCGGCCGACCATGTTCTTCGTCCTGGTCACCGGCGTCGTCAGTGCCGCACAGGTTTTCGACACCGTCTACGCGTTGACCGGGGGCGGGCCGGAGGACCGCACCGATTTGGTGGCACACCGCATCTACGCCGAAGCCTTTGGAGCCGCGGCGATCGGCCGTGCCTCGGTGATGGCGGTGGTGCTGTTCGTCATCCTGGTCGGCATCACACTCGTTCAACACCTCTACTTCCGACGGCGGGTCAGCTATGACCTCACCTAGCAAGCCGTCGGCAGTACTGGTCTACGTCGGCTTGGCACTGGGCGCGGTGATCACGCTGGCGCCGTTCGCTTTTGGCTTGCTAACCTCGTTCACCACTGCGCACCAGTTCGCGACGGGCGCACCGTTGAGTTGGCCGCGGCCGCCGACGCTGGCCAACTACACCGGTTTGGCCGGCGCGGGGTTCAGTCGCGCACTGGCGGTGACGGCATTGATGACGGCGGTGAGCCTGTTGGGCCAGCTGAGCTCATCTATCCTTGCCGCATACGCGTTCGCGCGACTGCGTTTTCCGGGCCGGGACGCCGTGTTCTGGGTGTATCTCGCAACGTTGATGGTGCCGGGCAGTGTGACGGTCGTGCCGCTGTATTTGATGATGGCGCAGCTGGGGCTGCGTAACACGTTCTGGGCGCTGGTTTTGCCGTTCGTCTTCGGTTCCCCGTACGCAATCTTCCTGCTGCGCCAGCACTTCCGCGCGATCCCCGACGACCTGATCAACGCAGCCTACCTGGACGGCGCCAACACGCTGGACGTGATCGTGCACGTGGTGGTGCCATCCAGTCGGGCCGTGATCGCCACGCTGATGCTGATCACCGTCGTATCGGAGTGGCACCACTTCCTGTGGCCGTTGATCATCACCAGCGGCACCAAATGGCAGGTGCTGACGGTGGCGACCGCCGCGCTGCAGTCGCGCTACAACGCGCAGTGGACGCTGGTGATGGCCGCGGTTGGCGTGGCCGTTGTGCCACTGCTCGCGTTGTTCTTGATTTTCCAGCGGCACATCGTGCGCTCGATCGTCGTCACGGGGCTGAAGTGAGCCGGCCCCGCTTCTCCACACTGGTCGCGCTGGCCTGGGTGCTGTTGGCCGCGTTGCTGGCCGCCGCAGCGGTGCTGCTGGACGTCACAGTCCGGCCGCCCAGCGGAAAGACCGTGGTGACGGTCCGACTGTGGGACCAGCAGGTCGCGAAGGCGTATCGGCAGTCGTTTGCAGCGTTCACCCGGATGCACCCTGACATCGAGGTGCAGACCGATGTGGTCTCATACTCCACCTACTTCAACACGCTGCGCACCGATGTCGCAGGCGGTAGCGCCGACGACATCTTCTGGATATCCAATGCCTACCTCGCCGGGTACGCCGACAGCGGCCGGCTAATGGACATCGGGAAAACCCTTGGGCCGAAGGCCGCTTCGGCGTGGGAGCCGTCGGTTGTCGAGCAGTTCACCCGGGGCGGGACGCTGTGGGGGGTCCCCCAACTCACCGATGCCGGCATCGCGGTGTACTACAACGCGGACCTGCTCGCCGCCGCCGGTGTCGACGTTGCCGACCTGACGGCACTGCGCTGGAGCCCGGACGGCGACGACACGCTGCGTCCATTGCTTGCCCGCCTCACCGTCGACGCCGATGGACGCAGTGCGGCTACACCGGGTTTCGACGCCCGACGGGTGCAACAGTGCGCTTACAACGCGGCCAACGACGCGCAGGGCATCTACCTCAACTACATCGGCTCGGCCGGGGGCGCGTTCCAGGCCGGTGACCGCTTCGCGTTCGACAACCCTGCCGCCGTCGAGGCGTTCACCTACCTGGTCAAGCTGATCAACGCCGACCACGTCGCGCCGCCTGCCTCGGAAACCAATGACAACGGCGACTTCTCCCGCAACCAATTCCTGGCCGGCAAAATGGCGCTGTTCCAGTCCGGCACCTACAACTTGGCGGCGGTAGCCGGTCAGGCCGGCTTCCGGTGGGGCGTGGCGCTGTTGCCCGCCGGCCCCAAGGGTCGGGTCAGCGTCACCAACGGCATTGCCGCGGCTGGCAATTCGGCATCCGAGCACCCCGACGCGGTAAGCAAGGTGCTGGCCTGGATGGGCAGCACCGAGGGCAACCAGTACGTGGGCCGCCTCGGCAGCGCGATTCCCGCGGTCAGGTCGGCCCAGCAGGTGTACTTCGATTACTGGTCGAGCATGGGAGTCGACGTCGGGCCGTTTTTCGCCGTCCTCAGTGGGCCACGCATCGCCGCGCCCGGCGGCGCCGGCTTCGCCGCAGGGAATCAGGTCCTCAAGCCATATTTCGATGAGATGTTCCTGGGCCGCAGCGACATCGCGACGACGTTACGTCGGGCTCAGGACGCCGCCAACGCTGCCGCGGGCCGCTAGCCGCCGGGCGGAACGTCCAGCAAGATCGCCGCGATGCACACGGCGACAATGATCGCGAGTGCCAGCCAGTCCGCCCGTTTCGGCCGCGACGGGATGGCCGAGATCTGGCCGATACCACCACGCGCCGTGATGGCGTCGCCCATCTCGTCAGCGCGCCGCAAGGTTACCGTGAGGGCCGCAGTGAGCAGGTCGACAAGTTCCGACGCCCGACGCCGACGGCGCGCCCTACGGGTAGGTGCTACTGGTTTGGGCCGTAACCGGCGCGCGGCGTAGAGCACCCGGAATTCCTCGATCAGCATCGGGAATGCGCGCAGCGCAAGAGCCAGCGTGGCGGCCCACTCGTCGATCGGTATTCGCAACAGCTTCAGTGGACGGCCTAAAGCCGCTACGGCCGGGGCTATTTCAGCGACGTTGGTGGTCCACGACACCATCGCTCCCAGACCTAGCAACACTATCGACAAGGCGGTCACCCGCAGAAAATTCAACAGTCCGCCGAAGCCGACTGACGCTCCGGCCAATTCGATCACCGGACTGCCACCGGCAAATGTCGCAGAGATGCCGCCGAGGGCCAACAGAGTCCACAGCCAGTGCGGCACGTTGGGCAACGCGCCCCGCGGAATGTGCGCGATCCTGGCCGCCGTCAACACCACCGCTGCCACCATGCCGATGGTGATCCAGCCCGGGAAGAAGGTCAGCAGTATCGAGATGCCGCCGACCGCCAGGAGTTTGGTGCCGGCCCACAGCTCGTGGACTGCCGAGCTGCCGGGCACCGGACGCAACAGCACCATTTGCCGACTCGCTTTGCGCGGCGAGTGTTCGTCTGGCGGCGCCGTGGTCACGTCAGACCCCCGGCCGTCGTCGAGACCGCTTCCAGCACACCGTCGTGCAAATCCAAGGTCTGCGGGCACAGATCCTCCATGCCGGTGTAGTCGTGCGACATGACCACCACCGTAAGACCCTGCTCGCGGCGAAGCTCCTCGAGCAGTCGCAGCAAACCACTTTGCGTCACCGCGTCCAAGCCGGCCAACGGCTCGTCGAGGATCAACGCCCGCGGCGAGCGCGCCAGCAGACCGGCCAGCACGACGCGGCGCATCTGACCGCCGCTGAGCTGATCGATGGGACGCTTCACCAAAGTACTGTCCAAGCCGACCACGGCCAGCGCGGTTGCCACCCGGTCATGGTCCTTGGGCGAAAAACCCGCCGCCGACGCCACTTCCACGTCGACCCGGCTACGCATCAGCTGCAGTCGGGCCGCCTGGAACGACAGCGCCACCGCGCCGACCTGCTCGTGAGTCGGGCGGCCGTCGAGCAGACAGGTGCCGGTCGTCGGGACCGTCAGTCCGGCCAGGATCCACGCCAGCGTCGACTTACCCGAACCGTTGCCGCCGTGTATCAACAAGCCGTCGCCTTGGTGTACCACGAAGCTGACCTCGCGCAGTGCGGCCTTGGCCCACGGTGTCCCGCTGTCGTATTCGTGCCCGACACCGGCGACCTCGAGGACCGCGGGGCCGGACTCGTGACCCATCACCGGGGTCACCATTGGTGTGGCCATCGTCTCGACCATGCCGGTGTTGTCCCCGGATTCGCTGAGATTTATTGAGCGGTCCGCGGAATCGGCTTCGTTGTTGTAGTGCGTGATGTGAACGAGCGCTGCCCGATGCCGATTCCGCAGACCTGACAGCACACTCAGCAGCGCATCCCGGCCCTGCTGGTCAACCATGCTGGTGACCTCGTCGGCGATGAGCAGCGCGGGCTCCCGCGCCAGCGCAGCGGCCACCGCCAACCGTTGCAACTCACCGCCCGAGAGACTGCCGGTGTCACGTTCGGCGTGCGACTCGAGACCGACCTCGCTCAGCAACCGACCGACGTCGATGGCCGTCCCCGGCGGCAGACCCCACACCACATCGTCGGCCACCCGCGTCCCCAGTACCTGACTCTCCGGATGCTGCATGACCACCGCGGTACCGCCAAGCCGGCCCAATCCCACTGCCCCGGGACGGTCGACGGTGCCCGACGTCGGTTCCCGACCAGCCAGGACGAGCATCAGCGTTGTCTTGCCCGAACCGTTGGCCCCGGTGATGGCGAGATGTTCGCCTTCGCGAATCTCCAAGCTGACCGGGCGCAGCGCGTCGTGGTCGGCGTGCGGGTAGCGGAAGCGGACCTGGTCCAGTCGTACGGGGATCGGCGCGATCGGCGCATTGTCGGGCGGCGCATCCAGTTTGTGCACATCGGGGACACCGTGCATCCGATCTAGCACCCGCGACAGCGCCCACCAACCGATCAAGGACACGACCATGATCGAGACGATGCCGTTGACCAAGATCAGCCACGGCCAGTAGTGCAGCGCCTCGGCGAGCAACCACTGGAGTCCACGGGCCGTCGCCGGGAACCCTTCCCCGACGCGTCCGCTGAGCGGGAATGAATGGGAGTTTGCGAAGCGCCCGATCGCCGTCAAGACGGCCGCGATCCCGTTGATGTTGGCAGTGATGGCATCAAAGATCAGGTTTCTTAGCCGCGCGAGCGCCGCCAATGCGGCGACCATCGCCAGGTTGAAAAGTGCACCCGCGACGAACGAGACAACGAGCACCGTCCCGGTACCGCGGCGCCGGCGTTTGACGATCCCGGTCAGGCCGCCGACATAGGCGCTGTGGACCACCGTCATCAAGCCGCCGAGGCCGGCGATCAGAAAGGCGATCAACCCGGCAGCGACCGTCGCCGTGATAAGCGCGCGGACGCGGTAACGGTAGGCCAGCAGTCCCATGGGAACCATGCCCAGCAGCGCCAGTGCACCGGCGAACGGGACAACGATGGCGATAATGGCGGTCGCCGCGCACAGCGCCGCCATGACCGATGACTGCGCGAGTTCGCCGGGACGCAGCGGTCCGGACCCTCTGGTCTCAGACGCCGGGCGAGTCGCGTTCATTCCATCGATTCTGCCAGTTGTCGCAGGGTGCACCCGCGAGCGAAGTGTGGCGGGTCATTCGAGTTTGCTGCGTCGAAATTGCCCGGTTAGTGGTGTAGATAGCCTAGCTATGCAACTATAGACGCATGACACCATCCGCAACCACCGAGCGTGGCGCGGCCGAGGAGGCCGTCGCTGGTCTGGGCGCGGATCTCCTCGCCGTGGTCGCCCGGCTCAATCGTTATGCCACCCAGCGCATCCAGATGCAGTTGCCGGCCGCCCAAGCCCGGCTGCTGTCGACCATCGACGCCCACGGTGAGGCACGCATCTGCGATCTGGCCGCGGTGGATCATTGCTCGCAGCCGACGATGACCACACAGGTAAGGCGACTCGAGGACGCCGGCCTGGTCACCCGGACTGTCGACCCCGGCGACGCCCGGGCAGTCCGCATCAGGATCACCCCCGAGGGTTTGCACACTCTTAACCAAGTCCGGACCGACCGCGTCAAGGCGATCGAGCCGCAGCTTGGCAACTTGAAGGCTTCGGACCGCCAGACCTTGGTGGATGCCGTGACAGTGCTGCGCCGCCTGCTCGACGATTCCGCGCCTGCCCCGCGGCCGGGCGCGCCACGCTGACAGCTGGACCGACTGCGGTTGGCCTGCGCCGACAGCCCTTGATCGGTTCTCGGCGCATTATGGCGGGTGGACAACGATCGTCCGACTCCAAGATGATGGGATGTAAGGGGTAGAAGGGGGTGTCGATGCCTACGGAGGCGTTCGGTTCTCCGTTGATCGTCTGGCTCGGCCCTCGGAAGTACGTCTTTCCCCCAGGCCGAGATGTGACCGTCGGGCGCGGCGACGGCGTCGACATCCGCCTCGACGGCGGGCGCACATCCGCCGCGCAGACCCAGGTAGTGCTGCATCACAACGGCAGCCAGTGGATCGCGGTCGATCGGAGCGAAAACGGGATCTACGTCGACGGTGTGCGGATGTCGACAGTTTTCATCCACGAGGGTCGAGCGATCACCGTTGGCGATCCGCAGCACGGGCCGCGGTTGGTCTTCCAACTCGGCGCCCCGCCGCCCCCACCACCGAGACCTGCGCCACCGCCCCCGCCGATGCGGCCGGTTCACCACAACCGACCGCCGGCTCCACCTCCGCCGCCGCCCCCACCACATCGCAGACCGACGCCGGGCCCCCCGCCTTGGTCGCCGCCACCGCCGCCACCACCGCTGCTGAGGCCGCCACCGCCGCCACCACCGCTGCTGAGGCCGCCACCACCGCCGGCCGCCACGACAGCGCTGCCGGTGGCACACGGCCGGCCGCTACACGCACCGCCGCCGCCGGGACCCCCGCCACCCCTACCGCCGCCGCAAGCACCCTCGCCGCAGGCTCCCACGGAATTGGCGTCAGCTTTCACCCCGCCTCGACGCAAGCGGAGCGCGGTCGTCGGGCAGGTCACCGGCGCTATGCGAAAACTGTTGCCGCAGCGCCGCCAAGCGCGGCCGCATGAGGTCGCACCCACTGCGCAGCTGCGAGAGCCGGACGAAAAGGAACCCGAATCCCCGTCACCGCCGCCCGTGGCGCCCATCACCGGCCCGCTGGAGGTGCGTCAGGTACGGCTCAGCGTCGACGGCGACCAGCTGCTTGCGGATCTGTCCTTCACCGCGCCCCCAGGTACGCTCACCTCGGTCATCGGGCTGTCGGAGGCGAGCGCATCCGCACTGGTCGACGTTCTTGGCGGCGCAGTCCAAACAGGCGTTGGCACAGTCGATTTCGGCGGTTACGACGTCACGGCGGATCATGTGCGCCCACGCGTCGGGGTGGTGCCGCGTCATGACCTGCTGCATCCACAACTGACCATCGAACAAGCGTTGCGCTATGCCGCCGAGCTGCGTTTGCCCCCAGGTACTTCCGCTGATCACCGCCGCGAGCGCGTGCGGTCGGGGCTCGACCGGATGGAGTTGGGCGCGCTGCGCACCGTCCAGGTCGGCAACCTCACCGTCGAGCAGCGCAAGCGCGCATCGCTGGCGGTGGAACTGCTGACCGATCCGGCGCTGCTTGTCCTCGATGAGCCCACCGCCGGCCTCGACGCGGCCGCGGAATGCCGGACGATGGCGACGCTGCGGCAACTCGCCGACGAGGGACGCGTCGTTGTGGAGGCAACCACATCGCCAACCGACCTCGATGCCTGCGACCAGGTGTTGGTGCTCAACGCGACGGGTGCTCCGGCGTTCGCCGGTGCGCCCTCGCAGATCGGCGAGGAGTTGGGCACGACCGATTGGACGGAGATCGTCGCACGTGTCAGCGCGGATCCGTACGGCGCACACGACGGCTACCTGGGCCGCCAGCACGAGACGCTGCCCACGGACGCACCGCCACCCGCTCCTGCCGAGCAGCCAGCTCCGCCGGCGCACCCGAGTCTGTGGCGCCAGATCCTGATCGCGACCCGACGGCAGGCCTGGCTGACGGTTGCCGATCAGCGGTATTTCATCTTCCTGATGATCCTGCCGCTGCTTTTCGGCGCGATCTCGCTGCTGGTACCCGGGGACGCCGGGCTGGGCCCAGCGAGCCCCTACGGCAACAGTCCCGACGAGGCCGTCGAGATACTTGCGGTCCTCAGCATCGGCGCCGTCGTGATGGGCACGGCTCTGGGCATCCGCGACCTCTTCGGTGAACAGCGCATTTTCCGGCGCGAACAAGCCCGCGGTTTGTCAGCCTCGGCGTTGTTGGCCGGCAAAGTCATCGTCTACAGCCTGGTCGCGATCGTCCAGACCGGCATCATCACCATCGCCGCCGTCGTCGGCAAGGGTGCGCCGACCCATGGCGGCGTGCTGCTCGGCGATAGCAGCTTCGGGGCCACCGCCGAGTTGTTCGTGGCGCTGGCCGTCACCGTCATCGTCTCGGCGATGGCCGCGCTGACCCTCTCATCGCTGGCGACGTACTCCGAGCAGATCCTGCTGATGGCCGTGCTGACCGTGTTGCTCTCGCTGGTACTCGCCGGCGCGTTGTTTCCGATCGCCAGCCGATTCGGCCTGGAGCAGGTCGCGTGGTTGGTACCGGCCCGATGGGGATTCGCCGCCGTGGCTTCCACCGTCGACGTGCATGATGTCAATCTGCTTGCTGCTACAGACGATTCATGGAAACACTCATCCGCGCAGTGGCTGATCGATATGGGGATGCTGGTCGGTTTGGGCATCGCCGCCACCGCGGCGCTGCGCTGGCGATTGCGGCGGCCGGCGCACCGGTAGCGACCCGGCTCAGCACCTCACCCACGCAAATCTATTGTCGTTGAGGTGATTCGGCTGCGTTGATCTCTGCCCACAACGCTTTGTAGCAACGGGCCGCGCTGCTGTGCGGCGCAAATGCCGTCACCGGCGCCCGCTGTTCGGCCATCTGCTCGATGATCGACAGCGCGGGGATGGCAGTGCTCAGGATCTCCGATCTTTCGGCTGACAACTGTTCCACCAGGTCGCGGTGCAACCGCTTACGCTGGTCCACCATCGAGAAGAAGGCCCGCACCTGCGGTTGACGGCCGTCGAAATCGCGCACGAAGCTTGCCAATTGGTCGAATGTGCGAACCGATAACGTCGCCGGGATCATCGGCACCAGCAGGGTATCGACGGCATGCAGGACGTTTTCCGACAACAACGAAATGCTCGGCGGGCAGTCGAGGAAGACCACGTCGTACTGCCCGCCCAGCGGTCGCAGCAGCTGGCGGATCCGGCGCGTCGGCCGCTTCGCATCGTCGAGCTGCACGTCCAAATTGCGGTAGCTGAAATCCGCCGGCAGCAAGTCAAGCCCGTCGAAATCGGTTGCCTTGATCGCATCGTCAAGCGATCGTGTGCCGTCCACCAGAGCCCGGCCGCCGCCCTTGACCTTGGGCCGCACCCGAAACAGATACGTTGCCGCGCCCTGTGGGTCGAGATCCCATAGCAGCACGTTGTCACCGCCGTGCGCCGCCAGATGAGCCAAGTTGACGGCGGCAGACGTCTTGCCGACACCGCCTTTGATGTTGTAGGTCGCATAGATCTTCATCAGCGCACAAGTGCCTTCACGCGGGCCCGGTTCTCATCGGCCAGAAATGGCTGCAGCCGGCCGGCTAGCGCTGCCCGCGCACCCAGCTGGTGGGCGTCGAGTTGGGCCGCCATCTCCCCCATCGCCAATATCGTGTGGGGCGGCACCGCCCCCTGCTCCATCATCGCCGCAGCGAATTCCCGGACGGCTTCCCGCTGCACCTCGCCGTCCTGAAAGTCGCCGAGCGTGTCCTGCAGCGCCTTGAGCTCGCTGAGCAGCCGACGGTGTGGCGCCTTCGCGCACAACGGCCGGAATACCTCGAGCAGGTAACGCAACTCCTTGCACCGCTTGCGCAGTGCGTGCACGTCGTCGCTCGGCGAGGCGGCGTTGATGCGTTTCCCGCGCCGCACCACGTTCCTATACGCCTGCTCGACGCGCTGACGGGCCAACATCGCCACCGTCGGCCCACCCACGGCGTCGGCGGCCACCCGGGCCAGCGCGCCGCGCCACTCGCCCATCAATCGCTCGAAGCGCTGCGACCGCAGCCCGCGGACCAGACGACGGCGTTCAGCGGAACGATGCCGAACCAAAAACGTCTTGAACGGGTCGAGGTCGTGCGGATGGGCGGACGCCAGCTTGGCTGCCATGTTGTCGAGTTCGAGCAGGTACACGTCCAGGTCGCGGACCGGTGTGGTCAGATCACCGAGCCATTTGAATTCTGGCTCGAACCGCTCAGCCAGATTCGCGGGCAGCGCATCGCCGACGAGCTTGAGGATCGAGCGGGTGCGCCGCACCGCCACCCGCAGGTCATGCAGGAATTCGGTGTCTATCGCCGCGATCGTGCCGGGCACGTTGTCGTCGATGGACGCCGCGAACCCCGCCAGCATCGCGGCAATCGCCACCGCCGCAGGCGTTTCCGGCTTTAACGGCGCCGCCCCACTGTGCTCGTCGACGGGACGGCGACTCGCCTGGCTCAGCGCCAGGTCGTAGGGCGTCGCCGTCACCGCGGTGAGTCCGTCGACGCGGGCCAATCGCCGCGCGATCCGATCGGCGGCCGCGTCATACCCGCGCAGCGGCTGGATCCGCAGCTGGCTGGTGCCGTCGTCGACGCTCTCGATCAGCAGCCGGGCGACGGTCTTCTCGTCGGCGTTGAGTACCCGGCTTTCCCGGACAGCGCACCGCACAGTGACGACCGGAAGCAACGCCCGCAACCCGGTAAGCGGGGTCAACGCATCCCGCAGCCGCCCGACCGGCAGAGCGTGCGGCTGCGCCGGCCACTTCACCCCCGCCCGCGAGGCCTGCAACCGGCCGCCGTCCGGCGACTGCATGATCAGTGGCCCGTCGTCAACGAATTCCAGGGTGATCCCCGCGGAGTGCAGTCGCCAGTCAAAAGTATCCAGCCAGGTGTGCGACACCGTCTTCTCCGGTCCGACAGCCAGGGCGAATTCGGGCTGAAGAGCCGCTGCGACAGCCTCGACTTCGACCGCGCCCTGCTTGATGAAAGCGCGGGGAACGTCGCCCATGGTCTGCCTCTCGGTGGCCGCGTGGCCGCAACCGGCCCGACCAATGCCGACAAATGATAGCCATAGCGGGTAAATAGCCACGATTTCGTCAGCGGCACGGCGTTTCGATCATCATCGGTTACCGTCGGGTATGGCCACCATTGCGGAACATCTGCGCAACTCACTCGACGGACGTTGGCGCGACGTGAAGAACCAGATGCGGGAGCGGCTGAGCGACGAGATCTTCCGTCCGCACTACACACCGAACACGGTTATCGCCCGCACCAAGGTCGCCGAGCAAATGAGCATCATGGCCGCCGCAGGCGCAGCCGACGACGGCTTCCGCAAAGAGCACGGCGGTAACGGGAACGTCGGGGCGGCGGTCACGATGATCGAGATGCTCGCGATGTCGGATCTATCGCTGATGGTCAAGGCGGGCGTGCAGTGGGGCCTGTTCGGCGGGGCCGTGGAGAACCTGGGCACCGAACGCCACCACGAGGCGTATGTGAAAAAGATCATCAACCTCGAGCTGCGCGGCTGTTTCGCGATGACGGAGACCGGACACGGCAGCGACGTCCAGTCCCTCGAGACGGTCGCGACGTACGACGCCGGCACCGAGGAGTTCGTGATCCACTCCGCGACTCCGACCGCGCGCAAGGACTACATCGGCGGTGCCGCCGAAACCGCCACCATCGCAGCGGTATTCGCCCAACTCCTCACCACCGAGAACGGTGAGCAGGTCAACCACGGGGTGCATTGCTTCCTGGTGCCGATCCGCGACGACGAGGGCAACGACCTGCCCGGCGTGACGACGTCGGACTGTCAGTACAAAGGCGGTCTGCCAGGCGTCGACAACGGTCGCATCGTCTTCGACCACGTCCGCGTTCCGCGGGTCAACCTGCTGAACAAGTACGGCGACGTGGCAGCCGACGGGACCTACAACTCACCGATCGAGAACTCCAACCGCCGGTTCTTTACGATGATCGGCACCCTGATCCGCGGACGAATCACGGTCGGCGGCAGCGCGGGCAACGCCGCGCGGGTGGCCCTGGACATCGCGACCCGATATGCCTTGCAGCGCAAGCAATTCAGCGCACCCGACGACGCCGGCGAAGTGCTGATCATGGACTACCTGGTGCATCAGCGCCGGTTGTTCCCGCTGATCGCGAAGTCTTACGCGTTGCAATTCGCGCAAAACGAGCTGGTGGCCAAGTGCCACGATCTGCAGACCTCCGACGCCCCCGACGCCGAGGAGCAACGCGAGTTGGAGTCGCGGGCCGCCGGCCTGAAAGCCGCGAACACCTGGCACGCGTCCACTTCTATCCAAGAAGCGCGTGAGGCATGCGGCGGCGCCGGTTACATGGCCGACAACCGGCTGATTGCGCTGCGCGCCGACACCGACGTGTTCACCACCTTCGAGGGTGACAACCACGTGCTGACCCAACTGGTGGCCAAGGAGCTGCTGACCGCCTACGCCGACGACATCAAGGGAATGAGCCCAGTGGAATGGGTGCGCTTCGCGGCCAACTTCGCCGGCGAGCGGGTGCTGAAACGCACTGCGGCCGAGACCATTATCCAAACCATCGTCGATGCCCGGCAGGACAACGAAGAAGAGGGCAGCCTGTTCAACCGCGGGACTCAGGTCACGATGTTCGAGGACCGCGAGGAATACATGATTGCCTCGGTGGCACGTCGGCTGCAGTCCAAGTCGAAAGAGATGTCGGCCTTCGATGCGTTCAACTCCGTGCAGGACCACGTGCTGCACGCCGCGAAAGCGCACATCGACCGGGTGGTGTTGGAGGCGTTCGTCGCCGGTATCGAGGCCTGCGAAGACGACGAGGCCCGCGAGGTCCTGGGGCTGGTCTGCGACCTTTACGCGCTGACCGTGATCGAGGACGACAAAGCGTGGTACGTCGAGCACCGGTACCTGTCCACGGAGCGCGCCAAGGCGGTCACCCGCGGCATCAACGACCGGTGCCGGCTGCTGCGGCCCTACGCCGAAACCCTGGTCGACGGGTTCGGCATCCCCGAGTCGCTGCGCTACGCCGAGATGCTGCACCCGGAGAATCTGCCCGGCTGAGGATGTCGCAGCTCGACGCCGCACCCGATAGTTAAAATCAATGCAAGTCTTGGCCGGACCTCCTGGCAGGGCCGCTTGGCCGCGTGGCAGGAGCGGCACCGGGATATGCTGGGACCACGGCGGTATCTTGACGAGGATCTGCGACGGAGGGCCAGTCAGATGAATCCGAACCCCGACTACGACGCGAGCGACGAGCTGGAGTACGGGATCGCGTCGTACGCCTGGCTGCTGCGGGGCGTCTACCCTCCGCCTTCCTACGCACCTGACTTGGGCAACGCGGGCGCCGGCGGATAGTCACTGCGGCGGCGGTACGTAACTGCCCGCCGAGTTGCGCAACTGCCATAGCTGAGCAGGGCAATAGATGTTCACCGCGTTCGAGATAAGGTAGTTGGCCGAGTACTCGTCGTTGGGCCGTACATCGTTTTTCACATCGCCGATGACTTGGGCGTAGCCGGCGCCGCCGGTGATCTTGTCGCAGATGCCGTGGGCGTAACTGATGGCATCTGCTGTGTTCGCGAAACTGTATTGCTTGCGCACGGTGGTGTCATAGATGAACTCGATGTCGGGCGCAGGGACGGCATGTGCCACCGGCGCCGGGCCACCGAATGTGGCGGCGACCATCAGGACGGCCAACGGGATGCGGGTCATGACGGTTGCCCGTACACCGCGACGAGGACGCTGCGGTCGAAGCTGTTCTCCGACCACACCCCGATCTGAGTGTTGGCGCAGTTCGACATGATCGCCATGTAGTCGGGGCGGTAGTACCAATTGCCCATGACGTCAAGGTCATTGATGGTCAGCGACTGGTTGATGGCCACCGTTTCCGCTACGGTGCCGCGGTAGCCCGCGTCCCGGGCCCGGTCCTGCACCGACGACCCGTCTGACCCGATGTCAGCGTCGAGGCCTCGGTTGTTGAGCACATCAATCGTGTGGCGCTGCGCGGCGGATTGCAGCTGCGGGTTGATCTTCAGCTTGGTGGTGCAGCCGGCCTGACTCTTGATGGTGTCGACGTTGACCACGATGCCGTTGTTGAGCCGGTCGTTATTCCCGGGAACCCCGGGAGCGGCCGATGCAACGGCGGCCGGCGCGACGATCAGCGCGCTCAGCGCGACCGAGATCGACAGCGCCTGTCCGAAGCCGCGAATGCCCTTGTCAGTCATGGCATCTCAATTCTGTAAGGGATTTCTAGCGAATGTTGGCCGCGAGGTCGCCGGACATCGCGCCGAGCTGTCGGCTCCACGTCGGCCAGTCGTTTCCTCCGCCGCGGCCCAGATCGAAGTGGCCGTTTTTGCCGCCGACGTCGCGATAGTGCGAGTAGAACGTCGCGTTGGTGCCTTGCGAGATATCGCCGTAGTCGGCCATCGCGCCTTGATCGGTCGGCGCTCCGCTTCCCGGGCTGTAGACCCATAACCGGGCGTCATTGTCGACCAGCAGCTGGATGTTCTGGTTGGGCGAATGCCACTTCCAGCGACCCAGCTGAGGCAGGCCCCACATGTGATCGCTGTCGGCGCCGCCCTGCCGCAGCGCCGCGGTGATCGTCCCGTCCACGCCGGTGCGCTCGGGGGTAAGAAATCCCGACAGCGATCCGGCATAGCGGAACCGGTCAGGATGAAAGGTGACCAGGGCCGCAGCCGCGTACCCGCCTTGCGAGACGCCGACGACGCCGTGCCCGCCGGGCGCCAGGCCCTTGTTGGCGGCCAGCCAGTCGGGCAGCTCCGTGGACAAGAATGTCTCCCACTGCTTGCTGCCGTCCTGCTCCCAGTTGGTGTACATGCTGTAGGCACCCCCGGCCGGTGCTACTACCGAAATCCCTTTGCCGGCAAGCGTGTTGAACCCGCTGCCCGCCGTCACCCAGTTGCTCACGTCAGGCCCGGCGTTGAACCCGTCCAACAGATACGCCGCGTGCGGGCCACCGGCCAGGAAGGCCACCGGAATGTCACGGCCCATCGACGGTGACGGCACCGAAAGGCTTTCGAAGCCGGCCGCCTTCGTGGTACCCGTCGACCCCGAAATCACTGTCACCGCAAAACATCCGACAGTCAGTGCGATGGAGGACAGCCGCCGCAGACTCGTCGACCAACGTTTCATATCCGCCTCACTTACCTACACCGGGTCGAACTGCGAGATCAGCCATCGACCATCGACCTTGTCGAGAGTGACCCGCACGCTGGACGTGCTCTGACTGGGCGCATCGTTGCCGATGGTGGTGGTCTGGTCGACGAAAACCAGCACCACCGCGTGCTTTCCGGTCGCCGACACCGAAGCCGCGACAGGCACAGTGGCCACCGCCGAAATGTGTTGCTGCTTAGCACCCGGCGCGACCACATCTTTGACGAGCTGCGTGTACTGCTGACGGAAGGGCTCAGCGAGCCGGTCGCCGGCGGCCTTCAAATCCTGGTCCACGGTTTCTGGCTTGTACGACAAGATCGCGACGGTGCTGTCGCTGGCGGCTCGCACCGACTGCTCTGCCGCCGCTCGGGATTCCCGCGCCGTGCCGTCGAGCCATTTCAGATAACCGACGCCAAGGGCGAGTATCAACGCCAACGCCGGCAGTGCCACAACGAGCAGACGGGTCCAGGAGAACCGCGCGCCCTGCTCGGCAGGCACTTTTTCGGCATCGTCCGCGTCCGCTGTCGCGTCCACATCGAGAAGATCTGCCGCCTCGTCAGCGGGCTCGGTCTCGTCGGCCGCCTCCGTCTCGTCGGCCGCATCGTCGTGCTCGACAAGCTCATCCGGCGACGGCTCGTCGGCGACGGTGTCGTTATCACCGGCCATTGCGGACTCCTCCTGCGCACTGAGTGCGGTTCGATTGCTCACGGCACGAACTCGACATTCGAGACCTTGGCGCCATCCCCTACCTTGTCGACGGTGAGGCGCATCCGCCACCTGCGGGGCTCTTGGTCTGGCGGCGCCGCGGCCATTGACGTCTTGACCGCTACCGCGACAAGCACTTGCGCCTGGTCTTTCGTGTAGGAGAGCAGCCCCGACTCGGCGATCGTGCCCTCCGACTTGGACTGCACTTTCTTGACGACCTCGACGAATGGTTTCGACCGGTTCTGGAATTCATCGTGAAAGCCTCCGGTCGCCGATTCCAGGACCCGTTTGATGTCGGCATCGACCTCGGTGTAGTCGATCGTGGTGAGGTTGATCGCGGTCTGTCGCGCGACTTGCACGTAGAGGTTGCGCTGCGCCTGCTGTTGGTGGTCTTCGTGCACGCGGTACCCCAACCAGCCTGCCAACCCGAGCAAAGCCACAATGGCGGCAACACTCGCCGCGATCAAACCCCGGGCGCCCGAAAACCACTGCCACGCCGGCTTTTCGGTGTCGCGGCCCGCGATGTCGTCAACCTCATCGTCAGCGGCATCCTGGCCGTCGATGTCCTCTGCGTCGATATCCTCGGCATCGAGCTCCTCGGCGGTGCTTTCCGCGTCGACGAGCTCAGCGGTGTCTACGGACTCGGCTTGCGCGGCGGCGGCACTATCATGCTCTGCCATGTCTTGCCTTTCGAAGTAAACGCCAGGTCGGAATCACTGTAGTGACGGCCGTCTGGCCCGACGTAGTTCCCGGTCAAGGGATCGTAGGGGATGGCGATCGGCGGCTTCACCGGTGCATCAGCAGGCGGGTGCCAGTGCTCGCCCGGAGAGTACGGTGGGCCGCCCTTCGGGTACTGGGGCACACTCTGACCACTCAACGTCGCGTTCGGATCGCCCTTCCAGAACAGGCCGTCGTTCAGCGGAACGTACTGCTCATCGCTTTCGCACATCTCGACGGTCGGGGCGCGCTTGCCAGGCGTGGTCTCGCAGGGAACGTTACGAACGCCGCGGACGTTCATGTCGGAGTTCTGCGGAGTGCGGCAGTACAACTCGCCGTTCGTGCGGTCGGGATAATCCTCCCGGACGGGGATCCGCTGCTGCTGCACAGGTAGGAAGCCGGCGTTGCAGGGCGGCGGCGAGTTGAGGTTCAAGTTGAAGTCGAGATAGATGCCTTTGTAATCCATCTTGGCAACTCTGTCCGGCACGATGATCGATGACATCACCGCGGTCCCCTGCGGGAACATGACCAACAGCTGCTCGAGGTCGTTTCGGTAGGACAGGGCAATGTTGCCCAGGCTGACCAAGTTCGCCAGTAGCACCGGCAGCGTGGGAGCCAGCCGGTCGAACAGCGCGGTGCCTTCGTCGAGCGCCGGGCCGGCGGTGTTGAGCAAGTCCGCGAACCTGGCGTCTTGCGCCTTCAGCTGACTGGTGATCGCGTTGACCCGCTGCGCCCACGTCGCGATCGAATCCGACGTTCGCACCTGCGAGCTGGCCACCGGTGGGAACTCGTCGATCAGACGGGAGAACGAGTCGGAGGTCTTGCCGGCATCGATCGCCAACGCGGTGCCGCCGTCGACGAGCCGGGACAGTTCCGGTCCCAAACCCGCGACGGCTTTGGAGGCTTCATCGACGACGGTGTGCAGGTTGTCCTGCGGGATCGCCGCGAGAGCCTTATTCGTTGTGTCCAGCAGGGATCCGATGTCGACCGGGATCTGTGTCTTGCCGACCGCGATCACGTCGCCGTCGCGCAATTTCGGGCCGGTGTCCTGCACAGTGCCGGAATGCGGTGTCAACTCAAGGAATTGCTCGCCGATCGCCGAGCGGCTGTGCACCGCAGCTGTCACGTTGGAGGGAATCGCGATGTCGGATTTCAGCGAAAGGACGGCCTGAACCCCGTTTTGGGTGACGTCGACTGATTTGACGCTGCCGATCTCGCTGCCGCGATAGGTGACCACCGACGTCGGATACAACCCGCCGGACGCGGGTAGGTCGACCTTCACCGTGTATCTGCCAACCCCCAGCAGCGCAGGCACTTTGATGAAGCCGAATGCCATGACGCCGATCGAGAGAATCGTGACCGACGCAAGGATCGCCAACTGTGTCCATATCCGGCGGGACAGGCGGAGCGAACTCGAACGGGCCATGCTAGTAACCCCCCCAGTGGTAGGCCGCGATCAAGGGATTGACCGCGGTGTATGGGCTGGGCATCTGGCCGATGGTTCGGCCCCACTGCATCTCGAGTTCGGTGAGATTTCCTTCCCATTTCGACCCGGTGAAGAAACCGCTGTCCAGACGGCTCAAAGTCAGGTCGACGATGAGCGAGATGTTGGCGAAGTCACCCCGAAACCAGTTGGGGACCGTGCTTTTCACCCACGGCAGCGTAGAAAGGAAGTCCAAGCCCCTGGTCAGCGCGGGTCCAGCATTGGCCAGTTCGCGCAGCGCAGGTGCGAGGTTACGGAAGTTGTCGACGAGCGATTTCTTGGTCTGATTGATCGTGGAGGCGGCGACAGCGCTGAACTGGCCCACTTTGTCGATCGCGTCGACCAATGTCTTGCGCGTATCTGACAAAACTCCCAGCGCCTGCGGGATCGTAGTGAGAGCCGTGTCGACTGCTTGATCTTTGTCCGCCACCTGGCCGACCAACGAATTGAGACTGTCGATGGCGGTGATGATGTCGTCAGTCTGCTTTTTCGTCTCAGTGACGAAGATGTCGAGTTGGGTCAACAGACTGCGCATCTCTTTCTCACGGCCGGTCAACGCCGTTGCGAAAGTCCGGGTGATCTCTTGAAGATGACCCAGTCCGCCGCCGTTCAGCAGAATCGCCACCGACGCGAGAGTCTGCTCAGTGGTCGGGTACGTCGCAGCTCTGGACAGCGGAATCACCGAGCCGTTCTTTAACTCACCTTTCGGCGCCTCGTCGGTCGGCGGCGCCAGCTCGATGTGCATGGAGCCCAGCAGGCTGGTTTGGCCGACTTTGGCGGTGCTGTTCGCAGGCAGGTGAATATCACCGTTGATCCGCATGGTCACCAGGGCATGCCAGTCCTGGACCTCGATCTTGGTGACGTTGCCGATGTTGACATCGGCGACCCGCACCCGGGTGTTCGGCTGAATGACGACGACGTCGGGCAGTTGAGCCTGAATGGTGTACGCACCGTCGCCCTTGCCCTGGGTTCCCGGCAGCGGTAGCGAGTTGAGGCCCCGCCATCCTCCACAACTCGTCAGCAAGCACAAGCACGAGATGGCAAGCGCCGCAGATACTGTGCGCCTCACGGTGTGCCCCTTGGCGGCACGAGTGCGGCCTCAGGCACCATCAAGCCCGGCAGTCCCCCGTGGGGGTCGGTCGAATGGACGGCGACCGGCGCCGGCGGTACGGCGCCCCCGGGCAGTGCTTGAGGCGACTGAGGAGGTGGGCCCGGGCCTGGACTGTCCGCGGGGGGTGGGCCACCCGGTGCTCCCGGCGGCGGTATGTGCGGGTTGAGCTTGTCCTCGCTGTAGGTGATCTCGTTCGGACGTGCCGATGCACCCACGAATGGGTTGAAACCGAGCGGCAGGAAGTTGTACTGGCGGTTTTTTATGATCGGAGACAAATACTGCTCGCACAGTCGCGCCGAATTTTTCGCCCCGACACGGCCATCGGACTCGATTGAACCGCAAATGGATTGGACGGTATCGGCAAAGTTCGATAGGGCCAGAATCCCGGTGACCGCGCTCTGCGCCGGTTGATAGATGTTGAGGAAGTTCTGGAACACGTTCGGCGCGACGTGCAGGGTTTGCTTGATGTCACGGCGGCTGTCGTTCAACGCCGTGGTGATCTCGTTGAGGTGGTCGAAGGTCGTACCGATGGCTTCTCGGTTCTCGGCGACGAAGGGACGCAGATCGTTGACTGCGCCGTCCAATCCCGCAATCGCCTGGCCCCACTCGTTGGGAGTATTGGTCATCACCGTGGTGATATTGGCCAAGTTCTTGTTGAACGACGCCAGCAGCTCACTGCTCGAGGTCAGCGCGGAGACGAACTTCTCCAGGTTGCGCAGCGTGCTGAAAATGTCCGTGCTGTGGTCGCCGAGCGCTGAAACCGCCTGCGAGAGCTTGATGACGGTGTCGCGCGCGGTGTCACCCTCGCCGCGCAGGTTCGCGGCTGAGGTGTTGACGAATTGCCCCAGCGCGCTTGTCCCGCCCTCGGTCGTGGGCTGCAGGGAGTCGGTCAACTTCTCCAACTGCTTACGCAGGTCGTCCCACTCGACGGGGACCGCGGTCCGCTCCTCCGGAATGGTCGCGCCGTCAGCCAGTTTCGGCCCGCCGGAGTAGACCGGGACGAGCTGGATCGCGCGCGAAGTGACCAGTGACGGCGACAGGATCGCTGCTCTGACGTCGGCGGGAACCGGATATTCCGACTCGACGGTGAACGTGACCTTCGCCGCGTTGGGCTGCGGCTCGATCTTCTCGATTGTTCCGACCGCGACGCCGAGAATGCGGATCTCGTCACCGGTGTAGACACCGTTGGTGTTAGGGAAATAGGCGATGTAGGTATTTCTGGTTACCTGCTTCCACCACGGCGTGACCATCATGCTGATCCCGACGAGCAGGATCAGCACCAGGCTGATCGCAGTTCCGATCTGCGTGACGCGTCGGTGATTCACGATCCAGGCGCCGGCGTTGTTGAACCAGGCGTCGGCTTTGGCGAATGCCATCAGTGACCCCCGTTCGCAGGCACTTCATTGGGCGCCGGCACATACACCGGTGTTTGCTTGGGCGGCGGCTTCAGGTCGGCCGGGGGCCCTGGCGGGGGGCCACCGGGCGGAGGCGCCGGCGGCGGCGGCCGATAGGGATAGCAGTTGGGGCCGGGCAACGGCACCCCGGCCGGACCGCAAGAATGCTCATCCGGGTTGCCGGTGATCGCATCCGGGATCGAGCGTCGCGGCTCGCCGCCTTGGCCGGTGCGTGGGTAAGGCGGCGGCAGCAGTGGCAGGCCAGGTTGGCCGGTGCCCGGGTCGACAAGCTGCGACGGGAGCAGCACATTGGGATCAAGCCCCAGATCAGAGAACGCCGCGTCGGTGAACGGCTGCACAAATTGCCCCAGCGTCAGGTTCGGCAGCGAGGCTTTGAAGAACGGCCCTGACCCCAGCACTTCACCGAACGACATCGCGTATTTCGGGATGAGGTACAAGGTGCGCTGCAGTTCCTTTTTGCGATCGTCCAAGACCGACAGCACACTGTTGAGCTTGTCCAGGGCGGGCTTGAGCTGCGTCCGGTTGTCGCCGATGACAGCAGATATCTGACGCGTCGCGGCCCCGACGTTGGTCATCAGCGCGTCAACCGCGTTGCGTTGCGTCAGAAGCTCGGCCAGCAAGGCGTTCGCGTTGATGACCAGGTTGGCGATCTGGTCGCTGCGCTTGCCCAGCACGCCGACGACCTTGTTCGCATTGGTCAGCAGGCTGCGCAGTTTCGCGTCACGGTTGTCCAGCGTGCTGGAGAACTGCGCAACTCCCTGCAGTGCGGCCTTCAAATCAGGTGGAGTGTCTTTGAAGGTGTTCGCCAGCGTCGTCAGCGCCGAAGACAGCTTTGCCGTGTCCAATGCGCTGATGGTGCTGGTCAAGTCGCCCAGGGCGTCAGGTAAGTCATACGGCGCGCGAGTGCGCTCGACCGGGATAGGGCCCTGGAGCTTGCCGTCTCCGCGCGGAGTTATCTCGAGCATCTTCGTGCCGAGCACGGTCTCGGTCTTGATCGACGCTTCGGTGCGGTTGCCCAGTGCGACATCGTCGTCGACGGTGAACTTGACCAGCACCTTCGTCCCGTCCAATTTGACGCTGGACACCCTGCCGACCGACAGTCCTGACACTCGCACGTCGCTGTCCGGTTTGATTCCTCCCGCCTCGGTGAAATAGGCGGAATAACCAGACTTTCCGGTGAGAAACGGGATCTTTTCATAGGAGAAGACGGCAACGACCACGGCGACGACGATGCTGATGCCAACCACACCGACGGTGACCCGGTTGCGGTCGGCGAGCGGTTTGATATCGCGTCGCTTGAGCTTGTCTTTAAGAGCGCTGAAACGGCTTGTCATTGAAGTCATTTTTTCGGCAAGCACCGCCCGGTTACCTGGCTCACCAGCTTGACGAACGTGGGTTGTCCGTTTCTGCCGTTGAGCTTGATGATGACATCGCAGATGTAGAAGCCGAAGTAGTCGCCGTAGAGACCCTGGCGGGACAACGTTTGATAAACGTCGGGAAGGGTTCTGACGAGGTCGTCGAAGTAAGTGTGATCGGACTCGATCTGCCCCGCGAAGCGGTCCGTTTGCACCACAGTGTCTTTGATCGGTTGTCGCGCGGTCGTCAACAGGTCGGCTACCGATCCTGTCGCGGCATTGATGTAGGCCACGTCCTTGGTGATATCGGTTTTGCGCTCGGACAGTGCCCCGACCAGTAGCGAGAGCTTGTCCAGGCCGTCTGAGAACTGTTTGTCGCGTGTGCCGAAGGTGTGCAGCACGACGTTCAGGTTGGTGATCAGATCGCCGATCAGCTTGTCGCGGTTGGCCAGCGTCGTGGTCAGCGCGGAAGTCTCGCCGAGCACCGACGAGATGGTTGCGCCCTCACCCTGGAATACCCTGAGCAGTTGGCCGGACAGCGCGTTGACTTGGTCGGGATCCAACGCGCGAAACAGGGGGCGGAAACCACCGATGAGCGCGTCGACGTCGAGTGCGGGAGAAGTACGGGCCAACGGAATCGTGGCGTTCTGCGGCAGTCTCCTCGGCGGACCGGGCCCGTCCTCGAGTGCGAGATATCGGTCGCCGATGAGGTTTTCGTAGCGCACCGACGCTTTGGTGCCTTCGGTGAGCCTCAGTCCCTCGTCGATGGCGAAGTTGACGTGGACAGTGCCGTCCTTTTCGAGCTTGAGGTCGCTGACCTTTCCCACTTCGACGCCGGCGATACGGACGAAGTTCCCACCTTTGAGCCCTGAGACATTCGAGAACACCGCGCTGTAGGAAGTGCGGGAATCAAAGCGGAACTGCCCGAAGACCGTCACCAGAATGAAGACGAAAGCAAGAGAGACAACGGTGAACGCCACCACACGCGCGATCGCGCCGGTGTTGGTTCTCATTGCTACTCCTTACTTTTCGAAGGTCAGGGTGGCTCAAGGCGATGGAGGTGCGGGCGGGAGCGGCGGTGTCGCAGCCCCGGCGTAGTCGGGTGCACCGGACGGCGGTTGTCCGGGGTAGGCCGGCGCCAGGCCCGGCGCCGGACCGCCAGGGTAACGAATCAGCGGCGGCTGAGGTGTTCCCTTGGTGACCGGGAAGTAGTTGACATAGCCCGGGAAACCGATGCCGGAGTTGGGCCGGATATCCAACCCGGTACCGAATCCGGTGTCGGTGACCAGATACTTCACTGGGAAGTTCGCGCTAGCGTCAGGCAAGGAACCACAACTCGGCTTGCCGCCGGGGCCACCCTTGGCTTGCACGAGAGGCAAGTTGTCGGGATAGCGGTACGGGTCGTCGCCGAAGAGCAGTCCGCCGTCGATCATGAGGGATTTGCCGTTGCCCCCCATGTAGGCTCTGCCGCCGTTCTCCAGGTACCAGACGGCGCCCTCGAACGTGCATTTGTAGGTCGGTGAGTACTTGCCAAGCAGCTCGAAGGTCGGCGCCACCAAGTTGATTGCGCTGACCAGGTTCTGCTCATTTCGACCGATCGTGTTGATCCCTGCGTTGGAGAAGCCGATTGCATCCAGTAGCAGGTCGTTGAGCGCTTTTCTGTTCTTGGTGATCGTTACGCTCGTCGTAGAGAAAGAATCAAGCGTTGACAAAATGTCCTGCGCCGCAACCGAATAGGCCGCGGCGGTCTTGCCGAACAGTTGCCAGTCTTTCCGGATGGTGGCTTGTTTGGGGTTCACGGCAACGAGAAATTGGCTGCCCCCGCTGATCGCCTCACCGATGCGCTCACCCTTGCCGCGGAAGCCGTCCGACAACGCCGACAGCACACCGTTCAGTTTCGCCGGGTCGATCGCGTGGACGATCGACTGCAGGTTTTCGAACACTGTGTTGACCTCTACCGTCACGTTGCGGCTGTGCAGCACAGCACCTTTGGCCAAGGCATGATTACTCGCGCCCCCTGCCGGCACGATGAGGTCGACGTACTTGGCCCCGAACGCGGTGCTGGACTTGATCTCCGCCTCGACGTTGCTCGGCAGGTAGCGGAATTCGTTCGGATAGATTTTCAGCTTCAGCTTCGAAAGATTCGTGCCTGCCGAATCGGTGTAGGACTGCACTTTTGCCACTTCACCGATCTGGACGCCGCGCAACTTCACCTTCGCGTCGTCCTCCATGACCAAACCGGCTCGGTCAGAAATGACGGTGAGCGGAACCGTTTCCTTCAGCGTTCCTTGGAACGCCATCGCGGTCAGCGTGCTGACCGCGATGACCACCAGAACGAGTACCGGTGCCCACCAAATAGGATCCACTCCCCGGCGCCGCCGGGTCTCTTTGCTCATCTCATCACCCTGACAAGTGGAAGTTGCCGGACTGTCCGTACACAGACAGCGTGATGGTCAACAGAATGAAAACCCCCGCAGTGATCGACGAACGCACCGCACGACCGACCGCTTCGCCGACTCCGGCCGGTCCGCCGGTCGCGGTGTAGCCGTAGTAGGTGTGAATTGCCATCACCGCAGCCGCCATCGACAGCGCTTCGGTGAACGACCAGAGCAGATCGGTGGGGTGCAGAAACGACGAGAAGTAGTGGTCGTACACACCGCGGGATTGCCCGTAGACGATCGTCGTGCCGAATCGGGTCGCCAAAAACCCCATCAGCATCGCGATGGTGTAGATCGGGATGACCGCCACGACTCCGGCCACGATGCGGGTGGACGCCAGGTAGGTGACCGGCCGGATGGCCATCGCCTCCAACGCGTCGATCTCTTCGTTGATACGCATGGCCCCGAGTTGCGCGGTGGCGCCGGCACCGATGGTGGCCGCCAGCGCCACCCCGGCGGTTGCCGGCACGATGAACCGCACATTCAGAAACGCTCCCAAAAACCCTGTGAGAGCCTCGATCCCGACGTTGGACAGCGTGTTGTAGCCCTGGACGGCGATCAGCGCGCCGGTGGTGAGCGTCAGAAATCCGACGATGACGACGGTGCCGCCGATGACGGCAAGCGCCCCGGTCCCCATGCCCAGAACGGCGATCAGCCGCAGGACTTCACCCGGATAACGCCGAACCGCGTCGACGGTAGAGCCAAGAGCGTTGCCGATAAACGCCGTCTGCTCCCCCAGGGTGCGGATCGCGTCGACAAGCGTGCTCGAAATCTCGCTGACAAGCGAGGGCGCGTCCTCTTCCGGCTCACGCCTACCCGACCTCGCGGCATACTTGCGCATCGCCGCGCTGTCTTGCTCGGACTTGCGTGCCCTTGTCTTAGTCGTGGGTGACTTCGCTTGACGTGTCGGTCGATCCGTCACGGGGCCACCTTGACGCCGAATGCAGTGGCCAGGATGTTGATCAGGAACAGGGCCATGAACGCGAACACCACGGTCTCGTTTACGGCGTTGCCCACCGCGGTCGGTCCGCCGCCAACGGATAATCCCTTGTAGCACGCGATCAGACCCGCCGAAAGCCCGAAGAGCAGTGCTTTGACTAGGGACGTGATCACCTGCGGAAGGCCGGTCAGCAGGGTCATCCCGAAGATGAACGCGCCGGGCGTGACGTGCTGGACATACACCACGAAGAAGTAGCTGCCGGTGAGACCCACCACCGCGACCGCCGAATACAGCAGCAGGGCAACGAATGTCGCGGCGATGACCCGGGGCACCACCAGCGCCTGGATGGGGTTGACGCCGATGACCTTCATCGCGTCGATCTCCTCGCGAATCGTCCGGGCGCCCAGATCCGCACACATCGCGGTGGAGCCGGCCCCGGAGACCACGATCGCGGTGACCACTGGCCCGACTTGGGTGATGGAGGCCAGCGCGGCCCCGGCGCCGGACAGGTCGCCGGCGCCGACCTCGATCAGCACGATGTTCAGCGTGAAGACGATGAGAACGGTGTAGGGAATCGACAGCACCAACGTCGGCACGATTGACACTCTCGCGACGAACCAGATCTGGTCGATCAACTCGCGCCACGCGAAAGGGCGACGGAAGGCGGCGGCGAATGTCTCGCCAGCCAATACGACAAAGTCGCCCATCGCTCTGGCGGGCTTCGACCATTCGACCCGCGACAGGGTCGACACCCCGGTGTTGTCGTCCGGCACTGGCTTACCCGCTCCACCGATTGCTGTGCGCGTGTGACGAAGACCACGACTTCATCGCTTGACTAATTAGCTGAAACCCCTCAACCCGGCGCGATAGACGACCCGTCCGGTTTGCTGGAAAAACGTATCCGATCTGGTAGAACTCTCCCACGAAAGCTGCTGAATTAGCGACGGGTGCGGCGATCACCGGATTTGCTCGCTTTGCCGAACATTGGTGCAACTCATCGCGCTCCTCTGTCGAAGGGGAAGGCTAGGGGATCAACCTACTGTCTGCGGGCACGTTCACGCGCGGCCAAGCGACCGCAATGCCATGCTTGCCTGCACACACAGACCACGTCGGTAACTTACGGATCCTTCGCCCGGCGCGGGAGAGTTGCAATCAACCAGAGAAAATCAGGACTGACCGCCTAGGGGCGATCAGCCCGACGAGATTCGGCGAGACTCAGCCGACGTTGGTGCCGCCTTCGGCGATTCGGCGCACCGCATCGAGGAAGACGTCGATCTCCCCGATGGTGTTATAGAAGGCGAACGACGGGCGGACCGTCGCCTCCAGTCCCAACCGCCGCAGGGCCGGTTGCGCGCAGTGATGGCCGGCGCGCACCGCGATACCTTCGGCGTTGAGCGCCTTGCCCACCTCGATTGGATCGTGTCCCGCCAGCACGAACGACAGCACGCTGGCCTTCTCAGTTGCGGTGCCCACCAGCCGAACGCCGGTGATGTCAGCCAACCGCGGTGTCGCGTACTCCAGCAACGCGTGCTCGTAGGCGGCGATACGGTCAATTCCCAACCGCTGCACGTAGCGCAGGGCCTCGGTGAGCCCGACCGCGTCGGCGATGTTGCCGGTGCCGGCCTCGAACTTGGTCGGCGGGCCTTGATACAGCGACCGTTCCAGCGTGACGTCGGCGATCATGTGACCGCCGCCCTGCCATGGCGGTGTCTCGGTAAGGGCCTCCTCGGTGCCGTAGAGCGCACCGATACCGGTGGGCCCATAAATCTTGTGTCCGGAGAAGACGAAGAAGTCGGCACCGAGCTCGGCGACGTTGACCGGCATGTGCTGAATGGACTGTGCGCCGTCGATCAGCACCCGAGCTCCGTAGCGGTGACCCATCTCGACGATCTTGTCCACCGGGACCACGGTGCCCAGCGCATTGGACACCTGGGTGGCCGCGACCAGTTTGGTGCGCGGGCCCAACTGCTGCTCGAACTCGTTCAGCAGCAGGTTGCCCGCGTCGTCGATCGGCGCAACTTTCAGGATCGCGCCAGTTTTCTGCGAGATGAGCTGCCAGGGAACGATATTGGCATGGTGTTCCAAGTGGGTGATGACGATCTCGTCACCAGGCTGCAGATGCTTGCCG
This sequence comes from uncultured Actinomycetota bacterium, assembly GCA_963760095.1. GTDB lineage: Bacteria > Actinomycetota > Actinomycetes > Mycobacteriales > Mycobacteriaceae > Mycobacterium. The sequence continues at coordinate 425,498 of CAVXBT010000006.1, read as the reverse complement.
CCCCATGCATGCGCCACCAGGTTGATCGCCTCGGTGGTGCCGCGCACGAACACGATGTTCTCGGATGACGGTGCGCCGATGAATTCGGCGACGGTGTCACGCGCCTCCTCGTAAGCGTCGGTGGCCCGCGCCGCCAACTCGTGTGCGGCGCGGTGGATGTTGGAGTTCTCGTGCGCATAGAAGTGGGACAGCCGATCGATCACCACTTGCGGCTTCTGGGTGGTCGCCGCGTTGTCGAACCAGATCAGCGGCTTTCCGTGGATGACCTCTTTGAGGATCGGGAAATCCGCCCGCACCGCGTTGACGTCGAACACCTCGTGGTCGTCCGGCTGCACCGGCACCGGCTGAGCCTGTTGCAGGAAGTAGTAGTTGTGCTCATCACCCTGGGGGCTGTCCGCGGCAGCCTGCCCACCGGTGCCGACGGGCACCGTCTCGGACCAGCCGAGGTCGGCCACCGATGGCGCGTCGGCCGGCCAGTAAGGCGCCTCACCGCGCGGCGCCACCGCAACAGTGGGCGCCGCTCCGGCCAGCACTCCGGGCACCGTCGGCACGATGCCCACGGTGGGTACCGCGAACGCGCTCAGATCGGTCGGCGGCAGGTAGGGATCTGCGATCCCCCCGGTCGTCGCCGCGGCTGAGGGCGCTGCCGTGGTGTCCGGCACACTGCCCCGCGGGGCAACCGGTGCCGTCTGCGGCGGTAGCTCGGGCTCCGGGGACGTCGGAGCGGGAACGTAGACGTCGGAGACGCCGAGCAACGGAACCGGCGTCGGATACTGGGTCGCGGAGCCCGCCGTGGTCTGACCTGCCGATGTCGCCGCCGTCGTATCCGGCACATTGCCCCGCGGGGCAACCGGCGCGGACTGCGGGGGGCTGTCGAAACCCGGACGGATGCTGGCCGCATACAGCTGGCTGGCCAGCGCCGCGAGTTCCGTAGCGCTGATGGGCAGGTCGCTTTCGGCGTCTAGAGCGCGGTGCTCACTTGTACTCATGGAACTGGTCCACTGATGCGCCATCGAGCACGGCGAGCGCGTCGTCGGTCAGCACAGCCAACGACGTGTAGAGCGTGACCAGGTATCGGGCGATCGCCGATGCGTTGATGCCGGTGAACCGGACCGACAACCCCGGCGCCTGCTCGCCGACCAGGCCGGGCTGGAACAGCCCCACGACGCCCTGGCGCTCCTCACCGGTGCGCACCAGGATGAACTTGGTCTTGCCGTCCTCGACGGGCACCTTGTCCGACGGAATCAACGGAATACCGCGCCACGTGATGAACTGCGCGCCAAACAAACTCACCACGACCGGCGGCACTCCGCGGTAGGTGGCCTCGCGACCGAACGCCGCGATACCCAGCGGGTTGGTCAGGAAAAAGCTCGGCGTCTTCCAGACCTTGGTGATCAAGGCGTCGAGGTCATCGGGTGTGGGAGCACTGCCCAGCGTCTGGATGGTCTGCTCGGGCGTCGCCTGGGCCAGCAAGCCATACTCGGGGCTGTTGACCAGCTCGAATTCTTGGCGTTCCTTGATCGTCTCGATGGTCAGCCGCAGCTGCTGAGCGATCTGGTCGTGCGGGCTGGAGTAGAGGTCAGACACCCGGGTGTGGATGTCGAGCAGCGTGGAGATCGAGCGCAGCGTGTACTCGCGCGGGCTGGTCTCGTAGTCGACATAGGTCTCAGGCAGCGGCTCCTCCGTGCCGGCGCCCTCGTCGGCGTGGATCGCGACCTGCTCCGGGTTCACCACCCGGTTGACCCGGTACAGGCCGGCCTCCACCGGCACCCAGCTCAGCAGATGCAACAGCCAGCGGGGCGTGATCGTGGAGAGCTGCGGAACTGTCTTCGTCGCATTGGCGAGCTGCCGGGCACCGAGATCGCCAAGCGCCTGAGACTCGTTTTGGGCCGAGGTCATCGTGGTCCTTCCGTCTTGGTCGAATGTCTTGAAGCGTGTCGGGCGGACGACGTCCGACACAGAGCGCCGCGCCGAGCCTAGGCAAGCTTAAAACTCACCGAGATTTTATCGACGCGCGGGGGCGTCAACCGCTGAAACAAACCCGCCGAGAATCATGCCCTATAGTGAATCTCATGCAACAGGCTGCACAGCTGCGCTTTGTCCGCTCGCGCTTGCTTGCCGTGAGCTGTTGTTGTTGTTGTCGTTGATTTCCTGACGCCCATCTGACGTTCAAATCCTCGCGCGTTTATCCCGCAAGCGGGCGGCCCCGCCGGCCCTTGCGGTGACACAGAACCGCGCGCGATCGGATTCTTTCAGGAAGACCGACAACCCCCATGACCGTTTTAGCCATACCCGCGCAGACGCAGGTGACAGCCCGCCGGCGCGTCGTCGTCCGACCGGCCAAAGAACTGCCCCGGATGACCCGCTACCGCGGCGGCACGTACTCGCACACCGTGGACAGCATCGTGTTCGCTGACGGCAGCACCGCGCGCACCGACCTGATCAGGCTCAACCCCAACCTGGACGCCTACTCGCTGGATTTCAGCGGTATCGCGCCACGCCTTCCGTCGCGGTACCGGCTGGGAACCTGGTCAGCGCTGCCCCATCTGCGCGGCCGCGGCCGTGAAGCCCAGATCGGCTGGATTCTTCGTCATTCCTTCCCGATCATCACGACCGCGGAATTGAGCCGGCAGGTTCGCGCCGCCGGTTATCCGTTGGGAGCAGCCAACATCAGCGACCACGAAGCCATCGCCGCGACTCAAGCCGCGATCTGGTACTTCACCAACGGCCTGGCGCTGGACACCCAGCCACTCAACGTTCCTGTCGCCGTGCGGCGCGGCCCGGGACCGGTCCTCAGCTACGAATTCGACGGCCAGCCCCAGATCGGCGGCTACTCGGTGTGGACCACCTCGGACACTTCCGTCAGCCTGCGTTTGCAAAAGTCGGCCAACGGCGTTGACTGGCATGATGTTTCGGGTTCGCAACTGACGACTGATCCGACCAAGGGCCGTTACCAACGCGCACTTGGCGTCGGCAGCACGGTGTCGTCGAGCAGCCACGGCCGCCGTGGGCGCGGCTTCCGCTACTACCGACTGGTCACAGCGTCGCCCAGCGGCAGAACCGGTGTCGGTCACGTCCATTTCTGGCTTACTGGCACACGGCATTACCGCAACGCGGACCGGGTCGTGCACCTCTACGACTACCTGCTGGCCGGGGCGAACGCCGCCCTGCGCGAAGCCGACGAACCACAACTGGTCACCAGGCACGCGGTCGCCGACGGTGGCCTGGTGGGTCCCTTTTACGTTCGAATCCCGTTGGCGCTCAATGTTACCGAGGGTCACGCACTGGTCGACGCGGACGGCGTGACTATCGACGGCCCGGTGCAACCCGGTCGCGACTTCTATGTCCGATCGGCGCCAGGCACGTCGACGGCAACGCTGACCGCGACCACACCGCAGGCTCTTGTCGGCCGGGTATTGACCGGAGTGGCTGCAGACGAGGCGGCACAGCGATTCACCCCGGTCGCCCTGGCGGCACCTGCTGACGTTGCAATTCACTTCGACATCGGCTGGGATTGAAGCTGTGACTATCGCTGACGACATCACCCAACTGATCGGCAACACACCCCTGGTCCGGCTGAACCGGGTTACCGACGGCGTAGGCGCGGACGTTGTCGCCAAGCTGGAATCCTTCAACCCCGCCGCCAGCGTCAAGGATCGTCTCGGGGTAGCCCTGATCGACGCCGCCGAAGAGGCGGGCCTGCTGGGGCCGGACACCATCATCCTCGAGCCGACGAGCGGAAACACCGGCATCGCGCTGGCGATGGTATGCGCGGCCCGCAGCTACAAGCTGACACTGACCATGCCGGAGACAATGAGCGTCGAACGGCGCAAGTTGCTGCTCGCCTACGGCGCCGAACTCATCCTGACCCCGGGCCCCGAGGGCATGCCCGGCGCGATCGCCAAGGCCGAGGAACTGGCCAAGACCGACCAGCGCTACTTCATACCTCAGCAATTCGAGAACCCGGCCAATCCGGCGATCCATCGCAAGACCACCGCCGAAGAAGTGTGGAAAGACACCGACGGCAAGGTCGACATCTTCGTCGCCGGGGTCGGGACCGGTGGCACGATCACCGGCGTCGCGCAGGTCCTCAAGGAGCGCAAGCCGTCGGTGCAGTTCGTCGCCGTGGAACCGGCCGCCTCACCGGTGCTGTCCGGCGGCAAGAAAGGTCCACACCCGATCCAGGGCATCGGCGCCGGCTTCGTTCCGAAGGTGCTGGACATGGATCTCGTCGACGAGGTCGTCACCGTCGCCAACGACGACGCGGTCACCTTGTCCCGGCGGCTGGCCCGCGAAGAGGGTTTGCTGGTCGGCATCTCCTCGGGCGCCGCAACGGTGGCTGCCCTGCAGGTCGCCCGGCGTCCGGAGAACGCCGGCAAGCTGATCGTCGTGGTGTTCCCATCTTTCGGCGAACGCTATCTGAGCACGCCGCTCTTCGCGGATGCGGCCGACTAGCCATGCTCGCGGCCTTCCGGGACGACATACGGGCAGCCAAGGAGCGCGATCCCGCCGCCCCGAGCACGCTACAAGTCGTCTTCGCCTATCCAGGTGTCCACGCCATCTGGGGTCACCGCGTCAGCCACTGGCTGTGGGGACGCGGTGCGAAGGTGGCGGCGCGCACGCTCGGCGAGATCACCCGCATCCTGACCGGGGTCGACATCCATCCGGGAGCCATCCTGGGCACCGGGGTGTTCATCGACCACGCGACCGGCGTGGTGATCGGTGAAACCGCCGAGGTCGGCGACGGCGTCATGATCTATCACGGCGTCACGCTCGGCGGCACCGGCGCCGACACCGGGAAACGCCACCCGACGATCGGGGACCGGGTGATCATCGGCGCCGGCGCCAAGGTCCTCGGCCCGATCAAAATCGGCGACGACACCCGGATCGGCGCCAATGCCGTCGTGGTCAAAGAAGTCCCGGCGAGCTCAGTGGTCGTCGGGGTTCCCGGGCAGATCGTCAGCCGCCAGCGGCCGGGCGCCGACAGCCAGGATGACTCGATGATGCCTGACCTGGTGGGCGTCAGCCTGCAGTCACTGCTGACACGGGTCGCCAAACTGGAAGCCCAAGATCACACGCCGCAGACCGGCCGCGTCATCCGGCCTCCCGAAGCGGGCGTCTGGCATGGCGAGGACTTTTCGATCTAAGCGTCCGGCGTCAGGCCGCGACCGCCTCCTGCCAGGCGTCGTAACCGCCCAACAGGTCCGAGACCTCCTTGAAGCCCGAAGCTCGAAGCAGGCTCGCGGCGACCAGCGATCGGTAGCCGCTTGCGCAGTACGTGACGACCGGCGCCGTGGGATCGAGGCTGCCGAGCGAATCGGTGAGGGTCGGCAGCGGGATCTTCTGCGCGCCTGGGATGACCCCGTCCTCGGTCTCCCCCGGGTTGCGTACGTCGACCAACTGCAGACCGGGCCGCGACTCGAGCCATTCGGCAAGCTCCTCGGCCGTCAACCGCGAAGCGGTCTCGACGAGATCCGACCGTTGCGTGAAAATACCTGGCACGTTGTGTAATTGACCAACAACTCGGTCGAAACCCACTCGACAGAGGCGGGTTTTGGACTCAGCCGCGAGTTCAGTATCGCCGACCAGGACGATGTCGCAGTCGGGCGGAAAGATCTGGCCGGCAGTCTCGGCGAAGCGTCCCTGCAGACCGATGTTGACCGCGCCGCGCAGGTAACCGGACGCATAGGCGTCCTGTTCCCGGGTGTCCAGCAGAATCGCCCCGGCGTTGGCGTGCTGGTAGACGTCGAAAACGTCCAGCAAGGGTGGTGGATTGTCGTCCAGCAGCGGACGCAGCTCACGATTGCGCAGCGAATCGAACTCGAAGTAGTGCGGTCGCGGGGACTGGCCTTCGGTGATCGCGGCGACGAACTCGTCGACGTCGGTCAGCTGTAGCGCGTAGTTATCCCGGCGCTGCTCCCCGATCGTCGAACTGGTCTCGCTGGACATCTGCTTGCCGCACGACGACCCGGCGCCGTGCGCGGGAAAGACACGGGTGGCATCGGGCAGCTTCAATATTTTGTCGTGCAGCGAGCCGTACAGCGTGCGGGCCAATGTGTCCGCTGACAGGCCCGTGCCCGCGAGAAGATCCGGACGCCCCACGTCGCCGACGAACAGGGTGTCGCCGGTGAGGACGCCGTAAGGCACCTCATCGTCGGGGTGCTCGTACACCACGATGCATATCGACTCGGGAGTGTGTCCCGGCGTCGCGAGGACCTCCAAGGTGACTTCGCCCAGCGAGATCCGCTGGCCGTCCTTTAAAGACTCGACCTGAAATTCGACGTCGGCATCTTCGCTGTAGCAAATCCTCGCCCCGGTGGCAGCCGCCAGCTCCAAATGACCGGTCAAGAAGTCGGCGTGGATGTGCGTTTCGATGACCCGCTCGATCTGCAGGCCACATTCGGCAGCCTCGCTCAGGTACTCGTCGATATCGCGGCGAGGGTCGACGACCACCGCACGACCGGTGCCCTCATCCCCGATCAGATACGACCCCTGCGACAGACAGTCCAGGTAGTACTGCGTGAAAATCATCTATTTCCGCTCCCCAGGTCCCCAAACCACCGTTGATACTCCCGTTGTGCGAGCTCCGAAGACCCCATTCAAACGGCCCTGACGCTTCAATCGGCGGCTCCAGTCGCGATTGTGCAGGCTTGACGTGAGTTTTCCCGACGGCGGCGTCGGTCGGCAACTTGAAATCACCCTGAGTCTGAGACATGGCACACGGGCGGCCGATAATCACCGTTTTGGGAGGTCGACTTCGTCGAATGAGCTGATCCAACGATGTGGCGGACGCGGTGAATTGGGTTCACCGGGTCGGTGGACACCGAGCACCGACCAACCGGCAGCGGCTGCGGCGTCGAGCTCGTCAGGATGGTCGGACAGAAAGAGGATCCGATTCGGCTCCACCCCGATGGCCTCGGCAATCGTTTTGTACGAAGAGCTTTCGCGCTTGGCTCCGGCAATGGCCAGATCGAACCAGCCGCTGATCAATGAGGCCAGCTCGCCGCCGCGGGCGTGGGAGAACCAATCCTGTTGATTGCGAACCGAACCCGAGGAAAAGATGTGCAGTGCGAAGCCCATGTCACGCCAGCTCGCCAGCGCCGCCGGTACGTCGTCGAAGAATTCGCCGTGCAATGCCCCGCTGCGGAATCCCTCTGCACAGATCAGGCCTTGCACGGTTTTCAAGGGCTCGGCCTTGACATCGGAATTCAGCCAATCGCAGAGGATTTCCGCTACCTCAGTCGGGCCGGCGTCTGGCTGCCCCGCCAATTCGCCTGTCTCGGCGATCACCTCATCCGCGGCACCGTCGAGGTTGTCGGCCAGCCACGACGCCAGATGCCGGCGGGTGTAGGCGTAGAGCCCCTCGCGCACCGAGCTGGTCGGGCTGGTGGTGCCCTCGATGTCAAAGACGATTGCGGCGATCACGTCGCAACGAGCTGATCGAGCGTCGGAAAGCGTTCTCCGATCGCGTCTCCGGTGAAGTCGCCGACCCAGCCGTCCTGCTGCTCGAAGAACCGGATCGCCACGAAGTCGGGCCGCGAACCCATGTCGAACCAATGCCGAGTGCCCGCTGGCACCGACAGCACGTCCCCGCCCTCGCATACCACCGCGCACACTTCCGGCTCGAGGTGCAGGTAGAAGCAGGCACGGCCCGCGACGAAGAAGCGCACCTCGTCCTCGGCGTGGCGGTGCTCGGCGAGGAATTTCGAGCGCGCGGCGGTCGCCGTCGCATGCCAGTCGGGGTCGGCCTCGTCGGGTTGCAGCGCGGCCACATCGACGTGCCGATAACGGCCGTCGCGGTTGATTGCCGCAATCTGCTCGGCGTATTCGGCCAGCATCCGTTCCGGCGGCTGACCGACGTGGCGAGCAGGTGCGATCGGCCGGCGGCCGAAAACGATGTCCCGCGTGGCGAGTTCGTCACCGATCAGGCGTGCGTCGTCGGTGCGCAACCGCACCTCGGCGGCATCGTGGTCGGCCATCACCACCAGCAGTGTCATTCCGTTCCTTCCAGCCGTGCGGAGGCGTGGTCAGATCTCGCGGCATCCGGTCAGCGTCGCCAACTCGCACAGCGCCTCCAGACACTCGACCCGGTCGCGGGCCTGTGCGAGATCGGCGCCCCACGCGGTGATCCCGTGGCCGGCGATGAACAGTACCGGCGGGGCGTGCGTGTGCACGGTCAGGTGCTGCTCGATGTCGGCGCCGATACACCGGACGTCGGAGTGATTGGTGAAGACCGGGATGCTGATGGTTTCCGTCGCGTCGAGTCCTTTGATCAGCTCGTAGCCACTAAACGTCAAGGCCTGTGACGCGCCGACCGTGTGCGCGGTCGCATACGGCGCATGGACGTGGACCACGGCGTCGGCGTTGGTCGCACGGTAGATCGCGGTGTGGATGGCGGTCTCTGCGGACGGATGGCGCCGACCCGACACCTGTTGTGAGTCGGCGACGGTCACCGCCACCATGTCGTCGGGGCTGAGCTCACCCTTGGACAGGCCGCTGCCGGTGATCACCACCGTCTCCCCGGTGCGCACCGAGATGTTCCCTGCCGTGCCGGGCATCCAGCCCCGCACGTACAAGCCGCTGGCGATGTCGGTAATCTGCTGTGCGACAGGGGTATTCACGGCGTCGGTCGGTCCGACCACGCCGTGCTCCGTGACGATCGCCGTGATCAGCTCCGCCGGCGTGACGTCGAAGGCCGGGTTGAACACGGCGGTGCGCTCGGGGGCACTGGCAACACCACCGACATGAGTGATTTCGGCGGCGGCCCGTTCCTCGACGACGATCTCGCGTCCGGTCGCAGTCGCGAGGTCGCGAGTCGACTCGGGTGCGACGACGACGAACGGGATGCCGTGCCGCTGCGCGGCCAGCGCCAGCGCGTACGTGCCGATCTTGTTGGCGGCCGAGCCGTCGGCGGTGATGCGGTCCGCGCCGACGATCACGCAGTCGACCTGCCCGGTGGCCATCGCCCAGGCCGCGGCGGAGTCGATGGTCAGCCGGTGCGGGATGCCGGCCTCGGCCAGCTCCCATGCCGTGAGCCGTGCGCCCTGCAGCAGTGGTCGCGTCTCGTCGACCAGCACGTCGGCGATCTTGCCGCGGGTGTGCAATACGCGCACCGCGCCGAGCGCGGTGCCGAAGGCCGTGGTGGCCAGCCGACCGGTGTTGCAGTGCGTGAGCACCCGCAGCGGCCGGTCGGGACACAGCCGGAGCACCAGGTCGGCGGCGTGGGTGGCACACACCCGATTGACCTGGGCGTCCTCGGCCAGCATTTCCCTGGCCTCGGCGAGCACGGCGTCCGGACCCGCGGGCAACGTGGCCAGCGCTCGGCGTACACCCCAGGCCAGATTCACCGCGGTGGGCCGGGCCGACGCGATCCGCTCGGCTTCCAGCGTTGTCTTCCCGGCATCGCCGGGGTGCGCGTAGGCCGCCAGCGCCACGCCGAAGGCGCCGGCGACCCCGAGCGCGGGCGCACCGCGGATGGCAAGGGTTTTTATCGCGTCGATGACCTCGTCGACGGTCGTGATCCGCAGCCAGCTCAACTCGCGCGGTAGCGCACGCTGGTCGATGGCCAGCAATGCGCCGTCGGCCCAGCCGAGAGAACTCTCCGCGACTTTCGTCACAGCCTCTATCCAACCCTCACTTCGGCCCCGCTTCCAGGATTTGACTCGGCCAGACCTGCACGTACCCGCTCTGCAGTGAAGCAATTCGACAGGACAACCGCGCCGATCTGGACGATGATGGAGCGATGAGACTACTTCTTGGCCTAACCTGTCTCGCTGTCGCCGTGGGCGTGGCCGCGCCGGCGGCGGCCGACCCGCCCCCGCCGAGCGTGCCAGACAACCCCGGTGCCGATGCGGCATTCCTCGACTCGCTCAATAAGGCGGGCATGACCTACAACAGCGGGTCCAATGCCGTCACGGCCGGCAGAAAGGCCTGCGACTTCATGAACCAGGGGCTGTCGCAGAACGACCTGGTCGAAAAGTTGAGCTTACTCAATCCAGGATTGAATCACGGCGGCGCCATGAAATTCGCGGCGCTGGCGTCGAGCGCCTACTGCCCCGACTTCCTGAACAGGTCGAGCACCCAAAACAACTCCCCTTACCCCGGTTTCAAGGGGATGTTGGGGGGCAACTGAGCACCACTATCGTGCTCGGAACTCGCTTGGCTCCCCCGGGTGGACTCGAACCACCAACCCTTCGGTTAACAGCCGAATGCTCTGCCAATTGAGCTACAGGGGACTGCTCGGTGTCCGCATGCGCGCTGGCGCGGATCGCGGGATGACTTTAGCGTACCGGCCTGCCCACGCCCAATCAGACTGATCGCCCGCCGCAGGGCACCTGTCCGCGGGTATGGGGCAGGATGGACGGATAAGGACCAACCTCGGAAGGGACCGCTTTGATCCGATACGTCGTCGTGCTGGGACTGGGCTATGTGTTGGGCGCCAAGGCCGGACGGCGTCGCTACGAGCAGATCGTCGGCACCTACCGCGCCCTCACCAGCAGCCCCGCCGCCAAGTCGGTCATCGAAGCGGGACGGCGCAAGGTGGCAGATCGGGTTTCGCCCGACGTGCGGATGGTGACGTTGACCGAGATCGACGACGCGACCAGCGTGGTCGAGCCGCAGCGACCACACCCGTGACGATCGCGAGCGCGGCGAAGCCGGGCGCAGCGGGTCGTCACGCAGGTCCAGCGATCGCGAGCGCGGCGAAGCCTCAGGCGGTGAGGTCGCCGCTGGCCTGCTCCAGCAGGCTGCGCCGGTAGGCCTCCATGGCGACCAGATCGCCGAACAGCGCGTGGTACTCGTCGCCCTGCTCGACCGGTGACATCCGCTGCAACTTGGACTTGACGTCCGCGATCTGCCTGCCAATCCACACCTCTTGCAGGCGGGCCAACACGCCGGCGATGTAGCGCGGCAGCTTGTCATCGTCGTCGACCCGGATGCTTTCGACACTCAGCTCACTGATCAACCCCGCGGCCGCAGGCGACGGGGCCTTTTGGCGCACCGCCTCAAGCCATTCCGCCCCGCCGACGCCGGTTCCGGTGCCGCCGGCCGCGCCTATGGCGGTACACACCGCGGCGTAGCCGGGATGGGTGAAGCCTTCGACGGTCAGCGTGTCGAACACCGGGCCGGCCAGCGCCGGGTACTGCAGCGCCGATTTGAGCGCCTCGCGCTGCGGCCACAGCGTCGGGTCTTTGGGATCGGGACGAGGCGCGGCAGGCACCGGCGCCGCCTTGGCGGAAGCCTGCCCGGCGGCACGGGCCCTGCCGGTAGCGCGGCCCTGGCTGGTCGGATTCTTGGCTTCTTCCCGCACCCGGCCGATAACCTGTGCGACATCCGGCCAGCCGACCCAGCCCGCCAGTTGCCGCGCGTACTCGTCGCGCAGGGTCGGGTCCTTGATCTGGGCGACGATCGGCACACAGCGGCGCAGCGCGGACACCCGTCCCTCCGCGTTGTCCATATCTATATCGCTCAGTGTCGCGCGAATCGCGAACTCGAACAACGGAGTTCGTCGCGCCACCAGATCCCGCAGCGCGCCGTCGCCGGAGGCCAGCCGCAGATCACACGGATCCATGCCGTCGGCGGCGACCGCGACGAACGACTGGCCGGCCAGATGCTGCTCACCGGAGAACGCCTTGAGCGCCGCCGCCTTGCCCGCTTCGTCGCCGTCGAACACGTAGATGAGCTCGCCGCGAAAGAAGTTGTCGTCCATCATCAGTCGGCGCAACATCGACAGGTGTTCGTCACCGAATGCGGTGCCGCAGGATGCCACCGCCGTCGTTACCCCGGACAAATGCATCGCCATCACGTCGGTGTAGCCCTCGACGACGACAGCCTGATGCCCCTTGGCGATGTCACGCTTGGCCAGGTCGATACCGAATAACGCTCCGGACTTCTTGTACAGCAACGTCTCTGGGGTGTTGACGTACTTGGCTTCCATGGGATCGTCGTCGAACAGCCTGCGCGCACCGAACCCGATCACCTCGCCGGCCGACGTCCGGAGCGGCCACAGCAGCCTGCGGTGGAACCGATCGATCGGGCCGCGGCGACCCTCCCGGGACAAGCCTGCGGCCTCCAGCTCTTTGAACTCAAAACCCTTGCGCAGCAAGTGTTTCGTCAGCGAATCCCAGCCCGACGGCGCAAAGCCGCAACCGAAGTGACGGGCGGCGTCGGCGTCGAAATTCCGCTCGGTCAGGTATTTCCGGGCCGGCTGCGCCTCCGGAGATTCCAGCGTCGCTATGTAGAACGCCAACGCCTCGGCATTGGCGGCGAGCAGCCGACTGCGACTGCCCCGGTCACGCTGCACGGCGGTCGCTGCCGCCCCGGTGTAGCTGATGGTGTGCCCGACCCGGTCGGCCAGCAGTTCGACAGCCTCGACGAAGCTGACGTGTTCGATCTTCTGCAGGAAGGCATACACGTCGCCGCCCTCGCCGCAGCCGAAGCAGTGAAAGTGGCCGTGGTTGGGCCGCACGTGAAACGACGGCGACTTCTCGTCGTGAAAAGGGCATAGACCCTTCAGCGAATCCGCGCCGGCACGCCGCAACTGGACGTAGTCGCCGACGACATCCTCGATGCGGACTCGTTCGCGGATGGCGGCGATATCGCGATCGGAGATACGGCCGGCCATCGGCACAGTGTAAGAGGTCTGGTCCGTCTCCGAGGCCGTGACGATTGACTGGCTGTGGCTAACCGGTGCCGATCACGCCGCACGCGAATCGCTTCTCCGCGTCGGGGCTGTGCTCGGCGCCGTGCAGCAACAGAGCCGTCTTGTTGCCGGCCAACAGGTCGTCCCTGGTGAACGCGTCGGTGGTGGTCACCAGCAACGCCGCGCCGTCTTTGCGCACTTGCAGCGCTGTCAGGTCCCCGCTGGGCGGCTCACCGGTGTGCCCGGGCGCCTGGTAGTGCATGCCGGCCGACATGAAGTCGCCGGGCGCGCCGCCCATCATCGCGTCGACCGAGTTCGGCTCGCACTTGCCGACATCGTGGATGTGCAGGCCGTGGAAGCCCGGGGTCAGGATGTGGTCCGCGGTCGTCTTCACGGTGACGGTGGCGTATCCATTGGCGAATTCGAAGGTGGCGGTGGCCACCGACCGGCCATCGGCGGTATGCAATTGCGCGCTCAGGGTTTGAGCACCCGCCGGGGCAGCGCTGCTCGAGCTTGCGGTGGACGACGATTGATGCGAGCTACAGGCACTGAGTGCGGCGGCGAGAGACATTGCGGCAAAAACGGCAGTGGGTTTGAACATGAGCCGACTTTAGTCCGGATCTAGTCTCACGCCTGGGTGGTTTCGATGCGTTCTAAGCGCCCCTCGGTGTAGGAGGCGATCTGGTCGACGATCACGCGCAGCCGCTCCCCGTCGTCGGCGGCGGCGTTGAAGGCCGGCACCAGCACCGGGTCAAGGGTGTTGGGCGCTCCGGCCAGCAGGCCGTGCGCCACCCGATGGATGCGTTCCCGTTGCCGGGCCTGAATTTCCTGGTGCCGCGGATCGGACATGATGAACTGCAAGGCCAGCGTCTTGAGCACCGCGACCTCGGCGCGCACCACCTCCGGCACAGACAGGTCGGCCAGGAAGCGAGCCAACGGCCCCGGGCCGGCGGCCGACCGGGTCGCCGCGATCGCTGCCGACGCGAACCGGCCCACCAGCTCACTGGTCATCCCCTTGAGTGCGACCGCGGCCGACAGCGTGGCGTCATACTTGCCGACCGCGGCCACCACTGGGAGACCCGAGAGCCGCTGGGCAGCCTCGGCCAGGTCGTCGGCGCGCATCCCGGTGAAGTCACGTTCACCGAGCTTGGCCAGGGCGCCGGCCTCGTGGTCGTCGGCGAGCACGCGAAGGTCAATCCGCCCGGAGACGACACCGTCCTCCACGTCGTGCACCGAATAGGCGACGTCGTCGGCCCAGTCCATCACCTGGGCCTCCAGGCAGGGCCGATCGGCGGGCGCATGGTCGCGCACCCAGGCGGCGGCATCGCGGTCGACGTCGTAGAAACCAAATTTGCGTTGACGCCGACCGCGCGACCACGGATATTTGGTGACTGCATCCAGCCCTGCCCGGGTCAAGTTCAGGCCCACGCTATGCCGTTGCGAATCAAGGACTTTGGGCTCCAGGCTGGTCAGGATCCGGAAGTTCTGCGCATTTCCCTCGAAGCCACCGTGCGACGTCGCCACCTCGTCGAGAGCCTGCTCGCCGTTGTGCCCGTACGGTGGGTGGCCGATGTCATGGGCCAGACCGGCCATGTCGACGAGGTCGGGATCGCAACCCAATCCGATCGCCATCCCCCGCCCGATCTGAGCGACTTCCAGCGAATGGGTCAGCCGCGTGCGCGGGGTGTCTCCTTCCCGCGGCCCGACCACCTGTGTCTTGTCGGCGAGCCGGCGCAGTGCCGCGCTGTGCAGAACCCTGGCGCGATCCCGGGCGAAGTCGCTGCGGCGCTGACCCTCGGTGCCCGGCAAGCCCGCGGTCTTCGGCGCTTCGGGCGCCACCCGCTGGCGGTCGAAATCGTCGTAGGGGTCTTGCTGAGTCATCGACCCACAGTCTGCCAGCCGCCCGGGCTGGCGCCGCGCAGTGCACTGGAATGACTCGCCCCTGGGACCCGCACCGATGCCGGGCTAGATTGTCGAGCATGAGCACTGTCCGCTCGGTCGCCGCATTCATGGCGATGCTGATTACCGCATTAGTAGCGGCGCCGTCCGCCGCAGCGCAGCCGCCGTTCCGGCTGTCCACCTACATCACCGACGACGCCGGGGCGTTGAACGGCCCTGGCCGCGCGGCGATCCAGACGGCGACCGGCAAGCTCTACTCCGAGCGCCGCATCCAATTGTGGGTGGTCTTCGTCGACGACTTCTCCGGGCAGCCGGCCGTGAGCTGGGCGGAGAACACGCGGGCCGCCAGCGACTTGGGTGATTTCGACGCGGTGCTCGCCGTGGCGACCGTCGACCACTCCTACGCATTCCTGGTGCCTAACCGGGTCCAGACGATCAGCGCGGGTCAGGTCGACGATCTGCGACGCAACCAGATCGAACCCGCGCTGCGCCGCGGCGACTGGAGCGGTGCAGCAGTCGCCGCAGCCAACGGACTCGACCGGGGCCGCGAGCCGACGGATTCGACGCCGCTGCTGATCGGGCTGGGCGTGATCCTGGTTGCGGTGGTGGTGTTGTTCGTGGTCATGCGTTACCGGCGGCGCCGACGGCGGGCCGCCCAGCTGGCCGCGGCGAAGCGGGTCGACGCCACCGACCCCGATGCGTTGGCGGCGCTGTCGTTGGGCGCCCTGGACGACTTGTCGCGGTGGAAAGTCGTCGACGTCGACAACGCGGTGCGCACCAGCGCCAATGAGCTGGCGCTGACGATCGAGGAGTTCGGCGAACAGCGGACCGAGCCGTTCGCCCGCGCGGTGGACAACGCCAAAGCGGCTCTGGCCCAAGCGTTCACCGTGCGCCAACAACTCGATGACGCCATACCCGAGACGCGGGCGCAGCGGCGTGAGCTGCTGACCGAGGTCATCCTGTCCGCGGCGCGGGCCGATCGTGAGCTGGAGTCGCAGCGGGACGCCTTCGAAGAGATGCGCGACTTGGTGGTCAACGCGCCATCGCGCCTCGACGCCCTGACTCAACAGATCGTCGACCTGACCGCACGTATCGGCCCGGCTGAACAACGAATGACCGATCTGCACAACGAATTCGACAGCGCTGCGCTGGCTTCGGTGGCCACCAACGTCTCGACCGCCAAGGACCGGCTGGCCTTCGCGGATCAAAACCTCGGCCGGGCGCGCGATCTGGCGGCCCGGCCGGTCACCGGTGAGCAAAGCGGTTTGGTCGACGCTGTGCACGCAGCGGAATCGGCGCTGGGGCAAGCTCGCTCGTTGCTCGACGCCGTGGACGGCGCCGCCAACGACATTCGGCACGCAGTCGCCACCCTGCCGTCGCTGATCGGCGACATCCAGGCCGGCATCGAGCGCGCCGGCGCCGCGCTGGAGAGCGCGCAACAAACCAGGGCACCACACCTTCGCGATCTGGCCGGCGCCCGGGACGCGGCGGCTAGGGCGCTGGACACCGCACACACCAACGGCTCAGCGGATCCGCTCGGCTCGTTCACCGGATTGACCAAGGCCGACGCGGACCTGAATCGGCTGCTGTCCACCGTTGCCGAAGAGCAGGCCACCGCCGAGCGCCTCAACCGGACATTGGAACAGGCGTTGTTCACCGCTCAGTCCCGGGTACACGCCGTGTCGGAGTACATCGACAACCGCCGCGGCAGCGTCGGGCCCGAGGCGCGCACCCGCCTGTCCGAGGCGAGCCGACAACTACAAGCGGCACAAGACAAACGGTCCAGTGCGGTCAGCGACGCGATCACGCACGCCAATACCGCGGCGTCACTGGCCGCCCAGGCTCAGTCACTCGCCGAAAACGATGTCCAGTCAGCCCAGCTCGCCTACACCGGGCGTTATGGCGGCGGCAACCACATGGGCGCGATGATGGGTGGGATCATCATCGGCGACATGCTCGGCGGCGGCGGATTCGGCGGCGGCTGGGGCGGCGGTTCCGGTGGCGGCTGGGGCCCGACGTCATTCGGCGGTTCGCCCGGTTCCGGCGGCGGCTTCATGGGCGGCGGCGGCCGGTTCTGAACACATGGAGGACGCGGCAGCTCACCACGCCCTAGTGAGCCGCCGCGTCGTCACACTCATGATATTGGTCATGTGACCAATATCATGCGTAGTTGGTGAAATTTCTTTAAAAGGCGTGGTTCAGCGCGGTCTTCGCGGCTAACAGCCGCGCAGCCGCGAGCCCAGATAATCGGCCACCGCGTCGATGGCTACACGCTCCTGGGTCATGGCGTCCCGTTCGCGGATCGTGACGGCGTGGTCGTCGAGCGAGTCAAAATCCACCGTCACGCAATACGGGGTGCCGATCTCGTCTTGACGCCGGTAGCGCCGCCCGATCGCGCCGGCGTCGTCGAAGTCGACGTTCCAGTACTTGCGTAACTCCGCAGCCAGATCGCGAGCTTTGGGACTCAGGTCGGCATGGCGGGACAGCGGCAGCACCGCGGCTTTCACCGGCGCCAGTCGCGGGTCGAGGCGCAACACGGTCCGTTTGTCCACGCCGCCCTTGGCGTTGGGCGCTTCGTCCTCGCAGTAGGCGTCGATCAGAAACGCCATGAACGAGCGCGTCAGACCCGCCGCCGGTTCGATCACGTACGGCACGTAGCGGGTGTCGTTGACCTGGTCATAGAATGACAGATCGACCCCGGAATGCTTTGCGTGCGTGGACAAGTCGAAGTCGGTGCGGTTGGCCACACCTTCAAGCTCGCCCCACGGGTTGCCCGAGAAGCCGAACTTGTACTCGATGTCGACCGTGCGGTCGGAATAGTGCGACAGCTTGTCTGCTGCGTGTTCGTAGAGCCGTAGATTCTCCGCGTCGACACCGAGATCGACATACCAGGCCAGCCGGGTGTCGATCCAATACTGATGCCATTCCTGGGCCGTCGACGGCTCGACGAAGAACTCCATCTCCATCTGCTCGAATTCGCGGGTACGGAAGATGAAGTTGCCCGGCGTGATTTCGTTGCGAAAGCTCTTGCCGATCTGGCCGATGCCGAACGGCGGCTTGCGACGCGCCGTCGTCACCACGTTGGCGAAGTTGACGAAGATGCCCTGCGCGGTCTCGGGCCGCAGATAGTGCAGCCCCTCCTCGGTCTCGATTGGGCCGAGATAGGTCTTGAGCATCATGTTGAACTCGCGCGGCTCGGTCCACCGGCCCGGCTCGCCTGTCTCGGGGTCGCGGATGTCGGCTAGCCCGTTGGGTGGCGGATGCCCGTGTTTTGCTTCGTAGGCCTCGATGAGATGGTCAGCCCGATAGCGCTTGTGGGTGATCAGCGACTCCACCAGAGGGTCGTTGAAGACCTCGACGTGCCCGGAGGCGACCCACACCTCACGCGGCAGGATGATCGAGGAGTCCAGACCGACGACGTCGTCGCGGCCGGTGACGACCGAGCGCCACCACTGCCGTTTGATGTTCTCCTTGAGCTCCACGCCCAGCGGCCCGTAGTCCCATGCCGATTTGGTGCCACCGTAGATCTCGCCGGCGGGATAGACCAGGCCACGCCGTTTAGCGAGGTTGACGACGGTGTCGATGACGGACGCCACGAGGTTGTTGACTCCTGTGTTGTGAAACGCGGACGATCCGTCATCGTAGCGATCGACGGCGCGCTCTTTGACATGCGTGATCATGCATGTGACAGTGGGAGAAGTATGGTCCCCTCAACCTCTGCCGCAGCCGACGGCGACGAGCTGGTCGGTGAGCACCGGCACAGCGCTCCCGCAGAGCTGCCACCGCCACCACCGCGGGAAATTCTGGGCGCCGCCGGCGAGCTGCTGCGCGCGCTGGCAGCGCCGGTGCGGATCGCCATCGTGCTGCAGCTACACGTGTCCCAGCGCTGCGTGCACGAGCTGGTCGACGCGCTGGGCGTGCCACAGCCGCTGGTCAGCCAGCACCTGAAGATTCTCAAGGCCGCAGGCGTGGTCGCCGGGGAGCGGTCCGGCCGCGAGGTGCTCTACCGGCTGGCCGATCACCACTTGGCGCACATCGTGGTCGACGCCGTGGCACACGCCGGCGAGGACAAGCCGTGAGTCCGACCGCGGGAGTGCGGGCCACCCGGCAGCGGGCGGCGATCTCGACGCTGCTGGACACGCTTGACGAATTCCGCTCGGCGCAGGAGCTGCACGACGAGCTGCGGCAGCGCGGCGAGAACATCGGCCTGACCACCGTCTACCGGACGCTGCAGTCGATGGCCACTGCGGGCATGCTCGACACGCTGCGCAACGACACCGGTGAATCGGTCTATCGGCGCTGCTCAGAGCACCATCATCACCACCTGGTGTGCCGCGGGTGCGGCTCGACCGTGGAGGTAGGCGACCACGAGGTCGAGGTATGGGCCGCGGAGGTGGCCGCCGAACACGGGTTCTCCGATGTCAGCCACACCATCGAGATCACCGGAACCTGCGCGGAGTGCCGTCGCTGAGCGGCTCAGCCGGTGAGCACCCGATGGATCTCGGCGCCCTTGTCGAGCACCATCAGGATCAGCGTGCGCAGCGCGTCGTCGCTGAGGCCACCGCCCGGAAAGTTGTAGCGCAACACCACGTCTGCGGCCTTACCTGAATTGCGTTTGGGAGTCGTGTCGCCGGCCTTCTCCACGAGCGTCACCGACCCCAGCAGCGTGCTGTGCGACTGCTCGGTCACACTGTCACGAATCCTTTTGGTAAGCACCAGATCCCACGCCACAATCTGGGTCAGCGACACCAGGTCGAGCTCGTCGGTGATCGTCACCACCCGCAACGATGCGATGGTGCCGGCGTGACGCACGGTCAGGGCGCCGTCGGGTTCCTCGTCGAGGGATAGCACCTCTGACAGCACCGTGACCAACCGCTTCTGCAGCGACGGCATCAGCGTGGCCCCAACTGCAGAGCAGGCAGGCAATGTGCCCGCCTGCGAGCGACAATCAGTTGTGCGACGGTCGAAAGTCGCTCAGAGGCGGGCACAACGACTATCCCCTTACCGCTCTTACTCCTGTGACACACGTGGTTTGCGAACATCAGGCCGTCCCGAACCGTCGATGCCGTGACGCGTATTCCTCGCAGGCCGCCCACAGATCGCGGCGGTCGTAGTCGGGCCACAGGGTGTCCTGGAAGATGAACTCGGCGTACGCCGCCTGCCACAGCATGAAGTTACTGGTCCGCTGCTCGCCTGAAGTCCGCAACAACAGATCCACGTCGGGAATGTCGGGGCGGTGCAGGTGTCGGGAGATGGTCGCCTCAGTGACCCGCTCGGGGTTAAGCTTGCCTGCGGCGGCTTCGCGCGCGATATCCCTTGCAGCCTCTGCGATTTCGGTCCTACCCCCGTAGTTGACGCAATAGTTCACCGTGATCACGTCGTTGTTGTTGGTCATTTCCTCTGCGATCGCCAACTCGTTGATGACGCTGCGCCACAAGCGTGGGCGCGAGCCCACCCAGCGTATCTTCACACCCATCTCGTCGAGGTTCACCCGGCGCCGTCGCACCACGTCGCGGTTGAACCCCATCAGGAAACGCACTTCCTCCGCGGACCGCTTCCAGTTCTCGGTGGAAAACGCGTAAAGGCTGAGCCATTTGATTCCGATTTCTATTGCGCCGCAGACGATATCGATGACCACTGCCTCACCCATTTTGTGGCCTTCGACGCGGGCCAGTCCCCGCTGGGTGGCCCAGCGGCCGTTGCCGTCCATCACGATGGCGACGTGATTGGGCAACTGGGCCGCCGGGATCCGCGGTGCGGCCGCCTTGGAGATGTGCTGCGGCGGCCGGCGGGGACCGCCATCGCGCGACGGCGGCAAAGCGGGAAAGTCCACCGGCCATGTCGACGTGTCGGGGAAGATCGGATAGTCCTCAGGCGCCGGAGCGAGCTGCGGGAAATCGGTCTTCCGCTTGCGCTCAGCCTTCCGCTCTGAGCGGCTCACCCGGCTCGTCTCCATGGGCGACATCCTGCCTGACCAACGCTATGCGACGGTCAAGGAGGCTCTGGTCTAACTGATCGACACGCCGCATCCGCTCGACGAGCGGCAACGTTCGCAGCTGCCGCTCCAGATGCCATTGCAGGTGAGCGGCCACCAATCCGCTGACATGGCTGCGGGTCGATGACGGTGTGGTCTCTGCGGCCTCCCAGTCGCCGTCACGCAGCGCCGACATCAGATCCAGCACACCCAGTGGAGGTGTCGTCGCACCGGAGGGGCGGCAGTAGGTGCAGACGCTGCCGCCTGCGGCGATGTGAAATGCCCGGTGCGGGCCCGGTGCGGCGCAGCGGGCGCATTCGGTCAGGGCCGGGGCCCACCCGGCGATGCTCATGGCGCGCAGCAGATAAGCGTCGAGCAGCAGCTCACGGGGGCGGTGACCGTCGGCCACCGCCCGCAGCGCACCAACCGTGAGCCGGTGCAATTCCGGGGCCGGTGCCCGCTCCTCGCCGGCGAGGCGCTCGGCGGTTTCCAGCATCGCGCACGCGCTGGTGTATCGGCCGTAGTCGCTGACGATGTCGGTGGCGAATGCGTCAAGCGAGACAACCTGCGTGACGATGTCCAGGTTGCGGCCGGGGTGCAGCTGTACGTCGATATGCGCGAACGGCTCCAGTCGCGCACCGAACTTACTGCGGGTGCGACGCACACCCTTGGCCACCGCGCGAACCAGTCCATGGTCGCGGGTGAGCAGGGTGACGATCCGGTCGGCTTCGCCGAGCTTGTGCTGGCGCAGCACCACCGCACGGTCCCGGTACAGCCGCATCACATCAGTGTGGCACTGCGTCACCACATTGCGGCATACCCGCGCCGATACGCTGGTAGGCGATGACTCACTCCCCCTCATCCCGCTTCCCGACCCTGACCGACCAGCTTTACCAGCTGGCCAACGGTGAGGTGACGTCTGACGAGTTGGTGCGTCGCTCGCTGCACGCTATCGATCTCAGCCAATCCACCCTGAACGCCTTCCGGGTGGTGCTCACCCAGTCGGCGCTTGCCGCCGCTGCCGCGGCCGACCGGCGGCGCGCCGCCGGGGACCAGGCGCCGCTGTTGGGTATCCCGATCGCGGTCAAAGACGATGTCGACGTTGCCGGGTCGCCCACCGCCTTCGGCACGTCCGGGTCTGTCCGGCCCGCTACAGAAGACGCCGAAGTGGTACGCCGGCTCAAGGCGGCCGGTGCGGTGATCGTCGGCAAGACCAACACTTGCGAACTGGGCCAATGGCCGTTCACCAGCGGACCCGGGTTCGGCCACACCCGCAATCCGTGGTCACGCAGGCACACGCCGGGCGGGTCGTCCGGCGGTAGCGCGGCCGCGGTGGCCGCCGGCCTGGTAACAGCCGCGATCGGCTCCGACGGAGCCGGCAGCGTCCGCATCCCGGCGGCGTGGACCCACCTGGTCGGTATCAAACCCCAGCGGGGCCGCATCTCGACGTGGCCGCTGCGGGAGGCGTTCAACGGGATCACGGTCAACGGCGTGCTGGCGCGCACGGTCGCCGATGCGGCGCTGGTGCTCGACGCGGCGTCCGGCAACGTCGACGGCGACCTACACAAGCCGCGACCGGTGACAATGTCCGACCACGTCGGCACCGCTCCCGGTCCAATGCGCATCGCGTTGTCGACCCGATTTCCGTTCACCGCGTTTCCAGCCCGCCTACATCCGGAGATCGAGGCGGCCCTGGAATCGGTGGGCGGTCAACTTCGGCTGCTGGGCCACAGCGTGGTTTCGGGCAATCCCGATTACGGGCTGCGGTTGTCCTGGAACTTCCTGTCGCGGTCCACATCCGGGCTGCTGGACTGGGCCGAGCGGTTGGGTGACGGCGTGGAACTGGACCACCGCACGCTGGCCAATATGCGGATGGGGCGGCTGCTCTCAGAGTCGACACTGCGCGCCGCCCGCGCGCATGAAGCCGCCAACCAGCGTCGGGTGGGCTCGATTTTCCGCATTGTGGACGTGGTGTTGGCCCCGACGACCGCGCAGCCACCGCCATTGGTGCACGCTTTCGACAGGCTCAGCGGTTTGGCGACCGACCGTGCGATGATCGCTGCCTGCCCGGTGACGTGGCCGTGGAATGTGTTGGGGTGGCCGTCGATCAACGTCCCGGCCGGTTTCACCTCCGAAGGGCTGCCGATCGGCGTGCAACTGATGGGACCGGCCAACAGCGAGCCGCTGCTGATCTCCCTGGCCGCCGAATTGGAGGCGCTGGGCGGCTGGGCGGGCAAGCAGCCCGCAGTGTGGTGGAACACCGGGAGGGACAGCCCTCCCGTCGCCAACGGGCCGGCGCTGCGATAACGCCGACCGAATCCGTCAAAAGCCCAGACGGCCAAGTTGTTTGGGGTCCCGCTGCCAATTCTTCGCGACCTTGACGCGTAAGTCGAGGTAGACCTTGGTGCCCAACAGCTTCTCGATCTGACTGCGCGCGGCGGTGCCCACCTCGCGCAGCCGGGCGCCGCCCTTGCCGATCACGATGCCCTTCTGACTGTCCCGTTCGACGAAAAGGATGGCGTGCACGTCGATCAGGTCGTCACGCCCCTCGTGCGGGTTGACCTCATCGATCACCACCGCCAGCGAATGCGGCAACTCTTCGCGCACGCCCTCCAAGGCGGCTTCACGGATGAACTCGGCCATCAGAACTTCTTCGGGTTCGTCGGTCAGCTCGCCGTCGGGGTAATACGGCGGCCCGGGCGGCAGTGCGGCGACCAGCACCCCGACCAGCACGTCGATCTGCTCACCGGTGACCGCCGAGACCGGGACGATCTCGGCAGAGTCGCCGACCAGTTCGCTCGCCGCGACGAGTTGCGCGGCCACCTTGTCCTTGGGCACCTTGTCGATCTTGGTGACGACGGCCACCAATGTTGTTGTGGGAGCTATAGAACGGATCTGCTCCACGATCCACCTGTCCCCCGGCCCGATCGCCTCGTCGACCGGTATGCACAACGCGATGGCGTCGACTTCGCTATAGGTGTCGCGGACCAATTCGTTGAGCCGCTTTCCCAGCAAGGTACGTGGCCGATGCAGACCCGGGGTGTCGACCAGGATGATCTGGAAGTCGTCCCGATGCACGATGCCCCGGATCGTATGCCGGGTGGTCTGCGGGCGACTCGACGTGATCGCCACTTTCGAACCGACCAGCGCGTTGGTCAGCGTCGATTTCCCGGTGTTCGGCCGCCCGACGAAACAGACGAAGCCGGAGCGGAATTCAGTCATCGCCGGCCTCCACACGGCTCAGCAGCACGGTGCCGACCCGGACCCGCCCGCGGTGGTCGCGCCCACCCTCGGCATGTAACCGCAGCCCATGTGAAACCACTTCGCTGCCGGGCAATGGAACGCGGCCCAACTCCAAGGCCAGTAGCCCGCCGACGGTATCCACGTCGAGATGTTCGTCGAATTCCATGTCGTAGAGCTCGCCGACGTCTTCGATCGGCAATCGCGCCGACACTCGGAACCGGTTGTCGCCCAAGTCTTCGACCGGCGCGACCTCGGCGGCGTCGTACTCATCGGCGATCTCGCCGACGATTTCTTCCAGCACGTCCTCGATCGTCACCAGCCCGGCTATCGCCCCGTACTCGTCGACCAACAGCGTCATGTGATTGCGGTCGCGTTGCATTTCCCGCAGCAACGCATCCAGGGGTTTGGAGTCGGGCACAAACACCGCTGGGCGCATCACCTCCGCTACGGCGGTGTCCCGGCCGTTGGCCGACGAGTAACGCGCCTGCTGGACACAGTCTTTCAGGTACACCACGCCGACGACATCGTCGACGTTGTCGCCGATGACCGGAATGCGCGAGTGCCCGCTGCGCACGGCCAACGACGTTGCCTGGTCGGCGGACTTGTCACTTTCGATCCAGACCATCTCGGTGCGCGGCACCATCACTTCGCGGGCCGGCGTATCGCCGAGTTCGAACACTGATTGGATCATTCGGCGCTCGTCAGCGGCCACCACACCGCGCTGCTGTGCAAGGTCCACGACTTCGCGCAATTCGATCTCGGAGGCAAACGGCCCGTTGCGGAAGCCACGACCGGGCGTCAGCATGTTCCCGAGTACCACCAGGAGCCGGCTGATCGGGGCAAGCAGGAATGAAATCACTTGCAGCGGTAGAGCTGACACCAAGGAAATCACGTAGGCGTTTTGGCGGCCAAGGGTCCGCGGACCGACTCCGATGACGACGAAGGTGGTCACCACCATGACGACCGCGGCGTCGAACAGTCCCCAATTGCGGCTCACGTCCCGGTAGAAGAATTCCGCCAGCAGAACGGTCGCGGAGATCTCACAGATGATCCGCAGTAGCACCACCAGGTTGATGTGGCGAGGTCGATCTGCCATCACCTTGGCCAGGCGCGCCGCACCGGGCCGCTCCTCACGAACCAGTTCGTGCACCCGCGCCATCGACACCGTGCTGATCGCGGCATCGATTGCCGCGAACACGCTGCCCAGACCGACCAACACGATCGCACCGAGCAGCTGAGCAGAGCTGTTCAATTCTCGAAATACCTTGATTTGTCCAGCAACCGCTGATCTCGCTCGGTCTGGCGTTCGTGGCGGTATGACTCGACTTGAGCGGCGACCCACTCCTCGAGCAGGCTGCGCTGTAAGGCGAACATTTCTTTTTCTTCGTCCGGCTCGGCATGGTCATAGCCGAGCAGGTGCAGAACCCCGTGAATTGTCAACAGCGCCAACTCTTGGCCCAGCGTGTGACCGGCGGCTGCGGCCTGTTCGGAGGCAAACTCAGGGCAGAGCACGATGTCGCCGAGCATGGCCGGGCCGGGCTCTGGCGCGTCGGGGCGGCCGCCCGGTTCGAGCTCGTCCATCGGAAAGCTCATCACGTCAGTCGGTCCCGGTAAGTCCATCCAGCGCATGTGCAGGTCGGCCATCGCCGCGGTGTCCAGCAGCACCATCGACAGCTCAGCGGCCGGATTGACGTCCATCCGGGCGATGACGAACCTTGCGACGTTGATTAATTCGGATTCGGAGACGTCGAGTCCTGATTCGTTGGCGACTTCGATGCTCACGGCGCTGTCACCGACGACTGCGGGCGCTCGGGGCACGCCGCGACGCCCGGTTCAACGCCAGCCCGGGCTGCTCGTGTCGTGCGTAGGCATCCACGATTTCGGAGACCAACCGATGCCGGACCACGTCGGCACTGGTCAACTCGGCGACGTGAATGTCGTCGATGCCGTCGAGGATATCGACCGCGGCACGCAGCCCGGACCTGTTGCCGCCCGGCAGGTCGATCTGGGTAACGTCGCCCGTGACAACGACTTTGGAGCCGAAGCCTAGCCGGGTGAGGAACATTTTCATCTGTTCGGCGGTGGTGTTCTGCGCCTCGTCGAGGATGATGAAAGCATCATTCAACGTTCTTCCCCGCATGTATGCCAGGGGTGCAACCTCGATCATCCCGGAAGCCATCAGCTTCGGGATCAATTCGGGGTCCATCATGTCGTGCAGCGCGTCGTAGAGCGGACGAAGGTAGGGGTCGATCTTCTCGCTCAGCGTGCCGGGCAGAAAGCCAAGCCGCTCACCGGCTTCCACCGCCGGACGAGTCAAGATGATGCGGGTGACCTGTTTGGTCTGCAGCGCCTTGACCGCCTTGGCCATCGCCAGGTAAGTCTTACCGGTGCCCGCTGGGCCGATACCGAACACGATGGTGTGAGCATCGATGGCGTCGACGTAGCGCTTCTGGTTGAGCGTTTTGGGCCGAATGGTTTTCCCGCGACGCGACAAGACGTCGAGCGTCAGGACTTCGGCCGGCGACTCGTTGCCGGTGCCGGTCAGCATCGCGACACTGTGGCGCACCACTTCCGGGGTCAGCGGCTGGCCGCCGGCGACGATAGCGACAAGTTCGGAGAGCACCCGTTCGGCGAGCGCGACGTCGGCGGGCTCACCGGAGAGCGTCACCGCGTTGCCGCGCACATGGAGGTCTGCGGCCAGGATGCGTTCGAGGGCACGCAGGTTTTCGTCTGCGGAGCCGAGCAGGCCCACGACGAGGTCGGGCGGAACGTCGATGCTGCTGCGAACCTGAGATGTCGAGGAGCCGGCAGCGTTGGTCTCGCGGGGCGTCACGTGGGTTCTAATGCCTGCTTTCTTCGGTTTGGCATGGCTTGCTCGGACGGTTCAGTCTACCGCTGGGCGGTTGGCAAACCCAATGGTTAGCGGCGGCGCGACGCTGGATGCACGCCGTTCTCGGGTAGTTCCCACCGCGGCGTCAACACGCCGAGTGCGCCCAACGCGACGGCAGCCGCGGTCGACGTGCGCAGCACGGTCGGGCCCAGCCGGACCTCGACGGCCCCGGCAGCTGTGACCGCACCAAGTTCGTCGGGAGCGATGCCGCCTTCCGGGCCCACCACGATCATCACCGACTTCGCTTGCGCCAGGCCCAGATTCATCAACGGTTCGGCGGCCGCCTCATGCAGCGCCAGCACCGTGCCTCCGGAGGCCACCTCGTCGGCGATCCGACGGGTCAGCGCCGCAGTGGACAGCACACCGTCGACCGACGGGATATGCGCGCGACGGGATTGCTGCGCGGCGGCGCGGGCGACCGCCCGCCAGCGCCGCAGACCCTTGTCGGCGCGGGCCCCTTCCCAGCGGGCCATGCAGCGCGCAGCCCGCCATGCCACGAAAGAGTCCGCGCCGGCTTCGGTGGCCAGCTCGATGGCCAGCTCGGAGCGCTCGGCCTTCGGCAGCGCTTGCACCACCGTCACCGGCGGCTGGATCGGGGGCACCTGCCAGCGATCCAACACCCGGGCCTGCAACCCGTCGCGGCCGGTCTGCTCGACGGCACAGCGGGCCAGAACGCCGGCGCCGTCGCCGAGGATGAGTTCCTCGCCGCGACGGATGCGTCGCACGGTGGCGGCGTGGAAGCCCTCGTCGCCGTCGACGACAGCCAGCTCACCGGTCATCGGCAGCGCGTCGACGTAGAACAGGCCAGGCATGCGAATCCAGCAGCCGTTTAACGCCCCGTGAAGGTCTCGCGGAGCCGGCTGAACAACCCGCCGGCCGTAGCCGCGCTGTGCGTCGACCTGACCTCGGCCACATCCCGGCTGCGACGGCTCTTGAACTCGCGCAGCAGCTCGGCGTCGTGGTGGTCTATGCGATCCGGCACCACCACATCGACGTGCACGTGCAAGTCCCCGCGCACACCGGAACGCAGGTGCGGCATCCCGTGACCGCGCCGGGTCGTCACCGAACCGGGCTGGGTCCCCGCGGGGATGGTGATCTCGGTCAGGCCGTCGATGATCGCGTCCACAGTCACCGTGGTGCCCAGCGCCGCGTCAACCATCGGCACCGAGATGGTGCAATGCAGGTCGTCGCCGTCGCGCACGAAGATGTCGTGGGGCTGTTCGTGGATCTCGACGTACAAGTCACCTGCCGGTCCCCCGCCCGGCCCGACCTCACCTTGAGCGGCCAGCCGGACCCGCATGCCGTCGCCGACGCCGGCGGGGATCTTCACGGCGATCTCCCGGCGAGCCTGCACCCGTCCGTCGCCGCCGCACTGGTAGCAGGGGTCGGGGATGACTTCGCCTACGCCGCGGCAGGTTGGGCACGGTCGCGCCGTCATCACCTGGCCAAGCAACGAGCGCTGCACGGATTGCACCTCCCCGCGACCGCCGCAGGTGTCACAGGCCACCGGCGACGAATTGCCGTTGGTGCCGCGGCCCTGGCATCGGTCGCACAGCACCGCGGTGTCGACGGTGACCTGCTTGCTGACGCCGGTCGCGCATTCGGTGAGGTCCAGCCGCATCCGCAGCAGCGAGTCCGAGCCCGGCCTGACCCGTCCGATCGGGCCGCGTGAGGTAGCTCCTCCGCCGAAAAACGCCTCGAAAACATCACCCAAACCACCGAAGCCGCCGAATCCGTTGGCGGACGACGCGGCGTTTGCGAGCGGGTCGCCGCCCATGTTGACGATGCGTCGCTTCTCCGGGTCGGACAGCACCTCGTAGGCGACGCTGATCTCCTTGAACTTCGCCTGGGCGACCTCATCGGGGTTGACGTCGGGATGCAGCTCGCGCGCCAGCTTGCGATACGCACGCTTGATCTCCGCATCGCTCGCGTTCTTGCCCACGCCGAGCAGACCGTAATAGTCGCGTGCCACGCCTGACCTTCCTTAAGCCTCTTCGACCTGGTTCGGCCGTGTTGCCACGGCCATCAATGAATTGTGCAGTGAATGCGGGCTCATCGCCCACCCAGCACTTCGCCGATGTACAAGGCAACCGCAGCGACACTAGCGATAGTTCCCGGATAGTCCATCCGAGTGGGCCCGAGCACACCCATGCCGCCGTAGACGGTGTCGAGGGTGCCGTAGGTGGTGGACACCACCGATGTGCCCATCATCTGCTCCGCCTCGGTTTCGTGCCCGATGCGCACCGTCACTTTGCCTGCTTGCTGCTGCGCGGCCAGCAACCGCAACACCACGACCTGTTCCTCGAGGGCTTCCAGGATCGATCGCAGCGAACCGCCGAAGTCGGCGGTATTGCGGGTCAGGTTGGCGGTGCCGCCCAACAGCAGCCGCTCCTCGCTGTGCTCGACCAGCGACTCGAGCAGCACTGTCGCCGAGCGCCCGACCGCATCGCTGAGGCTCTTGGACTGACCACCTGGAACGGCGAGTTGGCCGGCAAGCTCAGCGACCGCGACCGATGCCGCGGAAAGCTTCTTGCCGTCCAGGGCCTGCCCGAGCATCTCGCGCAGCTGGGACAACTGGTGGTCGTCGATGACATCGCCGAGCTCGACGAGGCGTTGGTCCACCCTGCCGGTGTCGGTGATCACGACCATCAGCAACCGGGCCGGGGTCAGCGCGATCACTTCCAGGTGCCGCACGGTCGACGTCGACAGCGTCGGGTACTGCACGACGGCCACCTGGCGGGTCAACTGGGCCAGCAGCCGAACTGCGCGGCGTAGCACGTCGTCTAGGTCGACACCGGACTCCAGAAAACTCTGGATGGCACGCCGCTCGGCCGCCGACAGCGGCTTGACGTCGTCGAGCCGGTCGACGAACTCGCGGTAGCCCTTTTCCGTCGGTACCCGTCCCGAGCTGGTGTGCGGCTGGGTTATGTAGCCCTCGGCCTCCAGCACGGCCATGTCGTTACGCACCGTCGCGGACGAGACGCCCAGGTTATGACGTTCCACCAGCGACTTCGAACCGATGGGTTCCTTGGTGGACACGAAGTCGGCGACGATCGCGCGCAGCACCTCAAAGCGGCGCTCGTCGGCACTCCCCATCGTGATCCACCTCCCTAACCCGGTCCAGTTTACGGTGATCACCAGCAACTACCGCATCGTCGCCGCGCTAGCCTGTCCAGCATGGCCACGTCGGGGAACGCCGCGCCGGAGACCACCCGCGGATGATCTTCAAGGGCGTGCGCGAGGGCAAGCCGTACCCAGAGCACGGCCTGTCCTATCGGGACTGGTCGCGGATTCCCCCGCGGCAGATCCGACTCGACGAGTTGGTCACCACCACGAAAGTGCTGGCGCTGGATCGCCTGCTGTCAGAGGATTCCACGTTCTACGGCGACCTGTTCCCCCACGCGGTGAAGTGGAAGAACGTCCTCTACCTCGAAGACGGCCTGCACCGTGCGGTGCGCGCGGCGCTGCGTAATCGCACCGTGCTGCATGCGCGCCTGCTCGATTTGGACGATGTGGACGCGGTCACCCAGCAGGCCTAGCGCGCCGGTCACGTTCTTGCGGCGGGTGGTGTCGACATAGGTACGACCGCCAAAGCTTTCAGGAGGACCGCCATGCCACGACTTGCCGGAGTGTCTGACCGCGACGCCGGACCAGGCGCCAAGATCGCCTACTTCTTCACCAAGCGGCGGTTCAAACAGATGACCGGACTGGAAACCGCGACGATGCTCGAGCCGCTGCGGATGTATGCGTATATCCCCAAGCTGCTCAATGCCTACGGCCGGCTGGAGCTGGCGGAGTCGAAAATGGACATCCTCAGTCCCCGCCAACGCGCGCTCGCCGAACTGAAGTCGGCGATGACGGTGCGCTGCGAATACTGCATCGATCTCGGTTCGGCGATCGCGCGGGGCTGGGGGCTCACCGACGAGGAGCTATTGGCGCTGTCCGACTACCAGAACGCCACCTGCTTCTCCGAGCTCGACAAGCTGATTCTCGAGTACGCCACGGCCGTCAGCCGCACACCGGTCGAGGTGCCCGACGAGCTGTTCGGAGGCCTGCGCGCGCATTTCGACGAGGCTCAACTCGTCGGGCTGACCCACATCATCACGCTTGGCAATCTTCGGGGCCGGTTCAACCTCGCGTTGGGTATCGGGGCCTCCGGTTTCAGCGAAGGCAGGGTGTGCGCGCTACCGGACACCGATCGACGGTGACCGCGCACGCGGACCTGGCAGCACACTTCCAGGCGGCCCGACCGCACCTGCGTGCGGTGGCCTACCGCATGCTGGGCTCAGTCGATGACGCCGAGGACGCCGTGCAGGAGGCCTGGCTGCGGCTGTGCGGCAGCCGCGACGGCCGGGATGCCTCGGAGATCACCAACCTTGCCGCGTGGCTCACCACGGTGGTGGCGCGGATCTGCCTCAACGCCTTGCGCAGCCGCCAGGCCCGTCCGCCTGAAGAACTCGTCGCCCGGATGCCAGACCCGATCGTCGACGGTGTCGGCGAAGCGGATCCAGAGCATCAGGCGATGCTCGCCGAAGCGGTGGGATTGGCGTTGTTCGTGATTTTGGACACCTTGCCGCCGGCCGAGCGACTGGCATTCGTACTGCACGACGTGTTCGCCGTCCCGTTCGACCAGATCGCGCCGGTCGTCGAGCGGTCGCCGGAGGCCACCCGCAAATTGGCCAGTCGGGCGCGGCGCCGCATCCAGCAAGCCGCGCCCAGCCCGGACGCCGGTCTGGTGGCCCAGCACGCTGTCGTCGATGCCTTCTTCGCCGCCGGACGTGCAGGCGACTTCGATCGGCTGGTCGCCGTCCTTGACTCCGACGTGTTGTTGCGCGGCGACTTCGGCCCCGGCCCGGCCGGACAGCGCTCGGTGCGCGGGGCGTCCACGGTCGCCGGGCTGGCCAGAAGCTACGCCGCGCCGCAACGCCACGTCCGACGCGCCGTCGTCAACGGCGCCGCCGGCGCCGTGATCTTCGTCGACGGGCGGCCGACCGCCATCATGGGCTTCGTGGTCCGCGGTGGGCGGGTCGCCGAGATCGACGTGCTCGCCGATCCCGCGCGCATCGCGCGGATCGATTTGAGAGTGCTGACCGACTAGCGCGCCGGATCAGTTGGTCGCCGAGGCCGCCTGCACCAGCGCGAGCGCGGCCTGGTGCTGGATAACCCAGTTGCCACCTTGGTCGACGAAAGCGAGTTGCTTGTTAACCGGCCCGGCGAACTTGGGGCCGGTGATAGCGACGTCGGCGGAGGCCCCATTGGGACCGGCCGGCTGGATGTTGGTCACATTGAACTGCTCCGGGAAGTTCCCGTTGCGGAAGGCCTTCCGCAGGTCGTGGTCGGCCACATGGCCCTCGTCCGCGCTGATGCCGTTCTCGACCAGACCGAACTTCGTCTCGTACGACACGCCGGGGTCGGTGACCCGGTTGCACAGGTCGGCCAACTGCTGGGGGCTCGGCAGAGCCGGCGCGCCCGGCGGCGGTGGTGGCGGGGGATCGAGCGGTGCGCTGAGCACCACGGGCCGCACCTGCAGCGCGGCTGCGCCGCCGCTGGCCAGTGACGTCACGCCGGCTGCGGCGGCTCCTATGGTGGCCACGGCCGCCACCCCGGTCGCGAGCAATTTCACGGTCATCGTTGTCCCTTCGAGTTGGAGCTGAACATCGGTGTCATTCTGCTGGTCGCCGCCCGGTCTGTGGCGACCCGGGTGCTGGCGTGTCGTTCGCGCGTTGTCCCAACATCCAAGCCACCTACGCGCCGCGCTGGCAAATAACGGCCTTAGTCGACGTGGATTCGCCACTCGGCAGCCACCCGCTGCTGGCGCCAGAATTCGTCGAAACGTCCGCCCGCGGTGAGCAACTCGTCGACCGCGCCGTCCTCGACGACCTTGCCGGCGTCGAGGAAAAGAACCCGGTCGGCATGGCGAATGCTGGCCAACCGATGGGCGACAATCACCCGGGTCCGTAATTGCGGATCCACGGTGAGCGCGTCGACCACGGCGGCCTCGTTCTCGGTGTCCAGCGCGCTGGTCGCCTCGTCGACCAGGAGTATCGGCGCCGGTTTGAGCAAAGCGCGCGCGATGCTGACCCGCTGCCGTTCACCACCCGACAACGCCGACCCGGCCTCGCCGACGATCGTCTCGACACCGGCGGGCAGCCTGCCGGTCAGCTCGTCGACTCGCGCCAGAGCCAGAGCACGGGTGAATTGATCGTCACCGGCAGTGGGGTCTCCGGCGAACACGTTCTCACGGATGGTCCCGTGGAACAGGTAGGGATGTTGGAACACCACGCTGCTCGCCGCGCGTCGGGCCTCGGCGCCGAGCGTCGCAACATCCACGCCGTCCACCAGAACGCGGCCCCGGGTGGGTTGATACAGGCCGGCGATCAGGGCCAATATCGTGCTCTTGCCCGAGCCGGATGGCCCGACGATCGCCGTCGTGGTTCCTGGCCGCAACGTGAAGCTCACCCCGTCCAGCACCGGCGCGCTCGCACCGTCATAGCCGAACGCGACGTCCTCGAACTCGATGCGCGGCGCATTGTCGTGGGCGTGCCACGCTGCGGCTCCGGCCCCCATGACCGGGGCGCTGAGCACCGAACGGATGCCGTCGAGAGTGGCGCGGGTGCTCTCCAGCGCCGGTGCCAGCTCGCTGATCGAGGTGAACGGTTCGAGGTAGCGGGCGATCACTACGATCAGGGCGATCGCCTCCGGCACGGTCAGCGTGTGCGTCACCGTCAGCGCGGTGGTCGCGCCCGCGAACAAGATGAGTGCTAGCTGGCTCGCCAGACTGAACAGCAGTTGGCCGGGAACCTGCATGCCCAGCAATCGCATCGTCGCGCCGTGCTGCGCGGCCAGCGCATCGCCGACCATGCTTCTGGCCGGTTCGACGCGGCGCGCGGCCCGCAACGCCTGCTGTGTTCGGGCGAATTCGATGATCCGCTCGGTGAGCGCGGTATTGGCCTGGGCGGCAGCCCGATCGGCGCGACGAGCAAGTCGGGCCGAGGCCCACAGCGCGCCCAACATCACCGGCACACCACCCAGGGCGGCCAGGCCGAGCTGCCAGGACACCGGCAGCAGGGCCACCCCGATGGCGGCGGGCAGCAGCACCGCGGTGAGCAGTGGCGTCAACAGATTGACCGCGAGGCCAACGAGTTCCGGTCCGGTCGCGGCGATGGCCTGCCGCGCCGTTGCGGTGTTGTCCGAGCTGAACCACTCCAGCCGCACATCCGGCAGCCGGTCGGCCACGTCGTGTTGAGTGTGATCGAGCACCGCGAAGCCCAAATCGAAACCGATTCGCGCCGTGACGGTGTCGATCACCCATCCGGCCGCCGTCGCCGCGGTGAGCCAGCCCAACCATCCCAGCGCCCGCTGCGGCGCGTCGCTGAACAGCGCCCCAACCAACGGGACCAGCAGCACGGTACCGACCGCGCGCACCACCACCGACAACATCGCGAGCACGGCGTAGGCGACGACGTTGCCGCGCCGGTCCGCGGGGACCAGGCCAATCCAGGTGCGGATCATCGGGCCGCCTCCCCCGCGGTCGTCGCGGTCACCGGGTCGCGACGTCCGCTGTCCCACAGTCGTCGATATCGCCCATCCGCGGCGAGCAATTCGTCGTGGGTACCGCGTTCGGCGATCCGGCCGTGGTCGAGCACCACGATCTGGTCGGCCCCGGCGATGGTGTGCAGCCGGTGCGCGATCACCAGCACCGTGCGCTCCCGGGTGAGCCGGTTCAATGCTTGCTGCACAAGGTATTCCGACTCGGGGTCGGCGAACG
The DNA here is from genome assembly GCA_963760095.1 of uncultured Actinomycetota bacterium. Classification (GTDB taxonomy): domain Bacteria; phylum Actinomycetota; class Actinomycetes; order Mycobacteriales; family Mycobacteriaceae; genus Mycobacterium. The sequence continues at coordinate 391,084 of CAVXBT010000006.1, read as the reverse complement.
CCGTGGCCTCGTCGAGGATGAGGACGCCGGTGTCGGCGAGGATCGCGCGGGCGATGGTCAGCCGCTGGCGTTCGCCGCCGGACAGGTCGCTGGCCGCGCCCAAGATGGTGTTGTAGCCCTGCGGCAATCGCATGATCCGGTCGTGGATCTGCGCCTCGCGGGCGGCGGCCTCGACTTGCTCGGGTGTGGCGTCGGGGACCGCCAGTGCGATGTTCTCGCTGACCGTCCCGTGCACGAGCTGGGTTTCTTGCAGGACGAATCCGACTCGGGTGTAGAGCTCGTCGGCCGTCAACGATCGAATATCTTGCCCAGCAACGTATATCGCGCCCCGTTGGACATCATAGAAGCGGGCTAGCAGTGCGGCCAGCGTCGATTTCCCGGATCCGGACGGGCCCACCAGCGCGGTCACCGTACCGGGCCGCAGCGTCAGCGAAACATCCTGGATCACCAGTACGTCAGGCCGGTAGCCGAAACTGACCTGGTCGAACACCACGGTGGCGGCCACGTCGCCGGACGCTTCCCGCGGCTCGTCGCCCACGGCCAGCTCCGGCTCGTCGAGCGCGACCTGCAGGCGCCGAGCAGCCGACAACCCGGCGCGGATGCCACCAAGCCCGTAGGCGATGTTGAGCAGTCGGGCGCCGAATGTGGTGCCCAGCAACAAAAACGGCAACAAGTTGACCGGGTTCATCCGGCCCGCGACCACCAGCAGGGTGCCGGTCGCAGCAATCAGCCACAGGAACGTCGAGGGGCGAGTGACCAGATCCATCAACGTTTTCTTGCCGGCCAGCGGACGCTGCCAGTCGATCAGGAAGCCGACGTACTCGTCCAGGCGACGGCGGAAGCTCGACGCGGCGGCACCGCCGAAGACGCGGATCACCGGCTGGCCCTCGAGATAGGCGCCGGCCTCGCCGCTCATCGTCTCGGCCCAGCGCTGCGATTGCGGGATGCGCGGTCCGGATTGAATCGTCATCGACGACGTCAACACCAGGTAGACCAGGACGGGACCGAACAACACCAGGGCCACCCGCCAGTCGACGACGAACAGGTAGACCAACACCGCCAGCGGCGCAACGACCGCGGCGACCGCGTCCGGGATGGCGTGGGTGACCAGATAATGTAGTGACAGCGCGTCGTCGGCGACCAGTTGTTTGATCGACCCCGACCCGCGGGCGGTGAACCAGCCCAACGGCAATCGTGACAACTTGCTCAGCAGCCGCGAACGCAAGTCGCTGGCGAACCGCGCGTCGACGACGTGCAGCCACAGCGTCAAGGCGGCGCCCAGCACGGTACCGAACCCCAGCAGCGCCACCGCGGCAAAGCCGATCTCCCGCAATCGAGACGACTCGGCGCCCGACACCAGCAGCCTGGCCAACTCGACCAGCAGCACGAACGGTGCCAGTTGCAACAGCGTGATCACCGCCTGCAGCACACCGGAGGCGATCAACGCTGAGCGCAACGGCGCGAGCAACCGGCCGGCGGCCTGCGCGCGCCAACTGCCATGCGCCGCCGAGACCGCCTGCACAACAGCACCTTCCGGCTCGATCGCCGTCGGCGCTACATTGGGTGCGATGCTGTCACCGGTCGTCGGCTCGTCGCCGCGGCGGGTGCCCATCGCCCGCCCGGCGCTCCAATAGGCCTGGGCGTGGATCACCGACTTGGGGAAGCCGAAGTCGTCGCGCAGCCGGGTCCGGACGTGCTTGAGCGTGGTGGCTTCCGGTGTCGCCCATGCGTACCAGTCCGACCAGTCCCGGTTCTCGATCGCCGCAGCGAGCGATTTCTCGTCGCGCCGGTAGACCCAGTGCACTCGCAGCCGGGGGTGTTGCGCGAGCGGGATCAGCTTGTCGTTGTCGTCGTGCTGCTCGAGATAGACCTCGATCGGGACGTCGTCGGGGACGACGCTGATGATCCCGTTGATCCCCGGAATCGAGGCCGAGTCACCGATCAACAGATAGCCGGCCGGCTGGTCGTCGGGTGCGTCGAAACGCGACGAGCCCATCAACGACATCACCGCGATCGTCGCGCCCGGCTCGACGGCGCGTGCCCACAACGACGCCGGGCCGGCCGGGTCGTGCAGCACCACGTCGACCGCGAAGCGGCCTGCGGGCACATCCGCCTCGGAGATCGTGTATGCGCGCTGGAACTCCGTGCTCGACCCCTCGGGGTCGGGGAACCAGAACCGCAGCCAGGCCGCGGGTTCGGCCTGCGCGTCCTCGAACAGCGTCGGTGATTCCATCCGTATTCGCACGAAATGTGGTGCGATCCAGACGGTCTCGATGACCGTCGCGGCGTGGTCGCGGGCGCCGAAGCTCCGTAGCATCGCGCCCTGGAATCCGCGCGCCATCAGCTGTCTATCGACTCACGGAGGCTCTTTGGCCGCATATCGGACCAATTCTCCTCGACGTACGCCAGACACTCCGCGCGACCGGCCTCGCCGATGACCTTGCGCCAGCCGGCCGGCACGTCGGCGAAGGTCGGCCACAGGCTGTGCTGGTCTTCGTCGTTGACCAGCACGACGAAGGTGCCGGTCTCGTCATCGAAAGGATTGGTGCTCATCATCTCTCCTGGTTGAGGAACTGTTGGTCGGGGAAGGGGCGCCGCGGCCCAGATCCGCACCCAATACCCGGTCGGACAGCAGTCCCAGACAGCTGAGGTTGGGGAAACCGGGACCCTGATTGAGTCCGGCGAGGTTGGGCAAGAACAACTTCGGGGTGACGTCGACGACGGCGAGGTCGTGACCGATCGCCTCTTGTACGCGATCCCCGGTCAGCGGACCACTCAGACCCAGCTCGAGCAGGTCGAGCGCATCCTGGCTGAACAGCGTGGTGAACCACAACGGGTCGGCGCCCGACCCGTCGATGACCAAATCGAAACCATGCACGGTCTCGACGTTTTCGCTGCCCCGGTTGGTGGACAGTGTCAGCCGGATCTGCTCGTCGCGGCCCACCGCATGGGCGACTCGTCCGCGCAGATGACGGATGCGGTCGTCGGCCAGCAAGGCGTCCTGGACGTTGGACGAGAACACCCCGCGATCGGTGCGGGCGATCGCGTCGCGGCGCTCGTCCACCGTCAGCACCGCCCAGTCGGTGGGGTCGGAGAACAGCGCGTTTTCGAAGAAGCTCTCGCCGCGGGTGAACAGCGTCACCTGCGGTGAGATCACGGTGATGGTCGACACCCGGTGCCGGAAAAGCTCATTGAGCATCGCAGCGGCGGTCTCGCCGCCGCCGATCACCGCCACCCGCTCGGCGCTGATCCGTTCCTGCTGGCCGGCGCGATGCCAGAACTGCGCGATCGAGAGCACCCGCGGGTTGCCCGGCAACAACGACCGCTCGGCCTGACCGGGCCCGGTGATCATCAAACCGTCGGCGTGCACAGTGGTTTCGTCGGTGTGCAACGCCCAACGCTCACCGTCCACGGCGAGCCGGTCGACTTCGCCGTACACCACTGTCATGCCGATCTGGTCGGCCACCCAGCGCAGGTATTGGCTCCACCGCCGGTGGGTGGGCGCCGGCCGACCGCGGTCGATCCACGGGGCGAACTGACCGGTGGCGATCAGATATGACTGCCAGCTGTAACGGGTCATCCGCTCGTCGAGTTCGCCGTTGCGGCGCGGCACCAGCGACGAGCGGTATGGGAAGCCGACGTCTTTTTCCGGGCTCGTCCCCAGCCGCTGCGCGCCGTCGGTCCAACCGCCGCTGGACTGCCAGTTCGCGCCGACTCCGGTCCGCTCGATGGCAACCACGTCCGGTGCTTCGACACCCATCTCGCCCAGCACGTGCGCTTTGGCGGCAACGGCCACCGCCTTCACCCCGGCGCCGAGCACCGCAAGCGTGGTCATGTCACCATCTCCTCGAGTGCCTGTGTCCAAAGTGTCTGCAGCGTAGCGATATCCGACTCGTCGAGGACGTCGGGGAGCGAACGCCACTGCGTCACCAGCACCTGATGATCGCCGCCGCCGAGCACGGTGGCGACGAGGCTCAGCTCGTAGCGCACCGCCAGCTCGGGCTCTGGCAACGGCGAAACACCGGACAGCAGACCACGGTCCAGCCACAGCCCGCTGGTGCCGCCGACACCGGCGCGGCCGAGGTAGTTCAGCAGCAGTTGCGGTCCGCTGAGGGCGGCGAGGCGGCGTGCGGTATCGCGGCTCAGGTAGCGCAGCAGCCCGTAGTCGACGCCGTCGCCGGGGATCGCCGTCAGCAACTCCCGGACGTGTCGCGGGTCCTCGGTTGCCACCCGCAGTGGATAGATCGCACTCAGCAGTCCTACGGTCTCGGTGGTGTCGATGCTGCAGTCGAACAGGGCGTCGGCCCGGCCGTGGGTTTCCAGCGCGAGCAACGGCGGCGGTGTCGGCTGGTCGCGGAGTTGCCGCCACCGGGTGATCATCCGCGACGCCGCTGCAACCAGGACCTCGAAAACCGGCAGACCCGATTTCAGCAGCCGCGCAGTGGTCTCGGTGTCGAGCATCGCTGTCGCGACCAGCAGCCCGCCGGCGCGGTCGGCGTCCGGCATGAGTCGTCGCCGGCCCAGGTCGGGGTCGTCACCGTCGAGTTGCGCAGCCCAATACGGCTCGTTGTCAAGGGATTCGGCGCGCTCGATCATCGCGTGAACCCAACGGCGGTAGCTGGTGTGCTCGCGCACGGCCGCCGGCGTCTTGCCGGCCATGAGTGCGTGCAGGGTGGCATCGAGTTCGCCGAGCACCACCTGCCATGACGCCGGGTCCATGGCAAGCACGTGTGCGGCCAATAGCAGCACGCTCTGGCCGGTCGGCGGCCGCAGCCAGGCGGCCGCCAGCAGGTTCCCGCGTTCCGGGTCGAGGCTGTCGATGGCTTGTCCGGTGTGTGCGCCGACCGCTGCCTGCAGATCACCGGGCACCGAGACTTCGGTCAGGAATTCGGTGGGCTGTCCGGCGTGCAGGGTCATGGTGGCGCGGTCCAGCCGACTGCGCAGCACTTCGTGACCGTCGACGATGCTCGCCAACGCCGTCCGCAACTGCTCAGCCGTCACGCCGACGGGCAGCCGGATAGCTTCGGCCTGCGCCAGCCTGCGCGGGTCGCCGAATTCGTACAGCCAGTGTGCGTTGGCCAGCAGCGGTATCGGCCCGCTCTCCGCTTCCGTATCCGGCGCCAGGTCGGCTGCCTCAGCGTCGATGGCGGCGGCGAGTTCGCGGACGCTGCCGCATTCCAACACCAATCGCGCGCGCAGGGCGACGCCGCGCCGGCGGGCCGACTGCACGACGGAGAGCGCCACGATGCTGTCCAAGCCGAGCTCCAGGAAGTCGGCGTCCGGGTCGATTCGGCTGACGTGCAGGATCTCGATGAGCAGTTCGGTGAGAACGGCTTCGGTGGCGGTCTCCGGTTCGGTCCGGCCCGAATCCGTCCAGGCCGCCACATCGGTTACCGCCAAGGCGGCTTCGTCCAGTTTGCCGTTGGGGGTCAGCGGGATGTCGTCGACGATGACGATGCGTTGCGGGATCATGTAGCGGGGCAGCCGGGCGACGAGCATGCGACGCAGCTCCAGCGCCGACGGCGAATCACCAACCGCCACATAGGCAGTCAGCCGTGGAACACCGTGCCGCTCATGCACCACGACGCTCGCCTGCCGCACCCCGGGGTGTGACTCGAGCGCGACGGCGATCTCGCTGGGCTCCACGCGGTGGCCGCGGATTTTCACCTGCGCATCGGCCCGTCCGACATACTGCAGCGATCCGTCAGGTTGGCGCCGGACCACATCGCCGGTCCGGTACATCCGTTCGCCGGCGACAAAGGGGTCGGCAACGAATCGTTGAACGGTCTCCGGTGCGCGGCCCAGATAACCCCGGGCCAGCTGGGCGCCGCCGAGGTAAAGCTCCCCCGCGACCCCGAACGGCACCGCGCGTAACCCGGAGTCCAGCACGTAGCCGCGGGTCGCCCGGGTCGGGTGCCCGATCGACGGTTCGTCGTACTCGTCGATGCTGGCCACCACGGCCTCGACCGTGGTCTCGGTGGGCCCGTAGCAGTTGAAGGCCGTCATCGCCGTGCGGCGGCACTCGGTGCGGATGAACGACCAGGCGGCGCCGCCGAGTGCTTCGCCACCCAACGCCAGTACCGCTAGCGGTACCCGCGTCAGCAATCCAGCCGACCGCAATTGGGCAAACATCGACGGCGTGGTGTCGATCATGTCCACACCATGCTCGGCGATAGCGGCGACCAACGCCTCCGCGTCGGTTTGAGTGCGCTCGTCGACGACGTGCACGACGTGACCGTCGAGCAGCGCGACCAGCGGCTGCCACGCCGCGTCGAACGCGAAAGACCAGGCGTGCGCGATGCGCAGTGGGCGGCCCAGCCTGGCCGCCGCCGGTCGCAGCACACTGTCCAGGTGGTCATCGGCATAGGCGCCAACGGCGGCGTGGGTTCCGATGACGCCCTTGGGTTCTCCGGTGGTTCCGGAGGTGAACACCACGTAGGCGGCCTGCTGGGGGTCGACCGCGACGGGCCGGAAATCGTCAGGACGGTCGTCGGCGGCGAAGGTTTCGTCGATGACGATGGTGGCGCCGCTTTGGCGCAGAATCGAGTTCACCCGCTCTTCGGGCATTCCCGGTTCCAGCGGCACGTATGTCGCGCCGGTTTTGAGCGCCGCGAGTATCGCCACGATGTAGTCCGGGCTACGGGATAGGTTGATCGCGACGGGGGTTTCAGCACGTGCGCCGCGAGCGGCCAGCGCGCCGGCTAGCCGGTTGGCCGCCTCGTCGAGTTCGCGGTAGCTCAGGGTGCCGCCCGCCCAGGTGACTGCCGGGTTGTCGGGCGTCAGGGTGGCGATCGCAGCGAACCGCGCGTGAATTCCCTGCGGCGGTTGCGGTCTGGCCGAGTCGGCGCCGAGCAGCGCTTCGGCTTCCTCGGCGAGCAGGACACTGACGTCGCGCAGCGGGCGGTCCCATCGCGCCAGTAGCTGCTCTGCTGTGGCCAGTAATCGGTGGCCGAGTGTCGCGGCGGTCGTGTTGCCCAGCGCTGCGTCGATGACTTCGACCATCAGGACCAGCTCGTGGTCAGCCATGTGCGCCGCGAGCACGATCGGGAAATGGGTGAGGCTTTCCACCGCGGCGGGCCGGAATGTCACACCCGCGCTGGTCAACTCGTCTCCCGCGGCCATGCCACCGGTCGGGAAGTTCTCGTAGACCAGTAGCGTGTCGTACATCTCGCCGACACCGCCCAGTACCCGCAGCTGTGCGTGCCCCAGATAGCTGTGCTCGCGCAGCATCGCCGAGTCACGCTGAACGGCAAGGCATTGCTCGCCGACCCCGGTCGCGGCGTCCAGCCGCACCCGTAGCGGAACGGTGTTGATGAACAAGCCCACCATGGTCTCGACGCCGCTTAGTTCGGTGGGTCTGCCGGATACGGTCACCCCGAACACGACGTCGGCGCGGTCGGTCAGGCGCGACACGACCACCGCCCAGGCGGTCTGGAGCAGCGTGTTCAGCGTGACGCCGCGTGAGCGGGCACCCTTCACCAGCCGCTCGGTGTCCGCGGCCTCCAGTCGCAATTCGGTCCGATGCGGGAGCCGGAAAGGTTGGCACGCGGTGTCTTCGCCGCCGAAGGCGGCCGACAGCAACGTCGGGCCCGGCAGCCCGGCGAGGTGCTCACGCCAAACCCGTTGGCTGGCTTCCTGATCGCGGCCGGCAAGCCAGCCGATGTAGTCGCGGTAGGGACGTGGCGTAACCGGCAACGCAGCTGGATCACCGCCGGCGCGGTAGAGGATCGTCATCTCGGTGACGAACACCGGCAGCGACCAGCCGTCGATCACGATGTGATGCGCGGTGATCACCAGACGCCATCGCGAATCGCGCAGTTCGATGAGCAGGAAACGGATCGCCGGCAGCCGCTCGAGGTCGAACGGTCGTCGCCGCTCGTCGGCTTCCAGCGCCTCCACGTCCTCGTCAGCCGCAAGGACATCTCGCCATGGCAGCTCGACCTGCGACGGCACGATCTGCACGGGTCGCGCGATGCCGCGGCTGAAGAAGCTCGCCCGCAGGTTGGGGTGACGCGTCAACATCGTGGCCGCGCAGTCACGGAGCAGCGCGACGTCGAGGGAGCCGGAGATGTCGGCGGCCATTCCGATCACGTACGGATCGTCGGCGGGCTCGCCCTCGGTGAACTCGGCCAGGGCGGTCAGCGAATAGAGGCCCTCTTGCAGTGGACTGAGCGCCATCACGTCTTCGATATCGGACGCGATATCGACCCGAGTCCCGGCTTCGGTTCCGGTGGCGGTCATGGCGTTCCGTCGCGAGACCTCGACCACAGCTGCGTCACCGCAGCCAAGTCATCCGCGGACAGCCCCGAGGCGCTCATCGGCTCGAAACGAGTCTCGGTCGAGTCGACCGCGTCGTCCAACGATGCTGCGTCGAGCGCGTCTAGGGCGGCGGCCAGCTGCTCGACCGTCGGATTTTCAAACACCATGCGCGGGCTGACGGCCAATCCGACTGCCCTTGCGCGAGAGGCTAATTGGACCGACAGGATGCTGTCACCGCCAAGGGCGAAGAAGTCGTCGAAGCGCCCGACGTCAGGCGTCGACAACAAGTCAGTGAAGACCTCGGCCAGCGCCCGCTCGGTGGCGGTGCGCGTCGGTTCGGTCTGGCCGCTAGTGCTGACCGCCTGTCGCGGCAATCCCGGCCGGTTCAGCTTTCCCGACTCGGTCTTGGGCAGCGTGTCGAGCACGGTCAGCGACGAGGGCACCATGTATCCGGGTAACGTTGCGGAGACCGCGGCGCGCACCGACGCCGCAAACGTGGCCTTCTCCGTGTCGTCGGTGATCAGCTGTTGTGGCACAACGTATCCGGCCAGGCTGGTGCCGTCATGCACCTCCCAGGTTCGGGCTGCCGCGGCGGCGACGCCGTCGGCGGCCGCCAGCGCGGCTTCGACCTCGGCAAGCTCGACGCGGAATCCACGCACCTGCACCTGATGGTCGGCGCGACCGGCGAACTCCAGTTGGCCGCCCTCGGTCCACCGGGCCAGATCGCCGCTGCGATACAACCGGCTACCGGGTTCGGCACCGAACGGGTTGGCAACGAAACGTGTGGCGGTCAGGGCGGACCGCTTCCAGTAACCACGAGCCAGCTGGTCGCCCGCGTAGTAAAGCTCGCCCACCACGCCGACCGGTACCGGCCGCAGCCCATCGTCGAGCAGATACGCGTGCGCCCCGGCAACCGGCGAACCGACGAGCGGATTCGGCAGGCTCAGCCGCCCTCGAGAGACTGCGCCGGAAGTCTCTGTCGAGCCGATATTGTTCAGCAGCTCGGGGTCGTTCCCGACGGCGCCGGCGCACGCGGCCGTGAGGCGCTGCAGCAGTGAGATGCTCACCGGCTCTCCGCCGCACACCAGCCGAGTCAGCGATCGCACCGAGTCCGGCGCATTGTCCACCAGAGCCGACACCAGGCTGGGCACCGCCGTCACCTGCGTGACGGATTCGCGTTTCATCAGTGCCGCAAGAGCTTCAGGGTCGCGATGCTCGGCGTCGTCGGCAACGATCATGGTGGCGCCCGCCGCGAGACCGGCCAGCAGTTCCATGCCGCCTTCGAGGAAGGTCATCGACGCCTGGGCGAGGCGGATGTCGTCGGCTCTCGGCTGATAGTGCCGCAGCTGCCAATCCAGCCGAGCTGCCATCGCGCGCTGAGTCCCCACTGCTCCCTTGGGTTTTCCCGTTGATCCGGAGGTGAAGACCAGATACATCGGATCGTCGGGATGCGGCAGCCGGAGCGCCGGCCGCCCGACAACGTCCGACCGTTCCACCACGGCCCGCACCTCGGAGTCGTCCAGGGATAGGACGGTGGCGGGAAGCCCTTCGGGCATGGTGTCGACCGCTTCGACCGTTGCCACCACGACTTGGGGCTGCACGTCGTCGAGCATGAACTGCTTGCGAGCCAGTGGATAGCCGGGATCGATGGGGAAGTATGCGGCCCCAGCCTTCATGATGGCCACCAGCGCCACCACCATGTCGATGCCACGCCGCGTGGAAAGCCCGACAAAGGAGCCCGGCCGCACACCGTGCTCAACAAGCAGAGCAGCCAACTTATCCGAACGCCTGTGCAGTGCAGCGTAATCGAGGTCCTCACCGCCACACCGAACCGCGATACGCCCGGCTCCGCGGTGCATGCTGGGTTCGAGCATTTCCGGCACGGTCCGTGGCCGGTCGGATGGCGCAACGGCGCCGCGGCTCCAGTCGGTCAGGATGCGGTGCTGCTCCTCTGCATCGGTCAACACCACATCACGCAAACTCTGATCGATGTCCTCGGCAAACTCGGTGACAACCTGGGTCAGCCAGCCGGCCAACCGTTCGATGGTGTGCCGTCGGTAGAGCTCGGTGCGAAAAATCAGGTGCCCGTTATAACCCGACCCTTCGGACCCGTCGGTGCCGAAGAAGTTGACGCTGAGGTCGGCATGCGCCATGTCGAAAACGGGATCCAGCGACGTGCATACCGTGTCCTGCCCGTGCCTGCCGTCGGGCGGCGAGTCGATGACCCGCGTGGCGGGCAGGTGGTCGCGCACGTGCACGATGACCTGAAACAGCGGGTTGCGCGACAGCGATCGCACCGGGCCGACGCTGTCGACCACCCGGTCGAACGGCAGATCCTGGTGGGCATAGGCGGCCAGAGCGGTTTCTCGCGCCCGAGTCAGCACGTCACGCAGCGTCGGGTTCCCGCGTAAGTCGTTGCGCAGCACCAGGACGTTGACGAAAAAGCCGATCAACTGGTCCAATTCGGCTTCGGTGCGCCCGGCCACCGGTGTGCCCAGTGGAATGTCTACGCCGCTTCCCGCCTTATGCAGCACCACCGCGACGGCGGCTTGCAGTGCCATGAACTCGGTGACACCCAACTCACGACACCGGTCGGCCAGCTTGGCGCGAGTGGTCGAATCGATCTGGAACGTCACCGATTCGCCGTTACCGCTGGGCAGCGGCGGGCGCGGGAAGTCAGGCCGCAGGCCGCTGTCCTCCGGGAGGCCGGCCAGTTGGCGCGTCCAGTAGTCCCGCTGCTCGGCGGCGACCGCGGACTCCTCGCCACTCGGGTCGCCCAAGAAAGTGCGTTGCCAGGCAGCGTAATCCGCGTACTGCACGCGCAGCGGCGCCCACGACGGGGCCTCGCCGTCGCGGCGTGTCCGGTAGGCGGTGATCACGTCGGCGAACAGCACCCCGGCCGACCAGTGGTCGGAGGCGATGTGATGGACGACCAGCGACAGCACATGTTCGCCGGTATCGCCGGTGTGCAGCACGGCGACCCGGATCGGCCATTCGCGGTCCAGTTCGAAACAGTGCCGACGCTCGGCGTCCAGTTGCTCTTGCACCCACGCTTCGCCGTGACCTTCGGCGCGGCGGACCGTCAGGTCCGCGGCGGGACCGACCACCTGGTACGGAACACCCTCGGCGTCAATGTAAGTGGTGCGCAGGATCTCGTGGCGGTTGACGACGTCGCCGACGGCGGCGACCAGGGCGTCGACGTCCCACGGTCCAGTCAACCTGGCGGCGAACGGGATGTTGTTGGCCGGGCTCGGCCCGTCGACGCGGTAGGCGAACCAGCTGCGCAGTTGCGATGCCGACAGCGGCAGTGGCTCGTCGTGGGCGGTCGCGACGAGTTTGGGCCGCGACTGCGCCCGCCCACCGGACCGCAGCTGATCGACCCGCTCTGCCAACAGTCCGACCGTGGCCAGCTCGAAGATGTCGCGGATACCCAACTCGACACCGCACTCCGAACGGATCGCCGTGGCGAGCTTGGTGGCCACCAGCGAATGACCGCCAAGGTCGAAGAACGAGTCATCGACACCGACGCGTTCGTGGCCGAGCAGCCCGGAGAACAGCCCGGCGATCCGGCGTTCGGTCACGGTGGCGGGGTCGCGGTATCGCGCCTTCGCCGCGATCTCCGGTTCCGGCAGGGAATCCCGATCGATCTTGCCGTGCGCGGTGATCGGTATCTCGTCAAGCACCACATAGGCCGCCGGAGTCATGTAATCCGGCAGCGCTGCGGCCACTCTGGCGCGGATCCGCTCGAGGTCGACGGTCTCGCGGGCGGCCCCGTCGGCCGGCGTGACGTAGCCGACCAGGCTCTTGCCCAACTGTGGCAAGTCCGCAGCGACGACGACCGCCTGCCCGACGCTGGGGTCAACCGAAATGGCCGCGGCGACCTCACCCAGTTCGATACGGAAGCCGCGGATCTTCACCTGTTCGTCGGCGCGGCCGACGAATTCGATGTTGCCGTCTGCGTTGCGGCGCGCCAAGTCGCCCGAACGGTACAACCGGCCGCCCGGGGTGAACGGATCGGCGACGAAGCGTTCAGCGGTCAAACCCGGCCTACGATGGTAGCCGCGCGCGACATGCGTTCCACCGATGTAGATTTCGCCGATCACCCCCACCGGGACCGGTTGCAGCGCGTCGTCGAGCAGATGCACCTGGGTGTTGATCTTGGGCCGGCCAATCGGCACCACGCGGGTACCCTGGGCCCCTTCCACCGGATAGCTGGTGGCGTTGACGACGGTTTCGGTGGGCCCATAGAAGTTGTACAGCAGCGCGTCGAAAGTGGCGTGGAACTTGTCCGCGATCTCGCCGGGCAACGGCTCACCGCCGATGGGCACCCGGCGCAGGGTGCGCCACTGGTTGACACCGGGCAGCGACAAGAACAGTCCCAGCAGCGACGGAACGAAATGCATCGAGGTGATGCCCTCGCAGCGCAACAACTCGGTCAGGTATCCGATGTCGCGCAACCCATCCGGCCGGGGAATCACCAGCCGGGCACCGCAAATCAGTGTCCCGAAGATCTCGCCCATGGACACGTCGAAACTGGGCGAGGCCACCTGAAGCAGCCGGTCGGTTTCGTCGACCCGATATTCGTCGCCGAACCACACGAAGTACTCGGCGATCGGCGCGTGTGGAACCGGAACACCTTTGGGCAGCCCTGTCGAACCCGAGGTGTAGATCAGGTAGGCCGTGTTGTTCGGGCCCAGCGGCCGGATCAATTCGTCGCTTCCCGGTTCGGTGGCCGGGTATTCCGCCCGGCCGGTGACCGGTGCGCGCAGCACCAGTTTCGCGGCCGCGTCGTCCAGGATGAACGCTATCCGGTCGTCCGGGTACGTCGGGTCGACAGGAAGGTAGACCGCGCCGGCTTTGAGGATGCCCAGCCCGGTGATGACCAGTTCAGGTGACTTGTCCAGCAGTACCGCGACGCGGTCCTCCGTGCCGATGCCCTGCTCGATCAGCCAGTGGGCCAACCGATTCGCTTCTTCGTCGACTTCTCGATAGCTGTACTGGCGGCCTTCGTAAACCACTGCGACGGCATCCGGTGTCAGGGCCGCGCGCCGCGTGACCAGTGCCGGCAGCGTGCTGGCGGGAGTGGTGAACTCCTCACCTGACGACATCCGCCGCAGCCACTCGGCATCGGACTCGCTCATCAGTCCGCACGAAGACAGGGTGTTATCCGGGTCCGCCAGAACGTTGTCCAGCAGGACGCGGTAGTGCCGCAGCAGTTGATCCACCACCGGGCGATCCAGAACCTCGACCAGGTACTCGGCTTCAACCAGCGCGCCGCCGTCGGAGACCTCTGCGGTGCCGGCCAATTCGATCATCAGGCTCAACGGCAGCTGGCTGACGTGGCCGCGCAGCTCCGCACGCTCGCACTGCACCCCCGGCGGGCAGAATCCGCCGCCGTCGGGTTCGCGTAATCCGAAGCTCACCCGGGTCATTCGCTCGGCGCCGTGCCTGCGGTCGGGGTTGGAGGCGCGCACCAGCCATTCCAGGTCGACCCGTGAGTGGGCAAGCGCGCCCACGGCGCCGTCCCGGGTTTGCATCAGGAGCTCGCGGAATGTCAGCTGCGGCTGCGGCTGCATTCGCATCACCAGCGTGTTGCCGTAATAGCCGATCGCATCCTCGGTCCCGGCACCGCGGTTCAGCACCGGGGTGGCGACGAGGAAGTCGCATGCGTGGGTGTAGCGATGCACCAGAGCGCCGAACGCGGCCATCAACACCATGTACGAAGTGGCACCGGTCTCCCTGGCCAGCGCCGCGGCGCGGTCAACAGTCTCCGCGGCCAACCGCGCTGTGGCCCGCTGCGCGCGCCAGGTGGTCGGGACCACTGAGCCGTTGGGACCGGGAAGCTCAAGCGGCTCGGGCAGATCCGTCATCAACGAGCGCCAGTAGGCCAGGTCATCGTCGAGGTTTCCGACCGCGTCAGGGGCGACGGCTAACGGTACGGCAGCGACGCTGTCCGCATCCGTGTAGGCGCGCGTGAGGTCGGCGAAGAACGGGGCCCATGAACCGTCGTCCCAGGCAATGTGGTGCGCGGTGAGCAGCAGGATCAGCTCGTCGGCGCCCACCCGCACCGCCGCGAGCCGCAGCGGCGAATCCTTGGTCAAGTCGAAGGGCTGTCGAAACTGCCGCTGCGCCAGCACTTCCAACCTGAGCCGCCGGGCTTGCTCGGCGAGCCCGGACAGGTCGTGCTCCGTCCAGCCGGGCCGCACATCGTCACTGGTCACCGGATGCGGATCGCCGTCGCTGTCGGTCTGATACGTCGTACGCAACAACGGGTGCCGCAGCGCGACGGCTCCTACTGCCTGCCGTAGCCGCTCGACATCGACGTTGCCGGTGACGCGATAGGAGGTGCAGATGTTGAGCAGCGCGCTGTCGGGGTCGACCGACTGCACGAACCACATCCGGCGTTGACCGTCAGACATCTCCCGACGCTGCTGCGGGTCCGCGCCGGCGTCAGCGTCGACGACGGGTCGAGCCAGGCCGCGCTCAGTAATCCTGCGGCGCAGCAACTCCAGTCGTTGCGCGTCGAGCGTGCCCAAGCCGGTGGTGTCCGTCACGCGTGGATTCCAACCTTCCTCATGTGCTGGCCGTCGGTCGAGGCAGAGCCCAAAGCGTCGATCAATTCGTTGACGGTGATGCCGCCGAGCATCGCCGCCACCGGAGCCGAATACCCCACGGCCCGGCGCAGCCGCCTGCGCAGATCGAGTGCCAACAGCGAATCCAAACCAAGGTCGATCAGCGACGCGGCCGGGTCGATCGATTCCGAATCGCCCGATTGCAACGTCGCGGCGAGCTCGGTGCGCACGACGTCGCCCAGCGATCTCGCTCCGGAGTGGTTGCGCCGCGGAGCGTCGTCAGTGCCCGCCGGCGGGCTGAACGGCGCTGGAATTCCCTGAGTTTCGAAGAACACCCGGAGCCGGTCGAAGTCCGCGTCGAAGATCAACGGATCGTCGGGATAGCGAGCGAGACCGGCGTCGACCGCCAGATCCGGTCGCATCGCGATCAGACCGGAGCGCCGGGTCCGGACGATCTCGGCCGCATCGACGACTCCCGCGTCCTGCCACAAGCCCCAACGAATCGCCGTGCAGTCCAGGCCCTGGTAACGCAATTGCGCGGCCAGCACATCCAGCAGCCGGTTCGACGCGGCATACGCGGCGTGACCATGACCACCCCAGACCCCGAACACCGACGAACAAGCCAGGATCCGGCACTCTGGCTGCAACGGCCAGACTTCGACCATGAACGCCAGCCCCGCCACCTTCGCCGCGCACACTGCCGCCACGTCTGCACCGGTGAGCTCGGCACGCGGGTGTGCCGCGGCGATTCCCGCGGCATGGATCAGCAACGACGCGCCGGAACCGGCATAGCCGGCGGCGATGGCCGCCACCGCCGCCCGGTCGGCGATGTCGCACCGCGGGGCATGCACCTCGACGCGATGCCGCGTGGCCAGCCGACTCAGCGCCTCGGGGATTAGACCGTTGCGGCTCAACAGGATTATTCTCCGTGCGCCGTGTTCGACGTAGTACTGCGCATAGCGCAGGCCGATTGCGCCACTACCGCCGGTGATGACCACGTTGTCCAGCGCTGCCGCATCGAGCGGTCGCCTGTCCGCGGAATCACGGCACGTGCGCAAGGTCCGGACAAATCGTCGTGGCGTGGTGTCGCGCGGTGCGCTGTTGGTGCGCAGAGCCATAACACCGGCGTCGCCGAGTATTACGTCGACGACGGCGGCTGCGGATCGCTCGTCGACCTCGCCGGCTGGAAGGTCGAGACTTCCGAATGTCTGGTCGCCGAACTCGAAGCCAACACTGCGGTGCATCGCGGCCAGGGCTGCCTGTGCAGGCCTGGCGGGCGCGTCGCCGGGATGAACTCGTTCGCCGCCAGCGGTAATCAGCCACACGGCTCGACATTGTGGACCGATGATCGCGGTGTAGTCCGGCAGCCCGACGTCGGGCCGGTCGGCGATCGCTTCGATGGTCTGCGTCACGTCGAGCTGGTGGAGCGCGGGGGCAATCACCGCGACGATGTCGGCCTCGCTCGGCGGCACCGCCTCACACCCACGGTGTGTCGCAGCGGCGTCGCTCAGCAGCTGCGCCAGCGTCCCGCCGGTATCGCCGAGGATCGCAATGCCGTGCCGCGTTCCGTTGGCCGGTGTCGGCAGCCCCGTCTGCTGCCAGTCCTCGACGGCAACGGTCAGCGCGGCAACAGGGTCAGGCGCCTTGGTGGCCACCGGTTCCGTTGCGGCCCAGAGATGCACGGTCCGCATCGGCGCGTTCGGAAATCCGCGCAGCGGCGGCCGCACACCGGTGGGTAGCGCATCGACCCACGGGTAGCCAGGATCGCAGATCGCGACGGCGGCGATATTCGCCGACAGCGCGTCGGTGATCGACCGATCGCGCTGACCCGAGCCGACGATGACCGCCGATTCGTCATCGACCATGTCGACGAGCGGGTACAACAGTGCGGGGTGGGCGGATATTTCGACGAATGTGTCAGCCCCGGACTTTTGGGCGGCGACTACCGCCTGATCGAAACGCACGGTGCTGCAGAGGCTTTCATACCAGTACTGCGAGAAGTCCACGTCGCTGGTCACCTCGGCGCCCACCGCCGAGCCGATGAACGGCACCGGCCCGTCCCGGAAAGTCGACGTGGGCAGCAACTCGGCCAGTTCGGCGCCTAACGGCCGCAGCGCG
Source organism: uncultured Actinomycetota bacterium (assembly GCA_963760095.1). Taxonomy (GTDB): domain Bacteria; phylum Actinomycetota; class Actinomycetes; order Mycobacteriales; family Mycobacteriaceae; genus Mycobacterium. Next base: position 374,135 of record CAVXBT010000006.1, on the reverse strand, counting down.
CTGGTGTGACCCGGGTAGTCGACGGTCAGTCGGTGGGTGAATACGCCTCGCTGCTCGGCCAGCGCAGTCGCCCCGACCACCGCTTGGTGGTCGCCCGACACCACCGTGGACGACGGCCCGTTGACTGCGGAGACTTCGAGCCAGCCTGCTGTTTCGCCGATCAGTGCTCGTGCCTCATCGAGTCCGACACCGAGTACCGCCATGGCGTACCGGCCCGCCAACCGGTCGACGACCGCGGCGCGCGCATCTACCAGCGTGACCGCGTCGGATACCGAAACCTTTTCGGCCACATAGGCTGCCGCGATCTCACCGAGGCTGTGCCCGATGGTGATGTCGGGACGCACCCCGCAGAACCGCCACTGCTGGACCAAGCTGACCGCATGGATGAACTGCGCGCCCTGGATCTGGGTCCGCGACCAATGCTGCTCTCGTTCGCCCAGCAGGTACGGGAGCGGCGACGCCAACCCGGCCGCGGCGAACGCCTGCGCGCAGCGGTCGGCCTCGGCGCGATACGCGGGCAGCCGCTGGTAAGCGTCTGCTCCCATCGACTGCCATTGGTTTCCCTGTCCGGGAAACACGAACGCGACAGATGGCGCAACGCTTTTCGACGACCGAGCGACCAGCGGATGCTCTTCACCGCGGGCCAGTGCGGACAGGCCGGCCACCAGTTCGGTGCGATCCGCCGCCCGCAGCACCGCACGGTGCCGTCGAACCCGTCGCAGCCGCAGCAGCGTGGACGCGACGTCGGCCGTCGGATCGGGGTCCGTGTCGGCCCGGTGAAGGTAATCCAGGATCGCCCGCGCGTCCTGACAGATCAGCGTTTCGTCATGCGCCGACAGCAACACCGGCACGCGGCCGTCGGGCAGTGGCTGCGCGAGCATCACGCCACCTCCGGAAGGGACACGATGACGTGCGCGTTAGTGCCGGCGATACCGAACGCCGATGTGGCCGCAACCCGTTGCCCATCGACCGCGGGCCACGGCGTCAGGCTCGTTGCAAGCTGCAAACCCTGTTTCTCCCAGTCAATCTCGGGACTCGCGTCGGTGACGTTCAGCGTCGGCGGTATCGCGGCGTGCTCGGCGGCGACCAGGATTTTCGCCAGCCCCAGTGCCCCACTGGCTGCCAGGGCGTGTCCCAGGTTGGATTTCACCGACCCCAACAGGGCCCCATCCCCGGGTTCGGTGTCGCCGTAGGTCTGCGCCAACGACTGCAACTCGGTGCGATCACCGAGCCTGGTGCCGGTGCCATGCCCCTCGATCATGCCGACCTCCTCAGGCCGGATCCCGGCCTGAGTCATGGCGCGGCGGAACAAACTGACCTGCGCGGCGCAACTGGGTGCGCTCAGGCCGGCGCTGCGGCCGTCGTGGTTGACCGCAGCACCGAGAACTTCGGCAAGAATGCGCCGCCCGTCGCGCAGCGCCGCTGACTTGCGTTGCAGCACAAAGATCGCCGCTCCCTCCGCCCACACGGTCCCGCTTGCCTGTGCGCTGTAGGCGCGGCAGTGGCCGTCGTCGGAGAGGGCGTGTTGCTTGGAGAACTCCACAAAGAATCCGGGCGAGCCCAGCACGTTCACACCGCCGGCCAATGCCACGTCGCAGTCACCGTTCTGCAGTGCGCGCACGGCGGCGTGAAACGCGACCAGCGCGGACGCGCATGACGAGTCGATCGTCACCGCCGGGCCCGTCGATCCCAGGGTGTAAGCGATCCGGCCCGTGATCACGCTCAGAGCCGTCCCGGCGAGCAGATGGCCGCTGTATTGGGAGAACTCGGCCATCTGGGGGCCGTATCCGGTAGCAGACGCACCGAGATAACAGCCCATGTCATGTCCGGCCATGTCATCGGGATTGATGCCGCTGTTCTCCAGAGCCCGCCAGGACACCCGCAGCGCGACGCGCTGCTGAGGATCCATCGCGACGGCTTCGCGGGGTGAGATACCAAAGAACTCGGGGTCGAACGTCGTCGCGCCGGTGAGGAATCCGCCGCGGTCGTGGATTTCTTTGAAACCGTTGCGCCGTGATCCGGCGAACAGTTCGCCGACCGCCCAGCCGCGATCGGTGGGAAACGGACTCAACGCCTCACGGCCGTGGGACAACAACTCCCAGTAGCCCTCGGCGGTGTCGATGCCGCCGGGCGCTTCGACCGCCATGCCGATGATCACGATCGGCTCGGCGGCGGCCGCAAATCTGTCCTCAGACATCGGCATTCACCCGTGCGGCGACGGCATCGATGTGATCGTCGAGGTAGAAATGTCCGCCGTCGTACCAGGAAAGGTTGAACGCTCCCTCGGTGTGGTCTTCCCAGAGCCGCAGGTCAGCGGCGTCGACGCGGGGGTCGTCGCGGGCACCCAATACGCAGATGTCGGCGGCGATTCGGGCATCCGGGCCGCAGGTGTAACGGTTGATCACGTCATAATCGGCCCGCACCGCGGTGACCAGCAGCTCCGCGAACTCCTCGTCGGCAAGTAGATCGGCATCTGTTCCACCGAACTCGGCGATATCGACGAGTAGGTCGTCGTGGCTGGTGGGCAATTCGGGCATACCGGCGACGGCGGAAGGTGCGAAAGCTGCCGATGCCCACAGCCGTTCCACCGGAGCGCCGCGGGATTCGGCGATCCTGGCGAACTCGAAAGCGACGACAGCGCCCATGCTGTGACCGAACAACCGCAGCGGCGCCACGTCACGCCATGGACCGGCCACGAACAAACCGCGGGCAAGGTCGTGGACGGTTTTGGCGGCGGGATCCTTCAGGCGGTCTGCGCGTTGCGGATACTGCACGATGTACGTGTCGCCGCCCGAGGCCAGCGCCTGCGCAAACTTGCGATAGCCCACAGCGGCTCCGCCGGCGTGCGGAAAGACCACGGTGGCGCCCACACGCGCTCCCCCGTCCCGACCGGGCACCCGCTTGATCCAGGATGCGAATTCCTTCTTCGGCAGCGCCGTCAGGTTATCGAAAATCACTGCACTGCTTCATTTTCAGCGATGGCCGCCACCACGTTTCCGGCATCCATTTGGATGACTTCCAGGTAGAGCTCGGCGACCTGGTCGAGCCGACCGGGATCGCGTTCGCGCCGGCCGAGCAGGTGGGCAAGCGCGAATACGGTTCGGGTGGCGAAGATGTCGGCGACCAGCACGTCGGGGGTGTCCAGCCAGGCCCGGATGCGAGCGACGGTCTGAGTCGCCAGCACCGAGTCACCCCCCAGGGCAAAGAAGTCGTCGTCAACACCGACCGACGGCACACCGAGCACATCGCCGACGATCGTCGCAAGAGCGGATTCCAGCGGCGTCGACGGGACGCGGTGGTCGGGCTCAGCCGCAGCTGCGGCGGCCAGCTCGCACGCCACGGCACGCCGGTCGATCTTGCCGCCGACTGTGAATGGGATCTGCTCGACCAATGACACCTGACGCGGAATCATATGCGCGGGCACCAATTCGGCCATCGCTTGGAGAACACCCGCCGACGTCAGCCGTGCGTTGTCAGCCCGTACCGCCGCGGCCAACATGAAGGTGCCGCCCGGTGTCGGCACCAAGGCTGCGACTGCCATCGCCGCCCCGGGTATCCGCCGCAGCGCGGCCTCGACGTCGCCGAGTTCCACGCGGTAGCCACTGAGTTTGACGCGGTGGTCGGCCCGTTCAACGAACTCCAGTGTGCCGTCCGGCCAATACCGGGCGAGATCGCCTGTGCGATACCACTTCCGGCCGTCGAACTCGACGAATCGCTGAGCCGTGAGATCCGGACGTCCCCGGTAGCCTCGCGCGATGCCACGTCCCGACACCCACAGCTCGCCGGCAACCCAGTCGGGGCAGTCGGCGCCCGTGTCGCTCACCACCCGGCAGGCGATATTGGGAAGCGGTTTGCCATACGGCACCGCGGTCCAGTCTGCCGGCAGCTCGCTCGGCTCGCAGATCGTCGCGTGCACTGCGGTTTCGGTCGCACCACCCAGACCGGCGAAGCGCAGTCGCGGCGCCCGGGCCCTCAGCAGGCGGGCCAACTCCGGCCGGACCCAGTCGCCACCGGTGGGCACCACTCGCAGCGACGACAGTGCCCCGCCGCCGCGCGGCGCCGTCCCCGTGCCGACTTCGACCAGCATCTCCAGCCAGCCCGGCAGGAAATTCAGCACCGTCACGCTGTGGGTGTCGATCAGCCTCGCCCAGGCGTCGGGATCGCGGCGCTCAGCCTCGTCGACCACCACGATCGCGCCGCCGGCACGCAGGGTGCCGAAGATGTCCAGCACCGACATGTCGCATTCCAGCGTCGACAACGCCAGGCAGCGGTCGTCTGGGCCGATCTCGAAGTGCCGGATGAGGGATTCCACCGTGCTCATCGCGGCGTCATGGGTGACCTCGACGCCCTTGGGTTCGCCGGTGGAGCCCGAAGTGAACAGCACGTAAGCCAGTTCAGCCGGATCGGTTTGTGCGACAGCAGAAGTCGCGGTGGCGGTGGTGAGATACCGCTGCAGCGCATCGGCCACCGTCAGCACCGGCACCGACGCCTGCACAGGCTGGGAGCCGCACACCAGGACCGCTCTGACGGTGCCGGTATCGAGGATGCGCGCCGCCCGATCTGCTGGTTGGTCGACGCCGATCGGCAGATAAACACCACCGGCGGCCAGGATCCCCAGCAGCGCCGGCACCTGTTCGGCGGTCTTGGGACCCATCACCGCGACCGTGTCACCGGAGCCGATCCCGTTGGCGCGCAACGCCGCCGCCACCGTCAACGCTTGATCCCGCAATTGCCGGTAACTGAGGTCGCCGGAACCGGCGAATACCGCGGGAGCGTCAGGATGGCGCTCGGCGTGCCGGAAAAACCCGTCGTGCAACGCCTCTGCGCTGGGGGGAACGCTGCGGCTGTTGACGGTGTCACGCACCGCGCGCTGCTCGTCCGGCAGTGCCGGCGGGTCGGGCTCGGTCCAGGCATCGCCAGCGGAGGCCAGCCGCCGCAGTTCGTCGATGTGGTGAGCGAACATCGCGTCGACGACGCCGACGGGGAACACGTCCTCCCGGACATCCCAGTTCACCAGGACGCCGTCGTCGAATTCGGTGACCTGGGCGTCAAGGGAAACCTGCGGGCCCTGCGAGATGATCCAGCCAGGTGTGCCGAAAGCCTCAATGACATCGGCGCAAAACAATTCGCCGAGGCCGAGCGCGCTGGTGAACACCACCGGGGCGAGCACCGGGGTGCCGCGGTGGCGACCCAGGTCGCGCAGCACCGACAAGCCGGGATAGCTGGCGTGCGTCGCAGCGGTCCGCATGGCGTCCTGCACAGCGTGGGCCCGGGACGCCGCGTCGACGGTGCCGGTCAAGTCGATGTCGAGCAGCAGCGACGAGGTGAAGTCGCCGACCAGGCTGTCCACATCGGGATGCAGAGCCTCGCGACCAAACAGTGGCACGTTCAGCAGGAATCGCGAGGTCCTCGACCAGCACGCCAAGGTGTGGGCGAAAGCCGCGGCAAACATCATCGCCGGGGTGACGCCGCGGGAGCGGGCGTGTGCGAACAGCGCGTCCCGGGTGCGCGGATCCAGCCACTGCCAGCGTCGAGTGCTGTTGCGCGAAATACCCTTTCGACTCACGGAGGGAAGCCCGGGCGGGTCCGGGAGTTCGGGAATGCGCTGCGACCACCAGTCGCGATCGGCGTCGTGAGCGGGCTGCGGTCCGGCCTCCCGCCGCGCAATCTCCTGACGGTATTCCGGGTAGCTGTAACGCAGTTCCGGAAGTTGCTGACCGCGATACAGCTTCGCCAAGTCGGCCATCAGGGTGCGGTAGCTCATCGCGTCGGCGGCTTGCATGTCCAAGTCGACGTGCAGGCGCGAGCTTCCTCCTGGCAGTAATGAAAGCGTCAGCTCGAGCACCTGGGCGTCGAGTTGTTGATGCGACTTGGCTTCCCGTAGCTCGGTGAGTCGTTGACCGATGACGTCGTCCGCGAGATCCCGAAAGTCGTGAACTGTGATCGGGAAGTTCACCCGCCCCTGAACCGGATCGATCCGCTGGGTCCCGTCGGCGCGAAACCGCACCCGCAGCATCGGATGTCGCATCGCCAAGTCGGCGGCCGCTTCGCGCAGACGTTCGGGATCGATTCCCTCGCCGTCGAACTCGACGTAGAGATGTCCTGCGACACCACCAAGCGGCTGACTGTCGTGGCGTCCCACCCACATGGCGTGCTGCATCGGGGCGAGCGGGAAAGTGTCGTCAGACGGGCCTGTTGGCGCCGCCGCGACATCGGCACCCGCAGGTGTCACAGCGTCATCTCGGCTTGCCGAAACAAGCAGCGACCATGCCTCGACACTGGGGTCGGCGGCCAACGCGGCGAAGTCGACGGCAATACCGCGGCGACGCCATCGACCGGCGAGCGCCATCATCCGGATGGAGTCGAGACCCTGGCTGATGAGGTTGCCATCGGGGTCGACGGTATCGGCGCTGACGCCAAGCAGCTCGGCGACCTCAGCGCGTACGTCACCCGGGCTGCCTGCAACGGAAGCCCCGACCCCAACAGTCACTGCACCCAACCCTCCTACTAGTTAGTGGAGGCTAGCCTAAATTGCTGGTTACTTTAATGGCTGGGGTACCCGGGATGCTACCGCCTGCCGATAGCACTGACGGCCCGCCCCTCGCGGCGCGCTGAATCCGGTCCGACGGCGACGGCGCTCTATCCCCCTCAGCCGTTAGCAGCGAGGACTTCACCGGCCTGCTCAACGGCGGCATCATTCTGGAAGAGCTGCTGGTCACCTGGCCCGAGCAGCTTGCAACGGCGCTGGACGAGTCGACCACGACGGCAGCGGCGGAATCCGTATCGACGGCTCTCCCAGACCCGCTTGGCGGGCTGTTCTAGCGTTAAAGCGCCGGACGCGATGGGCTGGGATGGACGTGCGTCGTCCATCCCTTCCTTCGCTCGCCGGAACAAGCCGATGTGGAGGCAAGTGATGCCGTCTTCCGACCTGGAAGGCTTCGTGCCGTTTCCGCCGCACCGCGCGGCGCGTTACCGGGCCGTCGGCTATTGGACCGGCCGGACCGTCGACTCGTTGTTGTCCGACGCGGCGCGACGCTGGCCGACCCGAGCCGGGGTGCTCAATGCCGGTGCCGGAGCGGCGCAGCGACTGAGCTTCGCGCAACTCGACGAGCGCGCCGATCGCGCGGCGGCCGGGCTGGCGCAACTGGGCATCGTTTCCGGCGATCGCGTGCTGATGCAACTGCCGAACAGCTGCGAGTTCGCGGTGGCGTTGTTCGCCCTCCTGCGCGCCGGTGTCATCCCGGTGATGTGCCTGACCGGCCACCGCGCGGCCGAGTTGGGACACTTCGCCGCCGTCAGCCAGGCCAAGGCTCTACTAATCCCGGCTACTGCAGCAGGATTCGACTACCGGCCGATGGCGCAGCAACTGGCGCAGGCCAACCCTGGGCTGCGTCACGTCATCGTCGACGGTGATCCCGGACCGTTCGTGTCGTGGTCGCAACTTTGCGCGGGACAGACGGGGCGATTCAACTCACCCGACCCAGATCCCGGGTCCCCGGCGGTGCTGCTGGTGTCCGGTGGTACCACCGGCTTACCCAAGCTCATCCCCCGCACCCATGACGACTACGTCTACAACGCCACCGCCAGCGCCGAGGTCTGCAAGCTGACCTGCGACGACGTCTATCTGACGGCGTTGCCGGCCGCGCACAACTTTCCATTGGCCTGCCCCGGCCTGCTCGGCGCCATCGCAGTCGGCGCCACCACCGTGTTTCTCGCCAACCCCAGCCCCGAGTCGGCGTTCGATGCCATCGCGCGACATGGTGTCACCGTCACCGCATTGGTCCCGGCGTTGGCCAACCTGTGGGCACAGGCCACCGAATGGGAGCCGGTGACGCCGAAAACGTTGCGGCTCCTACAGGTTGGCGGAGCAAAACTGGAAGCCGACGACGCCCGCCGGATACGCGAGACGCTGACGCCGGGCCTGCAGCAGGTCTTCGGGATGGCGGAAGGACTGCTGTGCTACACCAGGCCCGGCGACCCGCCGGAACTGGTCGACCGCACCCAGGGCCGGCCGCTGTGCGCCGATGACGAACTGCGCATCGTTGACGATGCCGGCGAACCGGTATCACCCGGCGCCGACGGGGAACTGTTGGTACGTGGTCCATACACCTTCAACGGGTACTTCCGCGCCGAAGCCGACAACGCGCGCTCCTTCGACCCGGATGGCTTCTACCGCAGCGGTGACCTGGTCCGCCGCCACGCCAACGGCTACCTGGAAGTCACCGGCCGGGTGAAAGACGTCATCCACCGCGGCGGAGAAACCGTCGCCGCGGGCGATATCGAAGAACATCTGCGTGCACACCCGGCGATCTCGTCAGCCGCCGCGGTCGCGCTACCGGATCCTTATCTGGGTGAAAAGATCTGCGCGGCAGTTGTTTTCGCGGGGAGCCCGGTGACGCTGCCGGAGTTGAACGACTTCCTCACTCAACGCGGAGTGGCAACCCATGCTCGACCCGACGTGCTGGCCGCGATGGCCTCGTTGCCGGTCACCGCGGTCGGCAAGATCGACAAGAAGGCCATCGCGCGCCAGTTGCAGGCCTGAGGTCCGGCCGCGATAAGGCCCATTCATGTAATTCGGACAGAGATTACTTAGCTTTCGCCACTAGCCTCAGCCTCAGAGTTGTTTTCGCTGTTCGAGGAGGTGAGAGAAGTGAAAGCAAGTGTTGACAGCAATTCGCCTGCGGTAGCGGGCCGCGTCACGGCGCATCAGTCGGTCTGGTCAGGCGTCCTTTCGGTACTCGCCACCGGCGCCGCTATCTACGGCGTAGGACCAGCGTCGGCGTTTCCGTCCTCCACGGTTCCCCAGGATGTCCGTCTAGCGAGCTGAGTCGAGCCCGTTCGGCGGTAGTGCAGCAGCACCATCAATGGACGTGGGCCACGACTCCATACAGCGGCGGGGTAGCAAGCCGGTGGAATTCTATGTCGCTGAAGCCGGCGTGCCTGAGCTCATCGAGTAATTCGGCGCGCTCAGGCAGCGGCCAGCAACCGGCCGTTGCACGCAACACGAGGTCGAACTCTGCCGCGGCAAGCTCCTTTCCGGCGAAAACCGAGGTCACCACGAGCCGGCCACCTGGTTCGAGACGCCGTCGAAGATCAGCGAAAAGACTCGCTCGCTCGGGTGCAGAGAAGTAGTAGACGTTGTTGTGGAGGGTGACCACGTCGAAAGGGCCGTCCAGGCGCGCCAGCTGCGGCTGGCGGATATCAGCGTGCAGGGCAGTGCATCGGTTCGCAATGCCCCACGCGGCGAAATTGGCCCCCGCAAGTGCGCTGACTCGCTCGGAGATGTCGATACCGACCGCCGAAAGCTGCGGGCACGCCTCAGCCGCGTGCCGGACGTAAATGCCAGTGCCGCAACCGATCTCCAAAAGCGTGCGGGGCGCCCGCTTGGTGACGATTTCACGGACGAAGCGTGCGATGAACGGCTCGAGAAGCCGTGACGCGCGCGCGATCAACTCGTCGTATTCATCGAGGTAGCGGCCACGTTCGCCCCCGAAGAGCTGCGATGGCAGATCCCGGTAGACGTCGCCGCGGTAATCCGCCAACTCGCCCGTATACGCGCTAAGAGCCTCCCCGCCCTGCGAAGCCAGGGCGCGGACTCGGCTGCCCTTCATCGAATATCGACCATCCCGTGAGCGCAATTCACCGACTGCGACACCCACGTCGAGCAATTGCCGGAGCAGGCCGACATCGGTGATGCTCATGACGCGGGCCAATTCCTCTGCGGTGCTGGGTGTTCGCAGCTTCTGGGTCAGGCCAACACGTTCTGCGGCCCTGAAGAACCGGATACGGCTCACCGCCCGCGAATCGCGAAGGATCCCCATCGTCGCCCGCAGATTCTTCAAGGCCGCCCTGGGCGGAAGCCACCACCTGGCCATCGAACCAGACCGTCTCACAAGCACATTCATCTACTATTCAGAAGCCGTAACGAACCACGACGGTGCCGATCATGCGGGATACAGCTGGGCTGGGCGCCGCCAGTCGGGATGCCAGCCGCACGACCGGCGGGAGCTCGGCGACCTCGGGCGCTCGGGTGAGGAAGATCTCCTCGATCAGCTTCAGGCCATCGACCCAGCGTTCGAGTTGGCTGGGCTCGTTAAAGCCGGGATTGGCCACGCCACCAGCGATTACGGCCATCGCGGGGAGATGTCTTAACGCCCAGGCGGCGTAGGTGGTGTAAAGGTTGAATGCCAGCTCCCCGCTGGGAAAGTGGCCGCGAAGGCGATTCAGCATGGACACGAAGTCTCCCTGGGCGAGGAACACCACGAGGCCGTCGGCGACGATGACGGCCGGCCGGTCGGTGGGGACGACGTCGAGCCAGTCCGGATCGGTGAGGTCCGCACCGATGCTGTGGGCGTTGATGGGTTGCGGCAGCACCTGTCGCCGGAGCGCGATGACCTCGGGGAAATCGATGTCGTACCAGTCGACGGTGGCTGGCGGGTCGACGCGGAACATCCTGTCGTCCAGGCCGGCGCCAAGATCAAGCACGACGCCGTCCGGGTGGTTGGTGACGAACCGGCGAACTATCTCGTCAAGTCTCTTGGCCCGCACCGCTATGTCGAAGACTTTGGTCTTTGCGCCTTGGAGCTTTGTGGTCAGTTGAGGGAATCTAGCGAGGTCGTAGCCGATCTTGGTGAGGATCTCATCGGCCGTGGCGTCGCCAAGAAACGGTTTCGGCAGGCGGCTGTCGAGCGCCCTGCCGCCCAACGTGAGGAACAGGCTCTCCTGCGCCGGCGTCAAGGCTGGAAGCGCGATGGTCATGCTGTCAGTCTCCTTTCGCGTGAGGTGGACGTGCCGTGGCCCACGCGTCCTGCGAGGTTTTCGGGAGCGAGTGGTCGGTGTAAAGCCCATGGGTGTAGAGCTCAACGGCCGGTATTGTCATGCGACGCAGCACGTCTGGGCCGAAGTTTTCATGGCCCAGTGCCCGTGCGAGCGGTGGCGCCATGGTCAGCAATCCGAGTGTGAGTACGAGGTTCAGCACGGCCAGCGCTCGTGGGTCCGAGGACGGGCGCATCGTCCCGTCGGCGGCGCCCGCCCGGAAGATCGATTCGGATTCCGCCACCACCGTCTCGACGAACGTGTTCGCCGCCGGAGTGTCCTGCTGGATCGTGCGGGCCATGTATTGGACCCGGAGCCGATACTCCTCGGGATCTGACAAGTAGACGCCCAGCAGGTCGACAAGACCGGACGGACGCCCTGCGGTCCGTGCTCGCTCGATCAGGAACTTCAGTACGTAATCGTCGCAGGTGGCCTGCAGCCCGCTTTTGCTGCCGAAGTGATGAAAGATCAAGGCCTCGCTGACCCCGGCGGCTGCCGCGATCGCACGCAGATTCGCCTTTTGAAAACCGTCGCGAGCGAAGTGGGCGATGGCGGCATTGCGGATCCTCGCCTGAGCGGTCAAGTCTGCTTGCGAAGAGTCGCGCGACCCGACTGAGTCCATAATCAGTATTCTAAGTTGTAACTCAGTGACGGGTCAAACTCGAGTGCGACCGCCGACGGAGGCTCCGATGTCATTGCACAAACCGTCAGTACCGACGCCCCGTGTCCTGCTGGATGGTCTTGCGTATGTCGAATCGCCGCGATGGCACGAGGGCCGGCTCTGGTTCGCGCACTGGGGAACCGGCGAGATAGTCGCGGTTGATCCGGAGGGTCGCATTGAGGTGGTCGCCCACGGCCCAGCCGGGTTGGGGTGGTCCATTGACTGGCTCCCGGATAGACGGCAAACACCCGCACGCACACTGGTCTTGCCGACTCTGCGGAAGGCGCCTGCCTGCGGGTGCAAGAAGGTGGCACAGTGCTGCAGCGGATAGAACACGACCGGCCCATTTTCGCCGCGATGCTCGGAGGGCCGGACCGCCGGTCCATTTTCCTGTTGGCGGCCGAATGGCACGGTACCGAAGGTGTGGATAAGGCGATCGCCGCGCGCACCGGCCAGGTTCTCGTCGTGGAGGCGCCTGCTGCCGGTGTCGGCTGGCCGTGACGATGCAGGCCGTCCGAGCATGGTCAAAGCGTTGACCCGAAGTGTTCACGTTGTCCCAGGCATGCAATCGCCGGTCGACTAGGGACTAAGTGCCGCAGTCACGCGCGCAGCCGCAGGATCTGGTGGGGGCAGAGCGGTGCATTCCGACTGCGTGCGAGATGCTTGACCTATGGAGCAATACCGCCGCGATGACCTGACCTTCGATGTCCGCGAAGCAGGACCGCCTGATGGACCTGTTGTGGTGCTGCTGCACGGTTTCCCGCAACACAACGACAGCTGGAATGCCGTCATCGACCGGCTCACCGATCAGGGCTACCGCTGCCTGGCGCCCAACCAGCGGGGCTATTCACCGGGTGCCCGGCCGGTCCGCCGCCGCGATTACCGGATGTCTGAACTCGTCGCCGATGTCGGCGCACTGATCGATGCCAGCGGTGCGCAACGGGTACACCTCGTCGGACACGATTGGGGCGCCGCGGTCGCGTGGGCCGCCGCGGCCGAAATACCCGAGCGGCTGGCCACCGTGTCGCCGGTATCTGTGCCGCATCCCGGCGCGTTCATCAAATCGTTCGTCACTAGCCGTCAGGGCCTGGCGTCGTGGTACATGTACTTGTTCCAGTTGCCGCGGCTACCGGAATGGCTGCTCACTCGCCGTAACGGCGCCGTGGTCTCGGAATTCCTGCAGCGGGCCGGGCAGACACCGGCCGCAGCCAAGCGTGATGCCCAGGCGATGAGTGAACCCGGGGCCCTGAGGGCAGCGATCAACTGGTATCGCGCGCTACCACTGTCCGATCTGCGTGCCGCCAACCAAAAGGTCTCGGTGCCAACGCTGTACGTATGGAGTGACCAGGACGTCGCGCTGCTTCCCAAGGCAGCCCACGACACCGCTCGGTACGTGACTGGGGAATACCGATTCGAGATCTTGCCCGGTGTCTCGCATTGGATACCCGACGAACAACCCGACCAGCTGGCCGATCTGCTGCTCGACTGGTTCGCCGCACACCCAGCTGACTGACCAGCTCCCACACCGAAGGTAAAGGTCGAACTTCCCAGCACCGTCCGGATTATTGACCCGCATTTGCGTCGACAAGGTCGCGGCGTCGGCCCTTGGGCATCTTGACGCGAGCCGCCAACCTTGCCATTGACTAATGTCACCATTATGTGTTGACTGCTTTGCATGACGGACCCAGCGTCGGGCCGCGGTTCACGACGGTCGCGTGGTGCGGCACTCGTGAGCACGCTGACATTGCGGCAGATCAGCGCGGTGCTGCCGCCCGAGCAGGCCTGGGGGCTGTGGCTGTCACGCCGGATCGTGGCAGGTGTCATGGACGCTTTCGGGCCGTCGCTCGCCGGTAGCCGCGTCGAGCCGATTGACTCCACTGCTCCCGACGGCCATCGAGTGGTCGGTGAGTGGGTGCGTGCGCGCGGCGTGCAGTCGACCGATGGCGCTATCTACTTCGTCCACGGCAGCGGTTTTGCGTTGTGCTCGCCTCGCACGCACCGGCGACTGACGGCATGGTTGTCACGACTGACTGGGCTGCCGGTGTTCACCGTCGACTACCGCTTGGCGCCACGGCACCGCTTCCCCACCGCAGCCGACGATGTGCGTGCGGGCTGGGACTGGCTCACCGGCCAGGTGTCGCCGGAACAGGTTGTGATCGCGGGTGATTCAGCAGGCGGCCACATGTCCGTGGACCTGCTGCTGCGACCCGACGTCGCCGCTAATGGCCCGGCCGCACTAGTGCTGTTCTCCCCGCTGGTCGACCTCACGCTCGGCCTGGCCCGCGCACGCGAGGCACTGCGCCGCGACCCCGCGATCCGGGTCGCCGACGCCGCCCGCCTGCTCGCGTTGTACACGCGGGGAGTCGATCCCACGCACCAACGCCTCTCTCTTGACGTGGCCGGCGGACCTTCGCTGCCCCCGACACTGATCCAGGCCGGTGGCGCCGAGATGCTGCTGGCTGATGCACGATGCCTGGCCGCCGACATCCGCGCCGCCGGCGGCAACTGCCGGCTGGAAGTGTGGCCGGATCAGGTGCATGTGTTTCAGGCACTTCCGCGGTTGGCGCCCGAAGCCGCCAAGGCTATGGCGCGTGCCTCGGGCTTTATCAGAACATCGTTGCTGGCCAGTGGTTTTGACGCCATAGCTGGAAAGGCAGGCTGAAAATGATCGGGCCGTTCGGCAAATCACCCAAGGTAAGCCACAACGCACTCGCGGTGGTGACGGGTGCGGGCAGCGGAATTGGCGCTGCGTTCGCAATCGAACTCGCCAAGCGTGGCGGCCGGGTCGTCTGCAGTGACATCGACGAAGTCGCAGCCAAGAGAACGGTGAGCGCGATCACCGACCACGGGGGCGAGGCCGTCGCCATCGCCTGCGACGTAACGCAACTCAGCGACGTCCACGAACTGGCCGCCCAGTCGCAGTCCTGGTTCGGCGCCGCACCCACACTGGTCATCAACAATGCCGGCGTCGGCTCCGGCGGTGCCCGGATCGGCGAACTCCCCATCGAAGACTGGCAGTGGGTGCTGAGCATCAACCTGTGGGGACCCATTCATGGCTGCCACGTGTTCACGCCGATCCTGCGATCCGCCGAACCGTCGACCATTCCGCGGGGCATCATCAACGTCGCGTCCGCCGCAGCATTCGGCGCGGCGCCCAGCATGGCGGCCTACAACGTCAGCAAAGCCGGTGCGTTATCGCTATCGGAGACCCTGGCCGCCGAATTATCCGGTACCGGAATAAAAGTCACCGCCCTGTGCCCCACATTCGTCAAGACCAACATCCTCGAATCCGGTCGCATCTCGAACGAGACGAACCAGTTCGCGCACAAAATCATGCGCTGGGCCGGAGTCTCCGCTGAGAAAGTGGCGCGCACCTGCCTGGACGCGCACGATCGCGGCGACCTGTACTGCATGCCTCAGCTCGAGGCCAAGATCGGCTGGACCATCAAACGCTTGGTCCCGGGTACCTTCACCCGCGCCATCGGCCTGGTGCCCAGGATCACCCCGCTCTAAAGACCCGTCCAAAGGAGGATCAAGTGGCCATCGACATGGAAGCAATGCTGAGCAAGATCAAGGATCGGCAGTGGGCACTGGCCGACATCGATTGGGACGCGCCCGGCACCGAGACGATCACCGATGAACAGCGGCCACAGCTCAAGGCGTTCATGGCCGACCTGTGCTGGATCGAGAACATCGGCGCCCGAGGCTTCGCGGCGCTGGCGAAGAAAGCACCCACACCGACCATCGCCGAGATCTATCGCTACTTCCACGCCGAGGAGCAGCGGCACGCCAACGCCGAACTGGCGCTGATGAAGCGCTGGGGCATGCTCGAGGACGGTGAGGTTCCCGAGCCGAACGTGAACATCCGGCTAGCTATCGATTGGCTCGACCGCTGGGCCGACGACATGCCGCTATCTCTGCTCGGCACCGTCATCCCAATGCTCGAAGTCGCGCTGGACGGCGCCCTGTTGAAGTTCCTCCTCGACGAGGTGCACGACCCTGTTTGTCACCGGGTGTTCGAAAAGATCAACAATGACGAATCACGCCATCTAGTTTTCGATTTCGAAGTTCTCGACATGATTGGGCACGCGAAGATCCGACGGCTGCTGATCGACTTCGTCGGTCACAAAGCCACTCCAGGTCTCATCATCGGAGCGATCATGGGTGCACCGCTGATCAACAGGATCCGCAACGAGATCACCACCATGGGTATGGAGCCCGAGCGCCTTTATCGGGCCGTGAAACGATTCAAAGAGCTTGGCGACCGCGGCGAACACACCAGTCGGGTACCGACTTATCGGTTCCTGAGGCGCTACGCCGGAGTGGTCACAAATCCGCGCCATCCGTACCACCTGCTGGCGAATTCGATGGTGTGGCTTTCCGACCGGTATCCGCGGCCCCTGCTGCCGTCGGTACCCACGTGGGTTAACGAAGTCACCTACGAGCCGGCGGCGTGAGCATGGCGACCACACATACCCACGAGACGCTGATCGTCGGAGCCGGGTTCAGCGGGCTCGGCGCGGCGATCAAGTTGGCGCAAGCCAACGTCGACGACATCGTGATCC
Source organism: uncultured Actinomycetota bacterium (assembly GCA_963760095.1). Taxonomy (GTDB): domain Bacteria; phylum Actinomycetota; class Actinomycetes; order Mycobacteriales; family Mycobacteriaceae; genus Mycobacterium. Next base: position 358,094 of record CAVXBT010000006.1, on the reverse strand, counting down.
TGGAACGCAGCGACCGCGTGGGCGGAACCTGGCGTGACACCAGCTATCCGGGCGCCAGTTGCGACATCCCGTCGCTGCTGTACTCGTATTCGTTCGTCAAGAACCCGACGTGGTCACGGACGTACTCGCCGGCCGACGAGATCCGCCAACACCTCGAGGACATGGCCACCCGGTTCGACATCCGCCGCCACATCCGGTTCGGCCAGGAAGTCACCGGATTGTTGTTCGACGAGGAAGACGGCGTGTGGACCGCAACCACGGCCGCCCGCAAGCGCTTTCGGGCCCGCACCGTCGTCTTGGCGTCAGGGCCGCTGCCCGACTCCAGCTTCCCCGACATCCGCGGCCTCGATTCCTATCGCGGACACAAGATCCACAGTGCCCGGTGGGACCACGACTACGACTTCGCCGGAAAGCGGGTCGCGGTCATCGGCACCGGCGCCAGCGCCATCCAGATCATCCCCGAACTGGTCAAGCAGGCCGACTTCGTCAAGGTCTTTCAGCGCACCCCGGGCTGGGTGCTGCCACGCTGGGACGTCGCGACTCCACCCGCCGTGCAAAAGGTCTTCGCCAAAGCGCCTGCGGTTCAGCAGCTTGCGCGTCAAGCGCTGTATTGGGGACATGAGGCCAGCGCCACGGCTCTGGTGTGGAACACTCCGTTGACGTCGGTGGTGACTCGGTTGGGTCGCCTGCATCTGCACCGGCAGGTCAAAGACCCGTGGCTGCGCCGCCAGCTCACTCCCGATTTCACTCCCGGTTGCAAACGCATGCTGGTTTCCAGCGAGTACTACCCCGCTCTGCAGCGTGACAACTGCAAGCTGATCGATTGGCCGATCGCGACACTGAGCCCGGTCGGCATCCGCACCAGCGACGGGATTGAACATCACCTGGACTGCATCGTGTTCGCCACCGGTTACGACGTGCACTTGACCGGTCCGCCCTTCCCGGTCACCGGGCTCGGCGGACGCACGCTCAGCGCCGAATGGGCCAATGGCGCACAGGCTTACAAGAGCGCCAGCGCGCATGGTTATCCGAACCTGTTCTTCATGACCGGCCCGAACTCCGGGCCAGGACATAACTCGCTGCTGGTCTTCATCGAGGGCCAGCTGGACTACGCCGTGCGCGGCATCACCACCATCCTCGACAACGACTTGCGCTACCTTGACGTGCGTGACGACGTCCAGCGCCGCTACAACAAGCGCATTCAGCAGCGGCTCACCAAGACGACATGGATGTCGGGCTGCAGCAGTTGGTATTTGACCAAGGACGGATTCAACGCGTCGATGTATCCCGGATTCGCCACGCAGTACCTTCGACAAATGCGGGATTTCCAATTCGCCGACTACGACGCGGTCGAACGAGCTGCGGTGCGGGTCAGCACGTCCGCCTGACACGATGACCCCCGACCGACCGCCCCGCGCTGAGACCGGCACCATCGCCGCGGTTTTGGCCAACCTGCGGCGCGCACCCAAACGCGTTCGGCGGCAATCGCGGGAGGTCATCGAAGACGCGGTGTCGCAGCTATTCGACGCGGCGGTCCGCCGCCCCCACGGTGCGCCGGGCTCCGGGGAATACCGCATCGACGATCTGGCGCGGCTGGCCGGCACCACGACCCGCAACGTCCGGGTATACCGCGACCGGGGGTTGTTGCCGCCGCCGTTGCGGGTCGGGCGGATTGCGCTGTACAACGACACCCATCTGACCCGGCTGCGGCTGATCACCTCGATGCTCGACCGCGGCTACAACATCGCGCACGTCCGAGAAATGCTCAGCGCCTGGGAAGAGGGCAAGAATCTCGGCGACGTGCTCGGACTGGAAACCGCGATCGCGGGTCCCTGGACCACCGAGAAGTCGGAGACAATGACGCTGGCCGAGGCGCAGCGACTCATCAACGACGCCAAGGCTTTCGATCGCCTGGTGCGACTGCAGGTCATCCGCGTCGACGGCACCCAGGCCACAATTACACGTCCCAAACTGATCGACGCTTTCAACGAGATTCGCGGCTACGGCATGGGCATGGACAAGCTCGTCGACTTGCACGAGCAGATCGTCCCGCTCATCGACCAGATCAGCGAGATGCTGGTTCGCGCGGGCGCCGAACACGTCGCCGACAAAATCAAGCCGCGCGAAGCCTTGCCCGCCGACACCGAAATCGCCGAACTGATCACGATGCTGGTCCGGTTTCGTACCCAGGCCGTCGCCTCCGTCACCGCCACCCTCGCGTCATCGATCGAATCCACCATCGAGTCACTGGTCAGCAGCATCCTTGCCGACTATCTGGAGCGCTCCCCGGAGGCCGACGCCGGTTAAAGCGCGTGGCCGCGCGCGACAAGGTGGGGCGCCAGCGTGGCTAGCTTCTCGCACGTCTCCTCGAATTCCCGGTCGGGATCTGACGCGCCGATGATCCCGGCCCCGGCCCGGAGCCAGGTCCGCCCGTCGCGTTCGTAGACCGTTCGTAATGTCAGCGCGGCATCCAGCCCGCCGTCGGCCGAAAACATCACCACCGCGCCGGAATACAACTCTCGCGGGCTCTCGTCGAGACGTAGGATCGCATCCACGCCGGCGGCCTTCGGGATGCCCGAGGCGGTGACCGCGGGGAACAGCGTCTCCAACACGTCCATCCGGTCTTTCGAAGCGTCGAGCCGGCCGGTGACCGTCGAACCGAGGTGCTGCACGCTGCCGCGCTCGCGCACCGCCATGAAATCGACTACCGCGGCGCTGCCGGGTTCGGCGACCTCGGTGATCTCCTGCAGCGAGCTGCGCACAGACATGGCGTGCTCGACGATTTCCTTGGTGTCGGATTCCAGGTCGTCGCGGGCTTGGCGGTCGCGCGCGGCGCCTCGACCCAGCGCCCGCGTACCGGCCAGCGGTTCGGTTACCACCAAGCCGTCGCCGTGCACCGCGGCCACCAGCTCGGGACTGTAGCCCAGCGCCCGAAACCCACCGAGCCGCAACAGGAACGAACGCGCAGGGGTATTGTGCTGCCGTCCCAGCCGATAGGTCGACGGAAAATCCAGCGCGAAGGGCACGGCGACGCAACGGGACAGAATCACTTTGCGGTAGGCGCCGGCGGCGATCTCGGCGATGGCAGCGCCGACCCGGGCGCGGTAGTCCGTGGTATCGGCGGCCACGTCGAGACCGGATGCGGGCGGCGTGGGCGGCGGGCCCAATCTGAGCAACCGGCTCACGACGTCGCGATGGCGATCCTCGGCGTCGAACAGGCGGACGGCGTCAGCGGTGACGACGATGCGGGTGCGCGGCCAGAACACCCGCGCCAATGGCGTTCGCGGCGCCAGGCGCCCTTGGAGGCCGAAGCGGTACGCGCCGAATTCAAAGGCAATCCAGCCGAACGCCTGGTCGGTCTCCAGCAACAACCGATCGACGGCCTCGCCGAGCACCGGTCCCGGCCGACCGGTCCACGTTTGGCGCTGGGTCACGCCGTCGCGGATGATGCGCAACTCGTCGCAGTCCAACTCGATCATCGCCAGCGCACCGATCGCCAGCACCCACTGGCCGTCACGCTCGTAGAGCAGATATTGCTCGCCGTCGCGCTCGGGCAACGCAGCAACCAACTCGGCAGCCAGATCCGCGGGGGCGATGTCGGCCGGCAATGGACATGACAGTGACGCGGCGCCTACAGAACTTGTTTCGACACCGACTTCGGTCACGCTGAGTAAATGTAGCCTAACCTATGAACTCGCGGGGCGCTCGGTCCGCGAACGGCCAAACCACGCGTTCCATATGCCGACCACCAGCACTTTTGGGGAGCCTGACTTTAACCGGGGGCCGCACCGGGTCATGCGGCTTGAGCACGAGCTGAGCCGCTGGCCTCGTCAATGGTTGTCATTGCGCGTTTTCAAACCGTTCACGTCGCAGTCCCACTATGGATCTGTTCGGCAGCGGACCGATCGTACGATCAGGCCAAGCCGCGCTCTGACAAGAGGGCAGCATCGTGTTCATCATCCGACTCCTTAACGGAGATGAGGTCCACTCGGCGGAGGGCGACAAGCTCACCATCAATCAAGAAACTGGCGTGCTCAGCGTTTCCCGGGTCGACGGGTTCGAGGAATTAACGACGCACTATTCACCATCGGCGTAGGCGTCGGTGACGCACCGCACCAAGGAGACGGTGGTCCGGCCGTCGCTGGTGGGCAACAAGAAGTAAGAAGTCGATCTACGAAGGTAAACAGTCGCCGAACTCGGCATTGCGAATCGTGTTGTCGCTGTTCGCTTTCCAAGCACTTTCCCAGCACTTTCCTAGCGCTCTCCCAGCGCGCACGGGTGCTTTTCGCAGCGAGCGGCGGCGCCCCAGGGCTAGGCTCTAAAAGATTCATAACCCCCGTACGCCGATCACGAATCCTCAACTAGCCGTGTGTGTTTAGGGAGACTGCAATGCTCCTGGAATTTTGGGGGAACTTTCAGCACAACCTTTTCAAGCCGCTGTTGTTGTTCTTCTACCTTGGCTTCCTGATCCCAATTCTGAAGGTGCAGTTCGAGTTTCCCTACGTGATCTATCAGGCCGTCACAATGTACCTGTTGCTGGCCATCGGCTGGCACGGCGGCGAAGAGCTCGCAACGATCCACATTGCGAACATCGGCAGCATCGTCGGATTCATCGTCCTGGGATTCCTGCTCAACTTCCTGATAGGTTTTCTCGCCTACTTCCTGCTGACCCGCATGACGAAGATGCGGCGGATCGACAGGGCGACGGTCGCGGGTTATTACGGGTCGGACTCGGCAGGGACGTTCGCAACCTGTGTGGGCGTCCTTACGACCGTGGGAATGGCTTTCAACGGTTTCATGTCGGTGATGTTGGCCGTCATGGAGATGCCTGGCTGCCTGGTGGCGCTAGTTCTGGCGGCGCGACTGCGGCAGAAAGGGATGGACGCGTTGGGGAACATGCCGGGCGAGCACGGCTACAAGCAGCCGGCGAGGGTGGGGCCCGGTACGGCCAGCCGGCCGGCTCGTGGGCAGCGTCTCGATATCGGAAGCGAACCGGCGATCGAGCAAGAGGCGAAGATCGCACTGGAACTGCCGGAGTATCGCGGTAACGGCGCCGGTGAGGATGACACAAAGACCCACGTGAGCACGGTCCAGCTGATCAGAGAGGTCTTGCTCAACCCGGGCCTTTATCTCCTTTTCGGTGGCATCGTCATCGGCTTGGTCAGTCGATTGCAGGGGCCAAAGGTCGTGCACGACACCGACCATGTCTTTGTGGCCGCCTTCCAGGGCGTGCTCTGTCTGTTCCTGCTCGAGATGGGGATGACGGCCTCCCGCCGACTGAAGGACCTGAAACGCGCGGGCCCCGGATTCATCGCGTTCGGTCTATTAGCGCCAAACCTATTCGCGACTATTGGAATCATCGTCGCTCACGCCTACGCTCATCTCACCCACGCCCCGTTCAAGCCGGGGACGTATATCCTGTTCGCCATCCTCTGCGGCGCTGCGTCATACATTGCTGTGCCCGCGGTCCAGCGGCTGGCGATCCCCGAGGCGAGCCCGACGCTGCCATTGGCCGCATCACTGGGCTTGACGTTTTCCTACAACGTCACGATCGGCATCCCGGTCTATATCGAGATCTCGCGGGCCGTCACGCCGTGGTTCACCTGACGCGAGAAAGCCTGCGGAGCCGTCACGGCGACAGTGTGATCGCGCTTTCAGGGCAGTTTTGCTCAGCGTCCGCGGCCCGCGCCTCGAGCTCACCGGAGACGTTGTCGATGCGCACGATCGCATGTCCAACCTCGTCGGAATCAAAGACGTCCGGCGCCAACGTGTAGCAGCGCCCGTGCCCCTCGCAGCGGTCTGCGTCGACACAGACACGCGTCACGGCTTCGAAACCGCACTAGCCACCGGGAACGTCAACGGCAGCGACTCCACGGACCGCAATGCGGCCGTGTAGGCCAATTGCGTACCGGGTTTGATCTCGTAATCGGGTATGCGGCGGTGGAATTCACGTAACGCAACCCGCAGCTCCATCCGGGCCAAGTGGGATCCCAGGCAGCGGTGCGGCCCTCCGCCGAAGGCCCGGTGCCGGTTCGGGTTTCGGCGGAAATCCACCAGCTCCGGATCGGGGAACTCGGCCGGGTCGGTGTTGGCCGCACCGAGCAACGGGCTGACGCGTTCCCCCTTGCTGATCGGGCATCCACCCACCTCGACGTCTGCCATGGCGACGCGGGCGACGCCGGGCACCGGTGTCTCCCAGCGCAACAACTCCTCGATCGCACCCGGCAGGATGTCGGGCTGCTCGACGAGTTGATGACGGTGGTCGGGATGGCGCGCCAGATACACGAAGAAGCAGTCGAGCGAGTCGGTCACCGTGTCCAGCCCGGCGATCAAGAAGAGAAAGCAGATGTCGAGCAGTTCTTCACGAGATACCGGCTGGCCGGCGATGGTGGCTGCGATCATCGCCGACAACAGGTCGTCACGCGGGCTGGCGATGTGGTCGTCGATGGCCCGTTCGAAGTACTCGTAGATCTGCTGCGCTACCCCGGCCGACGCTTCGTGTCGTCGGTCGAAACCGGAACCACCCTCCGGGCGGATCACACCGTCCTTCCACTCCAAGAACTGGTCCAGGTCCTCCAGCGGGAGGCCGAGCAGCTGCAGAAACACCGTGCACGGCAGGGGTACCGCGAACTCTTCATGGAAGTCGCACTCACCGCGATCCGCGAAGCGGTCGATCATCTCGTTCACAAGTTCCGCGACCCGGGGCTCGCGGCGGGCCATTTCGCGTGGGGTGAACAGCGGATCGAGAATACGGCGGTATTTCGCGTGCTCGGGCGGGTCCACCTGCAAGGGAATCAGCGGCCGAATGTTGCCCAGGTCGACGGCATCCATGTTGGACGAGAACAACTCGGTGTGCTTGAGCGCCATCTCGATATCGGCCAGCCGGCTGAGCACGACCACCTGCGGCGACCGGAAGACCGGGGTCGACTCGCGCAGCGCCTTATACATCGGTTGCGGATCAGCGAGGCCCGACACCGCCTGGTCAACATACCCTTCGGTTTCTGTCATGGGTTGAGCCTGACACCAAATCCCGCCGCGGGGAGACGATCCGCACTTATTGCGACACATGCAGTTTGCCTATTTTCTCGCGCCGCAGCGCTGGCTGCCCATCGACCGGGACCCGCGAGGTGGGTGCACCACCCTTCCAAAAACGTTTGAGTCAGTGGGGCCGTGTACTATCGAATGTATGTTCGAACCCAGTGCATCGGCACAGTTCGGGAACGCCTTCGTTGGCGTCGACGACGCGGGCGTGGTGGATGCCATCACCGAGGCTGCGCAGTGGCAGAACGCGATCTGCGCACGAGAGTTGGCCGCCATCGGCGAGTTGTACTCGCGTCGCGCACCCGAGGACGATGTCGATCGCGAGAACTGGGCCATCGACGGTCATGAGAACGTCGTCGCTGAAATAGCTGCGGCCTTGCATATCAGCCGGGGCCGAGCCCGCGGGCGATTGCGTTATGCGATCGTCTTGCGCGAGCGGCTGCCCCGTGTCGCCGAGGTCTTCACACAGGGAGTGATCGATTTCCGGACGATGGCCGCGGTTGTATCTCGCACCGAGTTAATCGAGGATCCGACCCTGATCGCCGAGCTGGATGCGGCTATCGCGAGGCATGCGCCGAACTGGATGCGCCTGTCGGGACCCAAGCTTTTCGAGCGCATCGACATGTGGGTTGTGCGGTTCGATCCGGCCGGCAAGCGAGTGCCGGGAGAACGCACTGAGAATCGCTATGTCGAAATCGCGCCCACCGATGCAGGCTTGGCCGGGGTCTGGGCACAGCTGCACGCCACCGATGGCGTGGCGTTGGATCAGAAGCTGGATGTGCTCGCTGGGACCGTCTGCGCGGCAGATCCGCGCACCAAGCAGCAACGTCGTGCCGACGCCCTGGCCGCTTTGATTGCCGGGCTGCCTGCGATGCGCTGTCAATGCGAATCGCCAGACTGCTCGGCCGCGCAAAGACGCCCGGCAACCGACGTGGTCATTCATGTCCTGGCCGAGCAGGCGGCGATCAGTGGTGACTCCCAATCTCCCGGCTACCTGGCGAATTTTGGGCCTATCGCCTCAACTACACTGCGCGACATGGCAACAACGGCCAAGCTCAAGCCGTTGGTGATGCCCTCGGCGGGTCCCGAGCGAGGTTATCGACCATCGTCGGCCTTGGCCGAATTCGTTCGCTGTCGGGACTTGATGTGCCGATTCCCCGGTTGCGACCAACCGGCGGAAGTATGCGATCTTGACCATACCGTGCCATTTCCGGCGGGTCCTACACACGCGTCGAATTTGAAACTGCTTTGCCGCTATCACCACTTGCTTAAGACGTTCTACACCGGATGTGGCGGGTGGGCAGATCGTCAGCTACCCGACGGCACCGTCAAGTGGACCGCACCCAGCGGCCATACCTATACCACTACCCCCGGCGGCAGCCTCTTCCTTCCTGTGTTGGCCACATCAACCGGCGAGCTGAAGGTCGCTCAGAGTGATGAATTGTCCGTTAGCGCCAGGGGTTTGATGATGCCGCGACGGAAGCGCACGCGGGCAGCAGATCACCGCTACCGCATCGCCACGGAAAGACGAATCAACGAAGAACGATTTGCCCAGGAGCTACTCACCAAGCAACGACGAAAACGCGCTGCGGGTGAAAGCCCACCGCCTTTCTGACCCGCCGGCCTAAGCCAGCAGGTTGCGGACGATGCCGTCGGCTAGCAGCCGACCCCGATCGGTGAGCACCACGTGTTCGCCATCCCGCGTCAGCAAGCCGTCCGCGACGGCGACATCGGCGCGCTCGCGCTCAGCATCGTCCAACAGGTTCAGTGGCAGCCCTTGACTCAGCCGAATCTTCAAGAGCACGTCCTCGGTGTGTCGGCTCGCGGCATCGAGCTGCTCGAAACCGGCAACCGGCAAGGCCCCGCCGTCCAGAATCTGCGCATATGCGTTGGGGTGCTTGACATTCCACCAGCGTGTCGCACCAACGTAGCTGTGTGCACCCGGACCGGCGCCCCACCACTGCCCGCCGTCCCAATAGCCCAGGTTGTGTCGGCACTGCCCGTCCGGACGACTCCAGTTAGATACCTCGTACCAGTCGAAGCCGGCCGCCGAAAGCTGCCCGTCGACCAGCTCGTAGCGATGCGCCAGCACATCGTCGTCCGGAGCGGCGAGCTCGCCGCTGCGAACCCGTCGAGCCAGTGCGGTGCCGTTCTCGACGACCAGGGCGTACGCGGACACGTGATCGACGCCGGTGTCGATCGCGGTGTCGACCGAACGCAGTAGGTCGTCGTCGGACTCTCCGGGGGTGCCGTAGATGAGGTCGAGGCTGACGTGCTCGAATCCTTCGGCCAGCGCCTCGCGGGCCGCCGCCGCTGACCGGTTCGGCGTGTGGATCCGGTCCAGAACTCCCAGTACCCGTGGCGACACCGACTGCATGCCCAGCGACACCCTCGTAAAGCCGGCCGCACGGGCGGCTCCGAAAAAGTCCGGCCACGCCGACTCCGGGTTGGCTTCGGTGGTGACCTCGGCGTCGGCGGCCAGCTCGAAGTTGTCGCGGACCGACTGCAGCACCGTGGCGATGCGCTCACCGCCCAACAACGACGGCGTCCCGCCACCGACGAACACGGTCTGCACGGTCGGTGCGCCCAACCGGGCAGCTGCCAGTTCCAGCTCCGACCGCAGCACCTGCAGCCAGGCGTCGGGGTTGACGCCGCCCAGCTCGGCCGGGGTGTAGGTGTTGAAGTCGCAGTAGCCGCAGCGGGTGAAGCAGAACGGCACGTGGACGTAGATGCCGAACGGTCCGTCAAAGCTGAACTGGAGATCGGGGAGGCCGACCGCCGGGGAGGATGCCGTCACGTCGTCTCAATATTCCCGAGTGGGGGCCCAACCTCCAGCGCTGGGTGGCACGAAGGACAACGTTGTTGATTTTTGCAGCGGAATCTAGGACATCGCTACGCCGCGTCTCAGGGTTCGCAGGTAGTTTTGCTCACTATGAGTCAAATTCCCCCCTGGTAGCTATGGTCAGCGGCATCCGTGGCACAATGGTCGAGTGACCGTCGCCCACCCCAGGTTCCGCATCGCGTTGGTGGCGCGTCGTCATGTCGATTTCAAGCGTGTCTGCAGCTGTCGCTGTCTGGCTTGATGTCGTAGACCCCGCCCACCTGACTTTTCAGCTGGCACCCGGATCTGCGCCGCCGGGATAGCCACCGGTGATTTGCGCGGTCCAAGCCGGCTACTCCAATTAAGGAGATCGCCGAATGACGTCGCCCCGCCCCGCCAAAAGCCAAGGCCAATGGGCGCTCGGTGAGCGCGAGCCGCTCAATCCCAACGAGCAATTCAAGAAAGATGACGACGCCCTCAATGTGCGCGACCGCATCGTCAACCAGTACGCCAAGACCGGCTTCGACAGCATCGACAAGAACGACCTGCGCGGTCGGATGCGCTGGGCCGGGCTCTACACACAGCGTGAGCAGGGTTACGACGGCAGCTTCACCGGCGACGAGAACATCGACCTGCTCGAGGCCAAATATTTCATGATGCGGGTGCGCTGCGACGGCGGCGCCATCTCCACCGCGGCGCTGCGCACTCTCGGACAGATTTCCATCGATTTCGCCCGGGACACCGCCGACATCTCCGACCGGGAAAACGTGCAGTACCACTGGATACAGATCGAGGATGTGCCTGAGATCTGGGAGCGGCTGGCCGCAGTGGGGCTACAGACCACCGAGGCGTGCGGCGACTGTCCCCGGGTGGTGCTGGGCTCCCCGCTGGCCGGTCAGTCGGTCGACGAGGTTCTCGATCCAACGCCGGCGATCGACGAGATCGTTCGCCGCTACATCGGCAACCCGGAGTTCTCGAACCTGCCGCGCAAGTTCAAGACTGCGATCTCTGGTCTGCAGGACGTCGCGCATGAGATCAACGACATCTCGTTCATCGGCGTCCACCACCCCGAGCACGGTCCGGGGCTGGATCTCTGGGTGGGCGGCGGCCTGTCCACCAACCCGATGCTGGCTCAACGGGTTGGGGCGTGGGTGCCGCTGGATGAGGTCCCCGACGTCTGGGAGGCCGTCACGTCGCTGTTCCGTGACTACGGCTACCGGCGACTGCGGGCAAAGGCCCGGCTGAAATTTCTCGTCAAAGACTGGGGCATCGAGAAATTCCGCGACGTGCTCGAAACCGAGTACCTCAAGCGCAAACTCATCGACGGTCCGGCCCCTGAACCGTTGACGCACCCGATCGACCACGTCGGCGTGCAGCGGTTGAAGAACGGCCTCAACGCCGTCGGGGTTGCGCCGATCGCCGGGCGGGTGTCGGGCACCATCCTGTCCGCGGTGGCCGACTTGGCCGATCGCGCCGGTTCGGAGCGGATCAGCTTCACGCCGTACCAGAAGCTGATCATCCTCGACGTCGCCGACGACAAGCTGGATGAGCTGATCACCGGGCTGGACGCGCTGGGGCTGCCGTCGCGCCCGTCGCACTGGCGTCGAAACCTGATGGCCTGCACCGGTATCGAATACTGCAAGTTGTCGTTCGCCGAAACTCGGGTACGTTCCCAGACGCTGGTGCCCGAACTGGAGCGTCGGCTCGAAGACATCAACGCCGAGCTCGACGTGCCGGTCACGGTCAACATCAACGGATGCCCCAACTCGTGTGCCCGCATCCAGATCGCCGATATCGGATTCAAAGGGCAGATGGTCGACGACGGCCATGGCGGATCGGTTGAGGGATTCCAGGTCCACCTTGGCGGCAGCCTGGGCCTCGACAGTGGTTTCGGGCGAAAACTGCGGCAGCACAAGGTCACCAGCGATGAGCTCGGCGATTACATCGACCGAGTGGTGCGCAGCTTTATCAAGCAACGCGACGTGGGCGAGCGCTTCGCGACATGGGCGCTACGCGCCGACGAGGCGGATCTGCGATGAAAGAGGGGGCGAACGGTTTGACAGAGGTCGAGCTGCGGGAACTGGCCGAGCGGGGAGCCGCAGAGCTGGAGGGCGCCAGCGCCGTCGATTTACTGCGCTGGACCGACGAGAATTTCGGTGGCGTCGGAGGACCCCGGTCCACGGCGACCTGCAACTATGTGGTGGCCTCCAACATGCAGGACGCGGTGCTCGTCGACCTGGCCGCAAAGGTTCGTCCCGGCGTACCAGTGCTGTTTTTGGACACCGGATATCACTTCGTGGAAACGATCGGCACCCGCGACGCGGTCGAGGCCGTCTACGACGTGCGGGTGCTCAACGTCGCGCCCGAGCACACGGTCGCAGAGCAGGACCAGCTACTGGGCAAAGACCTGTTCTCCCGTCAGCCCAGTGAGTGCTGCCGGCTACGCAAGGTCGCCCCGTTGTCCAAAGCGCTGCGCGGCTACTCCGCGTGGGTCACCGGCCTGCGCCGAGTGGAGGCACCGACTCGCGCCAACGCTCCGCTGGTCAGCTTCGACGAAGCCTTCGGGTTGGTGAAGATCAACCCGTTGGCGACGTGGACCGACGAGGACGTTCAGGACTACATCGAAGCTAACGACGTGTTAGTCAATCCGCTTGTCCACGAAGGTTATCCGTCGATCGGCTGCGCCCCGTGCACCGCGAAGCCGGTCGAGGGCGCCGATGCACGTAGCGGACGTTGGCAGGGCTTGTCCAAAACCGAGTGCGGTTTGCACGCCTCGTGACGACTCTCGTCCTGACTGCGCATGGCAGCGCAGATCCGCGGTCGGCGGCCAATGCGCACGCCGTCGCCGATCAGCTTCGCCGCGTGCGGCCCGGCCTCGACATCCGCGTCGCGTTCTGCGAGCTGAATGCCCCCCGCCTGGTCGAGGTGCTCACGCCGGATGCGGTGGTCACCCCGTTCCTGCTGGCCGATGCCCACCACGCACGCATCGACATCCCTCGACAGGTCGCCGCGTGCGGTGCCGCCGTGCGGCAGGCCGGCGTGCTGGGCGAGGACGACCGGCTCGTCGCTGTGCTGCATGACCGGTTGGCCGAGCTGGGAGTCAGCACACTCGACCCACAGCTGGGCGTGCTGGTAGTGGCAATCGGATCGACGCACGCCGCGGCCAACGCCCGCACCGCTCAGGTCGCTCGCAACGTCGTCGGGGGCACTCAGTGGCGCTGTGCGACAACCGCGTTCGCCACCGGTTCCGGGCCGTCACCGGCCGAGGCGATCGACCGGTTGCGGCGTCGCGGCGCCCGCCGCGTGGTGATCGCACCGTGGTTTCTGGCACCCGGACGGCTGACGGATCGGGTGGCGGCATACGCCGCGGCAGAAGGCATACCCATGGCAGCACCACTCGGCGCCCACCGGTTGGTAGCCGAGACGGTGCTGGATCGCTTCGATGCGGCGATAGCCCAGCCCATCGCGGCCTGAACTCGGGCGGCCTATCCCCGTTGCTCATTGAGCCGAGGTGAGCGTTTCGTGATCCACGTCGGCTTCAACGTTGGCCGCCAACACCTGTTCGGGGAGCGGCGGCACCCGGGTGGCACGCACGTACACGGTGTCCCCCGCCTTCAATCCCAGCGCTTCGGCATCGCCGCGGGTGATCTGAGCGATGAACGGGCCGCCGGTAGCGGCGTTGGTCAACTCCACGCGCACCTCAAAGCCCAGCATCGCCACGCGGTCGATGGTGGCCCGGACGACGCCAGTGGACGCGGCGGTGCCGTCGTCGGCAGCGATTGCCATGTCGGGATTGCGGCCAACCCGTATGTCATGCGGGCGAACCAGAGCGCCGTTCAGCGAGGAGACCGCACCGAGAAACGACATCACAAAAGGGTTCGCCGGTGTGTCGTAGACCGCGCTCGGGGATCCCACTTGTTCGATACGTCCCTCTTTGAGGACGGCAATCCGGTCCGCCACATCGAGCGCCTCGGCCTGGTCGTGGGTGACCAGCACCGTTGTGACATGCACCTCGTCGTGCAACCGGCGCAGCCACGCCCGCAGATCCTCGCGGACCTTGGCGTCCAGCGCCCCAAACGGTTCGTCGAGCAGCAGAACCTGGGGATCGACCGCCAGCGCCCGCGCCAGTGCCATGCGCTGGCGCTGACCGCCGGAAAGCTGGCTGGGGTAGCGGCTTTGGAAACCGCTGAGCCCCACGACTTCGAGCAGGTTGTCGACCTTCTCGGCGATCTCGGCTTTGGGCCGGCGCCGGATTTTCAGGCCGAAGGCCACGTTATCGCGAACCGTCAGATGCTTGAAGGCGGCGTAATGCTGGAACACGAACCCGATGTCGCGCCGCTGCGGCGGTACCCGGGTGACATCGCGGCCGTTGATCGTGATGGTCCCGGTGTCGGGCTGATCGAGTCCAGCGATGGCGCGCAACAGCGTCGACTTGCCGGAACCGCTGGGCCCCAACAACGCCGTCAACGAGCCGGTGGGCACGTCGAAGTCGACATTGTCCAATGCGACGAAGTTGCCGTAGCGCTTGTTGGCGCGTCGCACGACGATCGCGTCACTCATTAACGCCACCTCCTCCTGGTCACGCCTGTTTGGTGGCTCGTTGGCGACGAGCATCGAGAATCACCTGAACGATCAGAACCACTACGGAAACCGCCATCAACAGCGTCGACAGGGCGTATGCCCCGTACTCGGCGCCGCGGTTGTAGCGGTCGGATACCAGCAGCGTCAACGTCTGGGATTGCCCCGGCAGGTTCGACGACACCATGATGACCGCGCCGTATTCACCGAGCGTGCGGGCGATGGTCAACACGACCCCGTAGGTCAGACCCCACCGGATCGAGGGCAGCGTGATCCGCCAAAACGTCTGCCACGAAGTGGAACCCAGCGTTGCCGCCGCCTGCTCCTGATCGTTGCCCAGCTCGTGCAGCACCGGCTCGACCTCGCGCACCACGAATGGCAAGGTGGCGAAGATGCTGGCGAGCACGATGCCGGGCAGGCCGAAGATGATCTTGAATCCGAAGTCTCTCTCCACGAAGCCCAGCAGTCCTGCCGATCCCCACAGCACGATCAAGGCGACGCCGACCACGACCGGCGAGACCGCGAACGGCAGATCGATGATCGCCTGCAGTATTCCCTTGCCGCGGAACCGGTTGCGCGCCAGCATCAGCGCGGTCGGAATACCGAAGACCACGTTGAGGGGCACCACGATGGCCACCACCAGCAGCGACAAGTTCAGCGCCGACACTGCCGCCGGCGTGCTGACCCAGGCGAAGAACTGGCCGAAACCGGGCGCGAACGTGCGCCACAAGATCAGCCCAACCGGGACGACGAGCAGCACCGACACATACGCCAGCGCAAGGAAGCGAAGAAGATAGCGAACTCGCGGCGATACGCTCACGGCGCCAGCTCCTCACGCTTGGCCGCGCGCGATCCGAGGGTCCGCAGAACAACGAGCACGACGAAAGAAATAGTCAGCAGCACAATCGATATCGCGGCGGCACCGGTGCGGTCGTCGTTTTCGATCAGGGTTCGGATCCACTGCGAGGACACTTCGGTCTTGCCGGGCACTGCCCCACCAATCAGCACCACCGACCCGAATTCACCGATGGCCCGCGCAAATGTCAGCCCCGCACCGGTCAACAGGACGGGAGTCAAAGAGGGCAGCACGACCGTGGTGAAGATCGTTGCGTTTCTAGCACCCAGCGACGCGGCCGCCTCTTCGGTCTCATGGTCGATTTCGAGTAACACCGGCTGGACGGCCCGCACCACGAACGGCAGCGTGACGAACGCAAGCGCCACCCCCACGCCCCATCCGGTGTGCTGCAAGTGCAGACCGACGGGACTATTTTTCCCGTAGAGGGCCAGCAGCACCAGGCTGGCGACAATCGTGGGCAAGGCGAACGGCAGATCGATGATCACGTCGACGAGCCGTTTACCCGGGAAGTCGTCACGTACCAGCACCCAGGCGATCAGCAGGCCGAAAAGCATGTTGAGCACGGTGACGCCTGCGGAGATGGTCAGCGTCACACGGAATGACTCGAGCGCGGCATTCGAGGTGACCGCGAGCCGGAACGCTTGCCAGCCGCCGCCGACAGATTGCCATGCGATCGCGGCCAACGGCAGCAGCACGATCACCGAAAGCCACACGACCGAAACCCCCACGCGCAATGACGTGCCGCTACCGCGTAACCGGTTACGGTTCGGCGCTTTATCGCCGCGAGTGCGCCCGGTTACCTCGCGTGCTATCGCCGTCGTCATCCGGTGGCCTGCGTGTAGATCTTGGTGATGCTGCCCGATTTCTTGTCGAACAGCTGCGGGTCCACAGCAGACCAGCCGCCGAGATCGGCGATCGTCCACAGCTTGGCCGGGGCCGGAAATTGGTCACGGACATCGGCGGCGATCGCGGGATCGACCGGACGGAATCCGGCGGCCGCCCATACCTTTTGGGCCTGCGCGGTGTATTGGAAGTTCTTGAATGCTACGGCGGCATTCAGGTGGGAGCTGGTGGTCACCACCGCCACCGGGTTCTCGATCTTGATCGTTTGCGGGGGGTTGATGTGGGTGACCGCCTTACCTTGGCGTTCCGTGGCGATCGCCTCGTTCTCGTAACTGATCAAGACGTCGCCGCTGCCCTGAACGAAGACATCGGTGGCTTCCCGCCCCGATCCAGGGCGCAATTTGACGTGCTGGCCGACCAGCTTGTTGATGAAGTCGAGGCCCGCCCGCGGGTCGTGGCCCCCAATGCTTTTGACGACGTACGGGGCGAGCAGATTCCACTTCGCCGAGCCCGAACTCAGCGGGCTGGGCGTGATGACTTCCACGCCGGGCCGCAGTAGGTCGTCCCAGTCCTTGATGTTCTTGGGGTTGCCGGGTCGAACCACCAGGGTCACGACCGATCCGAACGGAATGCCTTTGGTGGCGTCTTTGTCCCAGTCTTTGGATACTTTGCCGGCCTTGACCAGACGCGCGATATCGGGCTCGACGGAGAAGTTGACGATGTCGGCGGGCTTGCCGTCGACGACGCCGCGTGATTGGTCACCGGAGGCGCCGTACGAGGCGATCACCTGCACGCCCTTGCCTTCCTGCGAGGCGTAGAACGCCGGAATCACCTTGCTCCAACCGGGTTCGGGTACCGAGTAGGCGACCAGCGTGATGCTCGTGTTCGCGCCGGCGGGCGCGCCACCGCCGACAACGTCACTGGCGCCGCCGTGACACGCCACGATCATGCTGGTGACGAGCGTCAACGCGACGGCATGCCGCCACCCCACGGCAGCTCTGACGTCGTCGAACAATAGACCGACCTTTCGGAGTGGGCTTGACGGCTGACGAATCCCGTCGAGAAGGAACGGTGAGTTTCAGCGCGCGGGCAGAAGGTCAGCGACAACAATGCACGTCAGCAACAGCGCAATCGCCCACGGCAATAAGCGCCAAGACATGGCACTCCGTTTTGCCGGACGCTGCGTGCATGGGCGAAGAATAACAGAGTCCGCTGCAGCCGCGACCGGGCTGATGCAGGTCAGCGGCTCAGCAGCCAGGCGACGATCACCAGCACCACCAGCGCGACCAGCACCAACGTGACCTGTGATCGCGGCATACCCGTCTTCGGGCTCATCCGGGTTCTTTTTCGCTGTGCCGGATACGGCGCATCACCCGAATACCGCGACCCAGCAGTGCATCCAGCGCTACCGCGATGGCGTAGGCCAGCGTTAACACGACCGGCATCACCACGATGGTCTGCAAGACGAACCCCAGCCCCGACAGCCACAACTCGACGCCGTCCCACCAACTGAGGATCCCGTTCACCGGGCTCACCCTATTCCGCACGGCCAACGAAGCCAACATGCCAAGATCGGCGCATGTCCCACGCTGGCGGCGGAGGCTGCGTCATTGCCGGGGGCGGCCCGGCCGGCATCATGCTCGGTTTGCTGCTGGCCCGCGCGGGGGTCGACGTCACGGTGATGGAGAAGCACGCCGATTTCCTGCGTGATTTTCGCGGCGACACCGTGCACGCCAGCACGCTGCGACTGCTCGACGAACTCGGCTTGCAGCAACAGTTCGCCGAACTGCCCCATCGCCTGATCGATTCGGTTCGGTTTCAGGTCGAGGGCGCCCAAGTCGATATCGACTTCGGCAAGCTCCGCGGTGCCCACAAAAACATGGCACTGGTGCCGCAGTGGGATCTCCTCGAGATGCTGGCCACCGCTGCCGAAGCCGAACCCAGCTTCCGATTGCTGCGCAACACCGAAGTCCTCGGAGTGATCCGGACCGCTGACCGGGTGACCGGAGTGAAATACCGCGACGAAAACGGCCGGACCCGCCAAATGCCCGCCGCATTGACCGTTGCCTGCGACGGCCGTTCGTCGACGTTGCGCGAGGCCGCCGGTCTGGTCCCACACGCCTTCGGCGCGCCGATGGACGTGTGGTGGTTCCGGTTGCCACGCCAAGTCGGCGACCCGTCCGGGCTCGCCGGTGTACTGGATGCCGGGCGGGCTGCGATCACGATCGACCGCGGCGACTACTACCAAATCGCCTACATCATTCCCAAAGGATCCGATGCGCAGCTCAGAGCAGCGGGAATCGGGGACCTGCGTCGCAACCTGGTGAGCATGGTGCCTTCGCTCGCCGATCGGGTGGACACGCTGACCTCGTTTGATGACGTGAAACTGCTTGACGTGCAACTCAATCGGCTGCACCGCTGGTATACCGACGGGTTGTTGTGCATTGGCGATGCCGCGCACGCCATGTCGCCCGTCGGCGGCGTGGGTATCAACCTGGCGGTGGCCGACGCAGTCGCCGCCGCCCGGATTCTGGCTCGCCCCTTGCAAACCGGGCCGGTGTCCACCCGACACTTGGCACAGGTGCAGTTGCGGCGCTGGATTCCGACCGCGATTCTGCAAGCGCTGCAACGGATGATCCACGCCAACCTCATCTCCATCGCAGTGGCCGGTGGCAGCAAAGACCACAAGCCGCCCGCGGCCTTGAAGTTGGTCAACAGCTTGCCGCTGCTGCGTCGGCTGGCCGGATACATGGTGGCGATGGGCCCGCTTCCCGAGCATGCGCCGAAGTACGCGCGACGGTAGACACCAGGCCGCTCGGCCCATCATGATGTCGGCATGGTGGTTCATGGGCAGCCTGCCGATTGGGCGGCCGACGGTGCGGACTCCGCGGCCTTTGCCATCGCGGCGCCGGCGGCTTTCCCCTCGACCGGGTCGCTGCGCAACCCGTTCCCACCGATCGCCGATTACGCATTTCTGTCCGACTGCGAAACCACCTGCTTGATCTCACCGGCCGGCTCGGTGGAGTGGCTGTGCGTACCGCGCCCCGATTCGCCGAGCGTGTTCGGAGCAATCCTGGATCGCAGCGCCGGCCATTTCCGGCTGGGCCCGTACGGAGTTTCGGTGCCTTCGGCGCGTCGCTATCTGCCCGGCAGCCTGATCATGGAGACCACCTGGCAAACCCCTACCGGCTGGGTGATCGTGCGCGACGCGCTGGTGATGGGCCCCTGGCATGATGTCGACCGACGGTCTCGGACGCACCGCCGCACCCCGATGGACTGGGACGCCGAGCACATCCTGCTGCGCACCATCCGATGCGTGAGCGGGACAATCGAACTGGTGATGAGTTGCGAGCCGGCGTTTGACTACCACCGCGTCGGCGTTGTGTGGGAATACACGGCCAACGGGTACGGCGAAGCGATCGCCCGCGGCACCAGCAATCCCGACGACAACCCGACGTTGCGATTGACCACCAACCTGCGGATCGGTCTGGAAGGCAGAGAAGCACGCGCCCGCACCCGAATGAAAGAAGGCGACAACGCCTTCGTCGCGCTGAGTTGGTCCAGGCACCCGTCGCCGCAGACCTTCGAAGACGCCGCCGACAAAATGTGGAACACCGCCGAGTGTTGGCGGCAATGGATAAACATCGGCAACTTCCCCGACCACCCGTGGCGGGCGTATCTACAGCGCAGCGCGCTGACGCTGAAAGGGTTGACGTATTCGCCAACCGGGGCGCTGTTGGCGGCAAGCACCACGTCGCTTCCCGAAACGCCTCAGGGAGAACGCAATTGGGATTACCGCTATGCGTGGGTGCGGGACTCGACGTTTGCGTTATGGGGGCTCTACACGCTGGGGCTCGATCGCGAGGCTGACGATTTCTTCTCCTTCATCGCCGACGTGTCTGGCACCAACAACGGCCAAAGCCAACTCCTTCAGGTGATGTATGGCGTGGGCGGTGAACACCGGCTCGTCGAAGAGGAGCTACCCCACCTGTCCGGCTACGACCATGCCCGGCCGGTACGCATCGGCAACGGCGCCTACAACCAGAACCAGCACGACATCTGGGGGGCCATCCTCGATTCGTTCTATCTGCACGCCAAGTCGCGCGACCAGGTTCCGGACACGCTGTGGCCGGTGCTGAAGACGCAGGTGGAAGAGGCCATCAAGCATTGGCGCGAGCCCGACCGCGGAATTTGGGAGGTGCGCGGGGAACCTCAGCACTTCACCTCGTCGAAAATCATGTGCTGGGTCGCGCTTGACCGCGGGTCGAAACTGGCTGAGCGACAAGGCGAAACGGACTACGCCCAAAAGTGGCGGGTAATCGCGGACGAGATCAAGGCCGACATTCTGGAACACGGGGTGAGCGCGCGGGGCGTGTTCACCCAGCGGTACGGCAGTGACGCACTGGACGCCTCGCTGCTGCAAGTGGTGTTGACCCGGTTCCTGCCGCCGGATGACGCGCGGGTGCGGGCCACCGTGCTCGCGATCGCCGACGAACTCACCGAGCAGGGTCTGGTGCTGCGCTACCGCGTCGAGGAGACCGACGACGGGCTTGTCGGCGAGGAAGGCACCTTCACCATCTGCTCGTTCTGGCTGGTCTCGGCCCTGGTCGAGATCGGCGAGGTCAGCCGCGCCAAACATCTTTGCGAGCGACTGCTGTCGTTCGCCAGCCCGCTGCACCTCTACGCCGAGGAGATCGAGCCGGCCACCGGCCGCCATCTCGGCAACTTCCCGCAGGCTTTCACTCACCTGGCGCTGATCAACGCCGTGGTGCACGTGATTCGCGCCGAGGAAGAAGCCGACAGCACCGGGGCGTTCCAGCCGGCCAACGCGCCCGTGTAGGGCGGGTGCCGGGGTCAGCTCAAAGCGCTCACCTTGTCCATCATCGCGTGGGCGATGTCGATGGCGCTGGTCTCCGGGTTGGCCGATCCCGGATCCGACGAGCGGCGGTCACCGAAGAAGACCACCTGCACCTCGACCAGGCAGTTCAGCCGGACACCGAGGGCACGCGCCTGCGGTGTAGGGCGCAGCGGCGGCATATTCGGCAGCGTCGAAGTCGCGGTATTAGTCGCCGCGACAACGGTTTTGGTAACGCGGATGTCGCCAATGGCGTTCGTCGTGCTGATCGGGCCGTTTTGCTCTGTCGTGGTGGTGGCGTTGCACCGCTGCCACTGCTCGGAGAATCTCGCGAACAGCGCCTCGGCCTGCGCGGCCGTAGGCAACGCGACAACGCCTTCGATCACGCTGATCACCTGGGCCGGGTCACCGTTGTTCCACCACGATTCCGACGCCACGTCCTGGACATCGGCGGACTCGTAAACGCTCTTCTGCAGCATCGCCGTCACGCCCAGGCATGCGCCGGCAGGTTGCTGACTGTAAAGCTTGTCAGCGCCACCGAACTCGGGCGGCATACGGCCAACGAGCGGCTGGTCGAGCATCCGCGACAGTGCAACCTCGTCGAGTGGCACCTGCCTGATGGTTTGGCCGGTCAGCGGTCGAGGCTTCAGGTTCGGGGCCGGCTTCGGCGTACCACTGACGACCGGGCCGCAGCCCGCCGCCAACGCGGCGACCATCGCGCACGCCGTCGCAGCCCCGACTATCCGCATGACTTCTTTGTACCTTTGTCTCCGACGATGAGGAGGTCGAGCAGGCCTTCGGCCGTAGCATTCCACTAAACTGACCCGCGCACGTCTCATGGCGACAGGAACCCGGTGCAAGTCCGGGGCGGTTCCGCCACTGTAACGGCCTTGGCGTCCAGCCAGCGGGCCTGAGCCAGACACTGGCCACGAGGCGCTCTGCCGGACGGGGCGAGAACCCCGGGGAGGAACGCCGTGAGTACCAATGATGCACCGCAGCGCGTCCATCGCATCGCGCTGTTGTCCACGTCCGATACCGACCTGCTCTCCGCCCGCGCCTCACTGGCGGCCTACAACTTGGGCAACCCTGCGCGGCAATCCATCGAGGCCGTGCTCGACGGTGCCGAGGTGGCCGTGCTTCGGGTGCTCGGTTCCTCGGCGGAGGTCGCCGACGAACTCAGCGCGCTGCGCGCCACCGGGTTGCCGCTGGTCGTGCTCGGCGGCGAACGCACGCCCAGCGCCGAACTGATGGAACAGTCCTCGGTGCCCATCGGGCTTGCGGCGCAAGCACACTCGTACCTCGCCGAGGGCGGTCCGGCGAACCTCGCGCAGTTGCACGCTTTTTTGTGCGACACCGTGTTGCTCGACGGGCAGGGTTTCGACGAGCCGGTGGTGATCCCCGAGTGGGGATACGCCGAGCGCGCTGCTATTGGCGACGCCGTGGTCGATGTACGGATTGGCGTGCTGTATTACCGGGCCCACGAGGTCAGCGGCAATTCCGGCTTCGCGCATGCTCTCGCTGACGCGATCGAGGCGACGGGCACTGCGGTCGGCGTCCCGATCTTCGCGTCCTCCCTGCGTAGCGCGCCCGACGAACTGTTCGACGCGCTCGCCACCCTGGATGCCGTCGTGGTCAGCTTGCTGGCTGCCGGGGGTTCGAAGTCGGCTAGCGCAGGTGCGGGTGAGGACGATGCCTCATGGGACATCGAACGCATCGCCGCGATGAACATCCCAGTCCTGCAAGGACTTTGCCTTACTTCGTCACGCGCCGAATGGGAGTCCAGCAACGACGGCGTCACCCCGCTCGACTCCGCGACGCAGATCGCGATCCCCGAGTTCGACGGGCGCATCATCACCGCGCCGTATTCCTTCAAGGAAATCGACGCCGACGGCCTTCCGCGTTATGTAGCCGATCCGGAGCGCTGCGCGCGGGTCGCCGCCATCGCGGTCAAACACGCTGTGCTGCGCCGGATACCCAACGAAGACAAGAAACTGGCGCTGGTGCTCTCGGCCTATCCCACCAAGCACTCTCGTGTCGGTAACGCCGTCGGTCTCGACACCCCCGCGTCCGCGGTGCGGCTGCTTCGACGCCTCGCGCAAGATGGATACGACGTCGGCGACGGCTTTGGTGTGTTCGGAATCGAGGATGAGACGCAGGCAGGCGACCGGCTGATGCACACCCTCATCGACGCCGGCGGTCAGGACGAACAGTGGCTCACCACCGGGCAGGTCGACGATGCGCAGGTGAAGGTGGCGTCGGCGCAGTACGCACAGTGGACCGCCGACCTCCCCGCCGCGCTGCGTGACGCCATGGCCGACGCGTGGGGCCCGGCGCCGGGCCGGCTCTTCGTCAACGACGACGGCGACCTCGTGCTCGCCGCCTTGCGGTCCGGCAACATCGTGCTGATGATCCAGCCACCGCGCGGATTCGGTGAGAACCCGGTGGCGATCTACCACGACCCCGACCTGCCGCCCAGCCATCACTATCTCGCGGCGTATCGATGGCTAGAGCACGGTTTCGGCGCCCACGCGGTGGTGCACCTCGGCAAGCACGGCTCGATGGAGTGGCTGCCGGGCAAGAACGCTGCGCTGTCGGCGGCGTGTGCCACCGACGCTGTGCTGGGAAACCTGCCACTGATTTACCCGTTCCTGGTCAACGATCCCGGCGAGGGCGCGCAGGCGAAACGGCGCGCGCATGCCACCATCGTCGACCACCTGATACCGCCGATGGCGCGCGCCGAGAGCTACGGCGACATCGCGCGGCTCGAACAACTACTCGACGAGTACGGGAACATCGCGGCGATGGACCCGGCCAAGCTCCCGGCCATCCGCGGCGAGATCTGGAATTTGATGCGCGCCGCGGAGATGCACCGTGATCTCGGACTCGATGACCGGCCCGACGACGACGAGTTCGACGACTTCCTGCTGCACGTCGACGGCTGGCTGTGCGAGATCAAGGACGCCCAGATCCGCGACGGGTTGCACGTGCTCGGTGAAGCGCCCGAAGGAGCGGCGCGAGTCAACCTGGTCCTCGCGATCCTGCGTGCCGCCCAGGTATGGGGTGGCCGGGATCATGCCGTGCCCGGCCTGCGTACTGCGCTTGGGTTGAAGGAGGGCGCCGAGACCACCGCGGTCGACGAGATCGAGAACCGCGCCCGCGCACTGGTCGAGGCCATGGAGGCTGCCGGGTGGGACGCCGACGCCGACACCATCGATGCCCTGCACGAGTCGCCCGACGTGCGCAGGTGTTTGCGGTTCGCCGCGACGGAGGTGGTGCCGCGGCTGGCGGGCACCGCAGGCGAACTCGACGCCGTGATGCATGCGCTCGCAGGCGGTTTCGTGCGCCCCGGTCCCTCGGGGTCGCCGTTGCGGGGCCTGGTCAACGTGTTGCCCACGGGCCGCAACTTCTACACCGTGGACCCGCGTGCGGTGCCGTCGCGGCTGGCCTGGCAGACCGGCCAGGCGATGGCGGAGTCGCTGCTGCAGCGCTACCTCGACGACACCGGGACCTACCCCGAGTCGGTCGGGTTGTCGGTGTGGGGCACCAGCGCGATGCGCACCTCCGGCGACGACGTGGCGGAGGTGCTGGCGCTGCTCGGGGTGCGGCCGGACTGGGACGAGGCGTCCCGCCGGGTCAGTCGGCTGGAAATCATCCGGCTCGAGGAGCTCGGCCGACCCCGCATCGACGTGACCGTCCGCATCTCCGGCTTCTTCCGCGACGCCTTCCCACACGTGGTGATGATGCTCGACGACGCGGTGCGGATGGTGGCGCTGCTCGACGAGCCGGACGACGACAACTACGTGGCCGCGCATGCCCGCGCCGACCTCGCCGACCACGGTGACGAACGACGAGCCACCACGAGGGTCTTCGGCTCCAAGCCGGGCTCGTACGGCGCGGGCATCCTGCAGGTCGTCGAAGCCGGCACCTGGCGCGACGACAAAGACCTTGCCGAGGTCTACACCGCCTGGGGCGGGTTCGCCTACGGCCGCGGATTAAGCGGCACGCCGGCTCCAGATGATATGCGCACCAACTACGCGCGAATCAAAGTGGCGGCCAAGAATATCGACACCCGCGAACACGACATCGCCGACAGCGACGACTACTTCCAGTACCACGGCGGCATGATCGCGACGGTGCGGGCCTTGACCGGGACCGACCCCAAGGCCTATGTCGGTGACTCGACCACGCCGGACGCGGTGCGCACCCGCACGCTGGCCGAGGAGACCGCACGCGTCTTCCGCGCCCGGGTGGTCAACCCGCGCTGGATCTCGGCGATGCGCAGGCACGGGTACAAGGGCGCCTTCGAACTCGCCGCCACCGTCGACTATCTCTTCGGCTTCGACGCCACCGCCGGTGTCCTGCACGACTGGATGTACGAGAAGCTCGCCGAGTCCTACGTCCTCGACCCGGATACCCGGGAATTCCTCAACCGGTCCAACCCGTGGGCGCTGCACGGCATGGTCGAACGCCTGCAGGAAGCGGCCGACCGCGGCCTGTGGGCCGACCCGTCGCCGGAGACGATGGCCGCGTTGCGACAGGCTTACCTCGAGGTCGAGGGTGACATCGAGGGTCGCGTCGGTGGCTGAGCCGGTCCGGGTACGCATCCTGGGCGTCGGCATGGGACCCCAGCACGTCACGCCGGAGGTGGCCGCCGCATTGCGGTCGGTCGACTACGTGCTGGCCGCGGACAAGGCCGACAGCGAGAGCGACGATGGATTGCTGGCGTTGCGGCGTGCGATCGTCGATGCACACACCGACGGTGCGGTGGAGGTCGTGGAGGTCCGCGACCCGGTGCGCGACCGCTCGACGGGGCTGACCACCGCGGGCTACGAGGGCGCGGTCGCCGGCTGGCACGACGCCCGCGCTGCCGCCTACGCCGACGTGCTGCGCACGCGCGGTGGCACTGCGGCGTTCCTGGTCTTGGGCGACCCATCGCTTTACGACTCGACCATCCGAGTGGTGGGCAAGGTCAAGGAACTCGGCGTACCAGTCGAATTCGACGTGTTGCCGGGAATCAGCGCTCCGCAACTGCTCGCCGCACGGCACCGCATCGTCCTGCACGAGGTTGGTCGGCCCGTGCACATCACCACCGGCCGCAGGCTGCAGGAGGCCGTCGCCGCCGGGCAGGACAATATCGTCGCGATGCTCAACCCGCCGCCGCACCGCCTCGACCTCACCGGCCTGCACGACTGGGCGGTGTGGTGGGGCGCCAATCTCGGCGCCGCCGGGGAGCGCCTGGCCGCGGGGCGCCTCGGCGACGTCGTCGAACAGATTGCCGACGCACGCGCGAAAGCTCACGCCGAGGCAGGCTGGGTGATGGATCTCTTCCTGCTGAGGAAGCATTGATGGCCCTACGAGTGCTGCTGCTGGGCGGGACCTCAGAAGCCCGCGCCCTGGCCGCCACGCTGGTGCACGACGGGGTTGACGTGACGAGCTCACTGGCCGGCCGGGTCGCCCGGCCGCGACTGCCGGTCGGGTCGGTGCGAATCGGCGGATTCGGCGGAATCGAAGGCCTGCGAAGGGCGTTGACCGGCTTCGACGTCGTGATCGATGCCACCCACCCCTTCTCGGCAACGATCTCCGCCAACGCCGCGTCCGCCTGCGCCGACGAGGCGCGGCCGCTGCTGCGATTGCAGCGTCCCGGCTGGGCCGAACGGGCCACGACGTCATGGCATTGGGTGAGCTCGCACCGCGACGCGGCCGAGCAGGCGCGAAGGCTGGGCAACCGACCGCTCCTCACTGTGGGCCGCCAACAACTGGGGGCGTTCGTCGAAGCGCTCGGTGAGTTGACGGTGCTCGCACGCGTCGTCGAAGCGCCGGAGTTCGCGCTGCCACCGACGTGGCGGCTGATCAACGACCGCGGACCCTACGCCCTGCCCGGCGAATTGGCGCTGCTGCGCGAGCACCGGGCGGACGTGCTTGTCACCAAGGATTCCGGTGGTGAGTACACCTGGCCGAAGATGCAGGCCGCCGAAGCGTTGGGAGTTCCGGTCGTCATCGTGCGCCGGCCCGCTGTTCCCCCCGGGGTGCCGGTGGTGTCAGACGTCGACGATGTCGTCGAATGGGTACGCGTGCAAGCTAACTCGCCGCAGCCGCTCCCCTAGGCTACGTGCCGGTGGACGGCTCGGGCGAAACGCTGAGCCAGGGCGGGGTGGCCGGCCCAGTGCGTGTGCAGATAGGCGGCGTGCAGCGTGGGCGTGGCGAAACCGTCGGGTCCCGCGGGCAGCTGCCACGCCGCCCGGCCGTCAGCCCGGGTGACTTTCGTGCGGTGGAATTCATGTCCGGTGACCTGAGCGCCCGCCTCGGCGAGCAGGGAGTCGGCCGGGCTGGTGGCGGTTCGGTAGCCGAGGGTCAGCCGAGGGGTCATCGCCGCGTCGAACGGCAGCGCTCCGACCATGGGGGTGCCGTCGAGAGTGCGGCACAGGTACAGCAGCCCCGCGCACTCGGCGACCGTCGGGACGCCCGCGGTGACGGCGGCGCGCAATTCTGCTATCAGGCAACGGTTCTCGGCGAGGTCGGCAGCGTGCACTTCGGGGAAACCGCCGCCGAGATAGATGCCGGCGGTGTCTGGGGGAAGGGACGGACCGACGAGCGGGTCGAATTCGACCACGTCGCATCCGGCGGCGCGCAGGAGCTCTTCGGTTTCGGCGTATCGGAAGGTGAATGCGCGACCGCCCGCCATCGCGACGACGGGCCGGGCCCGGGTCGGAGCTTGGACTTCCTGAGCTGGGTCCCACGCCGTCCCATGCAGCGCCACAGCATCATCGGCGAGACGGAGCACGGCGTCGAGGTCAACGTGCGCAGCGATGACGTCCGCCATACGCGCCACAGTGTTAGCCGACTCGATGCGTTCAGCGGCAGGCACCAGACCGAGATGACGTGACGGCGTCTCCATGTCTTCGTCGCGAGGCAGGACGCCGAGCACCGGAATGCCGGTCGGGGCGAGCGCGTTACGGACCTCGTCGGCGTGCCGCGTGCTGCGCGCCTTGTTGAGGATCACGCCCCCGATGCGCACTTTAGCGTCGAACGCCGCCAGACCGGCGACGACCGCCGCGTGCGTCCGCGATGCGTGCGAGATGTCGACGACGAGCAGCACCGGGGACGCCGTCAGGGCGGCGACGTGAGCGGTGGATGCTTCCCCGTTGGTACCGAGCCGACCGTCGAACAGGCCCATCACGCCTTCGATGACGGCGACGTCCGCCGATCTGGCACCGTGCAGCAACAGCGGGACGATGCGGTGTTCGCCGACGAGGAACGGGTCGAGGTTGCGGCCCGGCTGCCTGGTGGCCATGGCGTGGTAGCCGGGGTCGATGAAATCGGGTCCGACCTTGTGGCCGGAGACCGTCAAGCCGCGTCGAACCAGGGCGGCCATCAACCCGGTTGCGACGGTGGTCTTTCCGTGCCCGGACGCAGGCGCGGCGACGACGAAGCGGGGAAGGTCGGTGACTACCACTCGATCCCTCGCTGGCCTTTCTGGCCGGCGTCCATCGGGTGCTTCACCTTGGTCATCTCGGTGACGAGGTCGGCGATGTCCATCAGCTTCGGATCGGCCCCGCGACCCGTCACGACGACGTGCTGGTGGCCCGGCCGGCCCGCGAGGGTTTCGGTGACGTCGGCAATATCGACCCAGCCCCAATTGATGGGGTAGGTGAACTCGTCGAGCACGTAAAGGTCGTGGGTTTCGGCGGCCAGCCGTCGCTTGATTTCGGCCCAGCCGGCCGCCCCGGCCTGCGCATGGTCGACTTCGCTGCCGGCCTTGCGGCTCCATGACCAGCCCGACCCCATCTTGTGCCATTCGACGGGACCACCTTCGCCCGTCTCGGTGTGCAGGGCGCCGAGGCGCTCCAGCACGGTCTGCTCCCCGATGCGCCATTTGGCCGATTTGACGAACTGGAACACCCCGATGCGGAATCCCTGATTCCATCCGCGCAGCGCCAAACCGAACGCGGCGGTCGACTTCCCCTTGCCGTCGCCGGTGTGCACGATCAGCAGGGGTCGGTTGCGGCGTTGGCGCGTCGTGAGCTGGTCGTCGGGCACCACCGGAACCTGACCCTGTGGCATCAGGCCGCTCCGGGAGTTGCGCTACGGACGATGTCGGTCAGCGCTTGGGCATTCAGGTCACCGAGGGCCACGTGAACGGCATTCAGGTGTTCGGCCAATATCGCGGCCAGGCCCATCCTCATCCGTCCGCTTTCGCAGTCGACGACGATGCAGCCGATTCCTTCGTTCGCGAGATGCTGCGCCACTTGGCGGGACCGTCCGATGGCGTCAGGTCCGGCCGTCGCGCGACCGTCGGTGACGATCACGAGCAGTGGGCGCCGGCTCGGATCGCGCAGGCGTTCGCGCCGCACCAACTCGGCGGCCTTCATCAGACCTTCGGCCAGTGGAGTCCGCCCGCCGGCCGGGAGGTCGGCCAGTCGTCTCGCCGCAGTGTCAACCGAACCGGTTGGGGGAAGGGCGATCTCGGCCGCACGGTCCCGGAAGGTGACCACGCCGACCCGGTCGCGTCGCCGGTACGCGTCGAGCAGAAGCGACAAGATGGCCGTCTTGACCTGCTGCATCCGCTCGCGGGCAGCCATGGATCCCGACGTGTCGACGACGAACACCACCAGGTTGGCTTCGCGTCCTTCGCGGACGGCCCGACGCAGGTCGGCGGGCCGCAGTAAGAGCCGGCCGCCGCTCCGGCCGCGAGCGACCTGGTGCGGTGCGGCAGCACGCACGGTCTCGACAACATGGATGCCGGAACCGGTGCTCGACTGCGACCGGGTGCGTCGACCGGTCGTCGTCCGGGCGCGGCTGCGCCGACCCGCATGCCCCTCCCCAACCCCGCGGACGGTGAAAAGCCTTGTCTTGTAAGGCTCGCCGGCACCGACCGGTGCGTGATCTGCTGGTGCAGACGTCGGATCCGGCTGGCCGCCGGCACCTGGCTGCGGCGCGTCGCCGGTGTCGTCGTCGCCGTGCCCGCCGCCGGGACCGTCGGGGTCGGGATCGGGATCGGGTCCATCACCGCTGTCAGGAGGCAACAGTTCGTCGAGTTCGTCGTCGCCGAGGCCGGGAGCGTCGAATGGATTGCGCCGACGGCGATGCGGGAGAGCGAGTCTGGCGGCCACGCGCAGGTCTTCGACGTTCACGTCGTCGCGGTCGTGCCACGCGGCGTGAGCGGCGGCGGCCCGCGCCATGACGATGTCGGCTCGCATGCCGTCGACGCCGGCCGCCGAGCAGACTTCGGCGATCTTGAGCAGTACCGGGCCGGTGAGCTGGACTCGGGCCAGGATCGACTGGGCACGGTGAATCCGGATACGAAGCCGCTCTTCGGCATTCGCGTAGTGAGCCCGGAATGCCTGCGGGTCCGCGTCGAAGGACAGTCGACGCCGCACGACCTCGGCACGCTGCGCGGGGTCCCGCGGCGCAGCAACTTCGACGGTCAGGCCGAAGCGGTCGAGCAACTGCGGCCGCAGCTCGCCCTCCTCGGGATTCATCGTCCCGACGAGCACGAACCTCGCCGAGTGGGTGACCGATATACCGTCGCGCTCCACGGTGACGGCCCCCATGGCGGCCGCGTCCAGCAGCAGGTCGACCAGGTGGTCGTGCAGGAGGTTCACTTCGTCGACGTACAAAATGCCGCGATGCGCCCTGGCCAGCAGACCCGGCTCGAAGTGCACGGCGCCGTCGCTCAGCGCCTGTTGAAGATCGATCGAACCTGCCACGCGGTCTTCCGTGGCGCCGACGGGAAGCTCGACCAGTCGTACGGGCCGGGTCTCCACGGGCGTGTCGGGACCGAACGGGCCGTCCGGTGAGAGCGGGTTGGGCTCAGCCGGGTCCGTGGAGAACCGGTCACCGGCGATCACATCGATAGGCGGCAGTATCTGGGTCAGTGCGCGCACCAGCGTCGACTTCGCGGTGCCCTTCTCGCCGCGCACGAGCACGCCGCCGATACCGGGATCCACGACGCAGAGAATGAGCGCCAACGCCATGGCGTCGAGCCCATCGGGGGCGTCGGGATCGCCGCCGAGCACGGCGGGAAACGGGTACAGCTGATCAGTCGGGGTCAAGGTGAGGCTCCGCTCAGGTTTGCCAACTGACGCCTCGCGGGCTTTACGCTAGCATCGCCGACGTGCCGATCCCTGACCTGCATTTGGTTGTCGTCGGTATCGGTGCCGACGGCTGGGATGGGCTGACGGCGGCGACGCGGGCCGTGATCCTGTCCGCGGATGTCGTTCTGGGCGGGGCGCGTCAGCTGGCGCTCCTCCCCCTCGCGGACGGTCAGGCCCGACAACCCTGGCCGTCCCCGCTGCGGCCGGCCCTGCCCGATGTGTTGCAGCAATTTGCTGGTCGACGAGTCGTCGCGCTGGCCTCCGGCGACCCCATGCTGAGCGGCATCGGCACCACGCTGGTCGAGACATTGGGCGCCGAGCGGGTGACCGTCATCCCGCATGTGTCGTCGACGGCGCTGGCGCGGTCTCGGCTCGGCTGGTCCGCAGAATCCACCGCGGTCGTCAGAGTCGTGGGTCGCGACGTGTACGCGGTCCTGCGCGAACTGGCGCCCGCACACCGGGTGCTGGTGCTGTCGTCGGACGAGAAAACGCCTGCGGCCATTGCCGCTTTGCTCGCCGCACGGGGATACGGGCCGAGTCGCTTCGTGATACTCGGTGACCTCGGCAGCGACCACGAGACGATCGTGGAGACGACGGCCGAACAATTCTCGGGTGATGCGCCGCCGCTGAACATCGTTGCACTGCAGTTGACCGGACCGTTGCTGGCGGGCTGGGCGACCGGGTTGCCTGACGACGCGTTCGAGCACGACGGTCAACTCACCAAGCGGGATCTGCGCGCGGCCGCTTTGGCTCGTCTGCTGCCCGCACCGGGGCAGCTGCTGTGGGACGTCGGCGCGGGCGCGGGTTCGGTGGGCATCGAGTGGATGCGCAGTCACCCCACCTGCCGAACCATCGCGGTTGAGGCCGATGCCGATCGCGCCGAACGGATCGGCCGCAATGCGCGAACGCTGGGAGTGCCTGCGCTGCAGGTGATCCCGGGCACGGCTCCGGACGCGCTGAGCGAGCTGGCCACTCCCGATGCGGTCTTCATCGGCGGCGGCGCGAGTCGACCCGGGGTACTCCAGCGGTGCCTCGACGCGCTGCGAGGAGGCGGGCGGATCGTGGTGCACGGGGTGACTGTCGAGACCGAGGCACTTCTCGTCGCGGCCTATGGCGAGCATGGCGGCGAACTCACCCGCACTCACGTCGAGCACGCCGCGCCGGTCGGGTCCTTCACCGGCTGGACGCCGGCACGAGCGGTGACCCAGTGGGCCTTCACCAAGCCGCCCTGATCTCAGCATGAGCCGGTCGCCGATCTGTCTCGTCGCGGGTCGTACAGGTGGCTTTCTCCCGCGCGCGGATCCGCCTGTTCGCCGAGCGCTTCGCCGACGAGGATCAGGGCGGCGTGGCGCAGCCCGGCCGCCTCGACCTGATCGGCGATGTCTGCGACGGTGCCACGAAGGACCCGCTCCTCCGGCTGGGTGGCCCGGTACACCACCACGACAGGGCAGCCTGCGCCGTACGCCGACACAAGTTCGTCCATGAGAGCGCGAGTGCGGGTAATTGCCAAGTGCAGCACCAGAGTTGCCCGGGTGGCTGCAAACGCAGCGAGCGACTCGGTATCCGGCATCGCGGTGGAACGTGCGTGGGTCCGCGTCAGCACGACGGACTGCGCGACCAGCGGCACAGTGAGTTCGCGACCGACTCGCGCCGCCGCGGCCGCATAGGCCGGCACCCCCGGGGTGATCTCCCACGGCACCCTGGCAGAGTCGAGTCGCCGACTCTGTTCGGACACGGCGCTGTACAGAGTCGGGTCACCCGATACCAAGCGGACGACCCGTCGGCCGGCGCGGTGCGCATCAACGATGCGGGCGACGATCTCATCGAGATCCAAGTTTTGAGTATCGATCAAATCTGCTGCCGGAGAGCAGCTTTCCAGTACCCCGTGATCCAGATAGCTCCCCGGGTAGAGGACGGTGTCGGCCGCGGTGAGCAGGCGCGTCGCGCGCACGGTCAGCAGGTCAGCGGCGCCTGGTCCGGCGCCGACGAACTGCACCGCGCACCGGTCGGCGGTCACCGTACCCACCGCGGCGTCCACACCCGGCCGGCCGCCGTGGCCCGGGTCGTCGACGCTCCCACTAGGAGAAGGCATTTCATGTCGATAGCATCGGTGTCGAGGGTGCCCAGCGTCGTCACCGTCACCGACTCCTCCGCTCGCCCGACGTCACGCCCGACGACGACAACGGTGTCCGCGCAACGGTGTTCGAGCAGGATCTTGCGCGCTGAAGCGATCTGGTCAGGACGGGCGCGCGACGCCGGGTTGTAGATCGCGAGGACGAGGTCGGCGTCGGCGATAGCGCGCAATCTCGCCTCGATCACCGACCACGGCTTGAGGCGGTCGGACAGACTCAGCACCGCGAAGTCCGCCCCGATCGGCGCGCCGGCCCGGGCCGCGACGGCGTGAACGGCCGACACGGCGGGTAGCACCCGGATGGGAACCGCGGCGAAGCGTTCGTCGTCGGCGGCCTCGAACACTGCCGAGGCCATGCCGAACACTCCTGCGTCGCCGCCGGAGACCACGGCGACCTTCTCGCCGCGCAGCGCCAGCTCGAGCGCAAAGCGCGCGCGGTCGACTTCGACGGTGTTGCCAGATGCGTGCCGCTGCAACCCCTCCCGCTGAGGCACGCGTGCCAGATACGGGCCATAGCCGACGACGTGCTGCACCTCGGCGATCGCGGCCGCCGCCTCCGGCGTCGTCCAACTATCCGGGCCGGGTCCCAGGCCGACCACGAGGAGTTCAGCGGCGCCGGTCTCGGTGGGCAGCGGCGCGGGGCTCGGCTCGTCAACGGCGATGCGGGAACGCGGGCCGTTGAGCGAATCGCCGTTGACGACGATCAGGGACAGGTACGGCACGGTCGCTTCCTCGACGTCGGCGACCGGCATCCAGCGCTGCTGCGGGTGACTGGCGCGTTCGACGTACACCGCGTGGTCGAGGCGTCCGGCGGTGGCCAGCGCACGACGGACGGCCGGGAAAGCGCGGCCGA
This sequence comes from uncultured Actinomycetota bacterium, assembly GCA_963760095.1. GTDB lineage: Bacteria > Actinomycetota > Actinomycetes > Mycobacteriales > Mycobacteriaceae > Mycobacterium. The sequence continues at coordinate 324,022 of CAVXBT010000006.1, read as the reverse complement.
GCTTCATGATGATGGCACCGTCGGTGTCGGCCAACCGCCGTGCCAGTTCGGCTTCGGGCAACGTGCCCGGCAGCACGGTCAGCACGTCGGTCTGGCGGACCAGCGGGGACGCGGTGGCCGCCGTCGCGGCGGCGAATGCCGGTATTCCGGGAATCACTTCGGTGGCGAAGCGGGAGCTGAGCCGGTCGTGCATGTACATAAAGGAGCCGTAGAACAGCGGATCCCCTTCGGTGAGCAGTGCAACGGTGCGCCCGGCGGTCAGATGCGCGGCCAGCCTGGCCGCCGACTGCTCGTAGAAGTCGGCCAGCGCTCCGGCATAGCCGCCGGGATGGTCCGTCGTCCCGGTGGTGATGGGATAGCGCAGTTCCTCCTCGATGGCACCCGCGGGGATCAGGTCGGCCGCGATGGTCCGCGCGTAGGACTGTTTGTTGACGCCCGCGTGGTAGGCGACGACGCCGGACTCGCCGATGACCCGGGCCGCCTTCAGGGTGATCAACTCGGGATCCCCCGGGCCCAGGCCGACTCCATAAAACCGTCCGGCGGTCGGGGCGGTTGTCACTCTGCCTCCGACGCGAGCGCGTTGAGCGCCGACGACGTCATCGCCGATCCCCCGCGCCGTCCACGCACGGTCACGAACGGGATGTCGATTCCGTGGTCGCGGGGCAAGGCGATAAGCGCCTCCTTGGACTCCGCGGCGCCGACGAACCCCACCGGGCAGCCGATGATGGCGGCCGGCCGAGGCGCACCGTCGCGAAGCATCTCCAGCAGGTGAAACAGTGCGGTCGGGGCGTTGCCGACAGCAACGACCGCGCCGCTCAGGATGGGCTCCCACAACGAGACGGCGGCCGCGGTGCGGGTGGTGTTCCACTGTCGGGCGAGAGCCGGCACACCCGGGTCGTTCAGGAAACAGTGCACCTCGTTGACGGCGGGGAGTCGGCCCGCGGTGATACCCGTGGCGACCATGCGTGCATCACACAGGATGGGCGCGCCGGAGTGCAGCGCAGCGCGCGCGGCGGGGACGAGTTCGGGATGGATGACGAGGTCGTCGGTCAGGTCCGGCTGACCGCTGCCGTGGATCATCCGCACGGCCAGTTTCTCGGCGTCCGGTGGAACGCGCGAAAGGTCGGCTTCGCGTCGGATGGTGGCGAACGATTCCGCGTAGATGGCGGGGCCGTCGGCGATGTATTCGTAGCGTCGTGTCGGCCGGTGGGCATCGCGCGGCCGGGAACGTGTCACCGCGATACCTCCGGGGCGGGGCCTCCGTCGGGGACGAGGACGCCGCGCCAAGGCGTGACGACGACGTGGGCGACGTGTGCCGCAAGGTCGAGCAGCGACTGAATCAATTGGGGTGTCAGCACGCCGTCGGCGGCGGGCACATGGATGCCACCGGGCACCGTGCCGTAGGGCAGCGGTGGCGCCGCAGCGGGCAGGCGAGGATCGGCGGGGGCGGGCGCTTGCAACGGCTGGGTCAGCTCGCGGATATGCCAGGGCGCATTGGCGCCCGTCCCGCGAGCATCGAGAAATCGCGCCGCCAGATCAATCAAACGGCCTGCGGCGTCACCCGAAGGCGTGACGGCTCCCCAATGATCGCCGACGCGAAGCTGGACCATGCCGTCGCCCAGCGCCACACAACCCAGGTCGGTCCCATGCTTCCCGACCCCGGCGATGCGATCGAGCACGTCGCCACGGCCGTCGTCGAGCGTGAACAAGAAACGCCCCGGCAGCAGGCCGAGTCTGGCGTCTCCACAGAGCAGTTCGTCGAGCTGCGTTGCCACGCAACGAAGATCAGCGCGCCCACCGGCCAGTCCCGTCTGCGGCGAGACCAGCACATTCCGCACGAGTTCATGAGTGCGCGACGGGAGCAGACCGGTCGACTCGATCGCCGCCACACCGGCCGTCGTCAATTGGCTGCCGTCGCCGGACAGCCCGCGCAGTTGGAGATTCGCCCGCCCGGTCAGGTAGATATGCCCATCGGCGTGCCGTTGGCTGACCTCGGACAGACGTTGCAGTGCCTCGGTGGGTAGCCGACCGCCCACCAGGCGGATGCGCACCAGCAGTCCGTCGTCGGCCCGCCATGGCCGCCACACGCCAGGGCACAGGTCTGCCCGATTGCGCGTGCGGGTTTCCATCGTCTACTTCTTACCTTTGTCCGCGGTTGCGTCCGTGGACAGCGCGGCGACGAACGCCTCCTGCGGCACGTCGACCCGCCCGATCGTCTTCATCCGCTTCTTGCCCTCTTTCTGCTTCTCCAGCAGTTTGCGCTTGCGGGTGATGTCACCGCCGTAGCACTTGGACAGCACGTCCTTGCGGATTGCGCGAATATTCTCGCGGGCAATGATTTTGGATCCGATCGCGGCCTGCACCGGAACTTCGAACTGCTGGCGCGGAATGAGCTCTTTGAGTCTGACGGTCATCTTGTTTCCGTACGCCGCGGCCCCGTCCTTGTGCACGATCGCACTGAACGCGTCGACGGCCTCACCCTGCAGCAGGATGTCGACCTTGACCAGTGCGGCCTCCTGCTCGCCGGCTTCTTCGTAGTCGAGGCTGGCGTAGCCGCGGGTGCGCGATTTCAGCGAGTCGAAGAAGTCGAAGATGATCTCGCCCAGCGGCATGGTGTAGCGCAGTTCGACGCGTTCCGGCGACAGGTAGTCCATGCCGCCCAGTTCGCCGCGCCGCGACTGGCAGAGCTCCATGATGGTTCCGATGAACTCGCTCGGCGTGATGACAGTGGTTTTGACGACGGGCTCGTACACCGTGCCGACCTTGCCCGACGGCCAGTCCGACGGGTTGGTCACCACAACCTCTGTTCCGTCGTCTTTCACCACGCGGTAAACCACGTTGGGTGCAGTCGAGATCAGGTCGAGGTCGAATTCCCGTTCCAGGCGCTCGCGGGTGATCTCCATGTGCAGCAGACCCAGAAAGCCGCAGCGGAAACCGAAGCCCAACGCCACCGACGATTCCGGTTCGTAGGTGAGCGCGGCATCGTTGAGTTGCAGCCGCTCCAACGCGTCGCGCAGATCCGGATAGTCCGACCCGTCAACGGGATACAACCCCGAGTAGACCATCGGCCTTGGTTCGCGGTAGCCGGTCAGCGGCTCGGTGGCGCCGCGACGCGCGGTCGTGACGGTGTCGCCGACCTTGGATTGGCGGACGTCCTTGATACCGGTGATCAGGTAACCGACCTCCCCCACGCCGAGGCCGACGGTGGCCTTCGGCTCGGGCGAGACGATGCCCACTTCCAGCAGCTCATGGGTGGAACCAGTGGACATCATCGTGATCTTCTCGCGCGGGGTGATCTTCCCGTCGATCACCCGGACGTAGGTGACCACACCGCGGTAGATGTCGTAGACCGAGTCGAAAATCATTGCGCGGGTTGGTGCTTCGGGGTCGCCCTGCGGGGGCGGGACTTTCTCGACGACCTCGTCGAGCAGTTCGGACACGCCTTCGCCGGTCTTGCCGGACACCCGCAGCACGTCGTCGGGCTCACAGCCGATGATGTGCGCGATCTCGGCGGCATACCGATCGGGGTCAGCGGCGGGCAGGTCGATCTTGTTGAGCACCGGGATGATCGCCATGTCGCGGTCCAGCGCCAGATACAGGTTGGCCAACGTCTGCGCTTCGATGCCCTGGGCGGCGTCGACCAACAGCACCGCACCCTCGCAGGCGGCCAGGGCCCGCGACACCTCGTAGGTGAAGTCGACATGGCCCGGGGTGTCGATCAGATGCAGGACATGCTCTTCTCCGGCGTTGGGGCCGGCGGAAACCCGCCACGGCAGACGCACGTTTTGCGCCTTGATCGTGATGCCGCGTTCGCGCTCGATGTCCATCCGGTCGAGGTACTGGGCGCGCATCGACCGCTCGTCAACGACGCCGGTGAGCTGCAGCATCCGGTCGGCCAGCGTGGACTTGCCATGGTCGATATGGGCGATGATGCAGAAGTTCCGAATCTGCGCCGGCGCGGTGAAGGTCTGGTCGGCGAAACTGCTGATGGGAATCTCCTGGTGAAGCCGGGCTTAGGCGCTTCCAGGGTATCCAGGGACGGGCGCTACAGCACAATCGTGGCCGGAGCGGGTTCCGGTCAGCGCCGCCCGGCCAAAACGAAACCCCCGGATGATCCTCCGGGGGTTCGTTTCCGAGCGAGAACTATTACAAGCGACGGGATGTCGAAGAACCCGGCGAGGTCGGCCAGGCCAGCATCGAAGAAGGTGGTGGCGGCTCCCGTGTCGGTGCCGGTGGCCAACGCAGCGTCGATCACCCCGCTCGATCCGAACAGGTCGGTGTCGGGGATCAAGGCATCTTGTGTTCTCCAGCCCGTACTCTTCTGAGTTGAAGGCGTCGGAGAACTCCGTCAACGCGCCGTTGAACATCGTTGTAGGAACCCGGGTCAGTGGCGGGGCCAGATTTGGCCGGGTTGATCCCGTACAGCTCAGTAGTCGAGTGTCGTGAAGGGAGCCGTTTGTGCCCTGCACGGCCGTCAATGGCCCCCGAGTTGATGGTTTCGAACGAGCCGGCGGTCGACCCCCCGCTGATGTCGCTGCTGGGTCACCAGCGAGGGTGGCTTCGAGTCGGAAGATGGAGTTCTGCCACGCAATCTCACTGTCGACAGCGGAAGTCAAGTCGTCCGCGGACGCCAGCGGTGCGAACGCCAGTGCCGCGCCGACCGCGAAGCCCCCGACCACGGCGATCTTACGAATTTTCAATGTCTTACCTTTCAGCGATCTCTGCTGGCGGCCGGTAGTACCGCCAGAGGCCCCCCCAGCACCCCGCTGCTGAAAACCTGAGACGACCCTAACAACAAACTAGGTATTTGTCGGGCTTTCTTCTCAGAAAATTCTAAGTGCAGTTTCGATCGGCGAGGCTGGCCGCCGCCCGTCGGTCAGCGGAAAAACTAGATCGCCGGGAAGATACCGAAGTACCCGAGCAGGTCGTCGACACCTTGGTCGAAGAAGGTCGTGAAGGCCCCCGAGACGCTGTCGGTGGCCAACGCCGTAGTGATCGTCGTCGACGGTCCGAGCAGGTCGGAGGCGACATCGGCTTGAGGAATCAAGGCACCAACGTTCAGCTGCGAGTACTCCAAGACGTTGTAGGCGTCGTCGAACTCGACCAACGAGCCGTTGGACACGTCGTAAGCACCCGGGACGGCTGAACCGTCAACCGCGGCCGGGTCTATTCCGTAGAGAACTGCGTCGAGGGGAGTTGTGCCCGACACCGGCGCGTCCGCCGCCAGGATGGTGTCGAACGAGCCGGTGTGATAGACGACATCGGCGTAGTTACCGGTGAGGAAGGTATCGGTCTGGAAGGTGTCGTTCGCCGATGCAATCTCGTCGGAGACGATGGTGGTCAGGTCGTCCGCGGCCGCCAGCGGCGCGAACGCCAGTGCCGCCCCGACCGCGAAGCCGCCCGCCACAGCGATTTTGCGAATGTTCATAGTCACGCCTCTCGCGATCTCCGCCGGCGCCTGGTTACGTACCGCCGGAGGTCCCCCAGCACGGCTGCTGAAAACCCGAGAGGCAGCCTCAAAAACAACTGTGTTCGAGTTAAGTAATTTCCCTCAGCAGGTTTTAAGTCACGCTTTTAGTGGGCGAAGTCTTCGGATCCACGCGCCGGCCATGAGAACAAGCCTGCGCGTGCTCACGATGGTGCTTAAGCATGGTCGGCGACGCCAGACGGGCGCAACCGTCGCGTGCCGTCTTATGCTGCGAACATGGCGTCACAGTGGAGGACGTTGCAGCGATTCGCAGAGCATCTGGTGTTCAACGAGGCACCGAGGTTGATCCGGCAGCTGCAGCAGTCGCCGACTGTTCAGCGAGGCATTCAGATCGGAATAGACACGATCATCGGAGCCACGTCTGAACCACCGGCCGAGATCACCTCGGGCCGGCCAGTAACCCGCAACAGCGTGCCCACCGCGCATCGGGCCCGCAGGCTGGTCTATTCACCCAATTTGGACGGTCGCGCCGATCCGGGCGAAATCGTATGGACGTGGGTGACTTACGAGGAAGACCCCACCCGTGGCAAGGACCGCCCGGTGCTGGTCGTGGGCCGCGACCACGCCACGCTGCTCGGTCTGATGATGTCCAGCCAAGAGCAACATTCAACCGATCATTCCTGGGTAGGCATCGGCGGCGGCAGCTGGGATGCCGATGGCAGGCAAAGCTGGGTGCGGCTGGACCGGGTGCTCGACGTCCCTGAAGAAGGCATCCGCCGCGAAGGTGCGATTCTGGAGCGCGCCGTCTTCGATATCGTGGCGGCCCGGCTGCGCCGCGACTACTCCTGGAGCTGAATCACCCCTGGGTGATATAGGACTGCAGCTGCTCGTGCTCGCTTTCCAGCTCCTGCATCCGGGTCTTCACGACATCGCCGATGCTGACGATCCCGATCAGCTTTCCGTCGTCGAGCACCGGCACGTGCCGCACCCGGTTCTCGGTCATCAGCAGTGTGAGGCTGTCCACCGTGTCCGACTTGCTAGCGGTCGAGACCACCGTTGTCATGATGTTTTCGACCGGGCGCGAGAGTATCGACGCGCCATGGGCGTGCAGCTGGCGCACCACGTCACGCTCGGAGACGATGCCCCGCACGCCGTCGGGTCCGACCACCACCATGGCACCAATGTTGTGACCGGCAAGCCCGGCGAGCAGCTCCGCCACCGTCGCGTCAGGATTGATGGTGACCACCGAGTCACCCTTGCTTCGTAAAACGTCTGCAATACGCATCAGTGCCTCCGGGCCGATTGTGATCGGGTTCACACTAGGCTACGGCGATATCGGCCGACGTGAAAGCAGCTGGAAAAAACGAGCGAACGTCGTGTTCAAATCTGCACGGAGGGGTAGTCGTGGGGTCGCGGTAGCCGTGTGCCGGCCACCAGTAGCCACGCCAATGCCGCGACGCGCGTCACCGGCAGGATCGGTCCCAGCACCGGCCAAATCAGCACCAACGTGGTCGATTCGGCGAGACCCGCGATCACCAGCCCGACCCGGGCCAACGATCGCGGCAATAGCCCGAGCGCCAAGCTGGGCACCGCCATTCCTGCGACAAGAAGGCCCAGCCCCGCGAGATGCCCGGGCCCGCCGGTCACAAACACCAGCAAGTACAGCGCATGAACTACCCCGGTATCGACGCTGACCTCCGGCCGAGACATCGTCCAGCCCATCGAACCGCACAGGCCCAGCGCGCCGGCCGCCAAGATGCCGCCCGCCAGGGCGATGGTCGGTCCCGCGCTGGTGACACCCAGCGTCCGAAGCCGAGCACTGGCCGCCGCGGCGTAAACCGCCAGCGGCACTGACGACGCGAACGTCGCGACCGCGATGACCTGCACCGCCAACGCTTGGGTTCGCACGTAATGCTCGATCGCGGCGACCGGCCCGTAGGGCAGCGGCATCACGCCGCCGAGCGCGACTCCGATCGCCAGACCGCCGAAAAGCACCGCGACGAACACCGTGGCGACGAGCGCCAGCGACGGTCCATCGTGTTGTCGCGAGTCGGCCATGGAGAAAACGATAGGACGGATGTCGGTCGGGAGGGCCGAGGTCGGGAAACTATGCCATTCGGGTGATTTCGACGATGACATCGAGATCGGTGGCGCCCTGCCCGTGGTAGATACCCTTCAGCGGCGACACGTCGGAGTAATCCCGGCCGACGCCCACGCTGATGTACTGCTCGTTGATCTCGCTGTCGTTGGTGGGGTCGAGATCCCACCAGCTTCCGGTCCATGCCTGCAACCAGGCATGGCTTTGCCCGTCGACAGTCTCACCGATCACTGCGTCGTCGCTGGGATAATGATATCCAGACACATAACGCGTGGGAATTCCCATGCCGCGCAACACCATCAGGGACAGATGAACGAAGTCTTGGCAGACGCCTTTGCCCGCGCGCAGCGCATCCAGACCCGACGAACGCACGCCGGTGGTACCCAGGACATAGTCCAGTTCGCTGCGAACCCACTCTGCGGCCGCGTAGACCGCGTCGGCAGGTTCGTGCTCCTTGGCGATCCGCCTGCCCACTGCCGCAATGCGTTTACTGTCCGGCGTGTACTCGGTCGGACGAAGCAGCTCGTCGTACCGATCGAGCACTGTCTCGTTGTGCAGATCCGACCAGCCGAGCTTGTCGGTCGGAGGCTCGGGCCGGTCGGTCTCCACCACCGACGAGGACGTCACGGTCAGTTCGGTGTGCGGCGCATGCAAGTCGAACGCCGTCACCGCGGTGCCCCAGTAATCGATGTAGCGATACGACCTTGTCGCCGGAACTGTTTCGACACGGTTGAGAATGACGTTCTGCCGCGAGTCCGACCTCGGCGTCAGCCGAGCCTCGTTGTAGGAGGCCGTCGCCGGCGACGGATACGCGTAGCCCGTCGCGTGCAGCAACCGCATGCGCCACATCAGTTCTTCCCCGGTTTGGCCGGCAGCGGATCGCGCTGGCCGGCATCAGACCAGGCAACCCAAGGTACGACGTGAAAGTATTGCGCTGCCAACGCTTCCGAGACGTCTTGGCAGGACTTCTGCAGGCCGGCCAGCCGCATTTCCAGCGATTCGAGCAACACTCCCGGCCGCACGAATTCGAGTTCACTACGCGCTCGCCCCAGCAGCCGCTGCGCTTCGGCGGTGGCGCCGATCCGATTGTGCGGACGGTTCAGCAGTTCGTCCAGATTGTGCTCGGCCAGCTTCAGCGAATAGAAGATCGAACGCGGGAACAGGCGGTCGAGCAGGATGAACTCGACGACCCGATTAGCGTCCAGCACACCGCGATAGGTACGCAGGTACGTGTCGTGGGCACCCGCGGAGCGCAGGACGGTCACCCACGCCGGAGACACCGCGCTGTCACCGACTCGCGACAGCAACATCCGTACCGTCATGTCCACACGCTCGATCGCGCGGCCCACCATCATGAAGCGGTAACCGTCGTCGCGGGACAGCGTCGAGTCGGCAAGGCCGGCGAACATTGCGGCGCGGCCCTCGATGAACGACAGAAACTCATGTGGGCCAAGGCGTTTCGCGGCCCTCTCGCGTTCACCCAGCGCGTTGAAGGTGGTGTTGAGGCACTCCCACGTCTCGGTCGAGGTCACCTCTCGGGCAGACCGGGCGTTCTCCCGCGCGGCGGTGATGGCGTCGACGATGGAGCAGCCGCCCGGGGTCTTGCGGCGAAATGCCACCAGGTCGGTCAGCGACCAAACATCCAGCTCGGTGTCCGGCGCCTCAATTCCCAGGACCTCCAACAACACTCGCGAGGTGTGGTCGGGGTCAACGCTGGAATCCTCGAGCAGTTGGTGCACGGTGACGTCGAGGATCCGCGCGGTGTCATCGGCGCGCTCGACGTAGCGACCGATCCAATACAGCGCTTCGGCGTTGCGGGCGAGCATCAGCGGATCACCGCCTGCTGCTGTTGTTGTTGCTGCTGCTGGCCCGCCCGCTGCTGAGACTGTTTTTGCTGATGAGACTTCTGCTGCTGAGACTTTTGCTGCTGAGCGGACTTTTCACTGTCCGTCCCGCCGTTGGCGGTGACCGAGGTGGGCAGCGCCTTCACCACTTGTGCGGCGCCGAGCTCGCGGTCGGCCGCCGAGGTGCGCGTCGCCAGCACCCAGGTGTCCTTGGATCCCCCACCCTGGCTGGAGTTGACCACCCGCGACCCGTCGACCAGCGCCACCCGGGTCAGGCCGCCGGGCAGCACCCACACGTCGTCGCCGTCGTTGACCGCGAACGGCCGCAGATCGACGTAACGCGGCGTCAGCTTGTCGCCGATCTGTGTCGGGACCGTCGACAGTTGCATCATCGGCTGCGCGATCCAGCCCCGCGGGTCGTCGCGGATGCTCTTGCTGATCGTGTTCAGCTCCTTGGTGGAGGCTTCCGGGCCGAAAACGATGCCGTAGCCACCCGAGCCCTCGACAGGCTTGATCACCAGCTCGTCGACCCGGTCGAGCACTTCTTCGCGTTCGTCGTCCAACCAACACCGGAAGGTGTCCACGTTGGCCAGCAGCGGTTTCTCCCCCAGGTAGTACTCGATGATGGTCGGCACGTAGGTGTAGACGAGTTTATCGTCGCCCACGCCATTGCCGACGGCGCTGGAAATCACCACGTTGCCCGCCCGGGCCGCGTTGAGCAGGCCGGCCACCCCAAGCACTGAATCGGGACGGAACTGCATCGGGTCCAGGTAGACGTCGTCGATGCGCCGGTAGATGACGTCGACCTGGCGCTCTCCGTCGGTGGTACGCATATAAACCTGGTTGTCGCGACAGAACAGGTCGCGCCCTTCGACCAGCTCGACCCCCATTTGGCGAGCCAGCAGGGAATGCTCGAAATACGCCGAGTTGTAAACGCCGGGTGTCAGCACCACCACCGTCGGGTCGGCTTCGTTGGTGGCCGCGGAATTACGCAGCGCTCGCAGCAGGTGCGCCGCGTAGTCGTCGACGGCGCGCACCCGGTGGGTGGCGAACAGGTTGGGAAAGACCCGTGCCATCGTGCGCCGGTTCTCCATCACGTAGGACACCCCTGATGGAGAACGCAGGTTGTCCTCCAGAACGCGGAAGGTGCCCTTCTCGTCGCGGATCAGGTCGATGCCTGCGACGTGGATGCGCACGCCGTTCGGCGGCACGATGCCGGCGGCCTGGCGGTGGAAATGCTCACACGAGGTGATCAGGCGGCGCGGGATGACGCCGTCGTTCAGGATCTCCTGTTCCCCGTAGATGTCGTCGAGATACATTTCGAGCGCTTTGACCCGCTGGGCGATCCCGCGCTCCAGCCGGGTCCACTCGGCGGCCGAAATCACTCGCGGTACCTGGTCCAGCGGAAACGGCCGCTCCTGCCCGGACAACGAGAATGTGATGCCCTGATCGCTGAACGCCCGGCTCAGCGCCTCGGCGCGGGCATCGAGGTCGTCGGCATCCGATGGCGCAAGCTCGGCGTAGATGCCCTTGTAGGGGCCACGCACGTTGCCCTGGCCGTCGAACATCTCGTCGAAGGCCTCTTCGTAGCAACTACCCGCGGTGTCATAGCCATCGAAGATGCCCTGGTAAGGCTGCGGCGCCTGCGACTTGCCGCGCTGCTGCCGCTTGGTGTCGACGGGAAGGGTTCGAAGGGCCACTGTGCCATGCTGCATCACAACGTCCATCTCCGCAGGCCCAGGGTCTCCACTTTGGGAGAATGCATGACGGGCTGATACCCTGAGCAGTCGCCGCACAAGCGTTAGGACGCTGCGGCAAACCGTGACAAGACAAGCTTCTTTAGATTTACGAAGGAATTACGCGTTGGCCAACATCAAGTCGCAGCAAAAGCGCAACCGCACCAACGAGCGCGCCCGGCTGCGCAACAAGTCGGTGAAGTCGTCGCTTCGCACGGCTGTCCGCGCATTCCGTCAGGCCGCCGAGGCGGGCGAGAAAGACAAAGCCGCCGAACTGCTGGTCTCCACGAGCCGCCAGCTGGACAAGGCTGCCGGCAAGGGCGTGATCCACAAGAACCAGGCGGCCAACAAGAAGTCGGCGCTGGCGCACGCCCTCCACAAGCTCTGAGCGATCAGTCCGCCACCAGCTCGGCGACCTTTCGCACCGCCGCCTCCAGGGCGTAGTCCGCATCGGCGGCGGCACCTTTCACGTCGGCGTTAAGCGCCGCCACCAATCTCATCGCGGTAGCCACCGAATCGCGCGACCAGCGCCGCGCCTGTTTCTGCGCCTTTTGCACCCGCCACGGGGGCATCCCCAATTCGGCTGCCAACCGATACGGGTCGCCGGACAGTGACCCCACCCGCCCGATGCTGTGCACGGCCTCGGCCAGCGCGTCGGCCAACACCACATGCGGCTCGCCGCGCAGCATCGCCCATCGCAGCGCCTCGACGGCGCCCTCGACATCACCCACCACGGCCTTGTCGGCGATATCGAATCCCTTCACCTCGGCCCTGCCGCTGTGATAGCGCCGCACCGCGGCAACATCGACGTGCCCACCCGTGTCGGCGACCAATTGTGAACAGGCCGAAGCGAGTTCACGCACATCGGAGCCGACCGCATCGATCAGGGCGCTGACCGTATCGTCGTCGACCTTGACTTTGAGCGACCGAAATTCCTTGCGGACGAAATCCAGGCGTTCGCCGGCCTTGGCGATCCGCGCGCACGGATGCAGCTCTGCGCCCAGCGCGCGAAGCTGACTCGCCAGCGCCTTGGCGCGCCCACCACCTGAGTGCACGACCACCAATTCGGTGCCCGCCGGCACGTCCGCGGCGGCGTTGGCGATCAATTCGGCGGCGTCTTTGCCGGCCTCACCGGCGGCTTCCAACACCACGACACGCTCGTCGGCGAAAAGTGACGGGCTCAGCAGTTCGGCCAGCTCGTACACGCCGACGTCGCCGGCACGCACCCAGTTCACCGGGACGTCGTCGGTGCCTGCGCGCTTTCGGGCCGACCGCAGCACCGCCGCTACGGCGCGCTCGACCAGCAGCTCCTCGTCCCCCAACACCAGATGCAATGCCGAGCCCTGCTGGTTCACGGTTCGATCGTGTCACGTCGGGCCGACGGATTTGCCGGCCCCCAGCAGCAGACCCGACAACGACCAGGCCAGCAGCGCACCGGCTGCCACCGTCATCCCCGCCCTGAACCACCGCCACCGCCACAGCAGCACTGCCAGCAGCCCTGTGGCGCTGACGGCCACGACACCGGAAATCCCGGACGGTACCGGCACGCTGGCGCCGGGGACGCTCGCCGCCCAATGCGCTATCCGCAACAGCCACCACAGTTCGGGGGCGGTGAACCGGATCAGCAGCTGTGCCCCGCCCGGCCAGAACAGGCACAGCGCCCCAGCCGCGCTGCCCAACACGGTGATCGGCGCGATCAGCACCTCCACCGCGAGGTTGGCCGCGGCGGACACCAGGCTCACCCGGCCCGAGATGCCGGCGATCAGCGGCGCCGTCACCAACTGCGCAGCACACGCAACACAGATGGCGTCGGCCAGCGGTTTGGGCCAACCCCCCGCCACCAGGCGTCGCGACCAGATCGGCGCGATGACCACCAGCGCCGCCGTCGCCACCACCGACAAGGCCAGGCCCACATCAACGGCCAACTGGGGCGCAACGACCATCAAGAGCAACACGGTCGCCGACAGGGCCGGAATGGCCTGGCGGCGCCGCGACGACAGCACACCCATCAGCGCTATCGCGCCCATCACCGCCGCGCGCAACACGCTGGCCGTGGGTTGCACCACGATGACGAACAGCACCAGGGCCAGACCGGCCAGCCCCACCGCGGCCCGCGGGCCGATCAGCCGCGACGAAAACAGCACCGCCCCGCAGACGATCGTGACATTGGCCCCAGATACCGCGGTGAGGTGCGTCAGACCTGCCGTGCGGAACTCTTGGTTGGTCACCGGGGTCACCGTTGACGTGTCGCCGAGGACCAGCGCCGGCAGCATCGCCGCCTCGTCTGCGGGCAGTACTCGACGAGCCGTGGCGGCGAACTCGGCGCGCACAGCGTACGCAGCCCGGTGCACCGGCCCGGCGCGACCCACCGTCGGCGCGCCGATGGCGTTCACCACGGCCACGGTCAGGTCATGGCGGGTGGGCGCGGTGATTCTGGCGCGGAACCGCACCGGCTGGCCGGCCATCACCGCGGCGAAGTCGCGCGCCGGCGCGAAAACCACCACCCGTCCGGTGCTTTCGTCCTCTCCCAGCCGCCGCAGGGTGGCGCGGAACATCAGGTGGCCGTGCCCCACTGGCACCGCGCTCTGGGTGGGCGTGACGGACACCTCTGCGGCGGTGCCGAATTCCGTGGTGATCCGGTGGTGAGCGACTGCGTTGGCGCGCAACGCGATCGCGAACCCGAAACCTGCGCCGACGACACCGACGGCGACCATCCCGATGCCGATCGCCCGGATTCGGGGCATGCGGTGTCCGGCGCGCCACAGCAGCCCGCCGAACACGCTCGCCGCTGCGCACACCGACCCGACGACATTCCCGATCGGCCACAAGATTCCCACCGCGGTGACCAGCCAACTGGTCAGCGCGGCCGGCACCAGGCGCGCATCCAGCCGCGCCGCCGCGGGATCGGCGATGGGTGGCTGTTGCACCTGCCTCAGACACGAACCAGCGGGCGCAGCTTTTCCAGGCGCCCGGGGCCGATGCCGTCTACCTCGCCCAGTTGGTCAACGCTGGTGAACTTTCCGTTGGCATCCCGCCAGGCCACAATGGCAGCCGCCCTCACCGGTCCGACCCCGGGCAGGGTGTCCAACTGCTGCACGGTCGCGGTGTTCAGGTTGATCACCGCGGCCGGTGCGGCCTTGGCCGGGCGAGACGGGGAGCCCGTCGGGCCGGGGGCGGCCGAGCCGGGGCTCACCGAACTGCCCAACACGGCCGGCTGACCTTTGACCGGCGCGATCCCCACGACGATCTGCTCACCGTCGTCCACTTGGCGGGCCATGTTGAGCCCGATGGTGTCGGCACCGTCCGTTGTGCCGCCGGCGGCCTTCAGCGCGTCGGCGATGCGCGCGCCGGGCGCCAACGTGACAAGCCCGGGCGTGTGCACGAGGCCCACCACGCTCACCACTACTGGCTGATTGGGCCGGGCTGAGGGGCTTGGGCTCGGGCCGCGGCTCGCCGACGACGCCATGTCGACGGGCGGCAGCTTCGCCGACACCACTGGCGCGGGCTGTTCGCGCATCAACGTGAAGATGGTGACCAGCACAGCGATCGCCGCGATCGCTGCCAACGCGATAGCGCCCGCGCGGCCCGGGTCGGCACGCACCTTGGCCAGCCAGCCGCCGTCGTGCTGTGCCGAACCGTCCGGAAGCCACCGCGGCAGCAAGGACTTCGGGTCGGTGTCGGCATCGGGGTCCTCGGCATCGCGGTCCGGTTGCGCGACCGCGTCTGGCTGAGGGCCGAGTCGTCGGTGCAGGCGCTCGGCAGGCAGTTCTGTTCGCATGCGCCGACCGTAGATAAACCGGGTGTCGCGACGATGCCGTCGCGCGGCTCGCCTGCACCGGCTGTGGACTAACCGGCAGCTGTGGATGCCCGCTGGATTCGGTCCGGGGGAATACGGATAACGTGCAGTGCAGGACCGTCAGATCCAGCAGAGGAGACTGCCATGCAACTGGCGCTCACGAAGGATGAAGCCGCCTTCCGCGACGAGCTACGCACGTTTTACACCACGAAGGTTCCGGCGGAAATCCGCGAGCGGACCCGTTCGGGCGAAGGACTCGACCGCGATGACATCGCCACCAGCCACAAGATCCTCAATGATCACGGGTTGGCGGTGCCCGGCTGGCCCGTTGACTGGGGCGGTAAGGACTGGACGCCGGCCCAACACCAGATCTGGCTGGACGAGATGCAGCTGGCCTGCGTGCCGGAGCCATTGAACTTCAACGCCAAGATGGTCGGACCGGTGATCGCCGAGTTCGGCTCCCAGGAGATCAAGCAACGTTTCCTGCCGCCGACGGCCAGCCTCGACATCTGGTGGTGCCAAGGATTCTCTGAACCGGAAGCCGGCTCGGATCTGGCATCGCTGCGCACCACCGCCCTGCGTGACGGTGACAGCTACGTCGTCAACGGGCAGAAGACCTGGACGACACTCGGCCAGTACGCGGACTGGATTTTCTGTCTGGTGCGCACCGACCCGCAGGCGCCGAAGAAGCAGGCCGGCATCTCGTTTCTGCTGATCGATTTGGACACTCCCGGTATCACGATGCGCCCGATCAAGCTGATCGACGGCAGTGTCGAGGTCAACGAGGTGTTCTTCGAGGATGTCCGAGTACCCGCCGATCAGCTTGTCGGAGAAGAGAATCAAGGCTGGAGCTACGCGAAGTTCCTGCTGGGTAACGAGCGGACGGGTATCGCCCAGGTAGGCCGCACCAAAGTCCGGCTGGCCGATGTCAAACAGCGTGCCGCCGACAACGGCCTGCTCGACGATCCGTTGTTCGCCGCCCGGCTCGCCGAAGCCGAAAACGACGTGCTGGCATTGGAACTCACCCAGATGCGGGTCGCATCGGGGTCGAAGGGCGGCAAGCCCAACCCCGCGTCGTCGGTGCTCAAACTGCGCGGCAGCCAATTGCAGCAGATCGCCACCGAATTGCTCGTCGAGGTCGCCGGCCCGGATGCTCTGCCGTTCGAAGCCGGCGGCAACATCGCGTCACCGCGGTGGGCGCAGGGCAGCGTGCCGCGTTACCTCAACTACCGCAAGACATCGATCTACGGCGGTAGCAACGAAGTACAGCGCACCATCATCGCATCGACCATTCTCGGCTTGTAAGGCAGAAGTGAGGTAGAGCCATGGACTTTCAGTTGAGCGAAGAACAGGTGCTGCTGCGCGACACCACCCGAGACTTGCTGTCCCGCAGCTATGACCCCGAGAGCCGCAACAAGGCCATCGCATCGGACCTGGGCTGGAGCCGGGAGGTGTGGACCCAGCTGGCCGAAACCGGGATTCTCGGACTGGGATTCGACCCCGATGAGTCGGGTCAAATCGAAGTGATCACCGTGCTCACCGAAGTCGGGCGCCGGCTGGCACCCGAACCCGTCGTGCATGCGGCGCTGGGACCCGGGGCGATCATCGCCGAGGCGGGCAGTGACGCCCAGAAGCAGCTGCTTGACGAGGTCGCCGAAGGACAGCGGTTGCTGGCGTTCGCGCACCTGGAACCCGGCGCGCGCGGGGCGTTCACCGAAGATGTCGCGACAACCGCTGTGCAACAAGGTGATACGTGGGCGCTGAGCGGCAAGAAGAACCCGGTGCTCGCCGGCGACTCCGCTGACACCCTGATCGTCAGCGCGAAGCTGCCCGACGGCGGAACCGGCTTGTTCCTGGTCGACGGCGAGACCGTGGGCCGTCACCCGTACCGCACGTTCGACGGTCAGCGCGGTGCCCAGATCGACCTCGACCAGGTCCCGGGCGAGCCGCTCGGCGATGCGGTGGACGCGACGGCTGTGATCCGTAACGGCCTGGTCCGCATCCAGTCCGCGTTGTGCGCGGAGGCGGTCGGCGCCATGGAAGAGGCCCTGCGGCTGACGAGCGACTATCTCAAGGCGCGCAAGCAGTTCGGAGTCACCCTGAACACCTTCCAGACGTTGACTCAGCGCGCCGCGGACATGTACGTCTCGTTGGAGCTGGCCCGCAGCATGAACCTCTACGCCGCTCTGTCGATCGCCGACGGCAATCTGGACCCCGTGGTGGCGGCGCGCGCCAAGCTGCAGATCGGCCGGTCGGGCCGTCACATCAGCCAGGAGGCGATCCAGTTGCACGGTGGCATCGGGATGACCGCGGAATACCCGGTCGGCCATTACGCGGCGCGGCTGACCGCGATCGAGCACACCCTCGGATCGTCACAGGACCAGCTGCACGTCCTGATCGATCAGGTCAGCGACTACGACGTCGTGACGCTGTAGGACGGAGCGTTCGCATGGCCGAACTCTCCGACGAGGTCGTGGAATTCCTGTCGGCGGGCACCCGCACCGCGATGCTGGGCTACCTCGCCTCCGACGGCCGACCGCTGGTGGCTCCGGTGTGGTTCATCGTCGACCACGGCGAGCTGGTGTTCAACACCGGCCGCGAGTCCGCGAAAGGCCATGCGCTGGCCAGGGATTCACGCGTCGTCATCTGTGTCGATGACCCACATCCGCCCTACTCGTTCGTGCAGGTGCAAGGAATAGCGACAACCCACGACGGCGCCGATGACCTGCTGGACATCGCCACTCGCATCGGTGGGCGCTACATGGGAGCCGATCGCGCCACGGAATTCGGCCAGCGCAACGCCGTGCCCGGCGAGCTGGTGGTGCGGGTTCAGCCAACAAAGGTCAATTCGACCTTCAACGTAGCGGGCTGAACCCGCCCAGCATCAACTCTGTTCTGAGGCTGGCTCAGACTCCGCACTCGGCTGTGCCGCCGCCGCTGACCCCGAACCGTTCGACGACCCATTTGACGAGCCGTTCGACGATGACGTCGTGGCGGTCTCCGCTTGCGCCTCACCAGAATCCGGCTCCGCGCTCGCGTCCGCCGGCGTCTCCGAAGCAGCGGCCGCTGCATCGCCCGACTCCGATTCCGCGTCCGGCAGCTGGGCCGCGAGGTACTCGCCCAGCCCGCCGATCGTCGGATAGTCGAACACCGCGGTGGCGTTGATGGTGAATTTGCCGCCGAATTGGCTGTGCAACCGGTTTCGGAGTTCCACCGCCATCAGTGAGTCAGTGCCCAGATCCAGGAACCGGCTCGTCGCCGCGGGCGGCTGCGCGAGCCGCAGGAAGCCCTGCACTTCGCGCTGCAGGAATTCGGTGATGAACGTAGCCCGCTCTGCCACCGGGATCTCCTGCAGTTGCTTGAGCAACTCACTGTCAACCACCTCGGCCATTTCGCTCGGCAACACCAGATCGAGGATCGGTGGCCGGGAACTGCCCAGCACCTTCGCCGCACGCGCCCAGTTGGCCTTCAGGACAGTCGCCTGTCCGGTGCCATTGGCGACAACTTCGGCGAGCGCACCCAGCGCACCGGACGCATCCAGCGGAAGCAGACCCTGCGCGCTGATGTTGGCGCTGGCAGCCTCCGACGAGGCCATACCGCCCCCACCCCAGGGACCGAAGTTGATCCCGGTGGCGGGCAGGCCGTGCGCCTTGCGGTCCGCGATCAGGCCGTCGAGCAACGCGTTGGCTGTCGAGTAGTTGGCCTGGCCCGGGGAGCCGAGCAAGCTCGACACCGACGAGGACACAACAAAGAAGTCGAGCTTGTCGTCCCTCGTCAATCGGTCCAGGTAGAACGCGCCGAATGCCTTGGGCGCCAAAGTCGTCCGGAACCGGTCCAGATCCTGCTGGTTGAGCAGCGCGTCGTCGAGCACACCGGCCAGATGTGCGACTCCCGCGAGCGGAGGCAATTCCTCGCGGATCCGCTCGAGCAGCTTCTCGACGTCCGACTCCACGCCGACATCGGCGGAGAAGGTGTGGATGCGGCACTTGTAGCGCTCCGTGATCTCCTCGATCGTCTTCTGCGCCTGGGCGTCCGGCTCACGCCGACTGGCCAGCACGATGTCGCCGGCCCCGAGCTGCGCCAAGTACGACGCCGTGCTCAGACCGATCGCGCCCAGACCGCCGGTGATCAGGTAGCTCCGATCACCGCGCGGCTGCAGCGGAGTCGGCATCTGGCACACGATCTTTCCGATGTGCCGTGCCTGCTGCATGCGCCGGAACGCCGTCCTGGCCTCCGTCAACGGGTAGATCTCGGCGGGCAGTGGCGTCCACTCACCCTTGGCCAACCCTTCCGACACCTCGCTGAGCAAGGTTCGAATGCGCTCGGGTTCCTGGAACATGACCGTGTCCAACGCGACGATCTCGTAGGCGATGTCGGGTCGGACCTCGGCCATCTGCTCGGGAGTCCAGATGTCGCGCTTGGCGATCTCGGCGAACCGCCCGTTCTTGGCGGTCGCCCGGACGGTCGCCTCGACGAACCCTTCGCTGGTCAGGCTGTTCAGCACCACATCGACGCCGGCACCGTCGGTGTCCGCGAGGATCTGGTCGGCGAAATCCGTTGTGCGCGAGTCGTACACATACTTCACGCCGCGCTTGCGCAGCGTCGCCCGCTTGAAGGTGCTGGCGGTCGCGTACACGACCGCGCCGTGCTGTTGCGCCATCTGGATGGCGGCCAATCCGACACCACCACTGGCGGCGTGGATGAGCACCTTGTCGCCCGGGTTCAGCTTCGCCCAGTCGAACGAAAGCCGGACCGTGAGCGCCGCAGCCGGAATGGTCGCGGCGTCGACCGCGCTCACCCCGTCCGGGATCGGCGCCAGAAACTGGGCCGGCACGTTGAACCGGCTGGCGAAGGCACCCTGCATGGAGCCGTAGACCCGCTGACCGACCTCCAGTCCGGTCACGCCCTCGCCCAATTGGGTGACGGTGCCGGCGAAGTCGCCACCGACCGGCCCCGGGTCACCCGGGTAGAGGCCCAGCACGTTGAGCACATCGCGGAAGTTCAGACCCGCGGCCTCCACCCGCACCTGCACGTAGCCCTCGTCCGGCGCCGACACTTCGGCCTCGGTCAGACGCAGGTTGTCGATCGCGCCGCGCTCCGTGGGAAGCAGGGCATAATCGTCGGCGCGCGGCACGTTGAGGTGACCGCTACGCGACCACTGCAGCAATCGGGATGCCAACGCTTTTCCTTGGCGCAGAGCCAGTTCCGGCTCGTCTACCGGCGCAGCGAGCATACCGGTCAGCAACTGCACCGCCTCCGGTGAACCGTCGACATCGATCAGCTTGCTCCGCAGCCCGGGCTCCTCGTTGAGGATGGTTCGCCCGAGGCCCCAGAGCGCTGCCTGCACCGCGTCGACCGGCTCACCGGATTCGGTGGCCACCGCTCGCTCGGTGACGATCCACAGCCCGCCAGGCAGTTTCACCGAATTGTCGGCCTGCGCAGTGTGCACGGCGCTGAGCAGATTTTCGATCTCTGATTCCAGCCGTGTGATCGATTCCGCGGTCGACTCTTCTACCTTCGGCCCGGAGCTGCGCCAGACGATGCCGGCGTATGGCATGCCGCGCTCGTGCGCCTGGGCCAGGACCTGCCCGAGCAGCTCGGAATCGGTAGCCCGGTCGAACGGGATGCAGCCCGGCAGCGCGGCCGCCAGCTCGCTGAATCCGGCGACCAGCCATGTGCCGCTGAGGGTTCCAGCATCTTCGCTCGCCGGCGCAATCGGAACCTCGTGCCAGCCGAGGGCGTAGAGCAGCCTGGTGACGTCGCCACCGAGCCCGCGCAGCAACGCCTCGCGCGGCGCACGCTTGACGGTAAAGCCTTTGATCCCACCCAAATTTCGGCCGTCTCGATCGATGTAATCGAGGTCGAAGACCTGGGTTTCGCTGTCGAGTTCATTGGTGTGCCATTTGGCACGGCAGTAGAACCGGCGAGGCATCTTCGCACGCAGCGTCACTCGCTCGTAGCGCAACGGCAGGAACAAGCCGTTGACGCCCTGTGCGGCTGCACGCAGCGCCGGGAACGCGGGGAAGGCGACACCGGTGCACAGGTCCATCAAGACTGGGTGCATCGGCTCGGTTCCGAGGTTTTCGGACAGTTCGTCGCCGACCGAGATGTCGCCGATCGCCTCGCCCTCACCGAGCCACAGCGACTTCAGCGACCCAGACCAGTTCGGTCCCCACGACAATTCCATGTCGTCGAAGGTCTCGAACAGCTCCTGCGGACGCATGCGCTCCATCCGCTCGATCGCTGTGTCGACGGGTTCCACCGGATCGGCCTCCGGCTCGTCTCCGACACCGGGGACCGCCGTCCCGTCGGCGTTCAACGACCACTCGGCGTCTTTAACACCATAGGCACGGCTGTGCACCTGGAATTTCCAGCCGTCGCTCCCCTCGAGCGGATGCAGCGTCAGCTGCACCTCACGAGAAGCCTTCTCCGGCAGAATGATCGGCTCGTAGAAGAAGACCTCTTTGACATGCGCAGGCGTACCAACTGCGGCCAGGGCCATCGCAGCATACGTCGCGCCAGGAACGACGACGGTGCCGTAGATGACGTGGTCGGACAGCCACGGTTGCGACTTGACCGACAGCCTGCTGGTGTAGACGGAGTCGCCGGAAGCGAGATCCTTTCCACTGCCCAGGAGTCCGGACATCGCAGGACCGTCAACGGTGATCGCCGAGCTCTTCGGCCAGAAGCGACGGCGCTGGAATGGATACGTGGGCAGTTCCAGCTTGCGGCCGCGCTCCGGGTGCAGCGCGGCGAACGTGGGCCGGTGTCCGCTGACGTAGGCATTGGCCAACGCATCAGCGATCTGGCCACGGTCGGCGACACCTTTGCGCAGCGACACGATCGCCCGTGGCGCGGCCAAATGCTCCGGCCAGACCTGGACCGCGGCCCCGGTCAGCACCGGCTGCGGGCCGATCTCCATCAGCACCGCGCATCCCAGCGCCGCAACGGTACGAACGCTTTCGGCGAACTGCACCGGCTGGCGGGAGTGCCGCCGCCAATACTGCGCATCCAGCGGAGTTTCCGTCGTCAGGATGGCACCGGTGCGGTTGCAGACCAGCGGCAACGTCGGTACCGCGAACTCGAATTGGCTTGCGAACGACTCGAACTCACCGAGCACCGGCTCCAGCAGCTCCGAGTGGAACGCGTGGCTGGTTTCCAGCCACGTGCAGCGCACCCCATCCTCGCTGAACTTGGCGACGACCTGTTCGAGGTCTTCTCCTGGACCCGAAAGCACGGTGTTGGGGCCGTTGTACGCCCCGACCGACACCTTCGGAAATTCGCCGGCAACCTGCTCGACGAGCTTGGGGTCGGCGAATACCGCCACCATCCGTCCGCCCGCGGGCAGGCTGCCGAACAGCCGTCCGCGCTCGGCCATCAGCCGTGCACCGTCCTCGAGGCTGAAAACCCCGGCGAGGCAAGCTGCCGCGTACTGGCCCACGCTGTGCCCCAGGACCACATCGGGCTCGATGCCCCACGATTGCCACAACCGGGCCAGACCCATTTCGATGGCGAACAGCGCCGACTGCGCAAATGACGTGTGCTTCAGTGTTTCTCCGGCCTTGCCACCGGTCTCGCGGTCGGTGGCGAAGATCACCTCCAGCAGCGGCTGCGGCAAGATCTCGCTAACCGCGTCGGCGCAGCGCTTCACCGTCTCCGCGAAAACCGGTTCAGCGGCGAATAATTCGCGTGCCATACCGGGATACTGGCTGCCCTGACCGGTGAACAGCCATGCCGTGGTCGGCCGGTCGGTGCATTCGCCACGGACCACGCCGGGACGCTGCTGCCCTGCGGCCAGGTCGGCGAGACCCGCGCTTGCGCTCTGCAAGGAATCCACCACGAGGGCGGCGCGGTGCTCGAAGTGCGAGCGACCCACTCCGGCCGTGCGGCACACCTCGGCGATGTCGGCATCCGGGTTGTTGGTCAACCAGGACCCGTAGCGCTGCGCCAATTCCACCAGCGCCTCCGGGGAGCGCGCCGACAGCGGCAGCACGTTGACCGACTCTTCCTTGCCGCTCGACTCCGGAGTTGCCACGACGTCGTCAGTCGGCTGTTCGTCGATGATCACCGGCTGTGCCGCCGGCGCTTCCTCGATCAGAACGTGCGCGTTGGTGCCGGTGAATCCGAACGAACTCACGCCAGCCCGACGCGGACGGCCATTGGGCTCCCACGGCGTCGACTTGTCGACGACCTTCACCGGCAGTGTGCCCCATGGGATGTGCGGTGACGGGTTGTCGAAGTGCAGGCTCTGCGGCAGCTCCCTGTGCTGCAGGGACAGCACGACCTTGATCAGACCCGCTGCTCCGGATGCCGATTCGGTGTGACCGATGTTGGTCTTCACCGATCCCATCAGCAGCGGCCGGTTGGCGTCACGGGCGGCCCCGTAAACAGCACCGGCGGCCTGCACCTCGATCGGGTCGCCGAGCGGAGTGCCCGTCCCGTGCGCCTCGAGGTAGTCGACGTCGCCGCCGGCCAGGCCGGCCCGGGCCAGCGCGGTGGAGATAAGCCGTTGCTGTGCACCACCATTGGGCACAGTCAAGCCGCTGGACGCGCCGTCCTGGTTGACGGCGCTGCCCGGGATCACCGCGGCAATCCGGTCGCCGTCGCGCTCGGCGTCGCTGAGCCGCTTGAGCACCAGAATCCCGCAGCCTTCACTGCGGACGTAGCCGTCAGCTGACGCATCGAACGTTTTGCATTGCCCGACCGGTGAGAGCATGCGGGCGCGTGAGGCGGCGACCACCGTCACCGGGCTCAACAGGACGTTCACCCCGCCGGCCACCGCGAGATCGCAGTCACCGGAGTGCAATGCCTGAACGGCCTGGTGTACGGCCACCAGCGACGAGCTGCAGGCGGTGTCGACCGCGACGGCCGGCCCTTCCAATCCGAGCGCGAAGGCAACCCGGCCCGAAATCGCATTCAGCGCGTTACCGGTGATGAAGTACGGCTCGATCTTGTCGATCGACTCGGCGGACAGCAGATGCGCGTATTCGTTGGCGGCCACGCCGGCGAAGACGCCGGTCCGGCTGCCGCGCAGCGACGCCGGCGAGTAGCCGGCCCGCTCCAGACCTTCCCATACCGTTTCGAGCATCAGCCGCTGCTGCGGCTCGATCCAGACCGCCTCGCGCGGAGAGATGCCGAAGAACTCGGGATCGAATCCGTCGATGCCGTCAAGGAATCCACCGAAGCGGGTATAGGTCTTGCCCGCAACGTCCGGGTCAGGGTCGTAGAACTCGTCGATGTCGAAGCGGTCCTCGGGGACTTCCCGGATCGCATTGACACCGCCGGACAACAGATCCCAGAATGCTTCCGGGTTGGGGGCGCCGGGGAAGCGGCAGGACACGGCGATGATCGCGATCGGCTCGTCCGTGCGGGTCGTCACCGCTGTCGCCAAGCCGGCCCCCGACTTTGATGCCTGCTCGCTCAGCGCGAGCACGTCGCCGAGCAGATAGTCCACCGTGTCAGACAGACGCGGGTGGTCCATCGCCAGCGTCGCCGGGATCTCCTTGCCTACGCCTTGCTCGATGTGTCGCCGCAGTTCGACGGCCATCAGCGAATCCATGCCGAGGTCGAAGAATCCGGCGTCTTCGCGGATCTCGGCGGGATCGACCCGGGTCACGTCGGCTACCGCGTCGCGCAGGAAGTCCGACATGAGCTTGCGGCGCTGCTGCACCGGCGCGTTGGTGAGCCGCTCGACCAGCTCGGTCTTCCCGGATGCCGTGGTGACCGGCACCGTGCTGGGCACCTCGCGCTCCAACTCGGCCAGGAATGCCCGTCGGCCCGCTTGCTGATACAGCGGGAGGAAACGCGCCCAGTCGATCCGGGCCACCACACCTTGTGCTGCGCCCTGCTCGGCAGAGACTGCGATCAACTCGGCCAGACCCGCCAGCGCATCGGCCGGCGACAACGTCTTGATGCCGCGCTTGGCCAGCTTGGCGCGAGACTCCTCATCGGCCATCCCCGCCGACCACGGACCGAAGTTCGCGCTGACACCGGCGACGCCCTGCTCGCGCAGACGCCAGGTCAGCCCGTCCAGGAAGGCGTTCGCCGCGCTGTAGGCGGTCTGACCGTATCCGCCCCACACCGAGGCGATGGACGAGGTGGTGAGGAAGAAGTCCAGCTTCAGGTCCGGGGCTGCTTCGCTCAAATGCCAAGCACCCCAAACTTTTCCGGCGAAGACCCGATCGACTTCAGCGTCGTCGAGGTCACTGAGCGGTGTGGTGCCGATTTCACCCGCGGCATGCACGATGCCGGCCAGCGGCGGTAGCTCGGATTTGACGGTGGCCAGCAGTCTCGACACGTCGTTCGCGTCAGCGACATCGGCTGTGACGACCCGGATGTCGCTGCCGTGCTGTTCGCTCAAGGCGTCGATGCGCTGTTGCGCGGCCTCGCTCGGGTCACGTCGACTGGTCAACACCAGGTGCTTGGCACCGTTGGCGGCCAGGTATCCGGCGATTTCCAATCCGACCGAGCCCAGTCCACCGGTCACCAAATATGTTGCGTCATCGCGTAATGCGAGCGGTTTGGTGCTCGCCTGGCCGGCCCGCCGAACCAGCCGTGGCACGTAGACGGCCTGATCACGCACGGCGAACTGGTCCTCGCGGCGCGGCTCGGCGGCCACCTGGTTGATCAACTGCGACCATTCGCCGGCGGTGCCTTCGGACAGATCGGCCAGGCCACCCCACAGTTGCGGCAGCTCCAGCGAGGCGGCACGACCGAATCCCCACAGCGCAGTCTGCTCCGGCGACACGGTGTCGGTGTCGGTAACTCGTTGCGCACCGCGGGTTACCACCCAGATCGGCGCACGCAATTCGGCGGCCGCCGCGGCGCGGAAGAGTCGCCGGGTTCCGCCGAGCACCTCCTGTTGCACCCGCAACAGCGACCGCGTCGACGGCACAGTGTCGTCCTCCAGTGCCGCGACGTGCACGATCCGCAGCGTCGGCGACTCATCGGCCGCGGCCCGCAGTGCGGCGGTGAGCTCCTGCTCGTCGGTGTCCGACGCCGGCAACCCGAGAATCCGGTGCTGCTGGCCCAGCGCGGTCAGCGCCTCGAGCAACGGGTGAGCCGCCTCGTCATTGCCGCCGATGAGCAGCCAGGTAGCCGCCTCACCAGCCTTCGCGTCCGAAGCGGCCGCGTTGATCTTGTCCCAACGGAATTCGTAGCGCGCGTCGGAGATCGACTTGGTCTTGCGCTGCGCGTTATGTTGCGCCGCAACCTTTGTCAGCACGTTCAGGGTCTGCTGGTCATCGCCGGCGCCACCGAGGAGCGCGGCCAGTTCTTCTAACCGACCGTGTTCGAGTAGCCGAACGGTCTCGCTGGTCGCTGTTACATGGGATTGCTGCGTGGGCAACTCGCGGTTTTCCCGGTACCAGTACTGGCGATGCTGGAACGGATAGGTGGGTAGGTCGAGCTTGCGCGCCGGCCCCTGCCGCACAGCGCCGAAGTCTGGCAGATGCCCCAATGCGTATGCGTCCGCGAGGGCTTCGGTGATCTGGCGGTGGTCCGCGGTGTTTTTACGCAGCGACGCAATCGCCCGCGGCGTGGTGGCCGGGTCGGGCCATGCGCGCAGAGCCGCGGCGGTGAGCACCGGTTGCGGCCCGATTTCCAGCAGCACCTTGCAACTCAGGTCGGACAGTGTCTGCACGCTCTTGGCGAATTCCACCGGTTGGCGCGCATGGCGACGCCAGTAATTGCCGTCCAGCTTCTGACTCCGGCCGATTACGGCGCCGGTGCGGTTGTCCACCAAAATCCGTTGCGGCGATGCGTATTTGAAGCCATCGGCATATGACTCGAACTCATCGAGGATCGGGTCCAGCAACGCCGAGTGAAACGCGTGGCTGGTTTCCAGCCAGTCGCACCGCACGCCGTCAGCCGTCAACCTTGGCACCGCCTGGTCCAAATCACCTGCGGGGCCAGATAATACGGTGTTTGCCCCGTTGTACGCGGCCACCGACAAGCTCGGGAACTGGTCGGTGAGGCCCTCGACACGCTCGGCGGCGGCGAACACCGCAACCATCCGACCACCCGACGGCAAGCTGCCGAACAAGCGGCCGCGCTCGGCCATCAGTCGCGCGCCATCCTCCAGGCTGAATACGCCCGCAACGCAGGCCGCCGAATACTGACCGACACTGTGGCCCAGCACCACGGCGGGCTCGAACCCCCAAGACTGCCAGAGCCGGGCCAAGCCCATCTCTACCGCGAACAAAGCGGGCTGGGCGTAGGCCGTCTGCCGCAGCGTTTCTTCAGCCTCTGCGCTGTCCACATCGAAAATGACGTCCAGCAAAGGCTTTTCGAGCACATCGGCGACCGCTGCGGCGCACTTGTTCAACGTCTCGGCAAACACCGGCTCGGTCTCGAACAGCTCCCGCGCCATGCCGGGGTACTGACTGCCCTGCCCTGTGAACAACCATGCCGTCTTCGGAGTGGCATCGGAAACGCCGCGCACCAAGCCGGGCGCTGGGCGGTCGTCGGCGAGCGCACCGAGCAACTCACTGGCGGATTCCCGCGAGTTGACCACAAGCGCGGCCCGGTGCTCGAAGTGCGCTCGCCCCACCCCGGCGGTCAAGCACACGTCGGCCAGGGTGGCCTCCGGGTGCGCACTCAACCAGCTGCGGTATTGGTCGGCGATCTGAACCAATGCGTCGGGCGTGCGCGCTGAGATCGGCAGGATGCTGAACCGTTTCTCCGAAGCCTCGTCGGTCGGGGCCGCGGCGGCCTGGACCGCTTGCGCAGGTGCCTCCTCGAGGATGACGTGCGCGTTGGTGCCGGCGAACCCGAACGAGCTGACGCCGGCGATACGCGCTTCACCGTTGCGCTCCCAAGGGGTCGCCTCCTGGACCACCTGCAGCGCAAGCCGATCCCAGGGAATGTGCGGCGACGGAGTCTGAAAGTGCAGATGCGCCGGCAGCAACTCATTCTCGAGCGACAGGATGACCTTGATGACGCCCGCGATACCAGCGGCGGCCTCCAAGTGGCCGATATTCGTCTTGGCCGAACCGATCAGCAATGGGTCGCCGGCCTTGCGCCCCTCGCCCAGAACAGCGCCGGCGGCCTGAGCCTCGATCGGATCACCCAGCGATGTCCCGGTTCCGTGTGCCTCAAGGTAGTCGACGTCGGCGGCTACTAAGCCGGACCGCTTCAAGGCCTCGGCAATAACCCGTTGTTGCGCAACGCCATTCGGAACCGTCAAGCCACCCGATGCGCCATCCTGGTTGATCGCGCTGCCCCGGATGACGGCCCGAATCCGGTCGCCGTCGTTGATGGCGTCCTCGAGCCGCTTGATGACAATGACGCCGCAACCCTCGCCACGCACGTAGCCGTCTGCGGCCGCGTCGAATGTCTTGCACCGGCCATCGGGCGCGAGCATGTGAGCACTGGAGAAAGTGATCATGGTCGCCGGCGTGAGCAACACGTTCGCGCCACCGGCCAGTGCCAGGTCGCATTCACCGAGGCGCAGCGCCTGGCAGGCCTGATGGATTGCCACCAACGACGAACTGCACGCCGTGTCGACGGCGACCGCGGGACCCTGCAGCCCCAATCGGAAGCTGATCCGGCCAGCCGCTGCGGCGTTCGACGTCCCGATCGCCATATAGGCCTCGATCTCGGGGAAAGTCAGGTCGCCGGATGCCATGCCCAGGTAATCGTGGGTGGCCAAACCCACGAACACGCCTGTGTTGGTGTCCGCCAAAGCCGTTGGCGCAGTGCCGGAATGTTCCACCGCCCGCCACGCCGTCTCCAGTAGGAGCCGATGCTGTGGGTCCAGCATCCTGACCTCGCGCGTCGACATGCCGAAGAACGGCGCATCGAACCCCGTCACGTCGTCGACGAAACCCGCCCGACGAGTCGCGACCTTCCCCGGTGTATCTGGGTCCGGGTCGAAGAATTCGTCGACATCCCACCGGTCGGCGGGCACCTCGGAGATCGCGTCGCGGCCTTCTCGCAGCACATCCCAGAACTCATCCGCGTCCGCGGCCCCGGGGAAACGCGCCGCATATCCGACGATCGCAAAACTGGCTGCCGGTTGTTGGCCCTCGGATGCCATGCGTTGTCCTCTCGATTTGGGGACTGCGGAAGATTCGGTCGCCGCGTGCGGCCCGGATGCGCAACAGGATTGCTGTCACGACCAGGTAATGGCGGCAATGCCGGATAACGCGACCGTACCGCACGGTATGGCGACAACCCCCGATGCGCGCCGGGTGGTTCTATGTCAATAGGCGCACCATATTGATAGTACTGAAGCTGTCAGGGTGCCCGTGCACGCGGTCGACACCGAGCGACACTCACAGGCGGGCGGGATATCTTGGGTCTCGCCGCCAGCGGCAGCGGTCGGCCCGGAGCCGTTCAACCGAGGAGGAAGATCTATTGCGCATCGGCCAAATAACGGTCGGCTCGCTTAGTGAGTGGACGCTGACCCCGGGCACCGTCACCTCCTGGCACCCGACGGCCGCGGCTGCGGAAAAAGCTAGCCAAGCACCGGTGAGCCCGGTGCCGGTCAGCTACATGCAAGGCCAGCACCTTCGTAACTACTACGAGCGGACCACCGCCGGACTCAATTTTTCCCGGCAGATCATTGCCAGCTGCGATGCGAACGGCGTGTGCGATATCGCCGCCATGGACATCGCCCTCAACGCCTACCTGCGTCGCCACGACACATTCCGCAGCTGGTTCGAGCGCACCGGCGACGGCGAGTTCGTCAGGCACACGATCACCGATCCGGCTGACGTCGAATTCGAGCCGATCAATCAGGGCCACCTGACCGTCGACGAAATTCGCGAGCACACCACCGCAATACCCAACCCATTCGAGTGGGGCTGCTTCACCTTCGGGATCGTGCAACGCGAGGGTCAGTTCACATTTTTTGTCGCGATGGACCATGTGCACGGCGACGCGACGTTGATCGGCACCACGATGATGGAAGCCAACGGCATGTATGTCGCGTTGAGCGGCGGCGGAGAGGCGCTGGAGCTCCCCGACGCCGGCAGTTTCGACGATTTCTGCGTTCGCGAGCGCGAGTCCACCTCAGCGTGGACGCTGGATTCGCCGGGAGTGCAAACCTGGATTGACTTCGCCGAGAACAACAATGGCGCCTTCCCTGAGTTCCCCCTTCCGCTGGGGGACCCGGAAAAGACGATCAGCAGCGAAATGTCCTCCGAACTGCTGATGGACGATGCGCAGACGGAGCGATTCGAGTCGGCGTGTAAGACGGCCGGCGCCCGCTTCGTCGGTGGCCTGTTCGCCTGCCTAGCCTTGGTGGAGCACGAATTCACTGGCGCTCTGACCTACTACGGGCTTACCCCGCGGGATTCCCGCACCGGCGCGGACAACTTCATGACCCAGGGCTGGTTCACCGGGCTGATCCCGATCACGGTGCCCATCGCCGCGACCTCGTTCAACGAGGCGGCATACGCCGCCCAGACGTCATTCGACTCGGGTCTGGACATGTCGCGGGTGCCGTATTACCGAGTGCTGGAGTTGGCGCCGTGGTTGAAATGGCCAGAACCGAACTTTCCGGTGTCGAATTTCCTGCATGGCGGGGCGGCTCCGCTCAACGCTATTCTCGCGGCAGGCGACATGGGCTTGGCGGACAACATCGGGATCTACCCCGATGGGCGATTCTCGTATCAGCTGACGATCTATATCTTCCGGTACAAAGAGGGCACGGTGATGGCGATCATGCATCCCGATAATCCGGTGGCCCAGAAGTCAGCTACCCGCTACATGGAGGCGATGCGGTCGGTGTCCGTGCGGGTCGCTGACAGCGGGCACTGGGGACGCGTCGCCTGACGTGGGCCAGTGCGATGGCTGAGGCCAGTGTGAAGTGCGCTAACACCGTGCGGGGACGGCACGACATTGCGCGCTGTGACACAGCGTCGGCGAGCGTCGCCGGCGGGCGCAGACGACTGCGCCGACCGGGGGTGAGGGCCTTATGCGACGGCTAGCCGATTTTGTAGTGCGATGGCCCTGGTTAGTGATCGCCGCGTGGGTCGCGATCGCGGTGGCGCTACCGCTGTCGTTCCCGTCGCTCAACGAGATGTCCGAAAAGCACCCGCTCTCGATCCTGCCGAGCGATGCGCCATCGAACGTCACCGCGCGAAAGATGACCGAGGCTTTCCACGAATCGGGCTCCGAAGACCTCCTCCTGGTCGTCTTGACCGACGACAAGGGACTCAGCCACGCCGACGAGGCCACCTATCGCGCCTTGGTGGACACCTTGCGCAAAGACACCCGCAATGTCGTGATGCTGCAGGACTTCATCAGCACCCCACCGCTGAAATCGATTGTGACCAGCAAGGACAACAAGGCCTGGGTGCTGCCCGTCGGCGTGGCGGGCGAGCTCGGCACGCCACGGTCGTACGAGGCGTTCAATCAAATCACCGACGTCGTCAAACACACTGTCGCGGGAAGCTCGTTAACGGCGAACCTCACCGGCCCCGCGGGAACCGTCGCCGACCTCACCGTCGCAGGTCAGCAGGACCGAATGCCGATCGAGCTGGCCATCGGCGTGCTCGTGCTCATCGTGCTGCTGATCGTCTATCGCAGCGCGATCACCATGTTGTTGCCGTTGATCACGATCGGGTTGTCGCTGGTGATCGCGCAATCGGTGGTGGCCGCCTACTCCGCGTTGACGGGCTCCGGCGTCTCGAACCAGTCCATCGTCTTTCTGAGCGCGATCATGGCCGGCGCGGGGACGGATTACGCCGTCTTCCTGATCAGCCGCTATCACGACTACCTGCGGGCAGGAGCGGGCTGCGACGAGGCGCTCAAGAGGGCGTTGATCTCGATCGGAAAGGTGATCACAGCATCCGCGGGCACCGTGGGCATCACGTTCCTGGTCATCAGCTTCGCCCGGATGGGTGTCTTCCAGACGGTCGGCATCGCGTCCGCGATCGGTATCGGCGTGGCATTCCTGGCCGCGGTGACCCTGCTGCCGGCCATTGTCGCGCTCGCCGGTCCACGCGGGTGGGTCAAGCCGCGGCGCGAACTCACCGCGCGGTTCTGGCGGCGTTCTGGCATCCGCATCGTGCGCCGGCCGCGGGTACATCTGGTCGCCAGCGTGCTGGTGCTGGCCGCCCTGGCCAGCTGTGCCGGGCTGGTGCGTTACAACTACGACGACCGCAAAGCCCTGAGCGCTGCTGCCCCGAGCTCGATCGGCTACACCGCGCTGGATCACCATTTTCCGGTGAACCAGTCGATTCCGGAGTACCTCTTCGTCCAGTCGCCGCGTGACCTGCGTAATCCTCAGGCCCTGGCGGACTTGGAGCAGATGGCGGACCGGGTCAGTCAGCTGCCTAACGTCGCGGCAATCAGCGGCATCACTCGACCCACCGGAAACGTGCCGGAACAATTCCGGGCCACCTATCAGGCCGGCGCCATCGGCACCTTTCTGGCCGGCGGGTCCACCCTGATCAACGACCACACCAACGACCTCAATCAGCTGTCCGAGGGGTCGGTGACGCTGGCCGACAAACTTGATCAGGTGCGCGGACAGGTTAGTGAACTGGCTGCCAGCGTTCAGGAGTTGGAGAACACCTTCAAATCGTCGAAAGACCAGTACAGCGGCGAGACCTTGGTCCACGAGGTCGACCTCACGGCCCAGCTCGTCGACCACGTGAACTCGCTCAACAACACGATGGGCTGGAACTACACCGCGGCCAAGAACCTGTTCGAGTGGATCGGGCCGGTAGTAACTGCTTTGCGGGGCAACCCGACCTGCGACCTCGACGAGTCCTGCAGCAACACCCGCGGGGTATTCGAGCAGCTTGTCGGCGGACGCGATCAAGAGGACCTCGACGCCATCAACGACCTTTCCCATCAGATCGCGGACTACCCGGACAAAAACCAGCTCAAGGCGACGACGGACCGGATGCGTGGCGCGATCAAGAAGCTCACCGATGTGCTGAAGTCGCTCGGAATGGACCAGCCCGGCGGACTGCAGGCGAACCTCGACTCGCTGCAAGGCGGCGCCGACCAGTTCGCCGGCGGTAGCCGGCAGATCGCCGACGCGGTCAACCTGCTGGTCGACCAGGTCAAGCAGCTGGGTGCCGGGCTGAGCGAGTCAGCAACGTTCCTGTTGTCGCTGAAGCACGACGCGTCGCAACCGTCGATGGGCGGATTCAACATCCCGGCGCAGCTGCTTCACCTGCAGGAGTTCCAGGACGCCGCCAAGGTATTCATCTCGGCCGACGGCCACTCGGTGCGGTACTTGGTGCAAACCAAACTCAATCCGTTCAGCACCCAGGCCATGGATCAAGTCAACTCGATCCTCGCGACCGCCAAGGGAGCGCAACCGAACACCGCGCTGTCGGACGCCAAGATATCGATGGCGGGATACACCGTCGGTTTGAAGGACACCCGCGACTACTACCGGCACGACATCCGGTTCATCATCGCGGTGACGCTGCTCGTGGTGCTTCTGACCTTGATCGTGCTGCTGCGCGCGATTGTCGCTCCGCTGTATCTGGTCGCGTCCGTCGTTGTCTCCTATTTGTCGGCGGTGGGCATCGGCGCGTTGGTGTTCCAATTCATCCTCGGCCAGCAGCTGCATTGGAGCGTGCCTCCCTTGGCGTTCGTGGTGCTGGTCGCGGTGGGAGCCGACTACAACATGCTGCTGGTCTCGCGTATGCGTGACGAATCACCGCACAGCATGCGCTACGGCATCATCCGCACCCTGAGTTCGACCGGCGGTGTGATCACCGCGGCCGGTCTGATCTTCGCCGCCTCGATGGCCGGTCTGCTGTTCTCCAGCATCGGCACCGTCGTTCAAGGCGGTTTCGTGATCGGCATCGGGATTCTGCTGGACACATTCCTGGTCCGAACCATCACGGTTCCGGCCATCGCCGCGCTGATTGGCCAGGCCAATTGGTGGCCCTCACGACTGGGCGCGCGGGGGTCGGCAACCGGCCGTACACAGGCACAAGCCAGTTAGCGCGCACCCGTTATGTATGTGAAACTACGAGACGAACCCAAGCGGTCAGGAGTAGGGATGAAGAAACTACTCGCAGGAGTATCGGCGCTGGTAACTGTCGGCGCCACAGGATGTTTCGGCATCGCGACCGCGTCGGCCGACGGCCCAGAAATCAGCGGACCGCCATCGCCGGGCGCGCCGGGCGACCAGACCGCCTACGCCCTCGGGGGCGCTCACGTTCTGGGCGTCCCGTACGACAACTACATCCGTATGGAGGGTGCGGAGTGGTTCCCCGGCCAGCAACGGCAAATCGTTCGCTACCCGGCCGGGCAGGTTCAGGGCCACGTGCTCGCGCGGCTGTTCCCCGGCCTGGGGCCGGAGATCAACAAGATCGACCACGACTTCCCGGGAGTGGGCCTGGACGGTCCCAGTGTCGGCCAATCGGTCGACGTCGGAGTCGACAATCTCGATGAGGCGATTCGCACCACGGGTCGACCCGGTACGGCGATCGGCTTGTCCGAGGGTGGGTTCGTGGTCGATGGCGAGCAGGCCCGGCTGGCGACCGCCCCGGATGCTCCCCCGCCGAACGCGCTGAATTTCGCCACGTTCGGTGACCCGATCGGGCATCACGCCTTCGGTCAGAGCTTCCTGAGGGCCACGTTCCCGGTCGGCAGCGTCGTCCCGGCGCTCGACTACACCATGCCGCCGCAGTACGAAAGCCAATACGACACCAACCGGTTCGTGGCGGCCTACGACTCCATCGCGGACTTCCCCGACCGGCCGGACAACATATTTGCTTTCGCCAACACGCTGATGGGCCTGGCCACAGGCCACACCGCGGTGGCGTTCACGAACGCGAGCATGGTGCCGCCGGGAAACATCAGGACAACAATCAACTCCCGGGGCGCCAAAGACACCACGATCATGGTCCCGCAGAAGCACCTTCCGCTGGTCATGCCGCTGAAATACATCGGGATCCCGGAAGACACGCTGAACAAGCTCGACGCGATACTGATTCCCCGGGTGAATGCGGGTTACATTAGGAATGACGATCCGGCGACGGCGCCGGTTCAGGTGGACCCGGTGCGCGGCTTCGATCCGGCGGAGGTCACCGCTCCGGCCAACCAGGCAACGTTCGGCGGCGGCGCCGACCCGTTCTCGCAGATTCTCAGCGGTGCCATGTCGGTGCTGTCGCACGGCGCCGGCGAAGCGCCAAGCTGACCACTGAGTCCGAGCCCTGATATTCGACTAGTAGTACGGACGAAATATGTCTCAACCGACGATTCTCTCTATGCTGCACGGGCGTGCCAGCCTGCGGCCCAATGACGTCGCTTTCACTTTCACCGACTACGAAAAGGACTATGCGGGCGTTCCCGAGAGTCTGACCTGGTCGCAGCTCTCGCGTCAGACGCTGAATGTGGCGCGAGAAATCCGCGCACACGGGTCGGTCGGGGACCGGGCAGTCATCCTGGCGCCGCAGGGGCTCGACTACATCCGGGCATTCCTGGGCGCCATGCAGGCTGGGCTCATCGCGGTTCCCCTTCCGCTGCCCCACCGCGGCTCGAATTACGACCGGCTCGGCGCGGTCTTTGCCGACACCGCGCCCTCCGTTGTCCTCACGACGTCCTCGGCGGCGGAAGACGTCGGCGATTACGTGGATCAGTCACGCATGGACACCGCGCCGAAGATCGTCGCGATCGATTCGTTGAGCCTGGATGCCCAAGGCGGGTCGAGCCTTCCACAGGCCGATGTGCCGAACATCGCGTATCTGCAGTACAGCTCCGGCTCAACGCGGCTGCCCACCGGCGTGATGATGTCGCACCGCAACGTCACGGTGAATTTCGAGCAACTCATGGTCAGCTTTTTCGCGAACTCCAAAGTCCCGCCGAATTCAACGCTCGTGTCGTGGTTGCCCTTCTACCACGACATGGGTTTGGTGTTGGGCGTCTGCGCACCGATCCTGGGCGGCTATCACGCACAGCTGACCAGCCCGGTCGGATTTCTGGAACGGCCTGCGCGATGGGTGCGAGCGCTGGCCGAGAATCCTCATGCCTGGTCGTCGGCACCCAACTTTGCCTTCGACTTGGCCGCCCGTAAAACGACCGATGCCGATCTGGCCGGGCTCGACCTTGGCGGCGTGCTGGGCATCATCAGCGGCGCCGAGCGTGTCGAGCCCGCGACGCTGCACCGTTTCGTCGATCGGTTCTCGCACTTCAATTTCAAAGACCACATGATGCGTCCGTCCTACGGCTTGGCGGAGGCCACCGTCTTCGTGGCGACGGGCACCTGGAGTGAATCCGAGCCCGCGGTGCACTTCGATGTCGGCGAGCTCGGCGTCGGCCGCGTCGAACGGTGTGCGCCCGGAGGCGGGTCCGAACTGGTCAGCTACCAGATCCCGCGATCGCCCATGCTGCGGATCGTCGACACCGAGACGTATCGCGAGTGCCCGCCGGATCTGATCGGCGAGATCTGGGTGCACGGCGAGAACGTCGCCGAGGGCTACTGGCACAAGCCGCCGGAAGATCAGGCCTGCTTCGGCGCCACGCTCATCGACGCTTCTCCTGGCACGCCTGACGGGCCGTGGCTACGCACCGGCGACCTGGGTTTCATCTACGAGGGCAAGCTGTTCATCGTCGGCCGCATCAAGGATCTGCTGATCATCCGTGGGCGCAACCACTACCCCGAGGACATCGAAGCGACGGTCCAGCAGATCGCCCAGGGGCGGGTCGCGGCGATATCGGTTCCGGTGGACAGCACCGAGCAGCTGGTCACGGTCATCGAGGTGAAGAAGAAGCGCGGCGAAGCCGGCGAGGATCTGCGGCACCGGCTCAGCGGCGTCAGAAGCGACGTCACGTCGGCGATCTCCAATGCGCACGGACTGAATGTCGGGGACGTCGTTCTGGTTCCGGCCGGCTCAATTCCGATCACGACGAGCGGCAAGATCCGGCGTGCGGCCTGCGTCGAGCAGTACCGCCAAGACCAATTCGCTCGCCTGGACGCCTAGCCCGACCGAGGGTCCCACCACCAGAATCGAACTCATGCTGGCGACTGTCCTGATAATGGCGCTCGCCGTCAGTGTCGAACCATTTCGAATCGGTATGACGATGCTCATGCTGAACAGGCCGAGACCCGTGCTGCAGCTGTCCGCGTTTTTACTCGGCGGTTTCGCCATGGGGACGACGGTTGGCCTGATTGTCCTATTCGTGTTCCGACGCATCCTGCTTGGAACGTCCTTCGTCACCGTGCCCAGGGTTCAACTCGTGATCGGGCTGCTGGTGTTGTTCATCGCCGCCGGCGTCGCCATCGACGTCTTCGGGCGCCTGGGTCCGCGGCCGGCGAAATTGGCGAGGCCGGCCACCGAGCTGCTCAAGGGCGATTCGCTGTCTGTAGCCGGGGTCGCCGGACTCAGCATCGCCCTGCCGTCGGTCGATTATCTGGCCGCGCTGGCCGTCATCCTGGCCTCAGGGGCCGCGGCGCTGACCCAGGTGGCCGTGCTGGTGGCGTTCAACGTGGTGGCCTTCGCGCTCGTCGAGATTCCGCTGCTGGCCTATCTCCTGGCGCCCAAGCCAACGGCCAAGGCGGTGACAACGCTGCACGAGTGGATCCGATCGCGTCGGCGCCGTGACGTCGCGATCGCTCTAGCCGCGATCGGCACTGCCTTCATCGCCGCCGGCGCCTCCGGGCTGTGACCATTGCTTCGATCGAGTCAGGCGTCGAACTTCTCCGCGATCTCCTGCCAGGCGCGAGCATTCTTTCTCGCTATCTCGGCGATGGTGCCCGAGCAGTGGATCGGAGCGGCTTCGGCGAATTCATTGCAGGCGTTGATCGCGATAGCGACGACGGACAGCAACCGTAGGAGTGCGCGTCCCCGCTCGGAAGATCTGACTGACGGATCTCTCCTCAACCGCTGGAGGAGGTCGCTCCCCCGGCCATCAGGAGGCACCCGCGTCCCGATCGGCAGTGATTCTTCGACGGTGGTTGTCGCACTGCCTGATTGTTCCGGGCGCCGGCCCGAGTTTTTGGCGAGCGCATCGGGTAGCGGACTCTGGCCCTTGTCGATGCGCTGGCGCACGTCATGCGCAGTGGTGACTGAAACGCCGGCTTTTCGCGCTATCTCCCGCAGCGACGCACGTGGATTCGCCGACAAGAATTTCGCGGCGCGGCGCCGTCCATGAGCCGGACTGACCGGCCGGACCTTTCCGTCGCGTCCAAGCCGGGGACCCAACTGAGGAATTTCCTCAGTTGCACACCCTCGCAATTTGCCGACGGTCTTGTTCGATACTCCTGCGATCAGCGCTATGGACCGATCTGAACGCTCCCTTTGGTTGTGCCAGAGCATCTTTCGATGCGCCATCGACATACGTGTGATGAATCCGGTCGGGGCGGGCACCACATCCGTGCCGCGGGCGAGTTCGCTGGGCAGGTTGAGACGCCCGGCTCGCGTGCCCGTCGGCGGGGTTGAACATAATGAGTCAATCGCATCGGCAAAGGAGCCCTGATGAGCACTAGCGCAGACCGTCCCTATCGGGTGATCCAGTGGACGACCGGCAACATCGGGCGGCGATCGCTGCACGCCATCATCGGCAGGCCGGACATGGAATTGGTCGGCGTCTACGCCCACGGGCACGACAAAGTCGGGGTGGACGCCGCCGAGTTGTCCGGCTGGCCGGAGCCGACCGGGGTCATAGCCACCAATGACACCAATGCGCTGCTGGCACTTCGGCCCGACGCCTGTTGTTACAACCCGCTGTGGCCCAGCGTCGACGAATTGGTTCGGCTGCTGGAGTCAGGGGTCAACGTGTGTACCAGCGCGGCCTGGATCACCGGTGGCAAGCAGACGCCGCAGGACCGACAGCGCATCCTCGACGCCTGCGAGCGCGGCGGCTCGACGATTTTCGGCAGCGGTGCACACCCGGGGATGACGAACCTGATCGGCATGGCGCTCAGCGGGTCCTGCGAACGCGTAGACGAAATCCGGATCACCGAATCGGTGGACTGCTCTACCTACGAATCGGCGGAAACCCAGACGGCGATGGGCTTCTCCCAGGACCCAGACACCCCCGGGCTGGCCGAGAATGTGCGCCGCGAAAGCGAGGTGTTCGCCGAGTCGGCCGCGATGATGGCCGATGCGATCGGCGCCACGCTGGACAAGATCACCTTCGACGTCACTTTCACCGCGGCCACCGGCGACACCGACCTGGGCTTTATGAAGATTCCCGCCGGAACAGTAGGTGGCGTCTACGGCTACCACCGCGGCTGGGTCGGCGACCGCAATGTCGTCAGCGTCGGGTTCAACTGGACCATGGGCGATCACGTGACACCGCCGAAGCCGCTCGAACACGGCCACGTCATCCAGGTCTTCGGGCTGCCGAACATGCGCACCGTGGTGCACTGCCTGCCGCCCAAGGATTGGACCGAGCCGGGATTCATGGGGCTGGGCATGGTATACACGGCGATGCCGGTGACCAATGCGGTGCCGGCAGTCGTGGCAGCCAGACCGGGGATCGTCACGCTGGCCGATCTTCCGCCCGTTACCGGCCGCGCAGCACGGTAGAAATACGCACCTCGACAAATCAAAGGCCTAACAGAACGCAGGCGTGCCCTATCGTCTAGCATCGTTAGCCGAACGAAGTTCTAATTGGCATCGAGGATGATGACAGGCGAAGGCCAGTTCTTTCGGCAAAGCTGCCCCAGACGTGTCTGCTTCGGCCGCGGAAATGCATCCGCCGCGTGCCGCGTTCACGAACACGACTGCGGACGATGCGGGCGGGAGGAGACCGAGTGAGGGCGATGTCGATCAGCGGTTTGCTCAAACGCGGCTGGATACCGTTGCTGCTGGTAGTCGTCTTGTCAATTTCGGGGCTGGTCGTGACGCGCCTACACAAGGTGTTCGGCTCCCAGGACCTCAATGCCAATTCAGGAGCTGGGGTAAAGATCGTGCAGTTCAACCCCAAAGTCGTGACGTACGACATCGACGGCCCGCCCGGCAGCACAGCGAACATCAACTACTGGGACGCCGACGCCAACACACACCAGGTCAACGACGTGCCGCTGCCGTGGTCGTACACCCTGTCCACCACCCTGCCCGCGGTCAGCGCGAACATCATGGCTCAAACCAACGGCGGCCACATCGCCTGCCGCATCACCGTCGACGGTGAGCTTCGCGAGCATCAAAGCGCTGACGGCCACAACGCCCAGACGTTCTGCCTGGTGAAGTCCGCATGAGCGACACGGCCGAGACCACGCCGGAGCGCACCGAACCCGAGCGCCCCCACCGACCGTTCATACCGCACTTCATCCGCATCTTCGCGATCCCGATCATCCTGGGCTGGCTCGTCGTAACCGTCATCGTCAACGTCGCGGTCCCGAAGCTGGAAGTCGTCGGCGAAGCGCATTCGGCGCCGATGGCGCCCCTGGACGCACCTTCGATGAAGGCGATGATGCGGATGGGACACAACTTCCACGAGTTCAACTCCAACAGCACGGTGATGGTCGTGGTGGAAGGCAAACAGCCACTCGGCGATGCCGCGCACCGCTACTACGACGACATCGTGCGCAAACTGCGCCAGGACACCGCACACGTCCAGCACATCCAGGACTTCTGGGGCGACAGGTTCACCGC
This sequence comes from uncultured Actinomycetota bacterium, assembly GCA_963760095.1. Lineage (GTDB taxonomy): Bacteria > Actinomycetota > Actinomycetes > Mycobacteriales > Mycobacteriaceae > Mycobacterium. The sequence continues at coordinate 283,597 of CAVXBT010000006.1, read as the reverse complement.
GGCGGGCGCGCAGAGCGCGGACGCCAAGGGCGCCTACGTGCAGGCCAACATCGCCGGTAACCAGGGCACCACCCAGGCCAACAACTCCGTCGAGGCCGTGCGCCACGTCGTCGACAACGAAGCCGCCCCACCCGGGGTGAAAGCCTATGTCACCGGCCCCGCGGCGTTGTCCGACGACATGCACGTCATCGGCAACGACAGCCTGGCAAAGATCACGCTGTTCACCCTGGGCGCGATCGCGATCATGCTGTTGCTGGTCTACCGCTCGATCGTCACCACGCTCATCCAGCTGTTCATGACGTTCGTCGCGCTGGCGTGTGCACGGGGAGTCGTGGCGGTGCTCGCCTACAACAACGCGTTCGGGCTGACCACGTTCGCCGCAAACATTCTGACGATGCTGGCGATCGCCGCGGGAACGGACTACGGGATTTTCCTGGTCGGCCGCTACCAGGAGGCCCGTCGCGCCGGCGAAGACCGGGAAACCGCGTACTACACCACATTCAAAGGCGTGGCTCCTGTTGTGTTGGGTTCGGGCCTGACCATCGCCGGCGCAACGTACTGCCTGAGTTTCTGCCGGCTGCCCTGGTTCTCCACCATGGGCGCGCCGGTGGCCATCGGCATGATCGTCGTCGTGGCAGCCGGGCTGACGCTGGGGCCCGCCGTCGTCTTCTTGGGCAGTCGTTTCGGCCTGTTCGAGAAGAAGGGCCAGGCCCGTGGCCGGTTGTGGCGGCGGGTAGGCACCGCGGTCGTGCGTTGGCCCGCACCGGTTTTCGCGGTCAGCGCCGCCGTCGTGCTGGTCGGCATGGTGGCGTTGCCCTCGTTCAAGACGAGTTACAACGACCGCCACTACCTGCCCGAATCAGCGCCGTCGAACATCGGGTATGCCGCAGCCGACCGGCACTTCTCCGAAGCCCGAATGAACCCGGACTTGCTGATGATCGAGTCCGACCACGACATGCGCAACCCGGCCGACATGCTGGTCCTGGACAAGGTCGCCAAGAACGAGATCCGCACCGTGGGTATCGCGATGATCCAAGACATCACCCGGCCACTGGGAATTCCCATCCAGCACAGCTCGATTCCGTTCCAGAACAGCATCCAGAGCCAGACGACCATGCAGAACATGGACTTTCTCAAAGACAGAATGAAAGACATTCTGAAGATGGCCGACGAGATGCAGATCATGATCGACGTAACCGAACGCCAGGCGAAGGTCACCCATGACCTGGCGAGCGCCGCCCTCGACAGCGCGAAAACCACGCAGGAGACGTCGGAGATCACCGACACGCTGCGCGACCACATCGCGGACTTCGAGGACTTCTACCGGCCGATCCGCAGCTACTTCTACTGGGAGAAGCACTGTTACGACATTCCGGTCTGTATCTCGTTTCGATCGTTGTTCGACTCGATCGATGGTTTCGACCAACTCGCGGAGAAGTTCCACGATCTCTCGGGCGACATCGCCCGCACCGCGCAGGCCTCCCACGAGTTGGAGCAGCTGATCCCGATCATGCTCGACACGTTGAAAACGACTCATGGTCTGACGCTGACCATGTATCAGACGTTCCGCGCGATGATCAATCAGATGGAGGCCATGAGTAACACCGGCATCGTGATGGGACAAAGCTTCGACAAGTCGCAGAACGACGACTTCTTCTACCTGCCGCCTGAGGCTTTCTCCAACCCGGAATTCATTCGCGGTGTGAAGATGTTCTTCTCCCCCGACGGAAAATCGGTGCGGTTCTTCATCACTCACCAGGGTGACCCGATGACGCCGGAGGGAATCGCCCGAGTATCCGCCGAGCGAACCGCCGCTCAGGAGGGACTCAAGCAGTCCTCGCTGTCGGACGCCAAGGTGTACCTCGGCGGAACCGCGGCGACCTTCCGGGACATGGCCGACGGCGAGAAGTACGACCTGATGATCGCCGTGGTGTCGGCGTTGACGCTGATCTTCATGATCATGCTGTTGCTCACCCGCAGCGTGGTGGCGGCACTGGTGATCGTGGGGACCGCGAGCAGTTCGATCGCCGCGTCGTTCGGTCTGTCGGTGTTGATCTGGCAGGACCTGTTCGGCATGCACATCCACTGGATCGTGATGGCGCTGTCGGTCATCATCCTGCTGGCCGTCGGCTCGGACTATAACCTGCTGCTGGTGTCGCGATTCAGAGAAGAAATTCATGCGGGCCTCAAGACCGGATACATCCGGTCGATGGCCGGCACCGGCGCGGTGGTGACGTCGGCTGGTCTGGTGTTCGCGTTCACCATGGCGGCCATGCTCGGTAGCGACCTGACCGTGCTGGGTCAGTTCGGCTCTACGGTCTGCATCGGCCTGCTGCTTGACACCCTGGTGGTGCGCACGCTGTTCATGCCCTCGCTGGCCACCATGCTCGGCCGCTGGTTCTGGTGGCCGCAGGTCGTCCATCCCCGGGGTGACCACGCCAAGCCCAAGCTGCCGCCGTCAGCGACCGCCGGGGAGGACAACACCGCACCGCTGGCCGTGCAGAGATCGTGACGACGCAGTGTTAGTCGTCGGCAGCCAGTTGCACGCACACACCCAGTGCGCCCGCTCCGACGTGTAACGACAGCACCGGGCCCAGGTCGGTGACGATCGCCGGTTCACAACCGGGCAATCGTTCGGCCAGTGCCGCGGCCAGGTTCTGCGCGCCGTCGGGATTGGCGACATGATGCACCGCGATCGAGGCTGACCGATCTTCGACGACCTCGCACACCCGGTCGATCATGGTAGCGACTGCCTTGCTGGCCGTGCGTACCCGTTGCGCCAGAACGAGTTTGCCGTCGTCGATGCGCAGCAGCGGCTTGAGCGACAGCTTGGTGCCCAGCCAGGCGCCGGCGCCGCCGATGCGTCCGCTTCGTCGCAGGTTGTCCAGCTGGTGGACCACAATGAACCCGTGATTGCGGCTCACCGCGGCGGCGGCGGTGTCCGCGACGGTGTCCAGGTCCGCGCCGCCGGCGGCTGCCCGCGCAGCCGCCAGCGCGACGAAACCCGTATTCATCGCGGCGGACTTCGAGTCGAGAACCCGGACTGCCGGCCCGATCTGGGCTGCGGTGGTCTGGGCGGCACGAATCGTCCCCGACAGGGCCGCCGACAGGTGCACGGCCACCACCCCGTCGCCGTCGCTGTCGGCCAGGGCCTGCCGATATACATCGGCTAACTCGGCCGGTGTCGCGGCGGCGGTCGTCGCGTGCCCGTAATCATGGATGTTGCGGGGAATGTCGTCCACGCCGTCGCGTAGGTCGGTGTCGTCGAGCAGGATGTGCAGGGGGACCTGACGTATCGCCCACTGCCGACGCAGCTCATCGGGCAGGCGCGCCGATGAGTCGGTGACCACCACGACAGGCATGGAATCAGCCGCGCGTATTCTCGGTCAGGACACCAGCCTGGGCCAGCGCCTTAAGCATCAATTCCGCGACGGCTTGGTGGGCCTCGAAATTCCAGTGGATTCCATCGGGGTTGCCGCGGCCGCTCATAATATGTTCGGCGACAGCCGCTTTCAGGTCGACGAGCGGGACGTCGTGCTGGCCGGCCCACTGGGTGAGCGCCGCAACGGTGCCCGCCCGGCCGCGATGGGCCTTTCCGTAGGTCTCGGCAATGTGCACCGAGGGCAGTGAAGCCACGATCGGGATCCCGGGCCGATTGAAATCGATTGCGCCACGTGTTAGTTCGAGGTATTCGGCGGAAAGATGCGGTGGCAGAGCAGCTCTGGCCACCGGAGACAGTCGCGGCTGCACCCAGCCGTAGCCGTCGCGAACCCATCGCCGCAGCAACGGCGGGCGCACATATCGGATGAGCTCCCGCAAAGCGGTCGGCAGCGGCGAAGGCAGCGAATCCATGCCGCCGGTCGCGAAGATCACCGCTCCGGCGCGTGGCAACGCCGCCCACGACCGCGGGTCTTGGGTGGCCGCCCACCACACGTCCCGACAGGTCCAACCGATGCGGCCGATCAGTTCCAGATCCCAACCTAGCTGTGCGGCAACGATATTAGGCCAGATACGCGGGTCGTCTGCCGGCAGCCCGCCGGTCGGCCCGTAGTAGGCCAGCGAGTCGGCGAACACCAGCAGGGCCGGCCGCGGCCGCTGCTCAGAGGACATCGCCCGCGACCTGTGCCGAAGCGTTCCACACGTCGAGCCGCCACCGGATGGCATCGACACCGGCGGCACCGGTTTCCGGATCGCCGGAGTGCCCCGACAGCTGCGTCCAACTGGCATTGCCCATGCCACCCAGCGCGGGCCAGTTGTCAATCGGCAGCCGCAGCAACGCCGCGGTCAGCGCGGCGATCAGGCCGCCGTGGGCGACCAGGACCACCGGCCGCGCCGGTTCATCGACGGCGCCCCACTCGGGCTCACCGGCGATCAGCCCGGCGATCAGCGGCAGGCTGCGCGCGGCCACGTCGACCCTGCTCTCGCCGCCGTGCGGTGCCCAGGTGGCGTCCTCGCGCCACGCAAGCCGGGCGCCCGGCGCGACGGCGTCAATCTCGGCGTGGGTCATGCCCTGCCAGTCGCCGAGGTGGGTCTCCCGCAGGCGTTCGTCGGCCCGCACGGGTATGCCAATGCGCTCCTGTAACGCGATCGCCGTGTCGTAGGCGCGGCGCAGGTCGGACGACACCACCAGCAGCGGCTGGTCCTTGGCGAGCGCCGCGGCCGCGGCGACCGCCTGAGCACGACCCAGCTCAGTCAGCTCGGTGTCCAGCTGGCCCTGCATCCGGCTGCTGAGATTGAATTCGGTTTGGCCGTGCCGCAGCATCACCAGCCGCCGCACCGTCATGGCTGGATCGCCGAGTTCTCGGGATCCTCGGTCAGGTCCACCGTCACGATGGGGCAGTCACGCCAAAGCCGATCGAGCGCATAGAAATCGCGTTCGTCTTGATGCTGGATGTGCACGACGATGTCGACGTAGTCCAGCAACGTCCACCGGCCTTCGCGGGTGCCCTCGCGGCGGGCAGGCTTGTATCCGGCTTCGCGCATCTTCTCTTCGACCTCGTCGACGATGGCGTTGACTTGCCGTTCGTTGGACGCGGAGGCGATCACGAAACAGTCGGTGATGACCAGTTGATCGGAGACGTCGATGACGACGACGTCGTCGGCGAGCTTCGACGCGGCCGCACGGGCGGCGACTCCTGCCATCTCGATCGCCTCCGCTGCGGCCGTCACGCCTGCTCCCGGGGCTTGCGGTAGAGGTCGCGTTTGGAGATGTACTGCACGACGCCGTCGGGCATCAGGTACCACAGCGGGCGTCCTTCTGCGGCGCGCTGCCGACAGTCAGTGGACGAGATTGCCAGCGCAGGGATTCCGAGCAAGGACAACGCGTCATCAGGCAACCCGTCCAGGACGCCGGTGAGATGTTCGCCGCCCAGTTCGTAACCGGGCCGGCTGACCCCGACGAACCGCGCCGTCGCGAATAGTTCGTCCAAGTCCTGCCACGACAAGATGGAGGCGAGCGCGTCGGCGCCGGTGATGAAGTACAGATCGGAGTCGGGATTGATCATGTGCAGATCCCGCAGAGTGTCCTTGGTGTAGGTGGGACCGCCGCGATCGATGTCGACGCGGCTGACCGAGAAGCGGGGGTTGGCCGCGGTGGCGATCACGGTCATCAGGTAGCGGTCTTCACCGGCGCTGACTTGGCGGCCTTTCAGCCAGGGCTGGCCGGTCGGCACGAATACGACTTCATCCAGGTCGAATTGGTAGGCCACCTCGCTGGCCGCGACCAGGTGGCCGTTGTGGATGGGATCGAAGGTCCCACCCATGACTCCCAGCCGCCGCTTTTGCACGGTTTGCCAGCTTACTTGAGCGTTCCGATGCGGGCCCCACTCACATCAGTCACATCGGCCACACGGCTACCCCGACTGAGTGGCACTCGGATCGCCCGGCTCTGAGCGACAGCACCAGCACGCGGCCGCAACTGTCGCGCGGAGGTGGGCAGATTGCGCCTCCGTATGCCGAGGGGCCGGTGTGGCAGGTGTTGCCGGTCAGACCGGTAGCAGCGCGTCGATGACCGTCGCCAGCTGCTTGGCCGACCGGCACTCGTGCATGGTGATCACCTCTTGGTAGCGGGGCACGGCCGAGTCGCCGCTCCCCCACAGGTGCTTGGGCTCGGGGTTCAGCCAGTGTGCGTGCCGACTGGCGGTCACCATATGGGCCAGCACGTCGATAGCCGGGTCGCGGTAATTGGTGCGCCCGTCGCCGAGCACCAGCAGCGAGCTACGCGGCGACAGCACGTTCGGATGCGCCTGAATGAACGAGACAAAGGCGTTGCCGTAATCGCTGTGCCCGTCACGGGTGTAGACACCGGCTTCCCGGGTGATCCGTTGGATCGCCACGGCCAAGTCCGCGTCGGGCCCGAACATGTGGGTCACCTCGTCGCTGGTGTCGATGAAGGCGAAGACCCGAACGCGGGAAAACTGCTGCCGCAGGGCATGGACCAGCAGCAGGGTGAAGTGACTGAACCCGGCGACCGATCCCGACACGTCGCACAGCACCACCAGTTCGGGGCGGGCGGGGCGCGGTTTGCGCAGGACCAGGTCGATCGGCACGCCGCCGGTGGACATCGATTTGCGCAGGGTCTTGCGCAGGTCGATCGCCCCGGCGCGGGCCCGGCGCCGACGGGCGGCTAGCCGGGTGGCCAGCGTGCGGGCCAACGGCTGCACAACTCTGCGCATCGCCCGCAGCTGATCACCCGAGGCTCGCAGAAACTCGACGTTCTCGGCCAGCTGTGGAATGCCGTACATCTGGACGTGGTCGCGGCCGAGTTGCTCGGCGGTGCGCCGCTTGGTCTCCGCGTCCACCATTTTCCGCAGTTGCGTGATCCGCTGCGCAGCAAGCGCTTTGGCGATCTCCTCCTGGGTGGGCGTGGGTTCGTCGCCATAAGGAGCGAGCAGGCCGGCCAGCAGCTTGCCCTCCAACTCGTCGAGCGCCATCGACTTGAGCGCCTGATACGACGAGTAGGACGGACCGCGGCTGGAGTTGTACTTGCCGTACGCGTCGACGATTTGCGCGATCATCGCCACCAGCCGCTCGTCCATGTCGGCGAGATCGGGGTTGTCGGTGAGCAGGTCCGCCAGCATCTGGCGCATCGCCTCGACGTCGTCGGGCGGCAGCTGGAGGTCGGGATCGGCCGCGGCATCTTCGGTCGCCACCGCGCGTGCGCCCAGCGCGGCGGGCCACCACAGGTCGAACATCGCGTCGTAGGTCTCGCGGTGCTCAGGCCGGCGCAACACCGCACACGCCAGACCTTCGCGCAGCACCTCCCGATCACCCAAACCGAGGACACCCATCACCCTGCCGGCATCCACCGTCTCCGACGGGCCGACTGAAATTCCTTGCCCGCGAAGAGCTTCCACGAACCCGACTAGATGGCCGGGCAGGCCATGGGGGGCCAGCGGCTGGCTGGGGCGAACGCGGCGGACGGCCATCAGCTGCGCCTCAGTTCAGCCTGAGTTCGCCGGTTGCACGTTGCTGGTCGGATTGATGTTTGAGCACCACACCCAGCGTGGCAGCAATGGTCGCGTCGTCAATGGTGTCCAAACCCAGGGCTAGCACCGTGCGTCCCCAGTCGATGGTCTCGGCCACCGACGGCAGCTTTTTGAGTTGCATTCCGCGTAGCACTCCGATGATGCGCACCAACTCTTCGGCGATGTGTCCGGGGAGTTCGGGTACGCGGGACAACAGGATTCGACGTTCCAGCTCGGGACTGGGGAAGTCGATATGCAAAAACAGGCAGCGACGTTTGAGCGCCTCGGACAACTCGCGGGTGGCGTTGGAGGTGAGCACCACGAACGGCAGACGCTCGGCGGTGATCGTGCCCAACTCCGGTACGGTGACCGCGAAGTCGGAGAGCACCTCCAGCAGCAGACCCTCGATTTCGATGTCGGCCTTGTCGGTTTCGTCGACCAGCAGCACGGTGGGCTCGGTGCGCCGGATCGCGGTCAGCAGCGGCCGCGAGAGCAGGAACTCTTCGGTGAACACGTCGGTCTTGGTCTTGTCCCAGTCATCGGAACCGGCCTGAATGCGCAGAATCTGCTTGGCGTGGTTCCACTCGTAGAGCGCGCGGGCTTCGTCGACACCTTCGTAGCACTGCAGACGGACCAGACCGGATCCGGTGGCCTGTGCAACGGCGCGGGCCAGTTCGGTCTTGCCGACTCCGGCCGGGCCCTCCACCAGCAGAGGCTTGCCCAACCGGTCGGCGAGGAAAACGGCTGTCGCGGTGGCGGTGTCGGGCAGGTAGCCGGTTTCGGCCAGCCGCCGGCCGACGTCGTCGATATCTGCGAAAAGCGGGGCGGGCCGCGCGGGCACACTCACGTTTGTGTTTCTCCTCAGCTATGTCAGGCCGGGCGGATCTGGCCGTCTCCCCAAACGATCCACTTGGTCGAGGTGAGTTCGGAAAGGCCCATCGGGCCGCGGGCGTGCAGCTTCTGTGTGGAGATGCCGATCTCGGCACCGAACCCGAACTGTTCACCGTCGGTGAAGCTCGTCGCGGCGTTGACCATCACCGCAGCTGCGTCTATACCCTCGGTAAACCGTTGAGCGGCAGCCATATTGGAGGTGACAATGGCCTCGGTATGTCCGGTGCCGTATTCGTTGATGTGGGCGATCGCCTCGTCGACGCCGTTCACCACCGCGACCGAAATCTCCATCGCAAGATACTCCCGACGCAGGTGGGCCTCGTCGGGGTCGAGATTCACTGTCACGCCGGCGTCTTGGAGCGCGTTGACCAGGCGCGGCAGGGCGTGGTCGGCGATCGCGGCGTCGACCAGGAGCGTCTCTGCGGCGTTGCAAACGCTGGGACGACGGGTCTTGGAGTTCAGCAGGATCCGTTCGGCCATATCTAGATCGGCAGCGTCGTGGACGTAGACATGACAGTTGCCGACACCGGTCTCGATGGTCGGCACATGTGCGTCGCGAACCACCGCGTCGATCAGTCCTGCGCCCCCGCGTGGGATCACCACGTCCACCAATCCGCGGGCCTGGATCAGGTGAATGACGGTGGAGCGGTCGGCCGGCGACACCAGCTGGACGGCATCGGCGGGCAGGTCCTCGCTGGTGAGCGTTGCGCGTAGCACATCGACCAGCGCCTGGTTGGAATTGATCGCCGACGCGCTTCCGCGCAGCAGCACGGCGTTACCGGACTTGAGTGTCAGACCGAAGGCATCGACGGTGACGTTGGGCCTGCCCTCGTACACGATCCCGACCACGCCGAGCGGAACTCGCAGCTGGCGCAGCGCGAGCCCGTTGGGCAGGGTGTAGCCGCGCAGCACCTCGCCGACAGGATCGGGTAGTCCGGCGACCTGGCTCAACCCGGCGGCGATTCCCTCGACGCGCTGCGGGTTCAGCGCCAGCCGGTCGAGCATCGCGGGCGGCGTAGCTGCGGCGCGCGCCGCGCCGAGATCCTCGCTGTTGGCAGCCAGGATGCGGTCGGTCTGCGCCACGATCGCCTCGGCGGCAAGAGTCAGTGCGTGGTCTTTGGCAACCGTCGGCAGGGTGGCCAGCGCACGGGCGGCGATGCGGGCCCGGCGCGCGGCGTCGTGCACCTGCTGGCGTAGGTCCGGAGCCGAGAATGCATGGACACTCATTAACCAAGGGTAGCGACTTTGCGACCGTCCGGTTGAGACGGCCCCAATCGGCGTTGACGCGCGACGCGTTTCGCCGAGAAACGTCACGGAATGCTTGCGCGAGATGGACCATATCCGCCCCGCGAGGTCTCCTTTCGCCGTTCTTCGATGATGCGACCCAACTCCTGAAGCAGCAACGGTGTTCGCAGGACCAGATCTTCGATGTGCTCGCGACCGATCTCCAAGGCGGTCACCTCCTCCAACGCATATGCGCCAGAGAGATTCGGTTGACGAGTGAGCGCGGTCAACCCGAGGAACGAACCCTCTTCCACGATGCTCAGTGGTACGACCAAGCCGTCGTCGCTGGCCGCGGTCAGTCGGACGCTGCCCTTGATCAGGAACGTCATCGCGGTAGCGACTTCACCCGCATATTGCACGACTTCGTCGGCGCCGTAACGAACGACCGTCGCGTGCGGGACGAGTGACTGCTGATCGGTGAGGCTCAGTCGCAATGCCGGCGCCACGACCGTTCGCATTGCCTTCTGCACCCGCGCGGGTGTGGAGAAGTCGTCGTCGGCGCCGTCGAGATGCAGACCTTCGCGCCGCGCTGCGTACCAGATCCAGCGCAGGAACGTCGATCGGGCAGCGCCGTCATCAGCGGGCGACCTCAACGCGATGCTGACCCGGTACTCGCCGGCACCGGCGGTCGACGATGTGGGCGTGACGTCGATTTTGCGCTGCGGCAGCGCACTGGCGACCCGAACCAGCAAGCGGCGCACCCGGTCGGGCGGGTCGGCCACCGAAAAAATCGTGGTGATCGACAACTTGTGCGCACCCGCCGGACGACTCAGATTGGTGAACGAGGTGGCGGCCAGCACCGAGTTCGGCGTGATCTGCAGACCATTGCCGGTTTCGATGTGGACTGCGCGCCAGTTCGCTTCCACGATCCGTCCCCGTGCCGCCGGGGTGTCTAGCCAGTCGCCGATCCGGAACGGCTGCTCGAACAACATGAACAACCCCGACACGATCTGACCGACGGAATTCTGCAACATCAGGCCGATGACCACCGACGTCACGCCGAGCGCGGTGAACAAGCCGCCGACACGCACACCCCAGACGTAGGAAAAGATGACTGCGAGGCCTACCGCAATCAGCAAAAACCTTGTGACGTCACGAAATATCGTCGGTACCCGCTGGCGCCACGAACCCTGCGGCGCTCCCTCGAACAGCGTGGCGTTAAGCCCTGACAGCAGTAGTAGCAACACGACAAAGCCGAACACCGTTGCGAGCACCTCAACCGCGGTGACCTTTGCCGGCACCCGCGCCACCTTGACCAACAGCACCAGCAGCGCCGCCAGGGGCACCAGGTAGCTGCGCAGCAAGTTGACCGGCCCGGCCAAAGCGCTGTGTCTGCGAGCCAGGAACTGTTGCCATTCGGTGAGACTGATCAGCACTAAGGGCAATCCGAGGGCGAGCCCGCCGGCCCAGTACAACCACAGCGGGTCGGTGACGTTCACTTGCGCTCCGACAATCGCCAGATCGACTGCTCCGAGCCGTCGACGGTGACGCTTCCCGCGGGTGTGAACTGCTGCATGTCGCGCATAACCTCGTACACCTCGGAGGTGACGTAGATCCCGGAACCGGTTGTACCACTGCGCATCTGATGGGCTAAGTTCACTGTGGCGCCCCACATGTCGTAGATGACGCTGGCTTTGCCGACCAGTCCACTGATCACGTTGCCCGTATTGACGCCGGCCCGAATGCTGAGGTGATGGCCCGTGCCGGTGTTGAAGCGCTCGATGATGCGCTGCATCTCGATGGCGAAGTCGATGGTTCGGGGCACACTGTCCAGCCGCGGGACGTTCAGTCCACAACTGGCGAGATAGCCGTTGTGCACGGTGCGAATCGGCTCGACACCAAGGGTCTCGGCCGCTGAATCAAGTTCCCGCATGAGCTCGTCGACGATCCCGACCAGTTCGTCGCCCGACAGCCCGTTTGAGATCTCGTCGAGGCCGACGATGTCGGCGAAGATGACCGTGACGTCCTGGTGCTCTTGTGCAATGGTCTGCTCGCCGTCGCGATAACGCTGGACGACCTGCTCGGGCATCAACGACAGCAGCAGACGGTCGTTTTCCTTGCGCTGTTCGGTCAGCAGACCTTCTTTGATCTGCAGATTCCGGCTCATCTCGTTGAAAGCGGCGGTGAGATCGCCGATCTCGTCTCGGGACGTGACCGGTATCGCGACGTCGTAATTGCCGGCGCTGATGTCCTCCGCGCCGGCCTGCAGCCGCCGCAGCGGCCGCACGAATACCTGGGCAACCAGCATCGCCAGCACACAAATGACGAAAACCATCGCCGCGGTCGTCACGACCAGCGTCCGGGTGAATGACTCGATCCGAGCGTAGGCTTCGGAGCTGTCCCTCGTCGCCAAGATCGACCAGCGCAAGTCTGAATTCGGCACGGATACCGGGCCGTACGCCGCGAGTTCACGTTTGCCCAGGTAGCCGGTATCGACGACCGTCCCGGTCTGCCCGCGTTGGGCGGCGTGAAATGCTGCGGTCTCGACGGGCTGAACGAGCGTCGTGCCGTGCCACCGAATCGCTTTCTCGACGATGTCAGATGGGGTGCCTGCCGCCACGGCGTCGTGTTTGTATTTCTCGGGGTCTTGCAGGAACAACCGCGAATCAGAACGCATTAGTCCGTCCGGACCCGCCAAATACGTCTCTGCGGTCTCACCCAGGCCGGCGGCTCTCCAGTGTTGGTCAACGGTCATGATTCGGTTGACCTTCGAGATCGGTAGCGGGAGCGCCAGCACCCCGTGCGTCTTGCCCGCCGAATTGATGGGCGACACCAGCCACGCGATGGGCATTCCGAGGGCAGCCTGAAACGGATGGAAGTCGGTGATCCATACGAAATCTACCGAGTCGGCGGCCATCGCCTTTTCGTAGGCAACGCGCAGGTTGGATTCGCGATACGGGCCGCTAAGGATGTTGGTACCCAGCGCGAAATTTTTGTTCACGCTGTAAACCAGGTTGCCCCGGGTGTCCAGCAGCATGGCATCCCGGTATTCGAAACGGGTCGCGATCTCGCGAAAGTAGTTGTTGAAGCGGGCATTCGCCGCCGACCATGCGCTGCCGTCGCCCGCGTCGTCGGGTGCAGCCGAGGTGCCGGATGCCGGCAAGGTGTAATGGACTTGGAGATAATTTTGCGCGTTGCTACTGGGCAGCAGCGCAGCGATGTCCAGCTTCTGGCCGGTTGCCTGTTGCATCGGGTTGATCAACTTATTGGTGTAGTAGCTCTCCAGCGCCTGTTGTTGGCCGGGATCGATCGGCGCGTCAGCTAATTGGTCGAAGCCTGCAGTAAAGGCCTGCACCGCTTCGTCGGCGGTGGATCCGCGACTGTAAACCACCAGCGAGTTCGTCAGGTCGGCGAACAACATTTCAATTGCCCGCTTCTGTCCCTCACGCAGCTCAGTCATTCGTTCGGCGGCGGCGGGCAGTAACGTGTTCCGTCCGGATACATATCCGACGACGCCGATCACCGCCAACGACGCCAGGCTGGACACCAGCAGCATCAACATGATCTTGGACTGGATGCTCAACCGGGACAGCCGCCGCGGATGACGGCGCCTTGCCTTTTCGGCCGGCGCCGTTTGGTCCTGCAGTGCGGGATCAGTTGAGCCCTGCGGCCTCAATCGGCTTCCTTTCGCTGACGGGCCGGAAAAGCCCAGATCACGCAGCAGCGTAACGCGAATGGTGTAGTGAAATCGGATTTGCCGAAAACCGTTATCAACACGTGGTTTGTCAATCCGAGTACAACTTCATAACGTCGACGTAATGACACGGGTATGCGTGGTGGGCAGTGTGAATATGGATATCAGTTTTGGCGTCGACACGTTGCCCCGCCCGGGTGAGACAGCATTGGCCGAGTCGGTATGCACGACGCCCGGCGGCAAAGGCGCCAATCAGGCGGTGGCAGCGGCACGCGCCGGAGCACACGTGCAGTTTGTCGGCGCCGTCGGCGACGACCCGGCGGCGGCGCAGTTGCGCGAGCATCTGAATACCAACGGTGTGGGCACCCACGGGCTTATCACCGTATCGGGTCGCAGCGGCACCGCGGCGATCATCGTCGACTCCGCCGGTGAGAACTTCATCGTCGTCGCGCCCGGCGCCAACGGCCGGCTGACGCTGGACTCTGCTGCGTCACGCGCACTCATTGCCGACTGCGATGTGCTGTTGCTGCAGCTGGAGATTCCGGTCGCCACGGCGACGGCCGCTGCCCGTGAGGCCCGTTCGGCCGGCGTGACCATCATCCTCAACGCCTCGCCGTCGGGCGGCGACGAGGCCGAGTTGGCCCAGCTCGCCGAGGTGACGGACGTCTTGGTGGTCAACGAAACCGAAGCCGCGCACTGGGTTTGGCCAGTCCCGCATCGAGTGACCACCCTCGGCTCCCGCGGCGCCCGCTACACCGGCGGCGGTGCGGAGTTCACGGTGGCCGCGCCGGTCGTGGAGGCGCTCGACACGTCCGGCGCCGGCGACGTATTCGCCGGCGTATTGTCTGCCAACTGGGCCGTCGGCCCCGACCACGCATTGCGTCGAGCGTGCGCGGCGGGCGCGCTGGCGACGCTGGTGCCTGGTGCCGGCGACTGCGCGCCGCGTGCCGCGGCGATCGACGAAGCGACGGTGCCGCAGTGATGGACGGTGACTGACGATGTCGGCGACGGCGGCGGCCGCGGTTGCGCTGGGGCTACTCACGGTGTTCGGCGTGCTCGGATTCGGCTGGCGCGCTTGGCTGCAACACCGGCGCACCGGGTCGACCGGCTTTCGGGGCGTCAACGGCCGGATCGGCTCGGTGGAATGGGTTGCCGGCGTTGGCTTTGCCGTAGCGCTGGTCGTCACGGTCGTCGGACCAGCGCTGCAGTACTGCGCAATCATCCGGCCTCTCAGAGATACCCAGCGGATTCTGGTCACGGGAATCGTCGTGGCGATCTGTGGCATCGCCCTGACGGTTGGGCGCAGCTCGACATGGGCGACTCCTGGCGCATCGGCGTCGACGCGCGCGAGACGACCAAGCTGGTGCAAAGCCGCGTATTCGGCTTGGTGCGAAACCCCATCTACACTGCGATGCTCATCTTCGGTTTCGGGATCGTTTTTGCTGACACCGAATTTCGTGACGATCGCAGGGTTGGTCCTCACGCTCGCCGGCTTAGAGCTGCAGGTGCGCCGGGTCGAGGAGCCGTACCTGTTAGCCAAACACGGTGCGGCCTATCGGCGTTACACCGCCAGTGTCGGTCGCTTCATCCCCGGCGTCGGGCTGATTCGTTAGCGCGTCAGGACAGCGCCGCCACGAGGTGGGTGATCAACTCCTGGTACTCGTCGTTGGTCATCGGTGAGCGATCAGCGTTCGTGACAACCGTGACTACGGCGTCGGCCTCGGGAAGTACGGTCAAGAAGTTGCCACCAACGCCGATCGCGGAATAGCAGTTGGTCACGTTGCCAATGTGGCGCAACTCATCGGACGGCCCGGCTACCCACCAGCAATAGCCGTACATGCCGAGCAATCCCGGCTGCTGGTTCGTGCGCGAAATCGGGTTAGTACTTCGCGCAATCCATTCCGGTGAGAGCAGCCGACGACCGTTCCAAATGCCGTCGTTGAGATAGAGCTGCCCGAGCAGGGCGATATCTCGAGCCGAAAGCCGAAACTTGTAGTTCGGGTAACGCGTTGTACCACCGAAAATGTCGGCCCGATAGTGGTAAGAGCCGTGTTGACAGACGTCCCAATCGGCCATACCCAACGGGCGGGCGAGGTCGTGCTCGAAGGCGACGAACACGCTGCGGCCGGTAAGACGTTCATAGACGTTTCCGAGGACGTTGAAATCCCAGTTGTTGTAACACCAGCGCGTTCCGGGTGGGTGCGATCCTCTCGATGGGCGCCCAAGCATGCCACCGTCGTCGGCAGGCAGGTAGACCCCGGACCGTGCGGCGAGAAGGTCTTCGATCGTGGCGGACTTTTCCTCGTCGGTCAGGGCAGGTGTGTCATCGATTCCCAACTCGCCCAGCGTCGCAGCGAGATCGATCTGACCCCGGTCGCAGGCCTGGCCGACAAGCGCACTCATGATCGACTTACGCATGGAGTGCGTATCGACTGAGTGCGACACGTCACCGATCCCGATGACGGTTCGCCCCGCTTGGCGAATCTCCGCGGCCGTGAGGTCGAACCGCCCCAATTGTCTTCCTAGTTCGGCCGCACGAGTCACCGCGAATACCGATCTGCCGGCTCCCGCCGCACGTCGTGGGCGATCGCCAGGCCGTCACCCGTTTGGAGTTCGGCGGCGCTCTGGTCCATCAGCACGCGACTACGGTTGGGCGAAAGCAGGATCGACACGTAGTGATGTGGCGAGCCCGCCACGAACGCGACCCGGTTGACCCGAAGCAACGCCGAACCGATGGCGGTGTTGAGCAGACGCGCGTTGCGCGGGCCCGCGATCTCCGCGGTGATCTCATGCTGCATCCGATCGATCACGACACCGGCGGCGGAGAGCAACTCGTAGAGCGGCTCTCGCCGCAGCGCCGGGCTGGTCAATGTGTCGGCGAGATCGATCGGCAGCCACGCTTCGGTGACCATCAGCGGCTCCTGAGTCCGGCGCTCACGTCGCACCCGCAGAATGTGCAGCATGTCGGCGGTGACACCGAGCGCGTCACCAATCGACGACGGTGCAGTTCGGGTGTCATGCTCCACCACCTCGATGGACGTCTGGAATTGCGTCTGCCGAAGGCCGTCCATGTAGGAGCCGACCGACGGCACGTCGTCTGAACGGTTGCGTTGACGGACGAACGACCCGACGCCTTGCCGGCGTTCGATGTAGCCCTGGTCGGCGAGATCGGCCAGGGCCCGGCGCACCGTAATGCGGGACACCCCGAACTGGTCGCAGAGCGCCTGCTCGGTAGGCAGTGCATCACCGGGAGCCATTGCCCCACGGGCGATCTCGTCGTGCAGCACCAAGAAGAGCTGCCGATGTAGCGGCACGCCTGCGCCGGTGGCCACCGGTCCGACCGCGGCGCCCCTGGTTTCTTGCATGAGGACCAATGCTGTCACACCCCACTTGCTGAAAACGCGAATATTTGTTATAAGTATATAACAACCAGACAACGTCGCACACCGCTCCGATGGAGGACCTCCGATGACCGCGACCCCGGTCCACCAACCGGCTGCCACCGATCCGTACGGGCCGACCGGACAATTGGCCTCCTGGGTCGCAGGGCTCAGCTTCGGCGATGTCCCGGACATGGTGGTCGAGCGGGCCAAGTATCTGTTGCTCGACGGCCTGGGCTGCGGCCTGATCGGCGCCCAGTTGCCCTGGTCGAGGGTCGCCACCGACGCTGTCCTCGAACTCGAGAACACGGGCGACACCGTGGTCATCGGCACCGGCAAGGCCACCAGCGGGCCGGCGGCTGCAGTGCTGAACGGGACCTTCATTCAGGGCTTCGAACTCGACGACTTCCACCCGATCGCACCCGTGCACAGTTGCTCGCTGGTCATTCCCGCACTGCTCTCGACGGTGACCGCGCTGCCAATGACCACCGCCGGCGCCGACTTCCTGCTCGCAGCGATCATCGGTTTCGAGGTGGGACCCCGGGTCGGCTACACGCTGCACGGGGCCCAGATGCTCGACCGCGGCTGGCACTCGGGGCCGGTCTTCGGCACCCATTCGGCGGCAATGACATCGGGCAAACTGCGCGGCCTGTCGCCGGCCCAGTTGGAGGACGCGCTGGGCCTGGCCGGCACTCAGTCGGCCGGATTGATGGCCGCGCAATACGAGGCGATGAGCAAGCGCATGCACCACGGGTTCGCCGCCCGCAACGGCTTCTACGCCGCCGGCCTCGCCGCCGCGAACTACACCGGTATCAAACGGGTCTTCGAGCGTGAATACGGTGGATTCCTCAGCGTTTTCGGTGAAGGCCACCATCCCGACGCGTCGTTGCTGACCGACCAATTGGGCCAGCGGTGGGAGACCTCGACGATCATGGTCAAGTCCTACGCGGTCATGGGGGGCCTGCACGCAGCCGTCGACGCCGCCCGACAACTACGGCAATCGGTAGTCCCCGAAGATATCTCGAAGATCGACATCACCGTGGGCGAGACCGTCTACAAGCACGGCTGGTGGAAGCCCGATCGGCCACTGACCGCCATCGGCGCCCAGATGAACATCGGCTACGCGACCGCGGCTGCACTGCTCGACGGCAATGCCCTGCCCGAGCAGTTCACCTCCGCGCGCTTGGACGCCGACGACATCTGGTCGTTGATCGAAATGACCGACGTTCACCTGGACGAGTCGCTGGCCGAAGCACCGCTGGCCGAACGGTTCCGCACCGATCTCGCCGTCACCACCCGCGACGGTGAGGTTCATCAAGTGCGCGTGGTCGCACCACACGGTGCGCCATGGGATCCGGTGACCAACGACGAACTCATCACCAAGTTTCATGCCCTGGCCGACCGCGTCACCAGCCGCGACCGCGCCAACGCCATCGAACGGGCTGTCATCGGTCTCGAGAAGCTCGATGACGTCAACGAACTCATCGATCTGCTGGCAGCACCGGTCGCCGGCGCACTCGACTGATAGGACGACTCATGGTCACCACAGCGGCCCGGCAGAACCTACGCACCTTGCTCGATCAAGGCGAACTCATCGTCGCTCCAGGCGTTTTCGACGGGATAACGGCGCATCTGGTACGCCGCACCGGTCAGGCGGCGGCATACATGACCGGCGCGGGTGTGGCGGCATCCGGCTTCGGCCTACCGGATATCGGACTTGTCACCGGTAGCGAGATGGCCGAGCGGGCCCGGATGCTCGTCGGTGTGCTCGGCGACATCCCACTGATCGCCGACGCCGACACCGGCTACGGCGCGACGATGAACGTGGTGCGCACCGTCCGGCTTTACGAGCAGGCCGGCGTTGCGGCAATCCAATTGGAAGATCAGGTTTTTCCGAAACGCTGCGGGCACCTGTCCGACAAGCACGTCGTCGACGCCGCGGAGTTCGAACAAACACTGGCCGCCGCGCTCGATGCGCGCACCGACGACAATTTGCTCATCGTCGCGCGGACCGATGCGCGGGCTCCGCTCGGCTTGGACGCCGCGATCGAGCGGGCGAATCGATACGCCCAGGCCGGTGCGGATGTCATCTTCGTCGAGGCCCCGCAGTCCATCGAAGAGATTGAACGCATCGCCGCCGAGGTGGCGGCTCCGCTGCTGATCAACCTGGTCCTGGGCGGCATGACTCCGCTGGAGTCCGCCAGCCGCCTGCAGGAGTTGGGCTACGCCATAGCCATTCATCCCAGCAATCCGCTGGCCCGCGCGGTTCTCGGAATGTTGGAAGGCCTGTGTGAACTCAACGGCAGGAACGTCGCCGACCACCTGCCCACCCGGCCCGCCGAATTCTTCAACCTGGTCGGGATGGCGGAGTGGCTGGCACTCGACGCCAAATACGCTCGGATGGAGGACAGCTCATGGGCATGACAGTGATCGAGAAAATCTTCGCCCGCAAGGCCGGGCGCAAGCAGGTGTCGGTGGGTGAGACCGTCGTCGTCGACGTCGACATGACGGTCCTGATCGATCTGCAGTTCGCGACGATGTGGATCGAGCCGCTTCGCATTCATGATCCCGGGAAGCTGGCGATCGTCATGGACCACGCCGTTCCCGCGCCGACCATCAAAGACGCCGCCGGCGGACCGCACGCCCGGAAGTTCGCCGCCAAGTTCGGGATCGACCGCTTCTACGACGTCGGCCGACACGGCATCTGCCATCAGGTCATCGCCGAGAATGGGCTGGCCCGTCCCGGAGAAATTCTGGCCTGCACCGACTCTCACACCTGCGCAGCCGGCGCCTACAACACCGCAGCCCGTGGGCTCGGTCCTGCCGAGGTGTACTCGATCATGTGTACCGGTAGCACCTGGTTTCAGATCGCACCGACCATCCGCTACGAGCTCGACGGGGTCAAACCCGACGGCGTCAGTGGCAAGGACATCTTCTTACACATCGCCAACGAATATGGCGACGCGGCCAACCACAGCCTGGAATTCGGCGGGCCCGGACTGGCGAGCGTCCCGATGCACGACCGTCGCACGATCGCGACACAGGGCGCCGAGGTATCGGCCGACTTCAGCACCTTCGAACCTGACCAGGTGCTGACGTCGTATCTCGAAGACCGCGGCATCACCGGATATGACGCTGCGGCACCTGATTCCGATGCGGCCTACCGCGAGGTGCGGCGCGTAGATCTGGCCGCGTTGCAACCCTACGTGGCCCGGCCGGGCACCGTGAGCCGCAACGGGCTGCCGGTTGCGCAGATGGACAGGCAGAAAATCGACCAGGCTTTCATCGGATCGTGCGCCAACGGCCAACTGGAAGACCTCGAAATCGCCGCGGAGATATTGCGTGGCAACACAGTTGCGCCTGGCGTCCGACTGCTCGTCACACCCGCGTCTCAGGCGGTCTACCGCGAGGCGATGCGACTGGGCTACTTGCAGGCCATCGCCGACGCCGGTGCTGTGATCACCAACTCGACTTGTGGCGCCTGCTTCGGCTACCACATGGGTGTGGTGGGACCCGGCGAAGTGTGTTTGACGTCGAGTACCCGCAACTTCACCGGCCGGATGGGCAGTCCCGACGCGCAGATCTTCATGGCCTCACCGGCGACCGTCGCCGCGTCGGCAATTACCGGCTACATCACCGACGCGAGGAGTGTGACCGCATGACAACACTGGCCATCACCGGCAAGGTGTGGGTGTTCGGCGACGACCTCAACACCGATGCCATGTACCCGGCGTTTGCCATGAAGATGGATCCACCTGAGGCGGCCAGACACATCTTCTACGAGGTGCGCCCCGGTTGGACCGACGAGGTGTCACCGGGAGACATCGTGTTGGCGGGCAAGAACTTCGGGGTGGGCTCGTCGCGTCCGGTCGCGGCCCTGTTTTCCGAACTCGGTATCGCCGGGCTGATCGCCGAAGAGTTCAACTCGTTGTTCTTCCGCAACGCCGTCAACGCGGGCTTGCCCGCGCTGACGCTGCCGGAGGCGACCACAGTGTTCAGCGAGGGTGACACCGGCACGTTCGATTTGAGCTGTGGCGAGTGGCGCAACGAGACGACCGGGGCATCCGGGTCGGTGCCCAAGCTGCCTGATCTCATCCTCGACATCATCTCCAGCGGAGGCGTGTTGCCGAGGCTGGCGGCGCAGGGTTATCTGCCCGCCGAATTGGGCGATGTGCTGCGATCCAGCACGGTGGCGATCCGCAGCGCAGGCAGCGGTGCGTGATGGGCGCCATTGGCAGACTGCTGCGCAACGTCCGCGCCGGGGAGCATCGGAGTCCTTTAGCTGGGCCCGGTTTCGCGGCCCCCGGCGACATAACGGTCACCAGCACCGCGTTCAGCGAAGGCGGTGCAATGCCGAAGGCGAGCGCCGGAAAGGGTGTTGGTGATGACGCGTCGCCGCAACTGAGTTGGACCGGCGCGCCGCCAACAACTCGGCAGCAGGTACTGATCATCGACGACGTCGACGTGCCGCTGCCGCGCCCGTTGCTGCACACCGTCGCGGTGATCGAACCCGGCATCACACACGTCGACACCGGTGCGCTGCAGCCCGGCGCCGCGGGAATACGTTTCATCCCTGGCGATTTGAGGCACCGCGGATACGCGGGCCCGCGTCCGATTCCCGACCACGGGCCGCACCGATACCGGTTCCACCTGTTCGCGCTCGACCAGCCGATTCCCGATCACGTCACAACAGCCAGGGCGCTGCTGAAGCAGATGGCCGGTCACGTGCTGGCCCGTGGTGTTCTGACCGGGACGTACGAGCGTCCATCACTGGGTTGACGGACAGCTGGCTGAGCGGTCGGCGGTACATTACGCCGAAGCGGGTGTCCATCGACATGGGTTGAGTACGCTACTCAGATGCCACAACGGGTGTTGCGGGAACGCCTGATCGATCTGGAAGTGCCACGCGAGGACGTGGCACGCGGTCGGGCGCTGCGAAAGACCGTCCCACGGCGTGCTCTCGCACGGCTGACTCCCTCTCCGCGAACGGCCACGGAGATTCTCGTCGCTCAAAACGCCAGCCGACTACCCGAACTCGTTCCGCTGCGTTTTGCCCGGATGCTCGCCGACCCGTTCTCTTTCTACCGAGGTTCGGCAGCAGTCATGGCCGCAGACCTCGCTGCAAGCCCGTCGACTGGGATCGAAGTCATGTGCTGCGGTGACGCTCACGTATCGAATTTCGGCATGTACGCGGCTCCGCATCGCTCAATAGTCTTCGACCTCAATGATTTTGACGAGGCCGCTGTCGCACCCGCGGAGTGGGACGTCAAACGCCTGATCACCAGCGCGATCATCGGGGGCCGCCATGCCGGGTACCCAGACAAGGCCATCCGCCGTTGCGTCGAAGAGGCATTGGTGGGCTACCAAACCAGTCTGCAGGCGATGCTCGAGGAGATGAGCGTTCTGGACCGCTACTACCTGCGGTTCGAACCAGAGCACTACACCGGGAAGATATCCAAGGGGTCGCAGGCTCTGATTCAGAAAACGACATCCCGGGCGCGCACGCGAACGTCTGCGCGTGTCTTCAAACAGATCACGGAGATCGGGCCCGAGGGAACACCGCGCCTGCGCGAATCACCGCCGGTTCTCCAGCACGTCGACGAGGAGATCGAAGCCCCCCTGGTCGAGTCGGTTCAGGAGTATCTGGCCGCAGTCCCAGCTGACGTCGCGCTGCTGTTGTCACACTTTCGCGTAACCGACGTCGCACTGCGAGTAGTTGGCGTCGGCAGCGTCGGCACCCGCTGTTACTTGGTCATCATGGTCGGCCCCAACGACACACCGATGATCATGCAGATCAAAGAGGCCACTCGATCAGTGCTCGAAGAGTACGGCGGTTGGCGCCAGCCAGACACGCTGACCGCGGCCGTTGAGGCTAAGGGCCAGGGCGTGCGCGTCATCGATGGCCAACGAATTCTGCAGGCGATGTCGGATGTGTTCCTCGGGACGACACGCAAGGACGGCCGCGACTACTACGTCCGTCAGTTCCACGACATGAAGGGCACCGTCGACACCGAAGGCATGTCCCCTTCTACATTCCGTGATTACGTCAGTGCCTGTGCGGTTCTGCTGGCACGGGCGCACTCGCAGAGCGCGAATGCGTCGATACTGCGGGGATACGTCGGCACCAGCGACACAGTGCACGAGGCGGTCGCCGCGTGGTCGTACGCCTACGCCGAGAAGTCGCTCGACGATTTCCACCAACTGCGCGCGGCGGCCGCGGCTGGCGACATCGAGGTCGCCGACGATCCTGCCCGATAGCGGCAACTACTCCTCAGGGACCTCGCGCTCGATCGCATCGAGCCACGCTCGGGCCGACATGTCCGACGGGGCGCGCCAGTCTCCGCGCGGCGACAGCGACCCGCCGTGGGACACCTTGGGCCCGTTAGGCAAAGCTGACCGTTTGAACTGGCTGAACGAGTAGAAACGCTGCACGAAGACTTGCAGCCAGTGCCGAATCTCCTTGAGCGAGTATGCCGGTCGCTTGTTGTCGGGAAATCCCGTCGGCCAGTTGCCTCGCTCGGAATCACTCCAGGCGTGCCATGCCATGAACGCGATCTTCGACGGCCGGAATCCGTAGCGCAGGACATGAAACAGCGAGAAGTCTTGCAGTGCAAACGGCCCGACCTTCGCCTCACTGCTCTGCAGCTCCTCTTCCTCACCGCTCGGGACGAGTTCGGGGGTGATCTCAGTTTCGAGCACCGACTGCAGTACCTCCCCCACCTCCGCTCCGAACTGGCGGGAGGCGATGACCCAGCGGATCAAGTGCTGAATCAGCGTTTTAGGTACGCCGGCATTGACGTTGTAGTGCGACATCTGATCGCCGACACCGTAGGTGGACCAGCCCAACCCGAGCTCGGAGAGATCACCGGTGCCCAGCACGATGCCGCCCCGCTGGTTGGCCAACCGGAACAGGTAGTCGGTGCGCAGCCCGGCCTGCACGTTCTCGAAGGTGACGTCGTAGACCTTCTCGTCACGGGAGAACGGATGGTCCATCTCCTTGAGCATCAGCTCCGCGGTTTCGGTGATGTCGATCTCGGCAAAGGTGACACCAAGTGCACGGCACAGCTCCACCGCGTTGCGTTTGGTGTGCTCGCCGGTAGCGAAGCCGGGCAGGGTGAACGCGAGAATGTCGCTGCGAGGCCGGTCTTCTCGGTCCATCGCACGCGCGGCGACGATCAGAGCATGCGTCGAGTCGAGCCCGCCGGAGACCCCGATAACGACCTTCGGGAAGTCCAACGCGCGCAACCGCTGTTCGAGCCCGGCGACCTGAATGCTGTAGGCCTCGTAGCAGTCCTGCTGCAGCCGGTTCGGATCGGCCGGCACGAACGGGAAGCGCTCGATGTCGCGGCGCAGGCCGATGTCACCGGCCGGCGGGTCCAACCGAAATTCGATCCGCCGGAACGAGTCCGCCGTCCCGCGGTGGTGCCGCCGGTTGTCGTCGAACGTGCCCATCCGTAGCCGCTCCGAGCGAAGCACCTCGGTGTCGACGTCAGCGATGCTGAGCCGCTCCCCTTTGGGAAAGCGCTCGGACTGGGCGAGCAGGACGCCGTTCTCCCAGATCATGGTCTGGCCGTCCCACGCCAGGTCGGTCGTCGACTCGCCTTCCCCCGCAGCGGCGTACACGTAGGCGGCCAGGCAGCGCAACGATGCGGAGCGGGCCAGGAGCGATCGGTCTTCGGCGCGGCCGATGGTGATCGGGCTGCCGGACAGGTTGGCCACCACCGTCGCGCCCGCCAGAGCCGCTTCGGCGCTGGGCGGGATCGGCACGAACATGTCCTCGCAGATTTCGACATGCAGGACGAAGGCGGGCAGGTCGGACGCCGCGAACAACAGGTCCGCGCCGAACGGCGCGTCCATCCCGGCGATCCGGATGATGCCGCGCTCGTCGTCGCCCGGTGCCATCTGACGACGCTCGTAGAACTCGCGATAGGTGGGCAGATACGACTTGGGGGCCACACCGAGCACGACGCCGCGGTGGATGATCACGGCGGTGTTGTAGATGCGGTGGCGGTAGCGCAGCGGGGCACCGATCACCAGCACCGGCAGCAGATCGGTGGAGGAGGCAACGATATCGACGACGGCGTCCTCGACAGCGTCCAGCAACACGTCCTGGAGCAGGATGTCCTCGATCGAATAGCCGGACAACGTCAACTCCGGGAAGACGGCAAGCGCGACACCGTCGTCGTGGCACTGCCGGGCAAGCCGCAGCACCGAGGCGGCGTTGGCCGCGGGGTCGCCGATCGCCGCATGGTGGGTGCACGCGGCGACTCGGGCAAAGCCCTGGCTGTAAGCGTTATAGAAGTCCATCGCCCTTCCATTGTCGCTCGGCCGGTGTCAACACGCGATCATCGGGTGTCACCACAGCATGAGCGACACCGCTGTCCTGGTGGTCCACGTGCTGCGCGTACGTCCGACACCACAACGACAACGAATACCTGCATTTTGCGGCGGGGTCTCACCTGGCATGGTAGTTAACTGAATCTGCGGTCGGCTCAGCGCATTGGTTCTCCAGCGCTGTGAGGGGTTGTGCGACAAAGAGGATGGCTTGCGCGGGACATCCCAGCGGTGGCTTTACTCGTCGAAGAACGCGTACATCAATTCGGCTCTTCCGTCGGCGGCGAGCCGGAGGAAATCCTGGCCCGTCGCCACAGTGGAGCCATCGTGTTCTTTAAGGACGAACGGGAGCCGGACGTAGTCACCGATGACTTGGACCGGGCCATCGACGAAGAACCCCGTGCCGGGGTATTTCCCTTGGAGAAAATCGCTGTATTTCTCCAGTTCGTCATAACCTCTAGCTTGGCCGAACGGGCTGCGAAACTCCACGTCAGGAGCAAGATAGGTCTCGATCGAAGACCTGCGGGACTGCGGATCGCGATCCATCCACATCGCTAATAACTTACCCATAGATCCGGCAAGATCGGTCATGATCGATCACTCCTCGCGCTGTTAGTAAATGTTCGCCGAAGGCGATATTAGCCCACGGGATTGAGACGAACTCCCTCCGAAGCTCTCGATCATCCTGACGCAACGCAAGTAAGAAAATGGTTATGCACCAACCGAATTGAGACAGAACAACCTCGTTGACCTTGCCAGCCTGACTTCGCCCCGCTGACCTTCCTGGCCTTCGAGGATCACCGACATCCGTTCCCACATCACGCGGCCGCGGGCGCTTGGATCCGTACTCTCGAATAGGTGACGGTTGCGCGTGCGGAATCTCCTGAGCTGGTCGGCTTGCTGGCCGGGCGCCGTCTCGCGGTGCTGACCGGCGCGGGGATTTCCACCGACTCCGGTATCCCCGACTATCGCGGGCCCGATTCGCCGCCAAGCAATCCCATGACGATTTGCCAGTTCACCTCGGACCCGGTCTTCCGTCAGCGGTACTGGGCGCGCAACCACGTCGGCTGGCGACATATGGACGAAACCCGGCCCAACGCCGGGCATCGCGCGGTGGCCGCACTCGAGCACCACGGCGTGGTCAACGGCGTCATCACCCAGAACGTCGACCTCCTGCACACCAAGGCCGGCAGCCGCACTGTGATCGACTTGCATGGCACCTACGCGCAGGTGATCTGTCTGAGCTGTGGTGCGTCCATGACCCGCGCGGAGTTGGCCGAGCAACTCGACGCGCTGAACCCGGGTTTCACCGAATGTATCGACGCGATCGGTGGGCTGGCGGTGGCCCCGGACGCCGATGCGGTCGTCGCGGACACCGCCCCGTTTCGCTACCTCGACTGCGCCTGCTGCGGCGGCATGCTCAAACCCGACATCGTCTATTTCGGTGAAAGTGTTCCGAAAGATGTTGTCCAACAGGCTTTTTTGCTTGTCGAGGATGCCGACGCGCTGTTGGTCGCCGGTTCGTCGTTGACAGTGTTCTCCGGCTATCGGTTCGTGCGCCACGCCGCGGCACGGGGCATCCCGGTCGCCATCGTCAACCGCGGACCAACCCGCGGCGACGAACTGGCCACCGTCAAGGTGCAGGCCGGCTGCTCGGAGTTGCTGACGCTGTTGGTTGAAGAACTCTGTCCCGCCTCCGTGCGTTAGAAGGCGCAGGGCATGCTGCGGATGCCGTGGATGAAGTTGCCGGCCACATAAACCGGATCGCCGGCCTGGATACCGGGCAACTGATGCAGCAACTCGCCGAAGATCGCCCGCAGTTGCGCCCTGGCCACGTGCGCGCCAAGACAGAAATGCACGCCGCCGCCGCCGAAGCCGACATGGGGATTCGGGCTGCGGCTCAGATCGAGACGCTCGGGATGCTCGAACACATCGGTGTCGAAGTTGCCCGATGAATAGAACATCACCACCTTCTCACCGGCGCTGATGGCGTGGCCGGCGATCTCGACATCCTTTGCGGCCGTGCGGCGGAAGGTCATCACCGGCGACGCCCAGCGGATGAACTCTTCCACCGCTCCGCCGATGCGGTTGTCGAAATCCTCCAGCAGCCAGGCGCGCTGGTCGGGAAAGTCGGTCAGGGCCTTCAATGCGTGGCTAGTCGTCTGGCGGGTGGTGTCGTTGGCGGCCACCGCGAGCAACACGAAGAACGCGGCGATGTCGGCGTCGGACAATCGGTCACCGTCCACCTCGGCGTTCACCAGGGCGCTGAACAAGTCGTCGCCGGGGTTCGCGCGGCGATCCGCGGCGAGCCCGAAAGCCACTTGGTGGATGTACATCTGCGATTCGAAGAGCACCTCCAATGGTTGGCGACCATTGAGATACAGCGGGTCGGCCCACGACACCATGGCGTCGGCCGCATGCGCCACCTTTTGACGTTCTTCTTCCGGAATCCCCACCATGTCCGACAGCGTGCGAATCGGCAGTTCCTTGGCACAGCGCTCGACGAAATCGACGCCGCTACCTGCGGCTTTGAGCTCCTCGACGACGATCTTGGCATTCGCCTGGATCGACTCTTCGATGCGCCTGACCTGCCGCGGGGTGAACGCGGCGCTGACGAGCTTGCGCAGGAAGGTGTGCCGGGGCGGATCCATCGCCAGGAAGGACTGCGACGCTTCGAGTAGCTCCTCGGGCACATTCTCGAAAAGAACGCCCTTGCCGGAGAGGAACGCCTCGTTGTCGCGGCTGACCGCGACGATGTCATCGCGGCGGGTGATCGCCCAGTAGCCCGGGTCGTCGGGATCACTCATCAGAGCGTCTTCGACGGGAGGATGCCAGCTCACCGGACGTTCGGCCCGCAGCTCGGCGAACGAGCGTTCCCGCTCCTGGGCGCTGGTCGACCAGAATGCGCGCGACGACAGATCGATGGGGTCGTAGGCACGGGAGGTCGCGGTCGTCGCTGTCATGAGCTCCTCCATCGGCTATGACGCCGGTCACAGTTCGGAACACTGACGACCCTAGATCTAGACAGAGTGTCTAGTCAAGGTGTCATACTATTGCTCTTGCTCTGACCAGCGGTGGGACAGGAGAAGCCATGCCGTCAGTCACGCGAAAGCCGCAAGCCAAGCGGCAGGAGCGTCGGGAGCAGATCGAGCGCCGGCTTCTCGACGCCACCGAACGCCTGATGCGGGAGGGCGCGAGCTTCACCGAGCTCAGCGTGGACCGACTGTCCACCGAGGCCGAAATGTCGCGGGCCAGCTTCTACATCTACTTCGAGGACAAAGGCCACCTGCTGCGCCGCCTGGCCGGCCAGGTGTTCGCCGATCTCGCCGACAGCGCCGACCGCTGGTGGAGCGTGGCTTGGCGACACGATCCCGATGACGTCCGTGCCGGGATGGCCGCCATCATCGCCAGCTACCGGCGACACCAACCGGTGCTGGTGGCGCTGAACGAGATGGCCGCCTACGACTTGCTGGTCGGAGCGACCTATCGCAATCTGCTGACCGCCATCACCGGGCGATTGGCCCGTGTCATCGAAGACGGCCAGGCCGATGGCTCAATCCGCCGCGAACTGCCGGCGGCGACCGCGGCCAGTGCGCTCACCTGGATGGTCGAGCGAACCTGTCAACAGAATCTTCCGAACAACCCACCAACATACGATGCCGAATTGGCCGCCACCCTGACCGAAATCGTCTGGGGTGCTTTGTATCTGAAGCCTAGGACGACCTAGACGGCGACCAGGTCGTCGGCATGCACCGCGGGCCGGCGCAACTCGGCAGGCAGCTCCGAGGTCGACCGGCCCAACATGGCGGCCAGCTCGGCGGCGTCATAGGCGACCACTCCGCGAGCCACCAGGGCCGCATCCGGCCCGGTCAAGTCGACAACGTCACCGCCGTGGAAACGGCCGGACAGCGCGGTGATCCCCGCGGGCAGCAGCGAACGACGCTGCCCCAGCACCGCACGCACAGCGCCGTCGTCCAGGGTCAGCGAACCGGCGGATTCCGCGGCGTACCGCACCCAAAACCGACGTGCCGACATCCGGTTGGGCCGCGCCGCGAACACCGTGCCCACCGACGCATCCGCCAGCGCGGTCGCGGCATTCGCCGCGGCCGCCAACAGCACCGGCACCCCGGCGTCGGCGGCCAACGTTGCCGACGACACCTTGGACGCCATCCCGCCGGTACCCAGGTCGCTGCCTAGGCCCGCGATCACGCCAACCAGGTCGGCCGGCCCGGACACTTCCGTGATGAAGCGTGCGCCCCCGGCTTTGCGTGGGTCGGCGTCATACAGCCCGTCGATGTCGCTCAGCAGCACCAACGCGTCAGCGCCGACCAGATGCGCCACCAACGCCGAAAGCCGGTCGTTGTCGCCGAACCGGATTTCGTTGGTGGCCACCGTGTCGTTCTCGTTGACGATGGCCACCGCATGCAGCGCCCGCAGCCGGTCCAGCGTGCGCTGGGCATTGGTGTGCTGTACCCGCATCGAAATGTCATGCGCGGTCAGCAACACCTGCCCGACGCTGCGCTGGTAGCGAGCGAATGCGCTGCTCCACGCGTTGACCAGCGCGACCTGCCCGACACTGGCCGCGGCCTGCTTGGTGGCCAGGTCGGTGGGCCGCTTGGACAGCCCCAGCGGCTCGATACCGGCGGCGATCGCACCGGAGGACACGATGACGACGTCGGAGCCCGCTTTCATGCGCGCCTCGATGGCCTCCACGAGCCCGGCCAACCGGCTGGCGTCGAACATGCCGGTGGGGGTGGTCAGCGCGGTGGTGCCGACCTTGACCACGACGCTGCGCGCCGTGCGAATCGCCTCACGCGCGGGCGTCATCCGCGCCGCTCTCATGTTCCCGGCGCTGGCGGCGGGCGGCTTTGCGTTCGTCGGCGCCGACCCGGTCGGTGTTCTCCAGGCGTGCGTCGGTGCCTCGTCTCGTCATCAGGGTGTCGATGCCGGACGGTGTCTGCGGCTCCCAGTCGAACGTGACCTCGCCGATGGTCACAGCGCAGCCGGGTCGTGCGCCCAGCCGCACGAGCTCGTCCTCGACGCCCAGACGGGACAGCCGGTCAGCGAGATAGCCGACGGCTTCGTCGTTGTCGAAGGCGGTCTGGGTGATCCAGCGTTCAGGGCGCCTGCCGCGGACCACGAACCCACCCTGCCCGTCGGACTGCACCGTGAAGCCGGAGTCGTCGACGGGAACCGGGCGGATCACCGGCCGCCGCGGCACCAGCACCGGCTGCGCGGCGTGATATTCCGAGACAATGTCGGCGAGGCCGAATATCAACGGCTGCAATCCTTCTCGGGCAACAGCCGACACCAGGTACACCGGCCATCCGCGCTGTGCGATCTCGTCGCGGACGAACTCGGCCAGCTCGCGGGCATCCGGTATGTCGATCTTGTTGAGCACCACGGCCCGCGGCCGCTCGACGAGGTCACCGAGGGCGGAATCTCCTTGCAGCGTCGGCGTGTAGGCGGCCAACTCGGCTTCCAGCGCATCGATGTCGGAGATCGGGTCGCGGCCCAATTCCGCAGTCGCACAATCCACCACGTGTACCAGCACGGCACATCGCTCGATATGGCGCAGGAAGTCCAAGCCCAGCCCGCGGCCCTGCGACGCGCCCGGGATCAGGCCCGGCACGTCGGCGACGGTGAACGTCCGCTCCCCCGCCGACACCACCCCGAGGTTGGGGGCCAGCGTGGTGAACGGGTAGTCGGCGATCTTCGGCTTGGCCGCCGAGATCGTGGACACCAGCGAGGATTTGCCGGCTGACGGAAATCCGATCAAGCCGACGTCGGCGACGGTTTTGAGTTCCAGCGTGAGGTCGCGGGCTTCGCCCTGCTCGCCGAGCAGCGCGAACCCGGGCGCTTTGCGGGCCCGCGACGCCAGCGCCGCATTGCCCAGCCCGCCACGCCCTCCGGCGGCGGCCTCGAACCGGGTGCCCGCACCGACCAGGTCGGCGAGCATCCGGCCATCTTCGTCGAGCACCACAGTGCCGTCGGGGACCTTGATTTCCAGATCGGAGCCCGCGGCGCCGGCGCGGTGGCCGCCCATGCCCTGCTTGCCTGACGCGGCGACGACATGTGGACGGAAGTGAAAGTCGAGCAGGGTGTGCACCTGCGGATCGACGACCAGCACAATGCTGCCGCCGCGACCGCCGTTACCGCCGTCGGGCCCGCCGAGCGGCTTGAATTTCTCGCGGTGGACCGAGGCGCATCCGTTACCGCCGGAGCCTGCCCGCGTGTGGATGACGACGCGATCGACAAACCGAGGCATCGGGATCTCTCTTGACTAGTCGGGCGTGAAGCTACTGGCGCTTCACACCCGCGACGCTCAGTCGGCCGTCAGCGCGGCCGTATCGATGTTGACCGTCTTGCGTCCGCGCTTGACGCCGAACTCGACCGCGCCGGCGGACTTGGCGAACAACGTGTCATCGCCGCCGCGGCCGACGTTGACTCCGGGGTGGAAGTGCGTACCGCGCTGGCGGACCAGGATCTCGCCGGCCTTGACGATTTGACCGCCGAACCGCTTGACGCCCAGACGCTGAGCGTTTGAATCGCGCCCATTGCGTGAGCTGGAAGCGCCCTTCTTGTGTGCCATGTCTGTCGCCTCGTCTACTTGATGCCGGTGACCTTGAGAACCGTCAGCTGTTGACGGTGGCCCTGGCGCTTGTGGTAACCGGTCTTGTTCTTGAACTTGTGGATACGAATCTTGGGACCCTTGGTGTGCTCGAGCACTTCACCGGTCACCGCGACCTTGGCCAGCGCGGCGGCATCGGAGGTGACGGTAGCGCCATCGACGACCAGCGCGACCGGCAGCGACACCGCGGCGCCAGGCTCGGAGTCAAGCTTCTCAACCTTGACGACGTCGCCGACGGCAACTTTGTACTGCTTGCCGCCGGTTTTGACGATTGCATAGGTCGCCATGGTTACGTCTACCTTCTCTTCTGGTCTATCTGGTTCTCTCAGGTCCCAGCGGGCGCCGCGCAACCAACTGCGCGAGCTGGTCTGGGAGTGTCGGCCAAAACCCGGTCAGCAGGCCTGGCGACAACTGCTCCAGGGTACGTGACCAGCGGCTAAAGGGTCAAACCGGCCAGTCAATCCTCATGGATGGGCGGCCCGGCCGGCCGCCCGGCTGCCCGGCGCCGACGGGGTGGCCCGGCGGACGCGCTGACCATGGCGACGTGGGACTCGCGCGCCGCGTGTGTGCGCGGATCGTCGTCAGAGTCGTCAGAGTCTTCGCCGTCCAGCTCGACGTCTTCATCGTCGTCGTCGTCTTCATCGTCGTCATCGTCGTCATCATCGTCGTCGAGGTCGACCTCGTCGGTGTCGTCGTCGTCTTCGTCGTCGAGGTCCTCGTCGTCGTCGAGGTCGACCTCGTCGCTGTCGTCGTCCTCGGTGTCGTCGTCGTCCTCGGTGTCGTCGTCGTCTTCGGTGTCCTCGAAGTCGGCGTCCTCCAGGTCTTCGTCCGCCGCCTCACCCGCGACCTGCTGGTGGATCTGACCATCGGTCTCGGCGTCGTCGCCGTCCTGGCCGCCGACGGCTTCGGCGGTGATCGCGGACTCGTCGAAGTCGCCGTCCTCGTCGTCAGGGCGACCATTCGCCGCGGCCATCGCCTTGAACATCGGATGCTCGCCGGGCGCATGCGCGGGCACCGAAGCGACCGCCGGTTCCTCGGTCTTGCCCTTCTTGGAGCGCCGACCGCGCCTGCCGCCGGACTCCGATTTGCGGCCGGTCGCCGGCGCGGAGTCGACAGGATCGGCATGCAGCATGATTCCGCGGCCGCTGCAGTGCGGACATGTTGTGGAGAACGCCTCGATCAGCCCGGTTCCCAGCCGCTTGCGAGTCAGCTGCACCAACCCCAGCGAGGTCACTTCGGACACCTGGTGGCGGGTGCGATCGCGGCCCAGCGCCTCGGTCAGCCGGCGCAACACCAGGTCACGGTTGGACTCGAGCACCATGTCGATGAAGTCGATGACGACCATCCCACCGATGTCGCGCAGCCGCAGCTGGCGCACGATCTCCTCGGCCGCCTCGAGGTTGTTCTTGGTGACGGTCTGCTCGAGGTTGCCGCCGGAGCCGGTGAACTTGCCGGTGTTGACGTCGACGACCGTCATCGCCTCGGTTCGATCGATCACCAGCGTGCCACCAGAGGGCAGCCAGACCTTGCGGTCCAACGCCTTGGCCAGTTGCTCGTCGATGCGGTGCACCGCGAAGACGTCAGGGGCCGCCATTCCGCCGGAGGACTCAGCGACCTCATACTTGTTCAGCTTCGAAACGAGCTCGGGCGCAACTGAATTCACGTATTCGTTGATGGTGGTCCAGGCGTCCTCGCCGGAGACGATCAGCTGACGGAAGTCCTCGTTGAACAGGTCGCGGATGACCTTGACCAGGACGTCGGGCTCTTCGTAGAGCGCCACCGCGGCGCCGGCCGCCTTTTCCTTGGTCTCCTGCGCACGCTCGGCGATCTCCGTCCACCGTTCCTGCAACCGGCTGACATCGGCGCGGATGTCGTCTTCTTTGACCCCTTCGGAGGCGGTCCGGATGATCACCCCGGCGTCCGATGGCACGACTTCGCGCAGAATCTCCTTGAGTCGTTGGCGTTCGGTATCGGGAAGCTTGCGGCTGATGCCCGTCGACGATGCGCCCGGCACGTACACCAGATAGCGACCGGCCAGCGACACCTGGGTGGTCAGCCGAGCGCCCTTGTGTCCGACCGGGTCCTTGCTGACCTGAACGACGACATAGTCGCCGGGCTTGAGAGCCTGCTCGATCTTGCGGCTGGCCCCGCCCAGGCCGGCGGCCTCCCAGTTCACCTCGCCCGCGTACAGCACGCCGTTGCGGCCGCGGCCGATGTCGACGAAAGCCGCCTCCATCGACGGCAACACGTTCTGCACGATGCCCAGATAGATATTGCCCACCAGGGAAGCGGAACCAGCCGAGGTGACAAAGTGCTCCACGACGATGCCGTCCTCGAGCACGGCGATCTGGGTGTACCGGCTGCCTGGATGCGGCGGTTCGGTGCGGACCCTGTCCCGCACCACCATCACCCGCTCGACCGCTTCGCGTCGCGCCAGGAACTCGGCTTCGGTCAGGACAGGCGGTCGGCGCCGGCCGGCGTCGCGCCCGTCGCGGCGGCGTTGCCGTTTGGCCTCCAGCCTGGTGGAGCCGTCGATGCCCTGGATCTCGGAGTTACCGGACCCCCTGCCGGAGTCCGACTTGTCCTTGGCCCGGGGCGCCCGCTCGTGGACGACGGTATTCGGCGGGTCGTCCGGTGACGGGCTGTCATCGTTGTCATCGCTGGAGCCGGACTTGCGGCGACGGCGACGGCGACGACGCTTGGTGGCGCCCTCGCCGGAGTCGTTGTCGTCCTCGGAGGTATCGGAGTCGTCCACGTCGTCGGAGTCGTCCTCGTCGTTAGCCGACACAGCATCCGGCTTGTCGGACGTGCCGCTGTCCCCGCCGTCCTCGCCGCCCTTGTCGGTTCCGTTCTGCTCGCCTCGACCGCGGCCCCGTCCGCGACGCCCGCGGCGACGCCGCCGGTTGGCCGGACGCTCACCCTGCTCGTCGTCGGCATCGAAGTCATCGTCGTCGTCAGATTCCGCGGAATCGTCGGAGTCATCGGAGTTGTCGCTGTCATCCGTTTTTTCGGGTATCTGGACCGGCTGGGGCGCGACGAAAAGCGGCATGTACTCAGGGCGGTCGGCAGTGGTATCCGGGGCCGCCAGCATCAGCCGCGACTCGGGTTCGTCCGCCTCAGCAGCGGCGCCCGCCTCAGTCGCGGCGACCGGCGCTACGACGGGCGCGGTGACCGTCGTCGGCGCGCTGGCCAGCAGGTCGCGGACCCGAACTGCGTCGACGCGTTCCACGGTGGAATGAGCACTGCGGATCCTGCCGTCGAGCTCGGTCAGCGCGTCGAGCACCTGCCTGCTCGTCGTCCCCAGTGCCCGCGCCAGGGAATGGACCCTTAACCGATCCGGTAGATCCTCGTGCTGCGCCGAGTCTTGTGGAGCCTCTGAGGATGGGCCACCGTCTATCACGTATTCTCCTCTAGCCCCCGGGCGCGTCCTTTCGACGCGGCCACGCGAGGGCTTCGCTATGAGTCCGGGTCACTTTCTCCCGGACTTGTGATGGTCTTGCTCCGAGCGGTTCGAGTCGAACGCACCCGGTGCCGGTCTGAATGATGGCTGGACGGTCGGCGCCGCATCGCGGGTAGCGGTGGTCGCGCTTGTCGAAGTCTTCATTCGGGCGTCGGACGCCGGTCCGGCGACGTTCACCCGTCAATCAGTATCCCATATCGTCGTGCCGGCTTGGACCAAGTACGCCGACCTGCTGTCTAACGACGTTGCCGGCAGGCTAGGCCTGCGGGAACCAGAGCGCGATCTCACGCTCGGCCGATTCCGGCGAATCGGAGCCGTGCACCAGGTTGAACTGCGTTTCGAGACCGAAATCGCCGCGGATGGTGCCGGGCGTGGCCTTCTCGACCGGGTCTGTCCCGCCCGCGAGTTGCCGCACCGCCGCGACAGCCCGCGGGCCCTCCACGATCGCCGCCACCAGCGGCCCCGACGTGATGAACTCCAGCAACGAGCCGAAAAACGGCTTGCCGTCATGCTCGGCATAGTGCTGGCTGGCCAACTCGTCGC
This sequence comes from uncultured Actinomycetota bacterium, assembly GCA_963760095.1. GTDB lineage: Bacteria > Actinomycetota > Actinomycetes > Mycobacteriales > Mycobacteriaceae > Mycobacterium. Next base: position 247,974 of record CAVXBT010000006.1, on the reverse strand, counting down.
TGACGACCCGCAATTCCAGCGCCGCGAGGGTCAGGCCTTTGCGTTCGATACGGCTGACGATCTCGCCCACCAGGCGTCGCTCGACCCCGTCGGGCTTGACCAACAGCAGGGTCCGCTCAGGCATTGGCGCCGCTCCTACTCATCGTCACCGGCTCGGCCATTGTCGCCGTTCCTCTTCATCGCTGCGCTCTGCATCGTCACCGGCTCAGCCATTGTCGCCGTTCCGGCGCACAGCGTACCGAACCGACATGGCTCGCCGGCGACAGCGGATCAGTCCGGCGGCCCGTCCTGGCCGGGGAGCAGCCCGTACCGTTCCCGCCGGAGAACTTCAGACCGGACGTAGGCGATCAGCGCCCAGACCGCGGCGAACAGCAAGCCGATGAAACCCAGTCCCGGGTAGATCACGAAGCCCGCGATGGGGATCAACTGCACGGCCACGTCCGCCCAGATGGCCCATGACCGGCCCTGCAGTCCGGCGAGGACGATCAGGACCGCCGCCAACCCCAGCAGATATCCCAAAGCTACCGGTGTCAGCCCGCCGCCGACGGCGCCGACCACCGGCAACGCCAGCAACACCACAATCGCCTCCAGGATCAGCGTGCCGGCCGTGACACCACGGAAGCTTTTCCACGGGTCGGGTCTCGGCACCTCGGGCGGCGGTTCTTGAGAGCTCACGCGGGATCACGACCGAACAAGGTGCGCGCGGCGCCGGCGGTGACCACCGAACCGGTGATGACGATGCCTGTTCCGGCGAATGCCTCCTCTTCGGCACCGGCGTCATCGACCAGCGCGGTGGCGGTATCGATGGCGTCGCGCAGGTTCTCGGCGGCGATCACCCGGTCGGGTCCGAACAATTGCTGGGCGGCCAATTCCAGCGATTCGACATCCAGCGCTCGCGGTGACCCGTTGTGGGTGACCACGATCTGGTCAAACACCGGTTCGAGCGCGGCGAGGATGCCGCCGACGTCCTTATCGCCCATCACGCTGACCACGCCGACCAGGAACCGGAAATCGAACTCCTCGGCCAGCGTCTGGGCCAGCGCCGCCGCGCCCGCCGGGTTGTGCGCGGCGTCGACGAATACCGTTGGGGCGCTTCGCATCCGTTCTAGCCGGCCGGGGCTGGTCGCGGCGGCGAACCCGGCCCGAACAGCATCGACGTCCAGTTGGCGCTGCGCGCCCGCCCCGAAAAACGCCTCGACTGCGGCCAGCGCGATGGCCGCGTTGTGGGCTTGGTGTTCGCCGTGCAGCGGGAGGAACACGTCGGAGTACACCCCGCCGAGACCTTGCAGTTGCAGCAGCTGGCCGCCGATAGCGACCTGACGGCCCAGCACCGCGAACTCCGAATCCTCGCGCGCGACTGCGGCATCCGCGCGCACGGTCTGCGCCAGCACGACCTCCATCGCCTCCGGCACCTGGCGGCCGATAACCGCCACCGTGTCCGGGGCGCCCGCTTCAGCTCCCGGGGCCTTCCGGATGATGCCCGCCTTCTCACCGGCGATGCCGGCGATGTTGTCGCCGAGGTATTCGACATGGTCGACGCTGATCGGGGTGATCACCGCGACCGGCGCGTTGACCACATTGGTGGCGTCCCAACGCCCGCCCAGACCCACCTCGATGACCCCCACCTCGATCGGCGCGTCGGCGAACGCCGCGAACGCCATTGCGGTGAGGACCTCGAACTTGCTCATCGGCGGACCGCCGTTGTCTTCCGACTGCTGGTCGATGAGCTGGACGAACGGCTCGAGTTCGGCGTAGATCGCCACATATGTCGCGGGGCTGATCGGCTTTCCGTCGATCGCGATGCGCTCGACTGCCGACTGCAGATGCGGGCTGATGGTCCGGCCGGTACGCCGTTGCAGAGCCGTCATCAGCGCATCGACCATCCGTGCCACCGAGGTTTTGCCGTTGGTACCGGCGATGTGGATCGACGGATAGCTGAGTTGCGGTGAGCCGAGCAGGTCCATCAGCGCCGAGATGCGCGTCAGGCTGGGCTCGATCTTGGTTTCCGGCCACCGCTGGTCGAGCAGGTGCTCGACCTGCAACAGTGCCGCGATCTCATCCGGGGTGGGAACCGCGTCGGTGAATTCCGCGTCTTCCGGTTCCAGGGTCACTGGAGTCCGGCCAACCTGGCCGTGATCCGGTCAGTTTCCTCGCGCGCCACTCGCTGACGCTCTCGCTGCTTGTCGACGACGGCAGCCGGCGCCTTGGCCATGAAGTCCGCGTTGCCCAGTTTCGCTGTGGTAGAAGCCAATTCCTTTTGCGCAGCGGCCAAGTCCTTCTCCAGGCGGCGACGCTCGGCGGCCACGTCGATGGTGCTCGAGGTATCCAGTTCGACGACCACGATGCCACCCTTGAGCCCGACCTCCACCGATGCCGAAGGGCTGAACTGCGGTCCCGGTTCGGTCAACCACGCCAGCGAGCTGACGGCGCCGACCTGGCCGCTCAGGTCGGCGGTGTCGATACCCGACAGCCGGGCCGGCACTTTCTGCCGATCGGCCAGCCCCTGATCGCTACGGAACCGGCGGATTTCGGTCACCAGCTTCTGCATGTCGGTGATCCGCTGCTCAGCAACAGGATTGATGTCGATTCCGGAGCGCTGCGGCCAATCGGCCACCACCAGCGACTCCTGAGAGGTCAATGCCTGCCAAAGTGCCTCGCTGACGAAGGGAATCACCGGGTGCAACAACCGCAGCAGGGTGTCCAGCGCGGCCGCCAGCACGGCAGTGGTGTGCGAGAGACCGTCGGCGACCTGCGTCTTGGCCAATTCGACATACCAGTCGCAGAATTCGTCCCAGGTGAAGTGGTAGAGGGCTTCGCATGCCCGGCTGAACTCGTAGGAGTCGAAGGCTGAATCCACCTCGGCGCGAACTTCTTCCAACCGACCCAGTATCCAGCGATCGGCATCGGTCAGTTCGCCGTAGTCCGGCAGCGGTCCCAACGCTGCGCCGTTGAGCAGTGCGAATCGGGTGGCGTTGAACAGTTTGGTGACGAAGTTACGCGACGCCCGGACGTGGTCCTCACCGACGCTCAGGTCACCGCCAGGGCTGGCGCCCCGAGCCAACGTGAACCGCAGGGCGTCGGCGCCATAGACGTCCAGCCAATCCAGCGGGTCGATGACGTTGCCCTTGGACTTGCTCATCTTGCGGCCCGACTCATCACGGATCAGCCCATGCAGGAAGACATCGGTGAACGGCACCTGGGCGCCTCGCCGGCCGTCCAGCGTGATGGCCTCGTCCGCGCCGACGAAGGTACCGAACATCATCATCCGGGCCACCCAGAAGAACAGGATGTCGTAGCCGGTCACCAAAACGCTTGTCGGGTAGAACTTCTCCAAATCCGGCGTCTTGTCGGGCCAGCCCAGAGTGGAGAACGGCCACAGCGCCGACGAGAACCACGTGTCCAGGACGTCGGGATCCTGCTCCCAACCCTCGGGCGGTGTCTCGTCCGGGCCCACGCACACCTGCTCGCCGTCCGGCCCGTACCAGATCGGGATGCGGTGACCCCACCACAGCTGCCGCGAAATGCACCAGTCGTGCATGTCGTCGACCCAGGCGAACCAGCGCGGCTCCAAGCTGGCGGGGTGAATCACCGTGTCGCCGTTGCGCACCGCGTCGCCGGCGGCCTTGGCCAGCGATTCCACCCGGACCCACCACTGCAGCGACAGCCGCGGTTCGATCGGCTCACCGCTGCGCTCAGAATGCCCGACGCTGTGCAGGTAGGGACGCTTCTCCTCGACGATCCTGCCCTGCGTCGCCAGGGCTTCACGCACCGCGACACGGGCGTCGAAGCGGTCCATGCCGTCGAATTGCGTTCCGGTGTCGGCGATACGGCCGCGGGCGTCCATGATCGACGGCATGGGCAGTTGATGCCGTAGCCCGATCTCGAAGTCGTTCGGGTCGTGGGCGGGCGTGACTTTGACTGCGCCGGTGCCGAATTCAGGGTCGACGTGATCGTCGGCGACGATGATGAGCTGCCGGTCCAGGAATGGGTGCGGCAGCGTGGAGCCGACGAGCTTTCGGTAGCGTTCGTCGTCGGGATGCACGGCGATCGCGGTGTCGCCCAGCATCGTCTCCACCCGGGTGGTGGCCACCACGATGTGGGGCTCGGACCCGTCGAGCGAACCGTAGCGGAACGACACCAGCTCGCCTTCGACGTCCTCGTAGCGGACCTCGAGATCCGATATCGCGGTTTCCAGCACCGGCGACCAGTTGACCAGCCGCTCGGCTTGATAGATCAGGCCCGCGTCGTAAAGCCGCTTGAAGATGGTGCGCACCGCCCGCGACAGACCGTCGTCCATGGTGAAGCGCTCGCGGTCCCAGTCCACGCCGTCGCCGAGCCGCCGCATCTGACCACCGATGGCACCGCCCGATTCGCGCTTCCAATCCCACGCCTTGTCGATGAACAGCGCGCGGCCGAAGTCTTCCTTGGTCTTGCCGTCGACCGCGAGCTGCTTTTCGACGACGCTCTGGGTCGCGATGCCCGCGTGGTCCATACCCGGCTGCCACAACACCTCGTAGCCCTGCATGCGCTTGCGACGAGTCAGGGCGTCCATCATGGTGTGCTCGAGCGCATGGCCCATGTGCAGGCTGCCGGTGACGTTGGGCGGCGGCAGCACGATCGAATACCCGGGCTTTGCGCTGACCGGGTCCGCGGTGAAATAGCCGGCATCCAGCCAGCGTTGATAGATCGCGCTTTCGGCCGCGCCCGGATCCCACGCCTTGGGCAGGTCTTCGGCGCGCGTGTCAGCAGCGCGTTCTGGGCTGGCGGTCACCAGTCAATTCTAGAAACCACCGACGGCCGCGACGAACACCGCCTACCGCGGAGCGGTACAAAGAGGATGGGCCTACTTCTTGCCGCCGAGCAATCCGCCGAGGATGTCGCCCGCTTTGGAGCCCAGCGCATTGCCCAGCACGGTGCCCAGCGATTTGTTGCCGCCGGCCATTCCGCCGAGGATGCTGCCCAGCACGTCGTTGAGCCCGCCGCCGGAGGCCGCCTCTTCTTTGGCCGGTGCGCTCTTCTGGCCCAGTTGCTTTCCGATGTAGGCAAGCACGATCGGCGCAAGGATCGGCAACAGCTGCTTGAGCAGAGCGCTGTTGCCGCCGCTGCCGCCGGCCAGCGCACTGGCGACTTGGGAGACGTCGTTGCCACCGAAGATCTTCGCGATCGCCAGCTGCCCGTCCTGCTCGTCGACATGGTCGACGTTGACGCCGCCGTCGAGCAGCCCGCTGGCGGCGTGGCTGTCTGCCGCCGACTCGATCTTGCTCGCGTGATCGGGGTCTTGCGCGTTCTCTTGCAGTCCGCCGACCAGCACCGGCACCAGCAGCTGAACCGCCTTGTTGACTTCGGCTTCGTCGACGCCGATCTTGCTTGCGATGTCACTCGTGGGAATCTGAGCTAAAAGATCTTCAAGGCCAGACATGGACCCGTCCACCTAACGTTGCTGGGATGCTGTGGTTCAGTGATGACACTAGCCCAGCTGATCTTGTCCGACAGCGGTTCTTTGCAGAGCAGATCAATTGCCGCCGCGCGTCAGCGGGGCATCAACCGCGCGGTGTCCAACGAGACTCCCGCCGCCGGCAACCGCGCCAGTAACGCGTCGCCCATCGCCGCCGCCGGGGTCAGCACGCCACGTAGGTCCGAAAGCGCGTTGCGGTCCATCGCCAGCGCCAGACCGCTTTCGCCAAGCAGCACTGACGTCGCCTTGTATCCGGGGTCGCCGCTCTGCGCGATGGTGGCGACATAACGGTCGCCGGAGGTCGTCGTGGTGTAGGTCTCCGCCTTGTAGAAGCCGCGCTCGCGGACGGCTTCGCTGGGGCCGGTGCCGGGTTTGGGCAGCACACGCTCCACCAGTCGGCGCGGCAGCAGCCGGAAATAGCGGCTGCCCAGCGCTGACACCGCGTTGCTGACCCCGTTGACGACTGCTGACGTCACCGGCGCCACGGCCGAGGACCCCACATTCATGTGCTCGCTGTACCGGAACCGTCTGCCGTACGCATAGTCCTGTAATGCGTTGCTGCGCCGGACAATTCGCGTGTTGGCGAACGCCATCAGGAATCCCGCGGTCCAGAGCCCGGTCAGCTCCGGCGCAATCTGGCCGCCATTGCGACGTCGCAGATCGGGTTGAGCACCCAGCTCGGGTTCGGCACCGCGATCGGGACTCAGCGTGTACGGGTCGGCGAACAGACGACGTGCGTCGGGATCCCTAGAAACGGTGCTCAGCACTTCCACCCCTGAAGCGACAGTGCCGCCGGAGAACCCGCCCGCAAACGCCCGAACCACGAAGTCGGTGCCGACGAGTTCGCCCGCGCCGTCTTGGCGCGCCCTGCGGTAGAGCGCGTAGACGGTGAGATCCGAAGGGATCGAGTCGAATCCACACGCGTGCACAATGCGAGCGCCGGTATCGAGGGCCTGCTTGTGGTAAAGGTCGATGCTGTCGCGGACGAACGGCGGCTCGCCGGTCAGGTCCGCGTAATCGGTGCCCGCGGCCGCGCACGCGGCGACCAGCGGCAGACCGTAACGGGTGTAGGGGCCGACGGTGGTGACGACCACCTGCGTCTGAGCGGCCATCGCATCCAGCGTCGACGGCGAGGAGGCATCTGCCACCAGAACCGGCCACGACTGTGCCGCCTCCCCCAACGTATCGCGGATTGCCCGCAGCCGATCGGTCGAGCGGCCGGCCAGCGCGATCCGCGCATTGCCGCCGGCCCGGGCCAGGTACTCGGCGGTGAGCTTGCCCACGAAGCCGGTTGCCCCGTACAAGACGATGTCGTACTCGCGCGTTGCAGTCACGGGCGCGACGGTACTCCGAGCGTCTCTGGCCATTCGGCGCTCTCCCCCAGCACATGCTCGGCGAGGAAGGCGAACACCACCTCGTACCAGATCTTCGTGTGTTGCGGCGCGACGACCCAGTGGTCCTCGGACGGGAAATACAGGAACCGGTGCGGACTGCTGCCATCCTCACCGGCCGGCAGCGCCGACGAGGCGAGCAACTCGTACCACAGCCGCAGGCCCTCTTCGATCGGCACGCGGTAGTCCTTGTCGCCGTGGACGACCAGCATCGGCGTAGCGATCTTGTCGACGAAACGGTGCGGTGAGTTGGCGGCGGTCATCTCCGGCGTCATCTCCCGGCGCCAGTAATAAGCCGTGTCGGTCGTCGGCCCGAACTGATCGAGCGCCCACAGACTGGCGTGGGTCACGATCGCGGCGAAACGGTTGGTGTGACCGGCCACCCAATTGGCCATGTATCCGCCGAACGAGCCGCCCATCGCAGCGATCCGGGTCGGGTCGATGCGGGGGTGAGCACATACCGCATCGGTGGCCGCCATCAAATCATCGAACGGCGGTCCGCCCCACGCTCCCCAGCCGCGCTGGATGAAGTCTTGGCCGTAACCGGTCGACAATGCCGGATCGGGCAGCAGCACCGCATATCCCTTGGCGGCCATCAGCCACGGATTCCATCGCCAGGCCCAGCTGTTCCAACTGCCCAACGGACCGCCGTGGATCCACAACAGCAGCGGAGCCGGCGTCTGGTCTTCGGGCAACACCAACCATGACCGCACCGTCGTCCCGTCGGCGACCGTCGTGGCCACCTCGGTCAACGTTCCCGGCAGCGTTGGCACGTCGATGCACGGCAGCGCCGTGACTGCACCGCCGGGGTCAATGCGCACCGGATGGGGCGGTGCCGCATACGAACTCCGCAACGCATACACCACGCCACCCGTCGCGGCAACGACGTCCGTATAGCCGAAATCGTCATCGGTGAGCTGGGTGACCGTCGATGTCGACAACTCGACGACGAAGATCGGCGCCCGGCCGTTCTGGTCTGCCGTGACCACCAGTGCAGTGCCGTCGCTGGACCAGGTCAGCGAGCTCGGACGTCGATCCCATGCCTCGGCCACCGTCTGTGGTTGGCCGCCGAATCGTAAGCATTGCAACGCCATTCGTGGACCATGGTCAGGAGTGGCGATGGTTTCCCGGGTGAAGGCAATCGCCGACCCGTCCGGCGAGATCGCGGGGTTTTCCAGGTCGGCGTCGGGGTCATCGGCGATGATGGTGCGCTGCCCGGATGCCAGCTCGACCCGCAGCAACGCCGAACGGTGGACCGGTCCTGGCCCGGCGACCGGCCAGGTGGTCACCAAAAATCGACCGTCGGCACTGACGTCGAATCCGGCATCGTGCAGCCCCCTGCCCGGTTGCGGGGTGAGATCACGTGGTCCGTTTGCGTCGAGCAGGTGAGGTTCGTCCGGGCCGAGATCCTTGTCCCAGTAGCGCACCGGGTACCCGGTGTGCAGTATCGCGTCGACGTTATGGTCCTTACGCAGGTTGCGCAGTCGCCGATCGTCGTCGACGTCGCGTGCCGCCGGAAACAGCGGCGCGACAACCACCGTGGCGTCGGCGTCGCGGGCGGTGCGCACCGCGCTTACGCCACCGGGCATGCTCAACACTTCGACCGCCTCGCCGCCACCAGCGGGCAGCCGCCACAGCGAGGCCGGCGGCTTCGTACCGTCATCGGCGGCAGCGGCGGATGGCCGCGACGAGACGAACAGCAGATCGCCGCCGACGGTGAATGCCGGTGATGAGTCGCCGTTGACGCTGCGGGTCAGTCGGCGTGCGGGTCGTTCGCCGGCCGGATCGACCTCCCATACGGCGCTGATGTGTTCGGTGCGCTTGTCGTTGAGTTCGGCGACCGTGGTCACCACCCGCGTCCCGTCCGCCGACACGGCGAGGCCCGAAATCCGCGGTAGCGCGAGGTAGTCGTCGAGGTCGTCGAATGCCGTAGCAGTCACCAGTCGTTGGTAACACAGCGCAGCGCGCGCCCGTCGACCCGACTTGAGGGTTTGATTATCAAACTCTGGGGTGACATGCTGGTGTCCATGCCGAACGTCTCGCTGGCCGATCTCCCCGGCCGGTGCTGCCCCATCGCCGCCGCCCTGGACGTGGTCGGTGAGCGCTGGGCACTGTTGATCGTGCGCGAGTTGGCGTTGGGCAACAGCCGCTTCCAGGACGTCGTTCGGGGTACCGGTGCGCCCAGGGACCGGGTCGCTGCCCGGCTCAAGGCGTTGGAAGAAACCGGGGTGATCCGGCGCGTCCCCTATCAGACGGCGCCACCGCGATTCGACTATCAGCTCACAGACTCCGGCCGTGCACTGGTTCCCGTGTTGGACGCGTTGCTGGCCTGGGGACTCAACCATGCGGTCCATCCGAATGACCCGGACCGCGACCGCTACCGCTGGGCAAGGGCCAAGCAGCAGACAGGAAGGGCACAATGACCACAGCCAGCAAGGACACCGCGGCCGCAGGCAACGAGTACTGGGGACCGCAGCAGTCACGGACCGTCACCTGGCACGACCCGGGCCCCAGCGTTGCCCGCGGGCTGAGCATGCCCGGGATCGACTATCTCCAGGCGATGATCGCCCGCGAGCTGCCGCCGCCGCCTATCGCCCAGCTCATGCGGTTCGAGCTCGTCGAGGCAGAGCCCGGAAAAGTCGTGTTCACCTGCCAACCCGACGGGTCGGTGTACAACCCCAACGGCGCCGTCCACGGCGGCCTGGTGTGCACGCTGCTCGACTCGGTCGCCGGATTGGCGCTGCACAGCACGCTGCCCGCCGGCAAGGGATACACGTCCATCGAGATCAAGGTGAATTATTTGAAGGCGGTGCGCCTCGACAACGGCCCATTGACCGCCACCGGAACGGTCGTGAAATCGGGATCGCGGGTGGGCTTCACCGAGGGTGTCGTCGCCGACGGGTCCGGCAAGATCGTCGCGACCGCGACCAGCAGCCTGCTGGTGTTCGACCTGTAGCTCTCAGACGCCAAACGGCGGCACACCCTACGCCGGATTGCGGTTACAAGCTGGATTCCAAAGTGATCGACGGGCTTACCGACGAGCAGATCAAGTTGCTGCTGAAGGTGTGCAGTGGCCGCGATTTCATGGCGCGCCGCGACGAGGCCACCGTACGACTGCTGGCCGAATGCGGGCTGCGGGCCGGCGAGCTGGTGGCCCTGAAAACCACGGACGTCGACTTAGAACACGGGCTGGTGACCGTCACTCGGGGTAAGGGCGGTAAGGGCCGGGTGGTCGCGATCGGCGCGCATACCAAAGCATCATTGGATCGCTATCTGCGATCCCGCCGGATGCACCGGCTCGCGGCGACTGAGCCGCTGTTCTTCGGTGGTGGTAGTAATCAGGCGAACCTCGGTTACCACGGCCTACGTGTTGCGCTGCGGGCGCGGGCAGAGCTGGCCGGTATCACGGGTTTTCACCTTCACCGGCTGCTGCATAGCTTCGCGTCTGGCTGGCTGGCCAGTGGTGGCACCGAGGGCGGCCTAATATCGGCCGCTGGCTGGACGAGTCGCGACATGGTCGACAGGTATGCCAAGCACACTGCCGAGGTGCGTGCCCAGGCCGAGGCCCGCAAGCTGCAACTCGGCGACTTTATAGCGTAGTCCGCTTGGCTTAAAATCGCCTGCGACACACCGGCATTCAATCCCGGTGTCGGGCTGTCTGCACTGTAGCGTCTAACGCGGTCGACCAATCCCGGCCCGGCAATTGAGCCGCACGGCGGCACCGCGGGGACTGTGATGGCCTACTACATACGGACCCGAACAGCACGCCGCCGATGGGAGCCCGAAGCCCAGCGCCAGCGCGACGCCGAGATACTTCGCCTGCATGCCGCGGGTGATCACTCCCAGCGAGATATCGCCAGGGCGATGCGCTGTTCGCTGGGATCGGTGCAGCATGTCATTCGCCGGGCGCGGGCAGCGGTCTACGCGGTACGTGACCTGGACGCCCAGCGGGATGCCGAGCTGGAGCAGCTGGAGAACACCCCTACCTACGGCATGGCCGCCGCGGAGCTGGCCCGCTACCGGCTCCGCCACTGTGGTGGTTAGCCGGGTCGTCCGAATGGATATCACGTGCTGACGCGCCCAGACTGGGGACGGCGGATTGGTGGCCCGGCTCAAGGGCGATCTAAGTTTCGTTTTTCTCGTTATCGTCGATATCGGGCTCGTAGGGCGTCAACGTCTACGGGCACATCGAACATAGCCTCGGTCTCGGCTTCCGGCGACGCTGGCGCGGCCCCGGCCTTCTTGAACGTGACGTTCACTTGCCTAAGTGGCGGGCAGTCAACCCGCGTCCCTTGAAGGATGTCGTCTACTTGCAAGAGCTGAAGCTTCGGATGTTGGCCCCAAAGGGACTTATAGAAGCCCGCGGTCGCCGCCTCGGCGCGCATCTTGTCAGTCGGCTTGCCGCTAGAGACAAGTACGCCGATTTCGGCGTGTTCACGTTCGATGACCCCACGGAGGTCGCGCACGTGTGACGCGTTTAACTTGCCGGCGCGACATCGATGTCAAGCCACTTGTCCAGCACGGCGATGATCTTCTTGCGGTCCATCAGACACTCTTCCCGGCTCGCGAGGTGAACTGGTACGTCCCGGTGTGTGTCAGTTCTGCCCACGGCGCGGCCCAGACCGTGTAGCCGTTGCTGCGCGCCAGCTTGCAGAAGTGGTAGTCCTCCGACAGAAGGATGTTGTGACTGGCTGGGTCGATGCTGGTGTCGAAGTACTGTTTGATGGTTTGGGACATGAGGAAATCGTTGTAGTCCGGCACTTTATCGGTCAGGCCCTCCAGCACGTCGCGCTTGATGAGCATGAACCCCGTCCCCCCGAATGGAACTTCTATCGGCACGGTGCCCGTCACATCGCGGGCGATGTCGTCCACGATCGGGCTGGCGTGTTTATGCAGCTCCTGTGGCGGGACACCATCCTTCACTGCCTCGGCCACCCGCTCCCAGATGATCGACTTGTGGGGATACAGGCCGCAGATGATGTCCTTGTCGGCATTGATCATGGGCAGGATGTCTTCCGCTCGGAACCCGATGTCGGAGTCGATGAACATCAGGTGCGTGGCGTCCGACTGCAGGAACTCCCAGACGAGCGCATTGCGCGCCCGGGTGACCAGCGACTCGTTCATCAGGAACCCGAACTGGACTCCCACCTGTGCGTTCACCAACGTCGGTATCACCTGCACCAGCGAGAGCGTGTAGCTGCCGTGACACATCGCCCCATACATCGGGGTGGCGATGAACAGGGAGTTCAAAACGGCTCCCAGCCATTCCGTTTCTGCACTTCGTTGATCTGGTCCGAGGTCGAGTCGCGCAGGTCGGTCAGGTCGTTGACCGTGATGTCATCGATCATGATCTGCCCGGTCGCCACGTTGCGGCTGACGTGCGCGTGCTCGGGCACGTTGATGACCGGCGTCACGGTGATGGTCTGGACAGGCCTCTCTTCCTCTACCGGCTTCCACTCCACGCCGATAGGGGCACCCCGCTGCAGGTCATCTGACATGGGGCCGAGTGTAGTCCTGCCGACACCGTCAACGGGTTTCTGCGGGTGGAACCCTCAGGCGGACCGATCCGGCCTGACGGGGTTCTCTTCGATATCGGCATCACTCTCTGCGCCTACGCACCCAACAACCGGGAAAGCGACGCTGAAGTGCTCATGACCCGGGCGATTGCTTGGGGTAACAACGCCATAGGCACCACCATCACGCACCCCAGCACGCAGCAACAGTATTTCGTCGCCTACTCCCGCACCGTCACGGTTGGCACCAAACAGGCTGACCCCCTGGTGAATATGGCCCGGTTCGTCGGCAAAGTCACCTGGCGCATGAAAGGGCTTCCCGCCTGATGCGCGGATATCCCCCAGCAGGACAGGGGCACCCTTGGCGGGCTGGTCGTCCGTCCCATCATTGCCCGGCTTGCCGGGTTGACCTCCGTGTCAGCGATCACAAGGCGGACTGTCGGCGCGTGCATTGCAGCGAGTGCGGCAAGCCCGCGATCGTTGGTATCGGGCGTTGTGAGGCGTGCCTGCGGAGCCGGAGGGCCGGGTGATGGGCGAAGTTATTCCGTTTCCCCGCGACGTGGTGTCGACTCAGATCGGTGAGTTGTGCGCCTGGGGCATGGAGATCATGGTGCACGTCCGCGAGGACGACGACGACGGCGGGCGCTTGGTGGTCGATGCCGCGATCTTTCAGCCTCACCTCACTCCGACATGCCGATTCCCGCCCGGTTCCACCCGCTACTGGTGACGATGACCCCGGACGAGGCGGCGCTGTTGGGTGGCCTGCTGATCGAAGCCGCCGGCCTAGGGCCGTAAAATCCGCGGCCTATCCTCGGCCACAGACGTGGCTGGCGGGCTGGGCGGATGTATGCACGACGATTAATCCAATCCACGCCCCCAGATGAGGCAACCCAGCACGCCGGCCACTCGAACATAATTGTGCCTATACCGGATGCCCTGGTAGCAGGGTTTTCCCAGCAGCCCTAAACCGGTACTTAAGCCGTAAAGGTGAACTACTTGAAATCGGTGCGCCTCGACAACGGCCCGTTGACCGCCACCGGGACGGTCGTGAAGTCGGGTTCGCGGGTGGGCTTCACCGAGGGAGTCGTCGCCGACGGGTCGGGCAAGATCGTCGCGACCGCGACCAGCACCCTGCTGGTGTTCGACCTGTAGCTCAAAGCCGCCAAACGGCGGTGGCGGGCCTGAGCCCGACCACCGCCGTCAGTTGGCAATCGTTTCCTCAGCCGCGCCGACCGCATACCGGCCAGGCGCCGATGCCCTGCGAGTGCAGCACGTTCTCGGCCACCCGGATCTGCTCCTCGCGGCTCGCGCCGTTCGGGGACCCCGCGCCACCGTTGGAGCGCCATGTGCTCGGCGTGAACTGCAAACCGCCGGCGTAGCCGTTACCGGTGCTGATGCCCCAGTTACCACCCGACTCGCAGGAAGCGATCGCGTCCCAGTTGACGCTGTAGGCCCTGTGCACGGGCGCCGGGGCCTGCTCGGGCGCCGGGGCGTCGTTGGCAGGCGCATCCGGGGCGGGCGGCGGGGGCGCATCGGGGGCGGGGCCAGCAGCCGGTGCGGGCGGTGCATCGGGGGCCGGAGCCGGCGGCGCATCGGGCGCGGGGGCGGGCGGTGCATCTGGGGCCGGGGGCAGGTCAGCCGGCGCCGGCGGGGTGTCCGCGACTGGCGCAACATCCGGAGCGGGCGGCACGTCCGGAGCTGCCGGCGCATCGTTCTCGGGCGCCGCGTCAGGAGCCGGCGCAAACCCGGCCGGCGCGAAAGGCGTGGACGGCACGCTCGAGGTCACCCGCTCGTAGTCTGCGGAGGCAATCGCGTTGGACAGGGTCAGCGGGGTCGCAGCGAGCACCCCGGTGATGGCAGCCATGCGAAGCGTCTGGCGTACGTTCTTCAAGATCGTTCCTTTCGCGGGTACGCGCGCCGAAGCAAGCCCAGCGATGTGGGCTGATGCCGGTTTCCCGGCGGTTTTGATACTTCGAATCGCGCCGTCTCGTTCGGGCACGACAGCGGGGGCGTCAGCCGCCGACCGGGCATCTGCCCGGCGGCCGCACGGGGGCGTCGTCGCCCTCCGCAGCCCCCGCTCACACGCGGGTCCGTGGATTCGATTTTTTGGCCTTTTCGGGCCGAGACGGACCGTACGAGAACGCGTGGCATTCGTCATTTCGTGACGCGCCGCTATTTCGAAGAGGTAACGGCTTGTTCACGACGCTTCAGCTAATCGCTATCCCAGGTCAAACACGCCTTTGTCGCTGGCGTCAGTTAGGTGAGGTGAGCGCCCGGCAGTGAGCCAAATCACGGTGTTTTTGTGAGCCTCACCACGGATGTGACGAGATGAAACCGACCAACTCGGGGCAATGGGCGCATGTCGCACCGAGACCGAGAAGGAGATCAAGATCACAAGTTAGCCGGGTGTGTCATATGCGCTTTCGTTCGGGAGGCAGACCGGAGGCGTTGGCGACGACCGCTTAATCGGCTAATTAGCTTGCAGCACAGTCTATTTTAAGGCCATGGCACTCACGAATGTAGAAGCTGTACGACTGCGTCGTGAGGCTGGGACCAGATCCTGTTACTACGTGAATATGTCTGTCTAACAGTATATTTCAACGATTGCACCGGACGACGGGCGCTCCTCTAGCCTGGGCCGCAGGCCGATTTGCCAGAGCCCGAGTTGCCGCCGGCTTCGAGCCAGGGTGCAGGGACACCGTCGAGGCGGGTCGCCGCATCGCCGGAGGGCCCAAATACCCGCTGTCCCAACGCGTTACGATAAAGAATCTAAACGTAATTTATGGCGCCGGCAGCGATACCAGGCCCGATTTACCGCAGCTAATTACTCGTTTCCGAAGCAAATAGTCGTTGCCCACATATTCTGTATTGCGAATTTCTCAGTTAATTGCCGGCGAACGGTTCGCGTAATTAATCAAATGCGCACAAGACGCTGATTCGACGAGGTCAGCGCCCGGCGTGCAGCAGGCCGCGCAGCCCACCGGCCGACTTGACGGTGGCCGCCGGCAAGGAGTCCGCGAGCACGATGCGTTGTGAGTCGACCCGGTCGACCAACGCGGGCAAATTTCGCTCGCCGGCAGCGACCAGCGCATCGATCTGGGCGGCCAGCTCGGTCCGGTACACCGCGGCCAGGTAGTGATTGCCGCCGTCCCACGGCAACACGATGTCCGCGTCGACTTCGACGGCGCGGGCCGCAAGCACGTCGATCAAGTCGGCGCTGAGAACCCCTGTGTCGACCGCACATACGAACGCCCACTTCGCGCCGGCCTCGGCGGCTGCGTGTAACCCACGTGCCAGCGCAAGTAGCGGGCCGACTCCGCGCACATCGTCGCGCACCACGCGCGCCGGTAAGTCAGGCAGCGCTTGCCCAGGCGCCGCGACCACGAACACGGGCTCACACCGCTGTCCGAGAATGCCGACCACCTGCTCCACAACCGTCGACGGCATCTGGGAGCCCGAGAGCCCGGTAGCGACCGGCTTGGTGGCCTTGTCCCGGCCCGCCCGGAGCGACGCTCCGCCAGCCAACACCACGCCGGCTAACGAAGCCGGCTTAGCCGCGGGAGCCACCTCAGTTCACGGTCCAAGTGTCACGCCCGTGCAATAACGATTGCAAGGCGGCGCGATCGGATGGCTTGGACTCTTGCGCAGCGCGGATCTGTGACCGCGCCGCGTCGTCGTAGGTGGGCCGATTGACCTGACGGAAGATGCCCATCACGGTGTGCTCGAGGTTTTGCTGCGACAGTCGCGATAGGGCGTACGCGTAGGCGGAATCGGCGGCGTGCGCGTCATGCACCACGATCTCGTCGACGCTGGTGTCGGCGGTCTTGGCCACGTCGAGCCCGAAGCCGGAGCGTACGACGCAGTATTCGCCATTGCTGCCGAAGACGATTGGCTCACCGTGGTGGACGTTGATCACCCGCTCCTCGGCGCCCTCTTTGCGCAACGCGTCGAACGAGCCGTCGTTGAAGATCGGGCAATCCTGCAAGATCTCGACCAGCGCGGACCCGCGGTGCTCGGCGGCGGCGCGCAGCACCTCGGACAGGCCCTTGCGGTCGGAGTCCAGCGCGCGTCCCACGAAGCTCGCCTCGGCGCCCAGCGCCAGCGACACCGGGTTGAACGGCTGATCGAGTGAGCCCATCGGCGTCGACTTGGTGACCTTGCCGACCTCGGATGTCGGCGAGTACTGGCCCTTGGTCAGGCCGTAGATCCGGTTGTTGAAAAGCAGGATGGTCAAGTTGACGTTGCGGCGCAAAGCGTGGATCAGGTGGTTACCACCGATCGACAACGCGTCGCCGTCGCCGGTGACCACCCACACCGAGAGGTCCTCGCGCGCCAGCGCCAGCCCCGTCGCGATCGCCGGTGCGCGGCCGTGGATCGAATGCAGGCCGTAGGTTTCCAGGTAGTACGGGAACCGACTCGAACAGCCGATACCGCTGACGAAGACGATGTTCTCGCGTCGTAATCCCAACTCGGGCAGGAAGTTCCGCATCGTGTTGAGGATGACGTAGTCGCCGCAGCCGGGGCACCAGCGCACTTCCTGGTCGGTGGTGAAGTCCTTGGCCTTCTGCGGTTGGTCGGTCGTGGGTACGCGGCTGTGCTTGGACAGCGCGTCCGTCAGGCCCAGATCCGCGCCGATCAGGTCAGTCATGCGTTAGCTCCCGCTCCGACCGTGGCCGCCGCCAATCTTGCGACCATCGTCTTGTCTTGCTCGATTTCGGCCAGGGTCCCGCCCAGTGCGGCGCGGATAATGCGCCCCACCTCGTCGGCCAGGAAGGCGACACCCTGAACCTTGGTGACCGACTGCACGTCGACCAAGTACTTGCCGCGCAGCAGCAGCGCCAGCTGACCCAGGTTCATCTCCGGGCACACCACCTGCGGGTAACGCCGCAGTACCTCGCTCAGGTTGGCCGGGAACGGTCGCAGGTAGCGCAGATGGGCGTGGGCGACCTTGATGTCGTTGCGCCGTGCACGCCGGCAGGCTTCTCCGATCGGGCCGTAAGAGCTACCCCACCCGATCAGCAGAAGTTCGGCGTCTCCAGTCGGATCGTCGACTTCCAGATCGGGAACGGAGATGCCGTCGATCTTGGCTTGACGCAGCCGCACCATGAGGTCGTGATTGGCCGGCTCGTAGGAGATGTCGCCGCTACCGTTCGCCGACTCCAACCCGCCGATGCGGTGCTCGAGACCCGGAGTGCCCGGAACGGCGAAGAGCCGAGCTAGCGTTTCCGGGTCGCGCGCATACGGCTGGAAGGGTTCGTCGGGCTTGGCGAAAGTGTGCTGGATGGGGTCCAGCGCATCGACGTCCGGGATTCGCCACGGCTCGGACCCGTTGGCAATTGCCCCGTCCGACAACAGGATCACCGGGGTGTGGTACGACACCGCGATGCGCACCGCCTCCAAGGCGGTCTCGAAGCAGTCCGACGGTGACCGGGGCGCCAGCACGGCCACCGGCGATTCCCCGTTGCGTCCGTAGAGTGCCTGCAGAAGGTCGGCCTGCTCGGTCTTGGTCGGCAGACCGGTCGACGGCCCACCTCGCTGCACGTCGATGACGATCAACGGCAGCTCGGTCATCACGCCGAGGCCCAGCGCTTCGGACTTCAGCGACAGGCCGGGACCCGATGTGCTGGTGACTCCGAGCGCGCCACCGTAGGCGGCGCCCAACGCAGCGCAGATGCCGCCGATTTCGTCTTCGGCCTGAAACGTCAAGACGTTGAAGTTCTTGTGCTTGGAAAGCTCGTGCAGGATGTCGGATGCCGGTGTGATCGGGTAACTGCCGAGCACGACCTGAATGTCGGCAAGCTGACCGGCCGTGACGAGGCCGTAGGCCAACGCGGTGTTTCCCGAGATTTGGCGATACTCACCGGTGGGCAGTTTCGCGGGTGCGATCTCGTAGGTGGTGGCGAAGGCCTCGGTGGTTTCGCCGTAATTCCACCCCGCCTTCAGGGCCAACACGTTGGCCTCGGCGATGTCGGGCTTGCGGCCGAACTTCTCCCGGATGAATCGCTCGCTGGTTTCGATCGGTCGCCCGTACATCCACGACAACAAGCCCAGCGCGAACATGTTCTTGGCGCGCTGGCCGTCTTTCTTGGTCGCACCGATTGCCTCGACAGCGCCAAGGGTCAGCGTGGTCATCGCCACCGGCTGAACCTGGTAATCGGACAGCTCGTCGCTTTCCAGCGGGTTGTCCTGATAGCCGACTTTGGCGAGGTTGCGCTTGGTGAACTCGTCGGAGTTGGCGATCACCAGCCCACCGATCGGTAGGTCGGCGATGTTGGCCTTGAGCGCCGCCGGGTTCATCGCGACCAGCACATCGGGCCGGTCCCCAGCGGTGAGAATGTCGTAGTCGGCAATTTGAATCTGGAACGACGAGACGCCGGGCAGCGTGCCCTGCGGCGCACGGATCTCGGCGGGGTAGCTCGGCTGGGTGGCAAGGTCGTTACCGAAAAGCGCTGCCTCGGAAGTAAACCGGTCGCCGGTGAGCTGCATGCCGTCACCTGAGTCTCCAGCGAAACGGATGACGACTTTTTCCAGCTTCTCCCGTTCGGGCGAAGCCCCAAGGGGTCGATGCGAATCCGAATCAGATTCTGACCTGGCTCCGTTTCCGTTCGGACCCACGCCGCCGCCTTCCGTTAGCCGTTCACCGCATGGGCATATCGCCGATGCCGGTGCGAATCTTCCGAGTGCAGCCCCGGCCGATTTTCGTGTCACTGGCAGTACCGATTATGCACTTCTCTTAGGGATCAAGTTACGCCGGTACATACCGCCACGTTACCGCCAGGTGGCCAAAATACGAGGTCAAACACACGCAGCGAACGCGCGCGAAGACAAAGTGTGGTGTTGGTCACTTTTGCTGGCGCACAAAGTCTAAGAACGGTAGTTACGCGCGGGTAACATTTGCTAGCGCCTCGTCTCCCCCATTCGGGGGAGGCCGCGGGCGTGAGTGCCCCCGCCCTTCGCAGCAGCGTTGGGGCCGGTTTCGGGCATGGCCGCCCAGTACAACGTCAAACCCGCCGCGGCAACGACCCCTAGCGAGATGAACGCTGCGTCGTAGCCGGCGGCTACCACGATCCAACCGGCGATGACGTTAGACAAGGCCGCGCCGACGCCCCACATGGTGCTCAGCGCACCAAGGCTGACGTTGAAACGGCCGGTGCCGTGCGTCAGGTCTTGCACAACGAGCGGGAACAACGCGCCGAAGATGCCGGCACCGACGCCGTCCAGGATCTGCACGCCGACCAGCCAGAAGGAGTTGTCAGACACTGTGTAGAGGAAGCCGCGAAGCGTTAAGAAGGCGAATCCAACCAGAAAGATCGGCTTTCGTCCCCAGCTGTCGGCTTTGGCGCCGGCGAGGTATGCCATCGGCACCATCACGATCTGCGCGGCCACCACGCACGTCGCCATCAAAGCGGTGCCGAAGTCCTTGTTCTGTAGTGCGAGAACCTGTCCAACCAGCGGCAGCATGGCGGCGTTGGCGAGGTGAAACGCGACCATGGCCGCAGCGAAGATCAGCAATCTGCGGTCGCGCAGCAGCACTGCGAACCCGGACGGCTGCGGGGTGGCATCGCCGGGCATGTGGTCTATGCCGCGGGCCATGTCATGGTCGATCGCCTCGCGCGGGATCCGCAGTGTTGCCACCACGCTCAGGGCTGCCATGGCGGCCAGCACCCAGAACACCACCGCCGGGCCGAAGTGGTAGGCCAGTCCACCGGTGATGGCGCCGGCGGCGGCATTGCCGGCATGGTTGAACGACTCGTTACGTCCGACCCGACGGGAGAACGATCGGGGGCCGACAACGCCCAATGTGATCGCGGCCAGGGCCGGAGCGAAGACCGAGCCGGCCAGCCCGGTCAGCGCCTGCAACAACGAAATCGCGTAGAAGTGGGGAAACAGAGGCATCGCCAACGTCCCGGCGGTGACCGTGATCGCGCCGGCGACGATCAGCGCCCGCTTAGCTGTCGTGCGGTCCACCAGCGCGCCGACCGGCGTCCGCGCCACGATCGCCGCGATGCCACCGATCCCCATCACGAGACCGATCGACGCTTGGTCCCAGTGATGCGTCAGCAGTAGGTAGATCGACAGGTACGGGCCCAGGCCGTCGCGCACGTCGGCCAGAAAGAAGTTCAGCGCATCCAGCGCGTGCGAAGTGCGGCCGGTTACTGCGTCAGCGGCGTCGACACTCAACGGTTACTGAGCCGACCCGAGCCGAGTGCTGCTTAGGCGCTCTTGTCGCGGCGTTCGGTGCGCGCCGGCTTGCGCGGCACGATCGTCGGCAGCACGTTGTCCTCGACGGTCTCCTTGGTCACCACGACCTTGGCGACGTCGTCGCGGCTGGGGATGTCGTACATCACCGGCAGCAGGACTTCTTCCATGATCGCGCGCAGGCCACGGGCCCCGGTGCCGCGGTGAATCGCTTGCTCGGCGATCGCTTCCAGGGCGTCCTGGGAGAACTCGAGCTCGACGTTGTCCATCTCGAACAGCCGGGAGTACTGCTTGACCAAGGCGTTCTTGGGCTCGGACAGGATTGTGACCAGCGACTCCTTGTCCAGGTTCGTCACCGAAGCGACGACCGGAAGCCGACCGATGAACTCGGGGATCAGCCCGTACTTGATCAGGTCTTCGGGCATGACCTCGGCGAAGTGGTCGGTGGTGTCGATCTCGGCCTTGGATCGCACCTCGGCCCCGAAACCCAAACCACGTTTGCCGACGCGGTCGGAGACAATCTTCTCCAGACCGGCGAATGCGCCCGCCACGATGAACAACACGTTGGTGGTGTCGATCTGGATGAACTCCTGGTGCGGGTGTTTGCGCCCGCCCTGCGGCGGCACCGACGCCTGGGTGCCTTCCAGGATCTTGAGCAGCGCCTGCTGAACGCCTTCCCCGGACACATCGCGGGTGATCGATGGGTTCTCGCTCTTGCGGGCGATCTTGTCGACCTCGTCGATGTAGATGATGCCCGTCTCGGCGCGCTTCACGTCGTAGTCGGCGGCCTGGATCAGCTTGAGCAGAATGTTTTCCACGTCCTCACCGACATAGCCGGCCTCGGTCAGCGCCGTGGCGTCGGCGATCGCGAACGGGACATTGAGCATCTTGGCCAGCGTCTGGGCCAGGTAGGTTTTTCCGCAGCCGGTCGGTCCCAGCATCAAGATGTTGGACTTGGTCAGCTCGACAGGTTCGCTTGACCGGGACTCGCGGCCCTTCTCACCGGCCTGGATACGCTTGTAGTGGTTGTAGACAGCGACAGCGAGCGTCCGCTTGGCGGTGTCCTGGCCGATGACGTAGCCCTCCAGGAAATCCCGGATCTCGGCGGGCTTGGGCAGCTCGTCGAGTTTTACGTCGTCGGCGTCGGCGAGTTCCTCTTCGATGATCTCGTTGCACAGATCGATGCACTCATCGCAGATGTACACCCCTGGCCCCGCAATAAGCTTCTTAACCTGCTTCTGACTCTTTCCGCAGAACGAGCACTTCAGCAGGTCGCCGCCGTCTCCGATGCGCGCCATGGTGCTGGGGGCCTACTTCCTGTTCACCGTTTGGGTCGTGCTATGCCGCGTGTATTTCCGACGCTACCCGCTTGCTCCACGGCGATGCGACCGATAGAGGTGAATCGCGTCGGTGATATTCGTGTTGTGCGCCTGAACATATCGCTTGGGGCGGCCCGACGCTCGCCTGTACACGCCACTGTGTCTCTGGCGTGTCGCGCCCGTTATGCGACTGAGGGGCAGACGTTCCCGGCAGCCCTACATTAGGTCTGTGGGATTCGCTGTGCCCGAGGATACCGCCTTGATCGCCGACGGCGGCCTGGCGACCGAACTCGAGGCGCGCGGCCATGATCTCTCCGACCCGTTGTGGTCGGCGCGACTGCTGGTCGATGCCCCGCAGGAGATCACCGCGGTGCACGCATCCTTCTTTCGCGCCGGCGCGCAGATCGCGACCACGGCCAGCTATCAGGCGTCCTTCGACACCTTCGCCGCCCGCGGGATCGGCGCTGACGAGACGATCCAGCTGCTCAGGCGCAGCGTTGCCCTCGCCTGCGACGCACGCGCCCAAGTAGGCGTTGCCGGTGCCTGGGTCGCGGCGTCGGTCGGGCCCTACGGCGCCGCGCTCGCCGACGGCTCGGAATACCGCGGGCGCTACGGACTGCGGGTTGCGCAGCTGGAAGATTGGCACCGACCTCGGCTGGAGGTGCTGGCCGACGCCGGCGCCGACGTGCTGGCGCTGGAGACCATTCCTGATGCCGACGAGGCCGAGGCGCTGGTGAACGTCGTGCGCTCGTTGGGCGTGCCGGCATGGCTCAGCTACACCATCGACGGCCTGCGCACCCGGGCCGGGCAGCCGCTGGCCGACGCGTTCGCCGTCGCGGCCGGGGTGCCGGAAATCGTTGCGGTCGGGGTCAATTGCTGCGCACCCGCCGATGTGCTAGCAGCTGTCGGGCCGGCCGCAGACACCGGCAAACCGGTGATCGTGTATCCCAACAGCGGCGAGCGCTGGGACGCCGCCAGTCGGGCGTGGGTCGGCGAATCGCGGTTCTCGCCGTGGCTGGCCGCGCAGTGGGTGTCCGCGGGCGCGCGGGTCGTCGGCGGCTGCTGCCGAGTGCGACCCGCCGACATCGCCGACCTGTCAGCCGCCCTGGCCTAGCCGGCGCGGAGCAGCCAGCCGATCAGGAGGTCGACGCCGAGAGCTTGCGGTACTCCAGCACAGTGTCGATGATCCCGTAGTCCTTGGCCTCTTGGGCGGTCAGGATTTTGTCCCGGTCAGTGTCTTTGCGGATCACCGAGGCGTCCTTGTTGGTGTGATGGCCCAGGGTGGTTTCCATCAGTGTGCGCATCCGCTCGATCTCGGCAGCCTGGATCTCCAGATCGGAGAACTGCCCCTGGATCACCCCGGACAGCGACGGCTGGTGGATCAAAATCCGCGCATTGGGCAGCGCCATCCGTTTGCCCGGTGTTCCGGCGGCCAGCAGCACCGCCGCGGCCGAGGCGGCCTGGCCCAGACACACGGTCTGGATGTCGGCCCGCACGTACTGCATCGTGTCGTAGATCGCCATCAGCGAGGTGAACCCACCGCCGGGCGAATTGATGTACATGGTGATGTCGCGGTCGGGGTCCAAAGACTCCAGGACCAGCAGTTGGGCCATGATGTCGTTGGCCGACGCGTCGTCGACCTGGACACCGAGGAAGATGATGCGCTCCTCGAACAGCTTGTTGTACGGGTTCGACTCCTTGACACCCCAGCTGGAGTGCTCGACGAACGACGGCAGGATGTAACGCGCCTGCGGCTGGATGTCGCGGTTCATGACGGTGTGACTCCATTGTTCTCGGCACGGGTGATGATGTGGTCGACGAACCCGTATTCCAGGGCTTCGGGGGCGGTGAACCAGCGGTCGCGGTCTGAGTCCGCCACGATCTTCTCGATCGACTGGCCAGTGAATTCGGCGTTGAGCCGGAACATCTCCTGCTTGATGACGGCGAACTGCTCGGCTTGGATCGCGATGTCAGCGGCGCTACCGGTAACCCCGCCCAGCGGCTGGTGCATCAGGACGCGGCAATGCGGCAACGCGTAACGCTTACCCCTCGTGCCGGCGGCCAGCAGGAACTGGCCCATCGACGCGGCCATCCCCATCCCGTAGGTGGCGATGTCGCAGGGCGCCAGCACCATCGTGTCGTAGATCGCCATGCCGGCGCTGATCGATCCACCGGGGGAGTTGATGTACAGCGCGATGTCCTTGGTGGAGTCTTCGGCCGCCAGCAGCAGTATCTGCGCGCAGAGCCGGTTGGCGATGTCGTCGTCCACCTGCGACCCCAGGAAGATGATGCGCTCGGAGAGCAAACGCTCATAGACCGAGTCGACGAGGTTCAGACCCTGCGCACTTGCGCGCATTTCAGTCCCACGGCTCACGGTGGGTTACCTGCTTTCTCCAGTTCGTATTCACCGACACTAACCAACCGGGGCCGTCACGCACTCCCCGAAGTCCCCGCGTTCGCTCACAGCGTCACTTCGGGTCGCCCGGTGACTCCTCGGATGAGGCCGTGGCTTCGGCGTCTCCATCGTCGTCGTCGGCCTCGTCAGGCTCCCCGTCGTCAGCGGCCTCGAGTTGGTCGCGCTTGCCGAAGAACTCGGTGGTGTCGACGACGTTTCCGTCGGTGTCGGTGACGGTGGCCGCATCGACCGCCGCAGCGATGGTCAGCCCACGGCGCACGTCAGCGAACATCGCCGGGAGTTGGTTGTTCTGCTGCAGGTAGCCGAGCAACTGCTGCGGTTCGATGCCGTACTGGCGCGAGGTCACCACCAGCCGTTCGGTGAGGTCTTCTTGGCCCACCTGAATGTCGAGGTCGTCGCCCAGGGCGTCCAGCAGCAACTGCGTCTTGATGGCCTTCTCGGCCTCCGAGCGAGTGTTGGCGTCGAATTGTTCGCGCGACGAGCCCTGCGTTTCGAGCGCTTCGGCCAGCTTGGCATCGTCGTGGTCGAGGCCGTGCAGCGCGTTGTGCACGGTGCTGTCCACCTGTGCCTGCACGATCGCTTCCGGCAGCGGCATGTCGACCTGCTCGAGCAACGCCTCCAGTGCCGCGGTGCGGATCTCCTCGGCCTGCTGCACGCGCTTGACCCGGCCGACCTGCTCGGCCAGGCTGGCCCGCAACTCGTCGATCGTGTCGAATTCGCTTGCCAGCTGGGCGAACTCGTCATCAGGTTCGGGCAGTTCACGTTCTTTGACCGAGACGACGGTGACGGTGACCTCGGCCTGCTTGCCGGCGTGCGGACCGGCGGCCATCTCGGTGGTGAAGGGCTTGGACTCACCGGTCGACAGGCCCACAATCGCATCGTCGAGACCGTCGACAAGCTGACCGGAGCCGACCTCGTGCGACAGGCCCTTCGTCGACGCCTCGGGGACATCCTCGCCGTCGATCTGGGCCGACAGGTCGATCGAGACGAAGTCACCGGTTGCGGCGGGCCGATCGACTCCGGCCAAGGTGCCGAACCGCGCGCGCAACGACTGCAGTTCGGCGTCGACATCCTCGTCGCTGACCTGGATCGGGTCGACGGTGATCTTCAGCGCGCTGAGGTCCGGAAGGGCGATGTCGGGTCGTACGTCGACCTCGGCGGTGAAGACCAGTTCCTGGCCGTACTCCTTTTTGGTGACCTCGATGTCGGGCTGGCCGAGTGGCCGCACGTCCGAATCGGTCACCGCTTGCCCGTAGCGGCCGGGCAGCGCCTCGTTGACAACCTGGTCGAGAATCGCCTCACGGCCGACCCGCGCCTCTAGCAGCTTGGCCGGCGCTTTGCCCGGACGGAAACCCGGCAGCCGCACCTGCTTGGCGAGCTCCTTGTAGGCCTTGTCGAAGTCGGGCTGCAATTCCTTGAAAGGCACCTCTACGTTGATGCGAACCCGGGTGGGGCTCAGCTGCTCGACGGTGCTCTTCACGGGTGTGCTCCTCGGTTGTGCTGGGGTCTTGTTGTGCTTCAAGCCCGTTGGGTGTGGCGTGCCAGTCGGGGTGACAGGATTTGAACCTGCGGCCTTCCGCTCCCAAAGCGGATGCGCTACCAAGCTGCGCTACACCCCGCGGTGACCCCGCGATCCTACGGCCAAGCCGCGCCGGCCCAGTAATGGCCTCACGACCAGGTCACAGGACGGCATCATTTGGATTTGATGTCTGCCGCGACGTACAGTCGCGCTCGACTAATACACGCGGGCGTAGCTCAATGGTAGAGCCCTAGTCTTCCAAACTAGCTACGCGGGTTCGATTCCCGTCGCCCGCTCGAGCCAGGCGCCGGAAACCCAGGCCGACTAGGCTATTTACGCCACACGGGCCACGGTCGGCCGCTGGCCGGCTGACCCAGCCGGAGGCCGACCCCGGCGAGGCGGAGGAGGCCGACACATTCAGCAACCAGGCGCCACGGCCGACGTCGACATCCACGGCTCATGCGCAGCACGCTTCGAGGGAGTGCGCAACGCGTTCGAGCAGAATTTTCTGCTGGGCAAAGAGGTTGGTGCGGCGGTCGCCGCCTGGGTGGATGGTGAGCTGGTCGTCAACCTGTGGGCCGGAACCGCCGATGCCGCCGGCACCCGGCCGTGGCAGGTGGACACGCTGGCCACCGTGCTATCCGGCACCAAGGGCCTGACCAGCACATGCGTACACCAACTCGTCGAGCGCGGTGAGCTTGACCTGAACGCGCCGGTGGCCCGCTACTGGCCCGAGTTCGGGCAAGCGGGCAAGGAGGCGATCACCATCGGAATGGTGATGAGCCACCGATCGGGGGTGATCGGACCGCGCCAGCGCCTGCACTGGACGCAGGTGACCGACTGGGATTTGGTGTGCGAAAGGCTGGCCGCCGCCGAGCCGTGGTGGGAGCCCGGAACCGCGCAGGGCTACCACATGACCACCTTCGGGTTCATCCTCGGCGAGGTGTTCCGCCGCGTCACCGGTGGCACTGTGGGCCAGTACCTGCGGACCGAGATCGCCGAACCGCTCGGGGCCGAGGTCCACATCGGCTTGTCGCGCACTGAACAACGCCGCTGCGCCGATCGGGTCGCCAAGCCGCACATCCGCCAGATGCTGGCCGACGTTCATGCTCCCGGCCACCCCACCACGCTGGCCGAACACCCGAAAGCGGGTCTCGCCGTGTCCATGGGGTTCGCGCCGGACGACGAGGTCGGCTCCAATGACCTTGACCTGTGGCGTGAGATCGAATTTCCCGGAACCAACGGCCAGGTATCGGCGCTCGGATTGTCGACGTTCTACAACGCGCTGGCGCAGGAGAAACTGCTCAGCCGCCAGCACATGGATTCGATCCGAATCTCGCAGGGCGGCCTTGAAACGGACCTGGTCCTTGGTCGGCGCGTCGCCGACCACGGCTGGGGGCTGGGCTACATGTTGAACCAGCGCTGCGTCAACGGGCCCAACCCACGTATCTTCGGCCACGGCGGCCTCGGAGGTTCGTTCGGCTTCGTCGACCTGGAGAACCGGATCGGTTACGCGTACGTGATGAATCACTTCGACCCGACCAAGGCCAACGCCGACCCACGCAGCGTGGCACTGAGCAACGAGATCTACTCGGTGCTCGGGCTTGAGAAGCACTGACCCGACGGCGCTCACGTGCGCTGAGTTAGGCGCCCCCGGCGTACAAAACCGCACCCGCCTGGCCGGTGAACGGCGCTGGCAGGTGCGGCTTTTAGATCGATTTCGTTACGCGAACGTCAGGGGCTATTACCGGTGTCCTTCTGGGCCGCCCTGCCCGTGGTTGTCCCATCCTGGTCCGCCTGGCCCACCGTGGTCGTGGTCCCATCCGGGTCCGCCTGGCCCACCGTGATCGTGGTCCCATCCGGGTCCGCCACGGTTGTCCCATCCTGGGCCACCTGCTCCTCGGAAGTTATCGTGGCAACCTCCCCAGTCCCAGTTATCGCCCCAACCCTGGTCCCAGTAGTCACCTGGACACCACTGCGGGAACGGTCCAGGCTGGGCTTGCGCGTCAGTTGCCGCGCCCAGACCGGCGAGTCCCAAGCCGGCGATGGCGGCTGCTGTCGCAGCGATACGTGCGATTTTCTTCATCCAGCGAGGGTACCCACAAACGTCGATGTGAAACGCGCGGGCGCGCAACCGTTCTCGATCCGTTATACGGGCTAGTCCGGAAAGTTCCACGCTGCACGCCACACGCACACGTGACGATGGTTCGGCCGCTCCGCCCTATGAGTCGCTTCCGCCAGAGGAGTCGCCTCCACCTGAGGAATCGCCTCCACCAGATGAATCCGCGCCTCCGGACGCGTCGCCGCCGCCCGAGTTGTCGGCGCCCATAGACGGTGCGCCGGCGTCGGATCCGGGCGAGCCCGCATCCGGTCCCGATGAGCTCGGTCCAGGCCCGCCGGCGTCGGGTCCAGGTGAGCTTGCATCCGGCCCAGCCGCACCCGGTCCAGCGCCATTGGCATCGGGTCCCGTTGCGCCCGGTCCGGGTTCAGAACCTGGGCCTCCCGGCCCCGCTCCCGGGCCCCCGGGCTCGCCAGGTCCACCCGGGCCCCCGGGTCCTCCGGGCTCATGCCCTCCTGGCCCACCCGGGCCTCCGGGCTCGCCAGGTCCACCCGGGCCGCCGGGCTCGCCAGGTCCACCCGGACCGTGTCCACCATGACCGCCGGGTCCACCGGGTTCATGTCCGCCGGGGCCACCAGGTCCACCGGGTCCACCAGGTCCAGGGCCGCCCGGTTCCCCAGGCCCGCCGGGGCCCGGAGGGCCACCCGGTCCAGGGCCGCCGGGGCCTCCGGGGTTGCCGGCGCCCGGGCCGCCGGGGCCTCCGGGGTTGCCGGCGCCCGGGCCGCCGGGACCGCCCGGGCCGGTCACTATCGGTGGCCGTTGGACGATCGTTGGTCCGTTGTTGATGATCGGGGGTGCGACCGGGCCGCCGTGGCAGTTGTTCCAGTCCCAGTTGGTTCCCCACGACGGGTCCCAGAAGTCGCCCGGACACCAATTCGGTATCGGTTGTGCGTGAGCCTCAGTCACGCCGCCTAGACCGGCTAACCCAAGAGCTGCGGCCGTCGCCGCCGTTGCGATCGCGCAGCTTGCGAACTTGTTCATGGGGCCATGGGTACTCCGCCAGGCTATGCGCGCGCCCAGCAGACGCTTGCCGTCAGATGAGAACTCCGCAGGTCGAGCCGCTTTGCTCATGCCGACACACTGCCCCAGGGTGCTTCACGTCTGGCAGGTTTGGCACCAGAAGATGTTGCGGCCCTCCAGTTCGGCCGTGCGGATCGCAGTTCCGCACAGCCGGCACGGCTCGCCTGCGCGGCGATAGACATACATGCGTGGTCGACCCGGGCCATACGACGGCGCGCCATGGTTATGTTCGGGCCGCACCGTGATGATCTTGCCGCGGCGGAGCCCGACCGTCATCAGGTCCACCAAATCGGTCCAGGCCGCGGCGAACTCCGCTTCGCCGATGGCCCGGCCAGCCCGGTACGGATCGATGCCATGGCGGAACAACAGCTCGTTGCGGTACACGTTGCCAACGCCGGCGATGATGGTCTGGTCCATCAGCAGTGCGCCGATTGGCCTGCGCGACTTGGTAATCCGCATCCACGGCCACGACGGATCAGCATCGCGACGAAGCGGGTCGGGCCCGAGGCGGGCAACCACGTCGGCGACCTGAGCTTCGTCGATGAGTTCGCACACCGTGGGCCCGCGTAAATCGGTGCCGTATTCGGCGCCGACTATTCGCATCCTCACCTGCCCCACCGGGGCGGGCACCGCATCATCGGGTGGTCGCGCCCATTCCCTGAAAGTGCCGTACAGGCCGAGGTGCACATGCACCGTCGCGCCGTCGTCATAGTGGTGGAACAAGTGCTTGCCCCAGGCCGTGGCTCGTTGCAGTAATTGACCGTCGACCGTGGAGGCCGCCGCTGCGAATCGGCCTTGGGGGCTCGAAACCGCCACCGGTGCGCCGGCATAGCGACGCTGATGCAGCCGGGCCAGTCGATGCAGGGTATGCCCTTCGGGCACGCCGCCTACCCGCCGTCGGCGCCGGGCACCGGCGGCGCCTCGTGCGTGCGCTCGTATTCGTCGAGGATGTCGATACGCCGTTGGTGGCGTTCGGCTTTCGACCACGGAGTGGTCAAGAACGCATCGACGATGGCCAGCGCCTCGGGCACGGTGTGCATGCGACCGCCGATGCCGATCAGCTGAGCATTGTTGTGCTGGCGGGCCAGCGACGCGGTTTCCACGCTCCAGCCCAGCGCGCACCGCGCTCCCGGGACCTTGTTCGCGGCGATCTGTTCACCGTTGCCCGACCCCCCCAGCACGATGCCCAGGCTGCTCGGGTCGGCCACTGTGCGGATCGCAGCAGCGATGCAAAACGCCGGATAGTCATCGTCGGCGTCGTAGCTGTAAGCGCCGCAGTCGATCGGCTCGTGGCCGGACTTATTCAGGTGGTCGATGATCTGCTGTTTGAGTTCGTAGCCCGCGTGATCGGAGCCGAGGTAGACACGCATGACGGTGATCCTGCTCCGACGTTCGGCGCTAGTCGAATTCGGGGGCCTCGGTACGGGTGCGCTTGAGCTCCCAGAAGTGCGGGTAGGCCGCGAAGGTCACCGAGGCGTCCCACAGCTTGCCCGCCTCTTCCCCGCGCGGGATCCGCGACAGCACCGGGCCGAAGAACGCCGTTCCGTTGATGTGAATGGTCGGCGTGCCGACGTCTTCACCGACCGCGTCCATCCCGGCGTGATGACTCTTGCGCAGCGCGTCGTCGTAAGCCTCACTGGTGGCGGCGTCGGCCAACTCGGCCGGCAAGTCCAGCTCCTTCAGCGACTGCACGATGACGTCGTCGAGGTCCTTGTTGCCCTCGTTGTGAATGCGGGTGCCCATCGCGGCATACAGCGGCGCAAGCACCTCAGAGCCGTGGGCCTGCTCGGCGGCGATCGCCACCCGCACCGGCCCGAACGCCTTAGCCAGCCGTTCCTTGTACTGCTCAGGGAGGTTCTCCCGGTTCTCATTGAGCACCGCCAAGCTCATCACCCGGAAATTCACCTCGATGTCGCGGACCTTTTCCACTTCCAGGATCCAGCGCGAGGTGATCCAGGCCCACGGGCACAGCGGGTCAAACCAAAAATCGGCTACTGACTTCTCAGACATGCGGGGTCCTCTCCTCGACGGTCGGCTAGCCGTCCAGCACAACCCTAGCCACGGCCGTCGAATTCCCATCGCTGGGACCGATTGGCCGGCTCGCCCCCTCGCCGCTACGCGGCTGGAGGTACCCCCACCTCAGGCCACTGCGCGGCCTGCATCGTCGCCGACCTAAGTTGGACACGTGGCACTTCCCAACCTCACCCGCGACCAAGCTGTCGAACGCGCAGCGCTGCTCACCGTCGACAGTTACCGCATCGGCCTGGATCTCACCGACGGCGACGGCAAGCCAGGCGAACGCACCTTCCGCTCCACCACCACGGTGACGTTCGATGCACTCGCCGGCGCCGACACCGTCATCGACATCGCCGCCGACACCGTCCGCAGCGCGACCCTCAATGGCCGAGACCTCGACGTGTCCGGCTACGACGAGTCGACCGGTATTGCATTGAGCGCCCTGGCCGACCGCAACGTCCTCGTGGTCGACGCCGACTGCCGCTACTCGAACACCGGTGAGGGCTTGCATCGATTCGTCGACCCGGTCGACAGCGAGGTGTACTTGTACTCGCAGTTCGAAACCGCCGACGCCAAGCGGATGTTCGCCTGCTTTGACCAGCCTGACCTCAAAGCCACGTTCGACGTGTCGGTGACCGCGCCGCAGCACTGGCAGGTGGTGTCCAACGGTGCCACCGCGAGCGCCGTCGACGGCAGGTACACCTTCGCCACCACCCCACGGATGAGCACCTACCTGGTGGCCCTGATCGCCGGTCCCTATGTGCGCTGGGACGACGTCTACAGTGACGAACACGGCGAGATCGCACTGGGCATCTTCTGCCGGGCCACACTGGCTGACTTCATGGATGCCGAGCGGCTGTTCACCCAGACCAAGCAGGGTTTTGGCTTCTACCACAAGAACTTTGGCGTGCCGTACGCATTCGGCAAGTATGACCAGCTGTTCGTGCCGGAGTTCAACGCGGGCGCGATGGAGAACGCGGGCGCGGTCACGTTCCTGGAGGACTACGTCTTTCGCAGCAAGGTCACCCGCGCATCGTATGAGCGGCGCGCGGAAACGGTGCTGCACGAGATGGCGCACATGTGGTTCGGGGATCTGGTCACCATGCGGTGGTGGGATGACTTGTGGCTCAACGAGTCGTTCGCCACCTTCGCCTCCGTGCTGTGCCAAGCCGAGGCCACCGAATTCACCGAGGCGTGGACAACCTTCGCCAACTCCGAGAAGTCGTGGGCGTACCGCCAAGACCAGCTGCCCTCAACGCATCCGGTGGCCGCGGACATCCCCGATCTGGCGGCCGTCGAGGTCAACTTCGACGGCATCACCTACGCCAAGGGCGCCAGTGTGCTCAAACAGTTGGTGGCCTATGTGGGCCTGGAGCACTTCTTGACCGGGCTGCGGGATTACTTCCGCGCCCACGCCTTCGACAACGCGACGTTCGACGATCTGCTGACGGCGCTGGAGAAGGCCTCGGGCCGCGACCTGTCCGACTGGGGCCGGCAATGGCTGAAGACGACCGGCCTCAACACACTTCGCGCCGATTTCGACGTCGACGCCGACGGCCGGTTCAGCCGGTTCGCAGTCACCCAAAGTGGCGCCGCGCCCGGCGCGGGCGAGACGCGGGTGCACCGGCTGGCGATCGGGGTCTACGACGACGACGGTGATGGACGTTTGGTCCGGGTGCAGCGCGAAGAACTCGACGTCAGCGGTTCAAGCACGGAAGTTCCTGCGCTCGTTGGCGTTTCGCGGGGCAAGTTGGTTTTGGTCAACGACGACGATCTAACGTACTGCTCGCTGCGGCTGGACCCCGACTCGCTGCAGACCGCTTTGGACCGCATCCCTGACATCGCCGAGCCACTGCCGCGAACGTTGGTGTGGTCGGCCGCGTGGGAGATGACCCGCGATGCTGAGCTGCGTGCCCGCGACTTCGTGTCGCTGGTCTCGGGCGGGATTCAGGCCGAAACCGAGGTCGGCGTTGCGCAGCGGCTGCTGCTGCAGGCGCAGACCGCGCTGGGTTCTTACGCCGACCCGGAGTGGGCTGCTTCGCAGGGGTGGCCGGGCTTCGCCGACCGGCTACTGGAGCTGGCCCGTGGCGCGGCGGCAGGCTCGGACCACCAACTGGCCTTCGTCAATGCGCTGTGCACATCGTTGCTGTCGACCCGGCACGTCGTGGTGCTGGCCGACCTTCTCGATCACGACCCGGCAGACCTGGACCTGCCCGGCTTGTCGATCGACCCCGATCTGCGCTGGCGCATCGTCACCGCGCTCGCCGCCGCCGGTGACGTCGACGCCGACGGCGCCGAAACGCCCTTCATCGACGCCGAGGTCAAACGCGACCCGACCGCGGCGGGTAAGCGATACGGCGCGCAGGCCGCGGCCGCACGGCCGCAGGCGGCCGCCAAGGAGCAGGCATGGACTCAGGTCACCGAAAACGACACGCTGCCCAATATCGTCGGCCGGTCGATCATCGCCGGTTTCTTCGAACCCGGGCAGGCGGAGCTGCTGAAACCGTTCGGGGCGCGCTATTTCGCCGCGATCCGCGGCATTTGGGAGCGCCGGTCCAGCGAAGTCGCCCAGACCGTGGTGGTCGGCCTGTACCCGTCGT
This sequence comes from uncultured Actinomycetota bacterium, assembly GCA_963760095.1. Lineage (GTDB taxonomy): Bacteria > Actinomycetota > Actinomycetes > Mycobacteriales > Mycobacteriaceae > Mycobacterium. The sequence goes on along the minus strand of CAVXBT010000006.1, from coordinate 214,407 downwards.
GGGACATCAGTAATGACGGGATCGCTGCCGCCGATGAATTCCTCGCCGATTCCGGGCTGCCGCCGGCGCTGCGCCGACTGGTGCTCGAAGGCCGCGCCGGGATCGAGCGGTCGCTGCGGGCGCGTCAGTTCGACGGTGGCGACTCGGCCTGACCGGGCCGCAGCCCGCTAGGCCGGTGAGATGCCAGCGCTGGTCACGCGGATGGCGCTGACCAGACCGTCGATCAACTTGCCGTCCTGGAATGCCGCCGCCGCGGCCGCAACGCCCAGCGGTGCGGCCGACTCGGCTCCCCGGCCACGGACCTGCGATCCGTAGACCACCTCGATCGCGTGCTGATCCGGTGATACGGCGACCAGCACCGCGTCGTTCGGTGTCGGCACCTTCGCCAAGATTTCGCGCGCTCGCGCTGCAGTGTCGCTGCCCAAGTCGCCGATGTAGACGGCGAACCGTACGCCGGCGGCCCGCGACCCGTAAGTCAGCGCGTCGTCGAGGGTGACCAGCTCGCTGATTGGAAACGGGTAGTGCACCGACACTTCGCCGGGTTCTGTGACGCTCGAAATTCGCCCACTGGTCGTGATGACCGAGCCGTTGGGCCGCTCGGCGGGCGTGACGGTTGCGACCTCACCACTTGCCACTGGCTCCACCTCCCACGCTGAACTCGGATTCGCCGTGGCCGGCATGCGCGCCGTGACCGACGTTCTCATCGGTGGCGGCCCACAGGATCGGCGGATGTGTCCAGGTCTCCGTCAACGTGTAGGTCGCCGGGTGCGGGCCCTTGCGTGACCAGATCCGCGCCGCAAGCACGGCCACCAGCAACAACGGGATGCCCAGAAAGTACAGGTGTATTTCCACTGCGCTCACGACGAAAACCGTATCCCACCGCCGACCCGAGAGCTACGCCAGCTACAAACGATTGCCCGCCTCTCCCCCTCGCCGCTCCGCGGCTGGGCGGTACCCCCACAGCGTGCCGCTGCGCGGCCCGCATCGTCGTCGGGCTAGGCCGCGCCTTCGTCGAGGTATCGCGCCCAGGACGGGTCGAGATCTTTGATCGTCGACAGCAACCGCCAGTGCTGACCCTTCGGCGACGTCGGTGCCAGGCGCAGCGACCAGCCCAGCTCGGTCAGCAGCTTGTCGCCCTTTCGGTGGTTGCAGGTCGAGCAGCACGCCACGCAGTTCTCCCACGAATGATCGCCGCCGCGGCTGCGGGGCACCACATGGTCGACGGTGTCGGCCTTGGCGCCGCAGTAGGCACAACAGAAGCGGTCGCGGTGCATCAGCGCCGCGCGGGTCATCGGGACGCGGGCCCGGTAAGGCACCCGGACAAAGGCACGCAACCGGATCACCGACGGCACCGCGATCGATCTGGTCGCCGAGTGGATCACGGGCCCGGACGGATCGTCGTGCACCACGTCCGCTTTGCCGCAGATCAGCATGATGATCGCCCGCCGGACAGGCAACGCGGTCAACGGCTCGTAGGTCGAGTTCAGCAGCAGCACCCGTCGGCGATTCCAGATCGATCCGCCTTCAGGGGGGTGGGAGTCGACGCTTTGAACACTGTGCAGGCTTGAGCCGGTCGCGGGCCCGGTGAGGCCTGCCGCGGCACCCGAACTGTGGTGGCTGCGGCGTTTTGTGCGCTGCGGCATACGTCCTCCGCCGAACAGTCCACCACGATTCGCCATCAAGCGCACGCCAAATTGGCCGGTGTTGGCTGGTCAATCCAGTTAACAGCCGGTGCCGAGTTTGTGCGACCGACGTTCACAGTCGCTCTGCGGCCTGATCCGGGCATGGCCCACAATGGAGTCGATGGAGCAACCACAACAGACTTTCTACGACGCCGTCGGTGGCGCAGACACCTTCCGTGCGATCGTGTCGCGTTTCTACGAGCTGGTCGCCGAGGACGAAATTCTGCGGCGGATATATCCCGAAGACGACCTGGCCGGTGCCGAGGAGCGGCTGCGGATGTTCCTCGAGCAGTACTGGGGTGGCCCGCGAACGTATTCCGATCAGCGCGGCCATCCCCGGCTGCGGATGCGGCACGTGCCGTTCCAGATCGGCCCGTTCGAGCGCGACGCCTGGCTGCGGTGCATGCACACCGCGGTCGCGTCCATCGACTCGGCGACTCTCGACGACGCTCATCGCAAGGAGTTGCTCGACTACCTGGACATGGCCGCGCACTCGATGGTGAATTCGGCCTTCTGATGAGTTCGGATCAGCAGCGCCCGTGGTGGACGGACGCGGTGTTCTACCAGGTGTATCCGCGGTCGTTCGCTGACAGCGACGGCGACGGTGTAGGCGACTTGGACGGCGTGGCGTCGCGGCTGGACTATCTGGATCAACTGGGCGTGGACGCGGTGTGGCTCAGCCCGATCATGGTGTCGCCGATGGCCGACCATGGCTACGACGTAGCGGATCCACGCGATGTGGACGCCTTGTTCGGCGGCCTGGCTGCTTTTGAGCGGCTGATCGCTGCGGCCCATGAGCGCGGCATCAAGATCACGATGGACCTGGTGCCCAACCACACCAGTTCGGCGCATCCTTGGTTCCAGGCGGCGTTGGCCGCGGGCCCGGGCACCGACGCACGGGATCGCTACATCTTTCGCGACGGTCGCGGACCGGGCGGGCTGGAGCCGCCGAACAACTGGCAGTCGGTGTTCGGCGGACCGTCATGGACCCGGGTGATCGAGCCGAACGGCAATCCGGGCCAGTGGTATCTGCACCTATTCGATACCGAGCAGCCGGACCTCAACTGGGACAACCCGGAGGTCTTCGACGATCTGGAGAAGACGCTGCGATTCTGGCTGGAGTGCGGCGTCGACGGTTTCCGCATCGACGTCGCACACGGGATGGCCAAGCCCCCAGGCCTTCCGGACACCGACGTCGAGATGCGGCCACGGCTGCTCAACGACGGTGATCCCCGGTTCAACCATCCCGACGTGCACAAGATTCATCGCAACATTCGCACGGTCATGAACGACTATCCCGACGCGGTGACCATCGGCGAGGTCTGGGTTTTCGACAACGCCAGCTGGGCTGAGTACCTGCGCGCTGACGAACTGCACCTGGGTTTCAACTTCCGGATGGTTCGGGCCGATTTCGACATCGCCGGCATCCGTGACGCGATCGAGAACACTCTTGCGGCGGCAGCGATCGAAAATGCCACGCCTACATGGACGTTGGAGAATCACGATGTCGAACGAGGCCCCAGCCGCTACGGCGGGGGTGCCGTCGGACTCGACCGCGCCCGTGCGATCGCGATGGTTGCGCTCGCCCTGCCCGGCGCGGTGTTCGTCTACAACGGTCAGGAGTTGGGCCTGCCCAACATCGAGTTGCCCGACGAAGCGCTGCAAGATCCGACGTGGGAACGCTCCGGGCACACCGTGCGCGGCCGCGACGGGTGCCGCATTCCGATTCCGTGGCGGGGCGACACTCCCCCGTTCGGATTCTCCACCTCGCCCGACACCTGGCTGCCGATCCCGCAGGACTGGGCGACCCTCACGGTCGAAAACCAACTCGCCGACGCCGACTCGACGTTGGCGTTCTTTCGCCGCGCGCTCGAAGTTCGGCGTGCCCGTCCCGAATTCGCGGGTGACCGCATCGACTGGCTGGACGCCCGGCACGAGGCGCTGGTGTTCGCCCGCCACGACGGTGGGCTGCGCTGTGTGCTCAATGCCGGCAATCGGCCGCTGCCGCTGCCGGACGGCGAAGTCCTGCTGGCCAGCGCACCCACCGTCGGCGGGAAGTTGCCGCCTAACGCCGCCGCGTGGCTGGTCTGACCCGCTGAACCGTGCGCCGAACTGGCGCGTGCGGCCACGCTTCTCTTAGATGGTGCAAATGGCGCCCTATGAATGGACCGTCGTCGGCGCCGGACCTGCCGGGGCCGCCGCGGTAGGAAAGCTCCTCGATCACGGAATCGCACCGGAACGCATCGCGTGGATCGATCCGGCTTTCGCCGGTGGTGACCTCGGCGGAAAGTGGCGCGCGGTCTCGAGCAACACAAAGGTCGGCACTTTTCTCAGTTACCTGAACGAGTCGGCCGCATTCCGGTTCGCGTCGGCACCCCCGACGCCGCTGGGCGACCTGGACCCTGACGAGACCTGCGACCTGGGTCTGATCGCCGATCCGCTGGTGTGGATCATCGAACATCTGCGAGAGCGGGTCGCCGTCTTTCAAACCACGGCGACTGCACTGTCCCTTGAGCGACGGCAGTGGATAATCGAAACGCAGCAAGGCGAACTCAGCTCCACCAACGTGATCCTGGCCGTCGGGGCAGTTCCCAAGAAGCTCTCGTACCCCCATCTGAAGGAGATTCCTCTGGAGGTGGCTGTCGACCCGGACAAGCTGGCACAGCAGCCGCTGGACAATGCGACGGTCGCCGTCTTCGGGTCGTCCCATTCGACGATGATCGCGTTGCCGCACCTCTTGCGTCAGCCGGTCGAGCGGGTCATCAATTTCTACCGCAGTCCACTCAAATACGCTATTTACCAGGATGATTGGATTCTATTCGACGACACCGGCCTCAAAGGTCACGCGGCCGACTGGGCGCGCGAGAATATCGACGGCGTGCATCCGGAACGACTCGAACGGTGCTGGACCGGAAGCGAGAATTTTTCCGACAAGGTCGCCGAGTGCGACCACGTCATCTATACCGTCGGCTTCGAGCGGCGAGGGCTGCCCGAGGTCAAACCGTGGGGCCAACTCGACTACAACGCGACCAACGGCATTATCGCTCCCGGCCTATTCGGGCTGGGGATCGCGTTTCCGGACTACGCAGAAGACCCGTACGGCTACGGGCAATTTCGAGTGGGGCTCAAGAAATTCATGGATCACATCAACGCCGTCCTGCCGTTGTGGCTGGGCTATTCGCCATGACGGATCAGCGCACCATCAACGCCGGGTCACCGTGACGCCGATACACCGAACCCCACCTCGCATCGATGCGCAACCACGCCCGCAGCGTGCGAACCCGAACAATCTCGTCGGCATCGACAGCCTCGGATGACTGTGGCAGGAAACCCATTGCGGTCAGAGCGAATACACATCGCATGGGGATCCCGACGCTGGCATCCGCCGAGCTGACCCGGATCACCTCCTGATCCAGCAGCGATACCGGAGGGCCCTGAGCGCTGCCGTGCTCTTTGGCCAGTTGGGCGCCGCGCTGCGCCAAATCCAGCATCAGCCGGGCCGGCACGTCATCGAGGTGCGTGAAACCCGAGTCCGGCGGCAACGCACCCCGCCACGCGGAGTCCATCGGGAAGCCCGGATCGACATAGCCGGAGCTGTCCACGGCAGACAGTCCCCGCACCAATTCGTCTGCACCGACTGACAAATCGTCGGGCCGAACGGTGCCGGCCACCACCCGGCTGGCCAGCACGTCCAAGCCGGTGGCCGCCCAGGCAGTGAATTCCCCACCCGAACGAGCCCGCAACCGGATGACCGCGGCGGAGTCGAGCCGCGCCGCCCGCTCGGCGAACGCGGCCAGATCCGCCCGGTGAGCGGCGATGGGTTCTGGGCCCAGCCACAGGCCCCGCTCGGCTACCGGATCCACCGCTGCAAGTATTCCCGGTGGTGTGGCGAAAGACGCACCAGCCGTTGCTCGTTGATCTCAAACGCGGCCAGCTGCGACTCGGCGATCACAGCGGGCTTCGATTCCGGGTCGGCGTTGACCGAACGTACTTCGTAACCGAGCGTGAAATCGACTGCCCGTAAACGTCGTACCCAGATGGTGACCTGCAGGGGCGAATCGGTCAGCCGCAGCTGACCTTTGAAGGTGACGCGCACGTCGGCGATCAGCAGGCCGACGGTCGTGATATCCGGACCGAAGGCCGGTGCAAGAAACGGCACCCGAGCCTCTTCCAGAATCGTGACCATGGTCGCGTGGTTGACATGCTGATACATGTCGATGTCTGACCATCGGACTCCGACGGGCGCGACGAATCCAACATGCGCGGTCATCCCGCAGACCCTCGACCGCTGGTGCGCGTCATGCGGCGGATCTGCCGCGCTGCCACCGACAGCGTGGCCAAGTCTCGCTGACCGCTTTCGTGGATCTCGATCAGCGTGCGACGTGCGCGCTCCACCCGCGACGCGCTGATGTGTTCCCATTCGAGGATCTTCTCCTCGCCGCTCTCGTCCGGCTCACCGACGGCGAGCACGTCGAAGCACAACGACCGCAATGACGAGTAGATGTCGTCGCGAATCGCCAAGCGCGCCAGCGAGTGCCAGCGATCGCTGCGCGGAAGTTCGGACACCGCGGTCAATAGCCCGTCGGTCCCGAGACGGTCCATCAAGGCGAAGTAGGTGTCGGCGACCTCGGCGGGGTCGCGTTCCTCGATATCGGCGACATCGATGATGTCGAGCAGGCTGTACCGGTACAAGCCCGTCGCCACCATGTAGGCGAGATCGTCGGATGCACCCTGCGCCACGAATTCCGCGGCTTCTTTCTCCACGATCGCCTTGTCGTCACCGCGTAACCACTCCGACATCCGAGGTGTCAGTGTTGCGACTTTCTCGGCGAATCGGTTGATTTCGGCGCCCACTGCCAACGGCTGCGGGCGGTAGTTGAGCAACCAGCGGCCGGCACGGTCGATCAGCCGACGGGTATCCAAGGTCATCTGGTCGGACACCGCGATCGGCACCCCGGCCGCGCGAATACTGTGCCACAGCTGCCCGACCCCGAAGATGGCGTCGGTCGCCGCATAGGTGCGTACCGCATCCACCGGACTCACCCCGACGTCCTCGGCGATCCGGTAGTCGTAGCTGATGCCGGCGGTGTCGACCAGATCATTGACCAGCATGGTGGTCACAATCTCGCGCCTCAGCTGGTGCGAGCGGATCGCCGGGCCGAAGCGGGTCCGCAGCGGCGACGGGAAATACCGCGGTAGCCTGCTGGCGAACACCGCTTGATCTGGCAGATCGGTATTCAGCAACTCGTCCTTGAGCGCCAGCTTGACGTGCGCCATCAGCGTTGCGAGTTCCGGCGATGTGAGCCCAACGCCGGCCTCGAGTCGACGCGCTATCTCCTTGTCTGAGGGCAGTGCCTCGAGTTCGCGGTTGAGCCCGCGCTCGGACACCAGATATTTGATCTGATCCGCGTGCACCGCCAGCAGGGTTGGTGCATTGGCGCGGCTGGTGCCGATCAGGTCGTTCTGATCGGCGTTGTCCGCGAGCACCAATTCGGCGACCTCGTTGGTCATCGACTCGAGCAGGGGGGCGCGTTCAGCCGGGTCGATCTCGCCCGCGGTCACCAGCGCGTCGATCAGGATCTTGATGTTGACCTCGTGGTCGGAACAGTCCACGCCGGCCGAGTTGTCCATCGCGTCGGTGTTGATCCGCCCGCCACACAGGTCGAACTCGACGCGGCCGCGCGCCGTGACACCGAGGTTGCCGCCCTCACCGACGACTTTGGCGCGCAACTGATTTGCATCTACCCGCACCAGATCGTTGGCACGGTCGCCGACGTCCGCGTCAGATTCCGCTTCGGCTTTGATATAGGTTCCGATCCCGCCGTTGAACAACAGATCCACCGGCGCCCGCAGGATCGCGCGGATCAGATTGGGCGGCGTCATCTCGGTGACGTCGTCGTCGATTGCCAGCGCCGCGCGGACCTGATCGCTGACCGGAATGGCCTTGTGCTGACGGCTGTACACCCCGCCGCCCGCGCTGATCAACGACGAGTCGTAGTCGTCCCAACTAGAGCGGGGCAGGTCGAACATCCGCTGGCGTTCCCGCCACGAAACAGCGGGATCGGGATCAGGGTCGAGGAAGATGTGCCGGTGGTCGAAGGCGGCCAGCAGTCGAATGTGCTTGGACAGCAACATACCGTTGCCGAACACATCACCGCTCATGTCGCCGATGCCGACCACGGTGAAGTCCTCGGTTTGAGTGTCGACACCCATCTCGCGGAAGTGCCGCTTGACCGCTTCCCAGGCACCTTTGGCGGTGATGCCCATTGTTTTGTGGTCGTAGCCGACCGATCCGCCGGACGCGAAGGCGTCGCCCAGCCAGAAGCCGTAGGAGTTGGCGACGTCGTTGGCGATGTCGGAAAACGTGGCGGTGCCTTTGTCGGCGGCCACCACCAGGTAGGCGTCGTCGCCGTCGCGCCGCACGACCTGCGGTGGGGCGCTGATCTCTCGGGTGGTGTGATCGACGTTGTCGGTCACGTCGAGCAATCCGGAGATGAACAGCTTGTAGCAGGCCACACCTTCGTCCCGGGTGGCGTCACGGTCGGTGGCGGGATCACCGGTGGGCAGCGGCGGCTGTTTGACGACGAACCCGCCCTTGGCGCCGACCGGCACGATGACCGCGTTCTTGACGGCCTGAGCCTTGACCAGGCCCAGGATCTCGGTGCGGAAGTCGTCTCGCCGATCCGACCACCGCAACCCGCCGCGGGCCACATAGCCGAATCGCAGATGTACGCCTTCGACACGACGCGAGTAGACGAAGATCTCGAACTTCGGTCGCGGCAGCGGGAGCTCTTCGATCAGCTGCGCATCCAGCTTTAACGACAGCACGTCCTGGCTGCGTGCCGACCCCTCTTTTGTCACAAAGTAATTGGTGCGCAATGTGGCCTGGATCAGCGACGCGAACGCGCGCAGGACACGGTCGGTGTCCATGCTCACCAACGCGTCGATATCCGAGGCGACCGCGGCGGCGGCCGCTTGCGCGTCGCGGCTTTTCGGCGAGCCGGACGGATCAGGATCGAACAACGCCTCGAACAAGGTGACCAATGACCTTGCGGTAGCCGGATTTTCGTTGACCACGGATTCGATGTGAGACTGGCTATACGGAAAACCGGCCTGTCGCAGGTATTTCGCGTAGCTGCGCAGCAGCCCAACCTGCTGCCAGGTCAAGTCGGCACGCATCACCAGCTCGTTGAAGCGGTCGACCTCGACGCGTCCTTCCCAGATCGCGGTCACCGCATCGGCGAAGCGCCGTGCGGTCGAGTCCCGTTCGGGCCCGGGCTGCGCCAATGGAATGGTGGGAAGTGGGGTGATCTTGAATTGGTAGATCCACACCAGCAGCCCGTCGGGCCGGGTGACGCTGAACGGTCGCTCCTCGAGCACCACTACGCCCATCGATTGCAGCATCGGCAGCAACTGGCTCAGCGACGCCGTCCGACCACCCAGATACCACGTCAGCCGGACACTCTCGTCGTAGTCGTGGTCGGAGAGCACCAGTTTGACCGAGTCGTCAGTCAGTTCTTCGATGATGGCGATATCGTCGATCGCGTCCGCCGGGGTGACGACCTGTTTGTACGCCTCGGAGAACGCCGCCGCGTAGTGCTCGGCCGCGATGGGTTCGACTGCGGCGGCGGCCGCCTCGCCGATCAATCGGTCGGACCAGGTACGCGCGGCTTCGGTCAGCAGCGCTTGAATCCGCACCTGGTTGGCCTCGGAGGTATCGATCTGCGTGGCGCTGTCTTCACCCAACCGGACCATGAAATGCAATAGCGCCCAGGGCGATTCAGTGACACGAGCAGTGAATTCCAGGCTGGTGCCACCGAATTCCCGGACCAGGATGTCCTCGATCTGCAAACGCACTGCCGTCGTGTAACGGTCGCGCGGCAGGTAGACCAAGCACGAGGCGAAGTATTCGAGGCGGTCAGCGCGCAAAAACAACAGTGCGCGGCGCCCTGATCCGAGATCGACGACGGATTTCGCCATCGCCAGCAGTTGCTCGGCACTGCGCGCGAAAAGCTCCGAACGCGGCACGGTCTGGATGACGTCGAGCAGCAACTGGCCAGGATGGGCAGGGTCGAGGTCGGCGAGGGTGAGCACCTCGCGGACCCTGCGCGAGATGATCGGGATCTCCAGCACGTCGGCGTTCATCGCCGCAACCGTGAAGAGCCCGATGAGGCGGTGCTCGAAGATGCTGCCGTCAGAGTCTTCGCGGACGGCGAAGACATACGGATACGCACCGAAGCGCAGGTAGCTGGCAACGTCTGTCTGGGCCAGCGCCAGCAGTTCGGCGTCTTCGGTCAGGCGCGGGCGGGAACGCTTGCGACGGCGCAGCACACCGAGGCTGGTGGTCGCCGCTTCACCCGATACGCGTCCGTCGTGCACCGGGCACCGTTGGTAGCCCAGCAGTGTGAAATGCCCGTCGGCTAACCAGCGCAACAGCGTGGCGACGTCGCCGCCGTTCGGCCCCGGATAGTGACCGGTCGCATTGGTCTCCACGTCGTCGGCCAGCTTGTTGACGATGGCGATCATCGCCGTCGAGTCCGCTGCGACGCGGCGCAGGTCAGCGAGCACACCCGGCATCAAGCGTTCGGCTTCGTGTAAAGCGTTGCGGTCCACCGACGGCGAAAGCTGTACGTGGATCCACGTCTCGTCGATCCCATCGCCGTGGACAGGCCCCGGCTCGATCGCGAGCAATTCGCCGGCGTCGTCGCGGCGCACGTGGAAGACCGGGTTCATGATCGCCGCATAGGCCACCCCGAGGCGATGCAACAGGACAGTGATTGAGTCGATCAGCATCGCGCCGTCGTCGGTGACCACCTGCAGCGCGGGGCCGAATCCACCCGGGTCGTCGGGTGGGTAGACGGCGACCCGGCTCTCCCCGGCCGGGCGGTGCAGACCCAGCCGGTAGTGCGCGCTCAACAACGCAGGTGTCAACGCGGGAGCGGACATCGGCCCCGGTGTAGCCCCAGCGCCGGTCTCGGCCTCGTCGTCGTGCGGGCCTTGATAGCTGGCGGCGTAGGCCGTCGAGACCCACTGGGGAATGTCGTGACTGTCGGTGAACGTCGTCCAGTCCACGGCACGTCGCGGGCGATGCAACCCGGACCCGGGATCAACCGTCATGCCGACCGCTCCCTAGCACCCATACCAACGCTGGCATGCCTGACACTAGTCGCGAGTGAGCCGCCGGTGAGTCACCCGGTGCGGACGTGCCGCATCGGCGCCGAGCCGCTCGATCTTGTTCTCCTCGTACGCCCCGAAGTTGCCTTCGAACCAGAACCACTTGGCCTCGTTGTCGTCGTCGCCCTCCCACGACAGGATGTGCGTGCAGGTCCGGTCAAGGAACCAGCGATCGTGGGAGATCACCACCGCGCAGCCGGGGAACTTCTCCAGCGCGTTTTCCAATGAACCCAGCGTCTCGACGTCGAGGTCGTTGGTCGGCTCGTCCAGCAGGATCAAATTCCCGCCTTCTTTGAGCGTCAGCGCCAGGTTGAGCCTGTTGCGTTCACCACCGGACAACACCCCGGCCGGCTTCTGCTGATCGGGGCCTTTGAATCCGAAAGCCGAGACGTAGGCACGCGACGGAATCTCGTTCTGCCCGACCTGGATGTAGTCCAGCCCCTCGGAGACGACTTGCCACACGTTCTTCTTCGGGTCGATACCGGCCCGCGACTGGTCCACATAACTGAGCTTGACGGTCTCGCCGACCTTCACGATGCCGCTGTCAGGCTGCTCGAGCCCGACGATCGTCTTGAACAGCGTGGTCTTGCCGACGCCGTTGGGACCGATGACGCCGACGATGCCGTTGCGGGGCAGCGTGAACGACAGATCCTTGATCAGCGTGCGTCCCTCGAAGCCCTTGTCGAGGTGCTCGACCTCGACCACCAGGTTGCCCAGCCGCGGACCGGTCGGGATCTGGATCTCCTCGAAGTCCAGCTTGCGCGTCTTCTCCGCCTCGGCGGCCATCTCTTCGTAGCGCTGCAGGCGGGCCTTGCTCTTGGCTTGGCGGGCTTTGGCACCGGAGCGGACCCAGGCCAGCTCCTCGGTCAACCGCTTCTGCAACTTGACGTCCTTGCGCCCCTGCACCGAGAGTCGCTCGGCCTTCTTTTCCAGATAGGTCGAGTAGTTGCCCTCGTAGGGGTAGGCGCGCCCGCGATCGAGTTCGAGGATCCACTCCGCGACGTTGTCGAGGAAGTAGCGGTCGTGGGTAACCGCCAGAACCGCCCCGGGGTAAGCGGCGAGGTGCTGTTCGAGCCACTGCACGCTCTCGGCGTCCAGATGGTTGGTCGGCTCGTCGAGAAGAAGCAGATCGGGTTTGGAAAGCAGCAGCTTGCACAACGCCACCCGGCGTCGCTCACCGCCGGACAGGTGGGTCACCGGCTCGTCCGGCGGTGGGCAGCGCAGCGCATCCATGGCCTGCTCGAGCTGCGAGTCGAGATCCCACGCATCGGCGTGGTCAAGGTCCTCCTGCAGCCGGCCCATCTCCTCCATCAGCTCGTCGGAGTAGTCGGTGGCCATCAACTCGGCCACCTCGTTGAAGCGGTCGAGCTTGACCTTGATGTCGCCGAGCCCCTCCTCCACGTTGCCGCGAACCGTCTTCTCCTCGTTCAACGGGGGCTCCTGCTGCAGGATGCCGACGGTTGCACCGGTGGCCAGGAAGGCGTCGCCGTTGTTGGCTTTGTCCAGGCCCGCCATGATCCGCAAGACGCTCGACTTACCGGCACCATTGGGTCCAACGACCCCGATCTTGGCGCCCGGGTAGAAGCTCAGCGTCACGTCGTCGAGGATGACTTTGTCGCCGTGCGCCTTGCGGACCTTCTTCATCGTGTAGATGAACTCAGCCATGCCGCGGTGTTGCCTTTCTGGTTTGCATAAATGCTCGCGACCCATCCTAGGCAAGCACCGCCTCTAAGCCGACAGCGGCAACCCCGCATCGGACGCGGTGTCAACGCCGTCGGCGCGGATCGTCTCATCAGCGCCGATCGTGTCGCCCGCTGATCCAGCGTCCGAAGTCAGGCCGACTACCGCGTCGGATCCGGCGGATACCGTCTTCTCGACGCGGGCGATGCAACGCGACAGATCGGGTCCAACGGCTGTGGCACGCATCTCCAGGGTCGAACGCCGGATACCGTCCCGGTCCTCGTACTCGCTGGTGTGCACGTGCCCGGCCACGATGACCGCCGAGCCCTTACCCAGCGACGCACCCACCCCGGAGACCAGACGACCCCAGCAGTTGACCGTGACGAACAGCGAATTGCCAGGCTCCCAGGTGCCGTCGGCGGCGCGGCGCCGGGAATTGCTCGCAACCCGGAACTTCAGCACTTCCTGGTCACCGACCCTGCGACGTATCGGGTCATTGACGATATTTCCGACCACGGTCAACGGTGTCTCGAACATTTCTCATACCTTTCGTGCGTTCTGTGCCGGTTACGGCGGATGCCGCCGCACCGTCGGTGCATCGCCATTCAGCGCGGGCGAGCTGACAACTCCGCAGGGCGGGCCCGCGCCCCGGCCCGTGTTGTGAAAGGAATGGCGGCTGTGGATGAAGCCCGTGGGCGTTGACCGGTCAGCGCCGGGGTTGCCCGGGACTGTCGCGGCGGGCCAGCTCGGCCAGCATCGCGTTGTAGGCCGCCAGGTCGGCATCCTCGTCGCGGTCCGCCGCGCGATCCAATCGCCGGGCGGTTCGCCGATCGCTGCGCGACCATTGCACCAGCAACGCGATCATGACCAGGACCAGCGGTATTTCCCCTGCCGCCCAAGCAATTCCACCGCCGAGCCGCTGGTCACCCAGCAGGTCGGTGTGCCAGCTCAGGTGCAGCGACCTGTAGAAGCTCTCGCCCAGCACCTTCGGCATGCCCATCAGCACTACGCCGAAAAATGCGTGCAGCGGCAGCGAGGCGAAGACCACCCCCAGCTTGGCGATCGGCGGGATCGGCCGCGGCGTCGGGTCGACACCGATGACCACCCAATAGAACAGGTAGCCGCTCAGCAGAAAGTGCACGTTCATCAAGACATGCCCGATGTGGCTACCCACCGCGGCGTCGAAGAGGCCGCCCAGATACAGCCCGTAGAAGCCGGCGACGAACAACGCCGTGGCGACCACCGGATTGGTCAGGAATTTCGACAGCCTGCTGTGCAGGGCGGCCAGCAGCCATTCCCGCATACCCGGCGGGTCGCCGCGGCCGGCCGCCGGCAGTGCCCGCAGCGCCAAACCGACGGGGCCCCCCAACACCAGCAGAATGGGCACCAGCATCGACAGCAACATGTGAGCGGCCATGTGCATGCTGAACATCGCCGGCATGTAACGGCCCAAACCCGACGAGCTGACGAACAGCAGCACCAGGCAGCCGAGCAGCCAGGACAGCGTCCGGCCCGGCGGCCACTGATCGCCGCGCCGCCGCAGTCGACGCACCCCGGCCAGATACAACGCGGCCAAGAGGAGGGCCGCCGTCCCGAAGATCAGGTCGAAACGCCAATCGAAGAGCACCCGGGCCGGGGTGGGCGGTCCGGCGAAGTCGTAGCCGATTTTCACGTCGGGAATCGAGGGGACGCCGATCGGCAATGGCGGCGGAGGTGTGCGCCCAAGGCCGACGGCGATGCCGAACGTGAGGCCGAACACCAGCGCCTCGATCAGCGCAAGCCGGATCAAGCTAGCTCGCGACTCCGGATCGTCTTGCAGCGCAACGACTCCCGTGCGTCGCTGCCGCCAGCCGGCGACGCCCAGCAGGCACAGCGCGACGAACTTGGCCACCACCAGCCGTCCGTAGTCGGTGGTGAGCAGATCCGACGGCAGGATTCGCACCAAGGCATTGACGACGCCGCTGAGTGCCATCGCGCCAAAGCACCATAGGGCGATCACCGAGAATCGCCGGGCGGCCAGGTCGGCGTGGGCCCCGCCGCGAACCACATGCGTCAGCAACGCCAGCAGTCCGCCGGCCCACAGACTCGCCGCGACCAGATGGATCAGCAGGCTGTTTGTGGCCAGGTCATGGGAACCGCCGGCCGACGAGTGACCGGTCAGCCCGAGCGGGATCAGGGTGGCCAACGACCCGACCAGGAGCACCGGCGTCCACGACCAGCGCAACACCGGCAGGCTGGCGAACATCACCGCCGCGGCCAGCAGCGCGGTCCACCGCCAGGCCGTCGAGATGTTGATCAGGCTGGCCAGCGACCAGAGACTCGCCGGGTTCAGGTGGGCGGTGACCGGCTGACCGGAGACGTCGGAAATGGTCAGCGGCACCAGCAGCGCGGCGCACACCGCCCATGCCCCGGCCGCCACTGTCCCGATCCGCACCGCGCGATAGCCGTCGACGTCGAGGACCCCGTTGTCCTGCGGCGGAACCAGAAATGCCGCCAGCAGAAACGCCCCGACGGCCACCACGGCGGCCACCTCACCGGCGGCGCGGACGAAGGGCAGGCCGACCGTGGTCACCGGACCGGGATCGGGTAACCCGGTGGCGGTCAGCGCGGCCGCCAGCGACAACGCCCCGATCCCCGCCGCCGTGCAACCGGCCAGCGTCGCCACCCCGACAAGCAGCGGCCACACCACCGCGCGGCGCGTTGCGGCCGGAGCACCCGTCATACCCAAAGAGTAGGGCGCGTTATTGACTGTGCCCGCGCGCCTCGATCTCGCGGGCCACGAACTGGTTGCGCGCGATCTGCGCGACGTGGTCGAAATCCTGCAGGATGGATCGTAATTCGCGGCGGAAGGCGACTCGGCGGTCGGCCAGATCCGGGGCGGGCTTGAGCAGATCCTGGTCGGCGACGACTTGGCGCGCGGTCGCGAACAACAACGTCGACACCGGCTCGCTGCTGCGCACCCGACCTTGCGCGACGTACTGGCGCCCGACACCGAGCGCCAGTTGGATGAGCTCCTTCTCGCCGATCTCCGCGGGCGCGTCGCGTAACACGTCGGCCACGATCTCGTAGGCCTCGAAGAACACCCGCAGCATCGCGTCCGACATCAGCGGTCGCTTCGCATACAGCATCGCGTCGATCTCGGCGGGGCCCCCGGCGACGTGGGCTTCCCAATCCTCGTACCAGGCCATCTCGTCGGCGATGTTCTGACGGAAGGCGGCTGAATGGGCGAAGTAGAAGTCGAATTTCAGCAAATCCCGCAGCCGCAGGGCCTGCTTCCAGAACGCCTCCAGCCGATCGCCGTCCGCCCGGCCGGCGTGCGCCAGCGCAAGCTCCACGATGACGGTCTCCAAAAAGGCGTGTATCACCGAGTTGCGGTAGAACGCCGCGGCATGCTCGTCCTCTGGGGCGATGCGCCACACGGGTTCTCGGCCGCTGTCGACGCGGGTCACCGGATGACCGTTGGACAGCGCGTCCACGGCGGCGCGAACACCCTCGGGTGTGCGCAGGCGCAGTGCACTGGTGGACATCGGAGTTTGTTTACGTTCGAGATAGTCCAGCGAGTCCTGCAGGGTGTGGTGCAGTTGGGTGAGCGTCAACGCCAACCCGTGAGTGGTCAGCAGCAGCGCCGACACCAGACCGGTGGCATTCACCGGCGTCGCTTGCAGAATGCGCCACGCAACCTCGAACGACATCTTCTGCAGAGCAAGTCTTTTAGCGGCTTCATCAGAAGCTGCGGGGCCGTGCGAGGGGCCGAGGTACTCCCGCATCGAGACCGCCTCGGGGAAGCGTACGTAGATCTTGCCGTAGTTGCGTTCGCCCTGCGCCTTGATGAAGTTGTACAGCCAGCTGAATCCTTCCGCTCGCTTCTCCCCGCCGCGGGCATACGCGGCGTACTCGGCGGTTTCGTGCAACTGGTCGAAGCTGATCGAAACACCTTGCAGCAGAATGTCATCGCTGCGACCGTCCAGATAGGCGTCGGCCACGTAGCTCATCAGTCCAAGCTTTGGCGGCAGCATCTTCCCGGTGCGCGAGCGAGTGCCCTCGATGGACCAGCTCAGGTTGAAGCGCTTCTCCACGACGTAGCCCACGTACTCCCGCAGCACGTATTTGTACAGCGCGTTGTCGCCGATATTGCGCCGGATGAAGATGACGCCGGAGCGGCGCATCAGCGGACCCATCACCCCGAACGCCAGGTTGATGCCGGCGAACACATGCACTGGAGGAAGTCGATTCTCCTGCATCGCCACCGGCATCACCGCGCCGTCGATGTAGGACCGGTGCGAGAACAACAGCACCGCCGGATGAGTTTCCAGCGCGGAGCGCATCGCCGCGACCTGATACTCGTCGTAGTCGACATCTCGGTCGAATCCCCGACTGAGCATCCTGCCCAGGACGGAGACGAGGTCGACCGACACTCGGCTCCATCCGGTGGCGAGCTCGTCGAGCATCTTCCCGGCTTCCTCCAGCGTGGCGCCCGGGATCTTTTCCAGACCGGCCCGGAATCGGCTGGACGCCAAGATCTCCGGCCGCACCAGCCGCGGAGACTTGTACTGCGGGCCGAGGATGCGATACTCAGCGCGTTCCAGCGCCAGCAGCGCCCGGCGGGTGACGAAATGCGCGAAGTCACGCGGATTGTCGCCGACGGTGATGTCTCGCCACTGCTGACGAAGTTCGGATACCTTGGCCGACTCGCCGGCCACCACTTGGGCGCGTCCACGGTCGGAGCGCAGAATATGGCGCTGCTGACGCTCGCTGGGTTCGTAGGGATTACGCCCAGGAATCAACGCGGCCAACCGATTCAACGCCGACGCATCGGCGGGCGGCATCCAGAACACCCGCAACGGCACAATCGAGCGGTCCTCGTCCAACTCGAGCTGTTCGACCAGCTGCGCCAGCGCCGCGGGCGGCGAGTCATGTGCCGGCAGCGGCAGCACCTCGAGCTTGGTTTCCGGGTGCCGGGCACGTTGCTGGTCCAGCCACGCCGCAAGCAGCTCCGATTCCATCGGCGACGACGCCGACGCCAACACCAATATGTCGTCGGTCGTGGTGAACACACCGGTATCGGCAGACTGAGTGGTCACGATCGCCCCCTCGGCCGAGGCGTGCTCTTTTGGGCCTTGGCGGCTTTGCTCGCCGGGGTCTTGGGTTGGGCCGCTTCAGCCGTTTTCTTCGCAGCGGCTTTCGCCGGTGCCGCCTTGGCTGCCTTGCGCGGCGCTTTTCGCGGCGCCGGCTTCTTTTCGCGTTGATACAAGCCGTTTTCGGGCAGGTCGTCCGCCGGCCAGTCGGCCAAGGTGTCCACGTAGAGCTGGCGCACTTCGGCGATCCGGTCCGTCAGCGTGTCAACGGTCCAGTCGCTGACCGGGATCGGCGGAAACACCGCGACATCCACCGTGCCCGGATTCATCGTCGTGGAGTTGCGCGCGGCGATGATCTCGGCGTTGCGGATCACGATCGGGACGATCGGTATTCCCGCCGCCATCGCGATGCGGAACGGTCCCTTCTTGAACGGCCCGACGCTGGTGGTGTCCAGCCGGGTGCCCTCGGGCGCGATCATGATGGACAGGCCTTTTCTGGCACGATCCTCGACTTGGTGCAATGACTCCACCGCCGCGGCCGGGTCGTCACGGTCGATGAAGACGGAGTCGAGAGCCCTGCCGAGCGTGCCCATGATCGGATCGGCGGCGAGCTCCTTTTTGCCCACGGCAACCCAGTTGTCGCGGATCAGCGCGCCGGCGATGACCGGGTCCGCCTGGTTGCGGTGGTTGAAGATGAACACCGCGGGCCGCTGCACGGTCAGGTTCTCCGCGCCCAGGACGTTGAGTTGCACACCGCTGGCGGTCAACAGCAGCTGCGACCAGGTCGCCGTGAAAAAGTTGACACCACGACGGCGGCTGCGGGTCAACAGTCCGATCCCGACGGCTCCGGCCGCGACGGGGACCAGCGAACCGACCCCGGCCAGCGTGCGCAGCTGCGCCCCGATACCGCCGCCGCTGCGGCTGGTGAATCGCAAAATCGGCCAGCCGCGGCGGCGGGCGACGGCGGCCATCTTGCCTTCCGGATTGGTCGGACGCGGGTTGCCGACCAGATACATCAGCGCGACGTCTTCGTCACCGTCGGCGTAGAAATAGCTGTCCTTGAGGTCAATGTCATTCGCGGCGGCGAATTTCTGCACCGCAGCGGCCTTGCCCGGTCCCCACAGAATCGGCTTGATGATTCCTCCAGTGAGGACCCCGTCGTCGTCGGTCTCGAACTTGTTGGTGAGCGTGTTGAGGATGCCGAGGAAACGAGCGACCGGGTCGACCTGAATGGTCAGCGCCGAGGAGCTGAGCACCACGGTGTGCCCCCGCGCCAGGTGGGCGCGTACCAGCTCGCGCATCTCGGGGTAGATCCGGGACTCGATTCGCTGGGCGAACAGCCGCTCGCCGATCTCCTCCAGATCACTCAACATGCGTCCGCCCAGGGCCGAGGAGGCCTTGCCGATGAGCTCTTCGAATTCGATACGCCCGAGTTGGTGATTCAGGCCGGCGGTGACCATGCTGATCAGTTCGCCGACGCCCATGTCGCGACGCCGGATGCGCTCCTGGGTGAGGATGACGGCGGTGAAGCCGGCCACCAGGGTCCCGTCCAAATCGAAGAATGCGCCGATCTGGGGTCCGGGCGCGCTGGCCATGATTTCGGCGACCGACCCCGGCAACCGAAGATCGCGCGCCGGTTTCTGCGACTGCCCATCGTCGCCTTCGGAAGGGGTCACGAACCCGCCGCCGATCGCGTCGACGCGCCGGACGCCTCGGCGTCGAACGACGCGGGCACCGCACGGGGAGCGGGATCACCGGCCAGCGCCAAGATTTCGTCGAAACCCTCCAGCAGACACCGGGCGAACAGCGCCTCATCGCTGATAGCTGCCCGGTCGTAGCGCGTGGTGATGGTGCAGTAGCCGCCTCTGGAGATCAGCACAACCATCATCGCCACACCGGGCAACGGGCCAATACCGTACTGCCGCAGAATCTTTGAGCCGACGAGAAAGGTATCACCGGGATAGACCGGAACGTTGCTGGCCTGGACGTCGGAGCCGACGACCGAACCGGTCAGCGACTCTAACAGCGGCTGCGGCAAGACACTCAACACCGGTGCGATCGAACCGATGATGTCCATGGCGGGCTCGTCGCGGCGCTGGGTCATCTGCGCGCGGATCCTCTTCATCCGAGAGATCGGATCAGCGACACCGATCGGAGCCGCCAGGTTGACGCCGGTGAACCGGTTGCCGCCGGCCGCGTCCGAGTCGCCGCGCAGGCTGACCGGGACCGCCATCGGCAGCGTCGCTATCGGCACCCCGAGTGCCTGGTGGTAACGGCCCAGCGCACCGCATAAACCGGCCAGGTAGGCGTCGTTGATCGAGCCACCGCCGGCTTTTGCCGCCCGATGCAGATCGGACAGCGGGATGTCGATGGCTTCGCTGCGGGTGGCCAAACTGCGGCGACGGAGCAGCGGGGAGGGTTCGGCGGCCTGGCTCATCACCCGCACCCCAGATCGGGCGTAGCCGAGCGCACCCGCCACCGCCGAGCCCGGGTTGAGCACCACGCGCCCGACCATCGACGCCGCTCCCGATAGGGCGCTCAGCGCCCCGTTGACCACGTTGAGAGGCAACTGGTTGAGCCCTTCGCGCATCAGGTCGTTGGCCGACAGATCCTGCGGGATGGGTTGGGCTGAGGCAGGCTGAGCCGGTGGATCGCGCTCCAGGTCGTAGATATGGGCGAACATCTCCACGCTGCCGACACCGTCGGTGACGGCGTGAGACATGTGCAGCAGCATCGCAGCCTTCCCGTCGGGCAGACCCTCGATCAGGGTCGCCGTCCACAACGGTCGGGCGATGTCCAGCGGCGACTGGAGCATCACCTCCGCCAGATCGAATACCTGTCGCAGCGAACCTGGTTCCGCGACGTGCAGTCTGCGCACGTGGTAGTCCAGATTGAAGTCGGGATCGACCACCCAGCGTGGCGAGGCCGTCGGCAACGTCGGCACGACCACTTTCTGGCGCAGCCGCAACGCCCGTCGGGACGCATTCTCGAACCGGGTCCGGAAACGGGCCCAATCCGGCGTGCTGTCGAGGATTTCGACGGCCATGATCCCCGAGCGGGTACGCGGGTTGGCCTCCCCGCGGTGCAGAAGATAGTCCAGCGGCCCCAGCGCCGTGGGCAATCCCGCCGCGTCGACCTGCTCAGCCACCGCCGCTCCCTCGTCCGGCCAACGCCGCTGTCGCCATTCAAGCCTCCCGTTTCGAACGCGTCCAACCGTCACGCCTGCGACGTCGCATAACACTTTGCCAGGGCGCTGCGCTCAACCGCGGGCAACTCCAACGTAGCCCGGTTGGCGCGGTGGCGGTAGCCGATTGTGCGGATCAAAACGCGGGATCGAATGCTATTGCGATCGCCGGCGAAATACCGTGGCGGGCTTCCGGATTGGAAAGATGCGCGGGTTACGCATCTTTGCACTCAACTGGCCGGTGTGGCTTGCTTGTGGAAAAGCGCCGATCGCGAGTGCGCATAACGTCCGTAGACGACCCCGAGGAAATCGGCAACGGCATCAGCAGCAAATCTGGATCGCACTGTGGAGAACAAGTCAAAAGCGTGGTGCGCGTTGGGAAGTTCGGCGTAGCACACGGTCGGGGCTCCCGCTTCGCGCAGCGCGGTGCAAAAAGCCTGCGCCTGCACGCTCGGGATCACTGAATCGTTCTCACCATGCAGCACAAAGAACGGCGGCGCCTCGCGGTGCACATGCGAAATAGGCGATGCCGATTCGAACAGCTGAGGCTGGTCGGAATAGCGCGCTTGCATAACGAAATGCTCCAGGAACGGCAGCATCATTTCATGCATTTTTTCGACATCGGTCAGGTCGTAGACACCGTAATAGGGCGCCGCGGCTTGAACGGTTGTGTCGGCCTCTTCAAAGCCGGGCTGCAGTCGCTGGTCGTTAGCGGTGAGCGCGACCAGCGAGGCCAAATGCCCGCCCGCCGAGCCACCGGTGACCGCGATGAAGTCGGGATCTCCGCCGTAGTCGGCGATGTTGTCGCGAACCCAGGCCAGCGCGCGCTTGACGTCGATGATGTGTGTCGGCCACGCCTTGCGAGGGCTTTTGCTGTAGTCGATGGACACGCAGATCCAGCCCTGTTCGACGAGCCGGCTCATCAGCGGGTAGGCCTGAGGCCGCCTACCGTTGAGCGCCCACGCGCCGCCCGGGATCTGCACCACCACCGGCGCGCGATCCCCCGCTTTGACGGCGGGAGGGCGCCATATGTCCAAGAGGTTGTCGCGGAGATCCGGACCGTAAGCGATATCCGACGTCTGCGCGGCATAACGGCGGCGGTGGCCGGCCGCCTGCAGCAGGCCTCCGTGACGCGAGCACACGGGCCGATCACTGATCGGATGACACGCTTGCTCGCGATAATCCGGGCCGAACGCGTCCATCAGCGCGGCGGTCAGGATCCGGTCTGCCCGCTGCGCCGCCCAGTTCGTCGCAACGCGGCCCACCGAGAGCGGCGTCACGCCCGACAGGGCGTGGCCGGTGACCACGTGCGGCGGAAACTCCGCCGACAGCCACTCCGCCAGAAAGCGCGCTACCCATGGCGAGCCGCGAAGCAACAGAGAGCCGGTGCGATAGGCACCGATTGGCATCGCAGCGAGGTGCAAACCTTGGCGCAGCACTTCGGCGCGGGCCTGCGAGTATCGCGCTCTGACATCTATGGCTACGGTCATGCCCTGCCACTCCTCGTCGTTGAGCACACGCCGCCCGGCTGCACGCGGCTTGGCCGTCGGTAGCGTACGTGTGTGGCGGGCCTCACACTAGCGAATCACATTTCCCGGCAACGACATTTCTGTCGGCGTTGCCTACCGGCGAACGGCGCGGGCACGGTTGGCTAGACTGACCTCGGCTTAATGGCCCTCGGCCCCCGTAGCTCAGCTGGATAGAGCACATGACTTCTAATCTTGTGGTCGCAGGTTCGAATCCTGCCGGGGGTACCCATTGCCAGGTGCCACTGTGGCCGGTGGGTTGCATGTGACACAAGCGGATGGTGCGCTGGGTGCCGTCGCCGAGGAATCTGCGGAGGTACCTGATGCCCCAATCCGACCTGGTCCTGTTCAGCGTCCACGATCGCGTCGCACTGATCACCGTCAACGACCCCGACCGACGCAACGCCGTCACCGGCGAGATGTCGACGCAGCTGCGCGCCGCCGTGGAACGGGCCGAGACCGACCCCGATGTGCACGCCGTCGTCGTCACCGGTGCCGGTAAAGCGTTCTGCGCCGGTGCCGACCTGTCTGCGTTGGGCGGTGCGGCCGAACAGGGATTGCTGCGGCTCTACGACGGGTTCATGGCCGTCGGAAAATGCGCGCTGCCCACCATCGCTGCCGTCAACGGCCCGGCTGTCGGCGCCGGCCTGAACCTTGCGCTGGCGGCTGACGTGCGCATCGCCGGGCCGAATGCTGTGTTCGATGCCCGTTTCCAGAAGTTGGGAATCCACCCGGGCGGTGGGGCGACGTGGATGCTGCAGCGGGCAGTGGGACCGCAGGTGGCCCGCGCCGCCTTGCTGTTCGGCATGCGCTTCGACGCCGAATCCGCTGTGCGCCGTGGGCTGGCGCTCAGCGTCGCCGACGACCCCGTTGCCGCCGCGTTGCAACTGGCGGCCGGGCCTGCGGCCGCGCCGCGCGAGGTTGTGCTGGCCACCAAAGCCACCATGCGCGCAACGGCCAGCCCGGGATCGCTCGACAGCGAACAGCACGAGCTTGCCAAGAACACTGAGCTCGGGCCGCAAGCCGTCTCGATTCAGTCACCGGAGTTCGCCGCTCGGCTGGCCGCGGCCCAACGCAAGTAGTCGCAACCCCTACAGATCGAGCAGCGCAGTTTCCGGCGATTCGATCAGCGTGCGCAACTCACCCAAAAACCGGGCCACGTTGGCACCGTCCGCGATTCGATGATCGAATGCGCAAGTCAGGGTCATCTGCGGGCGGATGACGACGGTGTCGTCCATCACCATGGGCCGCGGTTTCAAAGACCCCATGCCCAGAATCGCAGCCTCGGGATAGTTGATTACCGGCACACCGTCGTCGAGACCAAGGGCCCCGAAGTTCGACACGGTGAACGTCGAGCCGGCGAGTTCAGCCGGTTTCAGTGCGCCGGACCGGGCTTGGCCAATCAGCCGCGCCACGCATTCGGCGAGCTCACGTGTGGTCTTGTCTTGCGCATTGGTGATCACCGGGACAAGCAGGCCGCGAGGAGTGGCGACCGCGAAGCCCAGATGGACCGCGTGGTGAGAATGCACCTGCGGGCCATCCGGTCCGTCCACCCACGTGGAGTTCAGAATCTTGTTGTGCGTCAGCGCGATGACGAGTAACCGCAGAGTGAGCAGGAACGGGGAGATGGCCTCGTCGTCGTCACCGACTAGCGCACGCAGTCGATCACGAAGACGCATCAGAGCTGTGCAGTCGACGTGCACGCTGGCGTGTGCGTCAGGAATGATGCTGCGCGACAGTGTCATCCGTTCTGCCATGTGAGAGTGAACCCCGCGAACCGGCAGCACGTCGGATGAGACGCCGGGCCGTTCGGTGCCGACTCCTGCGGCCGCCAGCACCGCGTCCCGACTGATCAGGCCATCCGCGCCCGCGGGTACATCGCGGAGGTCCACCAGCAGGTCGGCAGCCAATTTCCGGACGCTCGGTTTGGCTTTGGGACGCCTCCGGCTGGTGTCCAGCGCATCATCGGCACCATATCCGACGAGTACCGGCCTGCGAGTGGACAATTCGCCGTTGGTCGTCGGCGCCTGCTGCGGTGCCCCGGGCGCGATGTCGATGCGTGCCAGCAGCGAGCCGACCGCCAGCACATCACCTTCGGCCCCGCGTATTTCGACGATCCGACCCGTATACGGGCTGGGGATCTCGACTTGCGCCTTGGCCGTCTCCACCGAGCACAACGGTTGGTTGAGTTCGATGTCGTCGCCGACGGCAGCGTGCCAGTACGACATCGTCACCTCTTGCAGACCCTCGCCGAGATCGGGGACGACGAAGACTTTGACGCGATCGTCGTCGGCGCGCGGGTTCATGGTTGCTCCAGCGAGCGTTCAACGCAGTCGAGCAGCCGATCGGGACCGGGCAACCACAACTTCTCCAGCCGTGCCGGCGGGTACGGGGTGTCGAACCCGCAGGCGCGTAACACCGGTGCTTCGAGTTCGTAGAACAGCTCCTCTTGGATGCGGGCAGCCAGACCTGCCCCGTAGCCCAGGCTTCGCGGTCCCTCATGCAGCACCACACACCGCCCGGTACGGCGGATCGACGCGGCCACCGTGTCGAAATCCAGTGGGACCAGTGACCGCAAGTCGACGACCTCAAGGCTCCAACCACTTTGCTGTGCAGCCATATTCGCAGCCGACAGCGCGGTGCCCACCAGCCCGCCGTAGGTCAGCACGGTGACATCGGTGCCGGCGCGGCGCACCACCGCCTGCCCGATCGGAGGGCCTGGCCGGGTCGTGTCGACGACTTCGCGACCCCAGTAGCGTCGCTTGGGTTCCAGGAACATCACCGGGTCCGGACACGCGATCGCGTGACGCAGCAGCCAATAGGCATCCGAGGGCGTCGACGGGACAACCACTTTCAGCCCCGCGGTGTGCGCCCAGTACGACTCGGTGGACTCCGAGTGGTGCTCGACCGCGCCGATGCCGCCGAACGACGGGATTCGCACCGTGACCGACATATTGATCTGCCCGCGTGTGCGGGTTCGGTACTTCGCCAGATGGCTGACCACCTGATCGAAAGCGGGATAGGAGAACCCGTCGAACTGGATCTCCGGCACCGGCACGAATCCCCGTAGCGCCAAGCCCACCGCAATGCCGATCACCGCGGACTCCGCCAGCGGGGTGTCAAAGCAACGCTGCTGGCCGAACGTCGCGGTGAGACCCTCGGTGACCCGGAAAACTCCGCCCAGCGTCGCGACGTCTTCGCCGAAGACCAGCACCCGGTCGTCGGCGGCCATCGCGTCGTGCAGCGCCTGGTTGAGCGCCTGGACCATGGTCAGCGGCGAAGCGGTAAGCCCATCAGCCGGCGGCGCTTCCGCCACCTCTGCCGTCCGAAACGTCGGCGGTTCGGCGATCTGGGTCATCATGCCTCCCGGGAGATTTCAGCGCGCAACTGTTGTCGTTGCGCCTCGAGTCCGGGTGTCATCTCTGCGAACACCGTGGTGAACACTTCGTCGATGTCGATATCGGGCGCCGCGAACACCGCGTCGCGCAGATCGGCGCGTAGCCGCTTGCACCGCGCGGCGACCCGATCTTCCAGGCGCTGCGACCACAGTCCCCGGTTTTGTAAATAGTTCCGGTAGCGCGGAATCGGGTCCAACGTCTGCCACCGGTCCAGTTCTTCCTGGCTGCGGTATCGAGTTGGATCGTCGGAAGTCGTGTGCGGGCCGAGCCGATACGTGACCGCCTCAATCAGCGTCGGCCCGTGGCCGGTTCGGGCGCGGGCGGCAGCTTCGGCCATCACTGCATAGCACGCCAGCACATCGTTGCCATCCACCCGGACACCGGGCATGCCATACCCGATCGCCTTGTGCGCGATGGACGGTGCAGCGGTCTGGTTCCGCAGCGGAACCGATATCGCCCACTGATTGTTCTGTACGTAAAACACGCACGGCGTCTTGAACACCGCTGCGAAGTTCAGCGCCTCATGCACATCGCCCTCGCTAGTGGCGCCGTCACCGAGAAAGGCCACCGTGATCGAGTCCTCGCCGAGCCGCTGGGCGGCCATGGCTGCTCCGACAGCATGCAGTGTCTGAGTGCCGATCGGAACCGATATCGGAGCACAACACTTCTTGGTGAAATCGATTCCCCCATGCCATGTTCCGCGCCAGGCGGCACCGACGTGGCCGGGCGCGATGCCACGCACGAGACAGACGCCCAATTCCCGGTATTGGGGAAATAGCCAGTCCGTCTTGCGCAGGCAGGTCGCTGCGCCGACCTGTGCCGCCTCTTGGCCGCGGCACGATGCGAACAGCGCCAACTCACCTTGTCGCTGAAGGTTGACGAATTCTGCGTCGACATCGCGGGTGACAACCATCATCTCGTAGAGCCAGCACAGCGTCTCCGCGGGAAGCTCATGAGTGTATCGAGATTCTGCCGTTGGCGTGCCATCCGCGCTGACGAGTTGAACCGGCTCAAGGTC
This sequence comes from uncultured Actinomycetota bacterium, assembly GCA_963760095.1. GTDB lineage: Bacteria > Actinomycetota > Actinomycetes > Mycobacteriales > Mycobacteriaceae > Mycobacterium. Next base: position 187,670 of record CAVXBT010000006.1, on the reverse strand, counting down.
GACAGTCATCGGCAGGTGAGAGACTCCAGCCATACCGCCTCCTTTGAGTGAGCGGTCACAACGTCAGGGGATGTCGTCCTTCCTGGTAGCCATCACCAAACAATACCGGCGCGGGTGTGCGGCGGGTCGGAGCAAACTCCAACACCGAGGCTGCTACGAGCCGGCGTCACCCGCCAAGTGCACGATTCGCTCGGCTCGCCGCAACACGGGCGCGTCTACCATTATGCCCTCAAATGCGAAGACACCGCGTTCATCGGCGGCCGCGGCAAGAACGTGTCGCGCCCACTGCACCTGGTCGGGTGATGGCGCATAACCGGCCCGGATCACGGCCAGCTGGCTGGGGTGGATAGCAACCTTGGCATCGAAGCCGACTGCCACGGCGTCGTCGACCTCGTCGCGCAGACCGTCGAGATCTTTGATGTCGAGGTAGACCGAATCCAGAGCGAGTCGACCATGTGCCTTGGCCGCCAGTAAAGACTGCGAACGGACATGGCGGGCCACCTCGCGGTATGTCCCGTCCGGGTAGCGGTTGGCAGTCCCCCCGAGCACCGCGAACAAATCCTCGGCACCCCACATCACGGCGATGGCGTTTTCCACCTGGACGGTCTCAGTCACGACCAGCGCGCCCATCGGGGATTCCACGAGCACTATCACGTCCAGCGGCGCAAGCGCGCTGACATGCCCGACCGCTTCACATTTCGGCAGCATCACAGTGTCATAGGACGTGCCTTTCAGAGCCTCGAGGTCGAGTTCCTGATCGGCGGTGCCGAACTGGTTGACGCGCACCACGGTGCGGGCCGGGTCAAGCTGCACATCGACTAGGGCGTCACGCGCGGCGGGCCGATCGGCAGCAGCACACCCGTCCTCGAGGTCGAGGATCACGATATCGGCTGCAGCCGCAGCCTTTTGGTAGCGCTCAGGGCGGTCAGCCGGGCAGAACAGCCATGCCGGTCCGGGGTTGTGCAGACCCATCAGGCCCCCCCGCCAGCGGCCTCGGGTGGCTGCATCCGTACCAACGTCTTGCGGTTCGCCGTGGCGACCACGTCGCCGTGCTGGTTTCGACCGGTATGGGCGAACGTCACGATGCCCTCTCCGGGGCGACTTTTCGAGGTTCGCTTCTCGGTGATGACGGTCTCGGCGTACAGCGTGTCGCCGTGAAAAACGGGTTTAGGGAAGGCGATCTCAGAGAAGCCGAGGTTGCCGACGATGGTGCCCTGGGTCAGCTGTGCGACCGACAAGCCGACCAGAGTCGACAGGGTGAACATCGAGTTCACTAGGCGCTGATTGAAGGGCGGCAGCGCATCGGAGAACGCGGCATCCAAATGCAGCGCTTGGGTATTCATCGTCAGTGTCGTGAACAACACATTGTCGGCCTCGGTGATGGTTCGTCCCGGGCGATGCAGATACCGAACGCCGGTTTCGAATTCCTCGAACCACAAGCCGCGCTGGATGACGGTTTTGACGGGCTGCTCGCCGTTCTCTGACGTCACAGCCCTACCTCTCGCGCGATCAACATCAGCTGCACTTCGCTGGTCCCCTCGCCGATCTCGAGAATCTTGCTGTCCCGGTAATGCCGCGCCACCGTGAATTCATTCATGAACCCGTAGCCACCGTGGATTTGAGTGCCGTCTCGGGCGTTGTCCATCGCCGCCTCGCTGGCCACCAGCTTGGCGATCGCCGCCTCTTTCTTGAACGGCTTACCGGCCAACATCAGCGCCGCGGCGTCGTAATAGGCGGTACGCGCGGTGTGAGCGCGAGCCTCCATCCGCGCGATGGTGAATGCGATGGATTGGTAGCGGCCGATCGGTTGCCCGAACGCTTCGCGCTCCCGCGCGTACTTGACGCTCTCGTCGACACAACCCTGCGCAGCGCCGGTGGACAACGCGGCGATCGCGATTCGGCCTTCGTCGAGGATGCGCAGGAAGTTGGCGTATCCGCGGCCGCGTTCGCCGAGCAGATTCTCCTCGGGCACCCGCACGTCGTCGAAGCTCAGCGGATGGGTGTCCGAGGCGTTCCAGCCGACCTTGTCGTACGCGGGCTCGACCGTGAATCCCTTCGTGGGCACCGGAACCAGGATCGATGAGATCTCTTTTTTGCCGTCGTGTTGACCGGTCACCGCCGTGACGGTAACCAGCTTGGTGATGTCGGTGCCGGAGTTGGTGATGAACTGCTTGGAACCGTTGATCACCCAGTGGCCATCGTCGAGAGCCGCGGTGGTCTTCGTCGCGCCTGCATCGGTGCCGCCGCCCGGCTCGGTCAGCCCGAACGCTCCCAGGGCACGGCCACTGGCCAACTGCGGCAACCATTCTCGTTTCTGCTCGTCAGTGCCGAACCGGAAGACGGGCATCGCGCCCAGTGAGACGCCGGCCTCCAGCGTGATCGCCACGCTCTGGTCGACCTTGCCCAGCTCCTCCAAAGCCAGGCACAGCGCAAAGTAGTCGCCGCCCATTCCGCCCCACTCTTCTGGGAACGGCAGACCGAACAGGCCCATGTCGGCCATGCCGGCGACTACCTCGTAGGGGAAGGAATGCTCGGCGTCGTGGCGCGCGGCGACAGGCGCGACGACCGTCTGGGCGAAGTCGCGGACGGTCTTGGCCAGCTGCTCGTACTCGTCCGGAAGTGTTCCCGTAGATAAGAAATCGCTCATGACACGTGATCCTCTGCTGCTGGTGTTGCGTTGGTTTTCGTGGTGATCCGGGCCAGCGGCTGGCCCACCTTGACCTGGTCGCCGACCGTGACGAGGAGTTCGACGACGCCGTCGACGGGTGCCGTCAGCGCGTGTTCCATCTTCATCGCCTCGACCGTGACGACCACCGTCCCGGCCTCGATCTCAGTGCCGTCGTCGACGCTCACCGCGACGACCGCCCCGGGCATGGGACTGGTCAATTCGGCGTCTCCACTGTGTTCCTCGTCGGCGCGAACCGATGCTTCGCGCACCTCCTCAAGCGCCACGAAGACCCCGTCGCCGGCTAGCCATATCGTGCTGTCCGCAGCGGCGACTGTGTACTCGACACGCAGCCCGTCGAGGGTGACGGCCAGCCGGTCGCTCGCGAAATCGGCTTGCAATAACCGGGGTTCACCATCCTCGATGCGCACTTCAGCATCGTGCGGGATGCCGGAGATGTGGACGTGCTCGGTGCGTTCGCCGGACCGCAACCGGATGCTCACCGGCGCCCGGCGGCCGAATCGCCACCCGGACGGCACCTCCCACAGGTCGGCGGCCGCCGCAGGGAAACGTCGCAACCACCGGAAGGCCGCGGCAGCGACGAACTGTTCGTCGGAGGGCGCCGCCGCGACGAAATCGCCGGCCCGGCGGTCCAATAGGCCAGTGTCGAGCCGACCGGCGATCACATCGGGATCAGCCAACAGGAAGCGGACGAACTCGATGTTGGTGACCACCCCGAGCACCGCGGTTTCGGCCAGGGCCCGATCAAGGGCTCGCAGCGCGCCCGCCCGATCCGCGCCATGCGCGATGACCTTCGCCAGCATGGGGTCGTAGGCGCTGCCGACGACCATCCCCGCCGACAGGCCCGAGTCCACTCGCACACCCGGCCCATTGGGCTCGACCACAGCCAGCACATCGCCACCGGTCGGCAGAAACCCGTGCGCCGGATCCTCGGCATAGACCCGCGCTTCAATCGCGTGTCCTCGCAACGCAATATCAGCTTGGCCGATGGTCAGCTTCTCGCCCGCCGCGATCCGGACTTGCCATTCGACCAGATCCCATCCCGTCACCAGCTCGGTGACCGGGTGTTCGACTTGTAGCCGGGTGTTCATCTCCATGAAGAAGAACTCCTCGGGGCGATCGGCTGAGACGATGAACTCGACCGTGCCGGCGCCGGTGTAATCCACGCTGCGGGCGGTATCGCACGCGGCGGCACCGATCCGGGCGCGCGTCTCGGGGTCCAGCAGCGGTGATGGCGCCTCCTCGATGACCTTCTGGTGTCGGCGTTGCAGACTGCACTCCCGCTCGCCGAAGTGCACCACGTTGCCATAGGTGTCTGCCAGCACCTGAACCTCGATATGTCTGGGGCGCAACACGAATCGTTCGAGGAAAAGCGTGTCATCACCAAACGCGGCGGCGGACTCCCGACGGGCACTGATCAGCGCGGCCTGCAGCTCGGTGGGCCGCTCGACCATACGCATGCCCTTGCCGCCGCCACCGGCGGACGGTTTGACCAGAACCGGGTAGCCGATCTCGTCTGCGGCTGCGATCAGTTCGTCGTCGGTGAGGCCGGGCCGCGCGATGCCGGGAACCACGGGCACACCGAACGCCGACACGGTGCCCTTTGCGGCGATCTTGTCGCCCATGGTCTGGATGGCACCCACCGGCGGCCCGATGAACGTCACTCCCGCCGATGCCAACGCTGCTGCGAAATCGGCGTTCTCCGATAGGAATCCGTAGCCGGGGTGCACGGCCTGAGCTCCGGTCCGCACGGCCGCGTCGACGACGGTGGAGACGTTGAGGTAGCTGTCTCGCGCGGGGGCCGGGCCGATCGCGACTGCGAGGTCCGCCTCGGCTACGTGGCGCGCGGTGGCGTCCGCGTTGCTGTAGACGGCCACCGACCGGATACCCATCGCCCTCAGCGTCCGGATCACCCGAACGGCGATCTCACCCCGGTTGGCAACTAAAATCGTGTTGAAGGTCATCACATTCACATCCGGAAGACGCCGTAGGAGACCGGATCGACGGGCGCATGGGCCACTACCGAAAGTGCCAGACCCACAACAGTTCTGGTGTCGGCAGGATCGATCACGCCGTCATCCCAGAGCCGGGCTGTCGAGTAGTACGGATTGCCCTGGTGTTCGTATTGATCGAGGATCGGGGCCTTGAACGCTTCTTCCTCCTCGGCGGTCATCTCCCCGCGCACCGTCGCCAGCACCGACGCGGCCTGCTCGCCGCCCATCACCGAAATCCGGGCGTTGGGCCACATCCACAGGAAGCGCGGCGAATAAGCGCGACCGGACATGGCATAGTTTCCCGCGCCATTTGACCCACCGATAATTACGGTCAGCTTCGGCACGCGGGCACAGGCCACCGCGGTGACCATCTTCGCGCCGTGTTTGGTGATCCCGGAGGCCTCGTAATCGCGGCCCACCATGAAGCCGGTGATGTTCTGCAGGAATAGCAGCGGCACCATCCGCTTGTCGCATAGTTCGATGAAATGCGCTCCCTTCAGCGCTGATTCGCCGAACAAGACACCGTTGTTGGCGAGGATGCCCACCGGGTGGCCGTGAATACGGGCGAATCCGGTGACCAGCGTGCTGCCGTATTCCGCCTTGAACTCGTCGAACTCGCCGCCGTCGACCAGACGGATGATGACATCGTGCACGTCATAGGGAATCCGAGAGTCAACGGGAACCACGTCGTAGAGCTCGGCCTGATCAGCAATCGGCTCCACCGTCGGCAACACATCCCAGATGCGCGGTTCGCGCGGCCCCAGCGTCGACACGATGCGCCGGATGATGCGCAACGCGTCGCGGTCGTCGTGGGCGAGATGATCGGTGACACCGGAGATCTTGGAATGCAGATCTCCGCCGCCGAGATCCTCGGCCGATACGACTTCCCCAGTTGCCGCCTTCACCAGCGGCGGACCGCCGAGAAAGATAGTGCCCTGGTTGCGAACGATCACCGCCTCGTCACTCATCGCCGGAACGTAGGCGCCGCCTGCGGTGCATGATCCCAGCACGGCAGCAATCTGCGGAATGCCGTCGGAGCTGAGCTTGGCCTGGTTGTAGAAGATCCGGCCGAAATGGTAACGGTCCGGAAAGATCTCGTCCTGCTTCGGCAGGAATGCGCCGCCGGAGTCGACCAGATAGATGCAGGGCAGCCGATTCTGTCCCGCTATCTCCTGAGCACGCAGATGCTTTTTGACCGTAATCGGATAGTAGGTGCCGCCTTTGACGGTCGCGTCGTTGGCCACGATCATGCATTCGCGGCCCGAAACCCTGCCGATCCCGGTGATGATGCCGGCGCCGGGGCATTCGTCGTCGTACATCCCGTCGGCGGCGAGCGGGGCGATTTCAAGCAACGGACTGCCCGGATCAAGCAGACCGTCGACGCGGTCGCGGGGCAACAGTTTGCCACGGTCGACATGGCGACTTCGGGCGCGTTCCGAGCCACCCAGGGCGGCCGCGGCCAGCTTGTCGCGCAGTTGCTCGACGAGCGCGGTGTGCGCGTCGCGGTTTTCCGCCGGAGAGGTCATCAATTGCACGCTAATTTCGGTTAATAGTCACTAACTCGTGTTATGTTAGTGGGGATTAACCGAAGTGTCCAGGGAGGCCGCATGGCAGTGTCCGCTCCGGCCGACCACAGTGACCACATCCAGGCGCCGAACCGACGCAGTCGACGCAAATCGGACAGACGCTTGCAACTGCTGGCCGCCGCGGAGCGGCTGTTTGCCGAGCGCGGATTTCTGGCTGTGCGGCTCGAAGACATCGGCGCCGCAGCGGGAGTCAGCGGCCCGGCGATCTACCGGCACTTCCCCAACAAGGAGTCGCTGCTGGTCGAGTTGCTGGTGGGCAGCAGCACCCGCTTGCTCGCCGGTGCGCGAGAGGTGCGATCTCGCCAGACCGATGCTGCCACGGCGCTGGACGGTTTGATCGACTTTCACCTCGACTTCGCGCTGGGGGAACCGGACCTCATCAGGATTCAGGACCGCGACCTCGCTTACCTGCCCGCCGCCGCCGAACGCCAGGTACGGCGGGCGCAACGGCTATACGTGGAGGTATGGGTGGCCGTGCTGCGCGAACTCGAGCCAGGACTCGCCGAAACCGACGCACGGCTGATGTCGCACGCCGTGTTCGGTCTGCTCAACTCCACGCCACACAGCTTGACGCCTGCCGACGGCGAGCCAGCGCGGTCGCGTGCGGTGATGCGGGCGATGACTGTGGCCGCCTTGACCGTCGGCGTTTCGCGGTAGTGGCGCACTTGCTCAATCCAGCCATCAACTGATCGGCCGGGCATATTCTCACCTTCAACCTGCAAGGACTCGGTCGCCGCAGATCGATGCCCGAGGCGGCCGGCGAGAGGACTTCGATGAGTCCCGACTATGACGTGATCGTGATCGGATCGGGCTTCGGCGGCTCGGTTACCGCTCTTCGCCTGAGCGAGAAGGGATACCGCGTCGCTGTGCTCGAGCAGGGAGCACGCTGGCGGCCGGAGGACTACCCGCCGGATAATGTACCTATGCGAAAGACCCTGTGGCAGCCTTATTTCGGCCTCACAGGCCCGCTGCGAATCACCGTTTTGAAGAACGTCGCTATCCAGTCGGCCGTGGGCGTCGGTGGGGGTTCACTGGTCTACGGCAATGTTCTCTACGAACCGCTGGAGCAGTTCTACAACGATCCGCAATGGGCCTCGATCACGGACTGGAAGGCCGAATTAGCGCCGTATTACGACCAGGCTAAACGAATGCTCGGCGTCGCGACCAATCCGCGGTTGACCGCTGCAGACGAGTGTTCAAGGCGATTGCAGACGATTTGGGTATTGCCGACACGTTTCACCCGACCCAGGTGGGCGCGTTCTTCGGCGAGCCCGGCAAGACGGTGTCCGACCCGTACTTCGGTGGCATCGGACCAGACCGCGCTGGCTGCGTCTTCTGTGGGCGCTGCATAAATGGATGCGCGCACAACGCCAAGAACACCCTCGACCGCAACTACTTGTACCTCGCGGAAAAGGCGGGCGCGCAGGTCAACCCGATGACGACCGTCGTCGACGTTCACGAATCGCCTGCCGGCAGGTACCAGGTTGAAACGGTCCACACCGGACGGTGGGTTCGCAAGCAACACCGGACCTGGAGCGCCGATCAGGTGGTGTTTTCCGCCGCCGCGCTCGGCACGCAAAACCTGCTCCATCGACTGCTGGCCAATGGTTCCTTACCCCGGATCTCGGCGCGGTTGGGCGAACTGGCGCGGACCAACTCGGAGGTCACCCTGATCGCGACCTCGCGGACCCGCACCGATCTGGCTCAGGGTGTGGCCGGGACGTCATCGATCCACCCCGATGCGAACACGCACATCGAAGCCTTCCGCCTCGGCAGGGGCAGCAACTGGGGTTACCTACTGACCACCACCCTGGTCGACGGCGACCGACACCGCCTCGCCAAATGGGTGCTGACAAATCTGCGCCATCCGACCGCATTCGCCCGCTCCTTCAACGCTCGGAGCGCCTCCGAGAGATCAATATCGCTGCTTGTAATGCGGGACTTGAACAATTCGCTGACCACCTACCTCAAACGCGGCCTTTTCGGCACGAAACTGAACTCCCGACAGGGTCGGGGCGCGCCCAATCCGAACTGGAATCCGGTTGCCAACGACGTAGTCCGACGTGCGGCCACAAAGATCGACGGTGACCCGCGCGGCTATTATTTCGACGTCCTCAACCGACCGACCACCGCGCATTTCATCGGCGGTTGTCCCATCGGCGATTCACCGGCAACGGGCGTCGTCGACCCGTATCAGCGCTTGTACGGGTATCCCGGCCTGCACATCATCGATGGTTCAACCATTCCGGCCAACCTCGCCGTCAACCCCGCCCTCACCATCACGGCGTTATCGGAGCGGGCGGTCGCCCTCTGGCCCAACAAGGGCGAACCCGACCCGCGTCCTCCGCTCGGGTCTGCTTACCGCGGGATTCCGCCGGTCCGGCCGCACAATCCGATCGTGCCCGAAAGCGCACCGGCCGCGCTCGCCTCTCAGCAAGCTGACCCAGTCGCCGAACCGCCCCCTGATCAGGCGTATCGGCGCCGCACGTTGCGCTGCAGGTACCCTGCAGAAATGAGGTGGGCATGAGCGATCGACGTCATTCCGAGCACACCCGTTCGCCCCAACAGGGGACTGACCAAACCCAACGCATCCATCAGCCCTACCCGCGGTACACCGACCCGGCCTACGGCGCCCAGTCGCCCTATCCGCCCCCGTACCACCCCGGCTCATCGCCCGATCCGAACTCGGCCAATCCGACCGACAAGCTGCCGCAATACTGGCTGCAGGGTCAGCCTCCGCCGGATCAGCCAACGCAGGCATCGACACCCGGGCGGCCGAAGGCACCGCGCTGGCTGTGGATCGCGGCGGCCGCGGCAGTGGTGCTGGTGACCGCATTGGTCATCGCCTTGGTGATCGCGAACGGCACAGCCGGCAGGCAAACCGCCGTACCGGCATTGCCGGCGAGGCCGAGTTCGCAGAACTCGGCGCCGGCGACGTCCACGTCGCCCTCACCTTCGGCCGGCGCATCCGGGCCCACCACCGAAACCAGCCAGCCCGGGGATGCCACCGCGATGCAAACCGTGTCCTACAACGTCAGCGGCGAGGGCCGCGCCATCAGCATCACGTACGTGGACAACGACGGAATGATGCAGACCGAATTCAACGTCGCGTTGCCGTGGAGCAAGGATGTCACCCTGCCTTCGTCGGGCAGTCGGACGCCCAACGTCACCATCGTGAATATCGGCCACGACGTCACGTGTTCGGTGACCGTCGATGGGGTCGAGATCAATCAGCGCACCGGCGTCGGGCTGACGGTGTGCAACGGGTCGGCCTGAGCCCGCTCAATCGGCGCCCGCCGCCAGCATCCGGGGTGGGACACGCACCATCAGCAAGACCAGCAACCCAACGCCCATGACCAGACACAGGCCGCCCATGCCGGCGCGGACGGCGCCGAACACGTCGACGAAAACCGAAAACAGCCACGGTGCCACGAAGGACACCGCGCGCCCCGTCATCGTGTACAGGCCGAAGGCCACACCCTCCTTACCGTGACTGGACATCCGCAGTAGCAGCGTTCGCGCCGACGCCTGTGCGGGCCCGATGAACAGGCACAACAGCAGGCCGGTTACCCAGAACGCGCGGGGACCGGACAAGGCCATCATGGCGAGCCCGGACGCGATGATGGCGGCCAGTGATCCGATGATGACGGGCTTGGAGCCAACCCGGTCGTCCAGGAAACCGCCAAAAACCGCTCCGAGCGCCGCCACCACGCTTGCAGCGATGCCAAAGATCAGCACATCGGCCGGCGAGATCCCGTACGCGTTGACGCCGAGCACGCCGCCGAACGTGAAAACGCCTGCGAGGCCGTCGCGAAAGACCGCGCTGGCGATCAGGTAGTAGACCAGATTGCGGTCCCGGTGCCACTCGGCGACCAGGTCCGACCAGAGCTTGCGGTAACCACCCAGCACACCCCGCGCGGGACCGACGACCTCGGCCGGCGACGGCAGCCGATGCGCGGTCAGCAGCAGCGGCGTGGCGAACACCACGAACCACCCGGCGGCGATCAGCATCGCAGTCCGGACGTTCATGCCGTCGCCGACGGGCAGCTGCAGAAACCCGCGGGTGGGACCCTTGCCGGCAATACAGCCGAAGTACACGACCACCAACAACATGACGCTGCCGACAAACGCTGCCGCCAAGCCGAGGCCGGAGATCCTGCCGGAGTTCTGCGGCGTCGAGAGCTGGCGCAGCATCGCGTTATACGGAACGCTGGCCAGATCGCCGCACGCCGCCGCGGCACCGAGCAACGCCAGTCCTGGCAACAGGTAGTCGGGGCGGTCGCGGATCAGGCTCATGGCGCTCACCAGCCCCACCACCATGCTGGTCAGCACGGTCAGAGCGACGCGCCGCCGCCGTGGATGCTCGACCCACACCCCGATCACCGGCGCCAGCACGGCGATGGTCAAACCGGCGATCGCCAGCACGCGACCCAGCCAACTGGCCGGCGGAACGTCACCAGTCAAGCCCTTGCCGACGGTGCCGGTCAGGTACACCGAGAACACGAACGTCACCACGATCGCGCTCACACCGGCGGCGCCGGTGTCCCACAGCGCCCATGCCAGCACCTGGAATCGCTCATGTCTGCGTGAACCGTTACTGCTGAAATCGGTCATTGCTGGTCTGTCTACCATTGGCGCATGCCGGTACCCGCCCCCAGTCCCGACGCTCGTGCCGTTGTCACCGGAGCCTCGCAGAACATCGGCGAAGCCTTGGCTACCGAATTGGCCGCGCGCGGCCACAGCCTGATCATCACGGCACGGCGCGAAGACCTGCTCAACAACCTGGCCGGTCGCCTCACCGAGAAATTCGGCGTCGTGGTCGACGTGCGCCCCGCCGATCTCGCTGATGCCGTCGAACGCGCAAAATTAGCCGACGAGTTGGCCTCCCGGAACATTTCGATACTGTGCGCCAACGCCGGCACGGCGACCTTTGGTTCGGTTTCCACGCTTGACGCCGCGACGGAAAAGGCTCAGGTGCAGCTGAACACGATCGCAGTCCACGACTTGGTGTTGGCGGTGCTGCCGGGAATGATCGAGCGCAAGGCCGGCGGAATTCTGATTTCCGGTTCGGCAGCAGGTAATTCACCGATTCCTTACAACGCGACCTATGCGGCGACGAAGGCGTTCGTGAACACGTTCAGTGAGTCGTTGCGCGGCGAACTGCGGAAATCCGGTGTGCACGTGACGCTGCTGGCGCCGGGCCCGGTGCGCACCGACCTACCGGATCCGTCTGAAGCGTCGATCGTCGAGAAGCTGGTGCCCGATTTCCTGTGGATCTCCACTGAGTACACCGCAAAGAAATCGCTAGATGCATTGGCGCGCAACAAGATGCGCGTCGTGCCCGGCGTGACGTCCAAGGCGATGTCGGTGGCAAGTCAGTACGCGCCACGCGCCATCGTCGCGCCGATCGTCGGAAGCTTCTACAAGAAAATGGGCAGCTGAGCTATCGACGCCGGCGATTGCTGCCGCCGGTGAAGAAGCCCTTCAGCGTGTCGATGATGAAGTTTCTGAACTCTCGGCTATTGAAGAACTGCCTAAACCAGCCCGGCTTCTTCGCGGGTGCGGGCGCGGTCTTTGATCCAGTCTCCGCCGGCTGATTAGCTTGGGATTGCGCCATCCTCTCTTGCAAGAGTTCGAACGCCGCTTTCGTTTCCTTGGTCTGACCGTAAGTCTGTTGCAGCGAACTGGACTTGGCCGCCGCGCCGATCGCGTCGTTACCGATGGCGGCCATCAGCGACCGGGGTGAGCGCAGTCTGGTCCAGGCAACCGGGGTGGGCGCTCCGCGCTCCGACAGCACTGTGACGACGGCTTCACCGATACCCAGTGATGTCAATGCCGAGGCTAGGTCGTAGACATCGGTTTTCGGATAGGTGCGAACGGTTTTGGTCAGCGCCTTCTGGTCATCGGGGGTGAACGCGCGCAGCGCGTGCTGGATGCGCGCTCCCAATTGCGAGAGCACGTCGTTGGGCACGTCGGTGGGCAGTTGGGTGCAAAAGAACACGCCGACGCCCCGCGAGCGGATCAGCTTGACGGTCTGCTCGACTTGTTCCAGAAACGCCTTCGACGCGTCGGTGAACAGTAAGTGCGCCTCGTCGAAGAAGAACACCAGCTTCGGTTTGTCGATGTCACCGACCTCGGGCAGGGACTTGAAGAGGTTGGACAGCACCCACATCAAGAAGGTCGAGAACAGCACCGGCCGCGTGGCCTGATCACCCAGTTCGAGCAGCGAAATCCTCCCGTGGCCCCCTTCGACGTGCAGAAGGTCGTTGGGATCGAGCTCCGGTTCACCGAAAAAGGTATCGGCGCCTTCGCCTTCCAGGTTGACCAGGGCACGCAAGATCACCCCCGCGGTTTGCGCGGAAACGCCGCCGAGTGTCTTCAACTCGGCCTTGCCCTCGTCGCTGGTGAGGAAGCCGATCACCGCGCGCAGGTCCCGCAGACGCAGCAGCGGCAGCTTCTGCTGGTCGGCCCAGTGAAAGATCAAGCCCAGCGTCGACTCTTGGGTAGCGTTGAGCCCCAAAACTTTTGACAGCAGGATGGGGCCGAAACTGGCGATCGTGGCGCGCACCGGGATACCGATTCCCTTGGTGCCCAACGACAGAAACTCCACCGGGAAACCACTCGCCTCCCACGTCTCGCCGGTTTCCTTGGCGCGTGCGGTGATCTTGTCGTTGCTCTGTCCGGGCTGCGAGAGGCCGGACAGGTCGCCTTTGACGTCGGCCATCAGCACCGGCACACCTGCTGCCGACAGCTGCTCGGCGATCAGTTGCAGCGTCTTGGTCTTGCCGGTACCGGTTGCGCCAGCCACCAAACCGTGCCGGTTGACGGTGGCCAGCGGGATGCGGATCTGCGCGGACGGGTCGCTGGTGCCGTCGACAACTACCGTGCCAAGCTCCAAGGCCTGGCCCTCGACGGCATAACCGGCCGCGATCTGCTTTGCGGGGGTCGCTGTCGATTCAGTACTCATACCGCCCTTGCCTCTCCCCTGAAAATCGTGGTCCCGGTAACGCACGACCTTACTGGCTGTCGGCCCAGCCGGGGTGCCTGCGGGTCCGCCAGCTAACTTTGCCTACTGTGAAAGCTGTGCGGGATGAACTGGTGTGGATCGACTGCGAGATGACCGGGCTGGATCTGAGCTCGGACAAGTTGATCGAGATCGCCGTGCTGGTCACCGACGCCGACCTGAACGTTCTCGGCGATGGCGTCGACGTCGTGATCCACGCCGACGAAGCGGCGATGTCGTCGATGGTCGACGTGGTGACCGCGATGCACACCCGCTCGGGCCTCATCGAAGAAGTGCGGGCGTCCACCGTGGACCTGGCGACCGCCGAAACGATGGTGCTCGACTACATCCGTCAGCACGTCAAGCAGGCCAAAACAGCGCCGCTGGCGGGCAACTCGATCGCCACCGACCGTGGCTTCATCGCCCGCGACATGCCTGCTCTGGACTCGTTTCTGCACTATCGGATGATCGATGTGAGCTCGATCAAAGAACTGTGCCGCCGCTGGTACCCGCGGATCTACTACGGTCAGCCGGCCAAGGGCCTGGCGCACCGCGCGCTGGCCGACATCCACGAATCCATTCGCGAACTGCAGTACTACCGGCGCACCGCGTTCGTGCCGCCACCGGGTCCTACGACCAGCGAAATTGCCGCCGCGGCCGACGAGCTCGGGGTTCAACCGCCCACAGCGAACGGAATCGATTCGGCCGCCGGCGACCCGAGCAGCTAGTATCGACGTCGCCGCTTCTCATCTGGCGGCAATGGTGGGTGTAGTTCAGTTGGTAGAGCGTCAGGTTGTGATCCTGAATGTCGCGGGTTCGAGTCCCGTCACTCACCCCACAGGTCAGAGGGTGTTTTAGCCCTCTGACCTTTTTCTTTATTAAGGGCGTTGCAACTCGGCAGACCGCTGCCCGCGCGGTGAGAATGCGACTCGCCCTGCAAGTCCAAGCCCAAGGCCGAAGAGTTGCATAACTAGTTTCCATACTCCGACCTCCGCGTTCGCCCGCCGGGGGTGAGACACATTTTCCGACACGTCGGTGAAACGTCACTGTATGGGGGTGTAATTCTCCCCATGCAGGAGCAAACGAGGGCGTACCTCCCGCCCCACCCCAGCGTCAAGCAGGTCGCCGTCTGGTACGGCGTAGATATCAAGACCGTTCGCCGCTGGATCGCAGCGGATCGGCTAACAGCCCAAGTACCGAACCTCGGACGCCCGATAGGGGGCGCGGCGTGAGCGACGACCGCACGCCCCAGGAGCAGCTGGCGGAAGTGGCGCTTGCGGCGCTATCCGGAGGGCTATTCGCCTTTGAGCACGACGACCAGCTCCACGAGTTGCGGCAACTGCGGGAGCAATTGGATCTGCTGTCGAAGTGGGCTATCGCGCACAACGATCCGGACGGGCGAATGCTCGCCAGTGTCGCGATGGCCCTGCGCCTGCTTAGCAACGGCGCGATTACCGGCATTGTGCGCCGTGTCGCGGTAACACTGCAAAAGCCGCAGCCGTGAAAACGAGCCTCTTCCAGCCCGTGTTTTATAGCGATCCAACACGCAGGTTGCGATCCTGAATGTCGCGGGTTCGAGTCCCGTCACTCACCCCACAGGTCAGAGGGTCTTTTTAGCCCTCTGACCTTTTTCCGACTCGGGGGCCTTGCAACCTTCGAGGGTCGAGTTCGCGGCGTTCTGGGCCTTCTAGGAGTCGATTTCCGTGACTCGCCCCATTTCCCTGGGTGGACCTAGGAAGTTGAGAGTGTAAGAGTCCTCGTCCTTGTCCGGGTTGTCGGCAAGTTCGGTCAAGATCGCTTCAAGCTTCTCGGGTATCTCCGCAACCTCATGTTGGCAACCGCCGGGACACACCGGAAAACCAAAAAAACCGTCGTGGATCCGTATCCCCCACGGATTCCCGTCGTAGGTGATTGCGGTCTGGCCGCGATGCTTAATCAAACTTCCGAGATCGTGGCGATTCGGGCATCGGAGTTTGAGTTGCGCTAATCGGTGATCGGTCATCGGTGCTCCCGCCGCTAGCCGGGTGACAACGTCGCCCATCACCACACTATCGCCCGCGGGTCCAAAAATGTTTCCAGCCTGCGGCGAAGAGGTCTCTCGGGTCGATACCGTCAAGATCCGCGGGTTGTCAGCGCCCGCAGTTGTTCGTTGGCGTACTCAATGGCCGAGTCGACCTTTTCGATCAGAATAGGCTCGTCATCCGGCCAGCAATAGACGGTGATCTTCTTTCCGTCATGCCACCCCGGGATCGGTGTACGACCGGTAAACCGGGAGTTGAACAACCCGCGCCAGTCGTCGCCGTATGAGCCAGCAGGGAGCCGCGTGGTGCGGATCTTGTACTCGTTCTGCTGCGTCACCGAATCTAAAGACGGGCCGTGTGTCAGCAGGGGTTCTCCGTCGCGCGCAACACCGGGCCATTCTGCGGTCACTGAATCGTCTTCCTTACGCCGCCCTTGGGCCAGACGTGTCGAATACGCTTGTCCCTCCCGTTCAGGCTACGACCGTTCGCGCCGAGCGATAAAACCACGCCCACGCGACGTGTCGGTTTTAGCGGGTGGCGTGTTGCGGGCAGTAGCTCTCGATGTCATCCTCGAAAACCTGCCGCGAGATCCCGACATGGGTTGTGAGCCTGAATGTCGCGGGTTCGAGGCCCGTCACTCAACCCACAGGTCGACACGTATTTGTCTAGGCCCGCTCACGGCGGCGGCGGTACCATCCGCGCATGTCATTAGCGGTTGGGATGACCTTTGACGGGTACACCGTCCTGCGGCAGCTGGGTTCTGGCGGGATGGCCGAGGTTTATCTCGCTCAGCATCCCAGGCTGCCACGCCACGATGCTCTGAAAATCCTCTCCGAAGCGATAACTGCGGACGGTGACTTCCGTGAGAGGTTTCAACGCGAAGCCGACCTGGCTGCCGCGCTTTGGCACCCGAACATCGTCGCGGTGCATGATCGCGGCGAGTTCGATGGTCAGCTCTGGATCGCCATGGACTACGTCGACGGCACCGACGCCGCGCAGCTGGTCAAAAACCGCTACCCGGCAGGGATGCCGATACGGGACGTGTGCGCCGTCGTCACTGCTGTGGCCGCCGCACTCGATTACGCGCACAGCCAGGGCCTCCTGCACCGCGACGTCAAACCAGCGAACATCTTGGTTGCCGATCCTCAGGACGGCAAACGGCGAATCCTGTTAGCCGACTTTGGAATTGCGCGACCAGTCGGTGACATCGGTGGACTTACCGCGACCAACTTCATCATGGGCACAGTCACCTACGCCGCGCCTGAGCAATTGATGGGAGCAGACCTCGACGGGCGCGCCGATCAATACGCTTTGGCGGCC
Source organism: uncultured Actinomycetota bacterium (assembly GCA_963760095.1). GTDB lineage: Bacteria > Actinomycetota > Actinomycetes > Mycobacteriales > Mycobacteriaceae > Mycobacterium. Next base: position 171,060 of record CAVXBT010000006.1, on the reverse strand, counting down.
ACCACGTTTCACCTTCTCACTGGTGTGCCGCCGTATGAACACGCCAATCCGGTCGCGGTCATCAGCCAACATCTCACCGCACCACTACCTAAGCTCAGCGACCGGCGGCCGGAATTGACGGACCTCGATGAGGTGTTGTCGAAGGGGCTGGCCAAGGACCGCGCCGATCGGTTCGAACGATGTGGCGACTTCGCCGCAGCTCTCGCGAGACGGGCCGATTTGGACGCTGACCACATCGAGACCGGTATCACGGTCGCCGGGCCGATCACCGGGTACGAGTCTCAAGCCGCGGCCCGCGTCGCATCCGCCGGGTCGCTATTGAACACTGAGGCCCGCGAGACGACACCGGACACGGCAAAGCCCAAGCGGCGCGGGCGGTCCCGGATTCTCCTCGCGGCGGCGGTAGCCGCGGTGTTGCTCACCGCCATCGGCGTCGTCGGCTTCGTGATGCGGCCGACCAGAAACACCGTTTCTGCCTCGCCGGCCGGCACGCCGGTGCGACCTGTCGCAGTATTCGACGGCACCTACCGCTTCGACTACGACTACAACAAGCAAACGATCAACGGTGCCCCATACGCCGTGCACACCACCGACACCACCTCATGGTGGGCCTTTCACTCGTCGTGCAGATCCACCGGATGCGCCGCCACGGCGACCGAGTTGGATCCCAAGGACCACCAGGTGGCGCACACCCCGGCCACGTCAGCCGAATACCGTTTCGTTGACGGCCACTGGCAATCCGCGCCCGTGCAGCGCCAACTTGGCCAGCCGCGCTGCCTCGGCGGGGACGGTCAAGTCGTCGCAGGCGCCAATACCGTCATGCTGACCTGGTCATTGGCTCCGCAGCCGAACGGCACACTTACCGGCGCGAAGACGGGCACCGCGCTCACCAACGAATGCGGCCTGCAAGGACAGGTTGCCGTGGCCCCGGTCGTGGCGGCTCGGGTCGGCGCCGTGCCGACCGGCGTCCCGGTCGCCGATCCGGCGACGGTCAGCGTCTCCCCGTGGACCAGCACCGCAGCACCACACGTCGCGGGCCCTGTCCTCGACGGCACCTACCGGGTGGACTTCGATCTGCAGAATCAGACGATCAACGGCGCGGTGACCGGCCTCGCCACCGCCGTCCAGCAGTGGTGGGCTTTTCGTTCCGTATGTACGCCGACCGGATGCGTGGCCGCGGGGTCTGAATTGGACGAATCCAACCAACAAGAGCGCAACGGCACGACAGGTGTTCTTCGTTTTGCCGACGGTCATTGGCAGGGCACGCCCGTCCTTCAGGCACCCTCACAGTGCGACGGCACAAAACAACAACTCACCGACGACGAGACGCGGCTGTGGTCCTGGGAGCCACAGCCCGGCGGCACGTTTCGAGGCATTGAGATCGGCACCATTCTCAGCAATGAATGCGGGAAGCAAGGAACGGTGTACCGGACTCCGTTTGTCGCGACACGCACGGGAGAAGTCGCGCCGAGCGTCATCGTCGCCGACCCGGCATTGTTCGAGACCCACGCAGGTTGATGAGGCTTGACGCTGCCGGCTTAGCGTTGACTGCGCGAGGCGGCTCTGCGCATCTCGAGCTCGAACCCGCCCGCCTCCGCCGCGTAGCCGATTGCGCCGACGGCGACACCAACCACTTGCCACAGGACGTGGCTACTGAATAGGGCAAGTTGACCGCGGACATCGCTACTGACGCCCACCTCGGTTCGACGAGCGAGAGTTTCCTTCACGCCTATAAGGCTAAAAGCGCTACCGGCCGCTGGAACGGAGCGGCGCTCAGTCGGCGTGTCGGGCGCTGCGCGGGCGAATTAGGTTGCCAGATAACGAATGCGGCGTAACCAATCGCTGTTAAGCCTTGGCGTTACCGGCGTGCCACTGGTCCCACGGAATGTTCCAGTCGCCAAGGCCTTCGGTCCCTGACAGCGGCGGGCCGAGCGTGTTGACCACCTGCACGACGTCTCCGCGCTTGGTGTGTTCGAAGAACCATTGCGCGTTGCTGGGGCTCACGTTGAGGCAACCGTGACTGGTGTTGGTGTGACCTTGGGCGCCCACCGACCACGGCGCCGAATGCACGAATACTCCGCTGTAGGACATCTGGGTGGCGAAGTCCACCTCGGTGCGATATCCGTTGGGCGAGTTGACCGGTACCCCATAGGTCGAGGAGTCCATAATCATGTGCGCGAATCGCAGGCCGAGGATGTAGGTGCCGCTGGCGGTGGGGGTGCTGTCTTTGCCCATCGACGTCGGCATGGTCTTGACGACGTCGCCGTTGACCCGCACGGTCACCATCTTGGTGTTGTCGTCCGCGGTCGCGATGACCTCGTCACCGACGGTGAAGTGTGAGCGCACGTTGTCCTCGCCGAAAACCCCGTCACCCAGGTCGACACCGTAGGTGTTGACAGCGATATTCACGTTCGTCCCAGGCTTCCAGAAATGCTCGGGGCGCCAACGAACTTCGCGCTTGTTCAGCCAATAGAATGCGCCCTCGACGGGCGGATCGGTCGTCACCACGATGGCCTTTTCGGCGGCCTCACGGTTCGCGATGGCCTCGTCGAACTGGATCGCCACCGGCTCGCCGACACCCACCACCTCGCCGTCGTGCGGCATCGCATAGGGCATGGTCAGGTTCTGCGGCGAATGGGTCTGGAACGTCAACTGGCGAGTGGCCACTCCGCCGAGCCCGCGGGCTTTGGCGGTCAGCGTGTACATCCTGTTGTAGCCCAACCGCTCCGTAGTAGCCCAGTGCACGCTGTCGGGGCTGAGTTGGCCGTCAACGGTGCCGCCGTTTTCGTTGACCATTTCGACGGAGGCCAGCACGCCGTCGTCAGCGTTGACCGTCACCGGGCTGTCCACCGCAACGCCGACAGCGCCGTCGGTCACCGAGGCGCTGAGTTTGGGGACGAGCAGGTCACCGAAGGGTGTGGCCTTGTCCATGATGGCCTTCGGTGCCGGAGCGCCGCCGCTGCCGCTGCAGGCCGCCGCCCCGAAAACGGCAAGCGGCACCATCAGCACAGCCAGCAACCGCCGGCCTCGCTGCTGACGCCTGATGAAGCGATCCCCCACCTGCGTTGTTCCCCTTCGCGACGTGTAATGGTTTGTTACTGCGGAGTATTCTAAGCGGTGGAAGACTATTAACAGTCATCAGCGACCGATCACAGCCTCGACGATTTCGTCCCCCGACGGAATGACTGTTATTGTCGCAAACGCAGTCCAATAGGACGCACGCGCCGTTAGCTCAGTTGGTAGAGCAGCTGACTCTTAATCAGCGGGTCCGGGGTTCGAAACCCTGACGGCGCACCACAAGATACTCCCTGACCTGCATTGACGCTGAGTAACGTCGCGGCGGTGCACTCCCACAGAGCCTCGGTGTCACGAGGATGTCACAAGTCACGCAGAACACCACCATTCGTCACAAAGTGTCAGTCCGCCTGAAGGATTCACGGGTGGCCCACTGTGTTGTTAGCAGGCGGCGCGATCAACTGTTCAGACGCGGCACATGACTAGCCGGTTCCCGACGGCGCGTTCCAAGTACCGGTCCCAGGGTCGTACCTGAACCCACAGGCCAACATGGCCTCAAGGCATCGAGGCGGATAGACCTGAGTGCCTGGGAACTGTGGCCCGGACGGGCCGGCGATCTGGTATCCGGGGGCGGGTGAGTGCGTCGGGTCGGCGCCGGCTGTACCGGGCGCCACGGCCGTGGCGGCCGTGGCGGCGATAAGGGTGTTTCTCACTGCGTTCATCGATGTCACGTGACATCGACCTGTCGGAGGTAGAACTCCACGGCCAGCACGGTGATCACATCATGCGGGTCGACGTCATTGTCCAGCGTCCACTCCAGGTCGGCGACAAGGTGGTTGTCGTGAGCAAAGCTGGTGCCGGCCGAGTGCGGTGGCGGCCAGCTCAGCTCGGAGGCGCGGGCATCCGCCCGCTCGCGGGGTCGGTGGGATCGGCACCGAGCGGCACCAAGAACTCGATGGCGATGTTCATCGCTGCGCCTCCAACCCGTCGAGCTCGTCGGCGGCCGCAATCAGCGCACGCGCCAGCTCCCGCGCGGCAGCGCCATCAAGCTCCTGGCGATCGAGCACCCGGCCGTCAACGTGAATCCAGCGCCCACGGACGCTGCCGTCTCGATTCTGGAATCCGTTGATCTCCACGGACACTCGTTCGCCGCGCTGGGTGCCGTAGAAGAACCGGTGCAAAACGTCGGGGTCGAAGATGTACCCCCACTTGGTGACCATGGTGGCGTCAGGCGGTGGGGCAACATCGGCGTAGCCGGTGGTGGTGGTGGCGCGAGTAATGCTCAGCACGTCGACTCCTCGTAGTCGGCCACACCCCCGGGCCAGTTCCCGCTGCCGCCGGGGCCTTTGGTTGTGGGTTAGCGATAAGGGTGCCGCACAGGAACCCGTACGGCCTATCTCCTTGGTGGATGACGCAGCACGTCCACAGCGACACGTCTAGTAATTACCTTTGTACCAACGACGAGTTAGGTACTGGCGGAATGACCCCAATGTGAGTGACTCGTCACATTGGCCGAACCGGCTTCACCCGCTTGTCGTGAAATGTATTGGAGGTCAATGAGGATCTGTGACATGCACCATCACAGCCGAGGAGACCATCATGACAAATCTAGACCCGCAGACCACGGGCGACTTCTGGGATGCATACCTTCGCGCCGCCAGCGCCGGTACCAACCTGGCGCAGGTCAGCCGCACTTTTCCCGATGCCCCGCACGAACTCTGCTCTCCAGTTAGCGGGCCGGTGTCATACGTGCCGAGAATTGCCCCTGCGGCAATAACATTCGCCTGGGACCTCGTTGTGCTGCGGGCTCCGATCGCTGTGGGCGCGCCACCTAGGGTTGCGTAGGCGGCTGAGTAGAGCGGCGAGAAGTTGGAAGCTTCAAATGGTTTGCGTAGGGGGGCTTCCTCATGACCCCACCGCACATCTGGGAAAGCATCCTCGTTCACAGCGCCATACTATTCACTCCGATAGGAGACAAAGTGCGCGTTTCAGGGGAGAACCCACCAGACTCTAGAGGGCTAGCGGACCGCCGTGCTGCGGATGGCGGCCAGCGGTGATGGTCATGGCCGCGTCGGGGTGACATCTACTATTTCGTTGTCCACGCGGTGACGTGGACGCTCACTGCACCTGCCTGGAGCGATTCCAGTTCGACCCGACCTCGAGTGTTTTATCCTCTGCCGGTGGACCGCGATCAGATCTTTGCGGCAACGGCGCAGGAGCGTCGTCGTATTGCGGATCTGATCGACGATCTTGATGAGGCGCAGCTAGCGACGCCCAGCTTGTGTTCAGGGTGGGACGTTAAGACCGTGGCCGCGCATATCGCGTGCTCTGTCGCCGACGGATTGCCGGCGCAGTGGAAGACGGCTCTGCGCCGCGGCAGCCTAGCTCGCGCGACCGACGAGTTCGCTCGGCGCCGCGCGCAGCTTCCGGCGGCCGAGATCGCCGCTACCCTGCGTGAGCGCGCCGACTACCGCGTAAGTCCGCCGGTTGTCGGCCCGGTGGGACCACTCACCGACATCTTGATCCACAGCGGCGATATCCGAATCCCTCTCGGCCTCCCGTTCGAGCCCGATGCCGGACAGGTTGCAAGTGCGCTGGACTTTCTCACCGGAACGTGGCCGTTGGGTCTCGTGCGTCGAGGCCGACTTTCGGGTATTAAGTTGACCGACAGCCGAATTGGTAGATCCTGGCGCAAGGGAGCCGAAATCCGCGGACCTGCGGCAGCCTTGATGATGGCAGTCAGTGGGCGCACCGCACTGTTCGACACTCTCGACGGGCCAGGCCTCGAACTGCTGGCCCAACGGCTGGCATCTCGCTGACCCGCGGGACGGGGGGCAGAAAAGTTTTGATTCGGCCCGCGAGAGATTTCGATTGGACACTGGGTCGACGTGACCGACCCCCAAAAACCCGGAACGTGGCGGACGGCTAGGCCGCCCTACGCTGCCGTTTATGTGGACCCACTTCGTTCATGCCGTGGCGCATTGGCCGTGGGCTGCCGGTGAGCGGGGCAGCGATCTTGCGCCCGCCTGAATTCTGCTAAAAGGTCACCTTTGCGGTCGCCTGGACGCTGGCGGACGTAGGCCGCTCGACGCCAGCAGGGATCGCGGCATGAGCGATACCGGGTTATCGTCCGGTCACCGCAACAACTTTGGAGAGTCGGACAAGGGTGTAGGAGCTGTATCTTCCTCCGTATGAACGGTCCGCTCGTCGGCTCCGCGCGGCCTGAGACCAATCACTACGGTTGGGCGGGTTTGAACATTTGCCGTCAACCGCAGGCGAAGCCCAGCCGCTTCCAACCTATTTTGGGTTGAGCAGCAGCGGCGGGATGCGCAGCAGCGGCGGGGGCGCCCCAGCCTGGTACTGCGGGCAGTAGACGTCAATGGCGGCCATGGCGAACTCCCGAGACGTTTCGATATTCGCCTGGCTGGAATTAACCCAAGCCCCGGCTTGGATGTCCGCGACCACCTGGTTGAACGGTTCGCGGTGGCCGAGCGCCCGACAGACATCGTGGCCGTCCCCGATCAGCGCGGCGGCGTCCGCCTCAGGTTTAATGCCGATTCGGCCCAGCGACGTAAGAAACTGCTGGTCAGGCGTGGGAGGCAGCGGCGGCTCGGTGCTCGGTGACGGTGGTTCGGCGGTCGCGGCAGGTATACCCCGCTCCCCGTACAGCGTCACCCCGAACCAAGCCACGGCACCGGCCGTCCCCAGCGCCAGAACGATGGCGACACACCACAGGAGGGCGCTGCGTGATCGGGATGGTCGGAAGGGCGCGACGTCGGGCGCGTCGTCCTCGAGCGACCAAGCGGTGATGGCCTCGGTCTCCTCCGAGGGCGCTGCGGGCGCCATCTTCTCGGGCGGGACGCCATCCGCGTCCATGAACTGAGAGTTTAGTTCGATGAGTGCTCGCCGTCATCCCCCTGTCGCCGCTCCTTTGGAGCGTTCCAACAAAGGTGTAGGACTCGTACATTTTTTGGATTGACTGTTGCACCGCGAGCTGGCGGCAACGGGCACCGGGACGGGGACTGTAGAAACCACCAGCTACCTCCCGTATCCCGCTGGGGGTGTCACGACGGTGCCACAACTCGTGCGAAACTCACCGCGCGGACGTCCTCGGACGGAAAAATACTCGCATGGATTAATACACACGAATCCAATTGCAGCGCAATCGATTTCGCACCCGCGGAGCGGACTCCCTCAAACGCCGGCAGACGCCCGCAATCGGGCCGATTCTGACTCTTAATCAGCGGGTCCGGGGTTCGAAACCCTGACGGCGCACTCCAAATCCCAGGTGATCGGCGGCCGCGCGCTGTGCCGGAAGCTACGTCTGCGGATCCGGTGGGCTCTCGTGTCGCGGCTGATACAACAGGGCACGAACCAGCGGGCGCGGCCCGACGGACCGAAGCATCTGGCTGGCCGGGCGGACCCGTACCCGCTTCGGCCACCAGAACCAGCGTCCCATCACCGTCATGATCGACGGCGTGATGAACGATCGGACGACGAAGGTGTCGAACAGGAGGCCGAGGCCGATCGTCGTGCCGAACTGGCCGATCGCCCGGAGATCGCTGGTGATCATCGTGGCCATGGTGACGGCGAACACCACACCGGCGGCAGTCACCACCGGGCCGGTAACACCCATCCCGCGGATGAGTCCCGTTTTCAGGCCGGCTCCGATCTCTTCCTCGATCCGCGACACCAGCATCAGGTTGTAATCGGATCCCACCGCTAAGAGCACGATCAGCGCGAATTCGGTTGCCACCCAGTGCAACTGGAAATTAAGAAGGTGCTGCCAGATCAGTGTCGAGAACCCGAAGGCAGCCCCCAGCGACATCACGATCGTGCCGACGATGACGGCCGCAGCGACCAAAGCGCGGGTGACGATCACCATGATGATGAAGATGAGCACGATCGAGGCCACCGCGGCGATCATCAGGTCGTATTTGGCGCCGTTGGCGATGTCGTAAAACGTCGCGGCCGTACCGCCGAGGTAGATGTCGGCGTTCTCCAGCGAGGTGAGTTTCAGCGCCTCCTTGGCCGCTTTGCGCTCCTGATCGACGGACGCGATGCCCTCTGTCGTCGCCGGATCCACCGCGTGGGTGATGATGAAGCGCGCGGCCTTGCCGTCCGGCGATATCATCAAGCTCTCTCCCAGCTTGAAGTCCGGGTTCTGGAAGATCTCGGGCGGCACGTAGAAGAGGCTCTCCACCTGAGAGTCGTTGAAGGACTTGCCCATCACGGCGTTCGTGTCGGTCAGCCGGTCGAACTGATCGATCAGGCTGGCGAACGAGCTGTAGATGGTTAGCGTCGTGTCCCGGATCGCCTTCGAGGTGGCGATATTCTGAGGAATGATCTCCAGCAGTTGGTGCGTGGCTGCGGCCGTGTGATTGAGGTCGTTGGTGAGTTTGTGGAACTGCTCGGCGAGCTGATCGAACCCGTCCAACGAGTCGAACAACGCTCGCGTTGACCAGCAGATCGGGATGTCGAAGCAGTGCTTGTCCCAATAGAAATAACTGCGAATCGGCCGGTAGAAGTCATCGAAATCCGCAAAATGGTCGCGGATTTCGTCCGTGATGGCCGCCGTGTCCCCCGTGGTTTTCGCGCTGTCGTCCGTGGCGTTCGCGAGCTCCTGGGTCACCTGGTACTGGCGCTCTAGTAGGGCGATCAGGGTGTCGAGGTAACCGGTGATCTTCTTGATGTCGGCGATACGGTCCTTCAGGTAGTTCAGGTTGTCGCGGATCGGCGCGGTCTGCACACTGAGCTGGAACGGAATGGATCCGTCTTGAATTGGCGGGCCAAGTGGCCTGGTGATGCTCTGCACCCGCTCGATGCCGGGCACGTGGAAGATGGCGCCGGCAATTTTGTCCAGGACCAGCATGTCGGTGGTATTGCGCAGATCGTGGTCCGATTCGATCATCAGAAGGTCCGGATTCAACCGGGCCTGGGTGAAGTGTTGATCGGCCGCGTTGTACGCCTTCACCGAAGCTGCGCTCTGCGGCAGGTAGTACAGGTCGTTGTATCGCGGGTTGAAGCCCATCAAGCCCAGGGCGCCGACGATCGCCAGGATGACGGAGATGGCGAGGATGGGCGCCGGCCACCGCACGATGGCCGTCGCCACACGGCGCCAGCGTGTGTAGTTGAACTCGCGCTTCGGGTCGAACAGACCGAAGCCGCCTGCGACCACGATCAGCGCCGGCGTCAGGGTCACCCCGGCGGCCACCACTACCAGCAGACCTATTGCGCACGGAAACGCCAGCGAGCTGAAGTAGGGCAGCCGAGTGGCTTTCAGACAGAACAGCGCCCCAACAATCGTCAGACCCGAGCCCAGCACCACCTTGCTGACACCGGCAAAGGTGTCGTAGTAGGCGGCTTCGCGGTCCAGGGCCCGTTCGCGGCCCTCCTGGTAGCGGCCGACCATGAATATCGCGTAGTCGGTACCAGCTGCGATGGCCAGTGCCGTCAGCAAGTTGACGGCGAAGGTCGACAACCCCATGATGCCGGTTTCGCCCAGCAGTGCCACCACGCCGCGGGCGGTGGCCAGTCCGACGAACAGGATGACCATCGTCAGCAGCACGGTGCCGATGGATCGGTAGACGAACATCAGCATGATCGCGATGATGACGATGGTGATGATCGTCATCAGGGCCAGGCTCGCGTTGCCGACAACGATCGTGTCGTCGGTCAGGGCTCCCTGACCGGCGACGTAGGCCTTCACCCCCGGTGGCGGCTTCGAATCGTCCACAATCTTGCGAACCGAATCAACCGACTTGTCGCCGACGGCTCCGCCCTGGTCACCCTTCAGGTTGACCTGGACGTAGGCGGCCTTGTGGTCGTAGCTCTCGACACCCGAGGACGTGAATCGCTGCCCCCAGAAATTCAGCGCATGCTCGACGTGATCCTTGTCCTGCTGCAGCTTCTTGACCAGATCGTCGTAATACTGGTGAGCGTCCTGGCCGAGAGGTTTGTCGCCAACCAGGGTCACCAGGACGAGGTTGTCGGAGTCGTATTCCTTGAATTTCTGCCCGATGTGCTTCATCCCGGTCACCGAAGGCGCGTCGGATGGCGAAAGCGGCACCGAGACTTCCTCGGCAACCTTCTCCAACTGAGGGACGAAGACGTTGACGCCGACCGCGAGCAGCAGCCAGAACACGACGATCGGCAGCGCCAGGACGCGGATTGTGCGGGCCAGACGCGGTTTGCGCTCAACTTCGGTGCGCTGCGCGACGGGGATTTTGTCCGTGTCGCTCGTTTCGTCGGTGTCGCTCGTTTCGTCGGTCACGCGGATTTGTCCAAGCAGGAAACCTGCGCGTCCCGGGTGTTGACCTGTTGTTGATCGACCAATTTGCCGTCGACGGTGATCCGGCAGCCGATGGAGGGGCCGTCGCCTTGGGCGACGACGTAGGCGAAGATGCCGGGCATCTCGGCGACGATCGTCTTCGACCACGGCAACGTGGTGAAGTTGGCCTTCTGCGGTAGTGACTCCGCATCCATCCAGTTGACGACGCCGGTCGTCCCGGGTGGTCCGAGGATTTCGTAGACGGCGGTCTTGGCCGCGTACGGCGGGGTCGCATCCCGGGGATCAGGCTTGGGCAGGCCGGGTCCAGGGAAGACGCCGTTGAGTCGTCCCACTGCAACGCCGCCGATGATCAGTGCGACGACCACGACTAGCGGAACCCAAGCCCGCTTGAGAAGCGTCAACACCGTGCCTCCCGATTAGGAATGCTCGACGGGCTGATACTAAGGCATCTCGTCGCGTACGCCACCGCTTGCCGAACGCCATAGCCGCCGAGTTAATTCCTGCGGTGCACCGTCGCGTCGGAGCCGCACCGCTCGTTGTGCTCCACCTGATCAGTTTGCTAGGCGACGACGCGACGCCAGGGTGGGCTACTCACGTGCGGACAGCACAAAGCGACGCTCAACCGAGGATACGCACGGCCGTGTTTGTAGGGCGAAAGGCCCTCGGAGAGGTTGTGGAGTCGGAGGCATGGAAATGTTATGCGCTACAGGCGATTTCGCTGTGCGGCGCTGAGTTTCTGCCCGTTGACCCGTTGCCCGTCGATCCCATTGAAATGACCGCGCGGTCGTGTCGACCTGCGGCGACAACGAGAATCGAAGATAGCTGAGTTAGTTTCAGAAAGTAAATAATTCGCTGGCGCAAACGATATCGCTTTGAATTGCACGCCGTGTGTTTTGCGAGACGTCTATTGTTCGCCGTCGATCTGAAACCAGCACCGATTTGGGGCCGTGGCGCGTACCCTGACCTGCATGGCTACCAAGACCAAGGTCAAGGTCAAGACTTGCGTACATTGCGGCCACACATTCGATCCGAACGACCGATGGCGTGACCTGTCGGATCCGGAGTGGCTTCCGGCCGCATCAGTTTATTGTTCGCAATATTGCAGTGACCGATACCATCTCGAAATGGTGCATTGCTGCTCGACCCACGTGAAAGAGAAGGCTCGGCGCGAAGCCGCCAGGGCGGCGCGATAATCCGCGCTTCAACCTGGGAGAGCGGATCGCTTGCGGCACAACGTGAACAGGGCCCGAATCGGACCCGACAGGAATGGACATAACCACCCAGGTCTCAATCAGCGGGTCCGGGGTTCGAAACCCTGACGGCGCACCACCAAAGCCTATTTCCGGGGACTCGCCGGCATCGAGGAGTGCAGAACGACGGCGGTCACGGCATTGCCTCGGCCCACTCGATATGCCCTTCGAAGCCAACCATTTCCGCCATGTCGCGGTAGCGATCCCGGAAGTCCGCGTAGGACGCGGTATCGCCGTGAGCCCGCGCCAGGAGAGCCCGCAGCCGCAACAGCCAGATCTCGCGCACCGCGAAACCGCCGTCGGCCTCCGCTGACCGCTCGATCGTGGCCTCCGCCAACCTCTCGATCGCGGCCTCGGCTTCGACCAAGTCACCCTCGGCCCCCCGATCGAGCAATGTTTCCACCAGAACACCTGTCGCAGGAATGCTCCACCCCAGCAGCCGTCCCTCGCGGAACTGGCCGTCTGCGGCCACGCGCAGGAGCGGTATAGCGCCATCGTGATCTCCGCGTTGAGCCTTCTCACGAGCCAAGCTGACCTCGACGATAGGTAACTCGGCCAGGAAGAACCCCCGACGCACAAACACTTCACTGACCTCCGCCAGGACCTGCCGTCCCCGGTCGCGCTCAGCGTTGGTCCGGCGGTGCACCAGCGCAATGCCCAGCGTCATCCGGGAGATGGCGACGGCGACATCATCACCGGATTGTTCGGCAATTCGCAGGGCATCCTCGATCTCGCCCATCGCGCGATCGTCGGGCCTCAGCATGCCCGGCGGTATTGCCGCGGAGTAAGCGTAGGTGACAACGGTGGCGTAGGACATCGGGTCGGTGCTGCGGGCCATGGCGAGGCCGTGCCGCAAGTCGTCGCGCCATCCCGGAAGTCCCAGGCAATAACTGGCCGTTGCCCGCGTCGTAAAGGCGAGCGCTAACGGAGAGCCGATGATGAAATTGCCTTTTGAGGGATCACCGTCGGCCAGGTCGATAACCATCTGTGACCACCGCAGTGCGTCAGGCCACTCGGCGCTCTTAGCTCTGGCGTAGATCGACGCGAGGGACAGGCCCACCGTCAAGTTCGGATCCTCGAGCGACTCGATGAGGGCCATTGCTTCCGATGCCAGCTGCGACGCCTCGTGCAATCGGGCCTGATGCAAGTGATCCATCACCCGGCCCGCCATGGCGATGGCCAGTGAAGGCTTGTCCCCGGCAGCGGCGCACAACTCCCGCAATTCCTCAAAACGGGCGCCTGTCGCATGCTCATTAACTCGCCAGGCGATTCCGCACAACATGGTGCGAGGAGCAATGCGCATGGATGCCCGGTCGGGGTCATCGCCGGGTAGGGCGTCGGCGATCGTCCGGGCGCGCTCCCAACTGCGCCATGCCGCGGCGATGTCGCGGTTGGTCGCCCAGGTTGCGGCCCGCACTTGCCAGCCGTAAGCGGCGTGCCCATCGCCGGCCGCCTCCAGATGCTCGGCGATCAAGGCGGCATTTTCATCGCCTGCTGCCGGGTTACGTGATTCGATGGCGGCCGCGACGCGCCGGTGCAGCTCGGCGCGATCCGATTCGAGCTGCAATTCGTAGGCCACCGTGCGGATCGACGGATGGTGAAACACGTATTCCGGTTGCCGCGCGAAGCGGACCTGATCGATGAGCTGAGCGGCCAGCAAATCGTCAACGACCGCTTCAACGCCCAGCGCGGCCAGCCGGTCCGAGTCAAACCGCGCACCGAGGACTGCCGCTGCGCTCAGCGTGCGCTTTGCCCTTGGGTCGAGTCGATCGATGCGAGCAGCGATAGCCGCCTGCAGCGTGACCGGCACGCTCACATCGCCAACCTCTGAGCCCGACAGGTATGCGCCGGGCTCACCGCGGAGCACGCCGCGCCCGGCCAGTTCGCGCACGATCTCCTCGGCGAAGAACGGATTGCCGGCGGCCCTTTTGGCGATCCTGCGGCCCAGCGCGCCATTCGAGGGATCCGGGCCGAGCAGCTCCGAGACCAGTCCCGCGGTTTCCAAATCACTCAGCGGCGCAAGGGCAACAGTTTGGGCTCCTGCCACTCGGGTCAGCGCGCCCTGATATTCGGGCCGGTAAGTGATCAGCACCAGGGAGGGCGTCTGCAGCATGACCGTAAAGAAATCGGCTAGCAGCGACTCACTGACCTCGTCGATCCAGTGGGTGTCCTCGATGACAAAGACCGCCGGGGCCCGGCGGGCCAGCGAGACCGCATTTACCAACGTGGTCAGCCGCCGCCGACGAGCATCCGGATCGATCTTCGGCAGCTCCACATCGGGGTCGGCGATGCCCAGCAGGTCGTCGTAGAGCAGCAAGTCCTCAGGCGCCGCGTCGGGTGCCTGAGCCCGGATCTGCGCCCGCGCGGCAGGTGGGTCAAGACTCTCGACGCCGGTAACTGCGCGCAACAGGCGCGTCACGGCATGGAAGGGAATCTGGCTGGTGTGCGATTCGCAAAAGGCGGTGAACACGTCAACATCACGGGCATCTGCCATTGCCGAAACTTCGCGCACGAGACGGCTTTTGCCTATGCCCGCCGAGCCGACGACGCCGACCACCGCGCCGTGGCCACCGATTGCACGCCTCAGCAAGCCTGCAACGGCGGACATTTCCCACTGCCGACCGATCAGATTCGGCAGCGGCAATGGCGGCCGAACTGCTATCGGGTCATCTTCGTCGGCAATGTCGTCGAGGTCGAGCAGCGACAGCAGGGCGGGCATGCCGGAAAGCTCGGTTACCGCATCCCAACAACTCCGGCACTCATCCAGGTGTGCTTCGAATTCGCGCCTGTCCGCCTCGGACAAAGACCCCAGCACGTAGGCCGCGTCCCACTCTGCGTACTTGTCGCCGTCTTGTCCGCGCACTCCAGGGACGGGTGCTCCCTGCCCAGACACGGCGGTCATGGTGCCACTCCCATCTCCTGCAGCGTTTGCTGCAGCGCTCGCAGCGCGTGATGCAGCCGCGATTTCACGGCGCCTTCGGCGATGCCCAGGTCGGCGCCGATTTGTGCGGTTGTCCAGCCGTGATAATACGCGCGTCGAACCATTGCCCGATCCTCAGCAGACAGCCGCGCGAACGCAGCAACGACCAGTGTCCGGTTGGTTTCCGGGATCGCCATAACCAGCCTTCCAGTGGTAGCACGAGTGCGGCGCCGTTTTGGTTCAAGACCAGCGCTAGCCGATGGTCAACATGCGGGGCCGGTAGCCGTGCAATCAGGGAACCGCAGAATCGCAAAACCGTGCGCCCTCGCGCGGCTCGGTGCCACAATGTGCGGCACGCCGTCGCTACGGTCATCCGACCCTCCGCCGCTTCCGGTCCCCGAGTTTCCAGGGTTCTGCCAAGAATAGGGCGCGCAGACGCCTGACTAGGCCGTTTCTCCGTCGAGTCAGGGAGTCTGATCCCTCGCGGGTGCCAAATCTTTAGTATCGAAACAAGCTGCCCCCCAACACCCTTTACTGGGGGGTGCGGCAGGTAACACCCTATCGACGGATGCTCCAAGTCCAGCCACGACGGGCGCTGAGCCGCTGCCGGCTTTAAATGGAGAGCTTGCCGGGCCAGTTATCGGGGTGTGCGGCGTACTGCTCCTCGATGCGAGCCACGCGGCGAAACTCCACGACGAGCCATAGTGCTCCGGCGACCGTTCCGAGCACGGCGACGAGCACCGTCGTGCCGAGCCACTCGTAATGTCGGTAGGCGGCTGCTGCCACCGTACTGATCATCCCGAACACCGCCACGGCCAGCAGGATGAACCCAGGCCAGAACAAGTTGTCCTTCATCGTGATGCCAGCGTGCGGTTGCGTGGTCCGGGAATGATCAGTCGGATCGTGATGCGTGTCTCCCATCACGTCTCCCTCCGTCGTCGGACGAGATAACAAAATGCTACTCACTCGGCGGACCCGGGGAAATGCCGAACTTTTGCCGCGTACCAGCGGCTGAGCCGTCAGGCGAACACGGTTGGCCGCCCTGCAGCGGTGCAGCGCGTGCGGTCGTCGTCAACACGGCCAGCATCAGCACTCCGAAGATTGACTTCGCGCAAGAAATACCCACTTCGAGGATGCGTACACCTCATCGAACAGCCGCGGGCCGACAGCACGCAATCGCATTGGAGACGATTGCGCGCGATGCTCCGAGGCGGTAACCGAATTTGCACCGTGTCGCCAATTGACACGGCTCTGGCGTGCCCCGGCCTCAGGTTGAGCCTGCCTCATGGCGGGCGAACAGCTCGGGCAGCGAAATTGCCCCAACCGTTGTCACGAGCCACACGACAACCGTTGTGGCTACCCAGGATGCAATGCCGCGGATGGTGAGCCCGTGAGTTGATAGCGAAGCGAGACTCAGCGCGACGATGGTCAACGCTAGGCCGGTGCCCCCAAGGAGCAGCGACGCATACCCATGGGGCAACTTCAAGATCAACAGCGACAGGAACGCCTGCGCCACCGAGAACACCACTACGGCGACGAGGAACCCCGACAACGACAACGAAACACCGGGAACAACCCACGCCGCCACCAGTAGTCCGATCGCCCACGATCCCAGAAGAACAACTGCCCGCAGCAGGGTTTGCGTCATGGAATACGTCATGGAATAAGAGTAGGTCTCTTGGTGGTGTCGGCGGTATGTTCACCGATCACCTCGGATATCTCGGCTTGACTCAGGAAGAGATCGCTAATGCCACGTTGACCACGGACGGTCTGACCGACTACTTCACCATTAACAGTGGCAGCGTCGATATGCGGTCGGCGCTGTGGGAACAGCTCCTCTCGGCATTGAATTTCAATTAGCTCGCGCGCCTTACGGACGCCGTTCATTGCCCCGCCGCGCGCTCGATATCCCCCAGAACGGCTGGGCCTTTGCCATCGCCCGCGCGGCGAAGGAGGAACATCCGGAGCCGGCCGTAATGCTTGGCCATCTCCGTGTTGCCGACGTAGTCGCAGGAGAACTGATCGGCGTTGTAGAGCGCCAGCATCGCGGCAAAGGTCTCGGTGACGTAGACACAACCTTCCGGCGTGATCGGCTCGATGCGGGCAGCGCGGCTGACATGGGCGCCGTAATAATTGGGCCGGTCGGTGACCGGGTCATCCAGTTCATAGACCGGCCCAAGGTGGCCGCCGAGGCGCAACTTGAGCGTCTCGGGCAGCCCGGCCGTCTCCAGGTCGATCGCGCTCATCGCGTCCTGCATGTCCAGCGCGCACGCAGCGGCGCGTCCGGCATTGCGGAAGACGACGAAAATGCCGTCGCCCCAGGTATTGGTGAAGGCGATGTGTTGCTGGTGGCGGCGCGCCACCTCGCCCAGCGTGCCCATGATCTTGGCGGTGAACGTCGGCAACTGGGCGTCGGTCAGCTTGCTGAAGCCGTGGATGTCGCCGAAGAGCATCGCGCGGGTGTCGCGGCGGCCCCGAGCAACCTCGGGACGGTGCCACGGCCGCAACTTCTCGACATCGGCGTCTGGGCCGACGGGTACGACCGTGACCGGATGGCCGGCCTCGCGCCAGGCACTCATGTCGGCGGCGGTGCCGGTCGCGCCGTCATTGAGGACGCCGTCCCACACCGCCAGTTGCATCAGCGGCGCATGCAGGTGACGCGCGCATAGGCTGGCGAGGCCCATCGCGAGGCTGCTGCTGTAGGTGAAGAGTTGATCGTCGCCCAGGTAGGCGTCCTCAGTCGCGAAGCGAACCGTCTTGGCCGCGGCGAGGCAGTCCTCGAAGCGCTTGACCCAAGGCTCGCCCGCCGGGCGGACCAACTGGTCGATGAATTCGCCTGCGGCGAAAGGCAAGACGACATTGACGGCAACGCCCTTTCCGAGCAACGTCTCGGCGAACACGATGTCGGCACCGGAGGCGAGTGAGCCATACGCCGCGCCGATGCGCATGCCCTCAACCAGAGCGGCGATGTCGGGTACCGCCGTCGCTGCCTGCGCCGCGATCGCATCGCCCAGAAAATGAACGACGGTCGGTGGCTCGAACGCGCCTAGCACGCTGGAGTCAATCTTCTTCGCTGCGACGATGCGCTCAAGCTGCCGGCCCGTGGTAGCGAGCGCGGCGTCGTCGTGGCCGGCTGCCGCGACGACCCGGTCGACCATCTCGTGCGCCGCGTCCAGATCGCCCCGGATGAGGTGGGCCTCGAGCGCCGTCGCCAGTAGCCAATAGCGATCGGGCGCAGCGTCGTTCGGGCTGGTGATGCGCGGAGCGAGCAGGTCCAGCACCTCGCCGGCGAGGCGGCCAGCCGTCGCAGCGTCGCCGCCGAGCAGTGCGAGGGTCGCCGCATTGATGGCCGGGTAATAAGCCTCCGGGTCGTCGGCGGCGGTCGCGGTACGGAAGGCGCCCTCGTAAAGCGCGCGGGCCTCGCGGAATTTGGCGGCTCGGGCCTCGCCCGTCTCGGCGAAGGCCTGGTCCTTCTTCAGCCGACCGAGAAGACTGCGAGCGTCAGTCTCGGGTCGCTTGTCGAGGCCGAATTCGTAATATTTGTCGAGCGCAAGCGCGGTCGCGCCGGCGTTGGCGAGACTGAGCACCGCCCGGTGTGCGAGCGCAACATCCCCGGGAAACAGTTCCAGCCCGTCGACCGCCAAGTCGTAGGCGCGAAAGAATTCACCGTGATCGAAGACGGTCTTGACGTCCTTCAGCGATCCTTCGGCGGTGACGGGGGCACCCTGCGTGTCGGTCATCCGACCCTCCACCGCTCTCGGCTCCGCTTGTCAGATTCACAGCATAGGGCGCTGGCGATTCCGCAGCCGCGCTTTGGTCAGGTTGTCGCCGTCGGGCGCGACCAGTGGCCGGGGACGGTCATTTGTTGCGGATCCTGCGCACCACCAGGGCGGCGGCAAGCGCGGCAATCCCGGCCAGGGAGATCGCCACCGCGGGCTTCTTGACGAACCCGATCGCACGCGCTTTGACATCGTCGGCGAGTCGGCGGGGATTGGCCCGCTCAGCCAATAAATCGACGGTCGATGCGAGCTGGTCACGGGCCTGGTCGATCTCGTGCTTGATGTTGTCGGGATCCCGCTCCGCCACTCTCGTCCTCCCCGGCTCGGTCTAGGTTGGTGCCTGCCGACCTACCCTAGATCAGCCGGCACTGATCCCATGTGCCGGTGAACAGAAAGGCACCTCGTTGACCGATACCGCACGCCTCGCACCGGGTGACAAAGCGCCCGCCTTCAGCCTGCCCGACGCCGACGGGAAGAAGGTCTCGCTCGCCGACTACAAAGGCCGTCGCGTGATCGTCTACTTCTACCCCGCGGCATCAACCCCAGGCTGCACCAAGCAGGCGTGCGACTTCCGCGACAGTCTCGCCGAACTCGACGGGGCAGGCATTGACGTCGTCGGCATCTCCCCCGACAAGCCGGAGAAGCTGGCCAAGTTTCGTGACGCCGAGAAGCTGACGTTCCCGCTGCTGTCCGATCCCGACCGCAAGGTGTTGACGGCGTACGGGGCGTTCGGCGAGAAGAAGATGTACGGAAAGGTCGTCCAAGGCGTCATTCGGTCAACCTTTGTTATCGATGACAAGGGCAAGATCGCCGAGGCTCAGTACAACGTCAAGGCCACCGGTCACGTCGCCAAGCTGCGGCGCGACTTGTCGATCTAATGTTCTACCTACCGGGATGGGGAGCGACCCTTGGCGTTGGCGAAACCGTTGCAGGTGTGGTGATTACGCAAGCTGCCAACTCGGCGCTCACTTGGCGCACGTCGCGCAAGGAGCGTAAAGCGCGAATCATCGACGCTGTCGCCGATCTGATCTCGGCTGGCAATGCGTGGGTGTACGCGACGAGCGCGCAATAACAAGACTTGTTCTACTCCGTGGCAACGGGTGTCGAGGTCGAGAAACAGATGGAGATGTTAAGAGAGGCCAGGGCCGTTCTTTACTCGGCGCAGCTTGACTTACGCCGCCCGCTCGCGGTTATACGGCTCACCTGTCCGAAATAGGTTGTCAACGCGGCGGAGAACCTTCGAATCGCCATCATGGATTTCGAGCAGGAGAGCCGGGACAAGGGGGAACAGCCAGGCTCCCCGCCTACCTACGGTTAAACGGGCACCGGCAGGACGCGGTGAGGTAAACGGCTACACCCGCCAAGGTCTCGATTCGGGATCTAATCGGACCACCTGCGGGCAGCAGACGCGAACTGCGGCCCAGACCCAATCCCCCGATGCAGGATTCTCACGGCTCCTCCCGGAACGGTTGGGGCGGTCGGAACTGCCCGTAGGTGCCGCGCGGGTCGCCGTCGTAGTACAGCCGGTCCTCATAGTCGGCGTGCGCCGCCAGCCGGGCGCGCTTCGCATCGCCGCGACGCATCCACCAGATCACCCCGCCGATCCCGCCCACGAGGACCAGGACCGCCAGCACCCACGGGTGCTGCACGCTCACGCCGAGCGCGATCCAGCCGAGGACCACCCCGGCGATGATCAACGGCTTCCGGTTGGGCGGCACGGTGGCACCCGGCCCGGCCACCGCCAGCGCCGACCGCGACGAGCTACCGAAGATGGCCACCAGAATCCAGACCGGCAGCCACATGCCGCAGGTGAACAGCGTCGGCACCTTCACGGTCAAGACCTTGGCCCGTCCGGGTACATCTCCGCCACGAAGGCGTCGACGTCGTGGTCGCCCTCATACCCGAGGATTTCCGCCTTGGCGATCCCTGTTCAGATCACCAGCGCCGCGCCGCCGAACAGCAGGCCACGCAAAATGACGTTCATCAAGTCGACACCTCGAAGAAGGACGATGCGACATGACTGCGACTGAGCGAATTGCTGAACTTCTCTATCGGAACTTCAGGAGATATTCGGGGAGGGTGATGCGGCCCGCCGGCGCACCGCCATCGAAGAGTTCTACACAGACGACTGCGTGCTCCATGTTCCGGACGGCGTCCTCGTTGGACACGCCGCACTGGACAAATTCGCCGGGGAACTACGCGCGACCCATCCGCATTTTGTCTACACACCGCATGGACAGGCCCAGGCCCTACACAACGGGGGAATTCTTGCTTGGGGCTCGGGCCCGAAAGGCGAGCCGCCCGAATACACCGGGCTCGATGTTGTCATTGTTCGTGCGAGCCAGATTGCTGAGCTGTACGTCTTTCTCAATCCGAAACTGTCCCCTGCCTAGTACAACGTCAACGCCACCGGGCACATGGCCAAGTTGCACAGCGATCTCTCCGTTTAGGCGAGGTTGGCCAGCAGCAGCGCCTCGGCGGTCGCGGCCCGCTCCAGCACACCCAGGTCCAAGCTCTCGTTGATGCTGTGCGCCTGCGTCGCGGGATCCTCCACACCGGTGACCAGGATCGCCGCCTTCGGGAATGCGGCGGCGAACTCGGCAATGAACGGGATCGAGCCGCCCATGCCCATGTCGATCGGTTCGACACCCCAAGCTTGGCGGAAGGCCGACCGGGCGGCGTCGTAGACCGGGCCACTAGCGTTGATGGCATAGGGCTGACCGACGTCGCCTGGAGTGACGGTCACGTGTGCACCCCACGGCGCGTGCTGCTCCAGATGCTCGCGCAGCAGATCCAAGTGCCCATCGGCGTCACCCCCGGGGGCCACCCGCATGCTGACTTTGGCCCGGGCGCGCGGGATCAGCGTGTTCGACGATGCGGCAATCGATGTGGTGTCGATGCCGATCACCGTGATCGCCGGCTTGGCCCACAATCGCTGCGGCACCGAGCCCGAACCGATTTCGGTTACCCCGTCCAGCAAACCTGACTCGGCCCGCACCCGGTCGGCGGGATAATCCACTGCCGCGGCCGTGCTTTCGTGTAGGCCGGCCACCGCAACGTTGCCGTCGTCGTCGTGCAGGCTGGCCAGCAGGCGCACCAACACCATCAGCGCATCAGGGACCACACCACCCCACAGGCCGGAGTGCAGGCCGTGGTCGAGGGTGGCGACCTCGACCACGCAGTCGGCCAGCCCGCGCAGCGACACCGTCAGCGCCGGGACCTCGGTGCTCCAGTTGTCTGAGTCGGCGATGACGATCACATCGGCGGCCAGCGCGTCACGATGGGCGGCCAGCAGACGGCCCAACGACGGCGAACCGGACTCCTCCTCACCTTCGACGAACACCGTCACCCCGACCGGAGGCTGGCCGCCGTGCGCCCGAAATGCCGCCAGATGCGTTGCGACACCTGCCTTGTCGTCGGCGCTACCACGTCCGTACAGTCGGCCGTCGCGTTCGGTCGGGTCGAACGGCGGCGACGTCCACTGGGCAGGATCGCCTTCGGGCTGCACGTCATGGTGGGCGTATAACAGCACCGTAGGCGCTCCCGGTGGCGCGGCATGCCTTGCGATGACCGCGGGCGCACCGCCCTCGCTGACGATCTGCACGTCACCAAACCCCGCCTGCAACAACAGGTCTGCCGTAGCCTGGGCGCTGCGATGCACCTGGTCGCGGCGGGCCGGGTCGGCCCAGACCGACTGGATGCGCACCAGATTCTCCAGATCCTCGCGCACCGAAGGCAACAGCTGGCGCACCCGTTCGACCAGATCGCTCATGGTCACGAGGCTAGCTACGGCAGTTCGAGGATGGCCACCGCGGCCGCGGTGTCGGCCTCGTGCGTCAACGACACGTGGATCGTGACGTGCTTCAGGTGTTCGGCGATGTCCCCGGTCAGCCGGACCTTCGGCCGTCCCCACATGTCGGTGATCACCTCGATGTCGCGATGGATGTCTTCGCGCAGCACCGGCCGGTGGGAGAACCGCGATCCGGACCAGGCCTTGATCACCGCTTCCTTGGCCGCCCACCGCGCCGCCAGGTGGCGCGCCGCCGACGAACTCTTGTCCGAGGCGTCACGTCGCTCACCGGGCGTGAACGTCTCGGCGAAGACCGTTCCGGGCTGGTCGACCTGCTCGGCGAACTCACTGATGGAAACAAGGTCTATGCCCACTCCGACGATGCTCACTGGCGCCACTCCTCCTCATCGCTACGCTCTGCATCGTCGCCAGCGCGGCTCATTGGCGCCACTCCTCGGTCCCGGCTTCGCCGGCACCATCGTCATCGGCGCGGCCCATGGGTTGCGAACCTATCGGATGCTCACGCGAGGTAGACGTCGCCGTCGCCCAACCGCGCCTCCGCATCGAGCAACATCGCCGCCTCCTGCCGCTTTTCGGGCACCTCGTGATCGAAACGACGATCCGCGGGCCGCTCATACATCGGGCGGCCGCCGGCGATCGCCGAGGCCAGCCGGCGTTGTCCGGCCAGCAGACGAGCATCGGCCCGTCGCTGGTAGTCGGCGCGCTGCTCGGGGTCCAGCGTGGCCAGGAAGGCCTCCGGGTGCACAAGCGCGACCAGTCCGGACACGTGACCGAACCCGAGGCTGGTCACCAAGCCGGCCTTCAGCGGGAGCTTGCCGCCGAGCCGCAGCGTGTCGCGGATCCAGACGAAGTGCGCCGAGCTCGCCAGTTCGTCGTCGACGCAATCAAGGCTGCGGTTGGGCGGGATCACCCCGTCGCGCAGGATCTGGCACAGCCCCATCATCTGGAAGACCGCCGCGCCACCCTTGGCGTGTCCGGTCATGCTCTTCTGCGACACGATGAACAGCGGCGCGCCGTCCGACCGGCCGAGCGAATCAGCCAGCCGCTCATGCAGTTCGGTCTCGTTGGGGTCGTTGGCCAGCGTCGAGGTGTCGTGCTTGGAGATCACCGCGACGTCGTCGGCGCTGACGCCGAGCTTGGCCAGCGAGCGGGCCAGCTGCGAATCCTTGCCGCCCCGACCGGCGCCCAGCGCGCCCAGCCCCGGGGCCGGGATCGAGGTGTGCACACCGTCGGCGAACGACTGCGCGTAGCCCACCACCGCCAGCACCGGCAGACCCATCTTGACCGCGAGATCGCCGCGGGCCAGCAGGATGGTGCCGCCGCCTTGGGCTTCCAGGAATCCGAGCCGGCGCCGGTCGTTGGGCCGGGAGAACCGCGCGTCGCTGATGCCCTTGCCGCGCATCATGGCGGTCTCGGCGGTGGCGGCCATGTCACCGAAGCCCATGATGGCCTCCAGCGTCAGGTCGTCGAAGCCGCCCGCAACCACCAGCTCGGCCTTGCCGAGGCGGATCTTGTCGACGCCCTCCTCGACGGAGACCGCCGCGGTGGCGCACGCGCCGACCGGGTGGATCATCGCGCCGTAGCTGCCGATATAGGACTGAACCACGTGTGCGGCAACGACGTTGGGCAGCACTTCCTGCAAGATGTCGTTCGGCTTGTTCCGGCCGAGCAGGTTGCCGTGATACATCGTCTGCATCGACGTCATGCCGCCCATGCCGGTGCCCTGAGTGCTGGCCACCAAGCCCGGGTGCACCCAGCGCATCAGCTCGGTCGGGGTGAAACCCGACGACAGGAATGCATCGACGGTGGCAACGATGTTCCACAGCGCCACCCGGTCGATCGAGTTGGCCATGTCCTGGCTGATGCCCCACACCGTCGGGTCGAACCCGGTGGGGATCTGCGCGCCGACGGTCCGCGACAGCTTGGTCTTGCGCGGCACGCGAATCTCGGTGCCCGCCTTGCGGGTAACTTGCCAGTCGCTGGATTCGGGAACGGGCCGCACCACCGTGTGCTCGGGGTCGAACTGAGAAAACCCGCGGGCGTCGGCCTCCGAGGAGACGACGAACGTGAAGTCCTTGTCAAGGAACACGCTCACCAGTAGCGGCGATGCGTGGTCGGGGTCGATCGCGCCGTCGTCGACGAATTCGCGGATGCCGACGCGGTCGACCACGACGTCGTGGTAGCGCTCGACCAACTCGGCCTCGTCGATCAGGTCACCGGATGCGGTGTCGTACCAGCCCGGTGTCGGATCGTCCTCCCAGGTGATCAACCCGGTGGTCCACGCCAGCTCGAGCACACCGGCGGCCGACAGTTCGTTGTCGACCTCCATCTCAAAGCGCGTCCGCGACGAACCGTACGGGCCGAGTTCGGCACCGCCGACGATGACCACCAACTCGGAAGGGTCGGCGTCGAGGTGGTCCCACACCGGCGGCGGGGCCGGGGTGAAGCCGCGCGGCGGCGACGGCAACGCAGCGATCGTCCCCTCACCTTCAGCGTCGTCGTTGGCAGCTTCGCCGGTGATCTCCTCACGGGCCTTGGCGGCCAGTTCAGCCATGTCCAGCTGGGCGTCGCCGAGCCCGCCGGTGAAGTCCACCTTGATCGGCGCGGTGGCCGCAGCCGCCTTCGACTCGATGTCGCAGAGCCCGAGCAGCAGGTCGGCCATCTCATCGGTGGAATACGTTGTCACACCGGCGTCTTCGACGGCGCTCACGATCGCGTCGTTGTGCCCCATCAGCCCGGTGCCACGGGTCCAGCCGATCAACGCGTGTGCCAGGCTGACTCGCTGCGCCCACGACGTCTCGGCCCCCCACCGGGTGACCACCGCGTCCAGCGCAGACTTGGCCTCGCCGTAGGCGCCGTCGCCGCCGAACATGCCGCGGTTCGGCGAGCCGGGCAACACTACGTGCAGCCGCGAGGCGATGTCGCGTTCGGCACCGATTCGGGACAGCCCGCCGATCAGCCGCTGCACGGCCCACAGCAGCACCTTCATTTCCATCTCCGAGCGCGACCCGGCCTCGGACAGGTCGCCGACGACCCGCGGCGCTGCGAACGGGAACAGCAGTGTGGGGGTCTGCGCGTCCTTGACGTGAATCGATTGCGGCCCAAGGCTTTCCGTCTGCTCGTGACCGATCCAATCGACAAGTGCGTCGATGTCGGAGTAGGACGCCATGTTGGCCGCCACCACCCACAGCGAGGCGCCGAAGCGGGCGTGGTCGCGGTACAGCGTCCGGTAGAAGGCCAGCCGCTCATCATCGAGCTTGGACGTCGTCGCGATGACGGTGCCACCGCCGTCGAGAAGTCGTCCGACTACCGATGCCGCGATCGAGCCCTTCGATGCACCGGTCACCACCGCAACCTCGCCGCAGTAGTGGCCGCTGTCCGGGTTCTCCGCGCCGGCAGCGATCCGGCCGTACAGCGAGGCGTGGATCTGCCGCCCGGCTGCCAGCGCCTTGCCCTGCCACCAGGTCGCCTGGGTCGCTACCACGTGGCCGGCACCCTCGAACCGCTCCGACAGCCGCGCCCAGTCGGCGTTGGCTTCGTCGTCGTCGACCAGCCACAGCTTGACCAGATCTTCGCGGGCGCTGGCCCACCGGTCGTCGAACACCACGGCCTTCTTGCCGTCGAACACCGGCGCCACCAACCGGGGCCAGTCGGCGCCGAGTTCGGTGGTGACCAGGTCGATCAGATCGGCGTCGGTTGTCGCCGGCGGCACGCTGACGGCGTCGTCCAACCCCAGCTGACCCAGCACCAAGCGGGCCGCCGAGGCCAGCACGCCGTCGCGTCCGGTGATCTGCTCGGTGAACTCACCCAGCGCGGCCGCGTCGACGGTCGCGGCAGCGCCACCACCGGTCGACGGCAGCGCCACCGCGATCCCACGGCGTGCCGCCACCGCCGCGACCGCGGCATCGATGACGCTGTCGACGGCGGCGGCGTCAGCCAGGGCACCCTCGTGCAGGTTCCCCATCGCGCCGCCACGGACGCTGGTGCCCTCACGGGTTCCGAGTGCGACCTCGACCGTGACGTGTTTGACCCATCCGCCGCCCAGCTCCCAGGTCTTTGTCACCCGCTCCGCGATCGCGGCGGGACGCTTACCGGACGGACCCAGGACCGTGCGCAGCTGGTCGTTGATCGCGTCGGAAAGCACTGGCCCGTAAGGCTTGTAGGTACGCGCCAGCTTGTTGACCTGAGCCCGCAGTCCGGCCAGGTCGGCTTCGGCCGCGCCGTCGATGGCGCCCAGATTCAGCTCGGAACCGAGGTCGACCAGCAATTGGTTACGCCGCGACGAGGCGCCGTCGGTGATGGACTCGATGGAGTCCAGCGCCTCGATCTGGTCGATGCGCATTTTTGCCGACAGGGCGATCAACGCGAGCGTCGCGTCGGCGGCGTCGAACGAAATATCATCGGGGCGTGGAGCACCCGACGGAGCCGTAGCGGGCGCCGGTGCGGAAGCAGCTTGCGCCTCAGGTTCGGCTGTCGAAGACGCCACCTCGGCGACGTCGAGGTCGGGCTCGGGGTCGGTGTCGGTGGCGAACAGCACAGCGGCGTCGCGCTCGGCGTTGAGCACTTCCACTGTGCTGTGTGCGTATTCGGGCAACTTAAGGGTGTTGGTGGCCAGGCCCGCGACCGTCGGCGCCGACTTCACACCGATCTCGACGAAGCGCTCCACACCCAGGCCGCCTGCCGCCACCTCGGTGAACAGCAGGTCCTGCGTTTCGATCCAGCGCACTGGGCTGGCGAACTGCCAGGCCAGCAACTCGATGAAGACCGTGCGAGCCATATCACTCGGCCGTTCAGCAAGCCAGGTGTCGTAGTCGGCGAGGATTTCGTCGAGTGGCTCCGCCGGTACCAGGTCGCGGATCTCCTGGATGAAGTCGCGGTCGAGGCTGAACGGGCGCGGGACCAGGTTCGGGATATAGCGCCCGATGATCAGATTGGGATCCTTGTCGCGCGGCATGACCCGCTGCAGCGATCGGCGGAAGTCGGCCACGCCGACCCGCAGCACCTCGGAGTGGAACGGCACGTCGATGCCCGGCACTAGGATGAACGACCTCTTGCCGCCGGTGATTTCGCGACGCCGCTCCACCTCTTCTTCCAGCGCCTCCAGACCGCGCACGGTGCCGGCGATCGCGTACTGCGCGCCGCGCAGGTTGAAGTTGACGATCTGCAGGAACTCTGCGGTACGCTGCGAAACCTCCTCGACAAACGCCGGCACGTCAGCGTCGTCGAGATCGATCTGCGATGGCCGGATGGCGGCCAGCCGGTAGTTGGAGCGGCCCAGCTCGTCGCGTGGAACGATGTCATGCATCTTGGACCCACGCTGAAACACCGTCTCCAGCAACGCTTCCAGCCCGTAGACGTCGCTCACGCAGGCCAGCGCGGTGTACTCGCCGACGGAGTGGCCGCACGCGATCGCGTCCTCGACGAAGGCACCCTGCTCCCGCATCTCGGCGACCTGAGCAGCGGCCACCGTCGCCATGGCGACCTGGGTGAACTGGGTCAGATACAGCACGCCCTCGGGGTGTTGGTAGTGCACACCGCTGGCGATGAGGCTGGTCGGGTTGTCGCGGACCACATGCAGAATCGAGAAACCCAGCGTTTCGCGAGTGAACTTGTCGGCGTCGTCCCACACCTTGCGGGCGGCCTTGGACCGCGCACGGATTTCCATGCCCATGCCCTTGTGTTGGATGCCCTGACCCGGGAACGCGTAGACCGTCTTGGGCGCGGCCAGCCGCGCCGTCGCCGACATCACCAGGTCGGAACCGATCCGTGCAGCGACCTCTAAAACCTCGGCACCCTGGTCGATTCCGACCCGATCGACGCGGAAGTCCACCTCGTCACCTGGGCGCACCATGCCCAGGAAGCGGGCCGTCCAGCCGATCAGCCGGGCCGGCGGCCGGGCCTGGCCGTCGGTGGCGGTGACGACGTGTTGCGCCGCGGCCGACAACCACATCCCGTGCACGATCGGCGATTCCAGGCCGGCCAGCAATGCGGCAGCCCGGTCGGTGTGGATCGGGTTGTGGTCACCGGACACCACCGCGAACGGCCGCATGTCGACCGGCGCGGTCATCGTGACGTCGCGCCTGCGACGGCGCGGGGTGTCGGTGGCGTTCTCGGACACCGCGCCGCCGGCCCGTAACGGGTCGGTCAACTCGCCGGCACCGGTGCGGCCACGAATCGCGAACCGCTCCTCTAAGGTGGCAAGCACCGTACGGTCCGCCGTGGCGACCGTCACCGAGATCGGCACGACTCTGCCGACTTCGGTATCGGTGGCCACCGAAACTGTTGCGGTGACGGTTAATTCGGCCGGCACGGTCGGTAGTGCGGCGACCAGGTGAGCGGCGTGGTCCAAATGCACCAGGCTCAGCAGGCCTTCCACCACTGGGACACCGGCGCCGGTGACCGCGGAACCGATGGCCGCGAAGACCGCGGGCCAACAGCGACCGACCAGAGCGTCGGGCACGGTGGTCAGGGTCGGCGCCAACGGTTCGCCGAAGACGGCGGTGACCCCGGTGTGGTCGGCCACCCGCTCGGGGTCCCAATGTACGGTCACGGTGGCTGTCCCGTTGTGCACCCGCGGCAGCGTCTCCGGGCTGTCGGCGCCGGCGGCGATCGCGAGCACCGAGCGCATGGCCTCGATCGCGTCTTTGGTGCGGATCATCGGAATTCCGCCGTCAATCGTGCTGGCGGGCAGGCTGAATCGGATATCGATCCACACGCCGGCGATCGGCACACTCAAGACGACCTGGTCGCCGTCGGTTCGCAAGCGCGCACCGGTGGACGAGTGAGTGGCACGTGGCTCGCGGGAATCTTCAGGTCCGTCGTGCACCTGCCAATCGGCGGGATCGGCGATGCGGTGCACCGGGTTGGTGGCGGTCCGGCCGGCCCACAACACATCTGGCGCGTCGAGCACTGTGGCCAGCGGGCCACGCACGTCGATGCGGCCCTGTCGCCGTGCGGTGACCGGCGTGGGCGTCGCCCCGGCCGAGCGCGCCTCATCGATCGCGGCCTGCTCGAAGCGGTCCAGCAGCTCGCCGACGGGTTCGTCGAGACGGGTGATGCCGGCGACCGCCGAGGTGCCGGGGATGATGCAGACCTCCTCGGCGTCGTAGCGGGCATCGTGCGCCTGCCACAGCGAATCGCTTCGCCACCAACGGCGTACGTCCTTGTCGATCACCGGCACGAAGTTGACCGGCTTGCCCAGCGTCTTGCACAACGTGACGAAGAACGGCACATCAGCCGGGTGCAGCAGCACGGTTTCGGCGTCTGGGTAGCGGGCACGCAGCGCGGCGATGGCCTCGTCGGGATGCTCCAGCAGCGCCGAGCCGGTGGAATCGGAAAATATGGTCTCGATCGGCCCGGAGTCCAGCGGGTGCAGCCGCGCCTCGGCGCGTTGCAGCATCTGCTCGAACCGCTCCCGCCAGGTGTCGGCCAGCCACGGGCTACCCGGCGCGGCGGTGTCGGCCGTGCTGCTGCCATCGCCGATGGCCAGCTCGACATAGCGCTGCAGCCATTGCAGGTAGGTCATCTCACCGACGTCGCCGAAGTACGGCTTGGCGGTGTCGGCCATCGCCGCGATGATCTCGTCGCGACGCTCCGCGACGGCTTCGGCGTCTCCGGCAACCTGGTCAAGCAGACGCCCGCAGCGCGAAGCGGAGTTGTCGATCTCGTGGATGTCGGCGCCGAGCTGGCTGCGGCTGGAAGCCATGCCACCCTGGGCTTTTCCGGCGCTGATCCAATGGTCGGTGCCCTGCGTCTCGACCAGCATCCGCTTGACCGACGGCGACGTGGTGGATTCCAGCGTCGCCATCGCCGCGGTGCCTACCAGGATGCCGTCGACGGGCATCAACGGGAAGCCGTAGGCCTCTGCCCAGTGCCCGGACAGGTATTCGGCCGCCCGCTCGGGGGTGCCGATGCCGCCGCCGACGCAGACGGTGATGTTGGGCCGCGACCGCAATTCCGAATAGGTGGCCAGCAGCAGATCGTCGAGGTCTTCCCAGGAGTGGTGGCCGCCGGCGCGTCCGCCCTCGATGTGCATGATGACGGGCTTGGTCGGCACCTCAGTCGCGATGCGGATGACCGAGCGGATCTGCTGGACGGTGCCCGGTTTGAACACCACGTGGCTGATCCCGATCTTGTTGAGTTCGTCGATCAGCTCGACGGCCTCTTCCAGCTCGGGGATGCCCGCGCTGACGATCAGGCCGTCGATCGGCGCGCCGGACTGACGCGCCTTCTGCACCAACCGTTTTCCGCCGACCTGCAGCTTCCACAGATACGGGTCGAGGAACAGCGCGTTGAACTGATAGGTGCGACCAGGGTCGAGCAGACCGGACAGTTCGTCGATGCGGTCGTTGAAGATCGGTTCGGTGACCTGCCCGCCGCCGGCCAGCTCGGCCCAGTGCCCGGCATTGGCTGCGGCGGCGACGATCTTGGCGTCGACGGTGGTCGGGGTCATCCCCGCCAGCAGGATCGGTGAGCGGCCGGTCAGCCGGGTGAACTTCGTCGACAGTTTGACCCGGCCGTCGGGCAGGCTGACCAGCGACGGCGCGTAGCTCGACCATGGCCGGGCCACCTCGGGAACGGCGCCGACGGTGAAGAGGTTGCGCTGGCCGCCGCGGGTCGCCGCGGGCACGATCCCGATGCCCAGCCCGCGGATCACCGGCGCGGTCAGGCGGGTCAGGATGTCGCCTGGGCCCAGGTCGAGAATCCAGCGGGCGCCTGCCTCGTGAACCCGGATCACCTCGTCGACCCAGTCGACCGGCTGGACCAGGATGGCCTCCGCCATCGCACGGGCTAATCCGACATCGATGCCGACCTTCTGCGCCCACTCACCGACAATGTCGATGCTGTCGGCGAGCCTCGGCGTGTGGAAGCCCACCTCGACCTGGACCGCGTCAAAGGCCGGCGCGAAGACGTCGCCGCCGCGGATCTTGTTTTTGCGGTCGGCTTCTTCCTTCTCCGAGATCTGCTTGCAGTACAGCTCGAAGCGGGACAGCTGCTCGGGGGTTCCGGTGATGACGACCGAGCGCCGGCCGTTGCGGATCGACAAGACGGGCGGCAGCACGGTGCGGACGTCTTGCGAGAACTCTTCGAGTAGCCGGTAGATGCGCTCGGGGTCGGCGTTGCTGACCGACACCATCGGCGAGCGATCGCCCAGAACAGAGATTCCTCGCCGGCGGGCCACCAGCGTGCCGGCGGCGCCGATCAGCTGCGCGAGGGCCAGCAGCTCGACATCGCGTTCTCCCGCCGCTTTCAGGGCCTCCACGGCCAAGATGCCTTGCGAGTGCCCCACGACGGCCACCGGCGGAGTGGTCGTCATGTCCAGCCCTTGCCGCGCGAGGGTGCGCACCGCGGCGATCTGGGTGAGCAGGACGCCGGGCAACGATACCGCGGCCGAGGTCAGTTGCTTGGCGGACGGAACCGGGTCCTCTGCAGCCAGTGCGCGTACCCAGCGCAGCGGCTCAAAACCGATGGGCCGTACGACGACGAGCTCGCTGGCAACCGGCTCGAGCAGCAGCTCCGCCTCGCCGACCAGCGTTGCCAGGTCAGATTCGATGCCGGCCGATGACACCAGCTCTTCCAGCGTTTCCAACCACGAGCCGCCCTGGCCGCCGAACGCGACCGCGAAGGCCTCGCCGGCAGTGAGTCGATCCACGAGAGCATGAGTGCCCTGGGCGGTATCCGCGGGGCTCCCGTGGTCGTCAGCGGACACTCGATGGTGCTCATAGATCGTCACGTGCGTATCTCCCTAAAGGCGCTGTCCGTGCTGCGTGCCAGAGCCGCGCTGCCCCGTAAATGCCGTCCACATCCCGATGAGCCCGACCACGACTCGACTGACCCGGGCGTCAGCAGGTCAAGCCAAAGGGGGCGTCATCGGCTGCACTAAGAGTGTCATAAGAAATCCGTGCGTTTCCTGCCCAAATTGGTTACTGGTGAGTTCTACGCGCGAGTAATGGTGGGCTGGGTAACACTCCGCTCAGTGGCGGCTGACGGACTCCGGAACAAACCTGCTGCATGCAGGTGGTTACGGTCGAGTAGCTATAACTGTGCAGATCAAGGCAGTATTGTTATGCAATCGTTATCTAGAAATTTTGCGCTTCATCGGGCGCCGCGGTCCGCGAGCGTTGTGGCACCGCGGCGAGACTGACGAAAATCGGGACGCTGGGCCGGCCGTCAGGAGTTTGCTGGGAACTTACCCGTGAGTCAGCTCAGGCCCACTGACCGAATTGGGGCTTACAGATGTTGTTGATGTCGACCCCGACGCCGCCGACGTGACGCTTGTCGATCTCGACTTGGTGCAGGTTCGCGGCGGGATGGGTACGGCCTCCGGGTGAGCCCCAGTTGTGCTGCCAGAAGTAAGAGCCCAGGCCGTCCTGCAGCGCCCACTCGATCGTTTTGGAATTGCCGTCGACGCCGGTCCGCCGGTGGCCGACCACCGATTCCCACCCGCGCAGGTAGGGCGCGACCTGCTGCTTGGGCGGGGCCGCCGGCGGCGGTATGCAGCTGCCACCCGCGCTTGGCATGCGTGACGCCGGCGCCTTGTCCGCCCAACCAGTCGGCGGAGGCTTCCTTGCCGTACTGGTAACAGGACACGATCTTGAGACCACTCTGGTCGAGGTCGCGCGCTTCATCGATCTGCATTGGCTTGCCGAGCATCCAGGCGCCCCCGGGCCGGCGATCCGACACGTACCGGATGGATCCCAGGGCACCAGCCGCCCTGATCTGGCTGGCGGGTATCACCCCGGCCGCGTAGTCCAGCAGCACGCCCAGGCCATCCGCCGAGGCCGACGGGGCACGCAGCGACTCGGCCGCGGCACCGAGCGCGATCAGGGCTGGTGTTGCGGCCGCGAATCTGAGCATGGCTGCGCCGAGACACTGAGGCCACGTGTCACAGAGTACGACAAATGCATCAACTACCACATCAGCACCACTTGTCACATCTGTATCAAGATCCGCCGATGGCCGATCCCGCGACGTTAGCCACCGCATCCGCCGTACGCCTATGCCCGAGTAATTCGAAACTGGCGACCACCACCGCCGGCGCGGCCGTGACAACCAGCAGACACACCGGGGTCGACACGCCTGTGAACGCGAGCCCCGCCGCCGCGCCCAACACCAACAGGGCGACCAGCATGACGGATGCATAAAAGCCGTCCCAGGCTCGGATCAGCAATACATAAATTCCGAACAGGGCGCCGATGTAGACCCCGACCGGCACCGCGACCGCCGCGACAGTGCTGATCGAATGCATTGCGGACCGGTGTTCGATGTCCTCCGCGGCCGCA
The DNA here is from genome assembly GCA_963760095.1 of uncultured Actinomycetota bacterium. GTDB lineage: Bacteria > Actinomycetota > Actinomycetes > Mycobacteriales > Mycobacteriaceae > Mycobacterium. Next base: position 137,712 of record CAVXBT010000006.1, on the reverse strand, counting down.
TGCAGCCCGGCGCCCGTGGCGACGATGGATCCGAAGACGACGATATGGAGGTAGCCGTAGCCAAATGAGCGCTCACGATGAGCGTGCAGCAGTTCCGCGGCCGGCACCACGAAGTAGACCCACCACATGCCGAAGGTCAGGCCGGTCCCGGCAACCGCGACCAGCACGGCGTCCGTCGTCCAACCGTGCTCGGCGACCACCGCCGACAGCGAGGCGACCGTACCCACCATGCCTTCGCCGAGCGCAATGATCGTCAGCAGTCCGTTGCGCTCGACGATGTGGTGCGCATGCCACGGCGTTCCACCCATCCGCTTCTCGGCCAGCAGTGGACCCGTCAGCTCGACCCCCACCATCACGGCGACCAGGATGAAGGTGACTCCCACTGAACTGTTAACGATGGCGATGGCGACCCAGCCGACCTGCGCGGCAGTGATGGCCGACGCGTAGGTCAGGCAAGCGGCCCGCCGATCCGGGTCTTGCCTGGCGGCGCGAAGCCACTGGATCACCATGGCGACCCGCATCACCACGTAGCCGCCGACCAGCACCCGATTATCGACGTTCTCGCCGGCGGCTATCGAGGAGAACACCTTCGGAATTCCCAGGGCGAGAATCAGGACGCCCACCATCTGCAGCATCGTCGTCAAGCGGTACACCCAGTCGTCGGTGTCGTAGGCAGAGGCGAACCAGCTGAAATTGATCCATGCCCAGCAGACCGCAAAGGTGGCGAACGTGAACCCGGCCAGGCCGGCGCCGACGTGACCCGACACCAGCATCCGCGCGAATTCCGATGCGGCAACACCGCAGGCGATGACGAATGTCAGGTCGAACAGCAACTCCAGGGGGGTCGCCACCCGATGCGGCTCGTGGGGGTCGCGCCCTGACATCGGGCGGAGCCGATGCGCAGGGGTCGCGCCGGTGTGGCGGTTTCCTGGTGCACTCACCCGGACATTCTCACTCGGTCCACGTGGGTGCGCGGCGGCCAGCACCACCACCGTTGGTTTTGCGCGGCAAACTGTACGATCCTCCCATGCCACTGGTCAGTGGAGCGACGGCAGCCGGGTTCAGTATTGTTCGGCCGCTCGAGTACGAAGAGTTCGGTGAGCTTTATGTCGCCAAACATCCGACTCTTCCGCGCCTCCAAGTGCTTCAACTGATCCCGGCCGACGTTTCAACCGATCTGGACTACCGAGAACGGTTCACCCAAGAATCCGATCTGGCAGCGGCGCTTTGGCATCCGAACATCCTCGGGATCACCGATCGCGGCGAGTTCGAGGGCCAGCTGTGGCTTTCAAGGGACTACGTCGATGGCGCCGATACGGCCACCTTGCTCGGCGACCAGCATCCCGATGGCTTGCCGCCGAAGATGGTGGTCGAGATCGTGTCCGCAGTCGCAGACGCCTTGGACTACGCACACGACCACGGGGTACTGCACCAGTTCGTGAATCCCGGCAACATTCTGGTCAGCAAATCACCATCCGACATACGACGAGTTACGTTGGCGGGCTTCGGTGTAGCACACCCCCTGGGCGACACGAACACTTTGACCCGCGCGAATCTGTTCATCGGGACGGCAAGCTTCACCGCCCCCGAGCAGCTGGTGGAGGACGTGGTCGACGGCCGGGCTGACCAATATGCATTGGCGGGCAGCGCTTTTCACCTGCTCACCGGATCGCCACCGTTTGCCCACTTCAATCCCGCGGTGACGGCGAGCAAGCACCTCAACGACCGACCGCCGCGACCAAGTGAAGTCAGGCCGGACCTGACCGACTACGACGCGATCTTCGCCCGCGCTCTCTCGCAAGATCCCGTGGACAGATTCCGGCGATGTCGAGACTTCGCCAAAGCACTCGAGTCGACCGCTGGCACCCGTTCGCATATCCGCGGTGCAGCCATTTTCCGTGATGCGCCCGATCGACAAGATACTGCGACGACGGCGTTACTCGCGGCGCCAGAGTCCGACAACGCGGCGCCGACCAAACCGGCGGCACACGCTGCTCCCGACACAGCACGGCACGACGCCCCCGCCGCGCCAGTTGTCCTGCCAGACTCCGATGTTGACGAGGCCACCCCGTCGGTTGATCCCGTCGTATCCGGCGCCGCCCATGACGACGCCGCGGACGACGAAGCGCGCCGTCGCCGGCTGCAGCACACCGCGGCGCTTGCCGGCGTGATCCTGGTTGTGGTTTTGGCGTGGTTCTTCGGTGTCAAAGCGTTGCGTTCGGCCTCTCGATCCGACGACACGCCAACCGGTGTCGACACCACGTCGGCCGAGTCGACGACACCGCTGCCGGCAGCCACTGCGCCCCCGGCGATGATCGCCCCGCCTCCCCCACCTCCGGCTCCGCCGGCTCCTTCACACCCCGTCGCCACGGCGGTGACAACGCCACCGACGATCACGCCCTCGCCGGCTGTGACGACCCGTCCGCCGACCAGCTCGTCGACACCGCAGACGACCGTGCCGCAGACCACCAAGCCGCGTTCGACCTCACCGACGGCCACCCCGTCCGGCCTGGACACCCGCCCTGCAGTCGGCATGCCGTGCAGCCCGGATCAGACGGGCGCGGCAGCAATATCGAACTCGGGCGGTCCGGTCAGCTGTGTGGACACGCCCGGCGGATCCGCCTGGGAACCCCCCGGAGGGTGACTGGCGGCGCCGGCGCTCTTCCGCCTTCAGCCGACCTCAATTACCTCTTGTAATTGACACACAAGGCACTTGGCGCCGGGTGCGCAAAGTGTCCAGGTTCTGTTCGACTCGGAGAAAGGACATGCATCATGCCACTCGCTCGAATCGACCTCATCGAGGGTAAATCGGCGGAATACCGCCGAACGATCGCAGATGTCGTGTACGCCAAGATGATCGAGTGTCTGGGGGTGCCCGAGGATCGTTTCCAGACCATTACCGAACACAAGGCGGAGAACTTCCTCTTCGACCCCGATTATCTCAGTCTCCATCGGTCCGAAAACTGCATCTTCATTCAGCTGATCTTCCTCGACGTTGCGAGCCCTGAGCAGAAGGCCGCGTTCTACAAAGCTGTCGTCGACCAGTTGCACGAGAAGCTGCAGGTGCGGCCGGAGGACGTCTTCTTCAACCTCATCACAGTTCAACCAGCAGACTGGTCCATGGGCAACGGACAAGCCACCTACATCAATGGGGTGCCGACTGACCGTCTCGATCCCAACTCGGTCGAGGGCTGACCCGCTTGGCACTGGCAACAAGCATCAGCGCTTTACTTGCTAAGTTAATAAAGTTACCGTCAAGGGCGATTATGAAGACGGTGGAGGACCGCTGATGGAACGCGACCAACTCATCGACTTGACCCGACGTGCCGTGAAGCTGGCACTCGACAAAACCACCGATCTCGCGCCGGCTGAGCATGCCGTCGCGGCCAGCGAGTACACGTCGATCGAACGCCACGAGCGCGACGTCGCAATGCTGATGACCAGCCCGCAGCTGGTCGGTTATGTCTCCGAACTGCCGGAGCCGGGGTCCTACTGCACCAAGTCAGTAATGGGGCGATCGGTACTGCTGACCAGGACTGCCGACGGTTCGGTCAAGGCATTCAACAACGTCTGCCTGCACCGGCAATCGGAAGTGGTCACCGGTTGCGGCACGGCAAAACGGTTCACCTGCCCCTACCACGCATGGACATACGACAACGCCGGGCGATTGGTAGGACTGCCCGGTCGAGAAGGCTTCCCGGGCGTTCAGCTGCGCTCTGACGGCCTGACTGAGCTACCCGGTGCCGAATTCGCCGGATTCCTCTGGGTGGCACTCGATCCCGAGACCACCCTTGATGTCGCGGAACATCTTGGTCCGCTCGCCGAGGAGCTCGACTCGTGGGGCATCGGGCGGTGGTCGCCGCTGGGCGAGAAGGTCCTGGACACGCCGATCAACTGGAAGCTGGCGGTCGACACGTTCTCGGAGAACTACCATTTCGCCACCGTCCACCGAGACACCTTCGCGACGATCGCGCGCAGTAACTGCACGGTGTTCGACTCGTTCGGGCCGCATCACCGGTTGATCTTCCCGCTGAATTCCGTCCTCGAACTGGAGAACGTCCCCGAAGATGAGTGGGACCCATTCCACAACATGGTGGTGATCTACGCGTTGTTTCCGAACATCGTGCTGTCGGTGACCATCGCCAACGGAGAGCTGTTCCGGATTTATCCGGCCGATAAACCGGGCAGATCCATTACGGTTCACCAGAATTCGACTCCGCTGGACATCTCCGATGAATCGACGGCCGCCGGCGCTCAAGCCGTCTTCGACTATGCCCATGCCACGGTGCGCGATGAGGACTATCGGCTTGTGGCAGGCCTGCAAGCCAACCTCGCGTCGGGCGCCCGAGATCATCTGTTGTTCGGTCGCAACGAACCCGGGCTCCAGCACCGGCACCTGTCTTGGGCGTCCTGGCGCCCGGCGACGGCGTCAGCCGTCGACCGATAGCGCCCCGATCAGAGCCTCGACCACGTCACGGCAATGTGTCCGGTCCGCAGGCAGCCCCGCGAGCATGGCCTGCAACACCTTTCGCGCCTCTGACCGTTCGCCCGCAGCGACGAGTGGCCGCACCAGATCGACCACCTGCTGCTCGGCCGGGCTGAGATCTTCGACGGCAGCCGCCAGCACATCGATCAGCTCCCAGTCCCGGTAAAGCGCCAGCGAGCGCTCGTAGAACGCAAAGCCGCTCACCGGTTCGCCGCGCAACGTCCCGCGGTAGCGATACGGCCCTTCCATGTATTCGATCGGCAGGCCGTGCGCCGGTGCCGCCACCAGAGGCTCTCCGGTGAGATCCAGTTGCAAACTGGCACAGCGCAGCCGGTGACGGTCGGGCATGAACCGCTTCGATACCAGCGGCTTCACCAGCGGCCGGATCGAATCAGGCCATCGAACATAGCTGCTCACCGTCACCTCGACGTCCTCCGCGCACTCCGGAGCCATCGCCGGGTCGGGATAACTCACCGTCACACCCGTAAATGGTTGCACCGCATTGCTATCCATCCGGTCGAACTGTCGCCAGATGCTCATGTCGACGCCGTTGTCCAGGTTGATCGTGCGCCATTCGTGCGATCTGGCGCGCGGGTCTCCTCCGGTTCCCCCGCCGCCGGCGTACTTGGGAAACCACTGCCGATCGACATGTCCTGCGCTACCGGTGACATCCTCACTCAGCTCACCCCAGCGCAGCGTGCCGCTCATCGCCATCCCGGTCTGGAAGTACGAATAGGTGTCGGGCTGACCGAAGCAACTGATCTTGCCGTCGCGCGCGTCCGCGCCAACGGGTACCGGCGCGCGGGTTGGCGTGACGGTCACATCCAATTCCATCGACCGGCCGCCCTGATCGACGCCGCGCAGGCTCACGCCGTAGGTGTAGGGCCGTAGCTCCCCATCGTCGTCGCGGCAGGTCGTCCACGCCACCGGCCCGGCGCTGCTGTCGTAACGGATGTCGAGGTATCCGGCGGACATGGACATCTTCGGTCGCGCGTCTGGTTGCATGTTCTTCGGCGGCATGTCGTAATCGGTATAGGTGCCGTATTCGCCGTTATCGCAATCGAATAGCGCCATCGTATAGAAATCGGCGACCACCGACCCACCCGGCCGGTTCTTGTTGAAGATGGTCAGGAACGCGAACGAGCGGCCGGTGGCGCCGGTCAGCTCGCCGGCGATGAACCAGGTGTCAGACTCCTGGTCGGCATGCTCGCCTTCGGCGGCTGGGAAATCCAGCGCGCTGTCGTTGGGCACCAGCCGGAACGGGTAATTGCGCCAATCGGTGTTCATGTCACCCCTCGCGGGTTTCGATCGCGTCGTACTTGTCGGCGCCCAGGAATTCGCGCACCTTCTCGATGTGGTCGTCGGCGCCCAGCTCGAGCGTTTCGGCCGCCAGCCCATAGTCGATGATCGCGATGGCCGCCTGAGCAAGGTGCTTGGAGAACGCCCGCTTGGTGGTCTGCAATGCTCGCGCCGGCTGGGCCGCCAGCCGCGCAGCCAGCCGCAGCGCCTCATCCATCAGAGTGTCGGCGGTCGTGACACGATTAGCCAGGCCCAGATCGACGGCTAGCTCAGCCGGGATGCGCTCACCCGTGTAGACGTACTCCTTGGCGCGGATGAGGCTGGTCATGTAGGGCCACAGCAATGCCCCACCGTCGCCGGCGGTCAGGCCGATCGACACATGGGGATCGCACAGATAACTGCGCTCGGACATCAGGACCAAATCGCAACACAGCGCCAGCGACGCGCCCAACCCAACAGCCGGGCCGTTCACCGCAGCCACCACCGGCAGCCGGAAGTTGATCATCGCGTGCAGAATGTCCGCCGCCTGCGCGGACACGTCATACCGGTATTCGAGCGAACGATGCTGGGCTTTCAGGAACGCGAAATCGCCTCCGCCGCTGAAGGTTTTCCCGGCTCCGGTGAGGATGACGCAGCGGGCGCCGGCATCGCGCTCCAAGTCGCGCCAGACGTCGAGCAGCTGATGGTGGAGGGTGGCGTTGACGACGTTGAGTGCGTCGGGACGGTTGATCGTGACGGTCCGGACGGCGCCGTCCGCTGTCACCTGAAGTTCGTCGCTCACGTCGCCTTCACTGTTGCCCCGCGCCACTGCCAGGCTCCCGGCTTTTTTGCTATGTTAGCATCAATAGCGAAGTTGCCGTCGCCTTTTCAGAGGTGGTACCCGCATGACGGAATCCCTTGACCACCGTTGCTACAACCAGCTTTTCATCGGGGGGCACTGGCGCACGCCGTCCACCGAGCAGCGCCTGACGGTCATCTCCCCGCACTCCGAAAAGCCAATCGGCGATGTTCCTGCTGCGGCTCCCGCAGACGTCGACGCCGCGGTCGCCGCTGCGCGACATGCCTTCGACCACGGACCGTGGCCCCGACTGAGCCCGCAGGAACGTATGCGCAAGGTCGAAGAGCTCGCGACGATTTATGGCGGCCACCTCGACGAGATGGCCGACTTGATCACCGACGAGATGGGGTCTCCGCGCAGTTTCAGCCGGCTGGGCCAGGCCGCGGCGGCGGTGTCGATGATCCATCTCACCCTGGCGGTGGCCCGCGACTTTCCCTGGGTCGAACGTCGCAACGGCGTCCTCGGCGAAGTGCACCTGCGCCGCGCACCGGTCGGCGTGGTCGCGGCGATCGTGCCCTGGAACGTTCCGCAGTTCTTGATCATGCCCAAGCTGATTCCCGCTTTGATCGCGGGCTGCCCGGTCATCGTCAAGCCCGCGCCCGAAACACCCTTGGACGCTCTGTGGTTGGCCGAAATGATCGAGCAGCTGGACCTGCCCGACGGGGTGGTGTCCGTCCTGCCCGGCGGCACGGATGTCGGCGAGGCGCTGGTGCGCCATCCCGGTGTGGACAAGGTCTCCTTCACCGGGTCGAGCGCGGTCGGACGCCGGATCGCCGCGCTGTGCGGCGAGCAACTCAAACGCGTGAGCCTGGAACTCGGCGGCAAGTCAGCGGCGATCATCCTCGACGACGCCGACATCGATAAGACCGTCAAGCAGCTGAAGTCCGCGAGCCTGATGAACAACGGCCAGGCCTGCGTTGCGCAGACCCGCATCCTGGTCAGCGAACGGCGCCGCGACGAGGTCGTCGACGCGCTGGCCGACATGATGTCGGGTCTTTGCGTCGGCGATCCGGCCGACGAGGCGACCGATATCGGGCCCCTGGTCGCCCAGCGGCAACAGGCCCGGGTTCAGGACTACATCCGATCCGGGGTCAAGGAGGGCGCCCGCATGGTCCTTGGCGGCGACGACGCGCCGCACGACCAGGGCTGGTATGTGCGGCCGACACTGTTCGCCGACGCTACCAACGACATGCGTATCGCGCAGGAGGAGATATTCGGCCCCGTGCTGAGCGTGCTGACCTACCGCGACGAAGACGACGCGGTCCGCATCGCCAACGACAGCGACTACGGTCTGGCCGGATCGGTCTGGACCGCCGATATTGCGCACGGCCTCGAGGTCGCCGCGAGCGTGCGGGCCGGCACCTACGGCATCAACATGTACACCCTCGACATCGGCAGCCCGTTCGGCGGTTTCAAGCAATCTGGCATCGGCCGGGAATTCGGCCCGGAAGGCCTGCATGAATATGTCGAGCTGCAGTCCGTGATCAGCAAAGGCACGATGCCGCCGTTGCCCGATTAAAGGCGGATTACGGTCGCCAGCCCGGGTCGCGGCCCAGCTGGGCAAGAAGTTTCGATTGCATGTCGGTGTGCTCACTCACCGCCACGGGATTATCGAACATCCCTGAACCGCTCAGCCCCTGAGGATCCATCGGCAAGGCCGCGTAGAAGTGCTCGCACCACCCGGCGTCCAACCGGTCGTCGGCGCCCACCGCGCGGGCGAGGTCCCAGGTGTGCACCAACACGTCGCGGGTTAGGTTCGGCATCATCGCGCGGGCATCCAATCTCGTGGCCGGGTTGCGTTGTAACTGCGGAACGTCAACGACGCGTTCGAATAGGTGGCTGCTGGGATCGACTGCCTGCTCCAGCGCCGCGTAAGTCAACTCCCACCGGACCTGTGGATCATCGCTCGGGCGGTCGGGCTTGAGGCCCAACGGCCGCAGCAGCAGCACGTCGTGAAATCCGATGACGTGCTCCAGCACTCCCCTGGCATCCCAGGCATCGCACGGCGAGCGATGATCCCATTTTCCGTGCGCCGCGCGCACCGAGTCGCCGAACCGTCGGCAGACCGCCAGATGCCGTTCGCCTAGCTCATCGACCATCGCGATTACCCCGGGAGTTGCAACGTGAGCTCGACCGGACAGCACAGCTCACCGCGCTGGTTGCTGACCTCTATCTGCAGGTCGAGAAGCCGTCGCGGCGGGTCCACAGTCGTATCGCAGCGCTTGGCGACGACGCGTGCTCGGCCCACCATGGTGTCGCCGGCATAGATCGAACCGGTCAACCTCATCTTCCGGCGCACCACCCGGCTTTCGGGCCCGGCCCAATCCGTCGCGATGCGGTCGGCGAAACCCGCAAGGTGCATGGTGTTCACGAAAATCGTTGGATGGCCTTGGCTTTCGGCGTAGCCCGGATTGAAATGGCCTGGGAAGTAATCCCATGTCGACCCGGAGTTCATCACCACACGCTGGTACGTGATCTCGTCGACGACCCCGGGCAACTCCATCGGGACGCTGATCTCATCCCACGAAATCACGACGACCCCGCAGGCGTGAAGCGGAACAGTGTGTTCCGGTTTGTGGCCACCACCGCGCCATCCTGGCGGGTAAAGGTGTCCATGGTCTCGACGAAATGACCGACACCGAGCTTGCTCTGCTTCTCCGGTGACACCGACACCACTTCTTCGACGACGGAGAGCAGGTCACCGTCAACAATGGGCAGCGGGAATTCCGCCTCGTTGGCCGCGTTGATGAACGTGGTGCCGGGCAGCGGCACCCGAATCGCGATCGCCGACACCGGCGGACGCCCGCCGGGTTCCCATGGCAACGGCGTCAGCCACCCCATCAGCAGCGCCGGCGGCGCCACCAGGCCGCCCCAGGTCCGCACCGCGAAATCGGGGTCCCAGTAGGACGGATTTCCGTCTTGCACGGTGGCGGCGAACATTTGGATCCGCGCCGCACTGACCACGGTGCCCGCGGTCCTCGGCTCTGACGCCACGCCGACCATGCGCAGGGCATCCTCGTAGGTGCCGAACGCGAGCTGATAGCTGATGGGTGTCGACAACGTGTCGCGTCCGTCAAACCCCGAGCGAATGCCCGTTCGACACCGAATCCCATTCGAGCTCGCGGGAACTGAAGTACCAGCCGCCTCGTTCGTAGATCAGCTGGTCCCGGTAGGTGCCGGTGGCGCGCAACGTGGTGGCGCCGTCGGCGGTAGCAGCGAACAGCAATGCCACGCAACGCTGAGTCGCATTGACGCCGTCGACGCTGATGTCGTGGTCGACGGTGACCAGGCGTCCGTTGCCGCCGTCGAACGCCTCACGCAGATCGGCGAATTCCGTGCCGTCGCGGGTCAAGTGGGCACCCGAGTGACGGAATGTCGCGATCCATCCGTTGCGGTCGCCGTTGGAATAGAGCCGGTTGTGCCGCGCCGTCAGGTTCAAGATGGCGTCGCGCCCCGCCGTCCCGTCGAGGACGTACTGCTGCTGGTAGGTCATGGCCATCTATGTATCTCCTGTGTCACCGTTTCTCCCTGTCTCACCGGCTGACGATGTATCCGTGGCTTTCGCGGTCCCAGGTGGCGGACCCGACACCGCGGGCGCGAAGAATGTCCTTGCGGACCCGCCCGATGATGGTCTTCGGCAGCTCGCTGACGATCTCCACGTATCGCGGTACGGAGAAGTACGGCATCCGCGCACCGCAAAAGTCCAGCAGCTCAACGTAATCCAGAGCGCCGTCGGCCCGCACAGTGACGAACAGCAGGATGTCGTCCTCACCCAGGTCGCTCGGGACACCGATCACCGAGGCCTCCAGCACCGCGGGATGCTCCATCACCACCGTCTCCACTTCGACCGACGAAATGTTCTCCCCGCGGCGGCGCAGCGAATCTTTCACCCGGTCCACGTAAGTCAGATTTTGATCGCTGTCCAGCACGCCGAGATCCCCGGTGCGAAACCATTGCGGGTGCGGGTCGACCGCCAGGCCCGAGGGATTTACGTAGCCCTCGCTCATGACGTGTGAGTAGCGCGGCCGACACGCGATCTCGCCCACGGACCCGGACGGAAGCGGCTCGCCGTCCGGGTCGACGATTCGCACATCGAAACTGGGGTTCGGCCGACCCGACGTTCCGGGCACCCCGTCGTCGGCCACGCCTTTGACCGCGATCGGGAAGGCCTCGGTCAGCCCGTACATGGTGACGATCTTGCAACCGTAACGCTTTTCAATATCGCGGTACACCGCCGCGTCGATCGGCGCCGCGGAGATGAACCGCAGCGGCAACTGCGCGTCGCGGGGATCCCGCGGCTGATGCATGAGCATCGAGACCATCGCGCCGGCACCGACGAAACCAACGGCGCGGCAGGCGCGCACCTCGTCCCACACCGACCCGGGATGAAAGGCGGGTGCCAATACCGTCGTCCCGCCGACAAGCATCGGCGCCAGTACTGCCGGCGCGGCGCTGAGGTGGAACAGCGGCATCGCCGTCCACAGCACCTCACCCGGACTGAACGCCCAGGCCGACGCGGCCGTCGCAGCAGTAGTGAACAGGTAGTGCCACGTCGTGGCGACCGCTTTCGATGCCCCGGTCGTGCCCGAAGTGAAAAACAGCGACCCGATGTCCCCGACGTCGCCGGCGTGATCCACCACCCTGCGATACAGCGCCTCATCCAGTGAATGCTTCTGAGCCACAATGGTGCTCAACCCGGGCAGCCGATCGCCGAGCTCTTCGACCCGTGACTGCCGGTCGGTGTCGGTGACGACCACCTTGGCACGTGACAGTTGCAGTGCGTGCAGCAGGAAGTCGCCCTTGTTGGCTGCATTCACCGCTGCGGCGACCGCACCGATCCGTCCCGCGCCCAACCAGAAGTAGACCCATTCCGGGCAGGTCGCGGCGAACAACGCGACGCAATCACCCGGTCCGATACCCAAGTCCAGCAGCGCATTAGCCGCGGCGCAGGACCTGCGGCGCATCTGCTCGAACGTCACCTCAGTACCGTCGATCGACATCATCACCCGGTCGGGAAACTGCTCGGCACGACGATCGAGCACGGTCGCGACGCTGAACCGATCCACACCGAAATCAGCTGGACCGATAGGCTTTCCGTCGCATACGGGTGCCGCCCCAGCCGGCACGCGGGCCATTCGGGCTCCTCTAAACCTTCGATGCCGCCGGGTCGGGATCACCGTTGGCGGTGTAGCCGAAGTCTTCCGGCGAGCTCTCCTCGCCCGGGTAGAAGCGGTGCGCCCAGCGTCGCAGCGCCGCGTAGTCGTGCGCCTCTTCGGGTGCGAGATTCGGCTTCTCCAGGTACTTCATGTTCTCCCAGGTGAAGAAGTCCTGTTTGATGACTTCTTGTTGCAATGCCAAGAATTTGGCGGCGCGGCCGGCGGGCACGTCACCGGAGTCACCGGGCTCACGGATGGAAGCCTGGGTGTAGAAGTAGTCGGTGTAGTCTTCGTCGACCGGCGTCTGGCCGGTGACCTCGATAGTGGCCACCAGGTCGCTGGGGAAGCGAACAATTCCCAATCCCAGCGAGTAGTTGTCGTAGATGATCTTGGCGTCGACGGGTCCGTCCGGGGTCAGCCAGGTCTGCGCCCGGCCGCCTCCGAAATGGGCGCTGACGGTGGCGTGCAGGTGGTAGCCCGCGACCTCGAACGAGGTGGTGTTGGCCGGGTTGGCGGCTTTGTGCACGTATTGCACGTGATACGGGTCGGCCGCGTTTTCGATGATCATCTGCGCATGCACCTTGACCCGGTTGAGCATGCGGCTGTGCGGGTGCAGCGGGTAATACTCGTCGGTTTCCAGTTCGGGCAGCACCGGCGGTTGCCAGTACGGCGCGCGGCCATGCCGCTCGTGCCAGACCAGGATGAAGCCGTACCACTCCACGCTGTGATAGGTGCGGACGCGGACGTTGTTCTTGCAGCCGATCTTGCTGTAGGGGATCAGCGCATTCGTACCGTCCCCGCGCCACTGCCACCCGTGCCAGGGGCAGACGATGTTCTCCCCCTCGACCGTGCCACCGACACCCATGTTGGCGCCGAGGTGCTGACAGTAGGCGTCCAGCACGTTCACCTCGCCGGACTCGGTGCGAAACAGCACCAACTCCTCGCCGAAGTAATGCACCCGCTTGACCTGCCCGGCGGCCAAGTCGGAGGCGAAACCGACGATGAACCATCCGGTCGGGAATCGGTACGGCGACAGGCTGATGCCACTCGGCCCGAATTCGCGTTCCGATGGATCGATGGAGGAGTCCGAAACCGTGTCCGTCACTAACCTCTCCATTCCCGCGCCAGTCGACTGGCGCACGGCCACGCTTACGCTCACCGCGTTGCGGAAGACTTCCGTCTATTTTTACTATTTTAAGCATTGAACGTCAACGCGCCTTGTCGGCCAACGGTAATGTCACGGGCAAACCGGGCTCTTTCGCGGTTCTGGCGTCCGAGTGAATCGAGGTTCGCAGATGACGGTGTCGACAGTCGATCTGTCGGATTTCGGATTGTGGCGCAATGGCTTTCCCGACGAGTTGTTCACCGAGCTGCGCCGTACCAGACCGCTGTTCCGCCATGGGCTGACGCCAGGTGTGGCGAAGACCGTGAAGCGGGATTTCTGGATGACCACCAAGCACCGGCACGCCGTGCGGCTGCACCGCGATGCCGAATCGTTCACCGCCGGCGATGGCCCGCTCATCCAGCCGGCCGCTCTCTTCGCGTCGTATCCGACCATCATCACGCTGGACCCGCCGGAACAGAGCAAGCACCGAAAACTCATCTCGAGCGCATTCACGCCCCGGGCGATCGCCAAGCTCGAAGACGGCATCAGGGCGCGTGCGTCGCGGATGATCGACGACCTACTCGTCCGCGGCAGCGGCGACTGGATCGACGATGTCGCCGACGCGTTGCCGATGACCGTCATCGGCGACATCATCGGCATTCCGGAACAGGACCGGCCGCGTATCTTCGACGGCTTCGACCGCATCCTGAAGGCTCAATCCACGGAGGATCAGCTCGACGCCGAGCTTTTCGCCACGATCTTCGGTTACGCCATGGAGCTCACCGCCGAGAAGCGGCGTAATCCTGCCGACGACATCTGGAGCTCGATCGCATCCGGCGTCATCACCGGTGACGATGGTGAGCAATTCAGCTTGGCCACCAACGAACTCGAATTCTTCTTCTTCGTGCTGGCGTTCGCCGGCAGCGATACGACCAAGAACGCGCTGGCCATCGGGCTGCAGGCGTTCGTCGCCAATCCCGACCAGATCGAGCGGTATCGCGAAGACGAGTCCGTGCGGTCCAGCGCCGTCGAGGAGGTGCTGCGCTGGGCGTCGCCGGTGGCGTACTGGACCCGCAGCACCAAGGTCGACATCGAAATGGACGGTCAGCACATCCCCAAGGGCGAGAGGGTGGTGTCGATGTTGCGTTCGGCGAATCGGGACGAGGAGGTCTTCGAGTCGCCATTCACGTTCGACATCGGACGCCATCCCAACCCGCATGTCGCGTTCGGCGGCGGCGGCGCACACCACTGCCTGGGCGCGATGCTTGCCCGCGCAGAGATCCGCGCCGTCCTGGATGAGCTGCTGTTGCGTTGCGACAGCATCACTCTTGGTCCGGCCGAGGTGGCCTATCCGAATCTGACCACGAACATGTCGATTTACGACGAGATGCCGATCACGCTGACCGCGCGGTAATTAGTCAGCAAGCCGCAGAGCGGCCTTCGGGCACTGGTCGACCGCGGCGCGGACGTCGATGTGCAGGTGCTCCGGCACCTCGCCGTCGACGACGTGCACCACATCGGATTGACCGATCTCAAAGATGTCCGGCGCCAACGATTCACAGAATCCATTAGCCTCACACAACGTTTCGTCAACGATCACTCGCATCGATTGCTCCTTACCCTCACAACCTTCACAGACCCTTGGGCCGGGTTCCGATCACACTGGCAGACGCCAGGCGCACGAGGTCTTGATCGGTGAGCCCGCACTGATCGCGCAGAACCTCGCCATTGTGCTCGCCCAGCGTCGGCGGTGGCCGCATCAGCCACCTGTGCTGCCCGCCCAGCGGGGCGAACGGCGGACGCGGGTAGCGACCCCGACCGGTACGCGGATGCTCGAGCGTTTCCAAGAACCCGCGGTCATTCAGCTGAGGGTTCTCGGTCACCAACGACGGCGACACGACCGGCGCGACGGGAATGCCCACGTCGGCAAGGTCATTCACCGCGCAGCGCAGATCCTGTCCGCCGAACCACTCCTGCAGCCGCCGGTCGATCTCGTCGGCTTCCGCTCGCCGCCCGGCAAGGCTGCCGAAGCGGTGGTCGTCGGTCCACGACGGTCGGCCCATCACCTCGACCAGCGCCTGCCACTGCTTGTCGGTGCCGATGGTGACGGCGATCCAGTCGTCGTCGCCTGCACAGCGGTAGAGGTTCTGGACGGCCCGACCATGACCACGATTGCCTTGGCGGCTCAACGTGACACCGAACACCTCCGCTTCCATCGGCTGAATGGCGGTGACGTTCATGACCGTCTCGATCATCGGCAACTCGACGAGCTGGCCTTCCCCGGTGCGCTCGGCAAAAGACAGCGCCGCCGTCACAGCGAACGCCGCATGGACACCGGCCAGCGGATCGCAGGCTCCGCGGGGCGGGACGGGCAGACCGTCCGGTAACCCCGTCACCCAGGCCAGGCCGGCGATCTGCTCCATGGTCGGCGCGAAACCGACCCGGTCGCGCCAGGGGCCGTCCAGCCCGAACGCCGGCATCCGGGCGATGACCAGTCGCGGATTGACCGCCAGCAAGGCCTCCGCGGTCAGCCCGAAGTGCTCCATCACCCGCGGGGAGAAATTCTCGATCACCACGTCGGCGTCGGCGACCAACTCGTCGAACAGGCGACGACCGTCGCCTGACCCCAAATCCAGAGTGACTGAGCGCTTGTTGGTGTTCACGGCGTGGAACACCCAGCCGTATTCCCACCAGTCGTCAACGTCTTTTCGCATGCCGCCCGAATATCGGATGCCGTCGGGGCGTTGTATCGACTCCACCTTGACGACATCGGCGCCGAAAGCGGCCAGCGCGTGAGTGGCGGCGGGTCCGGCCCAAAACGCGGTCAAGTCGACGATGCGAATACCCTCGAGAGGCAGTCGCGGATCCGACGGCGGCACAACGTATTCGCGTTTCGGCCATGGCGTGGTGTTGTCGGCCTCGCCGAGCGCAGGTGCGCTGCGCAGTGCAGCGGGTTCACATCGCGACATCAGCCATGGCGTGCGGGGCTGGTGGAAGCCCGCCGGGTTGCGCACGAACGCCCCCCGTCCCCTCGAGTAAGCCGTCTCGCGGATCGTGGCCCCATTGCCCAACGCCGCGATCGGCAGTCGGAAGAGCTGGCCGAGTTCGACAACCTCCTCGACAGTGCGTTCGGCCAGCCACGGCCGGATCCGCTCGCGGATGAGATCGCGGTACTCCCATCGCCCGATTTGAAAACTAAGCTGAGGGATCTCGCTCAACTCGGGGCAGTCGACCATCGCGGCGAAATCCAGCCATTGCTGGCCGGTGACCATGGTGATCCCGACGTAGCCATCCTTGGCCGGCTCGATAGAGGGCACTTCCACCGTGCGTGAAACCGGCGGCGTCTGAAGCAATTGGGAGTGCAGCCACTCCCCACTTTGCATCAGCGTGATCGCTTCCAACATGGACAGATCGAGGTGATCGCCCGGGCCGCCGTGTTCAACGCGGCGGCGCATCGCCAGCGCACCGAACGCGGCGAACACCCCGCCCATGTACTCCCCGAGGTCACCGCCGATCGAGATCGGCGGTCCGGCCGGATCGCCGCGGAAACCGGTCAAGCCGGACCACGCCTGCAAGGTGAATTCGCTGGCGGCCCGGTCGGCATACGGACCGGTCCAGCCGAAGTCGGAGATGGTGACGACGACGGCCCTGGGGAACTCCGCGAGCAACTGTTGCGGGTCGATGCCCAACTGGGCCGCCTGTGACCGGGTGGCCGTCACCACGATGATGTCGGCGCCAACCAATTCGTCCCGGTAGCGCTGATCCGTGGCCGACCAGGTCAGGCTGCGCTTGCCGGCATTGAGATAACCGAACAGGGGTGAGTTCGTCCCGTCGGGCACGAACGATCCGCTCGCGCTGAACCGCCGCAGCGAATCCCCTTGCGGTGGCTCGATTTTTCGGACCGCAGCACCGGCATCGACCAATAGTTTTCCGCAGTAACTGCCGGCGATGCGGTCGCTGATCTCGATGACGCGGACATCCTTCAGCGGTGTCGGTCGGCTATCGTGCCCGTCGCTCACCTGTATCCGTCCACGTTTCGTCGGCTTGCTGTCTATGCCATCTTAGTTAATTTGCCGACACCGGTTCGCCCGCGTCCAGGCGAGCGCTTGACCAGCGCGGCTATTATGCCATTACTGTTAAGATTGCAGTAAATGGAGTTCGCGGACGCAGCGACCGTCGCTCCATCCGGCCCCTCCGCTGCTGGAATCAGATGACTGCGCTGGGAATTGGCCCCGAGGCCCGACGCCGGTTATCGGCGCCGCGGATCGCCGAGATCGTGGCTGACGAGCTGAGACGCCAGATCATCGACGGAGAATTGGCCGACGGAGATTTGCTGCCCCGCCAGGAAGTGCTCGTCGAGCAGTTCAATGTCAGCCTCGTCTCGCTGCGGGAGGCGTTGCGAATTCTGGAGACCGAGGGGCTGGTCTCGGTTCGGCGCGGCAACCGTGGCGGTGCGATCGTGCATGCTCCTGCGAAGACCAGCGCCGCCTACATGTTGGGTCTGCTGCTGCAGAGTGAGTCGGTCGTCGTCGCCGATCTCGGGACGGCGATTCTGGAGCTCGAACCCGCGTGCGCGGCACTGGCGGCTCAACGAACCGACCGCGCCGACACCATCGTGCCCGAGCTCAAAGAAATCAACGCCGCGATGGAAGTGCATCTCGAAGACGGACCGGAATTCACCGAAATCGGCCGGAGATTCCACGATTCCATCGTGCATGGCTGCGGAAACCGCACCATCATTGCCGTGGTCGGCACCCTGGAAACGCTGTGGACCAGCCACGAACAGCAATGGGCCGACGAGAGTGCGGCCAAGGGCACCTACCCGTCGCTGACCAAACGTCGCGCCGTGCTCAACACGCACATCAAGATGGCCGACATGATCGAGGCGGGCGACGTCGACCGCGCCCGCCGGATCTCCGCCCGGCACCTGTCCGACACGCAGAGCCACGTGCTGGCCGCCGGACCGGACCAACGTATCTACGCGGTGTCGCCGCAAGCGTTGGGCCGCCCGCGCGACAACCGTCATCTGTAGATCGTGGACGAGCGAATCGGTGCGAGGACCGCACTGGTGACCGGTGGCAGCGGCGGCATCGGCAAGGCCTGCGCAACCAAGTTGTGCGAACTGGGTTATGACGTCGTGCTTTCGGCGCGCCGCGTCGACCCGCTGCGCGCGGCAGCCGACGAGATCGGCGCCCGCTACATCGTGGCCGATGCCTCTGACCCGAGCGGCTTCGCGCAGGCAATCAGCACGCTGGAGACCATCGATGTGGTGGTGCACGCGGCGGGCACACTCGGCGGGACCTATGCGCGCAAGCAGACATTCGAGCAGTGGCAGGCGATCATCTCGGCAAACCTGGATTCATGCTTCGTGGTGACCGCGGCCACGCTCCCGAAGATGCGCGCCGGCTCCCGGCTGATTTTCATCTCGTCGTCTGCGGCGCACGAACCGATGATGGCCCGCACCGCTTATTCGGCGTCCAAGGCCGGGATGAACGCCTTCGCCCGCGCGCTGGCGCTCGAAGTCGACCGTGACGGCATCGCCGTGCATATCGTCACGCCGGGACCGGTGGAAACCGAGATGCTGCAGGATGTTCCGTTCGAGATGCACGCTATTCAGGTCTCCGACGTCGCCAAGACCGTAGCGTGGCTCGACACCGTGGACCCGTCGGTGGATCTGCCGGAGATCCGGCTGAGCGCGGTGCGGCGCGGGCCGTTCGCCCGCGAGCCCGTCGTGCCCACCGAGGCTCGTCGGCGAGCCGCGCAACGCCAATGACCGCCCGGGCTACACCGGGAAGTTTTTGATCACAGTTTCGCCGAATTCGTGCAGTGACTCCGGTGCAGCGAAATCAGCGAACCAAACGTAGAACCGCTCAACGCCTTGACCGGACAATTTCGCGAAATGTCCGGACAATTCGTCGGCGTCACCACACACCAGGCCCGACCCGAGATTGCCGAAGCGCCGGGTGCTCACCTCGCGCACCTTCCCGGGTTCGCTGCCCTTACGCACGAAGCCGATCATCTGCTGAGTCGACACCCGAGCGGACCCTGCGGCAGGAGCCAACTCCGCCAGCTTGTCGAAGTGGTGGGCCGGGATGTTCCACCAATCTGCGTATTTCCGAACAAGTTCCATGATCCGACGTCCCGTCCCTCCGAGGATCAGCGGTATCGGATGGGTGGGAAGCGGCGACTGGCTGTCGGCGTCAGGCTCGCCGCGTCCCCAGTACTGGGTGATCAAGTCCAGATGCCGCTCGAGTTGTTTGACCCGGGCCACCGGATCTTGTTGTCCGACATCGAATCTAGTGAACTCCGCGGGCCAGGAGCCGGAGCCGAGCCCGAGTTCGAACCTGCCATCCGAGGCCTCCGACACCGTGACAGCCTGTTTGGCCAGCACCGCCGGATGCCGGAATGCGTCACAGAGCACCAGATGGCCGATCCGTAGCCGCTCGGTCTTCGCGGCGACCCAGGTAGCGACGCTCATTGCCTCCCAGATGTTTTCGTCGGGCAACCCGGGCGCCTCGAGGTGGTCGATGAATGCCACCCCGGCAAATCCGCTGGCCTCCGCGTGGCGCGACCGCTCCACGATGTCGGCTACCGGCACCCTCACCTGCGGCAGGAACAGGTACCACTCGGCCATAGCCAACCTCCATACGGACCTGCCCACAACGCCGCCGCGGCGATTGACGCGCGTCGCGCTAGTTTACTATTTTTATTATGTTAGGGGCCTTATGGACGTCGGACTGAATTCGGGTCAGTTGGCGCTGCGCGACAGCGTGCGGGACGTCTTGCGCACCGAGTGCCCGCCGACCGTCGCACGACAGGCGATCACCGATCCGCAGCGCTGGCGGACGGTGTGGAAGACGGTCGTCGACCTTGGCTGGACCGAACTCGCCGTGCCGTCCGTCGACAGCTCCTTCGGTCGTATGGAACTCACCATCGTCCTCGAGGAATGCGGTGCGGCGATTGCGCCCATTCCGTTGTTGTCCAGCGCCGGTCTGGCCGCAGGTGTTCTTCGTGTCGCCGGCGCGGCTGTTGACGACGTGCTGGCCGAGATCGGCAGCGGCGCCGTGGCGGCGCTGGCCGTTCACCCGTCCGGCCATCGGCTACCAGGGGTGCCGATGACGCTGGACCACGGGCGCGTCCACGGGCGTGCGGTCGCGGTGCCCGGCCTCCCCCGCGCCGAGCTGATCGTCACGTTGGCCGCATCGGCTGACGGGCCGGTCGCCGCCGTCGTGCGCGTCGGCGATGGCGTCACCGTGCATGACGCCGAGTGCGCCGATCCTGCGCAACCGGTCGCCGACGTCGAGATCGACACCGAGCCGGTCGCCATCGCGCCGGTGGACCTGGACTCGGCGCTGGCGACGCCGTTGGTCGCCGCGGCCGCCGACCTGGTCGGTGTCGCGGGCGCCGCGCTGGCACGCTCCGTCGAGTATGCAAAGGCGCGGCAGCAGTTCGGCAAACCGATCGGCGCCTTTCAGGGAATCAAGCACGCCTTGGCCGACAACTACGTCGCGTTGGAGCGCGCCCGCGGCCTGACCTACGCGGCGGCAGCGCGGCTCGACGACGCGGCGACTTCATCGGCCGCGGGCTGGGACGCCGCGGCACTGGCCAAGGCGGCGGCCGGTGAGGCGGCGGTCGGCTGCGCCCGCACCGCGGTTCAGGTCCATGGCGCTTTGGCGCAGACCTGGGAGCACGACATGCACCTCTATCTGCGACACGCGTGGCAGGGTGCCTCGACGCTGGGAGACAGCCGCGCGCTCTACCACGCAGTGGGACGCCGCTTCGCCGGAGGCGCCGCATGAACGATCTGCTCGCCGAGTACGGGTCATGGCTGACCGACTTCCTGCCGAACGACTATTACGAGCGCTATTCCGAGTACCGCTGGGACCTCGGGCTTCGGCGTGACCACCAACGAGCCGCGTTCGAGGCGGGTTGGTTGCAGCCGACCTGGCCTCGCGAGCACGGTGGTCGATCGCTGGGCCTGGCCGAGGCGATGGAGATCCGGCTCGAGGCGGCGATGCGATCGGCACCCAAGCTGCCCAACGTCGCCGGGCCGGGGGTTGCCGCGCCCGGGATTCGCCAATTCGGCACCCCCGAGCAGATCGACCGCCTGCTGATCCCACTGCTGCGGGGCGACGAGTGGTGGGCGCTGGGCATGTCCGAGCCCGAAGCCGGGTCCGATTTCGCCGGCCTGCGCACGCGCGCGGTGCGCGAGGGCCCAGACGGGAAAGTATTCCGGGTCAAGGGTACAAAGATCTGGACGACCCAGGCGCACCTCTCGCGGTGGTGCACCCTATACGCGCGCACCGATCCAGACGCACCCAAGCACCGCGGAATCTCCTGTTTCATACTCGATCTCGAATCACCCGGGTTGACCATCGAACCCATTCGCATGGCATCGATCTCCGATGAGACGTTCTGCGAGGTCATTCTCGACGATGTCGAAGTGCCGTCGGAGAATCTGCTCGGACCCTGCAACGGCGGGTGGCAGGTGGCCATGTCGTCGCTGAACCACGAGCGGCAGATGATCTGGATCATGAATTGGGTGGAGATCCAGCGCGGACTCAGCTCCGTCCGTGAAGCCAATGCCAACCTTGACGATGACACCGCCGGTGAGGTCTTCGCGGAACTCGGCTCGCTGCTCGCCGACGCCGAAGCACTGCGGGCGACCGGCTATCGCGCGCTGAACAACGAACTGTCCGGGCGGCCGAGTCCGGAAGCAGGCATCCTAAAACTCCTCGGTTCGGTTACGTTGCAGCGGGTTTGGGATCTTTCCGCCGCGGCGGCCGGACCTCGTTCTGTCGACGATGCCGACCTGCTCTTCGAGCGTCAGGACGCTTTGGCGGCGACCATCTACGGCGGGACGTCCGAGATCCAACGCAACATCATCGCCGAGCGACTGCTCGGATTGCCGAAGGGATGACGATGGACTACGACCTCGGCACCGACGCCGTCGAACTCCGAAAGCGCTTACGTGCGTTGATATCCACCCACATCCCGGAAAGCTTCCTGGGCGCCTGCACCGACGACCCGCGAGACCTGGCCACCACCGAATCATTCTGCAAGATGCTCGCCTCCGACGGGCTGCTGGCCCTGGCGTGGCCGAAAGAACACGGCGGCGGGGGCGGTTCGGTATGGCAGCAGACCGTGTTACGCGAGGAGATGTGGGCCCACCACGAGCCCCGCGGCGCCCAGTACATGGGTGTCAACTGGGTGGGGCCTGCGCTCATGCGTTATGGGACTGCAGAGCAGAAAGCGCGGCACCTATCCGCCATCGCCGGCGGGGAAGTGATCTGGTGCCAAGGATTTTCCGAGCCGGAGGCTGGAACCGACCTCGCGTCGCTGCGCACTCGGGCAATCCATGACGGTGACGGATGGCGCATCACCGGCCAAAAAGTCTGGACGTCCTACGCGCGGATGGCGTCGTGGTGCGTGCTGGCGGCATGCACCGACCCGAACGCCCCGAAGCCCAAGCGGCTGAGCCTGTTTCTCGTTCCGATGGACCGGCCCGGCATCACCGTGCGGCCGATCCGCTCGATGTTGGGACCCCATCACCTCAACGAGGTGTTCCTGGACGGTGTCGAGGTGTTTTCCGACGAGGTGCTCGGCGAGGTCGGCGACGGTTGGCGGGTGATGCGCGAGGCGCTCGCCTTTGAACGAGTCGGCATCGCACGGTATGCCCGGTGTGAGTCTCTGCTGGACCGGATGCAGGCCGAACTCGGTGACGACTGGGACCGGCTGCCCGAATCGATCCGGACGCGCTGGGTGCGGGCGCTGATCGATCTGCGGGTAGCCCGGCTGCTGGCTTATCGCGCGGTGTCATTGCAGGATGACCGGTCGGCCGGCGCGGCGGCCAGCGCCGCACGCATCGCGACCACCACCTGCGATCAGCAGGTGGCCGAGCTGTTGTTCGACGTGCTCGGCCCTTCGGCGTTGGACAGCGGCCCGTCGGCGGCGCTGCACGGGGCGGTCGAAGATCACTGGCGTTACGCCCAGGCGGCCACGGTGGCGTCCGGAACCATCGAAGTGCAGCGGATGCTGGTCGCACGAGAAACCTTGGGAGATCACGGATGAAAACCGCTCTGCCAGAAGACATTGCCGACTTCGCCGCTGTCGCAACGAAGCGGCTCGTCCGGTTCGGCGGACCGCAGGCCGCTCTGCGGGCCGAGACCGACGACCAACTCCGGCAGGACGCCCGGACCGCGCTGTCCGACCTCGGGGCATTCGACCTCGACGTCCGATCCTCCTCCGAGGATCTATTGGCGGCCGCGGTGCTGTGCCAGGCTGCCGGCGCGACGGCGCTCCCCTACCCCCTCGTCGAGGAGTTGCTGGCCGTCGACGGCGCGCGGCTCGCGCTGGTGAATCCCGAGGCGCCGCGCATCGACCACGGCGACTTGGCCGGCGACTGGATCGCCGCCGACCTCGACGCCACGCGCTACCAGGTGCAGCCGTCGTCACGCACCAGCGCCAGGCTGGGGCCATTTCTTGTCCCGGCCACGTTGAGCCGACCCGACGGCACCGTGGCGGCAGTCGACGTCGATCTGCATCTGACGCTGGGTTCGTGGTGGATTGTCGGCGCGGTGCAGCAGTGTTTGGAGATCACCCGACAACACGTTGTCGCACGGATGCAGTTCGGCAAGCCGTTGGCGGAATTTCAGGCTGTCCGATTCACAATCGCCGACGCCTCAGTCGCGGCGCGGGGGCTTTACGAGCTCGCCAAGTACACCGTCAGCCGGGTGGAATCGTGTCCGGCACAGATACGTTCGGCCGATGCGCTGATACTTCGGCTGAAGGCAGCCGATACCGCGCGGCAGGTACTGCGCACCGCGCACCAGTTACTCGGAGCGCTGGGGTTCTGCGACGAGTCCGACATCAGCGTGCTCGACAGGCATACCCAGTCGCTGATCCGGCTGCCGGTCAGCACCGAGGTGCTCGCAATGCGGCTGCTGCCGGGTGTGCGTGGCGGCCAGCTCGAGACGCTGTTCTCCGGGCCGGTATCGGCATGAGCCGCGCCGGCGACGATGCAGTGGGGGCACGCCCCCTCGGCGCAAGGCGGGTGGGGGTACCCCCACCCGCTCGCGGGGGAGAGCGGCGCGCATGAGCACCGAACCCACCGCATCCGGGGCGATCTCCAATCTATTAGACGAAGGAATCCCGTTCGGGACCAGACTCGCCGAGCTCGCCGAACAACGTCGTGACGAGCCGGCTGTGACCGTCGTTGCGCTCGACGGCACGGCACACTCGCTGACCTTTGGCGAACTCGACGCCCGCGCCAACCAGTGGGGGCGGGCCCTGGCTGCCAACGGCGCTCATACGGGTTCTCCTGTTGCACTTGCGATCCCGAATTCTCAGCACCTCGTGCTGGCCACGCTGGGGTGCTGGAAGATCGGCGCGGTTCCCATCCCCATGCACTGGGACTTGCCCGAATGGGAGCGAAGCCGGGTGCGCGAAGTAATCGACCCCGCCGTGATCGTCGACGAAAAGAGCCGCTGGGAGCTCGATGCGCGCGCCGCCGGCGAGTCCGAGAGCCCGCTGCCCACAAGCGTTTCCCCCACGGCAAACGGAATCTGCAGCAGCGGTTCAACCGGCGTGCCCAAAGTGATTCTCAACTTGGCGCCGTCGCTCTGGACATCCCAGCACGGCGAACCGTTCTTGTCGGCCTGGACACCGGTGGCTCAGCCCCAGAAGATCATGGTGCCCGCGCCGATGTATCACACCAACGGCTTTGCCACCTTCCTATTCCTGCTCGCGGGTGACCATCTGGTGGTGCTCGAAAAGTTCAACCCGGCATTGGTTTTGGACGTGATCGAACGCTATCGGATCACCAACTTCACGGCGACGCCTACGATGCTGGCGCGCATCGCAGCGCGGCCCGACGTCCGGCAGCGAGATTTGTCCAGCATTGTCTTCATCCTGCAGGGCGCCGCCGTGATGCCACCGTCGCTGCTGCAAACCTGGTTCGAGCTACTGAGCCCCGAGCAGATCGTGACGGCGTACGGCATGACAGAGAATCTCGGACTCACCGCATTGCGCGGCGACGAGTGGCTTGCTCATCCGGGCAGCGTAGGCCGCGGATTCAGGGACACCGAGATTCGAATCCTGGATGCCGACAAAAGACAGCTGGGCCCCAACGAAGACGGCGATGTGTACCTGCGTGCGCCGATGAGCGCGGGATATCGCTATCTGGGTGGGGCGCCGCCGCTGCCGTCGACCGATGACGGCTTTCGTTCGGCCGGCGACATCGGCCACCTCGATGCCGACGGCTATCTCTACATCATCGACCGCCGCGTCGACATGATCATCACCGGCGGCGCCAATGTCTTTCCGGCGGAGGTAGAGTCCGCGCTTGCAGGCCACCCCGGCATCGCCGACGTAGTCGTGATCGGGCTGGCCGATCCCGAATGGGGACGCCGGGTGCATGCGGTCGTGCAGCTCGCCGACTCCGCGACGCCGCCGACCGAGCGGGACGTTATTACCTACGCGAAGACCCGCCTGGCCGCGTACAAGGTTCCCAAGACGGTGGAGTTCGTCCACGAAATCCCCCGCACGGCGGCCACCAAAGTCAACCGCTCGGCGATGATTGAAGCCCGCGGCGGATAACGCCGATCGCAGACATCGACCGCTATACCTGGTGACCCCAGATATCTTCCATGACTTCCCCGATCGCTGACAGATAACGGCTGTGGTGCTGTTTGACCAGCGCATGTCCGCCCAAGACAACAAGCGCAATCGGCAATTCGACGGCCCCAAACGCAAGCAGCGCCGTTAATCCCGCGACGTAGGCGACATCGTGAGCGTCGGGTGCATGCAACTTTCCCACGATCGGCAACTCGATCGCACGCTTTTCCAACCTCCGCATTTCATGCAAGGCCCAGACGGCTCTGGAGTGCGAGTGGGCGCTTGAGCCGACATCCGTTTCTCCGCGGCCGATTTCGTGAATCGTCTCCGGTTCGGCCGAGATGTTTACCTGGTCATTGTCCAGCGCGGTCATGTTTCTCTCTGCTTTCGTCGGTTAGCTGGCCGGCCTGAGGTCAAGGTGGGGCTCCCACTCGTAGTTGTCGGCTCGGTCACTCTCCACACCTGAGCGTTCCTGAGCCCACGTGTTCAGCGACTCCACCATGTCGGTCAGGCGACGATCGGCCCTCGTCGCATGCTTCGAGACAGTCGCAGCGATGGTCGATGCCATCCGGAGCAATAGGTCCGGCTTGGCGGCCGTGAGGAAGGTCAGCGCCGTCGCGGGGGCCACACCTTCTATCCACGCCAACGGGCCTAGCGGCACGCACCCGACGAGTTGACTGAGACCCGGCGTCGTGATGAGGGCGGCCAGCGCCACGAACGTTCCCGCGCAGGTGCCGATCACCAGCGGATCGCGTGATTCCAGCAACGTCTGCCCGAGTTGCGTCGTGACCAATCCCACCAAACCCACCGTCGCCGCGCGCCGCGGGTTTGCGCGGGTAAAGGTGGCCAGGCTCCACGAGAGGCTTGCGCCAATCGTCGTTGCGGCGGCGCGGATAGCGACGGTGTGGGCGAGATCGTCCATGTTGATCCCGCGCTCGGACGGGGGTCGCATGTTGCGAACCGCGCTCACCGCAACCGCCGTCGTGGGGAACACATCGGTCAGGATGTTCACCAGCAGAATCTGCCTGGCGGTCAGTGGCGCAACGCCGCGCACCATCGTTCCGTACATGTTGAAGGCTATTTCGCCGGCGTTCCCGCCGAGCAGCATGGCGACCGCGGCCTGCGCTTGCTGCCACAGCCGATGGCCCTCCTCGATCGCCTCCAACAGACTTCCCACGCGCCCCTCGGTCAGCACCACATCAGCGGCCCCGCGGGCCGGATCACTTCCGTGCGATGACACGCCGACTCCCACGGCCGCCGCACGGATCGCCGCGGCGTCGTTAGCGCCGTCACCCACCATCGCGGTGATAACCCCGGAATTGCTGATCTGCTGAACGATCTGGACCTTCTGCTCGGGTGTCATACGCGCATAGATGACGTTGTCCTTGACCACCTCCGCACGTTCGGCGATCGACAATCGCTCCCAGCGTGCTCCGGTGATGATGCAGTCGTTCGGGACGTCGAGCCCGATCTGCCGAGCGATGGCGCGGGCGGTGGCCGGGTGGTCACCGGTGATGACGCGCACGCCGATGTCCCGCTTGGCCAGCCCGAGCAGGAGTTCCCGCGCGTCGCGTCGCGGCGTGTCGGTGATGCCGAGGAATCCGAGCAGGCGCAGCCCTTCGCCACACAGCGGTTCCAGTCCCGACTTCTCCGCGATGGCGAGGTCATCCGCGGTCACCGTCCGTTCGGCGACCGCGATGACCCGCAGGCCGCGGGTGGCCATCTCATGGACGTGGGTCAACAGTGCCTCACGGGTGGCTTGCCCATTGAGGCCGTGACCCTCGAACACGCACGCCGAAAGGACGATCTCGGGGCCGCCTTTGACCGCGAGCGTGTGACCGTCCAGACCGGCCGCGTAGGCCCGCCCGGCCCGAAATGGCAGCTCGCGGTTGCGCTTCGGCTGGCTTCCGGCGCGATTGACGACGGCGGCGTCTGTTGCCTGCAGCGGAGCGTGCTCGCTGAGCGCCACCGGAGTTGCCAGCGCTGCCCGCTCGAGAATCAGGCTTTCGTCGAAACCGGGCTGCGCGGAGATGTCTGTCACCATGAGACGGTTCTCGCTCAACGTCCCCGTTTTGTCGAAACAGACCACTTCGACGCGGCCCAAGGTCTCGACCGACCGTGGCGCGCGGACCAGCACGTGCCGCTCTGTCAGCCGCCGGGCCGCTTCGCGCTGGGCCAGGGTCGCCACCAGCGGCAGGCCCTCCGGCACCGCGGCAACGGCACAGTAGACACCGCTGGTGACGGCTTCCCGAATTCCCGATCCACGCAGCAATGCGGTGACCACCACGCCGGCACCACCGGTAAGAGTCCAGGGCAGCACCTTCGCGGTGACTCCGGCCAGCTGCGCGTGCAGCCCCACTTCGTCGCGTCGGCGAGGGGCCAGCGCCATGGCACGACCCCCGGCGGTCGCGTCGCCCACCGCAACGACCACCGCGCGGCACACACCGCTGAGCACCGTCGAGCCCTCGTAGAGCATGCAGGCCCGTTCGGCCAGGGGACGGCCCGGTGTCGCAGCGGGATGTTTGGTCACCGGCAACGATTCACCCGTGAGAGACGACTCGTCGACCTCGACGGCGACCGCGCTCAACACGCGTGCGTCCGCGGGAACCACCTCACCTGAGCGCACCTCGATGATGGTTCCCGGCGTCACGTGCTCGATCTCCAGCATCTCGAATTGGTCGGGCTCCACGCAGATGCGCGCTTGTGGCGTCTGGGCGTTGAGCATCCTGTTCAACTGGCGATCCGAGCTGAGTCGTTGCGCGGCGGCGATCCCTGCGCTGCCCACTAGGACGATCCCGACCAGAATTCCGTCCATCGGCGAACCGATGAGCGCGCTCGCGAGTGCCCCCGTCGCGAGGATCGGTGTGAGTGGATCCTGCATCTCGTGCCACATCGCCTCGACGACATCTTTACTGCTGTCGGCAAAGCCGGCGACCGCTGCGTGCAGCCGCGATTTCGGCTGCTGGGCCAGTACGGCACCGTCGCTGCCGGCGAGTTCCGGCTGCAGTATCCGGAGGTGCTCCTTAGCCTGGTCAGCGTCCAGCGCATGCCACTCGATGTCTGTGGCGGCGGCCGGATCGGCCTGCATCGCCACCCCTCGCGCGATCACGTATCCGGGGATGAGCGCGAGGGCAGCGGCCGCGATACTCGGCCGAACGCCTGCTGCCCGGACACCCGGTAACAGCGTCAGCATCCCGAGTACGGTTCCGGCAGCGGCTAACTCGACGCCGCGGCGCGCCGCCGACTTGGCCGCGGGGATGGCGTCGACGATCCGGCACGCAACCTTGAGATTCGGCAGCAGGACGTCCGCCGTCCACGCGGGCGCTCGCTCGGAGGCCCAGACCGCCATCGAAAGATCCGCGGCCGCGAACGCATGCCGCAGGTCACGCCCAACGACGGCGACGACCTTCCCATCCGACTGCAATCGCCGCACGGCGTCGCAGATCGCGAGATCGATGTCGTCACCAGCGGGCACGAGTTCGTCAAACGTCCCGCGCAGGTGCCCGGGGTCGGCTCGATTCACCGACACAAGTTTCAGATCCGCACCACGTGCCGCAGCGATGAGTGGTTCGGCGAACGGGTCCGCAGTGCGCGACACGACTATCTCTAAGTCCCGCAGATCGGGCAGTTCGTGCCCCGGTGAAAGAGAGGACCCGGTGTGGACTCCCGAACCGAGCAGACCGGCGTCAACATCGGCCTGGGCGCATTGCCACACCTTCGTGTGAAGTTCTCCGTCGACTCCGTTCACCTGCGCAACACGCAGGCTTTCACCTATCAGCACTGCAGGGTCGACGATCAGGACATCGATGCCATCCAGCCGCCGGAGCGCATCGGGTCGCAGTACCAGAGTGTGATGGTTGCGGTTCAAGCCGGCGCAGAACGTCGTGGCGAATGACTCACGGGCGTAATTGAGTGCCCGGGGGGCGGCGACGATGACAGCCTCGCTCGCCAGATGTGCACCGCCGCTGACAAAGAGGGCAACGGCGCCGGCGAGGCCCGCCGCTGTTGCCGCTCTCGCGTAGTTTTCGGACGACGTGTCCGGCACCGGTTGCGGCCGTGATGATTCCGGCTGCGGCTCGCACTCCGCGCTGAGCGCCAAGTGGGGTTCGTGCTCTTTCCAGGCGTCCACTGCCGCCAGCGCTTCAATCAGCCGCAAGCTCCGAAGCAGGATATCGGCGGCGATGACCGACGGGGTATGACCGAGCGACTGTGTGACGGACGTCCCCAAAGCGAGCACGGCGTCGGCGCGCGATCGCCCCAATGCCCGCTCGAATATCCTGCGTACATCGGGCTGTGCCTCTGCAAAGGTGGTCGCGGCGGCAAACGCCCGCGGCAACCTGGGCGCACGCACTGCCTGCAGCACCGCCGAAACCCCGAGCGCCGTAACCTTGGCCGCCAGCAGGCTCACCCGGTTGACGACCTCCGCGGCGTCCCCGGGAATGTCGAGCACAGCTGAACTGCCCGTCTTCTCCGGCCCCGACTCGCGAGATGGCTCACGCCGGTGGGCCGGCTCGGCGAAAACCCGCTCGATCGCGTCCACCATCAGGACCAATTGCTCGACAGGCGGCCCGTTTTCGCCAAGATCAACGACCAAGCGGGAGAGCGGCCAATTCAGCTGAGTACGTGCGACGCCCGCGAGGCTGCCGATTGTCTCCTCAACGACGGCCGCGTACTCAGCCGAGCGCGATCCATCGAGCATGCGCAGCTCAATCCAGGCTCGACCATTGCCGGACCACCGGCGGCGAGGACGATTTCCACCTAGTAGCTCTGCCGCTGCGGCTGCGCCGCCTGCGACCGCCATACGAAGCCCCGAAACAATCGGTGCAACGACCATATTCGTCCTTTACCTGCCCTCTCGCGATAGCTAGCCTTGACGCGGCAGCCTCATTGGGGATACACCTGCAGCGTCACCGTATATACCGAGAGAATCTCGAAAGCAACATCCAGAGAATCTCAAAAGTGAACGGACGGCGAATTATTCGCTAAGCGCCCCAAACAACTCGAAACTAGGAGAGCCCCATGACGCTCATCGAACGCGCCACCAAATCCGCCAATTCGCTTGCCGACGAGACAGTCTCGACAGTTAGCCAGATCGGGACAGCCGTCGCCGACGGCGTTGTGCTAACGGCAAAAGACATCCGCACCGGTATTCAGGAGGGCAACATCCGTCCCCGCACCGTGATCGCGGCAGCCGCGATCGGACTGGTCGCCGTGGTCGAATGGCCTGTCCTCGTCGCAGCCGGCGGTGTCGCCGTGATCGCCAGCAAACTCAGGAGTCGGTCGACTGAGACCCCGCAATAAGGACGCTGCCCGATACCAGCGCGCGACGCGCGGGTGCTGTCTCAGCTGATGCCGTTGACGGCGGCGGCAACCCTAGTCTGGAAGTCGGACGGCAATGGGATGTAGCCGAGCGGGGTGAGGCCTTGCTGTCCGACGGTGACGGTCGACTGCATGAACGCTTTCACGGCCTTACCTGCCTCGGCGTCAGGGTATTTGGAGCAGACGATTTCGTAGCTGGCGAGCAGGATTGGATAGACGCCAGTCGCGTTGGTGGCATAGACCTTTGAGAGGTCGAGCGCGAGGTCATTGGGATCATGGCCCTGGCCTTTGATGGTGACGCTCGAGATGGTCTTGCCGACCCAGTCGTTACCGATCCGGACGACTCCGCCCGCAGTCTTGATTCCTGCCACATCGAGATGCTGCTTCATGGCGTACGACCATTCGTTGTAACTGATGGCGCCCTCGATATTCTTCACGTCTTTCGACGTGCCCTCGTTGCCTTGGGCTGAGGTTCCCACGCCTCCGTTGAATGCTTTGCCGGCGCCCTTGGTCCAGGCTCCGCCGGAGGCCGCCTGCAAATACTGCTGGAAGTTGTCGGTGGTTCCGGACTCGTCGCTGCGAGAGACGACGCGGATGTCCTCGGCGGGCATGCTTCCGTTCAGCGCGGTGATGGCCGCGTCGTCCCAGCGGGTGATCGCGCCGCTGAAAATCTTGGCGAGCGTGGGTGCGTCGAGCGTGAGGTCGTCGGTCGTTCTGACGTTGAAGGTGATCGCTATCGGGCCGAAGACTACCGGCAGGTTCCACGCGTCGGTCCCGCCGCAGCGTTGCTTGGCGGCCGCGTATTCGTCACCGCTCAGCGGTGAGTCCGAGCCGCCGAAATCGGTCTTGGCGGCGAGAAAGTCCTGGATGCCCACCCCCGAGCCGCTGGCCGTGTAGGTGAGTTGCTTGCCTGTGCATGATTCCTCGTAGCTTGTGACGAAGTGGCTTATCGCATTGGCTTGAGCGGTCGAACCGCTGCCCGTGAGGTCTTGTTTGCCCCCGCAGTCGACGGTGACGCCCTTGGCGTACCTGGGTGGCGTGTCGAGGTGCGTACACGCCGAGAGCGCAAGCCCGCACGCGATGAGCAGACCGGCGGCGCACCGGGATCCGTTGTGCTGCTTCATGCTTGCCTCCTTGAAAAGGACCGGTTAGCCACACATCGGCCGCCCGTGTACGGGCCGGAAATGTCACGTTGTGAGCGCCTCAGCGCCGCGCGTCGCGTCGCGCACGTCAGCGTGCATTAGAACTCACCAATACCGACATCGATCAATCCAGAAGCGAACAACAGATGAAGCAATCGTCAGGGTCGGCGAGTTTGCCGTTCGCGCTCATGGCAATATCGCCGAGGGGTACAGAACTGTGGCGGCTCAAAGACGTTGACACGGCGTTGAACTGCGCGATGCGCATACTGCTGGCGGCGCTGTTCCCGGGCCGGCCCAGAGGTCACCACAGTTTGCCGAATTCATTCGGCCGTCAGCGCCCGTTCAGTTACTTGACTTAGCGTCTGCGAAGTTGGCGCGGGTCAGTCGGATGTGCACGCCAGCGAAGCCGCGCCGAATCGCTGCCCGTGCGGCGTCGGGTAGGCCAGGTGGACAGCGACGGCATCGACTCTGGAGAGATGACATGACTGACACACTCGACAAACCACAAGTCACTGGAAAGACGGTCCAGGAATACATCGACGAGCGGCCCACCTGGCCTGACGGCACGATGTTGCCGACGACGCCGATGACTGCCATGCAGTTCCGCATCTGGGCGCTCGCCTGCGCGGGCAAGTTCTTCGAAGGCATGGTCGTGTTCATGACCGGGGTGGCCCTGCCGCTGATCGCGATCCAATTCCACTTGAACGCGGCCGACAAAGGCCTGGTTACCGCGGCCTCCCTGGCGGGCATCCTGGTCGGTGCCACCGCCCTTGGTGGGTTGGCGGACACGTATGGGCGCAAACGGATGTTCATCGCGGAGATGATCATCTTCGCTGTGTTCCTGGTGGCGCTGACCTTCGCCCCCAACTTCATCACGCTGGTCATCTGTCTTTTCGGGGCTGGAATCGCGCTGGGCTGTGACTATCCGACCGCGCACATGGTGATCTCGGAGAGCATCCCAACCTCGATGCGGGGCCGGCTCGTGCTGAGCGCGTTTGCATTCCAGGCCGTCGGCGCGTTCTTCGGCACGGCGTTGGGCTTCGGCATCCTTTATGCGAACCCCGACGTGGGCGCATGGCGGATCATGTACGCCTCGGCGATCGTGCCGGCGATCCTCGTCGTCATCGGGCGCCTGTACGTCACGGAGAGCCCGCACTGGCTGGTGGCGAAGGGCCGAACCTCGGACGGGGAGAAGGCCACCAGCCAACTACTCAGGCGCAGCCCGCAGTACCCCAAGAGCGTGTCGCTGGGACACTTGGCCGCTGAGGCCAAGGCCAAGGCCGCCGAAGGTCACGGGTCCTACCTGTCACTGTTCAAGAAGAAAAACCGTCGCGCAACGATTTTGGCCTCGGTTCCGTGGTTCCTGCAGGACCTGGGTGTCTACGGCATCGGTATCTTCACGCCGACGATTCTGGCCGCCGTCATCGGCAAGGAGTCGAAGTCGCACGCGCTGGCGGACACCATCCACAACGACATGCTGGGCGCCAAGGGCTCGGCCATGATGGACACGCTGTTCGTCTTGGGTGTCATCATCGCCATCTTCCTGGTGGATAGGGTCGGGCGGATCAAATTGCAGATCTGGGGCTTCATCGGCTGCGCGGTGGGAATGCTGCTGGCCGGGCTGTCCATCCGTCCGGACGGCAGCAACGTCATGTGGTTGCTCTTTCTCGGTTTCACGCTGTTCTACTTCATGGTCAACTTCGGGCCGAATGCCATGACCTATCTGCTTGCGGGCGAGGTCTTCCCAACCGAGGTCCGCGGCAAGGGCGCCGGTTTCGCCGCGTCCTTTGCCAAGATCGGCGCGGTGTTGACGGCGTTCCTGTTTCCCATCCTGCTCAAGACCATCGGCACCACCGCGCTGCTCTGGGGTCTGGTCGGGTGTTTCCTGGCGGGAGCCATCGTCACCTACTTCTTCCGCATCGAGACCGCGGGCGTGAACCTCGAGGACGTCGGCAAGTAGCTGCACATCGTCGCAATCCTTGTCGTACCGCCGCGACGGTTGCACGCGGCGGTACGGGCTTCCTGAATCAACTACCTATTCCGATGACCGTTCTCACCGTCTTCGACAAAGCGCGGTAACCTCATTCTCACAGCGTGATCACTGCGCGATAAAGGAGAGGCGACATGGCCGCAGACTACGGAGCCGACGACGCCGAACCGACGACCCGCGATGCCCGCTTCATCAAGACCGCCGTCGAGATCCTCGGCGAGACGGGGCGCACCGACTTCACGGTGCAAGAAGTCGTCGCCCGCTCCAAGACGTCATTGCGGGCTTTTTATCAGCACTTCGGCAGCAAGGACGAATTGCTGATCGCGCTGTTGGAGCGGACGATGGCGCAGTCGACGCAGGCGTGGCGCGCCGAGACCAGCGGGCTGGACAGCACTGCCGCGATCAAGCTGATCATCGACCGGATCAGCGCCGAGCCCGAGTCGAGCACCCAGGACAGCCTGAACCGGGCGATGAATCTCTACAACCAGCATCTGGCCGAAACCCGGCCCCATGACTACGCCCGGGTGCTCTCTCCGCTGCACGACCTCATTCGCGACGTCGTGCTGCGCGGCATCACCGAGGGGGTTTTCCGGGCCAACCTGGATGTCGGTCCCGCCGCGGCGATCGTCACCCAGACCATCCTGGGCGCCCTTCGGTTGCATTGGCTGGGCGCCGAATTAATCGGTGCGCCAATCGATGCGGCCCACCTGTACGACTTCTGTGTGCGCGCGCTGGGTACTGACGACGGAGTGCCACCGGCGCAGCCCACACTCAGTGAGTTGTTCGGCCAGATCGGCATGCGGCCAGGCATCCACGATGGCGAATTCGCGATGACGCTGCCGGTGAGCCCGCAGGTGATGAACACCTCCGGTGCGCTGCAGGGTGGACTGGTCGCCACGCTCGTCGACGTCGCGGGCGGACAGTTCGGGCTGGACTACCTGCAGGACGGCACCACGATGACGACCGCCGACCTGTTCATCCGCTACCTGCGGCCGATCCGTCAGGGCTCGGCGTACGCGGTGCCGCGGATGCTGCGCAACGGCCGGCGCGCGATGGTGATGCAGATCGACGTCTACGGCGACGGGGACGGCGACGAGCAGTTGCTCGCGACGGCGACGGTGAACTTCGCCATCATCGACGGGGCGACCCCGAAGCTCCCCGACTGGCCGCGGGCCTAGCCCATTTACACCTTGTTGCGCAAAAGTGGTAACGTCATTACCACCTAGTGAGAATCCAGACTTTTCAGGAGATCGCCATGCCGTCACGCGAGCTTTCCTTCCCGGTGTTCGACGCCGACAACCACATGTACGAGCCGCAGGAAGCGCTGACCAAGTTCCTCCCGGACAACCGCAAGAGGGTCATCGACTACGTGCAGGTTCGCGGCCGCACCAAGATCGTGGTTCGTGGCCACATCAGCGAGTACATCCCCAACCCGACCTTCGAAGTGGTGGCCCGCCCCGGCGCCCAAGAGGACTACTTCCGCAACGGCGCTCAGGGGAAGACCTACCGCGAGATCCTCGGCGAGCCGATGAAGGCGATCCCGGCCTTCCGGGAGCCGGGCGCGCGCCTCGAGGTGATGGACGAACTCGGCATCGACTACGCGCTGATGTTCCCCACGCTGGCCAGCCTGGTCGAAGAGCGCATGAAGGACGACCCGGAGATGACCCACGACGTTATCCACGCGCTCAACGAGTGGATGTACGAGCAGTGGACGTTCAACTACCAGGACCGCATCTTCGCCACCCCGGTGATCACCCTGCCGATCGTGGACCGCGCGCTCGAAGAACTTCAGTGGTGTCTGGAGCGCGGTGCCCGTACGGTGCTGGTCCGGCCGGCGCCGGTGCCCGGTTACCGCGGCAGCCGCTCGTTCGGCCTCGAGGAATTCGACCCGTTCTGGCAGGCCTGCATCAAGGCCGACATCCCGGTCTCGATGCACGCATCTGACAGCGGTTACTCCGAATTCGCCAACGTGTGGGAGCCCGGCGACGAGTTCCTGCCGTTCAAGCCGACCGCCTTCCGAAGCTTTGCGATGGGCCATCGGCCGATCCTGGACGCGATGGGTGCGCTGGTCTGCCACGGCGCCTTGTCCCGTAACCCCGAACTGCGCATCCTGTCCATCGAGAACGGCGCCGACTGGGTACCCGATCTCTTCAAAGGCCTCAAGGGCGTCTACAAGAAGATGCCACAGTCGTTCACCGAGGACCCAGTGGAGGCGTTCAAGCGGTGCGTGTACATCACGCCGTTCTGGGAGGACCGGTTCACCGAGATCGTCAACATGGTCGGCACCGACCGGGTGTTGTTCGGCTCCGACTGGCCGCACCCGGAGGGCCTTAAGGACCCGATCACCTTCGTCGACGAGCTCAGCGACTTCGGCGAAGAAGACGTCGCGAAGATCATGGGCGGCAACCTGATGGCGCTGATGAAGGTGGCCAAGCCGGTCAACGCGTAGCCGTCCACCGTAGCCAGGCCGCGAAATGGAGCGCCGCACCCTCGAAGCGGTGATCTACGAGCGTGACCCGCCCATTGCGCGGATCATCCTCAACCGTGCCGATAAGGCCAACACCAAGGATGCGACGCTCGTGCAGGAAGTCGACGCCTGCCTGCACGAAGCCGACCGCGACCGCGAGATCAAGGTCGTGATCCTCAAGGCCAACGGCAACGGGTTCTGCGGCGGGCACGTCGCCCGCTGGGGTCCCGACGAAAATCCCTACCCGGATTTCGGCGACACCTTCGAGGATCTCTACAAGGGCACCGCCGACCTGTTCTTGTGGCCGACGCTGTATCTGTGGGAGTTCCCGAAGCCGACGATCTCGCAGATCCATGGCTACTGCATGGGCGGCGGAATCTATCTGGGCCTGCTGACCGACTTCTGCGTGGCATCCGAAGACGCCTACTTTCAGATGCCGCTTGCGCAGAGTCTCGGCGAACCCGGCGGCCACACCATGATCGAGCCGTGGCTGCTGATGAACTGGCACCGCACGATGGACTGGCTGCTGCTGGCACCGACGCTGTCCGCGCAGGAAGCGCTCGACTGGGGCCTGCTCAACAAGGTGGTGCCCCGAGAGGATCTTGAGAACGTCGTCGAGGAAATGGCACGCAAGATCTCCCAGATCCCGTTGACCACGT
Source organism: uncultured Actinomycetota bacterium (assembly GCA_963760095.1). Classification (GTDB taxonomy): domain Bacteria; phylum Actinomycetota; class Actinomycetes; order Mycobacteriales; family Mycobacteriaceae; genus Mycobacterium. Next base: position 100,636 of record CAVXBT010000006.1, on the reverse strand, counting down.
CGATGGCGGTGAAGAACAACGTGAAGCGCGCGTACGAGTTGATGGGAATGCGGGTGCACCTCCAAGTCAGCCACATCTTGACCAACATGGTCGGCGCGGCCACCGATGTTCAGGAACGCCGTGCCCAGCTCATGCAATCAGGTCTGAAGCCAAGGGATTTCGTCGAGCGCGACGAAGGCGCAGGTGACACTTCCTCACGCGAGCAGGGCTAGCGGCTCCGCTCACCGGCCAGCCTGCGACCGGCGGCATGGCGTGCGGCCACATAGCCGAACACCATTGAACTGGCGATGCTCGCGCCGGCGCCCGGATAGGTTCGGCCCATCACCGTCGCGGTGGTGTTGCCGGTGGCATACAGGCCGTCGATCACCTGATCCTTCTCGTCGAGCACCTGTGCGTACTCATTGGTGACCACGCCACCGCACGTCCCGACGTCGGCCGGCAGCACCCTCGTCGCGTAGAACGGCGCCCTTTCCAGCGGACCGACCGCGGCATTGGGCCGATACCCCGGATCACCCAGGCAGTCGTTGTAGGCCGACTGCCCCCTGCCGAAGTCGGGGTCCAATCCCTTGACCGCAAACTGGTTGAAGCGATGGATCGTACGCGTCAATTCGTCTGCGGGCAGGTCGGTTTGGCGGGCCAGGTCCTCAATGGTGTCGGCACGTTTGACCGCACCGGAATCGATCAGCTCGGACGGCAGCTGTTGGTTGCGCTGCCGAAACTTCAGTGGGTTACTGCTCGTGACGTAGCGGCGAACGTATCCGTCGTCGAAGACCATCCAGCACGGGACCGCCTTGTTCGCGTACATCGCCTTGCCGACCTCCACATAGGAGTTCGACTCGTTGCAGAATCTCCTGCCGGTCGAGTCGACGTAGATGGCGCCGGGCCGTTGACGGCCCGAACCCAGCGACGCGGCGACGGCCCCGCCGTTGGCGATGAAAACCGAAGGCAACCACCATGCTTCGTCGAGCAGATCGGTCTTGGCCCCCAGTCGCATCGCAGTCTGCAGCACTTCGCCGGTATCGCCGGCGTTGGCGATCGACCACGAGGCGTCATTGGGTTGATCGCCGCTGTATTGCCGCCGCATCTCGGCGTTGTGCCCGAAGCCGCCGGCAGCCAACAAGACTCCTTTGCGCGCCTCGACATTCAGCGGCTTGCCACCGTAGACGACGCGCGCACCGACCACTCGGCCGTCTTCGATGATGAGGTCGTCCATCGCGGCGTTGATCCACAGCGGTGGCTGGCCGTCGCTGAGATCGATCAGGGCCTTGAGCATCTGAGCGATCAGCGAGGCGCCGTTGGTCAGAATCTGGCGCCGACGTATCCGCGCCGCGACGGTGCGCATGAACACCCCGGCCGCAACGGCGAAAGCCTTTGGCGCACGGTTGAAATACTGAACCGACCGAAGCTCGTTGGTCAGCACCACGTAGCCGTAGTTCTTGGCCAGCGGCGGCTGCACTTTGTCACTCCAGCTGCCCAGTTCGGCGGCGTCGAACGGAATTCCCTCGACGGCGCGGCCGACGGAGTTGCCGCCCTTGTGGTTCGGGTAATAGTCGCTCCATCCCTCGCAGCGGATGAGCTTCACGCCTTTGCGGATCAGGAAGTTGAGCATCTCGTAGCCCGCGGTCAGAAACATCTCGCGGCGCTCGGGCGACGACGGTGCGCCGATGTCACCCACGACGTCGGCAAGGTAGGCAACGCCGTCGTCATGCGAATCCGCTATGCCGTCGGCGCGCATCAGCGGATTGTTGGGCAGCCAAACAATGCCGCCGGACAATCCCGTCGATCCGCCGACCAGGGCTTGCTTTTCCACGATCAGCGGCTCGAGCCCGCTGTCGAGCGCAGCCAGTCCGGCCACCATGCCGCCGCCGCCACTACCGGCGATCACCAGGTCAACTGAACGGTCCCATTGGGTGGTCATCGCGCCTCCGAGGTGAGACCGAGATCGGCGATCGGCACGTCGATGGTGGTGTTGGTCTTCTGGATCGCGGGTAGCAGCGTGTCGTACGGCAGGCCGGCGATAAAGCCGTCGACGACGCGTTCGAAGTTCGAGATCAGCCCCTCGATCTGGTCCGATAGCCGCATGTACTCAAAGCCCTTGGAATGCAGCCCTTTTTGCTGCCGCGGCAGGTTGGAGAAATCCTGAGCCGGGATCGGCGGCCAGCGCGGGTCGTCGGGCGCCATCGGCTGCGGTGGTGTGGGCTTTCCGGCGGACAGGTCGCCCGGCAATCGGGTCAAAGACCAGATCTCGAACAGGGTTTCCTCGGGCCCGAGCGGGCGGATCCGGTACGACGAGGCGCTGCTGTAGGTGGGCAAGATGAAGTGGTGCGGGAAGCAGAAACCGATCGCGTCGGTGATCCCGCGGCGAACCAGGTCGTTGAGGTCGGGCATGTCGCTGCCCCGCGCCCGATGCCAGCCGACAACCGCATCGTTGAGGGCGCTGCGCCAACCGGCCAGCGCCTCAACGGGATCGGAGGGCAACGTGATGGTCTGCAGGCCCTCAGCGACTCGGATGTCGTTCTCGTGCGTCATGCCGCCCATGCCGTCGCCTAGGGTGCGCATGAAATAGAGACTGCTCGCCACGACCGGGTGTACGGCTTCGGAGGGGTTGCCGGTCTGCGCGGACGGCAACAGTTGCGGGTGCGTCTGCGGAACGTGGTAGCCCTCCATGAACGCGGCCGTCGCCAACTTCCAGTTCACCGGCAACCGGCAGGATTGCCACCACTCCACCCGCAGCGACTCGACCTTCCAGGCGTCGTAGATCGATGCGAAGGGCTCCATGCAGTCGCGTAACGCAGGAGCGTCGTCGTCGAGGTTGATCCACGCGCATCCGCCCCACAACTCGCACTTGACCGAAACCAGTTGGAGGTCATCGGAAGACATGTTCTCCTCGGCGAAGGCCTCGGGTCGCAACACAAACGAGTTGCGACCGTCGATGCCCCAACACCAGCCGTGGAACGGGCAGACGAAGGTGCGCCGATTTCCGTTGCCTTCGACCAGCTTTACGCCGCGGTGGCGGCAGGCGTTGTGATAGGCCCGCACAGTGTTGCTGTCGACCCGCACGACGATGATCGATTGGTCGAGGATCTCGTACTCCACGAAGTCGCCCGGCTTGGGGATCTCCTCGAGCAGGCACGCCATCTGCCACACCCGCGGCCAGAACAACTCGGCTTCCAGTGCGTAGAAGTCCGGGTCGTAGTACCGCTGCTTCGGGATCCGATCCGGGGTCTGCACCGCCCATGGCACCGGCAGCGGCGTCCAGTTCACTTCAGTTGGTGAATTCGTTGTCTGGTTACCCATCTCGCCATCCTTGTCGGCTCATACGATCCGTGACGCCCGGCCTTGCCAGTAGCGTTCGCGGATCCGTCTCTTGTAGAGCTTCCCGTTCGGGTCACGCGGCAGCTCCGCATCGAATTCGACTGTGCGCGGACACTTATAGCCCGCGAGGTGGGTCCGGCAGTACGCGATGAGCTCGGCTTCGAGGTCGGGCCCGGGTGCGGCGCCGTCTACCGGCTGCACGACGGCCTTCACCTCTTCACCGAACTCCTCGTTGGGAACGCCGAACACCGCCGCGTCGACGAGCTTGGGGTGCATCACCAGCAGGTTCTCTGCCTCTTGGGGGTAGATGTTCACACCGCCGGAGACGACCATGAACGTCGACCGGTCGGTGAGGTAGAGGTAGCCGTCCTCGTCGACGTACCCCATGTCCCCCAGCGAACGCCAGCCGTGTTCGTTGTACACCGACGCGGTTTTGGCGGGATCTTTGAAGTACTCGAACGTCGGCCCACCTTCGAAGTAGAGCTCACCGGTCTGCCCGACGGACAGCTCTTCTCCGTCGTCACCGACCACGTGCACCGGAGCCATCGGTATGCCCACCGCACCCGGGTGGGCCAGCCACTCCTCTGGTCCGATCGTCGTGCCCGCGAATCCCTCAGTCCCGCCGTAATATTCGTGGATGATCGGCCCGAACCATGTCATCATCTGATGCTTGACATCCACCGGGCACGGTGCGGCCGCATGCATCACGCACTGCAGGCTGGACACATCGTATTGTCGGCGAACGGCCTCGGGCAACTTCAGCATCCGCACGAACATCGTCGGCACGAACTGAGCGTGGGTGACCCGGTGCTTCTCGATCAAGCGCAGCACGTCTTCAGCGTCGAACTTGCGCATGATGATCGCCGCAGCGCCAACACGATTGACCGCCATCGTGTAGTTCACCCCGGCGGCGTGATACATCGGTGCCGGCGAGAGGTACACGCTGGCCGGGCTCATGCCGTATTTATGGATCAACGCCAGCTCCAGGACCGACTGCGCCCACGAGCCGTTGCCGTCCGTCGGAAGCGGCCGGCGAACGGCCTTGGGCCGTCCGGTGGTTCCCGACGAGTACAGCATCTCCGACCCGTCTGATGCCGGCGGCGCACCGCCCGCTTGCGCCACGGCGTCGTCGTAAGACTGCCAGCCCGCCAAGCCGCCGCCGACCGCGATGTGCACATCGACGCCCGGGATGCCGCGTAGATGCTCCGCGAGATCGACCATCGACGCGTCGACGAACACCGCCTTCGCGTCGGAGTCGTCGACGACGTAGGCGACTTCCTCCGGCGTGAAATGGGTGTTCACCGCCGTGTAGTACAGCCCGGAAAGCTGGCAACCCCAGGTGATCTCGAAGAACTCCGGCCGGTTGGGCAGAATCAGGGCCACGCCGTCGCCGCGGCGCAGCCCGGCACTATGCAACATCGCGGCCACTCGCCGGCTTTTCGCGTGCAGCTCGCCGAACGAGAACACTGCGCCGTCGGACATGATCAACGCCGGCGACTCCGCGGCGGTGATCGCGTGATCGGCGATGTTCACGGGCAGACCTCGACGAGCTCGGCCAAGGTCAGCCGGCCGTGGCGCCGTCGCTCGATGCGGCCGCGGCCGCCTGGCGTCGGGCGTGCTCGGACGGCAACACCTTGTCCTTGAACACGGTCTGAATCAGCTGCTGCACATCCTTGCTGATCGAGGCGAGCGCGACGAGGTCGTTGGAGCTCTGCCAGTGCACCCGCATTCCCATCAGCTCCCAAGCTCGCTTCAGGTTGGCCTTGGTGAGCATCAGCGTCGTCAACGGTGCCTGGGCAATGTGGCGGGCGATCGCGTCCACGCGGTCGTCCAGATCCTCCCGCTTGACCACCTCATTGACGAGGCCGACCTCCAGCGCCTTCTTGGCGTCGATCACCTCGGCGGTGAACAGATAGTAGGCGGCGCGGCGCCAATTCATGAACACCCAAGGCTCGATGGAACATTCACCGGATGGCATGCCGAACCCCTGCAGGGGCGGGTAAGAGAAGTAGGCGTCCTCGGAGGCGATGACGATGTCGGTGGTCAGGCCCATGTGCGTACCGCCGCCCACACAGTAGCCGTGGACCTGCGCGATAGTGGGCTTGGAGAACTCCCACAGATTCAGGGTTGGCTTGACGAAGAGATCCGACTGCGCCTTCCACGGGTGGCCTGTCACCATGGCGTTCTCCACGAACGCCGGATAGTCGACGGCGTTGTTGCCGATCGCGTGCCCGGAGCAGAATCCCTTGCCGTTGGCCTTCAGCACCAAAACCTTGATGTCGTAGTCGCGGTCGGCATCCAGCAATGCGGCGTCGACTTCTTCGGCCAGCTTCTGATCCTGGGCGTTGGCCTTCTCGGGCCAGTTGAGGATGATCTTCGCGATCGGCCCGTCTTTTTGGTAGATGATTCTTTCGCGGGTCTCGTTGAGATCCATACGGTCTTACCCTTCCTCTATGAAGTGATGACGCCGATTTCAGCGCCGATGTCGTAGGTGATGCCGATCTGGCCCGTCCACTGCACGGTGCCCGAGGCCCCGGCTTCGATTTCCTGCTCCACTTTCTCGGTGGCGATCGCGTAGATCGGTGTGCCCTCGTCGACGTGCTCCCCTGCCTCGACGAGCAACGCGGTCAGTTCGGCCTCCGCGACGGCCACCGATACCCGCGGGATGCGAATAACGAAGTCACCCATGGGCACCCGCCTTCGCCAGCGTTCGCTGAGCAGCGGCGACGATCCGCGCCGGCGACGGGTACACCTGCGCTTCGAGCGCGGCCGCGGCGGGATTCGGAACAAACCTGGCGCCGACCCGCTCGACGGGCGCGACGAGCTCGCCGAACAGTTCGGACTGCAGGATCGCGGCGATCTCTGCTCCCGGCCCGGCGAATTGCACTGCGTCGTGGATGATTACGGCCCGGCGAGTTCGGCGCGTGGATTCGACGATCGCCTCGACATCGAGTGGAACCAGAGTTCGCAGGTCGATGACCTCGGCGCTGACGCCCTGATCGGCCAGGATTTCCGCCGCCGCCAGCGCGTCGTGCACGGCGCGGCCATAGCTGATCAGGCTCACGTCGGTACCCGGCCGCTTGATGTCGGCCTGGCCCAGCGGAATCGCGAAGCCCGGATCGACGGGAACCGGCCCTTTCTTGCTTTGCAGCCGAACCGTTTCGACGAACAGGCACGGGTCCTCGTCGAAGATCGCAGTGGTCAGTAGGCCTTTGCCGTCGCGCGGTGTGGACGGCACGATCACCTTCATGCCCGGGATGTGCATGAACCACGCCTCCAGGCTCTGCGAATGAGTGGCACCGGTGGCCAATCCCGCGTACACCTGAGTGCGGATGGTGATCGGCGCGGTGGTACGCCCGGCGGTCATGAATCGCAGTTTGGCCGCGTTGTTGATCAGCTGGTCGGCGGCGATGCCGATGAAGTCCATGATCATGATCTCGGCCACCGGCAGCATCCCATCGATGGCGGCGCCGATCGCGGCGCCGACGATCGCAGCCTCCGAGATCGGCGTGTCCAGCACCCGGTCATGGCCGTACTTCGTCGACAAGCCTGCCGTGGGTCCCGACGCACCGGGATCGGCGATGTCCTCGCCGAGCAGGAACACTCGGTCGTCGGTCTGCAGCGCCTGATCCAACGCGAGGTTGAGCGCCTCGCGCATCGTCATCTCTTTGTCTTCCATGTGTTTACACCGGAAACTTGATCGGGGTTGCGTACACGTCGCGGTCGAGTTCGTCGACCGATGGGGAATCCGCACTCATCACGATCTGCAGCGCCGCTTCCACCGTTGCGAGAGCGTCGTTGTCGATGCGGTCCAGCTCGGCCTCGCCGCAGATGCCCGCCTCGACGAGGTGGTCGCGGAACTTCGGCACCGGATCGGCTTCCATGGCCGCGGCCAGCTGTTCCTTTGGGATGTAAGCCATCCGGTCACCGAAGTAGTGGCCGCGGAAGCGGAACGTCACGCATTCGATGAAGGTGGGCCCGCCGCCGGTGCGCGCCCGGCGCAGCGCCTCGTCGAGCACCGATTTCACCGCCAGCGGATCGTTGCCGTCGACGCGCACACCCGGCATGCCGTAGCCGGCCGCCCGGTCGGCGACATGCTCGAGTTTCATAGTGTCGCGAGTCGGCGTCATTTCGGCGTAGAGATTGTTCTGGCACACGAAGACTATCGGCAGATCCCACAGTGCGGCCATATTGGCCGCCTCGTGGAATGAGCCGGTGTTGGTCGCGCCATCTCCGAAGCTGACGACCGTGACGCGGTCCAGACCTTTGAGTTTGGCCGACATCGCCAGACCCACCGCGACCGGCGGTCCGGCCCCGACGATCCCGGTCGAGAGCATGACGCCGTTGTCCGGTTTGGCGATGTGCATGGTGCCGCCCTTGCCGCGGCTGGCGCCCACGGTGCGGCCCATCATCTCGCCGTAGATCTCCTCGAGCGGAACACCTTTGCCGATCAGATCGTGCAGGCCGCGGTAGGTGGTGACGAGCTGATCGTCGGCGCGCAGTGCGACGCCCATCGCGGCGGCGATCGCCTCCTGGCCGCGTGACGGCCAGTACACGCACATGAATTCGCCGGTGCCGATGCCCTTGGACAACCGGTCGTCGGCCGCCTTCATCAGCACCATCAACGCGTAAAGACGTCTCTGGACGTCCGCGGATACCCTAACCGCCGGAGTCACTTTGTGTAGGACCCAATCTGCCGGTACACCTTGGGAATTGGCGGCGTCTCCATGTTGAGTAGCTCCAGTGACGACATTTTGCCGCTGGCGCCGAGTTCGCCCAGCTTCTGCACCACCCCGTCGAGGTCGTCGCAGTCAAGCTCGTAGATGGCGATGAACGGGCCGGTACCGTCCGTCGGCGCGAACCGGCGCGCCGACACGATCCCGTCCACCGAGCAGATCTCCGCCAGATGCGTGTCGTTGTACCACTTGTGGTAGTCCTCTTCGCGGTCCGGCGACACCGGCATGGTTTCCAGGTAGATGATCCCTTTAGTCAATGCGCCACTCCTCATCATCACTGCGTTCTGCATCGTCGTCGGCGGTGGCCATCCTCACCTCTCCATTTCGGTTGCTGTGCAGTGTGATTGGCCGGAGATCACGAGCCCGACCACGGCTTCACCTTCAAGAAACCTCCACCGTCGACGCGGAGCTGCTGACCGGTGATGTAGCGCGCCGCATCGGAAGCCAGAAACAGCACCGCCTCGCTGATGTCCTCGGGCTCGACGTAAGGAATGGGCATGGCCTGGACGAATGGGAAAACCGGCTCGGCGTCTTCGCGAGTCGGGTTCGGCAGGTCGGGCCGGAATGCCCGGTACATCGGTGCGCTGTGCAACATGTCGGTGTTGACGTTCGTCGGATGCACCGCGTTCATCCGGATGGAGAATGGCGCCAGCGCGCGGGCGAAGTCGTTGACATAGTGGGCCGCAGCTATTTTCGCGAACGCATAACCCGCTCCCCCGGGTCCGCCGTCGATGCCGGTGGTATTCATCGACGACATGAATGCGGCGTTGGATCCGATCACGATGATCGACGCGCCGGACTCCAGATGCTTGAGGCTGCCGTGCACCAGGTTGAGCACGCCACCCAGGTCCACGTCGACGGCATCGGCGAACGCCTGCGCCGGCAGACCCGCCGTCAGCGGACAGATGCCGGCGTTGGCCACCACGATGTCGAGATGACCGAGTTCGGCGACGCCGCGGTCGATCGCCGCGGACAGCGCCGCACGGTCACGCACATCGGCGATCTCGGTGAAGACGCGCTGGCCCTCCTTCTCGACGAGACGCGCGGTTTCGTCGAGGTCTTCCGGCCGGGCCAGTGGGTATTCGTTCGTTTCGATGTCTTCACACAGGTCGATCGCGATGATGTCGGCACCCTCGGCGGCCAGCATCCGCGCATGCGAGCGGCCCTGACCGCGCGCGGCTCCGCTGATCACCGCGACCTTGCCCGTCACCCTGCCCATCGCCAGTCCTTTCTCACGCCGTCAAAAGTCGAATCGCGTTGACGCCCAGACTTATTCACAGCAAGCGCCGACTGGCGGAATGGGGCGCAGACCCGGCCACGACTAGGGGCCGGACGAGCGTTCAACTCCATCGCATCTCTTCCACGACGCTGCGTCATTGCAGTACAGACTGGCAAAAATCGATAGTATCTATAATACCTAAAATAGAAAAGACACCGAAAAGGATGGGCAGATGTCAGGTGTGCTCAGTGGCGTCCGGGTCGTCGAGTTGGCGTCGTGGACATACGTGCCTGCCGCTGGTGTCGCGCTGGCGGACTGGGGCGCCGACATCATCAAGGTCGAAAGCGTCGTCGGTGGTGATCCCGGTCGGGCGCTCGTGGTCGGCGGGTTCACCCGGCAAGCGGCCCGCGCCGACACTGACTTCATCCTCGAGCTCAGCAATCGCGGAAAGCGAAGCATCGCAATAGATCTCAAGAGTGATACCGGCCGGGAATTCTTCGGCCGGCTGCTCGCCGAGGCCGACGTACTGCTCACCAACTGGCTGCCGGCAGCGCTGGAGCGGGCCCGCCTGACGGTCGAGGACATCCGCGGGTTCAACCCGAACATCATCATCGCGCGCGGAACCGGCTTAGGTGTTCGGGGCCCCGATCGCAATCGAGGTGGCTTCGACGCGGCCACCTATCTGGCGCGAGGCGGCGTGGCCTACACGCTCACGCCCTTCGGTACCGAGAACCCCGCGGTGCAAGGGCCGGCCTTCGGCGACTTGCAGGCTGGGATCACCCTGGCCGGCGGCGTCTGTGCCGCCCTGTTCCATCGTGAGCGCACCGGTAAGCCGACGATTGTCGATTCCTCGCTCCTGGCCCAGGCGATGTGGAGCATCGCACCGTCCATTTCGGTCGCCGACCTCTTCGGGATCGACGGCATACCGGGCGCACCTCCCGGCTTGGCGATGAACCCCCTGGTCAATAGGTACAAGACCAAGGACGACCGGTGGATCCAGATGGTGTTCCTGCAGCCGGACAAGTTCTGGGCCGATTTCTGTCATCGAATCGGTTTGGCTGAGTTGGCCACCGACGAGCGGTTCGTGCCGTCGTCCAATCTGGTCGCCAACGCGGCCGAGGCGACCGCCCTGCTCGCCGCCAAGTTCGCCGAGCACGACCTGGAGCACTGGCGACACGTGCTGGCCGACGAACCCGGTGTGTGGGCACCGCTGGCCACGCCGCGCGAGGCGCTCAACGACCCACAGAGCAAACCCAACGGCTACCTGATCACCAATGTCGACGATCAGGGCGTCGAGTACGAGATGGTCGCGGCACCGGTGCAGTTCGATGAGACGCCACCCGGCCCGGGACGCGCGCCCGAACACGGGCAGCACACCGAGGAAATCCTGCTCGAACTCGGCGTCGACTGGGACGAGATCGCCAAGGCCAAAGACAGCGGCGCGATCCTGTAACCGCTCTGCCAGGCATGCCCGCCGCGACGATTCGCGTCCCGGTAGATTCACAGGCTATGTCGTCGAGCGGAATGTCATGAGTACCGGTGTAGAGCAGTTGGAATTTCAGGCCGAGGCCCGCCAACTGCTGGACTTGATGGTCCATTCGGTTTACTCCGATAAGGATTCGTTTCTGCGGGAGTTGATCTCGAACGCCTCCGATGCGCTGGACAAGCTGCGGATCGAGGCTTTCCGGAACAAAGAGCTCGAAGTCGACACCTCTGACCTGCACATCGAGATCGAGGTGGACAAGGACGCCCGCACCCTCACGATCCGCGACAACGGCATCGGGATGACCCGCGCCGAGGTTGTCGATCTGATCGGCACCCTGGCCAAATCCGGTACCGCCGAGCTGCGTCAGCAGTTGCGCGAGGCCAAGAGCGACACCGTGTCCGAGGAGCTGATCGGTCAGTTCGGCATCGGCTTCTACTCCACGTTCATGGTGGCCGACAAGGTCGAGCTGCTCACGCACAAGGCGGGCGACAGCGACGCCACCAAATGGGAGTCGAGCGGCGACGGTACCTACACCATCGCCTCGGTTGAGGGCGCGCCGCAAGGTACATCGGTCACCCTGCACCTCAAGCCCGCGGACACCGAGGACGCACTGCACGATTACACCTCGGAGTGGAAGATCAGGACGCTGGTCAAGAAGTACTCCGACTTCATCGCCTGGCCCATCCGGATGGAGGTCGAGCAGCACACCCCCGCGACAGAGGACGGTGGCGAAGACACCGTCACCACCGAAATCGAGACCCTGAACTCGATGAAGGCGCTCTGGGCCAAGCCCAAAGACGAGGTGTCGGAGGAGGAGTACAAGGAGTTCTACAAGCACGTCGCGCACGCCTGGGACGAGCCGCTCGAGGTCATCTCGATGAAGGCCGAGGGCACCTTCGAATACCAGGCCCTGCTCTTCATCCCGTCGAGGGCGCCACTGGACTTGTACGAGCCGGATGCATCCATCGGTGTGCAGTTGTACGTCAAACGGGTTTTCATCATGGGCGATTGCGATCAGCTCATGCCCAGATACCTGCGCTTCATCAAGGGCGTTGTCGACGCGCAAGACCTTTCGTTGAACGTCTCCCGGGAGATGCTGCAACAGGACCGACAGATCAACGCGATCCGGCGCCGGTTGACCAAGAAAGTCCTGTCGACGATCAAGGATCTGCAGTCGGAGCGGCCCGACGATTACCGCTCCTTCTGGGGTGAGTTCGGCAAGGTCCTCAAAGAGGGCCTGATGCGCGACTTCGACAACCAGGAGGCGCTGCTGGAAATCTCTTCGTTCGCCTCAACACACAGCGAGGATCAACTGACTACCCTCGCCGAGTACGTCGGACGGATGAAAGAGGGCCAGCGGCAGATCTTCTACGCCACCGGCGAATCGTCCCAGCAGATCCTCGCCACGCCGCACCTCGAAGCGTTCAAGGCCAAGGGCTACGAGGTGCTGCTGCTCTCCGACACGGTCGACGAGATCTGGCTGGGATCGGTGACCGAGTTCGACGAAAAGCCACTGCAGTCGGTGGCCATGGGCGACGTCGACCTCGACACCGATGAAGAGAAGTCGGCGCAGGAGGCCGAGCGCAAAGAGCAGGAGCAGGATTTCGCTGAGCTGCTGACCTGGTTGACCGAAACCCTGGGCGAGCACGTCAAAGAAGTGCGGTTGTCCACCCGCCTGATCGATTCGCCTGCGTGTCTGATCACCGACGCCTTCGGCATCACCCCGACGCTGGCGCGGATCTACCGAGCCACCGGGCAGGCTGTCCCGGTCGGAAAGCGGACCTTGGAACTCAACCCGAACCACCCGCTGATCACCGGCCTGCAGCAGGCCTACAAAGACCGCGGAGACGACGAGGCCCGGCTTGCCGAGATCACCGAAACCGCCGAATTGCTCTATGGCACAGCACTTCTCGCTGAGGGGAACGCGCCGGATGATCCGGCAAGGTTCGCCGAGTTGCTCGTGCACCGGCTAGCTCGCACAGTGTAGCCGGGTGACGCCGCGCGGCTAGTTGCCGTGCCGGACCTGATTGAACGGCACACCGCGGTCAGCGGCGTACTCGCGGGGGAAGTTCAGCACCCGCTCGCCGATGACGTTGCGCGCCATCTCGGTGGTGCCGCCGCCCATGCAGACCGCTTGCCGCGCCAGGTACCGCAGACCGGCCTGCAGGCCCTCCCCCTCCGCGCCGACAACACCGGCCGTTCCGGTGATCGCCAGCCCGGTGTCCATCTCCAGCGTCACGGTCTCGGCGTGGAAGAGCCGGATCAAGGTGCCGGCGGCCGGCGGCAGGACGCCGTCGCGGACACTGCGGTAGACGTGGCCGCCCAACTGGTCGCCGACCGCACGGTGGACCAATGCCCTACCGGCCATCTGCTGCACCCGCTCGTTGTCGGCCTGCCCCACCATCTTTGCCAACGCTGCATAGTTGACCGGCGTCGCCCGGCCCCCCTCGCTGCCACTGCCGCTGGCGAATTCCGAGCTCATCCCCACGGCGCGGCGTTCGTGGTAAAGCTGACGCGAGGCCACCGCCCATCCGCCGTCCACGTCGCCGACGACGGCGTCGTCGCCGACGTCGACACCGTCGAGGAACTCCTCACAGAACTCCGTGGACCCGTTGAGTTGGGTGATGCGCCGCAACGTGATTCCGGGATGCTTGATCGGCACCAGGAACATGGTCAGGCCGTCATGCTTGGGCACATCCCAATTGGTACGGGCCAGGCAAAGGGCGTAGTCGGCGGCGAATGCGCTGGTGCTCCACGTCTTTGCGCCGTTGAGCACCCAGCGGTCCCCGTCGCGTTCGGCTCGAGTGATCACACCGGCCAGGTCCGATCCACCGCTGGGCTCAGACAGCAGCTGAACCAGCACCTCGTCACCCCGCAGGGCCGCGGCGATGTGCTGACGCTTCTGCTCCTCGCTACCGGTGTCGAGCAGCGTCGCGCAGCAGATGGTGAACGTCGGCGTGTTGAGGATCAGCGGCAATTCATAACTGAGGCTTTCCTCGTCGAAGGCCTGTTGGTATTCGTAGTCCAGGCCGAGCCCGCCGTACTCGCGGGGGAAGCAGATTCCGGCGAATCCGCCTTCATAGAGCCGGTTTTGCAGTTCGCGAGCACGCTGCCAGCAGCCTTCCTCGTCGCGATGGGCCGCTGGCGGCGCCGCGGGATCGATGGGCGGCATGTGCTCGGCCAGCCAGGCTCGGGCCCTGGCCCGGAACTCATCGATGGATTCGACGTCGGCAGATGCCGCTGGGTCGGCGCGAAAAGTGTCGGTCATCAGGCCGACCTCGGCGCCCGCTGACCCGCCTCCTGCAACTGATACACCCGCAGGTTGTGCTCCTCCGGCGTGCCGAACATGGAGCGGTACAGCGCAGCCCGCCGCAGATAGACGTGCAGGTCGTGTTCCCACGTGACGCCGATTCCGCCGTGCATCTGCACGCAGCCCTGAATGATGTCGGTGGCCATTTCCCCGACATACGACTTGGCGATGCTGGCCGACAACGCGGCATCGGACGAACGGGCGGAGATGGCAGCCACCGCCGCGGCCGTCGTGGCCCGGCACGCTTCCAGCCACATCTTCATGTCGGCGAAGCGGTGTTTGAGCGCTTGATAGGACGCCAGCGGCCGGCCGAACGTGTGCCGGTCCAGCGCCCAGGCGACGGTGAAATCGAAAACGGTCTGCAGAATGCCGACAACTTCGGCGCATTGCAGCACTTGCGCGATCTGGCTCTGACGGTCGATGAGCCCGGCGGCGCCGCCGATGGCCGCGCCGCCGTCGACGTCTACCCCGTCGAAGTGCACACGGGCGTACTGCTTGACCAGATCGATCGACTGCTGCGGCTCGATGCGCACCCCGGGTGCGTCGGTCGGCACCAGGAACTGGCCCACACCGTCGTCGGTTCGCGCCACCACAAGCAGCAGGTTGCTGTGAGCGCCCGCCTCCACCCGGTCTTTGACACCATCGATTCGGTAGCGGGAGCCGGTCTTGGAAGAGATCAGAGTCGCGGTGACTGACGGCTCATGCGGCGCCCAACCCTGCCCCGGCTCGTATACCGCCCAGGAGGCGACGGTTTCGCCGGCGATCAGTGATTCGATCGTCTTCTCGTGGGATTGCGGGTCGGCGGAATCCACCAACCCGGCGAGGACCGTGCTGACGGGATACAGCGGGCCGGGAGCTACCGTTTTGCCGAGTTGTTCGGCGACCATCGCCAGATCGGCGACTCCGTCACCGGAGACGCTGCCGCCGCCGAGTTCTTCGGGGACCAGCAATGCCGTCCACCCCAACTCAGCGGCTCGCCGCCACCAGGCCGGCTCGAAGGAGACGCCTTGGGCATGCAGTTCCCGCACCCGGCTCAGCGGGACCTCTTTTTGCAGAAATGCTTGGGTGGTGGAGGCGAAGAGTATCTTTTCGGGGGAATCGACGGCAGTCATGACGTTGGCTGAGACCTTCCTGGCCTTCCTTCACCGTTGCGGATGAAGGCTGGGGCGTGTCCCGGTCATCCGTCCGATCGGTCCCAGTCGGGGTCACTGGTGAGTTCGATGGTAGCAATGAGCAATACCGTAAGAGATACCGGAGTTCAGTCGATAATGACGTTGAGGAGCCGCGGCCGCCATGGCTGACGCCGGCAAGGGGCCGCAGGATTCGGCCAAGTCGACGTCGGATGCGATGGCGTTGGCCGAGCTAGCCGAGGCCGAAGCCGCCGAGGCCGAGGCGCTCGCCGCGGCCGCACGCGCACGCGCCCTGGCCATCAAGTTGCGGCGTGAAGCGCAGGCAAAAGCTGACGAAGAAGCAGACGAGACCACCGCCGCCGTCGAAGCACCCGACGTCACTGAAGCCGCCGCGGACGCAGCTGAAGAAGCCGCCGAAGCGCCGGAGACAACCGACGAGCCGGAGACAGCCGAGCCGTCCGATGCTGCGGAACCTGCGACGACGCCCACCGAGCCGACCCGGCACCGGGCTTCACGGTTGTACTGGGCCCTGACCGCGGCCGCCGTCATCACCATCTGCGCCCTGCTCGGAGTCAGCGGCTGGATGGCGTGGCATCACCACAATGTTCTGAAGGAACAACAGCGATCCGCTGCATTCATCACTACCGCCAGACAAGGCGTCATCAACCTGACGTCGCTGGATTTCAACAAGGCCAAGGAAGATGTCCAACGGGTACTCGACATTGCCACCGGTGACTTCAAAGACGACTTCCAGCGGCGCGCAGACGATTTCGCGTCGGTGGTGAAGGATTCCAAAGCGGTGACCGAAGGATCGGTCGCAGCCACCGCGGTCGAGTCGATGAACAACGATTCCGCCGTTGTGCTGGTCCTGGCCAACGAGCGGGTCACCAATTTGGCCGGCGCCAAAGACCAACCGCGAACCTTCCGGTTCCGGGTGTCAGTGGTGCACGACGGTGATGAGCTCAAGGTGTCGAAAGTGGAGTTCGTCCTGTGAGCGGAGACGACGACACCCAGCAGCAAACGGACGAGACCCCAGCCGACGTCGAGACCGCAGCCGACGTCGAGCCCACCGCTGGGGTCGAGATTGACGACGACGCGGGCCGCGACGAGGGCTCGGGTGCACGTGCGCGGCGCGTCCGCGTCGGTGCCCTACCTGCCATCCCGGCCATCCCGTTGGTTTTGGTGCTGGCGCTGCTGGCAGCCGGCGGGCTGGCCGCGTGGCTGTACTTCACTCAGTACCGGCCCGACGAGCAGACCGACGCCGCGGTCGCCAAGAGCGCGGTAGACGCGGCCCGGGATGGCACCGTGGCTTTGCTGTCCTACAAGCCAGACACCCTCAACCAGGACTTCGCCGCCGCTAAATCCCATCTCACCGGCGATTTCCTGAACTACTACGACACGTTCACCAAGCAGATCGTGAGCCCGGCCGCCAAGGAGAAAGCGGTGACAACCGCCGCGCAGGTGGTGGGCGCGGCGGCTTCCGACGTGCACCCGAATTCGGCGGTCGTGTTGGTCTTCGTCAACCAGGTCACCACCAGTCGAGACCGGCCGGATCCGACGATGGCGGCAAGCAGCGTGCTGGTGTCTTTGACCAAGGTTCACGAGACCTGGCTGATCACCAAGTTCGACCCGGTCTAATTTGGCCGACTCCTCAGCGGGCCGCGTGACGGCCCGCATTGTCGTCGACCCCGTCTGAGTCGACCGACTCTCCCGTCGGTCGCTAAAAGGCAAACGACCGGCGGAGCGTCCGAGCGTGCAGTGCGGCGCTTTCCCGGGAGACGACCCACTCCGGCACCACCGAATCGAATCCGTGAAACGTCGCCGCGACGACGTGCAACTCGGTGTGCACATAAGCGTGCAGCAGCCGGTTCGCGTAGTCGATGGCTTCGTCGCGGCACGGGTCGATCTCGGCGCAACTGATGAACGCCGGCGGCAGTCCTTCCAAGTTCGCCCGCTGGGCCGGAACATGTTGCGCCGTCGCGGCGCCGTGGCCGAGGTAGTGCGCCCATGCGCGACTGACGGCGGGGCCGTTGAGGCCGGGCGTGCGCTGGAATTCCCGTCGGGACGGCGTCGCGTCGGCATCGAGCATCGGTTGGTGCAGCACCTGGGCGAGTATCGCCGGCCCCTCCCGGTCGAACGTGCGCTGCGCCAGCGCGGCGACCAGAGCCGCGCCCGCATCCCGGCCCATCACCACGACGCGGCCGCCGTCGGCATCAAGACGCGCGCTGTTCTGCACGGCGTAGTGAAATGCCGCCTCCACATCATCGAGCGCCGCCGGACAGGGGTGCTCGGGTGCCAGCCGGTAGTCGATCGACACGACCAAGCAGCTAGCGTCGCGGGCCAGTTCCACGCAGTGCGCATGGTCGGTATCGAGATTGCCGGTGACGAAGCCACCGCCGTGGGCATACAGCGCCAGCGGCGCAGCGGACGTGTTCGGACCGCGGTACAGGCGCAGGCCAAGCTGCTGGCCGCCCGGGCCGGTGATGACGCGGTCTTCGACCTCGACGCCGCTGGTGTCGACCGCCGCCGCGCGCTCGGCAGCAGTCCGATCGGCACGGTCCCGCTCGCCGGGAAGTGACTCGGTTCGGAATTCGACGATGTCCAGGGCGGCCGCGGAGTCACGCAATACCGGGTCGATGCGGCCCAAACCCCTCGGGCGTACGCGATCGGTCTCAGTCGTCATGCTCTCTTATCTTTCAGCGGTGTTTCGATGGACCATATTTAAGCGGTCGCCTCACTCGAAATCGACGCTGACCGAAGGTCGTTCCCCGGGGAGGGCCTTGACGGTTGGCGGCAGCCCATACAACGCCGTCGCATTGCCACGCATAATCCGCTCCCGTTGCGCCGCGGGGAATCGGTTGATCGCGTAAGCCGGCGAGTCGTAGCTCCAGTGCGGATAGTCGGTTGAGAACATCAGGTTGTCGCCGAGGTCCATCATCTCCAGATACTCACGGAACGGTTTGACGTCCGCGTCTTCCAGCGGCTGGGTGGTGAACCGGACGTGTTCGCGGACATACTCCGAAGGTCGGCGGCGAACAAGGGGCAGGTCGGCGCGGCGGGCTTCCCAGATCCGGTCCATCCGCCACATCACCGGCATCGCCCAGGTGAAGCCGCCCTCGACGAACACCACCCGCAGATCGGGATGCCGATCGAAGGCGCCGTCGAACACCAGGCTCATCAAATGCGAGACGTAGAGCAGCGGCCAGGAGGCGAAGAAATCGTGCCAGTGCGCCGGATTGCCGACCGGGTACAGCGGAATCAGCTCGAACGGCGTCTGCCCCATCAGGTGGGTGGCCACCGGCAAACCATTGCGAGACGCCGCCTCGTACAGCGGATCGAAATGCGGGTTGCCGAAGGGGATTCCGCGGGTCTGCGGCGTCATCAGCACCTGGGCCATATATGGATGCCCGGCCCAGCGTTCGACTTCACGCGCTGCCTGCTCGGGTGTCTGCGCGCTGACGCTGATCGACCCCCGCCAGCGACCGTGCGCGTTGTTTTTGCCCAGCCAGACGTCGGCGAGCCAGTCGTTGTAGGTGGACTTCAGCACGTGTTCGGCCTGCGGCAGCTGCGCATCGCACATCGGCTCCAGCGTGGCGATGCTGACTCCTGCGTCGACGAGCAATTGCTTGGCCGCGTAATCAGGGTCGGTGCCGGCGAAGCCGCCCCCGGGCGGAGCGGCGTCGACACGCATCGACATGGTCTTGTACGAGTCCGGCGTGTCGTAGAAGTGCGGCAGCGGGGTGACGGCGTTGCCGGTCGGCCAGATCTTGTCCACCCAGTCCGCGGGCGCGTAGGACTTGAGCACGTCGGTCGAGACGGGCATCGGGTGCACATCGGTGTCGACAATGGCCACCGCGATCTCGGTCTGCGGCTCGACTCGTTCGATCGTCGTCATACCGTCGTTCCTTCTACCTGTGCAGCGAGTCCGTACAACTCACTGGCGTTGCGCCACAACACATTGTCGCGTTGTGAACTGTCCAGCCCGGCGGCGGCGTCCGCGGGCGAGGATGTTGACCAATGCGGGTAGCCCGATCCGTACATCAGCAGATCAGCCTTGCCGGAGAAGTCCATCCATCGCTGCATCTGACCGGGATCGGTGGGCCCGTCGAACGCCGACGAACAGAACCGGACATGAGCGGGCAGGTAATCACTGGGATAGCGGTCAACCCAGGGTGTCTGATCGCGCATCGACAGCCAAAAGGTGTCCAGCCGCCACATCAGCGGCGTCAGGATGTCGTAACCGCCGTCGCCGAAGACGAACCTCAGATCCGGATGACGGCCGAAGACGCCCTCGATGATGAGCGTTGCCAAGTGGACGAAGTAATTCAGTGGCATGAAGGCCGCGTAGCCAGGGTAAGTGTGCGCGTGACCGGCGAATGTCGGCGGATAGTCGACGCCGTTGCCGCCGTTGATGTGGACGGCCACCGGCAGCCGATGCGCGGCGGCGGCTTCCCATATCGGCTCGAACATCGGTTTGCCGTATGGCTCGCGGGACTGCATCGGAACACCGACTTGCACCAGTTTGGGATGTGCGGCAAGACGCTCGATCTCGGCGACGGCACCCCTGGGGTCCTCCGGGTTGACCCGGATGGTGCCGCGGAACCGATTCGTGGTGTCTGGCTCCAGCCAACGGTCCAGTAGCCAGTCGTTGACTGCCGCACAGATCCGGCTGTTGAGCAGATAGTCGGCAATGTTGCCGCGGGTCAACGGGTTCAACACGGCGTAGTCGACCCCGGCATCGTCGAAAAGATGGCGGGCGACGGTCTCCCGGTCAGACGCCGGGTAGTGCTCGCCGTACAGATCTTGGCGGTAGTTGCCGCCAGGAGCCTGATACCACTGTTGTTCGACGTCGGGGATCGACCGCAGTCGGTGCGCGGCGGGTAGGTACTTGCGGATTTCAGCGTTGTAGCGGAAATGCGGTTGCACGTTGGCGTCGATGATCATGCGTTCAGGTACACCTGCCCGTCGTCGACATCGACGCGGTAGGTCCGGACCCGCCGTTTGGGATCGGCGAGGTTCTGGCCCGTGGTGACGTCGAATTCCCAATTGTGCCAAGGGCACCGGACAATCTGGCCATCCCGCACCCGACGTATTCCGCCGGGTTCGTCGGGCGCAAATTCAGTGGTGCCGCCAATCAATCCAAGGCACAACGGAGCGCCCTCGTGCGAGCAGTAGTTGACGATCGCATGCAACGAGCCGTCAACGTTGTAGACCCCGACTCCGAACTTCCCGACGTCGACCAGCTTCATCGCACCCGGCGGTAACTCGGCTAGGGAGCACACGAATCTACGCTTGAGCACAGCCGGATCACCGCCTCCCTGACGATCGCGCAGGTCAATACTGTCCCGGTTACGGTAACCAGCACAAGCCGTTGGGCTTCGTTGCTATTTATATTATGATAGCGACATTCCCAGGCCCCCGAAGGAGCGGCAATGACGCTGCGCACCGAACGCCCAGATGTTGCGGACCAGCCCGTCGTCCTCGACACCACCGGCGAAACCAGCCCCTACCCGTTCTTCGAACACATGCGGCGCACCGATCCGGTGTTTCACGGGTCTCTGATGGACACCGACCTGCTGCCGCCGGAATTGAAACCGGAAGACGAATGGGTGCTGTTCGATTACGACGGTGTCTTCCGCGCGTTCCGCGACGACAAGATCTTCACCTCCGCCGCCTACGACAAGACGATCGGGTTGGTGATGGGCCACACCATCCTGGCGATGGGCGGCAAGGCGCACCACGACCATCGCAGCCTGGTGGCCAAGGCCTTCCGGGCCACCGCGCTGGAACGCTGGGAGCCGTCCGTCATCGGGCCGGTCTGCGATCAGCTGATCGACGAGTTCAAGAACGATGGTCACGCCGATCTGGTGAAGGCGCTGACGTTCGAGTTCCCGACCCGGATCATCTCCGAACTGCTCGGACTCCCCCACGAGGATCTCGACATGTTCCGGCGGCTCTCCCTCGACCTCATCTCGATCCCGACCGACATCATGGCGGGGTTGACCGCGGCGAACGAATTGCACGGCTACTTCCTCGACCAGGTCGAGCAGCGCCGCCGCAAACTGACCAACGACATCATCGGCGACCTCGTCGCCGCGGAGATCGACGGCGAGAAGCTCACCGACGAGGCCATCATCGCCTTCTTGCGACTGCTATTGCCCGCCGGATTGGAGACCACCTACCGGTCATCCGGCAACCTGCTCTACCTGTTGCTGACCCATCCCGAGCAGTTGGTGATGGTCCAGCAAGACCGGTCTTTGATACCGGCCGCGATGGAAGAGGGCCTGCGGGTGGAGACCCCGCTGACCATGGTCATGCGGACCACGACCCAAGAAGTCGAAATCGGCGGCAAGACAATCCCTGCCGATGCCCAAATCGACATGTGCATGGGATCAGCCAACCGCGACGAGAGCCGCTGGACCGATGCCAACACGTTCGACATCCATCGTCCGCGCCAGGCACACATCGCGTTCGCGGGTGGCATCCACATGTGTCTGGGAATGCACTTGGCGCGACTGGAAACCCGGGTGATGCTGAACAGCTTGCTCGACCGCGTCGAGAATCTCGCGCTGGACCCCGACGAGGACGCCCGGATCGTCGGAGTCACGTTCCGCTCACCCGACAAGCTCCCCGTCACCTTCAGCCCTGCGTCATGAAAAGTCGCGCGGCGATCCTGCACGATGTCGGGGGCCCGTGGTCTGTCGAGGATTTCGAGTTAGACCCCCCGAAGGCCGGCGAAGTTCTCGTTCAGCTGGCCGCCGCCGGGCTATGCCACTCCGACGACCACATCCTCAAAGGCGACATGTCGGCGCCCAACGAGGTCATGCGCGCGATGGGGCTGCCCACCATGTTCCCCACCATCGGCGGCCACGAGGGTTCCGGAATCGTGCTCGACGTCGGCGAGGGCGTCACCGACTTTGCCCCCGGCGACCACGTGGCGATGTCGTTTGTCGCGGTCTGCGGCCAATGTCGTTGGTGTGCAAGCGGGATCGAGTATCTCTGCGACGTCGGTATCGGCACCATGATTCCGGGTATGCCAACTGACGGCACATTCCGCCACCACACCGCCGACGGCCAGAAGCTGGGCCACCTGGCCAAAGTCGGAACCTTCGCCGAACACACTGTGGTATCCACGAATTCGCTTGTGAAGCTCGAGAAGCATCTGCCGCTGGTACCCAGCGCGTTGCTGTCGTGCGCCATCCCGACCGGCTATGGTTCGGTCGCCAACCGCTCCAATATGCGTGCCGGCGACACCGTGGTGGTGATCGGCGTCGGCGGCATCGGCACCGGGGCCATCCAAGGCGCCCGCATCAACGGCGCGGCACAGATCATCGCGGTCGATCCGGTGGAGTTCAAACAGAAATCGGCACTGCAATTCGGCGCGACCCACAGCACCGCGACAGCGGCCGAAGCGATGGATCTGGTGCGGGGTCTGACGTATGGGGTGATGGCCGACGCCGTCGTGGTGTCGCCGTCGCTGATCACTCCCGTGGACGTCCGCGATGCGCTGCAGCTCACCCGCAAAGGCGGAACCTGTGTGCTCACCGGAATGACGTCGCAGCTGACCCGATCGGTCAAGATCGATCTGCAGGAGTTCATCCTGATGAACAAGACGTTGGCGGGCACCATATTCGGCTCGTGCAACCCGAAGGCGGACATCGACCGGCTGGCCAGGCTTTACCAGACCGGCCAGTTGCAGCTCGACGAAATGATCACCAGGCGTTACCGTCTCGATGACATCAATGAAGCGTATGCCGACCTGCTCAACGGTGAAATCGTCCGCGGTGTCATCGATTTCGGGGTGGTATAACCTGCACTCACCGGCTCTGGTTCTCGTTCACGGCGGTGAGCACTCAGCGGATTGCTGGGATCTCACCATCGACGAACTGCGCCGAATGGCACCGGAATTGCCGGTGCTGGCTGTGGACATGCCCGGCCACGGTGCGACACCCGGGGATCTCACCACGGTCACCATCGCCGAATGTGTGCGGTCGGCGGTCGAACAAATCGAGGACGCCGGACTGCACGACGTGATCGTCGTCGGGCACTCGCTTGCCGGGCTGACGGTGCCCGGAATCGTCACCAAGCTGGGCTCCTCGCGGGTGCGCGAGATGATCTTGGCGGCATCCTGCCTGCCCGAGCAGGGCAAAGCCATCGTCGACACGCTCGTCGGTCCACTGGCCTGGTATGTGCGTCGGGCGGTCCGGCTGAGGAAGCCGCCGGCGACAACGCCGAATATGCTCAGTGCCTTGATATTTTGCAATGGTATGACCCGCGCGCAACGCCGCTTCGCGATGTCGCGGATACACGCGGAGTCCACGACGATGATCATCGAGCCGGTCGATCGCAGCGACCTGCCCGACGACGTTCCGCGGACCTGGATCCTGACGCTGCGTGATCACGCACTTTTCCGGCGCACGCAGTTGCGCAGCATTGCCGCACTCGGCGGGGTGCAGACACTGATTCCCGTCGACACCTGTCACGATCTGATGATCAGCGAGCCCCGACTGCTTGCCGAGGTCCTCATCGAGCGCTGCCGGCTGCGTTCCCGAGACAGCTAGTGTTGAAGCCGAAACCACCTGTGTCACTCTAGTTTCAGTGGTCTCTGGGCGGCATTCTTGTCGGTGGCCGCACCTATGATTCGAACATGCGTTCTAGTAGTCGTGAAGAGGTCGTCGGAGTGTTCGACGCGCTTCGGGCTGACTTCAAGCGCGCTCTGGACCTGCGTTGCGATGCACTGACCACACCCGAACGGCTGGCCCTGTTGCAGAGCTGCGAAGAGATACGCCGCCTATTGCCCGCCGTCGAGCACCCGCTGATCAACCAGCTCAGCGAACAGGCTGATGCCACCGAATTGGGCGGCAAGCTGGCCCCAGCGTTGGCCAACCGTCTGCGGATCACCCGCGCAGAAGCGTCCCGCCGGATTCACGAAGCCGCCGACCTCAGCGAGCGTCAGGCTTTGAACGGCGAACCGCTGGAGCCGGTAATGCCCGCTACCGCCGAGGCGCAGCGAAACGGGATCATAGGTACCGGCCACGTCGCCGTCATCCGCAGCTTCTGGCACCGACTACCGGACTTCGTCGACATTGAGACCCGACAGAAAGCCGAAGCCCAACTGGCCCGACTGGCCGGCGAGCACCGCCCCGACGAGTTGGCCAAGCTGGCCGACAAACTCACCGACTGCCTCAACCCCGACGGCGACTTCACCGACGCCGACCGCGCCAAGCGGCGCGGCATCACCATCGGCAAACAGGATCTCGACGGAATGTCGCCGATCAGCGGGTATCTCAACCCCGAAGCGCGCGCGACCATCGAGGCGGTGTTCGCCAAGCTCGCCGCACCAGGGATGTGCAACTCCGCCGACCTCACTCCGTGCACCGGCGGCACCCCATCGCAGGCCGCCATCGACAACGACACCCGCAACTCCGGACAGCGCAACCACGACGCACTCCTCACAGTGGCACGCGCAGCCCTCGCCTCCGGAGAGCTCGGTCAACACAACGGCCTGCCCGCCAGCATCGTGGTGACCACGACGCTCAAGGAGCTCGAGGCCGGCTCCGGCAAAGCCCTCACCGGCGGAGGGAGCCTGCTGCCGATGTCCGACGTGATCCGGCTGGCCTCCCACGCCTACCACTACCTGGCCATCTTCGACAAAGGCAAAGCACTGGCGCTGTATCACACCAAACGGCTAGCCTCACCAGCGCAGCGAATTGTGCTCTACGCCAAAGACCGTGGGTGTTCGTTTCCCAACTGCGACGTCCCGGGCTATCTCACCGAGGTCCATCATGTCCGCCCTTGGGCCAAACTCACACCACCGACATCAATGACCTCACCTTGGCCTGCGGCCCCAACCACAAACTTGCCGAACAGGGTTGGACCACCCGCAAAAACGCCCAAGGCGACACCGAATGGATCCCACCACCGCACTTGGATTACGGGCAACCCCGTACTAACACGTTTCATCACCCCGAGAAGCTGTTACGCGACGAGGACGAAGACGACCCCTAACCGGGTGCGCTCAGCGTAGCGAGTATCGAACCGGCAGGTGTTTGAGCCCGCCGACGAACGTGGTGGCGACATATTCTGGATCACCCGTCAATTCAATCGATTTCAGCCTCGGCAGCAGTTCGGCGAAGAAGCTGTTGACCTCCATGCGCGCCAGCGCGGCCCCCAGGCAGAAGTGCACCCCGTAACCGAACGCCAGATGCTTGTTGGGATCGCGGCCGACATCGAAGCGGAACGGATCGGAGAAAACGTCTTCGTCCCGATTGGCTGACACGTACGACAGCAGCACCGAATCCCCTGCCGCGATCGGCACTCCTCGCACCGTGGTGTCGTCGGCGGCCGTGCGCATGAATTCCTTGACCGGGGTGGCCCATCGGATCATCTCCTCCGTGGCCAAGGGCATCAGGTCGAGATTCTCGCGCAGCCGATGGAGTTGGTCCTGATTCTCGATCAGGCCATGCAGGCCGCCGGAAATGGTTGCACTCGTGGTGTCGTGGCCGGCAGTGGCGACGATGAGGTAGTAGGACACCGTATCGATATCCGACAACGGCTCCCCGTCGATACGGGCGTTGGCGATAGCGGACGCCAGATCTTCAGTCGGGTGTTCACGACGTGCCGCGGTGACGGTATTGAAGTAACCGAACATGTCGAGCAGGGCCGGTAGCTGATCCTCGTTGTTGCTGCCGCGCTTGAACTCGCTGTCGTCGCTTCCGAACAGCTCCTGGGTGAGCTTGAGCATCCTCGGGAAGTCCGATTCGGGGATGCCCAACAACGACATGATCACGTAGAGCGGGTAATTGACCGCGACCTCTTGGACGAAATCGCATTCCGGTCCGACGGTCATCATTTTGTCGACGTAGTTCTTGGCCAGCTCGTCGACGCGAACCTTCATCGCCCGCATCGCCTTCGGGCGAAACCAGTCCCCGCCGATCGCTCGGACCACCCGGTGTTGCGGATCGTCAAGGTGGATGAGTGTCCGCACGCCTGCGGCAGCCTGCAGCTCGTCACCCTCCGCCGTCGTTAGCACCGGGCGCGGCCAGTTGGTGAACCTCGCGTTGTCGCGCTCGATGCTCATGACGTCCGCGTGCTTGGTGATCGCCCAGAATGGCCGGTAGTTCGGCACCTCGACCCAGGACACCGGAGCGTTGGCACGCAAATGGCCCAGTGCGGCATGCAACTTCGGCTCGTCGGTGTATGCCAGCGGGTCGGCAAGGACCTTGGCGGCGTCATCCATCGTCGGTGTGCTCATGGACAGCTCCTCATCGACGCAACTCCTGTAGTACCGCGGTGACGGTAGCTCTGGAAACGGTGCGGGGAAACGACGGCATCACACGGTCTATGACGCCGTCACAGCGGTCTCGAAGCGCGGCTGCGAGTTTGTCCGTCGGCGCGACCACGGCGAAGGCATGCAGAATCTCGTCGTCGATCAGCGTTGCCATGCCATCCCATTCGCCCTGCAGCGAAAGCTGATGCAGCTCGGTCGCCACATCGCCCCAACCGTGGAGTTCGAGGACTTTGCGGTACGCCGGCGTTGATCCGTAGAACGCAATCTGCTTGCGGACACCGGCTTCGCCGAGCCTCATTTCGGCATCGTCGTTGCCGGTCACCACGAACACCGGGCACGCCACCTGAAAAGCGCACCGATCGCGACCCGAGCGCTGCAGGCCACGTTGCACTGCCGGCATGGTGACCTCGTGCAGATACTGCCGTGTCGTAAAGGCATGCGCCAGTACGCCGTCGGCGACCTCGCCGCACATCTCGGTCATCGCTTCGCCGACAGCGGCGATGAACACCTTGGGCGGCGCGTACGGCTGCGGCTCGGGCGTGAACATCGGCGTCATCAACTTATGTGTGTAGAACTCACCCTCAAACCGCAGCCGGGTTCCGTCCTTCCACGCCGACCAGATCGCATGTAGCGCAAGCACGAACTCGCGCATCCGGGCCACCGGATGGCTCCATGGCATGCTGAATCGCTTCTCGATGTGGGGCTTGATCTGGGTGCCCAACCCCAGAATGAACCGGCCCTGCGAATAGGTCTGCAGATCCCATCCGACATTGGCAACGGTCATCGGATTGCGTGCGAATGCCACCGCAATGCTGGTCCCCAATTCAAGTCGCGATGTGTGTTCAGCGGCGAGCAGCAGCGGCAGAAACGGGTCATGGTTGATTTCGCCGGTCCAGCATGCGTCGTACCCAGTTTGCTCGAGTTCACCTGCCAGTTCCGGCACGCGGGCGAGGTCGGTGAACACGCCTCCGTCGACCTTGAGGCCGCGGTGCTCGGGCGTCATACTCGCTGAAGCTACAGTAAGCGATTCGGTAGGGTCAACGTCGGTTGCAGACGCTACAGTAAGCACTTCAGTAGGTGACGGCCGACGAGTAAGGACGTGCCAATGACGAAGCCCCCCGACTGGCAGGAGACGCTCGACGATCTCGACCGTCGCCGCCAGCGCACGTGGGCGATGGGCGGTGCGGAGCGCCTCGCCAAACACCGCGGCAAGGGCAAACTCGACGCGCGGGCGCGCATCGACCACCTCCTCGATCCGGGGACGTTTCGCGAACTCGGCACCATGGTCGGTGGCGAGACCGCCGCTGACGGCATCATCGTCGGGTCTGGCTTGATCAACGGATCGCCGGTGATGCTCGGCGCCGAGGACTTCACCACGCTGGCCGGCAGCATCGGACCAGGCGGAAACTCGAAGCGCTACCGCATCGCCGAACTGGCGGTGCGAGACAAAATTCCGCTGGTGATGCTGCTCGAAGGCGCGGGCTTTCGGCCTACCGGTGGGCACTATGGGCGCTCCCCGACCGATCTCCTTGCGCAGGCTCAGTGCTCCGGTCGGGTCCCGACCGTTGCAGCGGTGTTGGGCCCGTCGGCCGGACATGGCGCGTTGGTGGCCCCAGTGTGCGACTTCCGGATCATGAGCGAGCAGGGCGCCATCTTCACCGCCGGGCCTCCCGTTGTCAAAGAGTCGACCGGAGAAGATATTTCCAAAGAGGACCTAGGCGGACCCGATGTCGCATTACCCAGCGGGGTGATCCACAACGTCGCCGAGGACGACCAAGCCGTGCTCGAGGACATCCGACGCTACCTGTCGTACTTCCCGTCGAGCGCATGGTCCTACCCGCCACCGCTGCCCGACGACGACGAGACCGGCGAGCCGCGGCAGACGCCGGAGTTGACCGACATCGTCTCGCGCGACAACCGCCGGGTCTATGACATGCGCGCCGTGCTCGACGTGATCTTCGACAGGCCGGACTGGTTCGAGGTCCAACCGCGGTTCGGCCGAGCGATCATCTGCGGGCTGGCCCATCTCGGCGGCCATCCGGTGGCGGTGGTGGCCAACCAGCCCCAAGTACTGGCCGGCTCCATCGACGCCGACGCCGCGGACAAGGCGGCGCACTTCATCACGGTGGCCGACTCGTTTCACCTACCGATCGTCTTCCTCGCCGACAATCCCGGTATGTTGCCCGGCAGCCGGTCTGAGCGCAGCGGCGTGCTGCGTGCCGGCGCTCGAATGTTCGCCGCCCAGACCGCGGCCACCACCGTGAAACTGCACTTGACGCTGCGCAAGGCGTACGGATTCGGCTCGATGGTCATGTCGCTGCTGAGTTTTGACGGCCAGGGCGCGACCTTCGCTTACCCGGGCGCGACGATGGGCGCAATGAGCGCCGCGGCGCTGAGCAAGGCGTCGCACGCCGGCGACGACCTCACGGAGATATTGCGCGACGCGGAGCTACAGGCGTCCTACCGGTCGGCGGAGCACATGGGATTCGACGAGCTGATCGATCCCCGCGAAACACGTGACGCGCTACTGGCTTCGTTGCGGCGAGGTCTGTCGAGCCGGCAGGCCGCCGCCGAGCCAGTGGCCCGGACCGTCATCATGCCGTGAGAGCGCCCGCCCGGAGGCATGACCCAGTTTGCCCGCCTCACAGCGACAATCGCGTGTGATGCGGCATCCTCGGGCGTGCCACGGCTCCGCCCAGCGACTATTGTCGCTATGAGGCGGGCAAACTCCCCAATCCCTAAATTCCGCTGGCCCGATACGCGGCGACGATCGGCTCGAGTTCGTCGGGCGTTGCGCCGTGCATGATCACCGCGTCGGCTCCGTAATCGAATTCCTTGCGGATCCGGTCCACACAGTCTTGAGCTGAGCCGGTGGCCGACGGCTCCAGCCAGTCGTTGGGAATCAGCGTCGCGATGTGCTCGATCTGCTCGGGTGTGGCCTTGTGGTCGATCCCGCCGGCGATCGACGTGACCACCGAGTCCTCCCGAAAGCGTTGCAGCACGGCTGGATCCCAACTGTTGGTGTGCACCAACAGGTCACCGTAGCCCTGGAGATAGGTGGCCAGCCGCGCGACGGTCTTCTTCAACCGCAGTTGTTCGGGAAGGTGATCACCGACCGTGGCAAAGCAAGACCACACCCGCACACTGTCGGGGTCGCGGCCGGCCTTCTCCGCCGCAGACTTCACGGTGTGGATGCAACGTTGCAGCGTCTCCGGGGTGAAGTAGGTGTGCAGAATGACATCGTCAAAAACCCGGCCCCCGAGGGCGAGCGTATTGGGACCGAACGCCACCAGCGCCAGCCGGATGTCCTCGTTGAAGTCTGGGTCGAGAAAGAGGATGGGGTACTTGCCCATTGGGCCGTCGTGGTTGAAGATCACCTCGCCGTGCCACAGTCGGCGCATCACCTGCGCCCAATCCTCCATTTGCGCCGTCGTCACCGCCGGGATACCGAACACCCCGTAAATCGCCGCGATACCACGGCCCACCCCCAGAGTGAACCGGCCACCGGACAGCCGATGCATGGTAGTCGCCCAGGACCCGGTAATCAGCGGATGGCGGGTGTTGTGATTGGTTGCCGCAGTGGCGATCTGCATCCGGCTGGTCACCGCGCACGCGGCACCGACCAGAGACGACGCTTCTTTGACGTTCCACCGCTCGGAGATGAATGCGGTGCCGAAGCCCAACTCCTCGCCGCGACGGGCCTCGTCCATCAAGGTCGCCGGGCCCTCACCACCGGCCCCGGCCAGTAGGTAGTAACCCAACTCGTCGAGTGTCTTGGTCAACTCCAAACTCCTTGCTTGTAGCCACAATTCCAGACCTCGGTGATCTCACCGTTCACGACGTGAAACACCTCGATGCTGGCAACGTTGGTTTTGGTCCCGTCGTTGGTGGCCATCGTCGAGTCGTAGACGATCGCGACGTGCTCGCCGTCGTCCCCGGCGACCACGATCTTCAAATCGAAGTGCAACTTGTCGAACAACTGCCAGACGTCCTTCACCCGATTGACCGCCTGTTCACGGGTCAGGGTGTGCGCCTCCCCTACCTCATGCCGGACGACGATGTCGGCGAACAACTCCTGGGCCAGCGTCAGGTTGTGCTCGTTCCACACGACCAGGTTGTAGAGTTCGACCACCTCACGGGCGGTGCGCGTCGGGGGGTTCATCGGAATACCGTTCGTTCGCGGATCATTCGGCAGTACGGCTTTCCGACTCCTCAGTGACACTGCGCAGGAATCGCTCGGTGACCCGCTGCACGCGCCTGGAGAAGATATGGCCGACATGGCCGCCGTCGTACCAGTACAGTTGACCGCCCCAGCGGTCCTGTAAAGCAATCGTGGGCTCGCGCATCGCCATCCGGTCATGCCACGCACCGACGATGAGCCGGCGCTGGGGCGGCGGTGCGGGGTCGACGGCCAGCGGATCGATCACCGAGGTCAGCTTCGAAACCACCGGAGATCCCAGCAACTCCCGGTATCCGTCCCGCGACGAGCCCCAACGCCCCAGATGACGCGCGATCATGCCGTTCAATCCAAGTATGGGGGTGTACAGGCCGACCGCGTCTATCCCCCGCTCAAAGTGCGACACCAGTGCAGCCACCGGGGTTCCCATCGAAATCCCCGACACCACAACGGCGCTGGCTTGTGGCCGCACCCATTTGACGACGGCTCGCACCTCCGACACCGCGCGCATCATGCCGGCGACGTTGCCGAGCGGATCCATGTCCGGGTACGCCGGCCATTCGCGTCGCCGACAGCCGTGGCCGGGTTGCACCGGCATCGCGACGTTGAAACCCAATTGGTGATGGATTCGTCCGATTCGAGACAGCAGCAGGTCTTCGGTGCCGCCCTGACCGGCGCCGTGCACCCAGACCAGCCACGGCCTCGGACCGCCTGGGTGCCGGCACAGGTGCACCACCGCCCGCGCCGGGCCACCCAGGCCCTCGTCGGCCAAGGTCTTCGGCAGCGCCGGATCATGCTCGAACGTCAGTCGCTCGTAAGCCAGCCCGGCTATGCGCTTGCGTTCTATCGTCACCGCCTGCAACGGTTCTGGGTCGGCGTGCGCTCCACCGATGCCCAGCGCTGACAGCTCCTCGGCTGCCGCGGCGCACGCATCCGGCGTCCGTACCGTTTCAGGAGTGCCGCCCAGGAGTGAAAAGCCCGACAGCACAAGTTCATCCAGCATGACCTCGCCGAACTGACGCACCCCGCGCGGCGAGAGCGGAGCCCAGCCAGTCGACTCGTTGAGGCCGGCGACCGTACGCGGTACCACCAGGCTCAGCTCCCGGGCCAGGTCTGCCGTAAGGCCCAACCCGCGTGTTGCCAACGACATGCCGCCCACCTAGGCCAACTTGAAGCCGGTGTATCCGGCGGCCGCGATTTCATCGCAACGGCGCCGGTATTCGGGAATTCCGCCGGTATAGCCCATGTACATCCGTTTCTTGCCAGGCACGTTGCCACCGTTGTACCAGGAGTTGCATGACGGGTGAACCAGCACGGTAGCCGCGACAAGCGAGGTGGCGTGGTCGATCCACTCCTGCTGCGCGGTGGCCTCGGCCTCAATGGTGCGGATGTCGTTGGCAAGCAGGTATTCAATGCAGTCGCTGATCCACTCGACATGTTGTTCCAGCGCGGGGACAAAGTTCGTGGCCGGACTCGGACCGCCCGGTCCCTGAACCGTGAACAGGTTCGGGAAACCGGCGATCGCCAAGCCCAGATAAGACAGCGGACCCTCGCTGGCCCAGAACTCGCCCAGCGACATCGCGTCGCGACCCCGGACATCGATACGGCTGAGCGCACCGGTCATCGCATCGAATCCGGTGGCGTAGATGATGACGTCCAGTTCGTGCAACTCGTGCTCGGTGCGGATGCCGGCAGTTGTCACCTCGCGAATCGGCGACTTACGGAGGTCGACGAGGGTGACGTTATCCCGGTTGAACGTCTGGTAATAGCCCTGGTCAATGATCGGCCGCTTGCACGCAAAAGGATGCACGGGCACCAACGAAGCCGCCGTTTCCGGATCTTTGACGATCCGGGCCACCGCCTCGCCATACAGTTTGGCGGCCATCCGGTTGGCTTCGATGTCGAAGAAGATATCGCTCCAGTTCAGCGCACCCAATACGCCGTTCTCCTCGATGGCGCGCAATTGGTCCTCACGCGATGCCGACTTCAGCGGTGGGCTGCCGAGCATCTCAAGCAGCACCGAGAAGGCGCTCAGCCGCGCCGCACCGATCGGGTGTTCGCGCTGGGCCGCCCGGATCTCTCCATAGCGGGCCTTCATCTCGTCCAGCTCCCCGGGCTCGAACCGGCGCACTCGCCACGGCAGGGTGTATGTAGGCGAGCGCTGAAATACCGTGAGCTGCGAGGCTTCCCCGGCCACGACCGGGATGAGCTGAACACCGCTCGAGCCCGTGCCGATGACGCCGACCCGCTTACCGGTCAGGTCGAAACCCTCCTTCGGCCATCTGCTGGTGAACAACGACGTTCCGGCGAAGCCGGCCATCCCGGGTATGTCGGGTTCCAGCGGCACCGACAAGATGCCGGAGGCGGCGACCACAAACGGGGCTGTGAAGGACTCACCCGACTCGGTTCGCACCCTCCACGTCGCGGTCGCCTCGTCGAAGGCCATCCCGACGACCTTGGTGTTGAACGCGATGTCGCGGCGAAGATCAAGCCGGTCGGCAACGAAGTTCAAGTATTCCTCGATCTCGGGCTGGGCCGGCATTGTCTCCGTCCACACCCATTCCTGCTGGATCTCGTCGCAGAAGCTGTATGAGTATTCAATGCTTTCGATGTCACAACGCGCACCGGGGTAGCGGTTGTACAGCCATGTGCCGCCAACGTTTTCGGCCATTTCCAGCACGCGGGTGCGCAGTCCGAGCTGACGCAGCCGATGCAGCGCATACAGGCCGGAGAACCCCGCGCCGATAACCAGGACGTCGAAACGCCGATCCGCGTCAAACATCGTCACCGCTGATCTTCAGGATGGTTCGGGTCAGGTGCAGCGTTTTGATCTGCCAACTGCCGTCGTGCTTTTCGTATGTCTCCCGGTAGTGGCCGGCGCCGTGTAATTCGTTGCCGTTGCCGAAGATGATCCAATCCTCCATTGCCCAAATACCAGTAGCGGTCACGGGCGAGGTGAGAGTGATTTCCGGAGTGTGGCAGTGGTGCATGGTGGCTGCATTCTCGAGACCGCCTAACACCATCGGGACGAAGTTGTCCCGGCTCTCTGGCCCTTCCGCGGCCAGGGCTGTCATCGGGTCCGCGCCGCCGGTGGACACCGCCATGTCCAGGGTGACCACCACATCGGCGGTGAACACACTGCGCCACGCCTCGGCATCCTTGGCATCCAGAAACCGGCAGTAGCGCGCCTTCAACTGCCGAATCGCTTCGAGCTCGTCAGCCACCGTCCAACGCCTCCTCGACCTGAAACCAATACTGTAACGTACTTAGTATCACGGCCACGCGTGCTTGAGGAGTCGGTGTGAAAGTCCCCTTCACCTGGAAAGTCACTGGCTGGTTCATGGTCGGCTGGTCGCCGGAATTCGCGATCGGAGAGGTCCGACCGCTGCACTACTTCGGTGAGGATCTGGTCGCCTATCGCGACGAACAGGGCGAGCTGCATGTGCTGGAAGCACACTGCAAACACCTCGGCGCGCACATCGGCCACGGCGGCAGCGTCGTCGGCGACTGCGTCCAGTGCCCGTTCCACGGATGGCGCTGGGGACCCGACGGTACCAATCGCTACATCCCCTATCAGCCCGACCGGCCCAACCGCGCACTGCGGTTGCGGGTGTTTCCGGTCCGCGAGCAATACGACTGCGTGTTCATCTGGCATCAGCCGGACGGCAAGGAGCCGCAGTGGGAGATGCCGGACATCTTTCGCAAATTCCCGCAGTTCGAGACCGATCCGGCCGCCTATTACCGCGCGTATCCGGAGTTCTCCCGGCGCGCAGAGCGCGAACCGGTACATCCGCAGACAGTGGCCGAGAACGCCCCCGACAGTGCACATTTCGAGTACGTGCACCACGCCACGGTGACACCGAGGGTGCTGGACTGGAAGGTCGTCGACCGCGAATGGCAATTCATCGCGGGTTGGCCGGATGCGGCTAGCGACAACCCCGAAGACCTCGCATTGCGATTCCACAGTCACCTGTTCGGCCTCGGCGGAGCGATCAGCGTCTTCGAGGGCGCCCAGAATCACCGGCTGATCTTCACCTGCACGCCGGTCGACGACGAGTGTTCGGATCTGTTCTACTCAATCTGGTGGCCGCGAATCCCCGGTGATGATTCCGACGTCCCGCACGGCAAGCTGCGTGAGGTCATCGAAAAGCAGTTCCTGTCCACCGTCTTCGACGATCTGCAAATCTGGCGTTACCAGAAATACGTGGAGCATCCGGCGCTCTCGAAGGTCGACGCGAAAGGGTATATGGCACTGCGTAAGTGGGCGACCCAGTTCTACGAAGTCTCGGCATGACGACACTCGCGGAACTCGTAGCACCTGCGCACACCGCGATAGTCACCCAGGAGTGCCAGGGCGCCGTCGTCGGCCCGAACGCCGGGCTGACGTTACTTG
This sequence comes from uncultured Actinomycetota bacterium, assembly GCA_963760095.1. Taxonomy (GTDB): domain Bacteria; phylum Actinomycetota; class Actinomycetes; order Mycobacteriales; family Mycobacteriaceae; genus Mycobacterium. Next base: position 65,580 of record CAVXBT010000006.1, on the reverse strand, counting down.
CCGAGGAAGCACGCCGCGTTGCGCTGCCTAACATCACCAGGCTGCTGCCTGCGGCTCGGGTGGCAGGCGTGCGAGTGGTGCACTGCGTGGTGCAGCGACGACCCGATGGGCTCGGCTCCAACCACAACGCCAAGATCTTCGCCATCGGACGCGGCGAAGTGAACATTCTTCCGGGCACGCCCGGAGCAGCCGTGCTACCCGAATTAGGCCCAGAGCCAACCGATCTCGTTCTCAGTAGGTGGCACGGCGTGGGCCCGATGGGTGGAACCGATCTCGATGCCGTGCTGCGCAACCTCGGCGTGTCCACCATCGTGGTGGTCGGGGTATCGCTGAATATCGCGATCCCCAATCTCGTGATGGACGCGGTCAACGCCGCATACCGTGTCGTCGTCCCCCGGGACGCGGTGGCCGGCATACCCGCCGATTACGGTGCCGCGATGATCACCAATACGCTCTCGCTGTTGGCAACCATCACCAGCACCGACGATCTGCTGCAGACGTGGGGCGAACCCGAATTGGGGGCGTTGTGACCGACACCGCGCCCGCAGCCCCGGGTGGATTCCCAGAAGTCAGGCCGGTTGACGACGCACCCCCGGAACTGGGCCGGTTTGTCGCCGCGTTGCGACGCCTGCAGGACCTGACCATGTCCACCAACCCCGGCAATTCCTCGTGGGCCGCCGCGGCCACTCACCTCGAGAGCGCGTGCGCGCTGTTGGACGGTCATCAGGTTCCGGAAACCGAGGTGGTGGCCGGCCGCGTGCTCAGCTTGCCCGGACTCGCCCATCCGCTGATGCCGCCGTGGATGGTGACCGACTCCGGCGCCGACGGTGTGACCATGGCCGGGCACTTCACCGAGTCCCACGTGGGCGGCAACCGGGCAGTGCACGGCGGCATGATTCCGCTGTTGTACGACTGGCTGTTCGGGATGGTGGTGACCTCCGCGAACATCCGACCGACCCGTACCGCATTTCTGCACGTCGACTACCGCAAGATCACCCCAATCAACGAGGCGCTGGAGGTCCGCGGTGCAATTACCGAGATCGACGGCAGGAAGGCTTTCATCACCGCTACCATGACGGCGGCCGACGGCACAGTGCTCAACGAAGCCAGCGGCCTGATGGTTCGCTTGCTTCCGCACCAGCCGTGAGGGGCCCGATGTCCGACACCGCAGCCCAATTCACCGTCCCGGCCGTCACCGCAGCCGTCGCGGCGACGATTCCCGACCGTGAATTGATCGTTCAGGGCGAGCGGCGCTACAGCTACGCGGACATCGTCGAGCGGTCGAACCGTCTGGCCGCATACCTGCACTCACGCGGGTTGGGTTGCCACACTGAGCGATCGGTACTTGCCGGCCATGAAGTCGGTCAGGATCTCATCGGCCTGTACGCCTACAACGGAAACGAGTTCGTCGAGGCGTTACTGGGCGCCTTCGCCGCACGTGTCGCACCGTTCAACGTCAACTTCCGCTACGTCAAGAGCGAGTTGCAATATCTGCTCGCCGACTCCGGTGCGACCGCGTTGATCTACCACGCCGCGTTCGCGCCCCGGGTAGCCGAAGTGCTTCCGGACCTTCCACAGTTGCGGGTGCTGATCCAAATCGCCGACGATTCGGGCAACGAGTTGCTCGACGGCGCCGTGGACTACGAGACCGTCATCAACTCGGTTCCGTCACTACCGCCGGTTCAGCACTCGCCTGACGACTTATATGTTCTGTACACCGGCGGCACGACCGGGATGCCGAAAGGTGTGCTGTGGCGTCAGCACGACATCTTCATGACGTCCTTCGGCGGGCGAAATCTGATGACCGGCGAGCCCACGAACTCGCTCGACGAGATCGTGGCACGGCTGGCCGGTGGCCCTGGCACCAAACTGATGATCTTGCCGCCACTGATTCACGGCGCAGCGCAGTGGAGTGTGATGACGGCGATCACGACCGGGCAGACGGTCGTCTTCCCTTCTGTCGTCGATCATTTGGACGCTGACGATGTGGTGCGCACGATCGAGCGGGAGAAAGTGATGACCGTGACCGTGGTCGGCGACGCGGTGGCGCGGCCGTTGGTCGCCGCGATCGAAAAGGGGATTGCCGACGTGTCGTCGTTGGCTGTGGTCGCCAACGGCGGGGCGCTGCTGACACCGTACGTCAAGCAGCGCTTGATCGATGTTCTGCCGAACGCGATCGTCGTCGACGGCGTCGGCTCGTCGGAGACCGGCGCACAGATGCATCACATGTCGACGTCAGGAACGGTGTCGACGGGCACATTCAACGCCGGTCCGGATACTTTCGTCGCGTCCGAAGACCTCGGGTCGATCCTGCAACCGGGTCATGACGGCATGGGCTGGCTCGCGCAGCGCGGTTACGTTCCGCTGGGCTACAAGGGCGACGCCGCCAAGACCGCGGCCACCTTCCCGGTGATCCACGGCGTGCGCTACGCCGTTCCCGGTGACCGTGCCCGCCACCGCAATGACGGCCGTATCGAATTGCTTGGCCGCGATTCGGTGACGATCAACTCCGGAGGCGAAAAGATTTTCGTCGAGGAAGTCGAAACGGCCATTGCATCGCATCCGGCAGTGGTCGATGTGGTCGTCACCGGACGCCCCAGTGAGCGATGGGGCCAAGAAGTCGTCGCCGTTGTCGCGCTCGCCGACAACGCGAACGCCGATGCGGCCGAGTTGATCGCACATGCCGGAGAGTCGTTGGCGCGCTACAAGCTTCCGAAGGCGATCGTATTCCGAGCCGTCATCGAGCGCAGCCCGTCGGGCAAGGCCGACTATCGGTGGGCGCGCGAGCAGGCGGTCAGCGAGTAGCGTCGGTAGCCGGGACCAGATGTGAGGAGGCCTCGGTGAGCGATGGGAACGATTTCAACGAACGCAATATCGCCGAGTTCCGCGCCAATCACGGTCGCGTCGGCGGCCAGTTCGAGGGTGCGCCGCTGGTTCTCCTGCACACCGTCGGCGCGAAAAGCGGGAAGCCGCGGACCAACATCATGATGTATCTCGCCGATGGCGACCGCTACCTCATTTTCGCCTCGAAGGCGGGCGCCGACGAGAACCCCGCCTGGTATTGGAACCTCAAAGCCAACCCCGACGCCCGCATAGAAGTGGGCGACGACACGGTCGACGTACGCGCCACCGAACTGCAAGGCGCCGAACGGGACGAGAAGTATGCCCTTCAGGCCGAGCGGTATCCGGGATTCGCTGACTACGAGCACAAGACGTCGCGGACCATCCCGGTGGTCGCGCTCACGCCTACCGGTCAGCCACAACCGCGCGAATGACGTTGGGGGAACCCACCGTGGGTGATGACGCCGTGCGGGCCGCCCTGCAACGCCACTGGGCGGCCTCCGATGACAACGACTTTGCCGCTGAGCACGAAATCTACCGAGCCGACGCGGTTCTCGACTATCCGCAATCGGGCGAACGCATTCGAAGTCGAGCCATTATCGAGGCGTCGCGTACTGCCCAACCGAACGCCAAACGTTTCACCGTGCGCCGCATGGTCGGCGCCGGAGACCTGTGGGTCAGCGAACTCGTCATGACGTACGACGGGCAACCGTACTACGTCGTCAGCGTCATGGAATTCGAGCATGGCGAGGTCGTCCACGAGACGCAGTACTTCAGCGACCCATTCGAGCCGGGACCCTCTCGGGCGCAGTGGGTCGAGCGGATGGATTGATACTGGAAAGAGGCACCCCGATGACCGCGGATCTACCCGATCATGCACTGCAACTGCGCTCCCTGGTGACATCGCACGGCACGCTCGAGCTCTCACTGCGCGACATCCCGGTTCCCTCCCCTGCCGCCAATGAGGTGCTGGTGCGGGTGGAAGCTTCGCCGATCAACCCATCAGACTTGGGCGTTCTCGTCCCCGGTGCCGACATGTCCACCGCGGAGGTGGCGGGCACGCCGGAACACCCCGTCGTCACTGCGACCCTGAAAGACGTTTCGCTGGCAGGGCTTTCGGCTCGAGTCGATAAACCGCTTCCGGTAGGCAATGAGGGTGCGGGCACCGTCGTCGCCGCCGGGTCGTCCCCAGCCGCACAGGCCCTGCTCGGCAAGACAGTGGGGATCGCCGGCGGCGGAATGTACACGCAGTACCGAGCGGTCGATGCTTCCGCGTGTCTTGTGTTGCCCGACGGGACATCGGCGAAGGACGGGGCGTCGTCCTTCGTCAATCCGATGACCGCGCTCGGAATGCTGGAAACCATGCGACGCGAAGGCCATTCAGCCCTGGTGCACACGGCCGCGGCATCGAATCTCGGCCAGATGCTCGTCAAGCTCTGCATCAAGGACCACGTCCCTCTGGTCAATATCGTCCGCAAGCCCGACCAGGTAGAGCTGCTTAAATCGCTTGGTGCAGTGCATATTTGCAACTCGGAGTCGTTGTCGTTTTCGACTGACCTCGTCGAGGCGCTCAGGGCGACGTCCGCGACGATTGCATTCGACGCCACGGGTGGTGGCACCCTCGCGAGTCAAATCCTCAGCGGCATGGAGCAAGCGGCCAACGCAACCGCGACGGAGTACTCACGCTACGGGTCCAGCGTTCACAAGCAGGTCTATATCTACGGCGGACTCGATACGCGTCCGACCACACTAATCAGGGACTTCGGCATGGCCTGGGGCGTTGGGGGGTGGCTGCTGACCCCGTTCCTGCAGAGCATTGCACCAGAAGACTTCGCCAGGCTCAGAACTCGTGTCGCGGCCGATCTCACCACGACGTTCGCCAGCTCCTATACACGGGAAGTTTCACTCGCCGACATGCTCAGTCCTGATACATTCAATGCCTATCTCAAGCGGGCGACCGGGGAGAAGTTCCTGGTGACCCCGCAGGCACGCTGAACCACCCTCCGCAGAAGGAAGTGGGGGAATCGAATGCCCTCACCTCGTTGGCTGGCCAGACTCACCATCCCCATGATGGCCGGCGCCGCCCTGGCTGGTAGCGCTGCAATTGCCGCTGCCACTCCCCAGGATGACGCATACCTCGCCAAACTGAGCGCCGTCGGCCTTACTTGGCCGCCCAATGCGGAGGAGGCGCTCATCGGGGAGGCGCACCTCATCTGCTATGACCTCAGCTGGGGTTGGCAGCCACAACAGATTGCCGACGACATTCACGACCACTTGAACAAGAGGGGCGTGACCTTGTTAGACGTCGGAACCATGGTCGATGCCGCACACAAGATCTATTGCCCCGGCAATAACCGCGACGCTCCCACCTTGTGCACATGACAAGCGACTCATCTCCGGTGGCGTCCGCCTAAAGCGTTGCGGGACAAGCCAATTTTGCGACAGCGTTGCTGACGTCTATCTCCGGATCGAGGCGTGCGGCGCATCGCAGCGACGTTGTGAGGAGTTCAATGATCGCTTCTACCACCGCATTGGGATCGAATGGGCGGTCGTTCTTCAGCCAGTAGGTAGTTGCTTCGTCGAGAGCCCCCGCACACGATCGCAGCATCAACCGCAAGGCCGGCCGCGCGACGTCGAGGTCGAGCAACCGGCACGTCCATTCGATGGTGCGCCAACGTGACTGATCGAAAATCTCCCACGCTTCCGGGTCACCGCCGCTGCCGCCAAGGACCAAGCGCAGCGCCAGGCCGTCGTGCTCGCTGAAATACGCCAGATGGGCGCGCAACATTTCTCGAAACTGCTCACCGGGCGAACCGTCGCTGGGCGGCGGTGTGGCGGCAGCATTCAGTCTGACGGCCACATCGCGCAGCGCCGCGAGGTAGATACCGCGTTTGTTGCCGAAATAATGGAAGAGCAGACCCTGTGCGACACCCGCGGTTTCAGTGATATCGCTGGCCGCGACGTCGTCAAAGTGGCGGGCCGAAAAGTGCTCGACAGCGGCCTCGAGAAGCTTGAACCGGGTCAGTTCAGCCTGCTCCCGTCGCCGTGTCGCGGGTTTGGAGTTGCCGGCGGTCACCGATAGATCGTGCGCCAGCGCAACTGCCGAGCACAACTCAACGAACAATATTCACTGAGTCTTACTCATTGACTTCAGCTCAACCAACTGCATAAGTTGTCTACATCGACATACCGACCGAGGAGACCACTCATGCCCGAAGAAAAGGCATTCGTCGTCGTGCAAATCGTGGTCAAAGACCAAGATGGCTACTACCGGTACGCAACTGCCGGCCACCAAGAAATCTTCGACATGTTCAGCGCGAAGGTCGTCGGCGTCGACGACGATGTGGAAGTCGTCGAGGGTGACTGGCCCTTCACGCGGACTGTAATCATCGAGTTTCCGAACAAGAAGCTCGCGCGCGCCTGGTATGAGTCCGATGAATATCAGGCAGTCGTGGGCCTGCGCCACAACTCCGCGACATCAAACCTGGTAATCGTGTCCGGCTATCCCGGATGAGAGCTCCGTCCTCCCAGCCGTTCGTATCAAAGGGTGGAGAACGGCGTCGTCATAGCATCGCCTCGGCCCACTTGATGTGCCCTTCAAATCCAAGCGATTTCGCCATCGCACGGTAGTTGTCGCGATGCTCGCGGTATGACTGCCCATCGCCCCGAGCCTGCGCCAACATCGTTCGCAGCCGCAGCAGCATGATGTCCCGAAACACCAGATCATCGCCTGCGGTGCTTGCTAACTGATCGATCACCGCCTCAGCCTCACGCAAGTCCGCCTCGTCGGCGCCAGATAGCAGCGTCTCCAGAAGGATTGGCGCGGCCGCTATGTATCGCGCAAATTGTGGAGCACTCCGTAGCTCGGACACCACGGCTCGCAACTGGCCCAGGGCACCGTCGCGATCTCCTTGCCGCGCCTGCTCTTGAGCCTTCCATGCGTCGATGATCGGTATCGCCGTAAGAGTGAAGCGGTGGTCAACACTCATCTGACGAACCTCATCCATGACCTCCAGCGCCGGCTGACGGTCGGGATTATCGTGATAGGCCATCACGGTGGCCAGCACATGCAACGACATGCCAAGGGCAACGTCGTCACCCGATTTCTTGGCAATCGTCAGGGCCTCGTGGATTTCGCTTAGGGCCGCGTCGTCCGCAACCCATACGCCATTAGGTATCCCGAGGTTGTACTTGAAATTGATTGCGAGGGCAGGAGAGAGCACTTCACCATCACGCGCCAATTCGACCGCAAGGTCGAAATCATCTCGCCAGCCGGGAAGCCCAAAACTGGCCTTGGCAATGCCCCGCCATGCCAACGCCAACGCCAACGGCGACTCGATAATGAGATTGCCCATGGTGGGGTCGCCCCCCGCCAGCTCGACGACGGCTTGTGACCAGCGCAACACCTCGGATAGCTCGCCAGTCTCGTGCTTGGCAACCATCGGCGCGAAACACAACGCGACGGTCAACGTCGAATCACCTATCGCCTCAAGCAGAGTCATCAGTTCAGACGCCAGCTCCGATGCTTCCCTCAGACGGGCCGCAATGGTCAGCTCGGTCGCCAATCCGGCCATTGCGACCGCCAGCGATCGCTTGTCGTCGACCGCGAGGCACAACTCACGCAACTCATGAAAGTCGGCTTCTGGCGTGGTGCCGAGAATCCGCCAGGCGCTGCCGCACAGCAGCGTTCGGGGAGCGAGACGGATCACTGTGCGATTCGGCTCATCGGCGGGTAGCGCGTCAGCCATCCGCCGCGCTCGCTCCCAGCCCACCCGTGCCGCTCTGATGTCGCGATTGGTCGCCCATGTTGCGGCGCGCATGTGCCAGTCGTAGGCGTTGCGGAGGTCGCCGGCGGCCTCCAGGTGTTCGGCGATCAACGCCGCATGTTCGTCGACCAACGCTCCGGCGCGCGCTTCGATTGCGGCCGCGAGGCGGAGGTGCAACTCGGCCCTGTGCGACTTGAGCTGCGCTTCGTAGGCCACCGCACGAATCAGCGGATGGTGAAACACAAACTCGGGTTCCCCGGTGAAGCTCACCTGGTCAACGAGCTGGGCCGCCGTCAGATCGGCAATGGCTGGTTCGACGCCCAGGACAGTCAACAGGTCGAGGTCGAAACGCGAACCGATGACCGCGGCGGCGCTCAGGGTGCGTTTCGCGTCTGCTGGAAGCCGATCGATGCGGGCGGCGATGGTCGCCTGCAGGGTAGCGGGCACGCTGACGTCAGCCTCTGCCGTCGAGATGTATGCGCCGATTTGTCCCAGCAACGCACCACGTTCGGCGAGTTCGCGCACGATCTCCTCAACGAAAAACGGATTACCGGCCGCCCGGTCGGCGATCGTCAGCCCCAACGCGCCAACGGAGGGGTCGGGCCCGAGCAGTTCCGTTATCAACGCCGCAGTCTCGATGTCGCTCAGTGGGGTGAGAGCGAGGGTGTGGGCGCCCGCGACGTTGGTTAACGCGCCCCGATACTCCGGGCGATAGGTGAATAGCATCAGCGATGGAGTTTGGGGGATCACCCTGATGAAGTCGGCCAACATTGAGTCGCTGACCTCGTCGATCCAGTGGGCGTCCTCAACGACATAGACCGCCGGGGCTCGTCGGGCCAACGACGCAGCATTGACCAGCGCGGTCAACCTCCGCCGTCGCGCATCGGGATCAATTGCCGGTAGTGGGGTGTTCGGGTCGGCGATGCCCAGTAGGTCCTCAAAGAGCAGCAAGTCCTCCGGGTCCGCGTCGGGGACCCGGTCGCGCACTCGATCGCGGGCGACCTGCCCGCCAAGACCCTGGACGCCGATAGCTGCGCGGAGCAGGCGCGCAACGGCATGAAAAGGGACCTGACTGGTATGCGATTCGCAGAATGCGGTGAACACCTCCACGCCAAGGGAACCCGCCATCGCAGCAACTTCACGCACGAGGCGGCTCTTGCCGATGCCGGGAGGTCCGGCCACACCGACCACAGCACCGTTGCCATCTGCTGCGCGCTCCAACAAGCTCTCGACGGCAGACAGTTCCCACCGCCGACCGACCAGATTCGACTCAGCACCTCCGACAGCAGTCCGTTCCCCCATGCTCAGGAGCCGACGGGCAGGCACCGCCGCCTCGGCACCCTTGATCTGCACGACCTCCGGCTCACCCAGCTCCGCGGAGTTCCCCACCAGTCGCGCTGTCGATGCGCTCAGCATCACACCACCCGGCGGTGCCACCGATTCCATCCGTTGCGCCATACCGACTTGCTCACCAACGGCGGTGTAACCGAAAGGGCCTGAGCCGAGTTCACCGGCGATTACCTCACCGGAGTTAAGTCCCACCCGCAACTGGAGATCCACACCAAAGCGATCGTGGATGTCAACCGCAAGCTGTTGCGCTTCCTCCTGAATGCCGAGTGCTGCCAAACAGGCACGAACGGCATGGTCCTCCAACGCCACCGGCGCACCGAACACGGCCATGATCCCATCGCCGGTGAACTTATCCACTGTGCCGCCGTACCGCTGCACCACCGCCGCACACCGATCGACCAGATCGGCCATGATCTCGCGCAACCGCTCCGCACCCACCAAAGCAGCGACATCCATCGAACGCACCACATCGGCGAACAACACCGTCACCTGCTTGTACTCCGCGGCTTTGGCGGCGGCCGAAACGGCAGTACCGCACTCATTGCAGAACTTCGAGTTCAGTGGCAGCCCAACTCCGCAGGCAGAGCAGGCCAACCCGGTCGAGGTCATCGCAACGCCTCAGCCCACGCGATATGTCCTTCGAAACCAAGCGTTTTCGCCATGTCACGGTAGCGATCCCGCAAGTGCGTGTAAGCCGCGGCATCGCCGTGAGCCCGCGCCAGGAGTGCCTGTAGCCGCAGCAGCCAAATCTCGCGGATCACCAGACCTTCATCGGCTGGCGCGGTCGCTAATCGCTCAATGGCAGCCCCGGCTTCGGCCAAGTCAGCGTCGGTCCCGCGATTGAGCAGTGTCTCCACCAGAACACCGGTCGCTGGAATGCCCCACTCCAGCAGCTGTCCCTCGCGGAACAGATGGTCGACGGCGGCGCGCATGAGCGATATGGCCTCATCACCATCTCCACGCCGAGCCCTATCAACCGCCACGTACACGTTCACAAGCGGTGACTCGCCCAGGAGATACCCCTGGCGCATGAACACGTGCAGCAGTTTTTGTCCGCGGTCGTGCTCGGGTTCCGTCGGGCGGTGTACCAGCGCAAGGCCCAGCGTCATCCGGGCGAGGGCTAACGCGAGGTCATCACCGGATCGGTCGGCAATCCGCAGAGCATCCTGGCTTTCGCGCACCGCCCGATCATCGGCAGCCAGCACGCCAAGCGATATTCCTGAAAGGTAGACGTAGGTGACAACCGTTGCGTAGGAGATGGGGTCGGCGCTGCGCGCCATGGCGAGGCCGCGCCTCAGGTCGTCGCGCCATCCGGGACGACCCAGGCACCAACGGGCTTCGGCCCGCTGCGCGAAGGCGACCGCTAACGGAGACCCGATAATAAAGTTGCCTTTGGACGGGTCACCGTCGGCCAGCTCGATGACCCGCTGTGACCACCCCAGCACGTCGCAAAACTCGCAACTTTCAGCTATGGCGTAGATGGCCGCGAAGGAGAGCCCCACCGTCAGGGTCGGATCGCCGAGCGACTCGATGAGGGCCATGGCTTCTGAGGCCAGCTGCGACGCCTCGCGCGTCCGGCCCTGAAACGCGTGATCCACCAGCAGCCCCGCGGAGGCGATGGCTAGTGACGCCTTGTCCCCGGCGGCGGCACACAACTGGCGCAGCTCATCAAAGCGGTCACCGGCCACATTCTCATGGACTCGAAAGGCGATCCCACACAGCATGGTGCGCGGAGCAATCCGCATGGAGGTTCGGTTAGCGTCCTCCGTGGGGAGGGCGTCGGCGATCGTTTGGGCGCGCTCCCAACCCAGTCGGGCGGCGTTGATGTCGCGATTGGTGGCCCACGTTGCCGCACGCATATGCCAGCCGAACGCGGCGTGCAGATCACCGGCGGCCTCCAGATGTTCGGCGATCAGCGCCGCGTTCTCCTCGGCTGCGGCCCGCTCGCGTGATTCGATCGCGGCCGCGACGCGCCGGTGCAGCTCGGCGCGATCGGATTTGAGCTGGGATTCATAGGCCACCGTCCGAATCAGCGGATGATGGAACACATACTCGGGTTGGCGCGTGAAGCGGATCTGATCGATGAACTCGCCGCCCACTAGGCTCTCAAGGACAGGATCAACACCCAACGTTTCGAGCACGCCCCGGCTGAACCGTGAGCCGATGACAGCGGCTGCGCTCAACGTTCGCTTGGCGGCTGGATCAAGCCGGTCGATGCGGGCGGCGATGGTCGCCTGCAAGGTGGCGGGCACGCTGACCTCGGCAGCGTCGGCGGCCGCTTCGTAGGCGCTGCGGTTGCCCCGTAGAACGCCGCGCTCGACCAGGTCGCGCACGATCTCCTCGGCGAAGAATGGGTTTCCGGCGGCCTTCTCGGTGATCATGGTGGCCAGCCCGCCGAGTGAGGGGTCCGGCCCGAGCAGCTCCCAAACCAGTGCCGCAGTTTCTGAATCACTCAGCGGCGCAAGGGCGATGCTCTGCGCACCGGCCATGCTACTCAACGCACCCCGATATTCAGGACGGTAGGTGACCAGCACCAGCGAGGGCGTCTGCGGAATCACCGTGAAGAACCCGGCCAGCATCGACTCGCTGACCCCATCGATCCAGTGCGCATCCTCAACGACAAAGATCGCCGGAAACTTTCGGGCCAGCGAGGCGGCATTGACCAGCGCGGTCAACCGCCGCTGCCTGGCATCGGGATCGACCTTGGGCAGCTCGACATCGGGATCGGCGACGCCCAACAAGTCATCGAATAACAGCAAATCCTCGGCGTCTGCCTCCGGCACCCGCGAGCGCACTCGGCCACGGGCGGCCGAGTCGTCCAGGCCACGCAGACCGAAGGCTGCCCGCAGCAACCGCGCCACGACGTGGAAGGCAATGTCGCTGGCGTGGGATTCGCAGTAGGCGCTGAACACCTCCACTTCGCGCCCAGCAGCGATCGCCGCCACGTCACGCACTAGGCGGCTCTTGCCGATACCCGGTGATCCCACCACGGTGACGACCGCGCCGTGACCGTCGATTGCACGTTCCAGCAGGCCCTCGACGGCGGACATCTCCCAATGCCGACCAACGAGATTCGACTCAGCACGCCCGACAGCGCGATGCCCGTCCCCAATGCCCAAAAGCCGCCGGGCGGGCACCGGCGCGGAGGCACCCTTTATCTGCACATGCTGCGATTTGCCGAGAGTCGCCGCGCCTTCAACCAGTCGAGCCGTGGACGCGCTGAGCATCACGCCTCCGGGCGGTGCCACCGATTCCATCCGCTGAGCCATGCCGACCTGGTCTCCGATTGCGGTGTAGCCCAAAGCACCCGAACCGATCTCACCGGCGATCACTTGGCCTGAGTTCAGCCCCACGCGCAACCGCAGGTCGATAGAGTCGCGGTCTTTGACCTCAGCCGCCAGCCGGGCCGTCTCCTCCTGAATCCCCAGCCCCGCCAGACACGCACGAAGCGCGTGATCCTCCAGCGCCGCCGGCGCGCCGAACACCGCCATGATCCCGTCACCGGTGAACTTGTCCACCGTGCCACCGAACCGGCTCACCACCGCCGCGCACCGATCGGCCAGGTCGGCCATGATTTCGCGGAGCCGCTCCGCACCCACCAAAGCAGCGATGTCCATGGAATGCACTACATCGGCGAACAGAACGGTTACCTGCTTGTACTCCGCACTGGTGGCCTGCGTCGTGACGGGTGCACCACAGCCGTCCCAGAATCGAGCGCCCGCCCGCGGTTCGGTGCCACACGTGCGGCACGCGGTCGCTGCGGCCATCCGACCCTCCGCCGGCCCCCAGATTCCCCGGTTCACCAGCATAAGGCGCTAGGCGTCGGAGAGGGCTTATTCAGGGCGCCCATCAACGGTCGGCGCGCCAGCGCCGCCTTCGACTGGGTCGCGTGCTTGGGCGCGGCCGACGGCCGGGGCGATGTCGTGAGCCGCGCCGATGTCTTTGGCCCCGGACAACGGGGCTGCATCCCGCCGCCATTGAATTTGTGGAACCTGCGAAATATGAGTAAATAGCCTGGGAGTTACCTGGGAATTATGGGTAATTGACCTCACGATCATAGGTGACTGAAGCCACCGGATAGCCATCAAGAAAGCGTTATGATTTCGCCTGCTTTCATTACGAAAATATGAAATGTGGTGACGATGGTCACGACATGTTGCGGCGCGTTCGGCCAATCGCTATGCATGATGCATCGCAACTCCTGCGCCACCGATGAGCTCAGGCAGCCCAATCGCTTAGTTACGTACCTGCACGCATATGTGACTGTGAATTTTGATGGCTCTTCGTAATCGAGAGTGCACCTAGGCTCGGGATATCCCGGTGGTGGGTTCGTGTCGTTGAGCTGAGGTGGGCCTCGGTGGGTGACGATTCGGGTTCCAACACGCGACCACCACACCACCGAGGTGACCCATGCCTGAGGCTACTGCTTGCGCGCCGTCTGTTGTTGCCGACACGATCATGCGCACCATTGAGTTGGGCGTGATGATCACAGATGCCGCCGTCGACGAGGACCAGACAACGATCTTCTGCGCTCCAGTTGCGCGTGATGCGCGCTGCCCGGACTGCGGTCGCGACGGTCGTTACCGCGACACCGTCACCCGGCCACTGGCCGATCTGCCGGTCGCCGGCTACCCGTTGGTGTTGCGCGTGGCCGTACCCCGCTACCGCTGTACCACCATCGACTGTGGTCGCACAGTGTTCAATCAGGACCTCGGAAAACTGGCGGCGCCGCGGGCTTCGACGACCCGACGGTGTGCCCGGTATGTGTTGCGGCGGTTATTGATCGACCGCACCACCATCTCGGCCATCGCCGCCGAGTTGGGCGTGTCCTGGCACACCGTGAGCACGATCGCGATGCGCACGACCGCCGGCCTGGTGGCCGCGGCCAAAGCTGATCGTCTGGCCGGGGTGCGAGTGATCGGCGTCGACGAACACCGCTGGGCGCCCCGACGAGTCGGTGCTGAGGGATTCGTCACGCTGATCATCGACCTCACCCCAGTGCACGATCGCAGCGGTCCGGCGCGACTGCTCGACATGGTCACCGGACGGTCAGCGACCGCGCTGGCCACCTGGCTGGCTGCCCAACCCGCCGACTTCGCCGCCGGAGTCGAGGTGGTGGCGATGGACGGGTTCGCCGGCTACAAGACCGCCGCCACCAATGTGGTGCCAGCGCGGTCACGGTGATGGACCCGTTCCACGTCGTCGCGTTAGCCGGGGCCAAGCTCGACCTGATCCGCCAACGTGTTCAGCAACGGACCCTCGCCCGACGCGGCCACACGGGGGATCCGTTGTATGGGATCCGGCGCATCGCCCGCACCCGCATCCAGCTGCTCTCAGCCCGCCAGTACAACCGTCTGACCAGCGTGCTTGACGCCGACGAACACATCGCCGTCAAGGTCGCGTATGTGATCCATCAGAAGATCATCGCCGCCTACGCTGACTCGAACCGTCGCCGCGGGAAACACGTAATGACCAGGCTGATCGATTCGATCCGCCGCGGTGTGCCCGTCGGACTCGAGGAGATCGCCCAACTGGGCCGCACCCTGTGGCGCCGCCGCGGCGACATCCTGGCGTTTTTCGACCATCACGTCTCCAACGGGCCCACCGAAGCCATCAACGGCCGCTTAGAAGCGCTGCGCCGCAACGCCCTCGGATTCCGCAACATCACTCACTATCGAATCCGTTCACTGCTGCACAGCGGCGCACTCCACGCACTCGTCAATGCGCTCTGAATTACGAAGGGCCGGTGATGGCACTGGTGAGCGGTGTTTTTTGGGCGTGCATCGGTGACTTATTTGGTGTCGGTGACGACGACGATCTGACGGATGAAGGTGTTTTCCACGGCGGAGTGAAGGAGAAAATCGGCGACGTTTGCGCGGGATGCTGAGGGGAGGATCGGCAGTTTTGTGACATTCTCGAGCACGGTAGCGGTGTATCGGGCGCTGTCCCGGTTGTTCAACGCCCCAGGGTATTCGAGGGTCCATTTCAGATCGCTCGCAGTCAAGAGAACTTCCGACGCGGCTTTGTCGGCGTATTTTTTGCGCAGCGCTGTGCGGAAGATCAGGCCAGCCAGAAATGATGCCTTGGCAAGAGAGTCGCCGACTCCGAACGCGGAGACGACGACGAAGCGATCGACCCCTGACGTTTTCGCAGAAGCGATGACGGCACGGATGGTGTCTGTGATCAACGTGGGGGTTTCGCGGACGTTTTTCACTCCGAGCGTGCTGATGACCGCGTCGTGGCCCTGGGCTGCCGTCGCGATCACGGCGGCGTCGGTGACGTCGCCCCTGACGATTTGAGCGCGAGAGTCAACGTTGGCGTCGGCCCGCCGAACGAGGGCGGTGACCTGGTGTCCCTGGTCGAGTGCCTTTTTGACGAAGGGGACGCCGGTGCGGCCGGTTGCTCCAAGGACAAGAAACTTCATAATATTTCGCTTTCTGTTGAGGGATGAATGGGCGTGCTGGTGAATGGGGGTTTTGGGCCTGCATCGTGGCAACCACCTGTCCATCGCCGGAGAATCGTAAGAATCATTGACGATACTAGTCAACGAAGCTGACTAATGTCAAGGCGAAGTCGAAGCCTGCTGGCGCCCGCAGGCCCCTGGCGGCTGGGGCGAACGGGAAACGGGGGCGGAAGGCTCAGCGCGGCCGGGTTTACCGCTCGTAGGGGTCGGTGATCTCTCGGAGTTGATCCAGGATCTGGTGCAACAACGTGAAGTTGCGGGTGCCCAGGTAGGCCTTCCACTCCGAGAGGATCTCGTCGAGTGTCACCTTGGCCACCTCGCGCGCCCGCCGGCCACGTTGCTCGATCACGATCAATCGGGCGCGGCCATCCGTGGGATCGGGGACCCGGCGGACATAGCCCAAGCGTTCCAGTTGATCGACCAGCACGCCGGCGCTCTGCTTGCTCACTTGCGCCTGGTCCGCGAGGTCCGTGAGGCGCGAACCGTCCTGGGCGATGCGTTGAAACACCCGGCACTGGGCGAGGGTCCAGTCGTCGAATCCGGCGTCCTGGATGGCCCGGAAAATCCGGTCCTCCGTGTACCGGTACGGGATGAACAACGACACCCCTAGATCAACCCGCTGCTGGTCGTCCATGCCGCTCTCGGCTCCATTCGCCCACTCTGATCCCACGGGATTCACACCCCTACGCCAATGCTGCCGAGCCAGATCGCCGCAGACCCGACCGCGGCGGCGCGTGCGCAGCGCTGCGCACGCGCCATCTGGCCCACAGCGAATTCGTACTTCTTGCTGCTGTCAACGGTACCGCTGTATGACTACGGTAGTAACGATATCTTACTAGTGTGGCTGGTTGGAGGGTCGCATGACAAGGGGACCTGCCAATTCGCACCCAATGCAAACGTGCCGGAGATTACTGGTAACCCCGCGTATTCGTTTTCCGGCACTCTCGATTACGAAGAGCCATTTTGATCCCAGATAGGAATCTTATAAATCAAAATCTGCGGAGTGTCTTACATGCGATTCTTCGTCGATAGCCCTTCCGCTAGTAATCTCAATCAGTTGTTAGGGAGAATCGATGCCAGTCGGTAACGCGCTGCAAGCACTAATCATGCTAGCCGTAGTCTTGATCGGCTCAGTGTTTGTCGGAAACCTCTTCCGTCGGATTAATCAGCCCGCGGTCGTCGGAGCAATTTTTTTCGGCATTTTGATGGGCACAATTCTGGCCGTCAGTCCTCATTCCATAAAGTCCGTGTTACTTTCAGCGACCTCGAAATCTTTCATCGACGCCGTGGGCCAAGCGGGCCTCTTGTTACTGATGTTCCTGGTCGGAATTGAGCTGCGTACCTACAGCAAATCAAGCCAGCGGTCACCACTCTGGCAACTGGTTCCCTGTGTGGCGATTCCGATTGCCGTCTGTGCAGCTGCAGCGTGGCCCTTCGCGCACCTACTCGTTGGCCCACACGGCAACTCACTACATGCGTGGTTATTCGTCGGTGTGGCGCTGAGCGTCACCGCCGTTCCCGTTCTCGTGCTCCTCATCCAAGATCTCGGGGTCCCGGCGCCCATCCCAGGGGTCGGGCTACGAATTGCCGTCACGGCTGATGCAACGGCATGGGCGCTGGTGACCGCATTGATTCTGCTGACCACCGACTTGGACTCGGTCTCGGTGGCCGCCGTATGTGCGGGCGTCGCGTTGCTGCTCACAGTGATGCTCGTGCTGCCGCGGATCCTCCAGCGGTGGTTCCAGGGCTCCCAGCAGAGTGCTCCGTTTGTATTAGCGATGTTCGCCTACGCGCTCACCGGTGCGGCAGCAACGCAGATATGCGGCTTCCACCCCGCCATCGGTGCCGCAATCGCCGGTCTGTTCTTCCCCGCGGGGCTGGCCAACAAGGCATCGCAGCGGGCCTTAGCCACGGTTGCTGACGTGCTCATTCCTGCGTTCTTCGTTTCGAGCGCGCTGTCTGTGCCGCTGGAAACTCTTGCGGATCTGTTCCGATGGAGCGGTCTGCTGTGCCTGGTGACCCTCAGCATCGCCGCCTTCGGTTCAAAGGTCGCGGTCGGACTCATGGCTGGCAGGATGCAACGCTGGCCGCTTGCCACCTCGGCTCAACTCGGCATCTCGCTGAACTGCCGCGGCATCACCGAACTCGCCATTGCGTCGGTCGGTCTCCAAGCCCGCTTGATCGGTCCCTATGCCTTTGCGATGTTGGGTGCGCTTGCCATCGTGACCACCGCGGTGACGGCTCCTCTGTACCGCGCGGTCAACAACCGCGCGCACGCTCATACGTCACCCGAGGACGTTGGGCATGTGGCGATGTGGCGTGACCCGGAATGGTTGATCCTGGGTTTATGAGAGTGTCGCGGCCCACGTTGCCGGCAGGGAGGCTCGACAAAGATTATGACAACCAGGACGCGACATCGCGCCCGCAGTCAACGATTCGCCGTCGCCGGGGGCGGCCGCGCATGAGACTCGGCGTCGTCGCGATGGTAGGGCTCGTTGCCTGCGCAATGGTCGCATCGGTCGTGCTGTACATCAATGGCGCTGCATCCCAACGTATTCCAGCTCATGGCGTGGCCACCAGCGGCGGCACAACGGTGACGCTGGATGCTGTGAGCATTTCAAACAACTATCGCGAGCTCGTCGGCGACCTCACCATTAAGCCCGGACCTGCGTTGCTGGATCCGGCGACCGACGGTCTCAAGCAAGACCTCACTGTGGCAGTCACATCCGCGACGACGCCGGTCAGGCACACATATTCCAGAGGAATGTTGCCCGGTGTTTTCCCGGTTCCGCTGACCTTGGTGCGCGACGCCGAAGGCTGGCCGTTCGACAGCTACTACACCGGGCCGATCACGGTTGAACTGTTCACGGGCCCAGAGCAAATGCCGGAACGCATCAAAGTGACATTCGCCGATGGGCTGGCCGGCTGGAAAGTCCACGTGGCTCGCGTGAACAACGCCAATGCATTGGCGCCCTACGAAGTTCAATTGCAGCGATCAGCGAGCACGATGCTCTTCGCGATCGTCATCCTGTGCATCTTCGTTGCGATCGCGACAGTTGGCTTATTCGTTGCGATTCAGACGATTCGCGACCCACGCCGATTTCAGTCCGCGATGGTGACCTGGTACGCGGCGATGCTGTTTACGGTGGTACCGCTGAGAAACGCACTTCCGGGCTCGCTGGCGTTCGGAAGCTGGATCGATCTCACGGTCGTGTTGTGGGTATTGGTGACTTTTGTGGTCTCGATGCTGCTCTACATCGCGGCCTGGGGGCGATCGACATCGAAGCCCTAAGCGCACAGCGCGCGGCCACCGAGGCATAGTGGACGGCAGAACCCCCGCGCTTTAATCGAACGGACGGGGGTCTGTGGTTGTGGCCTAGCTCAGCCGCTCGATGATGGTGGCGTTGGCCATCCCGCCGCCCTCACACATCGTCTGCAACCCGTACCGCCCGCCGCGCTGCTCCAACGCATTGACCAGCGTGGTCATGATGCGAGCACCGCTGGCGCCCAACGGATGACCGATGGCGATGGCACTGCCGTTGACATTGGTCTTGGCCAGATCCGCCCCGGTGTCTTTCGCCCAGGCCAGACTCGGCTTGGAGGTCCAAAGCGTGAAACGACTGGCCCGTGCAAGATACCCGGCGCTCGATGCTCACGATTCCAGCCGGGCCCGGACGGCCGCGAGTCGCTCTTGGAGTTCTGCCTCATCGATGACGCCGCGCACTAGCAGCGAGTGCGCCAGTGCAACCAGCCGGTTTTCTGGATAAGGCAGGCTGGCATAGACAGTCGCCGACAGCGCGTCCTCTTCGTTGCGTCGGTCGACAAAGCTGAGAACCTCTGGACCGCAGCCGCTTTGGTCAAGGGCGTCGCAAGTACCATCGAGGCTTGTCGTCCATGGCGGCACCGGATTCACAACTCCGTACTTTGCCGCCATCCGGCTCCAGACCTGATTGCGTTTAACGATTTTCGCCAGAGGCGCGATCGTGGTTTGTTCGACCGGCCCCATGTTTTCTGAAGTATTCATCAGTTCTCCGCGGGTCAGTGCTACGCGGGGTGGACGGCCGGGCGCGTCTCGGTGACGGCGTTCGTTGTCACACCGACCTTGGGCAACGCGACACCGATCAGACAATCGCGGGTGAGGATTTCGACCAACTGGTCCTCGGTCCAGCCCTCGGTTCCATCTGGGCGGACGGGCATCACCATGAACCGATGCTTCTGGTTGGAGTCCTCTACTCGGATCTCAACCTCTTCTGGTAGGTACAGCCCGAACTCCGCAAGCACTTGGCGCGGCCAGCGCACGATGCGACGACGGAAGTTCGGTGTTCGATACCACTCAGGAGAATTGCCCAGAATTGGACGCGGGTAGCAGGAGCACAACGTGCAGACGATGATGTGATGCAAGGTGGGCGTGTCTTCTAGCACGTGGAAGGCTGTGAAGTCGCTCGGTGTCCCAAAACCCGTGGGATGCAGCCAATCGATCCCGACTTCCTTGCTGGCAGCAAGCGGATCGGACAGGACCAGCTCTTTGTACTCGGGTTCGAGCCACGCCCGGGCCACCAGGCGGGCCGCAGGAGTCGGGCCGATCTGTTCAGCGAATTCGGTCATGCGACGGTGTTCCTCCGCGGTGAAAATTCCTTTCTCAATGCACAATTCGCGAAGGGCGATCTCCAAGACTTCAAAATCGGTGACCTCATCCACCATCGGCGCGGCGGTGCGATCGTGATCGTGATAGTGGCCTCCAGATGTCATGCTGAGGTCCTTTCGAGGAGACGGACAATAAGCGGAAGCTCGGCTAGCTGGCCGCTTCGAGCCACCGCTCAGGAATTTCGGTCTGCAGCGTGTCATTGACGGGTCCGGTGTAGCCGTGCCATAGCTCGGAGAGGTTGAAACGAACGATGTAGAACCACTCGGGCTTTTGATCGGGTCCGGCCCAGGTCTCGTCCTCGGCCGCGGGGCTTTCGTACGTGACCACAGCGATCTCACCTTCCGCTCCCCGGACGTACTCCTGGGTGCGGGTGTAGATCAGGATCGGGAGGTCCTTCACCACAACTCTGTCGCCGACCCGGAACTTCGGTTCGCCGGCTTGTCCGGCAAATATCTGTGGGTCGCCCTTGCCGACGGCGTGAACGTGGTGCTCGTTGCGCTTGACCTTCGCAGGATCACCTTGGGATTTGGGTGTGGCCTCTAAAGCCTTGCCTTGCAGACCGCCTTCGTATCGGGCCTTGACCTCAGCCATGCGCTCGGCCAACTCGCTGAGCCCGATGTGGTGTTTCTCAACAAGCACGCGCACGACCGCGAGCAGCCACCGCGCGTAATAGGGAAGTCCCAGATAGATCGTGCGGCCTAGGTCGACATTTCCCATCCGGCGTCGTTCCTCGGACAACCAGATTCCGCGCCAGCCCAGAACCTCACACATCACGTAGGTGTTGTGCTCCCATATCTCGTACTGCTTGTTTTCCCACGGGATGGGAGCGTCCGGCTCTCCACCGACGTCATGTGGAGTCTTCGCATAGGCGGTAAATCGCTCGTGGTCAATGAGGTCCGGTGTGGGGGCGTCCGGAAGGTCCGTAAAGGCGGACTTGAGGCGAGCCACCAGATCCAGATGGGCCACGCGGCCTAGAGGACTCGTCATCTGGGCTCCGCTCGTTGTACGAATCTTTGACCTGTGAGCGCCTAGATGGACTCCCGATTCTCCTGCGGCGCAGTTCCAGCGCTCCGGATACAGCTCACCTCAACCGTAGACTTTGCGCAACCACCAGATGGGTTGACAGCGAACTTAGGCGCAAACAGACAGCCCCCCACACCCGGTTGGACGCGGAGGGCTCTGTCGCTCTCTCGAGCCGCCTAGCTCAGCCGCTCGATGATGGTGGCGTTGGCCATCCCGCCGCCCTCACACATCGTCTGCAACCCGTACCGCCCGCCGCGCTGCTCAAGAGCGTTGACCAGCGTGGTCATGATCCGAGCGCCGCTGGCACCCAATGGGTGGCCGATGGCGATCGCGCCGCCGTTGACATTGGTCTTGGCCAGATCCGCCCCGGTGTCATGTGCCCAGGCCAGCACAACCGGCGCGAACGCCTCGTTAACCTCGAACAGGTCGATGTCGGCCAAGCTCAGGCCGGATCGCTGTAACACCTTCTCGGTAGCCGGGATAACTCCGGTGAGCATGTAGAGCGGGTCAGAGCCCACCACCGTGGTGGTGTGAATTCGGGCCAGCGGACGCAGACCCAGCTTCCTCGCCGCCTCGCCGGAGGTGATCAACACTGCGGCGCTGCCGTCCGAGAGTGGCGAAGAGTTACCCGGCGTGATCGACCAATTAATCTGCGGGAAGAGCTCTTTCATCGCCTCGCTGTGGAACGCCGGCTGCAACGTCGCCAGCGTTTCCACCGTGGTGGCCGGCCGGATGATCTCGTCGGTCTCCAAACCGGCAATCGGGATCAGCTCATTGTCAAAGAGCCCGTCCTTGGTGGCACGGGCAGCCTTTTCGTGGCTTGCCGCGGAAAACTCGTCGAGCTCGGTGCGCGAGAAGCCCCACTTCGCAGCGATCAGCTCGGCGCTGATGCCCTGTGGCACCAGACCTTCGGGATAGCGGCTCGTCATGTCTTCGCCGAACGGGTTGCTGCCCGGCAGCACCGAGCTGCCCATCGGGACCCGGCTCATGGATTCCACACCTGCAGCCACGACCACGTCGTATGCACCGGCGATGACGCCCTGGGCGGCGAAGCTGATGGCTTGCTGACTGCTGCCGCATTGGCGGTCAACCGTAGTGCCCGGAACCGACTCCGGGAACCCGGCGCCCAACAAGGCGTTACGTGCGATGTTGACGGCTTGATCGCCCACCTGCGTCACCGCGCCAGCAATGACGTCGTCGACCTGCGCCGAGTCGACACCGGTGCGCTGCACCAGCTCGCGCAGGCTGTGCGCCAAAAGGTCTGCGGGCAGCACACCGTGCAGTGCACCGCTGGCCTTGCCCTTGCCGACGGGCGTGCGTACCGCACCCACTATGACGGCGTCTCGATCCTGGTATGCCATGACTCCTCCTTGAGTCCCACGCTAGGTACGGTTACCTATACCCAGCTATAACACCTAGGTATACTGTGAGCAACCCAGAAGTGAGGTGATCTATGACACTCCTGCAGGGCGTACTGGCCGACCGCGACGCCTGGTCGGCGGTCGGTGAGTGCTCGATCGAGAAGACCATGTCGGTCCTCGGCACCAAGTCCGCGATGCTGATCATGCGCGAGGCCTACTACGGCACCACCCGATTCGACGACTTCGCCCACCGGGTGGGGATCACCAAGGCCGCCGCCGCCGCGCGACTCGCCGAGTTGGTCGACCTGGGGCTACTGAGTCGGCGGCCGTATCGCGAGCCGGGACAGCGCACTCGCGACGAGTACGTGCTCACCGAGGCCGGCATCGACTTCATGCCCGTGGTGTGGGCGATGTTCGAATGGGGTCGTCGACACTTGCCGGGCCGCAACCGTTTACGACTCACCCATCTGAACTGCGGCGCCGACGCTTCGGTGGAAATCCGCTGCGCCAAAGGCCATCCGGTGCCGCCCGATGAGCTCGGCGTGGAATTGATCAGGCGAAGTCGGCGCCACGACGCCTGAGCCGGCGGTGCGTCCGGAGCCGCGCCATCCGCAGCGCAACGTCGGCGCCCAACCGCAACGGGTTCCCGAACGGCGGAGCCGCAGTTCCGGTGATGCTGAACGGCAGATCGTTCCCCACCACGGCCCGGTAATGACTAAACGTGTCGAATCCAGCCTTCCCGCGGTAGGCGCCCATGCCGCTGCGGCCCACTCCCCCGAATGGTGCCGCCGACGGAATCATCTGTGCAGCAAAATCATTGCGTGCCACGCCGCCGCTGCGCGTGTTAGCGACAAAGGTGCGGAAATTGGCGTCATCGGGACCGAACCAGTACGCCACCAGCGGTGCCGGCCGTCGGTTGATGTAGTCGATGGCCTCAGTCAGCTCCGAATATCCCATGACAGCCACGACGGGGCCGAAAATCTCTTCGTCGGCGATCCGCATGCGGTCGTTGATGTCGCGAACAATCGTCGGCGGGATCTTTCGGCGCGCGCGGTCGGGTAGCGATTCACCTGCTGGCGCAAGGGTATCGACACGGGCACCGTTGGCTTGTGCGTCCTCGATCAGCCCTACCACCCGACGAAGTTGGCGATGTTGACGCTGGAACAGTACTCCGGGTTGGCGCTGACGGCGGGGAACATGCCGCGCAGCGTCACGCGGACGACGTCGACGAATGATTCGACATGCTCGTCGGGCACCAGAACGTAGTCGGGGCAGACGCAAACCTGTCCACCATTGACCATGCGGCCCCGTGCGATGCGCGCCGCCGACCGTCGGATGTCAGCACCCGGCGCCACAACTACCGGGTTCTTGCCACCGAGTTCCAAGGTCACCGGAACCAGATTCTGCGCGGCCGCTCGCTGCACGAGCGCACCGACGGACGGCGAACCGGTGAAAAACAGGTGATCGAAAGGCAGCGTCGCGAACTCGGCCGCGACGTCTGGACCGCCGGTGACGACGTCGAGTTCGGCAGGGTCGAAGTATTGCGGCGCGATGGTTTTCATCAACTCGGCGGTGTGCCCGGTGATCTCCGACATCTTGATCATCACCCGGTTACCGGCGGCGAATGCGGCCGCGGCCGGGAGTACCACGAGGTTGACTGGAAAGTTCCACGGACCGATGATGCCGACGACTCCGAGTGGGGTGGGTTGCACCTCGGCCCGCAGACCGAACAACCGCGCGGTGCGCATCAGTTTGGCGGGGCGCATCCACTGCTTCACGTGGGACCGGGTGTGCTCGACCACCGACATGATGCCGACCACTTCGGTGAACAACGACGCGGCTTTGGACCGTGTGCCGTAATCGGCAGCCATCGCCTCGACGAACGCATCGGTGTTGTCCAACAGCAACGCCATAAGCCGATCGATGCGGTCAAGTCGGGTCTCGACGTCGGGTGGGCCGTCGGCGAGAAAGGCTCGGCGCTGACGGTCAAGCATCGCCGATAACTCGGGCGAATGCCGCTCGACGGGGCCGTTAATCCGTTCGTCGACTGCGCTCACGGCCTCATACTTTACGGCAGTCAGCCTCATTGATATAGGCTACTGTAAGAATTACAGTACGATCATGCGGCACTATGCCGGTCCGCTCGACGAAACTGGAGAGCAGCTGTGGCAAGTCAACTTCAGGATGCCGCCCTCAACGACGACAAACCGGCCGACTTCATCCGTGATCCGTATCCGTACTTTGCCCAGAAGCGCCGCGGAGCAGGCGTATTCCACGGAACGGTGGTGGACTACTCCAAAACCCCGGAATCGCTGCGGCCCAAGAACTCCTTCGCCGCCATGTCGTTCGACGCGGTCAATAAGGCCTTTCGCGACGGCCAAACATTCAGCTCGACCTACTACGACAACACGATCGGCCTGTTCATCGGGCCCAGCATCTTGGCGATGGAGGGCAAGAAACACCGCGATCACCGCAACCTGGTGTCGGCCGCCTTCAAGTCCAAGGCGCTGGCCCGCTGGGAACCCGCCATTGTGCGGCCGATATGCAATGCACTGATCGATGAGTTCATCAACGCCGGCGAAGCCGACCTCGTCAAGAATTTCACCTTCGAGTTCCCGACCCGCGTCATCGCCGAGCTGCTGGGCCTTCCAGCCGACGACCTCCCCGAGTTCCGCCGTCGCGCCGTGCAGTTGATCAACTACACCGTCAAGTACGAGCGCGCCTTCGAAGCCTCGGCTGCATTGAAGGACTATTTCCTCGAGCTGATCGAGCAGCGCAGAGCAAAGCCCACCGAGGACATCATCGGTGATCTGGTCACCGCGGACATTGACGGCGAAAAGCTCAGCGACGAAGCCATTTATTCGTTCCTTCGACTGCTGCTACCCGCCGGCTTGGAAACCACCTACCGCTCATCGGGCAACCTGCTGTTTCTCTTGCTTACCCACCCTGAGCAATTCGACGCAGTCCAAGCCGATCAAAAGTTGATCGCGCCAGCGATCGAAGAGGGCCTGCGCTTCGAGACACCGCTGACCACGGTGCAACGGTTCACCACCGAAGACACCGAGTTGGAAGGGGTCCAAATTCCGGCACGGTCGGCCGTCGACCTGTGCATCGGCTCGGCCAACCGCGATGAGCATCGTTGGCAACACCCCGAGATATTCGACATCTTTCGCGAGCAGACGCCGCACATCTCCTTTGCCGCCGGCGAACACACCTGCATGGGTCTGCACCTGGCACGGATGGAAACCCGTGTCGCGCTGGACTGTCTGCTGAACCGGGTCACAGATGTAAAGCTCATCACCGATGACGATCCGCACATCTACGGCCAGCCCTTCCGCTCTCCGACCGCGCTTCCCGTGACATTCGCTAATCGGGAGTCGGGGACGATCGTATGAACGACGTTGCCATCATCGGTGTGGGTCTGCACCCGTTCGGTCGCTTCGACGGCAAGTCCGCCATGCAGATGGCCAGCGACGCCATTCAACTCGCCCTCGCCGATGCGGGTGTCGCGTGGAAAGACATCCAATTCGCGGTCGGCGGCAGTTGGACGGTGGCCAATCCGGACGCGATTGTCGGCATGGTGGGTCTCACCGGCATTCCGTTCACTGACGTGTTCAACGCCTGTGCCACCGCGGCCAGCGCGACCAAATTGTGCGCCGACGGTATCCGGTTGGGTGACTACGACATCGGCATCGCGGTCGGAATGGACAAGCACCCCCGCGGCGCGTTCACCGAAGATCCCGCGCTGGTCGGGATGCCGGCCTGGTACGCGCAGAACGGTCAATACCTCACCACCCAGTTCTTCGGCATGAAGGCCAATCGTTACCTCCACAACCACGGCATCTCAACCGACACACTCGCCAAGGTAGCCGCCAAGAACTTTCGCAACGGCGCGTTAAACCCCAACGCCTTTCGCCGAAAGCCGATCTCCGAGGAGGCCATCCTGGCCTCGCCGGTACTGAACTATCCGCTGACTCAATACATGTTTTGCGCACCCGACGAAGGCGCCGCCGCGGTCGTGATGTGCCGTGCCGACATCGCGCACCGGTTCACCACCAAACCGGTGTATGTGCGGGCGGTCGAGATCCGCACCCGCCGCTATGGCGCTTACGAGGTCAACACCACGTATGCACCCGTCGATGAGGACGTCGCACCGACCGTCTATGCCGCGAAAGCAGCGTTCGAGAAAGCAGGGGTGACGCCTCAGGACGTCGACGTCATCCAGTTGCAGGACACCGATGCCGGCGCGGAGGTGATCCACATGGCCGAGGCGGGGTTCTGCGCGAACGGCGAGCAGGAAAAGTTGCTGGCCGACGGCGCGACCCAGATCGGCGGCGCGATGCCGGTCAACACTGACGGCGGACTGATCGCCAACGGGGAACCGATTGGCGCGTCGGGTTTGCGGCAGATGCACGAGCTGGTACGGCAGCTGCGCGGCGAGGCCGGCGACCGCCAGGTTCCCGGAACTCCGCGGGTCGGGTTCGCCCAGGTTTACGGTGCGCCCGGGACCGCGGCCGCCACCATTCTGAGCACTTGACTCCGCCGATTCAGACCGGCGTAGCTTTCTTCGGCGCCGGCGCCGAATAGTTCGGCTTGCCCAATCCGAGTGCGTATTGGGCAATCATGTTGCGGAACACCTCGAGCGTCCCGCCGTAGATCCCGACAAGCGGCGCGAACCGGTACACGTAATTCGCCGCGCCGTCGTCGGCGGCGCCGTCGGTGCCGATTGGCAGTGCCGAAGCGGTCCCGAGAATGTCCATCAGGTCCGGCGAAACGTCGCGCATGGTCTGCGCGATCGCCACCCGACCGAAGATGCTCGGGGTACTCAGCGCCACCTCCATCCGCGCGGCGCTGCGGCCCAACCGGTATGCCACCGATTCGTCGTCAATGAGCCTGCGCCCGTTAGGATCCCGCTGCGTGACTTTAGCTGCGGCCTTGTCGACGGCATCGGCCATGAAACCGGCCTGGTGCATCATGATCGCCACGTCCTGCAGCCCATCCGTCGCCGCGGCAACTGCGCCGTGCTCGGTATTGAGCGGCTCCCGCAGAACCGTCCAGCCCGCGTTGACCTCGCCGAGTCGATACTTGTCGTCGACGCGTACGTCGCTGTAATACACGATGTTGGTGCGATCGCCGTCGACGGTGCGGATACCCTGGATGTCGATGCCGGGGGAATCGAGCGGCGCCAGAAACATGGTCAGGCTCTTGTGCTTTGGCGCCTCGGGATCAGTGTTGGTGATGAGAAAGACGTATTGGCACTTATGGGCACCGGTGGTGAACATCTTCGAGCCGTTGATGATCCAGCCGGCACCGTCGCGCACGGCGCGGGTCTTACAGGTGGCGATATCGGAGCCGCCTTCGGGTTCGGTGTAGCCCAGGCATAGCCGGACGTGCCCACTGAAAACCTTCGGCATCACCTCATCCTGCAATTCCTTCGAGCCGAACTTCGCCACCGAACGCGCCACCATCGCGGTGGTCCCCCAGGTCACCCAGGGCACATGCGCCCGCCGCTTCTCCAGTTCCCAGACGCGCCGGCGAACCCTGGAGAAGCCGCCGTCGGCCGCCGGCTTCCACTCGCCTGCCAGGTAGCCCGCCGCACCCAGCGCCAGATGCACACCTTCGTCGAAGTTGTCGCCGGTTTCCCGGTCCCGCCGGATGACTTCGTCGGTCATGAGGGCCTTCAGGAAATCGCGAGCCTCGTCGCGAAAGGCCTGATCGTCGTCGGAGAGTTCGACTCGGGAGAAATCCACCTATACGTCCTTTCCTCAACGACTTTCGCGTGCGCAAACAAGCTCGGCGACATACCTGGCGCTCGCGCCGGGGTCTCCGCCCGCCAGCGCCCACCCGCGTGCCCGCACCAGATACGCGGTCGCAGCAGCCTCCGCCGAAACACCGAGACCGCCTTGCACATGCACCGCCATGGTTGCGGCCTTCGACGCTTCCTCGGCCATGAATACGAACGCCGATGGCGCCAACTCCGGGCGCTCGTCGGGTTCGTTATCCAGAAACCACGCCGCGCGCCGCGCCAGATTGCGGCCTCCTTGCACCGTGATCGCGATGTTGGCGAGCGGATGGGAGATGCCCTGCAAGGTCGAGATCGGCACACCCAGCGTGTAGCGGGTTTTGGCGAACTCTGCCGCAATCGTCATGGTCTCTTCGACCAGGCCCGTCAACGCCGAGGCGGTCAGTACTCGCCACTCATCCAATGCGCGTTGGTATTCCGCCAACGCGTCGGCCCCGCTTGCCAGCACGACGCTGGTGTCTGCGGCAGCCGGATCGACCCAGGCCATCGGCAGCCGGCCGATGTTGTCCACCTTCGTAGGCCGGCTGTCGAAGGTGAGACCCACCACGTCGTCACCGTCGCGGACGACGATCTGATCGGCGATCGATCCTGTCGGGATGAGCCGAATACCGCGCACGCTGTCGTGCTGCGCATCGAACGCCGCGAGCTGCGTGCCGTTCACCACGTCGGGCTGCGCCGAGCCGAGCCTGGCGAGCAGCCGCGCCGTGCAGATGTGGTCGATCCACGGCACGGGCGCCAACGAACGACCGATCTCCTCAGCGACCAACGTCAGGTCGACCAGCGTCGCACCGTCTCCCCCGACGGTGTCGGGCAAGGCCATCGTCGTCGCACCCATGGCGCACAAGCGTTCCCACAGGCTTTTGTCAAAGCCGGATTCCTCAGCGGCACGGACGGTTTCGATCGAACAGTGCGTCTTGAAGAAATCCCGGTATGCGGCCTGCAAGGCTTGATGGTCCTCGGTCAGGCTGTAGTCCAGTCTGCGCAGTTCGTAGCGGTCCATGGTCAGTGCTCCTCCTGGCCGTTGAAAAAGAATTCGTGCGCGTTGTTGTAGAGATAGTTCTCCCGGACATCGTCGGGCAGGTCCAGCGAGTGCGCTTCGGGTATAACGCGGCGCATCTTCAACACCGGCCAGTCTGAGGCATAGATCACCTTGTCGGGTCCACGGGTGCGCATGTAGTGCAGAAGGCTGTCCGGCAGGCGCTTCGGCGACCAGGCCGACGTCATCAGGCGCAGGTTGGAGTATTTCATCAGCAATCGGATGGCGATGTCCCACCAGGGATCTGCACCGTGAATCATGCACAGTTTCAGCTCGGGGAATCGCACACAGACCCGGTCGAGGTGAATCGGGTTTTGCACCTCGCCTGGAATGGGCGGCCCCGGAATGCCGGTGTTGATGCACAGCGGCAAGCCGACTTCGGCGCACTTGGTGTAGAGCGGATAGTAGACAGCGTCACTCGGTGGGTACTGACCGTCACCCCAGAAGCTTGGCCCCACAACGGCGTACGCGACCGGAAGGTCGTTGACCACCGCGCTGAGCTCGCGCAGCGACGGCATGGGTCGCAGCAGGTTGACGCCGCCCATGGCGAGCGCGAATCGATCCGGCTTCGCTTCGACGAATTTTCGCGCGGTCACCGATGGCTTCGCGAGGTTGTCCATCAGCACGGCTTGGCGCACGCCCTGTTCGTCCATCTCGTCGAGCAACTCCGAGAGGTCTACCAGTGCGAACATGGAGTCCGGGCCCTTGAAGTAGTCGTCGCGCACCTTGAGCATCCACGTGGGTTGCTTCTCCGTCTCGCCGAAGTGCACGTTGACGAGGCAATCAATGACTCGGCTTGCGTTCATGACGACATCGGCGCCTTTTCTTTTACTTGCCTTTTAGCCCAGCGGTAGTCGGCCTTTCCGTTGCCCAGGCGATGTACCTGCCCGACGAAGATGAATTCCTTGGGCGCTTTGAACCGGGCCAGCTGCGCCGTGCAATGCGCGTGCAGCTGGGCACCCGCTGCGTCGGCTCCTTCGCGAAGTTCGACGAGGGCGACGATTTCTTCGCCCCAGTGATCGCTCGGCCGGCCCACCACCAACGCGTCGGCGACCGCCGGATGCGCGCGCAGCACTTCTTCGACTTCCTCGACGAACACCTTCTCGCCGCCGGTGTTGACCACCAGCGAGTCGCGGCCATGCAACCGCAGCGTCCCGTCCTCCTCCAGAGCGGCACGGTCGCCCGATATCACCACGCGCTTACCGTCGATTTCGGGAAAAGTCTTGCGGGTCGCATCGGGATCGTTGAGGTAGCCGAGTGGAATCCGGCCTTCCCTGGCCACCCAACCCACCTCGTCCTCGCCGGGGGAAAGAAAGCGGCTGTAGTCCTCCGAAAGCACCAGTCCGCCCTCGCGCAAAGTGAATGTGTCGGTTCGGGTGTCGGAACGGCTGTGTCCGAATCCCATGTTTCCGGTCTCCGATGACCCGTACCCGTTGATGAGAGTCAACTGCGGCAACAATTCCAACAGGGCCCGTTGATATTTCACGTTCGTCGCGGCACCGCCGGTGCCGATCATGGCCAACGACGACAAGTCATAGTTGCCGCGTCTCAGCTCAGCAACGAGCGGCGCCGCGTACGCGTCCCCGACCATCGTCATCATGGCGACCTTCTCGCGCTCGGCCGTTTGCCACACCGACTGAGGGTCGAGTTTTCTGCTGGTGTCATAGAGCACGACGCTCAGGCCGGCCATGATCGCCGAGAATGCCGTCCACATACCGGCGGCGTGCATCAGTGGTGACACGGCGAACCATGGCGGGCCGGCGGTCCGGCTCACCTTGTCCCGGATCTCTTGAGCGGAAGCATGATCGGCACCGACCATCGACGACACGTAGATGTCGGACTGACGCCAAAGCACGCCCTTGGGCCGACCGGTGGTGCCGCCCGTGCAGATCATGAGCAGATCATCCGGAGACGCGGTCACGTTCTGGTCGGTATCCCCTTGCGACAGCGCATCCTCCAAGGGCACCGCGCCGGGCAGTTCCGCAACCGCACTGCCGTCGTCGACCGACAGCAGCAAGTCGGCACTGTCCGGCGGGAACACATCGGCGAACTTCGCGCCGAGCGACTTGTGATAGATGACTACGCGTGGCCGTACGTATTCGAGCAGTTCCCGGACTTCGCGCGGCGTGTAGTTGTAGTTGACGTTGACCGGGACGGTGCGGGCCTTGAGGCAACCGATGACCATATCGGCGTAGAGGTCGTTGTGCATGACGAGCGCAACGCGGTCCTGTCCGCATTCCCAATTCTGTAAGCTCGCCCGTTCCTGGTGGGCGCCAAAGCCCTTGGCCGAAAGATAGTTTGCCAGTCGGCGGGTGCGATCCGCGGCTTCGCCGAACGTCCTGCGACGATCACCACACACGGTCATCGCCCGGTCGGGGATGACCTCGGCGATCACATCCAGGACCGCCCCTATGGTCCACTCGCTCATGGGCTTGCGTGGCCTCGGACGTTCAAGCCGGCGACCCGACTTTCGCATCCAATAAATCCAATGCGTTGTCGCGCATCACCTTTCGGATTTCAGCGGCACTGAAGCCGACCAGCTCATCGGTGAACGACACGGGGTCCTCCAACCCTTCGCCGTGCGGCCAGTCCGAACCGAACAGAATCTTGTCGATACCGATCACCGACGCCAGGTCGGACAGGTCATCCTCGTAGTAAGGCGCAATCCAGACGTTATTGCGCAGCTGTTCGACCGGGTTTTCTGGAAACAGGTTCGGATGACTGTTTGCCGCTTTCTTCAGCCGCTTGACCAACCGGTACACGAAGTAGGATCCGTTTTCGATGCTGACCGCTTTGAGTTTCGGATGGCGCGTGAACACGCCGTGCACGATCATCGAGGCCATGGTGTCGTGGATGGCCCGGTCGTCGGTGAGTATCTGCTCTAACGGCTCCGACCCGCCGAACCCCTCGAAAGTCGATCTCCCGCCCCACATTCCGGCGATCTGAAGGTACCCGCTGTCACTCAGGTGGAAGCCCACCGGAATCCCGGCCTCGGCCAACGCGGCCCACACCGGATCATGGATTGGATCGCCCAACGACCGCGGCTTGACCACACCGGGCACTGGCGCGGGCCGGACCAGTATCAGCTTGGCGCCGCGCCCTAACACGAACTCCACCTCTTCGAGAGCCTTGGCGGGGTCGGCCAGCGAGATGATCGGCGCGGCGATGATCCGGTGGTCGGGCCGGTCGAAGCCCCAATCCTCGTCCAGCCACAAGTTGAACGCGTGAACGGACGCCATCGTCGCCTCGACATCGTGCTTGAGCGCCTCCTCGACGCCGCACGCAAATGTCGGCAACATGAAGACCGTTTCGATGCCCTGGGTGTCCATCACCGTGATGCGGGCATCGCGGTTCTGGTACTCGGGGTGCTGTTCGAGCCGCTCGACCTTCATCAGCGATGCGGGGTCGACGCCTTCGGGAATCGCGCCACGGAACAACAGATCCAGGCAGCCCGGCTTGATGATCGGGTCGAATGTCGGGTTGGGGACGAAGCGATTGACCCGGTCCCCGATGACCGCCTGCGTGTGCTTGCCGTCGCGGAACATCTGAACGCCGCGTTTGCGAAACTTCTTGTCCAGATGCCGGGTAAAGGCATCCACCGGCTCGTAGTAGTGATTGTCGACGTCGATCGCCTTATAGCCCAAGTTCCCCATGATCATCCTTTCCGGTAGCGCAAGATTCACCCGTGGCGATGGCCGAAGCGCCCAGCCCCGGAAAACTTGGGGGTCGCTTTTCGAGGAAGCTGGTGATTCCTTCGATCACGTCGGGACGTTGCAGCGACGCCTGCAGCAGAGCTTCCGACCGCGAACTGGCGTCCGCAACCTCGCGCATCGCATCACCGTAGGCCTGCCGCTTGATGACGGCCATCGATGCCGGCGAGCAGTTTTGGGCGATGTCCTCGGCGTAGTCCATGGCACGGTTCATCAGCTGGTCGGGCGGCACGACCTCTTTGACCAACCCCAGTTGCGCGGCCTCGTCGGCGAGAAAGGTCCGGCCGCTCAATAACAAGTCGAGCGCGACGCCCCAGCCGGTCAGCCGCGGCAGAATCCATGAGACTCCGTATTCCGCGATCAACCCACGCCGCGCAAATGACGCGGCGAACTTCGCACCGGCAGCGGCGAACCGGACGTCGCACATCAGCGCCTGGGTCAGGCCGATACCCACGCAGGATCCATTGACGGCTGCGATGACCGGCTTGCACAGCGAGGTCAAATAGTGGGGCTGCCGATCGCCGACGAGGCTGGCCAGCTTGCGCTCGTCGGTGTTCTCGATTGATTGCGCGACACTTCCCATCGAACCCAGCTGGGCGCCGGCGCAGAATGCCTTGCCGCGACCGGTCAACACGATCACCCGAACCGCCGGATCCTCCTCGGCGCGGTCCAATCCCGCGTAGAACGCGGTAGCGATATCACCGCCCCAGGTGTTCAGTCGGTCCGGCCGGTTGAGTGTCAGAACCGCGACACCACCCGCAGTGACCTCATAGATCACCGCGTCGTCCTGGATCGGGTCGGCGGCGAGGTCGTCAGCAGTGCTCATCGACCGTCCTCCCTGAGATCAGGCGGCAACTTCGGTGCAGCTTGTACGCATACTGTATACCTATCGGTACCGCATTCTGCAACTGCCGCAGCTCGCCGTTTGGCGCTGTGAGAACAGCCAAAATTCACTGCCCTGCAGGTGATGTCAACGCCTCTCGATACTCGGCTGTGTGAACCGCCCGGAGCCGACGATTTACATACCCGCCGTCGACACCGTTCGCTTGGAGGCACGCGTATCAAAATGCCTACGATAGGTATTACAGTTAGCAGGCGGAGATGGCGACACGGCTGCGTAACCGCAGATCAACCGTCGCTTGGCGGTAGATTCGAGGCCACCGGCCGCGCAGCCAAAACGGCAGGCGCAGCATTGAACGTGATGGAGGTGCCCGCAGTGGCCAAGCAAGCAACCGCCGAAAAGCGTCAGCGGCGCGAACGCGGGTCCATCAATCCCGACGACATCATCAGCGGTGCGTTCGAACTCGCAGAGCAAGTATCGATCGACAACCTGAGCATGCCGCTTCTCGGTAAGCATCTCGGCGTCGGAGTGACGAGCATCTACTGGTACTTCCGCAAGAAGGACGATTTGCTCAACGCGATGACCGACCAAGCGTTGCGTAAGTATGTGTTCGCCACCCCATATGTCGAAGCCACCGACTGGCGTGAGACGCTGCGCGATCACGCCCGGTCGATGCGTAAAACCTTCATGGGCAACCCAATACTGTGCGATCTGATCCTCATCAGGTCGGCGCTCAGCCCCAGGGCGGCTCGACTCGGCGTCCTGGAGATCGAGAAGGCGATCGCCGGTCTGGTCGAGGCAGGTCTATCACCGAAAGAGGCCTTCGACACCTACTCCGCAGTGTCGGTACACGTCCGGGGGTCGGTAGTGCTGCACCGGCTCCAGGAGAAGAACCAGGCAACGGAAAACGGTGGGCGCACAATCGAAGACGCGATGGTCGTCGATCCCGCGACCGCCCCGCTGCTCGCCCAGATGACGTCCAAGGGTCATCACATCGGCGCACCCGACGACAACAACTTCGAATACGGCTTGGACTGCATCCTCGACCACGCCAATCGGCTGATCGAACTGGGTTCGAAGACGCCTGCCCGTCAACGTAAGTCGGCGCCGTCGCGGCAACGCAAGTCGATCTCTGCCGCCCGGACCAAGAGCTCGCGACAGTAAGTTCAGCTCTGTGGGGGCTCCGGCACGTTGAAGTGTTCGTCACGAAGCCGGAACGCCTCCTTGGTTCCGTGCTGCGCTCGGGTCTTGACGAAGTTGAACTCGCCGGGGGCGAACTGCAGGTTCGTTCCGAATGCGTGGAAAAGGTAGCTGGCCACTTCCTCACCTTGGTATGCCTGGCTCTGCTCGACGAGCCTAAATGCCTCTTTGGCGATGACGACGCCGTCGGCCGGCATTTTGGCGGCTTTCTCCGCCCAGTAGCGTGCTCGCGCCGCCACCTGGCTGGGATCGCAGGTCTCCGTGAAGATTCCGAGGTGTTCGACCTTCTCGGCCGCGATGATGTCGCCGGTCAACAGCATGCGGCGCGCAAGCACCGGACCCAACCGGTGGAAGAACATATGCAGGCTGCCTAAGGCCGGCCCGAGGAAGCGGGTAGCCGGCATGCCGATCTTGGTGTCGCGGGCAATGACGGAAATGTCTGTCATCAGCGCGATCTCGAAGCCACCGCCGAGCGCGTAGCCGCTGATCTCTCCCACGGTGACCTTGGGGAAGCCCATCAGGTTGTGGTAGAAGCTGAACGACTTGCGATCCACCGTCAGCCGACGACGCTGGCTGGGACGGCTCTTGGCGGAACGTTTTTCGCCGGCGGCTGTCTCCTCGGCGTCCGGGCCGCTGTACCAGCCGTAGGCGTTGTTCATATCTGCCCCGGTGCTGAATACTCCGTCTGCTCCGCGCAGCAAGACCACCGTCAGGTCGTCGTCTTCGGCGACCCGATCCAGGCATCGGGCAACGGCTTCGCGCATGGCCGCGTCATAGGAGTTGCGTTGTGTGGGGTTGTTCAACGTTATGGTGGCGATTCGCTTGTCCGGATCGATGTCGAAGAGAACGCGATCGTCACGGCTGTCCGAGACGGTCATGTACTGGACCCCTCCCTGCTCTGTGGCCGGCCGTTGTACGTAGAGCGTGGAACCAGTCGCGGACCGAGATCCGACATCAGCTTGGCCTCGATGGTTTGGTCGCTGCCGACGGCAAGCGTGTTGCGCCGCGCGGCCGCCAGGTGGTCCTGTGCCAGCCGGACCGCCCTGGCGGCATTTCCGTCGCAGATGGCATCGAGCAGGCGCTGATGATCACGCAGTGCCGCTCGCTTGGTTTTGTCCACCATCGGGGCTGGTTCGCCATGGCCATTCCAGACCGAGGACTCGTGCACAGACCAGATCAGCTCCAGCGATCCGATCAGCAGAATCATCGGCTCGTTGCCGCACCGGGAGACCAGCGTCTCATGAAACCGACGGGCATTCGGCACATACTGTGAATCTATGTCGAATTGCGTTGTCTGAAGATCGATTTCACTCTCCAGGTACGGCACCACTTCGGTCATCCGGTCCTCCCGCGCGGCACACATCCCCGCGCAGATCGGTTCGAGATGCACCAGCGCCTCGCTGACGTGCACCGGTGTCGCAGACCTCGCCTGCAAAACCATGCTGATCATGTGCGCCGTCCGTTCGGCGCTCGGGTGGTGGATGACCGCTCCGCCGATGTTGCCGCGACGCACCGAGATCAGCCCGTCGGTTTCCAAGATATGAATCGCCTCGCGCACCGCCGGCGGGCTCACACCGAATTCAGCGAACAGGCTTTCCTGCGACGGGAGAACGTCACCCTCTTTCAGACGACCCGACAGAATGTCGTCCCGTAGCTTCGAGGCGACGATTTCCGCGACGCGCGGTTGGCGAATACGTTGCGTTGCCACGTCAGGCCTTCTCGGCTCGTCGCCTGCCGAATCGGTGGCCGGTCAACTTGTCCGGAGGCATTGCCAGCGTGTTGGCTTCGCCGACACACAGCACCTCGTCGTCGAACAACAGTCGCGCCGTCGAGGTGATACCCCGGTCCATTTCGCGACGCGCGATGTCGAAGCTCAGCTCGGTCAGCACCGGCGTCGGCCGCCGGAAGGTCACCTGCAGTGACCGGGTCTTGCCGGAGAGTCCGGCGACGCAGTTCTGGTGCTGCATGACGCAGTCGAAAAACACCGCGAGAAAACCACCGTGGACCAGTCCCGGCGGGCCTTCATAGACCAGCGGGAAGTTGACTGTTCCCGACGCGATCCCGCCGTCGAGGTGATCGAAGCGGTACTCCGGAAAACACGGGTTGAACGCGCCGATGTCTGTTGCATGATCGAGGTAAACGCGCCGGCCGCCATCGTCATCGGCCCCGATCCGCGGCGCGCTGTCCGGTGGAACCGCTACGCTCAGTTCGCTTTCCCAATCGCTGATCTGCGCGAGCATCGCCTCCACGGTGGGATGCGAATGTTCCAGCGACAGCAGCAGCGAGCCGAGTCGGCGGATTGCGCCCGCGGCAGCGACGGTCTGAGCAAGCGGCACTTCGCCGAATCGGGTGACATCCGGGTGTTCACCCATGCGACCTCTTCCCGGTGCTCGGTGTTCCGCAGCGAAGCTTTCCTTGCTAAGTTATACAGCGTAGCAATCGTAGTGCCTACTGTAGGGGTATCTGTATCGCCAGGGAAGGGCGGATCCGACGGTGAGTCAGGACGCGGACTCCACGACGGCTGACGGCTCGCTCACCGCGAGTCGGGACGGCGCGGTCCTGCGACTCACGCTCGACCGGCCGACGCGGCGCAATTCGTTGAGCCAGAACATGATCGAGAAGGTCATCGCAGCGCTCACCCGAGCCGCCACCGATGACTCGCTGCGGGCCGTTCACATCCGGGGTGCAGGGGACGACTTCTGCGCGGGTGTCGATTGGGTTGCCGCCAACAGCAGCGACGACCAACGACCCCGCACCGGCGACATCGTCCGGCGCATACCCCACGCCGCTCATCGCGTGATCGAACTGGTGCACAGCATCCACCTGCCGGTTGTCTGCAGTGTGCGGGGGTTCGCTGCCGGCCTCGGCTGCAATCTGGCATTAGCCGCCGACTTCACCGTCGCTGCGACCGACGCGGTGTTTTGGGAGCCCTTCGCGGCGAGGGGATTCAGCCCCGATTCGGGCGCGACCTGGCTACTGCCCCGACTGGTCGGGCTGACACGCGCTAAGCAGATGCTGTTGCTCGGCGACAAAGTCAGCGCGGCAGACGCCGCCGACTGGGGAATGATCTACCAAGCAGTGGACCCGGCCGAACTGGACCGCGTGACCGGGGAACTGCTGACACGTCTGACCACCGGACCCACGGTGGCGCTGGGACTGGCCAAGCAGGCCATCCACTATGGGCAGCACGCGACACTGAGCGAGTCGATGACGCAAGAGTTGTTCGGCGTCGAACTCTCCTGCAGAACAAAAGATTTCAAAGAAGGGCTGGTGGCGTTCCGCGAACGACGCCCGCCGCGGTTCGAAGGCCGATGATCACCCGCAGCGAGACTGATCCCCACGAGACACGAGGAACGTCGATGTCAGCAAGCTCTGCACGGTCATACGACACCATTGAGTATGAAGTAGACGGGCACAAAGCCACGATCACCCTGAACCGGCCGGACGCTCTCAACGCTCTCAGCCCGCACATGATCACCGAGCTGCGCAACGCATACACCGAAGCCGAAAATGACGGCAACGTGTGGATGCTCATCGTCACCGGCACCGGGCGCGCGTTCTGCACCGGCGCAGATGTCAAGGCGATTCCCGGTGACGGCAAGGTGATCAGCGAGCGGGCCTACCTGTCCTCTTATGAACAGTGGGAGGCGCCACAAGAAGGCACACCGCCTTTCCGCACGATGGCCAAACCGGTGCTCGCCGCGATCAACGGATTGTGTTGCGGCGCCGGACTCGACTGGGTCACCACCGGCGACATCGTCATCGCCTCCGACAAGGCCACGTTTTTCGATCCACACGTCAGCATCGGGTTGGTCGCCTCACGCGAGTTGGTCCGGGTGGCCCGGGTGCTACCCCGTTCGATCGCGCTGCGTATGGCCATGATGGGCAAGCACGAACGGATGAGCGCGCAGCGCGCCTACGAGCTCGGCATGATCAGCGAGATCGTCGACCATTACCGCCTGCTGGAACGCGCCCATGAGATCGCCGACATCGTCAATTCCAATGCGCCGCTTGCCGTCCGGGGCACTCGGCTGGCCATCCTCAAAGGCCTGGATTTGCCGCTGCACGAAGCCGAGATGCTGGCCGAATCGTTCCGCGAACGCAATCTGCATACCGAGGATTCGTTGGAGGGGCCCCGCGCGTTCGTCGAGAAGCGGCCACCGGAGTGGCAGTGCCGATGAGCTTCGAGACCATCGAACTCGATGTGGACGGCGGCGACCGGGTCGCCACCATCACGCTGAACCGGCCCGAACAACTCAACACGTTCAACCGAACCATGTGTGAGGAGATGGCCCGGGCCTGGCGGACCGTCAAGGCGGACGACTCGGTCAACGCCGTGGTGCTCCGGGCCGCCGGTAGCCGAGCATTCAGCGCGGGCCTCGACGTCAAGACACCCTACGGCCAACCCGAGAACATCTGGAATCACGAGGATCCCGGCGAAGCGCTGAGTCCCAAGTGGCAGAAGATGTGGAAGCCGGTGGTGTGCGCCGTGCAAGGAATGTGCACGGCGGGCGCCTTCTACTTCATCAATGAGTCCGACGTGGTCATCTGCTCGACCGATGCGACGTTTTTCGACTCCCACGTATCGGCGGGCCTGGTGTGCGCGCTGGAACCGGTAGGGCTGATGCGCCGCATCGGGCTTGGTGAATCGTTACGGATTGCCTTGATGGGTAACGACGAACGGGTCAGCGCAAACACTGCTCTTCGCATCGGTCTGGTCTCCGAAGTGGTTGCACCCGAGGCACTGTGGACGCGTGCGCACGAGATCGCCGCGACGATCGCGGCCAAGCCTCCGTCGGCGACCCAGGGCACCGTCAAGGCCATCTGGGAGTCGTTAGACAAGCCGTATCGGGCGGCACTGGACCAGGGGCTGATCTATACCCGGCTGGGGAATCCGATCGGCATCGCCGAGCTGGCGGCTCGCGGCGAGGGCCGCAAACCGGATCCGACAATTCGATGACTTCGATGGCTTCGATGTCAAAGCACCCGCTCAGTCGCCGCATCGACGATGTTCTCCGGCTGCAGCCGGACACGCCGGCTCTGGAGTGTGACCGCCAATGGTTGTCGTGGGGACAGCTCGGCGAACTGGCCGACCGGATCGGTGCAGTGATCGGCAGCCACCGGCCGCAGATCGGAATAATGCTGCGCAATCGCCCCGCGCAGGTTGCCGCGCTGCTCGGTGTGCTGCGCACCGGAGCGACCGTGGTTGTCATCAACCCGGGCCGCGGCGACGAACGGCTCAAAGCAGACGTCGACCAGCTTGCGCTCCCATCGATTATCGGCGAGCCGAACGACCTGGCCATGCTCGGCGAGCTCCCTGCCACGACGGTGGTGTCCATCGCGGGTCTTGCTGACGAGCCGAAAGTGTTTGCGGCCAGCCGGGCTCGCGCGAGCAACCAGGAGCGGCCCGGCGTCGCGGTGCGGATGTTGACCAGCGGAACCACCGGACCACCCAAACGTGTGGACCTCACCTACGACATGCTGGCGCACAGCGTGATGGGTCCAGAAGGTGACCGGTCGCCGTCCCCGACGGAGCCGCGTCGCGGTGTTGCGATCGTCAACTCGCCGCTTGTGCACATCGGCGGAGTCTTCCGAATTCTCCAGTGCGTTGCCGAGGCTCGGCCGTTCGTGTTGCTGGAGCGATTCGAGCTCGACCGTTGGGCTGAAGCGGTGCGCGCGCATCGACCCCGGGCGGTGTCACTGGTGCCGACCGCGTTGCGGATGGTGTTGCATTCCGGTCTGCCTCGCGAGGATCTGGCGAGCATCCGCGCGGTGACCTCGGGTACCGCGCCACTGTCGCCCGACGATTCCGACGCGTTCACCGAGAAATATGGGATCCCCGTTCTGACCTCCTACGCCGCAACCGAATTCGGTGGTGGCGTCGCTGGCTGGACGTTGGCCGACCACCGGCAATATTGGCGTACCAAGCGCGGCAGCGTGGGACGCGCGAACCCCGGGACCCAATTGCGCGTGATCGGCGACGACGGTGACCCGCTCGGACCCGACCAGATCGGGCTGCTGGAGGTGAAACCTGCGCAGCTCGGGCCGTCCGCGGACTGGATGCGCACCACGGACCTGGCACGCATCGATGCCGACGGGTTTCTGTGGATCATCGGTCGTGCCGATCAGGCAATCATCCGCGGCGGCTTCAAAGTCATCCCCGATGACGTGCGCAGCGCGCTGGAAAGCCACCCCGACGTGGCGGGCGCCGCAGTGGTCGGGCGGTGCGACGAACGCCTCGGGGAAACGCCGGTGGCGATGGTGGAACTGCGGGAGCGCGGATCGGCTGACGCGGCGACACTCGCCGATTACCTGCGGACGCGGTTGGCGCGCTACGAGATTCCCAGCGACATCGCCGTCGTCGCCGAACTCCCGCGGACACCGTCCGGCAAGCCCGATCTGAGCGTGGTCCGGCGCTACTTCAGCGATACCGTCACCGCGACACAGGACGAGCATGCCTAGTGATGCGCCAACCGTCGGCGCAATACTGCGTTCCCAGGCCCTGAGCAGAGGCGATCACCCACTGCTGATCTGCGACGCCGAACGTGTCAGTTACGCCGAAGCCGAACGTCTTTCCGCGCACCTGGCTGGTGGGCTCATCGCCCTCGGCGCCGGTAAGGGCAGCCACGTCGGACTGCTCTACCCCAACGGCGTGGCATTTGTCGTCGGGATGCTGGCGGCGGCGCGAATCGGCGCCGTCGTCGTGCCGTTCTCCACGTTCTCCACCGCCCGCGAACTGCGCGAGCAACTGGTTGACAGCGACACCGAGATCCTCCTCGCCGCGACGTCGTTCAGATCCCACGATTACGTGCAGCGGCTGACAGAGCTGTTGCCGGGCTCGCTTCTGGGCTCGCAAGATCGGCTATTCGACATCGCCGCACCGCAGTTGCGTCACGTGATCTTCGATGTCTCCAGCGTCCGTCGGCAGACCGAGGCAGACGATGAGGCGCATTTGACGGCGATGGAGGACGACGTCGAGGGCTCTGATCCGCTGTCGATCGTTTACACGTCGGGTTCCACCAGCGCCCCCAAGGGAGTCGTGCACACCCACGCCGCGCTGCTCAACCACCAGCGAAACCTCAACACGATCCGCAACCTCACCGCCGCGGACAAGTTGTTCTGCAATTCGCCGTTCTTCTGGATCGGCGGATTCGCATTCGGTCTGCTGGCAATCTTGGTCGCCGGGTCGACGCTGGTCTGCTCGAACGCCATCGACGCCGGCGAATTGCTCGATTTGCTCGAGGCCGAAAAGCCAACCATGACCAATGGTTTCGCAGCGGGGATCGCGCACCTGGCCGACCATCCGAGTTTCGCGCGGCGCGACCTGTCGTCGATGCGACGCGGCAACCTGTATCCGATCATGGCGCCGAGCGCGCGGCCGGCCGACCCGGAACTGCGGCACAACATGTTGGGCATGACCGAGGCGGGCAGCGTCGTCCTGATCAGCGGCGACGAATCCGACCAACCCGAAGAGCGGCGTGGATCGTTCGGCAAGCCGGCGCCGGAGTTCGAGACAATGATCGTCGAGCCTGACAGGACAGGAGTCGGCGAACTCTGCATCCGCGGGCCATACCTGATGCAGGGCTATTACAAGCGCAGCCGCGAAGAATGCTTCGACGCCGACGGATGGTTCCACACCGGCGATTTGGTGCGCACCGACACCGACGGATTCGTCTATTTTGTCGGACGCCGGAGCGCGATGATCAAGACGGCGGGCGCCAACGTCTCGGCCGCCGAGGTTGAGAAGACCATCGCCAAGCTCACTGGCATGGAGGCGCACGTCGTCGGTGTTCCCGACGCCAAACGGGGAGAGCTGGTTGCCGCGGTTATCGTCGGTTCCGGTTTCGACGAGGCAGCCTTGTGTGAGCGGCTCAGGGACGAATTGTCGGCCTACAAAATCCCGAAGCGCTTCCTCGCCCTGCCCCGCACTGAACTACCGATGCTTTCCAGCGGAAAGGTCGACACGCGACAACTCAAAAAGCTGTTCGATGCCTGACCCGACGCGCGCACGCACCATCGACCAAATCGTGAGGTTTCACGCCGCCCACGACGGCGCCAAGCCGATGGTGATCGATCCGATGTCACAAGTCAGCTACCACGAACTCAACACGACCACAACAGATTTGGCCGCGGCGTTTGTCGAAGCCGGCGTCGGGAAAGGCACTAGGGTCGGCCTGATCATGCCCAACAGCGCGCGATGGGTGCAGATCGCAGTCGCGCTGACGCGCATTGGCGCCGTGCTGGTTCCATTGAGCACCCTGCTGCGGGCCGGCGAACTGGTCGCACAACTACAGGTCGCCTCGGTGCAGTTCTTGGTGAGCGTCGAGGAATTCCGCGGCCACCGCTATTTGGACCGCCTCCAGTCTGAACATCTTCCTGCTTTGGGCCAGGTGTGGACGGTCGACACCCTTGCCACTGCCACTGTGACCGAGCGGGCCCGCGGGATCGTCGACGCCATGGCCGAGACGGTCACCGCCGCTGACCCATTGGTCATCATCTTCACCTCGGGGAGCAGCGCAGCACCCAAGGGCGTCGTGCACTCTCACGGCAGCGCATTGGGCGCCGTGCGATCGGGACTGGCGGCGCGCTGTATCACCTCTGATACCCGCCTGTATCTACCCATGCCGTTCTTCTGGGTGGGCGGCTTCGGCAGCGGAATTTTGTCCGTGCTGATTGCCGGTGCCACGCTGGTGACCGAGGAGGCACCGGAGGCAGAAACCACTCTTCGTCTGCTAGAAAGCCAGCGAGTCAACCTATTTCGAGGCTGGCCCGATCAAGCTGAAGCGCTGGCACGCCAGGCGGGCTCGGTCGGCGTTGATCTCTCCGCCTTGCGACCGGGCAGCCTGGAAGGCCTGCTCCCGCCCGACCAACGCTCTCAACCCGGCGCGCGAGCCACACTGTTCGGCATGACCGAAGCGTTCGGACCGTTCTGTGGCTACCCCGCCGACACCGACATGCCGCCGACGGCGTGGGGCAGTTGCGGGAAGCCGTTCCCCGGTATGGAAGTTCGCGTCGTCGACCCCGAAAGCGGCGAGCCGGTTGCGGCGGGAACCGTTGGGATGATCCAGATCCGGGGGCCGCACACG
The DNA here is from genome assembly GCA_963760095.1 of uncultured Actinomycetota bacterium. Lineage (GTDB taxonomy): Bacteria > Actinomycetota > Actinomycetes > Mycobacteriales > Mycobacteriaceae > Mycobacterium. Next base: position 21,455 of record CAVXBT010000006.1, on the reverse strand, counting down.
CTGCGCGGCATATGCCGCCGTAGCCGCGAAGAGTTGTTCACCGCCGACGGCTTCTACCCTACCGGCGACCTCGGCCACCTCAACGAGGCTGGATTCCTCTTCTACCGCGGCCGGTCCGACGACATGTTCAAGGTCAGCGGCGCCACCGTGTACCCCACCGAGGTCGAGCGCGGGCTTCGCGCGATCGACGGCGTCAAGAACGCGTTCGTCACCAACGTGCCCGGCGTCGCAGGGGAACGTGTCGGCGCGGCGGTGGTGTGCGGCGACAGCGCGCTGACCGCCGACCGGTTACGAAACTCTGCACGCAAACTGCTGAGCGCCTTCAAGGTTCCGACGGTGTGGCTGTTGCTGCAATCCGACGACGACGTCCCGCGCGCCGGCACCGGCAAACCCGACAAGGGCCGCCTGCGGGAGATGTTGATCGACGTGGCCAGCCCTAGGGAACCCGCGTCCAGGGTTGACAATTCTGCGACTCGAAAGCCTTGACCGTTGTGTTGACATTCGCGAACATCGGACCGACAGACATATTCGTCTGAATTACATGGTCCTTGTTCGCATCAGGCGTGCTGTAGGTAAACCACGCGCACATCGAGTCCTGAGTCGGCACGTTATTTATCCACACCCCGAACGTCGACGCCGAACCGGCCGTTCGGTAGAGGCCTGGCGCAATATCGGGACCGACCACAAAGACACCGTTCCCCGGGATCGGGTCCATCGGATCGGCAATGACCGGCGGCGCCAACGCGACCACGACCATGCAGGTACCGAATCCGACCATTGCGCGACGCACAGGTGTTTTGGGCATTTGTCTCTCGCTCTGGACTTGCTGTCGGGTTGCCGCTCCGAACGGCAGCGTATGCCCGCACGCGCCCAGGCAACAACAGATCCGGTCACGTCGGGCGGCTCACTTCGCCACCACCCCGTGCACGGTGAGGTGGTCGATCAACGGCGCCGCTCCGGCGGCCAGGTGCTCCGACATCGCTTTGCGGGCTAACTCGGCGTCACGTTTGGCCAGCGCCGTCACCACTCGTCGATGGTGCTTGATCGACTGGTCGGGCCAGCCGGCGATGGTCGGGAATACCGATTCCGGTGCGTAGCGGGTGATCTGGGACATCACCTGTGCCAGTTTCGGTGAGTCGGCGGCAACGTTGATGGCGCGATGGAATTCGTGGTTGAGACGAACAGTTCGTTCTATGTCGTTGCCGGCGTATGCCTCCTCCAGCTGGGCCTGGATCTTTTTGAGCTCACGTAGCTGGTCTTCATCGATGTTGGAAGCGGCCCGCGCGGCGAGTTCACCACCCACGTGCGCCTGCACATTGGCGACGTCGGCGAGATCACGTCGGGTGACCGGCAGCACCACGAAGCCGCGACGGGGCTGCTGGTCCAGCAGCCCCTCAGCGCGCAGCTGGAAGAGAGCCTCACGCACGGGTGTGACGCTGATCCCCAATTCGGCTGCCAGCTGGTCCAGGCGGACGTACTCACCCGCGGAGTAGGTGCCATCGAAAATCCGCTTACGGACATAGCGCGCAACATCTTCGGACAGCTGCGGCCGCGCGGCGAAGTCGGGGACGCTCACGGTCAAATCCGGTACTCGGCGAGCAACCGCTTGCTGATGATGGATTTCTGTATCTCGTTGGTTCCCTCGCCGATGAGCAGAAACGGGGCATCGCGCATCAGCCGCTCGATTTCATACTCTTTGGAATACCCGTATCCGCCGTGGATGCGGAAGCTCTGCTGGGTGACCTCCGAGCAGAACTCGCTGGCGAGATACTTGGCCATTCCGGCAGCAACATCGTTCCGCTCACCGGAATCCTTCAGCCGGGCCGCATTGACCATCATCAGATGAGCAGCCTCGACTTTGGTTGCCATTTCGGCGATTTGAAATGCAATGGCTTGGTGCTCGGCTATCGGCCTGCCAAAAGTATGGCGCTGCTGCGCATAACGCACGGCGAGCTCGAACGCGCGCACGGCCACCCCGACGGCCCTGGCCGAGACGTTGACCCGTCCGACCTCGATGCCGTCCATCATCTGGTAAAACCCTTGGCCCGGAACACCGCCCAGGACGTCGTCGGCGCTCGCGACATATCCGTCGAAGATGAGCTCTGTGGTGTCAATGCCCTTATAGCCCAGCTTGTCGATCTTGCCCGGTATCAGCAGTCCGGGTGCCACCTCGCCGAAGCCGGTCGGCTTCTCAATGAGAAATGCGGTCAGGTTGCGGTGCGGGGCGTCGGCACCCTCGTCGGTTTTGACCAGCGCCGCTACCAGGCTGGAGCTGGCGCCGTTGGTCAGCCACATCTTCTGGCCATTGATGGTGTAGCCGCCCTCGCTGTTGAGTGCCGCACGGGTGCGGATTGCGGCGACGTCGGAGCCCAACTCGGGCTCGGACATCGAGAACGCGCCGCGAACCTCGCCGTCTGCCATGCGCGGCAACAGGCGCTGCTTCTGCGCATCGGTGCCGTGCTGGCGCAGCATGTAGGCAACGATGAAGTGGGTGTTGAGCACCCCCGAGATGCTCATCCAGCCGCGCGCCAATTCTTCGACGCACAGTGCATAGGTCAGCAGCGACTCGCCCAAGCCGCCGTATTGCTGCGGGATCATCAACCCGAAGAGGCCCATCTCCCGCATCTGGTCGACGATCGCTTGCGGATAGGTGTCGGTGCGTTCGAGCTCAGGCGCGGCCGGAATGACTTCCTTCTCGACGAATTGCCTTACCGTAGCGATGATCTCGTTCTGAAATTCGGACAACCCGATTGTCTGGGCGAGTTTGGTCATGCGGCGTCTATCTCCTTGCCTCAGCAGGCGATCGTCTTCGCACCGGTCAGGCGCGTGATGTCGGCGGCGCTCAATCCCAGACGGGCAGTAAGCACGCCGGCGGTGTCGCCGCCCAGCCTGGGTGCCGGTTCGCTGGCGACATGGCTCCCGTCGAAAACGGTCGGCAACCCGGGGGCGAGGTAGTCCCCCAGGCCGTCCTGGTGCAGCCGGGAGAACAACGGATTCGCCTTCACCCGTTCATCTTCGGCGAGCTGCGCAAAACTCCGATAGCGTTCGAACAATACGCTGGTTGTCGACAGGGCCGCGATGATCTCGTCGGCGGTGTGGTCGTCGAACCAGGTCGCGAACAAGCCGCTGAGCACGTCGCGGTACCGATACCGCTCACCCTCGTCGCTGAAGTCGGCACCGAGCGACTCGGCGAGCGCCGAAACCGGTGCGCCGGTGCCGGATACCTCGACGAGGTCATGGAAGTGACGCTTCGTCAACGTGACCACCATGAACGCGACGCCGTCGCGACTGGTGAAATCCTGTCCGTACTGTCCGTAGATCGCGTTGCCCAGGCGTTGGCGTTCGGTGCCGTTCACCTGAGGCTCGGTCAGCAATCCCAGATTGCCTGCGGTGGCCAACGCGACGTCTTCCAACGCGATGCTGATGTGTGCGCCGGCACCGGACTGGTCGCGGCGACGCACCGCTGCGACGATGGCGAGCGCCGCATACAGGCCACAGCAGACATCCCACGCCGGCAGTACATGGTTGATCGGGCCGGCGTGATTCGCCGGTCCGGTGACCAACGGGAATCCGGTTGCCGCGTTGACCGTGTAGTCGACGCCGGTGGTGCCATCGTGACGGCCCAGCACCTGAAGATGGATCACGTCGGGGCGCTGTGCGACGAGCGTGTCAAACGACAACCAGGACAGGCCCGCAGCGTTGGTGACCACCACACCGTCACCTTCGACGATCAGCCGCTGGACCAGTTGCTGTCCTTCAGATGAGCGCAAATCGATTGTGGCCGAGTACTTTCCCTTGTTCAGGCCGGTCCAATAAATCGACGTACCGCTTTCAGCCAGTGGCCACCGGTGAGTGTCGGATGCGCCGCCGATGGGGTCGACGCGTATCACCTCGGCGCCTAGTTGGCTCAGCGTCATTCCGCATAGCGGTGCCGCGACGAAGCTGGACACCTCGACGACGGTGAGGCCGGACAGCGGGGCGTTCACCGTGGCCCGACCCGTTCGAAAATCGCGGCGAGGCCTTGGCCGCCGCCGATGCACATGGTTTCCAGCCCGAAACGCGCGTCCAACCGATTGAGTTCGCGGGCCAGCGTGGCCAGCATCCTGCCGCCGGTAGCGCCGACCGGGTGACCCAGTGATATCCCCGAGCCGTGCACGTTCGTCCGATCCCGGTCGGCGGTGCCGAAGCCCCACTCCCGCATCACGGCCAGAGCCTGTGCGGCGAACGCCTCGTTGAGTTCGATGAGGTCGATGTCGCTCAATTGCAGGCCCGCTTTGGCGAGCGCGATCTCGGTGGCAGGTACCGGGCCGATGCCCATCACGTTGGGTGGCACCGCCGCAACGGCCCACGACACGAGTCGAACCAACGGAGTAAGGCCCAATTCGTCGGCTCTCTCCGGAGTGGTCACCAGACACATCGACGCCGCGTCATTTTGCCCGCTGGAATTTCCCGCTGTCACCGTTGCGTGTGGATCATCGTCGAGCAGAACGGGTTTGAGCTTACCGAGTGACTCCACCGTGGTGTCGGCGCGAGGATGCTCGTCGGTATCGATCGATTCCTCGCCGCGGCGGCTTCGCACAGTGACCGGAATGATTTCCTCGGCCAGCAGACCGTTCTTCTGCGCGGCCACGGCTCGCTGGTGCGACGTGACCGCGAGTTCGTCCTGCTCCTGCCGCGAGATGTCGTATTGGCGGCGCAGGTTTTCTGCGGTCTCCAACATGCCGCCGGGCACCGGATAGTGACGACCACCGGCGGTGGTACGCCCACGCGCAAGCGCGTCGTGCACCCGCACACCGCTGCGGGCCCCACCCCAACGCATGTCGGTCGAATAGAACGCGACGTTGCTCATGCTTTCGGCGCCGCCGGCAACGACGAGATCATTGTCGCCGGCCCTGACATGAAGACACGCCTGGATGATCGCTTGAAGGCCCGATCCGCAACGGCGGTCGACCTGCATGCCGGGCACCGTTACCGGCAGTCCGGAATCGAGCGCCACAACGCGCCCGATCGCCGGCGCTTCGCTGTTTGGGTAGCAGTGCCCGAGGATGACATCCTGCAATGCTTCAGGCGGAATGCCGGTTCTGTCGAGTAGCCCGGTAAGAGCCGCTACCCCTAGCTCGACGGCGTTCTGCGACTTGAACATTCCGCCGTAGCGACCGATCGGGGTCCGAACCGGCTCACAGATCACCGCTTCGCGCGCGCTCACAGGTGTCGCCCGCCGGTCACCTCGAGAACGGTTCCGGTCATGTATGAGGACAGATCGCTGGCGAGGAACAGTGCGACCTTGGCGACCTCTTCGGGCTCGCCGGCTCTTCCCATCGGTATCTCGGCCAGCTTCTCGTCCCAGATCCGTTGCGGCATGGCCTCTGTCATCGCCGACCTGATCAGCCCGGGCTGGATCGCGTTGACCCGGACACCGAGGTGGGCGAGTTCCTTGGCAGCCGCCTTGGTCATGCCGACGATGCCGGCCTTGGCCGCCGAATAGTTGGTCTGGCCGACCATGCCGACCTTCCCGGAGATCGACGACATGTTCACGATCGCCCCGCGTTTGTTCTCGCGCATGATCGCCGCGGCTTTGCGCAACCCGTTCCACGTTCCTTTCAGATGCACCGCGATCACCTGGTCGAATTGCTCCTCGGTCATCTTTCGCATCGTCGCGTCGCGAGTGATGCCGGCGTTGTTGACCATGATGTCCAGCGCCCCGAACCGGTCAACGGCCGCACCGACCAGTGCATCGACGTCATCCCCGGAGGTCACATCGCAACGCACCGCGATGGCGACGTCGTCGCCGCCGAGCTGTGCGGCCGCGGACTGCGTTGCCTCGAGATTCACGTCACCGAGCACGACCCGCGCGCCCTCACCAACGAACCGCTGCGCGATGGCGAAACCCAGTCCTTGAGCACCACCGGTGATGACTGCGGTTTGACCGGTCAACAACGACACACGATCACCGTCCTCTATCTAGTCCTGAACGCGGGACATCATCGCACATCATATTTCATATATGATCGGTGCCCAGGTAGCCTCCCGTTCGGCGCCCGCACCGCACCGCCTGAGAAGGAGCGTTGATCCATGCCCACTGCTGCCGTCGACGATGACGATTTTCAGCAGATCCTCAAGCAGACCCGCCACTTCGTCCGCACTGTCGTGGTGCCGCGGGAACAAGAGATTCTCGCCAACGACCGAGTGCCGGACGATCTTCGAAACCAGGCCAAAGAGATGGGGTTGTTCGGGTACGCGATTCCCCAGGAGTGGGGCGGACTCGGGCTCGATATCAGGCAAGATGTCGAGCTGGCAATGGAGTTGGGGTACACCTCACTGGCGCTTCGCTCGATGTTCGGCACCAACAACGGCATCGCCGGTCAGGTCCTGGTCGGATTCGGCACCGACGAGCAGAAGGCCACCTGGCTGGAAGCACTGGCGTCCGGAAAAGTCGCCTCTTTCGCGCTGACCGAGCCAGGAGCGGGATCGAACCCGGCGGGATTGCGCACCAAAGCCATTCGTGACGGATCGGATTGGGTGATATCCGGCGAGAAGCGATTCATCACCAACGCCCCGGTCGCGGATCTGTTCGTCGTCTTCGCCCGGACCCGACCGGCTGACGACGACGGACCGGGCATCGCCGTCTTCCTGGTTCCCGCGGACAGCGCCGGCGTCGAGGTCGGGGCCAAGGACGCCAAGATGGGACAAGAAGGTGCCTGGACCGCCGACGTGCGCTTCGCCGATGTCCGCGTCCCGACCGGCGCTCTGGTCGGCGGCAGCGAGGACATCGGGTACCGGGCGGCGATGACGTCCCTTGCGCGCGGGCGGATCCACATCGCCGCGCTGGCCGTGGGAACCGCTCAGCGAGCGCTCGACGAATCCGTCGCGTATGCGGCCACCGCCACCCAGGGCGGCACACCGATCGGCAACTTCCAGCTGGTGCAGGCGATGATCGCCGACCAACAGACCGGGGTGATGGCCGGTCGCGCCCTCGTCCGTGAGGCCGCTCAGCTGTGGCTCAACGAAACCGACCGACGAATCGCCCCGTCGGCGGCCAAGGTGTTCTGCACCGAAATGGCAGGCAACGTCGCCGATCTCGCCGTGCAGATTCACGGCGGCAGCGGATACATGCGCGACGTGCCGGTCGAGCGCATCTACCGCGACGTTCGCTTGCTGCGACTCTACGAAGGCACCAGCGAGATTCAGCGACTGATCATAGGGTCGAACCTGATCAAGGCGGCGCAGCGAAGCCAGTGACACGGCGGTGGGCCGGCGAGGCGGCGGCTGGCGGGCGACTGTTATCGTTCGCGTTACAGTGACCTTTACGATATGGAGCGCACATGACCGGCCGGCTGACGGACAAGGTCGCATTCATCACCGGGGCTGCCCGAGGCCAAGGCCGCGCGCACGCTGTCCGGCTGGCCCGCGAGGGCGCCGACATCATCGCGGTCGACATCGCGGGAAAGCTTCCGTCCTGCGTGCCCTACGAGTCGGCAACGCCGGAAGACCTTGCCGAAACCGTTCGGCTCGTCGAAGCCGCCAATCGTCGAATTGTGGCTTCAGCAGTTGATATTCGCGACGTCGACGGCCTGCGCGAGACCGTGGACAAGGGCGTGGCCACGCTCGGGCGGTTGGATGTCATCGTCGCCAACGCGGGCATCTCGTCTCCACAGGCGTGGAACGAGATCACTCCTGAATCGTTTCGCGACGTGTTGGACGTCAATGTGACCGGAACCTGGAACACGGTGATGGCGGGCGCACAGAAGATCATCGACGGCGGTCGCGGCGGGTCGATCATCTTGATCAGTTCGGCCGCAGGGCTCAAGATGCAGCCCTTTATGGTGCATTACACCGCCAGCAAGCACGCGGTGACCGGCATGGCTCGCGCGTTCGCCGCCGAACTCGGCAGACACTCGATCCGGGTCAACAGCGTGCACCCCGGACCGGTCAATACCGCCATGGGTAGCGGCGACATGGTGGCGGCGGTAGCCAGCGCCAACGAAACCATTCCGCAGATGGCAAACGTGCTCACACCGTTCCTGCCGAACTGGGTGGCTGAGCCCGAAGACATCGCCGACGCGGTGTGCTGGCTGGCCAGCGACGAATCACGATACGTCACTGCGGCGGCGGTGCCCGTCGATCAGGGCTCTACTCAGTTCTGAAGATTAGGCCGGTGGTCGGTCATGCCGTCGTCGCCTGCTGCGCCTCATACTGGCCGACGAGCTCCAATGTGCCGAGCTCGCGGATCGCCCGGCAGCCCCGGGCCAACATGGTGAGCACCATGTCGTCGCCGCGGTCCGTGGCAGCAGCGAACGCGAATCCCAAAGCCGAGATGAGCACAGCTTGTGGCACGCCGAGACGGTAGTCCCGCCAACAGGTTTCGCGGTCGTAATCGGTGACACCGTAGCCGCGGAGAGCCTGGTGGTATTCGTCGACAAGGTCCTTCTCGATCGAGGACCGCAGTTCGGGCTCAAGACTGGTCGCCGTGAAGTACGCGAGATCGCGTGCGGGCAGACCTACCCCGAGGGTCTGCCAATCCACCACCTTCACACCGGCGGCGTCGGGATAGAACAGCAGGTTGTCGAGGCGGTAGTCGCCATGCAACAACGCGAACCGGTCATGCTCGGCGAGTAGCCAGGGCGTCACCAAACCCATTGCCGCGGTGAAGGTCTCCCGGTCGACTGCGCTCATGCGGTCACCGAGCTTGTCCAGTGTGATCTCGGCACTCATCCGCGCCACCTCGCCGAGACCTTTGGCCGACGCTTCATCCGGCCGTGCGAAGGCGATCCCGGGGAAGTCCAACCAAACCGCGTCACACCAGCTGGGCCCGTGCAAGCCGGCCAATGCCATAACAGCCAGCCTCGCCTCGCGTTCGCCGCAGCCCGCGATCTGATCGCCCTGCACCGCCGGCGCCTGATCGGCAAGAAGCAACGCATAATCCATAGCGTCATCGCTGATCTCGCAGTAGAAACACTGCGGAGTCGGGACCTGCACCCGATCGGCCACCGAGGTGTAGAAGGCGCACTCACTGCGGTAACCAATGGTCACCCTGTCGCGCACAGTGTCATCCTGGGCAGGCAGTTTGATGACGAAGGTGTCGGGCAAACCACCGGGGTCGCCGGCATAGGTGACCGCGATTCGATATGTCGCTCCGGTCTGCCCGGTGCCGATGGCTTCCACGTCAACGCCGGACAACCGCACTGAGGTGTTGCCGCTGCTCAGTACTGCCGAAAGCCACTCGCGGCTGACATCGCCCGGGTAACGGGGAATAGACATCGCGATGTTCACCTCTCGTGCCTATGGGCCCGACTGACCCGACAACTGTAAGGCATACGACAAGGGTTCAGCCGTCTTATCCGGAATGACCGACGCGGGATATGCTCGCGCATAGCCGACGTTGATAACACTGGCAATTGGTTTAATCCCGCGGGTGGGCGTCCATCGTCTCACCTCACGCAAATGTCGAATACCCCTCGTCGCGCGTCTCGGCCGTCCTAAACTCGCCCCACTTATATGGCTGCAGGGGTGATCACTTTGAAGATGAAAGCCGCGGTTCTGTGGGACTTCAACACCGAGTGGAGCGTCGAGGATGTGGACCTTGACGGTCCGCAGGACGGCGAGGTCCTGGTGTCCTTCGAGGCCGCGGGGCTCTGCCACTCAGATCATCATGTCCGCACCGGCGACCTTCCCGCGCCGCTGCCCATCGTCGGTGGCCACGAGGGGGCTGGCGTCGTGCAGGAGGTCGGCCCCGGCGTCAGTGACGTGAAGGTTGGCGATCATGTCGTGGCATCTTTCGTTCCGGCGTGCGGGCGATGCCGTTGGTGTGCCAGCGGCCATCAGAATCTGTGCGACCAGGGCGCGATGTTACTGACCGGCACGCAGCTCGATGGGACGTATCGGCGTCGGATCCGGGACCGCGATGTGGGCGCCGCATGCTTGTTGGGCACATTCGCCCAGTACGGCACCGTGCCGGAAACCTCGCTCGTCAAGATCGACGATGACCTTCCGCTCCCGCGCGCATGCCTACTTGGCTGCGGGGTCACCACCGGATGGGGATCAGCGGTCAACACCGCCAACGTGAGCCCGGGCGACACTGTCGTGGTGATCGGCTGCGGCGGCATCGGCAGCGGCGCCATCCAGGGTGCGCGACTGTCTGGTGCGGAAAAGATTGTGGTAGTTGACGTCGTTGAGAGCAAGCGGGACAAAGCCTTTCAGTTCGGAGCGACTCATTTCGCCACTTCGATGGCCGAAGCGATCGCTTTGGTCGGCGACTTGACGCGTGGTGTCATGGCCGACTCGGCCTTGCTGACGGTTGGCCTTGCCGAGGGCCCCATGATCGGTGAGGCGCTGGACATCGTCCGCAAGGGCGGCGCCGTGGTGCTGACTGCGCTGGCATCGATCACCGACGTGACGCCGACCCTCCCGATGGCGATGTTCACGTTGTTTCAAAAGCGGCTGCTAGGCAGTCTTTACGGCGAGGCCAACCCGCGCGCCGATATTCATCGACTGCTGAGCCTCTACCGCGAGGGCAAGCTTTTGCTCGATGAGACGGTGACCGCCGAGTACAAACTCAATGACATCAACGAGGCCTACGACGATATGCTGGCGGGCCGGAATATTCGTGGCGTAATCATCCACGACCATTGAGCCGCATAACACTTAGCTGTCAGCCGCGGGCGTCCAGATGCTGGTGGAATTCGAGCGGCCGCGCAGCACGGTCTCGCCGGTGGAGACCCAGCGCCGACCCTCGGCCGCGTCAGCGCGGTCAATTGCGGCGGCTGAACACACGATCCGTTGGTCGAGCGTTTTGGCGAAATCGGCCAGTCGCGCCGCCTCGTTGACCGCATCGCCAACGACGGTGTATTCGTAGCGATTTTCGGCGCCGATGTTTCCGGCGAACACCGGCCCCGCTGACACACCGATCCCGAAGTCGACGATCGGCAACCGGCCCAATTGGTTTCGCAGATCGCGTGCGCTGGCCAACGCCGCCGATGCCGCGTCCGGCAATGGCAGCGGGGCCCCGAAGACCGCCAGCGCGGCGTCCCCCTGGAACTTGTTGATCAGCCCGTTCCGCTGATCAACCGCGCTGACCACGATCCGGAAGAAGTCGTTGAGCACCTCGGCCACCTGGTGTGGCGTGTGGCTTGCCGCCAACTTCGTCGAGCCCACCAGGTCGATAAACAGGATGGCCACCTCTCGCACGTCTCCCGACAAGACTGCGCCGCCTTCGATCGCGCGACGGGCCACATCCGCTCCGACGTGGCGGCCGAACAGATCCCGCAGCCTATCGCGTTCGCCGATTCCGGCCACCATTCGATTGAATCCGCTTTGCAGCCGGCCTATTTCAGATTTTTCGTAGACTCCGACGACGGTATTGATTCGGCCTCGCTCGACCTCAGCCATCGCGTCGACGACTTCGCGAATCGGGTCCGATATCGATCGGGAGGTCAGAATCATCACCGGGAGCCCGATCAGGATCGCGACGAGTGTCACCACCAGAATCGGCATCTCGACCGACCCGGTCTTCTGAATCATCCAGCCGTTCGAGCGAGCCAGCACCAGGCCCACGATCGCGAGGCACGGTAGGCCACTGCCCAACGTCCACATGCCCACAAGTCGGGTCAGCACACGGGGTGCGACCACCAGGCCTTCGGAGCCCTGAGTGGCCGCAAGCAGAATCGGCCGAAGGGATCGCTGCGTAAGCAGAAGACTCAGGCTTGCCGCCGCGGTGCCACCGAAGACGACCGCCAACAGTGCCGGGACCGCAAGTGCCTTGAGCCCGTCGAGGTTCGACACCAGGTAGGTCACGCCGCTGGCCGCCCACACCGCCGCCAGGATCATCGACTGCCGACCGAGCAGGCGCATGGCCGCTCGCCGCTGATCGGCGTCGGGTTGCTGTCCACTGACGTACCAACGCAGCACCGGAACGAGATTCGCGATACCGCCGACCGCGACTGCGACGGTTCCCACGACAACGATGGCCGCCACGATGACCAGGCTTTTCGGAGCGAAATACGCCTGCGCTTCGTCGGCGAACTGACCGTGCAGTGGTACGACGATCGCGGCAGCATCGACGGTACCGATCAGATGGCCGCCTGCAAGGCCCGCCGCGTAGCGGATCGCCATCCTGCGACCGGTCGCCCGCTGGGATCGTCCGGCTTCAGTCACGGGAATAAGGTAGCCCGCCGGGTCGAAGGTGAGTCCGACCCGTTGTATCAGACCGCCGGATACCCCACAGACTTGATCTCGGTGTACTGGTCGAATCCGGCCACACCGTTCTGCCGGCCCACACCGCTGTCCTTATATCCGCCGAACGGAGTATCGGCGCCATAAGGCGCGCCGCCGTTGACGCCCATGAAGCCGGCCTTGATCCGACGGGCCACCGCCAGCGAATGCTCCAGGGAGCCCGACATGACGTTGCCGGCCAAGCCGTACGGGCTGTCGTTGGCAATCCGTATCGCGTCTTCCTCGTCGTCGAACGGGATCACGCACAACACAGGACCGAAGATTTCCTCCTGAGCGATGGTCATCTTGTTGTCGACATCGGTGAAAAGCGTTGGGCGAACGAAATATCCTCTACCGAAACCGGTGGGGGCGTCGGGTCCGCCGACCAGCGCCGTGGCACCCTCTTCCACACCCTTGCGGATATAGCCCGTCACCCGCTCGAACTGCCGTTCCGAGATCAGCGGACCGCAGAGCGTCCCGGGATCCTGCGGGTCGCCACACGTGATGTTCTCGTAGATGCTCTTGAGGATCGCCACGCCTTCGTCGTAGCGAGACCGCGGCAGCAGCATCCGGGTCGGGTTGGCGCAGCCCTGCCCGGCGTGCATGCAGGGCGCGATGCCGATCGCGCAGGCCAACCCGAAGTCGGCGTCCTCGAGGACGATGGTGGCCGACTTGCCACCCAGCTCGAGGAACAGCCGCTTCATGGTTGCCGCGCCCTTTTCCATGATCCGCTTACCGACAACCGTCGAGCCGGTGAAGGAGATCAAGTCGACCTTGGGCGACAGCGTCAACTCCTCACCCACGAAGTGATCCGACGCGGTCACGACGTTGACGACACCGGCCGGGATGTCGGTCTTTTCGGCGATGAGCCGGCCCAGCCGGTTCGCGTTGAACGGGGTGTTCGGGGCCGGCTTGAGCACCACGGTGTTGCCGGTGCCCAGCGCCTGCCCGAGCTTGTTGATCGTCACCTCAAAGGGGAAGTTCCACGGCACGATCGCGCCGACCACACCCACCGGTTCCCGCCAGACCTTGCGGGTGGTCAGCGCTCCGGTCAGGCTGATCACCTTGTCACCCAGGTCGGTCTCCCACGGGTACTCGTCGATCAACCTGGCTGGGTACTTCAGCCCGTCTTCCAGTGGGGCGTCTAACTGCGGACCGAACGTGATGGCTCGGGGGGAGCCGACCTCGAGGATGAGCTCCTCGCGGAGCTCCTCTTTCTCCGACTCGATCGCCTCGTGCAACTGCAGCAGACAGCGCTGACGCAACTTGTGGTTGCTAGACCAGTCCGTCTCGTCGAACGCCCGTCGGGCGGCGTCGATGGCCCGGTGCATGTCCTCTTTCGACGCGTCGGCAACCTCACCGAGCGGCTCCTCGGTTGCCGGGTTGATGTTGGTGAAGGTACCGGCCTGGCCGTCGACCAACTTGCCGTCGATCATCATCTTCGGCTCGAAGCGGACCTTTACAGTGTCAGTCATATTTGTCGCTCTCTCGTTGATGGGACGCTGCGCAGGGCGCCGGGACGCAGAATACTATGGAGAGCCTTACTGGAACGTAGCCGGTTGGCAACCCTTGGACTGCGGGCGCCGATGCCGACGGCGCTCATCCCGTCACCCGACAACAGGTCCTTATTTCTCTCACCGAAGCTGTTTGACCAAATATCTGTTCCACCGTAGAGTTCGGCCTTGCCCGTAGTCAATCACCGCGGAGTCAACAGGAAACGTGGATTTCTCATACCCGCCAGAGGTGGAACAGGTTCGCAAGGAGCTGCGCACGTGGCTGGCCGCGAACCTGACCGACGAGGTTGTTGCCGCCGGCCGTCGGCGCGGTAAGGACGAAGCCGCGTTCCAGACACTTCGGGCATGGAATGCGACGATGGCTGACGCCGGTTGGGCCGCGGTCTCGTGGCCGCAGGAGTACGGCGGCCGTGGTGCGACACTGCTCGAGCAATTGGTCTACGCCGAGGAGACAACCCGCGCTCGGGTGCCGGTCCCGCTCAATGTGATCGGGATGAACAACATCGCGCCCGCGATCATGCAATACGGGACTGAAGCGCAGAAACGCACCCTGCTGCGCCGGATGATGCGAGCCGACGACATCTGGTGCCAGGGAATGTCGGAACCGGAAGCCGGCTCCGATCTCGCGTCGCTGCGCACCCGCGCAGTCCGAGACGGCGACCACTTCGTGGTCAATGGTCAGAAGATCTGGACCTCGCTGGGGCATCGGGCCAACTGGTGCCAGCTGTATGTGCGCACCGACCCGGACGCGCCGAAGCACAAGGGCATCTCGTGTCTGATTCTCGACATGTCATTGCCGGGCATCGAAGTTCGGCCGCTTGTCACGCTGAGTGGCGAAGCCGATTTCGCGGACGTGTTCTTCAACGACGTGCGGGTACCTGCCGATGCCTTGCTCGGCCCGGAGAATGGCGGCTGGCGGATCGCCACGACGACGCTGAGTCACGAGCGGGCCGGGGCCGCGCGCCTCTACACGGAGATGCAGCTGCGGCTGGCGGAACTGGTGGCCGACCTCGCCGACGTGAAGATCGACAATCGGCCCGTGCTCGAAGATCCCACGACCCTGCGGCGTCTCGGTGAAATCGCCTTGCGCATCAAATATCTCGAGGTGCTCTGCCAGCGGTCGATCTCTGCGATTCTGCACGGCGGCGACGCGTTCGGGTCGGCAAGCCTGGCCAAGTCGATCTGGGGCGAGGTCGGCCAGGAGATCGCCGCGCTGGCCTTCGACCTGCTCGGGTCGCATCTTGACGGCCGTCGGTGGACCGACTACCGCTTGACATCGCGCGCGCTGACCATCGCCGGCGGGACGACGCAGATCAACAAGAACATCACCGCTCAACGGGTTCTGGGGTTGCCGCGATCATGAACCTGGAGTTGACCGACGAGCAGGTTGCGCTGCGCGACACGGTACGAAGCTTCCTTGCCGAAAAGGCTTCGATCGCCGGGCATGTCCGCCCGCTGCTCGACGACGCGACCGGAACCACCGAGGCGGTCTGGCGAGGTCTCGCCGACCTGGGCACCACCGGCCTACTCGTGCCTGCGGAATACGACGGTGCCGGCATGACGATGGTCGAAGCGGGCATCGTCTCCGAGGAGCTCGGCGCCGCGTTGCATCCTGGGCCATGGCTGTCCACCGCCGTCGCGGCGACCCGCGCACTCACGCGATTCGGGGTGGACAGCAGCGTGGCGGCCCCGCTTTTCACCGGGATCGCAGACGGCTCCACGATTGCCACGGTTGGCCCGCTCGAGGGTGCTCGCCCCAGCGTGGTCGAACTCGACGACGACGCAGGGTTGCGCGGCCAGATCGACAGCGTGTGGGACGCCGCTGCCGCCGACGTGATACTCGTCTTGGCCGACGATCGAAGCGGCACAGGTCTTTTCGCGGTCCAGACCTCGGCGCGCGGCGTCGACATCACGCCGCGGACCGGAATCGACCAGACCCGCAAGCAGTTCCGCGTCGTGTTCGACGACGCGCAAGCGCAACGTCTGGCGACCGCAGCGCCAGATGCCGTCGAGGCGCTGATCGATGACGTGGTCATCGCCTGGGCGGCTGACGCGCTCGGCGCCGCACAGGCCATCCTGAACCTCGTCGTCGAATACGCCAAGGTGCGCCGCCAATTCGGCCAGCCGATCGGCGCGTTCCAGGCGGTTCAGCACCTGTGCGTCGACATGTACGAAACAGTCGAGCTCGCCCGCAGCGGCGTGATCCACGCCCTGTGGGCCGCCGACGCCGGACACCGCGCCGAACGACACGCAGCCGCGATGCGGACCAAAGCCTTCTCCGGCCGACTGGCCGCCGTCGGTGATACCGCCATCCAGGTCTTCGGCGGTATCGGCTACACCTGGGAGCACGACGCGCACCTGTATCTCAAGCGCCTCCTGAGTTGGAGTGCGTTTCGCGGTGGAGCGGACCGCTACCTCGTGCAGTTGGGCGCACAGTTCGCCGAATCCGTAAGTCACTGAAAACCGTAGGGGCAACCATGATCGACTTCAACGGACAGGTGGCGATCGTTACCGGCGCCGGCCGCGGCCTAGGGCGGCTGTACGCACTGGAGTTGGCGCGTCGCGGCGCCGCGGTGGTGGTCAATGACCTCGGCGGCTCCATGCACGGCGATGGGGCTGACACCAGCGTCGCCGACGCAGTCGTCGACGAGATCGAGCGTGCCGGTGGTGTCGCCGTTGCGTCACATGATTCGGTGGACAGCCCAGACGGCGGCGAAGCAATCGTGAACACCGCTGTCGAGCGCTTCGGTCGCCTCGACGCGGTGGTGAGCAACGCGGGCATCTTCAACAGCATTCCTTTCGACGAGCTGTCCCACGACCACTGGCGGCGGATGCTCAGCGTGCACCTGGACGGTGGGTTCTATGTGAGCCAACCGGCATATCGGCAGATGAAGACCGCGGGGTACGGCCGGTTCGTCTTCATCTCCTCGTCCGGGGGGATGTTCGGACAGCCGTTGGAGGCCCACTATGCGGCGGCCAAGGCGGGCCTGGTGGGGCTGGCGAATGTGATCGCGATCGAGGGTGCCGAGCACGGGATATCGGCCAATACCGTTCTTCCGTTTGGCTTTTCGCGCATGGTGACCGAAACCGTCGGAGATCCGAAGGCGCTCGAGGAAACCGGTTTTCTGAAACTGATCCAGCCTGAGCTGGTCGTGCCGATGGTCGTGTTCCTGGCCAGCAGGGCTTGCGAGCTCACTCATCAGAACTATTCGGCTTGCGCAGGGCGGTTTTCGCGGGTCTTCGTAGGTCTCGGCGAAGGTTGGCTGGCCGAGCCCGGCACCAACCCGACGGCAGACGACGTCGCGACGCATCTGTCCGAGGTGTCAGCCACTGAGCCTTTCACCGTTCCGGGCTCGATCTTCGAAGAAGTTTTCGCCGTGTGCGACAGGCTCGGCGTCAACGTGTTCTCCCAGTGACGTCGCTTTAATACCGTCCAACCTGCACATTCGATTCGCAGCAACCTGATAGCGTGAGACCAAATATTCGGTCATGGATCTCGCAGGACCGGCCTGTGGAGGTGTCGTGGGGCTTCAGCAACCATCCGAGGCTGCGGCCGCACGAAGCTCTGCACGCCTAGACTTGCCCGATGCCGATTCGTTGGTCCGGGCTGGCCGCGCCGGACGTACTCGCATGACGCCGCGGGGACGAGGTGCTGCCAGACGCATCCCCGAGTCTGCGGGCGAGCGTGGAGGTGCCTACGACGACGGCACTCGTCGCTCCGAAATCCTGCAAACCGCTGAATCGTTGATCGCTTCCTCGGGCCTGCGGACGTCTCTGCAGGAGATCGCCGACGCGGCGGGCATATTGCCGGGAAGCCTTTACCACCACTTCGAATCGAAGGAAGCGATCCTCGTCGAATTGGTCCGGCGGTACTACGCCGACTTGAATCGCATCGGCGAACTCGCCCACGAGAAATTGGACAAGCCCGACGCGCGCTCCGCCGCCGACAAGATCGTCGAACTGGGATCGGCGATCGCACGTTGCGCGGTAGGGCATCGCGCCGCGCTACAGATGTCGTTCTTCGAAGCGCCGAGCGCAAATCCGGAGCTTGTCGAACTCCTTCAAAACCCGCCCACCGCCGTCCAACAGGCGATGCTGCAAACGCTGCGCGCCGGAAGGTGGAGCGGCTTCATCAGATCCGACATCGACCTTCCGACGCTGGCCGACCGGATCTGCCAGACCATGATGCATGTCGGACTCGACATCATCCGGCACACCGCGGCGGCCGACCAGACCGCGGTGGTCATGTGCCGCATCATGTTGCACGGCCTGGCCAGTCGGTCATACTGCGACCGCGAACTGAACAGCTCGACTGCTTTCGCGGCCGCCGAGGCAGCAATCAAGACCTGGGTCGACGACAATGAGTCCGACGGCAACGACAAAGGCGCTCATGTCCGCGCGGTTGCACGAGCCGAGTTCGGCAGAAAGGGCTACGAGGTCACCACGATTCGCGACATCGCGGCCGCGGCCGGGCTGGGCACCGGAACGGTGTATCGGCTGATCGGGTCGAAAGACGAACTGCTTGCTTCGATCATGGAGTCCTTCGGGCAGAAAGCCGGTGGCGGCTTCGCCAGCGTTCTGCGCACGGATGCCACTCCGGTGGAGAAGCTCGACGCGCTGAGTTGGGTCAACATCAATGCATTGGATCAGTTCCCCGACGAGTGGAAGATCCAACTCGCTTGGATGCGCCAATCGCCGCCGGACACACCCAACCCCGGTCTGGCGTTCACTATGAGATTGCGACAGCTCAGAGCGCTGTTGTCGGAAGGAATCCAGTCGGGAAACATCCGCATCGAGGATCCACCCTCGCTGTCGATGCTGGCGCGCTACGTGATGGATGTCCTGTGGGTGCCCGAGAACATCGTGCGGGCCCAGGGCAAGGACGCGGCATTGCTCAACGCCCGCGACACCGTGGTGCGCGGCGCCGCAGAGCGTGACGCGCCCAGATCAGCCTGACGCTCGCGATTCCACCCAAACATTCCAATCGCGCCAACGCTTTATCCCGTTCCGCGCACACGCCAGAGCCTCGCAGCCGACCGCGCCGAACCCAGCCTGAAGTACCAAATATCTGTTCCCGTAAAGTACACCGGAGCCTTTACTGTTGGCGTCCCTAGAGAGGATTGAAATGACTGGTATCGAGCAGTTCCGCTACGACGGCAAGCGGGCGTTGATAGTCGGAGGTGCCACCGGCATGGGCGCCGCGGCGGCCAAGATCGTCGGCGCACTCGGAGCCGAGGTGATCAACCTGGACTACGCGCCGGTCGACGCCGGACTCGGCCGCGGGATTCAGGTCGACCTTCGCAACCCGGCGTCGATCGACAGCGCGCTCGAGCAGGTCGGCGGACCCGTCGATGCGCTGTTCTCTGCCGCCGGCATTGCCGACGGTCCGGACCTGATGAAGATCAACTTCATCGGTCATCGGCACGTCATCGACCGACTGATCAGTAACGGCCAACTCAACCGCGGTTCGGCCATCTGCTTCATCTCCTCAGTGGCCGGCATTGGATGGGAAACCGATTTGCCGCGACTGCAGGAGTTCTTGGCCACGCCTGACTTCGAATCAGCAGACGCCTGGGTCAAAGCCCACGAGGCTGACAATTTCGGCCACTACGGCACCAGCAAGCAAGCGATCAACGCCTACGTCGCGACACACGCGTTTCCCTTCCTGGCCAAAGGCATCCGGATCAACGCGATCTGCCCCGGTCCGACGGACACTCCGCTCGCCCGGGCCAACGCCGACCTGTGGCTGTCCTTCGCGCAGGACTACCGGGAGGCCACCGGCGCAGCCGTCCACACCCCGGAGCAGATGGGCAACGTGATGGCGTTCCTCAACAGCGACGCTGCCGCCGGTATCAACGGCGTCACCCTCCTCGTCGACTACGGGCACGTCAATTCGTCGAACACCGGCACGTTCGCTGCCGGCAAGCCGATCATCGACTTGCTGATGGGACGGATCTCGCTCGGCTAGCGCATCGCGCACGTTTGCTCCCGAGGACGGCCGCAGCCTGATAGAAACAGCGTGCGAAAGAAAATCCACGTGCGTTCAAGCTGTTGGCCGAATCCGGAGGTGCGCGGTGGGACGAAAACTTGTCACCGCAGGGGTGAGTGCCTCGGTGGTCGCGGCATTGTGTTCGGGATGCATTTCGCGCGACGACAAGGTGACGCAGAAGACCGCCCGGATCACCGTCGACAACACCACCCGCACCTCGCATGCCGTCTCCTGTAGCCAGGTCGAGTGGTTGTTGACCGCGAACATCACCGCCGCGCCGGCCAGTGTCCGGGTAATTCTCAAGTTGGATCCGGACAAGCCCAAACTCGAATCGGTCAACATCAATAACTTTGCGGGCTTCTCCGGTGTCGCCAACTCCGGCGCCGGCGACACGAAAATCCGTTTCGCCAACGACACCTACACGATCACGGGCACTGCCGAAGGATCTCAGCTCAACGATCCACGCGTCTCCGTGTCGACACCGTTCTCGATCGAGGTGGGTTGCTGACTGCCGCCAGCAGTTAGTCGGCCGGCACCGACGGCAACTCAGGTGTCATCGTCAGGCGGCTCGCTGACGTCTGCTGGAAAAGGCGGCGCCTTCTGCAGCCACTTCCTCAACCGGAGAAGCGGGCCAACCACTACCCCGACGGCCAGAAGAATCAGTATCACCACAATCGCGGTGCCCACACTTCAATGGTGACAGGTCGAAGGTCCGTCTAGCCGCGCTGCCGGGCTTTCAAGAGATCTGCGCCATCACACCGGTGGCCTGATCCGGGCGCTGCGGGCGAATCGTGATACCGGGTGCAGCGCACCACCTGGCCCTCGCAATGAGGGGCTGATTGATGCCCGAGACAATTGCGCAATTACTGCGGGTGTGCGCTTTGCGAATTGGTCGCAAGTGGAGCCAATACACGTGATGCCAATGTTAAAGAAGTTGTTCAGACCGTCTTTCCACGCAAAATGATATCGCCCCATTTTCGCAGGTAGTCAGGCCACACATGCCATTTCACGATGTAACCACGTTTTAAATTGCCGTCGTCGGGTTATGCCAACTCGGCGCGGTTCAGCTCAATACTGGGTAACCGCTCGAACGATTAGCAGGAGTGAAGAAGGAGCCCATCGTGAAGTTCACAACGAGCACTATCAAGACTGCCATCGGCACCGCGGGGATAGCCGCGGCGAGCGTTATCGCCGCAGCAACTGCCTCGGCGGCGCCGCCAAACATCCAGGGATTCGGTACCAGTGAACCGCTGATCGACGGACCGTTGGTCACCAACTACACGGTGAGCAACCTGCAACCCAGCAGCGTGGCGATTCCCGGCTACACCCCGAAGGGAACGCTCTATCAGGCAGACATCACCGTCAGGTCGGACGGCGGGATCGTTACCCCGATGGTTAACGACTTCATCGCCCGCGGGCCCAACGGCCAGAACTACCGGGTGATCGACAAAGTTCAGGCCCCGGGCAGCCTCAATCCGGCGCCGATCCCGCAGGGCAGCGAGTCGACCGGCACGCTGTACTTCGACGCGACCGGCGCACCGCCGAATGGCGTCGTCTACAACGACGGGCTGCAAGACATTCTGATGTGGACGTCGAACGTTCCGGGGGCCTCGTCGCCGGGTGCACCGCAGAACTCAACTCCGGCACCGGGTGCGCCTCCTGCCCCGGCAACCACCTAATCCGGTCGCAAACCTCCCCGCGCCAAACCTAGTGGCGTGGGGAGGTTTTCGTATAAAGGGAATCGG
>CAVXBT010000005.1:0-303256 GCA_963760095.1 uncultured Actinomycetota bacterium | reverse complement strand
ACCGGGTTGGCACCGGTATCTGCGACGAGAAGTTTCGCCTTGCTGTTGAAGGGGAGCTTCGGAAGACCCATGCAATGCGGGCCGCCCGTCGCCGCAACCTTGGGCAGGTTCTGCGGATACCGATAACGCTCGCCGCCCCACGTGAGACTCGCCACGATATTGATGCTCGGTTCCGACAACGGCGGATTCTTCCCTAGCGCTGCGATTCCGCCGAAGGCGCATGTCAGGTTTGGGGCGTACTCGCTGAGCAGATCGGTAGTCGGCGCCAGCAGGTGGAAGACATCCGTCAGCCCCTTCCGGTTGGCGCCCAGGACGTCACTGCCGATGTCGGCCAAACCGATCGCGCTAACCAGCAATGCGTCGAGGTTGTGTTGCTCGTCGACGATCGACTTACTGATCTTCACCGAGTTGTCAACGGTCCTCACCAGATCCGCCGACGCATCGCCGTAGGCGTGGAATACCGGCACCGAAAGAGCGATGTCGCGATTCAGCGCAGGAAGACTTGGGTCGAACTTTGCCAGGAACGAGTCGAGGTCGCTGAACGCTTGCCCGATCTTTTCGCCTCGGCCACTGAGGGCCTGCGAGATAGCCCCGAGGGTCTCGTTGAGTTTCGCAGGATCGAGCGTGCCCAGCACGGATGTCAGGTGCTTGAACACCGTGTTGACCTCGACGGTGACGTGTTGACTGTCGAGTACCTGACCAGCATGCAGGGACTGCGCTGACGGTTCCGCCGGCGCTACCAGCTCGACGAACTTGGCACCGAACACCGTTGGCGATGTGAGGTCGACGAGCACATTGGCCGGAATCAGGTGCATCTCGGAGGGATACATCGCCAAGCGCAGGACGGCTTGACCGTCAGGCCGCGACTCGATCGAGGCAACCTTGCCCACCTGCACACCATGCATCTTCACTTTCGCGTCCGGGTTCATCACCAGGCCGGCCCGTGGAGACAGCACGGTCACCGGCATGGTTTCGGTGAAGCTACCCCGGAATAAGCCCACGGCGACGGCAACGATCGCGGCGATAACCGCGATGGA
The DNA here is from genome assembly GCA_963760095.1 of uncultured Actinomycetota bacterium. GTDB lineage: Bacteria > Actinomycetota > Actinomycetes > Mycobacteriales > Mycobacteriaceae > Mycobacterium. The sequence goes on along the minus strand of CAVXBT010000005.1, from coordinate 302,219 downwards.
CACCAGTCCCGTCAGTGCGCGTATCCCGTTGTGGGGCATGGAGTGTGTTCCCTATCCCGAGAGGTTGAAGTTTCCGTTTGAGCCGTAGATCGACAGCGAAACCAGCAGCGTTACCGATACCACGACGATGAGGGAGGTACGTACCGCATTGCCGGTTGCGACCCCCACCCCCTCCGGCCCGCCTGACGCGAAATACCCGTAGTACGTATGCAAGAGCAGGACGGCCAGGGCCATCAGCACCGCCTGCAGGAATGACCACAACAAGTCGATCGGGTTCAGGAAGGTATTGAAGTAGTGGTTGTACAGGCCACCCGACTGGCCGAACAACACCACGGTGGTGAATTGGCTTGCCAGGAAAGACAGTATGACGGCAATGCTGTACAGGGGTGTGATGGCGAGCATGCCCGCGATGATCCTGGTGCTGACGAGGTACGAGATGGGCCGGATCGCCATCGCTTCCAATGCATCGATTTCTTCGCTGATCCGCATGGCGCCCAATTGGGCGGTCACGCCGGCGCCGAAGGTCGCCGCCAAACCGATTCCGGCGACGACCGGTGCAGCGATACGGACGTTGATGAATGCCGCCAAGAATCCAGTGAGTGCTTCGATGCCGATATTGCCCAGCGAGCTGTAGCCCTGGACCGCTAGCGTGCCACCGGCGGCCAGCGTCAGGAAACCGACAATGACGACCGTTCCGCCGATCATCGCCAATGTACCTGCGCCCATGCTGATTTCGGCGACCAGACGGATGATCTCTCGCCCATAGCGAGTAATCGCGAAGGGTATGCCGGCCAATGCCTGGCCGTAGAACACGGTGTGGTCACCAATCGAGGCGAGAGTACCGACGGGCCTGCGCCAGGAGCCGAACACGCGGAACGTGCGGGGATAGGTGGCTCTCAGCGTCCTCACTAACGTCATGGCATCTCCTTTACCATCACTTCGTCGTGAATCGGATGCCGATCGCCGTGACGACCACATTAACAACGAAGAGCGCCATGAACGCGTACACCACGGTTTCGTTGACCGCGTTGCCCACCGCCTTGGCGCCGCCGGATACCGTCAGCCCCCGGTAGCACGCCACCAGGCCGGCGATGATGCCGAACAGTGCCGCCTTGACGCAGGAGATGATCACCTCGGGCACCCCGGTCAGCAGGGTGATCCCCGCGGCGAACGCGCCGGGGTTGACGTCCTGCACGAAGACCGAGAACACATAGCCGCCAACGATTCCGATGATGACGACCAGACTGTTAAGCAATAGCGCGACCAACCCGGCGGCAAGCATCCGGGGCGTCACCAGGCGCTGGACCGGGTTGATGCCCAGCACCTCCATCGCGTCGATCTCTTCACGGATGGTTCGTGAGCCGAGGTCCGCACACATCGCGGTCGCGCCGGCACCGGCCACGATCAACACCGTCACCAGCGGGCCGACCTGGGTGACTGCGCCGAAAGCCGCACCGGCACCGCTGAGGTCCGCGGCACCCAATTCCCGCAACAGAATGTTGAGGATGAAGCTGATCAAGACGGTGAACGGAATGGCCACCAGGAAGGTCGGAGCCAACGCAACGCGGGCGATAAACCACGACTGCTCCAGAAACTCTCGCGCCTGAAACGGTCTGCGGAACGCGAACTTGATCGCATCGGCGCTCATCGCGAACAGGCCCCCAACGGCCTGCATTGCACCGGACAGACCGTTCGGCAGGCTGATCCCCGTGGACCAGCGCTCCGCTCCCTTAGTCGCCATCAGTGCCTACCGTCCACACGCCAGCTCCTCGTATCGTCCGCCGAAGTTGGCGCACCCGAGCAACACGGGCCGGCCCATCCCCACTTCTTGAAGCGTCCGGCGATTATGACCCATGCCGTGTGCGGCGGGAGTGAAAATTGACAACTGAGGGACCTCCGATTAAGTGACGGCACCGATAGTTTTGAGCTCGATGATGCGGTCCCAGTCGAGCCCGAGTTCCATCAAGATGTCGTCGGTCTGCTCAGCGAACCCCGGCGCGGGTCCCGATATCGGTGCGGCCACATCGAACTGCACCGGGTTGGCGACCAGTTCGAGTTCGCCTGCCTGTACTAGATATTCATTGGCCCGGATTTGAGCGTCGGCGGCCGCCTGCAAGGTGTCCTGCACCGGCGCCCACGGTCCGGCGAGGGTGGCGAAGCGTTCGCTCCATTCCGCGAGACTGCGGGTGGCGATGGCCTTGCTCAGTATCTGTACGGCCTCCGCGGTGTTGGCCGCGATCTTCTCGTCGGTGTCGAACCTGGGGTCGTCGGCCAGCTCAGGCTGGTCGATGTGTTGGCACACGTCGGCCCAGAACTTGCTGGCCTGCATCATCACGAACGAGATGTAGCGACCGTCCGATGTCGCATACAGGCCGACCAGCGGGTTGATCGGAGAGCCGTGCACCCCGGGCGGGAAAGCCTCCATCCGCTGGTTCAAGTGCATGGTCAGGGCGACGGTGTGTCCCATCGACCACAGCCCGCTGCCCAGCAGTGAGACGTCGACGACCGACGGTTCGCCGGTGCGTTCGCGCTTGAGCAACGCTGCCGCGATACCGCCGGCCAGGTTGGTGCCGGAGATGGTGTCACCGTAGGCGGGCCCCGGCGGCCCGATCATGCCTTCCGTTCCGGGCGGGGTGATGGTGGCAGCCGTCCCGGCCCGACACCAGAACGCGGTCATGTCGTAGCCGCCTTTTTCCGACTCCGCGCCGCGCGGGCCCAGGGCGCTGCCGCGCGCGTAGATGATCGTGGGGTTGACCGCACGGATGTCGTCGACGTCGATGCCGAACTTCTTGCGGTGCCCGGGCAGGAAGCTGGTCAAGAACACATCTGACCGGCGAGCCAGCTCGTAGAGCACCTCTTTGCCTTCGGGCACCGACATGTCCAGGCCGACGCTGCGTTTGAGCCTGTTGGCGTGCTCGATGTTCGGATTGGGATCACCCTCGACCCGCAACAAACCGGTCTGCCGCAAGCCGCGCTGCGGGTCGCCGGTCACCGCGTGCTCGACCTTGACCACGTCGGCACCCCACTCGGCCAGCACCGCGCCCGCCGACGGGACGAACCCGTACATCGCGACCTCGAGGACGCGGATACCCTCCAGCGGCCTCATCAGGCCGCTCCGGGCACGGGCGCGGCAAAAGTCTTGCGCTCCAAGAATTCCTCCAAACCAGCCATGCCCATCTCTAGAGCGACGCCGGACTGCTTGAACCTGCCGAATGGGGATAATTTCATTCTCATCCCGGGCGAATCTTACATTCCGAACACTGGAATTCAACGAAACGGAAGAAACGAGACTGGCATACTCGTAGCGGATATGAGTGCTGGCGGATTGCAGCGTCTTCGCAGGCTGGGTGCGTTTTCTGAGCCATCTTGCGAGCGCCCAAGGCGTGAGAGTAAGGTTCTCATATTCGGAAGGGAGATTCTTAGTGCTTGACACGGTCCCTGGCCGGGTGACCACGTGAGAACAGCTGTTGTCACCGGCGGCGGCTCCGGAATCGGATTGGCCGTCGCGGAGCGGCTCCGCAAAGACGGCTTCCGGGTCGCGACCATCGACCTCAAACCGTCCGAGACAGACTTGGCGTTTGCCGCCGATGTCACCGACCGCGCCCAGATCGACGCCGCGCTGTCGGGCATCCACGAGGAAGCCGGCCCGGTCACCGTACTGGTGAACGCCGCCGGGCTCGACGGATTCAAGCGCTTCGCCCACATCGAGTTCGCGGATTGGCAACGGTTGATCGACGTCAACCTCAACGGGGTGTTCCACATGATCCAGGCCGTGCTGCCCGACATGCTCGACGCCAAGTGGGGACGCATCGTCAACATCTCCTCGTCCAGCACCCACTCCGGCGCTGCTTTCATGTCGCACTACGTCGCGGCCAAATCTGCCGTCAACGGGCTGACCAAGTCGCTGGCACTGGAGTACGGGCCGAACGGCATCACCGTCAACGCCGTACCGCCGGGCTTCATCGACACCCCGATGCTGCGCAGCGCGGAGGAACGCGGCAACCTCGGCGACATCGAAAAGACCATTGCGGCAACACCGGTACGCCGGATGGGCAAGCCTGAGGACATTGCGGCGGCATGCGCGTTTCTGGTATCCGAAGAAGCCGGCTACATCACCGGCCAGATCCTCGGCGTCAATGGTGGCCGAAACACATAAAGGGAATGTTGTGAAAGTTCGCGTTGATCCAGATCGCTGCCAGGGGCACACGCTGTGCTCGATGATCGCGCCGGAGTCCTTTGAGCTCGACGACATCGAAGGCCACGCATCGGCAGTCTCGGAAGACGTTGCGGCTGAGCAGGAAGACGCCGTGCGGGAAGCCGCGCATTCCTGCCCGGAGCAAGCCATTCTCATTACGGAGACCTCATGACTATCGATGACGTCGTCAGTGACAGCGATCGCAAGAAGAACCGCTATCACTTCGACCGGCACACCCCGGAGTACCGCATCCAGTTCGAGAAGATCACTGAGGAGATCCACGACAAGTGCCCGGTCGCGTGGACCGACACCTACGACGGCCACTGGGTCGCCGGCGGCAGCAACGCGGTATTCGAGCTGGCCCGCTGCCCGGTTGTCTCCAACGACCACGACATCAACGGCGAGCGCCAAGGCTACCAAGGTATTTCGATCCCCAAGGCGAAGCGCGCCAGCGGTGTGCGGGGCGGCATCCTGGAAATGGATGAGCCTGAGCACCGCATCTACCGCAACGTGCTCAACCCCTATCTGTCGCCGGCGGCTGTGAAGCGTTGGGTGCCGTTCATCGACGAGGTGACCCGCGCCTGCCTTGACGAGAAGATCGAAGAGGGCCGCATCGACTTCGTCGACGATCTCGCCAACATCGTGCCCGCCGTACTGACGCTGGCGATGCTGGGCATCCCGCTCAAGAACTGGGCGATTTACAGCGAACCGGTTCACGCATCGGTATACACCCCGGAGCACTCCCCCGACATCGACAAGATTGTCGCCATGCATCGGCAGATGGGCCTGGATCTGCTGAACAACATGGTCGAGATCAGGGAGAATCCGCGGCCGGGAATTGTCAACGGGCTCATCCAGATGCGGATCGACGGCGAACCCGCGCCCGACCTCGAGATCATGGGCAACCTGGGTCTGGTCATCGGCGGCGGGTTCGACACCACCACCGCGCTGACCGCGCACTCGATGGAGTGGTTGTCGCAGCATCCCGATCAGCGCGAGCGGCTCAGCCGCGAGCGAGAAACCCTGCTCGACCCCGCTACCGAAGAGTTTCTGCGTTACTACACGCCGGCTCCCGGTGATGGACGCACCTTCTCCGACGACGTGGAACTCGAAGGGACACAGTTCAAAGAGGGTGAGCGGCTGTGGATCTCGTGGGCGATGGCCAACCGCGACCCATCGGTTTTCCACGACCCGAACAAGATCATCATGGACCGTAAAGGCAACCGGCACTTCAGCTTTGGCCTCGGCGTCCATCGCTGCATCGGCTCCAACGTAGCGCGGACGGTGTTCAAGTCGATGCTCACCGCGGTCCTCGACCGGATGCCGGACTACGTGTGCGACCCCGAAGGTACCGTGCACTACGAGACCATCGGCGTCATTCAGGGCATGCGAAACCTACCTGCCACCTTCACGCCGGGCAGCCGGCTCGGGGCTGGTCTGGACGAGACCCTGAATAAGCTCCAGCGGATCTGCGACGAGCAGGAACTGGCCTTGCCGATCACCGAGCGCAAGGAAACCGCAGTCATCGACTGAGCGATGCGCTCCAGCGGCACTTAACTTGGCAATACCGAGCAAGCCCGCGACCAGACGGCTTATATTCAGCCGACCCAGGTCTCGAGGAGACGAACGGAAGGGGCAGGACGTGAAGTCGTTGACGCTGAGCATTCCGTTGATGGCAGCCGCGGTTGCGCTGGCTCCGGCAGCCCACGCCGGGATGCCGTACGGAAACTATGAAGTGCAGTCACCACGCGACCCGGGCCACTCGTGGCTATGGGACATCCGGCCGTGCGAGCCAGGTCACCCCGCTGACTGCATCCAGGACCAGGCCCAGCCCAGGCCCAACGGCCAAGCGACGCCGTGGTACGCCGTTGCACATCTGGCCAATGGCCGCTACACGATGATTGTCGACGTGCCCGACGGTGTGCGTTGCACGGCCTACTTCCTGCCCTCGCACGACACCTACACGTGGGACGCGGTGACGCTGACCGGTTCGGTGGATTCCACGTTCGACGCCGGCTGTGGTGGCGCGCCGGGCGGCACCGCCAGCTGGCCGTTCAGTCTCGTCCGGTTCTGAAGTCGCACCCCTCAGCGGGTGGGCAGTCCAAGCACTCGCTGGGCGATGATGTTGCGCTGGATTTCCGAGGTGCCACCAGCGATGGTGCCCGAGAAGCTACGGGCGTAGCGCTCGAACCAGCTACCGAAGTAGTGGTCGAGGTTCATCGGTTCGTACGGTCCGGTCAGTGCCGGGTGCAGTAAACCGTCGGATCCCGCTGCCGCCAGGGCGTTTTCGCACGCCTGCCGTTCGGCTTCGGAGCCGAGCAGCTTGAGCACCGACAGGGCAGGCACGTCTTCTTCCCCACGGGCAGCCCGGGCCAGCGCCACCGAACCCAGCAGGCGTAAAGCCTGACGGTCCATGATCGCGGTGGCGTAGTGATCACGCTCGAGCGCATTCGCCGGATGGAAGTCGGTGATGACATTGTCCAGGCGGTCCGCGAAACCGAGCCACATCATCGTGCGTTCGTGTCCCAGCGAGCCGTTGGCCACCCGCCAGCCCTGGTTGAGGGGCCCGACAAGATTCTCCAGAGGCACTTTCGCATCCTCGAAGAACACTTCGTTGAAGTCCAGGTTGTCTCGACCACAGATATCCGGGAATGGCCGACGCGTCACACCGGGCGTGTCGGTGGGGATCAGCAATACGCTGATCCCCTTGTGCTTCGGTGCATCCGGGTCGGTGCGCACAAATGTCAGCAGCACGTCGGCATCGTGGGCTCCCGACGTCCACACCTTCTGGCCGTTGACCACGAAGTGGTCACCGTCGCGGACGGCCTTGGTGCGCAACGAAGCCAGGTCCGAGCCGGCGCTCGGCTCGCTCATCCCCAGCGATGCGGTGATCTCGGCCCGCAGGATGGGCACCGCCCAACGCTGCTTCTGCTCGTCGCTGCCGAACGAAATCAGTGAGGCAGCAATGATATTCACACCTTGTGGATTGAAGCTGTGGTAGATCCGCCGTCTGCACAGCTCCTCCAGATACACGTACTGCTGCAGGACCGTGGCGTTGCGGCCACCGAACTCCGGCGGTTGGGTGGGCAGCAGCCATCCGTTGTCGAACAACAGCCGTTGCCAGCGACGCGCCCATACCGGCATGTGCGACACCGACTTCGGCCGTTCCAAGGCCTCAGCCGCAGCGGCGGGCACGTGCTCATCAAGGAAGATGACGAACTCTGCGCGGAATGCCTCGACGTCTGGATCAAAGGTGAGCTGCACGGTACTCCTCGGTAACCCTGGCCCGATGCTCGGCGGTCCCGCCGAGCATGAGCTCGCCGGCTTTGGCGCGCTTCAGCGCGAATTGCAGATCGTTCTCCCAGGTGAAACCCATCGCGCCGAACAATTGCAGGCCGTGGCGGAACACCAGCGATTGGCATTCGCCCGCAGCCGCTTTCGCCATCGCGGCGGCCAGCCGCCGGCCCGGGTCGTCCCCGGCTATCGTCAACGCCGCGTAATAGGCGAGCGCCCGCGCCCGTTCCACCGCGACGTGCATGTCGGCCGCCTTGTGCTGGACCGCCTGAAACGACCCGATCGGCACCCCAAACTGGTGGCGGCTGCGCACGTGGTCGAGGACCAAGTCCAGGATGCGTTGGCACGCACCGACCATCGTCATCGCCATACCCATCAGGGCGACGTGATGCGCCCGCTCGGTGTCGACGCTGACCCGGGCGGCATCGGGCAGTCGGAGTCCGCTGAACGTCAGGTCGGCGACGTGCAGGACCGGGTCGAGCACGGAGCTGCGTCGCCTGGATAGCTGCCCGGCCGCGTCGTCGGGATTGACGACGAACACCGACGCGTCGGTGACCACCGCCAGCCACTGCGCACGGTCGCCGTCCAGCACGTGCCGGGCCGTACCGTCGAGCACCCACTCATTGCCGTCCCGGTGCGCCGTCACTCCGCTGTAGACGGCGGTCCCGGATGCGTGCGGGTCGAACCGATCCGCCACCAACGGCGCGAACTGGCTCATCGTCGCCAGGAACGGGGTGGGGTCGGTGGCGCGCCCCAGCTCTTCGAGCACGATGGCCAGCTCGACGGCGGTCTCGGGCTCGTTCATCTCGGTCCAGCCGTGCTCTACGTAGGACTTCCACACCGGGGTCGGGTCGACGCCCTCTTCGGCGATCCCCCTGACCAGCGCCGGTGGACACTGCTTACCGACGGCGTCGCGCACGGTTTCCTGCCAGAGTCGCTGATCGGCGTCGAATTCCAACAGCATCCCGGCCAGCTCCTTAGCTCAGTTAACGTCCAGCGAGAATACTATTCTCAGATTGGCACAGTGACAATCTCATCGGCGTCAGCCGATCGGGATGGGTTGCCGGGATCACTGGCGGCAGGATGGACAGCAGGAGAATGATATTATCGCTGGTGAAGAACAACGCTTACATGGGTGGCCCGCGATTGTGCCCGCTACCAGGCACGATGAATAATCGAAACGCTTACCGGAAACCCGTTGAATAGCGGTGAACGGGGATGTTAGCGTGGCTAGCAGATCGTCGGCGGCCTCGGCGCCGTCGGCTAAGTCGCGAAGGGTGGTTTAGGTGATAGAACACCCGGACGGAACGCGGACACCCGTCATCGACGCGAGTGTTCACATCTTCTTTCCGTCCAACAAAGCCCTACGCGCCGTGCTGCGCGAGCCGTTCAAGAGTCGCGGTTTCCCCGACTACGAAATGGACTGGTACGGGGCGCCGGGTGGCGAGTACGCCCCGAACACCGAGGGGCCGGACCGCCAATATCCGGGCTCGGACCCGGAATTGGTTGGTCACGAGCTGTTTTCGAAGCGCGGGGTCGATGTGGCGATCCTGCACCCGGCGGGCCGCGGCATCATGCCCGATCGGCATCTGGGCACCGCGCTGCACGCCGCGCACAACGAGATGATGGTGTCGCGTTGGCTGGAATCCCCCGAGTTCGGTGACCGCTTCCGCGGCACCATTCGGGTCAATCCCGACGACATCACCGGCGCATTGCGTGAGATCGACAAGTACAAAGACCATCCGCGCGTCGTGCAGATCGGTATTCCGCTGCAGTCGCGTGAGGTGTATGGCAAACCGCAGTTCTGGCCGCTGTGGGAGGCGGCAGTCGATGCGGGCTTGCCGGTGGCGGTGCATATCGAGGTCGGCTCCGGTATTGGCTTTACCCCGACGCCGTCCGGCAACACCCACACCTACGAGCAGTACGTCAGTTTCATGGCGCTGAACTACCTGTACCACTTGATGAACATGATCGCCGAGGGAGTATTCGAACGGCTGCCCGCGCTGAAATTCGTCTGGGCTGACGGAGCTGCGGATTTGCTGACGCCCTTCATCTGGCGGATGGACTGTTTTGGCCGCCCGCACCTCGAGCAGACGCCGTGGGCGCCGAAGATGCCGAGCGACTACCTGCCGGGCCATGTGCATTTCGTGCAGGGCAGCCTCGACGGGCCCGGTGACGTGCCATTCGCTGGCGAATGGTTCGGCTTCTCCGGCAAGGAGGACATGGTCATGTTCGGCTCGAGTTATCCGCATTGGCAGTTCAATGAGCTGAAAGTGCCCAGTGCATTCACGGCCGAACAGCGCGACAAGTTGTGCTGGCGAAACGCCGCCGAGCTCTACGGCATAGACGTATCCGCCAGTGTGGGCACACACTAGCTATAGGTAGACGGGATTGGTGAAGGAAGACCACGATGACGCTGACACACGCGCAAGAACGCACCCCCGCAGCCGAGCGGATCGCCGTCCGCTGCGTCGACTCAGATGTCCATCCGACGCCCAAACGTGGTGAGCTCACCCCGTACATCCCGGAGCCATGGCGCAGCAAATACTTCCTCACTCGCAATGTGGGTGACCAGATCTACTACGACGCTCCCGACTACGCGCACGCTTACGCGATGCGGGTCGACACCTTCCCGGCGAACGGTGAGTTCCCCGGCAGCGACCCGGACATGGCGTTAAGGCAGCTGATCATGGAGGCCGGCGCGGACATCGCGATCCTGGAACCTGGCGCATACCCGGCGCGCGAGCCCGGGGCGCAGCACGCTATGGCGTGCGCCTTGAACGACTGGCAGGCCAACCATTGGCTGGACAGCCACAACAACTGGCACGAACGGTGGCGCGGATCGATCTGCGCCGCCATCGAGGAGCCGGAAGCATCCGTCCGCGAGATCGAGAAGTGGGCCGGGCACCCCTACATGGCCCAGATCCTGATCAAGGCCGAGCCGCGCCCGTCGTGGGGCGACCCCAAGTACGACCCGATCTGGGCCGCGGCCACCAAACACGACATCACCGTGAGCTGCCACTTGTCGCGCAGCCACTTCGACGAGCTACCCATGCCACCGGTCGGGTTCCCCAGCTACAACCACGATTTCATGGTGACCTACTCGCTATTGGCCGCCAACCAGGTGATGAGCCTGATCTTCGATGGGGTATTCGACCGATTCCCCACCCTGCGAATCGTGTTCGTCGAGCACGCCTTCACCTGGATCCTGCCGCTGATGTGGCGGATGGACGCCATCTACGAAGCACGCAAGCCATGGATGGAGATCAAGCGCAAGCCGTCGGAATACGTCAAAAGCAACATCAAGTTCACCACCCAGCCGCTGGACTACCCCGAGGACAAGACGGAGCTGACCCGCGCCTTGGAGTGGATGGAGTGCGACAAAATCCTGCTGTACTCCTCGGACTACCCGCACTGGACCTTTGACGACCCGCGCTGGCTAGTCAAACACCTACCCAAAGCGGCCCGCGAAGCGGTCATGTTCAAAAACGGCATCGAGACCTATCACCTACCGGAAACTGTTCCGGTACTCGAGGGCCAGACGCGGGTGTTCTGAATGCCCGAAGAAGTCAAGCGGCCCCGGCTGGCTCAGGGCCGCGAGCATGTCGTTGCCGCCGTCGACGACATCCCGCCCGGAACACACAAACTGGTGCCGATCGGGCGACACGGTGTCGGCATCTACAACGTCGACGGCACTTTCTACGCCATCGCGAACTACTGCCCGCACCAGGGCGGACCACTGTGCTCCGGTCGCGCTCGCGGTCGGACCGTCGTGGACGAGAGTGCCGCGGGTGACGCGGCGATGGTTCGCGACTTGGAGTACATCTACTGCCCTTGGCACCAATGGGGTTTTGAACTCGCGACCGGGACGACGGCGGTCAAGCCGGAGTGGAGCATCCGCACCTACCCGGTCCGGGTCGTCGGCAACGACGTCCTGGTGATGGCCTGACACCGGAGGAGAAAGCCCGTGACATCCATCGAAATCAATGGTGGGAATGTTGTCTACGAAATCCTTGGAAAGTCAGGCGATCTCATCGCCCTGACGCCGGGTGGCCGGTTCAGCAAGGAGATCCCGGGACTTCGCCCGCTGGCTGAAGCACTGGTCGACGGTGGGTATCGGGTGCTGCTATGGGACCGCCCGAATTGCGGGAAATCCGACGTTCAGTTCTACGGGCAGAGCGAGTCGCACATGCGTGCCGAAACGCTGCACGCCCTGGTGACCAAACTCGGCTTCGGTCCGTGCATCCTCGCCGGCGGCTCCGGCGGCGCAAGGGATTCGATGCTGACCACGATGCTCTACCCCGAACTCGTCGAGAAACTGGTGGTGTGGAACATCGTCGGCGGGATCTACGGCTCTTTCGTCTTGGGCTCTTACTACATTGTCCCGAGTATTCTTGCGGTGCGCGGTACCGGAATGGACGGCGTGGTGCAGGTGCAGGAATGGCGCGAGCGCATCGAGGAGAACCCGGCGAACAAGCAGCGGTTCCTCGATTTCGACTCCGACGAGTTCCTCAAGCTGATGCTGCGGTGGCTCAACGCATTTGTGCCAAAGCCGGGTCAGACGATCCCCGGCGTCGAGGACGAGATGTTCGACCGAATCCGAGTCCCCACGTTGATCATTCGGGGCGGCGAGAACGACTTGGACCATCCAAAGCGCACATCACTGGAAGTCAGCTGCTTGATCAAGGGATCGAAGTTGATCGATCCGCCCTGGCCCGAGGATGCCTGGGAGCGCGCGTCCGAAGACCGCGCGGCCGGGAAGGTCAAGCACTTCAACATGTTCGACACCTGGGTGCAGGCAGCGCCGCCGATCCTGGAGTTCCTCGGACAGTGATTACAGTGATTCCGCGCGTGCCGTCACTCGGTGAGGATGTGAACCTCGCAGTTCAGCGACGCCTCGAGAGCAGTGTGTATCCGGCTCTCCGGAACACGATCGAGGTCCGCTTGGCGCAGCGTCACGTAGACCACATCGAACCCGTCATCGCCGGGGGATCGTCTGATTTCACCGGTCAGGCCGAATCCGGACAACACGCCATGCGCGTCGTCGTCGGTACCTCTGCTGATGTAGGTGACCACGCCGACGACCGGGTTCGCGCCGAAAGCCTTGGCGCACATGTCTAATCCGATCTGCTTAACCATATCGGCATCGCTGCCGATGATGAGCAGCTCCACCTCGCGACGAGCGGCCCGCATGGCCGCCGCCGTGGTGTGCACCAACTCCGCTCCGGCTTTGTCGGCCAGTGCGAGCAGTGTGGTCAGGCCGTCTGCTAGCCGTGCCGAAGTGAGCACGCCGGTCGGGTCGACATTGACCCGCACCACCGCTGTCCGCATGGGGGCAAGCCTAAGCCCGTCGACGCGCGAGCCTGGACGGCCCCACAGCAAGCCGGGCGATCCAACGGAGCAAGGCTGGAGAGCTAGCTGATGGAAACCACTGCCGCATCGACTATTACCGTGGCAGCCTTGCCGAACTCCGCCCCGCGGTTGCTACTGGACCGCGGCGGCCTGGCGGCGGGACGAGAGGACCTTGTCGCCTACCGCGAAAAGGGCGGCTACCGTCCGCTTGAAGATGCCGACGCGTTGCTCGGCGACGTCGAACGCAGCGGGCTGCTCGGCCGCGGCGGTGCCGGCTTCCCGATGGCGACGAAGTTGCGGTCCGTGCGCGACCACGGGATCCACCTCGGCTCCGGCACCGTCGTCGTCGCGAACGGCGAGGAGGGAGAGCCCGCGTCGATCAAGGACCGTTGGTTACTGCGCAACCGGCCGCACCTCATTCTGGACGGGCTCCGGTTGGCGGCCGCCGTCGTCGGGGCAGACCGTGCTTGCGTCTACGTGTCCGACGCTGATTCGGCCCGCAGCGTCGAAGCCGCGCTCAGCGAACTTGATACCGCCGCGCTGGGCGGCATCGTCGTCACCGTGACGACAGTGGAACCTGGATACGTCGCAGGCGAGGAAACCACCGCAGTGCACGTGCTCAACGGTGGAGTTGCTAAGCCGACGGACAAGCCTCCTCGTCCGTTCCAGGAAGGTGTCGACGGACTGCCCACCTTGGTCAGCAATGTCGAGACGCTGGCCAATCTTCCCTACATCCAGCAGCACGGCCCAGCAGAGTTCCGCGCCCAAGGCACGTGGCAGTCGCCGGGCACTTTGCTGGTGACGATCACCGGCGCCGGCCGTCCACCGGGTCTTTACGAGGTACCGCACGGCTTGGCGATCACCGAACTAATTGCGCTGCACGGAATTTCCGCCGATAGTGTGCAGGGCGCGCTGATGGGCGGCTACTTCGCGGGTCTGCTCAACCGGGACGTTCTCGGACTCACCGTGGATCACGAGACAATCCGCGCAGCCGGGAGCGGGCTGGGATGTGGCGCGATTTCGGTGATCACCGAGGAGTGTCCGGTCGCGGTGGCCGCGTCCGTGCTGGCGTACTTCGACCGCGAGAACGCCGGGCAGTGCGGCTCCTGCTTCAATGGCACCGCGGCGATGGCAGCGGTCGCCGGGGCATTGCGCGACGGATTCGCGACCGATGAAGACCTCGCCCGGCTGCGTCGCTGGTCGGTAGTACTGCGCGGTCGCGGCGCGTGCGCCACCCTGGACGCCGCGACCAACGTGGCGGCCAGCTTGCTCCACCAGTTCGAGCAGACGGTGCAGCAGCACCTCGAAAATGATTGCAAGGCATGCAAAGCCGGTGCATTCCGGGCTGACTGTCCTTACGCGGTGGAAGGGTGACGCCAACATGAAAATCCGTCTCGACCGCACTGTCTGCGACGGGTTCGGCCTGTGCGCCAAGCATGCGCCGGGCTACTTCTCCCTCGACGACTGGGGATACGCATCACTTGAAGGCAATGGCGTGGTCGCCGAAGCCGACCACGACGACGTCTTGCGCGCGCTCCTGGACTGCCCTGTGCACGCCATCAGCGAGCTGGGCGAACATAGGTTCAACGAGCCGCATCTGACGTCGGGCAGTTCAGACGATCCGACCGAGAACCTCAAAACCGAAGCAAACGAGGCCGAGTGGGGGTTCACCCGTTGACCGGACGCCCGCTGCCGCTGATAACCGCGGACAACGAGTTCTTCTGGACTTCAGGTGCCGACGGCAAGCTGCGTCTGCAGGAATGCGCCGACTGCACCGCGCTGATCCATCCACCCGCGCCGGTGTGCCGGTACTGCCGCTCGCACAACCTGGGTGTGCGCGCGGTGTCGGGCCGCGCCACCCTGGCCGGGTTCACCGTCAATCACCGGTTCAGCCTGCCCGGCCTACCCGCTCCCTATGTCGTCGCGCAGGTCGCCATCGCCGAAGATCCACGGGTGCGGCTGACCACCAACATCGTCGAATGCGAGCCTGGGCAACTCGAATTGGGTCAGCAAGTGGAGGTCGTATTCGAGCAGGACGATGACGTCTGGCTGCCGCTGTTCCGTCTAGTAGAAGACGCCCAGCCCGCCGCGCTGCCGATCGACGAGATCGCGCCGGAACGCTTCGGCGAGTACGTGCGGCCGATGCTCACACCGGACAAGTTCGAAGACAAGGTGGCGCTCACCGGCATCGGCATGTCGCAGATCGGTCGGCGTCTGATGGTGCCGCCGCTATCGCTGACCGTGCAGGCGTGCGAGGCTGCGGTCGCCGACGCCGGCCTGACCCTCGACGACATCGACGGCTTGTCGACCTACCCCGGCGGCGGCAATCTCGGCGGCTTCGGCGAAGGCGGAGTCACTGCCCTGGAAGCCGCACTGGGCATCCGGCCGACATGGCACAACGGCGGCATCGAAACCTTCGGTCCCGGCGGCTCGGTGATCGCCGCGATGCTCGCCATCGCCGGCGGGCTGGCCCGCCACGTGCTGTGCTTCCGGACGTTGTGGGAAGCCACCTTCAACGAGCAGATGAAGCAGGGCAAGATCATCCCGTCCGGCGGCCGCCGCGCCGACTGGCTGATGCCGTTCGGCGCCACGTCGGCCGCACACACGTTGGCGCAGAACGCGCAACGTCACTTTCATCGATACGGCACGACGAGAGAAACGCTCGGCTGGATCGCCTTGAACCAGCGCGCCAACGCCGCGCTCAACCCGTCGGCGGTGTACCGGTCGCCGATGACCATGGACGACTACCTCAACGCGCGACAGATCACCACGCCGTTCGGGCTCTACGACTGTGACGTGCCCTGCGACGGCGCGGTCGCGGTGATCATGTCGTCCGTCGACGCCGCACGAGACACCGCCAAACCACCGGTGTTGGTCGAGGCCGTCGGCACCCAGATCATCGAGCGGATCGATTGGGACCAAAGCACATTGACCCACGAACCGCAGGTGCTGGGCCAATCCGCGCACCTGTGGTCGCGCACCTCGCTGAGGCCGCAGGACGTCGACGTCGCCGAGCTGTACGACGGGTTCACGATGAACTGCCTGTCGTGGATCGAGGGGCTAGGGTTCTGCAAAGTCGGTGAGGCGAAGGACTTTCTCGACGGCGGCAAGAACATCGCCCGCGACGGCCAACTTCCGCTGAACACCCACGGCGGTCAGCTGTCACACGGCCGGACACACGGCATGGGTCTGCTGCATGAAGCGATCACCCAGCTGCGCGGCGAAGCCGGCGAGCGGCAGGTCGCCGATGCCCGCGTCGGCGTGGTCAGCAGCGGCGGTCTGACGCCGAGCGGCGTGCTGCTGTTGCGGTCTGACACATGAGCCGTGCCCCGCAGCCCAGGGTGGTGATCGTCGACGGAGTGCCGATGTCCGCTCTGGTCGCCGAGGCGCCGGCCCCGCGGGCGGTGATCGTCGCCATCCACGGCGGAGGTACCACTGCACTGTATTTCGATTGCCCGGGCCATCCCGAATCGTCATTGCTGCGAGTAGGCGCCGCCCACGGATACACCGTGGTGGCGCTCGACCGTCCCGGCTATGGCAGCTCTGCTCCCTACCCGGAGGCGGTGGCCCGCCCCGAGCAGCGGGTTGCGCTTGCCTACGGTGCGGTTGACCGCATCCTCGGCGAACGACCGCGCGGCGCCGGGCTGTTCCTGATGGCCCACTCCGGTGGATGCGAACTTGCGCTGCGGATGGCCTCAGACGAGCAGCGTGCCGATCCGCTCGGTGTCGAACTGGCGGGCACCGGCCGGCACTACCACCCCGCGGCGCGCGAAATCTTGAAAGCTGCAACCCGCGACCACCGCCCGGCGGGCCTGCGCGAACTGTTGTGGCATCCGACTGAGCTTTATCCACCCGAAGTACTTGGCGGCGCAACGGTTTATCCGGGCGCTCCGCCCTATGAGGACCAGATGGTGTCGAACTGGGCCCGGCAGGACTTCCCGGCAATCGCCCCCGCGGTGCGTGTCCCGGTGCAGTTCAGTGTCGCCGAGCACGAGAGGGTCTGGCAGTCCGATTCCCCCGCGTTGGCCGAGATCGCATCGCTGTTCGCCGGCGCACCCCGGTTCCAGGTCAACCAGCAATGCGGGGCCGGACACAACATCAGCCTTGGTCACACGGCCGCCGCCTATCATTCGACGGTTCTTTCGTTCGCCGACGAATGCGTGAGCGCTCAAACACCCGGCAAGCAAGCCGATGTGGAGGCCGGTTGATGCGTGTCGGGTTCATTGGGTTGGGCAGCCAGGGCGGCCCGATGGCGGGACGAATCATCGAGGCAGGTTTCCCGACAACGCTGTGGGCACGCAGGCCGGCCTCACTCGAAGGGTTCGCCGACACCGCCGCCAAGGTCGCCGGATCACCGGCGGATCTCGCGGCCGCCAGCGAACTCGTCTGCCTTTGCGTCGTCGGCGACGCCGATATCGAAGACGTCACCGCGGGTGAGAACGGAGTGCTGGCCGGGCTCGAGCCTGGTGGTGTGATCGCCGTGCACAGCACCGTACACCCGAAGACATGTCATGATCTGGCTGAAAAGGCTGCCGCGCAGGGTGTCTCGGTTATCGATGCACCAGTGAGCGGTGGTGCGCCTGCGGTGTCCGAACGCCGTCTGCTGGTGATGGTCGGTGGCGACGCCGACGTCGTCGAGCGCTGTCGCCCGGTGTTCGAGAGCTACGCCGACCCGATCGTGCACCTGGGAGCCCTGGGTTCTGGACAAACCACCAAGCTGTTGAACAACGTGCTGTTCACCGCGAACCTGGGAACAGCGGCCAGCACGCTGGCGCTCGGCGAGGCGCTGGGCGTCCTGCCAGACCGTCTTGCCGAGATCATCGCCCGCGGCAGCGGGAACAGCTTCGCGCTCAACGTGCTTGGCGGTGACACCGGTGGGTTGGAGGGTATTGCCGGCATGGCCGGAACGCTGCTGCAAAAGGACGTCCGGTTGGTCGCCGACCTCACCGATGCCGCAGCCGTTTCTGGCGGGGCTGTGCTGGACGCAGCCGACGCCACGCTGTCGCTCATGGAACATCCACGGTGAGAATCGGATTCATCGGCGCCGGCCGGATGGGACGTCCCATGGTGGCCCGGCTGGTTGCGGCCGGCCACGATGTCAGCGTGCTCGGACGATCCGGCGAGAAGCGCTCCGCCATCGCCCAACTGGGCGCCCACGCCGTCGCCGAGATAGCCGCGGTGAGCACCGAGGCGGACGCGGTGCTGGTCTGCGTGTTCACCGACGAACAGGTGCGCCAGGTCTGCCTGGCCGACGGTCTGGTCGCGGCGATGCCGGCCGGGTCTGCTCTGGTGCTGCACACCACGGGAAGTCCCAGCACCGTCGAGATCATCGCCGAGCGTGCGGCGCCGCACGGCGTCGAGGTGGTGGATGCACCGGTGAGCGGCGGCCCGCACAACGCCGCGGCCGGCGCACTGACCCTGTTCGTCGGTGGCACCGACCGCGCGGTGGACAGAGTCCGCCCGGCGCTGAGCTGCTACGGCGACCCGGTCCTGCACGTCGGCCCGCTGGGAACGGGCCAGAAGGTGAAGCTGGTCAACAATGCGCTGTTCGCGGGGCACATCGGGTTGCTCTCCAGCGCCGTCGAGTTGGGGGCGCGGCTCGGCGTGCCGGAATCAGCTCTGCTCGCCGCTCTTCCGTATGGCAGCGCAGCGAGCCGTGCGTTGGACATCGTCGCGGCAGGCGGGTCTGTCGGGTCCTTCATCGAAACCGCCGGAGAGTTCGTCGGCAAAGACGTCGCCGTGGTCCGCGGCATCGCCGCTGAACTGGGCAGCAGCCTCGGGGTGCTCGACGACGTCATCGACGCGGCCGTGACAGGCGCGAGATGAGGTCTTTTCGGTCCGCGATGAACCGTCTACCGTTAGCGTTACAGTCGAGCATTCCGTCGTAACGGTTTGAGGCGCTCCCCGAGCGCTGAGGAGGGTGCAATGACCAAGCCGAAATTCGTCTTTGATCCGTTCTCCGAGGAGTACTTCACCAACCCGTTTGACATCTACCGGCGAATGCGTGAGGAAACACCCCTCTACTACGACGAAAAAGAGGACTTCTATGCGCTGACGCGCCACGTTGATGTGGCGGCGGCGTTGAAGGATTTCGAGACCTATTCATCGACCCGCGGTTGCGACCTGGCGATGGTCCGCAAGGGCATATCCGCTGAGATGAAGTCGATCATTTTCATGGATCCGCCGGAGCACCGCCACATGCGCAGCCTGCTCAACAAGGCGTTCACCCCGCGGGCTATTCAAGCCCAGCATGAGACCGTCCACGAGGTGATCGATAAGTATCTGGGTGCGGTCGATCCCGACCAGTTCGACGTCGTGCAGGACTTCTCTGGACCGTTCCCGGTGGAAGTCATCACCCGGATGGCCGGCGTGCCCGAGGAATACCGCCAACAGGTCCGGCACTGGATCGACACCAGCCTGAGCCGCGAACCGGGACAGATTGAAGCCAGTGAGTCCGGCATGCAGGCCAACATCGATACCGCGATGTATTACTTCGGCCTGGTGCAGCAGCGGCGCCAGGATCCGCAGGACGACATGATCAGTAGGCTGATCGCCGCCGAGGTCCCCGGTGAAGACGGGCAGCTGCGCAAGCTCGATGACGTCGAAATCACCAGTTTTGCCACGCTTTTGGGCGGCGCGGGTGCGGAGACCGTCACCAAGCTTGTCGGCAGCGCGGCGGTGCTGTTTGCCCGTAACCCAGAACAGTGGGAGAAACTGCAAGAAGACCGCAGCAAGGTCCCGGGTGCCGTCGAAGAGTTGTTGCGTTACGAGGGGCCGGTGCAGTACAACGTGCGCTACACCTTGAAAGAGGCGCACGTCAGTGGTGGCACGATTCCCGCCGGCAAGCCGGTGTTTGTGATGAATGCAGCGGCGAACCGAGACCCTGATGCCTTCACCGACGCGGACATATTCGACATCGAGCGTGACCAGACCGAAGCGCAGCACCTCGGTCTGGGGTATGGGATTCACAGTTGTCTCGGAGCGGCTTTGGCCCGGATGGAAAGCAGGATCGCACTGGAGAAGCTGCTCGACTTCATGCCCCGCTACGACGTGATCTGGGAGGGCTGTAAGCGAGTCACCATGCAGAACGTCGCCGGCTGGCTCAACGTCCCGGTGAAAGTGCTGCGATGAGGGGCCTGGAATGACGAAGAAGATCGAAGTCGACTGGGATCTGTGCGAAGCCAACGGAGTGTGCATGGGCATCATCCCGGAGGTCTTTCAGCTTGGTGATGACGACATGCTGACGGTGCTGCAGTCAGACGTCACGCCGGAGAACGAAGCGCAGGTGCGCGACGCTGTCCGCCAATGCCCTCGGCAGGCCATTTCGATCAGCGAATAGCGGACGATTCGAGAGTTTCTTCAGCGTAAACGATTTCATTTAGACGCCGTGCCACGTACACGCGCACGTCGGCGCCTGATCGCTTGACCGTCATCCGGCTGATTCCAGCGAGTTTAAACGCGGCGCTGAGCGCCCGCGCAGTGTTAAATCAGATCGTGGTCGATACCCAAGACCAACCCGCGCCGGTCGTGCATCACCGAATCGTCGATCGTCGCCTGCGACGGCATCACCGCGGCGACTCGCACCGGCTGACCGCACTCGGCGGTATCGCGGCGATGTCGCTGGACGCGCTGTCCAGCGTCGCGTACGGGCCGGAAGCCATCGTGCTCGGTTTGATCGTCGCGGGCACCGCCGCAGTCACATGGACTGTGCCGATCGCGATGGCGATCGCCGCCCTGCTGCTGGTGCTGGTGGTGTCCTACCGACAGGTGATTGCCGTGCACCCCGACGGTGGCGGGTCCTACGCGGTGGCGAAGAAGGATTTGGGCCGGTGGCCGGCCCTGCTGGCCGCAGCCAGCCTTCTTGTCGACTACGTGTTGACCGTGGCGGTGAGCCTGGCGGCCGGAGCGGCGAGCCTGGCGAGCGTGTTTCCACCGCTGGCGCATCACTTGCTCGCTCTGACACTGGCGGGGCTCGCCGTTCTGGTCGTGATCAATCTGATCGGCATTGCGGAATCGGCGAAGGTACTGATGGGTCCGACGTTGCTGTTCATCGTCGGGATCTTCGCCATCGTCGGCGTCGGCTTCTTCCAGCCTCATCCGGTGGCCGTCATCGGTGATGATCTCGGCCCGGTCCACGCAACCGAGGCGATGGGAGTGGTGGTCGTTCTCAAGGCCTTTTCAGCCGGATGCTCCTCGCTGACAGGAGTGGAGGCGATCGCCAACGCAGTGCCCGCGTTCCGGTCGCCTGCGGTGAAGCGCGCTCAGCACACTGAGATCGCGTTGGGGATCTTGCTGGGGGCCATGCTCCTGGGTCTGGCCTTCTTGATCCGGCTGCACGGGGTGGTGCCCCGCGGCAACGTCACGCTGCTGGCGCAGCTATCAGCGGCCGCGTTCGGGACCGGATGGCCGTTCTACGTCATCAACTTGGCAGTGACCCTGGTGCTGGCCTTCGCGGCTAACACCAGCTTCGGCGGTCTGCCGGTGCTGATGCAGTTGCTGGCCAAGGACCATCGCCTGCCGCACATGTTCGCGCTGCGCGCCGAAAAGCCGGTGTTCCGTTACGGCGTCACAGCGTTGGCGCTGCTGGCCGCCGTGGTGCTACTGATCGTCAACGCCGACACCCAACGGCTGTTGCCGGTCTTCGCAATTGGAGTGTTCATCGGGTTCACGATCAGCCAAACCGGTCTCGTGAAGCACTGGCGCGAAGAACGTGGCCCCCGGTGGCTGGGCTACGCCCTTCTGAATGGCGTCGGCGCCGTGATGACCGCGGTGGCCGGGATCGTCTTGCTGGCAAGCAAATTCACCGAAGGTGCCTGGCTGCTGTTCTTCCTGGTGCCTGGGCTCGTCCTGCTCATGGACCGAATCGAACGGTACTACCAATACGCGGGCCAACAGCTGGGCCTTGGGCAAATTCCTGCCAAGCCGAAGCCCCGTACCGATACGCGGGCCATGGTGGTTGTTCCCATCGTCGCGGTCAGTTGTGTGGCGGAGCGCGCGTTGCAGACCGCGATGCGGTTCGGCTGCGAAATCGTGCCGCTCACTGTCGAGGTCGATCCGGAATCGACTCAGCGACTGTGCCAACAGTGGCGGGAGTGGGACCCGGGGTATGAGCTCAAGGTGCTGCCCAGCCCGCACCGTAGCCTGGTCTCGCCCACCGTCCAATTCGTGAAAACCGAGATCGACAACGGCCGCGATGTCACGGTGCTGCTCTCCCAGGTCGAGCCGCGGCGCTGGCGCCACAAGTTGCTGTACAACCAACGCGGCCCGCTCCTCGAAGCGGCGCTACGGGCACGGACCAACGCGGCTATTGCCTCGATTTCAGTCCGGATCGACTGACGTCATCTGTTGCGGCTCAACCGAACCCGGAGATGATCACCGCATTGCAGTCGGCGGCGGCGTGGCGTAATTTCGCCGCCTTCTGATAGGCGTCCGACTCGTACCACGCGCGGGCCGCGTCGACCGACTCGAATTCCAGCACCACGGTCTGGTCGCCGTGCCAGGTGCCCTCGAGGGTCTCGGTCGCGGTGTCCACCGCGAGGATGTTCACTCCGCCCATCGCGGCTCCGGCGGCACGGCCGTACGCCTTCATGCCTTGCGGATCTTTGATGGCCTCGGTGAGAATGACATAGCCTTTTGGCATAGTTACGTGAAACTCCTTACCGGCGTGCGCTTCTGATCATCGCTTGACGATGGCCTGCTCGGGGCAGCTCTCGATGGCTTCTTCGGTGGCCGCCTCGAATTCCGGTGGCACCTCGGAATCTATTGCCTCTGCGTAACCGTCGTCGGTCAGGCTGAATACCTCTTCGCACAACATGGTGCAGACCCCGTGACCGCGGCAGCGCTGATCGTCGACCCAGACTTTCATGCCGGCGTGAACTCCAGGTGCAGCTCGGTCAGGCCGCGCAGGATGTAGGTCGGAACAAATTGGTAGCGGCGGTCATTGGCGCGGCCGTGATGCTGCTCGCTGATCCGGATGTCGGACGTCCGGTCAAGCAGTCGCTCGATGGCCACCCGCGTTTCGGCACGCGCGAGCGGCGCACCGGGGCAGCTGTGAATCCCGCGTCCGAACGAGATATGTTGGCGGGCATTCTTTCTGGCCGGGTCGAAGGTGGTGGGGTCTTCGAATCGGCGCGGATCGCGGTTGGCGGCGGCCTGCACGACCATCACCGTGGTGCCCGCGGGCAGGTCGACTCCGCCGACGTTGACCGGCACCCGGTTCAGCCGGAAGTCGCCCTTGACCGGGCTCTCGTGGCGCAGCGACTCCTCGATGAAGTTGGGAATGAGGCTGCGGTCTTTGCGTAGCTGCTCCTGGATGTCGGGACGCTCACCCAGCGTCTGCAGCGCGGCACCCAGCAGTCGCACGGTGGTTTCCTGACCCGCCGAGAAGACGTTGCTTGCGACACGGGCCACGTCTTCGACATCGGGTGTCGAGCCGTCGGGGTAGGTGGCGGTCGCGAGGCCGGTCAGCACGTCGTCGCGGGGTTCGCGCCGGCGATCCTGGATGTAGTCGGAGAAAAGTCCGTAGAGGAATTCCAGCGGGCTGTGAGCCAGCGATTCCTTGCCGGTGCCGCCGACGCCGCCACCCGAGTGGTCGCGGATGCCTTTGACGAATTTGTCCCGATCCTCGATGGGCACGCCCAGCAGGTCGGCGATGACCAACAGCGTGTACGGGCTCGCGAAGCCCTTGATGAACTCGCCGTGCCCGGGGGCGAGGAACCCGTCGAGCGCCTGGTCGACGAGGAGCCACATGGCGTCCTCGTTCTCCTTGAGGCGCTTGGGGGTGATCAGCCGCATGAGCAGGGAGCGGTGGTTGGTGTGGGTCGGCGGATCGAGCGTGGGCAGTTGGTCGCTGAACGGCAGCTCGTCGCGGTGCTGCTCGATCAGGTCGGTGATGTCACTGTTTTCCAAGCCCTCAAGCGATACCGGGAAGCCGGGGAACGGGCCGGTCACCGAGACGCACGACGACCACGTCTCGGCGTCGTTCAATACGGCGCACGCCTCGTCCCAGCCCGTCACCATGGTGACGTCGTGGTGCTTTTCCCGGGCGACTGGGCACTGCTGCCGCAGGGCCTCGTAATAGGGGTAGGGGTCCGCGATGAGCTCGCTCCCGCGGAAGAAGTCCAACTCGGTGAAGTCATTCACCATTTCCCACCGTTCCAATCTCGACCAATGAGAATGCGCCTCTCAGAGATGAGTATTAGATTTCCATACCGCATGCCGCGCAGTCAACGCGCCGCGAACCCCGCGATCGAGCAGAGCGAAATTCGAGCCCGCCTGGAGACTACCCGGCCGGAATCAGATCGGCCTCCACCGACGGACAGGACACCACCCGGCTGCGGAACGTCTCGATCGGCTCGATCGAATCCGGGGATGACGCGGCCGCAGCGAGCGCCTGCGCTTTGAATGCCTGAGCCGCGGCGCTGAGCAGGTGCTGCACCCGGCCGACGCTGTCGTCCAACTCGGCCGGCCACGTCTTTCCCCACAGTGTGACCTCGGTGGCGCCCTGATCGAGTGCCTGCAGGACGCCCTGCCGCACGCGGGGATCGCAGTCGAAGAGGTCCGCCGCGACCGCCAGCGTCTGCGGGGGCGGGTGGTGTCCCGCCGTCGCCAACACATATTCAAGGTCGGCGATTTGGGCGCCGAGGATCTGCAACGGTCGTTCATCGGGATGGTCGGCGAGTATGACCGTCACGTCCCACCCGGCCATCGCCCGGTCGAACAGCCAGCCGCCGGCGAATCTCACCACGTCGGCGACGTCCGCGGCCACGACGTCGAGCCGGTATCTCACGCCGGGCTCGGCGGTGCCATGTCCCGAGCCAACGATTCCGCGTACTCCTTGAACACCTCGGTTAGTGGTATCGAAGGGTTGAGCAACCATGTGGTCTCCATTCCGGTGATGAAGGCGAGGATTTGCACTGCCTTGACGGCGATATCCACATCCATGCGGAACTGGCCGGCCCGCTGACCTCGCCGGATGAGCTCGATGATGATGTCGACTGCCGCCTGATATCTGGCGTTCATACGATCGTGCAGCGGTGCGTCGGGGTCGATGTTCTCCGCCATTAGCACGGTGAAGGTGCCCACCAATTCCGGTGACCGGTAGAACCGATCCGCGACCGCGGCGACTTCCGTGATCAGATCCCCGGCCCGGTCCGCGTGGGCGTCGTCATCGGCGTCGCGGACGTCGAGCACCGCGTGCAAAAGCTGTTCCTTGGACGCAAAGTGATGAAGCAGGCCAGCGGGAGTGACACCGGCCTCGCCGGCGATCTGGGCCAGGGTTGTGTTGCGCCATCCATTACGGGTCAGCAACCGCTGCGCAACGGCCAGGATCCGCTGTTTGCGATCCTCGCCCTTGGCCCGCAGCGAGTCGTAAGGCCTTGTCTCAGGCACCCGGACTCCTTCGTCCAACCAACCAACTGAACACACAGTAGGTAGGTTTGCTGGCTGTGACAAGGGTCTCAGCGGACGAGTTTTAGGCCGCCCGTCACAAAACCGAGTGGCGCGCCGTCAGGCGACAAGTTCTACCAGCGTGGCGTTCGCTGTGCCGCCACCTTCGCACATGGTTTGCAATCCGTACCGAATCCCGTTGTCGCGCATGTGATATGCCATGCGGGTCATCAGAACCGCGCCGGACGCGCCGAGTGGGTGGCCCAGGGCGATGGCTCCGCCCAGCGGATTGAGGCGGTCGGGGTCGGCGCCGGTTTCGGCGAGCCAGGCCAGCGGCACCGGGGCAAAGGCCTCGTTGACCTCGAACACGCCGATGTCTTCGATCGAGACGCCGGCCTTGGACAGCACCTTCTCGGTGGCCGGTATAGGGCCGGTGAGCATCAGCACCGGGTCCGACCCGGTCACTGCGCCGGCCCGGTATCGCACCAGCGGGGTCAGGCCAAGCTCGACCGCAGTTTGTGAGGTCATCACCAGCAACGCCGCCGCCCCGTCAGAGATCTGCGAAGAGTTGCCGGCGTGGATCACCCCGTCATCGACGAACGCGGGCTTGAGCCCGGCAAGTTTCTCGGCGGTGGTCCCGCGCCGTATCCCCTCGTCCGTAGTGACCGCGGAGTCGTCCACGAAGACCGGGGCGATCTGATCGGTGAAGGCGCCGTTGTCCGCAGCGGCGGCAGCCCGTTCGTGCGACAGCGCGGAATACTCGTCGAGGCAGGTACGGGAGAACCCCCACTTCTTGGCGATCATCTCGGCCGACAGACCTTGATTGAACGAAAAATCGTCGTAGCGGGCAAGCACTTTGGGCCCGTAGGGCATTCCGGTGGCCCTCGCCGAGCCCAGCGGCACCCGGCTCATCACCTCGACCCCGCCGGCCACCACCACGTCCTGCTGACCGGACATCACCGCCTGCACCGCGAAGTCGAGCGCCTGCTGGCTCGAACCGCAGGCCCGGTTGATGGTCGTGCCCGGGATGCGTTCGGGCCAGCCGGCCGCCAGCACCGCCCAACGGCCGATATTGCTCGACTGATCACCGACCTGCGACACACATCCCCACACGACGTCGTCGACGATGTTCGGGTCGATGCCGGTCCGCTGTTGCAGCTCGTTCAGCACGAGCGCCGACAGGTCAGCGGCGTGCATGGTCGACAGGCCACCATTGCGCTTGCCGACCGGCGTGCGCACTGCCTCCACGATCACTGTTTCGCGCATGTGTGTGCTCCGATCTCGATACAGCCCTTCGACAGTAGACGACGGTTCTTGCCGCTACGCGAACGCCGTGGCGGGGCACCGAGGGCCAACGAACTTGTGACGTTCGCGGAAGCTCTTCCGGTACCGAGTTTTCGGTCCTCTCGCCGGTGCCCACGACCCTCCAGGATCTTTTCGGTACCTTCCCACCCCACACCGGCATTCCTGCCCGACATAGACGCCAACGTCTTCACGGCCTAACTCGCGGACAATGACCTCACTGACGCTATCGGCATCCCGCCCGCCGCCGACATCGGAATATTGCCTCTGGCGCTATTGGGAGCAGCGCTTTGATTACCCCGGTACCGCCCACCGCCCCGTGAACAACGGGTCCCGCTTTTCCGCGAAGGCCGCGTACGCCTCCCTCGAATCGACCGTGGCGAAATTGACGACCTGCGCGCGGGCTTCGTTGCCGAGCGCATCACGCAGGGTCCGGTCGGCCCCCTCGTTCAGCAGCGCTTTGCTTTGCGCCAGTGCGACGGCCGGGCCCGCCGCCAGCCGGCCGGCGACGTCGGTGACGAAGGCGTCGATCTCCGTGGCAGCAACCATCCAGGTCACCAGGCCCAGCGCGTGAGCTTCGGCGGCGTCGATAGTCTCCGCCAGCAGCACGAGTCGTTTGGCCTGTTGCAGGCCAACGATTTTCGGCAGCAACCACGAGCCGCCGAGATCCACCGACAATCCACGCTTGGAAAAGATCTGCGAGAACGTCGATTCCGGGGTTGCCGCCACCAGATCACACCCCAACGCCAGGTTCCACCCCGCGCCGACCGCGACACCGTTGACTTTGGCGATCGTCGGCACCGGCAGTTCGTGCAGCGCCAGCGCCACATCGGTGAGCCGTTGCAGCTTGTCGACGGGATGGCTGTCGTCCGGCGTCGAGATGTCGGCACCGGAACAAAACGCACCGGCGGCACCCGTGATCACCACCGCACGCACCTCACGGTCTTTGCCCGCGGCGTTGAGCGCCTCGGCCAGCGCGATCCACAGCTCGCGGTTGATCGCGTTCTTGCGGCGGGGCCGGTTCAGCGTCAGCGTCCGCACACCGTCGCGGTCGCTGCACAGCAGGACGGACTCCTCGCACAACATCAGGGGTAGGCCGGTCCGATGGCGCCTCGGCCTCGCAGCCCGGCGATCTCGTCGGAAGCGATGCCGAGTTCGGCGAGCACCGAATCGGTGTGCTGGCCGAGCCCGGGCACCGCACCCATGGCGAACTGGTAGCCGGCGATGACCGGCGGCGGCAGCAAGGCCTGAATCGGGCCGGCGGACGTGTCGACCTGCCGCCAGCGATCCCGGGCCGTCAGCTGCGGGTGGACGAGGACCTCGCTGGGCAGGTTGTAGCGCGCATTGCCGATCCCCGCGGCATCCGCCGTCTTCTGCACATGGGCCAGGTCGTGCACCGCACACCACTCGCCGATGGCCTCGTCCAACTCGCCGCGGTGCGCGCAGCGGCCGGAGTTGTTGGCGAACCTCGGGTCGTCGGCCAGATCGTCGCGTTGGATGATCTGACGCGACAGTCGTTGCCATTCAGCATCATTAGTGGTCCCGAGTACGACCGTCTGTCCGTCTGCGGTGCGATAGGCGCCATAGGGCGCCACCGCGGGTGAGCTCATCCCCAACGGTATTTGGTCGACGCCGGAATGCTGGGTATAGGTCAGCGGGTAACCCATCAGATCTGTCATGGTGTCGAACAGGCTCACCGCGACCGAGTTGCCGTGCCTGCTACCGGCATCCGAGCCGGTGTCGCGGGAATACAGCAGAGCCAGAATCGACAACGCCGAATACAGTCCGGTGCTGATGTCCGCCATCGGCGGCCCGGGCTTGGCCGGTTCGCCGGCACGCCCGGTCACCGCACATGCGCCCGACTCCGCTTGAGCCAGCAGGTCATACGCCCGTTTGTGGGACAGCGGCCCGCCGGGCCCATACCCGTCGATTTCCAACGCGATGACATCCGGATGGCGTTGCGCAAGATCGGCCGGTGCGATACCCAGCCGGGCGGTTGACCCGGGGGCGAGGTTGGAGACCAGCACATCGGCACGGTCCAACAAGCTGTGCAGTAGGTCGAGCCCGCCGTCGGTTTTCAGGTCGAGCGTCACCGACTCCTTGCCGCGGTTGGCCCAAACAAAATGGGCCGCGAGGCCATTGACGACATCGTCATAGTGCCGGGCGAAGTCTCCCCCCTTGGGATTTTCCACTTTGATCACCCGCGCACCGAAGTCGGCGAGCACCCGCGTGCACATCGGCGCGGAGACCGCCTGCTCCAAGGCCACCACGGTGATCCCCGCCAGCGGCCCACCGGTTTGCGACATCACATCACCATGCCGCCGTCCACGGGCAGCACCTGACCAGTGATGTAGGAGGCGGCGTCCGAGGCGAGAAAGACGAACGCGCCGGCGACCTCGTCTGGTTCGGCCCAGCGCTTCAATGGAATACGCGCCATCATGTTGGCCGAGAATTTCTCGTTAGTGCGAATGGTCTCGGTCATGCGCGTGGCCGCAAGCGGCGCAAGCGCGTTGACGAGGATGCTGTTACGCGCCATCTCACGCGCGAGTGACTTGGTGAAGCCGATGATGCTGGCCTTGGCGGCCGAGTAATTCACCTGTCCCAGTGTGCCGGTGATCCCGGCTGATGAGACCACGTTGATGATGCGGCCGGTGCCATCGGTGGGTAAGAAGCCCAACGCGGCCTGAGCGCAGTGCACCGCACCCATCAAATGGATGTCGAGCACGCGATGGAAGCTTTCGTCGGTGAGATCGGCGAACATCCCCGGTGCGGTCACACCAGCGTTGTTGACCAGGATGTGCAGCACTCCTTCGGAGAGCCCCGCGGCGCGTGCCGCCGCGGCTTCCGCGGCCGCACGGTCGCGCACGTCGAGCGCGATGCTGTCAGCCTTGCCGCCGTTGGCGCAGATACGTTCGGCGACAGCCGAAGCGGCGTCCGCGTCCACATCGCTGACGAGGACCGCTGCGCCGGCGCCAGCCAACGCGTCGGCGACGGCCGCGCCGATTCCGCTACCGGATCCGGTGACCAGGGCCGAGCGGCCGGTCAGGTCGAACAGTGATCTCCGGCCGGAATTTCCCTGCCCCATCAGTAGCTCCTCGGCAAGCCCAGCACGTGCGAGCCGAGGAAATTCAGGATCATCTCCTGACTCACCGGCGCAATTTTCATCAGCCGCGCTTCTCGGAAGTACCGTGCCACGTGGTATTCCTCGGAATAGCCCATGCCGCCGTGTGTTTGCAGCGCCCGGTCGGCGGCGGTGAAACCGGCGTCGGCGCACAGGTACTTGGCGGTATTGGCTTCGCGGCCACACGGTTTGCCGTTGTCGTAGAGCCAGGTGGCTTTGCGCAGGATCAACTCGGCGGCGTCGAGCCGGGCGAGCGAGTCGGCCAGCGGGAACTGAATTCCCTGGTTCATGCCGATCGGGCGGTCGAAGACGTGGCGTTCGTTGCCGTATTTGACGGCCTTCTCCAAGGCAACCCGCCCGATGCCCAGCGCCTCGGCGGCGATCAGCATCCGCTCCGGGTTGAGGCCGTCGAGGATGTACTGAAAGCCCTTGCCCTCCTCACCAACTCGATCCTCAACCGGGATGTGCAGGTCGTCGATGAACAGCTCGTTGGAGCTGACCGCGTTTCGGCCCATCTTGCGGATCGGCCGGATGTCCACCCGGCTGCGGTCCAGGTCGGTCAGGAACAGCGTCATACCATCGGTTTTCTTGGTGACCTCGGCGTAGGGCTGCGTCCGGGTGAGCAGCAGGATTTTCTGAGACTCGAGCGCCTTGGAAATCCATACCTTTCGACCGTTCACGACGTAGTGGTCGCCGTCGCGTTTGGCGAACGTCGTGATGCGCGACGTGTCCAGGCCTGCACCGGGTTCGGTGACTCCGAAGCACACGTGTAGGTCGCCGGCCGCCACCGGTGGCAACGTCCGGGCCTTGAGCTCGTCGGAACCGTGCTTGACCACCGGTTGCATACCGAAGATCGACAGGTGCAGGGCGCTGGCGGCGTTCATCGCCCCACCGGATCTGGCCACTTCTTCGGCCAGCAGCGTGGCTTCGGTGATGCCGAGCCCGTGACCTCCGTACTCCTCGGGGATGGTCATGCCGAGCCAGCCGCCGCTGGCGATCGCCTGATAGAACTCGGTCGGAAATTCGTGCGCCTGGTCTTTTTCCATCCAGTAGTGGTCGTCGAACTTCGACGCCAGTTCGGCGACCGACTTGCGGATCAGCTCTTGGTCATCGGTCAGCTCGAAGTTCATTCCACCGCCGGGCACCGCACATCTCCTTTGATCAGTTCAGGCACCAGCTGTCGGTGTCGGCCCGCTGCGCCCGGCTCGCCGCGCTTGCGACAGCCACGGACACACGTGCACTCCGGTGGCGCGTCAGTCCTTGTTGCCGGTCAGATTTTTCGCACTGGCCGCAAACTCCGCGAACGACGAGCCCGACCTGGAGTCCTTGTGTTTGCTGAGTGCG
Source organism: uncultured Actinomycetota bacterium (assembly GCA_963760095.1). GTDB lineage: Bacteria > Actinomycetota > Actinomycetes > Mycobacteriales > Mycobacteriaceae > Mycobacterium. The sequence goes on along the minus strand of CAVXBT010000005.1, from coordinate 271,224 downwards.
CGGATCGAAACATCATGTCCCTCAGCGGCTTTGCGCAGCGAACCAACGGTGGCCTGTGCCGGAGTGATGTGGCTGAACGGGTCGAAGGAGTACCAGCGCATCGCGTTCTCGTAGGACATTTTCTTGATCTCGTCGTCCGGCACGCTGTTCTCGGACAGAACTTCCCACAACTCCTCGGGCGCTCCCGGCCACATCGAGTCGCTGTGCGGGTAGTCGGCCTCCCAGCAGATGTTGTCGATGCCGATCATGTTGCGCAGCTTGACACCGACCTTGTCGCTGATGAAACAGGTCAGGAAGTGCTCGCGGAACACCTCGCTGGGTATTTTGCCGCCGAAGTTCTGGTGCGTCCACGTCGAGTGCATCTCGTAGGTCCGGTCCGCCCGCTCCAGGAAGTAGGGAATCCACCCGGTGCCACCCTCTGACAGTGCGATCTTTAAGTCCGGGTAGTCCTTGATCGGCTGGGACCACAACAGGTCCGCGGCGGCTTGCACGATGTTCATCGGCTGCAGCGTGATCATCACGTCCATCGGCGCATCGGGTGCCGTAATCGCCAGCCGGCCCGATGATCCGATGTGCACGTTCATCACGGTGTCGGTGTCGACCAATGCTTCCCACAACGGCTTCCAGTACTCGTTGTGGAAACTCGGATACCCCATCGCCGCCGGGTTCTCGGTGAAGGTCAGTGCGTGCACACCCTTCTTCGACACCCGTCGCACTTCTTTGGCGCACTCCTCGGCATCCCAGATCACCGGTATTGCCATCGGGATGAACCGCGCCGGGTACGCCCCGCACCACTCGTCGATGTGCCAGTCGTTGTAGGCCTGCACCAGAGCGACCGAGAACTCCGCATCTTCGGTGGCGAACAGCCGTCCGGCGAAGCCAGGGAACGACGGAAAACAGATCGACGCCAGGATGCCGCCGGCGTTCATGTCCTTGATCCGCTCGTCGACGTTGTAGCAACCCGGGCGGATTTCATCGAGGCCCTGTGGCTCGATTCCGTACTCCTCTTTCGGACGACCCGCCACCGCATTCAGCGCGACGTTGGGGATCACGGTGTCGCGGAACTGCCAACAGTCGGAGCCGTCGTCGTTGTGCACCAGGCGCGGGGCATCATCGGCGTACTTCTTCGGCAGGTGGTTCTTGAACATGTCCGGTGGCTCGACGGTGTGGTCGTCGACGCTGATCAAAATCATGTCGTCTTTGTTCACTGCCCGGTCCTCTCCATTGGGGTCATTCGGGGCCCACCGACCTTCGAGGCCGGCCTATCGACGAAGCGCTGCGCCGCTGAGTTCTCCCGCTTGATGAAAATTAGCTTCTCTGAACGCGAGAATCAACATCTTGAGGGTACCCCCGCCTCGGTAAGGCTGGAGTTGACATTGGGCGCCCGACCGCCTGGAAAGGCACCGTTGCCGCAGGTAAGACACAAAACATTGACCAATCATCGAGTTCGTGGAAACCTATTGGTCAAATATGAGAATATGATTCTCTTAAGTGAGGAGGCGGTATGCGGCTGTCCCCGTTGCCGGCGGACCAGTGGGACGACGCTGCCCGGCACGCGGTATCCGGCATGCTGCCCGAAGAGCGGCGGAATCCTCACGACGCGGGCAACGTGCTGGCCACCTTGGTCCGTCATCCGAAGCTGACCCGCGCTTATCTGCGGTTCAGCAGCTACCTGCTGTACGGGTCGACGCTGCCGGCCCGCATCCGCGAGCAAGTCATCCTGCGCGTCGCACATCGCCGCGACTGCGCCTATGAGTGGGCGCATCACGTGGAGATCGGCAAGGAAGCAGGACTGTCCGACTCCGACATTGAGGCCGTGCGATCCGGCACGGCGAGCAACGAATTCGACCGCGCGTTGTTGCGTGCCGTCGATGAACTCGATGAGAAGACGAACGTGTCCGACCAGACGTGGGCAGCTCTCGGCGAACGGCTCGACGAGCGGCAGCGGATGGATTTGATCTTCACCATCGGTGGCTACATCGCACTTGCGATGGCATTGAACACTTTTGGCGTCAAGGTCGAAGAAGACCACGACGGCGAGACAAAAGAGAGGTAAGTACTTTGCCACACTTCACCAAGCCGGACGCCGGCAGTTGGACGCAGAACTATCCGGAACTCGGCACCGCGCCAGTGGATTACACTGATTCGATCGATCCGGCGTTCTTCGAAGCCGAGCGCGAAGCGATCTTCAAGCGGACCTGGCTCAACGTCGGCCGAGTTGAGCGCCTACCGCGAACCGGCAGCTACTTCACCAAAGAGCTCCCTTCGGCCGGCAAGGGCATATCTGTCATCCTGGTCAAGACCAAGGACGGGTCGGTCAAGGCGTTTCACAACGTGTGCCGCCACCGCGGGAACAAGCTGGTGTGGAACGACTTTCCACAGGAGGAGACCTCTGGTACCTGTCGGCAGTTCACCTGCAAGTACCACGCATGGCGCTACAACCTCGACGGTGACCTGACCTTCATCCAGCAGGAGGATGAGTTCTTCGACGTCGACAAGAGCGACTACGGCCTGGTGCCGGTTCGGTGCGAGTTGTGGGAAGGCTTCATCTTCATCAACTTCGACAATCACGCCAAACCACTCGCGGACTATCTCGGACCACTCGCCAAGAGCATCGAGGGCTACCCCTTCGGCGAGATGACGGAGACCTACTCCTACCGGGCCGAGGTCGGCAGCAACTGGAAGCTGTTCATCGACGCGTTCATCGAGTTCTACCACGCGCCGATCCTGCACCAGGGGCAGTACACCAAGGAAGAAGCCGCCAAGATCCAAAAGTTCGGCTATGAGGCGTTGCACTACGAGGTGGCCAGCCCGCACAGCTTGCAGTCGACCTGGGGTGGTCAGGCACCTCCCCCGGACATGTCCATGGTCAAGCCGATGGACCAGGTGTTGCGCAGCGGGTTGTTCGGTCCGTGGGACAAGCCGGAGATCATCGAGAAGTTGGAGCTGCCGCCGGGTGTCAATGTGAAGAGGGTGCCGCAGTGGGGCATCGACTCCTGGCACTTCTACCCGAACTTCATGTTGCTGATCTGGGAGCCGGGTTGGTTTTTGACCTACCACTACTGGCCGACCGCGGTGGACAAGCATATCTTCGAGTCCACCCTGTATTTCGTGCCGCCCCGCAATGCGCGGGAACGCCTGGCCCAGGAACTGGCGGCGGTGACGTTCAAGGAGTATGCGCTGCAGGACGCCAACACCTTGGAGGCCACCCAGACCATGATCGGCACCCGGGCCGTCACAGACTTCCTGCTGTGCGACCAGGAAGTCCTGATTCGTCATTTGCACAAGGTGACCGGTGACTACGTGAAGGAGTACCAAAGCAATGGCGCTACCGTCTGAATTCGCGGCCCTGGAACCGTATTTGGATTGGGATCTGGCCACCGAGCCCGAGCGCTACGCCAAGCGGCTGGCCTCGACGATGGCTGAGATGCAGGAGTTCTACGATGTCGCGTTCCCGTTGCTGAACGACGTGATCGCGTACTGCGACGAGTACCCGCTGGACGACCTGCCGGATGACGCGAAGACTCTGATGCACATCCTGCAGTCGTTGGTCATGGTGTCTTTCCCGATCGAGGCATGGAAGCAGCCGCGCGTCCCCGACAGCGGCGCGGCGTGGGTTGAAGTGCTCCGGGAACCGGTGATCTGAGAGGTGCTCACGCTCAAGGCCGCCGGGCTGCTCGACGTCGACGCCGGCGAGATTGTCTCGCCCGGAATCGTGCGCGTCGACGACGACCGGATCGTCGGCGTCGGCGGCAACCCCGAAGGCGAGATTATCGACCTCGGCGACCAGATCCTGCTGCCCGGGCTGATGGACATGGAGGTCAACCTGTTGATGGGTGGGCGCGGGGAAAAGCCCGGGCTGTCCCAGGTCCAGGATGATCCACCGATCCGGATGTTGCGTGCGGTCGGCAACGCCCGTCGGACGCTGCGCGCGGGATTCACCACGGTGCGAAATCTTGGTCTGTTCGTCAAGACCGGCGGCTATCTGCTCGACGTTGCACTCGGCAAAGCCATCGACGCGGGCTGGATCGACGGCCCGCGGGTGGTGCCCGCCGGGCACGCGATCACTCCGACCGGCGGGCATCTGGATCCGACGATGTTCGCCGCTTTCGCACCGCACGTGCTGGAGTTGACCATCGAGGAAGGTATCGCCAACGGAGTTGACGAGATCCGAAAGTCGGTGCGTTACCAGATCAAACATGGCGCTCAGCTGATAAAAGTCTGCTGCTCGGGCGGCGTGATGTCCATGACGGGTCCGCCCGGGGCGCAACATTATTCGGACGAGGAGCTGCGGGCAATCGTCGACGAGGCGCATCGGCGTGGGCTGCGCGTCGCCGCACACACGCACGGCGCCGACGCCGTGAAACATGCCGTCGAAGCGGGCATCGACTGCATCGAGCACGGGTTCTTGATCGACGACGAGGCGATCGCGTTGATGGTCGAGCGCGGAACCTTTCTGGTGAGCACTCGGCGCCTGGCCGAGGGCATGGATGTCTCGCACGCCCCGCCCGAGCTGCAGGCCAAGGCCGCTGAGATGTTCCCCAAGTCGCGAACCTCGATATTGGCCGCGTACGAAGCAGGTGTGAAGATCGCGGTCGGTACTGATGCCCCGGCAATTCCCCACGGCAAGAACGCCGATGAGCTTGTCACCCTGGTCGATTGGGGTCTGCCCCCGCTGGCGGTGTTGCGCGCGGCCACCGTGGTCGCCGCCGAATTGATCAATGTCACCGACCGGGGCCGGCTGGCCGAGGGTCTGCTTGCCGACATCATCGCCGTACCCGGAGACCCGTTGTCCGACATCGGCGTTACCCAGAAAGTGGGCTTCGTGATGAAAGGTGGCAAGGTTTATGCCAACACGAACTGACGACCTCGTCGAGATCCAGCAATTGCTGGCTCGCTACGCGGTGACGATCACGCAGGAAGACATCGAAGGCTTGGTGGCGGTGTTCACCCCGGACGGGACTTACAGCGCGTTCGGCGAAACGTATTCGCTGGACCGGTTTCCCGTTCTGGTGGACGCCGCCCCGAAGGGCCTGTTCATGACGGCGACACCGGTGATCGAGCTGGCAGGTGACACCGGGACCGGAACCCAACCGCTGTGCTTCATCGACAACTCCACGCACGACATGCGGATCGGCTACTACAACGACACCTACGTGCGGACGGCCGATGGGTGGCGGTTGAAAACCCGTGCGATGACGTTCATTCGGCGCAGCGGCGTGCACGACTCGGGTCGCCCGCACGCGATCGGGCGGCCATCAGCATCGGCATCCGCCGACCCCGCATGACATGAAGGTCGAACAGTTCCGGACGGATCTGCGGGCCTGGCTCGACGAACACGATTTGACGCCGGGGCCGGATCACACGCTGGAGGGCCATGTCAAGCAGCTCGCCCGGGTCCATTCCGCGCTGTACGACGCCGGCTGGATGCGGCACGGCTGGCCGGAGAAGGTGGGCGGATTGGGTGGGCCGGCGATGCTGCGCGCGATCGTCGGCGAGGAGGTGGTCGGCCGCCGCCTCGCCGAGCCGGGGCCCTACTCGATGATCGAAGTTCTGGCGCCCACCATGATCGATTACGCGCCGGCGGAACTCGCGGCGGAGATGGTACCGCGGCTGCTCAGCGGTCGCGAGCAATGGTGCCAGGGCTTTTCCGAGCCGGGTTCGGGCAGCGACCTGGCGTCGCTGTCCACTCGCGCTGTGCCGAAGGGCAACGAAGGTGAAGCCTGGATTGTCAACGGGCAGAAGGTCTGGACCAGCTACGCGCAGTATTCCACCCGGTGCATCCTGCTGACCCGCACCGCACCCGGCTACGACGGAATCACCGCGTTCTTCGTCGACCTGGATACGCCGGGGATCACCATTCGACCCCTGCGAACAATGCACGGGGTGGACGAATTCTGCGAAGTCTATTTCGACGATGTGGTGATTCCCGCGGCACGCATGCTCGGCGAGCCGGGCGACGGCTGGCGACTCGCCATGGACCTGCTGCCCTACGAGCGCTCCACGTGCTTTTGGCAACGGATCGCGTACCTGTACGCACGGCTCGACGAACTCATCGCAGAAGCACCCGACCCCGACGAATACGAGCTTGGCGCAGCCTATCTCGGGCTGCACACGCTGCGCTGCCGGTCTCGGGCAACCCAGCACCGGCTGGCCGACGGCGAGCAACTAGGACCGCAGACCTCGATCGACAAAGTCTTGCTGGCCACCGCCGAGCAGCGGCTCTACGACACCGTGCGCGACCTGCTGCCCGGGACGGTGGAGTTGGACGACACACCGTGGCGCCCCGAATTCCTTTACTCGCGAGCGGCAACCATCTACGGCGGCACCGCCGAGATCCAGCGCAACATCATCGCCCGCCGACTTTTGGACCTGGGCAAGGAGTGACTGTGGACACCGAGTCCTTGCAACTACTGGAAGTGGGTTTGCGCAAGACGATGACCACGGCATCGGGCGAAGACCTCGACGCCGCGCTGGCCGACCTGGGCTGGCTCGAGATGCTCGACGAAATGCCCGAATTCGCAGTGCCTTTGGTGTTCAAGCTGCTCGGTGAGACCGGCGCCCATGCGCCTGTGCTCAACGACGTCGTGCTGCGCGCAGCAGGCCGTGAAGGCGGGGGCGCCGTGCCACTACCGTACGCGGGCGGCTCTTGGATCGTGTGGGAGCGCACCGACCAACCCAGCTCCGCGCTCGGCGGCGATCTACCGATACACCGCGTGGCCCAAGGGGATCCGGTGCCGGTTGCCGCCGGGCGGCATGCGCTCGGCTGGTGGCTGGTAGGCAGCAGCCGGGCGATGCTGTCGCTGGCGCGCCAGCACGCCGTCGACCGTGTGCAGTTCGGTCGGCCGGTCGCCTCGTTCCAGGCGATCCGGCATCGGCTGGCCGAGACATTGGTCGCCGTCGAAGGCGCGGAGGCCACCTTGGCGGCCGCCGCCGCTGAGCCCGACGAACTGAGCTTTCTGCTCGCTAAGGCCGCCGCCGGGCAGGCGGCGTTGACTGCCGCACGCCACTGCCAGCAGGTTCTCGGCGGCATCGGCTTTACCGCCGAGCATGAGTTGCACCGCCATATCAAGCGTTCGCTGGTCTTGGACGCAATGCTGGGCAGCTCACGCGAACTGACGCGAGAAGCCGGAGCAACGCTGCGCGTCAAAGGATGTGCGCCGCGACTGACGCAACTCTGAGCCGACTAAGCCGGCCGCCACACGGGCACCACGTCTCGGCATGCTCTGAGCAGTGACGATTGTGATCAGCGGTTCGCTATTCGCGTTCTGCTTCCGCGGAGACCGGCAAGAGAATACTATTCTCGTGGCGAGAAAGTTACAATCTCAGACACGTCGTCCCGCGAGGGGGCTAGCACACTAATGACTAGGCGTTCTCCGGTAGAGTCCAACCATGTTCTCCCGTTGCGGCAATCGACTGAGCCGTCCGTGACCAGCCCAAGCGAAGAGCCGGCCTGGAAACAGCGCGCGGTCGAACGGTCGATCAAGACGGCGAAACTGCGTGCTGCGCAACGCGTCCAACGCTTCCTCGACGCGGCCCAGGCCATCATCATCGAGAAGGGCAGCACGGACTTCACCGTGCAAGAGGTCGTCGACCGCTCCCGTCAGTCGCTGCGAAGCTTCTACCTGCAGTTTGATGGCAAGCACGAACTGCTGCTCGCGTTGTTCGAAGATGCGTTGAGCCGGTCGGCCGAACAGATTCGCGCCGCCACGGCCAACCACAGCGACCCGATCGACCGGTTGAAGGTCGCCGTCGAGTTGCTGTTCGAAGCGTCGCGACCCGACCCGACGGCCAAGCGGCCGCTGTTCACCGACTTCGCGCCACGGTTGCTGGTTTCGCACCCCGCCGAGGTCAAGGTGGCTCACGCCCCGCTGGTCGCTTTGCTCACCGAACTCATGGAGGCGGCCAGTGACGCCGGCGAGCTGCGCACCGGCCTCAATCCGAAGCGAATGGCCGCGATGACCATGCAGACCGTCATGTTCATTGCCCAGTCCAGCGGCGGGTCCGACGATGCGACCATGCATCCCATTACCGCCGACGAAGTCTGGGACTTCTGCTCACACGGTTTCGTGGGCGATTAACGCGCGAGAACCAGGTTATCGGCCAGCGAGAATTTTACTTACACTGACCGCGTGACCGATCTCTGGACCGACCTGCTCGGTTGTCTGGATCTGCGAAGTTCGGCCGACAACTCGTCGTTCGATGGGGCAAGCCAACAGTTGCAGTACCACCGGGTGTTCGGTGGTCAACTTCTCGGGCAGTTCATCCGGGTGGCGAGCCTCACATGCCCCGACAAGGCCGTCAAATCAGTGCACACGGTGTTCGGACGCGAAGGCCGTGCGGCCGATCCGGTCCGCTACCACGCGACCTGTCAGCATCAGGGCCGGTCGTTTGCCAGCTTGACCATCACCGCCCACCAAGCACACGCGGTGCTGGCCAGCAGCTCCGTCAGCATGCACGCGGTCGAGGACGGTCCGGAAAGCCAAGATTGCGAAGCCATTTCGGCGGTGTTGGACGACAAGCATCGGGTCCAACTCGGCCTGATCCCATGGGAAACCCGCTGCGCCGAGGACCTCAACGCGGTGACCGCCCGCCCACCGCGATTCGAAATGTGGATGCGGACCCCGCCCGTCGACGGCGACCTGGCGCCAGCACTGACCGCCTACGCCACCGACCTGACGCTGATCGGCACTGCGCTGCGTCCCCTCGAAGGTTTCAACCACAGCGGCAACGGCACGCTGTTCACCTCCGCGGTCACCTCTCACACCGTGTGGTTTCACCGGCCTTTCCGTACCGACCGCTGGCTCTTGCTGCGGCAACATAGTCCAGTGCTGGCGCACGGCCGCTGCTTCGGCCGCGGCGATGTCCTCACCGAGGACGGCACCCTCGTCGCGTCGTATGCGCAGGAGGCGCTGCTGCGCTTTCCCGACGGCGCCTAATAAGCGTTCGCATATCGCACGAAACGGGCAACTTCGAGAATTGGATTCTCAATTTCGAAGAATACTAGGTAGCGAAAACGGATTCCACGTTGACACCTGTAGGCGGCTGGTGACAGAGTTGCCGGAGATCTTAGGGCTGCCAACTATGCGGTCTCGGCGAGAGGCGAAACTCTGTGACAGTCACTGCCCCAGACGGGGTCTACTACGACCCGTATGACGTGGAGATCAATGCCGATCCCTATCGGGCATTCCGGGCGATCCGCGAAGAGGCACCGCTGTACTACAACGCGCAGCACGACTTCTATGCACTGAGCCGGTTTGCCGATGTCGACCGCGCGATCGTCGATCACGAAACGTTCAGCTCGGCCCGCGGCGCAATCATCGAGCTGATCAAGGCCAACATCGACATACCGCCCGGTGTGATCATTTTCGAGGACCCGCCGCTCCACGACGTGCACCGCAAATTGCTGGCCCGCATGTTCACACCGCGAAAGATCAGCGACCTCGAACCCAAGATCCGCGAATTCTGTGCTCACAGTTTGGATCCCCTGATCGACGCCGACAGCTTCGACTTCGTCGCCGACCTGGGGGCCCAAATGCCGATGCGGGTGATCGGCATGCTGCTCGGCGTTCCCGACGAGTATCAGGAAGCCGCCCGCGACTTGACGAATGCTCAGATGCGCACCGAGGCCGGCAAGCCGATGAAGGCCGCGGCCGACGGCATGAACACCGGCGAGTTCTTCGCCGAATTCATCGATTGGCGCGCCGAGCATCCCTCCGACGACATCATGACTGACCTGTTGAACGTCGAGTTCACCGACGAAACAGGGACCACGCGAAGGCTCACCCGCGAGGAGCTACTCACATATATCAGCGTGGTCTCCGGCGCGGGCAATGAGACCACGACCCGGCTGATCGGCTGGGCCGGCAAGGTTTTGGCCGAACATCCCGATCAGCGACGGCAATTGGCCGAGAATCCTGCCCTTATCCCCCAAGCCATCGAGGAGCTGCTGCGCTTCGAACCACCGGCTCCGCACGTGGCACGTTACGTCACCCGCGACGTCACCTATTACGGACAGACGGTGCCCGAGGGCAGCGCGATGATGATGCTCATCGGCGCGGCCAACCGCGACCACCGTCAATTCCCGCCGGACGGCGACGTTTTCGACATTCACCGCGAACCCCGCCAGCACCTCTCCTTCAGCGTCGGCACCCACTACTGTCTGGGCTCGGCGCTGGCCCGATTAGAGGGCCGAATCGCGCTCGAGGAGATCTTGAAACGCTTCCCCGAATGGGAGGTCGACCTCAGCCGTGCCGCGTTGTCTCCGACATCCACCGTGCGTGGCTGGGACGCAATGCCAGCGTTCATCGGTTGAGCAATCACAATCCAGGAAATGAGGTAACGATGGCGGGTCGAGTCGAGGGCAAGGTCGCGTTCATCACCGGTGCGGCCCGTGGTCAGGGTCGCGCGCATGCCGTGCGCCTGGCCCAGGAAGGCGCCGACATCATTGCGGTGGATATCTGTAAGAAGATCGACACCGTGGATCTGATCGCCGCCTCCACGCCCGAGGATCTGGCCGAGACCGCAGACCTGGTCAAAGGCTACAACCGTCGGATCTACACCGCCGAGGTCGATGTCCGTGACTACGACGCGCTCAAGGCCGCGGTGGACACCGGCGTCGAGCAGCTCGGCCGGCTGGACATCATCGTCGCCAACGCCGGTATCGGCAACGGCGGGCAGACGCTGGACAAGACCAGCGAAACCGACTGGACTGCCATGATCGACATCAACCTCACCGGCGTGTGGAAGACCGTGAAAGCCGGTGTGCCTCATATCCTCGCGGGCGGCAACGGTGGCTCGATCATCCTCACCAGCTCGGTCGGCGGACTCAAGGCCTACCCGCACACTGGTCACTACGTCGCGGCCAAGCACGGTGTGGTCGGCTTGATGCGCACCTTTGCCGTCGAGCTCGGCGCACAGAACATCCGCGTCAACTCTGTGCACCCGACCAACGTCAACACCCCGCTGTTCATGAACGACGGCACGATGAGGCTGTTCCGTCCCGATCTGGAGAACCCAGGCCCCGAGGACATGAAGGTCGTCGGCCAGCTGATGCACACCCTGCCGATCGGCTGGGTCGAGCCCGAGGACATCGCCAACGCAGTGCTGTTCCTGGCGTCCGACGAGGCGCGTTACGTCACCGGGGTCACGCTACCGGTCGACGGCGGCAGCTGCCTGAAATAGCCCTCCGCCGTGACACTTTCGGAGTGGTCGATCCCCGCTGGCTGGGACCAGATCACCCCGGCCTGGATGACCGACGCCATCAGTGGCGATTATCCCGACGCGGTGGTCAGCGACGTCGAAGTCGTGCTGCGTGACGACGGCACCAACCGGCGCGCCCGACTCGGGCTGACATATTCGGCCGGAACCGGGCCGGCCACCGTGTTCGCCAAAGCAGTCGACCCGGCGCACGCCGAACTCGTCGCGCTGACCAGCGGGCTGTACCACGAGCCTCGGCTGTTCAGCTCGGGAGTCGTTCTACCGCTTGATCATCCGACGGTGTACAGCGCGATCATCGATGAAGAGCGATCCGACTTCTTGCTGATCATGGAGGACGTCGTCGCCCGTGGCGCCGATCCACGGGACTCCACCCGGCCGCTGACGATCGATCAGGCGGCCAGCGGCGTTCGCGGGTTGGCGAGCCTGCACAGCGCGTTCTGGGGCGAGCGGACTACGGGCAATCCGGCGCTGCGATGGCTCGACCCGTTTGTCGCGTTCGCGGGCCTGGAGTACGCGCCGCTCGAGATCGCACGTGAACGTATGGGCGATTCGGTTCCCGCCGAGATCCCCGCGATGACCGGCACCGATCTGTTCGTTGATATCTGGGCGCGCTATATCGGCACGTTGACTGAGGCGCCGCAAACGCTACTGCACGGCGATCCGCATATCGGCAACACCTACGTGCTGCCGGATGACACTGTCGGATTCCTCGATTGGCAGATGGCTCGTCGCGGCAACTTCTCCCTCGACCTCGGTTACTTCCTGCAGGGTGCACTGACGACTGCCGACCGTCGGACCAGTGAGCGTGAGCTCGTCGAGGAATATCGCTCTGCGCTGACGCTGCCGGACGGTGAAAGGCCGAGCGGCGACGAGGTCTGGCTGCGCTACCGCGCGTCGGTCGCGCATGGGCTGGCGATCTGGATCGCCACGCTCAGTGGAGGCGACGCCTGGCAAGGTGCCGAGATCTGCCTGGCTTTGGCGCAGCGTTATGCGGAGGCGTTCATTGACCTCGACACCCGCGCCGCGTTGGACGCCATCACCGGCTAGGTGGGGCCGTCGCCGCGCACCCCAGCCAATCAGCTACCGTCGCGCCATGAACGGATATGAAGGCAAAGGCGCCGTCATCACCGGCGGTGCAAACGGTATCGGTTTCGCGACTGCGACCGAGTTCGCAAGGCGCGGAGCGCGAGTCGTGCTCGCAGACGTCGACAAGCCCCGGCTTGAACAGGCAGTGGCGCACTTGCATGCCGAGGGGATCGAAGCGCACGCAGTGATGTGCGACGTCAGGTCTCTCGACGAGATGGTTCACCTCGCCGACGAGGCCTTTCGTCTTCTCGGCCAGGTCGACATCGTCTTCAGCAATGCCGGCATTGTGATCGCGGGCCCGATCGCGCAGATGACGCACGACGACTGGCGCTGGGTCATCGACATCGACCTGTGGGGCTCCATCCACGCCGTCGAGGCATTCCTCCCCAGGTTGCTCGACCAGCACACCGGCGGCCACATCGCCTTCACCGCATCCTTCGCGGGCCTGATGCCCAACATCGGCCTCGGCGCCTACAGCGTCGCGAAATACGGCGTCGTGGGCCTGGCCGAGAACTTGGCCCGTGAGGTCAAGGACAACGGGATTGGTGTCTCGGTGCTCTGCCCGATGGTCGTGGAGACCAAGCTGGTATCGAATTCTGAGCGGATCCGTGGCACAGATTACGGGTTTGCGTCGGCGAGTACTCCGGCGCAACCGGATACGCTCGACGTCGACGAGGTAGCCCGCCTCACTGCCGATGCGATCCTGGCCAACCGTCTCTATGTGCTGCCGCACTCCGCCGCCCGCGCATCAATCCGCCGCAGATTCGACCGCATTGACCAGACGTTTGACGATCAAGCGACTGACGGCTGGACGCACTGACTAATCGGTTGCGAAGTCCGACGGGCTGATGGGTCACCGCGCGGCAGCCCTTTTGGCGCTGCCGGGCGCGTGGCCGATGACACCATCGGCCTCCAAATCGGCGATCTGCTGCTTGGTCAGGCCAAGTTCGGTGAGCAATTCAACGTTGTGCTCGCCGAGCAACGGCGCGGGTTTCAGGTGAAATCGGTCCGGTCCGGCGGAGAACCGCACCGGCACGGTGCTGTGCGGTACCCGGCGGTTCACCGGGTGGCCGACGTCCTCGAAGAAACGGCGGAAGTGCAGCTGCGGAATCTCGGTCTGGCGGTGCGGCTGCATGACTTTGCCCACCGGAACGCCTGCATCCCAAAGGCATCGGACGATGTCGTCGCCGCTGCGTTCCCGACACCATGCACCCAGCTGCTCGTCGATGAGGTCGTGTCGTTGTCGCCGGCCATCCGCATTCGACAGGGTGGGATCCAGCGCCCATTGCGGCCGGCCGAGCGCCTCGCACAGTCCTGTCCACTGCTCGTCGCCCGCGACGGCGATCGCGACCCAGCTGTCCAGACGGCCGAACTCATCGACGTCAGCCGTTTGGTACACGTTCTGCGGCGCGGCCGTCGGTCCCCGATTGCCGTCGCGTTGCAGCAGCGCTCCGTAGGCTGAGTACTCGATGACCTGTTCCGCGGCGATGTTGAGTGCCGCGTCGATCATTGCGGCTTCGATCAATACACCTTCTCCGGTGAGGCGCCGAGACTCCAGCGCGAGCAACAACGCGTTGACCGCGTGCACGCCGGCATTCGGATCGCCGATCGAATACGGCTCGTATGGGTTGCGGTCCGGATAGCCGGTCAGCCAGCTCACCCCGGACGCGGCTTCGATGACGTAGGCAAAGGCCGGATTGTCGCGCCACGGCCCATCCAGCCCGAACCCGGGCATCCGCAACAGAATCGCGTCGGGCCGAATCGCCCGGACGGCCGCAAAGTCCAAGCCGATCTGGTCCAGCACTCGCGGGGTGAAGTTTTCGACGATCACGTCAGAGGTTGCGATCAAGCGACGCAACAGGTCCCGGCCCGCCGAAGTCTGTAGGTCAAGAGTGAGGCCCTTCTTGTTGGTGTTCAGCGCCGAGAAGATCGGCGACTTCTCCCACCACTGGTCCTCGGTGACCGGAATGCCGGCGATCAACCGGGCGCCGTCAGGTTTGCGCGTCGACTCGACGTGAATCACCTCGGCCCCGAGCATGGCGAGGAAATGCGTACAACTCGGACCGGCCCAGAAGGTGGTCATGTCCAGCACTCGTAAACCGTTGAACGGGAGAAGCTCCGGGGTACCGGCTCGCGCCGGCTGCCGAGCAACCGAAGACCCGGGCCGTCGGTACTGCGCGGTGTGTTCGCCGAGCCGCGGAGCCGCTTGCGGCGAGGGAAGCTCCGTGGGATGCAACCGGTAAGGCGGGGCGGGCTGTGTGAAACCATCCCGGGGATTGATGACGAACGAGCGCCGGTGCTGAAACTGGTCCAGCTCGGTGATGGTGGCGCCGTTGACCACCGGCGCGTTGGGAATCCGGAAGGCAGTCGCGAGGTCGCGGATGTCGCCGACGGTATGGCTGTCGAACCACGAATAGATCTCGGCGGCTTTCTCATTGGCGTGCTCGGTGATCGATAGCTGCGAGTCCTCGTCGATCCAGTCCTGGTGGCCGATCATCGCGCACAGGTCGAACCACTGCTGTGCGGTGCCACATCCGACGTCCACCAGACCGTCTTTGGCGCGTGCGATCCCCGGCACGGTGATCTTGCGGGCGTCCCGCCATGGCCGCCCGAGCATTTCAAAGAAGGTGACCGGGTAATAGGTGAGCCCGAGAATCTGCACTTCGAGCATCGACAGGTCGAGCAGCTCGCCGACGCCGCGGCGTCGCGACGTCAGTGTCGCCGCGCTGGCGTACGCGCCGGCGAGGTACTCGCCGACTTGGCCGCCGACGAATACCGGTGCGCGATCGGGCGATCCGCGGCCGAGCCCGACGATGCCACCCGACCACGCCTGCAGGGTGAACTCAGTCGCCGGCCGATCACACCACGGGCCGTCCAGCCCGAATGGGGTGATCGACGTGACGGTCAGGTGCGGATGACCGCTTCGGATTGCGGCGGGGGTAAACGCCTCGCTCTCGGTCACGGTCGATCCGCGCGACCACACCACCGCGTCGGCAGACGCCAGCAGGTCGTTGACCACATCGGTGTCGGTGTCGGGCTCGGCGACGACGCTGTGCTTCGAGCCGGCCAGAAAACTGAACAATGCCCCGTCGTCGCCCGGTTCGATAGCGGCACCCGAGGCCGACCAGCGACGCAACGGATCGCCTTCTGGCGGCTCGATTTTGATGACGGTGGCACCGCCGTCGGCCAGCAACTTGGTGCAGTACGCGCCTGCTATCCCGGTCGATAAATCGACCACCGTGAAACCGGCCAACGGCGGTTCGACCCGAGGTTTGGCACTCATGCCCGCCATGACGGGCTCGAGGTCAGGATTTCGGGACCGTCTGATGTGATCAACACCGCCTCTCTCCCGAACACTGCGCCGACGCCTGATTGCCAGACATAGCCGGTGACCGCGAGCACCATGCCCGGTTCCAGTCGCTCCTCGGCGGCAGTGGCCGGCAGATGCTGGGACACCACGGGTGGGTCGAACCCCAGACCCAAGCCCCGCGCGATCGGCATTGGCGGCAGTTCCTCGCCGGCGGCTTGGTAGGCGGCCAGCAGATCGATCGCCGGTGCGCCCGGTTGGCATGCCTCATAGAGACAACCCCACAACGCATCCCACCGTCGATACAGATCGGCGCCCCCGTTGGGTTCGCCGACCGGCCAGGTGCGGCCCACCTCGCCGGTGTAGCCGGCGTCGAGCACGCCGGAGGAGAACGCCACCAAGTCCCCGGTCTGCACCCGCCCGTCCGCGCTCGCCCGTCGCCACGGGTGCTCCCGCGAGGTCACCCAGGCGGCGTCCTGGGTGGACGGGGTGCTCACCCCGCCGGCGGCCATGGCCTCCAGCAGCACGCCGGCCAGAGTCTTCTCACTGATGCCCGGCCGCAGTTCGGCTACGGCCGCGGCCAGACCCACCTCGGCAACCCGGATGGCCTCGCGTAGCGCCGCCACCTCTTCGGTGGTCTTGATTCGTCGCGCGGCGCGCATGGCCAACTCACCGTCGACCAGCTCGGCGTTCGGGAATGCCATCGGCAGCAGTTGTGCGAACCCCGGTGAAAGCGCATCGGTTCCAACGCGTTTGGCAGCCGCTGCACCCTCAATGCCTTTCAAAACCGAGATGGTGTTCATCGGGTTCCAGGCGATGCCGTACAAATTCTCGTGCGGGATGTCGTCGGGGACCCCCTCATCCCACGTGCTGAGCAGGTGGATCGCCCCGGTCTCCCGGACCACCACGCACGTCGGTCCGAACGGTCGGGTTCCTGCCACCCACAATTGAGGCGCGCCGGATACGTAGCGCACGTTGGCCTGCCGCCCGAGCACCAGCACGTCGAGGTGGTGCTTTTCCATCTGGGCCAGGGCGCGCCCACGACGACCGGTGCGAAGCGCGCGGTCGTCGGCCAGAACCTCAGTCGCCATAAGGGTGATAGGGGTAATCGGTCAACCGGATGTGGCCTTCCTCGGTGATGACGACGATCTCTTCGCTGCGATACCCACCGGTGCCGTCTTCCCACACCACCGGTTCCAGGACCAACACCATGCCCGGTTCGAGGACGAAGTTCTCGTCGAACTCGTCACCGAGATCCGTTCCGATCATTGGTGTCTCGGCGGCATTGACGCCGATGCCGTGTCCCAGATAGAAGTGCGGCAGCCACGGCCGGGTGCCGCCGTTCGCCTTCGTCGCCGTCCTGCCCAACTCCGCAGCGGTAGCGCCGCCGCGCGTCACCTCGAGCACGGCGTCCATGATTTCCCGCCACTTGCTGTACTGCGCCTGCTGGCGCGGTGTCGGTTCTTGACCGACCACCCAGGTGCGGCCGAAATCGGAGCAGTAGCCCTGATAGGTGATGCTGACATCGGTCCACAGCACATCGCCGGCGGCCAGTTCGCGCTCAGTTGTCAACAGCGGCAACGCCAGGTCGCCGTGGGTGGTCCAAACGCCGTCCGCCTTGTTTTTGGGCATCACCTGCCAGATCGGCTCCAGCATGCTGGCCATCGCGCCCAGCTCGAAAGTCCGACGGGTGAACTTGGCCGACAGGTCGATCTGCCGAATTCCCGGCGCCAGCCCGGCCTGCACGTCAACCATGGCGGTGTCGGTGATCCTGACAGCTTTACGGATGCAGGCCAATTCGTCGGGAGTCTTGATGAGCTTGGCGGCGCCGACGATCTGCGCGGCGTCGGCGGGCCGTCCGGACCGGAACAGTCGCGGCTGTGCACGCCGCATGGCCCCAGTGAGCTCGTCGACTGCGACGACGGCCGCGGCCGGGAGCAGATCCTCGATCACCCGCGCAAAATTCTCCACCCCTTCGTCGAACTCCAGATACACCGGGCCGTGGAGATGGTCTGTGGGCAAACCAGCTTCCGACGAGGCGCCCTCACGGAACGGCAGGAACAGGTGCGGGTGCGGATCGTCGGCGATCACCACCGCGACGGGTCGCTCGACGTAGGACAACCCGGCGTCGCCCAGCGGCCAGCTCACCCCGGTGGCATACACAACGCTGTTGTTTCCCAACAGAATCAAGGCGTCCACGCCGCGATCGGCCATCGCCGAACGCAGCCGTGCGCCAGTCTCGCGACGCATCCGCTGCAGGTCCGGTGTCTCCGGAATGTCGAGTGCAGACGAAGGTGCGGCCAGAAACGAAGTGGTTGACGTCATCGAATGGCCTACAGCCCCAGGAATTCGGTGATGTTACCGCTCACGATGCGCGCGGCGGCCTCAGCGCCGACCGAGTCGACGACAGCGGCCAACGACTTCTCCGAATAGCCGAACGTGCTTTCGTTGTGCGGATAATCGCTAGACCACATCACCTTGTCGATGCCGATCTGGTCGATCAACTGCAGACCCAGCGGGTCGACCATGAACGATGCGCTCATGTGGTTGTCCCAGTAGTAGCGCACGTCGTGCTCCAGCGGCCGGTTGAACATGTGCTGGTATGACGCCACCAGGTGCTCGGCATCCTGCAAAGCCCATGGTACCCAGGCGATTCCGCCCTCGAACCAGCCGATCCGCAGCCCGGGGTGGTCGTCGAGAATCCCCGAGAAGAGGTACTTGGCGAACTGTTCGCGGAATCCGTCGATGTTGATCATCATGCCGACTACCACGCTGTTGAACTGACACGGAGTTTTCGGCGGCGTCTCGCCGATGTGGTGGGTCACCGGAAGCCCGACGGCTTCGATCTCGTCCCACACCGGCTTCATCCCGGTGCTGGCGTAGTCGATCACATTGCCGTCGTCGTCCTTGCCCGGATTCAACGGCAACAGAAATGTCTTGAGGCCAAGGGACTTCAGTTCAGTCAGTGTCCGTTTGGCGCCTTCGGGATCCCACCAGTTGATCAGGCCCGCGCCGTAGAAGTGACCATTGGAACGCTCCTGCAACTCGGCGATGTACTCGTTGTAGATGCGGAACGCCCGCTCGCGAAGTTCCTTGTCCGGGTAGTGGAAGAGCGCCAAGATGGCGTTTGGGAATGCGAGTTCCTTGTCGACACCGTCCTCGCGCAGCTCCTGAATCCGAGCCTCGATGTTGGTGCTTGCGGCACCCGGTAAGTCGTCGTACTGCATCAGCACCGCGCTGAAATCGCCCGGCAAGAAGGATTGTCCCTTTCGGCCGACCTGGTAGGCGCCATCCTCGTACCAGATCCGGGGCGCCTTATCCTTGAGATCGTCCGGGAACCGCTCGTAGAAGATGTCGGCGGCCAACGAAATGTGGTTGTCCGCAGAGAAAACCACGGTTCCCTCCGGCAAGCCCACGTTGGTGCCATTGGCGTGACCGTGCCGATCCTTGGGTGCACCAAATCCCCCGGGCGGGTAGAGCGAAACGGTGCTTGTTTGAGGCGACATCAATTGCCCTCCAATCGGATACAGACGTTTTCGACAGTAGTTGTCCCAGAGCCGCTGTTGAGGGGATTCACCAGGTCACCGGCAGTTCGTAGACGCCGTATGCGAGCCGGTCGTGCTTGAACGGAATGTCGTCGATCGGCACGGCGAGGTCCAGGGTGGGAATGCGGCGAAACAGCGTGTGAAAGACGATCTGCAGCTCGGCGCGGGCAAGCTGCTGACCGACGCACTGGTGCCTGCCGTACCCGAACGCCACGTGCTGGCCGGCACCCGAACGATGCAGGAACAACCGGTCGGGCTCGGTGAATTCCTTGGCGTCCCAGTTCGCCGGCGCCAGGTCGATGATGATGCCCTCGCCGGCTCGGATGACTTCACCGGCGATCTCGATGTCCTCGGCGGCGACGCGACGCTGACCGTTCTGGATGATCGACAGGTAGCGCAGTAGCTCCTCGACCGCGTTGGCGACGACTTTCGGGTCGTCGGTCTCCCGCAGCACCGCAGCCTGCTCGGGGTACTGCAGCAATGCCAGCACACCCAGGCCGATCATGTTGGCGGTGGTTTCGTGTCCGGCAATCAGCAACCCGGTGCCGAGCTGCGCGGCTTCCTTGACGCTGAGCTCGCCCGCCTTGACCCGCTCGGCCAAGTCCGAAACCGCGTCCGCTGACTCTTCTGAAGGGGACTCCATCTTCGATTCGACGAGCTGAGCCAGGTACTTGTGCAGGCTCATCGCGCCTTTCATGGTGTCCTCGGCGGCGGCATACCGCGCGAGGCCAACATTGGCGTGGTGCTGGAACATTTCTGCGTCCTCGTACGGCACGCCCAGCAGCTGGCTGATGACCAGTGACGGAACGGGCAGCGCCAGCCCCGTGACGATGTCGCCAGGTTTCGGGCCGGCCAGCATTTTGTCGATGCTGTCGTCGGTGATCTGCTGGATCGCCGGCCGCAGACCTTCCACCCGCTTGAATGTGAACGGCTTCGACAGCATCCGGCGAAACCTGGTGTGCTCCTCGCCATCTGCGGTGAAAACCGATCGTGGGCGCTTGTGCACCGTCGACAACATGCCCTCGTTCCAGTGCGGAAAGCCGGGCCGGCGGTCGTCGACGCTGACACGCGAATCGGAAAACAGCGTTCGCACCTCTTCGTAGCCGGTGATGAGCCACGGTGTGCTGCCGTCCCAGATCCTCACTCGCGACAGCGGCCGCGCGTCGGCCAGCGCCATCACCTCCGGCGGCGGCGCGAACGGGCAACCGGCGACCCGTCCCATCGGATAGTCCGGGACGTCAGCGATCGCCTCGGTCGGGCTGCCGGTGAGTGTGTCGGACACGTCTCACTCCTCGATGTGGATGGCTAGTGCGGGGCAACCGGCCTCGGCCTTGCGGGCGTTGTCAGCCTGCTCAGCGGGCGGGTTCTCGTCGAGCAGGATGACGACTCCGTCATCGTCACGCTGGTCGAAGATTTCGGGCGCATGCATCACGCAGTTTCCCGACGATGCACATTTGTCTTGGTCCACAACCACTTTCATAACTTTCTACAGCCAGCCCCTTCTAATCGTGCGGTGTGACCGGTGCCAGCCAGAGCCCCACGACCGCGTCGATCAGACCGGAACCGGCGGCCTGCCACGACGAACCCGGCACGGACGCGCCTGCAGCCATTGCCCGTTCACGCTCGGCACAGGTGTGCATCAGCAGGTTTCGGGCCATCAGGTTGCGTTCCACCCGAACATCGACCGGCAGTTCGGGGAGACACCGGTTGATCCCGTCGATCACCTGGACCAACGATTCAGATGAGAGCGCGTCTTTGACCACGATGTTGAAGTAGGCGGGATCGGTCATCACTTGGGCGGCGAAGCGCGCATACCAGGTGGGGTTGCCGAGCGCTGCCAGGTGATCGGTCAGCGGGCGTACCAGACACGCCACCCAGCTCCGCATGTCGCCGGCCGCTCCGGTCTGCAGAGTCTCGGTCACCATGTCTTCCCGCAGGCGCTCAATCGGCACCCGATGCCGCTCCTCGATGGCCCGCACCAAATCGGTTTTGGTGCCGAAGTGGTAGCCGACAGCCGCGTTGTTGCCCTGGCCCGCAGCCTCGCTGACCTGCCGATTGGAGACGGCGAAGACCCCGTGTTCGGCGAACAGCCGCTCGGCGGCGGTCAGGATCGCCTCCTGGGTGGTGCTGGCCCGCTCGCTGCGCGCGGCCCTCGCGGTGGTCATCCGGTCAGTCAACGCCCCACCCCTGGTTAAGTCAAGTGATTGATTTAATCTTTCTTCTCGCTGCGACGGCGCGTCACCTTTCCGGCGACCGTGCCGCCGTCGACGGGCAACACGGTCCCGGTGACGTACCGGGATCGATCGCCAGCCAAGTACAGCGCGGCCTCGGCGATGTCGTCGGTGGTGCCCTCCCGCTTCAACGGCCGGTCGGCGCGCATCTGCTCGCGGATCGCGTGCTCGAAGCGCGCGAGCTCTTCGGGCGACTTATCCGTTGTGCTCGTCTTGAGCAGCGGCGTCGGTATGTTGCCGGGCGCGATGGCGTTGACCCGGACCTCGTAATGTGCCAACTCGATAGCGGCAGACTTGGTGAACATGATGACCGCCGCCTTGGACGCGCGGTACGTCATCACACCGCCTCCGGCCTGGATGCCGCCGATCGACGAGACGTTGATGATCGAGCCGCCGCCGGTCGTCGACATCTGCCGGGCCGCGTCGCGGGTACCGGCCATCACGCCCAACACGTTGACCGACATGACGCGGTGGAAGTCGGCGAGGTCGTCGTCGAGGAAGCTGCGATGCATCCGGCTGGAGACTCCGGCGTTGTTCACCATCACATCGAGCCCACCGAAGGTTTCGACCGCACCGGCGACCAGCGCGCTGACCTGCTCGGGGTCGGAGACGTCGGTCAGCCGGAAGGCCGCATCCGCGCCCAGCCCGGCGGCGAGCTCCTCACCCCGATCGCGCTCGACATCGGCGATCACCACCCGCGCCCCCTCGGCCACGAATCTTTCGGCGATGCCGGCGCCGATGCCCGAGGCTCCGCCGGTGACGATCGCGACCTTGCCGACCAGTTCATTGCCCATGTGGACGAGTTAATCGGCGCAGCGCCGCTTAAGTCAAGCGATTGATTTAGCTGAGCGGTTGGTGGAAGCCTCGCAGACCGCTTCGGCGCGGTGCTACGTTCTCCTCTGGTGAGACGGTTCTACTCCATATCCTCACGGCGTTGGCCGAAATCATCCGCGGTCCCGTGCCTCGGCGGGGCCCAAGACTGTTCGCAAGGAAATGATTTGAAAACCAATCGATTCAGCGCTGCCCTGAGCGTGCTGGCCACCGGCATAGTGGTGCTGTCCGGATGCGGAAACGACAACGACGCGACACAGGGAGCTACGCCGTCCGCGATGTCGCAGGCGAAGGTCACCTGCGGCGGTAAGCAGACGCTCAAGGCCAGCGGCTCCACGGCGCAGGCCAACGCGATGGCCCGCTTCGTCAACGCATTCGAGCAGGCGTGCTCGGGCCAGACGCTTAACTACACGGCCAACGGGTCGGGCGCCGGGATCAATGAATTCGTCGGCAATCAAACCGATTTCGGCGGCTCGGATGTCGCGCTGAGCAACGACGAGCACGGAAAGGCGCAACAGCGGTGCGGTTCGGCCGCGTGGGACCTGCCGACGGTGTTCGGCCCGATCGCGGTGACCTACAACGTCAACGGGTTGACGTCACTGAATCTGGACGGGCCCACCGCGGCGAAGGTCTTCAACGGGACCATCACGACGTGGAATGACCCGGCAATTGCCGCGCTCAACCCCGGCACCGCGCTGCCCGCACTGCCCATTCACGTCGTCTTCCGCAGCGACCAGTCGGGTACGACCGACAATTTCCAGCAATACCTCGATGCAGCATCCGACAACGCGTGGGGCAAAGGCACTGGAAAGACCTTCACCGGGGGCGTCGGCGAAGGCGCCAAGGGCAACGACGGCACCTCCGCGGCTATCAAGAACACCCCGGGGTCAATCACCTACAACGAATGGTCGTTCGCTCAGGCACAGAAGCTGAACATGGCCCGAATTGTCACGTCCGCGGGTCCAGAGGCAGTGTCGGTCAGCGCCGATTCGGTGGGTAAGACGATCGCCGCGGCACAGATAAAAGGACAGGGAAATGACCTCGTGCTCGACACGGTGTCGTTTTACAAGCCGACGCAGCCCGGCGCTTACCCGCTCGTGCTGGCGACATACGAAATCGTCTGCTCGAAGTACCCCGACAACCAGGTCGGCACGGCTGTGAAGGCCTTCCTGCAGGCCACTATCGGCCCCGGCCAGAACGGTTTGGCGGACAACGGATACGTCTCGATACCCGCGTCCTTCAAATCGAGGTTGTCAGCCGCAGTCGACGCCATCGGGTGAGTTGGATGGCGCAAGGATCGCCGACCCAGTCGCCTGATCGAACGCGGGCGACACCTGCGCTGATTGCGCGCGGCGGAGCCGCGGCGCGGCGGGGCGACCGACTCTTCGAGTTGGCCGCCGCCGCCGCCGGTTCGACCATCGTGATCGCGATCCTGCTGATCGCGATATTCCTGCTCATCCACGCAATTCCGTCGCTGCGCGCCAACCATGCGAATTTCTTCACCAGTGCCCAGTTCAACACCACCGACGGCAACCACCTGGCGTTCGGCATTCGTGACCTGTTCATGGTCACGGCGCTGAGCTCGTTGTGCGCCTTGGCTTTAGCGGTGCCGGTTGCCGTTGGTATCGCGGTGTTCCTCACGCAATATGCTCCGGCTCGGCTGTCACGTCCGTTCGGCGCGTTGGTCGACCTGCTGGCCGCGGTGCCGTCGATCATCTTCGGGCTGTGGGGAATCTTCGTGCTGGCGCCGCAACTGGAGCCGTTCGAAGCAATGCTCAAACGCGATCTGGGATGGATATTTCTGTTCAAGGTTGGCGACGTCTCGTTGGCGGGCGGCGGAAATATTTTCACCGCCGGGGCCGTGCTCGCCGTGATGATCTTGCCGATCATCACGTCGGTATCGCGAGAAGTGTTCCGGCAGACCCCAACTACCCACATCGAAGCCGCCCTAGCGCTCGGAGCGACGAAGTGGGAAGTGGTGCGGATGACGGTGCTGCCGTTCGGGCGCAGCGGTGCCGCCGCGGCGTCGATGCTGGGTTTGGGCCGCGCCTTGGGCGAAACGGTGGCGATCCTGATCATCCTGCGTGCCTCTGCCCACGCCGGCCATTGGTCACTTTTCGACGGCGGATATACCTTTGCATCCAAAATAGCCTCCGCGGCAAGCGAGTTCAGCGAAGCGCTACCGACAGGCGCCTACATCTCAGCCGGGTTTGTGCTGTTCGTCCTGACATTCATCGTCAACGCCGTCGCCCGTGCAATTGTCGGCAGGGTGGTTGACCGGTGACCAGCATGAAGCTCAGCCGACCGGTCAAGGCGGCAGCGCTTCGCCGTGTCAGTTTCGGGCGGCGCATCAAAAACCACGTCGCGAGACTGCTTTTCCTCTCGTCGTTCGCGATCGCGTTGGTACCGCTGGTCTGGCTACTGTGGGTTGTCGTCGCTCGAGGTTGGTACGCGGTCACTCAGCCGGGCTGGTGGAGTCACTCACTGCGAGGTGTGCTGCCGGAGCAGTTTTCCGGCGGGGTGTACCACGCCGTATACGGGACGCTCGCCCAGGCGGGGGTGGCCGCTATCCTTGCCGTACCACTGGGACTCATGACCGCGGTGTATTTGGCGGAATATCGATCTAGTCGGCTGGCGAAATTCACCACCTTCATCGTCGATGTGCTGGCCGGATTGCCCTCGATCGTGGCGGCGCTGTTCATCTTCAGCCTGTGGATCGCCACCCTCGGCTTCCATCAGAGCGCTTTCGCGGTCTCACTTGCCTTGGTGTTGCTGATGCTGCCGGTTGTGGTGCGGTCTAGCGAGGAGATGCTCAAGCTGGTGCCGGACGACCTCCGGGAGGCAAGCTACGCGTTAGGCGTTTCGAAATCGAAGACAATCACGCGGATTGTCGTCCCGATTGCGATGCCGGGCATCATATCCGGGGTCCTGCTGTCGATCGCACGGGTGATGGGCGAGACCGCTCCGGTGCTGGTACTGGTCGGCTACAGCCGATCGATCAACTTCAACCTGTTCGACGGCAACATGGCATCGCTGCCGCTGCTGATCTACACCGAACTCGACAACCCCGAACATGCTGGATTCCTGCGGGTTTGGGGCGCCGCGCTGACACTGATCATCCTGGTGGCCGCGGTCTATCTGGTAGCCGACGCCGTCGGCCGGATCATGGCGATACGCCGGCGCTGACCCACGCTGTGCCAGCCGATGGCGGAACTAACCGGCACATCCGGCGACGACGAACTTGAGCACCCTGTCGTTGCCGCGGTCGGCGACGTACACGTTGTCGTCCTTATCCAGCGCGAGCTGCAGCGGTGTGTTGAGTCCGTTGAGCGCCAACGGCGTCGGGGCGTTGGAACCGGCGGGCAGTTTCAGAACCTGATTATTGTCGTGCTCACCGACGTAGACGTTGCCTGCGCGGTCCACGACGATTCCCCAAGGCACACTGATTCCGGTGAACGGCAGCGTTGTCTGTTCGTTCGAGCCGACCGCCAGCTTCACCACCCTGTTGTTGTCGGAGTCGGTGACATACACGTTGCCCGCACCGTCCACCGCCACCCCATCAGGATCGTTGAGACCGTCGAACGGCAACACCATTGGGGTATTGGTTCCGGCCGGCAATTTCACTACCCGGTCGTTGCCCCGGTCCGCGACGTAGACGCTGCCCGCGCCGTCGACCACTACACCTTCGGGGTAGCTGAGGCCGGTGAACGGCAGCTGGGTCTGGTTGTTCGATCCGGCCGCCAACATCACGACCCGATTGTTGAAGTCGGTGACGTATACCGCACCCGCTGAGTCGACAGCTACCGCCTGCGGCTGGTACAGCCCCGTGAACGGAAGCACCGTTGGGGTGTCCGACCCGGGGGTCAATTTCACCACCCGGCCGTACATGCCTTGATTGGTGACGTATGCGGCGCCGGCGGAATCCACCGCCACTCCTCCGGGAGAGAGGCGGAAGGTGAGGCCGTCG
The DNA here is from genome assembly GCA_963760095.1 of uncultured Actinomycetota bacterium. Lineage (GTDB taxonomy): Bacteria > Actinomycetota > Actinomycetes > Mycobacteriales > Mycobacteriaceae > Mycobacterium. Next base: position 245,037 of record CAVXBT010000005.1, on the reverse strand, counting down.
AACGGCAGCACGTTTTGCCCGCACACTTGTGCCGCCGGACCCGGGTGGTGCGGCCTCACCACATACCCAAAAACCGCGATGAGCAGCACCACCGCAGCGCCGACGAGTATCCACCACTTGCGTTTGTCGCGGCGCTCGGGCGGGCTCGGGCTGAAATCAGGCTGATGTGGAGCAGCCGGCCTTCCGGCCGATGGAACGTCGGAGCGGATAGCCCAGCCGCCGGCCTCGGCGGGATGCGCAGGCCAGCTCCCGACGCCCACGCCGGCTGCCGCAGGACGAGCCATTGTCTCGGCGGCGGCAGCGTCCTCGCCGTGCTGCAGAATGCTTTCAGCCTGGTGCTGCTCGGGAGCAGTCAGCGCGTCGAGGGCGGCGTTGGCCAGCTCACCGGCAGTGCGGTAACGCTCCTCGGGGTTTTTGGCCATCCCCTCGGCGATCACCTGATCTAGTGCAGCAGGAACCATTCCGGGTCGCAGCTGGCTGGGCCGCGGGGCGGGCTCCATCAGATGCGCGGCGACCAACCGCTCGATACTGTCGGCCCGATACGGCGGCCACCCCGTCAAACACTCGCCCAACACGCAGGCCAGCGCGTAGATATCGGAGCGGTAGGTGACTTCATTGCCGGTAAACCGCTCGGGAGCCATGTACTTGTAGGTTCCCATCGCCGTGCCGGTCTGGGTCAATCCCGGGTCGGCGGCAGCATGCGCAATTCCGAAATCCACCAGATAGGCGAAGTCATCCCTGGTGATCAGGATGTTCTCCGGTTTCACATCGCGGTGCGTCACCCCGCTGGCGTGCGCGGCGTCCAGCGCGGAGGCCACCTGACGCACAATGGCCACCGCGCGCGGCGGACTCATCGGCCCATTCCGTTTCAGCACGGTGGCCAGGTTGGAGCCTTCGATCAGGCGCATGTCCAGATACAGCTGCCCGTTGATCTCGCCATAGTCGTGGATCGGCACCACATGCGGCTCAGTCAGCCGTCCTGCGGCGCCAGCCTCGCGTTGCATCCGGGCGCGAAACATCGGGTCGTCGGAGAATTGCGGTGAGATCAGCTTGAGCGCCACTACCCGACCCTTGCGGGTGTCCTCGGCCTCGTAGACCTCGCCCATCCCGCCGCGGCCCAGCAGCCGTACCAGCCGATAGGGCCCAAACCAGGACCCCACCCGCGAACCCGGCTCGCTGTTGTTCACCCTCGATGCTCCCTTCCCCGCTCAGTCGATCCCGCCAGCGGCAACCGCCCGCAACTCCCAACACCCATGATGCGGCGACTTACAGGGAAATGACGATTTTTACTCACGAGATAGCGTTCACGGCCGGCGCCAGTTTCGAATGAAACGAGCCCGGCAACGGAATGGATCCATACTGGTCTAAACCATCTTGGCCCGGACCAATTGCGGCCTGCATAAACGCCCGTACGGCCATGCCGGTCGCGGAATCGGGATACTTCGAGCACACGATCTCATAGGTTGCCTCGACAATGGGGTACGCACCAGGCTGTGTCGGCTTGTAGAACGACGACGTGTCCAACACCAGGTCATCGCCCTGTCCCTTGAACCGGGCCCGGCAATCGTCTTTTTGACCGAGTCGACAGTGATCGGCACCGGATCGGTTGAATCTCACGGAACTCTCCCGAAGATTCAGGGCGACAATACACCCACTCTGCCACCCGATCGGGCCGAGCCGCAGAAGCACGTTCCGCCGCATAGATGCGTGTTTGGTCGGCAGCAACCGTGTGAACCCATTGTGAATATGCGGAGCCTGGAAGATGCGCCTAGGATTGGCAGCGCTTGACCGCTGGTGTGGCGTCACGACGTAGCATCGGGTGTTGGTGGATCGTAAACGCAATCGAATCGGCGATGACGCGGGGCATGTTGGCGGTCTGCGAACCGGATACCATCAGCCCGCCAGCTTGACCACCCTGTTGTTACCGCGGTCGGCGACGTACACGTTCCCGTCCTTGCCCGCCGCCACCGCTAAGGGGGTGTTGAGGCCGGTGAACGGCAGTACGGTCGGGGCGCTCGCCCCGGCAGCCAACTTCACCACCTTACTGGTGTCGTGGCCGGTGACGTAGACGCTGCCGACGGTGTCCACCGCGATACCCCAGGGCGCGGTGAGGTCGGTGGACGGCAGCACGATTTGGGTGTCCGAACCGGCGGGCAGCTTCAGCACTCGATGGTTGTCGGTGTCGGTGACGTACACGCTGCCGTCGGAACCCACCGCCACACCGTCTGGGTCATTGAGCCCGGTGAACCGCATCACGGTCGGGGTGTTCGACCCGGCGTCGAGCTTCAGCACCCGGTCGTTGCCACGGTCGGCGACGTAGACGCTGCCCTGGTCATCCACCGCTACCCCCTCGGGGTAGTTGAGGCCGGTGAACGGCAGCACGCTCTGGTTGTTTGACCCGGCATCCAGCTTCACCACCCGGTTGTTGAAGTCGGCGACGTACACGGTGCCGTTGGTGTCTACCGCTAGCCCTTGCGGCTGGTAAAGGCCGTTGAACGGCAGCACGGTGCGGTCGTTCGAACCCGGGGCCAACTTCAGCACCCGTCCGTACATGGCCTCACTGGTGACGTAGACGTTGCCAGCGCTGTCCAGCGCCACCCCGCTTGGCGAGAGGCGGAAGTCGATGCCCGTGAAGGGCAGCACCGTTTGTCCGGACGCCGGTGCCGGGTGCGACGGCCGCGTCACCACGTATCCGATGGCGGCGATGACGAGGAGCGCGGTCGCGGCGACGAGGATCCACAGCTTGCGTTTGTAGCGGGGCTCCACTGGTGCGCGGGGGGATTGGCCAAAGTCCGGTAGGCCCGCAGGGCTGACGGAGGACGGGGCGCTGGTTGGGCTGCGCAAGCTGGGACCGCCGGCGGCGGGAGGCGGCGTCCACGCCGGCTGGGTGGTGGGTGGGTTTGACGTTCGTGACCATGCCCTAGCCTGGGTCATGGCCTCGACGCCGGCCAGCCCCGTATCGGCGGCACCGACGGGCAAGGTTACTCCCTCGCCTTGCCGCAGAATCGTGGCGGCCTGGTGCTGCTCGGATGCGGTCAGCGCGTCGTGGGCGGCGGCGGCCAGCTCACCGGCGGTGGCATAGCGATCCTCGGGGTTTTTGGCCATGCCTCTGGCGATCACGTGATCTAAGGCCCGCGGAACCTGCCCGGGTCGCAGCTGGCTGGGCCGCGGAGCAGGCTCCATCAGATGCGCGGCGATCAACCGTTCGATGCTGTCGGCCCGATATGGCGGCGACCCGGTCAAACACTCGCTCAACACGCACGCCAGCGCATAGATATCGGAGCGGTAGGTGACGTCATTGCCAGCGAACCGCTCCGGAGCCATGTAGTTGTAGGTCCCCATCGCCATCCCGGTCTGGGTCAGCCCTGGGTCGGCCGCGGCCCGGGCGATACCGAAATCCACCAGATAGGCGAAATCGCTGCCGGTGATCAGAATGTTCTCCGGTTTCACATCGCGATGCGTCACGCCGATGGCGTGCGCGGCGTCAAGCGCGGCGGCGACCTGACGCACGATGGCCACCGCCCTTGGTGGGCTCAACGGCCCGGAACGTTTCAACAGCGTGGCCAAGTCGGTTCCCTCGATCAGGCGCATGTCCAAATACAGCTGCCCGTCGATCTCGCCGTAGTCATGGATCGGCACCACATGTGGCTCGGTCAGCCGCCCCGCGGCCTCGGCCTCGCGTTGCATCCGCGCGCGAAACAACGGGTTGCCGGAGAATTGCTCCGAGATCAGCTTCAACGCCACCACCCGGCGCCTGCGGGTGTCCTCGGCCTCATAGACCTCGCCCATCCCGCCGCGGCCCAGCAGCCGCCTCAGCTGATAGGGCCCAAACCGCGACCCCACCCGCGAACCCGGCTCACTGCCGCTCATCATCGAACTCCCTTCACCTGATCACGAGATGGCATTCACCGCGGTCGCCAGCCTCGATTGGAACGAGCTCGGCAGCGGAATGGATCCATACTGATCCAAGCCATCTTGGCCCGGGCCAATTGTGGCCTGCATAAACGCCTTTACCGCCGTGCCGCTTGCGGAATCCGGATACTTCGAGCAGACGATCTCATAGGTCGGCTCCACGATCGGGTAGGCACCGGCTTGCGTCGGCTTGTAGAACGACGACGTGTCCAACACCAGGTCATTGCCCTGCCCCTTGAACCGGGCCCCGGCAATCGTCTTTTCGGCCGAGTCGACAGTGATCGACACCGGGTCCGGACCCGCTGACGTGATGATTCCGGCCATGTTCAACTGTTTGCCCACCGCGAACGACCACTGGTTGTAGGTGATCGACCCGTCGGTTTGCTGCAGCAGCGCCGAGTTGCCATTGTCCCCGGCGGCGCCGTCACCGACACCCCCCTGGAACGTTTCGCCGTCGCCTTTACCCCACGCGCCGTTGGATGCGGCCTCGAGGTATTGCTGGAAGTTGGCTGAGTTAGCGGATTTGTCGCTGCGGAAGATGACGTGAATGGGCGCCGACGGCAGGTTGGTGCCTGCATTGAGGGCCTTGATCGCCGGGTCATCCCACTTGGTGATGCCGCCGTTGAAGATCTTCGCGGTCGTGGGCGCGTCCAGCTTCAGCGAACTCACGCCGTTGATGTTGTAGGTGACCGCGATCGGTTGAAACACCGCCGGCAGGTCCCAGGCCGGCGAACCGCACCGATCCGCCGCCCTGTCGGGCTCACCCTTTGATGGGTCCAACGGCACGCCGGAACCCGCCAGATCGGTCTCGTTAATGATGAACTGCTTCACCCCTGCGCCGGACCCAATTGCGGCGTAGTCCAGCGTGTACCCCGGGCACGCATGGACATAGGCGTAGACAAATTGTTCTATAGCGTTCTCTTGCGCGGTCGCGCCGCTGGCATGGAGTTCCTTCTTGCCGCCGCACTGTACCGGCGCCGACCCAGCGCTGGATCCAGACGACGACGTGTTGGAATGGCTACCGCACGCCGATAACACCAGTGCGCTGGCGGCCAGCAGACTCAGCGCGGCACCGGATCGGTTGAATCTCACGGAACTCCTCTGAAGAATCGCGGGCGACGAATACACCCACTCTGCCACCGGGTCGAGCCGAGCCGCGGACCACGTTCCGCCGTCGGATACGTCGCTGGTCGGGCAACGAACGTGTGAACCCAACGTGAATATACAAAGCTTTGAAGTTGGGCGGGGGCTTAGCAGTACCTTTGAAGATGCGTAGAGGTCAGCGGCGGTTCACCTGTGCTGCGGCGTTACGAAGTAGCATCAGGGGTTAATGAAAAGTGAACAACTCGGCGCCAAGATTATTGGTGCCATTGACGCTGATGTTGCCGCTCCGGCCATGAGGGCAGTGAACCTCACCCTGGGTTTCGGCGGCAAAACCGTGCTCGACGCGGTGAACCTCGACTTTCCCGCGCGTGCGGTGACGTCCTTGCTGGGACCGACGGGCTCAGGTAAGACGACCTTCCTGCGCACGCTGAATCGGATGAACGACAAAGTCTCCGGATACCGGTACAGCGGTGATGTGCTGTTGAACGGAAGCAGCATCTTCAAGGACCGCGACCTGATGGATTTTCGCCGCAGAGTGGGCATGGTGTTCCAACGTCCCAATCCGTTTCCGATGTCGATCATGGACAACGTGGTTGCAGGCGTGCGCGCTCACAAGATGGTGCCGCGCAAGGAATTCAAAAGCGTTGCCGAGGCTCGACTCACCGAGGTTGGGCTCTGGCATGCGGTTAAGGATCGGCTCGGTGATTCGCCGTTCCGGCTCTCCGGTGGTCAGCAGCAGTTGTTGTGTCTGGCCCGGGCGCTTGCGGTGAACCCGGAGGTGCTGCTGCTCGACGAGCCCACCTCCTCACTGGACCCGACCACGACCGAGAAGATCGAAGAGCTCATAAGATCGCTCACCGACCGCCTGACCGTAATCATGGTGACTCATGATCTCGCCCAGGCCGCCCGGGTCGCTGACCGGACCGCCTTCTTTTTCGACGGCAGACTGGTCGAGGAGGGGGCCACCGAACAGGTGTTCCTATCGCCGAAGCATGAGGAGACCGCCCGCTACGTCTCCCTATTTCGGCTGACCGCAGGCTTCTCGGCGTCGTCCGGGCCACAGAGGTAAATGGCGGAAAAGAGCGGAAAAGAAAGGTAAGGAATGAGGAGTGTGAAAACTAGGTTGCGCACGCTGCTGGTCGCTGCGGCGCTGGTCCTGGTCGCAGCGGCCTGCGGTTCGAAATCAACAGGCGGTTCGTCCAACCCCGGAGCCACCGCCGGTAACGTCGCCACCACGCCCGCGTCGTCGCAGGTGACGTTGTCGGAAACCGGTGCTACGGAGCTATTCCCGCTGATGAATCTGTGGCGCGACGCCTATCACCAGAAGTACCCGAACGTCACGATCAACACCGAGTCCACCGGGTCAGGTGCCGGGATCGCCCAGGCCGCTGCGCGAACGGTCGACATCGGCGCCTCCGGCGCCTACCTGTCCAAGGGTGACATGGCCGCGCACAAGGGGCTGATGAACATCGCGTTGGCCATTGCCGCTGAGCAGGTCCACTACAACCTGCCCGGTGTCAGCGAGCACCTCAAACTCAACGGCAAAGTGCTGGCGGCCATGTACCACGGCACGATCAAAACCTGGAACGACCCGCAGATCACCGCCCTCAACCCCGGGGTGAACCTGCCCGACACCCCGGTGGTTCCGCTACACCGATCCGACGGGGCCGGCGACACTTTCGTGTTCACCCAGTATCTGTCGAAGCAAGACCCCGACGGCTGGGGTAAGTCGCCCGGCTTCGGCACCACTGTCGACTTTCCCGCGGTGCCGGGCGCGCTGGGCGAGAACGGCGCCGGCGGCATGGTGACCAGCTGCGCCGGCACCCCCGGCTGCGTGGCCTACATCGGCAGCAGTTACGTCGACCAGGCCAACCAGAAGGGACTGGGCGAGGCCCAGTTGGGCAATGCCTCCGGTAATTTCCTGCTGCCCGACGCCCAAAGCATTCAGGCCGAGGCCGCCGGCTTCGCCTCGCAGACCCCAGCGAACCAGGTAATCTCGCTGATCAACGGGCCCGCCGGTAACGGGTACCCGATCGTCTACTACGAGTACGCCATCATCTACAGCAGCCACAACGATGCCGCGAAGGCACAGACGGTGCAAGCGTTCCTGCACTGGGCGATCACCGACGGTAGCAGCCCCTCGTTCCTGGACCAGGTGCACTATCAGCCGCTGCCTGCCGCGGTGGTGAAGTTGTCCGACGCCCAGATCGCCAAGATCACCAAGTAAAGGGGTTCGTTGACCCTTACTACGCTTTCCGCGCAACAGCCGGCGCCAGGCGGCTCGGCCGTCCTTCGGCGCATGCTGGGCCGCATCCGTAACCTGAGCCGCGAGGGCCTCGCCATCCGTTGGGCCGGTGGGGTGGGTGCGGTGATCCCGCTGCTCGCGCTGGTGTTCGTGCTGGCGACGCTGGCCATCGAAGCGCTGCCTGCGATCCGGGTCAACGGGCTGCACTTCTTCACCGCCACCGAATGGAACCAGGGCAACGTCTACGGCGACACCGAAGTCAGCGACGGTGTCCCACATCCGACGGGCGCCTACTACGGGGCGTTGCCGCTGATCGTCGGCACCCTGGCGACCTCGGCGATCGCCCTGATCATCGCAGTGCCGGTGTCCATCGGAGCGGCGTTTGTGATCGTGGAACGGTTGCCCAAACGCCTCGCCTCGGCCGTCGGGATGGTAATCGAATTGCTCGCCGGCATCCCCAGCGTCGTCGTCGGCCTATGGGGGGCATTGACATTCGGGCCGTTCATCGCCCACCACATCGCTCCCGTGATCGCCCGCAACGCCCCCGATGTGCCGGTGCTCGACTACTTCCGCGGCAATACCGGCAACGGAGAAGGCCTGTTGGTGTCCGGTCTGGTGCTGGCGGTGATGATCATTCCCATCATCGCCAGCACCACCCGTGACCTGATCCGACAGGTGCCATTGCTGCCCCGCGAGGGCGCGACCGCGCTGGGAATGTCCGACTGGGAGTGTGCGCGGAAGGTCACACTGCCATGGGCGTCCAGCGGCATCATCGGCGCCGTGGTCCTGGGACTTGGACGTGCGCTGGGAGAGACAATGGCTGTCGCCATGGTGTCCGGCGCGGAGCTCGGTGCCATACCCGCCAACATCTACTCGACCATGACGACCATCGCCGCCACCGTGGTGTCGCAGCTGGATTCGGCGCTGACCGACTCCACCAACTTCGCAGTGAAGACCCTCGCCGAGGCGAGCCTGGTGCTGATGGTGATCACGTTGCTGACGAACGTGGCCGCTCGTGCGCTGGTGCGCCGGACGTCGAGTACCGCGCTACCAGTCGGGCGAGGTATTTGACGTGAGCGAATCGGCTGCACCTGGGACCGGGCACATGCCGACGCCGGCCGCGCAATGGTGGTCGGTCGCCACTCGGCGCAAGATCATCAACGCGCTGTGGTGGACGGCGTGCTTCGGCTGTCTGGCGGTGGTGATCGCCCCGACGTTGTGGATGCTTATCGGAGTCGTCGGCCGTGCGTTGCCGGTGTTCCACTGGAGCGTGCTGGTGCAGAACACGCACGGGGCCGGTGGCGGCCTACGCAACGCCATTGCCGGTACTGCGGTCCTCTGTATCGGGGTCATGCTGGTGGGTGGCACCGTGAGCGTGTTGACCGGGATCTATCTGTCCGAATTCGCCACCGGCGGAACGCGGTCGATTTTGCGTGGCGCCTACGAGGTAGTGTCCGGTATCCCGTCCATCGTGCTTGGCTACGTCGGATATCTGGCGCTCGTGGTCTACTTCGACTGGGGGTTTTCGCTGGCGGCTGGGGTGGTGACACTGTCGGTTCTGAGCATTCCGTATATTGCCAAGGCCACGGAGTCCGCGCTCAACCAGGTGCCGACGTCGTACCGGGAAGGGGCAGAGGCACTCGGGCTACCGGCCGGTTGGACCCTACGCAAGATCGTACTGAAGTCGGCCATGCCCGGAATCGTCACCGGGATGCTGGTAGCGCTCGCGGTGACAGTCGGCGAGACGGCGCCGATGCTGTATACGGCGGGCTGGTCGGGTTCGCTTCCGACCGGACAACTCACCCAGTCGCCGGTCGGTTACCTCACCTACCCGATCTGGACGTTCTACAACCTGCCGTCGAAATCAGCTCAGGACCTGTCCTATGACGCGGCCTTATTGCTGATCGTGTTCTTGCTGCTGCTGATCGTCGTCGGGCGGCTGATCACCTGGTTCGCACAGCGGCATTCGGAGTCGGAGTAACGAGCGGTAGCTGCCGGAAACGCGACGCCTGCCGCACCTACAAGAATTCCTGCAACAACTCGTTGACGATCGATGGCTGCTCAATCTGTGGGCAGTGGCCGGCCGCCTCGACCACAGCCGAGCGGCCCAGGGGAATCTGGTCGGCGATCTCTTTGGCCCAGCCAGGCGGAAGAAGCTTGTCGCACGCGCCCTCGACCACGAGCGTCGGAACCGACACCCGCTCGTAGGCGCGTCTACTCGACGGGGTTGGCGGCGGCGCAGCGCCGGGTCGGCGAAAACGGGCTGCGGCGACCGCCTCCCACGCACCGGGTGCGGTGCTGGATTCGTAACGGCGCCGCACATAGTCGTCGTCAGCCGGATAGGACGGATCGTGAAAGAGCGCCTCGACAATCCGGCGCATTGCTGGCGGGGTCGCGTCGTAGTCGTATAGTGCCTCCATGTGATGGTTGCGTTGGATTTCGCCACCGCCGCAAATAGCCACCATGCTGCGCATCGGTAACACCGGCGAATCCGACGTGGCATCGGTGAGCAGCATGATGGCGCCCATCGAGTTGCCGATGAAATGCGCCGATTCGATGGCCAGCTCGCCGCAGAAGCGGGCGACATGGCGGATGCGCATGCCGCGCCCGTCGTTGAAATCGATGACTTTGGCCGACTGCCCAAAGCCCAACATGTCCGGCGCCAACACCCGATACCGGACTGCAAGTGCGGGAATCGTTCTTTCCCAGCCGATTTCGGCACTAGCACCGAACTCGCCGCCGTGCAACAGGATTACCGGGTCGCCGTTGCCGGCCTCCAGGTATCCGGTGGCCAGCCCGTCGACCACCGCAGTTCTGCGCTGAATTTCCATGGCGAGCTCCTACTTGATCGCGATGGGGTTCACCGGAGAGCCCACCGCGCCCACGATTCTCAACGGTGGTGCGACGAGCTGAAACTCGTACAACCCGTCGGCCGCGCAATCGTCGGCCAGCGCGGTGAGATCCCAGTATTCGCCAAGCATCAGCCCCATGTCGCGCAGGCACAGCATGTGCATCGGCAGAAACGTTCCGTCTACCCCCGATATCGGGTCTTCGACCATCAGATTGTCGGCGGCCACCGCGGCGATGTCGTGATCGTGCAGCCAGGAGGCGCACCGCCAATCCAATCCCGAGCCATGCTCGGCCCCGTTGCCGGTGTCCAGAAACCTTGCCCACCAGCCGGTTCTGATCAACACGATGTCGCCGCGCCCCACCTTGACGCCCTGCGAGCGCGTGACGTCGTCAAGCTCGGCTGGGGTGATCGGGCTGCCGAGTTCGAGAAAAGTCTGCGCACCGCGATGCCGGACGAGATCGAGCAGCACGCCGCGCGAGACGATGCCCTTGCCGTCGACCTTGTCGATACCACAGTGAAACGCGCCGAGGCTGGTGACCGAGTCCGACGGGAAGCCGTTGTAGAGCCGGTCTTCGTAATAGACGTGCGAGAGCGCATCCCACTGGGTCGCCGCCTGCAGCGGCATGATGATCATGTCGTCGTTGAAACGAAAAAGATTGTCCTGAAAGTAGTTTCCAAGCTCTTTCGCACCAGGGTTCGTGGGCCATTGCGCCCCGTAGCGAGACAGCGTGTTCACATCTCCGCCATCCACCGTCATCACATGGATCGGGTTGTGCCGAAATTTGAACGCCCCCTGGGGACCCGACGAGCCGAAGTCCACCCCTAACGGAAACACCTTGCCGTGCTTGACTAGACCGGCCGCTTCGGCGACCTTGTCCGCGGTGATGAAGTTCAGCGTCCCGAGCTCGTCAGCCTCTCCCCACCTTCCCCAGTTGCGGACGTCGTCGGCGACTCGGCGGAAGTCGGTCAGGCTGGCCACAGTGCTTGGCCTTCCTCGAGCTCGCGCGCGACCGCGGCGCCGATGTTGCCGCCGTCGACCCAGAGCACTTGGCCCGTAATGTAGCTGGCAGCTTGGCTATTCAAGAACACCAGGACTGCGGCCTGTTCGGCGGGATCGGCGACCCGACCCAAGGGTTTGGGGATGTCGTCGAGGTACTCCTGACCGTAGGCGGCGCGCAACTGGTCGAGAATCGGAGTTTCGGTGACGCCGGGTCCGGTGCAGTTGATGCGAATGCCTCGACCACCCAGCGCTGCGGTCTTGCTCATGGTGTAGAGGATGATCGCTTCTTTGGATAACCGGTAGCCCCCGTCGGCCAACGCCTCGGGATGACGATGACACCAGTCGATGCCCTCGGACATCGCCGGTGTGTTCAGCAGCCCACCGACGACCTGCTGATGCTCCCGATACCCGGCCGCCGCGAGCGAGGAGACGCTCACGATGGACGATCCGGCCGGCATCGCATCCAACAGCGCATCGGTGGCGTGCCTTAACCCGAGGAAGTTGATCGTGACGACCATCAGCGGATCGCCGATTCCCGACGAGACGCCCGCGACGTTGAACAACGCGTCGACGTGCCCGCCGACCGCGGCGACGGCCCGGTCGATCGAGGCCGGGTCAGTCATGTCAACGGTGTGAAATTCCGTGATGTCGCTGCTCGGGGGGCGCTTGTCCAATCCGACGACGTGGGCTCCCAGCTCGGTGAGCTGCCGGACGACGTGTGCCCCGATGCCCGACGCGCAGCCGGTCACGACCGCGCGGCGACCGTCGTATCGCCACAGCTCGTCGATGTGTCCCAAGTGTCAGACAACTTCCGGCATCAGGACTTCTGGTCTTTCGCTCGCTGCGCCGCCTGGACGCGGCCCTCGTTGATCTCGGCCATCGCCTCGGGGATCTCGCTCGCGGTGAACGTGCCACCGCGGCCGGTGGGCAACCCACCGAACGAGTAGTTCTCGTCGAACTTCGGAGCGGTCGACTCCGGCCGACGAGCCTCGATCTTCTCGATGACCGGCGCTAACCGCTTCGCCTTCTCGGCCACCGCCTTCTCGTCGCGTTCGATGAATTCCGGCAGCACCTCTTTGCCCATCAGTTCGATGGACTCCATGGTCCCTTCGTGGCTGCGCGGATTGAGCAGCAAAATGATTTCGTCGACGCCGCTCTCTTCGTAGCCGCGCAGGAATTCCCGGACGGTGGCCGGCGAGCCGATCGCCCCCCGACCCGGGCCGTACGCCAAAGTCGGATCCTTTTGGCACTCTTCGAGATAACGTTTCCAGACTCCGGTTCGTCCCGGTGTGTGAACACCGGTCATGTAGTAGTGCATGATCCCGAACGAGAAGAATCCACCGCCCATCCCGAGGCGCTCGACTGCCTGCTCGTCAGTCTTGGCCACCATCATCGACAGGTCTCCGCCGATGGCGAGGATGTTCGGGTTGATCGCAGGGGTGATCGGGACGCCGCTCTCCTCGAAATGTTTGTAGTAGCCGTTCACCCGCTCGGTCAGCGGACCCGGACCGGTGTAAGCGAAACTCAGTGCCCCGATGCATTTCTCGGCAGCCATCTGCACCGACGCCGGCCGGGTGCAGGCCACCCAGACCGGCGGGTGCGGCTTCTGCAACGGCTTCGGGACCACGTTGCGTGCGGGCATTTCGATGTGCTCGCCTTTGAACCCGGTGAAGGGCTCCTCGATCATGCAGCGGATCGATACCTCGAGCGCCTCTTCCCACTGGGCCCGCTTGTCGGCGGGGTCGATGTTGAATCCGCCCAGCTCGCCGATCGAGGAGGATTCTCCGGTGCCGAATTCCACCCGCCCGTCAGAGATCAGGTCGAGGGTCGCGATGCGTTCGGCGACCCGGGCGGGATGATTGACCGCCGGCGGCAGGTGCATGATGCCGAATCCCAGTCGGATGTTCTTGGTCCGTTGACTGGCCGCGGCCAGGAACATCTCCGGCGCGGTCGAGTGACAGTACTCCTCAAGGAAGTGGTGTTCGGTCAGCCAGACCGTGGAGAAGCCGGCCTTATCGGCCGCCTCGACCTCATCGAGGCAGTCTTTCAGCAGGACATGCTCGTCGTCTTGCGCCCAAGGACGCGGCAGGGCGAATTCGTAGAACAATGAGATTTTCAACTGGGACCTCCCGGAACAATTGAGTGAGTTGAGCTTTCGCTGACAAGGTGGTTGGCCGCAACGTAGCCGAAGGTCATGGCGGGCCCGATGGTTGCGCCTGCGCCGGCGTAGCTGCGTCCCATGACCGCCGCCGAGGTGTTACCCACGGCGTAAAGGCCGCGCACCACGGTGTCGTCGGGGCGCAGCACTCGCGCGTATTCATCGGTGCGCAATCCACCCGAAGTGCCCAGATCGCCGAGAACAATTCGGAATGCGTAGTAGGGCGGCTTACCCAACGGATGCAAGTTGGGGTTGGGCAGGGTTGGGTCTCCGTAGTAATTGTCGTAAACGCTGTCACCTCGGCTGAAATCGTCGTCGTGGCCGTTTTGCGCCAGTTCGTTGAAACGTGCGGCGGTGCTTCGCAGTTGCGCGGCCGGAACTCCGATCTTGGTCGCGAGTTCCTCCCAGCTTTTGGCCGCCTTGACGACGCCGGACTCCAGCCAGGCTTTGGGTACCTTTCGTCCGGTGGGAACCGGGGCGCCGGGGATCTTCGGTATCGGCAGATGGCCGGCGACGACATAGCGGTTGAACGATCTGTGGTCGGTGACGAGCCAGCAGGGAATGTGGGTGACGCCCGACTTCTGGCCCTCGATCATCGCGTGGCCGAAGTCCATGTACGGGGCCGCCTCGTTGATGAAGCGCTTCCCGTCGCCGTTGACGATGAACTGCGACGGCATCATCCGCTCGTTGAGCATGAACTGCATTCGGCCATCGGGCCATTGGATGGCGGGAAACCACCAAGCCTCGTCGAGCATGTCGGCAGCGGCACCGACCTGCTGGCCGGCGCGGATGCCGTCACCGGTGGCCGCCGGGTTACCGAAGCTCCAGTCCTGATCCACGATCGGCTGGTGCTCTTTGCGCCATGCGAGGTCGTGGTCGAAGCCGCCGGTCGCCACGATCACCCCTCGCCTGGCGCAGATCCGCTGCGGTTTATCGTCTTTCGCAACGACCGCACCAGTCACCGACCCGTCGGCGTCGGCGATCAGCTGCGTCATAGGCGAATTCAGCAACAGCGGAATGCCGCAATCCCTCATCGCCAACCGCAGTCGCGCGGCCAGCGACTGACCGATCGCAGCCATTCGATCACCGAAGACACGCGCCCTGACCATGCGCCACACCAGCTTCACCAAGACGCCTTTGCCTGCCCATGACTGGCGCACCTGGTAGAAGGACCGAAGCTCTTTCGGCCCCAGCCAGATTCCGCGCGGCGCCAGCGCCAAGGGCGCGAGCAGGTGTTGCTCTTCGTCGGCCAGCGTGCGCAGGTCGATCGGTGGGACGTTGATCGTGCTGCCGAGTTCGAAACCGCCCGGCAATTCCGGGTAGTAGTCGGCGTAGCCGGGCTTCCACACGAACTCGAACCACGGGCTGAGCTGCTCAAGGAACTCCATCATCTGCGGCGCCGAGTCGACGTACTGCCGAATCCGCGCCTCACTGACCAATCCGTCGGTGATGCGTCGCAGGTAGTCGACAACGCCATCCGGTGGCGGCGCGTAACCGGCTCTACGCTGTGCCGGTGCACCCGGCACCCAGATGCCGCCACCGGAGAGCGCGGTGGAACCGCCGAAGTGACTGGACTTTTCGATGACCAGCGTCGTCAGACCGGCGGCGTGGGCGGCCAGCGCGGCTGTCATGCCACCGCCTCCAGAACCGATGACCAACACGTCGACGACCTCATCGAACGTGTCGGGCGTGTCCGGTGTCAGCGCGCTCATGCCGTCGGCACCGCCGTTCTGACCGCAAAGCCGGCGATCAGCTCGGGGGCCGGCTGGTAGTAACGCAATCCCGTCGCATACGGCCCGGCGACTGCCAGTGCCGCGAAAGCGGCTACCCAGGTGCGGATCTCGTGCGCGGAGTTGCCGCCCTCGGCGGCGATGAAGGAGTTCGACCACTTATCCAAGTCGTCGAGTTGCCCACTGTCGAGTATCTCCAGGAATTTCTGATCCCACTCCGGGTTGAGGGGCGCAAGGTCGCTCCCTCCACCGGCGAAGTTCGCGGCTGCGTCCATCACCGCCGTCTGGCGCGCCAGCCGCTGCTCGGGGGTCATCGGTGCACCGTGCACGATTCGCTGTACCACCGCCGGAGTCGCCGTCGCCAAAGTCGGGACCGGCGGATCATGCGACAGTCCACCGGATCCCACCACCAGAACCCGCTTATCCAAGGTGGCCAGGTAGCTGCCGACCGCCGTGCCCAGCGTCCGGCAACGATGCAATGGCCCCAGCGGGGTGGCGACCGAGTTGATGAAGATCGGTATCACCGGGCGCGCCGTCGCGGTACCGAACAACTTCTCCAGCGGTTGGACGGTGCCGTGGTCGACGTCCATGTTCGCCGATATGGCGATGTCGACGCCAGCGGACAGGACCGCTTTCGCGCAGCCGACTGCGGTCGCCTGGGGAACGTCCAGCGGCCCTTTGTGCGTGCCGTAGTCGCCGACTCCCTGCGCTTCGGTGCCAATGCAGAACGGCGGCATCAGCTTGTAGAAGAAGCCGTTGTAGTGATCGGGAGCAAAGATGACGACAATCTCCGGGTTGAAGTCTGCGACGAAATCCCTTGCCTGCGTGAGCGCGGCGTCAATGTCGTCAAGGAGGGCCTGCGACGGCCCTGGCAGATTCAGCAGCGGGCTGTGGGACATACAGCACAGGGCTAGCGACACGGTTTCCTCCCGGTGTCAAGGTGAGGACGTCGAAGAGCGAGGTGCTCAGCTCGGGGGCGAGCTGAGCGATGCACGCGCCCGCGACACAACGGTCGGGACGCAGGAACAGCACGGATTCTTGGTGAGTGTCGAACCAGGCCTTCAGCTGACCCGTGCGGTCGCCCACGATGACGACGTCGGGGTCGTCGTGCCCGGTCCAGTGCAGCTGGGTCAGCGGCCGGGCCGCGACAAACGTCGTGCCCAGCGCTTTCCAGGTGGCAAAGGCTTTGTCGCCGAGGATTTCTCGCGGGTTATTGTTCCAGCACAGCATGGCGAACCAGCCGCCCAAGACATCGTCGAGCAGGGCATTCTGCTGCTCTCGGGTATCCACGGAGGGTTGCACGAACAGGGTGCCGACCGGCGAATCGGCGCGACGCGGTTCGGGGTGTACGACGGCCCCCTGCTCATACCGCGGCATCGGCTTGAACCGCATCTCGAGGACATAGCGCTTGAGCGAGGGCACAATTGACGCGGATCGCACCAGCAGATCCCGAGCGGCAGCGACTCGTTTGTTGGTCGGCGAGATGACGCGGCCCACCATGGTCGACAGGTCGATCATCGCCCGGGCATGCTTGCGGCGTTCCACGTCGTAGCTGTCGAGCAGCGCGTCCTCGGCGTATCCGTTCACGACAGCGGCCAGCTTCCAACCCAAATTCGCCGCGTCGCGGATACCGCTGTTATAGCCCTGCCCCTGCCACACCGGCATCAGGTGGGCGGCGTCGCCGGCGAGCAGCAGGCGGCCCCTACGGAATCCCCCGGCGATCCGTGAGTGATGGGTGTAGACCCGGTGCCGAATCACGTCGAGGCGGTCGGGGTGAGGGACGAAGGTGGCCAGCATCCGCGCCAGGAAGGCCGGATCTTCCGCCTGCTCGTCGGTCTCATCGGGGTGAATCATGAACTCGAACCGCCGAATTCCGTGTGCGATCGAGATCGAGGCGTAAGGGCGTTGCGGGTCGGCGCCCACCTCGCTGTTGGGGTGGCCGAGCGGATCGTTGGCGATGTCGACGACAAGCCACCGCGTGGGGGAGGTGGTGCCGTCGAACGACACGTCCATCAGCCGCCGGGTGGGGCTGCGCCCGCCGTCGCACCCGACGACGTAGAGCGCCCGCAGCGGTGTTGACCCACCATCGCCGCCGAGTTCGACGGTCACCGCGCCCGGAGCTACGGCGAGTGAGGTCATCGGACGGCCCCAGCGCACCTCGACGTGCTCGAATCTGTCCAAGCCCTTTAACAACTCGGCATCGACCAACGGTTGCACGAAGCCGTTACGCTTGGGCCAGCCGAACCGCGCGTCAGGCGGTGCCATTTCGGCGAGCACCCGACGCTTGGCGTCGACGAAGCGCAGGATCTGGTTGGGCACCGTATGCGGGAGCACGCGATCGACCAGACCGATCGCCTGAAAAGTACGCAGCGACTCGTCGTCGAGCCCGACCCCGCGAGGATAGTCGATCAGCGTGTCGCGTTCCTCCACCACGACGGTACGAACACCTTGCAGGCCAAGGATATTGGCCAGGGTCAGACCAACCGGGCCCGCGCCGACCACGACAACGTCGACGACAACGTCGACATCCGCATCGTGGACTTCGTGGTTTCGGGCCACCGTCAGCGCCCCAACAGAAAGTCGATGTGCAGACGATCGAACGTCTTGGCGTCCTCGTATTGCGGCCAGTGGCCGCAACCGGGCATCACCTCGAAACGCGCACCGGGGATCATCGAGGCGATGCGGCGGCCTTCGGTGACATCGGCGGTCGGGTCATCGCTGGTCCACAACACCAGCGTGGGCGCGGTGATCGACCCATATTCGTTCGGGCCCAAGAGGTTACGGGCGCGGATCTGCGGATCCTGCAAGGCCATGATGTCGCGCATTGCGGAGACGAAACCCGCTTGGCGATACACCCGCTGCCGACTCGCGACGAGGTCGTCGTAGTCCTTGGATTTGTCAGCCATCAACCACTTGATCCGCGTTTGCACGGTTTCCCAGGACGGATTTTCGGCGGCCGCCATGGACAGTGTGATGATCCGCTGCATCACCTCGGGGTCGGCCTGCGAGCCGCCGGCGGTGTTGAGCGCCAGCCGGTCGACCTTGTCGGGATGGTCGACGGCGGCACGTGCCACCACCCAGCCGCCGAGTGATTCACCGGACAGGTGGGCGCGCTCGACACCGATCGCTTTCAGGAAGGCCAGCAGGTGTTCGACATAGTGGCTGATTTCGAGCGGGTGACCGGGCTTGTCGGTGTAGCCGTGGCCAAGCATGTCGATCGACCATGTCGAGAAATGCTCGGCGTGCGCCTCCAGATTGCGAACGTAGGCTTCAGCGTGGCCACCGGAGCCATGCAACAGGATCAGCGCCGGTTTGGTCGGATCGCCGGCATGTAGGTAGCGGGTGCGCACTCCACCAGCGTCGAGGTAGCCCTGCACGAACGGGACGCCCTGTAGATCACTCCACACGCTTTCGTGCTCGGCCACCAGTTTCTCTCTTTGCCGTCCTGCGGAAATTTTGTTCTCGTTTTCGGTGAACTGCGTGTGCTAAAATCGCACATCGATGTGCACTATGTATAGAGCATCACTCTCTACCGGTTGTCTGTCAAGGGAGGCGCAGCGCTGACATGCCTGAGGCTCAGCCAACGACCGCGCCCGGTTCGCAGACGCTGGCCCGCGGGCTTACCGCGCTGCAACTGGTGGCCGACGCTCCCGCGGGCCTGACCGTGCAACAGGTCGCCGACGGAGTCGGCGTGCATCGGACGATCGCCTACCGCCTGCTCGGCACGCTCGCCCAGTTCCGGTTCGTCGCCAAGGGTGAAGACGGCCGCTACCGACCCGCCGCGAGCCTGGCGGTTCTCGGTGCGTCGTTCGACCGCAATGTGCGTCAGCTGAGCGTGCCGATCCTGCGAGCACTGGCCGACGACCTGGGCACCACGGTGTCGCTGCTCGTGGCCGAGGGCGATCAGCAGGTGGCCGTCGCGGTGATCGTTCCGACTCAGGTCGCCTACCAGCTGGCGTTTCACGAGGGCAGCCGCTACCCGCTCGACCGGGGCGCCGCGGGCATCGCACTGCTGGCGTGCCTGCCCCCACGGCCAGACGAACGCGACCTGGTAGCCCGCGCCCGTCAGCAGGGGTGGGTGATCACCCACGGCGAGATCGAGCCGAACACCTACGGGTTGGCGGTGCCGGTGCACCGCGAGCCGCCGTCACCACCGACATGCATCAACCTGATCTCGCATCGTGAAGACGTGGTGATGCGCGGCAAGGACGCAGTTGTGAACGCAGCCAAGGAATTATCGGTAATCCTCAGCTGACCCGAGCAGAAGGGAAGCACGCTTATGCCGTCTTGGGACCACGACGTCGACGTCGTCGTGCTCGGCAGCGGGGCCGCCGCTCTCACCGCTGCCCTGACCGCCGCCACCAATGGCGCATCGGTGGCCGTCTACGAGAAGGCCGCGACTGTCGGCGGCACCACCGCGGTGTCGGGCGGCGTGGTGTGGATCCCTGCGCACAACCGCTCCCCCGACGGCGAATTGACGGTCGCTGACGCGCTCAGTTATCTGCGGGCGCAATCGCTGGGATCCATGGACGACGCGCTCGTCGAGACGTTCGTACGGACCGGCCCGACGATGCTCGACTTCGTCGAGGCGCATAGCGGTTTGCGTTTCGAGATCGCCACCGGCTTTCCGGATTACAAACCGGAACTGCCCGGTGGCCAGCCGCGCGGCGGACGTTCGTTGAGCGCGGCGCCGTTCAATCTGAGCCACCTCGGTGAATGGCGTGATCGGATCACGTCGTTCCCGGCGGACTGGTCGAACGTCGGATTCGACGCCGAGACCCGGGCGCGCCTGCATGCGGCGATCGACGAGCGGACCACCGATCTGTGTGTGGCCGGCACGGCTTTGATCGCCGGGTTGCTCAGAGGGCTGCTCGACGCGGGCGTGACACCGCAGACCAATGCCCGCGCCGAGGAACTGCTGGCCGAAGCCGGCACAATCGTCGGCGTTCGGATCGCTTGCGGCGGTGAGCAGTTAGCCGTGCATGCTCGTCACGGGGTCATCCTGGGCACCGGGGGCTTCGAATGGGATCCGGCGCTGGTCAACGCTTTCCTGCGTGGTCCGATGCACGGTGCCGTTTCGCCGCCCAATAACACCGGCGACGGATTGCGGATGGCGATGGCCCACGGCGCCGACCTGGCCAACATGGGCGAAGCATGGTGGGTGCCGATCGTGCAGATTCCGGGCGACACGATCGACGGTCAGCCGCGCAGCCGCAGCGTGCGGCTGGAACGTACTCGCCCACGCAGCATCATCGTCAACCGGGCCGGAAAGCGTTTCGTCAACGAGGCCTGCGATTACAACTCGATGTCCGGCGCCTTCCATTACCTCGACCCACGGGACGGCTACATCAACGACCCGGCCTGGATCGTGTTCGACGCGCTTCACCTCAAGCGTTACGGGTTCTTGGGCGTCGAGCCCGGAGATCCGATACCGGACTGGTTCTGCGAATCGCCGGACCTCGCCGGGCTGGCCGCCAAAACCGGCATCGCGCTCGACGGACTCAACCGCACGATCGACGCCTGGAACGACCATGTCGAAGCCGGTGCTGATCCCGACTTCGGCCGTGGCTCAAGCGCCTACGACGGCTACTGGGGTGACCAACGAGCAACGACGCTGGCCGGCAAGACCCTCGGCCCCGTCGATACCGCTCCGTTCTACGCGGTCCCGGTGTCGGTGGGTGCGATGGGAACCAAGGGCGGACCGCGCACCGACCGCGACGGGCGCGTGTTGCATGTCAGTGGCGCGCCCATACCGGGTCTGTTCGCCTCCGGCAATGCGATGGGCGGGGTGACCGGGCGCGCTTACGGTGGTGCCGGCGGGACCATCGGTCCGGCAATGGTTTTCGGTTTCCGCGCCGGCTATGCCGCGGCGACCGGAAAGTCGGTCGGCTAGCGATCAGCGATCGGCGAGCGCTTTGGCCAGATCGATGGTTCCGGTTTGGATCGCGGCGACCACGCCGCCGTCGACCAGTAGATCGGTGCCGGTGACGAAGGCCGCTGACGGTCCGAGCAGGAACTCGGTGGCAGCGGCAATGTCTTCGGGTGTGCCGAGGCGTCGAAGGCCGGAGTTGTCGACCATCGCTCTCATCAGCGCGCCGGATTCACTGCCCAGCTCCAGTCGCCCCATCGCGGTGGAGATGACACCGGGGCTGATCGAGTTGATCCGGGCACCGCATTCGCCCCATGCTCCGGCTGCGGCCGCCACTCGGATTTGATTGGCCCGCTTGGCAAATGGGTACGCCATCCGGCTGTCGGTGATATTCGAACATGCTTCCAGGGCGAGCAGGTCTTCGGCGGGCGTGCTCGCCAACTGCCGCTCCACTGCCGGATCGAGCGCAGGCAGCATGTGGCCGGCCATGCTGGCGATGACCACACCGGCGCCGCCGGGCTCGATCACGCGGCCGAACTCGTCGATCGCCAGCGCGACACCCAACAGGTCGACCGCCAGTACCGCCTCCGCGGAAGCCTGCTCTGGCGAAAGCCCCGCGGTGTGAACGATCGCTGTGACTCGCCCGGCCGCCCGCGCCGTCTCGGCAACCGCGGCGACCGAGCCGCGGGACGTGACGTCGACCTCTTGGGTCAGCACCCGATGACCGTCGTCGGTCAGCGCGCTTGCCGCGGCATTTAAACCTGCCGCGTTGATGTCAGCGAGCACGATCGTTCGTCCAGCTCCGACTCGGCGGGCGATCGACACCCCCATCCCGCCGACACCGATGACGACCAGAACCTCGTTGTTCGGCGATGACATGAGTCTCCCTGGGCTAGGTGTTGCCTGTTGGTCAATCGGCACGGTATCCGATGGCGCGGTAGGCGAGGGCCGCTCGGCCTCCGGCCGGCTAGTTCTTGCCTGCGTTGAGCTTGGTGACGATCGAGCGGAAGTCCTCGGTCTGGAAGGACTGGTTCTCCGCGGAGAGAGCGAAGTCCAATGTGGCCAGCACCGCGCGCTCGAGATGGACGTTGAGGACGCGCTTGGTGGCTTCGACCGCCTGCTGCGGCAGCTCGAGGATCTTCTTCGCGGCCTTCATCGCCTCGGCGACCGGGTCGGTGACCGCGTGGTTGGCAAGGCCCAGTTCGACTGCCCGCTGGGCGGAGATCCGGGCACCGGTCAGCGCATACTCCTTGGCCAACAGCAGGCTGATGTGCAGCGGCCAGGTCAGCGGTCCGCCGTCGGCGGCTACCAGGCCCACCTGGACGTGCGGGTCCGCCAGGTAGGCGTCTTCGGCGATGTAGACGATGTCGCTGAGCGCGACCAGGCTGCAGCCCAGCCCGACGGCCGGTCCGTTGACCGCGGCGACCACCGGCACACGGCAGCGAGCCATGCCCAGCACGATATCGCGCCCGTCGGCGATGGTCTTGGCTCGCAGGTCGGCGTCACCGGCCAGCTCCTCGAGATACTTGAAGTCGCCGCCGGCCGAAAATGCCCGGCCGGCACCGGTTATCACCGCGGCACGCGCACTGCGGTCATCGCTCATCCGCTGCCACAGCTTTGCCAGCCCGTGGTGCAGGTCGTCGTTGACCGAGTTGAGCGAATCGGGCCGGTTCAGCGTGATGATCCTTAGCGGCCCGTCGGCCTCGACGTCGATTTCGGTCGGCATGTCGTACACGTCAGGCTCCCAATCCCAATATTCGCGAGGCGATGATGTTCTTCTGGATCTGCGATGTCCCACCCATCACGCTCTGCGCGCGGCTATACAGGTAGGCGCTGAGCAGGTTTGGGTCGTCGATGCCGGCGACAGCGAGCGCGGCGTGGCCGACAGACTGTTCGACCCAGGTCATCAGCAGCTTGTCCAACGAGCCGTCCGATGTATGCGTCACACCGTCGAGTTGTTCGGACAGCCGGCGGCGGACGTGGTGGGTCAGCATCTCGGTTTGCACCGCGGCCCAGGCCAGTTCCTCGCTCGGTGGCCCGTCGGTGCGCGCGGCCAGCTCACGAACGAGCTTGCCGTAGCGGGCGGCGTAGCCCAGCGTGGAGGGTTCGCGTTCGTGGCCGACCACCGTCATGGCAAGCGGCCACCCCTCACCGGGGGCACCCACCAGGTGCTCCGCAGGCGCCGTCGCGCCGTCGAAGAACACCTGGCCGAATTCGGTGGTGACACCATTGATCATCTGCAGTGGACGCTGTTGCACGCCAGTCTGTTTCATCGCGATGATGAACGCCGAGATGCCGCGGTGCCGCTTGGCGTCCGGATCGGTGCGGGCCAACAGCAGACACCAGTCCGCGACGTCGGAGTAGCTGGTCCAAATCTTGTGGCCGTGGATGACGTAGTTGTCGCCGTCGCGGGTGGCGGTGGTGGTCAGCGACGCGAGGTCCGAGCCGGAGCCGGGCTCGCTGAAGCCCTGACACCATCGCTCGGTGCCGTTGATCATGCCGGGCAAGAACCGACGGCACAGCTCCTTACTGCCGTGCCGTGTCAGGCCGGAGACCAGGTAGCCCAGGCTGGGTCGGGGTGGGGCGCCGGCGCGCGCCAGCTCTTCGTCGAGGATGACGTCGTACACCGGCGGCAACTCCTGACCCCCGTACTCACGCGGCCAGGACAACCCGAAGAAGCCGCCTTCATACAACGCGCGATGCCATTCCCCCTGCCGGGCCCAATATTCGTCACCCGAGCTCGGAAACTCTTTGGCGTGCAGCGAAAGCCAGGATCTCAGCCGGTCCCGGAAGGCGGCTTCGTCGGGCGAGTCACGGAAGTCCAACGTCGATCTCCTCCAACTTGACGGGCCACAACTGGGTCGATGTCAGCGCGCGGCGCAGGTAGACGTGCGCCAGGCACTCCCAGGTATTGCCGATACCGCCGTGCACCTGAATGGCGGTCTCGCACACGGTTCGCGCGGCACGCGCGCAATAGACCTTCGCGACCCGCGCGGCTCGGATCGCCTCGTCGGGGGCCAACTCGTCGACCGCCCAGGCGGCGTGCCGCAGCACGCTCACCGATCCCTCGATCAGGGCCAGGCTTTCGGCGAGCAGATGGGCGACGGCCTGATACGTGCCGATCGACTTGCCGTACTGCTCACGGATTTTGGCGTAGTCACAGGCCAGCGTGTGCGCGCCTCGGGCGGTGCCGACCAAGTCCGCCGACGTGGTGGCCAGCGCGAGTGCCAGCCACCGTTGCGCGGCGTCGGAGTCCAGATCGCCGATGGCAACCGCTGTCCCGGTGACATCAGCGGCGGCTCTGGTCAGGTCGACGGCCGCGCGGACAGCACCCACCTCGGCGGCCGACACCGTCCGGCCATCCAGCGTCAACGCGCGCTGATAGCCCCGCGCGTCGATCGCGTTGCCACCTAATGCAATTGTCGAGCCGGTCGCCCCGGTGTCACCGACGTGCCGGGCCAGATCGTCGGCCAGGGCCGGACCCAGAAACGGAGCGTCCACCAATCCACGGCCGAACTCCTCCGCGACGATGGCCACTTCCACTCCGGAGGCCCCGTCGGAACGCAGCGCCCGCCAGCCCGTCATCTCGATCTGCTTGTCGAGCCTGGTGATTCGAGCGTCATCGGCGAGATCTTGCACCGATCCGGGCCCGAGGTCGTCGGCCAGTTTCGCGGCGGCGTCACGCAGTTGTTGTTGTTCAGCTGTCAGACGGACATCCATACTCCTCCTTCAGCACTCGGCGTAGCACCTTTCCAGAGGGCAGCCGAGGTATTTCGGGCACGAACACGACACGGCTCAGGCGTTTGTAGGACGCGAGGCGCTCGCCCACCCGCGCCGTGAGTTCTGCGGCGTCGACCGGTTCACGCATTGCGACGGCCGCGACGATCGACTCCCCGCCCGCATCGTCGGGAATCCCGAACACGGCGCAGTCTTCGACAGCGGGATGACCGTGCAGCACGGCTTCGATCTCGGCGGGCGCAACCTGGAAGCCGCGTACCTTGATCATCTCCTTGGACCGGTCGGTGATCCGCAGCCAGCCGCCGCCGTCGAGATAGCCGACGTCGCCGGTCCGATACCAGCCGTCGCACAACGCATCCCGCGTCGCCTCCTGCGGTAGATAGCCTGCCATCAGCGATTCCGCCCGCGCCTGGATCTCACCGACCTCGCCCGGGCCGACCGGCGCGCCGGTCTGCAACGACGTCACTCGAACCTGTACGCCCTGTACCGGCCGACCGACCGAGTCGAGCCGCGCGCCGTCGAGCGGGTTACAGGCGATCACCGGCAGCTCGGTGGTCCCGTACGCGGGAACCCACCCGACACCGGTGCGACGGGTGACGGTCTCGGCGACGCTTGCGCTGACCGGCGTGGCGCCCCACATGATGTACCGCAGCGACGAGAGGTCGTAGGACTCCAGGTGCGGGTGCGACGCCATGGCCAAAGCGATTGGCGCAACTGCCATCTCGACGGTGATTCGATCTGCTTCGATGTGCGCCAGCATACGGTCGATGTCGAATCGGCGATGCAGGCGCAGCCATACACGGGTCTGCAGCGCCGTCATGATGTTGAGCAGACCGAGGATGTGCGACGGCGGGGTGGCGACCTGAATTCGGTCGCGGGAAGTCAAACCCAGCGCACCGCGCCAGTGCCCCACAGCGGCCTGCAGCGACTTGTGGCTGTGGCGAACCGCTTTCGGCAGACCCGTCGTACCCGAACTGAACGCCAACACCGCATCGGCCTCCGGCGGTGCGGCCATGCCGAACACCGGTTCGCCTGCCGGGACCGGTTCGTCGAGGTGCAGCATCGGCATGAGTTCCGACAGCACTTCGTGGTCGCCGACGGCGTGCGACGGATTCGTCACAGCCAGGGCGTGCTCTACCTCGTGGCGCTTCCACGCCGGGCTGATCAGCACAACGGCGGCGGCCAGCCGCCAGATCGCATGCAGCGCGACGACGAACTCGGGGCGGTTGGACGCCATCAACGCGACCCGCCCGCCCGCCGTCACACCCCGGCCGCGCAAGCTTGCTGCCAGCCCGTCGGCCAGGGCGTCGAGTTGAGGCAACGTGTAGTGCCGTTCCTCGAACACGAGCGCGGTCGACTCACGTGGAGACGACCGCGCCTGCGACATTGAGAACATCCTATCGTTTTGAGAGAATAGTATTCTCTGGAGCGAAGAACGCAAAGTGTGGAGGGTGTAGGGATGGCGGAACGCCATGTGTTCCAGCGGGCCGCGGTAACCCGGATCATCAAGGAGACCGCCGACAGCCGCAGCTACGTCCTTGCCCCGGAAGACCAGCCGTTTTCTTATCACGCCGGGCAGTTCTGCACGTTCCGGGTGACCGTCGACGGCGAGGATTTGTATCGGTCCTACTCGATGTCGAGCGCACCGGAAACCGACACCGAACTGATGACCACGGTCAAGCGGGTCGTCGGCGGAAAAGTCTCGAATTGGATCATCGACAATGTGGTCGAGGGTGACGAGCTGACCATGACACGGGCCGCGGGAACGTTCGTCCTGAGCCCGGCTTCGGCGCCGTTGCTGGCCTTCGCCGGCGGGAGCGGCATCACGCCAATCCTGTCGCTGGCCAAAAGCGCACTGGCGACCACGGACCGCCCGGTACGAATTCTGTGCGCCGACCGCGACCGGGCTTCGGTGATCTTCGAGACAGCGATCGACGACCTGGTCGAGCGCTACCCCGGCCGACTATCGGTGCACCGTCACATCGACGCGGAGCACGGGCTGCTGCATTCGGCCGCCGTCGAGACATTGCTCGGCGCAGATACCGATGCCGACTGCTACGTGTGCGGCCCCGAGGGATTCATGGCGGTGGTGCGATCCGCGCTGCCGGACGGCGCGCGAGTTCTCATCGAAGACTTCGACGCATCGCCACCAGTCAAAGCCCCCGCAGCTGAGGTCGGCGGCGCCGAGCCCGGCGGCACGGTGACCATCCGGCTGGACCGCAAGAAGGCCTCGGTGCCGCGGGTCGCTGGCGAGACGCTGCTGGAGAGCGCGCGGCGGGCGGGCCTGTCGCCGCCGTTCAGCTGCGAGGCCGGTAATTGCGGGACGTGCATGGCCAAGCTCATCGACGGCGCCGCCACCATGCGCTCCAACGACGTGCTCGAGGACGATGAGATCGCCGACGGCTACATCCTGACGTGCCAGGCCGTTCCCGACACGGCGTCGATCACGGTGGAGTACGAGTAGCTCTGCACGGCCAAGCTTTCCGCAGGTCGGGAATGGAACTGGACGTGTTGGGGCTGAAACACTCAGTGCTAACCGGAAAGGAACCGCGACCATGACCGATCTGCCGGCCTTCGCTGAACTCGCCGCCAAAGACCAGGGCCTCGTCGTCTTCACCACGCTGCGTCGTGACGGGAGCGCCCAAGCGTCGGTCGTCAACGCCGGAGTTCTGCCTCATCCGCTGACCAAGGAACCGGTCGTCGCGTTGGTCGCCATCGGTGGTGCCCGCAAGCTGACCCACCTGCGCGCCGATCCCCGGACCACCGTCGTGGCCCACGCAGGTTGGCAGTGGGCCACCGTCGAGGGATCGGCGCAACTTATCGGGCCCGACGACCCGCACCCCGACGTCGACGACGAGCGGCTTCGGCTACTGCTGCGCGAGATCTTCACCGCGGCCGGCGGAACCCACGACGATTGGGACACCTACGACCAGGTGATGCGTGAACAACGTCGCACCGCCGTCTTGATCACGCCGACCCGCGTCTACACCAACCCGGGTCGCGGTTAGTTACCGAAGCTGGGCGCCTAGTTCGGCGATGACCTCACGAGTACGCCGTTTCGAGGCGATCAGCTCCTCGCGGTTGTCGCCAATGGGCAGCAACCGCACCGACAGATCGGTGACTCCCGCGTCGGCGAACCGACGCATCCGCGCCAGAATGGCCTCCTCGTCGCCGGCCGCGCAGAGGTCGCCGACATCGCGGGCGTCGCCATATTCCAGCAGCCGCTGATAGTTCGGCGACACCTCGGCTTCTCCCAGGATCCGGTTAGCCCGCTCGCGGGCCGCATCGACTTCGCTTGGCGCACAGAGGCATACGGGAATCCCGGCGACGATCCGCGGCGCCGGTCGGCCTGCGTTGTCGGCGGCCTTGGTGATCCGTGGCACCACATGCTCGGCGACGGACCGCTCGTCAGCCATCCACAGCACGGTGCCGTCAGCTCGTTCTCCTGCCAGGCTCAGCATCACCGGGCCGAGTGCCGCGACGAACACGGGCAGTGGCGCCACCGGCGCGAGATCGAGCGGGTTGTGCACGGTGAAGGTCTCGTTCTCGACGTCGACCGGCCCCGGCCCGCTGAAAGCGGCGCTCAAAACCTCCAGGTAGTCGCGGGTGTAGGCGGCAGGCCGCTCATACGGCAACCCGAGCATGTCCTGGATGATCCAGTGATGCGACGGCCCGACTCCCAGTGCCAACCGGCCACCAGTGGCGGCGTGTGTCGATAACGCCTGCCGCGCCAACGCAATCGGATGCTGCGCCTGCAGCGGTACGACGGCCGTGCCGAGCTCGATGCGGGTCGTGCGGGTGCCCATCAGCGCTACCGCCAGTAGCGCGTCGAAGTCGTTGGGGACCTGAGGAATCCAGGCGGTGTCCATGCCCACGGCCTCGGCCCACTCGATATCGGCGAGCATCCGGCTGACCTTGCGCGCGGAATCACCGCGCTCGGCACCGATCATCACTCCGAGACGCACAGATCCTCCAAAGTATCGTTATCTTTCATTGATAACGTACTTGCCAAAAAAGAGAATGCCAATACCGTGCTTTTGACCAGGACAAACGCGCCACGGCGTTACGCGCGACAGAGGATCTCGCCGTGCGGGATCGCGAGCCAGCCATCCGGCGCCGCGGCCCAATTCCGCCACGCCGACGAGATCTCGTGGAGCTGCGCGATTGTCGCCATCCCTGAGTCGACCAACTGACGAGCCAGGGCCGACTCGACGATCCGGTCCGCCCACATCCCGCCCCACCAGTCGCGGTCTTCCGGCGTGGCAAAACACCACAGGCTGCCGGTGGGCGTGATGTCGTCCAGTCCGGCGTGCTGAGCCCACGACAACAGCCGCCGCCCCGCGTCGGGCTCGCCGCCATTGGCCCGCGCCGCCGCGGCGTAAAGCTGCATCCAGTGGTCCAGCGCCGGAAGCTGCGGGAACCAGGTGAATCCGGCATAGTCCGCGTCGCGGACCGCGACAACGCCGCCCGGCTTACACACCCGTCGCAGCTCGCGCAACGCCTGCACCGGGTCGGCCACGTGCTGCAGCACCTGATGGGCGTGCACGATGTCGAAGGTGTCGTTGGCAAAGTCGAGTGTGTGGACGTCAGACGTCGCGAACACAATGTTGGCCTGGCCACGCGCCCGCGCCTCGACGCGGGCCAAATCCAGTGCGTCATCGGTCAATTCGACGGCGGTAACCTGTCCGGGCGCGACCCGGGCAGCCAGGTCGACGGTGATGGTCCCGGGGCCGCACCCCACGTCGAGTACCGATATTCCCGGACGCAGATGCGGCAGCAGGTAGCTGGCGGAGTTCTCCGCTGTGCGCCGGCGATGCGCACGCAGCACCGACTCGTGATGCCCGTGGGTGTAGACGGCCTGAGGCTTGCCGGTCATGCTGCGACTCCTAACGATCGAATCGTGTTCGGACCCAAGGGTACCGCCCGCTATTTCACAATACGAAACGTACTTCCTATATTGTGGGATGGACTAATTCACAGGGACGTTGACGATAGGACGTCCGACCCCGGCACCCGGGCCGTCGAAATGCCACCACTCACCGGAGTACACCGACAACCCGCCGGTGCTCATCGCATTGCGCAACCGGGCCCGGTTCGCCTGCTCACCGGAGCTGACGCCGTCGGTGGCAAAGGCCGTCGCCCGTGGTGAAAAGTCGTCGAAGTCGGTCCCCATGTCGACGAGGCAGCGCGGGCACTGTTGGGACACGTCTGCCAGCGTCACGTCGACCGAACGCCCCGACTCGTGACTGCGTGCAGATGAGCCCGGCTTGGCCACCCATGCCGGGTTGGGCACGACGTCGAACATCCTGACCTGGACATCGTGCGGTCGATAGCAGTCCCAGAAGACAAGCACGTTTCCCTGCGGCGCCAGGGCCTTCGCCGCGGCCGCAAGCCCGGGAGCCATGGATTCGTGGACCAGACAGCGGGCGTCGGCGGGGTTCAGCTGCACGTGGGTGAAGTTGTTCGGCGTGGCATAGCGCAGATCGATCAACGCATTGGGAACGACAGATCGGACGTCGACGAACCCCGCTGAACGAGCCTCGGCACTCAGCGGAGGCACGTCGGCGTTGGCGCGCGCACCCGGACTCATGGCGCAGATCAGGAGCAGCGCAACCAGGAAGCGGACGGCGGCCATGCGCCTTATTCTGCCGTTACCCGCTCGCTTCAGCTCCAGTCGATGGCGGCGGCGCGCTGCTGGACACCTTCGACCCTGGCCGCGACCTGGGCGGCGACCGCGTGCTGCTCGTGTTCCATTGTCGCAGCCAATGATTCGGCTTCGGCCACGATCTGCTTGAGCAGGTCCCGGTGATCTTCGATCATTGTGATGGTCGCGTTCCTGATGGCCACCACCGCCGAGCCGCGGGCTTCCGAAGGCGAGAACCGGGAGAGCAGCGGTGGCAGCGTCTGGCGCTCGAAGTCCGTCATGTCGCGGGACAGGTGGACGTTGAAGGTCGCGCGGAAGGGATCCCGATCGTCGAATTCGACGCTGCATATTTTCAGTGGGTCCATGAGCGCTCCTTCTGCCGGCGAAGGCGACCTACGCCGAATTACATGCCTGTAGTTTACCGGCGATTTCGGGAGAGTGCGGGGGCAGACGAACACAGCCGACTTATGCTGGCTGGACCTGTCGGACGCGTCAAAGGAGACCGTCATGACCGTCGGTACCGTTCCGCTGAAGGTTTTCGATGCCGATCTGCCGACGCTGAGCTACAGCCTCGAGGAGACTCCCGCGGAGGTCTACTCCCGATTCCAGGCAGCCCAACGGCAGGCGCCCGTCGCGATAGGCCCGCTGGGGCCCGAGATCCTCTCCTACCATCTCGTCCGTTCCGTCCTGCGGGACAGCCGGTTCGAGATCCCGCCCGGCATCATTCTGCAGGCGCAGGGCATCACCTCGGGTCCATTGTGGGACAAGGTGATCAACAGCTTGCTGTGCCTGGAGGGCGACAGCCACCAGCGGTTACGCAGTCTGTGCGCCAAGGCGTTCACCCCCCGAACGGTTGCCCGATTGCACGACACCATGGTCGACGTGATGACCGGCCTCGTCGACGAGATCGCCGGCAGCGGCCGCTGCGACGTCGTCGCCGACCTCGCGCGCCCTTATCCCGTCCCGATCATCTGCGCGTTGCTCGGCGCGCCCCGCGAAGACTGGCAGCAGTTCTCGTTGTGGGCCGACGACATCTTCCAAGCCTTCAGCCTCTCCGTCGACATTCGCGACATCGAGCCCGCCGTGATGCGGGCCTGGCGGGAGCTCGACGACTACGTCGATGACATGGTCGCCCATCGCCGCCACACCCTGACTGACGATCTGCTCTCCGACCTCATTCGCGCCGAGGACGACGGGGATCGCCTCGATGCCGCCGAACTGCAGATGCTCGCCGGTGGCCTGCTGCTGGCGGGGACCGACACCACCCGAAACCAGGTGGCCGCCTCCGTGCAGGTGCTGTGCGAGCACCCCGACCAGTGGGAATTGCTCAAGGAGCATCCCGATCTGGCCATGCGCGCCGTGGAGGAAACCATGCGGCACTCGCCGATCGCGGGCGGGACGCTGCGCCTGGTGGTCGAAGACACCGAGCTCGACGGCTACCTGTTCCCCGCCGGCACCATGGTGCTGGTGAATACGTTTGCCGCCAATCGGGATCCGACGGTCTACGACAACCCGGATCGCTTCGACATCACCCGCGAGGGGGCACCGGCGATATTGACCTTCGGCGGCGGTGTGCACTACTGCCTGGGGGCCAACCTGGCCAGGCGTGAGATCGCCGAAGCGCTGACCGTTCTCACCGGCCGGCTGCGAAACCCGCGAATAGCGGGACCGGCGCCGTGGAAACCCATCGTGAGCCTGAGCGGGCCGAAGAGTCTGCCCATCGAGTTCGACTAGCTCTTGGTGGCCAGGGCCGGGATCCAACCGGCGACCTTCCGCTTTTCAGGCTGAGTTCTGGCCTACACCAATATATTTCGACTGGTCAGAATGCGTTAGAGGCAGCGAACTAGACGGACTGGAGCACCTAGTCCGTTTGGCCCCATAGTCAGCGATGGCCGCCGGATGGGCACGTAGGCCCTACGCGGACGGATTTACAGTCGGCACGACGGGGTGTCTACGGTGTCGCTACATTCCCAGGAGGCCTCTGGTCTGCGGTGATGGTTTCAGTGCGTGCCACCGTATCCGCTTTTAGCGCACGAGTGACGACGTTGGGATTGCGAGCGAGGGTAGGTCAATGACGACGAACGAAGGCCCGAAGGCCACAAGCGAGAGCCCTGATGCCACCGGTGGAGACGCAACGGCCACGAGTGAGGCGCCAGAGGCCGAACCCGAACAGCCAAAACCATCAGTCGAAGGACACAAACCCAAAGGGCGCGGCGTCATGCAATCCCTTACCGCACTGTGTGTCCGGTATGTCGAACGCCTTATGCCCGACCCGTATTTGTTCGCCGTCATCCTCACCCTCATCGTCGCCGCGCTCGTCGCCCTTTTGGTGCACGGCGCCTCGCCCAACGGCATGCTCAAGGCGTGGTACGGGGGTGTGTGGGGATCGCAGAACATCTTCACGTTCGCCTTCCAGATGGTCCTGATCCTCGTGACGGGCTACACGCTCGCCGAGGCGCCGGTCCTGAAGCGGGCCATCGTCTACATCGCCAGCAAGCCGAGGAACCAGGTCCAGGGAGCCCTGCTGTGTTTCGGCGTGAGCGCTGTCCTCTCCCTGCTGAACTGGGGACTCGGGCTGGTCGCCGGTGCGCTGGTCGCCCGGCAGGTCGCGAAGCGCTTTACCGACACGCATTTCGGCTACCTCATCGCGGCGGCGTTCATGGGCTTCATCGTCTGGACGCAGGGACTCTCGTCGTCGATCGCGCTGGCGAACACGGACAACGGCAGCCCAATCAATGTGATCCACAAAATGACTGGCATCACGGTGCCGCTGGAGCTGACGATCTTCCAGCCCTACAGCTGGCTGTCGGTGATCGTCGTGTTGGCGCTGCTCGCGCTCGCGATCTGGCGCATCGAGCCGGCGCAGAGCCTGGCCCCCGATCCCGCGGTGTTCGAAGACGAGGACCAGCCCGAGGCCGAGCCCGAGGGCGAGAAAACGTTTGCTGAATGGCTGGAAAACCTGTGGATCCTGAACGTCCTCGTGTTCGCCGCGGGCATTGCCTATTTCTGCATCAGCGGTTTCGCGCTGAACATCTCATCGATGATCATGTTGTTCACGATCACGAGTGCGTTGCTGCACCGCACGCCGATCCGGTTCATCCGTGCATTCACCGGTGCCGCGAAGGTGTCTGGTCCACTGCTCCTGCAGTATCCGCTATACGGCGGCTTGGTTGGCCTGCTGGGCTATCTGCCCGCGCACGCGGCCGACGAGGCCAAGCCGCTGCAGACCCTGCTGGCCCAGGCGGTCGTGAGCGGCGCGACCCAGTACACGCTGCCGTTCCTGACTTTCATCGGCTCGTTGGTCATCAGCCTGTTCGTGCCGTCCGGCGGCGGGCACTGGGCCGTGCAGGGCCCGATCGCGGTCGGCTCGGCGCTTGCGATCGGTCAGCGCTCGCCGGCCTATCTCGGGTTGATCTCCATGGCGGTCGCCGTCGGCGAGGGGGTCGCGAACATGATCCAGCCGTTCTGGTTGCTGCCCCTGCTTGCGATCGCCAAACTCAATGTCCGTCAGGTGATGGGCTTTACGATCGTCGCATTCGTGATCGGGTTGGTGGTGTTAGGTACGACCGCTCTGATCGCGCCCTACGTAATTTGACGCCGGGCGAAAACTCAGGCGTCGTCTCTAGGCTCGAGAATGATGGTGACGATCGCGTCGCGCGGAAAGTCGACGGTGTATGGCCCTTCAGGAAGATCAGATGTCAGCCTGATCTTCGGCGGTTCTCCAGCACCGTGATCGTGGATTAGCTTGACCCCGTCGACGATGAAGTTCGCAGGCGGTACGCCATCCATGCCGGACGGCAAGAGCAACTCAAAACCGATCGCCACTTCCTCGACGCGGATTTCGGTGGTCGCGTAGTGCTTCGCCATTCGAAGTAACCTAGCGCCTGCACGTGGCCGAGCTACGACAAGTCAGTTACCCGCGGATGACTGGCACGGACGAGCGCCAGTTCTACCCTAGTCACCAGATACCTTCTGGTCCGCTGACCACGCCTGGGCCGCGAACAAGAGCGACAATGCCGTATATAACACGGCCACACACGGCTGACCTCGAAAAACTCAGGTGTTCCGATGACGAAGAAGGTTGCGACATCCCTTACCGCGTCCCGGAGTTCAGCCTTGATCTGCCGAAAGCTCGGATCATGGGAGCCGCCATCAGAGATTTCCTCGCGAAGCACGAAACGGACTCCTCGGCGCAGGATTCCGAACGGCCCTACGTCGTTCGACGATGCGCTGTTCGACGATGGAGCATAAATGGCCGTTGAACTGTACAAACTTCGGTGGCCAGGGCCGGGATCGAACCGGCGACCTTCCGCTTTTCAGGCGGAGTTCGGGCTTACACCAATGTGTTTCAGCTGGTCAGACCAGACGCGCGACCGGTATTCGGACGTGTTGGATCAGTTGGTCTGGCTCGTTGGCCCCATATTGGCCCCATGAGATGACCCAAAATCGGCCGCAACTGACAGGCTGGATGCAGTGCAATTTGGGAGCAGTTTCACGGCGCCGGCTCAAGCATCAGGCCCCACGGCGTGGTGACGTTGGTGAGCGGTTCGGGCGGCGGGTCGGTGAGCGCGATGAGGTCTCCCGCCAAGCTCGCGGTGCCGCGGCCCTCGAAGAGTGCGACGCAAGCGTTGCCGTCCAGGCGGGACGGGAACCGGACGGCGCTGGCGGCTCGGTCAAAAAGGTCCGCGGCGATCGTCTGCGTGATGGCGCGGCGACTGGTGGTGATCTCGTGTAGATCGAGGTGCTGCAGGTCGTGCTCGAGCAGCAGTTCGACGTGGCGATGCTCGATCTCCTGGCGTGTGGGGACGTCGGTCAGGTCGATCAAGGGGCCATCGAGCTTGAGGACTGTGGGAACGAGGACGTGCTGTATGCGCCACTGCGCAGTGACCGGCTTTTCCGTGAAGTCTTGAGCGGCCTCGGGTCCGTAGCGCTCGACATGGCGGTACAGCGCGCCGAGGTTCGGCCGGAAGTCGGCTAGCACCTCGCGGAGACACGTTTCGGCCGAGTCAGCGCAATAGAGCGTGCGGAAACGGCGGTGGACGTCGTCGAAACGGTGACTGAACTGGTACAGATCGAGCGGAGTGAAGCCGAGCGGGTCAGCGTAATAGCCGACCCGCCACAGGGTTCGCCCCTGCTCGGGCGCCGCGATCACGACTGGAAGCTGGCGACCTGCCGTGCGGCCCGTACGACCATCGCGAACTCCGCGGTGTCGATCGCCGCACCGAGCACCTCGATCGGCGCGCGATCGTCCAAGCGCGTGTTGGTGCCAAACAGCCACGCCCGCGCCGTCTTGTCGTCGTAGGCGTCGACGAGCATCCTGACAACCTTGTAGCCCTCGCGTAACCGGCGCTCGGTCGCGCCGTGAGGTTCCGGGCCGCCCTTGCGCGCGTAGCGACCGATTTGTTTGGCGTCAGCCAAGCCCGCCATCGCGGCCGCGACGCGTTGGCCGACAGCCTCTTGCAGATATGCGGCGATCTCGCGGATCGAAAGCGTCGCTGCCTCATCATCCAGCCGCTGCGCCGCAGAGACGGTCAAGACCGGCATATCGCACCTCCATATTGATCTACCCGAGACGTTACCACATAAGCGTCTAATAACACACCCATAAGCTACACCCGATGGCACACCAGGCGGCCCAGCCCACGGTTCGCGGTTCGCGGTTCGCAGCAAAAATGCCGCCAACACGCCTCTCACTGGCCACGATTCGACCTCTCAGGTATGAGCCGGTCGCTATCTCCCCCGATGCACTCGGTCTCATAAGTGCAGGTCGGCGATGTTCAGCTGTCCAACCTATCTCGCCGCGTCCCGCTTGTTCGCGTCAGTTCCACCGTGTTTCGTGTCCAGATCCGTGGCCAAACCTATTGAGCGACACGCGCACCACGCAGACTGCGGATGGCGTTTCCAAGCAGCGTGTTATTTGACGTGTGCACGCATGATCGCTGCCACACTGAACCCGTGACAATTGGTGGCATTTGTATTTGTGACGGCTTGTGCAGGTGGACGGTCGCGCGCCCGAGACCCCAGAGCGGCGCAGTCGCGCACAACGATGGGTGGATCCGGTGAATCTGGCGCCTCTCGTGGCGATCCGTGTAGGTGCGCGTTTCAGCGTCGATGAACTACCGAGGGCGTGGTTCGAGTCGCTCGACGCTGCTGGCATTGCCCAGGACACCCTCGTAGGCCTCCAGACTCTTCGCGTCATCGAGGCCCGCGACCCCATAGGCGAGCCGGAACAGGAACCCGCCCAAAAAGGTGACCACGGCGAAAGCCTGCTCCTTCACCAACGCCGGATCAGGCGGCACTCCCGCTGGTTGCACCTGGTTCACTGCGGCCTCACTGATCCCCACGAAGCGGTCCATGAGGTTCTCGAATACCGCGCTGAGTTCGGGATCGCGGGAAGCAATCATCGTCAACTCGAACCGGGCACGGGCGCGCGATCGCTCCGGCTCCACGGCAGTGCGCATAGCGTGTTCGGCCAGATGCGAAAGCAAGGAATCGACCTCGCCTGCCCGAGTCGCGTCCAGGGCCTCGGTGAAATCGGCAACGTCGAGTTCGATCACCCGGTCGATCGCACCACGCAGCAAGGCGGACCGAGTCTGGTAATAGAACGACGTCGTACCATCTGCGACCCTGCATGCCGATCGACCCGCAAGTGCGTCAGACCGCGCGCACCATCATCGGCCAGCAACTCGATCGCCGCGTCGCACAACTCACGGCGGCGCGCTTCCGAATTAGGTTTGCGTTTCGGCGCATTCATCGCAGGTCGGCGGCGATCTGGGTTGCGTGCTCGAGGTCATGACCTTCGCGCTGGTCGAGGTACCACCGGATCTGTCCGCTGAGTGTCCCCAGTGGGTTGGCGTCCGTGGCACGGCGTTCGGCGTCGGTCATGTGCTTGCAGCATGAGAGTGCGTGCCGGCTCAACGCTTCCGAGTGGCGCAGGACGGCGCGACAGGGTTCAGCGGACCTCGTCGGTTGTCCGCAGGTCGACCTGGTGTTCACGGCTTCATGCTAGGCGGGTGCGTTTGCTGGCGGGAATCGCGTCCACCTCAATCCTTGCCGGCCAAGCAATACCGACTCGGTGAAGCCCGTAGGCCTTTTTTGGGGCGCCAGCCCCAGCCGCTAGGCCCGCGGCGCCCTCCATCTGCGCCACGCTGGTCTCGCGTTATCTCTGCTCGCCGAACTTCCGCATTAGCCAACTTCGAGAGGGAGCTCGGGGTCGCTGGTCCACTCCTGTAGCGAGCCGTCGTAGAGCGGCACGTCGGATTCGCCCAACATGGTCAGCGCGAGCGCGTCACGAGTGGCCGAGTTTCGGATCATGGTATAGATCGTAATCTCGATTCTGATCGAGAAGGGCTATGATTGACGGCATGAGGAGGCCACCGTCCAAGCTGGTCGAGCGGCTGGTCAGTGTGAGCGAGGAGGTGCTGTGCCCAGATCCGGCACTTCGGTTGGAGGACGTCGCCGCACTGATCGGCTCATCTCGCGCGACGCTCTACTACCACTTCTCGGGCCGCGACGACCTGGTCGCGTTCCTACTGGAAGAGCACCTGCGCGTCGCGGCCGAGACAATCGAGCTCGCCGTCACACCCGCCCGATCACCAGTCGTCCGGCTGCGCTCAGCGATAACCGCGCTCGTAGGGTTCCTCGGGGGGCATCCCGGAGTATGCGCCGGGCTGCTCTCCTTCGCGGGAGCCGCCGGACGACTAGGAACCCTGATGGCCGCCAAGGACGCGCAGCTTGCCACGCCACTTCGAAAGCTCCTCGACGAGGGCGCCGCCACCGACCAATTCACGGTCAGCGACTCCCGCGACGCTGCCAACGCCATCCTCGGGGCTGCACTGATCGCTACGCTCACCCGCTGGGAAGATGGCCGCGACACACAAGATCCCGAGTTTCACCAGGCACTGACCGACCAACTCGTCAGGAGCGTCGCACGCGCCTGAACAAGCGCGCTCTGGCGTCGGTAGTGCTCGCGACCGAATAAATGAGTATCTGTGCGTCAGTCTGCGTCGACGAGGAACACTGGATGCCGATGCTCCTCGGCTTGGAAGGCCTCTAGGCCGTCGTGCGGCGTCGCCTCGAAAGCCCCCCGCACGAACGGGTTGAGCCGAGCCGAAAACGTCCGTCGCAGCTGCATGGCGACCTCGGCTCGGCGTCCGTCGGTGACCTCCGTGCAGCGGATCGTCTCCACCCGTCGGCCCCGACGGAGGCGCGCGGTACCAGCCGCTCGGATGTTCGCCACCCAACCAGTCTCGCCGAAGATCGAGACCAACCAGCGACGGCCGTCGTGACGGAAGATCACAATCGGGACGGTGCGCAGCGCTCCGGTTCGTCGTCCAGGGGTGTCAAGTAGGTACATACGCCCCAGTGGAAATCCGGCCCTGAGCAGCGCGACCGGGATCCGGGAGAACACGAGCATGGCAACAGGCAGACCTGGTCGGAAGTGGTTCATATGCGCCCCTAGCGTCGGTACTCAATTTTAGATTATAGTCTAGACTTAGTTACAAACTATAGTCGAAGATTGGAGTTCGGAGCCATGCCTGATTGGACCGCAGCAGAGCTGCCCTCGTTCGCCAGGCGCACCGCCATCGTCACCGGCGCCAACAGTGGGCTGGGTGAGGTGACCGCCCGAGAGTTAGCCCGGGTCGGTGCCCACGTCATCCTGGCCGTGCGCAACACCGAGAAGGGTAAGACCACCGCCCAGCAGATGACCGGCGACGTCGAGGTGCGTCGACTCGACTTGCAGGACCTGTCCTCGGTACGCCAGTTCGCCGACGGGGTAGACACGGTTGATGTCCTGATCAACAACGCCGGCATCATGGCCACCAAATACGCGGTCACTGCCGACGGCTTCGAGGGCCAGATCGGCACCAACCATCTCGGGCATTTCGCGTTGACCAACCTGCTGCTGCCCAAGCTCACCGACCGCGTCGTGACGGTGTCGTCGGTGATGCACAGGATCGGCCGTGTCAGCCTCGACGACCTGAACTGGAAGACCCGGCGGTACTCGGCCTGGCCGGCCTACGGCCAATCGAAGCTCGCCAACCTGCTTTTCACCAGCGAGTTGCAGCGGCGCCTCGAGGCGTCCGGTTCACCGCTGCGCGCGCTGGCCGCCCACCCCGGCTTCTCGAACACCAACCTGCAAGGCCACTCCGGCCGCAAGTTCGGCGACGCACTGATGTCTTTCGGCGCCCGGCTGATAGCCACCGATGCCGACTTCGGCGCCCGGCAAACGTTATACGCCGCGTCGCAGGACGCACCGGACAACACCTTCGTTGGCCCGCGATTCGGCATATGGGGCCGCACCCAGCCGGTCGGGCGGAGCTGGCTAGCCAAGCGCGCAACCACCGCCGCCGCGCTCTGGGAGCTGTCCGAGCAGCTCACGAGCACCAAATTTCCCCTCTGACGAGCTGTTGCGCTAACCGCGCGGCCGTTACGGCCAGGGTTGTCAGCCACCGTCATCGACGGGGACCCACGCCAAGGTTGACGCGATCCGGGCCGCGCCCCGACCACTTGCGGTCAGGAGGCTTACGCGGATCTTGATGAAAAAGAAAACTGGCCAGAGCTTGTGGCTCTGACCAGCATCTTCTCAGTGGAGCTGCCGGGAATCGAACCCGTCGCAAAAATCGCCTTGAACTGGGAAAACAGCGGAATCGATGACGCGAAACGACGGGAAAGTACGCGAAACCACCTGCGGATACGCGAAGCGTGTTGATGGCATCAACACGCTTCAACATCAATGGCCGTGTTTCATCCGGAGCGCAGCGGTGCCAACTTAGCTCGGATCGCCGAGGTATGCGTCGGCCCAGGCTCCAATGATTCGGCCTGCTCGATGGGCTTGACCGCGGGCGGTCAGCAGGTGGTCGGAGCCCTCGAGCGAGACGAAGCTGCGCGGGTGGCGGGCCAAGCGGAAGATGTCGCTCGCGTTCTCGATGCCGACCGTGTTGTCGGTGGGCGAGTGCAGGATTAGCAGCGGCAGGCGTAAGTCTTTGATCTTGGCGTGCAGGTGGGCCGCACGGACATCCTCGACGAATGCTCGCTTGAGGGTCAGCGTGCGCCCACCGACCATCCACTCGGCACTGCCCTCGGACAACACGCAGTCGACCACTGCGTCGTAATGCTTCTCGACGTGGCGGGGGTCAACCGGTGCAGCCACCGCGA
This sequence comes from uncultured Actinomycetota bacterium, assembly GCA_963760095.1. Classification (GTDB taxonomy): domain Bacteria; phylum Actinomycetota; class Actinomycetes; order Mycobacteriales; family Mycobacteriaceae; genus Mycobacterium. Next base: position 204,628 of record CAVXBT010000005.1, on the reverse strand, counting down.
CCACCGACCGCACGCCTGGCGACTGCCGTGCTGCGGCGAGCACGGCGGCGCCGCCCCAGGAGTGCCCTACCAGGATGTCGGCCGGCGTCGCGTGGCTGGCCATGAACTCGCATGCTTTGACGATGTCGTCGACCTTGACGGTGAACGAACCATCGCCCCAGTCTCCTTCTGATGCACCGAGACCCAGCGCGTCGAAGCGCAGCATGCCGATACCGTCCGCAGCCAGCTGCTTGCAGATCCGCGCCGCGGCCGGGCAGTCCTTGCCGAGCGTGAAGCCGTGCGCAAACACGCCCCAGCCGCGCACCACCCCGTCCGGCACGTCGATGATGGCCGCCAGATTCGGGCCCGTGGAGCTGCGGAACGTAACGCGTTCACCCATGGCGAAGATTTACCATGCCCCGGTCGGCGCATGTGAGGTGCGCGCTGAGTTGATCTCCGGCGGTAGCGTTCCGAAATCCATCGCTAAACTCCTGCTTGCTTGGGCCTACGCTCTGCCGTGAAAGCGGCCACGTGTGCTGCGAAGACAGCCACCAGTGACTGCTCGCGCGACCACCGCGTCGGCGAATAGCAACACGCGTGCCACATGTCGTCGGTCCTATCTCACTAGGGGGTCAGCTCGGGAAGGCTCCACACGCTGGCCGGCAGAAGCCCGAACGCCTGGTAGAGGCGGACGTAGTCGACGGTGTCCCAGTGTTCGGCCGCCACACCGTTTTCGATGCGCAGGAAGTCGGTCGAGGCGAAGTCGACCGACTGGCCACTTGCCGCCGCCGTGCCGTCCCAGACACTGATTGAGGCCACCCGGTCTTTCTCGGCCACAACGTGCGTTTGCACCGCCAACCCGTCGGGCATCGCGCCGCGGCCGACCGCCCAACCGTTGCCGAAGTAGGAACGACCGTCGGGGGTCCAGCCGGTGTTTTGGATGTAGTCCTCGGCCAAGGCGTCGACATCGGCGGCCACACCAGTGGTAATCGCACCGTCGTAGAGGCGACGACCCACAGCCCGGGACTCGTCGCGCGTGATGGCGCGCCCGGTGCGCGGGGCGTCGAACTCGGTGCCGAGGCGCTCTTTGAAGATCCCGTCGGGTGATTCGGGCACCCCCAGCATCTGCTGGAAGGCGGCGGCCACGCCGGGGATGCGGCCGATCTTGACCAAGATCCGGTAGGTGTCCAGCACCTGCCAGTGTTCAACGAACCGATCGTCGCGCATCCGGAAGAAATGTGACGCCGACGTTTGTATCTGCTTACCGGTGGCGATCACGCCGGCGTAGTCGCCGGTGTGTGTCCCGGTGACGATCGTGCGCAGCGCGACCATATCGTTCTCGACGAGCACGCCGACGTTCTCGTGCACCTGGAAATGCAGGTCTGAGAACGAATTGCGCAGGCTCTCAAAGGTTTTCTTAGTCGCTGTGCGGCTGCGTACACCGTCGTAGGCGTATGACAGGAATGTACGCGCCAAGACCGTATCCAACGCGGCGTCGTCTGCTGAATTGATCGCGTGCACGTATGCCCGAGCAAGTTCGTCGGATCGCTGCGCGGTGGCTGTCTCGTGGAAGCCATCGAGGCTGGTGCGTGCAAGGGTCATCGAGGGATCTGCCTTTCGAGGATGTTTGGTTCGTGAGCAATGGCGCTAATCGAGGCCCACGTAGTGGCGTCGGAGTTGATCGAGTTCAAGGTCGGACTTCTCTGCGACGAGCCGCAGGATCTTTTCGGCGTCTGGACCCACGGCTGCGCGCGCCGGAGCGGGCTGTTCCTCAACGAGCTCGACGATGCGGTCGGCCGACTCATCGGCGCTCAGTCCTTCGTTCTGCGATTTGTTGAGTGATGCGGTGAATTTGGCGAATTCCTCGCCGTATAAGGCCCTTTGGACATCAGTGAACGAATCGGTCACACGCTTCATCGCCGCGGCGGTTTTAGCGGGGCCGCCGGTTCTCATGTTGCCGGCTTGGGCGAGAACAAACTCGACACCAAACGGCTTGAGCTCGCTGCGGTACACGTCCGCGAAGGCCTCGAATGCGGCCTTGGAGGCGCTTGACGGACCGTTGAACGGTAGCGGGAAACGTCCCGTCATTGCACCGACCTGGACAATGCGGCCGCGCGCAGCGCGCAATGCGGGCAAGAACGCGTTAATCACACTGATGCTGCCGAACACGTTGACGTCGAATTCGCGTTTGACTGCTGACAGCGGAAGCACCTCCAAGGGGCCCGGCGTCAGAATGCCTGCGTTACTTATCAGCACATTCAGCCCGGCCGAACCGATCTCATCGCTTACCCGCGTTGCCCAGGTATGCACCGCCTGTTCGTCGGTGATGTCGGTGACAGACAACGAGACTTGGCCACGGGAAGCATCCCGAAGGTCGTCGACTTCCGCATCGGCCAGACCGGTGCCGTAGACCCGGTAGCCCTTATCGGCGAGCTTGAGCGCGACCGAACGGCCTAACCCGCCTCCGGCGCCGGTGATCGCCGCGGTGCGACGTGATGCTCCACTTTTAGTCATGTTCTGCTCCTTCGCGTCTTAGATAAAGTCATCTGGGTGTTCTGAATTGCCTGGGCTCCAAGCCGCCGCATCGATCGCCCTCTCAGGGGAAGCTCTTAGGCGATGTTGGCACCGCCGTGGACATCGATGGCCTGGCCGATCACGTACGTGGCGTTATTTGGAGAACAGGAACGCGACCGTCGCCGCTGGGCCCTCAGGGATTCCGAGGCGTGGCGACTGTAGCGACGCCAGAATCTCTCTCCGCCATTCTTCGGTCATGTTGGCGAGCGCCGCTCTGGTGAAAATCACCCCGGCCGCGACCGAATTTTGCGCACATGCCTACGGTGGCAGGGAGGGCGTGGGTGACACCATTGCCTGGCGGGCAATCTTTAAGGCCAGTGAGGGTAATGGCTAAGTCGCCTGGATCTAAGTGGTGGGTTGGTCGGCGCGGTCCATGAGTTTGCTCAGCTCGGCGCGGGAATTTATCCCGAGCTTGGCGAACGCATTCTGCAGATGGGCTTTCACCGTGTGAGGCGTGACGTGCAGCCGCTGTGCCACCGACCGGTTGGTCGCGCCCTGCGCGACCAGGCTGACCACTTTGAGCTCGGAGTCGGTGAGGCTGTCCCAGCCCGTTTTCACCCGCGGGTGGCTGACGACACGACGTTGCACACCTAACCGGCGCAACTGGCGGCCCACCCGGCGCGCATCGGCAAGCGCTTCGTGGCCCATGTAGGTGTCGAATGCGGCATTCAGCTGATCCAGCGCCTTGTCCGGGTGGTCGGCGTGTGCCAGTTCAGCGCCGGCGTCCTCGGCCGCCGCGGCGTAAAGAAGCGGCCGCGACGACGACTGAAGCAGCTCCGCGGCAGCCAGCAGTGCCTGGGCATCACGTTCGAGTATTCCGCGGGCATACTTGGCCACCCCAGTGAACAACGGGGATGCCGGGTGCTCACGCTCAAGCAGGTCAGTGGCCTGCAAGACACGTGCGCGCAAGCCGGCATCGCCGGCGGCCGAGGCCACCCGCGCACCCAAGATCACCTGATCTAAATTCTGGGGCAACAGTGGTGATTCGAACAGCGTGATGTCGCCGAGCCAGCGCATCGCGTCATGGACGTCGTCGCGCTGCCACGCGGCCAGCGCCAGAATGTACGCCGCTCCCCGACCGACCACAGAGGAACCGGTGGAGTAGGCGTCGCGCGCGTCATTAACCATCTGCTGCAACAAGTTTCGGTCATCGGTGCGCGCCGCCACCTCGGCCAGCACCACCATCCGGATCATGTCCAGCTCGGTCACGCCCGTCCGCTGCGGGGGCGGCAGGGATTCGGTCGCGGCGCGCGCGGCAGACAACCGGCCCGCAGTTAACTGGACAACCCCGTCGAACGTGGCCCAGGTGTCAAGGGCCATCGCGTTGCCTTCCCGGCGGGCTTGCTGGGTTCCGTCGGCGACCCGGGCCGCAGCGTCATCCAATCGGCCGACCACCGCCAGCAGGATCGGGTACTGCGTTGCTGCAAAGTCATGAGCTGCTGCCGGATCAATGGTGCGGGCGAGCGCGCAAAGCTCTTCGAGGCGGCGTACCGAGCGGCCCGCGTACCCCTCCCCACAGTCGAGCAAAGCGAGGGTGACGTTGGCCATGATCGTGGCCTCGAGATCACCGGTCGATGCCGCGGCCCCGGCCGCCTCGTTGGCAGCCGCGCGCCGTTCCCCACGGTGGTCGTGCAACATCAGGTTGTAGGCGAGCCATGCCAAATGCCGTGCCCGGGTGACTTCGCTGATGTCGCCCAACTGCAGTGCCCGACGATGCTCCTCCACGCGCCGCTGCACACTGTGCTTATTGAGCGTCAGGAGGCGCAGCCGAATCTCGGCCTCCTCCTGCGGCGACGCCGCCTGCGAGAGCGCCGAAACGGCCAACTCTTCGGCCTCCGCATAGCGGCTGGCCCGGTTGAGCAACCCCACCGTCTCGGCGACCAGTAGCCCGTGCTCAGCGTCATCGGCGGCCAACAGCTGCAGCGCGTGCTTGCTCAAGTCCGCAGCCGAACTCGCATCACAGTGGCCCACTGATTGCGCGGCCTGGCGCAGCGCACTGATCGCCTCCCTGTCTCCGGGCTCGGCGCTGCGCGCCAGCTGGATGGCCACCTCGGCGGGGGCCGCGCCCATACTGAGCATGATCGATGCCGATTGGCGCTCCATCGCGCGGCGCACAGACTGCGGTAAAGACTGTCGGGTGGCATCGCGCAACAGATCGTGCCGGAACCTAAGCTGCTCATCGTCTTCGACGAGCAGATCCACGCGCACCGCCTCCTGGACCGCAGACATCAACGACGCCGGCTGGCGTTCCAGCATCGCGGCCAGGAGGCCAGCCGAGAACCGGTCCGGCAGCACCGCGGCCACCCGCACCACCTCGGCAGCTCCGCTCGAAAGGTGGTCCAACCGCTGCTGCATGCTGGCGCCCAGACGCCGCGGAAGCGAGTTCCCGCTGGCCACCGCGCGACCGCCGCTGACAGTGAGCCGCCCCTCCTCGCCCAGGCCTCCGACCAGTTCGCTGACAAGGAACGGATTTCCGTGTGCCTTGGCAGCAAGATCCAGCAGTGATTCATCCACATTCGCGCGCACAGCGTCCCGGACCATATCGGCGACTGCGTCCGGCGACATAGCGGCGACCCGCACAATTGCGGCGTCCGAACGTTGCAGCACCGACAACGTCTCCTGCACCGCGGGGCTGCCAGCCCCGGTACGCGCGGTCAATATCCACAGCACTGGCACATCGGGCCGCGCGGCGGCGAGTGACCGCAGCGCCAGCAACGTTCCATTATCGGCCCAGTGGATATCTTCGAGCGCAATCGCCAGCGGGTGCTCGACCGCCGCCGCATAAATCGCGTCTTGAAGATCGTGTACTACCCAATAGTGCAGATCGGCCGAATTACCTTGCCGGCGCAACACGTCGGCGTCCCCGACCGGGGGATCGGCGCGCAGCGTCGCCATGAACAGCGAGAAAAACGGCACCGTCTGCTGATACTCGAACGCCTCACCCAACAAGGTGCGCACCCCGCACCTGTCGGCCAGAGTTATCGCTTCGGTCAGCAACCGACTCTTCCCAATGCCCGGCGGGCCCTCGATGATCAGGGCGCCCCCGCGACCCTGCACCAGCGCCTCAATCAGCGCGCCGATCACCTTCAACTCGCCCGCCCGGCCCCGAATCGGCGGAGTCAAGAGCCGCTGGTCGCCGAGATCAAATCGGCCTGATGAAGACCCCACGGGGTATCCTGTCTACCGTTACGGGACTGCGACTGCAGTGCAACACGTCAGTGTAAGCATCCGCCCACGTCATCCACCCGATTTGCTGTCAATCGCTGAGCGTGCACGCGATCTAGGGCGACGCCTTAGCGCAGACAGCTCAACATCAGCGGCGACAACCACGAACGGCGGATGATCGCGCGGGCAAGCAGAACCGCCGCTTCATCGGTGCGCTGTTAGAGCGCTTGCACGACCTCAGCAACCTGTTTCTGCACCTCTTCGCCTTGCGTGGCTGAACGATTAGGGGTGGTCGAAATCCCTAAGCCGCGACCCCTCTTCAAGGCCGTCCGGCCCGTGCCTGGCCCTGCGGTCTAAACCGTGAACGGATATGGGCCGAACCTGCCCCAGGCGAGGAAGGCGGCCAGTGCCAGGAGCACGACGTTGACCGCGATATTGATCGCCTCGTGCCGGCGAGCGTGAACGATTGCCGCGCCCCCCATGACGAGAACCAAGCCAATCGCTGCCAGCGGGACGAGGATCGGTGCAATGTGCGTGACGGCCGGCAGGATCAGCCCGGCCGCGCCGAGCACCTCGACAAACCCGATCATTCGGATGCTGTTCGGGTCGAAATCCTGCGCCCAGCCCTGACCGGACTTGACGAGTTTATCTTTGGGCACAGCCAGTTTCATCAATCCGCTTCCGGCGAAGCTGGCTGTTAAGACAATCGCGACAACCCATAGCGCCATATTCATGAGGTTCTCCTTCGGTGGCGGGACTATTTTTGGGCTATACTTGAAACTTCAAGTCTTATTATGACCACACTTGAGATTTCAAGTCAAGGAGTTGCGCTGTGACCAAGACCGCAGACACCAGGTGGGCAGATCGGGAAGATTAGTGAATCTGCAACAACGAAGACGACCTGTCGACGGCGCGACGGGGCCGAGCTCGCCATCGTGGCGCAATTGTTCAACGCCGCGCCAGGGCACATGCCCATCACGAAGTATTGAACCGACATAGGCCTATCGGCGCCCTACAATATTGCCCACGACGAAGGGCCGACCCATGAGCAACCTTGAAGAAGCGCCGGCCGAAGTCGAGTGCAGTGCCAACCGGGTTGCGGGTATCGAGGTGCTGCACCCTCTGGAGATTCCGCTCGGCGGCCCGAGGGCGATTCGGGTACGACGCACGCTTCCGCAGCGACAACGCTCGCTGATTGGCGCGTGGTGTTTTATCGACCATTACGGCCCGGTGTCGGCGAGCATGGACGTCCCACCTCACCCGCATGCCGGATTACAAACGGTGAGTTGGTTGTTCAGCGGGGACGTGGAGCACCGCGACAGCGCCGGTGTACACGCGCTGATCCGGCCGGGCGAGCTGAATCTGATGACCGCAGGAGGCGGCATCTGTCATTCCGAAGTGTCGGTCGAGTCGCGACCGGGCGCTGTTCTGCACGGTGTGCAGTTGTGGGTGGCATTGCCTGACTCCTCCCGCGAGACTGCCCGCGACTTCACTCACTTTGCGCCCGTTCCGATTTCGCTGCCCGGTGCTACGGCTCGCGTCTTCCTCGGAGAGCTCGCGGGCAGCCGTTCGCCGGTGCATACCTTTTCTCAGCTGCTCGGCGCCCAGATTGACCTCGACTCCAACGCTCGACTTGATCTCGATGTCGACCCGCAATTCGAGCACGGCGTGCTGTGCGATTTGGGGGCCGTCGAGATCGAAGGGACGCCGCTTGCGGTCGCCGACCTCGGGTACCAGGGCCCGGGCAGCTCGTCGCTACACCTGCGTAACGCGGGTGATGGGCCGGCGCGCATGCTGCTGCTGGGCGGGACCCCCTTCACCGAAGAGCTGGTGATGTGGTGGAACTTCGTCGGGCGCAGCCATGACGAGATTGTCGGCTATCGCCAACAGTGGGAGGACGCCGACAAACGTTTCGGTGCCGTCGAAAGTTATCGAGGTCCCGTCCTGCGATTGCCAGCTCCGCCACTCCCTACTGTTCGGCTGCGGCCGCGCCGACTTCAATAACCGCAGGAACGTAGATAATCGCCGATCTTTGCGTGGCCACCAAGGCTCAATTCCGTTGTGAATTACAGGCACATCGCCCTTTGGCGACGACCGTCCGATCAGAACTGCGAACTGAAGTAGGCCCAGGCCGCCCAAAGCATCGTTTGCGTCCGTGTGGATGTTGGCAAGGTCGCTAGTCCTTCGCATATTGAATCGAGGTCGTTAATATCGGCTGGCCGCCTTAGTGAACTGATGTCTAGTAAACTTGAGGTCATGAAGGCTGAAGCCCGCAGAACTCGTCGGATGACCCGGCGATCCAGGCGATTATCGCCGAAGAGCTCAACGTCGTGGGCCAGCGTCTGACCGATCAACTCGTCGCGGAGGGACGTCCGCGCGACGTCACCGAGATCGCCGTAGAGGCCTGGTTGGCGTCTGTTCGCGCCGCCTGCGTGAAATGGATTCAGGCGCATGACGAGACCCAAGCCAATCGCTGCCAGCGGGACGAGGATCGGTGCAATGTGCGTGACGGCCGGCAGGATCAGCCCGGCCGCGCCGAGCACCTCGCAAACTTGAAACTTTAGGTCTTATTACGACACACTTGAGATTTCAAATCAAGGAGTTGCCGCCGGAGCAACTCCATTTGTCGATTCGTAGCTCGCTACCGCAGCGGGGACGCCGTGCTTGGCGTCATGAAGATGTCGGTGTAGTCGAGGATGTTGGAGCCGTCCCAGTCGACAACGTCTGCTTTGAAGTCTTCGCTCTTCACCAACTCGGCCAGTACCACGGCGGGATCGTCTTTTTCGGCGAAGGAGAAGAGGACGTAGAGAGTGAGGTCGACAGGATTGGGGGCAGTCCAGAGGCCGTGGATCGCCATTCCGAATTTGGCAAAGCTTACAAAGTGGCGTGGATAAACCACGTTGCGGAAGAAGTCCAGGCTTTCCCGGTCTTTGAGGGTGTATTTCCGGAGTTGATACATGATATCTCCCAGTCAGTGCGTGAACGGTTCTCGGGTAGGTGGGGGTTGGCCCGCGACGCCTACTATGGATACACTTGAAACTTCAAGTCCAATCATTACTATACTTGAGATTTCAAGTCAAGGAGTTCTGCCGTGGCTAAGACCGTCGACACCCGCTGGCTCAGCGACACGGAGCTGGCCGCATGGATCCCGTTCAGCGGGATGCTGATAGGCCTGCTGAGCGCTCTTGACACGCAACTGCGTGACGCCAAGCTGTCGCTATTCGGCTATCTCGTGCTCGCCGCGTTGTCCGAGGCCCCCGAACGCACCCTGGCGATGAGCGATCTGGCGGTGCGTGCCGGCGGATCTCTGTCGCGGCTGTCTCATGCCGTCTCGGCCCTTGAGCGCCAGGGTTGGGTGAGCCGCCACCCGGCGCCCCGTAATGGCCGCATCACGCTGGCGACACTCACCAAGGCCGGCTACACGAAACTCGTTGCGAGCGCGCCCGCCCATGTCGACACCGTCCGCCAATTGGTCATCGACCCGCTGACCAAGCAGCAGCTAAGCCAACTCGGGCGCATATCGGGAGCCGTCCTCACCGAACTCAACGCGACCAATGAGCGCCCCCGCCGTGCGACCAGACAAGAATGACAACGCGCTAGTTTCGGCTGCGGCAAAATGGCCCAGCTGGTCGTCGAGCGGCCCACACACGAGACCATCGTCCGACATGAACTTCCTACCGCCAATGGCGTCTTTGGGGTTATTGCCGGCCTTGGCCAGTTGGTAGGCGGCCTCCCGGGCGAGGGTCTTGGTCACCCCGAACAATCCTGATTTTGAGGCGGTGTAGTTGGCCTGGCCGATGCACGTCAGTGTAGGCATCCGCCGGCGTCACCGCCCGATTTACGCGCGAAATAGCATCATTGATAACTATTATCGATAATATCGTATAATATACGTATTCGACCTTAATGAGCTATGCTCCACGGGGTGAGCGGCTCGCCGGTGACGCGCGGCAAAGAAGTTTATGACGTGCTGCGCGCCGAGCTGCTCAACGGCGTGCTCAAACCTGGCGACAAGCTGCCAATGGTGGAGTTGGCGCGCCGCTTCTCGGCGAGCCAGTCGGTAGTACGTGAGGCACTGACCAGGTTGGCCGAGCAGGGTCTGGTCGTTGCTACACCGCAGCGTGGCTTTCGGGTGCGGCAGCTTTCCGTCGAAGACATCGCCGGCCTCACAGAGTCGCGTGTGGCGGTTGAATCGATCGCGCTGCGCCTGGCGATCGAGCGTGGGGATGTGCGGTGGGAGACGGAGATTGTTGCGGCGCATCACGTTCTGGAGCGCACACCGGTACTCGACGCGGACGGACGGTTCCATGAGCCATGGGCGGGTGTGCACCGCGACTTTCACCGGGCCTTGACCTCGGGCTGCAATAATGCTCGCCTACAGGGTGTTGTCCTGGCTTTGCGTGATAGTGCCGAGCTGTACCGGCGGTGGTGGTGGGCGTTGGCCGACGATCGTCAACGCGACTTGGCCGCCGAACATCGCCAGCTAAAAGATTTGACCCTTGCGCGCGACGCCGACGCCGCCACCGAGGCTCTGGTGCACCACATCGAAGGGGCCCCGGAACGACTGATCGCCTACGCGAATGAGCACGGACTGGCCGACCTGAATATGCCACCACCGACTGAATTACCTCGCAAACAGCGTCCAGGTAGACGACCGCGCCGCAAGTGACCGCGAGGTCCTCGCCGACACACAGGGCGCTGCTGCTTGACGTGAGACGGCATCCACCCGTTGAAGCGCAGGTCGATGCGGGTAATTACGCAGGCACTTCCTCGGACAGCGCGAGGAAATTACCCGCGTGATGCACTTCATCGCCGCCAACGCTCGGCATACATCACCGGCCAAATCTGGGGCGTCAACGGCGGAATGGATATGTGACCCAGACAGCCTCCGGAGCTCTGCGGATCGTCAGAGGTTTTCTATCGCGTCCCGCCCAAGCCGCGCGAACCCTGCAGCAGCTTCAGGGTCAGAGGTGACCACCACCACGAGGTCACCGCCCTCGACCGATCCAGTGTTCGACACCGCAACCCGCGCAACCGTTCCAGCGTTGGGTGCGGTGATCGCGGCTTCCATTTTCATCGCTTCGATGGTCGCGACGGGCTGGCCCGCGCGCACTATATTGCCGACGGTCACACCCATGGTCACCACGCCGGCGAAGGGCGCGGCGATGTGCTCGGGATTGTTGCGGTCGGCCTTTTCCGCGGCAGGTATGGCGCTGATGATGCTGCGGTCGCGCACCGTAACCGGCCGCAGTTGACCATTGATGATGCACATCACGGTCCGCATACCGCGCTCATCGGGATCAGAGATGGCCTCCAACCCGACGAGAAGCTCCACGCCACGTTCTAGCTCGATCCGGTGCTCCTCGCCCTGGCGCAACCCGTAGAAGAACTGGTTGGTCGACAGCCTCGATGTATCTCCGTAGAGTTCGCGGTGCGCCTCGAATTCCATTGTCGGACCGGGGAACAGCAACCTGTTCAGAGTTGCCTGCCGTTTCATCCCCGGCGTAGCCAAAGCCACTTCATCTTCGGCGGTCAGTTCCTGCTGGGACTTTGCGGACGACCGTCCTGCCAACGCCTTGGTACGAAGCGGTTCCGGCCAACCGGCGGGCGGGTCGCCGAGTTCGCCGCGCAGAAATCCGATCACTGAGTCGGGAATGTCGAATCGTGCTGGATCGGAGGCGAATTCGTCGGCATTCACGCCGGCACCCACCAGCGCCAGCGCCAAATCGCCGACCACTTTCGACGTCGGGGTGACTTTCACGAGCCGCCCCAGCACTCGGTCGGCGGCCGCGTAATTGGTCTCGATCTCCTCGAAACGATCCCCCAGCCCCAGGGCGATCGCCTGTTGACGCAGATTCGACAGCTGGCCGCCGGGAATCTCGTGGTGGTACACCCTACCCGTGGGTGCCGGGATACCGGATTCGAAGGGGGCGTAGACCTTTCGCAGCGCCTCCCAATACGGTTCGAGATCGCACACCGCAGCAAGGGACAGTCCGGTGTCGTAGGGCGTGTGCGCGGCGGCCGCGACGATCGAGCTGAGGGCAGGCTGGCTGGTGGTTCCGGCCAGTGGTGCGGCCGCACCGTCGACGGCGCTGGCGCCAGCCTGCCACGCCGCCACATAGGTGGCCAGCTGCCCGCCGGCGGTGTCGTGGGTGTGCACATGCACGGGAAGGTCGAAGCGGCTGCGCAGGGCACCCACCAGGACGGTCGCGGCTTGCGGTCGCAGCAACCCAGCCATGTCCTTGATAGCCACGACGTGCGCCCCAGCCTCGACGATCCGCTCGGCGAGCGCGAGGTAATAGTCGAGACTGTAGAGGCGCTCTCCGGGGTCGGACAGATCGCCGGTGTAGCTCATGGCGACTTCGGCGACCGCGGTCCCGGTGTCGCGCACCGCGTCGATGGCCGGCCGCATCGATGTGACGTTGTTGAGAGCGTCGAAGATACGGAAGATGTCGATCCCCGTCTGTGTCGCTTCTTCGACGAACGCTGACGTCATCAGTTCTGGATAGGGCGTGTAGCCGACGGTGTTACGCCCCCGCAACAGCATCTGCAGACAGATGTTCGGGAGCGCTTCGCGCAGCGCAGCCAGCCGCTCCCAGGGATCTTCCTTGAGGAATCGCAGCGCGACATCGTAGGTCGCGCCGCCCCAGCACTCCACCGAAAGCAGTTGCGGGGTCAGCCGGGCGATGTAGGGCGCCACGCGGAGCAGACCAGACGTGCGCACTCGCGTAGCAAGCAGCGACTGATGCGCGTCGCGAAAGGTGGTGTCGGTGAGCTTGACCGATCTCGAATCACGCAGCCAGCGGGCAAAGCCGTCGGGACCGAGTTCGTCGAGTAGCTGTTTGCAGCCGGGTGGCGGCGGCGACGAACGGTCGATCTCCGGCAGCTTGTGGTGCGGATAAGCCGCTGTTGGGCGCTCACCGTGCGGGCGGTTCACCGTGACATCGGCGAGGTAATTGAGGATCTTGGTGCCGCGGTCGGCAGGACGCCGCCCGGTCAGCAGGTGTGATCGCTGCTCGATGAACGAAGTCGTGACATTGCCCGCTTCGAAGTCGGGATCGTGCAGGACCGATTGCAGGAACGCAATGTTGGTCGCTACGCCCCGCACCCGGAACTCGGCAATCGCCCGGCGGGCTCGACGCACCGCCGTACCGAAATCCTGGCCCCGGCAGGTGAGCTTGACGAGCAGCGAATCGAAGTGCGCCGACACTTCCGCACCGACGTTGGTGCCTCCGTCCAACCGGATGCCTGCACCACCGGGGGTGCGATACGCCGTGATACGACCGGTGTCGGGCCGGAAACCGTTGGCGGGGTCCTCGGTGGTGATGCGGCACTGAAGCGCAGCTCCTTGGGCCTGCAGCCCCGCCTGGCTAAGTCCAAGATCGCGCAGCGTCTCGCCGCCGGCGATCCGCAGCTGGCTGGTGACCAGATCGACGCCGGTGATCTCTTCGGTCACGGTGTGCTCCACCTGGATCCGCGGATTCATTTCGATAAACACGTGGTTGCCGCGCTCATCGAGCAGGAATTCCACGGTGCCCGCACAGGTGTAGTTGATCTGACGGGCGAACGCGACGGCGTCCGCGCAGATCCGGTCACGTAGCTCGAGCGACAGATTCGGCGCGGGCGCCAACTCGATCACTTTCTGATGGCGCCGCTGCACGCTGCAGTCGCGTTCGAATAGGTGCATGACGTTGCCGTCGTTATCAGCGAGGATTTGCACCTCAATGTGGCGGGGATTAAGTACGGCCTGCTCCAAGTACACGGTGGGATCGCCGAACGCTGATTCGGCTTCACGGCTGGCTGCCTCGATCGCCTCGCGCAGCGCGGCGAGCTCGGTGACTCGGCGCATGCCTCGGCCCCCGCCCCCCGAAACCGCCTTGACGAACACCGGAAATCGCATCGCCTCTGCGGCACTGAGCAGTTCTGCCGCCGACGTCGACGGTGCCGAAGAGTCGAGCACGGGCAGACCCGCGGCCCGGGCCGCCGCGATCGCGCGTGACTTGTTGCCGGCGAGCTCGAGGATCTCTGCGCTGGGGCCGACAAAGGTGATTCCGGCGGCGGCACACGCGGCCGCCAGATCGGGGTTTTCCGAAAGGAATCCGTATCCAGGGTAAATCGCATCAGCTCCGGCGTGGCGCGCGGTCGCGACGATCTTGTCCACCGACAGGTAGGCCCGCACCGGGCGACCGACCTCGCCGATCTGATAGGCCTCGTCGGCCAATCGGTGGGGCGAGTTGCGGTCCTCGTACGGATACACCGCAACGGTGGCGATGCCCAATTCGTAGGCGGCGCGGAAAGCACGGATGGCGATCTCTCCGCGGTTGGCGACCAAGACCTTCGAGATCATGCCAGACCAACCATTCCCGGTTGTCCGGCGGTCGTGGCAGTTCCATCGGATCGGCTCACGCGGGAGAAGCTCACTGGCAGGCCGCGATTCGGGTGGTCTTTTGTTCGGCGTCTGCGACCACCGTCCGCTCGAAAGCAGTACCCCTGATGTGCGTGATCATCGGATTCGCTGCCCGCTCATCCTGATACGTCTCGAGGTTCTCGATGATGGAACGCCCAAGGCGCGATGCGACGCCCATGAGAACTCCTTTGCGTTGTCAGTAGATCAGCGCGGGGCGTGCGCGGCGGTCAACTGTGCCGCGAGGTCGTCGGGCTTGATGAACGACGGGGCCCCGTATACCACTGCTATGCCTTGACATCTGTGCCCGTGCTCGACATCTACCTCCTCGACGCGCCCAGGTCTGCCACCCCAGTGCGAACGCCGATCTCCGACCCGACAATCTGCATGCGCAAGCCGGCAATTCTCGGCGGAGGCCACTGCCCGCCACGGTCGGGCAATTCACACATTAGAATCACTATTTCGATAGGTCAATAAAATAACAATATTTTTGGTGGCCTGGAGACGAGTCGTCGCGTGCCGCGACCCGCCCGGGTGTCCCGACCCAGCCGCTACTGACAACGCCGAATGGGCGGGGCACGCGGGCAGGCATGGTCGAACTGCGATGTCCTGCACGCCGTATCGGCGCTCAGACATCAGGAGCAGTCGCGCTCGGCGGGATCCGATATCGGGGCGGCTCCACCCGTAGTATACTGACGATATTAGATTTAAATATCGCTAAACGATGGAGCAGAGGACACGTGTGGCGTCTGAGTGGGCGTGGGTCAGACCACACGCCCCGTTAGGTGCGCGACACCTCAACGGTGCAGGGACACGTGGAGAACGTGTACGCCGCGAATTCACCACGCTCCGACAAGTGAAAGCAAACGATAATGCCAATCCCCACGACCAAACCCGCCACGCTCGGCCTACTGCTCACGAGCGTCCCGGCAGCGTTGCCCGACCGAATGACGGCCAACGCCGCGGGCTTGCCACCCCTCGGCCCGGCGCCGAGTAGCCACGTGCTGGAGAACTGACCGTGCGCGCTATCGCAGAAATTGCGAAGGCTTCGGCGGAAGCGCCCGGCGAAGAGCGCTACATCGCAGCTGGCGGCCAGCGGATCCGGGTAAACGTGCGGCGCGGCGTCGGTGTGCCGCTGGTGCTGTGCAACGGCGTCGGGGCCAGCCTGGAGGTGTTGGATCCGCTGGTGGCGCAGCTGGATCCGGATTGCACGGTGATCCGGTTCGACGTTCCGGGGACCGGCGGTTCGCCGACATCTGTTGCGCCCTACGGGATTCCGTACCTTGCGTGGGTGCTGGGCCGGGTATTGTCCAAACTCGAGATAAGCGTAGTCGATATTTTGGGATTGTCTTGGGGTGGCGCGCTGGCACAGCAGTTCGCCCTCCAGAACCCACGTCGATGCCGACGCTTGGTGCTGGTGGCGACAGGCACCGGTGCGCTGATGGTGCCCGGCCGACCACGCGTTCTGGCGAAAATGCTTACCCCGCGCAGATTCTCGGATCCAGACTACGCCGGATCCATCGCCGCAGAGCTCTACGGCGGGACTGTCCGCGCGCACGGCGATGATGTGGCGCGACTGTTCGTGCGGCAGTTGCACGCCGGATCGAAGATCGGGTACCTGCACCAACTGCTCGCAGGCGCGGTGTGGACCAGTCTGTTCGCGCTGCCCGCACTCCGGCAGCGGACCTTGATCGTGGCGGGCACCGATGATCCGATCATCCCGGTTGCCAACGCGCACATCATGAAATGTTTGTTGCCCCATTCGCGGCTACACCTTCATTCGGGCGGTCATATCGACCTCATGCAGAACGCGGCCGAACTCGCGCCGGTCATCGAAGGATTCCTGCGCGAACCCGGGGAACGACCATGAACTAACGGCCGAGGTAACGGGTTTTGAGCTCCGCCGTCGCGATTCCCAGCAACTCCCGACGGGCCCCAACCCCGCGGCCGAAAAGTTAGGAACCCGTTATGGCCGCCACTACGCGGCGCGTTGGTGCCGCCCTCACCGTCGCCGCTATCCTCGGAATCGCAGAGCTCGCGCGTCGTGATTATCGCGCCTGGATCGCCTTGGGCGAAGGCGGAATCGCGCCCGGCGCCCGCGGCTGGCTCAAGGTCACCGCCCTGCGATTGGCCGCCACCGACCCCACTGATCTGTCGAGGCTGCCCGCCGGCAGCGCGCATCCGAGGCTGCGCAACTTGCCCTGGCGCACGGGTCCGCGCCCGCGCGTCGGTGCGCATCCCATTCCGCACCGACAACTCGACCAGGAAAGTCCTGCGTCGATGGCGGCGGCCTTGGACAAACTGTTCGCCGCCCTACTTGAAAGGCATGCGCCCGTTGTCGTGGAGCGCGAGAGCGGCTACGAGAAGCACCATCCCGCGATGTTCGCCGACGCGCTGCAGTCGGCCGGCGCCTCGTCGACCGGAGAAATCGCGCACTACCACCGACCGCAGGGATCGATGCACCTGCACCTGCGCCCGGAGGACGCGCGCGTCGTAATCGCACGAGGCTGGGGCGAGCTGCACGGCCTGTCTGACAAAGCGGGTCCGCCGACAAGCTATGCAATGATCTACGCGCCCCGCGACCGCCAGGAGCTAACCGTCATCGAAGCCATCCTGACCGCTACCATCGAATGGGCCACTACATGAATCCCGATTGCGCGCCGGCCCGCGTTCTCATCGGCTCAAGCTAAGCAGCACTCGCTCGTGTCAGTCGAGGATTCGGCGGCGACTCGGTGGTGATCAGGTCGAGGAGTTCGTCAGCGCGGCCCGCCAGGGTTATCCGGATGGCGTAGAACAGACCCCCAGTCGGGCAGTTGTCCAGCGGTAGGTCGGGCGGCTGCGGTCCGCCCGTTTGACCCGCGACATGCGAGGTTCTAATTAGCCTGCCACGATGGGCCATCGAGGTCATCCAGGCCGTGCTCACACGCGTAGGAGAACAGCTGATCCGGTGCGCGCTTGATGTGGTCCGCCAAAGCCTCGATGGCGGCGTCTGCGTTGCGGGCCAGGGTCAAATCCATGAGCTGGCGATGTTCGGCGGCCAGGTCGCCGCGGCGATCGGTAGCCAACGCCCACCACCACCGCCGGTACAATTCGGCATTGTCACGCAAGCGCAGGATAACCTCCTGCAGACGGGCATTGTTGCAGCCTGCAGTCAGGGCTTGATGAAAGTCGCGGTGGCGAACACCCCACTCTTCACGGTACTTCCCGTTGTCGTCCAATAGGGGTGTGCGCTCCAGGAATTGATGGGCCGCAACGATCTTCGTCTCCCACAAAACATCCCCACGCTCGATCGCCAGGCGCAGCGCCACCGGTTCAATCGCCACACGTGCTTCCGTCAGGCCGACGATATCTTTAACCGAAAGCTTCCGCACTTGACGGCCGCGCTGCGGTGTCACAACAGTCAGACCCTGCTCGGTCAACCTGGTCGGTGCCTCACGGACCACCGACGGGTCCACTGAGAAGCGTGATTTAGTCATCCAACTCACCCCTTGCCTGCTCGCCGAGATAGCTGTCGCGACTGCGATGGTCATGGCATCGCGTCTGGCAAGTGCTACCCCCGAACACCGCCGGCAGCATTCCACACGCCGCACTCAACATCGATCGCTCGGTTCCTCGTGTGCTCACCCGGCGTGGTGTGTGGCTTTGCCTCGTCCGTCGTTCGAGTGAGAACGTGATTAGTTGATAACCACTACGGTGGCAGCGCAGGCGTGGGTGACACCATTACCTGGCGGGCAATCTTTAAGGCCGGCAAGGGTAATAGCTAGCCCAGGATCTAAGTGGTGGGGTGGTCGGAGTCGTCCATGAGTTTGCTCAGCTCGGCGCGGGAGTTGATCCCGAGCTTGGCGAACGCGGTGCGCGGATGGGCTTTCACCGTGTGAGGCGTGACATGCAGCCGCTGTGCCACAGACCGGTTGGTCGCGCCCTGCGCGACCAGGCTGACCCCTTTGAGCTCGGCGTCGGTGAGGCTGACCCCGCCCGTCTTCACCCGCGGCAACGCTGCAACTCGAACACCGTTAGGGCTAACTCGAAACGCCATCCGGTGGCTCAGAGAATTCAAGGTTCTCGATGACCATGAAAAGAAAGACGATCCGCCTATCAACGACGTGGATTACTTCGCGACCGGTGACGGTCCGTCCGTTATACGGCGGACGCTGGAGCCACGCGTAGGTAGCCCAGCCGTGGTGGGTTTCGATCTCGCCGTCAACTTCGAAAGTGAAGTCCCCCAGCAACTTTTGCAGCAAGCCGATGTGCTCGTGGAGTCCAAGCCGGCCGGGGCCTAGCGGCAGCCCCGTCGGCTCGATGACCTCAATCTCTTCGCCATAGACATCGTTGATCTCCCTGAGTCTAAGGTCGTTGTCTTTCACCGACCACAACGCCAGGTGCCTGGAAACGACCGCGGTAATGTCGTCGAGCTCACTCATTGGGCACCATCCTTTTGTCGGTGATGTTGGACGGGTCGCCGATGCGCACCGAGGTCAGCCTGGTCGACCGGCTACGCGAACACCGGGGTGATGTCCATGTAGATCCGGTAGTCGGTGATCTCGCCATCGCGCACGTGAAAGGTGTTTGCGCAGGGCAGGCTGAGTCTTCCGCCGTCGAGGCGCTCGTAGTGCACCGTCATCACCGCTACTACTCGATCGGTGCCCACCTGCCACAGGTGCTCAATCTCATGGCGGATCCCAGCGATACTCGCCAGGAATGCTTCGCAGGTGGCCACCACCGCCGGGCGGCCCTCGACGGCGTCGCCGTTGCCGAATCGGAAGGTGACGTCTTCGGCGAAACGCTGCGCCAGGTAGTCGGTGTCCTCACCGTCGACAGCCTCGAAGATCCGTCGGATTTCCGACTCCAGCATTGTGTCCGCCACCACGGTTTTCACCTCTCAACGCGAAGGGCCAACGCGGTGATCGCGCTGCGTGATGGACCGACACCCACTCGGGATTACCGTAGGCGCGCGCGATCCCGCTACACCGCATATATCTGCACATTATATCGATATCTTGTCAAAATCTACTTGACGATCGACCAAGGACCGATGAAGCTGCTATCTGAAATGCGGACGGTCTCCTCGAAAGGCGGGCACGAAATTGCCCTACAGCGTGCAATTCTCTGAATACGGCAACACCGACGTGCTCCGCGTGGTCGACCTCCCCGCGCTCAGCGCTGACTCCGGGCAGGTGCGGATCGCGGTGCGAGCCGCAGGCATCAATCCCATCGACTGGAAAACCATGCAGGGCCTCATGCTCGAAGAGTTCACGCTGACGCTGCCCGCCGGCCTGGGATCAGATGTGGCCGGTGTCGTCGACCAAGTCGGCGCTGACGTGGGCGAATTGCACGTTGGGGATGAAGTCATGGGCGCCTCACTGACGCCGTCATTCGCCGAGTCCGCGCTCGCCGATCCAGCCAGCCTGATCAAAAAACCCGCCGCCATCGACTGGGAAGCGGCGGGCAGCGTGGCCGGCGCCGGCGCTACCGCCTACGCCGTACTCAACAAGCTCGGCGTCCACCCCGGCGACACGTTGCTGATCCATGCCGCCGCCGGCGGCGTGGGAACGTTCGCGGTTCAGCTGGCCGTCGCGCGCGGGGCGCGGGTAATCGGGACGGCAAGCCAGAGCAATTTCGACTACCTGCGGTCCATGGGGGCCGAACCGGTGGCCTACGGCGACGGCCTTCTTGACCGCGTCCGCGCGATCGCTCCGCGGGGGGTCGACGCCGTCCTCGACGCCTCCGGCCGCGGTGAAATTCCACTGTCGATCGAACTCGCAGGAGGCCCCGAACGCGTCCTGACCCTCGTCGCCTTCGACGCCGCAGCCACCGGCATCCAAGTTCATATCGGCGGACCCGGAAGCGAACTTCGTCCCGCACTGCAACAGATCGCCGCCCTGATCGAGCAGGGGCGACTCACCGTCCCCTGGCGTAGCTACCCGCTGGCGCAGACCGCAGCCGCGCTAGAAGCCAGCCAATCCGGCCACCTCCACGGCAAAATCGTCATCGTGCCGTTTCGATAAGTCAATGTAATATCAATATTTTTCAAGTTATCTACGCTGCTGATTGAGGCCCCAAGCAGGCTTCCGCACATCGGCGGTCATAGGCGCGCTAACTGATTCCGCGACTCGGCCGCGCCTAGCAGGTCGTTTCGGGGCAGAAGACCACTTGACGATACTTTATAGAAATCTCGCTAAAACGTTGACTTAGCGGGGTGGCGGTGTTTGAGTGATGTGAGGCATACCACTGCCCAGTGCGGTCCCTAACGGTTCTTGCGCGCTGCGGCGGTTATCGCCTAGACCGGCTGAGTACTGACCTCGGAGGCGTCATGGTCGATCCCAGTGCGAACAGCGTTGACATCGAGATCCCGGTGTTAATTGTGGGCGCGGGCCCGGCTGGGCTGACGCTGGCGCTGGCTTTGGCTCGCCACGGCGTGCCCGCCTTGACCGTGGAAAAGCATCCTTCGACCGCGCACACGCCGCGTGCTCACATCATCAATCAACGCACGGTGGAGATTTTCCGAGCTCTGAGGATCAGTGAGCGGTTCCATGAGGCGGCGATTCCGCAGGCCGGGATGACCAATAATCTGTGGTACACCACGCTGGCCGATCCCGAGGTCGCGCGTTCGCAGACCTGGGGCACCGGGCCGGGCCGGGCTGCCGAGTATTTCCTTTCCAGCCCAGAGCCGATGGCCAACTGCGCACAGACGGTGCTCGAACCGATGCTGCTGGCCGCCGCCCGTGAAGCCGGCGCCGACATCGAGTTTCAAACCGAGTTCGTCGACCTGCATCAAGACACCGACGGTGTCACCAGCGTGATCCGCGACCGCGTCACCGGTGACACCCGCAGGGTGCGGTCACGCTACGTGATCGGCGCCGATGGCGCCAACAGCCGGGTGCTGGGCGAGGTTGGTTTGACCGTCGAAGGCAGCGATGATCTGGGCCGTGCCGCCAACATCTGGTTTCGGGCCGACCTGGCCCGGTTTTTCGAGCATCGCCCCGGAGTGCTGAGCTGGAACGTGATGCCCGGACCATTGCCGCCCTTGCGGTTGGGCACCTTGATCTGTCACAAGCTCTACACCGAGTTTGTGCTGGCGTTCATGTTTGACCCAGACGAGACGACGATCTCAGAATTGGACGAAGAGGCCCTGCTGCAACGGATCCGCGCGGTGGTGGGTGAGGACATTGACGCCGAGATTCTCGGTGTCGCCGGCTGGCAGGTTCGCGCGCAGGTCGCTACGTGCTACTCGTCGGGCAAGGTGTTCTGCATGGGCGACGCGGTGCACCGTCACCCCCCGACCAACGGCCTGGGCCTAAACATGTCGGTCGCTGACGCCTACAACCTGGCGTGGAAGCTGGCCTTCGTCCTCGATGGCCGCGCAAGTGAGCACCTACTCGCCAGCTACAGCGCCGAGCGTCAGCCCGTCGGCGCTGCCGGGGTCAAACGCGCGATCACAAGCCTGCGTGAATCGTCGGCGATTGAGACCGCGCTCGGCCTAAAACCCGGACAGTCGGCCGAGGATGGATGGAAGGCGCTCAACGTGCTCTATGAGCCCGGGGTAGCCGGCGACGAGCGACGCCGCGCACTGCGCGAAGCGATCGAACTCAGTAACAATCAGTTCAACGCGCACGGCATCGAGCTGGGTTACGTCTATCGCAGCGACGTCATCGCCGAGGAGTCCACGCCGGCACCCGAGCCTGAGCGCAACCCGGTGCTCTACTACACACCCACCACCCGACCCGGCGCCCGCCTCCCCCATGCCCGACTCGAACGTGACCGTCAACCACTGTCGTCGCTGGATCTGGTTGACCCGCGCGGATTCACACTCCTGACCGGAGTCGGCGGACACCAGTGGCGCGCCTGCGCTGATCAGATTGCCACCCGCATCTCCATACCCGTCACCGTGCACGTGATCGGCGAGCGCGGCGGCCTGTGGGATCCCTACGGCGACTGGGCCAGCCGATGCGAGGTCGACACCACCGGCTGCGTCCTGGTACGACCCGACGGCCATGTCGTCTGGCGCTGCCAACTCGCCGAACCCGATGCGCCACAACAGCTATCCCACGCCATCAACCAGGCGCTGGGCCTGCGCGACAACCAATGAACGCGCTGCCGGCTGAATTTCACGCACGTCATCATGCGTGACAACAGCTCCGACATGGTGGGCACGTCACCGTGCTTAAAACCGGCAAACACCAACGAAGGAGAAGGAGGACCGGCATGACAAGGCTCGCCGTCATCTACTACTCGACTACGGGACACGGCACGGCGATGGCCCAGCAAGTCGTCAAAGCAGCCGAAGAGGTCGGCGCAAAAGTGCGCCTGCGCCACGTCGCCGAAACTGTCGACCCGGCATCCTTCGCCGAAAACCCGGCCTGGACGGCGAACTACCTCGCCACCAAAGACCTCCCCGCCGCAAGCGGCGACGACATCGTTTGGGCGGACGCGGTGATCTTCGGCTCCCCGACCCGATTCGGTTCTCCCGCCAGTCAATTGCGGGCCTTCATTGACTCGCTGGGCGGACTATGGACGCAAGGCCACCTCGCTGACAAGGTCTACGCTGCGTTCACGTCGTCGCAGACAGCACACGGCGGTCAAGAGACCACCCTACTGAGCCTGTACATCTCGCTGATGCACTTCGGCGGCATCCTCGTACCGCCCGGCTATACCGACCCCATCAAGTTCGCAGACGGCAACCCGTATGGCGTCAGCCACGTCACCGGACCCGACAACGGCGCGCCAGTCAGCGATACCACCACCGCGGCACTGCATCATCTGGCCAAGCGTGTCGTGGCAATTGCCGGTCGGCTCGACGACTAGAGGCATGACCTCGGCCATGGTGGTGATGAGCGATTGGCGACTTCAGCTCGTCCCTGTCGGCGCCGAGAAGCCCGGGCTGCGCTGCGAGGCGGCAGTGGCATGCTCTCGGCCAATTTCTCGAGCCATGCCATCCATGACATCGAGACGACATTCCAACTGAGAATTTGACACCGGATTAAGGGTGGTGGCCGTGACTCACTTTGACGTCGTCGTTATCGGGGCCGGTCCCGGTGGATATGTCGCAGCCATTCGTGCCGCGCAGCTGGGTCTGAACACCGCAGTCGTGGAGCCGAAGTACTGGGGCGGAGTCTGCCTCAATGCCGGCTGCGTTCCGTCGAAAGCGTTGCTGCACAATGCCGAACTGGCGCACATCTTCACCAAGGAAGCCAAGGCTTTTGGCATCAGCGGCGAAGCGACCTTCGATTACGGCGTCGCCTTTGACCGCAGCCGCAAGGTGGCCGACGGCCGGGTGGCCGGCGTGCATTTCTTGATGAAGAAGAACAAGATCACCGAGATCCACGGTTACGGTGGATTCACCGACCCCCACTCGCTGGCGGTCGAACTCAACGAGGGCGGCACCGAAACCGTCACGTTCGACAACGCCATCATCGCCACCGGCAGCAGCACCCGGTTGGTTCCCGGCACGTCGCTGTCGCAGAACGTGGTCACCTATGAGGAATTGATCCTGTCCCGCGAGCTGCCTGAGTCGATCGTCATCGCCGGCGCTGGGGCCATCGGCATGGAGTTCGGCTATGTCTTGAAGAACTACGGCGTCGACGTGACCATCGTGGAGTTCTTGCCGCGTGCGCTGCCCAACGAAGACGCCGAGGTCTCCACGGAGATCGAGAAGCAGTTCAAGAAGCTGGGCGTCAAGATCCTCACCGGCACCAAGGTCGAGTCCATCGCCGACGACGGCTCTGTGGTCACCGTCGCGGTCAGCAAGGACGGCAAGTTTGAAGAGCTCAAGGCCGAAAGGGTGTTGCAGGCCATCGGTTTTGCGCCCAACGTCGATGGCTACGGATTGGACAAGGCCGGGGTCGCGCTGACCGACCGCAAGGCCATCGGCATTACCGACTACATGCAGACCAACGTCGCTCACATTTACGCCATCGGTGACGTGACCGGCAAGCTGCAGTTGGCCCACGTCGCCGAGGCCCAGGGTGTGGTCGCGGCCGAAACCATCGCCGGCGCCGAGACTTTAGCTCTCGGCGATTACCGCATGCTGCCGCGCGCGACGTTCTGCCAGCCGAATGTCGCCAGCTTCGGGCTCACCGAGCAGCAGGCCCGCGACGAAGGCTACGAGGTCAAGGTGGCCAAGTTCCCATTCACCGCCAACGCCAAAGCCCATGGCGTGGGCGACCCGAGCGGCTTCGTCAAGCTCGTCGCCGACGCTAAGTACGGCGAGCTGCTGGGCGGGCACATGATCGGCCACGCCGTGTCGGAGCTATTGCCCGAACTCACGTTGGCGCAGAAATGGGATCTGACCGCAACCGAACTCGCCCGCAACGTACACACCCATCCGACGATGTCAGAAGCGCTGCAGGAGTGCTTCCACGGCCTCATCGGCCACATGATCAACTTCTGAGCCCTGCGGTAACCCAGACGTCGGCCAGCGCCGGCGACGAACGATAGAGGAGTCAACAGAGATGGTCTTCTCCGTCCAGATGCCGGCACTCGGCGAGAGCGTCACCGAGGGGACAGTCACCCGCTGGCTCAAGCAAGAAGGCGACACGGTCGCAATCGACGAGCCGCTCGTCGAGGTGTCGACCGACAAGATCGACACCGAGATCCCGTCGCCGGCCGCGGGCGTGCTGACCAAGATCTTGGCCCAGGAGGACGAGACCATCGAGGTTGGCGGTGACCTGGCGATCATCGGCGACGCTTCCGAAGGCGGCACCGAAACGCCGGCGGCCGCGCCGGCCCAACCAGCACCCGAACTGGCAGCCCAGGCTGATCCGGAACCGGCGCCCAAAGCCCAACTCGAGCCCGAACCTGCTCCCGCCCAGGCGCATTCCGGCGCCAGTTCGGGCGGAGCAGCGACGCCGGTGCTGATGCCAGAGCTGGGCGAGTCGGTGACCGAGGGTACGGTAACCCGCTGGCTGAAGAGGCTCGGAGATCGGGTTCAAGTCGACGAGCCGCTGGTGGAGGTGTCCACCGACAAGGTGGACACCGAGATTCCGTCACCGGTGGCCGGTGTGCTGATCAGCATCACCGCAGAAGAGGACGCCACCGTCGCGGTCGGCGGTGAGTTGGCGCAGATCGGCGTCGCCGGTGAGGCCGGCGCTGCGCCCACCCCCGCTCCACAACCCGAGCCCGTGGCTCGACCCGTCCCGCAGCCCGAGCCGAAGCCGGAACCGACACGACCCGCCGCCGCACCCGCACCCAGAGCCGAGTCGGCTCCGGCGACGACAGCCGAGCCCGCCGCCGCGTCCGAAGACCAGGGTTCGCCGTACGTGACCCCCTTGGTGCGAAAATTGGCCGCCGAGAACGGCATCGAGCTCGCCGAGGTGACGGGCACCGGCGTGGGCGGTCGCATCCGCAAGCAGGACGTGCTGGCCACGGCCGAGCAGAAAGAACAGGCCAAGAAGGCACCGGCACCCGCGCCGGCCGCGGAGGCTCCCGCCGCTGCCCCGCTCGCAAAGGCCGCGCCCACGCCGGTACCCGCGTTGGCGCATCTGCGCGGCACCACGCAGAAGGCCAGCCGGATCCGACAGATCACCGCCAAGAAGACGCGCGAATCGCTGCAGGCCACCGCGCAGCTCACCCAGACCCACGAGGTCGACATGACGAAGATCGTCGGGTTGCGGGCCAAGGCCAAGGCGGCGTTCGCCGAGCGCGAGGGCGTGAACCTGACGTACTTGCCGTTCATTGCACGGGCTGTGATCGACGCGCTCAAGTTCCATCCGAATGTCAACGCCAGCTACAACGAGGACAGCAAAGAGATCACCTACTACGACGCCGAGCACCTCGGGTTCGCCGTCGACACCAACCAGGGCCTGCTCTCCCCCGTCGTCCACAATGCTGGCGACCTGTCGCTGGCCGGGCTGGCGCGGGCCATCGTCGAAATCGCAGGCCGCGCGCGGTCGGGCAAGTTGAAACCCGACGAGTTGTCCGGGGGCACCTTCACCATCACCAACATCGGCAGCCAGGGAGCATTATTCGACACCCCGATCCTGGTTCCTCCGCAGGCCGCGATGTTGGGCACCGGGGCCATCGTCAAAAGGCCGCGGGTCGTCATCGACGAAACCGGCAATGAGTCGATCGGGGTCCGCTCGATCTCATACTTCCCGCTGACCTACGACCATCGGCTGATCGACGGCGCCGATGCCGGACGTTTCCTCACCACGGTCAAGCACCGACTCGAGGAAGCAGCGTTCGAGGCCGATCTAGGGCTTTGAGAACGTGAATCCGTGTGCAACGTAGCAACATCGGCAACCGGAACCCGTTAATCCTTGAGTGAGGTGACGCAGGAACCAGGCCGGCAGGCGTCAGTTTCCGTGCGCAATGATTGCGATCGGTTTGGGTTGGCCTTGCGTGGTTCACGCGTTCGGATACGTGTAGAAGCCCTCGCCCGTCTTGACGCCGAGCTTGCCCGCATCGACATAGCCCTGCAATAAATCCCGCACGTGCTTCGGTAAATGCGGGAGCTCTTCGGCGTAGTGGTTCTCGATGTCGAGCACAACGTCTAGGCCGACCAGGTCCATCAACTGGAACGGCCCGGCGGGCGCACCCAAATTGAGCTTGTACATCCCGTCAACGTCCTCCGGGCGGGCCACACCCTCGGCGACCACTGCCAGCGACTCGCGCTTGATAGCGGCCCAGATGCGGTTGAAAATGAAGCCGGTGCACTCCCTACGTGCCTCGAAGGGGTAGACGCCGAACTCAGGCAGGACGGCCAGCAGGGTGTCGAGCAGACCACGGTCAGTCTCACCGTCGGACATCAGGTCGAGCGCATTGATTTCTGGTGGCATGTAAAAGTGGGTGTTACACAAACGCGCTTTGTCCCTGACATTTCCGGCCATCAGACGCGACGGGTACGACGACGAGTTGGTCGCGAAGATGGTGTCCGCCGGTGCCGCCCGGTCGATCTCACCCCACAGCGGAATCTTGACTTCGAGCTTTTCCGAGACCGACTCAATGGCAAGCCAGACGCCGTCCAACGCCTCGGCGAGGGACGTCGTGGCGGTCACGACGCCCAGCTCGCCGAACCCCCGTTCCTCCACCACTTTCGGTAAGGCCTCGATCACGTACTGTGTCGCGGAGGCGAGCTGTTCGGTGCGGCGAGCGTAGATCCGCGCGGTCCCGCCGCGGGAAGCGAACATCAGCGCGATGCGCCGACCCAGCGTTCCCGCTCCGATCACCGCGACCGGGCGGTGCCGGATGTCCTCGAAAATGTATTTGTACGGCACAGTTCCTCGACCTCTTTCGTCTCCGTTGATTCCGGCCAATCCGGACAGCAACTCGCCGAGCTCGGCGAGACAAAGTCGGGAGATGTCGACGTTGCTGTCGCTCAAGGACGTTCCCCAGGTTCGCGCAGGAACGTGCCGACGACGGACGTGAGTTCCGACGCGTTGTGCACGAGGTCGATGTGCCCGCCCGAAGGTAGCTGCAGCCGCGAGTGTTGGCAGCAACGCCTTCATGATGTGCCCGGTCATCATTGGGAGGACCGGATTCCATGCCCGCCGCGATTAGCCCTCTGCCGAACCACGGACAGCGCGAGAAAACCAGCCCAGACTGACCCCGCGAGTCCCACAGCGCGCCGGATCTGTGCCGAACGTTCGCCCGGATGTTCTGCGTACGGGTGGCGACGTACTGCTGCTCAGCGATGCGGCTTAGCGGGGTCATTGCTGCCTTCGGGCTGGGGATGGTCGCAAGACCTATTTTTGCATCACGTAACCGCCGGGCGCCGGGCCGAGGGGTGGGAAGCCCTCCGCGCCAAGGGCTTTCGGAGCGCCGACCTCTGGGCCGCTACGCTCGGCGAGCCAGCCGACGTAATCCTGCCACCAGGAGGCGGGGAACTGCTGCGCGGATTCCAGCCACTGCGCCGGGTCTTCGGGGTCCGCGGGACCGGCCCGGTACGACGCCTTCGGGTTGCTCGGCGGGTTGACTATCGCCTGGACGTGGCCGCTGGTGGACAACACGTAGCGGTTGTCTTTGCTGCCCAGCAGCCGCGCGCTGCGATAAGTCGCCTGCCACGGACAGATGTGATCTGAGATGCCGCCGATGACGTAGGCGTCCACGGTCACCCTTGACAGGTCGACCGGGCTGCCCAACATGCTCACTGCGCCGGGGGTGGCCAGCGAATTGTTGAGCCCCATCAGGACGAAATCGCGGTGCAGCCCTGCGGCCATCCGGGTGCTGTCGGCGTTCCAGAACAACACGTCGAACGGGGCCGGCGAACGGCCCTCCACGTAGTTGTTTACCCAATAGCGCCATACCAGATCGGTGGGCCGCAGCCACGCGAACATCTCCGCCAGGGCACTTCCGTCGAGGTAGCCCTTCTTGGCCGAAGTGCGGATCGCTGCCTGGGCCGCTCGGTCGCTCATCATCGCCAGCGCGAACCCGGCCCGGCTCTGATCCAGCACGGTGACCATCAAGGCGAGGCTGGCAATTCGATCGTCCTCACCGATCTCGGTCAGATGCGCTGCGGTCATCGCCGCCAGCGTCCCGCCCGAGCAGGCGCCCAGTAGGTGGACGCTGTCGACGCCGGCAATCTGCTGCACCGCACCCAGCACCTCCACGATGGCCCCACCGTAGGTGTCGAAGTCCCAGTCACGGTGACGGGCTTGGGGATTGCGCCAGGAGATGATGAACACTTGCTGACCCTGCGCCACGAAGTACTCGACCATGCTGCGCTGGGGCGCAAGATCTACGACGTAGTATTTGTTGATCACCGGTGGCACGATCAGCAGCGGAACCGTGCGTACCTTCGCAGTCTGGGGCGCGTACTGAATCAATTCGAACACCGAGGTTTGGGCCACCACAGATCCTTTGGTGGCGGCCACGGTCTCGCCCACCGCGAACGCGTCGGGTTGGACCATCGCCGGCACCCGGGGCTTGGAGAGCATGTCACGGACGAAGGCTCTCGCCCCGCGGACAGCGCTCTGGCCGCCGGTGTCGATCATCGCCTTCCACCCCAGCGGGCTGATCAGCGGGATGTTGCTGGGCGCCAGGCCCTCCACAAGATTGTCCATGACGAACTGCATCTTGTCGCGATCACGCCAGTCGAGATCGGCGTCGGTGAGTAGCTCGTCGGCGGTTTCGGCGATCGCTAAGTAGCCCTGCATCATCCGGTGCAACAGCGGATTGTGTTGCCACGCAGGGTCGGTGAAGCGCTTGTCGGCCTTGGCCGGCGCGCGGTGCGATCGACCCGCGACAACGCTGCCCAGCTCGCGCACCAGCGCGCTGGCGCGGCCGGCCACCGCGCCGGGTTGTTTGGCCAGGCTGGCACCGAGCCGGGCCCAGGTCGCATCGGGCATCATCCGGCGCGCGAACGGGCGGGTGGCGTTGATCAGCAGCAGGTCAAGCGGTACGGCCAGCTCGTCGGGTTTGGTCGCGGGAGTCGCCATGGCTACGGTGCCCTTTCAGTTGTCGGAACGGTGATGTTCCGTTTTTGGACCTTGCCGGTGGCTCCCTTGGGAAGCTCGTCGACCAGCCAGACCCGGCGTGGATACTTGTAGGCGGCTACACGCGCCTTGACGTAGTCGCGCAACTCGTCGGGGTGGAGGGTTTCCCCTTTCTTGAGGGTGACCGCGGCGCCCACCTCCTCACCCAGCGAGTCGTGCGGAATGCCGATGACGGCGGCTTCGGCCACCGCGGGATGCTCGTAGAGGACCTCTTCGATCTCGCGCGGATAGACGTTGTAGCCGCCGCGGATGATCAGATCCTTGGTGCGGTCCACGATGTAGAAGTAGCCGTCCTCATCAACACGTCCCACATCTCCGGTGTTCAACCACCCGTCAGGGGTGATCGTGGCTTTGGTGGCCTCAGGCAGGTTCCAGTAGCCCTTCATGACGTTGTGGCCGCGGATCTGGACCTCACCCGGCTGCCCCTGGGCAACCTCGGCTCCGTTCTGATCCACCAACCGCATCTGCACCCCTTGGATTGGGGTGCCGATCGATCCGACCTTGCGCGGCCGATGGGGATGGTTGAATGACGCCGCCGGCGAGCTCTCCGATAGCCCATAGCCCTCCAAAATCACGCAGCCAAAAGCGTTTTCGAAATCGGAGAGCACCTGAACCGGCAGGGCCGCACCCCCGGAGACGCAAATCCGCAAACTGCGGGTCGCCTCTGGCGCGGCCTCCGAGGCCACGCTGAGCAACGCTGAATACATCGTCGGCACCCCGGCGAACACCGTGACGCCGTCCCGCTCGATCACCTCAAGGGCGGTGCGCGGATCGAACCTGGGGATCAGCGTCAACATCGCACCGGCCAACACCGCGGAGTTGAGCCCGAAGGTCAAGCCGAAGACATGGAACAGCGGGAGGCAGCCCATCACCACGTCGTCCGGCCCGATCTCCACCAGTGTGCGAATACAAACCTCAGCGTTGCGCCCCAGACCAGCGTGGGTGAGCATCGCACCCTTGGGCTTGCCGGTGGTGCCGGAGGTGTAGAGGATGACGGCGGTGTCGTCGTCGTCGCGTTCGACCGGGGAGTCTTGCTCGGGCAGGTCAGCGCTCAGTTTCGCCAGCTCGGCGTCATCGACGATCCAGCAGTGCGCGCCCGTCTCGTCGGCGCCCGACGCGGCCTCCTCGGCGCTGGAAGGAGTCGCAAACAGCGCCTTTGCTTCGCTGTTGGATAGGTAATAGGCCACCTCGCGGGCCTTCAGCATCGGGTTCATCAGAACCGCGACGGCGCCGCGGTACATGATTCCGTAGAACGCGATCGCGAACGCCGGAGTGTTGGGCAACATCACACCCACCCGATCCCCGTGCCCGATTCCCGCCCTATCCAGCAGCGTCGCAACCCGGGCGGCCGCAGCGTCGAACTCGGCGAAGGTGAAGCGCCGATCGCCGCAGTGCAACGCGACACGGTCGGGGTGACGGTTTTTCGATGCAACGAGGTTGCGGCTCAAGCCGGTCACGATGCGGCTCCCGGGGATGTGGTTAGGCCGAAAAAAGTCCACACCGCATCCGAGAAATCATCGAATGCGGCGACCGGCCAGCGCCACGGGCCCAGGTAGGTGCCAGCCCCGTAGCCGGATTTGCGTGTCGCGGGCCGGGCGAAGGCGCTCACACCTGCGAGTGCGATGTCGGTTGCGCTGGGTACCCAAGTGACGTCGAGTTGGGCCGCCATCGCGGAAGCTATCCGGCTGACTGCGGGTAGCCGTCGCCGGCGACGACGGGATTGACGAGCTTGCCGATGCCCTGGATCTCACTGACGAGGGTGGTGCCCGGTTTTAGGTACTCCTGGGGTTTGCGCGCCATGCCCACCCCGGGTGGAGTGCCAGTGAACACCAGATCACCCGGCAGCATCGGACACACGTGAGAGATCGCCGCGATGAGTTCCGATACCGAGAAGACCATTTGACAGGTGCGTCCCTTTTGTAGCACCCGGCCCCCCACCGAACACTGCAGCTCGAGATCGTCACGGTGCTCCAGAGCATCGGGAGTGACCAACCAAGGCCCGATCGGACCGAAAGTCCGATAAGACTTGGCCAACGAGAACTGTGGCACCGGCCCGACCATCTGCAAGACCCGTTCCGAGATGTCCTGTCCGACAGTCACTCCGGCAACATGGTTCCAGGCGTCGTCTTCGCTGACCCGGTCAGCCATCCGGCCGATCACCACCGCAAGTTCGACTTCCCAGTCAACGCTGCTGCTGGGCAACTCGATGGTCGCGGTCGGGCCGACCAGACAGGTGGGGAACTTGGTGAACACCGCCGGCGACTCAGGAACGTTGACGCCCGACTCGGCGGCATGGTCGAGATAATTTAGCCCGATGGCAAAGACCTGACGGGGATGCTGGACGGGAGCATCGAGCTCACTGACCTCGAATGGTTGATCTGGCGACGGGGCACTGTCACGGGCCCACTCGAGGAATCCCTGCCAATCTGCGTAGAGGTCATCGATCCGGTGGCCAAAGGCCCCATCGGAGGCGTTTTCGATATCCACGCAGAGGTTGCCCTCGGCGATGACCGAGCGACCAAGGCGCGATGCGATACGCATGAGAACTCCTTTGTGTTGTCAGTAGTCAGTGCGGTGCGTGCGCACCGGTCATCAGTTCGGCGAGGTCTTCGGGTTTGAGAAACGATGGAGGTGGCGGCGGCCCCCAGTTGTATAGCCCCCGAGATCCTTCAATGACCGAAGGGTTCCACAACTGGTCGTCGAGGACGCAGTCGATGTCGGAGTAGTACTCGGAGAAGTTGCCGGCCGGATCCTTGAGGTACCAGAAGAAGTTCGACCCGATATGGTGGCGGCCCAGGCCCCACACATGCCGCTCGGGATGCTCTTCGAGCATGGCCGATGCGCCGCGGCCGACCTCGTCGACGTCGTCGACCTCCCAGGCGGTGTGGTGCAGGAAGTTCACCGGCGCCTGCTGCAGCAGCAGATTGTGGTGATCGGTGGAGCAGCGCAGGAATGACGCCAGGCCGGGGACATGGTCTGTGACCTTGAAACCCAGTCCGTGGTTAAAGAAGTGCTGAGAGGCTTCCTGGTCCAGCGAGCCCACCACCACGTGACCCAGCCGACGCGGACGTACCTTGTTGGTGCGCTCGATCGCGGGGGCTCGGCCGTTGGCACGGTCAGGGCGGCCCGGTCCATTCGTCGGTTCTTGCTCGGCGGGCGACTGAACGATTCGTGGCGTGATGGTGACCGACACCCGCAACGCCGAGTGCGGATCGTATACCGTCAACCCATCGGTACCGCGGTTGAACTCGGCGCCGAGTTTAAGAAGGTTGCTTGCGATTCGGTCGAGGTCGTCGGGGTCATCGGCGCCGATACCGATCTCAAGCAGACGCCGCCTCCGCGCTTGCGTAATGGTGAGCTGATCACCGCCTTCGAGGCTGGCCAAGCGGCGCTGCCGCCCGTCCGGTGAGCACCCCGACGGCGTCAACCCGAACTCCTCGTAATATCCGCAAGCCGCCTCAACATCCGGCACACCCAACGTGATTGAGCTCAAACCATGCAGGCTCACCGTCGACTCCTCTCGCCCGATCACCAACTCCGCGAGCTAGGTTTCATGTCCCAACGTTCGGAATCGGAAGTGCTGACATCGGCCAGACAATATGGGCCGGCTGTTCGCTTACTCCCAGTTGCGCACCGGTGCGGGCTCGAAATCGTCGAATGATTTGGGGACATCACGCGCCACCGATCGCCCGCGTACCACTTGTGTGCCGTGACGCCCGTGACGGTGCCGGTCACTCAAACCTCCTCCGCCTGACCCATCCCACTGACCCCGACGGAAAGCGACAACCGCCGACCCAACTGGCCAGCAGTCGCTGGCCAGCCGCTGGGCGAAGGCGCTGCCGGGGCACGAGCGATTGGTTAAACCCTAAATCCAATATCTCGATAAGTCAACCAAATAACAATATTAATGCCTGTATTGAATCGTCCGTCTTAACACGTGAAACCGGTCAGTCATCGATACACATCAGGTCTACCGTTAATATCCAGCCAGTCGGTCGGGCACGCCATGCGATCACAAGTTGCTGCTGGGACGCTGCGTCGGCAAGGCGGACTCGGAGGAAGCCGTCAGATCTCGCACCGAGTCAGGTCAGTCAGCTCCGCTGACGACAGTGGGGAAGCCCACGTTCGAATCCTGGCATTTACGTTGGTGACCAGGCCAGCGGACACTGCGGGCGCGTGAACGCCCAACAGATCGCAGAACGAGTCCGCACGCCGATCACTATTCACTTGACCGGCGAACGCGGCGGCCCGCCGGCTGACCCGCAGGAAACACGCGACGAGTTCGCAAGGAGGTCAATGTGTTCGCCGGTTGTCCCGTGACGCGGCTGCCGCGCACGAGATACGGACCGAAGAGAGTGAGGATGGCGCTATAGCGATATTCGTGAGAAAGTGTCGGCGCCGGGCCGGAAACCGATATGGCGTAAACTACATCCGTGGCTGGCATCGATGCTGGTGCGAGCACCCGCACCGACGACGTCTATCAGGTGCTGCACAAGGATCTGCTCAGTGGGCGCATGACACCCGGGGAGCGGCTCGGGCTTGTCGGGCTGTCTGCGCGGTTCGAGGTGAGCCAGTCGGTAACCCGGGAGGCGTTGATCCGCCTGGCCGAGCAGGGCCTCGTGGTC
The DNA here is from genome assembly GCA_963760095.1 of uncultured Actinomycetota bacterium. GTDB lineage: Bacteria > Actinomycetota > Actinomycetes > Mycobacteriales > Mycobacteriaceae > Mycobacterium. Next base: position 170,453 of record CAVXBT010000005.1, on the reverse strand, counting down.
GCCAGCCCTCAACGCGGATTCCGTGTCCGCGATTTGTCGGTCCAAGACATCGAGGCATTGACCGAAGCGCGCGTTCAGATCGAATTGGTGGCCTTGCAGCTTGCGATTGAACGCGGAGACATCCATTGGGAGACCAGTGTGGTCGCAGGCCACCACCTCCTGGAAAAGACGCCGATGGTGTCCGATGACGGCCGATTCAACGAAGAGTGGTCGCAACGCCATCGGGCTTTTCATCGAGCACTGTTGTCCGGCTGCGCCAACCCGCACCTCGACACGGTCGCTGCCGAGTTGCGCGACTGTGCCGAGCTTTATCGGCGCTGGTATGTGGCACTGAATGACGACAACGATCGCGACATTGCAAGTGAGCACCGTTTACTCAAGGAACTGGCTCTGGCCCGCGAAACCCACAGCGCACAGTCCTTGCTGCGCACTCACATTGAGCGCGCGCCGTTGAGGCTGGTTGCCTACGCTGCCGAGCACGACATGTCCGCGCTCGGCCAGCGTGACAGCGTCCCCGCTGCGCAGGGACTCTGACAAAGCGCCAGCGCGCCGCTTTGAGGTATTCGCTTTAGCGCGAAGCTCGGCACAGCGCACGCGGGCCGGCCACTAAGTGCGCCTGTCACATTTTCCGCACGCAGGATCACCAAACCCTCGCCATGCCAACGGCCGCGACGACCTGTAGCGACTATCCCTACCTCGGCGCCCTAAGCATCTCCGGACCCGCGGTCAGGATGCGAGAACACCGCCACGCCTACGGGCACAAAGTCATCCAGGCAGCAGCCCAAGTTGAGGCCAACCTGCCCACTAGCGGCCAAGCCGATACACCAAACGACTAACCCCCGCGGCGGGCGGTGGCGCTGACGAGTTCGGGTTCAGCGCCGTTGTAGCCGAGCGAATTCGGCCGCACGCGAGCCCATGAAACCGGCCCAAACTCTGATCAATGTCTGTCTGCGACCGCGTCCAGGATCTGAAGGTCGTCCGCACGCTGCGCGTAAAGCACTCCTCTTTATCCGCATACAGAATCATTCGGTCCGTATTACGGACCGGTTGGGCGGTCCGAAGTCGCAGGACGTGCTGACCTCGCGTCGCATGCCGCGGACCGTCGAGCGGTCCGGACGGCTTACCGATCGACGTATATTGCCTGCTAGAAGTGTGTCATGCCAGATGTGTTGCAACGAACAAACCCGAGTATTGACAGCTGAACCCCTGCCGCGGTACCGTTCCTTCATGCGGTCCATTTGGTCCATAATACGGACCACCAGAGAAGAAGGTGAGCACATGGCTTCCCGGCCCCAGGAAGGTTCCAGCGACCGCACCGCGGAACCACGGCCAGCCTTCCTGCACGGCGTTTGCGTACTGGAGATCGAACGAGGCCGGCGAACACCCGGCGCGATCGCCTACGAATGCGGCCAGCTCCCACAAGACGATCGCCTCGCGGACGCGTTCTTCATCCGCCCCATTATCTTCACCGGTATCAACAACACGAATCCTGTTGCACGGGAAGACATTTTCGGTCCAGCGACCTGCTCACGCTGGAATCGATGCTCGAACACTTCACGATCGGCAAGAGCATCATCATCAACTTCGAATGAGCGACAAATGACCAGCGCCAGCCGGGCCTGGTCAATGAGATGTCCAGCCGGACAACCGTTTTAAAGTCACCACAACAACACATCCCAACTATTCCGCTTCGCGGAGAAATGTGAGCTAACCATGAACTCTGTCGTTATGACCTACCTGACTATCGTAGGCATGCTTCTTCTCACCACGTTCCCGCTGCACGTGCCGGTGATCGTCACCGTGAGCACCGTCATTCGGCGTCGGATCTCCGAGATCTGGGCGCGTCCCGTGCCACTCGGGGCGGCCCTAAGTGCGGCCCACTGACCGCACCGAACCGAAACTGCGCCAGGAATAACAACATTCAGCACGTCCCGCATCACGCAGGACACACGACATGACAGCCAGCAAAGAGGAGCACACCCAGCTCGCCCGGACCAAGCAAGGACCGGGCCGGGCACCGCGGAGGGTGTTATGACCGAGCAAAAGATTGCGATCACCGCCCGCGGCACACGCCCTGGCCAAAACACCGGGAACGCGAGCCGAGGACTTAGACAGGCCGCGGGACGGCCAGGTGTGCGCTACGACATCGTCGGCACCTGCAGGAGAAGATCAAGATGAACTCATCGACGAGTGGCCGCTACCGCCTGGCCGACAAAGTGGTCTGGCGCGTCGGGTATGGCGCGATGCAGCTGGCCGGCGCGGGTGTCTTCGGTCCTCCCCGGGATCGCGACGAGGCGATCGCAGTGTTGCGCACAGCCGTCGATGCCGGTGTCGATCACATCGACACCGCGCAGTATTACGGGCCCGCTGTAGTGAATGAATTGATCCGGGAAGCACTGTCTCCTTACCCAGATGGATTGGCGTTGGTCAGTAAGGTTGGCGTGCGCCGAGACGAATTCGGTGCGGTACTGCCGCACGACGACCCCGATCAGCTCCGCGCGGATATCGAAGATAACCTCGCCACGCTTGGCGTCGAGCACCTGACCGCTGTAAATCTGCGCGTGCCGGACAAGGCGGCAGCTGATCAACGGTTCGTCGACCAACTCGGCGCCTTGGTGACGGCGCGCGACGAAGGCTTGATCACCGGAATCGGGATCAGCAACGTGACCCACCGGCACCTCCTGACGGCACTCGAGGTCACCCAGATTGTCTGCGTCCAAAACATTTACCATCTGGCGCATCGGTATCCGGATTCGGTGCTCAAGGAATGCACCGCCCGTGGCATCGCGTTCGTACCGTTTTCTCCGCTCGGGTGGCCCAAAACGGCACGCGATGCGATCCGCACTGATCCGGTCGTCATTGGAATCGCCGCACGCCACGACGCCACACCGGCGCAGATCGCTCTCGCTTGGCTGTTGGCCATCGCCGATAACGTGCTGCTGATCCCTGGGACCAGCACACCCCGGCACCTCGCCGAAAACCTTGCCGCTGGGTCAGTTTCGTTGCAGGACGACGACGTCGCCAGCCTTAACACGGCATTCGGTGAATCGTTAGGCGTCGAGGAGCGCGACACGCATCGAGTTCGACGCCAAAACGGAGCGCTGTAGCCGCCAACCCAATCCGGCAACAATCGGTCGCCAACCATCACGGCCTCCTTTGAGTCGGCGGTCACTTATCCCGAAGCTCTTGCAGCCGAGGCCTCTAGCACCGTTGCGGCGCCAAGAATCGGATACTGAACAGCCCGACAGCTGACGTCCACGCTAAACGGGATCGCCTACCGTCCGGCGCCGGTCATCTGCCGCGGGAGTAGTTCGCTGCTGAAACTTCAGCCGAATTCAGTTCTGCGGCCCGCGGGGCCAGCACGCAGTGCCACGATCACCCAGGTCTACGAGGACACCAAACAGATCAATCGCGTAGTACATCGGGGGCGTCCGCCGAATGGCCATACGCGCCGCACAACTGCTCGCGGCCGCGTTCCTCGTTTTTGGTCAAGGGCGTGGCAGCCGACTGCACGCGCTGACCTCGGAGTTGGCCGATTCCGTTGCATACGTGGTCGCATTGTCTTTCAGACGCGGATGATCAACTTGCCCGCGTTGTGACCTGAGTACAGCTCTTCGATGGATCCGGGCGCCTTCTCGATGCCGTCATGGATGTCCTCGCGGTATGTGAGGCGTCCCTGTCGTATCCAGCCGGCAAGGTCTTCAACCGCCTCGTCGAATCGAGGTACATAGTCAGTGGTCAAAAAACCCCGCATGGTGGCGCGCTTAACCAGCAGGTGCCGCTCGGGCCTTGGTCCCTGGTGCCAGGGCTCCCAAGTCGCATACGACGCCGTCCCACAAATCGCGATGCGCGCATGCACATTGATGCGCCCTAACACGGCGTCGTGGATAGCTCCCGAGGTGTTGTCGAAGAACGCGTCGATGCCATTGGGACAGTGTGCGACCAGGGCGGCGTCCAAATCGTCGGTGTGCTTGTAGTCGATGGCGGCGTCGTAGCCGAACTCCTCAACGCACTGGCGAATCTTGTCCGGTCCGCCGGCCACTCCGACTGCGCGACAACCTTTGACCTTGGCGATTTGGCCGACCGCCGATCCAACCGAGCCGGCGGCGGTCGACACAACGACGGTTTCCCCCGCTACAGGCTGCAGCACATCGAGCAAGCCAAAGTACGCGGTGAGCCCGTTCAGTCCCAGCACACCGAGCGATAGCGAGAGAGGCAGGTCCTGCTCTCCAACCTTGCGCCATACCTGTGCCGGAGTCGCCGCGACGTATTCCTGCCACCCAAACAGGCCCATGACCTGATCGCCGACCGCGTAGGCACCATTGCGCGACTCGATAATCACCCCGGCGGCGAAGGCGCGCATCGTGTCGCCGATCTCGATGCGTGAGGAGTAGTTGTAGCTGTCATTGATCCAGCCTCGCATCGCTGGATCAGCCGACAGAAACTGGTTTTGGACTAGGAACGCGTCGTCGGGGACCGTTGGCAACGCGACTTCTCGCAATCCGAAATCGCTTGCTCGCGGAATGCCCGTGGGACGCGAACGCAGCCACACCTGTCGATTTCGCTTGCTGCTCACAATAGGTGTCCCCTCACGTCGTCGTTGGCTGCCGACCGAACACTTCGTAGAAGCGACTTACGGCCTCAGCATCGGTCACGCGCAACGTAATTGAGGTCGAACCATGCAGGCCCACCGTCGACTCCTCTTAGTCAATAACCGACTACGCGAGCTGTCTGTTGTCCCAAGGCTCAGAATCGAACTGCCGTTTGCAGCTCGTGGCATTGATCGAGGCGATGACGCTGACTCGATCAGACAATCTCGACCGCGTCCACCCACCCCTGGTGCGCACCGGTACAGGGCTCCAAAATCGTTGAAGAATTCGGGGGGATCGCACGCCGCCGTCCAACCGCGTACCGAAGAACCCACGACGCCCGTGACGGTGCCGGTCATTCAAACCTCCTCAGCAGACACCGTGCCTCTTCCACTCGCCCGACAAAAGCGGACAATCGCCGGCTCGATAAGCCTGTAGTCGCAGGCCAGTCACTCGGCGAAGGGACTGCGCCGCGTACGAGAAGGCGGCTAAAGCCTATAACGATATCTCGACATAGTAACTAAATAACAATATTTATCCCTGCAATGAGGTGTTCGGGGCAGAACCCGTGAACCCCGAGCGCGCGGTGCGCGTCTAGGGCCGGTTGCCCCGACGGGCTGGTCTGGGCGAACGGGTTGTTTGTTTGATTCCACAGGCCCACAAATTGGACTGCTCTGCCCGCAAAGCGGCTGAGTGCCGACGGTTTCAGAACCGCTGCCCGACCTTGCCGATACTTCGATTAAATATCGTTAACCCGTTGACGTAGCGTCGATGCGGTGTTTGAGTGTGAGACACACCGCTACCCCGATGGGAAGCCCCCCAACGGGGTGGTGGTGGACCACATCGACTCGGTTAACACTCCGGAGGCCGTCATGGTCGATCCCATCGCGAACCGCGTTGACATCGAGGCGCCCGTGCCCATCGCAGGCACGGCGGGACTGAACTCCGGGGGGCCGCACCGGGTTCGGCTTGCCGAGTTGGTGAATCTTCCGGCGGCGTGATGATCATCGGTGTTGTTCTGGAGGCGCGACCCGGCGAAACACGCGTGGCGGCGACGCCGACAACAGTCGCACAGCTGATCAAGCTCGGCTACGACGTCGTCGTCGACGCGGAGGTCGAGGACATTCTCCGAGCCCTCTGACCGCGGTTGTGATGCCACAAGCAGACCGGCCGTCAAATAAGGAGTAGTGCGTTGACCACCGAATTCGTCCGCCACGATCTGGCGAAGAATCCAACCGGCGCAAGCGAACCTGACCGTGTCCGGGTGATTCGCGAAGGTGTGGCGTCCTATCTCCCGGACATCGACCCGGAGGAGACCGCCGAGTGGTTGGAGTCCTTCGATGAGCTGCTGGAGCGCTCGGGGCCGTCGCGGGCGCGCTATCTGATGCTGCGGTTGCTGGAACGGGCCGGCGAACAGCGGGTGGCCCTCCCGGCGATGACGTCGACCGATTACGTCAACACCATCCCGACCGAGATGGAGCCCTGGTTCCCCGGCGACGAGGATGTCGAGCGTCGCTACCGGGCGTGGATCAGATGGAACGCCGCCATCATGGTGCACCGGGCGCAGCGCCCGGGAGTCGGTGTGGGCGGCCATATTTCGACCTACGCATCGTCTGCGGCGCTGTATGAAGTCGGCTTCAACCACTTCTTCCGCGGGAAGTCGCATCCCGGTGGTGGCGACCAGGTGTTCATTCAGGGCCACGCCTCCCCCGGCATCTACGCGCGGGCGTTCTTGGAGGGCCGGCTGACCACCGACCAGCTCGACGGCTTCCGTCAGGAGCACAGCCATCCCGGCGGCGGCCTACCGTCCTACCCACACCCGCGGCTGATGCCCGACTTCTGGGAGTTCCCGACGGTGTCGATGGGGCTTGGGCCGATGAACGCGATTTATCAGGCCAGGTTCAACCACTACCTGCACGACCGTGGCATCAAGGACACCTCCGACCAGCACGTGTGGGCGTTCCTCGGCGACGGCGAGATGGACGAGCCGGAGAGTCGCGGTCTGACCCACGTCGCCGCGCTGGAGGCGTTGGACAACTTGACCTTCGTCGTCAACTGCAACCTGCAGCGCCTCGACGGCCCGGTGCGCGGTAACGGCAAGATCATCCAGGAGCTGGAGTCGTTCTTCCGCGGTGCGGGCTGGAATGTCATCAAAGTGGTGTGGGGGCGCGAGTGGGACACGTTGCTGCACGCCGACCGCGACGGCGCGCTGGTGAATCTGATGAACACCACCCCCGACGGGGACTACCAGACCTACAAGGCGAATGACGGGGCCTATGTGCGCGACCATTTCTTCGGTCGCGATCCGCGCACCAAAGCACTCGTCGAGCAGATGACCGATTCCGAAATCTGGAACCTCAAGCGCGGTGGTCACGATTACCGCAAGGTCTACGCCGCCTACCACGCCGCCGTCGACCACCACGGTCAGCCGACGGTGATCCTGGCCAAGACCATCAAGGGCTATTCGCTGGGCGCTCACTTCCAGGGCCGCAACGCAACCCACCAGATGAAAAAGCTTGCGCTGCAAGACCTCAGAGACTTCCGCGACGCGATCCGGATCCCGATCAGCGACGAGCAACTCGAGCAGGACCCCTACCTGCCCCCGTACTACCACCCGGGTCCGGAGGCACCCGAGATCCGCTATCTGCTCGATCGGCGCCGCGCGCTCGGCGGCTTCCTGCCCGAGCGGCGCACCAAGTCCAAGGCGCTGACCTTGCCGGGCCGCGACATCTACGGGGCGTTGAAGAAGGGTTCGGGCCACCAGGAAGTGGCGACCACCATGGCAACGGTGCGAACTTTCAAAGAACTGTTGCGCGACAAAGAAGTTGGGCCGCGCATCGTGCCGATCATTCCCGACGAGGCGCGCACATTCGGGATGGACTCGTGGTTCCCGTCACTGAAGATCTACAACCGCAACGGGCAGCTCTACACCGCCGTCGACGCCGAACTCATGCTGGCCTACAAGGAAAGTACGACCGGCCATATCCTGCACGAGGGCATCAACGAGGCCGGATCGGTCGCGTCGTTCACCGCGGCGGGCACGTCCTATTCGACGCACAACGAGCCGATGATCCCGATTTACATCTTCTACTCGATGTTCGGGTTCCAGCGCACCGGCGACGGCCTCTGGGCCGCCGCCGACCAGATGTCGCGGGGCTTCCTGCTCGGGGCGACCGCGGGGCGCACCACGCTGACCGGCGAAGGCCTGCAGCACGCCGACGGCCACTCGCCGCTGCTGGCGGCCACCAATCCGGCGGTGGTCTCCTACGACCCCGCCTTCGCCTTCGAGATCGCCCACATCATCGAAAGCGGGCTGGCCCGCATGTACGGCGACAACGCCGAGAACGTCTTCTTCTACCTCACCATCTACAACGAGCCGTACGTGCAACCACCGGAGCCGGAGAACTTCGACCCCGAAGGCCTGCTGCGGGGCATCTACCGGTATCGGCCGGCCACCGAAGGCCGCACCAACACCGCCGACATCCTGGCTTCGGGAGTCGCGATGCCCTCGGCGCTGCGAGCCGCCGAGATGCTGGCCGCCGAATGGGATGTCGCCGCCGACGTGTGGTCGGTGACGAGTTGGAGCGAGCTCAACCGGGACGGCGTAGCCATCCAGAAGGAACAATTGCGGCACCCGGACCGTCCGGCGGGTGAGGCTTACGTCACGAAGGCCCTTTCCGGATCGACGGGACCGTTCATCGCCGTATCGGACTGGATGCGCGCCGTCCCCGAACAGATCCGGCCCTGGGTCCCCGGCCGCTTCGTCACGCTGGGCACCGACGGGTTCGGCTTTTCCGACACCCGGCCGGCCGCGCGCCGCTTCTTCAACACCGACGCCGAATCCCAGGCCGTCGCGGTGCTCGAGGCGCTGGCACGCGACGGTCACATCGACCCGTCCGTACCGATAGCGGCCGCACGGCAATACCGAATCGACGACGTGCAGGCCGCACCGGCGCAGACCTCCGACCCCGGCGTCGCATAACGCCCACACAAGCCGACCCTCGATCGTCAGCCGCGAACTGCTCCGCAACGGCGACCGCGAGGTCTGACCCTGATTTGACTTACGGGGCCGCAGCGGCGGGACGTCGGCGAGCGCCATATAGCAGCACCTCGGCGCCTATCCCTTTGAGCTGCCGCGCTTCTGGGGCCGTCCATTCGATGCCAGCGCGATCGCCGATCGCCTCGCGCGCGGACTCGGTCACCCGCACCGTGTTGGCTGGTGCCACGCCGGTGACTCGGCTGGCGAGATTGACGGGGCTGCCATACCAGTCGCCGGCGCGGTTCACCGCCTGACCGAACGCTAGTCCGACCCGCAGCCGCGGGAAATCGTCGGTGGCCGCGGCGTCAACGAGGTCCAGCACGGTCAGCAGGAGCTTGAGCGGGTCCGCGCACACCAGCATGACCGCGTCGCCGATGGTCTTGACGAATTGGACGGGACTTGCGACAACCTCGTGAGCCAGATCCGCCAGCCGAAAGGCGACCATTCCCAGTTCTTCTGGCGGCATTTGCTCGCCGAGCCGCGTGAAACCCACCAGGTCGGCGAAAGCCACCGCGACGGCGCGCGCTCCAGGCAGGCTGCCGGCGGTGCGCTCAAACACGTTGATCGCCTCGGTTTCAACCGAATGCCGCATGGCCAGCCGTAGTAAAGCGTCAACCATCGGGCCAAGTACCGGTACGCCATCTCGCGCCAGCACCTCGATGGCTTGGGCCAATTCGAGTTCGGTGGCGCCGGGATGCAGCGATGCGCGCAGCGCGGCTTGACGCAACGTCACCGCCGCACCCGTGAGGCCGTCCATCAGCAGTCGCATGATCAAGACGACCTGATCCGCGTCGAACCCAAGATCGACCAACCGGGCGGCCTCTAGAACGGATTCGGCATCGGCCCGCGATAGCAGACGTGCGTCAGGATCGTCCGCCCGAACTAGGCCAACGGCGCGGTGCAGTCGTTGTAGCAGTTCGAGACTCACACCATTGGATTGCGATACTTCTCGCGATGAGACGACCGTTCCATCATCGCCCGTAATGCGAATCGCCGGCAGCAGCATCGGACTGGATTCGCTGCGGATCTGCTCGGCATCAAAACCGCGTGCGAGCAACCATCCGATCAGCTCGGCACGCTCCTGGCGCGCTTGCCCTTGTAGGTCGTCGAGCAGCCCCAACGCCTCGACATCCCAGTCGTTCGGGTTTGCTGCCATGCCGTTATGGGTCACCCCCTGCACGTTGCCAACCCATCGAACAAAAAGAAAACACTAGCAGTTATTATCGGTATTTATCTGTTAAATCGCCATTCCGCGGAGTAGCTTGTGATGTTGGCCGTGTTTCAGCACGGGCCTAGCTCTTCCGGGCACCCCATGCGCCAGGCCTCCTACGTCAGCAAGGAATAACCGGACCGCGGTCCGGTTATATGAGAAGTTCCGATGGCGTCTGAATAAGGAGTTAGACATGCCTGCTGTCACCGCGGACCCGTTGACGTTGGCACGAGTGGGTTCGGCCGGTACCACCGACAGTGAGCGTCCGGTCCGATCGATCACCACTGGCCCCCGGGGTCACGAAGGCTTGGGGTTCCCGGTGGTCCGGGCGTTCGCTGGGGTGAGCGCCGCCGCCCTGGACCCGTTTATCCACATGGACCAGATGGGTGAGGTGGAGTACCAGCCGGGCGAGCCCCGGGGCACCGATTGGCATCCCCACCGCGGCTTCGAAACCGTCACCTACATCATCGACGGAAAGTTCGCCCACCAGGATTCCCACGGCGGTGGCGGGCTGATCACTGATGGCGCGACCCAGTGGATGACGGCCGGATCGGGCATCCTGCATATCGAGACCCCCCCGGCCGAACTGGTCGAGAGCGGCGGACTATTCCACGGCATCCAGCTCTGGGTGAACCTGCCGAAGAAAGACAAGTTCGCTGCGCCACGGTATCAGGCCATCGAAGGCAACGACTCTCGGTTGCTCTCCTCCGACGACGGCGGAGCACTGGTCCGTATCATCGCTGGAGAGATTGACGGCCACCGCGGCCCGGGTATGACGTATACCCCGATCACGTTGGCGCACGCGACGATTCAAAACGGAGCTCAACTCAATATTCCGTGGCAGAAACATTTCAATTCATTGCTATACGTCTTGTCCGGACGTGGACATGTCGGGCCCGAGGGGCATGCGATCAGTTCGGGACAGTTGGCAGTACTCGGATCTGGCGACCGGATCACCGTTTCCGCGGATCAGATCCAGGACTCCAACCGCACGAGCGCCCTTGACGTGTTAATCCTTGGCGGACAACCGATTCAGGAGCCGGTTTTCCAGCACGGGCCCTTCGTGATGAACTCCCGGGCCGAAGTGATCGAAGCGCTGCAAGACTACGAAGCTGGGAGGTTCGGTAGCATCCCGTCCAATGCACTAAAGCCGCACCGTCGCGATGACGCATTCTGATATTGCAGCTGACGGCGAGTCGGGGGGCCCATGCGGCGATCGCGGTGATCCGAGCACGGGGATGCCAGCGTCTACGTGGCCCGCGGTGGTCAGTTCGTTTGCTGTAATTCTTCGAAGATCTCCCATTGCGGATTCTCGGGAATATCGTCGTTGGCGACTGCGCTGCCGAGTTCGCGCCACACCTCATAGGCGACTTCACGTGTGATCAGACCGTCACGCAACTCAAAGCAGTGCACCAGCCGAGCGCAGATCTCGGTTCCCTTAGTGAAGGGCAAGTTGGGCATCAGCGATGGGTCGCCCACAACGTAAGCGTGGGCCAGTTGGTCGTCGAACACCGAAGTCTCGGTGCCGAACCGGCGAAGCCCCAGAGTCTTGCGGTAGGCCAGCGTACTGAAGATATTTCGGTAGGCTTCTAGCACTTCCTTGGGGTCTTTCATCACCACGCCGCGGGCCGGCGCCTCCCAGGTGATGTCATCGGCATACACGGCGACGGCTTTTTCCACCTCCTCGGGATTCTCGGTGTGAAAGTGAAAGTCGACGACCTTGAGGTTGCGTGAGATGATCTCCTCTCGCGTCAACTCCGAATCGGGACGTAAGTCGACGCCGATCTCTGCGAAGACGTCTTTTCTTGTGACTGTCATGTCGTGTGTCCTTAGTGATCCAGTACGTGCTGAATCTTGTTATTTATGCAGCAGTTTCGGTGCGATTGTGGTGTCGTGCGGTCAGTGGGCCGCACTCACGGCCGCCCAGCGCGGCAAGGGGCGCGCCCAGATCTCGGAGATCTTAACGAGAGCGTTCATGGTCAGTTCACATTTCTCCGCGAGGCGGATACTAGGGTTGTGTTTTGAAGGGGTGACAGTAAAACTGTTATCCGGCTGAGTATTTCGACGAGCCGTCACCGCCAACTCGTGCTGATCATTTGGTCGCTCCCTGGAAGTTGATGATGATGCTCTTGCTGATCGTGAAGTGTTCGAGCATGGATTCCAGAGTGAGTTCACGACCCAGTCCGGACTGCTTGTAGCCTCCGTAGGAGATATTGAGCCCGGCAACCTGCGCCTGGTTAACCTGTACGAATCCGGCTTGCAGCGCATCCACGACGAAAAGCGCGCTGTTGATGTCGCGGGTCCATATGGTCGCGGCTAAGCCAAAATCGCTGTCGTTGGCGATGGCGATGGCTTCCTCGACGGTGTCGAATGGGATCACGCAGGCCACCGGACCGAAAATTTCTTCTCGCGCAACAGGATTGGTGTTGTCGATACCGGTGAAGATGACCGGGCTGATAAAGAACCCCTGCGCGAAGGGGTCGTGTTGTGGGACCGGGCCGCCTTCGTGGGCGGTCGCGCCGGGTGTTTGTCGGCCTTGCTCGATGTAGCCGCGTACTTTATTCAGCTGGGCCTCCGAGATGATCGTGCCGATGTCGGTGGCTTCGTCGAAGGGGTCGCCGATCACGAGCTGCGCGACCTCTGCCTGAAGTTTCGCCACGAAATCGTCGTGCAGCGACCGGTGGATCAGGATGCGCGATGATGCGGTGCAGCTTTGCCCTTGGCGGGTGAAGCGCATACCGACCAACGCGCCGGAGGCGGCCTGGTCCACGTCGGCGTCGGCCAACACCAGCATCGGGCTCTTGCCCCCGAGTTCGAGGGTGACCGGTACGAGCTTGGCGGCGACCGACTGGTAAATCAGCTTTCCGGTCTCGACCGATCCGGTGAAGGTGACTTTCGCGACCTGTGGATGGGCGACCAGCGGCGCTCCGCAACCGACGCCGTCGCCCGACAAAACGCTGAGAACACCGGGAGGCAACACTTCGTTCAACAGTTCAGCGGCGCGCAGCACCGCCAGCGGCGTCTCTTCGGCGCTTTTGACGATGACGGGGTTGCCGGCGACGAGCGCGGGCGCGATCTTTACTGCCATGAGCATCAGCGGGACGTTCCACGGCAGCACCGCGGCAACGACGCCGACCGGTTCGCGTTTGGTGTAAGCGAGCACACCTGGCTGCACAGGGACGGTCTCGCCCTTGATCTCGCTGGCCAGTCCGCCGAAGAACTGCAGAACGTCGGTGAGATTGGCGGCCTCGGCACGGCATTCGGTGCGCAACGCCTTGCCCGACTCGAGCGTGAGCAGCAGGGCGAGCTCCTCGGCATGCGCGGACAAGATGCGTGCGCCCTCGATGAGCAGTTTGCCCCGATCGCGGGCCGGCAGCGAAGCCCACGCCGGATGGGCGGCGCGGGCGCCAGCGACGGCGATTTCCACGTCCTCGGCAGTTGCGTCCGCCGCACCGCAGATGAGCTCCTGGGTAGCCGGGTCACGCACGTCGAACTGACGCCCGGACACGGTGCGTGATAGCGCTCCGCCGATAAGGACGTGTCCGGCTAAGCGGTGCGCGGCCTCGCGAGCGGCGGTTCGCAGGCTGGCGGGATCCTGGGGTTGCACGCTGTGCTCGACGTTCATCGTTAATTTCCTTCGGTTCGCGTGAGACCACGAAGCAGCCTGCGGTGAGCAGTAACTGTGCCGGAGTTGACCGTGGCGATCGTTCTGACACAGTCGGCCACCAACCGATCAAGGTCGTGACCGGATTCATCGACCAGACCGATCCGCTCGGCCCGCGTGGCGTCGATGGGCATCCCCGTGTACAAAATCCGGGCCGCCCTGCTGGGACCGACTAGTGCGGCCAGCCGGGCGATCGAGCCCTCGTCATAGACAACCCCGTGTTGAACGGCGGGGATTCTGAAGGTGGCATTTGGATCAGCGAAGCGGATATCGCAGGCCAACGCGAGGCTACAGCCGGCGCCGATGCAGGGGCCTTCGATGCGAGCCACGGTGGGCACCGGAAAGTCGGCGAGCGTCGTCGCTGTCTCGATTACGAGCTCGCGAAACGACACCGATTCGCTGCCGTCCGCCCGCTTGAGTGCGGTCAAATCCGCTCCAGCGCAGAACACTCCGCTACTGCCCTGGATCAGCAGGACATGCACTTCCGGGCATACAGCAGCCGCGCCGAGGTGGGCCAGGATTGCCTCGCACATGGCCCACGACAGCGCATTGCGCTTTGCTGGCCGGTGCAGCTCGAGGACCGCCACGCCGTCGGTGATGTCGAACCCGACATGTTCGGACAGCGCCGTGGCCATCATCAGACCAGACTTTGCGTCGACTCGTCGATTGCGATCACACCCTGTTCCACCAGCTGCGCGATCTCAGACTCATCCATGCCCAGCTCGCCGAGCAGGACCGAGGAATCGGCGCCGATGCGTGGTGCCTTGGCGCGGGCGCGGGGAGCGCCATCCGACACAACCGGTGTGTTGACCATCCGTTCTTGCCCGAACCGGTCGGGGTCTTCAGGGAAAAGGTTGCGCGCGGCGAATTGTGGGTCGGTCAGGACCTGATCGATGCTGTTCACCGGACCGCACGGCACGCCGACTTCGCGCAGCCGGGTGATCCAGAAATCGCGTGTGTGTGCGTCGAAGCGCCGTTGCAGGATCGCCGCCAGATCCTCGCGATGCAGAAAACGCTCGTACTCAGTCGCGAAGCGTTCGTCGCCGGAAAGGTCGATATCGAGCACCCGACATAGCGGTAGCCACGAACGATCCGTAGCTCCGATGACCAAAAGCTGACCGCGGCGACAAACGAAGGCTTGATACGGTGCCGCCAGCCGATGTGCCGTTCCCAACGGGCCGGGATCCTCGCCGGTGCCGAGGTAGTCGGCTACCTCCCACACCGACCATCCAGCGATGGTGTCGGCCAGCGACACATCGATATAAGCACCGCCGTGGCCGGCACGCGCGCGCAAAAGCGCGGCCAGGATGCCGATCGCGCCCCACATTCCGCTGCCTAGATCGGCGATGGGAAATCCGGCCTTTGCCAATCGGCCGTCCGCGCTGCCGGTGACGCTGAGCAGGCCTCCGTAAGCCTGAGCAATCAGGTCAACGCCTTTGGAATCGCGCATCGGTCCGTGCTGGCCGAAGCCCGAAATCGAGCAGTACACCAAGTCCGGGCAGTCGGCTTTTAGGTCGTCGTAGCCCAGCGCCTGTTTGGCGAGGGCACCCACCCGGAAGTTCTCGACCAGTACATCCACCCGGCCCGCCAGTGCACGCACCACTCGACGGCCCGCCTCAGTGCGGATGTCGACGGCGAGGCTGCGTTTGCCCCGGTGCACCAGATCAAACGGTAACGGCCTGCGCTGTGCGCCTACCAGCCGGCGCCGCAGTCCATCCCCATTGACTGGCTCGACTTTGATCACCTCTGCCCCCAGATCCCCAAGGATGGTGGTGCAGTACGGACCGGCAAGTGCGCCGGTCATCTCCAGTACGCGAACGCCTTGCAGGAAGGCCGGCCGTGGTTGCGCGGCGCGGTCATCCAAACCTTCCTGACGCTGGGAAGCCACCTGCACACCTGCCTCACCTGGTCCGCATTACGGTTCATACGGACCGTATCGGGGGACAATATCGCGGGAGGGTACGGCTGTCAACAACTCGAGTTCGCCCGATGCAATGCGCCCAGAATCGACGATTCAGCTGGGATTAGGCATCGATCCGCTGGTGACCAGACCGCTGACGCGTCCATAAAGTCCCGCAATTCGACGGCTTCACGTTTCGGTCCGCGGGGTGGCATACTGGTCTGCTATACGGACCGATCGTTTCGCGGGCGGAGATTGGCGTGTGGATACAGGGGAGTGCTTATGCGCAGCGTGCGGACGACCTTTCACATCCTGGACGCGGTCGCTGATAACCAGCCAATCGGGCTCAGCGAGTTGGCCCGACTGCTGGACCTACCCAAAAGCACTGTCCAACGCAGCTTGGCCACCCTGGCCGACCTCGGCTGGATCCGACCCGAGGGCCGCGATCTGACCCGGTGGACACTCGGGGAAAAAGTCCGGATTCTCAGCGAAAAAGTTGACGACGTCGGCGCGCTCCGGGAGGCCGCCCTGCCGATCCTGGGACAGCTCAACACCGACACGCTCGAGACCATTCACCTTGTGGTGCTCGAGTCACGCACGGTGCGCCTCATCGAACGCCTGGACAGCAAGCACCCGCTCAGGATTGTCCGTGCGATCGGCACCCGCTCGCCCTTGCATGCCACCTCCACCGGCAAATCCGTGCTCGCGCATCTGCCCGAAATGGAAATCGAAGCCTACCTCGCAGGTGGCCTGGCGCCGGTCACCGCCAGCACCATCACCGACCCCGAGGTACTTCGCGCTGAACTCAAGGAAATCCGGGAGCGCGGCTACGCCATCGCCGACGAAGAATTCACTGACGGGACCATGTCCTTTGCCGCGTGCATCCGTCCCGCTGCCGGAGCGCGACCCCTCGGCGCCCTAAGCATCTCCGGACCCGCGGTCAGGATGCGAGAACACCGCCACGCCTACGGGCACAAAGTCATACAGGCAGCAGCCCAAGTTGAGGCCAACCTACCCCACTAACGGCCAAGTCGATACACATCACGAACTACAGGAGAGCCGGCAGCTGGTGGACGGCGAAAAGGCATTCCCGCGTTGAACCGCAGGTCATGAAGGTGGTTGCGCAGGCCCCGCAAGCGAATACCTCTAGGCGGCGGTGGCGCTTTGTCAGAGTCCCTGGGCAGCAGGGACGCTGTCGCCGACACTTTCCCGAAATATCGTTATTTATTGTCACATCGCGGAAAATGAGCGATGATCGATAGGCCGCGGCATGGGACCGGGACGATTGGATTGTGCGGCAGCTACTTGGCCGATGGACGCTACTGCTGGCGCGGGCTGGCTCTGTCGTGCAGGGTCGCGGCGAGCCGATCGAGTCGTTTATCGCCAGAGCATGGACGCAGCGCGCCATGGATATGCTCGGCCGATATACCTTTGACGTCGCGCTCGCTGACAGGTTCGATGACCTCGACGACCACCCACGCACGACGGGTGTCATTGACACCGATCATGAGCATGTACAGATCGACGGACGGGTCCTATGCCCGGCCCACGTGTACCACACACTGTGCGAGCTCATCGACGCACAACATGCTGATCAGCGCGTCGAGTGCCAGGTTGTGCACGACCTCGACGCCGAGCCCTCACCGACCGCCACCAACGGCCCGACCCACATTCTCGTAGATGCGTTGGCGCTGTGCATGATTCAGATGCGACTGGCCACAGTAACAACGTATGTCTTCTCAAAAGACCGCGAGACGATGCGCAAAATCCCTCTGGTGTCGCCACTGCCCGAGCGACGCCCCGTCCGGCACCCCTCGCCAATACCACTGCCCGTTAGCAAGCCGGCGCCCACCCGAATGTCGCCGGCCCTTGTGTCGCTGGTTGACCGCGAGTTTGCCGCCTTCGACGCTATCGCCGATCTTGGGCCGCTCTACACCGACTACCACACTGTGCTTGCCGACGGACACACCGCTCAGCGCTTCACACCCCAGCAACTGGCCGAACTCACCTTCGCCGCGCATCGGTTCTCAAGGCTCCTGGTTGCCACGAACGCCCGCGCCCAAGACTGCGAAATCGCAGACCTGCGCTTCAAGATCCACCAACACCTCACCCCCGCATCCCCCCACGTTTTGACCGCGGAGTTCGCCGCGTTGTGCGCGCTGTGGAACCCATCCCGACCGCAGATCGCCGTAGCCGCCACACAGATCTCCTCGACGCTGCTCGCCGGATATTGGCTGTGGGTCGAAGAAGACGACCGTGCCATGGGCATACTGCGATGCACGCTGCACCGTGCGGCTCGATTGCGCACCTGGCACGTCCACCCCAATGCCGCCCAAGCATTGCGGTCCAGGTCTGCGACCACTCCGCGCCGTTGGATCACCATGGCTGGCTGGTCGAAATTCCGCTCGCTGGATCGCGCGCTATTCGAGTTCGCCCACGCCAACCGAGAAAGCCGCCTCGACGCCGCCGCAATCCTCAACGATCACCGCAACGACCCCGACAACCCGATATCCCAACGGGCAGCCCGACAGACAACGTTGGACACAGTTACCGTCCTCGCCGCAGCCGAAACCCTCAGAGTTGTTGCCGCACATCAATCACCAGCAATAGCTGACACCATGCGCGAAGCGCTACATCAGCGCGGACTTGACGTCCCCACCAACCCAGCACGCAGACAACCCAACAAGCGCACCCCACCACCCCGCACGGCACACGACACCACCGCAACCCCCGACACACCACTCCTCGACTAACGCGACGTACCACCTGCACCAGCGCGCCAACCGCGAACAGCAAGTGAGACCGAATCGCAGAGCCAGCCGTGTCACATATCAACCTGGAGTGCAACCGCAACGTGAACTCGCGGCGGTCAGTGCCGAGGAATCGGTGTTTCGGTACCACGACGCGGCGTCGAGCCGCGCCCGGATCAGCGTAGTGACCGAGAAGTTGGCGTCGGCGGCGCCACCTATGCCCGCCTCTCGTCTAGCTGCGGTTATCGACGCTACACTGCCCGGGCTAGCACGAGTAGGTGCGCAAATTGAGAGATTCTCGTATCATTTCACGCAGAGGAGGAGGTGAGTGCCAATGTCAACGAAACAAACGACGTATCGCCGACGGAACGCAGAAGCTGCCCGCCGGTCCATTTTGGATTCCCACAACCAGTTCTGGCGTCCGACGGACATCGACGCCCCTCCTTCCACCGTCCAGCGCATCCTCGCTGACCTGGTGGCAAGGGGTGAGCTGCGCCACATCCGCAAAGGCCTCTACTGGCGCGGGATCAAAACTCCGCTCGGGATGGCTCCGCCGTCACCCGAAGCGCTGGTGTCGCAGCTCGCCGATAGCGACGGCATCGGGCCGGCTGGCTTGTCCGCCGCCAATGCATTGCGGCTGTCCACGCAGATTCCGCGACGCGCGCAGTACGCCGTGGTGAGCCGACCGCCCTCTGATACGGACTTGGTGCATTTCGTGAACCGGTCAGCCCGGCGCAGTCGTTCTGCCAGCAAGCTGAGCCCTACAGACGTGGCGGCACTGGAGGTGCTCGACGGCTGGGACCGAGTGATTGAAACTGGCCCGAGGGAAGCAATGGCTCGATTGACGGACATGATTCGATCGGGCCGGATCGATCCGAGCCGTCTCGCTCGTGCGAGCGAAACAGAACCCGGTTCCTCGCGTGCGCGGCTCCGTTATCTGCTACGGAACGCTGGAATGCCCACTCTGGCTGACAAGGTTCCTTCCCCTGGCCGGGGCATCGAGTCCAAGGCGCTTGCCGGCCTGGCTGTCGCTTAAGCGTGGCAGTCTGGCGCGACGACGATCCGGAGATCTTCAAAGCGACGGTCGCCACGGCCGCTGAGCAACTCGGCGTGCAACAGATTGCGGTGGAAAAAGACTACTGGGTCTGCGAGGTGCTGCGGGCGATCGTTGGCGCTCACCGCGATGAGGTCGTGTTCAAGGGCGGTACCAGCCTCGAGAAGCTGCGCATCGTCCAACGCTTCTCAGAGGATCTCGACCTCCTTGTCGTGGGCCACTACGGTTCGAAACGTGCCGCAAAAAGAGCCATGAAAGCCATGCTGGCCGCAGCTGCATCGACCATCGGCGGGAAGTGCACAGACTCGGAATCAGGCGGCGCCCTTGGCTCGCTACACCGCAGGGCCTACCTGGAGTTGCCAGTCGAACGCGGTGAGCAATCCGTCGGACTTGCCGACCCCACGGCAGTCCTCATCGAACTAGGCCAATCTGGTGGCCCGAATCCGTCGCTGGATGGCACGGTGGAGTCGCTGCTCGCTCGCGCATTACATGGCGCCGTCAAGGGAGACTGGGATGACCTGCGGCCCTTCGCAGTAACGATCCTGCACCCCGGACGGACACTGCTGGAGAAGTTGCTGCGGGTCAACAACTTCGTAGTCGACCCGGCGAGAAGAGACACTCCACACGGGCTGCCGCGCATCGGACGGCAGTTCTATGACATTTGGGCGTTGCTTCACGAGCCGTCCGTCATCGAACTCCTCGCCGATAAAGCACAGGTCGGCGCAATCCTCCAGAGCATTTTCGAAGTGTCAGAACAGTTCTCACCTGACCATCCTGTGCCCAGCGGAGGATTCGCCGCATCGGACGCGTTCTCGTCGGACGGCGAATTTGCGGAAGGGCTGCGCAGACAACACGACATCGCGATGCGCGATCTCTACTACGGTTCGGATCCGCCGACGTTCGACGACGTGATCGAGCGGGTACACGCCTGCGCGGAATTGCTTAACCCCAAACGCTGACCTTGCCGCGCCTAACTACACGTTCCGGCCGCAGTCCAGCAGCAGACGACCTTGCACGTCACGGCACGTCCACGAAAACCGTTACCCAGCGCGAGCAACCGACAGGCACCACCCGTTTCAGAATCTGTCGAGGCATCCTCCGACGCTACGACGGGCCCCGAATTCCGAATCTCTGGGCAAACCGCGTCATCGCATGTCGGACCGCCGGGTCCGACCTCGAGCGCGACCGGCGCCGGTATCCCTGTCTGCACTCGAAGACTTATTTGCTATCAAATGCCGCACCGCTGGTAGCGGAGATCGAGGACCATGCCTCATGATCTCGGTATGACCTGCCGACCAGTGCCAACGGCGGAATACGGAGTTAGAGACTATGACTGCTGTGCGAGAGGGTTCAGTGATGCTCACTGCCCATGAAGTTCGAGCGATGACTGGGGTTCCGGTCTCGACGCTGCACGACTGGGCAGCCAAGCGGGAACGAGGCATCGCCGCGCCGGGACCACACCATCTGCGACTTAGTGATCGGCACCGCCGCTGGTTACTGGATGACGTCAACGAGTGGCTGGAATCCACTCGAGTGTAAAGCAATTCGATTGCCAAGCTGGTCGGAACGAATGCGCGACCATAGTGTCAATCGAGTTTGTTGCTATTCACCGGACAGCTGAGGATCCTGATCACTAACGTCTGCAACGCTTTCGGGAGGAATCGTGGCAATAAGGCGCCGAGAGACCATGGACGGCGTGCGATACGACGTGCAATGGCGCTTACCGGATCGTACGAAGCGCAAGAAAACCTTCCGCACAGAACGCGAGGCACGGCAATTCGAAGCGAAGCTCGTAACCGACGGCGCTGCGGGCGTGAGGGTCGATCCGCGCGGAGGCAAAACCCAGCTCCGCGCTGTCTATCGATCCTGGCTCGCCTCACGCCCCGACCTGAGCGCGAAAGTTCGCCGCGGATATGAAGACAACTGGAGACTTCGTATCGAGCCGCAGTTCGGCTCGTGGCCGATCGGAAAGATTGATCACGAGTCAATACAACAGTGGGTGAATGCCATGTCGGCGTCGAGCCTCGGTCCGCGGACTGTCAGGTGGACGCACTCGGTCCTCAAGATGACCCTTGACCGGGCCGTCGAGGAAGACCAGCTCCTCGGCAAGAACCCGGCGTCTCGCACCAAGTTTTCGCCGATGCGGCACGCCCCCCACATCTATTTGACCGCCGGCGAAGTCGCAGCCCTTGCCCAGGTGTGCGGAGCTCAGGGCGACGTCGTCTTGTTCCTCGCTTACACCGGGCTTCGATTTGGTGAGCTCACCGGCCTCAATGTTGAGGATGTCGACCTGGGCGCTCGTCGACTCCGTGTTCGCCGCTCGATGACTCAGGTCGGCGGCAAGCTCGTTGAAGGTAATCCGAAATCGGAGGCGGGTCGACGCTCTGTCCCGATTCCCGAGCGCTTGATGCCGGCGCTGAAGGCGCGCCTCGATGCACGCATCCCCGGCGCGCCGGCAATCGCATCGCCGAAGGGATCCCGGCTAGGGCTGGAGAATTGGAAGCGCGCGGTCGACTGGCGTAGATCCGCGACTGAGATCGGCCGGCCCGACTTGCGCGTGCACGATTTGCGGCACACCTATGCATCGCTATCACGTCGGGCCGGTGCCGACCTGAGACTTCTCCAAAAGGCAATGGGCCACGCGTCGATCACCGTGACCGCACACACCTACGCGGATCTGTTTGACGATGAACTCGACGACATCGCAACGGCACTCGACTCGCTCGACGATAGCTTCCACGACGGCGGCAGCTGATCGCGTTGGCCCCATTTTGGCCCCATTTCGGCGATTTCTCGCGGGATCGATGGGGGTGCCAAGACAGCATTTCAGCGCTCTGAGCTGCGCAAACATCCTGGTGGCCAGGGCCGGGATCGAACCGGCGACCTTCCGCTTTTCAGGCGGACGCTCATACCGACTGAGCTACCTGGCCGGAAGGCACCGCGTGCCTCGCCGTGGTGGCGACCCTGACGGGACTCGAACCCGCGACCTCCGCCGTGACAGGGCGGCGCGCTAACCAACTGCGCCACAGGGCCTTGCTCTACCACCTGCTCCGCGTCGCCGCGTCGCGCGTACCCCCTACGGGATTCGAACCCGCGCTACCGCCTTGAAAGGGCGGCGTCCTAGGCCGCTAGACGAAGGGGGCCAGAACCGAATCTCTCCGGGGTACTCCGCAACCGTGGTTACGTTGGAGCCACGTTAGCTTAGGTCACCGGGGGCCGAATCCTCAAACGAGGACCCAGTATCCTGGTGCCTCGCGCCCCTATAGCTCAGTTGGTAGAGCTACGGACTTTTAATCCGCAGGTCCCAGGTTCGAGCCCTGGTGGGGGCACTCAGAAACCGCAGCTCAAAGCAGATACTAAGTAATGACCACGATTCGGGACCTCCGCGACCGTGACATTGTTCTGAGGTCGCTACGCGAGGGTATTGACACCTCCAACGCCACAGGGCGCATGGTGGCCGGTGTATTGGCCGCCTGGCCGAGCTTTGAACTTGAGCTAGGCCGTGAACGTCGTACAGCCGCGCGTGAAGCTCGGCGCGCACGTGAGCAGGCGATCGGCCGACCGAAGGCGCTTGATAAGTCGAAGGCCGAGCTGGCGCGCCGGATGCACACCAGCGGCGAGCCGGCAAGCACGATCGCCAAGACGCTCGGCGTGAGCCGCGCGACCGTGTATCGAGTTCTTGCCGAACACTCCAAGTAACGCGGTCACTTCCTCTGAGCAACCTACGCTGCTAGCTGTGAGCGGGACCGAGGGTGGTACAGAACTTCGAGACTTCTTCATCAGCTACACCGGCTCAAACGAGGATTGGGCTGCGTGGATCGCATGGGAGTTGGAGAAGGTCGGGTACTCGACCTTTTTGCAGGCTTGGGACTTCACGCCAGGTGCACATTTGGTGGCGGAGATGCATCGCGCGACTTCAGGCGCGGCCCGCACGATCGCGGTGCTTTCCGAAAATTACCTCCAATCTCAAATTCGCAAGTGCCGAGTGGCAGGAAGCCTGGCGAGACGACCCCTCCGGAGCGCAAAAGAAACTATTGGTCTTCCGGGTAGAGGACTGCGATCGCCCGGGGCTCCTGGGACAGGTCGTGTCTGTCGATCTGTTCGGGATTGACGAGGAGATTGCGCGGTCTCGCCTGCTAAACGCCGTCCGATCGGAACGTCGAAAGCCCCCGCTGCCGCCCGGGTTTCCCGGTACGGAACCGCCCACTATGCCACCGCCCTTTCCGGGGCGACTTATCCCCGCATCACACCACCGCCTCCTTGTTGCGCATGAGGAACTCCAGCAGCCCGAACTCACGCGGTGTCAACGCGATCTGCGTCCGGCCGCGTTGCACCCTGTGCCGACTTGGATCCAGGGGGTCCGCGCGTCGGGGTCCGGATCGTAGATGGTCCCCGCCAGTCGAGGCCCGATGCGGACTCGGGAGTCCCGTAACTGGCCCGCCGCGAGGGAACGCTGACGTAAGCTCCTCTGCTTATGAGCGGCGTTCCGGGCACGTATGCCCTCGCTGGCGGTGAAGAGTTAGGGGTTTGCTGATGCGCATCGTGTTTTTCGGGTTTCAGACCTGGGGGTATAAAACCCTGCAGGCGCTGATCGATCTGGATCACGAAGTCGTGCTCGCCGTCACCCATCCGACTAGCGAAGAATGCTATAAGGCGATCTGGTCAGCGCCGGTAGAAGAACTCGCGCGTGAGCATGGCATCCGCGTGCATCTCGCTGAGCGGGTTGACGCCGAGACCATCGACTTGGTCAAGCGCGCTGAACCCGATGTCATCGTCGTCAACAGCTGGTACTACCGGATGCCATTAGAGCTGTATGACCTCCCACCGCACGGAACCCTGAACTTGCACGATTCGCTGTTGCCGAGGTTCACCGGGTTTTCCCCTGTCCTGTGGGCGTTGATCAGCGGCGAGTCCGAGTTCGGGTTGACCGTGCACCGGATGGACGACGGCCTGGACACCGGGGACATTCTGGTACAGCATTCGTTGCCGATCGGTCCCGCCGACACGGGCACCGAGTTGGTACTGCGAGGTATGGGTCTGATTCCGGGTGCGCTGGCCGAAGCGCTGAATGCGTTGGAATCCGGCACCGCGGTCTGGCGACCACAGAACAAGGCCGAGCGAACGTACTGCCACAAGCGTTCGGAGCGCGACAGTTTGATCGACTGGACCTGGCCCGCCGAGGATCTCGGGCGGTTCGTGCGCGCATTGTCCGACCCGTATCCCCGCGCGTTTACCTTTTACCGCGGTGAACGGATCGAGGTCCTCGAGGCGCGCGTTTCCGAGGCCCGTTACGGCGGTACTCCGGGCCGGGTGATAGTGCAGGAGGAAGGCGGCGCAGTTATCTGCGGCCCCAATGCATGTCGGGGCGACAATTACGGCCTGGTGATCATTCGTATTCGTTCCGGGGACGGCGTCGAGCACTGGGGGGATGAATACTTTCGACGCGGGGGCTACCTGAACAGCCACACATAATTTCGGCCAACAGAGCGTTAGGAGCGAGGCGGGTAAAGGCAACTGTAATGTCTAAGGTGCAGGCTGGCTCGCGACTGAAAAGTCATGCACGACTGGCTATTTCGCTACGCCAGCCGAAGAAATAATTCACAATCTCACGTCAACGGGAGAAATTGGACAATGCCCACCGGCACTGCCGCGGTTGTCGTCGTCGAAGTCCAGCTTGCGGTGCGGGCGCGGGACCGCCACCGACTCGTCCAGGATCGGCGGCCGGCATGTTGACTACTTCCCAGCAGAAGGACAGCGCCACAACGGCTCTCGGGTCGCAGTTTGGCGGGCATCGGCTGCCTGGGAGCGACGATGTTCATGGCACCCCCCGCACACGGCATTGCGAATTTCAACTCGACGAATGGGAAATTCGATGCACCACAATCCATTTGATGATGACACTAGCGCCTTCTTCGTTCTGGTTAACGATGAGGAGCGGCACAGCTTGTGGAGGGCTTTCGCGGATATTCGGGCAAGCTGGCGGGTGGTTTACGGCGGGGCGGACCGCGCCACGTGTCTGGACTACCTCAAACAGACCTAGACCGGTATACAGCCGAACACTCTGCGCGAGAGGCTGGCAGAGGGCCGTGCTTTCGATGGGTAGATGGAGTGAGGAGTCGGATGGAACTCAATGACCGCGCACTTGCGCTGACCCGGGCACAGCTAGACATTTGGCTTGCGCAGCAGACAGGTCGCCTCCCTGCGAAGTGGCAGCTGGGCGTGCTTGCGCGGCTCGAGGGCGCGATCGACCCTGGTTTGCTCGAGCGGGCGGTCCGTCAAGTGGTGGGCGAGGCCGAGCCGCTTAGGGCTTCCTTTTTCGAAGTGGATGGGCAAATTTTCCAACAGGTGGTCAATTACCCGGACGTTGAGCTTGCTCGCTACGATCTTCTGGGCTCGCAGGATCCCGCACGCGATGCCTATCGGATAGCGGCATCGATCCAACGCACGCCCATGCCGCTCAGTGGCCCGCTGTTCAAATTTGCGTTGATGCAGACGCAAGCAGATGAATTTCATCTGTTTTTGTGCTGCCACCACATAGCGATAGACGGAATGGGTATCGCGGCCGTTTGTCATCGGATCGCAACCGTCTATTCTGCAATTGCGACTGGGGCATCGATTCCTCCTGCAATTTTTGGGTCGCTGCGTGAACTGATTGATTGCGAGTTAGAATATGAAGCATCCACCGATTATCTCGATGATCAGGCCTATTGGACGGCGAACCTTCCCCAGGAAAGCCAGCCGCGTCATCGATTGGCGCACGCCGAGGGCGGGCGCAATCCCGGTGAGCCGTCTGCGCTGGTCCAAATAGACCCGTTCGTCGTCGCCGAAATCCGCAAGCTTTCACAAACGTTGCGAGTGCGTCGAGCGTCGGTGATCACTGCCGCGTGCGCGCTTCTGGTGCGTGAGTGCGACGTTGACGGTTCGGAGGTAGTGCTCGATTTTCCAGTAAGCCGGCGCGTGCGTCCGGAGGCGCAGACGGTGCCCGGAATGGTTTCTGGGGTGGTACCGCTGGTGTTGAAAGCTTCGCCGGGTTCTGCGGTTGCTGATTTTTGTCAACACGTCGATACGCGAATGCAAGAAGCGCTGCAGCATCAGAGGTTCCCAGTGCACTTTCTTGAGAAGAAGGCGCGTCTTCGCGGCTCCGACGAGGCCCCGAATAGGGTCGTGGTTAATTTCATTCCGACTACTCGCGTCGCGGATTTTGCTGAAGCAGCAGGATCGGGAGTTGTGACCCATTCCGGTTTCGAGGAGCAGCTTGAGTTGTGGTTCATCAGAGCCGATGAACAGCTTTTTCTCAAGACGGCTGGTCCAGAACAATTGTTTTTCGATCGTGATGCCCGCGATTTAGTAAAACGGTTGGAGCGAGTGTTGATGGCGATGACAGCCGATCCGGGGCGGTCGCTATCGTCGCTGGATCTGCTGGATTCCGCTGAGCATGCACGGCTGGAGGGGTGGGGCAACCGGACGGCGTTGGCCGGGCTAGCAACTGCGCCGGTGTCGATTCCGGGGTTGTTTGCCGCACAGGTGGAGCGCGCACCGGAGGCGGTGGCGGTGACCTTCGAGGGCCGTTCACTAACGTACCGGGAGCTCGATGAGGCGGCTAATCGGGTGGCGCACGTGTTGGCAGCCCGTGGCGCGCGTCCGGGTGAGCGTGTGGCGCTGCTGTTTCCCCGTTCCGCCGAGGCGATCATGGCGATTTTGGCGGTATTGAAGACGGGGGCAGCTTACGTGCCGATCGACCCGGCGCTGCCAACGGCGCGGATCGAGTTCATGGTTGCCGACGCGGCGCCGATCGCAGCGATGACCGCCGCCGGGTTGGCCGATCAGCTGGACGGGCAAGGTCTGTTGGTCATCGATGTAAACGACCCCGCTGTCGCCAGCCAAACCAGCACGGCACTACCGGCGCCCGCCCCCGGGGACATCGCGTACCTCATCTACACCTCGGGCACTACCGGTGTGCCCAAGGGGGTGGCGGTGCCCCATCAAAATGTGACCCGGCTACTCGAGTCGCTGGACGGCGAGTTGGAGCTGTCGCCAGGGCAGGTGTGGACGCAGAGTCATTCCTTGGCGTTCGACTTCTCGGTGTGGGAGATCTGGGGTGCGCTGCTGCGCGGTGGGCGGCTGGTGGTGGTGCCCGAGTCGGTGGCGCGCTCTCCAGAAGATCTCCACGCCTTGCTGGTCGCCGAACAGGTCAATGTGCTGAGCCAGACCCCTTCGGCGTTTTATGCGTTGCAAACCGCTGACGCGCTGGCAACGGAGGTGGGACAACAGCTCAAGCTTGAGACGGTGGTGTTAGGCGGTGAGGCGCTGGAACCGCAGCGTCTTGCGACGTGGTTGAACAACCACTCGGGACCACCGCGCCTGATCAACATGTATGGCATCACCGAGACAACGGTGCATGCGTCGTTCCGAGAGATCAATCCCGGCGATGTCGACAGCACTGCCAGCCCGATCGGGGGGCCGTTGGCCCATCTTGGCTTCTTCGTGCTGGATACGTGGTTGCGGCCGGTGCCCGCCGGGGTGGTAGGGGAGTTGTACGTGGCCGGTGTCGGGGCGGCCTATGGGTATGTGGGCCGGGCGGGGTTGACCGCGTCGCGGTTTGTGGCCTGCCCGTTCGGTGGCCCGGGGGCGCGGATGTATCGCACCGGGGACCTGGTGTGGTGGGGCGCCGACGGGCAGCTGCGCTATCTGGGCCGCGCCGATGAGCAGGTCAAGATCCGCGGGTATCGCATCGAGCTCGGCGAAGTCCAGGCAGCGTTGACCGGCTGCGATGGGGTGGAGCAGGCGGTGGTGATCGCCCGCGAGGACCGCCCCGGCGACAAGCGCCTGGCGGGCTATGTCACCGGAACCGCCGATCCGGCCGAGATCCGCACCGCGCTGGCCGAGCGGCTGCCGGCCTATATGGTGCCGGCCGCGGTGGTGGCGGTCGATGCGCTGCCGCTGACGGTCAACGGCAAACTCGACACCCGCGCCCTGCCGGCACCCGAATATCAGGATGTCGATCGGTATCGCGCCCCGGCCAGCCCCACCGAGGAGATCCTGGCCGGCATCTACGCCCAGGTACTCGGGCTCGACCGGGTCGGGGTCGATGACTCGTTCTTCGATTTGGGTGGGGACTCACTGTCGGCGATGCGGGTGATCGCCGCGATCAACACCAACCTAAATACCGGCCTTTCGGTGCGTACCGTGTTCGAGGCGCCCACGGTGGCCCAGTTGGCACCCCTTATCGGTAGCGAGGCGGGTGGGCTGCAGCGGTTGGTGGCCAGCGAGCGGCCCGCGATGATTCAGTTGTCGTTTGCTCAGAGCGGCTTGTGGTTCCTGGATCAGTTGCATGGTCCGTCACCGATCTACAACATGGCGCTGGTGGTGCGGCTGAATGGGCGCCTTGATGCCGACGCGTTGGGTGCGGCACTGGGCGATGTGGTGGCCCGCCATGAGAGCCTGCGCACGCTGTTTGCCGCATCCGAGGGGATTCCCCAACAGCTGGTGGTGCCGGCCGACCGGGCCGACTTCGGCTGGCAGATCATCGACGCGACCGAATGGTCGGCGGTCCGGATGGATGAGGCCATCCACACCGTGGCGCGTTACAACTTTGACCTGGCAACCGAGATTCCTTTGCGGACAGCGCTTCTCCGCGTCACCGACGCCGAACATGTGCTCGTGGCCGCGCTGCACCATATCGCCGGCGACGGCTGGTCGATCAAGCCGCTGATGCATGATCTGAGTGTGGCCTATGCGAGCCGGTGCGCGGGGCAGGCTCCTGATTGGGCCGATCTGCCGGTGCAGTATGTCGATTACTCGCTGTGGCAGCGCGCGCAGCTTGGCGATCTCGAAGACGACCACAGTCCGATCGCCGCCCAGCTGGCCTATTGGCAGCAGGCCTTGGCCGGGATGCCTGAGCGTCTGCAGCTTCCTACCGATCGGCCTTACCCGCCGGTTGCTGATTATCGCGGCGCCAGGGTGCCAGTGGAATGGTCGGCGGAGCTCCAGCAACAGGTTGCCCGGGTGGCCCGCGAGCACAATGCGACCAGCTTCATGGTGATTCAGGCCGCCCTGGCGGCGCTGCTCTGCAAGCTCAGCGCCAGCAGCGAGGTGGCCGTTGGGTTCCCGATCGCCGGCCGCCGCGACCCCGCGCTCGATGAGTTGGTGGGCTATTTCGTCAACGCCTTGGTGCTGCGGGTCGACCTGGGCGGTGATCCCACCGTCGCCGAGCTGCTCGCCCAGGTGCGACAGCGCAGCCTGGCCGCCTACGAACACCAAGACCTGCCCTTCGAAGTGCTTGTCGAACGGCTCAACCCCATCCGAAGCCTGACCCATCACCCACTGATCCAGGTGGTATTGGCTTGGCAGAACTTCGCCTGGCAGCACGACGGGCCTTCCGTCGGATTGACCCTGGGAGATCTGCAGGTCACTCCGGTGCCGGTGGACACTCACACCGCCCGCACAGACCTGGCGTTCTCCCTGGGCGAGCGCTGGGGCGAGGCCGGTGAGCCTGCTGGGATTTGGGGGGGCGTGGAATTTCGCACCGACGTGTTCGATGCGGAAAGCATCGTGAGGCTGATCGAGCGACTGGAACGGTTGGTGGTGGCCATGACCGCCGACCCCACCCAGTGGGTCTCGTCGATCGATGTGCTCGGCGCTGATGAGCACGCCCGCCTGGATGGGATGGGCAACCGGGCGGCGTTGACCCAGCCCGCGCCCCCACCCGCGTCGATTCCGGGGTTATGGGTCGCCCAAGTCGCGCGCACACCCGAGGCGTTGGCGGTGACCTTTGAGGGCACGTCAATGACCTATCGCGAGGTTGAGGAGGCCGCCAACCGGTTAGCGCATTTGCTGGCCGGCCACGGTGCGCGTCCGGGTGAGTGTGTGGCGCTGCTGTTTTCCCGTTCTGCCGAGGCGATCATCGCAATTTTGGCGGTGCTCAAGACCGGGGCGGCCTACCTACCGATCGACCCGGCGCTGCCTTCGGCCCGTATCGAGTTCATGCTCGATGATGCCGCGCCGATCGCCGCGATCACCACCACCGCGCTGGCCGACCAGCTTGAGGGATACGGCCTGTGGGTAATTGATGTCAACGACCCGGCCGTCGACACCCAACCCAGCACCCCACCAACGGAGCCGACCCCCGAAGACATCGCCCACATCATCTACACCTCAGGCACCACCGGTGCTCCCAAGGGCGTGGCGGTCACTCACCACAACGTCACCCAACTGATTGAGTCGTTAGATACCGCCCTGCTGGCGCCGGGACAGGTGGGGACTCAGTGGTATTCCTATGCGTTCGACGCCTCGATTGAAGAGATCTGGGGTGCGCTGTTGCACGGTGGGCGGCTGTTAGTGGTGCCCGAGTCGGTGGCAGGCTCACCGGAAGACTTCCACGCCTTAATGGTTGCTGAAAAGGTCAGCGTCTTGCATCAGACCCCCTCTGCGCTGAGGGCGCTTTCCTGCGAGGGTCTGGAATCCGCCGCGTTGGTGGTGGCCGCTGAGCCCTGCCCTGCCGAGCTGGTGGATCGGTGGGCGCGCGGGCGGGAGATGATCAACGCCTATGGCCCGACCGAGACCACGCTGTGTGTGACGGTCAGTGCGCCGCTGACACCGGGGTCGGGTGTGGTACCGATCGGTACGCCAGTGGCCGGGGCGGCGTTGTTTGTCCTGGATGGACGGTTGCGGCCAGTTCCGGCCGGCGTGGTCGGTGAGCTGTATGTGGCCGGCCACGGGCTGGGGGTCGGCTATGTGCGAAGGGCCGCGTTGACCGCGTCACGGTTTGTGGCCTGCCCGTTCGGGGGCCCGGGACAACGTATGTATCGCACCGGGGATCTGGTGCGATGGGGTGCTGATGGGCAGCTTCACTATGTGGCGCGTGCCGACGAGCAGGTCAAAATCCGCGGCTATCGCATCGAACTTGGTGAAGTGTGCGCAGCACTGGCCGGGTTGGACGGGGTGGAGCAGGCGGTGGCCATCGCCCGCGAGGACCGCCCCGACGATAAACGCCTGGTGGCCTACGTCACCGAGTCGGTGACCGGGGCGGTGGACCCGGCCGCGGCGCGCGCATGGCTGACCAGGCGGCTACCGGCCTACACCGTCCCTGCCGCAGTCGTGGTGGTCCCGGCGCTGCCGCTGACGGTCAACGGCAAACTCGACACCCACGCCCTGCCGGCACCCGACTACCAGGCCGTCGATCAGTACCGCGCCCCAACCAACACGATTGAGGAGATCCTGGTCGGCGTCTACGCCCAGGTCCTCGGGATCGAGCGGGTCGGAGTCGACGACTCATTCTTCGACCTGGGCGGGGACTCGCTTTCCGCGATGCGCCTGATCGCCGTGATCAACAAATCGTTGGACGCCCACCTTACGGTCCGCGCCCTATTCGACACGCCATCGGTGAGCAGCTTGAGTCAACAGCTGGACAGACATGCCAGCGATCCGCGATATGCGTCCGTGCACGGTCGCGACACCGCTGAGGTGCACGCCGCCGACCTAAAGCTGCACAAGTTCATAGACGCCACGACGCTGAACGCCGCCACGACGCTGCCGGGTCCCAGCGCCGAGGTGCGGACGGTCCTGTTGACCGGGGCGACAGGCTTCCTCGGGCGCTACCTGATGTTCGAATGGCTGAAGCAACTCGAACTCGTCGACGGCATGCTGATCTGCCTGGTGCGAGCCAAGAACGACGAGGATGCGCGGCAACGCTTGGAAAAAACCTTTAACAACGGCGACCCGCAACTACTGCGGCACTTCCCTGAACTCACCGCCGATCATCTGGAGGTCATCGCCGGCGACAAAGGCGAAGCCAACCTGGGCCTGGACCAAAAGACCTGGCAGCGGCTTGCCGACACCGTCGATCTGATCGTCGATCCCGCAGCCCTGGTCAACGCCGTCCTGCCCTACGGCGCGCTGTTCGGGCCCAACGTCGTGGGCACTGTCGAGCTGATCCGCATCGCGCTCACCACAAAACTCAAGCCATACACTTACGTGTCGACTGCCAACGTGGGCAACCAGATCGAGCCGTCGACGTTCACCGAAGATGCCGACATCCGTGTCATCAGCCCAACGCGTGCAATCGACGACAGCTTGACCAACGGCTACGCCAACAGCAAGTGGGCCGGCGAGGTACTGCTGCGCGAGGCCAACGACCTATGCGGGCTGCCCGTCGCGGTGTTTCGTTGCGACATGATCCTGGCCGACACCACCTACGCGGGCCAGTTAAACGTCTCGGATGTGTTCACCCGGATGATTCTGAGCGTCGTGGCCACGGGGTTCGCGCCCAAATCGTTCTATCAGCTCGACGCCGAGGGCAACCGACAACGCGCCCATTTCGACGGGTTGCCCGTCGAATTCGTCGCTGAAGCGATCGCGACCTTGGGTGCCCAGGTGGTCGACGGGTTCCAGACCTTTCACGTGATGAACCCGCACGACGACGGCATCGGGATCGACGAGTACGTCGACTGGCTGATGGAGGCCGGGTACCCGATCGAGCGGATCGATGACTTTACGGAGTGGTTGCAGCGGTTCGAGACTGGTCTGCGTGCCCTGCCGGATCGACAGCGGCAGAACTCGGTGTTGCAGATGTTGCTGCTGTTGTTGCAGGACCCAAAGAATTTGCACCCCGTCGAGCCGGCCCGCGGTTCCTTCGCCCCGACCGACCGCTTCCGTGCTGCAGTGCAACAAGCCAAAATTGGCCGCGACAACGACATCCCGCATGTTTCAGCGCCGACCATCGTCAAATACGTCACCGACTTACAACTGCTCGGACTGCTCTAGCCTACGAAGCGCTCGGTCAGTGCGGCGCGGCAAAACGATCCAGCTAGCCAGCGCTTTGTCTCGGACCGTCAGCCCCCGTGTGAGACATGGAGTGCACCGGGGAGCATCGCCGGGGGCTCAGACACCGGTTGTGCCG
This sequence comes from uncultured Actinomycetota bacterium, assembly GCA_963760095.1. GTDB lineage: Bacteria > Actinomycetota > Actinomycetes > Mycobacteriales > Mycobacteriaceae > Mycobacterium. The sequence continues at coordinate 137,350 of CAVXBT010000005.1, read as the reverse complement.
TGCTGTTGATGCCATCAACACCTTCCGCGTATCCGCAGGTCGATTCCCGTCATTTCACGTTCTTTCGCATGCTGACATTCCGTATTTTCGCAGTTCAAGGCAATTTTTGGGGCGGGTTCGATTCCCGGCAGCTCCACCAGAAAGCCAAAGCGGGCGCGACATCGGCGGGCTTCTGCCCACGCGGACGGTGACGTTGCTCCTTTCCGGCGCCCAGATCGACGCTGCCGGGTCGGAACGTGCAAGCGCGTGTCAACCCTGACGCCGCGTTGGGTCTTGGCAGGATGCGGTAACGCGCGCGCCCGTGAACGTGCGGCGCGGCAGCGAGCAGCGCGACGGACGACGCTTTAGAACAGCTCTGCCGGTGTCACGACGTTGTCACATCAACTCCCGCACATTTGACGGACGATCACGGACTTACATGGACGTCTTTTTGCTGATGGCCTCACTCAGCGGACCGTCAGGGACACACACCTGGACGCAGCGAATCGACTTCCCAAGCTGAATACGCGGTTCGATTCCCGTCATCGGCTCCACTCCGATCAGCGGAAACGCAACCTAACGCCAGCACGGAGAGCCACCGGGTAACCCGCCTGTACCTCTAACTGCGGACCGGCCCTGGCTGATCACCCGAGGGGGTCATCCTGCCTAAAATTCAATGAGCCGCTTTTAGGGATGCAGCGAGTTGTGTCACCAAAGGTATAACCAGCCGGTGATACCTCCGGGGTGACGTGCGCAGCCTCTAGACGGCGTTGTCACCGTACGGACGAACAATCCGTTCGATGACGGTCCGCAGACAGTCCGCAGGACACCCGTCCATACCCCCTAATGACCAACACTTATCGTCGGCGAGATCCGTTGTGACACTGGCGATTTGTTGCAACACCCATTACCAGCCGTGTATGACCATAAACAGCAAAAGCCCAGTTCAAGCACTCTTTTAATCCGCAGGTCCTAGGTTCGAGTCCTAGTGGGGGCACCAGCACGGTGTATGACGTCGGTTGATTCTTGACACTGAGGCTTACGTCCAGAACTCATCCCATCGCGCAGCGTCGAAGGGCAGCACGTTGAGTTCGGCGATTTTGCCCGCGCGAAGGGTGTACATCGAACAGCAGTCCATCTCCAGCTGATGGCCGTTTCGCTTCGCCGTGGCCCGCTCCAGGACGGCGACATAACCCTCCCCGGGCAGGATTTCTTTGACGGTGGTGGCGATCGTTCCGTCGGTCAGCACGGCGAGTTGCATGGCGTGCTCGAGGATCGCCTGCTTTCCCCGGTACACACCGGTGCGCTCGTTGCGGCCCCTTTCGACCCATACAGAATCGTCGGTGTAGACATCGAATGCGGCGAGATTACCGGTGACATATGCGTCGTAGAGCTCGTGAATGACTTCTGAGTTGGTTTGGGTGTCCACGTCTTTCCCCGATTCTGACCCTGGGCCGCGGAGTGATGTCCTGCACATCGGATGCCGCCGCACCAAATAGTAATCACAGTGACTAATATTTGGAAGGAGATTCGCGGCGATGACATCGTCGGTCCGCCGAGGAAGGACGTGCTGGTGACAGACACCGATTGTGATTCGCACACCGTGGGTCCTGGACGCCCGCGCGATGACACGATCGGTCCGCGAGTGCTCGCTGCCGCTCAGAAGGAACTTGCCGAAAACGGCGTTGCCAGATTCAGCGTGCGCGCAGTGGCCCGTCGAGCAGGGGTCGCCCCCCGCAGTGTCGCTATCCGCTGGCCAGACGTGGAAACGCTGCTATTGGAAGCGCTCAGCACCGACACCAACGCCGGCTATCGACCGACCGGTGAGCTGTCGGCAGACCTGCTGGGCCTGGGCTCGGAAATCATTGCACGACTGCGCACCTCCAGTTTCGAGCTCCAACTACGTCTGGCCGCCGACGCACGATCGAGCCCAGAGCTCTATGCCGGTTTCCAGCGGACCGGACTCAGGCCCGTCTTCGACTCGGTGAGACAAACATTCCTCGACGGGCAATGCAGGGGAACGGTGCGCGAGGGCAGCGCCGAATGGATGGCCCACGCTTTTATCGGTGGGCTCATTCTGCGCACCCTGGCAAACCCAGAACGCACGGCGGCATCCGAAGAAGAGCTGCGAACATTTGTCGTCGAACTCAGCACCTGGCTCTCCGCCGGGAGTGCCAGCTAGTCAGATCGCGGCCTAGCGGACAGTCCTACTGCTATCAGGAGATCGCGCGTGCAACGGCTTGGATAGCTCGGAGTCGTCCGTCGCTTAGCGCTCGGGTGAGGTTCTGGGCTTTCTCGGCGAAGTCTGGAACGAAGGCGTGCAGTCCAAGCGGGTTGGGCGGTAGTGCCAGGAACATCTGCATCGTCGAGGCCGCCTGGTCGGTGAGATCGTTCCAGTGCTCGACCGCGAACCCCGCGGACTCCACGACGGCGCGCAACTGGTTGGACGTGGCCAGATGAGTGAGTTCGGGTTGGTCGGCCCATGGCAGCGGGTAGTCGGGGTCGGCGAGTCCCCCTGAGGTGATGTCCCACATGGCGAGCTGGCCCCCGTCGGCCAGCACCCGGCGTGCTTCCTGGTAGAGGCGGGATTTGTCGGCCACGTTCATCTGAACATGTTGACTGAAGACGACCTGGAAGGTGGCGTCGGCGAAGGGCAGTTCGGTCACGTCGGCTCGGCGGACCGAAATCCGGTCGTCCAGCGCGACAAGTCGATTGAGCCAACGGGCCGTCTCGCAGTACTCCTCGGTTAAATCGACGGCGCTAACCCGGCACTGGCACTCCTCGGCGACGAAGCGGGCGGTACCGCCGATCCCGCTGCCCGCGTCGAGGACGTCGTCGTCAGTTGTCATTTCGATGAGGTCCACCAATTGGCTCGTGGCAATGCGCCCCATCGTGTGGAAGTCCTCGAGCAGCGCGAGGTCCGCGGGCTGGAGATGGTCGAGGTCCTTTCCGGCGGCCACGAGGGCCTGCGCAATGTTGTGCCGAGATAGGCCGGTCGAGTACTGGGTATGGATCTGGGTGTCGTTCATGGTGTTCCTTTCAGGACCTGGGGATCGGTTCCGTATCACGCTCGGTGTCAGGTCATTCGAGGTCGACGGGAACCGGCAAACCGAGCAGGTGAAGCAGCGCTGCGAGTTTCACATCGAGCTGCAATCCGACCTCGGTGATCCGTGAGTCCCCGAAACCGGCGAATTTGCTTGACGGTTGATCAATTCCGAAGTGGACGCGACCGGCGGTGTCTTCGTAGATCGCGGTCCGCAGCGGCGCGTACAGCATCACACCCGGATTGTGCCGGAACATTGTTTCCACGACGATGTTGTTGCCCATCATGTAGGTGACCGCCCGAGTCCGGTGCCCCACGAGCTGCATCATCGGCGTCGGGTCGAACGTCCAGAAATTGACGAACGAATGTGGCGCGTGCGCGGCGGTGTACTGCCGTACGCGTGCTAGGTCGCCCGACTCGATCAAATCGGTAAGCTCCGCGAAATCGATTGTGGGTACCAGTGATTCATAGCTTTGCCGGACCTCGTCGTACGAGTCGTCGGTTTCGATGTCGAACCGGTTGACAAGATGGGGAATGGTCATGGTCATAGCGTGCTCCCAACAGTTTCGGCGGCAGCGGGCGTCGTGCCGGCCACCATCAGCCTCCGCAACGACAACAGGTGCAGTGCCGACGCCAGCGGCACCACGGTGGCAGGGATCAGGGCAAGCGGAAGCAGTGAGATCGCCTCGGTGGACGGCGACACGAGCAGCAGCCGAACGGCGGCGGGCGCCGCGGCAAAACCAATACCGAGGGCGACGACGAGATCGACGAGGCCCAGGATGTTGAACCACACCGCGCGGCGGCCGACCAACCCGCGCCGAAGGTTGCGCGCGACGAACACGGCCTCGACCCCGATTGCCATATCGCCCATACCGGCAGGTAGCGCGAACACGGCCGGCAGCTCGCCCAACGCCATCACAACCAGAAAGGTCACGCCGACCACGCGAAAGATCTGAGGCACCGTCAACCGCCACAGCCCGTCCGGGTGGGCAAAGATACGTGACACCGCAGGGATACGGGTAAGCAGTATCGCCACCGTGAGAGAACCGATCAACCCGACGGGGAGCCACGGCACGGGCCTCGTCGGCTCGAACCGATACACATCGGCCTCGGCCAGCAACACACTTGCCAACACCCAAGCGGCCCAAAGGGTCGCGAATCCGCCAGCCACCCGAGTGGCGCTACCGCGACCGAAGCCGGCGGTAAGGGCGCCCCGGAACAGCATGACGCCAATGGTCGCGGTGGTGCCGATCAAACCCACCAGCACCATCGCCCAGACATACATCGGCAGTGTGCTCATGAACCCCTCCATCCGACTCGATTAATGCAAACACTTAGTAAGTTTGCGAACATCGTGTTCAATATAAGAGCGCTGCCGGAAATTCCGTCAACAACCAATGGAGGCGAGATGTCCGATTCCGAACATGGCGGCCGAATTGTCCGGAAACCCGGGGGTTCTACGGCCGCAGCGCCGGATCGGCGGGTCCGGCGCACCCGCAAGCTGCTCCACGATGCGTTCATCTCGCTTGCCATCGAGAAGGGCTACGAGAAGACCACCATCCAGGACATCCTCGATCGGGCCGACGTCGGCCGATCGACCTTCTACGCTCACTACCCCGACAAGGCAGCGCTGCTGACGGCGAGCTTCGATGGGATGCACGAGCAGCTCCAGCGCCAACTCGCCGACGTGCCGGCCGCCAGCCCCGTCGACGTCGCCTTGCCCGCGGCACTGCTCTTCGAGCACGCGTATCGAAATCAACGTGTCTACCGCGCATTGTGCGGCCAGCAGGGCGGGGCCGTGGTCCAGCGCCATCTACGCTCGGTGATCGGCGATCTGCTGCGAAAACACTTGCGGCCAGAATTGGGCGGGCGCGGCGCCGAAGTGCCCGCCGACATTGCGGCCGAGTTTTATACCTCTGCAACGCTGGGATTGCTGGTGTGGTGGATCGCCCACGATTTCTGTAACGGACCGACCTGGTTAGCCGCGACATACCGAGCGCTCGCGCACCCGGCGAGCTGACGACCGCCGAGCGAGCACCAGGCGTAGTCGCAGTTGAGCTATACCGATCGGTGTACTAACGTCCGGTGGATACCTGGACATGGGAGATAGCCGTGACGAACACCGATGACGACAAGACGTTGCGGAAGTTCCGCAGGGAACGGGCCGTCGGACGCTTGCTCAACCCGGCAGTCAAAGGGTTGAGCAAATTAGGTCTGCGCACGGCGCTGGCCACCGAACTGGAGACCGTCGGCCGCAAGACCGGTCAGGCGCGCCGCGTTCCCGTTTCGGCGCAATTCGACAACAGCGGGGCGTGGATCATCTCTCAGCACGGCACTCGCTCAGGTTGGGGTCGAAACATCGTCAATAACCCGAATGTCCTTATCCGACAAGGCAATAAGTGGCGTGCCGGAGTGGCGAAATTCAGGCCCGATGACGACGTCGTCGCGCGCGGTCGCAACTTCGGGCGAGTCGGAGCCAAGGTCGTCAAGGCGTTGGAGACGACTCCGGTGTCGGTGAGGATCGACTTCTCCGATTGACGAGACAGCGTTTGGCCAGCGCTCAACACGGCCGAAGGGGTTGCGTTATGGGTATTCCTACGCCATGAGAGGGCTATCACGACGCTCCTTTGGCCGGCTCGCGGCCGCCGCCGGCGCGGCGTCGGCCGGCGGAGTGTCCGCGTGCGCAGCCAAACCCGCCGGCTCCCCGTCCACACCGGCCGCGCCACCACCGCCGTCGGGACCGGGTTTGGGCTTGGTGCTCGGGCACGAGCAATTCACCGCTGCGCAGCTTATCGACCAGGCCCACGCGGCCGAGCAGGCCGGATTCCGCTATCTGTGGGCGAGCGACCACATCCAGCCGTGGCAGGACAACGAGGGGCATTCGATGTTCCCCTGGATCACGCTGGCAATAGTGGGCCAACGAACCAACCACATCCCTTTTGGCACCGGCGTGACGTGTCCTACCTATCGGTACCACCCGACGACCGTCGCGCACGTGTTCGCGTCGCTCGCAGTGCTCTACCCCGGCCGCGTGTTCCTCGGCGTCGGAACCGGCGAGCGGCTCAACGAGCAAGCGGCCACGACACAGTTCGGGCCGTACCAACAGCGTCATGACCGCTTAGTCGAAGCCATCCAGCTCATCAGGCAGCTTTGGAGTGGTCAACGAATTTCCTTTCAGGGCCGCTACTTTCAGACCAACCAGCTCAAGCTCTACGACGTGCCGCCGTCGCCTCCGCCGATCTTCGTGGCCGCGGGAGGTCCTAAAAGCGCCCATCTGGCTGGGCAATATGGCGACGGGTGGATTAGTGAGGCCAGCGGTTTCAAAGACCAAAGGCTGGTGGCCGCGTTCAACGCAGGTGCGCACGACTCCGGCCGCGATCCCGCCACGCTAGGCAAGCGAGCCGAGATGTTCGCCGTCGTCGGCGACCAGAACGAAATCGCCCGCGCCGCAGAACTTTGGCGGTTTACCGCCGGCGCCGTCGATCAACCCAATCCGGTCGACATCCAGCGCGCGGCGCAGGCCAACCCGGTGGACAAGGTCATCCACGGTTGGACGACTGGCACCGATGCCGCCACCCACATCGCGGCGGTACAGGCCGTTCTGGATGCCGGCGCGACGCCGTTCATGCGTTTTCCTCAGCAGAATCCGCTCGCCGCAATCGACTTCTACCGCACCGCGGTCCTGCCGCGGCTGCATTAGCGGCTGGTCATCTCCGCATGGCGTTGAGGTAGGTCACATCGGCGAAGGCTGCCGCAACCTCGTCATCGGGGTAGACGAAACCGTTGGCGGCATGCATCTCGGCGACCTTGCGGTGTGACACCTGCCAGCCCCGCTCGGTGAGGTATTCGATGATGTGGCTGCGCTCGTAGTGATACACCAATTCGTTGAAGTCGATCTTGAACCCGAATTCGCTCATCCGCTCGTGATGGCTACGCCAGCGTTCATCGGTGAAAATCGTTGTGTCAGGGACGAATTCGGAAGCCAGTTGACTCCCCGGAGCACTCAGCGCGGTGACGTTGTCGAATAGCGCGTCCTGCGCCTCGGGCGGCAAGTACACCACCAACCCCTCCGCGCTCCATGCCGACGGAGCCTGCGCGTCGAAGCCCGCGGCCCGCAGGGCAGCGGGCCAGTCGTCGCGCAAATCAATGGCGACCGTTCGACGTTCGGCAGTGGGCTCGGCGCCAAGCTTGCTCAGCGTGGAGGTTTTGAAATCGATGACGTCCGGCATATCGACTTCGTAGACGACGGTGCCCTGCGGCCACGGCAAACGGTAGGCCCGCGCGTCCAGACCGGCCGCGACGATGACCGCCTGCCGGATCCCGCTGCGGGTCGCGTCGACGAAGAATCGGTCGTAGAACCGGGTACGGACCGCCATCCCCCTGGCCATGCGGGCCGGATCGAATTCGGTGTCGTCGTTGACGGGAATCTCGCCGTTGACCAGCCGCGTGTAGACGTCGATGCCGACCGCGCGCACCAGCGGCGCGGCGAACGGGTCGTCGATCAGCCCGGCATCGGAAGCCAGCGCCCGCTGGGCGGCCACCATCGTCGCCGTCGCGCCGACGCTCGTCGCCAGATCCCAGCTGTCACTCTCGGTGCGCACGGACATTGCAGCTCCCATCTCGGCGTTTCCAACAATATAGATCACCTAGTTATCTCCCCCGACGCCGCCCGCTCTAGACACCGCCAGACCTTTTGCGCTATTATCTGCGTATGCATGCAGGTAATAAGGATGTTCGGTTGCCGGACGATCAGGTCAGCCTGGTTGTCGAGGTGTTCCGGATGTTGGCCGACGCCACCCGCGTGCAGGTGCTGTGGTCGCTCACCGAGCGCGAGATGTCGGTCAACGACCTCGCCGAGCATGTGGGCAAACCCGCACCGTCGGTGTCTCAGCATCTCGCCAAGTTGCGGATGGCTCGCCTGGTGCGGACCCGTCGGGAGGGCACAACGATCTTCTACAGCCTGGAGAACAACCACATTCGACAGCTCGTCGTCGACGCCGTCTACAACGCAGAGCATGCCGGTCCGGGGGTCCCACAGCATCACCACGTCGATGACGGGCTGCGGGTGGTCAAGAAACAAAGCTAGACAAAGTGTTTCGCAACAAAGGAGATGATCGAGGATGACCGAACAGCACACCCATGAGGGTATACATTCACACGAACACGAGCACGGCGGCGTTGCGCACACGCACCCGCACACGACGCACGACCACCAACATGTCGAGCACGAGCACACCCACACCCACGAAGACGGGACCGAGCACACCCACGCACACGTGCACCAATCCGGCTTCGAGGAGGATCGCGACCACGCCCACCACTGAGTACGCACGGCCCTGAGGGGCCGACTGCTGCCGTCAGACGTTGGGGCAGTAGTGCTTTGGGTTGCCGCGCTCGTCGATCGGCGGCAGGTTGCGAGTCGGCGTTTGCACCAGCGGGGTGTCGGCGGGGATACGGCCGATGGCGCGGTCCAAGCCGGCCCGCGCCCGCGGATGCTTGCGGTAACGCGCGGGCACAACGGCGAAAACCAGACGGACCATGTCGCCGAAGCGGCGGTGGAGCCACTCGTCGCGACGCGACCAGCGGTAGCCCATCAGCTCGCGCACCGGCGGGTCGTACAGACCAACGGTCAACCAGACGAAGAATGGCGCCAGCAGCTTGCGCTGCAAGGCCCACAGTCGGTCTGGAATCCATTGCGCAAAAGGCGGTTTCGGCAGCTCGGTCAGGTTGAGCACCTCCCGTGCGGCAAAGTTGTTCTCCAGCACCTCACGACACATGTGGTCCCAGTAGACCTGGAAGTCTTCCCAGCTCCTGGGCACCGGACGCATGCTCATGCCGTACATCCGGTACCACTCGACGTGTTCGTCGAACAGTTGCCGCTTCTGCGCTTCGGTGAGCCCGCCGCAGAATCGTTCGGCGACATGCAACGTGCCGACAAAGAATGTGGAGTGCGCCCAGTAGAAGACATCGGGGTTCATCGCGTGATAGCGGCGGCCCTGACTGTCGACGCCCTTGATGTCCAGGTGATAGTCACGCACCTCAGCCCCCGTCGTCGGCGCACGATCGCCGTCGAAGACGACGCCGCCGATCGGGTACAGCGACCGCAGCAACCGGGGCCAGCGCTCCCGGAAGAACGTTGAGTGGTCTTCGACCGCGGCACCCAGTTGCGGATGCATGTTCTGCATCGACCCGGCCCATGGGCCTTGCAGCATGCCGCGCCAGTCACCGAAATACCGCCAGGTCAGCGAGCCCGGGCCAAGGGGCTCGGGCGGGGCGCCATATCCCAGCGGCGAAACCGGGCAACCCGCCGCGACCGGGCCTGCCTCAGACGTATCTTGAGTCACTGGTGAAGTTCCTGTCCGTGTCAGCCAAACTGACTACATGCGTTGTCAGTACGAGTCTAGGAGTGCGGTGCCTTCCGGTCAACGACGAGGCCGCTGGTCCGGTGTCCCCTTGGAGGATCGCCAGGCCTTGCGCCGCGACGAACTCGTCGCTGTCGGCACCCAACTGCTGGGCGGAGAGAGCGGTCCGGCGGTGACCGTGCGGGCGGCGTGCCGGCAGGCCGGGCTGACCGAACGCTACTTCTACGAGAGCTTCGCCGACCGGGACGAGTTCGTTCGCGCCGTCTACGACGACGTCTGCTCCCGGGCGATGACGGCGTTGATGTCGGCGACGACACCGCGGGAGGCCGTCGAACAATTCGTCGCGTTGATGGTCGACGACCCGGTCCGCGGGCGGGTGCTCTTACTGGCCCCGGCGGTCGAACCGGTGCTGGCCGCATCCGGTGCGGAGTGGATGCCCAGCTTCATCGACCTGCTGCAGCACAAGCTGACCCAGATCGCCGATCCGGTGCGGCAAAAGATGATCGCCACCAGCCTGATCGGCGGCCTCACGGCACTGTTCACCGCCTACCTGAATGGGCGATTGGCGGCCACCCGTGAACAGTTCATCGATTACTGCGTCGAAATGCTGCTCAGCAGGGCCGCAACTCACTAGCGGCCGACGAACAGCACGCCACGAGATAACTTCACCGGACGGAACTTGAATGCTACCGGCGTACACAGATATATTGACTGAAACCGACAGATACAGATAAATGGGAGGTGCCGTGCCGGACCCGCAGGACCTGGACCTGTTGCGCGAACTCGAGCCGGTCGTCGAGAAGAACATGAACCGGCATCTGAGCATGCACAAGGCTTGGAACCCGCACGACTACATCCCATGGTCGGACGGCAAGAACTTCTACGCGCTCGGCGGGCAGGACTGGGAGCCTGGGCAATCCAAGCTTTCCGACGTCGCGCAGGTCGCGATGGTCCAGAACCTGATGACCGAGGACAACCTGCCGTCGTATCACCGCGAGATCGCGATGAGCTTCGGCATGGACGGCGCGTGGGGGCAATGGATCAACCGCTGGACCGCCGAGGAGAACCGGCACGGGATTGCGCTGCGCGACTATCTGGTGGTGACCCGCGCCGTCGACCCGGTCGAGTTGGAGAAGTTGCGTTTAGAGGTGGTGAACAGAGGTTTCAGCCCGGGCCAGAACCTGCAGGGCGACCTGTTGGCCGAGAACCTGTTCGACTCGGTCATGTACGTCACGTTCCAGGAGCTCGCCACCCGCGTCTCACACCGCAACACCGGCAAGGCGTGCAACGAGACGATCGCCGATCAGCTGCTGGCCAAGATCTCGTTCGACGAGAACCTGCACATGATCTTCTACCGCGACGTCAGCGAAGCTGGCCTGGAGGTCGCGCCGAACAAGGCAATGCACGCTTTGCACCGGGTGCTGCGCAACTTCAAGATGCCCGGATTCAGCGTGCCGGAGTTTCGCCGCAAAGCCGTGATGATCGCCGTCGGCGGCGTCTACGACCCGCGCATCCACCTCGACGAGGTGGTGATGCCGGTGCTGAAGAAGTGGCGCATTTTCGAGCGTGACGACTTCACCGGTGAGGCCGCCCGGGAGCGCGACGACCTCGCCATGCTGATCAAGGAGCTCGAGGTGGCCTGCGACAAGTTCGAGGTGTCCAAGCAGCGCCAGCTCGAGCGGGAAGCCCGCAGGGGCGAGCTGCGGCTCACCGCCCAGCAGCTGCACAAGACCGAGGGCAAGCTGTCCTTGAGCCGGCGGTAGCCGGCCATGCGGATCGGCCCCATCGCGCTGGCCAGCCCGGTGGTGTTGGCTCCGATGGCCGGTGTGACCAACGTCGCATTCCGTACCCTGTGCCGCGAACTCGAGCAGGCACGCGTCGGAACGGTCAGCGGGCTCTACGTCTGCGAGATGGTGACAGCACGCGCGCTGGTCGAGCGGCATCCGGTCACCATGCACATGACGACATTCGCCGACGACGAGTCGCCGCGGTCGCTGCAGCTGTACACCGTCGACCCGGCCACCACGTATGGGGCGGTGAGAATGATCGCCGACGAGGGACTCGCCGATCACGTCGACATGAACTTCGGTTGCCCGGTGCCCAAGGTAACCCGCCGTGGCGGCGGGGCCGCGCTGCCGTTCAAGCGACGGCTGTTCGGCCAGATCGTCGCCGCGGCCGTGCGCGCGACCGAGGGCACCGATATCCCGGTCACCGTCAAATTCCGGATCGGCATCGACGACGACCACCACACCCATCTTGATGCAGGCCGGATCGCGGAATCCGAAGGTGCGGCCGCGGTCGCGCTGCATGCCCGAACTGCCGCGCAGCGCTACTCCGGAACCGCGGACTGGGAACAGATCGCCCGACTCAAGCAGCATGTGCAGACCATCCCGGTACTGGGCAACGGCGACATCTTCGAAGCCCGCGACGCGCTGACCATGATGGCCGTCACCGGCTGCGACGGCGTGGTCATCGGTCGCGGCTGTCTGGGCCGGCCGTGGCTCTTCGCCGAGCTCTCGGCGGCCTTCACCGACTGCCCGTCACCCACGCCACCCGCTCTCGGCGAGGTCGCCAGCATCATCCGCCGACACGGCGAGCTGCTGAGCGATCATTTCGGCGAGGACAAGGGCATGCGTGACATTCGCAAACACATTGGCTGGTACCTGCACGGTTTCCCGGCCGGATCAGAGTTGCGGCGGGCGCTGGCGCTGGTCAAAACACGCGACGAGCTCAACAGGTTGCTGGACCAACTCGACGCAACCGCGCCGTTCCCGGCCGCCGCCGGTGGGCCGCGCGGGCGCCAGGGGTCGCCGGCGCGGGTGACTTTGCCCGAGGGCTGGCTGGCAGACCCCGACGATTGCACGGTTCCGTTCGGGGCCGACGTGATGCACTCGGGCGGCTGACCCGCTAGCACCGTCCCGAGATCGCGTTTCTGGGCGTGTCTCAGTACCATGTGGAACTTGTTGCATCACGCGCCTAGTGGCCGAGCCCGTTGCCACCAACGCGGCACGGCTTTTCCAAGAACGAAGCGACCGCACCGGTCGCGCGGATTTGCAGGGCTGTATAAGCAGTGCCGCCTTGACCTGCGCGCACGAGCACGCGGGTTGCATCATCAGATTCGGAGGCCGGTAGGACATGAGTGACGGCGACGCTGGCGCCGACGCAGCCACTCAGGGCCATGACGGCGACGACGTAGGTCTTACCGGAACGCCGCCAGGATCGAGAGGCGCCGCGCCGTGGGAGCGGTTCGGGGCCCCGTCTCATGCGGTCGCCGTCGCCCATCGATGGTCGACGACGCCGGCCACGTCCCCGCCCGCCGAGCAGGCCGAGCCCGCCGGCGACGACCACGAGAGCGGTGGAAGCCACACCGACGGTGGGCTCACCGTCGCCGATCTCATCGCCAAGGTCGGCGCTCCAGCCGCCGGTCGACCGCGCCACCACCACGCGGCTCCCGAACCCGAGCCGGCAGAACCTGAATCTGCGCTGCCCATCGACGAGCAGGACAACGGATACCAGGCCTACGCGCCGTCGGCCGCCTCGGAATACGCCTACGATCTGCCCGACCTGGACGCCGCCCGCCTCGAGCCGCTGATCGACGAGGCCGACGTTGAGCGGACCACGGTACTGCCTAAAACGCCGGCCCGGCCGCGACCGGCGCGGCTGGTCGACGATGTCCCAGCCGACGAAGACCCCCCGCCGAAACGGCGCCGCCGGCGGGGCGCGCTGTTGCTTGCCGGCCGTTTGGCGGCCGCCACCATTGCGGCGGCGGCACTGGCCATGACCGGCGGCGCTTGGCAATGGAGCACGACCAAGAACCACCGGCTCAACACGGTCAGTGCACTGGACCCACAGTCGCGAGATGTGGTCGACCCGAATGCGCAATACGGCGACGAAGACTTCTTGATCGTGGGCATCGACTCACGCGCGGGCGCCAACGGCAGCATGGGCGCCGGCGGCACCGAGGACGCCGGTGGCGCGCGCTCGGACACCATCATGTTGGTCAACATCCCGGCGAACCGGAAACGCGTTGTCGCAGTGTCGTTTCCGCGCGACCTGGCGATCACCCCGATCCAGTGTGAAGCGTGGAATCCCGACACCTGGGAATACGGTCCGCTGTTCGACCCAGACACCAAGAAGTACGGGCCCAAGAACGTCTACACCGAGACGAAGCTGAACTCGACGTTCGCGTTCGGCGGGCCGAAATGTCTGGTGAAGGAGATCCAGAAACTGTCCGGCCTGAGCATCAACCGGTTCATCGCCGTCGACTTCGCCGGCTTTGCCAAGATGGTCGATGCGATCGGCGGCGTGGAGGTGTGCACCACCAGCCCACTGAAGGACTACGAACTGGGCACAGTGCTGGCCCACTCCGGACGTCAACTGATCAACTCGGAAACAGCGCTTAATTACGTGCGGGCCCGCAACGTCACCACCGAGAACAACGGCGACTACGGGCGTATCAAGCGTCAGCAGCTGTTTTTATCTTCGCTGCTGCGGTCGCTGATCTCCAAGGACACCTTCTTCTCGATGAACAAGCTCAACAACGTCGTGAACATGTTCATCAGCGACAGCTACGTCGACAACGTCAAGACCAGAGACCTCGTCCAGCTCGGCCAGTCGGTGCAGGGCATGAATGCCGGCCACGTCTCGTTCGTGACCGTGCCGACCGGCATCACCGACGAGAACGGCGACGAACCACCTCGTGCCTCTGACATGCGCGCGCTTTTCGACGCCATCATCAACGACGATCCGCTGCCCGGCGAAAACGATTTGAACGCGACGACAAGCCCGCCGACAAAGTCGCTGAGCAGCAAGGCGGCCCAGCCCCAGACCAGCACGTCGGTTGACCCGCGCCCCGAGCGTGTCCAGGCCGTGACGGCCGCACCCCGTGATGTCACCGTGCAGGTGTCCAATTCGACTGCCAAGTCGGGGCTGGCCACCAAGGCCAGCAGCCAGTTGAAACGCCAGGGATTCAGAGTCAAATCACCCGACGACTACGCCAAGTCGCTCAAATCCACCACGGTGTTCTTCTCCCGAGGCAACGAGCAGGCCGCCGCCACGGTCGCAGCGACGTTTGCGAACTCAAAGGTCGAGCGGATCACCGGGATTGGGCAGGTGGTGCAGGTCGTACTCGGCTCGGACTTCGCTTCGGTCGGGACGCCCCCGCCTGCCGGCTCGTCGATCAGCGTGCAGGTCGACCGCAATACCAACAGCCCACCGACCAGTCTTCCGGAGGATTTGTCGGTCACCAATGCCGCCGACACCACCTGCGAATAGCCGCCACCGTCGGGGTCGTTGGGAAAACCGGCATTCACCGTGAGTTCATGCCTCAATTCATGCCGGTTCATGCCTGACCGGAGATCGAGCACGTAGGCTTTTCATATGCGCACCGCCTACCATGAACAGCTCTCTGAACTCTCGGAGCAGCTCGGACAGATGTGCGGGTTGGCCGGCGCCGCGATGGAGCACGCAACTCAGGCGCTGCTGCAGGCCGACCTGGTGCTGGCCGAGCAGGTCATCACCGACCACGAGAACATCGCGGAGCTGAGCACCCAGGCCGAGGAGAGCGCCTTCGTCTTGCTGGCGTTGCAAGCGCCCGTAGCCGGCGACCTTCGATCAATCGTGAGCGCAATCCAGATGGTCGCCGACATCGACCGGATGGGGGCCCTGGCCCTGCACGTCGCCAAGATCGCCCGCCGGCGTCACCCGCAGCATGCGCTACCGGAGGAAGTCAATGGCTACTTCGCCGAAATGGGAAGAGTAGCTGTCGAATTGGGCAACAGCGCGCAGGAAGTGCTGTCGACCCGGGACCCGGAGAAGGCCGCACGCATCCGCGAAGAAGACGACGCGATGGACGACCTGCACCGCCACCTGTTCACCGTGTTGATGGACCGAGAGTGGAAGCACGGCGTGGCCGCAGCCGTCGACGTGACTTTGCTTGGTCGTTTCTACGAGAGATTTGCCGACCACGCCGTCGAGGTGGCGCGCCGGGTCATCTTCCAGGCGACCGGCCGATTTCCCGAAGATGAGACCGTCGCCAAGTCCGGCTAATTTCCCTCGCCGGGCTAGCCGAAGCGACCCGAGATGTAATCCTCGGTGGCCTTCTGCGTCGGGTTGGAGAAGATCTTTTCGGTGTCGTCCACCTCGACGAGTCGGCCCGGCTTTCCGACCGCTTCCAGGTTGAAGAACGCGGTGTGGTCGCTGACCCGCGCTGCTTGCTGCATGTTATGGGTGACGATGACGATGGTGTACTCCTGCTTCAACTCGGCGATGAGATCCTCGATCGCCATCGTCGAAATCGGGTCCAGCGACGAGCACGGCTCGTCCATGAGCAGCACATCGGGCTGTACGGCGATCGCCCGCGCGATGCACAACCGCTGCTGCTGACCGCCGGACAATCCGCCGCCCGGCCGGTCCAACCGGTCCCTGACCTCATCCCACAGGTTGGCGGCCCGCAGCGCGTATTCGGCGGTGTCGTCGAGAACATTTCGGTTTCGCACGCCCTGCAGCTTCAGCCCGGCGAGTACATTGTCACGAATCGACATGGTAGGGAACGGGTTTGGACGTTGGAACACCATTCCGATCGCGCGCCGCACCCCCACCGGGTCAATACCCGCGCCGTAGATGTCGTCGTCGTCGAGCAGGACGGTGCCCTGCATACGAGCACCGGGAGTGACTTCGTGCATCCGGTTGAGTGTGCGGAGCACTGTCGTTTTCCCGCAGCCCGACGGCCCGATGAACGCCGTCACACTGCGGGGCAGAACCGACAGCGAAACGTCAGCGACCGCGTGGAACGAGCCGTAGAAGATGTTGACGTCCTTGAGGTCCAACCGCTTAGCCACTACAGCTCCTGCCTAGCCTTTCGGACGCCAACACTTTCGGAACCACCCTGGCCCCCACATTAGTGACGGCGATGGCGACGATCAGCGTCAGGGCAGCACCCCGCGACGCTCCCGGCAGCATTCGCCGGGCTATCGGGCAACGTAGGCGTCGGGTGTAGACGGCGTTCACCCGATGCCTGAACGCGAGGTGAACAGCTCAGCGGACAACCGCGCCGCCGCCTGCGGTTTCCGGCGCGTAGGCGGTGTCGACGCTGTGCTGGGTGAAGCCCAGGCGCTGATAAGTCCGCAGCGCGGCGGTGTTGTCCGACTCGACGTAGAGCAGCACCGTGGGCTGAGCCGCTCCGGCCAGCCGTCGTGCCAGAAGCGCGAGGCCCACCGATGTCAACAGGGCTCCCAGACCGCTGCCCTGCGCGGAGGGATCGACGCCGAGGACGTAGACCTCGCCGACGCCAGCTTGCTCGGAGTGCACTTTCGTCCAGTGGAAGCCCAGCAGCTTGTCCGTCTGCGCGTCGAAAGCCAGGAATAGTCCCTCGGGGTCGAACCATGGTTCGGCTCGTCGCTCCGCGAGGTCAGCGGCGGTCCACCCGCCCTGTTCTGGATGCGTCGCGAATGCTGTGTTGTTGACCCGCAGCAGCTCGGCGTCGTCAGCCGTGCCTGCGTAGGTTCTGATACGCACGCCGTCGGGCGGCGCGGGCGCTGTGATGCCGTCCAGGGAGCGGCGCATCTGAATGAGCTCGCGAACCGGTACCAGACCCAGTGCAGAGGCGGTGGCCCGCGCCGACTCAAGTGTTCCGTGTGCCCAAAACTGGTTCTTCCCAGAAGTTTTGGACAAGGCGGCACGAATCATCGCGGCACCGACACCGTGTCGGCGAACCTGCGGATGTACCACCAGTTCCGCCATGCCGGATCCATCGTCGGGCCCCGGGGAGAGGTTCAGGTAACCGATGGCCTTCTCGCCGGTCCCGTCCGGGTGCGCACCGGTGACCAGCAGGTGGTCGGTACGGTCATGCGCCAACTCGCGCAGAACTCTCTCACCGACGGGTGCCACCTTGTCGAATTCACTTGCCGCGCTGATGAGTGCGCGTATCTGCTGTTGCTCGCCGTCGGCCAGCGTGGCTCGCCACTGGGGCAACGTCACTGGCTGCGCAAGGGATCGACCAATGGCTCCCGGTGGTGATCGGCATCGGACTCAGCGAGGTTGGCGGCATCAGGCTCACCGCTCGGCAACCGCCGGGTCGGGCGGACCGCCTTGTAGCCCACATTGCGGACCGTGCCAATCAACGATTCGTACTCCGGGCCGAGTTTGGCGCGCAGCCGACGCACATGCACGTCGACCGTGCGGGTGCCGCCGAAGAAGTCGTAGCCCCAGACCTCGTGCAACAGCTGGGCTCGGGTGAATACCCGACCGGCGTGCTGGGCCAGGTACTTCAGCAGCTCGAACTCCTTGTAGGTGAGATCGAGGGGACGCCCACGCAATCTGGCGGTGTAGGTGCTCTCGTCGATGACGAGTTCGCCGAGGCTGATCTTGCCGACGCCCTCCTGGTCCTGCAGGTTGCCCCGACGGCCGATGAGCAGTCGCAGCCGGGCATCGATCTCGGCGGGCCCGGTGTTGGGCAGTAGGATCTCGTCCAGGCCCCAGTCAGCGTTAACGGCCACCAATCCGCCCTCGTTCACCACAACCACCGCGGGGATGGAGCGGCCCGTTGACCCCAGCAACCGGCACAGGCCCCGCGCTGCCGGCAGATCGAGCCGCGCGTCGATGATCAGGATGTCCGCGCTGCCCGCTTCCAGCAGCGAAGATACGTCCGGCGGCGCCGAACGTACGGAATGGGCGAGCAGCGACAATGACGGCAGAACCACATCTGGGTGCGGCTCAGCGGTCAACAGCAACAGGTCCAAGCAAGCCCCTCCAGCGTCGTGGGAAAGGCGTCTCCCAAATTCATGGCGAGATGTGAAGTTTACGGCCAGGTCACTAAACGATAGCGTGCTGCCTGTTCTTGGGCGCGGTGACGATGCAGACCGGCACGGTCTGATGAGGAACCGGGCAATCCAAACCAGCGCGGTGACGATGCAGACCGACACGGTCGGTGCGTCACAATATGCGGATGCGCAAGGTGCTGATCGGCGTCGCAGCGGTGCTGCTGGCCGTCGTGATCGTGCTGGTAGGAGCCGCCGGCGTCGACTTCGGGATTGGCATCTACGCGGAGTATCGGCTCGCCCGCTCGGTGCGGGAGACAGCCCACCTGGGCTTCGACCCGTTCATCGCGATCATCGGCTTCCCGCTCATCCCCCAGGCGATGCGACACAGGTATGACGATCTGGAAATCAAGGCCACCGCGGTCGAGCGTCCAGTGATCGGCAAGGCCACGCTGGAATCCACCCTGCACTCGATCGACCTGACCGACGCGTCTTGGCTGATCAGGCCCAACGCCAAGATGCCGGTCGGCAAGCTGGAGAGTCGAATCATCATCGACTCGCTGCACCTTGGCCGCTACCTGGGCATCCGCGACTTGATCGTCGAAGCGCCCGCGCAGGACACCAACAACGCCACCGGCGGCACGACTGAATCCGGTATCTCCGGCAGCCGCGGCCTGGTGTTCACCGGCACCCCACGGGCAGCCCACTTCGACAAACGGGTCAGCGTCGCCATAGACCTGTCGATGGCCGGCGACGACAAGACCACGCTGGTGTTCACCCCCACCGACGTGCTCACCGGCCCCAACACCGCCAACCAGCAGGTTCCCGCTGACAAGCGTGACGCGGTGCTGGCCGCATTCGCCGGCAAGCTGCCCGACCAAAAGCTTCCGTTCGCGGTGGCGCCGACGAGCCAGGGCGCGCGCGGCTCAGACGTGATCATCGAGGGCATCACGTCGGGATTAACGATCACCCTCGACGGGTTCAACCGGGCATGACCTTGGCGATTCGGCGGTGCCGGCCGGACCGGCTCGAGAACAAGGGGGACCGTTGACTACCGCAATTGTGGCGCTGGTGGCGGCGCTAGGGCTGGCCGCCGTGATCGGGTGGCTGCTGACCCGTCGGGCCGGTGACATCCGGGCGACCGATTCCAAAGCGTCGGGCGATGTCGACACCGGTGACCTGGGCCTGTCCCGTCGCGGACCGACCGTCGTGCATTTCAGCGCATCATGGTGCGGACCGTGCACCCAGGTCCGCCGCGTGGTCGACCAGGTCTGCGACGACCTTCCCGACGTGGCACATGTGGAGATCGACATGGACGAAAATCCAAGTGCTGCGGGGCGTCTTTCGGTTCTGTCGCTGCCGACCACGTTCATCTTCGATGCCGACGGCCAGCAGCGATATCGCGCCGTGGGTGTGCCGAAAGCCGATGACCTGCGATCGGCGCTGGCCCCGCTGTTGGCTTGATGGTGTCGCCATTGGGTAAGCTGTCGGCCGTGTCCGCCCGCGTTGAGCTTCTGCTCACCAATCGCCGCGCAATTGATCTGTGCCGCGTCGCAGGCTGCTGCTGTTGTTGTTGTAGCTGAGTCGCCGCGCCTTCTCGCGCCGCGCTCGGAGCTGCCAGGAACAAACCCCATGGCACGCCGCCCGTTAACCCATGCACCAAGCAAGTAGGAGCAGCAAACATGTCGAACACCCAGACCCCCGATCAGGTCGATGTCCGAGGACCCCGATTCGTCGCCTGGATCACCACCGCGGTGCTGGTGGCCACGCTGACCGTCTCCGGGATCAGCACGCTGGGCGCCGCGGTCATTCTTGGCGTTCAGGCCGTGGTCTTCGCGATCGGCGCCGTGGCAGGGCCACGCCGTCATCCCTACGGGCTGGTATTCGCCAAAGTGGTAGCGCCGCGCCTGAGACCGGTCTGGGAGCGTGAGCCGGTACCGCCGCTGAAATTCGCCCAGCTGGTTGGCCTGATCTTCGCGGTGTTGGGCTTCGCCGGGTTTGCCTCGGGCGCTTCACTGCTCGGCGTCGTCGCTACCGGCGCGGCGCTCGTCGCCGCATTCCTCAACGCGGCCTTCGGTATCTGCCTGGGCTGCCAGCTCTACCCGTTCGTGGCGCGCCTGAGGCCGGCCCACAGCACCCCGTCCTAGCGACCGAAAGGATCCACACCATGGCACGCTCCGACGTCCTGGTATCCACCGAGTGGGCCGAGAACAATCTCGATGCCGACCGCACCGTCTTCGTCGAGGTTGACGAAGACACCAGCGCCTACGACAGCGGGCACATCGCCGGGGCGGTAAAGCTGGACTGGCGTACCGATCTGCAAGACCCCGTGCGACGTGACTTTGTCGACGCCGAGCAGTTCTCGAAGCTGCTGTCCGACCGCGGAATTGCCAACGACGACACCGTGGTCCTCTACGGCGGCAACAACAACTGGTTCGCCGCCTACGCGTACTGGTATTTCAAGCTGTACGGCCACCAAGACGTGAAGCTGCTCGACGGTGGCCGCAAGAAGTGGGAGCTCGACGCGCGGCCGTTGTCGAGCGAGACGGTGAGCCGGCCCGCCACCAGCTACAGCGCCAAGTCCGCGGACAACTCGATCCGGGCCTTCCGCGACGAGGTGCTGGCCGCGATCAACGACAAGAACCTGGTCGACGTGCGCTCCCCCGACGAGTTCTCCGGCAAGATCCTCGCGCCGGCCCATCTGCCGCAGGAGCAAAGCCAACGGCCCGGCCACATCCCCGGGGCGATCAACGTGCCGTGGAGTAAGGCGGCGAACGACGACGGCACCTTCAAGTCCGACGACGACCTGGCCAAGCTGTACGCCGATGCCGGGTTGGACGGGTTGAAGGAGACCATCGCGTACTGCCGGATCGGTGAGCGGTCGTCACACACCTGGTTCGTCCTGCAGGAACTTCTCGGGCATCAAAACGTCAAGAACTACGACGGCAGTTGGACGGAATACGGCTCTCTCGTGGGAGCCCCAATCGAGTTGGGAAGCTGATATGTGCTCTGCGCCGAAGCAAGGACAGACTCTGCCGGCCAGCGTCGACCTGGAGAAGGAAACGGTCATCACCGGCCGGGTAGTGGATAGCTCCGGTCAGGCCGTCGGCGGTTCGTTCGTGCGACTGCTGGACTCCTCGGGAGAGTTCACCGCCGAGGTCGTCGCGTCGGCCACCGGTGACTTCCGGTTCTTCGCCGCACCCGGATCCTGGACGCTGCGGGCGCTGTCGGCCGCGGGCAACGGCGACGCGGTCGTGGAGCCGAAGGGCGCGGGAATCCACGAGGTTGACATCAAAATCGCCTGACTGGTCCGCCGAACTAGACTCGTCGTCGTGGTGTTGTTCTTCGAGATCCTGCTCGTCGCGGCGGTCGTCGTCATCAGCTGGTTCGCCTTGTACACGCTGTATCGGCTCATCACCGAAGAATCGTGACGCACGCCGACGATGCAGAGCGAAGCGATGCGGTAGGGGCCCCTCCCGGTCGCGGGGGAGAGTGGCGCTTGACCGCCGCTGAGGACGATGCGGAGTCGGTCCGTCCGCCCGGTTCCGCCGACCGTGCGGTGGCCGCTGCGGCTGAACGCGCGAGGCTGACCGCGACCCGCAACATCCCGGTCTTCGACGACCTGCCCATCCCCGCGGACACTGCCAACCTGCGCGAAGGCGCCAACCTGAACGACGCCTTGCTGGCGTTGCTGCCGCTGGTCGGAGTGTGGCGCGGCGAAGGCGAGGGCCGCGGCGCCGACGGTGACTATCGGTTCGGGCAGCAGATCGTGGTCTCCCATGACGGCGGTGACTACCTGAACTGGGAGGCCCGGTCCTGGCGGGTCACCGATACCGGCGAATACCAGGGACCCGGCCTGCGTGAAACCGGTTATTGGCGTTTCGTGGACGAACCCGACGACCCGACCGAGTCACAAGCCATCGAGTTGCTGCTGGCGCACTCGGCCGGTTATGTCGAGCTGTTCTACGGACGCCCGCTCAACCAGTCATCGTGGGAGTTGGTCACTGACGCCTTGGCTCGCAGCCGGTCGGGCGTGCTGGTCGGCGGAGCCAAACGGCTCTACGGAATCGTCGAGGGCGGCGACCTGGCCTACGTCGAAGAACGGGTGGACGCCGACGGCGGGCTGATACCGCATCTGTCCGCGCGGCTCGCCAGGTTCGCTGGCTGACGGCGTAAACCCGCAGGCTCATATCGGTTGCCGCCCTAAGCGATTCGACCCCGGAAAATGGGCAGCCCCCGAGCCGTAGTTCCAGGTCGGACGAACCGGAGGCTCGGGGGCCGGGTGACTGCGGGGAATTCGCCAGCGCGCGCAGGTGATTCCTCGCCTGGTGCAGCTAGCGGGCAGCCACCTCACATGTCCAATAAGCTATCAATTTCTCGGACCACCTCCTTCCCTGTGTACGGACGAACGTACCCGCTGCGCGCCACGGAGACAACTGATTTCAGCGATCGCTGACAATGGCGGCGTCGACCAGTCCGGCGAATTCCGCAGCGATCGGCGTGCCCGGGAGTGCCCGGCCGTCCAGGGTGTGCACGCGCGCGGCCAGCGTCATGCTCGACACCAACCAAACTCCCTGCGCGGCAAGTAGATCAGTGACACGCAGGGCTCGGTAGTCGCAGTCGTAACCCTTGGCACGGGCAACACCGAACAGTGCCTGCTGCGTGGTGCCGCGCAGGATCGGATACCAGGGCGGCGGAGTCAGCAGGCACAGGTTGCTAGCGGTGCCGTCGCCACCGGCGGCGATCACCACCGTCGAACGTGGGCCTTCGAGAACGAAGCCGTCCGTGCTGACGAAGATGACGTCACCGGCGCCCCGTCGGTCGGCGTGCCGCAGCGCGGCCATGTTGATGGCGTAGGACAGCGTCTTGGCCCCGGCCAGCAGCCACGGCATCGCCTCGACACCGGTCGACGGCAACTCACGGGGCAGGGTCACCGCGGCCACCCCGTCGCGCCGGGCCTCGGCGACCCGGCCAGCAACCGGGTTCACGGTCACGTAGGCGGTGGGCGCCGAGCCACGTTCCCGGCCGCGGCTGTAGACCAAGCGCATCGCACCCTCGTCGGTGGTATCGGCCGCCCACTGCCGCGCTGCCAGGCCGATCGCGTGGCGCCAGGCCGCCAGGTCCGGATCCGGCAGGTCGAGCAGTTTGGCGGAGTGGCTCAGCCGCCCTAGGTGCGCCTCCACCAGACAGGCGTCGCCGTCGCGGACCAGCAGCGTTTCGAATACGCCGTCGCCACGGACTGCGGCGAGGTCGTCGGCAAATAGCAGCGGCGTCCGCGGCGGGTGCACCTCGCCGTCGAGCGTGACGATCACGCCCGGGTGCGCTGTCATGGACCAGAAGTTTAGTGGCGACCGCAAGGCCGGCGAAGCCGGCCGCCGCGGGTCGCCACCGAAAGACAACAGCGCGACCGCAAGGCCGGCGAAGCCGGTCGCCGCGGGTGACCAGAGCGCCGTGACCCGTAGAGTTGGTGTGTGTCTGCTGTTCCCGCTCCCGAAACCGGACCCGACGCCGGCGCGATCTGGCACTACGGTGATCCGCTGGGCGAGCAGCGCGCCGCCGAAATCGGCGCTGTGCTGGTGGATCGGTCACATCGCGGTGTGCTGACTCTGACCGGCGCGAACCGGCAGACCTGGTTGCACAGCATCTCAACACAGCACGTCAGCGAACTCCCGGACGGCGCGAGCACCCACAATCTCAGTCTTGACGGACAAGGCCGGATCGAAGACCACTGGGTTCAAACCGAGCTCGGTGGCGTCACCTACCTCGACACCGAGCCATGGCGTGGCGAGCCGCTGCTGGCCTACCTGCGCAAGATGGTGTTCTGGTCGGAGGTGGCGGTTGCGCCGGCCGATCTGGCCGTGCTGTCGCTGCTGGGTCCGCAGCTAAGCGAACAACCAGCGCTCGACGCACTCGGGCTGGACGCGCTGCCCGCCGAGATGGCTGCGGCGCCCGTGATCGGTGGCGGTTTCGCACGACGGATGACCTCGGCGCGGCAGGACCAGGTCGAGCTAGACGTGCTGATCGACCGCCGCGGCGCCGCTGACCTGCAGCGTCGGTTGACGCAGGCCGGAGTGTGCCCGGCCGGGGTCTGGGCGTATGAAGCCCATCGGGTGGCGGCGGTACGCCCACGGCTCGGCGTCGACACCGATGAGCGGACCATCCCGCACGAAGTGGGTTGGATCGGCGGTCCGGGCCAGGGAGCCGTCCACCTCGACAAAGGCTGCTATCGCGGCCAGGAAACCGTTGCGCGGGTGCACAACCTGGGCAAACCGCCGCGGATGCTGGCGTTGTTGCACCTGGACGGGTCGGCGGACCGGCCGGCCACCGGCGATGCGGTGCTGGCCAACGGTCGCGCGGTGGGCCGGCTGGGAACGGTGATCGATCACGTCGATCTGGGCCCGGTCGCCCTGGCACTGCTCAAGCGAGGGATACCTGCCGACACCGCCCTGAACACCGGCGGCGACGCCGACGTGGCCGCGATGATCGACCCCACGTCGCTGCCGGCCCTCGACGCGCCCGGCGCCGGTCGGGTGGCCGTCGAACGGCTGCGGGGAACAGTTCGATGACCGTCTACACAGGGCGCGGGGCGCAACAGCACACAACCACCGGGCACGGTAGACTCTCGACAGGACAATAAAGACCAAACGATCGGAGCCGCCTACTCGTTAGGCCGCTCCGTTATTGCGCGAGGGGGTCCCCCCATGGGCCGCGGCCGGGCTAAGGCGAAGCAGACCAAGGTTGCTCGAGAACTCAAATACAGCTCACCGCAGACCGATTTCGATCGGCTTCGGCAGGAGCTGTCCGGGTCGGGCGACGACGATGGCGACCAGTCGGAGGGCGACGATCCCTGGAGTGACGAGCGCCGCTAGGGCCGTTGGCGGCCTGCGCCGCGGTCAGGCCGAAATCTAGAACCTTGGATGCTGCCCGACGAGCTTTGCCCGTGGGCCTGCTTTTCCGCCCTTGTTGACGGCACCCAACACCCAGCAGTTCAAATGGCGGGCGGTCAGTATCGCCAGCGCGCGGTCGGTGTCCTCCGGTGCCACGACGGCGATCATGCCGACGCCCATGTTGAAGGTTTTTTCCATCTCGACGCGGGAGACCCGGCCACGCTGGGCGATCATCGCGAAAACCGGTGCCGGCGTCCACGTGCCGCGGTCCACCTCGGCCACCAGCCCGTTCGGGATGACGCGTTCCAGGTTGCCCGCCAGCCCACCACCGGTGACATGGCAGAACGTCCGGACCTGCGTTTCGGCGGTCAGCGCCAGGCAGTCTTTGGCGTAGATGATGGTCGGCTCCAGCAACTCTTCGCCGAGCGTGCGGCCGAACTCCTCGACGTAACCGGCCAGGTTCCCCCGGTCGATCTCCAGCAGAACCTTGCGGGCCAGCGAGTATCCGTTGGAGTGCAGGCCTGACGACCCCATCGCGATGATGATGTCGCCGGGCTTGACTCGGTCGGGCCCCAGCACGTCGTCGGCCTCGACCACGCCGACGCCGGTGGCCGAAATGTCGTAGTGGTCCGGCTCGATCAGACCGGGGTGCTCGGCGGTTTCACCGCCGAGCAGCGCACAGCCCGCGCGCACGCACCCTTCGGCGATACCGCCGACGATCGCGTTGAGCCGTTCCGGCACGATGCGGCCGAGGGCGATGTAGTCCAACAGGAACAGCGGCTCGGCGCCGCACACCACCAGGTCGTCGACCACCATCGCGACCAGATCCAGGCCGACGGTGTCGTGCTTGTCCATCGCTTGAGCGACCGCCAGTTTGGTGCCTACCCCGTCGCTGGACGCCGCCAGCAGCGGTTCGCGGTAGTCGCTGCGCAGCGCGAACAGCCCGGCAAATCCGCCCAGCTTGCTGCGCACCTCGGGCCTGGTGGCTTTGGAGGCGAGCGGCTTGAACAGTTCGACGGCGCGATCGCCGGCTTCGATATTCACTCCGGCAGACGCGTAGGTAACGCCCGGGGCGGCCGGGTCTTTTCCGCGGTCGGTCATCGCGATAAAGGCTACCGGTCGACGTTCGGCGCGGGTATCTCCCACTCGTGCGACGGCACCGCTCGACTATGGATGGCGTAACGCGGAGGCTTGTTCTGCCTCCGGCGATATGTCGCGGACCGCAATGTCGGCCCCACGCGCTGTGTTGGCAAGCATCTGCTCGATGACGTTTTTCCCCAGCGCGGTTTCGCTGGGCAGCTCAATCGGATACTTGCCGTCGAAGCAGGCCGCGCAGAGCCGCGAGGCGGGTTGTTCGGTGGCGGCGATCAAACCCCGAGGCGAGATGTATCCCAGCGTGTCGGCGTTGATCGCATGCCGCACCGCTTCGAGCATCTCGTCTTCGTCTTCGACGGCGTTAGCGATCAACTCGGCCGGCGACGGGAAGTCGATGCCGTAGAAGCAGGGCCACTTCACCGGGGGCGACGCGATCCGCACATGCACTTCGACGGCGCCGGCCTCCCGCAGCATCCTGACCAGAGCACGCTGGGTATTGCCCCTAACGATCGAGTCGTCGACGACGATGAGCCGCTTGCCGCGGATGACTTCCTTCAGCGGGTTGAGCTTCAACCGGATGCCGAGCTGCCGGATGGTCTGCGACGGCTGGATGAACGTACGCCCGACGTAGGCGTTCTTCATCAGGCCTTGCCCGTAGGGGATGCCGGCTTCCTGCGCATAGCCGACCGCGGCCGGGATGCCGGATTCCGGAACACCGATCACCAGGTCGGCGTCGATCGGGCATTCCCGCGCGAGTCGGCGACCGATATCCAGCCGGGCGCCGTGCACCGACCTGCCCGCGATGGTGCTGTCCGGCCGCGCCAGGTAGACGTATTCGAAGATGCAGCCCTTGGGTTCGGGGTTGGCGAAGCGGGTCGACCGGACGCCGTCGGCGTCGATCGCCAATAGCTCGCCCGGCTCGATGTCGCGAACGAACGAGGCGCCGACGATGTCCAGAGCGGCGGTTTCCGACGCCACCACCCAACCGCGGTCCAGCCGTCCCAGACACAGCGGCCGGACGCCGTAGGGGTCGCGCGCGGCGTACAGGGTGTTCTCGTCCATGAAGGTCAGGCAGAATGCGCCACGCACGGTCGGCAGCAATTGCAGCGCCGCCTGCTCCAGGCTGGAATCGGCTGCGCCGTGCGCCAGCAACGCACCCAGCACGTCGGAGTCGGTGTTGGCCGCACCCGGCGCTCTGGGGTTGATCAGTCCGGCGGCACGGGCACGGGAGACGAGTTCGGCGCTGTTTACCAGATTGCCGTTGTGCCCCAACGCCACTCCGGTGCCTGCCGCGGTGTTACGGAAAACCGGCTGGGCGTTCTCCCAGGTGGGCTGGCCGCTGGTGGAGTACCGGCAATGCCCGACGGCGACGTGTCCTTCCATCGCCGCCAGCGTCTGCTCGTCGAATACCTGACTGACCAGACCGAGATCCTTGAATACCAGCACTTGCGATCCGTCTGCGACGGCGATGCCGGCGGCCTCTTGGCCGCGGTGCTGCAGCGCATATAGCCCGTAGTAGGTCAGCTTGGCGACTTCTTCACCGGGGGCCCATACGCCGAATACACCGCATTCTTCGCCGGGCGGATTCTCGTCGGGCACTGGCTGCTGGGCGGTCACGGTGCGGCGGCTCCCTAGGGGGCGGATGGTGACTAAATGGAGTCTACGGAAGCGGCGGCCGTATCAGCGAATTGACCATGCGTGTTGCTGCATTCGGACGGCATTTTTAGCTATGTTTTCGCTGGTCCTGACACACCAGTCACACCTGCCACTTCTGCTAGGAGCGAACGGATCTGACGCCGGCGTCGTCGAGCGCTTGATATGCGGCGTTGTAGCCGGGCGTGAAGGTGATGCCAGGCCCGCCGTGGCAACCCGCGCTCGCCAGGTACAGCCCGTCGACCGGAATCGGGAGGTCGAGAAAACCTCTCGGCCCGGGCCGGTTTGGTCCCATCAAATCCGGATGCAGCAAGCCATGGCAGAAGTCGCCTGACGGAGCGCCGAACATGGTTTGCATGTGGTACGGCGCGAACGTGATATGCCGGATGACGATGTCGCGGAAGTTGGGCGCGTATCGGCTGATCTTGTCGATGACGCGTTGTGCCATTTCTTTTTTCAGCCGGCCGTGCTGGTCACGGGGGGCTTCGACGGGGAACGCGTAGGCGTATGCACTTGCGGCATGCTTGCCCGGCGGCGCCAGGCCGGAGTCAAGGCAGGACGGAATCTGCATTCCCAACGATGGGTTGTCGGGCACCAAGCCGCGGGTGCACATCTCCCACTGGCGCTGCTGTTCTTCGGGTGAGCCGAAGATCCCGATGGACTGCTGCATACCGGGTTCGTTGAGCAGTTCGTAGGGCGGGTCGAACTCCGGCAGGCCGTCGAGAGCGAAATGCATTTGGATAAATGCCGCGCGGTGGTCGCGACCGCTCAGCCTGGCGATCAAGTCCGCGGGCAGGTACTCCGCGCCGACGAGATCGGTGAGAGTGAGGTCGGGCGCGACGTTGGAGACCACGACGGGTGCGCTGATCATTGACCCGTCGCGGAGCCGCACGCCGGTGACGCGGTCGGTTTCCACAAGGATCTTCTCGACTTTGGCCCGGAAGCGCATCTCGCCACCACGGGAGACGAATAGCTCGCTCAGATGTTCGGTGAGCGCACCGATACCGCCGGCGAGCTTGGTCATCATGGCGGTGCTGTCGTCGGGCACGGCCAGCGCAAAGGCCAGGCAGGTCGCGCTGCCGGGGGTGTAGGGACCGCGATAGGTGGAGTTGACGGCCAGAAACGCGAGCATCCCGCGCATGATTGCGTGCTTTTCTCTGTCCGGCAGGTAGCGGTCGATGGCGTCCATCGCCGAGCCGAACAGCATCTGATGAATGGCGGCACGTTCGGCTTCGTTGGCCGCACAGGCGTACATCTCGTCGAGCGTCTTCGGCGGTGTGCGCACCTCGAATCGGCCCAGCGCTTTCGCCGGCCCTTGACTCCAGGCGATCAACTCGGCCATGCCCATGATCGCGTCGGCGCCGTGTTTCTCGCCGAGATGCGTCATCAGCTGCATCGGATCGCGGTAGAAGACCATCGGCTCCTCACCGGACTCACCGATGTTGACCGACATCACTTCGGCGTCGACGGTCGGAAGAGCGTCCAGGCCAAGCTCTTTGGTGATCTCGGGGGCGGTGGGGAACTGCACCGATCCCGCGATCTCGTAGCGGAATCCGTCGATGAGCTCGACCGTCGCGGCCATTCCACCGCTGTAGGTGTTGGCCTCCAGACAGAGCGTGCGCAGGCCCGCACCCTGCAGGATGGCTGCCGCCGTCAGGCCATTGTGGCCAGCGCCGACAACGATCGCATCGTAGTCAGTCATGACTGGCAGAATATGTCAGTACTGACACAGTGGGAAGATGTCAGCCCTGACGCATTACGGAACTTCGAGATAACATCTGGCGCGATGACAGAGCCGACCAACCTTCATAAGCTGCGCCGGCGATCGACGCACGCGGCGTTACGTCGGGTAGCGCTGGCGCAGTTCGCCAGCAAGGGATTCGCCAATGTGACGGTGACGCAGCTGGCCACCGAAGCCGGCGTCACCGAGCGGACTTTCTTCCGGCACTTCCCCAGCAAGGAAGCCGTTCTGTTCCAGGATTACGACACCCACCTGGAATGGCTGGCTGAGGCGTTGGCGCAACGACCCGCCTCGGAGTCGCTGTTCGATGCCGTGTTAGCGAGCGTGGCGAGTTTTCCGCACGACGTGGAGGTGGTTCGCCAAGCCGCGATGGCCCGTTCGACGTTGATATCCGCCGAACGCATCGCCGTGCACCTACGCGTCGTGCAGTCGTCCTTCGCCGAGGTGCTGACCGACTTCATCAAGACCCGCTACGTGGGCGTTCCCAACCTCGACCTCATCGCCGAGGTCGCGGGGGCCACGCTGGCAGCGGCTCTTGTGGTGGCCGTCCAAGAATGGGGCGACGACGGCTGCACCGGCGACCTGGGCGAAATCGTTGCTACCAGTGTCGATCTGGTGCGTTCTGGATTTGCCCCACTGACCTAACCGCTCAGCCGCACCACCGGCAGCCAGCCCGCGACCTCGCCGGCCCGCGATCCGGACAGGCGAAGCGCCCCGGTGGCGGTGGCGTCTGCCACCTCGAGCAGTCCGGTGGCCAGCAGCAGCCAGGTCCGGGGATCGGTCTCGACGACATTGGGCGGTGTGCCACGGGTATGCCTCGGCCCGGAAATGCACTGCACCGCAACGAACGGCGGAATTCGGACCTCGACGCTGGCGCCGGGCGCTGCCGCGGCCAACGTGCGGGCGGTGAGCCGAACCGCGGCCGCCAGATCCGCGCGACTCGGCGCCGGACCTGTGTCGTCGCGCAACCAGTCTTCGACAACGCGAATGGCGTCGCGGGTCTTTACCGGGTCGGCTTTGTGACGGGCGGCCACAGCTCAGCTTTTCGACGGGCTGTTCAATGCGGCGCGGACGCGCTCGGTGTCGGCCGCTGTCCAGCCATCCGGCGGAGCCACCGCGGCCCAACCGTCGACGATGTCGTTGCCGTAGTTGTGGCCGTGTCCGCCGGGCATGCCCTCGGCGTTCGTCAGGTCGGCGCTGACCTGCCAGAAGGTGACCATCGGATTCCATCGCATCAACGCGGTGCGGTCGTGACCGCGCGGTTCGCGGAGCCAGTCGGGCCGGCTGAACAACAGATCGGGTGACCACCAGACCACCGGATCGGACGGATGCTGCAGAAACAGCACGCGGGTGCCCGCCCACGGCGGCCCCGCTACCCGGGCGACGTCCGCGGGATCGTTCGCCTCGGAGAACCGCACGGTCCGGCCGCTGTCATAGCTGGGCTGCACTTCGGTGCTGCGCGGATCGCGCCGCACGATCAGCGCACGCCACAACGGACTCTCTTGCGGCGGCCCGACCCATAGCACTGCGTGGAAGCCCATCCGGCGGATGTCGGGCAGCCATCCGAAGGCGGCCTGGCCGGCCATCGACCCCAGGCTCTCGCCATAGAGCACCAATTTCGGCCGGTGGTCCGGCGGCAGTTGTTCCCAGCGGTCATGGACGGCATTGATCAGCATCCGGCCGGAATCCATCGACTTCTGCCGGTCGGCCAGAAACGAGATCCAGCTCGGCAAATAGGAGTACTGAAGACCGACGATCGCGGTGTCGCCGTTGTACATCATCTCCAGCGCACTGGCCGCCGCCGCGTCGATCCAGCCGGTGCCGGTGGTCGGCGCGATGACCAGTACGCTGCGGCTGAAAGCGCCGGTGCGCACGAGTTCCGCGACGAGTACGTCCAACCGGCCTCTGTCGTCGGGGGCCGTGTGCAGCCCGGCGTACACCCGGATGGGCTCCTTGGCGGGCCTGCCGTTGAGCCTGCCCAATTCGCCCGCGTGCAGACCGGTGGCGACGAAATCGCGGCCCTGGTATCCCAGAGTGTCCCACGGCGCCAATGATTGTGGGCTGCCGGACTTTTCCGGTAGCTGTGGTTGCGACACGCCCGCGGGGGTGGCGCTGTCCCGCGGCTGAAATAGCGCGTTGGCGCCGGCGAAGAACCCACGAACAAGGACACCGTCGATCAACGTGATCAGCAGCGCCACAACGATCGCCGTGCCGATGAACAGCGCCACCTCGTCATGCAGGTGCCAGCGCCGAATCAACATCCGCGCCAGCAGCTTGACGGCGTCGATGAGCACCCGAAACGTGGACACCAGCGCCGCACCGACCACGGCGGCGACGATGAGGGTGCGCAGATAAACCGTGGTGGTCGGTCCCTCGATGCCCATCAGTGCCGACACCTGCCGCTGCCAGGAGGCGGCCGGGATGAGCATCAGCACGCACGCCGTCGGCGCGATCGCGACGACCGCCGCTTTCGTCCACGACAACACCCGCGCCGGAGGCGGCCACCAGCGCGCGTTTCGCAGTACGACGCGATAGGTGATCTTGCCGATCAGCACGCCCAGCCCATAGCCGAAGGCGGCGTTGACACCACCAATCAGCCCCTGAAACAACCAGTCTCGCGGCAGCAGCGATGGCGTCAGCGATAAGCAAAAGAACACCGCGCCGAAGGCCACACCGACGAAGTTGAGCCGCAGCAGGCTCCACATCCACACCAGGAGTGGATGCCGATTACCGCTGCCGACGCTCATCGGAGAAGCGCGGCCAGCACTCCCTCGGACGTGCTGCGCAACTCCGCCAGTGACACGGTGAACAGACCCTCGACCTGCACCGCGTCCGAGCCTTGGTCGACGACACCGATGCGGATGGCAGGCAGGCCGCGCGCCTCGCACATCGAGGTGAAGCGACTCTCTTCGGCGCCGGGCACGGCGACCAGCACCCGGCCCGCTGACTCGGAGAACAACGCGACAAACGGATCGACGCCCTCGGGAAGCATGATGCGGCAACCGGTTTCGCCGGCCAGCGCCGATTCCACCACCGCCTGCGCCAGACCGCCCTCGGACAAGTCATGGGCCGCAGACACCAACCCGTCGCGGGAGGCCGCGCTCAGCACATCGGCCAGGAGTCGCTCGCGAGCCAGGTCCACCGCGGGCGGCAGCCCGCCCAGATGATCGCCGGTGACCTGCGCCCAGATCGAACCGTCGAATTCGTCACGGGTGTCGCCGAGCAGGATCAGCGTCTCGCCCGGTTCGGTGCCCATCGCGGTCGGGATGCGACGGGCGACATCGTCGATGACGCCCAAAACCCCCACGACCGGGGTGGGCATGATCGCCGTCGTCCCGGTTTGGTTGTAGAAGCTGACGTTGCCGCCGGTCACCGGAATGCCCAGTGCCGCACAGCCGTCTGCCAAACCACGGACCGCTTGAGCGAACTGCCACATCACCCCGGGATCCTCCGGCGAGCCGAAGTTGAGGCAGTTGGTCACCGCGACCGGGGTGGCGCCGGTGACGGCGACGTTGCGGTAGGCCTCGGCCAGCGCGAGTTGGGCACCGACGTACGGGTCGAGCAGGGTATAGCGGCCCGACGCGTCGGTCGACAACGCGATACCGCGGCCGGTCGCCTCGTCGACCCGCAGCACGCCGCCGTCGGCATGCTCGGCCAGTACCGTATTGCCGCGGACATAGCGGTCGTATTGCTCGGTGATGAATGACCGGCTGCACAGATGCGGACTGCCCAGCAGCGCAAGCAGAGTCGCGCGCAGCTCGTCACCGGTGGCCGGTCGCGGCAGGCCGCTGGAGCGGTCCGCGTTGAGCGCATCCTGCGACTCCGGGCGCGCGACCGGGCGCTGGTAGACCGGGCCCTCGTGGGCCACGGTTCTGGGCGGCACGTCGACGACCGTGTCGCCGTGCCAGGTGATGCGCAGCCGGTCGCCGTCGGTGACCTCACCGATCGTGGTGGCCAGCACCTCCCACTTGCGGCACACCGCCAGGAAGGCGTCCACGTTCTCCGGTGCCACGACCGCGCACATCCGCTCCTGCGACTCGCTGCAGAGCACTTCGGCCGGCGTCATGTTCGTGGTTCGCAGCGGAACGGTATCCAGTTCGATGACCATGCCCCCGTCACCTGCTGACGCCAATTCTGAAGTCGCACAAGATATTCCAGCACCACCGAGATCCTGGATGCCGATCACCAGGCCGGCCGCGTACAGCTCGAGGCAGCACTCGATGAGCACCTTCTCCATGAAGGGGTCGCCCACTTGCACCGACGGCAGTTTTTTGCGACCGGCTCCAGGCTCGTCGCCGCCGAAGGTTTCCGACGCCAGCACCGACACACCGCCGATGCCGTCGAGTCCGGTCCGCGCGCCGAACAGGATGATCTTGTTGCCGACACCGGAGGCGAACGCCAGGTGCAGGTCCTCTTGGCGGAGCACGCCGACGCATAGTGCGTTGACCAACGGATTACCGGCATAGCAGGGGTCGAAGATGGTTTCGCCGCCGATGTTGGGCAGGCCCAGCGAGTTCCCGTAGCCGCCGATGCCCCGCACGACGCCGTCGAGCACGCGGCGGGTATCCGGGGCGTCCGCGGCGCCGAACCGTAGCTGGTCCATCACCGCAACCGGCCGGGCGCCCATGGCCATGATGTCGCGGACGATGCCACCGACGCCGGTGGCCGCGCCTTGGTAGGGCTCGACATAGGACGGGTGGTTGTGCGACTCGACTTTGAAGGTGACCGCCCAGCCGTCGCCGATGTCGACGACGCCGGCGTTCTCGCCGATGCCGGCCAGCATGCCGGCCCGCATCTCCTCGGTGGTGGTCTCGCCGAAATATCGCAGATGCACCTTGGACGACTTGTAGGAGCAGTGTTCGCTCCACATCACCGAGTACATGGCCAGCTCGGCGTCGGTCGGCCGGCGCCCCAGGATGTCGCGGATCCGCTGGTACTCGTCTTCTTTGAGGCCGAGTTCGCGGAACGGTTGCGGCTGTTCAGGGGTGGTCGCGGCGTGTTCGACGGTGTCGATCACGTGGGTGGGCGCGGACGTCACGGGGACAGTCTAAGTTGGCGACGCCGCAACCACCGACGACACAACCAGCTGACCGGGGTGAGCTACCCCGTACCGGCCACGCAGAAGGCGTTGCCGGCGGGGTCGGCAAGCACCACCCAGCGGAAGTTCTCGCCGATGCTGTGCCGCCCGACCTCGGTAGCTCCCGCGGCTGCGAGCCGGCTGACTTCGGCGTCGACGTCGGCAGCGCCGAAATCCAGGTGCACCCGGTTCTTACCCGGGGTGGGGTCGTCCACCTTTTGGAAGCCCAGCCGCGGCCCGTCCGGCCGGATGACCGCGATGAACTCCCCGGGAATCAATTCCTGTGTCTCGCCGCCGAACTGCTGCGCCCACCAGTCGGCCAGCGTCGCGGGTTCACTGCAGTCGAACGTGACCATCTCCACTTTCAGTGCCATACCTGGATGCTAGGTCAGTCCGGCGACAAGAATGCCCGTAATGCCGCCGCGTAAGCCGGAACGTCGTTGGCACCCATCAATTCCCGCGCGGAGTGCATCGCCAGCTGTGGCGCACCGACATCGACCGTCGGGATGCCGGTTCGGGCCGACGCCATCGGGCCGATCGTGGAGCCGCACGGCAGATCGGCGCGGTGCTCGTAACGCTGCAGCGGTACCCCGGCCTGCCTGCAGGCCAGCGCGAAGGCCGCGGCGGTGCGGCCGTCGGTGGCGTAGCGCAGGTTCGGGTGCACTTTGAGCACCGGACCGCCGTTGATCGCGATGAGGTGCCCGGGCTCGTGGCGCTCCGGATAGTTGGGATGGGTGGCGTGGGCCATGTCGGCGGAGGCCAACATGGAGCCGGGCAGTCGGCGCAAAAAGTCCACTCGCCCGCCGCTACCGGCCAGCACGATGCGCTCCAGCATGGTCAGGAGCAGATCGGAGTCGGCGCCGTGATCGGAGGTGGATCCGACCTCTTCGTGGTCGAACAGTGCGAGCACCGGCAGGTGCTCGCCTGACGCGGCGTCCAGAAACGCCTCCAGACCCGCGTAACAGGAGGCTTGGTTGTCCAGCCGCGGAGCGCTGACGAACTGCTCGTCGACGCCCGACAGCGTCGACGGTGTCAGGTCGTGGGTCATCAAATCGAAGCCCAGCAGGTGACCAGGATCGACACCGGCCCGTTCGGCGACGTAACCGATGAAGGATCGGGCTCCGCCGCCGGCTCCCCACACCGCGTTGACGTGGCGCTGGGGGTCCAGCGTGAGCGACTTACGGTCGTCGGCCAGGTGGATCGCCAGCTGCGGCACCCGCAGGACCGGGTCATCGATACGGACCAGCCGGTGCGCGATGCCGCCGTGGTTGTGGTCGTCCCGCACCGATAGCCGCCCGCTGACGCCGAGGTCGCGGTCCAGCCAGGAATTCAGCCAGGCTCCCCCGTAAGGCTCCAGCGCGACCACCTGCCACCCCGCGACCGCACGGTCAGGATGCTGCTTGACCCTCAGGTTGGGGCTGTCCGTATGAGCGCCGATGACCCGAAACGGCCGACCGCCGGCGTCATTCGTGCTGTCCCAGGCCACCAATGACCCGGCCCGCACGGTGAAGAACTTGCCCGTCTGTGGCCACTCATCAGCCTCGGCCAGCTCGCTGTAGCCAGCGGCGCCCAAGCGGGACGCCACGGTGGCGCAGACGTGGAACGGCGACGGGGACGCGTCGATGAACTCGCACAAACCCTGTGCCGTGGCCGCCATGCGCCCATCTTTTCATCACGGGCTCCCCTGAAACGTTAGGGTCGAATCCGTGCCCCCAGTGCAGCCGCAAGCCGTTCTGGCTCCGCTGACGCCGGCCGCCATCTTCCTCGTGGTCACCATCGACGAGGGCGGGGAGGCGACGGTGCACGATGCGCTGTCGGAGATCTCCGGCCTGACGCGGGCAATCGGATTTCGCGAGCCCGCCAAAAATCTGTCGGTGATCACCTCGGTCGGCTCGCAGGCCTGGGACCGTTTGTTCACCGGCCCGCGACCGGCCGAGCTGCACCCGTTCGTCGAGCTGGACGGCCCTCGACACGCTGCCCCGAACACGCCCGGCGACCTGTTGTTCCACGTTCGGGCCGAGACGCTGGACGTCTGCTTCGAGCTGGCCAACCGCATTCTGCAGTCGATGGCCGCCGCGGTGACCGTGGTCGACGAGGTGCACGGATTCCGGTTCTTCGACAACCGCGATCTACTCGGTTTCGTCGACGGGACCGAAAACCCGGACGGCGCGCTCGCGGTGTCGGCGACCACCATCGGCGATGAGGATCCGGATTTCGCCGGCTCGTGCTACGTGCACGTGCAGAAGTATGTGCATGACATGGCGGCGTGGGATGCGCTGTCGGTCACCGAGCAGGAGCACGTGATCGGACGGACCAAATTGGAAGACCTCGAACTCGACGACGACGAGAAACCGGCCGACGCGCACATTGCGCTGAACGTCATCACCGACGAGGACGGCACCGAGCTGAAGATCGTGCGACACAACATGCCCTTCGGCGAGCTCGGCAAGGGCGAGTTCGGCACGTATTTCATCGGCTACTCGCGCACTCCGACGGTCACCGAGCGGCTGCTGCGCAACATGTTCCTCGGCGACCCGCCGGGTAACACCGACCGGATCCTGGATTTCTCTACCGCGATCACCGGCGGACTGTTCTTCTCCCCCACCATCGACTTTCTCGACGACCCAACGCCACTGCCGAGTTCATCGGCAGTGGCTCCGGCGATAATTACCGTGCTCCCAGATGGCTCACTGTCGATCGGCAGTTTGAAAGGAATCCCGCAATGAACAACCTCTACCGTGACCTTGCGCCGGTCACCGAAGAAGCCTGGGCAGAAATCGAATTGGAGGCGACGCGGACCTTCAAGCGCCACATCGCCGGACGCCGCGTGGTCGACGTCAGCGAGCCGGGCGGACCGGTGACGGCGGCGATCAGCACCGGGCGACTGCTCGATGTCAAAGCACCCAGCGACGGTGTGTCAGCACACCTGCGCGCCAGCAAACCGCTTGTGCGGCTACGGGTTCCGTTCACCTTGTCACGTTCGGAAATCGACGACGTGGAACGTGGCTCCCAGGACTCCGATTGGGATCCGGTCAAGGCGGCCGCCAAGAAGCTGGCCTTCGTCGAAGACCGCGCGATCTTCGAGGGCTACGCCGCCGCATCGATCGAGGGCATCCGTAGCTGTAGCTCCAACCCGTCCCTCAAACTGCCCAAGGACGTTCGCGGCTTTCCCGACGTCATCTCGCAAGCGTT
Source organism: uncultured Actinomycetota bacterium (assembly GCA_963760095.1). Taxonomy (GTDB): domain Bacteria; phylum Actinomycetota; class Actinomycetes; order Mycobacteriales; family Mycobacteriaceae; genus Mycobacterium. The sequence continues at coordinate 99,565 of CAVXBT010000005.1, read as the reverse complement.
GTCCGGGCTGCGACTGGCCGGTGTCGACGGCCCCTACTCGGTGCTGCTGTCCGCCGACGCCTACACCAAAGTCAGCGAGACCACCGAACACGGCTATCCGATCCGCGAGCATATCCGTCGGCTGATTGACGGTGACATCATCTGGGCGCCCGCCATCGACGGTGCATTCGTGCTGACCACCCGCGGCGGTGACTTCGACCTGCAGCTGGGCACCGACGTGTCGATCGGATATCTCAGCCATGACGCCGACACCGTGCAGTTGTACCTGCAGGAGACCCTGACGTTCCTGTGCTACACCGCCGAGTCGTCGGTCTGCCTCACCTCGCCGGCCGACAAGCCGTAAAACTGCGCGCGCTCGCGAGGGCCACGAGTCGCTCGAACAGCGATGCGCATGCTTGACCGGCTGGACTAAGGTCATGACGTGCCAGCGACTTACGAGTCGAAATTCGGTCGAACGGCGGCGAGAAACGATGACCAGCACAGCTCACAGCGAACATGTTGATCATGACCACGTCCACGGCGAAGGATGCGGTCATGTCGCGATCCCGCATGGGGACCATGTCGACTACGTGCACGAGGGTCACCTTCATCGATGGCACGACGATCACTACGACGAATGCCAACCGTCCGGCCACGCCGTGCACGAGGATCACGACCACGTCCACGGTGAGGGCTGTGGTCATGTAGCCGTGCCGCACGGGGACCATGTCGACTACGTGCACGACGGGTGCCGGCACGCTTCGCACGGCGACCACTACGACGAGCACTGACGCGGTCCTGCAGGCCAACGGCGGATAACCGGCGATCGCCGCATACCCTCGTCAAGATCAGCACCCGGGCACCGGCGAGGTTGCCAAGCCGCGTCAGATACGGCCTATCTACTGACCGCTGGCTGGGGCGCTGACGATGTGGCTGACCAGATCCCGTATTGCGCCCGCGGGCGGAGTGCGCCCGCCGACCCAGATTGCTTGAAGTTGGCGGCGCAGGTTCAATTCGGGGATAGCGATGGCGCGGAGCCGACCGATGGCCAGGTCGTCGGCCACTGCTAGCCGGCTCAGCGCCGCTGGTCCCGCGCCGGCGAGGACTGCGGCACGAACAGCCGCAGCGGATGACAGTTCGAGCACGGGGGGTGGTTGTTGCATTGTGTCGCCCAGCGCCTGATGCAGTGCCATGGTGAGTGAATCGCGTGTTCCCGAGCCGAGTTCGCGTGTGACCAGGGGTGTTTGCGCGAGTTCGGAGGCACTCACGACGCGTGACCGTCGAGCCCACTTGTGATCAGGCGGCACGATGACCACCAGTTCATCGTGTGCCACGACACGGCTGCGTAATCCCCGAGGTGTACCGGGGCTTTCGATGAATCCTAGATCGGCGGTGCCGTCACGAACCGCAGCAATCGCGTGGTCGCTGTTGGTGGCGGTGAGAATGACGTTGGGGGCGGTGTCGCCGCGCCGCGCGGCGGCGGCCTGCAGGGATATCAGCCAGCGGGGCATGAGCAGTTCGCCGATCGTCTGGCTGGCCACCACCTTGATTTGCTGGTGCCTTTTCGTTCGCAGCGAGCCCAAGCCAGCGTCGACGTGGTGGGCGACATCGAGCAAGCGGGCTGCCCACTCGACGACGACGACGCCTGCAGGCGTGAGTTGTGAGCCGCGTGGCGTCCGCACAGCGAGCTGCACCCCGGTCTGGGCCTCCATCGATGCCAGCCGCGCGGACGCGGCCTGTTGAGTCAACCCGATTTCGCGCGCGGCGGCGCCGAGGCTGCCCGTCTTGGCGATTGCCAGCAGGACTTCGAACGAGGCCAGTTCGGGCATGCGCGAGCTGAGCAACATGATTGATCGTAATCACAAACCGCCTTGTGCGGTGATGAAAGTGACGCGGTGCAATTAAGCCGTTCTCCTGCGCGGGGAGCGGGCAGAGTTCGGGACCGTGTGGCGGCGCGATGATCGCCGCCGCGCTGCGCGCATGCTGGCTAACCCCGTCTTGACGCGGCCGATGTGGTCGCTCATTGAGGCACTAGCCCCTTGCGGCGCGGTGTCGTCGGCGTTGTGCGAGGCGTCGCGTAGATCTGTACGACACGCGCACTGGTATCAGGGGTCAATCCGCCCACGGCGGAGGGGTTGCTCGTTGGAGCGCCACCAAAGCACCCGGGAGCGCGGTGATCACGACCGCGACTGTCGCGAGCGCCAAAAGTGATGTGCTGCAGCGATTGCGATCCATACGGTAACGCTGTCTTTATCGAACGTAGTCCGTGAATCCAATCCAGGGGATTCCACGGCGCGAGCAGGCTCGTCTTCAACGCACGGCCGCGCAGATAGCCGAAATCTACTGATACCTGTTGGCCACCAAGCGCTTTCAGCCTGAATCGCGAACCACAGTAGGACGGCCACAATGCACCTTTGTGGCCCCACAACATCAAGACCTCTACTTAATGCCAGGTGGGCGGCGAACCATTTAAGGCATGAACCGACTGACAGCGAGGGACATCAAATCGTGGCCGTTTCCCCGACAGCCGCATCGAGCTATCGATCGCGCGACGGAATTTAGCTTCCCGGCACCAAACGAACAGCATAGTCATCTCGCCGAAAGTTCACAAACACCGAAACTAGAAGGGAGGCACCCAAAATGAATCTCAACCGCCTCGACGACCGCTTCGATCACCCGCTGCGGTTGGCCAAAGGATCACACCAGCCGGGCTCCGGCAAAGGGTGCGCAAAGAACGTGATTTCCCACATCAACGGCCACGGTGGTGCGCGAAGGGTGGGGATAGTTGGCATGGCCGTCCTGGCGGTTATGGCTTTGGGTGCCGACCCTGTTGCGGACGCCAATCCGCCGGACTTCATTGGTGCCGTGCAGGCGGCAGGTGTCAACGGATTGGGACCGGCGTTATTGGAAAACGGTTACGACGTGTGCTGGAAGATTTGGAACGGCGGCTACACCGGTCAAGCGGCGGCAGCTGCTTTGCGGCAGGGCTATCCGACACTGACCGCCGACCAAGCGGTCATTTCGTTCTTGCTGCATATCAGGACCTGTGCCCGACGCAAGGTGCCCCTGGTGAATATGACTGGTGGACTTACAGCACTGGCGGCGGCTTGACTGAGTTGTGCAGCAATGGTTCCCCCGGCTAATCGCCGCATAGGCAGGCTGGGAAGCCGTGGACGGTGATGCGTCGCCAATTCCCTAGCAGCGCGCAACCCTCGGATCTGTTGATGTAGAGCACAATTCGTTTCCGGGTAAAGCCAGGCGTGTGGTGTGGTAGAGGCCGATGGCTTTGCCCTTGTCAAAGATCGCCAGGTTGATGCGCGTGGCCGGCCATGCGGATGACGTCGCTCATCGCAACAGGGTGCCTCCGCCGGTGAGCGCCGTGCCGGCCCTGGCATCGTCCGCGCCGCTGCCGGTGCGATCAGCCCGGCGTTAGACGCCGGCGTACTCCACGCCGTTCGGATCGCCATTGGCATCGTGAGTCCGAATTAACGATGGCGCCAACGATTGCGGACACAAAGAGATTTTGTGAGTTCACAACATTCGGGCCTCTACTGCAGGCCCCTCAGGCGGCGAACTATCAAAGCCAACGGAACCGACGGCGATCTGCGCGTTCCAAGTCGGCAACCTGAGCAAAAGGAGAACCCGCAAATGACCACAGCACGTCCCGCCAAGACTCGCAGCGAGGGCCAGTGGGCACTGGGCGAGCGCGAGCCGCTTAATGACAGCGAGCGGATCAAGCATGACGATGCACCGCTCAATGTGCGGACCCGCATCGAAAACACCTACGCCAAACAGGGTTTCGACAGCATCGACAAGTCGGATCTACGTGGCCGCTTCCGTTGGATGGGTCTTTACACCCAACGTGAGCAGGGTTACGACGGCACCTGGACCGGCGACGAAAACATCGACACCATCGAGGCCAAATACTTCATGATGCGGGTGCGCTCCGACGGTAAGGCGATGTCGGCCGCTACGCTGCGCGCCCTGGGTCAGATCTCAACCGAGTTCGCCCGCGACACTGCCGATATCGGCAATCGGGAGAATGTGCAATTCCATTGGATCCAAATCGAGGACGTCCCCGAAATCTGGCGGCGGCTGGAAGCGGTGGGCTTGCAGACCACCGAGTCCTGCGGCGACTGCCCACGCGGCATCCACGGTTCGCCGCTCGCCGGCGAGTCGCCCGACGAGGTCCTCGACCCCTCACCGGCGATCGACGAGATCCTGCGACGCTTTATGAACAACCCCGAATACGCGAACTTGCCCCGCAAGTACAAAACCGCAATATCGGGCCTGCAGGACGTCTCTCACGAGACCCACGATGTCGCGTTCATCGGCGTGAACCATCCCGAGCACGGACCCGGCTTGGATCTGTGGGTCGGTGGCGGGTTGTCAACCAACCCAATGCTGGCCCAGCGGGTCGGCGCGTGGGTACCTCTAGACGAGGTCCCCGCCGTGTGGGAGGGCGTGACCTCGCTGTTCCGCGACTACGGCTACCGGCGGCTGCGTTCCAAGGCCCGGCTGAAATTCCTGATAAAAGACTGGGGTATTGAAAAATTCAGGGAAATTCTCGAACAGGAGTACCTCAAGCGGCGGTTGATCGACGGCCCACCACCGCCGGCGGTAATCCACCCGATCGACCACGTTGGCGTGCAGCACCAGAAGAACGGGCGCAACGCGATTGGCGTTTCCCCGATCGCCGGACGAGTGTCGGGCAGGGTCTTATCCGCGCTAGCCGACCTGATGGAGCGGGCCGGATCGGACCGGGCGCGGTTCACCCCGTACCAGAAGCTGGTCATTTTGGACGTACCCGACGAGAGCCTCGACGAGATGGTGGCCGGCCTGGACGCGCTGGGGTTACCGCCGCGGCCGTCGCACTGGCGGAAGAACCTGATGGCGTGCAGCGGCATCGAGTTCTGCAAGCTGTCGTTCGCCGAAACACGCGTGCGCGCCCAAACCCTGGTGCCCGAACTGGAAAAGCGCTTGGAGGACATCAACTCTCAGCTCGATGAGCCGATCACGGTCTATATCAACGGCTGCCCGAACTCGTGCGCCCGCATCCAGATCGCCGACATTGGGTTCAAGGGCCAGATGGTCGACGACAGTCACGGCGGATCGGTCGAGGGCTTCCAGGTGCACCTGGGCGGCAGCCTCGGCGCCGAGAGCGGTTTTGGCCGTAAATTGCGTCAGCACAAGGTGTTCAGCCATGAACTCGGCGACTACATCGACCGGGTGGTGCGCAACTTTGTGAACCAGCGCCATGAGGGCGAGCGGTTCGCCACTTGGGCCATGCGAGCCGACGAGGAGCAGCTGCGGTGAGCCTTCAGGTGCAAGCCTTCACTGAGGCACAGGTGCAGGAGATGGCGGCGCGCGGCGCTGCCCTGGATGGCACCCGTCCCTCCGACTGGTGGCGCCGGACCGGGGACCTGTCAGACGCGGTATTGGTGGATTCGGCCGCGCAGACTCGTCCCGCCAACGATGCCAACTCGCCTGGCGGGCGCTGGCAAGGGCTGGCCAAGATCGAATGCGGGTTGCGGGCCTCGTGACCACGCTCGTGTTGACCGCCCATGGCAGTGCCGATCCGCGATCGGCCGCCAATACCCGCGCTGTAGCCGGCCTGCTTTCTCGCTTGCGGCCGGGCCTTGACGTGCGCGTCGCCTTCTTGGAACGGAATGCGCCTACCTTGGGTGACGTGCTCGCCGGGTTGTCAGGCACCGGCGAGGCGGTGGTGACTCCGCTGCTGCTGGCCGACGCCTACCACGCCCGTATCGACATCCCCGGGCAGATCGCCCGTTCCGGTGCCGCGGGGAGCGGAATCGAAGTACGACAGGCCGATGCGCTCGGCGAAGACGATCGGCTGGTGTCGGTGCTGCGGGATCGGCTGGCCGGGCTGGGGGTTTCCCGGCTCGATGACGCGCTCGGCGTGCTCGTAGTCGCGATCGGCTCCTCGGATGCCGCGGCGAATGTACGCACTACTGCAGTGGCGGCGAAGCTGGCGGCGGGGACCCGGTGGGCGGGGGCGACGACCGCGTTTGCCACCAGACCGGAGCCTTCGGTGGCTGACGCCGCCAGTAAGTTACGACGCCGCGGCGCCCGCCGGCTGGTCATCGCGCCGTGGTTCCTGGCGCCCGGACGACTCACCGACCGGGTGTGGGCGTACGCGCGAGACGCGGGCATCCCGATGGCGCCGCCGCTGGGCGCTCACCGACTGGTGGCCGCGACGGTGCTGGATCGCTTTGATCAGGCGGTAGCCGACCGCATGGTGGCTTGAGTTCAACTCCGAAATGTGTTGAGCGACCTCTGCATCCAACCGAAAGGATCAACCATGACCGCCGCATCCACGCAGCACGTCGCCGGCATCGTCATCCCCGACACCCCGCTCGTGCGTGAAATCACCGAGTACATCCGCGACACCGAAGACGAGCTTCTGTTCAACCACTCCCGCCGGGTGTTCCTCTTCGGCGCACTGCAAGGTCATCGGCGTGGTCTGCAGCCCGACCCCGAATTGCTATATGCCGGCGCGATGTTCCACGACATCGGGCTTCACCGCTGACTACCGGAAGTCGATGCTTCGGTTCGAGGTCGACGGCGCCAACGCGGCACGGAACTTCCTGCTGGAGCGTGGCGTTGACGAAGCCGCCGCGCGTAAGGTGTGGCTTTCCATTGCGCTGCATACGACGCCCGGCGTGCCGGAGTTCCTGGAACCCGAAATCGCACTCGTCACAGCGGGTGTCGAGACTGACGTGCTGGGCATCGGTCGTGACGATCTGTCCGCAGAGGCAATTGAGGCCGTCACCGCTGCGCATCCTCGACCCGATTTCAAGAATCGGATCCTGCGGGCGTTCACCGCCATAGCCCTTCTCCTTTGAGGTAGATGAAGTAAACGCAGTTCCCTGGGGCCAGCAGTCCGGACACCCACGCAAATACCTTGCTCCTGCGAGACACCACTGGGCGTGGATCATGCCGACAGCCGACTCGGCACGACAGCCTCCGGTGCTTCACTTTGGTTGGGCCGCGATGCGCGCAGTGCCACTGCCGACTGGGCACGCCGCTGACCGCCGCGATAATTCACGCAGTACTGATCGACTTCCTCTTGACGGAGGGGTTCGGACAAGATGTTCACGCAGTGGAGGGGATCGCCTTCCCCGCACTGGGCCAGCTTCATGGCCCCCTTGCGGAAACCCATCACGGCTGCGACAAGAGAGCCGCCCAGGGCCACACCGGCGACGGCGGCCCAGCCACTTCGGTAGGCCAAAGCCACTACGAACAGCCCGAGCAGGGCGGACGCGAAAAGCAGAAACAGATACCCCACGTAGGGGTATGAAACACGACTTTCGCAGCGGCCAACACGGCCTGTACTTTCGTGTCCCTTGTTGGTTAGACGGTTCATGCTTTGATGGTTCGCCGCCCAATCGGCATTCAGTAGAGGTCTTGATCTTGTGTGGCCACAAAGCTCCGTTGTGCCCATCACTGCCGGATGCTTTGGTGGCCGATCGGCATCCCCAGTGGTGAACCGGCCCGCGGTGCCTCTTTATCGGACGTAGTCGGTGAGTCCATGCCTAGGGAATTCCACGGAGCGAGTCGGCTGGTCTTCACGGCTGGCACGCACCGAAACCCGATAATCGGAATCTACTGATACCTGTTGGTGCCCAAGTACTGTCAGCCCGAAGAAGGCACAACGTAGCTTTGTGGCCACACAAGATCAAGACCTCTACTCAAGGGTTCCTGGGCGGCGAAGCATCAAAAGCATGAACCGGCTAACCAACCAGGGAGACAAAATGGTAGCGCTCACCCAGCAGCTGCATCGTCCTACCGATTGCCGCGAGTCGCGGGCGGTGTTCAGCCCCTGTCGCAGGTGGCGGTATCGACTGGTGCGCGTATGGGATTCAGATAAACCGCGGCTGGGCTGGGTGATCCTTAACGGCTCCGACGCCGATGACCACCGCACCGATGCGACGGTGCGCCGCTGCATCGGCTTCGCGCGGGCCTGGGGATACGGCGGGGTCGACATCGCCAACCTCTATGGGCTGGTGTCGAAGAATCCCGGGGCACTGGCGCACCACTTCGATCCGGTCGGCCCCGACAACGATGCCCACCTGGCCGCGATGTGCTCCGAGAACGACCTCACGATGCTGGCGTGGGGACCCAACGCCGGCACCGAGCGCGCCCACGCCGTGCTCCAGATGCTGTGTCAGATTGCCAAGCAGCGTGGCGGGTCGTGGGCCGTGTTGGGTTGGACCCACGGTGCACACCCACTGCATCCCCTGCTGGCGCCCAAAGACACCACCCCTAAATGCTTGACGCTGGCCGGGGCTGGTTGCGGTCTGCATGAGGCCGAGGACCCACGCTGGGGACATCTGTTGGCAGGTGCGGCATGACTTCCCGCATGACCATGGCGATCCCGCACAGCCAGCGGCGGAAGTCCAATATGGAGCTGGTGCGCGAATTCACCCAGCCAACACCGCAAGTCGCCGGCCGATCCGTGCATGCCATGCACATCGTGGTGTCACGTGGCAAGTTCGCGCGGGCGATCAGCACGCCGGGCCACAATGTGCGCCTGGGGATCTGGCTGGCCGGCTGGCACATCGCCATCTATGAGCAATTCGGTGAGCGGCCCCATCGTCTCGGAGTGCGATGATGCGCCACCACGCCGGAATTCAGTTTCGCGGCATCAAACGGACAGTAACCACAAGCGACGGCGTGTCGCTGTCCGTGCGCGAGTACGGACCTCGCGATGCCCCCCATACCGTCGTTCTTCTGCACGGGTTGTGCTTGAACAAAGACTCCTGGACCATCCAGATCGGTCACCTACTTCGTCAGTACGGCGACAGCATCCGGATCATCAGTTACGACCAGCGCGGCCACGGCGACTCCGCGGCCGCACCGATGCACACGTACCACATCGACCAACTCGCCACGGACCTCGCCGAGCTGCTGGTAGCCCTCGGTGTCACTGGCCCCCTTACGCTTGCCGGACATTCCATGGGCGGCATGGTGGCGCTGGCCTACCTGGGTCGCCCCGCCGACCAGCGACCTGTCCAACCCCATGGGCTTATCCTCGTCGCCACCGCGGCGGGCAAACTCACCGAGCGCGGCCTGGGCCGGCTCCTGGCCAACCCCGCCACAGACATCCTCTACGAACTCGCAAACCACGCACCGCACGCCGTCGCCGACCGGGTCCTTCGTGCCCTTGCCCGACCGATCTGCGGCGCCCTGATCAGATATGGCGGATACGGCACGGCGAGCCGGGACGCGCTTGTGGCGGTGTCGGCGGCCAGCGTCAACGCCACCCCGGTTGCGACCAAAGCCGGCTTTCTGCGCGCTCTACGGCGCTACAACCAGTATCAGACGCTGAGATCCCTCACCGCCACGACAGTGATCATCAGCGGTGGCGCGGACCGGCTCACCCCGCCCTCGCATGCCCACGACCTGGCTCGCGGCATACCCGCGGCCACGCACGTGCACCGACCCGGCGCCGGGCACATGCTCTTGGATGAGGCGCCGCACGTGATCAGCAACTCCATCATCGGCGTTATCGGTGCACTCACGACCGGCGCAATCAAACCCCGTGTCATGCGTAATAACGGCAAACCGGTCTCGCGTCAGCCGTTCCCACTCCAGGAGGTCAGCTAGATGGCTACGCATATCGAACGTCCCTACCACGTCGCGATCGTCGGCTCCGGGCCATCGGGATTCTTCGCCGCAGCATCGCTGCTGAAGGCCGCCGACGCGTCCGACGATATCGACATAGCGATCGACATGCTGGAAATGCTGCCGACACCATGGGGTCTGGTGCGCTCCGGCGTCGCGCCCGACCACCCCAAAATCAAGTCGATCAGCAAGCAATTCGAAAAAACCGCCGAGGACCCGCGGTTCCGGTTTTTCGGCAATGTGGTGGTGGGCGAGCACATCAGCGCAGCCGAACTCGCCGAGCGCTATGACGCCGTGATCTATGCGGTGGGGACGCAATCGGATCGGTCGTTGAACATTCCCGGCGAGGACCTGCCGGGCAGCATCGCCGCCGTCGATTTTGTGGGCTGGTACAACGCTCACCCGCACCGCCGGGACATGATGACGGACCTGTCGGGCCGTCGCGCAGTTGTTATAGGCAACGGCAACGTCGCACTCGACGTCGCCCGCATCCTGGTGACCGGCCCAAACGTGCTCGCGCTCACAGACATCGCCGACCACGCACTAGAATCGCTGCGCCCCCGCAGCGTCGAGGAAGTTGTGGTCATCGGTCGGCGGGGGCCGCTGCAGACCGCGTTCACCACGCCGGAGTTGCGTGAGCTGGCCGACCTCGAAGGGGTCGACATCATGGTCGATCCAGCCCAGCTACAGGGCATCACCGACGACGATGCCGCGGCGGTAGGCAAGGCCACGAAGCTGAACATCAAGGCGCTTCGCAACTACGCCGCCCGCGAGCCGCATCCGGGAAACCGTCGAATCGTGTTCCGTTTCTTCACATCTCCGATCGAAATCAAAGGCGACGGCAAAGTGGAGCGGATCGTGCTCGGCCGCAACGAACTGGTCAGCAATGCCAGCGGACGGGTGGTGGCCAAGGACACCGGCGCGCGTGAGGAGCTGCCGGTGCAGTTGGTGGTGCGCGCGGTCGGCTATCGCGGTGTGCGCACGCCGGGACTGCCATTCGACGACAAGAGCGGGACCATCCCCAACACCAACGGCCGGGTCGCGGGCAGTCGCAATGAGTACGTGGTCGGCTGGATCAAGCGCGGACCGACCGGAGTGATCGGCACCAACAAAAAAGACTCCCACGACACCGTCGACACCCTGATCCCCGACCTGGCCGCCGCTAGAAACTCTTTCGGGCTGGCGGATTTCGGTGACGACCACGCCAACAAGCTCGGCGACTGGCTGGCCTCGCGCCAACCAAAGCTCGTCACCGCCGCGCACTGGGAGGCCATCGACCGCTTTGAGCGTGCGGCCGGCCAGCCGCACGGGCGTCCCCGCGTCAAGCTGCCGACCCTGGACGAGCTCCTGCGCGTCGCGCACGGCTGATTCCGATCCAGCAAACATGCCGCGTTGCTCATCTGATAACAAGAAAGGAAGGAGACGGTTGTGGCATATGTGATTGCCGAACCCTGTGTCGACGTTAACGACAAGGCATGCATCGAGGAATGCCCTGTTGATTGCATCTACCAGGGCGCACGCATGCTCTACATCCACCCCGACGAGTGCGTCGACTGCGGCGCCTGCGAGCCAGTGTGCCCGGTCGAGGCCATCTACTACGAAGACGACCTGCCCGACCAGTGGAGCGGCTACACTCAGATCAACGCCGACTTCTTTGCGGAGCTCGGCTTACCCGGCGGCGGGTCGAAAATCGGGATCACCGAAAACGACCCAATCGCGGTCAAAAGTCTGGACCGCGTAGACAAAGGTTGAACGCTCCATAACAACGAGCCATCAGATCCGCTTATAGCCGCCAGCGGCAATGGGTGAAGGCGGAAGGACTACTTCCTCCGACGGTTGTGTTGTGCGCGACGGCAGATCGCCCCATTAACAGCGCAGGGAGAAACCCGCATGACAACCCACCGGAAAGATTCGCACATCTGCCGGATCCTTCAGGTCTCCACAATCGATACCGTCGCGAGCCTTCTCGGCCGATACGGCCTCGTCGTCGTCATCGGCTGGATCGGCGCCTTAAAGTTCGCCAATTTTGAAGCGAACCAGATCCAGCCACTGGTCGCCAACAGTCCGTTTATGGGCTGGCTCTACGACGTCTTCTCCGTAGCACAGCATTGGCCACCTCCTCCGGCGTTCCGATGCGCCGTGCGGGGTTGCTGGAGCTGATGTGCTCGAAATAGTCACGCTTGCCCTCTGCGCCAAGCGAATCCCAGGCGCCGGTGTCGATGACACCCGCTGAGATGGCATTGACCCATATCGGGGCGAGCTCGACCGCGAGCCATCGCGCGAGGAAATCCACCGCACCGTTGGTGATGCCGACGCCGAGATAACCGACGTTGAGCTTGAAGGCGTGCACACCGGAGAACAGGACGAACGAGCCCCCCGGGTTGATCTGCCCCGCAAAGTATTTAGCCAGCATGGTGGGGCCGATGACCTTGGTGTCGAATGACATCCGCAGATTCTCGCGCTTCAGGTCGGATAGCCTTCCGCGGGCACGGGCCGACGCAGTTGACACCACGTGGTCGACCGGACCCACCCGGTCGGCGAGCGCGGCGATCGACGCGTCGTCGGTGATGTCCACGACATCGGGGCTGATCCCGGGGTCCTCGAGGTCGGCGTAGGCATCGGCGAGTTTGGCTTTGTCTCGTCCAGCGACGACGACTCGCGTTCCCTCTGATCGCGCCAGCAGGGCGACCGCACGCGCGATCCCACTGCCGCGGCCCACCAGCAGCACTGTCTTATCCCGCAAGGTGCTACCCATCGAAAGCTACTCCTGGTCCGCTTGGCGGGAATGGGTTGACTAACCCAGACTATGCATAGCTTCCCATGCTGGTCAACGCACAGCCCATGTTGATCCTTCGACACCACGGCCTTGTGCAGCTGGTGCGCACGGCGCATAATGGGACGCACAACCCATATTTTGCTCAGGAGGAATCTCCCATGCCGGCTGTTCATCATCGCTACTTGACCGTCGACGGTCATCGCCTGTTCTTCCGCGAGGCCGGCGATCCGCACGCGCCTGCAGTGGTCCTCCTGCATGGCTTTCCAACAAGCTCGTATATGTTCCGCGACTTGGTTCCGGCGCTCGCCGACCGCTACCACGTGATCGCACCGGATCATTTGGGATTCGGCCTCTCCGACGCCCCGTCGGTGGAGCAGTTCGACTACACGTTCGATGCGCTCACCTCCTTGACTCAAGGTCTGTTGCGAGCGTTGAACATCGAGCGGTACGCGATCTACGTACAGGACTATGGGGCCCCGATCGGATGGCGGCTTGCGCTCAACGACCCCAGCGCGATCACAGCGATCATCAGCCAGAGCGGTAACGCGTATGACGCCGGATTTGTGGAAAGCTTCTGGAAGGTCGTCACGGCCTACCAGACCGAGCAGACCGCCGAGACCGAAGGCGCGGTAAGGCAATTCCTGACCTTGGACGCCACCCGCTGGCAATACGTCACCGGGGCGCCGGACGAGACACTGGTCAATCCGGAATCCTGGTATCACGACTACGCGCTGATATCGCGCCCGGGCAACGATGAGGTGCAGCTCAAACTGTTCCGTGATTACGCCACCAACTCGCCGCAGTACCCACGCGTGCATGACTACTTCCGTGCCAGCAGGGTGCCACTGCTTGCGGTGTGGGGTCGCGGCGACGAAATCTTCGGTCCCGCCGGCGCAGAGGCCTTCGCGGACGACTTACCCGACGCCGAAATTCATCTGCTCGACGGAGGCCATTTCCTGTTGGAGTCGGCACTGGACGAGGTGGCCCAGTTGATCCACTCCTTCCTCGGGAAAGCACACGCCGCTGCCTGACGACACACCGCCCGATGTGTGGGTTGAACGTCCCATAAAAGCCGGCGGAGGCGGGTTAACCTGGCGCCATGGTCCTTGCCGCTGGGCAGAACGACCGGGGCTTGACCGCCAAGGGTCGTGTCACCCGTGATCGGATCGTGAAAGTCGCCGCCGAACTGATCCTCAGCGACGGCCTTTCGGCGTTGAACATGGACGCCCTGCGCAAGGCCGCATCGGTGAGCGGCTCGCAACTGACGCACTACTTCACGGACAAGCCGGAGTTGCTTCGCGCGGTCGTCGCGCGCCAGATCCGGGTGGTACTGGACTTTCACCGCCAACCAAAACTCAGGGCACTGGACACCTTCGACGACTTCGAGCGCTGGATCGATCTGAACCTCCGCTACCTGCGACGCATCGGCTATTCCGGTACGCCCACATATCACGCGCTCACCGGTCAATTGGTCAAGTCCGACAACGCAACACGCGAGACGCTCGCGGCGGGCTACTGGCAGTGGGTCGGCATGTTGGGGCAGGCAATCGGGCAAATGAAGGACCACGGCCTGCTGCTCAAAACCGCCGACCCCCGTCGGCTGGCGTTGGTCATCGTCACCGCTCACCAAGGCGGCGCCACGTTGAGCTTCGCCTACCAACAGGAGTGGCCGCATGCTGACGCGGTGCGCTTTGCGGTCAACTACTTACGCATTTTCGCCGCCGATCCCGCCGAACGGGTTCCCCTGCCACCTCGTCGCCCCCGCGGCGCACGACGCTCCACCGAACCGCCGACGACAGGTGTGAAATCCAGTACCTCAACGTCTGCGGTAAGGGGAGGCAACGTGTCCGATGACACCGCTTCACGGTTGACCCGCAAGGGACGCGCAACTCGCGCCCGCATCGTCGACGTGGCGGCTCGGCTGATGTTCCAAGGTGGCGTCGCGGGCACCAGCGTTGACGACGTACGGAATGCGGCAACCGTCAGCGGATCGCAGATTTCGCATTACTTCGACGACAAGCGTGATCTGACCCGCCAAGTCATCGCTCTGCGCCGCAACGATGTTCGTGATTATCACACCCAACCACAGCTGGGCACCCTCGACAGTCTCGAGAGCCTGCGGGCTTGGGTCGATGTCAACATGGCCGACGTCGACTCCGTCTACCGACGGGGTGGCTGCATCTACGGCTCGCTGGCGGCGGAGTTGACCGAAGGCGACTCCGACATTCACGACGATCTCGCTGCAGGCTACGACGATTGGATCGATCTACTGCGCGCCGGGCTCACTGCGATGCGGCGGCGCGGCGAGCTGCGTCCCGAGGCTGACCCGCGACATCTCGCGGTCTCGCTGGTCGTCGCACATCAAGGTGGCGCACTGGTTACCTGCGCCACCGACGACCCCGAACCGCTGCGCGCGGCGCTTAATGCGGCAGTTGACTATGTGGGGTCTTTCGCATCAGCACCCAAGCGCCGCGGATCTCGTGTTAGATGATGTCAGGATGATCGCCGCGCCGTCTGTTCTGGTGTTCGACGTGAATGAGACTCTGATCGACATCGATTCCATGGCACCACTTTTCACGCGAATATTTGGTGATCCGCGCGTGCTGCGCGAGTGGTTCGCACAGCTGGTCATGTATTCGATGACCACAACACTGTCGGGGATCTACACCGACTTCTTCACCCTGGGCCAGGGACTTCTGCAGATGCTTGCAGACATTTACGGCATAAACATCGCCGATGATGACCTACGTAGCATCAAGCACGGCATGTTGACGATGCCGGCCCACCCAGACGTCAAAGATGGGCTGACAGCGCTACACGACGGCGGATTTCGACTGGTGACGTTGACGAATTCACCGCCCAATCCCGATGGGCCCACCCCGCTGGAACACGCCGGGCTCGCCCATTTCTTCGAGCGGCGGTTCAGCGTCGACGCCCGCCGCGCATACAAGCCCGCGGCGACTGTCTATCGATATGTCTGCGAGCAGCTCAGGGTCGCGCCGTCCGAGTGCATGATGGTCGCCGCACACGTCTGGGATAACGTCGGTGCGCAGGCCGCGGGATTCAGCGGCGCCTTGATCACCCGGCCCGGCAATGCACTGCTGCCGATTCCCGACCTGCCGCAGCCGGCGATCGTCGCCAGCGATCTGCGCGACTTCGCGCGGCAACTCACAAACACGGCGCGTCAGACGTCTACCGAGTAGACAGCAGTTCCGACGATCTCCGGAGGCCACCCATGTCAACCGCGACGACAACGTCACGCCACGTCGTCATCGACTCACCGATCGGCCCGCTGAGGCTGGTGCGCGACGACGGCGGCCTGACCGGCTTGTATTACCCAGGGCACTGGACCCGGCCGGACCCGACGGCGTTCGGCTCCCTCGTCGAGCAGAGCGACGATCGCAGCTTCGATGCGGCCACTGCTCAGCTGAGCGAGTACTTCGCCGGTGAGCGAAGGAATTTCGACCTGCCGCTGACCCCCCATGGCAGCGAGCGGGCCCGACAGGTCTGGAAGTTACTCGCCGAAATCCCTTACGGCCAGACCGCCACCTACGGTGCGCTGGCCCGCTGCATCGGTGACGGCGTAAGCCCTCGCGCCATCGGCGGCTTCGTCGGGCACAACCCGCTGTCGATCTTCATCCCCTGCCATCGAGTGGTCGGATCCACCGGACAACTCACCGGCTACGCTGGCGGCCTGGATCGCAAGCAATATCTGCTCGAGCTGGAGAAGGCGATACCCGCTGCGCCGCAAGCACTCTGGTAGCAGGCGTGAAGCAGCCATTCGTGAAGGTGGTCGAACAGCACGGGGCCACCGTGCTGCGGGTGGCGCGCGCGGTCCTCGGCCACGCTGACGCCGACGACGCGTGGTCCGAAAGCTTCTTGGCCGCGATGAAGGCCTACCCTGACCTGCCCGACGATGCCAACGTCGAGGCGTGGCTGGTCACGATCGCCCACCGCAAGGCGATCGACGTCATCCGCGCCACGTCCCGACGGGCGACACCCGTCCCGGCCACGCCGGACCGGCCGTCGCACGATCACGCCGAGGAAGACCACCGCGAGCTGACCGAAGCGGTCGCCGCGCTGCCGACCAAGCAACGTCAGGCGGTGGCCTATCACTACCTGGCGGGGCTGCCCTACGCCGAGATCGCCACCCTCCTCGACAGCAGTGTGGCCGCCGCCCGCCGCGCGGCCGCCGACGGCATCGCCACGCTGCGGCGCCGTTACACCCATGACACCGAAACGGAGTCCGCCGATGACCACCGTTGACCTCACCGCGCTGTACCCGGTGGACGACGACGACCTCACCCGCCTGCACACGCGCCTGGCGTCAGGCGCCGAGCGCGACGGCCTGCTCGACGTCGCCTACCGCACGGTCGACTCACCTGTTGGATCACTGCTGATCGCCGCGACGCCAGTCGGTCTGGTGCGTGTTGCCTTCAGCAGCGAAGGGCATGACGTGGTGTTGCAGAACCTCTCCGAACGCATCAGCTCCCGAGTGCTGCACGCCCCCAAGCGGCTGGATGCTGCTGCACGGCAACTGGAGGAGTACTTCTCCGGGCACCGGCGCAGCTTCGATGTGCCGTTGGATTGGCAGCTTTCCAAAGGATTTCGGCGGACGGTGTTAGCGCATTTGGCGGTCGACATCGGTTACGGCACCACCGCGAGCTACGGTACTTTGGCGCGACTTTCAGGTTCGCCGAAGGCCGTTCGCGCAGTTGGAACAACCTGCGCGACAAATCCCACCCCTGTCGTGGTGCCGTGCCATCGGGTCGTCCGCGCCGACGGCAGCTTGGGCGCATACCGCGGCGGGCCGGCCGCCAAACGCACCTTGCTGGATCTGGAAGGTGTCAGGTGACATGGTCCGGGGATCGAAAACTGCCATAGCCGGTTCCCCCTTGGCAGCCCAAGTTCAAGGAAGCCGCGTCGCGCGCGACTTCACCGATGGGGTCAAGATGGGTAATTGGAGACTCTGGTGATGCAACCGGTGTCGTTGCAGCGCAACGTGCTACCGCTCTCACGCTTCTAACGCGAGCTAGGCGTTTCCTCGATCAGCTGTATCAGCGATTGAGATTGACGACGAACTGTTGCACGTTGTACGGATCACCCGTGAGGGTATTCCACTGACTCACTAGAATGATTGCCTGGTCGAGGGTGGAGCCGGGAACGATGTAGCCGCCGTAGTTTTGCGGAACGGTTTCTTGGGTCGCGACGACCGTCACGGGTGTTTCCGGCGCCAACACTTGCGTCACGTCGTCAGTCACCCGGACCTCGACATTCCCCGTGCTCGCATTGAACCCGGACAAAACTTTCATGCCTTCGATCAAGCGGAGGCTCAGCTCGCCCCAGAGGTCACCGCTGAGAGGTGTCGGATCCACATTCCAGGCCCAATTGCCGTCGTCCCCGATTCCCCAGGCCCACCACGTATTCCGGTCCGTGAAGCGCTCCGCGGGGCAGTGGTAGAGCCACACGCCGTGATCGCGGGCGAACCCGTCGGCGACGATATACACATTGCCGTCGGGATCCTGGTAGCCGCTGATCTGTGTTTCGTTGCCGTTCTGCCAGCTTTCTGCGTCCCGCAACGACCCGGGAACGGTCGCCCACCCCGGTTTGTTGGGATCGATTGTTACCAGTCGCGTATCGATGGGTTGAAGGTTCGCCGTTCTTGTCACGAAGGCATAGTCGACGCCGAAGACCTGGACGGTACCGGCCGGCAATTGACTACCGCCTGCGACGGGAGGCGGGGGGTCGGCGTAGAGGGTGCCATTCTGGCCAAACGCGCCGTTGAACTGGATTGGGTTGCCGTTCAGGGTGCCGGGCTGGACTTGCAAGGCCATCGATGGGCTCCACGTTCCGCTGAAGCAAGTGTTTCCCGAGAAGGTGTCGCCGCCCAGGGCCACCAGACCCCCGGGCGATATTTCGCAGAGGTCGACGGCACCGGCGCCGAACACGCCGGTAGGTGATTCGGTCCCGGCGATCGGGCCGAGATTGATGGCTTGCCCTGGTGCGGGCTGTGGCAGCTGAGGCAGGGCCAGCGACTGCACAGCCGCAGCGAGCACGGCAGGCCCCACAGGGCGGGCGCCTGACTTGGGTGCTGGTGGTGGGCGTTTGGCGGCACGTTTCCGTAGTGTCGGCTTATTCAATGCGGTACTGGCCTGCGCTGCTGATGGAACTTTCGTCGATGCGGCACTGGTCTTCTTCGGTGCAACACTGGTCGGCAGTGCTGATGGGGCCTTGCTCGGTGGCTTCGTTTCGAGCGTTGTTGTTGGCATTTTGATCCCGTCCTTGGTTGGTGGTCGAAGTCGCTTACTGACTGGTGAGGCCGTGTTCCGCGCTCACGGCGTCGATGTACACGCCCGTCACCTGTTCCCAGTTCTTGATGCGCGTCAGTTGGGTGGCGCTGGCGCCTGCGACGTCCACTGTGCTGAAAGTGTTGTCGGCGTATACGAAACCGTGCGTTTTGCCAGCGGTGTCTGTGTAGAAGCCGGCGATGTCCCCGTTGTCGTTGATGCCGAAGGCGGTCGTGCTGCTGGCGAGCGGGAAGTTGACAGGGGTGAATGCACCGCCCGAAAGCAGAAAGCCGTGGGATCCCGTTGTGTCCGTATATCCTCCGACGATGTCGCTGTTGGCGTTGATTCCGGCGGCCGCAGTGCTTGTGGCTCCCGGGAAATCGATGGCCGTGAACGTGCCGCCGCTGCTGACGAACCCATGCTCGACGTTCGCGGCGTCGAAGTAGGAGCCCGCGATATCTCCGGCGTCGTTGACGTCGATGGCCTGAGTAGCGGTGACTCCGGGGAAATCGACATTGTTGAAGGTGTTGCCGTCGCTGGTTGCAAAGCCATGCGTCAAGCCCGCCACGTCCGCATACAACCCGACGATCAGACCAGACGTATTGATGCCCGTGGCGGCGCTTGCGGTCGAGTTGGGGACGTTGAGGATCTGGTAAAACCCGCCTGACACAGTGAATGCGGTGGTGGGTGAGGACGCGTTGCCAGGTGCGAAAACGAACGCGCCCAGCGCCGTGGTGCCGTCAGTGTCGAAAACTAGGGACTGCGCGGCGCCGGGATAGTCGTCGCTGGTGAACTCGTACACGTTCGCTGTGTCCGGGTGAGCCACGGCGTCGTCGGGCGAGACCGCGGTGCTTTCGAGCGCGACGCTGGGTGGAATGCCCAGTAGTCCGAGCAGGACGCTCCGTATCGTTTGGTGCGTTGATGGCGGTGCCGTCGTAGTCATGTCGATCCCCTTCAAGCTCACAAGCATCCGGATGGCGTTGGCCCGCTCGACGACCCACTGGTTTTAAGGTTCGCCGCCCTGGGCGTCGGGGTTACGCGGACTTCGTTCCCCGGCAACCCGAATCATCACCGGCGGGTGCGGGCGAGCGCACGAGTAGTCCACTACCCCATTAGTCCAGCCGCCGTCAGGAATCTCGAAGTGCTTAAAACGTCCAGCTTCGCTGTGGGTCGAGGACGAAGCCGTGCCGTTGGGCGGTGTCGTCGCCATGGTTCTGGCGGAATCCCCTGATTAACATGCACGCCACTACAACGTCTTGCACACCGCAGGTGATCTGGTCACCGCCCATCAGCTTTCCTCCGGCGCCTAAGATCACCTTCTCGCCCGATGCCAAGGGCTTCCCGTTGAGCTTGTCTGGGTCGGGAGGCCTGTTCTGGTCGAAATATGCCTTATAGTCCCCCGCGTAAACCTGGTTGGCCGGATGATCGAGACCAGGGATCGCCCCGGAGCAGAATGCTGCCGTATCTCCACGGCTGCTCCACATTGCACACTGCAAGCCCGTTGGGCTCGTAAATGTCGCCAAGGCGTAATGGCGGGACACATCGTGATCCTGCGACACGTCGGTGAAACCATTGAGATCCGGAAACCCTGGCGGTGGCGGGGCCTGAGGCGCGGTCAAAGCCGAAGTGGATGTGGCTGCCGGAGGGGCTGCAGGTGCCGAGCCCACAGCCGGGTGTATTAAAACCCGCACAACGACCACGACAGCGGCGGTCACGACTGTCACGACAGCCAGAGCGACCATGACCCGCCGCCACGTAACGGTACTCACCTACATCACCGCCCCTCTTTCGAACGACGACCGACGTACAACACGCTACGGCAAGCTGCGCGCCCTGCGGCGGCACCGACTCCATCCACTGGGCGATACTGAATTGCGCACCGACGGCGGTGTAACCCAAGCGCTCAACGGCAATTACCTGACCGGAGTTAAGTACTATGGGTGTACACCGACACAAACATTTCAGACTCTCGTATGTCGTCTTTTATTCGAGACAGGACGGGAGCCGAATTAGGGCCAAGCCGGGGACCGATTGGTCGGAAAGAGTTTGGCCCAACCGGGGCAGCCCGCGTAAGGAAGAACTTTCATTTTCTCCCGACTTGGGACTGCCGAGACGGGATCGTCGGGTGCAGCTAAGTTATGTTGCTCGCCACGCGTTCCCAGTTCTTAGTCTCAGAGAACATCTCTCCGGTTGGGTTGACGAAGGCGCCATGCGCGTAACTGTCGCCCTGAAGTTGATACATGAACCATGCTGTGGGATAGCCCAGGTATCCGTACACGCCGTTGGCACAGCCAATTGGCACCGAGGTGCAGTCGGGCTGGCCTTGAACGTCGTTGTGGTTGGGGCCCTTGAGGGATCCCTTGAGTTTCACGATCTGGTTTGGTACCGCCTGGTAGTAGCCGTCAACGGACTGCTGGCCTGAGACCCAGGGAGGCTGCGTTTCGGGCGAGATAATCCCGTCGGCGCTTCCATCGAGGAGAAAAATGGATCCGGAGGTCATCTGGGTCGTGTTGGCGCAGTTGGCACCGCTGCTGCACCATATTTGTGCCGGGATTTCTATGGCGATTACGGTCTTGATGAGGCCCGCCGATTTAATCAGGGCGTTCAGCGCGCCTCCGGTTCCCTGCGAATGCCCAAACGACCCGATCTCGTTCACGTTGAGCTTCTGGTTGAAGAGGCTGTGGGGGTCGTTGTTGGCGTTCTTCAGGAAGTTTGCGCCATCCAGGACAGTTTGTCCTGGACCCGTATTCATGTCCTGCGTGGCGATCACGACAAATCCCCACGAAGCCATGTGTCTGAGATAGTAGGTGTAAAGGCTTGAGGTGGCGTTCGTTCCATTGCCCCAGGTCAGAATGGGGTGCTTGAATCCGTTCGCGCCCAGTTGAGTCGGGTAATACAGATCGAACTTGTTTCCGGCCGAGTCGCAGCATGCGCCGCCAAGGCTCACAGTGACAGCCCAGGGACCGGTGGCGTAATACTTCATTTCGATCGGCCCGGCGGGGTAGTTGGGCGGGTTTGACGAACCGCAACTCAACAGTGCGCCGGCGACCGCTACTCCCGCCGCCAATAACCAACAACGTTTCAAAAGTCGGTTCACGGATCCCCTCCTGAAAGGTAGGACGACTGGGACGACGGCCTCGATCCGCAAGGGCCAGATACGAACCCGGCTACCAGGTCGGGATCATCGTCGTAGCCATCCTCGACGTCAGCAGAGACGTGGACCGGCAGGTTCCGAAGCCGTCTGACCAAGTTGCCGCTCAGCTCTCTGCTCGATCGCCCGCCGTCAGGATGCCCCGCGCTCGCGGCGACCCCGAAGCGGGTGGTGCCAACCGCGCGATATCCCGCGTCGTAGAAGGCGAGCGCGGACGATACATCCCACGCATCGGGTAATAGCAACGGCTCGTCGCTGTAGTGGAGGTCGCGGAAGCTCATGGCTGTGGCCTCTGTGCTCGGTGCTATTTGACGTGGTGCTCGATCATTCTGCTCTCCAGCCTGGGCTGCCGGCAGTCCCATGTCTACCCATGTCGAAAGATCTTTTGGGTTATATGACCCATTCGATATTCCCCGCAGTAGTCTCAATCCGCACCAGAAGGAGGGCCGAAAGTGGGAACAGCCGAACATGCTTACGACGTGGTCGTGCTCGGAGCCGGACCGGTCGGTCAAAATGCCGCCGAGCGTGCCCGAGCCGGGGGGCTCAGTGTTGCGATGGTCGAACGCGAGCTAGTCGGCGGTGAATGTTCTTACTGGGGATGCGTGCCTAGCAAGGCGCTACTGCGTCCGGTCATCGCAGTCGCGGACGCCGACCACATCGACGGCGCGCGCGAAGCAGTCACCGGTCCGATCAACGCTGCCGGAGTGTTCGGACGCCGGGACCGCTACGTGAGCAATTGGGACGACGCCGGCCAGGCTGATTGGGTGGCGGGAATCGGCGCAACTCTGGTGCGCGGCCATGGACGATTGGACGGGCCCCGCCGGGTGACGGTGACCACGGACGGCGTCGAGGTATCAGCACTCACCGCCCGGCACGCTGTCGTGATCTGCACGGGCACTCGCGCAGCGCTGCCGGATTTACCGGGCATCGCCGAAGCCCGGCCTTGGACCAACCGGAAAGCCACCGACAGCAGCTCGGTGCCCAGTCGTCTCGCCGTCGTCGGCGCCGGCGGTGTCGGCGTCGAAATGGCCACCGCCTGGAATGGCTTAGGCGCCTCGGTGACTTTGCTGGCGCGGGGATCTGGTCTGCTGCCGAGGATGGAGCCGTTCGTCGGCGAGTTTGTCGAGCGCGGATTTCGCGAGTCGGGTGTTGCTGTACGCGTAGGCGTTTCGGTGACGACGTTACACAGGCCCAGCGCGCAAGGACCGTTGACGCTGGAACTGAGCGATGGAAGCAAGCTGGAAGTCGACGACGCGTTGTTCGCGACCGGTCGGGCACCGCTGACCGATGACATCGGCTTGGAGACAGTGGGACTCACCCCGGGCAGCTGGCTTGACGTCGATGACACCTGTCGCGCGCAGGCCGTCGACGGCGACTGGCTGTATGCGGCCGGTGATGCGAATCATCGTGCGCTGCTGACGCACGAGGGCAAATACCAGGCGCGGATTGCCGGGGCGGCGATCGCGGCACGCGCAGCCGGTCACCCGTTGGACACCGCGCCGTGGGGCGCCCATGCGGCCACCGCCGACCATTACGCGGTGCCGCAAGTTTTCTTTACCGACCCCGAAGCCGCAACGGTCGGACTGTCGGCCGAGCAGGCCGAGCAGGCAGGTCACCGCGTGCGCGCCGTAGACGTCGAAATCGGCGACGTCGTGATGGGTGCGAAGCTTTACGCGGATGGCTATACCGGGCGGGCGCGCATGGTGGTCGATGTCGACCACGGCCATCTGCTCGGCGTGACCTTCGTCGGCCGGGGCGTCTCGGAGCTGTTGCACTCCGCCACCATTGCCGTTGCCGGTCGGGTGGCCGTCGACCGGTTGTGGCACGCCGTGCCGTGCTTCCCCACCATCAGCGAGGTGTGGCTGAGGCTTCTCGAGGCCTACCGTGATTCGTCGGATTGAGGGCCCATCAGGGAACGAATATGCGATTCTCCGAAAAAGAGAGTAGCATATTCGCTGGTTAGCGCCGAGCGGCTA
Source organism: uncultured Actinomycetota bacterium (assembly GCA_963760095.1). Lineage (GTDB taxonomy): Bacteria > Actinomycetota > Actinomycetes > Mycobacteriales > Mycobacteriaceae > Mycobacterium. Next base: position 75,748 of record CAVXBT010000005.1, on the reverse strand, counting down.
TGGGTAACGTGCCTGCTATCCATCGCATCAACGTGGCAGCGGGGAAACATGAGCGACAGAGCGCCCGACAAACAGGAAATCGCCAAGTGGGATCCGTCGTTCACCAAACAGCTCAGGAATGTGGTCGCGCCGGTGGTCAACCGGTGGTTCCGCGCCGAGGTGCGGGGTCTGAACAACATCCCGCCGGCCGGTGGCGCGCTGGTGGTTTCGAACCACTCCGGCGGCATGATGACGCCCGACGTGTTCGTCTTCGCCTCCGCCTTCTATGACACCTTCGGCTACCAACGCCCGGTGTACACGCTGGCGCACTACGGTGTGTTCCTCGGACCGATGGACGGGTGGTTGCGCCGGGCCGGAGTCGTCGAGGCCAATCGGGAGAACGCCGCCAAGGCGCTGCACTCGGGCGCGGTGGTCCTGGTCTTCCCCGGGGGTGATTACGACTCCTACCGCCCCACGCTGACCGAGAACACCATCGACTTCAACGGCCGCACCGGCTACGTCAGGACCGCCATCGAAACCGGCGTGCCGATCGTGCCGACCGTCTCGATCGGCGGCCAGGAAACCCAGCTGTTCTTGACGCGGGGCAACTGGCTGGCCCGCAAGTTGGGTCTTACCAAGGCGCGAATGGACATCCTGCCGGTGAGCTTCGGTTTCCCGTTCGGCCTGAGCGTGATCTTCCCGCCGAACGTGCCGCTGCCGGCCAAGATCGTCACCGAAGTGCTGGAGCCGATCGACATCGCCGCCCGCTTCGGCGACGACCCGTCTGTTGAAGATGTTGATGCGCATGTGCGATCGGTGATGCAGACCGCGCTGAAACGCCTTGCTCGCCAACGGCGTTTCCCCATTCTGGGCTAATCGATGCGGGGGCCGGCGTGAAAAGACTCAACGGTATGGACGCCATGCTGCTCTACAGCGAAACGCCGAACCTGCACACCCACACGTTGAAGGTGGCGATCATCGATCCTTCCGGCAGCGAATCCGACTTCGATTTCGATGCCTTTCGGCATCATCTGCTCCGTCGGCTGCACCTGCTGGAACCGTTGCGCTACAAACTCGTCGACATCCCCTGGCGCCTGCACCATCCGATGTGGCTGGAGAACTGCGAGCTCGACCTGGATTACCACCTTCGGCGGGTGCAGGTGCCGGCGCCCGGCGGCCGTCGAGAACTCGACACCGTCGTCGGCGAGGTCGCCTCCACGCCCTTGGACCGGAGTCGCCCATTGTGGGAGTTTCACTTCGCCGATGGGTTGGCCGGCGGCCGCTTCGCTCTGATCGGCAAGATCCACCACGCGCTGGCCGACGGCGTCGCCTCGGTCAATCTGCTGGCGCGCGCGATGGATCTTAGGGACGCGCCGATCGATGAGCGAGACAACGACGGGGCCGGAGTCACGCCGACGACGGCAGGCCTGCTGCGGGCGGCCGGCCGCGACCACGTCCGGCAAATCGCCGAGCTTCCAGCGCTCCTCGCAGACGCCGCCAAGGGTTTCACCCGGGTGCGCCGCCGCAGTCGGGAGCGCGGCGATCACCCAGACCTCGCGGACGCGTTCGACGCGCCGGCGACATTCCTCAACCACGTGGTCTCGCCGCGGCGCCGGTTCGCCACCGCCGCGCTTCGGCTGGACGACGTGAAAGCGACCGCCAAATGCCTGGGCATCACGCTCAATGACCTTGTGCTGGCTACGGTGGCCGGCGGATTGCGGCAACTGTTGTTGCGCTATGACGGCCAGGCCGAGCGTCCGATCATCGCGTCTGTGCCGACCGCCACCGACAAGTCGGACCGGGTCACCGGCAATGAGATCAGCGGTCTGTCGATTTCACTGCCGGTGCACGTCGCCAACCCCGTCGAGCGGGCTCAGCTGGTGGCGCTGGCGACCAAGATCGCCAAGGAGGACCACGAAATTCTCGGCCCCCGCCTATACGGGCTGCTGATGGGCTACCTCCCAACGGCGATCGCCCCGGCGGCATTTCGGTGGCTGGGTCAGCGCGACGCACCGAACAAGATGATGAACGTTGCGGTGTCCAGCGTGGCCGGGCCCCGAGAGCGGGGCCATTTCGCCGGCGCACCGGTCAGCGAGATCTACTCGACGGGTGTGCTGTCTCCAGGAGCCCCGGTCAACATCACCGTCTGGAGCTATGTCGACCAACTCGGCGTCGCGGTGCTCACCGACGACCAGACCTTCCACGACCCGCACGAAGCAACCGACGCGCTCACTGCGGCATTCAGTGAATTACGCAGTGCTGCAGGACTTTCAGCGCAAGACTGCCCGGCTGACGTGCTGGCAGAACACGCGTTGCGCTAAGCGCCTCAGGCGGCCAGTACGGCGTCCAGCGCCGAATAAAACAGATCCAGCCCGTCGTCGGACGGCCCGGTCAACGCCTCGGTGGCGTGCTCGGGGTGCGGCATCAGCCCGACGACGCGACCGTTGGCTGAGCTGACACCGGCGATGTCGCGCAGCGAGCCGTTGGGGTTGTCGTCGTAGCGAAACACCACTCGGCCTTCGCTTTCCAGCTCGTCGAGCACGTCGGCGGAGGCCACGTAGCGGCCTTCGCCGGACTTCAACGGGATCAGCAGGCCGGCGTCGGGCTCGTAGCGCGAGGTCCACGCCGTCGACGTCGACGCAACCCGCAGCCACACGTCGCGGCAGACGAAATGCAAACCGGCGTTTCGGGTGAGCGCACCCGGCAGGAGTCCGGCCTCGCAGAGGACCTGAAAACCGTTGCAGATTCCTAGAACTGGCAGCCCATGATTGGCGGCGGCGATGACTTCCCCCATTACCGGGGCGAACCTGGCGATCGCGCCCGCCCGCAGATAGTCACCGTAGGAGAACCCGCCGGGCACCACGACCGCATCGACACCCTTGAGGTCGGCGTCGGCGTGCCAGAGGCTGACGGCCTCTGCTCCGACCGCACGCGCCGCCCGCGCCGCGTCCACGTCGTCGAGCGTTCCGGGAAAGGTGATGACGCCGATACGCGCCGTCACTGCGGATCTCGGCTGACGGTCCAGTCTTCGATCACCGTGTTGGCCAACAGCGACTCGGCAATCTCGGCAAGGGCCGAGTCGCTGATACTATCGTCTATGTCGAGCTCAAATCGCTTGCCCTGCCGTACGTTTGAGATTCCAGCGTGTCCAAGCCGGCCCAATGCACCGACGATCGCCTGACCCTGCGGGTCGAGAATCTCAGCCTTCGGCATTACGTGCACCACCACCCGGGCCACCCGCACTCCTCCTGCTGATTTGGCTGCTCGGCGCCAACTCTACCGGTCGACATCCCGACCGGCGTGCTAGCACGAGCCGATATAGGCCGCGCATGCCGGCGAGGTCATCGCGTCCAGCACCTGGCTGTCCGAGATGATCGGCCAGGGCAGCTGCGGCGGATCCGATGCCCACAGTGTCAGCTCGCTGATCGTGCTGTTCTGGGGGAGTGCGACGAGATAGGTGTGCATGAGCACCGGTCCGCTGACCACCGAGGCCAACCGATTGGGTTCATCGATGGTGATCGATGGCGACTCTGCTGCGACCCCCATTTGGCAGCCACGCAGCGCCGCCGCGGCGATGTCGAACACCGACGTTGCGTTTTGGCCGCCGCGTGCGGTGTCTCCGCGCCAGTGCACCACCTGGGCCCGCAGCTGCCATTGTCCCTGAGGGTTGCCCACCGTCACCCGGCTGGCGACCGCGGAGCTGCGGGTGTCCTGCGGGAAGGCAGGAGTCGCGCATACCTCCTCGAACCGGAACCGGGGCGTCGCCGTACCGGTCAACGGCACCGCCGACCCGGCCAGCGGCGGCCAGTGGTAGGCCGAATTCAGCGGTATCGCGGACGGCGCGATCCATGCCGTGTCGGGGATCCGGTCGCAGACCGGTGGGCAGGTTTCCGGGTCCGCATGGGCGTTGGCCGGCGACGACACGCACGTCACCAGCAGGCCGCCCGCGGTCAGCATCGCCGCAAGGACTAAGCGCATGCCATCCACCCCATGAGCGCACAATCGTAGACATGCAACTCACGCATTTCGGCCATTCCTGTGTACTCGCCGACTTCGGCCACACCACGGTGCTATTCGACCCGGGTAATTTCTCGCACGGCTTTGAGGGCATCACGGGCCTTTCTGCGATTGTGATCACCCATCAGCACCCCGACCACGTGGATCAGGAGCGACTACCCGCACTGATCGACGCCAATCCTGGCGCCGCGCTCTACGCCGATCCGCAGACGTCCGCGCAGCTTGATGTGCCGTGCCACGCGGTGCATGTCGGCGACGAGCTGTCGGTCGGTGAGCTGACCATCCGCGCGCTCGGCGGCCGGCATGCCGTCATCCACCCCGAAATTCCGGTCATCGATAACATCTCGTACCTCATCGGCGACGGGGAGCATCCCGCACGCTTCATGCACCCCGGCGATGCGCTGTTCGTCCCGGACGAGCCGGTCGATGTGTTGGCCACTCCGGCGGCGGCGCCGTGGATGAAGATCTCCGAGGCGATCGACTACCTGCGGGCCGTGGCGCCGGCCAGAGCAGTGCCCATCCATCAGGCCGTCATCGCCCCGGACGCCCGAGGCATCTACTACGGCCGGCTCACCGAAATGACCGACGCCGACTTCCAGGTGTTGCCGGAGGAAAGCGCGGTCACCTTCTAGGCGATGTCGCTCGCCGCGCCGCGGCCCGCGGCACGACCGGAGAAGATGCAGCCACCCAGAAACGTTCCCTCCAACGCCCGGTAGCCGTGCACGCCTCCGCCGCCGAAACCTGCCACCTCGCCCGCCGCGTACAGCCCGTCGAGCGGAGTTCCGTCGGCCTTAAGTACCCGTGAATCCAGGTCGGTTTCCAACCCGCCCAACGTCTTTCGCGTCAGGATGTGCAGCTTGACCGCGATCAGCGGCCCGGCCTTCGGATCCGCCACGCGGTGCGGCGCGACCACTCGTCCCAGCCGGTCACCCAGAAATCCGCGGGCAGCGCGGATCGCGGTGATCTGACCGTCCTTGGTGAAGTTGTTCGCCACCTCGCGGTCGCGGGCGGTCACCTCTGCCTCGACCGTCGCATAATCCAGCGCCAGCACATCCGGCAGCTTGTTCATCGCCGTGACCAATTCGCGCAACGAGTTCGCGCTGACGAAGTCCACGCCCCGGTCGAGGAAGGCCTGCACCGGGCCTGGCGCACCCGACCCCGCTCGCGACGCCAGCAACTGGCGCACGCTGCGACCGGTCAGATCGGGGTTCTGCTCCTGACCGGATAATCCGAATTCTTTGCCAATGATCCTGGCATTCAACACAAACCAGGTGTAGTCGTAGCCGGACTTCGCGATGTACTCCAGTGTTCCGAGCGTGTCGAAGCCGGGATACAACGGCACCGGCAGCCGCTTGCCCGTAGCGTCCAGCCACAGCGACGAGGGCCCTGGGATTATCCGGATGCCGTGCAACGGCCAGATCGGGTCGTAGTTGGTGATGCCCTCGGTGTAGTGCCACATCCGGTCCCGGTTGATCACCCGGGCGCCGGCCTGCTCGGTGATTCCGATCATCCGGCCGTCGACGTGGGCGGGCACGCCTGCGAGCAGTTGCTCGGGCACCCGACCCATCCGCTTGGGCCAGTTCGCCCGCACCAAATCGTGATTGCCGCCGATACCGCCGCTGGTGACGATCACCGCTTGAGCACGAAACTCGAACTCCCCGACTGACGTTCGCGACGACGGAACACCGCGCGGTTCCGCCGACGGCTCCAGCACGCTGCCCCGAATCCCGGTCACCGCGTCACCCTCGACGATCAGCTCGTCGACCTGATGCCGATGCGCGAAACGGACATTCGGGTGGTTGCGCAGCCGCCGCGCGAAGATGTCGACGATGGCCGGCCCGGTACCCCAGGTGATGTGAAAGCGAGGCACCGAGTTGCCGTGCCCCTGCGCGCCGTAGCCGCCGCGCTCGGCCCATCCCACCAGCGGGAAGATCTGCAAGCCCCTGGCCCGCAGCCAACTGCGTTTCTCCCCTGCCGCGAAATCGACGTAGGCATGCGCCCATTGCCTCGGCCAATAGTCCTCTTGCCGGTCGAACGCCGCGGTACCAAGCCAATCCTGCAGCGCGAGTTCGTGACTGTCGTGGACACCCAGCCGACGCTGCTCGGGGCTGTCGACGAAGAACAAGCCGCCGAACGACCAGAATGCTTGCCCGCCGAGATTGGCGCTGTTCTCCTGGTCGACGATCAGCACCCGCTTGCCACGATCCACCACCTCGCAGGCCGCCACCAGGCCGGCCAGGCCCGCCCCCACGACGATGACATCAGCTTGGGTATCGCTCATGGCGCTACACAGTAGCGACCTGAACGGTCACGCCGCGTCGAGAACCGCCTGATAGGCCCGCCACCCGTACACGGTGGGTTCGCATCCCTGCAGCAGTGCCAGATCAACCGCGTCCAGCATCGCTTGCAGCGGCCCGGGCTTGCGCAGGTGACTGGCGGCAACCGCGACACGCACGATGCCGTCACGGCGCGCCACCCGCTCGGCCGACAACACCAGCATCCGGCACCACCACGGCTCGGCCAGAAAACCTTCTCCAATGCCCAGCACCCGCGCTCGCACCGTCGTGTGCCGAACCAGGTCAGTGATTCCGTGCAGATCGGCCAGCAGACGGAACCCGTTGTGCGGTAATGCATTTATCGTGCCCGGCGACACCGTCCAACGCGGCGGCGCGAAGAGCCGGGTGCGCAGCCCGAGGTGTTCGAGCACCCGGTCGGCGGCCATCAAACGCAGGTTGGCCTCGTGCGCCGGGAGCGTCGCGAACTCGCCGCGGCGCTTCTTGGTGGCCGCGTCGTCGTATCCGTTCAGCAGGATCGCGTCACCGGCGGAGCGTCGGCCGGCCAGCCACTCAACCGTGGCCGGGTCACGATCCAGCCGGTAGCCGCCCTTCAGCCGCGGCGCGACCAGCAACGAAACCGGTACCGCCCGAGCGTTCATTCTTTCGCAGAACTCGGCGACGTCGTCCAATGTGCGTTCACAGATCCCGGAAACCGAGACGATCAACTTCCCAGACACACCACAATTTTGACGATGCCAAGTGTCCAGATGGTGACGTACACGCGGACGGCAGGCGTCTATCGAACCCCGGCGGCCAGCTAATTCGGCAGCACCGCCTCGACGGCGGAGATTACTTCTGGGGCGTCCGGTTCCGTCCGCGGACGGAAACGGTTGACCACCTCTCCGCCGGGAGCGATCAAGAACTTCTCGAAGTTCCACTGCACGTCACCGGCCTCGCCCGCGGCATCAGGCGTCTTGGTCAGTTCCGCGTAAAGCGGGTGCCGGCCGGCGCCGTTGACCTCGGTCTTGGCTAACAACGGAAAGGTCACATCGTAGGTGGTGGAGCAGAAGGTTTGGATTTCTTCTGCGGTGCCGGGTTCCTGGCCCATGAATTGATTGCACGGAATCCCAAGGACGGTGAGCCCGCGCCCGCCGTAGTCGCGGGCAAGCTTCTCCAGTGCAGCGTATTGCGGTGTCAGACCACATTTCGATGCCACGTTGACCACCAACACCGCGCGGTCGCTGTAGTCGGCCAGGGACGTCGGGTGGCCGTCGAGGCCGGTCAAAGCGATCTCGGTCACAGTCATAGTCCGGAGGCTACTCCATCTCACCCCGCGCAAACTATGTTGGCCAGCTAGCTAGTCTCTCGTTTAGGCTGGCGGCCATGGTTTCCTCCGCGGCGCCGCCGACCGCGAACTCCGAACCGGCCGCCGTCGACCTGCCCGACTATCCAGACAATCTGGACGCCGGCCTGCTGCGCATCGCCGGCGTCTGCATTTTCGCCTCAGTGATGGCGATCCTGGACGGCACGGTCGTCAGCGTGGCGCAGCGCACGTTCATCGGGGAGTTCGGATCCACTCAGGCCGTCGTCGCGTGGACGATAACCGGTTACGCGCTCGCGCAGGCCACCGTGATCCCGCTGGCCGGCTGGGCGTCCGACCGGTTCGGCACCAAGCGGTTGTTCTTGGGCGCGGTTTTGTGGTTCACATTAGCGTCGCTGCTGTGTTCGATGGCATCAAACATCAACGAGCTCATCGTGTTTCGAGTGATACAGGGACTCGGCGGCGGGATCCTGGTGCCGTTGACGTTGATCATTTTGACGCGCGAAGCCGGACCGCGACGGCTCGGCCGATTAATGGCGGTGCTGGGTATCCCGATGCTCCTTGCCCCGATGTGCGGCCCGGTTCTCGGCGGCTGGCTGATCGGCGCGTATGGCTGGCAATGGATTTTCCGGATCAACCTGCCACTCGGTGTGATCGTGATGATCCTCGCGGCGTTGCTGTTTCCGAGAGATCGCCCGAGACCGTCGGAGACGTTCGACTTCGTCGGGATGCTGCTGCTGTCGCCTGGCTTGGCATCGCTGCTCTTCGGGATTTCGTCAATGCCGCGGCGCGGCACGTTCACCGACTACCACGTCTGGATACCGGTGCTCATCGGGATGACCTTGATCACCGCGTTCGTTCTGCACGCGCTGTACCGTGCCGAGCACCCACTGATCGACCTGCGGTTGTTCAAGAATCGGGCGGTGACGTTCGCCAACTCGGCAATGTTCGTATTCTCCGTCGGGTTCTTCGGCGCCTTCCTGGTGCTTCCCAGTTATCTCCAACAGCTACTGCATGAGACGCCGCTGCAGTCTGGACTACAGCTGATCCCGCAGGGACTCGGCGCGATGTTGGCGATGCCGCTCGCAGGTACCTTGATGGACAAACGCGGACCCCGCAATGTCCTGCTGGTCGGAATCACCCTGATCAGTACCGGGCTGACCGTATTCGCCTATGGCGCTTGGAAACAGGCGGACTACCTGCCGATCCTGCTGGTGGGACTGGTCATTACCGGCATGGGCCTGGGCTGCACCATGACGCCGCTGGCCGGATCAGCGGTACAGACGTTGGCGCCCCACCAGGTGGCGCGCGGGTCGACACTACTCAGTGTCAATCAGCACGTCGCCACTTCGTTCGGCACCGCATTGATGTCGGTGATTTTGACCAGTCAGTTCAACCGCAGCGAAAGCATCTCCACCGCAGAGAAACTCGGGATGCTTCGAGGGAAATTCGGGAAGCACGGTGCACCGGTGCCGTCCCACCATGAGGTCTCCGCTGACTTCACCATCCGGCTGATGCACGACCTCACGCACGCCTACACGCTCGTCATCGTGGTGTCGATTGTGGTCGTCGCGTTGGCGCTTGTGCCCGTTGCGTTCCTGCCCAACAAGCCGCCGCCGGCCGGCAAGCGCGAAACGCCCGTGCAGGTCTACTAGCGGCGCGTTACTCCTCGAAGAGCATCGCCGCGATCCGCTCGACGGTGGCCATCGGATCGGTGGCCTTCAGTTCAGCGTTCACCGCGTCGTTGAGCCACAGCATGGAAAACCCGTGCACCAGTGACCACGCCGCCAACTGCGCCCCGCCCGGATCCGATTGGGCGTGCTGATCCGGCAGCGACGCCACGCCCCGGGACAGCTCAGCCCCGGCCGCGGCTTCAGCGGCCGTGAGTTCCCCGCTCGACGGGTCGAGCAGCGACTTGTCGAACATCACCCGGTAGTGACCCGGGTGCTCGATGGCGAACCGCACATACGCCGACGCGGCATCGAGAAACCGGGGTCGAGCCCCGGCAAGCGCGGCGGCCAGCATCTCGAATCCCTGAGCGGCCAGCGCGGTGAACAGGCCGCGCCGGTCGGTGAAGTGGTGCGCCGGCGCGGCGTGTGACACCCCCGCCTCGCGCGCCAGCTCGCGAAGTGACACCCGGTCGGCTCCGCGCTCAGCCACAAGATGCGCGGCCTCGGCCAGGATCGCGGCTCGCAGGTCCCCGTGGTGGTAGGTCGGACGACTCATCAGGCCAGCATAACGGACTAACTTGACAGTGACTAGTTTAGGTTTCTACGCTGCGATGGAGGACTTGTCACTGACTAGATTGGAGAATCCGTCATGGCTCCGTTGATCACCCTGCTGGCCGGAAGCATTGCCGCCCGCATCGTGGGCTGGCTTGGCGTCGACTATGTGGACACCTGGGTCAAGGCGATCGCCGTCGGCCTGGCCGCGATGTTCGTGCTAACCGGTGTCGCACACTTCGTGCCGCCACTGCGCGGCAGCTTGATCGCGATCGTGCCTCCGGCGCTACCGGCACCGGGATTGCTGGTCAGTATCACCGGCTCGCTGGAATTCCTCGGCGCGATAGGCCTACTGATTCCGGCTACCCGGATCGCTGCCGCCGTGTGCCTGCTGCTGCTGATGCTGGCGATGTTCACGGCCAACATTCACGCGGCCCGGATGCCCAACCCGCCGAAGTCGATGACGACGCCGCTACCCCTGCGCACCGCTGAGGAGATCGTCTACCTGGCCGCTGCCGTGATGGTCGCTATCGGCGGTAGCTAGCAGCCAAGCGTATTGGTAAGCCACTTCTTTCCAGCGTTCGTAGCGCCCGCTGATACCACCGTGGCCTGCGGTCATCTGAGTCTTCAACAGCACCGGGTTACCGTCGGTCTTGGTGTGCCGCAACGCCGCTGCCCATTTCGCAGGCTCGACGTAGTAGACCCGGGTGTCGTGCAGCGACGTCATCGCCAGGATGGCCGGATACTTTTGAGCGATGACATTCTCGTACGGCGAATACGATTTCATGTAGTGGTAGACATCGCTGTCGCTCAACGGGTTTCCCCATTCGTCCCACTCGGTGACGGTCAGCGGCAACGATGGGTCCAGGATCGTCGTCAGTGGGTCGACGAACGGTACCTGCGCAAGAATTCCGGCGAACAGGTCGGGTGCCAAGTTGGCCACCGCGCCCATGAGCAGGCCGCCGGCGCTACCGCCCAGCGCCACCAACTTCTCCGGGTGGGTTAGCCCGGTCTCCACCAAATGGTTTGCGACCGCGACAAAGTCAGTGAAGGTGTTCTTCTTCTCCAGCAGCTTGCCATGCTCGTACCACAGCCGGCCCATCTCACCGCCGCCACGCACATGTGCGACGACGAAAACCATGCCGCGGTCCAGTAACGAGAGCCGCGCGATGGAGAAGCGCGGGTCCTCGCAGATCTCGTAGGCTCCGTACCCGTAAACGAGTGCCGGCGCCGGGAATTCAATACCGGCACGGTGCACGATCGAGACCGGGATTCTGGTTCCGTCAGCGGCAGCCGCCCAATCGCGGCGTTCGACGTAATCCTCACGCTGGTAATCCCCCAGCACGGGTTGTTCGCGCAGAAGGCTGCGCTGGCCGGTAACCAGGTCCAGATCGTAGACCCGTACCGGCGTGACAAACGATCCTGCGCCGATCCGCAGCTTGGGTGAGTCCCAATTCGGGTTGGCACCCAGTCCGGCCGACATCAACTCGGAGTCGAACGAGATTTCCTCGGGGTGCCCGTAATCATCATCGTCGATGGGCCACAACTGGATTCGCGGCAAAGCCTCGCCACGGTAGCTGACCACCAAGTGGCCGGCGAACGCGTCCACGGCGTCCAGCCTGACGTCGTCGCGGTGCCCGATCAGCGTCCGCTGCGCGGTGGGGTCGTCGACGGGCGCCTCCGCCAGCGTGAAGTTCACCGCATCCTCGTTGTGCAGGATCAGGAACCTGTCCTGCCCATCGACGATCGCGTGCTCCACCGAATATTCGACACCGTCGCGGCGCGGCAACACGGTGACAAACTCGGCCTGCGGGTCGCCGGCGTCGGCGTAACGGACCTCTGAGGTAATCGCAGACCCCGAAACGATCAACACGTAAGCATCACTGCGGGTCCGGCCCACCGCGAGCCAATACCGCTCATCGGCCTCGTGATACACCTTCTCGGCGGAAAGACCCGAAGCCAGCCGATGCCGCCAGACCGTGTCGGGACGCCATGCCGCGTCGAGCGTGACGTAGTAGACGGTCCGGTTGTCGGTGGCCCAGGTCGCGCCGGCACCGATGCCGACAATCTCGTCGGGATACTGCTCTCCGGTGCGCAAGTTCCTGAACCGCAACGTATAACGCTCGTCACCGACCACGTCGACGGAATAGGCGAGCACATTGCCGTCGGGACTGACGCTGGCCGCACCCAGCGAGAAGAAGTCGTGTCCCTCGGCTTCGACGTTTTCGTCGAGCAGCACCTGTTCACCGGGAATCTCGGTGTGCTCGTCGAAGATCGGCGGGTCCCAGTCGGCCGGATCGTTTACCGCGCAGCGGCATTGAACCCCGTACTGCTTGCCTTCAAAGCTGCGGGCGTAATACCACCAGTCGCCGCGTCGGACCGGTACGGATAGATCGGTTTCCTTGGTGCGCGCTTTGATCTCATCGAAAATTCGTTGCCGCAACGGCTCGAGATGAGCGGTCGTCTGGTCGGCGTAGTCGTTCTCGGACTCCAGATAGGAGAGCACCTCGGGGCTGGACTTGTCGCGCAGCCATTCGTACGGATCGATGAACACGTCGCCGTGAAACTCTCGTCGCGTCTCGACCCGTTTGGCGATCGGCGGTGCAACGCTGTCGGTCTTGTGTCCGGACTCGGTCATGCGTCCGGACCGATCCAATCGTCGAAGCGCAGTCCGGAAATGCGCTGGTAGGCCTCGATGTAACGGGCGCGAGTGGCCTCGATGATGCTGTCGGGAAGTGGGGGTGGCGGCTGGGATCCGGCGCGGTCCCAGCCGGACTCGGGGCCGGTCAACCAATTGCGGACAAACTGTTTGTCGTAACTGCTTTGCACCTCGCCGACCCGGTAATCGTTGGCGGGCCAGTACCGGGAGGAATCGGGGGTGAAGACTTCGTCGGCCAGCACCATGTTGTCATGGGCGTCGATGCCGAACTCGAATTTGGTGTCGGCGATGATGATTCCCTTTCGGAGCGCGTGGTCGGCGGCCTGAATGTAGGTCTGCAGGGTGCGGTCCCGCAATTGGTTGGCGCGGACGCCACCAACCATCTTGATCACCTGGGGGAATGAAATATTCTCATCATGTTGTCCCAGTTCAGCTTTCGTCGCCGGGGTGAACAACGGTGTGGCGAACCTGCTGGCTTCGACGAGGCCCGGCGGTAAGGCGATGCCACAGACCTTGCCGGTCTGCTGGTAGTCCAGTAGGCCGGAGCCGCTCAGATACCCGCGCGCCACGCACTCAACGGGGATCATCTCAAGCTCTCGCACCACCAACGCCCGGCCGAGGACCTCGTCGGGGATACGCGGATCGTCCGGCGGACCTGCCAAGTGGTTGGGCACCTCGACGAGGTCGAAGAAGAACACACTCATCGCGGTCAGGATGCGCCCTTTGTCGGGAATGACACTGTCGAGTACGTAATCGAACGCTGAAATCCGGTCGGTCGCGACGAATAAAAGATGATCGTCGTCGATGCGATAGAGCTCGCGGACTTTGCCACTGGCCAGATGGCGGTAGTCGGACAGCGCGGGACGCATCGGGACAGCCTAGCCGGGCGACGATGCGGGACTATTAGGCCCGGGGAGGAGCCGGGCAATCCGGCACAGCCGGGACCACTTAAAGCCATCCTGCGGAGCAACCCTGTGTTGGGATCAGGGTATGAAATCGCGGTTTATCCCCTACGCCACCACCCCCGGCCGACTGCTGGCTCAGTTGTTCAGCGACATCATCGTCGTCATCTGGACGTTCGTGTGGGTGCTCGTCGGGCTGGCCGTCCACAGCGCGGTGTCGACGATCGCCGAGGTGGGCCGTCAAGTCAAAGGGGGCGCAGACGGTGTCGCCGACAGCCTCGAATCAGCGGGCCACAGCGCCGATCGCATACCGCTGGTCGGTGACGCCGTCAGCAAGCCGCTGACCGCGGCCAGCAAGGCCGCTCTCGATATCGCCGGCGCCGGCCACAACTTGGACACCACCGCGACCTGGCTGGCCGTGGTGCTGGCCCTTGCGGTCGCGGCGCCACCGACTCTTGGAGTGGCGGTGCCGTGGCTGCTGCTGCGCATCCGCTTCTTCCGGCGCAAGTGGACCGTGAGCACGCTGGCCGCCACGCCGGCCGGTGCACAGCTGCTGGCGCTGCGCGCATTGGCCAATCGGCCGTTGCGTTTGCTGACCGCCGTCAGTCCAGATCCGGTCAGTGCCTGGCGGGTCGCGGATCCCGGTGCCATCCGCGGGCTCGCCGCCCTGGAGCTGCGCTCAGCCGGAATCTCCGTCAGGTCGCGCTAGTCGCGGGCTGACCTCAACGCAATTCCACGACCAAGTGCCGGATACCGGTGTGCCGGTTGCTTCGGGTCCATTCGACATCCCGGACCACCCGCACCGTGCCAAACCGCGACAGCAGTTCTTCGAACAGCACCCGCAGCTCGAGCCGCGCCAGGTTGGCGCCGAGGCAGTAATGCACCCCCTGGCCGAAACCCAAGTGCGGATTCGGCTTTCGAGTGACGTCGAACTCATCGGCACGGTCGAACACCCGCGCGTCGCGGTTGGCCGAGCCCTCCCAGATCTGCACCTTCTGTCCCGCGTCGATCGATGCTCCCCCGAGCGTGACAGCGCGCGTCGCGGTGCGCCGTTTCGACGGCGACGGCGACGTCCACCGCACCATCTCCTCGACCGCCGACGGCAACAGTTCCAGATCGGCACGTAGCAAACGCAATTGCTCCGGATGCTCCGCCAGCGCCAACAGCCCACCGGCGACCGCGTTGCGGGTCGTCTCGGCGCCCGCGCTGAATAGCAGACTGAAAAACAGATACAGCTCGAGGTCCGACATCGCCGGCGCGGCTTCCCCTTCGAAGTCGTCCGGCGTTGCGTTGGCGACAGCTGACAACATGTCGTCGGTCGGCGCCGCACGCTTGGACGCGATCAACTCCAAGCCGTAGGTATACATCCGTGAGCCCGCTTCTTCGGCCGACAGCTGCGACAGCGAAGCCGTACGCGCTCCGCCGAAATCGAACTGCGGCTCGATGGCCTCGAAGAGCCAATGCCGTTCGGATTCCGGCACTCCCAAGAGGATGCAGATCATTTGCATCGGAAGTTCAGCGGCGATGTCGACGAGAAAGTCGAACGGCTCGCCCGGCACTACCGCATCCAGCAGCCGATGGGTCCGGGCTCGAAGGTCGTCTTCGACAGAGGAGATCATCCGCGGTGTCAGCCCAGAGCTGACGAGTCGCCGAATCTGCGAATGCCGCGGATCGTCCATCATGTTGAGCACCTGCCCCGCGATGGACAGATCCTGTAACAGGGTGCCGCCGAACGGTCGGTCGCCGCCGGTGACCGAGGAGAAGGTCAGCGGATCTCTGAGCACCGCTAGCGTTTCCGCGTGCGTGGCGACCGACCAGAAGCCCTCTCCGTCGGGAGTGTGTTCGGTCGGGCGGTGCCAGTACACCGGTGCATCGCGACGATGGACTGCGAATAGTTCGTGCGGAAAACCGTTGGCGAAGTTGTCCAGATCGGTGAAGTCGACCTGCGAGAGCGTCCCGGCAAGCGTCATAGGATGGCACCCGGCGTGTACTTGGCCGCGTCGGGGTAACGGGCCACCAGCGCATCGACCTCCGCGACCACCGCGTCGACTTGGTCGCCGGCCGCGCCGATGAACGCCTTGCGGTCAGCCAGCGCGGCGTCGATCGCGGCTCGGTCCAGCGGCAGGCGCGGGTCAGCCGCCAGCCGGTCCAGCAGATCGGGCTCGGCGCCCTGCTCGCGCATCGCCAGCGCCGCGGCGACCGCGTGCTCCTTGATCACCTCGTGGGCTGATTCCCGCCCCACACCGGCACGCACGGCGGCCATCAACACTTTGGTGGTGGCCAGGAACGGCAGGTAACGGTCCAGCTCACGCTCGATCACCGCGGGATAGGCGCCGAATTCGTCGAGCACGGTCAGCAGCGTCTCCACTTGTCCGTCGGCAGCGAAGAAGCTGTCCGGCAACGTAACTCGGCGCACCACCGAACAGAAAACGTCCCCCTCGTTCCACTGCGCCCCGGCCAGCTCGGCGGCCATCGAGGCATATCCGCGCAGTACCACCTGCAGGCCGTTGATCCGCTCGCAGCTACGGGTGTTCATCTTGTGTGGCATCGCCGACGAGCCGACTTGCCCGGCGGCGAACCCCTCGGTGACCAGGTCGTGGCCCGCCATCAGCCGAATGGTGTGCGCCAGCGACGACGGCCCGGCGCCCAGTTGCACCAGAGCCGACACCACATCGTGGTCCAGCGAACGCGGATATACCTGCCCGACACTGGTCAAAACGGTTGTGAAGCCGAGGAAATCAGCGATGAGGCGTTCCAGTTGGGCCAGCTTCGCCGCGTCGCCGCCGAGCAGGTCCAGCATGTCCTGAGCGGTTCCCATCGGGCCTTTGATGCCGCGCAAGGGATAACGGTCGATCAATTCCCGCAGCCTGGTCAGCGCGAGCAGGCTCTCCTGCGCCGCCGACGCGAACCGCTTGCCCAACGTGGTGGCCTGCGCTGCAACGTTGTGGCTGCGTCCGGCCATCACCAGGTCGCGGTAGGTCACTGAGTGCTCGGCCAGTCGAGCCACGACTGCCACACCATGGGAGAACACCAATTCCAGTGACCGGCGGACCTGCAACTGCTCGACATTCTCGGTCAGGTCACGACTGGTCATGCCCTTGTGCACCTGCTCGTGGCCGGCCAGCGCATTGAATTCCTCGATCCGGGCCTTGACGTCGTGGCGCAGCACCCGCTCACGGGCCGCGATGGAGGCCAGGTCGACCTCGTCGAGCACCCGCTCGTAATCGCCGATGGCGGCCTCGGGAACCTCGACCCCCAATTCCGCCTGGGCCCGCAACACCGCCAGCCAGAGCCGCCGCTCGGCGATGATCTTGGCCTCCGGCGACCAGATCGCCACCATCTCGGCACTGGCGTAACGGTGGGCCAGAACGTTCGGGATTGTCACAAACACACAGCTTAACGGCGCCGCGCAGCGCGCGGATCGGGCACAGTGGCCCCATGCACTTCGTGGGGCTCGATCTGGCCTGGGGCGAGCGGAACGACACCGGTGTCGCGGTTGTCGATTCCGACGGCCGGCTTCGGTACGTCGGAGCCGCGCACGACGACGCCAGCATCGAGGCGGCGGTGGAGCCCTATGTCAGCGCCGACTGCCTGGTGGCCGTCGACGCGCCGCTGATTGTGCACAACCCGACCGGATCCCGGCCGTGCGAGACGGCGCTCAACCGCGATTTCCACGCGTTCGAGGCAGGCGCGCATCCGGCAAACACCGCAAACCCCGCCTTCAAAGATCCCCGTGGCGCCCGTATAGCGACCGCACTCACGCTGGACATGGATCCCGCATCGAGCTCACCGCGCCGGGCGATTGAGGTGTATCCGCACCCGGCGACCATTGCGTTGTTCGGTCTGCCGAAGACTCTCAAGTACAAAAAGGGTTCCTTCGAGGTTCGTCAGCATGCGCTGCTGCAGTTGATGACGCTGATCGAGGGACTCGACAAGGCGACTCCCCGGCTGCGGGTGAACCACAACGTGTCGTGGGCGGAACTGCGCAAGAGGGTTGCCGCGGCGACTCGGCCGGTACAACTCGACAGGGACGAGGACCCCGTCGACGCCGTGATGTGCGCGTATGTCGCGCTGTATTGGTATCACCGGCCCGAAGATGTGACCGTGTATGGCGACTTCGCAACCGGCTACATCGTCACGCCGACGCTGTCACCCGATGCTGCGCCCGCCCGCCGTCGTCGCGCCGCCCCACAACCGGATATCGAGGAATTACGCGAGCGGGTAGCGCATGTCGCAGCACTCCTCGAAGAGGCGCAGCAGGGATTGACCGCGATTCGACGACAGCTCGACGGCTAGCCTGACGACGCGCCGAATGCGCTTTCAGCGCGCTGCACACGCGCAATAATCGCCGGAAAGTCCGGTGTGACCGGCTAATTCAGTTTGCGCGTGGCCGAATCTCGACGGGTTGACGGTCGAACGGCGCCACCGCGTCAATGACATCAATCACAGTCGCCCGCGCGACGGTGCGCGGATCGTGGCGGTCGTCGACCAATCCGGACACCACTGCGCCGTCGACCGTGCAGATCAACGCCGAGACGAGCTCCGAGCGCGCTGAGCGTCCCGACCTGTCGATGACATCGGCAATGGCGTCGACCCGTTGGCGCAAGTTGCGGCGCTGTATGTCGCGCAACGCGGGCAGGCGGGCGCAGGCGATGTGACGCTCGTAGCGCGAAATCAGCTGTTCGGTCAACCGTGGTTCGGATTCGCTGCCGACG
This sequence comes from uncultured Actinomycetota bacterium, assembly GCA_963760095.1. GTDB lineage: Bacteria > Actinomycetota > Actinomycetes > Mycobacteriales > Mycobacteriaceae > Mycobacterium. The sequence goes on along the minus strand of CAVXBT010000005.1, from coordinate 57,657 downwards.
AGCAAGTCGACCAGTAGGTCAGCGGTGGTGTCGGCGCCGCGGCGCCGGCGGGACAGCGTGGCCACCGCCGCGCGCAGCTGTGCGACCTCCAGCATCCCGATATGGGCGACCGCACTCGCGATCAGGTCGTCGAGGCTGGAGAAGTAGTAGGTGGTCGACGCCAGCGGAAGGCCCGCGCGGCGGGCGACGGCGCGGTGACGGACCGCCTCGAATCCACCTTCACACAGCAGCTCGGCGGCCGCGCTGACCAGCGCGTACCGACGACGTTCACCCTTGGGGGTGACAGCACCTTTGGGCATGACAGCCGCTCTCGGAGCAACGACCGGCTTGGTGGTGACGACTTCCGGGGCAGCCACGGCTACCTCGGGAGCGACGGCTCCCTTGGGAGCCACGGCTGCAGTCACCTAGCTCATGGTGCCAGTCAGGCTGGCGCCGCATTGCCCTTTCGGGCAAACACCTCCGGCCGCGCAGCGGCCAGCGGCTAATCAGCGGCACTTTATGATGACCCGCATGCCAGAGCTGAGTCGTCGCGCTGTGTTGCGTCTGGGCGCCGGCGCGGCGGCCGGAGCTTTCGGGGCCTACACGGTGGACCGACTGCTCCCCGGGCGACCCCCGCAGGCGACGCCGGTGTCGATGACCGGCACCGGGATTCCATTGGCGCCACCGGTACCGCTGGAACCACCGCCCGCGCCGGCCCCGACGATGGTGACCGGCTCGTTCGTGTCCGCGGCCCGCGGCGGGGTCCCAACCAACTGGGCAATCGCGCGGCCGCCAGGTCAAACCCAACCGCTGCGACCGGTGATCGCGCTGCACGGCAAGGGAAGTAGCGCGGCCACCGTCATGGACGGCGGCGTCGAACAGGGTTTGGCTCAAGCCGTTGCAGCCGGCCTGCCCCCGTTCGCGGTGGTAACCGTCGACGGTGGCGGAAGTTATTGGCACAAAAGGGCTTCCGGTGAAGATTCCGGCGCCATGGTGTTGAACGAGCTCATCCCCATGCTGAGCTCCCAGGGGCTCGATACCGCCCGGGTCGGTTTTCTTGGCTGGTCGATGGGTGGTTACGGCGCGTTGTTACTCGGCGGTCGACTTGGGCCGGCCCGCACCGCGGCGATCTGCGCGGTAAGCCCGGCGTTGTGGCTGTCTTCGGGAGCGGCTGCCCCGGGCGCCTTCGACGGTCCCGACGACTGGTCGTCGAACTCGGTCTTCGGGATGCCCGCGCTGGCGTCAATCCCGATCAGAGTGGATTGCGGTACCAGCGATCCGTTTTACGGCGCGACAAAACAATTCGTGGCTCAGCTCCCCAGCCCACCGGCGGGCGGGTTCCCCCCGGGCGGTCACGACCCAGGGTTCTGGAGCTCGCAACTGCCTACCGAACTGACCTGGATGGCACCGCTGCTGACGGCGTAGATTCGCAGCCTCGCCAGACTGCGGCCCCTACCAGAAGGCTTACGATATTTGATACGATAGCGTGCCCACATAGCGCGCCCCGAGCGCACGGAGGTTACCCGAATTGGCGAGGCAGCCCGTCGCAGACAAGCGGCAGCGCCGTGAACGCGGATCGATCAGCGTCGACGAAATCATCAACGGCGCTTTCCAAGTGGCCGAGGAAGTCTCGGTTGCCGGCTTGAGCATGCCGCTACTGGCCAAGCACCTCGACGTCGGGGTGACGAGCATCTATTGGTACTTCCGGAAAAAGGACGATCTGCTCAACGCGATGACCGACCGCGCGCTGGGCCAGTACGACTTCGCGACACCGTTCGTCGAAGGCCAGGACTGGCGGGATTCGTTGCGTGATCACGCTCGGAAAATGCGCCAGACTTTCCGGAGCAACCCGATCCTGTGCGATCTGATCCTGATCCGCGGCACCTTCGGCCGGGAGGCAACGCAGGCGGCCTTCCTCAAGCTCGAGAAGGTGGTGGCCGCCCTGGTGGAGGCGGGCCTGTCGCCCGAAGACGCCTTCGACACCTACGCCAGCATCTCCGTGCACACCCAGGGCGCGGCAATCCTGGAACGGCTGCAGGACAAATCCAGCGGAGCCGAACCCTATCGCCGCAGCGGAACGTCGGTCATCGATCCTGAGACCATGCCGCTGATCGCCCGATTGACCGAAAAGGGACACCGCATCGGCGTGGCCGACGACATCAACTTCGAGTACGGCCTGAAGTGCATCCTCGATCACGCCAGTCGGCTGATCGAGGCTGGCTAGGGCTGATTGCCCGGCTCGGCTAGACCTCGATGACCACGGCGCCGCCCTGGCCACCGCCCGCGCACATCGCCGCCACGCCGATCCCGCCGCCACGCCGGCGCAATTCATGCACCAGCGTCGTCAGCATCCGCGCACCGCTGGCGGCAATGGGGTGGCCCAGGCTGCACCCACTGCCGTAGATGTTGACCCGGTCCTCGTCGAGCCCGTGCTCGCGGCACGCGGCGATCGGCACCGATGCAAACGCCTCGTTGATCTCCCACAGCGTGACGTCGCCCGGAGCCAGGCCGGCCCGGTCCAGCACCTTGCCGATCACCTTCACCGCGCCCAGGCCGGTGTCCTTCGGTTCGACGGCGGCCGAGGCCCAGGCCTTCACCGAGCCCAGCACGGTGAGGCCGGCGAATCGGGCGAAATCGTCGTCGGTCAATGTCAGGGCGGCAGCCGCGTCGTTGGTGCCGCTGCTGTTGCCGGCGGTGATGGAAAACCCTTCGATCTCCGGGTGCAGCACCTTTAGCGACGCGAGCTTCTCGATGCTGGTCTCGCGGCGGGGATGCTCGTCCACACTGAAATCCACCAGTGCGTCGTCGAGGCCCTTGATCTTCAACGGGATGATCTCGTCGCCAAAGGCGCCGCTGTCGATTGCCGCGATGGCGCGTTGGTGCGAACGCAGCGCCCAGGCGTCCATTTCTTCGCGGCTGATCCCGGCAGCCTGGGCGGTGTTCCACCCCACCGTGATCGACATGTCGCGGGTCGGCGCTTCGGGCGACTCGACATGCGTGGGCGGGATCCATCGCTCTTCGAATTCCAGGGTCGGCCCCGGGATGCGCTGGTTCATCAGCGGGGTCATCGACAGCGACTGCACTCCACCGGCAACGATGACCTTCTCGGCACCGGAGCCGATCTGCGCGGCCGCGTTGGCAACCGCGGTGAGGCTACCCGCGCAATGCCTGTTCACCGCCTGGCCAGGCACCGTGACCATCCCGGAGTTCGCCGCCGCGTAGCGAGCGAGATCGCCGCCACCGTAATGAGATTCGGCGAATATCACGTCGTCGATGTCGGACACCTCGACCCCGGCCCGCCGGACCGCTTCCTGCAGGATGGTGGTAGCGAGTACCTCGGGGGGCGTGTTGACCAACGAGCCTTTGAACGAAGTCCCGATCGGGGTCCGGACAGCGCTGACGATGACGGGCTTGGGCATGTGGTCAACCTTCGGTTCGGCTGCATCAACGGGCAGCACGGTCTTGTCGTGGTTTATGAGGACGTCGAGACGCCAATCGTATCAAGTACCGTTGCTACGACGATATCGGGAGCCCCGGGCTACTCAGCGGGGTGTGCTTGCTGAGCTCAGGTCGCGCTGAAACACTTGTACCCCGCACCCATCGGCAAGGAGGTGCCGATGCTCTTCCGCCAGCTCGAGTACTTCGTCGCGGTTGCGCAGGAGCGGCACGTCGCCCGGGCGGCCGAACGATGTTAAGTCTCGCAACCCGCACTTTTAGCCGCGATCGCCAAACTCGAGCGCGAGCTGGACGTCACCCTGATCAACCGCGGACACAGCTTTGTCGGCCTCACCACCGAGGGCGAGCGGTTGGTGGTGTGGGCCAAACGGATACTCGCCGAGCATGACGCTTTCAAAGCCGAGGTGCGCGCGGTGCGTTCGGGAATCACCGGCATTCCGTCGCTTCGATGTTGGCGCAAGTCGCGACCGGCCATTGGGCCTGCATCGTCCCGCACACGTGGCTGTGGACCACGTTGATGCCCGGGGACATCCGGGTATTCGAAATGGTCGACCCGGTGCTCACGGCACAGATTACCGTCGCCACCAACTCTTCCGGGCCGCGATCACCGGTGGCCCGGGCCTTTTCGGCGAGCGCTCAGAAATTGGTTCTGAACGAATTCTTCGATGCGCGGCTGATCGGGATCACTGGTCGGCGCTGACGATCACCCGCCTCCGGCAGCGCTTTTGGGGTTGAGGCTGGTCAGGTGTCCGCTCTCCACGCCTGCGGCAGGGTCGAGTTCGCAGTCGATGATCGCCGGTCCCTTCAACGCCAGTGCGTCGGCCAGTGCCGACCGCAGCTCGGCGGCAGTGGTGACGTGATAACCCTTGCCGCCGAATGCCTCTGCGATCAACTCGTGACGCGCGGCGGCGTTCAGGACGGTCGGCGCGGGATCGTCGCCGAAGGCCTCGTCGCCGCGATATACCCCGCCGTTGTTGAGGATGACGACGATGACCGGGAGTCGGTAGCGGCATATCGTCTCGAACTCCATACCACTGAACCCGAACGCGCTGTCGCCCTCGACGGCCACCACCGGTTGTCCGGTTTCGACCGCGCCCGCGACCGCATAGCCCATGCCGATGCCCATCACTCCCCAGGTACCGCTGTCGAGCCGGTGCCGCGGCAGCTGCATGTTGATGACATTGCGGGCGACGTCCAGCGTATTGGCACCCTCGTTGACCAGATACACCTCCGGATGGTCTTGCAGCACATCGCGAACCGCACGTAACGCGTTGTGGAACTGCATCGGGTGCGGGTCTTCGTCCAGACGCTTACGCATCATGGCGTCGTTGCGGGCGCGGCGCTCGGCGAGTTCATCAGTCCACCCGGTGGGCACGGCGATCGGATAGGTGCCGACCCGCTCGAGCAGCGCCGACACCACCGACCCGACATCGCCGGCCAGCGGTGCGACGATCAGGCGGTTGCTGTCGAATTCGGAAGGCGCGATGTCGATCTGGATGAACTTCGCATCTGCTGACCACGGTGGCGACTCGCCGTGCCCCAATAGCCAGTTCAACCGGGCGCCCACGAGCACGACCACATCCGCACGGGCCAGCGCCAGCGAGCGCGCCGCGGCGACAGACTGTGGATGTGTGTCGGGCAGCAGTCCCTTGGCCATCGACATCGGCAAGTAGGGAATACCGGTGGATTCCACAAAGTTGCGAATAACCTTGTCGGCCTGCGAATATGCGGCACCCTTGCCAAGGACGATCAGCGGCCGTTGGGCCCGAGACAGTAAATGCAGCGCTCGATCGACCGCTTCGGGCGCAGGTGGCTGAGGTGGATCGGAGTCGACGACCTGCCAGATCGTGTTAGCCGCCTGCTGCGCGTCGATCGCCTCTGCGAGCACAGCGCCCGGAATGTCGAGATAGACGCCGCCGGGGCGGCCGGAGGCTGCGGTGCGAATAGCGCGGGCGACACCTAGGCCGATGTCCTGTACTCGGGCGATCCGGTAGGCCGCCTTCGCGAACGCCCGTGCCGCGCTGAGCTGATCGAGTTCCTCGTAGTCGCCGCGTTGCATGTCGACCAGCGCCCGCTCGCTCGATCCCGAGATGAGAATCATTGGGAAACAGTTCGTCGTGGCGTTGGCCAGCGCAACCAGCCCGTTGAGGAAACCGGGCGCCGAGACCGTCAAGCAGATGCCGGGCCGGCGGGTGAGGAACCCGGCGGCGGCCGCGGCGTTGCCGGCGGAGGTCTCATGCCGGAACCCGATGAAGCGGATCCCGGATTTCTGCGCTACCCGGGCAAGGTCGGTGATCGGGATGCCGACCAGTCCGTAGATCGTGTCAACGCCGTTGAGTTTCAGCGCGTCGACGAACACACGGAAACCGTCGGTCAGCTCGGGGGGTTCCGATTGGTTGCTCATGGCCTCTACTGTTGTCCGATCTCGCACAGGCGTCCAAGACCAGGTTGCTATGCACCCATAGACAACGCCTATCGAGTGGTAGCGGATGAGTATTGGACGACCGCGCGGCATCCGGGCATGGTGCAGGTAGACCCCGGTTTCGGCAGCAGCTAAGGAGTGTGTGAGATGACGGCCCAGGACACCGGTTCCAGCCCACGTATTTCCGACCTGATCGTGACGACGGCACGGCGCCAACCCCAGGCGCGCGCGCTGGTCGTCAGCGCAGAACGCGCATCGATCAGCTACCGCGACCTCGTCCGGTTGGTCGACGACCTCGCCGGCCAGCTGGTCGGCGGCGGCCTGCGGCCCGGCGACCGCGCGGCCCTACGAGCCCGCAGCAGCGCCGAATTCGTCGTCGGATTGCTGGCGGCCTCGCGCGCGGGACTCGTCCTCGTCCCGTTGGATCCGGCCTTGCCCTTCGCCGAGCAACACGCCCGAATCACGGCCGCGGGCGCGCGAGTGGTCCTGGTCGACGCCGACGCCGACACATCCGGCGGGGCCGACGAGACGGCCCCGCCATCGTGGCCCGTCTCGGTGACGGTCGGCGGCGACACCGCAGCCCATCTGGAGACCACTGCGGAACTGTCCCCGCCCACCGCCGAGCCCGACGGATTGCGGCCCGACGACGCGTTGATCATGTTCACCGGCGGTACCACCGGTTCGCCGAAAATGGTTCCGTGGACCCACGACAACGTGGCCACCTCGGTTCGCGGCGTCATCGACACCTACGAGCTGGGACCCGACGATGCGACCGTCGCCGTAATGCCGTTGTTCCACGGCCACGGATTGATCGCCGCGCTGCTGTCGACGTTGGTGTCGGGAGGGACGGTGCTGATTCCGGCCGACGGTCGGTTCTCCGCGCACACCTTTGCCGACGACGTCCACGCCGCGGGCGCGACCTGGTTCACGGCGGTGCCGACGATTCACCAAATCCTGCTGCAGCGCGGCACGGGCGCCGATCGTGATCATGCACCGCTGCGCTTCATCCGCAGCTGCAGTGCGCCGCTGAGCCCCGAGACGGCAGAGGCGGCGCGGGCCGCGTTCGGCGCGCCGATGCTCAGTGCTTACGGCATGACCGAGGCCACGCATCAGGTGGCGAGCACCGGTGTCAACGATGCCGTGACGTCGGGCCTGGTCGGGCGGTCCACGGGAGTGGAGATCCGCATCGCCCTGGACGACGGTCGGCCCTGCCCGCCCGGTGGCGTCGGCGAAGTCTGGCTACGCGGCCGGACCGTGGTGCGCGGCTACCTCGGCAACGCGGCGGCAACTGCCAGCACCTTCACCGACGGATGGCTGCACACGGGCGACCTGGGATCGCTGTCGGCGGACGGCGAGCTGGCGCTGCGCGGCCGCATCAAGGAGCTGATCATTCGGGCCGGGGAGAACATATCACCCGAGCACGTCGAGGGCGTGCTCGTCAGTCACCCGAACGTCGTTGAGGCAGCGGTGTTCGGGGTCCCTGATTCCCTCTACGGGGAGACGGTCGCCGCGGTGATCGTGCCCGATCCATCCGCCCCACCCACCGTCGAGAAGCTCGTCGAGTTCTGCCGTCAACGGCTCGCCCCCTTCGAGGTTCCCGGCAACATCGCGGTGATCGGCGAGCTGCCGCACACCGCAAAGGGTTCGGTGGACCGCCGCGCGGTAGCGCAACGGTTCGGAAACGGAGGCTGAGCGGTGCGGCCATTTGGATGGGAACTGCCGTACGCGTGGCCGCGCAAACCTGTGCTGGCAACGAACGTGGTGTGCACATCGCAACCGCTCGCGGCGCAGGCCGGTCTTCGGATGCTCGCCGACGGCGGCAGCGCGGTCGATGCGGCCATTGCCACCGCAATCGCCTTGACGGTGGTGGAGCCGGTCTCCAACGGCATCGGCTCAGACGCCTTCGCCATTGTGTGGGATGGTCGGCAACTGCACGGGCTGAATGCGTCGGGACGCTCGCCGGCTGCATGGACGCCAGAGTATTTCGGCGTCGACGGCGTTCCGGCGCTCGGCTGGAATTCCGTCACCGTCCCCGGCGCTGTGTCGGCGTGGGTGGAGTTGCACGCCAAGTTCGGAAAGCTCCCTTTCGAGCGGCTCTTTGAGCCGGCAATCTCCTACGGACGCAAGGGGTTTCTGGTCTCACCAACGATCGCGGAGCAGTGGGCGGCGCAAGTCCCGCTGTTCGCATCGCAGCCCGGATTCGCCGAAACATTCATGCCCGGCGGTCGGGCACCGAGCCCGGGCGAACGGGTCACATTGCCCGACCACGCCGCCACGCTCGAATTGATCGCCACGACCCACGGCGAGGCGTTCTACCGAGGAGAACTGGCGGCCAAACTCGAAGCCCACGCGTCGGCCAACGGCGGGGCCATGCGGGCCGGCGACCTCGCCGCACACCATGCCGACTGGGTCGGCACCATCTCCGGCGGCTACCGCGGGTACACAGTGCACGAGATACCGCCCAACGGTCAGGGCATCGTTGCGTTGATCGCCCTCGGAATCCTCGAACACTTCGACATGTCCTCGTTCGCAATTGATTCCGCCGACAGCGTGCATGTGCAGATCGAGGCGGTGAAGCTCGCCTTCGCCGACGCGCAGGCCTACGTGGCCGACGTCGAACACATGACGGTACGACCGGAGCACCTCCTCGATCAGGAGTACCTGCGCCAGCGCGCGACGTTGATCGACCGGGCCCGGGCCAAGTCGGCGTCTGCCGGGACACCGCGCGGCGGAACGGTTTATCTCACCGCCGCCGATGTTTCAGGCGTCATGGTGTCGATGATCCAGTCCAACTACCTGGGATTCGGCTCCGGCGTCGTGGTGCCGGGCACCGGGATCTCGCTGCAAAACCGCGGCGCAGATTTCACTGTGACACGGGGACATCCGAATCAGGTTGGGCCGAACAAACGGCCCTATCACACCATCATCCCGGGCTTCCTGAGCAAGGACGGCGCTCCGGTGATGAGCTTCGGAGTGATGGGCGGCCCGATGCAGCCGCAGGGCCACGTGCAGGTGGTGGAGCGCATCGTCGACCACGGCCAAAATCCGCAAGCGGCGTGCGACGGCCCGCGCTTCCGCTGGGCGCAAGGCCTGCAAGTGTGCTGCGAGAACGGTTTTCCGGCGTCGACGCTGGACGAACTCCGGCGCCGCGGACACGAACTGGTGACCACCGGCGACTACAACCAGTTCGGCAGTTGCCAGGCGATCTGGCGGCTCGACGACGGGTATCTCGGGGTCAGCGATCCTCGTCGGGATGGCCAGGCCGTCGGCTTGTAGTCGCGGCGGTGAGCGCTACAACATCACGTTGCAGACGATGAGGTCGTTTGGAGTGTCGGCCTGCGTTAGGGGTTGCCCGAACCACCACGGTCGGCTGCGGTCCTGGGTCGCCCGGGCAAAGGTGGTGGCCAGATCAAACTGGGGACCGTCACAATTGACAGCAGCGTTATGGCCGCGGTCCGGATGGGGCCGTGAGTGGTGTTCATGGGGTTCCTTCGGCTTGATCAGCGCACCACGAGTATGCGGCCGTTGCGCGCTGCGAATCATCGGGCAAATGCCCTATTTTTTGGCGTCCCCGAAGACCCGCCGGCCAGGCACCGCTAAGTTAGCGCCGGCTAAACCCGGATCTTGCCCTCGGCGGCTGCCAAGCCGATGTCAGTCCGAAAGTGACTACCGGGCAATCTGATCGACCCGATGATTGCATAGGCGGCCGACCGGGCCGCGGCCAGATCCGGGCCGGTACCGACCACCGAGAGGACTCGGCCACCCGAGGACACGATCGCGCCGTCATCGCGACGTGCGGTTCCGGCATGCAGGACGCCGTCGGCCTCCGATCCGACCACGGCATCGCCGACCCGTGGCCTGCCCGGATAGTTTTCCGCGGCCAACACCACCGCGACGGCCGCGCCGTCGCGCCAGCGCAGCTCACCGAAACTGGCCAGCGTGCCGGTTGCCGCTGCATTGAGCAGTTGGCCGAGTGGAGACTCGAGCAGCGCGAGCACCGCCTGCGTCTCCGGATCACCGAATCGGCAGTTGAATTCAATGACAGCAGGCCCGTTCGCGGTGATCGCCAACCCCGCATACAGCAGGCCCGAGAAACCGCTGTCGCGTCGGACCAGTTCGGCGGCAACGGGTTCCACGATCTTACTGACCATTGCGCGGTAGACGTCGGCCGGTAGCCACGGCAGCGGCGCGTATGCGCCCATGCCGCCGGTGTTGGGACCGGTGTCGCCTGCGCCGACGCGCTTGAAGTCTTGCGCTGCCAGCAATGGCACGACGGTCTCCCCGTCGACGACGCAGAAGAGCGACACCTCGGGGCCGTCGAGGTAGGACTCCAACAACACCGGATGGCCGGACTCCAGCAGTCCCGCGGCATGAGCGCGCGCGGCTTCGCGGTCCGGCGTGACGACCACACCCTTGCCGGCCGCAAGCCGGTCATCTTTCACCACCCAGGCAACCTCGCCGGCGGCCGGCCCGAACCGGTCCAGCGCTGCGTCTAAAAATGCTGGGCTGTCCACGATTTCGCTGGAAGCGGTACGGACACCTGCGGCCGCCATCACGTCCTTGGCGAAGGCTTTGGAACCCTCGATCTGCGCCGCGGCCTGGCTGGGTCCGAAGCAGGCGATCCCCGCGTCGCGGACGGCGTCGGCGACCCCGAGCACCAGCGGGACTTCGGGGCCGATGACCACCAGGTCGGCGCGAATCTCGCGGGCCAGTGCGACGACGTCGTCACCGGAGGTGATGTCGACCTGGCGCTGGTCGGCCAGCGACGCGGTACCCGCGTTGCCGGGCGCGATGGTCAGCGCCTCGACCTCGGGATCAGCGCGCAACGCCAGCAGCAGGGCATGTTCGCGGGCACCGGAGCCGATCACCAGAACGCGCACGAAACGTCACTCTAGCGGGGTGACGATGCGTGCCGTGAAACGACAGTCAGATGATTTTTTCGAGCAGGTTCTTCAGTTCCTTCTGCTGCGCGGCAGTGAGACGCCCGAGACGCTTGTTGAACTCCTCGGACAGCGCCGACATGCCGCCCGCGGCGGCTTTGCGCCCGGTCGCGGTGAGCAGCAGGCGATGGCGCCGGAGATCGGACGGATCGATCTCTCGATGCAGGAAGCCCGCCGCCTCCAGCCGTTTGAGGTACACGGTGACCGTCGCCTTGGGCATGCTCAACGTCGTCGCCAGTTCGGCTGGGTACGGGTGCTCATCGATCTCGGCGAGCAGGAACAACTCCTTCGACTCCAGGCCCAATGAGCAGATCTCGTCCTCCGCGCAGGAGATCGCCGACAACAGCACCCGGTAATTCAGGGACCAGATCTTGGCCGCATCAACCGCAGACATCGACTTGCCAGATCGTTCAGGTATGAACTAATTTAAATGTGAACAAACGCATAATCGAACAATCTACCAGAAAGCCGCCATCATGCCTCTGGATCAATACGTGACACTCGGACGGTCCGGCCTGCGCGTCAGCCCCCTGTGCCTGGGCGCTATGACGTTCGGCGAAGACCTCGGCTGGGGCACCAGTGTCGAAGAGTCGCAACAGATCATCGATCGGTACATCGGACTCGGCGGAAACTTCATCGACACCGCCAACTTCTACACCCGCAGCCACTCCGAGAAGATCCTCGGCGACCACATCGGCCGCCACGCCGCCCGACGCGACCGTCTGGTGATCGCGACCAAGTTCAGCGGCAACTTGTATCCGGGCGATCCCAACGGTGGCGGCTCGGGCCGCAAATCGTTGATCAACGCCTGCGAAAACTCGCTGCGGCGGTTGCAGACCGACTACATCGACCTGTACTGGCTGCACATCTGGGACTCCAACACTCCCATCGAGGAAACGATGGCCGCACTCGACGACCTCGTTGCGGCCGGCAAGGTTCGCTACATCGGTGTTTCGGACACCCCGGCATGGAAGATCGTCGAAGCCAACCTGATTGCCCGATTCCGCGGTTGGTCCAGTTTCATCGGCCTGCAGGTCGAGTACTCGTTGCTCGAACGCGCCATCGAGCAAGAACTGGTGCCGATGGCGGGTGAATTCGGCCTCGGCATCACGCCCTGGTCGCCGCTGAAGGGCGGCGTGCTCAGCGGCAAGTACACCCGTGCCAACAGCGGCGCGCACAACGCCGATCGCGGCGCGATGGTCGATTCCTTCCTCAACGATAAGACCTACGCGCTGATCGACGAATTGGAGACCATCGCCAACGCGCATCAGACGAACGTCGCCAGCGTGGCGCTGGCCTGGGTTCACGCGCAATCCGGCGTCTCATCCGTCATCATCGGCGCGCGTAGGCTTTCGCAGCTCGACGACAACATCCGGGCCGTCGATGTGCATCTCACCGCCGGCGAACTGGACCGGCTTGACGCGCTCACCACACCGAGGTTCGGATTCCCGAACAACATGTTGGAAATGGCACCGGGCATTCTCAACGGCGGGACGATGGTCAACGGTGTGTCGGCCCCGACGTCGGAGTACGTGATGCCAAAAGGAGTCGAGCCCTACTGAGACTCGGGCCGTAACTCAGTCGGCGGTATTACCCGAGTGCATCTTCAGAGCGCCCTCGACGTTGGCTTTCTTGTCCTCGGCGGCGCCTTTCGCCGCGGCCTTCTTCCGCTTGTTCACCACGGCGTCGACGGCTCCGTTGAGCGCCGAGCCCAGCGGAAAGCCGAGATAATGGGTGAGGAAGACGGCCATCTCCTTGAGCTCAGTCTCACTGAGTTCGCCGTTGAGCAGCGCGGCGTTGATTTGAATCTCGGCCAGGTCGCGATTGCCGACGGCCGTCACCGCCGTCAGCGTCATGATGCGCTTGTCTCGCATCGACAATCCCGGTCGGCTCCAAATGGTGCCGAACAGATGGTCGACCGTCAGGTCGAAGTACGCGTCGCCCTCGATGTTGGGCATCTCCCAGCCGTAAACCTCGTTCATCTTCTCGAGGCCTTTACGACGCAGCTCGTCCATTTACATCTCTTTCTCTGTGTGTGGGACCCCGAGTCCGGCCGCCAGTCGCTCGTAGGCCAACTGGGCCAGCGGAAGGTCGACCGACACCGATTCACCCAACGCCAGCGCCAGGCTCAGGTCCTTCTCGCCAAGCCCACGGGTGTGAAGAAACGGCTGGTACAGGAAGTGCTCGGGCTCAAGGTCTTTCATGTCGTCGCGAACCATGATCGCACCCGGCCCGCTGGTAAGCGCGTCAGTGTGACGCACCACCCGGCCGAGGGCCTGTAGATCCAGTCCGGCCGCCTCTGCCAGCTTCAGGGCCTCGCAGGCCGCGACATACGAAGTGAACGTCAACATGTTGCGGGCCAACTTCATTCGGGTTCCCGCGCCCGGCTCGCCGGCGTGGATGACCATGCCTGCCCACTGTTTGAATGCCGGTTTGATCCGCTCGTACACTTCACGCTCGGCACCCACCATGGTGGCGAGTTCACCCTTCTCGGCAGCCGCCGCGCCGCCGCTGACCGGAGCGTCCACGATGTGGATGCCCTGCGGCTTCAATTCGGCCGCCAGTTCCGCGGCAGTGGTGTCGCTGATGGTCGAGTGGATCGCAATGACAGTTCCGGGCTTGGCATGGGCAGCCAGTTCGCCGACAACCTGGCGCACCTGAGCGTCATTGAGCACGGTGATGTGGATGATATCGGCCGCGGCGACATCGGCGATGCTGTCGGCCAGGCTTGCGCCGGCCTCTGCCAGCGAGGTCATCGCCTCGGTTCGGATGTCGTAAACCGTCACACCACCGGGTGATTGGGTCATCCGTTTGGCCATCGGTGCGCCCATGTTGCCCAGCCCGATGTAGCCGAGTTTGAAATCGTCTGTCATGACCGAATAACCTGTCCGCCGTCGACATTGAAGATCTGTCCGGTGATCCATGAAGCCTCATCGGACAACAGGAACAAGCACATGCCAACCAAATCCTCAGGGGTTCCCATCCGGGATAGCGGGAGTCCTTTGACGATATCCTGGACAATTTCTTGAGGAGTGGTGGTCCGGTTGGCCTCGGTGTCGATGGGTCCGGGCGCGATCGCGTTGATCCGAATGTTCTGGCCACCCAGTTCGCGAGACAGCTGCTGAGTCAGCCCGTTGATCCCAACCTTGGCCAGGCCGTAGAAGTTTGAGTACAGCCACGCCGCGGTCGACGACTGGTTGACGATCGCTCCGCCGCCGCGCTTGGCCATCTTCTTGTACACCGCGCGGGTGCACCACAGTGCGCCGTCGAGGTTGACGCTCATGAACTTCTTGTAGTACTCGGGATCGACGGTGAGCAGGAAGTCGAGTTTCATACCTCCGAATATCGCGGCGTTGTTGACGAGGTAGTCGATGCCGCCGAACTCGGACAGCGTGCGGTCGGCCATCGCCTTGGCCGAGGCTGGGTCGGACACGTCCACTGGAATGCTGATGGCCGTCCCGCCGTCGGCACTGATCTGCTTGGCCACACCCTCGGCTGCCTCGGCATTGATGTCGGCCACGACGACGGCCGCGCCTTCGCGGGCCAACGCCTCGGCGTAGGCCTGACCGATGCCGCCACCGGATCCGGTGACGATGGCCACCTTGTTTTCGAACCTCACGCTGTTCCTCTCTGGCTCGCGGCTAGACCGCTGTCGCAATGGTTTTGGTTTCCAAGTACTCCTCGAATCCGGCCAGGCCCATTTCGCGGCCGTTCCCGGACTGCTTGTAACCGCCGAAGGGCGCATCGGCTGAGTACCAGACGCCGCCGTTGACATTGATCGTGCCCGCCCGGACCCGGGCGGCGATCCGCGCCGCCCTTTCCGGGTCGGCGCCGAACACGGTGCCGGACAAGCCGTATGGCGAGTCATTGGCAATGCGCACGGCATCGTCGTCGCCGTCGTGGGCGATCACCGTCAAAACCGGTCCGAAGATCTCCTCCTGCGCGCAGCGCGCGTCGTTGCCCAGGCCCGCGATCACGGTGGGCTCGATGAAGAAGCCGACGTCGCGATCGGCCGGCCGGCCTCCTCCGCACGCGAACGTCCCGCCCTCGGCGATGGCGGAGTCGAGATAGCCCTGCACCCGATCACGCTGGCGTGCCGAAATCACTGGCCCACAAATAGTTCCGGGGTCGGTCGGGTCGCCGGCCTTGATCCCGCCCACCGTCGCGGCTGCGATGGAAACGGCTTCGTCGTACCGCGCCCGCGGCACCACCAGTCGGGTGGTGATCGCGCATCCCTGTCCGGCGTGCATGCACACCGAGAACCCCGCGATGCCGGCCGCGCCGGCCAGGTCAGCGTCGTCGAGCACGATGAACGCCGACTTGCCGCCCAGTTCGAGGAAGACCTTCTTGATGGTCGCGGCGCCGTCGGCCATCACGCTGCGGCCGGTGGCCGTCGAGCCGGTGAACGAAACCATATCCACCCGAGGGTCTTTGGCCAACAGTGCGCCTACGCCGTGATCGCTCGAGGTGACGATGTTGATCACACCGGGCGGAAAGTCGGTGTGCTCGGCGATGAGCTCTCCGAGCACCGCCGCACACCACGGCGTGTCAGGGGCGGGCTTCAAGACAACGGTGTTTCCCGCGGCCAGCGCGGGCCCGATTTTGGCGAGGTTGATCTGGTGGGGAAAGTTCCACGGGGTGATGGCGCCCACGACACCGACGGCCTCACGGGCGATCGTGCGACGGGTTCGGATACCCATCGGCGACGCCTCGCCGAGATCCTGGTTGTATTCGTACGATTCGGCGGTATCCGCCGCGAAGGCCAGGTCGTTGACCGGGCCTTCCAGCTGAGCGATTGCGGTCAGCATCCGCGGCGCGCCGACTTCGGCGATAGTGATGTCGCGCAGTTCTTCGAGGTGCTGCTGCATCGCCGCACGCAGCTGGCGGACGCACCGCACCCGAAGTTCGGTGTTACGCGACCAGTCAGTTTCGTCGAAGGCCCGTCGCGCCGCCTCGATGGCGCCATCCATGTCCTCAACGCTGGCATCAGCCGCGGCACCCAGCACTTCCTCGGTGGCCGGGTTGATCGTGGGAAAGGTGCCCTGACTGCCGCTCGTCAGCTTGCCGTCGATGAGCAGCGAGCTCACGCCGTCGGCCAGCAATACCATCTCCGCCTCTTCCCCTGGTATGGATGGACACATGTCCGGAATAGTCCAGTCGAACATAGTCGCCGCGTCGCGGAAAGTGCAAGAGCCAGTCCCTGCTGGTCGGCATCAGTACGGTGAATATCCTGTTTGAACGCCGTTTATCCGAACGGGCTTGCCTCGTGTCGGAGGTATCGGATAACTTGGACATGTGTCCAGCGACCCAGTGGTCGCGATCACTCCCGACGCCGGCGTTCCGGCTCGGGATGTGCCGCGAAACCGCCGACAGGAAGAGACCTTCCGCAAGGTGCTTGCCGCGGGCGTGGAGGTCCTGCGGGAAAAGTCCTATGCCGACCTGACCGTGCGAGCGGTAGCCGCCCGCGCCAAGGTCGCCCCGGCGACCGCCTACACCTACTTCTCGTCGAAAAACCACCTGATCGCCGAGGTCTACCTGGATCTTGTGCGACGGGTCCCTTACTTCACCGACGTCAACGAGCCCATGCCGACTCGGGTGGACAAGGCCCTGCGCCACCTAGCGCTGGTGGTCGCTGACGAACCCGAAGTCGCAGCGGCGTGCACGACGGCGTTGCTCGGCGGCGCCGGAGACCCGGCGGTTAGGTCCGTGCGCGACCGCATCGGCGCCGAGATTCACCGTCGCATCACGTCAGCCATCGGACCCAACGCCGATCCCCGAATCGTGTCGGTACTGGAGATGGCGTTCTTCGGCGCGCTGGTCAACGCCGCCAGCGGGGCTTACAGCTATCACCAGATCGCCGACCACCTGGCCTATGCGGTCGGCCTCATTCTCAAACCGGGGGAAAACCGATGACCAGTCAGATCGATAGCCCGCTGCTGGACCCGTATAGCTATGACTTCCACGAGGATCCCTATCCGTATTACCAGCGACTGCGGGACGAGGCACCCCTGTATCGCAACGAGGAACTGGGCTTTTGGGCGCTGTCCCGACATGCCGACGTGCACCAGGGCTTCCGTAATAGCACGACGCTGTCCAACCGCTTCGGCGTCTCGCTGGACCCCGCCTCCAGGGGACCGCACGCCTCCAAGACCATGTCGTTTCTGGCGATGGACGATCCGGGGCACCTGCGGCTGCGGACTCTGGTGTCGAAAGGCTTCACGCCCAGGCGGATTCGCGAGCTCGAGCCGCGTGTCACCGAGATTGCCAGGCAGCATCTCGACACCATGTTGGAGAATGCAGCCTCGGGCGCGGTCGACTACGTCGACGAGTTCGCCGGAAAGCTGCCGATGGACGTCATCTCCGAGCTGATGGGGGTCCCCGATCCGGATCGGGCGCAGGTACGCGCCTGGGCCGACGGCGTCATGCACCGAGAAGATGGTGTCACCGACGTGCCGGCAGCGGCGGTCGAGGCCTCGATCAATCTCATCGTGTACTACCAGGCGATGGTCGCCGAACGTCGCAAGAAGCCGACTGACGACTTGACGACGGCGCTGCTGGAGGCCGAGATCGACGGTGACCGGCTCACTGATGACGAAATCATCGGGTTCATGTTCTTGATGGTAATCGCCGGCAACGAGACCACCACCAAACTCCTTGCCAATGCTGCCTTTTGGGGTCACCGGAACCCAGACCAGCTGACCTCCGTATACGCCGATCTGTCGAGGGTGCCGCTGTGGGTGGAGGAGACCCTGCGCTACGACACTTCCAGCCAGATCCTGGCCCGCACCGTCGCCGGCGAACTGACCATCTACGACACGACGATCCCCGACGGCGATGTCCTGCTGCTGCTGCCCGGTTCGGGGCACCGCGACGAACGCGCGTTCGACAATCCTGATGACTTCGTGATCGGTCGCGAAATCGGTTCCAAACTCTTGAGTTTCGGCAGCGGTGCACACTTCTGCCTGGGTGCCCACCTGGCCAGGATGGAAGCGCGGGTGGCACTCACCGAATTATTCAGACGGATCAAGGGTTACCAGGTCGACGAGCCCAATTCGGTCCGTGTCCATTCCAGTAACGTGCGCGGGTTCGCCAACCTGCCGATGACCCTGGAGGTCTTCTAGATGCCCCGCTTTGCCCCCCTGCCCGAACGTCGGCCGGCGATCGTGGCCGGCGCCTCTTCCGGCATCGGAGAGGCCACCGCCATCGAACTCGCGGCCCACGGCTTCCCGGTCGCCCTGGGCGCACGCCGGGTCGAGAAGCTCGACGACATCGTCGGCAAGATCAACGCCGATGGCGGCGAGGCGGTCGGATTCCATCTGGACGTCACCGACCCGAACTCAGTGAAATCCTTTGTCGCGCAGTCGGTCGACGCGCTTGGAGAGATCGAGGTGCTGGTGGCCGGCGCAGGCGACACCTACTTCGGCAAGCTCTCGGAGATCACCACCGACGAGTTCGAGTCGCAGCTGCAGATCCACCTCCTCGGCGCTAACCGGTTAGCCGCCGCGGTACTGCCCGGCATGCTCGACCGGCAGCGCGGCGACATGATCTTCGTCGGCTCCGATGTCGCGCTGCGCCAACGCCCGCACATGGGTGCCTATGGCGCCGCCAAGGCGGCGCTCGTCGCGATGGTCACCAACTTCCAGATGGAGCTGGAAGGCACGGGCGTGCGGGCCTCGATCGTGCACCCCGGCCCGACGAAGACGTCGATGGGTTGGAGCCTGCCCGCCGAGAAGATCGGCCCCGCCCTGGAGGACTGGGCCAAATGGGGCCAGGCCCGACACGACTACTTTTTGCGCGCGGCGGACCTGGGACGGGCCATCACATTCGTCGCCGAGACACCGCGCGGTGGCTACATCGCGAACATGGAGCTTCAGCCCGAAGCCCCATTGGCCGACAACACAAACCGCCAGAAGCTTGCACTCGGCGAAGAAGGGATGCCGTCATGACGACTGCCATCGTGCCCCGGGTTTCCGGTGGCGAAGAGGAGCACGGCCATCTCGAGGAATTCCGCACCGACCCGATCGGCCTGATGAAGCGGATCCGCGACGAATGCGGGGACGTCGGCTGGTTCCAGCTCGTCGACAAGCACGTCATCTTCCTCTCGGGCGCCGAAGCCAACGAGTTCTTCTTCCGCTCGGCCGATGAAGATCTTGACCAGGCCGAGGCGTACCCGTTCATGACACCGATCTTCGGCAAGGGTGTGGTGTTCGACGCCAGCCCCGAGCGGCGCAAGGAGATGCTGCACAACTCCGCGCTGCGCGGCGAGCAGATGAAGGGCCACGCCGCCACCATCGAGGGCGAAGTCAAAAAGATGATCGCCAACTGGGGCGATGCGGGCGAGATCGAGTTGCTCGACTTCTTCTCCGAGTTGACCATCTACACGTCGACGGCGTGCCTGATCGGCCTGAAATTCCGCGAACAGCTCGATCACCGGTTCGCCGAGTACTACCACGAGCTGGAGCGCGGCACCGATCCGCTGTGCTATGTCGATCCGTATCTTCCGATCGAGAGCTTCAGGCGCCGTGACGAGGCGCGGGTGAAACTGGTTGCGCTGGTTCAGGAGATCATGAACTTGCGGCTGGCCAATCCCCCGCAGGACAAGGCCGACCGCGACATGCTCGATGTGCTGGTGTCGATCAAAGACGAGGAGGGCAATCCCCGGTTCTCAGCTGACGAAGTCACCGGCATGTTCATCTCGCTGATGTTCGCCGGGCACCACACCAGTGCCGGTACGTCATCGTGGACGCTGATCGAGCTGATCCGTCACTCCGAGGTCTACGCCGAAGTGCTGGCCGAGCTGGAGGAGCTCTACGCCGACGGTCAGGAGGTGAGCTTCCATGCGCTGCGCCAGATCCCGAAGCTGGACAACGTGGTCAAGGAGACGCTGCGGCTGCACCCGCCGCTGATCATCCTGATGCGGGTCGCCAAGGGGGAATTCGAGGTCGAAGGCTTCCCGATTCACGACGGCGACTTCGTCGCGGCGTCCCCCGCGATCTCGAACCGGATCCCCGAGGACTTTCCGGACCCCGACACCTTCAACCCAGACCGGTACAACAAACCCGAGCAGGCCGACGTCCTCAACCGGTGGACCTGGATCCCGTTCGGCGCCGGCCGGCACCGTTGCGTCGGAGCCGCGTTCGCGCAGATGCAGATCAAAGCGATCTTCTCGGTTCTGCTGCGCGAGTATGAGTTTGAGATGGCCCAGCCCGCCGACAGCTACCACAACGACCACTCCAAGATGGTCGTGCAGTTGGCAAGGCCGGCCAAGGTTCGTTACCGCCGGCGTAACGGGAGCTGACGGTGGGTTACCGCGTCGAAGCCGACATGGATCTGTGTCAGGGCCATGCGATGTGCGAACTGGAGGCGCCCGACTACTTCCGGGTGCCCAAACGCGGAAAAGTCGAGATTCTGGATGCCGAGCCGCCCGAGGAGGCCCGCGACGACGTTGAGCGGGCCGTCGAAATGTGCCCAACGCAAGCACTATTCATCAAAGAGAGCGAAGGAGACTGACAATGGCGTCGCACCCACGTGAGCAACTGGAGTCATGGGTCGAGCACTGGCTGCAGGCCAACAAGGACTGCGAAAAGGCTGGAGACTGGCGGCCCTTGGCCGACTTCTACGCTCCGGAGGCCACCTACGGCTGGAACATCGGACCCAAGGAAGATGTGATGTGCGTCGGAGTCGACGAGATCCGGGACGTCGCACTCGGCATGGAGATGGAGGGCCTGGAGAACTGGGTGTACGAGTACCAGAAGGTCCTGATCGACGACAAACAGGGCGAAATCGTCGGATTCTGGAAGCAGATCGTCAACAAGACCGACGGCACCCGGGATGAGATCTACGGTATCGGCGGCAGCTGGTTCCGCCTCAACGCCGACGCGAAGATCGAGTGGCAGCGCGACTTCTTCGATTTCGGCCACGTGGCGAGGATGTTCGCGAGCCTGATCGAGTCCGGCGACTTGAGCACCGGCATGCAAAAGCGCATCGAACGCAGCATTGCCGGTGAGACGCTGCCCGGCTACTACCCGCTCGGACAGGCTCCAGTAGCGATCTGGTGATCCCCCCGTTGTTTACAACACGGTGACGCAGGTCATAATGGGCTTCAAATGAGAACACGTTCTAAATTGCCGTCCGGCCCAGGCCGGTCCCTTTCACCGACATTCGGGTCAGGGCATTCTGTTGGAGGTCTTTCATGAAAACAAAAGGCGCGCTGATCTGGGAGTTCAACCAGCCCTGGTCGATCGAGGAAATCGAGATCGGCGACCCGCAGAAGGACGAAGTCAAGATCCAGATGGAAGCGGCGGGCATGTGCCACTCCGACCATCACCTGGTGACCGGCGGCATCCCGATGGGTGGCTTCCCAGTTCTCGGTGGTCATGAGGGGGCCGGCATCGTCACTGAAGTAGGCCCCGGCGTTGAGGACCTCGCCCCGGGAGACCACGTGGTGTTGTCGTTCATCCCGTCGTGTGGACAGTGTCCGACTTGTCAGGCCGGCCTGCGCAACCTGTGCGACCTGGGTGCCGGGCTGCTCGGCGGCGCCGCGGTATCCGACGGGACGTTCCGCATCCAGGCCCGTGGCGAAAACGTCTTCCCGATGACGCTGCTGGGAACGTTCTCGCCGTACATGGTCGTGCACCGCAGCTCGGTGGTGAAGATCGACGAGTCAATCCCGTTCGAGGTCGCCGCGCTGGTCGGTTGCGGCGTCACCACCGGCTACGGTTCGGCGGTCCGCACCGCGGACATCCGTCCGGGAGAGGACGTCGCGATCGTCGGTATCGGCGGTGTGGGCATGGCCGCGCTGCAGGGCGCCGTGACCGCCGGAGCCCGCAACGTCTTCGCGATCGACCCGGTCGAGTGGAAGCGCGACCAGGCCCTCAAGTTCGGGGCGACGCACGTCTACCCGGACATCTTCGCCGCGATGGGCGGCATCATGGAAGTGACGCACGGCCTGATGGCCCACAAAGTGGTGGTCACCGTCGGCGAGCTACTCGGGGCCGACGTGGAGAACTACATGATCTTGACCGCGAAGGGCGGCACGTGCGTGCTAACCGCCATCGGCAGCCTGCTGGACACCAACGTCACCCTGAACCTGGCGATGCTGACCCTGATGCAGAAGACGATCAAAGGCACCATCTTCGGTGGCGGCAACCCGCAGTTCGACATCCCTCAGCTGTTGACGATGTACAAGGCGGGCAAGCTCAACCTCGACGACATGATCACCCGGCAGTACAAGCTGGAGCAGATCAACGACGGCTACCAGGACATGCTGGACGGCAAGAACATTCGCGGCGTCATCCGCTACACCGACGCCGACCGGTAATCACCATGTCGCAGGAAACTGTTGAGCAGTCCCCCGCATTGGCGGCGTCGCAGGCGTCGTGGCGCTGCGTGCAGGCCCACGACCGGGAGGGCTGGCTGGCGTTGATGGCCGACGATGTCGTCGTCGAGGACCCGATCGGCAAGTCCATCACCAACCCTGACGGCACCGGCGTGCGGGGCAAAGAAGGCGTCGCCGAGTTCTACGACACCAACATCGCTGCCAACCAGCTGAGCATCACCTGCGAGGAAACGTTTCCGTCCAGCGATCCCGACGAGATCGCGCATATCTTGGTGCTGCGCAGCAAGTTTGACAACGGAATCACCAGCAGCGTGCGAGGCGTGTTCACCTACCGGGTCAACGACGCCGGGCTGATCGCGAATATGCGCGGCTACTGGAACCTCGACGCGATGACATTCGGCACCGAGGAGTGAGCTCACTGCTCGCCGACCGCGGCGCTGTCGTGGTCGGCGGGTCGAGGGGTATCGGCGCAGCCGTCGCAGCGTTGTTGGCGCAGCACGGCGCCGGGGTGGTGGTCAACGGCCGAGACGCCGATGCTGCCCAGTCCACCACCGATGCGATCACCGCCGCGGGCGGGCGGGCGGTCGCCCACCCCGGGTCGCCGTCCGATCAGGCGGTCGCAGAATCGTTGGTGGACAACTGCATCGACGAGTTCGGCGGCATCCACATCCTGGTCAACTGCGCCGGCATCGCCGAACCGCCGGGCTCGTCCATCCTCGACGTCAGCCCGGCGCAGTTCGCGGAGTTGCTCGACGCGCACCTGGGCACGGTGTTCGCAACCTGCCGTGCCGCTGCACGCAAGATGGTCGCGCAGGGCGGCGGCAGCATCGTCAACACCAGCTCGTTCGCCTTCCTCGGCGACTACGGCGGCACCGGGTATCCGGCCGGCAAGGGCGCGGTCAACAGCCTGACACTGGCGATCGCCGCCGAACTCAAGGAGCACGGCGTACGCGCCAATGTGGTGTGCCCAGGCGCCAGGACGCGGCTGTCCACCGGAGCGGACTACGTCGCCCACATCACCGACCTGAACCGCAGGGGACTACTGGACGACGTCTCGATGCAGGGCGCGCTAGACGTCGCGGCGCCGGACTACGCCGCGCCGACCTATGCCTACCTGGCCAGCGACCTCGCGAAGCATCGCACTGGTGAGATCTTCGCTGCCTCAGGCGGTTTCGTCGGTCGATTCCCGAAGGCCGCGCCGGCCTTGATCGGCTACCGGGACCACCACGACTCGCCGCCGTGGTCGGTGGACGAGCTTTCCGCGCTGCTCGACGGCGGCGCCGCCTAGGCCTTCACGGCGCAACCTATGCTGAGACGATGCCCACCATTTTCAGCAGGATCATCAACGGCGAGTTGCCGGGCCGGTTCGTGTACTCCGACGACGAGGTCGTCGCGTTCTTGACCATCGAGCCGATGACCCAGGGACACACACTGGTGGTGCCGCGATCAGAAATCGATCAATGGCAGAACGTCGACCAGGCGGCGTTCGGCCGGATCATGTCGGTCGCCCAGTTGATCGGTAAGGCTGTCACGAAGGCGTTCGACGCCGACCGTGCCGGGGTGATCATCGCCGGTCTCGAGGTTCCGCACTTGCACGTCCACGTCTTCCCGGCGAAGAGCCTGAGCGATTTCGGCTTCGCCAACGTCGACCGCAACCCGTCCGCGGAATCCCTTGATGAGGCGCAGAGCAAAATCAAGGCGGCGATCGCCGAGCTAACCGACTGAATCGGCGTGCGCGGCCACGTCAGCGATACGCGGGAGGCTGACGTAGAACCGGCAGCCATGTCCGGGCGCCGTGGTCACAGTGACGGTGCCACCGTGAGCGCGGACCAGAGAGTCGACGATGGACAGCCCCAGGCCAGATCCGCCGCTGGTCCGCGCCCGCGACGAATCCGCACGATAGAACCGTTCGAACACGCGCTGCGCGTCCTGCTCGCACATACCAGGCCCGTCGTCGATGACTTCCAGAACCACATCGTCGTCCTTTGTGCCGACGCGCACCGCGATATCAGCGGTGCCTGGAGTGTGCTGCACGGCATTGATCATCAAGTTGCTGAGCACTTGGCGCAGCCGGGCCTCGTCACCGAGCACCTCTGGAATCCCCGGTCCGTCAACCACATCCAGCGTGATCGTGCGCTGCGGGGCGATCGCGCGAGCATCATGCACGGCGTCTGAGGCCAGCGCCAGCAAATCCACCCGGTGGCTCTCCAGCGGGCGTTGGGAGTCCAGCCTTGCCAGCAGCACCAGATCGTCGACCAGCAGCCCCATCCGGCGCGATTCGCTCTCGATCCGCGACATCGCCTGCTCCATGTCGCGGGCCGCCCCTTGCCGATACAACTCGGCGAATCCGCGAATGGTGGTCAACGGGGTGCGCAGCTCATGGCTGGCATCGGTGATGAACCTGCGCATGCGTTCCTCTGAACTGCGCGCCAACTCCGCCGACGACTCCGACGATGCCACCGCTGTTTGGATCTGCGCCAGCATCCCGTTCAGCGCCAACGACAACCGGCCCACCTCGGTTCGTGCATCACGTTCGCGCACACGGCGATCCAGCTGACCGCTGGCGATTGCCGCGGCGGTGTGTTCGACTTCAGCCAGCGGTCGCAGGCTATGGGACACGACCGCATAGCTGGCCAAACCCAGGGCAAGCAGGACGGCAACACCAATGCCCGACTGCAACCAAGCCAGCGAGCGGTCGGTCTGTCGAAAATCGGAAAGGTCGTAGGCGACGGTGATCAACCTGCCGCGTAGACCTCGCACCGACACCGCGCGCCATTTGGTGCTGGAATCCTCCACCGAGCCAACTGTTCTCGGCGTCGAACCCATGTCGTTGTTCGTGGGCAACGCAGGCTCTGGCCTAGTGTCGTTGGCCACCGACCAGGTGCGCCCATCCGGGGTAGTGCTGCGGATGTAATAGTTCGACGGAGGGCGATCGGCCGAAGGGAGATGTAACCCCGGCGAGGTCGTTCTGGTCGCCAGGGCCCAGCCGTGGCTCGCGTCGAGCAGGTTGTGATCGACTCGGCGAATCTGGCTATTGTAGAGGATCGATGTGACCGCGATACCCGAAACCGCAAGCCCGCATGCTGCCAGCAGCAGCGTCGCGGCGACCAAGCTGACTCGCAATGGCACGGTTGCGCGCAGCCGTTTCAGCATTGGCTCATTATCTGCCCAATGCGCGGCCCGCGGCCTACAACCGGATGCTTGTCATCGCGGCTCGCGCAGCACATAGCCCACTCCGCGCAGTGTGTGCAGGAGCCGCTTCTCACCGGTGTCGATCTTGCGACGCAGATAGGACACATAGGACTCGACGACGTTGACGTCCCCGCCGAAGTCATAGCGCCAGACGTGATCCAAGATTTTCGGTTTACTCAACACGGTGCCCGCGTTGATCACGAAGTACCGCAGCAGCGTGAATTCCGTGGGCGACAACGAAACTGGCTCGCCGGCCTTCCACACCTCGTGAGTTTCCTCGTCGAGTTCGATGTCGGCGAATGCCAGGCGGGCGTTGCGCTCCTCGGTGATGCTTCTACCGATGCGCCGCAGGATAACTCGCAACCGGGCGACAACCTCTTCGAGGCTGAACGGTTTGGTGACGTAGTCGTCGCCGCCTAGCGTCAGCCCGGCGATCTTGTCCTGCAGCGAGTCCCGGGCGGTGAGAAACAGCGCAGGCGCGTCGATGCCGTCGGCGCGCAGTCGGCGCAGCACCCCGAAGCCGTCCATCCCGGGCATCATCACATCGAGGATCACCACATCCGGCTTGACCTCGCGGGCCAAATCCAGCGCCGCCTGTCCATTAGTGGCGGCATGGACCTCGAAGCCCTGGAATTTGAGACTCACCGACAGCAACTCGACGATGTTGTCTTCGTCGTCGACGACGAGTACCCGCGCCTCCGGTGCCGTTACTTCTGCGATTCCCGCGACCATGGGGTCAATTCCCTCTTACTTATCTAAGGGAATCCTCCAAGGCGCCTGTGCGCAGGCTGAGAGTTCAGCGCCGGCCCGATCGCGGCCAACGACCACGGGATATAGCCTGGCCTGAATAGACTCAGGGTATGAATCTCGTCACAAGTCTGGCGAACATCGCCACCGCGCCCGTGCGGGTCGGACTCGCCGTTGCCGACGCCGGCGTGGGTGTTGCCGCGTCAGCGCTCGGCGTGGCACACCGAACCCTGGGTGATGCGGGCACGACGGGCGGGTCCAATGCGGTCGCGCAAATGCTGGGCATCGACGATGCGATCAACCGGGCCAACCGGCTGGCCCGGTTGCTGGACGACGATGCACCGCTGGGCCGTGCTCTTGCTACTGACGGGCCCATGGATCGGTTGCTGCGCCCGGGCGGGGTGGTCGACTTGCTGACGCAAGAAGATGGCCTGCTCGACCGGCTGACCGCCGAGGGCGGTGGGCTCGAACGCGCCCTGAAGCGGGGTGGGCTGGTGGATCAGCTGGTCGCCGACGACGGGCTGATCGAGCGGTTGCTCGCCGAGGACGGACTGGCCGACCGGCTGCTGGCCGAAGGTGGTCTGATCGACAAGCTGACCGCCCGCAACGGACCACTGGAGCAGCTCGCTGCCGTCGCCGACACTCTGAGCCGGCTGGCACCCGGGATGGAGGCACTGGAGCCGGCCATCGCCACGCTGCAGGATGCGGTCAATTCGCTGACGTTCGTGGTCAACCCGCTGAGCAACATCGCCGAGCGGATTCCGCTGCCGGGCCGCCGCCCGTCACGGCGCACTTCGCCGCGGACGGTGCGCTCCCAGCGCGTCGTCGACCACGAGCGCTCAGGCCTCGACGACGAGTGAGCAGTTAGGCCGGATTGCGCGGCTCCTCAGCAGGCCGTTCCGGCCTGCATCGTCGCCCCGCTAGGCTAGGCACCGGTTAAAACCGGCCTCCTTAGCTCAGTGGTAGAGCACTCGCCTTGTAAGCGAGCGGTCGTCAGTTCAATCCTGACAGGGGGCTCTCTCCCGCATATTGCCTGGTAGAGCACGTTTTCGCGTCGAACCGTCAGCTTCTCGATCGAGTGCAATTTCAATTGTCAAACCACAGATCCATCGGCCAAGCACTGAAACGATGTGGTTGGACTCGTTTGATCGGGTGGTGATGAAAATGAGTCGTTGGGTACGGTCGGGCACGGCGCTGGCAGTCATGATGGTGCTCGTGGCAGCGCTGGCGGCTCTCGTCACGATCCACACAGCGGGGCTCGGTCGGGCAGACGTGTGCGCAGACGCAGACGGTCGACAGTTTGCGGCGGTTGGTGGGTGCGTCGACTCGGGCGCGGCGGCGCCGTTCGCTCTGGCACCGCCCGAATACGTTCCGCAGCCATTCGCTCTGCCACTCCCCGAATTGGTTCCGCCGCCACGGGAATACGTTCCGTCGCTACGACGACCGGAAAACATTCGACACCCCGCTACTGCTGCTGCATGGACCACGACGGACCTCACGCAGGGCGGCCAGCTTCCGTCGGGGATCTGGCCGGTTTTCCCAGGGATCGCTCACTATGAGGTCGGAAATTACATGTCCGACGGACTTCAGATCTACGGGCTTATCTGCTACCCAGCGTTCGGCTCGGGCTACTACCCCGTGCTCATCATCAACCACGGACTCAACGGCATTTTCACCAATACGTTTAACGGGTGCACCCAGATGGCCGCCGAAGGGTGGTTCGTCGCGATCTCGACCTACCGGGCTGGCCCGCTCTTTTGGACCGAGTACCCGGGGGCGAGCACCTTCCCTCCCGACCCGACTTTCACGAGGCAGTCCGGAGGTCAGTTCGAATTCTGCGGCGGGGAGGTCGATGACTCGCTCAATCTTCTCGCCGCCGTGAAAAACCTTCCTGAGGCCAATGCGAATCAGGTGCTCATGTGGGGTCATTCCCACGGTTCGTGCATTACCGAACTGGCCATCGAGCGCCGAGCCGCCCCCCAGATCGCCGTGTCACTGGACGGCCCGAGTGATTTCACTGGAACAACGTGGCAGGTGCTGAACGCGCCACCACCTTCCGGGTTCGGGGCGGCGTGGTGCGATAGCTGCGGGACAACGGACACGGAACAACTGACGGCACGATCATCGGCCTGGCCCGGTAATACGCCGGGCAACCTCGCGAACGTGAAGTTCCTCCGGATTCACGGCGAAGGAGATCGGGTCGTCATACCCCAACAGGGTTGTGAGCTCGCGGCTGCCCTCGGTCCTGGAAGCTCCAATTACTTTCTCTATCCGGAGATCTCGCCCCCGGGAACATACGTCGTGCCGCCGAAAGAGTGTGGCCCGTGGCTGCCGCACCCTTGCTACCTCGACCACAGCGGCTCGCATTGCGGGCCTTGGAAGCTCGGAGGGGTTTTCCCCGATTGGCCACACGGCGGGCCGTGGACCTCGCCGACGTTCCTCATGTACGCCTGCCCGGAAAGTGTGTGTACCGGTTCCGCTCGATCCCCAACAGGCAACGAGGGGATTACCGAACACGGGGCGATAATCGACCAGTCGTGGTCCGAAGTGGCAAGCTTCGTGAATCAATTCGCGCTCGGGTGGAGCGCCTCGTTCCCCACGCAGCCAATCCCGTTCGAGTGACTCCGGCCTTGAAGCGCGCCCCGCGGGCATCGCCAACCGCGGGGGCATCCCCGTCTGCACGGTGGTAACCGAGCCATCGCCTGGCGCTGCTTCGGTTTCGCCGGGCTTTTTCATCCCCTCACAGAGGCCGCATGCATTGATAGTGCGGCGAGCGCCGCCGTTCGTCGTTCAATCCGCGACCACGGCGGCGACCCGTCAAGTCGTCAGGTCGACGAACGCAACGAGCTGACCGGAAGTCAACCGCGCTAGCCGGTTTCGTCGACCACCGTCGCGCTGGGTGCATGCGTCTTGATCGCCTCAATGCCCTTCTCGGCACTCGCCTTCGTTCGTACCCTGGCTGGCGGCGATGATGTCGCCGTTGGGTGCCTTGAGGTGGAATCGGAACTTACCGGCGTGGTCCTTGCTGATTTCGAACTTGGCCGCCATCACATTTCCTTTGGACGAAGCAGCGCCTAACGGGCATCACCGTCACCCTGGTGAGCGCGCCTCGCGCACCGACGGCTAATCGGGCTGAGGCCGAAATGACCAGCTAGCTCCGGGGCGTATCCGCGCGAACTCTTCGCCCGGCTATCTGGAAACGACGAGCTGTAGTTCGAGCGAGCTACCAAGGCCACCTGGTACGAGTGCGCCGACCCATGATGCCGGTGCCGCCACGCCGACCCAACAAGCCGGTGCCGCCACGCCGACCCAACATGCCGGTGCCGCGACGCCGACCCATCACGGATTCGTAGATCGCGATGAGCACGACGGCAGCGGCGACTCCGATGAAAAACGGAATCCAGGCGACTCCACCATTGGCATTGTGGTATCCGAACTGGCTGGCCACCGCTGAGCCGATCAAGCCACCGAGGGCACCGACTAGAACCGTCGCGACCATCCCGATGTCTTGCTTACCCGGCATAACGAGACGCGCCACCAAACCGATGATCGCGCCGACGATGAGGGCGAGGATTATTGATCCGATCATTGCAGCTCCTGTCCTAGCGGCGTCCGGAGTGGACACTGTCTCGCACTATGGGTTCCCCGAACCGGCGGGCTTATAACGCACATGTCGAGCAAGTCAGCGTGGGGTCAAGTCCCACCTTCGAAGCCGCACTGACAACTCGCCGTTGAGGCGCCGCCTTTCTCCGTCATCGTCCGCATCACCGCCGAACCGCCGCCGGCGACCGCGCGCCGATGCCGAATATCGCGGTCGCGGCGGCGCATTCAGGCCGGTGAATGGAAGTTCGACCTGGGTGTCTTGGACGTGAGGCGTGACCTGACAGTTCCTGCCTGTCTCGGTGACCATCGAAATAAGACAGGTAGCGGACTACTCGCGTCAGCTGCAACTGCTTCGGGGCACCATTGAACGGTAGCCACATGAGCGAGGAGAACACGGTGACCACTGACGCAGCCACCGGGGCCCCCAACGCGCCGTATCCGCCGTATATCCAACTCGACATGCAGATCGCGGGCCTGCGTGCCCAGCTCATGGTCGCCGAGGAGCAGTTGCGGCGGACCGAGGACATCCTCGGCTCAACGGCATCGTCGACCACGACATGCTTAATTACAACCCTCAGGCAGGTCAGGCCTCGCACAACTTGGCCCTCAGTTAACGTCACGACCTGATAGCGATCCGCTAACATGTGTGAAATTGATCGCGTGTTCAATAATTCGCAGCCGCCGCGAGGCGGCTGACCTGCGGGAAAGCTCCAGGCGTAACTACACATCCCCATATTGACGTCGCAGTAAACAGCCCGACATAACCGATTGGTTGTTGCCCAGCAATTAAGGAATCCGACGGCGCAACTCCACCGTTGCGGTGAGGAGGGAATGGTTTTGTTCGGGACAATACGTAATCGGGTGCGGACTCAGGATCGGCTATATCTTTGGTCCCGATGATCAAGACGCGTCTTACTCCGGTTGCGGTCATCGGCATGGCCTGCCGGCTGCCTGGAGGCATCGACTCTCCAGAACAATTATGGGAGGCGTTGCTGCGCGGCGACGACCTGGTCACCGAAATTCCACCCGACCGATGGGACGCCGACGAGTACTACGATCCCCAGCCTGGTGCGCCTGGTCGGTCAGTGTGTAAGTGGGGCGCATTCCTGGATGACGTCGCCGGCTTTGATCCCGAGTTTTTCGGCATCACCGAAAAAGAAGCGACTGCGATGGATCCGCAGCACCGCTTGCTGCTGGAAACCGCCTGGGAGGCAATGGAGCACGGCGGTCTGACTCGAAACACGCTGGCCGGCTCGCGGACCGGCGTGTTCGTGGGATTAATGCATGACGACTACCAATTCGTGCACGCTGAGGCCAACGTATTGGAGGGGCCGTACGGATACATGGGCAATAGCTTTGCCATGGGCTCCGGGCGGATTGCCTTCACGATGGGACTGCACGGACCGGCGATGACGGTGGATACCGCGTGCTCTTCCGGCCTGGCAGCGGTGCATATGGCCTGTCGCAGCTTGCATGACGGAGAAAGCAACATTGCCCTGGCGGGCGGCGCCTCGGTGTCGTTTGAACCGCGCAAATCCTGTTCGGGTTCTGCCATCGGAATGCTGTCTGCTACCGGACGCTGCCATGCGTTCGACACGGCCGCCGATGGATTCGTCGCCGGCGAGGGTTGCGCCGTGCTGTTGCTCAAGCGGCTACCGGATGCGCTGGCCGATGGCGACCGGATCCTGGCCGTGCTGCGCGGCACGGCCGCCAACCAGGACGGCCACACGGTGAATATCGTGACGCCGTCGCGGGCCGCACAGGTCGAGGCCTATCGGGCGGCATTGGCTGTGGCCGGTGTGGACGCCCGCACCGTTGGCATGGTGGAGGCACACGGCCCCGGAACCCCAGCGGGTGACCCCATCGAATACGCCAGCCTGGCGGAGGTTTACGGCCTCGACGGGCCGTGCGCGCTCGCATCGGTGAAGACCAACTTTGGGCACACCCAGTCGGCTGCCGGAGCGCTGGGGCTGATGAAGGCGGTCCTCGCATTGCAGCATGGTGTGATTCCGCGCAATCTGCACTTCACCCGGCTGCCTGATGAGATGGCACAAATCAAGACCAATCTCTTTGTGCCGCAGGTTAATACGCCGTGGCCCGGCAACGGCCACGATGGACCCCGGCGGGCGGCGGTGTCGTCGTACGGGTTCTCGGGAACCAATGTCCACGCGATTGTGGAGCAAGCTCCTGAGACGGTCGTACCGGGCGCTGCGCCAACCACCCCCGCCGTCGACGGCCCGCTGCTTTTCCCGCTGTCAGCCACATCGGCCGATGGACTGCGGCAAACCGCTCGGCGGCTCGCCGACTGGGTCGACGCACACGCGCTGGACCTTGCGGCATCGGATCTGGCGTATACCCTTGCTCGCCGCCGTACGCACCGGCCGGTGCGCACCGCAGTCATTGCAGACAGCCTCGAGGAGCTGACCGAGGGTTTGGGCCAGGTCGCCGAAAGCGACTTTCCTTATCAGTCCGCAGTCGGGCAGGACGATCGAGGACCGGTATGGCTGTTTTCCGGGCAGGGTTCGCAGTGGGCGGCGATGGGCGCCGAGCTGCTCGCGACCGAATCGGTGTTCGCCGCGACTGTCGCCGAGGTGGAACCGCTGATCGCCCAAGAGTCGGGATTCTCGGTGACCGAAGCGATTTCGGTGCCCGAGACGGTGACCGGGATCGACCGGATCCAGCCCGCGCTATTCACCATGCAGGTCGCGCTGGCAGCCACGATGAGGGCATACGGGGTGCAGCCGGGGGCCGTGATCGGCCACTCGATGGGCGAGGCCGCGGCCGCGGTTGTGGCGGGAGCCCTATCGCTGGAAGACGGGGTGCGCGTGATCTGCCGCCGCTCGCGGCTGATGTCCACGATCGCTGGTTCCGGGGCGATGGCGTCGGTGGAACTGCCTGCCGAGCAAGTGCTTTTGGAACTGATGGCTCGAGGCGTCGACGACGTCGTGCTGGCGGTGGTGGCCTCGCCGCAGTCCACGGTGATCGGCGGCGCCACGCAGACGGTGTGCGATCTGGTTGCAGCATGGGAGCAACGGGACGTGCTGGCGCGCGAGATCGCTGTCGATGTCGCCTCGCACTCCCCGCAGGTCGATCCGATCCTCGACGAGCTGTCCGAGGTGCTGGCAGAGCTTAACCCCATGACACCGGAGGTGCCCTTCTACTCCGCGACCGCGTTCGACCCGCGCGAGCAGCCCGTGTGCGACGCCTGGTACTGGTCGGACAATTTGCGTCACATGGTGCGTTTCGCCACAGCTGTGCGGGCGGCGTTGGAGGACGGTTACCGGGTGTTCGCGGAGTTGGCTCCGCACCCCCTACTCACCCACGCGGTCGGGCAGACTGCCGACAGCCTCGGCATACCGCTGGCCGCACTGGCCGCCATGCGCCGCGAGCAAGAGCTGCCGCACGGGCTGCGCGGCTTCCTTGCCGATCTGCACAGTGCCGGCGCCGCGATCGACTTCTCGGTGATCTACCCGGGGGGTCAGCTGGTGGATGCACCGTTACCGACATGGACCCACCGCCCCCTGCTGCTTACCCGCAGCGGTCAGGATTCGCGGGGGCGCGGCGCTTGCACCGTTCCGGTGCACCCGCTGATGGGGGCGCATGTGCGATTGCACGAGGAGCCGGAGCGCCACGTTTGGCAGGGGGAGGTCGGCACCGCCGCGCAGCCCTGGTTGGCCGACCACCGGATACACAATGTCGCTGCTCTTCCCGGAGCGGCCTACTGCGAGATGGCGTGCGCGGCAGCTCGCACGATCCTCGGCGAGAACTCCGAGGTCCGTGACATCCGTTTCGAGGCAATGCTGTTGCTGGACAATGAGACCCCGATATCCGCGGTCGCGTCGGTGACCTCGCCGGCCGCCGTCGACTTCGTGGTGGAGACCTTCGAAGAAAGCACGCAGATTCGGCGGGCGACGGCAGTGCTTCATGCCGGCGGGGATGAGAACCAGCCACCGTCGTACGACATCGCCGCCCTACTCACGGCCCACTCGTGCCCGCTGGATGGGGCCGAGATGCGTAAGCAGTTCGATGAGCACGGTTTGCAGTATGGTCCGGCTTTCGCCGGACTGGCCGCGGTGCACAGCGCGGACAAGACGGTCGGCACACTGCTGGCCGAGGTCAGGCTGCCTGGCCCGATCCGCTCGCAGCAGAATGCCTACGGCGTGCATCCCGCCTTTTTGGATGCCTGTTTCCAGTCGGTTGCGGCTCATTCCGACGCCCAGGTCGCAGGTAGTGCTGGTCTGCTGCTGCCGCTGGGCGTACGCCGGATCCGTGCCTACGCTCCCGCCCGCACCGCCCGCTACTGCTATACGAGGGTGACCAGTGCCGACGGGGTCGCGTTGGAGGCCGACTTCGATGTGCTCGACGAGCACGGGACGGTCCTGCTGGCGGTGCGCGGATTGCAACTCGGCATCGGGGCCTCCGAGAGCGCTAACCGCGATCGGGTGCTGAACGAGCGGCTACTGACCATCGAGTGGGAACAGCGAACTCTGCCCGATGTGGACCGCGTCGGCCCGGGAACATGTTTGCTGATCAGCACTTGCACCACTGCGGACGTCATGGCGACGAGGCTGACCGACGCGCTGAAGGCGGAGGGCGCCGGCTGCGCGACCATGACATGGCCGCAGCATTCCGATCATCAGGCCAACGCCGAGTTGCTTAACGCGCATCTTGCTGCCGACGAGGTCAGCGGAGTGGTCATAATCACCGGCCCTAAGAACGGCGACCCGGATGAGGAGTGTGCCCTGCGCGGCGGGGACTACGTGCGTCACCTAGTGCGGATCGCCCGGCAGATTACGGAAGTCGACGAAGAACCACCGCGCCTCTACGTCGTGACGCGGAACGCGCAGAGCGTGTTGTCGGACGATGTGACGAACCTGGAGCAGGGTGGGCTTCGTGGCCTGGTGCGAACGATCAGCACTGAATATCCGCATCTGCGCGCCACCCAGATCGACATGGACGACGACACCGATGCCGAGCGGCTGGCACGGCAACTGCTGGGGACGTCGGAGGAGGACGAGACGGCCTGGCGGAGCGGTCAATGGCATACAGCGCGCCTCAGCCCCGCACCACTACGCCCTGAGGAGCGGCGAAACGCCGTGGTGGACCACCCGCACGGTGGTATGCGCTTGCAGATCCGCACGCCAGGTGACCTGGAAACGATGGAATTGGCTGCGTTCGAACGTGTTCCGCCCGGCCCGGGAGAGATTGAGGTCGCGGTGACCGCAGCCAGCATCAACTACGCCGATGTCCTGTTCGCCAACGGCCGGTATCCCGGTATCGACAGGGATGCAGCGCAGCTCGGCATGGATTTTGCCGGCGTGGTGACCAGGGTCGGTCCCGACGTGACAACTCATCGGGCGGGTGACCACGTGGGCGGCTTCTCTCAAAGCGGTTGCTGGGCAACATTCGTCACGTGTGACGCCCGCCTTGCCGTGACGCTGCCGCCGGGCCTCACTGACGAGCAGGCGGCCGCGGTGAGCACCGCGCATGCCATCGCCTGGTATGGCCTACACGATCAGGCCAGGATCACCACGGGTGACCGTGTGTTAATCCATTCCGCCACTGGCGGCGTAGGGCAGGCGGCGATCGCGATCGCGCGCGCCGCCGGAGCCGACATCTTCGTCACTGCCAGCAACGAGCAGCGGCGAGCACGGTTGCGCGACATGGGTATCGAGCATGTCTACGACTCCCGCAGCACCGAGTTCGCCGAGCATATCCGCCGTGACACCGATGGATATGGCGTCGACATCGTGCTCAACTCCCTGACCGGCGCCACGCAGCGCGCAGGGCTGGAAGTGCTCTCCATCGGCGGACGATTTGTGGAGATCGGTAAGCACGACGTCTACGCCAACACGGGGCTGGGGCTCTTCCCGTTCCATCGCAACCTCACGTTCCACTACGTCGACCTGACACTCATGTCAGAGAGTCACCCGAAGCGGATCGCCGAGCTGCTGGGCACGGTGTACCGGCTTGTCGCAGACGGTCAATTGCCGGTCCCGGAAAGCACGCGTTATCCGCTTGGCGACGCGGCCACGGCTGTCCGCGTGATGAGCGCGGCAGAGCACACGGGCAAGCTCGTGCTCGACGTGCCCCGGGCCGGGCACACCGACGTAGTGGTACCGCCCGAGCAGGCGCGGGCTTTCCGGCACGACGGTGCCTACATCGTCACCGGCGGTTTGGGTGGCATCGGACTCTTCCTCGCCGAGACGATGGCCGCAGCTGGATGTGGCCGCATCGTGCTCAGCTCCCGCTCTCAGCCCACTCCCAAGACGCTGGAAACGATCGAGGTCATGCGGGCGATGGGTGCCGACATCGAGGTGGATTGCGGCGACATCGCCGAAGTCGGCACGGCGGCGCGTTTGGTGACCGTGGCAACCGCCACCGGGCTTCCGTTGCGCGGGGTGCTGCACGCTGCAGCGGTGTTCGAGAACGCGATGCTGGCCACCATGACCGATGAGCTCATCGGCCGCAACTGGGCTCCAAAGGTCTACGGCGCGTGGAACTTACACCAAGCCACAGCCAGTCTGCCGCTGGACTGGTTCTGCTTGTTCTCATCGGCAGTAGGTCTGGTGGGGTCGCCCGGGCAAGGCGCGTACGCCGCGGCTAACAGCTGGTTGGACGCATTAGCGCGGTGGCGCCGAACTCAGGGCCTTCCCGCCACTGGGATCGGGTGGGCGTTGTGGTCCGAGGTCGGTCGTGCCGCCGAACTCCGAGCAGAGACCGGCGAAGACTTTGCTCTCGGTCAGGACGGCGAAGGTACCGCCATCGCACACTGGCGTGACACCGCTTTCACGGCCGACGAAGGCGCCTTCGCATTTCAGGCACTGCTGTGCCACGCCCGCGTGTACTCCGGGTACGCAAAGATGACAGGAACACCGTGGTTCGCCGCCTACGCACAGCGCAGCCAATTCGCTGAATTATTTCGATCCAGGCGGCAAAGCTCAACGAACACAAGTCAATTGCTTGACGAGCTGTACGCGCTGGCGCCGGACGAGTGGCCCGCCCGCCTGCGTCGCATAGTCTCCGACGCGGTCAGCCTCATTCTGCGTCGCAGCATCGATCCGGACCACCCCCTCTCCGAATACGGCCTGGACTCCATGGGGAACCTCGAGCTGCGCACCCGCATCGAGGCCGAAACGGGGATACGCGTCACCACCAACGACATCACCACCATCGGAGGTTTGGCCGGGCTCCTATGCGAAAAGCTGGCATCCCACGGGCCGGCTCGGCACCGTCGCGATGGGTCGGAAATCGCAATGTCCGCTGAACCGCAGGTGCTGGACTGAAGGGGGACGGGTGTTCGAAGCTGCAGGATCAGCCCAGGGCCTGTTCGTGGGGACAGTTTATGACTGGGCGCCGGAGCCGGGCAGTGTCGTGTCCTGGGAAGCATCGGCGGCCTCGCTCGCGAAAGCCCGGAAAGCTCCGATAAGTGATGTGCCGCTTAGCGCAATGCAAGAAGCCCATCTTCGCGGCTTTTCCCGCTATGCGGCCCGCGGACTCGATTATGCACGGCTGGTGATCGGCTCCGGAGACGAACCCGGTCGGTGCGATGTCCGCGCCATGGGCTATGTGATCAACGCACACCTCCGTCGGCACAAGACATATCACAGTTGGTTCGAGTACGAAGATACGGAACACGTTGTCCGGCATACCATCGGTGATCCGGCCGATATCGTGTTCGTCCCGAGCCGTCATGACGAGATGACGCCAAGTGAGTGGCAGCAATTCGTACTGTCCACCCCTGATCCGGTGCAGTGGGATTGCTTCAGGTTCGGCATCATTCAGCGCGCGGACCACTTCACATTTTTTTCGATTGTCGATCACCTCCACTGTGACCCGACGATTATTTCTGGGTTGTACACCGAGATCGTGATGAACTATCGCGCCCTGGTGAGGGGCGACGCGCTCGTCCAGTTGCCACCCCCAGCCAGTCATGACGATTTCTGCGCGCGGGAGAAGCAGCACCTGGCTGCGCTGACCGTGGATTCCCCTCAGGTCCGTAGGTGGATCGAGTTTGCCGAAGACAACGGCGGAACCTTGCCGGACTTCCCACTGCCGCTTGGTGATCTGTCAATCGCCACTGGTGGCGACCTGGTGGTCGACCAGCTGATGGATAAGGCCCAGACAGCCCTATTCGAATCCCTCTGCACGCAGGCGGGCGCCCGCTTCAGCGGCGGGTTGTTCGCGTGTGTGGCTCTGGCACAATTTGAATTGACCGGCGCCAAAACGTATTACGGCCTTACTCCGACTGACAAGCGCAGGTCACTGGCGGAATTTGCGACAATGGGGTGGTTCACCGGCGTAGTCCCATTCACTGTGCCAGTCAACCCGACGTCTTTCGAAGAAACTGCCCGTGCCGCGCAGACCTCCTTCGATTCGAACTTCGACCTCGCGAACGTGTCGTTCAACGACGTATTGAAGTTGGCGCCGTGGCTCAGGCAATGGGGACCGAACTGCACCATGGTCAACTACATGGATGTGGGCCTTCCTCCCTTCTCCGCTACCGTCACCTCCCACATGAGGGACGCGAATGTGAGAATCTACTGCGACCCCAGAGATCCAGCGCACCTCTATATCTCGATAATTCGTCTCTTCGATGAGGTGTCGATATGGGTGAACTTCCCGAACAATTCGATCGCCAGGGACTCCGTGACCCGGTACCTGCGTGCGATCAAATCTGTGCTTAGGCGGGTCGCCGACGGGCGCCATGCGGGTGCAGCAATTCGCCGATGAAAGTTGTCTTGGCCGCCCATGGAACTCGCGGCGACGTCGAGCCCTGCGCCACCGCAGGGCTCGAACTGCTACGACGAGGGCACGAAGTGCGTATGGCAGTTCCACCTAACCTGGTCGACTTCGTGGAGTCGGCCGGGCTTGCTGCAGTCGGATACGGTCCGGATTCGCAGGAGCAGGTGAACGCGGTCGCGGATTTCGTGCACCACGCTTTCAAGCCGCAAAATCCAGTCAGTTTGGTGCGCGCCGGCCGCGAGCTTTTCGTCGAGGGCTGGGCGCAGATGAGTAGGACGCTGACTCCACTGGCGGACGGGGCGGACCTGCTTATAACGGGCCAGACGTACCACGGGGTCGTCGCCAACGTCGCGGAATACTACGACATTCCGGTAGCGGGACTCCACCACTTCCCGATCTGCGTCAATGGCCAGCTCGCCCTTCCGTCGATACCGTCACCGCCGCAACTGGTCCGCTCCACATTGAGGGCGGCTTGGTGGCTGTATTGGCGCATCACCAAGGACGTCGACGACGCGCAACGACGTGAACTGGGCCTACCACGGGCAGCGGCCCCTGCGGCGAAACGGATGACAGAACGTCGATTTCTCGAAATACAGGCCTACGACGAGGCGTGCTTTCCGGGCCTCGCGCAGGAGTGGAACGGCCGGCGACCCTTCGTCGGCGCGCTGACGATGGAGTTGCCGACAGATGCCGACGCTGAGGTCGCGTCATGGATTGCCGCCGGAACACCGCCCATCTACTTCGGTTTCGGCAGTACACCGGTCCAATCTCCAGCCGACACGATCGCCATGATCGCCACGGCCTGCGCGGAGCTAGGCGAACGGGCCCTGATTTATTCCGGCACCAGCGGCTCCCACTGCATCTCACATTCTGACCACGTGAAACTTGTTGGCCCGGTGAACTATGCGGCCATCTTTCCCAGCTGTCGCGCGGTCGTCCACCACGGTGGCGCGGGCACGACGGCTGCAGGCCTGCGAGCCGGAATCCCCATGTTGGTCCTCTGGGACGTAGCCGATCAGCCGCTATGGGGGGCACAGGTCACACGAATGAAGGTCGGCCGCGCCCGGCGCTGGTCGACCACCACCCGAGAATCGCTGGTCGCCGACCTCCGCGATATCCTTGCCCCGCAATACGTTACCCGTGCCTGCGAAATCGCCATCCGGATGACCAAGCCTGCCAATAGCGTTACCGCGGCCGCCGATCTGTTAGAAGGTACCGCCCGCAGGAGGCGTGTCGACTGATGTGGGCAGGGAAGGTACTCCGCAGCCGAGCCGGTCCACGTTCGACTGGATGAGTCGGTAGGGATATGAGGTGTGCTGCTCGATGACGTCGCGCAGGTGCGCCATGGACACCTGCCACGCTTTGTTGCGGCGCGGCAGGATCGTCTTCAGGAACGGGAAGCGGAAGTCCTCGACGAGACCGTCCCAACAGTAGAGGGTGCCGTTATTTCGCCCGGACCGCCTGCTAGCCCATCGATGCATCGATGAGCGCCCATAGGTTGAGTTGATGGCGGCGGCGGAGACGAACGGTTTGACGCTGAGCCCTGCCTTACGAGCGCGCACGGATAAGCCGATCTCGTAACGCCAGATGACGGTGCCCTTGTGGACGACGTACCGGAAGTCATTCCAGAAATCGTTGAGGAAGGGCCGGGTGCGCGAGTTGAGATCCCAAGCCAGGAAAAAGGACTGGAGGTGGGGGACCAATTGGGTATTTTCGACGGCGCCGTACATGTCAGCATCGTGGAATGAGCTCCACATATCTTCGATGGGAAAGAGCGGGCCGAACACACTGTCGTTGGCGATGACGAAGCGGTCGAACTGATCGAGCGACCAGCCGCGCTCCCTGAGGATGCACCATGCGAGATGCCACGAGCCGAAGTCGAGGGCAAGCGTGCGTCGGGTGTAAATGCCGGCACAGAGCGAGCGGATGGCAGCCACCGACTCCAGCGTGAGGGTGGGCGAGCCGGAAACGAAAACGATGGTTGCTCCGAGCCCGTGCAGCGCCTTCAGGTAATAGGCGACGTACGGATCGACGATGCCCTGGAGATCGAAGTGTGCGAACAGAACGAGGGTGCGGCAACCAGGCGGAGGCTGCGGTGGAAGCTCCAGGTGGGTTTCGCACAGAAAGCAGAAAGTATTGCGGCTCAGGCGATGACGCACGGCAGCCAAGGTGCGCTCTGATTCGGTTCGCAGCATGTTCGGGAATTTCAACACGACCCCACAAGTCCGCGGGAACTGATTCGCCGTAGTACTAAGCGTCCAAGCGGGCGAACTGATTCTGCCGGTACCGCTCGACACAGGCCGCTCTTCTGACTTTGCCGCTTGTGGTGATGGGAATCGAACCGGGCGCTACCACAACGAGATCCGCGACGCTGAGTCCGTGCAAGTTGGATATCGCAGCGGTGACTTGACGTTTGACGACATCGAATCTATTAACCGCCTCTTCGTCAGAATTAGCGCGGTTCTTGAGCTCGATGATGGCGACGAGCTTTTCCGTGCCCTTATCCGGAACCGAGATCGCCACGCAACGTCCCGGCGTGACGCTCTGTATCGTTGCCTCGAGGTCGTCGGGAGAGTGGTTACGCCCATAGACGATCAACAGGTCCTTGATCCGGCCGACGATGAACAGTTCGTCATCGGAGATGAAGCCCAAATCTCCGGTTCTCAGCCACGGCCTTTCGGGCGTGCCGGGCGACGGGGCAACAAGCGTTCCGCCAAATGTCTGCTCAGTCTCTTGGGATTTCTTCCAATAACCGGTAGCGACGTTGCCTCCGTGCACCCAGATTTCACCGGTCGTTCCCGCCGGGCACTCAATACTGTTCTCGGGATTGACGATCCGCACCATCGGTGACTGCGCCGCGCCGTAACTGACCAGCGGCGTACCGCCCCCGCCCGCCGACCGCTTCGCGAGGCCCGCGGTCAGTTTCTCGGATTCGAAATGACGGATGTGTGGTGGTTGACCCGCTTCGCGGGTCGCGACATACAGCGTTGCTTCTGCCATTCCATATGAGGGCCGTAACGCCCTGTCCTGAAGGTTGAAGCGTGCGAACCGCTCGACGAAGCGCCGCAGTGTCGCAGGCTGCACCCGCTCGGCACCATTGAGGATGCTGAGCACATTTCCGAGATCAAGGCCGGCCAGGTCGTCATCTGATGTCTTTCGCGCCGCCAATTCGAAAGCAAAGTTGGGTCCTGCCGAAAGTGCATGACTGTTCCTTGCCAGCAATTGCATCCACCGAGCCGGCCGCTGCAGAAACGAGGCTGGACTCGTGAGCACTGTGCAGAATCCCGTCAGAACCGGAAAGATAATTCCGAGATGCAGTCCCATGTCGTGATAGAACGGCAACCAGGACACCACTGTGGTGTCCGGTGGGGCAACGCCTCCGTGGTCCCCGAAGAAGTTGGCATTGATCTGCTCGAAATTGGCCTGGATGTTGTTGTACGAAACCATGACCCCGACGGGGGTGCGGGTCGATCCGGAAGTGTATTGCAAATACGCGGTGCCTGTTGAGCCCTCGACCCGCGCAGCGGGCCCTTTCTTTGAGTCGAGATCCATCGAGTCCACCTCGATAACCGATGGAGCAGATTCACCGGACCCCGAGTCGACATACTTGGCGATTTCGCCTGCGACACTGGATGTCGTGAGAACGACAGAGGGCGATGCATCACGCAGCACCGCATCAACACGTTCATCGCTGCCGCCACCCAAGGGAACCGCGATGAGTCCGGCCTGTAATGCGCCAAGAAACGCGGTAATGTAGTCAAGTCCTGATGGCGCTAATATCACAGCCCGGTCGCCGGTCGACCCGTGAAGTCGCAACTCCTGCGCAAGATTAAGCACTCGTCGATACAGCTGCAACCACGTCAGGCTTTCTGCGATGCCGGCCCTGTCCTGTTCGTAGTCTATAAATGTAAACGCCGTCCGGTCGGGCTGCAGACTGGCGCGTTCGCGCAGCAAAGTCGGAAGGAGACACTTAAGCATGGGCGTCAGGTTACCTCCGCCATCACTACCCCGCCGGTCTTGCGCCGCAGACGATGGCCGGCTTCAACGTACGCCGATCGAAAGGTTCATCGGC
This sequence comes from uncultured Actinomycetota bacterium, assembly GCA_963760095.1. Taxonomy (GTDB): domain Bacteria; phylum Actinomycetota; class Actinomycetes; order Mycobacteriales; family Mycobacteriaceae; genus Mycobacterium. Next base: position 15,163 of record CAVXBT010000005.1, on the reverse strand, counting down.
CGGCTGAACCGCAACCCAATCTTTTTGCGAATCTTAGATTTGCGCTTCAAATACGGTTACCGGTTCCTCAGCCGCCTGCTCACCAAGGACGACGTGCTGTTCCTCAATTACGGATATGACGAGGATCCGCCGATGGACCTGCCGCTGGCGGCGTCCGACGAATCCGATCGGTTTCCCATCCAGCTCTACCACCGCACAGCGACACAGGTGGATCTCGCCGGCGAAAAAGTGCTGGAGGTCAGTTGCGGCCACGGCGGCGGCGCTTCTTATCTGACGCGGACCCTGCACCCAGCCACCTACACCGGGCTGGATTTGAACACCGTCGGCATAGAGTTCTGCCGAAAGAGGCACAATCTTCCCGGCCTCTACTTCGTCCAAGGCAATGCCGAGAGCCTGCCCTTTCCCGATCAGTCCTTCAACGTCGTGATCAACGTCGAAGCCGCAATCAACTACCAAAACGTCCCCCGTTTCTTTGCCGAAGTGGAACGTGTGCTGCGCGCGGGGGGGCATTTCCTCTACGCCGATATCCGCTACGCCGACGAAATCGCCGCCTGGGAGTCCGAGCTCGCCAACATCCCCATGCGCCTGGTCTCGGGACACGTCATCAATGCGGAGGTTATGCGCGGGCTGGAGAAAAATCGGTTTTTTGACCAGCTCACTCGTCGTCTGCCGAATATCGCGTTCGTGCGCCGCATAGCCAGTGACTATGCAGGTGGGCCGGGCTCGTTGATCTACCGCCGTCTGGAAAACGGTGACGCTTCATACCGGATGTTCTGCTTTGCCAAGGATTGAGGCGGCATGATGTACGTACAGCCGGATATCAACGGCCGGTGTTGAAAAATTGGAGATCAGAGTCCAAAAACTTTGTGTCAGCGTCACCCAGTGTCATGCCAACACACCCTCCTCAGTGTCCGACGGCCTATTGTCTAGAGATGGGGGCCGGGATTGGCGGAGGGTCGGATGACGGCCGTAGCGGTGTGCCAGACGTGCGGCACCCAGCTCCGCGAGAGTGCGCGGTTCTGTCCCGAATGTGGCTCACCAGTGGCCGAGTCCGCCCCCCATGCGGAGTACAAGCAAGTATCGGTGCTGTTCGCCGACGTGGTGCATTCCATGGACATCGCCGCGGCCCTTGGTGCGGAGCGGTTGCGCGAAATCATGGCCGAACTGGTCGACCGCTGCACCACGGTGGTGCACCGTTACGGGGGCAGGGTGGACAAGTTCACCGGCGACGGGATCATGGCGGTGTTCGGCGCCCCTATAGCAATGGAGGACCACGCTTTTCGCGCCTGCTTAACGGCGTTGGGTGTTCAGGAGGAGATCAAGCGGCTGGCTAGCGACGTCCGAGAGCGCGACGCTGTGGAGCTTCAGTTGCGGGTGGGACTGAATTCCGGTCAGGTGATCGCAGGTGAAATCGGTTCGGGACCGCTCGGCTACACCGCAATCGGTGAGCAAGTGGGGATGGCGCAACGGATGGAGTCTGTGGCACCCCCGGGTGGGGTGATGCTCAGCGAATCCACCGCCCGACTCGTTCAGCACGCCACTCTGCTGGCCGAGGCCGAGGAGGTGCTATTCAAGGGCAGCGCTGTTCCGGTGCTGGCCCGTCGTCTTCTTGGCCTGGCCGACGAGCCTCAATGGAGTCGCTCCCCAGAAGGGGCAATGGTCGGGCGAGAGCTCGAAGTTACAACGATCACGGGCCTCCTGGATCGATCGACGAGCGGGCGGGGATGTGTGGTTCGTATTGCCGGGCCGGCGGGCATCGGCAAAACGCGACTCGCTGGTGAGGCGGTCGCGATGGCTCACAGTCGTGGTGTTGACGCGTTTTCAGTTTTCTGCGAGGCGCATGCCAGTGATGTCCCCTTTTTTGTCGCGACGGGGCTGTTGCGCGAAGCCACCCGAATAACCGACCTCGACGATGAGACGGCACGCGCACAGGTGCGCGCCAGGATCCCCGATGCCTCCGATGAGGATGTGCTGCTGCTCTATGACCTGATGGGCATTCGAGACCCCGACACACCGCCCCCTACGATCCATCCCGACGCGCGGCGACGGCGGTTGACCGCACTGATCAACTCGATGTCGTTGAGCCGCACCCAGCCGGTGCTCTACGTCATCGAGGATGCGCACTGGATCGATGAGGTCAGCGATTCGATGCTGGCCGAGTTCCTCACCGTCATACCGCAAACGCCGTCGATGGTGCTGATCACGTACCGCCCTGAGTACCGCGGTGCACTCACGAAAGTGCCTAATGCCCAGACGATTTCGCTGGCACCCTTGAGTGATTCGGAAACCGCGGTGCTGCTCGACGAGTTGTTGGGCACGGATTCGTCGGTCGCCGGGATCAAAGCACTGGTGGCCGAACGGGCACGCGGGAACCCGTTTTTCGCACAGGAAATCGTGCGTGAGCTCGCCGAGCGGGCTGTGCTCGAGGGTGACCGCGGCGGTTTCACCTGCGGTACGGATCTGACCGAAGTCACCGTTCCGGCCACCCTGCAGGCGACTATCGCCGCGCGCATCGACCGTCTGGATCCTGATGCCAAGCGGACGCTGAACGCCGCGGCAGTGATCGGTTCGCGCTTCACGCCTGAGTTACTCGCCGCTGTGGGCAATGCCCCCGTTCTCGACGCGCTCCTGGATGCGGCGCTGATCGATCAGGTCCGGTTTACACCCGGCTCTGAGTACGCCTTCCGCCACCCGCTGATCCGCACCGTGGCCTACGGATCACAACTGAAATCCGATCGCGCGCAGATGCACCGGCGTCTGGCCGCCGCGATCGAGGCCGGCGAGCCGGAATTGGCCGACCAGAACGCGGCGCTCATCGCCGAACACCTCGAGGCCGCGGGTGACTTGCGGGACGCCTACGGGTGGCACATGCGCGCGGCAAAGTGGGCGACTTACCGCGACATCGCCGCGGCGCGCCTGAGTTGGGAAAGTGCCACGAGGATCGCCGACGCATTGGCCGCCGATGAACCAGACCGGGCAGCCATGTGCATCGCTCCTCGTACCATGTTGTGCGGAATCGCCTGGCGGGTGCATGTGAACAATGTCGGCGACCGCTTCGATGAGTTGCGGAAGTTGTGCAGCACCGCAGGGGATAAGGCGTCACTGGCCATTGCGATGGCAGGGCTGGTGGTGGATCACACGTTCCAGGACAGGGTGCGCGAGGCGTCGCGGCTGGCTTCCGAAGCCATCACCCTCATCGAGTCCATCGGCGATCCGACCTTGACGGTAGGGCTTTCCTTCACGCCGATCCGCGCCAAGATGGCGAGCGGCGAGTGGTCTGACATGCTTCGCTTAGCGCAGCGGGTCATTGATCTTGCCGACGGTGACCCCGCAAAGGGCAACTTCCTTTTCGGGTCTCCGTTAGCCCTTGCCTTCGCGCAGCGGGCTATCGCCCGTTTCACACTGGGTCGTTCCGGGTGGCGAGACGACCTGCGCCGCGGCTTGGCCGTGGCGCAGGGCGCCGACTCTTTGTCGTACGTCACGGTCGTCAGCTACGTGTACTCCGCAGGGATACCGGGTGGTGCGCTGCGGCCCGACGATTCCGTGGTGCGCGAAATCGAGGATGCGCTGGCGATCGCCGAACCATCCGGCGATAACCTCCAGTTGGGTGTCGCCTGGCTGACCCTGGGGCTTGCGCTGGTGCACCGCCACACGGATGCCGAGCGTGATCGCGGACAGAAGCTGCTGGCGGAGGTCCGCGAAGTGTTCCGGCGCGGGGGGCACTTCTTGTGCGATCTGCCGATGCTTGACGTCTACGTAGCCCGTGAGTCGGCGCGCCGTGGCGATCGCGACCAGGCGATACCGCTGATGCGTGCCGCCGCCGATCATCTCGCCGACGGTGGACAACTGCTGTCGTGGGGCGTTCCGGCGACCGGTGTTCTGGTGGAGACACTGCTCGAGCGCGGGACGAAAAGTGACGTGGCCGAAGCCGTGGCCGCAATCGAGCGGTTAGCGGCTGCGCCGGCTGATGAGGGCCTGATGCTAACCGAGATCTGGCTGCAGCGGTTACGAGCTTTACTGGCGCGGGCTCAAGGCGATGCCGGGGCTTACACGCATTTCAGGGATCGTTACCGCAACATAGCGAAAACGCTTGGCTTCGAAGGACATATCGTGTGGGCGGAGGCGATGCTGTAAAGGTAGTCAGTCGGCAGTCCCTGTCCCGCCTTGTTCATCCGATTCGTGACATTCCAGTTCAATCCTGACAGGGGGCTCCACACGAAACGGATGCTGACCTGCTACCTGAGGCGGTGGTCGGAGGCGCCAGGGTGACGGATGGTGTCACGATTGTGTTTGGGTGCCCGCGTCGACTTCTGATGTTCGAGCTGCCGGATCAACTCGTGTTTGGCGTCGTGCAGCGCGCGCGTGACATCGGGGTGGTCGGCGACCGCGACGAGCGGACTGAGCCCGGGCAAGGTCGTCCGCAGCGTGACGCGCTGCTCCCTGCGCCCGCGGTCCTGCAGCGAGACTTCCAGGCTGACGTCGAGCGGGCTCCAACGGCCGAGATGCGGTGCGAGGGTGGCCAACGTCTCCAGCACGTGCGGACGTTCCTTGGCGACGAAGCCCGCGCCCATGTGCAGGACGTACTCTCCGAGCGGGTTGTCCGTGTCGTCGTTGGTCCGGTTCGTCGTGCTCATGGTGACCTCATTTCGGCAAGCAACTCTGGAAGTGGCGCGGTGGCAAGGCCGATGGCGCCGTCGGCGATTCCGTAGGGGATCACCAGGGTGTCGGCGTGAAGGAGCGCGCCGCAGGAGTAGACGACGTTGGGCACGTAGCCGTTCTGCTCGTCGGGGACGGGGCTGAGCAGTGGGCGGCGCAGTCGGCCGAGTACCTTCGTCGGGTCGTCGAGGTCGAGCAGGATCGCACCGATGCTGTACGTGCGCATGGGCCCGACACCGTGGGTGAGCACCAGCCAACCCGCATCGGTTTCGATTGGCGGACCGCAGTTTCCGAGTTGCAGCGCCTCCCAGGATTCGGTCGGCTGCTGACACGGCGACGCACTGTTCCAGACTCCGAGATGGTCGGTCATGGCGACGGTGTTGGTCTCGCGGTCCGAACGCGACATGGCGGCGAAGCGACCGTTGATGCGCCGCGGGAACAGCGCCAGGCCCTTGTTGGCGGCGGCCTTCCCGACCAGCGGCCCCGAGGTGAAGGACCGGAAGTCCTTGGTCTCGAGCAACTGCTGGCTGATGTGGGATCCGCTGTAAGCCGTGTAGGTGGCGTAGTAGGTGACCAAACCGTCATCGTCGACGAAGCGGACGAACCGGGCGTCCTCGATGCCGGCCTGCTCGGCTTCCATCGCCGGCCACAGCACACGCTCGGAAAGCCCGGCGTCGCCGGGGAATTCGACGGCGTAGAAGCGGTCGGCGAAGGTGCGGATCTGGGCGGCCGAGCGCTCCCCGTGTCCACGGGTGCTCAGGTGGGCGCGGAGGTTGTCGAGTCGCTCGTCGAGGTCGGAGCGCGTGAAGCGGTCGTCGAGCGCGTCGAAGACGTAGTTCGCGGCCTCGCCGGCGTTGCCGAGGCGTCCGAGTTCACCGCGGAACACCGCCGCGTCGAGCAGTGTGCCCGAGACGCGGCCCTTGACAGCGAATGGGGCGGGCTCGTCGATCCTGGCCCGGCCCGCGTCGTCGACGACGCCGGTGCGGAATCCGATGGACGAGCGGTGGCCTTCCCCGATCCCGCGGACGCTCATGACGAAGCGCACGCTGCCCGCGGCCGTGCCGGTCTGGTCGGGATGAGCAACGATGCTCGGGTTGCAGAGCGCCGCCCCCTCGATGGCGTACTCGCTGGTAAAGGTGGCGCCCAGCAACAGCATTCGCACCTCGGAGAGCTTGATGGTGGGATCAAGCCGGTCAGCGAGTTCGTGGGCGTGCCGACGGAATGTGCCCGCGAGGTCGCGGTGACGTCCGTCGAAGCGAACGATGACGTCGTCCAGCGCCGAGCGCACGTCGTCGTCAGTCAAGGCGAGGATGCGCTGGAGCACCACGCCCGCTCGGGTCTCCTGAAGCTCGAAGCCCTCCTGGCCGGGCACGAACAGCTGCGTGATCACCCGCGCCGGGTCGGCCGCCATCCGTTGAGGGTTGCGAGTGACGAATCCGGTATGCGTCGAAGTCATTGCGAGACGGGTGAGAAGCGCTGCGCGTGCTGCATGGTTGAGATCACCGAAACCGTCGACTCCGCGCCCTGATTGAGGTTGACGCTGTCGGCGAGCAACCCGTCGTATCCCCCACCGGTCTCGGGGTCCCACATCTTCAACCCGGAGTCGTTGGCGCCCTCGAACCAGGCGGCGGCCGACCGGATGCCGTCAGGCCACAGTGCGCGCGGATCGGCGGCCGCCGCGCGTGCGCAGGCGTCGGCGAGGGTGGCCACCTCGATGGGCTGCTGGTCGAAGGCAGGCTTACTGTCCTGTGGTCCCCGGCCACCGACGGGGGTGGGCGACAGGCGGCCGTCGGTCGTTTCGTAGTCGAGCAGCCATTCCAGCAGATCGAGGCCACGCTGCTTGAGGCCGGTGTCCTCGAGCGCGACGCCGGCGGCGATCATCGCTTCGGGAAGAATCGCGTTCGCGTAAGTGAGTCTTAGTTCAGGCCAGGGCCATTCGGGCGCACCGTGGGGTAACGCAACGGTGGCGGCATAGTCGGTGAGCAGCCGTAGGGCGGCCGAGTTCACCGGCTCGAAGGTGAGGAGTTCGGCGGCGCCGACGGCGGCGTGCGCCATCGCCCGCGGCCACGGCGACCTGGCCTTGGCGGCGCGCTCGAACTGGATGACGGCCAGCCGCCGCACCAGGCTCACGCCGCTGTGGGAGGCGGCCGTGCCGAGCCCCCAGAGGCAGCGGCCCCAGTGGTCCCCCGTGGTGGGCTGATCGGTCCAATTGCCCGCGCGGTCCATCCGGTTGCGGCAGGAGCCGTCGTAGGACTGCGCGTCGTTGAGGAACTGCAGAGCCTTGCCGGCGAGACCGTTCACCGGGCCCACTGCGTCGGGTTCGCGAGTAGCGACGACGAGCACCCTGGCCATGTCGTCGGTGCAGTACCCGTGTTCGCGGCGGGGTTCCGTCATGCAGGCGTGCTCGAAGGTGGCGCGGTGGTCCGTCATGCGCAGCAGGTGCGCGAACACCGGGTAAGGCGCGGGCCCGGTCATGCCACGGCCAAGCGTGAGGCGACGAGCCGCTGCCCGAGCTCGACGTAGGCCTGGGCGACGACCGGCCAGGCCATGGCCGGAGCCAGGCCGCGAGCCTGGGTGGCCATGGAACCGGCGACGTGCGGATCGGTCAGCAGCCGGGACAGCGCGGTGACGAGGGCATCGGGATCGTCGTGGGCGACGACGGTGCCCGCACCGCCGCCGAGGAGTTCGACGGCGTGCGGGAAGGCGGTGGCGACGATGGGCCGGCCGCTGGCGACGGAGTCGACCAATACCCCTGAGGTGACCTGGTCCTTCGAGTCGTAGGGCAGCACGACGACCGCGGCAGTCTGGACGAGCTCGGTGATGGCGGCGGGGCTGCGGTACTCGGCGTCGAAGGACACCGATTCGGCAACGCCGAGGCGCTTGGCCTGGGCGAACATCGCTTCGCGGTAGGCCTCACCCTGGGCGGCGAGCACCTTGGGGTGGGTGCGACCGGCAATCAGGTACCGCGGCGGGTTGGGGAGGTTCTTCAGCGACGTCATGGCGTCGATGACGCGCTCGATGCCCTTGCCCGGACCGATCAGCCCCCAAGTCAGGATGGTGGGCCGCTCCGAATGCCGCACACCGTTGGTGGCAGGCAAGGCGGCGCCGTGCGGGATCGTGGTGACCTTGTGGTGGTCGACGGCGAAGCCGGCACATAGGCGTTGGCGCGCCGCTTCCGACATCACGACCACTTGATCGGCCAGTGTCATCACCGACTCGAGCACCGAACGTTGTTGCGGTGTCGGGTCTTTGAGCACCGTGTGGGCGACGACGATGGACGGCACGCGAAGCGCTTGCATGATCTGGAGGACCTCGTTACCGTCGGGGCCGCCGTAGATGCCGTACTCGTGCTGGACGATCGCGATATCGTTGCCGTTGAGCAGTTCGGCGGTGGCAGTTGCGGACGCGGGGTCGCCGTTGACGAGTTCGCCGACGATGCCTGCGTCTGTCGAGGCCTCGTCGTCGGCGATGCGCACGACGCTGATGTCGACACCTCTGGCCGTCAATCCATCCGCGAGGGCAGCACTGAAGGTCGCCAGCCCGCACGCCGTCGGCGAGTAGGTACTGAGGATGCCGAAGCTCGGCATGTACGAAAAGTGTTGCATCCCAAAGGGAGCAATCAACGGCTGAATCAACGGCTGAACATTCAAAGTTATCCCGACTGGCGTTTGCCACGTTGTGTCCGTGGCGAGTGCCACGTTGGTCCGGCGTGAGCGGATGCTCGGGCCAATCAGCGTAAGAAGCTGAGCCATTCCGGATGTGCTGGTGAGCACCAGCACCCTCAACGCTACACCCACGTAGGCCGAGAGGCGTGGTCGCGGACCCGAAGGCCGATCAGCTAGGTCTGATTTCCACCTGGTCGTCAGGGTTGAAGTAGCGCTCTGTGCCGTCGGTAAAGGTCACGGTGCACACTTCAGGAAGAAATCCGCCTTCGTGGGGCCGCGACTCGCAGATAACCCGTGCTTTAACCCGCTTCCAGGCATCGTCGCCCTCACCGTGCTCGCGGAACTGGTAGCCGGGGCTGCGGTTGGTCAGGTCAACGGCCCGCATGCGGAGCACTCGGCTCGGTGGCGTGGACACACTCGTGATTCTGCCCGCCGGTTGCACCGTGGTCCATGGGACCGTCTGTCTTAACCAGTTGTCAATACCCCGTTTGGCCGGGCGCGTGGTGCGGCTCGGCGGCAACCCGCACCCACGTACCAGGCCCGTGGTACTCGGTCCACTTCGACTTCTTGGCGGCGTAGACGATCGACAGCACCCCACCGTCGAGGAAGTCGTACACGTCGCCCGTGTCGTAGTCGTTAAACCCGTTTCCCGCTTCGGTGAACCGCACTTTGAATGCCATAACCGAGAGCCTGCCACGTTCCCATCCCGCGCACGCACCGGCTGCGGCTCGCTGTGCTTTACAGGACGTCGACTTTTTGTAACGATGCATCGGAACACGGAAGAGGTGGCCGATGGCCTACGCATCACGTCGGGTGGCACCGGTTCTCGGGTTGGCTGCCCATCTCGGTCGTGGAATGCAGCGTGTCGCAACCGATGCCGTCATCGGCCCTGTGCGGTCGCTGCCGCGAACGATCGGCGCCCTCGACGCCCCGTCCCTCTCAAGAATCATGGCGCGCCGGGTGGCGTCGGTCTCGGTGATCGGTGGCGACGCAGGGACGTCGTCGCGCGCTCGGCTGGCCCTGACCGGTGACGACGCCCCCGCCTCGGTGTTCGTCAAGATGCCCGCCGAAACCGTCGCCACCCGGCTGATGGGCGAACTGGGCCGGCTGGCGCAGACCGAGGTGCTGTTCTACCGCGAGTTGTCGCCACAGCTGACGGGCGTGCCCGCGTCCTACGGCTCGGCATTCGACTCGCTGACGGGCCGCTTCGTGATCGTCCTGGAAGACCTGGCGGTGGATCCCTGTGTGTTCCCCGACACGCTGCATCCGCTCGACAAGGACCAGGCGGGCATGATCGTCGAGGTGCTGGCGCGATTGCACGCGACGTTCTGGGAACGCCTGCCCGCTTGGGTGTACTCCGCGTCGGGCGATCACACCTCACTGCTGACCGGACCGCTGTTGAACACGTCGGCTCACCGAATTGCCGAGCGAACTTCCATCCCCGTCGAAGACGGCCGTTTCATCATCGACCACTACCGCGCAGTCGCGGAAATCATTGACAGAGCACCGAATACCGTGATGCACGGCGACGCGCATCCCGGCAACGTCTACTTCCGCAACGGCGAAGCCGGCTTGCTCGACTGGCAGGCTGTCCGCCGTGGACATCCCGGACGGGAATTGGCCTACACGCTGATCACCGGCATGACCACCGCCGACCGCCAAGCATGCGAACGCGACCTTCTTGCTATCTACCGCCACGCCCTGACCACCGCTGGGGGCCCCAACCTGGACGCCGACGATCTCTGGCTGCGCTATCGGCAAGGCGCGCTGTACGCCTACGTCGCACCGCTGATCACCGCCGGGATGGGCGGCATGCAAGACGAAACCATTGCGCTGGAAGGCGTTCGACGTGGCGTGGCCGCACTGACCGATCTGCAGACCGTGGCGGCACTCAAGCGATCCTTGCCATAGCCGGTCGGCAACCCGCGCCGTAGGTTCTCTAACCATGCGGATGACGGTTCTCGGCAGCGGCGGATGGATTCCCACCAGCGCGCGCCAGACGAGCTGCTATCTGGTCACCGCGGGCACCGAAGCCTTGGTGCTCGACGCCGGAACCGGCTTGGGCGCACTGCACATCAGCCCGTCGCTGCTCGACGGTGTCGACACGGTGACCGTGGTGCTCAGCCACTTCCACCTCGATCATGTGACGGGTCTCGGGTTCGTCAGCGCACGTGCGCTGGGCGGCCGAGAACTGACGATCGCCGGACCTGGCTCCCTTTCCTACGGCCAGCCGACCCGAGCCATCGTGGAGGCTCAGCTCCTGGCTTCCCCGCTGCAGACGACGTCGCCAGTGGCGGCAGCGCGCTGGGCGGAGCTGGGCTGGGACACGTTGAGCTTCGCCGGTCACGAGATCCAGACATGGGAGCAGACCCGCCACCCACTGCCGTCGGCCGGCTTCCGGATCGGAAACGGTCTTGCCTATTGCACCGACACCGAGTTCGACCCGGAGACCATCCGGCAGGTGGCGGGCGTGACCACGTTGCTGCACGAGGCGTGGGAACCCGCCAACGCCGAGCGCGGCCACACCTCCGGCGAGGAGGTCGGCGTCATCGCCGTCGAGGCCGGTGTGTCGAGCCTGGTGATCACCCACAATCACCCCCTTCCGGGCGTGCCCGAGCGCACCGCGGCGGCCGCGAAGGCCCGGTTCACCTCGGCCGTGTCCGCCACCGACGGGGCTGTTCTGGAGCTTTAGCGGCACGATTTGGCCACAATCGGGCTTATTCCGGCCGTCACCGAGACGGCCGGGCGGCGGCCCGTTATCGCAGGTAGCGGACGTTTTGCCGATCATTGCGGGGTCCGGGCAGTTATCTGGGTCACAGCGCGATCCTCAGCAAGCTGCCGCATACTGGGTGGCAAGTAATAACAGTTGCCCGCGCGTGTTGCAACCCGGGTCAGGCGCGGACCCCGAATTCATCCGAGATTGTGGTGGAAGACCTGCAGCGATCCAACCCCAAGCACCACCGCCATCGTGCGACGCCGGCAAAAGCGCGGCGCCGTGCGCTCGGCCATGCCACCTGGGCGCTGGTAGCGGCGGGCGCGCTGCTGGCGACCGGATCGGGCTACTGGATGGCGCACGGCGTGCTAGGTGGGTTGGGCGGGATCACGATCTCGCAGGCCCTGAGCGCCCAGGATCCGAAATCGACCGGCGACGGACAGAACATCCTGCTCATCGGGCTGGACTCGCGCAAGGACCAGAACGGCGACGACCTGCCGTGGACGCTGCTGAAGCACCTGCACGCCGGCGACTCCGATGATGGCGGCTACAACACCAACACGTTGATCCTCGCTCACGTCGGCGCCGACGACCGAGTGTCCGCGTTCTCCATCCCCCGCGACGACTGGGTGTCGTTCAACGGTGTACCCGGCTACAACCACATCAAGATCAAGGAGGCGTACGGGCTCACCAAGCAGTACGTCGAGCAGAAACTCATCGACAAAGGCGTCAGCGACCAGAAAGAGCTGGAGACCAGGGGCCGCGAAGCCGCGCGCGCTGCAACGTTGAAGGCGGTGCGCAACCTCACCGGGGTACCCATCGACTACTTCGCCGAGGTCAACCTGGCCGGTTTCTACGACCTGACCCAGAGCCTGGGCGGCGTCGATGTGTGCTTGAAGCACGCCGTGTACGACTCGTATTCGGGAGCCGACTTCCCCGCCGGACGCCAGACGCTGGATGCCGAGCAGGCGTTGGCGTTCGTCCGGCAGCGCCACGGCCTGGAAAACGGCGACCTGGACCGCACCCACCGCCAGCAGGCCTTCCTGTCCTCAGTAATGCGCCAGCTTCAGGATGCGGGCACGTTCACCAATATCGGCAAACTCAAGAGCCTGATGGCGGTGGCGCGCAAGGACGTCGTCTTGTCGTCGGGCTGGGACGAGGACCAGTTCCGTCGAATGGGCGCACTGGCCGGCGGATCGATCGAATACCGGACCCTGCCGGTAGTGCGCTACGACAACATCAACGGTCAAGACGTCAACATCGTCGACCCCGCCGCGATCCAGGCCGAAGTGGCCGCCGCATTCGGAACCTCCCTGGCCACGTCGACGACCACCGCGGGAGTGCCCAGTCCGTCGACCGTCGTCGACGTGATCAACGCCAGCAGCGTCGGCGGCCTCGCCACCAAGGTGGCGCGCACGCTGAAGCACGACGGCTACACCACCGGCGCGATACGCGACCGGGTCCGCGGTGAACCCACTTCAACCACAATCGAATACGCACCCGGCGCCGACACCGACGCACGCGAAGTCGCGAGCCTGCTGGGCATCGACGCACCTGACAAGCCAAACCGCACGCTGCAGTTCGGGCACATCGAAGTCATCGTCGACGACAACTTCTCCGCGCCGTCGCAAGACGAATCCACTACGCCTTCAACCACTTACGAGAAGTACGGCTATCAATCAAGTACGAGCACGGACACCGACTCCGCCGATCCGACCCCTGATCGCGGTACGCCGATCGACGGCGGCGGCGTTCCCTGCGTCAACTGATCTCGCTGCCGTCTTTACGCAGTAAGAACGCCAGCACAGCGCTCTCGAAAGCGTCCTTGGCCTCGATCATCGTCCAGTGGCCGCAGTTGGGAAACACGTGCAGTTCGGCGTTGGGGATGGTCCGCATCGGGATCAATGCCATATCCAGCGGACTGACCCGATCGTCGCGGCCCCAGGTGATCAGCGTCGGCGCCTTTACCCGATGCATCGCCGCCCAGGGTTGCGGACCCTTGGACGACTCCATCACCTTCATCAGTCGCGTGAACGCTTCTTTGCCGTACATCCGCCGCGCACCGGCCAACGTGTCCGGATCGGTGGCGTGGGTCCAGCGCTCCTCGACCAATTCCTCGGTCACTGTTGCCGGGTCGTAGACCATCGAATGCAGCCAGCGGACCAATCGGTCCCGGGTCGGTTCCTCGGTGAACTCTTGCAACAGCCGAATACCTTCCGCCGGAGCGGGAGTCAGGATGTTGCGACCGATGCCGCCGATCGTCACCAACCGGTGTACCCGCTCGGGGTGGGCGATCGCGAAATTGAGCGCGACACCGCCGCCCATCGAATTACCGACGATGTCGACGGTGTCCAGACCAAGAGCGTCCACGAAACGCACCACCGCATCCAGTGCGGTGACCATCGGATGGCCGCCGAAATCATCACTGACCCCGAATCCGGGAAACTCCAGGATCAGGCAACGGAAGAACTCGGCGAACGTGCCCAGCACACCCCGAAAGTTGCGCCACCCCGTCACCCCCGGACCGGAGCCGTGTAACAGCAACAACGGTGGACCGTCGGTCGGGCCGGCTTCGTGGTAGCGCAGAACGCCTGCGTCGGTGGTGATTTCGCGAAAGGTGCTCTCGTAGGTGAAATCTGTTGTCACGCGTGGGTTCCGCCGTCGATGCGGATTTCGGTGCCGGTGATGAACGCGCCGTCGTCGGAGACCAGCATCGCGATGACGCCGGCGACCGCCGACGGGGCAGCCATGCCGGCGCCACTGGATTCCTCAGTGGTCGGCATGATCGGCATCAACCTGGTGAACAAGCCCCAGTCCGCGTCTTGCGGAATGTATCCGCCTGTGGCATCGGTGATTCCGGACTTGATACTTCCGGGTGCCACACACACCGCGCGCAGTCCTTTGCTTGCGTATTCGAGTGCCAGCGCATGGGTGAAGGATTGAACCCCGCCCTTGCTGGCCGCGTAGGCCGCCATGTAGGGATGTGCGAACGACGCTGACGTCGAGCTGAAATTGACGATGGCGCTGCGGGGATTCTGCAAGAGCGCCGGCAGCGTCTCGCGCACCACCAGGAAGGTTCCCGTCAGGTTGACCCCGATGATCTGGTTCCACAGATCCAGACCCATCTGCTCGGTGTGCACGGCACGCAGGATTCCGGCCGCGTTCACCACCGAATCCAGGCCGCCCAGCGTGTCCACCGCCGAGCGCACGCCGTCGACCACCGATCGCTCGTCGCCGATGTTCATCTCGAGCGTGGTCAGCCGCTCACCGCCGCCGGCCTCTTGGGCCTGGGCGCGGGTCTTGTCCAGCCCGTCAGCGGCGACGTCCGCCGCGACGACGACGGCGCCTTCGTCGAGCAGTCGCAGCGCGGTCGCCTGCCCGATGCCCGATGCCGCACCGGTCACCAGGATCCGATGGCCCGTTAGTCGCTTCATGTGTGCTCCTGTCTGGTGTTACTGTCCCATAACGTATTTCAGAGTCGGCCCCGCGGTCCATCCACCGTCGACGGCGATCTCCGCGCCGTTCACGTAGGCGGCGTCGTCCGACAGTAGATACCCGACCGCGCCAGCGATCTCCTCGGGCACCGCGATACGCCCCATCGGGAGGTTGGGGTAGTTGCCCTCGCCTACCTGGACGCCGATATTGGCGGTCATCGGGGTGGCGGCCATGCCCGGGTGCACCGAGTTGACCCGGATTCGTTCGGGCCCGAGCTCGACGGCGGCGATCTTCGACAGTCCGCGCACTCCCCACTTCGAGGCCCCGTAGCCCGCGGTGAACGCCAAACCGAACAGCCCCGCAGCAGACGAGATGTTGACGATCGACCCGCCTCCTGCCGAACGCATCGGCTTGATCACCGCCTGCAGACCGTTGAACACCCCGACCAGGTTGATTTCCAAGACCATCCGGAAGTGCGCTAGGGGCTCGTGCTCGAGGAACTGCCCGGTCGACACGCCGGCATTGTTGACCAGACCGTTGAGCGAACCGAACTCGTCGAGGGTGAACTGCACTGCCGACGACCACTGCTCCGGATCGGTGACATCGAGATGGATGTACCGCGCCTGCGGCCCGAGTTCTCCGACCAGTTGCCTGCCCTCGTCGTCGAGCAGGTCGGCGAGCACCACGCTGCCGC
>CAVXBT010000004.1:0-86271 GCA_963760095.1 uncultured Actinomycetota bacterium | reverse complement strand
CTGCGACCTGACACGACGCGTTCCTGGCAGAAGAGCCTGGAGCGCAAGATGCGGTAGTTGACCCACGAAATGGGTATCTCCAGGTCAAGGTGTTTCAACCCAGCCCCACCAGAGGAGTTCAAGTGATCGGGACAATTATTGGCGCTGTCGTCATCGGACTACTCGTAGGTGGACTGGCCAGACTAGTCATGCCCGGCAAACAGAACATCGGCGTCGTGATGACTGTGATACTGGGCGCGCTCGGCTCATTCGTTGGAACTTGGGTTTCGTACAAACTGGGATATTCCAACCAAAATGGCGGGTTCAAGATCATTCCCTTCCTGGTTGGCATCGTCTTCGCGTGCATCTTCATCGGTATCTACCTAGGTGCCACCGGGCGGCGCATCACCAATCGGGCCGGACGACGGTAGCGCCAATCAATGCGCCGAGCTCGCATCACCGAAAAAGGTTCTGGCATAACATGTTAGCTAGGGCAACGCGGTGGGTTTGACTGATCGCCTCGATGCCTTGCAGCAGCGTTACCCGGCGTTGGGGCTTCCGCTGGCGGCGATTTACAAATATGTCGACGATCCGGGCAGCTATCTGGGCCGCGTTGATCGCTTACTACGCGCTCGTATCGCTGTTCCCGTTGCTGTTGCTGCTGTCCACCGTGCTGAGTTGGGTGCTAACGGGTCATCCCGAATTACGCGCGCACGTGGAGCATTCGGCCTTGAGTGAGTTCCCGGTCATCGGACCGCAGCTGGGCCGGCCTAGACAGCTCAGCGGTGGCGCGGTCGGCATACTCGTCGGAGTCATGGTTGCCCACCAATGGATTTCATTTGGAACCGTGCTGACGGCGCCGGGCTGGATGGCTGGAGCCCCGCGCCACCGGCCACCCCACTGCCGGCGCCGCTAATGCTCGGCTTACGCGATTGAATAGCGACAGGGAACCGTCCGCATTGGCTCTCCGAATACAGACGGTGACGCCGGTGGCCGTTGCCACCGACAGGATTGGTCAGACACCACCGGCAACAGGGGCCACCACGGCCGCTTAACGATGCAGTCACCCTCGCCCATTGTCTGATGGAAGGGCGTAGGTGCGACCGATCCCTGTCCTCCCGCTACTGGCCCGGATCCCCGTAGACCGGTCTCATCAAACTTACTTCTTGAGGTAACGCGCGCTTTAGCCTCAACTCGGGGTGCGGTTTGCGCGGCGGCCATGCTGCTCGTCTCCACATCGCAATTGGCCAACATCAGAATCCACGACCTCGCCGTCTGGTTAGGGACGAAACCAACCACACCGCGCGCCTACCCAAATAGCCCTCGCAGGTCCAATGGCCGCGGCATGGCTTCAGTCGTCAATCCGTTGACGGTTCGGCTGGCGCGGTTAACAGACCGCGGCGATAGGCAGTCAGCATGGGTGAGGTACCGGGAGCGGTTCAACATGCCGACGTCGATAAGTGGGACGCCGGTCTCACAGAGGTGGTTGTCGGGCTGACCCGCCCCATTGTCAAGCGATACTTCCGAGCGCAGGTGAGGGGCTTGGCAAACATTCCGGCCGGTCCGTCGCTCGTGGTCTCGAACCATTCAGGCGGGCTCGTGACGCCCGACATGCCGGTCTTCGCAGTTGCCTACTACGACACCTTTGGCTACGAACGTCCGCTCTACACGCTCGGTCACGACACATTGTTCGCCGGGCCAGCCGCCGAACTTCTCAGGCGCACCGGCGTTATCCGCGCGACGCGTGACAACGCCACGGCGGCGCTGGCGACCGGTGCCGTGGTCATGGTGTTTCCGGGCGGCGATTATGAGGTTTATCGGCCTACCGTGCAGGAAGCCTCCATCGATTTCGGTGGTCGTTCTGGATACGTCACCACGGCCATCGAGGCCGGGGTGCCAATCGTGCCGGCGGTGTCGATCGGCGCGCAGGAAAGCCAGCTCTATTTGACCCGCGGGAGGTGGCTGGTGCGTGCGCTTCGGCTGACCAGGTTGGAGCGCCGGCTGTTTCGCACCGACATCCTGCCGATTGCGTTCGGCTTCCCGTTCGGGCTCAGCGTCGTGCTGCCCGTCAACGTCCCGGTTCCGACCAAGATCGTCACCTTGGTCTTGCCACCAATCGACATTGTGGCCAAGTTCGGCGCGCGCCCCGACGTCGCTGAGGTCGACGCGCATGTGCGATCCGTAATGCAGTCAGCTCTGACTCGGCTGGCACGCAGGCGCAGGTTACCGATCATCGGCTGACACGCGGGCTGTTGACGGGGCGAATGCCCCTTTCTTGAGGGACCAAAGTCACCGGTATTACAGAGGTCGTGACTACGGCTGGCTGGAGTCGTACGTTGGCCACAAATGACCGAATTCATGCGCAACAGCGACGCGTTCACCTGGGCGATGGAAAGCGATCCTCGATTGCGTTCCACGGTGGTCACGGTGGTCATGCTCGACCGATCTCCGGATTGGGAAGAGGTACGCAACCGCTTCAGCCTCATCTCGCAAAAGGTGCCGATGTTGCGACAGCGTGTCGTCCCGTCTCCGCCGCCGGCGCCGCCGCGGTGGGAGTACGCGCCGGACTTCGACGTCGACTTCCACATGCGCAGAGTGACCGCGACCGCGCCCGGCACCTTCGACAAGGTGCTGGAAATAGCCCGTGTCGCGGCAATGGGGGACTTCGACCGGGCGCGCCCGCTCTGGGAGGCCACGTTCATCGACGGCCTCGAAAACGACGGCGCGGCAATGGTCCTCAAGTTCCACCACGCGCTGACTGACGGTGTCGGAGGCGTCCAGATCGGGATGATCCTCTTCGACTTGTCCGAGGTCCCCGCGAAGCACGGACCAGTGGCCGAATTGCCTGAAGTGCCCCCGCCGCCGTGGCTGCGCGGCTACCGGGACACCGCTCGATACGACTCTCAATTGGTGGGAAACGCGGTGATGGGCACGCTGAGGAGTGCCCCGAAGCTGATTTCCAACGGCATTCGGCGGCCGTTACTTACCGTTTCGTCAGCTGCCGAGATGGCCGCGTCGGTGTATCGAACCGTGCGGCCGGTGAACCGAACGGGTTCGCCGCTGATGACGAAGCGCAGCCTGATTCGGCGTCTCGGCGTGCTGGAGGTTCCGTTTCCGGAGCTTCGCGCGGCCGCCCACCGCTGCAGCGGTGCGTTGAACGATGCGTTCGTCGCGGGCGTGACCGGCGGACTGCGCCTCTACCACGAAAAGCACGGCGCCGCGGTCGGCGACCTTCATCTCTCCATGCCGATGAGCCTGCGCGAAGAGGGCGACGAGATGGGCGGCAACCGGGTCACCTTGATGCGGTTCGACGTGCCGGTCGGCGAACCCGATCCGGCCCAGCGAATCTGCCAGATCCACGAGAGAACCGGCAGGGTGCGCCACGAGAAGTCGCTGCCCTACACGCAATGGATCGCGGGTGCCCTCAACATGATGCCGCGGTGGTACATCGGCTCGATCCTGCGCCATGTTGACTTCCTGTGCAGCGACGTGCCGGGAATTCCGATGCCGGTCTTCCTCGGTGGCGCCCGGGTGGTGACCCAGTACGGATTCGGACCGACTATCGGCGCGGCGGTCAACGTCACGTTGCTCACGTATGTGGACATTTGCGCGCTGGGCATAGACGTGGACACCGGCGCGATCCCCGATTACGACGTCTTTTCCGAGTGCCTCGTTGCCGGTTTCGACGAGGTGCTGGCGCTCGCCTCGGCTGCGACCTGACACGACGCGTTCCTGGCAGAAGAGCCTGGAGCGCAAGATGCGGTAGTTGACCCACGAAATGGGTATCTCCAGGTCAAGGTGTTTCAACCCAGCCCCACCAGAGGAGTTCAAGTGATCGGGACAATTATTGGCGCTGTCGTCATCGGACTACTCGTAGGTGGACTGGCCAGACTAGTCATGCCCGGCAAACAGAACATCGGCGTCGTGATGACTGTGATACTGGGCGCGCTCGGCTCATTCGTTGGAACTTGGGTTTCGTACAAACTGGGATATTCCAACCAAAATGGCGGGTTCAAGATCATTCCCTTCCTGGTTGGCATCGTCTTCGCGTGCATCTTCATCGGTATCTACCTAGGTGCCACCGGGCGGCGCATCACCAATCGGGCCGGACGACGGTAGCGCCAATCAATGCGCCGAGCTCGCATCACCGAAAAAGGTTCTGGCATAACATGTTAGCTAGGGCAACGCGGTGGGTTTGACTGATCGCCTCGATGCCTTGCAGCAGCGTTACCCGGCGTTGGGGCTTCCGCTGGCGGTGATTTACAAATATGTCGACGATCAGGGCAGCTATCTGGCCGCGTTGATCGCTTACTACGTGCTCGTATCGCTGTTCCCGTTGCTGTTGCTGCTGTCCACCGTGCTGAGTTGGGTGCTAACGGGTCATCCCGAATTACCCGCGCACGTGGAGCATTCGGCCTTGAGTGAGTTCCCGGTCATCGGACCGCAGCTGGGCCGGCCTAGACAGCTCAGCGGTGGCGCGGTCGGCATACTCGTCGGAGTCATGGTTGCCCACCAATGGATTTCATTTGGAACCGTGCTGACGGCGCCGGGCTGGATGGCTGGAGCCCCGCGCCACCGGCCACCCCACTGCGGCGCCGCTAATGCTCGGCTTACGCGATTGAATAGCGACAGGGAACCGTCCGCATTGGCTCTCCGAATACAGACGGTGACGCCGGTGGCCGTTGCCACCGACAGGATTGGTCAGACACCACCGGCAACAGGGGCCACCACTGGCTGCTTAACGATGCAGTCACCCTCGCCCATTGTCTGACGGAGGGCGTAGGTGCGACCGATCCCTGTCCTCCCGCTACTGGCCCGGATCCCCGTAGACCGGTCTCATCAAACTTACTTCTTGAGGTAACGCGCGCTTTAGCCTCAACTCGGGGTGCGGTTTGCGCGGCGGCCATGCTGCTCGTCTCCACATCGCAATTGGCCAACATCAGAATCCACGACCTCGCTGTCTGGTTAGGGACGAAACCAACCACACCGCGCGCCTACCCAAATAGCCCTCGCAGGTCCAATGGCCGCGGCATGGCTTCAGTCGTCAATCCGTTGACGGTTCGGCTGGCGCGGTTAACAGACCGCGGCTGAGAAATCTGCAGCAGCACCCGAGGCGATTGACGGGGGAATCTCTCACCCACCCCAGTCCGACGCCAACCGCCGGTAGACTCGCCTTGGTTGACAGTCCAGCCAGCCCGGAACACGCCGTCCCCACTGCAGCGACAGCGTGAGTGCGACCGCACGCGACCGAGCAGATCAGCGATCCGTTGTAGGAAGTCCACGATGCGCACGCGTCCAGCCCGGGCTGTCACCCCGCAAGCCGATACCAACGAGGAAGTCATTTCACCGCAGTACCGCCACGCGCTAGCCAAACGTGTCCCCTGCGCGGGGCACTACCCGCACGAAACCCCTCCAAGACGGCCCGAGCGCGTGTCTTCGCCCGATCATCCGGTGGGGCACTGATGGCCATCACAGACGTAGCCGAATACGCCCACCTGAGCGACGCGGATGTCGAGGCTCTTGCCGTCGAATTGGACGCGATCCGTCTCGACATCGAAGATTCGCTTGGCGCGAAGGACAGGGTGTATATCCAGCGCACCATCGCTCTTCAACGCTGCCTCGACCTCGCCGCCCGTGTGGTGATCGGCGCCAGCCGAACCAGGACCGGATGGGCGTTCGGAACACTTGCCCTGGCCGTAGCAAAGAGCATCGAGAACATGGAGCTGGGTCACAATATCGGCCACGGCCAGTGGGATTGGATGAACGACCCGGAAATTCACTCCACCACCTGGGAGTGGGACATGGCAGGGCTATCCTCTCAATGGAGGTACTCCCACAACTACCGTCACCACATGTTCACCAACGTCGTCGGCGTCGACGACGACCTCGGTTACGGCGTTATGCGGGTCACCCGTGACCAACCTTGGAACCCCACCAATCTGCTGCAACCGCTGCGACATCTATTGCTGGCGTGTGCGTTCGAGTGGGGCATCGCGCTACACGGGCTGTACTCCGAACAAGACCGCGCGGACACTGATATCAAAAAGTCCGCTCACACCAAAGCTTTCCGCCGGAAACTCGCTCGCCAGGCAGGCAAGGATTTCCTACTCTTTCCCGCGCTCGCCGGGCGACGTTGGCGGCGGGTCCTTTTCGGGAATGCGCTGGCCGGCCTGCTCCGAAACCTGTGGGCTTACGCAGTGATCTGTTGCGGCCACTTCGCCGACGGAGCTGAGAAATTCACCCCCGAGGCCCTCGAGGATGAGACCAAAGCGCAGTGGTATCTGCGACAAATGTTGGGTAGCGCGAACTTTCGTGCCGGGCCGGTGATGGCGTTCATGAGCGGAAACCTCTGTTATCAGATCGAGCACCATCTCTACCCTGATCTGCCCAGTAATCGCTATGCGCGGATCGCCGAGCGGGTGCAGGCGGTCTGCGCGAAGTATGAGTTGCCGTACACCACCGGCCCGCTGGCCCGCCAATATCTATTGGTGCTGCGCACGATCATCAAACTGGCTCTCCCGGACCGGTTCCTGGTCGCCTCCTCCGATGACGCCCCCGAAACCGCCTCCGAAGAGAAATTTCGCGGTGTCATACGACCACGTCGAGCAGTCGAAGGAAAACCTGTTGCGCGTCGGCGCAGACTTGCCATCGCGATTCGCAATCGCAGTAACCGGCTCAACCAACGGCCCGGTTAACTCTTCGGCTAGCAGTCCACGCGCAAACCTGGTGGTCAATCAGTGCCGAGTAACGCAGGGTTGTCCCACGTGGTGGCCGGTTGCGGCGGCTGGGTGGCCCTGCTGATGCCGCGTGTCGCGCGCGATTCGGCGGCCGAGAACCCTGTCGTCGCGTCGAGTCAGGGTGCAACTGCGCTGGATCAGGAGGTCTAACTGTCGCCAGCTGAGCCCATCGAGGTCGCCGGCTGAGTCGTGGGTGGCGACCACCACTGCGCCGCGGAGCAGGGGCACTGTTTTGGCGGTGAACTGGGTCGTGGCCAGCAGCAATTCGGTGGCGCTGCGGTTGACTTTGCGGCGGCACCGCCGAGTTGTCGGAGTGAACCAGAAGTCGAACTGTCGATCGGCACTGGTCAGGCTTTCAAGCCCGTAGTTGTGGACGAGTTCGGCGATATCGGCGTTGGTGTAGGCGCGGGTTTCGTAGACGACGTCATTAGGGCTGAAGTAGAGGACGGTGTTCATGTGATTGTCCTATTCGGCTTGTGCTGGACTGGCCGATGAGCACGACCAGTGTTAATTACACACTTGTGATTTGCCGGATCACGAAAGCGCTAAACATCCCTAACAAAAAAGAAACGATCTCCGAGTGCGGCGAGGATATGGAAGCGGGGCTGCGCCGGCCCGCGCGGCCGATGACAGGCCGCCTAAACTGGACGAAATTGCGCACACATGTCTGACAGACTGTCGTGATCGGCTTACGTCCCAGTGTCCGCCCTCGTGAATTTCGATATGTGGAGCACGTTGATGAAAGCTGCTGCTATTCCGCCGGATGAGCGATCGTTGTCTGCCGCGATGCGTGCGGGCTCCCAGTACGAGCACGCCGCCGCCGAGCGGTCGCCGTTTGTCCGCGAACTGCTCCGCGGCCATCTCAATGCACGTGGGTACATCGACTACCTGCTGCGATTACGGGCGGTGTATGCCGCGTTGGAGGGCGCCGTGCGGGCCCACTGCGACGATCCGCTCGTCGCCGTCGTTTATGACCCGGCTCTGGAACGTTTGTCGGTTATCGACGCCGACCTGCACCACTGGGCCGATGACTCATCGGGCAAGGTCGATTCACCTGCCGCAGAGGAGTATCGGGACCGGCTTGAAAGCGTCCGCGGTGGCGCGCTGCTGGCCCACCACTACACCCGCTATTTAGGGGATCTCTCCGGCGGTCGGGTCATCCGCCGCGCGTTGGACCGCGCGTTCAACCTCAGCGGCGTCGGCCTGGCGTTTTACGACTTCCCGATGCAACCCAAGTCCTATAAGGACGCTTATCGTGCCCGCCTCGATGCCCTCGATCTGCAAACCGAGAAGTTCGACGAGGTGGTGACTGAAGTCAAGGTTGCCTTTCGTCTCAATCAGGCGTTGTTCGACGAGCTTGCGGGTAACCTCGCGGCCTACTGCGAGCACGACAAAGGTTTTCGGGTAGGGAATGGATACTGCTGCTGAACTGGCCGAGCTGATCGCATGACCGGCGGCGAGGGGCATATTCCGTCATCGACACCGGTCGGTGAGTTTGTCCCGGTCGGTATGCCCATCGACCTGGACAACTGCGCCCGCGAGCCGATCCACATCCCCGGCAGTATCCAGCCACGCGGCGTACTCGCAGTGGTGCGCGAACCGGGCTTCGAGGTGGGTCAGGTCAGCGCCAACGTCGCGGAGCTACTCGGTCGCTCCGTCGACGCTGTGCTGGGCCGGCACTTGTCGGCGCTCATCGGGGCCGACCAGGCCGCCCGGATCGAGCGTGCAGCGGCGTCGATCGTGGGCGATCTCCGCCAGGTCAACCCGCTCGAATGCGTGATTGAGGTCGGTGGCGAACCGCGGGCGTTCGATGCCATTTTGCGCCGCGAGTCGGCGGGTGTGCTGCTCGTCGAGCTGGAGATCGCTTACGGGGAACGCCCGTTCTCCTTCCCGAACACCTACCAGGCGGTGCGCGGCTCCGTGGAGGAGCTGAATCGGGCCGCCACGCTGACCGAGCTCTACGACGCCACCGCCCGCGCGGTCCGCGACCTCACCGGCTTCGACCGCGTGATGGTGTACCGATACGACGAGGAGTACAACGGCGAGGTTGTCGCGGAGTCGAAGCGCGACGACCTCAACTCTTTCCTCGGTCTGCATTACCCGTCCACCGATATCCCGGCGCAGGCGCGCGCGTTGTACGAGAAGAACTGGATCCGGCTCATCTCGGACGTCGATTACGCGCCCGTACCGCTGGTGCCGACAGTGGATCCGGCGACCGGCACGGCACTGGACCTCACGTACGCCACCCTGCGCAGCGTTTCTCCGATCCACGTCGAATACCTGCAGAACATGGGTGTGCACGCGTCGATGTCGATCTCGTTGCTCCGGCGCGGACGGCTGTGGGGGCTCATCGCCTGCCACCACTACGCCGGTCCGCATCTGCCGCCGTTCGGCACCCGGGCAGCGGCCGAATTTCTCGGTTCGACGCTGTCGCTGCGGCTAGTCGACCAGTTCGAGGAAGACCAACTGCACAAGCAGCTGGCCGCGCAGGCGGTGCTTGCCAAACTCACCGCCGCGACGCTGGGCGACGGCGAATCGCTCGCGGAGGCGCTTCTTGGAGCGCCTGACCTGCTCGACTTGGTGCCGGCCGACGGCGTCGTCGTCCACATCCAGGGCGAGCACCAGGTGCGCGGGTCGGTTCCTCCGCCGGAGATCGTGGCCGCCGTCGCGGCCTGGGGCAGCGACGCGGGCGAGGAGATCGCCAGCAGCGAGCACCTGTCTCGCGCATTACCCGAGCTCGACCTCGACCCTGAGTTGGCCGCCGGCGCCCTTGCGCTCAACCTTCCCGACGGCCAGTACGCCGTCTGGTTCCGGCGCGAGGTGCTGCGCTCGGTGGACTGGGGCGGCGACCCGCACAATAAGGCCCTCGCGGTCGGAGAGGGCAGCGGTGGTCAAGAGATCCGGCTAAGCCCGCGCAAGTCGTTCGAACGCTGGCGTGAGATCGTCCACCAACGCAGCCAACCCTGGACGCTGAGCGAGACCGAGTCAGCCGAAGCGTTGCGACGCCACCTGGTGGAGTCGCTGTACCGTCGCACGCGGGATACGCTCCGCGTCGCTGAGACGCTGCAACGCAGTTTGCTACCCGAGTCGATCCCGACGCTCGAGAGTTGGCAGCTATCAGCGCATTACGAACCGGCCGCCGGCGGTCGCGTCGGCGGTGACTGGTACGACGCGTTCGAGTTGCGTGACGGCCGGTTGATCGTGCTGCTCGGCGATGTCGCCGGGCACGGCATTGCGGCGGCCGGCACGATGGCGCAGCTTCGTAACGCCCTGCGCGCCCAGTTGTTCGCGGGTGCCGAGCCGGCCGAAGCCCTGAATCAGCTCAACGACTTCTGCGTGCACATGCTGCCGACCGCCTTCGCCACCGTCATCATCGCGCGAGTCGATCTCGATTCGGGGCAGGTGGAGGCCGCGTCCGCCGGCCACCTGATTCCCTACCTGACGAGTTCGGTGTCGGTAGTCCAGGCACCGATCAAGCTTTCGCCGCCAATCGGCCTCAGGCGCGTGACGTACTCGGCGAGCACGTTCAGCGTGGCGCCCGGGCAGGGGTTGGTCATGTACTCCGATGGCCTGGTGGAGCGTTATCGCGAGGCGATCGACGACGGCATCGACCGGTTGGCCGAGATTCTTCGCGGCGCGGGCGACGCGTCGGCGTCCTGGATCAGGACGGCAATGGACTGGGGAGACGCCCATGACGACGTCACGATTGTTACCCTTCGCCGCCCGTGAGCTCTCACGTCGAACATCGATCTCTCACACGAAGTCCGAGCCGCCGTCAACGTTCACCGTTGCCCCCGTGACATACCCATTGCGTCGGGACGCAAGGTAAGTCGTGATGGAGGCTATCTCCTCGGGGAGCCCGGCACGGCCGAGATCGCACGGTTGGTGGAAGTTGTTGTCGATCCACGTCATCACGTCGTGCGGATTGGAGGCATCAAGGCCGTCGGCGGCGAGGATGTCCTTGAGGTTCTCGGTGAAGCTGGCCGTGACAATGGTGCCAGGGCACACGCAGTTGACTAGAATGCCGTCCGGGGCAAGGCTTTTCGATAAGTTTTTGGTGACGCTCGATAACGCTGCCTTGGACGCGGTGTAGGCCACGATGCGTGGATTCTGTCGCTGAATGGAATGGGCGGACAGCGTCACGATGCGAGCCCAGTCAGCCGCGCGGAGCATGGGTAGCGCGGCTCGAATTGAGCGCACGCCCGACATGGTGCCGAGCGCGAAAGCAGCGTCCCATTCTGGATCTCCCATCTCCTCGAAGTACCCATCACCCGGTCCGATGGTGTGTACCAAGCTGTTGAGCGCACCCCAGCGGTTTGCCACGACCTCGAAGCCGTCAACGATGGACGCAGCATCGGTCATGTCGACGCTGATGCCCACGGCGTCGGGAGCACCTGCGGCTCTGAGCTTTTCCTCTGCGGCATCGAGGCCCGCCTTGCCACGCGCCATGACGGCAACGCGGGCTCCCTCTGACGCCAAGGTCTCGGCGATGGCCAATCCCATACCCTTGCTGCCGCCGGTGACGACGGCTGCCGATCCGGCCAAGCCTAGGTCCATCGCGTTTCCTCCTGATCAGGCTGCGGTGCATGATTTCCCGAGATGCGAGCGATGGTCCCGACTGCTACTCCCAAGCCACGCAAGCAGAATCGGACTGTGCGTGCTCGGGCTTCGGCCCGGTCACAGTCACCTGTTGCCCACTGCCGTTCGGTGCTCGCCCATACGACGCCCTGAATCGACTGAGCCCCATTCATTGGGTCGACATCATGGAACGTGCGCTGTTCCAGACCGCGCTGAATCTGATCTATGAGTGGCTCGAGCATTTCGGCGTACGCCGGCTGAATCAGCTCGGGGACTGCAAAACTCTGCGCCTGCGCCTCAAGGGACATGTGGCGCAGGTCAGACTTGATGTTCTCGCTGAACGCGAGGTCGAGTCGTCCGTCGATCCAGGCGGCGACAGCTTCAGCCGGGGTGTCCGCTGCCGCCATTTTGCTTCGTAATCTTCGCTTCTCAGCCTTAGCCATCTCCAAGAACACCGCCGACACCAGCTGGTCCTTCGACTCGAAATGGCGATAGAACGCGCGCGTGCTCAGCTGAGCCCGTTGGAGGACTGCTGCGATGCTCAGCCCTTGGACGCCATGCTCGCGAAGGCAGGTGGACGCTGCGGTCACGATTGCCCGACGCGTATCGGGATCGGGAGCGAGCTTGCTTCGCCGCCGGGTGGTTGTGCCGCTCATGCGGTCGTGTCGTTCGCGAACCGCCAGTGGCTTCTGCTCGACGCTCAACTTTCCTCCGCTCTGAGGCTGTCGGGAGCCGATTATCTGAGAACAGCGTTTTCATTTAATTGAGGCTCACTATTACAGCGGCAACCGAGAGTGTCAACCAAACGACATGGGACGGAGGCGTGCTCAGGTCATCAAGCGGCTGATGAAGCCCAAGCCGACCAAAAGTCCTGCTCACCCTAGGTCACTTCCGGACTGGCGCCGCGGAGCCTGGTGCGGTCGGGCCTGGTTGACTCAGGCTGGGCATTTCTGGGTACAGGACCGGCAAGCCAAGCCGACGCCCCTGGAGGGACATGCACCGCCCCGACACGATCATCGAGATCCATCGCGAACGCGTCCAGGATCAGACCGTCGAAATGTTCGGCGGCGACAAGTACACGGAGTCGGTCGACGGCACCGGCTACTCCGCGACAGCCACCCTTGATCTGACGTTGGATCGCGTCTGGTTCATCTTCGACGCCCAGCGGCGGTTGTGGCAAGAGGTAGACGAGGGCGAAACCCGCGATCCGCTACGGCATTTCGCGATCGACCTGGTGATCTTCGATTCGAAGATCGTCATCGACTCGGTGACCTGCATCCCGCTGGTGTCGTTGCCGCCTGCGACCATCACGGTCTCGGATGGTCCGCGCGCGGGGGAGTCGCGCGAGATCCCATACAACGAGATCCCGCTATTCGGCCGGTTGACCGTGCACGACCAGCTCGAGCCGCGCGACACAGAGCCCGGCAAGCAGACGATCGCACTCGACTTCACTGCGCAGGATTCTCCTGTGCTGCAGACCAACCCGGTGCACGACGAATACGGCCCGCAGTTGTTCGGCCCGCACATCGATCGTCGTCCCGACGGCAGCGTCGCCTTCACCGGCCAAGACCCGCGGATCACGTGGGAACTCGACTACGCCGAGGCGTACTGGATCACCCACAGCATCGCCGGGGAACTGATGGTGGGCCTGGAGAAGGTGCAGCACCCCAGCATCTCCGACGACGAGGCAAGAATCAGGGTGCTCGACTCGTTGGCGACCCAGATCGCCGACGCGGTCGGCCCGAAGCTCGCCGAGATGGGCGACGACGGCGTCATGGCGCTCCTGCCCTCGCCGCTGGACGTCGACCCCGAATCGCAGGACGACAGCACCGTCAAGGCTCTCGACGTGGTCGTGCAACGCTTCGACGTCGGCGAGGATGTCCACGAATCCATGGTGGTTCAGCTGCAAACGGTGCGCGAACTGCCGTCTGGCGAGGAGCTGCCCGCATCGATCCTCGCCGAACACCCCCACGAGAAAACCGGATTGGCCGTCACTGGTTGGAGCATCCTGCGGCAGGTCCGCGACACCGTGATGAACACCTTCGATCTCGAGGAGAGCGACTTCGACGCTGACGTGCCGTGCTTGCTGGCAGGCCCGAAGACCATCAGCATCGGCGGACAGGACCGTTGCCTCGACGCTCTGGGCGCAGATATCGTGCCGCGGACCCAGGACGGTCGCCTGGTCGTCGACGGCACCGTGAGCGCCGAAACCACGCTCTATGACTTCAAAGCCGCCTTCAAGGTGACCTACGAGATGGGCCTTGACGACATCCCGCGTGATCCCACGGAGGCTGAAGCCCGGCGGTCCGACCTGGACACCGTCGAGAGTCTCGAGCAGACCCTGAGCACCGCCGGCGACAAGAAGCGTGCAGGCGAACTGAGCAACGAGGATTACGAGGCGATAGTCAAGAGAATCCGCGACCAGTTCGACGAGCTGCCCAAGACAGTCGGTGTGCGACCGACACAGCATCCGCCGGAGGCAGAGGTCAATCCGGACTTCAGCCTGACGATCGCCGGTAAGGCCGCCGCGGCTGCCGGCGCCGCGGCTGTCGTCGGTCTGCTTGCGCTGCCGGTGACCTGGGTCGCCGGAGCGGCGGGAGTCGGAGCCGCCGGCGCGGGCAGTCTGCTGGCGCTGGCGATCGTGCAGTATTTCACCACCGTGCTGACCATCGACTGGTTTGGTGTCGGGATCGGATCTCGGCAAGTCAAAAAGTCGCTGAATGACCGTCCAGACGGCACCTCGCTGCCCCCGATCGGAATACCAACCGAGGTGGACTTCAACCGGCAGCGTCTCGCGGTGTACTTCCGTCCGTTACCGGCGAAATTGTGGGTGGGTTGCGTCGCGGCCGGCGATGAGGAAGACGGCGACGTTCGGCTTGTCGGCGGCCGCTGGCCCACCGATGGCCAGCCCTGGACGCTGTCCAACGACGACGCCATGTTGTTCGTCGACTCCGGGGAATTGGAGCTGCTCATGGAACCGGACAGTGTCAGCGGCGGCGGCCCACCGATCAGCGTCGCCACCGCCGCGGATGGACAGCGCTATCTGCGGGTGGCGAACGAGGACCCCGACAGATTGCGGCGGCTCCCACGATGCGGTCGACAAGACAACGAGATTCAAGCCGAGGGCGATGGGCGTGACTGAAGCTGGCCAGCGGCGCGCACGTCGCAATCGACCTCTGTAGGGTTGATCAAGTGTGTGGAGCCACCGGTGAGGTGCGACTCGACGGTCGTCCACCCGACGTAGCGGCGGTAGCGGCGATGACTGCCGTGATGACGCCGCGGGGGCCGGACGGAGCGGGCGTCTGGTCGCAAGGTCGGGTAGCCCTCGGTCATCGTCGTCTCAAAATCATCGACCTGACCGAAGCCGGCGCCCAGCCCATGATCGACTCCGACCTGGGCTTGTCGATCGCCTGGAACGGCTGCATCTACAACTACAAGGAATTGCGACGCGAGCTTGAGGGCTACGGCTACCGGTTTTTCTCGCACAGCGACAGCGAGGTTCTGCTCAAGGCCTACCACCGCTGGGGCGACGATTTCGTCAGCCATTTCAAAGGGATGTTCGCTTTCGCCATCGTCGAGCGCGACAGCGGCCGCGTGTTGCTCGGCCGGGACCGGCTCGGCATCAAGCCGCTGTATCTGACCGAGGACAGTCACCGGATCCGGTTCGCGTCGACGCTGCCGGCGTTGCTGGCCGGCGGTGGCGTGGACACCCGGATCGACCACGTCGCGCTGCACCACTACATGACATTCCACTCGGTGGTGCCGGCACCGCTGACCATCCTGCGTGGCGTGCGCAAGGTTCCGCCCGGATCGCTGGTCGCCATCGAGCCGGATGGCCGCCGCGTCACCACGACCTACTGGACACCGGATTTCAGCAGGCACGAGGACCGCTCCGACTGGTCCGAACGCGACTGGGAAGACGCCGTGCTGTCCTCGCTGCGGACCGCCGTCGAGCGCCGACTCGTCGCCGACGTCCCGGTCGGGTGCCTGCTTTCCGGCGGGGTGGATTCCAGCTTGATCGTCGGCCTGCTCGCCGAGGCCGGTCAGCACGGGCTGTCGACGTTCTCTATCGGCTTCGAGTCGGCCGGCGGAGTGCAAGGCGACGAGTTCCAGTACTCCGACATCGTGGCCAACCGCTTCGACACCGACCATCACCAGATTCGCATCGGCACCGAACGGATGCTGCCCGCGCTGGACGGCGCGATCGGGGCGATGAGCGAACCGATGGTCAGCCACGACTGCGTCGCCTTCTACCTGCTCAGTCAGGAAGTCGCGCGCCACGTCAAGGTCGTCCAATCGGGCCAGGGTGCCGACGAGGTGTTCGCCGGTTACCACTGGTACCCGCCGATGGGTGCACCCGCGGCCGCGACCCTCGAGGGTTCGGTCGCTGAATACCGGGCCGCATTCTTCGACCGCGACGTCGCCGGCCTCGAGGCGCTTCTCGCCGCGGGCAACGTCGCGCCGGGCGATCCCAGCGAGCGCTTCGTCGCCGAGCACTTCGCGCAGGCCGGCGCCGAAACCGGTATCGACCGCGCGCTTCGTCTCGACTCGATGGTGATGCTGGTCGACGACCCGGTCAAACGGGTCGACAACATGACCATGGCCTGGGGGCTGGAGGGCCGGGTGCCCTTCCTCGACCACGAACTGGTCGAGCTGGCGGCCACCTGTCCTCCGGAGTTGAAGGTCGCCCACGGCGGCAAGGGCGTGCTCAAAGAGGCTGCGCGGCGGGTCATTCCGTCGGAGGTGATCGACCGCCCCAAGGGCTATTTCCCGGTTCCCGCGCTGACCCACCTCGAGGGGCCGTACCTCGATATGGTCCGTGACGCCCTCTACGCGCCGGTTGCCAAGGAGCGCGGGTTGTTCGACGCCAGTGCGGTCGACGCCCTGTTAGCTGACCCCAACGGCCGCTTGACCCCGCTACGCGGAAACGAACTCTGGCAGATTGCGCTGCTGGAACTCTGGTTACAACGCCATGGTGTGACCGGGCCGGCGGCATGACCGCCATCGGTCCTTCAGAGGACCATCCCGAGGCGATCACCCTCGGCCTGCACGATGCGTCGCCGCCACACATGGTGGACGCGATGGCAAAGGATGTCGAGCTTGAATTAGGTTGGGGTCGGCTCATTTTCGGCCAGACCTTTGCCGATCCCAATACGCTGGCAGAAGCGCTTCGACGGGAAGCGCCCGGACGGCGCGACATCTGCATCTATGCGCGCGAATCCCATGTCGTGGTGGCCGGAGCACCCTCCGAAATATTCATCGACCCCAGCCACACCTATCGGCTGCGGTTCGCCGAGACCTCGAAAGAGTACGAGCCGGCGCCTGCGCCGGTTGGTGTCACGGTGCGCACGCTGAACGACCGGTCCGACGCAGATTTGATGAATCGCGTCTTCGTCCGTTGTGGAATGGTCCCCGCGCCCGTTGAGGTGATTTGGAACAACCACCAGCATCAGCCCGCCGTCACCTATCTGCTCGCGGTTCGCGACAACGACGGTGCGGTGGTGGGCACGGTGACGGGCGTCGACCATGAACTGCTTTTCTCCGATCCCGAGCGCGGCTCGAGCTTGTGGACGCTGGCGGTCGACCCGGCTGCCGGGATTCCGGGGATCGGCATCGCGCTGACCCGAAAGTTGGCCGCGCACTTTCGTCGTGCCGGCCGCGCCTACATGGACCTGTCGGTTACCCACGACAACGCGGCCGCGATCCGGTTGTACGAAAAGCTGGGCTTCAGACGCGTTCCGGTGTTGGCGATCAAGCGGAAAAACGCAATCAACGAGCCGTTGTTCAGCCCGCCGCCGGAAACCGTTGACGACCTCAATCCCTACGCGCGCATCATTGCCGACGAGGCAGTGCGTCGCGGCATCTGGGTGGAGGTCCTAGACGCCGAAACTGGCGAGATGCGCCTTAGTCACGGTGGTCGCAGCGTGATCACCCGAGAATCGTTGTCGGAGTTCACCTCGGCAATCGCTATGTGCCGCTGCGACGACAAGAGATTGACCCGTCGGCTTGTCGCGGAAGCCGGGATCACCGTCCCGCGTGCCCGTTTGGCGACTTTCGACGGCGACGACTACGAATTCTTGAGAGACGTGGGAGAGGTCGTCGTCAAACCCACTCGAGGAGAGCAAGGCAAAGGCATCACCGTCGGCATCACCGTCGAGCATGGTCCCGACGAACTCACCGCCGCCGTGGCACGGGCGCGGGCGCAATACCCGGAAGTGCTGATCGAGCAGCGGGTAACCGGCGACGATCTTCGACTCGTGGTGATCAACGGCCGGGTTGTCGCCGCCGCGCTGCGGCTACCGCCGGAGATCATCGGTACCGGAGAGCACACCGTGCGAGATTTGATCGTGGCGGAGAGTCGACGCCGCTCGGCGGCCACCGGAGGCGAATCGCGCATTCCGCTGGACGAGGTCACTGAGGCAACGGTCGTCGAATATGGTTGGCAATTCGACGATGTGTTGCCCCAAGGGAATAAGCTGCGCGTTCGCCACACCGCCAACCTGCATCAGGGTGGGACGATCCACGATGTCACCACCGACGTAAACCAGGAGCTGTGCCGCGTCGCGGTGACGGCTGCCGAGGCGATCGGCATCCCGGTGACCGGCATCGACCTGCTCGTCCCCGATGTCGCCGGCGAGGAGTACGCCTTCATCGAAGCCAACGAGCGACCGGGCCTGGCCAATCACGAACCACAGCCCACCGCAGCGGCTTTCATCGACTTCCTGTTTCCCGGTCAGCCTGGACAGCCGTTCGCCTGGACCCCCGAGGAATCGCCGCGCAATCCCGATGATTCAGTCGTCAGATGATGTCCGAGCCGCCGTCGACGTTACCGTCGCGCCGGTCAGGTCGATAACCTGTACCTCATGCTCGACGGGGTAATGCTGCTCTGGTGGATCCTCACGATCCCATCGTTCCTGTTCGTCGTCATCGACATTTGGCGTACCACCCCCGAGTCGGTGGTCCTCAAGTGGGCCTTCGTAATCCTGACCGCCTTCACCGGACCGCTCGGAGCGTTCTTCTACGTTCTCGGCTGTCGGGAACCGTTACGGGGCAACCACGAACAATATGTCGCGATCCGTTGGCGCCAGGTGCTCGGCTCGACGATGCATTGCGTCGCAGGCGACGGGATAGGCATCGTCGTGGGGGCCGCGATCGGCGGTGTACTCACGATGTCCTTTTGGCCGGACTTTCTGCTCGAGTACCTGCTGGGTTTCGGGTTCGGCTGGGCCTTCTTCCAGGCCTTCGCGATGCGCGACGCAGCGGGCGGGTCGTATGTGAAGTCCCTCAAGATGACGTTCCTGCCTGAATTGCTATCGATGAACCTGCTCATGACGGGGATGATCATCACTTCGCGCTTCGCAATGCGAAGCACGGGCGGCGGCGACGACCCAATGCGCCCTGAGCTGGTTCATCATGTCGATGGCGCTGATTGTCGGTTTCGTGTGTGCGTACCCGATCAACTGGTGGCTTGTCGCCAACCACATGAAGCACGGGATGATGACGGTTCGTGCGGAGCCTGCAACGGAAGCACACTCGATGGGTGCGATGTCGGCCGAATTGTCAGCGGGCTCGGGCCCACATCAGCCCAGCACGGGTCTGAAGGCCGCGATGACATCGTTCACTTTCGCCGTCCTTGGCGCCGCGCTCGTCATCGTCGTCCGATTCGCTATGTGAGCTACCGCGCGGCTCACCAGGGCGACGGCTGGCCTGCACGGATTCTGGCGACCTCGGAGCGGGCGAAGCGCACCCGGTCGGTGTCGGCGCCGCGTGCCGCGGCCAGCTCGTCGGCGAGGGCATAGGCAGCGTTGAGGATGTAGCGTGCGCGCCTGCGTTCGCGGCGATTCCGATTCGCTTTGCGATATGCCTTGCGCGCCTTGCGGTTACCGGCCATCGCGGCCAGCTCGACCGGGGTGATGACGTTGCGAGCCTGCTCAGGGGCCATCACATCGCGGACAAAGTCCCGCTCTCGGGTCACGGTCGATCGGTAAACGCGCGCAACGATGATCAGTGCGACGACGATTGTCGCGATAAGCATTCCGATCAGTTCCAGCGCGTTCGGGCCGGCGATGGAAGCCAACGAGTCCCAGGCCCCGTGCAGCAGCATCGGTATCGCGACCAGTAGCAGGCCGCGCCCGATCTTGCGTGGTTCAGCCGGTCGGCCGACGAGATAGACCACACCCGCGCAGAAGATCGCACTGTACAGAATGTGCGCCGCCACGCCGCTGACCATGCGAAGAATGATGGTGCTGACCGATGCCCCAATTTGGTTCGCGCCGAACTGGGTACCGGCCGACGTCATGGCGTAGGTGATGTCTTCGACGATCTGGAATCCCAGACCGATGAACGCGCCCAGGATGAAGCCGTCGAACGCTGTTCGGATGTGCCGCTGCGCCAACGCGATGAGCAGCAGTAGACCCGAACCCTTGGCCAGTTCTTCGGTGAACGGAGCTGCTAGCCCCGCACCCCAGTTCAGCGCCCACACCTGACCGAAAGTCTTTGCATACAAGGCGAGTATCGCGTCGTTCGCATTCGCGGCCATCACGCCGGTGGCTGCGAAGCCACCCCATAGGAAAGCGACGACCATGAGCTTGTGCGGGAGTTTGGCGTAGTGATCGACTCGATCGGTGAACCACCAGAACAGCGCCGCGTAGATGCCGAATGACGTCACCGCCAGCCCGATCGCCGGGCCGTACGCGTTGTACTCGCGAGCCAGCGTCGAGAGGAAGGTGAGGACGCCGATGCCGACCAGCGCCAGATATCCCCAGAACGCGAAGTTGCGCGGCTGGTAGAAGGAAAACCGCCTGCCCCAGCCGGACAGATCGAGCGCGAGGTCGCGGGCACGATCAAGGTCGGTGAGCGTCGGCGTGGTCATTGCTTTCCTTCTGCGGACTGGCTGATGCTTCCGATCATCCGCAACACCGCGGCGCTCGGCTCTGAGCCGGCGTCGGAAGGTCCGGTCGCCACTGCCTCGACCCCGCGGCGGCCGAATACGAAAGCGGCGATCACGCCGGCGGTGTGCGGTCCCGTGACCCGAACTGATGCGCCCTGCTTGCCCTGATTCGTGACGATCGTGATGGGCGCGCCCGTCACATGGACGCCGCGGCCGCTGTTGAGCGCGTCGGAGGTCGTCTCGATCTGGTCGATGAGTTTGTCGGCGTCGCCCTGGAACGATCCGGTGCGGAGAGTGAATTTCACTGCCCCGTCCTCGACGGTCGCGGTCGGGGGATAGGCGCCGGACAACGGGGCGTGACCGGCGCGCAGACCCGATGTAATGCCCCAGCCGGCCTCCGGAACGAACGTCACGTCTCCTTCGATCTCCATGACATCGCCGGCTCTGACGCGGTCGTGGTAGGGCACTGTTGCGTCGACGACCGGCAACACCACCGACATCACAAAGACCAGCGCGAACACGGCCAGCGTCGGTCGCAGGGTGCGCCGATCCAGGCCGAACCGTCGCTCATCGGCGGGCACCCAGCCCTCGTCAGGTTCGAACCTCGGTGCCGAGGCTGCCTCGGTTTCCGGTTCCGGCATATCCGCCCAACCTTCCTATTCGCTGCAGCAACGGCTGAAGCGCCGCGGTAGAGAGTAGCGACTCCTAGGCTGACGATTATGGCTATCGACCGTTTCGCGCTCATCGCGGGCAGCATCCGACTTGCTTCGGGCGTCTCGTTTCTCGTCGACCCCCTGCGGGCCAACCGACTCTGGGGTGATCCCGACAAACCCACGCCGACGGCGCAACTGCTGCTGCGGTCGATGGGCTATCGCGACGCATTGATCGGCGGGTTGTTGGCAACGGCGGCATTGCGCGGAAGAAACACCCGCGGCTGGTTGTTGGCCTCGGCAGGCGCGGACGCGGCGGACCTGCTCGGTGGGCTGAGTGTGCATCACGAGATGAAGCGCTCGCAGCAGCTCATCGGGATGGGCGGCGCTGTTGTCGGCGTCGGCACCGGGCTATGGGGCGCGGTGCGGCGGACCGCCGGGGCACCTGCTCCGGCTGCCGGACAAGCCGGCTGAGGAGAGGAGCGAGCGTGCGGATCGGTGTGCTGACATTCATTACCGACGAGGGAATCGGCCCGGTGGAGTTGGGCGTGGGCTTGGAGCAGCGTGGGTTGGAATCGCTCTTCCTGGCCGAGCATTCGCACATCCCGGTCGACGCCAAGACGCCGTATCCGGGTGGCGGTCCCATTCCGCGGAAGTACTACCGCACCTTAGATCCATTTGTGGCATTGACGGCGGCCGCGACGGCGACCGAGACCTTGGTGGTGGGTACCGGCATCGCGTTGGTGCCGCAGCGTGATCCGATTCAGACGGCCAAAGAGGTGGCGTCGCTGGATCTGTTGTCGCAAGGGCGATTCCGATTCGGTGTCGGCGTGGGCTGGCTGCGCGAAGAGATCGCCAACCATGGTGTTGATCCGAAAGTGCGCGGACGCGTTGTGGAAGAGCGGCTGCGCGCAATGATCGAGATCTGGACGCAGGAGAAAGCGGCATTCCATGGGGATTTCGTGGACTTCGATCCCATCTACAGCTGGCCGAAGCCGGTGACCAAGCCGTACCCGCCGCTGTATCTGGGCGGGGGACCCGCAAGTTTTCCACGTATCGCTCGGCTGCACGCCGGTTGGCTTGCGATGACGCCGTCAGCGGAAGTTCTCTCGGGCCAACTGAAGGAACTACGCGGTGTCGTCGATCACGATGTGCCGGTGATCACCTTCCACGGTGGCAAACCGACGGCAAAAGAGGTCGAGGCCTACCTCCCGTTGGGATTGGAACACCTATTGGTGGACCTGCCGACCGAGCCACGCGACCAGACACTTCGACGTCTCGATAACTTGCAGACCGAGTTCGCGCAACTGGGTTAGCTAAGGTTGTTCCGCCCAACATCCACCGACGCCCCGGATTGTCGGTGAGGACAGCGACAACCGTGCCGGTTGGCTCCACGATCGAAAGTAACGGCGTCCGTACGTATCGTCCACGACGGAGCCCCCGATCCCTGGATAGTCGAATGCAATCACTTCCCGGTCTGCAGCGAGGCCATCAACGATCAGCGGATCCCAGTCGTCCATGTTGGACGCGAAGTAGCCGCCGAGCACCAGCGGCACCTCTCCGCCGGAACCTGTACGTCGATAGGCAAAGTCGACACCGTCCGCGGTGCTGATTACCTCAGTTGGCGTCTGCAAATATGTTTGTGCCATACGGGTGTTCATGATCGCCCTTCTTTGCGACGCCGCCTGTCTAGATGAGGTTGATGGCGTCGAGGAACTCGCCGGCCACCTTGTGGTCACCGGCGACAGCGACCAGGGCCCGCCACGGTAAGCGCGTGGTTGACCATGCGAGAAAGTCTGCGGTGGTAGAGGTCAGAGTCGCGGCCGGTTTGTCGGATGACCGTATTGGGTTGACGGTGATGATGCCGGCCTCAGTGCTGATCAGGATGTTGGCGGCGGCGGGACCGGTGAGCTGCAACGCCAGTGGCGCGATGAGGTGGCTGGCGAGGTCCGCCTGCATTTTTGGGATGCCGCCAAGCAGCCAGGCAACTGAGGGACCCAGGCGAACCTCGTCCAGTGGGGGAAGCTGCCGGGTGACGGGACCCCGAGGGGCGAGAATGTCGAAGCGCAGGTGGGTCGTCATGTCAAAGGTGAACATGTCGGCAATGGCGTGCAGGGGATAGGTCCCCAAATCGAGCATCGGCGCCTCGACGGAGGCGTTGGGTTCGTCTTGCAATGGGATGAACGTCGCAATGGCTTGCTCGAGCTGCTTTTGAACGTTCTCCAGGATGCGGGTGTTGTCCCAGCTCCGACGCTCGGCCACCATCGCATCGTTGAGGAGTTCAATCCTGCTGTCCGGCAAGGCCTCACCACGGACCGCGGCCTGCAGCAGTTCGAGCAAACATCCGATGTGACTGATGACGTCGCGCACCGACCATCCTGCTGCGGCGCTTGGTGTCTGCCACTCGGTATCGTCGAGGACTCGTCCGATGTCGGCGAGATCACCTGCAGCCGAGCGCATTCCGATAATTCCAGCGCGGCTCATGACGGACTCCCTTCAGTCCACGTGGTTGCCTAGTTGGTTGGGAACTTCGCCGCCAAGTAGTTCGATCAGCCCTACTAGCAGCGCATCGAGCTCTTGTCCAACGGCGGCGATGTCGGGGTTGTCATAGCTGGCGAACAGCAGGCTGGGTTGGTCGACCGCGAACTTGGTGTCGCCGTCGGCGTCGGCGTACAGCAAGGTGCGCAGGGGCGCGTGCAGCATGACTGACGGGTCGTGGCGGAACATACGTTCGGCGATGGTGTGGTTGCCCATTAGGTATTGTGTGGCTTTCCACATTGACGTCGAGCCGGCCATGGTGGCGGTGACGTCGCCGCGGTAGTAGCGCATAAACCCGTGCGGGGCATTGATTTCGGCGAGCTCCAAGGTCGCCTGCCACGAGGCCATCTGAAAGAAACGAGCGAAATCCACTTCGGGAACCAGAGTCTCGTATTGCTCGCGGGCCTCGTCGTATGGTGCCGGCAGCGCGACCACCAGGCGGCGGGAAGGGTGGTCGATAGCGATGGTCTTGGTCGTCATGGCTGCACCTTTTCGTCGTGGCCAATGAGTTCGACTTCGTGGATATCGAGGGTGATCGAGGGCAGATTGAGGTTGACGGTGTTGTCGGGGTTACGGCGAAACACGCGCCGGCGAGTGGCTACCTGCAGCCCGCCAAAGTTCTTGTGGCGGCTGGTGTAGTGGCCGACCAGGGTGCTGCCGTTGATTTCGACGATGTAGTCCATGCGCCGTTGCAGGCCTTGGGAATCGAAGTAGAAGACCTGATCCGGGTTGTGGGTGGCGATTGACGGCGGGAACCGCACTTGGAGGCGTCGCCAGGTTTGGCCAGCCTCGTGCCAGGGTTCGATCTCACGCGCTGCTACCCCAGGGTAGGTGAACAGGAACGGCGTGGTGAAGTAGTTCCAGCAGGCGTAGCCCAGGAAGTAGCCCAAATGCGGCGCGTCCCAGGCGCTGTTGCGCAGCAGCCCTTTGAATCCCGCGCGCGCGGGTTCGAGTTTGTCGACCGGTTGGCCGTCCAGGATTTGCATGGTGACGCTGTCGGTGGCGGCGTCGAACACCATCTGCTGATCGGGACGGGTGAAAGGAGTAAAGACGATGTGCTCCTTAGCGGTGTTCAGCGTGAGGATTTGGTCGAAGGTTTTCTCCGGCGGCCAGCCCTTCATCGCCCAGATCGGCCCGCCAATGGAAATGTCAATCCTTAAGCCGCGCAGTGTGTTCCATAGTTCGCGTCCACCGGTGGTGGCGATGGCCAGCTCAAGCAGGTTGTCCGTCATGGGGCTATGTCCTTTGTTGTTCGTCGAACACGAACACGACCTTGCCCTCCCGACCGCCGTCGCCTTGGGCGAGGCCTACCGCGTCTTTCCAGTCGTCCAGCCGCACGGTGCGCGCGACTCGTGCGCTCAGCGTGCCGTCGGCGACCAGTGCCACCAGCTCGCGATAGGTCTTGTGCACCACCTCGGTGTCGGTGCGGCGTAGCCAGTTGATTTCCCAGAATCCCGTCCAGTTCACCTGGCGGCCAATCAGCTCGAGCACGGACACCGATGCGCTTTGCCCCGACAAAGCCGCATACGACACCAATGTGCCCCCGAAGCGCAGGTGGTGGGCGAGTTGCCGCGCCGCGCCGCCGCCGACGGAGTCGACGACGATGTCGAGCTCGGCATTGCTCAGTGACTGGGCCAGGTTGGATTCCAAATTCTCGTCGTCGATGACGACGCGATCCCCACCCCAGCTGCGGACCAGCTCGGCGGCGGCTTCGCGGCGGACCACGCTCACGGTTTTCCACCCGAAGCGCCGCGCCAGCTTGATCAGGTACTCGCCGACCGCCGAGTTGCCCGCCGTCTGGCCTATCCAGCGGTCGGGCATCGAGGGATCGCCGTAGTTACGCAGCAGCAGCAGGGCCGTCATCGGGTTGATCCCCACCATCGCCAGCTGAACGATATCGATATCGTCGGGCACGACAACGATATCGGTCGTGTCGGCGATCAAATGCGTGGCCCAAGTGCCGTGCCGGTACGTCGGTAGGAGTAGCACCCGCGCACCGACCAGCGCCTCGTTCTCGCCGGGGCCGACGGCCAACACCCGGCCGACACCTTCGGCGCCGACGTCGGATGGGACCTGCGGGGTGATGAAGTACTGGCCGCTGATGTAGAGGAAGTCCGAGGCGTTGATGGTGGCGGCCTCAACCTCGACGAGCACCTGGCCGGGACCTGGTGCGGGCGCCTGGAATTCGACGAGTTCAAGAACCTCGGCAGGTTCGCCGATTGCGGTGATTTGCAGTTTATCCATGACCGACCTTTCGATATGCGTTGGGATTAGCGTTGTTTGATGACATGGAGGAGGCTCAGAGGCTTCCCGAGTTGCATCAATTTGCCGCCATCGCGGAGGGCGCCCACGTAGACCGGCGCGAAGCCGAGTCTGCTGATCAGCTGATCGAAATCTGCGCAGGCGGTGTTGTCGTCGCCGGCGTAGAACACGACCTGGCGGCCGTCGGCGTGGCGCGGATCAGCCGCGAGGTAACTGGCGGACATCGCGTTGAACGCCTTGATGATCGTTGCACCGGGCAGATGACGGGCAACCCATTCGCTGCCGGTTTCCTCGCCCAGGTCGACATAGCCGCTGTAAACCGGTGTGTATTCGGCGAACTGGTTGGTGGCGTCGACCACGACCCGCCCGCTCCAATCCGCCACCACGTCAACAAGTTCCGGCACGCGCAGGAATGGCAGCGCCAAAATGACCAGATCGGCGCCGGCCGCCTGCTCAACGGTCACCGCTTGGGCCGGCTCGCCGAGGTCAGCCACCAGGTCAGTCAGGCTCTCGGGGCCCCGGCTGTTGCTGAGATACGTCGGTATCTGCGCGGCCACCAAGTGATGCGCCAACG
This sequence comes from uncultured Actinomycetota bacterium, assembly GCA_963760095.1. Classification (GTDB taxonomy): domain Bacteria; phylum Actinomycetota; class Actinomycetes; order Mycobacteriales; family Mycobacteriaceae; genus Mycobacterium. Next base: position 60,063 of record CAVXBT010000004.1, on the reverse strand, counting down.
CCTGTGCGATCGGTCCCGAGCCGACGAATCCCACTGTCTTAAACACGGTTATGCCCCTCTTCGAGCAGTAACGCGAGAATGTCTGCGCCACACCACGTTTTGTTGACGCGCGCACGCAGCTGCGCGTGCTCGGGTGTTGTCATGGCTTGACCACCACGGTGCCGACCTTGCCGGGCTGGGAGACGTGGCGCACCGCGTCGGTGATTCGGTCGAGCGGGTAAACGGCTGCGACGTCAAAGTGCTGCGGCATACCGGTTGTAATCATGACCGCACTGGCCACATCGGAGGCGCGTTGCTCGGCTGATACGGCAGTGAGCCACCGATTGATCGTCAGCCCGCGGATCCCCAGTGCCGAGTACAGGACTGAGGCGGCGTACAACGGAATGGGCTCTTGGGCCAGCGCGCCGTAGACGATCAGGGTGCCGCCAGGGGACAGCGCAGACAACAGGTCGCCCGCCGAGGTGCCGCCGACGGGGTCCAGGGCGACCGGTATGGGTCGGCCGGCGGCGGCAGTCCGTATCCGTTCGACAAAGTCCGGGTCGGAGGTGGATACCACTGGCACCGTGGGGAAGCGGTCCCGTAGCTGGTGGGCTCGCGCCTCGCTGCGCACGATGCTGATCGTGGCGATCTGGTGGTGCTCGGCAATAGCGGTAAACAGTCGGCCCACCGACGAGGCTGCTGCGTTGTTCAGCACCACCCCGTCGAACCCGACGGCGACATGCCGCTGTGCGGCGCGGCGCAGCAGCAACGCGGTGATCGGGTTGCACAGCATTTGGGCGGCCACCTCGTCGGGCACTGAGTCAGGCACGGGTGCCGCGATCGCGGCGTCGACATTGACGATCTGGCACCACGCCCCAGAGTGAGGAAAGAAGCTGACCCGGCTGCCGGGGCTGAAACCGCTCACCCCGGCGCCAAGGTCGAGGACCACGCCGGTTGCTTCGATGCCCGCGACCTGCTCGCCGGCCAAGGCTGATGAGGCGGATATGGCCAGCAGGTCACCAGGATGGATCGGGAACGCGGTGATTTGTACCTGCAGCTGACCGAGCCCGGGTGGTGGAGGTTCCCCAATATCGGTTGCCTCGAGCACCTCTGCGGGGTCGCCGGAGCGCCGGTAGGTGATCGCCAGGCTCATGCGGTGGACCCCGCGCCGACGGCGTCGGCGATAAAGCCGGCCACCGCCACCGGTTGGGCGATGAAGGCGGTGTGCGAGCCGGCGATGGACTTGGTGGTGGCGCCCATGCGTTCCGCCATGAACCGCTCGGCGTCGGGCGGGATGGCATTGTCGTGCTCGGAAACCAGATACCACGATGGCTTGGCTTTCCAGCCGGCGGCGGTGGCGTTTTCGGTAAGGGCAGCCAGCGAGAGCGGCCGCTGAGTGGCGAACATGACCTCGACGATATCGACGGGTACGTCTGCGCAGAAGGTCTCGCGGAAACGCTCCCTGGCGATGTAGAGATCGGGGCCCTGCGGTGCGCCCGGCGCGTCGTAACCGGTGGGATAGGAAGTGCTTGCCAGTAGCGACGGGGAGAAGGGTTGCTGCACGCTGGCGCAGCTTTCACCCTCGTCGAGCCCGAATGCGGCCAAGTAGACCAGCGCGGTGACGTTGGCAAGTCCAGCCGAGGCTTGCGTGATCACAGCGCCGCCGTAGGAATGGCCGACGAGCACCACCGGAGCGTCGATCGCGGTTACGATCGCCGATATCGCTGCGGCGTCGAAGGCGAGGCTGCGCAGGGGATTGGGTGCCGCTATGACGACGTGGCCGGCGCTTTGTAGCTCGCGGATCACCCCGGCGAACCCGGACGCGTCGGCAAACGCGCCATGCACCAGAACGATCGTCGGTGTCGTTGATGCGGTCATGATCATTGTCCCCGAATGGTAAGCGGACCTCGCGATTCGTCTTCAAACATGACATGGTCGCAGCTGGCGGTCCGTCATCCATTTGGGTGAGGCGCCTGCGCGCCGGCGAGTCACATATTCGGATGAGTGAGCGCCGAACGCAAGCGACCGATACTGCTTGAGGGGGCCGATAGGGAGTGACACCATGCCGATGATCGACGTATACGCACCCGAGGGTGTGTTTGAGGACAAGCACGGGCTGGCGCGCCGCCTGGCGGCCGCAGTCATGGCGGTTGAACAAGTTCCCGAGATCGCGATGTTCCGTCAGAACACCGCGGCGTTCATTCATGAGCTTTCCGCCGACGCCATCTCCAACGTGGACGGCGGTTCCGATTACGTGCGCGTCCAAGTGCTGACCAACGCCGGCGGGCTGGATCGCGACAAGCAGATCATCTTGGTGGCCCGCCTCACCGAGCTGATCGCCGGGGCGGCGGGTAAGCCACCCGCGCCGGAGCGGATCTGGGTGGTGCTCACCGAGGCGACCCGACGGCGGCTGGGGGCTGTGGGGGCACGCGCATACCAACGCCGAACTGGTGGCAGCGGCACGCCGTGAGCTGGCTCAGACTGCGCAATCCGGCTCGGGCGGGAAGGAATGACGAGTGAATAGCGCGGAGCCTAAGGTCCGGTTCACCCGTGACGGCCCGCTGGGTACGGTGACGCTGGCCAGCCCGCCACTGAATCTGATTGGCCAGCAGCTGATTTCCGATCTGCTGGCCGCGCTCGACCAGGTTGAAGCCGCGGAGGGGCTGCGGGCATTGATGCTGCGCGGCGAGGGCAAGGTCTTCAGCGCCGGAGCAGATGTCGCCCTCTTTGCGGGGATGACTGCACACCAGCTGCGTCCGCTGATCGGCTCATTCTTGGATCTGGGGCATCGCATCGAGCGGCTCCCATTTCCGACGCTGGCCGCAGTCCATGGAACGTGCATGGCGGGCGGCTTTGAGCTGGCCCTATTCTGCGACCTGATCTGGGCGGCCGAAGGCACCATGCTGGGGCTGCCCGAGACCCGACTGGGCATTGTTCCGCTGGCCGGCGGCATCGAGCGGATCGCCACGCGTGCCGGCCTTGGACGCGCGCGCTCTGTGGCGCTGGGCGGGGAGTTGCATACCGCCGAGGAGTTCGCGGCGTGGGGAGTGATCGATCGCGTGCTCGCTGCCGATGAATTACACAGCGCTGGGCTGGAATTCGCTAGCAGGCTGGCAGGCGGACCGACGCGTGCGTTCGCGGTGGTCAAGGAACTCACCCGCTCCTATACCGCAGGTGGCGTCGCAGGTGCCGACGCGCTGCTGGCCGATGCCGCGGTAGGCCTGTTCGACACCGAGGACGCTCGCGGCGGGATCCGCAGCTTCTTGACGTCGGGTCCCGGGCACGCGACGTTCACCGGGCAGTAAAGGCGCGCGTTGGCTGCGCAGCTCGCCTGAATGTGTGGCGGCACGCCAGCTTGTGGCTGCCGCAGCACACCACAGCGCTGGGCTTTTTCAACGCCATGGTCGAACGCTTCCCCGACCGGCTCAATCCCGGAGCGCTCTGGCTAGGGGCCGCCGCGCTTTACCGATGATGTTCAGTCGGAGCCATTGTCGTCGAGGAATTCTGTGACGTCAGCTCCGAATTCGCTGGCGTGCTGAAACAGGAATCCGTGCGCAGCGTCGGGGTAGATTTTTACCCGGGCTTGGGGAATGAGACCGGCCAGCAGATAGGAGAAGTGCGGCAGGATCATCGGGTCGCTGTCACCTCCGGCAATGAACACCGGGTGATTGATCGCGCTGAGTCGCTGCAGCGCTGCGTGATTCGGGATGCCCCAGTCGCACACCGCGTCATACTGTGCCTGTCTGGTCGCCCAGGTGGTCGGTTCATCGACATCGCCGGTGCGCCCGTATATGCGGCCCAGTATCGCTTGCCCTGCCTGTCGACTCGCAGCCGACGAGGTGAAAAAGACGTCGAGATAACCGTTCGGGTCTGGCTCGGGCTTGCCCACTGCGCTGATTACCTCGGGGGCCCAGCCATGCATTCCGGCCCCACCTCGTGGCGCGGAGGAGGCCAGCACAATTCGGTGCACCAGGTCGGGACGAATGAGTGCGATCTCCTGTGCAACGAAGCTGCCGATCGAGAAACCGAGGATATCGACGCGTGGAACATCCAATGCGGCGATGAAGGAAATGGCGTCGCGCGCCATCTGCTTGATCGTGTTGGGAGTCGTTCCGGTCGTGGCCCCCACGCCCACGTTGTCGAACGCGACGACGCGCCGCTGGGAGGCCAGAGCGTCGACGAGTCGGGGGTCCCAATTATCCAAATTGCCGCGAAAGTGTTGCAACAACACCAACGGCACTGTCCCGGTATCGATTTCACGGTAGGCATAGGCGATGCCGTTCTCGGCGTGAATGACCTGATTAGGAGCTGTGCTATAGCTGAGTTCTGTCGTCGTGGTCATGTCGGCGTTCCTTTGAGGGCATCTGATCAATCAGGGAGATGGGCCAGGGGCCCGACCAGGCCACCATCTCATGCCACGCATCCGGCGATCACTCACCCGAATAGGTGACTTCCCGCCAGTGCACGGCATGTCATGGTGGTCACGGCCGACGCACTACTGGAGAGACACCATGACCGCAGTTGAGGACGCCAATAGAGGGCAAACTCGCCGAGCATTGGGACGTCATCCGATGTTCGGTGACGCCTTCCCCGCTGCGCAGCCGGCGGCGCCAGCGACCTCATTAGGGGCCGACCCGTCAGCAGAGCCTTCCCTGCTGCTGCAGGCGTTCACCCGCTACCTGCGCAACAGACCAGGCGACGACGACACCGAGAGCATCCGGGCCTTTAATGACGGCCAAGCGCTGGAAGGGATTTCCGGCTACTCCAGCAGCTTGGGCGGCGTTCCTGCGATCACCCTCGAGCCACTGGTCGGCGAGCCCAAGCGCATCGTCGTCTACTACCACGGGGGTGGCTACATCAGCGGCTCGCCACCGGATCGATACCTTCCGCTGGCCGGCGCCGTGGCGCTCGCCGCACAGGCCAGAGTGCATGTCGTCGACTACCGCTTGGCTCCCGACAATCGCTTTCCCGCAGCCTTTGACGATTGCCTGGCGGCCTACCGGTGGACCGTCCGCGATGGCGGAGAAAATCCCGAGACACTCGCCGTGCTCGGGGATTCCGCCGGCGGCAACCTAGCCTTAGCCGTCACCACGGCCGCCCGTGACGAGAACCTGCCGCTCCCTTCCTGTGTTGCGGTGATCTCGCCGTTCGCCGACTTGACCTTCTCCGGACCCTCATTGGAACTACGCAAGGAAATCGACCCCTACGTAACTCGCGAAACACTGGAATCGATGGCACACGACTACCTCGACGGTGCCGACCCGGCAGACCCTCGCTGCTCGTCGGTGTTTGCCGATCTACACGATCTCCCGCCGCTGCTGATCCAGGTGGGCGAAAACGAGATCCTGTTCGACGACGCGACACGCATCCGCGACACAGCCGTGGCGGCCGGCGTCGACACGACCTTTCAGCCGTGGGCGCATGGACTTCACGTATGGCCGGTCTTCATATCGGCGGGAATACCGGAGTCGGCGCTGGCGATTGAAGATCTCGCGGGCTTCTTCAGACTGCACGCCCGCAGCGACACCTTAGAGGAGACAGCCTCTTGAGCACGCCGCTAGCGCACAACGGGGCACAGCCATTGTTGTGGCCCTACCGCGCGGGCGGCTACCCGCTCGCCAATCGGGTCGTCATGGCGCCTATGACACGTAGCCGCGCAACCAATGCAGACTTGGTGCCGACGGAGCTGCACGTGCAGTACTACGCCCAGCGCGCGTCGGCCGGGCTGATCATCACCGAGGGCACGTGGGTCAGTCGCGACGCCGTTGGCTGGCACGACGTTCCCGGATTGTTCACCGATGCCCAGGTCCGCGGCTGGTCCGCAGTGACCGAGGCCGTGCACCGTGAGGGTGGTGTCATCTTCGCCCAGCTCTGGCACACCGGCTCGTTGTCACATCCCGATTTCTTTTCCGGCACATCACCGTTGGCCCCGTCGGCGGTTAACCCCAGGCTTCAATCGCCAACCTTGTCGGGCAACCAGCCGACGGTGACGCCCAGACCGATGACGCAAGACGACATTCGCAGGACGATCAACGACTTCGCAACGGCTGCAGCGAACGCCGTACGGGCCGGGTTCGATGGTGTGCAACTTCAAGCAGGGTTCAACTATCTGATTAGCCAGTTCCTCAACCCACGCACAAATGTCCGCACCGACGACTATGGAGGTTCGATCGAAAATCGGGCACGCTTTTTGTTCGACGTACTCGACGCCGTCGGCGCACGCATCGACATCAGCAAGGTGGGGGTCAAGGCCGGGCCGGCCTGGGGTGAACGCGGCGAGTTCGTCTCGACGGCCGACACTTTGGAGACCAGCGAGTACGTGATCGAGCGGCTGAACGAATATTCTTTGGCGCACTTGCTGTTGATGGGCGCGATGGCCGATCTTAGCGGCGGTCCGCTCTCGGATCTGCAAGGTGACGGTATGTTCGAGCATTTCCGGCCCCGCTACCGCGGCACCATTATCGCCAACGTCGGGATGACGCGCGAACGCGGAAATCAACTCATCGATGACGGTCTGGTCGATCTCGTCGCATTCGCCGAAATGTTCATCGCCAACCCCGACCTACCGCAGCGGTTTGACGCCGTGGCGCCAATCATCCGATCCGACCGCGCATTGCACTACACGCCCGGTCCGCATGGATACACCGACTATCCACGCTACGAGACGGCCGCCGAAACCCAAGACGGCGAACAGATTGCGTGAACCATCGAGGATTTCGATCGCGCCGTGGCGTCATCGACGTCGGCGTCGCAGCTCATCGACACGATGATGAGCATCTAGTCCGACTTCGGCAATCCGTACACCTTGTTCTTATCGACACTCGCAATTCGGCTGATGAAAGCTCACTGCGCGTTTCTGTAGGGGGATCGCCAAGGCCGCTGGGGCGGTGAGTCGGTTGGGGGGTATAGCGGCCGCAGCGCGGCGGGCGCCCGGAATGGCGCCCACTCGCCGAGCGGCTGAGCCAGCCGGTCGGCGATGGCCCAGATCACCGCCGGGTGGTGACCGAACCCCAAATGACTGGAGACCACGGCGATGTTCTCGGCCCGTGCGGACGGTGGGTCGAGGCAAGCTTGCCAGGCGACGATGCCGTCGTATCGGGAGTAGATCGAGGTGGCCGGCACCGGCAGCGCCTCGAGGCCGGACTCCAGCGGCAGATCTCTTGGCACGACGTGTAAATGGGCGTAGCGGTCGAAGGCACGGCGGGCCCGGGATTGGCTTTCGTGGGCGAGGCGAATCGGGCTGCCCAGCGTGATGACCTGGCGCACCGCAGCCGGAGTGTCGCGGGCGAGGGTTCGGGCGAAGATGCCGCCGAGGCTCCAGCCGATCACACTGACCGCAGAGTCGTAGCGTGACCGCAGGTCGAGCAAGCGGTTTTGCAGCCCGGTGACCGTCGCGGCCGTCGGGCCAAAGTTGCGTCCAAGCCGCCAGCCGTGCACCCGGTAGCCCAGGTCGCGCAGGATGCGCCGCAGTGTCCAGGTGGAACGGTCGTCGGCCAGCAGGCCCGGCAGCACCAGAACCGGCTGCCGGTCGCCGACCGGCAGCAGTTGCCGCAGCGGCAGCGCGGCGATCAGCCACCCGTATTCGGCCGCCGCACGGGCCGCGTCTGTCAGGTAGAGCCACGACGGGGGAGCGCCCACCCCGGCAGGGTCGGTAGGCATGTGCGGCCGCGGCGTCGGACTCGACATCAGCCGGCCCCGACCGCGTCGGACAGTGCGACGAGTTCGTCTTTGAGCGCGTCGATGATCATCTCGACATCGGGCACCAGGTCGCGGTCGGCCAGTGCTCCGAAGTTGAGTTTGCCTTTGGACCCCAAGACGGTCAGATTGAGCCCCTGTCCGTCGGCTATCGCCGAGAGCGGGTAGATGCCGTCGAGCCGCGCCCCGCACAGGTAGAGATCCACGTTCGGGCCGGGAACATTGGAAATGATCAGGTTGAAGGGCGGGACCCGCTCCAGGAGCCGCAGTCGGGTGGCCAGCCGGTTGGCCTGATTCGCCAACGCCGGCATGGAGAACTGGGCGATGTCGGTGAGCAGGTCGGCGGGCAGCGCGTTGTGCTGCTCCTTGGCCGCGCGCATTGCCTCGTGCACGGCTGCCAGCCGCTCGGCCGGGTCCGCCAAATTGGTGGGTAGCGCCGCGATGACGGACGAGACCCGGTTGCCGTGGGCGCCCTTTTGTTCTTCGGTGCGAATGGATACCGGAACGGCGACCAGTAGCGGTCCGTCGGGCAGGGCATCGTGTTTTTGTAGCCAGACGCGCAGTGCGCCGGCGCACAGCGCCATCACGACGTCGTTGACTGTGACGCCGGCGGCGTTTTTGATCTCCTTGACCTGCGCAAGCGGGAGGCTGGTGAAGGCCCAGCGCCGATGCGGCCCGATGTTCTTGTTGAACGGCGTTGCGGGCGCTATCAACGCCGGCGCCGACAGGATGACACCGCGGTCACGGCGCAACACATAGCGGTCGATGAGCGGCAGCCAGGGACGCGCGGGACTTGCAACAAGGGCTGGCAACGAACGCACGATATCCGCCGAGACCCGCACGGCCCGAACCGGATTGGTTGCCAGCGACGCAGCGCTGCGCACCAGCAGCTCCGCGGCGCCAGGCTGGGTTTCCGGACGCCACGAGTCTGGCTCGCCGGTGTCGCGCGGCTCCGGCGAGGTGTCCATCAGCGCGGCCAGCAGGTCGTTTCCCGACACCCCGTCGATGGCCGCGTGGTGCACCTTTGTGTAAAGGGCTTGCCGGCCGCCCTGCAGGCCGTGGATGAGGTAGATCTCCCATAGCGGGCGGCGGCGGTCCAGCGGCCGAGCGTGCAGCCGGGCTGCCTGGACCGCCAGCTGCCGATCATCCCCGGGGGCGGGCAACGCGAGCTCGCGGACATGAAACTCGATGTCGAAATCGGGGTCCTCGATCCAGTACGGCTGATCCAGCCCAAAAGGCACCTCCACCAAGCGGCGGCGAAATGGCGGGACCAGGTGCAAGCGGGACTCGATGAGCTCGGTCAGCCGCTCAAGCGTCAGGGCCTCGCCGCCCGCCGGCGGATCGAGGACGGACACGCTGCCCACGTGCCCGTATGCCGTCGGCGAGTCGAGCGTCAAAAATGCGGCATCTAAACCGGTCAGCTGCTGCATGGCACCTCCATGGGGAAACTCGATTTAGTCCCTGAGACATTGAGACCAGATACAGCATCCATCACGTTAGAACCAGTTTTCGTCCAAATCGATAGTGGTTCGGTCGCCGCTATCGAGGAGGTCGAACTGCGCGGTCGTTTTGGGGAGTTCGTAGTGGAAGAAGTATCGCCCGGCGAGGCGCTTGCCGTCATAAAAGTTTCCAGCCTTGCCGTGAGCGGCCACAGCCTGCTGCAGCCAGATCCAGGCCAGAACCACGTGGCCGACGGCTTCGAGGTAGATCGTGGCGTTCGCCAGGGCGCTGACGGGATCACCGTCCGCCCATAGCACTCCGCTAGTGCTCTCGACCCGGCGCGCCGCCGATGCCAGCGCGGTTGCCCATCCGGCCAGCGGATCTCCCAGCACCGAAGCCTGGTCGGTCGTGCGCCGGATTTTGTCGAGCAGTAACTGCAGGCCGCGGCCGCCGTCGATGAGTATCTTTCGGCCGAGCAGATCGAGGGCATGAATGCCGTGAGTGCCCTCGTGAATGGAGTTGAGCCGATTGTCCCGGTAGAGCTGTTCGACGTTGTAGTCGCGGGTGTATCCGTACCCACCGTGGACTTGGATGGCCAGGCTGTTGGCCTCGACGCACCACTGCGAGGGCCAACTCTTGGCGATGGGAGTCAACACCTCAAGCAGAAGGCTGGCGTCGTCGCGTTCGGTATCGCTCGGCGCGGAGAGTGTTTCGTCGATGAGGCGGCCGCAATACAGGCCGAGCCCCAATGCACCTTCGACGTAGCTTTTTTGGGCCAGCAGCATTCGGCGTACATCGGGATGGGAGATGATCGGAAGCTCGTCGACGGAGTCACGGGCACGCGACACGGGTCTACCCTGCAGCCGGGTGCGGGCATAGCCCAGCGCCTGTAGATAGGCGGTGTAGCCCTGAGCGGTGGCCGCCAAGCCGACGCTGACCCTGGCTTCATTCATCATGTGGAACATCTGGCGCAGCCCGTCGAACTCTTGGCCGACGAGATAGCCGACCGCGCCGTCGCGCCCACCCGGCGTGATCGACTCGTCGCCGAAATTCAGTAGCGCGTTGGTCGTTCCGTGATTACCCATCTTGTGGTTGAGGCCGACCAGCACCACCGAGTTGCGCGTTTCCCGGCGTCCGCCGTCATCGACGAGATGTTTGGGAACGATGAAAAGCGAGAGTCCTTTGACACCCGGCGGACTTCCGGGCGTCTTGGCCAGGACGAGATGAACGATGTTGTCCGACATTTCGTGATCACCGCCGCTGATCCACATCTTGGTGCCGGTGATGCGATATGTTCCGTCGTCCTGCCGGACCGCTCGGGTCGTGATGTTGGCCAGTGATGAGCCCGCGTGCGGTTCGGACAGGCACATCGTTCCCAGATAGCGGCCGTCGAGCATCGGGCGCACCCAGGTGTCGATTTGTTCCTTGTTGCCATGCGCTGCGAGCAGGTGGGCGTTGGCGACGGTCAGGCCCAGGTAGGCGGCGGTGCTGACGTTGGCGGCCTGCAGCCAGGCGAATGCTGCCCTCGACACCACGTACGGGAGCTGGTATCCGTCAATGTCGTGGTCGAAGTCGCCGGCCAGCAATCCGGCGGCGCCTACCGCCGACAGCGCCTCTTTCATCTCGGGCAGCGTGGTCACGGTGCCGTCGGGGTTGACGAACGGTTCCTGAGTGTCGGCCGTCTTAAAGTGCGGGGCAAAGCGTTTGATCGCGATATCGGCGGCCAGGTCCAGCACCGAGTCGAAGGACTCTATCGAGTGCTCGCTGTAACGCGGCCGGTCACACAGTGCTCCCACGTCGAGCCATTCGTAGAGCAAAAAGTCGATGTCGCGCGGATTCAGTAACGGAGGGTGAGAGTCGGCGTAGATGCGCTTCATGGGGACCTAACTATTGGACCATTTACCAGCGGGCTGCCTCACGGTGGTTGACCGCGACTTCCCCGGCTTCGGAGGACGGCTCAACTGAGTCAACGCTGGCCTCCTGCGGCAGCCATTGGATGGCTTCACACGGTACACCTCTAGTAGTAATTTGCAACTAGGATTCTAAAGACGACTCCGGTTCCTGAAAGGACAACAGATGACGACCACAGTCCTCGACCGCTTCCGGCTCGACGGGAAGGTGGCAATTGTCACCGGGGCCTCGTCCGGGCTCGGTATCGCGTTCGCCGAGGCGCTTGCCGAAGCGGGCGCTGACGTCGTACTGACTGCGCGGCGCACCGATCGCCTCGAGCAGACTCGTGCCTTGGTCGAGGAGCGGGGCCGGCGCGCGCTAACTGTGACCGCGGACGTCGCACTTCCAGAGGACGCACAAGCGGTGGTCGACGCGGCGATGGCCGAATTCGGCCAGGTCGACATCCTCGTGAACAACGCCGGCAAGGGCACAGCCGTACCCGCGACACGCGAGAAACCCGAGCAGTTCCGCGAGGTGATCGACATCAACCTCAACGGCTCCTATTGGATGGCCCAGGCATGTGGTCGGGTGATGAAACCGGGCAGCTCGATCATCAACGTCGCCAGCGTGGCCGCGCTGACCAGCGGCGGGCTGCCCCAGGCGGCCTACTCGGCCAGCAAGGCCGGTCTGACAGGCCTGACCCGGGACCTGGCCGTGCAGTGGACCGGTCGCAAGGGCATTCGCGTCAATGCTCTGGCTCCGGGCTTCTTCCCATCGGAAATGACTGATCAGTTCCCTGACGGTTACATCGACAGCCAACTGCCGCGTGTGCCCGCCGGGCGGCCGGGAGATCCGGCGGAGCTTGCCGCCGCGCTGGTGTTCCTCGCGAGCGCTGCCGCGGCCTACATCACCGGCACGACGCTGGTGGTCGACGGCGGCCTCACCGTCTCTTGAGAAGGTTTTGAAAAGCAACGAGATCAAAGTTATCCTGCTAACCGTGAGACACACGGATTTGCTCGAGGAGAACTGCGCGGTCGCACGTTCTGCGGCCATCGTTGGCGAACGGTGGGTGTGGGTGATCTTGCGCCAGGCGTTCAACGGCGCCCGGCGGTTCGAGGACTACCAGCGCGGCATCGGTTTGGCCCGCAATGTGCTCACCGACCGCCTCAACTCGCTCGTCGCCCACGGCATTCTCGAGCGTCGGCCCTACGCCGAGCACACCACGCGCGACCTCAACGAGTACCGGCTGACCGCCAAGGGCCGAGCCCTGTTTCCCGTCTACGTCGCCCTGATGCAATGGGGTAACGAGTGGACCGGTCTTGCGGCCCCGCCAGTTGACCTGTTGCACAAGCCCTGTGGGCACCGCGTGGGTGTCCGGGTGGTCTGCTCGCAATGCGGCCAGGACATCAATGCGCGTGACACCGAGCCGGTCGTCGGCCGCGGCCTGATCATGCATCGCAGCAACCGGTCATGACCCGCCTCCCCCGGGGGGAGCAAACGTCGTCGCTACGCCGGCGGGGTCGAAAGGTTGTCCGATGAGACCCTATGGGCCGCTGCGCGGCCGCGATCAGGAGCTGGCCAGAGCGGTCGGTATCGTCCGCCGCACCCGCGTGCACGGAGCCAGCGGGGTGGTGCTGATCACCGGTGAGCCCGGGATCGGTAAGACCGCGCTGCTGTCGGAGATCTGCCGTCAAGCAGCCCACAGCCGCATCCGAGTCGCCCGAAGCAAGTGCGACGAAATCGAGCAGGTCTCGCCCGGCGCGCCGATCATCGGGCTGCTGCGCACCGGGCGGGATCCGCTTCTCACTGGAGTCGAATTCCACGAGGTTGCCGGGCTCGCCGGTGAGCCGCTGGTACTGGTCGATCGCACCGCCGAACACCTCGAGAGGTTGGCGGCGAGCCATCGACTGATGATCGCCGTCGACGATGTGCAGTGGGCGGACCGGCTCAGCCGATATGCATTGCGGTCGTTGATCTCTCGACTGGCTGGTAGGCCTGTAGTCTGGGTGCTGGCCAGTCGCCGCGACGATGCCGGTCTGACCGCCAGCGCCGCGGATACCGTTGGCGTCGAGCACATCCGGCTGGACACGTTGCCGCGGGGCGTGATCGCCGAGATCGCCCGGGATCGCCTCGGAAATAGCGTTACCGGTCGCGTCGACGAGCTACTTGACGCCACCGGCGGGAATCCGTTGTGGGCCATCCAAATCATCGACAGCGCAGCGCGGCGTGACGAGACAGGCCGCGACGAAGAAATTCCGGCCGAGTTTCGCACCGCCGTGTATCAGCGGCTGGCTGGCTTGTCGAGCAGCGGGCGAGAAATCATCGACGCCCTCGCCACAGCCGGGCGCGCTGTACCAATCAGCGAACTGCCCAGCCTGTGTGACACGACGCCGGGGCCCCGACACGACCAGGCGATCGCCTCGGCGATCTCGACGGGGTTGCTCTTGTCGACCGGCGTCGAACTCAGCTTCGGTCACGACCTCGTCAGGCAGGCCGTCTATAAAGGTATCTCCCCCGAGAAACGGCGCAACCTTCACACGCGGTTGGCACGACACCTCGTGGAATCCGCGGCAGATCCGGTCTCGGCTGCCGCCCACGCGCGCGCGGCCGCGGTCGTCGGTGACGAATCCAACGCCCGGATCATGATCGCCGGCGCAGAGACGCTGGTGACCACGAATGCCGTCGACGCCGCCGAGCTTGCGCTGCAAGCGTTCCGGACGCTGCGTCCCGGTCATCCGCAGTGGTTGGAGCTGGGCGGACGCGCTGTGTCGGTGATGTCGCGTGCACAACGCGCCAACGACACGATCGCGATGGCCGACCGGCTGCTTGCCACCGTCGACGATGTCGACATGATCAGCCGGATCCAAACCCACGCCGTGAAAGCGCTGTGGCTCAGCGGGCGCTTCGTCGACCTGATCAATCGCGCCGAGCGCAGTCTCGCCCTGACCATCGGGCGGCGCGATCTGACTACCCGCTTTCGGGCGGCGCAGGCCTTGGCGGCCACTCGTACTCTGGGTGCTGACGCGGCCGCCGACAAGGCTGACGCCGCGCTGTCGGAAGCCAGAGCGTCACGCGACAGTGATGCACTCGCCTTGGCATTGCATGCCGCTGGCGAAGCCGCCCACGGTCAGCGCCGACATCAGCTGGCACTGAAGTATTTCCGTGAATTGCGATCGGTGACGGGGGATTCCTACCTCGCCGAGGAGATCATGCAATTGCAACTTCTCGATCGCTACGACGACGCCCAGATGCTTCTCGACGCCGCACACGAGGATAGCCACGCCAAGGCCGAGTCGCTGCGCCCCGACCTGCTGTTCTCCCAAGCCAAACAGCACTACAACCTCGGCCACCTCCGCGAGGCCGATCAGGCCGCCGAGGCCGTAGTCGAACTCGGGCAGTTAATAGGCACCACGGTGCACGTCGTGGAGGGCACCCTGATACGCGCTTACGTCGCGTTGCTACGTGGCGAGGTGGCGCTGGCCGCGCAACGACTCGGGCTGGCTTCCGACCTCACGGGCGGACAGCCCAGCGAGCACCCCGGCGTGACATTCACCCGCGGCTGGTTGACTGCGCTGCGTGGGGACCTCGACGATAGCCGCGAGATCTTGGCGAGGCTACTCGCGACGCCGCACCAATCACGCAGCTACTGGGCATGGTGGCCCTGCTGGATGACGGTCCTCTTTGAGGTCGGAATGGCTTGTGGAGCAGTAGATTTCACTGAGCGCGCCGTTGAGATTGCCGAAGATGGCGCGCAGCGCAACCCTGACGTCGCAACACTGACCGGGTTGGCATTGAACATGCGCGGGCTGTTCAACCACGACCTGGCCATGGTGGACGAGTCGGTAAGAGTCTTACGGCACAGTCCGCGACGGGTATTACTGGCCGCCGGAGCAGAAGGCTATGGCACCATGCTGCTGGACGCCGGCCAGCGCGACGCTGCGCTGCGCCAACTCGACGCCGCTTGGGACGACTACGACCGCGTGGGTGCGTTTGCGCGACGGGCAACCGTTCAGCGTGTCATGAGGCAAGCGGGCGTCCGGCGCGCAAAGTGGGTCAGCGATGCCGACGGGTCGCAGCCTCATTCACTCACCGACGGCGAGCGGCGGGTGGTGTATTTGATCGCTGACGGCTACACCGACAAATCGGCCGCCAAGGCGCTCGGCATATCGGTGAATACCGTAGGCACCCACCTTCGTTCGGCATATTCAAAGCTCGGAGTCCAGTCGCGGGTGCAGTTGGTCAATGCACTACGCGAACGCGGTGAACTGAACTAATGAACGGAGGTAGCAGACGATGGAGTGGACGGGTGCGCGCTATGCGGACAACCCAACCGTGCAGGTGCAGACGTGGATCGGTGCGTTACCGGGGCGGGTGTGGGAGCTCGTGTCCGACATCGAGCTGATGCCGACCATGAGCCAGGAACTGCAGTCGGTCGAATGGCTCGACGGAGCCGGCGAGCCCGCGGTCGGGGCCAAGTTCATCGGACGCAGCAAGCACGAATCGCTGGGCGAATGGGCGACCACATCGCATGTGATCGAGTGCGAGCCCGAGCGGGTGTTCGCCTGGGCCGTCGAGGATCCGGCGAACCCGACCGCGATCTGGCGTTTCCGGCTTGAGCCCAAGAACGGTGGCACGGAGTTGTCGGAGTGGATGCAGATGGGTCCCGCGCGCTCCGGGCTGTCGTTCGCGATCGATCGCATGCCGGAAAAGGAACAGAAGATCGTCTTTGTGCGGATGCGCGAGTTCGAACAGAACATGGCCGCCACCCTGGCCCACATCAAGAAACTGGCTGAAGGCTGATGCGCACCGCCACGACGGTTGAGGCCGCCAGCTTCGATCGCTGGGCGCAGCAACGAGACTTCGCCGTCGAAGCCGAGAAGCTGGGGCTGGACGTGTTGTGGGTCGCCGAGGCCTGGGGGTCGGATGCGCCGTCGGCGCTGGGTTACTACGCGGCAGTTACCGATCGCATGCTGCTCGGTTCCGGGATCATTCAAGTCGGGACTCGAACGCCAGTTGCGGTGGCGCAGGCCGCGATCACGCTGTCCAACCTGTCCGGCGGACGGTTCCTGCTCGGCCTCGGTGCGTCCGGTCCACAGGTCATCGAAGGGTTGCACGGAGTTTCGTTTGCGCGCCCCCTGTCTCGTCTTAGGGAAACCGTCGACATCGTGCGTCAAGTGATCGGTGGCGCCAAGATCTCCTACCGGGGCCGCGAGTTCCGAATTCCCTGGGCCGGCGGTGACGCCGTTCCGATGAAGTTGTCGATGCGCGCGGAATACCCGATCCCGATCTACCTGGCGACGCTATCACCGGCCATGCTGCGGTTGACCGGTGAAATTGCCGACGGTTGGCTTGGCACCAGTTTCGTGCCCGAAGGCGCCGACGCAGCCTACTTCAGCCATTTGGACGAAGGGCTGGCCCGCAGCGGGCGCAGCCGCGACGACCTCGACATCTGTCAGGGCGCTGAGGTGGCGTTCGCGCCCGACGAGGATGCGTTGCGGCTGATGGTCGGCAGCCGCAAGAAAGAACTCGCGTTCAGTCTGGGCGGGATGGGATCGGCGTCGACCAACTTCTACAACCAGGCCTATAGCCGTCAGGGCTGGGCCGACATCGCCGCCCAGGTTCGCGAGCGCTGGCAGGCCGGCGACCGAGACGGCGCAGCCGATCTGGTGACCGACGAGATGGTGCTGGCCACCACCTTGATCGGCACCGAAGCCATGGTCCGGCAACGGTTGTCGGTATGGCGCGATGCCGGTGTTGACACCGTCCGGCTCTATCCGGCGGGAGACACTCTCGACGCCCGGCTGTCCACCTTGGGCAGGGCAATCGACATCGTCCGCGACATCAGTAGTTCTCGGTGATAGTTGGGAGTTGACAATGACAGATGCGTTTGTACTCGGCGGTGTGCGCACTCCATTTACCCGGTATGGCGGGTCGCTGTCACATATCCGGCTCGATGATCTGCTCGGGTTGGCGATGACCGGAGCGTGCGAACGCGTGGGTGTTGGGCTGGATCAAATCGAAGATGTCGTCGCTGGCTGCGTCAATCCAGCCCACGAAGGAATGGGCGACGTGGCGCGCTGGGCGGCCTTGGCGGCCGGTTTTCCCGATAGCGTTGCCGGAGCGACGATCAACCGGTTCTGTGCTTCGTCGTTGAGCGCGACCGTCCAGTTGGCCCATGCGATCAAAGCGGGTGACCTGGGCGTAGGAATTGCGTGCGGTGTGGAGTCGATGTCGCGTTCCGGGTGGGCATACATGAAGGGCGACACGCCGTTTTCCCCGCGCGGACCGGTGATTCTGCTTGACACGATGTGGGCCGGTGCCGGCGGTCCACCGAACCCAAAGCTGTTGGCCCGCAACGCCTACGTTTCCATGATCGAGACCGCGCAGAACGTGGCCGACCGCTACGGGCTGACTCGCCAGGAGATCGACGCGTTCGCGCTGCGCTCGCAGCAACACGCCAAGGCCGCCCGCGGATCAGGGCGGCTGGCCAAAGAAATCATGCCCGTGCAGATCGCGGCGACGAAAAAAACACCAGCGCGCACGGTCGAGGACGACGAGTTCATCCGCGACGACACCACCGCCGAGCAGCTGGCGGCGTTGCCGGTACAACCGGGCACCACGCAGATGACCGCGGCCAACTCCACACCGCTTAGCGATGGCGCCAGTGCGGTCGTGTTGGCGTCGGGAGAACGCGCCGCCGAGCTCGGCGTTGATCCGTTGGCGCGCGTGGTGTCCTCAGCGGTCTATGCGCTCGACCCGTTGATCATGGGACTGGCTCCGGCATGGGCGTTGCCGCTGGCGATCAAGCGGGCCGGGCTGGCTCCGGAGCAGATCGACGTGTGGGAAGTCCACGAGGCGTTCAGCGCCCAGGCTCTCGGCGTGCTCCGGGAACTTCCAAACCAGCTCGGCGGCTTCACAATTCCCGACGACAAGCTCACACCCAACGGTGGGGCGGTGGCCATCGGGCATCCGTTCGGCGCCACCGGCGCCCGCTACGTGCTGACCCTGGCGACCGAGCTGGCGGAACGCAACGCACGCTACGGCGCCGTCGGAGTGTGCATCGGGTCGGGACAAGCCGTAGCGCTGGTCCTGGAAAACCGACATGCCGCCTAAGCTGCCGGCCGCGTCAGCCGACGTGGCGGATCAGGGTGTCGATGAGCGCATTAATCGCAGGGCTGGCGTGTTGGGATGCCGCGTAGGCGATTGACAGCGTCCATCTGATCGATGGATTCAGGCGAACTGTGCGTAAGTCGGGGAAGCGGTTGGCCGCGCTGGCGGGCAGGATGGCGCTTGCCAGCCGGTGCCGGATGAGTTCAGCGGCGATCGCATAATCGGCCACTTCGTAGGCGCTGATCGGGTGGACCCCGGCGGCAGCGAATCCGGTATCGAGGCGCTGCCTGATTCCCCATCCGAGCGGGAAGTTGATGAAGTCGTGTCCTGCGAGGTCGGTGAGTTGCACCCGTGCGCGATCCGCGAGTACGTGGCTGGATTCGCAGACGAAGACCATGGGCTCGCTCATCAGCTCATGCATCGCGACCAGGTGGGACCCTGGCGACGTGGTCGACACCAGGGCCATATCCATCTGGCCGTCGACGATGGCGGTCAGATGTCCGGCTGAACCGGTGAGACTTTGCCGCAGGCGAACGGTGATCAATGGGTTTGAGCGGCGGAACTCCTCCAGTGCGGCGGGCAGATCTAATGTTCCCCAGGACATCAGGGTGCCCAGCGTTACGGTGCCGGTGAGTTGATCACGGAATGCATCCACTGACGTCCGAGCTCGGTGAGCCGTGTGGATCACTTCACGCGCGTGCTCAAGGAAGACCTCGCCGGCCGCTGTCAGCGTGATTTGGCGTTTGGAACGGTCGAACAGTTCGACGCCAAGTTCCTTTTCCAATCTGCTGACCGACGCCGATAGAGCAGACTGCACCACGTGGATACGCTGGGCCGCCCGGGAGAAGTTCAACTCCGCAGCCACTGCGACGAAGTACTCCAGGTGGCGCAGTTCCACGGCGATCACTCTATCGCGAATCGCGATTGTAAGGTTCGTTTTTCTTCGTTGGACGCGATGACTACTCCAGGTGTTGGCTAGACGGTGTAGACAGCAGAACATCAGCTCAGGAGGAACGGACTCATGCGGGCCTTGCGTTTCACCGAATTCGGCGACCCTGGTGTGTTGCACGTGTCGGACCTACCGGATCTGACGAAGACAACGCGCGAAGCGGTGGTCCGTATCGAAGCAGCATCGGTTAATCCCTCTGATGTGAAAAACGTTGCCGGCGCGATGCATTGGACGGTGCTGCCGCGGACGCCTGGACGTGATTTCGCCGGCGTCGTCGTCAGTGGGCCACCCGAATGGGAAGGAGTCCCGGTGTGGGGCACCGGGGGAGACACCGGGTTCACCCGAGACGGATCGCATGCGGAGTCGATGTCGGTTCCGGTAGAAGCTCTGGTCCGCAAACCGGAACGGCTCAGCTTCGACGAAGCCTCCACCGTCGGCGTCAACTTCGTCGTCGCGTGGTACGGGGCGGTGGAAACTGCACGGCTGGTGGCGGGTGAAACCGTCGCCGTCTTCGGCGTATCCGGTGGCGTCGGGGGAGCGGTGGCGCAAATCGCTCATACGCTCGGCGCCAACGTGATTGGGGTAGACCGTCGCCAACCCGGACCGCAGATCCCCGCCGCGGCCGTCATCGACGATTTCATCACCTTCGACCCGGACGCGGACGTCGGCGCAGCGATCAAGCGGTTGACAGGCGGCAGGGGCGTCGATCTGGTGTACGACGCGGTGGGCGGCGTGACCACGTCATCGGCGCTGGCCGCGCTGGCGCATCGGGGCAGGCTGGTAGTGATCAGCGCCGTCGGCCCTCCGACGGTCGCTGTCAATCTGCTTGATCTCTACCGCAACGAAACCCGAATCTTCGGCACGGACAGCACCAAGCTGACTGTCGTCGACTCGGCTCAGCGTCTTCAGCAGATGGCGCCCTACTTCGAGTCCGGGGATTTTCAACCGCTACCCATCGCCACCACGTATTCGCTCGACGAAGCGGCCGCGGCATATCAGGCTGTCGCCGACCACACACCCGGCCGCGTCGTGATCCGGCCCTGACATCAACTTCGACGATTTAATCTCACAGAGAGGCAAGGCAGTGTCGTCCAACCTGACCGAACAGACGCTCACCGCTGCAGTGCAGCGGACCTTCGAAGACGCCACCGATCAGCGCTTCCGGCAGGTGCTCGTCAGCTTGGTGCAGCACCTGCATGACTTTGCCCGCGAGGTTCGCCTGACCGGCGACGAATGGTTCACCGCAATGGATTTCCTCGAGCGGGTGGGCAAGATCTCGACCCCGACCCGGCAGGAGGTCGTGCTGCTTTCCGACCTGCTGGGATTGAGCATGCTGCTGGACAAGATCAATCAGCACACCGAGTCGTCGACAACCGACTCGGCCCTGCTAGGTCCTTTCTACGTCGAGGGCCGTCCGACGGCCGACAACGGGTCCGACATCTCTGACGGCGTCAGCGGCACCCCGATGTTCGTTACCGGGCGGGTCATCGACGACGGAGGCAACCCGATCGCCGGCGCAAAAGTCGACACCTGGCACAGCGACGGCGAGGGCTTCTATGACGTTCAGCAGACCGAGAAGCTGCACGATCAGCTCGCTATGCGGGCACTCCTAACTACCGACGACGACGGACGATTCTGGTATCAGTCCATCACCCCGCGCTACTACCCGGTGCCCACCGATGGCCCGTGCGGGGAGATCCTGCGCGCTGCCAACCGATCGCCCATGCGCCCTCAGCACGTGCATTTCTGGGTGCACGCGCAGGGATACGCACCGCTGATCACCCAGGTGTTCCTGCGCGACGACCCCTATATCGACCGCGACGCGGTGTTCGCGGTGCAAGATTCATTGAAGGCGGATTTCGTACGTCACGATCCAGGGACCGCCCCGGACGGGACGACCGTCGACGAGCCGTTCGTGACTTTGGACTGGACGTTTGTCCTCGCTCACAGCGCTCAATAGCCAAGGGAAGAAGCCAATGTCACGCATACCGCTCGTCGACATCGAGCAGCAACCCGAATCGATCCGCGAGTTCATGGCACGTCGCGGCGATCTCAATGTGTTTCGATTAATCGCCAACGCGCCCAACGTGTTTGTCGGGTGGGCGCAGATGGTTGATGAGTTGTTCGACAGCCCTACCTTCAGCCTGCGGATGCGCGAGGTGGTCATCCTGCGGGTGGCTCATCTGCAGGGCGCGCGCTACGAGCTCGGCCAGCACATCGGGATCGCCCGCGGGGCCGGCCTGACGGAGCAGCACATTAACGCGATCGTTGACACCGGCGATGTGGACACGGCCGGCTTCAGTCGTACCGAACGCGTCGTACTTGATCTCGTCACCGAATTGTGCGGCACCCATCACCTGACGGACTACTCGTTCGCGGCGGCCCGTGCCGTATTGGGTGACGAGGCGCTGACCGAGCTGTTGATGCTCGTCAGCTGTTACTACGGACTGGCATTGGTGCTCAATGCCGTCGACCTCGACGTCGATACCGCGGCTCGGTTTCAGCCGTGACAGGAGAAGCCCGATGACTCGCATCGCCTACCGTGCGCCCGAAGATATGACCGAGCGGGCCCGCGAATTGACTTCTGCGCGTGGCAATCTCAACGTCTACCGGGCGTTGGCCAACGCCGAGAAAGTGTTCACCGGCTGGATGCTGGCCGGGCAGGCCGCCCTCACCAGCCCGGTGCTGCCGATCAGGTTGCGCGAACTCGTGGTGCTGCGCACGGGCCATTTGATGGACTCCCCGTACGAGCTGGGCCAGCACCGAGATGTCGCGCGCACGGTCGGCATCAGCAGCGACGAGATCAACGCCATTACTTCCGAATCGGACTGGCGAACGGACTATTTCACTGCGACGGAACTCGCGGTGCTGGAGCTGACAACCGAGCTCCTGACCACTGCCGGTATCTCCGACGCGGTGTTCGACCACGTGCACCGTGAACTAGGCTCGGAGGCGACCGTTGAGGTGCTGATGGTCATCAACCGATACTCCGGCCTGGCACTGATGCTCAACGCCCTCGATGTCGATCTCGACGAAAGTGCCCGGCTGCCTATCCCGCCGAGACGCGATGACCTCATATCTTGATCGCCGGTATGAGTCGTTCGAGGTTCCAGAGTTGGTTTCGTCGCGCCGACAGGGACGAGATCAGCAGTGCCACGGCCCATATGCCGACCAGGACGATGATCGCCTGCCATAACCGGGTGTCGATGCCGCCCAATATGAGTTGCCGGAGCCCGTTGACGCCGTAGGTCATCGGGTCGAAGCGGTGCAGAAACTGAAACGGCTTCGACGTGGTTTCCACCGGGTACATGCCGCCGGCGCTGACGAGCTGCAGCATGAGCAAAGCCATGATCAGCACACGCCCCACCGCCGGACCGACCAATGCGTTGATCGCCTGCGTCGCCGCGACGAATGCGCAGGCGATGAGGATCATGAAGACCAGCATCGAGGCGGGGTGTACGACATGCATACCGAGCAAGAACCGCACCACGCCGTACAGGATGATCGCCTGGAACATGGCGATGACCGCCGCGGGGAGGTAGCTGGCCAGTGCGACGCGGATTGGGAGGACCTCAGCGGCGATTGCACGGCTTTGCAACGGGCGCAGGATCATCCAGAGCACCAGCGCGCCGAAGAACAGCGCCAATGTGAGGAAGAACGGAGCCATGCCGGTGCCGAAGTTGGGCGCGGCGTTCTCGTGTGAGGTCTCGAGTTGGACCGGCCCACCGATCGTGTCGGCGATGGCATCTTTTTGTTGGGTCGTCCAGCTGGGGATCTGCTTGGCTCCGTCGGCGAGTTTGGTCGCAAGCTCGGCTGAGCCGGATTTGAGCTGCTGTGCACCGTCGTCGAGTTTGGCTATCCCGCTTGCCAACTGGGCATTACCGGAGGCGACTTGTTTGGCGCCGTCACGCAGTTGGGTGAGCTTGTTCGTCAGGTCCTGCCCCTTGCTGCCAACGTTGTCGAGCGCCGACCCCAGCGGGCTGCCCGGTGTGCGCAGCCCCGATGTCATCGCGATCGCGGCGTTTTGCGCGTCGGTGAGGCGTTGTCGGATCTGGGGCGTGAATTGGTGCCCTCGAAGCTGATCCTGCACGCCACGTAGCGTGTTAGCCAACGGATCCTGTCTCGCGGCGAGTTGGTCTATCACTGCGGACAACGAGGTGGCGGCGGCGTCCTGTGCGGTTGCGATGGCGCCGATCTGGTCGTTGGCTTGCTGCAGCGCGGTGGCGCCCTGTTGCAATTGGTCGGTGTTGCCGCCGATGAGCGACAGTGCTTTGGTCACCGCAAGCAGCGGCTCGGTGGCCGAGTTGATCCCATCGGAGAGCTGCTGCGCGCCGGTTGCGAGCGTGGCCGAACCGGTCCGGGCGGTGTCCAGACCGGCCGCCAACTGACCCGCGCCGTCAGCGAGTTGGCCGGCGCCGTGGGCGGCCTGTTTGATTCCAGAGCCGGATGAAATCACCACGGACAGCATCTGGTTGACCGCTTGGCCGGAAATACGCGACGAGACGGCGTTGAGGACCTGGTCGATGGCGGTGCGGCCGATGCTTGTCGAGATGTAGTTGTTGGCATCGTTGTAGACGGCGATCAGGTTGGCCTTTTTGGGTTGCCCGGTCACCGGCGATGCGATCGCCGCGCTGAAGTCCGGTGGCAACTCCACCATGAAGTAGTACTTGCCGTGCTCGACTCCGTTGTGTGCATCGGCAGGGCTCACGACGTGCCAGTCCAGGCTGCCGTCGGCGGTCAAGCTCTTGGCTACCTCGGCCCCGGCGTTGAACTGCTGCCCGGATACCTCTGCGCCCTTGTCGGAGTTGACCAGTGCCACCGGCATTTTGTTCACGTGGCCGAACGGATCCCAAAACGCCCACAGGTACAGCGCTCCATACACCAGCGGCAGCAGCATCAGCACGACGATCGCCACCCGGGTCATTCGGCTGCGGCCGAAACGCTTGATTTCCGAGCCGAATGCAAGTCCAGCCAGCATCGTCAGTCCCCTTCGGTCAAAATGCGGCGGTGATCGTGTAGTTCGTGGTCCGGGGCGTCCGCGCCGAGCGGATTGGTCACGCCGACAACGACGGTGCGCTGCGTCGCGAGCGCGCCCAGTCGGTCCACCGCGGTCGCGCGACGAGAGTTGTCGCGTACTTGTTCGAGGTCGCCGACCACCAGGATCGGACGGTTCGACATGGTCGCCAACGTGATCCGCAGCAAAAACAGTTCCAGGTCTGACAATTCGACGATGTAGGTATCGGGAGATGGCGGGGGAGTCTCGCCGAACACCGTCGCCAGCTCGGACTGGCCGGCTCCCCGCGGCACCGTCGAGTACCACGGCGCCAGCCACCGCCGCTGTTCGGCGAGCACGGTCTGCACGCTCACCGATTCCTCCAGCTCGTCGATGTCGGGAAAAGCCGCGATCGAGCAGTGTCGGCGGATCGCGCGCGGCTTCGTGTCGCCGAGGACGGTCAGGGTGCCTTGGGTGGCCTTGAAGCGTCCCGCCAGCGTCAACAGCAGGGTGGTTTGTCCTGGTCCACCGGGCATCTGAATGGCGTGAAAGCCCGCCGCGAGCGCCAGATCGAAACCCGAGAACAGGGGCCCGTGCTCACCATCCACACCCAGGCCGGCGGCCGTGATCACCGGTGGAGCCGGCGCGTTCGGTTCGTCGTGTGTGTCCATGTAATGCTCTTCCCGATGCCTCGATCGGCCTAGGCCGCAACCGATGTGAGTAGGCCCTGGATCAATTGCGCGAGCAACTCAGGGTCGATGGTTCCCGGGCGCAGGACTTCTTCCATCGCGATGCCCAAGTTGATGGTGACGACGAGTTGGGCGAGGTCGGCCACTTGCCGTTCGGGCGGCACGGTGGCGGTCGATTCGACGATGTTGAGTGCTTGGTCGGCGGCGGCCGCGCGACGGCGCTCAATCAGGCGCTCGC
This sequence comes from uncultured Actinomycetota bacterium, assembly GCA_963760095.1. Lineage (GTDB taxonomy): Bacteria > Actinomycetota > Actinomycetes > Mycobacteriales > Mycobacteriaceae > Mycobacterium. Next base: position 35,080 of record CAVXBT010000004.1, on the reverse strand, counting down.
GCAGCTGTGGATCACGCACTGCGCGCAGCCAGTACTCGACGAACAAAACGTAGTAGTCGGCGTGGCCGTGCACCCCGTCAAGGACCGATCGGCTCAGTTCGCGTGCTGCCGCAGCGATGTCGCCGCCGCTTTCCAACGCCGTGGCGATCTGCTCGCCACGATGCTCGAATTCGCGGTCCAGCAGAGCCAGGAACAGTTCGTCTTTGGATTCGAAGTTCGAGTAGACCGCACCTTTGGTGAATCCCGCGGCCTGGCCGATCGCATCGATGGTCGCGCCGGCGAACCCTTCAGCGGCGAAAACTTTCGAAGCTGCGTCCAAGATCCGGTCGCGAACCTCGACGCGAGTGGGGCGGGTCCGCGGCGGCTTGACGGGCGACATGAGCACGAGCATACTGCAGAGTATCGACTGGATACCACCAAGTATCGAAAAAGTGGGGTGTAATGGCGGACTTTGAGCTGGTCATCCGTGGCGGCACGGTTTTTGACGGGACCGGTACGGCGCCGATCACCGCCGACGTCGGAATCCGCGAGGGGAAAGTGGCCGCGATCGCGTCCGGACTACCCGACGGAGCGCGCACCATCGACGCCCGCGGCCGTTGGGTGATGCCCGGGTTGCTGGACGTGCACACGCACTACGACGCCGAAGTTCTGCTCAGCCCCGGACTCGGCGAGTCGGTCCGCCACGGGACCACCTCGATCATCATGGGCAACTGCTCGCTGTCGACGGTGTACAGCGACGCCGACGACTGCGCCGACATGTTCGCCCGGGTGGAGGCGCTGCCGTGGCAGATCGTCCACGACGCGGTCAAAGAGGCCAAAACCTGGGGCACCCCAGCCGAATACGTGACGGCGGTGAATTCGCTTCCGCTCGGCGCGAACGTGGCAGCGTTCATCGGCCACTCCGACATCCGCGCCGCGGTGTTGGGACTGGGCCAGTCGGTCGATGCCGACTACCGGCCCACCCGTGCCGAAATCGACCGGATGCGGCAGATGCTCACCGACGCTCTCGACGCCGGCTTCCTCGGACTGTCCACGCTGCGCAGTTCATTCTCCAAACTCGAAGGCACCCGATATCCGGCGCGGCAACTGCCCTCGACGTACGCCCGGTGGTCGGAGTTCAGCGCCCTCAACAATCTGCTGCGCAAGCGCGGACGCGTGCATCAGAGCACCCCGAACCTCGCGCGGCAGGCCGAGGTCGCCCGCTACCTTGGTCAAAGTCTCGGCCGCGGGTTCCGTCGGCCTTGGAAGCCGCTGAAGACCACGCTGATCGCGGCCGCCGACGTCAAAGCCGACCGCAAGGCGGCACGGCTGACCTTGCTGGCCGCCGATCTCACGAACCGGTTCGGCGGCGACTTCCGCTGGCAGCACCTGCCGGTGCCGTTCGAAATGTATGCCGACGGTGTCGATCTCGTCGTGTTCGAAGAGTTCGGCTCAGGCTCGGCCGCGCTAAACTTCCGCGACGAGATGAGTCGCGGCCGGCTGCTCGCCGACGAATCCTATCGGCGCCAATTCCGCAAAGACATGACCAAGAAGTTCGGCCCACGGGTGTGGACTCGCGACCTATCCGATGCCGAAATCGTCTCCTGCCCAGACTCTTCCGTCGTCGGGCGATCTTTCGCCGACGTCGCCGCCGCCCGCGGCATCGACCCCGCCGACGCGCTGCTCGACCTGACCGTCGAGCACGGCGCGCGGCTGCGCTGGCGCACCGTCGTCGCCAACGACCGTGAGGCCGTCCTGGATCGCCTCCAGCGATCGCCCAATGTTCAGATCGGCTTCTCCGACTCCGGCGCACACTTGCGGAATATGGCCTTCTACAACTCCGGACTCCGCATGCTCGAACGTGTCCACCACCGTCGATCGATGCCGGTCGAAACCGCGGTGCGCCGACTCACCGGTGAACTCGCCGACTGGTATGGCCTTGACGCCGGCTACCTTCGGCAAGGCAAACGGGCCGACGTCACGATCATCGACCCCGCCGGATTCGACGGCTCGAGCAGTGCTTACGCCGAAGCGCCGTACCCAGGCGCACCCGACGTCAAGCGGATGGTGAACCGCAACGACAAACTCGTCGCAGCCACTATCGTCGGGGGTCACATCGTCTACAGCGCAGGAGAATTCGCGCCTGGGTTCGGCACCGACCTACACGCCGGGCAGTTCCTGCAAGCAACGGACCGCTAGGCGACTGATCGCTGCAGTTGCGGTTCGGCCACGCCTGCGCGCAGCTGCGTCACCTCTGCGACATCGCGGTCCCGGAACGCATCGACGCCCTTTTCCTCTAGTGCGAGGGCCAGCTTTTCGCCTTTGTTCGTTAGCTCGAACCATGCTGAATACATCCACCGCTTTGGGTCGTCGTAGTGGTCGACGTACCGGTGGGAAATCTTGTGCATCGAGCGGTCAAGCGGCCGCTTCCAGGTGAAAAAACGGTGTAAGTGGACGTCTCCCAGTTTGAACAGTCCGTCATCGACCAGGGAGCGGACGACCTCGAGGGTTTCGTCCTGCACTTCCGAGCGTGTTGCGGACGGATTCTGTTGCTTGATTTTCCAATCAATCGCGTTGAGCGCCAGTGGTTTTGCGAGGCCCTTGAGAAGCAGATTGTCGCGTACTCTTTGGGAAGCGCTCATTGATCGCTACCTTTCGCTGCGAGGATCTTGTGCAGCGCATCGCCTACATTGGTGGTGCACAGCGAAATTTGTCTACGTCGGCTTTAACCGCGGCTGATACCCCCGTATTCCGGGCTCAACGTGACGAACCCCTCACGGCGAATCGTGGCTGATTTTCGACAAAGCCCGGCATATTTTGAAAGCCCGCGCTCGCCGTACCCCGTAGCGTCCGAAACAGGTCGACGGGCAGAACGGTGTCAGGTATGGCGATGAATCTGCTGCATCGACGGCGGTGTAGCTCGGCAGGTTGGGCCGAGCTGGTCCGGGACCAGATGCTGCCGTGGACTCTCAACGATATGGAGTTGGGCGAGCGGACACTCGAGATCGGACCGGGCTACGGCGCAACGCTTCGCGCTCTGGTCGACAGGGCCGCCGCGGTCACCGCCGTCGAGGTTGACGAGGCAATGGCCGAGCGGCTGCAGCGCCTCTACGGCGATCGAGCACGCATCATTCACGGTGACGGCACCGATACCGGGCTACCCGACAACTCCTTCACCTCGGTGGTGTGCTTCACGATGCTGCACCACGTGCCGACAGATCGATTGCAAGATCAGCTGTTCGCGGAGGCATTTCGAGTGCTGACGCCCGGCGGAATGTTCGCCGGCACCGACTGCGTGGCCGAGTTCGGCGAGAGTGCGTGCGTCGCCGGGATCGGCGTGCAGGATGTCGCAGACGGCGACGAGCACAGGAGCGGCCCGGGTGGGCACGTGCAGCGGCTGCTGCGGAGAGGCACGCAGCTGGTCGAGCAGCACCGCGCGTAGCCGGACTCTTTCGGGAGTGTCCGCGTCGTCGCCCGTGTACGCGCGATGATCAACTCGCGGAGCAATGGTCCGACCGCCAGAACGGTTGGCGAGTCGAGTCGCAGCGGATTATCGGCCGCGGGCAATCCCACGGTGTGCAGTTTGAGTTCGCCGTAAGCCCGGTGTGCGTGGAAAGTGGCGGCGGGGATCCAGATCGCCCGCGTGGCCGGGGCAACCCAGGACCCTCTGTCCGGCGTGACGGCCAAAACTCCGCGGCCAGCGTAGACGATCTGGTGGTCATCGTGCCGGTGGGCGTCGATCCTGTCGCCCGACGCGAGGCGCAGGGTGCGGGTGGGAGCAACGGGCTGGTGGCGCATTTCCAACGTCGCCCAATAGTTTATTGAAAGCCCGTCACGGCGTCGACGCACGCGGCCGGGCGGTCGAGCGACACGAAACCGTTATGGACCGCGCGGCGCGTCCTCAGAGGGCTCTTGGCTTCAACCAGGGCATGATGCGGACCGAGAGGCTGCTTCTGGTAGCGCCCGGGCACTGTCAGCGCGATCGCAGACGAAATACTTCAGGGAAGGCTCCGTATGTCAACGTCAACACTGAGTAGGCCGACGTCGGCACCGAGTAGGTCGACGCCAACCGGCTCACCGCGCCTGCCCAGCCTCGCCAAGCTCAGCTCTCTTGCGCTCCTTGTCATTACGCTCACGGTCCTGAGCATCTCCCTGTACTGGTTGGAGCACCACAAAGGTCGCCACGCGACGGTCCTCGGCGACACCGTCAACCCGGACCATGCGACCGTCACCGTCCTCATCCAGACAATCGACCCGTCCACAGCACGGATAAGCGCTCAATTGGAGCTCAGGGGCGCAGGTTCGTTGGTGGACGAGCGCACTCATAATCTGAAAGAGGATGCGATCCTGGTCAGCAACGCTGTCACCAACCCCACCGTGGTCTCCAAGGCGAATGAACGCCCAGAATTCGTCTCGGTCCAATTCGCACTTCGTGACGGGGTCATCACCGACTACCCCCTCGACAGTTACACGGCGAATTTCCATTTTCACGTGCTGGTCGGCAACGGCACAAGCCAGCGCGCGGTCCCGATCCGAGTCGTATTCAACAACATCGACGCCTTCTTCAAGATGGCGCCGAAACAGGAAAACTCCATCGAAGAGCACCACGGTGGCGGAGAAGCCAACACCATTTCCACACCCCAATCCTTTTTTGCCGCAACCGCAACCGTGGAACGTTCGACGAGCACAATCATGTTTGCCGTGTTCATCATGGTGTTCATGTGGTGCCTCACCATCGCTGCGCTCATCGCGGCGTGGTACGTCGCCAGCGGCAAGCTTGGCTTGTTCTGGTCTGCTCTCGGTTTCCTGGGCACGCTGCTCTTTGCGCTCATCCCCTTGCGTAACGCCGTACCGGGAGACCCGCCGATCGGCTCGCTCATCGACTTCGCGGCATTTTTCATCGCCGAAGGCGTTGTCTCAATCTCGATGATCGTGACAGTTCTGCACGGCTATCACATCGAAATCTCCAAGAGGCGGAAAGACTTTTCAAGCGACTAGAACTGACCATGCTCGGCCGCTACACCCTGACGGTGCTCGACGAAGAGACACAGTTGCTTCAGATCGCCGCCCGCACACCGCCGGACCAATCGCAACACCTCAACAACGCCTACGACGCGCTCGTCGCGGGCCTCTACGCTGAAGTCGCTGACTGGATCAAAGGCTGGACCCCGGAAGTCGGCAACCAGGATGCCCAGACCATCGCAGTCATTGGAGTGGACGCGATGCTTGGCAAGCGGGTGACCAACGCCCTATTCCGATCGGCAGCGACTGAATTGGACGACGAGGAGTACATCGCAGGGTGGGCCGCGATGCTCGCCGGACGCATCGAAGCACTCCGCTGAGTCAGGTCACCGACGCCGCATAGATCTCGTCGATGTTCGACGCCAGCTTCTGGTCGAATTCGGCCTCGGTCTGCTCGGCGGTCAGACCTTCGGTGAGCGCCCGCGAGAAGCTTGCGATCAAGCCGTGGTTGCGGGCCAGGATCGCGCAGCTTTCGTTGAGGCTGTAGCCGCCGGACAGCGCGACCACCCGCAGCACCCGGGGATGGTCGATCAGCGACGCATAGAGGTTGTCCTCGTCGGGCAACGTCAGCTTGAGCATGACCTGCCGGTCGTCCGGAAGCTCATCGAGCTTCGCGTGTAGCGCCGCCAGCAGCAGACCGTCTGCGGTGGGCTTGTCGGGGCTTTTGATGCTGACCTCGGGTTCGATGATCGGCATGAGCCCGCGCTGCGCGATGGTGTCCGCGTAGTCGAACTGCTGGTCGACGATCGCCTTGATCCCGTCCTGGTTCGGCTCTGCGATGAACGAGCGCATCTTGGTCCCGAAGATGCCGTGCTCGATGGCGCGCTGCAGCAGAGGGTCGAGTTTCGTCATCGGCTTCATCAGCTGAACACCGTTCTCGGTATCGCTGAGCCCCTGGTCGACCTTCACGAACGGCACGACGTGTTTCTGCTTCCACAGAAATGCCGCGGTGCTCTCGCCGTTGATGGTGCGGTCCATTGTCTGCTCGAAGAGGATCGTCGCCAGCACCTTGTCGCCGGTGAAGCTCGGACTGGTCATCAGGCGCTCTCGCATCTGATGGATGAGGTCGAACATCTGCTCGTCGTTTGTGTATGCATCGTCTGAAATCCCATAGAGCTTCAGCGCTTTGGGAGTGCTGCCACCACTTTGATCCAGCGCGGCGATGAATCCGCGCTGCGATGCCATCTCGTTGCGTTGGTCTTCGTTCACTGCAGTCCTTCCGCCGTCCCGTCCGTTGCAGACCTCGCGTTCAGCATCGCGCAACGTCAATCCCGCGGCTACCACTTCTGGCAAGCCCGCAAACCACCTGTCCCGGCGGAGCGGCCGATCGCTACGGTTGCCAGAGATTGGGAGGCGACCACATGGGGCAACGCGACCTTGATTCGACCGAAAGCCTGTTGCAAGAACTGCTGTGGACGTATGGGCCGTGCGGCCAGGAAGAAGCCGTGCGCACGGTGTGTGCCCGCGAGCTGCAACCCCTGGTCGACGACATGTGGATCGACGACGCCGGCAACCTGATCGGCTACGTCGGCGCCGACGACGGCTCAGCTGAGTCGCGCGACCACCGGCACCGGTCGAGCTCGATCGCCGGCGGGACCGCGACGCGGGTTATGGCGCACATGGACGAACTGTCCATGCTGGTCAAGCGGGTCGAGCCCGACGGCACGCTGCATATGACGCAGCTTGGCGTGATGTACCCCGGCAATTTCGGGCTTGGGCCGGTCGCACTGCTCGGGGACCACCAGACGCTGACCGCGGTGCTCACACTGGGCTCCGAGCACACCACCCAGGAGAGCCGGCGGATCTGGGAGACCAAACCTGATCAGGGTGACCGGGCGATGGACTGGCAACACGTCTACGTCTTCACCGGGCGCACTCCCGAAGACCTCGCTGCCGCCGGGGTGCACGCTGGGACGCGGGTGTGCGTGGACCGCAGCAAGCGAGACCTCGTCGAGTTCGGCGGGTATGTCGGCGCCTACTTTCTTGACGACCGCGCCGCGGTGACCGCGCTGCTGCGCGCCGCTCGGCTATTGCATGAACGAGGACAACGACCGGGCGAGGATGTGTATCTCGTCTTCACCACCAACGAGGAGATCGGCGGGGTGGGTGGGTCCTATGCCAGCGCCACGCTGCCCGGCACCCTCACCATTGCTTTGGACGTCGGGCCTACCGAGCGGGAATACGCGACCACTGTTACCGGCGGTCCGATCATCGGCTACAGCGACGCGCTCTGTGTCTACGACAAAGACGTCGCCGACCGGCTGATGCGGATCGCCGACGCCCGCGGGCTGGCGCCCCAGCCGGCGACGCTGGGGGCCTTCATGTCCGACGCCTCGCACTCCAAGGCCAGCGGGCTGAGCCCGCGCGCGGGGCTGCTCTGCCTGCCGACGCTCAGCACCCACGGCTTCGAGGTGATTCCGCGGGCCGCGATCGACGACATGGCCGGGGTTGTGGCCGACTTCCTGCTGCCCCATGGGTCGGCATGACGGTGCTTCTGCCTGTTGTCTCGCGTTAGGGAGCGATTGCCGGCTGTCCGCCGGTGGCCTGAAGGATTGCGCCGTTGATATAGCTGGCGGCCGGGGAAGCCAAGAAGGTTATGGCGTTGGCGATTTCGTCGGCCTTTGCAGCCCGGCCGAGTGTGGTGAGGGCACCCAGACCATCGGTGAGACCAGGTGTCGCAGCGGTTCCGGGGGTTTCGGTGGGCCCGGCCTGCACGGCGTTCACCCGGACTCCGGAGCGGCCGAACTCGTCGGCCCAGACACGGGTGAGCAGTTCCACGCCGGCCTTGGTGGCGCCGTATATGCCACCCATCTGTGCCGGAATGCTGGCAGCCACGGTGCTGAGATTCACCACTACGCCTTCGCCTCGTTCGGCCATATCCGGCACCAAATGCTGGACCAGGATGTACGGGGCGCGCAGGTTGATGTTGACGTGCTCGTCGAAGAGCGCGTCGTCGGTGTCGGCGGTCGTGCCGAACTTGTAGACGCCGGCGTTGTTGATCAAGATGTCGACCGGTCCCGCCTCGGCGGCCAGCCGGCGCACGTCATCGGCGTCGGCAAGGTCGGCGGCGATGAAACGCGCTTTGCCTCCGGCATTTTGGACCTCCTGTACCACTTCGGCGCCGCGTTCTGCGCTGCGCCCGTGGACTATCACCTCGGCACCGAGTCGGCCGAGATGCAGTGCAACGGCGCGACCAATCCCGGCAGTGGCCCCGGTTACCAATGCGGTCGAGCCCTCAAGAGTTGTTGTCATCGGACCTGCTCCTTTGCGAAATGCTGTGCATGTCGTGCGCAATAGCGCAGTGCCACGTCCATTTAATCCGGGCCGATGTGTGTTGGTCACCGTTAGTTGGCAAGCGGTGGTGTGACCGGCCGAGTCGCGGCGGCGCGACGTCGGGCGCCTGATCGTGTCGTTTGAGCCGCCCGATGAGTGAGTCAGTCACCGGTGCGGACCGGCGGCAACGTCGCCAGCAGCGAGCTGAGGCCGTATTCGAACACGGCGTCGTAGTCAGTGGGGGACTGCAGTGCCTGCACCAGCGCCTGATCGGGCCACTCTTCGTCCCACAGCGAGGGATCCTCCTCTTCGTGTTTGGCCCCACGAACCGCCGAGAACTGCATCACCGCAGACGATATGACGTGAACCTGCACCGCTCGCAGGACAACTGCAGCCGCGGTCCCGGTCACGCCCAACTCGGCCAGCAAGGCGGCCAGCATCTGCTGAATAGGCAGAAACAGTGTCGGCGTTCGATCGCGGTCATGCGCGATGGCCAGCAGGTGTTGTCGATCAATCAATACCCTGCGTTGCGAGCGGGCAAGAGAGGCAATGCGTTCCACCGGGGTCTCACCGTCGATGGGCAGATGTGCCATCTCGCTGAGCAAACGGTCGACCAGGCTGTCAAAGAGTTTGTCTCTGCCTCCGACATGCCAGTAGATGGAGGTGGCCGCAACGCCGAGTTCTTCGGCCAGGCCCCGCATGGTGAATGCGTCCACCCCGTGGCGTTCAATCAGGCCGGCGGCGGTGTTCAGGATCGCCTGCGCGCTGACGGTTTCTTGGGCTCCGGGACTCATTCGCAGATCCGCTCGGACTCGGGCAGCTCCAGATAACGGTCGAGGTTGCGGTGCAGATTGATCACTCGCCGTTCCTCTCCCGACAACGTCAGGTGCGTGAACCCGGGCTGGTGCAAGCCCCGCTGGAGTCCGGCCAAGACCGAAATATCTTGGGTCAGAACCAGACCCGGCTCGGCCTCGTCCGCGGTCATCCGAACATCGGTGGGCTCGCATCGTGGCGCACCGGGGGGCATACGCGTCCACAACGTCATCACCAGTTCGCCGTGGTCGGGATCGGGTCCCGGGCGCGAGGTCATGACGGTCAGGTGATCGGCGTTGGCCAACAATGTCAGATTGGGGAAGATGTTGTACTGGTGCAGTCGCATCACCTGGTCGGTAATGGCCCAGTTCACATCGACACCACGCCCGGCGGCGAAAGCTCTGATTTGATCGGCGATTACGTCAATGAGCGGGTGGCCGCCCGGGAACGGCGTGCCCTCGGCAACGCCCATCAGGGCCCCCTGGGTGCAGACATAGGCGTCCCACACGTCGGCGTCTGAGGGCACCTGCTTGAGATGCGGGCTCGGTACACCGTATAACTGCTCGGACTTGCCGGTGTGCCCCCAAATCACCTGCGGTGCATAGACGTCGTCCATGCACCTGTGCAGCTCGGGGTGCAACGTCTGGATATGGTAGGTCTCGCTGAACCCGTCGGCGATCGTTTTCCAATTCGCGTCGACATCGACGGTCATGGTTGCGTAACAACGAAAGTCGCCGATTCCCAGCCAGGCGATGTCATCTGGCACCGCCTCCAGGTACTCGACCAGCGGCGCCGCGTCGAGATCGAGGTTGACGAAGACCAGTCTCTCCCAGGTGTCGACGCGGACCGCGAACAATGGGAGCTCGGCCATTGGCAGCGTTCCGAATCCCTTGCGGTTCGGGACTCGCTTGAGTACGCCGGCAAGATCCCAGGTCCAGCCGTGATAGCCGCAGCGCAGCTCACGCAACTCCGAACCCGACCCGGCGCACAGCGAGTTGCCGCGGTGACGGCACACGTTCTGGAACGCGCGCAGCATGCCGTCGTCACCGCGCACAATGATTACCGAGTAAGGCCCGCAACGGTATTCGAAGTAGTCGCCAGGTTCGGCGACGTGGTCGACGGTGCATGCGAATTGCCAGACCTTCGGCCACATCCGCTCCACTTCGAGCTGAGCAAACGCCGCGGAGTAATACCGCTGCGCGGGCACCAGGGTCGGCCGTTGCGGCGGCGTGCCGATCGCGTCTTCGCGCCGGATGTCAGGCGCGTGGTGAGTCGTCATGGAAGCGCTCCCGTAACTTCTGTAACGGTGTTACATTCCCTTATTGGAGTGTCACTGTAGCCAACCCGGAGCGCAGGTAAGGGAGTAATCGTGTTCGACCTCAAAATCACCGGCGGCACCGTTGTGGATGGAACCGGCGCGGACCGATTCGACGCCGACATCGCCGTCAAAGACGGCAAGATCGTCGAGATTCGGCGCCGTGGGCCGGGCAGCGTACCGCTGGAAGGCGACGCCGCCGAGACCATCGACGCAACCGGAAAGATTGTCGCGCCGGGATTCGTTGACATCCACACCCACTACGACGGCCAAGTCACCTGGGACGGCCTGCTCGAGCCATCCAGCGGGCACGGCGTGACCACCGTCGTCACCGGCAACTGCGGTGTCGGCTTCGCGCCGGTGCGGCCCGGGCGCGAAGACTGGCTGATCGGCCTGATGGAGGGCGTCGAGGACATTCCCGGCGCCGCCCTCACCGAGGGCATCTCCTGGGGCTGGGAAAGCTACCCCGAGTACCTCGACGTCATCGGCAAGCAGCAATACGCGGTCGACGTCGGCAGCCAGGTGGCTCACGGTGCGATCCGCGCCTACGCGATGGGTGACCGCGGCGCCCGCAACGAGCCCGCCTCCCCGGACGACATCGCGGCAATGGCTCGCCTGGTACAGGAGGCTGTCGAAGCCGGCGCTTTGGGCTTCTCGACCTCGCGCACCATCGGTCACCGCGCCATTGACGGCGAGCCGGTGCCAGGAACCTACGCCGCCGAAGACGAACTGTTCGGCCTCGGCCGGGCCATGGCGGCCGGCGGCCAAGCGGTTTTCGAGTTGGCTCCGCAGGGCGTGGCGGGCGAGGACATCATCGCCCCGAAGAAGGAACTGGACTGGATGCGGCGGCTGGGCGCCGAGATCGACCAGCCGATCTCCTTCGGCATGATCCAGGTTGACGCCGCTCCCGACCTGTGGCGCGAGCAACTTGATATCTCGGCGGCCGCGCATGCGGAGGGCAGCCGGTTGTATCCCCAGATCGCCGCGCGACCATTCGGCATGCTGTTCGGCTTCGACGGGCATCACGCGTTCACCCACCGCCCGACCTTCCTTCGACTGAAGGCCGAATGCACCCGCGAGGAGCTCGCGCAGCGTCTGGCCGACCCCGCCGTCAAGGCGGCGATCCTCTCCGAAGACGATCTGCCGCCGGATCCAACTCTGTTGTTCGACAACATGTTTGCGCTCGCCCAATATGCGCTCGGCCGCACCTACGCGATGGGCGATCCACCCGACTACGAGCCGACCGACGACCGCACTGTGGAGAAGATCGCCGCCGAACGCGGCGAAGATCCGTTGTCCACGCTCTACGACCTGATGCTCGAGCACGACGCCACGTCGATGCTGATGCTGCCGTTCTACAACTACGCCTACGGCAACCATGACGCGATCCGCGAAATGCTCACCCATCCCGCCGGCGTGGTGGGGCTATCCGACGGCGGCGCGCATTGCGGCATGATCTGCGACGCATCGTTTCCCACGTTCCTACTCACCCACTGGGCACGCGATCGTCGCCGTGGTGAGACGCTGCCGCTGGAGTACGTCGTGCGCAAGCAGTCATACGACACCGCGCAACTGTTCGGCCTGTCCGATCGCGGTGTCGTCGAGATCGGAAAAAGGGCCGACGTCAACGTGATCGACATGGATGCGATCACCTTGCATCGGCCCCAGATGGCCTACGACCTGCCGGCCGGTGGGAAAAGGCTCATCCAAGGTGCTTCCGGCTACAACGCCACGATCGTCAACGGCGCGGTGACCCGCCGCGACGGCGTCGACACCGGCGCGCGTCCCGGCCGCTTGGTGCGGGGAGCGCGCTGACCGTCACCGGCTGACGGCCCGGTCGATCAACGCCTCGGCCGCCGTCCGGGCGTGCGCCCACGGGGACGGGTCGTCGAGCGAGGTCGACAGGGCGGCGGCGCCTTCATACAGCACGGCTAGCTGGTTGCCGAGTTGTCGTGGGTCCGCGGCGCCTGCCTGTTCGGCCAGTTCGGTGAGCAGGTCGGCGAAACCGCGCTTCGACGTGTGGACGATGTCCTGAACCCCCGGCATGGTTCCCGCCGCCTCGACGGCCGCGTTGTGGAAGGGGCATCCCCTGAACGTTGTGCCTGGCACGGCAGGGGCGTCGAAAACCGCCAGCAGGTGCTGGCGGGGAGTCCGCTCGTCCTGGTGGAGCAATGTGTCGGTGACGCGTCGGTTGATGCCGCGCAGGTATTCCTCCACGACGGCGGTTTTACTCGGGAAGTGTTGGTAGAGGGTACGTTTGGAGACCGATGATTCGGCGGCGAGTCGTTCGACTCCGGTGGCGTTGATGCCTTCACGGTAGAACAACTCGGCGGCCGCATCCAGGATGCGCTGGCGCGCGCCGCGACCACCCCTGCTTGCCGCCCGGTGCTCATTCATGTCACGAGTATACCGAACGGTTTACATGAAGAGTCAAGCCGTGTACGGTGGCGTCGGTAGAAGTACACCAATCGGTTTACTAGGAGTGGATATGACACAGCGATCGCCCGTGGTGCTGATCACCGGGGCCTCGTCAGGAATCGGTCAGGCCGTCGCCAGCGCCTTCGCGGCGAAGGGCTTCGAGGTCTTCGGCACCAGCCGCAACCCGCAACGCACCGAGCCGATCCCCGGAGTGGAGTTGGTGCCGCTCGACGTCACCGACCCCGCGTCGGTGACCGCGGCCGTGTCGACGGTCGTCCAGCGGGCGGGTCGCATTGACGTCCTGGTCAACAATGCCGGATTCGGGGTTCTCGGCGCGGTCGAGGAGAGTTCGATCGGCCAGGCCCAGGAACTCTTCGAGACCAACTTCTTCGGGTTGGCACGGCTGACTCGTGAGGTGCTGCCCTATCTGCGGGCGCAGAACAGCGGTCGGATCATCAACATCGGCTCGGTGTTGGGATTCCTGCCGGCGCCGTATGGCGCCTTTTACGCCGCCTCCAAGCACGCCGTCGAGGGCTACTCGGAATCCCTGGACCATGAAACCCGCGAGTTCGGTGTGCGGGTGTCGGTCGTTGAACCCGGCTACACCAAAACCTCATTCGAAACCAACGCGACCGACGCCGACTCGCCGATCGAGAGCTACGCGCCCATTCGCGATCATGTGAAACGCGTCCTCGCCGAGTCGGTACGTGCCGGGGACGACCCCGCGGTGGTCGCGCAGGTGGTGCTGAAGGCAGCGACCAGCCGGGCGCCGAAGCTTCGCTACCCGGCCGGAGCGCTGGCACGGCGGCTGGCGCTGCTGAAGAAGTTTGCACCGGCGGCGTTGCTGGACAAGGGAGTTCGCGATGCCAACAAGCTGGGCAACGCGCCGAAACCGAATCAGGTGCCGCAGAACGTCCGGTAATCGCCGAAATCTTCCGGCGCAGGGGCCGCGTAGCGGTCGAAGCCGGCTCGCTCGTCGAAGGGGGCGCTGACGGCAGTGAGCAACTGCTGCAGCGGTTTGAGATCGCCTGCGGTGGCTGCGGTCAGCGCCTCTTCAACGAGATGGTTACGCGGAATGTAGATGGGGTTGCTGCGGTCCATCAGCGCGGCATCGGGAACCAGCGCTTGCCAGCGCGAGATCCAATCGTCGACGCCGGCGAGGTTGACGAACAGCCCTCGGGTCGGCTCGGCATGTCCGCGCGCTGCCTGGCTCAGCCCGCGGAAGAACGACGTGTAGTCGACGCGGCTCTCCGTGAGCAGCGCGAGCACCTCGTCGACCAACGACGTGACCGTCTCGGCATCGATGTCGGTGGCCAGGCCGAGCTTGGCCCGCATCCCGGTCGTCCAGGTCGCGTCGTATTCGGCGCGGAAGATACCGAACGCGTTCTCCGCGAGTGCAATTCCTTCGTCGACGGTGTCGGCCAGCAGCGGAAGAAGCGACTCGGCGAATCGGGCGAGGTTCCACCCTGCGACGGCGGGCTGGTTGTCGTAGGCGTAGCGGCCCCACTGATCGATCGAACTGAACACGGTGTCGGGGTTGTAGGCCTCCATGAAGGCGCAGGGACCGTAGTCGATCGTCTCGCCGGAAATCGTCATGTTGTCGGTGTTCATCACGCCGTGCACGAAGCCGATCAGCATCCATTGGGCGATCAGCGCTGCCTGCACAGCGGCCACCGCTTCAAATAGCGCCAGGTAGGGGTTTTCGGTCATTGCGGCACCGGGGTAGTGGCGTGCGATCGCATGGTCGGCCAGGCGTCGCAGCAGGTCGAGATCCCCGGTCGCGGCGGCGTATTGGAAGCTGCCCACCCGCAGGTGGCTGGCGGCGACGCGGGTGAGCACGGCCCCGGGCAGCAGCGTCTCGCGCTGCACCGGACGCCCGGTCGCCACCACGGCGAGCGATCGCGTCGTCGGGACAGCCAGCGCGTGCATTGCCTCGCTGACGATGTATTCGCGCAGCATCGGTCCTACTGCCGCGAGGCCGTCACCCCCGCGGGCGAATGGCGTTCGCCCCGAACCTTTCAGGTGGATATCGCGCAGCAGCCCGTCGGCGTCGGCGAGCTCGCCCAGCAGCATCGCGCGGCCGTCACCCAGCCTCGGGACGTAACCGCCGAACTGGTGACCCGCGTAGGCCTGAGCCACCGGCTCAGCGCCGCTGGGAAGCAGAGCGCCCACCAAGAACCGCAACCCGTCCGGGCCGCCCAGCCAATCGGCGTCGAGGCCAAGTTCGCCCGCCAGTTGCTGGTTGAGTGCCAGCAGCTGCAGTTCGGGAAACGGCTCGGCTTGCCAGCGGACACCCATCTCCGGCAGGTCGCGGACGAAGCGGGTTTGCAGTGCGACGGTGATATCGGGTGCAACGCTCACCTCTCCCAGCCTACGGACGCTCTGCTGGGTCACCAGCGTGACTAACATCGACCAGGCAAGCCGTCCCGATAGGAGCCCGCACCGGAATGCTCGAGCCGCACGAGGTAGACAGCCTCTTTCCCACCGATCTGCCCGAGCCGGGTGAATGGGAACGGCGCTATCCACCCCGCGACCTGCCGGCCGGCGCTGAGGTCACCCGGCTCGCGCCGTCGCCGACCGGCTTCATTCACCTCGGCGGCATCTATGCCGCGATGATCGACCTCGCCGTCGCGCAGCAGAGCGGTGGCCGCTACTTCGTGCGCGTCGAGGACACCGATCAATCACGCGAGGTGGCGGGCGCCTACGCACAGTTCGAACGCGCATTTGCCTACTTTGGGGTCATTCCCGACGAGGGCGACGGCACCGGCGACTACGGGCCGTACCGCCAGTCGCTGCGGGCGACGATCTACCTGACCTTCGCGCGTGAGATGCTGCGCGCCGGTAAGGCCTACCTCTGCTTTGCCACCTCCGAGGAGCTGGCCGATATCCGCACCCGCCAGCAACAGCTCAAGCGTCCGACCGGCTACTACGGTGAGTGGGCGATCTGGCGCGACGCGGACATCGCCGCGGTGCGGGAGCAGCTGGAAATAGGCACGCCGTATGTGGTGCGCTTCCGATCACCGGGCCGCACCGGCGGCAGGACCACGTTCACCGACGCGATCCGTGGCGAGGTGTCGATGGAGGCCAACTACAACGACGTGGTCATTCTGAAATCGTCGGCCGGGGAGCAGCTGCCGACCTACCACTTCGCCCATGCCGTCGACGATCACCTGATGCGGGCCAACCTGGTGATCCGCGGCGAGGAGTGGCTCTCATCGGTGTCGCTGCATTTGCAGCTTTTCGAGGCGCTGGAGTTCGAGCCACCCACCTACGCGCACATCGCTCTGCTGATGAAGCAAATCCCTGGCGGCAAACGCAAACTGTCCAAACGCAAAGACCCCGAAGCCGACGTCGATTTCTACATCCGATCGGGTTATCCCGCCGATTCGGTGCTGTATTACCTGCGTGGTCTGGCCAATGGACGACTCGCGGAGATTCCGCTGCCGGAAGCTCTCGCCGCACCGATCTCACTGGCCGAGTGCGGGGGCGCTGGCCCGTTGGTAGACCTGGTGAAACTGGAAGACATCAGCGCTGATTACATCGCGACATTGAGTGGGCCGCAGATCTATGCCGCCGTGACGGCCTGGGCATCCGAGTTCGATCCGGAGTTGCATCGCGTCATCGAATCTCATCCGGACCTGACCCTGGCCGCTCTGGCCGTCGAACGCGACGGCGTCAGCAATCCGCGCAAAGACCTCCGCAAATGGTCGGATTTCCGCACGGCCTACGGCTTCTTCTTCGCCGACTTGTTCACGCCCGTGGGCGCCGACGATGCCCAGCTGGGTGGGCTGCCGGCCGACCTGGTGCGATCTTTCGCGGGGGATTTCATCGCGACGTATCAAGATCTCGACGATTCAGCGCAGTGGTTCCAACAAGTGCGCGACCTTGCCGACAAGTTCGGCTTTGCGCGTAATGCCAAGGAGTACAAGCAGAGTCCGGGTAAGTATCCCGGTTCGATTCGCGAGGCTTCGCAGTTGATCAGGGTGGGCCTGACCGGATCGACCAAGAGTCCCGATCTGTTCCAGATTGCCCGCACCCTTGGTCGCGACGAGGTGATTCGGCGGGTCACCACGCTGACTGGGTAACTGGCGGTCTGACCCGGTTAGCTGAGTCCGTGTTCAATCAGGTCACGGGCGCGGTCAATCATCGACGCGAACGGCCCGACGGCGAAATTCAACTTCGCGGATTCCACGCCGGCATGCGGACGGGTTGGTGCGATGGCCTCCGCGGCCCGCACCGCTGTTCCCAGCCGCTTGAGCTCCTCGGCGTCGAGTTCGCGCTGCAGTTTAGGGAATTCGAAGCTCTCCTCATGCAACGCGTGGTCCATCACCGCATCCCGCAGTTTGGTGAGCTCATCGATGAACTGCTGTGAGGTGATATCGATCTTCTCGATACTCGACAACAACTCCTTCGCGTCATGCTCCTCTTCGAGCCGAGCATCGACGATCGAGTCGATGGCATCCACCTCGCGGCGCACCCGAGGATGGACAACCATTTCCTCGGCTGTCTCGTGCACGGCCAGCAATTGCCGCAACTGCACGAACGGTTTCTCCCGGGCTTGCGGGTCCGACGCGTGCAGCACTTGGTCGAACATGTCCTCGATGAGGTTGTGCTGTGCTTTGAGGAACCCGATGACGTCGTCGGGCGATTGAATAATCATTTCGGGCACTGTGCGCCTCCAGACTCGGGGTGTGACGAATCCGGGTGCTGGCCGGCTATCCGCTTCCCCTGTGCGTACCCCCGGAAAATGGGGCTAAACGCTGCGCTGATGGGCGCTACTCTGCATTGGGCACTTAGTCGAGGAGGCGGCCTCTGTGGGTGGCGGCGCAATCGACATTGACTTCGACGATCTGACGTCGCCGAAGCTGACCGACGTTCAGCGTCAGATTCTGGAGTTCACTGAGTCCAGACCCGTCGAATTCGACATCGACCAGATGCTTGCCGAGGCCATCGACCAGGCCTCAGTTGGCGACGACCTGGACGACACCGACGGCTTCAATGACCGGTTGGGCGCACACGTCACCGCGATCGAAGGCGATGACGGCCTGACCCAGCTCACCCGATCGACGCTTCGGCAACGCGTGGTTCGCCTGCTGCGCAATCGGCTGTCGCTGACCGAGCTCCTCAAGCGGTATCCCGAGATCGAGTCGATCCGGATCGAGAAGCCGTTCATCGTTGTTGGGATGCCGCGATCGGGGACCACGCATTTGGTGAACCTGATCGCCGCCGATCCACGCCGACGCGCGCTGCCGTACTGGGAGAGTCAGGAGCCCATCCCCGTAGTCGGCCAGGGCCCCGACATCTTCGGGGTCGATCCCCGCTACGGACGGGCGAAGTCCGAACACGACGCGCTGATGGTCAGCGCCCCGGTGGTGGCTGCCATGCACGACCGGTTTCCGGAGGCGATCGAGGAGGAAGTCGAACTGCTCGACCTGGATCTTGCCGGCTATGTTCTGGAATGGCATGCGCGCGTGCCGGATTGGCGTGACTACTACCTGGGTCTCGATCAGCACCGGCACTACGACTACCTGAAGAAGGTCTTGCAGGCGCTGACATTTCTGCGCGGCCCGCGAACCTGGGTTCTCAAAAGTCCGCAGCATTGCGAGCAACTCGGACCGCTGATCGCGACCTTCCCGGATGCGACTGTGGCCTTCACGCATCGAGATCCGGTCGCGGTGATCCAGTCGGCGATCACGATGATGGCCTACTCGGATCGACTGCGCCGCACCAGCATCGAACCGGATTGGCTGCTGAACTACTGGAGCGACCGGGTACACCGACTGCTCAGCGCGTGCGTGCGCGACCGCGACCTGGTGCCGACGCGGCGCAGCATCGACATCAGCTTCCACCACCTGAACGGCAACGAATTGCCGCTGCTTGACGAGCTTTACCGGCGTGGGGGAGTCGAATTGACACCGAAGGTGCGCCGCGGTTTCCAGCAGTACCTGGACGGTAATCCACGCGGCAAGCACGGCCATGTCCGCTACGATCTGCAACGGCACTTCGGCATCTCACCCGACGAACTGCGCTCGCGCTTCGACTTCTATTTCGACAGGTTCGACGTCCGGCCTGAGACGTAGCCGCCCGATGAAAGAGACGTCAGCAATGAGCAGCGACGCGCAACAGTTCGAGCCGATTTATCGCAGCCGGCCGGGCGCGGACGCCTTGTGCCCCGCTTCCGCCGACGAGGCCGAGCAGATCGCCCCAGGCCTGTGGTGCTCGCCGGGCCTGTCGAATTCCTACCTGCTGACCACCGATGAGGGCCGGGTGATCATCAACACCGGGATGGGCTTCGAGGGGCCGGTGCACCGCGCCAACTTCGACGCCGTCGACTCGTCGCCGGTGCGCTACATCATCTTCACCCAGGGCCACGTCGATCACGTCGGCGGTCTGGACAGCGTGCGGGACCCGGAGACGACGGTTGTCGCACAAGCGAACTGGACGCGGTGGCGAGACGACAACGAACGCCTCATCCCGTACCGCGCGGCCCGCAGCGCGTTCGCCTTCAAGGACACGTTGGCGACCGGCATCCGGGCCATCCAACGCCGGCTCGGCACCAAGCATTTGGCGGGCCAGAGCGTTCCCGCCGTCGATCTCGACTTCGAGGACACCCTGACACTTCAGGTCGGTGGCCGGCGCATGGAGCTGATCGCGGTGCCCGGTGGGGAAACCAACGACTCGCTGGTGCTGTGGCTTCCCGACGAGCGAATCTGCCTGTGCGGCAATACCTTCGGCCCAGTCTTCGGCCACATTCCCAATCTGGTCACCATGCGCGGCGACCGCTACCGCGACGCGCTGACCGCGATCGCGTCGGTCGAGCGGGTTCGCGAGCTACAGCCCGAACTCCTGGTGACCGGACACTTCGGGCCGATCGCCGGCGCCGAGCGAATCGATGCCGAGCTGACCCGGCTGCGCGACGCCATCCAGTACATCCATGACCAGACGGTGGCAGGCATGAACGCCGGCAACGATGTTCAGACGCTGATGCGCGACATCACGTTGCCGCCCGAATACGACGTGGGCCAAGGCTACGGAAAGGTCGCGTGGGACGTGCGGGCCGTCTGGGAGAACTACTCGGGCTGGTTCCACCACCGCTCCACCACCGAGCTGTATCCCGTCGGTTTCGACGCCGTGAGTACCGACGTGGTCGAGTTGGCCGGCGCCGATGCACTTGTGCAGCGGGCGCGTGAACACCTAGACGCAGACCGTCCCCTGCACGCCATTCACCTGGCCGAACTGGTTTCCGCCGATCATCCGGGGGCGCGCGAGGTGCTGAGGCAAGCCCACGGGAAGCTGTTGGCCGACACCACCAACTTCTGGGAACGAGCCTGGCTCACCGAGCAGATATCGAGAAACTCATGACGGCGCGGGTCAGCTTCGACTTCACCGGAACCACGGTGTTGATCACCGGCGGCACCAGCGGGATCGGCTTTGCAACGGCGTCGTTGTTTCGCGACGCCGGAGCCCAGGTCACGATCACCGGTACCAAACCGGCCGTGGCGAACTACGACGCCGATCTGTCCGGCATGGCCTATCACCAGCTCCAGGTCACCGACAACGACTCGGTGGACGCGTTGGCGCACGACTTCACCCAGCTCGACGTGCTGGTCAACAATGCGGGTGCGAATTTCCCGGGCGGACTTGACGAGTCGAAACCGGATGGATTCGAGGCGTCGGTGGCGCTCAACCTGACCGGCCCGTACCGGCTGACCGTAGGCCTGTACCGCGCGTTGCGGGCGTCGACCGCGACCGGGGGTGCCAGCGTGGTCAATCTGGCGTCGATGTCGGCGCTGCGCTCAGTCGCGCTGGTGCCCGGCTACGGCGCGGCGAAGGCCGGGATCGTCAACATCACCAGAAATCTCGCAGTCAAATGGGCGGGCAAAGGAATACGGGTGAATGCCGTGGCACCCGGTGCGATCGACACACCGATGACCGCGCCCATGCATGCCGCTGCGGAACTGGTGGATGCCGAGCTGGCTCACATCCCGCTGCGGCGATTCGGATCCGTCAGCGAGATTGCACCGACGGTGGCATTTCTGTGCACCGAGCAATGCAGCTACACCAGCGGAGCGGTCTTCGTCGTCGACGGTGCCTCGGACTGCGTCTGAAATCGCAAAGGAAGAACATGACATTCGCGCTACGACCCGAGGACTACTACCACACCGGCATCGTCGTACCCGACCTCGATGCCGCGATGGCCCGCCTGAGCGCGATCGCCAGCTACGAGTGGATCAACCCGTTGACATACACGCTGCCCTTCCGCACCGTGAACGGAAGCCGCGAACTGACCTCGACATTCGTCTATTCGTTGCAAAGCCCGTACGTCGAGCTCATCCAGCAAGTGCCCGACAGCCCGTGGACCGCGGCACCGGGCAACGCCGTCCATCACCTGGGGTATTTCACCGACGATCTCGCAGAGACCGCGCGGAAGCTGGAGGCCAACGGCTTCACGTTCGAAGCCACCGCTGACACGGCGCCGCCGGATCTGGCGTTGTTCGCGTACTACCTCGACGCATTCGGTACCCGCATCGAGATCGTCGACCGCGCGCTGTTTCCCGACTTTCCAGCATTCCTGCAGGCGGCGGCGCCGACGAAAGCCTGACCGGAGGTCGGACATGTTGCTGACGGTGCTGCGCTTCAACTTCGCCTCGCCGCAAGGAGATCCACGCATACAGAGCGAACTGCTTCGTGCCGCACTTGAACTCGCGCAGTGGGGCGAGTCTCGGGGGATCACCACCGTCAGCGTCGACGAACATCATGAGACCGGGCATGGGTGGAGCTGCAACCCGATCATGGCGGCCGGGATGTTTCTGGCCCGGACCTCGACGCTGATCACCAGCGTGGACTGCGCTCTAGGGCCGTTGTGGAACGCGGTCCGGCTCGCCGAAGACATCGCGTTGGTCGACAACATGAGCCGCGGCCGATTGCATACCACGGTGGGGCTAGGGTACCGCACCGTCGAATATGACTCGCTCGGAGTCGATTTCAGCCGCCGCGGCCCATTGATGGACAGCCTGGTCGAGCGCATGCTGTCCGTATGGTCGGGCATAGGTTCGTGGACACGGCCGCACCCTCCGCTGTACGTGGGCGGCGGTTCGCGCGCCACGGCGCGACGGGCGGCGCGTTTTCGTTTGCCGCTCAGCCTGGCCGACCACCTGCCTGACATCGCTGACTATTACCGCCAGCTGTGCGCTGAAGTCGGTCTGGCGCCATTGGTCATCATGCCCGGGCCGGTCAACCGCGGCATGATCTACCTGCATGAAGACCCGGATCGGGGGTGGGCCGAACTCGGCGACCACATTCTCTGGGAGGCAGTCACTTACGGCGGATGGTCGACGGATGAGCGCTCGCTGATGCACCTGCCCGGTGTGCAGACGATCGACGAGGTCAAGGCGTCGGGGCGGTATCGCTTCCTGACGCCCGACCAACTGATCGCCGAAATCCGCGACTCGACGAACTACGGACCGGTCGTCTTGCATCCGCTGGTGGGCGGCATGCCCGTCGACGAAGCGTGGAAGTCGGTCGAGCTACTGGTCGACAAGGTTGTGCCGGCGCTCACCTGACGGACGTCGTTCGCCCCGTATTACCCTGGCGGTATGAGCGCCAGAACCCGAATCCGGGTGGCCCGGGTCTACGACGATCCCAGCCCTGACGACGGCCACCGCGTGCTGGTGGACCGGTTATGGCCGCGAGGATTCCGAAAGGGCGATCCGCGGGTCGGCGCCTGGTGCAAGGATGTCGCGCCGTCGAAAGAACTGCGGGGCTGGTACAACCACCAGCCCGAGCGTCTTGACGAATTCGCCGCGCGATACAAGAAGGAGCTTCAAGGCAGCGAGGCCCTCGACCAGCTGCGCAAGCTGGCCAAGGGCAACGTCGTGACGCTGGTGACCGCCACCCGTGAGGTGCAGGCCAGCCATGCCACGGTGCTGGCGACGCTGCTGAATAGGGGCTGAAACGTGGAGTGCGACTTGCTCAGTAGTCGTGGCGTGCCAGCTCGGTGCCGCCGTCGCGGTTCGGCCCGCTGATCGACACCACCGCCGGGACCATTTCGCTGGTGACCACTCCGTGCTCGGCCGTCAACTCGTGGACGATGTCGAAGCTGCGCGCGATCCACTCGGGCTTGTCGATGATGATCGTGACCACCGGAACGCGTCGAGTCAGCTGAAAGAGTTTGTCGCCGTGGGGTTTATGGTCACCGTGAAACCCCCAGATGCCGCGCAGCACGGTCGCGCCGCGCGAGGTTCCGGAGTCAAGTAGCCGGTGAACCAGCGCGCGGTGGATCGGTACGCCATTGTGGCCGGTCGCCTCGCTGGTGTGCACCATCAGCTTCTGCCAGAGCGGCCGTTGACGGTCATCGTTGTCGGGCAGCCGATGTGGTCGCGCGAACAACTCGCCGCCTCGTTTGCATAGTTGCACCCGCTCGACGGTGAGCAGTGGGTTGGGCGTGGCGGCGCTGAGTTCGGCGACGGCCGCCGACACCTGCGCCGCGGTCCCGATCGAGATGATCATCAGCGGAACGTTGACATTGCGGCTGAAGAAGTGAGCCCGGTAGCGCTCGCCGTGGGCGGTGCCGTCGACGCCTAAAAACGCTGCTCCACCGGAGAATCCGTGCCGATGCAGCAGGTCGCTCACCGCGCGGTATGCGGGTAGCCCTCCGATGCGCTCCTGTCGTCCCACATAGACGGTGAGCTTGACGGCGTCGTCGGCGCGGGGGTCGAGCACGTCGTGGTCGCCGACCAGCCGGGCCCGCTCCAGTGTCACCAGACCGCGGCCGGTCATCGCGACGACGTCGTTGACCAGCCCGTTGATCTTCGACTCGATATCGACCGCGGCGATCGTCACCGGCGGGTCCTCGGACAAGCTCAGCGACTCGTCGGTGCGTAACACGTGGTGTAGCCCGAAACTGGCGATGCCGCGCAGCATCACACTGGTCGCGAGTTCCCGGGTGTCGAACAGATCGAGCATCGCGTCGGCCAAAAAGCCTGGCCGCCGGACGTGGTCGGTGACCACCCGTTGGCGTTCGCCGAAATAGGTGGTCAGCTTCAGGCAAGGCTCGTTCATAATCGGCCTGCGATCCACTGGCCGAACAGCGCCGCGCCGATGCCCAACACGATGCTGCCGACGATATTGGCGACGGCTTCGCGGACCTGCCGCTCTTCACTGAGCCGCTGCGTCTCCAGCATCCAGGTGGAGAACGTGGTGTAGGAGCCGACGAAGGCAGTGTCGGCGAGCAATGCGGTGTGCCGATTCAATGCCAGGCTGCCGAGCAGGCCGAGCAGCGCGGCGCCGCTGATGTTGACCACGAGCGTTCCGAACGGAAATGACTGCGCGGCCCGCCGAGCGACCGCGCGGTCCACCAGAAATCGCAGCACCGCTCCTGCGCCGCCCGCGAGCAGCACGCCAAGCCACAGCATCAGCGCACCCGCACTCGGCGCACCACGGCGGTTGCCAGATACATCGCGAGCAACCCGAAAAAGATGCTGGCACAGGTGTATCCGGCGGCCAGCCCGTAATGGTTGTGCTCGATCATCTTGAGCGTCTCGACCTGCATCGTCGAGAAGGTGGTCAACCCGCCGCACAGCCCGGTTCCCAACAGGGGCCGCCGATAGCTCGACAACGGCAGCCGCTCCAGCAACCGTGTCGTGAAGTAACCCAACAGGAAGGCGCCGACGATGTTGACCGTGAACGTCGGCCAGGGCCAGCGCGTCGGGTCGGCGAGCACCAGGCTGCTCAGCCCGGTGCGTGCCAACGTGCCCAGCGCGCCGCCGGCGAAGACCGCGGCCAACTCGCGGTAATCGTGGGTTGCCACTCGCCGGCGTCCTCTCCGTGTCAGGGCGTGTTCACGCAGCTTATGTGCCGCCGGAAAGCGGCAGAAACCGAAGGTCGGCAGAATTGGGGCCATGGTGGCCAACCCTCGAGCCGGTCAGCCGGCTCAGCCCGAGGACCTCGTCGATCTGCCTCATCTCGTCACGTCGTATTACTCAGTCGAGCCCGATCCCGACGACGTCGCTCAGCAGGTGGCGTTCGGGACGTCGGGTCACCGCGGGTCTGCGCTCAACGGCGCATTCAACGAGGCTCATATTCTGGCGATCACTCAGGCCATCGTCGAGTACCGCGCAGCGCAGGGCACCACCGGGCCGTTGTTCGTCGGCCGTGACACGCATGGCCTCTCCGAGCCGGCCTGGGTGTCGGCGCTAGAGGTGCTGGCGGCCAACGACGTCGTCGCGATGATCGACTCGGCTGACCGGTACACGCCGACGCCGGCGGTGAGCCACGCGATCCTCACCTACAACCGCGGTCGCACCGAGGGGCTGGCCGACGGGATCGTGGTGACGCCGTCGCACAACCCGCCGCCCGACGGCGGCTTCAAGTACAACCCACCCAACGGCGGCCCCGCCGACACCGACGCCACCAACGTAATTGCCAAGCGTGCCAACGAAATTCTGCGCAACGGCGGATCGGGCGTAAAGCGGGTCCTGCTGGCTCGGGCGCTGAAGACTGCCCGGCGCCACGACTATCTGGACGCCTACGTCGAGGATCTGCCGAACGTGGTCGATGTCGACATCATCCGCAAAGCCGGGGTGCGGATCGGCGCCGACCCGCTCGGCGGGGCCAGCGTCGACTACTGGGGAGCCATCGCCGAGCGTCACAATCTGGACCTGACGGTGGTCAATCCGCTGGTCGACGCGACGTGGCGGTTCATGACCCTGGACCATGACGGCAAGATCCGGATGGACTGCAGTTCGCCGGACGCGATGGCCTCACTGATCGCCAACCGTGACCACTACCAGATCGCAACCGGCAACGACGCCGACTCCGACCGGCACGGCATCGTCACGCCTGACGCCGGGCTGATGAACCCCAACCACTACCTTGCGGTCGCCATCGACTACCTCTACACCCATCGGCCGTCCTGGCCGGACGGCATCGCCGTCGGTAAGACCGCGGTGAGTTCGTCGATCATCGACCGGGTGGTCGCCGGTATCGGCCGCCGGTTGGTGGAGGTGCCGGTCGGGTTCAAATGGTTCGTCGACGGTCTGGTCGGCGGAACCATCGGGTTCGGCGGCGAAGAGTCGGCGGGTGCGTCGTTCCTGCGCCGCGACGGATCGGTGTGGACCACCGACAAGGACGGCCTCATCCTGGCGTTGCTGGCCGCCGAGATCCTCGCCGTCACCGGCGCCACGCCGTCGCAGCGCTATCAGGAGCTGACCGCGAAATACGGCGCCCCGACATATGCGCGGATCGACGCGCCGGCCGACCGCGAGCAAAAGGCGCGCCTGGCGAAGCTGTCGCCTGACCAGGTCAGTGCCACTGAGCTGGCCGGGGAGCAGATCACCGCAAAGCTGACCACAGCGCCCGGAAACGGCGCGCCGCTGGGCGGATTGAAGGTGACGACGGCCAATGCCTGGTTCGCCGCACGGCCGTCGGGCACCGAAGACGTGTACAAGATCTACGCCGAATCGTTTAGCGGGCCTGAGCACTTAGCCGAGGTTCAGCGAGAAGCGCAAGAGGTTGTGGATAAAGTCATCGGGTGACCCTCGTCTCCCAACGCGCTCGCTTGACCGCGTGGCGCCGCGAAAGGTCGAGGCTGCCGCGTGAAGCTTGGGTGCTGATCGCGGCGAACGCGGTGGCCGCGCTTGGCTACGGTGTGGTGTCGCCAGTACTGCCGGCCTTCGCCCGAACGTTCGGGGTGAGCCTCGGAGCGGTGACCTTCTCGATCACGATTTTTTCGGTGATGAGGCTTTTCTCCGCTCCACCCACCGGACTGCTGGTGCAGCGGCTGGGGGAGCGGCAGGTTTACGTGGCCGGGCTGCTGATCGTTTCGGTGTCCACCGCAGTATGTGCGTTCGCCCAAACCTATTGGCAGCTACTGGTATTCCGCGCGATCGGCGGCATTGGGTCGACGTTGTTCTTCATCTCCGCGTTGGGTCTGATGATCCGAATCAGCCCGGCTGACGCGCGCGGGCGGGTCGCGGGCCTGTTCGTAACCTCGTTTCTCATCGGCTCGGTCGCCGGCCCGCTGGTGGGCAGTCTCACCGCAGGTTTGGGGCTCAAAGCACCGTTTCTCATCTACGGAGTTTCGGTGCTGATCACCGCGATCGTCGTGTCCTACAGCTTGCGCCGGTCGACGCTGGGAGCACCGGCCGAACACGCCGAGCCGGCGGTGACGGTGCGTGCCGCGCTTCGGCACCGCGCGTACCGCGCGGCGCTTGTGTCGAACTTCGCGACGGGCTGGGCGGTGTTCGGATTGCGAATGGCCATCGTGCCGCTCTTCGTGTCGGACGTGTTGGGCCGCGGGCCTCGGATGACGGGTTTGGTGCTGGGGATGTTCGCGCTCGGCAACCTCTTCGTAGTGTGGCCCAGCGGCTACCTGTCGGACCGGATCGGCCGGCGCAGCCTGGTGATCGGCGGGCTCCTCGCCTCCGGGGTGGCGACCATTTGGTTGGGCGCGTCGTCGTCGGTGCCGGTATTCCTCGTTGCGGCCTGCGTGGCGGGCGCGACCTCGGGCGTGTACTCCTCGCCGCAGCAGGCCGCGATCGCCGACATCCTGGGCAGCACGGCACGCACGGGCACGGCGGTTTCGACGTTTCAGATGATGGTTGATCTGGGCGCCATCGTCGGTTCGTTGTCGGTCGCTCAGATCGCTGAACACTTGGGCTACGGATGGGGATTTGCGATCAGCGGCATCGTGCTGCTGGCCGCCGGGGTGGGTTGGATGTTCGCACCGGAAACGCGGGTCGAGGGTCACACGCCGCCGCCCGCTGAATGGGAGACCGGGACCGCGTCGGAACTAGCCTGAGCAGATGGCTGACGTCCACCGGATCCGACCGCGATCGGCGATCGTGGTGGGGGCCGGCATCGTCGGGTTGTCGACGGCGTGGTTTCTGCAAGAGCACGGGGTCTCGGTCACGGTGGTCGACCGCACCGGCGTTGCGGCGGGCGCCTCCTGGGGTAACGCCGGATGGATCGCCCCAGCGCTGAGTGTCCCGCTCAACGACCCGCGAACGCTGCGAGCCGTCCTGCGCTCCTTGCCGAATCGCGCTGCGCCCGTGCGGATTCCACTGAGTACCGATCCCACCCTGTGGAGATTCTTGATGCGGTTCGCGGTTAACTGCCGGGAGTCGTCATGGACACGAGCCGTGCAGGCGAACCTGACGCTGAACCACGAGTGCATGGCGGCCTACGACGTGCTGGTGTCCAGCGGGGTCGACGCGCCGGTTACCGAGGCGCCGATCACCGCGTTGTTCCGCAGTTCTGCCGACGCCGAACATCTGCTGGGCCAGCTCAAGCGTTTAGGGGACGCCGGACAACCGAGCTCCGCCACGGAACTGACTGGTGCGGCATTACGTGAGCAGGTGCCGTTGGCCTCGAGCGCGGTGGCCGTCGGTGTCCGCATCGACGGTCAGCGGTTCGTCGATCCCGGACGGTTCGTGCAGGCGCTGGGCCGCGCGGTCGTCGAGCGGGGCGCCGCGCTGGACACCGTCGATGTCGCCGACGTGCGGACCTCGGGGCATGGCGTCGCTGTACAACCCCGCAGTGGTGCTGCGTTGCCGGCCGACGTGGCGGTGATCGCGACCGGCGCGTGGTTGCCGGGGCTGGTAAGCCGCTGGGTTCGGGTTCCGGTACAGGCGGGGCGTGGCTACTCCTTCACCGTGCCGGTGGAGCGCCCGGTGTTCGGGCCGATTTATCTGCCGGATGTTCGGGTGGCGTGCACGCCGTTGAGTGGGAAGCTGCGGGTCACCAGCGTGATGGAGTTGCGTCGCCCCGAAGCGCCCGCGTCCGCTGCCGTGGTCGACGCCATTGTCGATTCGGCGGGTCGGTTCTTCGACGGGGTTCGCTGGGCGGATCGCGACGAAGCATGGGTTGGCCCGCGCCCGTTGAGCCCTGACGGGCGTCCACTGGTGGGACAGGTGGTAGAAAACCGCATCTTCGTCGCGGGTGGGCACGGCATGTGGGGGATGAAGCAGGGCCCAGCGACCGGGCGGCTGTTGGCCGAGCAGATTGTCACCGGCAAGCAACCCGCAGGCCTGCGGGATTTCAATCCCTTGCGCTAACGAGACCACGCCTGGGCGCAGACTCTGCTTGATCAGCGACTTTGAAGGCTGACAGGCGTTGGTGTAGCTTCGATGGGCACGTCTTCTGGGGCTATGGCGCAGCTGGTAGCGCACCACACTGGCAGTGTGGGGGTCAGGGGTTCGAATCCCCTTAGCTCCACTGGAATCTATGCAGGTCACAGCCTTAGAAATACCTGAACCACAAGCCACGTCAAGACTGCCGTCAAGATCCGCACTAGGATGCGCGTCAATGGCAAGCATTCGGGTACGGCAGCGCAAGGACGGCAGTACCTACACAGCGGTGCTCTACACGCTTAACGGCAAGCAGACTTCGTCGTCGTTCAACGACCATGCGGAGGCCGTCAGATTCCAGGAGTTGGCCAACCGCACCAGTCCCGCCAAAGCCGTGGAGGTCTGGGCGACCGAGTCCCGGGCAGCCGTCGGGTTCACGGTGGCCAGTTGGTGCAGCCACCATGTCGACCACCTAACCGGAGTGAATGAGGCGACCCGCAGGCGCTACCGGCAGTACGTGGTTAACGACATCGCGCCGAGCCAGATTGGCCCATTGCCGCTCACAGCCCTAACTAACGTCGATGTGGCCAAGTGGCTTAACGGTCTCACCGGGGCGCCAAGACCGCTGCCAACAAACACGGCTTCCTCGCCGGTGCTCTGAATCGCGCAGTAAGAGACCGGCGCATACCGGCTAACCCATGCGATGGCAACAAACTGCGCCGGGACGAACCCGCCGAGATGGTTTTCCTCACCTACGACGAGTTCGCCATTCTGCTCGACCAAGTCGCTGGGCCGTGGCAGCACCTGGTCGAGTTTCTGGCCGCGACCGGCCGTGGCGCTGCTCACGGGGCGGTGCGTGCTGACGACGAAGGCAGAACTCCCGACGAAGCGGAGTTTCCGACGAGCACGTTTGGTCGCATAGTTGGATACCCATGGTAGGTATGGCAGCTACCCATGGTGGGTGCCAGGTATTGGCTAGGCCAGCTAGTTAGCTGGTAGATATTGTCATTGGCGTATTTGCTATTGCCATTGGGGCAATAGGAATGGCTGGCCATGGGGCAATAGGAATGGCTGGCCATGGGGCAATAGGAATGGCTGGCCATGGTGCACCCTGGCCCCATGGGGGTAAAATTTCGGGGTGTTTTCCAACCGCATACGTAGCCCTCGGGCGGGCAGCGTGCGGTCAGCAGGTCGCTGGGTCGGCCTGGGCGCTTCTGCACTCGTCACCGCCGCCGGACTGCTCGTCTCCCCAAGCGCGGCGCCGGTCGCCTCAGCCGACAACTGCGGTGATGCCGAGGTCGTCTTCGCGCGCGGCACAGACGAGCCACCGGGCCTCGGCCGGGTCGGAAACGCCTTTGTCGGTTCGCTGCGCCAGCAGACCGGCGGCATGAACATCAGGACCTACGGGGTGAACTATCCCGCCAGCATGCTGCAGCTGCACGGCGGTGACGGCGCCAATGACGCGATTTCCCACGTCAAGTCCACGGTGTCGTCCTGCCCAAACATCAAGATCGTGCTGGGCGGCTATTCGCAAGGCGCGAGCGTGATCGACATCGTCGCCGGCGTTCCCATCGGCGGCGTCAACTGGGGCAGTTTGCTACCGCCGGAGTACGCGAACAACGTCGCAGCGGTCGTTACGTTTGGCAACGTGGCTGACCGCGCTGGCGGATCGCTGCCTGTCCAGAGCGCCATGCTCGGTTTCAAGGCGGTCGATCTGTGCAACCCGAACGACCCGATTTGTCACGCGGGTCAGGGTAACGAGTGGCGCGGGCACACCGAGGGCTACATCCCCGTGTACACCACTCAGGCAGCGGCTTTCGTTGCGTCCAAGCTTTTGGCTGGGACCGGCCAGGAGGTGCCCGGATTTGGGCCGTCGGTGCCATGGTACGGCCCGCAGACGCCAGGGTACGGCCCGCAGACGCCGGGGTACGGCCCCCAGACGCCGGGGTACGGCCCCCAGACGCCGGGGTACGGCCCCCAGACGCCGGGGTACGGCCCGCAAACGCCGGGGTACGGCCCGCAAACGCCGGGGTACGGCCCCCAGACGCCGGGGTACGGCCCGCAAACGCCGGGGTACGGCCCCCAGACGCCGGGGTACGGCCCCCAGACGCCGGGGTATGGTCCGCAAACGCCGGGGTACGGCCCGTCGATACACGGATCCGTTCCGCCGGACTCGCCTGCCCCCCAAGCCCCGTTGGTCTAGGCGGTTCACTGACGGATGGCGGCAGGGACTCGTACCAATCCCTGCACTTGGCCACAGCCGGCGTCGGGCAGCTCGACGAGCCGATCGTGTTCGTCCAACCGAAACACCTTGTCCGCGTCGACGCCGCCGAACGCAAACCGCCGATGATCAAGCTTGGCGTGCATCAAAGCAATCATCAGTGTCGCCGAATCGACCTCAACCGGCTCACCGCGCCTCAACGCCTCCAACAACCTGTCGCGCATTGGCTCAGTGGCGGGCGGCCACCCAGGCGCCTCGCCAGCGGCGCATCAGTCCTGGCAGGGGGCCTAAACCTCTATCTAGCTGGGAAAACATATCACGGTAAGTCACGTCGGATCACGCGGAATGTGCTCAAAATGTGCTCACGGTGTGCTCATGGCAGGTCCCCTGGGGATCATCCACGGGCTACCCCTAGGGTATTGCCACGGAGGTCGAGTGCATGAACTGGAGCGGGCTGGCGTCTGACGGTGTGCGGTGACTGAGACGGCGCCACAACTCCAACCGCTCTATCTGCTGGCGGACAGTCAGCTGCTGTTCTGGAAGCGGCAGGACCGACTGCTCCTCGAGGCCGCCCTCGATGGATTGGCTCTGGACACACCACTCAACGCGGCCTACATCGGTGCCTCCAATGGGGATCGTCCGGAGTTCTACGGGATCTTCGAGGCGGCGGTGGACGCGATTGCAATCACCGACCATCGCATGATCGATTCGTCGTTCGGCCCAGACGACCGCGCCTTCCTGGAGCGTGCCCAGTTGATCGTCCTCGCGGGCGGCGATGTGCGTCTTGGCTGGAACACGTTCGAGAAAACCGGCATGAAGGATGTGATCCTGGCCCGGTACACGCAAGGGGCGGTCCTGGTGGGCATTTCAGCCGGCGCGGTCCAGCTCGGACGCTATGGAATCGTCGAGACACCGGAACCCTCCGCGACCGAGCTGCTCGATGTGTTCAAGCTCGTCCCCGTGGTCATCGACACGCACGACGAGCGAGCCGAGTGGGCGCGGCTGTCGCGCACGATTCATTTGCTGGAGGGAGCGGCCACCGGGCTCGGCATCCCCTCCGGTGGCGGAGTCATCGTGCACGCGGATACCACCATCGAGCCTCTCCGGCGTCCCGCGCACGAATTCCGTTTCGAGGGCACTCGCCTCACGCACTCCCTGTTGCGCCCCGCGGAGGGCGACTGACCGAATTCAACTTTGCGAATTCTGTGCATCGGCCATTGCCGCATACCACAGGAAGCGATACACGCCCGTGCCGACGTCTCCGCAGATTCGAATCCTGCCGGGGGCACCATCTGACCAGCGCAGATACATGTCCGTGCGAGATTCGTGCAATTGGGTTCAGCGACACTAATACGTGTAGGCGCCACCTTGATTGATAGGCTGCGGTAGTCATTTTCACGGTGGTCGACATCTGTGGTTGTTCTGGTTCAATCCCTGTACCGCCCACCAGTGTTTATGCAGGTCAGAGTCTATACTTAGGCTCACTGCATAAAGTGTCAAGACGATACCAGGACAATGGCAGGCTGAACCGACCGGAAAGGTTCACCACCCTGAGAAAATCGTTCTCGCCGCCGCGGCCGTGGCGGCCCATAATGAGTCGGCGTGCCCAAATCTTCGTGGCCGTTAACCGGGGGGACGCCAAGGGGAACCCGCTCGACTGGCGCACGGTGAATCAGGCTTGATCCTGAGAGTGTCGAGCGAAAATTTCGTCGACGATGCGTCCCGCGGGGTCGTCGTCGGAGTCGTGGGTCGCGTTAAC
The DNA here is from genome assembly GCA_963760095.1 of uncultured Actinomycetota bacterium. Taxonomy (GTDB): domain Bacteria; phylum Actinomycetota; class Actinomycetes; order Mycobacteriales; family Mycobacteriaceae; genus Mycobacterium. Next base: position 2,213 of record CAVXBT010000004.1, on the reverse strand, counting down.
CGGGACGGTAACGTTGCCGTCAAAGAAATTGGCCGGCAGTGGCTCGGCTGGCGGTACGGCCTCCGCCTCCACGTTCACTTGTATCGCTGCGTCGGTGTAGTTCCACAGTGAGAACAGGATCCCATCGATTCCCCTGGAGACATCTACCACCATGCCGGGAGGGTTTGTCATGATTTCTTCTCCTTTTTGAATGACTACTAAGGGCAGCCTAACCTAAATTACCGATGGTCGCCACGCACCCCTTGGAGTCGGGGCCAATGGCTACCGTTCGATGGTGGGCGAAGCAGTGCAACTGACGCGAGTAGTCCTACTACTGGTCTCGTTTCGACGTCATACCTGCGGCCACAGGAACCGGATCGCCTCAGTCCGCGTCTAAAGGCGTGGGAGGCTGATCACAGGTAAGCCCCTACACGGAAGCGCCGGGCGGCGCGGTAGCAGACGGGATCACCCCGCTGATCCCGTCCGCACCTATAGATGTAGACGGGATCAAGCGGGGTGCTGGTTCAGATGTCCGATGGGACTCGAACCTCCGCCCCCGCAGAGGTGGAGGTTAACGGTGAAACCGGCCCCAGCTCCTGAGGGATCAACAAACTGGGGCCGGCCCACCGGCGGCGGCGCCGGGAGATCCGCTGATGCGGGGCACTTCTCGACCGGGCCGGAAGGCAACCCGTGCCCGCCGCCGGGCTGCGTGCAGGACAACGGGATGCCGTGCTCAGCGACGCCGCGGGATTTGAACGCGGCATGCGCGCGTAACCCGGCCATCTGCATGTGGATCACGCACGGCGGTTTCGGCTTCTGAACCCGCCCGAAATTAGCCGACGCAGCCGGCCGCAGCTCGGCGGCTGGGCGGGGCGGCCTGAACGCGGCGTATGTGCGCGAATCCTGTTATTTGCATGCGGATTACGAAGTTCTGATACCGGACCCTGGAAGGACCGTCTGCATCGCGTCCACCGCCAAGCCTGACTCGCGGGCGACGCCCAGCCTGATCTCAGAAACTGGCATACATCGGCGAACACGCAGGGGAACACTACAAAGACGACCAGGAGCACGATGTGACTGCCACCAGTGATGACAATCAACCGACGGCTGCTGTCGGCGATGTCGACGACACTGCTGTCGTGGCGGAAGGCCCGCGGACTGTTGCGGCCGAACAGTTTTCGGAACCGCCGACCACCATCGTTCCGGACGTCGAACCAACCCGAGCAGCCGAGTTAGCGTGGTCGTCCGAGGCCGAGACGGAGGAGCTTGCCGACAGGTCCCGCGAATGGCGTGGGCGGCTTCTGTGGTTGCCGTTAGTGGCGTTGCTGTGTGCGAGCGTCGCGGTTGTCGTGTGGTTCTCGGTAACGCTGTATCGCCAGGGGGGCCAGGCCATCGCTTTGCCTACGGCGTCCGTACCCGTCGCTGCGCCGCCGGTTCATGTCGCACCGCCATCCCCACCCGCAGCGCCGGGTCCGAGGCTGGATGGCGCCTATCAGCTCGCGTTCGACATCGACGCCGCGACATACAGCGGTAAGGCTTCCCCCCGAAACGCAGCGGCGCAAAAACGATCTGGTGGGCGTTCCGGTCGTCCTGCACGCCCGCGGGCTGCACGGCCAGTGCAGTTAAGCTCGATGACACCGACCACACCGTGAGCAGTGCCAAGAACATCACGGACACATTCACTTTTGCCGACGGCCAGTGGGGGGATGCCCCCATCTCTAGTCCGGATACCGTGGCCCCTGGCTGCACCAATGAGTCAAGTCAGTGGGTACTAAAGCCACAGCCCGACGGCACGCTGGCAGGTACTGAGACCGTCACCCTTGAGGGCAGCTGCGGGTAACACCACCGTGACCCCGTTCACCGCGACGCGGATAGGGCCGGTGCCACCGGGCGTGCTCAATCCCAAAGCGAATTGAAAGGACCTGTCCTGAGCGAACGTTGTAACCGTCTTGGTATGACGCCTGATCCCTCGGCGGGGCCGGGGGAGCCGAAGGACCCGAGTTGCCCATGCTGACCAGGATCACGACAACGGTAGCTATAGTCACGGCGAACGGCGCGCCGAGAAACCACCACAGCCTGACCGTGGAGCGCTCTCGTGGGGGCTGTGGGTAATAGACACCACCGGGCGGCTGACGTGGCGGCTGGTACTGCCAGTACGGGTTGCTGCCGTTCATTTTGCCCCATTTGGCGGCTCGTTACATCGTCCTCTTGACAGTCAGGGTGAGGTTCGTCGC
>CAVXBT010000003.1:0-396436 GCA_963760095.1 uncultured Actinomycetota bacterium | reverse complement strand
AGCTCCACTTGCGACCTGCGGTTCGGGGCGGTGATTCCGTTGCTGCGGCCATCGTGGTTGGTGACCGAACTTTTCACCACAGCGTAGATCGGCTGGCCGTCGGCAATGGCGTCGTCGAGTCGGCGCAGCACCACTGCGGCCACGCCCTCGCCACGGCCGATGCCATCGGCACTCTGTCCGAACGGTTTGCAACGACCATCTGGCGCGGACAGCCCGGCCTGGGTGTAAAAGATCGAAAGCGCCGGTGTGAGAAGCAGATTCGTACCGGCGGCGATGACCGTGTCGGTGTCCCGGGCGCGCAGCGCGGCACAGCCCTGGTGCACGGCCATCAACGATGACGAGCAGGCGGAATCGATGGCCATGCTCGGCCCGGTGAGGTTCAGGTGGTATGAGATGCGATTGGCCGTCATGAAGTAGCCGCTGCCCGCACCACGAAATGCGGTGACCCCGGGGTAGTCGAGCAACTGAAGGCTGGTCCACTCGCTGGACATCATTCCGACGAAAACCCCCGTCGGCGTGCCGGCCAGCGACCGGGGATCGATTCCGCCGTCCTCCAGTGCGCGCCAAGCTGTCTGCAACAGCAGTCTTTGCTGCGGGTCGAGTGCCGCCGCCTCGATCGGTGCGATGCCGAAATGGTCGTTGTCGAATGCATCGGCGTTGTCGATGAAGTGGGCGCGTCGGGTGTTCATCGATCCGGCCGCCCCGTCGGGGTGGTAGTAGGCGTCGACATCCCAACGCTGCGAAGGCACTTCGGTGTCGGTGACCACGCCGTCCATCAGCAACCGCCAGAACGCGTCCTTATCTGGCGCGCCCGGGAAGCGGCAGTCGATGCCGACCACGGCGATCGCCGTCACGGCGCGGCCCGCTCGGCGATCAGATGGGTCGCGATCGCCTCGATGGTCGGGTGATCCCACACGATGGTGGTATCGACGGCGAATCCCTTCTCTTGCTCGAGGTCCGTGCACAAGTTCATCGCCAAGACGGAGTCGATCCCACAATCGGCCAACGGGGTCTCGACATCGATCGTGTGCGGCGGAACATTGAGGTAAGAAGCCACCTTGATGGTCAGCCAGTCGGCAAGTTCCTGGGACTCCGAACCCTGCGCGGTCATAGGAGCCTCCCGGCCACCGCCTCGTCGGCCGCTGCCCCGCCGAACGAGATTCGGCGATGCACGTAAGCACCCACCCCCGCGTTGAACCGCGTACCGCCTGCGAGTGCCGCGCACGCGATCAGCGGCAGACCGACCGCGATGCCGATTCCCAAGCCAACCACAAAGATTGCCAAGCTCGCGGCCTGCGCCACCGCGCCGAATCGCCGCGCCGATCTGACCGCCGCGCCCCACCTGCGAAACACCTTTCCCGCAAGGAGATCCGCCGCCGCCAGGGTGGGCACGATGGGCGCCGCGTCTTGCGAACACTGCCCCGACTCGGCGATGCGTCGCCCCACACCGGCGACCCGGGCGAGTTCCGCGGCACCGACCCCGGCCCGCCCGAACCACAGGAAGGGTTCGCGCCTGCCGGTCAGCAGCCAACGCAGGGTGGTCACGAGCGACGTCGACTGCGGCCGTGTGTCGGTCGCCGCGACCACCTCGACGCGCCGAGCACCAGCGGATCGCAGCAGCCCGGACACCTCGATCGCCGCCGAGTACCACATGTTGCGGCACGCGATCAGCGAGACGACCCTCCGATTCCGGAAGGCCTCGGGATGCGCTTTCAGGAGCGACCGGATGGGAAGTGAGGGTGCGAGATACCACACCTGGTAGGCCAGGATCGCCAATTCCTCGGGCTCTGTTTCGAAGCCGGCCGCCGGCTCGACGAGTTCCACGAGCGCCTCCGGATCCACCGCCGCTGGGAACACCCCAAAGAATCGCCGAATCGGCCACGGAAACGGAAACGCCACGCGCGGTTGGACGTCCACCCAGCGGATCTCCCACCCCAGGGCGATCAGGGGAGTGGTCAATGCATCGGCGACCTCGCGCAGCTGCCCGGTCTGCGAATAGAGGTACACGACCGCGCGAAGGGGAGGCTGGTCGGCCGGGAGGACCTCGGACGCCCGGGTCATGGCCGGGTTTCCGACACCGAAGCCGCCGACACCGCAGTGAGATGCATGAACGAGACCACGAACCGGCCGGATTCCGGCACCATGCACAACAGCGTGTCACCCTCGTTGATCAGGCCCTCGGTCATCATCTCGTCGAGGATGACGAAGATGGCGGCGCTCCCGATGTTTCCGACTTTCGTAAGGTTGCTGTACCACATTTCGGGACGGCCCATGTCGATGTTGCGCCGAGAGCACTCGCCGATCATCAGAGTCTTCATGCGTTCGCTCGAGTAGTGCGCGGGGAACCACGTCACCTTCCTCGGGTCGAATTTCCCCATGGCGCGGAGGCGTTCGTACTCGTCGATGCCAACGCGTACCAGGTACGGCAATAAGGACAGCTTCTGACGCAAAGCCATCGCACCGTCGGCCGCAGCGGCCGCCACCGTCGGGTAGTCGCCCCAGGCCTTCGACGCAGCGTTGTCGTTACTGCCGAGGTACATGCACGCCTGTTCCGTGTTCGCATACGACGTCAGCGAGATCCAGTCGATGCGAAGGCTGATTCCCTCTGTCGCGGGCGCGCTCTCGATCACCGCCGCGCCTGCACCGTCGGAGAGCATATAGCGCAGAAACGCGATTTCCATCGGCAACGCCCCGTCGTCCGAGATCGCCGTCATGTCCTCGTAGCGGGTGCTCTTGAACCCGCGAGACGCGAATTCGCTGGCGACGCAGATCGCGTTGCGCTTCTCGCCGATCGCCACCTGCAGGTACGCGTTCTTGAGCGCCATCATCCCGCAACTGCAGATGCCGTGTGTGGTCGCGATCTCGAGCGGTCCGTAGCCCAACTCTCCGTGCACCGTGCTGGCGTGCCCGGGCGCCATCAGGTCCGGCACCGTCGTTGCCGCCGTCAGCAGTTCAACGTCGTCGGGTCCGAGTCCAGCGCGCTCGGCGGCGACGCGCACCGCACCAGCCGCCATCGCCGCGTTCGACATGACGGTTTGCTGATTCTTGTCGATCGCGTAGTGGCGCGTCTTGATTCCGCAGTTCGCGAGAAGCAGATCCTTCAGGTCAGAGGACGCATGCCCTGCCTTACCGATGTAGTCTTCGATCTCGTCGTTGGGAACCGGGTAGCCGGGCAGAAAAGCGCCGGTCGCTGTGATGTATGCACTCATCCGATGTGGCTCCAATGATCGGGTTGTCAACAGAGGCCGCGCTGGCCATCAGGCCTTGCCGGCGATCTTCCTGAGGATGAGATTCTTGAAGCCGGAGAGTGTGCGCACCCCAGCTATCCGCTCGTCGTCGAGCGAGATGGCGTACTTGTTCTCGACGATCTCCGCGATCGCGAGAACTCCGAGCGAATCGACTCCCAGATCGTCCAACGTGGACTCATCAGTGATCTGATCTGGTTCGATGCTGTAATGCGCGCCTAGGTAGTCGACGATGTCGCGTTCGACTTCATATTCGATCGGCATGACGGATCAGATCCCCTTGTTGTTCAACCGGGTTAATACCACCGTAATCCAGGTCCATGGGCTGCGAGCCCACGGAGACAGCAGCTGACGGTGGCGCGGCACGCACGATTAGTCACACTTACCTTTCGCGCAGACGTGGCACGACTGTCCTAGCCGGGAGCCCTGCACAAAGGGGAAACGAGTAGCAGCCCCAATCGGTTCAAATTCGTCCGCACATCGTCTCCGCAGCGGCCGGAGTTAGGACACGCCTGCGGGATTTGAGACCGCAGTGCCGCCAGCTCAATGACGGCGAAGTAGTAGCTGCCCGCTCAAGATTGAAGACCCCATCTGGGCCACCAGGTTCTGGCACCGAGAAGTGCTGCCACGGCCGGCACGGTAAGGGTGCGTACTACGAATGTATCGATCAACAGACCTGCTCCAATCGTGAAGCCGATCTGGGCGACTGTGTAAACGGGGCTGACCAACATGGCCAACATGGTGACCGCAAAGATAACACCGGCCACGGTAATGACGCCGCCAGTCGCAGTAAATGCCTTAAGGATGCCCGAACGAGTCCCTAACGTCGAATTTGCGCGGATTCTCGACATGAATAGCAAGTTATAGTCGGAACCCACGGCGACAAGCGCGACCAAGGACACGAGTGGTACCGCCCAGTAGAGGTCGATTCCGAGCAGGATCTGCCAGACCAAAACGCTGATGCCCACAGCCGATAAATACGAAATCACAATGGTGATCATTAGATACAGCGGCGCGATCAGCCCGCCGAGCAGCCATGCCAGGATGATGAAAATGAAGAGCAGCGCAAACGTGGCGACAATCGCAAAGTCTCTGGCGATCATGCGTTGTAAGTCCCTAAATCCAGCTGCGACACCGCTGACTTCCATGCGGCTGCCTTTGAGCGTGGTCTCTGCCAGCGCCGAATTTGTGGAATTGGTGACCGTATCAAGACGACCGAGGGCGGTCTTGTCATATGCCGTGGTATTACCGAAAACCAGCAGCCGTGCGGAGTGTCCGTCTTTGGATATGAAATAGCTCATTGCCTGCCTCAGGCGGGGATCCTGAAATGCACCTTTAGGAACATAGAAACCCGCATCAGGACCGCTCACATTGGCGCCGACTTCGTTGAGGAAGTCGCGCGCCTGGGTCAGGCCGACGAGGAGATCTCGCATTTGCGGAGAAATCTGCTTGACGCCGTCCGCGACCTGCCTCATTCCGGATCGGGCAGCGTCCGCGCCGGCAGCGATCTCACTGAGTTTGCTGGTAAGCAGCGCTTGACCGTCGGTGAGCTGGTTGGTTCCGTCCGAGGCGGCGGCCAGTCCGGTCTGGAGTTGGTGCATCCCATCCGAGAGACGACGATTACCGTCCGCCAATTGCCTGGAGCCGGCCTTCAGTTGGGTGAGCAGGTAACGGACCTGCCCGACGAGCGAAGTGTCCTGAGCCAAGGCCGCCATCTGGTCGACCTCCCCGCAGTTGCTGCCCTGTTCACAGGACATGCTATTGGGGGGAGGGGGAACGAACGTATTCAGCAGCGTGAGGATCGGAGTGACCATGGAGTCGATGGAATCCGCCATTTCCTTCGAACCATTGGCAAGCCGATCGGTGCCTCCGGAGAGGTCGTTGGATCCGCTGGACGCGGAGAACAGTCCACTCTGGAGCTGCTTCATGCCGCTGAGGATTCGCCCTGCCCCTTGGGCCGCGAGTGCATTGCCCGCACTAAGTTGGCCAAGGCCGTCGCTGAGCCGTTGAGTTCCTTCCTCGAGCTGGTGGAATTTCGGTTGACTGTCCGAGAGCCCTTGAATTGCCGCGCTGAGTTTGTCGGCAAGCAGCCCGTCTTGGCCGCTCAGGGTGAACTCCGGAATCGCTTTACCCTCCGGCTGGGTGGGACTCAGCACCTCGCTCACCCCGTGGACTTTTTGAATACTCCTGGCAACCGAGTTCAGCGCGGAGAAGTCGGCGGAATTCCGGAGATCGTGGTCCGCCGCGATGAGTATGACGTCGGGTGTAAGTGCACTCGGCTCGTAGTGCCGGGCGATGGCGTCATAGCCCTGGTTGCTCGGTGTCGTCGCCGGCTGCACTTCCCGTTCGTCGTACCCGGTAGCCATCCAGAGCGTCGGTGCCGCCAGCGCAAGAAGGATGGCGATGCTCGTAGCGAGCACCCGGCCCGGTTGACGGACGACCAGAACACCAACACGCCGCCAGTACCGGGACGAGCCTTCGGCCCTCGGCTCAGCGAAGCCGCGGCGTCCGAGAATTGAGAGAAGAGCCGGAACCAGCGTCAGCGCAGCGAGTACGGCGACAATCACGCCTATCGAGCACGGCAATCCGGTGGTTCGAAACAGACTGATCTGAGTGGCCGACATCACCGCGCAACTCGCGGCCACAGTAAGGCCGGAGGCCACGATGATGCCCGATGTCTCGGTGGCGGAAGCCACAATCGACTCGTGAGTCGACATACCTTGCCGACGCCCTCGGTGGTAGCCGCTGAGGAGGAATACCCCATAATCCGTGCCCGCCCCGAGAAGAATCGCCGCGAGGAGCATCACCGAGAAGATGGATACATCGAGGTTGGTGTGCAATGCCAAGAGTGCGACGATGGGGCGTGAAACGCCCAGGGCCAAGCCGACGCTGAGCAACGGTACGAGGATTGTGCCGAATCGACGGTAGACGAATAACAGCAACACGACGATCATTCCCACCGTGGCAGCCGTGATGAGGGCGACCGAATGCTCCTGGGCCGCGATCTCATCACCTACCGTTGGCGCCGGGCCGGTCAGATAAACCGATAGGCCACGGGGTTTTGGGGTGTGGTCGATCAATTCACTAACAAACTGCTGTCCTTCTCGTTGGGGGGCCGCGCCCAGCCCTCCGTAGAACCGCACAATCGCATATACGGCCTTGCCGTCCTGGCTGGCGGCGATGTGGGTAGTCGCAGGGTCAGGCAGGAGGTCCTGAACGGACTCGATCTCGGAATGATTGGCCCGAAGCTTGGGGACCATGTCGTCGTAGTAGGCGCGGTCCGCATCGTTGAATCCGCGGTTGTCCTCCAGCACGAGGTATCCGATTGCCGACGCTTGGGATTCGCCGAACTGAGTGCCGATCTTCTTGAGAGTGACCAACGATGGCGCTGACTCAGGGATAAGGGGGCCGGATTTCTCGAGGCAAACTTGCTCGAGTTGAGGGGTAGCCAGGTTGAGGCCGACCGCCACGAGGATCCACATGCCCAGAACGAGATAGGCGTGCTGGCCGACGAGGTCGGCTAATCTCCCGAGAAACTTGCTCTGCCTATGTCTCATCCTATGGCATCGTATGACTCCGAACCGCTTCCGCCAGTGTCAGCGTCTCGGCGACATCATGTGTTGCATCTGGCCGAGGAGCGCGGCGATTCGGAATTTTTCAAGGTGGATGAGTCCTGTGGGTGTTAGGCGGCTGTCGTGGCGGTCTCCTGGGTGGTGTTCTGGGCTGGTCGGTTGATCCAGGCGGTGTCGGGTAGGTCGAGGATCTTCGGCGTCCCGACGGTTCCGAAGCGGTGCGGGTGTTGGGCGCGGGCTTGGGTAAGTACCGTGCGCCGGTCGGCGGCTTTGTCGGTGGCCAACCCGAAGTGCACGTCGGCGGGTGTGTGCAAACCGATGCCGGTGTGACGATGCTCGTGGTTGTACCAGTGGGTGAAGGTGTCCATGAATTGCCTTGCTTCCCAGAGTGATCCGAAGCGCTCGGGAAACGCCGGTCCGTACTTCAACGTCTTGAACAGCGACTCCGAGTACGGGTTGTCGTTGGACACCCGAGTCGCGGTCGAGCGGACCAGCCCGGTCAAGGTGGCTGCCTGCCTAGTCGATACACCATGTCCGGTCAGCATGGCGAAGGTCTCGGTCAGCGCTTCTTGCGCTGCTCGTCGGAGTCCGCTTCCTCGGAGAGTGACTCCAAGAGAACGTGTGCTTTTCCCATGATGTCCAGGGCGGCCTCGGTGGTGCTCAACCACATACTCATCCGGGCGTTCTCCCGCGTCGGCCGAGCGATCTCGGCCTGTTCGGCGGTGAGCCTGCCAACCTTCTCACCGGGCCGTTTGCCGCCAGCACCCCGGCGTCGCGTTGCTTGCGCCATTCGCTGATCAACGACGAATACAGCCCCTCCCGCCGCAAATAGACGCCGCCTTCACTGTGTTCGCACGACTGCTCATAGGCATGCAGATGGGCAATCTTGTCCGACGCGGTGAACGCGCGACGGCGCCGCGGTCCGTCGGCTCTGGGGTGGGGTGGATCCATCGGTTCATTGTGGTTCACCCCGGTAATCGTGGAACTGGTCATGGTGTGCCGATCCGTATCTCGCCCTGCGTCAGGCCGATTTGCTGTGAACCAGTGGACTCACTCTGACACGCAGGGATTTGATCACCGAGCCTGTGCTGGCCAGCTCGACAACGGATGCGCGTAGAACCGCCAATGGTTCAGCCTTAGTTATAGACTCCGGCAATCGCAGCTTGGAGGGGGCGAGGACGATGAACTCCGTGAGCCGCTGATGCCCGGCGTGATGGACACCGAACCCAGCGCGACGGGGTAGTGACATGAGCACTTCTCGGGTCCTGATCGTCGGTGCCGGTCCAGCCGGAGCGACAGCCGCTCTGCTGCTCGCCCAACACGGAATCGACACCCTCGTCGTCGAACGGCGAATGGCCCCGTCGACCCACCCGGCCGCGCACGTGCTCTCCACCCGCACACTGGAGGTCTTCCGCGAACTGGGCCTCGAACACGATGTGCGCCGCCTCGGCTCGCGGATATACGAACTGCGTGACGGCATTTATGCCACCAGTCTGACCGGACCCGAACTGGGCCGGATCACCATTTACGACCCTGAATCGACTGAGGCCCAATTGCTTCAGACCCTGAGCCCGACTCGGGCCGCGAACCTGTCGCAACACGTACTTGGGCGACTGCTGTGGGATCGGCTCGACGCGTGCGAGCGTGTCGAATTCCGGCGCGGCAGCGTGTACCAAAATCACCGCGAAACGTCCGACGGGGTTGAGGTTCGAGCCACCGGCCCCGACCGCGACGGCGAGTGGATCGCGACCGGTCGATATCTGATCGCCGCCGACGGTGCAGGCAGCGATGTCCGGCGCACATGCGGACTCGAGATGCCCGGTCCCGTGCTTCAACATGTGATCAGCGTTCACTTCAGCGCCGACCTGCGTCCCTATCTGTGGTCACGCCGAGGCCCCGTCATCTTCACCTTCACCCCACGCGGGCTTGGAATCACCATCGTGCACAGCTCACCCGGTGACTTCGTCTTCCAGATTCCCTACTTTCCGCCGGTTCAACGTCTCGAGGACTTCACCGCCGACGATTGTCGGCGCAGAATCCGAGATGCGGTGGGAGACATGGAATTGGCCGTCGACATCCACTCGGTGCAAAGCTGGGCAATGACGGCGCAGGTCGCCAATCAATATCGTAAAGGACGGACATTCCTGATCGGCGACGCCGCGCATGCCTTCCCGCCGACCGGCGGTCTCGGACTCAACACCGGCGTGCACGATGCGCACAACCTGGCCTGGAAACTAGCGTGGGAAATCTCTGGGCGTGCTCCGGCCAATCTGCTCGACACCTACGAGGCGGAACGTCGACCGATCGGCATCGCCAACACGGAGCATTCAGTAAAGAACTTCGACGGTCTGATGGACGTTTTCGACGCGCTCGGATTGCCCCGATCAGGTATGCGCGCGCTGCGGGCTCTGGCCGAGTCCAGACCGATGGCCGCGTTGCCGCGCAACGCGTCACGCCGGATACTGGCCGCCATCATGGCGGTGGCACTGCAGCGGATTGCCCTGGCGACTTCTCGCGGCCGCATCGGAGCGCGCATCCGACGCAGGGTCCGCGAGGTGATCGTCCGACAGGGTCACCATTACCGAACGTGGGGACTCGATCTCGGTGTGCACTACGGCCGGGGATTCCTCAACGACGGCGACGATTCCGACCAACCCGGGGACATCGAGTTTTATACGCCGGTTGTGCGCGTGGGCGGACGGTTACCACACGCGTGGGTCCAGTACGACGGAGCGAGAGTCTCCACGCTCGACCTGCCGGCGCGCGACACGCTGACGATTCTGACCGCGTCGCAACACGAGTCGAGCTGGCGCTACGCGCAGGCAGCGGTCGGACACCTACTGACGGTGATCGGCGTCGACCTCGCGGCGTGCGGAGAGCCACTGGGTTCGCTGACGGCGGGGCAGGCGCTACTGCTGCGCCCGGATTCCCACATCGCCGCGATGCTTGACCCATCGAGCAGTGGGTACGACGAGGCGCTCGGTGCCGCGCTCGATCAACTAGGTCTGACGACCGCCGTCAAGGAGAGCTATGAACCCACGCCTTGACGAGATTGTCCTGCTCACCCACGAGTGGGAGGCGATGCGAACCTGGTGGGGTACCCTTCTCGGCGCGGATCCACGCACAGTCGGCTATCGAACTGCGGTGATCGACACAGCCGGATTACGGGTTGTCATCGAGCATTCCGAAAATGCGATGAACGCCAATCCCGAAGTCGCTGGGGTTATTTCACTCACGGTGTCGGCCCCGTCCGCGATCGCTGCGCTCGACGCCCACAGGCGACTCGTCGCGATCGGCTCCCGCCATCACCGCGCCACAAACGACGCCAGCGGAGTGCGCCTGTGGTATCGCGACCCCAATGGCACCGACGTGGCAATCCGCGTACCGATAGACGCCGACGCGAACAACCGGCCTGGCCAGGAGATCGATCCCGATCAGATCGTCACCCGGCTGCAAGCGACCGCAGAATCAGCGAAAGAGTTACACGCCAACGGCGAATAGGACTTTGCGTTAGCGCCGTCAAAATGACCCACCACAACTTGAGTCAAGGTCGGTGTCACTTTCTGGCGGGGGCCGCGCCGGTGCGGACTGCCTGTGCACTTGCGGATGTGCGTATTCCTAGGGCACGCAGGTGATGTGCGGCAGTTTGTCGGGCGAATATTCGCCCGTTTCGAAACAGGCGCGCTTCGACCTTACCTTTGTCGCGGCCGTGTTCAGTCGTGGTGGGTTGCTTCCTGGGCGAGTTGCACGCGGCTGGTGAGTCCGAGTTTGGTGTAGACGTGGGTGAGGTGCGTTTGCACGGTGCGCGGTGAGACGAAAAGCCGTGTCGCTATGTCCTTATTGCCGAGCCCCTCGCTGACCAGGCGCACGACGTCGCGTTCGGTCGGCGTGAGCGAACCCCAGCCGCTGGTAGGCCGTTTGCGTTCGCCGCGGCCGCGTTGCGCGTAGGCGACTGCTTCCTCGGTGGACAGCGCCGCGCCCTCCGCCCAGACATCGTCGAAGTCGTTGTTGTCCATGGCACTTCGCAGTGCAGCAATCGAGGCTTCATAGCCTGCGTCCCAGACCTTGAAGCGGACCGCGCCCAGCGACTGCCGGATGGCGTGCGCCGCGCCGAACAGCCGCGCGGCTTCTTGGTGACTGCCCGCGTCGCATGCCATCGCGGCGAGGCACTCCAGGACGTCGGAAATGCCGAGTTGAGCGCCAAATTCGGTAGCACAGGTCAGCGCATCATGCGCATCGCGCTCAGCCTGATCCGGCTCGTCCTGGGCGAACGCCACCCGCGCGCGGGTAATCAACGCCCACATCGAGTACCACCCCGCCGCGGTCGCGATCGCCTCGTCGGCCGCGCGCCGCGCTGCAACAAGGTCGCCCTCAGCCAGCGCCGCCTGCGCGTTGAATGTGCGGGACAGCGCCGCCATCCCGGGCGGGGCACCTGTTGCGTGCAGGCAGGCCGCGGCGGTTGCGTTTCGCGCGGCCGCGGCGTCCCCAGCCGCCAGCGCCGCCATACCCAGTGCCGTGTAGGCGAGACCGGCGTTAAGGCTGCCAAGCTTGTCGTCGCCGCCCTCGAGAGCCTCGCTGGCCGCGGCTCTTGCCGCGCAGGGGTCACCCTGCCACGCGAGTGCTACTCCCTGGAAGGCCAGCGTGTACTTCTGAAAGTTCGCATAATGACCCGCTTCTGCCGCGGCGCCGGCTGTGCGGAAGTGTTCGACCGCTCCGGCGCAATCGCCCTGTGCCAGCTGTGCCAGTCCGAGGTACCAGCGGCACCGGACAAATCCGGCGCGGTAACCGATCGCCTCAGCAAGCTCGCACCCCTCTTGCGCCGCCGCACGTTTGGAAATCAGGTCACCGGTAAACGACGCCACAAGCGTCTCGACGCTGAGGATGTGGCTGAGCCTCAACCGGTCGCCCAGTTCCCGGGCCAGCCCAATCGCCTCGGCGCGATACCCTTGGGCCGCCGCTGAGCCGAAGCCGATCAGTCCGCGGCCACGCGGCGGGCGGTAGCCGGTCGACCACCAGCGCCTCCGTCGCTCCCGATAGCAGGGTTTGGCCGCCGTGCCCGAGGTCGCGCAGCCGCGCGGTCCGGTTGATGGTCGGGCCGGCGTAGTTGCCTGCGTCGCGCAGCTGAATTTCGCCGCTATGCACGCCGATGCGCAGCCGGATCGGCGCCAGCGGTGCGCGCTGCAATTCCAGGGCGCAGGCGACCGCAGCGGAGGCATGCGCGAACGCCGCCACGAAGCTGTCGCCCTCACCTTGTTCGACGGGCCGCACGCCGTCGTGCTCGGCGATCGTCCTTGACACCGTCTGATTCAGCCGGCCGATGGCTGCGGTCATCTCGTCGGGTTGGGTCTCCCACAGCCGCGTGGAGCCCTCAACGTCAGCCAGCAGCAACGTCACGGTGCCCGTCGGCAAAAGCTCGCTCACGCCCAGCTCGCTCCAGTCCACCAGCGGTGTCTCCGCGCGTGGATCGATCTCGCTCATGCTAGCCAGCATGCGGCCAGCACGACCCCAAAACATCAGCGCAAACGCGCAGATTTGCGGCCAACGGAATCTATGACCCTGCGGGTGCAGATCTACGCGTTGCCGCCGATGTTGTCAGCTCTATGGCGCCAGATAGTCGAGTCAGACCGCTGCATCTGACGGACTGAGGTAGTGCACTACTCATGTCATCTGGGCTAGGCGTTGACAGAGTGGTGTTCCAGAGAGGTGAACTGCGATGCTGGAAGCGCTTGAATCGCCTGACGTGGCCACACTGCCGCTGGCGCCAAAGAATCCGCTGCCCTACCGGGACCAGCTCAGGGCCATACGGTCCCTGATCGACGGCTTCCAGGAGCTGTTCGATGCCGGTGGCCCTGTCACCCGTATGGTGCTCGGGCCCAAATGGCTTTTCCCGACGGCGGTGTTGATCGCCTCGCCGCAGGGCGCACGGGACGTACTCGGCCGCACCGACGAGATCGCCGACCGAGGAGGGTCGACGATGGCGATCCAGATGCGTCGGCTGATGGGCGGCAACCTGCTGGTCCTGCCACACGACCAATGGTTGCCGCGGCGCCGCACCCTGCAGCCGATGTTCACCAAACGGCATGTACCGCGCTACGCCGGCCACATGGCCGCGGCGGCGCAGACGGTGGTCGACAGTTGGCGCGACGACGCGACGGTGGACCTCGACACCGAATGCCGCGCGCTTACCCTGCGGGCGCTCGGCCGTTCTGTGCTCGGCGTGGACCTCGACGCCAGGGCCGACACCGTCGGGCCGGCGCTGCGCACTGCCCTCTCATGGGTCGCCGATCGCGGGAGCCGGCCGGTGAATCTGCCGCAATGGGTGCCCACCCCCGGCCAGCAGCGGGCCCGTAGGGCCAATGCAGATCTGCATCGGTTGGCCGCCGAGATCCTCGCCGCGGTACGAGCCGACCCCGCCCGAGACGCCCCACTGGTTCGTGGATTGATCACCGCAATGGATCCGCAGACGGGCCAACCACTCTCGGACGACGACATCTGTCACGAGCTGGTGCTGTTCATCCTCGCCGGCCACGACACCACTTCCACGACGCTCACGTACTCACTGTGGGCGCTCGGCCACCATCCCGCCGTTCAAGATCGTGTGTTCGATGAGGTCAGCGCACTCGGCGACCGGCCGCTGACACCTGACGACGTGCCCCGGCTCGGCCACACCGTGCGAGTGCTGCACGAGGCCCTGCGGCTATGCCCGCCCGGTGCCGGAACGCCGCGCCTGCTCAAAAAGGATTTGGCCGTCGACGGCTATCGGCTGGAAGCCGGCACCGTGGCGGTGGTCAGCTTCTACGCCATGCACCGAAACCCGGAACTGTGGGATGACCCGCTGACATTTGACCCGGATCGGTTCCTGCCGGAGCGATCCCAGGGCCGCAGCCGCTGGCAGTACCTGCCATTCGGCGGCGGACCTCGCTCGTGCATCGGCGACCACTTCGCCATGCTGGAAGCCACCCTTGCGCTGGCCACCATCGTCCGCGCCGCCCGGATCGAATCGCTTAATGGCGACTTCCCCCTGGCCACACCGTTCACCGTCGTCGCCGCCGAGCCGATATATGCCCGTGTTCACGGGCGAACCTCAAGCTAGCGACGAAGCGCGGCGTTCAGGCGTGGCGGGCTGCTTCTTGGGCGAGTTGCACGCGGGAGGTGAGTCCGAGCTTGGTGTAGACGTGGGTGAGGTGGGTTTGCACGGTGCGTGGTGAGACGAAAAGCCGGGTGGCGATGTCGTTATTGGCCAGTCCTTCGCTCACCAGTCGCACGACGTCGCGCTCGGTCGGCGTGAGTGAACCCCAGCCGCTGGTGGGACGTTTGCGTTGGCCGCGGCCGCGCTGCGCGTAGCCGATTGCCTCCTCGACGGACAGCGCCGCGCCCTCGGCCCATGCGGAGTCAAAATCCTGCTCGCCCATCGTGTCTCGCAGCGCCCCCACCGAGCCTTCGTAGCCGGCGTCGTAGATCTTGAAGCGGACCTCGCCGATGCGTTGCCGGATGGCGTCTGCGGCACCGAACACACGGGTCGCTTCGCGGGCACTGCCGCCGTCACCGATGAGATCGGCGAGGCACTCGAGGGTGTCGGCAACGCCTGAGCGCGCCTGGATGTCTGCGGCGCGTGCGAGCGCGTCGTGGGCGTCGCGTTCGGCCTGCTCCGGCTCACCCTGCGCGATCGCCACCCGGGCGCGCGTGGTGAGCGCCCGCAACAGGTAAAAACCGGTCGTAGTCGACACCGCCTCGTCGGCCCAATGACGGGCGGCAGCGAGATCCCCGTCTGCCAGCGCGCCCTCGGCATTCCAGGTGCGCTGCACTGCCGCGACGCCACCGCTCACGACAGTCGGGTACTGGAGGACCGCCTCGCGCGCCTCGTGCGCCGCCGCGAAATCCCCTGCGGCTAGGGCTGCGAATCCAGACATCGCGTGCCCGACTACCGCGAACCTCCCGCCAAGCTCCGCGCCGACCTCAAGGATCTCCCCGGCCACCGTGCGGGCCGCGGCCGCGGCCGCCCCGCCCTGGAGTGCGAGTGCCGTGCTCTGACCAACGAGGCTGCTGACCCTCCGGATCTCATCGTGAGCCGCCTCAGCCTCGGCGGCCACCTCGCCGAACTGTGCGGCGGCTCCGGCCAGATCGCCCCGCGCCAGCTGCGCCCCCCCGAGATAAAAGCGACACATACGCGAGTTGAACCCGTCGCCGATCGCGTCGGCGAGGTCACGTCCTTCCTCGCCAGCTGCGCGCACCCCGAGCACGTCACCCGCGATGTGCGCGCCCTGCGCCTTCAGGGCGAGGGCCTGGCTGAGCCGCAACCGATCGTCCGCGGCACGGGCCAGACCGATCGCCTCGTCGAAACAGGCCCGTGCCGCCTCGAAGTGATGGCCCAGGCTGGCGATCATCCCGTAGGCGGTCAATGTCCGGGCCAGCAGCGCCGGCTCGTGGACCTCGCGCGCGATCGCCAGGGCCTGTTCGGCCCGATCCACGCTCGCGTCCATGCTCGCAGCATCGCCAGCCCAAGTATCAAGCACCGCCTCATCGGCAAGCGCCCGCGCGCGCACCGCGGCCGCCACCTCGAGGTGCTGCGCGTCGAGGTCGGCCAGGGCGGTGTCGAACCAGGCCAGCCCTTCCCGGAGGCGACCCCGCCCGAGCCACAGTGGCTGCAGCGAGGACGCCAGCGCCAACGCCAGTTCGATCTCGGAGTGTTCCCGGCTCCATCCGAACGCGGCGCGCAGGTTGTCGATCTCGATCTCGGCCTGCTCAAGACGCTGCTCATAATCACGGCCTGCCGGCGCGTCAAGCACGGCGGCCATCGCCGTGTAGTGGTCGCGGTGGCGCGCCCGCACGGCGTCGGCCTCGCCGGATTCGCCGAGCTTTTCCAGGGCATATTGGCGCACGGTTTCCAGCAACCGGTAGCGGGTGCGACCCCTGCTGTCGTCTGCGACCACCAGCGATTTGTCCACCAGCAGGGTGAGCTGATCGAGCACCTGATAGCGCTCGACCTCACCACCGCTGGCGACCGTTTGGGCGGCATCGAAGTCGAAGCCGCCCAGGAATGCGGCCAGCAGACGAAACAACACCCGTTCCGGCTCGGTCAACAGCGCATGCGACCAGTCCACCGAGGCGCGCAGGGTCTGCTGGCGGCGCACCGCGGTGCGCGCGCCGCCGGTCAACAGCCGGAACCGGTCATGCAAACTGTCGAGGATCTCGGCCAGCGACAACGCCCGCACCCGCGCCGCGGCCAACTCGATCGCCAGCGGCAACCCATCGAGGCGCGCGCAGATTTCGGCCACCACCGCGGCGTTGTCGTCGGTAACGGCGAAGTCGGGCCGAGCGCGGCGGGCCCGATCGGTGAACAGTGCGATGGCTTCGTCGGCCAGCGACAGCGACGGGACCCGCCAGCTCACTTCGCCGGCCACCCCGATCGCCTCACGGCTGGTGGCGAGCACGGTCAGCCGCGCCGCCTCACGCAGCAGGGCGGCGACCAGTGCTGCGCTCGCATCCAGCAGGTGCTCGCAGTTGTCCAGTACCACCAGAATCTGACGGTCGCGCACAAACCGCAGCAGGGTGTCCATGGTGGAGCGGCCGGGCTGATCGGGTAGCCCGAAGACGCGCGCCACAGTCAACGGCACCAACTCGGGATCGGTGACCGGCGCGAGATCCACGTACCAGATCCCTTCGGGAAACTCGCCGAATTCGCCGGAGAGCTGTCCCGCGGTCTGGATTGCCAGCCGGGTTTTCCCCGCGCCACCGGCGCCGGTCAACGTCAGCAACCGGTTCTGGGTCAGCAACTCATGCACCTGGGAAAGCTCCGCTTGGCGCCCAACGAAACTCGTGAGCTGCACCGGAAGACGTTGGGAAATAACTGCTTTGGAGACGCGCAGTGGTGGGAAGTCGTTGACAAGGTCGGGATGGCACAGCTGTATCACTCGTTCGGGGCGGGGCAGATCACGCAACGCGTGAGTGCCCAGATTGGTCAACCAGGCATCGGCTGGCAGGCGTTCGGCCACCAAGTCTTCGGTGGTGCCCGACAGCACGGTTTGGCCGCCGTGGCCCAGGTCGCGCAGCCGCGCGGTGCGGTTGATGGTGGGGCCGGCGTAGTTGCCTTCATCGCGCAACTGGATTTCACCGGTGTGCACGCCGATCCGCAACCGGATCGGCGCCAACGGCGCGCGCTGCATCTCCAGCGCCGCGGCCACCGCATCCGAGGCGCGGGCGAACGCTGCGACGAAGCTGTCACCCTCACCTTGCTCCACGGGGCGCACCCCGTCATGGGAAGCGATGATCTCCGACACCGTCTGATTCAGCCGCGTAACGGCCGCGGTCATCTCGCTGGGCTGGGTCTCCCACAGCCGCGTGGAGCCCTCGACGTCGCCCAGTAGCAACGTCACGGTGCCGGTCGGCAATAGCCCGCTCACGCCCAGCTCGCTCCAGTCCACCAGCGGCGCGTCCGCACGTGGCTCAATGTCGCTCATGCTAGCCAGCATGCAGCCACCGCGAACCCCAAACATCAGCGAAAACGCGTAGATCGCTGTTCGCGCAGCGGCGTTCAGGCGTGGCGTGCTGCTTCTTGGACGAGTTGCACGCGGGAGGTCAGACCGAGCTTGGTATAGACGTGGGTGAGGTGAGTTTGCACGGTGCGCGGTGAGACGAAAAGCCTTGTGGCGATGTCGTTGTTGGCCAATCCCTCGCTGACCAGCCGCACGACGTCGCGTTCGGTGGGGGTGAGCGATGCCCAGCCGCTGGTGGGTCGTTTGCGTTCGCCGCGGCCGCGCTGCGCGTAGGCGATTGCCTCCTCGACGGACAGCGCCGCGCCCTCGGCCCATGCGGAGTCAAAGTCGTTCTTGCCCATCGCATCTCGTAGCGAGGCCACCGACGCTTCGTAGCCGGCGTCGTAGATCTTGAACCGCACCGCGCCCATACGCTCCCGGCTGGCCGCTGCCGCGCCAAAAAGCCGCGCCGCTTCCCGGTAGCTGCGCGCCTCCACGGCCAGGGTGGCGAGGCACTCGAGGATGTCGGGAACGCCAAGGTGCGCCTCGATTTCGGCGGCGCACGTCAGCGCGTCGTGGGCGTCGCGTTCGGCCTGCTCTGGCTCGCCCTGTGTGATCGCCACCCGTGCACGCGTGGTCAGCGCCCACATCATGATCCATCCCGGCGCTGTCGCGACCGCGTCGTCGGCCCAGCGCCGAGCGGCGATCAGATCCCCGCCCGCCAGCG
The DNA here is from genome assembly GCA_963760095.1 of uncultured Actinomycetota bacterium. Lineage (GTDB taxonomy): Bacteria > Actinomycetota > Actinomycetes > Mycobacteriales > Mycobacteriaceae > Mycobacterium. Next base: position 378,420 of record CAVXBT010000003.1, on the reverse strand, counting down.
CGGCGAGCGCAAGTAGGGGGCGCAGGTGCCGCGCCAACCCCGGCGCGAAACTCCCGTGCTCCCAGGCCGCCGCGGTCGCGTCCCGCGCCGTCCCAACATCGCCGGCGGCCAGGGCCGCGTTTCCCAACGCGAAATAACCAACGGTCGCGACGAGCGCGCCAAACTCGGATGCGGACTCGAGGCTGGCGTCGGCCGCGGCGCGCGCCGCGTCCGTCTCACCCTGCCGCGCCAGCGCGGTGCCCTGGTGCGCGAGGCTCACCGCCGCAAGGAGCCCATCGTGGGCGGCCTTGGCCTCGGCGGCCACCGCGCGCAATTGTGCGACAGCGCCAGCCAGATCGCCCTGGGAACTCTGTGCCAACCCCAGGCAGATGCGGCAATGCCGCGAGTCGAATCGGTCACCGATTGCATCGGCGAGGTCGCGTCCTTCTTCGGCGGCCACGCGCGCCGCGATCGGGTCACCGGCGGCGATCGCTGCATTGGCCTGCTCAGCCAGGATCTGGCTGAGCCTCCACTTATCGTCCAACTCCCGGGCGAGTTCGATCGCCTCGGCGAAGTACACCCCTGCCAGCTCGGCGTTGTAGGCGGCGGTAATGCCGCAGGCGGTCAGCGCCCTGGCCAGCACGGCCGGGTCATCGATGTCACGCGCGAGCGCCAGAGCTTGCTGCGCGCGATCCACGCTGTCGGCAGCGCCGAAGAATAAATAAAGCACTGCTGTGTCGGCCAGCGCCCGGGCGCGTATCGCGGCCGCCACCCCGGCGTCCTGCGCAACCTCACGGGTGAGGACGGCATCGAACCACGCCAGCCCTTCCCGGGGCCGGCCCCGCGCTTGCCACAGTGGCTGCAGCGACGATGCCAGCGTCAAAGCGAGCGCGGTGTCCGAGTTTTCCCGGCTCCACGCAAACGCGGCCCGCAGATTGTCGATCTCGGTTTCGGCCTGCTCGACGCGCTGCTCATAATCACGGCCTGCCGGCGCGTCAAGCACGGCGGCCATCGCCGTGTAGTGGTCGCGGTGGCGTGAGCGCACGGCGTCGGCCTCGCCGGATTCGCCGAGCTTTTCCAGGGCGTATTGGCGCACCGTCTCCAACAGCCGATAGCGGGTTCGGCCCCCGCCGTCGTCGGCGACCACCAGTGACTTGTCCACCAGCAGGGTGAGCTGATCGAGCACCTGATAACGCTGCACGTCACCACCTCCGGCGACCGTTTGGGCGGCATCCAGGTCGAAGCCGCCCAAAAACACCGCCAACGCGCGCAACAACACCCGCTCCGGCTCGGTCAACAGCGCATGCGACCAGTCCACCGAGGCACGCAACGTCTGCTGGCGGCGCACCGCAGTGCGCGCCCCACCGGTCAACAACCGGAACCGGTCGTGCAGGCTGTCGAGGATCTCGACCAGCGACAACGCCCGCACCCGTGCGGCGGCCAACTCGATTGCCAGCGGCACCCCATCCAGGCGCGCGCAAATCTCGCCCACCGCCGCGGCATTGTCATCAGTGAGGGTGAAATCGGCGCGGGCGTGGCGGGCCCGGTCGATGAACAGTTCGACGGCTTCACCATCCAGCGACAGCGACGGCACCCGCCAGCTCACTTCGCCGGCCACCCCGATCGCCTCACGGCTGGTGGCGAGCACGGTCAGCCGCGTCGCCTCACGCAGCAGGGCGGCGACCAGCTCGGCGCTGGCATCGAGCAGGTGCTCGCAGTTGTCCAGCACCACCAGCATCTGACGGTCGCGCGACAAACCGCAGCAGGGTGTCCATGCTGGAACGGCCCGGCTGGTCGGGCAGCCCGAATGCCCGCGCCACGGTTAGCGGCACCAACTCGGGGTCGGTGATCGGCGCCAGATCCACGCACCACACCCCGTCACCGAACTCGCCGGAGAGCTGTCCCGCGGTCTGGATCGCCAGCCGGGTTTTGCCCACCCCGCCGGCACCGGTCAACGTCACCAGCCGGTTATCCGCCAGGATCTGCCGCACATCCTTTATCTGTGCGTCGCGGCCAACGAAACTGGTCAGCTGCACCGGAAGGCGATGGGATACAACGGCTTTAGATACGCGCAGCGGAGGGAACTCGTTGATCAGGTCCGGGTGGCATAGCTGTACCACTCGCTCGGGACGAGGGAGATCACGCAATGGGTGGGTGCCGAGATCGGTCAGCCATACGCCGTCGGGGAGCCGATCGATCGCCATGACCTCGGCTGCGCCCGAGAGTACGGTCTGGCCCCCGTGCGCTAAATCGCGCAGCCGCGCGGTGCGGTTGATGGTCGGGCCGGCGTAGTTGCCTTGGTCGCGCAGCTGGATTTCGCCGGTATGCACCCCGATGCGCAGCCGGATCGGGGCCAACGGTGCGCGTTGCAGCTCGAGCGCGCAGGCCACCGCGTCGGAGGCGCGCGCGAATGCGGCCACAAAACTGTCACCCTCACCCTGCTCCACGGGGCGCACCCCATCATGGGCAGCGATCAGATCGGAGACCGCTCGATTCAAACGCGCGACAGCCGCGGTCATCTCGCCGGGTTGGGTCTCCCACAGCCGCGTTGAACCCTCGACGTCGGCCAACAGCAACGTCACCGTTCCGGTCGGCAGCAGCTCGCTCATGCCCAGCTCGCTCATGCCCAGCTCGCTCCAGTCCACCAGCGGCGCGTCCGCACGTGGCTCAATGTCGCTCATGCTAGCCAGCATGCGCGAAGCGCGTACCGCAAAACATCAGCGCAAACGCGTATATCGCTGTTCGCGCACCGATGCTTCAGTTGTGGCGGGCGGCTTCCTGGGCGAGTTGCACGCGGGAGGTGAGTCCGAGTTTGGTGTAGACGTGGGTGAGGTGGGTTTGCACGGTGCGCGGTGAGACGAAAAGCCTTGTGGCGATGTCCTTGTTGCCGAGGCCCTCGCTGACGAGACGGACGACGTCGCGTTCGGTGGGTGTGAGTGATGCCCAGCCGCTGGTGGGTCGTTTGCGTTGGCCGCGGCCGCGTTGGGCGTAGGCGATCGACTCCTCCGTGGACAACGCCGCCCCCTCGGCCCACGCGGAGTCAAAGACGTTCTCGCCCAAGGCATCACGCACGGCCGCCACCGAGGCTTCGTAGGCGGCGTCCCAGACCTTGAAGCGGACCGCGCCCATGCGTTCCCGAAGTGCCGCCGCTGCGCCGAAGAGGCGGGCTGGTTCGCGGTGGCTGTCGGCCTCGCCGGCCAGAGCGGCGAGGCATTCGAGGATGTCTGGGATGAACACGTAGGCCTCAACTTCGGCGGCGATCGCTAGCGCGTCGTGTGCGTCGCGCTCGGCCTGTTCCGGCTCACCCTGCGCGATCGCCACCCGGGCGCGGATCGTCAGCGCCCGCGCCGAGTGCCAACCGGCTGTAGTCGAGACGGCCTCGTCGGCCCAGCGGCGGGCGGCGGCGAGATCTTGGTCTGCCAGCGCGGCCTCGGCATTCCAGATGCGCTGTACTGCCGCCGTGCCACCACTCACGACAGTCATGTGGTTGGCGGCCTCGCGCGCCTCGTGCGCCGCCGCGAAATCCCCTGCGGCCAGGGCCGCAGTTCCGAGATATGCGTGCCCGACTACCGCGAACCTCCCGCCAAGCTCCGCGGCGCCTTTAAGGGCCGCCTCGGCCGCCGCTCGGGCCGCGGCCGCCTCACCCTGGTGTGCGAGTGCAAAGCTCTGACCCGCGAGGCTGAGCACCCTCCAGATCTCGTCGTGCGCCGCCTCGGCCTCGGCGGCCACCTCGCCGTATTGTGTGACAGCTCCGGCCAGATCGCCCCGCGCCCTCTGCGTCGTCCCGAGGTAAAAGCGGCACAGACGCGAGTTGTACCGGTCGCCGATTGCGTCGGCGAGGTCGCGTCCTTCTTCGGCAGCTGCGCGGACCCCCAGCAGGTCACCCGCGACCTGGGCGCCCTGCGCCTGTAAGGCGAGGATCTGGCTGAGGCGCCACCGGTCGTCCACGGCACGGGCCAGGCCGATCGCCTCGTTGAAGCAGGCCCGGGCCACCTCGGCGTGATAGCCCCCGTCGGCGACGAAGCCGCAGGCGGTCAATGTCCGGGCCAGCAGGGCCGGCTCGTCGACCTCGCGCGCGATCGCCAGGGCCTGTTCGGCCTGATCCGTACTCGCGGCGGCGCCGGCCCAAGTATCAAGCACCGCCTCGTCGGCGAGTGCCCGGGCGCGCACGGCGGCCGCCACCTCGGCCCGCTGCGCGTCGAGGTCGGCGAGCGCGGTGTCGAACCAGGTCCGCCCTTCCCGGATGCGGCCCCGTGCCAGCCACAGCGGCTGCAGTGAGGACGCCAGCGTCAACGCCAGCTCGATTTCGGAGTTTTCCCGGCTCCACCCGAACGCGGCCCGCAGGTTGTCGATCTCGGTCTCGGCCTGCTCGAGACGCTGCTCATAATCACTGCCTGCCGGTGCGTCAAGCACGGCGGCCATCGCCGTGTAGTGATTACGGTGGCGCGCCCGCACGGCGTCGGCTTCGCCTGATTCACCGAGCTTTTCCAGCGCGTATTGGCGCACCGTCTCCAGTAACCGGTAGCGGGTCCGTCCCCCGGTGTCGTCGGCGACCACCAGCGACTTGTCCACCAGAAGGGTGAGCTGATCGAGCACCTGGTAGCGCTGCACGTCACCGCCGCCGGCGACTGCTTGGGCGGCGTCGAGGTCGAATCCACCCAAAAACACCGCCAGCCGCCGAAACAACACCCGCTCGGGCTCGGTCAACAGCGCATGCGACCAGTCCACCGAGGCGCGCAGGGTTTGTTGGCGGCGCACCGCGGTGCGCGCACCGCCGGTCAACAACCGGAACCGGTCGTGCAGGCTGTCGAGGATCTCGGCCAGCGACAACGCCCGCACCCGCGCCGCAGCCAGCTCGATCGCCAGCGGCACCCCATCGAGGCGCGCGCAAATCTCGCCCACCGTCGCGGCACTGACATCAGTGAGGGTGAAATCGGGGCGGGCATGGCGGGCTCGGGCGGCGAACAGTTCGACGGCTTCATCGTGAATGGATAGCGACGGGACCCGCCAACTTACTTCGCCGGCAACCCCGATCGCCTCTCGGCTGGTCGCCAACAGCGCCAATCCCGCAGCACCGGCGAGCAGCGCATTGATCAGCGCCGCGCTGGCATCCAGTAGATGCTCGCAGTTGTCCAGCACCACCAGCATCTGGCGTCCGGCAACAAACCGGGTCAGGGTGTCCATGGTGCAGCGGCCCGGTTGGTCGGGCAGCCCGAGTGCACGCGCCACCGTCACGGACACCAGCTCGGGGTCGTTGATCGGCGCCAAGTCCACATACCAAACGCCGTCGCTGATTTCGGGCGTCAGCTGGGCCGCGACTTGGATGGCCAACCGCGTTTTGCCGACCCCGCCCGCGCCGGTCAACGTCACCAACCGGTTCGCGGCCAGCACCTCCCGGAGCTGGCTCAGCTGCGCGTCGCGGCCCACAAAACTGGTGAATTGCACCGGAAGGCGCTGGGAAAAAACAGCTTTGGATACTCGCAGCGGCGGGAACTCGTTCACCAAGTCGGGGTGGCACAGCTGCGCCACTCGTTCCGGGCGGGGTAGGTCCCGCAACTGGTGGGTGCCCAGATCGGTCAGCCACGCGTCCTCCGGTAGCCGGTCAACAACGAGCGCCTCCGTTACCCCCGATAGCACGGTCTGCCCGCCGTGGCCCAGATCGCGCAGCCGTGCTGTGCGGTTGATCGTCGGACCGGCGTAGTTACCCTCGTCGCGCAGCTGCACCTCACCGGTATGCACCCCGATACGCAACCGGATCGGGGCCAGCGGTGCCCGCTGCAACTCCAACGCAGCGGCCACCGCATCGGAGGCGCGGGCGAACGCCGCCACAAAACTGTCGCCCTCGCCCTGCTCGACCGGGCGCACGCCTTCGTGTGCGGCGATGGTGTTCGACACGACCTGGTTCAGGCGCGCTATCGCGGCCGTCATCGCCTCGGCCTGGGTCTCCCACAGCCGCGTTGAACCCTCCACGTCAGCCAACAGCAGCGTTACCGTGCCGGTCGGCAAAAGCCCGCTCACGCCAAGATCGCTCCAGTCCACCAGCGGTGCATCCACGCGCGGATCGATTTCGCTCATGCTAGCCAGCATGCAGCCACCACGAACCGCAAAACATCAGCACAAACGCGCATATCGTGGCCATTCGCAGGCGTATGTACGACCCCTGATCATCCAGATCTACGCGTTCTGACCGATGGTCTAACTCTTGCGACCTCGGATAGTCGACTTGTCGAATCCGAGGAGGCCACCATGACCATCGACGCCATCGGCACCACCATCCCCACTGTGTTTGATGCCGGGCTGCCGCCCATCGCTTATGAGCACGCACACAATTCCGACGAGGCACACCGGCTCATTCGGCAAGCCCGTCTGCAGGGGCCGATCGCGCTGGGGCCGCACGGGCCCGAAGTGCTGAGCTACGAGCTGGTCCGGACTGTTCTGCGCGATCCCAGGTTTCGCATGCCGAAGGGCGGTGCACTTGAGGCACAAGGCATTACCTCCGGGCCGCTTTGGGACAAGGCCATCAGGGGCCTGTTGAGCAGGGACGGCGCCGATCACAATCGACTGCGCCGACTGGTCTCCAAGGCGTTCACGCCTCGGTCAACCGCACGTCTGAGCACCACGATCGTCCGGGTCATCACCGAGCTGGTCGACCCGGTCACCGGAGCGGGGCGCTGTGACGTGGTCGCCGACATCGCACGCCAGTATCCGATTCCGATCATTTGCGGGTTGCTCGGCGCACCGCGCCAAGACTGGCAACTGTTCTCCGGCTGGGCCGACGACATCTTCAAGGTCTTCAACTGGAACGTCGCCAACGACGTTCCGGTCATCATGGCGGCCTTTGACGAGCTCGACGCCTACGTCGATGACATGGTCGACCAGCGGCGCCACAACCTCACCGACGACTTACTCTCCGACCTGATCCGCGCCGAAGACGATGGCGAACGGCTCACCGCGGACGAGCTACGCATGCTTGCGGAAGTCCTGCTCATGGCGGGCACCGACACCACCCGCAATCAGTTGGCAGCCGCCGTGCAGGATTTGTGCGATCACCCCAAGCAGTGGGCCCTGCTTGCTGAGCATCCCGAGCTCGCGCCGCAGGCAGTCGAGGAGCTGATGCGCCATAGTCCCGTAATTTTCGGCACCATGCGCAAGGCTGTCGAGGATGTCGAACTGGACGGCGTCATGGTGCCCGCCGGCACGCGCGTGATTGTCAACACCGCCGCGGCCAACCGCGACCCCGCCGGCTATGACGATCCCGATCGCCTCGATATCACCCGCCAGGGGCCGGCGACCATGCTCACGTTCGGCGGCGGCATTCACTACTGCCTGGGAGCGCACTTGGCCAGAGCCGAACTTGCCGAAGCCCTGACCGTTATCACGCGCCGCATGCCTAACCCACGCCTCAGCGGCCCGGCCCCCTGGAAGCCGCTCATCGGGATTACCGGACCGGCAACCCTGCCCATCGAATTCGACGCCGGACACTGAGTTAGCGCGGGCAACTACGGCCGATAGACCCTAGGTTCGTTGACCCAACCGGGCTACGCTGCGGCCGACGATGTCGTCCAGCCGCGTGATTGACAGGAGCTAACTTAGTGCAGCGAACAGCATCAATCAGCAAAGTGGCGATCGCCCTTCTGGCTTTAGGCATCGGCGTGGCCGGCTGTGGTTCCAGCTCCAGCAGCAGCAAGAACGCCAGCGGCACCAGTGCGGCGAGCAACACCTCACCCGCAACCACCAGTGCCAAACCGCAATCAAAAGTAGCGCCGCGCACCTTCCCGGCGGGTCCTAACCCGACCATCGCCAGCTATATCCAACAGAACGGCATCACCGAGACTCCGGTCCACCGCGGTGATCCGGGCGCGCCGACCATCAACCTGCCGATTCCCGACGGGTGGGCCGACGCCGGACCCGACACCCCGGCCGCGGCTTACTGGGCCATCGTCGACAACGGCCCGGAGGCTGCGAAATACACACCAAGCATCGTGGCGACGGTGTCCAAGCTCGTCGGAAATGTAGACCAGCAAAAGCTGCTCGACCTCGCCGCGGGTGACCTGAAGAACCTGCCGGGATTCAAGGCAATGGGAGACGACTCCACCACCACTACCTTTGCCAATTTTCCCGCCTCGCAACTGGGCGGCACTTGGACGCAAGGTGGCCAGACGAAAGCGATCGCGCAGAAAACCGTCGTGATCCCGGGCAGCGGTGGCGTCTATCTGCTGCAGCTCAGCGCCGACTGCCTCGATAACCAAATCGACCAAGCGCTGCCCGCAACCATGACGATCGACGATAAGGCGACGGTCGCGCTGTAGGTGTTTCGCGCCGGCTGAACGCCGAAGAAAGGTGTGGCCGTGACAGACCGGATGCCCCAGGCCGTCGGCCGGCGTGACCTCCTCGCAATCTCGATATCAGCAGCCGGTGGGATCGCCCTGTCGGCATGCGGCAGCCCGCCACCCAAGCCCACACCAGGCCAGCCTGGGACACCTGATGTACAGGATGTGCCGGTCACGCCACCCGAAGACCTGATGCGCGAGCATGGAGTGCTCAAGCGGATCCTGCTGATCTATCGAGAAGGCATCCGCCGCCTGCAGGCCGATCAGCCGGATCCATCGCAAGCGCTGAATGCGAGCGCAGGCATTATCCGCAGTTTCATCGAGGACTATCACGAGCACCTCGAAGAGCAGTACGTCTTTCCCAAGTTGGAACAGGCAGGTCGACTGACCGACATCATCAGCGTGTTGCGCGTACAGCATCAGCGCGGTCGCGTGCTCACGGACCGGGTACTCAGTGCCACCGCCGGGCCGGCTGCGCCCAATCAGCCTGCGCGAGATGCGTTGATGCAAGACATGTCGGCTTTCATCCGGATGTATGAGCCGCACGAGGCGCGCGAAGACACTGTCGTTTTCCCCGCGTTGCGGGATGTGCTGCCGCCTAAAGAGTTTCGTGATCTTGCTGAAAGCTTCGAAGACGAGGAGCACCGGCGGTTCGGTCCGGCCGGGTTCCAAGGGGTGGTGGAAAGGGTCGCCGATATCGAAAAGAGCCTCAACATCTACGACCTGAGCCAGTTCACCCCGACTTAACTAGGGTTTGTCCGACTTGGTCAGCTCATTGCCCCACACCGACCGGGCGCCGGCGTCGCCGATACGGACCACCTGCACGATGGAGGCCACGCCTACCGCGATCGCGAGGACGGCAACCGCCAGGTTGAGACTGACCCCGGGTTTGGCGGATCGGCCGTCACGCCAGTGCATCAGCGCCAACGCGACGGCAACGACAAGCATCGCGACTGAGAAGTAGATCATCCAGCCGCCTCGTTCGGCATGGGTGTTCAAGATGGCGCTGTGATGGCGTTCCCGGTCGTACAACCACCCGCCGGCATTGACGGTGACTGGTGTCAGCGCGGTGGTCACCGCGGCGAAGCCAAGCACAAGCCAGACCAGGCGCCGCCGCGCTGCCGGCCACAACGCGCACAAAATCTCCAGCAGCGCCGTCAAGGGTGCCAACACCACCAAGGCGTGCACCAGCAGGGCGTGGGCAGGAAGCCCCGTGATGGTGGTGATCGTCAACGCTAACTCCTCAACCAGCTAGTTCGATCAGGTGCCGCGACTACTTCCTACACTGTGCCGGTGCGTCTTGTGTTTGCCGGCACCCCCGAACCCGCGCTACCCGCGCTGCGCAGTCTCATCGACTCGCCGCGCCACGACGTGATCGCGGTGCTGACCCGGCCGGACGCCGCGGCGGGGCGTCATGGCAGGCCCCAGCCGTCGCCAGTGGCCCGCCTGGCACTCGAGCAGGGCATCCCGGTGCTGCGCCCGCAGCGGCCCAACACCGCCGAGTTCGTCGAAGAGCTGTCAAAACTGGAACCGGACTGCTGCCCTGTGGTGGCCTACGGTGCGCTGCTGCGTGACGAGTTGTTGGCGGTGCCGCCGCGCGGCTGGGTCAACCTGCATTTCTCGCTACTACCCGCCTGGCGCGGGGCGGCCCCGGTGCAGGCGGCGATCGCCGCGGGCGACACCGTCACCGGGGCCTCGACGTTCCAGATTGAATCCGGCTTGGACTCCGGACCGGTCTACGGTGTGGTCACCGAGGCGGTCCGCCCGATTGACACCGCAGGGGATCTGCTTGGCCGGCTGGCGATTTCGGGTGCGGCGCTGCTGTCGACCACGTTGGACGGCATCGCCGACGGGGCACTGGTACCGGTCCCACAGCCGACCGATGGGGTCAGTATCGCGCCGAAGGTCACCGTGGAGGAGGCTCGGGTGCGTTGGGACCTTCCGGCCGAAGTCGTCGACCGACGGATCCGCGCCGTCACGCCCAACCCGGGGGCGTGGACCCTGGTCGGCGACCTGCGGGTCAAGCTGGGACCTGTGTACGTCGACGCCGACAGTCTGACGCTTCCGCCAAAACCATTGGTACCCGGTGAAATTCACGTCGATCGCCGGAGCGTCCGGATCGGTACCGCATCGCGGCCGGTGCGGCTGGGCCAGGTCCAGGCGCCGGGAAAGAAGGTCATGAACGCCGTCGACTGGGCCAGGGGAGCCCGTCTCGAACCGTCCACGCGAGCGTCATGAATCCGCCTCAGGACAGACCGCGGCGCAACCGACCGACCGCGCGCCCGACCCAGCGACCGGGGCGGCCGCAGCGGCGCCGGCCTCTGGATCCGGCCCGCCAGGCCGCATTCGATGTCCTCCGTGCGGTCCGCGAACGCGACGCCTACCCCAACCTGCTGCTGCCAGTCCTGTTGCGCGAACGAAGGATCAGCGGCCGCGACGCCGCATTCGCCACCGAGCTGACTTACGGCAGCTGCCGCGTCCGCGGCCTGCTGGACGCGGTCATCGGCGCGGCCGCGGCCCGGTCGCCGGACACCATCGACCCGATCCTGCTCGACCTGTTACGGCTCGGGACGTATCAGCTGCTGCGCACCCGCGTCGACGCACACGCCGCCGTCTCGACCACCGTCGAGCAGGCCGGACTCGAATTCGACTCGGCGCGTGCAGGTTTCGTCAACGGCGTATTGCGCACGATCAGCACCCGCGACGAGCAGTCCTGGGTCGACGAGCTGGCGCCCGACAGGTCGGCCGACCCGATCGGGCACGCCGCCTTCCTACATGCCCACCCGCGCTGGATCGCGCAGGCCTTCGTCGATGCGCTGGGTGCGGGCGCCGGTGAACTCGACGCCGCCCTGGCCAGCGACGACGAGCGACCCCACGTGCACCTGGCGGCGCGGCCGGGCGTGCTGACTGCCGAGGATCTGGCCGCCGCCGTGCACGGCACCGTGGGCCGGTATTCGCCGTACGCGGTGTACCTGCCCTCAGGTGACCCCGCGCTACTGCCCGCGGTGCGCGACGGCCAAGCCCTGGTGCAGGACGAGGGCAGCCAATTGGTCGCCCGCGCACTGACTCTGGCGCCGGTGGCCGACGATGCGGGGCGGTGGCTGGATTTGTGTGCCGGCCCGGGTGGCAAGACCGCGCTGCTGGCCGCGCTGGGCACCGGTTCGGGGGCCCGGGTCACGGCGGTGGAGCCATTGGAACACCGCGCCGATATGGTCGCCGAGAACACCCGCGGCCTGCCGGTCGAGGTGGTGCGGGTCGATGGACGCGACAGCGGGCTGACTCCGGGTTTCGACCGGGTTTTGGTCGACGCGCCGTGTACTGGCCTGGGTGCGCTGCGGCGCAGGCCTGATTCACGCTGGCGACGTCAGCCCGCGGACATCCCGGCGCTGGCCCGGCTGCAACGCGAGTTGCTGGAGGCGGCGATCGTGCTGACCCGGCCCGGGGGTGTCGTCGTGTATGCCACCTGCTCACCGCATCTGGCTGAGACGGTCGGGGTGATCGGCGACGCGCTGCGCCGTCATCCGGTGTCCGCTTTGGATGCCCGGCCCTTGTTCGAGCCTGTGACAGATCTGGGCGAGGGTCCCTACGTGCAGTTGTGGCCGCATCGGCACGGCACCGACGCCATGTTCGCCGCGGCGCTCACGAAGCTGGATGGCTAGACTCCAGATTCGTTCACTCGTCGAATTATTGCCGGCGAAGCGCCTTGTTCAGCAGCGCGCCACAGCAAGCGCCTTACAGTCGTCCGAGCAGTTCGGCCTTCTTCGCCGCGTACTCCTCGTCAGAGAGGATGCCGCGCTGGTGCAACGCGGCCAGCGACTCGATGGCCGCGACGATGCCTGCCGGATCCCCGGACGCGCCGGGAACGGGTCCGGGTGCTTGCGCCGCAGGCGCTGATCGTGGCGCCGGCTGGCTGGACTGGTACTGCGCCTGGTGTTGCGGCGCTGGCGCGGCAGCAGGAGTCTCGGCTACCTGCTGTGCACCAAGCTCGGACAGATTGGATACCGCGAAGGTGCCGAGCTGGCTGCTGAAGCTCACCGAGCCGTATCCGCCGCCCTGTTGCTGCTGCACACCACCGATCCGGTGCTCGCCGGTGTCAAAAATCTTTGTCACGCCGTTGATCTGGATTGCCAGCCGCCGAGTACTCGGGAAGATGGCATAGCGCGCATCGTTCTGAGCGCCGGTCGCGCTCGGAACGCCGAGGTCGGCCGGCCACCAGTTGGCCGAGGTAAACCCGCCCTGGAAACTCGTGGTCGAGGCGGGAAACACCGTCGTGCTGGTGAGCAGCTGGGCCAGCTCGTTGCACAGCGCATCGACCCGCGCCTTGAGCGCGTTGTCGAACATGTTGCCGACCATCGTCATGCCGCCGCGCATCCATTGGCCGGTGCCGCCGAGTTCGGGGATCGAGAACTGGGCCATAGTGCCGCCACCGGTGTGGACGGCAAACAGCATGGCCAGCACAGCCTCGCGGGAAAGTCCGTAACGCCCGGCGATGTCGCCGATGGTGTTTTCGGCGTCGGGGGTGACCGTTGCCTTCGTCATTGCAAATCTTTCGTCGTCGGTACCAACTCGAGGTTACTCAATGCCGACGGTCCAGCTCCTTTTCGAGCACTGCGGGCCGGCCTCGTCGTCCGACTCGGTTGGATCGTTCGAACTCCTCATCCGGCCCTGACCGCCGCATCGCCGCCCGACTACGCTCACGTTCATGTCAGACCACGCCGACCGGCTGCTGATCGCGCCGTCGATCCTGGCCGCTGATTTCGCTCGGCTGGCCGACGAGGCCGCCGCGGTCGAAGGCGCTGACTGGTTGCACGTCGACGTGATGGACGCGCATTTTGTGCCGAACCTGACCATCGGGCTTCCGGTGGTGGAAAGTCTGTTGGCCGCCAGTGACATTCCGATGGATTGCCATCTGATGATCGAGGACCCCGACCGCTGGGCACCGCCGTACGCTGAGGCGGGCGCCTACAACGTCACCTTCCACGCCGAGGCCACCGACAATCCGGTCGCCGTCGCCCGTGACATCCGCGCCGCCGGGGCGAAGGCGGGGCTGAGCGTCAAGCCCGGCACCGCGCTCGAGCCCTACCTGGACATCCTGAAGGACTTCGACACGTTCCTGGTGATGTCGGTCGAGCCTGGTTTCGGCGGCCAGTCCTTCATCCCCGAAGTGCTGAGCAAGGTCCGCACGGTGCGCAAGATGGTCGACTCCGGCGAATTGACGATCCTGGTGGAGATCGATGGGGGCATCAACGCCGACACCATCGAGCAGGCCGCCGAGGCCGGCGTCGACTGCTTTGTCGCCGGATCGGCGGTGTACGGCGCGCAAGACCCGGCGGCTGCGGTCGAGGCGCTGCGGCGACAGGCCCGTGCCGCGTCGCCGCATCTGCGGCGCCCATGAGTGTCGAGGCGGCCATCAGCTACGAGGCCGCCATGCAGCTGGCGGTCGAGCACGCCGACCTGGTGAAGGGGAGTACCTACCCCAACCCTCCGGTCGGAGCCGTCATTTTGGATCGCGACGGACGGGTCGCCGGCGTCGGCGGGACGCAACCGGCGGGCGGGGCTCATGCCGAGGTGATGGCGTTGCGCCGGGCAGGACGGCTGGCCGCCGGCGGTACCGCCGTCGTCACGCTGGAGCCGTGCAACCACCACGGCAAAACCCCGCCGTGCGTGGACGCACTGCTGGACGCCGCCGTCGCGACGGTGGTCTACGCGGTGGCCGACCCGAACCCGACCGCGGCCGGCGGTGCGGCGCGACTGGCCGCCGCAGGTGTGCGCGTCGTCGGCGATGTGCAAGCCGATCTGGTCGCGACCGGACCGCTGCGGGAATGGCTGCACCGCCAACGCACCGGTTTACCGCACGTGACGTGGAAATACGCCACCAGCATCGACGGGCGCAGCGCGGCGGCCGATGGCTCCAGCCAGTGGATCACCAGCGAGGCCGCGCGCGCCGACCTGCATCGCCGGCGGGCGGCTGCCGACGCCATCGTGGTCGGTACCGGCACGGTGCTCGCCGACAACCCGACGCTGACCGCCCGGCTGGCCGACGGTGGGCTGGCGGACCGCCAGCCGCTGCGTGTGGTGGTGGGCAAACGCGAAATACCTTCAGAGGCAAACGTTCTCAACGACGACTCGCGCACCATGGTGATCCGCACCCGCGATCCGGCTGAAGTGCTCAAGGCGCTGTCTGATCGCACCGACGTGCTGCTCGAGGGCGGGCCCACGCTCGCGGGGGCGTTCCTGCGAGCGGGGACGATCGACCGCATCCTGACCTACGTCGCGCCCATCCTGCTGGGCGGACCGATCACCGCGGTCGACGACGTCGGGGTGCCGAACATCGCGCGGGCACTGCGCTGGCGCTACGACGGCGTCGAACGAGTTGGGCCGGATCTCCTGCTGAGCCTGGTGCCGCGGCCGGAGCGCTAGCCGGAGGGCAGCTGCGTCAGGAGCGACCGCCCAGGCCCGGGATAACCATCGGCACGCGGCGACGGTAGTCGCGGTACTGCTGGCCGAACGCTCGGATGAGGTCGCGCTCCTCGAATCGAACCGCGAGCAGGATGTAGCCGGTCAGAACGGCCGCAAAGAGCAAGTGGCCCAGCGTCATTTCCGGTGTGACCCAGAATGCGATCAGAAAACCCAGGTAGATCGGGTGCCTGACCGCTCGGTAGAGAAACGGTGTCTTGAACGCGTGCTCGGCATACGGCCGCCCTCGCAACCGCGCGAACGCCTGACGCAGGCCGAACAGGTCGAAATGATCGATGAGGAAGGTGCTCAGCAGCACGATCGCCCACCCGGCAAGCGCGCTGGCGATCAGCAGCGCCCGCCAGGGCTGGGCGGTCACCCGCCAAACGTTCCCGGTGATCGGGCGCCATGCGGCGAAGAGAACGAGCAGACAGATGCTGGCGGCAAGGACGTACGTCGACCGTTCTGCGCTGGGCGGCACGATGCGGGTCCACCAGCGTTTGAAGGCCGGCCGAGCCATGGCGCTGTGCTGGACCGCAAATAGCGTGAGCAACGCCACGTCGACGACCACCGCAGCGACCGCGAGGGTGCCGTCACCCATGCCGCCGCGATCGATGCTCTTACCTACGACGTGGACATTGGCGACCGTGAAATCGGCGTCGGCGACGAATCCGATCAGGTAAAGAAAGGCGACCAGGAAAATTACATACGCGGCCATGCCATAGGCCGCAGTCAGGACACCCTCGGCTGAGTTGCCGGATGATCGCGATAGGGGCACATCGCCGCGTGCCACACCGCCATTGTGCTCCGAGTTTCGGCCGAATACACCGTCTCAGCGCATACCATTTCCCACCGGTTTCGGCGGCGGCTGGCGCTTACGTCACGCTCTAGGCCCGACGGCCTGCTCCTCGAGAACCGCCGGCTCGTCGGCATGCGCGTGCCTGCTGCTGATCAGCAGACCGAACAGTGCACCCACCACACAGACGACCACTGTGACTTGGAAGATCTCGCCATACATTCCGGCGAAGGCTTGGCGGTACAGGGTGGCCTGGTGCAAGACCCGCTCAGTAAGGCTGGCGTTGGCCGGAACTTCGGACGCCAGTTTCGCGACGAGTTGCGGCAGCCGGTAGAAGCCCCACGCGCTCAACGCGGCTACACCGATCAGCATGCCCGTCATCCGCGCCACCACGACCGCCGCCGAGGCGATGCCGTGCTGCGCCGACGGCACCACCCGCAGACTGGCGGAGGTCAGCGGCCCGATCACCAGACCCAGCCCCAGGCCGGCGATGGCGAGGTCGGTGTCCAGTGCGGGCAGCGACAGCAGTCCAAATATGTTGTGGTGCTCGCTCAACAGGTCCACCGACCACTTGGAGATGAGCCAGTAGCCGCTGGCGGCGATCAGCAGACCCACGAAGGTCATGGCCCGGTCGCCGACTTTGGTAGCGATCCACCCACCCAAGACCGCGCCGATCGGCAGCGCGATGAGGAAACGCAGCAGCAGGATGGCGGCCTGGTCTTGCTCCTTGCCGAGCACACCCTGGGCGAAGAGTTCGACGTCGACCAGCGTCACCATCAAGGCCGCGCCGGCGCACAGCGACGCACCCAGCGCGGACAGGAACGGCCGGAAGTGCACGCCAGTCGGTTCGATCAGCTTGGTTCGTGAAAACCGTTCCCAGACGCCGAAGACCACGGCGGCGACAACCGCGGCGACGATCAGCGGCGGGCCGTAGCTGGGCAGCGCGTGCTTGCCGTCGGGATTGGCGTTGTACAGACCGATGACCGCCAAACCCAGGGTGATCGCCAGAAGCAGCCCGCCGATCAGGTCGATCTTTTCCGGCTCGGCGTTGCGGTCCCGCGACGGCAGGCTGAAGTGGATCATCACCATCGCGGCCAGCGCCAGCGGCACGTTGATCCAGAACACGTCCTGCCACCGACTCGTCAGCCAGACGACCAAGATTCCGTACAGCGGGCCGAGCACGCTGCCCAGCTCCTGCGCGGCGCCGATGCCGCCGAGCACCCCGGCGCGGTTGCGCTCGGCCCAGAGGTCGGCACCCAGCGCGAGCGTCACCGGCAGCAGTGCGCCGCTGGCCACGCCCTGGATGGTGCGGCCCACCACCAGCACATCCAGATCGGTGGACAGCGCCGTGATCACCGACCCGATCAGGAATGTGGCCAGGCTGACTTGCAGCAGCAGTTTGCGGCCGAATCGGTCGGATGCCCGGCCCAGCAGTGGCATCGCGGCGATGTAGCCCAGCAGATACCAGGTGATGATCGGGGTGATGCGCTGCAGGTGATTGATCGGGATGCCGATGGTGCCGATGATGTCGCGCATGATGGTGACCACGACGTAGGTGTCGAGGGCACCGAGCAGCACGGCAAGGCTGCCGGCGCCGATCGCGACACCGCGCCCGGCGTGCGGTGCCGTCATCCGCCGGCTACCGGGGGCTTGGTGACCTGGACCGGCGCGTTCCAGTTCGACAGCGTCATCTGGACCGAATTACCCGGGCTCTGCTCCAGCTGAATTTGGACCAGCTGATGGTCACCGTTCTCCTCGATCCAGACGGTGGTCGGTGCCGGCTGGGTGGCTTTCAACTGCGGCGCAAGTCCATTCACCGCGTCTGCCGAGGCCGTCCCGGTGATCTTGACCGTGCTTTGCCCGTTGATGGTTTCGCGCGACTGGGACTTCGGGTTGCTGATGTTGGTCAAGACGTTGGCCAGACCGGTGTTCGGGTTGAGGATCTCGGACGGGTCATAGATGGCGGACGCCGGACCAAAGCTTTCCCACTGGCCGGGGCTCAGCGCTGCGTACAAGGTTCCGTTGTCGACCACGAACTGGGCATCGATGTCGGAACCACCAAAGGTGATGTTGGCGTTGCCCTGCGCGGCGGTGGCCGGTGTGGTGGTCAGGTCGCCGGTCAGGGTTTTGACGGGCAGATGCTTGATCTTGCCGTTCACCGAAAGCACCAGATGCACGCTCTTGACGTTTCTGGTGGTCAGGTTGGACTTGCCGAGCAGGGTGGCCGCATCCGGCAGCGCAGCGCCAGATTGTTTGGAGGACGACGAGCAGCCGCTGACCAGAGCGGCGGCGATGGACAGGGCGGCAAGAACCGCGAGAATTGGGCCAAATGGGCGACGCGTCTGCATAGCTTGCATCGTAGAGGGTGCGGTTGAGCCCCTGGCGAAGCGCAAGGTGATGGCGGCATCGCGCAGGGGAGCGCAAGTCATTAGCCTGAGGCGATGTTCACCGGAATCGTCGAGGAGTTGGGCGAGGTCGTCGGCAAGGACGACCTGGGCGATTCAGCCCGTTTTACCATCCAAGGTCCCGTGGTTACCGCAGACGCCGGTCACGGCGACTCGATCGCCGTCAATGGCGTGTGCCTGACGGTGGTCGAGGTGCTGCCCGGGGGCCAGTTCACCGCCGACGTGATGGGCGAGACGCTGAGCCGGTCCAGCTTGGGCCGGCTGGCCGCGGGCAGCCCGGTCAACCTTGAGCGTGCCGCCGCCGTCAACAGTCGGCTCGGCGGGCACATCGTGCAAGGACACGTGGACGGCACCGGGCAGATCCTGACCCGCTCACCCGCCGAGCACTGGGAGGCGGTCCGCATCGGTCTGCCCGCCGAGCTGGCCCGCTATGTCGTCGAAAAGGGCTCGATCACCGTCGACGGCATTTCGCTGACGGTATCCGGACTCGGCGACGACTGGTTTGAGGTATCGCTGATTCCAACCACCCGAGAGCTGACCACGTTGGGTCAGGCTCCACCTGGGACGTCGGTGAACCTCGAAGTCGACGTCATCGCCAAGTATGTCGAGCGACTGATGTCGGCGAAATAGCCGCTCACCAGCGGCGATATACCGAAAAACGGCGATTCGCGGAAGCGTAGGGGTAGTTACTTAACGTATTACCCGAGGGAGCGCCGCGGTGGACACCAGCCACGACCTGATGCCGCTGCTGGCCAGCTGGAAGCTGGCGATGCAGGCCGAGCGCAAGGCTCCGTACACCATCGACAGCTACGTCCGCGGCGTGCAGTACTACCTCCAATGGTGCAGCGGCGCAGAGCCTTTGGAGCGCACGACGCTGCAACGCTGGGTGACGCACCTGCTTGACCAGGGGGCCGAGCCCGCGACCGCCCGCATCCGCCAGCAGGCCGTCCGTCGCTTCGCCGCCTGGCTGGCCGACCCGGAGGTGGCCGAGATCGACGCCGACCCGTTCCTGGGCATGAAGCCGCCGAAGGTGGACGCCAAGGTGGTCTCGGTGCTCAGCCCCGATGACATGAAGCTGATCGTGAAGGCGTGCGCCGGCAAGGACTTGCGGGACCGCAGAGACGAGGCGATGTTGCGGCTGCTGGCAGAGACAGGGATGAGGGCGGGGGAGCTGCTGGCGCTCAACACCACCGACGTGGACCTGGGGCAGGGCGTCGCCGTGGGTTGGGGCCGGCTTACCAGCCGCGGCCGGGGTCCCAGCCGGGGTTCGGGCCGGGGGCACCCGGGCGGCCCGGGTCCCAGCCGGCGGGCCCGTGCCAGTGGCCCGCGTCGCGGGGGTCGCCGTCGTAATAGTTGTCGTCGTGGCAGCGGCCCCAGTCCCAGTTGATACCCCAGCCCGCGTCCCACCCCTCGCCGGGACACCAGTGATAGTCGGGCAACGGCCCGGGGAATGCCTCAGCGACGCTCGCCGCACCCAGACCCGCAAGTCCTAGACCTGTGGTGATGGCAGTCGCGGCTGCGATTCGTTTGATGTTTTTCACCTGTTCTTCGTACCACGCAGACCCCGGGCTGCCCAGAGCATCCGCGGAAGGAAACAACCACACCGGGAGGCCGCAGAACGCGGCCCACGGCCGAACAGGCGAGCGCAAAACGGCGTTTCCCCAGGACGGCGCTGAGCGCGCTCAGCGGGTGCTTTGCGTCGCCGGCATTCCTGCGGATGCGGCCCGACTGCGCCGAATTTGTTGCGATTGCTGATTTTTCAGCGATTTTCTGACGCTTGTCGCAGGGCCGGGTAGCCCGTCACATGAGCGTTTGGTGCTTATCACGGGGGTAGCGACCACAGGCTCCGCGCGCGCGCCGAGTTAGCCGTGCGCAAGTTTTGCCCCCTACCTCTGTGCGCTCGCCGTGGCACAGAATCACGCCCCTTTTGCCCAGGACCAGGCCGTGAGACGCCAGTCTGCGCCAACCTTACGAAGCGCGACCGTATACACCGAGCCACTTTGTGTGACTCGCTGACCGCGGAGGACGAACGTCATGGTCGCAGGGGCGACGACGTAGGCGTAGTCGCCGGTGACATCGACGTGCCGTGGCTCGCCGAGCGAGATGCGGTAGCCCGAAGCCCCGAGATGCTTGCCCTCAGCGAGCACATCTCTCCACCAGTCTTCGGCGGCTGTCGGCCCTTGCCAGACATGGGGCGACATTCCATCAAGAATTTGCATCGGTTCAGCGCATGTCGCTGCCATTGCCGTCGAGTCACCGTTGTTGAACGCCTCGACGTATTGCAGCACTGCGCCCATTGGACCGTCCGAGGTAGGCACGACGTGTTCTCCCCTCCTCCTGGCGCGTCATACCCTAGTCGCCCGCGCGAGCGGCGTGGCGACAGTGGCCCATCTCACTTTCCCGGCTTACCTAGCGAACTGTAAACATCTGTTCACTGAAGGTAAAATTGCTGGTAGGCGGCAGAAGGCCGCTTACCAATGAAGGAGATAGCAAATGTCTACACTAACCACAACCGCCCCGGTGGCCAACCTGCCCGAGAGCCGCGAGCAGATCGCGGCGGCCAGGAAGCCGGCACCTAAGGCACCCGCCAAGAAGGCAGCGCCGAAGGCACAGACTGCCACCACCAAGATCACGTGGAAGAACGACGGGAGCCCGACGCCAAGGGCCAGGCCGAAGGCACCGGCGTATGCGGCGAGCGCACCTACCGCATCACCGGCAGCGGTGACTGCTGGAAAGCGACCGTCAAGGTCGGCAGCGGTAAGACCACCGCCCTGGGCGAGAACCTCAAGAGCGGCAAAGCCGCGTGGGCCAAGTGCGTCGGGCACAACCGGAGCGCGAAGTGATCGGCGCGGTGCTCGGAGCCGTGCTGGGCGCAAAGCTCGGCCGCAGGGTCGGTCTCGCCTATGGGCGGCGTGAAGCTGATCGCGTGGCGTGGCAGATCGCGCAGCATCTCGCGCCGCGTGCAGCGCCATCGCAGGCGACCTTCACCTGCCACAGCGACGGGACGGTGGACGCATGATCGCGCTGGCGCTCGCCGTGGGTGGCATCGCGGCGAGTGTGGGCGGCGTGTTGTTCGGGATCTACCGCGCCACGCGCTGACGCTGACAGAAACCACCCCCCGGTGAACCGCCATCGGGGGGGTGGTTGCTTCGCGGGCCTGGAAACCGACCCCGGCGGCGCGACTGAATTCGACGCCGGGGCCGGTGGTCGGTGGGTGGGCGAGGCGATGGCTCCGCATTTTGCACCGCCCCGCCCACCACTTTCGCCCAGACGGCTGAGCCGAAGGAAGCCGCCGGGAGCCTGGGGTGGTTACTTCTTCGCGGCTGCCGTCTTGGAAGTGGTGGTGCCGGTCAGGTCGCATCGCGCGAACGCGGACGGACGGAGCACGCCGATGCCGTACCGGCCCTCACCGCGGGCGACGAACTGGTTGGTGGTGAACAGCGGGCCGCTGGCGTCCACGTCGATATGCGCGTCCTGCCTGACGTACACCTTGAGCCGGGTGAAGTCGCCCAGGATCGCGGTGCCGACCGGGATGCTCGGCGTGATGACCCGCTTGAGCCCGCTCCCGAACACGTTGTCAGACGTGCCGAAGCCGTTGCCGGTGTCGTTCTCATAGCCGCCGGACAAAAACCCACCGGCAGAGCCCCACCGGGTGAGGTCGATGGCCTCGGCGTCGGCGGGATGCAGCGCCCAGCCGTTCGGCTGCTCGCCCTTCACCTGTAGCGCGGTGAGTGCCGAGCGCAGCGTGGTCGCCGGGTCGGTGTCGAACGGCACCTGCGTGAGGCCGGGCGTGCTGAGCAAGCCCCGCATGTTCTCGCCGGTCCCGTCGCCGGCAACGATCTGGTGCTCCAAACCGTCGAGCACGCCGTTCACCATCGCGCTGGTCAACCAGGCGACAAACTCGTCGTGGTCGTACCACAGGCGGATCGGGCACGGCTCGGACAAGTGCGCGATGACCCGGCACCTGTCCTGGTGCGGCGCGACCGTCAGCGTCGAGGTCGGTTTGGTTCCGGCGTCCGGTACGGCGGTGGCGGCGTTGGTTCGCACCGTCTGCTGGAAGTATTCAAAAGCGTTGCCCTCCAATGGCGCGCGGTTCTGAACAGGTCGATCAGGCGGACCGGGCGGGCGATGGCGATGATGTTCGGCTCCACCAGCTGCGGAATATCAAGCGACCCGCTCACGACCACCCGCTGCTCCTGTTCGCCGCCCATGCTGCGGTGCAGCCGCTCGGCCACCTGCTCGGCCCACTGGCGTCCATACGTCATCGCGTCAATGCCACCGCCGGACGAGAACGGGTTGCTTCCGGCGCGCTCGAGCTCGCCTCGGTACTCGCGGATGGATTCGTCGAGGGAGTCGAGGTCGGCCTTGGCGTGGTCGAAGCGCGCCGCTTCGCCGGCGTTGAGTTGATCCCGCCCTTGGGCGCGTGCTTCCAGGAGCATGTTTTCGCAGGCGTCGCGGACCTGCTGGCGGTGAGCTTCGAGCTTGGACAGATGTGAACGGGTGACGACCATGATGTCGCTCCGGGGGGTGCGCAGGATTAAGGACGGTCGTGCCGATCCTGCACCTGTCAATCGCGCGCGGCTTGGTTGATCGAGTCCGATCCGCCAATCCCCGTACCGGGTTCCGCTTTGGCCCCGCGTGGTGACTAGATCGAGATGTTAGTCCTGCGTCGGCTCCTCGGGAAGCGTGGCGCGCCAGGCTTCTCTGGCGTCGAGGAGCATGTCATACCCGGCGTGAATCTCGTCCTCAGTCACGGGGTCAGCTTCACCCGGCCGGTGCGCAGCGCCGCGCGGACCTCGTGGACGATCTGGTAGCTCACCCACACCCCCGCTCGGGGTGTTCCGGCTGTCGGTGGGCGGCAGTAGAATCCCTGCTGCGTTCCTTCCTTTGGGTACGTAGTCCGTGCCGGACCTGAGCCCCTGGCCCCCGCTGGGGGCTCTCGGCATTCATAGGCCGTCACCGGCCTCGCGCTTGAGCCGCCGCTTCTTGGTCGCCTTGATGGAGATGGCTTTCAGGTACGCCCGCCGCGCGTCGGCCACCTGCTTCTTCTGGGCCTCGGTCAGGCTGTCGTACTCCACGTCCGCGCCGAACAGACGCCGCGCGTGCCAGGCGTAGCCGCTGGGGCTGTGGTTGTGTGCGTTGCGCAGATGCTCGTTGCGGTCGGCGACGCCGGCCCACATCATGTGGGCGGCCTGCCTGCTGTCTTGGCTGTGCTCGGCGGGTGTTCTCGCCATGCTTTCTCCGTCAGCCGAGAGGGCGCACGGCGGGCGGTTGCCCGCCGTGGTTGCCATCTCTGCTGACCGGATGTGGGGTGCACCCGCAGCGCTGACCGGATGTGGGGGTTAACACCCGCAGCTACAACTAGCTTAAGGGTTGTCTCCGGGTATCACAAGCCTGTTTCCGCAGGTGGGAGGGTGTTTTACTGCTGGCGCGCTAGCGGAATAGGGAGCGCACGCAGCGACGTCGCCACTCACACATATTGGAGAGGTTGGGGTAGGCGTCCCAGCAGGGTTTTCCCAGGTCAGCGTAGGGGTTTACTCGGCCGTACTCGCCAAGTATGTCGAACGACTGATGAAGTCTTAGGACGCCGCGCCCGGAGGTGCCTGTGGCGGCGCCGGCGGAGCTTCGGGTGGTGGGTGGTGACGGTGATGGCCATTGATCACTGGGACGGGCGGCTGCGGTGGCGGCGCTGGCGCGGCGAGGGCTAGCGGGGCAGGACCGAGGAGCATAGTGACTAATAGCGCGGCGACCAGCTTGCGCCTGCGCCGCACGACCTTATTGGCGATGGCCACGCTGCCCATGCCGGAGATTTTACTTCCGTTGCACGACGTGTAGCCAGGTATTTACATCTCAACTTGAACCCAATTGTGGATCCCTGGACGGGCAACGCCCGCTCCGCCAATTTGGCGAAGCGGGCGTTGTTGTGAGGTGACTCTTTACAGCGGAACCCAGACTCCGAAGAAGTCGAAGCCCCACTGGTTGAACCCGGGGTTCCAGACCGGATTCTCCTGGTAGCCCCAGTAGTTGATCGGGCCATCGTTCCAACGTCCGCCGGGCGGGGGAAGCGGCCTGTCCCATGCCGGCCGCGGTGGCTCGCCTGCACCCCAGGGTGCGGGTCCGTCTCCCCAGGGCGCGCCATGGAAGTAGCCGCGCTGGTCGTCGCCGTGCCACGGACCGCCAGGCCCGCCGGGTCCATGGTCGCCCGGACCGCCCGGTCCGTGCATTCCGGGGCCGCCAGGTCCGTGGTCGCCGGGGCCGTGGTCGCCTGGTCCGCCTGGGCCGTGGTCGCCGGGGCCGCCTGGACCGCCTGGTCCGTGGTCGCCGGGGCCGCCTGGGCCGCCTGGACCGCCTGGACCGTGGTCGCCCGGTCCGCCTGGACCGCCTGGACCACCGGGCGCGCCTGGACCACCGGGCCCGCCCGGTCCGTGGCCCGGATCCTGGGGTGCGGGTCCGGCATGGTTAGCCGCCGGCGGCGCGCCGTGGGCGCCACCGGCGCCGGGTGGCGGTCCGGGAGCGGCGCTGGCTGCACCTGCACCCATCCCCATCGCGGCTGCCCCGAAGGCGCCGGCGATGGCAGCTCCCGCCATCAGTTGCTTCAATTTCATGGTCCTTCACCTGTCTACTCGGGTATTCAGCGGACACTTGCCCCCCGACGTATCGAACGATAAATAGCCTGGCTATGGATCAGCTATGAGCGCCCCTAGGGAATCTTCTGCACATTCGCCCGAGCCGGTGCCCGCTCAGTGAGCCACGGCAATAACGACGGCAACGTGGTGGTTCATACTGGATGCAATACCTGAGGCCTTCAGGTGGGTTTCTCCTACGAGGTGGCTGCGATGACGAGGTTGGACTCGGTCGAGCGCGCGATCGCCGACATCGCGGCCGGCAAGGCCGTCGTCGTCGTCGACGACGAGGATCGGGAAAACGAGGGAGACCTCATCTTCGCGGCCGAGAAGGCCACGCCGGAGTTGGTGGCGTTCATGGTGCGCTACACGTCGGGATACCTGTGTGTGCCGTTAAGTGGCGAGATCTGCGACCGCCTCGGTCTGCTGCCGATGTATGCGGTCAACCAGGACAAGCACGGCACCGCATATACCGTTACCGTCGATGCGAAATACGGTGTGGGAACCGGAATTTCAGCATCAGATCGCGCAACCACGATGAAGCTGCTGGCTGACCCGGGCAGCGTCGCAGAGGATTTCACCCGGCCCGGGCACGTGGTTCCGTTGCGCGCCAAGGACGGTGGGGTACTGCGGCGTCCCGGCCACACCGAAGCCGCCGTCGACCTGGCCCGGATGGCCGGGCTGTCGCCGGCCGGGGCGATCTGTGAGATCGTCAGCCAGAAGGACGAAGGCGCGATGGCGCAGACCGACGAACTGCGGGTCTTCGCCGACGAACACGGCCTCGCGCTGATTGCCATCGCCGACTTGATCGAGTACCGCCGCAAGCACGAGAAGCACATCGAGCGGATCGCCGAGGCCCGCATTCCGACTCGGCACGGCGAATTCCGTGCCGTCGGATACGCCAGCATCTACGAGGACGTCGAGCACGTGGCTCTGGTCCGCGGCGAGATTGCCGGACCCAACTACGACGGCGACGACGTGCTGGTCCGGGTGCACTCCGAATGCCTGACCGGCGACGTGTTCGGCTCACGCCGCTGCGACTGCGGGCCGCAATTGGACGCCGCGATGGCGATGGTCGCGCGCGAAGGCCGGGGTGTGGTGCTCTACATGCGCGGCCATGAAGGCCGCGGCATCGGTCTGATGCACAAGCTGCAGGCCTACCAGCTGCAGGACGCCGGCGACGACACCGTGGACGCCAACCTCAGACTCGGACTGCCCGCCGATGCGCGGGACTACGGGACCGGGGCCCAGATCCTGGTCGACCTCGGGGTCCGCTCGATGCGACTGCTGACCAACAATCCCGCCAAACGCGTCGGGTTGGACGGCTACGGGCTGCACATCATCGAGCGGGTGCCGTTGCCGGTGCGGGCCAATGCGGAGAACATCCGGTATCTCATGACCAAACGCGACCGGATGGGTCATGACCTCGTCGGCTTGGACGACTATCACGAATCCATGCATCTGCCAGGCGAATTCGGTGGCGCACTGTGAGCGGTGCCGGCATACCCGACATCGCTCCACTTGACGCCTCCGGGGTGAAGCTAGCGATCGTAGCCAGTACGTGGCACACCCAGATCTGCGACGCTCTGCTCGACGGGGCCCGCAAGATCGCGTCCCAGTGGGGCGTGGACAATCCGACGGTGGTCCGGGTTCTCGGCGCGATCGAGATTCCGGTGGTCGCGCAGGCGTTGGCCCGCGATCATGACGCCGTCGTGGCGCTGGGCGTGGTGATCCGCGGGCAGACACCGCATTTCGACTACGTGTGCGACGCGGTGACCCAGGGCTTGACCCGCGTGTCGCTGGATGAGTCCACACCGGTTGCCAATGGTGTGCTGACCACCAATAACCACGAACAGGCGCTCGACCGGGCCGGGCTGCCGGCGTCGGCCGAGGACGCGGGCGCTCAGGCAACGGCGGCGGCCCTCAACACCGCGCTGACCCTGCGCGAACTGCGCGGAAAGTCGTGATCGCCAAGCTCAATCAGGGCGATTGGGATGCGCAGGTCCGTCCCCATCTGACGCCCTACTTCGCCTACGCTGCGGCGTTCGTGATTGCCGCGGCACACGTAACGGTGGGCTTGCTGCTCAAGATCAAGTCCAGCGGAGTGGTCTTTCAGACCGCCGACCAGGTCGCAATGGCGGGGCTGGGTTTCGTGCTCGCCGGACTCGTCCTGCTGTTCGCCCGGCCCCGGCTGCGAGTCGGCGCCGCCGGGCTGTCGGTGCGCAATCTGCTCGGCGACCGCTTGGTGCCGTGGTCGGACGTCGTCGGTGTGTCGTTTCCCGCCGGCGCACGCTGGGCGCGCATCGATCTACCTGACGACGAGTACATTCCGCTGATGGCGATCCAGTCCGTCGACAAGGACCGCGCCGTGGACGCAATGGACACCGTGCGCACATTGCTGAGCCGCTACCGGCCGGATCTGTCGTCGGCCTGACATGTCGGTGGGTAGATATATACTCGAACACATGTTCGAATCGTGGTATGCATCGCGGCCCACACCGGAGTCGGCGGCGCTGCTGGACCGGGTACGCGAAGCTGGTCGGTCGGAGGCTCAGGCGGCCGCGCGGCGGTTGGTCGCGGTCGGCGACTTGTTCGTGTTGCGTTGCCGGGATTCGGGGGAGCGGGCTGACTGTGCGATGGATACCTGGGAAGCGGTCGCCGCGCAGGTCGCCGCCGCGCTGCAATGCAGCATCGCGATGGGCTCGAGCTACCTGCGCTACGCGATGGCGTTGCGGGACCGGTTGCCGGAGGTGGGTAAGGCATTTCAGGCCGGCGACATCGACTATCGCGCCTTTCAGACCGTCGTGTTCCGAACCGACTTGATCACCGACGTCGATGCGTTGGCGCGGGTGGATGCGCGACTGGCGGTCCGGCTTTCGCGGTGCCCGTCGTTGACCCGCGGACGGTTGGCCGCCGAGGTCGACCGGGTGGTGGCCACAGCTGACCGGGACGCGGTGCGCCGGGTAGGCGAGGCCGTCAGAGACCGGTTCGTCGACGTCGACCCCGCGGACACGGGTATGGCGTTTCTGACGGGAAGCGTGCTGGCCACCGCTGGACGCGCCCTCGACCGCCGGCTGAACGAGTTGGCGGGAACGGTGTGCGACGCTGACCCGCGCACCCGCGAGCAGCGCCGAGCCGATGGACTGGGCGCGTTGGCCGCCGGCGCCGACCGGCTGGTGTGTGGTTGTGGATCCTCCGACTGCGCTGCCGCGACACGTCCGTCCAGTCGCAGCGTGGTGATCCACGTGGTCGCCGAACAGGCAAGCGTCGACGGCAGCGGGACCACGCCGGGCATAGAGCCCGGTGCCGAAGGCCTGATCCCGGCACAGATGGTTGCCGAATTGGCCAAAACCGCGTCGCTTCAGCCACTGCTTGCACCGACCGATGGGCCCGAGCCACGCTATGCCCCATCCGCCAAGCTTGCCGACTTCGTGCGATGCCGTGACCTGACCTGCCGCGCCCCGGGCTGTGATCGCCCAGCTGTCGATTGCGACCTGGACCATACCGTCGCCTACAGCGACGGCGGCTGGACTCACGCGTCAAACCTGAAGGCGCTCTGCCGTCGACACCACCTGCTGAAGACTTTCTGCGGGTGGCGTGACAAACAACTGCCTGACGGCACTGTGATCTGGCTCCTTCCCGACGGGCACATCTACGTGACCCACCCGGGCAGCGCGCTACTGTTCCCACCTCTCTGCACCCCGACCGGTGACCTGCACCCGATGCCGCCGACGCGCGACGGCCAGTGCGGCAACCGCGAGCTGCGGATGCCAACCCGGACACGCACCCGCAGCCAGAGCCGCGCTGATCGCATCAACGCCGAGCGGCGACACAATCGCCGGGTCCACGAGGCGGCAATGGCTGCGCCGCGCGCTCCCGACGACCCGCCGCCCTTCTGACGACTACTAGCCTGGACTCAGTGTCAGGGTAAGGGTGCCGCGTGTTGCGGTGGTTGGATCCTGATCACCTGGTGTCTGGCTCATAGTCTGGCTGCCGCCTTCGGGTTGGCGTGCATGCGTTTTGTCGGCACCGGGTGTGAAGGACCGGCCGGCGTGACTTGATAGGAGCGTGGCATCGCCCCCGACTGAGATGTGTCCGCCGACCGGCCCAACCGTCACCTCACAGTGAATGGAGGCAACCACCATGGTTGTTGTTGGAGCCGATGTACACAAGCGCACGCACACCTTTGTCGCTGTCGATGAGGTGGGCCGCAAGCTTGCCGAGAAGGTGGTTGTGGCGACAAGTGCCGGGCACGCCGAGGCGGTGATGTGGGTACGGGAACGCTTCGGCGCCGAGGTGGTGTGGGGTATCGAGGATTGCCGGCATCTGTCGGCTCGCCTAGAGCGCGATCTGCTGACTGCTGGTCAGCAGGTGGTGCGGGTGCCGCCGAAGTTGATGGCCCAGACCCGGGCCTCGGCGCGCACCAGAGGCAAGTCTGATCCGATTGATGCGTTAGCGGTGGCACGTGCGGTGCTGCGGGAACCCAATCTTCCGGTGGCCTGCCATGACGAGGTGTCACGTGAGCTCAAGTTGTTGGTGGATCGCCGCGAAGTCCTTGTGGCCCAACGCACTGCAATGATCAACCGGCTGCGCTGGCGGGTTCATGAGCTTGATCCCGAGCGTGCGCCCAAGCCGCGCTCGCTGGATCTGGCCAAGCACCGCGGCATGCTGCGGACCTGGTTGGAGACCGTACCCGGATTGGTCGCCGAGCTGGCCCGCGATGAGTTAGCCGACATCACCCGGCTCACCGCAACCATCAACGCGTTGGCCAAGCGCATCGGCGATCGTGTCCGTCAGGTCGCGCCCGCTCTGCTGGCTCTTCCCGGCTGCGGGGAGCTGACCGCGGCCAAACTCGTCGGAGAGGTCGCCGGAGTCAACCGATTCAAAAGCGAGGCGGCTTTTGCCCGTCATGCCGGCGTAGCCCCGATACCGGTGTGGTCGGGCAACACGGCCGGGCGGGTACGGATGACCCGCTCTGGCAATCGTCAACTCAACGCCGCCCTGCACCGCATCGCCGTCACACAGATCCGCCTCGACGGACTCGGCCGGGCCTATTACCGCACAAGACTCGACGCTGGCGCCTCGCCAACAGAAGCGTTACGCAGCCTCAAACGCCGCCTGGCCCGCGTCGTCTTCCACCACCTCCACACCGACCACCAAACCCGAAACCAGCCTTGCCAACCGGCAGCGGCTTGACATAGGAGAAACACGTGGCTGATCCTGCGACGTACCGTCCGGCTCCCGGGTCCATCCCGGTCGAGCCCGGCGTGTACCGATTCAGCGATCAGCACGGACGGGTGATCTATGTCGGCAAGGCCAAGAGCTTGCGCAGCCGATTGACGTCCTACTTCGCCGACATCGCAAGCCTGCATCCGCGCACCCGGCAGATGGTGACCACTGCCGCCAAGGTGGAGTGGACGGTGGTCAACACCGAAGTCGAGGCGCTGCAGCTGGAATACAACTGGATCAAGGAGTTCGACCCTCGATTCAACGTCCGCTACCGCGACGACAAGTCCTACCCGGTGCTCGCGGTCACCCTCAACGAGGAATACCCGCGGCTGATGGTCTATCGCGGCCCGCGGCGTAAAGGTGTCCGCTATTTCGGGCCGTACTCGCATGCCTGGGCTATCCGGGAGACGCTGGATCTGCTGACCCGGGTATTCCCGGCGCGCACTTGCTCGGCTGGAGTATTCAAGCGGCACAATCAAATCGACCGTCCTTGCCTGCTGGGCTACATCGACAAGTGCTCGGCGCCGTGCGTCGGCCGGGTCAGCGCCGAGCAGCATCGCCAGATCGTGTTGGACTTCTGCGACTTCCTGTCCGGCAAGACCGACAGGTTTGCCCGCGGCCTCGAACAGCAGATGCAGGCCGCGTCGGCGGGTCTCGATTTCGAACGCGCCGCGCGATTGCGCGACGACCTGGGGGCGCTGAAGCGGGCCCTGGAGAAACAGGCCGTGGTACTCGGCGACGGCACCGACGCTGATGTCGTCGCGTTCGCCGACGACGAGCTGGAAGCCGCGGTCCAGGTGTTCCACGTCCGCGGTGGGCGGGTTCGGGGGCAGCGGGGCTGGATCGTCGAAAAGAGCGCGGACGCAGGTGATTCGGGACAGGAGCAGTTGGTCGAGCAGTTCCTGACCCAGTTCTACGGTGAGCAGGCCGAACTCGACGGCGCCGCCGACGAATCCACCAACCCGGTCCCTCGCGAGGTGCTGGTGCCGTGCCTGCCGTCCAACGCCGAGGAGTTGGCTACCTGGCTGTCGGAGCTGCGCGGTTCGCGGGTGGCATTGCGGGTGCCGCGCCGCGGCGATAAGCGCGCACTGGCCGAAACCGTACAACGCAACGCCAAAGACGCCTTGCAGCAGCACAAGCTGAAGCGGGCCGGCGACTTCACCGCCAGATCTGCTGCGCTGCAGAATATTCAGGAAGCGCTGGGTTTGGCTGACGCGCCCCTGCGTATCGAATGCGTGGATATCAGCCACGTGCAGGGAACCGACGTGGTCGGTTCGTTGGTGGTGTTCGAGGACGGGCTGCCGCGCAAGTCCGATTACCGTCACTTCGCGATCCGGGAAGCCGCCGGGCACGGGCGTTCCGACGATGTCGCGTCGATCGCCGAGGTGACTCGTCGCCGTTTCGTGCGGCACCTGCGCGACCAAGAAGATCCGAAAGTCCTTTCACCCGAAGGGAAGTCGCGTCGGTTTGCCTATCCGCCCAATCTGTATGTCGTCGACGGCGGCGCCCCGCAGGTGAATGCCGCCAGCGCAGTCCTCGACGAACTGGGCATCACCGACGTCGCGGTGATCGGTCTGGCCAAGCGGTTGGAGGAGGTGTGGGTGCCGTCGGAGCCCGACCCGATCATCTTGCCGCGCAACAGCGAGGGTCTTTACTTGTTGCAGCGGGTGCGCGACGAAGCCCATCGCTTCGCCATCAACTACCACCGCAGCAAACGGTCCAAGCGGATGACGGCCTCGGCGTTGGATGCGGTGCCCGGGTTGGGCGAGCATCGCCGCAAGGCATTGGTTGCCCATTTCGGGTCACTGGCCCGGCTCAGGGAGGCTACGGTCGACGAGATCACGTCCGTTCCGGGCATCGGGGTGGCGACGGCGACTGCGGTGCTCGACGCACTGCGGGGTAGCGGCGCGGGATCGGATGCTGCCGAACAGGACCGGGTCGCCGAACGGGCATCGGGATGACGGGTGGGGGGATGGACGGGGCGAATCAGGACGTAGCCGCGATGCAGGCCGACAACCACAGTGGGGCAAACGGATCCGGTACCGACGTGGTGTTGGTGACCGGTCTGTCGGGTGCCGGACGCAGCACGGCCGCCAAGGTGCTCGAGGACCTCGGCTGGTATGTCGCCGACAACCTGCCACCCCAGCTGATCACCCGGATGGTCGACCTCGGGCTGGCGGCGGGATCCCGGATCACGCAGTTGGCGGTGGTGATGGACGTCCGTTCGCGCGGGTTCACCGGCGACTTGGACTGGGTGCGCACCGAGCTGGCCACCCGCGACATCACCCCTCGGGTGTTGTTCATGGAGGCCTCCGACGACATGTTGGTGCGCCGCTACGAGCAGAATCGCCGCAGCCACCCATTGCAAGGTGAGCAGACGTTGGCCGAAGGGATCGCCGCCGAGCGCGGGATGCTCGCCCCAGTTCGCGCAACCGCCGACCTGATCATCGACACCTCGACGCTGTCGGTGCGTGAGCTGCGGGAAAGCATCGAACGGGCCTTCGGTGGCGAGACCGTCGCGCAGACCAGCGTCACCGTCGAGTCCTTCGGTTTCAAGTACGGCCTGCCGATGGACGCCGACATGGTGATGGACGTGCGATTCCTGCCCAATCCGCACTGGATCGACGATCTGCGTCCGCACACCGGCCAACATCCCGCAGTCCGTGATTACGTGCTCGGCCAGACTGGCGCGGCGGAGTTCCTGGAGACTTACCATCGATTGCTGTCCCTGATTGTCGGCGGCTATCGCAGGGAGGGAAAGCGTTACATGACCGTGGCGATCGGCTGCACCGGCGGCAAGCACCGCAGCGTCGCCATCGCCGAGGCATTGGCGGGGCTGCTTGAATCCGACGAGCAGCTGTCGGTGCGGGTGTTGCACCGGGATCTGGGTCGCGAATGAGCCAACGGATTGTCGCCCTGGGCGGAGGGCACGGTTTGTATGCGACGCTGTCGGCTGCCCGCCGGCTCACCCCGCACGTCACCGCCGTCGTCACCGTCGCGGACGACGGTGGCTCATCGGGACGGTTGCGTAGCGAACTCGACGTCGTGCCGCCCGGTGATCTGCGAATGGCGTTGGCGGCGTTAGCTTCTGACAGTCCGCAGGGACGACTGTGGGCGACGATCCTGCAGCATCGGTTCGGCGGCAGCGGTGCTCTGGCGGGTCACCCGATCGGCAATTTGCTGCTGGCCGGCCTGAACGAGTTGCTGGCCGATCCGGTGGCTGCCCTCGACGAAGTGGGCCGCGTCCTCGGTGTGCGGGGCCGGGTGCTTCCGATGTGCCCGATCGCGCTGCAGATCGAGGCCGACGTCTCGGGGCTGGAAGCTGACCCGCGGATGTTCCGGCTGATCCGCGGCCAGGTGGCGATCGCCACCACACCGGGAAAGGTGCGCCGCGTCCGGCTGCTGCCCGCCGATCCGCCGGCCACCCGTCAGGCCGTCGACGCGATCATGTCCGCCGACCTGGTAGTGCTGGGGCCCGGCTCGTGGTTCTCCAGCGTGATCCCGCACGTGCTGGTGCCCGGGCTGGCCGCGGCGCTGCGGGCGACCACGGCCCGCAGGGCGCTGGTGCTCAACCTGATGGCCGAGCCGGGGGAGACGGCGGGTTTCTCGGCGGAACGTCATCTGCACGTGCTCGCCCAGCATGCGCCGGACTTCACCGTCCACGACGTGATCATCGACGCCGAGCGGGTGCCCAGCGAGCGGGAGCGTGACCAGCTGCGGCGAACGGCAACACTGCTGCAGGCCCAGGTTCAATTCGCAGATGTGGCCCGGCCTGGTACACCTTTACATGACCCGGGCAAGCTAGCCGCGGCGCTGGATGGGGCGGGCGTACGCGACACCGGTCGGCCGCCGCCGTCGGCGACGTCCACCGGCGCGATGGCGATCGATAACGAAAGTCAACAAACCGGCGCAGATGGACCGGGTCGCAACGGACCAAGGGGTGACGACGCGTGGCGATGACGGCCGAAGTCAAAGACGAGTTGAGCCGCCTGGTGGTGAGCTCGGTGAGCGCGAGGCGCGCCGAAGTGACCTCCTTGCTGCGGTTCGCCGGTGGGCTGCACATTGTCAGCGGTCGCGTGGTCGTCGAAGCCGAGGTTGAGTTAGGCAGCATCGCGCGACGGCTGCGTAAGGACATCTTCGACCTGTACGGCTACAACTCGGTCGTGCATGTGTTGTCTGCCAGCGGAATCCGCAAGACCACGCGGTACGTGTTGCGGGTCGCCAACGACGGCGAGGCGCTGGCCCGCCAGACCGGCCTGCTCGACCTGCGCGGGCGGCCGGTGCGGGGTCTGCCCGCCCAGGTCGTCGGCGGCAACATCGGCGACGCCGAGGCCGCCTGGCGCGGCGCTTTCTTGGCGCACGGTTCGCTCACCGAGCCGGGTCGCTCGTCGGCGCTGGAGGTCAGCTGCCCCGGCCCGGAGGCGGCGCTGGCACTGGTGGGCGCGGCGCGACGGCTGGGCATCAGTGCCAAAGCCCGCGAGGTGCGCGGCGCCGACCGGGTCGTGGTGCGTGACGGCGACGCGATCGGGGCGCTGCTGACCCGGATGGGCGCCCAGGACACCCGGTTGGTCTGGGAGGAGCGCCGGATGCGCCGCGAGGTCCGGGCCACCGCCAACCGGCTGGCCAATTTCGACGACGCCAATCTGCGGCGCTCGGCCCGCGCCGCGGTGGCAGCCGCGGCCCGTGTCGAACGGGCGCTGGAGATCCTCGGCGACGGTGTGCCCGACCATCTGGCCGCCGCAGGTAAGTTGCGGGTGGAACACCGGCAGGCCTCATTGGAGGAACTGGGCCGGCTGGCCGACCCGCCGATGACGAAAGATGCTGTGGCCGGTCGTATTCGGCGATTGTTGTCGATGGCCGACCGTAAGGCGAAGGTCGACGGCATTCCCGACACCGAATCAGCCGTGACCCCCGACCTGCTGGAAGACGCGTAGCTAGAGGCCGATACTCGACTTTGCCAAAGTCAACGATCGCCAGCTTTATGTCTGATCCGGATTGCCTGAGCGGCAGTCGATTAACTTGCAGCCGGTGGCGCTACTGACGCGTGAGGCAAATGAGCTGACTGATTGCCGGTGGAACTCCGGGCCCTTCGATCTCCTCGGGCGGCTCCAGGTCAACCGACACCGAAGGGCAATGCTTCCCCTGTGCTGGGCTCTGGATGTCGGTGACGACGTACCTGGCGATCTCATCGACCGGAGGGTCTGCAGCGACATCGGACACCAGGTTGGTGGCCGCCTGCGGTCGCCGCAGAAATTCGTCGCAGGCCGATGGTGCGTACAGCAGCACCGCTGGCCTCTCGTGGGGCGGAGTAACTCCCGGGTAGCAGTAGCCGACGCGAACCAGGTACTTGACGCAGTAGTACTTGCGACCGTCCTTAGTGAGCGACTCGTAATCGAGTCGTACACATCCTGGCGCGTTAGCGTGAAAGCCATCGTTGCGGATTCGGGCGGCCGGGCTGTCGCAAGGAACAACTTCGGGGCGCGATGGCGCCAATTTGGAGCCATAGGTGAACTTGTTGAGGCAGTAAACCGAATCGTGAGAGAACAGTATTTTCAAGGTCGCGCTGTCGTAGCCACGTGATTCGTTGTAACCCGACGTGGACGCGCTGTCACATGCCGCGAGCACTAGCACGATCACAGCCGTTGTCGTTGCGAATAAGCGCTTCAACGACGAGGGCGCCGGCGAATGTCGCACGAGTTGAACATAACCCGCACGGGGTTTAGCTGTACAGCGGCAGAAACTTGGTTTGCCAGATCGACACGCCGGCCCGGTGATGCCGCTACATTAATTTCGCCAACGGTGGCACACCTGAAACGAGGCCGTCATGGGATTCATCACCCCGGACCTTCCAGACGTCGACCCCGACACCTGGCAAACGTTGCCGGCGGCCTCCAGGCTGCAGGTGGTGACCCGGCACTGGGTGGAGCACGGTTTCGGCACCCCGTCGGCGATCTATCTGCTCTACGTGGTCAAGATGGCGGCCTATTTCGCGGGTGCGGCCGCGGTCATTTCGCTGACCCCGGGTCTGGGCGGGCTGGGCCATATCGCGGTGTGGTGGACGCAGCCGATCGTCTACCAGAAGGTCATCATCTTCACCTTGCTGTTCGAGGTGCTGGGCCTGGGGTGCGGGTCGGGTCCGCTCACCGCGCGATTCTGGCCGCCGATCGGTGGGTTCCTGTATTGGTTGCGGCCCAAGACAATTCGTCTGCCTCCATGGCCGAACGAGGTTCCGTTCACTCGTGGCGACACCCGGACCATCCTCGACGTCGGCCTGTACGCGATCGTGCTGGCGTCCGGCGTCTGGGCGCTGTTGGCCCCCGGACATGGCGGGCCCGTCACCGCGAGCGGCGATGTGGGTTTGATCGATCCCGTCCTGGTGTTACCGACGATCGTGGGCCTGGCACTGCTGGGTCTGCGCGATAAAACGATCTTCCTGGCTGCCCGCGGCGAGCACTACTGGCTGAGCCTCTTGGTGTTCTTCTTCCCGTTCACCGACCAGATCGCCGCCTTCAAGGTCGTCATGCTCGCGCTGTGGTGGGGAGCAGCGACCTCCAAGCTCAACCACCATTTCCCCTACGTGGTCGCGGTGATGATGAGTAACAACGCGCTGCTGCGCGGCAAAGCCTTCAACTGGTTCAAGCGCAGGCTCTACCGCGACCCGGTCTACGACTTACGCCCCACGTGGATACCGAAGGTAATGGCCCACGTCGGCGGCACCACAGCGGAATTCATTGTGCCGGCCGTCCTGGTCTTCGTCGCCGACGGTCACCCCTGGCGGTGGTACCTGATTGGATTCATGGTGATCTTCCACCTCAACATCATTTCCAACCTGCCGATGGGAGTTCCGTTGGAGTGGAACGTGTTTTTCATCTTTTCGCTCTTCTACCTGTTCGGGCACTACAGCAACATCTCGATCTACGACCTCAATTCGCCGCTGCTGCTGGCAACGCTGTTGGCGGCGCTCGGCGTTGTTCCGATTGTGGGAAATATGTTCCCGCAACAGATTTCGTTCTTGCCCGCATTGCGTTACTATGCAGGCAACTGGGCCTCCAGTCTGTGGTGCTTCCGCGAGGGTGTCGAGGACAGGATCGAAGCCGACGTCGTCAAAAGCTCGGCGCTGACCGCCAAACAAGTTGCCCGGCTCTACGACCCGGCGACCGCCGAGATCATCAGTGACAAAGCGCGGGCCTTTCGGGCCATGCATGTGCACGGCCGCGCGCTCAACGGGCTAGTGGCCCGCGCGCTGGAGAGCGAGGCGGACTACACGCTGCGCGAGGGCGAGACTGTGGCCGGGCCGCTCATCGGCTGGAATTTCGGCGAAGGCCACCTGCACAACGAGCAGTTGGTCGAGGCGGTACAACGGCGCTGCGGGTTCGAGGAGGGCGATCTGCGCGTGATCATCTTGGAAGGCCAACCGATTCAGACGAAAAAGCAGTGGTACCGCATCGTCGACGCGAAGACGGGGCTGATCGAGGAAGGCTATGTGGCGGTCGAGGACATGCTGGCGCGCCAGCCCTGGCCCGAGCCCGATGACGAGTTGCCCGTGCACCCGATCACCCGCGGGGCCGATGCTGCACGATGACCAGCGCGGTCATCGTGGGTGAACCACCGCGATTCGCGGTGCATTGTCGCAGCTACTAGGCTGGCGGCGAGCATTTCGTCAGCCACGAAGGAGAGACACGTGACGGTCCGGGTAGGCATCAACGGCTTCGGTCGAATCGGGCGTAACTTCTACCGGGCCCTGCTGGAGCAGCAGGCCGCGGGCGCCGACACCGACATCGAGTTGGTCGCGGCAAACGATCTGACCGACAACGCGACGCTGGCGCATCTGCTGAAATTCGACTCGATCCTGGGTCGGTTGCCCTACGACGTCAGCCTCGAAGGCGAGGACACCATCGTTGTCGGCGACAAGAAGATCAAGGCGCTGGAGGTCAAAGAGGGACCAGCGGCCCTTCCCTGGGGCGACCTCGGCGTCGACGTCGTCGTCGAGTCCACCGGCATCTTCACCAACGCCGCGAAGGCCAAGGGCCACTTGGACGCTGGTGCCAAGAAGGTGATCATCTCCGCCCCCGCCACCGACGAGGACATCACCATCGTGCTGGGCGTCAACGACGACAAGTACGACGGTAGCCAGAACATCATCTCCAACGCGTCGTGTACCACGAACTGCCTCGGTCCGGTGGCCAAAGTGCTCAACGACGAATTCGGCATCGTCAAGGGTCTGATGACCACCATCCACGCCTACACCCAGGACCAGAACCTGCAAGACGGCCCGCACAAGGACCTGCGCCGGGCCCGTGCGGCCGCCCTGAACATCGTGCCGACCTCGACGGGCGCGGCCAAGGCCATCGGATTGGTGCTGCCGGAATTGAAGGGCAAGCTCGACGGCTACGCGCTGCGGGTGCCCATCCCCACCGGTTCGGTTACCGACCTGACTGCCGAGCTGTCCAAATCGGCCAGCGCCAGCGAAATCAACGCCGCGATGAAGGCCGCCGCCGACGGTCCGATGAAGGGCATCCTCAAGTACTACGACGCCCCGATCGTCTCCAGCGACATCGTCACCGACCCGCACAGCTCGATCTTCGATTCCGGGCTGACCAAGGCGATCGACAACCAGGCGAAGATCGTGTCCTGGTACGACAACGAATGGGGCTACTCCAACCGCCTCGTCGATCTGGTCGCGCTGGTCGGCAAGTCGCTGTAGCCGTGGCCATTCCTAACCTGGACGACCTTCTCGCACAGGGAGTTTCGGATCGTGGCGTGCTGGTGCGGTCCGATCTGAATGTGCCGCTGAACGACGGCGTCATCACCGACGCCGGCCGTATCACCGCGTCGGTCCCCACGATCAAGGCGCTCGCCGATGCCGGCGCCAAAGTGGTGGTGACCGCCCATCTGGGACGCCCCAAAGGCGAACCCGATTTGAAACTGTCGCTGGCGCCGGTCGCCGCGGCACTGGGTGAGCAGCTGGGCAAGGACGTGCAGTTGGCCGACGACGTCGTCGGCCGTGATGCGCGGGCCCGCGCCGAACGTCTGACCGACGGGGACGTCCTGCTGCTGGAAAACATCCGCTTCGACCCCCGCGAAACCAGCAAGGACGACGCGGAACGGTTGGCGCTGGCCAAAGAGCTCGCCGAATTAGTTGGCCCCACAGGCGCGTTCGTCTCCGACGGGTTTGGTGTGGTGCACCGCAAGCAGGCCTCGGTCTACGACGTCGCCACACTGTTGCCGCACTATGCAGGCACGTTGGTCGCCGAAGAGGTCAGCGTGCTCGAGCGGCTGACCCACTCGACGAAGCGGCCCTACGCGGTGGTGCTCGGCGGTTCGAAGGTGTCCGACAAGCTCGGCGTGATACAGCAATTGGCGACCAAGGCCGACAGCATTGTGATCGGCGGCGGGATGTGCTTCACATTCCTCGCCGCGAACGGGCTTTCGGTGGGAACGTCGCTGTTGCAGACCGACATGATCGATACCTGCCGCCAGCTGCTCGACACCTACGCCGACGTGCTGCGGCTGCCGGTGGACATCGTGGTGGCCGACAAGTTCGCCGCTGATTCGCCGCCGGAAATCGTTGCCGCTGACGCGATCCCGGACGGCAAGATGGGGTTGGACATCGGACCGGGCTCGGTCAAACGATTCACCAGCCTGTTGTCCAACGCCGAGACCATCTTCTGGAACGGCCCGATGGGGGTCTTCGAGTTCCCGGCATTCGCCGCAGGCACCAAGGGTGTCGCGGAGGTGATCGCCGCCGCGACGGGCAAGGGCGCGTTCAGCGTGGTCGGCGGCGGCGATTCGGCTGCCGCGGTGCGAGCACTGGGTCTGCCCGACGACGGCTTCTCGCACATTTCCACCGGTGGCGGGGCGTCGCTGGAATACCTTGAAGGCAAGACGCTGCCCGGCTTAGAAGTGTTGAGTACCTGAGCGAAGGACGCCGATGACCCGCAAGCCGCTGATAGCCGGCAACTGGAAGATGAACCTCAACCATTTCGAGGCGATCGCGCTGGTGCAAAAGATCGCCTTCTCGCTGCCGGACAAGTATTTCGACAAGGTCGACGTCTCCGTCATTCCGCCGTTCACCGATCTGCGAAGTGTGCAGACCCTGGTGGACGGCGACAAGCTGCGGCTCACGTACGGCGCCCAGGACGTGTCGCAGCACGACTCCGGCGCGTACACCGGCGAGATCAGTGGGGCCTTTCTGGCCAAGTTGGGGTGCAGCTACGTCGTGGTCGGCCACTCCGAGCGGCGTACCTATCACAACGAGGACGACGCGCTGGTGGCCGCCAAGGCCGCTGCGGCGCTCAAGTATGAGCTCGCCCCGATCATTTGTATCGGCGAGCACCTGGACGTCCGTGAGGCCGGCAAGCATGTCAGCCATTGCCAGAACCAGTTGCGTGGGTCGCTGGCCGGGCTGTCGGCCGAGCAGATCGGCAAGTCCGTCATCGCCTACGAGCCGGTGTGGGCGATCGGTACCGGCCGGGTGGCCAGCGCCGCCGACGCCCAGGAGGTGTGCGCCGCCGTCCGCACAGAGCTGGGCACGCTGGCGTCACCGCAGATCGCCGACACCGTCCGGGTGCTCTACGGGGGCTCGGTGAATGCCAAGAACATCGGCGACATCGTCGCGCAGGACGACGTCGACGGCGCCCTGGTCGGTGGGGCGTCGCTGGATGGCGAGCAGTTCGCGACGTTGTCCGCTATCGCCGCCGGGGGACCGCTGCCGTAACGGGTGGGGCAGACGGGGCTGGTGAGGCATTCCAGTTGACGATTAAGATATTGCCATTTAGCTTAACGAAACCTGATAGAAACACAGGATCGTTAAGGTTCGTTGGTCACGCAGCTCGACCCACTTCTCGGGGAGGCAACCGAATGGCTGGTCGCAACAGCACCAACAAGCAGTCACGCAACGGCACCGCGCGCCGTTGCGGGGTGGTCATGGGTGGCGCTGTCGGTGCGTTCGTGGCAGCGGCTGCGATGGCGACCGGCTCGGCAGCCCCGGCCAAGGCCGATTTCGAGGAACTTCTCGACCCGATCATCCAGCCGCTGTTGACGTCGGTGACCGACTCGCTTTCCGGCTTCGACCCTGCCGCGGCCACGGACCTGACCAGCTGGACCGACAGCCTGCTGAGCAGCCTGAATTCGATCGATTTGGCGGTTCCGTCGGCCGCGGAGCCCGCGACGGCCATCGCGGCAGCCGCCTCGCCGGCGTCCGACCCGACATCGGCGACCGTACGACATTCCGATAACCATGCAAGAGACCACCGAGCCGACCGTGAATGCCTCGATTGACGGCAGCACGGACCAGCCGCTGCTCGTCGACACCGGATCCAGCGGCCTTGTCATCCCGATATCGGATCTTGACTCGGGCTCCAACGAGTTCGCGGAGCTGCTGAGCCTCGGGTTACCCAGCAGCTTCGGCGAGAGCGGCTACAGCGGCGGGGTGGACTACATCTACCTGACGTACGATAACCTGCCAGTTGATTACGACCTGGGTGGCGGCAGCACACTCGACACCACTGCCCCGGTCGAGGTCGAGGTTTACTCATGGGACCCGAGCGACCCCACGAGCCTCTTCACCAACGACGCCTTCCAGAACTTTCTCGCCAGTAACGATTCAACCGGCGGCATCCTGGGCATCGGGGACAATGTCAGTGGTGGGGCGGGCGAAAGCCCGTTCCAGGCGGATGGCTATGACGGTGTGACCGTCGACGAACCCGACCGCTACTTGATTGCCAGTGACAGCAACCCGGGAACGCCCTACGATACGTCTGCCGAGCACCGGCTCGACCGTCAGTGGCCTGACGGAGACCGTGACGGATCCCTCTACTAGTACGGTCGTTGGAACCGGTACGGTCTCCGACGACCTCGACTCCGGGGGTGTCTACGGAACCATCCCGTCATCCATAGCGTCCAACGCCAACGGAGTGCCGGACGGAGACGTATGTTACTGTCTACGACGGCAACACGTTGCTGTACTCCTACCAGTGGAGAACGCCGGAGGAGATCCAGCTACCGAACGAGACGCCGACAGAGGTCTCGGGAAGCTCGATCGATAGCGGCTACCAGGCATTCGAGTACAACCCGGTCTACATCGACTACGGCAACGACACGCTGACCTTCGACGACACGTTGAGTTAGCGCCGGTCTGAGGCCACCACTCACCGGCCGGTAAGCTGTCAGCCATGGAATTGGCCCTGCAGATCACCCTGGTGGTGACCAGCGTCCTGGTGGTTCTGTTGGTGCTGTTGCACCGCGCCAAGGGCGGCGGCCTGTCGACGCTGTTCGGCGGCGGCGTGCAGTCCAGCCTGTCCGGGTCGACGGTGGTGGAAAAGAACCTCGACCGACTGACGTTGTTCGTCGTCGGCATCTGGCTGGTGGCCATCGTCGGTATGGCGCTGCGGAT
The DNA here is from genome assembly GCA_963760095.1 of uncultured Actinomycetota bacterium. Lineage (GTDB taxonomy): Bacteria > Actinomycetota > Actinomycetes > Mycobacteriales > Mycobacteriaceae > Mycobacterium. The sequence continues at coordinate 336,208 of CAVXBT010000003.1, read as the reverse complement.
CAAATACAACGCCTGAGCCCACGAAAGGCGAAGACGGCCAACCACCCTGATACTGGGAGGTATGGCTGACGCACCCGACTCGCTGGAGCCCTTCGGCGCGGTACAACGCACCCGGGTAGGGCGCGAGGCCACCGAGCCGATGCGCGAAGACATTCGGCTGCTCGGGACCATCCTCGGCGACACCGTGCGCGAGCAGAACGGCGACGAGGTCTTCGACTTGGTGGAGCGGGCGCGGATCGCGTCGTTCCGGGTGCGCCGCTCGGAGATCGAGCGCGCCGACGTGGCACAGCTGTTCGCCGGCATCGACACTCACCAGGCGATCCCCGTCATCCGGGCGTTCAGCCATTTCGCGTTGCTGGCCAACGTCGCCGAAGACATTCACCGGGAACGGCGCCGCGCCATCCACGTCGGCGCCGGGGACCCGCCACAGGACAGCAGCCTGGCCGCCACTTATCTCAAGCTCGACGCAGCGGACCTGGACGCGCCGACCGTCGCCGAGGCGCTGACCGGCGCGCTGGTCTCGCCGGTCATCACCGCCCATCCGACCGAAACGCGCCGCCGAACGGTGTTCGACACCCAGCACCGCATCACCCAGCTGATGCGGCTGCACGCGCGCGGGCTCACGCGCACACTCCCGACGGCGCCGACATCGAGACCGAGCTGCGCCGTCAAGTGTTGACGCTGTGGCAGACCGCGCTGGTGCGGTTGTCCCGGCTACAGATCTCCGACGAGATCGCGGTCGGCCTGCGGTACTTCCAGGCCGCGTTCTTCGACATCGTGCCCAAGGTCAACGCCGAGGTCCGCGACGCGCTGCGCAGCCGTTGGCCCGACGCCGACCTGCTCCCCGAACCCATCCTGCGGCCCGGTTCGTGGATCGGCGGCGACCGCGACGGCAACCCGAACGTCACCGCCGACGTGGTGCGACTGGCCACCGGCAGCGCGGCCTACACCGCGCTCGGGCACTACACAGCCGAGCTGGCAGCGCTGGAGCAGGAGTTGTCGATGTCGGCGCGATTGGTGGCCGTCACCGACGAACTTGCGGCGTTGGCGCAGGACTGCGACGAGCTGCCCCGCGCCGACGAGCCCTACCGGCGGGCACTGCGGGTGATCCGGGCTCGCCTGAGCGCCACCGCCGTGCAGATCCTGGACGATGAGCCTGCCAACCTGCTCGACCTCGGTTTGCCGCCCTATGCGGCGCCGGGGGAGTTACTGGCCGATCTCGACACCGTCGGCGCCTCACTGCGCGCCAACGGCAGCACTCTGCTGGCCGACGACCGGCTGGCCCGGTTGCGGGATGCCGTGCACGTGTTCGGTTTTCACTTGTCCGGTCTGGACATGCGGCAGAACTCCGACGTCCACGAAGAAGTGGTCGCCGAGTTGCTTGCCTGGGCCGGCGTGCATCCCGACTATGCCGCCTTGAGCGAAGACGAACGGGTCAACATCCTCGCCGACGAGCTGAATACCCGACGGCCTCTGGTCGGCGACCGCGAGCAACTGTCCGAGCTGGCTCAAAAAGAACTCGGCATCGTCAGCGCCGCCGCACACGCCATCGACATCTACGGCCCACCCGCCGTGCCCAACTACATCATCTCGATGTGCCGTTCCGTCTCCGATTTGCTGGAAGCAGGGATCCTGCTGAAGGAATGCGGCCTGCTCGACGCCTCGGGCGAGGAGCCGTACTGCCCGGTGGGCATCGTGCCGTTGTTCGAGACGATCGACGACCTGCATCGCGGTGCGTCGATTCTTGAAGCGGCACTTGACCTTCCGGTCTACCAGAACATGGTGCGCGCCCGCGGCGACAGCCAGGAAGTGATGCTCGGCTATTCCGACTCCAACAAGGACGGCGGCTACCTGACCGCCAACTGGGCGCTCTACCGGGCCGAGCTCGACCTCGTCGAGTCGGCACGCAAGACCGGAATTCGGTTGCGGCTCTTCCATGGTCGCGGCGGCACGGTGGGCCGCGGCGGGGGACCGAGCTACCAGGCCATCCTCGCTCAGCCGCCGGGAGCGGTGAACGGCTCGCTGCGGTTGACCGAACAAGGCGAGGTGATCGCTGCCAAGTACGCCGAGCCGCAGATAGCGCAGCGTAATTTGGAGACCCTGCTGGCGGCCACCTTGGAGTCGACCCTGCTCGACGTCGAAGGCCTCGGCGAGGCGGCCGGCCCGGCGTATGAGGTGCTCGACGAACTCGCCGACCGGGCTGAGCGTGCTTACGCCGAATTGGTCCACGAGACAGAGGGTTTCGTCGAGTATTTTCTGCAGTCCACCCCGGTCAGCGAGATCGGGTCGTTGAACGTCGGCAGTCGGCCCACGTCGCGCAAACCGACATCGTCGATCTCCGACCTGCGCGCGATTCCCTGGGTGATGGCCTGGAGCCAGTCGCGGGTGATGCTGCCGGGTTGGTACGGAACCGGCTCGGCCGTCGAAGGCTGGGTCGCCGGCGACGAAGGACGCGTCGAGGTGCTCCGTGACCTCTATCAGCGGTGGCCGTTCTTCCAGACCGTGCTGTCGAACATGGCACAGGTGCTCGCGAAAACCGACCTGGGCCTGGCAGCCCACTACGCCGAGTTGGTCGAAGACGAGTCGTTACGACGGCGGGTGTTCGACAAGATCGCCGCCGAACATCAGCGAAGCATCAACGCGCACAAGCTGATCACCGGCCAGGACAACCTGCTCGCCGACAACCCGGCGCTGGCCCGTTCGGTGTTCAATCGTTTTCCGTACTTGGAGCCGCTGAATCACCTGCAGGTGGAGTTGCTGCGGCGTTACCGCTCCGGCGACGACGACGAGCTGGTGCAACGCGGAATCCTGCTGACTATGAACGGATTGGCCAGCGCGCTGCGCAACAGCGGCTGATACCTAGCCGCCGACGTAGTGGAGCCGGCACGGTCCGTCTGCCCGCGCGACGCCGCCGATCTGAGCCGGGACGGGTCGCGGATGCGTCGTCCACTTCGGCGTCATCCGGTAGCAGCCGAACAAGTGCGTCATCGCGGCCGTCATCGCCGACAGCGAAAACGGCTGCGCCGGACACGAGTGCCGGCCGTGGCCGAACGCCGTCACCAACATCGGCGAGGGAAGCGACTTCTCGTCATTCAACCGGTGCCGCGTCCATCGCTCCGGGTTCCAGTCTTCCAGCCCCGGAGCGGCAGAGGTGTTGAGCAGCGGCAGCAGGGTGGCGATCGTCCAGCCGGGCGGCACCTGGTAGCTCATGTCGCCGGTGTCCAGGACAACCGGGGACAGCACCGCGCGGGACATGATCGAGCGCTGCGCCAGCCGGGTGGACTCCAGCGCGCAGCGCTGCGCCAGGTCGGCGTCGGCGGCGACGACCCGCGCCAGATGCGCGGGGTGCTCGACGAGGTCGACCAACGCCCACCCGAGCGCCGCGGCCAGATTGGACATCGAGGCGATGTGAATCAGCGCGACGTCGAACGCGATGCCACGCACGCGGGCGTCGGCCGCCTCCCCGGACCAGGCGTCAACGATCCGGCTGAACAACGCCTGACCCTGCGCGCTGTCCGCGTCGTGGCTGCGTACGGCAGCCGCGACGATCTCGGCGATCTCGTCGAGGGCCGCCTGCTCGGCGCGCTTGCCCGACGCCGCGACCGCCGCCATCGCGTCGGGATGCACGAATGCGTCGGAACCGTCGAGGATGTCGAACGCCCGCACGAGCTGCTCGAAAGCCTCGCCGTGCGCTGACCCGGGTCCCGCCCACGAAGCGAGTCCCATCCGATGCGCAAGTCGGCGGGTGAGGTCGAAAACGTCGACCGAGCCCGCAGATCCCAGTTCAGCCGTCGCCTGCCGCAGCGCCCATTCCAGGTTGGACAGATATCCGGCGACGTCGTCGCGGCGGAACAGCGTGCCCGGCAGGATGCGCCGGCCGTCGAAGATGGCGTCGGGAAGCTTGCGGCGGAGCATCAGGAAATCGGCGACCCCTTTGCTGGCCTTCTCCTCGGCCAGGCCGTAGAACGACTCGACGCCTTTCGGGGAGAAGGTGAACAGATAGTTATCCTGGCCGCTGTGCACCGCGAAGGTGTCGCCGTATTCGGCGCGGGCAGCGGCGATCGCAGCGACCGCGTCTGAGACCGGGACGTCCCAGGGCAGGCCGGTCCCCGCCGCGTAAGGCGCAGCGGAAGCCGGGCAGGACTCCGGCACGTCTTAGCGCGCCGTCCGATTCCGCAGCGAGTTGAACGCGTTCCGCACCGCGTGTTCGGTCATGGACAGTGGCGACATCACCGTTTCGCCCACGCTCACCACGTAGTCGATGCGCTCGACTATGGCCTCGACCGGCGCGACGAGCGTGGCCAACCGGCCCATCAGGTCGTCAATCCTGCTCAGCGTGGCCTCGAAGTGATCCAAGCCGCCATTGAGTCGGTCGACTGCGTTGTTCAAGTGCGTGAGCGAGTTGTTGAGGTCTGTCAGGGTGTCGCCCAGGCCGCCGAGCACATCTTCGAGTTGGTTCACGGTGACGTCGGCGTTCATCGCTGCCTGGGTGAGCGTCTTGATCCGCTGCCGGGCGCCGCCGCCGCCGCTTCTGTCTGCCATGGGCCTCATTTTGACGTCCTCCCCGGACTTACGTCTAGGGATTCAACCCGATCTACCTACTTACCTGAGCAGTAGACAGCTGAGTTGAGGTTCACAGTTCACCCCTTTCCGCCGACGGTCTTCGGCGATCCGGGGAACCGCAGGGGGCGACGGAGGCTCTAATCTTTTGTGCAACCCAGACGATGCGATAGTGACTGGCGCCGCCATCCCGCAACAATGAATTCCGCAGAGCCCGACGTCATCCAGCGACTACAGGACTACGCGCGCGGCTATGCCGATCGGCAGGCCGAGCGGCGGCCCTAGGCAGCGGGTAGCTTGCCCGCTGCTTGGCTGTCGAGGAACCAGATGGTGTGGTCACGACCGACCGCGCCGGCCGCCGGCACCGAGACCGGGTCGGCGCCACCGATTGCGGCGGCGACCGCTTCGGCTTTCTCCGCACCCGATACCAGCAGCCAGACCTCGCGAGAACGCTGGATCGCGGGCAGTGTCAACGTGATTCGTTGCGTCGGAGGCTTCGGCGAATCCTCGACACCGACGACCAACCGGGTTGACTCGTGGATGGCGGGAGTGTCCGGAAACAGCGAGTTGATGTGACCCTCGGGCCCCACACCGAGCAGATGGACGTCAAAATTCGGTGCGGGATCACCCGGGTCGGCATTCGCGGCCAGGAGTTGCTCGTAGGCCAGTGCGGCGGCGGCCAGGTCGCCGCCGAACTCGCCGTCAGCGGCAGGCATGGCGTGCACGTTGCGCGCCGGGATGTCGACGTGGTCCAGCAATGCCTCGCCGGCCTGCTTGTCGTTGCGTTCGTCGTCGTCTTCGGTGACGTATCGCTCGTCGCCCCAGAACACATGCACCTTGGCCCAGTCGATTCGCCCTGCCTGTGCGGCGAGATACCTCATAAGCCGGTTGCCGTTGCCGCCACCGGTCAGTACGACCAGCGCTCGTCCGCGGGCCGCAACGGCCGCGTCGATAACGCTGATCAATCGCTCACCCGCCGCGGTGACGAGTCCGCCGCTGTCATCGAATGTCTCTACCACTGTGCTCATGCGTACTCCACCCGATCGATGCCCTCCAGCGCTGAAAAGTAGATTGCGTCCGCGTCCAGCCGGCGTAGATCCTCGGCGAGACACTCCCGGGTTTCCCTGCGCGGCAACGGAACAAGCGCGTCCGGCTTGGCGGTGCGGCTCAACGTGGCGGTCAGCCCCTCCTGCGGTCTGCTCAGCGTCAGCGTCTCGCTGTTGCGCACCAGCTCGACTTTGAGCTCGCCGACCGCGCGCCGCACGGGTCCGTCGATGCGATTCGCCAGCCAGCCCGCGAGGACATCCAGCGCGGGCTCGGTCTTCAGCCCGGATACCAGCGCCGACGTGATCGGCTCGTGTGGTGGCTGGTCGATCGCCGAGGCGAGCAGTGCCCGCCAGTAGGTGATGCGGCTCCATGCGAGGTCGGTGTCACCGGGGGTGTAGCCAGGCAGCCTACTTTTGATCGCAGACAGCGGGTCAATTCCGTTGGTTGCGTCGGTGATGCGCCGGAGTGCCAATTGGCCCAACGGATCCTGAGCCGGCACGGCCGGGGCCACATCCGGCCACCACACCACCACCGGGATGTCGGGCAGCAGGAACGGTACGACGACGCTGCTGTTGTGTCCGGCAAGAGGACCCGACAGCCGCAGCACCACGACCTCGCCGGCGCCGCTGTCAGCGCCGACCCGCAGTTGCGCATCGAGGCGGGCCTCAGCGGCTTCCGCATCCCCGGTCATCACCACGATCACCCGGCTGGGGTGCTCGTGACCGGCGGCGATGGCGGCTTCGATGGACTCCTCCAGCAGCGCGTCGCGCTCGGGTGCGATGACCAACGTCAGCACCCGGCCGAGGTTCACTGCGCCGACCTTCTCGCGCAACTCGTCGAGCTTCTTGTTGATCGCGGTGGTGCTCGTTTCCGGCAGTTCGACAATCATGGCCGCCGCCATTCCCGGTCGGTCCGGCGCAGCATCTCGAACGCCGATACCGGGCCCCAGGTGCCTGCCTCGTACGGATCGGGCTCACCGTGCGCCGCCCAATGGTCGAGCACAGGATCCAGTGCCTCCCAAGCTAATTCGACTTCCTCGTTCACCGGAAACAGTGACGGCTCGCCGAGCAGCACATCGAGGATCAGCCGTTCGTAGGCCTCGGGTGACTCTTCGGCGAACGCGGAGCCGTAAGAGAAATCCATGTTGACGTCGCGCACCTCCATGGTGCTGTCCGGCACCTTCGACCCGAATCGCAACGTAATCCCCTCGTCGGGCTGTACCCGGATTACCAGTGCGTTGGCGCCCAGCTCATCGGTCATGGTCGCGTCGAACGGCAGATGGGGCGCCCGTTTGAAGACCAAGGCGATCTCGGTCACCCTGCGGCCCAATCGTTTTCCAGTGCGGAGATAGAACGGCACACCGGCCCAGCGCCGGGTATCGACTTCCAGCGTGATGGCGGCGAACGTCTCGGTGGTGGATTCTTTGGAGAAACCCTCCTCGTCAAGCAGCCCAACTACATGCTCTCCGCCCTGCCAACCGGCGGTGTACTGGCCACGAGACGTGGTTTCGTCGAGCGGCTCGGCGAGTCGAACTGCGGAGAGCACCTTGATCTTCTCGGTCTGTAGTTCCGAGGGCTGAAAACTCACGGGTTCTTCCATGGCAGTCAGGGCCAGCAGTTGCATCAAGTGGTTCTGGATCACGTCGCGGGCCGCGCCGATTCCGTCGTAATACCCCGCGCGCCCGCCAAGGCCGATGTCCTCGGCCATGGTGATTTGGACATGGTCGACGTAGTGGGCGTTCCAGATGGGGTCGAACAACTGATTGGCGAACCGCAGCGCCATGATGTTCTGTACCGTCTCCTTGCCCAGGTAGTGGTCGATGCGGAACACCGATTCCTCGGGGAACACGCTGTTGACCACGTGATTGAGCTCGCGTGCGCTGTCCAAGTCGTGGCCGAAAGGCTTCTCGATGACCACCCGCCTCCAGCTGCCCTCCTGGGGGTGTGCCAACCCGGCTTTGCTCAACTGCTCGCACACCGACGGAAAACTTTTCGGCGGGATCGCCAGGTAGAAACCGTGATTCCCGCCGGTGCCTCGTTCGGCGTCGAGCTTCTCCAGCGTCTCGGCCAGCCGGGCGAACGCGTCGTCGTCGTCGAAGGCGCCCTTCACGAATCGGCAGCCCTCGGCGAGCCGGTCCCAGATCGCCTCCCGAAACGGTGTGCGGGAGTGGGCTTTGACATCGTCGTAGAGCACCTTGGCGAAGGCTTCGTCGTCCCAGTCCCGGCGGGCGAAGCCGACGAGGGCGAAATTGGGTGGCAACAACCCGCGGTTGGCCAGGTCGTAGATGGCCGGGACCACCTTCTTGCGGGCCAGGTCGCCGGTCACACCGAAAATTACTACGGCGCACGGCCCAGCGATTCGGGGCAGTCGCTTATCGCGCTTGTCCCGCAACGGGTTTTGCCACTGCCCGGAGTTACCCCGGGCGCCGGCCGGGCTCATTTCGCGGAGTGAAGCTGCTTCTCGGTCTCCTGGAGCAGCTCAGTCCAGGAGTCCTCGAATTTCTCTACGCCCTCGTTTTCCAGCACCAGGAAAACGTCGGTCAAGTCGATCCCGACTGCCTCGAGCTTGTCGAAGACTTCTTGCGCCGCCGACGCGGTGCCACTGATGGTGTCCCCGGTGACCACACCATGGTCGGCGACGGCGTCAATTGTCTTCTCCGGCATGGTGTTCACCGTGTTCGGGGCGACCAGCTCGGTGACGTAGAGCGTGTCGGAGTAGTCGGGGTTCTTGACGCCGGTCGACGCCCACAGCGGCCGCTGCACCCGCGCCCCGTCAGCCTCGAGCTGTCCGAAGCGATCGCCGCCGACGAACACCTCCTGGTAGGCCGCATAAGCCAGACGGGCGTTCGCCACGCCGGCCTGTCCGCGCAGCGCCAGCGCCTCGGCCGAGCCGATCTTCTCCAGACGTTTGTCGATCTCGGAGTCCACCCGGGAGACGAAAAACGATGCCACCGAGTGGATCTTGGACAGGTCGTGTCCGGCGGCCTTGGCTGCCTCCAAGCCCTCCAGGTAGGCGCCCATCACCGCGCGGTGCCGCTCCACCGAGAAGATCAGCGTGACGTTGACCGAGATCCCTTCGGCCAGAGTCGCGGTGATGGCGGGTAGGCCATCCTCGGTGGCCGGGATCTTGATGAACAGGTTGGGCCGGTCGACGATCTTCCACAGCTCGATGGCCTGCTTGGCCGTTTTGTCGGCGTCATGCGCCAGTCGCGGGTCGACCTCGATCGACACCCGGCCGTCGACCCCGTCGGAAGCCTCCCACTGCGGCGTCAACACGTCGCAGGCGTTGCGGACATCGTCGGTGGTGACCGTGCGGATGGTCGCGTCCACGTCGGCACCGCGCTCGGCGAGCTCGGCCACCTGCGCATCGTAGGAATCGCCGTCGGCCAATGCCTTCTGGAAGATCGACGGGTTGGTGGTGACGCCGACGACGCTCTTCGTGTCGATCAGCTCCTGCAAGTTGCCGGATTCGAGCCGCTGTCGCGACAAGTCGTCCAGCCACACGGATACGCCCGCGGCGCTGAGCGCGGCGAGGTTGGGATTCTGAGTCATCGAACTTCCCTCTCTCAGTTGTCTATCGTTCGTTCGGCGGCGTCGACGACGGCTTCCGGGGTGAACCCGAACTCGCGGAACAAAGTCTTGGCATCAGCGGATTCCCCGTAGTGCTCTAGCGAAACAATCTCCCCGGTGTCGCCGACCAGCTTGTGCCAGCTCTGCGCGACGCCGGCCTCGACGGCGACGCGGGCCGACACCGACGGCGGCAGCACACTGTCGCGGTAGTCCTCCGGCTGAGACTCGAACCATTCCACGCACGGCATCGAAACCACCCGCGCGACGATGTCCTTGTCCGCCAACAACTTCTGCGCCTCGACCGCCAGCTGTACCTCCGAGCCGGTGGCGATCAATACGACGTCGGGTTCTGAACCGCCGTCGTCGCCCAGGATGTAGCCGCCCTTGGCCACGCCTTCGTAGTTGGTGCCCTCGAGGATGGGCAAACCCTGGCGGGTCAGGATCAGGCCGACCGGGCCGCTGCCGTTGCCGCGAGCCAGCACCGTGCGCCAGGCGTATGCCGTCTCGTTGGCGTCGGCCGGGCGCACCACCGACAAGTGCGGGATCGCGCGCAGCGCGGCCAAGTGCTCGACCGGCTGGTGGGTCGGTCCGTCTTCGCCGAGCCCGATCGAATCGTGCGTCCACACGTAGATGGTGTCGATGTTCATCAACGAGGCCAGTCGCACAGCCGGGCGCATGTAATCGGAGAACTGCAAGAAGGTGCCGCCGTAGGCGCGGGTCGGGCCGTGCAGCACGATGCCGGACAGTATCGAGCCCATCGCGTGTTCGCGAATTCCGAAATGCAGGGTGCGGCCATACCAGTCCGCCGTGTAGTCCTTCGTCGAAATCGACGGTGGACCAAAGGATTTCACATTATCCATGGTGGTGTTGTTGCTGCCGGCCAAGTCAGCCGAACCGCCCCACAGCTCGGGGAGCTTCGGACCCACCGCGTTCAGCACCTTGCCGGACGCCGCGCGGGTCGCCAGCGCCTTATCGCCCGGTTCCCAGTGCGGAATGTCGGAGTCCCACCCGTCGGGCAACTCCTCGGCGGTCAACCGGTCGAGCAGCGCCTTGCGCTCGGGTTCGCGCTTCGCCCACGCCTCGAAATCGCCGTTCCACTTTTCGTGAGCTTCCTTGCCGCGCTGCACCAGCTCGCGGGTGTGGGCGATCACCTCGTCGCGGACCTCGAACTTCTTGTCCGGGTCGAATCCCAGGATTTTCTTGACCGCCGCGACCTCTTCGTCGCCGAGGGCCGCGCCGTGCGCCTTCCCGGTGTTCATCAGTTTCGGCGCCGGATAGCCGATGATCGTCCGCAACGAGATGAACGACGGCCGGTCGGTGACCGCCTTCGCGTTGGCGATGGCCTCTTCGATGCCGACGACGTTCTCGCCACCCTCGACGCGCTGCACGTGCCAGCCGTAGGCCTCATACCGGGCGGCGGTGTCCTCACACAACGCGATGTTGGTGTCGTCCTCGATCGAGATCTCGTTGTGGTCGTAGAACACGATGAGATTGCCCAGCTGCTGCACGCCCGCCAGCGACGACGCCTCCGAGGTCACCCCTTCTTCCATGTCGCCGTCGGAGGCGATCACATAGATGAAGTGGTCGAACGGGCTGGTCCCCGCCGCGGCGTCCGGGTCGAACAGGCCTCGCTCGTAGCGGGCGGCCATCGCGAAGCCGACGGCCGACGCCAGGCCCTGGCCGAGCGGGCCGGTGGTGATCTCCACGCCCTTGGTGTGCCGGAACTCCGGGTGTCCGGGAGTCTTGGAGCCCCAGGTGCGCAGCGACTCGATGTCGGACAGCTCCAGCCCGAAGCCACCGAGATAGAGCTGGATGTAGAGGGTGAGGCTGCTGTGCCCGCAGGACAGGACGAACCGGTCACGGCCCAGCCAGTGCGGGTCGCTGGGATCGTGTCGCATCGCGCGTTGGAACAGCGTGTAGGCAAGCGGGGCAAGGCTCATCGCCGTCCCGGGATGGCCGTTCCCCACTTTCTGGACTGCGTCGGCGGCCAGCACCCGTACGGTGTCGACCGCGGCTGAATCAAGCTCGGTCCAGTCGTCAGGGTGGTGCGGTTCAGTCAGGGTCGAGATGTCTTCGAGTGTGGTCACGTAGTGAAGTCCTCGGGTCGGCAGCTTGATCCCTCTCCACCCTAATGCCGGAACGTTGCGGGCGTGTCAAAGCGTGTTTCTCCTCCCGATAATTCAAGTGCCGTCAACGGTGTGTTGTGCCCTCGCCGCCCGCCGATTGGCCGTGAATAGCCCCTGCGGTGCATGCTGGGCGAGTCGTTCGGTCTACCATCGTGCGTAGTAGAAGCTGCGCGCTGCTGCGACCCGAGGAGTTATTGCGTGAGCGTTCGCGGCCGCGTCGCACCGAGCCGAGTCCGTGAGACCGGGCTCGCGTATCTGGCGCTGACCAAGCCGCGGGTCATCGAGCTTTTGCTGGTCACCGCAATTCCGGCGATGTTGCTCGCCCACCGCGGCAGCGTGAACCCGTTGCTGATCCTCAACACGTTGATCGGCGGGATGCTGGCCGCCGGCGGCGCCAACACGCTGAACTGTGTGGCCGACGCCGACATCGACAAGCTGATGAAACGCACCGCCCGGCGTCCGCTGGCGCGCGCTGCCGTGCCGACTGGTAACGCCCTGGTGTTCGGGCTGGCGTTGAGTGTCGCTTCCTTCTTCTGGCTGTGGTGGACGACGAACCTGCTGTCGGGTCTGCTCGCGGTGGGCACGATCGCGTTCTACGTGTTCGTCTACACGCTGTTGCTCAAGCGCCGCACCTCGCAGAACGTGGTGTGGGGCGGCGCGGCCGGCTGCATGCCGGTGATGATCGCCTGGTCGGCTGTCACCGGCACGATCGGATGGCAGGCCCTGGTCATGTTCGCGATCATCTTCTTCTGGACGCCGCCGCATACCTGGGCGCTGGCGATGCGTTACAAAGAGGACTACAAAGCCGCCGGGGTGCCGATGCTGCCTGCCGTCGCGACCGAGCGCCAGGTCACCACGCACATCTTGGTCTACACCTGGCTGACCGTGGCCGCGACGCTGGCGTTGGCGCTCGCCGCCGGATGGCTGTACACCGCGGTGGCTGCGGTGGCCGGCGTGTGGTTCCTGGCGATGGCACATCAGCTCTACGCGGGGGTGCGTCGCGGCGAGGCCGTCAAGCCGCTGCGGTTGTTCTTGCAGTCCAACAACTATCTCGCGGTGGTGTTCTGCGCTCTGGCGCTCGATTCGGCGCTGGCGTTGCCGACCGTGTTGACGATCTGAGCGTCAACGCATGGCTCTGACCGGCCAATACCCCCTACCCGCATCGGGTCTTGTAGTACGACGCAGCGTCGTATTGACTGCCCGACGTGGTCACACCAGAGGTTAGCGGCGGCTTGGCCGCCGCGGGGATGGGCGGCCGATGACGGCGCCGATCTGGTTTGCCTCGCCGCCGGAGGTGCATTCGGCTTTGTTGAGCAGCGGCCCGGGGCCCGGGTCGCTGCTCGCTGCGGCAGGCGCGTGGAACTCGTTGAGCACGGCGTACGCGTCGGTCGCCGATGAGCTCAGCGACGTGTTGGCAGCGGTGCAGGCCGGAGCCTGGCAGGGCCCCAGCGCCGAGCGCTATGTGGCCGCCCATGTGCCCTATTTGGCGTGGCTGGCGCAGGCCAGCGCCAAAAGCGCGTCGCAGGCTGTCCAGCAGGAGACCGCAGCCACCGCCTACACCGCGGCCTTGGCCGCGATGCCGACCTTGCCGGAACTGGCCACCAACCACGTGATCCACGGGGTGTTGATGGCGACGAATTTCTTTGGTATCAATACCATTCCGATCGCGCTCAACGAGGCCGACTACGCGCGGATGTGGATTCAGGCGGCCACCACGATGACTACCTATCAAACGGTCTCCGCCGCCGCGGTGGCTGCGGCGCCGCAGACCGATCCAGCGCCGCAAATCGTGAGCGGCGCCCGCCCCGCCGATGGCATCTATGGTGGCGGGGGCATCGCCGACCAGGGGATCCTGCCTATCGTCGACAATGACTCCGGCAATCCGTACCAGTTGAGTTGGTATTTCAATCGAATCACTGAGGTCACTCAGACCTTGACGAGGGACATCCAACTCATCGGACAGAACCCGGCGCAAGGTCTACTACAGCTGGAGTACGACGTTGTCGGAGTCGCATCGGACGAATTCGGCCACGCGATTGAATTCGTTAACGCCTTCCCCGAAACTTTGGCGCTTCCTCTCGTCGTGCCCGTCGCAGCTGCGGGAGGCCTCGCAGGCCTGGCCGGGCTGGCCGGGATCCAGCCCGAAGTGGCCGCCCCCGCCGTGGCGGACGCACCGGCGCCCCAGACACCCAGCTTGCCGGCGACGAGTAGCCCCCCTGTGGTGACCGTGTCGGCCGCCGCGCCCGCGTCCACGCCGGCGCCTGCCCCCGCTCCGACGGTGAGCACCGTCGCCAGTTCCGTGCCGACGCCGCCTGCCGCCGGGGGCGGGCCGGGTTTTGTGCCGCCCTACGCCGTGGGGCCTCCCGGTATCGGCCTCGGGTCGGGGCTGAGCGCTCAAGCCAAGACGCACGAGCCGACCTCGCGCGGCGCGTCCAAGGCGCCCGCGGCCGCCGCGGCGGCAGCGGCGGCAGTGCCGCGGCGGCGCCGACGGCGCGGGCGGGCCGGGCTGCGTGCATACGGCGACGAATATATGGATATGAATGTCGATGTCGATCCGGATTGGGGCGAGCCGTCGGGTGGAGAGACGGCGGCGTCGGATCGGGGTGCGGGGCCGTTGGGGTTTGCCGGGACGGTGTCGAAGGGCAGTGCGCAGGCGGCGGGGTTGGCGACGCTTTCCGGTGATGAGTTCGGCGCAGGCCCGAGGATGCCGATGCTGCCGGGTACGTGGGGTCCCGAGGGCGAGCCTGCGGACGGCCAAGAGCAAAACTAATCGTGTGGTAATGATTAATGGAAATGATTGTCATCTCAGCCCCGGACGGGGCACGTGACAACTTAGAATTCAGATCGGGCCGGCGAGGGCGGCAGAAGGCGGAAAGCACGGCTGATGCACCAACGCTTATCGGGCGTTAGCGCCGAGTTCTCGCTCGCCGGGTTGCTTGCGCCGCTATCCGTCGGGACATTTCTTGACGAGACGTGGGGCTTGGACCACCACCACATCAAGCGTGGCTGCCCGGGCTACTTCGATGATCTGCTACCCGGACCGTCGACGGTTGACGAGCTGCTGGAGTTGTTTCGCCGCGAGCCATCGGCAGTCCGGCTGGTAAAAGGAAGAGACAAAAAGGGATCCGACAACTACCGGCTCGTTGACGGCAGCCTCGATCTCGTCGGTATTCGCAACGACTTCGCCGACGGCTACACCATCGTTTTGGACGGCGTCGAGCAATACGTGCGCGCCGTCGGGACGTTGGCCCGCTCGATCGAGGTCGAGTCGAACTTCCCGGTGCAGGTCAACACCTACATCACTCCGCCAGGGCAGATCGGGCTGGCTCCCCACTACGACGACCACGATGTGTTGATCCTGCAGGTCCAGGGCTCCAAGATCTGGCATCTGTACGTCGGCGCCGACCGCCCGCCACGCGAGATCCAGCGAGACAACGAAAAGGCGGTTGCTGTCGAAGGTCTCCCGGCGCCCACCGACGTGCACCTGGAGGCCGGCGACGTGCTTTACGTGCCACGCGGCCGCGTTCACGCCGCCGAGACAGCTTCCGAGCAATCCATCCATCTGACCGTCGGAATCCACGCCCCGACCGTGCTGATGCTTGCCATCGGTGCGCTGTACTCGCAGAGCTTCCGCGATGACCGGCTGAACGCCCGTCTGCCGGCGCGGCATCTAGAGGATGCGGACCTGGACGCGACGCTGCGCGCCCTGATGCGGGAAGCTGTTGGAACAGTGGAGGATCCGGGGGCGATGGCCGGCGGGCTCGGATTGCTGGCGGACACTTTGGTTCGGCGCGGCCGATGCCCACCCGTCGGACAGATCTCAAGCACCAACGCAATCGACGGGCAAACACGGGTAGCGAAGTACCAACCGCTCTATTCCCGGGTCAAGGCTGAGGACGGCGGCGTTGTCCTACAATTCGCCAGCTTGTCGATCAACGCCGGCGCCGACCACGAAGCCGCGATGCGGTTCGTCTCCAGTAGTACCGGGCCGTTTCGGGTCGGCGAGCTGCCAGGCCTGCGTCCCGCGCAGCAGACGGATTTGGCCCGAACGCTGATCGTGAGCGGATTCCTTGTCCGGCTGCCCGACGACTGATGAAATAGGCTTTGCCGGCAAAGCAGGCACGAAGGCAGTCCAGGAGGCGGCGGGCTTGGGCGTTGACGTCGAGTTGTCATTGGCCTGGCTGCTTCGACCGCTGACAGTCGAGACCTTCATCAACGAGCTATGGGGGACGACTCACTACCACGTGAGTCGAAACTGCCCGGAATACTTCGACAGCCTGTTTGACGGTTCGGCCTCCGTTGACGAGCTGGTGGGGTTGTTTCGGCCGGATCGGTCGTTGGTACGCCTGGTCCGGAAGAACGACAAAAAGGACTCACACGTCTACCGGCTTGCCGATGGCGGTTTCGATGTTGCCGCCGTCGGCAAAGATTTTGCCGACGGCTACACGATCGTGCTGGGCAGTATTGAGCGATTTGTGCGCGCGATCGCCTCGCTGTCGCACGCCATCGAAGTCGAGCTGAATTTCACGACGCAGGTCAACGCCTACGTCACGCCACCCGAATCCCAAGGCTTTGTCACCCACTACGACGAGCACGATGTGTTGATCCTGCAGGTTCGGGGATCCAAGATCTGGCACCAGTACAACGGCGCTGAGGTAGCACCGCACCTGATGTGTCGCCAGGAGCCGGTTGTGACGGACGCGCTCCCGTCGCCCACCGACGTGCGCCTGGAGGCCGGCGACCTGCTTTACCTGCCACGCGGCCGAGTTCATGCGGCCGAAGCAACCTCGGAGGTATCGGTTCATTTGACTGTCGGCCTGCACGCACCCACGCTTCTCATGCTCGTCACCCGAGCGCTTAATGCGCTGAGCTACGCCGATGACCGCGTCCACACCCAGCTGCCGCCCCGGTACCTCGGCGACCCTGACGCACGGGCCAGTCTCGGCGTCCTCGTGCACGATGTCGCCGAAGCCCTCGAACAGCCGAGCGTCATCGCGGAAGGTCTTGGTTCGCTGGAAGATGACCTAGTCAAGCGTGGCCAACCCTCGCCAGTCGGACAGGCGATCTCGACCGCGGTCGGGATCGCCGGCGACGCCCGAGTAAGGAAGTACCAACCGCTCTATTCGCGGGTGACAGAAACCTCCGATGGCGTCGCGCTGCAGTTTGCGCAACTGGTGATAAATGCCGCTCCCGACCACAGAGAGGCATTGCAGTTTCTCTCGAAAAGTACTGAGCCATTTCGGATTTACGACCTGCCGGGACTGTCTGCAGCGCAACAGACGGAATTGGCCCGAACCCTCATCGTGACTGGATTCCTTCTCCGGCTACCGGACGACTGATGGAACTCGCCGAGCTCGCCCGTTGGACGCCAATCAGATGCGACCTTTCCGGTGCGACCCCGGTCGTCGACTGGGCCGATCTGTCCGAAGAACGCTTCATCGAACCGTTTTTCGACCAGACCGTCGCCCGCTGGGCATCCGGCCCACGGGCCCGGCCGCTCGTCAGGACCGGACTCGAAGCCCTCGTCGCTCTCGACAACGAGCCGTCGCTCGAGCCCGCGGGCATGATCTTTCACCTGTCGCGCTGCGGGTCCACTTTGGTATCCCGGCTGCTAGGCACACTTCCCGGCGCCATCGTCCTCGCCGAGCCCTCGCCGTTGAACGCGCTTCTCGGGCTCAACCCCGGTCGGGTCGAAGAGGCCACGCTGGTCCGGTTGGTGCGGCTTTTGGTGCGTGCGCTGGGCCGATGCCGGCACGGCGACGAACGGCACTTGGTGCTCAAGTGCACCAGCTGGAATATCCGCCGCCGAGAAATCCTGGCCGCAGCCTTTCCCGAAACGCCGTGGGTCTGGGTCCAGCGCGACCCGGCGCACGTCCTGGCCTCGCTCCTGGCCACGCCGCCCGGCTGGCTTGGGCTTGGGGTTACGCCGCCTCGGTCCGCGGGGCTTTTCGGCCTTGATCCGGCGGCGGTTCCGGCGAGAGCGCGCGTCGAGTTTGCGGCTCGCGCGCTCGGCGCCATGCTGGAGGCAGCGGCGACCGATCCTGCAGGGCGCCTGTCGGTCGACTATGCCGACTTGCCCGGGGCGGTGTGGCAGCGCGTAGCGCCGCATTTTGGGCTCGAGGCCGAAGGTGCGGCCATTGACCGCATGATCGAGGAATCCCGGTTTTACTCCAAGGATCCATCACCTCGGGTCTTTGACGGGGATGGCTCCGAGCGCCGCCTGATGACCGATGCGATGCGTAAGGCCGCCGAGCGCTTCGCCGAGTCCGGCTATCGCGCGCTCACGTCGCCTCGTTAGAAGCGGCTGGCCAGCCTGACGCGGCGACACACGGCCGTCGAGTTTCTAATCTCGCGGCCGTGTGGTACTAATCTTAATGAAAATCATATTCATCTCGGGCATCCGGCCCATGACCGAGGAGTGGCTGTCATGACGTTGCGCGTTGTTTCCGAAGGTCTCGCCGGTGCCAGTGCAGCGATCGAAGCGTTGACCGCGCGTCTGGCCGCTGCCAATGCCGGTGCGGCCCCGCTGATTACGACTGTGGTGCCTCCGGCCGCGGATCCGGTGTCGTTGCAGAACGCGGCCGGGTTCAGCGTTCGCGGCGGCGAGCATTCGGCGGCGGTGGCCCAAGGCGCGGAAGAACTTGGCCGCGCCGGTGTCGGGGTGGGCGATTCGGGCGCCGGCTATGTAGCACGTGATGCTGCGGCGGCGTCGTCGTATCACATCGCGGGCTACTGACGATGACAGCACCTATCTGGATGGCCGCACCGCCGGAGGTGCATTCGACGTTGTTGAGCAGTGGCCCCGGGCCCAGCTCGTTGTTGGCGGCAGCAGGGGCGTACAACTCGCTGAGCGCCGAATACACGTCGGTGGCCGAGGAACTCAGCGCGGTACTGGCCGACGTGCAGACCGGTGCATGGCAAGGGCCGAGCGCCGAGCAATTCGTGGCCGCCTTCGTCCCGTACTTGGCCTGGTTGGCGCAGGCCAGCGCCGACAGTGCCGCCGCGGCTACGCAGCATGAGACCACGGCGGCGGCCTACACCGCCGCGCTCGCGGCGATGCCGACGCTGCCCGAGTTGGCCGCCAATCACGTGATTCACGGGGTGTTGACGGCGACGAACTTCTTCGGCATCAACACGATTCCGATCGCTCTCAACGAGGCCGACTATGTGCGGATGTGGGTCCAGGCCGCCGCCACCATGGGCACCTATCAAGCGGTGTCCAGCGCGGCGGTGGCGTCGACGCCGACCACCACGGCCGCACCACCGATCGCGAAATCTGCGCTGACGTCGGCAGACACCAGCATCTATGATCAGCTCTCCGGTGATAACCCGTTAGGGCTCCCGCAGTGGCTGCAGAACTTCTTGAATCAGTTCGGCATCAACAACGTCATTACTGCTCACGACCCGAAGCTCGACTACTTCTTCGATGACTGGGTCGCGAATTTCCTGCAGAACTTCGGGCTCACGTGGGACCCCGCCGCGGGCACCCTCAACGGAGCCACCTACGACTCCTATGCGAACCCAGCCGTAGGGTTGTTTTGGGTCGCTCGAGGGCTCGAACTCTTCGAAGACGTCCAACAATTCGGCACCTACCTGGTGCAAAACCCGGTGGTGGCGTTCCAGTACTTCTTCAGCTGGGCGCTGTTCGACTTTCCCATTCACATTGAAGAAGTTCTGATTTACATGGTCTCGAATCCGCTGCTGATAGCCGTCGCGGCCAGCCCCGCGGTCCTTTCGGCCGGCGGCCTTGCCGGACTAGCGGGCCTGGCTGCCATTCCGCCCCCGCCCGCGGCTCCCGCACCCCTGCCAATTGCGCCTCCGGTCTTACCCGCCGCCGTTGTGACCCCAACCGTGGCAGGTGCTCCAGGTGTCAGCATCAGCACGCCCCCGACCCCGACTTCCGCGGCCACGGTCAGCGCTGCCCCCGGTGCTCCGCCGCCGGCTCCGCCACCTGCAGCCGGCGGCGGACCCGGATTTGCGCCGCCCTACGTGGTGGGCGGTCCGACCATTGGGGCCGGGATGAGCCTGCAAGCCAAGACGCAGGAGCCCACCTACCGTGGCGGCTCGAAGGCGCCGGCTGCTGCCGCGGCGGTCGCGGCTGCGGCGAAGGAGCAGAAACGGACACGACGGCGTCAGCGCGGAAAGCAGACCGATCCGGCCGACGAGTTCATGGATATGAACGTCGATGTCGACCCGGACTGGGGCTCATCGACGGCCGCGTCGGATCGCGGCGCGGGGCCACTGGGATTCGCCGGGACCGTGTCGAAGAGCAGTGAGAGGGCGACCGGATTAGCTACGCTTTCCGATGACGGATTCGGAAGCGGGCCGAGTATGCCGATGCTGCCCAACACGTGGTCGCCGGAGGGGGAGGAGAACGACGGCTGAATGTGTAGGTGTGGCAACGGTAATCGACTAATGAAGGGATTTCAGGGATGAGTCTTTTGGATGCTCATATTCCGCAGTTGGTGGCGTCGGAGTCGGCGTTTGGTGCCAAGGCGGGGTTGATGCGCTCGACGATCGGTCAGGCGGAGCAGGAGGCGATGTCATCGCAGGCGTTTCACACCGGGGATTCGGCGGCGGCGTTTCAGGCTGCCCATGCCCGGTTTGTGGCGGCGGCGGCCAAGGTGAATTCGCTGCTGGATATCGCTCAGGCCAACATCGGGGATGCCGCGGGCACCTATGTGGCCGCTGACGCCGCTGCGGCGAGCAGTTACCCGGGCTTCTGAGCCGATTATCTTCAACGAAAGGTTTTGTGATGTCGCAGATCATGTACAACTACCCGGCGATGATGGCGCATTCGGCCGATATGGCTGGCTATGCGGGCACGTTGCAGAGTTTGGGCGCCGATATCGCCAGTGAGCAGGCCGCTTTGCAGGCGGGCTGGCAGGGTGACACCGGGATGAGCTATCAGGCCTGGCAGGCCCAGTGGAACCAGACCATGGAACAACTGGTGCTGTCCTATCGCGCGATGGCGGGCACGCACGAGAACAACACCACCTCGATGCTGGCCCGCGACTCAGCCGAAGGCGCCAAATGGGGCGGCTAAGCGTCTGCCGCTGTGGTCACAGGCGGTTCCCGCACTATCCGCAGTCGGACCTTGACGGTGCCGTTAGTTGCGAGAGCTGGCGGCCCTCAGCGAATTAAGTTGCGATCGCAGGCGTTGCGGCAGGGTGTCTATGTCCCAGCCACCGCGTTCCAGCCAGGCTCGCACAGCTTCTGCATCCGCAGGGTTAGTGATGGGACCGACCCATCGCGGTGGGGCGACGGGTGATCGGTCTGTGGCGCAGGGCTGCAGCAGCACCATGGTGCCTGACCCGTCGGTGCGCGCCGCGCAGGTGAGCTTCCCTAAGAGGCACGGCGCGGAGACCAGGATGCCGTGCTGGCAGCGTCGGATGCTCTCACGGAGTTCCCGCAGGACGGATAGCCCGGGCTCGGCCGCGCAGCAGGAACAGACGATGACGGTGAATGGGCGGTCGGTGGCGCGGCGCGAGTATGTCACCGCGCTGCCTTGGGGTAGGGCAGTAGCGCCATCTCGCGCGTGTTTTTGATTGCGGTGGCAACTTGACGTTGCTCGCGGACGGTGAGCCCGGTCACTCGGGGTGAACGGATCTTTCCGCGCTCGGAGATGAACACTCGCAAGGTGGCGGTGTCTTTGTAGTCCACCGCACTGATGCCGAGGCCGCTGAGCAGATTCTTTCTCGGCGACGTAGTTTCTATGCGGGTCGGACGGCGGCCACGCGCAGCTTTTTTGGCCATCACCAACTGGCTTTCCGCACCCCGGGCAGTTGCCCCGCATGAGCGTGCTGCCGCATCCGCACCCGCGACAACCCAAACTTGCGCAGATGGCCGCGGGGTCGGCCGTCGACCGCGTGGCGGTTGCGCAGCCGAACCGCGCTGGCGTCGCGGGGCTGGCGGGCCAGCGCGCTTTGGGCCGCCTGCCGTTGCTCGGCGGTACTCGTTGGCGAGCAGATGATCGCCTTGAGCTCGGCGCGCCGCTCGGCGTAGCGCGCCACGACCGCGCGGCGTTGCTGGTTGCGGGCGATCTTGGATTTCTTGGCCATCAGCGCTCCTCGCGGAACTCGACGTGGCGGCGGATCACCGGGTCGTACTTGCGTAGCCGCACCCGGTCAGGGTCGTTGCGCCGGTTCTTGCGCGTGACGTAGGTGTGGCCGGTACCCGCCGCGGAGCGCAGTTTGACGATGGGCCGGATCTCGTTGCCCGCCATCAGATCCGCTGCCCGTCACGGCGTAGTCGCGCCACGACCGCCTCGATGCCGTCGCGGTCGATGACCTTGATGCCCGTGGCGCTCACGCGCAGCTTCACCCGTCGGCCGTCCGAAGGCAGAAAGTAGGTCTTGGTCTGGATATTGGGTGACCACCGGCGTCGGCTGCGGCGGTGTGAATGCGACACCGTGTTACCGAAACCGACTGTGCGGCCGGTGACTTGACAGCGTGCCGACATGGACGTGCTCCTCAGCAATAGAAACCTACATGAAAATCATTTTCGACAAGCGGCGATCGCCACTGTAGCGTGTCGGAAGCGTAGATGACAATCGTTTTCAATAGGGGGTGGTGATGAGGACTCCGGTGGTTCACGGCCCGCTGCTCGCCGGCGCGCCACCACTGAATCCCGACGGCTCGGTCGCGATGGTCGAGTTCCACGCCCGCCGGCCGTTTCACCCGCAACGCCTACATGACGCAATCGACCACCTGCTCGACGGAGTGATCCGCAGCCGAGGCCGGTTGTGGCTGGCCAACCGCTCCGACCAGGCGATGTGGTTGGAGTCCGCCGGCGGCGGACTGCGGGTGTCCAGCGCCGGCAAGTGGGTGGTCGCCATGAGCGCGTCCGAGGCCGCCTACATCGATCCGGAGCGGCGTGCCTTTGCCAACCTCATGTGGGACGACGACTTCGGCGACCGGCACACCTCGATGACGGTCCTGGTGTGTGGCACGCATCCCGACGAGATCCTCGACGCCCTGCTTCTACCGACGCTACGGGCTGCTTCGATCCTCGGCGACCGGCCCGGAAGTGGCCGATGGTGACGCCTCGTAGGCGTACGCGTGGCTTCAAAAGAAGACGGGCTTATTGGGACCGATTATCGTTTGCATCATGATATCTTGCCGCCGCCTGGTTCAGCTCACCGCAGCGGTGGTCCTGGCGCTGACTTGGGGTCTGGTCGCCTGCGGCTCAGACCGGAGCAGTCAATCGAGATCGACCACGAGCGCTGGTGCTGTCGCATCGGCCGGTGCTAGTGCCGCACCGCCACCGTGCCCCGGTGCACCAGTCGATGTGGCGGTCAGCGTCGATCAGTGGGGCGACCTGGTCTCGCAGCTCGGTGGCGCGTGCGCGGTGGTGAAGACGGTACTGGTCAGTTCCTCGGTGGACCCGCACGATTACGAACCGTCACCGCGCGACGCCGCGACGTTTTCCGGGGCGAGACTGATCGTGATCAACGGCGCGGGTTATGACCCCTGGGCGTTAAAACTGGCCGCAATTTCTGCGCCCCTGGCACCGGCCATCAGCGCCGCGAACGTGACGAAAACCCCCGATGGGGCTAACCCGCACCTGTGGTATCGCCCGTCGGCAGTCACCGCCGTCGCTGACGCCGTCACTGCCGAGCTCAGCAAGATCGACCCCCAGACGCGGGCCTACTTCACCGACCGGCGCTCGGCGTTCACTGCGGCGCTGCAGCCCTACACCCGCCTGATCGACACCATCAGGGCGCACGGCGCGGGGAAGACCTATGCCGCCACGGAGGGAATCTTCACCTATATGGCCGACGCGCTGGGGCTGGTCAACAAGACCCCGCAGGGCTACCGACAGGCCGCGGCCAGCGAATCCGATCCGTCTCCAGCTGACATTCAAGCGTTCCTTGACGCGTTGGCCGGCCACCGGATCGATGTGCTGATCTACAACCCGCAGACCGAGGGCTCAATACCCGACCAGATCCGGGCCGCCGCCGAGCGAGCCAATGTCCCGGTGGTAACTATGACGGAGACCGTTCCACAAGACCAGACGACATTTGCGGGCTGGCAGGACACCCAACTCACCAAGTTGGCGAAGGCGCTCGGTGTCCCGCTCTGAGGTCCACCCCGATCGCACCGCGCTGCGGTTTTGTGATGTCAGCGCGGTGCGTGGCGGGCGTCTGATCTGGTCGCAGGCCACCTTCGAGGTGCCCGCGGGCGGCATTGTTGCGGTCATCGGGGCCAACGGGTCAGGCAAGACCACGCTGCTGCACATGATTCTCGGTTTGATTCCCGTTGCGTCGGGACAGTTGCGGGTTTTTGGCCGGCCACCCGGCGCAGGCAACCGCATCGGCTACGTCCCTCAGGACCACGCGGCCAGCGCCGGAGAAGCGATCCGCGCTGCCGACGCCGTACTGCTGGGCTTGACCGGTCATCATTGGGCGTTGAGACGCATCACCGCGGCGCAACGAGGCCAGGTTCGGCAGACCTTGGACGCCGTCGGGGCCGGCAGCTTCGCTAACAAGCGACTGGCCACGCTGTCGGGCGGGCAACGGCAGCGCGTGGCTATCGCCGAGGCGCTGGTGGCCTCGCCGCCCATGCTGATCCTCGATGAGCCGCTGGCTTCGCTGGACCTGCGCAGCCAGCGCGAGGTGGTCCTCCTGCTTGCCCGGTTGCACGGCGACCTGGGCATGACCATTCTTGTGGTTGCTCATGACCTCAACCCGCTGCTGCCCATCCTGGACAGCGCGATCTATCTGGTCGACAAGCACGCTCACCACGCGCCGATTGCCGAAGTGGTCGATGACGTGTTGTTGACTGATCTGTACGGCACACCCATCCGGGTCACGCACACGCCGCACGGTGAGTTGTTTATGAGGAGTGCTCTGTGACAGCAACTTTCGTGACGATGCCAATTGGCTACCAGAGCGACTGGTGGCCGATCCTTGGGTCCGCGTTCATGCGCCACGCGCTTGCCGGCGGGACGGTTGCGGCGTTATCGGCAGGGCTGCTCGGATATTTCATCGTCGTGCGGCGCACCGCCTTTGCTGCCCATGCCTCCGCGCATATAGGGCTGCCAGGAGCCACCGGTGCTGTTCTGCTGGGCCTGCCTCCAGTGTTTGGGCTCGGCGTGTTCTGCGTCGGCGGGGCCGTCGTCATCGGGTTGCTCGGCAAGCGTGCCGCCGAGCGCGACGTCGCCACCGGAACCACCTTGGCCTTCGCCACCGGCGTCGGCCTCTTCTTCAACTCGCTGGCAAGGAAAAACTCCAGCACGATGACCAACGTATTGTTCGGTAACCTGCTTGCCATCTCTGCCGACCAACTCCTCACCTGCGCGGCTCTGCTGTTGCTGCTTGCGGTAAGTGTCGGAATTGCCTACCGGCCGTTGTTGTACAGCTCCGTCAATGCCGCCGTCGCCGAAGCCAAAGGCGTCCCCGTGCGTTTCCTGTCGGTCGTGTTCATGGTGCTACTTGGGCTCGCGGTGACGATGGCCGTGCAAGCCGTGGGCACGCTGTTGTTATTCGCGCTTCTCATTGCGCCCCCGGCGACGGCCATTATGCTCACGCCACGGCCGGCTCTTGCGATAGCCATGGCCACTGCCATCAGCGTGACCTCGGTGTGGATCGGACTGGCTGCATCCGCGATGTTCAACTTCCCGCCCAGCTTCCTCATCGTCACGATTGCCTGCGGAATCTGGCTGATAGTTTGGCTGACCGATCGTCGTGCTCGCGTCACCGCCGAAGCGCCCGACCGACCGGTCCCACCCGACCGCGCCTGGATAGTAGAAAGTGCGTCGATTACGCCTGGCGCCCCAACATTGACCAGCCCGGTCAGTAAGAGATCGCGGTCCAGTGACTGAATCTCACGCGACGAACCGGCGGCGCACCACAGCCGAACAGCGCGTCGGCATCTGCCCTCGATACCGAGCACCACGCCCCTGACCGGCAATGGCGCACTCGCATTCGCATTTCCACGCGACCGTTTCTGGTTCGGCAACCCCGCTCGGTCGAATCGCGGTTCGCGTTGTGGTAGGTCTGCTCGCCGCGTTCGGCGTCGCCGTCGTTGCGGGCGCGGTAATGCTTTGGCCGAGCCAGCAAAAGGTCGACATCCCGCTGCCGTTCCAAAACGCCGCGGGCGGCGCTGTAATGACAGCCGCGGGACGGGTGCTGTCCAGCGGACCGGGCTACTGCGGTAGTCCGTCGGCCGGAAAGGTCCTCACTGCGGCCCCGGCGGCGGGCCCGCACGGCCCTGCGCGCTGCACCCAGGCGCTGATCGCGATTAACTCGGGACCTAACACCGGGGCCGCGACGTTGCTGGAGTTCGGCGAGGGACCGGGCCAGCCGACACTGGCGGCCGGCGAGGATGTCCGGCTCATCCGGCAAGTCGATGAGCAGGGTACGACGAGCTACGCGTTCTACGACTACGAGCGATCGTGGTCGCTGATCGGGATCGCAGCGCTGTTCGCGGTGGTGATCGTAGCCGTGGCGCGCTGGCGTGGACTGCTTGCCTTGGTCGGCATCATCGTCGCGTTCTTGGTGCTGGTGGTTTTCCTGCTGCCGGCGCTTCGCGCCGGCGCGCCGGCGGTGCCGGCGGCGCTGGTCGCATCGGCAGCAATTCTGTTCGCCGTGATCTATCTGGCGCACGGGGTCAGCCTTCGCACCAGCGCCGCGTTGCTCGGGACGCTGGCCTCGCTGCTGCTGGCGGCGCTGCTGTCCTGGGCGGCGATTGGGTTCGCTCATCTGACCGGCCTGTCCGAAGAGCAGAGCAACGAGGTCGCCGCGTACCTGGGAAGGGTGTCCATCACCGGCCTGCTGCTTGCTGGGTTCATCATCGGTTCGCTCGGTGTCCTCAACGACGTCACCGTCACACAGGCCTCGACGGTCTTCGAGCTGGCCAACCTGGGCGAAAGTCATTCTCGTCGCGCAATCTTCGTCGGCGCCATGCGAGTGGGGCGCGACCACATCGCCAGCACCGTCTACACGCTGGTGCTCGCCTACGCAGGCAGCGCGCTACCGCTGCTGTTGTTGTTTTCCGTGGCGAACCGGTCGCTGGGTGATGTGCTGACGAGCGAGAGCGTGGCGATCGAAATCGTGCGCTCGGCGGTCGGCGGCATAGCGCTGGCGCTCTCGGTGCCACTGACTACGGCGATCGCCACCGTGCTGGCAACGCCCGGTGTTGCTAGCTCTCTTAGAGGCGCAACGCATCATCAGAAGCCGCCGCGGCCGGCTGGACGTTAGCCGCTAGGGAGTCAACACGATCGAGCCCACCGTCTGACGCCCTTGCAAGTCGCGGTGCGCTTGGGCGGCGTCGGCCAGCGAATAGCTCCGGCTCACGGTGATGTCGAGCCGACCTTCGGCGATCGCGTCGAGCAATTCACTTGAGCGCCAAGCGAATTCCTCGCCGGTGCGAGTGAAGTGGACCAGCGCCGGGCGCGTCAGGTACACCGAGCCGGCCGCGTTGAGGCGCTGGGGGTCGATGGGCGGAACCGGTCCACTGGAGGCGCCGAACAGCGCCAAGGTTCCCCGCACGGCGAGGCTGGCCAGGCTGGCGTCGAATGTGTTCGCGCCGACGCCGTCGTAGACGGCCGCCACGCCGGCCCCGGCGGTCAGGTCGCGGATACGCCTGCCGAACTCGTGCGGATCATCGCCCGGGTAGTCCAACACGTCGGTGGCGCCGGCCTGCCGCGACAGCTCGGCCTTGGCCGGTGTGGACACCGTCGTGATCACCCGGACGCCCAGGCTCGCCGCCCACTGCGTCAAGATCATCCCCACCCCACCTGCTCCGGCGTGCACAAGCACCGTGTCGCCAGCCTGCACCTGGTACACCGACTTGATCAGATAATGCGCCGTCATGCCCTTCAGCAGTGCTGACGCGGCCACGTCCAAACCGACGTCCGACGGCACCCGTGCGACGAATTGTGCTGGCGCGGTGCTGAATTCAGCGTAGGCACCCGATGCCGCGGCGGTCACCACCCGGTCGGCGACGTTCAGCCCTATGACACCGTCACCGACGGCGGCCACCGTCCCGGCCAGTTCGGTGCCCAGCACGAACGGCAGATCGCGGGGATACAACCCGGAGCGGAAATAGGTGTCGATAAAATTTACGCCGATCGCCTCGGCCTTGATCAGGACCTCACCCGGACCCGGGGACGGCTGCGGCTTCTCGACATAGTTCAGAACTTCCGGACCACCGATTTCGGCGACTTCGATTGCGTGCATGTGACTATCATCCGCAAGCATGGAGTCCGCGTGAAGTTGGCCCGGCCCGACATTCCCCATCCCCGGATCGTGCTGGCAGGTTCGCAGAGCGGCGACGACGCGGGCCTGGTCGCCGCGCTGCGAACGCGCGGCCAGCATGCCCGGTGGCTGTCCTGGGACGATCCGGCCACGCTGGATGCCGACGTGGTGATCCTGCGGACCGTCACCGATTACGCCGGCCGGCTCGACGAGTTCCTGGGCTGGGCCAGGCGGGTGCCTAATCTGATCAACGGGCCCGATGCGGTTGCCTGGAACGCCGGTCGGCATTACCTGCGCGACCTTCGCGACGCAGGGGTGCCGACCCGGAGTCGGCGCCCGGCCGCCGCGGTCGCCCGAACGGCGTTGATGTTCCTCGGCGGCGTCCAGTCCCACGCGCTGTCCACCGCTGCGGAGTCGCCAATCGAGGCCGACTTCGAGTTGTGGGACCTCGGTCAGGCCGGCCTGCAAGCCGCTGCCGACCATCTGGGCATCGGCGTCGAGGCGCTGCTGTATGCCCGCGTCGACGTGATCGGCGGACCGGGTGATGCCGAAGTGGTGGAGCTAGACCTCGTTGCCCCGTCGTTGGGTTGGCGGCAGCTCGACGACGCCGTTCGCGACGACGGGCAGCGTCAGTTCGCGCTGTGCGTCGAGTCAGCCCTGGACCGGTTGGGGCTGGGTCCGCTGTCGCATCGAGGCCCATAACGCCGCGGTGGCCGCGGTGCACACCGCAGCCCCGGCGACATGTACCGCCACCAGCGCCGCGGGAACCCCGGTGAAGAACTGGATGGTCCCGACGGCAGCCTGACCGCACACCGCCAGCAGCAGTACGCCCAGCCGCAGCAGCACCGGCCGCGGCGCGTGCACCGCCAGCAACCCGAAACCAAGCCCGACCAGCAGCGCAAGATAGGCCACCAGAAGCGACGAATGGGCATGCACCAGCGTGGTGATCTCGATCCGCAGCCGCGGCACGGTCCGACGGGGGCTGGTGTCACCGGCATGTGGGCCCGCGGCGGTTACCAGGGTGCCGGCCACCAGCACCGCAGCGAGCGTCACCGCGCAGAGCACGGTCAGCCCGCGGAGCGGAGTAGCCACCTGATAAGCGACCACGCCGTTGTCGGGCTCGCCGACCTTGACGAACAGCAGCACCGAAAGCCACACCATCGCCATCGAGGTCAGCAGGTGGATGGCCACCGTCCACCACAGCAGTCCGGTGAGCACGGTGATGCCGCCGATCACCGCCTGCAGCACCGTCGAGGCCGGGATCAACCACGCGTAGACCAAGACTTCGGCCCGGCGGCGGGCGCGGGTGACGGCCAGCACTGCCAGCGCCGCGGTGATGACCACGGCGAAGGTGATCATTCGGTTGCCGAACTCGACGGCCTGGTGGATACGGGGAACTTCGGAGACGGCGACCGGGGTGAAGCTGCCCGGAAAGCATTGCGGCCAGGTCGGGCAGCCCAACCCGGAGGCGGTGACGCGAACGATCGCTCCGGTGACGGCGATGCCGCCCTGGGTAACGACGACTGCCGCTGCGATGACCCGCTGTGCGCGAAGACCGGGTTCGGGCAGCAGGTCCACGAATCGCAGCAGTAACCGCCCGACAGGCATCGCCCGATCGTAGGGCAACGACTACGCCACGTAGTAGGGCCGGGTCAGGTGAACCGGAACCAGCGCAGCGCGGCCAGGCCGGCCAGCGTGCCCCACCCGACGAGCACCAGCACCCCGAACCAATCGACCGACAGGCTCATCGCCCGCGACAGCGAGTCGCTCAGCGCGCCGGCCGGGGTGAGCCGCGCGACCCACTTGACGACGGGCGCGATGATACCGGTTTCGACGGTCAGCGCGCCGAGCCCGGCGAAGACGAACCACAACAGGTTGGCCACCGCCAGCACGATCTCGGCGCGCAAGGTGCCGCCAAGCAGCAGCCCCAGCGCCGCGAAAACCGCGGTGCCCAGCGCGATGACGACGGCTCCCAACGCCAGGCCCGCCGGTGGTGGCCGCCACCCGAGTGCAAAACCGATGGCGCCCAATATGATTGCTTGCAGAAACACGACCGTCACCACCGCCGCCGATTTACCGGCGATGATGCCCCACACCGGCAGCGCCGTCGCGCCCAGTCGTTTGAGCGCGCCGTAGCGCCGATCGAAGGCGACCGCGATGGCTTGGCCGGTGAACGCGGTCGAGATCACCGCGAGCGCCATGATCACCGGCACGAATGTGGCGGCGCGATGGTCGCCGAACGATCCGAGCGGCAGCAGCGTCAAACCGACCAACAGCGTGATGGGAATGAACATGGTCAGCAGCAGTTGTTCGCCGTTGCGCAGCAACAGCTTCAGTTCCAGGGTGAACTGCGCGGCCAGCATCTTCGGCACCGCGGCGGGACGTGGGTTGGGTGTGAAAGTTCCTGCAGGAAAAAGCGATTCGGTCACTGTCGCAACTCCCGTCCGGTCAGCTCGAGGAAAACGTCTTCCAGGCTGCGCTGCTCCACGCGCAGATCGGTTGCCAGCACGTCGATCTGGGCGCACCACGCTGTCACGGTCGCCAGCACCTGCGGGTCGATCGCGCCTTCCACCAGGTACTCGCCCGGCGCAGACTCGGAGGCCCGGTAGTCCTCGGGGAGCGCCGACACCAGCAGCGAGAGGTCGAGGCGCGGCGGTGCGCTGAACCGCAACTGACCTTTGGTGCCGCTGCGAGTCAACTCTGCCGGCGTTCCGGCCGCCACCGTCACCCCGTGATCGATGATGACCAGCCGGTCGGCGAGTTCTTCGGCTTCTTTGAGTTGGTGGGTGGTCAGCACCACCGTCACGCCGTCGCGGCGCAACGCATCGATCAACTCCCACACCAGAATCCGGGCCTGGGCATCCAAGCCCGCGGTGGGCTCGTCGAGGAACACCAATTCGGGTCGGCCCACCAATGCGCAGGCCAGCGCCAGCCGCTGCTGCTGCCCGCCGGACAGCCGTCGATAGGTGGTGCGGGCCGCGTCGGTCAGGCCCAGCGTGGTCAGCAGCCACTGCGGGTCCAGCGGGTTGGCGGCGTAGGAGGCCACCAGGTTGAGCATCTCGCCGGCCCGGGCCGCGGGATAGCCGCCGCCGCCCTGCAGCATCACACCGATGCGCTCGCGCAACCGGGCGTTGTCGGCGATCGGGTCCAGCCCGAGCACCTCGATGCTGCCGGCATCGGGGCGGATAAACCCCTCGCACATCTCCACCGTCGTCGTCTTGCCCGCGCCGTTCGGGCCCAGCAGGGCCAGCACCTCGGCCGCGTGCACGTCGAGGTCGAAGTTCGAGACGGCCGTGGTCGCAGCAGCGCCCGAGCCGTACTGTTTGCACACCCCGCGCAGGCGCACGGGGATGTCGGGGTCCGGGCTCACGACGATTTAGCGTAAGCGCCGGGCAACGGAGCGGGCGGCGGGGTCTGGCTGGCGGGCAACGGATCCTGTGCTGCGGCGTCGCGGGTGAGCTCGGCGACCCGCAGCGGCCGCCACGGCAACCGGTGTGAGGTCGCCACGATGAGCAGCACGACGATGACGGTGCTGGCTACCGTGGCGTCCACGATCTGGAAGAGCGCGAATCGGTCCCCGTTGGCCGTCGGCCCGAACACACCCACGACGATCGTCACCACGATCGCCGCGATCCGGAAACCCGGCCGCGTCGCCCAGGCCGCCAGCGGAATGATGGCCCACAGCAGATACCACGGCTGCACCACCGGGAACAGCAGCACCGTGCCACCCAGCGCGACGCCGAGCCCCCCGACCGGGTGCAGCCGGCCCCGCAGCACGGCCAGCAGCAGCCAGCCGACCAGCACCGCGATGATCAAGACGCCGATGCCACGGGTCAGCGACAGCACGGCGGTGGTGTGATCGCCGAGACCCAGCAGGATGCCGACCTGCCCGGTGCCCAGGGCGATCAGCGTCGGCGGCGACATCCAACTGCGCACCACGTTGGCGGTTCCCAGCGTGTAGACCCAGCCGAAGCCGAGCCGGCTGGCCCAGCCGACGGCGGCCATCACGGCCAGCGACAATCCGGCCATCAATCCGCTGGCCAACAGGAACCCCCGCAGGTTGCCGCCCCATCGGTGGCCCAGCGCCATCGCGACGAAGCCCAGCGCCAGCAGCGACGGCAGCTTGATCTGCGAGGACAGCGCGATCAGCACCGCACCGGCCAACAGCATGCCCAGCGGCGTCCAGTCGAGTCGGTGGGTCCGCATGCCGGGCCACGGCTGAGGCAGCAGCGGACGCGCGGAATCGACACCGCGCAGTGCGAACTCGGTGCCGGCCAGCATCAGCCCGAGCATCGGTGCCTCGTTGTGGATGCCCGCGACCAGATGCATGATCAGCAGCGGGTTGGCCGCCCCCAACCACAGCGCGCTGACTTCGGCGACCCCGCAGCGGTGGGCCAGTCGGGGTGTCGCCCACACGATCAGGCCCACACCGACCAGAACCACCAGCCGATGGCACAGCACTGCGGCGACGATGTTTTCACCGGTCAACGCCGAAATCCCGCGGCCGATCCACAAGAACAGTGGGCCATAGGGCGCCGGCGTTTCTCGCCACAGGCTGGGCACCGACAAGGTGAAGACGTGGTCGAGGCCCAGGCCGGTCGCCGGACCGACCCGGTAGGGGTCGAGGCCCAATCGGCAGATCTGGCTCTGCGCCAGATAGGAGTAGACATCCTTGCTGTACATCGGCGGTGCCACCAGCAGCGGCAGCACCCACAACAACAGCGTGCGGTCCAGCTCGCCGCGGGACATCCGCCGCCTGCCCAGCGCGAACCGGCCCAGCATCAGCCAGGCCAGCGCCATCATCACCGCGCCGGTCGTGGTCATCGTCAACGAGACGGTCTGAATGCGCGACGGCAGGTTGAGCAGCCGGACCCCGAACGTCGGGTCCTGGATCACCGGCCGGGCCCCGGCGCCCAGCGCCCCGATGCCCATCAACACCGTGCCGGTGGCGCCGAACAGCCGGGTGGCACGAAGCGCGACCAGGTCGGTGTCGTTCAGTGGCTGACCCACCGCCAGTTCGTCACCGTGCAAGCTGGCGATCGACGAACTCAGCGTGTGGTGGCGGGCTGCCATCACTGCAGCGTAACTGCCACCCGGGCGCGGCCCGACCAGTCAGGTGTGACCAGCGCGACCATCACAGAGGGTAGCCTTGCTGGACCGCATCCCGGAATTGCGTCACACTGGTGTTGTGAAATTCCCGCCGCCCGCCAAAGGTGCCGAAGCCGCAGCTTCCACCCACGACGGCCAGACCCGCAGCGCCGTTGTGCGGCTGCTGCTGGAGTCCGGGTCAATCACCGCAGGGCAGATCGGTGAGCGGCTGGGTCTGTCCGCCGCCGGGGTGCGCCGCCACCTCGACGCGCTGATCGACGCGGACGAAGCCGAGTCGGTTCCCGCGGCGCCGTGGCAGCAGGCCGGACGGGGACGGCCGGCCAAGCGATACCGGCTGACCGCGACGGGGCGAGCCAAATTGGGACACAGCTACGACGATCTGGCGTCTGCGGCGATGCGTCAACTGCGCGCGATCGGTGGCGAAGAGGCGGTTCGCAGCTTCGCCCGGCAGCGCATCGACACGATTCTGTCCGGTGTCGAGGCGGCCGACTCGGACGCCGACGAAGAGATCGAAGCCACCGCCGAGCGCATCGCCGGTGCGCTGTCCGACGCCGGTTACGTCGCGACCACCACAGTGGTGGGCGGTCCGATCCACGGCGTGCAGATCTGTCAGCATCATTGCCCGGTGTCGCACGTCGCCGAGGAGTTCCCGGAGCTGTGCGAAACCGAGCAGCAGGCCATTGCCGAGGTACTCGGAACCCACGTGCAGCGGCTGGCGACCATCGTCAACGGCGACTGCGCCTGCACAACCCACGTTCCGCTGGCCGCTGCAGTAGCCCAACCGTCGGCACTTCGGCGCACAGCCCGCGCCGAAGCCACCACGAGCATCAAAGGAGCGTCGCTATGACCCTCACCCCGGAGATCGCCAAGACGGGTTTGCCCGCCGAGCCGTTGACCCAGGAGCAGGCGATCGCCTCACTGGGTCGGTATGGCTACGGCTGGTCGGACTCCGACGCGGCCGGTGCCAGCGCGCAGCGCGGGCTGTCGGAGGCTGTGGTCCGCGACATCTCGGCCAAGAAGAGCGAGCCCGAATGGATGCTGGAATACCGGCTGAAGTCGCTGCGGATCTTCGAGCGGAAGCCGATGCCGAACTGGGGATCCAACCTCGAGGGCATCCACTTCGACAACATCAAGTACTTCGTGCGGTCCAGCGAGAAGCAGGCCGCGACCTGGGACGATCTGCCCGCAGACATCAAGAACACCTACGACAGGCTGGGCATCCCCGAAGCCGAGAAGCAGCGCCTGGTGTCCGGTGTCGCCGCCCAGTACGAGTCGGAGGTGGTCTACCACTCCATCCGTGAGGATCTGGAGAAACTGGGCGTCATCTTCCTGGACACCGACACCGCGCTGCGGGAGCACCCCGAGATCTTCCGGCAGTACTTCGGCACCGTGATACCGGCCGGCGACAACAAGTTCTCCGCGTTGAACTCCGCTGTCTGGAGTGGGGGATCGTTCATCTACGTCCCGCCGGGCGTGCATGTCGACATTCCGTTGCAGGCCTACTTCCGGATCAACACCGAGAACATGGGCCAGTTCGAGCGGACGCTGATCATCGTCGACGAGGGCGCCTATGTGCATTACGTCGAGGGCTGTACCGCGCCGATCTACAAGTCGGATTCGCTGCACTCGGCGGTGGTGGAGATCATCGTCAAGCCCGGTGGTCGCTGCCGCTACACGACGATTCAGAACTGGTCGAACAACGTCTACAACCTGGTCACCAAGCGGGCCCGCGCCGAGGCCGGCGCCACCATGGAATGGGTCGACGGCAACATCGGGTCCAAGGTCACCATGAAATACCCGGCGGTCTGGATGACCGGCGAGTACGCCAAGGGTGAGGTGCTGTCCGTCGCGTTCGCGGGCGAAGGTCAGCATCAGGACACCGGTGCCAAGATGCTGCACCTGGCCCCGAACACGTCGAGCAACATCGTGTCCAAGTCGGTGGCACGCGGCGGTGGTCGCACCTCTTACCGCGGTCTGGTCCAGGTCAAAAAGGGCTCACACGGGTCCCGCTCCAGCGTGAAATGCGATGCGCTGCTGGTCGATACGATCAGCCGCAGCGATACCTATCCTTATGTCGACATTCGCGAGGACGACGTCACGATGGGCCACGAGGCCACCGTGTCCAAGGTCAGCGCGGACCAACTGTTCTACCTGATGAGCCGCGGGCTGACCGAGGACGAGGCGATGGCGATGGTGGTGCGCGGCTTCGTCGAGCCGATCGCCAAGGAGCTGCCGATGGAGTACGCCCTGGAGCTCAACCGGCTGATCGAGCTGCAGATGGAGGGCTCCGTCGGATGACGGCCCAGAAGACAGCTGTCGAGGGTTCCTCGCTGACCGGATTGACCAAGGGAGAGGTGTTCTCCTCGTTCGACGTCAATGCGTTCGAGGTGCCCGGCGGTCGCGACGAGATCTGGCGATTCACCCCGTTGCGCCGGTTGCGAGGCCTGCACGACGGATCAGCGCCGGCCACCGGGAGTGCGACCGTCACGGTCGGTGAACGGCCCGACGTGCGGGTGGAGACAGTACGTCGCGGCGACGAGCGACTCGGGCAGGGTGGCGTCCCGGCGGACCGCGTTGCTGCGCAAGCCTTTTCGTCGTTCAATGTGGCGACCATCGTCACCGTTGCGCGTGACACGCAGACCGCCGAGCCGGTGGAGATCGCGATCGAGGGACCCGGTGAAGGCGCGGTGGCCTACGGGCACCTGCAGGTGCGGGTCGAGGAGCTCGCCGAAGCGGTCGTCGTCGTCGACCATCGTGGCAGTGGAACCTATGCCGACAACGTGGAATTCGTCGTCGGCGACGCCGCCCGGCTCACGGTGGTGTGGATCGCCGACTGGGCCGACGATGCCGTGCACGTCAGCGCGCACCACGCTCGGCTGGGCAAGGACGCGGTCTTGCGTCATGTCGCGATCACGCTCGGCGGCGAAGTGACGCGAATGTCGGCCACGGTGCGCTTCGACGCGCCCGGCGGCGACGCCGAGCTGCTCGGCTTGTATTTCGCCGACGACGGCCAGCACCTCGAGTCGCGGTTGCTGGTCGACCACGCTCAACCGGACTGCAAATCCAATGTGCTGTACAAGGGCGCGCTGCAAGGGGATCCGGACTCGAACCGGCCGGACGCCCACACGGTCTGGGTTGGCGACGTGTTGATTCGGGCCGCGGCCACCGGCACCAACACGTTCGAGGTCAACCGGAATCTGGTGCTCACCGACGGCGCACGCGCCGACTCGGTGCCCAACTTGGAGATCGAGACCGGCGAAATCGTCGGAGCCGGACACGCCAGTGCCACCGGACGATTCGACGACGAGCAACTGTTTTACCTGCGTGCCCGTGGCATCCCCGAAGAGCAGGCCCGCCGACTGGTGGTCCGTGGTTTCTTCAACGACATCATCGCCAAGATCGCGGTACCCGACATACGGGAACGCTTGACCACAGCCATCGAACACGAACTGGCCATCACGGAATCGAGAATTACCGCCTCATGACAACTTTGGAAATCAGCGAGCTCCACGTCAGCGTCGAGGACCTCTCCGAAAATGATCGCCACATCCCTATTCTTAACGGGGTCAACCTGACGGTGCGCTCCGGCGAAACGCACGCGGTGATGGGGCCCAACGGGTCCGGCAAGTCAACCCTGTCCTACGCCATCGCCGGACACCCGAAGTACCGGGTCACGTCGGGCTCGATCACCCTCGACGGGCAAAACGTTCTGGACATGAGCATCGACGAGCGCGCCCGCGCCGGCTTGTTCCTGGCCATGCAGTATCCGATCGAGGTGCCCGGCGTGTCGATGTCGAACTTCCTGCGTTCTGCCGCGACCGCGGTCCGCGGCGAGGCGCCCAAGCTGCGGCACTGGGTCAAAGAGGTCAAGGCCGCGATGAGTGACCTGGACATCGACTCGGCGTTCGGCGAACGCAGTGTCAACGAAGGCTTTTCCGGCGGCGAGAAGAAACGCCACGAGATCCTGCAGCTGGGATTGCTCAAGCCCAAGATCGCGATCCTCGACGAAACCGACTCCGGGCTGGACGTCGATGCGTTGCGGGTGGTCAGCGAGGGCGTCAACCGTTACGCCGAAGCCGAGCACGGCGGCATTCTGCTGATCACGCACTACACCCGGATTCTGCGGTACATCCATCCGCAGTTCGTACACGTCTTCGTGGGTGGCCGGATCATCGAATCCGGTGGTCCGGAGTTGGCCGACGAGCTCGAAGAAAACGGGTATGAGCGCTTCACCCAGACGACGGCCGCCTCGGGGGCCTGACATGACGGTCTCGGTCACTCGTCCCGCGGCACTGGACCTCGCTGCGATCCGGGCCGACTTCCCGATCCTGAAGCGTGTCATGCGGGGCGGAAATCAGCTGGCGTACTTGGATTCCGGAGCGACGTCGCAGCGTCCGGTGCAAGTCCTCGACGCCGAACGGGAATTTCTCACCACCTCCAACGGCGGGGTGCACCGCGGTGCGCATCAACTGATGGAGGAGGCCACCGACGCCTACGAGCAGGGTCGTGCAGACATCGCCGGGTTCGTCGGCGCCGCCCCGGATGAGCTGGTGTTCACCAAGAACGCCACCGAGTCGCTCAACCTGCTGTCATACGTCTTGGGTGACAAGCGGTTCGATCGAGCGGTCGGAGAAGGTGACGTGATCGTCACCACCGAGCTCGAGCACCACGCCAACCTGGTCCCGTGGCAGGAACTGGCCCGGCGCACCGGCGCCACGCTGCGCTGGTACGGCGTGACCGACGACGGTCGCATCGATCTGGACTCGCTGGAACTAGACAGCAACGTCAAAGTCGTTACTTTCAGCCATCATTCGAATGTGACCGGAGCGATGGCCCCAGTAGCCGAGTTGGTCGAACGGGCCAAGGCCGTCGGCGCGTTGACAGTGCTGGACGCCTGCCAGTCGGTGCCGCACCAGCCGGTCGACTTCCACGCGCTCGACGTCGACTTCGGCGCGTTCTCTGGTCATAAGATGTTGGGTCCCAATGGGATCGGCGTGCTCTACGGCCGCGGCGAGCTGCTCAACGCGATGCCGCCGTTCATCACCGGCGGCTCGATGATCGAGACAGTCACCATGGAGGCCACCACCTACGCCGCGCCGCCGCAACGCTTCGAGGCCGGCACCCCGATGACCTCCCAGGTTGTCGGGCTGGCCGCGGCCGCACGTTATCTCGGCGCTCTCGGCATGGACGTCGTCGAAGCCCACGAGCGCGAGTTG
Source organism: uncultured Actinomycetota bacterium (assembly GCA_963760095.1). Lineage (GTDB taxonomy): Bacteria > Actinomycetota > Actinomycetes > Mycobacteriales > Mycobacteriaceae > Mycobacterium. Next base: position 298,380 of record CAVXBT010000003.1, on the reverse strand, counting down.
GTGGCCGCCGCGATCGACGGACTGTCCGGAATCGACGCAGTGCGGATCATCGGTCCCACGGTGCTGGAAAACCGCGGCTCACCAGTGTCTTTCGTGGTCGACGGCGTACACGCGCACGATGTCGGTCAGGTTCTCGACGACGACGCGGTCGCAGTCCGCGTCGGACATCACTGCGCGCTGCCGCTGCACCGCCGGTTCGGTGTCGCCGCCACCGCGCGCGCATCGTTCGCGGTGTACAACACCCACGACGAGGTCGAGCGGCTGGTCGCCGGCGTGCGGCGGTCCCTGGACTTCTTCGGAAGGGTCTGAGCCGTCGTGCGTCTTGAGCAGATGTACCACGACGTGATCCTCGATCACTACAAGCATCCGCAGCATCGCGGGCTGCGCGAGCCGTTCGGTGCGCAGGTGCATCATGTCAACCCGGTCTGTGGTGACGAGGTGACGCTGCGGGTGGCGCTGTCCGATGACGGCGAGCAGGTCGCCGACGTCTCCTACGACGGGCAGGGCTGTTCGATCAGCCAAGCTGCCACCTCGGTGCTCACCGAGCAGGTGATCGGTCAAAGTGTCGGGCAGGCGTTGAAGACGGTCACCGCATTCACCGAGATGGTGTCGTCGCGGGGAAATGTCGCCGGTGACGAGGACGTTCTGGGCGACGGGGTGGCGTTCGCCGGCGTTGCCAAATATCCGGCCCGGGTCAAATGCGCGCTGCTCGGCTGGATGGCGTTTAAGGATGCGCTGTCGCAAGCGACCGACGAGGTGGAGGAGTTCAAAGGATGAGTGAAACCGTAGCGCCGGACAACGAGCTGCTCGGCGACATCGAGGAGGCCATGCGCGATGTCGTCGACCCCGAGTTGGGCATCAACGTCGTTGACCTGGGCTTGGTCTACGGCGTCAACCTCGAACAGGCGGAGGAGGGCACCGTCGCGCTGATCGACATGACATTGACGTCGCCGGCCTGCCCGCTGACCGACGTCATCGAAGACCAGTCGCGTAGCGCGCTGATCGGCGCCGGCCTGGTCGACGAGCTGCGCATCAACTGGGTGTGGAATCCACCGTGGGGCCCGGACAAGATCACCGACGACGGCCGCGACCAACTCCGCGCGCTGGGCTTCACCGTCTGAGCTGAAGCGCCGAAATCGGCCGCGATCTGTCCCGAGAACTTCCGTTCGTCATTGTCTAAAAGTCGCGCCCGCCCGAACTTGCCGTCAGAATTGAACTCCAGGCGAACTTTGACAGAGAGGACCGTCGTATGACGAAGAAACTGATGATGGTCGCGGCCTGCGCCGCTACCGTGCTGCTGGGCAGCGGCGTTGCCTACGCGGACCCGCCACCTGCACCTGAGCCGAACGGGCCGAAGTGTTGGGTAACGAACGATGAAGGGCATCAGCAACTCACGCCCTGTGGCTGGGCATACTCGGACCACTCGGGCTGGTATCAGGTTCCTTGGGGTTTCCAGGCCATGTGATCAGGCGTCGTACCGCCTGAATCCGTCCGGACGCTTCCGGGCCGGCGCCGCGATCGCCTCTGTGCGGTTGCGGTAAGGCCGCTGCTGGCTACGATCAAAGGTGTGAGTGACGCCGCGACAGCCCACGGGACCAAGCAGCAGGCAACCGGCGCGACCCCGCATGTCATCGTAATGTTCGGTGCCACAGGGGATTTGGCACGTCGCAAACTGCTGCCCGGCCTCCTGCACCTTGCCAACTCCAAGCTGGCTCCCGAGATCCGCGTCATCGGCACGTCGCTCGATGAACTCGACAACGACGCCTTCCGCAAGCTGGCACGGAAGGCCTCCGCCGAGTTCTGCCGCGACGAGGTTCCCGATGAGTTCATGGATGAGTTCATCGGCAACTTGATCTATGTGCCCCAGGGCGCCGGCCCGGAGGCGCTGGCCGCCGCTGTGTCCGAGCAGAGCGATGCCCTTGGTGGCGACGCCGATCTGCTGCACTACTTGAGCGTCCCCCCGAAGGCGGTGATGCCCGTCATGGAGGCGCTGCACAAGGCGGATCTGGTGGCGAACTCGCGGGTCATCATGGAGAAGCCGTTCGGCATCGATCTGGCCAGCGCTCGGGAACTGAACGCGGCGATCCATGAGCGTTTCGAGGAAGAACAGATCTTCCGGATTGATCACTTCCTCGGCAAAGAGGCCGCGCAGAACATTCTGGCGTTTCGGTTCGCGAACGGATTATTCGAACCGATCTGGAATCGAAACTTCATCGACCACATCCAGATCGACGTGCCCGAGCGACTCACGTGTGAAAGCCGCGCGCAGTTCTACGATGCCGTGGGCGCGTTCAAGGACATGGTGGTCACTCACTTGTTCCAGATTCTGGCGTTCGTCGCGATGGAACCGCCCACCGAGCTTGCGTCAGCGGCGATCAGCCACGAGAAGAACAAGGTATTCCGCTCGATGCGTCTGCTTGATCCCAGCGAGGTGGTGCGCGGACAGTACCGGGGCTACCGCGACGAGCCTGGGGTGTCCGCGGAATCGGATACCGAAACGTTCGTGGCGCTCAAAGCCGAGATCGACAACTGGCGCTGGGCGGGTGTCCCGTTCTTCTTGCGTACCGGTAAAGGCATGGCAGAGGGACAGCGGATCATCTCCATCGCATTCCACGAGCCGCCAAGGAGCATGTTTCCGGCGGGATCCGGTGTGGGACAAAAGGGTCCGGATCACCTGACTTTCGATCTCGCCGATGTGTCCAAGATGTCGCTGTCGTTTTACGGCAAGCGGCCAGGGCCCGGAATGAAGCTCGACAAGCTGAGCCTGCAGTTCACCATGGAGGAGACCGGTCACGCAGGCGACGTGCTGGAGGCCTACGAACGTCTCATCCTCGATGCGATGCGCGGGGACCGGACGTTGTACAACACCGCGGAAGGCATCGAGCGGCTCTGGGAGGTCTCGGCGCCGTTGCTCGACGATCCGCCGCCGACGCGCAGCTACGACCTCGACTCATGGGGCCCCAACGCGGTTCATCCGCTGATCGCGCCCCGGGCATGGCGGCTACCGTTCGAACGTGGCTGGCGCGGCAAGGACTGACAGAGCTGTCCCGGCCGTCATGACGCGGCAGCCGGCTAGTGCCGGTGCCGCCCGCCGCCCGGCTCCGCGCAGCCGCCGTTGTCGGCCTGCTGAACGGTGATGGCCGTCGCCTGCAACGTGCCGCCGCCGTCCTTGGTTCCATGCGCCGCAATGCACTTGCCTTGGGCGAGCGCTTGCGCGTCGGTAATTGTCTGCTTGATGTATTTGGTCCTGTCGGTGACGGTCACGGTGGTTTGAGACGAGTTACCGCTCGGATCAACGTTGTTCACGGTGACGGTGTTTCCCGCGACGGAGACCACCTGGCCACGTAGTTGGCGATGTGGAACCGGTACGCCCGGAGGCGGGGTGGTCTCGGCGCCCGCAGGCTGCTTGGGCGACGGACAGTTGCCGTCGACGGCGGGGCTGACACGCACCGATCGAGCGGTGATCCCGCCACCGCTGGTGGAGGCGGTGTGGCGGCCGGGCTGCACGCTGATGCAGCTGCCTGCGGTGACGTCGGTCAGCTGGGCGGGGGTGAGCTCGGATACGTCCGTTGACGGCGTGAAGTCGACAGTGGCGGTCCCAGACCGCTGGCTGACCTGGATCGTGTTGCCCGACACCGAATCGATCAGTCCGCGCACCCAGTCATTGCCCCTGGCCGATGCTGACGGCGACGATGAGGTGGGAGGGGAGTTGGTCGGGTTCGCCGACGTGGGCTTTGCATTGTTCGACGCGCCGCCGCAGGCCGCGACGGACAGTGCCGCGGCTCCGGTGACCGCAAGGATCGCGGAGCGGGACAGTCGGGCAGTACGGAAAGTGGCAGGCATTGAGGTCCTTTCGATTGTCGGCCGCGGTGAGCACACCGACTCTGGCCATCGGCCTTCACGATTGTTGGCGCCGCTGAGCGCTGGCTGGTGTCCGAGTAAGAGCGGACTGTGCATCCCCGCAGTCGTGCGGGTTGTTGAGACGCCGCCTGCAGATATTCGGCTCTAAAAATGGTGAGGGTGCGGTAGGTGAGGAAAATGGAAGTGGTGGCGCGGGCGACCCATCGGCGGGCACGGTTCAAGATCGATTGTCTCCGCCTGCAGCACGCCGCCGTTGTCCGCCGTTCCCTGCGCCGCCATGCACTTGCCCTGCTGGATCGCCTGATCGTTAGTGACGGCGTGCTTGGTGTAGGTGGTCGTGTCGGTGACAGTCAGATTGGTGTGGGTGGTCTTGCCGGTTGGATCGGTGCCGGTTACCTCGATCGTGTTACCTGTGATCGATGCGACCGTGCCGTAGACGCCGGGACTCTGGGTGGGCGCACCGGACGGCGGTGCAGCAGGTGGTGTGCCGGCCGAACCCGGCGCCGGTGGCTCCGGCGGTGGGCATTTGCCACCGACGGCCGGGCTGATCGTGACAGCTTGCGCGGTGATCGCACCGCCGGGCGGGGCGTTGTTCGGGCTGGCTTCCACGTCGATGCAACTGCCGGCCGTGACGTCGGGCAGTTTTGCCGGGGTGAGCTCGGTGACCATTGTCTGCGGTGAGAAGTCGACGGTGGCCGCGGTCCTATTCCGCTGTGTCAGGCGGATCGTGTTGCCCGAAACCGAATCGACCAGGCCCTCGATGTGGTCGTTGCCGATCGGGGGTGCCGGCGGTGGGGGTGGCTTAGCCGCGGCGCTTGTCGGGCTTGGGGACGAGGTGGGTGCTCCGGTGTGCTCATTGGTCGATGTGTCGCAGGCGACGACCGACACGGCAATGGCCCCGGCGACCACGAGAATTGCCGGCCACGTCAGTCGAGGCTCGGGCGAGTTGGTGAATGTCAACGCTTCTCCGATCACGGGATTCGCCCCGTGTCACCGGGTACCCGCTGCAGCGGGGATCTCACATGCAGCGGTAGACCCAGTGAACCAGGTCGGGTGCGGACCGGCCGTCACGCGCGAGGGAACACCACGGCGGCGCGCCGCGTTGGAGAGGGCGTGACTACCCAAGACCTCACAGCCGCACAGTTCAACGAGACGGTCAACGGCAACGACATCGTGCTTGTCGACTTCTGGGCGTCCTGGTGCGGACCGTGCCGGCAGTTCGCGCCGACGTTCGCCGCTTCGGCGGAAAAACACCCCGACGTCGTACACGCCAAGGTGGATACCGAAGCCGAACAGGAACTCGCCGCGGCCGCGCAGATCCAATCCATTCCTACGCTGATGGCGTTCAAGAAGGGCAAGCTGATCTTCAACCAGTCCGGCGCCCTGCCCCCCGCCGCGCTGGAGGATCTGGTTCAGCAGGTCAAGGGATTCGACGTCGACGCGGCAATCGCGGCGGCAGAGGGCGACCAGGCCTGAGCCAGCTCTGCATGGGGGCGGGTTACCGTTCAACGGTGAGCATGGTCCTCGTCGAACATCCGCGGCCGCAGGTCGCGCTGATCACACTCAATCGGCCGGAGCGAATGAACTCCATGGCGTTCGACGTCATGGTGCCGCTGAAAGAGGCGTTGGAGAGCATCAACTACGACAACGCGGTACGCGTGGTCGTGTTGACCGGCGCGGGCGCAGGGTTCTCCTCGGGCGCCGACCACAAGTCGGCCGGTGACGTTCCCCACGTTGCGGGCTTGACCCGGCCCACCTACGCGCTGCGCTCCATGCAGATTCTCGACGATGTCATCCTGGGGCTGCGACGGCTGCACCAGCCGGTGATCGCGGCGGTCAATGGCGCCGCAATAGGCGGTGGGCTGTGTCTGGCGCTTGCTGCAGACATCCGCGTCGCGTCACGCGGAGCTTATTTCCGGGCTGCGGGCATCAACAACGGGTTGACCGCCAGTGAGCTGGGCTTGAGCTACTTGCTGCCGCGGGCCATCGGGTCGTCTCGGGCCTTCGAGATCATGCTGACCGGCCGTGACGTAGATGCCGAGGAAGCCGAGCGGATCGGGTTGGTATCGCGCCGCGTCCCCGAACACGAACTGCTGGACACCTGCTACGACCTGGCCGAGCGAATCGCCGCCTTCTCGCGGCCGGGCGTCGAGTTGACCAAGCGCACACTGTGGAGTGGACTGGACGCCGCTAGCCTGGAGGGGCACATGCAGGCCGAAGGTCTAGGGCAGCTCTTCGTCCGTCTGCTCACCGCCAACTTCGAAGAGGCGGTTGCCGCGCGAGCCGACAAACGGCCGCCGGTGTTCACCGACGACAAGCAATGACGTTCCGGACCATTGGCCAAGGAGAGTAACCGTGATCACGGCTACGGACCTCGAGGTCCGCGCTGGCGCGCGCACGCTGCTCTTTGCTGACGGCCCGGCTCTGCGGATACAGCCCGGTGACCGCATCGGATTGGTCGGACGCAACGGCGCCGGCAAAACCACCACCATGCGCATTTTGGCGGGTGAGGGGGAGCCCTACGCGGGAACCGTGGCACGCACCGGCGAGATCGGCTATCTGCCGCAGGATCCCAAGGAGGGTGACCTCGATATGCTCGCGCGTGATCGGGTGCTCTCCGCGCGGGGTCTCGACACCTTGCTCACCGACCTGGAAAAGCAGCAGGCGCTGATGGCCGAGGTCGCCGACGACGCGGCCCGTGATCGTGCGATCCGCCGCTACGGCCAACTCGAGGAGCGCTTCGCCGCGCTCGGCGGCTATGGCGCCGAAAGCGAAGCGGGCCGTATCTGCGCGAGTCTGGGGTTGCCGGACCGCGTCCTGACACAGCAGTTGTGCACCCTGTCCGGGGGTCAGCGGCGCCGAGTTGAGTTGGCCCGGATTCTTTTTGCCGCCTCGGAAGGAGGAGCCGGCGCTTCAGGTTCTGAGACCACCTTGCTACTCGACGAGCCGACCAACCACCTCGACGCCGATTCGCTGGGCTGGTTGCGGGACTTCCTGCGCAACCACACCGGCGGGCTGGTGGTCATCAGCCACAACGTCGAGTTGTTGGCTGACGTCGTCAACCGCGTGTGGTTTCTCGACGCGGTACGCGGCGAAGTCGACGTCTACAACATGGGATGGCGGAAGTACCTCGACGCCCGTGCCACCGACGAGCAGCGGCGCCGCCGGGAACGCACCAATGCCGAACGCAAGGCCACCGCACTGCGCGCCCAAGCCGCCAAGCTTGGCGCCAAGGCCACCAAAGCCGTTGCGGCGCAAAATATGTTGCGGCGCGCGGACCGGATGATGGCCGCGCTCGACGAAGAGCGGGTGGCCGACAAGGTGGCCCGAATCAAGTTCCCGAGCCCGGCGTCTTGCGGACGCACGCCGCTGATGGCGTCCGGCCTGACGAAGACCTACGGTTCGCTGGAAGTGTTCACCGGCGTGGACCTGGCCATCGATCGCGGCTCACGGGTGGTGGTGCTCGGACTCAACGGCGCGGGCAAGACGACGCTGCTGCGACTACTGGCCGGGGTCGAGCAACCCGAGGCGGGCGCGTTGGAGCCCGGACACGGTGTGAAAGTCGGCTATTTCGCCCAGGAGCACGACACCCTCGACGACACCGCGACGGTGTGGGAGAACATCCGGCACGCCGCACCCGATTCCGGCGAGCAGGAATTGCGTGGTCTGCTCGGAGCGTTCATGTTCAGCGGCAGCCAACTCGACCAGTCCGCCGGGACGCTGTCCGGCGGTGAGAAGACTCGCTTGGCGCTGGCCGGCCTGGTGGCCTCCACCGCCAATGTGCTGCTGCTTGACGAGCCGACGAACAATCTCGATCCGGCGTCGCGCGAGCAGGTGCTGGACGCGCTGCGTAGCTATGCCGGCGCCGTGGTACTGGTCACGCACGACCCGGGTGCCGCCGAAGCGCTCGACCCGCAACGCGTCGTGCTGCTGCCCGACGGAACCGAGGACCATTGGTCCGAGGAGTACCGGGACCTCATCGAGTTGGCCTGACCGCTTCGACGCGGCCGCAGGGGATTTCGTCAAATCGGCCCGCCAACCGACCCGACTTCCTACTCTTTGTGCTTTGGGGATCCTGTTCAACCGGGGAGGGGCACGTGAGGAAATCGAAAAAGCCGCGTGATCAAGTGCTGCGCGAACTGCGCAACGCCTACGAGGGCGGGGCCAGCATCCGCAGACTGGTCGAGTCGACCGGCAGGTCGTACGGGTCGGTCCACAGCATGTTGCGCGAATCGGGTACCACGATGCGCAGCCGTGGCGGCCCCAACCACCGGACCCGATCGCGGTAACTCCGTGGGGAGCTAGCGCTGTCGTACCGATTTCTCGACGAGATCAAGGACAGCGGTAAGCAACTGAGTGTCTTCACCGGAGGCCACCTTGGCCACCAACCCGTCGAGCACCAGATCCAGGTAGCACTGCAACACGTCGCTGGGGATGTCGTCGCGCACCCGGCCGGCCTGCTTCTGCCGGCGCAGCCGGTCGATCGTCGCCGCCACCAGCTCAGCTGAGCGCTCCGTCCACTCCTTGTTGAACGCCGAGTCATGGCGCAGCTTGCGGGCGATCTCCAATCGCGTGGCGAGCCAGTCGAACTGGTCGGGCGCCGCCAGCATGTCGCGCATCACCTGGACCAGACCTTCGCGTGAGGCGACATCGGCCATCCGCTCGGCATCCTCGTGCGCCAGCTCGAAAAACAGCGTGTCCTTGTCGCGGAAGTGGTGAAATATCGCACCCCGCGACAAGCCGATCCTCTGCTCCAGCCGGCGCACCGTCGCCCCGTCGTAGCCGAACTCGGCGAAGCAGCGGCGGGCGCCGTCGAGGATCTGACGGCGCCGGGCCGCCAGATGGTCCTGGCTGACCTTGGGCACGGCTGCCCTCCGTTAGGTCTTCGCCACTAGCTCGACCTGAGCATGTTGCGCAACACGTACTGCAAGATGCCGCCGTTTCGGTAGTAGTCGGCCTCACCGGGAGTATCGATGCGCACCACAGCGTCGAATTCAATGGCCTTTTCACCGCCGTCACCGCCGGTGTCTTTGGCGGCCGTGACATGCACCGTCTTCGGCGTCTTGCCGTTGTTGAGTTCCTCGATCCCGTTGATGTCGAAGACCTCGGTGCCGTCCAGACCCAAGGACTCCGCCGACTTGCCCTCCGGGAACTGCAACGGAATCACGCCCATGCCGATCAGGTTGGACCGGTGGATGCGCTCGAACGACTCGGTGATCACCGCCCGCACGCCCAGCAGGAACGTGCCTTTGGCCGCCCAATCCCGCGACGAACCGGAGCCGTACTCCTTGCCGCCCAGCACCACCAGCGGAATGTTTTCTGCCGCATAGTTTTGCGCCGCGTCGTAGATGAACGCCTGCGGACCGCCGTCCTGGGTGAAGTCCCGGGTGTAGCCGCCGGAGACGTCGTCCAGCAGTAGGTTCCGCAGCCGGATGTTGGCGAACGTGCCGCGGATCATCACCTCGTGGTTGCCGCGCCGCGAACCAAAGGAGTTGTAGTCCTTGCGGTCGATGCCGTGCTCGTCGAGGTATTGGGCCGCCGGGGTGCCCGGCTTGATGCTGCCTGCGGGGGAGATGTGGTCGGTGGTCACCGAATCGCCGAGCAGCGCCAGCACCCGGGCGCCGCTGATGTCGCTGACCGGTTCGGGATCGGCGGACATCCCCTCGAAATAAGGGGGCTTGCGGACGTACGTCGAGTTCTCGTCCCACTCAAAGGTGTTGCCGCTCGGGGTCGGCAGGTTGCGCCAGCGCTCATCGCCCTTGAATACGTCGGCGTAGTTCTTGGTGAACATCTCCTGGTTGATCGCCGAGGCGATGGTGTCGGAGACGTCCTTCTGGGACGGCCAGATGTCTTTGAGGAAGACATCATTGCCGTCCTTGTCGGTGCCAAGCGGGTCGGACTCGAAATCGAAGTCGAGCGTGCCGGCGAGCGCATAGGCGACCACCAGCGGAGGCGAGGCCAGGTAGTTCATCTTGACGTCGGGATTGATCCGGCCCTCGAAGTTCCGGTTGCCCGACAACACGGCGGCCACCGAAAGGTCGTTGTCGTTGATCGCCTTCGAGACCTCGTCGGGCAGCGGGCCAGAGTTGCCGATGCAGGTGGTGCAGCCGTAACCGACCAGGTAGAAGCCGAGCTTCTCCAAGTACGGCCACAGCCCGGCCTTTTCGTAGTAGTCGCTGACCACCTGGGAGCCCGGCGCCATGGTGGTTTTCACCCACGGCTTCCTGCCCAGTCCCTTCTCGACGGCGTTGCGGGCCAGTAGCGCCGCGCCCAGCATCACCTGGGGGTTGGAGGTGTTGGTGCACGACGTGATCGCCGCGATCACCACCGCACCGTGGTCGAGCACGAACTCGCCGAGCTCGGCGCACTTCACCCGCACCGGGTTGCTCACCCGGCCCTTGGAGTGCGCGGCGGCCGATTCCACCACCGGGGCGTCGTCGGCGTGGCCGTTCGACACTTCACCCGGGTCGCTGGCCGGGAACGACTCGTCGACCACCTCGTCCAGCTTCGAGTAGCCCTGCTTGCCGGGGTCGTCGCCGACGTAGTCGGGAATGGTCTTGCGGAACGTGGACTTGGCGTCGGACAACGCGATTCGGTCCTGCGGGCGCTTGGGTCCGGCGATCGACGGCACCACATCGGACAGGTCGAGTTCGAGGTATTCCGAGAACGTCGGCTCGTGCTTGGGGTCGTGCCACATGCCCTGCTCTTTGGCATAGGCCTCGACCAGCGCCAGCTGCTCGTCGCTGCGGCCGGTGAACTTCAGGTATTTGATCGTTTCTTCGTCGATCGGGAAAATCGCTGCGGTGGAACCGAATTCGGGGCTCATGTTGCCCAGAGTGGCGCGGTTGGCCAACGGCACCTCGGCGACGCCCTCGCCGTAGAACTCGACGAACTTGCCGACCACGCCGTGCTTGCGCAACATCTGGGTGACGGTCAGCACGACGTCGGTGGCCGTGACAGCCGGCTGAATCTCACCGGTCAACTTGAAGCCGACGACGCGGGGGATCAGCATCGACACCGGCTGACCGAGCATGGCGGCCTCGGCCTCGATTCCGCCGACACCCCAGCCCAAAACGCCGAGGCCGTTGACCATCGTGGTGTGTGAGTCGGTGCCGACGCAGGTGTCCGGGTAGGCTACTCCGTCGCGCTCCACCACGACGCGGGCCAGGTATTCGATGTTGACCTGGTGCACGATGCCGGTGCCCGGCGGCACCACCTTGAAGTCGTCGAATGCGCCTTGGCCCCAGCGCAAGAACTGGTAGCGCTCGCCGTTGCGCTGGTACTCGATCTCGACGTTGCGCTCGAATGCGTCGGCGCGGCCGAACAAGTCGGCGATCACCGAGTGGTCGATCACCAAGTCGGCCGGCGCCAGCGGGTTGACCTTGTCCGCTTGGCCGCCCAGGTCGCCGATCGCCTCACGCATGGTGGCCAGGTCGACGATGCAGGGCACGCCGGTGAAGTCCTGCATCACCACACGGGCGGGCGTGTACTGGATCTCGATGCTGGGCTCTGCCTTGGGGTCCCACTGCGCGATCGCCTGGATGTGATCTTTGGTGATGTTGCTGCCGTCCTCGTTGCGCAGCAGGTTTTCGGCGAGGACCTTGAGGCTGTAGGGAAGTTTCTCCGTGCCCGAAACCGCGTCCAGCCGGTACGTCTGGTAACTGTTGCCGCCGACGTCCAGGGTGCTGCGGGCTCCGAACGAATTCACCGAATCTTTGCTAGTCACATCAACTCCCGTATTTAGTTCGGCTCGCCGACGGGCCGTGTCAGCGGGCAGTGTCAGTCTAACAGTACGCTTGTCCTGCTTTCGGCCGGGCCGGAAAAGATCAGTTTCATCAAGTCGGCGACCTGCCGTAACGCAACCCTCGTCAGGCGGTACGGTTTGCAACCGTGACCACCCCGCACGCGCCGCTCTACATACCGGGCGAGATCTGCGGCACCGTCGGTGCCGATCCGGCAACCAAGCCCGATCAATGCCTGGCGATCGTCCAAGAGCAGGTCACCGCCGCGAACATCAGCGCGCCGTCGGCCGTCACGCCGGCGTTGCTGCAGGTGATCAACCAAGCCCACGACGATGGCATCGATCTGAAGATCGTCGTGCTGGACCACAACCCGCCGAACGACACTCCGCTGCGCGACATCGCGACGGTGGTCGGCTCGCAACACCCTGACGCCACTGTGCTGGTGCTCAGCCCGAATTACGTCGGCAGCTACAGCACCCACTTCCCCCGCGCCACCCTGGAGATCGGCGAAGACAACGCCAAGACCGGCAATCCGGTGGTCTCGGCGGACAATTTTCTGCATCAACTCAATACGCCGCAGTTTCCCTGGACTGAGTTCACGATCGTGCTGGTCATGGGGGTACTGGCAGCGGTAATCGGGACCCGAATCGTGCAGCTGCGAACCAGACGTTCAGCAACGCCGCACGAAGGGGACGAGACGGCCCCGAAAGACGCCGATCAGAGCGTCTAACTCGCCGTATTTGCCTTGTGTCGTATAGCGCCGACATCGACACCGCCGCCGCGGGCAAATTAGTGATGTCACCGTTGGGTCACAATTGTCGAAAGAACAAACTTGTAATTTGTGACTAAAGTTTCCACTGGGTCATCTGTGGCTTACGGTGCAAGTGATGCATTTGGTTAATCGTGCTTCCAGTGATAACTGGAGCCGACGCCGTCCGCCCGCGTCACGCCAAGGAGACCCGAGTCGAATGACACGCAACTGGCTCGGCTCGTCCATTCGATTGGCCACCACGTTCACCCGCCGAATGGGTCCGGCGGTGCTCAGCGTGGCAGTTCTGCTGTGCACGCCAAGTCTGGCCACCGCGGACCCGGGTGCCGGGCCCGACACGATGGCCAAGTTGATCGCCGACGTTGCCGACGCCAATCAGCACCTGCATGACCTCGGCGCGCAGATCCAGACCGAGGAGGAGAGCGTCAACAAGGCTCTCGTCGACGTGGAGACCGCGCGGGACAACGCTGCGACCGCACAACACGACGTCGCCGTCAGTCAGCAGGCGGTCAAGAATGCCGACGGCGCAATCGCGGCCGCCCAGAAGCGATTCGACCGTTTCGCGGTCGCCAGTTACGTCAACGGTCCAACGGACAGCTACCTTACGGCGGCCAGCCCCGACGACATGATCGCGACCGCGGCCGCCGGTCAGACGCTGGCCACCAGTTCGCGACAGGTTATGGACAACCTGCAACGGGCCCGCACCGAGCAGGTGAACAAAGACTCGGCGGCCCGGCTGGCCAAGCAAAAAGCCGACAAGGCCGTCGCCGACGCTCAAACCAGCCAGAACGCCGCGGTGGCGGCGCTGACCGACACGCACCGCAAGTTCGGCGAACAGCAGCACGAGATCAACCGCCTGGCCGACGAGCGCAACGCGGCCCAGGCCAGACTCGACGCCGCCCGTAACTGGTCGGCACCGGCGGGCGGACCGGGCGCCAGGGGCCAGGCGACCCCAACATCAGGGTCCTCCGGTGACCGATGGGACCCGGCGGCGCCGGGCTCGCCCAGCCGACCGCAGGGCGATGGTGGCCAGTGGGCCGGCGACTGGGATCCCACACTGCCGGCGGTGCCCAGCGCCAACGTCCCCGGTGACCCCATCGCGATCCTCAACAAGGTGCTGGGGATCTCGGCGACCTCGTCGGAAGTCACCGCCGGCATGGGCCGCAGCTTCCTGCAGCAGATAGGGCTGGCTCCCACTCCCACCGGCTTCACCAACGGCCGCATTCCCCGGGTGTACGGACGGCAGGCCTCGGAGTACGTGATCCGCCGCGGCCTCTCCCAGCTGGGCGTGCCCTATTCATGGGGCGGTGGCACCGCCGCCGGGCCGGGCAAGGGCATCGGCTCGGGGTCCGGCACCACCGGCTTCGACTGTTCGGGCCTGGTGCTGTACGCCTTCGCCGGCGTGGGCATCAAACTGCCGCACTATTCGGGCGCGCAATACGACCTGGGCCGCAAGATCCCGTCGTCGCAGATGCGCCGCGGTGACGTGATTTTCTACGGCCCCGGCGGCAGTCAGCACGTGACCCTGTACCTCGGCCAGGGCCAAATGCTCGAGGCGCCCGACGTCGGGCTGAAGGTCCGGGTCGCGCCGGTTCGTACCAGCGGTATGACGCCCTACGTGGTCCGTTACATCGAATACTGACGGGTGAAAGGACTTATGCGCCGCGGGTTTACCGACGGAGACGGCATGCGCCGGGCCAGGTTGGTCTGGTCGATTCTGGCCGCGTTTGGTCTGCTGATCGGTCTGGCCGCTCCCGCCGATGCCGAGGACGGTCAGTGGGATCCGACGTTGCCGCCGACCATCAGCGCGGGCGCACCGGGAGACCCGCTTGCCGTCGCCAACCAGTCGCTGCAGGCCACCGCGAGCGCCACCCAGACGACGCTCGACCTCGGCCGCCAGTTTCTCGGCGGACTGGGGATCAACCTGGGCGGCAGTGATGGCGGCGGCACCAGTCCCAGCAAGATCCCCAGGGCCAACGGGCGCCAGGCGATCGAATACGTGATCCGCCGCGGCGCCTCGCAGATGGGAGTGCCGTACTCGTGGGGCGGCGGGACGCTCGACGGCCCAAGCAAGGGGATTGACTCTGGTGCCAACACCGTGGGCTTCGACTGCTCGGGTCTGGTCCGATACAGCTTCGCCGGGGTCGGCGTGTTGATCCCGAGATTCTCCGGTGACCAGTGGAAGTCCGGCCGACACATTCCGCCTTCGCAGGCCAGGCGCGGCGACCTCATCTTCTACGGCCCGGGCGGCGGCCAGCACGTGACCATCTACCTGGGTAACGGCCAGATGCTAGAGGCCTCCGGCAGCGCAGGCAAGGTCACTGTCAGCACGGTGCGAAAGTCGGGTATGACGCCGACGTTGACCCGAATCATCGAGTACTGATGCTCCTGTCCGGTGGCCACCGGTGAGTGGCCACGTCGACGGAATCCGAACGGCCTGGAATAGTTGAACGAGGGCACCCCGCTGCCCCGCGGCGTTCGTCGTGCCAGCAGTCGTGTTTATTGAGTCGTGGAGGATGAGTCGTGGAGGGTAATCGATGACATCAGCAGGCGGGCCGCCCCCGGGCACCAGCGGTTACTCGGGTCCGGGTGGCTCCCCGACGGCGCCAGCGCACGCGGCGGCCACCGGCGGTGGCAACGGACTGGCTGCTGAGGTGCACACCCTGGAACGAGCCATCTTCGAGGTCAAGCGGATCATCGTGGGCCAGGACCAGTTGGTCGAGCGGATGCTGGTCGGCCTGCTGTCCAGGGGTCACGTGCTCCTAGAAGGTGTGCCCGGTGTCGCCAAGACCTTGGCCGTGGAGACCTTCGCCAAGGTGGTCGGCGGGACGTTCGCGCGTATCCAGTTCACGCCCGACCTGGTGCCCACCGACATCATCGGTACGCGCATCTACCGGCAGGGCAAGGAGGAGTTCGACACCGAGCTGGGCCCGGTGGTGGTCAACTTCCTGCTCGCCGATGAGATCAACCGCGCCCCGGCGAAGGTGCAGTCCGCACTGCTGGAGGTCATGCAGGAGCGTCAGGTGTCGATCGGTGGCAAGAGGTTCCCGCTGCCCAACCCGTTCCTGGTGATGGCCACCCAGAACCCGATCGAGCATGAGGGCGTCTACCCGCTGCCGGAGGCGCAGCGGGACCGCTTTCTGTTCAAGATCAACGTCGGCTACCCCTCCCCGGAGGAGGAGCGCGAGATCATCTACCGGATGGGTGTGAAGCCGCCGGAGGCCAAGCAAATCCTGAACACCGGTGACCTGCTGCGGTTGCAGGAGATCGCCGCGAACAACTTCGTTCACCACGCGCTGGTCGACTACGTGGTGCGCGTCGTCATGGCCACCCGTTACCCCGAGCAACTCGGCATGAACGACGTCAAGAGCTGGATCTCGTTTGGCGCATCGCCACGTGCCTCGCTGGGCATCATCGCCGGCGCGCGCTCGCTGGCGTTGGTGCGCGGCCGCGACTACGTGATCCCGCAGGACATCGTCGAGGTCATTCCCGACGTGCTACGGCATCGATTGGTGCTCACCTATGACGCGCTCGCCGACGAAGTATCGCCGGAGATCATCATCAACCGGATTCTGCAGACCGTCGGTATGCCGCAGGTGAATGCCGTTCCGCAACACGGCCATTCGGTACCTCCGGCGATGCAGGCCGCGGGTACGGCTAGCGGTCGGTGACCGATCCCGAAGCGCCGGCGGTGGTCCATCCGCCGTCGATGCAGCGCGGGCAGATCGATGACCCGAAGCTGTCGGCGGCACTTCGCACACTCGAGCTCACGGTCAAGCGCAAGCTCGACGGTGTCCTGCACGGCGACCACCTGGGCCTGATTCCGGGCCCCGGTTCGGAGCCGGGGGAGTCACGCGAGTATCAGCCCGGCGACGACGTACGCCGGATGGACTGGGCGGTCACCGCGCGCACCACCCACCCGCACGTCCGGCAGATGATCGCCGACCGTGAATTGGAGACCTGGCTGGTGGTCGACTTGTCGGCCAGCCTGGACTTCGGCACAGCCGTCTGCGAGAAACGTGACGTGGCGGTGGCGGCCGCGGCTGCCATCACGTTTCTCAACAGCGGGGGCGGCAACCGGCTCGGCGCGGTGGTTGCCAACGGCGAGAAGATGATTCGGGTGCCGGCGCGCTCCGGACGCCAGCATGAGCAGAAGCTGTTGCGCACCATCGCCACTACGCCGAAGGCGCCGGTAGGGGTGCGCGGGGATTTGGCGGTGGCCATCGAAGCGTTGCGCCGCCCGGAACGCCGGCGCGGGATGGCCGTGATCATCAGCGACTTCCTCGGCCCGATCAACTGGATGCGTCCGTTGCGGGCGATCGCCGCCCGCCACGAGGTGCTCGGCGTCGAGGTGCTCGATCCGCGCGATGTCGAGCTGCCCGACATCGGCGACGTCATCTTGCAGGACGCCGAATCCGGTGCCACCCGTGAGTTCACCATCGACGAGCAATTGCGCGACGACTTCGCCAAGGCGGCCGTCGCGCATCGTGCCGACGTGGAGCGCGCCATGCGCAGCTGCGGAGCACCGCTGTTGTCGCTGCGCACCGATCGAGATTGGATCGCCGACATCGTCCGTTTCGTCGAATCCCGCCGGCGCGGGTCACTGGCGGGGCGCCAGTGACTCGCGTTTTCCACGAGCCGGGCCTCACTGGGACTGGTCTGTTATGACACTGCCGTTGCTCGGGCCGATGACGCTGTCCGGCTTCGCTCACGCCTGGTTTTTTCTGTTCTTGGTGGCGATTCTGGGCCTGCTGGCGCTCTACATCATCGCCCAGGTGGCCCGGCAGCGGCGGATGCTGCGCTTCGCCAACATGGAGCTGCTGGAAAGCGTTGCCCCCAAGCAACCCACTCGGTGGCGTCACCTGTCGGCCATCCTGCTGCTGTCGGCGCTGCTGCTGTTCACGATCGCAATGGCCGGGCCGACCCACGATGTACGAATTCCACGCAACCGTGCGGTTGTCATGCTCGTCATCGACGTGTCGCAGTCCATGCGTGCCACCGACGTCGAACCCAACCGGATGGCCGCCGCCGAAGTGGCCGCCAAGGAGTTCGCCGGCGAGCTGACCCCAGGTATCAACCTCGGGCTGATCGCCTATGCGGGGACCGCGACCGTTCTGGTGCAACCGACGACCAACCGGGACGCGACCAAAGCCGCGCTGGACAAGCTGCAGTTCGCCGACCGCACGGCCACCGGGGAGGGGATCTTCACGGCGTTGCAGGCCATCGCCACCGTGGGCGCGGTGATTGGTGGCGGCGACACTCCGCCGCCGGCCCGGGTCGTGTTGTTCTCCGACGGCAAGGAGACCATGCCGACCAACCCGGACAACCCCAAGGGGGCGTTCACCGCGGCACGCACCGCCAAGGACCAGGGCGTGCCGATCTCGACGATTTCGTTCGGTACCCCATACGGCTTCGTGGAGATCAACGGGCAACGTCAGCCGGTGCCCGTCGACGACAGCACGATGAAAAAAGTCGCAGAGCTCTCCGGTGGCAACCACTTCGACGCCTCGAACTTGCAGGAGCTCAAGCAGGTCTACGCCTCACTGCAGGAGCAGATCGGCTACGAGACGATCAGAGGCGACGCCAGTGTCGGCTGGCTGCGGCTCGGTTCGCTGGTGCTTGCGCTGGCGGCGTTAGCGGCCTTGCTGATCAACCGGCGATTGCCGACCTAATCCGCATCGTCGAGTGGCCATCTGGCAGGGCCGGGCGATTTCGGCGCTGCCACCGTAAAGCGATAGGTTGTCGGGGTGACTGACGTAGCCACTGAAAACGCCACCGAGAAAGCGACCGAAACCGCCGGAGAAGCCCACGCAGTCAAGCCTGCGTTCGTGTCCCGGTCGGTGCTCGTCACTGGAGGTAACCGGGGGATCGGGCTGGCGGTGGCGCGTCGGCTGGCTGCCGACGGCCACAAGGTGGCCGTCACGCACCGCGGGTCGGGCGCGCCGGAGGGTTTGTTCGGCGTGCAGTGCGACGTCACCGACAACGACGCCGTCGATCGTGCCTTCAAAGAGGTCGAGGAGCACCAGGGTCCGGTCGAGGTGGTGGTGTCCAATGCCGGCGTTTCCGCGGACGCGTTTCTGATCCGGATGACAGAAGAGAAATTTGAAAGGGTCATCGACGCCAACCTCACCGGGGCGTTCCGGGTCGTTCAGCGGGCATCGCGCAGTATGCAGCGCAAGCGATTCGGGCGGTTGATCTTTATAGGTTCGGTCTCCGGCACCTGGGGCATCGGCAACCAGGCCAATTACGCGGCCTCCAAGGCGGGTCTGATCGGCATGGCCCGCTCGATCGCCAGGGAGCTGTCCAAGGCCGGGGTCACCGCGAACGTGGTGGCCCCCGGCTACATCGACACCGAGATGACCCGCGCGCTGGACGAGCGGATTCAGGCGGGGGCGCTGGACTTCATCCCGGCCAAGCGGGTCGGCACCGCCGAGGAGGTCGCCGGGGTGGTCAGCTTCCTGGCGTCCGAGGATGCCAGTTACATCTCGGGTGCGGTGATCCCGGTCGACGGCGGCATGGGCATGGGTCACTGACAGGACTCGAGATACCAAAAAATTAGGACGGATATGGCAGGACTGCTCGAAGGTAAACGGATCCTGGTCAGCGGGATCATCACCGACGCGTCGATCGCGTTCCACATCGCCCGCGTGGCCCAGGAACAGGGCGCCGAGTTGGTGTTGACCGGATTCGACCGGCTGCGGCTGATTCAACGCATCGCCGACCGATTGCCGGAGAAGGCCCCGCTGATCGAACTCGACGTGCAGAACGAGAAGCACCTGGAGACTCTGGCTGAGCGCGTGACGGCTGAGATCGGCGAGGGCAACAAGCTTGACGGCGTCGTGCATTCGATCGGCTTCATGCCGCAGACCGGCATGGGAATCAACCCGTTCTTCGACGCGCCCTACGAAGATGTCTCCAAAGGCATTCACATCTCGGCTTTCTCGTACGCATCGCTGGCCAAGGCGCTGCTGCCGATCGTCAACCCGGGCGGTTCCATCGTCGGGATGGACTTCGACCCGACCCGGGCGATGCCGGCGTACAACTGGATGACGGTGGCCAAGAGTGCGCTGGAGTCGGTCAACCGGTTTGTGGCGCGCGAGGCGGGCAAGCATGGCGTACGTTCGAATCTCGTTGCCGCGGGACCGATCCGGACGCTGGCGATGAGCGCCATCGTCGGCGGTGCGCTCGGTGACGAGGCGGGTGCCCAGATGCAGCTGCTCGAAGAGGGCTGGGACCAGCGGGCGCCTATCGGATGGAACATGAAGGACCCGACACCGGTCGCCAAGACGGTCTGTGCCCTGCTGTCGGAGTGGTTGCCGGCCACCACCGGATCAATCATCTACGCCGACGGCGGCGCCAGCACCCAGTTGCTTTGACAAGCAATGGATTTCGATGCGGTCCTGCTGCTGTCTTTCGGTGGGCCGGAAGGCTCGGAGCAGGTGCGGCCGTTTCTGGAGAACGTCACCCGCGGCCGGAATGTGCCGCCGGAACGCCTCGATGAGGTAGCTGAGCATTATCTGCATTTCGGCGGGGTGTCGCCGATCAACGGGATCAACCGCGCGCTGATCGCTGAATTGCGCGCGGAACTCGCCAAGCGCGGGATGGACCTACCAGTCTATTTCGGCAACCGCAACTGGGAACCCTACGTTGAAGACACCGTCGCGACCATGCGGGACAACGGTGTTCAGCGCGCGGCGGTGTTCACCACATCGGCGTGGAGCGGCTATTCCAGTTGCACTCAATACGTCGAAGACATCGCGCGGGCACGTCGCGCGGCCGGCCCGGCTGCGCCAGAACTGGTGAAACTGCGGCCCTACTTCGACCATCCGCTTTTCGTGGAGATGTTCTCAGAGGCCATCGCCGCGGCCGCGCGCACCGCTCCCGCGGACACCCGGCTTGTTTTCACCGCGCATTCGATTCCGGTGGCCGCCGACCAGCGCTGCGGCCCGCTGCTGTACAGCCGCCAAGTCGCCTACGCCGCAAGGCTGGTGGCGGCGGCAGCCGGATTCCGGGATTACGACCTGGCTTGGCAGTCGCGATCGGGTCCGCCGCAGGTGCCGTGGCTGGAGCCCGATGTCGCCGACCACGTCATGACGTTGGCCGCGAGTGGGACCAAGGCCGTCATCGTCTGCCCGGTCGGATTTGTCGCCGACCACATCGAGGTGGTGTGGGATCTCGACGAGGAGTTGCGATCCCGGACCGACGCGGCAGGGGTGGTGTTGACGCGCGCGTCGACGCCCAATGCCGACCCGCGGTTCGCCCGGCTGGCGGTGGACCTGATCGACGAACTTCGTTGCGGCCGTGCGCCTGCGAGGGTGATCGGACCGGACCCGGTCTTTGGTTGCGCGGCTAGCATCAACGGCGAGCCGTGCCGTCCGCCGCACTGCGTCGCGCAAGGCCGCACCGGCTAGCCGGCAGTCAGCTCTGCCAAGCCGCCTGCAGAATCGCGCTGAGCGCGGCCATTCTCGCCGATCGCACGACCGCGGCCAGCGGCCGCAGCGCATCGGTGGCGATCTGGGCCTCAGACAACGACTGCGTGCCGATTCGTGACAACCCGGCGCTGACCGTGATGATCGCGTCGACGTGTGCCGCGTTCTCCAGCACGCGCAGGGCGCGCGACGGGGCAGGTTCGGGAACCTGGTGTTGCCGTGTGGATTCCAGTAACTGCTCCACCATCCCGCGCGGATCGTCGACGTCCACGCCGGTGGATCCCAGCCCGATTGCGGTCAGGGCGTCGGCGGCGGAGCGCACAGCCAGCCGCAACGCGTATTCGGCTTCACCCAACTCGGTCCGGCCGAGCACCGGGGTGCCTCGCAAGGAGTACACGGTCCACGACAGCGCACACAATTCAGGGTGTGCGAGTTCGTCGTCGGATTCGTCGTAGCCGAATTCGGGCACCAGCCCGACGCCCACACCGGGATCATTGGGATGGCTGACGATCACCGCCTCGCCGGCCGCCAACGCATCCCGTTCGAACTGTGTGCCCGCGGTCAGGCCGCGGACATCGCCGGGAACCGGTAGCACCACCGTGATCGAAGGTGTCCCTGTTGCCGTCCGGCCGGCTGCGGTGCGCAGCGTCTGCAGCAGCGACACCGCGGCCGCGTCATGTACGTCCGGCCACGGCAGCCCGGAGTGGCCCGCCGCGACGGCATCGTATGCGGTCACTGATTGTCTTGGTGCCCAACAAGATAACGCGTCGAGGACATCGTCGGGCGCGGCCTTGCCGGCAAGCCAGGCATTGGCCCAGACCGAGAGCGTCGCACTGGGGCACCACATGGTTCCGCAGTCTAGTTGTTCGTCGTGGACACGGCCGATCACGCGATATCCTGACGGCATGTCTGCGGCCGTGATCTGGCTGATCGTAGCGGTGGCGCTGGCCGGCGCGGAGGCGCTGACCGGCGACATGTTCCTGCTGATGTTGGGTGGTGGCGCGCTGGCCGCGGCCGGATCCAGCTGGCTTCTGGACCTGCCGATCTGGGCCGACGGCGCGGTTTTCCTGGTGGTTTCCCTGCTGCTGCTGACACTGGTCCGACCCGCCCTGCGCAGGCATTTGACCCCCGCGAAGAGCCTGCCGACGGGCGTCAAGGCGCTGGAGGGCAAACGAGCGCTGGTGCTCGACCGGGTGGCCCGCGACGAGGGCCAGGTGAAAGTGGACGGTCAGGTGTGGACCGCGAGACCATTGAACGACGGTGACGAGTTCGAACCCGGCGAACAGGTGACCGTCATGCATATCGATGGGGCCACAGCGGTGGTCTGGAAAGATTTCTAACCCTCTGAAGCAACAGGAGATTTGATGGTTGCCGGTTTGATTTTGTTTGCCGTCCTTGTGGGCTTCGCCGTCATCGTGGTGGCTAAGTCGGTGGCGCTGGTCCCGCAGGCGGAAGCGGCGGTGATCGAACGGCTGGGTCGCTACAGCCGCACGATCAGCGGGCAGCTGACCTTGCTGGTGCCATTCATCGACCGGGTCCGCGCCCGGATCGACCTGCGCGAGCGGGTTGTGTCGTTCCCGCCGCAGCCGGTGATCACCGAGGACAACCTGACGCTCAACATCGACACC
This sequence comes from uncultured Actinomycetota bacterium, assembly GCA_963760095.1. Classification (GTDB taxonomy): domain Bacteria; phylum Actinomycetota; class Actinomycetes; order Mycobacteriales; family Mycobacteriaceae; genus Mycobacterium. Next base: position 275,951 of record CAVXBT010000003.1, on the reverse strand, counting down.
GTCGTCTACTTCCAGGTCACCAATCCGCAGGCGGCCGTCTACGAGATCAGCAACTACATCGTCGGGGTCGAGCAGCTGACCACCACCACGCTGCGCAACGTGGTCGGCGGCATGACGCTGGAACAGACGCTGACCTCCCGTGACCAGATCAACGGGCAGCTGCGCGGCGTGCTCGACGAGGCCACCGGCCGCTGGGGGCTGCGGGTTGCGCGGGTGGAGCTGCGCAGCATCGACCCGCCGCCGTCGATCCAGGCCTCGATGGAAAAGCAGATGAAGGCCGACCGCGAGAAGCGGGCGGTGATCTTGACCGCCGAAGGAATGCGACAGGCGGCGATCACGCAGGCTGAGGGGGAGAAGCAGTCCCAGATCCTGGCCGCCGAAGGCGCCAAACAGGCCGCGATCCTGGCCGCCGAGGCCGACCGGCAATCCCGGATGTTGCGTGCGCAGGGCGAGCGGGCCGCAGCCTACTTTCAAGCCCAGGGCCAGGCCAAGGCGATCGAGAAGACGTTCGCCGCGATCAAGGCCGGCCGGCCCACCCCCGAGATGCTGGCCTACCAATATCTGCAGGTCCTGCCGCAGATGGCGCGTGGCGAGGCCAACAAGGTGTGGCTGGTGCCCAGCGACTTCGGAGCGGCGTTGCAGGGGTTCACCAAGCTGCTCGGCGCCCCGGGTGAGGACGGGGTGTTCCGGTACCAGCCATCCCCGGTTGAGGCCAACTCGCCCGCGTCCGAGGATGACAGTGCGGAGGTGGCCGACTGGTTCTCCACCGAGACCGACCCGGCGATCCTCCAAGCGGTGGCCAAGGCGGAGGCGGACGCCCGCAAACCGGTGGAGGACGCTGCCTTGCCGCCGCGGCACCAGCTGGGGCAGTGAGGTGAGCGCGCTGACGTCGCCGAAAACCTATGCGGCGCTGGCCGCGTTCCAGGCCGCCGACGCGGTGGCATGCGCCATCCCGGTGCCCCCGATCGCCAAAGCCCTGGATGCTCTTGGCATTCCGCAAGAGATCCGGTGGCTGCTGCCGGCTTCCAAGGCTGCCTCGGTGATCGGATTGCTTTCCGCCAGCCGAATTCCGGCGTTGGCGCGGCTGACGACGGCAATGTTGACGGTGTACTTCGTGCTCGCCGTCGGCGCGCATATCCGCGCCCGCGACCGCATCGTGAACGCCCTCCCCGCGGCGTCCTTTTTGGCCACCTACGCAACGCTGACGCTGAAAGGACCGGACCATGGTTAACCGAGCCGCCAGCAGGGTGGCGGACCTCTTCAGTCAGCGGCGTTGATCACTGTCGCGTTGAAGCCGGCAGGTAATGGGTATCTAGCCTGCCCATGAACACTGCGCGCCGGCGGACCGCTGTGAGTCGGCGGCGCCGACGGAGATGGACCCGCGACCAGATCCAGGTCACCGACCCCGAGGTGACGCGTCGGTCGATTCAGGGTGCCTCGATCGGCAACTTCATGGAGTGGTACGACTTCGGGGTCTACGGCTACATCGCCACCACGATCGCGCAGGTCTTCTACCCCGGCAACAGCGTCAGCGCGGTCCACTTGATCGCCACCTTCAGTACGTTGGCGGCGGCGTTCGTCGTTCGTCCGCTCGGCGGGATGATCTTCGGTCCACTCGGTGACCGCCTCGGCCGCAAGCGCGTGTTGATGATCACGATTGTGCTGATGACGGTCGGTACCACTGCGACCGGCTTGCTTCCCGGCTACAGCACGATCGGTATCTGGGCGCCGATACTGCTCGTCGTCGCGCGCGTCTTCCAGGGCCTGTCGACCGGTGGTGAATATGTCGGGGCGATGACGTATGTCGTCGAGCAGGCTCCGGACCGCAAACGCGGAATGGTGGTCGGGTTTCTGCCGATGGGCAACTTGAGTGGGTTCGTGCTGGCCGGACTCCTGGTGACGGGGCTGCAAAGCTGGCTGTCGCCCAGCGACATGCTCACCTGGGGCTGGCGAATTCCGCTGCTGCTGAGCGCGCCGTTCGGCCTGTTCGCGCTCTACATGCGGCTACGACTCGACGAGTCGGCCGCGTATCAGAACGCGCATGCGGCTGAAGACGCGTCCGGCGCCAGCGATGGCAACCAGCTACGGCGCACGGTCGTCGAGCAATGGAGGCCCATGCTGATCTGTGCGGCACTCGTGCTCACCTGCACCTCGGCGGACTACATGCTCACCGGATACTTGCCGACCTATCTGAAAGTGGTTGTGCACCTTGGCCATACCGCGGGGCTGGTGATGATCACCATTACCTTGGCGATCTTGATGGTCGCTCTGGTGTTCGTCGCGATGTTGTCTGACCGTATCGGCATCAAACCGATCATGTGGACAGGATGCGGGCTGCTGATCGCGGGTTCCGTCCCGGCGTTCCTGCTGATCCGCTCCAGCGGCCCCTATCCGGTGATCTTCATCGGTGTGCTGTTGATCGGTCTGATGGAGTTGTGCTTCGACAGCACGTCTCCAGCCCTGCTGCCGGCGCTGTTTCCCACCGAGGTGCGGTACGGAGCGCTGGCCATCGCGTACAACATCTCGATCTCGGCGGTCGGTGGCTCTACTCCGCTGATCGCCCAGGCGTTGATCTCCGGCACCGGCAACGCCATGGTGCCGGCGTACATGCTGGTTTTCGCGGGGCTGGTCGGCGCGGTGACGCTCCTGTTCACACCGGAGGTGGCGGGCAAGCGGTTGCCCGGATCCGGGCCATCCGTCGAAACGGAGCAAGAAGCCCGTGAATTGGTTGGGGACGTCGATTAGCCGCGCGCCCGAGGACGTGGGTTAGGGATTACGGAGTTTTCGTCGTCTGGGTCATGCTTCCGCCACCGCTGTGGGGTCCCCCACCCCCGCTGTGCGGGACGACACCTGACGTAGGTGCCATTGACATGCCCGGCATGCCCGGAGCCGGTGGGCTGGTTGGGGAAGGGGGTGGGTCCAACGGGGCGGCGTTGACGGGCCCTATCCCGAACATCAGTGGTGCTATGACGACGCCGGCAGCAATTGCCGCCGCGCTGGCTACGCGCTTGAGATTCATGGGCTTTCGCTTCCCTTGGAGGCTTTTCTGTTCGAAGTGCTGAACAGCGGCTACCCGGGAAACGCTGGAGTCAACCCCGCAACGCCGCACATCGACGTTGCCATCGGATTAACTACCGGCAGTGACAGTGCGTCCCGTTGCCGCGCGGGATCGAATTTCAACCGATCAACCCGACGGCGGTGCGGTTTTAAGGGGGCACTGCGGCAGGTACCCCGGCATTCCGCCGCCGCCTCGGGGGCTTCCGCCTCCGCTACGGCCGTACCTCCAGCATTTTTCAGCGGGAATGCCTGGCGGCGGTCCGGCCGGATCTTGGTGGAAGGCCGGGGCTGACGGTAGCGGGTCCAATGGGGCGGCGCTGACAAGCGCTGTCCCGCTCGTCTGTGCCGACATGCCGACGCCGGCGGCGATCGCCGCCACGGCAAATAATTGCTTCAGGTTCATTGTGCGTGTGCCTCCCCAGACTTTCACCACGCTGTTTACTAGCTGCCTAGCCGGCTACGCGGAAACCACCAACGGCGCACACCATGCCACCGCCTTGCCTTTGTGAATCGGTATAAAGCCCAATTCTATATGTGTCTAGCAGCTATTGCGAGGATTGCGCAGAGGCAAACGGGCCGATCCGCGAGCCCACCTGACCCGAAGGCCGATCAGCCGCGAAGCGCCGGTTCGGCAGCATCGCCGGGTTCCGTCATCGATGCTTTTCCATGCCGTCGGTGGTGGCGAATTTCGTAGCCGAGCAACGCAATCCCGGCGACGCCCGTACTGAAGGACACCAGGAAAAGCAACGGGCTGACGTGACCGGTCAGCGCGTCACCGAGGATCACCACGGCCGCCGTCCCGGGAAGCAGACCCGCCACCGTGGCCAACGTGTAGGGCAGTACTCGCACCGCCGACGCGCCGACGGCATAGTTCAGCGGCGCGAACGGCACTGCGGGGATCAGTCGCAGCGACATGACCGCAACCCAACCCCGATCGCGCAGACGGGTGTCGAGCGTCTCGACCGCCTGATGACGTACCAACCGGCTCAGCTGCCAGCCGGCCGCCCGGACCAACGCCAGCGCGATCACCGCGCTGACCGTGCTGGCGGCTACCGCCAATGTCACCCCGAGCACTGGGCCGAACAGTAGTCCGGCCGCCAGCGTGAACGCGGTGCGTGGAAACGGCAGCACGGTCACCACGATGTGAGCGGCCAGAAAGGCCATCGGGAGCCACGGTCCCATCGAGGTCGACCAGTCCCGCAGTTGCACCGCAGAGGGCAACGGAACGAGCAACGCCACCGCGATCAGGATGGCCATTACCGTGCCGGTCAGCACCATTCGGCGCACGGACACTTGCCGCGCCGTCGCAACGACTGCGGCGCTCAGCGCGCGTAGCGCGTCGGCGATTCTGCTGATGGCGTGCCGCGTCACAGGATTCAGCGTACGGCGCGCCAATCGGCAATGAATCAGTGGACGAACAGCGACAGCAGCTTCTTGCCCAACGGCACTGCAGTTGAATCGTTTTCGCTATAGACCTTGACCTTGTGACCGGACTGTCGGCGCAACTCGCGCTGCAGGTTGTCATGCAACGTGGCGGCGGCCGCTGGGCACCCGTGGCAGGCGCCCGACAGCCGGACATTGACGTTGTGGCCGTCGACCGAAACCAATTCGATCGAACCGCCGTGTGATTCGGCGAGCGCGCCGATCGGACCGGCGAGCAGATCGGCGGCGATCTGGGCCAGCTGGGCGGTGTCGTCGGGTTCGACATCGACCTGCCAGCCCGCCACATCCAGCAGGGCGTCGCAGAGCGCCTCGCGGACCTCGTCGCCCAGCTCGCGCCAGTTGTTGTCGGCGCCCAGCGTGATCAACAGATCGGCTGTGCGGACTTCGATCCCGTCGATCACCCCGGCGCCCAGCAGTGCGCCGAGCCGGCCGGGTGCCGCCCGGACCGTGCCGCGGGCCGGCAGCCGGTCGGCCGCGGTCACCCAGCGCAGTTGTTGCGGGTTCGCGGTCGCAATGGCGTGGATCGGGATCATGCGCCCAGCCCGATCGCGATCGACCGGGCGATGAACGCCATCACCCAGGCCAGGACAAACATGTAGGAGAACGCAAACGCGGGCCACCGCCATGAGTTCGTTTCGCGGCGCATCACGGCGATCGTCGACATGCACTGCAACGCGAAGACGAAATACGTCATCAGCGCGATGACCATGGGTGCGGTGAATACCCGGTGGCCGTGGTCGTCGGTCATGGTGGTTAATGCATCGCGTGGATCCTCGGGGTGCGTCGCCGCCGCCACCTGGCCCAGCGTCGACACGAACACTTCGCGCGCCGACAGCGAGCCGACCAGCGCGATGTCGGTGCGCCAGTCGAAGCCCAGCGGCGAGAACACCGGCTCGACTGCGCGGCCGACGTCGGCCGCATAGCTGTGGTTCATCACGTACGCCGTGGCGTCGGTCCCCGACAGCCCATGAGTCTGCGCCTCGCGGACCGGGAGGTTGAGCAGGGCCCACAGCACCAAAGAGGTGCCCAGGATGATGGTGCCCGCTTTGCGCAGAAACATACTGGCCGCACTCCACATGGCGGCGAGCATCGTCTTCGGGGACGGGAGTCGGTAAGGCGGAAGCTCCATCGTGAACGGCAGCAGATCGCCGCGCAGGACCGTAGATTTGACCACCAACGCCGCGATCAGCGCGGAGATCCCGCCGGCCAGGTAGAGCAGGAACATCGTGACGCCCTGCGCGCTGAATCCCCACCAGTGTGTTCGGGGCGCGACCAGCAGCCCGACCAGCAACGTGTACACCGGCAGCCGCGCCGAGCAGGTCATCAGCGGCGCCGTGACGATGGTGGCGATGCGGTCTCGCGACGACGGCAGCGTCCGGGTCGCCATGATGCCCGGGATCGCGCAGGCGTACGACGACAGCATCGCGACGAAGGCGCGGCCCTCCAGCCCGGTCTTGGCCATCACCCGGTCCATCAAGAACGCCGCCCGCGACATGTAGCCGACGTTCTCCAGGAACGCGAGCAGGCAAAACAGCAGCACGATCTGCGGGATGAATTGCAGCACGGTGCCGACCCCGCCGATGATTCCCTGACTCAGCAAGCCGCGCAGGACAGGATTGCCGACGTGGTGGGCGACCTGAACACCCAGCCAGGTCAGCGCGTGCGCGATGCCGTCGCGCAGCGGCGCGGCCGCGGTGAACAGGACCTGAAAGAAGTAGAACATCACGGCGAAGAAGATGACGGTGCCCCACAGCGGGTGCAGCAGCACTCGGTCGATTCGGCGGGTGCGCTGATCTGGTTGCGGCGCAACGTAATCCGCTGCGTCAAGCACCGACTGCCCCCAGGCGCCGATTTCTTCCTGGCCGGGCGGGGGGAGGATCGGCGGGCGTTGCCACCGGTCGAACGACGCGAGTTGCGCCCGCAGAGTGTTGATGCCCGACCCGCGGTGCGCGACGACCGCGACCACGGGGATGCCCAACGCCGTCGACAACGCCTCGACGTCGATTCGGCCGCCGCGGGAAGTCAATTCGTCACCCATTGTCAACGTCAGCAGACAGGGTAGGTCCAGCCGCAGCACCTGGCCGATCAGCATGATCGAGCGACGCAGCGTGGTTACGTCGGCGACCAGTACCAGCGCGTCGGGCCGGTCGATGTCCGGATACGTGCCGGCCAGCAGGTCGGTCACCACCTGCTCATCCGGGCTGATCGGGTCGAGGCTGTAGGTGCCGGGCAGGTCCTCCACGGCAATCGGGACACCGTCTGCGGTGGTGGTGCCGACGCTGCGTCCGACGGTGACGCCCGGGTAGTTCCCGGTCTTGGCGCGCAACCCGGTCAGATGGTTGAAGACGCTGGTCTTACCGGCATTGGGGCTACCAATCAGAGCCACTCGCCGGATGCCGGCGGTGGCAACCGGAGTGGCAGAGACGTCATGGCACGCGGTCATAGGTCCGCTTCGGGGATGATTTCGATGAGCTGCGCCTCGCGGCGGCGCAGGCACAGTTCGGTGTCTTGCACCCGGTAGATGGTCGGGTCACCGAATGGCGCGCGACGGATCACATCGACGTGGGCTGTCGCTCGAAAGCCAAGCTGCCCGAGCCGATTTGCCACCTCGGGGTTGGCTCGCGGAATCGTGCCCACCACCGTTGCCCGCTGTCCGGGCGCCAACTGCGCGAGCACGATCACCGAGCTGGAGTGATCGTGTGCGCCCTTTGGCCGAGTACACATGATCGCCCTAACGTTAGCTGTCCTACCTTAGTAAGGTACTCCTTGCTATTCCGTGCCGTTGTGGCTCGTCGGGCCCGGTGGCCGCAGGGTGAGCGATGAGGACGTCGAGCATCATTTAGCCTGGTGGTCGGGTGGCAGGCCACTGTTGGGCTGTCACAAGCTGGGACAAGGAGCCGCCGGTGTCAGTCGATGTGTCTGCTGAACCTGCCGACCTCGCGCAGGGCCGCGCCCGATGGCGCACGGCGGTGGCCGGGGTCCTGGCCAAGAGCACCCGGCGTGAGCCCGACGAACTGGGGCCAGAGCCCGAGCAGATGCTGGAAACCCGGACCTACGAGGCTGTCGCGATCCGGGCGCTCTACACCGCGCTAGACGAGTTGCCCGAGCCGCCGCTGCCGGGTGAGTGGCCCTACCTGCGTGGTGCCGATGCATTGCGGGACGTGAAGTCCGGATGGAAGGTCGCCGAGGCAATTCCGGCCAACCGGGTGGCCGGGGTCGCGGCAGAGGACGTCAACGCCGCGGTGCTCGCCGGGCTCGGCGAAGGCGTCAGCGCCCTGCTGATCCGAGTGGGGGAGTCTGGCGTGGCGCCCGCGCAGCTGGAGAAAGTGCTCGAGGGTGTCTATTTGAGCATGGCACCGGTGATCGTCGATGCCGGCGCCGATTACCGGGCCGCCAGCGACGTCCTGCTGGAGTTGGTGGCCCACGTCGAACCCGATCAGCGCGCAATCCTGTCGATCGATCTGGGGGCCGACCCGCTCACGGCGGCGCTCAGCGACCGCCCTGCGCCGCCGGTCGCGGAGGTCGTCGGCCTGGCCAAGCGGGTGGCCGGCAACCAGGGTGTGCGGGCGATCACCGTGGACGGGCCTGCGTTTCACAATCTGGGCGCCAACGCGACGTGGGAGATCGCCGGCAGCATCGCCGCCGCCGTGGCCTACCTTCGAGTGCTCACCGAATCCGGCCTTCCGGTGGCCAAAGCCTTGTCTCAGATCAGTTTCCGGCTGGCCGCCGACGACGACCAGTTCATGACGATCGCCAAGATCCGGGCCTTGCGCCAACTGTGGGCACGGGTTGCCGAGGTCGTCGGTGAACCTGAGCGAGGCGCGGCCGTCGTGCATGGCGAGACGTCGTTGCCGATGATGACCCAGCGCGACCCCTGGGTGAACATGCTGCGAACCACGCTGGCCGCGTTCGGCGCCGGCGTCGGCGGCGCCGACACCGTGCTGGTTTACCCGTTCGACGTCGCGATTGACGGCGGATTCCCCGGTATGGCTACCAGTTTCGCGCGCCGAATGGCCCGCAACATCCAGCTGCTGCTGCTCGAGGAGTCACACGTCGGCCGGATTCTCGACCCGGCGGGCGGGTCGTGGTTCGTCGAGGATCTGACCAATCAGCTGGCGCAGCAGGCCTGGACGCATTTCCAGATCATCGAACAGCACGGTGGGTTCGTCGATGCCCGTGACTTCGTCGCCGATCAGATCGCCGAGATAGCCGCGCAGCGCGCCGAGGATATCGCCCATCGCCGGACCGCGATCACCGGCGTCAACGAATACCCCAACCTCGCGGAACCGGCCTTGCCACACAGTGAATCGTCATATTCACCGCTCGCAGCGGGAAAGCTGGTCCGCTACGCCGCCCCGTTCGAAGCGCTGCGGGACCGTTCCGACGTCTACTTGGCCCGCACCGGCTCACGTCCGCGGGCGCTGCTCTTGCCACTGGGACCGCTGGCCGAACACAACATCCGCGCGACGTTCGCGGCAAACCTGCTGGCATCCGGTGGCATCGAGGCGGTCAACCCGGGAACGGTCGATGCCGACGGTGTTGCCGCGGCCGTCGCCGATGCGGGTTCGCCGGCGGTGGCGGTGATCTGCGGCACCGACAGCCGGTACGGAACCGAGGCGGCCGCGGTCGTCGCGGCGGCCCATAGCGCGGGCGTTTCTCACGTCTGCCTGGCTGGGCCGCAGAAAGCGGTGGCCGAAGCAGGCTCCGAACATCGACCCGACGAGTTTCTGACTGCGAAAATCAATGCGGTGGAGGCTCTGACAAACCTGCTCGACCGGTTGGGAGCATAGCGACCATGACGACCACGACGCCTGTTGTCGGCAGCTTCTCCGATGTCCCACTGCACAGCGGACGCAGTGTCGCGCCGTCGACCGAAGACGCGGTGCAAGAGCATGTCGCCGCGGCGGCCGCCGCGCATTGGTATGCCCCCGACCAACTGGTCTGGCACACCCCGGAAGACATCGACGTCAAACCGGTGTACATCGCCGCCGACCGCGCCGCCGTCGTGGCTGATGGCTACCCGCTGAACACCTTTCCGGGCGAGCCGCCGTTTGTCCGCGGCCCCTACCCGACGATGTATGTCAACCAACCGTGGACCATCCGCCAGTACGCCGGGTTCTCCACGGCCGCGGAGTCCAATGCGTTCTATCGGCGCAACCTGGCTGCCGGACAGAAGGGCCTGTCGGTGGCCTTTGACCTTGCCACCCACCGCGGGTACGACTCAGACCATCCGCGCGTTCAAGGCGACGTCGGAATGGCCGGTGTGGCAATAGATTCCATTCTCGACATGCGCCAGCTGTTCGACGGCATCGACTTGTCGACGGTGTCGGTGTCGATGACGATGAACGGCGCTGTGCTGCCGATTCTGGCGCTGTACGTGGTGGCCGCAGAGGAGCAGGGGGTACCGCCGGAGAAGCTGGCCGGAACCATCCAGAACGACATCCTCAAAGAATTCATGGTGCGCAACACCTACATCTATCCGCCTAAGCCCTCGATGCGCATCATCTCCGACATCTTCGCCTACACCAGCGCCAAGATGCCGAAATTCAATTCGATCTCGATCTCCGGTTACCACATCCAAGAAGCCGGCGCGACAGCGGATTTGGAGCTTGCCTACACCCTGGCCGACGGTGTGGACTACATCAAGGCGGGCCTGGACGCCGACCTGGACATCGACAAGTTCGCCCCCCGGTTGTCCTTCTTCTGGGGTATCGGAATGAATTTCTTCATGGAGGTCGCCAAACTACGGGCCGGCCGGCTGCTGTGGAGCGAACTGGTCGCCGAATTCGGAACCCAAAACCCAAAATCCAGGTCATTGCGCACGCATTCGCAGACATCCGGCTGGTCATTGACCGCCCAGGACGCCTTCAACAACGTCGCGCGCACCTGCATCGAGGCGATGGCCGCAACCCAGGGCCACACCCAGTCGCTGCACACCAACGCACTCGACGAGGCGCTGGCGTTGCCCACCGACTTCTCGGCCCGCATCGCCCGAAACACCCAACTGGTACTGCAGCAGGAGTCGGGAACCACCCGGCCGATCGACCCGTGGGCGGGCTCGTATTACGTCGAATGGCTGACTTATCAACTCGCGCAGCGGGCGCGCGCCCACATCGCCGAGGTCGCCGAGCATGGCGGTATGGCGCAGGCCATCAGCGAGGGCATCCCCAAGCTGCGCATCGAAGAAGCGGCAGCGCGTACCCAGGCCCGCATCGACTCAGGAATCCAACCGGTGATCGGGATCAACAAGTATCAGGTCGAAGAGGATCAAGAGGTCGAGGTCCTCAAGGTCGAGAACAGCCGAGTGCGCACCGAGCAGCTGGCCAAACTCGAGGAGCTGCGGGCCGGACGCGATCAGGCCGCCTGCGACGCCGCCTTAGCTGAACTGTCCCGCGCGGCCGGGGCGCAAGGCCGGGCCGGGGACGACGGGCTGGGCAACAACCTGCTGGCGCTGGCGATCGACGCGGCACGGGCCAAAGCGACCGTCGGTGAGATCTCCGATGCGCTGGAGAAGGTGTACGGGCGGCACCGGGCGGAGATCCGTACTATTGCGGGGGTTTACCGCGACGAAGCTGGAAAGGCCGAGAATTTGGCTGACGCCACCGATCTCGTCGAGAAGTTCGCCGAGGCCGACGGTCGGCGGCCGCGGATCCTGGTGGCCAAGATGGGCCAGGATGGCCACGATCGCGGGCAGAAGGTGATCGCAACGGCGTTCGCGGACATCGGATTCGACGTCGACGTCGGCTCGCTGTTCTCCACCCCGGACGAGGTGGCACGACAGGCCGCCGACAACGACGTGCATGTGGTCGGGGTGTCCTCGCTTGCGGCGGGCCACCTGACGCTGGTGCCCGCACTGCGGGACGCGCTGGCCGAGGTGGGCCGGCCCGACATCATGATCGTCGTCGGCGGGGTCATCCCGCCCGGCGACTTCGACGAGCTGTACGCGGCCGGAGCCACGGCGATCTTCCCGCCCGGCACGGTTATCGCCGACGCCGCCATCGACCTGGTGAACAAGCTGGCCGAGCGTCTCGGGCACACCCTGTAGCCAGATGGCAACTGAAAACGGCGACGGCATAGACGAACTCGCCGCGGCGGTACGCGGGGGCGACCGTGCGGCACTGCCTCGCGCGATCACACTGGTCGAGTCCACCCGCGCCGACCATCGCGACCAGGCCCAGCAGTTGCTGCTGGCGCTGATGCCGGCGGCGGGGAACGCCTTACATGTCGGCATCACCGGAGTGCCCGGCGTCGGAAAGTCGACGACCATCGAGGCGCTCGGTATGCACCTGATCGGGCGGGGGCATCGGGTGGCAGTACTCGCCGTGGATCCGTCGTCGACCCGCACCGGCGGATCGATTCTCGGCGACAAGACCCGGATGCCTCAGTTGGCAGCGCATCCGGACGCCTACATCCGCCCCTCGCCGACATCGGGCACCCTTGGCGGGGTCGCCAGGGCCACCCGCGAAACCATCGTGCTGTTGGAGGCCGCCGGGTTCGACGTGATCCTGGTGGAGACCGTGGGTGTCGGCCAGTCCGAGGTCGCGGTGGCCAACATGGTCGACACCTTCGTCTTCTTGACCCTGGCGCGCACCGGCGATCAGTTGCAGGGCATCAAGAAAGGTGTGCTCGAACTCGCCGACATCGTGGTGGTGAACAAAGCCGATGGCGACCATTTGAACGAGGCCCGCAAAGCCGCGCGCGAGCTCTCCGGTGCGATCCGGTTGATCTATCCACGTGAAACCCTCTGGCGTCCACCGGTTCTCACCATGAGTGCATTGGAAGGTACTGGGCTGGAGGAGCTGTGGGAGACCGTCGAGCGGCATCGTCAAGTGCTCAGCGATGCCGGGGACTTCGAGGCACGGCGGCGAGCCCAACAGGTCGACTGGACGTGGCAGATGGTCCGGGACACCGTGTTGGACCGGGTGCTGTCCAACCCCGCAGTCCGCAAAGGCCGCGCCGACGTGGAACGCCAGGTCCTCACTGGGGAATTGACGCCGGCTCTGGCCGCTCAGCAAATCCTGAAGCTCGCGTCGATAACGGAAGGGTAAATTTCAAGTTCTTTGCAAGGTGTAACGGTAGATTCGATGGCATGACCCTCGAAGTGGTGGGCAATCGCCGGTCAGTGCTGCCGCGCGGTGTTCACGGCGCAGCCGATCCACACTTTGCCTGCGCGGTGCGCAGCTTCGCCAGCATGTTCCCGGGCCGCCGATTCGGCGGCGGGGCGCTGGCCGTCTATCTCGACGGGGAACCTGTCGTGGACGTGTGGACCGGCTGGTCGGATCGGCGCGGACGGGTGCCGTGGACGGCGGACACCGCAACCATGGTGTTTTCGGCGACGAAGGGGATGACTTCCACCGTCATCCACCGGCTCGTCGACCGCGGCCTGATCGACTACGACGCACCGGTTGCCCAGTATTGGCCGGCGTTCGGCGCGAACGGCAAGTCGGCCATCACCGTTCGCCAGGTGATGCGGCACCAGGCAGGTCTCTCGGCGCTGCACGGCGCCAGCAAGGAAGACCTGCTGAATCACGAACTGATGGAAGAGCGCCTGGCGGCTGCGCGCCCCGGGTACTCGTTCGGCAGATCCGCGTATCACGCGCTGACTTACGGTTGGCTGCTGTCAGGGCTGGCCCGGGCAGTCACCGGTAAGGGCATGCGGGAGTTGATCCGCCGGGAGCTGGCGGAGCCGCTCGGCGTCGACGGCTTGCACCTGGGCCGCCCGCCCGCCGATTCACCGACCCGGCCCGCCCAGATCATCATGCCGCAGAGCGCCATCCAGAATCCCTTGTTCAACGCGGTGGCGCCGAAGATTGCTGCGCTGCGGCTGTCCGCCGGATTCGGCTCCCTGTATTTCCCCGGCGTGAAAGCTGTTGCGCAAGGCGACATTCCCTTAATGGACGCGGAGATTCCGGCAGCTAACGGCGTGGCGACGGCGCGCGGGCTGGCGCGGATGTACGGTGCGATCGCCAACGGCGGCCGAATCGGCGGCACCCAATTCCTGTCCCGTGAACTGGTCGCGGGCCTCAGCGGCCGGCGAAGCCTGCGACCCGACGGCAATTTGCTGATACCGCTCGCATTCCACCTCGGCTATCACCGCCTGCCGTTCGACGCGATACCCGGGTTCGGGCATGTCGGCCTGGGCGGCTCGCTCGGGTGGGCCGATCCGGACAGCGGCCTGGCGGTCGGATTCGTGCACAACCGGCTGCTGTCCCCGTTCGTGGTCATCGACCACGCCGGTTTCGTCGCGACCAGTGCCTTACTCCGGCGCGGCGTGGCCGAGGCGCGCAAACACGGTTTCGAGCGGGTGGCCGATTTCGGGTCGCCCTCCTCCGAGCGGGGAGCCGTTGCCGGCTAACGGGTTTACGAAACTCCTTCGAGGCGGAAGCCGACTTTCAAGGTCACCTGAAAGTGTGCGACGGCCCCGTTCTCCAGGTGGCCGCGGACTGATTGCACTTCGAACCAGTCCAGTCCGCGTGTCGTCTCGGCCGCTCGGGACAGGCCGTTGCGGATCGCCGCATCGGTACCCTCTGGCGATGTGCCGACTATTTCGATCACGCGGTAGGTGTGGTCGGTCATGGCGTCCCCCTTGGTTGGTGGCCGGTGATCCGGACGGCCGACGTTAGCGTGGTTGGACAGCCTGCCCAGCATAAGTCGCTCGGTCGACCATGACGCAGTTCTGGCTGCTGTCGATGATGCGCGCGACGAGTTTGGCCGGTGATCCGAACGGCCTCGCCCGAGGTCGTGGCGCTCGACGCGTCGGCCATGGTCGATTTGCTAACGGGCCGGAGCGTTGCTAGCCCGATTCGGCTTCGACTGCGAGACACTGCAATTCACGTGCCGGCGCATTTCGACGCGGCCCAGACAGCTACGGCCACCAGTTTGCCCGGCCGACTCAGCACGGCCATTGGCCGGCACCGTGACGTGCGCACCAAGAAGGTGTCCACAGCAGCCCGACAGCGATGACGAACCCGGTCTGCACCATGGTGGCGATGCTGCCACGGCCGCCACGGGCGTTGACCGACGTTCGACCGGAGGGACTTTCGTCGTATCACCGGTCTGACATCGGGATGGGCGAGCGAGAGTAGTTCGCGCCCAGTCTGCTCAGTAGTTGTTGCAGGTGTTGGCGAACTGCACGACAAATCCAAATTGCTGCGCAGCCCCTGGTACGGCCAGCGCCTGCTGGAGCGCCTGCTGGCGCTGACTCGGCGTCGAGGCGAGGAACTGACGCAATAAGCCCTGCGCCACCGGCGAATCGTTGAATTGCGCGGCAGCTGCCGGATCTTGCGCGTTGAGCGCCGCCGTGAGCTGCGAGTAATTGCAGGTTGTGTTGATGGCCGGACCCAGATCGGGATCTGCGGACGCGACCCCGGCTCCGGCGGTCAACGACAGTGCCAGACCGCCAGCCGCGACGGCCAATCTAGTCAACGATAGCGTGGCCATTTGTGGATACCTCCAGTTAATGCACCCGAATTCATTCACCGTTGAACGCTAGACGGCGACGACATCAAGCCGAGCGGTTGTCGCCTTTAAATCGAGGCTAGCAGGCCCCGTGGGCTGTTTTAGGCGGGCTTCCATCACACGGGACGGAGCAAATATGGACGGGCTCAACCACTACTACAAACGCCTGCGCCAGCCACCCAGCAAGCCCCTTCCCGAGGTCCTCGGTTGAGGGACGCCACGCTCCGGCAACGCCGCCCGCTAACGCTGAGGCGACCGTGTCCCGCACATGTACGTGGAGCTAGCCCGCCGCAACTCTCGGGGACCGTTAGCTTGAGCTACCCGACGATGATTTGGCCGACGGGTACGGGGACGATTTGACCGACGGATACAGGTGCGTCGACCAGCGAAGACAGTTGACGATCATCCCCCGCCAACTCAGTGAATCGAAATTTTCGGCGCAGCAATTTCCAGTTAGACAGCGATATCGGCTCCGGCCCGGTAGCGTCCCGGGTCATGTGGGGGACAGTTCTCTTCTTCGCGCTCATCGCCGCGATGGACCCGCAGCGGATTGGGATCGCTGCAATCTTAGCTGGGCTCCGGCGGCCCATGCACAATCTGTTCGCGTTCTGGCTCGGTCTCATGACAGCGGGTTTGGCCCTAGCCCTGGTTGCGATGTTCTTGCTTCGCGACTTCTTGGTTCCCTTCACCCAATTCCTGAAGAGTGCCGCTAAAAGTCCGGTTGTTCCGCCGGTCCAGATCACCTTTGGTGTGCTCGCGCTTTTGATCGCTGTGGCGATCGTTGTGCGCTCCTCGGCCCGTCGGGCGGCACCCGCGCCGGTGCCGGTGCCGGTCGGCGGCCCCTCCGGCTTGGAGGGCGACCCATCCGGCTTGGAGGTGGTGTCGAAAAGACCGAACGTGTTCTCGCGGGTGATGGCGTTCGCGCTCAGGCCGACGTCGTGGAGCGCTCTGCTTGACAGCGGGTCGGTGAAGCTGGCCTTTGTCGCTGGCCTGATTACATCGTCGCCGCCCCTTGAGTTCTGGGGAGCAGTTCTGGCGATTGTGGCCTCCGGAGCTGCTGCCAGCACACAAGTGAGCGCATACCTCATGTACATGCTCGTGGGATATTCGATCGCCGAGATTCCCCTTGTTTCTTACCTGGTGTCGCCGGCGAAGACGCAAGTCGTCGTAATGCGGCTGCAAGGTTGGCTGCGTGCTCACCAGCGGCAGATCTTCATCTTCATCCTCAGCATGGTCGGCGTGTTGATGGTTGGCGGCGGCGTGAGCGCCGCCTGAGCTGGGCGCTTAAGTCGGTAACCCGCTTTGGGCGGACGCCTGCTATCAGACGGCCAGAGCGCATTTCCGCCGCTGAAAGGCCCTCGCGGAGGCTGTCTCCGGTATACGGTCATGTTGTGTCCCTTCTGATTACGGTGCCGGTGTACGGGCAGCATGAGTACAGCCATGCCGTCGTCGGCGACTTGGAGCGTGAGGGCGCAGAGTACTTGATCGTCGATAACCGCGGTGACTACCCGAGGATCGGAAATGAACGGGTCATCACACCACGGCAAAACCTCGGGTGGGCGGGGGGAGCGAGCTCGGGTTCCGAGTTGCATTCTCGGAGGCCTACTCCCACGCGATGACGCTTAACAACGACACTCGTATCTCCAAGGGATTTGTCGCCGCGTTACTCGACTCGCGACTACCCGCTGACGCGGGATCGTTGGCCCGGCGATCGACCACGGATTCCTTTGCGCCGAAGCTGAAGAGAAATTAGACGCCGCAAACCACGTTCCCCGGCCCTTTTATCGAGCCGTGCCGACGGTAGAATGAACGGGTCCCATGCTCTCCCGCGAATGCTGGCTGACCATTGGCGGACTCGACCTACGTACCTTTGAACGCTATGGATGGGGAATCGACCTCGACCTCGCAGTACGCGCGCGAGAAGCTGGATACGGCGTCTACATAACCGAGATGGCTTACATCAACCACTTTGGACACAAGACCGCGAATGCCACGTTCGGCAGGCGGCGCTATGCGGTGATGGCCAACTTCGCCAAGGTGCGGGGGATGCGGAAATTGCATGGCCGTCAGTGGCGCAAGCAACTTCCGCCTGGGACTCTGCCCCCGCCTCCGTGGCGGAAAATCGTTGCGAACGAGACCTATACGAGTATTCCGCTGGGTGACGATCCTGTTGGGCAGGTTACGCGTGACGGACGTGCGCGCGCTGGGGCCACCTGATATCGATATCGGGCTGCGGCAGTTGGCCTCAGCGACAATGGATTTGCCGGCGCATCTGTCGGTGGCCAGCTGTGGCTAGTCGGTAACCAACGAAGTAGCGGAGAGAAAATGCCCAAGACAATGGGACACGTTTCTCTCCGCTCCTTCAGCACCTGCGACGCAGCGGACTACCTTACGAAGTCGCTGAGGCGTCTTCCAGCGCCAGCTTGACGCAGAGGTGATCCGCCAAGTCCCGCACGGTGGTGATGTCGGTGGAGCTGATGCGCACCCCTGTTTCAGCTTCGACGCGAGTGCGCAGCTCCAGGTTGCCCAGCGAGTCAAGGCCGTACTCGGCGAGCTGACGGTCCGGATCGATGGTGCGACGCAGGATCAAGCTCACCTGTTCGGAGACCAGACGCCGAAGCTGGGCGGGCCATTCTTCTGGTGGCACTGATGCGAGCTCATTGCGGAACTTATCTATGTCCGAACGGCTTTGCCCCAAGGACTTGAACACTTCCGCGAACTTGCTACGTTGCGCAAAGGCAGCCACCCACGGCGCTCCGAGGACCGGGGCATAACCGGAGTAGGCACGGCTGTGGCGCAGCAGTGCCTCGAACGCGTGGGCGCCTTCGTCGGGAGCGATAGCGGCTTCGTTGCCTTCTGCCAGGGCTGTGGCGCGGCCGATTTCGGCCCAGGCGCCCCAGGCGATCGCGGTGGCGGGGAAGCCCTGCGCCCGCTGCCAGCGGGTGAAGGCGTCCAGCCAGCTGTTGGCCGCGGCGTATGCACCCTGACCCGGCGAGCCCAAGAGCGCCGCCGCCGAGGAGAACGAGCAGAACCAGTCCAGCGGCGCAGTTGCGGTGGCCTGGTGCAGATTCCACGCTCCATGCACTTTCGGCGCCCAGTCGCGGTCGATCAACTCGTCGGTGATATTGCCTAGCGTGGCGTCTTCTACCACCGCAGCAGCATGCAGCACACCGCGCAATGGAAGCCCCGTGGCGGTTGCCGCTGCCACCAACCGGTCGGCAGTGCCCACGTGGGCGATATCGCCACACTCCACCACGACATCCGACCCGATCGCCCGCACGAGTTCGATTGTCTCCAGGATCTTTTGATTCGGCTGGGAGCGGGAGCTGAGCACAATACGGCCGCAGCCCGCTGCTGCCATCTTTTCGGCCAGGAACAGCCCGATGCCGCCCAGGCCACCGGTGATGATGTAGGCGCCATCGGGGCGGAAAACCTGGACCTGCTCCGGGGGCAAAACCACGCTGCTGCTCCCGGCGCGCGGGATGTCGAGGATGAGCTTGCCGGTGTGATCGGCGGCGCCCATCACCCGAATCGCGGTGGCCGCGTCGGCAAGCGGGTAATGGGTGCTCAACGGCATCGGCAGCACACCGTCAGCGGTGAGCTCGTATACCTTGTCCAACATGTCTCGAACCTGGTGCGGATGGGTGAGCGACATCAACGCCAGGTCAACACCGTAGAACGACAGGTTGCGACGGAACGGGAACAGGCCCAGCTTGGTGTCGCCGTAGATGTCGCGTTTACCGATCTCGACAAATCGCCCTCCGAAGGAAAGCAGTTCCACGCCTGCGCGCTGCGCGGCACCGGTCAGCGAGTTGAGCACGATGTCGACGCCATAGCCATCGGTGTCGCGACGGATCTGCTCGGCGAACTCGATGCTTCGCGAGTCGTAGACATGCTCAATTCCCATGTCGCGCAGAATTTGTCGACGCTTCGGGCTGCCGGCGGTAGCGAAGATTTCGGCTCCCGCGGCGCGGGCGATCCCGATCGCCGACTGGCCCACCCCACCGGTTCCGGAGTGGATCAGCACCTTGTCACCGGCCTTGATCCGGGCCAGATCATGCAGGCCGTACCAGGCGGTGGCCGCCGCGGTGGTTACCGCGGCCGCCTGACCGTCGGTCAGTCCCGGTGGAATTGTCGCGGCCGTCCGGGCATCACAGGTGACAAACGTGCCCCAGGAGCCGTTAGGGGAGACCCCGCCGACACGGTCACCGACCTTGTGTTCGGTGACGTCGGGCCCGACCGCGGTTACCACGCCGGCGAAATCGAGGCCCAGCGCCGGCAGTTGTCCGTCGAAGCTGGGGGCTCGGCCGAACGCGAGCAGAACGTCGACGAAGTTGATGCTGGATGCGGTGACTGCGACCTCGATCTGTCCGGGGCCCGGTGGAACCCGGTCGAACGCAACGAGTTCCATGGTTTGCATGTCGCCGGGCGTGCGGATCTGCAGTCGCATCCCGTCGCGTTCGTGGTCGACGACGGTGGTCTGCCGCTCTTCAGGGCTCAGCGGAGCCGGGCACAAGCGCGCCGTGTACCACCCGTCGTTTCGCCACGCGGTTTCGTCTTCTTCGGACCCGGAAACCAGCTGGCGCGCCACATGATCGGCGTCGGTGTGCTCGTCGACATCGACGTGGGTGGTGTGCAGGTGTGGGTGCTCTGCGCCGATCACGCGCAGCAAACCCCGCAACCCGGACTGCTCAAGATTGGCGCAGTCATCAGCCAGCACCGCCTGCGCGTTCCTGGTCACCACATACAGCCGCGGCGATTCGCCCATGATTTCCGGGAGCTCGCGCGTGATGCGCACTAGATGCCGGACGTATTCACTGCCACGGATCGCACGCTGCATATCCCCGTTGCCGGCTGGCGCCAGCACGACCACACCGGCATATCCACCGTCATCGAGCTGACTGCGCAGCCGGTCGGCAATGACCATGTGGTCAGCGTGTTGAGGCCAGAGCATGGTTCTGCATTCCGCGCCGTGCAGCTTCAACGCATCGGTCAACTCCGTCGCCAACGGGTCGGTGGCATCGGAAATGCTTATCAGCAGCCATGTTCCGGCGTCGGCAGCGTCCGCCTCGGGCAGGTCGCGCCGTTGCCACTCGACGGCCAGCAGTCGCTCGCCGAGCACACGGTCGCGGTTGCCGTTCTCGGAGGCCCCGGTACCGAGCTGCAGGCCACGGATGGCCAGCAGGACTGTCCCGTGCTCGTCCAACACATCGAGGTCCGCCTCAACCCCGGCCGGGTCGGCGTTGGTCACCCGGGCGTAGCAGTAGTGCCCATTGCGGGTGGATGCGTAGGCACGAACACGCTGGACGCCCAACGGCAGCACCAGACCGCCGCTACCTGCGGTCTGGACGTCGGAATGAGCCCCTACCGACTGGAAGCAGGCATCCAGCAGGGCGGGGTGAATTGCATATGCGCCCTGTTGCGAGCGGATAGCTCCAGGCAGCGCGACTTCGGCCAGCACGGTACTAAGCGCCCCGTCCGCAATGTGCGCTGCGGTCAGTCCGCTGAATGCAGGTCCGTACTGCAGACCGTGCTCGTCGAACCGCTCCCGCATCTCGGCCCCCTCCAAAGTGCGCGAGTGGGCGGCCAACAGGGTGGGCATGTCATAGGCAGGTGGTTGCTCGTCGTCCTCCGCGATGTGCAGCACCGCCTTGGCCCGCCGAACCTGTCCACCTTCCTGGGAGGTTTCCACCGCGAAGTCGACGACGCCTGGTGATACCACTGTTGCGACAGCAGTTATCGGGGTCTGCTCGTCCAGCAGCAGCATCTGCTCGAAGCGGACATCGCGGACTTCGGAGTGCTCGCCCAGGACTGTGCGGGCGGCGGCCAGCGCCATCTCGCAATAGGCAGCACCCGGAAGTGCGGCCACGTTGTGTACTTGGTGATCACCCAGCCACGGCAGCGCGTCAGTGCCGACCTCACCCTCCCAGGCGTGGCGTTCCGGCTCCTCGGGCAGCCGTACGTGCGAGCCCAACAGCGGGTGCACGGCGACCGAGTAGGCACCTTGCGCCTGGTGGTCGTGACCATCGCGGTCCAGCAGCAACGTTTGGTGAGTCCACGCCGGCAGCGGCGCATCCACCAGGTGCCCGGACGGATACAGTGCCGAGAAGTCCACCGCGGCGCCCGCGCTGTGCAGCTCGCCGACCAGCTCGCGCAGTCCGTGCGGCAGTGGCTGCTCGCGCCGCATGCCGGCAAGGGCGGCTACCGACATGTCGAGGCTCTCGGCGGTTTTTTCCACGGCACGAGTCAGCAGCGGGTGTGGTGACAGCTCGGTGAAGACCCGATACCCGTCCTCCAGCGCCGCCTGGACCGCCGCGCCGAACCGCACGGTGTGACGCAGATTGTCCACCCAGTAACCGGCGTCGCACTCCGGATAATCACGCGGGTCGAACAGGGTAGCGGAGTAGTAGGGAACTTCCGGTTCCATTGGCGTGAGGTCGGCCAGCGCCTCGTAGAGATCGTCGAGGATCGGGTCGACCTGCGGAGAGTGCGACGCCACGTCGACGGCCACCTCACGCGCCATCACCTCACGCTGCTCCCACGCTGCGACGAGCTCGCGAACCGTCTCGGTAGCCCCGCCGATCACGGTGGACTGCGGAGAGGCCACCACGGCCACCACGACATCGTCGACGCCCCGCGCCATCAGCTCCGAAAGTACTTGCTGCGCAGGCAGTTCCACTGACGCCATCGCGCCCGCGCCGGCGATGCGCGACATCAGCCGGGAGCGGCGGCAAATGACCCGCGCCCCGTCTTCCAAGGACAGAGCTCCCGCGATGGCGGCCGCCGCGGACTCTCCGAGGGAGTGCCCGATGACTGCGCCCGGGCGCACCCCGTAGGACTTCAGGGTCGCGGCCAGCGCGACCTGCATGGCGAATAGGGTCGGCTGCACCCGGTCGATACCGGTGACGGTCTCCGAGGCCGACATCGCCTCAGTCACAGAGAAACCGGACTCCTGGGCGATCAGCGGCTCCAGTTCTGCGATGGTTGCCGCAAAAACCGGTTCGTTGGCCATCAGGTCTGCGCCCATGGCCGCCCACTGGGAACCTTGCCCGGATAACACCCAAACCGGTCCGCGGTCATCGTGGCCGACAGCGGCCTGATACGGAGCGTCGCCCGCGGCGACCTCGCGCAGATTTTCCACCAGCTCTGTGACGTCGTTCGCGACCACGGCGGTACGCACCGGACGATGCGCACGCCGACGTGCCAGGGTGTAAGCCAGGTCCGATAGCACGGTGTCTTTGGCTCGGCTTTGCACCCAGTCGGCCAGCTGGCCCGCGGTTTGGCGCAACGAGTCAGCGGAGGTGGATGACAGCGGGAAAACGAACGGGGCAGCTATGCCGGATGATGCTGCCCCGTTTTGGTTTAGCTGTGTGATGGCTTTGGGAGCTTGTTCAAGAATGGCGTGCGCATTGGTTCCTGAGAATCCGTACGACGATACCGCCGCCCGACGGGGCGCTTCGTGATCCTTGGTCGGCCACGGTGTAATTTCTTGCGCCACAAAGAGTTCCGTGTCGATTCGGGCAAGATCATCAGGCAGCTGGTTGAAGTGCAGATTGGGGGGAACGACACCGTGCTGCAGGGAGAGGATGGTCTTGACCAGCCCTACTGCTCCCGCGGCTGACTGGATGTGTCCGAAGTTGGTCTTCGCCGATGTGAGCGCGCACGGGCCATCGAGGCCGTATACCTCTGCCAAGCCGCCGAATTCGATCGGGTCGCCGACCGGCGTACCCGGGCCGTGCGCCTCCACCATGCCGACCGTGCCTGCGTCCACGCCTGAAGTAGCCAATGCCTCCCGGTAGACCTCCACCTGTGCGGGCTGCGACGGCACCACGATATTTGCGGTGCGGCGGCCCTGCTGATTGCTGGCCGTGCCACGCAGCACCGCCAGAATCCGGTCACCGTCACGCAGCGCGTCCGGCAATCGTTTGAGCAGCACGATTGCGGAACCCTCGGCAGGCACGAATCCATCCGCTGCGACGTCGAATGCGTGGCAGTGTCCGGTCGGGGACAGCATGCCCTGCGCCGAAGCGGAGGAGTACTTGCGCGGATCCAGCACCACCGTAGCGCCGCCCGCCAGGGCAAGATCGCTTTCGCCGGCATGCAGGCTGCGGCACGCCATATGCACAGAGACAAGGCCAGACGAGCATGCCGTGTCGATCGTCAACGCCGGACCGTGGAGCTGCAGGGCGTAGGCGATCCGTCCGGACGCCAAGCTGAAACTCGTCCCCGTGACTCCATACGGTCCCTGCAGGGCTTCGGTATCGGCTGCCAGCAAGGTGTAGTCGCCATGCGTCAAACCAACGAACACACCGGTCCGCGTGCCGGTAATCGTTGCGGGATTAATACCCGCGTGCTCCATCGCCTCCCATGAGGTTTCCAGCAACAACCGGTGCTGCGGATCGATCGCGGTCGCCTCCTGCGCCGTGATCCCGAAGAAATCGGAATCGAAGCCCCCGACGTCGTCCAGGAAGCCGCCCCAACGGCACACCGAGCGCCCGGGCACACCGCGCTCGGGGTCGTAGTACTCGTCGGCGTCCCAGCGGTCGGCCGGAATCTCGGTGACCATGTCATCGCCGCGCAGCAACGCGTCCCATAACTGCTCGGGGGAGTCGATGCCTCCAGGAAGCCGGCAAGCCATGCCAATCACAGCCACAGGAGTCACATGTGGTTCATCCACAGCCGATTCACCTCTTCTTCCCCGTAGCTCAAGGAGACATCGTCACATTTCGATCCCGGGGCCGCGGATGCCGCAGCGTCGCACAAACTCACGGCCCCCACATCCAGACCGACCTCTAAATAGTCAAGTGATCAGCAGCGTAGCCCGTCGGCTTGACGCATGTAAAAAAAAATAGTTCGGACGTACAAGAAAATTTACGGTGCGATGCTCACTCTGGGGGAGCTGACCAGGGCAAACACCATCAGCTGTCGGTGGTCTCGAACGCGTTGGGCCCACCAACTGCATACCTGAATGCGGTCGGTTTGCGGCATCCTGACTGCTCCGCGACGCGGGTACGGGCGCGGGCCGACGCGTGCTGGAGCACCGTTAAACAGCAACTCGGACCAACCCAAAAGTGCATCCCAGGTAGTGTGAGGCACGTGGTTGAGTCTTCGATCCCCGCTGTGTTGCGCGAGCGTGCCAGTCTGCAGCCCAACGATACGGCGCTCACTTTTATTGACTACGAACAGGATTGGGACGGTGTTCCACAAACCTTGACATGGTCGCAGTTGTATCGGCGAATGCTGAACGCTGCAGAAGATCTCAGACAGTGCGGGTCGGCTGGTGACCGGGCAGTGATACTGGCACCGCAGGGACTTGAATATATCGTTGGTTTTCTGGGTGCATTGCAGGCCGGATTTATCGCGGTTCCACTTTCGGTTCCGTATGGCGGCGTCCACGATGAGCGCACTGTTTCGGTGCTGGGTGACACGTCGCCTGCGGTCATTCTCACGACGTCCGGGGTCATGGACTATGTCGCTGGGTTTGGACAGCCGCAAGCCGGGCAATCTGCGCCGTCGATCGTCGAACTTGATTTGCTGGAACTAGATTCTCGGCGGGGTTCATCCAGCAGGCCGGGCTCGCGCACCGTGGGTGACGATGGATCGAAACCCGTGTATTTGCAATACACTTCCGGGTCAACCCGTACGCCGGCCGGTGTCATGGTCTCGAACAAGAATGTCTTCGCCAATTTCGAGCAGCTCATGGACGGTTACTATCGCGCCTACGGCAATGTTGCCCCGCCAGGCACCACTTTTGTGTCGTGGCTGCCGTTTTATCACGACATGGGTTTCTTTGTGGGAATTATTTTGCCGATTCTTTCGGGAAGTTCCGCCGTGCTGACGAGCCCGGTGGGCTTCTTGCAGAGGCCCGCCCGATGGCTGCAATTGATGGCAAGCAATACTCGAGTTTTTTCGGCGGCACCCAATTTCGCTTATGATGTGGCGGCGCGTAAAACCTCAGACGAGGATATGGCGGGGTTTGATCTAGGGGGAGTGCTGCATATTCTGAACGGTAGCGAGCGGGTACAGCCCGTCACCCTCAAGCGCTTCGCTGACCGGTTCGCCCCGTTTAATCTCGACCCTGCGGTGCTACGACCCTCATATGGAATGGCAGAAGCAACGGTGTACATAGCAACCCGTGAACCGGGTGCACCACCGAAAGTCGTTCATTTCGATTCCGAGAAACTGCCCGCCGGCCACGCGGAGCCGTGTCCCAGCGGAAGCGGCACACCGCTGGTCAGTTACGGCGTCCCGCAACAGCAGACGGTGCGCATCGTCGACCCCGACACCAGTATTGAATGTCCAGAGGGAACGGTTGGTGAGATCTGGGCGCACGGCCGCAACGTCGGCATCGGCTATTGGGAGAACCCTGACGGCTCTCAGCGCACGTTCTGTGCACGGATTGTCACCCCATCGGCCGGCACACCCGAAGGTCCTTGGCTGAGAACCGGGGATTCGGGCTTCTTCTCCGACGGCGAGCTGTTCATTATCGGCCGCATCAAGGATCTCTTAATCGTCTACGGGCGCAACCACTCTCCCGACGACATCGAGGCGACGATCCAAGAGGTCACTCCCGGCCGGTGCGCGGCGATAGCGGTTCCTGATCATGGTGCTGAAAAGCTGGTCGCCATCATCGAACTCAAGAAGCGGGGCGACTCGGACGAGGATGCGACGGACAGGCTACGCGTCGTCAAACGTGCAGTTACGTCTGCGATATCGAAGTCGCACGGATTGAGTGTGGCGGACCTCGTTCTGGTATCCCCGGGGTCGATCCCTATCACCACAAGCGGCAAGGTAAGGCGAGCGCAGTGTGTCGAGCTCTACCGACAAGATGAGTTCACGCGTCTAGACGCTTAAAGTCACCGCCGTTTGGTGGAGTCGAGCTTTGACGTAGTCACCGTGAACGGTTTCGCCGTATCGGCGCTAAAACCGGCCGACGAAGCAGGCACATGCCTCGATTGCGGGTTTCGTGTAGACAAGAGCATTCACCGGGCGGATGTGGACCTGTTCTTAGGTGATAACCGGTAGCGACTGGCTGTCGAGATCGTCGATGGGGTCTTTGCCGTTGCCGTTGGTGTGGCCGTTGCCGTTCACGCTGCCGTTGCCGTTGGTGCCGTTGGTGCCGTTGCCGTTGGTGTGGCTGGTGCCGTTGGTGTGCCCGTTGCCAATGGGAAAGCTTGGGGTCGTTTTCCGCAGGATCGCGGGTCGGTATTCCGGCTGAAGGCGTAGCCGTTTGATCAGCTGAGGTGACAGTGGGATGGGGCCGAACAGCGGTAGCGCTTGGCTGTCGGGATCGTCGATGGGGTCGTTGCCATTGATAGTGATTGGGAAATCTGACGTCGCCTCTCGCACGTCGTCGCTTCCGTGCCCGTTATTAACCGGAGTGACGCTAACTGTGGACGGCGAGGACGCCGAAATGTGAGTCTTGGGGATTAGGTTGGCCTTCACCGTGGCGATTAGGTTGGCCTTCAACCGGTCTAGTTGGCTCAACGCCATCATGATGCGCGCACCGCCGCGCTGGGTGCGGTGCCGGCCTCGGCTGGCCTTCCGTACCCGACTGGGCGGGTACACCCGCCGACTCGGCGGGTACACCCTCCGACGTGGACTTGTATTGTCTCCTAGTTTGGAGGGCCACCAGTTTTTCTGCCCAATTAGCGCGGCCAAAGCCGGCACTGTAATGGTGCGCACGAGGAACGTATCGATCAAAATGCCGCTCCCGATTATGAAACCGGCCTCGATCATCGTGCTGATGCTGGCGGCCAGCAAGCCGAACATTGAAGCCGCGAAGATGAGGCCAGCGGACGTGATCACAGCGCCGGTGGAACCCACTGTGCGGATGACGCCCACCCGCACACCATGCGGTGATTCGTCACGGATTCGTGAGATTAGCAGCATGTTGTAATCGGCGCCGACCGCGACGAGCAAGATAAAGCACAGACCGGGCAGGCTCCAATGCAAATCCATGCCAAGTATCAATTGGAAAAAGATTACACCGAGGCCCATGGCTGACAAGAACGAAACGAGTACCGAACCAATTAGATATAGCGGCGCAACAATCGCTCGCAGCAGAATTACCAGAATGAGAAACACAATGATGATGGTCGCCAACACGATCGATACGATGTCGTTATTGTAGTAATCCTTCGTGTCCCGAAGCCCACCGGGAATTCCCGCCAGCGATATGGAGGCGTCCGACAGCTCGCTATTCGGTTGGGCAGACCGCGCAGAATTGAGAATCGGGGTGACCTGATCCATGGCGGCGGTGGTGAACGGTTTGAGTGCGCTTTGGATGAGATAACGTGCCGCGTGCCCGTCAGGCGACATAAAAATCACGGCGGCTTTCTTGAACTCGTCTGCGCCCAGCACCTGCGCAGGAATATTGAAGCCGGCCATCGACGGTTTCTCGGCGTCGTGCTTCATGGTCAACAGGAATGACGACGCCTCGTTGAGACCTGCCCCCATCTTCTTGGTCTGGTTGACCAGTTCTTGGACGCCTTGGGAAATTGCGTGACTACCTTGGGCGAGTGCATTTGCGCCTTCTCGCGTTTGGTTTATTCGCGTCTGTAATCCGCCAATGGACTGTAAGGTGCTGACGGCCTGGTTGAGGTTTTGCTCCAGTTTGTCGACTGTCTGGCCGACGGTCTGCATTTCTTGGGTTTGCTGTAGGTCGTGAGCAAGAGCAGTGATGCTGCCTAGGGTTCCGCTGGTCTTCGCTTGGACCAGCGCCCGCAGCTGGGCGCGCGAGCTCACGCAGGCGGGGTCGGCGTTGCAGACTGGGCTGGCGTCAAGGGCCGTCACCATGGGGCTGGCCCAGGCGACTGTATTGGCAACATCCACCATGTTCGAGCTGAGATCATCGCCGAGTGTCCGCATGCGGCCGGCGAGCTGGGCCGTTTCGGTAAGGGCGTTGAGCGTCTTATCGCCGCCGATCAGTTGCTTCATGGTCGTCAGCACGGTGACCAGCGTCCCGGCGCTGCTGACGGCCCCAGTGACTTGGTCCCGCACCTGAGCGAGGGCGTCGGCCAACTTGTTCGAACCGTCGACCAGCTTGTCTAGGTCGCCTGCGTGGTCGTGGATCGCGCTGGAGGCTTGGTTGAGTTTGCTGCCGACTTCGCCCGCCTGATACGACACCTTGGTCTGTTGCAGTGGTTCTCCGTTGGGTCTCGTCAATCCGCGTATCGCCGTGATATCGGGCAGCTGACTTACCCGGCTGGCCATCTGCTCGAGGTCGGCAAGGGCGGCCGGCGTCCGCAAATCGTGTTGTGACTTTATGAAGAGCACCATTGGAGTCATGAGGTTCTGCGGATAATGGCGATCCAGCGCGTTGTATCCGGCAACGCTCGCGGCGTCAGGCGGCAGTGCCCTCATGTCGTCGTAGTTGAAGCGCACCAGCGTCGTGCAACCGGCGAGAATGACGAGCACGATCAGACTCGCGACCAGATGGATCCAGGGCCGGCGCACAATGCGTGTTCCCGTGACCCGCCAGAGACGACGGGTCAGGTCCTTTCGCGGTTTAATCCAGCCACGTCGACCAATGAGCACGAGGATGGCGGGAAGCAGGGTCACCGCCGCGAAGAAACCGACAACGATCGAGACTGAAACCGCCGGACCGACCGATGAAAAGACACTCAATTGGGCGAAGACCATCACGAGAAAGGTGATTGCCACAGTGGCGGCTGACGCGGCGATTACTTTGCCGATGGACATCAATGCGTTCTTGACCGCTTGATCCGAATTCACGCCCTTCCGCACATAGTCGTGATAGCGGCTGATCAGAAAGACGGCGTAATCCGTTCCCGCTCCGATCGTTACTGCGCTCATGAAGACAACGGTCGTCGGTTGCACCTCCAGGCCCAATTCTGCTAGCCCGGACACCACACCCTGTGCGGTCACCACGGATAAACCAATTGTGGCCAACGGCACCAACATGGCTATGAGGTTTCGGTAGACGATCATCAGGATGACCAGGACACTGACCGCAGTGGCGATCTCGACCAGATGCCCGTCTTCCTGACCGATGTTGTTGAGGTCGGCGATGCTGGCTACCGGTCCGGCATAGTGGGCTGTCAGCGTCGATCCCGCGAGGGTCTGTTTGACGATTTCCTGAACTCGTCGGTACCCCGCCTGAGTTAGGGGATCAGTTACCTCGGCAGGGAAGCTGACCGGTAGATTCCAGGCCTTGTTGTCCTTGCTGGCCAGGATCTCGTGCAGGGCCGGTGTGGTGATGAAGTCCTGCATCGACATTTTGTCCTGCGGCTCCTGGTGGAGCTTGTCGACCAGTTTGGTGTACGTGACCAAATCGGCGGGTCCGAGCCCGTTCTCGTCGGTCAAGACGACCATCACCTGAGAGCTTTCGCCTGTCTCGTGAAAGGACTTACCCATATCTTTGGCGGTGGCCATCGTGGGGGCATCGTCCGGCAGGGCGGCGGCATGACTCTTTGCGGCCATCTCCATCAGGGGTGGGAATGACAGAGCGGGAAGCGCCGCCAGCGCGATCCAGAACGCGATGACCAGCAAGGGCCATCGCACGACGAAGTTGGCCAGTCGGTCGAAAATGCCCCCAGGACGGGCTGCCTCAGAACCGCTCATCAGCCGTCACACCCGTTGAGGTCGGTCACCCGATCGTCGCAGCGCAACGACGCCTCGCACACGCCACGGAAGTCGACGCCGCCGGGGCGCTGCCACGAAATGCCGCCGACAGCAACAGGAGTGGCGCGTGTCTTACCCACACCTGGCCACCTCTTCCCGGTGGTGTTCAGACTGGGAATCCTGGAGCTTCGCACGTTGACGTAATCCCCCCAGCGTCCAAGCCGATCCTTGATTCAGCAAGTGATCAACACACTAGTGGGTTCATTTCTGGCCCGTCAAAAAATCGTGCGAACGTGCCAAGAATTTACATGCGACGTGCAAAAATCACTGCTCCCGGTACGCGCGCAGGCTCCGCCGGCTGGGCGCGAGCGGCCGGCCAGGGCACCGTCGGGGACAGACTCATCCGGTCAACGACTCGTTGAGCCAATATGTCGCCGGCGTGGTGATGTGGGGACAATGGGGCTTCGGGGCACGACAAGTTGCCTGAACAAGGGAAGACGCGATCAGGTACGTTGCCACTGCAGCTGAGCGCCGTATCGCGGGAAGGCGGGGCGATCAGTGGCTCTGATATCCGGTCGATACCCGTTCGAAAGCCTGCCCCGCCGCTGCGTACGGCGCGAAGATGCCGAGAAGTCGCTGGCTACCATGGCCGGTGAACGCATCGGTGTCTCTCCAGTACACGGAATGCTCACACGATGACAACATCTCGCGTGCCCAGACTGCCGGTCGACGAGGCCAAGGCCGCCGCCGACGAAGCGGCCGTGCCCGACTACATGGCCGAACTCAGCACTGCCAACCTCCCGCCGGTGTTGCCGTCTGGGAGGCCACGCTCGCCAACGCCCCGCTGCGGAAGCTTTCGCAGCGGGACATCAATGCTGAGGTCATGCTCGGGATGGAGAAACATTCGGAGCACTGGCTGGACGTCGTTGATCGCCATGCGCCGTCATTTATGCGGAGCACACTCCGCGAAGGCCTCCCCGTGCCTGGCGGGAGGCACTACCAGGGCCTACAAGACGGGACAACCACCTACCGCATCCACCTCTTCGTCAAGGATTGATGCGGCGTCCGTCCGAACCCGCGGTTGCACCCATCGTGTGATCCGCCCGCGAAATGTGTGACACACGAACACATTCGAGGGCTCAGGCGATGCGGTAGGTCTGGCACGGCGTGGCGACGACGTTGCCGTCGACATCGGTTGCGGTGGTCTCGGCCAAGGTGAGCTCCGCGCACCGTCGGGCGGTGTGAGCACGGACGGTTGCCGATCGGAACTGCGGCGCTCTGGCCAGCGAAGTTCCTACTTCTTCGGATGAGTCGTTTTGCGACAACCAAGGAGCGGAGCCAGTAAACTGCCGATCCACAAGACAAGTCGTGGTTGGATGCGCGAAGCGGGGTCGAGGGAGCGAACCAGGATCGAGAAAGCAGAGGTGGGGGTCGCTCCATCCCGCAACGTGAATCCGTGCGCTAGCCGCCGTCGAGGCCGCCTCAGCGGCCTGATCATGGACACCTACCACGCAGCAGGTATCAAGCGGGGATCGCCATCACTGCATCAGACCCGGGACGACCGGGCCTGATCACGGTCGCCTAAGAAGGGGTCGAACCGAATGACTGAAAGTGCGCTAGCACGGCCGGACAATCGGCTCTCATTCATTGATCAAGCCATGTTTCTGTGGCTACGTGCCTCCGGTGAAGAGCCGGCCATGCAGATAGTGTGGATTTACGAGCACCCCGTCGACTTCGATGGGCTGAGGCGTTTTCACCAAAGGTTCATTCAAGAGCCGCTGGGACGGCTGCGGATCGAACGTTCGCCGCTACCATTCGGGCGGCATCGGTGGGCCTTATCCAAGGAGCGGTCGGTGGTCGATATCGCTGAGTGTGCCCGTCCACGCGCTGAGCTCACCGACTGGGCGGATGAACGCGTACAACTGCCTATCGATCCGGAATTGGGGCCCGGTTGGCATATGGGAGTCCTTCCATTGACCGACGGTTCGACTGCGGTCAGCATAGTGATTTCGCACTGTCTGGCTGACGGCCTGGGGACTCTGTCGGTGATCGGCGAGATGGTCAAGGGCAACAGCGTCGATTTTGGCTACCCGCCCGCACGTTCGCGTACTCGACGGCGCGCGATAGCTGCCGATGCCCGTGAGACCCTGAAGGGCGCGCCCGAGGTTGGCCGGGCGCTTCGCGCGGCGGCAAAAATGGCATTTCGTCACCGGCATGATTTTGTCCGATCGAAGGCATCGCGACCCACCTCGATTGTTGCAGACGGCGCCGATTGCAATGTTGTCGTGCCGGCTATCGCGATCTATGTCGATCTCCACGATTGGGATGCCCGCGCGAAAGCCCTTGGCGGAAACGGTCACTCGCTGGTCGCCGGGTTCGCCGCAAAACTCGGCGAACGCATGGAGCGCCGTCGGGCCGACGGCACCGTCACCCTGCTCATCCCTACCAGCGACCGGGCCGAGGACGATTCGCGTCAGAACGCGGCAGCACTTGCGAACATCAGCGTCGACCCAACGCAGGTAACCACAGATTTGTCCGCCGCCCAGGTCACCATCCGGCACGGACTGAAGTCGGCGCGGGAGGTGCCCGATCAGCCGTTGCAGCTCCTTCCGCTGATCCCGTTCATACCGAAGCGGGCAGTGAGACGAGGCGGCGATGTGATCTTCGGCTTCGCCGCCGACCTCCCCGTGTCCTGTTCGAATCTCGGCGACCTCGACTCCGCCATAGGCAGCGTTGACGGCACTGAAGCCGAGTACGTCATGCTACGAGGGGTAGATCGACACATAACGCGACAGGCCCTGGAGGAAAGGCGCGGCCTACTCACCCTGGTAGGTGGACGCATCTGCGGCAAGATGTCCATCAGCATCATCGCCTATCAGCCCGGCGCAGAGAACTCGAAGCGTCATCTGCGTGAGCTGGCGGCGGACACACTGGCAGAGTTTGGCCTGACCGGCGTGATCGACTAGCCCGTCACCCCCCACAACCGCGCTCTCAACGCGATCATCTCAGGCGCCCTTGCGGGCGGCTTCTTCCAGGAGATCGGCGGCGCTGGTAACGCTGTCCTTGGGTGTGGTCATCCGGGTGGCTATTTCGCGGGCTCGGCCGACGTACTGCGGCGCGAGGATGGTGCGGAGCTCTGCGACCAGCGATTTCCGGGTAATGCGCGAGAAGCGCCGGGCCAAGCCGACCTTGAGCCGTTTAACTGAAGCTGCCCAGATCGGCTGTTCGGCCCCGATCGGGAGGACCAACGTGGGGATGCCGGCTCGCATGCCTGCGGCCGTGGTGCCCGGCCCCCGTGGTGCACGACCGCGCGGCAGGCGGGAAAGATGGCCGCGTGGTTCACCGCGCCGACAACCTTGACGTGGTCGTAATGTGGCATGTTGTTGAATTCGCTCACCCCAGCGCAAATCAAGGCTCGCTCGCCTAACTGAGCGCAGGCCTCGCTGATCATTCCGACTGTGTCGGCGGGAGATTCGATCGCGCATGCTGCCAAAGCCGAAGTAGATCGGCGGTGTTCCGGCGGCAATCCACGACATAACCTCGTCGTCGGTGTCCGTCGGTAACTCCAGCGTCAGCGCGCCGACAAAGGGGCGTCGGCCATTCCATTCGGCTGCCAGCCCCGGAAAGTAGAGCTCGTCGTAAGCCTGGATCTCCAGCCATCCGCTTTCTCCGCGATCCGTCGCACCGAGGAGGCTGTTGCCCTGGGCAGACCTAGTTCACGGCGTTGCGCGTCTTCGGCTTTCTTCGTTATGCGCCAATACAGCCACCAGTCGCCCATCGTCATCGTGGAGCGGATCAACGGCGACGGCAAAAAATCGGAGAATCGAGCTGGCCGTTGACCCGGTGCGGGAAGTAGTGGATCGCGGCCAACGGAATGTCGTAGTACTCCGCGACGTTGGCGGCGACGCCCTGGTAGGTCTGGCCCGTCACTAGCAGGTCGGCCCCGTCTGCCAGTGACGTCAGCGTCGCTGCTCATCTCCGCCCAGCCCCGCGTCATATACTCCATGCCTTCGCGCACCAAGCTGATCGGATTGCGGATCTTCCACAAATTGCGGGAAAAATCATTCCTCCTCCAGCTGCGTCAGCGAGTCCGGGCCGTAGGCGACCGCGTCAAGGCCGACCGACTCGACGAAGCCAACCATGTTGGGTGGGGCCGCCATGCGCACTTCGTGCCCTCGGCGCAACAGCTCCACGACCGACCGCGGCGCAGGGCTCGACATCGCCGCGAGTCCCATGGACTGCCAAAACAAATTTCATTGTCGTTCGTCTCCTGGTCGTGCGTCGTCGGTCCCGGCTGGGAAGTAACCTGCCTCGATGTATGTCTGGATGCTTGGACTGCTCTCCCGCGCAGCGACTTCTGCGACCCGCGGAATAACGCGACATCGCACACGGACCCACCAACCCCCACATCGACGAAGTCAACCTGAAATCGTCAAGTGATCAGCAGGGTAGCCGGTTGACTCGACACATGTCGAGAATCATGCGGTCGTGCAAAAACATGCTGGTGCTCGTGCGAAATCACGCCGGCGCCGAGCCATGTCGACCCATCGGTCAAACGACACGAGGGCGCCGTCAATCGATTGACATATCAATCAATAACTCCTAGCTTCGTAAACTTTTTCGAGGGCGATGCGTCCCCGGGCGACTTTGGCGAGGATGGATTGGGCGGTCGCTGCCCACATGTAAGGACGTGGGGCGTCGTTGTGTGAGTCGATGTATTCCTGGATCGAGGCGATCAGGTCGGGAACGGAATGAAATGCCCCGCGCCGCAACGCCTTGTCGGTCAGCTCGCGGAACCAGCGTTTCAGGTTGGTGGCGAAGAACTCGTGGTTAGCCGCGCCGACTTGGGATGCCGACGAGCAGACCGCCACCGTGAGTAACGCCGTTGCGGCCGTGACCGGCCATCTCCACTTGTATGCCATGCGCAAGCCTGAAGCAAGGTGGGTATCACGCGGGCGAACGGCGGGCCAAGATTGCCCTACCAGCGCACCCACTTACGACATCGGGCTTTCGGGTGCGGCCGATACAATCACGCGGGTGGACAACACGCTCGCCTATATGGATCAGGGCTCGTTCCTTGGCCTGCAGGCACTCGGCCGCGCGCCGCTGATTCAGGTTACCTGGATCTATGACCGCCCCGTCGACATCGACGGGCTACGCAGATTCCACTGCAACCTGGGGCACGGCCTGCTGGGCCGGCTCATCGAGTGCTCGCCGCTCCCGTTCGGCCGGCACCGTTGGGTGTCCGAGCCCCGTCCCGCCGAGCTCGAGATCGCAGCGCAGGATCGCGCCCGCAGCGACGTGTGGACCTGGGCCGACGAACGCATCTGCCTGCCGATCGATCCCGAGACCGGGCCCGCGTGGCGGCTGGGGGTCCAACCGTTGACCAATGGTGGTGCCGCGGTGGCACTGGTGGCGTCACATTCGGTGGCCGACGCGCTCGGCCTGAGCCTATCGATTGCCGATGCGGCCAACGGGATTAGGCGCAACTTGCACTATCCGCTGCCGGGATCGCGTACGCGTAGACAAGCAGTGATCGAAGACGGCAAGCAGACCGTGCGCGCACTCCCGGGCGTGGCAAAAGCGGTGATGGCCGCAGCGCGTGTCGCCCGCGCCGAAAGTGACGGCCTCGCCACATCGATGAAGCCGTCAGCCGGGGAGCTGACACCGGGCAAGGAACGATCGGTGGTCGCGCCCACGGTAGCTGCATACTTCGACCTCGATCATTGGGACGAGCGCAGCAGAAGCCTTGGTGGCACTAGTAATTCGCTATTCGCCGGGTTGGCGGCCAGGCTCGGGCAGATCCTGGGCCGGGTGGACGATGACGGGCGGGTGAAGTTGACATGCCCGGTGAACGAGCGCACCGACGGTGACACCCGCGCCAATGCGCTCACTGCTGCGATCGTGACCGCCGATCCGTCCAAAGTCACCGACTCGCTGGTCGACTTGCGCGCCGATATGAAGCGCACCCTGACCGCACTGTCGGAATCGCCGAAAGACCTGCTGGCGCCACTTCCGTTGGTGCCGTTCACCCCCAAGGCGCTCGCCCGCCTGCTGGAGAAGATGATCACCAAGGTCGGCAGCCCGATCGGCTGTTCTAACCTCGGCGAATTGGATCCAGCGGTGAACCGCCCGGACGGCACCGACGCCGACTACATCGCGTTTCGCCTGCTCGAGCCCCAGATCACCACCCACATGCTCGACCGCATGGGCGGCTGCCTGTATCCTGGGATCGGGTCGCGCGCACGGACAGATCTTCGTCACGGTTGGTGCCTGGACCGCAGGCGGAATGAACACCAAAGAGAGCCTTCGCCGCTCGGTGGGTCAGGCGCTCGCGGAGTTGCAGCTGACTGGCATCGTCGAATAAGCCGATCGCACGCTTGGCCAGCGAGCACGTCGGTATAGGCCCGTACGCGAGCCGTCTGACGAGAATGAAGCCTTTACTGGTCTGAGTCTATCATCGGCTTTCCGATGAAATCGCAGAGTGCAGACTCCGTGGTGGTTCATAGCGTGCCGAGGTCACCGGTGTGGTCGGCGACTACACGGAGGCCGCGCCGAGCTCGTTGCAAGTTCAGCATGTCTGGTGCGTCGCCTTCGCGTGTTCCCCGCTTATCCGGTGCGCTAGCTACTCAACGGGCGCGCCGCTGCAGGCCTCGCACGGTGTGGCGACTATGCGCAAGGTGCAGTCGACCGTTGCGGCGCGGAGCCGGCATCACCTCGCGGCCCTCAGCGATGCGAACCATTATCGATTTGAATACCGCTACATAGCGGGCAACTGATTCGTGGGCGATCGGGTTGTTCGGGAACAACAGTGTCAACTGGGTTTCGTTCTCAAGCCGATTCACACGTATATTGAATTGCCGCAGAAGCCCGCCGTCGTGGTAGAGGCCGGCACCTAACCCATCCAGTTGAGCGTTGACCAGAGCAGAAAGTGGGGGAATGCCGGCATCGAGGTAGAACACCAAGGGAGCTCCCCAATCACCCTCTCGCAGCCATGGCGCCAATTCCAATACGGTATCCAGCGGCACCTGCGCCAGGTCTCTACCCGAATCAAACGACGTTTGTGCGGCCCTGGCGATGTCACCGAACGACGATCCGGTCACGGGGACAGTGATCGGAACAAAGCCGGTGAACCAACCACACGTTATGAAGTCCTCTGGAGTGCGCCGGATATCGACGGGGATAATCGCGTGATACGTATCGGTTCCGGTCAGTTCGTGTTCCACCAGAGCAGTCGCCGCGAACACGCCGCCGCAGAACCGGACCCCCGCGGATGTGCAAGCGGCTTCGAACGCGGCTGTCTGTCGCTCGTCCAACAGGCGTTCGCCAGTGAGGGTGCAGGGCACCGACGTGTCACCGAGCGGCACCGGGTGGCCGGGAAGGGCTCCGTCATTTTTCTCGAAGAAGTCGACCCATTTGCGCACCTCTGCGGAGTTTAAGGTGAGCTCGGATGTGTATTGGCGCTGCCGGACGCAGTAATCGTCATAGCTGCCCGGGTCTGGTAGCCGAAGTGGCGCACCGCCTCTGACCAGCGCCGTGTACATCATATGGATCTCTGCGAATGCCATGCCGAGGACCATGGCGTCGCAATGGAGGTGATCGATAGTCGCGCAGAATGTGAAGTGGTCTGCACGCTGAATGATTGAGAAGCGGAAGCAATCCCATACGAGCGGACTGGGCGTAGCCAGTAGATGGCTTCGCCATTCTGCTAGCGTCGTCAACCCGTGCTCAGTCGCGACAAACTGAATATCTCTCGGCTTTTCGATGGTCCGCCGCACGAAGTGCTCGCCATCAGTCGGCTCGAACCAGCTGCGGTAGCTGTCGTGGCGACGCAGGTGGGTATTGATGACGTGCGTCATGGCACGGGTATCGCACCGACCGGGTATGTCCCAGGCGGAAATGACCAACCGTGACATTTCCTGATCCTGAGCGGCGTATGCGCGATAGTTGCGTAGGTGTTGGGCTTGCATGTAGCTGGGCGGCACCGTGCTGATCGGTGCCTGGCTGGCCTTCGTGAGCGTCGCAGGGGACGGTTGCCAAGATACGAGTTTGCCGGGTTCCGGCACCCAATCCTGGACGGTTGCCGCCTCCAGCTTCCCTACTCTGACCATTTGTCTCCAAGTTCCTCAGCAGGTTGCGGTTCACCGGATAGCCACGGGTGATCCGCGAACCTGGAATGATGATGATGTCTGCAGAGCCCCCGTGGATCAACAGACGTGCGAGTCGACGCCAAAAAGGGTGGTGACCGTCTGCGTGTGACGGGTATCGGCGGTGGTGCATCCAATGATCGGATCTGGCTGTGGTGGCGTGGCACGGCCGCTACTGGAAGTTTTGTTCATAGTGAGCAAAAGATGGCTCGAATCTGAGTCCTGCGCGCGGTCGTCATTCGCTTGGACGGTAGCCAATTCCCCTCCTCACAGCAACAGCACAGGGAGTCTTACAGCGTAGCCGGAGCGTGGATCAAGGTGTCGGACCCGCATGGGCTCAGCGGTTGTTTTGGTCAACGTAATTTTGCTAGTGGTCCGCTAGTGTTCGCAGTCGAGGGTTTCGTGCACGTCAACGTGCTACATGACAGGAGGACGGTATTCGACACGCGGAAAATTTCCAAAAATTCCAGACCCTTGTGATGGGATCGTTACCTGATCGTGATGTTACTGGGGTGTCTCATGTGATCAAGAGCTAATTATTTAAACTAACGTTAACATTGCCTTACCGATTAGCCAACTTCTATTGTGGTCTTACTATATTTCTATTGTGGTCTTACTATAGTTTTATATCTGTTGTCCTTTCGAGGCGCGTCTGCCTTATTCACGTCTGGGTTATTGGAAGTGCCATACCAGCGGATTGGATTTTCGGCTTCTTTCTGCGTTGATGGTGCTTCCGGTCGTGTATGGCCGGCGGGCTACCAGGCAACGCGGCTCTGACGCTGCTGCGATGTCGACGTCGCCGTGCCCGGCCGGACTTGGGCGATTCAGCGAAAGACGTGGAGCGACAGCGGCATAACTACGCGTTCATGGCGCTCGCAAGGGTCCAATGGTCGCATCTGCAAACCACATCCAACAGATACGCGTCGTCGGGCTCACATAGTGAGGCCTGATATGCCCTATAGGCCTGCGTCAGGCCGCCTCAGCGCCACAAGCGCTCGGCGTGATCGAGAACTTAATGACAATCATTCCCAATAAGGGGACGGGTGTGATGGGTGCTCCGGTAATTCACGTGCCCGGTCAAGGCGACGCCGACGCAAATCAAAAGTGACCAAATGACAGACGCTCAACGGCTTCGGCGAGTAGAGCTGGCCTCGCGCGCGTCGGTGGCGGCAAGCTAGTGACGCGCCCGGGCCACACCCTGCAGGAACAACGATGGATGATGCCGGTCAGTATGCTCACCTCTGCCGTCGCCGGGACCGGCCCTGAGCGCCGCGTCGGCGCTCGAGAAGAAGCGGTGTCCGGTCGATTCCTCAGCACAGCACCTTGCGCGCCGCACCCGACCTCGCGTAACAGCGAGGGTTGAGCGGTGAGACCGGAAGCATCTGTGCCGTCAGGCCGGGTCTCTCGATTGACTCGTCAGTCAAAAGCTCTTTAGTGTGCCGATATGGCGGACGGCGCGGTGGCGCAGGCGTTGGTGCTGGAAGCGCCGCGCAGCCTGGCCGGCCGGGAGCTTCCGCTCCCGAACCTCGGCGACGACGATGCGCTGGTGCGGGTGGCGGGCTGTGCGCCGCGCGGCTAACGAGGCCGGCGCCGGGTTCGTGATGGTGACCGGCTTGGGCGCTCGCGATGCCGACCGGTTGGCGCTGGCGTCGAGGTTCGGCGCTGACCTTGCCGTCGACGTGAGCGCCGACGATCCGGTCGTCGAGCTGACGAAGGCAGCCGGCGCGCTGGCCGATGTCGTCGTCGACGTCACCGCTTACCGGGCGGCGTTGCATCCGCTTGCGTCCGGCCGTTGCCCGTTCGCGAGCCTGGCGCGGCGCTGCGTGGGCCTCGACGATGCAGAAGACCTGCTCGCCACCATGGCCGGCGAGCGCGACGACGTGCCGCCAGTTCACGAAGTGTTCACACGATGACCGAACCCCGCGTTCCCCGTTTACCGGAGGATCAGGCCAAGGCCGCCGCCGACGAAGCCGGTGTGCCCGACTACATGGCCGAGCTCGCCATCTTCCAGGTGCTGCTGAACCATCCCAAGCTGGCCAGCGCACTCAACGACCTGCTGGCCCTCATGCTGTGGCACGGAACGCTGGATTCGCGGCTACGCGAGTTGGCGATCATGCGTATCGGCTGGCTCACCGCCTCCGATTACGAGTGGACCCAGCACTGGCGCGTCGCACAGGGACTCGGGGTGAGCGCCGATGACTTGCTCGGTGTACGGGATTGGCAGTCCTACAACGGATTCGGTTCGGCGGAGCGCGCGGTACTTGCGGCCACCGACGATGTGGTGCGCGACGGCGCGGTGAGCGCGGAGAGCTGGGCGGCCTGTCGACATGAGTTCGGAGCTGACCCGGTAACGCTTGTCGAACTCGTCACTGCGATCAGCGCGTGGCGGATGATCGCGTCGATCCTGCACAGTTTGCAGGTGCCGTTGGAGGACGGTGTGGCGAGCTGGCCGCCGGACGGTCAAATACCGAACCGATAGACGGTCGAGCCGCGCTGGGA
Source organism: uncultured Actinomycetota bacterium (assembly GCA_963760095.1). Classification (GTDB taxonomy): domain Bacteria; phylum Actinomycetota; class Actinomycetes; order Mycobacteriales; family Mycobacteriaceae; genus Mycobacterium. The sequence continues at coordinate 235,761 of CAVXBT010000003.1, read as the reverse complement.
AGCCGTCGCGCCGTGTCCGATTGACACGTCAATCACGAACTCATAAATTTCGTCAAATGCGAACACGGGTCGCCGATATGCTCGGCGTGGAATTCCCGATCTGCGCGTTCAGCCATTGCCGGGATGTGGTGGCTGCGGTGACCAACGCGGGCGGGCTGGGCGTTCTCGGGGCCGTTGCGCACAGCCCCCAGCGGTTGGAGACCGAGCTGACCTGGATCGAGCAACAGACCGGGGGAAAACCGTTCGGTGTCGACCTACTGTTGCCGCCCAAATATGTCGGCGCCGAGCAGGGCGGAATCGACACCAAGCAGGCCCGCGAACTGCTGCCCGAGGAGCACCGCGCGTTCGTCGACGACCTGCTCGTCCGTTATGGCATCCCGGTGCCCGCAGACGAAGACCGGCGGCCGCCCGGTGACCTGAATATCTCGCCCAAGGGCTACGAACCGCTGCTCGACGTCGCATTCGCCCACCGCATCCGGCTGATTGCCAGCGCGCTGGGGTCGCCGCCGCCGGACCTGGTCACCCGGGCTCGCGACAACGACGTGCTGGTGGCTGCGCTGGCCGGAACCACGCAGCACGCCCGGCGGCACGCGGCGGCCGGTGTGGACCTGATCGTCGCCCAGGGCACCGAGGCCGGTGGGCACACCGGTCAGGTCTCGACGATGGTGCTGGTCCCTGAGGTCGTCGACGCGGTGGCCCCGGTGCCGGTACTGGCCGCGGGCGGGATCGCCCGGGGCAGGCAGATCGCCGCGGCGCTGGCCCTGGGCGCCGAAGGCGTGTGGTGCGGCTCGGTCTGGCTGACCACGGAGGAGGCCGAGACGATGCCCGTCGTCAAGGACAAGTTCTTGGCCGCCACCTCCTCGGACACCGTGCGATCGCGGTCGTTGACCGGCAAGCCCGCGCGCATGCTGCGCACGGCCTGGACCGACGAGTGGGAGCGGCCCGACAGCCCCGACCCGCTCGGCATGCCATTGCAGAGCGCACTAATCGGCGACCCGCAAGTCCGCATTAACCGGGCCGCCGCCCAGCCCGACGCCAAGGCCCGCGAGCTGGCCACCTACTTCGTCGGCCAGGTTGTGGGTTCGATGAACAAGGTGCAGCCGACCGCATCGGTGGTGCTGGAGATGGTTTCCGAGTTCATCGATACGGTCGGGCGTCTCGACGAGCTGGTGGACCGGTGAGTGATGAAGTCCGGACGCGCAGGCGCCCGGCGGTCAGCGACGACGCCAAGTTGCAGCGGCGTGACGAGATCATGGCTGCAGCGAAAAAAGTATTCGCGCGCAGCGGATTTCACACAACGACGATCGCCGACATTGCCAAAGAAGCAGATCTGGCGTACGGCTCGGTTTACCAGTATTTCGACTCGAAGGACGACTTGTTCCACGCGCTGATGTCCGCCGAGGGATATGCGCTACGCACCCACGTCGCGGTGGCGCTGGCTGCTACCGGCGAGCGATCCGATAGGAGCTGGGCGCCACTGCGTGCCGCTGTGCAGGCGACCTTTGAGTATTTCGAAAAAGACAAGGCGACCGCCAAGCTGTTGCTGCGCGACGCTTACGCGCTGGGCGCACAGTTCGAGACGCACCTCAACAACATCTACGAGCAGTTCATCGACGACATCGACCAGTACATGGCTGTTGCCCAGCAGCGTGGCAAAGTTATCAGCGCCCCGCCGCGGATGGTGGCCTACACCGTGGCGGCGCTAATCGGTCAGCTGGCGCACCGGCGGCTGATCACCGACGACGGCGTCACCGCCGCCGATGTCGCCGATTTCGTCATCGAGTTCATCGGCAACGGGTTGCGGCCGCGCGCCGCGAAAGCGGCCGAACTCACCACTGTTGCAGACGATCTCGATTAGGCGCTCGAGCCGTGACAGATGGTGGGCGCCCCGCGGTGAGCGCACAAGAGAAGTTGCCTCGGCGCGACCAGATTATGGCGGCGGCAAAGAAAGTATTCGCGCGCAGCGGTTTTCAAGCTACGACAATCGCCGACGTTGCGAAAGAAGCGCAGTTGCCCTTCGATGCTGTCTACCAATATTTCGACTCGAAGGACGCTTTGTTCCACGCGTTGATCGCTGCCGAGGAGTATGCCCTGCGGACCCACGTTGCGGTCGCGCTGGCCCAGAGCGGCGCACAATTCGGATACGCCGAGGCGCCGTTTCGCGCCACCCTGCGGGCGACGTTCGAGTTCTTCGAGGTCGACAGGGCCACCACCAAGCTGTTGTTCCGCGACGCCTACCAGCTGGACAAACGGTTCGACAAGCGCCTCGGCGGTATTTACGAACGGTTCATCGACGACATCGAAACCCTGATCGTCGCTGCCCAGAAGCGCGGTGACGTGGTGGCTGCTCCGCCGCGGTTGGTGGCCTTCACCTTGATGGTGCTGATCGGTCAAGTCGCGCAGCGGCGGCTGACCACAGACGACGGCGTCACCGCAGCCGAGGCCGCCGACTTCATCGTCTCGCTGCTCATCAAGGGGTTGCGACCGGACTAGAGCCGGCCGGGGCACGAACTCATAACGGCTGGTCAGCGAGCTCCGCGCCTGTGAAGAATCTCATGGGCGTGGCGAATTGACCTGAGTGGAATGTTCGTGCATCATCGTTGGAGTAAGCACCTCGTTAGGTGAGGCGTCTACACGGACACAGGCCACTGACCCCGAACGTCGAGAGACGCCCAGGGTCAGGACAGCTCCTCCCGGCTTAAGGGTTGAGCCCAAGTGGCTTCCGGAATTTCCGGATACGGCGTGTAGTGCCGAAACTCTATCGAGTGGGGTGCGGTTTCCCGATTTTTTCGGGTTCTGTATTCCTGCTTGCGTGGAATTGTGCGGTAAGCCGCACGTGTCGCGACCGCGAGGAGGTGAGGGACACATGAGTTCCAGTGATAGTCCGGATCGATATCCGGGCTCCGTTTCGTCCCGATCCGGCCTGCGGCGAGTCGCTTTCATCTGAGCCTCCTTCGGCTTACGTAGCACGTCGCCTCATCGGACGAGCGGTCTGTAGCAGACCTGCTCGACGCCGTTTCGGACGGACATCGAATCCCGTTGTGCCCGTTCGACTTTCTGCTTAGGAGGCGACCATGACCGCTGTTCTGTACGACGAAGTAGTAGTGCCGATGCCCGCACCCCGGCTCAAGGCGGTACCGGTGCCCGCGCCGACGGCAGTGCCGACGCCGAAGACCTCCAAGCGGCCCGACCCCCGGCTGATGGGCGACGACCCGTTGGTGATGGGAGCCGCTCGGCTGCTGTCCATTCCGTTGCGTCAGCTCTACGCCGCGCTGTGGCGCGCTGGTGTGCTGGAGGTTGGCGCCTGACCAGCGCCAGACCCGTGTTGGGCCGCTCCCGGCATCCAGGTGTTATCGCACTTCGGATGCCGGGAGCGCTCAGTTACTGCTGAGCCGCGATGTAAGCGGTCAGCCCGTTTTGGTAGGCGGCAAGGCTGTGCCGCCAGGCGATCTGCACCTGCCCGCCGCTGTCGACAGAGATTTGTGCACCGACGTGCACATACGGCGCGGGCGGCAAGTACGGCACGATGTCGAGGAAGTTCACGACGCGAAAACAACTTTCGATGTCGGCGTTGAACTTGCCGGCGAAGTCGCTCAGTCCGGCTCGGGGCCCGGCGAAGGTGATCAGCCGTGGCTCGGTCGTGTTCGGCGGCATGTTCCGGAAGACGTCGGGTGCCGCGAGAACGGCCAGCGCCGCACCGAGGCTGTGGCCGGTGATCAGGATCTGATCGCAGCCGGCCGTCGCGGTGGCCAAGTTTGTGGCGATGTTGGTGCGGACCAGTTCGTAGACGTCCTGAAAGCCGGCGTGCACCTGCCCGAACCCGTCGATAGGGCGGTAGTCGCCGGGTACGGCGTCGAGGTCGGCGATCCATTCGCCGACGTCGGAGGTGCCGCGAAATGACACAAACGCGGTGCGGCTGGTCGGGTTACGGCCCATCAACCCGAAGATGTCGGTGTTCTTCGTCATCGCGGTAACCGCGGGATGCGGCGCGACCATCGCGGTGAGCGCGACGGGGTCAGCCTGTATCACGTCGGTCTGGCTGTACCCGGGGGGCAGGGTCGCGGGGCTGCCATCCATCACGGTGTAGGCCGCCTGCGCCAACGGCAGCACCACGTCGCGCGCAAACGCTGGGTCGAATGCCACAGTCGCAGTCTAGAAAAGCTGTGCTGAGTTGACACACGATCCGCGTGGCCGGGGCTCGATTTGCAGCGAACCGTAGAATCGGTGAAACGGCATCGATCCGGCCATCACCGGGGAGCCTTCGGAAGAACAGCCGGTATCTGCATTGTCGCCGGCCCAGTAGAACCGAACGGGTAGGCCCGTCACAGCCCACCGACGAGCGGCCACGCCCCGGCGTGGCAAGCGGGGTGGTACCGCGGCGCTTGCGTACCAGCGCAACGTCGTCCCCGGGCCTGACACCGGCATATGGTGCCTATGCGGCACTGGGGCCACTATGGAGACGACGCGCAGTGACCGAGAACGCCTACCCGAAGCCGGCCGGCGGTGCACCGGACTTGCCTGCCCTGGAACTCGAGGTCCTGGACTATTGGGCGGCTGACGACACGTTCCGGGCGAGCATCGACCGGCGCGCCGACGCCTCCGAATACGTGTTCTACGACGGTCCGCCGTTCGCCAATGGCTTGCCGCACTACGGGCATCTGCTCACCGGCTACGTCAAAGACATCGTGCCCCGCTATCGCACCATGCGTGGCTACAAGGTAGAGCGTCGCTTCGGGTGGGACACCCATGGGCTGCCCGCCGAACTCGAGGTCGAGCGGCAGCTGGGCATCACCGACAAATCTCAGATCGACGCGATGGGCATCGCGGCATTCAACGACGCCTGCCGCGAATCGGTGTTGCGCTACACCGATGAATGGCGGGCCTACGTAACCCGTCAGGCGCGGTGGGTCGACTTCGACAACGATTACAAGACACTCGATCTGCCCTACATGGAATCGGTGATCTGGGCGTTCAAACAGCTGTGGGACAAGGGCTTGGCCTACGAGGGCTACCGGGTGCTGCCGTACTGCTGGCGCGACGAAACCCCGCTGTCCAATCACGAGCTGCGGATGGACGACGACGTCTACCAGAGCCGGCAAGACCCGGCCCTCACGGTCGGATTCGCCGTGACAGAAGGCGATTTAGCCGGCTCCCACGTGCTGGTGTGGACGACGACGCCCTGGACGCTGCCGTCGAACCAGGCCGTGGCCGTCAACCCCGACGTCACCTATGTGCAGGTGCGGGCCGGCGAACACCGCGTCGTGCTGGCTGAGGCCCGGCTCGCCGCCTACGCACGAGAATTCGGCGATGAACCCGAAGTGCTGGGCACCTACCGCGGCAGCGATTTGATCGGCATCCGGTATCGGCCGCCATTCCCGTACTTCATGGACTCGCCCAACGCTTTTCAGGTGCTCGGCGCCGACTTCGTGACCACTGACGACGGCACCGGAATCGTGCACTTAGCGCCGGCCTACGGCGAGGACGACAAGGAGACCGCCGACAAAGCCGGCATCGTGCCGGTGACGCCCGTTGATGCCAAAGGCCGATTCGACGCCACCGTCCCCGATTACCAGGGCCTGCACGTCTTCGACGCCAACCCGCAGATCATCCGCGATCTGAAGAATCACAGCGGCCCGGCCGCCGCTAACGGTGCGCTGCTGATTCGCCAGGAGACATACGACCACCCGTATCCGCACTGCTGGCGATGCCGCAATCCGCTGATCTACCGAGCGGTTTCGTCGTGGTTCATCAAAGTCAGCGACTTCCGGGACCGCATGGTCGAGCTCAATCAGCAGATCACCTGGTACCCCGAGCACGTCAAAGACGGTCAGTTCGGTAAATGGCTGCAGGGTGCCCGGGACTGGTCGATCTCACGAAATCGCTATTGGGGCACCCCTATTCCGGTTTGGGCCTCCGATGACCCGGCTTATCCGCGGATTGACGTTTACGGCAGTCTCGACGAGCTGGAGCGTGATTTCGGTGTGCGGCCCGACAACTTGCACCGGCCCTACATCGACGAGCTCACCCGGCCCAATCCTGACGATGCGACCGGACGTTCGACGATGCGACGTATCCCGGACGTCTTCGATGTGTGGTTCGACTCCGGCTCCATGCCCTATGCCCAGGTGCACTATCCGTTCGAGAACCGCGACTGGTTCGACACGCATTACCCCGGCGACTTCATCGTCGAGTACATCGGACAGACTCGCGGGTGGTTTTACACCCTGCACGTGCTGGCCACCGCACTGTTTGACCGACCGGCGTTCAAAACCTGTGTGGCGCACGGGATCGTGCTGGGTAGCGACGGCCAGAAGATGAGCAAGTCACTACGCAACTATCCCGACGTCAGCGAGGTGTTCGACCGCGACGGCTCCGATGCCATGCGCTGGTTTCTGATGGCCTCGCCGATCCTGCGCGGCGGCAACTTGATCGTGACCGAACAGGGAATCCGGGACGGGGTGCGCCAGGTGCTACTGCCGTTCTGGAATGCCTACAGCTTCCTCGCCCTCTACGCGCCGAAAGTCGGTACATGGCGTGCCGATTCACGACACGTACTGGACCGCTACGTCCTCGCCAAGCTGGCGGTGTTGCGCGACGACCTGACCGCCCAGCTGGATGGCTGCGACATCAGCGGGGCATGCGAGCAGTTGCGCCAGTTCACCGAAGCGCTGACGAACTGGTATGTGCGACGGTCACGTTCGCGATTCTGGGAGGAAGATCCCGACGCGATCGACACCCTGCACACGGTGCTCGAAGTGACCGCCAGGCTTGCCGCGCCGCTGCTTCCGATAACCACCGAGATCATCTGGCGGGGGATCACCGCCGAGCGCTCAGTGCACTTGTCCGACTGGCCGGCGGCCGAGCTGCTACCCGCAGACGCCGAGCTGGTCGCTGCGATGGACCAGGTTCGCGAGGTGTGCTCGGTGGCGTCGTCGCTGCGCAAGGCGAAGAAGTTGCGGGTGCGACTGCCGCTGCCGAAACTGACGGTGGCGGTGGACAATCCGCAACTCCTGGAGCCGTTCACCGATCTGATCGCCGACGAGCTCAACGTCAGGAAGGTCGAGCTGACCGGGGACATCGACCGCTATGGTCGCTTCGAGCTGACCGTCAACGCCCGGGTCGCGGGCCCGCGACTGGGCAAGGATGTGCAGGCGGCGATCAAAGCGGTCAAAGCCGGTGAGGGCGTCGTCAACCCGGACGGAACGCTGGCCGCGGGCCCTGCGGTGCTGCAACCGGACGAGTACAGCTCGCGGCTGGTCGCCGCCGACCCCGAGTACACCGCGCCGTTGCCGGGCGGCGCCGGGTTGGTGGTGTTGGACGCCACGGTGACGCCCGAACTCGAAGCCGAGGGGTGGGCCAAGGACCGCATCCGCGAATTGCAGGAGCTGCGCAAGTCGCTCGGGCTTGACGTCTCCGACCGGATCAGCGTGGTGATGTCGGTGCCGGCGGCGCGGGCGGACTGGGCGACCACCCATCGCGATCTGGTCGCCGGGGAAATCCTGGCCACCAGTTTCGAGTTCGGCGAGCCGGGGCCGGGCGCTGCTGAGATCGGTGACGGCGTGCGGGTCTTGCTCAGCAAGGCATGACGCCGACGGTGCTTTCGGTCTCCTGCCGTACCGACTGCGGGCGGCCACCGGCCAGTGCGGCCAGCGCCCCATCGATGACCACATTGGCGGCATACCCGTCATAGGCCGACGCTCCGGTGCTCGATCTGGCGGCCACTGCTTGTAGCCACGCGGCGTCCTGGGCTCGATAGGCGCCGTGGAAGCGTTCCATCCAGGCATCCGGCTTCGGTTGCGCGGCAACACGGCCGGCCGCTGAGTGGTCGGCCGGAGAGGCCAGAGTTAGAGCACCGCGGTTGCCAACAACGTCGCAGCTGATGTCGTATTGCATTGCAGGTCCGCGGCCAACTTCCACCACGCCGAGAACACCCGACCGCGAGGTCAGCGTGAGGACAACGGTCACTGCGGATCCGTCTTGGCTGGTCTTCGCGATGGCAGACACCTCTTTGATGTCGTCACCGGCGAGCCACCGGAAGACGTCGATGTCGTGAGAAGCAGAGCTCGCGATGAGTTCTCGTTCGTCAAAGCTGATAACCGCCAACGGGTTACGGTGGCGTTGGCTGATCAAGACGGGTTCACCGACGCGGCCGGACTGCATTGCGAAGTAGACGTTCTGGTAGTCGGTGTCGAAGCGGCGCATGTAGCCGACTTGCACAAGCCGGCGACCACTGGCCCGTTCGGCCTTGACCAACTGCAGCGACTGGTCGGCCGACGCGGTAAGCGGCTTCTCGCAGAGCACAAACAGACCACGCGCGATACACGCCGCAACGATCTCGTGGTGGGTGTCGTCAGCGGTCGCCACCACGACCGCGTCGACGTCGGCGTTATTTACGCAGTCCAGCGGGTCGTGGAAAACCCTGACGCCTGGCAGGTGAGCAGCGGCGCGTTCGGCGAACGGAACATGACTGTCGGCCAGTGCACTGATCCGCGCTTGCGGTTCAAGGCTTTTGAAGATCGCCAGGTGCGCCATTCCCATATTGCCCAGCCCAATTAGGGCAAGCCGCACCGGTGCGCTGCTCGGTGGGTGCGGTTGGCTCACGCGCAGGCTTAAACGTCGCCGGTTCGAATCGCGGCGGCCGCCAGGGTGACGTAGTGCATGGTGAAGCCACCTCCGATCGAGTCGATGGCGGTTCCCGCGGCTTCCAGGACGGTTGCGAGCTGGTCCGGCGCGAGTTGGGTGAGCATGCCGGTGGTGGGCAAATGGTCCAGCCACTCGTCGCGCGTGTAATTCCGCTGCCATTCGAAGCGCCATTGCTCGGGTTCGCCGAAGCCGCCGGCTGTTCGGACACCGTCCGCTGCCCTCCTGGCATTTGCGTGTTGAAGTTCGACGGCCGGGTTGCCCGGCTGGCTGCTACCGTCTGGGCGATTCCACAGCGGAGCGTCGGGCGCCACCCGCTGCATGGCGTCGTCGAAGGCATCGGCGACTTCGCCAGGTGGGTCGAAGACATGCCAGTACACCGCTAGCAGCCCGTGTGGCCGTAGCACCCGTGCCGCCTTGCTGGCACCCAGCACTGGGTCGACCCAGTGCCAGGCCTGCCCGGCGACGACCGCGTCGAAAGAACGGCCTTCAGGGTCCCAATCTTCGAACTTGCCGATCTCGACCTCGACCCCGGTCCGCTCGGCGACCTCGGCCATCCGCGCGTCTGGTTCCACGCCGAGTACCGTGCAGCCGGACGCCCGGTACTGCCGTGCCCCGATGCCAGTGCCGCAGCCGACATCCAGGAACTCGAGACCGGGGCTGGCGGCGATGACGCGCTCTATCAGCGCCTCGGGATAGCGAGGCCTCGCCCGGTCGTATCGTTCGGCGTCCACTCCGAAGGACTCCGCTACCGCCCGGAGCTGGTGCAGCTGCTGCTCGGAAAAAGGCGAGGGGTCAGTCGGCACGGTGGGCGTCTCCCTCCTACCCCTTGACCGCGCGCCAGCGCAGCCTACGGCCGTTGGTATCGACATGCACATCGCCAAAATCCGCTGTGCGCAAGCGCTCCGGGAAGGTCTGCGGAGATACCGGGTTGCAGGTGTCGCGGAAATGCAAGAGACGGAACATGGTTGAGTCCGCGCTGTCGCTGCCGGCGAAGACGCCGCCGGGCCGCAACACCCGAAACACCTCGGCGAACAACTGGTCCTGCAGCGCAGGTGTCGGAACATGATGCAGCATCGTAAAACACACCACCGAGCTGAACTCTTGCGCCGGCAAGCCGGTGTCGGTGCCGTCGCCGTTGATGATCCGGGCCCGGTCGCCGTAGGCGGCCTTCAGCCGATCCGCCATGGTCTGGTCGATCTCGACGGCGGTGTAATGCGGCGCCTTATCGATCAGCACCCGGATGTTGGCGCCGTAACCCGGCCCGATCTCCAGCACGTTGTCGCCCAGGTCAACCTCGCCGAGGACCCAGGGCAGCAGCCCGTCCTCGACCGCTTTGAAGTAGCGATTCGAGCTGCAACACAACCGGTGGCACAAGTTCATCGCCATGGAATCAGACGCTAGCGCAATAGCATCGGGGATTGTGGACTCCCGTTGGGTGCTGCACCTGGACATGGACGCGTTCTTCGCGTCCGTCGAGCAACTCACCCGGCCGACGTTGCAAGGTCGGCCGGTGCTGGTCGGCGGGCTGGGCGGGCGCGGTGTGGTGGCCGGCGCGAGCTACGAATCGCGGGTGTTCGGGGCGCGATCGGCCATGCCGATGCACCAAGCCCGCCGGTTGATCGGTGTGACGGCGGTGGTGCTGCCGCCGCGCGGCGTGGTGTACGGAGTCGCCAGCCGACGGGTGTTCGACACCGTGCGCGCCATGGTGCCCGTCGTCGAGCAGCTCTCCTTCGATGAGGCGTTCGGGGAGCCGCCGGAACTGGCCGGCGCATCCGCGACCGACGTCGAGCAGTTCTGCGCGCAGCTGCGGCAACGGGTGCGCGACGAGACCGGCCTGGTCGCTTCGGTCGGCGCCGGCTCGGGCAAGCAGGTCGCCAAGATCGCGTCCGGTTTGGCCAAACCCGATGGCATCCAGGTGATCCGGCGTGCCGACGAGAAGCGGCTACTCGACGGCCTTTCAGTCCGCAAGCTGTGGGGGATCGGCCCGGTCGCCGAGGAGAAGCTGCATCGGCTCGGCATCGAGACGATCGGGCAGCTGGCCGCATTGAGCGAAGCCGAGGTGGCCAACATTCTCGGTGCGACGATCGGGCCGGCGCTGCACCGGCTGGCCCGCGGGATCGATGACCGCCCGGTGGCCAAACGCGCCGAAGCCAAGCAAATCAGCGCCGAATCCACCTTCTCCGCGGACCTGACCACGCTCGACGAGTTACGTGAGGCGATCGCCCCGATCGCCGAGCACGCTCATCAACGGCTGTGCCGTGACGGTCGCGGCGCCCGGACCGTCACGGTCAAACTGAAGAAATCGGACATGAGCACGCTGACCCGCTCGGCCACCCTGCCCTACGCGACCACCGACAGCGCCGCGCTGGCGGCGCTGGCCCGGCGGCTGCTGCTTGACCCGCATCAAATCGGGCCGATTCGTCTACTCGGCGTGGGGTTTTCGGGCTTGACCAGTGTGCGGCAAGAGTCGTTGTTCCCCGACCTGGAGTTGGCGATATCGGACACCGATGCGGGCGCCGACACCGCGCAGGCGCCGCCGGACGCCGCCGCGTCTGCGAAAGGGGAGGCCGCGCCATGGCGGGTAGGCGACGACGTCACGCACCGCGATCTGGGGCACGGCTGGGTGCAGGGCGCCGGCCACGGCGTGGTCACCGTGCGCTTCGAGACCCGAAGCTCGGGCCCGGGCCCAACGCGAACGTTCCCCGCTGGTCCGTCCGCTACCGGCGACATCGAGCCGGCGAATCCGGTCGACAGCCTCGACTGGCCCGACTACGTCGCCGCGCTTGCTCAGACCGCGTCAGAGCAGGCGGTCGACGACGTGGCGCAACGGTAGCCGCGCCGCCAACGCCGCCATCACCAGCACCCGTGCCTGACTCGGGGGCAGTCCCGACACCATCACCGCGCCAGCGTCGGCGAGGTCATGGCCCGGGCCGTAATCGGGGGTTACGCGTCCACCCGGGACCCGGGTGGATACCGCCACCAGCACTCCGTTGCTGCAGTGCCGCCGTACTCCGTCGACCACCGCGGCCCCGGCATTGCCCGCACCGAGGGATTCCAGCACGATGCCGCGGGCACCGGCGGCCACACAGGCGTCCATTGCTACGGCGTCACTACCCGGGTACGCGGCGATAACGTCGACGCGCGGGGCGCCTGCCGCGCTCAGCTCGCCGAGGAATGCGCGTCGGTTGGGTCGGTTGAGCATCACGCCGTCATCGACGGTGCCCAGCAGGTCGCCGGCGAAGCCGTCCCGGGTGGCCACCTTTCGAAGACCCAGCGGCCTCAGCACCCGGCCGGCAAAACACACCAACACACCGACATCGCGGCCCGCGGGATCCGATGCCACCGCAAGGGCGTCCCGAAGATTAGCCGGACCGTCGGCGTCAGGCGCGTCCGCGCTACGCATTGCCCCGGTGAGCACCACCGGAACATCGCCCGCGTAGGTGAGATCCAGCCACAGCGCCGTTTCCTCGAGGGTGTCGGTGCCGTGCGTCACGACTACACCTTCCGCGCCGCCATTCGCCGCGGCCCGTGCCGCAGCACCGATCACATCCCAGTCGGCCGGGGCCAGCTGCGAGCTGTCCAGGGCCAAGACGTCGACGACATCGACGTCCAGGCCGGCGGTCAACTGCGCGCCGCCGCGCGTCGGCCGCCGCACCCCCTGTGCATCGGTGGTTGTGGCGATGGTCCCACCGGTGGCGATGACGGTCACGCGGCTCATGCTGAGATCATCCCGCATCCAGGTGTAGTGGATGATGGAGGAGTGACGGACCAACCAACGGGTTCGGCCGAGCCGGTGACCGAGGCTGATACAGCCGGGGAAACTGAGGCTCCCGCGCCGACACGGCGACAGCCCCTGCTGCTGTCGGTCGCCGCGATCGTGCTGACGCTGGACATCGTCACCAAGGTGCTCGCGGTCAAACTGCTGACGCCCGGGCAGCCGGTGCCGATCATCGGTGACACCGTGACCTGGACGCTGGTCCGCAATTCCGGGGCCGCGTTTTCGATGGCGACCGGGTACACCTGGATGCTCACGGTGATCGCGAGCGCTGTCGTCGTCGGGATTTTCTGGATGGGACGCCGGCTGGTGTCGCCGTGGTGGGCCGTCGGCCTCGGGATGATCCTGGGCGGCGCGATGGGAAACCTGGTCGACCGGTTCTTCCGCTCGCCGGGGCCACTGCGCGGACACGTCGTGGACTTCTTGTCGATCGGATGGTGGCCGGTGTTCAACGTCGCCGATCCGTCGGTGGTCGGCGGCGCGATCCTGCTGGTCACGCTCTCAGCGCTGGGCTTCGATTTCGACACCGTCGGCCGGCGGCGAGCCGACGACGCGGCTGACGAGCCCGCCGAAGGCGTCGACGAAAGCTGATGACCGATCGGTCGATGGCGGTGCCGGAGGGCCTCGCGGGTATGCGAGTCGACGCCGGGTTGGCGCGCCTGCTGGGCCTGTCGCGCACGGCTGCCGCGGCGCTGGCCGAGGACGGTGGCGTCGAACTGGACGGGGTGCGGGCCGGCAAGTCGGATCGTCTGACGTCGGGAGCGTGGCTGCAAGTGCGCCTGCCCGAGCCGCCGGCGCCGGTGGAGAACACGCCCGTCGACGTCGAGGGCATGACGATTCTGTACTCCGACGACGACATCGTCGCCGTCGACAAGCCGGCCGGGGTTGCCGCGCATGCGTCGGTCGGCTGGACCGGCCCGACGGTGCTGGGCGGGCTGGCGGCGGCCGGGTATCGGATCACCACCTCCGGGGTGCACGAGCGGCAGGGGATCGTGCAACGTCTAGACGTCGGCACCTCCGGGGTCATGGTCGTGGCGATCTCCGAACGGGCCTATACCGTGCTCAAGCGCGCGTTCAAGCAGCGCACCATCGACAAGCGTTATCACGCGCTGGTGCAAGGGCATCCGGATCCGTCCAGCGGCACCATCGACGCGCCGATCGGCCGTCACCGCGGCCACGACTGGAAATTCGCGGTCACCACCGATGGCCGGCACAGCCTGACCCACTACGACACAGTCGAAGCCTTCGTCGCCGCCAGCCTGCTCGATGTGCATCTGGAAACCGGTCGCACGCACCAGATTCGGGTGCATTTCGCCGCCCTGCACCATCCCTGCTGCGGCGACCTGACGTACGGCGCCGACCCGAAACTCGCGAAAAAGCTTGGACTGGAACGCCAATGGCTGCATGCCCGGTCGCTGGCGTTCACGCATCCCACCGACGGACGGCAGATGGAGATCGTCAGCCCCTACCCGCAGGATCTGCAGCACGCGCTGGACGTGTTGCGGGCCGACGGCTGAGGTCAGTTTCGCACCCGGCGCGGGTAGCTCTTTGCCCCGTCGACCCATCCCCGCTCGACCCGGCCGATCTCCAGCGACAGCAGTGCCACAGTCTGGTTGTCGCAGTGCACTTCGTGAGCGGTGCGGTACTTGGCCACTTCGCCGGTGGTGGGCAGGCGTGGCCGCAGGCCTTCGAACCACTCGTCGCCGACGACGTTGGGCGCGTCGTGCTCGCGAGGTCCGGCAGCCCATTGGCGATAGGTATCCCGCGCGTTTGCCAAGCCTGCTCGCCAGCGTTGGACCGAGTCGTGCCGCCGAGAGTGCAGGTTGGCGATCATCTGGTGTTTGTGCTCAGAATTTGCCGCAAGCCGCGGAAACCACGTGTCCCGTCATCAATCTCACGATGCCCAAGACGCCCGCGGTCGATGCGCCCGCTGCCACACCGAGGGGGCCCATCGTGCCCATCCCCGCCATGCTCATAGGCTGATCGTCGCACCCGGAGCGCGATCGGGGCAGTCCGATCGGTAGCTATGGCTTGCGCGCCTCGACGAGCACTCGAGTGAGGTGCGCGACGAATGGTCCGTCGGCCTCGATGCGGTCATACAGCGCGCGCAGCTGGTCGCGATAGCGGTCGACGCTGAAGTCCGGCACGGTCCAGACCACCTTGCGCAGGAAATAGATCACCGCGGCGACGTCGAAGAACTCCGCACGCAGCCGCTCCATGCGCATCTGGACGATCTGCAGACCGGCGGACTGCGCCTGCGCGCTCTGGTTGTCGGGGTGCAGCTCGGCCCATTTCTCTGGATGCGGTCCGATGAAATACTCGACCAGCTCGGACATCGTCGCGGGCCCGATCTGCTGCGCGAAGTAGCTGCCACCCGGGCGGAGCACCCGGGCAATCTCGTTCCACCGCACCACGATTGGGTGCCGGCTGGTCACCAGGTCGAACGCCTCGTCGGCGAACGGCAGGGACGGTTCGTCGCGGGTCGCCACCACGACGACGCCGCGCGGGTGGAGCAGCTTGGTGGCCAGCGCAACGTTGGGCGGCCAGGACTCGGTGGCGACCATCGCGGGCGGGAAGGTCGGCGCGCCGGCCAGCACCTCGCCACCGCCGGTGTCGAGGTCCAGGCCGGCCGACGCCGTCGCCAACCGCCGGCTCATCAGTCGTTGGTAACCCCACGACGGGCGTTCCTCGGTGGCACGGCCGTCCAGCCAGGAGAAATCCCAGCCGTCGACCGGTGCAGCAGCAGCCTCGGTGACCAGAGCGTCGAATGTTGCGGACATGGATGCATTGTCGTCGTCCTCGAGCCGGAAAGAACACCCCGTGCCGCCCTCACAGCGGCTTGCCGACGTCTTTGGCTTCAGGGCGCGAGCCTGATGTGGCCCGGCGGCGCCGGTGGCGCTGGCGCAGGGCTTTCTGGCGCTGGAGCGCCGCCGCTGTCGCCCCCGGGCTGAGGAGCTGGGGCGGGAGCTTGCGGCGGTTCCGCCTGTGGTGGCGGTTCTTGCGGTGGTGCTTCTTGTGGCGGTGGTTCCACCTGTTGTTGTCGCGGCGGCGCTTGCTGTACGCGTTTTGGCGGCGGCGGCGGGGGTTGCTGCGGTGCAGGCGCCAGTTCCTCGGGTGACGGCGGCGGTTGCGCCGGCACCGGCAACGGCTTTGTCGGCAGGATTTCTCCGGCGGGAACTGGTCCGACGAGCGAGGCGAGCATTAGGCCCCGGGACGCCAACGCGCTATGCCCGTACGCGGTGACTCGGTATGCCGGGGCACCCGGCGGCGTCGCGCGATAAGCCGAGATGGAGGCGATCTTGCCTTTGTCGTAGGGGCAGTAAGCCTCCACTGACGCGATGATGAATTGGTTGATGGTTCTGGTGATGCGGTCGGCGGGGTTCAGGCGGGTGAGGGGATTCTCGTTGTAACCGTTATTCCTGATCAGATCGACCAAGTCGCCGACCGGCATGCCGCCATCGAGTTTGGAACACGCTTTATGCGCTGTCTCGATGAGGCTGTTCGCGTTGTCGACGGGGGGAATTTCCTTCTGGCCGAGGAGGTCGAAGAACTTCTGATCCTGGCCTGGGTCGGCGGTTGCTATGTCGCCGGGCAGAACTGCCGCCGCGCTCAACCAGCCGACAGCGGCCATCGCGGCGGGGAGGTGGCGGATGATTCCGGAGAACATGGCCGGGTTCCGTTCTGCTGAAGCCATCGGCTAGCGAGCCTATGAGTTCTAATCTAGGCCGCGCGTGGCAATCTGGCAGATTTCCCCGACTTGCGGTGAGGTCCGCCGAGCGTGGTCGACGCGAGAACCCAGGCCGCTAATTCGCAGCCGACACACGCTCGGCGAAGTTTGAGGAGGCAGTCAGACGACCGCCTTGGTGTTTTCCGATGCGATCTCGCCGGCCAGCGGTGCAACGGCGCGGAGTATTTCGGTGATCGTGTCCGGGTGCAGGCCGGCCGCGCACAGCGAGTCGGCCAAGTGCGCAGCCACCATGGCGAAGTGGTGCATGGTGATGCCGCGACCTTCGTGCGCCTGCCGTATCGACCGGCCGGTGTAAGGTCCGGGCCCGCCGAGCACGGAGGTGAGGAACTCGACTTGCTTGGCTTTCACCCGCTTCATGTCCGCGCCGGCGTAGAAGCTGGACAGGTGATCATCGTCAAGCACACGGCAGTAGAAGTCCTCGACGACGACTTCGAGGGCGTCGTGACCGCCGATCTTCTCGTACAGCGAGGCGGTCCCGGGCTTGCGAAATCGAGTGAGCATTCCCATGCAGATAGCCGACCACCTGACGATTGCCCGACCGTTAGGGCGCCGTCACCGGGCGATTACCCGGCGTAACAACCGGATTGCCGCAGAATCACCTGAACGTCGCGGCGGTGTAGCAGACTCGGTTGGGGAATCCAGGGCAATCACCACCGGGAGCGAGAAATTCTATGAATCTGGGTGATCTGACCGGCCTCGTCGAAAAGCCGTT
The DNA here is from genome assembly GCA_963760095.1 of uncultured Actinomycetota bacterium. Taxonomy (GTDB): domain Bacteria; phylum Actinomycetota; class Actinomycetes; order Mycobacteriales; family Mycobacteriaceae; genus Mycobacterium. Next base: position 218,883 of record CAVXBT010000003.1, on the reverse strand, counting down.
CGCCGCCGTGTCGAACCTCGTCAACACCCCGAACTCGGCGGGCCGGTATCGGCCGTTCTACCTGCGTAATCTGCTCGACGCGGTGCAGGGACGCACGCTGCACGAAGCCGTTGACGGCACGATCACCCTCATCACGGGCGGATCGTCGGGCATCGGCGCAGCGGCGGCGAAGAAGATCGCCGGGGCCGGCGGCGAGGTAGTCCTGGTCGCAAGGACCCAGGAAAACCTGGACAAGGTCGCCGACGAAATCCGCGGCAGTGGCGGTACCGCGCATGTCTACCCGTGCGATCTGACCGACATGGACGCCATCGCCGCGATGGCCGACGCGGTGCTCGCCGATCTCGGCGGCATCGACATGCTGATCAACAACGCCGGGCGGTCGATTCGGCGCTCACTCGCGCTGTCCTACGACCGCATTCACGACTACCAGCGCACCATGCAACTGAACTATCTCGGCGCGGTGCAGCTCATCCTCAAGTTCATTCCGGGCATGCGGGAACGTGGTTTCGGGCACATCGTCAACGTCTCGTCGGTCGGCGTGCAGACGCGCGCGCCGCGGTTCGGCGCCTATATCGCCAGTAAGGCGGCCCTGGACAGCCTGTGCGACGCGCTGCAGGCCGAGGTTGTCAACGACGACATCAAGTTCACCACCGTCCATATGGCGCTGGTCCGAACGCCGATGATCAGTCCGACCAAGATGTACGACAAGTTCCCGGCGCTGACACCCGATCAGGCCGCCGGTGTGATCACCGACGCGATCGTGCATCGGCCCCGGCGGGCCAGCTCTCCTTTCGGGCAGTTCGCCGCCGTCGCCGACGCCGTCAACCCGGCGGTCATGGACCGTGTGCGTAACCGGGCCTTCACCATGTTCGAAGACTCGTCGGCGGCCAAGGGGAGCGAATCGGAGAGCAGCACAACGGAATTCGACACGCGAAGCGAGACGTTCGTCCGGGCGACCCGCGGAATCCACTGGTGAGGCAAACATGAGTCTTCCGAAACCGACAAACCAGGCGGCCGTCGTCATCACCGGCGCGTCCTCAGGCATCGGCACCGAACTGGCCCGCGGCCTGGCCCGGCGCGGCTACCCGCTGGTGCTGGTCGCCCGCCGTCGGGAACGAATGGACGAAATTGCCGACGACCTGCGCACGCAGTACTCGGTCGGGGTCGATGTTCAGCCGCTCGATCTGTCCGACGCCGGATCACGCGGCCAACTGGCGGAACGGCTTCGCACCGAACCTGTCGCCGGTCTGTGCAACAGTGCCGGCTTCGGCACCAGCGGGGTGTTCCAAACTCTGCCGATCGAACGGGAAAGCGAAGAGGTCGTCCTCAACTCGCTGGCGTTGATGGAACTCACTCATGCCGCACTGCCCGGCATGGTCGAACGGGGAGCCGGAGCGGTGCTCAACATCGCATCGATCGCGGGGTTCCAGCCGATGCCCTACATGGCCGTGTATTCGGCGACCAAGGCCTTCGTGCAGACGTTCTCCGAAGCCGTCCACGAAGAACTGAACGGAACGGGTGTGTCGGTCACGGTGTTGTGTCCGGGCCCGGTACCGACCGAGTGGGGCGAGATCGCCAACGCCGAGCGGTTCAGCATTCCGCTCGCGCAGGTCTCGCCGGGCGAGGTCGCCGAAGCGGCCATCGGCGGGATGTTGGCCGGTAAGCGCAGCGTGGTGCCCGGCATCGTGCCCAAGGCGGTCAGCATCGGCGGCAGATTCATGCCGCGCACTCTGCTGCTACCGGGCTTACGCATCGGCAACCGGTTGCGCGGCGGGCCCAGTCACTGATGGCGGCTGTGGACGTGAAGGCCGACGTGCCGATGAGTCCGCAGGACATGTGGGATCACGTATCTGATCTGTCCCGGTTGGGCGACTGGTTGTCGATGCACGAGGGCTGGCGTAGCGAGCTTCCCGACGAGTTGAGCGAGGGAACCCAAGTCGTGGGTGTCGCGCGGGCCAAGGGTTTTCGCAATCGGGTGACGTGGACGGTGACCACGTGGCAGCCGCCTGAACGGGTGGCCCTATCGGGATCCGGCAAGGGGGGAGCGAAGTACATGGTGACGCTGACCGTGTCGCCCACCACACAGGGGTCAAACCTGGGAGTGCGCCTTGAGCTGGGCGGGCGGGCGTTGTTCGGTCCGGTGGGAGCGGCGGCTGCCCGGGCCGTCAAAGGGGATGTCGAGAAGTCGCTGGAGCAGTTCGTCCAGCTGTACGGCTAGCGGCGATCGCAAGCGCGGCGCAGCCGTCCCGCGATGCCGGTCGGGCAGGCCAACTGGTGGCCGTCGCGGCTACCGCCGCCCGCACGGGGTGAACGAGCGGAGCGGTCACCTGCGCCCGGCTCCGCGTCAACGTCGAAGGCGCCGGACGACGCCGTGGACCATCTGGGTGCAACCGACTCGCACACCGTCGCGCTTCGCCCGTGAGTTTGGCGGGAGCGCAAGACACACTCGCCGACACGCCGGTACGCGTCGGTGTGCGGCCATAGACTGGCGTGCCTATGACCGATCCGTCCGCTCTTGGCGCAAGTGCTCATCGCGCGTCGTTCGTGCACCTGCATAACCACACCGAGTATTCGATGTTGGACGGTGCCGCGAAGGTCGCGCCGATGCTCGCCGAGGCGCAGCGGCTGGAGATGCCCGCGATCGGGATGACCGACCACGGCAACATGTTCGGCGCCAGCGAGTTCTACAACGGAGCCACTGCGGCGGGTATCAAACCGATCATCGGCATCGAGGCCTACGTCGCGCCCGCTTCTCGTTTCGAGACCCGCCGCATTTTGTGGGGTGATCCGGGGCAGAAGAGCGACGACGTGTCCGGCAGCGGCTCCTACACGCACCTGACCATGGTCGCCGAGAACGCCACCGGTCTGCGCAACCTGTTCAAGCTGTCGTCGCTGGCCTCCTTCGAGGGCCAGCTGGGCAAGTGGTCGCGGATGGACGCCGAGCTGATCGCCGAGCACGCCGCGGGCATCATCGCCACCACCGGTTGCCCGTCCGGGGAGGTGCAAACCCGGCTGCGGCTCGGTCAGAAGCGCGAGGCGCTGGAGTCCGCGGCGAAGTGGCGGGAGATCTTCGGCGCCGACAACTACTTCCTAGAGTTGATGGACCACGGCTTGTCCATCGAGCAACGGGTCCGCGACGGGCTGCTCGAGATCGGCCGCACGCTGAACATTCCGCCGCTGGCCACCAACGACTGCCACTACGTCACGCGCGACGCCGCGCACAACCACGAGGCGCTGCTGTGCGTGCAGACCGGGAAGACGCTCTCGGACCCCAACCGGTTCAAGTTCGACGGCGACGGTTACTACCTCAAGTCGGCCGCCGAAATGCGGCAGATCTGGGACGGCGAGGTGGCCGGCGCCTGCGACTCCACCCTGCTGATCGCCGAACGGGTGAGTTCGTACGCCGACGTGTGGGCGCCGCGCGACCGGATGCCGATCTTTCCGGTGCCAGACGGACATGACCAGGCGTCCTGGCTGCGCCACGAGGTGGACGCCGGTCTGCGGCAGCGGTTTCCCGCCGGTGCGCCGGACGGGTACGCCGCCCGCGCGGCATTCGAGATCGACGTCATCTGCGCCAAGGGTTTCCCGTCCTACTTCCTCATCGTCGCCGACTTGATCAACTACGCGCGGTCGGTGGGCATCCGGGTGGGCCCGGGCCGCGGCTCAGCTGCCGGCTCGCTGGTGGCCTACGTGCTACGAATCACCGACATCGACCCGATTCCGCACGGTCTGCTGTTCGAACGGTTCCTCAACCCCGAACGCACCTCGATGCCCGACATCGACATCGACTTCGACGACCGTCGCCGCGGTGAAATGGTGCGGTACGCCGCCGACAAGTGGGGACATGACCGGGTCGCGCAGGTCATCACCTTCGGCACCATCAAAACCAAAGCGGCGCTGAAGGATTCCGCCCGAATCCACTACGGGCAGCCCGGTTTCGCGATCGCCGACCGCATCACCAAGGCGCTGCCGCCGGCGATCATGGCCAAAGACATCCCGCTGTCGGGCATCACCGATCCCAACCACGAGCGCTACAAGGAGGCCGCCGAAGTCCGCGGTCTGATCGACACCGACCCCGATGTACGGACCATCTACCAGACCGCCCGCGGGCTGGAAGGCCTGATCCGCAACGCCGGTGTGCACGCCTGTGCGGTGATCATGAGCAGCGAACCGCTGACTGAGACCATCCCGCTGTGGAAGCGGCCGCAGGACGGCGCGATCATCACCGGCTGGGACTACCCGTCGTGCGAAGCCATCGGCCTGTTGAAGATGGACTTCCTCGGCCTGCGCAACCTGACGATCATCGGCGATGCGTTGGAGAACATCAAGGCCAACAGGGGGATTGACCTCGACCTGGAATCCGTTGCCCTCGACGACCCGGCCACCTTCGAATTGTTGGGCCGCGGTGAGACGCTGGGGGTGTTCCAGCTCGATGGCGGGCCCATGCGCGACCTGCTGCGCCGCATGCAACCGACCGGGTTCGAGGACGTCGTCGCCGTCATCGCGCTGTATCGGCCCGGCCCGATGGGCATGAACGCGCACAACGACTACGCCGACCGGAAGAACAACCGTCAGGCGATCAAACCGATCCACCCCGAGCTCGAAGAGCCGCTGCGCGAGATCCTCGCCGAGACCTATGGCCTGATCGTGTATCAGGAGCAGATCATGCGCATAGCGCAGAAGGTGGCCGGCTACTCCCTGGCCCGAGCCGACATTCTGCGTAAGGCGATGGGCAAGAAGAAACGCGAGGTGCTGGAGAAGGAGTTCGAGGGCTTCGCAGAAGGCATGGAGGCCAACGGATTCTCGGCGAAGGCCATCAAAGCGTTGTGGGACACAATCTTGCCGTTTGCCGACTACGCGTTCAACAAATCGCATGCCGCCGGATATGGCTTGGTGTCGTACTGGACGGCCTACCTGAAGGCCAACTATCCCGCCGAGTACATGGCAGGCCTGCTCACGTCGGTCGGTGACGACAAGGACAAGGCCGCGGTGTACCTGGCCGACTGCCGCAAGCTCGGCATCACGGTTTTGCCACCGGACGTCAACGAGTCACTGGTGAACTTCGCGTCGGTGGGCACCGACATACGGTTCGGGATGGGCGCGGTGCGCAACGTCGGCGCCAACGTCGTGGGTTCGTTGATCGCGACCCGCGCGGACAAGGGCAAGTTCACCGACTTCTCCGACTACCTCAACAAGGTCGACATCGCGGCGTGCAATAAGAAAGTCACCGAATCGCTGATCAAAGCCGGTGCCTTCGACTCGCTGAACCACCCCCGCAAGGGGCTGTTCCTGGTGCACACGGATGCCGTCGACTCGGTGCTGGGCACCAAGAAGGCCGAGGCGATGGGGCAATTCGACCTGTTCGGTGGTGACGACTCGGGCGCCGAAACGGTGTTCACGATCAAGGTTCCCGACGAAGAGTGGGACGACAAGCACAAACTCGCGTTGGAGCGCGAGATGCTGGGCCTTTATGTGTCCGGACATCCGCTCAACGGAGTGGCACATCTGTTGACCAGTCAGGTCGACACCGCCATCCCGGCGATCCTCGACGGCGACGTCGCCAATGAAACCATGGTGAAGGTGGGCGGTCTCCTGGCGTCGGTGAACCGGCGGGTCAACAAAAACGGAATGCCCTGGGCCTCGGCACAGTTGGAGGACCTCACCGGTGGTATCGAAGTGATGTTCTTCCCGCACACCTATTCCGCGGTCGGCGGCGATATCGTCGATGACGCGGTAGTCCTGGTCACCGCCAAGGTCGCGATCCGCGACGACCGGATCTCGTTGATCGCCAACGACCTTGTGGTGCCGGACTTTTCCAGCGCACGACTGGATCGACCGCTCGCGGTCAGCCTGCCGACACGGCAGTGCACCATCGACAAGGTCAGTGCGCTCAAACAAGTTCTCGCCCGTCACCCGGGCACGTCGCAGGTGCATCTGCGACTGATCAGCGGGGACCGGACCACCACCCTCGAACTGGACGCCTCGCTGCGGGTGACGCCGTCGCCGGCGCTGATGGGTGACCTCAAGGCGCTGCTCGGCCCGGGCTGCCTGGGCGGTTAGATCACTGTACTTATAAGTACACTTCGCTGTCCCGCGGTATGCATCTGGCCGCGTCTTTCGACGCGATTAAAAACGCGTTGAACCGAAATGTCCTCGGAAACGTTGCATAGAGGGTAAACAGCGCGTCAGTGGTCGGACGCACTCGTGCTACGGTAAATGTACTAATCAGTACAATATGATGAAACTCATCGAGAAGGGACATCCACATGCGATTCAAAACGCTCGCAGGAGCAACTCTGTTGACCGGGGCTGCGGTCTTGACGGCTTGCGGCACGTCGACGCATAGCGCCGCACCCAGTCCGCAGTCGTCTCAGGTGACCAGTGCGATGACTCCGGCTATGGCGTCGAACGCGCGGACGGGCACCCTTACCGGCCTCAACGACAAGCACGTCGCCGGTGTGGTCAAAGTCGCGGGTGGACAGGCCAGTTTGTCGGACTTCTCTTCCGATCCTGGTCCGGATTTGCACATCTACTTGACCAACGGAACTGACGAAAACGCGGTGACCGCAGGTAAGGCGCTCGGCAAGATCTCGCTCGACATGCCGACTCAGAGTTTCTCTACGGCCGGCCTGGACGCGTCCCAGTACAACACCGTGGTGATCCACTGCGACAAGGCAAAGGCCGTGTTCGGGGCAGCCACCCTGACATGAAGTTCCAAATGAAGTCGGCCGCCCTCGTCGCACCGGTCATGGTTGGTGTGGCGAGGGTTGGGCTCGGCATCCTGTGGCTTCACGAGGGGCTTTTCAAGTACAGCGCACACTTCGGCCGCGCCGATATCCTGTTGGTCGCGGGCGGCGCGAGATCTAACAGCCGTGTACCCGAGTACTTCACGGCGGTAGCGGAATTCGCGCTGCGCGGCTGGCCGGGGCTATTCGGTTTTCTCATACCGCTGCTCGAAACCTGCTTAGGCATTGCGCTGATACTGGGCGTCCTGACTCTGCCGGCCGCGATGGTGTCGCTGCTGACACTGATCACCTACTGGAGCTCTGACCAGCTCATCGCCCAGTATCCGATCATGGCGGCACTGTCGGTCGTCGTCATCGCGTGGCCGCGTCTGGCGGCGCGCTTTTCGGCAACGTCGTTCATTGTGGGGAATCTGCAACGACGGCAAAGAGCAGAGATCTTGATTGGCGGCCCGCTGCGGCGCTGGCTGTGATACCGGCAGATTTGTTGCGCGACAGGTAATTAACATGTCGAAAGAGCGGCCGACTGACGCTAGCCAGTCGCTCCCACGAAATCGGCGACGACGCGTGCCAGATCTTCGCCCTTGTCTTCTTGTAGGAAATGACCACCGCCTTTGATGGTCACCGGTTGGTGATGACGCGCTCCGGGTATGTGCGCTGCCAGGATTGCGTCAGCCCCACGCGTGATTGGATCTGAATCAGAGAACGCGCAGAGGAATGGGCGGTGATAGTCCGCAAGCGCCGCCCAGGCCGCCCTGTTGGCCGGAGCGGCCGGATCGTCGGGCGAGGTGGGAACAAGCATCGGGAATTGGCGAGCGCCGGCCTTGAAGCTGTCGTCGGGAAATGGGGCGTCGTAGGCCTTGATGACATCGTCGGACAGAGCGGTGCGACAACCACCATTGACGATGTTGCCGACCTTCAATTGCGGTGCGTCTTGGCTGTAGCGCTGCCAGGCCAGAAAAGCTGCGCCTGGATGGACATCGCCGGTCGGCAGGAATGTGTTGGCCGCTACCACCCGAGCGAACCGCTTCCGATCTTCTGCGACCAGGCGGAGTCCAACCAGGCCACCCCAGTCCTGGCAGACCAGGGTGATATCGCCGAGTCCGATGGCGTCGATTGCCTCCCGTGTCCAGTCGACGTGGGCCTGGTAGGTGTAGTCGGTGCGGTCGGCGGGCTTGTCGCTACGGCCAAATCCCACCAGATCTATGGCCACCGCTCTCAGGCCCGAGGCGACGAGGATCGGAACCATATGCCGATACAGGTAGGACCAGGACGGTTCGCCGTGGAGGAGCAATACCACGGGCGCTTTCGCCGGGCCTTCGTCGATGTAATGCACGCGAAGCGTTTCGTCGCCGGCGTCAACATCGACGTAATAGGGAGTGAACGAATAACCGGGCAGATCGACAAACCGTTCATCAGGAGTACGTAAAATCTGCAACGGTGTTCCGATCTGTGGTCGCGCCAACTCCATCTACGTTCCCGTAACTTCGGCTGTACTGTCAAGTACATTCTCGCCTCGAGCTGAACAGTAGATACGTGAAAGCCCAGCTACCGAAAGAGCGTTTTCTGACGCGTGAGTTGCAGATGGTCGGCGGCCCCTGCGGCATTGACAACGCGACACGTTGCTGGTTGCATATCCTTTATGTACTGATTGGTACAGTCAGTCGGTCATCCGACCCGGCGTAGTTCAGGGAGGTTCCATGTCGTTAACCATCCGCGAGCAATCAGAGCAGCTGCAGGCGGACTCAGCGGCGCGGTTGCCCGCAGACGTGGTCGAGGTGTTCAGCCGCAACGCACAACAGCTTCATACGCGTGGGGTCCCGGCCGGCGCTGTGAAAGCCGGTGACACGCTGGCATCGTTTACTCTGCGCAACGCGGTGGGGGGGCCGGTGAGCTTGGATGACCTGGCGGCCTCCGGCCCGGCGGTGTTGGTGTTCTACCGCGGTAGCTGGTGCCCGTACTGCAACCTGGCGCTGCGGACCTACCAGCGTGAGCTGTTGCCGCAGCTGGACGCATGGGGTGCCACCCTGGCCGCCATCAGCCCCCAGACCCCCGACCAGTCACTGTCCACCGCTGAAAAGGCGGCCCTGAGTTTTGAGGTGCTGTCCGATCCAAGCAGCCGGTTGGCCCGCCGTATCGGGATCGCCTTCGAGCAGGGCGAAGAGGTACTCGCTGCGCAGCGCAAGCTGGGACTTGACCTCGTCCAGGTCAACCAGGACGGCTCCACGGAGCTGCCGATGCCGACCGTGCTCATCGTTGACCCGGATCGCACCGTGCGGTTTGCGGAAGTGCACCCCGACTACACCACCCGCACTGAGGTGGCAGACATCATCGCCGCGCTAGCTGACGTGCACGCCGAAACCGACTGAGCCGCTGTAGTTGTCGGGCATGATAACCAACAGCTCGGAGGCCTCAACCATGGGTTGCAGGCAATCGGCCGGCGCATGTCAACTGCGTCGGAAGCTACTACGGCGCCTGGTCAATGCCCGGCTAAGGCATATGGCGCCTGTAAACTAAGTCGGTGTCTGGGTCGACGTCGGCGGTGTCCGCTCGGGTGCTGCCGGTCACAGAGCGGGGCCGCCGCGCCCGCGCGTCGATCATCGATGCCGCCGCCACTTTGATGTACCAAAAGGGCGTCAGCATGACCAGCCTGGACGATGTACTTGCAGCAGCCGGCTCGGGTAAATCGCAGCTATATCACTACTTCGACAGCAAAGCGGACCTGGTGGCTGCGGTGATCGAGCGACAGCTGGAGTTGGTGCTCGCGCGTCAGCCCGGTCTGACGCACATCGAGTCCTGGGACGGCATCGACGCTTGGGTCTCGGAGATCCTGAGAGCACACTCGGCTCCCGGTGGCCCATTCGCCTGCCCGCTGGGCACGATGGCCGCGGAGCTGAAAAATGATCAGACATTTCGCCCGCTGCTCGATGACGCGTTCCGCCGCTGGGAAGCTCCGCTGGCGCGCGGGTTGCAGACCATTCAGGATCGGGGAGAGCTGGTGGCCGACGCCGATCCGCGGCGACTGGCGGGTGCTGTGATCGCAGCACTGCAGGGCGGCATGCTACTGGCACGCGTCCGCGGAGACATCGCCCCGCTACGTGACACCCTTGAAGGCGCCGTCGCGCAATTACGACACTGGCAGGCCACGCCATCCGGCCGGCGCCGCACGACGGGCACCGGGGTCGACGAAACTCGGACCTCGGCCCGCAAGCAGACGCCTAAGAAGTCCGCGCGAAACCGGACGACACGGACTGGCCAAAGCAGCTCGGCGGACACAGCCAGAGGCGGTCGCCCGGCGTGGGATTAAAACGGCGCCGACATCTGCACAGCTGAGAACCGGAGGCAGGCACACCATGTTACGTGGTCAGGTTGTCGTGGCCGGATCCTTGTAAACCACACCGTCTTTCATGACGAAATCAACCCGACCGGTGACGTTGATGTCGGTAAAGGGATCACCGGGCATGGCGATCAGGTCAGCGATCTTGCCCTCGGCGATCTCGCCGAGATCGTCGAGGCATAGCAGTTCGGCGGCCACGCTGGTAGCAGCGCGCAGCGCGCGCAGCGGGGCGATGCCGTTGGCCACCATCGTCGGGAATTCGCGCCAATTTTTGTCATGCGCGAACATGCCTGCGTCGGTCCCGAACGCGATCTTGACGTCGCTTTCCGCGACATTCTTGGCAGCTTCCAGCAAATCGTCGCGATACTTCGCGAGCTTGCGGCGCATGGGGTCGGACATCATGGCCCAGTCCGGGTCCTTTTCGTCGCTTGTGGCGGCGTTCAGGATCACATACTGGGTGGGCACCAAAAACACTCCGGCGTCCTTCATTATTCGCAAAGTCTCCGCCGAGGCGAGGTTCCCGTGTTCGACGCTGCGAACGCCGGCTCTGACTGCACGTTTGATTGCCTGGTCGCCGTAACTGTGTGTCGTAACCGGGATGCCGAGGTCGGCGGCAGTCGCCACCAGCACCTTCATCTCCGTTTTGCTGTAAGTGACGTGCCCGGGGTCGTCCGACGGCGAGGCGAATCCACCGGTGGCGGCGAACTTGATCCAGTCGGCGCCGGCCCGGATCTGCTGCCTGACTCTGGTGCGGATCTCGTCGCCGCCGTCAGCGGCAGCCAACTCCAATTGCCTGCAGCATCCCTGGTATTCGTCGGCGACCATTCCGCTGAAGTCGCCGTGACCGCCGCGCGCGGAAATCATGTGTGGCGCCACCACCATCCGTGGTCCGACGACGCGCCCGGCCCCCACCGCGTTGCGAAGGTCGATGGTGGGGTAATCGACGTCGCCGCAACCCAGGTCACGCACCGTGGTGAACCCATGATTCAGCAAGGCTCGCAGCACCGGCAGCGACTTCAGCGCCTTGGCGACGCTGGATTCCAGGGCCAGCGCCAGGCCCACCGGAGGTGCCAACGTCACATGGGTGTGGCAGTCGATGAACCCCGGTGTCAGGGTGTGGCCGGGAAGGTCGACCACCCGCGCGTCGGCGGGCGCGGCGATCGTGTCGGCGATTCGCTGGATGCGGCCATCGGCGACCAACAACTGTCGCGGCGCCAGCTGGGCGGAGACCCCGTCCCACACGTTCGCGCCGGTGATCAGTGTTGCCGCCATTTCGCCACCTTCCTTGTTGCGACTCAGAATCGGTAGCGCAGGATCCGTGCCTTGCGCGCGCCGGCTTTGGTCATCCCCATCAGTCGGGTCGTGACGCGGACCCCCAACGGATACAGGTCGACCTCCGGCGGGTGGGCCAGGCTGGCCTCCTCGACCAGCGTCAGGCGCGGACTCCACCGCTGCGGAACCCGGGCGTCGGCGAAACCTCGGTAGGCCCACTGGTTTCCGACGACGCTGAACCAGATCTTCATGGCCAGGATGCTGAGCCGGCCGACGCGCCCGTAGTCGTTCATCGCCAATTCCCCGGACCGGAAATGCTCGGGAATGTGGCGGAACAGGTTGACGATCACCGGCTCGGGCAAGAACGCGAGCAAGCCGTCAGCGATCAGCATGGTGGGCCGGTCGGACGGGATCGGGTCGGTCCACGCGTCGTCGGCGAGCGACGCGGCCACCGTATGTGCGCGGTCGTGGACCGGCACCAGTTCATTGCGCAACGCGATGACGTTGGGCAGGTCAACGTCGTACCAGTCCACGCCCGTCGGCGGATCGACCCGCAGCATGCGGTGTCCAGCCCAGCGCCGAGCACCACAATGACGGCGTCGGGGTGTTGGGAGATGAAGCGGCGCAACCGATCGTCGAGCATCTTGGCGCGCAGCGCGGTCTGGCGCACCGCGCTCGAAGGCACGCCCATCGCCGGAAAGTCGAAGTCGATCCTGGCCACGATCTCGTCGGCCAGCGTGTCCCCGAGTATCGGGCTGGGGCAACGGCTGTCGAGTGCGCGGGCGTATTGGGTGACGAATGCGGTCCGCTCGACGGGTGCCAAGTTGGTGATCGCAATTCCCATACCGGCAACGTACTCCCGGACTAGCCTCGGTTGCGTGATCGATTCGAAAACCACCTCCGAGCAGCCGACCACGCTGTGCGAGGCATTCGAGCGCGTCGCGGCGATCGACCCGGACGCTGTCGCGCTTCGCACTCCTGGCGACACCCAGACAATGACCTGGCGGCACTACGCCGCCGACGTGCGCCGGGTCGCGGCTGGCCTGGCCGGCCTCGGGATCCGCCGGGGCGACACGGTTTCGCTGATGATGGCCAACCGCATCGAGTTCTACCCGCTCGAAGTGGGGGCGCAGCACCTTGGCGCCACCTCGTTCTCGGTGTACAACACTCTGCCCGCGGAACAACTGACCTACGTTTTCGGCAATGCCGGCACCAAAGTGGTGATCTGCGAGCAACAGTACGTTGACCGGATCCGGGCCAGTGGCGCGAGGCTGGAGCACATCATCTGCATCGACGGTTCCCCCGAAGGCACGCTCTCGCTGGATGATCTCTACGCCGCCGGTAAAGACGACTTTGATTTCGATTCGACCTGGCGGGCGGTCCAGCCCGACGATGTGGTCACCCTCATCTACACCTCCGGGACGACGGGAAATCCCAAAGGGGTGGAGATGACGCACGCCCACCTGCTGTTCGAGGCTCAGGCCCTCGAAGCCGTTCTGGGCGTTGAGTTCGGAGATCGGGCCACCTCGTTTTTGCCGACGGCGCACATCGCCGACCGCACGATGGCGTTGTACAACCAAGAGGTGTTCGGAGCCCAAGTCACCGTGGTCTCCGATGCCCGAGCCATTGCGGACGCGCTGGCCGACGCGCGCCCGACCATCTGGGGCGCCGTGCCCAGGGTCTGGGAAAAGCTCAAAGCGGCAATTGAATTCGCCGTCGTCCACGAACAGGACGAGGCCAAGCGCCAGGCTTTGCAATGGGCTATGTCGGTTGCCGGGAAACGTGCCGCGGCACTGGTCGCAGGCGAGCCTCTTGGTGGCGAGGCAGCAGCCGAATGGGAGAAGGCCGACGAGCTCGTGCTGTCCCAGCTGCGTGCCAAGTTAGGACTGGACCAGCTGCGATGGGCGGTGTCGGGTGCGGCCCCGATCCCCAACGAAACGCTGGCCTTTTTCGTCGGTATCGGCATCCCGATCGCCGAGGTTTGGGGCATGTCCGAGCTGAGCTGCGTTGCCAGCGTGAGTCATCCCGCCGACGCGCGACTGGGCAGCGTGGGCAAGCTGCTGCCCGGGCTGGAGGGCAAGATCGCCGAGGACGGCGAATATTTGGTGCGTGGACCCCTGGTGATGAAGGGCTATCGCGGAGAGCCGGCGAAGACCGCGGAGGCGATCGACCCCGACGGCTGGCTGCACACCGGCGACATCCTGGATGTCGATGCCGACGGTTATCTGCGGATCGTCGACCGGAAGAAGGAGCTGCTCATCAACGCGGCCGGAAAGAACATGTCGCCGGCCAACATCGAGACCACCGTGATGGCCGCCTGTCCGATGGTCGGCGCAATGCTCGCGATCGGCGACGGCCGCCCGTACAACACCGCGCTGTTGGTCTTCGACGCCGATTCGGTCGGCCCGTATGCGGCCCAGCACGGAATCGCCGACGCCTCTGCCGAGGCGCTGGCGGCCGATCCGGAGGTGATCGCCCGGATCGCCGCGGGCGTGGCCGACGGCAACGCAAAACTGTCGCGGGTCGAGCAGATCAAGCGCTTCCGCGTGCTGCCCAGCTTGTGGGAGCCCGGCGGTGACGAGATCACCTTGACGATGAAGCTCAAGCGGCGGCCGATCATGGCCAAGTTCGCTACTGAGATCGAGGAGTTGTACGCGAGCGAACCGGGCCCGGAGGTTCATGAGCCCAAACGCGCGTCGACAGCCCAACCTGCCTGACGTCAGGCGGATTGGCGTCGATTCCGGTGAGTGACGATGGCTGTCGCCAATCCGCGTCGCCGCACGTCGTCGCCGACGCCCGAACTAGGTGATCTTTTCGCCACATTCCGGAACCTGTGCTCGGACGCTGTCTCTGGTGCGTCGTGGGAGGTAGCGGAAAGAAAGCTGTCCGGGAGCGACAATTTGCAGATTGTGCGCACGGTGAGCAGGTACTGGCGGAGCAACGGACCAGTCGTGTACGGCAGATCGTAGGTGACACACAAAGCCTGCACCCGCTCGGCGATCTCGGGGTACCGATTATGCGGCAGATCAGGGTAGAGGTGATGTTCGATCTGGTAGCAGAGATTCCCCGTCATGAACCGCATGACCGTCCCGGCATTGAAGTTCGCGGTACCCAGCATTTGCCGGAGATACCATTCGGGCTTCGTCTCACCGTCCAGCACTGAGGCGGTGAATTTTTCCGCTCCGTCAACGAAGTGGCCGCAGACGATCACGATGTAGGCCCACCCGTTACGTAATCCGTTGGCCACCACGTTGGCCCCCAGCGTGCGCCGCCAGCGCCGGCGGCTCAATGCGGGAAAAAGAACATAATCCTTACCGGCCTGACGAGCCATCTTGCGGATGAGCGCTGATTTCTGGGCCGCTTTGCCGGCCTCGCTTTTTTCCTCTTCTCGCACTGAATTCAAGCCATGAAGTGCCACGCCCCATTCGAAGGCCATCCCGAGCAGCACCGCACCCAACGGCTGAAGCAGTGCGTACGGCGACCACTTTTGGTCCCGAGTGACCCGCAAGACTCGGAATCCGAGGTCGTCGTCCACGCCGACGATGTTCGAGAAGACGTGGTGTCGGTAGTTGTGGGAGTACCGCCACTGCGACGCGAGCCCGGCCATGTCCCATTCCCAGGTATTGGAATGGATTTCCGGGTCATTCATCCAATCCCATTGACCGTGGGTGATGTTGTGGCCGAGCTCCATATTTTCGATGCACTTGGCCGCGGCCAGGGCGGCGGTTCCGACGGCCCAGCCGAACTTGCCTTTGCTCCTGGCGATGGTCAGCCTCGCGGCGATTTCCAGGCAGCGCTGGAAACCGATGGCGCGCATGATGTATTGACGGTCCTTGGCGCCCCGCGAAACCTCGATATCGCTGCGGATCTCGTCTAACTCGGCTGCGAGCGCCTCGACATCCGCGTCGCTGAGGTGGGCGTATTCAGGTACTTCGGTGATGGCCACCGACGCTTACCGGGTTTCCGGCAAGATCAAGGCGGCGTGCCGCTTTGTACGCGCGATGGCGCGCAGGCAAAGCAGGCCCGAGTACCGCAACATCGTGTGTCAGGTCCGATCTCTTGGTGGATGGCTACGCGCGAGAGGCGTGGATCGGCGCGAATTCAGGTGTGTGGTCGGTGGCGATATCGGGCGATGCGACGGCGTGCGCGAACCTGGCAGTCTGACCCTGCTTTACGCCGTCAGTTTGACCGTGGTTCCCGGTGTCGATCGCTGACTGTACACGGCAGACGCCCCGGCTTGGTTGCTCCGTTACGGATCCATAACAAGCTGACGTCCTCGATTGGCCAGATGGCCGCCTCGTTTGCGGCTGGTGCTGCATTAGCCCGCAAGCACTTTTCGCCCGCCGAAACATAGCGTGAGGTCGCCGTTTGGGGTCGTCGTAAGCTGGTGGCCATGCCACTTTCCGGAGAATATGCGCCCAGCCCGTTGGAATGGTCCCGCGAACAAGCCGACAAGTACGCCGAATCCGGTGGAACCGACGCCGCGGAGATGAAGGGCATGCCCATCATCCTGCTGACCACCGTCGGCGCCAAGACCGGCAAACTTCGCAAGACACCGCTGATGCGAGTCGAGCACGACGGTCAGTACGCGGTCGTGGCCTCGCTGGGCGGTGCGCCGAAGAACCCGGTCTGGTACTACAACATCGCCGCGAACCCGCGCGTCGAGTTGCAGGACGGCAGCGTCACCCACGACTACGACGCCCGCGAGGTCTTCGGCGACGAGAAGGCGACCTGGTGGGAGCGCGCGGTCGCGGCCTACCCGGATTACGCCGACTACCAGGAGAAGACCGAGCGGCAAATTCCGGTATTTGTGCTGACCCCTGTGCAGTGAACTCGCAGTTTGGTGGCACCATTGACCGGTGTCCGCCGAACTGAGCCAGAGCCCGAGCGCCCGGGGCGGTGGGCCGCTGCGTCCCCTTTCAGCGGCCGACATCGAGGCGGCGGCACAGCGAATCGCGGGTGTCGTCATGCCCACGCCCCTGCAGCCGTCCGACCGGTTGTCCGCGACCACCGGGGCCAGCGTCTACCTCAAGCGTGAAGATCTGCAGACCGTGCGCTCGTACAAGCTGCGGGGTGCCTACAACCTGCTCGTGCAGTTGTCGCCGGAGGAGCTCGCCGCAGGTGTGGTGTGTTCGTCGGCGGGCAACCATGCGCAAGGCTTCGCCTACGCATGCCGGGCGCTTGGGGTGCGCGGGCGCGTCTATGTCCCGGCCAAGACGCCGAAGCAAAAGCGTGACCGTATCCGCTACCACGGCGGGGAGTTCATCGAGCTGATCGTGGGCGGATCGACCTACGATCTGGCGGCCGAGGCCGCGCTCGCTGACGTTGCGCGCACCGGAGCGACGCTGGTCCCACCGTTCGACGATTCGCGCACCATGGCCGGTCAGGGCACGATCGCCGTCGAACTCCTCGAACAGCTCGACGCGGAGCCGGATCTGGTGGTGGTCCCCGTCGGCGGCGGCGGATGCATTGCCGGAATCACGACCTATCTTGCCGAGCGGACGACGAATACCGCCGTGCTGGGCGTCGAGCCGGCGGGCGCGGCGGCGATGATGGCGGCGCTGGCCAACGGCGGCCCGGTGACCCTCGAACACGTTGACCAGTTCGTCGACGGCGCCGCGGTGAGCCGGGCTGGGAGGCTGACCTACGCCGCGCTGGCCGCTGCAGGCGACATGGTGTCGATCACCACGGTCGACGAGGGCGCGGTGTGCACCGCGATGCTCGACTTGTATCAGAACGAAGGGATCATCGCCGAGCCCGCGGGTGCGCTGGCGGTGGCCGGCCTGCTGGAATCCGGCATCGAGCCCGGTTCCACCGTGGTCTGCCTGGTATCCGGCGGAAACAACGACGTGTCCCGGTACGGAGAAGTGCTGGAGCGATCGTTGGTGCATTTGGGCCTCAAGCACTATTTCCTGGTCGACTTCCCGCAGGAGCCTGGCGCGCTGCGCAGATTCCTGGACGGCGTGCTTGGACCCCAGGACGACATCACGCTGTTCGAGTACGTCAAGCGCAACAACCGGGAGACCGGTGAGGCACTGGTCGGTATCGAGTTGGGCTCGGCCGCCGGCCTGGACGGCCTGCTGGAGCGAATGCGGGCCACCGAGATGCAGATCGAAACCATCGAACCGGGCTCGCCGGCCTACCGCTACCTGCTGTAGCCGACGCGAAGGGGACGTAGCGGCCGGGAAAGAGAGCTTCCAGCTGCTGTTCGATGTAGTCGATGCGGGCTCTGGCGCCGTGGTCAATCTCGCTCACTGTGGACCCTCGCTTTCCGGGCAGTGTGCCGTGTGCGCACCAGCGCAAACTACCCGCGGACTTGCCGGTGCGCAGCAGGCCGGCTCCAGCCAGCACTCGGCGAGTTGATCTCGAGGAGTGATTCGTCGTTGGCGCGGAATATCGGCTCCAGCGGGACAGCGAACCGCCCTGCCATGTCGGTCAGCGCCTTGGACCACACCAAGTCGACCGACGTAATCGGACCGCGACCGGGTCCCGACAGCAGCAACGCCACGGTGGTTCCCGGTGCCAGGTCATCGAGCAGCGTGCGCATTGCCGACATGAGGTTCCACACGATCCGGCCCCGCGGTCGCGGGCGGATCGACACGTTGCTGAGCTTCTGGGTGAAGCATCGATCAGGGCCGATCAGCCCGAACCACAGCAGCCGTTCCTCAAAGCCCAGCGGTCCCATCAGCGCGCGCCAGCGCTGACGCAGATCTTCGGCCGAATGCACCGGATCGGACGCGGTCTGGATGGGTGGAATCGGCAACAGCTCGTGATGGCTCATCCGCGCATCATCAGCGGTCGCGGGCGCCGCCGGTAGTCAGTTATCCACAGCGCGCAGGATCGCGAACGAATGCGGCACCAGCTCAGTGCTTTCCTGGGCAACGCGGGGTGAATCCGAGCTCAGCACCAGTTCGCCGGTGAATGGAACAGCCGCGGGCTCGGTGCCCAGATTGCACGCCACCGCCAAGCGGCCGCGACGCATGACGATCCAGCGGGCGTCCTCGTCGTAGTCGACGATCAGATGCTCCAGCCACGGGTCGGCCAGGTCGGTCTCGCTGCGCCGCAACGCAATCAGGTCCTGATAAATGCGAAGCAGCCGGGCGTGCTCGCCGGTGTCGAGTTCGGACCAGTCCAGCTTCGAGCGCTGAAAGGTCTGCGGGTCCTGTGGGTCGGGAATGTCATCGGCGTTCCACCCGTGATCGGCGAACTCGTTCTTGCGGCCCTCGGCGGTGGCGCGCGCGAGCTCGGGCTCTGGGTGGGAACTAAAGAATTGGAACGGGGTCGACGCCCCCCATTCTTCTCCCATGAAAAGCATTGTCGTATAGGGAGAACCGAGTACCAGCGCAGCCTTGACGGCCAGCTGACCGTAGGTCAGGTTCTGCGACGGGCGGTCCCCGAGAGCGCGGTTGCCGACTTGGTCATGTGTGCAGGTGTAGGCCAGCAGCCGGGTGGCGGGTATCCCGGAGGCCTGCGCGGTGTCCAACGGCCGACCGTGGCGACGCTGCCGAAACGACGAGTAGGTGGCCGCGTGAAAGAACCCGTGGCGCAATGTCGTTGCCAGGGTGGCCAGTGAGCCGAAGTCGGCGTAGTAGCCCTGGCGCTCGCCGGATACCGCGGTGTGGATGGCGTGGTGGATGTCGTCATCCCACTGCGCGGTCATCCCGTAGCCGCCGTCCCGACGGGGAGTGACCATTCGTGGATCGTTGAGGTCACTCTCGGCAACCAGCGACAACGGCCGGCCCAGTTGCTCGGCGAGCGCCTCGGTTTCGGCGGAAAGCTCCTCGAGAATGGGGATCGCGGTGGTGTCCACCAGTGCGTGCACGGCGTCCAGGCGCAGGCCGTCGGCGTGGAAATCGCGCATCCAGCGCAGCGCACAGTCGATGATGTACCGGCGTACTTCGTCGGACTGGGCGTCGGCGATGTTGATGCCTTCCCCCCACGGGTTACTCGCCGACGACAGGTATGGCCCGAACCGGGGCAGGTAATTGCCCGACGGGCCGAGGTGGTTGAACACCGCGTCGATCAGCACTCCCAGACCGCGGCGGTGGCAGGCGTCGACGAGACGGATCAACCCGTCGGGTCCGCCGTAGGGTTCGTGCACGGCGTACCACAGCACGCCGTCGTAGCCCCAGCCGTGCGGGCCGGAAAACGCGTTCACCGGCATCACCTCGACGAAATCGACGCCGAGATTGACCAACTGGTCCAGTCTTTCGATCGCCGAGTCGAAGGTGCCCGCCGGTGTGAACGTGCCGATGTGCAGCTCGTAGATCACCGCGGCCTGCACCGAACGACCGGTCCAGCCGTCGTCCGTCCACGCCTGGGACGCGGGCTCCCACAGTTGCGAGCGTTCGTGCACGCCGTCGGGCTGACGCGGCGAGCGCGGATCGGGCAATACCGTCGGATCGTCGTCGAGCAGATATCCGTAACGAGCGTCAGATGCCGCGTCGACGGTGGCCCGCCACCAGCCGTCGCGGCCCCGCGTCATCGGATACGCAACGCCGTCGACGTCGAGACGGACGGTTTCCGGTTTCGGTGCCCACACCCCGAATTCACGCATCGGTGCGCTCCAGCAGAATTCCCGTCATCTCGGCGAACAACTCAGCTGCGGCCACCGTCCCGGTCAGCGCTCTGCCGGTCAACGCGTCGGTCCATGAGCCGTCCGGCAACGTGACAACGGTGTCGCCCCAACCGTTTTGCTCGAGATGAACCGTCCAGCGGACGACAGCGACCAGCACGTCGTCCCCGCGCCGAAACGCCACCACATGGTTCGCGGCGGATCCAGCGGCGAGCACCGGGTGGTAACCGCCCCGTAGAAAGGTGTCCGGTTTGTCGCGCCGCGCGTGCAGTGCGGCCTTGACGACACGAATTTTCTTGTGCTGCAGCGACTTCAATGCTTCCCGCCGCGCGTCGTAGTCCACCGCACGCCGGTTGTCGGGGTCGACCAGGCTGTCGTCCCACAACTCGGTGCCCTGATAGATGTCTGGGATGCCGGGCGCGGTCAGCGCCAGCAGCTTTTGGCCCAGCGCGTCGTTCTCGGCATGCGATTGGAGCCGGACCACCAGGCTGGTCAGCTCGCGCGCCACCGGACCGTCGAGTACGGCGTCCAGCCAACGATGCACCGATCCCTCGAAGTCGGCGTCCGGGTCATTCCAGGAGGTATGCCATGCCGCTTCCCGGATCGCCTTCTCGCTGTATGCGTGCAACCGGTCGCGCAGTTCGTCGGTGACCTCGCCACTGGCCGGCCATACGCCGAAGATGTTCTGCCACAGGAACAATCCGGTCGCCGGTTCGGGGGAGGGGGTGGTTGCTTCCCATCGGGAAATGAACTCTGTCCACAGCGACGGCACCTGGGACAGCACCCCGATGCGGGCCCGGACGTCTTCACCGCGCTTGGTGTCATGGGTGGTCAACGTCGTCATCGTCTGTGGCCACAGTTGGGCCCGAGTGGCGGCGCGCTGGTGGAATTCGGCCAGCCCGATGCCGAAGTGATGCGGTTCGCCGCCGACTTCGTTCAGCGACACCAGCCGCGCGTCGCGATAGAACAGGCAATCCTCGACCGCCTTGGCGGTCACCGCCCCGCACAACTGTTGCAGCCGCACCTCCGGCTCGCCGCCGCCGGCCAGCGCGGTGGCGATCAACTGCAGCGGAACGTCCAATTCGGTCGCGCCATATTGGGTTTCGGCCAAAGCGGCCGGCATTATCGCGGCCAGGCTCAGGTAGTCGCTGCGGTAGACGTCGATATGCGTCAGCAGCGCCGCGACCGCCGCGGGCAGTTGCGGATGGTCGGCGCCGGCCGCCGCGACGATGCGTCGCCGCAACCTGCCCAGCTCGCTGGCCAGCGTCTCGGTGGCCGAGGAGGTTTTGAGGTCGGCCAGCATGGCGGTCAGCTGGCCGTAGTCGACGCCGGCGGATGCCACCAGCTCAGTCAAGGCCGGCCTCCCTGTCGGATCGACGAAGATGCCGCCGATCTCTCTGAGCGCGTCGTAACCGGTGGTACCGGCCACCGGCAGCGTCGGGTCCAGCGCCTCGTCGACGGCGAGGATCTTCTCGATCACGATCCAGGCGTCGGGTCCGGCCAGTTCGCGCAGCCCGCGCAGATACCCCGAAGGATCCGCCAAGCCGTCGGGATGATCGATGCGCAACCCGTCGACGAGTCCCTCGGCGAACCAACGTGACACTTCGGAGTGACTGGTGTCGAAGACCGAGCGGTCTTCCTGGCGCAGCCCGGCCAACGACGTGATCGAAAAGAAGCGGCGATATCCGCACACTCCGTTCCGCCAGCCGATCAGCCGGTAATGCTGACGGTCGTGCACCTCTGAGCCGCTGCCGTCGCCGGTACCCGGCGCAATGGGCAGCGCCAGGTCGCCTAGCCGCAAGAGGTCGCCGTCTACGGCGAGGTCGGCCACATCGTCGTCAGAACCCAATATTGGCAGCACAATCCGGCCATCGCCCAGCTCCCAGTCGATGTCGAAGAACGGCGCGTAGGCCGATGACCGGCCGTGGCGCAGCACATCCCACCACCAAGGGTTCTGCTCTGGCTTTTCCACCCCGAGATGATTGGGGACGATGTCGACGACCAGGCCTATGCCGCGAGCGTGGGCCGCCGCCGACAGCCGCGCCAAACCCTCCGGGCCGCCGAGTTCAGCCGACACCGTCGTCGGGTCGGTGACGTCGTAGCCGTGCGCCGACCCGCTGACCGGAGTCAGGATCGGCGACAGGTAAAGATGCGACACCCCGAGTTCGTCGAGATAGTCCAGCTGCTGCTCTGCGTCGGCGAAGGTGAATCCGAAGCCGCTCGACGCGCCGCGCAGTTGGACCCGGTAGGTGGACAGCACCGGAGAAGCCACGTACTAGCCCGTCTTACGGAACACAAGCAAGGCCCGTCCGGGTAGCGAAACCTCGTCGCCGTCGTTCACGATCAGCTTCACTTCTCCGCTGGGATCGGTGGTATCCAGCTCGGCTGTCCACTCCTTGGCGTAGTCGTCATGGGGCATGACGAAGTCCACCTCATGGTCATGGGCGTTGAAGCACAACAGGAATGAGTCGTCGACCACCCGCTCGCCACGCGCGTTGGGTTCGGGCAGCGCCTCGCCGTTGAGGAACACCGCGATGCTCTTGCCGAATTGGCTGTCCCAATCCTCTGCTGTCATCTCCTGGCCGGCGGGCGTCAGCCACGCGATGTCGCGGACCTGATCGGCGCTGCGGATCGGGCGGCCTTCGAAGAACCGGCGTCGCCGGAACACCGGATGCATTTTTCGCAGGGTGGTCGCTTTGCGGGTGAAGGCCAGCAGTTCACTGTTCTTGTCGACCAGTGACCAATCCATCCAAGACAATTCGGAGTCCTGGCAGTAGACGTTGTTGTTGCCGAGCTGGCTGCGTCCGATCTCATCGCCGTGCGCGATCATCGGGGTGCCCTGGCTCAGCATCAGCGTCGCCATGATGTTGCGCATCTGGCGGCGGCGCAGATCCAGAACTTCCGGATCGTCGGTTGGTCCTTCCACGCCGCAGTTCCACGAGCGATTGTGGCTCTCCCCGTCGCGATTGTCCTCGCCGTTGGCTTCGTTGTGTTTCTCGTTGTACGAGACAAGGTCGTTGAGCGTGAATCCGTCGTGAGCGGTGACGAAATTGATGCTGGCGCCCGGGCGCCGGCCGGTCGCCTCGTACAGGTCCGACGACCCGGTCAGCCGGGACGCGAACTCGCCAAGGGTCGCGGGCTCGCCCCGCCAATAATCTCGCACGGTATCGCGATACTTCCCGTTCCATTCGGTCCACAAACCTGGGAAGTTACCGACCTGGTAGCCACCTTCGCCGATATCCCACGGCTCGGCGATCAGCTTGACCTGGCTGACCACCGGATCTTGTTGCACCAGATCGAAAAACGCGCTCAGTCGGTCGACGTCGTAGAACTCGCGGGCCAGCGTGGAGGCCAGGTCAAAGCGGAAGCCGTCGACGTGCATCTCGGTCACCCAGTACCGCAGCGAGTCCATGATCAGCTGCAAGGTGTGCGGGTGGCGGGCGTTGAGGCTGTTGCCGGTACCGGTGAAATCCTTGTAGAGCCGCAGATCCTCGTCGAGCAGGCGGTAGTAGGCGGCGTTGTCGATGCCGCGGAAGTTGATCGTCGGACCGAGCTGGTTGCCTTCGGCGGTGTGGTTGTAGACCACGTCGAGGATGACCTCGATGCCCTGCTCGTGGAATGCCCGGACCATAGACTTGAATTCGGTCACCGCGCCGCCGCCCTGTCGGTGGGCGGCGTATTGGTTGTGTGGTGCGAAGAATCCGAAGGTGTTGTAGCCCCAGTAGTTTCGCAATCCCAAGTCCAGCAGCCGACTGTCGTGCAAGAACTGGTGCACCGGCATCAGTTCGATCGCGGTGACATTTAAAGCTTTGAGGTGGTCGATGATCGCCGGGTGGGCCAAGCCGGCGTAGGTGCCGCGGAGCGCTTCGGGGATAGCCGGATGGGTCTCGGTCATTCCCTTGACGTGCGCCTCGTAGATCACCGTCTCGTGATACGGCGTGCGCGGTGAGCGGTCGGTCGCCCAGTCGAAGAACGGATTGATCACCACGCTCGTCATGGTGTGCCCGCGCGAATCCAGGCGCGGCGGCGTGCCGGTCTCGGCGGGGTCCTCGGCCGCGGCGGCCATGTCGTAGGAGAACAGCGCCTGGCCGAACGTGAATTCCCCGTCGAACGACTTGCCGTACGGGTCAAGCAGCAGCTTGCTGGGGTCGCATCGGTGGCCGGCCGCGGGGTCGAACGGCCCGTGCACCCGAAAGCCGTAGCGCTGTCCCGGGCCTACGTTCGGCAGGTAGGCATGCCACACATATCCGTCGACCTCGTCGAGGCCGATTCGAGTCTCCTGACCATCATCGCCGATCAGGCACAGCTCGACTTCTTCGGCGATCTCGGAGAACAACGCGAAGTTGGTGCCGCCACCGTCGAAATTAGCGCCCAGTGGGTAGCTGGTTCCGGGCCATACGGTGGGCAGCGCGGGTGGAGTCGCCGCGGCACCACTGACCGGATCTGACGAGGGCATCTCTCGACCTTAACGGCGGCGGACCGGATCTTGCCGTCCGGGCGTGCAAGGCCACACCGTAGCCGTGAGGGGCGTCACCACCAGCCGGTAGCCGCTCCGACCTGCCGACCCAGCTCACTGGTCATGGTGCGCATGTAGGTGGCGGACAGGTGATGAGCGTCGTGGTATACCAACACGTTTCCCTCGACGGCGGGGCAGATGTCGGCGCGGCAGACCGCGTCGCTCATGTCCAGCGGCTTGAGCATCGGGAACTGCTCGACCCAATCGAGGGTGGGATTGTGGTCGGCCAAGACGTCGGAGCGTTTGATGCCGCACGAGATTGCATCGCCACCTTTGGCCAGGCAGTCCGAGGGGTTGAACGGCTGGCCGTCCTTGACCAGCCACGGGGTGTCTCGCATCGCGAGGATCGGAATGTTGTTGTCGGAGAACGTCTGCCAGATCCCGACGTAAGTCCCCGGCATCACGTCGCCGGGTTTGATGTTCCACGGTCGCGTCGAGGTGGTGAACACGTAGTCCGGATGGTCGGCCACCACTTTGGCCATTGTCTTGGGCACCCAGTCGCGGCACTCGGGATACGGCGCGTTGTTGCCCATGACCAACGGCATCGCTTCGGTGGACAGCGGGCAGCCCATTTTGAGGTAGGTCGTCACCTTGAAGTGATGCCTGCGCCCAAGCAGGTCCAGCGCGGTCAGCCAGTGCTCGGCGTGCGAGCCACCGGCAAGCGCGATGGTCCGGTTGGCGTTCTTGTCGCCATAGGTGCAGGTAATCACTGACGTGTTGGAAAAGTCGCCGATGCAGCCGTCTCGGGTCGACGGCGGGTAGTCCGTCTGGGCTTCGAGCACGGTGGGCCGCATGCGCAGTCGTGGCACCCGCTGGTGTTTGACGAGGGCGCGAGCCCCGGGGTAATCGTTGGAGCTCAGACCGCTGAGCTCCTTGCCGCTGGCGCGTTCGACGCTGACATGCTCGCGCCAGGTGAAGGCCGTTGCGGTGAGTGTCACGCCCAGCAGCCCGACCACCGAGCCCAGCACCATCGTGGGGCGGCGCAGCCGGGTACGCCACGGCATCACCGGGGCCGGCTCGGACGCGGCGGTGGTCGCTCCGCGGTACCGCAGCGGTTCTTCGACGAACCGGTGGGTCAGATGGGCCAGCACGCCGGAGATCAGCAGTACCGCGGTGCCCTCGAAGAAGTTGGCATGCGGGTGGCCGGTGTAGGCGAGCCAGAAGATCAGCAGCGGCCAGTGCCACAGGTATAGCGAATAGGCCATGGCACCGAGCTTCACCAACGGCCCCGTTGCCAGCAGCCGGTTGGGCAGCGGCAGCATGTCACGGGTCGCGGGGTCGGCGAGCCGGTTGGCGCCGGCCAGGATGAACAACACGGCCGCTCCGACGGGGACCAGCGCCCACGGTCCGGGGAACTGCTTGACGCCGTCGATCAGCGCGCCGCACGACAGCACCGCGGCCAAGGCGACGGTGGCAGCTGCCGTGCGCAGCCACATCGGCCACCGGACATAGGGGACCAGCGCGCCGGCCAACGCACCGAGCAGCAATTCCCACGCCCGCGCAAAGCTGTTGTAGTAGGCCGTCGCCTGGTTGGCCTGGTGGGCAAAGATCGCGTAGACGAAGGACGCCACGGCCAGCGCGCTGAGCAGCACCACGAACGTGGTGCGTAGCCGTTGGCCGAGCCGGCGCCGGAACAGAAACGCGACACCGAAAGTCAGCGCCAGAAAGGCGATGTAGAACTGGCCCTGCACCGACATGGACCAGATGTGCTGCAGTGGGCTGACTGCTTCGCCGGCCCGCAGATAATCGGCCACCGTACTGGCCAACTCCCAGTTCTGGTAGTAGCCGAGGCTGGCCAGGCTCTGGTCGGCGAAGGTCTCCCAGCGGGTCTGCGGCTGAATCAGGATGGTCAGCAGCGCGGATGCGGCCAACACCACCACAAGGGCCGGCAGCAAACGGCGCACCAACCGAACCACTTCGGGTACCGGCGACAGGGACCCGGTTCGACCCCCAGCCGGGTTGAGTGCTGCGCGAAGCAATTTGCCGCCGAAGAAGAAACCCGACAACGCCAAGAACACGTCCACCCCGCCGGAAACCCGGCCGAACCACACGTGGAACATCGCGACGAGCGCGATGGCAACGCCGCGCAGCCCGTCGAGATCGTGGCGGTAGAACCCCGCCGTCCGGTTTCCCGTCGCGGGCCCGGCGGAGCCCACAACGGCCGGTCGGGTCGGGGAGACGGTCATCATGATTGACAGACAATCTACCTAACCCGCCGGCCGTCGTGCGTGCTCGACGGTCGGCGGTCAGCTCCCGATCAGGACTCCAGGATTCGAGTCAGGTAAGGGGTCATCCCGTTGGTGCGCGCTGGCGAAACCGTGACGGCAGGCTCGGTGGCCTCGATCATCTGGCCGTTGCCGAGGTACATAGCCACGCTCTGGGTGCCGCCGGGGCCGTAGCAGAGCAGGTCGCCCGGGCGTGCCTGCGCGGGCGCAACTTTGCGACCGACGTTGCACTGTTCGGCCGAGGTTCGCGGCATCTTGAGGCCGGCTCCGGCGTAGGCGTATTGGATCAGGCCCGAAGCGTCGAAGCCGACAACGTTGGCTTTCAGCCCGGTGCCGCGGGTGGGGCCTGCGGCGTCGCCGCCTCCGTACAAGAACGGCACACCGCGCTGAGCGAGTGCGCGCTGGATCACGTAGTTGGTCGTCTGCTGGTAGCCCACCAGTGTCGGACCCGGGTCAGCGCCTGCGATGTGGGGGCTGACCATGGGAAGGGTCAGCAACACGGTCAGGCTGAGTGGGATGGCGAAGCTGCGTTTCATGTCGATCACCTCTCTGTGGCGTCAGCGCGGTGACTTCGCGCATCCGCTGCCATTCCTGCCGGTTCACCACAGAGACCCCTGCGCTAGCCCGCCCCGTTGGGGGCCGCACGCCGCCGCCTAACTCCATATGGTCATGGAGAACGGTGCCCCGTCAGTGAACCGCTGAATTCACAACAGTCACTACAGACACTGTGGCAACAAATCGCCGGGAGAGCCACATTGCGCGCGGCCCGGGAAGGATTTTTTGTCGTACCGTGACCGAACGGTGACCGCTCGCAGGCCGGCGGCTCAATCGTGAGCGCGCAGTTGTGATTTCGCTCTCATTCGGACGTGTCGCCGACGGTTCTTTCGCCGTGCCAGTAGGTGCCGCTGAACTCGGTCAGCGCCGATCCGGCCACGGAGCTGAGCACCACGATCGCGATCGCCAACACCGGCCAGAAGGACAGATGCCAGCCCTTCAACAGGGAAACGAACGGCCCGAGCAGTGCTGCCGCGATCGCCGCGCCGATCCCGCCCCACACCACGGGGTAGATGTAGAAATCGACGCCGAAGGGCACCGGCGGGCAGGTGTCGCCGGTGCACACGTCCTTGAGAAAGCCGAAGAACCAGGAATACCAGTCGGTCCCGAAGACGACGGCCGCGAGCAGCACCAGCAACGCCACCAGGCAGGAGACGTCCCACGGGACCAGCAACAGCCGTAGCACCGGCGGCGGGGAAGGGGCGTGGTCACTTGGGGAGTCGAATTGCTGCGGCGTAACCATGGTTGTGCCAATGCTGCCGGATATCCGGCGTTTCCGCGAGCGAACGCGCACGGCGGCGGGAGCCTCCATCGGCTGCTTTACCCTCAGTCTTTATGGCCGCGGCGACTCCCGGGCTCACGCCCGAGCAGATCAGCGCGATCGACGCGGCGCATCTGTGGCACCCCTACAGCACGATCGGCGCCGAAGCCGTGCCCCCGGTCGTGGCGGTCGGCGCCCGCGGCGCCTGGCTCACGCTTGTGCGCGACGGCGAGCGGGTCGAGGTGCTCGATGCGATGAGTTCCTGGTGGACGGCCATCCACGGGCACGGCCACCCGGTGCTGGACGCCGCGATGACGGCACAGCTGGCGACGATGAGTCACGTCATGTTCGGCGGACTCACCCACGAGCCCGCCGCGCGGTTGGCGCAGCTGCTGGTCGACATCACTCCGGCAGGGCTGGAGACAGTGTTCTTCTGCGACTCGGGATCGGTGTCGGTTGAGGTCGCGGTGAAGATGGCGCTGCAGTACTGGCGCAGCCGCGCCCGACCCGGCAAACGGCGGCTGATGACCTGGCGCGGGGGCTACCACGGCGACACGTTCACGCCGATGAGCATCTGCGACCCGGATGGCGGGATGCACACGTTATGGACCGACATCCTGGCCCGGCAGTTGTTCGCGCCGCAGGTTCCCCGGGAGTACGACCCCGGCTACAGCGCGGCGTTCGAGACGCAGCTGGCCGACCACGCCGCCGAACTGGCCGCCGTCGTCGTCGAACCGGTGGTCCAGGGTGCCGGCGGGATGCGCTTCCACGATCCGCGCTACCTGACCGATCTGCGCGAGATCTGCCGACGGCACGACGTGCTACTGGTCTTCGACGAGATCGCCACCGGGTTCGGCCGCACCGGCGCATTGTTCGCCGCCGACCATGCCGGCGTCAGCCCCGACATCATGTGCGTCGGCAAGGCTCTGACCGGCGGCTACCTGAGCCTGGCCGCGACGCTGTGCACGAACGACGTCGCGCACACCATCAGCTCCGGTGAGGCGGGCGCGCTCATGCACGGGCCCACCTTCATGGCCAATCCGCTGGCCTGCGCCGTCTCGGTCGCCGCCGTGGAGTTGCTGCTCGGCCAGGATTGGCGCTCGGCAGTCGCCCAGATCAGCGCCGGGCTGAGCATCGGGCTCGAGCCGGCGCGGGGTTTGCCGGGGGTGGCCGATGTCCGGGTCTGCGGGGCCATCGGCGTCATCGAATGCGACCGCCCCGTCGACCTGGCGATCGCCACACCGGCGGCACTGGACCGCGGGGTCTGGCTACGGCCGTTCCGCAATCTGGTGTACGCCATGCCGCCGTTCATCTGCACGCCGGGCGAGATCGCGCAGGTCACTTCGGCGATGGTCGAGGTGGCCGGTCTGACCGGTTCTCGTAGGCTCTAGGGCGATGACGCAGATCGAAACCTCGCCGTTGGCTTGGCTGGAGGCGCATGCTCAGCAGCGCCGGCAGGCCGGGCTGCGACGCGCGCTGCGCCCGCGTTCCGCGGTGGCCACCGAACTCGACCTGGCGTCCAACGACTACTTGGGCCTGTCGCAACATCCCGACGTCATCGATGGCGGAGTGGACGCGCTGCGCACCTGGGGCGCCGGCGCCACCGGTTCGCGGCTGGTCACCGGCAACACCCAGCTGCACGAGGAGCTCGAGTCCAGCATCGCCGAATTCGTGGGCGCCGCAGCGGGTTTGGTGTTCTCGTCGGGATACACCGCTAACCTGGGCGCGGTTGTCGGATTGTCCGGCCCGGGTTCGCTGCTGGTGTCGGACGCCTACTCGCATGCGTCGCTGGTCGACGCGTGCCGGTTGTCGCGGGCCCGGGTGGTGGTGACCCCGCACCGCGAGATCGACGCCGTGGACGCGGCGCTGGCGGCGCGGGTCGAGGAGCGGGCCGTCGTCATCACCGAGTCGGTGTTCTCCACCGACGGCGCCCTGGCTCCGCTGCGACAGCTGCACGACGTGTGCCGAAGGCACCGGGCACTGCTCATCGTCGACGAGGCCCACGGCTTGGGTGTGCGCGGCGCGGGCGGGCGCGGGTTGTTGCACGAGCTGGGATTGTCCGGTGCGTCCGATGTGGTGATGACCACGACGCTGTCCAAGGCGCTCGGCAGCCAGGGTGGCGCGGTGCTGGGGTCGACGGCGGTGCGCGATCACCTCATCGATGCCGCCCGGCCGTTCATCTTCGACACGGGTTTGGCGCCGGCGGCGGTGGGCGCCGCGCTGGCCGCGCTGCGGGTGCTGAGCGCGCAGCCGTGGCGGCCCGAGGCGGTACTCCAGCACGCGGCCACATTGGCCCGGGTCTGCGGCTTGTCCGACGTGCCGCAGTCGGCGGTGGTGTCGGTGATCCTCGGCGCGCCGGGGGTGGCGCTGGCCGCCGCCACGGCGTGCCTTGACGCCGGAGTCCGGGTGGGCTGCTTCCGGCCGCCGACGGTGCCGGTCGGAACGTCGCGACTGCGCCTGACCGCGCGCGCATCGCTGGATCCCGACGATCTCGAGCTGGCCCGCGCGGTGCTGACCGACGTACTCGGCGCGGCACCGCGTTGACGGTCCTGGTCGTCACCGGGACGGGCACCGGGGTCGGCAAGACCATCGCCACGGCGGCCCTGACGTCGGCCGCGCGCCATGCGGGCGTCGACGTCGCGGTCTGCAAGCCGGTACAGACCGGCACCGACTCCGGCGACGACGACCTCGCCGAGGTGACCCGGCTGACCGGGCTGACCAAAGTGGTCGGGCTCGCACGTTACCCGCAGCCGCTGGCGCCGCTGGCCGCCGCCGAGCAGGCCGGGAAATCCTTGCCCAGCCGCAGCAACGTCCTCAAACTCATCCGCGCAGTGGACCGTCCCGGGCAGCTGACCCTGGTAGAAGGTGCCGGCGGCCTACTGGTCGAACTCGCCGACGCGGGTGTGACGTTGCGTGATATCGCCGCGGATCTAGGAGCCGCCGCGCTGGTGGTGGCCACCGCCGGGCTCGGCACCCTCAACCACACCGCGCTGACGGTGGAATCCCTTGCTGCGCAAAGCCTTTTCTGCGCAGGGTTGGTGATCGGCAACTGGCCGCTGCAGCCGGGGGTGGTGGAGACCTCCAACAGGTCAGCGCTGGCACGCCTGGCGCCGCTGCGGGCGGCGTTGCCCGCCGGTGCCGGACTGATGAAAGCGGGTGAGTTCGCCGCAATGAGCGCGCACGCCTTCGACCGGGGCTGGGTGACCGGGCTGGTCGGCTGATGGTTCATTCGATCGAGCTGCTCTTCGACAACGACACCGAGGCGACGATCAACCGCATCTGGGATGACCTGGCAACTGCGGACCTCGCCGGCCGCGCGCCGGCGGGCCGCCCGCACGTCACGCTGGCGGTGGCGGAGCGGATCGCACCAGACGTCGACGCACTGTTGCGGCCGGTAGCGCAGCGGCTGCCGCTGGCATGCACCGTCGGGGCGCCGCTGCTGTTCGGCAGCTCCAGCGCCGTGCTGGCCCGCCTGATTGTGCCGACGGCCGAGCTGCTCGCGCTGCACGCCGAGGTGCACCGGACCTGCGGCCCATATCTGGTGCCCGGCCCGCTGCCGAACAGCTTGCCCGGCCAGTGGACGGCGCACGTGACGGTGGCCCGCCGAGTCGGGGGACCCCAACTCGAGCGGGCCTTCCGGCTAGCGGGTGAACCGTCCGAGATTCACGGCACCGTGGCTGGTCTGCGCCGCTGGGACGGCACTGCCCGCGTCGAGCACCCGATCACCTGAGCTAGCGACCGCTGCTGCCGGGGCTGGCGCCGCTGCCCGCGGTGTAGGACGCCTTGCCCGCACCGGCGAGCCCGCCGCCGGCCACGATCAGGTACTCGTCCCGGATGGCTTTGTCGGCGAAGAAGTCCTCGAGGATCTCGCGGGTTCCCGCGGCATAGCGGGCCTGGGCGGACAGCGTCGTGCCAGAGACGTGCGGGGTCATGGCGTTGTTCGGCATGCTGCGCCACGGGTGGTCCGCCGGGGGCGGCTGCGGGTACCAGACGTCGCCGGCGTAGCCGGCCAGCTGGCCGCTCTTCAGCGCCGCCACAACCGCGTCGCGCACACAGATTTCGGCGCGCGCCGTGTTGACGATGTAGGAGCCGCGCCGCATCGACGCGATCAGCTTGTCGTCGAACAGGTGGTAGGTCTGCGGGTGCAGCGGCGCGTGGATGGAAACCACGTCGACTGCTTGGGCCAGCGACGCAGCGTCTGGGTGATAGGTCACGCCCAGTTCTTGTTCAACCTGTTCGGGCAGTCGCCGAGTGTCGCTGTAGTGCAGGTTGACGTCGAAGGGGGCCATGCGGCGCAACACGGCACGGCCGATGCGGCCGGCAGCGATCACGCCCACGTCCATGCCCTCGACGTCGTAGGCGCGTTCGACGCTGTCGGCGATGTTCCAGCCCCCGTCGGTCGCCCATTGGTGTGAGGGGACGAAGTTACGCACCAGCGCCAGGATCTGCATGACGGCGTGCTCGGCCACGCTGATGCTGTTAGAGAAGGTGACCTCGGCGACGGTGATCCCGCGGGCAATCGCCGCGTCAAGATCGACGTGGTCCGAGCCGATCCCGGCGGTGAGGGCCAGCTTGAGGTTCTTCGCTTTGGCGATCCGCTCGGCGGTCAAATATGCCGGCCAAAACGGTTGGGAGATAACGATATCGGCGTCGGGAAGCTCGCGCTCGAATTCGGAGTCGGGGCCTTCCTTGTCGGAGGTCACGACAAGTTGGTGTCCGCCGTCTTCGAGGAATTTACGCAGGCCGAGCTCACCAGACACGCAGCCCAACAGCTCACCCGGAGTGAACTCGATCGCCGACGGGCTCGGCAAGGTTTGGCCGCCCGGGTAGCCGTGCAGCACCGGGATGCTGTCGCGCGCATAGACCGGGGGATAGCCGGTGACCGGGTCGGGATACAGAACAAGCAGAACTTTGGCCATGACATCTCTCCTTTATGTTGAGGCCCTCGTTGGACTCAATCTGATGGGGTAGAAGCCCAAAACCTTTGCAGCCCAGTACATCATCACTGGTATCGCGCTGGCTAGGGCTCAGCCAGCAACCGCATCGCGGCGCTGGGTGAACTTGATGTCGAGACTGCGCAGGTAGGTCTGCAGCCCGGCGTCCTGGACGGGAATCAGGTGCGCAGGCGTATCGGTCTCGTTGTAGTGGGCGTGCCACATGCCCGGCGGGGTGGTGAAGGCACCACCGGCCTGCCAGTCCACCCTGATCGGGTCGACGATGTCGCCGCGCTCGTCGAGCCGGGTGCCCAGCAGGGTGTAGCAGCCAGTCGGCGGCGCATCGAGGATCAGATCCAGGGCCACCGACTGGTGCCGGTGCGGGCGCTGCTCCTGACCTGCCGGCAGCACCCCGAACATGGCCCACAGCACGTGGGTGATGGTCAGGGTCTGTTCCTGGTCGGAGTTGGCCAGCAGGACGCTGACGCGGCTCTTCTCATTGGCACCGGGACGCGACGCGATCTCCTCGAGCTTGGCGACGGCGTCGGCGCGGCGGAACTTGGTGGGCTGGAATCTGGGCCGGGTCGCATCGGCGCCAAGGTAGCGCAGCAGCGGTTCGTCGTGCACCCAGTACATGGCTGCGTCGGCGTCGGCGTAGAACACCGCATGGGATCCGGCGGGCAGGGTCAGAAAGTCGCCCTTCTCCCACTCGACCAGGCGGCCGTTGACCGCCGCGAAGCCCCGTCCGTGCAGCGCGTAATACAGCTGGCTGGTGGCGTTCGGGTTGGTGTCGATCTGCTCGCCGGCGCGGATGCGCACGAAGTTGGCCAACAGCGCCGGGCTGGTCGCCGCACCGTGGTCGATCCTCAGTTCTTTGGACAAATCCAACGGCACCACGCCGGTCGGCTCGTCCAGGTAGCGCTCGGGGCCGAACTGAGCGATCGGCACCTGCGGCGCGTGCCCTGAGCCGATTGGGTTGGCGGCCTTGGAGTACTCGAAGTAGCGGGCATCGTCGGTCCACTCTTCGAATCGGCCCTCGAACCCGTATTCGGCGACATTGGTCATCGGCGCCGGCATCGTTGGATGCACGTCCATCGATTCGGCAGCTGACTGCTGGGGGTTCGCGATGGTCACGGCCGGACTCCTATCGATTGAGGCTTGTACCTGAATAGTATCTAACTTGTATCTTAGTTGCAATAATCATACTCCGAGTTCCGCGTCACACTGGCTGAGCAGCCGTAATATTGCGAATACTGTCAGGGATACAAGTGGGATACGGCTTGGCTGCAAGGAGGTCCGGGTGGTGCCGAAGGCGACCGGGAGTGGCCGGCCCGCGGCCAAGGATCGCGCGCTCGATTACGTCAAAACCCAGGTGCTCACCGGGGCGTTTCCCGGTGGGGAACTGATCAGCGAGGGGGAGGTCGCTGCAGCACTCGGGATGTCGCGCACTCCCGTGCGCGAGGCATTCCTGCGGCTCGAGGCCGAGGGGCTGCTCCGGTTATATCCGCAGCGCGGTGCGCTTGTGGTGCCGGTGTCCTCGGATGAAGCGCGCGCAGTGATCGAGGCGAGGCTGCTGTTGGAACAGTTCGCCGCCGACAAAGTGGTCGCGCAGGGGCCGGCGGCGTGCGTGGCGGTGTTCGAGCGGTTGGCCGCGGCGCTGCAACGACAGCGCGACGCCGCTGCCGCGTCGAACTGGCGAGACTTCGTGGAGGCCGACCGCGCCTATCACGACGTCACTCTGAAAGCCTCGGGGAACGTCATACTGTCCGGTTTCTACTCGTCACTGCGTGATCGTCAGATGCGCATGACCGGGGAATCGCTGATCCATGACCGGCAGCGGATGGCGACGATCCTTGACGAGCACCGCGGTATTGCCGAGGCGCTGCGCGACGGCGATCTGCAGCGGACTCTGCAGGCCGTGCAGTCCCATCTCGCGGGCACGCTGCGGTCGCTTGGGCTCGCCGTCGAGCCGCGCTTCGGTGGTGGCGCTTGACGAAGAGTTGCCGCGTTGTCACACCTGACGCCATGACGGCTGGTTCGGGTCGATCAACTGCACGTCGACCGGGCCAACGCCGAAGATGGCAATAACGGCCGGATCGGGCTGGTCCGCTGGTACGCCGTCGTAATGTGAGGTACGCGCGGCGCGCTTCACGTAGCCACCCGGCCCGACCGGAACCGCATCTTGCGGCTGGAACTCATTCCCGCTGTTGACAAACCAGGTGCCGAATACCACCACCTGGATCCGGTCGGTTGCATAGGTATGCGGCGCGCTGAACCAACCCGGATTCCACTTCATCAGCACCAAATAGGGCCCCGGATTGTTGAAATCTCCGTACAGCATGGCCATTTCGCCGCTCTGCGGCGGCAAGTTGCCCCATGGCTGGAAAGTGATGCCCTGGTACGGCTGGACCAATGTTTGGCTTGGATCCGGGCCGGCTTCGGGTGCCGGCGCCACCTTGATGTCGCCAAGGGTGCCGGCCTTGTCACCGGCTGCGATCGCCGCCAGCAACAGTGGCGCCGTGGCGAGAAGCGATCGCCGATCCAATTTGATACCACCCATCAGATGCCTCCCAAATACTCGCAGTGACTCAGGGGTGACGCGCCATCGTCACAAATTCTCGCGCGGAAACTCCCCGGGCGTCCTCGTGTGACTTCCGCGACCCGCGCCCAACGTGCCAAGGTCCCGCTGACGTCGAGGGTCCTCGGCGGACCAGGAGCCTATCCGCGCGGCTGCGTCTTTGAGGGGGCTGCCTATGAG
Source organism: uncultured Actinomycetota bacterium (assembly GCA_963760095.1). Lineage (GTDB taxonomy): Bacteria > Actinomycetota > Actinomycetes > Mycobacteriales > Mycobacteriaceae > Mycobacterium. The sequence continues at coordinate 183,208 of CAVXBT010000003.1, read as the reverse complement.
GTCGGCGTGCGGGATGTGGGTGGAGTGGCTCTGGTTTCCCCCGGCGCGTTTGGCGGCGTACATGGCTGTATCAGCGAGGTTGACCAGATGGTCGATGAGTTCACGCTCGGCGGGGTCGAAGCTCGCGCCCAATGGCGCAGTGGCGATGCCGATGCTGGCCGTCACGGGGTACTGAATTGCGGCAACAGCTTGGCGCAATTGTTCGGCGATGTCGTGCAGGTCGTCGGTGCGGTAGGTGTCGGCGATGACGAATTCTTCGCCGCCAAAGCGGGCGATCAGCGACGTGTGTTGGCAGGCGAGGCGAAGGGCGCCGCCGACGGCGACCAGGGCCTGGTCCCCGGTGAAATGGCCATGAGTATCGTTGAGCCGCTTGAAGTTATCCAAATCGATCATGGCTACGCCCAAATAGCTCGGTCCTTCTCTGCGGCGCAGCAGCAGCGCGTATACCGACTGATAAAAGGCCCGGCGGATCAACAGACCCGTGAGCGTGTCGCGGCTGGAATGTCGCAAGTCGCTTCCCAGCGCATGGACCAGCCAATGCACCGCGAACGGAAACGCCACATTGAGCACCAGTACGAGCAGAAACGCACAGCCCGCCAGCACGGTGTCGTAGTAGGGGATCAGGCGCACCGTGAGCAGCGCGGCGGTGCTTGTCGCGATCGCAAGGTTGATCATGATGTCCTGGGCGGTATGAAAGAACCCGATGTAACCGCCGAGCACCGCAAATGTGCTACATCCCAGCAACCCCAAGCGCGGGTCGCCTTGCACGAGGCACGCTGCCGCGACGCAGACGCTGCCTATAAGCGCGAACGCAACCGATTGGGCGCGGGTAGGCCAGCGGATCAACCAAAAAGCCGCCACTATCAAGCCGAAGCCGGTAGTGACCGGTGCCACGACGACCGTGGCGGGGTAGTGCGGCAAGGTCGGTCTGACCAGCACCACAATCGGAATTATGGCAATCAAGGAGATTACGGCGGCGATCATCGCTCGCCATATCAGCCGGATGCCACGGGTGTTCAAATAGAGAGCTAACCAATCAAAGTGATCATTCTCGCGCCACCCACGGCCGATAGCGTTCACGTGTGCGCCCCCTCGCTTCGCGATGCCCCGGGGTAGTTAAGAACTTTATCTAATCCCATGCTGTCAGATGTTCGGCAGGTCGAGTGAAGAAATCTGTGATCGTGAGACCTCTGAGAAGTCGGAACCCAGATCCCCGACAACCATCGACGGGAGCCGCCGCGCAACATAAACGGCGCCGGTGTGACTTCGGGAACGTCGGATCTGAATGGGCCTGCCCCGGTCTTCTTGCGCAACCGCTCCACCGTTTCGCCCAGCGCCGAACTTCGGATCAGCATAAGTGGGTAGTAGATCTGCCGCGATTTCGGGCGACAGCGGTTGACGGCTTTCAGAATGAACGCAACGATTCTCGTGCACGGTAGCCAGATGGCTGCCTCAACAACGAGCAACGCTGCATGGAGCCCACGATGGCGTTTGAGCCGGCCGAGTCCGCTGCGGGCGTCCTGCGCGGTTGGGCGCACGCGATGCTCGCCCATCGCCACGGCAGCGAAGTGTTCCAGACCTCGACGATGGGGGCGCTGCTCGATGGTGTCTACGACGGCGATGTCACGATCCGAGAACTGTTGCGGCACGGCGACTTCGGCCTCGGCACGTTCAATGGTCTCGACGGCGAGATGCTGGTTCTCGACGGCGTGTGCTATCAGTTGCGCGGGGACGGCAGCGCGCAGGTCGCCGATCCGGACCAACGCACCCCATTCGCCGTCGTCACCTGGTTCGCCGCCGACCGTCGCTTCGACGTGTCGGCGCCCATCGACCGTGCCGAGCTCAAAGCGCGCATCGATGAATCGCTGCCGAGTACCAACCTCATTGTCGCCGTCCGTATCACCGGTGATTTCAGCGTGATTCGCACCCGCACGGTGACCGAGCAACATCGGCCGTACCGACCGTTCACTGAGGCCACCGAAGACCAACAAGAGCTGACCTTCACCCACGTGACAGGCACGCTGGCCGGATTCCGGATGCCCGACTATGAGCAAGGCATCTCGGTGGCGGGCTACCATTCCCATTTCCTGGACGCCGAGCGCCACCACGGCGGGCATGCCCTCGATTACCGGTTGAGCCGGGGCACCGTGCAAATCGGTGTCCGGTCCGATCTGCACTTGAGTCTTCCGCGCACGCCGGAATTCCTTGCCGCCGAGTTGAACAAAGACGACCAGGATACCCAGATCCGTCGCACCGAGGGGGAATGACGTGAGCGGAACCGACGCCCGATCCGCCCGGCGCGTGGTCGAGACGCTGTCCGCGTACGGCGTCCAATTCATCTTCGGCGTACCTGGGGCCAAGATCGACGCCGTCTACGACGCGCTGGTTGACGGCGGACCGGAATTGATCGTGTGCCGCCACGAGCAGAATGCGGCGTTCATGGCCGCCGCAGTCGGCCGGCTCACCGGAACGCCCGGCGTCGCACTGGTCACGTCAGGACCGGGCACCACCAACCTGGCCACCGGTCTGATCACCGCTACCACCGAGCAAGATCCCATGGTCGCCATCTGCGGGGCTGTCGCCCGCGCCGACCGCCTGAAGCGCACCCACCAGTCGATGGACGCTGTTGCGGCGCTCAAACCCTTCACCAAACACACTGGGGAGGTCAACGACCCCGACAACGTGCCAGAGGCAATCGCCAACGCCATCCGCGCCGCGGTCGCCGCACCTCGTGGTGCCGCCGCGGTGGTGCTGCCGGCCGATGTGTCGGCAGCTGCCACGTCGGCGGCGATTGTAGAGCCGGCACCGGTGCCAAGGCTGGGTCCAGCACCTGAAGACCGAATTATACAGGCCGCCAAACTGATTCGAGCCGCGCAGCGCCCAGTCCTCTTCGTCGGCGTCCGGGTCGGCGATCCGGAGCCGTGCGCGGCGCTACGCGAGTTGCTCGCGGTCACCGATCTGCCGGTCGTCGAGACATTTCAGGCGGCCGGCGTGGTGTCGCGTGAACTCGAGGATCACTTCGTCGGGCGCGTTGGGCTGTTCCGCAACCAGCCGGGCGACATCCTCATCAGCCACGCAGATGTTGTGATCACGGTCGGCTTCGATCCGGTCGAATACGATCCGGGCCTGTGGAATTCGGATCCCGCTCGCACGCTGATCCACATCGACGAGATTCCCGCTGAGATCGACAACCACTACCAGCCGGCCCTGGAATTACGCGGCGACATCGCCGCGACGTTGACCGCGATGATCCCGCCATTAGCGGGGTTGCGGCTCGACGACACCGTGACCGCCGGCGTCGCGGAACAACGCGCCGCGCTGCGGATCATCGATGCAGAGGCGCGAAGCCGTCCGCAGACCGACGTCGGTCTCAACCCCGCGGCGGTCGTCCTCACCATCCGCGAGCTGATCGACGACGACGCCACCGTCGCCAGCGACGTGGGTTCGCATTACATCTACATGGCCAGGCACTTCCGTGTTTACCAACCCCGCCGGCTGCTGTTCTCCGATGGCCAGCAGACCCTGGGCGTCGCGTTGCCGTGGGCCATCGCCGCCGCGATGGTCCGCCCGGGCACTCAGGTGGTGTCGGTGTCCGGCGACGGTGGATTCCTTTTCAGCGCACAAGAATTGGAGACCGCGACGCGCTTAGGGCTCAGTTTTACTCATATCATCATGCGCGACAACAGCTATGACATGGTCGCGTTCCAGCAGCAGCTCAAGTACGGGCGGACGTCGGGTGTACAACTGGGCGACTACGACATCGCCCACTATGCTGCGGCGTTCGGCGCCACAGGCATCCGAGTCGGTGGCATGACCGAGTTCGAGGCGGCGCTCAGACAGTCGCTGAACGAACCTGGAATCACCATTATCGACGTGCGCGTCGACTACAGCCACAACACCGAACTGTTCGCGGAACTGCACGAGGATGCCGTTGAATGAGTGGCGGCCGCTAAGCGCTGAACAGCAGGTATAACCCGGTGAAGGTGTAGCTCACCATGACCAGCATCATGGTGAGCTGGCCGGTCAGTTGGTGGCCGGCGGGTAACAGCCGCAGCGCTTTGTCGTGCGCCGCAATCACGGCCACGATGTGCCCGGTCACCACGGACGACACCTTGATCACGGCCAGCACCGTGGGGTGCATCGACAGCACATAGACGACGTGTAAGTGCCCAATTCCGACCAGATTCCAGCCGCGGCCCAGCGGATCGGCGAGGGCGAACACCGCCTGCTGCCCGCGCTCCACCAGATACGACAGGTAGTGAGCGAAGATGTAGCCCACCACGATAGGGATCAGCGAGTGTGCCAGCTCACCCGGTAGTGTGCGACGCTGCTCGCGGTCGACGCCTCCGGTCGCACGGGCGGCCAGCGAAAACGTCGTCGCCACCACCGCGACGAACACCAGCAAACCGATGGTGCGCAGGGCGGACAACGAAACCGACACCGGCACAAAGTGGATGGCTCTAGCGAGCCGGTCGGCGAAGCCGCGCCAGGTCACCGACGACGAGAAGCTGTCGAATGCGGTGGAGCCAAGTAACACCGCCAGCACCGCGACGACGCCGGGCCGAATCGGCAGCGACAGTAGATGATCGAACGGGTTGCCGATCCCGATTCGCCCGGTCTGCTGGTCGCGTCGAAACGGCGAGAGCCGCGACACCGCCACGCTGTACACCCCGAACGGGTCGACGCGGGCGAACCACCGCTGACCGCAAAGCCATGCGCCGACCAGTAGCACCACGGCATAGCCCAGCAGCCATGCTCTGACCCATGGCAGCGCGGCCGGGTTGGGGCTGGCCAATTCCATCCACACGAACGCGAACAGGCCGACCGCGGCCGGGCGATACCCCCAGGACTCCGGGTAGGACAGCCGTGGCCGGCCGAGGCGTTCCGGTGTGATGCGTTGCAGCAGGAGGTAAACCGTGCGGGTAGGTGAGATGACGCGCCACACCGGCCCGACAAGCAGCGAAATGGGTACCAGCCCAACCCACAACAGCACATAGAAGACGCCGGGCAGCGCGTTGGCCTGTGTCTGCGGGCCCCACAGCCCGGCCACCAGCACCCATCCGGCGAACGACAACGCCGTCGCCGCTGCGATACCGCGGGTGATGCCCGAGTCCACCAGCGTGGTCAGCGCGGCCGGCAGCGGATGAGGGGGTTTGAGTGGATCAAACCGCGGCCGCCGCCACGCCAAGGCGACCAAGGCGAACGTGAACGTCAGCGCCCACGCCGCGCCGACCACCGAAAAGGCGTACGGGACGGGAAGATCGCTGGATCCGCCAAGGCCGTGCGCCAGGATTACGGCGTCGGTCATCTGCGCCGGGTCATGGACGCACTTGGATGGTGGCGACGGTTCGGTCGAGATGATGCAGCTCGACGTCGACGTTGCCCGGAACGTCGACGGTGAACTCGAATGTCTGGTTGGCCGCCGCGGTCACCTCGAACTTGTGATCGGGCACCGAATGCACATGCAGTTCGTCGTCGGCGTCGCTGGTCACATGCAGGGTGATCGGCTGGTGGACGGTTGCCTGCAGGACGGCGTTGGCGGGAGTGACCTGTCCGTGGGCGATGGTCACGTTGACCGAAAGACCGGCGCCGGTAGCCGTTTTCGACGCGTTACCGCACCCGGCCAGGGCACCGACCACTGCCGCCGCCATCACCCCCGCAAATGCGGCACGCGGGAAGCGCGCCGAGCGAAGCGCCGTCATGCCGCCTTCGGGGGAGAGCGGTCCAATGCCGGTTCCTGCGGTCGGGGCGGCGCGGTGTCGGCGGCGTTGATCCGGCCGGCGCCCCAGGTCAGCGCGCTGACCACGCACAGAGTGAAGAACAGCACGACGACTCCGCCTGCGGTGAACAGCCACACCGGGACGCCCGGGTCGCGTTCACGCTGCAGGATCGATACTTCGAACGCGAACGGTCGGGTGCCGTTGAGCTGCACCGGAATCTCCTTAACCGGTATCGCATCGTCGGCGGGCGCCCAGATCGGCACGGCCGCAAGCGTCCGGCCGTCGTGTATGCGCAGCAACGTCTTCCACGTGCCCCACACCGGAAGCGGGCGATTGGATACGTAGTGTCCCGGTCCGACCTTCGTCAGCCGGTCGATCACCAGGCCGCGTTCGTTGTGCATCCGACCCTGCCAGGCCAGCACCGTGACCCAGTCCGGATGGGGGCCGACCAGATCGGGTGGATTGATCTGCACATCGGCCGAGACCATTCGTTGTCCGGCGGGACTGGGCAGGTCGGTCAGCTTGATGGTGGCGGAGTCCTGCTTGGGCACGTGAATGTGCAGACCGTTGGCCACCGTGCCGCCGATGACGAGCACCGTGAGCGCTACCGCGGTGATGCCGAAAGCCCTGCCCGGCAGGCGCTGGCTGGTGAGGACCATTCCGAGCAGTCCCGCGCAGATGCCGGTCAGCACCGCCACCGGCACGGCCGTCGGCAGCGCTTCGCGCCACAGCGTCACCGGCCATGGATAGTGGTAGACAGCGCCGATCCACAGCGATTCCAGCCACAGACCGACAGTGCCGATGCCAAGTCCGGCGACCGCGCCGAACAGGATGGGTCGGCGGAACAGCGGGGTGAAGGCCAGCAACTCAACCACGATCGCGGGACCCAGATACAGCGGGAACCAGTTGATGGCGGCGCCCAACACAGGTCCGACAATCACGGCGACCGTGCCGCGCAGCGCAATGGCGAATAACGCGGCGATGATCGCCGCGCCGTGGCCCAGCGTGATGCGCGCGACGATCGTTCCGATAGCGGCGGCCGCCGCTATCAGCATCGGCTGGAACACCAGCCGGAACTGGGGCACGCCGAAGTCGAATTCGATCTGGTAGACCGACATTCCGATCAGCAACCCGCCGCAGGACAGGTAGCGCACGAATCGGACGAAGGGGCGATCTTTTTGCTGCAGTGCACCATCGGCGGGCGCGTTTGCCTGCAGGTACCGCTGGCCCTCGTACTCCAGCATCAGCACGGCGAAAAGGGAGAAGTTTGCGCCGCCGATCATCATCAGATGCGTGGGGCCCCATAGCGTCACGTCCTGGCCGAAGATGCGGTGCCAGATGTCGTCGAGCGGGAAGCCGATCATCGCGTAGAGGCCGCAGGCCGCCATCAGCAACCCGCCCACCGGGGCGTGCCAGTTGCGGGTGATGCGAACCGCAGCAGGCCCGGGCTTGTCGAAAGGCAGCACCACGGACAACATGCCGCCCACGAAGATGCCGAACAGGCCGATGATGATGAAGTAATGCGCCGGATTGGCCAGCGGACCGGGGTCGCGGCCGTTGCCGATGTGCCAGCTGACATCCCAAATGAACCCGAACAGGGCGCAGATGATCGACGTGGTGAACACCAGGACGGGCAGCGCCACCCACGACGGGCGGTCGAACTTTCGTCCCAGCCAATCCGCGGTGGTGGTCAGCCAGGTGATCCGGTGGGTCCGGTGGGCCCACCCGACATACAGCATCACCGCGCTGATCACCATCGCGGCGATCGACAGACCGATCACCTGGTCGAGACCGGCGCCGCGCGCCGGCGGCTCTGCGAGAACTGTCAGTTCCACCGTGATACCTCCCACCGCGCTGTGGCCGCCCTGAAGCACCGGGCGCTAACTTACTTCACGGTAGGTTGCCTGCGGGCGCTCCGTTCAAACTTCGCTTGTTTACTGCTCGTGCGTGTCAATCGCGCTTGTCGTCAGCTGTCTCGCCGGCTGCAGCCTGCTGCTCGCCGTCGGGGGTGCGCCTGTCCTTGATCGCGATGTACAGCACGACGCCGACGACGATCACCGCCGGCAGAAACGCGGGCCCGGCCAGTAGCAGCCAGTGATGAGCCAGGTACTCGACGTGCGCGCTAACCATTTGCGGTCACTCCCGGAGTGGTACTGCCAACCCCTGCTGGGTACCCACCGGCGACCACGTCACGTTTGTGCAGGTGCACACCGCTAGCCTAGCCTGGGCACCGTTGAACGCAGGCCGCGATGAGACCGTGGCCGCTTCCGTCCCGTGTGCGTGTACAGGACAAAGACCTAAGGAGTAGCTGGTGACTCAGGCGGCGACTCGGCCGACACCCGACACCGACAGCACCGACGTCCTGGCCGTGGCCCGTCACCAAGTGCTCGAGGGTGGCGAGGGGCTCAGCCAGCAGCAAGTGCAGGCGGTGTTGCGGCTGCCCGACGAACAGCTCGAGGAGCTGTTGGCCTTGGCGCACGAGGTGCGGATGGCCTGGTGCGGTCCCGAAGTCGAGGTCGAAGGCATCATCAGCCTGAAAACCGGTGGCTGCCCGGAGGATTGCCACTTCTGCTCACAGTCGGGGTTGTTCGCATCACCGGTGCGCAGCGCATGGCTGGACATCCCCAGCTTGGTCGAGGCAGCCAAACAGACCGCCAAGACCGGCGCCACCGAGTTCTGCATTGTCGCCGCGGTACGCGGACCCGACGAGCGGCTGCTGGCCCAGGTGGCTGCGGGTATCGAGGCGATCCGCGACGCCGTCGACATCCAGATCGCCTGCTCGCTTGGCATGCTGACCGCCGAGCAGGTGGACCGGCTCGCGGCGATGGGCGTGCACCGCTACAACCACAACCTGGAGACCGCTCGCTCGTTCTTCCCCAACGTCGTCACCACCCACTCCTGGGAAGAGCGCTGGCAGACGCTGTCGATGGTGCGCGAGGCCGGCATGGAGGTGTGCTGCGGAGGCATTCTCGGCATGGGCGAGACCGTCGAGCAGCGCGCAGAGTTCGCCGCCAACCTGGCCGAGCTGGATCCTGACGAGGTCCCGCTGAACTTCCTCAACCCGCGGCCGGGCACACCGTTCGGCGACCTTGACGTGCTGCCGGCGAACGAGGCGCTCAAGGCGGTGGCCGCATTCCGGCTGGCCCTGCCGCGCACCATGCTGCGCTTCGCCGGTGGCCGCGAGATCACGCTGGGCGACCTGGGCGCCAAGCAAGGCATTCTGGGCGGCATCAACGCAGTGATCGTCGGCAACTACCTGACCACGTTGGGACGGCCCGCCGAAGCCGATCTCGAGCTGCTCGAGGATTTGCAGATGCCGATCAAGGCGCTGAACGCCAGTCTGTAGAACGAGACGTTGATGGTCAGTGATCTGCCTGCGCCCGTGGGTGCGGGCGTCTACAACGTCTACACCGGGGCCGTGTGCAGCGATAACCCTGCAGAGAGCTCGGTGCCGACGGCGGCGCGGCTCGGTCTGGAGCCGCCCCGGTTCTGCGCCGAATGTGGCCGTCGGATGGTGGTCCAGGTTCGGCCCGACGGGTGGTGGGCGAAATGTTCGCGGCACGGGATGGTGGACTCGGCCGACCTGGAGGCGAGGCGATGACCGACGTCCGGAGTGTCGGCGTGCCACGCACGTCTCGACGGCGCGCCGCCGTCACGGTCGCGGTATGGCTGCTGCCCGTCGGTGTGCTCGCCGGAGGCCTCTGGGCATGGCTCGTGCCGCCGCTGCACGGTGTGGTGGCGCTGACCCACAACGGCGAGCGTCTACACGACTACCTGGGCAACGAACCCGACCATTTCTTCGTCGCAGCGTTCCTGATGCTGGGACTGCTGAACGTCGTGGCCGCAGTGGCAGCGGTGCTGGCCTGGCAGTGGCGGCCACATCGCGGGCCCGGCATGGTCGCCGGGCTGTGCACCGGGGTGGTGGTCGCGGCCGCCGCCGCGGTCGGCGTGGGTGTGCTGCTGGCGCACCTCCGTTACGGCACAGTCGATTTCGCCGCGGTGCCGGTGAACCACGAGCACCCGATCCACTACTTCACCGAGGCGCCGCCGGTGTTCTTCGGGCCTTCCCGGCTGCAGATCGCCTGCACCCTACTGTTGCCGGCCGCCACCGCCGCGCTGGTGTACGCGGTACCGGCCGCGGCCACCGCGCGGGATGATCTCGGCGGCTATCCGGCCGTCGACCCGGTGTATCCGCGAGCCGACGACGCTCCGACCGCGCTGTCATAGGGGGCGGCGGTGCACCGACTTTCCGGTGATCACCTTCGCCGCGATCACGGCCAGTCGGGCCATGCCGACGTAGGTGGCCGGGTTGAACATCGTCGGCCATTTCGTCCTGATCAGATGATCGGTCAGCGGGCGGCCCGCGAACCGGTCCTGCAGCCAGCGCAACGCCATCGGTGCCGACAGTGGGTGCAGCAGCAGATGCTCGTTGAATGCATCGCGGTGGTAGGTGACATCGGCGCCGCCCGCCGAGTAGGCGTCAGCCAGCCTGTCGATGTCCTCGACGTCGATCAGGTAGTCGTGCACGGCCTGCACGATCAGTACCGGCGGAGTCGGCACCGCGGCGCCCAACCTGATGCTGTCGAAGACGTGCTGAACCTCGGGCATCGTCAGGATTTCTTCGAGCGGCCGGTCGAGGTAGACGCCGACGTCCTTTTTGACCATCCGGATGACCGCGCCCACCGTCGTCATCCCTTCCAACCGCTGCAGCACCGCGCGTCCCTCGTCGCTGGCGTGCTCCTTGATCACCCGGTCCAAATCGGGGTACACGTGAGCCAGCGCGGCGATCACCATGGCCGGCAGGCCTGCCAGGACGCCGCCGTTGAGCCGGCGGAAGGTGTGGCCGAGGTCGCCGACCGGTGATCCGAGGACCGCGCCGACGATGTCCAGTTCCGGCGCGTAATCGGCGCACAGCTCAGCGGCCCAGGCCGTCGCCAGCCCGCCACCGGAGTAGCCCCACAACGCCACCGGCGCCGACGGCGACAGTCCGAGCCGCTCGGTGCTCAGCGCGGCCCGAACTCCGTCGAGAATGCGGTAGCCGGGTTCGTAGGGAGCGCCCCACATTCCGCTGCGGCCTTCGTGATCGGGTATCGACACCGCCCAACCTTCGGCGAGGGCGGCCGAGATCAGCAGCAACTCCAGCTGCGCCAGCGAGCCCACTGCCTGCGCGCGTCGCCGCAACGCGTACGAGGGGAAGCAGCGGGACGTCACCGCGTCGATGGCGCATTGGTAGGACAACACCGGGCAGGGTCGTTCAGGAGTGGCGTCGGTCGGGACGATCACTGTCGTCACGGTCGCCTCCGGCTTGCCGTTCATGTCGGTGGTGCGATACAGCAGCTGGGTGGCCATGCTCCGCTGCGGGATCAGGCCCAGAAATGCCAGCTCCACGTCGCGCGAACGCAGCACCGTGCCGGGCGTGGCGTGCTGGTAACCGGGCGGCGGCTGGTGGAACGGGTCATCAGACGGCAGCGGCGGGCGGGCCTTGGCCTGTAATTCCTCGTGTGGCGCACGCCCGATCCATTCCGCACCGGTTGCGCTTGCAAGGTTGCCAATGTCCATCGGGGCATTGTTGCCTAAGAGGCCGTTAAGAATCCAGTCGGCCCGCCGAACGTGCCGCACAAGTTCAGGTCGAGCCCGGTGGGCGCAGGGCGGCGAACTCGTCGGTGACGCGCAATTGGGAGTCGGTGAAGCGATACAACGCCGCCGGTCGGCCGCCGCTGCGTCCGGACTGCGCGACGGTGCCGGTCGGGGTGATCACGCCGCGACGGGCCAGCACCCGCTGCAGGTTGGTGGTGTCGACCTGATAGTCCAGTGCGGCACCGTAGATGTCGCGCAGCGTGGACAACACGAATTCGGTTGGTGCCAAAGCGAATCCGATGTTGGTGTAGGACATCTTGGCGGCCAGGCGGGTGCGGGCGTGGGCGACCATCGGAGCATGGTCGAACGCCATCGGCGGCAACGCGGTGACCGGGTGCCAGCAGGTGTCGGGCGGTAACTCCGGGACGGCGGGGGAGGGCACCAGGCCGAGGAACGTCGACGCGATCGTGCGGGTACCGGGCACCCGCTCGGGTTCGGAGAACACCGCGAGTTGCTCCAGATGAGCGACTTCCCGCAGGTCAACCTTTTCGGCGAGTTGACGCCGCACCGACGTCGTCATGTCCTCGTCGTGGCGCAGCCGACCGCCGGGCAGCGACCACGCTCCGCGCTGCGGGTCGCGGGCGCGTTGCCACAGCAGGACGCTGAGCTCGGGGGTCTGGTTCTTGGGGTCCGGCCCCAGACCGCGAACCTGGAACACGACTGCGAGCACTTCGTGTGCAGTGCTACCATGTGCCATGTTTTCGATTATAAGTCGAAAACCGGGTCGGGGTCGAAAGGAACGGCGATGACGGTCCTGAATCGCACCAGCTCGCTGTCAAAAGACCTGGCAAGTGACCTGGCCGCGGGTATCACCAGCACGCCCACCGGTTACGCCGGTGTCGACGGTGACGAGCGATGGGCCGCCGAGGTTCGCCGGCTGGCCGAGCTGCGGAACGCCACGATCCTGGCGCACAACTACCAGCTTCCGGCTATCCAGGATGTCGCCGACCATGTCGGTGATTCGTTGGCGTTGTCCCGGATCGCCGCCGAGGCGCCCGAGGAAACCATCGTGTTCTGCGGCGTGCACTTCATGGCCGAGACGGCAAAAATCCTCAGCCCGGAAAAGACCGTGCTCATCCCGGATCAGCGGGCCGGCTGCTCGCTGGCCGACTCGATCACGCCCGACGACCTGCAGGCATGGAAAGACGAGCACCCCGGCGCCGTCGTCGTCTCCTACGTCAACACCACCGCCGCGGTCAAAGCGCTCACCGACATCTGCTGCACCTCGTCCAACGCCGTCGACGTGGTCGCTTCCATCGACCCGGACCGTGAGGTGTTGTTCTGCCCGGATCAGTTCCTCGGGGCGCACGTGCGCCGGATGACGGGTCGAGACAACCTGCACGTGTGGGCCGGCGAATGCCACGTGCACGCCGGAATCAACGGCGACGAGCTCGCCGACCAGGCTCGCAAGCACCCGGACGCCGAGCTGTTCGTCCATCCCGAATGTGGCTGCGCCACCTCGGCGCTGTACCTGGCCGGCGAGGGCGCCTTCCCGCAGGACCGGGTCAAGATCTTGTCCACCGGCGGCATGCTGGACGCCGCCCGCGCCACTCACGCCCGTCAGGTGTTGGTCGCCACCGAGGTCGGGATGCTCTATCAGCTGCGCAACGCCGCGCCGGGCGTCGACTTCCGCGCGGTCAACGATCGCGCGTCGTGCAAGTACATGAAGATGATCACGCCCGCGGCGCTGTTGCGATGCTTGCTCGACGGCGCCGACGAGGTCCGCGTCGATGCGCAGACCGCTGATCGGGCGCGGCGCAGCGTGCAGCGGATGATTGCGATCGGCCAGCCCGGCGGCGGCGAATGAGTATCCGCCCGGCTTGGCAGGAGAGTGCCGATGTCGTCGTGATCGGCACCGGCGTAGGCGGTTTGGCCGCCGCGCTGGCCGCGCATCGGGCCGGCCGTCGGGTCGTCGTGCTCAGCAAGGCGGGTCGCAAACCCGGTGGCACGGCCACGCACTACGCGCAGGGCGGGATCGCGGTCGTGCTGCCGGATACCGACGACTCGGTCGATGCGCACGTCGCCGACACCCTGGCCGCCGGCGCCGGGCTGTGCGATCCCGACGCGGTGACGTCGATCGTTGCCGACGGCTACCGGGCTGTGACCGAATTGGTCAGCGACGGAGCACGATTCGATGAGTCGTCAACGGGCGGCTGGGCGTTGAGCCGTGAAGGCGGGCACTCCCGGCGGCGCATCGTGCACGCCAACGGCGACGCCACCGGCGCGGAGGTGCAACGCGCCCTCGACCATGCCGCGGACACGCTGGACATCCGTAACAAACACACCGCGCTGCGACTGCTGCACGACGCGGGTTCGGTGACCGGGGTGCTGGTCGCCAGTCGGCAGGGGATCGGCATCGTTCATGCGCCGTCGGTGATCCTGGCCACCGGCGGACTCGGGCATCTGTACGGCGCGACCACCAACCCCGACGGCTCGACCGGCGACGGGGTCGCGCTGGCGCTGTGGGCCGGTGTCGCGGTGAGCGACCTCGAGTTCATTCAGTTCCACCCGACGATGTTGTTCGACGGGCATGGTGGCGGCCGCCGACCGCTGGTCACCGAGGCCATTCGTGGTGAAGGCGCGATTTTGCTTGACAGCCAAGGTAATTCGGTGACCGCGGGCGTGCACCCGATGGGCGATCTGGCGCCACGCGATGTGGTAGCCGCCGCTATCGATTCCCGCCTGCGCGCAACCGGCGAGGAGTGCGTTTACCTCGACGCACGCGGCATCGAAGATTTCCGGCGCCGCTTCCCGACCGTCTACGCCGCGTGCCGGGCGGTCGGTATCGACCCGGTTCGCCAACCCATCCCGGTAGTCCCGGGTGCGCACTACAGCTGCGGCGGGGTGGTGACCGACGTCCACGGGCAGACCGAACTGCCCGGCCTGTTCGCTGCGGGCGAGGTCGCCCGGACCGGGATGCACGGCGCCAACCGGCTGGCATCCAACAGCCTCCTGGAAGGCCTGGTCGTGGGGAGCCGAGCGGGACGGGCCGCGGCTGCACACGCCGGGTGGGTCGGGCGGGTACGTGCCACCGCAGTCGAGTCGACCGGTCACGCGGTGCTGGCTCGCAGCGACCTGCAGCGGGCGATGAGCCGCGATGCCTCGGTGGTGCGTGACGCCGATGGCCTGCACCGGTTGGTCGACACGCTGTCGGCGGCGCCGGTGGGAGCCGTCGCCACTCGCGCCGGTCTCGAAGACGCCGCGCTGACCGTCACGGCTCGCGCGGTGGCGGTGGCGGCGCTGGCCCGCGGGGAGAGCCGCGGGTGTCACCACCGGACCGAATACCCCGATGCGGCCACCACGCCGGCGCGCAGCATCGTCGTCCGGCTGGCCGACGACGACTGGGCTCAGGTCGTGGAGCCGGTAGCGGTGGCCTGATGGTCGCGCCGGCGACGATGCAGAGCGCAGCGATGAGGAGGAGCGGCGCCATGTTGTTGTCGGAAGGCGAGCTGGCCGAGGCTCGCGCCACGATCAGTCGCGCGCTCGACGAGGATCTGCGCTACGGGCCGGACGTGACGACGGCCGCGACCGTGCCCGATGATGCGACGACCACCGCGGCGTTGATCACCCGCGAGCCTGGTGTGGTCGCCGGGGTGGACATCGCACTGCTGGTGCTCGACGAGGTACTCGGCGCCGACGGCTACCGGGTGCTCGACCGTGTCGACGACGGCGCGCCGCTGCAGCCAGGGGACTCGCTATTGACGGTCGAGGCTCAGATGCTCGGCCTGCTGACCGCCGAACGGACCTTGCTCAACCTGGTGTGCCACCTGTCCGGGATCGCCACCGCCACAGCGGCGTGGGTCGACGCGGTGCACGGCACCAACGCGCAGATCCGCGACACCCGCAAGACGCTGCCTGGTCTGCGAGCCCTGCAGAAGTACGCGGTCCGCGTCGGCGGCGGGGTCAACCATCGGCTCGGCTTGGGTGACGCGGCGCTGATCAAGGACAACCACGTCGCGGCCGCGGGATCGGTGGTCGCAGCGCTGCGTGCCGTGCGTGCCGCAGCCCCCGATCTGCCGTGCGAGGTCGAAGTGGACTCGCTCGAGCAGCTCGACGATGTGCTGGGCGAAGGAGCCGAGTTGGTGCTCCTCGACAATTTTCCGGTCTGGCAGACGCAGATCGCGGTGCAACGCCGCGATGCCCGCTCGCCGGCAACCAAACTGGAGTCCTCCGGCGGGCTTTCGCTGGACACCGCCGCCGAATACGCCGGGACCGGTGTGGACTATCTGGCGGTCGGTGCGCTCACCCATTCGGTGCGGGTGCTCGACATCGGTCTGGATATTTAGGCCTGGGTAACGCTGCTCGTGATCTAGCGGGTGAGCAAGCGGCGCGCTGCCGGTTTGGCGGCCTTCAGCGCGCGTGCGTCGCCGGCGATGCGCGATAAGATCAGCGCTCCCTCGATCAATGAGATCACCGCAACGGCAACACCTTCCGCTTCAGCCGCCGGCCAATCTTCGGCGTGCAGCCGCTCTTCGATCGCCCTGCACCAGCCGGTGAAGGCGCGCGCCGACGCCTCGCGCACCAGTGCGCTGGCATTCACAGACTCGGTGGCGATCGGCTCGATAGGGCAGCCATCACGTCGATCGGCGCTCAACCCCGCGACCAGCAAGTCGATCCACCGATCGACGATGCCGGCCACCGGCAGTCGGCCGGCCAGAAATCTGCGCAGCAGTTGCTCGATGGCCGCCCCGGCGCCATCCACGACGGCGGCCGCCAGTTGCTGTTTGCCCTTCGGAAAGTGGTGATACAACGAGCCGGGCTTGACACCCGCCTCGTCGAGGATCTGGTTGAGCCCGGTTGCGGCGTAGCCCTGACGGCGGAACAGGGTGGCCGCGCTGTCGATCAACGCGGCCCGGCTGCGATCGGGTCTCGGCACATGGTTGACAATACTTGAATAATCACTCAAGAATGCAGTGATGAGGCAGCTGACGTTCGACGAGCCCGGCCGGTACGCATGGCGCAATGTTCCCGACCCGGACATCACGCAGCCGCAGCAGGCGCTGGTCAGGCCCCTGCTGGTGGCGTGTTGCGACCTCGACGTCGCGGTCGCGCGCGGCGCAGCCCCGCTGCCGCCCGGGTATGCGGTCGGACACGAGGGACTAGCGGAGGTCGTCGCGGTCGGTGACGCCGTTACGCGCGTCGGGGTAGGCGACCGGGTCGTCGTGCCGTTCCAGATCAGTTGCGGGACCTGCCGTGAATGCCGCCGCGGCGTGACCAGTTCGTGCGGGTCGGTGCCGCTGATGGCGATGTATGGATTGGGTCCGCTCGCCGGCCTCGACGGCGGCGGCTTCATGTCCGATCTGGTGCTGGTGCCCTACGCCGACGCGATGCTGATTCCGCTGCCGGCGACCGTCGACCCGATCGCCGTCGCCTCGCTCTCGGACAACATTCCCGACGGCTGGCGCGCGGTCGGCCCGTTCCGGGCGGAGCTGGCCGGCCTCGGCCCGGCCGACCGTCGCGTGCTGGTGATCGGCCGGCTCTCGATCGGGGTTTACGCGGCCGCTCTCGCGGCGGCACTCGGCTGCCATGTCGACTACGTCGACACCGACCCGCGTCGCCTCGCTGCGGCGGAGAAACTCGGCGCGGTCGTGCACGATGCGGCCAAACCGGACAAGTCCTGGGACCCGTATCCGGT
Source organism: uncultured Actinomycetota bacterium (assembly GCA_963760095.1). Lineage (GTDB taxonomy): Bacteria > Actinomycetota > Actinomycetes > Mycobacteriales > Mycobacteriaceae > Mycobacterium. Next base: position 166,216 of record CAVXBT010000003.1, on the reverse strand, counting down.
CACGGTGCACACGTCCGGCGATTCGTCGCTGCTGGCCGCGGCCCTGCGGGCGACCTGGCCGGACGGGGTGTGCACCGACACCGGGATCTACTTCCAGGCGGGCGTCGAAATACCGATGCTGCGGACCTACACCCGGGGTGTGCGATTCGTCACCGGGCGGGTCAGTGCGCGCGCCGTGATCCCGGAAATCCTGGAGTTGCTGGCGGACGGCTGCGATCTGTCCCCGGTCGTCGACCGCGTCGTGGCGTGGGAGGACGCGCCGTCGGTCTGGCCGACAATGACCGGCAAAACGGTGTTCAGCCGGACTTAGGCGATATCGGCGACGAGAACCGCGACCCGGCCGATCTGCTGGCGGGCCAAGAAGGGCAGCCCCGCGCTGTCGCTGCCGGGGGGCAGCACTCGCGGGTTGGTGAGGTGCACGTCCTTGCGGATGAAGTGCAGGTCGGCTTCGCCCGCAGCCAGCACGTTTTTGACCCAATCCGTTTTGCCGTGGGCCAGCGCGATCGCCAGCACGTTGCCCTTGCGGTAGGCGGTGACGATGGTTTCGTACTGCTTGCCGGAGGTGCGGCCACGGTGTTTGATCACTGAAAACGTCGGAAGGTAGCGCGCGATCGGCTTGACTACCGGGTTGAGGTACTTGGTTTGGAAGTTCTCGAACCAGACCGGGAAGATCATCGGGATGCCCGGGGCGTTGTTGGGATGGTCCTTTCGGGACATGGCGACTCCGTTTTCGTCGGGTGCGGTCACTGTACCGGCCGGATATGCAGTTGCTCTGTTCTGGGACAATGGTTGGCGTGAACGTTATGGCACGCATCGACCTGCGGGGCGCAGACCTGTCCGCCGCCCGGCTGCGGGGGGCGCTGCCCCGCGGCGGAGTGGACGTGGAGGCCGCGCTGTCCACCGTGCGCCCCATCGTCGAGGCGGTCGCGGATCGCGGCGCGCAAGCCGCGCTGGAGTACGGCGAGTCGTTGGACGGGGTGCGACCGCCGACGGTCCGGGTGCCCAGCGCCGAGTTGGACGCCGCGCTGGCCGCCCTGGACCGCGATGTCCGGTCCGCGTTGGAGGTGGCGATCGAACGCACCCGCGTCGTGCACGCCGACCAGCGCCGCTCGGATTCCACGACGACGCTGGGCGACGGCGCCACCGTCACCGAGAGGTGGGTACCAGTCGAAAGAGTCGGGCTCTACGTGCCCGGCGGTAATGCCGTGTACCCGTCCAGTGTGGTGATGAACGTCGTGCCGGCGCAGGCTGCCGGTGTCGGCTCGCTGGTGGTGGCCAGCCCGCCGCAGGCGAAGTCGCAAGGCCGCTACGGGGCTCGTTTCAAAGGCCTGCCACACCCGACGATCCTGGCCGCCGCCCGGCTGCTCGGCGTCGACGAGGTGTGGGCGGTCGGCGGAGCCCAGGCAGTGGCGCTGCTGGCCTATGGCGGTGAGGACACCGACGGCGCCGAGCTGCTACCCGTCGACATGATCACCGGGCCGGGCAACATCTACGTCACCGCGGCCAAACGGCTCTGCCGCTCGCGGGTGGGCATCGACGCCGAAGCCGGGCCGACCGAGATCGCCATCCTGGCCGATCACACCGCCGACCCCGCACATGTCGCCGCCGACCTGATCAGCCAGGCCGAGCACGACGAAATGGCCGCCAGCGTCCTGGTGACGCCCAGCACCGACCTCGCCGATGCCACCGACACGGAGTTGGCCGCTCAGTTGGAGACCACCGTGCATCGTCAGCGGGTGACGACCGCGCTGGCCGGCCGTCAGTCGGCCATCATCCTGGTCGACGACATCGACGCCGGCATCCGCACCGTCAACGCCTACGCCGCCGAACATTTGGAGATCCAAACCGCCGATGCGAATCAGGTCGCGGCCCAGATCCGTTCGGCCGGCGCCATCTTCGTCGGCCCGTATTCGCCGGTCAGCCTCGGCGACTACTGCGCCGGCTCCAACCACGTGTTGCCGACGGCGGGCAGCGCCGCGCACTCCAGCGGCCTGTCGGTGCAGACCTTCCTGCGGGGCATCCATGTCGTCGACTACACCGAGACGGCGTTGAAAGATGTTGCGGGGCACGTCATCACGCTGGCCGACGCCGAAGACCTGCCCGCGCACGGCGAGGCGATCAAGCGGAGGTTCGGGTAATGACCGACCGCCCGTCGCTCGATGACTTACCGCTGCGCGAGGACCTCCGCGGCAAATCGCCCTACGGCGCGCCGCAGCTGGCGGTTCCGGTTCGGCTGAACACCAACGAGAACCCGCACCCGCCCAGCAAGGCGCTCGTCGACGATGTTGTCGCATCGGTGCGCGATGCGGCCGTCGACCTGCACCGCTATCCCGACCGCGACGCGGTCGCTCTGCGCACCGACCTCGCCGCCTACCTCAGCGTGCAGACCGGTGTCCAACTCGGAGTGGAAAACCTCTGGGCGGCAAACGGATCCAACGAGATCCTGCAGCAGCTACTGCAAGCCTTCGGGGGTCCGGGACGCAGCGCGATCGGCTTCGCGCCGTCCTATTCGATGCACCCGATCATCTCCGGCGCCACCCACACCGAATGGGTCGAGGCGGTTCGCGCCACCGACTTCAACCTCGACGTCGACGCCGCGGTCGCCGTGATCGCCGATCGTCGGCCAGACGTCGTGTTCGTCACCAGCCCCAACAACCCGTCGGGACAGAGCGTTTCGCTGCCCGACCTGCGCCGGTTGCTGGATGCGACGGCCGGGATCGTGATCGTCGACGAAGCCTACGGCGAGTTCTCGTCACGAACCAGCGCCGTCGCGCTGATCGGGGAATACCCGACCAAACTGGTCGTGACCCGTACCATGAGCAAGGCGTTCGCCTTCGCCGGAGGACGGCTGGGCTACCTGATCGCCACCCCGGCGATGATCGAGGCGATGCTGTTGGTGCGGCTGCCCTACCATTTGTCCTCGATCACCCAGGCCGCAGCCCGAGCGGCCCTACGGCACGCCGATGACACGTTGGGCAGCGTGGCAACGCTGATCGCCGAGCGTGAAAGAGTCACAACGGCGCTGAACGGCATGGGTTTTCAGGTTGTTCCCAGCGACGCCAACTTCGTGCTCTTCGGGCGGTTCGCCGACGCGCCCGGCACCTGGCAGCGTTATCTCGACGAGGGGGTCCTGATTCGCGACGTCGGCATACCCGGCTATCTGCGCACAACGATCGGCCTCGCCGACGAGAACGACGCGTTCCTTTCGGCCAGCGCGCGTTTGGCCGCCACCGAGCTGGCCCAGCCGTTAGGAGCGTCATGACTGCCGGTCGCCGCGCGCGCGTTGAGCGCGCCACCAAAGAATCCGACATCGTCGTCGAGCTGGACCTCGACGGCACGGGCGTCGTTCAGGTCGACACCGGTGTCCCGTTCTACGATCACATGCTGACCGCCCTGGGCACCCACGCCAGCTTCGATCTGACCGTGTGCGCCAAGGGCGATCTCGAAATCGAAGCGCATCACACCATCGAGGACACCGCGATCGTGCTCGGTCAGGCGCTGGGGCAGGCACTCGGCGACAAAAAGGGCATTCGCCGGTTCGGCGACGCTTTCATCCCGATGGACGAGACGTTGGCGCACGCCATCGTCGATGTCTCCGGCCGTCCCTACTGCGTGCACACCGGAGAGCCGGATCACCTGCAGCACACCACGATTGCGGGTAGCTCAGTGCCGTATCACACGGTGATCAACCGGCATGTGTTCGAGACGCTCGCGAACAACGCCCGCATCGCGCTGCATGTCCGCGTCCTCTATGGTCGCGACCCACACCACATCACCGAGGCGCAGTACAAGGCCGTCGCCCGGGCATTGCGTCAGGCGGTCGAATCCGATCCGCGGGTATCCGGTGTGCCGTCCACCAAAGGCGCCCTGTGAGAACCAAATCCGTCGTGGTCCTGGACTACGGCTCTGGCAACCTGCGTTCTGCGCAACGCGCGCTGCAGCGCGTCGGCGCCGCGGTGGAGGTGACGGCTGACCTCGAGGCCGCCGCTGCCGCCGATGGGTTGGTGGTTCCGGGTGTCGGCGCTTTCGAGGCGTGCATGACCGGGCTGCGGGCGATCGCCGGCGAGCGCGTGGTCGCCGAGCGGATCGCCGCCGGGCGACCGGTGTTAGGTGTGTGTGTCGGTATGCAGATCTTGTTCGCCCGCGGCGTCGAGTTCGGCGTCCAGAGCAACGGCTGCGGCCAGTGGGCCGGCGCGGTGACTCGCTTGGATGCGCCGGTGATCCCGCACATGGGCTGGAACGTGGTGGCGGCGGTGCCCGGCAGCGCGCTGTTCAAAGGCCTGGACGCCGACGCCCGGTTCTACTTTGTGCACTCCTACGCCGCCCAGCGGTGGGAAGGCGGACCCGAGGCGCTGTTGACATGGGCGACCCACGGGGTGCCGTTCCTGGCGGCTGTCGAGGACGGGCCGCTGGCCGCCACCCAGTTCCACCCGGAAAAGAGCGGGGATGCTGGAGCGGCCGTGCTGAGCAACTGGGTTGAGGGGTTATGACGTGTCGTTGATTCTGTTGCCGGCCGTCGACGTGGTCGAGGGCCGGGCGGTGCGCTTGGTGCAGGGCAAGGCCGGCAGTGAGACCGAGTACGGCTCAGCGCTGGACGCCGCGCTGGGTTGGCAGCGCGACGGCGCTGACTGGGTGCATCTGGTCGATTTGGACGCGGCGTTCGGCCGCGGGTCCAATCGGGAGCTGCTGGCCGAGGTCGTCGGCAAGCTCGACGTGCAGGTCGAACTCTCCGGGGGCATTCGCGACGACGACTCGTTGGCGGCGGCACTGGCGACCGGATGCGCTCGGGTCAACCTGGGCACCGCGGCGTTGGAAAATCCCCGGTGGTGCGCAAAGGCGATCGCCGAGCACGGCGATAAGGTCGCGGTCGGTCTGGATGTGCAAATCGTCGACGGCAATCACCGGCTGCGCGGCCGCGGCTGGGAGACCGACGGCGGGGATCTGTGGGAAGTGCTGGAACGCCTTGACGGCGAAGGCTGTTCGCGGTTCGTGGTCACCGATGTCACCAAGGACGGCACGTTGACCGGGCCCAACCTCGAATTGCTTCGAGAGGTCGCCGAGCGCACCGACATCCCGGTGATCGCCTCCGGCGGCGTGTCGAGCCTGGACGATTTACGCGCCATCGCCACGCTGACCGGCAGCGGCGTCGAGGGTGCGATTGTCGGCAAGGCGCTGTACGCCGGACGATTCAGTTTGCCGCAGGCACTGGCAGCGGTAGCAGGCTAGGGCCGCAATGGATCTCGACGCGCTGGTGGCCGAAGCGTCGGCGATCCTCGATGCCGCCGCGAAGCCGTTCATCGCCGGTCATCGCGCGGATTCCGCGGTCAGCAAGCGGGGCGACGACTTCGCGACCAAAGTCGACCTGGCTATCGAGCGCCAGGTGGTCGACGCGTTGGTATCGGCCACCGGAATCCCGGTGCACGGCGAGGAATTCGGCGGCGCTGACCTCGACTCGCCGTGGGTCTGGGTGCTCGACCCGGTTGACGGGACGTTCAACTACGCGGCCGGGTCGCCGATGGCCGCGATCCTGCTGGGCCTGCTGCACGACGGCGATCCGGTGGCGGGCCTGACCTGGTTGCCGTTCATGGGTGAGCGCTACGCCGCGGTGTCGGGCGGGCCGGTGCTGAAGAACGGTGTGCCGCAGCCGCCGTTGGCCCAATCCGACCTGAACCACGCGATCATCGGTGTCGGAACCTTCAACGCCGACTCGCGCGGCCGGTTTCCCGGGCGCTACCGGTTGGCGGTGCTCGAAGAGCTGAGCAGGGTGTCGTCGCGGATGCGAATGCACGGTGCCACCGGCATCGACCTCGCCTATGTTGCCGACGGGGTTCTTGGCGGTTCCATCAGTTTCGGCGATCACATATGGGATCACGCTGCCGGCGTGGCACTGGTACGGGCCGCAGGCGGCATCGTCACCAACCTGGCCGGTGAAGTGTGGACGCCCGATTCGCGTTCCGCGTTGGCCGCTGCCCCGGGCGTGCATGCCCAGCTACTCGAGATGTTGCGCACGGTGGGACGACCGGATGAGTATTGATTCCTCCTGCGGCACAAGCCTTGCGGTGCGGGTCATCCCCTGCCTGGATGTCGACGACGGTCGGGTGGTCAAGGGTGTCAACTTCGAGAACCTGCGGGATGCGGGCGATCCCGTGGAGCTCGCCGCCGCCTACGACGCTGAGGGTGCCGACGAGCTGACCTTTCTCGACGTGACCGCGTCATCGTCAGGGCGGGCCACCATGCTCGAGGTGGTTCGCCGCACCGCTGAGCAGGTGTTCATCCCGCTGACCGTCGGCGGTGGGGTGCGGACGGTCGCCGATGTCGACGTGTTGTTACGGGCGGGAGCGGACAAGGTATCGATCAACACCGCCGCCATCGCGCGTCCGGATCTGCTGGCCGAGCTGGCAACACAATTCGGGTCGCAGTGCATCGTTTTGTCGGTCGATGCCCGCACGGTGCCGGCCGGCTCGGCCCCGACACCGTCGGGCTGGGAGGTCACCACCCACGGCGGGCGGCGCGGCACCGGCATCGACGCCGTTGAGTGGGCGGCCCGAGGTGCCGAGTTGGGGGTGGGCGAGATCCTGCTCAATTCGATGGATGCCGACGGCACCCGGGTCGGCTTCGACCTGCCGATGTTACGGGCGGTTCGCGCGGCGGTGACAGTGCCCGTGATTGCCAGCGGCGGTGCGGGTGCGGCCGAACATTTCGCGCCCGCCGTGGTCGCGGGCGCCGATGCGGTGTTGGCCGCCAGCGTGTTTCACTTCCGGCAGTTGACGATCGGGCAGGTGAAAGAGGCCATGGCCGCAGCAGGGATCACCGTGCGATGACGCTTGATCCTGCCATCGCGGCACGCCTCAAACGCAATGTCGACGGGTTGTTCACCGCCATCGTGCAGGAGCGCAGCAGCGGCGACGTGTTGATGGTCGCCTGGATGGATGACGAGGCGCTGGCCCGCACGCTGCAAACCCGCGAGGGCACCTATTTCTCGCGGTCCCGCGGTGAGCAGTGGGTCAAGGGCGCCACTTCCGGCCACACCCAGCATGTGCATTCGGTGCGACTGGACTGCGACGGCGATGCGGTGCTGCTCGTGGTCGACCAGGTCGGCGGTGCGTGTCACACGGGCGATCACAGCTGCTTCGACGCCGATCTGCTGCTGGAACCCGAAGAGTGACATCTCAGGGGCACCCGCAGCCGCGTCGAATGCGTCGTTCACGTTCTCAACAATGTTTGCTAGGCGTCGCCGTTAATGGATTTGATCGCGTCGCCGGCAGCGATGATTCAGCCGCTGATTTCCAATCCATTGGCGGCCGCTACTCCCGCGCGCGCCCATTCGTCGTGACGCACCGCGGGCGCAATCCGGTTTTTCCGGATCATTTCGACATTGACGCGGGTTCCGTCGCTACCTTTGGTCATCACCACCGGCGGCCGGAACGAGAAGGTGTGGTTTGCGGTGTCGATGGCTAACAGGCCATCGGTATCGGTAAATCCGTTGGCGCGCATGGTGTCCTCGGCCCATCGCAGAGGCGTGAGACCGGAGAAGTCACTGACGTAGGCCACCCAGAGGTGGACGTGGTGCCGCGCATAGAGCTTGGACAGGGCGCCTTCCACGGCGGTCCTGCCCACCGGGTTGAGCACGCCGGACGAATCGGTGATGTACCTGGTGAGCTGGACCGGCGGCGCCGCTACGGTAGCCGTGCCCGGTTGGTTCGTGTTGGCAGCGGCGCCGTTGGCCGGTTCATTCGCTCGGTGGCGCAGCACTTCTCCGCCGACAACACCCGCCACCGCGAGCAGCAACAGGGTCGCCAGTGCGGCCAGCAACACCGCCGGCCGAAGCCGGCGACGCTTCGGGTTCGGTGGCGCGGTGTTTGCCTGCGCGGACACCGACGCTGTAGGGCCTGCGGCCGCGCGGCTCGCAACGGTTTCGGCGGCGGCAACGCCCGGTTGGCCGGTCAAAGCCGCCGCGAAATCCGAGCAGCTCGGGTACCGGTCCGCAGGACTTTTCGCCAAGACTCTGGTGAACACGGCGTTCAGATCGGCGAGGTCGGGGCGCCGTTCGCCGATCGATGGCGGCGGCGCAGATAGGTGTTGCGTGATGACCACCGCCGGGCTGGAGTCCTGATATGGCGCCGAGCCGGTCAGCAGATGAAAAGCTGTACAGCCCAATGCATATTGGTCGGCTCGTCCGTCTATGCCAGAACCCATCAGCTGTTCGGGCGCGGCGTAGGCCGTCGTCCCCATCACCATGTTGGTGGCGGTCAGACCGCTGATGTCACCGACCTGCCGGGCAATACCGAAGTCGGCCAGCAAGATCCGTCGCCGCCGAGGGTCGTCACCGGTCACCAAGATATTGGCGGGCTTGACGTCGCGGTGCAGCAATCCGCGTAGGTACGCGTAATCCAGTGCATCGGAGACGGCGTTGACGATCTCGAATGCCAGGGCCTTCGGCAGGCCGGAGGGGTAGCGGCTGCGCAGCAACTCGGCGGCGTCGGTTCCCTCTACATAGTCCATCGACAGCCACAGCTGTCCCTCGAATTCGCCGCGGTCGTGGATGCCGACGATGTGGGGATGCCACAACTCTGCGGCGAGGTCTGCTTCCCGGCTGAATCGCTGCCGGTACTCGCTGTCCGCGGTCAACGCGGCGGGTAGCACCTTGAGGGCGTCGCGGCGCGGTAGTCGCGGGTGCTGCGCCAGATAGACCTCGCCCATGCCCCCGGACCCCAACCGCCGCACGATGGTGAATCCGGCGAACACATCTCCGTTGTTCAGCGGCATTGCGTGATGCTACAAAGCGCCGGCTAGCTACGGGTCCGAAGCGTCTGCAACGCCTTATCGGCGTGGGTGTCCATGCTCAACTCGCTGGAGATCACGTCGAGCACCGTGCGATCGGTATCGATGACGAAGGTTGTGCGTTTGACCGGTATCAACTTGCCCAAAAGCCCGCGCTTGACTCCGAAGTGGGCGGCGATCGCGCCACTGGTGTCGGACAGCAGTGGGTAGTCGAAGTGCTGTGCGTCGGCGAACTTGGCTTGTTTTGCGACGGGATCAACGCTGATGCCGACCCGGCTTGCACCGACCGCCGCGAATTCCTGAGCCAGGTCGCGGAAGTGGCACGCTTCTTTGGTGCAGCCGGGTGTCATCGCTGCCGGGTAGAAGAACAGCACGACCGGTCCGTCGCCCAAGAGAGCGCTCAGCCGGCGCGGGGTGCCAGTCTGGTCGGGAAGTTCGAAGTCAGCCACGGTGTCACCGGTTTTCATGGCTGTGACGCTACGCCAGTGGCGATCAGAGCCCAGCTGCCCATCTGGGAGGATGGCTGCGTGGATGCCAACCTCATCGCTGCGACTACCTCACTGGAGGATTTCCGCGCGCTGGCGGCCGAGCATCGCGTGGTGCCGGTGACCCGCAAGGTGCTGGCCGATGCCGAGACACCGCTATCCGCGTACCGCAAACTGGCCGCGAACCGGCCCGGCACCTTCCTGCTGGAGTCGGCCGAAAACGGGCGGTCCTGGTCGCGGTGGTCGTTCATCGGTGCCGGTTCACCGTCGGCGTTGACGGTGCGCGACGGTCAGGCGGTGTGGCTGGGCGCGGTGCCGCAGGACGCGCCCACCGGCGGCGACCCGTTGGATGCCCTGCACGCCACCTTGGAGCTGCTGGCCACGGCGGCGCTGCCGGGGCTGCCGCCGCTGTCGGGCGGCATGGTGGGCTTCTTTGCCTACGACTTGGTGCGGCGGCTGGAGCGGCTGCCGGAGTTGGCCGTCGACGACCTCAACCTGCCGGACATGCTGCTGCTGCTCGCCACCGATCTGGCGGCCGTCGACCACCACGAGGGCACCATCACGTTGATCGCCAACGCGGTGAACTGGAACGGCACCGACGAGCGCGTCGACGAGGCGTACAACGACGCGATCGCGCGGCTGGACGTGATGACCGCCGCGCTGGAGCAGCCGTTGCCGTCGACCGTCGCGACCTTCACCAGGCCGAAGCCATTGCATCGTGCGCAGCGCACGGTGGAGGAGTACGGCGCGATCGTCGAACGTCTGGTCCGTGAAATCGAGCGCGGTGAGGCATTTCAGGTGGTGCCGTCGCAGCGTTTCGAAATGGACACCGACGTCGAGCCGATCGACGTCTACCGGATGCTGCGGGTGTCCAATCCCAGCCCGTATATGTATCTGTTGCACGTGCCGAATGATGAAGGCGACACAGCATTTTCGATCGCAGGATCCAGCCCCGAAGCGCTGGTGACCGTGCAGGACCGGTCGGCTACGACGCATCCGATCGCCGGGACCAGATGGCGCGGGCAGACCGAAGAAGAGGATCAGCTGCTGGAAAAGGAGCTGCTGGCCGACGACAAAGAACGCGCCGAGCACCTGATGTTGGTCGACTTGGGCCGTAACGACTTGGGCCGGGTGTGTGTGCCTGGCAGCGTCCGAGTCGAGGATTACAGCCATATCGAGCGCTACAGCCACGTCATGCACCTGGTCTCCACGGTGACGGGGTTGCTGGCCGAGGGGCGCACCGCGCTGGACGCCGTGACCGCCTGTTTTCCCGCCGGAACGTTGTCGGGGGCGCCGAAGGTCCGCGCCATGGAACTGATCGAGCAAGTGGAAAAGACGCGGCGTGGCCTCTACGGCGGCGTGGTCGGCTATCTCGATTTCGCCGGCAACGCCGACTTCGCGATCGCGATCCGCACCGCCCTGCTGCGCGACGGCACCGCCTACGTCCAAGCCGGTGGTGGGGTGGTGGCCGACTCCAACGGTCCCTACGAGTACACCGAGGCGACGAACAAGGCGCGGGCGGTGCTCAGCGCGATCGCCGCCGCGGAGACGCTGACCACACCGGATACCGACCGGGATGGCTGATGCCCAGCCCGCTGTCCCGGGCCGGCTGACCATCCGAATAGCGCAGGTCCTGCTGGTGGCCGCCGCTGCCGGGTTGTGGGCGGCATCGCGGCTGACCTGGGTCGACCTGCGCACCTTCGACGGGTTGGGCCCGCCAAAACTCGTCACAGTGTCTGGCGCCGCCTGGTCGTCGGCCCTGCTCCCGCTGGCGCTGGTGCTGTTGGCCACCGCCGTCGCCGCGTTGGCGGTGCGGGGCTGGGCGTTGCGAATGCTTGCGGTGCTGGTGGCACTGGCAAGTCTGGCAACTGGATATCTGGCGGTCAGCATGCTGGAGATTCCGGACGTGGCCCCGCGGGGAGCCGACGTCGCGCATGTGCCGGTGCGCGAATTGGTGGGTAGCCAGCGGCACTACCCCGGGCCGGTGATCACCCTGGCGGCCGCGGTGTGCACGCTGGTCGGCGCGGTGCTGTTGATGCGGGCGGCGACCTCGGCCGGCGGCACCGCCACCCGCTACCTGACGCCGGCCGCCCGCCGGTCGATGGCGTCGCGCGACGAACGCGCCGATGCGCCGATATCGGAGCGAATGATCTGGGACGCGCTCGACGAGGGCCGCGATCCGACCGTCCAAACCGGTGCGGCGGCGTCGCCACCGGATGACGATCCACCACCTGAACCTGACACCGAGGGTCGGTGACGGACCGCGCGCCGGCGCTCGCTACCCTTCCAGGAACGCCGTGAATAATTGGCGGCACCCGGGGAGAGGAACCGACAGCATGAGTTCGGCAACCGTGCTCGACTCCATCATTGAGGGAGTCCGTGCCGACGTTGCCGCCCGCGAGGCTGTGGTGAGCATGTCTGCGGTCAAGACGGCCGCTGAGTCTGTGCCGTCACCGCGGAATGTGTTGGCGGCGTTGCGGGAGCCCGGCATCGGCGTCATCGCCGAGGTCAAGCGGGCCAGCCCGTCGGCGGGACAACTCGCGTCGATTTCCGACCCAGCCGAATTGGCCCGCGCCTACGAAGACGGCGGCGCGCGGATCATCAGCGTGCTGACCGAAGAGCGCCGCTTCCATGGCAGCCTCGCCGACCTGGATGCCGTGCGCGCGGCGGTCTCAATACCGGTACTGCGCAAAGACTTTGTGATCGGGCCGTACCAGATTCACGAGGCCCGCGCCCATGGTGCGGACATGCTGCTGCTGATCGTCGCGGCGCTGGATCAGCCGGCGCTGGAGTCGATGTTGGAGCGCACCGAATCTTTGGGTATGACCGCACTCGTCGAGGTGCATACCGAGGAAGAAGCCGACCGGGCGTTGACGGCCGGAGCACGGGTGATCGGGGTCAACGCTCGCGACCTGCGGACACTGAGAGTGGACCGGGATTGCTTCGCGCGCATCGCGCCCGGGCTGCCCTCCGAGGTGATCCGGATTGCGGAATCAGGCGTGCGCGGCCGCGCCGACCTGCTGGCTTACGCCGGTGCGGGTGCCGATGCCGTGCTGGTTGGCGAAGGCCTGGTCACCAGCGGCGATCCCCGCGCAGCCGTCGCCGACCTGGTCACCGCGGGTAAGCATCCGTCTTGCCCCAAGCCGGCCCGCTAGGGGTCCAATCCGATGAGCCGCCTACGCGTTGAGCGTTCGTGATGGCTGACATCTTGCGCCCCGAACTTCCGCGTTCCAGCGCGGCGATCGCCGAACCCACCCACCACGATCCGGACTCTCGCGGTCATTTCGGTGTGTACGGGGGCCGGTTCGTGGCCGAGGCCCTGATGGCTGTGATCGAGGAAGTCACCTCGGCCTACGAAAAGGTGCGCACCGACCAGGCATACCTGGACGAGCTCGACCGGTTGCAGGTGCACTACACGGGCAGGCCGTCGCCGCTCTACGAGGCCGCCCGGCTCGGCGAGCACGCTGACGGTGCCCGGATATTCCTCAAACGAGAAGACTTGAACCACACCGGTTCTCACAAGATCAACAACGTGTTGGGTCAGGCATTGCTGGCCCGCAAAATGGGTAAGGCGCGAGTGATCGCCGAGACCGGTGCGGGCCAGCACGGAGTGGCCACCGCGACCGCATGCGCGCTTTTGGGGCTGGAGTGCGTGATCTACATGGGTGCCGTCGACACCGCGCGGCAGGCACTGAATGTCGCACGGATGCGACTGCTGGGCGCCGAGGTTGTGTCGGTCGAGTCTGGCTCCAAGACGCTCAAGGACGCCATCAACGAGGCGTTCCGCGACTGGGTTACCAACGCCGACAACACCTACTACTGCTTCGGCACCGCCGCCGGACCGCATCCCTTCCCGACGATGGTTCGCGACTTCCAGCGGGTCATCGGACTCGAGACGCGGGTGCAGATCCAGGATCAGGCCGGTCGACTGCCCGATGTCGTCACCGCATGCGTGGGCGGGGGATCGAATGCCATCGGAATCTTCCACGCGTTCCTCGACGACCCCGGCGTCCGGTTGGTGGGCTTCGAGGCGGCCGGCGACGGCGTCGAAACCGGTCGCCATGCAGCCACGTTCACCGGTGGTTCGCCCGGGGCGTTTCAAGGGTCGTTCTCGTTTCTGCTGCAGGACGACGACGGGCAGACCATCGAATCGCATTCGATCTCGGCCGGCTTGGACTACCCGGGCGTCGGCCCAGAGCATGCGTGGCTGAAGGACACCGGCCGTGCCGAATACCGGCCCATCACCGACAACGAGGCGATGGATGCGTTCCGGCTGTTGTGCCGCGCCGAAGGCATCATTCCCGCGATCGAGTCGGCGCACGCGGTGGCCGGCGCGCTCAAACTGGGTGTCGAGATGGGCGGCGGGGCAATCATCGTGGTGAACCTGTCCGGCCGCGGCGACAAAGACGTCGAGACCGCGGCGAAGTGGTTCGACTTGCTACCGGATAGCGGACAGTCATGACCGTCGAGCAGAGTGAGAAGAATGGTCTGGCAGCACTTTTCAGTGCGTGTGCGCGGGAGGGCCGCGCGGCGTTGATCGGATATCTGCCGACCGGATACCCCGATGTTGCGACGTCGATCGATGCGATGAAGGCGCTGACCGAATCCGGGTGCGACCTCATCGAGGTTGGCGTGCCCTATTCGGACCCAGGTATGGACGGCCCAACCATCGCGACCGCGGCGGAAGTCGCATTGCGCGGGGGTGTGCGAGTTCGCGACACGTTGGCCGCCGTCGAGGCGATCAGCGCAGCCGGTGGCCGCGCGGTCGTCATGACATACTGGAATCCGGTGCTGCGCTACGGAGTTGAAGCCTTCGCGCGTGACCTTGCCGCAGCAGGCGGGCACGGATTGATCACCCCGGACCTCATTCCCGACGAGGCCGACGAGTGGTTGGCCGCGTCCGATCAGCACCAGTTGGACCGGATCTTCCTGGTCGCCCCGTCATCCACGCCGCAGCGCTTGGCGTCCACCGTCGAGGCCTCTCGTGGCTTTGTCTACGCGGCGTCGATCATGGGTGTGACCGGCGCCCGTGCCGCGGTGTCGAATGCTGCGCCGGAATTGGTGGGCAGGGTCAGAGCGATTTCCGACATACCCGTCGGCGTCGGGTTGGGCGTGCGGTCGCGGGAACAGGCGGCTCAGATCGCGAGCTATGCCGACGGAGTCATCGTGGGTTCGGCGCTGGTCACCGCGCTCACGGCCGGTCTGCCGACGATGCGCGCGCTGACCGAAGAACTCGCCGCCGGTGTGCGCCAAAGGGTTTCCACGTCATGACGACGACGGTCATCGCCTACTTTCCGAGCCCGCCTCGCGGAGTGTGGCACATCTGGCTGGTGCCCATCCGCGCGTACGCATTGTTCATCATCGTCGGGATCATCGCCGCGCTGCTGATCGGCGATCGACGCTGGGCGGCTCGCGGCGGCGAGCGCGGTGTCATTTACGACATCGCGCTATGGGCAGTGCCGTTCGGGCTCATCGGCGGTCGGCTGTATCACTTGGCAACCGACTGGCGGACGTATTTCGGTGAAGGCGGCGCGGGACCGTGGGCAGCGCTGCGTATCTGGGATGGCGGCTTGGGGATCTGGGGCGCGGTCGCCCTCGGTGGTGTGGGCGCATGGATCGCCTGCCGGCGTCGCGGCATTCCGCTTCCGGCATTCGGCGACGCGATAGCGCCCGGGATCGTTCTCGCGCAGGCGATCGGCCGTCTCGGGAACTATTTCAACCAAGAGCTTTTCGGCCACGAGACCACGATGCCGTGGGGTTTGGAGATCTTCTACCGTCGCGACCCGGCCGGGTTCGTCGATGTGCACTCGCTTGACGGGACGTCGACCGGGCAGTTGGCCATGGTCGTCCAGCCGACATTTCTTTACGAATTGCTGTGGAACCTACTGGTGTTCGCGCTGTTGATCTTGCTGGATCGGCGGTTCACGATCGGGCACGGTCGGCTGTTCGCGCTGTACGTGGCGGGTTACTGCGTGGGGCGGTTCTGCATCGAGTTGTTGCGTGACGACACCGCCACCCATATCGCCGGTATCCGGATCAACTCTTTCACTTCGACGTTCGTCTTCATCGGCGCGGTGGTGTATCTGATCTTGGCGCCCAAGGGCCGCGAGGATCCGGCGACGCTCAGTGGCTCGGCCGCTGAGCTCCTCGAACCGGACTCGGTTGAAGAGGCGGCAACGGTCTCTTCGGAGTCCGCTGCTGCTGTTGCCGCCGCCGATGACGAGCCGGTTGGTGAGCCGGGAGCGACCGAGACGGCCGTGGAGGACACGGCGGCAGTTGACAAACCCGACATCGAAGCCGAAGCGCTCGTAGCAGAGGCCGACGCGGCAGAGGTTGATGCCCCGAAGGTCGAGGTCGCCGAAACGCCTGAGCAGGCCGCGATTGACGAGCCGGAGCCGGAAGCGGCGGCGGCTGAGCAGCCAGAGGGTAAGGCCGCCGAAGCCGACGAGCCGGTCGGTACTGACGAGCCGGAGGAGGCCGAGGAACTGGCCGCCGGGGTCGAACCGCAGGAAGCCGAGCCGGACAAGGCACAGGCCGACGGTGAGGCGGGCGAAGCTGCCGATGGCGAAACTGATGCCGACAAATCTGAGGCGGAGGCGACGGAGGCGGCAGCGGAATCGGCCGACGGCAATGCCGCAGCGGCGGCGGAGCCGACCGGGGAGCCGGCCGACGGCAATGCCGCAGCGGCGGCGGAGCCGACCGGCTCAAACTCAAGCTGGTGGATGTGGCGGTTGATAAGGCTGAATCCCAGGTCGCGCCGATAATAGCCGCGGCGCAGCGCCGACTGGCATGCTGAAAGCGTGACCAATCCTGGCCAGCACGGCGCCGCGCGGATGCGCGATTCGCCTCGGCGGCGCCTCTACGCCGCGCTGGGTTCGGGCGCGGTACTGGCGGGCGCGCTTGGTTATGTCGGCCTGGTGGACCCGCACAAGCCGGACTCGGTCTTTCCCGTCTGCCCGTTCCGGCTGCTCACTGGGTGGAACTGCCCCGCGTGCGGAGGCCTGCGCATGATCCATGACGTGTTGCACGGCGATCTGACCGCGGCGATCACCGACAACGTCTTCTTGCTCGTCGGCATCCCGATGTTGGCTGGATGGATTCTGCTGCGCCGCCGCTCGGAAAAACCCCTGCTACCCGTACCTGCTGCAGCGCCTGTCTTGATTGCGATGCTGGCGTGGACAGTCGTGCGCAACCTACCGGGATTCCCGTTGATTCCGACGCTGCTCACCCGCTAGCCCGCTGTCCGATCCAGCACCGACGCGAGATGATCAGCTTGCGCGACTATGCTGACTCGTCGTGACGAGGCGCGGCAAGATCGTCTGTACTCTCGGTCCGGCCACCAGCTCCGACGAAGTGGTCAGAGCGCTGGTCGAAGCCGGAATGGACGTCGCCAGAATGAACTTCAGTCACGGCGACTACACCGACCATAAAGCCGCCTACGAGCGGGTTCGTGCGGCCTCCAATGCCACCGGGCGCGCGGTCGGGTTGCTTGCCGACCTGCAGGGCCCGAAGCTCAGGCTGGGGCGTTTCGCTGACGGACCGACCTACTGGGCCGACGGCGAAACCGTGCGTATCACCGTCGCCGAGTGTCTGGGCAACCACGACCGGGTGTCGACCACCTACAAGCAGTTGGCCCAAGATGCCCTGCCCGGCGATCGCGTTCTGGTCGACGACGGCAACATCTGCTTGCTGGTCGAGAAGATCGACGCCGACGACGTCGTATGCACCGTTCTCGAGGGCGGCCCGGTCAGCAACAACAAAGGAATGTCGCTGCCCGGGATGAACGTGTCGGCTCCCGCTCTGTCCGAGAAGGACATCGACGACCTGGAGTTCGCGCTGCAGCTCGGCGTGGACATGGTGGCGCTCTCGTTCGTGCGCTCACCGTCCGACGTCGAGCTGGTGCACGAGGTGATGGATCGGGTCGGCCGACGGGTACCGGTCATCGCCAAACTCGAGAAGCCGGAAGCCATCGACAACCTCGAAGCGGTGGTGTTGGCCTTCGATGCGGTCATGGTCGCCCGCGGCGATCTGGGGGTCGAGCTGCCGCTGGAAGAGGTGCCGCTGGTCCAGAAGAGGGCCATCCAAATGGCTAGGGAGAACGCGAAACCCGTGATCGTGGCGACGCAGATGCTCGAATCGATGATCGAGCACTCGCGGCCGACCAGGGCCGAGGCCTCCGACGTCGCCAATGCCGTGCTGGACGGCGCCGACGCGGTGATGTTGTCCGGCGAAACCTCGGTCGGGAAATATCCACTGGCCGCGGTCCAGACGATGGCCCGGATCATCTGCGCCGTGGAAGATAATTCGACCGCCGCGCCACCGTTGACGCATCTTCCTCGCACCAAGCGTGGAGTGATCTCCTATGCCGCCCGTGATATCGGCGAGCGACTGGATGCCAAGGCGCTGGTCGCGTTCACCCAATCCGGCGACACGGTTCGGCGGCTGGCGCGACTGCACACCCCGCTGCCGCTGCTGGCGTTCACCCCGCTGCCCGAAGTACGCAGCCAGCTGGCGATGACCTGGGGGACCGAGACGTTCATTGTCCCGGTCTTTCAAACGACCGATGGCATGATCCGCCAAGCCGACCAGTCGTTGATGAACCTCGGCCGCTACAAGCGGGGTGACCTGGTGGTCATCGTCGCGGGTGCCCCTCCCGGTACTGTCGGGTCGACCAACATGATTCATGTGCACCGAATCGGCGAGGAAGACCACTAACCCGGCTGGCCAATCGGGCGCAGCCCGGCAACTAGGCCGCCCGTTGACGATGAGTTCTGCGAAGCGGAGGGCTGAGGAGCCGGGCAACTAGGCTGGGCCGGTGTCTGACTTCGACGAGCTGATGGCGGTGCTCGACCTGCATCCCACCGGCAACGACGTCTTCGTCGGGTCACACCCCAGTAAAAACCCACCTCGGACATTCGGCGGCCTGCTGATGGCGCAGTCGTTTGTGGCGGGCAGCCGCACACTGACCCGCGATCTGCCGCCCAACGCGCTCTCCGCGCACTTCATCAATGGCGGCGACATCTCCAAGGACATCGAATTTCAGGTGGTGCGGTTACGCGACGAGCGTCGCTTCGCGAACCGCCGTGTCGACGTGACGCAGGACGGCACCTTGCTGGCGACGGTGATGCTCTCCTACCTGGCCGGCGGACGCGGCCTCGAGCACAACGTGCAGCCGCCCGATGTCGCCGATCCGGAGACGTTGCCGTCGATCAAGGAACTGCTGCGCGGCTACGAGGAAAAGGTTCCGTTGTTCGTCAATGCGCTGCAACCGATCGAATGGCGTTACACCAACGACCCGTCGTGGGTGATGCGGGAAAAAGGCGCCCAGTTGGATCACAACCGCGTCTGGGTCAAGGCCGACGGGGTGCTGCCCGACGAGCCGTTGCTGCACACCGCCACGATGCTCTATTGCTCGGACACCACCGTGCTGGATTCGATCATCACGACGCACGGACTTTCGTGGGGATTCGACCGCATCTTTGCCGCAACCGTTAATCACTCGGTCTGGTTTCACCGCCAGGTCAATTTCGCCGACTGGGTGTTGTATTCCACATCCTCGCCGGTGGCTGCCGACTCCCGCGGGCTTGGGACCGGCTATTTCTTCGACCGCACCGGGCGGCCGGTCGCCACCGTGGTGCAAGAAGGCCTGGTGAAGTATTTCCCGAGCGCGCATTGATAGGCGAGTGGACGACACCGGCAACGATTTGGTTGCGGCACATCGTGCGTCACTGCTGAACAGCCGGTCTGAGGCGTAATCTTCGAGTTGGTTGGGTAGCTGAGCCGGCCGGAGGTGCGCGTGACGGAGTCCTCGCTCGGTGTCGCGCCCGGGGTTCGCTCAGGTGAGCGGGCCATTCATGTCAACTCGCCGGCGGCCCGTTGGATGGGCGCGTTGACGCTGCTCGGCGCGGCGGTTTGGCTGATCGCGGCGGTCGCGCGCGGCCATGACCGGGCGGGCTGGCACGCGACGGGCCGGCTGGAATGGTCGTTGACGGTGCTGGCCGCGGTCGCGCTGGTCGCGCGGGGTGTGTTTCTGGGTCGCCCGGTCACGGCCCGGCACGCGACCACTGCCGCGATCGTCTTGTTCGGCGGGATCGCCACGCGCGTGCTGTCTTTCGATCTGGTGGGCGACGCACTGATCGCCGGGTCGGGCCTCACCCTGATGTGGCCCAGCACCGCCCGACGCCAGCCCGGCGACCTGTCTAGGATCTGGGCGCTGATCAACGCAACCCATGGCGACCCGCTGGCGCCGTTCGCCATGCAAGCGGGTAAGTGCTACCTGTTCAGCGCGGACGGCACGGCGGCACTGGCTTACCGGACGCGGATCGGCTACGCCGTTGTCAGCGGTGACCCGGTTGGTGACGAGACGCAGTTCCCCCGGTTGGTCGCCGACTTCGCCGGGCATTGCCGGACGCATGGCTGGCGGATCGTGGTGCTGGCGTGCAGCGAACGGCGTCTTCCGTTGTGGAGTGATGCGAGGGTGGTCGGCCAGTCGTTGCGGCCGGTACCGATCGGCTGCGATGTCGTCATCGACGTGACTAACTACGCGATGACCGGACGCACGTTCCGCAACTTACGTCAGGCGGTCCAGCGCACACACAACTGCGGGATCACCACCGAGATCGTCGCCGAGCGGGACCTCAACGACCGGCAGGTGGCTGAGCTGAGCGCGGTGCTTCGGGCATCGCGCAAGGGAGCGCGCGCCGATCGCGGCTTCTGCATGAGCCTCGACGGCGTCCTGGAGGGCCGGTTCCCGGGGATACAACTGATCATCGCGAGGGACACATCCGGGCGCGCGCAGGGCTTTCACCGGTACGCCACCGCCGGTGGCGGCAGCGATATCACTCTCGAAGTGCCGTGGCGTCGCCGCGGGGCGCCCAACGGAATCGATGAGCGACTCAGCGTGGACATGGTTGATGCCGCCAGAAGTATTGGTGCACAGCGGCTGTCACTGTCCTTCGCGGCCTTCCCGGAGATCTTCGATGAGATAGAGCGCGGTCGGCTGCAAAGTGTCTTCTACTGGCTGATCCATCTGCTGGATCCGTTGATCGCGCTCGAGTCGTTGTATCGATATGTGCGTAAATTCCATGCCAGGGACGAACGGCGCTACGCGCTGGTGTCACTCACGCAGCTAGTCCCGTTGATCTACGTGCTGCTGTCACTGGAGTTCATCCCGCGTCGGCGTGCCCTGTGACGATCTAGGGCACCGGAGTGGGCGTCAACGTGACACTCAACCGGCCTTCGACACTTTGCCGAAACTGATCGGCGCACTGCTGCTGCTGGACGTGGTCGGAGCCGGCTTTCTGCATGCAGTCGATGTAGTCGCCGCCGCCAACGTCTTTCCAGACCGCCGTCCAAATCGCGACGAACGCCAACCCGAGGATGATCGCCAGCGCGCCCAGCACGATGCCGGCGATCGCGATTCCGCCGTTGTTAGCGGCGCCGCGCTTCACCCGTCCACGTCCGAGGAAACCGAGGACCACCGCGACAGCCCCCAGAACGATGGGGGCGAATACCGTCGCGACACTGACAAGCGCAATAACCGCAAGCACCAGCGCAGCGATGCCGAGCCCATTTTTGGGTGCCATCGGAGGCGGCGGGTAACCGTAGTAGGGCGGTGGCGGCGGATAGCCGGCCGGATATGGGCTGGGCTGATAATCCCGGGGATCGGGGTAGGTATACGAGGGCCCG
The DNA here is from genome assembly GCA_963760095.1 of uncultured Actinomycetota bacterium. Classification (GTDB taxonomy): domain Bacteria; phylum Actinomycetota; class Actinomycetes; order Mycobacteriales; family Mycobacteriaceae; genus Mycobacterium. The sequence goes on along the minus strand of CAVXBT010000003.1, from coordinate 145,262 downwards.
GTTTGCGGTGTTCCCGCGGGGTTTTCGCGTCTGTCCGGAGATCCGGTCATGGCTCGCTTCTAATCGGAGGGCGTGGACGACTGTGATCCAGGATACCCGTCGGCCCGGATGCGAAGCTCGGGACAACACATGTCATCGGGCAGGTGATGAGTAGCCACCACCACCGTCCGCTCGGCAGCCATCAGGCCATCGTGCGCCGTCAGCAGGCTGCGCAGAATAGGTTCGGCGTCGGCGGCATCGAGGTGCTCGGTCGGTTCGTCGAGCAGCACGATCCGCGCAGGCGAGATGAGTGCCCGAACGAGCAGCAGTCGCCTGCGTTGGCCCGCCGATAACGCTTGCGCGCCGCCGGACAGCACCGTGTCGAGGCCATCCGGCAGACCGGCCAGCCACGCGCCCAGGCCGACCCGGCGAAGCGCGACGTTCAGCTCATGATCCGGGCAGTCGCCCCGCGCCACGAGCAGGTTGTCTCGAACGGTCGTGGCAAAAATATGCGAATCTTCAGCGAAAAAGCCAATAGCCGAACGCGCTTCGTCTTCACTGAAAAGGCGCAGCGGCGCTCCGTCCAGGGTGACATCGCCGCTCAACGGCGCCAGCAAACCCGCGAGGGTCATCAACAGCGTCGTCTTACCGGAGCCGCTGGGACCGGTGACCGCCAGCCTGGTGCCTGGCGGCAGTTCGACCGTCACCGCGGCCGCCGCGCGGCCGGCCGGGTGTGCGGCAACGACGTCACTGCTGCGCAGCCGCCCGGCAGTAAGCGAGGGAGTCGGTTCACCGCCGGCGGTCGGTACCGCTGCCTCAGCCGGGGTCAGATCGAGCAGTCGCCGCGCCGCCAGCCTTGATCGTGTCAACTGGATGGCAGCGGCGGGCAACGGAGTCGTCGCCTCGAACGCCGAAAGCGGCAACAGCATCAGGACGGCCAGCGTGGTGGGTGCAATCGAGCCTGCCATCCCGATGCCCGCTACCGCGGCGCCCAGCACGCTGACACCGATCGCCGCGGTGGGAATGGCCTCGGCGAACGCGGCCGGTCGGGCCGCGGCGTCGACGGCGTCGCCCCAATCGCGTTGCCGGCGTTGCGACTCCCGGACAACGTCGTCCAACCGACCCGCGACCCGCAGCTCGGGCGCATGCTCCAGCGCCAGCATCGCGGACACGTTGCGGGCTGAATGGTGTTGGCGTGCAGACGCTTCCTGCGCGGCGGCCGCCTTCGAGGCCAGCCGTGGCGCGAGAATGCCGGCCGCCAGGAGGCAGATCGTCAAGATCGCCGCAGCAGCCGGTGCAATGACCCCGACGACCACGATCGCCGCCAGCGCGAGCACGCCTGCAACACTGAACGGCAGCAACACGCGGACCAGCACGTCGGCCAATTGATCGACATCAGCGCCGACCCGTGCGACCAGTTCGCCGCTGTGCAGTCGAGTGGCGATGTCGGCCGGCCCATGCGCCAGGCGGTGATAGATCAAGGCGCGGGCGGTGCCGGCGGCCCGCAACGCGGCGTCATGGCTGACCAGCCGTTCGCAATAGTGCAGCACGCCACGCGAAATGGCGAAGGTGCGGACCGCCACCACCGCGATCGAGAGATCCAACACCGGCGGCATTTGCCAGGCGCGGGTGATCAACCAGGCCGACAGTCCGGCCAGAGCCAAAGCGCTGCCCAGCGACAGCACCCCCAGTGCTATTGCCAGCAGCAGGCGCGGAACGCGCGGACGGAGCAGTCGTACCGCGGTCGGCAGGGGATCAGACGCGAGCATCATGGGTGTCCCTGACGCCCGCGACCTCGATGATGTGATCACCGATTCCGACGACCTGGTCGCGGTGGCCGACGACCACCACGGTGGCGCCAGCGCGGGCCCGTTCGACGATGGCCCGCAGCACTCGGGCTTCGACTGCGGCGTCCAGGTGGGCGGTGGGCTCGTCGAGCAGTAGCACCGGCGCCTGCGAGCCGAGCGCGCGGGCCAAGCCGAGGCGTTGGCGCTGGCCCAGCGACATCCCAACGCCACCTGTTCCGATAAGGGTGTCCGTTCCGTTCGGAAGCCCAGCCAGCACTTGATCGAATCCAGATGCCGCACAGGCGCTTTCAGCGTCAGCGAGAATGCCGAACAGAGCCAGGTTTTCGGCGACGGTTCCAGGGATGAGCACCGGGCGCTGCGGCAGCCAGGACACCTGATGCCACCACGCGGTTGGTTCGAGATCGGCCATCGCAACGCCGGCCACGGTGACCCGACCCTCGGTGGCCGCGGTGATTCCGGCAATGACCTCCAAAGTGGTGGTTTTCCCCGCGCCGTTCGCACCCGTCAGTACCGTCACCTGACCTGGTTGAATCACCGCGCTGAGTTCATTGGGCCGGAGGCCATCACGACCTGCGACGCTCAGCTTGTCGAGCACAATAACCCCGCCCCGCGCCGAGACCGTCCGGGTACCCGCGACCGCGAGGGCGGAGTCGTCGATCAGCGCGAACGCTTTGTCGGCGGCCGCCCGGCCATCCTGGGCGGCATGGAATTCCACCCCGATGCGCCGCAGCGGCCGGTAGATGTCCGGCGCGAGCAACAACACGGTCAAACCAGTGGTGAGGCTGATCCCACCGAACACCAGACGCATGCCGACACCGACCGCGACCATCGCGACACCGAGGGTGGCAAGAAGCTCCAGTACCAGCGCGGAGAGGAACGCGATCCGTAGTGTCGCCATTGCCGAGCGCCGATGGGCGGCAGCCAGTTCGGAAATGTGACGTTCGGGCCCGCTGGCGCGGCCGAGAGCACGAAGGGTGGGAATTCCGGCGATAAGGTCCAACAACCGAGCCTGCAGAGTGGTCATGGCGGACAGTGCAGTCGCTGAACGGTCAGCGGTCGCCAAGCCGATCAGCACCATGAAGATCGGGATCAACGGCAGGGTAATCAGAACCACCGCAACGGATTTCAGGTCATAGAGCCCAAGCACGGCCGTACTCACCGGGGTCAAGATCGCTGCCAGCAGCAATGCCGGCAGGTAAGCCGTGAAGTACGGTCGCAACGCGTCAAGGCCGCGGGTCACCACTGCGGCCGCGGTGTCGCGCTGGGCTGCCAACAGGCGGGGTTGCTGGGCCGTGACTGCCGCGAGCACCTGGCCGCTGAGATCGGCGATCACCGCGCTTGCTCCACGCTGGCCTAGTCGGGCCTGAAACCAGTGTGCTACGGCGCGTACCGCCCACACCGCCAGCAGCATCGATAGCAATGGCACCCATCGGCCTACGTTGTGTGTGGCTGGGTCGGTGATGACCCCGGAAGTGAGGCGCGCCAGCAGGATCGCCGAACCGATCGCACAACCGGAGACCACGACGCTGCACACCGTTGTCGCAACCAGGAACTGGCGCAGAGCCGCAGATGCACGCCACAGTCGCGGGTCCAGTGGGCCCCGGCTTTTACTGCTCAGGACGTGCGCCTCAGCAGGCCGGTCGCGGACGGTATGTGGTCAGTTGAAATCCGTTGCCGGAAAACCCAATACGTCCAGCCTTGGTATACCACCGTGAGGGGAGCCATGAGCGCGGTCACCCAGGTCATGATTTTGAGGGTGTACGGGGTCGATGACGCGTTGTATATCGTCAAGCTCCACTGCTTGTTGAGCGTGGACGGCACCAAGTTCGGATAGAGCGCGCCGAATAGCAGGATCACAACCGCTGCCACCACCAAGAGCGTGCACAGAAACGCCCAGCCATCGGATGCGTGCCGCCACACCAACGCCACCGCCGCCAGCTGCGCGAGCACTGCGATTGCCAGCACCAGCCAGGTCCAGTTCTTGCCGTAGGCCAGTTGCGTCCACAGTCCAAAGCCGCCGACCAGTGCGGTTACCGGAAGTGACAACCGCACAGCGAAGCGGTGAGCGTCATCGCGAATCGCGCCCGAGGTTTTCAGCGCGACGAACACCGCGCCGTAGAACAGAAACAACGCAGCCGTGGCCAGACCGCCCAACAGTGTGTAAGCGTTGAGTACATCGGTGATCGACAAGTCAACGCGGCCATTGGCATCCACCGGGAGCCCGCGCACCAAGATGGCGAACGCTACGCCCCACAGCACAGCAGGTAACCACGATCCGGCCGCGATTGCGACGTCGGACCAGACCCGCCACTTCGAGTCATCGATCTTGCCACGCCATTCGATCGCCACCGAACGCACGATCATGCCGAACAGGATCGCCAGCAGCGGCAGATACAGGGTGGAGAATACTGTCGCGTACCAATTGGGAAATGCGGCAAACATCGCTGCGCCGCCGGTGATCAGCCACACCTCGTTGCCGTCCCAGACCGGCCCGATTGTGTTCAGCGCTGCGCGGCGGTGAGCTTCTGCGTCGCCCTTGCCGACGCGGGCGAACGGCTCCATCAACATGCCCACGCCGAAGTCGAAGCCCTCGAGGATGAAGAACCCGAGGAACAGCATTCCGATGATGCCGAACCACAATTCTTGCAGTTTCACGGGTCAGCTCCTTTCCGTCAGCGGGCCTAATAGGCGAAAGACAGCGGCGCCACCTCGTCATCGCTGGATGACCGGGGGGCGGCCGGTTCCGCGTCGTGTTCTTGCGGCCCTTCGACGGTGTAGCGCTTGAGCAGCCAGAACCAGACCACCGCCAGCACTGCGTAGATCAGGGTGAACGTAACCAGTGAGATGACGACCATGCCAGAGGCAAGATGTGAGACGGCCTGGTGGACGGTGAACCGAACCTGTTGGTCACCGGTCGGGTTGGGCGCGACGATCCAAGGCTGACGGCCCATTTCGGTGAACACCCACCCAGAGATGTTGGCCAGGAACGGCGTAGGAATGGTGACCAGCGCCAGCCAGCCGAACCATCGTTGATCGGGGATCCGGCCACCCCGGGTGAGCCACAACGAAGTCAGCGCGAAAAGTACCGGAATCGCCAGCAGCCCGATCATCGCGCGAAACGACCAGTAGGTGACGAACAGGTTGGGCCGGTAGTCGTTTGGGCCGAAGCGGTGTTGGTAGTCCCGCTGGATATCGCGCACACCTTGCAATGTGACGTCGCTAGTTCGGCCTTGTGCCAGAAAGGGCAGCACGTACGGCACTTCGATGACACGGGAAATGCTGTCGCAGTTGTTGTGCGTACCCACTGTCAGGATTGAGAAGTTCGGATCGGTTTGGGTGTCGCACAATGACTCCGCTGAGGCCATCTTCATCGGCTGCTGAACGAACATCAACTTGCCTTGGTGGTCGCCGGTGAAGAACAAGCCGGCCGTGGCGATCAGGGCCACCCCGCAGCCCAGGATGGCCGCGGGGCGGAACATGGTGCGCGCATCTGATTCCGCGACGGGATGTTCCGCCGCGGGTTTTCCAGAACGGACCAGCCACCACCCACTGACGGCAGCGACGAATGTTGCAGCGGTCAGCAGCGCGCCGGCGACGGTATGCGAAAAAGCGGCTCGCGCAGTGTTATTGCTCAGCAGCGCGGCAATGCTGTGCAACTCGGCGCGCCGGGTTGCGGGGTTGTAATGCGCACCGACAGGGTGCTGCATGAAGGAGTTCGCCACGATGATGAAGAACGCGGACACATTGACGGCGATCGCGACAATCCAGATGCACGCCAAATGTATGAGGCGCGGCAGCCGGTTCCAGCCGAAGATCCACAATCCGATGAAGGTGGACTCGAAAAAGAACGCGGCCAGCCCTTCCATCGCCAGGGGAGCGCCGAACACGTCGCCAACGAACCGGGAGTATTCGCTCCAATTCATCCCGAATTGGAACTCCTGCACGATCCCGGTGGCCACCCCGATCGCGAAGTTGATCAGGAACAGCTTCCCGAAGAACTTCGTGAGTCGATACCAGGCGACGTTGTCGGTCACGACCCACGCCGTCTGCATGACGGCAAGCAGCGGTGCCAGCCCGATGGTGAGTGGCACGAAAATGAAGTGATAGACGGTGGTGATACCGAACTGCCACCGCGATACATCGACGACGCTCATCCGTCATCTCCTGACGACAGCGACAACTATTGCGACGCAGTGTAGTAGACGGCCCTCGTTATAGCTAGGTACCTGTCTAATAGTCAGGCCGCGCTGTGCGGTTCGCCCGCGAGAGCCGTACCGATCCGCTTGGAGGCGCTCCGAATACCGAATGACGACACGACCTCGAAAGCGCCGATGACGACCAGCCAGATGCCGACGATCAGGGTCAGGATGGCCAGCGACTCGAAGGGTGACGCGATCAGCACAATGCCCGCCAGAAGGCTGATCAAGCCGAGGAAGATCTGCCAGCCGCGGCCAGGCAGGTGGGGATCGCTGATCGCCGAGATCGACGTCGCCACACCACGGAAGATGAATCCGACACCGATCCAGATGGCAAGCAGCAGAAGCGCGTAACCCTCCCCGAAATGCCGGAAGCACAACACCGCCAACACCAGCGAGGCAGCGCCGCTGATGAACAACAGCACTCGCCCGCCGGCCGAGACATGGAGGCTGAACGCGAAGACGACCTGTGCAGTACCGGTGACCAACAAGTAGAGGCCGAAGAGTATCGCCACGATGAGGAGAGTTTTCCCCGGCCACGCCAGCACCAGGACGCCCAGGGTGAGTGCTAAGAGGCCGGAGATCAGGGTCGACTTCCACAGATGCGGCAACAACTTTGGAGCAGCGGTGGTTTCCATACCAGGAGTTTCCCACAAACGGCTACCGCAGTGGAAGGTTTGTCGGGACGTGTCAGACGCTGGCCGCTTGTGTCGCCTGGGCAGGTACGTCGCCTGATCCTGGTTTACGTCCGACGAGATACCACGTGCGCATAGGGCCTTTGCCCTTGACTTCGACGGCCCCCCGCTCTTGCAGCACAAAGTCGTCTTTCAGCCGTTGGTAGACGTCCTCGGGCACTTGGATCCGCCCGACCGAATCGGTGGATTCCATCCGGGACGCGACATTGACCGCGTCGCCCCATACGTCATAGAAGAATCGCCGCGAACCCACCACCCCCGCCACGACGGGACCGCTGGCCAGCCCGATTCGCAGTGGCACCGCATTGCCCCGCGAATCCTTCAGTCGGTTTGCCGCGTCGGCCATGTCAAGCGCAAGCGAGGCCAGCGCCTCCACGTGATCGGCCCGTGGGTCAGGGACGCCGCTGACCACCATGTAGGAGTCGCCGCTGACCTTGATTTTCTCCAGACCGTGTTTGTCCACCAGCGCGTCGAAGTCGCCGTACAGCCGGTCCAGGAAGCGGATCAGGCGATCAGGCGCCATGTCACTGGCCTGCTCGGTGAAGCCGGCGATGTCGGCGAACAGCACAGAGGCGTCGTCATACTTATCGGCAATGACGTTGCGCGCCGGGTCTTTTAGCCGTTCGGCGACGCTGGCCGGCAGGATGTTCGCCAACAATGCCTCGGATCGTTCGTACTCCACTTCCATGGCCGCCTCGGCGCGAACGATTTCGCGCACCGCATACCAGACGGTCGTCACCACCATCACGCACGCCGAGATCGTGGTGATGACGAAGCTCAGCGACAGAGACCAGGTCGGTTGGGCGCCGGTGTCGCGGGGGACGAGGAACTGCAGTGCGATCACCAACCCGGCGGCGATGGCGGCCAGGCCCGCCGCCAGAAAGATGCGGTCGACGCCGAGTTGCAATACGACAAGGCAGGCCGCGACCAGAAAATAGAACTGCAGCCCCGACCCGGTGCCGACGAACCAACAGATTGTGAAGATCGACACGTAGGCCGTGCCGATGAACGTCAACGGCGGGACAAGCTCGCCGAAGCGGTGCAGTAACGGGATGGTGGCGTAGATCGCGGCGCCGATGATATTGACGACGCCCGTCCACCACAGCTCAGGGGCCGCGAACATATAAACGAACCCGAAACCGGCGCTGACGAACACCGCCATCGTGGCGGTGAGATTCAGAATTCGGCGCCGTCGCGCGATGCGGTCGGCGTAAACCTGATTGCGAGCGCGCGGCTGCTCCCGCACTGCCGCTACACAGTCCGGCGATCGGCGCGAACCCGCCTTGGTTGTGGCACCGCACTTCCTAGCAACCACAGCAAAAGCCTAACGGCTGGGCCGGGCAGCGTGTGGAGTCTGGCGTTTGCCGACGTCGCGCCGGCCCATCTCCGGGGTGCCAGGATCCCAGGTCGGGCGGGTTTTGCCGCCGCCCGCGTACCGTTGGAAGCATGACTGATCCGACCTCTTCGCGGCCCCGGCCGGCTTTGACCCGACGGCGCATACTGCTCGGCACCGCGAGCCTCGGCGTGCTCGCCGGCGGCGTGTCACTGCTGAACTCCACCGCCGCCGGTGCACCAAGCACGTCGAGCGGAACTTTCGAGGTCAGCCACACCGACGCGGAGTGGCGGCAACTTTTGACTCCCGAGCAATACTCGGTGCTTCGCACGGCGTCCACGGAGACGCCCTTCAGCAGCCCGCTCAACGACGAGCACCGGTCGGGAATCTTCGGATGTGCGGGCTGTGCACGGGACCTGTTTTCGTCAACCACCAAGTTCGACAGCGGCACCGGCTGGCCGAGCTTCTGGAAGGCGCTGGACAATGCGGTCCTCGAGCGGCAAGACGACAGCCTGGGCATGACACGCACCGAGGTGCTGTGCAGCCGCTGCGGCGGGCACCTCGGCCACGTCTTCGACGACGGCCCCCAACCGACTGGCTTGCGTTACTGCATGAACGGGGTGGCCATGGGATTCCGACCCTCCTGATCCTAGCAGGAATCATGCTGGCGGAGTTGGGTTTTCACGCGCATGCCCGCTGCGCCTGCGCCATCGCATTGGCGGCCTGATCCGGGCATTGCTGGCGAATGGTGGTACCGGTTAAGGCGCCGGCCTTCGATGCGCTGTAGCCCCGAGCCTCGAGCGTGGTTTCGATGGCGGCCAGACTCGTGCCGTTCCGCAATGCCGCGCACAGGTCGAAACGGGTGTCGGTAGCGGCCGCCTGCGCGGGCGCGCCGAATACGACCGCGGCGACTAGTGCGCCCGCGGCGGCGAACAGAAATGATCGAATCGTGGATGTCTGCCGCATGCCGGGCTTAACGCCGCAGCGATGGTAAGGCTGCCCGATGTGGGGCGATGGTGACCCATTTCACGACGGCGGCAGGTCTGACGGCGAAGTCCGGCCGTTGAGCTACATCTTCTGCGGGGCCATCAGCGCGGCGAGAGTCGCAATATCCGGATCGCCCGAATGCCATTGATGCGTTCGGCGTACTTGGCGTAGCCCGGGTAGAAATCGACTGCCAGTTCAAACAGCCGGTCATGGTCGGCGCCCTCGGTTTCGCGCGCCACAAATTGCCCGCCCCGCGGCCCGATGTGCAGTTCGCACTGCGGGTGGGTGAGCAGGTTGTGGTACCACCCGGGGTGCCGCACACCGCCGTAGTTCGACGCGATCAGGATCACGTCATCGCCGTCGGTGAAATATCCCAGTGGAACTTCGCGCCGTTGGCCGCTGCGCGCTCCGGTTGACGCCAGCACCACCAGCGGCATAGCGCCAGCCGCGAGATTCGCGCGACCGCCGGTGATTTTCATGACGGCAGCGTCGAGTGGAGCGGCGATCGTCCGGTGCACCGCGGCGCCCGGCTTGGTGGAGGTCAGCCGTGCCAGCCCTCGCTTCCACGCCGCACGGCCGGCGCGCGGGTCTACCCGGGGAATTCCGTTGACGGTGCTGTCGGACATGTTGCGCCCGAGCCTATGCCGTATTGCCGTCGTCGACAGCCTGTTGCGCGATCTGGGGGACCTGTGAGCTAAGGGTCGTCGCAATGATCGTGGCCGACTCGCCGCTCGTGTGCATTCGACGGGCCAAACTTTGAGTCATCTTTTGAGACAGCGCCAACTGGGAATCGCTCGCACAACCCATCACTGCGCTACCGTCTCAATTGCTTAGTTCTGAGACTGCATGGACCCTGGCAAACGAGCGACGGCGTACTGAACGGCCGCCCGTCATGGCATCGCCCCGGCCCACGCGATATGTCCTTCGAAGCCAAGCGTTTTCGCCATGTCGCGGTAGCGATCCCGATAGTCGCGATAGGCGGTGTCGTCGCAATGGACTCGTGCCAACAGCGCGCGCAGCCGCAGCAGCCAGATCTCGCGCATCACCAGACCCTCATCGGCTGGCGCTACCGCTAAACGCTCGATTGCGGTCTCGGCTTCGGCCACGTCAGCGTCGGCGGCGCGATCGAGCAGTGTTTCCACCAGAACACCCGTCGCTGATATGCCCCACATGAGCGCCAGTCCTTCGCGGAAGAGATGATCGACGGTGGCGCGAATGAGCGGTATGGCGTTATCGCGATCTCCGCGGCGAGCCCTCTCACGCGCCGAGTACACGTTGACGAGCGGCAAATCGCACAGCAGGTATCCGCGGCGCAGGAACACGTCGCCGAGCTCGGCCAGAAGCGTCTGTCCGCGGTCACGCTCCGCATCCGTGTGGCGGTGCACCAGCGCAACGCCCAGCGCCAGCCGAGCCCAGGCCAACGCGAGGTCATCACTGGATCGTTCCGCGATCCGTAACGCATCCTCGATCTCACGCACCGCGGAATCGTCAGGACTCAGAACGCCAGAGGGTATCCCTAGGAAGTAGCCGTAGCCGACGACCGCGCCGTAGATCAGGGGGTCGGCGATGCGGGCCATAGCCAGGCTGTGCCGCTGGTCGTCGCGCCATCCGGGACGACCCAGGTGATAACGGGCAAAAGCCCGCGTCGTAAACGCGATCGCTAACGGAGACCCCATGATGAAGTTGCCTTTGGATGGATCACCGCCGGCCAGGTCGATGACTGCCTGTGACCAGCGCAGCACGTCACACCACTCACCACCTTCACCCTTGGCCCAGATCGGCGCGAAGGACAGCCCCACCGTCAAGGTCGCATCGCCGACCGAGTCGATGAGGGCCATGGCCTCGGATGCCAGCTGCGACGCCTCGCGCATCCGGCCCTGAAACGCGTGATCGATCACCAGCCCCGCCATCCCGATGGCCAGTGACGCCTTGTCCCCGGCGGCGGTGCACAACTGCCGCAATTCCTCAAAGCGGGCACCGGCCACATGTTCATGGACTCGCCAGGCGATCCCGCACAACATGGTGCGCGGGGCGATGCGCATGACTGCCCGGTTGGGGTCATCGGCGGGCAAGGCGTCGGCGATCCGTATGGCGCGCTCCCAACTCAGATACGCCGCCTCGATGTCACGGTTGGTCGCCCACGTCGCAGCCCGCATGTGCCAGTTGAACGCTGCGTGCAGATCACCGGCGGACTCCAGATGTTCGCCAATCAAGGCGGCATTTTCATCCGCCGAGGCCGGGTCACCCGATTCGATTGCGGTGGCCAGCCGCCGGTGCAGCTCGGCGCGATCGGATCTGAGCTGCGATTCGTAGGCCACGGTGCGGATCAGCGGATGGTGAAACACATACTCGGGTTGTCCGGTGAACCTGATCTGATCGATCAGCTCGCCCCCCAGCAAGTCCTCCAGGGTGGGATCAATGCCCAGCGTTTCCAGCAGATCCCTGCTGAACCGCGAGCCAATCACCGCCGCCGCGCTCAGCGTGCGCTTGGCTTTCGGGTTGAGTCGGTCGATGCGAGCGGCGATGGTCGCCTGCAATGTTGCAGGCACGCTCACCTCGCTAACATCCGCCATCGACACGTAGCCACCGCGCACCCCGTGCAGCACACCGCGCTCGGCCAGTTCGCGCACGATCTCCTCGGCGAAGAACGGGTTACCGGCGGCCCTCTCGGCGATCTTCTGGCCCAGCGCGCCAACAGTGGGGTCCGGGCCGAGCAGCTCTGAGACCAGCGCCGTGGTTTCTGAATCACTCAGCGGCGCAAGGGCAATGGTTTGAGCACCGTGCACTCGAGCCAACGCCCCCTCGTACTCGGGTCGGTAGGTGGCCAGCACCAACGAGGGCGTCTGCGGGATCACGGTGAGGAAATCGGCCAGCATCGACTCGCTGACCTCATCGATCCAATGGACATCCTCCACGACATAGACCGCTGGGCTTTCGCGGGCCAAGGAATCGGCATTCACCAGTGCAGTCAACCGTCGCCGACGGGCATCGGGATCGATTGCCGGTGACGGAACATTCGGGTCGGCGATGCCCAGTAGGTCATGGAGGAGCAGCAAGTCCTCGGGGTCTGCGTCGGGAACGCGGTCGCGCACTCGATCACGAGCGGCCTGCGGGTCAAGACCCTCGACGCCGGTGGCCGCGCGGAGCAACCGCGCGACCGCATGAAAGGGGACCTGGCTGGTGTGCGACTCGCAGAAGGCGGTGAACACGTCCACACGCCGGGACGCTGCCATCGCAAAGACTTCACGCACCATACGGCTCTTGCCAATGCCCGGTGAGCCCACCACGCCCACCACAGCGCCATGGCCCTCGACAGCGCGATCCAACAAACTCTCGGCGGCGGACATCTCCCAGCGCCGGCCGACCAGATTCGACTCGGCACGACGGGCAGCGCGCTGCCCGTCGCCCATGCCCAACAGTCGACGGGCGGGCACCGGCGCGTCGGCACCCTTGATCTCAACCAGCTCCGATTCGCCGAGACCCGCCGCGCCTTCCACCAGTCGCGCTGTCGACGCGCTGAGCATCACACCACCCTGCGGTGCCACCGACTCCATCCGCTGGGCCATGCCGACTTGCTCACCCACGGCCGTGTAACCCAACGCACCCGAACCGATCTCACCGGCGATCACTTGGCCTGAGTTCAGCCCAACGCGCAACCGCAGATCGATACAGTCCCGGTCTTTGACCTCAGCGGCTAGCCGGGCCGTCTCCTCCTGGATGCCCAGTGCCGCAAGACAAGCGCGTATAGCGTGGTCCTCCAACGCCACCGGCGCACCAAACACCGCCATGATCCCGTCACCAGTGAATTTGTCGACAGTCCCGCCGTAACGTTGCACTACTGCCGAAGCGCGGTCGACCAGCTCGGTCATGATCTCGCGCAGCCGCTCGGCACCCACGGCCGCGGCGATGTCCATGGACTGCGCCACATCGGCGAACAGGACCGTCACCTGCTTGTACTCGGCCGGTCTCGTGGCAGTCGCAACCGCCGCACCGCACTCGCTACAGAACTTGGCCTTCTCGTTCAGTTCCGTGCCGCACGATCCGCACGAAAGCCGCGTGGCGGTCATCTCACGCGGCCGACCCGCTGTCGATCACCTCAATATCGTGTCACCACTGACCACACTTGTCTGCCATGATCACGTGCTTGACCGCTCATCGGATATGCACCGCAGCGCGTCAAGTTTGGCAGCAACATTTGAGGATCAAGAACGTTAGTTTCGAGACATGGCAGCAGCGGTCGGAGCCTCACACACATCACCAACACTGACGCCCTGCTGGCTGCTCAGATGGGCGACATAAGAATACGACGCCGGGCCCCATCCCGGCCCTGGCCCTAAGCCCCAGTGTGGTTCGACCTCCGCCAGCCGATCAGATCGGATAGATTGGAACCGCTAGATAGTCAGCTGGTCCGGGAATCAGTTCTGCCGTGCGCTCGCCGCAGAACTCCGAGGGGCAACCGCTCCGTACCCGACATGCACAGTGATCGTCTGCACGCCGGGATCACAATGTCCACGTCACCTTATTTTTCTGAGCGCCGAAGCGACCAGGCCGCCGGGGGTCCCGCCGCGCTCCAGAACGCGAACACCAACGGCAACGGCTACGACAAATTCGTGGACGTGAATGTGCACAGCACCGAACGCCGCCGCCGACCCCCGCCGAGCACCCCGGAGGGATACCTCCACCAGCTGCCCGCGCTGATACTGCTGGAGCGATTGGCGATACCCATGCTCGCCACCCGACTCGACGGCGTCGTCGTCTACGCCAACCCCGCTTTCGCCACCATGCTCGGCTACCCCGATGCCATCACGCTGACCGGACTACAACTTCCCGCGCTGCTGGCCGGACATTCAGCGACCCCGCCGCACGACTGTGTCACCGCACTGCGGGCCGCCCGCAATGTGGTCGTCGACTGGCTCCACGCCGAGGGCTTCCCGGTTCGCAGCGTGATATCCGATTCGCTGTTCGTTCGCGCCACTGACCGGCTACTGCTGATCGGCGCCACGGACATCACCGAACTGATGTGGACCATCCAACCTGCACCGCGCTGAGGCACGATCGGGTGTGCCCTGACCACCTGCCACCCGTGTGCTTGCTGGCGTGGAAGGGCTGCGGCAGCAGCTGGAAACGTTGTCAGACCCACAGGAGATAGTCGGGTCATGAGCGACGAGATAACGGTCGTAGACGCCACTGAGGCGCTAGAGCCACCCCCAACCGGGGCCATCTACGCCTGGTCGTCCGAAGACGACTACACCGAAGCGGCGGTTCAACCAGACCCGCCTGCCACGGGTGCCAGATCCGTTGTCGCCGTGGCGATCCTGGCGTTGTTTGCGGCTATCGCGGCTATAACGGCGGGCGTGGTGGTTCTACTGACGCCGACCCGCACTGATCACTACGACTTGCGTCCGATGCCCTTACAGGCCGCACCAGAGCCCCCTAAAGCACCAGCGCCACCGCCCGCAGCGCCGCCGGCACCGAAGGCCGCGCCATCATTCGTAGAAGAACCTCCACGAATAGCAGCGCCCGTCGCCCCTCCGCCCGCAGCGCCACCCCCCGAGCAGACGTTCACAAAGGCGCTCAGAGGCGACAAACCGCAGACGCAGAACAACGCTGGCCTATATCCGACCGACCCGCCGGCCACTGTCGACGCCGAAGCGAAGGCCATGTGTCAGGACTTAGCCAACGGTGGGAGCCTGCAACCGTACGTTGCCGGGACGTTGGCGAAGAGTCCGAGTCTCGCGCCTTGGCAGGCGGCGCTGGCAGTTCGTCAGGCCGTGGGCGCCTACTGCCCGCAATACGCCAACAGATAAATCGTGGCGTGACGCGGCCGACGCGCGGAGCTCCCGCACGCCCTTGATGCGCAGAAACTCAACGGACACACCAGTTAGGTGCTCACCGTTGACCAGGGCGCGGATGTGCTGCCCCTGCTCGGTGTCGGCGTACTTGCCGGTCACCCGAAGGTTGCCAGCGTCGTCAATCCACGGTTCACCAGAGCCGACAATGTCTGAGACATCGCTGTGGTTGACGTTGAACTGGATACGATCCGGCAGGGGTTGTTTCCACTGCTCGGGCCGTAGCACGTCGCTGTCGCGGTCCTTGGTGCCCCGGCGAGTTCGACGTAATCCTGTCGAACGCTGATTCGCTTGTTTCTTTCTTTGCAGATGGAATGCCGCAGATGCGGCGATAGCATGCGACGGGACAACACGGGACCAACTAAGGCGGGATCGCGGGGCCTAATTGGCGGGGCGATGGAGCCTAAGTCGGTGGGGTATCGTGCGGTCGTCGTGCTCCCTTAACGGGTCCAGTGATCCTGGAGCGGTCAAGTCAGCACAATTTTGGCTAAGCCTTGGGGCCGAGTCGGCGGCGTGTTCAGCGGGTCCCTCAAGGAGCGGCCTACAACACGGGCGAGCGGGCGGGAGACTAAGCCGGTCGGCGATCGACGTTGATCACCTGAAGTCTTATTTCGTGGGCCGCGTTAGCCGGTATTCCTCATATCGACGGCTAGCACGCTCCAGAGCCTTAATGTTTTCCGGATGGGGGTCATTCGCCCAAGCGAGAACCGCGCCAGCAAGACGACGCCCATAGGCGACCTGCCATTCATCGCCTGACTTCACCTCTCGGGAGAATTTGAACGCGGTGGCGCGAATCGCGGCCCGCTGCTTCTCGGTTGCCGATCCGGTGACATGGTGCTCGGAGAGAAAATCCCACACCTCAGTGGCTAGCCTTTCGGCGGCTTGTATCGGGTCACTCATTTCTCGCCTCTCATAAGCCGGGCATTCCGGGGATTGGGGCTGCTGGTGGTGGAGCGCTGTGGCGTTGTCCGTCGTCGCGGACGTTTCCTATCTGCCGTGTGTTGTCTGGGTTGCACCACACCGTGTACCAGTAGTCAGCTATCGCCAGGGCTGCCGTAGTGATGGCTGCCGCGATGAGAGTTGCGCAGAGAAACATGCGCCCAATCTCCTTATTGGATGACGCAGCACGACCCAAGGGCATGTCAGATTTTGCGTGTCCCGCTCGGCCGGCGGCAACTCACAACAGCTAACGCACAGCGAGACGTCTAGTAATTACCTTTGTACCAACGACGGGTACGAAACCCGGTTGCTGTACAGGTGGCCAACTACCATCCGGTGTCTCGCCATTCGCTCAATCTGTCGCGCCTCTCGCGTTTGCTGCAAGGTTGCGTCGGAGCACCGCTACCTGACCCACCAGCAGCTGCTTCAACTAGCCGAATACGTTGGGCCATCGTCAAGTGCACAGGAGCGCTACGGCGAGATGACGCTTGTAATGGGCGATTGCGGGCTGAGGTTCGGCGAGGTGACGGCGCTACGGGTCAGAGATTTGAAAGACGGCACCATCACCGTCCGCGCATCGGTCACCAAAGTCGCGGGCAAGGGCTATCTGGAAGACACCACGAAGACACACCGCACGCGTTGGGTGCCGGTACCGCAATTCCTGTAGGAACGCCTAAAGGCGTGGGTTAAATGGTCCGGCCGCGCCCCGGACGATTTGGTGTTCCCCGGGCGCCGCGGCTACGTGACCAATTTTGAGTATCGTCAACTATTCGACCCGGCTGCGAAGGACATCGGCATGGCTGGCCTGGTCCCGCACGAACTGCGCCATACGTGTGCCTCGCTGGCCATCGCGGAGGGGGCAAACGTTCTTGCCGTACAGCGGCTACTGGGCCACGAAACGGCGACTATGACGTTAGACACCTACGGTCACCTGTTCTCCGACGACCTGACCAAGGTCGCGACCTCGCTCAATGCGGCGGCGAGTGCAGCGCGGGAAAGCCTAGACAAGGAATGCACTGCGGTATGACTGCGGTATTTCGGGGTGTGGTCTTAGCTCCTGATTTACCCGTTTTGCCTGTTTAAATGTGGTGCCCTCGGTGAGATTCGAACTCACACTGGACGGGTTTTGAATCCGTTTCCTCTGCCAGTTGGGATACGAGGGCCTGCCGGCTACGGCATCCCACCATAGAGGATCAGGTCGGTGGTGCCGACTGACAACCCCGCAGTCGAGGTTCAGCGCGGTTCACGAGACAATGTCGTCATGACCGGCCCCGCGACCGACGTCGACGCCCACACCCCGCACCGAGTTCTCATCGCCGAGGATGAGGCGCTCATCCGCCTCGACTTGGCCGAGATGCTGCGTGAAGAGGGCTACGACATCGTCGGCGAGGCCGGCGATGGACAGGAAGCCGTCGAGCTGGCCGAACAGCTCAATCCCGACCTGGTGATCATGGACGTGAAGATGCCGCGCCGCGACGGCATCGACGCCGCATCGGAGATCGCCCACAAGCGCATCGCACCGATCGTGGTGCTGACCGCATTTAGCCAGCGTGATCTCGTCGAGCGTGCGCGGGACGCCGGCGCAATGGCCTACCTGGTGAAACCGTTCACCGTCTCCGACCTGATCCCGGCGATCGAACTGGCGCTCAGCAGATTCAGCGAGATCAGGGCGCTGGAGCGCGAAGTCGAGACATTGTCCGACCGGCTGGAGACCCGCAAGCTCGTCGAACGGGCCAAAGGTCTTCTACAGGCCAACCAGGGCATGACCGAGCCGGAGGCGTTCAAGTGGATCCAGCGCGCCGCGATGGATCGGCGGACCACGATGAAGCACGTCGCCGAAGTCGTCCTGGAAACCCTGGACGCTCCGAAGGATGCATCGCCGCCGAAGTAGCCCGCGGCCCAGCGTCGAGCGTCACGCTGGAGTTGCTGTCAGCCTCGGCTAGCGGGCTACGACGACCGACGAGCCGTGCCCGAACAAGCCTTGATTCGCGGTGATGCCGGCCTTCGCGCCGTCGACCTGACGGCCGGTTGCCTGGCCGCGGAGCTGCCACGTGAGCTCGCAGACCTGTGCGATCGCCTGCGCGGGGATCGCCTCTCCGAAGCAGGCCAGCCCGCCTGACGGGTTGACCGGGATCTTCCCGCCGATGGTGGTGGCACCGCTGCGCAGCAGCCGCTCGGCCTCGCCCTTGGGGCAGAGCCCCAGATGCTCATACCAGTCGAGTTCCAGGGCGGTGGACAAGTCGTACACCTCGGCCAGGCTCAGGTCCTCCGGCCCGATACCGGCCTCGGCGTAGGCGGCGTCAATGATCTGGTCCTTGAACACCCGGTCCGGTGCAGGCACAACAGCAGTGGAATCCGTTGCAATGTCTGGTAATTCGGGCAGGTGCTGCGGGTAGCGGGGAGTGACTGTGCTCACGGCGCGCACCGACGGCACACCGTTCAGGGAGCCGAGGTGTTCGCGGGCGAACTTGGCACTGGCCACGATCAGCGCCGCGGCGCCGTCGGACGTGGCGCAGATGTCCAGCAGTCGCAGCGGATCGGCCACCACCGGGCTGGCCAGCACGTCGACGACCGAGGTCTCCTTGCGGAACCGGGCGTTCGGGTTCTGCAGGCCGTGGCGGGTGTTCTTGACCTTCACCTGTGCGAAGTCCTCGAGCGTGGCGCCGTAGAGATCCATCCGTCGTCGCGCGAGCAGCGCGAAGTACACCGGGTTGGTCGCGCCGATCAGGTGGAACCGCTGCCAGTCGGGGTCGTTCTTCCGCTCGCCGCCGACCGGTGCGAAAAAGCCCTTGGGTGTGGTGTCGGCCCCGATCACCAGTGCGACGTCGCAGAAGCCGGCCAGGATCTGCGCGCGGGCGCTTTGCAGGGCTTGCGAGCCGCTGGCGCACGCGGCGTAGCTGGAGCTGACCGGCACGCCGTTCCAGCCCAGCTTTTGGGCGAAGGTCGCGCCTGCCACGAAACCCGGATAGCCGTTGCGGATGGTGTCGGCGCCGGCCACCAATTGAACCTGCCGCCAGTCCATTCCGGCCTCGCGCAGCGCGGCGCGGGCGGCGGCCACGCCGTATTCGGTGAAGTCGTTGCCCCACTTGCCCCAGGGGTGCATCCCGGCGCCGAGGATGTAGAGCGGTTCGGGGGTGCTCATGCGATCCTCCACGCGTAGACGATGCGCTCGACGCCGTCGTCGTCGACGAACAGCGGCATGGTGGTCAGCTCCATCTCCATGCCGATCTTCAGGTCGGCGGCCAAGGTGCCGTCCACCACCTTCCCCAGCACGATGAGACCCTCGTCAGCCAATTCCACCGCGGCGACGGCGAAGGGTTCGAATGGATCGGACACCGGATAGGGGGGCGGTGGCGCATACCGGTTTTCGGTGTAGCTCCACAGTTTTCCGCGCCGCGACAGCGGAACTTGGTCGAGCTGATCGCCGTCGCAGCCGGGGTTGGGGCAATTGTTGGCGCGCGGCGGGAAGACGTACGTCGCGCACTGCGGGCACTTACTGCCGATCAGGTGTGGCGCACCGCCGTCTTCGGCGAACCAGCCGTCGACTGCAGGTTTGACCTTCTCAGGGGCTTCTGGCACCACGCCAGATTACTCACTATCGCAGAAAAACTGAAACGTGTTCCAATTCCAGTCCGAGTACGACGTGGGCGGACAGCGGCAGTTGACGTAGATGTCCGCGGCGGTGCCTAGAGTTGAGGCCGTGAGCCCAGCGCGGACCGCAAGCAAGAAGACGAAAGCCGGTCAGACCGGCGACGGCAAGCCGACGTTGATGCTGCTGGACGGCAACTCGCTGGCGTTTCGGGCCTTCTATGCGCTGCCGGCCGAGAACTTCAAGACCCAGGGCGGGATGACCACCAACGCGGTGTACGGGTTCACCGCCATGCTGATCAATCTGCTGCGTGACGAAGCCCCCACCCATGTGGCCGCCGCGTTCGACGTGTCGCGCCAGACGTTCCGCTCCGAGCGTTACCCGGAATACAAAGCCAACCGATCGTCCACCCCGGACGAGTTCCATGGGCAGATCGACGTCACCAAGGATGTCCTTGCGGCGCTGGGCATTACGGCACTGGCCGAACCGGGCTTCGAAGCCGACGACTTGATCGCGACGCTGGCGACCCAGGCGGAAAAAGAGGGCTACCGGGTGCTGGTGGTCACCGGTGACCGCGACGCGTTGCAACTGGTCAGCGACGACGTCACCGTGCTCTACCCGCGTAAAGGCGTCAGCGAGCTGACCCGCTTCACCCCGGCGGCCGTGGTCGAAAAGTACGGCCTGACCCCCGCGCAGTACCCCGACTTCGCCGCCCTGCGCGGCGACCCGAGCGACAATTTGCCCGGCATTCCAGGAGTGGGCGAGAAGACGGCGTCGAAATGGATCATCGAATACGGCTCGCTGCAAGCGCTGGTCGACGACGTCGAGTCGGTGCGCGGCAAGGTCGGCGACGCGCTGCGGGCGAATCTGGCCAGCGTGGTGCGGAATCGCGAGCTCACCGACTTGGTCCGTGACGTGCCGCTGGCGCAGACGCCGGACACGCTGCGTATGCAGCCCTGGGACCGCGACCAGATTCACCAGTTGTTCGACCACCTGGAGTTCCGGGTGCTGCGCGATCGGCTGTTCGACACACTGGCCGCCGTCGAACCCGAGGTCGACGAGGGATTCGACGTGCGTGGGGGAGCGCTGGAGCCCGGCGCGGTCGGGCACTGGCTGGCCGAACACGTCGCCGACGGCCGACGATCGGGGCTGGCGGTGGTGGGCACGCATCTGCCCTACGACGGCGATGCGACCGCACTGGCCATCGCCGCTGCCGACGGCGACGGCAGCTTCATCGACACCACGATCTTGACACCCGACGACGACGCGGCGCTGGCGGCTTGGCTCGCCGAT
The DNA here is from genome assembly GCA_963760095.1 of uncultured Actinomycetota bacterium. Taxonomy (GTDB): domain Bacteria; phylum Actinomycetota; class Actinomycetes; order Mycobacteriales; family Mycobacteriaceae; genus Mycobacterium. The sequence continues at coordinate 124,594 of CAVXBT010000003.1, read as the reverse complement.
TCCGACAAACCGAAAGCCTTGCACGAGGCCAAGTTGGCGATTCATGACGTCGCCGGCCGCGGCTGGATGCTGAACGGGGTCAGCTCCGATACCGCGCTGGCCGCCTACCTCGTTCGCCCCGGACAGCGCAGCTTCACCCTCGACGATCTGTCGCTGCGCTACCTGCGCCGCGAGCTGCGTGCGGAAACATCTGAGCAACAGCAACTTTCACTCCTCGATGACAGCGATGGAGTCGACGAGCAAGCCGTGCAGACGGCGGTGTTGCGAGCCCGCGCCGTCGTGGACCTCGCTGACGCGCTGGATGCCGAATTGGCCCGCATCGACTCCACGTCATTGCTGGCCGAGATGGAATTGCCGGTTCAACGGGTGTTGGCGGGCATGGAGGCCGCGGGCATCGCGGTGGCCCTCGACCAATTAGGTTCGCTGCAAAGCCAATTCGGCGACCAGATCCGTGATGCCGCCGAAGCGGCGTACGCCGTGATCGGCAAGCAGATCAACCTCGGGTCGCCAAAGCAGCTTCAGGTGGTGCTGTTCGACGAACTGGAGATGCCGAAAACCAAACGGACCAAGACCGGATACACCACCGACGCGGATGCGCTGCAGTCGCTGTTCGACAAAACCGGGCATCCATTCCTGCAGCATCTGCTCGCACACCGCGACGTGACCCGGCTGAAGGTGACCGTCGACGGGTTGCTGAATTCGGTTGCCGGAGATGGCCGGATCCACACGACGTTCAATCAGACGATCGCCGCGACCGGTCGGCTCTCGTCCACCGAGCCCAACTTGCAAAACATCCCGATTCGCACCGATGCCGGCCGCGAGATCCGCGACGCGTTCGTTGTCGGTAACGGATACGCGGAGCTGATGACCGCCGACTACAGCCAGATCGAGATGCGGATCATGGCGCACCTGTCCCGCGACGATGGCCTCATCGAGGCGTTCAACACCGGAGAGGACTTGCACTCGTTCGTCGCATCGCGCGCGTTCGGTGTGCCGATCGACGAGGTGACGGGCGAGCTGCGACGCCGGGTCAAGGCGATGTCCTACGGGCTGGCCTACGGTTTGAGCGCCTACGGCCTGGCGGCGCAGCTCAAGATTTCCACCGAGGATGCCAAAGTCCAGATGGACCAGTACTTCGCTCGGTTCGGCGGGGTGCGCGACTACCTTTTGGACGTGGTCGAGCAGGCTCGCAAAGACGGTTACACCTCGACTGTGCTGGGTCGCCGCCGCTACCTGCCCGAGCTGGACAGCACCAATCGGCAGGTGCGCGAGGCCGCCGAGCGGGCCGCGCTCAACGCGCCGATCCAGGGCAGCGCGGCCGACATCATCAAGGTCGCCATGATCGAGGTCGATAAGGCGCTCGCGGCGGCCGGGCTGGCGTCACGCATGGTGCTGCAGGTCCACGACGAACTTTTATTCGAAGTCGCAGCAGGTGAGCGCGAGCAACTCGAGGCGTTGGTGCGCGACAAAATGGGCGGCGCGTACCCGCTTGACGTGCCGCTGGAGGTCTCGGTGGGCTACGGGCCCAGCTGGGACACCGCGGCTCACTGATCCGCGTCACCAACCTCACCTATTCACGCCGTAAAAGGCTGTCAGCATGGGTGCCGCCGTGGGTACCTGATTCGCAGCGACAGGAAAGGAGATTCATGAATGCAAGCTGGATGATTCCCTTCATCGTCCTCGGCGGCGCCCTCCAGACATGCGGGGCGGCCATGAACTCTCAGCTCTATAAGCACATGATCAATCCATGGCTGGCGTCGGCGATTTCGGCTGCCGTGGTCGCGATTTTCTTTATCTCCGTATTTCTCGTCAGGTCGAAACCGCTGCCCACCGCACAGGACGCCGTGTCGATGCCGTGGTGGGCACTTGTCGGGGGTCTCGTCGGAGCTGTCCAGGTCTATGCGGGGCTGACCTTGGTGCACAGGGTTGGAGCGGGTGTTTTCATCGGCCTGACGGTGACCGCGGCGCTCGTCATGTCGCTGCTGGTCGATCATTTCGGTTGGCTTCGGGTACATCCTCACCCGATCAGCCTGGGCCGAGTCCTGGGCGGCCTGCTCCTGGTTTGCGGCGTGGCGTTGATCGCCAAGTTCTGACGCTGGTCGGCGCTGTTTCACCCCGGATGCGAGTGCGCCCGAGGTGATGGGCGCCGCGGTGTCGGCCTGGGTTTTCGACAGTCGGCAGGACTGAGTTTGGCCAGCGTATGCCTAGTCGAGTAGCCTCAACGGGTACACCAGCTGTGTCCCTACGACCCCAACCTGTCCGGAGCAACCCAACAATATGCCGAGTCCCACCGTCACCTCGCCGCAAGTAGCCGTCAACGACATTGGCTCGAGCGAGGATTTTCTCGCCGCCATCGATAAAACAATCAAGTACTTCAACGATGGCGACATCGTCGAAGGGACCATCGTCAAGGTTGACCGGGACGAAGTCCTGCTCGACATCGGCTACAAGACCGAGGGGGTCATCCCCTCCCGCGAACTGTCCATCAAGCACGACGTCGACCCTAATGAGGTCGTTTCCGTGGGAGATGAGGTCGAAGCCCTGGTCCTCACCAAAGAGGACAAAGAAGGCCGACTGATCCTGTCCAAGAAGCGCGCTCAGTACGAGCGGGCCTGGGGCACCATCGAGGCGCTCAAGGAGAAGGACGAGGCCGTCAAGGGCACCGTCATCGAGGTCGTCAAGGGTGGTCTGATCCTCGACATCGGGTTGCGCGGCTTCCTGCCTGCCTCGCTGGTCGAGATGCGACGCGTCCGCGATCTGCAGCCCTACATCGGCAAAGAGATCGAAGCCAAGATCATCGAGCTGGACAAGAACCGCAACAACGTGGTGCTGTCACGGCGCGCCTGGCTGGAGCAGACCCAGTCCGAGGTGCGCAGCGAGTTCCTCAACCAGCTGCAGAAGGGCGCTATCCGCAAGGGTGTGGTGTCCTCGATCGTCAACTTCGGCGCGTTCGTCGATCTGGGCGGGGTGGACGGCCTGGTGCACGTCTCCGAGCTGTCCTGGAAGCACATCGACCACCCCTCCGAGGTGGTCACTGTCGGCGACGAGGTGACCGTCGAGGTGCTCGACGTCGATATGGACCGCGAGCGGGTTTCGTTGTCGCTCAAGGCGACTCAGGAAGACCCGTGGCGGCACTTCGCTCGCACCCACGCGATCGGCCAGATCGTGCCGGGCAAGGTCACCAAGCTGGTGCCGTTCGGCGCGTTCGTCCGCGTCGAGGAGGGCATCGAAGGTCTGGTGCACATCTCCGAGTTGGCCGAGCGCCATGTCGAGGTGCCCGACCAGGTGGTCGCCGTCGGTGACGACGCGATGGTCAAGGTCATCGACATCGACCTCGAGCGCCGCCGGATTTCGTTGTCGCTCAAGCAGGCCAATGAGGACTACACCGAGGAGTTCGACCCCGCGAAGTACGGCATGGCCGACAGCTACGACGAGCAGGGCAACTACATCTTCCCCGAGGGCTTCGACGCCGAGACCAACGAATGGCTCGAAGGTTTCGACACGCAGCGCAACGAGTGGGAAGCCCGCTACGCCGAGGCCGAGCGCAGGCACAAGATGCACACCGCGCAGATGGAGAAGTTCGCGGAGGCCGAAGCTGCCGCTGCCGAGCGCCCGCAGGCCAACGGCTCGTCGGGCGACGACCAGCCGAGCGGCGGTTCGCTGGCCAGCGATGCGCAACTCGCCGCGCTGCGGGAGAAGCTCGCGGGCAGCGCCTAACCCCTGCACCGGATGCTTCGCATCGGTCTGACCGGCGGTATCGGGGCCGGCAAGTCGACGGTGTCCGCGACGTTTTCCGAACGCGGCGGCGTCATCGTCGACGGCGACGTCATCTCCCGCGAGGTGGTCGAGCCCGGCACCGAGGGATTGGCCGCACTCGTCGAGGCATTCGGTGACGGCATTCTGCTGCCGGACGGCGCGCTGGACCGACCGGCCTTGGCGGCCAAGGCATTCAGCGACGACGAAAGCCGGGCCACGCTGAACGGGATCGTCCACCCGCTGGTCGGCAAGCGGCGTTCCGAGATCATCGCCGCCGTTCCGGCGGACTCCGTTGTGGTGGAGGACATCCCGCTATTGGTGGAGTCCGGGATGGCGCCGTTTTTCCCACTGGTCGTCGTGGTGTACGCCGATGCCGAGCTGCGGGTAAAGCGACTGGTCGAACACCGCGGCATGGCCGAGGCCGACGCGCGCGCCCGCATTGCCGCGCAAGCCGACGACGCGCAGCGTCGCGCCGTCGCCGATGTCTGGCTGGACAATTCCGGTTCGTCCGAGGCGCTGATCGATCGTGCCCGTGAGGTGTGGGATCAGCGCATCCTGCCGTTCGCGCACAACATCAGCGCACGCGAGGTCGTCGGTGCACCGGTGCGACTGGCGCCGGCCGATCCGACCTGGCCCGACCAGGCGCGGCGCATCGTCAACCGTCTTAAGACCGCCTGCGGGGCAAAGGCGTTGCGCGTCGACCACGTCGGGTCGACCGCGGTCCCGGGGCTGGACGCCAAGGACACCATCGATGTCCAGGTCACCGTCGCATCACTCGCGGCGGCAGAAGAACTCGCTGAGCCGTTGTTGTCAGTCGGCTACCCACGCATCGAACGCATCACCGCTGACCTCGGCAAACCCGGGTCGCGAAGCACCGCCAGCCGCTACGACCACAATGACGATCCGGGCCTGTGGCAGAAGCGGATTCATGGTTCGGCCGATCCCGGCCGGCCGACGAACGTGCATGTGCGCGTCGACGGCTGGCCTGATCAGCAGTTCGCGCTGCTGTTCGTCGATTGGCTGGTGGCCAATCCCGATGTGCGGGAAGAATATCTGGCCGTCAAGCGCAAAGCTGAGCAGGCCGCGGCGCCCGAGGGAGACATCACGCGTTATCTCGCCACCAAGGAACCGTGGTTTGTCGATGCATACCGCCGGGCGTGGGCGTGGGCCGACGCATCAGGTTGGCGGCCTACGGATTAGGGACCGCCGCGCCAGTGCTCGATGCGGTGGTGGTCGGGCGTGAACCCGTGGTTGACGCCCCACAGCACGGCCTGGGTGCGACTGCTCACGCCGAGCTTGCGATAAATGGTGCGGATATATGACTTGACGGTGTTGGGGCTCAGGTATGTCAGCCGCGCGACGTCGGCGTTGCTCATGCCCTGGGTGATCAGCGCCAGAATCTCCGCCTCGCGTTCGCTGAGGCCTTCGCCGCGGCCGGGCCAGTCGAGCCCGGGTGCGCTGCGTGTCCGCGCTGCCACGTCGCTGACGACCACCTCACCGGTGTGCACGGCCTCCAAGGCCGCGACCAGCTCGCGCGCGGGCAGGGTTTTTGACAGATAACCATGGGCGCCGTGTCTCCGCGCGCTTTGGACGAGTTCGGGGTGAAAGTTCCAGGTGTAGACCACAACTCGGTGTGCGCGAGGATTGGCCACCAGGACGCTGATCTCTTCGTGGTCGGATTCGGGTTGGGCGAATGAGTCGTACAAGACGATGTCGACATCGTCTTTGACGGACACGCTGGAGTCGAGTTCGGCTACCACGATGCGGTCGCGGTATGGCTCCAGCATGTTGGCCACACCCTTGACGACGACGTCGTAATCGTCGACGAGTGCGACGGTGATCGGCGCGCGAGGTGGAGGTGTCACGCCCGGGGACATTACCTCCCTAGGGGTGTAGTTGTACCCCCCTTACGGGTGGTCGACTTGATTGCGGGCCGGCCGACCCGAACATCGGTCAACCATCATCTGAAGGAAGGCACACCCATGATCGTTCTCGGCATCATCCTGCTGATCGCGGGATTTCTGCTCAAGATCTCCATCCTGTGGACCCTGGGGATCATCTTGCTCGTTATCGGCGCGATCCTGGCCGTCCTGGGCAGTACCGGACGCGCGATCGGCGGCCGTCGGCACTATTTCTGAGCCCCCGCAACACGTCGGCTGTACTCGGCGCTTTGTGCCGCACGTCACAAAATCGCGTTTGGGCCATCGCCGGACGGGTTATTAAACATAAGTCAGAAAGGAGCCTGTGATGCCTACTTGGGAATGGATCTTGATCGGGGCCGCCGTCGTCGTGGTGGTGGTCGCGGCGATTGTCGCAATAAGCATGGTCAGCTTTCGTACGAAGACGAAGCGGCTGAAACAGCACTATGGCGGTGAGTACGAGCGGGTGGTATCCGAGACCGGTAGCGAGAAGGGCGCCGTGCGGGAACTCACCACGCGAGAACGCAAGCGAGACAAGCTCGACATTGTTCCTCTCACGCCTTCAGCGCTATCGGACTTCACCACGCGCTGGCGCGAGGTGCAAGCCGGGTTCGTGGACAACCCCGCAACCGCCGTCGGTGTCGCCGACGATCTGGTGACGGAGGTGATGCGCCAACGGGGTTACCCCGTCGACGATTTCGACCAGCGGGCCGCGGACATTTCCGTCGATCACCCGCAAATCGTCGACAACTATCGCGCCGCCCACGGCATCCACGTATCGCAGCAGCATGCCAACACCGAACAACAGCGGGAGGCGTTCGTGCACTACCGGGCGCTGTTCGAGAAGTTGCTCGAAAACCCGACCGACAAGGACACAGCACAGGAGGCAAGCGCATGACCACGCATGAGCAAGACACAATCACAGATTCGGCCGATGAGGCCGGAACCCCCGTTGCGCCCGACACGACGCTCGATGCCGGCGCAACGGAACCCTCCGCGGCCGCCACGGCGGACACGCCGAGCGCGCAACCCGAGTCGTCAGCCGCCGAAGTGCTCTTCGCCGGTGACGATCTCGCGGATTTGCGTGCGCGGTGGGCCGGCGTTCAGGCGGCCTTCGTCGATGACCCCAAGGACTGCGTCCAGAAGGCGGATGTCCTGGTCTCCGATCTGGTCGAGCAGCTCACCACCGGATTCGCCCAGGCCCGCTCACATCTGGAAGAGCAGTGGTCTCGCGGCGAGGAGGCATCGACAGAGGACCTACGTGTGGCGTTGATGCACTACCGCGAATTCTTCGAGCGCTTGCTGGCCGTCTGAACTAGTTGTGCTGCAACGGTTTCGGCATTTGACGCCATGTCAGTGGCATGCCGTTGCCGGCCAGCCATGCGTTGAGGTCATAGCCGTTGCGAGCCAGGCCGTCGACGGCGTGCACCGCGCGCCGCACGGCCTGTTCGGCAACTTCCGGAGTGAGCAGGCCGTGCCGGGTGGCCTCCAAAAGTTCATCGACGTCGGCTAAGTCCGCGCCGCGGCCGGTACGGACCTCGAGGTCGAGGTAGTGGTCTTCGGACCCCCACACAGCCGGGCCGGGTACGTATTCGCCGACGTCGAGGTAATAGTCGTGGTCGCATTCGTGGCCGGGATTGAAATGAAAAACGGTGGCCCGCAACCCCAGTGACGGCAACAACCACGACTCGAGGTAGTGGAATTGCGCGCGGCCGGGTGTGGGGCGGGCCAGGTACAGGCCCCATGGCCGCACGATGTAGTCGTCGACGGCCCGCACGATGCCTTTCGGATCGGTGTTGGTGCGGGCGCGCAGGTCGAACCTCTCGTGCTTCGGCGGATGGATGGCGTCACCTCGGTTTCAGCGTCTGAGCCGGATCTTCCAGCGGACAAAACAGGCGAATAACACGGTGAGGCCGGCCAGCATGCCCATGTCGAGCAACCAGAAATGTCGGGTGTGCTGCCAGAACTGGTCCTGGGGCAGCAGCGTGGCCGGCACCAGATGCCGGACATCGACCGTGGACGCCGCCGCCGCGTAACCCCAGCGCGCCGGCATCAGCCACGACAGCTGGTCCAGACCGAGCCGGCCGGTCACCGGGACCATCCCGCCGCACAACACCAGCTGTGCCATGACCGCGACCACGAACAGCGGCATGATCTGCTCGCTGGATCGGACCAGCGCAGAGATGGCCAATCCGAGAACGGCCGAGGCGACACAGGTACCGGCGACGGTGATGAACAGCTCGGCGGTGGCTGCCACCGTCGAGTGGCCCAGCAGCACCGCTCCGCGGGCCGGCGCGCCTTTGCCGGCCACCACGAGTGCGGTGATGATCGCCGACTGCAGAATCGCGAACCCGCAGAACACCAGCGTCTTGGCCAGCAAGTAAGCGGTGGTCGACAGGCCGACCGCCTGCTCGCGCTGGAAGATGGCGCGCTCACCGACCAGGTCGCGAATCGTCAGCGCAGTACCCATGAAGGCAGCAGCCGGCAGCAACAAGGCCAGGATCTGCGCCGATTCGTCGGGCGTCGCGGCGTGCGTGCCGGGAACGCGGAATCCTGTGCTGCCCGGAACGGTGAGCGACAGAGCGCCGAGGATGAACGGCAACAACGCCAGGAAGATGAAATACGCCCGGTCGGCCACGACGAGGCGGACCTGTCGGCGCGCGATCGTCGAGATCTGGCGGCGCACGCTGGTATGCACCGGCTCGCCCAGGTCGACCGGTTTATCTGTCTGCGGGGGCGGTTGCTGCTGTTCCCGCTCGCGAAACCGGCGGTTGGCCTCGTCGGGATCGGCACCAACCTGACCGAAGATCTTGGCCCAGTTGGTGGTGCCCATCACCTCGCCGATGCCGTCCGGCGGCCCGCAGTAGGCCGTCTTCCCGCCCGGTGCCACCAGCAGCAGCTGGTCGCAGATGTCCAGGTAAGACAGCATGTGGGTCACGACGATCACCACGCGACCGGCGTCGGCCAGTTGGCGCAGCATCATCATCACCTGGTGGTCCAGCGCCGGATCCAGACCCGAGGTCGGTTCGTCGAGGATCAGCAGCGAAGGCCCGGTGAGCAGCTCGAGCGCCACCGAGGCGCGTTTGCGTTGTCCGCCGGACAGCTTGTCGACCCGGGTGTCGGCGTGCTTGGTCAGGTCGAGTTCCTCGAGCACCTGCGCGACGACCTTGGCCCGGTCGGCCTTGCTGGTGTCGGGTGGCAGGCGCAGTTCGGCGGCATAGCTCAGCGCTTGGTTCACCGTCAGCTGACGGTGCACGACGTCGTCCTGGGGAACCATGCCGATCCTGCTGCGCAGCGACGCGTACTCGCTGTGGATGTCGTGCCCCTCGAACGTCACCGCGCCGGAGCTGGGCGTCGTGTAACCGGCGATCAGGCGGGCCAGCGTGCTCTTCCCGGCGCCGGATCCGCCGATCACCGCGGTCAGCGTGCCGGGACGCGCAGTCAGCGAGATGTCGGTGAGCAGTTGTTTGCCGTTGTCGACGACATACTGGACGCCGCGCACCTCCAGGCCGCCGGTGCGCGTCGCGGCTTCGGTTTCGCTGCGGCGGACCAGCAGGCCACCGCTGACCACCAGATCGACGTTGCCTACGGTCACCACGTCGCCCTCGGCCAAGATCGCCGAGCCGATCCGGGTGCCGTTGACGAACGTCCCGTTGACGCTGGTGTCGCGGATCTCGGTGCCCAGCGGGGTCAGAGTCAACGTTGCGTGATATCGGGAGGCCAGCACGTCTGGGATGACGACGTCGTTGTCGGTTGCCCGACCGATTGTCACCGAGCCGGCCGGTTTGGCGGCCGGCCCCGATCTCGGCGACAGTAGTTTGACGAATCTGGTCGCAAAGTTCGCTGCGTCGCCCGCACGTACGTCGAGCATGGTGGCTTCGGTGGGCGGGACGTGGTTCAGCGGTGGCGCGGGCCGCGCGTTGACGACAGTGGTCTCGTTGGGAACCGGTCCGGCCGGCGGCGGTGGATTCTGGACGTTGGTCGGATACTCCGACGGTGATTGTGGCCGTCGGACGGGCGGAGCGGGGCGCACTGGCGGCTTGGGGGGCGCTGGCCGGGCGGGCCCACGCTGCGAGTCAGCGGCCCGGGCAGGCGGACCGGGCGGGGCGGGTGTCGACCACGACTCCGTCGAGTGCGCATCGCGGGGCGAAGCAGTTCCCGGGGGTTGACCCCCTTTGCCGCGGCGCCGCCCGATCTCGAAGGTCAGCCGGGGTCCGCCCGCATTGCCGACGTTGATGCTTTGCCCGTCGTGAATGTCGACCACCGGTCTGCGGTAGCCGTTGACGAAGGTCCCGTTGACCGATCCGTTGTCGATGGCCACCCACTTGCCCTGGTCGAAGCGCAGGATCAGGTGCGCGCGTGAGATCCGCGGGTCGGCGATCCGGATGTCAGCGCGCAGGTCGCGCCCGACAACGACGTCGTGACCTGGAGCGAAGGTGCGTTCTGAGCCGTCGTGCCAAATGGTCAGGAGGGGCGGGGCTGGTCGACTCACTACTCCAGTATCGACTCCGCGGCGGCCTGGCTTCCTAATTGGGCACTGTGATTCGCCTGTGTCCAGCCGCGAACTGCGTCGATGCCGCGATTCACAGCGGTTTCATAAGCGGCACAACAGGAGCTCACCGCGTTTGGCGGCATGATTGCGAAGAGAAGGAAACTGTCCGTATTCGACCGCGCCGGGTGTTCCAAAATGTCCGGGCCGCAACTGATTCGAGAGTTTAGTCCCGCGACAGGGGAACTGGGTGCGTGGTAGTCGAAACGCCTATTGTGTTGGACGTGGGGGGGCAAGAGCAGATGGATGAGGCGACCAGAGCGACGCAGCGCTGGGACGCCCAATCGGGGCCGCCCGCGGAGCCGCCGCGCCCCCGCAGCCTGCTGCAACGTGGCTACGCATCGCTTCCGCACTCCGCGGTGACCCGCCTACTGACCCGGGTTCCCCTGATCGCGTCGCGGCCTCGCCGGGATTCCGGGCACATTGGTCGGCCCGGCAGGGGCGACGCGCCGAGCGGTGCGTTGGCCGCCCCGACCACCTTTGCCGGCTACACCATCATGCGTCCGCTGGGGTCTGGCGGGATGGCCGACGTTTACCTGGCCAAGCATCCCCGCCTACCGCGTCTTGATGCGCTCAAGGTCTTGACGGAGGGGACAACCGCCGACCCTGAATTTCGCGAGAGATTCAATCGCGAAGCCGACTTGGCCGCCACGTTGTGGCATCCCCACGTCGTCGCGGTGCACGACCGCGGAGAGTTCGACGGTCACCTCTGGATCGCGATGGACTACGTCGAGGGCACCGACGCGTCCCGACTGATGCGGGAGCGTTTCCGGGAAGGAATGCCGGAGACAGACGTCTGCGACATCGTCACCGCGGTCGCCGGCGCGCTCGATTATGCCCACGCTCGAGGGCTGCTGCACCGGGACGTCAAACCCGCCAACATTTTGCTCACCCATCCGGACGAAGACGACCGTCGAATCCTGTTGGCGGACTTCGGCGTAGCCCGCCAACTCGCCGATATCAGTGGGATCACCGAAACCAACGTCGCGGTGGGCACCGTCGCGTACGCGGCCCCCGAGCAACTCGTCGGAACGAACATGGATGGCCGCGCCGACCAGTACGCTCTGGCGGCTTCGGCGTTTCACTTGCTCACCGGCGCGCCGCCGTATCGGAACTCCAATCCGGTCGCGGTGATCGGGCAGCACTTGCATGCAGAACTGCCCAGAGTGAGCGATTATCGCCCCGACCTGGCAGATCTCGACGACGTGTTTTTCAAAGCTCTGGCGAAGGATCCCGCGGACAGATTCGACCGGTGTCGCCAATTCGCCGCTGCCTTTCGCGAGCACATCTCCCCCGGCGGAGACCACGGCATCAAGTTCGGCGCGCTCGGGACGAGGTCGCGGCCACGGCGCCGCTCCGGCGTGCGGAGCGCCGGCCGAAGGCCCTCACTGAAAGTCGGCATCGCCATCGCGATGATCGTCACAATGGTCGTCGCGCTGACCGTGACGTGGGCGATCTCATTCTTTTCCTGGGACGACCAACCTCAAGCGGGCTCCGCGTCACCACCGCGCGTGAGCGCGACGTCGTCGGCTTCCTCCGCGTCAGCCATCGCCGCCCCGCCAATCAACGGCAGCTACCGGCTGGACTACGACCGCGCGAAGCAGACGTCCAACGGCGTCATCCGCAACAATGGCGGGGTCACCAGCTGGTGGGCCTTTTCGTCGGCGTGCACCGCGGCCGGATGCGCTGCCACCGCGACCAAGCTGGACGACGCCAGCCACCAAACGCCGAGGACCGCCGGCACCGGCAACACCGGCACTCTGCATTTCGTCGACGGGCACTGGCAGGGTGAGCCGCGGCAGCTGCAGGTGCAGTGCCAAAAGGTGCGCGGCGGCCCGACCCTCACGCAGTCCGAGACGGTGGTGTGGTCTTTGACCCCGGAACCGGACGGCACGCTGCGCGGCGTCCAGACCCAGACGCTGCAGGGCAACGAGTGCGGCTCGCAGGGCGCCACGCTGCGAATCCCGGTGGTGGCAACCCGCACCGGAGACGTCCCGCCGAACGTCACCGTCGCCGATCCGGCCCAGGCGGCCAATATCACGGCCACGCCGGTCGGAACCCCGACGCCGGCGGTGCTGGGCGGCGCGTGCGGCGACATCGACAAGGTCGCCTACGATTCCACGGCCAACGAGCAGGTGGTATGCGAGGGCAACACCTGGGACAAAGCGCCGACGACCACCGGGGTGCACCCCGTCGGGACCTCGTGCGACGAACCGGGCACATCGGTGTTCAGCATGTCGATGTCCGACGACGGACATCTCATCCAGTGCGACCCGGGCACCCGGGTGTGGACCCGCCAGCACAGCTGACCGGCCGGCTCCTGGCCTGCATCGTCGGCGGGTGTCGGTGGCGGGTTCTACCCTGGTGGACATGGCGTTTGCTACCGAGCATCCCGTGGTTGCGCACTCTGAATACCGTCCGGTCGAGGACATGGTGCGGGCCGGCGGTCACTTCGAGGTGGTCAGCCCGTACGCGCCGGCGGGGGATCAGCCGACCGCCATTGACGAGCTGGAACGCCGCATTCAGGCCGGGGAGCGCGACGTGGTGCTGCTGGGTGCCACCGGTACCGGGAAGTCGGCCACCACCGCGTGGCTCATCGAGCGGTTGCAGCGGCCCACCCTGGTGATGGCGCCCAACAAGACGCTGGCCGCACAGCTGGCCAACGAGCTACGAGAGATGTTGCCGCACAACGCTGTCGAGTACTTCGTCTCGTACTACGACTACTACCAGCCAGAGGCGTACATCGCGCAGACCGACACTTACATCGAAAAGGACAGCTCGATCAACGACGACGTCGAGCGGCTGCGGCACTCCGCGACGTCCTCGCTGCTGTCCCGCCGCGACGTGGTGGTGGTCGCCTCGGTGTCCTGCATCTACGGCCTGGGCACGCCGCAGTCCTACCTGGACCGGTCGGTCGAGTTGGAAGTGGGCACCGAGGTGCCCCGCGACGGGCTGCTGCGGCTGCTGGTCGACGTGCAGTACAGCCGTAACGACCTGTCGTTCACCCGCGGCTCGTTCCGGGTGCGTGGCGACACCGTCGAGATCATCCCGTCCTACGAGGAGTTGGCGGTCCGCATCGAGTACTTCGGCGACGAGATCGAGGCGCTGTACTACCTGCACCCGCTGACCGGTGACGTGGTCCGCAAGGTCGATTCACTGCGTATCTTCCCGGCCACCCACTACGTGGCCGGCCCGGAGCGAATGGCGCACGCGATTTCCACCATCGAGGAAGAGCTGGCCGGGCGACTCGCCGAGCTTGAGGGTCAGGGCAAGCTGCTGGAGGCCCAGCGACTGCGGATGCGGACCAACTACGACGTCGAGATGATGCGCCAGGTCGGGTTCTGCTCCGGCATCGAGAACTACTCGCGGCACATCGACGGGCGCGGGCCCGGCACGCCGCCCGCGACGCTGCTGGACTATTTCCCGGAGGACTTCCTGCTGGTCATCGACGAATCTCACGTGACGGTGCCGCAGATCGGCGGCATGTACGAGGGTGACATGTCGCGCAAACGCAACCTCGTCGAATTCGGCTTCCGGCTGCCGTCGGCCACCGACAACCGACCACTGACCTGGGAGGAGTTCGCCAACCGAATCGGGCAGACGGTATACCTGTCGGCGACCCCGGGTCCCTACGAGCTGAGCCAATCGGCCGGGGAGTTCGTCGAGCAGGTGATCCGCCCGACCGGCCTGGTCGACCCGAAAGTGGTGGTGAAGCCGACCAAGGGCCAGATCGACGATCTGATCGGCGAGATCCGCAAGCGCGCCGAGGCCGACCAGCGGATCTTGGTGACGACGCTGACCAAGAAGATGGCCGAGGACCTCACCGACTACCTGCTGGAACTCGGTATCCGGGTGCGCTACCTGCACTCCGAGGTCGACACGCTGCGACGGGTGGAACTGCTGCGCCAGCTGCGACTGGGTGACTACGACGTGCTCATCGGCATCAACCTGCTGCGAGAGGGCCTGGACCTGCCCGAAGTGTCACTGGTCGCGATCCTCGACGCCGATAAGGAGGGTTTCCTGCGGTCGTCGCGCAGCCTGATCCAGACCATCGGCCGCGCCGCCCGCAACGTGTCGGGCGAGGTCCACATGTACGCCGACAAGATCACCGATTCAATGAGAGAGGCGATCGACGAGACCGACCGGCGGCGGGCCAAGCAGGTCGCCTACAACGAAGCCCACGGCATCGACCCGCAGCCGCTGCGCAAGAAGATCGCCGACATCCTCGACCAGGTCTATCGCGAGGCAGCGGATACAGAGGCCACCGGTGCGGTCCAGGTCGGCGGTTCCGGCCGCAACGCATCGCGCGGGCGCCGGGCACAGGGCGAGCGCGGCCGCGCGGTCAGCGCCGGGGTGTTCGAAGGGCGTGATACCGCGAGCATGCCGCGGGCTGAGCTAGCCGATCTGATCAAAGACCTCACCGAGCAGATGATGACCGCCGCGCGTGACCTGCAGTTCGAGCTGGCGGCGCGGTTCCGCGACGAAATCGCCGACCTCAAGAAAGAGTTGCGCGGGATGGACGCTGCCGGCCTGAAGTGAGCGCACCCCTTGGCACGACAGCCAACGATGGCTGGCGCACGCTGTTGGGTCCCCGCTTCCTGGGGACTTCAACGCTGCTCGCCGGTGGCGTGGCCCTCTACGCGACCAACGAGTTCCTGACGGTCAGTCTGCTACCGAGCGCGATCGCCGACATCGGCGGTGAGCGGCTGTATGCCTGGGTGACCACCCTGTACCTGGTGGGGTCGGTTGTCGCAGCCGCCACGGTCAACTCGGCACTGCTGCGGGTCGGGCCACGGTGGTCATATCTGTTGGGATTGTTCGTGTTCGGGATCGGCAGCGTGGTCTGTGCGGCGGCTCCCAGCATGGAGGTTTTGCTGATCGGTCGCACTTTGCAGGGGGCCGCCGGAGGGCTTCTGGCCGGCCTGGGCTACGCGTTGATCAACGCCGCCTTGCCGCGATCGTTGTGGACCAGGGCTTCGGCGCTGGTATCGGCCATGTGGGGGGTCGCGACGGTGGCGGGACCGACGGCCGGTGGCCTTTTCGCCCAGTTCGGTTTGTGGCGTTGGGCGTTCGGCGTGATGGCGGTGCTGACCGCCGTGATGGCCGTGCTGGTTCCATTAGTGCTGCCGGCCGGCCGCGTCGACACCGGTGACGACAGGCGGCTGAAAATTCCGCTCTGGTCATTGCTGCTGTTGGGGACTGCGGCGCTGACGGTCAGCGTCGCGCAGGTTCCGACGAACATCGCCCAGACCGCGGCGTTGCTCGCGGTCAGCCTGATCCTGGTCGTGTTTTTCGTGCTTGTCGATCGCCGGGCGGCGGTGAAGATATTGCCTCCCAGCGCTTTTGGCGCAGGACCATTGAAGTGGATCTATCTGACCCTGTGCGTGCTGATGGCGTCGGCGATGGTCGACATGTATGTGCCGCTGTTCGGGCAACGTTTGGCGCATCTCGTTCCTGTCATGGCCGGGTTTCTGGGCGCTGTGCTGGCGGTCGGCTGGGCCGTCAGCGAGATTCTCAGCGCTTCGCTGAGCAGCAGGCCGGTCATCAAGCGCGTGGTCGTGGTCGCGCCGCTGGTCATTGCGTTAGGTCTGATCCTCACAGCGGTCACCCAAGTCGATGACGCGTCGGTGGGCTTCGTCGTGACCTGGGCGCTGACGCTGACGATCACCGGGATCGGCATCGGCGCGGCCTGGCCGCATCTGTCAGCGTGGGCGATGCAGTGCGTCGATGACGAGAAGGAAGGTGCCGCGGCCGCTGCGGCGATCAACATGATCGAGGTCATCGCCGGTGCCTTCGGTGCGGGGCTGGCGGGTGTCGTCGTCAACAGCGCGCAGGGCGGTGTCGTGATGGCAGCGCGGGCGTTGTTCGCGGTGTTCGCCGCGTTGGGCGTGGCGGGCGCGTTGGCCGCCTACCGTGCCACGCGGGGATTGCGCTGACCGAAGATGTCGATCGACTCTGGCCGGCCGCATTGGCAGGGCGCCGCCGGTCAGCGGGTCAACTTGACGACCTGGGTTCGGTGGAACTGCCACCGCTCGACGATGTGAAAGCCAAGATCTCTCGGCGTCAGATACGCGGGTGCGCGTGACAGCACGAGCCCGGGTGGCAGGTATTTGCCGCTTTCGCGGGCGGGCAACTTCTTGTCATGGGTGGAGATCGCCCATATTGCCGTGCACTTGTTCAGCTGATCTTTCAGCAGCCACACCGCCTTGTGGCCGTCCCAGAGGGTGCCGCGGTCGGCTGCCAGGCCGGAGCGACCGAGATCGACCAGCGGCCGGTAGGTGGCGGGACGAGCCGCCAGCAGCGCCCGAATCGGCCCGGGTAGCCAGCCGACCGTGTTGTCGACCAGCAGACAATCCCCAGGTGCCGCGTGGGCGCCGATGACGTCGGCGACGTCGCTGTAGTCCCAGCCCTCTTTCGCGTACCGCTGTCGTTGCGACAGAAGATAATTCGGGAGCGCCGCTGCGGTGAGCACGATCAGCACCAACGCGATCCATCGCGGCGTGCGCGCAACGGACACGATGCAGACGGCCAGTACGACTGCCAACGCGGGCGTGGTGAAGAACAGATACCGCGGGTAGTAGAACGGATCGCTGATCGCCGAGTAGATCAGGCTGACGGCGGTCGGTATCACGATCCATGCCGCGCAGATGATCAGCACCCGGCGGGTGTCGCCGGCCGAGTGCCATCGACCCGTCAATCGAATCGTCAGCGAGGCAACGAAAACAACCGCCGCCAGGATCGCGAACGGAACACTGTTGTCGAAGTACTGGTGCTGCACGACGTCGAGCACGCTGTGCCAATTCAGCGGACTGATCCAGGCGACCTGGAAGCTCTGGCCGTGCGCGAACAGCATCAACGGTGTCAACGCGCCCACCGCGGCCGCCGAGGTGATCGCCCACCACAGCACCACCGATCTGCGGCGCCGAAGCACCGGTGTGACGACGGCATAGGCCGGCACCAGCAACACCAGGTAGACGTTGAGCAGAATCGACAGCATCAGAGCGAGCGAGTAGAGCAGCCACAGCCACCACCGGTTGCGCCGTATCGAAGTGACCAGCAGCACCGTCAACCAGACCGCGGCGACCGCTGTGAGCGCATACGAGCGGGCTTCGACAGCGGCCCACGTCACGCGCGGCAGGACCGCGAACACGATGCCAGCACACATCGCCGTGGTCCTGGGCAAGAACTGCTTGCTGAAGATCACGACACCGGCTGCCGCGATCCCCACCCCCAGACAACTGGGAACCCGCGCCCAGAACTCGGTCGGCGGGACGAGCGTGAACCAACCGTGCATCAGCAGGTAAAACAGGCCGTGCACGGCGTCGATGTGGCCCAGCAGCCGCCACAGTTCAGGTAACGAGCGGGTGGCGGAGGCAGAAATCGTCGCGCTCTCGTCGAACCACAGCGACGGCCGGCTCGCCCCGGCCCCGCCCACGACGGCCGCCAGCACCGCGATCGTGAGCGGATCGAGCAGCCTGCCGCGCGGCCGTGGACGTGCGTCGTCGGCGACGAGGGCGGTTCTGGGTTCGTCGACTGTCGTGGCAACCATGATGCGTGTCACTGTAAGGGGCCTTTGGTGAACCTGCTTACCTGTCTGACCTGCCCACGAACCGCTGTGCCCGGTGGCACCGGAGCCGGCGGCTCGAGCCTCCGCGATTCGCGATCAACTGAATAGTCTGCGCATCAAGAGATTTCATGGTTTTAGGATGTTAGCTGGAGACGATACTGCGGCGCTTGGTCCCGCCGAGCGCGCCGCGCCGTGACGGTCGCGCGGAAACGCCCGCCGCGGTGGCGTGACTCAATCCGACCATCTGTCTGCGGCAAACCGTTACTGTCTTGGGTTGGCGTAGCAACCGACACCTGGGAGGGTAAATGAGCGCCTATCGGACCGTGGTGGTAGGAACCGACGGCTCGGATTCGTCGCTGCGCGCGGTGGAGAAGGCAGGCAGCCTCGCCGGGGCGGACGCGAAGCTGATCGTCGCGACGGCGTACTTACCCCAGCACGAGGATCCACGGGCCGCTGACGCCCTCAAGGCCGAGAGTTACAAGGTGTCGGGCAGCGCCCCGATCTACGCGATCCTGCGGGAGGCCAGGGATCGGGCCCACGCCGCGGGCGCCAAGAACATCGAGGAGCGGTCGATCGTCGGCGCCCCGGTCGACGCGCTGGTCGGACTCGCTGAGGAGGTCGACGCCGACCTGCTCGTCGTCGGCAACGTCGGCCTCAGCACGATCGCGGGCCGACTGCTCGGATCGGTGCCCGCCAACGTCTCACGCCGGGCCAAGGTCGACGTGCTGATCGTGCACACCACCCCGTAAACGGTCGGCCGCGCCTCAACCCGGTGATCGACACCGCCAAGTACGGGCCGTGGGCGCTGATCGCCGGCGGCTCGGAGGGGGTCGGCGCCGAATTCGCCCAGCTTCTCGCCGAAGCGGGCCTGAATCTGGTGCTGGTCGCTCGCAACACCGACGCACTGGAGCAGACCGCTAACCGGTGCCGCCGGCACGGTGGCGACGTCCGTACCGTCCAGGCCGATCTGAGCGTCCCCGATGTCTGCGCGCGCATCACCTCGTCGACCGCCGACGTGGAGGTGGGCCTGCTGATCCTGGTCGCGGGCGCCAATACCCACAGCCGGGAGTTCCTCGACGGCGACATCGCCGAATTCCAGCGGGTCATCGATCTCAATGTCTCGACGCCACTTGCGCTCGTGCACCACTACGGTCACGCGATGCGCTCCCGGCGTCGGGGCGGCATCGTCATGCTCGGCTCGCTCGCGGGTTACCTCGGATCGGTTCGACACACCGTCTACGGCGGCGTGAAAGCGTTCACCAGGATCTTCGCCGAGGGGCTCTGGCTGGAGCTTCGGGAGCACGGCGTCGATGTGCTCGAACTGGTGCTGGGCGTCACCCGCACACCGGCGATGGAACGGGTCGGCCTGAATTTCGATGCTCCCGGGGTCGTCGTCGCCGAGCCCGCCGACGTGGCACGCGAGGGGTTGGAATGGCTGGGCCGAGGTCCCGTCCACATCGTCAGCGGGAACGAGAAGATTGTGGCCATGCGCAGCGACGCCGACCGGGCGGCGGCCGTACTTGGCGCCCATCGCACCATGCAGAAGCTGTTGCATGCGGAGAGGGATCACCGATGACGGCAGAGGAGCGACTCGCGGCGCTGGAACAACGGCTGCGCCGGGTGGAGGACGAGCTTGCCATCGGTCGCCTGATGGCCTCCTATGGGCCGCTGGTGGATGCCGGTGACGCCGATGCGGTCGCCGGGTTATGGGCGGAAGACGGCGAGTACGACGTCGAGGGTTGGCATATGCGCAGCCGGGCCGACGTTGCCGAGATGGTCCGGTCCCCGGCGCACCAAGGGCTGATCAGCGGCGGTTCCGCCCATTTCCTCGGCCCGGTGCGCGTCGACGTCGACGGCGACGAGGCCGTCGCGGTGTGCGAGTCGATCCTGGTCAGGCACAACGAGGACGGTCGCGGCTACCGGGTGTGGCGGGCCGGCGCCAACCACGTGATGCTGCGGCGAACGGCCGCCGGTTGGCGGATCGTCAAACGCACCACCCGCGAGTTGGACGGCTCCACCGAGGCGCGTGAGTTGCTGGCTGCCGGCGGCACCGGGCGGCCGTTGTGACCGACGAACTGCGGGACAAGGTCGCGCTGGTCACCGGGGCGGGCGCGGGTATCGGCGAGGCCATTGCGCGTCGGTTCGCCGAAGAAGGTGCGAAAGTGGTTGTGGCAGAACGTGATACGCGTACCGGCAGTGACATCGCCGCGGCGATTGGCGGGTTGTTCGTACCGGTCGACGTCTCGGTACGAGACCAAGTCGAAAACGCTGTCGCGCAGGCGGTTTCGGAGTTCGGCTCGATTGATGTCGTGGTGAACAACGCGTGGGGCGGCGGGTCGCTGGGCAGGGTGGAGAACAAGACCGATCAGCAGCTCAGCGATGGGATCGCTGTCGCCTATTACGGGCCGTTCTGGGCCATGCGGGCCGCCTTGCCGCATATGCGGGCGCGTGGCTGGGGACGGGTCATCAACGTCTGCAGCCTGAACGGTGTCAACGCGCACATGGGCACCCTGGAGTACAACGCAGCCAAGGAGGCGCTGCGCGCGCTCACCCGCACCGCTGCCAGGGAGTGGGCGCCGTTCGGCGTGACCGTCAACGCGATCTGCCCGGCGGCCAAGAGCGAGGCGTTCATGCGGGCGCTCGGCGGCAACCCGGACATTGCGGCTTTCGCCGACGCGATGAATCCGATGGGCCGGATCGGGGATCCCTACCTCGATATCGCCCCGGTCGCGCTGTTCCTGGCCGGCGAGGGCTGCCGCTATCTCACCGGCAACACGTTGTTCGTCGACGGCGGCAGCCACATCAACGGGGTGGCCTGGACACCCGATCTCGACGCCGCGACGTAACCGCTACGCGCTGGCCAGGTCGTGGCGCTCCAAACGGAAGGTCCGGCTTAGCCGGTCCGGGCGTGTCGTGAGTGTCACTTCGACGGCTCCACCGGGTGTGACCACGTAGCGCTCTTCGACATCCGGGCCATCGTCGCGTCGCCGCACCGGCCGGCGGGGCAGATCCTGGTCGTCGCTGAGATCCGGATCGAATGGGAAGAAAACCGGGTCATACGGCGTCACGTCGCCGTCAGGGTGGCCGTCGCGCAGCCGGCTGCATTCCACGAAGCGGAAGTGTCCGATGTTGTGTGCGGCCCGGTAGGTCCGCGTGACGACGAAGGGTGGCTGGTCCGCGGTGGGCAGCACGGCACCTTTGGGCACAATCGGGTCGAAGCAGACGTCCTCGCCCGCGCAGGCTTCGCGAAACACCCCGAAGTGGCGCGAGAGACGTTCGGAGAGAGCGAATCCGGCCTCCCGGTCGAGGAAGGCCGCCAGGCCGATCGCCGTCGCCGCGAACGGGTGCAGTGAGCGTTTGATGCGTTTCTCGTCGAACACGGTGCGCAGCGCCCGGGCCACCAGTGGGAAGCTACCGGCTCCGCCCACCACATAGATGCCCGCGATCTCGGACCAGTCGACGTCACCGCCGGCCCGGTCGTGCAGCACGCGGGGGAGAGCGGCAATCGTCTTGTCCACCAGCGGCGTACAGGCCGCGTAGACGTCGTCGATCGCGCAGGAGAACGGGGGTGTGCCGACCGCGGTGAGATCGACCAAAAATCGCCGGGTGTTCGGGCCGACGGCCTCTTTCCGGGTCGCGCACTCCTCGAGCAGCAGATCACGCGTGCCCGCTGGCAACTTGCGCAGCCCGGCCCCTTTGCGGACGAGCTTGAGGATCGTTTCGTCGAAGTCGTCCCCGCCGAGGCGCTGAATGCCCTCGCTGAAGACGACCTCGTTGAACCGCCCCGTCATCTTCAGCAGCGACGCGTCGAAGGTCCCCCCGCCGAGGTCGTAGATGAGAACGTACTCACGCTTGGCGGTGATGGTCGCGCGGTATCGGTGGGCGTATTCGAAGCCCGCCGCCGACGGCTCATTGAGCAGAGCGACCACCTCGAAGCCGGCCTGTATGAAGGTGTCCAATGTCAAAAAGCGCTGTGCGCTGGACGCGTTGGCCGGAACGCTGATGGCTGCTTCGACCCGCTCACCCGGCGCCAGCTCGACGTTCGAACGGTGCTCCAGGTCGGTCTTCAGCTGGGCGAGAAAGCCCGCGAGCAGGTCAGCCAACCGATAACTGCGGCCCGCCAGGTCCACGGTGGTCCTCGGCCCGGCGTCGTTGAGCAGTCGCTTGAACGAACGCAGCACCGACCAACCCGGGTCGTGACGGACCGCGGCGGCATCCAGACCGAAGCGTAATTCGCCGGCGGCGTTGGCGGCGATGATCGACGGCCACGTGTCGACCCCGTCGAACGACGCCACCGGATAGTTGCCCCGGTCGACGATCGCCACGACCGTGTGCGTTGTGCCGAAGTCGATCCCCACCCTCATCGGCTAAGAGTAGGTGCTGCACCGCGTTTCGCGGCTGCTATTCACCAACCCCGCTCGCGCGCAGGGTGGTTGGGGGCACTCGCGCGGCTTACCAGCCCCGCTCGCGCCACGTTGCCAGACTCGGACGCTCGGCACCCAGCGTCGTGTCGTCGCCGTGGCCGGGGTACACGACGGTGGCGTCACCGTAGACGTCGAACACCCGGGCGGTGACGTCCTCGAGCAGCTGGTCGAAATCGCCGGGCTGCCAGGTCTTGCCGACGCCGCCGGGGAACAGGCAATCGCCGGTGAAGAGCTGAGTGACTCCACCGGTGGCCGGACCGTCGAGGGCCAGCGCGATCGATCCTGGGGTGTGCCCGCGCAGATGGATGACGTTGAAGGTGAGCTCGCCGATCTGGACGGTGTCGCCGCCCGCCAGTAAGCGGTCCGGCTTGACCGGCAGCGGCTCGGCGTCGATCTCGTGTGCGGCGGTCGGCGCGCCGGTCGCCTGCGTCACGGCTTCCAGCGCCTGCCAGTGGTCGAAATGTTGGTGGCTGGTGACGATCAGCGACACCTTCGGAGCGTGATTTCGGATCAGGTCGAGCAGGATGTTGGCGTCGTTGGCGGCGTCGATCAGCAGCGTCTCCCCGGTCGCGGAACATGTCACCAGGTAGGCGTTGTTGTCCATGGGGCCCACCGACGCTTTGACGATCGACGCGCCCGGCAGGCTGCGACGGGCCGCGTTACCAGGTTCGACGTGGCCGGTGTAGTTCTCGTCCACGGAAGTCATCGGCGCAACTCCTCGATCACGGGCGCGCCGGCGTCATCGTCGTCGGCGCGGGTCATACCGGCCACCGTACTGCCTGACGGTTGGTGCCCTACGGGACGCTGGGCCAGTCGATGCGCGTCGATCTCGGGTGTGCTGATTGCGGCCTCAAAGTGCATCCGAACCGCGTTCGCCGGTTCGCACCCGGATCAGCGACTCGATAGGCGTCACCCAGACCTTGCCGTCACCGATCTTGCCGGTGCGTGCGGCGCCGACGATGGCCGCGACCACGACATCTACGTGTTCGTCATCCACGACGACGTCGACGCGTGCCTTCGGAACGAAGTCGACCTCGTACTCGGCACCCCGGTATACCTCGGTGTGCCCCTTCTGGCGCCCATAGCCCCGGGCTTCGGAGTAGGTCAAGCCGTGCACGTCGGCGTTGTCCAGCGCGACGCGGATGTCCGCGATCGTAAACGGCTGGACGATTGCGGTAATCAGCTTCATGTCATCAGGCTTTCAGTGCGCGTGGCCGCCGCGGACGAGGGTCTCGTCGGGGTAGGCCTCCTCCAAGTGCACGCCGATGTCGCCCTGTTCCAAGACTTCTTCGGGTGCACGCAGTTTCATGAACAGGCCAAGAACCTTCAGGATGGCGAACGTGACGAAGGCGTCCCAGGCGATGATGGTGAGCGCCGCGCAGAGCTGGACCAGGATTTGTGCCGGGTGATGGCCCCATAGCCAACCCGCGTTGGTGACGTCCTTGACGTCTTTGCCATTGCCGAGGTAGATGACGATGTGCGGGTCGGCCAGCACCCCGACCAGCAGGCCACCGGCCAAGCCCGCCACACCATGGGTGTGCACGACGCCGAGGCTGTCGTCGACCTTCCTGAACAGTCGGGTGCGGCCCAGCCAATTCCAGGACATCCACACCAGCGAGCTGGCCACCACTCCGATGATGATGGCGCCGAAGCTGTTGACAAAGCCGGCGGCGGGGGTGATGGCCACCAGCCCCGAGATCATGCCGTTGATGCCACCCAGCAGGGTGGGTTTACGCTCGCGGCTCGCGAAGACGTCCCAGATTACCCAGGTCAGCAACGCCACCGCGGTGGCCAGGTTCGTGTTTAGCACGGCCAAGGAGGCGTTGGTGCCAGCGAAGTAGGGGTCACCGCCGTTGAACCCGTTCCAGCCCAACCACAGGATGCCCGCCCCAACCGCGGCTATCGGCAAGTTGTTGGGCACGGCGTGTTCGCGGTCGCGTGCCAGTCGCGGGCCGATCACCGCGGCTGCAACAAACCCGCTGGTGCCGGCGGCCAGGTGGATTACGTATCCGCCGGAGTAGTCCAGCGTTCCGGTGCTAAAGAGGCTACTGACGCCGGTGTGCGGCTGGGCCCAAAAGCCCCCACCCCACACCAGGAAGGCGTTGACCGAATAGGCAAACGTCGACCATAACGGCACGAAGATCAGCCACACCTTGAAGTTCATTCGGCCCACCACGCTGCCCAAGAACAGCAGCGGGGTGATCGCGGCGAATACGAACTGGAAGTAAGCCAGCGTGGTCTCGGGGAACCGGAATTTGGGCATCGCCCCGTCGAGCAGCGGGATGACCGCCTGGTGCTGGTTGTCGGAGCCCAAGATGCTGCGCGGCTTGCCCACCGCGGCCTGCAGGATGCCCGGACCGAGCTTCTGCGGCTCCCCGAATCCCATTTTGAAGCCCCACAGCACCCACACCACCAACACCAACGAAAATCCGGTGAACGCCATCAACATCGTGTTGACCGCCCACTTCCTTTGGACGAGGCCGCCGTACAGCACCGCGATACCCGGAATGCTCATTAGGCCGACCAAAGTCGCCGCCACCAATTGCCACGCATTGTCTCCGGAGCTGAGCCAATCGGGATAAGGGTTCATGCCGGTCCACCCTTCGGTCGCCGTCGCGATGCCACAAGCGGGTGGGCAGATTCTCGCGCCGTTGGGTTTCGATCAGATGACCAAGTGTTAACTCTAGATTTCTGCCTGAATCTAGACTTCCGCTCACCGGCGGCCGACTGGCGCCGGCTATCCTCGCTGCATCTCGGATAATTCGATGTGAACATCTCGGCCCCCGACTGCGGTTGGCGCGCAAGCGCTTCCGTGGACGGACTTAACCCGCGTCCCTAGCGTTTCAATGGGAACGTGGGATCAACGGCTTCGCCAATGGTGGAAGGATCAACCGTTCGCGCTGACTTGCCCGCGTTGTCCGCTATGGCAGAATCCGCGCGATTCGACACTGAGCCTGAACTGCTTCGGAGTGAGCGTCGTGCTGGGCGGCCACAGCGCGACACCAGTCGCGTGCTTCTGCACCACATGCGTGCTCGACTGCGCTGCCCATCGAACTCGCGATCGTGACATTTACGCAGCTGTCGCCGGATCGGCCATAGCCCGACGAGTGGTCCGTCATCGCCCACCCCGCCACCCCCACCGCGATCAAAGCAACGAAAACGACGGCCGCTATCAACATGGCACGGCGTTCGCCAGGCGTCAGCGGGTTGGTCGGTGGGGTCTTGCCTGTGTTGACCGTCGGCGGCTCCTTCGTCCGGCGAACTCGATCGATCAACAATAGAGGTGACG
Organism: uncultured Actinomycetota bacterium; assembly: GCA_963760095.1. Taxonomy (GTDB): domain Bacteria; phylum Actinomycetota; class Actinomycetes; order Mycobacteriales; family Mycobacteriaceae; genus Mycobacterium. The sequence continues at coordinate 99,090 of CAVXBT010000003.1, read as the reverse complement.
CCGCCAGCCGGGCGCGCTCCCAACGTCGTAGATCGGCGGCAGGGTGACAGCTTGACCGTTTGAGGATCAAGTCCATTCGTATCGAGATCTTCTGTGGGGCAGCAAGGCGGCCAAACTATCGGCGAGATGCTCCAGCCGGGCCACGTGAGCGTTTTGAAAACGCGGTGACTTGTCTGTCAGAGGGGACACCTAGCATGGACACCGTAGTGTCCGGCCGGATTGCGGCGCCGATACTGGCGCTGGAAGCGGCCCGCGGAAAGGGATTGCGTGGCTGACCGCCTGATCGTCAAGGGTGCGCGTGAGCATAACCTGCGCAGTGTCGATCTTGATTTGCCACGCGACGCGTTGATCGTCTTCACCGGGCTGTCCGGTTCGGGAAAGTCTTCGCTGGCGTTCGACACGATCTTCGCCGAAGGCCAGCGGCGCTATGTCGAATCGCTGTCGGCTTACGCCCGCCAGTTCCTGGGACAGATGGACAAACCCGACGTTGACTTCATCGAGGGACTGTCCCCGGCGGTGTCGATCGACCAGAAGTCGACCAACCGCAACCCGCGGTCGACGGTCGGGACCATCACCGAGGTGTACGACTATCTGCGGCTGCTGTATGCGCGCGCCGGCACGCCGCACTGCCCGGTCTGCGGTGAGCGGATCGCCCGCCAGACGCCGCAGCAGATCGTCGATCAGGTGCTGGTGATGCCCGAAGGCACCCGGTTTCAGGTGCTCGCACCGGTCGTGCGCACCCGCAAGGGCGAGTTCGGCGACCTGTTCGAGAAGCTCAACGCGCAGGGCTACAGTCGCGTCCGCGTCGACGGCGTGGTGCATTCGCTGACCGATCCGCCCAAGCTGAAGAAGCAGGAGAAGCACGACATCGAGGTGGTGGTGGACCGCCTGACCGTCAAGGCCAGCGCCAAGCAACGGCTCACCGACTCGGTGGAAACCGCGCTGAACCTGGCCGACGGCATCGTGGTGCTGGAGTTCGTCGATCACGACCACGACGCCGGGAACCGCGAGCAGCGGTTCTCCGAGAAGCTGGCGTGTCCCAACGGGCACCCCTTGGCCGTTGACGACCTGGAGCCGCGGTCTTTCTCGTTCAATTCGCCCTATGGCGCCTGCCCGGAGTGTGCCGGTCTGGGCATCCGCAAGGAGGTCGATCCCGACCTGGTGGTGCCCGACCCGGAGCGCACGCTGGCGCAGGGGGCGGTGGCACCATGGTCGATGGGCCACACCTCGGAGTACTTCACCCGGATGATGGCCAGCCTCGGCGAGGCGATGGGCTTCGACGTCGATACGCCGTGGCGCAAGCTACCGGCCAAGGCGCGCAAGGCGATTCTGGAGGGCTGCGACGAGCAGGTGCACGTCCGCTACCGCAACCGCTACGGCCGCACCCGGTCGTACTACGCCGACTTCGAAGGCGTGCTGGCGTTCCTGGAGCGCAAGCTAGACCAGACCGAATCCGAGCTGATGAAGGAACGCTACGAGGGCTTCATGCGTGACGTCCCGTGCCCGGTGTGTGAGGGCACGCGGCTCAAGCCGGAGATCCTGGCGGTCACCTTGGCCGCGGGGGAGCGGGGCGCGAAGTCGATCGCCGAGGTGTGCGAGCTGTCCATCTCGGACTGCGCGGACTTCCTCAACGGGCTCACGCTGGGCACCCGCGAACAAGCGATCGCGGGTCAGGTGCTCAAGGAAATCCAGTCACGGCTGGGCTTTCTGCTCGACGTCGGGCTGGAGTATTTGTCGCTGTCCCGTGCGGCGGCCACGCTGTCCGGTGGTGAGGCGCAGCGCATCCGGCTGGCCACCCAGATCGGCTCCGGACTGGTCGGTGTGTTGTATGTGCTCGACGAGCCGTCGATCGGCCTGCATCAGCGCGATAATCGTCGGCTAATTGAAACTCTCACTCGCTTAAGGGATTTAGGGAACACGCTGATCGTCGTCGAGCACGACGAGGACACCATCGCCCATGCCGACTGGATTGTCGACATCGGTCCGGGCGCGGGCGAGCACGGTGGCCACATCGTGCACAGCGGCACCTACCGCGAGCTGTTGGCGAACAAGGAATCGATCACCGGGGCCTACCTGGCGGGCCGGCAAAGCATTGCCGCCCCGGCGATCCGGCGGCCGGTCGACAAGCGACGTCGACTCACGGTGGTCGGCGCGCACGAGCACAACCTGCGCAGCATCGACGTGGCATTCCCACTCGGCGTGCTGACCTCGGTGACCGGTGTGTCCGGTTCCGGCAAGTCGACGCTCGTCAACGACATCCTGGCCGCGGTGCTGGCGAACAGGCTCAACGGGGCCCGGCAGGTCCCGGGCCGGCATACCCGGGTGACCGGGCTGGACAACGTTGACAAGTTGGTGCGTGTCGACCAGTCACCGATCGGCCGAACGCCGCGATCCAACCCGGCCACCTACACCGGGGTCTTCGACAAGATCCGCAACCTGTTTGCGGCGACCACCGAGGCCAAGGTCCGCGGCTATCAACCGGGCCGGTTCTCGTTCAACGTCAAAGGCGGTCGCTGCGAGGCGTGTACCGGCGACGGCACCATCAAGATCGAGATGAATTTCCTGCCGGATGTGTATGTGCCCTGCGAGGTCTGCCACGGTGCGCGCTACAACCGGGAAACCCTGGAGGTGCACTACAAGGGCAAGACAGTCTCCGAGGTGCTGGACATGTCGATCGAGGAGGCGGCGGAGTTCTTCCAGCCGATCACCGGCATCTACCGCTATCTGCAGACGCTGGTCGATGTCGGCCTCGGGTACGTACGGCTGGGCCAGCCGGCGCCCACGTTGTCCGGCGGTGAGGCGCAGCGGGTGAAGCTGGCGTCGGAGTTGCAGAAACGCTCCACCGGGCGCACGGTCTACATCCTCGACGAGCCCACCACCGGCCTGCATTTCGAAGACATCCGCAAGTTGCTGGATGTGATCAACGGCCTTGTCGACAAAGGCAACACGGTGATCGTCATCGAACACAACCTGGACGTGATCAAGACATCGGACTGGATCATCGACATGGGACCCGAGGGCGGCGCCGGCGGAGGGACCATCGTCGCCGAGGGCACACCGGAGGACATTGCGGCAGTGCCGGAGAGCTACACCGGCAAGTTCCTCGCCGAGGTCGTCGGGAAGGCACGCACTTCGGCGCCGCAGCGGTCGAAGCGCCGCAAGGTCAGCGCCTAGCCACCGCCGTCGCGCATCGATTCGCGGATTCGGGCCAACCGCTCGGCCGCTTCGCGCTGGCGGGTCTCGTACTGCTCTTCGACGTCACGGCTCTCCGGGCTTTCGGAATCCAATTCAGCTGCGCCGATTGACGTGTCGTATCGCTTCTCGATCTTGTCGCGGACCGAGTCGAATGTCGGAACGCCGGAGGTCGTGTAGCCGGAGTCGACGTCGGACTCGGCATCAGGACTCGTCGGCTCGTCAGGCACAGTCTTACGCTACCTGCCGACCGACTCGGCGTATGGCGCCGGAGCCGCGGGCGGACCGGCAGGCGTATTGGATGGCAACGCAATTTGCGGCACTCCGGGAGTGCCCAGCCGGCCGGCCAGCCAGGGCAGCGCCGTGGCGAAAGCATTGCTCGCGAAAGGCCAGTCATGCTTGCCTGGCTGACCAACGATCGCGCAGTTGATGCCGTTGGCACGGCCGAGTTCACACAGCGACTCGGCCGCGATGGTCTGGTCATTGGGGTTCGCGACAATGTCCTGACCACTCAGTTCGACCTCGCCGGCGTGGGTCACCGTGAGACCGCGATGGCGCTTCGGAGGGTTGCTCGACGAAATGTCGAACCAGCCCGACACCCCCTGGTATGGGCCGTGTTTGGTGATGACGGTCCTCGGATCGAAGGCCGCCCACGCGTCGGCGTTACCGCCGAACAGCCGAGCGATGGTCTGCGCCTTGGTTCCTACGTTGGGGCCCAGGTTGCCGGCGATGTCGACGAAAGTCCTGAACAGCTCCGGATGCATGACGGTGAGATCCAAAGCGCAGGTCCCACCCATGGACCAGCCGACGACGCCCCACTGCGCCGGCTCAGGACTGACTCCGAATTTCGAGGTCATGTACGGCACAACATCTTTGGTCAGGTGGTCGGCCGCATCGCCGCGGTTCCCGTTGACGCACTCGGTGTCGTTGTTGAACGCTCCGCCGGAGTCCACGAAGACGAACACCGGGGCGTTGCCGCCATGGGCGGCCGCCAGGGCGTCGATCGTCTTCACCGCGTTGCCGGCCCGTAGCCAGTCGGCAGGCGTGTTGAACTCTCCGCCGATCATCATCACGGTCGGCAGCTGTGGCGGCGGGGTGCTGGAAAACCACGCCGGCGGCAAGTAGACGACTTCGCCGCGATGTCTGAAATGCGACGCCGCGTCAGGGATCGTCACGGGCACGACGCTGCCGTGGATCGGTTGGATTCCGGCACCCGCCATGGCGCTGACGCTCGCCGCGTCGGTCTGATCGGGCAGCGGGCCGGCGGTGAGCTGATCCCACGCGGTCTGCACGGTGGGGAAGTAGCCGACCCACAGGTTGAGCGTCAGTCCCGCGCTGAGCAGGCATAGCGGCACCGCCAGCAGCGATGCACTGCGCCGCCACCAGCGCGCGCTGCGCCAGCCCAGGACCAGGATCGCGATGGCGGCGCCGCTGACGGCGATCCAGCACCACAGCAGGTGGGGCGCAGGATCGTCGGCCAGCCCACGGTCAGCGATGAACCAGTGCGACCAGCCGGCCAGCGCTGCGCCCAGCGCAACCGCCACCGGCAGCCATACCAGCCGCCACGGGCGCGATCGCCACCCGACGGCCGCCAGCAGAATGGCCGCCGAGAAAGCCTGGATCACCCAGGGGACCCAGCCGTGCATCAAGGAGGTGTGGTTGTCAGCCAGCACCGCAAACGCGAGGTTCGCCGTTGAACCCGTCATGTCGTCCATTGTGAATGTTTCGTGCGTGTTAAGCACGACTTTTATTCATCGGATGCCGGGAATTACCCGGGCGGCGCGCGACGTCCGGTTTACCGGGGCTTGGCCAGCGGGAAGGGCAGCGTCTCGCGGATACTCCGGCCGGTGATGAGCATGACGACGCGGTCGACGCCCATCCCAAGACCGCCGGTCGGCGGCATCGCATATTCCATCGCCTGCAGGAAATCTTCGTCGAGCTCCATGGCCTCGGGATCCCCGCCGGCGGCCAATAAGGACTGCTCCTCGAGGCGGCGACGCTGCTCGACAGGGTCGGTGAGCTCGCTGTAGGCCGTGCCCAACTCGACGCCCCACGCCACCAAGTCCCAGCGCTCGGCGACGCCGGCTTTGCTGCGGTGCCGCCGGGTCAGCGGGGACACCGACAGCGGGAAGTCGATATAGAAGGTCGGTCGCTCGGTTCGAGCCTCGACCAGATGCTCGTAGAGTTCCAGGACCACCGCACCGGCGTCCCACCGCGCCAGGTAGGGAATCTGCACGGCGTCGGACAATTTACGCAGCCTGGCCAGACTGGTGTCAGCGTCGATGTGCTCACCGAGTGCCTCGGACACCGCGTCGTGCACGGTCTTCACCGGCCAGACACCGGAGATGTCCACCGCCTCCAGAGAGTCACCGGCAGCGCCGGACGTGGGCCGCAGCACCACCTGGGCGCCGTTAGCGGCCTGGGCGGCGTTCTGGATCAGCTCCCGGCACCCGTCGATCCAGTCTTTGTAGTCGGCGTGCGCCTGATACGCCTCCAGCAGGGTGAACTCCGGGTTGTGGCTGAAGTCGACGCCCTCGTTGCGGAAAGCCCGGCCCAGCTCGAAGACTCGCTCCACGCCCCCCACACACAACCGCTTCAGATACAGCTCGGGTGCGATCCGCAGATACAGGTCGAGGTCGTAGCTGTTGATATGGGTGACGAACGGGCGGGCGGTCGCGCCGCCGTGGATTTGTTGCAGGATCGGCGTTTCGACTTCGATGAATCCCTTGGTGTTCAAGGTATCTCGGATTGCGCGTACCACGTTGCTGCGGGCTGTGATCAGCTGGCGGGATTCGGCATTGACCGCCAGGTCGACATAGCGGCTGCGCACGCGTGCTTCGGGGTCGGTCAGCCCCTTCCACTTGTTCGGCAGCGGCCGCAGGCATTTGCCGATCAGTCGCCAATTGTGCACGATCAGCGACTGGGTCCCGGTTTTACTGAATCCCATCCGCCCGGTCACCTCGACCAAGTCGCCGAGATCGATGGCTTTGGTGAAGTCCGCGGCCCGTCCGTGCTCCAGGATCGAATTCTCCAGCAGCAGCTGAACTTCCGCTGACCAGTCCCGCAACTGGGCGAACAGCACACCGCCGAAGTCGCGGATTCGCAACACACGTCCTGATACCGAAACAGTCGTCTGATCGTCGATGCCCAGCGCCTGGACGACGGTGTGACTGGGCGGCTGCCCCACTGGGTAGGCGTCAATGCCGTTGGCCTGCAGTGTCTTCAGTTTGGACAGCCGGACCCGCGTCTGTTCCGGCAGCCGGCGACCTCGCTCGTCGCCGTCGACGAAGTCGGCCGCCTGTAGTGCCGACACATCCGGCGCCGAGCCGTCGTGCTGCAACAACCCGGTCGCCAACAGCGTCGGCGGCACCGACGGGTGATGGCCGGTGTGGTGTTCGTCGCGCCGAACGAACGGCAGCACCAGGAAGCCCTCGGCGATCACCGATGCGACGCCCACCCGCGGAATCATCCGAGCGTCTTCGTAGCACGCGTAGCGCGGTATCCAGTCGGGTTGATACTTCATGTTCGAGCGGTACAGCGTCTCCAACTGCCACCACCGGGAGAAGAACAGCAGAAAGCCCCGCCACAGCCGCGCCACCGGGCCGGCGCCGAGTTGGGCGCCCTGCTCGAACGCGGACCGAAACATGGCGAAGTTCAACGAGATACGACTGATACCGATGCGCTCGGCGTGTAGGGCGAGTTCGCTCACCATGAGTTCGATGGTGCCGTTGGGGGACTGCGGCGAACGACGCATCAGATCCAGCGAAACGCCGTTGCGTCCCCACGGCACCAGCGACAGCATCGCCACCACGGTGCCGTCGGGTGCGATGGCTTCGACCAGCAGGCATTCGCCGTCGGCCGGATCGCCCAGCCGACCCAACGCCATCGAGAATCCGCGCTCGGTTTCGGTGTCGCGCCACCCATCCGCCTGCGAGGTCACCTGCGCCATTTCTGTGGGCTCGATGTCGTGGTGCCGTCGTATGCGTACCGTCAGCCCGGCGCGGCGGGCCCGCGTCACCGCCTGCCGTACCCCGCGCATGTCCCGTCCAGAAAGCCTGAACTCAGACGTGTGCAAAATCGCTTCGTCGCCAAGCTCCAAGGCGTTCAGGCCCGCTTCGCGAAACGCTTTGGCCCCAGCCGAACTGGCACCCATGTTCCCGGGCGTCCAGCCGTAGCTCTGGCACTGCGCTATCCAGGCGTCGATCGCCTGCGGCCACGCCCGCGGATCCCCGATCGGGTCCCCACTGGCCAGGCAGACGCCGAGCTCGACGCGGTACGTGATCGCGGCGCGGCCGCTCGGCGCGAAGACCACGGACTTGTCGCGGCGAGTGGCGAAGTAGCCCAACGAATCGTTCTTGCCCCACAGCTCGAGCAGCCCGCGGATCGCGGATTCGTCCTCGCCGGTGAGCGCATTGTCGGATCGCTGGGACTGGAACAGCACGATCGCAGCGGCGATCAGCGCCATCGCGCTGAACAAGCCGAAGAGCACGTTGAGAAAGACGGACGGGCGGCCGGTGAACGACGCCGAGGCCACCACGCCGAATCCGACGACCCGGTTCACCACGTAGAGCAGCCGGTCCTCGGCGGCTAGCGAGCGGGGAAATGTCTCCACAAGACCCCAGGACAGCAGGATTCCGATCGCCCACCCGGTCAGCAGCACCCCGGCCGCCTTGAACAACGCGCCCTGGCGGACCTTGGCCCAAAACTCCCGATAGGCCAGGATCAACACCACCAGCGCGGCCAGGTGGAAACCGAGTCCGACCGTCTCGCCGAAAGCCCTTGCCGGGCCGACGCGATCCGCCGTCAGCCCCGCGACGTTCAACCCCGCGGCCAGCAGCACGTTGAGTACAAGCAGCCACCAGGCGATGCGCTTGCGCGCGGTGAGCGCGCCGGCCAACAGGGCCAGCACGAACGACCACGCGAAACTGGTGTCGGGGAAGTTGAACAGGTAGTCGTTGATGAACTCCCGCGGCATCCTGATGACCCACCGAATCACCGGCGAGACACTGGCGATCAGCGACAGCGTGGCGATGATGCCGACCGTCCAGCCGGTGGCCGCCGGCACCCAGCGGAGCCGAGAAGTCGACCGGCTCCTTCGGCGAGGCGCGGTTAGGGTCACAGATCGCGAGGATATTCGTTCACGCTATGGAATGCCTATGTTCGGGTGGTCGCGTCGTGCAGCGCCGGCCATGGGAGCCCCGGCAGCAGGATGACCGAGCTAAGCGTCATGACTGGTAGACTCCCGTGCGCGACCGTCTCCGGCGAAGCCAGAGGCAGCAAGTGGAGTCCCACTCCCACCGTTGGCTGAGAGATCAGAGCGATCCTAAAAGATCCTCCTCGAGGCTCAGCGGTCCGGTCACTGGCACATCAACTGTGCTGGTTCTGCGTCATGCAGGCGGCTTCGGCCGTGATCGGTCGGCACCGGGCCCTGCTTATGCAGGGCTTTTTTGCTGATGGCGTGGTATCCCAACCGCTGACCCTGGATGGACCGGGTGACGGTGGCTGTAGGAACTGAACAACCCGGCGAACATGCGGGCCGCACGGCGGCCCGAGGAGGAGCCGGGCTAACGAGCCTAGGGAGGCCCCATCAGCACTGAGACCCGCGTCAATGAACGCATTCGCGTACCTGAAGTCCGTTTGATCGGCCCAGGAGGGGAACAGGTAGGCATCGTGCGTATCGAAGACGCCCTTCGCGTCGCCGCGGATGCTGATCTCGACCTTGTCGAAGTTGCGCCAAACGCCAGACCACCTGTCTGCAAAATCATGGATTACGGCAAGTTCAAATACGAGGCGGCGCAAAAGGCGCGTGAGTCTCGCAAGAATCAACAGCAGACCGTCGTCAAAGAACAAAAACTGCGACCCAAGATCGACGATCACGACTACTTGACCAAAAAAGGTCATGTGATCCGGTTCCTGGAGGCGGGATCGAAAGTCAAGGTGACCATCATGTTCCGCGGACGCGAGCAGTCGCGGCCCGAACTGGGTTATCGGCTCCTGCAACGGCTAGGCGCCGACGTCGCCGACTACGGATTCGTCGAGACCACGGCCAAGCAGGACGGACGCAACATGACGATGGTGCTCGCACCGCACCGCGGCGCCAAGACCCGTGCCCGTGCCGCCGAAGATGCCAGTGGCCCCGCCCAGCAGCCCGCACCCAAAGGCGACACCGAACCGTCGCCGAACTGACACCGCAGAACTGAGGACACATGCCCAAGACCAAAACCCACAGCGGCGCGTCGAAGCGATTCCGGCGCACCGGCACCGGGAAGATCGTGCGTCAGAAAGCCGGTCGTCGCCACCTGCTCGAGCACAAGCCGACCAAGCGGACGCGCCGGCTGGATGGACGGACCGTTGTGGCGGCCAACGACACCAAGCGCGTCAAAAAACTGCTGAACGGCTGACCGGCGTCCGTCGCCAACACCGCGCCGGAACAACCACTACGTCCAGACGAGGATAGGAACACCCAATGGCACGCGTAAAGCGGGCAGTCAACGCCCATAAGAAGCGCCGCACCATCCTGAAGGCTTCCAAAGGCTATCGCGGCCAGCGCTCCCGGCTCTACCGCAAAGCCAAAGAGCAGCAACTACATTCACTGACTTATGCCTACCGCGACCGCCGCGCGCGCAAGGGTGAGTTCCGCAAGCTGTGGATCTCGCGGATCAACGCGGCGGCCCGCGCCAATGACATCACCTATAACCGGCTGATCCAGGGTCTGAAGGCCGCCGGCGTCGAGGTCGACCGCAAGAACCTCGCCGAGATCGCGGTCAGTGATCCCGCTGCGTTCACCGCGCTGGTCGACGTTGCCCGGGCCGCGCTGCCCGACGACGTCAACGCACCGTCGGGCGAGGCCGCCTAATCCCGCATGGCGGATCTAGGTCGGGCGACGATGCGGGCCGGGATGGCCCGAGGAGGAGCCGGACAATCGGATCTGAATCGCACCCGGTGCTCACTGAACGATCGGCCCGGGTGGTCGCGGCGGTCAAACTGCACCGTCAGGTGGCCCGGCGCCGCGCGCAACGATGCCTGGTCGAAGGCGCCAACCTGGTCGATGCTGCCTCGCGGCGGGGGCTGATCCGCGAGATTTTCGCCACCGAGGCGGCCGCGCAGCGGTATGCCGCCCTTCTCGCCGGCCACGACACCGTGGTCCACCTCGTCACTGAGCGTGCCGCAAAAGCCTTGTCGGACACCGTCACTCCAGCCGGTTTGGTGGCAGTCTGCGAGCTGCCGAGCCTGAGCCTAGCGGAGGTTCTGAGCGGAGCGCGGCTCATCGCCGTCGGCGTGGAAATCGGCGAGCCGGGCAACGCGGGCAGTTTGATCCGTATCGCCGATGCCATGGGTGCGGCGGCGGTGGTCTTCGCCGGCTACAGCGTCGACCCGTACAACGGAAAATGCCTGCGCGCCTCGGCGGGCAGCATCTTCTCGGTCCCGGTCGTCGTCGCACCGGATGTTGGTGTCGCGGTCAGCGACCTGCAGGCCGCCGGGCTGCAGGTGCTGGCCACCACGGTGGACGGTGAGCTGTCGCTCGATGATGCGCAACTCGCGGCACCGACGGCATGGCTGTTCGGCGCCGAGGCTCACGGGCTGTCGGCTCAGCTGGCTCAGCAGGCCGACAGCCGGGTGGCCATTCCGATGTCCGGGCAGGCTCAGAGTCTGAATGTGGCTGCGGCAGCAGCTATTTGCCTCTATCAGAGCGCCCGGGCGCAGCGCGCCGGCCCTGGTCGTTAGGCGGCCCTGCCGCGGCCCCGCGCCGGACGCAACCCGGTCAGCGAGAACGTGGTGTGCACCAGCGAACCGGCCCGCTCGATGATGCTCCTGGGCAGTGGGGTGCGCGGCGGGAAGTAATGCATGGGGAGGCCGCGGCGATCTGATGGTGGCGCCATGAAGCCCGGCGCCTCAACTAGCGGGGCATCGGCGGAGGCCCGGCCGTCGGCGCGGCGGTAAGCCGCCAGCGCGCGCGGATGCAGCCGGATCTCGTCAGGAACCGCCAAAAACGCCAGCTCGACCAGCTTGCCGAACAGCCGCAGCACTACTTCGTCGCTCGGCGTCCAACGCATGCCGGCCTTTTCCCGAACGGCCGGCTCGAATAATCCGGCGGCGATCCAGCGCTGCCCCGCGACCAGCGGCTTGAACAGTTGGTCCCACACCGGCGTGGGCATCAGCACGAATTTCGGCTTGGGAATGCGTATCTGGAAGATATCCAGGGTGGCCTGATTGATCTCCAACTCGTCGCGGCAGACCCGGTGCCAGTACTCCTGAAAGTCCTCCCACGACGTAGGCACGGGCCGCATGCTCATCCCGTACATCCGGTACCACTGCACGTGTTCGTCGAACAACTGGCGCTTTTCGGCCTCGGTCAGCCCGCCGCAAAAGTACTCGGCCACCTTGATCACCAGCATGAAAAAGGTGGCGTGGGCCCAGTAGAACGTCTCCGGGTTCAGCGCGTGGTAGCGGCGACCGGTGGCGTCGACTCCTTTGATGGTGCCGTGGTACTGCCTGATCTGCGCGCCGGTCTGGGCCGCCCGGTTGCCGTCGTAGACGACACCCATGATCGGGTACACCGAGCGCGCCACCCGTTGCAGCGGTTCGCGCAGCAGGATCGAGTGCTCCTCGACACCGGCACCAAGTTCCGGGTACATGTTCTGGATCGCGCCGATCCAGACGCCCATCATCCCGGTGCGCAGGTCACCGAAGTACTTCCAAGTCAGCGACTCGGGCCCCAGCGGGTTCGGCGTTTCCACTGGCGCTTGGCGCGGTGGCTTCGCTGGCACCGACGTCACTGTCATCACAGCCTCCTGGTCCCGATGGGCGATGATGCGTCCACGATAATGTTGACAACACACGTTGTCTACGACCTCGGGGCGCGTCGCAACACCTTGTTACCGAGCGTCGATACCGCCGTCGCAACCCCGTGATCAGGTGGTTCGTCGGAGATGGTGTCGGACACCACGACGACGCTCGTTGCCGCTCTCTCCCGACACCACCTACCCTGACGGTTGTGGAACTCGGGCACCTCCCGGCGTCCGGCGAGCCCGAGCAAACGGTGACCGTGCCGGATTCGCCTGGTTCGCGGCAGCATTCGGCGGCGTCACTGCGTGGCGCGGCGGGGTGGCTGCGCAGCACCAATAAAAGTCCGGGCGTGATCGCCATGGTCCGCCGGGCACGCCGGGTCTTGCCCGGCGATCCTGATTTCGGCGACCCGTTGTCCAGAGCGGGAGTCGGCGGACCGCGCGCCGCCGCCCGGGCCGCCGGTCGCCTGTTAGGCGAGCGCGGCGGCGCGTCACGCGAGGTCAGCCTCGGCGCGCTGCAGGTGTGGCAGGCTCTCACCGAGGCGGTCTCCCGGCGGCCGGCAAACCCCGAAGTCACGATTGTTTTCACCGACCTGGTCGAGTTTTCGTCGTGGTCGCTGCGTGCCGGTGATGACGCCACGCTCAGGCTGCTGCGGCGAGTGGCGCGCGCCGTGGAACCGCCGCTGCTGGACGCCGGCGGACACATCGTCAAGAGGATGGGTGACGGCATCATGGCGGTCTTCGCCGATCCACTCGTCGCGGTGAGCGCGGTTCTGGAGGCCAAGCGAGCGTTGACCTCGGTCGACATCGACGGCTACACACCGCGGATGCGGGTCGGGATCCATACCGGGCGCCCACAGCGGCTGGGCGCCGACTGGCTCGGCGTCGATGTCAACGTCGCAGCGCGGGTGATGGAGCGGGCCACCCGCGGAGGACTCATGCTGTCCGGAGCCACCCTGGACCAGCTTGCGGAGGAAGACTTGGACGCACTGGGCGTCGTCGCCAAGCGGGTACATTGGCCGGTTTTTGCGGGTAAACCCCCTGGTCTGCCCGCCGATTTGGCCATTTACCGGCTCAAGGCATCCAAAGAAACTGTCAGGGATCTAACAGGTCTAGATAATGCGGATGACGAAAGTTCGCAGGCATAGTAGATGGCGATGGTATTGCACATATTGTCGCGGCTTTCGCGCGTGCGAATCACGCTGGGCTACGCGGCCGTGTTGGTCGGCGTCAGCGCGGCGCTCGTCGACCTCGGTCCACGGGTGCGCGCGCGGGTCATTGCGCAGGCCAGCACCAACCTGCACAACCTCGCACATGGTCATCTGGCCACCCTGTTCGGCAGCGCCTTCGTCACCGATGCCGGGCCGATGTACTTCTGGCTACCGTGCCTGGTCTGCCTGCTCGCCCTGGCCGAACTGATCTGGCGCAGCGGACGGCTGGCCATCGTCTTTGTCACCGGTCACATCGGTGCGACGCTGCTGGTCGCCGTCGGTCTCACCGCCGCGATCGAGTTCGGCTGGTTGCCGCTGTCGATTTCGCGCGCCAGCGACGTCGGTGTGAGCTACGGCGCGTTGGCGGTGCTCGGCGCGCTGACCGCGGCAATACCTAGCGGGTGGAGGGCGGTGTGGATTGGCTGGTGGGTTCCGGTCGCCCTCGCGGCCGCCGCGCTGGGCGACGACTTCACCGACGTCGGACACTCTGTCGCGCTGTTCTTGGGGATGCTGGTTTCCCTCCGGCTGGGAGGCCCGGCCCGGTGGACCCGGGTCCGGTATGCGCTGCTGGCTGTTTCCGCGGTCTTCGGGTTCCTGATGCTGGCGCACGGCGCCTGGTCGATGTTGGGGGCGGCGAGCGTCGGAGTGATGGGCGCTGTGGCGGCCCAGCTCATTGCTCGCTCGCGCACGACGCGGCGACAGCTGGCGTTGGCGGCGCTGCCGCCTGAGCCTGTGCTCAACGGCTGAGGGACTCGCTACGGCACGTTCCGCGAGTAGAGCCAGCTGTCCCACAACTGCGTCAGCGATTCGTCGCTGTAGCTGGCGGCCAGGCCGGTGAAGTCGTCGGTGACGACGCAGGCGTGATGGTAGCGGGTCGTCCAATCTTTGAGCAGAGCGAAGAATTTCTCGTCGCCTAGCCGTTGGCGCAGCGCGTGCAGGGTCAGCGCGCCCCGCTTGTACACCCGGTCGTCGAACATGTCCCGTGGTCCGGGGTCGGCCAGCAGCAGATCCTGCGGCGCGGCGCGCAGCTTCTGGTGGTACTGGCGGGCGAGGTCCTCGGCACTGGGTCCGCCACTGTGTTCTGACCACAGCCACTCCGCGTAGCTGGCGAATCCTTCATGCAGCCAGATGTCGCGCCACTGTCGCGCCGTGACCGAGTTGCCGAACCACTGGTGGGCCAGCTCATGGGCGATCAACCGTTCGCTGTCCCGCGACCCGTCGCAGTGATTGGCGCCGAATATCGAAATACCTTGGGCTTCAAGGGGTATCTCCAAAGCGTCGTCGGTCACGACGACGGTGTAGCCGTTCACCAGCGGGTAGGGGCCAAAAAGCTCGATGAACAGTTCCATCATCTCGGGTTGGCGCCCAAAGTCATGGTCGACGTTGCGTCGCAGGCGCTCGGGGAACGCGGCCCTCATCGGTACCGGTGTCCTGGTCAGCCGCGTCATCTCGTACATCCCGATCTGCAGGGTGACGAGGTAGGTCGAGGTCGGCTCGGGTTGCTCATAGGTCCACACGGTCTGCGCCGCGCGCGCCCGCCGCGATGCCAGCTTGCCGTTGGCGACCAGCCGGTAGGGATTTTCGGTGCTGACCTGGATATGAAAGGAGGCCTTGGCGCTGGGGTGGTCGTCGCAGGGAAACCACGAGGCGGCGCCGTTGGGCTGCCCGGCTACCAGCGCGCCGTTGGTCAGTTCCTCGAAACCGACGTCGCCCCACATTGATCGCAGTGGTCGCGGCGAGCCGTGGTAGTGCACGATGACCGACATCGCCGCCCCGGAAGCAAGCTTCGAGGACAGTCGGATGCGCAGTTTACGGTCGCGGCTGGCGAAGTGCGCGGCGCGCTTGCCGTTCACCGACACCTTGGACACCGTCATCGCTTCGGACAGGTCGAGCGTGAAGTCCGCCAACTCGGTGAGTGTCTCCGCGGTAATCGTCACCGATCCCGACAGCCGGTTGATCGCAACCTTGTATTCCAGATCCAGGTCGTAGCGCGACACCCGATAGCCGAGGTTGCCGTTGGTCGGCAGGTACGGATCGATCACCGTGTGCCCAGCGCTCTTTGACGCCGGCTTCTTGGCCGCGGGTTTCACGCCGCGGTGCCCTCGACGCCGCGATCGGCCTTTTTGCCGGTTTTCTCCCGGACAAGGTTCCACGGCTTGATCGGATTGCCTTGCCAGCGTGTCGACGGCGGCACCTCGTCGCCGCGCACCACCAGCGACGCGGGACCGACGGTCACGCCCGCGCCGAGTCGGGCCGCCGGCAGCGCGACACTGTGCGGGCCCAGCGTCGCACCGGCTTCCAGCGCGACCGCGTCCATCCGCATGATCCGGTCGTGGAACAGGTGTGTCTGCACCACGCAGCCACGGTTGACGGTGGCGCCCCGGCCCAGCGTGACGAGATCAGCCTCTGGCAGCCAATAGGTTTCACACCAAGCACCGCGCCCGATGTCGGCCCCCAACGCGCGCAGCCAAAGGTTCATCACCGGCGTCCCGCCGGCCGCGCGGGCGAACCACGGCGCAGCGACGGTTTCCACAAACGTGTCGGCGAGCTCGTTACGCCACACGAACGACGACCACAGGGGGAACTCGCCCGCCCGAATTCGGCCCACCAGAAGCCATTTCGCGGCGACCGCCACCACGGCAGCAAGCCCACCCGCGGCCAGCAACACCAGCCCGCCGCACAGCGCGGCGCACCAGACGCCGTAGATCCGTGCCAGTGCCTGCAGCGCGCCCAGCACCGCCAGCCCGATCGCGGCCGTCACCATCACCGGCAGCATCCGCAAAGACTCGACGGACGCCCGCATCGCCTTCAACCGCCACGGCGGTTCGTAGGTGCGGGCCGCGTCGGCCTCAGCGGGATGCCTGCGCAGCCGCATGGGCGGGCTGCCCAGCCAGGACGAGCCGCGTTTTGATTTGGGCGGCGCCGCCGACAGCACTGCCACCAGTCCGTCGTCGGGCACGCGGCGGCCCGGCTGGGTGATGCCCGAGTTGCCGAGAAACGCGCGTCTGCCGACCGTGGTGGTGGCCACGTAGATCCAGCCGCCGCCCAGCTCGTAGGACGCGACCATGGTGTCGTCGGCCAGGAACGCGCCATCCTCGATCACGGCGAACTTGGGGGTCAGCAACACCGTGGAGATCTCGGTGCCGCGGCCGACCTTGGCGCCGAGCAGCCGCAGCCAGGCCGGTGTCAGCAGGCTTGCATACAGCGGGAACAGGTAATTGCGCGCACCATCCATTAGCCGCTCGGTCGCCCACAGCTGCCAACCGCTGCGGCTGCGCACCGGGTGGTAGCCCTCCCGCAGTCCGATCGAGAGCATCCGCACCGCCACGACCGTGATCAGCGCGTACACCGCCAGCGCAGCCGCCGTCGCGGCCGGCGTCCACAGCAGCGCGGGCACTATTGCCTGCGACAACCGGCGGGTGTGCTGGACACTCACTCCGATCAGCGCAAGCCCCGTCGCCAGACCGATCAGCGGCAACCCGGCCAGCAGCACCGACGTCAGCGCGTACACCGCGACCCAATGGGGTCTGCGGGCCGGCCGTTCGTCCGGCCATGGGTGCTTCACCCGGCCGGACTTCTCCGCCGGCGAGCCCTTCCAGTACTGACGGCTCTTGACCTTCCCGACGACCCCCGAGCCGGGCGCGACGTCGGCGTTCTTGCCGACGACGGCGCCGGGCAGCAGTGTCGTGCGCGCCCCGATCGTCGCGTCGTTGCCGATCGTGATCGCGCCGAGGTGGAACGCGTCGCCGTCGATCCAGTGCCCGCACAAATCCACTTCGGGTTCGACCGCGCTGCGGTGCCCGAGCGTCAGCAGCCCGGTGACCGGCGGCGTCGAGTGCAGGTCGACACCCTTGCCGATGTCTGCGCCCAGTGCGCGCGCGTAGTACACCAGCCAGGGCGCCCCGGCCAGGTTGTGAGCGCCGCTGGCCTCGGCGAGCCGCTCGGCCAGCCACACTCGTAGGTGCACCCACCCGCCGCGGCGGTAGGTGCCCGGCCGCACGTTCGACAGCAGCGTCCGCGCGGCGAGCACCGCGATGGCCATCCGGCCGACCGGCGTGACGAACACGATGAACGCCGCGGCAACCACCCACCAGTTCACCGCGAAGGTCCACGGCACCAGATGCAGGGCGCGGGCGACATCGTTGCCCAGCGCCAACCACGTCACCCACTGCAGCGCCGCCAGGGTTGCCAGCGGCACCGACAGCGCGATCTGTGCGAGCTGCGCCAGCCGCGGGGTAGGTTGCACCACCCGCTCGATGACCGCCGGCGCCGGGTCGAGTTCGTCGAGGAAACCGGCGAGCGACCCGAGTCGTGGATGGTCGTACAAGTCGGCAACGGTGACCTGCGGATACCGGTCTCGTAGGGCGGCGACAAGCTGCGCTGCGGCCAGCGAGCCGCCGCCGAGCGCGAAGAAGTCGGCCTCTGGACCCACGACGGCGGTGCCGAGGAGATCCCGCCACCGTCCGGCCACCCAGCCGGTCGTGCCGCTGAGGGGAGGCGTTCGCTCGTCTTCGGCGCCGCCGGGCGGCGGCCAGGGCAGCGCGTCGCGGTCGACCTTGCCGGACGTGCGGGTGGGCAGCTCATCGACCCGCACAAGGCGCGGCACCAGCGCGGCGGGAAGGCGCTCACCGAGGCGGGTGCGTGCGGCAGCCATGTCGAATTCCGGGTCGGCGCTGACGATGTAGCCCACCAGCACCGGCGTGCCGGCAGCGGTCCGGCGTATCGCCGACGCCCCGCCGCTGACTCCCGGAAGGTGAACCAGCGCGGTGTCGACCTCGCCCAGCTCGATGCGGCGGCCACCGACCTTGACCTGGTCATCGGCGCGACCGCAGAAGATCAGGCCGTCGTTTTCCAGCCGCACCAGGTCGCCACTGCGGTAGGCGCGCCGCCAGCCCAGCGTCGGCATCGGCGCGTATTTCTCGGCGTCTTTGTCCTGGTCGAGGTAGCGGGCCAGGCCTACTCCGCCGATCACCAGTTCACCCATGGAGCCGTGACTCACCGGGTAGCCATCGGCGTTGACGACGGCCAGGTCCCAGCCCGGCAGCGGCAGGCCGATGCGCACCGGGCCGGCGGCGTCGAGGCGGGCCGCGCATGCGACCACGGTGGCCTCGGTGGGGCCGTAGGTGTTCCACACCTCCCGGCCCTCGACGGCCAGGCGCGTGGCCAGTTCCGGAGGACAGGCCTCGCCGCCGAAGATCAACAGTCGCACCGCTTCGAGCGCCTCGGCAGGCCAGAGCGCGGCCAGCGTCGGCACCGTTGACACCACGGTCACGTCGCGGGTGATCAGCCATGGACCGAGGTCCATTCCGCTGCGCACCAGCGACCGCGGCGCAGGGACCAGGCATGCGCCGTGCCGCCACGCCAGCCACATCTCTTCGCACGACGCGTCGAACGCCACCGACAGCCCCGCCAGCACCCGGTCGCCTGGCCCAATCGGGTTGTCCTGCAAGAACATCTGCGCCTCTGCGTCGACGAACGCCGCAGCGTTGCGGTGGGTGACGGCGACGCCTTTCGGCGTGCCGGTCGACCCGGACGTGAAGATGATCCAGGCGTCGTCTCGGGGTAGCGGCGCTCCGGCCCGCCAGCCGCGCGACGAGCCCGGGCCACGTGCCATGCCGGCCTCGGTGACGACCGCGACGACGTTGGCTTCGCCGAACACCAATGCGGCGCGTTCGTCGGGGTCGTCGGCGTCGACGGGCACGTAGGCCGCACCAGTGGCCAGCGTCGCCAAGATCGCCTCGTACAGCGCAAAGCTGCCCGACGGCATCCGGATGCCGATCCGGTCGCCGCGACCGATGCCCCGGGCGGCCAGCCAGGCGACGCTGGCCTCGATGTCGGTGATCAGCTCGCTGTAGGTGAGTTGGACAGTGCCGTCGTCGATCGCCGCGGCCTCCGGGTAGCGCGCAGCGGTGTCGTACAGGATGTCGATGAGTGTGCGCGGGCCCGGCGCGCGCGGCGACAACAGGTACTGCGCCGGCACGTGATCGGGAGCATGGGGCGTCGCCACCCCACGAAAATACTCAAGCGCAGGCGTTGGGACGCCCGGCGCGCGCACGGCGTGCGGGAAAAGAGGCTGACGGCTTCTGAGTGTCAGCGGTGTGACCACATATGATCGGCTCTTGCGCGGCACGCGGTGTCGCGAACCTGCCAGAAATTCCCGCACCGTTAAGGAGAGTGTCGCCGCGTGGGTGACCAACCCGTCGACCTGTCGCTGGAGGCGTTGACCGCATCCGTCAACGCCGCCCGGGAGGCTTTCGCGGCCGCGACCGATCTGGACGCGCTGGCTCGTGCCAAGACCGAGCATCTCGGTGACCGCTCGCCGGTGGCGCTGGCGCGCCAGGCGCTGGCCACCCTGCCTAAGGCCGACCGCGCCGATGCCGGCCGGCGGGTGAACAGCACCCGGGGTGAAGTCCAGAAGAGCTACGACGACCGTCTGGCGGCGTTGCGCGCCGAGCGAGATGCCGCGGTGCTGATCGGCGAGCGCATCGACGTGACTCTGCCGTCGACGCGGCAGCCCACCGGTGCGCGCCATCCGATCACGATCCTCGGCGAGCACATCGCCGACACTTTCATCGCGATGGGGTGGGAACTGGCCGAGGGTCCCGAAGTCGAATCCGAACAATTCAACTTCGATGCGCTGAACTTCCCCGCCGATCACCCGGCGCGCAGCGAGCAGGATACCTTCTATATCGCGCCGGACGGCTCCCGGCAGCTGTTGCGCACCCACACGTCGCCGGTGCAGGTGCGTACCCTGCTGGCCCGCGAGTTGCCGGTCTACATCATCTCGATCGGCCGCACATTCCGGACCGACGAACTTGATGCCACCCACACGCCGGTCTTCCACCAGGTCGAGGGGCTGGCGGTGGATCGCGGTCTGTCGATGGCCCATCTGCGTGGCACCCTCGACGCCTTCGCGCGTGCCGAGTTCGGATCGCATTCACGCACCAGGATTCGCCCGCACTTCTTCCCGTTCACCGAGCCGTCGGCCGAAGTCGATGTGTGGTTCGAGAACAAGAAGGGCGGCGCCGGCTGGGTCGAGTGGGGCGGCTGCGGGATGGTCAACCCGAATGTGTTGCGTGCCGCGGGCATTGACCCGCACGAGTATTCGGGGTTCGCGTTCGGCATGGGACTGGAACGCACTCTGCAGTTCCGCAACGGCATCCCGGACATGCGCGACATGGTCGAGGGCGATGTCCGATTCTCGTTGCCGTTCGGGGTGGGCGCCTGATGCGCGTTCCCTACAGCTGGCTGCGTGAGGTCGTCAGCGCCGGCGCTCCCGGTTGGGACGTGAAGCCCGCCGATCTGGAGCAAGCGCTGGTGCGCATCGGTCACGAGGTCGAAGAGGTCGTCACGCTCGGCCCGGTCGATGGTCCGCTGACGGTGGGACGCGTCGCCACGATCGAGGAGCTCACCGACTTCAAGAAACCCATTCGCGCCTGCACTGTCGACGTCGGCGAAGACGCTCCGCGCGAAATCGTATGTGGGGCAACAAATTTTGCCGTGGGCGACCTGGTGGTAGTGGCGTTGCCAGGCACCACGCTGCCTGGCGGGTTCAACATCGCCGCACGCAAGACCTACGGCCGCACCTCCGACGGGATGATCTGCTCGGTCGCCGAACTCGGTTTGGCCGCCGACCATTCCGGCATCCTGGTGCTGCCGCAGGGGACGGCCGAGCCCGGCGCAGGCGGCGTCGAGGTGCTCGGTCTGGACGATGTGATCTTCAATCTGGCTATCACCCCGGACCGCGGCTACTGCATGTCGGTGCGCGGTTTGGCCCGAGAGGTCGCCTGCGCCTACGACCTCGACTTCGTCGATCCGGCCTCCAGCGATGTGGTGCCCGCGTTGCCCCGCGAGTCCGATGCCTGGCCGTTGACGGTGCACCCCGAAACCGGTGTGCGCCGGTTTGCGTTGCGCCCCGTGACCGGCATCGACCCGGCTGCGGTGTCGCCGTGGTGGTTGCAGCGCCGGCTGTTGCTCAGCGGCATCCGGGCGATTTCGCCTGCCGTCGACGTGACGAACTACGTGATGCTGGAATTGGGTCATCCGATGCACGCCCACGACCTCAACCGGATCACCGGCGGCTTCGACGTGCGGTTCGCCCGTCCCGGCGAGACCGTCGTGACGCTCGATGACATCGAGCGGCGGCTCAACCCGGCCGACGTCCTGATCGTCGACGACGTCGCGACCGCGGCGATCGGTGGGGTGATGGGGTCGGGCAGCACCGAGATGCGCGACGACTCCACTGACGTGCTGCTGGAGGCCGCGGTATGGGATCCTGCGGCGGTGTCGCGCACCGCGCGACGGCTGCGCCTGCCCAGTGAGGCCGCGCGACGCTACGAGCGCGAGGTCGACCCGGCCATCTCGGTGGCGGCGCTGGACCGCTGCGCCACGTTGCTGGCCGGCATCGCCGGGGGGCAGGTGTCGCCGAAGCTGACCGATTGGCGGGGCGACCCGCCAGTCGGCAACTCGGTCGCCGATTGGGCTGGGTCGCCGATCGAGATCGCGACCGACCTGCCGGACCGCACCGCCGGGGTGAGCTACCCGGACGGCACGACGGTCCGACGGCTGACTCAGATCGGCGCTGCTGTCACCGATGCCGGCGACAGCCTGACCGTGACGCCGCCGAGCTGGCGGCCCGACCTGCTGCAACCGGCTGACCTGGTCGAAGAAGTGCTGCGACTGGAGGGCCTGGAACTCATCCCGTCGGTGCTGCCATCGGCGCCGGCCGGCCGGGGATTGTCGGCCAGCCAGCGTCGCCGCCGGGCGATCGGTAAGTCGCTGGCGCTGTCGGGTTACGTCGAGGTGCTGCCGACGCCGTTCCTGCTCGCGGGCGTCTTCGATGCCTGGGGGCTGCCCGCCGACGACATCCGGCGCCGCACCACGCAGGTGCTCAACCCGTTGGAGGCCGATCGGCCGGACTTGGCTACCACGCTGCTGCCTGGGTTGTTGGAAGCGTTGGCGCGCAACGTGTCTCGTGGCATCATCGACGTGGCGCTGTTCGCGATCGCGCAGGTGGTGCAGCCGACCGCGCACACGAAGAGCGTGGGGTTGATCCCGGTGGACCGGCGTCCCACTGTCGAGGAGATCGCGCTGCTCGATGCGTCGCTGCCGCAGCAACCTCAGCACGTCGCCGCGGTGTTGACCGGGCTAAGGGAGCCGCGCGGCCCCTGGGGCGAGGGTCGGCGCGCGGACGCTGCCGATGCGTTCGAGGCGATCCGGATCATCGCCAGGGCCAGCGGAATTGAGGTGGCGTTGCGGGCCGCCCAGTACCTGCCGTGGCATCCGGGCCGGTGCGCGGAAGTGCTCGTCGGCGACACGGTCGTCGGGCATGCCGGGCAACTGCACCCCGCGGTGATCGAACGTACCGGCCTGCCCAAGGGCACCTGCGCGGTCGAGTTGAACCTCGACGCCTTGCCGATTGTCGATGTGTTGCCCGCACCTCGGGTATCTCCGTTTCCGGCGGTGTTCCAGGACGTCAGCCTGGTGGTGGACGCCGATGTCGCGGCGCAGACGGTGGAGGACGCCGTTCGTGCTGGGGCGGGGGAGCTGCTGGAGGATGTCCGGCTGTTCGACGTGTACACGGGCCCGCAACTAGGCGAGGGTCGCAAGTCTCTGACGTTCGCACTGCGGTTCCGCGCGGCAGATCGCACCCTCACCGAAGACGAGGCCAGTGCCGCTCGAGATGCCGCGGTGCGCTGTGCGGGCGAACGGGCCGGCGCGGTGCTACGCACCTGATGGTGAGTAGACGTAAAGGTGCCTGCTGTTCGGCGTGTCGGGGCGCTTGTGCGTCTGCTCACCCGACGGAGAATGAGTTTGCATCAGCGTGCATAGTCATGCAACGATGGGGGTCATGACCCAGGCGATACGGGTGGCGGTGGCCGGTGCCAGCGGCTACGCGGGCGGCGAGATCCTGCGACTGCTGCTCGGGCACCCGGCATACCACGACGGACGGCTGACGATCGGCGCGGTGACCGCAGCCGCCAGCGCCGGCAGCGCGCTCGCCGACCACCATCCACACCTCGTTCCGTTGGCTCAGCGAGTACTCGAGCCCACCGAGATCGACGTACTGGCCGACCACGACGTGGTGTTCCTCGCACTCCCACACGGGCACTCGGCGGACCTGGCGGAACAACTCAGCCCGCAGACGCTGGTGGTCGACTGTGGGGCGGATTTCCGTCTCGTCGATGCGGGCGCATGGGAGCGTTTCTACGGTTCTGCGCACGCCGGCAACTGGCCATACGGGCTGCCGGAGTTGCCCGGCGGTCGCGAGGTGCTGCGCGATGCCCGGCGCATCGCCGTACCGGGCTGCTATCCGACCGCGGCGTTGCTGGCGCTGTTTCCCGCGGTCGCCGCAGATCTCGTCGATCCCGCCGTCACCGTCGTCGCCGTCAGCGGCACCTCCGGCGCCGGCCGCACCGCGACAACCGACCTGCTCGGTTCGGAGGTCATCGGTTCGGCGCGGGCCTACAACATCGCCGGCGTGCACCGGCACACGCCCGAAATCATTCAGGGGCTCAAACAGGTCACCGATCGGGATGTCACCGTGTCCTTCACGCCGGTGCTCATCCCGACCTCACGCGGCATCCTGGCCACCTGTACCGCGCGGACCCGGTCGCCACTGTCTCAGCTGCGAGCCGCCTACGAAAAGGCTTACCACGCTGAGCCTTTCGTTCATCTGCTGCCCGAAGGGCAGTTGCCGCGCACCGGTGCGGTCATCGGCAGCAACGCCGCGCACATCGCGGTCGCGGTGGACGAGGACGCCGCCACGTTCGTCGCCATCGCGGCGATCGACAACCTGGTCAAGGGCACCGGCGGCGCGGCCATCCAGTCGATGAATTTGGCGCTGGCTTGGCCCGAATCCGAAGGCCTTTCGGTGGTCGGGTTGGCGCCGTGACCGATCTTGCCAACGTCGCACCGCTGGTGCGCGCACAAGGCGTGACTGCAGCGGCCGGTTTCCGCGCCGCCGGAATCGCGGCCGGCATCAAAGCTTCGGGCGCATTGGACTTGGCGCTGGTGTTCAACGAGGGCCCCGATCACGCGGCCGCTGGAGTATTCACCCGCAACAAGGTCAAAGCCGCACCCGTGCTGTGGACCCGCCAGGCCCTGACCACCGGCCGGCTGCGTGCGGTGATCCTCAACTCCGGGGGTGCCAACGCCTGCACCGGGCCAGCCGGCTTTCAGGACACCCACGCCACCGCCGAAGCGGTCGCCGCCGCGTTGTCGGACTGGGGCACCGAGACCGGTGCGATCGAAGTCGCCGTCTGCTCAACCGGATTGATCGGCGACCGGCTGCCGATGGACAAAGTGATCGCCGGTATCGGTCAAGTCGTGCACGAGATGGCCGGCGGACTCACTGGCGGTGACGAGGCCGCACGGGCGATCATGACCACGGACACCGTGCCCAAACAGGTTGCGCTGCATCACCGGGAGAACTGGACCATCGGCGGAATGGTCAAGGGCGCGGGGATGCTGGCGCCGTCGCTGGCCACCATGCTGTGCGTGCTGACCACCGACGCCGTCGCCGACGCGACCGCGCTCGAGCAGGCGCTGCGCCGCGCCGCCGCGCGGACCTTCGACCGGCTGGACGTCGACGGCAGCTGCTCGACGAACGACACTGTGCTGCTGTTGGCCTCGGGCGCAAGCGAAATCGCACCCAGCCAAGCGGAGCTCGACGATGCGGTGCTGCGGGTCTGCGACGACCTGTGCGTTCAACTGCAGGCCGACGCCGAAGGCGTCACCAAGCGCATCACCATCACCGTGACCGGCGCCGTCACCGAAGACGACGCCGTCGTCGCGGCCCGGGTGATCGCGCGGGACAGCCTGGTGAAGACCGCTCTGTTCGGCTCCGACCCTAACTGGGGCCGGGTGCTCGCCGCCGTCGGCATGGCACCGGTACAACTCGACCCCGACCGGATCACCGTGTCGTTCAACGGTTCAGCCGTCTTCGTCGACGGCGTCGGCGCGCCGGGGGCGCGCGAGGTGGATCTGTCGGTCGCCGACATCGACGTGGTCGTCGACTTGGGGGTCGGAACCGCGTACGCCGCCATCCGGACCACCGACCTGTCGCACGCTTACGTCGAAGAGAATTCGGCGTACAGCTCATGACCGCCGCGCTGCCTATTCAGGTCAAGGCCCAGGTTCTCGCTGAGGCCTTGCCATGGCTGACCCGGTTGCACGGCAAGATCGTGGTCGTCAAGTACGGCGGCAACGCGATGACCAACGACACGCTGCGGCGTGAGTTCGCCGCCGATATGGCGTTTCTGCGCAACTGCGGGATTCATCCGGTCGTGGTGCACGGCGGGGGCCCGCAGATCAGCGCCATGCTCAAGCGATTGGGCATCGCCGGCGACTTCAAGGGTGGATTTCGAGTCACCACCCCCGAGGTGCTCGACGTGGCGCGGATGGTGTTGTTCGGGCAGGTCGGCCGTGAGCTGGTCAATCTGATCAACGCCCACGGTCCGTACGCGGTCGGTGTAACCGGCGAAGACGCAAATCTGTTCACAGCGGTGCGCCGCAGAGTCAGCGTCGACGGCGTCGACACCGACGTCGGTCTGGTGGGCAACATTGCCCGGGTGAACCCCGCGGTCGTGCTGGATTTGATTGCCGCCAACCGGATTCCGGTTGTGTCGACGCTGGCCCCCGACATTGACGGCGTGGTCCATAACATCAACGCCGACACCGCCGCGGGCGCGTTGGCCGAAGCGCTGGGAGCCGAGAAGCTGTTGATGCTCACCGACGTCGAAGGCCTCTACACCCGCTGGCCGGACCGGGATTCACTGGCCAGCGAAATCGACACCGGCACTTTGGCGCAACTGTTGCCGACGCTGGAGACCGGCATGATCCCGAAGGTCGAGGCCTGCCTGCACGCGGTGCGCGCCGGCGTGCCCAGCGCACACGTCATCGACGGCCGCGTCGAGCATTGTGTGCTGGTCGAGCTGCTCACCGACCAGGGCAGCGGCACGAAGGTGGTAAGCGCATGACCCACACCCACACTCACACCATGCAGCAGCGCTGGTCGGCGGTGATGATGAACAACTACGGTGTCCCGCCAGTGGCCCTGGCCAGCGGGGACGGCGCCGTGGTCACCGACGTGGACGGGAAGTCCTACCTGGACCTGCTCGGCGGGATAGCCGTCAACGTGTTGGGGCATCGGCACCCCGCCGTGCTCGACGCCGTCACACGACAGATGTCGACGCTGGGACACACCTCCAACCTGTTTGCCGCCGAACCCGGCATCGCGCTGGCCGAGGCGTTGGTCGCACTGCTCGGCGCCGATGCGGAGACGCGGGTCTTCTTCTGCAACTCCGGCACCGAGGCCAATGAGTTGGCCTTCAAACTGTCCCGTCTCACCGGCCGCACGAAACTGGTTGCCGCGCAAGAAGGTTTCCACGGCCGGACGATGGGTTCGTTGGCTCTGACCGGCCAACCGACCAAGCAGGCGCCGTTTGCGCCGCTGCCCGGCGACGTCACCCACGTGCCGTACGGCGACGCTGACGCCCTGGCCAATGCGGTTGGTGACGACACCGCCGCGGTGTTCCTGGAGCCGATCATGGGGGAGAGCGGCGTCGTCGTGCCACCCGACGGCTATCTCGCGGCCGCGCGCGACATCACCGCGCGTCACGGTGCACTGCTGGTTCTCGACGAAGTGCAGACCGGAATGGGGCGTACCGGAACGTTTTTCGCTCACCAGCATGACAGCATCACCCCCGACGTCGTGACGCTGGCCAAAGGACTCGGCGGGGGGCTGCCGATCGGCGCATGCCTGGCGGTCGGTCCGGCCGCCACGCTGCTCACCCCCGGTCTGCATGGCAGCACCTTCGGCGGCAACCCGATCTGTGCGGCGGCGGCTTTGGCGGTGCTGCGGACATTGGCCGACGACGACTTGATACGACGGGCCGGAGTCCTCGGAAACACGTTGCGCCAGAGCATCGAATCGCTTCATCACCCGTGGATCAGCCATGTCCGCGGTCGTGGCCTGTTGTGCGGGGTGGTACTCACTGCTCCCGCAGCGAAGGAGGTCGAGGCCGCCGCCCGGGCCGCCGGATTCCTGGTCAACGCCGCCGCACCCGACGTCATCCGGTTAGCGCCGCCGCTGATCATCACCGAGCATCAGCTCGACACCTTCGTCACCGCATTGACGGGCATCTTGGACACCGTCGAGGGGGGCCAATGACCCGACACTTCCTGCGCGACGACGACCTGACGCCCGACGAACAGGCCGAGGTGCTTGCGCTGGCCGCCGAAGTGAAAAAGGATCCGCTGAGCCGCCGTCCCCTCGACGGGCCGCGCGGTGTCGCGGTCATCTTCGATAAGAACTCGACCCGAACCCGGTTTTCGTTCGAAGTGGGTATCGCCCAACTTGGCGGGCATGCGGTCGTCGTCGACGGCCGCAACACCCAGCTGGGCCGGGAGGAAACCCTGGGTGATACCGCACGGGTGTTGTCACGTTACGTCGATGCGATCGTGTGGCGGACATACGGACAGCAGCGATTGAGCGCGATGGCCGCCACGGCGACCGTGCCGATCGTCAATGCGCTCTCCGATGAATTCCACCCCTGTCAGGTGCTTGCCGATCTGCAGACCATCGCCGAACGCACCGGATCGCTGCGCGGTTTACGAATGTCCTACTTCGGTGACGGCGCCAACAACATGGCCCATTCGTTGATGCTCGGCGGCGTCACCGCCGGCATTCACGTGACGATCGCGGCACCCGACGGATTTGCGCCAGATCCCTCGTTCGTCGGCGCCGCTGAGCGGCGCGCCGCGGACACCGGAGCATCGGTGACGATCACCTCAGACCCCGCCGCTGCCGCCTCGGGCGCCGACGTGCTGGCAACCGACACCTGGACGTCGATGGGACAGGAGGACGACGGGCTGGATCGTGTCCGACCGTTCCGGCCGTTTCAGCTCAACGCCGATCTGCTGGCCCTGGCTGACTCGGAAGCCGTTGTGCTGCATTGCCTTCCGGCTCACCGCGGGCACGAGATCACCGACGAGGTGATCGACGGCCCGCACAGCGCGGTGTGGGACGAGGCCGAGAACCGGCTGCACGCGCAGAAGGCGCTGTTGGTATGGCTGCTGGAGCGCTCCACATGACGCCGCGCCGCCGACGATGCAGAGCGAAGCGATGAGGAGGAGCGGCGCAGTGACCCACAGCGGCTCGAAGACCACGCCCGACATCACCCGCGCCGGACGACAGGCCCGCATCGTGGCGATCCTGTCGTCAGCTGAGGTCCGCAGCCAGAGCGAGCTGGCCGCGCTGCTGTCCGTCGACGGCGTCGAGGTCACCCAAGCCACGCTTTCGCGAGACCTCGAGGAGCTCGGCGCAGTGAAGTTACGCGGCGCCGACGGTGGTGTCGGCGTCTACGTCGTGCCCGAGGACGGCAGCCCGCTGCGAGGGGTGTCCGGTGGTACCGCCCGGCTGTCGAGGCTGCTGAGCGAAGTGCTGGTGTCGACCGACGCCAGCGGAAACCTCGCTGTGCTGCGCACCCCGCCCGGCGCGGCCGACTACCTGGCCAGCGCTATCGACCGGGCAGCACTGCCGTACGTCGTCGGCACCATCGCCGGGGATGACACCATCTTCGTGGCGGCCCGCGAGCCGATGACCGGCGCAGAACTCGCAAGCCTGATTCAAGACCTCACCTAACCGCACAACCAACCGCACAACCAACCGCACAACCGAAGGAGATCAGTTCATGTCCGAGCGCGTCATCTTGGCGTATTCCGGCGGTTTGGACACCTCGGTGGCGATCAGCTGGATCGGCAAGGAGACCGGCCGGGAAGTCGTCGCGGTCGCGATCGACCTAGGCCAGGGCGGCGAGGACATGGAGGTCATTCGCCAGCGGGCGCTGGACTGCGGCGCGGTCGAAGCGGTCGTCGTCGACGCTCGTGACGAATTCGCCGAGGGCTACTGCCTGCCCACCATCGTCAACAACGCGCTCTACATGGACCGATACCCGCTGGTGTCGGCGATCAGCCGGCCCTTGATCGTCAAGCACCTGGTCGCGGCGGCCCGCGAGCACGGCGGCGGCATCGTCGCGCACGGCTGCACCGGCAAGGGCAACGACCAAGTCCGCTTCGAGGTCGGATTCGCCTCGCTGGCACCGGATCTGGAGGTGCTGGCGCCGGTGCGCGACTACGCGTGGACGCGGGAGAAGGCCATCGCCTTTGCCGAAGAGAACGCCATCCCGATCAACGTCACCAAGCGCTCACCGTTCTCGATCGACCAGAACGTGTGGGGCCGCGCCGTGGAAACCGGCTTCCTGGAACACCTGTGGAATGCGCCCACCAAGGACGTCTACGACTACACCGAAGACCCCACCGTCAACTGGAACACCCCCGATGAGGTGATCGTCGGCTTCGACAAGGGCGTTCCGGTGTCGATTGACGGCAACCCGGTGTCGGTACTGCAGGCCATCGAGCAACTCAACCGCCGGGCCGGCGCGCAGGGCGTCGGGCGTCTCGACGTCGTCGAAGACCGGCTGGTGGGCATCAAGAGCCGCGAGATCTACGAAGCCCCCGGGGCGATGGTGCTCATCACCGCGCACGCCGAGCTCGAACACGTCACGCTAGAACGTGAACTGGCTCGGTTCAAGCGCCACACCGATCAGCGCTGGGCCGAACTGGTCTACGACGGCCTGTGGTATTCCCCGCTCAAGGTTGCGCTGGAGAGCTTCGTCGCCAAGACACAGGAGCACGTATCCGGCGAAATCCGAATGGTGTTGCACGGCGGCCACATCGCGGTGAACGGACGGCGCAGCGCCGAGTCGCTCTACGACTTCAATCTGGCCACCTACGATGAAGGCGACACGTTCGACCAGTCGATGTCGAAAGGCTTCGTCTACGTGCACGGGCTGTCGTCCAAGCTGGCCGCCCGCCGGGACCTGACGACCGACGAAACGTGAGCACCAACGAAGGGTCGCTGTGGGGCGGGCGGTTCGCCGACGGCCCGTCCGATGCGCTGGCCGCGCTCAGCAGGTCCACCCACTTCGACTGGGTGCTGGCGCCGTATGACGTCACCGCGTCCAAGGCGCATGCTCGGGTGCTTTTCAGCGCCGGATTGCTCACCGAAGATCAGCGTGACGGACTGCTGGCCGGTCTGGACAGCCTGGCCGAGGGGCTCGCCGACGGGAGTTTCGGGCCGCTGGTCATCGACGAGGACGTGCACGCCGCGTTGGAGCGCGGGCTGATCGACCGGGTCGGGCCTGACCTGGGTGGTCGACTGCGGGCCGGCCGTTCGCGAAATGACCAGGTGGCCACGCTGTTTCGGATGTGGCTGCGGGACGCGGTTCGGCGAGTGGCCGCGGGCGCGTTGGATCTGGTCGGGGCACTGGTCGGCCAGGCTGCCGCTCACCCGAGTGCCATCATGCCGGGCAAGACGCACTTGCAGTCGGCTCAGCCGATCCTGCTGGCCCATCATCTACTCGCGCATGCCCACCCGCTGCTGCGCGACGTCGACCGGATCATTGACCTCGATGGGCGCACCGCGTTGTCGCCCTACGGTTCTGGGGCACTGGCCGGCTCGTCGCTGGGGCTGGATCCGGACGCGATCGCCGAACAGCTGGGCTTCTCAGCAGCCGCCGACAACTCTGTCGACGCAACTGCGTCACGGGATTTCGCCGCGGAGGCGGCGTTCGTTTTCGCGATGATCGGCGTCGACCTGTCGCGGCTTGCCGAGGACATCATCATCTGGAGCTCAACCGAATTCGGCTACGTCACCCTGCACGATTCGTGGTCGACCGGCAGCTCGATCATGCCGCAGAAGAAGAACCCCGACATCGCCGAGCTCGCTCGCGGCAAGTCCGGTCGGTTGATCGGAAACCTGGCCGGGCTGCTGGCGACGCTGAAGGCGCAGCCGCTGGCCTACAACCGCGACTTGCAGGAGGACAAAGAGCCGGTGTTCGACTCGGTCGCGCAGCTGGAGCTGCTGCTGCCCGCGATGGCCGGACTGGTGAGCAGCCTGACGTTCAATGTCAAGCGGATGGCGGCGCTGGCCCCCGCCGGCTACACCCTTGCCACTGATATCGCCGAGTGGCTTGTGCGCGAGGGTGTTCCGTTCCGCGACGCCCATGAGGCCGCAGGCGCGGCCGTGCGGGTCGCCGAAAAGCTCGGCGTCGGGCTCGAGGAGCTGACCGACGACCAGCTGACTGCCGTCAGCAGCGCTCTGACTCCCCGGGTTCGAGAAGTGCTCACCATCGAGGGATCAGTGTCGTCACGCGACGCGCGCGGCGGCACCGCGCCCAGCCAGGTTGCCCTGCAACTTGACTCAGTCCGTGCCACCGCCGAGCAGCTCCGCGAACAGCTGACCCGCTAGACGAGTTCGCCGGTCAGCTGCTGATCTCCGGCAACGGACTCGGCGTGATGTAGGGAATCTCGCCGGCGGGCAGCGGGACGCAGAAGTAATTCCCTTGGACGCACGGATAGTTCAATCTTTTTAATCATTTACGGGGCGATCGATTTCCAAGCTCACTCGAGATTTTCAGAAACCTCCAGCCACCTACTCTCCAGCTCGGCAACGGCATCTTCAAGGTCGCGGAATTGCTTGGTGACACGGGTAATTCCGACGTGGTCGGATTGGTCGTGCTCGGCGAGTTCGCGATGTTTGGCCGCGATCTGGTCGGCCAGCCGCGCCAGCCTGCGGTCGATCGCGCCGATCTCCTTCTGGGCGGCGCGCAGTTCGGCACCCGTCATCTCCGCAGAATCGGGTGGTCTGGCGGCTGCCGGGGCAGCGCGCTCGGTGGTCGCTTCCGCCGCCAGCCGCAGATACTCGTCGATGCCGCCGGGCAGGTGTCGCAGCCGGCTGTCCAGGATCGCGTACTGCTGGTCGGTAACCCGCTCCAACAAGTAGCGGTCATGCGATACGACGATCAACGTGCCGGGCCAGGAATCGAGCAGGTCTTCGGTGGCCGCCAACATGTCGGTGTCGACGTCATTGGTCGGTTCGTCAAGGAGCAGCACGTTGGGTTCGGCCAGCAGCGTGAGCATGATCTGCAATCGGCGGCGTTGCCCGCCGGACAACTCTCCGACGCGCGCCGATAACTGGCCACCTGCGAACCCGAGCCGTTCCAACAGCTGGGCCGGCGTGACCTCGCGGCCGTCGACTTCGTAGTCGCTGCGCAGCCGACCGAGGACGTCAGCGACCCGCTCGCCCGTCAACGGCGCCAACTCAGCACCGCTCTGGTCGAGCATTCCCAACCTAACCGTCTTGCCGCGCTTGACTTTTCCGCTTTCAGGTTGGACCGCGCCGGTGATCAGCCCCAGCAGCGTCGACTTGCCTGCCCCGTTGGCCCCGACGATGCCGGTGCGTTCACCGGGACCTATCCGCCATTCGACATCCCGCAGCACGGGTTGGCCGTCGAACGAGACGGACACGTCCAGCAGATCGATGACATCCTTGCCCAGCCGCGCGGTGGCGAGTTTGGCCAATTCGACGGTGTCGCGTAGCGGCGGCACGTCGGCAATCAGCTGGTTAGCCGCGTCGATGCGGAATTTCGGTTTCGACGTACGGGCCGGCGGGCCGCGGCGCAGCCAGGCCAACTCCTTGCGCATCAGATTCTGCCGTTTGGCCTCGACGACCGCGTTCTGCCGGTCTCGCTCGAGCCGCTGCAGCACGTACGCGGCGTAGCCACCCTCGAAGGGTTCGACGATTCCGTCGTGCACTTCCCACGTCGAGCTCGCCACCTCGTCGAGGAACCAGCGGTCGTGGGTCACCAGCAGCAGTCCGCCGGTGTTGCGGGCCCAGCGCTGACGCAAGTGCGCGGCCAGCCAGGTGATGCCCTGGATGTCGAGGTGGTTGGTCGGCTCGTCCAGCGCGATGACATCCCAGTCGCCGACCAGCAGCGTGGCGAGCTGAATTCGTCGCCGCTGGCCGCCACTGAGTGTTCCGATCGGGGCGTCCCAAGCGATGTCGGCCACCAGACCGCCGACGACGTCGCGGATGCGAGGCTCACCGGCCCACTCGTGATCGGGCCGGTCACCGACCAGCGTCCACCCCACGGTGCTGTGCGGGTCGAGGGTTTCGGCCTGGCTCAGCGCCCCGACCCGCAGTCCGCTGCGCTGCGTGACTCGTCCGAGGTGCGGGCGCACCTCACCCGTGAGCAGCCCCAGCAAACTGGATTTGCCGTCGCCGTTGCTACCCACGATGCCGATGCGGTCGCCGTCGCTGACCCCGACGGTTACCGTCTCCAAGACGACCTTGGTCGGGTATTCCAGGTGCACTGCCTCGGCCCCCAGCAGGTGTGCCACCGTGCCGACCCTAGCCCGCCGACAATGCGCGCTGCGCAGCAGCGTGAGGAGGAGGCGGGCGATACGGCCTAGCCCGCCGACAATGCGCGCTGCGCAGCAGCGTGAGGAGGAGGCGGGCGATACGGCCTAGCCCGCCGACGCGTGCCGGGTGGTCTGCAAGGCAGAAAGACTAGGCTGGTCGAACGGCTCGGCACCGTGTTCAAAGCAACCGGCGAACCAACTCCGATGTGCCATGATGTGCACGCTGTCAGGCCCACGCGCAGCACAGCACGGTGTTCGTTTCGAGGGAGCGGCGGCATGGATCTCAAGTTTTCCGCGGTCACGCGACCGGTTGAGCGTCTGATCGCCACGGCGCAGAACGGCCTGGAAGTCCTGCGACTCGGCGGTCTGGAAACGGGCAACTCTCCGTCACCGTCCCAGGTCGTGGAGAGCGTGCCGATGTACAAGCTCCGGCGGTATTTCCCGCCGGACAGCCGACCCGGACATCCCCAGGCGGGTTCGCCGGTGCTGCTGGTCCACCCGATGATGATGTCGGCGAGCATGTGGGACGTCACTCGGGACGAAGGCGCGGTCGGCATCCTGCATGCGGCGGGGCTGGATCCCTGGGTCATCGACTTCGGCTCACCTGACCAGATCGAGGGCGGGATGCGCCGCACCCTCGCGGACCACATCGTCGCGCTGAGCGAGGCGCTCGACGCGATCACCGACATCACCGGTCAAGACGTACACCTTGCCGGCTACTCGCAGGGTGGAATGTTCTGCTACCAGGCAGCGGCCTACCGACGCTCGAAAAGCATCGCCAGCATTGTGACCTTCGGTTCACCGGTAGACACTCTGGCGGCTCTGCCGATGGGGCTTCCGCCCAACCTGGCGCCCGGTGTTGCCAATTTCATGGCCGACCATGTCTTCAATCGGCTCGATATCCCAAGTTGGTTGGCGCGCACCGGGTTTCAGATGCTCGATCCACTCAAGACCGCCAAAGCCCGGATCGATTTCCTGCGACAGCTGCACGATCGCGAGGCGCTGCTGCCGCGGGAAGCCCAGCGCAGGTTCCTGGAGTCGGAAGGCTGGATCGCCTGGTCGGGGCCCGCGATTTCCGAACTACTCAAACAGTTCATCGCACACAACCGGATGATGACCGGCGGTTTCGCCATCAACGGTCAACTGGTGACGCTGACCGACATCACCTGCCCCGTGCTGGCTTTCGTCGGCGAGGTCGACGACATCGGTCAGCCGGCCGCGGTGCGGGGTGTCCGGCGCGCAGCGCCCAACGCCGAGGTCTACGAATATCTGATCCGAGCAGGCCATTTCGGGTTGGTCGTCGGATCCAGAGCTGCACATGAGACGTGGCCGACTGTCGCCGACTGGGTGGCGTGGATCTCTGGGCACGGGGACAAGCCCACGGACATCTTCCCGATGGCGGATCAGCCAACCGAACCAGACGACCGCGGTGTCGCGCTCAGTTCGCGGATGATGCACGGCCTGGGGGAGGCGTCCGAGGTGGCATTGACCCTCGCTCGCGGTGCCGCCGAGGCCGTCGTCGCCGCGAACAGGTCCATGCGCACGCTGGCCGTCGAAACCGTTCGAACGCTGCCTCGACTGGCCCGGCTTGGCCAGATCAACGACCACACCCGTATTTCGCTCGGCCGGATCATCGGCGAACAGGCGCACGATGCCCCCAACGGCGAATTCCTGCTCTTCGACGGACGCGTTCACACCTACGAGGCGGTGAACCGGCGCATCGACAACGTGGTGCGCGGCTTGATCGCGGTCGGGGTGCGCCAGGGCGAGCACGTCGGCGTGTTGATGGAAACCCGGCCGAGCGCACTTGTCGCCATCGCCGCACTCTCGCGGTTGGGTGCCGTCGCGGTCTTGCTGCAACCCGACGCCGACTTGGCCGCGGAGGTCCGACTCGGTGGAGTAAGCGAAATCATCACCGACCCCACCAACCTCGAGACTGCGCGCCAACTCCCCGTTCAGATCCTGGTGCTCGGCGGCGGTGAATCCCGCGATCTGCACCTGGCCGATGACGCCGGCGTCGTCGACATGGAAAAGATCGACCCGGACGCCGTCGAACTCCCGGCGTGGTATCGGCCCAATCCGGGTTACGCGCGGGACATCGCGTTCATCGGCTTCAGCACCGCCAGCGGGCAACTCGTCGCCAAGCAGATCACCAACTACCGCTGGGCGTTGTCGGCCTTCGGAACCGCCTCGGCGGCTGCTCTCGGGCGCACCGACACGGTGTACTGCCTCACGCCCCTGCACCACGAGTCCGGGCTACTGGTCAGCCTTGGCGGTGCGGTGGTCGGCGGTACCCGCATCGCGCTGTCCCGCGGGCTGAGGCCCGAGCGATTCGTTGCCGAGCTACATCAGTACGGCGTCACCGTCGTGACCTACACGTGGGCGCTGCTGCGCGACGTCATCGACGACCCGGCGTTCGCACTGCACGGCGGTCATCCGGTGCGGCTGTTCATCGGTTCGGGGCTGCCGACCGGTGTATGGCAGCGGATTGTCGATGTGTTTGCGCCCGCGAATGTCGTCGAATTCTTCGCGACCACCGATGGGCACGCGGTGCTGGCCAATGTGTCCGGCGCCAAGATCGGCAGTAAGGGCCGGCCGTTGCCCGGAGCCGGGCGGGTCGAATTGGGCGCCTATGACGCCGAGCACGATCTGATCCTGGAAGGCGACAGCGGGCTGGTCCGCATCCCGGATACCAACGAAGTCGGTGTGTTGCTCGCAGAGCCGCGCGGACCGATCGATCCGAGCGCGTCGGTCAAACGTGGTGTCTTCGGTCCCGCCGACACGTGGATCTCCACCGAGTACCTGTTCCGCCGCGACGTCGACGGCGACTTCTGGTTGGTCGGCCGGCGCGGCTCGACGGTGGCCACCGAGCGCGGCGTCGTATTTTGCGATCCCATCACCGATGCGCTCGGGCTGATTCCCGCGGTCGACCTCGCAGTGACGTATGGGGTGTCTATGGATGGTCACGACGTCGCGGTGACCGCGGTGACGACGCGGCCGGGGGCGACAATCACCGCCGCGGACCTCACGGAAGCAGTGGCCGCTATGCCTTTCGGGTTGGGGCCCGACATCGTGCATGTCGTCCCGGAGCTCAAGCTGAGCGCCACCTATCGCCCCACGGTGACCGCGTTGCGGGCGGCCGGGATTCCCAAGGCGGGCCGGCATGCGTGGCTGTTCGACACCGAATCGAATCAGTTCCGGCGGTTGACGGCCCCGGCGCGGGCCGAGTTGTCCGGCGCGCAATGACATCGGGGCGATGGTGATCGACGAATCGTTACTGAGCATCCTGGTCTGTCCGGCCGACCGAGGCCCGCTCGTGTTGGTCGGTAAGGACAACGACAAGCTGCTGTACAACCCACGGCTGCGGCGCGCTTACCGTATCGAAGACAACATCCCGGTGTTGCTGGTCGACGAGTCGATCGAGGTGAGCGACGAGGAGCATGCACGCCTCATGGCGCAGGCACCTCCGGCAAGTCCCCAGTGAGGTAGCGCTGCAGATTCGGTGCGATGATGTCCGCGATCTGTTGAGCGGGAAGCGACGCGAACGGCTCCAACTTCAAGATGTAGCGAGCCGTGACGACGCCCACCAGCTGCGACGCGACGAACTGAATGCGGATGATGCCGCTGCCGGGCGGATTGTCCACCCGCGGGCCTATTTCGACCGCGATCACATCCTGGATGAACGCCCGGAACAGGTTGACCTCCGAGCCTGCCAGGATTGACCGCAGCGTGGCGATGAAACCGGCGCCGATCTCAGAGTCCCACAGCGGCAACAATATTGACGGAATTCGGTAGCCAAGTTCTTCGACGGGCACCTCGCGCAACGGGCCGATGACGTCCATCGGATCGATCGGGATCTGAACGGCCGCGGCGAAAAGCTGTTCCTTGGTGCCGAAGTAGTGATGCACCAACGCCGAATCCACGCCGGCCGCCGCCGCCACAGCGCGTATCGAGGTATTGCTGATCCCATTGCGGGCGAACAGTTCTCGGGCATTGGCCAGAATCCGCTCGCGGGTGCCGGAGCTTCCGGCCGGCCGGCCGGGTCGTCTGCGTCCGGCGTTGGTGGCCGTCACGTCAGGCTGTCCTGCGGCGCAGGGTCGCGGCAGCCAGGCAGAGTGCCGCGATCGCAAAACCCAACACAACCACAATGTCGCGCACCGCGACACCTGTCAGCTCGGTATGTGCGCCTACCTGTTGCAGAGCCTCCAGAGCGTAGCTGGCCGGAAGCACGTTGCTGACCCACTCCAGCCAGGAAGGCATCAGCGCTCGCGGGACAATGATGCCCGCCAGCAACAGTTGCGGCACCATCACCAGCGGGATGAACTGCACAGCCTGAAACTCCGTGCGCGCGAACGCACTACACAGCAATCCGAGGCCGACACCGAGCACCGCGTTGACAATAGCGATAACGAACACCCAGAGCGGGCTGCCCGCGGTGTCGAAGCCGAGTAACCAGAACGACACGGCGCACGCCAGAGTGGCTTGCGCTGCTGCGGCGATCGAAAACGCTGTTCCGTAGGCGATCAGCAGGTCGAGTCGACGCAACGGGGTGGTCAGGATGCGCTCCAGCGTTCCCGAAGCCCGTTCGCGTTGCATCGTTATCGCCGTGATGATGAACATGACGAAGAGCGGGAACAGGCCCAGCAGAATCAGGCACGCGTTGGTGAACGGTGTCGGGGTGCCCGGACGGTGCGGCGCGTTCTCGAACATGAAGTACATCAACGTGATGACCAGGACCGGCACCGCCAATATCATCGCGACACTGCGGCGGTCGGAAGCCAGTTGCCGCAGAATCCGAGTCGTGGTGGCGCCATATGGTTTTAGCTGCCCCCGAAGTCCTACCCGGCTTGGCGCCTGATGTTGTGCGTGATGATGGACAGAAACGCTTCCTCCAGTGACGTGCATCCGGTGTCCTCCCGTAGTTGGGTCGGGGTGGTGTGTGCGACCAGGTGACCGTCGCGCATCAGCAACAACTCACCGCAGTGGTCGGCTTCGTCCATCACATGGCTGGAAACCAGCAGTGTGGTACCGCCCCGGGCCAGGTCGGTGAACTGCTCCCACAGGTCGACGCGCAGCACCGGGTCTAGACCCACCGTCGGTTCGTCGAGAACCAGCAACTCGGGCCGGCAGACCAACGCGCACGCCAGCGACACCCTGGTGCGCTGACCTCCGGAAAGGTTGCCGCAGTAGGCGGTGCTGTGATCGCTGAGACCCACCCGATCAATCGCGGCGTCAGCGGCGTCGCCGTCAAAACCGTAGAGCGACGCGAAATACCGAACGTTGTCGACGATCCGCAGGTCGTTGTAGATCGTCGGGTCCTGCGGTAAGTATCCGATCCGGTGGCGCAGCGCCGAGGACCCAGCGGGCAGACCGAGCACCCGGACCGTGCCCGACGCGATGAGCTGGGTGCCGACAACGCTGCGGATCAAGGTGGTTTTTCCACAGCCTGACGGCCCGAGCAAGCCGGTGATGCTGCCGCGGCCTATCCGTACCGAGAAGTCGTGCAACGCCGGCCGTTTGCCGCGGATCACCCGCAGATGGCTCACGTCAACCGCCACATGCTCATCGCCGGAAGTTAATTCATCGCGTGATGAAGTCATCATAGGGTGAATATTCACCCCTGGTGGCCGCCTGTCAAGGGTCGCGGGCAGAATCTGCCGGGTGGGCGCTGACCAACTTGCGGTCGATCCCGTCGAAGCGGCGCGTCGACTCCTCGGCGCCACTCTTTTCGGTCGCGGCGTCAACGCCACGATTGTCGAGGTAGAGGCCTACGGCGGGGTGCCCGATGGGCCGTGGCCAGACGCCGCGGCGCACTCGTACCGCGGTCCAACCGGACGCAGCGCGGTGATGTTCGGACCGCCCGGGCGGCTGTACACCTACCGCAGCCATGGCATCCACGTCTGCGCAAACGTGGTCTGCGGCGCCGACGGCGTTGCGGCTGCCGTCCTACTCAGGGCGGCAGCGATCGAGACCGGGCTCGACATCGCCCAGACCCGTCGCGGCGCGTCGGTGCGCACCCGCGCGCTCGGCCGAGGACCGGGGAACCTGTGTTCGGCGGCAGGAATCACCATGGCCGACAACGGAATCGACCTGTTTTACGCCGACAGTCCGGTGCGTTTGGAACTCAATGGCGCTGTCGAAGCGACGTCCGGCCCTCGGGTCGGTGTCAGCCAAGCTGCCGACCGACCGTGGCGATTGTGGCTACCGGGGCGAAGCGAGGTCTCGGCCTACCGACGCAATCCACGAGCGCCTGCGCCGGGCGCCAGTGACTGAGGCGCTGCGTCAGTGCGAGAAGATCTATCACTGTGGGCGCTGAATCCGCTGGGATCCTCGACGAGCTGAGCTGGCGTGGGCTGATTGCGCAGTCGACCGACCTCGACGCGCTGGCCAGCGAAGCGGCCTGCGCTCCGATCACGCTTTACGCGGGATTTGATCCCACAGCGCCCAGTCTGCATGCCGGGCACCTGGTGCCGTTGCTGGCGCTGCGGCGTTTTCAGCGGGCCGGCCACCGACCCGTTGTTCTTGCCGGCGGCGCTACTGGCTTGATCGGTGACCCGCGCGAAACTGGCGAGCGGGCACTCAACACCGCCGACATCGTCCAAGAGTGGACCGGGCGGATCCGTGGACAGCTCGAGCGCTTCGTCGACTTCGACAGCTCACCGACGGGCGCCATCGTCGAAAACAACCTCGAGTGGACCGGCGCCATGTCGGCGATCGAATTGCTGCGCGACGTCGGGAAGCACTTCTCGGTCAACGTGATGTTGGATCGGGACACCATTCGGCGACGGCTGGAGGGTGAGGGGATCTCCTACACGGAGTTCAGCTACATGCTGTTGCAGGCCAACGATTACGTCGAGCTTCACCAACGTCATCAATGCGTGCTGCAGATCGGCGGATCCGACCAGTGGGGCAATATCATCGCCGGCGTCCGATTGGTGCGCCAGAAGCTGGCCGCTTCGGTGCATGCCCTCACCGTTCCATTGGTGACCGCCGCCGACGGGACGAAATTCGGCAAGTCCACCGGCGGCGGCAACCTGTGGTTGGACCCGGAAATGACGACGCCGTACGCCTGGTACCAGTACTTCGTCAACACCGCTGATGCCGACGTCATCCGCTACCTGCGTTGGTTCACCTTTCTGTCGGGCGATGAGTTGTCCGATCTGGACGAGGCCACGACGGCTAGACCGCACGAACGTGCCGCGCAACGTCGATTGGCGCGTGAGCTCACCACGCTCGTGCACGGCGAGAGCGCTACCGAGGCCGTCGAACACGCGAGCCAGGCGTTGTTCGGCCGCGGGGAACTCGGCCGCCTGGACGAGGCCACGCTGAGGGCTGCGTTACGGGAAACCTCGATAGCGCAGCTCCAACGAGGTGCCCCGGACGGCATCGTGGACCTGCTGGTAGCGAGCGGGCTGGCGCAGAGCAAAGGGGCTGCGCGGCGCACGATCGCCGAGGGCGGCGTGTCGGTCAACAACACCAAGATCGACGACGAGGACTGGGCGCCCCAACCAACCGACTTCCTGCACGGACGTTGGCTCGTGCTGCGTCGCGGCAAGCGGAATATCGCCGGCGTCGAGCGCGTCGGTTGATCTTGAGGCAGCCGAAACGCGCCGTCTAGCAGCTTATTTGACTCCGAGTTTCCGGTCACGTAACTTAGGCGAGTCGTCGCGACGCGGCTGGTCCGTCGAGCGCGACGATGTCCCAGAGGGAAACTCCACTTCGGTGGGATCCTTCGTCGTCCGCACAGCGAGTGAGCGGCCAAGAGCCGTGGGTCTTGTTGCGCGGCCGGTGGGGTGTTGTTTGAGAACTCAATAGTGTGTTTGGTGGTTTTGTTTTGTTGTTGTTTTTTGCCATGCTCTGATATTCCCGTGTTGGGGTGTGGTTTTTTTGGATGCCAGTTTTTGGTGTCTTTTTGTTAGGTCAGATTGTTCTGATTCGAATTCTGCTTGTGCCTGTGGGTGCGAGTCGTTTTTGTTTGGAGAGTTTGATTCTGGCTCAGGACGAACGCTGGCGGCGTGCTTAACACATGCAAGTCGAACGGAAAGGCCCTTTCGGGGGTACTCGAGTGGCGAACGGGTGAGTAACACGTGGGTGATCTGCCCTGCACTTCGGGATAAGCTTGGGAAACTGGGTCTAATACCGGATAGGACTACGGCCTGCATGGGTTGTGGTGGAAAGCTTTTTGCGGTGTGGGATGGGCCCGCGGCCTATCAGCTTGTTGGTGGGGTGATGGCCTACCAAGGCGACGACGGGTAGCCGGCCTGAGAGGGTGTCCGGCCACACTGGGACTGAGATACGGCCCAGACTCCTACGGGAGGCAGCAGTGGGGAATATTGCACAATGGGCGCAAGCCTGATGCAGCGACGCCGCGTGGGGGATGACGGCCTTCGGGTTGTAAACCTCTTTCACCATTGGCGAAGCCTTTGAGTTTTCTCTTGGGTGACGGTAGGTGGAGAAGAAGCACCGGCCAACTACGTGCCAGCAGCCGCGGTAATACGTAGGGTGCGAGCGTTGTCCGGAATTACTGGGCGTAAAGAGCTCGTAGGTGGTTTGTCGCGTTGTTCGTGAAATCTCACGGCTTAACTGTGAGCGTGCGGGCGATACGGGCAGACTGGAGTACTGCAGGGGAGACTGGAATTCCTGGTGTAGCGGTGGAATGCGCAGATATCAGGAGGAACACCGGTGGCGAAGGCGGGTCTCTGGGCAGTAACTGACGCTGAGGAGCGAAAGCGTGGGGAGCGAACAGGATTAGATACCCTGGTAGTCCACGCCGTAAACGGTGGGTACTAGGTGTGGGTTTCCTTCCTTGGGATCCGTGCCGTAGCTAACGCATTAAGTACCCCGCCTGGGGAGTACGGCCGCAAGGCTAAAACTCAAAGAAATTGACGGGGGCCCGCACAAGCGGCGGAGCATGTGGATTAATTCGATGCAACGCGAAGAACCTTACCTGGGTTTGACATGCACAGGACGCCGGTAGAGATATCGGTTCCCTTGTGGTCTGTGTGCAGGTGGTGCATGGCTGTCGTCAGCTCGTGTCGTGAGATGTTGGGTTAAGTCCCGCAACGAGCGCAACCCTTGTCTCATGTTGCCAGCGCGTTATGGCGGGGACTCGTGAGAGACTGCCGGGGTCAACTCGGAGGAAGGTGGGGATGACGTCAAGTCATCATGCCCCTTATGTCCAGGGCTTCACACATGCTACAATGGCCGGTACAAAGGGCTGCGATGCCGTGAGGTTAAGCGAATCCTTTAAAGCCGGTCTCAGTTCGGATCGGGGTCTGCAACTCGACCCCGTGAAGTCGGAGTCGCTAGTAATCGCAGATCAGCAACGCTGCGGTGAATACGTTCCCGGGCCTTGTACACACCGCCCGTCACGTCATGAAAGTCGGTAACACCCGAAGCCAGTGGCCTAACCCTTGTGGGGGGAGCTGTCGAAGGTGGGATCGGCGATTGGGACGAAGTCGTAACAAGGTAGCCGTACCGGAAGGTGCGGCTGGATCACCTCCTTTCTAAGGAGCACCACGAAAAGCACTCCAATTCCTGGGGTGTGGGCCGTGATGGGATCGTGCGCTGTAGTGGCGCCGGTCGGGTGCACAACAACAATTCTTCTGATTGGAAGAGGCAGAACTGCCGGCACACTATTGGGTCCTGAGGCAACACCTTCGGTGCCTGGAGAGATTCGGGTGGGTGTTGTCCCGCCATTTTGGTGGTGGGGTGTGGTGTTTGGTAATTGGATAGTGGTTGCGAGCATCTTAAGCAAAATTTGCTGTTTTTTCAGTGGGTTTTGTTCGAGTTTGTTTTCTTGTGTTGTAAGTGTTTTAGGGCACATGGTGGATGCCTTGGCATCAGGAGCCGATGAAGGACGTGGGAGGCTGCGATATGCCTCGGGGAGTTGTCAACCGAGCGTTGATCCGAGGATGTCCGAATGGGGAAACCCGGCACGAGTGATGTCGTGTCACCCGTCACTGAATACATAGGTGGCGGGAGGGAACGCGGGGAAGTGAAACATCTCAGTACCCGTAGGAAAAGAAAACAAGTGTGATTCCGTGAGTAGTGGCGAGCGAAAGCGGAGGATGGCTAAACCGTGCGCATGTGATACCGGGTAGGGGTTGTGTGTGCGGGGTTGTGGGGATGATGCGTTCTGGTTCTATCCGGCCGGAGGGCAGTAGTGCGTGGTTAGTCGAAGTGGCCTGGGATGGTCTGCCGTAGACGGTGAGAGCCCGGTAGGTGAAAACTGCGTACCTGTTTGTGTCGTTACCCGAGTAGCAGCGGGCCCGTGGAATCTGCTGTGAATCTGCCGGGACCACCCGGTAAGCCTGAATACTTCCTGATGACCGATAGCGGATTAGTACCGTGAGGGAATGGTGAAAAGTACCCCGGGAGGGGAGTGAAAGAGTACCTGAAACCGTGTGCCTACAAGCCGTCAGAGCCTTCCCTTTGCGGGTGGGGTGATGGCGTGCCTTTTGAAGAATGAGCCTGCGAGTCAGGGACATGTCGCGAGGTTAACCCGGGAGGGGTAGCCGCAGCGAAAGCGAGTCTGAATAGGGCGTATCCACCGTTACAGGTGGTGTAGTGGTGTGTTCTGGACCCGAAGCGGAGTGATCTACCCATGGCCAGGGTGAAGCGCGGGTAAGACCGCGTGGAGGCCCGAACCCACTTAGGTTGAAGACTGAGGGGATGAGTTGTGGGTAGGGGTGAAAGGCCAATCAAACTCCGTGATAGCTGGTTCTCCCCGAAATGCATTTAGGTGCAGCGTTGCGTGTTTCTTACCGGAGGTAGAGCTACTGGATGGCCGATGGGCCCTACTAGGTTACTGACGTCAGCCAAACTCCGAATGCCGGTAAGTGAAAGCGTGGCAGTGAGACGGCGGGGGATAAGCTCCGTGCGTCGAAAGGGAAACAGCCCAGATCGCCGGCTAAGGCCCCTAAGCGTGTGCTAAGTGGAAAAGGATGTGCAGTCGCATAGACAACCAGGAGGTTGGCTTAGAAGCAGCCACCCTTG
Organism: uncultured Actinomycetota bacterium; assembly: GCA_963760095.1. GTDB lineage: Bacteria > Actinomycetota > Actinomycetes > Mycobacteriales > Mycobacteriaceae > Mycobacterium. Next base: position 54,638 of record CAVXBT010000003.1, on the reverse strand, counting down.
AAAGAGTGCGTAATAGCTCACTGGTCAAGTGATTGTGCGCCGATAATGTAGCGGGGCTCAAGCACACCGCCGAAGCCGCGGCAACGAGTAATCGTTGGGTAGGGGAGCGTCCTCTCACCAGTGAAGCCACCTAGTGATGGTGTGGTGGAGGTGTGGGGAGTGAGAATGCAGGCATGAGTAGCGATAAGGCAAGTGAGAACCTTGCCCGCCGAAAGACCAAGGGTTCCTGGGCCAGGCCAGTCCGCCCAGGGTGAGTCGGGACCTAAGGCGAGGCCGACAGGCGTAGTCGATGGACAACGGGTTGATATTCCCGTACCCGTGTGTGCGCGCCCGTGATGAATCAACCCTGCTAACCACCCAAAAGGTGGCCGATCCGATCCCTTTTAGGGTGAGGACAGCCGCCGGCTGCGTGGGACCCGGGTTGGTAGTAGTCAAGCGATGGGGTGACGCAGGAAGGTAGCCGTACCAGTCAGTGGTAATACTGGGGCAAACCGGTAGGACGACATCTAGGTAAATCCGGATGTCACACGTCCGAGAGGTGATGCATAACCGGATGAGGTGAATTCGGTGATCCTATGCTGCCAAGAAAAGCCTCTAGCGAGCACACACACGGCCCGTACCCCAAACCAACACAGGTGGTCAGGTAGAGAATACCAAGGCGTACGAGAGAACTATGGTTAAGGAACTCGGCAAAATACCCCCGTAACTTCGGGAGAAGGGGGGCCCACACACCGTGAACCGGCTAGCCCGGGGCAGCGGCAGTGGGTCGCAGAAACCAGTGAGAAGCGACTGTTTACTAAAAACACAGGTCCGTGCGAAGTCGCAAGACGATGTATACGGACTGACGCCTGCCCGGTGCTGGAAGGTTAAGAGGACCCGTTAACCCCTCGGGGTGAAGCGGAGAATTTAAGCCCCAGTAAACGGCGGTGGTAACTATAACCATCCTAAGGTAGCGAAATTCCTTGTCGGGTAAGTTCCGACCTGCACGAATGGCGTAACGACTTCTCAACTGTCTCAACCATAGACTCGGCGAAATTGCACTACGAGTAAAGATGCTCGTTACGCGCGGCAGGACGAAAAGACCCCGGGACCTTCACTACAACTTGGTATTGATGTTCGGTACGTTCTGTGTAGGATAGGTGGGAGACTGTGAAACAATTACGCCAGTAATTGCGGAGTCGTTGTTGAAATACCACTCTGATCGTATTGGACCTCTAACCTCGAACCGTATATCCGGTTCAGGAACAGTGCCTGGCGGGTAGTTTAACTGGGGCGGTTGCCTCCTAAAATGTAACGGAGGCGCCCAAAGGTTCCCTCAACCTGGACGGCAATCAGGTGTCGAGTGCAAGTGCACAAGGGAGCTTGACTGCAAGACCTACACGTCAAGCAGGGACGAAAGTCGGGACTAGTGATCCGGCACCCCCGAGTGGAAGGGGTGTCGCTCAACGGATAAAAGGTACCCCGGGGATAACAGGCTGATCTTCCCCAAGAGTCCATATCGACGGGATGGTTTGGCACCTCGATGTCGGCTCGTCGCATCCTGGGGCTGGAGCAGGTCCCAAGGGTTGGGCTGTTCGCCCATTAAAGCGGCACGCGAGCTGGGTTTAGAACGTCGTGAGACAGTTCGGTCTCTATCCGCCGCGCGCGTCAGAAGCTTGAGGAAACCTGTCCCTAGTACGAGAGGACCGGGACGGACGAACCTCTGGTCCACCAGTTGTCCCACCAGGGGCACCGCTGGATAGCCACGTTCGGACAGGATAACCGCTGAAAGCATCTAAGCGGGAAACCCCCTCCAAGACCAGGCTTCTCACCCATTAAGTGGGATAAGGCCCCCCGCAGACCACGGGATCAATAGACCAGACCTACACACGCAGCAATGCGCTCAGGGAACTGGCACTAACCGGCCGAAAACTTACACACACGCAACCACTACAACCAGCCACACCCACCCCACCACCAAAACAATTTAAATAAAGTTACGGCGGCCACAGCGACAGGGAAACGCCCGGACCCATCCCGAACCCGGAAGCTAAGCCTGCCAGCGCCGATGATACTACCCACCAGGGTGGAAAAGTAGGACACCGCCGAACACACACACACAAGCCCCGTGCCCCCCAAAACCCTTGGGGGGCACGGGCATATCCAGGGCTCCCCTCAAGGTGCCCTTTTGCATTTTGAGAAGTCGCATTTGCGGGAAGATTCGGGTTCAGTGTCCTGCGTCGAATTCGATGGGCAGCGAAATCGGACCGCTGATCCCCGCCGGCGGTTTCCACGGGGCAGGGCCGGTGCGCCGGGTGTGTGGCATACGCCGAGTAATGACCCGCAATGCTTCTGCGAGCTCGAGTCGGGCGAGGTGGGCGCCAAGGCAGTAGTGGGCACCCCCGCCAAAGGTCAGGATCGGTGCTGGACCCTCCCTGGTGATGTCGAGACGATCGGGGGCGTCGTATACCGCGGGATCGCGGTTGGCAGCCGCGGTGTTGGCGAAGACGCAAACGCCCTCCTGGATGAGAATGCCGCCCAGTTCGATATCGGTGGTGGCGACACGAAGCGTCGCAAAGATGGTCGGTGAGTGACGCATGAGCTCCTCTGTCGCTTTCGGCGCGAGTTCGGGATGTTCGGCCAACAACGCCCACTGGTCGGGATAGTCGGATAGCACCTGAACGGCGGCGGCCAACTGGTTTCTAGTGGTGTCGGTGCCCGCGTTGAGCAAGATGGCGACAAGGTTGACCAGCTCGTCGTGGGCCAGCCGGTCGCCGTCTTCTTCGACGCGGATGAGCTCGGAGATCAGGTCGTCGCCGGGCGACTGGCGGCGGCGAGCGATCAAGTCCTCCAGGTAGGCGTCGAGTTGCTGCCACGCGTGCAGAATGGCGGACTCCTCTGCCGCGACGTTGCAGCCGAACGCTTTAGTGAGGTCGTCGGCCCAGCATGCGAATAGCTCCCAGTCCTCACTCGGTGCGCCCACCAGGGCGCAGATGATCGGGACCGGGTATTGCCTGGCGATGTCGTGAACCATGTCGCAGCGACCCGCCGCGCTATGCCGCTCGACCAGCTCGGTGATGACCTCGGTGCATGCGGCGCGCATCCGCTCGGCGGCCCGCGGGGTGAACGCCCCTGACACCAAGCGGCGCAGCCGGCGATGCTGGGCGGCGTCGACGGACAAGATGGTCTGGCAAACCTTGTCCCAAACTGGTCCAGAGGTGATGCCTTGCACTACCAAGCTGATGCCCCGGGGCATGGCGAAGCGCGAATCGCGCAACAGGGTGCGCACCAGGTCGTAGCCAAGAACCTCAGGGCCGTACGGGCCCAGCGCTATCGGTGCCTGCTCGTGGGCCTGCCTTATGATGCGGTGCGCCTCGTCAGGGTCCTGGGTTTCCTGATAGACGAAGGTCGGCCAGGTGATGTCAAAGAGGTTGGGAGTGTGCGCTTCGATAGTCATGACATCGACTATCAAGCGGTGCCGGCGGCAGACCATCGGTAGAAGTACTTAATTGCGGGGTGGTCGGATATGTACGTAGGTATGGCGGCGTGAGCACTATTGGCAATTTTGCTGATGTTCTGCGATGCGCGTGACCGCATGCTGGCTAGCATGAGTGAAACTGACTTGAGCGACGTGGGTGTGAGCGAGCTACCGACCGGAACGGTGACGTTGCTGCTGGCTGACGTCGAGGGTTCGACGCGCTTGTGGGCGAGCCAGCCTGAAGAGATGAACGTTGCTGTGGCGCGCTTGGACCAGGTGCTGTCGGATGTCGTCGCGGCCCACGATGGGGTTCGCCCGGTCGAGCAGGGCGAGGGTGACAGCTTCGTGATCGCGTTCGCCAGGGCGGCTGACGCGGTGGCGTGCGCTCTCGATTTGCAGCGGGCGCCGCTGGCGCCGATCCGGTTGCGCATTGGGATCAACACCGGCGACGTGCGGCTGCGTGACGAGGGCAATTACATCGGTCCGACGATCAACCGCACCGCCCGGTTGCGCGACCTGGCTCATGGCGGGCAAACGGTGTTGTCCGGTGCGACCGAACCGTTGGTTGTTGATCAGCTGCCACCGGATGTGACGCTGACCGACCTGGGCATCCACCCGCTGCGTGATCTGCCTCGGCCCGAGCGGGTGGTGCAGTTATGTCACGCCGATCTGCGCAATGACTTCCCGCCGCTGCGTACCTCCAATGTCGTTGTTTCTCATAATCTTCCGGTCGAGTTGACGAATTTCATTGGGCGCCAATCCGAAATCAAGAGCCTGCGTGAAGTCCTGGCGGCCAACCGGCTGGTCACCTTGACCGGAGCCGGCGGAGCGGGCAAGACGCGCCTAGCCGTGCATATCGCCGCAGATCTGGCCGGGGAGTTCGACGATGGAGTCTGCTACGTGGATCTGGCACCGATAACCCATCCCGACGTCGTGCCCGTCACGGCCGCCCTCGCGATCGGGCTGCCGGATCAACCAGGTCGCTCGACGATGGACACGCTGGTGCGGCACCTTCGTGACCGCCAGATGCTGCTGGTGCTGGACAACTGCGAACACCTGCTCGAGGCGAGCGCCGGGTTGGTCGCCACCCTGCTAGGTGGCGCGCCGCGAATGACGGTGCTCGCCACGAGCCGTGAGCCGCTCGGCGTAACGGGTGAAGCGATGTGGCAGGTACCCTCGCTGTCGCTGGCCCATGACGCCATCGATCTGTTCAGCGACCGCGCCCGGCTGGCCAGGACCGACTTCGCCATCACCGCTGAGAATGCCGCCGCCGTGACAGAGATCTGTCGGCGTTTGGACGGTATGCCGCTGGCGATCGAGCTGGCCGCAGCACGGGTGCGTGCGCTGTCGTTGACCGAGATCGTCGACAGCCTGCATAACCGCTTCCGGCTGCTGACCGGTGGTTCGCGCACGGCGGTGCGCCGCCAGCAGACCTTGCGGGCTTCGGTGGATTGGTCGCACGCGTTGCTGACCGACACCGAACGGATCCTGTTCCGTCGGCTGGCGGTGTTTCTGGGTGGCTTCGACCTCGATGCCGCCCAGGCGGTCACCGGCGCCGATGGGGTGCAGCGCTACCAGGTGCTGGACCAGTTGAGCCTGCTGGTCGACAAGTCGCTTGTGGTCGCCGAAAACACCGGCGGGACAACGCGATACCGGCTGCTGGAAACGGTGCGTCAGTACGCGCTCGAAAAACTCGGCGAATCCGGCGAGGCCGATGCCGTCCGGACACGGCATCGCGAGTACTACAGCACGATGGCGGCCGCGCTCGACGCACCGGCGGGGAGCAATTATGAGCAGCGCCTCCAACAGGCCGACCTCGAAATGGACAACCTGCGCAGCGCATTCGGGTGGAGCCTGGAAAATTCCGACATCGAGCAGGCGTTAACACTGGCATCATCGCTGCAGCCACTATGGCTCGCACGTGGCCGCATCAGTGAAGGGTCTGCCTGGTTCGACGCCGCCCTCGGCGATCCGGACGGTCATGATCCAGACGCGGCGAGCGCGGCGCGTGCGCGGGCACTCGCCGACAAAGCGCTACTTTCCGCCTGGATGGGCGTCGCCGACACCAAGGACCAGGCTGATGAGGCCTTGGCGCTGGCGCGCGAGACCGATGACCCGGCTCTGCTGGCTCGCGCACTGAATGCCTACGGCTTTGTTGCCGCCCAAAATGCTGAGGAAGCGGGACCGTACTTCACGGAGGCGGTTGGCCTCGCCAGGGCACTAGGCGACCCGTGGCGGCTCAGCCAGATCCTGGCCTGGCAGGCGTACGCAGCGTTCGCCACCGGTGACCCGGTGGCAACGCGCGTGGCCGCCGAGGAAGGACGCGATCTCGCCGACGCGATCGGTGATCGGCTCGACTCGCGCCAGTGTCGCTACTGGCTCGCAATGGCGCAGCTAAACCAGGGTGATCCGGCCGGAGCCGCCGTACAATTCCGTGCAATTAATGACGAGGCCGAAGCGGCTCACGACCTCATCTATCGGGCATACGGCCTGGCGGGCCAGGGCTTCGCGCTGGCGTGGCACGGAGATGTCAGCGCGGCTCGGTCCGCGGCCAATGCGGCCCTCGAAGCCGCGTCAGAGCTGGTCGGGTTCATTGCCGGCCTTGGCCACTCGGCGTTGGGGGTCGCGGCCCTCGCGGCGGGCGATGGCCAGACGGCTCAAGAGGCCAGTGGCGCGGCCTGGCAGTACCTGAGCGAAACGCCGGGGAACGCGGTGGTGCAGCGGGCCTATAACGCGCAGGCCGCATTGGCCGTGGGGGACTTGGACGCCGCCCGTCGCTGGGCAGACGACGCCGTCTCGACGTCCTCGGGGTGGCACCAGATGGTGGCGTTCACGGCGCGCGCCCGGGTGGCGATGGCGCAGGGGGATGCCGAGCGCGCGGAGCGCGATGCTCATGACGCGCTGGCACGTGCCGTCGAAGTTCAGGCGTACCTGGGTGTTTCGGACACCCTCGAATGCGTCGCCGTTATTGCCGCTGACACCGACATTCAACAAGCGGCGCGGCTCTTCGGTGCGGCGGACGCCATCCGGCAACGCGCTGGGGTGGCCCGGTTCAAGGTATACGACGCTGGCTACCAGGAATCGCTGGCTTCGCTGCGGGAGACTATGGGCGAGAGGAATTTTGACGCCGCCTGGGGCGAAGGCGCGGCGTTGTCCACCGAGGAGGCGATCGCCTACGCGCAGCGCGGTCGCGGTGAACGCAAACGCCCCAACAGTGGCTGGGCGTCGCTGACACCTGCCGAGCGTGAGGTCGTCCGGTTGGTGTGTGACGGACTGCCCAACAAGGACATCGCCTCGCGGTTATTCGTCTCACCCAGGACCGTGCACGCCCACCTGGCGCACGTCTACACCAAACTCGGGCTGACCTCCCGCGTACAGCTCGTCCAAGCAGCAGCCCGCCACACCTAGCCCCTGAGTTGCGAACGAATCGCAATGTGCGCCAAAGTTCTAGCAGCTTTGGGGGTGATCGCTGGGCGCAGTTGGCGGCGTAGCTGGCCGGCGGCTGGTACGCAACCCTAAGGGGTACACAACGAACCCCGTATCCTTTGGTACGACGACGCCAACGTAATTCGAGGTGAAGGGCACGAGTGGTCGACGACACGCACGGCGAGGGGACACGTCGGCCGAAGCGAGTACCGCGTGCTGAAGCACCCACGTCGGGCCCGGGTCGCGCTCGCAGAGCGCAGCCCCATCATGGACCCGCCGATGAGGACCGCACTGCGCCGCGGATTCCGCCCGACATCGAGGCAAAGCAACTGGCACCCGAGATCCGGCGGGAGCTCAGCACTTTGGATCGGGTCACCGCCGATGCCGTGGCCCGACACTTGGTCGCCGCGGGTGACCTGATCGACGAAGACCCGCAGGCTGCGCTCGAGCATGCTCGCGCCGCACGGGCCCGCTCCGGCCGCATCGCCGCCGTGCGGGAAGCCGTCGGCATCGCGGCCTACCAGTGCGGTGATTGGTCGCAGGCCCTCGCAGAACTGCGGGCGGCCCGCAGAATGGGCAGCAAATCCCCGCTGCTCCCGCTGATCGCCGACTGCGAACGCGGCCTCGGCCGCCCGGAACGGGCCCTCGAGCTGGCGCGCGGACCGGAGGCCGCCAAAATCAGCGGCGACGAAGCCGACGAGTTGCGCATCGTCGTCGCCGGCGCCCGCGCCGACCTAGGACAGCTCGAGCAGGCCCTCACCGTCTTGTCCACCCCGCAACTGGACCCGACGCGGACCGGGGCGATCGCCGCCCGGCTGTGTTATGCGTACGCAGAGACACTGCTGGCGCTCGACCGCGGCGACGAGGCATTGCAATGGTTCCTGCACGCCGCTGCCGCCGACGTCGACGGGGTCACCGATGCCGAAGACCGGGTCAGTGAGCTCGGCTGACATGGGAACGCTTGCGCAGGAATATGATTGCCTCCTTCTCGACCTTGACGGAACGGTGTTCCGCGGTCACGAGCTGACCGAGGGCGCCGCGGAGTCGTTGGAAAAAGCTGATGGCCGAAAGCTATTCGTCACCAACAATGCGTCGCGCAGTGCCGACGAGGTTGCGAGCCACCTGAACGACCTGGGCCTGGGCGCGACTGCCGACGATGTCGTCACCAGCGCACAAACTGCCGCCCGCGTGCTGGCCGCCCAGCTGGCGCCCGAGTCTCGGGTGCTGGTGGTCGGTACCGAGTCGTTGGCTGCCGAAATCGCGGCCGTTGGCCTGCGGCCCATACGACTTTTTCAGGACGAACCGCACGCTGTGGTCCAGGGCCACAACCCGGAAACCGGGTGGTTCAATCTCGCCGAAGCGGCGTTGGCCATCCGGGCCGGAGCTCTGTGGGTTGCGGCCAACGTCGATCCCACCCTGCCCACCGAACGCGGTCTGCTGCCCGGCAATGGGTCCATGGTCGCCGCGCTCAAGACAGCCACCGAGGCCGAGCCCCAGATCGCGGGCAAACCGTCGGCGACATTGATGAAAGATGCGTTGGCGCGGGGCGACTTTCGTGCACCGCTGGTGGTCGGTGACCGATTAGACACCGATATCGCCGGCGCCAATGCGGCCGACCTGCCGAGCCTGTTGGTCCTGACCGGGGGAAGCTCCGTGCGGGACGCGATTCACGCAGTGCCCGAACAACGCCCGACCTACATCGGCCATGACCTGCGCGCGCTGCACTGCGATGCCGATGTGCTCGCGGTCGCCGCGCAACCCGGGTGGCATATAGAGACCACAGACGGCTCGCTCACGGTCAGCGCCGCATGCGACGAGACCGGCGATGACCTGTCGATTGTTCGCGCGATCGCCAACGCACTCTGGTCGGCCCAGCCTGACACCGCCGCGATCAAGGCCGGCGACGACGCCGCACGCGATGCCCTGCAACGGTGGTCCCTGACCTAAATCCGATAGCGTAGGAACGCAATGAATACCAACCCTGATGAGATTCGCGCCCGGATCGACGCAATCCTCGCCGAACTGCCTGATCCTGCCAACGCCGAGAACATGCCCGCCGAAGCCGATCTCGAAGAGATGGCGCGTCAGCTGTCCGAGGCGCACGACATGCTGGTGCAGGCTCTGGAATCGGCGGAGAAGGGCTGAGTGCGCCGTGCCGCGGCGCGCCCGTGTCGACGTCGAGTTGGTCCGCCGCGGACTGGCTCGATCTCGCCAGCAGGCCGCGGAATTGATCGGCGCCGGCAAGGTCAGCATTGACGGGATGCCCGCGGTCAAGCCCGGCACCGCCGTTGCGGCAACCGCGGCGCTGAGGGTCACCGGTGAGGACGAACGCAGCTGGGTGTCGCGTGGCGCTCACAAGCTCATCGGCGCGCTCGACGCGTTCGGTATCAGCGTCCAGGCTCGGCGCTGTCTGGACGCGGGAGCCTCGACGGGGGGATTCACCGAGGTCTTGTTGGATCGTGGCGCGCGCGAAGTGGTCGCCGTCGATGTCGGCTACGGCCAGCTGGCCTGGCCGCTGCGGTCAGATTCTCGGGTGGTGGTGGTGGAGCGGACCAATGCTCGGGAGCTCACGCCGGCGGCGATCGGTGGCCAGGCGGACGTCATCGTCGCTGACCTGTCGTTCATCTCCCTGACCACAGTGTTGCCCGCGCTGACTGGATGCGCGTCGCCCGACGCGGATATCGTTCCCATGGTGAAGCCGCAATTCGAAGTGGGCAAAGGTCAGGTGGGAGCCGGCGGCGTCGTCCACAGTTCAGAGCTGCGGGCGGGCGCGGTGCTCGCCGTCGCGCGTCGCGCTGACGAGCTGGGCTGGCACACCGTCGGGGTCACCCCGAGCCCGCTACCGGGGCCGTCGGGGAACGTCGAATACTTCCTCTGGTTGCGCGCCGGGACCGATCACGGTCTGGCGGCCGACGATCTGCAATGCGCGGTACACCAGGCCGTCGAAGCGGGGCCGCAATGACACCTGAGCGCACCGTTCTTCTCGTGGTTCACACCGGACGCGAGGAAGCTACCGAGACCGCGCGTCGGGTAGAGAAAGTGTTGAACGCCAACGGTATTAGCCTTCGCGTGTTGTCGGCCGAGGCGGTGGACAGGGGCCCGCTGCATCTGGGCCCGGATGACGTGCGTGCGTTGGGCGTCGGCATCGAGGTCGTCGACGCCGACCCCAATGCCGGCGACGGATGCGAGTTGGTGGTGGGTCTGGGCGGCGACGGCACCTTCTTGCGGGCCGCCGAACTCGCCCGCAACGCCGACATCCCGGTACTGGGCGTCAACCTGGGCCGGATCGGTTTTCTGGCCGAGGCCGAGGCAGACGCGATCGATTTCGTGCTGGAGCATGTCGTGGCGCGGTCCTACCGCCTCGAGGAACGGTTGACCCTCGACATCGCGGTGTGGGTGAAGGGCGAGGTCGTCAGCCGCGGCTGGGCGCTCAACGAAGCCAGCCTGGAAAAGGGGCCGCGGCTGGGCGTGCTGGGTGTGGTCCTGGAGGTCGACGGCCGGCCGGTGTCGACGTTCGGCTGCGACGGCGTTCTGGTGTCAACACCCACCGGGTCCACCGCCTACGCGTTCTCCGCGGGTGGGCCGGTGCTGTGGCCGGATCTGGAAGCGCTGTTGGTGGTACCCAACAACGCTCACGCGCTGTTCGCCCGCCCGATGGTCACCAGCCCCGACGCGCGCATCGCCATCGAAATCGAGGGCGACGGGCACGACGCCCTGGTCTTCTGCGACGGCCGCCGGGAGATGTTGGTACCGGCCGGTGCGCGGTTGGAGGTGCGGCGCTGCGACGTGTCGGTGAAATGGGCGCGGCTGGACAGCGCGCCGTTCACCGACCGTCTGGTGCGTAAGTTCCGCCTGCCGGTCACCGGCTGGCGCGGACGGTGACGGTGCCCTCCTGTGCTTAGCGAGATTCGTATCGACTCGTTGGGCGCCATCAGCGTCGCGACGGCCGAATTCGGCCGCGGCCTGACGGTATTGACCGGGGAAACCGGCACCGGCAAGACCATGGTGGTCACCGGGCTGCACCTGCTCGGTGGGGCCCGCGCCGACGCCAACCGGGTGCGCTCCGGGGCCGACCGGGCCGTCGTCGAGGGGCGCTTCAGCACTGCCGATGTCGACGAGAAAGCGGCAGCGCAGATCGACGGGATGCTGGATGCCTCCGGAGCCGAGCGTGACGAGGACGGCAGCATCATCGCGCTGCGCTCGGTCAGCCGCGACGGTCCTTCGCGCGCCTATCTCGGTGGCCGCAGCGTGCCCGCCAAGTCGCTGAGCGGTTTCACCACCGAGCTGCTGACTCTGCATGGGCAAAACGATCAGTTGCGGCTGATGCGGCCCGACGAGCAGCGCGGCGCACTCGACCGGTTCGCGGCCGTCGGCGCCCGGCTGGAGCGTTACCGCAAACTGCGCGACGAATGGCAGTCGGCGCGCCGTGACTTCGTCGACCGGAGCAAACGGGCGCGCGAACTGGCCCAGGAGGCCGATCGGCTGAAGTTCGCGCTGCACGAGATCGACGCCGTCGATCCCGCGCCCGGTGAAGACGATGCGCTGATCGCCGACATCCGCCGGCTCTCGGAGTTGGACGCGCTGCGCGAGGCCGCGTCTGGGGCGCGCATCGCCTTGTCCGACGCAGGGGAGGATGCCGGCGGCGATCCGGCGACACAATCCGCTTCTGCGGCCGACAGTTTGGCGCGGGCCAAGACGGCGCTGCAGTCGACCGACGACGCGACGCTGCGGGGGTTGGCAGATCAGCTGGGTGAGGCGCTGACGGTGGTCGGCGACGCCGCGCGTGAGCTCGGTGGCTACCTGAGCGAACTGCCCACCGACGCCAGCGCGTTGGATGCCAAGCTCGCCCGGCAGGCCGAGCTGCGCACGCTGACCCGCAAGTACGCCGCCGACATCGACGGTGTATTGCAGTGGGCCCGCGAATCGCGGGAGCAGCTGGCGCACTTGGATGTTTCCGAAGAGGCGCTGGCCGGGCTGCAACGTCGGGTCGACGAGCTGGCGGTTCAATTGGCTACTGCGGCAACTGATCTCAGCAAGGCGCGCAGCCAAGCCGCCAAGCGGCTGGCCAAAGAGGTCACCGGCGAGCTGTCAGGCCTGGCGATGGCAGACGCCGAGTTCACCATCACCGTGTCGACCATGCCGGCTGCGCTCGACGACCCCGCCGCGCTGGCACTTGCCTCGGGGGTGCGTGCCCATGCTGGCGGAGACGGCGTCGACCAGGTCGAGTTCGGCTTCGCCGCCCATCGGGGCACAACGCTGTTGCCGCTGTCGAAGAGTGCGTCCGGCGGCGAACTGTCGCGGGTGATGCTGGCCCTGGAAGTGGTGCTGACGGCGTCGATGGCGGGCACCACGATGGTCTTCGACGAGGTCGACGCCGGTGTCGGCGGCCGCGCGGCGGTGCAGATCGGACGGCGACTTGCGCGGTTGGCCCGCAGCCGCCAGGTCATCGTGGTGACACACCTGCCACAGGTCGCGGCGTACGCCGACGTGCACCTCATGGTCGACAGCAACGGCCGAGACGGCGCCAGTGGCGTGCGACGCCTGGAGGGCGACGACCGGGTTGCCGAACTGGCGAGGATGCTGGCGGGACTTGGTGATTCGGACACCGCCCGCGCCCACGCCCGCGAACTGCTCGAGTCCGCTGACTGTGACCGAATTGCGACCTCATGACAGCGTCGAACCCTGTGACGGGTGTGACAAGATATAACTTCTGAGGCTGTTGTTACGGCGCGCCTCCCCGCTTACCGTTGGGTCCGCCGACAGAATCTCCCCATGAGCGTGACCACCACACTGTCATCACTTTTGTCCCGCAACACCTCGCGGCCCGGTGTCATCGGTACCGCCCGGGTCGACCGCGACATCGACCGACTGCTGCGACGGGTCTGCCCCGGTGACATCGCGGTTCTCGATGTGCTGGACCTCGACAGGATCACCGCCGACGCACTCGTCGACGCCGAGATCGCCGCCGTCATCAACGCATCTCCGTCGGTGTCGGGCCGCTATCCGAACCTGGGGCCCGAGGTGCTGGTGGCCAACGGCGTCACGCTCATCGACGAGACGGGGCCCGACGTCTTCAAGAAGATCAAAGACGGTGCGAAAGTCCGACTCTTCAACGGCGGGGTGTACTCCGGAGACCGCCGGTTGATCCGCGGCACCGAGCGCACCGACGAAGAGATCGCCGACCTGATGCAGGAGGCCAAGAGCGGGTTGGTGTCCCACCTGGAGGCGTTCGCAGGCAACACCATTGAGTTCATCCGCAGCGAGAGCCCGCTGTTGATCGATGGAATCGGCATCCCCGACGTCGACATCGAACTTCGGCGGCGGCACGTCGTCGTGATCGCCGACGAGGAAGACGCCACCGAGGACCTCAAGCGCCTCAAGCCGTTCATCAAGGAATATCAGCCCGTCCTGATCGGAGTCGGTACCGGCGCAGAAGTGTTGATTAAAGCCGGATATCGCCCGCAACTCATCGTCGGCGATCCCAGCAACCTGAGCGCCGAAGTCCTCAAGTGCGGAGCCCAGGTAGTGTTGCCCGCCGATGCCGACGGCCATGCGCCGGGTTTGGAACGCATCCAGGACCTCGGTGTCGGGGCGATGACGTTTCCCGCCGCGGGATCCCCGGCCGACCTGGCGCTGCTCTTGGCCGACCACCACGGCGCCGCATTGCTGGTCATCGCCGGCCAACGGGCCAACATCGAGACGTTCTTCGACCGGACGCGTCAAGACAGCAACCCCTCGACATTCCTCACCCGGCTGCGCGTGGGAGAAAAAGTCGTGGACGCCAAAGCGGTTGCCACGCTGTACCACAATCGGATCTCCGGCGGCGCGATCGCGTTGTTGATCTTGACGATGCTGATCGCGGTCATCGTTGCGCTGTGGGTGTCACGCACCGACACTGTGGTGCTGCACTGGGTCGTGGAGTACTGGAATCGCTTCTTCATCTGGGCGCAGCACTGGGTCCATTAGGACGGTAGACGTGATATCTCTACGGCAGCATGCGATTTCACTGGCCGCGGTATTCCTGGCGCTGGCAGTCGGAGTCCTGCTCGGCTCGGGTGTCCTGTCGAACACGATGCTGTCCGGACTGCGCAACGAATCGCGAAATCTGCATGATGAGATAACCGCACTCAACGACCAGAAGAACGTCCTGAACGGAAAGCTCGCTTCTGCCAACGCTTTCGACGCCCAGATGGCGGGCCGGATGGTGCATGACGCACTGAATGGCAAGTCGGTGCTGATCTTCCGCGCTCCCGACGCGAAGGACGACGACGTCGACGCGGTGTCCAAGATCGTCGGCCAGGCCGGCGGAGGGATCGCGGGCACGGTGTCGTTGACGCAGGAGTTCGTCGACGCCAACTCGGCTGAAAAGCTACGTTCGGTGGTCAATTCGTCGGTGCTGCCCGCGGGCGCACAACTGAGCACCAAGCTCGTCGACCAGGGCTCGCAGGCCGGCGACCTGCTGGGCATCGCCCTGCTGATCAACCGGGATCCCGCCGTCCCGCCGGTGGACGACGCGCAGCGCGACACCGTGCTGGCGGCGCTGCGTGACACCGGTTTTATCGGGTACGGCAACCAGCGCATCGGCGCGGCGAACGCCGCGACGGTCGTCACCGGCGGCGCCCTGAGCAATGACGCCGGCAATCAGGGCGTCAGCGTCACCCGGTTCGCAGCCGCGCTGGCTCCGCACGGCTCGGGTGTGTTGCTTGCGGGGCGCGACGGGTCATCCGCCGGGACTGCCGCGGTCGCGGTGGCCCGTGCCGACGCCACGGTGACTCCGGTGATCAGCACCGTCGACGACGTGGACGCCGAATCCGGTCGCGTCACCCTGGTGCTGGGCATGGCCGACTTGATCAACGGCGGTCATACCGGCCAATACGGCACCGGTAGCCGCAACACCGGACTCACCGTCGCGCAGTAGGCCGCGCCGCCGGGCGTGTTAGCGACGAGGTCGCCGCGTGGATGTTAGGGTGGTTTTCCGTGGGTCGGCAGGCCCCAAAGCTGGACAACAGCCCTCACCAGAGGCTAGCCCTGCGCCGTCTTCACGGAGGTCGCCACATTGCGTAAGCATCAGCAGACCACCACCAAGCATCTCTTCGTCAGCGGCGGCGTCGTTTCGTCGCTGGGTAAGGGACTGACCGCGAGCAGCCTGGGGCAGCTACTGACCGCGCGCGGGCTACAGGTGACGATGCAGAAGCTCGACCCGTACCTCAACGTCGACCCCGGCACCATGAACCCGTTTCAGCACGGTGAGGTCTTCGTCACCGAAGACGGGGCAGAGACAGACCTGGACGTCGGTCACTATGAGCGCTTCCTCGACCGCGATCTGTCGGGGTCGGCGAATGTCACTACCGGACAAGTGTATTCGACGGTCATCGCCAAGGAGCGGCGCGGCGAGTACCTGGGTGACACCGTCCAGGTCATCCCGCACATCACCGACGAGATCAAGCGCCGCATCCTGGCGATGGCCAAGCCGGACGCCGACGGAAACCGACCCGACGTCGTCATCACCGAAATCGGCGGCACCGTCGGCGACATCGAGTCGCAGCCTTTTCTCGAGGCGGCACGGCAGGTCCGTCACGATCTTGGCCGCGAGAACGTCTTTTTCCTGCACGTGTCGCTGATCCCGTACCTGGCGCCGTCGGGAGAACTGAAAACCAAGCCCACCCAGCACTCGGTAGCGGCGTTGCGCAGCATCGGTATCAGTGCGGACGCGTTGATCCTGCGCTGCGACCGAGACGTTCCCGAGCCGCTGAAGAACAAGATCGCGCTGATGTGTGACGTCGACATCGACGGCGTCATCTCTACGCCCGATGCGCCGTCGATCTATGACATTCCCAAGGTGCTGCACCGCGAAGAGCTCGACGCCTACGTGGTGCGCCGGCTCAACCTGCCGTTCCGCGACGTGGACTGGACGGAGTGGGACGACCTGTTGCGCCGAGTGCATGATCCGCAGGAGACGGTGCGAATCGCGTTGGTGGGCAAGTACGTTGACCTCTCGGATGCGTATCTGTCGGTGAGCGAAGCACTGCGCGCAGCGGGGTTCAAGCACCGGGCAAAGGTGGAAATCCGCTGGGTCGGCTCCGACGACTGCGAAACGGCAAGCGGCGCGGCGGCGGTTCTCGACGATGTCCACGGTGTGCTGATCCCCGGCGGGTTCGGCATCCGGGGAATCGAGGGCAAGATCGGCGCTATTTCCTACGCACGATCCCGCGGGTTGCCCGTGTTGGGACTCTGTCTCGGCCTGCAGTGCATCGTCATCGAGGCGGCCCGATCGGTCGGGCTGACGCAGGCAAACTCAGCGGAATTCGATCCGTCCACACCTGACCCGGTCATATCCACCATGGCCGATCAGAAAGAGATCGTCGCAGGCGAAGCCGACCTCGGGGGCACCATGCGGCTGGGAGCGTATCCGGCCGTCCTCGAGCCGGGTTCCATTGTCGCCCAGGCATATCAGGCGACCGAGGTGTCGGAGCGGCATCGGCATCGCTACGAGGTCAACAACGCTTACCGGGATCGCATCGCCGAGAGTGGCCTGCGATTCTCCGGGACTTCCCCGGACGGGCACCTGGTCGAGTTCGTCGAGTATCCGCCCGAGACGCATTCCTTCGTCGTCGGTACCCAGGCGCATCCCGAGTTGAAGAGCCGGCCGACCCGTCCGCACCCGCTGTTCGTCGGCTTCGTCGGCGCGGCGATCGACTACAAGGCGGCTGAGCGGCTGCCGGTGGAGATTCCCGAACAGCGGACCAACAACGGCAGCGAGCAACGCGACGGGGCCGAGCCGTCGCTGTCTGAGCCCGAACCCGTTGCCCGTGGCTGAGCATGTTTTCGAGACGGCCTCGTCCGAAATCCTGCACACCGGAAAGATTTTCGCGCTGCGCACCGACCACGTCCGGATGCCCGGCGGGAAGATCGTGACGCGTGAAGTTGTCGAGCACTTTGGCGCGGTAGGGATCGTCGCCATGGATGACGACGGCCGAATCCCGATGGTCTACCAGTATCGCCATGCCATCGGCCGGCGGCTGTGGGAGTTGCCCGCGGGACTGCTCGACGTCAATGGCGAAGCGCCGCACCTGACCGCCGCCCGGGAACTTCGCGAGGAGGCGGGGCTGGCAGCGCAGACCTGGCGGGTATTGGTTGATCTGGATTCGACACCCGGTTTCAGCGACGAGTCGGTGCGGATCTACCTGGCCACCGGCTTGACGAACGTAGGCCGACCCGAGGCGCACGATGAAGAGGCCGACATGAGGGTGCAGTGGTATCCCATCGCCGAAGCCGTGCAACGGGTGTTCAGCGGGGAGATCGTCAATTCCCTTGCAGTGGCTGGGATTTTAGCGGCGTACGCGGTCAGCCGGGGAATCGCGGAGCCGAGGCCGGTGGACGCGCCGTGGACCGACAGGCCGACGGCGTTCAGCGCGCGGCTGGCGACTCGGTGACAACGCTTGCGCCGCCGCTGGAAACCCAGCTGCAGGGATACCTCGATCACCTGACGATCGAGCGGGGCGTTGCGGCCAACACGTTGAGCTCCTATCGACGCGATCTGCGCCGCTACTCCGACCACCTCACGCTGCGCGGCGTCGACGACTTGGCCAAGGCCAGCGAGGACGATGTCAGCGAGTTCCTCCTCGCGCTGCGGCGCGGAGATCCGAATTCGGGAGTCTCGCCATTGTCGGCGGTGTCTGCGGCACGGACGCTGATCGCGGTGCGTGGTCTGCACCGGTTCGCCGCGGCCGAGGGCCTGGCCGAATTCGACGTCGCGCAGGCCGTCAAGCCACCGACGCCGGGCCGCCGGCTGCCCAAGAGCCTGAGCGTCGATCAGGTGCTGGCCTTGCTGGCCGGCGCCGGCGGCGACAGCCCGTCCGACGGACCGTTGACGTTGCGTAACCGCGCCTTGCTCGAGCTGCTGTACTCGACCGGCGCCCGGATCTCGGAAGCCGTCGGACTCGATATCGACGACATCGATACCCACGCCCGGTCGGTGCTGCTGCACGGGAAGGGCGGAAAGCAGCGGCTGGTCCCGATAGGACGGCCAGCCGTGCAAGCACTGGACGCCTACACGGTGCGCGGACGTTCAGAGTTGGCGCGCCGCGGTCGCGGTACGCCGGCGATCTTCCTCAATGCCCGCGGTGGCCGGCTGTCGCGCCAGAGCGCATGGCAAGTGCTGCAGGACTCGGCGGAGCGGGCCGGTATCACCGCGGGTGTGTCACCGCACACGCTGCGGCATTCGTTTGCGACCCACCTGCTCGAGGGTGGGGCCGATGTCCGGGTGGTTCAGGAGTTGCTGGGACACGCCTCGGTGACCACGACCCAGATCTACACGATGGTCACCGTGCACGCGCTGCGCGAAGTGTGGGCTGAAGCCCACCCGCGGGCGCGTTAGGCAAGGCTGCGAACGGGCGTCTCACTCGTTGAGAGAGTCCCAGAAGCGGGCCAGAACCGCTGCGCCGAGCCCAGGATCCTGAACCATCCACCAGTGGCCCAGGCCCTCCAGCACCTCGGTGCGGGCTCCCGCGCGCTCGGCCGCGCGGCGCCGGATTGCTTCTGAGCCGACGTAGTGGTCCTCAGTGGCGAGCAGTGCCAACCCCGGCCGCGCGGCGGCCTTTTCAAGATTCCGGCCGGCCTCGGCCATGGCCGGCTGTCGCGCCGAGCGGTAGAGCAGCAGGATCGCCCGGCCCATGTCCTCGCCTCCTCCGGCGGCCAGCTTGGCGGCGACCTCCGGTGTCACGCCGAGTCCCGTCAGCCGTTCGGCCTGTTCCTTTAGCGGCGCGCCCATCATGGTGTCGACCAGCTGTTCGCCGTCGCCCGGCGTCTGCCACACCTGGGCCAGCTCGTGCCAGACATAATCCGGGTCGAACAACCCGACGACGTCGCTGACCCAGCTGCGGACCAGCTCCGGGCGATGCATCACCAAGTTCAGCACATGCCCGCCGCCCCAGTCGTGGCCGACCAGGTCGACCGGATTGGCGAAGCGGGTCAGCTCGCCCTCTAGCCAGTCCCGGTAGTCCAGGTAGGTGGCGGGCCAGCCCTGCGGCAGTGGAGCACCGAAACCCGGCGGGGACAGCCGGACCACATCATCCCGATCGAGTCGCTCCACGAGGGGATCCCAGACCGCGTCGGTCTCCGGGTTGCCGTGCACGAATACCACCGTCATGGCCCACATCCTGGCACGCGCGAAGGGCTGTGGCGTCACACGTGCCGAAGATGATTTCGGGTGCGGCCTAACCCCGGTACTCCGATTCCAGCACCAAGTCGGGGATCGAGCTCTGATACTCCACGTGCGTCTTGTGCTCGGTGGTGTTGAACAGCTTGCCCTGCTGCTGGCGCATGTATTCGCGGTATTTCGGCGCACCCGGCACCTTGACGTTGTCGGCCACCACGATCGAGCCGGTATGCAGCCAGCCCCGGTCAAGGATGCTCTGTAAATCCGCCAGGTAGGCGTCCTTGTCGTGGTCAATGAACAGGAAATCCACTGCGCCTGCGGTGAATCCGTGTTCGACGGCCAGCGCATCCAGGGTGCGCCCGCCGTCGCCGATCGTGCCGACCACACACGCGACCCGGTCGGCGACACCGGCATGTGCCCAGATCTGGCGGGCATTGGCGGCATTGGCTTCGGCAAGCTCGACGGAGTACACCTTGGCTGCCGGCGCGGACCGGGCGATGCGCAGGGCGCCGTAGCCACAGTAGGTGCCCAGCTCCAAGGCCAGTTTCGGGTCGGCGCGCCGGACCGCGGCGTCGAGCAACGCGCCCTTCTCGTCGCCGACGTTGATCAGCATCGACTCCTCGTAGGCGAACCGGTCGATGGTCGCCAAGACATCGTCGACGTCGCCCGCGCGAGCGTGCTTCAATACGTATTCGACGGCGGCGGCTTCGCGCCCGTCGCCGATCTGACCCGTCGTGGTGATATTGCGGGTCCAGTCGCCATCCGTCATACCGATCACCGCAACTGGGGAATGCGCTGCTTCAGACTCCTGACCGCCACACTAGCCCGCCCCCAAATTCGCTGGTGACGTTGTTGCGGGTCTCCCGGCGCAGGCGTTTATAACGGTTAGACTTTCCTGCGATGTCCGCTATTGACCGACCGCCGCGCACGCTGGACCGATCCACGCTGCCCTCATGACCGACCACGCGGACAACGGCACCGAAGTCGGCCTCACCGGTCGGCCACCGCGGGAGATCCCAGAACCCAAGCCGCGCACCTCGCACGGGCCGGCCAAGGTCGTGGCGATGTGCAACCAGAAAGGCGGCGTGGGAAAGACCACGTCGACGATCAATCTGGGCGCCGCGCTCGCTGAACAGGGCCGACGCGTACTGCTGGTCGATTTGGATCCGCAGGGAGCGCTGTCCGCGGGCCTGGGTGTGCCGCACTACGAGTTGGACCACACCATCCACAACCTGCTGATCGAACCACGGGTGTCCATCGACAACGTGCTGATGCACACCCGCGTCAAGAACATGGACCTGGTGCCCAGCAACATCGACCTGTCCGCCGCGGAGATCCAGCTGGTCAATGAGGTGGGCCGCGAGCAGACGCTGGCCCGTGCGATGCACCCGGTGCTGGACCGCTACGACTACGTCCTCATCGACTGCCAACCGTCGCTGGGCCTGCTGACCGTCAACGGTCTGGCCTGCTCCGACGGGGTGATCATCCCGACCGAGTGCGAGTATTTCTCGCTGCGCGGCCTGGCCCTGCTGACCGATACCGTCGAGAAGGTGCGCGACCGGCTCAACCCGAAGCTGGAGATCAGCGGCATCTTGATCACTCGATACGACCCACGGACGGTGAACTCCCGTGAGGTGATGGCCCGCGTCGTGGAGCGCTTCGGCGACCTGGTGTTCGACACGGTCATCACCCGCACTGTCCGCTTCCCGGAGACCAGCGTCGCCGGCGAACCGATCACCAGCTGGGCACCGCGATCGGGCGGCGCGGCCGCCTACCGCTCATTGGCCCGCGAGGTGATCGACCGGTTCGGCGCGTGACCGGCGGAACCAGCAGCGAGGCAGCACCCCACAACGGCTTCCAGGTCAGGCTGACCAACTTCGAGGGGCCGTTCGATCTACTCCTGCAGCTGATTTTCGCCCACCGCCTCGACGTCACCGAGGTGGCGCTGCACCAGGTCACCGACGACTTCATCGCCTACACCCGCGCGATCGGTCGCGAGCTGGAACTCGAAGAGACGACCGCATTCCTCGTCGTCGCCGCCACGCTGTTGGACCTCAAGGCGGCCCGGCTGCTGCCGTCCGGGCAGGTTTCCGACGAGGAGGATCTGGCGCTGCTGGAAGTCCGAGACCTGCTCTTCGCCCGGTTGTTGCAGTACCGGGCGTTCAAGCACGTCGCGCTGATGTTCGCCGAGCTGGAGGCCGCCGCACTGCGCAGCTATCCACGGGCGGTGTCACTGGAGGACCAGTACGCCGAGCTGCTGCCCGAGGTGATGCTGGGCGTGGACGCCGAGCGATTCGCCCAGATCGCGGCGATCGCCTTCACGCCGCGGCCGGTGCCGACGGTGGCCACCGAACACCTGCACGAGCTGAGGGTGTCGGTGCCTGAACAAGCCCAAAAACTGCTGTCGCTACTGGAGATGCGGGGGACCGGGCAATGGGCGTCGTTTTCTGAGCTGATCACCGATTGCACGGCACCAATCGAGATCGTCGGCCGCTTCCTGGCTCTGCTCGAACTGTTTCGATCCCGGGCGGTAGCATTTGACCAGTCAGAACCGCTTGGTGTGCTCCAGGTTTCGTGGACCGGAGAACGACCGACCAGCGAAGAATTGCTGAAGGCGGATGCGCTGGAAGCTCAAGAAGTGCGAGATCACCTATGACCGACCCGCTCGATACCAACCTGGGTATCGACGTCGCGACCGCTCCAGAACTCGACGACGCCGAGCTAGGCGCGGTACTCGAGGCGCTGCTGCTGGTCGTGGACACTCCGGTGACCGTTGACGCGCTGGCAGCGGCCACCGAGCAGCCGGCATATCGGGTAGCCGCCAAGCTGCGGCTGATGGCCGACGAGCTCACCGAACGCGACAGCGGCATCGATCTGCGCGAGGCCGGCGGCGGATGGCGGTTGTACACCCGAGCCCGGTTCGCGCCCTACGTCGAGCGACTGCTGCTGGACGGGTCGCGCTCGAAGCTCACCCGGGCGGCTCTGGAGACGCTGGCAGTAGTGGCCTACCGGCAGCCTGTGACACGAGTACGGGTCAGCGCAGTACGGGGAGTCAATGTCGACGCGGTGATGCGCACGCTGCTGGCGCGGGGGCTGATCACCGAAGCCGGCACCGACGCCGACACCGGCGCGGTGACGTTCGCGACTACCGAGCTGTTCTTGGAACGCCTCGGGCTGTCATCGCTGACGGATCTTCCCGATATCGCGCCGCTGCTTCCCGATGTCGACGCGATCGACGATCTCAGCGAATCCCTGGACACTGAGCCACGTTTCGTCAAACTCGCCGGCGGCCCGATTGCCGCCGGTCCGCCGCTGTCGTTCGACGTGGATCACGAGTGATGGTGACCACCGGCGAGCCCCGCGGGGTTCGCCTGCAGAAAGTCTTGTCGCAGGCCGGAATTGCGTCGCGGCGAGTTGCCGAGAAGATGATCATCGACGGCCGTGTCGAGGTCGACGGGAAGTTGGTGACAGAGCTGGGCACCCGTGTCGACCCGGACGCGTCGGTGATCCGCGTCGACGGAGCGCGGATCGTCCTGGACGACTCGCTGGTGTACCTGGCGATCAACAAGCCGCGAGGCATGCACTCGACGATGTCCGATGATCGTGGCCGGCCGTGCATCGGTGACATGGTCGAGCACCGAGTTCGGGGCAACAAGAAGCTTTTTCACGTCGGGCGGCTCGACGCCGACACCGAGGGACTGATCTTGCTGACCAACGACGGCGAGCTCGCGCATCGCCTGATGCACCCCTCCTACGAAGTTCCCAAGACTTACCTGGCAACGGTGACCGGGTCGGTGCCGCGTGGGTTCGGCAAGAAATTGCGGGCCGGAATCGAGTTGGACGATGGGCCGATTGCGGTCGACGATTTCGCGGTGGTGGATGCCGTTCCCGGTAAGACGCTGATCCGGGTCACGCTGCACGAGGGCCGCAAACGCATTGTGCGGCGCATGCTGGCTGAGACTGGGTTTCCGGTGCAGACGCTGGTCCGCACCGACATCGGGGCGGTGTCGTTGGGGGAGCAACGCCCGGGCAGCATTCGGGCGTTGCGCCGCAACGAGATCGGGGAGCTCTACAAAGCGGTCGGGTTGTGAAGGCAGTCGTCGTCGCCGTCGACGGCCCGGCGGGCACCGGAAAGTCCTCGGTATCGCGCGGGTTGGCGCGCGCATTGCAGGCCCGCTACCTGGATACCGGTGCCATGTACCGCCTCGTCACATTGGCAGTGCTGCGCGCCGGAGTAGACCCGGCCGCCCAGGCGGCCGTCGAGGCAGTCGCGGCCGGCGCGCAGTTGTCGGTGGGCTACGACCCCGATGAGGATCGCAGTTACCTTGACGGGCAAGATGTTTCGTCGGAGATTCGCGGCGACGAGGTCACTAGAGCAGTCTCGGCCGTGTCGTCGGTGCCCTCGGTGCGCACCCGGCTTGTCGACATGCAGCGCACGCTGGCGTCCGGCTCGGGCAGTGTGGTGGTGGAAGGCCGCGATATCGGCACCGTGGTGCTACCCGATGCCGACGTCAAGGTCTTCCTGACGGCGTCGGCCGAGACGCGGGCGCGCCGTCGCAACGACCAGAATGTCGCCGCGGGTTTGCCCGATGACTATGCCGGCGTGCTCGCCGACGTGCGCCGCCGCGACCACCTGGACTCGACGCGGTCGGTGTCGCCGCTGCGGGCAGCGTCCGATGCGTTACTGGTCGACACCAGCGAGATGACCGAGTCCGACGTGATCGCTCACCTCCTGCAGTTGGTTAAGCACCGAAGCGAGGCAGTTCGGTGAGTGACGACGGCACGTGGAGCGACGAAAGCGAATGGGATTCAACTGAATTCATAGATTCAGCTGACGATGAGCTCGCCGGCTCGCCACCGGTGGTGGCGGTCGTGGGCCGACCGAACGTCGGCAAGTCGAGCCTGGTCAACCGCATCCTGGGCCGGCGCGAAGCGGTAGTCCAGGACGTGCCCGGGGTTACCCGTGACCGGGTGTCCTACGACGCGCTGTGGACCGGACGGCGCTTCGTCGTCCAGGACACCGGGGGATGGGAACCCGACGCCAAGGGCCTTCAGCAGCTGGTAGCCGAGCAGGCATCGGTGGCGATGCGTACCGCCGACGCGGTGATCCTGGTGGTCGACGCCATCGTTGGCGCGACCGCCGGTGACGAAGCGGCCGCACGCATTCTGCGCCGCTCCGGCAAGCCGGTGTTTCTGGCCGCGAACAAAGTTGACAGCGAGAGAGGCGAATCCGATGCCGCCGCATTGTGGTCGCTGGGGATCGGTGAGCCGTATGCGATCAGCGCGATGCACGGTCGCGGAGTGGCCGATCTGCTCGACGCGATCGTCAGCGTGCTGCCAGAGGTCGCAGAGCTGGCCTCCACGCGGGGCGGCCCGCGGCGGGTGGCGCTGGTCGGCAAGCCCAACGTCGGGAAGAGTTCGCTGCTGAACCGGCTGGCCGGCGATGAGCGCTCGGTGGTTCACGACGTCGCGGGGACCACGGTCGATCCGGTGGACTCGCTGATCGAGATGGAGGGCAAGGTCTGGCGTTTCGTCGACACGGCCGGACTGCGCCGCAAGGTCGCCCAGGCCAGCGGCCACGAGTTCTACGCATCGGTGCGCACACACGGCGCTATCGACGCCGCCGAAGTGGTGATCGTATTGATCGACGGATCGGTACCGGTGACCGAGCAAGACCTGCGCGTGCTATCGATGGTCATCGAAGCCGGGCGAGCCCTGGTGTTGGCGTTCAACAAATGGGATCTCGTCGACGAGGACCGGCGCTACCAGCTGGACAACGAGATCGATCGCCAACTGGCGCAGGTGGCCTGGGCGCAGCGGGTCAACATCTCCGCGAAGACCGGCCGGGCGGTGCAGAAGTTGGTGCCGGCGTTGGAGAGTGCGTTGGCGTCGTGGGATAGTCGGATCGGCACCGGCCGGTTGAACAACTGGATCAAGGAAGTGGTGGCCGCGACACCGCCGCCGGTGCGCGGCGGCAAACAGCCTCGCATCCTGTTCGCCACGCAGGCCACCGCCCGGCCGCCGACGTTCGTCTTGTTCACCTCCGGCTTCCTGGAGGCGGGCTACCGCCGATTCCTGGAGCGACGGCTCCGCGAGGAATTCGGCTTCGAGGGCAGCCCGATTCGAATCAACGTGCGGGTACGCGAGAAGCGGAAAGCCAAGCCCCGCTGAAGTAGAACTTTTCACCTAAGTCGCGCCATATAAGGTCTTTTGGTGCCGTGGACACAAGCGTTCCTGATCGCCTTCGCTGGAGTGGGCGCGGGCGCGATCAATGCCGTTGTCGGCTCGGGCACGTTGATCACCTTCCCGACCCTGGTGGCGATGGGTTATCCGCCGGTGACGTCGACCATGTCGAACGCGGTGGGTCTGGTGGCAGGCAATGTCTCGGGAACGTGGGGCTACCGCCGTGAGCTGAGCGGCCAGTGGGACCGGCTGCGCTGGCAGATTCCTGCTTCGGTCCTTGGTGCTGCCGTGGGTGCGTGGCTGCTGCTGCATTTGTCGGACAAGGTCTTCGTTCGCGTGGTGCCGGTGCTGCTCGTCGCAGCGCTCATCTTGGTGGTGATCGGACCGCGGATCCAATCCTGGGCGCGGCAGCGGGCTGAGGGGGCCGGCCGCTCCGCCGACGAGGTATCGCCGCGACGAATGGCCGCATTGGTGGCCAGTACGTTCGCGGTCGGCGTGTACGGCGGCTATTTCACTGCAGCGCAAGGCATCCTGATGGTTGGAGCCATGGGCGCGTTGCTGCCCGAGTCGGTGCAGCGGATGAACGCCGCCAAGAACCTGCTGGCGTTGCTCGTCAACGTCGTTGCCGCGCTGGCCTACACGTTGGTGGCGTTTCACCGGATCAGTTGGGAGGCAGCCGGTCTCATCGCGGTGGGCTCCCTGCTCGGTGGCTGGCTGGGCGCACATTACGGCCGGCGGCTGTCGCCGAATGCGCTGCGCGCCGCGATCGTTGTCGTCGGTCTGATCGGGCTCTACCGGCTGTTGGCCCTGTAGCGGTCAACCCTGCTGGACGACGTTCCCCTCGCCGGACTTATCGATGCCCGGCGAGCCGGTGTGGTAGGTGATCTGATTACTGAAGCCGGAGGCTTCAATGCTGTCGACGGCATCGACAGTCACTTTGTTCTGGACACCCGACACGGACAGGCTCGCGCAGTGGCCGGTGATCACGACCGTGTTGGAAACTCCGCTGATGCTGACGGTGTTGTTGTTGCAGGCGACCGTTTGGTTCTCGTTAATGCCGGAGATGCTGACGTTCTCGCCCGCCGGTGCCGTGGGCACTGCAGAGGGTGACATCGAGGGCCCGGCGCCCGGTGTCTGAGTCGTCCCGCCGGACGGAGTGGGGCTATTCGTAGGGATGCCCGGGGTGGGCAACAGAGTAGTCAAACTGCTGCGCGAAATCTGGTGTGCGGTGAAAAACAAGATCGCTACCGGCAGGGCGATCATGCCAATAACGAAGACAGCAGCCAAGATCCACCATGTCTGGCTACGCGAGCTCGTTCCCGGCGATGGGCCGGGGAACGAGCCGCCGTAGGGCAATGGTGGCGGCGGAATCGGGGGACCGGACGGTGGGGCCCATTTTCCCGGCTGAGGGGTGACGCCGGTTTCGGATACGCGTGCCGTCTCGGCCAGCGGCTGCTCCAGCTCCCGGATTCGGGCTTCCGGATCATCCTCGGATTTCATCCACAGATGGTCGCACACCGCAATCACGGCGAATTGGGCATTCGCATTCGGTAGTTTCTGCATCGTGCCCGACTTAGCGAACCGCCAGATCCTGCTGCGCCGCCGCCCGAGTGGGCTCGTCCAGCCCGGTGACACCGAGCTGGTCACCTTGCCGGCTCCCGAGCCCGCCGACGGTGAGGCACTGGTCCGCACCACCTATGTGGGCCTGGATGCCGCGGTCCGGACCTGGCTCAACGACCAGCCGGGGTACCTTCCGCCGGTGCAGTTGGGCGAAGTCATCCGGGCGGCAGGAATCGGCGAGGTCGTATCGTCGCGCTGTAAGGGCTACGAAGTCGGAGACGTGATCACCACGCTGACGGGCTTCCAGGAATACGTGATCGTCCGCGACGACGTATTCAGCACGCCCATCCCCGGCGAGAGCGATCAACTGGCGATCATGTCGGTGTACGGGCCGACCGGCGCGACGGCCTATATCGGGATGACGGACTTCGGTCGCCCACAGGCCGGGGACACGGTGGTCGTGTCGGCCGCGGCGGGCGCCACCGGGTCGGTGGCCGGCCAGATCGCCAAGATCGCCGGTGCCCGGGTGGTGGGGATCGCGGGCGGGCCGGAAAAGTGCAAGGCGGTGGTCGAGGACTTCGGGTTCGACGCGTGCATCGACTACAAAAACGACGACCTGGAAGCCGCGCTCAAAAAGCATTGCCCCAAGCGGGTCAACGTGTACTTCGACA
This sequence comes from uncultured Actinomycetota bacterium, assembly GCA_963760095.1. Lineage (GTDB taxonomy): Bacteria > Actinomycetota > Actinomycetes > Mycobacteriales > Mycobacteriaceae > Mycobacterium. The sequence continues at coordinate 27,184 of CAVXBT010000003.1, read as the reverse complement.
ATGTGGGCGGACCGATCCTCAACGCGGTGCTGGGCCGGCTGGCCATGAACGCACGGGTCGTGCTCTGCGGCATTATCTCCAGCTACCTGACCGGCGAGCACCCTGGACCAGCCAACTACGTGAACCTGCTGTCGAAGACGGCGACCATGCAGGGATTCAACGCGCTCGATCAGTGGGGCCGCTTCGATGAAGCATTCGCCTCGCTGCGCCAGTGGGAGCACGCGGGCCTGATCAAGGCCCGCCAGACCATCTTCGAGGGCATCGAGTCCTGCGTCGACGCGCTCAACGGGCTGTTCACCGGCGCCAACATCGGCAAGATGCTGGTCAAGCTCAGCGAACCCACGACCACCTAGGCGTTGGGTTGAGGCGGGCGTCGCCGTCTGCTGTAGGCTTTCCACCTGCTGCCGGCCACGCGTTGGCGGCACCGGGCTGTGGCGCAGTTTGGTAGCGCACTTGACTGGGGGTCAAGTGGTCGCAGGTTCAAATCCTGTCAGCCCGACCATAAAAGTAGCAGCTCAGAGGTGGTTCCGGAGAAGTCGGGGGCCGCCTTTTTTATACCCCCGGGCTCGCGTTCCTGTATGTGATGGCATCGCATGGCATCGCAGTGCTGGATGGCGGGAAGGATCGAGGCGGCTGTCGGCTACGCCGAGTCCGGCCAGCTGGTGATCGCCAGCGGCCGCCACGAAGAGGTGCCGTTCGGCATCGAGGGCTTGCTCGGCGCTGCGTATGCGGCCATCGGCCAGCTCGAACGATGCGTCGAGTGGTGCCGCGCCCAACTTGCACGCGGTCGCGACAGCCACGCATTCGCAAGGGCATCTCTGATCCTCGCATTGTCGTTCGCCGGGTCCCATGACGAAGCGGTGGCCGCCGCGAACGGCCTGATCGACGCCGCCGAGGCCACCCACAACCCCTCTGTGCTCTCGATGGCGCTTTACGTCCACGACGCCGCTTACGTCCACGACGCCGCCTTCCGCCACGCCGATCCCGTCGCCTCGCTGGACGCCCTGCGTCGGGGCCTGGTGATCGCCCAGGACAGCGGCAACCGCTTCACCGAGTCACTCCTGGCGTCCAGTCTGTCTCGCCTCGAGGCCGTATACGGCGACCCGCTGGCCGCGCTCGACTACGTCACGCTGGCGATCCGCACCTACCACGACGCGGGCAACACCACTGGGTTGCGCGGCGCCCTCGCGATCCTCGCCGCCGTGTTCGACCGGCTCGGACGCTACGAACCAGCGGCCACCATGGCCGGGTTCGCCGTCAGCCCCCTCACCGCAACGCTTGCTGATTTCAAAACCGTGATCGCCCACCTGCGCGATGTTCTCGGCGACCAGACCTACGAACAACTCGCCCGCAAGGGCGAGACCATGACCACCGCCGAGATGGTGGCGTACGCCTACGACCAAATCGACCAGGCCGGGGCAGAACTGAACACTGTCGCGAAATAGAGGAAGTCTGCGACGGCCACGGCGCCTCCTGCCCTCTGACTCAGGCGGATTCGGCTTGCGCAGCCTCGACGCGGCCGAACACCATCGACTCCTCGATCGACTCGAAGCGGGCGCCGAACACGTCGCGCAGGTAGTTGTGGGTGAGCGCCCACGGCCTGCGAACTCCCGACTTCGGCAGCACATCAAGCGATCGCATCACGTAGCCCGATTGCAGGTTGAACGCAGGCTGCTCGGGCACGTCGAGGCCACCGAGCTGAGGATAGGCGCGCGTGTAGCCGTGAGAATCCATGTAGGCCAGCAATTTCGCGACCGCCTGCGCGGCCAGGTCGGCGCCCAACGTCCAGGAGGCATTGGTATAACCCATGCACCACGCTGCGTTGGGTACGTCCTCGAGTAGGTGGCGCCGGAAGAAGAACCGGTCGTGCGGGTTGATCTTCTCCCCATCGAGGCTGACTGTAGTGCCGCCAAGTGCCTGCAGCTGGATGCCGGTCGCGGTGATGATCACGTCGGCGTCCAGATGGCGACGGGATCTCAGCACGATGCCCGTCGCGTCCATGTGATCGACGTGGTCCGTCACCATCTCCACGTCCCCCGCCGCGACCGCCTTGTACAGGTCAGAGCCAAGGAGGAAGCACATCCGTTGATCCCACGGGTCATACGGTGGTGTGAAGTGTGTGTCGACGTCGTAGCCTGCGGGCAGATTGCGCTCGGCAAGCCCACGCAATAAACGCTTGGTGAACTCGGGGGCCCGGCGCGAGACAAGCCACACCAGAGAGCCGAACAGTGCCATCGTCCACCGCACGATCATGTGTGCAGTCCTGCGCGGCAACACTTTTCGAATCCAGTTGAACGCCGGCAGCACCCTCATCACTGACAACATGTACGATGGGGTGCGCTGCAGCATCGTCACGTGCGCGGCCTTCTGGGCCAACGACGGGATCATGCTGACAGCCGTGGCGCCACTGCCGATGACCACCAGGCGCTTGCCTGCGTAGTCGAATCCTTCCGGCCAGTGCTGGGGATGGATGATGTCACCCTTGAAGTCCTCGATGCCGGGAAACGTTGGCGCGTGCGGCTCGTCGTAGTTGTAGTAACCACTGCCGAAGAACAGGAACCGCCCCCGAAAAGTCTTGGGTTGACCGTCCTGCTCAGTCTGAACCGTCCAGGTGTCGGTGCTCGAATCCCAATCGGCGGACAGCACTTGGGTATTGAGCCGGATGTGCTCATCGATGCCGTGCTTGCGCGCCGTATCGGCCATGTACTGCCAGATGTCGCCGCCGTCGGCGATCATCTCGGGCCGGGTCCAAGGCTCCCACGGGAAGCACAGCGTGAAGATGTCGCTGTCCGACCTAATTCCCGGATAGCGGAACAGGTCCCACGTCCCGCCGAGACGCTGGCGTCTCTCCAGGATCGTGTAGCTCAGATGCGGGTTCTTCTCGTGGATGCGGTACGCGGCACCGATGCCGGAAAACCCGGCACCGATGATTAGCACATCGCTGAACTCCGACTCGTTGGTCGTCACACTGACACCTTTCTAAGCGGACCGGACCGCCTCGGTCGCCGTTCGGCCGAACACCATCGACTCCTCGATTCGGTCGAGGCGGTGGTCGATCGCGTCGAGCACATTGTTGTGCCGGACATTCCAGGGCCGATGCGTGCCCGACTTCGGTAGCACGTGCGCGGCGCGCTGCACATACCCGGCGTTGGTGGCCTGATAGGTGCCTGGGGGCAGGAGTCCAGGAAGGGGAGCGGAGTTGTGGCCACACCGGCTGAGTTCGGACCTAGCCTAAGCACCGGGTCCGCGCTTGCTGTGAATGCCGCCGCTATCGCCGCCGCCACCACAACTGCTCCGACAAAGGCGGTACTAAACACGATTCCACCCACAATTCCGACGATCCACACATTTTTGACGTCAGCGTCAGCTGCGTGATTAGCCTAGGTGGGACTCCGTCACGTTGGCATGCGATTCGCGATACGAGGCAGCGCTGAACTTTGGGGTGCCATCGTAGATCTGACTGACCCGCGGATCGGCATACTGCTGCCTGACTGTGCCCGCAGGACAAGCCGCTCGCGGATGCGGCTTTCGGCCTCTCGTAGCTGTACTCATCTGACAGGTTAGGTACGCCACTGGCGGCCGGAACACATTGGCGCAACCAGGAAAGTGATGAAGTCTACCGTGGAGTGATGGCATCTCGAAACATGTTGTTCCGTGCAATGTACCGAGTCGGTTTCACACCGTGGGATGGCCATCCGCTGGCGAAAAGTCTGCACGACCTGGTCGAAGGCAACGGCTCGCCCGCCCTGCCGGCGGCCACCGCACTCGATATCGGGTGCGGTACCGGCGACGCGTCGATCTATTTGGCGCAGCACGGGTGGCAGGTCACCGGTGTGGACTTCGTGCCGAGGGCGCTGGCCAAGGCGCACGCCAAGGCGCAAGCCCGCCAGGCCTCCGTCAACTTCGTTCAGGCCGACGTCGCCCACCTCAGCTCGGCCCGGGGCGTGGGGACCGGGTTTACGTTGATCGTCGACAACGGCTGCTTACATAACCTGACCGACAAGGACCGCGACCCGTATGTCCGCGAGGTCACCGCGGTGGCAGCGCCGGACGCGCTGCTGTTGATCGGCGGGCTTGATCCCGGTGAGCAATTTGGCGTCCGCGGCATCACTCGGGCCGAAATCGAACGCCGCTTCACTCCCGCGTGGACGCTGCTGTCCGCTGGCGACGCCCCGGAAATGGCCCGCTTTGGCAAGGGCCACTACTCCCTCTTACAGCCCCGCCAGTAAGCCAGCAGACGCAGGTAGTCGCGGGTGACCTCGATCTCGTATATGTGCATCGTGGCTCCGGGCGGTGACTCCGCGCCGATGGCGAAGGTGTCGACTGTACCGCTTATCCGGCCCAGACCACCGTGAGGGTAATGGGCTGAGTCTCCGCAACAGGTGTGCCGGGTGGCGGCGACATGCTCGTGATTCGCCATCCATAAGCGGGCGACAGCGTCTCCTCGCAGTCGGTGATGAGCACCTCGATGCCGCACTCGAGCCTGGCCATCAGGGTCACGCAGTTGCCGCCGGTGTTCTGCAGTTCGAAGCTGGTGCCGAAGCGGTCGGACAAGGCGGCGCAGACCTCGGCAAAACCGAGGAGATGCTCGTTGTTGCCGGCCATTCCTTCTCCCCTGACAGCATCGAGGTGTAGACGCGGGGTTCGACCTCGTAGGTTTTTGCTAACCCCAGAAACCCCTGCAGGAGAGGGCTTTGTTCCCGAGACCGATCGTGTAGTGACCTCGGACCACGGCCCTGTGTCGCCTCCAACAGCCAGGTGACGAAGGGAACAGGTCAAGGCAACGGTCGGCCCTCTCTACGAGCCTTGGCGGCACGGCCAAGGTGCGCAAACTTCTGGCGAGTCTGCTCAAACGTCAAGGTGCGGCAGACAGCGATCCACGACGCATTCGGGTCGCACTTGCATTCCCAACGCTCAGGATTTTCAAGCGTCGGAGCGGGATACGGGTGATGCCCCTCAAGGCGATGACGTTCGGCCCAGATCTCGGTTTGACGGTCGATTTTCTTCATCTCGCCTCCCCACTATCCACGGGGCTCCAGTCATCCAGCCCAGCAGCCTCGCGCAGGATGTTCAGCGCGGCCACCGGGTCGTCCTTGGGCAATATGTAGTAATCCCCTCGATCACGCCACGGGGTTGTGTCGGGCATGTCAGCCGTGTTCTGGCGTCCGTCGTTCGGGGGGCAATGGCACCCCTACGACCCGCAGGACCGATTGATGGGGCGAATCCCGTAGTTGGACATCGCATTACTCCTGAATGCTGAGCCTCCCCATGGGAGGCGCTCGTGTCGGCACCGATTGGTGTCGGCCGCTTCGTCATCCGAGCCACCCACGAGCGTGGGGTTGGCGTGCCGTCCAGTCGGAGCTTGGCGACGGCAACTCGTGAAGCAAAATCAGTGTACGGCGGTGCCTTACGGATGGGCATGGCTCCCAGCACCGATTCTGGCATCGTTGCGGAGATGGATGCGCGTTCGAAGCCGGGTCTCAAGGATCCGTTCGACGAGGCGATTGACGACGCGCTGAGCTTCTTGCCGGCCGATCTCCGTGCGGCGATGAGCAACGTTGAGATCGTCGTCGAGGACGAGCCTCCCGACGGGCGGCCGCTGCTCGGCCTGTACCGCGGCGTACCGCTGCCGCGAAGGAGCAGCACGTACAGCGGAGTGCTTCCGGACAGGATCAGCATCTTCCGCGGGCCGATCACGCGACTCGCTGCCGGCGACGCCGATCGTCTAGGCCGCGAGGTCAGACACGTCGTGCTCCACGAGATCGCCCATCACTTCGGGATCAGTGACGAGCGGTTGATCGAGCTCGATCGCTACTGACGTTCAGTCGAATTGGTGGCGTCCGGTGCCAGCGCGAACACTCGTGAGTTTGCAGCGTTGGTGGTTGGGTCGCACTTCACGTCGGTGACGTACGTACGTCGTTGTCGCCGAACACCCCACCCGGCGTTCAGTTGTGCACCAAAGCCATACCTACGAATCGCTCGCCCGCAAAGGGCGAGACGATGACCACCGCCGCCATGGCGACCTACGCATACGACCAAATCGACCAGGCCCGAACAAAACTGAACGAAGTCTCGAAATAGACCTTGAGCTCAACCAGTCAGCGCATCACTGCAGGCCGATGATGATGTGCTGGTGGAGGTCGGGATGGGTGTGGGTCCGGTTGGGTTTGACGTCGAGCAGCAAGCGCTGATTTGGGCGATGCGGCGGCGGGGTGATGCGATTCGCGAGATGGAGCGCACGCTGGGTGAGACGTTGCCGCGGATCCGGCGGTTCCTGCGTCAGTCGGGTGGGATTCCTCCGGTTCCGCGGCAGCGCAGGGCCAGTCATCTGACCTTGGTCGAGCGTGAAGAAATCTCACGTGGGATCGCCGCAGGCCTGACGGCGCGAACGATCGCCGGTCGTATCGGCCGGCCGTCGTCGACGGTGTCAAGGGAGATCGTGCGCAATGGTGGTCGCGACGCGTACCGGGCGCTGGTTGCCGATGCTGCTGCGTTCCAGAGGGCGCGGCGTCCGAAAGTGAGCAAGCTGGCCGCGAATACGGAGTTGGCGAGCGTGGTCGCCGCCAAACTTGATGACGATTGGTCGCCACAGCAGATCGCCCAGTGGCTGCGGCGGGAGCATCCCGGTGACGCGGACATGCGGGTCTCGCACGAATCCATCTACCGGGATGTGTATACGCCGTCGCGGAAGGCATTCGACGCCAGCGCTGTCGCGGCCAAACTCAACCACCGACCCCGGCGGGTGCTCGGCTGGATCACCCCGGCCGAAGCGTTCGATAGGGTCCCGCAGACGGCGTTGCTTGCGCCTGCATAGCCGCTGCGACACTGGGCTGCGATCATGGCCATATGACCGACGGCGGGCTTCCGCAGCTTGACGTCGCCCGCGTCCAACGTTGGTGCGCGGGCCAGGTCCCCGAGCACGTTCGCAGCGAGATCCGCGTCGAATGCGATGCCGCCCCAAGGCATCTGACCATTTGCCAATGCCGGCCGCCGTGGCGCGACGATCTCGGACCCGACTGGACCCGATTCCCGATCGCCCGCCTGCACTACACCATGGCCACCGGATTATGGACCCTGTACTGGCGCGATCAGAACCTCAAATACCACCGGTACCAACCACTCGACCCGAGCCCCCGCATCCAAGACCTACTCGACTACCTCGATAGCCGAGCCGATCCCATTTTCTGGGGATAACAACCGGTTACGCTCGTCCCACAGTGATGCGCTGACCGGTTGAGCTCAAGAGCACATTTGAGACGTATAGGCGCCTTTCCTCAGGGCGTCGGATTACCCGGGTCGCGACGTCTCAGAAGTTGGTCTCAGAAAGACCCGTCTCATCAACGGTATTCAACCATTTATGAGCCAGAGTGCTTGGACAGCCTGATGTGCGGCGGCAGCTCGAGTAGAGCGGCGTTTCCGGGGCTCGGTGGCTTGCTGCGCTTACGGACCGACCGGCGGGTTCAGGAAGCCGCACTTCAGCAAGATCCGAAGAACATGGTCGGTCTGGTTTCGTGGATTCCGTTGCACGAGGTTTTCAGGGGCGCTTCAACTTCACCCGCCACGTGGCCAGGTGAATTTACGTGGCGGACGACCCGTGTACTTGGAGGTGTCCGGAGGTTACGAGGTCGCCAACCAGGACGCGAGCCACTCCGAGGGGTAGGCGGAGGTGGGCGGCGATTTGGGGGACAGAGGGCCTGGTGGCGCACAGGCTTACGATTTGGCCCCGCACGTCGTCGGGTCGCCACCGCAGACGGCGCGCGGACTCCCGGGTTTCGATGGTTGCCTCGGAGGGCAGGTCGATGCTGCTCTCGGTCCGTCCGCCCGTCACAATGTAGGGGCGTATGAGGCTCGGCTGACCGGTGGGGCCGGTCCTTGTTGTGCGGCCTCTAGGGGTGCCCGGCGGGGCCGCCGGTACCTGTCGGCGCCGTTCGGCCTGTGCTCGGCGCTGCTGCTCGGCGCTGGCCCGGGTGGGGATCCAGGGCGGGGTCTGCGGTGAACGCTCGGCAGCTTTCCGGTGCCGCGCCTGTGGCGGTGACCCGTAACGTGGCTCAATGATTGCGCGAAGTGCCGGGGGCATCGGGCCTCCGGCGACCTCGACGTGGCGGCGACCCACCTCGGCGAGTTCCCGCAATGTTCGTGCGTAGGTGTCCGGATCGAGGGCACGGAATTCGTCGGCAATCCGGCGATCAGACCCCCCGCCGCCGGCACACCGGGCCAGGTGCTCCGCGTAGCGCATCAACACCCCCGACAGCCTCGCGTCGCCGGCGGCGAACGCGTCGTCTTGCCCGATGAGGATGATCGCGGCGCGCAGCGGGATCGACAACCCGTCGTTGCCCGCCAGCCACTCGAATCGTTCCCAGCAGCGGCGCAGCGCATCGCGGCCGGCATCTTGGTGGAGTCTGGACTTCGCCGATGCCCGGCTGGTCGTGACGATCGACCATGCGGCCACCGCGCCGACCGCGGCGGCCGCGACGCCACCAAAACCCGCCGAGTAGAACCAGTTCTGATCGGTAGCGATGTCCCCGACGGGCACCGCAGCTATCCACCGCATGCCCGGGGCCGGCCCTCTGAGCCGCCGCCGCGCGTGGCGCACTGCCGACTCGGCGGAACACCTCGGATGGTCACATTCGACAACATGGCACACCTGTAACGGGATGTTGCGTCAAACACGCGCGATGACGCCCTCAAACCTGGGGAATTACATGACCGCTGACAGCCGTCGCTGCCAGACCATCATCGGTTTCGCCCCCACAGCGGCGGTAGGGGGCGCAGTGTTTTTCCTCGCAGCGACGATCGGCATGGTGGGTATGTTGGTCGTTACCAGGTGTTCTCGGACACCATGTCTGGTGCACGCGATGACCGTCCCAGGTGCAGAGAACGCGTTCGCCCTGACGTCCGCCTCAAAGGCCTGGAACCTGTCCGGGTTTAAGGCAGCCTTGGCCATTGCCGGTCCTGAAGTGGCCGTCGACCTTCGCCGGACGGCCGAGGAGGTCAGTCACGGGCCGAGCCACCTAGGCATCATCGCGCACGCCGAGGCATTCAGGACCGGTGGCGACTGGCTCGACCTGCTGCAGGGTCTGGATAAGAACCTAACGTTGCTGGGCGATCTGGTCGCCGAGCACCTTCCCGGCGTGAAGTGTCTACGGCCGCAGGGCACTTACCTTGCACGCTGCGCAATTCACTCAATACTCTGTATCGGAATCCCGCTCTACACTGGTGATCTCGTCACGCTGAGACTGGCTCCTGCTTCTTCAAAAGCTTCAGAGTCCGGAACAGGGTGCTCCGGCTGATTCCGAACATGGAGGTCAATTCACTCACCGGTTCACCCTGTTGGTAGAGGCGCAGGAGTCGCTTCTGCTGGGCCGCATCCAGTTTCATCGGTTTGGTGGCGGCCAGTCCGCGTGCCACCCGAGCCTCACGAGATGCCGCACGGCGCTCCTTGCCGAGTTCGAGTTCCAGCTCGGCGATAGTGGCCATGATGCTGGTGACGGCGCGCCCCGTCGGAGTGCTCGTGTCCACCCCTTCCCGCAGCGACCGCACGTGGACGCCACGGCTGGTCAGCTCATGGAGTGCGATTGCAATCTCGCGGACGGAGCGTCCGAGGCGGTCGACGGCGACGACCACGAGGTGGTCTCCCTCACGGAGCCAGCCCATGCATTCCGTCCAGGCGGGTCGGTTGCTACCGGCACGCCCGGAAGCTGTGTCGGTGAACACCCGATCAGGAATGATCCCTGCAGCCGCAACAGCATCCTGCTGCTGGTCGATGGATTGTTGCCCGGTGGAGACCCGGAGATATACGGCGATACTCATCGCCATACACAACAGATGTTGTCCGACAATCCATCCCGTGTCAGACCGTCATCCCTGGGATGGCGTGGAAAGCGCGGTCGTAGTCAGCGAAGTTGTCGGCAGATTCACTGTCATCTACGTCGAAGCCAAAGCCGGGGCCCAGATGCTCACCGCCGTCGTCAACGAGGCTCAGCAACTCGGAGGCCCTGTCCTGCTCGTCATCGAAGACCCCGATTTATGGTGCCGAGATCGCTACAACGGCGGTGGTGGACTTTCAGACTTATTGCACGCATGGACGTTCAGTCCGACGCCCGCATCCTGACGCTGGCCTACACCAACGACACCGCCAGCCTGGATAAGGCAGCCATCCGCACCGGACGCTTCGATTCCATCGTCGAATTCCGCTACCCCGATCGCACCGACGCCCCCCGTATTCTGGCGGCTCTGATAAAGGACATGCCCGGCGCGCTCGCTATCGACACCATGGGGGTGGCCGCCGCCCTACGCGATGAAACCAGCGGCAGCGACATTCGTGAAATCATTCGCCGCGCCGTGCTGACCGGCAACGGAATCCTCAGTACCGTAGCGCTGCTGACCGAAATAGGAAGTGGCCGCTACAAAGCCGAGTTTGCGGCAGGCATGTACCTCTAGGGGCGCGCGACGGTGTTGTGAGCCACGGCGAATCCCGGCGTGGATATGGCACACCCTCCGAGGGGTCCTATTTCTAGAGAAACGGGAGTGATCAGATCCTGTCTCACCTGGTTAGGAACACCAGACGGAACTTGCCGATCTGGATCTCGTCGCCGTTGGCCAGCATCGCCGAGGCCACCGGTTTACGGTTGACATAGGTGCCGTTGAGGCTGTCGAGGTCGACGATCCGGAATGTGCCGTTCTCCCGCCGGAACTCGGCGTGGCGTCGGCTGGAGGTCACTTCGTCGAGGAAGATGTCGCTGTCGGGATGCCGGCCAGCGGATGTGACGGGCTGATCCAGCAGGAACCGCGATCCGGCGTTGGGGCCGCGCTTGACGACAAGCAGGGCCGAGCCGCTCGGCAACCCTTCGACTTCCCCCACCCCCGCCTCGGCGGCGTCAGCGGCCGAAGCGTCGAGCTCGCCGAGGAGGCCGGCGTAGGAAAGGAAGGTGGTGGTGTCCTCGGTGCCTTCGTCGTGGTCGTTGTTCTGGTGGCTCACTTGTTGTCCTTGTTAGCCGTGGAAGTGTCGGGTTGGTGGTCGGCCTTGGCCGGGCGCAGCCGCAGTGCTGACCAGGTGCCGTTGATCGACACGTCCTGGACCGCCTCAACGCCGTATTGGCGAAGGGCTCGGACTAGCCAGTCCCGGCGAAGATCGGTGCCCGGCTGTCCGGGTTTGGGGTAGCTGACCCAGGCCAGGCGGCCAGCGTGGGCGGCCGCATATACGGGCCTGAGCCATGCCAGGTCCGCGGGCCGGACTGCAAAGCCAATGACCACATCAGCCTGATCCGGGTTCGGGCCACCAGTCGTTCGCAGCCTCAACCCCGATTCGGGTGGCGCATTGACCACCGCCACGCTTCGGCCGGGCTTTATCTGCAGCTTTTGCTCAAGCTCAAGCTCTCCGGGGCCGAGCACGCCACCTCCACCGACACGCAAGCGGGCAGACCAATAGATTCACGCTGGCATCACCTCAGCGCGGCCAGGCGCTTAGCGCTCGATCGCCACACTGGAGCCGGAGTCCTCAAAGGCAAAAGACCATTCCGAAACAACATTCACTGCGAATCTACCATTCATGGTGAACGTTAGCATGTGTGAGGCTCGACACAGGCATCACCTCAGCGCGGCCCGGCGCTTCGCGCTCGATCACCACGCTGGATGCAAGAATTCACTCAGGACCATTCACAACCGATATTCACCGCGAATCTATCGTTCATGGTGAACGATAGATGTGTGAGGCGCACCTTGACACCGGCCAGTACGCGACGCGACAGGAACGCAGAAGCGACCCGGCAGGTGATCATGCAAGCGGGCCGGGAGCTGTTCGCTACCCAGCCCTACCCTGAGATCACCGGTCTGCAGATCTGTGTACGGGCCGGAGTCACCCGCGGTGCGCTGCAACACCACTTCGGGAGCAAACTGGGGCTATTCATGGCGATATTCGACGGTCTGCAAAGCGATGGCGTCAGCCGCGTAGCAGATGCTCTCGCCGATCACGATGATCCATGGGAGCAGGCAAGGGCGGCCATCGTGCTGCTCCTCGACATCTACACCGACGCGGAATACCAGGCGGTGGTCTTGAAGGAAGCCCCCGCGGCAGTCGGATGGCAGCGATGGCGCGAACGTTACCGGGACAACTTCGAAGACGTCATCCGCGAAGTAATCGGCAGCTTCGTCGCTGCGGGCCTGATCAAGCATTCACCCGTCATGTTGACCGCCACAATGCACGGAGCGCTCACCGAGCTGTCGTTTGAGATCGCGGGGTCCAACGATCCACCACACACACGCACACTGGCGCTGGCCCTACTCGACGAAATGATGTCCAAGTTCCGCGAACTCGTCTCGGATCCACCGCAGCAAGAGCCCGGCCCCAATCGTCGCCAACGCGGCGGTCGCTGACTACAGGCGGCGACGCCGCGCGCCGACCGGTAGGAGGAAGGGTTCCGCCGACGTCTGGACTACGTCGAACGGCATGGTGACGCCCGAGTCCCGGTCTCCTACGTGGCCGAAGAATACAGACTCGGCGTGTGGGTCAAAGAAGAGCGCCGCAAATGCACCACCAAAGCTGCGACGACGACTACGGCCTAGAGCTGTAAACCGCTGCCCAGGAGGGGTCGGCTTAGAAGTTGTTGCAGGTGTTGGCGACCTGCAGGACAGGTCCAACGTACTGCTGAGCCCCTGGATAGCTCTGAAGTTCCTGGACGATCTGCTGGCGCTCATCTGGCGGCGAGGCGAGGAAACTACGCAATGAGGACCGCGCCGTCGGTGATGCGGACAATTGCGCAGCAGCTGCCGGACCTTGCGCATTGAGCGCCGCCACCACCTGGGAATAATTGCAGGTGGTGTTGATAACAGGACCCAGATCGGGATCTGCGGACGCAGTCACGGCCCCAGCGGTCAAAGACAATGCCAGGCCGCCAACGGCGGCCACCAATCCGGTCAACGACAGCTTGGGCATTTGTAGACACCTCCAACTAACGCAGCGTGAACGCTAAACGGCGACGACACCCAGTGTGTCCGGCCAAGAGGCGGCAGGGGCGGGGCATGGCCGGGCGTGAGGGTGGGTGCGCCTCGCGAGCGCCGTCGTCCTATTTCTAAGAACTCGGACTCGGCCTTGACACCGGGATTCCGGACTCCGCGACCTGCTTCGATTAGAAGCCGGAGTGATCCCGGTTGCCGGTGCCGGATCTTTAGAAACGAGACATCTGATCCATGGCGACGACTTCGAAGCGTAGTTGGGCACCACGTAGCGCGCTGACCGGTTAGGTTGACGACGAACGAGAACAACGGGTGGAGAGGTGCTGGCATCGGATTGCTGAAGCATCCAGCCGGAGGGTCCCGACTGGTCGTACTGCGGCCGTCCGCGATTTCCTGCACCCGCGGCTTCCGGGTGGTGTTTGAACGCTTGTGCGCCTTCGGTCGGCGGTCCGAAAATAGTGCATGACCGAAACCGTTATTGGGCACGTGTTAGAGCGCCTCAAGGAGATTGGTGTCGACGACGTCTTCGGCGTCGCCGGGGATTACGCGTTTCCCGTCAACGACGCGATCGTCGCGCACCCGGCGATCAATTGGATCGGATGCTGCAACGAGCTCAACGCCGGATACGCCGCTGATGGGTATGCCCGGATGCGCGGGGTCGGCGCGGTGTGCACCACCTACGGGGTGGGCGAACTCGCGGCGATGAGCGCTATTGCGGGTTCGTACGCCGAGCATCTCGCGGTTTTTCACCTGATCGGCACGCCCAACCTGGCGACGCAGGAGGGGCGGGCGCTGGTGCACCACACACTGGGCAACGGGGAATTCGACCTGTTCAGCAGGATGGCGGAGGCCGTCGTGTGCGCAACCGCGATCATGACGCCGCAGAACGCGGCGTCGGAGACCGAACGGCTCATCGCCGAGGCCCTCTACCATCGACGGCCTGTGTACATGGCGCTCCCCAGCGACGTGGCGGACATGCCGGTGCTTGGGGCCGCGCCAGCGCGGAGCTTGCCGTCCAGTGATCCCGACTCGCTGGCTGCGGCGACCGACGCGGTGACCGCTGCACTGAACAACGCCGGTCAGGCATGTGTGCTGCCAGGGGTGCTGCTGAGGCGGCTGGGTCTGCAGGGTGCGGCGGTGGCGTTTCTCGACGCCTCGGGCTTACCCTTCGCCACGATGTTCGGCGACAAGTCGGTGCTCGGCGAGGACCACCCCGGCTACATCGGTATGTACTCGGGCCGGCTTATGGAAGAACAGGTGCGCGCATTCGTCGAGTCATGCGACGTGGTGGTGATGCTCGGCGCCATGTTGACCGACGGCAACACCGCAGGGAACACCGTGCGGCTGAACCCGGTTAAGACGATCTACATCGGCCATCACCGCACCACGGTGGGTGCGGTGGTGTACCGGAACGTCGAGATGGCCGACCTTCTCACACAACTGTCCAGGCGAGTCAAGGTCGCCGACAAACCTCAGCGACCGGCCATCGCACCCGGGACGCTGGGGCCGATCGTGAGCGGTGGTGGCGACCCGATCACCGCCGATGCCCTCTACCCGCGCTGGGCGGACTTCTTGCGACCCAATGATGTGATCATGACCGACACCGGATCGCCCTCGCTGGGTTTGGCGTTCGCGCAACTGCCCAAGGGCGTGGAGTTTCACAACCAGACGCTTTGGGCGTCTATCGGATGGGCGACTCCGGCGGCTTTCGGTGCCGCGATCGGTGCCCCGGATCGCCGGCTGATTTTGCTCACCGGCGAAGGGGCTCATCAGATGACCGCTCAGGAGATCAGTCAGTTCGGCCGGCGTGGGCTGCGCCCGATTGTTTTCGTGCTCAACAACTCCGGCTATCTCAGCGAGCGAATGCTGTGCAAGGACATGGCCTTGGCCTACAACGACATCGCGGCCTGGAACTATGCCGAGCTTCCCCACGCCCTGGGCTGCCAGGGGTGGTTCAGCGCGCGTGTCAGCACCTGCGGCGAGCTCGACGATGCACTTAAGACAGCTGAGCAAGCCAATGGCGCTGCCTACATCGAAATCGTCACCGATGCCTACGAGGCGCCACCGCTGTACAAAAAGCTGCACGAAAACGTCAAATCGTTCTACAACGTCCAGTAGCCAGAGGCACCAAACGTGACAGGTTCGCCGTCGAACGCCAGCATCTCGTCGGCGTCAAACGGCTCGTAAGGTGATGTCACATGTCCAACCATTTCACCGGTCTGAGTCTCGGACCGCCGCTTGGCGATCAGCGCCTTGACCTGTGCGATTTGTACGCGTTCCAGTCGCCGACCGACAGCTCGCGGACCGTGCTGATCCTCAACGCCAATCCAAACGCCGACGCGCTGCACCCCGATGCCATCTATCGGTTGGCGATCGACACCGACGGTGACCTGGTTAACGACATCGCGTTCAGTTTCGTGTTCTCCTCCCCGGTGGACGGCCGGCAGACGGTCAACGTGTTCATGGCCCGCGCTGAACAGTCCCGTTCGCCCGAGCCGATTGGCGAGCAGATCTTCACCGATGTCGAGGTGTCGTTCGGATCGCAGCCGAGTGTCGTCACCGCCGGTGACGTCACGCTCGCCGCCGGCGCCCGCAGCGATGCCTTCTTCTTCGACTTCGACGGCATCAAGAACCTGTTCGACACCAGCGGCAAGCGCAATTTCACCGCTCCTCATCTCGCCGAACTCGGAGGCAAATCGCCGTGGACGGGCCAGGATTCGAATACCGAGGCCAATGTCTGCTCGATGGCGATCGAGCTGCCGACGAGCACGCTCGGCGCGACGGGGCCGATCCGGATCTGGGGTCGTTGCAGCCTGCGCGAGAACGGCACACTGAATCATGTGGACCGGGCCGGGCACCCGTCGGTGAGCAGTTTCTTTAATACCGACGACACCAAACTGGAGTACAACGCCAGCGAGCCCCCGAACGACTGGAACCGGTGGCTTGACCAGTTCGTCCACCTAATGGGTCACACCGGCGGCTACACCCGGGAGGAGGCCATCGCCGTCATCGAGAAGGAGGGCACGCTGCCGGACATGCTGATCTTCGACCCGGCCAAACCGGCGCAGTACCCGAACGGCCGGGTGTTCACCGACGATGTCATCGACTATCGGCTGGCGTTCCTCACCAAGGGCGAGTGTCCGCCGTCGGGCCTCTCACCGCATACCGACACACTGACCGAGTTTCCATATCTCGGTCCGCCGCATGCGCCCTAGGGTGTGTCTCCCAATCCTGGGTCAGTGCCCTGTGGGTAG
Organism: uncultured Actinomycetota bacterium; assembly: GCA_963760095.1. GTDB lineage: Bacteria > Actinomycetota > Actinomycetes > Mycobacteriales > Mycobacteriaceae > Mycobacterium. Next base: position 10,979 of record CAVXBT010000003.1, on the reverse strand, counting down.
ACCAGGGTGTCCAGCACGTCGCGCAGACGCCCGACGCAGACCTTGCGGTAGAAGTCTTCGGTGAACGCCTTCAGGTCGACGTTGGCAGCGTCGATGTGCCGATAGAACTCCGCGCGAGGGTTAGGACACATGTAGCCGGCTGTCACCGCGATCGCTTTGATGCCCCGGTAGTGACAGGAGTCGGCGACATCGGCGGCGTACTCCCAGAAGATCGTCGGATCATTGTAGGTGAATGCCACACTGCGACAACCTAATTCGTCAGCAGCGCGGGCGATGTCGTCGGGGGTGGCCCGGCTGGCCAGGGTATCGACCTCGCGAGACTTAGAGATATCCCAGTTCTGGCAAAACTTGCAGGCGAGGTTGCACCCCGCAGTGCCGAACGACAGCACCGCCGAACCCGGCAAGAAGTGGTTGAGCGGCTTCTTTTCCACCGGGTCGACGCAGAACCCGCTCGACCGCCCGTAGCTGGTGAGCTTCACCTGATCGTCGATCCGGCAGCGGACGAAGCACAGGCCGCGCTGGCCCTCGTGCAGCTTGCATGCGCGCGGACAGACGTCGCACTGAATCCGGCCGTCGTCGAGGCGATGCCAGTGTTTCGTCGCGATGGTGAACCGGTCGTCTTCGGGAACGAGTGGGGTCATGGTGTGCTCTCGGCGCCAGGTTACGCCCCGCGCAGTCGGCTCAACACCTGCTGGTGGAGTAGGCCGTTGGTGGCCACGGCGCTGCCGCCGTGCGGGCCGGCTCGTGGGCGTCAGCGTAGGTAGCGAACGCTTGGCGTATCTCGTCCTTCGTGACGGACTGCGGGGGCAGGTCCGCCATGGCTACAGAGTCACCCCCCAAGCAGCGTGGCTATCGCAGTGAAGTCCTGCCGGTAGGCCTTCGCGGTATGTGGCCAGGGCTTGCGGATCGCACGGTCGGCGAGGAACCCCGCGAACCAATCCGGATAGGCCCCATCATCAGCCGGAGGTGGTGTCCTTGGTCAGTGAATCTGTCGCGCCGCGACGCTCTGACCTGCGGTGCAACAGATACATTGACCGAGAGGGCCTGGACTTCGGTCAATGTATCTGTCGGAAAATGAATAATCTGGTGTTCAGTGGCCCCCGGTGGATTCACCACAGGCCCCGGGGAGCGGCGGTTCACGCCGGACAGCTTGGCCGGGGTGGGCTGGGTAAGCACGGCGCCGCATCGCTTGTCGCCAGAAGCGGCTGAGATTGCGTTGCCTCGTGGTGAGGCTTGGGGGACCGGGCGCATTACCTGCGACCCTTGAGCCTTGAAAGTACCCGGCTCGCCCCGAAAATGCCAAGGCATAATTCCTATACACCCCAGGGGTTTTCGTCCTATTTAGCGACCGCTGACCTCTTAGTTTCTATCCCGTAGCATCGCCCGTATGCCGCCGCCGGTGAGTCGACACCGCTCGCATAGGATCTGGTGCGCACCGGGAGCACGAAACTGCGGAGTTGATGGAGCTGTTCGCCTCTCCACACCGCCCTGCCCGATAGTGATGAGGTGATCGCCCGTGGGGCCGCACAAAAACACAGAATCTAATCCGCGTGCTCGACCAAACACCAACGGCGGCAACAATGAAGGGCCCGCACACGACCCCAGCGCCCGGCTAAGACACGGCCTCGAAGAACCATAGGAGCACGGCGTCGCAAGGCGACCACCGCGCCATTTTCAACCCGGAACGGGCGCCCCACAAGGGCACATTGGCTAAGACCTGAAAAGTCGGGGCGTGGCGTTGGCTGAGGTGGGGCTGCCTGCGGGAGAGGATGGCCTCGAACCATTGGGCTAGAAGGGATCGAGGCCATCGTGCTCAGAACTGTAAGTGACCAGCCGACGTTGTGGGACGCGATTTTGCCGTCGGAGCTGTTGGTGTTGCCGGCCGAGTTGGCTCGGGTGGATGCGCTGCTGGATGATCCGGTGTTCTTCGCGCCGTTCGCTGCCTATTTCGATGCCCGGATCGGTCGCCCGTCGATCCCGGTGGAGACCTTCTGCGGTTGATGTTTTTGAAGTTCCGCTACCGGCTGGGCTATGAGCTGCTGTGTCATTGCCCTTCGCCCGTGGCGCGACTGGAGGGCGGGAAGCCCAATCCCGCCAGGCTGGAGGATAGGCTCGCGCGATGGCCGTGCGCGCGCTTGTCTTTGACGTATTCGGAACACTTGTGGATTGGCGTTCGGGGATCGCCGACGCGTTTCGCGCGACGCACGTGCCGGGCGAGCCGGAGGAACTCGCCGACGCGTGGCGCGCCCGGTATCGGCCCATCCTGGCCGAGGTCAATACCCGCGCGCGGCCATGGGGCAACTTCGATGAGCTTCACCTTGTGACGTTGCAGGATCTGCTCACCGAGCGAGGAATCGACCTTCCCCTGGAGGAGAGTCACCGGCTCGTGCGCGCGTGGCACCGGCTGGACCCGTGGCCCGACGTTCGAACCGGGCTCGAAGCGTTGCGGCGACAGCGCGTGACATCGGCGCTGTCGAATGGACACCTAGCCCTGCTCGTCGAGCTCACTCGTAATGCCGACGTGCGGTTCGACTGCCTGCTCTCGGCGGAGCTGGCGCACGCCTACAAACCCGCGCCCGAGTCCTACCTGACTGCGGCGCGCCTGCTCGATGTCGGGCCTGCCGAGCTGATGCTGGTCGCGGCACACCCGTGGGATCTCGAGGGTGCGCGCGCGGCTGGGCTACGAACCGCATTCGTCGACCGCCCGCTCGAGTATGGCCGCGGTTCACCAACCCGCGAAGATCCCGGCGCTGACGTGTCCGCCAGCGACCTGTACGAATTGGCACAGCGGCTGCCGGACTGACCCGCCTACGCGGCCAGCCATCGCCGCCGCGCAGTGCCAGAACCCGCAATTCTCACCAAGGCTGCCAATTGGCAGTTGACTGGAATTAGCCGCTGAGACTGGCAGCCGAATTTGAGACCGTACGTGTGCCACGAACATGGAAGGGAGTTCTGTTGTAGATAGAGCTTTTTGACATGCTGCTGTGTGCGTTGGCTGAAGACCGTCGTGGTGAGCGATGTGGAGAAGGCACATGATGCGTCAGGTGCCGGACTTGCGGCATCGGAGACGCTTGAGCGTGTCAACAGATCGGCCCTGGATAGCTACCTGGCGTGCTCAACCGGTACGACACCCCACCAGTGAGCGCTACAGGCGGCCTCACCAACCGGCCGGGGCACGGCGCAGGGCTCTCGGACTGATCCGTGGTCGGTTAGTGGCACGGGTTATGGCGGCTATCAGCGATCTAGATAGCAAAGTCGCGATCGTCGTCGGCTGCTGTCATGTTGGTTTGAGTGTCGCCTTGAGAAGAGTGTCGCCTTGAGAAGAGGAGTATTGGCATGAGTACAACTTTCGCGTCCTACCGTGATGCTTTCCCGAATGCGCGGCTCAGCCGCGATGAGGCGGGAGTGCTGGAGATCGCTTTGCACACCAACGGCGGAAAGCTGATCTTCAACGGCCACACGCACGAACAATTTGTGGACTTGTTCCGCCAGGTCGGTGAGGACCGCGAAAACCGAGTCGTCATCTTGACCGGAACTGGCGATGCGTTCATGGACACGATCGACGGTGAGGGCTTCGACTTCTTTTCCCCGGTCGGCTACGACAAGATCTGGCGCGAGGGAAAGAAAGTTCTGATGAACATCCTCGACATCGAGGTGCCGATGATCGCCGCGCTCAACGGACCCGTGCTGCTGCACTCCGAATACGCATTGTTATGCGACATCGTGCTGGCCACACCGCAGACGGTGTTCCAAGACAAGCCGCATTTCGACTTCGGCATCGTGCCCGGTGACGGTATGCATCTGCTCTGGCCGGAGGTGATCGGCAGCATCCGTGGGCGGTACTTTCTGCTGACCCGGCAGATCCTGGACGCGCAGACCGCCCAAACGTGGGGCGTGGTCAACGAGATCGTGCCTGGCGAGCAGCTGCTGACCCGCGCTCGCGAAATCGCCCGCGGCATTGCCGAACTGCCGCCGTTGACCAGTAGCTACACCCGCACCGCGCTGACGCAGAAGCTGCGAAGGGTCATCGACGAGGGCGTTGGCTATGGTCTGGCGCTGGAGGGTATCAGCGCCGCGGATGTCGCCCGTCGCGCGTCCAACCAGGGTTAAGCGATGAACCGCACGGTACTGATCAGCGGAGCAAGCAAGGGCATCGGCCGTGCTCTTGCGGAGCGTCTGGCCACGCAAGGTCACAAGGTGATCGGCATCGCCCGGACGGGCGATGCCACCTTCCCCGGTGAACTACGCACCGTTGACCTCTCGGATCGGGATGCGACATCGGCGGCACTGCGGGATATTTCGTCAGCCACTCGGATCGACGCGGTGGTCAACAACGCGGGTCTGGTTCGCCCCCAGACGCTGGAAGAGGTCACGCTCGACGCGCTCGACGCGGTGCTCGACGTCAACCTGCGCACCGCGATCCAACTGACCCAGGCGGCCTTACCCGGGATGCGTCAACAAGGTTGGGGCCGCGTGGTCAATATCGCGAGCCTGGTCGCGCTCGGCGCGGTAGAGCGTACCGCATACGCCGCGGCCAAGGCGGCGCTGATCAGCTCCACCCGCGGGTGGGCGTTGGAGTTGGCCACCACCGGTATCACGGTCAACGCCGTAGCGCCGGGACCGACCGAAACCGAGCTTTTCCGCGAGAACAACCCGCCCGGCAGCGAGGGTGAAACCCGTTATCTGGCAATGGTTCCCATGGGCCGCTTCGGTCGCCCCGACGAGATCGCCGCAGCGATCGCCTTCCTGCTGTCTGACGATGCGTCATTCATCACCGGACAAACCCTGTTCGTCGACGGCGGCGCTTCTATCGGCCAAGCCCCGATATGAGCCTTGGCGCTGATCAATTTCTACGACTATTCAAAGGTGCGAACGAACTGAGGCAAAGATCGGGATGTCATGGAAGTAAACGCTACTCGGGGGTGGGCCATCATCATCGGCGCCTCATTGGCGGGTCTGTTTGCCGCCACTCTGTTGCGAAAGGCTGGTTGGCATACGGAGGTGTTCGAGCGCAGCGACGTCGAACTCGTTTTGCCGGGGCGCAGGCATCACCACGCACCCAGAATTGCTGCAGTCGCTGGTGCGCAGTGGCGCGGACCTCAACGATCTGGGCGTGGTCGTGCATGAGCGCATCGCGCTGGATGCTGGCGGGCGCGTCGTTGAAAGGCTGCCTTACGAGCAGATTGTGACGTCGTGGGACCGGTTGTACCAGATTATGCGGGCGACTATCCCGAACGGCACACATCATCTGGGCTGCAACCTGACGGCCATCGAACAAGGCCCTGAATCGGTGACGGCGGTGTTCGACAACGGCAGACGCGACACCGGGGATCTGCTGGTGGGGGCCGACGGATACCGTTCGACGGTACGCAATCTGTTTGCGCCCGAGATCCAGCCGACTTACGCGGGGTATGTGATTTGGCGCGGGCTGGCTGAGGAGGCGGATATTCCGCGGGAGGCTGATGGCGCAGTGTTCGAGAAGTTCGCGTTCTTCCTGCCTCCTAACAACAAGAACATCGTTTATCCAATTGCGGGACCCAACAACGATCTTCGGCCGGGTCATCGCCGTTCCAACTGGGTCTGGTATCGGATGGTCGTGGACTCCGAGCTGGACGACGTGCTGACCGACGGCGATGGCGTGCGCTTTGACCTGAGCATCCCGCCGGCGAAGGTGCGCGACGATCTCATCGAGCGGTTGAGAGAAGATGCCCGCGGTTTCTTGCCAGCGCCGATGCGCGACATCCTGGAGTGCATCCCCAAACCGTGGGTCACCCCCATCTACGACCTCCTGGTGAATCGCATGGTCTATGGCCGGGTGGTGCTGATCGGAGACGCCGCGGCGACGGTCCGACCCCATGTCTGCATGGGCATCGCCAAGGCCGGGACCGACGCCGAAGTGTTGGCCGATTCCCTGTCGGGGAGCGTGGACGTGTTCGAGGGCTTGGGACAGTTCGAACGCGAACGGCTTCCCATCACCGCCCGCGCCGTGCAGCAGGGCCGCGACCTCGGTGAATACATGCTCGACCAGCGCAGCCCCGAACACCAAGTGGAAACCGAGCATTGGCGCGAGTTCCACAGCACCCGCGGCATTCTGGAACAGACCGCGTCGTCGGCGTTCCTTTATTACAACCCCAGCTAGCAGGCTAATTACTATGGCGAGCCAAGACCTTCCGGTGCCGGAGTTGTCGCGGAACATCCGGTTGATCGCGCACACCGATCAGGGCGGCCGGCCCGACGGTGTGCAGCTCATGGCCCAGCGCGGCTATGCCTATGTCGGCCACATGTTCTCCAAAGGCTTCAGTGTGATCGACGTGAAGGATCCGACCAGACCGAAGCGGTGCAATACGTCCCTGCGTCGCCAAATACATGGAACATTCACCTGCAGGCGCACGACGACCTGCTGCTCGTCATCAATGCCAAGGACATGTTCGCGGCCGCGGAATTTCAGGACGAGAGGGCCTACTACAAAGGCGAACTCGGCCGCAAAGTGGGGACGGCGGACGGCGCGCGCACGACGCGGGACTGGCGCGCGGGCGCCGCTGTCTATGACATCTCGCGGGGCGACAAACCGCGCGAGATCGGCTTCATGCCTGTTGATGGCGGCGGAATCCACCGCATGTGGTACACGGGTGGACGGTGGGCCTACGCGTCAGCGCTCATTGATGGATTCAGCGATTACATCTTCATCACCATCGATATGACGGATCCAACCCGGCCGCGAGAGGTCGGCCGCTATTGGCTGCCCGGCATGAACGTCGCCGCTGGAGAGCCGAAGTAAGCCGCCGCATTTTTGATGACGGGTTGCTTTCGGGTCGATAGAGTTTCTGCCATGGCGACGATGTCCGAGCAGGAGCGATCCGAGCGGTTCGAGGCGCAACGGCAGCGCATCCGCGAGCAGTACCTGCGTCCGGCCGACGAGCGCTCGGCCTCGTCGGCACGGGGTTTGCACCACACCGCCCTGGTGAGCAGCGACGTCGAGCAGACCGTCCGGTTCTACCAGGATCTGCTGGAGTTTCCGCTGACCGAACTGATCGAGAACCGTGACTATCCGGGCTCGTCGCATTTCTTTTTCGACATCGGCAATGACAACCTGCTGGCGTTCTTCGACTTTCCCGGCCTCGATCAGGGCCCCTACCAGGAGGTCCTCGGCGGGCTGCACCACCTCGCGATCAGCGTGGAGCGGTCGCGCTGGGAGCGGTTGCGGGACAAGCTCACCGCGGCCGGCGTGGAGTTCGCCGAGCACAGCGGCGTCTCGCTCTATTTTCGGGACCCGGACGGGGCCCGCATCGAACTGATCGCCGATCCGCTTGGGGAGATGTACGGCAGCAAGGTGCTGTAGCGCGTCAGATCGGCAGCGAGGAGGATGCGGCTCATCACGTCGAGCGGTTCCGCTGCCGGGTCTCGGCCATACCGTTCGCTCGCCACGCGATGTGCATATCGGGCCGCACCAGCACGCAGCCGCCTTCGCCGACCTCGCGTGCCCGCAGTCCTCGTAGAGATCCAACGCGTCGTCACCTTCGACGCTGGTATAGACAGAGATTCTCCGAAACGGCAAATTGCGAACTGTAAATCCGTCGGCTAGATGGTTCTCATCCTGACTGGTTGCCGGTTCGCGTCACCTGCTGACCGTGGGGGAGCGTCGGGGCAGTTGCCACGGTGCCCGACCCGTTGGGTGCACTGGCTGGAGAACGGGCCACAGCACTGTTACGTCGCGTAACACAGCGGCGCATATCGGCAGGACACAGAGCGGTCGCGTAACACCGTGATCGAACATCCGCCCCAGCTCAGAGCCTATTTTTGCAGGAACGGGCAGGGGTTCGAATCCCCTTAGCTCCACAGAGTTTCCGCAGGTCAGAGCTTCAGGAATATGCCAGACCGGCGACCAAAGGTCGCGATTGTGTGCCGGATGGTCCAGCCACGACCAACGGACAAAATTCACCGAACGTTCACCTTGCTGCTGTTAGCGTCATCACTGCGACAGATGGCTGATTGGCGCGATGCGGCCAGGACGGCGGCGACCCAGATTTATCCCTGGGATAAGGAACTGAATTGAAGCTCAACCGATTTGGCGCCACGCTGAGTGTCCTGGCTAGCGGTGCACTGATCTTATCGGGGTGTGGTGGTGACCACAACGCGAATAAAGCAGCTGAGGGAAGTTCGACGCCGAGCCCGTTGCCGGTGCCGGTGAATTGCGGGGGGGCGAAGACGCTGAAGGCCAGCGGGTCGACAGCGCAGGCCAACGCGATGACCCGCTTTGTCAAAGCGTTCGAACAAGCTTGCCCCGGTCAGACGTTGAACTACACGCCCGATGGTTCGGGCGCCGGAATTAGCGAATTCACCGGCAACCAAACCGATTTCGGTGGATCAGACGTACCACTGGCCCCCGACGAGCAGGCGGCGACCCAGCAGCGCTGCGGCTCGGGAGCGTGGGACCTGCCGGTGGTATTCGGCCCGATCGCCATCACCTACAACGTCAAGGGCCTGACTTCGCTGGTCCTGGATGCGCCGACGGCGGCCAAAATCTTCAACGGCGCCATCACCACCTGGAACGATCCCGCGATCCAGGCGCTGAATAAAGGCGCCGCGCTGCCCGCTGAGCCGATTCGCGTGATCTTCCGCAGCGACCTGTCCGGGACCTCGGATAACTTCCAGCACTATCTGGACACGGCCTCCAACGGCGCGTGGGGTAAGGGCACCGGAAAGACGTTCAACGGCGGAGTCGGTGAGGGCGCCAAGGGCAACGACGGCACCTCGTCGGCCGTCCAGGCCACCGAGGGCGCCATCACCTACAACGAATGGTCGTTCGCCCAGGCGAAGAACCTGAGCATGGCCAAGATCATCACGTCGGCCGCTCCGGACCCCGTGACGATCAGCACCGACTCGGTCGGCAAGACGATCGCCGGGGCCTGGGTGTCGGGAAAGGGCAACGACCTGATTCTCAACACGGTGTCGTTCTATAAGCCGACGCAGCCCGGCGCCTACCCGATCGTGTTGGCGACCTATGAGATCGTCTGCTCGAAGTATCCGGATCCGCAGGTCGGTGCGGCCGTGAGGGCGTTCCTGCAGAGCACCATCGGTGGCGGGCAAAGCGGTCTGGCGGACAACGGATACATCCCCATTCCGGAAGCGTGGAAGTTGTGGTTGAGGGCTGCGGTCAATGCCATCACGTGATCTGGGATGTCATGACCCGCGGAGGGTCACCCGGGGACGTAGAGCACACGTGCGTGCTGGCATGTCGCTAAGTTACTGATCGCAGTCGCGGATCGACGCGGGCGGGCGGGTCAAGCTCGCGGGGGTGCGAAGCCCCCGGATGGGACGCAAACCCGCGCACTGGACACGCGTCGACCGCGACTACGAACAAATCCGCATCGATATGCAAACGCTGTTCACCGATCTCGCCATCAAAACACCGCTAGCCGCTTGAGGATTCGGCGCAAGCCAGTCATTCCACATCGCCGACAAATTGTCGGAAGTCGATCCTCAAGCGGCTATTGCAAACCAATTTTATGCCGTCAAAGCACTTGGGATAGGAACCGCTGTAGCCGCTCGGTCTTCGCGGCTTCGAATATTTGGGCGGGAGGCCCGGATTCTACGACCTTGCCGTGATCCATAAAAACGACGGTATCGGATGCCGACCGGGCAAAACCCATTTCATGGGTGACGACAAGCATCGTCATGCCGCCGGCGCCGAGGTCGGCGATAAGTTTCAGGGCTCCCTTGACCATTTCCGGATCCAGCGCCGCGGTCGCCTCGTCAAAGAACATCACCTGCGGAGCCATGGCCAGCGCGCGGGCAATCGCAACGCGTTGTTGTTGGCCACCGGACAGCACGGCGGGGCGGGCATCGGCCTTGTGCTTCAGGCCAACTCGGTCCAGCTGAGTCAGCGCGAGGTCCCGGGCCGCGTCGGGAGACAGTCGTCGTAACTTTTGCGGCGCCAGCGCAACATTCTTCAGGACGCTGAGATGCGGGAAAAGGTTGTAGTGCTGGAACACCATGCCGATGCGCTGGCGGAGTTCGTCGGGATCGTCGCGCAACACCGACCGGCCGTCCAGCAGGATGTCGCCGCTATCGATCTCATACAGTCGGTTCAGGCTGCGCAGTAGCGTCGACTTACCCGAGCCAGACGGTCCGATCACGGCCACTGTGCTGCCGGCGGGGGCCTGGATATCGACGCCGTACAGCACCTCCGTCCCGCCGAGAGTTTGGTGAATATCCTTGGCTTCCAACGATACTGAGGCTCGCACTGCGGCATCGGCGGTCACGTGGTCCCCTGGCCGAATGTGGACGCGACCACTTCGGTATGCTTTTCTCGCTTAGTGGCGGCACGGCCACGGCGAAGCCGGTTGTCGATGTAGTTCACCAAATGCGTCAACGGAATGGTCAACATCAAGTAGAAGAGACCAGCGGCCACTAACGGCGACAAGTTGCCGGTCTGCGCATTGAGGTCGCGGCCCACCTGAAACAGCTCTCGCTGTTGGGCGACCAAGCCCAGGAAGTACACCAGTGCGGAGCCCTTCAACAGCGCGATGAACTGATTGACCAGTGCCGGCAGTACCCGCCGTATTCCCTGCGGCACTATCACCAGCCGCATCGCAGTCCGATAGCTGAACCCGAGCGCACGGGAGGCTTCCAGCTGGCCGGGGTCGACGCTTTGAATACCTGAGCGCAGAATCTCGCCCATGTAGGCGGCGGCCGTCAACCCTAATGCGGCAATGCCCAACGGGTAGGGGTTGCTGTGGGTCAGCCCGCGCACCAACGGCCCGATGCCCAGCCCGATGATCAGGATGATCACCACCTCGGGAAGGCCGCGGAAGACGTCGGTGTAGGCGCGTGCCGGCCAGCGCAGCCAGCGTGAATGTGACAACCCGGCCATTGCCAGGACCATGCCAAGCACCAAGCCGATAACGATGGCGCTATTGGTCAGGATCAACGTATTGGGCAGCCCCGTCGTCAACAAAATGGGGATGGCCTGTCGGTAC
>CAVXBT010000002.1:0-139865 GCA_963760095.1 uncultured Actinomycetota bacterium | reverse complement strand
GGCCATCCAGGTGTTGTCGTCGGCGCCCCACACCTCTTCGCGTACTTTCGGGTCGGCGAATGCCAGCTGCCACGGGTGCACGCCCACCACGCCGCAGATCCATCCCGCCGCGCCGTCGAGTGCGGCCACGGCCATCACCGTCTCGGCGAATTCCCTTGGATGAGCCTCGAATCCGCCGTATTGCCTGGGCTGCAGCAGCTTGATGGGCCCGGCCGCTCTGAGTAGCTTGGCGGTGTCGTCGGGCATCCGGCCGAGGCGTTCGGCCTCAGCGCCCTGATCCCGCAGCTGGTCGGCGATGTCGCCAATGTGGTCGATTACCCGTCGGGCCATAATGGTTTCCTGTCTTGCCGCACCCGCAACGATATTCCGATGCTTCGATGGTGGACCGGCTTTGGCCAGACGGCGCGACGCCATCCCGGTCAGTGGACAGGTTTGACAGTTCAGACGACCCCGCGCAGGCCGTCGGCGCCGAACACCGGTTCCAGCATCGCGCTGAAGTCCGGGCCGCGACGCAACATGAGCCCACCGTCGACGTTGATGACCTGCCCTGTCACGTAGCTGGCGGCATCGCTGAGCAGAAACATCGCGAGGTTGGCGACATCCTCGACCTCGCCCGGCCGCGGCAGTGGGGTACAGAGCCGGTAATCCTCGCTCAACTCCGGCGATTCCAGGACGGGCGCGACCAGTTCCGTGCGGATCAAGCCCGGGCGGATGCTGTTGACCCGCACCCACGACGCTCCGAGTTCGTCGGCGGCCAACTGCATCATGTGGTCAAGAGCCGACTTGCTCACCCCATAAGCGCCGAACCAGCGATGGGTGTTGCTGGCCGCGATCGACGAGATGCCGACGAACGAACCGCCGCCGCCGCGCACCAGTTCCCGCGCGGAGTGCTTGAGCACGTACATGGTCCCGTTGACATTGAGGTCGACAGCCCGACGCCACAGCTGCGAATCGACCTGAGTGATCGGCCCGATGGTCTCCGACCCGCCCGCACAATGCACCACCCCGTGCAACCGGCCGTGCCATGCCGTCACCGCATCCACCGCCCGGGTGGCCTCCTCCTCGTTGGTGATGTCAGCGGGCTCGTAACGAATCGAGCCGCTACCGGCCGCACTTGATTCGATCTCTTTGACGGCCCCGGCGAGTCGGTCGGGGTTGCGCCCGACGATCATGACCGAGGCCCCGGCAGCCACCAGCCCGGCGGCCACCCCCTTGCCAATCCCACTGCCACCGCCGGTGACCAAGTAGGTGCGGTCTTCGAACGAAAGCTGCATGCCAGCCCCTTCACGCCGAAACTGAAACAGGTTCTACCTATCGAACCACGCGGCCGTCGTCGCCGGTTAGGCGGTCAAAAATCACACCCGCCACAGCAGTCCCCGAGGGGCGCGGGGCCTCTTCTGCCCACCTCCGAGCGACAACTCGTCCAGCGGCCGACGGAAGTCGCTACGAGGCGGGCACATTGCCTACCCCTTGCACAGCGGGGCTGCTGTGACATACGAGACGGAACTAGACTACGGCGTATCGCGACGGGCCTGCTTCGACGGCTTCGGCTTGCGCCAGTCCTCGACGTCGGGCGGCAGCCCGATGGGGTACCGGTTCTCGTTGTGCGCCGCCCAGTGCGCGTGGCCCAGTTCGTGGATGTGGAATGCGTGCCGTAGCGCTTCGGTGAAACCCATCGCGTCCGACGCCGCGTTCACCGAGTCCTTGATCAACAGCGCGGCCATCGTCGGCCGCTCGGCGATGCGCTTGGCGAACTCCAGGGTCTTGTCGCCCAGTTCATCGAGCGGAAAGACCTTGGACACCATGCCAAGCCGGTAGGCCTCGTCGGCGTCCAGAAAATCGCCGGTCAGCAGAAGCTCTTTGGCCTTACGTGGGCCGAATTCCCAAGGATGCGCATAGTATTCGACTCCGGGCATGCCCATCCGGACGCCCACCACGTCGCTGAACTTGGCGTTGTCGGCGGCCACGATCAGGTCGCACGCCCAGATCAACATCAGGCCCGCGGAGATCGCGTTGCCCTGCACCTGCGCGATGGTGATCTTGCGCAGATCGCGCCAACGGCACGTGTTCTGGAAGAAGTAGTGCCACTCCTGAAGGTAGGTCTTTTCCGCGACGGGCTCGCGGTTGGCGCCGTTGATCCGAAAGCTTGGCAGCTGTTCGGCACCCGGCGCGCGCTCCGCCAAAGCCAACTCCGAGCCCAGGTCGTGACCGGCGGAGAAGTTCTTGCCGCGCGCCGCCAGGATCACCACCCGGACGGTGTCGTCGGCCTCTGCGCGCAGGAACGCCTCGTCGAGTTGGACCAGCAGGCCGCGACTCTGGGCGTTGTGCGCCTCGGGGCGGTTGAGCCAGATCCGCGCGATGCGGCCCTCGTCGAGCGTCTCGTAGGCCACCAGCTCTTTAGACTTCGCGTCAACCGGGACTGCCATTGGCCACCTCGCTCGCTGCAGTTGGACGCTTACACATTACGGCCAGCCCGTAACGCCCCCGTGAGCGGGTTGCGGCGCCCGCTGCGGCTGAATAAGCACTTCGCATACAGTTATGTCATGCCCGCCAAATCTGACCAGCATGAAATCGATGACGTGCAGCCGCTGGCTGACAGCACCGCCAGCCAGGCGAGGCGCGTCGTAGCGGCCTACGCGACCGACGCCGACGAATGCCGCATCTTCTTGTCGATGCTCGGTATCGGGCCGGCGAAAATCGAGGTGTAAATGCCCCGCGCGGGAGGCCCGGGTTCGAAGGACCCTACCTCCGGGGAGTCCGACTTCGTCGTGGTCGCCAACCGGCTGCCGGTCGACATGGAGCGATTGCCCGACGGCAGTAGCAATTGGAAACGCAGCCCCGGCGGTTTGGTCACCGCGCTGGAGCCGATATTGCGGCGCCGCCACGGCGCCTGGATCGGCTGGCCGGGAATCGTCGATGACGACGTCGATGTCGAGGATGAACCCTTCGTCCAGGACGAGCTTCGACTGCACCCGGTGCGCCTGTCCGCCGACGATGTCGCCGAGTACTACGAAGGCTTTTCCAACGCCGCCCTCTGGCCGCTGTATCACGACGTCATCGTCAAACCGATCTACCACCGGGAATGGTGGGACCGCTACGTCGACGTCAACCGCAGGTTTGCCAAAGCAGCGTCACGCGCGGCCGCGCGGGGGGCGACTGTCTGGGTGCAGGATTATCAGCTGCAGCTGGTGCCTGCGATGCTGCGCGAACTACGGCCCGATCTGACGATCGGATTCTTTTTGCATATCCCGTTCCCGCCCGTCGAGCTGTTCATGCAGATGCCGTGGCGCACCGAGATCGTGGAAGGACTGCTCGGCGCGGACCTGGTGGGGTTCCATCTTCGCCGGCGGTGCCCAGAACTTCCTGTATTCTGGCGCGACGGCTGATCGGAGCGAACACCTCCCGCGGTTCGGTCGGCGTGCGGTCGCGATTCGGTCGACGTGGAGCTCGACAAGCGCGACTGTTCGGGTGGGCGCCTTCCCCATCTCGATCGACTCGACCGAGCTCGACCGCAAGGCCCGTGACCGCAACATCCGTAGACGGGCCAAAGAGATCCGCGCCGAGATCGGCAATCCCCGCAAGATACTGCTCGGCGTTGATCGGCTGGACTACACCAAGGGCATCGACGTGCGGCTCACGGCGTTTTCCGAACTGCTCGCCGAGGGCCGCGTCAAAGGCGATGACACGGTGCTGGTCCAGCTCGCGACGCCCAGCCGTGAACGCGTGGAGAGCTACCAGAAGCTGCGCGAGGATATTGAGCGCCAGGTCGGCCACATCAACGGCGAATACGGCGAAGTCGGCCACGCCGTAGTGAGTTACCTGCACCGCCCGGTTCCCCGCGACGAGCTCATCGCGTTCTTCGTGGCCGCCGACGTCATGCTGGTCACCCCGCTGCGCGACGGGATGAACCTGGTGGCCAAGGAATACGTCGCTTGCCGCAGCGACCTCGGCGGCGCACTTGTACTCAGCGAATTCACCGGCGCCGCAGCCGAACTCCGGCAGGCCTACCTGGTCAATCCGCATGACACCGAAGGCGTCAAAGACGCCATCGAAGCCGCGCTCAGCCAGTCCGCCGAGGAGGGGCGGCGTCGGATGCGTGCCTTGCGGCGTCAGGTACTGGTCCACGATGTCGACCTGTGGGCCCAGGCGTTCCTCGATGCGCTGGCCGCGGGTCCTTCACCAAACCGCTGATTCTGTGGTGCCGGTGAAGCCACGCTGCGATACTCGAGCCACCTAGCCGGAAAGGGTGCGCCAAGGTGATCATCTCCCGCGGCCTGACTGCCGCCGCCGTCATGACACTCGTGGCTGTGGGCACGTCGACCCCCGCCAAAGCACTCGGGCCGCCACCAGATGGCATGTACGCCTTCACCGAAGCGGGGGCTCCCGCGAGCACGTGGAAGATCTACGCGCTCTGCGACGCGCCGTCTCGCCAACGGGCGATCCCCGACTTCACCGACCCGGTCGTCGCCGCGGATCTCTGCGCGCTGAACGTCGTCAGCACGACAGCGCGGCTCGTCAGCCGTCAGGAAAGGCAGGCGAATTACAGCGGTAGGGCCCGCCTGACCAGCGATCTGTGGACCTTCCAAGTCGGGAAGGCCGATGGCGTGACGTGTCCGGACGGCAGCAGCGCGCCCAGCACGGAAACGTATGCGTTCGATGATGTTTCACTGGCCGGAACGCATACCAGCATTCACGCTGACGTCTGCGGCCTGCAGCCCGGGATGACGAAGACGCCGTTCACGTTGGCCTTCCAGGGTCCGCTGCCCAACCCCGTCGGGCGTTACCCGTTGGACTGCAACGAGATCGGGCAGTGCCGCTAAGGGGCTAGATCGGCGTGATGAAGTTGATCAGCCATTTACCATCGACTCGCTGATAGTCCACCCGTAACCGGCTGCCGTCGTAGACCGGCTGCTTGGATTTGTCGGTGACAGTGCGGTTCATGTACACCATCACCGACGCCGAATCACGTTTGGCGTCCATCACTCCCACGCCGACAACGCTGGCCTGGACCACCACCTCGCGCTTCTTCGCCTCCGGGATGATCTGCGCGTTGACACTCCGCTCGAATTCTCGGCGATAGGCCGGGGTCAGCAACGGAAACGCGTCGGAGAGGCTTCGCGCGACCGTCTGGAAGTCGTAGGCGAAGACGCGAGGGATCTCGTCTTTGGCCAGCGCGGGCAGCGCCGCCCGCGCCGCCTGCTCACCGCGGACCTGCACGCGGTCCCAGTAGAACCAACCGCCGGCCGCCGCCAACCCGACGAACACGGTGATCAGCAGACTGAACGCGGCGGTGATCAACCACCGCATCAGTTGCCTCCGTCGGGATACTTCAGGTCGTAGCCGGTCATCCGACCGGTGTCGTCCTCGTGCACGATCACACGCATCCGATAAGGCATCGACGGCTTGTTGGTACCGTCCGCGTCGGTGACCGTCACCCGCACCGAGACCAGCACCGACGCGTTGTCGGTGACGTTGTCGATGTCCTCCAGCGCGGCGCCGTTGATGACCGCTTCCGAGCTGGCGTTGGTATGGCGGAACAGTGCCTTGATGTTCTCGACGTTGTTGTTAGAGCTGAGCATGCCTCGCAGCGGCCCGCTCGTGCCGTCGACGAATCGCCCCACGCTCTGGTCGACGTTGTCCTGCGTGTAGCTGAACATGTTGACCACCGTCTGGGTGGCGGTGTCGACGAAGCGCTGCTCTCGCGCCTGGCTGGTGTCGGCGTGGCGTTGCTGGATCATTTCGAACGCCAGGCCGCCGGCCAGCACGGCAATCCCGCTCAGCCCGAAGGCCAGCGCGACCCAGCCGACCAGCCTGCGATGGGCGGGCCGCCGCGGTGGTGGACCGGCGGATACCGCAGGCCGTCTCACCGGCGGGGCGGCTGTGCCCACCTGAACCGTCGCAGTGGCAGCCTCGTTACCGGTCGGGCCGGCTGCCCGCGACGCCCGCCGTCGCACCGGTCGCGTCGCCGAGTCCGCTTCCGTCACAACTGCCTCGGGTCACGCATCAGGTCCACCCAGTTCTCCGCGCTCGATACTCTGCCGGGCGCGAAGATACCAGTGCCTCCCGCGGGGTCCTGGAACACTCCGGTGCTCTGGTCGTAGGTGGTGTAGTCCGCGCCGTTGGCCTGCGGGACGGGTCCGGGCGGTGGACCCCACGGCTTCTCCGGCGGCGGGTATGCCGGCGGCGGTGAGAGCCCTTCCGGCGGCGGCGGAGGTGGGACCGCCTTCGGGAACGGCAGCGCGGGGTCCTGCGGCGGATACGGCGACGGCGGTATCCACGTCTGCCGGCCATCGGTGCCGCCGGTGTTGGGCGGCGGCTGGATCGGGAACGGCTGGTTGGGAGCAGGACCGGGCCCGGCCACCACACCCGGCGGGAGCGGTCCTGCGATCGGCGTGCCCGGATCCGGGTCAGCGCCCGGCGGGATGAACGGGAACCTGTTGGGCGGCAAGACGTTCAGCCCGTTGGTCATCGGGGTGCCGTAGGGGATCGGCGGTCCCCGCCAGGGGTTGGTGCCGATCGGCACGTAACCGCGCGGGTCACGGCAGAGCGCCACCGTCGGCGCCCGCTTACCCGGGAACTCCTGGCACGGGTAGTTACGCGCACCTCGCACCGTCGATGGGTCGTTCTGCGCTGTCTTGCAGTACATGTCGGTCGGTATCTCGCGCACCGACTCGTCAGCGGGAGTACGGATCAACGGCGGTGGAATGAAGCCGGTGTTGCACGGCGGCGGGTCGATGTCGACCTTGAAGTCCAGCTTGGCGCCCTCGTCCTGAGGCTCACCGCCGGCGGCGGTGGTGATGGCGGCGAACAGCGGAGGCAACACGACCAGCAGCTGCTCGATCGACTTGCGGTAGATCACGCCGACCCGGCCCAGGTTGGCCAGGCTGGCCGCGAGCACCGGGAATGACGGACGAATACCGGAGAAGGCCGTATTCGCCTCGTCCACGGTGCCCGGCAGGACATTCAGCAGCGTGCGCAGCTGCGGGTCCGCGGTACGCACCTCGGAGGTGAATCGCGCCAGCCCGTCGGACAACGACTTGATGTCGTCGCCGGAGCGGATCTGGGCTTGCAGGAACGGGCCCAACTGATCGATCAGCTGCGAGGTCTGCGGGAAATCGGCGTTGGCCTCGTCCACCAGAAGCCGCGACGACTGAATCAGTCGGGCCAACTCCGGACCGGATCCGTTGAAGGCTTTGAAGGTCTCGTGCAAGAGCTCCCGCAACCGGGTGTCGGCGACGCTGCTGACCAGCGTCTCGGATTGATGCAGCAGTGTCGCGACGTCCACGCCGATCGCGGTGTTATTCCGGGCGATACGAGATCCGTTGTGCAACTTCGCCCCTGCCGGATGAGCAGGCGGCACCAAGTCGATGTACTGCTCACCGATGGCTGACACACTCTTCACCGACGCGGTCACATTCGACGGGACGACGGTACCGCTGTTCAGCCGCATGACCGCGTCGACGCCGTGCGGGTTCAGGCCCACCGACTCAACTCGGCCAACGGCGACGCCGCGGTAGGTCACGTTGGCGTTCTTGTACAGACCGCCGCCGGCCACGAAGTCGGCGGTCACCTGATAAGTGCCGATGCCCAGCGCCGCGGGCAAACGCAAGTAGAAGATCGCCATCACGGCAACCGTGATGACCGTGACCACCCCGAAGATGGCCAGTTGGGCTTTGGTCAGACGGTCCAGCATCAGTGCTGTCCTGTCGCTATGCCCGGTGGGATCTTGAACGGGTCGGCGGCCTGCCCGGAAAGATTGGCCATCTCGCCGAGGAGGAAGTCCGGCGGATTGAGAACGTCCTTCATATGCAGCATGTTCGGGTCCAGCGGCCATGACGTGGTGAAGAACGTCTCGCCCAGTCTGCGCACCGTCAGGTCGAACGTGGTGAAGACGTTCAGGTAGTCACCGCGGACCGCCTGCTTGATGCCGAAGTTCGGGAACGGGAACGTCAGCAACAGTTGCAGCGACGTCACGAAGTTCTTCCGGTTGTCGGCCAGCGCCTTGGTGGCCGAGTACAGGCTCTTGAGGTCCTCGGCGAAATCTACCTTGGTCTGCGAAAGTACATGCGCGGCAACCGTTGCCACTTTCTTGAGTGCGCCGAACGCCTCAACGATCTTGTCCCGGTTCTTGTTGAGCACCAGCAGCGCGCCCGGCAGCGAATCCAGCGTGCGGCCCAGACTGTCCTTATTGGCGGCCAGAATCGCCGAGAACCGATCCAAACCGTTGATGGCGGCGACGATGTCGTTGACTTGGTTGTTCAATCCCGCCGTGAGCTCGGCGAGCCGCGGTACCAAATCGACGAGCTGGCTCTCCCGGCCGGCGACCGCCTTATACGTCT
This sequence comes from uncultured Actinomycetota bacterium, assembly GCA_963760095.1. Taxonomy (GTDB): domain Bacteria; phylum Actinomycetota; class Actinomycetes; order Mycobacteriales; family Mycobacteriaceae; genus Mycobacterium. The sequence continues at coordinate 131,526 of CAVXBT010000002.1, read as the reverse complement.
CGTCGGTAATGTCCTGCAGTGCAGCCAGATTGCCCTTGTTCACCACCACACCGAGCGCCGAGAGCACCTCTTCGGTGGTCGGATAGCGACTGGTGCGAGACTCCTGGATGGTCGAACCGTTGACCAGCCTGCCGATCGACGGCTGGCTCGTCGGGGCAGCCAACTCGACATGCTGTGAGCCCAGCAGCGAGGTCTGCGCCACCCGCGCCGTCGAGTTCGACGGCAGCACCACATTGCGGTCCAGCGCCAATTTCACCGCGGCGAAGAAGCTCCCGTCCGGACGCTGCAGTGCGTCGATTCCGGACACGCTGCCCACCGTGACGTCGTCGACCATGACCGGTGAGTTCTGCGGCAGCGTTGCCACATCGGCCAAATCGACCGTGATCGAGTAGGAGCCCGAGCCGTGGCCCGCCGTCCCGGGTAGTGCAACCGAGTTCAATCCACCGAACTGGCAGCCGGCCAGCAACGCGCTGCCGGCCGCTAACGCGCTGCCGCGCAACCAGATCCGCCTCATCGTCCGGCTCCCCGCTCCGCGGGCAATGGCCCGGCGGGTGCCTGCGCGGCTGGGGCCGGGCCCGGCCGCGGACCGAATGCGCCCGACGCCGGGGCGGGTGCGCCGGGTGCGGGACCGCTGGTCGGCGCGGGTGGGATCAACAGGGCTTGCAGGTCTGCCGGGTTCGGCGGGTGAACACCTGGCGCCGGAATCCACTTGAGATCCGGAATCGGCGTCTGCGCCTTTGCCTGGGTGGCAGGCGTGTCGTAGATGACCTGACCCTTGTACGCGGTGATCGTGTTCAGCGGGTGGAACATGATCGGCGGGTAGTTGAAGGTCAGCCGGCGCAGCGGCGGAGCCAGCCGCTCCCGGCAGATTTCGGCACGTTTGTAGTACTCCGGTGCGGACAGCCCGGCCGCGGTCTCGAAGGAGCCGCCGCAGATGAACTGGACCGGGTTGGAGAACTCGGGGATCGATATCAGGCCGTTCAATGTGCCCTGGGCAGGATCGTAGATGTTGTAGAAGTTGGCGATCCCGGGGCCGGCGACGTGCAGAACCTGTTCGATGTCCTCGCTCTGATCGCTCAACACCTTCGTCAGATCGTTGAGCTTGTCGACCGTCCCTATCAGTGTCGAGTTGTTCTGCTGCAGAAAGCCTTTGACGTCACCCAGCGCCTGGTTGAGGGTCGAGAGCGTCTGGTCGAGGTGGGTCGAGCTGTTGGCGAGCACCTGTGACACCGATGCCACGTGACCGGCGAAGGAGACGATCTGTTCGTTGCTCTTCGACAACGCGTCGACGAGCACCCCGAGGTTTTTCACAGTGCCGAAGACATCGGTGCGCGAATCCCCGAGCCGGCCGGCGACTTGTGACAGCTCGTGCAGCGCGTTGCGGAAAGAGTCGCCGTTGCCGTTGAACGTGTCGGCCGCCTGGTTGATCACCGCGCCGAGTGGTCCCTGCAGCTGCCCGGCGGCAGGGCTCAGCTGCTTGGCCAGATTGGTCAGCGACTCTTTGACCTCATCCCATTCGACGGGCACCGCGGTGCGCGACAAATCGATGCTCGCCCCGTCGGGCATCACCGGCCCGCTGGTGTAGGCCGGAGTGAGCTGGATGAAGCGCGCCGCAACGAGATTGGGCGACATGATGACGGCGCGCGCATCGTTGGCAACCTTGACATCGCGGTCCACCGACATGGTGATCTTCACGTCTTCTGCGCGCGGTTCGATCGACTCGACCTTGCCAACCGGCACGCCGACAATGCGGATCTGATCACCCGGATACAGCCCGACCGCGGAGCTGAAGTAGCCGACGATCTTGTTGCCGGTGCGGCCCGGCCATACCAGATAGGCGCCCGCCATGAGAGACCCCGCAAGCAGGACAGCCAGCGTCAGGCGCACACCGCGGTGACGCTTCCGGAGAGCTGAGAAGAGGGTCATGGCGACTGTGGCCTTATCCGCCAGCGCTCCTGGACCAAGCCGCGCAGGTAGTCCGCCAAGCTGGACGGAAGCTTGCCGGGCTGGAAGACCGCGTCGAACATCGTCGCGACCAGCGGTGCCGGCAGCACGCTGAACACGTTGACGTTGAAGCCGGGGCCGGAGCCGACCACCTCGCCGAGCGTGGTCGCGTAGGGAGGTAAGCGTTTCAGCGCTTCGCTGATGTAGTCGCGACGCTCGTCGAGGTTGTCCAGCACGGAGTTGAGCTTGGTCAGCGCCGGCCCGAATTCCTTGCGGTTGTCGGCGACGAAACCCGAGAGCTGCTGGGAAACATCGTCGATCCCGGAGATCAGCTCGGCCAGCGCGGCACGGCGCGCATCGAGCGCGGCAAACAACTGGTTACCGTCCACGATTATCTTGTTGACCTGTCCGGCCCGCTCGGCCAGCACCGCAGTCACCGACTTCGCGTGTGCCAAGAGGCTTTCCAAAGCCTGGTCGCGTTTATTCAATGTGCGCGACAACGACGTGACCCCGTCGAGCGCGCCGCGCAGTTGCGGGGTGGCCTCGTGTAGCGCGTCGGTGAGAACCTTCAATGATTTCTCGAACTGTGCCTTGTCCAAATCTCCGGCGTTGTGGCCAAGATCCTCGAGCGCCGAGCCCAGAGCATAAGGAGTGGTTGTCCGGCTCAGCGGAATCGTGGTGGCTGTCCCACTGCCGGCCGGGGTCACACCGATCGCCCGCTGCCCGAGGATGGTTTCGGTGCGGACGGCCGCCAGCGATTCGTTTCCGACGTTGACGTGGCGGTCCACGGTGAAGTCCACCCTGGCGGAGTCGCCGGCCAGACTCACCGATTTCACTTGGCCGACTTTGATACCGGACACAAACACGTCGTTGCCGGGCGTGATGCCGCCCGCGTCGCTGAAATATGCGGTGTAGGCCTTGCCCTGCGGAAAGAACGGCAAGTTGGAATATCCGAACGCGACCAGGATGACGCACACCACCAGGATCACGCCGAAGATGCCGGTGCGGAGCGGGTCGCTATTGTCTGCCTTACTTGGCAAAAGCACACCTCCCCTTGCTGGGATCCGGCTGGCCGCCCAGCGGGAGCGAGATGTCGCTGCCGGCCGGCCCGTTGATCTTGATCGTCACCGAGCAGAAGTAGATGTTGAAGTACGCCCCGTAGGCTCCCAACGCGGACAGCCGCAGGTAATCCTCGCCGAGCTGCTCGATGTCGTTGTCCACCTCGCCTTTCCGGTCGTCGATCTCCGAAGCGATCGGTCGAGTGTTCTCGATGACACCCTGCAGCGGCCGACGCCCACGCTTCAGGAAGTCGGTCAGGTCCGTGGTCGCCGAAGCCAGCGGCGGAATGGCCCCGGCCACCGCGTCGCGGCCCTGTGCCAACCCGGTGATCAGCTTCTGCAACTCGTCGATGCTGGCCGAGAACTGCGCCCCCTTGGCATCGACGGTGGCCAGCACGGAGTCGAGGTTGTTGATCACATCGCCGATGACCTGGTCGCGGGCACCCAGCGTCGACCCGAATGCATTGGTGTCGGCCAATAGATTCGACAGCGCCCCGCCCTGGCCCTGTAGCAGCTCGATCACGTAGCTGCTGATCGTGTTGACTTTGTCCGCGTCCAGTCCCTTGAGCACCGGGCGCAGACCGCCAAGCAGCGCATCGAGGTCCAACGCCGGCTGCGTGTGCTGCTGATCGATGGTCGCGCCCGGCCGCAGCTTACGTAATTCTCCAGGGCCAGCGGTGATTTCGAGAAAACGGTCCCCGACCAGGTTTTCATAGCGAATCACGGCCCGCGTCGACGAGTACAGCGTGTAGCGCTTGTCGACGCCGAAGGTCACGTCCACGCTGTTGTTGGGATTGAGTGCGAGTCCCTTGACCGAACCCACCGGCACCCCGGCGATGCGGACCTTTTGGCCCGACTTCAAGCGTGTCGCGTCGGTGAAGTTGGCGTGGTAGGTGTTTTCCGGCCCGAACCGGAACTCACCGAAAATCACCACCAGTCCGGCGGCGACCAGCAGCATGGTCACCGTAAAGATGCCGACCTTGACCAGCATCGAGCGTTGCGACTGGAGGCCGCCCATCAGAAGTCGTCCCGTTCCGCGAACGACCCGTGGAACAGCCACTGCAGAGTCGATGGCGCGTCGAACTGCAATTCGGTGAACGGTTCGTAGGGAATGTTGGCGTTGTCGGTAACCAGGAACGGCGACCGGTAGAAGGAGCCACCGCTCTGTTTGGTCGGGATGTCCGGCAGCCCACGGCAGTTCGGTCCGCCGGAGGCGTTGACGATCGGCAGGCTTTCCGGGTACGTGTACGAGGGCGCGCCCAAGATGAAGCTCGACGAGGTGAACAGTCCGGCCTTGCGAACCCCGAGCAAGGGGGCGAACTCTTCGATGCCACGCTCGATGCCCGCGAAAAGGCAGCCGAACTCCGGCGAATAGTCACCGGCGACCTTGAGTGGCGCGCGCAGCCGTTTGATTGCGTCGATCAAATCCTGCTCGGCCGGCGCCAGCGTGTCATAGGCGTTGTTGGACAGCCCAATTGCCGCCAGCAGGGTGCTGTTCAGGTTGCTCTGCTGGTCCACGACCGTCCTGGCGATCGTCGGGGTGTTGTTGAACACGGTGACCAGGTCGGGCGCCGCGGCCGAGTAGATGTTGGCCACCGCAGCCGTCTTCCGGAAATCCTGCTGGAGAGTCGGCAGTTTTGGATTGAGTTGCTGCGTCAAGGTATTCAGTCCTGCCAGCAGCGTTCCGAAGTCATCGCCGTGGCCGCGAAGACCTTCGGCCAACGCTCCAAGCGTGCCGTTCAACTCGACCGGGTCGATCTTGTGCAGCAATTCGATGAGCGACTGGAACAGGGTGTTGACTTCCAGCGACACCGCTGAGGCGGCAACGTGCGCGCCCGGGCGCAGCGCGTTGGCCAACGGTGTCTTGGGCGCAATGAACTCCACCGACTTAGCGCCGAAAATCGTGTTACCGGCGATGTGCACCGCCGCGTTGGCCGGAACGTACTTCAATTCGCCGGCGTCGATGGCCAGCGTCAACTGTGCCTGGTCATCGCTGTAGCTGATGTTGTCGACGGTGCCGATCTGGATGCCGCGGTACTTGACTTTGCCGCCGCGGTCCATCACCAACCCGGCGCGCGGCGCGGTGACGGTGATGGTGTCGAAAGAGGTAAAAGCCGCGGTGTAGGAGAGGTAGGTCAGCACCACGAACGCCACCAACAGAGAGGCCAGCAGCGCCGCTGCCAGCCTGACGTGAGTGCGTTGCGCCCCGGTGCTTGCCATCGTCCCCCTTCTTCTCATTACCCGGCGGTCCTAGTTGGCGGGTTCCCCTTCGACCCGCTGCGGGCTCTGCGTCGTCGCCGGGCTCATCCGGAGAGGTTGAAGTTACCGGATGCGCCGTAGACAGCCAGGGAGATGAACAAGGTAATAACGACCACGACGATCAGCGACGTTCGCACCGCCTGACCGACCGCCAGACCGACACCCACCGGACCGCCAGAAGCGTTGTAGCCGTAGTACGTATGAATCAGCATCACCCCGATCGACATCACGATCGCCTGCAGGAAAGACCAGAGCAGGTCGGTGGGAATCAGGAAGGTGCCGAAGTAGTGGTCGTACAGACCGGCCGACTGTCCGTTGATGAAGACGGTGGTGAATCGAGCCGCGAAAAACGAGGCCAGCACCGCCAGCGAGTACAACGGGACGATCGCGATCAATCCCGCGATCAGCCGGGTGGACACCAGGTAGGACACCGAGTGCACGGCCATCGCCTCGATCGCGTCGATTTCCTCGGCGACCCGCATCGCGCCCAGCTGGGCGGTAGTGCCTGCGCCGATGGTGGCAGCCAGCGCGATGCCCGCCACCACCGGGGCGACGATGCGGACGTTGAGAAACGCCGACAGGAATCCGGTCAACGCCTCGATGCCGATGTTGCCCAGCGACTCGTAGCCCTGTACGGCGATCACCCCACCAGACGCCAGCGTCAAGAAAGCGGCGACGCCCACCGTCCCGCCGATGAGAACCAATGCGCCTGTGCCCATGGTCATTTCGGCGATCAGCCGGATCGTCTCTTTCCGGTAGCGAGTCATCGCATTCGGGATGTAGCGCAGCGATTCGCCGTAGAACAGCGCCTGCTCGCCGAAGGTGTCGGCCGGCCCGGCGAACCGGGAGAAGAGGCGGCGGACACGCAGCGTGGCGTCGTAACTCATTTCACCGAGCCAGCACTCGAACGCCGATCGCCGTCATGATCACGTTGATCACGAACAGGCAGATGAACGCGTAGACCACGGTCTCGTTGACGGCGATTCCGACGCCCTTTGGTCCGCCCTTGACCGTCAGCCCCCGGTAGCAGCCGACCAGGCCGGCGACGACGCCGAACAGCAACGCCTTGAACTCGGAGAGCAACAGCTCGCCGAGGTGGGTCAGCACGGTCAGGCCGTTGACGAACGCACCCGGGTTGACGCCCTGCAGCAGGACCGAGAAGACATAGCCACCTGCGATGCCGATCGCCGAGACCAGCCCGTTGAGCAGCAGCGCGACGAATGTCGACGCCAGCACCCTGGGCACCACCAGGCGGTGGATCGGATCGATGCCCAGCACTCGCATCGCGTCGATTTCCTCGCGAATGGTGCGCGCGCCCAGGTCGGCGCAGATCGCGGTAGCGCCCGCTCCGGCCACCACCAGCACGGTGACGACGGGCCCGAGCTGGGTGATGGTTCCGAATGCGGTGCCCGCCCCGGACAGGTCGGCGGCACCGATCTCGCGCAGCAGAATGTTGAGCGTGAACGCCACCAGAACGGTGAACGGGATCGCCACCAGCAGCGTCGGAATCAGCGATACCCGGGCGATCATCCAGGTCTGTTCGACGAACTCACCGAACTGAAACGGCCGGCGAAACGTCGCGCGGAAGGTTTCCAGGGACATCTCGACGAACCCGCCCACGGCCCGGGCCGGGACCGCAAGCTGTTCGATCAACCTGGTTCCCTTCTCGCGCGGGTATGGGCAAGTTCGCCAGCGATGCCTATGCGTCCCCGGTTAGCGCCGCCCCAGCTGGTTTCTGAGCAGACGGCGGTCCGCGTGAGCGGGCTCATCGTAACTAGAACACGTTCGGAGTGTCAAAGAACGGCTGAATTAGACAAATGTTAGTAGTTTTACCAGGTCAGGGGCATTGTGATGCAGGTCATCCTGTAACGTGTTCTAGCTTGCTGAAAGCGGTCTAGAAGCTCGTGCACCCCGCAGCTCAGTCCACTAACCCGGTCGCCGCGAAGTTGCGTTTTGGATCGCGTCCAGCAAAGTAATTCTGCAGCGCGTGGCTGAGTTCGCCGGGATCCCATGCCTGCGCGTCCGCGGCGAATCGGTGCTCGATGGTTGGCGCCGCCATCAGCGTGACATGCGGGCCGTACACGATGAAAACCTGGCCGTTGACGTCTTTGGCCGCCGGAGAGGCCAGGAAGCGCACAAGGGTCACCACATGCTCGGGCGACAGCGGATCGATCTCGCCGTCGGCTGCCTCGGGCGCATCGCCGAAGACGCCGGCGGTCATCGCGGTCCTGGCCCGCGGCGCAATCGCGTTCGCGCAAATCCCATATTGGCCGAGTGCGCGGGCCGCTGTCAGGGTGAGCGCGGTGATGCCCGCCTTCGCTGCGCCGTAGTTCGCCTGCCCGACCGGACCCACCAACCCCGCCTCCGACGAGGTGTTGATGATGCGGCCGTAGACCGATCCCCCGGCCTCTTTGGCTTTGGACCGCCAGTAGGTGGCGGCGTTTCGCGTCAGCAGGAAATGGCCGCGCAGGTGCACGGCGATCACCGCGTCCCACTCTTCGTCGGACATGTTGAACAACATCCGGTCGCGGGTGATGCCGGCGTTGTTCACCACGATGCTCAGGCCACCCAATTCCTCGGCGCAACTGACCAATTCGTCGGCGGTAGCGCGCTGGCTGATATCGCCGGTGACCGCCACCGCTTTGGAGCCGGCGGTGGTGATCTCGTCGATGACATCGGATGCATCCAGCGCGGCGGCGATGTCGTTGACGACGACGGTCGCGCCGGCGCGGGCCAAGCCGATCGCCTCCGCGCGGCCCAGTCCCGCGGCCGCACCCGTCACCACCGCGACCTTTCCGGACAGGTCAGCCGCATTCGTGCTGCTAGTCAATTTATGAATACCTCTAGTCTTCGCGTGCCAGGGCGGCCCGCGGGCATTCGGCGATCGCCTGCTCCGCCAGCGCCTCCTGATCGACCGGAATCGGGTCGGTCTTCACCACCGCGTAGTCCTCGTCATCGAGGTCGAAGATATCCGGCGCGATTCCCAAGCACACCGCGTTGCCCTCACACCGGTCGTGGTCGACTATCACCCGCACGACACCCTCCTTGAACGTGGCTTTCAATCGGTAGGCCCACCATACGACCCGTCCCGTACGGGTCCGGGAGAGCGGTCGCTGGACCCTCAGACTAGAACGTGTTACAACCAGGGAAGCGAATGGGTAGCCGTTGACGCAGGCTGCCGCGCAACTCACCGACGACTGGAGGGCGGCCGGAATGCGCATCAGTTACACCCCGGAGCAGGAGGAGTTGCGTCGCGAACTGCGGTCGTACTTCGCCAAGCTGATCACCCCGGAACGCCGTGAGGCACTGAGCTCGACGTCCGGGGAGGTCGGCGAAGGCAACGTCTACCGCGAGACGGTCGCCCAGATGGGCAAGGACGGGTGGCTCACCCTGAACTGGCCCAAGGAGTACGGCGGCCAGGACCGCTCCCCGATGGACTCGCTGATCTTCACTGACGAGGCCGCGATCGCCGGAGCCCCAGTCCCATTCCTGACCATCAACAGCGTCGCGCCGACCATCATGTCCTTCGGCAGCGAGGAGCAGAAGAAGTTCTTCCTGCCCAAGATCGCCGCCGGCAACCTGCACTTCTCCATCGGGTATTCCGAACCCGGCGCCGGCACCGACCTGGCAAACCTGCGGACCACCGCGGTTCGCGACGGCGACGACTATGTGATCAACGGCCAGAAGATGTGGACCAGCCTGATCGCGTACGCGGACTACGTGTGGCTGGCCGCGCGCACCAACACCGAAGCCAAGAAGCACCGCGGGATCTCGATGCTGATCGTCCCGACCAGCTCCGAGGGTTTCTCCTGGACACCCGTGCACACGATGTCAGGCGTGGACACCAGCGCCACCTATTACCAGGATGTCCGCGTTCCGGTGGCCAACCGGGTGGGCGAGGAGAACGCCGGCTGGAAGCTCGTCACCAACCAGCTCAACCACGAGCGCGTCGCGCTGGTATCGCCGATGCCGATCATCATGGCGCTCAACCAGGTACGGGAATGGGCGCAGAACACCAAGGATGCCGGCGGCGCCCGGCTCATCGATTCGGAATGGGTACAGCTCAACCTGGCCCGGGTGCACGCCAAGGTCGAGGTCCTCAAGCTGATCAACTGGGAGCTGGCGTCTTCGGAGTCCGCCGCGCCGTCGCCGGCGGACGCTTCAGCGGCCAAAGTGTTCGGCACCGAGCTGGCCACCGAGGCCTACCGGCTGCTGATGGAGGTGCTGGGCACCGCGGCGACCGTGCGACAGGATTCACCGGGCGCGTTGCTGCGCGGCCGGGTCGAGCGGATGCACCGGGCCTGCTTGATCCTGACCTTCGGCGGTGGCACCAACGAGGTGCAACGCGACATCATCGGCATGGTGGCGCTCGGCCTGCCCCGAGCCAGCCGCTAACGAATTCTGGAGAACCCATGGACTTCTCATCAACCGAAGCCGCGCAGGATCTCGGCGGTCTGGTCAGCACGATCGTGGACGCGGTGTGCACACCCGAACATCAGCGCAAACTGGACGGCCTCGACCAACGGTTCGACCGCGAGCTGTGGGGCAAGCTCGCCGACGCCGACATCCTGTCCACCGCCGCGCCAGAGTCGTTGGGCGGAGGTGGTTTTGGCGTGCTCGAGGAGGTCGCCGTGCTGGTCAGCCTGGGCCGCCAGCTGGCCGCTGTGCCCTACCTGGAATCGGTGGTGTTGGCGGCCGGCGCGCTGGCCCGGTTCGGTTCCGCGGAACTTCAGCAGGAGTGGGGCGTGGCCGCAGTGAGCGGCAAGAAGATCCTCACCGTCGCGCTGGATGGCGAAATGGGAGACGGGCCGGTACAGGCCGTGAGCTCCGGGGACGGCTACCGGCTGACCGGGACCCGAACCCAGATCGCCTACGGCCCGGTGGCCGACGGATTCCTGGTGCCCGCGGAAACCGATTCCGGCACTTCCGTTTTCCTGATTGCCGCCAGCGACCCCGGCGTCACGGTGACCGCACTGGACACCACCGGGCTCGGCAGCATCGGACATCTCGGACTCGATGGCGTCGAGGTAGACCGGCAGCGCATCGTCGGCGGCGACGACGTCGTCAGCTGGATCACAACCCTGGGCATTTTGGGCCACACAGCATTTCAGCTCGGCGTGCTCGAACGCGGGCTGCAGTTGACCGCCGAATACGCACAAACGCGTGAACAGTTCGACCGTCCGATCGGCAGCTTCCAGGCAGTGGGACAACGGCTGGCGGACGGCTATATCGACGTCAAGGGGCTGCGGCTCACTCTGACTCAGGCGGCGTGGCGACTCAGCGAGGATTTGCCCGCCGACACCGAGGTCGCCACCGCGGCTTTCTGGGCGGCTGATGCCGGACACCGGGTGGCGCACAGCATCGTTCACATTCATGGCGGTGTCGGCATCGACACCGACCACCCTGTGCACCGCTATTTCCTGGCCGCCAAGCAGACCGAATTCGCGCTCGGTGGCGCCACCGGGCAACTGCTCAAGATCGGCCGCGAACTGGCGGACACCCCCGCCTAGCTGTGAACGCCCCGCTTCCCACCGTCACCGACCTGCTGAAGCCCCTGGCCGAGGTCGACGATCGGGGGGTCTACTTCGAGGATTCGTTCGTCAACTGGCGCGACCACCTGAGGCACGGCGCCGCGGTGGCAGCGACGCTGCGCGAGCGACTCGACCCGGACCGGCCCCCGCACGTCGGGGTGCTCTTGGAGAACACGCCGTTCTTCTCCGCGGTTCTGGTCGCCGCGGGGATGTCGGGAATTGTCCCGGTGGGCCTCAACTCGGTGCGCCGAGGCGCCGCGTTGCATCGTGACATCGACCATGCCGACTGCCAGTTGGTGCTGGCGGACACGAATTCGGCGGCGACACTGGGCGACACCGACCACATCAACGTCGACTCCGCCCCGTGGGCCGACGAGGTGGCCGCACACCGCGACGCCGAGATGCGTTTCCAATCCGCCGGGGCCGACGATCTGTTCATGTTGATCTTCACATCGGGTACCAGCGGAGAGCCCAAGGCGGTCAAGTGCAGTCACGGCAAGGTCGCGATCGCCGGGGTGACGATGACCGATCGGTTCAGCCTGGGCCGCAACGATGTGTGCTACGCATCGATGCCGTTGTTCCACTCGAACGCGGTCCTGGTCGGATGGGCGGTGGCGTTGGCCTGCCGCGGTTCGATGGTGTTGCGGCGCAAGTTCTCTGCCTCACAGTTCCTTCCCGATGTCCGCCGGTACGGCGCCACCTACGCCAACTACGTGGGCAAGCCGTTGTCGTATGTGCTCGCCACACCCGAGCGACCGGACGACGCCGACAATCCGCTGCGTGCGGTGTACGGCAATGAGGGCGCACCCGGTGACATCGAGCGCTTCGCCTCCAGATTCGGCTGCCTGGTCATCGACGGGTTCGGGTCGACGGAGGGCGGAGTGGCGATCGGCCGCACACCGGACACCCCGGACGGCGCCCTGGGCCCGCTGCCCGACGGCATCGAGATCATCGACGTCGACACCGGTCTGCCCTGTCCGGTCGGAGTGGTCGGCGAGCTGGTAAATGCTGGCGGTCCAGGGCGTTTCGAGGGCTACTACAACGATCCGGAGGCCAATGCCCAGCGGATGGCCGGTGGCGTCTACCACAGTGGCGACCTGGCCTACCGCGACGAGGCCAGGTATGCGTATTTCGCCGGCCGGCTCGGCGACTGGTTACGGGTCGACGGCGAGAATCTGGGCACCGCGCCCATCGAGCGGGTGCTGGCACGCTACCCGGACGTGGCAGAGGTGGCGGTGTACGCGGTGCCGGACCCCGCCGTCGGTGACCAAGTGATGGCCGCGCTGGTGTTGGCGCCCGGCGCCGAATTCGACGCCGACAAATTCCGCGCGTTCCTCGCCGAGCAGACCGACCTCGGGCCCAAGCAGTGGCCGTCGTACGTGCGAGTCAGCGCAAGTCTGCCACGAACCGCGACCTTCAAGGTGCTCAAGCGGCAGCTGTCGGCCGAGGGCCTCGACTGCGCCGATCCGGTATCGCACATCCGTCGGTAGGTGTCGTGAACCGCCTAGTCCACAACAGCTTTCAGGAGCTGTCGGAAACCCTCCCGGCGACGACTGGCATCGCGATCGCGACGGCCGTCGGGAGCTCCGCAGTGTCGTTCGGTACGTGGTCGACCGGCGTCGCATGGTCGACGATCAAGGTGCCGTTGGCGATTGCGGCCTTGCGCGCAGGGTCGGATAGCGCCGAGCTGGTATTCAAGACGATTACCCAATCGGATAATGGCGCCGCCGAGGAGCTGTGGTCCCAACTGGGCGATCCCGCCGAGGCGGCACAGCGTGTCCAAGCCGTCATCCACGAGGCCGGCGACACAGCCACCGTGGTCGAATCACGTCGACTCCGCTCTGAATACACGCCATTCGGTCAAACGCAATGGTCGCTGGCCCACCAGGCGCAGTTCGCCGCCGGGTTACCGCACATTCCAGACGCCTCGCGCGTCGTCGATCTGACCCGCAACCTCAGCACCGACCATCGTTGGGGACTGGCTGCCAAAGGCTTTGCCGGAAAAGGCGGTTGGGGTCCGGGAAAAGCCGGCGACTATTTGGTCCGCCAGTTCGCGATCGTCCCGACCGGATCCGGCACCCTAGGCGTTGCACTCGCAGCCGAAACCCACGACGGCGAATACGAGGCCGGGGTCGACGTCGTCGACACATTGGCCGACTGGGTTGTCGACCATCTTTCAGAGCTAACCCAGGAGTGACGGCACGATCGCGTCGATCAGGTGCGGGCCGGGCTCGGCGAACGCTGCACGCAGTGCGTCGGCGAATTCCTCGGCGGTAGTAGCCCGCCGGGCCGGAACGCCCAGACCTTCAGCGATCTTCACGAAATCGATTGTGGGGTTGGATAAATCAAGCAGCTCCAGCGCCTTGGGACCGGGCGCCGACCCCGCTCCCACTCGCTGTAGCTCAATCCGCAGGATGTCGTAGGCACCGTTGTTGTAAACGACGGTGGTGACATCGAGATTTTCCCGCGCCTGCGTCCACAAGCCCGAAATCGTATACATCGCAGAGCCATCGGATTCCAGACAGAGCACCGGCCGGTCGGGTGCGGCAACCGCGGCTCCAACCGCGGCGGGGATTCCGTATCCGATGGCCCCGCCGGTCAAGGTCAGCCAATCGTGCGCCGGTGCGCCGGCGGTCGCCGCCGTCAGCGGCACGCTGGAGGTGTTGGACTCGTCGACGACTATCACGTGTTCGGGCATCAGCGCGCCGACTACGTCGGCCACCGACGCGGCGGTCAGCGCACCGGTGGGCAGTTGGGGACGTGACGGCGCCGCGACAGCAGCCGTCGCACCGGGCGCCACGTCGTCAGCCAGCGCCGCCAACGCCGCGGCCGCACCGGTGGGCCCGGCGAGCACCTGGACACTGCAACCCTCGGGCACCAGATCGCTCGGCTTTCCTGGGTAGGCGAAGAACGACACCGGCGACGTCGCCCCGGCCAGCACCAGATGTTTGGCGCCGTCGAGTTGAGCCACCACCGCCTCGGCGAAATACGCGATCCGTTCCACCACCGGGACCCCGGCGCCGCGTTCCAGCCGCGTCGGGAATGTCTCACAGTACCAACGAGTCCCGGTGGCCGCGGCGATCCGGGCGGCCGCGGCCAACCCTGCGCCGTGGGTGGCATCGCCGCCGATCAGAAGCACCGTGGGTTCGTCTGACCGCAACGCCTTGGCGGCCAGTCCGACCGCGTCGGTGTCGACGTCCGCCGGCTTCGGCTGCCGCGGCGACACCTCACCCGTTTCGGCACCCTCGGACCAGGAAACGTCTGCAGGCAGAATCAGGGTCGAAATCTGCTTGTCAGAGCGGGTTTTCGTGATCGCCTCGGCCGCATCGGCTGCGACGCCGGCAGTGTCACCCGTGCGGTGCACCCAACCCGAGACAGTGCCGGCGAGCGCGTCGATATCGGATTCCAGTGGGGCGTCGTACTTCTTGTGATAGGTGGCGTGATCGCCGACGACGACCACCATCGGGACCCGGGCGCGCCGGGCGTTGTGCAGGTTGGCCAGACCATTACCCAGGCCGGGCCCCAGATGCAGCAGTACTGCCGCCGGCCGGTCGGCGATACGCGCATAGCCGTCAGCCGCGCCGGTGGCGATGCCCTCGAAGAGGGTCAGCACGCCGCGCATCCCCGGCACCGTGTCCAAGGCCGCGACGAAGTGCATCTCGGAGGTGCCGGGATTGGCGAAGCACACGTCGACACCCCCGTCGACCAGGGTATTGATCAGAGCCTGCGCGCCGTTCATCGGTTTGTTGCGGCGTAGAAACCCCGGGCTTTAGTCAGGGCAGGAAACGCCGCTTCTCCTTTGTGTGTGGTGTCGGTGGGTGGGTCTAGGTTTTCGGTGTGTCGCGATATCGGTTGCTTCCGACTGCTGAGCAGACGGCGGTTTTGACTGAGCATTGCCGCCACGCCCGGTACGTGTGGAATCTGGCGGTCGAGCAGCAACAGCATTGGCAGCCGGGCCGTCGCGCGCCGGGCTACACCGAGCAGTGTGCGCAGTTGACCGCGGCGCGCGCCGAACACGAGTGGCTGGCGGCCGGTTCTCAGACGGTGCAGCACCAAGCGTTGCGGGATTTCGCTCAGGCGCTGCGCAACTTCTTCGGCCGCACGCACCGGCGCCCGAGGTGGCGCAAAGCGGGTGTGCACGAAGGATTCCGGCAGGTGGCGGTCAAGGCGCATCACATCAAGCAGCTCAACCGGCGCTTCGGGCGAGTGTGGGTACCCAAGGTCGGCTGGGTGCGGTTTCGCTGCACGCGCCCAGTGCCTGAGGGTGTGAAGTCTTACCGGGTGACCCGCGACCGGGTCGGGCGCTGGCACCTGGCGTTCGCCCACGCCCCGCAGCCGATCGCCGGCCCAGGTCATGGCTCCATAGTGGGTATCGACCGCGGCGTGACGGTGGCGGCGGCATTGTCCACTGGGGAGCTGCTGCACGTGCCCGGCCTGAGCCACGGTGAGGCTGCCCGGTTTAGGGTTCTGCAGCAGCGGCTGGCCCGCGCGCAGCGCGGTTCGAATCGGCGAGCTCGCACGAAGCTGGCGATCGCGAAACTGAAAGCCAAAGAGGCAGCTCGGCGAAAGGATTGGGTGGAGAAGCTCTCCACGGATGTCGCGCGCCGGTTCGACACGATTCGGATCGAAGCCCTCGATGTGCGGGCCATGACGCGCAGCGCGCGCGGAACTATCGAGCAGCCCGGACACCGAGTTGCCCAGAAACGCGGGCTTAATCGTGGCATCAGCCGCAGTGGTTGGGGTCTGCTCGCCATGCGGTTGCAGCACAAAGCCCGCGGCCGGGTTGAGCAGATCCCGGCCGCGTACACGTCGCAACGTTGCTCGGTGTGCGGGCACGTCGCTCCCGGAAACCGCAAGAGCCAAGCGGTGTTCGAGTGCGAAGCCTGCACGACAGGTCCGTGCAACGCCGACCTCAACGCAGCACGCAACATCGCCGCCGGACGGGCGGTGACAGCACGGGGAGACCTCGGCGCTGGCCGGTCTATGAACCGTGAACCTCAACTGCGTTCTCCTGCCGCTTAGGTAGTGGGCGTGGGTTGGAATCCTCTGGCTTTCACCCAGAGGAGGACGTCAAGCTTCGACTGTAGATGCGGTCAAATGGCCAACGCGGCGCGGGCGACCACTTCCGTTCGCCGTACGTGCCCGCCGCCGAACAACACAACATGCGCGAGCAGCGCAAAGAGCTGATGCAGCCCGATGCGGCTGCGCCAGCCCGGCCTCAGCGGGCGCACCCGCTGGTAGCCGTCCAGAATGGCGTCATAGTGCGGGCAGCCGAATAGCGCCAGCATCGCCAGGTCGCTCTCGCGGTGACCGCCGTGCGCGGCCGGATCGATGAGCACCACCCCGGCGGTCGTCCACATCACGTTGCCGCCCCACAGGTCGCCGTGCAGCCTGGCCGGAGAGTCGTCGTCGTCGAAATCGCCGGCTCGGCAACGAGCCGCGACCGTGTCGACCGCGGCACGAGTCGAAGCGTCCAGACGCGGCGTCGCGAGCTCGGCCATCGGGGCCAACCGCTCGTCGGCGTAAAACTCGCCCCAATGTCGGTGCGCGCGCAGCGACATCGGCAACGGCTGCGCCAGCGGCCCGAAGAATCCGGGCCCGTCCCATCCGTCGGGACCGGCACCGAAGCCCGCGGCCCCCGCGTCGTGGGTTACGGCCAGCCGGCCGCCGAACTCGGTCGCCGCTTGCGGGCTCGGATTCACCGAATCAAGCCGTTGCAGCGTCAGGCTCGTCGCGTCTACGGACATGACCGGAACGCATGGCACACCGCCGTCGACCGCTGAAAGCCATTGCAGCCCAGCCGCTTCACACGCGAAGAAGCCCTCGGGTGCATCTCGACGACGCTTGACGAAGTCGGTCAAGCGGTCGCGTGAGCGGCGTGCACGTCGTCGGCCGGTCGCGCCTCGGTCTGCTCCTTGGCCCACCGGTAGTCGGGTTTGCCTGCCGGTGAACGCTTGACTTCGTCAACCAGCCAAAGGCTGCGCGGGACTTTGTATCCCGCGATCTCGGCACGCACGAACGCGTCCAGATCCGACAGCGTCGGCCGGGAACCCGGCCGCGCCTGTACTACCGCCGCCACATGCTGGCCATAGCGCGGATCGGGGACGCCGACCACCAGCGCGTCGAAGACGTCGGGATGGCCCTTGAGCGCGGCCTCGACCTCCTCGGGGTAGATCTTCTCGCCGCCGCTGTTGATCGAAACCGAGCCGCGACCCAGCATGGTAACGGTGCCGTCCTCCTCGACCTGTGCGTAGTCGCCCGGGATGGCGTAGCGGACTCCGTTGATGGTCTTGAACGTCTCAGCGGTCTTCTTCTCGTCCTTGTAGTAGCCGACCGGGATGTTGCCCTTCTTGGCGATCAGACCGCGCACGCCGGAGCCCGGCTTCACCTCATTGCCGTCGTCACCGATGACGACCGTGCGGTGATCGATCGTCACCCGCGGGCCACCGGCGTGCGGCGCGTCCTTGGCGACGATGCTGGTGCCGCCGAAGCCGGTTTCCGAGGAGCCGATCGAGTCGGTGATCACCCGGTTGGGCAGCAACTCCAGCAGTCGCTCCTTGATGCTCGGCGAGAACAGCGCCGCGGTGCTGGCAAGCAAGAACAACGACGACAAGTCGTACTCGTTGCCCTTTTCCTGGTGCGCCAGCAGCGCATCGAGCAGCGGGCGCGCCATCGCATCGCCGGTGAAGAACAGCAGGTTCACCTTGTGGTCGTGGATTCTGCGCCACACCTCGTCGGCGTTGAATTCCGGTGCAAGGACGGTGGTTTGGCCCGAGAAGATCGACATCCAGGTGGCCGACTGGGTGGCGCCGTGGATCATCGGTGGAATCGGGTAACGAATCATCGGCGGATTCTGCGCGGCGGCCTTGGCCAGGTCGTGCTCGTCCTTGATGAATTCGCCTGTGGCGAAGTCAGTTCCGCCGAACAGCACCCGGTAGATGTCCTCGTGGCGCCACATCACACCCTTGGGGAACCCGGTGGTGCCGCCGGTGTAGAGCAGGTAGATGTCGTCGGCGCTGCGCTCGCCGAAGTCACGCTCGGGTGAACTGCCGGCGATCGCGGAATAGAACTCGACACCGCCGTAGCTCTCGTAGGCGGCGTCGCTGCCGTCTTCGATCACCAGGACCGTTTTCACGTTCGGGGTGTCCGGTAGCACGTTGGCAACCCGGTCGGAGTACTGGCGCTCGTGAACCAGCGCAACCATGTCGGAGTTGTCGAACAGGTAGCGAAGTTCGCCCTCGACGTAACGGTAGTTGACGTTGACCAGGATCGCGCCCGCCTTGACGATGCCCAGCATCGCAATGACGATCTCGATGCGATTGCGGCAGTAGAGGCCGACCTTGTCGTCCTTCTGCACACCCTGGTCGAGCAGGTAATGCGCGAGGCGGTTGGCCTTCTCCTCGAGTTGGGCGTAGGTCAGTTGCTCCTCACCGCAGATCAGGGCAACACGGTCGGGGACGGCGTCGATGGCATGCTCAGCCAGATCCGCAATATTCAGGGCCACGGACCCTAAATTAGAACGTGTTACATTTCCTGACAAGTTTCAGGCCGGCGCGTAGGAAGGCGATCACCCTTGACCGAGTCAGAAAAAAAGGCCGACGCCCTCATTGAGCAGCGCGGACACACCTTGATCTTGACGCTGAACCGTCCCGAGGCCCGCAACGCGCTCTCCACCGAGATGCTCTCGATCATGGTCGAGGCCTGGGACCGCGTCGACACCGATCCCGACATCCGGTGCTGCATCCTGACCGGGGCCGGCGGCTACTTCTGCGCGGGCATGGACCTCAAGGCCGCGACCGCCCGGCCACCCGGCGACTCGTTCAAAGACGGCAGCTACGACCCGTCCCGCATCGACGCTTTGCTCAAGGGCCGTCGGCTGACCAAGCCGCTGATAGCGGCCGTCGAGGGGCCGGCCATCGCCGGAGGCACCGAGATTCTGCAGGGCACCGACATCCGCATCGCCGGCCAAAGCGCCAAGTTCGGTATCTCAGAGGCGAAGTGGAGCCTGTATCCAATGGGCGGCTCAGCCGTGCGGCTGGTGCGGCAGATTCCCTATACGGTGGCCGCTGATCTGCTGCTGACCGGACGGCACATCACCGCCGCGGAGGCCAAGGAGATCGGCTTGATCGGCTATGTCGTGCCCGACGGGGAAGCGCTGACCAAGGCACTCGAGATTGCCGACGTGATCGCCAACAACGGGCCGCTGGCGGTGCAGGCAATCCTGCGATCGATCCGGGAGACCGAAGGCCTTCCGGAGAACGACGCGTTCAAGATCGACACCCAGCTCGGCATCAGTGTGTTCTTGTCCGAGGACGCCAAGGAAGGCCCCCGCGCGTTTGCCGAAAAGCGCAAGCCCAACTTCCAGAACCGCTGAGGCCCAAGGCCTGACACATCTGCCACATCAGCCTCTCGGCCGGCTGGCCTACTGTTTGCCCGCCTCTGAGCGACAACCACCCGATTGTTGTGCGATCGCCCGGTGGCGCCAATGCGTTGTCGCTCGGAGCCGGGCACAACATGTGCCCCACCGCCCGAGACCGATGGTGCTGATGTGACTTGCCCCTGCGGGGCGGCGCAAAGGCGTTAGCCCAGCGGCGCGCTCGGGGTAAAGGCCACCGGCATCTTCTCCAGGCCGGACACGAAGTTGGCGGGCCGCAGCGGCAATTCGGCGTCCGATGCCAGCCGCAGATCCGGAAGACGCTGTAGCAGGCGAGTCTGCATGATCGAAAGCTCCAGCCGAGCAAGCTGGTTCCCCAGGCAGAAGTGCGTCCCGAAGCCAAACGCGAGGTGGTTGTTCGGGTAGCGCTCGATGTTGAAAGTCTCCGGATCGTCGAAGACCTGTGCGTCGAAGTTCGCCGACTCGAACAGCAGGATCATCTTCTCGCCCTGGTGCAGCTGGGTGCCGTGGAACTCGTTGTCGGCGGTGATTGTGCGGGCCATATTCTTCACCGGCGCCGTCCAGCGCAGCATCTCTTCGATCGCGTTGGGCAACAATTCCAGGTCGTTGACCAGACGCTGGTGTTGATCGGGGTGCTGCAGCAGCTGCCTCGTCCCGCCGGACAGCGTGTGACGGGTGGTCTCGTCGCCACCGATCAGCAGCAACAGGACTTCGGTAACGATCTGGTGGTCCTCCAGCCGTGATCCGTCGACCTCCGCGTGCACCAGGACGCTGACCAGATCGTCGGTCGGTTGCTCCTTGCGCGCCGCGATCATCCCGTTCATGTATTCGGTGTAGGCGGCGAAGGCATTCATCGTGATCTGCATGTCTTCTTCAGCTGCAGTGCTGCTCAAGGTGCTGACCAGATCGTCGGACCATTTGAGGAACATCTCGCGGTCCTCCGGACGCACACCGAGCATGTCCCCGATGACCGCCATAGGCAGCGGCGCGGCAAGGTCCCAGACGAAGTCGCACTCGCCGCGCTGACACACTGCGTCGATCAGCGTGTCGCACAGCGAGGTGATCTTGGACTCCAGGTCTTTCACCCGCTTGCGCGTGAACCCGTAATTGACGAGCTTGCGGCGCAACAGATGTTGCGGATCGTCCATCTCGATCATCATCTCGACGCCAGGTTGGTCGGGCCGGATGCCACCGGCGTTGGAGAACAGCTCCGGGTTGCGTTCGGCCTCGATGACGGCCTGATAAGTGGACGCGGCGGCCAGCCCGTTACGGTCCCGGAACACCGGCTCGTTCTCGCGCATCCACCTATAGACGGCCTGGGAGTCACCCGCGTAGAACGTGCCGTCGGTCAGATCGACATCTGGTCTGGTCGTTGAGGTCAAAGTCATGAGATCTCCTGAGCGTCGCCGAATGTCATTTGTACCTGGTCAGCAGAGCTGGACAGCATCGCGCGTTTCGGAAGACCCAGCGACGCCAACTCTTTGGCGTAAGGATGATCGCCCAGCCGGATACGCACTCCACCAAGCCGGGTCCGCACACCGTCCAGCGTGTGCTCGAACGCGGTCTCGCGGGTAACTCCGTCGCGGTGCGAGTAGCTGCGCTGCGCCTGCTGGCGCGGGGTCAGCCGAATCGGCAGGCCGGGACGAAAGTCCATCCCGATCACCAGTTGCCCGTCGACACTGCAGTCGAACCCGAACTCACGGCCTTCTCGAACGGCGAAGTCCGCCATCACTTTCGGGTAGCCCCAAATCTTGGTTCCCGCTTCCAGCGTGAACGCCTGGTCGACGGGCAGGTGGTGGATGAAGGCGCCGGCCGACCCCAGGGCGCGCGGCCCACTGGCCTGCGACCCAGGCGGATTGACCATGATGCTGGTGCCGAATTCGTAGTACTGCCCGAGGTCGCCGTCGATGTAGTGCATCAGCATCAGGACCGCGATCGCGCGCCCGGGCAGGTACCGGCAGACGTGTAGGCCGCTGTCGTCGATCAGCTGCTGCGCAGCGTCGGCGTCAACGGAGAACATCGCCATGTGCTGGTTTGCCTTGCGGATTTTCACCGGCATCGTGAGTACCGTGCCGGCGATGGTGTGCTGCGAGGCTGTCATCCGGTCAATTTAGAACGTGTTCTAAGTCCTGGCAAGAAGGGGTCAGATCAGGCCCGCCACCTCGTGGACCTGCTCGATACTGCGACCGGACACCACCATCATGGTGACGCCTGCGGCCTCCCACACCTTGATCTGCTTACGGACGTAGTCCACGTCGCCGACGATCGCGGCGTCGTCGATCACCTCGTCCGGGATGATTTCCGCGGCCTTGTCTTTCTGGTTGCTGCGGAAAAGCCTCGTCACGTCGTCGACCACCTCGGCGTACCCCATCCGGCGGTATACGTCCGCGTGGAAGTTGGTGTCCTCGGCACCCATCCCACCCATGTAGAGGGCAATGTAAGGCTTCATGGCCGCGAAGGCGGCACTGCGGTCCTCGGTGATGACGATGTTGGCCGTCGCGCAGATCTCGAAGTCCTCGCGGCTGCGGCGAGCGCCGGGCCGGGCGAATCCCTCGTCGAGCCACTCGTTGTATGTGTCGGCCATCCGCGGCGTGTAGAAGATGGGCAACCACCCGTCGCAGATCTCGGCGGCCAGCGCGACGTTCTTCGGCCCTTCGGCACCCAGCAGAATCGGGATGTCGGCGCGCAGTGGGTGAGTGATGGACTTGAGCGGCTTGCCCAACCCGCTCGCCCCCGCACTGTTCAGCGGTAGCGGATAGTGCGGACCGTCGCTGGTCACCGGTTTTTCCCGGGCCCAGACCTGCCGGATGATGTCGACGTACTCCCGGGTGCGGGCCAGCGGCTTGGGGAATGACTGGCCGTACCAGCCCTCCACGACCTGCGGACCTGAGACGCCGAGACCCAGCATGTGCCGGCCGCCGCTGAGGTGATCGAGGGTCAAGGCCGCCATCGCGCACGCCGTCGGGGTCCGCGCCGACAGTTGGATCACCGAGGTGCCCAACCGCAACCGATGCGTCGACGAACCCCACCACGCAAGCGGCGTGTACGCATCCGATCCCCAGGCCTCCGCGGTGAACACCGCGTCGAAATCAGCCGCCTCGGCCGCGGCGACGAGTTCGCCGTGGTTCTCCGGCGGATGAGCGCCCCAATATCCCAGCTGGAGTCCGAGCTTCATGAGTGCTGCCTTTCCTGCAGGTCCGAGCCGTACCTTGAATCCATTCTTAGAACCTGTTCTACTCGATGCCGTGACCACCAGCCAAAGCAGCCCGGTGCAGATCGATACCCATCAGAAGCCACTCTCGGCGCCTCTGAGGCTGTCATTCGACTACACCCGTTCAGTCGGACCTACCCTCAGCCAGTTCTTCACCGCCCTGCGCGAACGACGCATCGTCGGTGTCCGGGGCTCGGATGGCCGGGTCTACGTCCCGCCCGCCGAGTTCGACCCCGTGACCTACGAACGATTGACCGAGATGGTACCGGTGGCCAGTGTCGGGACCGTGTTGTCGTGGACCTGGCAGCCCGAACCCCTTGAGGGCCAACCGTTGGACCGGCCATTCGCCTGGGCGCTGATCAAGCTCGACGGCGCCGACGTCCCGCTGCTGCATGCGGTTGACGTTGGAGCTGCGGGCTCCGATGCCATCCGCTCCGGGGCGCGGGTGCATGCGCACTGGGTCGACGAACCGGCCGGCGCAATCACCGACATCGCCTACTTCGCACTGGGCGACGAGGCGGAGCCCGCTGAAAGCTCCGCCGAAACGACCGATGACCGTGAACCGGTGACGGTCCAGGTGGCACCGAGCAGCATCGAAATCCAGCACACCGCTTCGCTTCCCGAGAGCGTGTTCCTGCGCGGTCTGGAAGAAGGCAAGCTGCTCGGCGCCCGCACCGGCAACGACGGGAAGGTGTACTTCCCCCCGAAGGAAGCAGACCCGGCGACCGGACTCGAACTCGACACCTACATCGAGCTACCCGACACGGGCACGGTCACCACGTTCGCGATCATCAACATCCCGTTCGCCGGCCAGCGCATCAAGCCGCCGTACGTGGCGGCCTACGTGCTGCTCGACGGCGCCGATATCGCGTTCCTGCACCTGGTTCAGGAGATCGACGCCACCGAGGTGCGGATGGGCATGCGGGTGCAGGCGGTGTGGAAGCCCCGTGAGGAATGGGGCCTGGGCATCGACAACATCGAATACTTCAAGCCGACCGGCGAACCCGACGCCGAATACGACACCTACAAGCACCACCTCTAAGAGGGAAGAAACGTGACTGATCGCGATGTAGCTGTCGTCGGGTTCGCCCATGCGCCGCATGTGCGCCGCACCGACGGCACCACCAACGGCGTCGAAATGCTGATGCCCTGTTTCCACGCGCTGTACGACGAGCTCGGGCTCGGGCAGACCGACATCGGCTTCTGGTGCTCCGGCTCGTCGGATTACCTTGCCGGCCGCGCATTTTCGTTTATCTCCGCGATCGACTCGATCGGGGCGGTGCCGCCGATCAACGAGTCGCACGTCGAGATGGACGCCGCGTGGGCACTTTATGAGGCCTACATCAAGCTGCTGACCGGAGAGGTCGACACCGCGCTCGTCTACGGCTTCGGCAAGTCCTCCGCCGGCACCCTGCGCCGGGTGCTCGCGATGCAGACCGACCCGTACACGGTCGCGCCGCTGTGGCCGGACGCGGTGTCGATGGCGGGATTGCAGGCCCGGTTCGGTCTGGACTCCGGCAAGTGGACGGCCGAGCAGATGGCGCAGGTCGCACTGGACTCGTTCGCCGCTGCCGGGCGCACCGATTCGGAGAAGCCGGCGAAGAGCATCGACGAGCTACTGGACCGGCCGTTCTTCGCCGATCCCCTTCGGCGCCATGACATTGCGCCGATCACCGACGGCGCGTCGGCGATCGTACTGGCCGTCGGCGACAGAGCCCGCGAGCTGCGGAAGAACCCCGCGTGGATCACCGGTATCGAGCACCGCATCGAAACCCCGGTGCTCGGCGCCCGGGACCTAACCACCTCGCCGTCGACGGCGGCGTCAGCCAAAGCCGCGACGGGCGGAGACACCGGCTCGATCGAAGTGGCCGAGATCTACGCGCCGTTCACCCATCAACAACTGATCCTGACCGAGGCCATCGGGCTGCCGTCGTCGACGAAGGTCAACCCGTCCGGCGGTGCACTGGCCGCGAATCCGATGTTCTCCGCAGGGTTGGAGCGCATCGGCTTTGCCGCACAACACATTTTCGACGGCTCCGCGGGCCGGGTGCTCGCGCACGCGACCGGCGGCCCAGTGTTGCAACAGAATCTCGTCGCCGTGCTGGAAGGGAAATAAAATGGCGGGCCAGCTCGCTGCGGTGCTCGGCACCGGCCAGACGAAGTACGTCGCCAAGCGCCACGACGTCTCGATGAACGGCCTGGTTCGCGAGGCCATCGACAAGGCGTTGTCCGACTCCGGCTCGACCATGCACGACATCGACGCGGTGGTCGTCGGCAAGGCGCCCGACTTCTTCGAGGGTGTCATGATGCCGGAGCTGTTCATGGCCGACGCCATGGGCGCGACCGGCAAGCCGCTGATCCGGGTGCATACCGCGGGTTCAGTCGGCGGGTCGACCGGTGTGGTGGCGACCAGCCTGGTGCAGTCGGGAAAGTACCGGCGCGTGCTGGCGATGGCGTGGGAGAAGCAGTCCGAGTCGAATGCCATGTGGGGGTTGAGCATTCCGGTGCCGTTCACCAAGCCGGTCGGTGCAGGTGCGGGCGGTTACTTCGCTCCGCACGTGCGCGCCTACATCCGCCGATCGGGCGCGCCGACGCATATCGGTGCCATGGTCGCGGTCAAGGACCGGCGCAACGGCGCCAAGAACCCGTTGGCACATCTGCATCAGCCCGATATCACGCTGGACAAGGTGATGGCGTCGCAGATGCTGTGGGACCCCATCCGATTCGACGAGACCTGTCCGTCATCGGACGGCGCCTGCGCGGTGGTGATCGGCAACGAGGACATCGCCGACAAGCGAGTCGCCGACGGACACCCGGTGGCATGGATCCACGCCACCGCGCTGCGCACCGAACCACTGGCGTACTCGGGCCGCGACCAGGTCAACCCGCAGGCCGGGCGCGACGCCGCCAAGGCACTCTGGAAGGCAGCAGGCATTACCAGCCCGATCGACGAGATCGACGCCGCCGAGGTCTACGTGCCGTTCTCGTGGTTTGAGCCGATGTGGTTGGAGAACCTCGGGTTCGCCGCCGAGGGTGAAGGGTGGAAGCTCACCGAGGCGGGCGAAACCGAGATCGGTGGGCGGATCCCGCTCAACGCCTCCGGCGGTGTGCTGTCGTCGAACCCGATCGGCGCCTCCGGTCTGATCCGGTTCGCCGAGGCGGCCATCCAAGTGATGGGCAAGGCGGGTGATCACCAGGTTCCAAACGCGCGCAAAGCACTTGGTCATGCCTACGGCGGCGGCTCGCAGTATTACTCGATGTGGGTCGTGGGAGCGGACAAACCGTGAAATACACCTGCAGCATCGCGATGGGACCGGTCGATCAGTTGGTCGACATCGCCAAAACCGCCGAAGAGGTGGGGTTCGACTCGATCGCGCTGCCCGACTCGTTGTTCTACATGGAGAAGGCCGCCGCCGATTACCCGTACACCCCGGACGGCTCACGGATGTGGGACGAGAACACGCCCTGGGTCGACCCGTTGATCGCCGCCGGCGCGATGGGCGCGGTCACGTCGAACTTGTTCTTCTACACCAACGTGATGAAGCTGGGCTCCCGCAACCCGCTGCTGCTGGCACGCCAAGTCGGCTCGGTAGCAAACCTGACCAACAACCGGTTCGGTTTTGGCGTCGGCATCGGCTGGGCGCCAGAAGAATTCGAATGGTGCGGGGTTCCTTACGCACGACGCGGCAAACGCGTCGACGAGATGATCGAGGTCATCAAACTCGTGCTCGATGGCGGGATGGTCGAATTCCACGGCGACTTCTACGACTTCGACAAGCTGCAGATGAGCCCGGCACCAAGCAAGCCCGTGCCGTTCTACGTCGGCGGCCACACCGAGGTCGCGCTCAAACGCGCCGCCCACGTCAGCGACGGGTGGACCAGCGCGATGATGACTGCCGATCAGCTCGCAGAGACGATCGGCAAGCTCAAGGCGTTGCTCGCCGAATACGGCCGCGCTGATGTGCCTTTCGAATACCAGGCTGTCTGCATCGACAAGTTCGGCGTGGACGGTCACAAAGAACTGGCCGAGATCGGTGTCACCGACAACATCGTCATCCCCTGGGTGTTCGACGGGCTGGGTTTCGATGCGCCAATTGAGAAGAAGAAAGACTCGCTGAAGCGGTTCGCGGACACCTACATTCACTCGGGATGGCAGCAATAATGACTGAATCGGCGGCGCACCTGGCGGGCAAGCGGTCCCGCGATGCGGTGGGGGCCAGAGACAAAGAAGCGTGGCTGGCGGTGTTCGCCGACGACGCCATCGTCGAAGACCCTATCGGCCCATCGCACTTCGATCCCGAGGGCAAGGGGCATCGCGGTCGCCAAGCCATCTCGGCGTTCTGGGACAAGGCGATTGCGCCAACCGACAAGATCGAATTCGTTTTCCGCGACACCTACCAGTGCGGCCACGAAGAAGCCAACGTCGGCCACATCCTGATCACCGCTGCCGGACACCAGGTCACCGCCGAAGGGGTGTTCACCTACAAAGCCGACGACGATGGCAAGTTGGTGGCACTGCGCGCGTACTGGGAAGTCGACCAGGCGACCGCGAGCGCGCGCAAGATCTAGATCGGCTCCAGACCGGTCAGATAGCGCTGGGCGAGATCCTGGTAAGCCTTTGGGTTCACCTTCACCCACATCTCGGCGCCCGTGCCCGCGATCGGGCCCTTGACCGTGGCCGGTGCTCCGACCACCAGCACCTCGTCGGGGATCTTGGTGCCGCCGACCACCAGCGCACCCGCTGCGATCAGGCTGCGCGCACCGATCACCGCGCCGTCGAGGATGGTGGCATGGTTGGCGATCAGCGCCTCAGCGCCGATATGAGCGCCGTGGATGACACACATGTGCGCGACGGTTGCCCCGGGACCGATGTCGACCGGGATGCCGGGCGGGGCGTGCACCACCGATCCGTCCTGCACATTGGCGCCCTCGCGCACGATCACCGGCGCATAGTCGGCGCGCAGCACGGTGTTGAACCACACCGATGCCCCGGCCTCGATCGTGACGTCACCGATCAATGTGGCGGTCGGGGCGACGAAGGCCGTGGGATCGACCCTTGGCGAGCGGCCTTCGAAGGAAAACAGCGGCATCGTTCAGATATACCGCAGGTCGGGTATCCGGGCAGTCGGGGGCCGATTGCCCAGCTAAGGGCGGCCTTCATTGCGCTTTGCGGGGGAAAAACTGTAACGTGTTCTAGTTAGAAGCCGATCAATTGGAGGCGTCATGGCTACCGAGACTGCCGGTATTCGCGAGATCGACGCCGGCACCCTGCCCGACCGCTACGCACGCGGCTGGCACTGCCTTGGCCCGGTCAAGGACTTCTTGGACGGCGAACCGCACGGGATCGAGGCGTTCGGCACTCATCTCGTCGCGTTCGCCGACTCGCACGGCGACGTGCACGTGCTCGACGGCTACTGCCGGCACATGGGTGGCAACCTGTCGGAGGGCTCGATCAAGGGCGACGAGATCGCCTGCCCATTCCACGACTGGCGCTGGGGTGGTGACGGCAAGTGCAAACTGGTGCCCTACGCCAAGCGCACGCCACGACTGGCCCGCACCAGGTCCTGGAGCACCGATGTGCGCGGCGGCCTGCTGTTCGTCTGGCATGACGTCGAAGGCAATCCGCCGCAGCCCGAGGTGCAGATCCCGGAGATTCCCGAGGCGGCCAGCGACGAGTGGACCGAATGGCGGTGGAACTCGATCCTGATCGAGGGCTCCAACTGCCGAGACATCATCGACAACGTCACCGACATGGCGCATTTCTTCTACATCCACTTCGGTCTCCCGACGTATTTCAAGAACGTTTTCGAGGGTCACGTCGCCTCGCAGTACCTACACAACGTCGGCCGGCCGGACGTCAACGATCTGGGCACCTCATACGGTGAGGCGCAACTCGATTCGGAGGCGTCCTACTTCGGGCCGTCGTTCATGATCAACTGGCTGCACAACAAGTATGGCGAATACAAGGCCGAGTCGATCCTGATCAACTGCCACTACCCGGTGACCCAGGATTCCTTCGTGCTGCAGTGGGGTGTGATCGTCGAAAAGCCCAAGGGCATGGACGAGAAGATGACGAACAAGCTGTCCAAGGTCTTCACCGAGGGTGTCAGCAAGGGCTTCTTGCAGGACGTCGAGATCTGGAAGCACAAAACCCGCATCGACAACCCGCTGCTGGTCGAGGAGGACGGCGCCGTCTACCAGATGCGGCGGTGGTATCAGCAGTTCTACGTCGACGTCGCCGATGTCACCTCCGACATGACCGACCGCTTCGAGATCGAGGTGGACACCACTGTCGCCAACGAGAAGTGGCACGTCGAGGTCGACGAGAACCTCAAACGGCAAGCTGAGTCGGAAGGGCAGCCGACCCAGGTCCCAACATGACTCCGCGCCGGCGACGATGCAGTGGGGGCACCTCCCGCTTGCGGGGGACGCAGCGATAAAGAGGAGCGGCGCTAATGAACCAAGACGACGAGCCGCCCGACGTCGATCAGCTAGCTCGGTCGATGCTGATGCTCCATGGTGATCACGACAGCCATCATGAGCCGCCGGCGGCCGAGAATGGCCGCCACGGCCGGTCTTGGTCTAAGGCACCGGCTTTCGCCGACGATCCCGAACGCGCCGCCGCGGTGCGCGCGGCGACCCAGGCCGACCGCACCCGCTATCTGACGTCGGGTCTGCAACCGGTTGACTGCCGGTTCTGCCACGCCACCGTCAACGTCAAACGACTGGGGCCAGGACACACCGCGGTGCAATGGAGTACCGAAGCATCGCAGCGTTGTGCCTATTTCGCCGAGCAACGCGCGACCGGCACGGACAGCGCGCGGACCAGAGCCTGCCCGAAACTGGCCGACAGCATCGAACACGCCGTTGCCGAGGGGTGCCTGGAAGCGGTGTCCACGGCTCCCCCAGCCGGCGACGGGTAGCCTGCTGCGGATCTATCAGAGCCCGGCGAAGCGCTCCTTGACTCCTTCGGCTGTCAGCCCGTAGTCGGCCAGCGAGTAGGTGTGCTTGGGGGCCCTTGCCCCGCTTTGGCTTTCGGCGTGGCTGTCTTCCATGGCCTGGCGGGCCTCGTCGGTGAGCGGGATATCGAATTTGCGGTAAATGTCGGTCACCGTGCCAATCGGATCGGCGATCAGTTGGCGGTAGTCGACGTCGTAGAACTGGGCCGGGTTGTATTTGGCGCGGGCTGTGTTGAACTGCTCCAGACCGCGCGACCAGGTGTCCATTGCGTCAGCGCCGATTTGAGCGCCGCCGAAGGTGGTCGACCAGCCGTCCGCGGTGTGCTGCGCCAGCGAACACATCGAGGCCATGATCGTCTCGACGGGGCGATGCGTTTGGATGACGAGCGCGTCCGGATAAGTCGCCATCAACGCATCCAGTGCGAACAGGTGACTCGGGTTTTTCAGCACCCACCGCTTGTCGGCGTCATTGAGGCCGATCAGCTGAAGATTCTTGCGATGGCGGCGATACGCCGGGGTCCAGTCCTGTTGCGACAACCACTTTGAGTAGCTGGGCAGGTGCGCCAGCGTTTCGTAGGACACCGAATGCAGCGACTGCCGCAGCAGCTGCCAGCATTCCTCGAGCTCGTAGGCGGCCATGAAATGCAGGCCGGTGTAGCCGGGGTTGTCCTGATGGTGTTGGGTGAACTGCGCGTCGAGCTGACGGTACAGCGGGTTGGATTCCCAGGTGTCACGCGGCGGGCGAGGCTGCGGGAACTCGGCGAGCCACAGGTGCAGGCCCTGGTGGGCCGGGTCGGCACCCAGTAGTCGGTGCAGCGCGGTGGTTCCGGTGCGCACCAGCCCGGTGACGAAGATGGGCCGCTGGATGGCGACCTCGGCGTGTTGCGGGTACTGCTTCCACGCGGATTCGGACAGCAGCCTGGCCACCAGGGCGCCGCGCAGGAAGAAACGATTCATCTTGCTGCCCAACACCGTCAGGCCGGCTTCCTGCTTGTAGGAGTCCAACAGCACGCTCAGTGCTTCGCGGTAATTGTCGTTGTCGGCGCCGAAGTCGTCGAGCCCGGTCAGCTTGGTGGCCGAGGCATGGAGCTCATCGACGGTTGCAATGTCGGTGCGTTCTGCCATCAGACGTGGTACTCGCCGCAGTTGACGTCGAGCGTCTGCCCGGTGATGCCGCTGGACAGGTCGCTGGCCATGAACATGATGGCCGACGCCACCTCGTCCTCGGTGGGCAGGCGCTTGAGATCGGAGTTCGCCGCGGTGGCGTGGTAGATCTGGTCGGCCGAGGTGCCGTACTTGCCTGCCTGGTGCTCGAAATAGGCCTGCAGAGTCTCGCCCCAGATATAGCCGGGTGCAACGGAATTGACGCGTATGCCCTTTTCGCCGAGCTCGGTCGCCAGCGACTGCGACATCGACAGCAACGCGGACTTGGCCATCTTGTAGGCGCCGTACTTCGCCTGAGAGTGCCGGAGCACCATGGAATTGACGTTGACGATAGAACCGCTGGACGCTTCCAGTGCCGGCGTGAAGGCCTGGATGAGTCGCAGTGCGCCAAGCGCGCTGAGCTCAATGGCATCGCGGATGTGCTGAAAGCTGGTTCCGGCCAACGGTTTCATCGACGGCACCCGGAACGCGTTGTTGATCAGGACGTCAACTTTGCCGTAGGTCGCTGTCACGGACTCGACGAGGTACGCAACCTCGTCGTCATCGGTGATGTCAGTCCGCACCGCCAGCGCCTTGTGGCCGGCGTCGTTGAGTTGTTTGGCGAGTTCGTCCAGGCGCTCGACAGTGCGTGCCGCAAGCACCAGTTCGGCGCCGTCTCGCGCACATCGGTGAGCCAGGGTGGTGCCGAGGCCCGGCCCGACACCGCTGACCACCACTACTTTTTTCTCGAGCAAACCCGTCATAGCTACCCCAGCATCCTTGCTGCAATTTGCGTTTGGCGCAGAGCGATTCGCGCGCGCCAGTCCTCATCAGAAATTTTATTGTGCGCGAAATGGGGCAGGGCAGCCGGTATGGCATCGAAGTCCACCAGGTCGACGGTGGGGCCGTCGGCCTCGGTGAGCTCGCGCGACACCCGCTGCCAGCGGAACTGCAGGAACCCGCGGCGGTGGCCCAACGTTTCGACCCAGTTGGCGACACCGGGGTTCTGGTCTGCGACGACGATGCGGACCTTGCCATCCGGATCCGCTTGGGCCTGAGTCGCATTCAGCGAGGTCTGGTGGTTGATGTAGTCCAGCGAGATGTACCACAGGCTGCCCAGTTGAAAGCCCAGGTAGGGCGCGTCGGTCACCGGCAGCGTGATGACCAGAGCCTGGTCGGGTCGCAGGTCGAAATGACCGACCGACGAGTATTGCGTCGCCAAACCGCCCGGCGTCAGACGAGGCGCGACCATGGTGTTGACCGGGATGTCGAGATAGAACCATTGCGGAAACTGCAACCAGGTTTTGATCCGGTTCACGAGTTGCTTTCCGGCTATGCTGTAACGCTTTTCGATTGCTGCGCGGGTCAGCGGCGGAGGCGCCGTGCCGGCGGTGTCGAGCCGCTGGACCGCGAGCGCTCCGCGCCGGGCCGACCAGTCGTTGTAGACCTCACGGATCACCAACTGGCCGGGGCTGGTCGGTCGCACCTGCCATTGGAAGCTGCCGTCTGCGGCGATCTCGAGCTCCCGATCGTCGAAGGCGGCCTGGCTGGCGGGCACATTGTCGTCGGTGTACTCGCCGCCGAGCAGCTGGAAGCTCAGATCCGTGGTGGTGCCACGGTTGCCCGTCACCAGGTAGTCACGGTCGGGTTGGACCCGGCAGCCGAAGTAAAGGGTGTCCGGATTATCCAGGCCCATCTTGGTGAACGGTCCGGTTCCCGAGAGCAGCATCGGGTGATCGCGCTCGTAGTCGAACACCATGTGCGTGCACGCGGCCACACATCCGGCCAGGTACTGCAGTCCCTCGAGCAGGTCGGCTTCGGTCTCGATATGCGGTGCGGCGGCGACCAGCTGTTCGGCCTCGGCGATTGCGGAGACTAGCGGCTCAGAGAAGAGGGGAGCGGACACGCCTCGACGCTAGAACGTGTTCTAATTTTCGTCAATGGGCGAACGTTTCCGCGCGTCGCTCGCGGCACTCCCACACGACGCTCGCTAGCCGGCTTACTTCCTGATTACGGCGCGCACTGCTGCGACAGGTCGATCAGATGCTGCCGCACATCAGGATGCCGGTTCAGGTAGTCGAAGACGTTGCCGTTACCGCCCTCAGCCTCAGACTTGGCCTGCAGCTGCTGGTGGAGGTCGGGATGCCGCTTCAGGTACGAGTCGATGGAATTACCAACGGTCTGATCGCATTGGGCGTTCGCCACAGGCAACGCAATGAGCATCGCGGCCGAGGCACTCAGCAGGCCACCAGCGAGCAGACCATACAGTCCGCGGCGACGGGACCTCGGGGTTCCGGAAGTCATGGTTATCGATAGCTCCTTCAGGCACTGGCTATTGCTTCGATGTAGTAATCGAGAGTACCCACGGACGCATTACCGCAGCCTTTGCCGAACCTGTGAGGCTAATGTGTAACGGCTTCTCGTCCGCCGGCGGCCTGTTCGCGCTTGATCTCCAACGCGATGTCAATGAGCTGGTCTTCCTGACCGCCGATCAGTTTGCGCTGGCCAGCTCGGTGGAGCAGCTGGTGAGCCGGCACGTCGTAGCGCTCGGCCTGACGGACGGCGTGCTTGAGGAAGCTGGAGTACACCCCGGAATACCCCATGATCAGGGCGTTGCGGTCGAGCACGCATTCGGCCGGCATCGCCGGGCGCACAACATCCTCTGCAGCGTCGGCGATGTCGAAGAAGTCGATGCCGGTCTTGACGCCGATCTTGTCGAACACCCCGATCAGCGCTTCGACCGGCGCGTTGCCCGCACCAGCACCGAACCGGCGGCACGAACCGTCGATCTGCTTGGCACCGGCCCGAACGGCCTCCACCGAGTTGGCCACTCCCAATCCGAGGTTCTCGTGCCCGTGGAACCCGACCTGGGCGTCGTCGCCGAGTTCGGCAACGAGGGCCGCGACGCGGTCGGCCACACCGTCGAGCACCAGGGCGCCCGCCGAGTCGACCACGTACACGCACTGGCATCCCGCGTCGGCCATGATGCGGGCCTGCGCGGCCAGCTTCTCCGGCGGGATGGTGTGGGACATCATCAAAAACCCGACGGTCTCCAGGCCCAGCTCGCGGGCCAGGCCGAAGTGCTGGATCGACACGTCGGCCTCGGTGCAGTGGGTGGCGATCCGGCAGATCGACCCGCCGTTGTTCTGGGCCTCCTTGATGTCCTCCTTGGTGCCGACGCCCGGCAGCATCAGGAAGGCGATCTTCGCCTCCTTGGCGGTGTCGGCGGCGAGCTTGATCAGCTCCTGCTCGGGCGTCTTGGAGAACCCATAGTTGAAGCTCGAGCCGCCCAGCCCGTCGCCGTGAGTCACCTCGATGACCGGCACGCCCGCGGCGTCCAGCGCGGCCACGATGGCACCGACCTCGTCCTTGGTGAACTGGTGACGCTTATGGTGGGAGCCATCCCGCAGCGACGTGTCCGTCATCCGCACGTCCCAGATCGGATTGAAGAAGATATCGGTGGTCATTGGCGCCACTCCTCCTCATTGCTTCGCACTGCATCGTCGACGGCGCTCATGCTTTCGCTCCTCCCGCCGTCGCGGACAAGGATTCCTTCGCGATCTCCTCGCCGACCTTGGTGGCCGCGGCGGTCATGATGTCAAGGTTGCCCGCATACGGCGGCAGGTAGTCGCCCGCACCCTCGACCTCGACAAACGTGGTCACCAGAGCCTGACCGCCGGAGTGCACCGACGGCTCGTCGAACTGCGGCTCGTTGAGCAGCCGGTAGCCCGGCACATAGGTCTGCACCTCGGCGACGACGTCGCGAATCGACTGAGCGATCGCATCCCGGTCGGCGTCCTCGGGGATGGCGCAGAAGATCGTGTCGCGCATGATCATCGGCGGATCCGCGGGATTCAAGATGATGATCGCCTTGCCGCGTTTTGCCCCACCGATGGTCTCGACTCCCCGCGACGTGGTCTTGGTGAACTCGTCGATGTTGGCCCGGGTGCCCGGGCCCGCCGAACTCGAGGAGACCGACGCGACGATTTCGGCATAGGGGACTTCAACAACCCTGGAGACCGCGTAGACGATCGGAATGGTCGCCTGCCCGCCGCAGGTGATCATGTTGATGTTCGGCGCGTTCAGGTGCTCGCGCAGATTGGCCGGCGGGATCACCGCCGGACCGACCGCGGCAGGCGTCAGGTCGATGGCCCGGATCCCCGCGGCCTCGTACTTCGGCGCCGCGTCACGGTGCACGTAGGCGCTTGTCGCCTCGAACACCAGGTCGGGCTTCTCGGACTGCGCCAGCAGCCAGTCGACACCTTCGTGGGTGGTCTCCAGCCCCAGGTTGCGAGCCAGGGCCAGGCCTTCGCTTTCCGGGTCGATACCCACCATCCAGCGCGGCTCCAGCCACTCCGAGCGCAGCAGCTTATAGAGCAGGTCGGTGCTGATGTTGCCCGATCCGACAATGGCAACGCTGGCCTTTGAGGGCATGGACGCTCCTTTTACTCGAAAGACAACCGGACGGACCCGAGGCCGTCGAAGTCGGCGACGAAGTTGTCGCCCGCACGGGCGTCGATTGCTCGGGTGCACGAGCCGGGCAACACGATGTCACCGGCCCGAAGCCGCACCCCAAAGCTTTCCACTTTGCGGGCCAGCCACGCCACCGCGGTCACCGGGTTCCCCAGCACCGCGTCGCTGCGACCCTTGGCCACCACCTCGCCATTGCAGGTCAGCACCGCCTCGATCGCGGTGACGTCGACGTCGGACGGCGCGACCCGCCCAGCGCCCAGTACAAAACCCGCCGACGACGCGTTGTCGGCGATGGTGTCGCACAGCGCGATCTTCCAGTCAGTGATCCTGGTATCGATCAGCTCGATGGACGGCACCAGCGCTTCGGTCGCGGCCAGCACATTGTCTTCGGTGCAGCTCGCACCGGGCAGGTCGTGAGCCAGGATGAAACCGACCTCGACCTCTACCCGCGGGTAGAGATACTTGTCCGCTTTGACCGGGATGTCCTCGAAGACCTGCATCTCGTTGAGCAGGTGTCCGTAGTCCGGCTCGTCGACGCCCATCATCTGCTGCATCGCCAGCGACGACAGGCCCACCTTGTGGCCCACCACCCGGGCGCCCTCGGCGACCCGCTGCCGGATGTTGATCAGCTGGATTTCGTAGGCGTCGACGACGTCGATCTCGGGGTGCGCAGCCGTCAGCGGCGCGATCGGCTGACGGCTCCGCTCGGCCTGCGCGAGGTCGGCGGCCAGCGCATCACGGGTGGCTGACGGGATCATGTAGCCGAAGTCCCCTCACTCGTGTGACCGGGGCAGTAGCGCCCGGCCCCGGCAATTCTATAACGTGTTCTACATGACAGCTCAGGAGTTCGACGTCGTCGTGGTCGGGAGCGGCGGCGCCGGCATGGTAGCTGCCCTTGCTGCCGCCCACCGGGGTCTTTCGACAATAGTCATCGAGAAGGCCGCACACTACGGCGGCTCTACCGCGCGTTCGGGCGGCGGCGTGTGGATCCCCAACAACGAGGTGCTCAAGCGGGACGGCGTCAAGGACACACCACAGGCGGCCCGCACGTACCTGCACGGGATCATTGGCGACGTCGTCGAAGCGGAGCGCATCGACGCCTACCTCGAGCGTGGACCCGAGATGCTGTCGTTCGTACTCAAGCAGACGCCGCTGAAGATGTGCTGGGTGCCGCAATACGCCGACTACTATCCCGAAGCCCCAGGCGGGCGCCCCGGCGGGCGTTCCATCGAGCCGAAGCCGTTCGATGCCAAAAAGCTCGGTCCCGACCTGCCCGGACTGGAACCGCCGTACGGCAAGGTCCCGCTCAATGTTGTCGTGATGCAACAGGACTACGTGCGGTTGAACCAGCTCAAGCGTCATCCGCGCGGTGTGCTGCGCAGCCTCAAGGTGGGCGCACGCACCCTGTGGGCCAAGGCGACCGGACAGAACCTTGTCGGCATGGGGCGTGCATTGATCGCGCCACTTCGCATCGGGCTACAGAAGGCCGGCGTCCCGGTGCAGCTCAATACCGCACTGACCGACCTCTATATCGAGGACGGCGTGGTCCGGGGTGTCTACGTGCGCGACACCGAGAAGTCGGAAGCTGCTGAACCGCAACTGATTCGGGCCCGCAAAGCGGTTATCCTCGGCAGCGGCGGATTCGAGCACAACGAGCAGATGCGGGTCAAATACCAGCGCGCGCCGATCACCACCGAGTGGACGGTCGGCGCTAAGGCCAACACCGGCGACGGCATCGTCGCTGCCGAAAAACTGGGCGCGGCACTCGATGTCATGGAAGACGCGTGGTGGGGACCGACCGTCCCACTGGTCGGCGCACCATGGTTCGCGTTGTCGGAACGCAACTCACCGGGCTCCATCATCGTCAACATGTCCGGCAAGCGATTCATGAACGAATCCATGCCCTACGTCGAGGCGTGCCACCATATGTATGGCGGCGAGTACGGCCAGGGGCCGGGTCCGGGTGAAAACATTCCGGCCTGGCTGGTGTTCGACCAGCAATACCGGGACCGCTATATTTTCGCGGGATTGCAACCAGGACAACGCATTCCGCGCAAGTGGATGGAATCCGGCGTGATCGTGCAGGCGGATACGCTGGAGGAGTTGGCCACCAAGGCCGGCCTACCGATCGACGAGTTCACGTCGACGGTTTCGCGTTTCAACGGCTTCGCACGTTCAGGTGTCGACACCGACTATCACCGCGGCGAAAGCGCCTACGACAGGTACTACGGCGACCCGACCAACAAGCCGAACCCGAATCTCGGCGAGATCAGCCATCCGCCGTACTTCGCCGCCAAGATGGTGCCCGGTGACCTGGGCACCAAAGGCGGCGTCCGCACCGACGTGCACGGCCGTGCGCTGCGCGACGACGGCAGTGTCATCGAAGGCTTGTATGCGGCGGGCAATGTCAGTGCCCCGGTGATGGGACACACCTATCCTGGCCCGGGCGGCACCATCGGCCCCGCGATGACCTTCGGCTACCTGGCCGCACTGCACATTTCTGAATCACAAGCCGGACGCGCCTAGACATGCCGATCGATCCGGAAGTGGCACTGGCCGCCGAGCTTGAGCCGATCGAATTCGCTTGGAGCAGCAGCGATGTGCAGCTCTATCACCTCGGGCTTGGCGCGGGCGCCGACCCGATGGATGCACATGAGCTGCGCTACCTGATCGACGACACACCGCAAGTGCTGCCGACATTCGGCAACGTCGCGGCGACCTTTCACGTCACCAAGCCGCCGACCGTGCAGTTTCCGGGTATCGACATCGAGCTGAGCAGGGTCCTGCATGCCAGCGAGCAGGTGAGCGCGCCAGCGCCGCTGCCGCCGTCGGGTTCCGCGAAGGCCGTCACCCGGTTCACCGACATCTGGGACAAGGGCAAGGCCGCGGTGATCTGGTCCGAGACCAGGGTGACCGCACCGGACGGGACACTGCTATGGACGCAGCGGCGGTCGATCTTCGCCCGCGGCGAAGGCGGGTTCGGTGGCGACCGTGGCCCGTCTACCTCTGCGACCGCACCGGACCGGGCGCCAGATCTCGAGCTCGACATACCTGTGCTGCCGCAGCAGGCGTTGCTTTACCGACTCTGCGGCGATCGCAACCCACTGCACTCCGATCCCGAATTCGCCGCTGCGGCAGGGTTTCCGCGACCCATCTTGCATGGCCTCTGCACCTACGGCATGACCTGCAAGGCACTGGTGGACGCGGTTCTCGACGCTGACGCCGCCGCCGTCGGCAGCTACGGCGCGCGGTTCACCGGCGTGGCGTATCCGGGCGAGACCCTGAAGGCATCCGTCTGGAAAGAAGACGGCCGGTTCCTCGGCACCGTCACC
Source organism: uncultured Actinomycetota bacterium (assembly GCA_963760095.1). Taxonomy (GTDB): domain Bacteria; phylum Actinomycetota; class Actinomycetes; order Mycobacteriales; family Mycobacteriaceae; genus Mycobacterium. The sequence continues at coordinate 93,221 of CAVXBT010000002.1, read as the reverse complement.
GCGCCTGCCCGCGAGAATGCGGTCGTGCTCACCGGTGTGGAACTGATCCCGACCTAGCTCTTCGGTGCTGGCGATGCGTCACGCTAGCGTGCCTCAGGCCGTCGAGCGCTGCGCTAGCGTGACACTCGCCGAGCCAGTGCAGACCGAACGCGCCGGATGATGTCAGCCGACTTATCCCCGGCGATCACACGAATGACGATCCAGCCAAGGCTTTCAACATGCTCAAGTCGCCGGATGTCCCAGGTGTATTGCCGCCGATCGCTTCGGTGATGATCGCCGTCGTATTCGACCGCGATTTTCGTTTCTTCCCAACCCATATCGAGATGGGCGATTACGTGACCGCATTCGTCGCGGATAAGGATTTGTGTCTGCGGACGAGGCAGGCCCGCCTGAATCAGCAGTAGTCGAAGCCATGTCTCCTTGGGCGACTGGGCACCTGCGTCCACAAGACCGAGCGTGGCGCGCGCTTGCCGCATACCGCGCCGGCCGGGATAGCGCTCCGCCAGTAGGTCGACGTCGGGCATTTTCAGGTCCGTGGCACGAGCAAGGGCGTCAATCGCTGCCACCGCTTCGCCGCTCGGATACCAGCATCCGAGATCGAGCGCGGTCCGAGAAGGGCTGGTCACCGGAACACCATTGATCACGACGACCTCGTCCTCACCCAAGGCATCACCGTGGACCCGTATACCGGGCAGTGGGTTTCGGTTGGTGTGGATGATTTCCAGCGGTGCGGTGAGGTCGACCCATTTCGCACCGTGAAGTGCGGACGCCGACAATCCCGCAACGACGCCTCGGCGCCGCGACCAGAGCCATCCGGCATACGCGCGAAGGCGTGGCGTCATTTCAGCGTCCGGACTGACATAAACGTCGCGAAACAACCTGGTGTACCGCGTACGCAGAGCACTCTTGACGAGGATCCCGCTTGTGACGGCCTCGCTCCCGATGAATGGCTCCGCCATGGCGGCAGCCTGCCATCGGGCAGACCCGCCGTCACATCAGTCGACTGCCACCATCCACAGGGTCACTCCAGCGTGACGCTCGAGCTCGACTGCCACGCTGGCGTGACGCTCGACGCGTTGAGCCGGCCTTCGGGCCACTCGCCGGGATCTTCACCACGTAACGCCTACCCCAGAATCACGCCGGAGGTCGGCACTCCGGTGCCGGCGGTGACGAGCACATGCTCGACATCGGGCACCGGGTTCACCGAGGTACCGCGCAGTTGGCGGACTCCCTCCGCGATGCCGTTCATGCCGTGGATGTAGGCTTCGCCGAGCTGGCCACCATGGGTGTTGATCGGCAGTCGGCCACCGATTTCGATGGCACCGTCGGCGATGAATTCTTTGGCCTCGCCCCAGCCGCAGAATCCCAACTCTTCCAACTGAATCAGCGTGAACGGCGTGAAGTGGTCATAGAGAATCGCGGTCTGGATATCCGTTGGCCGCAGGCCCGATTGCGCCCACATTTGCTTGCCCACCAAGCCCATCTCCGGTAGACCGTCGAGCTCGGGCCGGTAATAGCTGACCATCGAATATTGATTCGGGCTGGAACCCTGGGCCGCCGCCTCGATGATCGCCGGTCGGTTCTTCAGATCCTTCGCCCGCTCCGCCGAGGTGACGACGAGCGCGACCGCGCCGTCGGTCTCCTGGCAGCAGTCCAGCAGCCGCAAGGGCTCGGCGATCCACCGTGAATTCTGGTGGTCCTCAATCGTTATGGGCTTCTCGTAGAAGTACGCCTTGGGGTTTTTGGCGGCGTGTTTGCGATCGGCGACCGAGATGGCACCGAAGTCCCGGCTGGTCGCCCCGGACAGGTGCATGTAGCGCTTGGCAATCATGGCTACCTGCGCGGCGGGGGTGGACAGACCGTGCGGATACGAGAACGAGTTGTCCACGCCGGTCGAATCGGCGTTTTCCACCAACCGAAGCTGTACCTGGCCGAACCGCTGACCAGATCGTTCGTTGAAAGCCCGATATGCCACAACACAATCCGCGACACCCGTCGCTACCGCGATGGCCGCCTGCTGAATTGTGGCGCAGGCCGCACCGCCGCCATGGTGGATCTTGGAGAAGAACTTCAGATCCCCGATGCCGGTGGCACGTGCGATGGCCACCTCGGTATTGGAGTCCATCGTGAAGGTGACCATGCCGTCCACGTCACCAGGTGTGAGACCGGCGTCGTCGAGCGCGTCCAGCACGGCTTCGGAGGCGAGCCGAAGCTCGCTGCGGCCGGAGTTCTTGGAGAAGTCCGTGGCGCCGATGCCGACGATCGCCGCCTTGCCGGACAGTTCACCGGGCATCAACGCCCCCCGGTGGTCAATGTCGCGTTCGCGATGACGTGATCGCCGAGGCTGTTGCTGCCAACGATTTTCAACGTGATCAACCCGTCCTCAACCGCGGTCACTTCGCCTTTGAACGTGACCGTGTCGTAGGCGTACCAGGGCACGCCCAGCCGCAGCCCGATCGACTTGATGATCGCCGACGGGCCGGCCCAGTCGGTGATGTAGCGCTGGACCAGACCGGTGTCGGTAAGGATGTTGACGAAAATGTCCTTGGACCCCTTGGCCTGCGCCTTATCCCGGTCGTGGTGAACGTCTTGGTAGTCGCGGGTGGCAATCGCCGTGGAGATGATGAACGTAGGGTCGCCGTACAACGACAGCTCCGGCAGCTTGGTGCCGACCTCCACCGTCGGTGCGCTCATGCGTCCGGCTCCCACGCATACAGTGTCCAGGCCGGGCCGATGTCATTGGCAGGGAAGTCGATATAGGTTGCGCGAACCGGCATTCCAATCTCCACGGTCGAGGGGTCGACGTTGCGCAGCTCACCGAGCATCCGCACCCCCTCTTCCAGCTCGACAAGCGCGATGACGAACGGCAACGTGCGGCCGGGCACCTTCGGGGCGTGGTGCACCACGAAGCTGAACACCGTGCCTTTGCCGCTGGCCACCACGTAGTCGGTCGGTACGTCTTTGTCCTGCCACAACGCCGGCACCGGAGGATGCTGCAAGCTGCCGTCGGGCCGCTGTTGCAGCCGCAGCTCGTGGGCTTGCACGCCATCCCAGAAGAACTTGGTGTCCTTCGATTCCGATGGGCGCATCATGGCGTCGGCGTCCAAGTCCTCCGGCACCGCGCTCGTCGCATCCTGCGACTCGCGCGGCTTGAATTTGAGAATGCGCCAGTTCATTTCGGCAACATCCTCGTCGCCGACCCGCCAAACGATGTGCTGGTTGATGAACCAGCCCTCGCCGAGACCGGTCTGCTTGGGCCCGACGACATCGCCCATCTCCGATGCGATGCTGACGTGCTCACCGGGTTGCAGGTACCGGTGATAGGTCTGCTCGCAGTTCGTCGCGACCACACCGACGTAGCCGTTGTCGTCGAACAACTTCATGATCGGGCCCATCGGGTCATCGGTCGGGCGTTCCCCGTCTAAGCCGAACATCGTCCAGACTTGAATCATGGCCGGCGGAGCGACAATTCCCGGGTGGCCGACGGCGCGGGCCGCGACCTCATCCACATAGACGGGGTTACTGTCCCCGATGGCTTCGACCCAACTGTTGATCATCGGCTGGTTCACCGGATCCCGGCCCGCACGCGGCTTGGCGCCGCCGGCAGCCTTGATCTCGTCGAGCGCTCCTTGGATGTCCGTCATCGTGGCACCCTCGGCACTTTGAGGCCGGCCGCCGCGATCATCTCACGCATGACTTCGTTCACACCTCCGCCGAAGGTGATCACCAGATTGCGCTTGGTCTGCGAGTCCAACCAGTCCAGCAATTCCGCGGTTTCGGGCTCAGCCGGGTTGCCGTACTTGCCGACGATCTCCTCGGCTAGCCGTCCGATGTACTGAATACTCTCGGTACCAAAGACTTTGGTCGATGCGGCGTCGGCCACGTTGATCTCTTCGCCTGCGGCGGCCACCTGCCAGTTCAGCAACTCGTTGATCCGCCACATTGAATAGATCTCACCGAGCGCCCGCTTGACGTCGTCGTGTTCGATCGGGGTGACGCCGTCGCCACCGGGTTTGGCCGCCCAGTCGTGCACCCGGTCGTAGATGCCGGCGGTGCGGCCGGCCGGACCGAGCATCACCCGCTCGTTGTTCAGCTGCGTGGTGATCAGCCGCCACCCGGCGTTCTCCTCGCCGACTAGCATGTCGGCCGGCACGCGCACGTCGTTGTAGTAGGTGGCGTTCGTGTGGTGGGCGCCGTCGGACAGGATGATCGGCGTCCAGGAATACCCGGGATCTTTGGTGTCGACGATCAGGATCGAAATGCCCTTGTGCTTGACGGCTTCCGGGTCGGTGCGGCAGGCGAGCCAGATGTAGTCGGCGTCGTGGGCCCCGGTGGTGAAGATCTTCTGTCCGTTGACAATGTACTCGTCGCCGTGACGCACGGCCGTGGTCCGCAGCGACGCCAGGTCGGTGCCCGCTTCGGGCTCGGTGTAACCGATCGCAAAGTGCAGCTCACCGGCCAGGATCGCGGGCAGGAACTTCTTCTTCTGCAACTCGCTGCCGAACTGCTGCAGTACCGGACCGACCGTCTGCAGCGTCACCGCCGGCAGTGGCACGTCGGCCCGATGCGCCTCATTGACGAAGATCGACTGTTCGATCGGGCCGAAGCCCAAGCCACCGAACTCTTTTGGCCATCCGACGCCGAGCTTGCCGTCTTGGCCCATCCGCTTGATCACCGCGCGGTAGGCCTCGTTGTGCCGGTCCTTCTCCATCGCTTTCATCTCGTCGGACGAGATGAGGTTGGAAAAGTATTGCCGCAGTTCGGCTTGCAGTTGACGCTGCTCCGGAGTCAGGTCGATGAACATTGCGCTCCCACCAGGTCGAGACGATGCGACGGCCCGCCCAATAGCCGGGTCAGGTCTTTGATCGTGGAGTAGTACCGGTGCATCGGGTAGGTGATGTCCATCCCCATACCGCCGTGCAGGTGGTGGCAGATTTGCATCACCGGCGGCGCTTGCGACGTAATCCAGTAGCCCAGCACGTCCAGGTCGGCCTGCACATCGGGGGCGTATCCGCCCTTTTCGGCGAGCCGCCAGATCACCGATGTCGACGCCAGATCGATGGTCCGCGAAGCGATGTAGACCTCGGCGAGCTGCGCGGCGACGGTCTGGAAGGTGGACAGCGGCTTCCCGAACTGCTGCCTGTTCGCCACGTAGTCGGCGGTCAACCGCAACGCGCCGGCGACCAAGCCAGCGGTATAGGCGCCGATCGCCGCCAGCGCCAACTGGTTCACCCGCTGCGCCGTCGCTCCGGTCAGCACGTCCTCCTCGGCCACCGCGACATCGGTGAACGTGACCACATACTCGTCGGATCCGCTGGACGTCGGAGTTTTCGCAAGTTGCACACCGTCGGCCTTGGGTGACACGACGACCACAGCGCTGTCCGTCGTGACGATCATCCACTCCGCGTTGTCGGCATAGCCGACACCGACTTTGGTTCCGGAAAGCCGACTGTGCACAAACACCGTCGCCGGCCGCTCCGGTAACGCCGAGCCGGGCTCATTGAGCGCCGCGGTGAGCAGCGATCCCTTGGCCAGCCCGCCGAAATAGCGGTCCTGCTGCTCGTCGGAGGCCAAGTCCAGCAGCGGTAACGCACCGAGCCCGAGGGTGGCCAGCACCGGACCGATCAGGCCGTGTCGACCGATTTCGGTGAGCGCCGTCGCGATCTCGGGCAGGCCTACGCCGTCACCGCCCACCCGCTCGGGCACCGGCAGTGCCGTCACGCCACCGGTGACGAGCGCCTCCCACGAGTTGTCCCGGTCCAGCACCGACGTGACGACATCGGCGACAGCTTGCTGCGCCGGGTCCGGCGTGAAATCCATTAGTGCGCCGCCGTGCGGTTGCCGGCGTAGTCGACGTGCCAGTGCTTGATGCCGTTGAGCCAACCCGACCGCAACCGCTCGGGCTTCGAGATCGGTTTGAGGTCGGGCATATGGTCGGCGACCGCGTTGAAAATCAAGTTGATCGTCATCCGCGCCAGGTTGGCGCCGATGCAATAGTGCGCGCCGGTGCCGCCGAATCCGACGTGGGGATTCGGGTCGCGCAGGATGTTGAACGAATAGGGGTCATCGAAGACCTCATCGTCGAAGTTGGCCGAGCGGTAGGACATCACCAGCCGCTGGCCCTTCTTGATCTGGACGCCGCCCAGCTCGGTGTCCTCGTTGGCGGTGCGCTGGAATGCCGTGACCGGAGTCGCCCACCGGACGATTTCGTCGGCTGCTGTCGACGGACGTTCCTTCTTGTAGAGCTCCCACTGATCCGGGTTGTTCGCGAAGGCGATCATTCCGTGGGTGATCGAGTTGCGGGTCGTCTCGTTACCCGCCACCGCCAGCATGATGACGAAGAAACCGAACTCGTCGTCGGAGAGCTTCTCCCCGTCGATGTCGGCCTCGATCAAGGTCGTGACGATGTCGTCGGTCGGGTTCTTGCCCCGCTCGTCGGCCATCGCCATCGCGTACATGATCAGTTCCATCGACGACTGCGCGGGATCCACGTCGGCGTATTCGGGATCCTCGCCGCCGGTCATCTCGTTGGACCAGCGGAACAGCTTGTCGCGGTCCTCCTGCGGCACGCCGAGCAAACCGGCGATCGCCTGTAGCGGCAGCTCGCACGAGACCTGCTCCACGAAGTCGCCCGAACCGGCGGCGGCCGCGTTCTTGGCGATGTTCTGGGCGCGCTGTGCCAGCTCCTCCTCCAGCCGCCCGATTGCCCGCGGGGTGAATCCCCGGGAGATGATCTTGCGAAGGCGGGTGTGGTGTGGGGCGTCCATGTTGAGCATGACGCTGCGCTGCAGTTCAACGTTCTCGCGCGTCATCTCCTTGGGCCAGGTCGGGATCGCGCCGTTGAGCCAGCTGGAGAAGACGTCGCTGCGGCGCGACACCTCCTTGACGTCGGCGTGCTTGGCAAGCAGCCAATAGCCGTTGTCCTCGAAACCTCCGCAGCCCTCCGGCACGTCGACCCAGTGGATCGGTTCGGATTTGCGGAGGTGGGCGAGTTCGGCGACCGGGAGTCCGACCAGGTTGATGTCGGGATCGAGGAAGTCGAAGTCAGCTGAGATAATAGGGGGTGCCATTAGGGTGCTCTCCTGAATTGCAACGTGTTCTAGTGCCAGTAAAACATGCCTCCACCGCAGACAAAAGGCGGTCCGGCATCCTCGCTTGTCAGGGTAATGAAACGTGTTCTAGCCTGACCACATGGGTAACCCGGTAATTGTTGAAGCCACCCGCAGCCCCATCGGCAAACGCGCCGGATGGCTGTCGGGACTACATGCCACCGAGCTGCTGGGCGCGGTGCAGAAGGCTGTGGTGGATAAGGCCGGTATCGACGCCGGCGACGTCGAGCAGGTCATCGGCGGCTGCGTAACGCAGTATGGCGAGCAGTCCAACAACATCACCCGGGTGAGCTGGCTCGTCGCCGGGCTGCCGGAGCAGGTTGGCGCCATGACCGTGGATTGCCAGTGCGGCAGCGGCCAGCAGGCCAACGGCCTCGTCGCCGGCCTGATTGCGGCGGGCGCTATCGACATCGGCATCGCGTGCGGGATCGAGGCGATGAGCCGGGTCGGCCTCGGCGCCAATGCGGGTCCCGACCGCAGCATCCTGCGGCCCGCGTCGTGGGACATCGATCTGCCCGATCAGTTCACCGCCGCCGAGCGGATCGCCAAGCGACGCGGCATCACCCGTGAAGACATCGACGCGTTCGGCTTGGCCTCGCAGCAACACGCCAAGCGCGCCTGGGACGAGGGCCGCTTCGACCGGGAAATCTCCCCGATCGAGGCACCGATCCTTGACGAACAAAAGCAACCCACCCGCGAGCGGCACATGGTCAGCCGCGACCAGGGTCTGCGGGCCACCACGCTGGAAGGGTTGAGCCAGCTCAAGCCGGTGATCGAAGGCGGGATCCACACCGCGGGCACGTCATCACAGATCTCCGACGGCGCCGCGGCGGTGTTGTGGATGGACGAGGACAAGGCCAAGGCGCTGGGACTGAAGCCGCGCGCCCGGATCATCAGCCAGGCGCTGGTCGGCGCGGAGCCCTACTACCACCTGGACGGCCCGGTGCAGTCCACGGCGAAGGTGCTGGAGAAGGCCGGGATGAAGATCGGCGACATCGACATCGTCGAGATCAATGAGGCTTTCGCATCGGTGGTGCTGTCCTGGGCGCGGGTCCATGAGCCCGACATGGCCAAGGTGAACGTCAACGGCGGCGCGATCGCTCTGGGTCACCCGGTGGGCAGCACCGGTAGCCGTCTGATCACCACCGCGCTGCACGAACTCGAGCGCACGGACCAAAGCACTGCGCTGATCACCATGTGTGCCGGTGGTGCCCTCTCGACCGGCACCATCATCGAGCGCATCTAGGTGGTGCTCTCCGACGCGGACCGTATCGCCGCGGCGCAGTCCTACATCGACGCACTGGCGAGTCACCGCGGCGACGACGTGCCCTTCGCGCCGGACTGCGTGCGGATCGAGAACGGTATCAAGACCGGATTCTCCGGAAACCACTTGCGGCGCAGCCTCAATCGTGGACCACAGTTCCGGATTATCGAGGCGACTACGCCGCCGAACTTCACCGTCGACGGCGACCGGGTGCGGGCGCAGTTTGATGTGATCACCAAACCGTCGCTAGCCGGGCGGCGGGTGTGTTCACACGTCGATGAGACGTTTCTCATCCCGGACGGCACGATCCGCCACATCCGGGCTCAGCTCCGCCCGTTTATCCAGCGGACCTAGGATCGGTGGCATGCCTCCGAAATCACCTCCGCGATACCTGAATTCGCCGTTCGCCGACGTCTTCATCAAGTGGATGGCTCGCATCAACACCTGGATCTACCGACGTAACGGCGGCGAGGGTCTCGGCGGAACGATGCAGAACAATCCGATTGCGCTGCTGACGACGATCGGCCGCAAGACCGGCGAACCACGGGTGAGCCCGCTGCTGTATCTGCGCGATGGCGACCGGGTCATCTTGGCTGCATCGCGGGGCGGTTCCGACAAGAACCCCATGTGGTACCTCAACCTCAAAGCCAATTCAGAAGTCTCGATTCAGATCAGAAAAGAGGTGCTGGACCTGACCGCGCGCGACGCTACCGACGAGGAGCGCGCCATGTACTGGCCGCAACTGGTCGCGATGTATCCAACGTTCGAGGACTACCAGTCGTGGACCGACCGGACCATCCCAATCGTCATCTGCGACCCGTAACCTCGGAGCGTCGACCGAGGGGAACAGCGTCTGATGAAGGTTCTGATCACGGGGGGCACTGGATTCGTAGGTGCATGGACGGCGAAGGCCGCCCAGGATGGTGGACACCAAGTCAAATTTCTCGTGCGAAACCCCGATCGCCTTCACACCAGCGCTGAGCAAATCGGCGTCGACGTAGGCGATCACGTCGTCGGTGATATCGCAGACCCAGACAGCACTGCCGCGGCATTACGGGGCTGTGACGCCGTCATTCATTGCGCAGCAATGGTTTCCACCGACCCCGCCCGCTGCGAGGAAATGCTGCGTACCAACCTCGAAGGCGCCCGCAACGTGCTCGGAGGAGCTGCCGCCGCGAAGGTGGATCCGATCGTTCACGTCTCGAGTTTCTCGGCGCTGTTTCGCCCCGGTCTTCCAATGCTGCATGCGGACCTGCCCGTGGTCGGCGGGTCGGACGGGTACGGCAAGTCCAAGGCCATCGTCGAAGCGTATGCGCGAGGTCTTCAGGACGCCGGCGCACCGGTGAACATCAGTTATCCCGGCATGGTGCTGGGACCACCTGCGGGTGATCAGTTCGGTGAGGCAGCCGAGGGCGTGCAGGCAGCGCTCAAGATGCGCGGTGTGCCCGGGCGCAGCGCCGCCTGGATCGTGGTGGACGTCCGCGACCTCGCCGCCTTGCACGTCGCACTGTTGCAGCCGGGCCAGGGACCGCGCCGATACATGGCCGGTGGCCGACGCATAGGGGTGGATCGCCTCGCATTCCTACTCGGTGCCGCCGCTCATCGCAACCTGGTGGTTTATCCGGTCCCCGACGTCGGACTTCGTGCCCTGGGGCGCTTGTTCGACGTCATCGGCGATCATCTGCCGTTCGAGACTCCGATCAACTCCGCGGCGATGCAGTACTACACCCAGATGCCGCCCGCGGATGACATCCCTGCCGAACGCGACCTCGGCATCACGCAACGGGACGCGGCGCAGACGCTGGCCGACACCATCAACGGGCTGCAGGGGGTCGGCCGCATTTAGATCGCTCACCACCAGGTAACAGCGAGAGTGAGAAGGGTCGACGGTCCGCGACGCCACCGGCGGGGAGCGGCACCGCTACTGGCCACTGCCGATCAGGATGTGTCCGCCATACCGGTAGTACCGGCAGGCGACCGACCGGTCATCCCGTTGGTGGTGTGCGAACCCGCTTACATTGGGCTGCGCATTCCCGCAAACGTGGCGGTCCGCAGCGGTAAATTGCCTTTGCGCCGACACGCCCTGCGCCGAATGGGGGAAGTAATGAGCAAATGGCTCCGCTACGTTGTCGTCGGGCTGCTGTCGACCGGATTGATGTGCACCGGATCGGCGCTGGCCTGGGCCGACGGCGAGATCATGCTGGACTTGGTTCGGCACGGTGAATCGACAGCCAATGCCGCGGGCATCATCGACACAGTGCCACCGGGAACCGATCTTGACGCGGCCGGCGTGCATCAGGCTGATGAAATCGCCGCCCTGATCCAGGGCGAATACGGCAGCAGCATCGCCAACGTCGTCGCGTCCGACGAAGCGCGGGCCGTGCAAACCGCAGCGCCATTGGCTGACTTGCTGCACATCAGCAACCCTGTCGACCAGTTGTCCGGGCTCAACGAAATTCCCGCCGGGGCGTTCGAGGGTGCGCAGACGAACAGCCTCGAGGGCATCCTGTACCTACTGGGCCCGCTGTCGTGGGCGTTCGGCCTGGACCTCGTTCCGGACCTGGGCTACCCAGCGTCAACGGCGTCACTTTCGACGAAAGTTTCAGCCTCGCAGTACAAGACATCTACGACGGCACCGCGAGCGCGACCGGCACCCCGACCGATGTCGCATTCTCCAGCGAGGGAGCGATCGCTGTCTGGACGCTGATGAACGTCAAGAACCCGGATTTCTCCGTCCTGCTGCAGGACCTGGAGAAGACCGGCGGATTGCTCTCCAACGCGGGTCAGGTTGTGGTGCAAGGCGATCCGACGGATGGTTGGACGCTGGTCAGCTACGACGGCGTCGCGATCCCGCAGGATCCAGGACTGGGCACCGAGCTGTTCGTCGACTTCCGCGACCTCTTCGAAGCACCCCAATTCGCCGGCTACGACATCTACGAAGCTCTGCTCACCGGCAATTCGGCGACGATCGATACCGCGATTCAGACCGGCATCAGCCAAGTCGACACGGCGCTGAGCCAATTCCCGGTCGAGGTGTTCGATCAGATTGTCGCCGCTTTCGGGGGCAGCATCTGATGCTGAGTCCACGTTACCTCGCCGTCGGGTTCCTCTCGGCGACAATACTTTCCACTGGACCGGCAATCGCCTGGGCCGACGACGGTTCGATCGTGCTGGACTTCGTGCGGCACGGCGAATCCGGGGACATGACCGCGATCAACACGCTGGTGCCCGGACCCGACCTCACCGACGCCGGCGAACAGCAGGCGCAGGTCCTGGCTGGAACATTGGCGCACAACGGTATCGACGAGATCTGGGCGTCGACCATGATCCGATCGCAGGAAACCGCGATACCGCTGTCCGAGACACTGGGCTTGCCTATTCAGCAGCCGTTGGCCGGGCTCAACGAAATCGACGCCGGCATCTTCGGAGGTGCGCCAGTCAACGTCGGAGACCTGCCGTTGGGCGGCGCCTTGTACCTGCTCGCACCGGCGCTGTGGACACTCGGATTGCCCTTGGTTCCGGAGTTGGGCTCGACCGACGCCAACGGCATTGTGTTCGACCAGCGCGTCGACGAGGCCGTTCAGCAGATCTACGACGGAAGCGTCGCGGGTGACACCGACGCGGTGTTCTCGCACGAAGGCACCATCGCGATCTGGACGCTGATGAACGTCAAAAATCCAGATTTCCCGCTCGTGCTCAACGAACTGTCCAGCAAAGGCGAATTACTGCCCTACACAGGTCAAGTCGTCGTCTCCGGCGAGCCCGGCGATTGGACACTGGTCAGCTGGGACGGCACACCGGTGCCGCAGGATCCAGGCTTGGCAACGGACCTGTTCGTCGATTTCCGCAACCTCATCGAAGCGCCGCAGCTCGCTGGCTACGACATCTACGAAGCGCTCCTGACGGCTAACTCGGCGACAATTGACAGCGCGATCCAGGCCGGCCTCAGCCAGGTTGATACCGCGCTGACGCAATTCCCGGCGGCGGTGTTCGACGACATCGTCACCGCGTTGGGCGGCTCGATCTAAGCCAATCTTGTTGGCGACGGACGAATTCCGCTTCTACAACACGACCGTGCCCCGGGACGTAGATCGCGCCAGGTCCGCCAATTGCGAGCAGGCGGTCAAGTGTGCCCGGCCACGCAGCCACGTCGGAGTCGTCGTCGATTGCGGGGTCGCCGGACTCCTCGATCAGATCCCCACTGAAGACCACGGTCCGCTCGCCGTCCGAACCCGGCACCCGCACAACGAGATCGGCGTCGGTGTGGCCTCGTCCCGGATGCGTGATGGCGAGCCTGCGGTCTCCGAGGTCAACGACGGCGTCGTTGACCGCGTGTTGAGGCGCTCGTAGCGCCGCGATCGCGCGTTCGATCTCATCCGGGTTGGCTCTGTGGCTCAGCGCATCTTCGCGAAGCTGACCAGCCGCCGTCGCGAGGTAGTCCACAACCTCTGGCGCGCAGTAGATTTCCGCATCTGGGAACGCGCCGGAGCCCAAGACATGATCGAAGTGCTTGTGGGTCAGTACCACATGCGTCACGTCGCGTCCGGCGATCTCACGCACGTCGTCACTGATCGCCTGCGCCTCAGTGAGCGTGGTGCCGGCGTCGACAAGCAGCACCCCGGCGCTGCCCTGCACGAGACCCACCGTGACGTCGAGAAACCTCAGCCGACAGCGATGAACGCCGTCGGTCAACTGCTCCCAGTCGAAATGCACTCCGTGGGTCTAGGCCCCGTAGACCGGAACCGGCGGGCGCGACTTGGCCAACAGGTCGGTGACCACGGGTCCCAACTCGGCAGGGTCCCACCGCGCACCCTTGTCGATCTGCGGTCCGTGCGCCCACCCTTCGGCGATGCGGATCTTGCCGCCCTCCACCTCGAACACCGTGCCGGTGATGTCACGGGATTGCACGCTGCCCAGCCAGACCACCAACGGCGAGATGTTCTCCGGCGCCATCGCATCGAAATCGTCTTCCTGCGTGGACATCATGTCGGCGAACACCGTCTCGGTCATCCGGGTGCGTGCGGACGGGGCGATCGCGTTGACAGTGACGCCATACCGGCCCATTTCAGCGGCACCGACGAGGGTCATCGCCGCGATGCCGGCCTTGGCTGCGCTGTAGTTGCCCTGGCCGACGCTGCCCTGCAGGCCCGCACCCGAACTTGTGTTGATGATCCGTGCGTCAACGGTTTTGCCCTCTTTGCTCAACCCGCGCCAGTACGAGGCGGCGTGCCGCATGGCGGCGAAGTGGCCCTTGAGGTGCACGGCGATGACGGCGTCGAACTCCTCTTCGCTGGTGTTGGCCATCATTCGATCGCGCACGATGCCGGCGTTGTTCACCAGCACATCCAAAGTGCCGAAGGTTTCGACAGCGGTCTGGATCAAACCGGCCGCTTGATCCCAGTCCGCGATGTTCGAGCCGTTGGCGATGGCTTCGCCTCCCGCAGAGGCGATCTCGTCGACCACGCCCTGCGCGGCGCTGCCACCGCCCGCCGGTGACCCGTCCAAGCCCACACCGAAGTCGTTAACCACGACGCGCGCGCCCTCGGCGGCGAATGCCAAGGCGTGCGCACGACCGATACCGCCGCCCGCACCGGTGACGATGACGACCCGGCCGTCAACTGTGCCCATTACCTACCCATCCTCATCTTCATCTACTTGATCGCGCTGGCGTTCGTGGTGGCCAGATAGTGCGGTGGCTCGCCACCGCCATGCACCTCCAAGGAGGCACCGCTGATGTAGGACGCCGCGTCCGACGCCAAAAATGCTGCGGCCCAACCGACATCGGCGGGGGTGGCAAGGCGGCCGAGCGGCACGTTTTTCGAGATCGCGGCGATCGACTCGGCGTCGCCGTAGAACAGCTCCGATTGTTCGGTTTCCACCATGCCGACCACGCAGGCGTTCACCCGCACCTTGGGCCCCCATTCCACCGCCAACGTCTGGGTAAGGCTCTCCAGGCCGGCCTTCGCCGCGCCATATGCGCCGGTGCCCGGGGACGGCCGCCGGCCGCTGAGGCTGCAGATGTTGACGATCGCGCCGCCGCGCTGCTGGTTCTGCATGATGCCGTTGGCGTGCTGAGAAACCGACAGCGCACCAATCAGATTGAGCTCGATGATCTTGCGGTTGAACTTCGCGCTGGAGTCCGCCGTCAAGACGTAGGGCGAACCTCCGGCGTTGTTGACGACCACGTCCAGTTGGCCATGCCGGTCGACGATCGCGTCGATCATCGCCTTGACCGCGTCGTCGTCGCGGATGTCACAAGGGTGAAATTCGTACGGCAGACCGTCGACCGCGCGGCGGGCGCACGTCACCACGGTGGCACCCTGCTGGGCGAAGACGGAGCTGATGCCGGCGCCGACCCCCCGAACGCCGCCGGTCACCAGCGCGACCCGACCGGTGAGCCCGAAGCTGAACGCGGGGACTCCGTCGGCGTGGGTCACTGTGCTAGCGTACCAAGCAAGTGCTTGCTTAGGTAATCGTCCCCCAAGGAAGTGGTCGAGGATCTCGATGACAATCACGTCACGCACCGTCGAACCGGGGATCGTCGCGGTCACCGTCGACTTTCCCCCTGTCAACGCCATCCCGTCGGCCGGCTGGTTCGAACTCGCCGACGTGCTGACCGCCGCCGGCGACGATCGGGACACCCATGCGGTGATCCTGCGGGCCGAGGGTCGCGGGTTCAACGCTGGGGTCGACATCAAAGAGATGCAGCGGACCGAGGGGTTCACCGCGCTGATCGACGCCAACCGCGGATGCTTCGCCGCCTTCCGGGCGGTTTACGAGTGCGCGGTACCGGTGATCGCCGCCGTCAACGGATTCTGCGTCGGTGGCGGAATCGGCCTAGTGGGCAACGCCGACGTGATCGTGGCCTCCGAGGACGCGACCTTCGGGCTGCCCGAGGTCGAACGCGGCGCATTGGGCGCGGCAACCCATCTATCGCGCTTGGTGCCGCAGCACTTGATGCGGCGGCTGTTCTTCACCGCGGCGACTGTCGACGCCGCTACCCTGCACCACTTCGGCTCGGTGCACGAGGTGGTGCCCCGCGACGAACTCGACGAGGCCGCGTTACGGGTGGCCCGCGACATCGCCGCCAAGGACACCCGGGTGATCCGTGCGGCCAAGGAGGCGCTGAACTTGATCGACGTCCAGCGGGTCAACGCGAGTTACCGCATGGAGCAAGGCTTTACGTTCGAGCTCAACCTGGCCGGCGTTGCCGACGAGCACCGCGACGCGTTCGCCGGCACAGCGAAGGGCAAGAAGGAATGAGCGATAAGCGCACCACACTCGACGAGGCCGTCGCGCAAGTACGCAGCGGCATGACCATCGGTCTGGCCGGCTGGGGTTCGCGGCGTAAACCGATGGCGTTCGTACGGGCGCTGCTGCGTACCGACGTCACCGACCTGACGGTGGTCACCTATGGCGGCCCCGACGTGGGCCTCCTGTGCTCGGCCGGCAAGGTGAAGCGGGTCTACTACGGGTTCGTCTCGCTGGACTCGCCTCCCTTCTACGATCCCTGGTTCGCCACGGCCCGCACCACCGGCGCGATCGAGGCCCGGGAGATGGACGAGGGCATGCTGCGCTGTGGGCTGCATGCGGCGGCGCAGCGCCTGCCGTTCCTGCCGATTCGCGCCGGGCTGGGCAGTTCGGTGCTGGACTTCTGGGACGGCGAGTTGCAGACCGTCACCAGTCCGTACGCGGCGCCCGACGGTGGACACGAGAAGCTCATCGCGATGCCGGCGCTGCGCCTGGATGCCGCGTTCGCCCACTTGAATCTTGGTGACAGCCAGGGCAATGCGGCCTACACCGGGATCGACCCCTACTTTGACGACCTCTTCCTGATGGCGGCGGACAAGCGCTTTCTCTCCGTCGAACGTGTCGTCTCCACCGAGGAACTGGTCAAGGCGGTGCCGCCGCAGGCGTTGCTGATCAACCGGATGATGGTCGACGCGGTCGTGGAGACCCCCGGCGGCGCCCACTTCACCACCGCCGCTCCGGATTACGGGCGTGACGAAAAGTTCCAGCGGCACTATGCCGAGGCGGCCTCGACCGAAGAAGGTTGGCAACAATTCGTGCAGACCTATCTGTCGGGTAGCGAAGACGATTACCAAGCGGCCGTGCATGCTTTTGCAGCGGAGGCCTCGAAATGAGCACCCGGGCCGACGTCTGCGCAATCGCCTGCGCCGAATTGTTCCGTGATGCAGGCGAAATCATGATCAGCCCGATGACCAACATGGCCTCCGTTGGGGCTCGCCTGGCACGGCTGACCTTTTCGCCCGACATCCTGCTGACTGACGGCGAGGCGCAGCTGCTGGCCGACACCCCGGCGTTGGGTAAGACCGGCGCCGTCGAGGGATGGATGCCGTTCAGCCGGGTTTTCGAGACGCTGGCCTGGGGCCGGCGCCATGTTGTGATGGGCGCCAATCAGGTCGATCGCTTTGGCAACCAGAACATCTCGGCGTTTGGGCCGTTACAGCAACCGACCCGGCAGATGTTCGGTGTTCGCGGTTCGCCAGGCAACACCATCAACCACGCCACCAGCTATTGGGTGGGCAACCATTCCAAACGGGTCTTCACAGACAAGGTCGACGTGGTGTCCGGCATCGGCTACGACAAGGTCGACGCCGACAACCCAGCGTTCCGGTTCGTCAACGTCTACCGGGTGGTGTCCAACCTCGGCGTGTTCGATTTCGGCGGCCCCGACCACACCATGCGGGCCCGCAGCCTGCATCCCGGAGTATCACCTGACGAAGTCCGCGATGCGACCTCGTTCGAGGTGTATGGCCTGGCTGACGCCAAAGAGTCCCGGCTGCCCACCGACGAGGAGCTGCGGTTGATCCGTGAGCTCATCGATCCGAAATCATTGCGCGACCGAGAGATACGGCAGTGAGACTGCGTACGCCGCTGACCGAGCTGGTCGGCATCGAACACCCGGTGGTGCAGACCGGGATGGGCTGGGTGGCAGGGGCTCGGCTGGTCTCGGCCACCGCCAACGCCGGCGGACTCGGCATCCTGGCCTCGGCCACGATGACCCTGGACGAATTAGCGACGGCCATCAAGAAGGTCAAAGCCGCCACCGATAAGCCGTTCGGCGTGAACATCCGCGCCGACGCCGCGGACGCCGGCGATCGGGTGGAGCTGATGATCCGCGAAGGCGTGAAAGTGGCATCCTTCGCGCTGGCCCCCAAACAGGAGCTGATTGCGCGGCTGAAAGAAGCAGGCGCCGTGGTGGTTCCGTCGATCGGCGCGGCTAAGCACGCGCGCAAGGTCGCGGGCTGGGGCGCCGACGCGATGATCGTGCAGGGCGGTGAAGGCGGCGGCCACACCGGGCCGGTCGCGACCACGCTGCTGCTGCCGTCGGTGCTGGACGCGGTCCAGGGCACCAACATCCCGGTGATCGCCGCGGGTGGTTTCTTCGACGGACGCGGACTGGCCGCGGCCCTGTCCTACGGCGCGGCCGGGGTGGCCATGGGCACCCGCTTCCTGCTCACCTCGGATTCCACCGTGCCCGACGGCGTCAAGCAGCGGTATCTAAAGGCGGCGCTGGACGGCACCGTGGTCAGCACCCGGGTCGACGGCATGCCGCACCGCGTGCTGCGCACCGGACTCGTCGAGAAGCTGGAAAGCGGTTCGCGGGCACGAGGTTTCACCGCTGCGGTGCGCAACGCGGCAAAGTTCAAGAAAATCTCGCAGATGACCTGGGCCTCGATGATTCGCGACGGCCTGGCCATGCGGCACGGCAAGCAGCTGACCTGGTCGCAGGTGGTGATGGCGGCCAACACCCCGATGCTGCTCAAGGCCGGCCTGGTCGAGGGCAACACCGATGCTGGGGTGCTGGCGTCCGGCCAGGTGGCCGGCATCATCGAAGACCTGCCGTCGTGCGCGGAGTTGATCGAGGCGATCGTCGCCGAAGCCATCAAGCACCTGCAGTCGGCCGCCGCACTGGCTCAGGACTGAGAGCTCACTGGCCGTAGGCTCGGGCGATGTCCTGCGAGCCGGGCCAGTGGCTGTAGGTTGGCGACTGAGGCCAGCCGTCCGGGGAGTCTTGCCACTCTTCCTGACGGCCGTACGGCAGTAGATCGATCAACGCGAACGTGTGGCTCAGTTGTTCGGTCCCACGGCCATTGGTGTGCCAGGTTCGGTAGACCTGATCCCCGTCGCGCAGAAAGACATTGACCGCAAACCCGCCGCCGGGCGTTGCATCGCCATTGGGTGGCGCATCGACGTCGGCACCGAACGGGCTGTTGGCCGTGGAGTACCAGGTCATCTGGTTGCCCACTCGCCGCTTGTATGCGAGCGCTTCGTCGATGGGCCCCTGTGTGACGATGACAAACCGGGCGTCGTAGTTGTCCAGGAACTCCAGCCGGGTGAACTGCGAGGTGAAGCCCGTACAACCTGGACACTGCCACTCTTCATCCGGAAACCACATGTGGTTGTAGACGATCAGCTGCGTCCTACCGTCGAACACGTCGGCTAACCGCACAGGTCCGTTCGCGCCGTCCAGGATGTATTCCGGCATCGCGACCATCGGCAGCCTTCGTCGCTGCGCGGCGATGGCGTCGAGCTCACGAGTGGCCGCCTTCTCACGGACACGCAACGCGTCCAACTCGCGCTGCCAAACCTGCTCGTCCACAACGGGCGGCAATCCTGCGGTACTCACGGTGGACCCCCTCCATCTTCGTATGTTCACGCCGTCAACATGGTAATGTTCACACCGTACACTTCGGCGCCGAGAAGGGTCAAGCGTTGGCCACCTTGAAGACCGGCTACCACCACGGGGATCTGCGCGCGGCATTGATCGATGCCGGT
The DNA here is from genome assembly GCA_963760095.1 of uncultured Actinomycetota bacterium. Lineage (GTDB taxonomy): Bacteria > Actinomycetota > Actinomycetes > Mycobacteriales > Mycobacteriaceae > Mycobacterium. The sequence goes on along the minus strand of CAVXBT010000002.1, from coordinate 74,045 downwards.
CTTCATCTCACCCGGACCGGCGGGCCGGAAGCACTCACCATCCGCGAAGCGACTCGGCGAACTGGGGTTTCACCTAACGCCGCGTACCGGCATTTTGCCGATCGCGAGGCACTGCTCAGCGCCGTTGCGGCGGCGATCCAACACCGGATGGCGGCGCGGATGGAAAGCACAGTGCGCCGGCGCGGCTCACCTGAGCCGGAGGCACGGGATCGACTGCGCGCTGTCGGCATCGGCTACATCAAGTTCGCGCTGGACGAGCCGGGGTGGTTTGCGGTGGCTTTTTTCGGAGCCGATCTCACCGGGCTCGAGCAGGACGGAACTGCGACTGCGCCGCCGTATCTGGCCTTGGTCAAGGCGCTCGACGCCATGGTCGAGGCGGGGGCGCTGTCCCCCGAACGACGCGACGGCGCCGAGTGGCCGTGCTGGTCGGCGGTGCACGGATTCGCCGAACTGGTCCTGCACGGACCGCTACGCGACGCCCGTCGCCGTGACATTGAGGCGTTGGCTCAGCGCACCGTCGACGACATCATTGCCGGTGTCACCCGCCGAACGTGAAGCTGTTACGAAAAATCGACGGAATTATCGCAACAGCTTCACGGCCGGCGGCGTTTGTTCGCGATTCACTTGTGAAGCCTATTGCTTTATTGCTTCAGATTGAAACTATAATCTTCATATGGCTACGATGAAGGCTTATCCTTCACTAAGGGCGATGTTGATCGGCGATGTAGTCGGTTCGCGCCGGTCCGCCGACCGCCCTGAGCTGCATCGGGCCGTCACGGGGGCATTAGCGCAGGTCGCCGATGGCGCGATCGACCCGCCCCAGTTCACTGTCGGCGACGAGTTCCAGGGCAGCTATCCGACGGTGGGCGCGGCGATCGACGCCGCGCTGTCCCTGCGACTATCTGTCAGTCCGAACGTCGACGTGCGTTTCGGTATCGGATGGGGCGCGGCCACGGTGCTGGACGCCGCGACGGGGATTCAGGACGGACCGGGCTGGTGGGCCGCACGCGACGCAATTCAACGGACCGCGCAGGCACAGCGTCAGCCCGGCTTCGCCCGCACGCGGACGATGTTCCAGGCATCGGACAACAGTCGTGACGACGTCGCGGCAATCAACGCCGCATTGTTGTGTCGGGATCATCTGCTTGGATCGCTCGATAACCGCTCACTACGGATCTTGAAGGGCTTGATGGACAACCAGACCAAAAAGGAGCTCGCCACCGCCGAGGGCATCAGCCCGTCGGCGGTGTCACAGCGGGCGAGCCGCGACGGTCTGGACCTGATCGTCCTTGCCAGCCAATACCTCCGGAGCTTGCCGTGAGCGCTGTCGCAGTCCTGCTGATCGCGATCGGAATCGCCGACGCGTGCGGGCGGTCGACCCGCTTCGTCTGGTTACCGGTGGCGGTTGGGCCTGTCGTCGTTGCGGTATGTGCGGCGCTCGGCGCGCTGTGGCACGTCGGCGACATCGTGCTCCTTGCGTTTGCAGCGGCGGCGACTGCAGCATGGCAGTTGCTGTGCGCGCGCAGCGAACGAACCGGCGCCCACCACTTGGCGCCGCTGGTCGTATTCGGCGCATCGCTGGGTCTGTTGATGGTGTTGTCTGGTTTGGGATGTGAGGTGGGCGGCACCGTCGCGCGATGGTCAAGGTGGGTTGCGCTGCCCTTCAACGACTTCCCGCCCACTCGGCTGTTGATGATCGTCGGTGTAGTGCTAGCACAGTTCGCCACCGGGAACCGGCTGGTGCGCGTGGTGCTTGCCTCAGTCGGAGCGGTACGTCCAGTTGGAGAGCCGCAGCCGTCGGATCGGCTCAAGGGCGGACGCCTGCTGGGCCCCATGGAGCGTCTGCTGATCCTGAGCCTTGGCGTCGGCGGACAGGTAGCCGCAGCCAGCGCCGTCGTTGCCGCCAAGGGCATCATTCGAGTCCCGGAATTGAACGCCCAGAAGAGCAGCACCGACAACGCGACCGGAGTAGGTATCGACGAGGTGACCGAGTACTTCTTGGTTGGTAGCTTCGCGAGTTGGCTGCTCGCGCTCGGTAGTATTGCGCTCGTGCTAGCCGCCGGTACTACAGCCGTTCGATGATGGTGACGTTGGCGGTGCCCCCGCCTTCGCACATCGTCTGCAGGCCGTAACGGCCACCGGTGCGTTCCAGCTCATTGAGCATGGTGGTGAAAAGCTTTGCCCCGGTAGCGCCTAACGGGTGACCCAGCGCGATCGCACCGCCGTTGGGGTTGACCTTCTCCGGGTCGGCCTTGATCTCCTTGAGCCAGGCCAGCACCACCGGCGCGAACGCCTCGTTGATCTCGACGACGTCGATGTCGTCGATAGACAGGCCGGTCTTCTCCAGGGCATAGCGGGTCGCCGGAATCGGCCCGGTGAGCATGAAGACCGGGTCCGCGGCGCGGGCGCTGATGTGGTGGATGCGCGCACGCGGGGTGAGTTTGTGGTCCTTGACCGCCTGCTCGGACGCCAACAGCACCGCGCTGGCGCCGTCGGAAATCTGACTGGCCATCGCAGCCGTCAGGCGACCTCCCTCGACCAACGGCTTCAGGCCGGCCATCTTCTCCAGCGTCGACTCGCGTGGACCCTCGTCGATCCGGAACGGGCCGGATTCGGTTTCCACGGTGACGATCTCGTTGTCGAAGTGGCCGCCGCGAATTGCAGCAAAGGCGCGTTCGTGGCTGGTCAGTGCGTACTGCTCCATCTCCTCACGCGACAGGTTCCACTTCTCGGCGATCAACTCCGAACCGCGGAACTGCGAGATCTCCTGATCGCCGTATCGGTGCAGCCACTGCTTGGACTCGTTGGTCGGAGAGGTGAACCCGAACTGCTCACCGACAATCATCGCCGACGAGATCGGGATCTGGCTCATGTTCTGCATGCCGCCAGCCACGATCACGTCCGCGGTGCCCGCCATGATCGCCTGCGCGCCAAAGGAAATCGCCTGCTGGCTGGAACCACACTGCCGGTCCACGGTGACGCCGGGAACCTCTTCGGGATAGCCGGCGGCCAGCCATGAGAGCCTGGCGATGTTGCCGGCCTGCGCTCCGATGGCGTCGACACAGCCGGCAATCACGTCTTCGACGGCCGCGGGGTCGATGTCGACCCGGTCGAGCAGCCCGCGCCACCCCAGTGCACCGAGGTCGACGGGATGCACCCCGGCCAGTCCCCCATTACGCTTGCCCACCGCTGTACGTACAGCGTCGATGACGTACGCCTGATTGTTCAAAGCCATTGTCAACTTCCTTCTTTGGTAATTCCACCTAGGACGATAGCGAGATACTTCTGACCCACCTGCTCGGCGGTGAGCGGTCCACCGGGCTGATACCAGCGCACCGACACCCAGGTGGTGTCGCGGATAAACCGATAAACCAGGTCGACATCGAGATCGGGACGGAAATACCCTTCCTCGATGCCCTGGTGGAGCAGGTCGACCCACATCTTGCGCTGCTGTTTGTTCAGGTCCTCGAGGTAGGAGAACCGGGGCTGCGGCAGCAGCCGCTTGGCCTCGTCCTGATAGATGACGACCTGGGCATGCCGGTGCTCGATCGCGTCGAACGACGCCATGAACAGCCCCCTGAGTCGCTCCAGCGGATTCGGTTGAGTATCAATGATTTCCTCATAGCGGGCGAAAAGCCACTCCATGAAACTCCGCAGGACTTCGTCGACCATCTCTTCCTTGGAGGAGAAGTGGTGATACAGGCTGCCGGAGAGGATGCCCGCGCTGTCGGCGATGTCTCGTACGGTGGTCGCACGCAGCCCGCGTTCGGCGAACATCGTCGCGGCGAGCTCCAATAACTCGTCGCGGCGACTGTTCGGCGGGCTCAGTTCGGTCATGGGTGCTGACTCGACACCGAGATCACTTCTCCGGTCAGGTAACTGGAGTACTCACTGGCCAGGAACGCGATGGTCGCCGCCACCTCCCACGGTTCGGCGGCCCGCCCGAAGGCCTCACCGGCCGACAACTGGTCGAGCAATTCCGTCGAGCTGGTCTTGTCCAGGAACTTGTGGCGGGCAATGCTTGGCGACACCGCGTTGATCCGCACCCCGTATTCGACGGCTTCGATTGCGCTGCAGCGCGTCAACGCCATCACGCCGGCTTTGGCCGCTGCATAGTGGGATTGCGAGTGCTGGGCGCGCCAGCCAAGGACGCTGGCGTTGTTGACGATAACGCCACCGTGGCGGGCGTCGCGGAAATACCGCAACGCCGCGCGGGTAGTGCGAAAGACCGACGTCAGCGTGACGTCGAGAACGCGGTCCCACTCTTCGTCAGTCATGTCGGCGACCGGGGTTTGACCGCCCAGGCCGGCGTTGTTGACCAACACATCGAGACGGCCCATCCGTGCGGTGGTGGACGCGATCAGCGCATCGACCTGCGCAGTGGACGTGACGTCGCACAGCACGCTCTCGACGCGGCCCAATCCCAGGGCCGACAATTCGTCGCGGGTTTCCCCGAGCCGTCGTTCGTGATGGTCGGAGACGACGACATCCGCGCCCTCGGCGAGCGCGCGCCGGGCGGTGGCCGAGCCGATACCGGTGCCCGCCGCCGCCGTGACGATCACCACCTTGCCGTTGAGAAGCCCATGTCCGGCAACCTCTTTCGGCGCAACTGCTAGGGTCATCGAGCCTCCCTGGGTAGGCCAAGCACACGCTCGGCGATGATGTTGCGCTGAATCTCGTTGGAGCCGCCGTAAATGGTGTCCGCGCGAGTGAACAGGTAGAGCCGCTGCCACTCGTCGAAGTCGCCGCCGTCCAACACCAGGCCCGCTTTACCCCGCACGTCCATCGCAATCTCACCGAGATCGCGATGCCAGTTGGCCCACAACAACTTCGAGACATTGTCTTGGCCGGGCTGTTCGACATCCATGGTCGCCAGCACATAGGAACGCATTGCTCGCAGGCCGGCCCAGGAGCGTGTCAGGCGCTCGCGAATCAGCGGATCGTCCGCGGCGCCGGTGCGTTTGGCGAGTTCAACAACGCCGTTCAGTTCGCGCGCGTAAATGATTTGCTGGCCCAGCGTCGAAACACCGCGCTCGAAGGTCAACGTTCCCATCGCGACCCGCCAGCCGTCACCCGGTGACCCGACCACGAGGTCGGCATCGGCGCGAGCGTCGTCGAAGAACACCTCGTTGAATTCCGAGTCTCCGGTCAGCTGGACGATCGGGCGGACCTGCACCCCTGGCTGATCCAGCGGCACCAGCAGATACGACAACCCGGCATGACGCTTCGAACCCTTTTCGGTGCGCGCCACCACAAAACACCACTGCGCCCAGTGCGCCAGCGACGTCCACACTTTCTGGCCGTTGATCACCCACGCATCGCCGTCGAGTATGGCGGTGGTGGACACATTGGCCAGGTCGCTGCCGGCTCCGGGTTCGGAATAGCCCTGACACCACAGCTCGGTGACGTCGAGAATCCGGGGCAAAAACCGCTGCTGCTGCTCCGGGGTTCCGTAAGCGATCAGCGTCGGACCCAGCAGCTCTTCGCCGAAATGGTTGATCTTGGCAGGTGCGTTGGCGATCGCGTACTCCTCGTAGAACGCAACCCGATGCGCGACGGACAGACCGCGACCACCGTGTTCGACCGGCCAACCCAAACAGGTCAGGCCCGCTGCCGCCAGATGCTGATTCCAGGCGCGCCGCTCTTCGAACGCCTCATGTTCGCGGCCGGGCCCGCCGAGACCTTTGAGCGCAGCGAAGTCACCGACCAGGTTCTCGGCCAGCCAATCGCGGACCTCGGCCCTGAACTCCTCGACGCCTTGCACCCCTGTAGGCTAACCTACCAAGCACTTGCTTTGTTAGCCCCGGCGGCGATGTGCGTCGTACAGCGACAGGAGTTCGGCCGGGCAATAAGCACCGAGGAGTTCGATGTCGAGCCATCCGCAGACCATTCCTGCGGCGTTGGACCGCATCGCAAGCGAACTCCCCGACCACAACGCGCTGGTCACGTCGGATCGGACCATCACCTTCGCCGAACTACGTGACGAGGTGCGCCACGCTGCGGCGGCGATGATCAGCCTCGGCGTGAACACCGGCGACCGGGTGGCGATCTGGTCGCCCAACACCTGGCACTGGGTGGTCGCGTGCCTGGCCACGCATTACGCCGGTGCCACCGTCGTGCCGCTGAACACCCGTTACACCGCGGCCGAAGCCTCCGACATCCTGGCCCGTACCGGCGCCCCGTTGCTGGTGGCGATGGGCGAGTTCCTCGGCTCGGACAGAATCGGCGATCTCGACCGGTCTGCGCTGCCCGATCTTCGACACATCGTGCGGGTGCCCGTAGACGCTGACGACGGAACATGGGACGAGTTCATCTCGCACGGCGCTGATGTCAAAGCCGCCGATGCCCGCGCGGCCGCGGTTAGCCTCGACGACGTCTCCGACGTCCTGTTCACCTCCGGCACCACCGGCCGCAGCAAAGGCGTGCTGTGCGCGCACCGGCAATCGCTGTCCGGTTCGGCGGCGTGGGCGGCGTGCGGCAAGCTCACCAGCGACGACCGCTACCTGTGCATCAACCCGTTCTTCCACAACTTCGGCTACAAGGCCGGGATCTTGGCCTGCCTACAGACCGGTGTGACGCTGATCCCGCAGCTGACCTTCGACGCCGAGCAGGCGATGCGCGCTGTCGCCGAGCATCGGATCACCGTGCTGCCCGGACCGCCGACCATCTACCAGACGCTGCTCGACCATCCCGCCCGCGGCCGCTACGACCTCAGCTCGCTGCGGTTCGCGGTCACCGGCGCGGCGACGGTACCGGTCGTGCTGATCGAGCGGATGCAAACCGAACTCGACATCGACATCGTGCTGACCGCCTACGGCCTGACCGAATGCAACGGATTCGGCACCATGTGCCGCGCCGAGGACGACGCCGTCACGGTGGCCACCACCTGCGGCCGGCCCATCGCCGGTTTCGAGCTGCGCATCGACGGAGCCGACGGCTCGGAACCAGGATCAGTAACAGGTGAAGTGCTGCTGCGTGGACCCAACGTGATGCTCGGCTACCTCGACGATCCGCAGGCCACCGCGGCCACCGTGGACGCCGACGGGTGGCTGCATACCGGTGACATCGGAAAGCTCGATGCCGCAGGTAATCTCCAGATCACCGACCGGCTCAAGGACATGTACATCTGCGGCGGCTTCAACGTCTACCCCGCCGAAATCGAGCAGGTACTCGCTCGTCTCGACGGTGTACTGGACTGCGCGGTGATCGGTGTGCCCGACGAGCGACTCGGGGAAGTCGGTCGGGCATTCCTGGTGACCCGGCCCGGATCCGCGCTCGATGAACAGACGGTGATCGCATACACCCGCGAGTATTTGGCGAACTTCAAAGCCCCCCGTTCGGTGAGGTTTGTCGACACGCTGCCGCGTAACGCCGGCGGCAAAGTGCTCAAACCCCAACTGCGAGAGATGGCCTAAATGGACCTTGATTTCGACGACGAAACGCGCGAATTCCAAAGCGAGGTGCGTGAGTTCCTGACGGCTCACCGCGACTCGTTTCCTTTCCTGTCCTACGACACCGCCGAGGGCTTCGAGCAGCACCGGCGTTGGGACAAGGTACTTTTCGATGCGGGGCTGTCGGTGATCACCTGGCCACGCAAGTACGGTGGCCGCGACGCAACCCTGCTGCAGTGGGTGGCCTTCGAAGAAGAGTACTTTCGCGCCGGCGCGCCCGGACGGGCCAGCGCCAACGGGACCTCGATGCTGGCGCCGACGTTGTTCGCGCACGGCACCGAAGAGCAGTTGGATCGAATACTGCCCAAAATGGCTAGCGGCGAGGAGATCTGGGCCCAGGCCTGGTCCGAGCCGGAGTCCGGCAGCGACCTCGCCTCGCTGCGCTCGACGGCCACCCGCACCGACGGCGGCTGGCTGCTCAATGGCCAGAAGATCTGGAGTTCGCGGGCACCGTTCGGCGACAGAGCGTTTGGATTGTTTCGGTCTGACCCCGAAGCGCAGCGGCACCGCGGGCTGACCTATTTCATGTTCGACCTGAAGGCTGACGGGATCACGGTGCGGCCGATCGCCCAACTCGGCGGCGACACCGGATTCGGGGAGATCTTTCTCGACGATGTCTTCGTGCCCGACGCGGACGTCATCGGCGAGGTGCACGACGGTTGGCGCGCCGCGATGAGCACGTCGAGCAACGAGCGGGGCATGTCGCTGCGCAGCCCGGCACGGTTCCTGGCTTCCGCGGAACGACTCGCGGCGCTGTGGAAGGGCAACGGAGACAGCTCATTCGGCGATCAGGTCGCCGACGCGTGGATCAAAGCGCAAGCCTATCGGCTGCACACCTTCGGCACCGTGACCCGGCTGGCAGCCGGCGGTGAACTGGGCGCGGAGTCCTCGGTAACCAAGGTGTTCTGGTCTGACCTGGACGTCGCTCTGCACCAGACCGCGCTGGAGATCCGCGGGGCCGATGGCGAACTGGCCAACCCTTGGACGGACGGGCTGCTGTTCGCGTTGGGCGGCCCGATATACGCCGGCACCAACGAGATTCAGCGCAACATCATCGCCGAGCGGCTACTGGGACTGCCCCGGGAGAAGACCAAATGAGATTTGATCTTGACGCGCAGCAGCGCGACTTCGCGGCAAGTATCGACGCGGCGCTGGCGGCGGCCGATGTGCCCGGCGCCGTGCGCGCCTGGGCCGGTGGCGACACCGGACCCGGCCGCAAAGTCTGGGCGCGGCTGGCCGACCTGGGCGTCACCGCGTTAGCGGTACCGGAGGGGTTCGACGGCCTCGACGCGCACCCGGTCGACCTGGTCGTCGCACTGGAAAGGCTTGGGCGCTGGTGTGTACCAGGCCCGGTCACGGAATCGATTGCGGTAGCACCGGTTTTGTTGGCCGAGGACGAGCGGTGCGCTGCGCTGGCCGCCGGTGACCTGATCGCCACCGTCGTGCTGCGGCCGCAGGTACCGCGGGCGGTGGATGCCGATGCTGCCGGGCTGGTCCTGGCCGCCGAAGCGGACGGATGGGTCAGCGAAGCGCACGTAGGCCAGCGGCATGAGTCCGTCGACCCAAGCCGCCACCTGTTCGACGCCGACGCCGTCTGCGAGGCGTGGCAGGCCGACGTCGCACGCGCCTACGAGTTCGGCGCGCTGGCCACCGCCGCGCAATTGGTCGGGGCCGGCCAGGCGCTGCTGGACGCCGCGGTCGACTACGCCAAGCAACGTGCCCAATTCGGCCGGGTCATCGGTTCGTACCAGGCCATCAAACACAAGCTTGCCGACGTGCATATCGCGCTCGAGCTGGCCCGCCCACTGGTCTACGGAGCGGCACTGTCGCTGGCCGACCGGTCGCCCGACACCGCCCGCGATGTCAGCGCCGCCAAGGCTTCCGCGTCGGACGCCGCGCTGCTGGCCGCGCGATCGGCGCTGCAGACGCACGGCGCCATCGGTTTCACCTCCGAGCATGACTTGTCGCTGTGGCTGTTGCGGGTGCAGGCGCTGCGGCCGGCCTGGGGCGACCCGGGTAGCCACCGACGACGCGTTCTGGAGGCGCTGTGAGTGACGAACGGGAACTGCTACGCGACACCGTGGCGGCGTTGGTGGTCAAGCACGCCTCCCCCGCCGCGGTACGCGACGCGATGGAATCGGATCGCGGCTACGACGAATCCCTATGGCGACTGCTGTGCGAGCAGGTCGGCGCCGCCGCATTGGTGGTGCCTGAGGAATACGGCGGTGCCGGCGGCACTCTCGGTGATGCAGCCGTTGTCCTCGAAGAACTCGGCAAGGGTCTGGTGCCCAGCCCGCTGCTCGGCACCACGGTGGCCGAACTGGCACTGCTGGCCGCAGACCCACCCGACACCGAGGCGCTGGGTTCGCTCGCCGAGGGCGCTACGATCGGCGCGGTGGTATTCGATCCCGAATATGTGATCAACGGCGACGTCGCCGACATCGTCATCGCCGCCAACGACGGCAAACTCGAGCTATGGACGGCATTCAATGCCGAACCCGTTATCCCCATGGACCCGACTCGGCGACTGGCCCGCATCACACCGGAGAGCACCGCGCCGCTTGGCACGGATCCCGGTGTGGCCGAAGCCGCCGCGATCCTGCTGGCCGCCGAGCAGATCGGTGCGGCCGCGCGCTGCCTGGAACTCACCGTCGACTACACCAAGGAGCGAGAACAGTTCGGCCGGCCGATCGGCAGCTTTCAGGCACTCAAGCACCGGATGGCCGATCTTTATGTCGCGGTGCAGGCGGCCCGTGCCGTGGTGAACGACGCCGCCGATGCACCATCGGCGACCTCGGCGGCATTGGCCCACCTTGCTGCCACCGACGCCTTCAGCACTGTGGCTGCCGAAGCCATTCAACTGCACGGCGGCATCGCGATCACCTGGGAGCACGACATACAGCTGTATTTCAAACGCGCGCATGGCAGTTCGCACGTACTCGGGCCGACGCGCGAATATCTGTCCCGGCTCGAATCCGAAGTGTTCTAACGTTGGTCGCATGAGCTTGTCCGTCGCGCTGCGCGCAGGGATTCCACCGTTCTACGTGATGGACGTCTGGCTGGCGGCCGCCGAGCGGCAGCGCACCCGTGGCGATCTGGTCAACCTGTCGGCGGGCCAGCCGAGCGCCGGGGCCCCTGAGCCGGTGCGTGCTGCCGCCGCGGCCGCGCTGCACCTCAATCAGCTCGGCTACACGGTGGCGCTGGGCATTCCGGAGCTTCGCGCGGCGATCGCGGCGTCGTATCTGGATCGGCACGGCCTGCAGGTCGATCCCGACGATGTGGTTGTTACGACGGGATCGTCGGGAGGCTTTCTGCTCACCTTCTTGTCCTGCTTCGACGTCGGTGACCGGGTGGCGGTCAGCAGTCCCGGCTACCCCTGCTACCGCAACATCTTGTCGGCGCTCGGGTGTGAGGTTGTCGTGGTCGAATGCGGACCGGAAACCCGGTTTCAACCCACCGCACAGATGCTGGCCGCACTCGACCCGCCGGTGCAGGGCGTGGTCGTGGCCAGCCCTGCCAACCCGACCGGCACGGTCATCGAGCCCACCGAGCTCGCGGCGATCGCGTCCTGGTGTGACGACGCCGGAGTGCGGCTGATCAGCGATGAGGTCTACCACGGGCTGGTCTATGACGGCGCCCCGCAGACCAGCTGCGCATGGAGTACGTCACGGAATGCTGTGGTCGTCAACAGCTTTTCCAAGTATTTCGCGATGACCGGATGGCGGCTGGGTTGGTTGCTGGTGCCTCGCGAGCTCCGTCGGGCGGTGGACCGCCTGACCGGAAACTTCACCATCTGCCCACCGGTGTTGTCGCAGTATGCCGCCGCCGCGGCGTTCGACCCCGAGTCGATCAAAGAAGCCGATGGACATCTGCACCAGTATGCCGTCAACCGCTCGACGCTGCTCGATGGTCTGCGCGACATCGGCATCGACCGACTGGCGCCCACCGACGGCGCGTTCTACGTCTACGCCGACGTCTCAGATTTCACCGCCGATTCGATGGTCTTCTGCTCAAAGCTGTTGGCCGACACTGGAGTAGCAATTGCACCAGGCATCGACTTCGATCCCGAGCGAGGCGGCTCGTTCGTCCGGCTGTCCTTCGCGGGGCCGGAAAGTGATATCGACGAGGCGTTGCACCGGATAGGCGCATGGCTGCCAGGTCAAAAGGGCGGTGGCTCGTAGCCTGCCGCGTGCTTTCGACGCTTTTCGGATAGTCGCTCTTCGTTGATACGTCGTTCCGAAGCGATACGGTACCGGCGATCTGCTGCGCGCGTGCGTTTCCGCCGCGGCATCATCACACCCCGGCCTATGGTTGGTGGCCCGGTCCCTTTGGTGATCGTCAGCTCACCCGTTGACGCGGCCAACACCGGGAAAAAGATACTGCCGCCAGGCGTAGTGGCGTATGTGTGGCCGCTGGGCGCGGTCCACTCCACGGTCCCGTCCGGCAGCTGACGATCTGCCCAGCCGCCAAAACCCGTGTAGAAAGTCTTCAGCAAGTGGTGGAACCTGCAGAGCAGCTTCAGGTTTGACGGATGTGTCGGACCAAACGGGAACGGGACTGTGTGGTCGATATCGCACACCTCGGCCGGCTCATCACATCCGGGGAACCGACATGTCAAGTCCCGAAGGCGCACGAATTCGGCCAACGCGGCCGAAGGTCGATAACCGGGTTCGGGTTTGGTCGACGGCTTCACCAACAGCTTGACCTTTGCGGTCGTCGCCAAGTCACGCAAAGGGGTTGATGGCAGCGGCCCGAATCCGGGCAAATAGCCTGGCAATTGAGAATTCCCGCTGATCGTCGCCTGCTCAGCCAAAACATGGATGACAACATCGGTCGCAGGACGTCGTTGCGCTGCCGAGCAGTTCGGCGACCCGCATTGGCAACGCATGGCCGCCAGTCCGGCGGCCAACGCTCCCAACGCGTCCGCCCGACGTTGCTTCTTGGTCCGTGGATCCGCCGAGCAGACCGTTTCGGCAAGCGCATCAAGCTTTTGATCCAAAGCCGCGCCGTCTGTAGCGTGCAATTGCGCCCAGATACCCGCCAATCCGGAGCCGGTGGAGTCGATTTCTACATAGCGGTCTTCGCAACGCTGTCCCGGCACCCGCCTGCCAGCTGGGTCGAACCGCATCACCCACAAGTCGATGCGCTCAATGAGCTTGGGCTCGGACATTCGCATCCACCTCGACGCATGCTTGGCCATGACCGCATCAAGCTTGGCGATCAACACCGCATCTTCGACCAACTCGGTGCGGGATACGACCGTGGCCATCAGACGAAAATCGATGAGTCCCCGAGCAAAGAGCTCACCGACGCGGGGCAGCCGCTCACGCAATGCGATCGCATACCGCAATCGTCCGCGGGCGCGGCCGCGGCTGATGCCCAACGCAGCGGCAACTTCGGCGACCACATTCTCATGGCCGTCGATGGCCCAATTCAGCCGATCGGCGTCGTCCTCGGGCGCGCGACGCGCATACAGCTCGCCGATAGCGGCCAATTCCTTTGCGCACACCGCACTCTGCTTGCGGGCCGCAGCCGTGATGGCATCCACCACGCCAGCGTCGTCCACGTCGGCGAACGGCCCGGCGACCTGTGTTGACACGCCGCTATCGAACATACTTGCGATTTTATACGGCGGCTCCGACAAGCGGCGACCACCGTCAGTCGAGCGAGCACCGCTGAGGCTACACGGCTCGCGCCTCCACCACACTCAGCGGTGAGGCGGTCTGCACCACCCGCGTCATCCGGAATCCGGCTTGGCTGAGCAGGTTCCGGTACTCGGCGGCCGTGCGTTCGCGGGCCGCCAAGTTCAGTAGCATCTCCAGATCTGCCCATTTTCCGGGGAAGTCGCGGTCGTGGTCGGGAATCACCAATTCCACCAGCAGCACCGCGGCCCGCGGGCCTGCGGCGGTGCGAACGTTGCGGAGGATCTGCACCGCCTTCTCGTCGGGCCAGTCGTGGATGATGTTCTTCAGGACGTAGACATCGCCGCCGACCGGCACGCTGTCGAAAAACGATCCGGCTTCGATGCGAACCCGATCGGCGACATTGCGCTCGCACAACAGGTTCGACGCGCACGACACCACCTGCGGCAGGTCAAACAGGACACCCCGAGAAGCCGGCGCCGATGCCAGGATGGCCGCTAGCAGTGGGCCGTGCCCGCCGCCGACATCGACGATGGTGGAGTACGAGCTGAAATCGTAACCGGCGACCACGGATGCATCGGTCAACTCCGAAATACTTGTCATGGTGCGGTTGAACAGTTCGGCGTGCAAGGGCTGCTCGGCGAAGTAGTCGAAGCTCTCCTTGCCGTGCAATATCGGGACGACGGATCTTCCGGTACGAATCGAATCTTCCAACAGAGTCCATCGTTCGCGCTGCTCACGCGACCCGTAGAACCGGGCCGCCGAGACCATCGACACCGGTGCGTCCGAACGCAGCGTGCTGGCAAGGGAATTCAATTCGTATCGGCCGTCATGACGACGCCGAAACACGCCCCGCCCGATCAACGCCCGCAACAGTCGGCGCAGCGCGTCCGCGTCGGCGCCGACTGTGCTCGCCAATTCATCAATCGTCAATGGCCCATCGGCGAGCGCGTCGGCAACGCCTAGTTCGGCAGCCACCGTGAGCGCCTGGGATATCCAAGTGGCAACGACCATCTCCATCATTGCCGCGGGTGCAGGGACCAACCGCTGATTGAGCCGATAGAGATGGTGGCGAATCCGCTCGACAATGCGGGCTGCTTTGGCTGGCGGCACTTTTGCGGTCGTCGACATCACCGCACCTCGGCCAAGGAATCGCGGTTGATCTCAGCCGAGATTCCACGATGGCTGACCCAACCGAGGAACCTCGTCAGCGCCCACGTCATGACACGGTCCGAGACAAGCGCGGCCGGTCTCAGTGCGAACTCGCTGCGAGACACCTGCTGTGTGGTCACCCACGACACGGCCTTGACCTTGCGTCGCCGGGTGTTCTCGTACCAGCGCAGCGCGCTGGAAACATCACCGTTGCCGTTGCGTAAATCCGACAACGCCTTGCACAACACCATCGTGTCCAGCAGCGCCTGATTGGTCCCCTGCGCAAGCGTGGGCGGCATCGTGTGTGCGGCGTCGCCGAGCAACGTTGTCGGGCCTTCGCCGGCACTGGGAATCGGGTGCCGAAAATGCGGGAAAGGGGAAGGGGCCAGATCGTCGTCGGTCAACGTCGCGAGTATATGGTCGACCACGTCGGACCATCCGCTGAAATGCGACCGGATCATCTCGATCGGCCGTTGCGGCCTGACGAAGTCGGGCGACCAGGGTAAGTCGAACCACCACTGAAGGCGGGAACCGCCGGCGGGCCACATGCCGAGGTTTCCGTGCTCGCCGATCATCATCGTTGCGACGCGCGGGTCGGGGATGGCCGGGAGCGTGACCAGTCCCTGCCAGCTGCACCAGCCGGTCGGCTTCGCAGGTTGGGCACCGACGATCGTGCGAACCACCGAGTGCAGGCCGTCGGCGCCGATCAGCAGATCCCCGTTGACGGAGCTGCCGTCGTCGAACTCGACCCGCACCCCGTCGCGGGTGCTGATCACCCCTTCAACACGGGAGTTGCATCGGATGCGATCGATCGGAAAGCCTGCGAGCAGCCGCTCCAGCAAGATTCGACGGGGAACCATCCGAATGGGCGCGCCCAGCCGGCTCGCCATCGCGTCGAGGTCCATTTCGGCGAGCGGGCGACCGGTGGAGGTCATGACCCGCACGCTGGACAGCTGCTGGCCGGCCCCGTCCATGTCGACGCCGAGCTGCCGGAGCACCGCCGCGCCGTTGGACCAGATGGTGACGGCACCACCGCCCACCGTCACGTTCGGTCGCTGGTCGAAGACTGTGACGTCGTGTCCGTCGCGCAGTAAGCCGCGGGCGACCGATATGCCGCTCACACCGGCGCCGACAACCAGGATTCGAAGCTTCAAGGCGCCCCTCAGTCCTCGGCATGCCGGTCGTGGTCCCATTGCTCCAGCCGCGCCTGCAGCGTCACCAGACCAAATCCGGCGAAGGGCGCGCCGACCGAGAAGTAGGCCATCAGCAGCGGACTCATCTCAGTTCCTTTCTCATAACCGACTGCTGCTACCACGCGGTACTTCGGCGAAAAGTTCACCGAGGCGCCTAGCATCGCGACATGACCGACTTCTCGGACCTGCCGGCTGAGGACCAGCAGGCGATCGGCAAAACGCTTCTGACGTTGCTGACGGGCTTCCGCGAACGCGACGCGGCGGTGCTGCACGCGGTGTATTCCGACGATGCCGATTGGGTCAACGCCTTTGGCACGGTCAAACACGGGCGCGACGAAATCGTCGACTACCTAACCGGCCTGTTCGCCGATGACAACTTCAACCGCGGCGCACCCGAGGGCCCGCCCGAGACCGGTTTCCGGGTGCTGACACCCGAAGTTGTTCTGGTATCAGCACACCTGCGGATCAAAGCTCAGGGGCTGGTCGGCGGCGGAACGCTCGACCGGAACAACTTCTCGCTGCGCGCGATGCAGCGTCAGCCCGACGGGTCGTGGCTCATCGTCTCGGAGATGTTCCAGGACGCCAACACCGAAACCACATACGCGCATTGAGAGAATCGGCACTGTGAGCCTGGTTATCACCGACCTCGAACGGGCCGCGCTAGCCGAGCTTGCCCACTTTCCGCTGATGGCCGCAATGACCGGGCGACGATCGCGCAGGTTCCCGGTCGGCGGCCAGATCCCGGCCGGCGCGCTGGCCTACACCAGTCGTCAACCCGTTCAGCCGCTATCGGACGTCGAACGGGCACTGCTGGTTTCCGTTGTCGGCGGCGTGACCGGTTGGAATTTCGGCATAACTCACAACCCGAGCTATGCGCCGTCATTGCCGAACTACTCCGGTAGCGCGACGGGCCGGACCTTTCCGTCAGCTGCAGGTTTTCACACCAGCCAGCTGTTCTTCACCGATGACACCGGCACCTACCTGTTACCCAGCCGCGACGAGCACCCGCGCGACTTCGACAACATCGAGGCCTGGATCAGTCACACCGCGGAGACCTATGTGCGTATCTCGGATACCCGCCTCGAATTGCCGCGCGAAGAACCGCACATGGAAGGCCACAACCTCTGGATCGGTAACCATCCAGGCAGCCTGCTGGCGTTCCCGGTCGCTGATCTGGCCGAGCACTTGATGGAAAACCTGTGGTTCTTCGCGGCCAACGGCTACCCTGTCGTCGACGACATAAGCGGCCGCAATATCGCAGGACTGCAACGCTTTTCCTCGCTTCCGCACGCCGATGACCCGCTTGCGCTGTCATTCGTCGAGCAGTACACACTGACCGAGGCGAGCGCGGAACTCGCGATCGCCGCCAACAACGGGGTGCTGGCGTTGCAAGCGATGGGCCTTGGCGGCTGGACCTACGACGGGCTCGATCGCTTGTCGGTGTTGGGTGGCTCCGGCGATCCACGGGCGCCGGGGTTGGGCTTCGTCGCCGACGACGACGAACGCTGGCCATTCCCCAACGTCACCGGGCTGCCCGGATACTTCGAGACGCTCAGCCCGCCGCACGTACCCTCGGTAGCAGCCGGGGTGGAAAAGCTGGTGGCGCGAAAGTTCGCTCCTGGCGGCCCATTTCACCCCGATACGCAGGGGCCGTGGTCGGATACGCCGAAGGTACGCGGCTCAGCACTGCCCCCGGAGGGCATTCAGGAAGTGGTCACCGCCGAGGCCTCCTATATCTACGACACCTTCGGCAAGCTGCCCGGCACAGTGCCGACGGTGCACGTGCTGATGTATCTGCAGGCACAACATCTCGACACTGAGTTCTACGACAAGTTCTTCACGCCCGGTGCTTATCTGACCACTCACGCCGACCACCACGCCCGCTGGCACGGAGCCTAGCCGGTGGTGTTGGGGATGTCGCTCAGTTGCGTCAGCCGGACGCTGTTGCCGGACGGATCGCGGAAACCGGAGTCGATGCCGTACGGCATTTGGTGCGGGGCCTCGGTGAACTCCACGCCGCGAGCCTTGAGTTGCTCGTAGGTGGCCTGGCAATTGTCGGTGGTGAGAAATACGGTGCCGGCGAAGC
The DNA here is from genome assembly GCA_963760095.1 of uncultured Actinomycetota bacterium. GTDB lineage: Bacteria > Actinomycetota > Actinomycetes > Mycobacteriales > Mycobacteriaceae > Mycobacterium. Next base: position 56,521 of record CAVXBT010000002.1, on the reverse strand, counting down.
CCTTCGCGACGACCCCCATAACCTGCTCGCGGGTGGCCTCATCCATGATCGGCGGGCCGGGGACCGCCATCAGCACAATCGACACGTCGTCCTGGCGGGGCGGCCCGACGGTCAGCCACCGGAAGCCTAATTCGGGCAGCGTGATGTCTTGGCGGACCTCCATGCCGACCTTTTCGGTCCAGTACTTCAACGCAATTTCTTGGTCATGCACCCATACCTGGGCGCTGGCAATCTTCAACATGGGACCGACGCTACGGTCGCCCGCCCTCGCCCGTCTTCTCCCCGTGTGCGGTCTTGACGCGGCTGCCCGGCACCGGACGCGTGTCGCGCCGCAGGACGCAGCTGGGCACCCTGGCGTGCACAGCGGCAGGCGGCATGCTCGCCCGATACGCCGCCGGCGGCTTGCCGAACACCCTCGCGAAGCTCGTCGTGAACGATCCGATGCTCTGCAGCCCGACCATTACGCAGATCTCGGCCACCGGCCGATCGGTGTAGCGCAGTAGTGCCGCCGCCCGTTCCAGCCGCCGGCTCTGCAGATACGCACGAGGCGACTCGCCGAAGGTTTTGGTGAACATGCGGCTGAAATGCGCCCGCGATAAACCCGCCACCGCGGCCAGGTCCTCCACCGAGATTTCCTCCGCGTAGCGCGCGTCGACGAAATCCTTCGCCCTCAGCAGGTAACGGGCGGGGGGAACCTGTGGCATGAAATCAGTATCGACTAGACGGGCCTGCCGGCGCTGAGCCCGCGACCGATGGGAGCGAAGGAATCCGGGTCGGCCACTTCCCAATCAGACCGCCAGGTTGCCGGCGCATGGTTGAGCAGTTCTCCCGGCTCGAGCCATTCGTAAATTTCGGCGTACGAACGTTGCTCGGTGGGCGATACGCGCTTGCGCAGCATGTGCGGGTTGAGCATCGACGGATCGGCGACACCCATCGAACCCATCATGCGCATCGCCTGGGCGACGGTGGCCCGCTGGTAGCGGTACACGCGCTCGCTCTTGTCGGCGACGTCAAGCGCGCGGGCCCGATACGGATCCTGAGTTGCGACGCCGACCGGGCAGTGATTGGTGTGGCAGCGCTGAGATTGGATGCAGCCGGTCGCCATCATCATGGATCGGGCCGAATTGGTGTAATCCGCGCCCTGGATCAGGCGCTTGATGATGTCGTTGCCGGAGGCGACCTTGCCGCTGGCCCCGATCCGGATCCTGTCTCGCAGACCCGTTGCCACCAAGGCGTTGTGGACGGTCATCAACCCGTCGGTGAGCGGAAGGCCGATGTTGTCTTCGTATTCCAGCGGCGCCGCGGCGGTCCCGCCTTCGGCGCCGTCGATGATGATGAAGTCGGGCGTCACCCCTTCGGCCAGCATCGCCTTGCAGACCGCCAGCACGTCGACCCGGGAGCCGACGCACAGCTTGAAGCCCACCGGTTTCCCCTCGGCCAGTTCACGCAGCCGCGCCACGAACATGATCAGTTCACGCGGGGTGTGAAAAGCGGAGTGCGCCGCCGGGCTGACACACTTCTCGCCGACCGGCACGCCTCGATAGCCGGCGATCTCCGCGCTGACCTTTGCGGCCGGGAGCACGCCGCCGATGCCGGGCTTGGCGCCTTGGCTCAACTTGATCGAGACGCACTTCACCAGATCGTGAGCAGCCTTGTCCGCGAACTGATCCGGGTCGAACGCGCCGTCTTTAGTGCGTGCGCCGAAATAGCCCGAGCCGAGCTCCCAAATCACGTCGGCGCCGCCGAGATGATAGGGAGTCAGCCCACCTTCGCCCGTGTCGTGGGCGAACCGGCCCTTGCGGGCGCCATTGTTCAACGCACGTAGGGCATTGGCCGACAGCGCGCCGAAACTCATCGCCGAGACGTTCATCAGCGCCATGTCGTACGGTCGCGCGCAATCGGGCCCGCCGATTCGCACCCGGAACGGCTCGTCGGGGGGCTCGACCGGGCGCGCCGAATGCACCAGGTATTCGTAACCGACCCCGTCGATATCGCGCTCGGTCCCGAAAGCCAATTCGGCGGCAGTACCTTTGGCCCGCTCGTAGATCAACGAGCGGACATCGCGGTCGAATGGGCGGCCGTCGAAATTTCGTTCGATGAAGTACTGCTGCATCTCCGGGCGCAGCGCCTCCAGCAGAAACCGCATATGCCCCAGGACCGGGTAGTTGCGCAGCACCGAGTGCTTGCGTTGGACCAGGTCGTAGACGCCTACGGCCGCGACGATCGCGACCACCGCGGCGGGAATCCACCAGCCCCACGGTCCCATGAGTGCCAGCGGCAGCAGCGCCCCCGCGAGAGCCGCCAGCACCGCGACGCAGCCAAACCGGATCAATGCAGTCCGCCTCCCGCGAGAGAATGTTCACCGCGAGCGTAGCGTCAGCGCGCACTAACAAGTCGATAGTCAGGCATCGTCAATATTGGACTCGGAAGCCGCCGATGAGCCAGACCTTGTTGCCATCCGGGTCGGTGAGTGCTGACAACCGGACGCCCTTGTTGGCGTCGACAACCTCGCCGGGCTCAAGGCCACGCTGTTTCAGCTCATCGATCTGGTTATCCAGGTCGTGTACCGCGAAGTTGACGACCGTTGAGCCGGCATCTTGATCGTCGGCGAATACCTGGACCCAGCCACCCGGAACGACTTGCCACTCCACGAGAGTTGGCATCGGGTTGTTGTCGGCCGCTCGTCCAAACAACGCTTCGTACCAGCGTCGACTCCTCTCCACATCGGTCACAGGAACAACCGCCAGGACATGCTCGATTGACATCTCTTCCCTTTCGATTGGCTACAACGGAAAGACCTGCCGCGTGGTCCAAACTCATCGCGGACGCACCGCCGTTAACCCAACGGACGCGACGCATCCATCGAGGGGCCACGGGGAGAAGGGCAAGTCCGATATATTTCGCACGACTCTCACGTGGCCGGCGCCCGCGCCGCGAAGGACGGTGAGGACGGTATATCATCCTGCGACGACTACAGCCAGGTGTCCTGAGTGGTCGTGGTAAGGAACGCTTCCAAGTCGTCACGCCATTGCGCAGGCGTGGTTTTGTCCGGCTCGATGCCCGTGTAGTCGCCGCGATAGAACAGCAGCGGCCGCGGTGTCATTTTCGGGACCTCGGAAAGCGATTTCACGGCGCCGAACACCACGAAATGGTCACCGCCGCCGTGCACCGATGCCACTGTGCAGTCGATGTAGGCCAGCGATCCGCCGATGATCGGTGAGCCCAGAGGTGATGCACTCCAGTCGATTCCGGCGAATTTGTCCGGTTCCTTCGACCCGAAGCGGGCCGACACGTCCTTTTGGCTCTCGGTCAACACGTTGACGCAGAATTTCCCGGTGGCGTCGATGGCCTGCCACGACCGTGACACCTTGGTCGGACAGAACAGCACGAGCGGCGGCTCCAATGACAGCGCCGCAAAAGACTGGCACGCGAAGCCGACGGGGACGTCGTCGTGCAGGGTGGTGATGATCGTGATTCCGGTGCAGAACTGACCAAGCACGTGACGAAACGTGCGTGCGTCGATCTGCTCAGCCATTGCTAACTCTTGAAGCCGACAGTGAAGTCGTGACCCCACAGGCTCACCGCGGTGCTCTCGCGGGCGATCCAGTCGTGGTCTTCGACTTTCCTTCCTTCACAACCGAATTCGATGTCGAAGCCGCCCGGCGTCTTCATGTAGAACGACAACATCAAGTCGTTGACGTGGCGGCCCAGCGTCGCCGACATCGGCACCTTGCGGCGCAGCGCGCGGTCCAGGCACAGGCCCACGTCATCGGCCTGCTCGACCTCCATCATCAGGTGCACGATGCCGCTAGGCGTCTGTCCCGGCATGAACGCGAGGCTGTGGTGGCGAGGGTTGCAGCCGAAGAAACGCAGCCAGGCCGGCGGACCATCGGCGGGCCGGCCCACCAACTGCGGCGGCAGGCGCATCGAGTCGCGCAGCTTGAAGCCGAGCACATCGCGATAGAAGTGCAGCGACTCTTCGTCGTCGCGGGTGGTCAACACCACGTGCCCGAGACCCTGTTCGGCCGTGACGAATTTGTGCCCGTATGGACTGACGACCCGGCGGTGTTCGAGCGCGGCGCCGTGGAACACCTCCAAGCAGTTGCCCGAAGGATCGGAGAACCGTATCATTTCGTCCACCCGGCGATCCGCGAGCTCGGCGGCGGTGGCTTCCTTGTAAGGGGTGCCCTCGACATCGAGCCGGTTCCGAATTTCTTGCAGGCCTGCGGCATTCGCGCATTCCCAACCGGCCTCGGACAACCTGTCGTGGTCGCCCGGCACGATCACCAGCCGAGCCGGGAAATCGTCCATCCGTAGATACAGTGTCTCTGGGGCGCCGTGCGGCACCCCCTTGCCCTCGACCATGCCGAGGACTTTCAGGCCATATTCCCGCCATGCCGCCATGTCGGTGGCTTCGATGCGCAGATAGCCAAGTGAACGGATGCTCATGACGCACCTCCCAGGAAGTCGATGGTCAGCTTGTTGAATTCGTCGAATTTCTCCACCTGCGCCCAGTGTCCACACTGGCCGAAAACGTGCAACTGTGCGCGGGGAATGGTCTTCAGCGCCACCAGCGCGCCGTCCAACGGGTTGACCCGGTCCTCGCGTCCCCAGATCAGCAGCACCGGTTGGCGGAGTTTGTACACCTCCCGCCACATCATGCCGAGTTCGAAATCGGCTCCAGAGAACGACATTCCCATCGCCCGGGTCGCCGTCAGCGATTCGGGCGTGCTCGCCAACTCGAAACGCTGGTCCACCAACTCGGGAGTGATCAGCTTCTGGTCGTAGACCATCACCCGCAGGAATGCCTCCAGGTTCGCCCGGGTCGGCTGAGAAGAGAACTTGCCCAGCCGTTTGACACCCTCGGTGGGGTCAGGGGCGAACAGGTTGACGCTGAGCCCGCCGGGACCCATCAGCACCAGCCGGCCGGCGTTGTCGGGGTAATCCAGTGCGAACCGGACCGCGGTGCCGCCGCCCAGTGAATTCCCTACCAGCGGAACACGTCCCAGACCCAGCTGGTCGAACAGACCTTTCAGGGCTTTGGCGGCGTAGTGGTTGAACTGCCCGTGCTCCGCGCGTTTGTCGGAGTGCCCGTAACCGGGTTGGTCGACCGCCAGCACGTGGAAACGCTGCGCCAGCACCGGAATGTTGCGGGAGAAGTTCGTCCAGCTCGCCGCGCCCGGGCCGCCGCCGTGCAGCAGCACCACCGTCTGGTCGTTGCCGACGCCCGCCTCGTGATAGTGCAACTTCAGCGGTCCGTCGACGTCGACCTCCGCGAAGTGCGAGGTGGACTCGAAGGTGAGCTCTTCGGTAGCCGTCACGGCTTAGACCATGGTGTCGCCGGGCGGCAGCCCGAACTCGTTGTTCCCGAAGATCACATACGCCCGCTCGGGGTCATTGGCAGCATGCACCCGTCCGGCGTGCGCGTCGCGCCAGAAGCGTTGCACCGGTGCGTCGTTGGCCAGCGCCGTGGCACCCGAAGCCTCGAACAGCCGGTCGACGGAGGCGATGGCCCGCCCGGTGGCGCGCACCTGGTCGCGCCGGGCGCGGGCCCGCAGGTCGAACGGTATCTCCTTGCCGGCGGACAGCAGCGCGTACTCGTCGCCGACATTGCCGATCAGCTGTCGCCATGCCGCATCGATATCGCTGGCCGCTTCGGCGATGCGGACCTTGGCGAACGGGTCGTCCTTGGCCTTCTCGCCCGCGAACGCCGCGCGCACACGCTTGCCTTGGTGCTCCACGTGCGCGTCGTAGGCCCCGTAGGCCATGCCGACAATCGGCGCCGAGATGGTGGTGGGATGCATTGTGCCCCAGGGCATCTTGTAGACAGCGGCGGTATTGTTCTCATAGCCGCCCGCGGTGCCGTCGTTCATCTGCTTGTAGGACAAGAACCGGTGCCGCGGCACGAAGACGTCCTTGACGACGACGGTGTTGCTACCGGTGCCCCTCAGCCCGACCACGTGCCAGACGTCGTCGATGCGGTACTCGGTGCGCGGGATCAGGAAGCTGCCGAAGTCGACCGGCCGGCCGTCCTTGATGACGGGGCCGCCCAGGAAAGCCCACGTGGCGTGGTCACAACCCGACGACCAGTTCCAGGATCCGCTGACCAGATAGCCGCCGTCGACCACAACGCCCGCACCCATCGGGGCGTACGACGACGAGACACGCACGCCTGCGTCGTCGCCCCAGACTTCGTCTTGGGCCTGCTGGTCGAAAAGCGCCAGATGCCAGTTGTGGACGCCGATGATCGAACTCACCCAGCCGGTGGACCCGCACGCGCTGGCTATCCGGCGGACCGCCTCGTAAAACACCGCGGGGTCAACTTCCAGCCCGCCCCACTGCTTCGGCTGCAGCAACTTGAAGAAGCCGATCTCTTGGAGCTCGCTCACCGTGGCGTCGGGCAATCGGCGCAGGTCCTCAGTCTCCTGGGCCCGCTGCCGAAGTTTGGGCAGTAATTCGTCGATGCCGTCTAGGACCGACTGGGCGTCACGTAGTTGAATGGACGTCACGGATTCCTCCATAGGTGGCTTACTTAGACAAAGACTAGAACACGTTCCGATTTGTGTCGAGCAGCGTGTTCCTGCGGCTGGTAGCGATACCGATCCAACTTTCTGTAACCTGTTCTAGTTATGACTGAAGGAAGGGCGGGGTTGTGACGGACACAATTCCCGACGAACCACTGGGCAGCCATGTCCTGGAGTTGGAGATCGCCGACGTCGTCACCGAGACCGACGATGCACGGTCGTTGGTGTTCACGGTGCCCGACAAAGCTCAGATACCGGCGGAGCGGCTGCGCTATGCACCCGGCCAATTCCTGACGCTGCGCGTTCCCAGCGACCGCACCGGCTCGGTGGCGCGCTGCTATTCGCTGTGCAGTTCGCCCTACACGGACGAGGCGATGACCGTCACCGTCAAACGGGACAAAGACGGCTACGCGTCGAACTGGCTGTGCGACCACGCTCATCCCGGCATGCGCATGCACGTGCTGGCGCCCTCGGGCACGTTCGTGCCCAAGACGCTCGACGACGACTTCGTCCTGCTGGCCGCCGGCAGCGGCATCACGCCGATCATGTCGATCTGCAAGTCCGCGCTGTCCGAAGGCGGCGGGCAGGTGGTACTGATCTACGCCAACCGCGACGAGCGGTCGGTGATCTTCGGCGACGCGCTGCGCGAACTCGCCGCCAAATACCCGGACCGGCTGACCGTGCTGCATTGGCTGGAGTCGCTGCAGGGGCTGCCGTCGGCCACCGCACTGGCGCAACTGGCCGCCCCGTTCACCGACCGGCAGGCGTTCATCTGCGGACCCGGACCGTTCATGGCCGCCGCGCGCGAGGCCCTCGAAGCACTGAAAGTGCCTGCGCAGCAGGTACATATCGAGGTATTCCGGTCCCTGGAGACCGATCCGTTCGCCGCGGTCAGAATCGACCACGACGACGATGATGAAGACGAGCCGCCAGCCACCGCGGTCGTCCAACTGGACGGGCAGACACATACCGTCTCCTGGCCGCGCCGGGCCAAGCTGCTCGACGTGCTGTTGGACGCCGGCCTGGATGCGCCGTTCTCCTGCCGCGAAGGCCACTGCGGCGCCTGCGCCACCACGCTGCGCAGCGGCAAGGTGAACATGGAGGTCAACGATGTGCTCGAGCAGCAGGACCTCGATGACGGGCTGATCCTGGCCTGCCAGTCGCACCCGGACACCGATTCGGTGGAAGTCACCTACGACGAGTAGCCGCAGCGTAAGTTCTGCTCAGGTCGGCGCGGAAGGATCTGACGATGAAACGGCTGGTGACGGCAATCGCGGGCGTCGGACTGATGCTGGCGCTGGCCCCTCCCGCGGTGTCGCCGGCCGCAAGCAACAATGCCAGCAATCTGTTTCCCCTCGACGGCCCGAACCAGCTGGAGACCTACGCCCGGCTGGATTGCCATGGCGCAACCGGCAGTTGCGATTTCACCGTCGGCGCCGACATGAAGACGCCCGACGGCGTGACCGGTTTCCCACACGACCTGTGGTCGCGGCAAAGCACCGAGGTGCGCTCCACCGACCGGCTGGCCTATATGGACGTGCACGCCACCGCCCAATACGACCGGGTCATGAAAGAGGGCGGAACCGACGAGATCACCACGATCTACCTGGCTGAGGGCCCGCCGGAGAAATACCAGACCACCGGTCGGATCGACTCGACGGACTGGCGGACCGGGCAACCGCGGACCAACATCAACGTCATCCTCTGCACGCACATTCAAGTGGTCTACAGCGGGGTCAACATCACCTCGCCCAGCACCTGCGCGCAGGCCAACTTCGCCTGAGCCGCCTGCGACGGTTGTCGTAACTTTTGCGGTTGTCGACTCGTCCTTGGTTTCGGACAGGAGGCATGCGATGGGATCCGTTGACTACACCGATGCGGTGAACGGCGCACTGGATCGACTGCGCGCCACCGGCTATTACATCGGCGACTTCTTCGCCAATCACGGGCCGATGGCCGCGGAGGCGTTAGCCACACTCGGTTACTGCGACGAGGTCGACGGCTGGCTGGACGCCAACATCCGTCGCAGCAACTATGGCCCGCTGCCGGATCCGACGCAGCCCATCGTCGATTGGCAGGCCGCGCTCGGAGATCGCCGCCGCGGCGGTGACTGGTTTGATCTGTTCCGCGGTGAACTGGCCGACAGACCGTGGCGGGAAGTGCTGCAGACCTGGTGGCCGAGGCTACTGCCGGGCTGTGCCGGATCCCTCACCCATGGTCTGATCCGTGCCGCCCACGCAGTGCGGTCGCTACGCGAGGCTGCGCAGCCCAGTGAGCTTCAGATCGATGAACTCGCCCGCGGCCTGGGCTTCTGGGCGACGGTATTCGCGCCACCGACAACCGAACCCGGCGAGGGCGGCGATCTCGGCGCTGCCACCGTCGACCGGGCGCTCAGCGAGCTGACGGCCGAGTACGCGGGCCACTATGCCGCCACAAAGCCGTCGTTCCCAATCCCCTTGATTCACACGATTACTGCGCCGGCCGCGATTAGGTTGCTGTTGCCCGAACTACCCGACGAACTGCACGCGGTTTCATTGCGGACGATTGCGCAGGTCAATCGCGAATTATTCGCCCGCTTTGGTGGGCAGCATGCGTCGGGCAACAACGAACTTGCCGAGCCGGCCACTGACCGCACGTTCATCAGCCTGGCCGCAGAAGCCCTCGACATTGGCGACGAGCATGCGATAAAACTCTGCGAGGCGGCCAGTCGGGAATACGCCGTGCGTCCGGACAGCCGATACCTAAGCGCAACCGATACCGCACTGAACCTGATTCGTAAGCGGTAGGGACGTTAACGCCTTCCTGGTACCGGCCGCTTTTCGTACAGCGTTATCTCGCAATAGGTTTCAAGCTTACAAAGCGCCGTTGTGGGGCGTTGTCAACGGGACTCGAGAAAAGTGATCACCGCTCGGACGCGGCGGTGATCGTCAGCGGCCTCGGGCAGGTTCAGCTTGCTCAGAATGCTTCGCACGTGCTTTTCGACAGTGCCTTCGGTGAGCCACAACTGCCGGGCAATGCCGGCGTTGGAACGCCCCTCTGCCATCAGCGCCAAAACCTCGTGTTCCCGAGGACTGAGAGCAGCAAGCGGATCTGTGCGCCGGCGCCCCGAAACCAACTCTTGGATGAGCGCCGGATCGATCACTGAGCCGCCGTTGGCGATGCGCTGCAGTGAATCGACAAACTCCGCCACATCGGTCACCCGACTTTTGAGGAGGTAACCGATCGCACGGCCGCTGCCAAGAAGCTCCATCGCGTGTTCGACCTCGACATGAGCCGACAAAACCAAAATGCCGGTCTCGGGCTGCTCTTCCCGGACGACGCGCGCGACATCGAGGCCTTCGGTGGTGTTGCTTGGCGGCATACGAATGTCGACGACAAGCAGGTCGGGATTCTCTGTGCGCACCAATGCAAGAGCTTCAGTTCCGTTGCCGACCTGGCCGACGACGTCGAACCCAGAGCGCTCAAGCAGGCTCGCCAACCCCTCCCGGAGGAGGGCGTCGTCGTCGGCCAGGACCACGCGTAAACCGCCATCCCGTGAATCGGATCCTTCTGCTGGCGCGCTGTGTGCGTTGCTGGAGTCAGCTCCCATGCGGCGACGTCCTTTCGGCCATTCGACCGATCACATTTTGCTACGGACGCGCACGGAAAGTCACCGATCGGGCTATTGCCCGCTCGACTTGTTCATGTCATGCCGGTGCCGCGATGAGGCGCGCGGCGTTGTCGACTGCTGCCTGGTCGACGAGGCTGGCGTTGTCCAGCCCGGCAACATCACGCCATGAGCGGAAGGCGCGACGGGTCAGCTGCATGACGCGGTTTTGCATGGTGTCCCCGGTCGCCAACGCGTGGGCGCGCGCAGCGCAGCCGGTCACGGCATCCAGCGCGGCCGGGTGGTGGGTGGCGGCGAGTCCCGGCGTCGGGGACATATTCACCGGCGTTGTCCAGAGTGTCACCGGATCCGGGTCCGCCGTTGTTGTTGCAGATCAACTGATTTAGCTGGTGCTATATGCCCAGTAGTCATACGTGCCGCCGGGCACCGGGCACAGGTCGTGGTATGCGGCCAGGACGAACTGTCCCGCTTGGTCGGTGGTCAGTTGTGGATGGTCTTGCACCAGGCCTGCGGCTATCTGAGTACCCGGCAAGTGCCGAATCCACAGTCTCCTGCACACGCTGTAGCCGTCTTCCAGCATCGCCGGATCCGTTCCGGTGATGCCCGCCGCCCGTACGGCGGCCACGAAGTCCGGGACGGCCTGAGGTTGCGGTATCGGGCTGGCGCCGGCCGGCGCGGCTAGGCCTACGGAAATGATGGCTCCAGCGGCACCGACAAGGACTTTTCCGATCAGGAGAGATTCCGGTTGGCGGGATCCCTTGGCAAGCCTCAGCGGGTGAATTATGCGGCCGATGTCCATTTCTCTTTTCTCCCATCATATTTCGTGTTTTGCGAAAGTTGTGGCTGCGGTTGACTGCGTTGCTGGCTCAGTGCGCGCGGCAGTCCGCTCGTTAGCCCCCGGCGCAGACCCGATAAGGGATAGCCAGGCAAGTGCGGTCACAGCCGCCAACAGAACGGTGGCGATCAGGTGCCAAAACAGCTGCCTGCCGTTAGAGCCTTCAGGTTGATAGCTAAATGGCGGCTGCCGCGAAGGTGCGTCGCACTGGTAGCTCTTCATAGCTCTCAGCATCGCGCCGCAGGCACGAAAAGTCTTCGCCGCTAACGTCTATTTCCCATGCCGGTTAGCGGCAGTTAGCGGTTACCGGCTAGCTGCAATGAGCCGCGGCGCTGTGAAGGAGCTCGCATCACAAGGGACGGCGTAATTGGAAGGCAAATAGTTTTCCGAGGCGTCCGACGATCGCCGGTTTACTTCGGATGGCTTTCTCCGAGGCGAACAATGGCTGCGGTGATCGCACCAGCCGACAGCGCGGACTTGGCAAGGAAACCTATCGCGGGGCTTGTCTCGATCAGGTCGGCCAAGTCCGGCTCCGCGTGTGTAGATATCAGTATCACCGGGACCGGCGCCCCGTCGTCGCTCTCCTGAAGTGCCTCAGCAAGATCGAAGCCGCTCTCTTCTCCGAGATTCACGTCGACAAGTGTGACGTCGGGACGTAATTCGTGGACATACCTCAGCCCATCAGCATTAGTTGACGCCACACCGACGACGCGGACCCCCTGGTGTTCAAGCAGCCGTCTGGCAGATTCGAGAAACTCCGGGTTGTCATCGACGATGACAACCCGGGTCGGCTTAACCTCTGACTCCACGACGCCATTGTGACCGGGCGAATGGCCAGTCGGCATTCCCGCTAGCACCAACCCTCACGTCCCGCGCGGAGCAAGCTCGCTCGACTACCCGCCGGCCAGCACGTCGCGTTCCAGGGGAATTAACACATCCAGCGATGTACCGTCGCCGCGATGACTCACAATGTCGATCCGGCCCCCGAGGGCCTCAACCCGGTCCACCAACCCTATGAGTCCGGACCCGTTGCCGGCGTCGGCTCCCCCAATACCGTCGTCGCGTATCGAAAGGTAAAGGTAGTCACCCTCGGTCTTGACAGCCAGATGTACCTCAGAGGCCTGCGCATGCTTCGAGACATTCGTAAGCGCCTCTGCCACAACGTAATACCCGGCGACCTCTACGTAGTCAGGTAAGCGGCGTGGTACAGCTACATCCAGATTTACCGGGGTTGCGGAGCGGCGTGCCAGTGTCCTCAGCGCCGGACCGAGCCCTCCCTTCGACAATATCGCCGGGTGAATACCGCGAGAAATCTCCCGTAGTTCGTCCGAGACTGCGACCAGGCCGGTAACGACGTCGGAAATTTGTTCCCTGAGCGACATCTGCTCGGGCGTGACCGACTCCTCGGCCAGTCGCAACTTGAGTCCCAAGGAGACAAGCCGCTGTTGCGCGCCGTCATGCAGGTCCCGTTCGACACGCCGCCGGGTGTCATCGGCGGCCGCGACGATCCGTGCCCGGGAGGTGGTCAGTTCCGCACGCGCCTGAACGTTCGCGATCGCAATCCCGATGAGGTCCGCGAAGTCGCTCACGCGCTGCTCCGCGTCGGGTGGAAAGGCATGGGACCGCGACGAGCCCGCGACGGCTGCCCCCCACACCCGGCTGTCGACCATGATCGGGGCTCCGACACCCGAGCACAAACCCAACGCACGGATACGCGCCGCCGCCGACCCGGCAGCATGGTTGTGGCTGTCCATTCGGGCGGCCCGGCCAGCGTGCCGCACCATTGCCGCGATGTTGTCACCTTCGAGCGGAAAGCGTTCGCCCACAGGCATCTTCTGCAATCCTGGTTCGTCGGCCGCCGCCAGCAGGAGAGCAGTGCCGTCAGGCTCATATCGCCACAACGACGCGTTGTGAACGTCCAGACAGCTGGCTAATTCGGCGACCACGGCTGAGAACACCTCCGATGGGGCGACGCCGCGTGCCACCAATGTCGCGACCCGACGCAGCGCGGTCTGCTGCCTTGCGGCGAGATCGGCTTCGTGTCGGCGCCGTTCGGCTTCGATGGCGCTTGCTCGGGCCAGCCCCGCAAGACTGTTGGCCAACAGCGCCACGACGAAAAAGACTGCAACCACCACCCAGTTCTGCAGCTGGGTCACACCGAAGCCGTCCGGCCAGCTTCGGCAAACGTCGAACGCGACGGCGCTCACCAGTGCGGTGATCGCCGCTAATCCAAACCCCCAGGCCATCCCGACCAGCAGTACCCCGAGCAAGTACACGGTGCCGAATGCCATGGTCGGAGCAAAGTGTTTGAGCACAACAACAACAGCGGTCTCGAGGCAGATTAATGCCGCAGCGGCGACGAGCCCAAGCCAGAACGGCGGAGGGGCCGGCCGCACTAGCAGCCGCATGACCCGGCCGCCCGGACGTCCCGGTTGGCCGCTGTCGGCCTGAGCGATCCCATGCCCTGTCACATGATCGGCGTAGCACGCGCCGATGGTCTGCCGCAATACCGCCAGCGACGCGCCGACACAACTGCCGGCTAGCGGGACCTTAGAAGTTCCTGCCAGTCCAACCCGTCGTTGCCACAGGCCAAAACTTAAATGCAATCGCCGACCCGACACCGCGGCGCCGCAATGCGGACTCAGCCGCGAACCCGCCGCGGCAGATTGCAGCCAGCAGGTACGTAGGTTGCATGGCAGCGGTAGCGACGTCGCCGATCGTGGCTGTGACGATGACAAACGAAAGTAAGCCGTGATCACACCACGGGCCCGCTCTAAGGGGCGCAAACGTGGGGCGTGTCCAAAGCGGGACTGCGGCGGCACCACTGGTGTCACGATGCCGACTCCCAAAACTGGGCGCACACAAACCGACAAGTCGCTGATTCCAGGAGTTGCACATGACTACCACTGCGGCCGACAGTATCGCCGGAGTCGTCATCCCCGACACCGAGCTAGTACGTGAGATTACCGCCTTCATCAGGGACGCCGAGGATGATTTGCTTTTCGATCACTCGCGGCGGGTGTTTCTGTTCGGCGTGCTGCAGGGCCGCCGCCGCGGACTGCAGCCGGATCTAGAACTGCTCTATGCCGGGGCCATGTTTCACGATATCGGGCTCACCGAGACCTACCGCACTTCCATGTTGCGTTTTGAGGTCGACGGAGCCAATGCGGCGCGCGACTTCCTGCTCGATCACGGTGCCGGCGAAGCTGACGCCCGGAAGGTCTGGCTGAGCATCGCGTTGCACACCACACCCAACGTGCCCGAATTCCTCGATCCGGAAATCGCTTTGGTCACCGCCGGTGTGGAGACCGACGTGCTGGGTATCGACCGTGACGCGCTCTCCTCAGGTGCACTTGAGGCCGTCACCACCGCCCACCCGCGACCAGATTTCAAGCGCCGGATACTGCGCGCGTTCAACGACGGCAACAAACACCGCCCGCGCAGCACTTTCGGAAACGTCAACGCTGACGTACTCGAGTATTTCGACCCATCGTTCGTCCGCGACGATTTCGTCGATATCATCCGCAACAACGGCTGGCCCGAGTGAAATGCACTCCGACAGCACCTATTTGATCCCCGCGAAACTGAAATATCCGGCGGGTAACAAACTGGATCCGCGGCCGCCCAGCGCATCCAGTGTCCGAATCTGTGGATTACTTGTCGCTCTTCGTGCTGCAGCGATGACCCGCGCTCAACGAAATTGGAATCAGTCGAACTAGGCCCGACCTACACCCCGACCCACCACCAAGGAAAAGAACATGGCATTCGAAGAAAACACCAAACCGCTGACCACCGCGGCGGGAGCGCCCGTCACGGACAATCAGAACAGCATGAGTGCCGGTCCGCGCGGCCCGCTGCTCCTGCAGGATCTGTGGCTTATCGAGAAGCTCGCCCACTTCGCCCGCGAAGTCATCCCCGAGCGGCGGATGCACGCCAAAGGTGCGGGTGCCTTCGGCACGTTCCGGGTGACGCAGGACGTCACCCGGTACACGAAGGCCGCGATCTTCAGCCAGGTCGGCAACAGCTGTGAGATGTTCGCCCGGTTCTCCACAGTGGCCGGCGAGCGCGGCGCCGCCGACGCCGAGCGCGACATCCGCGGCTACGCACTGCGGTTCTACACGACCGAAGGTAACTGGGATGTGGTCGGCAACAACACGCCGGTGTTCTTCCACCGCGACCCGCTGAAGTTCCCCGACCTCAACCGCGCGGTCAAGCGGGACCCGCGCACCAACCTGCGTGACCCCGAGAACAACTGGGGCTTTTGGACCAACCTGCCCGAATCGCTGCACCAGGTAACCATCACGATGAGCGACCGTGGCATCCCCAAGTCCTTCCGGCACATGCACGGCTACGGCTCACACGCCTACAGCCTGATCAACGCCGCCGGCGAACGCCACTGGGTCAAGTTCCACTTCCGCACCCAGCAGGGCATCGAGTGTCTCACCGACGCCGAAGCCACGGAACTGATCGGCCGCGACCGTGAGTCCCACGGCCGCGACCTCTTCGAGGCCATCGAACGCGGCGACTACCCGAAATGGGGCGTGTACATCCAGGTGATGCCCGAAGCCGACGCCGCGACCTACCGCTTCCACCCATTCGACCTGACCAAGGTGTGGAGCCAGCAGGACTACCCGCTGATCGAGGTCGGAGAATACGAGCTCAACCGCAACCCGGACAACTACTTCGCCGACGTCGAGCAGGCAGCGTTCACTCCGGCCAACCTCGTCCCCGGGATCTCGTTTAGCCCGGACAAGATGCTGCAGGGCCGGCTGTTCTCCTACGGAGACGCAGCCCGCTACCGGGTGGGCGTCAACCACCACCAGATCCCGGTCAACTACCCGCGTGGCGCCAAGCTGGTCAACACCTATCACCGCGACGGTGCCATGCGCGTCGACGGCAACCAGGGTGGAGTCGCGGGTGTCGAGCCCAACAACTTCGGCCGCTGGGCCGAGCAGCCCGCCTACGCCGATCCGGCACAGTCGATCGGGTCCACTGCGGATCACTTCGATTTCCGCGAGGACGACGACAACTACTTCGAGCAGGCCGGTGACCTGTTCCGACTCATGACCGGCGACGAGCAGCAGAGGCTCTTCGACAACACCGCACGCGCCATTAAGGGCGCCCGGCACCAGACCGTCGAAAAGCACATCGAGAACTGCACCCAGGCCGACCCCGCCTATGGCGAAGGCGTGCGCAAGGCGTGCGAGGCCCTCGGCGCGCTGTAACAGCCAACCGCGCCCGACTCACCGGAACCCTCGCCGCCCCGCACCTTTGGGGTGGCAAGGTCCAGCGCTCGCCCGACCTTGACAGTTTGGAGTTGACATGACATACAACGTGATTGACGACCCGAAAGCCCCCCTCGATACCGAGGTCCTGGACCTGGCATCACGAATATTCGATATGGCGCGCAGCGGCGACGCGGCAACCTTGGCCGCCTACCTCGACGCGGGCGCACCGGTGAACCTCACCAACACCAACGGCGACACCCTGGTGATGCTAGCCAGTTATTACGGACACGAGTCCGCTGTCACGGCGCTGATCGCGCGCGGAGCCGACGTTGATCGACACAACAATCGAGGGCAGACCCCGTTGGCAGGCGCCGTCTTCAAGAACGACACCACGATCATCGAACTGCTGCTGTCAGCCGATGCCGATCCGCTGGCAGGCTCGCCGTCCGCACTTGAGACCGCGCGGTTCTTTGAAAGGGACGAACTCGCGCGGCAACTGTTGCAACACGGCTATAACAGGTCATCACCGCTCGGGTTAGCGAGATCCCACGACGACTCCCGCACGCATCCCACTACTGATGGCTTGGGGCATTACAACTAAGAGAAAGAAACAATCATGACCACTTCACTACGCCGGTCCCCCGAAGATATTCGCCAGTTCGAAGCTCCATCCAGCTTGGCGCAGAACCTGCAGGAGGTGCTGGTGGATCTGGTCGAACTGCATCTGCAGGGCAAGCAGGCCCATTGGAATGTCATTGGCACCAACTTCCGCGATGGACTCGCCGCCGAATCTGATCAGAGGTGGCCACGCATCGGCTGAACTCACGGGTCTAACTCGGCCAAGCCGGGTGATGGTGGTCATGGCCGCCGTCGTCGGATTTACCCACCTAATCGCCGGGTTCGACAACCCTGCCCTGGTCCGGGTCGTCACCGCCCTGCTGGGCTGCCCCTACACCAGCCGGCAGGCCAGTTACGACCTGCGCCGGCTCAAACGCGGGGCGCTCATCGTCAGGCTGCCGGGGCATCACCGCTACCAACTCACGCCACTGTGTCGGCGCGTCGCGGTGCTGGTCACCGGCGTCCTTGGCAACCGGCGCGCTGAGCAGCCGGTGATCGGCAATTACCTTTTCCAGGGCGGTGACCCAATGGTCGTAGTAGTGCCACTCGCCCCGCTGCGACTCGGGCGTGTTGTCCCACCTGCTGATTGTCTGGATGAGGCTCTGCTGGAACTCATCCCATTTGTAGTGCCCGAATTCCGCCAGCGCGACGGCCAGGCCGAACGCGCGGCGTTGCCACTCGTGGTCAAACCGGGGCGCCGCCTGATCGGTGGTGCACGTTTCGTGGAGTCTCACGACGCTGGCTCGGCCAGGGCAACGCCCAGCATCGACTCGGTGGTCACCAAATTCATCAGCTTCTCGGCGGTGAAGTCTTCGGTCCCGGAGGGGCGTTCGGGAATCACGAACCACCGGTGGGTGCCGCTACTGTCCCAAACCTTGATCTCGGTGTCGTCGGGCAGGTCGACGCCGACCTCGGCGAGCACTTGGCGCGGCTCGCGGGCCGCCCGTGCCCGGAAGACCGGATCCTTGTACCAGTACGGCGGCAGGCCGAGCACCGGCCACGGAAAGCACGAACACAACGAGCAGATGATCAGGTTGTGCACACCGGGGCGGTTGGCCACGGCCTGCAGGTGCTCGCCCTCGGCGCCGGCCATCCCTTCGGGCAGGTCGAGTTCGGCGATCGCGGCCGGGGTGTCATCGACGACACGGGCGCCGAAATCAGGGTCGGTCCAGGCCTTTACGACGATCTTCTTTCCGTTGAGCGGTGTCATCTCGGACTCGAAGTAGGCCAGCACCTTGTCGACCGTCTGGCCGGTGATCACGCCCTTTTCGATCAGCAGCGATTCCAGCGCCGCGACTTTGGCGGCGCTGGCCTCCTCGCGGTCGGGTGGATAGGCGAACTGGCCGCTCATGCGATTCCCTCCAGGTAGGCCTCGAACAGTTCGGCATAGAAGGTCGTACGGCCGGGTTCGGCGCGCGCGCCCCACAGCTCCTGCGGCGAAAACTCGACGATGTAGACGGGCATCGGGTCGCCGACACCGTCACCGGTGTGCTAGAAGTAGACGTAGTCTCCCTCGAAAACCCTCTCCACGGTCCCGACCCGGCCCCGCAGGCACCCGGGCAGCCGGGTGTGCGCGGCGGCCGGGACATTGCTGATCCGCACCCGATCCCCAGGCGCGAACCTCGGGTGCGCGACGTCGCGGCGCGGGCTATCGCCGTTGCGCAGATACCGCATGATTTGCTCGTCAATAGCCGGTGGCGCATCACCGCGTGACGGCGCATCGTGCGCCATCAATTCCTTTGTCCGGGAAGCGAGTTCCTCTTCGCTGAGGTAGCCCTTGTCAATGAGCAACTGCGTGATGCCGCCCAGCCACCTCTCGTAGTAGCGCAACCTGAAGTAGTCGATAGGGTCCATCGCCTCCGCACTACTGCGCAGGTGCCCCCATGTCCAATAGTCGTTGAACGTCGTGGGCACGTCTTGGATCGGATACCTTGCCAACGCCGCACCGAGGTGCTTGGAGAGCCCCATCATCGCCACGTGGATACCGAAAATCCGTGTCTCCCAGTCTTCGACGAACACCCGCTTCTCCACGCTCAGCGGCTCGAGGCTCAGCGGCTCCGGCAGTCCTTCCAGACCACCGATGTAGTGCTGCAGTTTCACGACGCGTGACCGCCTTCCACCCTCGCTTCGCGGCAGGTGCTCGCGCCGGCACCTTCGCCACGTATCCAGATGCTAGGCCGAACGACGCACCCCGGAAAGGGCGCAGTCGGCTACCAGCCTCGGACGGGACATGTGTAGCCGGCGATGGCATGCCCCCAAAGCATTTTTTTTTTTTTTTTTTTTTTTTTTTTTTTTTTTTTTTTTTTTTTTTTTTTTTTTTTTTTTTTTTTTTCTCGCCAATTCGTAGTCGCTGCCTCACCGTGCAATCCCGGGATACCGGCATCTGTAGTCGTCGGTGCGGGCCGTGCGTCGGTCACGGGGGCGCCACGTACGTCGCCACCTAATCAAGGCCGAACTCGGCGGGGCCGACCCCACCCAGCGTGAGCCCTCCCAGTATTTCGACAAGGGATCCATGGCCACGGTCTCGCGGTTTTTCCGCGGTGGCCAAGATCGGTCCCTTGGAGTTCAGCGGCTTCATCGCCTGGCCGATCTCGCTGGTGCTGCATTTGGTGTACCTGATCGGGCTCAAAACCAAGATCACCACGCTGCTGTCGTGGACGGTGACGTTCCTGAGCACTCGGCGCGGCCAGCTGACCATCACCGATTAGCAGGCTTTTCGCGCGAACGCGGCTGAAACAGTTGGCCGAACAGGCCGCCGAGGCCCGCGGCTCAGCGGGAACTACGCCGGTCGCCAGCTAACCGACCAGTCGGTCAGCCTGCCACGTGCTCAGCGTTCCGCCAGCGGCCAATGTCAGCACGGTCGATCCTGGTTCAGGAGCGGACGCCGTAGCCGCAAAAGCCTCAGTCGGGTAGCGCAATTCGTTGATTGCGGCGCGCGGCGCCGCGATGCAGTCGTCGGCCAGTGATCCGGCGCCTAGCTCCACCCGGTGCCGCAGCAGTGGACGGTCGTGCCAGTCGGCCTGTAGCGATCCTGACCAGAACCCTTCGCGCTCATTGCATCTGCCGATCTGCACGCGCTCGCGGAAGCGGACGCTGCCGTCGTCGCGCAGGAACAAGGCCACGCTGGACACATGCCGAGCGGCGGCGGCTATGACCGTTGGCTCAAGATCTACGTCGAGGCTCCCGGTCACCTCGATGTTCCAGTGGGCGTGCGACGTCAGGGTGCTTGCCCCGGGCAAGGCCAAGGTGGCGGCGGCGCTACGCAGCTTCAGCCGGGCGCCCTGTTCGACGATTATTCGGATGTCGATGGTGTCGCCGCCCAGCGGGGTGGCGGCCGCTGACACCAGGTGCACCGTGTCGGGCGCGGTGCAGCGTGCCTGGATACCGCCGCGGTACTGGATGCGCGGTAAGCGGTTGCCGGACGCGACCAGCAGGACTTCAGAACGCATCAATGGGAGGCAGCCAGTTGCGTGCGAACCCAGGCCAGCACTTCGGTGGCGGCCGGGTCTTTGGTCAAGGACTGCAGCACTTTCGGGCGGCCGTCGCGCACCGCGTCGGCGTCGCGGGCCATCACCTGCAGGTCGGCACCCACCAGCGCGCCAGGTCAGTTTTGTTGATTACCAACAAATCCGAGTAGGTCACCCCCGGTCCGCCCTTGCGCGGCACCTTGTCTCCGCCGGCAACGTCGATGACGAAGATCTGCACGTCCACTAAGCCCGACGAGAAGGTCGCCGTGAGGTTGTCGCCGCCGGACTCGACCAATATCAGGTCCAGCGCGTCGTGGGCGGCGATCAAGTCATCGATCGCGTCGAGGTTCGCGGTGATGTCGTCACGGATCGCGGTATGCGGGCAGCCGCCGGTCTGCACGGCCGCAATCCGGTCATCCGGCAGCACCGCATGTTTGCGCAAGAAGTCGGCGTCCTCGGTGGTGTAGATGTCGTTGGTCAGCACCGCCAGCGACATCTCGTCACGTAACTGTCGGCATAGTGCGGCGACTAGCGCGGTCTTGCCGGAGCCGACGGGGCCGCCGACGCCGATGCGCAGCGGCTCCCCCGGCTGCCTGACCCGTTTGGGCCGATCGATTTGTGTATGCGGGTGGCTATGGAAATGTGTTGGCATGGCTTGCCTTTCAGGAGGCGAATAGGGACCGTTCGCGTTCGGCGTGGCATTGCGCCAGCGTGTCAAGCAACGGGTCGGACAAATCGGCCAGCCCCTCGGTCGCCTCGGCGGCGGTGCGGTCGCACAGTTCAGACAACCGGAAGGTGACGGCTGCTACGGCGGCGGGGTCCAGCGCCAGCAGACGCTGGGCAGCAGTGGCCGAGCCGGTCATCGTGGTGTACACGATGTGCAGCGCGCTGTGCTCAGGGCTCAGGCCACTCATCGCTCCGACGCGGCCGGCGGCCACCGCGAGATGCGGCCGCGGGCCAAGATCGTCCCAGCCACCGTCCGGCCAGACCAGTCGAGCTAATCGCGCCAGCCCGCGGCCCTGGCTGCGTGACGCCCGCCGGCTGCGGGAGACGGAGTGCGCGCGTCGGTTTCAGCATCGGCGTCGTCGAGGGCGAGATCGCCCCGATGGACCGCTGCGGCGACCGACGCCGTGACCAGGCCGTGCGTGCGAATCCTGCGTTTCAGGAATGCTTCCAGGGTGGCCAGATCCCTCACCATGCCGCAGGTGACGGCCTCTTCGAGGCCACCGGAGTGGACGTGCGCACCGGTGGGCAGCCGCGAATCGGACAGCGTGAGAAGCACCGCGAGGGAGGCCATTAGAACAGAAAATACCGTTGCGCCATAGGAAGTTCGGCTGCCGGCTGCTGCTGCCACACCTGACCGTCGATGCGCACGGTGAAGGTGTCGGGTTCGACCTCGATGCGGGGTAAGGCGTCGTTGAGCGGCAGGTCAGTCTTGCTGACGGCGCGCACATTGCCCACCGCCACCAGCCGCCGGTTGACCGAAAGCTGTTCTGCCAGGCGCGCATCGATGGATTGCGGCGCGACGAAGTGCACCGAAGTGGCCGCGGCAGTTGCCGGGGCAGCGCCGAACATCGGCGCGGGAGCACCGGTTGGGGGGTCGGGATCGACGCGTTCGCGTCGCCCATCGCCGCCCAGGCGATCGCGCCGCCTTTCAGCACGGCATGCGGGCGAACGCCGAAAAACGCAGGCTCCCATAACACCAGGTCGGCCAGCTTGCCCACCTCCACCGAACCGACCTCGTGGTCCAGGCCGTGCGCAACGGCAGGGCAGATGGTGTATTTCGCAATGTAGCGGCGCACCCTGGTGTTGTCGGCAGCACCATCGCCCGGGAGTGCCCCGCGGCGGCGCTTCATCACATGCGCGGTCTGCCAAGTGCGGAGCACCACCTCGCCGACGCGGCCCATTGCCTGCGAGTCGCTGCCGATCATCGAGATCGCGCCCATATCGTGCAGCAGGTCTTCGGCCGCGATGGTGGACGGCCGGATCCTGCTCTCGGCGAACGCCAAATCCTGGGGTACCCGGGGGTTGAGGTGATGGCAGACCATCAGCATGTCGAGGTGCTCGTCGAGGGTGTTGACGGTGTGCGGGCGGGTGGGGCTGGTGGAACTGGGCAGCACATTCGGTTGCGCCGCGACGGTGATGATGTCCGGTGCGTGCCCGCCGCCGGCGCCCTCGGTGTGATAGGTGTGGATCGAGCGGCCGGCGATCGCCCCGATGGTGTCTTCGACGAATCCGGTCTCGTTGAGGGTGTCAGAATGCAGCGCTACCTGCACCCCGGCGGCGTCGGCGACGGTCAAGCAGGCGTTGATGGCCGCGGGTGTCGACCCCCAGTCCTCATGCAGTTTGAAACCCGATGCGCCGCCGCGTAACTGTTCCCACAATGCCTCGGCACTCACGGTGTTGCCTTTGCCCAGCAGCGCGATGTTCACCGGCCAGCAATCCAGCGACTCCAGCATGCGGGCCAGGTGCCACCCGCCCGGAGTCACGGTGGTGGCCTTGGTGCCCTCGGCGGGGCCGGTGCCACCGCCGATGATCGTGGTAGTACCCGCGCCAAGCGCTTCGACGATGATCTGCGGACAGATCAGGTGCACATGACAGTCGATGGTGCCCGCGGTGACGATGCGTCCGTTGCCGCCTATGATTTCGGTGGACGGCCCGACCACCAGATCCGGATGCACACCGTTCATGATGTCGGGATTGCCGGCCTTACCGATCGCGACGATGCGGCCATCGCGAATCCCGATGTCAGCCTTGATGATTCCCCAGTAGTCAATGATCACCGCCCCGGTGATGACGGTGTCGGGCGCGCCCTCGGCCCGAGTCGCACGTCCCTGGCCCATCGACTCGCGCATCGTTTTGCCGCCGCCGAACACCGCCTCGTCGCCGGCCAGTCCCGGTCCCCCGCTGCGGTCTTCGGTGATCTGCACCAGCAGGTCAGAGTCGGCCAGCCGGATCCGGTCGCCGGTAGTCGGGCCGTACAGATGGGCGTAGTGCTCCCTCGACAGCTGTGCCATCAGCGGTCCAGTGGTCCGGGCGGATTCAGGGTCAGGCCGTGCACCTCGCGCCGCCCGCGCAGCGGAACCAGCCGGACGGTCTGGGGAACGCCCGGCTCGA
Organism: uncultured Actinomycetota bacterium; assembly: GCA_963760095.1. Taxonomy (GTDB): domain Bacteria; phylum Actinomycetota; class Actinomycetes; order Mycobacteriales; family Mycobacteriaceae; genus Mycobacterium. The sequence continues at coordinate 33,125 of CAVXBT010000002.1, read as the reverse complement.
AGCGGACCGCGGTCGCCGACGGAATGTCCAGGCGATAACCGCGGGCCGCTGCGCGATCGAACGACAGTGCCGCATTGGCCTGCGGAAGGTGAACGTGGCTACCGACCTGGGCTGGACGGTCGCCCGTGTTGACGATCTCCATCTCTACACGTTGCGCACCGGCATTGATCTCGATATCGCCGCTGCCGTAAAAGATTTCGCCGGGGATCACGTGATCGGGTGATGGACAGTGACGAGCTTGGTGCCGTCTGGAAACGTTGCTTCCACCTGCACCTCGTCGAGCATCTCCGGCACTCCCTCCATCACGTCGTCGCGGCCCAGCACGTTACAACCGCTGACCATCAGCTCGGCGACGGTGCGACCGTCGCGCGCGCCTTCAAGGATGTGGTCGCTGATGACTGCAACGGCTTCGGGGTGATTGAGGCGCAAGCCGCGGGCTCGGCGTCGGTGGGCCAGCTCGGCGGCGTAGGACAACATCAACAGCTCCTGCTCGTGCGGCGTCAGGCGCATATTTTGTGATCCTGCCACCCCACGGCGATGTTGGCGAGCAATGATCAGAACGCTCGGCCTATCACCGTGGAATGGACTGTTCAAGGTTCCACGCGCACATAGATCGGCACGTCAAAATCACTATGAAAGCAAGCGACAGTAGCTACCATCGCTTCGGCCACTTCGATCAGCAGGTGACATTTCGATATAAGGTCCATCCAGCGCAAGAGCGACTCCAATAACAAGTCCGCGAACTGGCACCACTATCCGTCAGAAAAGCGCGACCCGACTCGCGGACCGAGGCAGGCCCGTTCGGAAGCCATCCAAGCCTCAGTCGGTGTCCGCGATATTCCGCCGAATCGCCGGACACGTCATGGATCACTTCTGATATTGATCGGCAAGTACTCCGTTTTCATCAGATGGATCACGACTGGTTTTTACCCTGCGCCGTCTATGGTCTCGGCATGCTCGGCAAGCTTGGGGTGTTGGATTTCCTGGACGGCAACGTGATTGCGCACTGATCCTAGTCTCGCGCTGTCGAACATCAATTGTCGTTACCGCCAACCCCAATTGGTGCCTGCTACTGACGGATAGGACCGATGCCAGCTATCGGGGGGCATTCATGGGTGTCAGCGGCAACGACACACGTCCGCTTCTGCGCAATCGTCGATCTCACACCAGCCGGGCCGACACTGCGGCCTACGCAAGACCTCGACGACACCGAGTCGCTGGTGATGGCAACAACCCAAAGGCCGCTCGCACGTCGCTGCTTGGACGATGTCACCGGGGAGCCAGCGTGGAAGACCAAGCCGAGCTGGTATCAGGTCTCCGCCCAAGGCCGAATGATCCCGCCGCAGACCCAGCGGTGGATGGCTCGGCGTATCTTCGCCCGCGAAACCATCGAGCTCGACACAAGCCACGCCTCGTTCGCCACCCGGCCCACCCAGGTACTCGAACTCATCACCAACGCCGCTACCGCCGTCTGATCCCGATCAGGCGCTACACGAAGAGGGTTAGGCCGAAGAGGGAGAAACCGTTTGCTGCAGGAATATCCGCTTTCGGCCGGGCTGGGGCTCGGTCGCAGCTAGCGTCCCGCTGGAGCTACAGAAACCCGTTGGGGATGCTGGGGGATGTGCCCGGTGTGCCATGCAAGCCCACCGTTGGCACAAACTGGGCGACGCCTTCATTCATCGGGTCACACGGCACTACGGTCTCATGACTGCCATCTTCTTGCTGCTAACGGCCTCCGAGAGACTCCGGCGACGGCATGGCAAGTGGGATCGTGACGTCGATCGCCGTCCCGCTTCCCACAGGACTGTTGACAGTCATCTTGCCGCCGAGCACGTCAATGCGGTCTTTAAGCCCGATGATCCCGGAGCCTTTACGGGAGTCGGCTCCACCTATTCCGTCGTCGCGAATCGACAGGTAAAGGTTTTCGTCGGCGGTTCGCGCACGCACCGCGACTTCGGAGGCTTGGGCGTGCTTGGCGGCGTTGGCAAGCGCCTCGGCCGTGACGTAGTAGGCGGCGACCTCGACCGAGTCGGGTAAGTCTGTCTCGATCCCGACATTGAGGGTCACGGGGACCGCAGAGCGGCGCGCCAGTGCCTTCAGTGCAGCGCCCAGCCCGCCGCTGGACAGGATGGCCGGATGAATCCCGCGGGAGATTTCTCGTAGCTCCTCCAACACAGCGGTCAAACCGGAGACAACATCGGACAGCTCCGCATTGAGCCCGTCGAGTCCAGCTGGCACTTGATCTATCGCCATGCGCACCTTCAGTCCGAGCGTGACCAAACGTTGTTGGGCACCGTCGTGCAGGTCACGCTCGATGCGGCGGCGGGCCTCGTCGGACGCAGCCACAATCCGTGCCCGTGAGGCGATCAGTTCGGCGTGGGTGGCGGCGGCGACGATCGCGGTGGCCGCAAGGTCGGCGAACTCGGCGATGCGATCCTCGATACCCGGTGGCAACGGGTCCGGTTGTGAGTTGCCGACCGCTGCCATCCCCCAGACCCGGCCATTCACGATCAGCGGCGCTCCCGCCGAGCTATAAATCCCATACTCGCGCATCTCCTTAGCAAGCGCGCGAGGGGCGTTGTCGTAGCTGTCTATCCGGGCGGGCCGACCGGTGCGCAACACACGCGCAGCCAGACCGGCACCAGACAGTCGCCGGCCGAGCCCCGCTTCGACCTGCACGGTGTCGGGGTGGCCTTGGGCCAAGATGACATATGTCCCATCGTCGTCGATGCGCGCCACCGTAGCGTTGCCGGCGCGCAGCCAGCCCGCCATTTCCTCAGCCACCGCGACGAATACCTCCGATGGGGGCGCGCCTCGCGCCACCAATGTGGCCACCCGCCGCAGTCCATCCTGCGGGCTGGCGAGTTCCCCGAAACTGTCGCGGTCGTCCTGCCACACATCGCCAGTATCGCGCTCCCACATGTCCTGAGGTGGTGCAACAGGCGAGGTGCCTGGAGTAGGGCAGCGTGGCCGGACAGCTCCCCTGACCCTTTGCGCGCCAGAGCGAACGGTCCTCGCGCGCAGAAACTATTCGCCAGCGGCTTCCGTCAAGCCGATGTCGGCGATATCCGCACCTCCGATGACGGGGCCGCCGTCATCCTCGTCAAAGGCAAAGGCGGCAAGGAACGCGCCGTGCCCATCAAAGCCGGACTGCTCTCCGTCATCGAGGTATACCTTCAAGATCTAATTCGATCAACCCCGTCCGGTGCGCTCGTCAGAGCTTCTGCGACAAGACGTTTGCGAACGTGTACGTGTCGCCCGGCCAGCGCGCCGACACGTAAGCGCCGTCGTCGACGACGAACGCCGGCCGTGCATCTGTTGCGGTATCCCGCGCCATCCCCGAGGTCTTGATCCGGTAGTGCGGCGACCCGCGTTCGACGTCACAGAAGTCAGTCGGGTTTTTCAGGGCGCGGGTGACTTCGGATTGCACAGACATGTAGCCCGACGGCTGACCGGGTTCCTCGCTGTAGGTGCGGTAGTAGTCCGGGTCCCAGAATCGGGTGATCCGGCTCAACCGCCACGCGGTGCGCTCCAGCGCCCAGGTCAGCGCCGTCGTACGGTGCCCGTAGAGCACCGAATGACCGGTTGCGGGATCCACGCTGCGGGCGGCGAGCAGCACACCGTGACAGATCGCGCCGACGATCACTCCACGGGCAAAGGCGTCGACGACGGTGCGATGCAGTGTGTCGCTGTCGATGTAGGAGCGCATTCCGCGGGCGCGGTGGCCGCCCGGCAGCAACAACCCGTCGATGCCGTCGAGAGTAATTTCCGCCCAACTCGACGGGTGCTGGTATTCCGCTGATGCCAGCATGTCTTGGTAAGCGCGGCGGGCGTCCTTGTTGGCGCGCAATATCCGCCCCACCACCGTGATCGCACTTAACACCGGTAGCGCCGACCAGAGGTCCAGACCGCGGCCGGTGATCATGATGTCGTCGGCCACCCCGGGTGTGCCGCTTTCGGTGGCGAAGACCACGCGGTGACCGTTGGCGCGCAGCACCTGCCGACTGACCGCGACCTCGGTCGGGTCGAAATCGCGATCTGGAATCGGGATCAGCACAGTACCCATTGGTAATGCCAGAGCTTACGTGCTCCGCGCCTCGATTAGCCGCCGATTCCATTGTCGAGACCCAGATCAGTTCCGAAATACCAAGGGACGCCGACCAGCTGGACCACGACGACGAGGACCAACGCGGTCAGGGCGGCGAGCAATCCAATGCCACGCACCCGCGGGCCGATAGGAGAAAAGGCAAGGACCAGAAAGAGCGCGACGAAGCCTAACTCCGCCCACATGAGTATCCGTTTGGGCGCATCGACTGCTTTATCGTAGTAGGTGAGGTGATTGTCGGGAAACCCGGTCAGATACAAATCCCAGGACGCCAGGACGTGTAATCCCAGCGCCGCGACGGCAGCTATTACGCAGGCGACGATTGCAAGAGCCCCCATCGGTGCCGCGTTTCCCCGCACCTTCAAGATCACACTCGTCAGTTTGACGCGCGTGCGTGCCGGCGCGCACGGATATTCTCAACGTTGCGCCGTTGAAGTCGCCCGACTGACCCAGTGGGAGCATGATGATGCTCCCGCCGCCAACGAAAAGGGACAACCCATGAGCATGGCGTATCTGGCGCAACCGGAGCAGCAGCAACAACTGGAGTGGCTCGACGGCGGCACGCTGGCAATCTTGCTCGACGGCAAGGCCACCGATGGCCAGTTGATGGTCGGACGCTTTGACGTCAGGGAAGGCGAAGCACCGCCGTATCACAAACATACGCGTGAGGATGAAGTCTTCATGCTGATCAAGGGGACAGCGCTGGTCTGGTACGACGACGAAGAGCTGGAGCTATCGGAAGGTGGAATCGTCTTCTTGCCCAAGAACATTCCGCACGCTTACCGCATCACATCCAAGAAAGCCGACCTGCTGATGATCAACACGCCGGCTGGAATCGAGGGTATGTTCCGCTACGCCGGTCGTGACAGAGCAACGCCGCGCCCGGAGGGTTTCGAAATCTCGCCCGCACGTATGGCGGAGGGAGCGGACAAGTTCGGACAGGTCATTCTTGGCCCTCCGCGCTGATGGTCTAGCGCGGGACAGAAGTCGAGACCGCGGCCGCTGACCATGATGTAGTCGGCCACCCCGGGCGCGCCGTTTTCGGTGGCGAATACCACCCGGTGACCGTTTGCCTCCTATGCTCCTATCCGGGCGTCGTGATGACCTTCGATCGTGGGGATTCCGTCTCGACGCGGGCGCAGCGAACCAATCGCCGGCGTTAGCGGGATGTGCAGTGCATCAACCAGCCCTGGGGCCGCGTGACATACCCACGGGACAGCGTTGATCGCGCGCATACCGGTTGCGAGCAGGCCGTGGTCGGTGGAGTCCTCATCGGAGTTAAAGCCGGTTTCGAATTCGGCATCGAAGCTGGGTTCGCCTTCGATCATCACGCGCCACACGCCGTCGATGCCGCCGGCACGGCTCTTCGGCCAATCCGGTGCCACGTCTTCTGCCATCCTGTCAACGTGCTCGATCGTGATCACTTCGTGGCCGTCGACCACGCCGACGCAGCGGAACCAGACTGCTGCGACGGTACCGGGTTCGATCACGCCGGACAGGGTCTCCAGTCGCCGCGGTGACGGTGCGAACTCACACGTTTCGCGAATTTCGTCCAGTTGTACACCGAGTGCTTCGGCGACCATGGTGACCGCTGCGCCCCAGCCGTACTTGATCACGCCGGGCATCATGATTCCGCCTTGATAATCCATCGGCTGACCGAAACCGAACAGCTCCCGCATTTCGTAGACGGTGTTGTCACGCGAGTAGTCGGTGATCTCCAAACCTCTGATCGAATAGATCCGGTTCGACATCGACGCCATCGCGACGGCCAGCAGATCGCAACCGAACCCCGGTTCGATGCCCGATGAATAGATCGAGCTGCCACCCTTTATCGCCGATTCGACAATGCGCTGCACGGTCGACTGCTTGATGGAACCTCGTGGGAACACCAGGCCCGGAACAGATGTGGTGACGATGTTCTTGCCCGACTCCAGAATCCGGCAGAAGTCGGTGATCGCCTCGCGAGGGCGACTGGTCGCCGGCCCGGTGTAGATGATGCAGTCCGCGTCGCCGGCCAGAATCGCTGCGTCGTCGCGGGTCGCAGCCACACCCAATGGATCGATGCCGGCAATCGCGCCGGCATCTTGGCCGTCCTTGGATTCCGAGTGCACCCAGACGCCCACCAATTCAAGGTTCGGTCGGTCGGCCACCGCACGGATGGCCAACCGACCCACGCGTCCGGTCGCCCACACCACCACTTTGTAGAGCTGCTCTGGGTGATCCAACGGTTCTCGGCTCATCGCCGCGACCCCTTTCGTGCGGGTGGTAGTGACCCGGAAGCGGGTCGAGCTCTTGTCGGATAATGATTACACATGTAATTTTTTCCTCGCGGGCTTTTGTACCGACAGCGTCGAATGGCGAGGGGCAGTGATCATGGGTGTGCTCGACGACAAGGTCGCGATCGTTACCGGGACCAGCAGGGGCGTCGGGGTGGGCATCGCCCACGAACTATTGCGAGCCGGTGCCACCGTCATCGGGTGCTCGCGGTCACCGCTGGACGCCATCCCCGGCGTGGACGCGGAGCCGGGGTGGGCTGAACGTTCCCACCAAATAGTCTGCGATCAAGGCGATTACCATGCGATTGACGCCATGGTCACCGCGGTGGTCGAGCGCCACGGCCGAGTCGACATCCTCGTCAACAACGCGGGCGGGACAGTCCCCGCGCCGCACGCCGAGGACATTCCCGCACTGGTATCGCGCATCCAGGGCGCGCCGCGATCCGACGACGCCTTCGAGCGCACCGCCTTGTTTCATGCGTTCGCCGTCCAGATGAACCTCATCAGCCCGCTGTGGTTCGCCATCCGCGTATACCGCCAGATGCGCGACCAGGACGGCACCGGCTGCATAATCAATGTCTCCAGTGGCGCAGGCCATCCCGCGGGCTCGCCGACACTGGTGTCCTACGGTGCGGCGAAGTCGGGACTCAACCACCTCACTCGTTCCCTCGCCGAAGAGTGGGGTCCTGCGGCCCGGGTTAATTGTGTAGCGCTGGGACCGACAATCACCGACAACTTCCGCTCGTTCGTCCTGCCCAAAGACGACCCGACGGGATCGACGTACTTCGACGCGCTACCGCTCAAGCGAGGTGGCGAACCCGCAGAGGTCGGCCGCACGTGCGTCTTCCTTGCTTCCGGCGCAGCCGATTTCATCAACGGAACCACCATCGAAATCGACGGCGGCATGCTACCGGGCGTGCTCTACGACGCCGGACTGAAGACCATTACCGATCTGCTCTGAAAGGAGCCCAGTGACCCGTCGGATCGTCCAATTCTCCACCGGCAATGTCGGAGTACACGCACTACGGAGCATCATCGAACGTCCCGATCTGGAACTCGTCGGCGTCCACGCACGCGGGCAGGACAAGATCGGACGCGACGCCGCAGACCTATGCGGGTTCGACCGGCCCACCGGAGTGCTCGCCACCGACGACATCGACGCGCTGATCGCCCTGAGCCCGGACTGTGTGGTCTACACGTCTCAAGCCGAGACCCGCCCGCACGGAGCGTTACACGAGATCGGTCGATTTCTCCGGGCGGGCACGAATGTCGTTGGAACGTCGTTTGTCTGGCTGGTGGCACCGGACCAGGCCGAAGATTGGTTGCGGCAGCCGCTGGCGCAAGCCTGTTCCGAGGGCGATACGACGCTGTACATCAACGGAATTGACCCCGGCTTCTCTGGCGACACCCTGGTCTACACCGCGCTGAGTCTTGCGGCCCGGGCCACCGCAATCACCGTGCAGGAAATCTTCGACTACGGCAGCTACGATGACGCCGAATTCACCGGTGTCAGTTTCGGTTTCGGGACCGCGCCGGATCACACTCCGGTGATGTTCTCGCCCGGTGTTCTCACGTCGATGTGGGGTGCCCAAGTGCGCAGCTTGGCTGTGGATCTCGACATCGAACTCGATGAGGTCAGGGAACGAGTCGAGAAGTGGGTCACGCCCGCCCCGATCCACTGCACGATGATGACGGTCGAACCCGGCATGGTTGCCGCCGTCCGCTTCGCGGTGGAAGGCGTGCGCGGCGGCGACGTGGTCATCACCATGGAACACGTCAACCGGCTCACCGATGCGGCCGCGCCAAATTGGCCCTACCCGCCTGAAGGACATCCCGGCGTGCACCGCGTCCGCGTCGAGGGGAGTCCCGGCATCGAGATCAACACACAGGTAGGCACGTCGGGCATTGACCACAACCAGGGCGGTGTCATCGCCACCGCCGCCCGCGCGGTGAACGTCATCGACGCCGTGTGCCAGGCTCCGAGCGGAATCCTTGCCGCACACGATCTGCGGCCGACCGACCACGTGCGGGGCGTGCTGTGGTAACTCCGACGCCATGACCGCACCCCGTCGGCCGTCCACCGGCGCCCAAGCCCGCGCCGAACGCACTCGCGCAGTCGTCATCGACGAGACGGTGCGCTGCATCCTCGACGAGGGGTTTGCCCCGCCCAGCGTCCGGCACATCACTGACCGCGCCGGTTTGACGTGGGGCGTGGTCCAATATCACTTCGGCGATCTGGACGGCCTGCTGATGGCGGTCGTGGACCAGGGTTTCGGCGAACTGCTTGACGCGCTGGACGAGCTACCCTCTCAGGCCGTCCGCGAGGGCAGCGTGTGGGCGCGCACCGAGTTCGTCATCGACACGATCTGGGACGCGTTCTCCAGCCCCACGTCGATGGCTGCCCTGGAGATTCTCATCTCGACCCGCGGCCTTCGCGGCGCCGTCGCCAACACCCACCTCGCCGACCTGATGGCCACACTGACGAGCCTCGGCCGACACCTGGGAGAAGGTCTGTCCGCACCCCACGCCGGCCGGATCGGCAACCTCATCTGGGCAACCCTGCGCGGCCTGGTGGTCGCACAGATGGTGTGGCCAGAACCCGTGGACTCCTCCCGTGACCGCCAGGCGCTGATCGAAGTGATTACCGCCTACGTCGAATCGCGCCGCGGCTGAACGAGGGTTACGGCAGATCAGTGCACAGGAACGTCAACGGGAGCCCGAGCACCGAGATCTCGATCTCGTCGAGCTCGAATCCGTCACCGCCGCGGTGCTGCTGGAACTGAGTCTGTGCACCGTATCGGTGCGCCACCTGCTCCGCGGCGTGGGCGTCGCCGACACGGATCACCACCGAATACACGCCCGGGCCGTTGCGCTGCAAGAACTGCGCCACTGCGTTATCGCCGCCGGCTTGAGAGGACAACGGCGTCACCAGTTCAAGTCCGCCGTCCCAGTCCAGCAGCACCCGCAGGCCCACGTCTGCGAGCTCGATGGTCTGGAATCGAAAGCCCAACTCCGAGAAGAACTGCGCGGTCTCGGTGAGCTGCTCGTGGGTCACCGCAAACACCACGTGATGAACGCCGGTTGCTCGGCTCGGTTCGTTCGTGTATTCGGCCACGTAAAAACATTACACTTGTTATCGTTTGGCCGAGTCAGTGTCTTCCGGAAAGGAATTCGCCGTGAGGTCGACAACGGGCAAGACATACAAGGTCGTGGTCTGGGCAACCGGCGGCGTCGGGCGTTATGCCATCCGCACAGCGGCCGACCGCCCCAACCTCGAACTCGTCGGCGCATGGGTTCACTCGGCCGCAAAGGACGGTCAGGACGTGGGCACCCTCGCTGGTATCGAGCCCGTCGGCGTCACCGCCACCCGCGACGTCGACGCCCTGCTCGGTGGGGACGCCGACTGCATCATGTACGCCGCCCCCGCGGGCCCTCGGCCCAAGGAGGCGCTAGCCGACTTCTGCCGGATCCTGGCCGCGGGCAAGAACATCGTCACGACGTCGCTGCCCGGCCTGGTCTACGAAAAGGGGTCACTCTCGGAGCGTTACCTCGAGCCCATCCGCGAAGCCTGCCGCGCTGGCAACAGCTCGATCTACTCGTCCGGCATCGAGCCGGGCTTCGGATGCGACCTGTTCCCGATCGCCCTGCTGTCCATGTCGCACCGGGTGTATTCGGTGCGCGGCATCGAGATCACCAACTACTCGCAGTACCCGGTGCAATTCGACGTCCGCGAATTGTTCGGCTTCGGCCAACCGCTGGACTACCAGGGGGGTCTAAAGCGCCCCGGGGTGCTCAAGTGGGGGTGGGGTGCCGCGGTCACCATGGTGGCCGACGCGCTGGGCGTCGAACTCGACGAGTTGCGCGAGACCTGCGAGTTCCTGCCCACCCCAAGGCAACTAGACACCGCCTGCGGCGTCATCGAAGCCGGAACGGTAGGTGCAACCTACGCACGTTGCATCGGCATCGTGGATGGACAAGACGTCATCACCATCGAACACGTCGACCGGATGGCCGACGACCTGGCGCCGCAATGGCCGACGGGCCGCACCGGCGGCACCGACGGCATCTGGCGCGTCATCATCGATGGCGAACCGTCCTTCGACGGAGAATTCGAAGTCGGTTACCGCGACGGTGAAAGCGCCAGCGACCACGGTCTGCTCGCCACCGGGATGCGGGCAGTCAACGCGATCCCGTGGGTGTGCGAGGCGCCTGCGGGGATCGTCGATGCACTGCACCTGCCACTCACGTCGCCGCTCGGCGCACTGCACCCACACCGCGACGGTGTGCCCGCGTTCTGAGGATCACGACCCGCGATCAGCGCGGCAGGCCGAGGAGTCGCTCGCCGGCCACCGTCAGCAGGATTTGTTCGGTGCCGCCGGCGATCGTCAGGCAACGGGTGTTGAGGAAGTCGTGCACGACCTTGTTGTCCTCGACGACGCCCGACCCGTCGGCCAGATCCATCCGGAATTCGGCCAGCGCCTGCCGGTAACGCACCCCGATGAGTTTGCGCACACTGGATTGGGCGCCGGGATCCTTGCCGCCCACGGCAAGCTGGGCGATGCGCTGGTCGAGCAGTGAGCCCACCTGCGTGGTGATGATCAACTGTGCCAGCCGATCCTGTTGCGCGACATCGATATCCAGTTTGGCGACCGACGCGAGCAGCTCTTCCATCGGATTGCCCAGAGCGGTGCCGCCGGCCATCGCGATCCGCTCGTTGGCCAGCGTGGTGCGGGCCAGTCGCCAGCCGTCGTTCACCGTGCCGACGACCATCTCGTCCGGGACGAACACGCCGTCCAGAAAGACCTCGTTGAACAACGCATCACCGGTGATTTCGCGCAGTGGCCGGATCAGGATGCCGGGTGAACTCATATCGATCAGGAAGTACGTGATGCCTTTGTGTTTGGGGGCGTCCGGGTCGGTGCGGGCCAGGCATACACCCCACTGCGCTTTGTGCGCCGACGACGTCCACACCTTCTGACCGGTCAACTCCCAGCCGCCGTCGACACGAACCGCCTTGGTCCGCAGCGACGCCAAATCCGAACCGGCCTCTGGCTCGGAAAACATTTGGCACCAGAAGATCTCGCCGCTCAAAGTGCCCGGCACGAAACGCTCCACCTGCTCAGGGGTGCCATGCTCGAGGATGGTCGGCGCCGCCCACCAGCCGATCACCAGGTCGGGGCGCGCCACATCCGCCGACGCCAGCTCCTGATCGATCAGCAACTGCTCGGCCGGTCCGGCGCCGCGGCCGTACGGCGCAGGCCAGTGCGGCGCCTGCAGGCCGGCCTCGGCCAGCCCCGCCTGGCGCTTGTCGCCGGGCAGGGCGGCGACCCCGGCGACCGCGTCGGCGATCTCGGGTCGCAGGTCGGCAACGTCGCTGAGGTCGATGCTGAGGTTGCGACGGACGCCGGCCTGGGTCAGCTCGGCGGTTCGGCGCAGCCAGCGCGCGGGCCCGCCGAGAAACTGCCCGATTCCGTAAGCCCGACGCAGATACAGGTGTGCGTCGTGCTCCCACGTGATACCGATCCCGCCGAGCACCTGAATGCAGTCCTTGGCGTTGGCTTTGGCGGCCTCGATCCCGATGCCCGCGGCGATGGCCGCGGCAATGGACAGCTGGCGTTGATCACCGTCGACCGCGGCGCGGGCAGCATCGGCGGCGGCCACCGCCACCTGCTCGGCGCGACACAACATCTCGGCGCACAGGTGTTTGATCGCCTGGAAGCTACCGATCGGCTTACCGAACTGCTGGCGCACCTTGGCATAGGCGACGGCGGTGTCCAGCGCCCAACGGGTGATCCCCGCTGCTTCGGCGGACAGCAACGTGGCGGCCAGATTCTCCATCTGGTCCGCGTCGGTCTCCAGCACGGCGGCCGGCGCCGAGGTCAGCACCACCCGCGCCAGCGGCCGGGAAAAGTCGGTGGCCCGCAGGGGCTCAACGACCACTCCGTCGGCAGCGGCCGAGTCGATCAGCAGCCACTTCCCCCCGGCCGGCACCACCAGCAGGCCCTCGGCAACGCCGCCCAGCGCCCACGGCACGGTGCCCGAGGCCCGCGACGTCGTCGCATCGAACTCGACGTCACCGTCGAGCGCCACCCCGGCAGTCCGCTCCCCGGACGCCAGAGCGGCGCGCGGTTGCGGGTCGGACACCACCAGCGTGGCGAGTGCGGTGGTCACCACCGGGCCGGGCACCAGAGCCTTGGCCGCCTCTTCGACCATCGCGGACAGGTCCTCGATGCTGCCGCCGGCGCCGCCGCAATCCTCGGGGATCGCGACACCGAACAGGCCCAGCGCAGCCAGGCCCTCATAGACCGGCCGCCAGGCTTTCGGCTCACCCTGCTCGATATCCCGGACCGCTTCCGTCGCGCCGGAACCCGCCGCCCAGTCACGCACCAACTCCCGCGCCGCAAACTGTTCGTCGGTGATGGTCGTGGCCACCTGAACTCCTCGGTCGACTGGAATGGTGCTGCCTGAGACGCTCCGCGCAGCACTAGAACGTGTTCTAATAGTGCCAGTGATCGACCGTCAAGTCGAATGCCATCGCACCAGGACATCCCGGTGTCCCGGCGGCACGGAGGTGAGAAATTCGCGCTCGTCGTGCGTATCGTTTCGAGCGAGGACGCGAGAAAAGGAGCTGTCCGTCAGATGACCCCTTCCGTTTCGGGGCCAGCCCAATCCGACCCGGGGCAACCCTCGGGTTCGTCCACTGCGCAGCCTCGTGAGGTGATGAACGTGGCCGTACTGGCCGAGTCCGAGCTGGGCTCTGAGGCGCAGCGGGAACGGCGTAAGCGCATCTTGGACGCGACGATGGCCATCGCATCGAAAGGTGGCTACGAGGCAGTGCAGATGCGCGCCGTCGCGGACCGCGCGGACGTCGCGGTGGGCACGCTCTACCGGTATTTCCCGTCGAAGGTGCATCTGCTGGTTTCCGCGCTGGGCCGCGAGTTCGAACGGATCGACGCCAAGACCGACCGCTCCTCACTGACCGGCGGAACGCCCTACCAGCGGCTGAACTTCATGGTCAGCAAACTCAATCGCGCCATGCAGCGCAATCCGCTGCTCACCGAGGCCATGACCCGTGCCTACGTCTTCGCCGACGCGTCGGCCGCCGGTGAGGTGGATCACGTCGAGAAGCTCATCGACTCGATGTTCGCCCGCGCGATGAGTGACGGCGAACCTAGCGAAGACCAGTACCACATCGCCAGGGTGATCTCGGATGTGTGGCTGTCGAATCTGCTGGCCTGGCTCACCAGGCGAGCGTCGGCCACCGACGTCAGCAAGCGACTGGATCTGGCGGTCCGGCTGCTGATCGGCAACGGCGACACCGCCACGGTGTGATTTCGGGGTCGAGCCGACCCCCTAGGCCGGGGGCCCGGCGGTACGCCCGCGGATCAGCTCGGTGTCGAGGACCTCGACGGTCGGGTGGATGTCGCCTTTGTGCAACAGCTCGCCTGCGCGGCGACCCTTCTGCAGGCTGGGCTGCGCCACCGTGGTCAGGCCGCGGCTGATGGCCTCGGGCACACCGTCGAAGCCCGTGACGGTCATCTGGCCGGGCGCGTACTTGCCGTGGCCGCGCAGATAGTCCATGGCCGACAGAGCCAGCACGTCGGCGGTACACATCAGGGCGGTGATCCGCGGATTTGCCTCCAGGGCAATTTGGGCGGCGACGCCACCGGATTCCGGGGTGTGCTCGTGACTTTCCACCACGGTCAGGGAATCCGGGTCGAGGCCGGCTGCGGCCATCGCGTCGCGGACTCCGTGGATGCGTTCGCTCTGCACGTGGAAGGTCGACGAGCGGAGCCGTTCGGAGTCGACGAGGCCCTGGTGACGATCGCGTAGCAGCCGCATCGTCAGCAGCCCGAGCCCCCGGTGACCCAAACCGAGCACGTAGTCGGCGATCTGGCGCATCGCCGCCCGGTCATCGATACCCACCTGCGATGCGCCGGGCACGTTCTTGGGCTGGTCGACCACGACCAGCGGCAACCGTCGTTGCAATACGACCTGGAGGTAGGGATCGTCTCCGGCCGCCGAGTACACCACGAAGCCGTCCACGCCCGCGGCAAGCACGGACGCCGTCCCCTCGGTGACACTGCGGTTCGGGCCCACCGCGACGAGCAGCAGCCCCTGACCGAGCTCTTCGCACGATTGCGCAAGTCCCGCAACGAAATCCAGCGCTGCGGGGTCGCTGAAGGAGTAGGTGAGCGGTTCGGTGATCACCAGGCCCACCGCACCTGCCTTGCGGGTGCGCAGCGATCGCGCCACCGGATCAGGTCCGGCATAGCCCAAGCGTTTGGCCGTGGCAAGCACACGCTCGCGCAGCGCGTCCGAGAGTTGATCGGGGCGGTTGTACGCGTTGGAGATGGTGGTGCGCGACACCTTGAGCTCAGCCGCCAACGATGCCAGGGTCGCCCGGCGTCGCGGCAGTGGGCTCATGGATGGTGAGGCTACCGGGCATTACGCAGGTAAGCGTCTGGTCGCGCGGTTTCGCGGCCCCTCACGCCTGGGCAGTGGGGCGCACGACGATCTCGCCGACGTCGACCTCGGGTGGCTGGTCGATGGCGAAGGCGATCGCCCGGGCCACCGCGGCGGGCGCCATCGCGATCAGATCGCGGCGCTGCTCCAATTCGGCCCGAGCCACCGGATCGGCGATCGACTCGGCGAAGTTCGTCGCCGTCATCCCGGGCGAGATAATCGTCACCCGCAGGTTCTCGCCGGCTTCCTGACGAAGCCCCTCGCATATCGCGCGCACCGCCATCTTGGTACCCGCGTACACCGACTGACCGGGTGTGACCCGAAATGCGGCCGTGGAGGCCGCGTTGACGAAATGCCCGGAGCCTTGGCGGCGGAACACCGGCAGCGCCGCCGCGATCCCGAACAGGACACCTTTGAGGTTGACGTCGACCATCGCCTCCCAGTCATCGACGCGGTGCTCGTCAAAGGGTGAGACCGGCATGATGCCGGCATTGCTGAACAGAACATCGAGCCGGCCGTAGGTGTCGGTGGCCAGCGCGACCAACTCCGCCAGGTCGCTGCGACGGCTCACGTCGGTCACCTTGGCGACCGCGTCGCCACCGTCTGCCGTCAGCCGCGCGGCCACCGCATTCAACCTGTCGGGACTGCGCGCCCCCAGCACCAGTCTCGCCCCACGTTCGGCGAGTAGCGCCGCGGTTGCCTCGCCAATCCCGCTGCTGGCGCCGGTGATCGCCACTACTTTGCCGTCAATCGTCACAGGCCCGAAGCTACGCGCGGAGGCTCACCCTAAGCTAACGACCGTGGCCTCCATCGACCTCAACGCCGACCTGGGTGAAGGCTTCGGCATCTGGCGGCTCGGCGATGACGACGCCATGCTGGGCATTGTCACCAGCGCCAACATCGCGTGCGGTTTCCACGCGGGCGACCCCGCCGGCCTGTTGTCGGTGTGCCGGCTGGCCGCCGAGCGCGGCGTGCGCATCGGCGCACAGGTGAGCTATCGCGACCTGGCCGGCTTCGGCCGACGCTTCATCGACGTCGCGCCGGAAGATCTGCTCGCCGATGTGGTGTACCAGATCGGCGCGCTGCACGGACTGGCTCAGGCGGCCGGCTCCACAGTGTCCTACGTCAAACCCCATGGCGCGCTGTACAACACGATCGTCACGCATAGCGAGCAGGCGGCCGCCGTCGCGGAGGCGGTGCGCATGGTCGATGCCGACCTGCCGGTGCTAGGTTTGGCCGGCTCGGTGTTTTTCGACGAGGCGCAGCGGCGTGGCCTGCGCACGGTGCCCGAGGCGTTCGCCGATCGGGCCTACCGGCCGGAAGGCCAGCTGGTGTCACGGCGTGAACCCGGGGCGGTGCTGCATGATCCGGTCGCCATCGCCGAACGGGTGCTGGCCATGGTGACCACCGGAAACGTGACCGCAGTCGATGGAACGACTTTTGCGTTGCAGGTGGAATCGGTTTGCGTGCATGGTGATTCCCCGGGCGCGGTTCAGATCGCGTCGGCGGTTCGCGACCGGCTGAAGGCTGACGGCATTGGCCTGAAGGCGTTTTGCTGATGCGGCTTAGACCCGGGCATCCGGATCTCGCGCAGCACTCGCATCGATTCAGCGTGCCGGTCGCCGACTCCGATGCGCCGCTCACGGTGACGTGGTTGGGGGTATCGACACTGCTGATCGACGACGGGTCTTCGATGCTGATGACCGACGGCTTCTTCACCCGACCCGGTCTGGCCCGAGTGGGGTTGGGCAAGGTGTCGTCCTCGCGCGCACGAGTCGACGGCTGTCTGGCACGCGCCAAGGTCAAACGGCTCGCGGCGGTCGTCCCGGTGCATACGCATTTCGACCACGCCTTGGACTCCGCGCTGGTCGCCGACCGCACCGGCGCACTACTGGTCGGCGGCGCATCCGCGGCCAACGTCGGCCGCGGCCATGGCCTTGCCGAGAACCGCATGACCGTCGCCGAGTCTGGGGAACCAATTCGATTGGGCGCCTTCGACTTGACACTGATCGAGTCGCGCCACAGCCCACCCGACCGATTCCCGGGGACCATCACCGAACCGGTGGTGCAGCCGGTGAAGGCAGCGGCCTACCGATGCGGCGAAGCCTGGTCGGCGTTCGTGCACCACCGGTCGTCGGGACGGCGGCTGCTGATCCAGGGCAGCGCCGGCTTTGTGAAGGGTTCGCTGGCCGGGCGGCAAGCCGATGTCGTGTATCTCGGCGTGGGCCAGCTCGGCGTGCAACCCGAGTCTTACATCGTCGACTACTGGGCAGAGACGGTGCGGGCGGTGGGTGCACGCCGCGTCGTCCTGATCCACTGGGACGATTTCTTCCGGCCGCTGTCCAAGCCGCTGCGGGCCCTGCCTTATGTCGCCGATGACTTGGACGTTTCGCTGCGTATCTTGACCGGGCTGGCCGAGCAGGACGGCGTTGCGCTGGACATGCCGATGGTATGGCAGCGCGAGGACCCGTGGGCCCGAGCTTGACGCTATTTCTGGCTCTGTTCTTGCTGGCGGCAGTTCTGGCGTTCGCGGTTGCGCGTCCGCGGGGTTGGCCGGAGGCGGTCGCTGCCGTCCCGGCGGTGGTCGCGCTGATAGCCGTCGGCGCGATCTCGGTGCACGACGCGGCCGGCGAAGCCGGGCGATTGCTCCGCGTCGTCGCTTTCCTGGGTGCCGTGCTGGTACTGGCCCAAATGTGCGACGACGAAGGCCTCTTCGAGGCCGCCGGCGCCGCGATGGCGCGCGGCCGCGTCGGGGGACGGCGCCTGCTGCGGCAGGTGTTCGTCATCGCCTCGGTCATCACCGCGGCGTTGAGCCTGGATGCCACCGTGGTGTTGCTGACCCCGGTGGTGCTGACCACGGTCCGGCGACTGCGGGCACCGGTGCGTCCGCATGCCTATGCCACCGCGCACTTGGCCAACGCCGCATCGCTGTTGCTTCCGGTGTCGAACTTGACCAACCTGCTCGCCTTTCACGCCTCCAACCTGTCGTTCCTGAAGTTCACACTGGTGATGACGCTGCCCTGGCTGGCCGCGATAGGCAGTGTCTATGTCGTCTTCCGGGTGTTCTTCCGTCGTGATCTCAGCGTGCAATCCGATCCTCAGGAGACCGAAGCAGCGCCGCCGACACCGGTATTCGCGTTGGTGGTGGTCGCGCTGACGTTGGTCGGTTTCGTGGTCGCTGAGGCTGCGGGGGTGGCGCCGGCGTGGGCTGCGCTCGCTGGGGCCACGGTGTTGGCGATCCGGAACCTGGCCCGCCGGCGCACCTCGGCGGTGGCGATCGTGCGCGCGGTGAACGTGCCGTTTCTGGTCTTCGTGCTGGCGTTGGGCGTCGTGGTGCAGGCCGTTATGCGCAACGGCGTCGCCGAGCGGATGGGCGCACTGTTGCCGTCCGGTTCCGGGCTGGCTGCGCTGCTGGGGTTCGCGATACTGGCCGCCGTGCTGGCCAATGTCGTCAACAACCTGCCCGCAACGCTGGTGTTGGTGCCGCTGGTGGCACCAATCGGGCCGGCGGCGGTGTTGGCCGTGTTGATCGGGGTGAACATCGGGCCCAATTTGACCTACGTCGGATCGCTGTCGAACCTGTTGTGGCGCAGCATATTACGCCAGTACGGCGTCTCCGCCAGCATCGGCGAATACACCAGGCTCGGGTTGTGCACGGTGCCTGCCGCGCTGGTGACGGCGGTGCTGGCGCTGTGGGCCGGGGTGCGGTTGCTGGGAGTCTAGCGCCTGCGCTGACGGGAGATTTCAGCCAGCACCACACCGGCCGCCACCGAGGCATTCAACGATTCGCTCACGCCCGACATCGGGATCGACACCACCGCGTCGCAGTTCTGTCGTACCAGCCGGGACAACCCCTTGCCTTCGGAGCCGACCACCACCACGATCGGGCCGGCGCCGTCCACATCATCGACGACGGTGTCGCCGTCGGCATCGAGTCCGACGAGCTGCAGACCTCGATCGGCCCAATCCTTCAGCGTCCGATTGAGATTGGTGGCACGCGCGATGGGGATCCGGGCCGCCGCACCGGCGCTGGTTCGCCACGCCACCGCCGTGACCGAGGCGGAGCGCCGCTGCGGGATCAGCACCCCGTGGCCCCCGAATGCCGCTACCGAACGCACGATCGCACCCAGGTTTCGCGGATCGGAGATATTGTCCAGTGCGACCAACAGGGCGGGCGGCGAGTCCAAGGCCACCTGGAGCAACTCGTCGGGATGCAGGTAGTCGTACGGCGGCACCTGTAGCGCGATGCCCTGATGCAAACCGTTGGTGGTCATCCGATCCAGGTCAGTGCGCGGCACCTCCAGGATCGGGATGCCGGAATCGGCTGCCAGAGTGACGGACTCGGTGAACCGCTCGTCGGCCTGGGCTCCGAGCGCGACGTAGAGCGCGGTAGCCGGAACACCGGTGCGCAGACATTCCAGCACCGGGTTGCGGCCCAGCACGGTCTCGACCTCGTCGCCCTTGCGCTTGGTGGGCCGGTTCGGCTGCGGCTTGTTGCGCTTTGCGGCCGGATGGTAGGGCCGCAGGTGTGCCGGCGGAGTGGCGCCGCGGCCTTCCAGCCCGCGACGCCGTTGGCCACCGGAACCGACCGTCGGCCCCTTCTTGCTACCCGCTTTACGCACCGCTCCGCGGCGTTGCGAATTACCGGCCATCGGCGTGGGCTCCCAACGACCACTGCGGGCCGTCGGTGGTGTCGGTGACCTCGACACCGGCATCTTTGAGCCGATCCCGGATCTCGTCAGCCAGCTTCCAGTCGCGCTGCACGCGCGCCTGCTCGCGGCGATGCAGCTCAGAACGCACCAGCACGTCGACGGCCCCCAGCGCGGCCGACGTCTCGTCGTGCGATTCCCAGCGCTCGTCGAGCGGATCGCAGCCGAGAATGCCCATCATCGTCCGGATCGCGGCTGCGTGGGCCAACGCGGCGTCGTGGTCACCGGCATCCAGCGCACGGTTGCCCTCGGCGCGGGTGTGGTGCACTTCGGCCAGCGCGACCGGCACCGCCAAGTCGTCGTTGAGCGCCGCGGCGAATCGCGGCGTCCATTGACCGGGATTGACGACCCCGACGCGGGTGCGCACCCGGTGCAGGAAATCCTCGATGCCGACATAGGCGTTGACCGCATCCTGCAACGCCGTCTCGGAAAACTCCAGCATCGAGCGGTAGTGGGCGCTGCCCAGGTAATACCGGAGCTCAGCGGCGCGGACCCGCTGCAACATCGCCGGGATCGACAACACGTTGCCCAGCGACTTGCTCATCTTCTCGCCGCCCATGGTGACCCAGCCGTTGTGCAGCCAGTACCTGGCGAACTCGTCGCCGGCCGCGCGGCTTTGAGCGATCTCGTTCTCGTGATGCGGGAAGACCAAATCCATTCCCCCACAATGAATATCGAATTCCGGTCCCAGATACGTGCGGGCCATCGCCGAGCACTCCAGATGCCAGCCGGGCCGTCCGAGTCCCCACGGCGTGGGCCAGGACGGCTCACCGGGCTTGGCGCCCTTCCACAGCGTGAAATCTCGCTGATCACGCTTACCGGTCGCCACGCCCTCGCCCTGATGCACGTCGTCGATCTTGTGCCCGGACAGCCGGCCGTATTCGGGGTAGCTCAGCACGTCGAAGTAGACGTCGCCGCAGCCGCTATAGGCGCTGCCCGACTCGATCAGCCGCTCGATCAGCTCGACCATCTGGGTGATGTGGCCGGTGGCCCGTGGTTCGACAGACGGCGGCAAGACCCCCAGCGCGTCGTAGGCGGCGCTGAACGCCCGCTCGTAAGTCGCCGCCCATTCCCACCACGGCCGGTTTGCCGCAGCGGCCTTGGTGAGGATCTTGTCGTCGATGTCGGTGACGTTACGGACGAATGCGACATCGCAGCCCCGCGCCGTCAGCCAGCGACGCAGGATGTCGAATGCCACGCCGCTGCGCACATGGCCGATGTGCGGCAGTCCCTGCACGGTGGCGCCGCACAAATAGATGGAGACGTGACCAGGCCGCAGCGGGACGAACTCACGCACGGCGCCGGCGGCCGTGTCATGTAGCCGCAGGTTGGCGCGATCGGTCACGACGTGCCAGCTTACCGGGCCGGATATGTTGCCGATGACCACTGCGGCACAGTCGCGTCGATTCCGGCGACAAAGAGAAACGATCACCGAGATGCGAAAGATCGCGGGGCCGTGCAGCAGCTAGCGCGGGGTTTCGTCGTTCCCGACCAGCAAAGCCGTCGCGATCGCCGCCCGGCCCTCACCGCGACCGGTCAACCCCAGCCCGTCGGTGGTGGTCGCCGAGACCGACACCGGCGCACCCAGCACCTGAGAAAGTGCCGTTTGCGCCTCGGCGCGTCGCGGTCCGATTCGGGGACCGTTCCCGACGACCTGGACGGCCGCATTGCCGACCCGGTAGCCGTGTTGCGCGATCAGATCCGCGACGTGGCGCAGCATCGTCATACCGCTGACACCGGCCCACCGCGGGTCGTCGACACCGAACACATCGCCGATATCGCCAAGTCCGGCCGCCGACAGCAGCGCGTCGCACAGGGCGTGCAGGGCCACGTCGCCATCGGAGTGCCCGGCGCAGCCGTCGACGTCGGGGAACAGCATGCCTAGCAGCCAGCATGGTCTGCCGTGCTCGATGACGTGCACATCGGTGCCCAGACCGACTCGAACGTTCACTGGTTCACGATCGCTTGCGCCAGCAAGAGGTCCAGCCGGGTGGTGATCTTGAACGCCAGCGGGTCACCGTCGACCACCTGAACCTGACCGCCGAACTGCTCGACCAGGGACGCGTCGTCGGTGAAATCAGCCGTTCCAGCCTGCTTGTAAGCCCGTAACAACAACTTGGTGGCGAAACCCTGCGGGGTCTGCACCGCTCGCAGCCCGGCCCGGTCCGGCGTCGCCAGCACCGCGCCGCTGGCATCGACAGCCTTGATGGTGTCGGTAAGGGGCAGCACGGGGACGACGGCCGAGTGCCCGGCGCGCAGTGCTTCGACGACACGCACCACCAACTCGGGGGGTGTCAGAGCCCGCGCGGCGTCATGCACCAGCACGAAGTCAGATTCTTCTGCATCCTCGACAGCCGCGAGCGCCCGGGCGACCGAGTCACCGCGATTGACTCCGCCGGCGACGACGGTCGCGCTGTTGCCGAGGATCAGTTTGGCCCGGTCGGTGCGGTCGGCCGGGACCGCCACGATGACGCGGTCGACGACGCCCGAATGCAGCAGGCCGTCGACGGCACGTTCGACCAGCGTGCGTCCACCGAGCTGAAAGAAAGCCTTGGGAACACCGGCGGCCAGCCGTTCACCCGACCCCGCGGCCGGGACCACTGCGACCGTGCCGGTCAACCCCGTTCCTAGCGACTCAGGGGAAATCAGGAAGCGGCGGCGAGAACCTCGTCCAAGATGATGTCGGCCTTGGCCTCATCGGTGCTCTCGGCCAACGCCAACTCACCGACCAGAATCTGCCGGGCCTTGGCCAGCATGCGCTTCTCGCCGGCGGACAGGCCGCGCTCCTGGTCACGGCGCCACAGATCACGCACGACTTCAGCGACCTTGTTGACGTCACCGGAGGCGAGCTTCTCCAGATTGGCCTTGTAGCGGCGGGACCAGTTGGTCGGCTCTTCGGTGTGCGGTGCGCGGAGCACCTGGAACACCTTGTCGAGGCCTTCTTGGCCGACCACATCGCGAACGCCGACGTACTCGGCGTTATCAGCGGGTACTCGAACTGTCAGGTCTCCCTGCGCCACCTTCAAGACGAGATATTCCTTTTGTTCCCCTTTGATGGTTCGGGTTTCAATCGCCTCGATCAACGCAGCACCGTGGTGTGGATAGACAACGGTGTCTCCGACCGCAAAATTCATCAGTTTCGAGCCCCTTTCGTGACTCCATGCTAACACGTCACGCCAACACGTGTGGAACAACGGTGCAGGTCAGGGGCATCAGGCATGTGCAAAGGGGGTTGACAGACGGCAGAATTCGTGCAAGGCACCGACCTATCTGGAACCCGTTCGGCGTCGTCCGGAGGCCTTCGGATGTACGCCGTTTGAGGCGGTCAAGACGTTACGGCGCTGTTCCACCCGCCTGCTCGCCCCTTCATCAGCCCTCAGCTACCGCCGGCCCGGCCGACCTA
Organism: uncultured Actinomycetota bacterium; assembly: GCA_963760095.1. Lineage (GTDB taxonomy): Bacteria > Actinomycetota > Actinomycetes > Mycobacteriales > Mycobacteriaceae > Mycobacterium. The sequence continues at coordinate 10,166 of CAVXBT010000002.1, read as the reverse complement.
CTACTGTGCATAGTCGACCGCAGTGCCGTTCAACGGCCGAGCAGGAGGCTTTGAGTGAATCGCTTCGACCACCGCGACTCGAAATCCCGCTCGAGTCGTCGCTCGGCAAAGCTCGCCGCGCTGGCAGCCGGCGGCTTGATCGGTACCGTCGCGCTCGCCGGCTGTGGCACCGGTCAGCTTTCGCAGACCGCCATGCAGCAATCCGCCGTAGACGGCAATCAGGCGGTGGTCAACAACGTCGCGCTGCGCAACGTCCGCATTCTGGCACTGCAGACGGGTGACTTCCTCCGCCCGGGCGCCACGGTGGACCTGGCGCTGGTCGCGGTCAATCAATCACCGGACATCACCGACAAGCTGCTCGGCGTCACCACCGACATCGGCAAGGTGACGCTGACCGGCGATCCCACTTTGCCCGCCAGCGGGGTGCTGTTCATCGGCCCTCGCAGCGGCCAGCACCAGAAAGCCGCCGACGCCGTCGAGAGCGCCGATTCGGTCAAGGCGACCGTCGCGTTGGCCAAGCCGGTCACCAACGGCCCGAACTACGAGTTCACGTTCACTTTCGAAAAGGCCGGCAGTGTCAGTGTGGCGGTGCCGATTTCAGCGCCCGAAGCGCCGCGGCAAAACGAACCGCCCGGACCGGCCTGACCTCCCCTGATCTGTCGGGCCAGCCGGATACCTTTACCGGGTGGCCAAGGCACGTTCGCAGTACCGCTGTTCGGAATGCCGCCATGTCACCCCCAAATGGGTGGGACGTTGCCTGGAGTGCGGCACCTGGGGCTCGGTCGACGAAGTAGCGGTCCTCAGCGCTGTCCGAGCCGGCGCTCGCGCTTCGGTTGGCCCGTCGTCGGCTGCCATTCCGATCAGCTCCATCGAGCCTGACGGCACCCGTCACTGCGCCACCGGCATCGATGAGCTCGACCGGGTGCTCGGTGGCGGCGTGGTACCGGGCTCGGTCACCCTGCTCGCCGGCGATCCGGGGGTGGGTAAGTCGACGCTGTTGCTCAAGGTCGCCCACCAGTGGGCTGCAACTGGGCGGCGCGCGCTCTACATCTCCGGCGAAGAGTCGCGCGGTCAGATCCGGATGCGCGCCGATCGCACCGGCTGCAGCCATGACGAGCTGTACCTGGCTGCCGAGTCGGACCTGCAAGCCGTGCTCGGCCATATCGAGGCGGTTCAGCCCACGCTCGTCGTGGTGGACTCGGTGCAGACCATGTCCAGCGCTGACACCGACGGCGTCGCCGGTGGTGTCACGCAGGTGCGGGCGGTGACGACCGCGCTGACCACCGCCGCGAAAACCACCGGTGTGCCGCTGATCCTGGTCGGCCACGTCACCAAGGACGGGGCCATCGCCGGCCCCCGCTCGCTTGAACATCTGGTCGACGTGGTGCTGCACTTCGAAGGCGATCGCAATTCGCTGCTGCGCATGGTTCGCGGCGTGAAGAATCGATTCGGCGCGGCAGAGGAAGTCGGCTGTTTTCTGCTGCAGGACAATGGGATTGAGGGTGTTGCCGACCCGTCTGGGCTCTTTCTGGATCAGCGGCCGCAGCCCGTCTCGGGTACCGCCATCACCGTCACCCTCGACGGGAAGCGGCCATTGGTCGGCGAGATCCAGGCGCTGCTGGCGACGCCGTCGGGCGGCTCACCGCGCCGCGCCGTCAGCGGAATCGACCATGCACGGGCGGCGATGATCGCCGCTGTGCTGGAAAAGCACGCCCGTCTGAAGATCGCCGTCAACGACGTGTATCTGTCCACCGTGGGCGGCATGCGGCTGACCGACCCGTCATCGGATCTGGCGGTGGCGATCGCGCTGGCGTCGGCTTATGTCGACCTGCCCTTACCGGCAACCGCGGTGATAATCGGCGAAGTCGGTTTGGCAGGTGATCTGCGCCGGGTCAGCGGTATGCAGCGCCGGCTGGCCGAGGCCGCCCGGCAAGGCTTCTCCACCGCGCTGATCCCTTCAGGCTGTGACGCCGTGCCGCCGGGCTTGCATGCACTGCAGGCGCCCAACATCGGCGCCGCACTGGAGCACATGCTCAATATCACCGAGCACCGCAGCAAGGCACCGACCCGACCACATCGACTGGACACCGCGCCCACGGAGCAGAATGAGTGGTGATGACAGTCGGCCAACCAACACCGAACGGCTCAGCGCCGCCGCGTCCCACCCTGCGTGAGGCCGTGGCGCGGCTGGCGCCGGGCACCGCGCTGCGCGATGGCCTGGAGCGCATCCTGCGCGGCCGGACCGGTGCACTGATAGTCCTCGGCTGCGACGACAGCGTGGAGGCGATCTGCGACGGAGGGTTCTCGCTCGACGTGCGGTATGCGCCGACCAGGCTGCGGGAGCTGTGCAAGATGGACGGCGCGGTGGTGCTGTCCACCGACGGCAGCCGGATCCTGCGGGCCAACGTGCAGCTGGTGCCCGACCCGTCGATACCCACCGACGAGTCCGGCACCCGGCACCGCTCGGCCGAGCGGGCCGCCGCCCAGACCGGCTATCCGGTGATCTCGGTCAGCCACTCGATGAGCATCGTGACCGTCTACCTCAGCGGCGAGCGCCACGTGCTGGCCGACTCGGCCACTATTCTGTCGCGGGCCAACCAGGCCATCGCCACCCTGGAGCGATATAAAACCAGGCTCGATGAGGTCAGCAGGCAGCTGTCGAGAGCGGAGATCGAGGACTTCGTGTCGCTCCGCGACGTGATGACGGTGGTACAGCGGCTCGAGCTGGTCCGCCGGATCGGCGTGGAGCTCGACTACGAGGTCGTCGAGCTGGGTACCGACGGACGCCAGCTGCGGCTACAGCTGGACGAACTGCTCGGGGGTAACGATGCCGCCCGCGAGCTGATCGTGCGCGACTACCACGCCAACCCCGAGCCACTGTCCAAAGCCGAACTCGCGGCCACACTGGGCGAGCTGGACGCCATGTCGGATACCGAGTTGCTCGATTTCACCACGATGGCAAAGGTTTTCGGCTACCCGTCGACGACCGAGGCGCAAGACTCGGCAGTGAGCTCACGCGGCTACCGGGCGATGTCGGAGATCCCGCGGCTGCAGTTCGCCCACGCCGACCGGCTGGTCCGCGAATTCGGTTCGCTGCAGGGCCTTTTGGCGGCGAGTGCGGGCGACCTGGAGGCGGTGGAAGGAATCGGCGAGATCTGGGCCCGCCACGTGCGAGAAGGGCTGTCGCAGTTGGCCGAATCGACCATCGGCGATCCGCTCAGCTGACGCTAGATCAGCCGCCGGGGCCGGGTGGCGGACCAGGCAGCGGTCCAGAGGCCGGCGGGCCGGGCAGCCCTGGCGGCAGCGGCGGCGGCACGGCACCCGGAGGTGGCGCCTGGGCCAGGATGAACGGGACCGCTGCCGAACGCAGGTTTCCCAGCTGAACGACGAGGTTGTAGGTCCCGGGTCCGATCGCCGGCCGCGGCAGCGGGCAGTGCGGGGCCGACCCCATGCCGGTCCAGGTCACGGCGGTGGTCACCTGCTCCCCCGGCCCGAACGTTTTCACCAGGGTTTCGTTGGAGGGCGCACAGTCCAGGTTCGACCACAACCGTTTGTTGTCCAGCGAATAGACGTAGGCGGCCAACACAGCGGCTCCGACGTCGCGCTTGCAGGCCACCAGTCCGATGTTGGTGACGACCATGACGAATTTCGGCTGGTCTCCGATGGCGAACTGCGGCGCGTTGGTCAGGCCCTTGACGGCCAACGTGGAGTCGGGGCAGTCATCGCCTTCCTTGAGTACCGGCGGCGGCTGCACGGCGGCCGTCGGCGTCTCGCCCGGCTGATCGGTGTTCTCACCCGCCGGCGGCTCCACCGGCGTCTTGACCTCGGGGGCCGCCCCGGGTGCGTTCTGACCGGCCTGTGCTACCGGCTTCTTCGCGGCGGAAGTGTTGGCCCCGGCGCTGCCGCTCAGGACAGCGACGATGATCGCCACCACGATCGCCACGACGACCACCGCAATGCCGATCGCCAATCCCCGGCGTCGCCAGTAGATCTCCGACGGTAACGGCCCCCGCGGTTCCAGATCCAGCACATTCACACGGTAAGCCCAGGTCACGTCGAGTCGGCCGACCACACTCGGCGTGTCGCCCAGTTAGCTGATGACGACGATCCCGCCGCACCTCGTCAGGCCGCGATATTCGACCTAGGACTCGTCGCCGGGTTCTTCCCCGACGTCGCCGATCACCTGGCGCAACACCACCTGCCCCTCGGCGAGGTGGTAGGTGGCACCGACGATCGCGAGCTCTCCGGCGGCCACCTTCTCGGCGATGGTCGTCGAGCGGGCCAGCAGCTGAGCGCCGGTTTCGATCACATGGCGCGCCTCGAACTCGTCCGCCCGGGTAAGACCTTCGCGGCGGCCCAGCAGGATCGACGGCGTCACCCGCTCGACCACGTCGCGCACATAACCGCCGGGCAGCACACCGTCGTCGAGCGCGGTGAGCGTCGCCTTGACCGCACCACAACTGTCGTGGCCGAGGACCACGATCAGCGGCACACCGAGCACCGCTACCGCGAACTCGATCGAGCCAAGCACCGCGGAGTCGATCACGTGGCCGGCCGTGCGGACCACGAACATGTCGCCCAGACCCTGATCGAAGATCAGCTCGGCGGCCACCCGGCTGTCTCCGCACCCGAAGAGCGCCACAGTGGGCGTCTGACCCGCGGCCAGGCTGGCCCGATGCTCGACACTTTGACTTGGGTGCGCGGGCTGACCGGCGACGAATCGCTCGTTACCCTCTTTGAGTGCTTTCCACGCTGCTACTGGACCGCTGTTGGGCATGGCGTTCATTGTGCCGCAGGCAGCCGTGAAGCCCTCCCCAACTGTGAGTGAACTTCTCGGCTGGTACGACCGGTCCCGACGCGACCTACCCTGGCGGAATCCCGACGTGACGCCGTGGCAAATCTTGGTGAGCGAATTCATGCTGCAGCAGACGCCCGTGTCACGGGTGGTGCCGATCTGGCTCGACTGGGTTGCGCGGTGGCCGACGCCGTCGGCGACGGCAGCAGCCAGCCCCGCAGACATCGTGCGCGCCTGGGGAAAGCTGGGCTATCCGCGGCGGGCCAAACGCCTGCACGAGTGCGCCACCGTGATCGCCCGCGATCACGGTGGCGTGGTCCCCGACGACGTGGAGGTCTTACTGACGTTGCCCGGGGTCGGCAGCTACACCGCCCGCGCGGTGGCGTGCTTCGCCTACCAACAGTCGGTGCCGGTGGTAGACACCAATGTGCGCCGGGTGGTGGCCCGCGTCGTGCACGGCCGTGCCGATGCCGCTGCGGCGTCCACCACCCGTGACCACGCCGATGTCGCCGCGTTGCTACCCAATGATTCGTCAGCGCATCGGTTTTCAGCGGCGCTGATGGAACTGGGCGCCACCGTCTGCACGGCGCGGACACCGCGCTGTGGGCTGTGTCCGCTCAGCGCGTGTCAATGGCGACAGGCCGGCTTCCCCCCGTCGCAGGGTCCGGCGCGCCGACCGCAGGGCTACGCCGGAACCGACCGCCAGGCTCGCGGCCGGCTGCTGGATGTGCTGCGCGCCAGCGAAATTCCGGTCACCCGCGCCCAACTGGACGTCGCGTGGCTGACCGACACCGAGCAGCGTGACCGAGCGCTGAACTCGCTGCTGGCCGATGGCCTGGTGACGACGACGGGCGACGGGCGATTCGCCTTGATCGGCGAAGAGGGTTAGGGCACAGCGAGAAACGACTCCACCGCCTGTCGATACACCTGCGGCGCCTCGTCGTGAACCAGGTGCCCGGCCTCGGCAACATGTAAATAGGTTGTCCGATAGCCGGTTTGGTTCATCGAGCGCATCTGACCCGCAGGTGCTACCGAGTTGCCCGCTTCGATGAGCAGTACAGGTGCGCGCACCGCGCGCCATTGCGTCCAGTAGTCGCGAGTGCCCCATTCGGCCGCGATCTCGATCCATCGAGACGTGTGACCATGCAGTCGCCACCCGGTTGCGGTCCGGTCGAAAGCCTCCAGGAAATACTGGCCGGCGATTTGCCCGAATTCTGCGAATACCTGCTCGGCGGAGTCGAATTCGATCGGGAGGCTGTGCAGCCAGGGCTCCCACGGGCCGGTGGTGCGGCCGCGGAAGTCCGGTGCCATGTCCTCGACCACAAGCGCCGAGACGAGTTCGGGGCGCTCGGCCGCCAGACACCAGGAGTGCAACGCGCCCATGGAGTGCCCGACCAACCGGACAGGCGTGTCCAGCACGGCCAGCGCATCGCCGAGATCGGCCACGAATCGTTCGGTGCTGATCGGATACGGATCGGCGATGTCACGGCCGCGGTGCCAGGGTGCGTCGTAGGTGTACACAGCGCCCAGTTGGGTCAGCCACGGCAGTTGACGCGACCAGGTACTGCCACGGCCCATCAGGCCGTGCACCAGGACCACCGGCTCACCTCGTCCACCACGATGGGTCAGCAGATCGGCGGGCATCCAGCTATCTTGCGTGCCCGGCATCCGCGGTCGGACGGCACGGTAGCCTAACGGCATGCCAGTGGTGAAGATCAACGCGATCGAGGTGCCCGCGGACGCAGGCCCCGAATTGGAGAAGCGGTTCGCCCATCGCGCGCACGCGGTCGACAACTCGCCGGGCTTCCTCGGCTTTCAGTTGCTTCGTCCCGTCAAGGGCGAAGACCGCTACTTCGTGGTGACTCAGTGGGAATCCGAAGAGGCGTTCCAGGCGTGGGCGACCGGGCCTGCGATCGAAGCGCACGCCGGCCTGCGGAGCAACCCGGTGGCGACTGGCGCGTCGCTGCTGGAATTCGAGGTTGTGTTAGACGTTGCCGGATCCGGTCACAAGGCGTAGTCCGCGCCAGGGCCTGCACCGCCTAGCGGCATTGACAGCCGTCGCTGCGTTGGTCGCCGTCCTGGCCCCGGGTTGTGCGCCACCGCCGACGCCGTCCGCCAATGCAGCGGGCGCCGCTCGGGGGATCGACATCAGAACTCCGCCTGGTCTGCGAGCTCAGCAGACCCTGGACATGCTGAACTCCGACTGGCCCATCGGCCCGATCGGAGTCGCGACCCTGGCCACGGCGAAACTCGTCAAGCCGATCGAGACCACCATGGAGAAGCTCTGGTGGGACCGTCCGTTCACGTTCGGCGGCGTCGACATCAAAGCGGGCGCGGCCACGCTGAAGCTGACCACGTCCTACGGTGCGCGGCAGGAAATCCGGATACACACCGCCGACGACACATTGGTGGACGGGTTCGACGTCACCACGCAAGCCCCGACGATCTCGTCGTGGCGCGACGTCGACACCGTACTGAGTAAGACCGACGCCCGCTACTCGTGGCAGGCGGCCAAAATCGATGACGGGCAATGTGATCGGGTAGCCGGTACCAACACCACACTGTCGCTCCCGTTGGCGTCGATCTTCAAGTTGTACGTGCTCTATGCCGTGGAGGACGCCATCAAGGCCGGCACAGTGTCCTGGGACGACCCGCTGACCGTGACCGACAAGGGCAAGGCCGTCGGTTCGGGAATGGAATTACCTGTGGGAGTCAATATTACGGTGCGCACTGCCGCCGAGAAGATGATCGCCACCAGCGACAACATGGCGACCGACATGTTGATCGGAAAACTCGGCCCGCAAGCCGTGGACAGCGCGCTGGCCAACACAGGCCATCACGATCCGGCGGCCATGACACCGTTTCCAACCATGTACGAGTTGTTTTCAATCGCCTGGGGACGGCCGGACGTCCGCGAGCAGTGGAAGCGGGCCACGCCGCAGGGCCGTGCTCAGCTGCTACAACAGGCCAATTCCCGCACGTATCAACCCGATCCGTTTCGCGCTCACGTGCCGGCCTCCGAATATGGCGCGGAATGGTTTGGCAGCGCTGAGGATATCTGCCGAGTGCACGTGGCGTTGCAAGTCGGCGCAGTCGGAAAAGCCGCGCCCGTCAAGCAGATCTTGGCGGCCAGTCCGAATGTCAACCTCGATCGACACGAATGGCCATACATCGGCGCGAAAGCCGGCGGCCTGCCGGGTGACCTGACGTTCAGCTGGTATGCGGTCGACCGGACCGGACAGCCGTGGGTGGTGAGTTTCCAATTGAACTGGCCTCGCGACCACGGGCCGAGCGTCGGCAGTTGGATGTTGCAGGTCGCCAAGCAGGTCTTCGCGTTGCTACCCGCGCAACGCTAGCGGCATAACAAATGGGCGGCCACCGGAATCGGTGACCGCCCATCTGTTTGTCGTTTTACTGCCCAGTGGACGGCGGGCCACCGGCAGCGTGAGCACCGGCGTTCGCCAGGTCCGCCGCAGGCTCGGCCGGCTTGCGGGCCCCGGTGAAGGTGAACACCGCGTCCTCTCCGGCACCTTCGCCGTCCCAGTTGTCCACATCCACGGTGACAACCTGGCCCGGGCCGACCTCTTCGAACAGGATCTTCTCGGACAGTTGGTCCTCGATCTCCCGCTGGATGGTGCGGCGCAGCGGACGAGCTCCGAGCACCGGGTCGAACCCGCGCTTGGCCAGCAGCGCCTTGGCCTTGTCGGTGAGCTCCAGAGCCATGTCTTTGGCCTTGAGCTGCTTTTCGACGCGGGCGGCCATCAAGTCGACCATCTGGATGATCTCGTCCTTGGTCAGCTGGTGGAAGACGATGATGTCGTCGATGCGGTTGAGGAACTCAGGGCGGAAGTGCTTCTTCAGCTCGTCGTTGACCTTCTGCTTCATCCGCTCGTAGTTGTTGTCTCCACCGCCCTGCGTGAAGCCCAGGCCGACGGCTTTGGAGATGTCCGCGGTACCGAGGTTGGAGGTGAAGATCAGCACGGTGTTCTTGAAGTCGACGGTGCGGCCCTGACCATCGGTCAGTCGCCCGTCCTCAAGCACCTGCAACAGGCTGTTGTAGATCTCCTGATGCGCTTTCTCGATCTCGTCGAACAGCACAACCGAGAACGGCTTGCGCCGCACCTTCTCGGTGAGCTGGCCGCCCTCCTCGTAACCGACGTATCCCGGTGGGGCACCGAACAGCCGCGACGCGGTGAACCGGTCGTGGAACTCACCCATGTCGATCTGGATGAGCGCGTCGTCGTCGCCGAACAGGAAGTTCGCCAGCGCCTTGGACAACTCGGTCTTACCGACACCGGACGGACCGGCGAAGATAAACGAGCCGGATGGCCGCTTCGGGTCCTTCAGGCCGGCACGGGTGCGTCGGATGGCCTTCGAAACCGCCTTAACGGCATCCGCCTGGCCGATGATCCGCTTGTGCAGCTCGTCTTCCATGCGCAGTAGCCGGGTGGTCTCGGCCTCGGTGAGCTTGAACACCGGGATACCGGTCCAGTTGCCCAGCACTTCGGCGATCTCGTTGTCGTCCACCTCGGCAACTACGTCGAGATCGCCTGAACGCCATTGCTTTTCACGCTCTGCACGCTGAGCAACCAACTGCTTTTCGCGGTCACGCAGGCTGGCCGCCTTCTCGAAGTCCTGCGCGTCGATCGCGGACTCCTTCTCGCGGCGGGCGTCGGCGATCTTCTCGTCGAACTCGCGCAGGTCTGGCGGAGCGGTCATCCGGCGAATCCGCATCCGGGCGCCGGCCTCGTCGATCAGGTCGATCGCCTTATCCGGCAGGAACCGGTCGTTGATGTAGCGGTCGGCCAGGGTGGCCGCGGCCACGATCGCGGAATCGGTGATGGACACCCGGTGGTGTGCCTCGTAGCGGTCGCGCAGACCCTTGAGGATCTCGATGGTGTGTTCCACCGTGGGCTCGCCCACCTGCACCGGCTGGAACCGGCGCTCCAGAGCGGCGTCCTTCTCGATGTACTTGCGGTACTCGTCGAGAGTGGTGGCACCGATGGTCTGCAGTTCGCCGCGGGCAAGCTTCGGCTTCAGGATGGACGCCGCGTCGATCGCACCCTCGGCGGCGCCCGCACCGACCAGCGTGTGCAGCTCATCGATGAACAGGATGATGTCGCCGCGGGTGTTGATCTCCTTGAGCACCTTCTTGAGGCGTTCCTCGAAGTCACCGCGGTAGCGGCTGCCGGCCACCAGTGAACCCAGGTCAAGGGTGTAGAGCTGCTTGTCCTTCAGCGTCTCGGGGACCTCGCCGTGCACGATGGCCTGCGCGAGGCCCTCCACGACCGCGGTCTTGCCGACGCCGGGCTCACCGATCAGCACCGGGTTGTTCTTGGTACGCCGGGACAGCACCTGCATGACCCGCTCG
>CAVXBT010000001.1:0-1216160 GCA_963760095.1 uncultured Actinomycetota bacterium | reverse complement strand
CGCGCCTGTGCAAACGCGCCTGTCATTCCTAATGTTATGCACACTCTCACCAACGAAGGTCAGAAGGAGCGCAGACACATGGGATTCATCAAGCCCTATCTTCCGGACGTTGATCCGGACACCTTCTTAAAAAAGCCGCTGATGGAGCGGATGCGAATCCTCGCCGTCGAATGGGCGGAGAACGGCTTCGGTGCACCGCGGATGGTCCACACCATGTACATCGCGAAGCTGGTGTTCTTCGCGATCGGCGGCATCACAGTCGCCACCGCGACCTCGCGCCTGCCCGCCTTTTGGCATGTCACTGAGTGGTGGAACCAGCCGATCGTCTACCAGAAGGTCATCCTGTGGACCGTGCTATTGGAGGCCATTGGAGTGGCCGGCTCCTGGGGTCCGCTGGCCGGCAAGCTCAAGCCGATGACCGGCGGCATCCTGTTCTGGGCCCGACCGGGAACCATCCGGCTGCGGCCATGGAAGTGGGTACCGTTCACTAGCGGCGACCGACGCAACTGGTTCGACATCGGGCTCTACCTGGCACTGCTGGTGAGCCTGGCAGTTGCGTTGCTGGAGCGCGGCGTGCAAAGCGATTCATTATCGAAAGCATTGCCGGCCAACATATCTGGGCTGGTGAATCCCGCGCTGCTGGTGGCCCCGCTGGTGCTACTGGTGCTGATCGGTCTGCGCGACAAGACCATCTTCCTGGCCGCCCGCGGCGAGCAGTACTTCCCAGCGCTGTTCTTCTTCGCCGTTCTGCCGTTCACAGACATGATCATCGCGCTCAAGATGCTGATCGTGCTGGTGTGGGTCGGCGCCGGCTTCTCGAAGTTCGGTAAGCACTTCGCCAACGTCATTCCGCCGATGGTCAGCAACACAATATTCGCGCCCAAATGGGTGCGGCGGGCCCACTACCGAGACTTCCCGCGCAATCTGCGGCCGTCGCGGCTGGCGGACTTCATGGCACACGTCAATGGCACCACGGTGGAAATTGCGGCCCCGCTCATCCTGTTCTTCTCCACCAACAAATGGCTGACGCTGGCCGGGGTGGTGTTGATGGTCGGCTTCCACCTGTTCATTATTTCGACGTTCCCGCTCGCAGTGCCGCTGGAATGGAACGTGGTCTTTGCCTACACCACGATCTTCCTGTTCCTTGGCTTCCCGAACTGGACCGGATACGCCCCGTGGAACATGTCGCCTCCTTGGCTGGCTCTCGTCATCGCCGCCGCGCTGCTGTTGTTCCCGGTGCTGGGCAACCTGCGACCTGACAAGGTCTCCTTCCTGCCTTCGCTACGGCAGTACGCAGGCAACTGGGCCTCTGCGGTGTGGGCTTTCGCACCGGGTGCCGAGGCGAAGCTGGACCGGGTCACCCGATCGGCACGGAACCAGGTCGACCAGTTCATCGCATTCGGCTACGAACCGCAGTGGGCCGAGATCACCGCACAGCGGACCATCGCGTGGCGCACCATGCACAGCCAGGGCCGCGGTCTCTTCTCACTACTGCTGACCCACCTGCCCGACATCGACACCAGGACCGTCCGGGAAGGCGAGTTCGTCTGCAACTCCCTGACCGGGTTCAACTTCGGCGACGGTCACCTGCACGATGCGGACATGATCCAGGCCGTGCAGCGCGAAGCCGGCTTTGAGCCGGGCGAGTGCGTCATCGCCTGGGTGGAGTCGGAGGCCTTCGGCAGCGGCGTTCAGCACTACCAGTTGATCGACGCCGCACTCGGCGTGATCGAGCGGGGCACCTGGAAGGTGGCCGATGCGGTGGCCGAGCAGCCCTGGCTGCCCAACGGTCCGATCCCAACTAGCGTGGAATGGTCCCTCAGCGGTAACAACCCGGCTGTCCGCAAGGACCAGGACCACGGTCACGGAGCGCTGGCATGAGTACCGCCATCGTGGTAGGCGGCGGGCCCAACGGGCTCGCTGCCGCCATAGCCCTTGCCGCCGAAGGTGTTTCGGTCACTGTCCTTGAAGCGGCCGACGAGGTCGGCGGAGGCGCACGCACCAGCGAAGCCATCCTTCCCGGCCTCTTGCACGACCACTGCTCGGCGATCCATCCGATGGCCGTCGGCTCACCGTTCCTCAGCAAATTCAACCTGAACCGCTACGGCCTCACGTGGCGCTGGCCGGATGTCGACTGTGTCCACCCACTCGACGGCGGCAGCGCCGGCGTGCTGCACCGCTCGGTTGAGCAGACCGCGGCCGGTCTCGGCCGCGACGGGTCGCGGTGGCAGCACGCTTTCGGCTACTCGGCGTCGCGATTCGACGCGCTCAACGAGGACATCATGGGCCCGCTGCTGCGGATCCCGCACCACCCGCTGATGCTGGCCCGATTCGGCGCACCCACCGTGCTTCCCGCGTCCACGTTCGCCAGGGTGTTCCGCACCGAGGAGGGCCGTGCCCTGTTCGGGGGCGTTGCGGCCCATGCCTTCCGGCCGCTGCACTACCCGATGACCTCGGCGATCGGGATGGGCATCATCTCGGCCGGGCATCGGCACGGCTGGGTGGTGGCCGAAGGCGGATCGCGGTCGATCACCAACGCGATGGTGGCGCTGCTGACCGACCTGGGCGGAAAGATCGAGACGGGAATCAGGATCGAGACTGCGTCGCAGCTGCCACCGGCAGATGTCACGATGTTCGATCTGGCGCCTGGCGCGGTCGCCGGCATCCTCGGCGATCGTCTGCCGCGCCGAATTTCGCGCGCCTTCACTAAGTTCCGGCGTGGTCCGGGTGCATTCAAAGTCGACTTCGCCGTCGACGGCGGCGTGCCCTGGACGAACCCGGACGCGCGTCGGGCGGGCACGGTCCACGTGGTCGGTAACTATCGCGAACTGGCCGCCACCGAGCGGGATATCCACGCGGGACGCATGCCCGAGCGGCCGTTCGTTCTGGTCGGTCAGCAGTATCTGGCCGACCCGCAACGCTCCGTCGGCAACGTCCACCCGGTGTGGAGCTACGCGCATGTCCCGAACGGATACAGCAGCGACGCGACCGAGGCGATCATTGCGCAGATCGAGCGGTTCGCACCCGGCTTCCGGGATCGGATCGTCGGGACGGCCGTCCGGACCACCACCGAATTCGCTTCCTACAATCCCAACTATGTCGGCGGCGACATCATGACCGGCGCCAAGGACATCCGTCAGCTTACATTCGGGCCGCGAATCACGCTGTCGCCGTACCGTATTGGAATTCCCGGCATGTACATCTGCTCGGCGGCCACTCCCCCCGGCCCGGGCGCCCACGGCATGTGCGGAGCCAATGCGGCTGGCTCCGCGCTCGCCTATCTCAGTAGCGGTAAAAGCCCTCACCGGTCTTGATGCCGAGCTTGCCGGCATCAACGTAGGACTGCAATAAGTCCCGCGGGCCGTTCGGTAGCTGCGGGAACTCGTCGACGTAATGGTTCTCGATGTCCAGAGCGACGTCGAGGCCGACCAGATCCATCAACTGAAACGGGCCGGCCGGCGCGCCCAAGTTGAGCTTGTACATCCCGTCGACGTCTTCCGGACGGGCCACCCCCTCGGCGACCACCGCCAGCGACTCACGCTTGATCGCTGCCCACACCCGATTGAAGATGAAACCGGTGCACTCCTTGCGGGCCTCGAACGGGTAGACGCCGAACTCGGGCAGCACGGTCAGCAGGGTGTCGAGCAGGCCGCGATCGGTCTCGCCGTCCGACATCAGGTCGAGGGCATTGACCTCGGGTGGCATATAGAAGTGCGCGTTGCACAACCGGGTTTTGTCCCGCACCGCTCCGGCCATCAGGCGCGACGGGTACGACGACGAGTTGGTTGCGAAGATGGTGTCCTGCGGCGCCGCTTGGTCGATCTGGTCCCACGCCGCAATCTTGAGCTCGAGCTTCTCCGGGACGGATTCAACGACCAGCCAGGCGTGATCCAGGGCCTCTTCGAGCGAACCTGAGCCCGCCGCGCCACCCACTTCACCAAAGCCTCGGTCAGCCACCAGCTTCGGTAGAGTCTCCGTCACGTAGTGGACCGCGGAGGCCCGCTGTTCGGCGCGTGGGGCAAAGATCCGCACGGTTCCGCCACGGCTGGCGAACATCAGCGCGATACGCCGTCCCAGCGTCCCCGCGCCGATCACCGCGACCGGACGGTTCCGGATGTCATCGAACGTGTATGTATACGAGGCATTCACACACGCATGCTAAGTCCGGAGTTGCGCGCCCGGAACCGTCGCCGACGGACAAAGTTGTGCGGACCGTTGTTCGCGGCCGGCAATTAGAGCAGCGTGGCCTGTTCCGGCTGCGGCTTGGCCGGCTCCAGCAGCTCGGGCCCGTTGTTGCGGACGCTGTTGACCAGCGTGGAGATCTCGCGCATGTCGATGCCATCGATGTTCGGCGGGGTGGCCAGCAAGTCGAGGTCGGCCGCGGCATCGGGATCCAGCCAGTGATCCCAATCGCGTTCGGCCACGATCAACGGCATCCGGTCGTGGATCTCGGCGAGCTCGCCGACCGCGTCGGTGGTGATGATGGTGCAGCTCAACAATGGATCTGTGTCTTTTTCGTCCTTGGGGTTTCTCCATACCGACCACAGGCCCGCCATGAACAGCAGCTCGCCGTCGGCGCGATGCAGATAGAACGGCGTCTTGCGGGCTTTCTTGCCGGAATCGCTGTCGGGATTGGCGCGCCATTCGTAGTAGCCGTCCATCGGCACCAGGCATCGTTTGGATTTGGCGCTCGAGCGAAACGCCGGCGAGCTGGTGACCTTCTCAGCCCGGGCGTTGATCAGCAGCGGGCCCTTGGACTCCGGCGCGCCGTCGGATCCCGCCTTCACCCACGGCGGAACCAATCCCCAGCGCATCAGGCGCACCCGTCTGGTGGCCTCGTCGTCGGGTTCGTCGTGGCGACGGACCACGGTGGCGATGGTCGTGGTGGGCGCCACGTTGTAGTTCGGGCCGGCCGCAGATTCAGCCGAGCGAGCCTCGTTGATCGCCTGGATCTTCTCGGCCAGCGCCGCCGGATCCGTCGTGACTGCGAATCGTCCACACATGACTCCATGGTGGCAGAGCCGACAGACACGCAATGATGGACAGATGAGCACCTGGGCTGCGCCGCCTGCGCCGACACCGGTATGCGCGACGGTGACGGTGCCGGGCTCGAAGTCGCAGACCAACCGGGCGCTGGTGCTCTCGGCGCTGGCCACCGCGAACGGCGGCGTCTCGACGATCAGCGGTGCGCTGCGCAGCCGCGACACCGATCTGATGATCGGCGCGCTACAGGAAATGGGCCTTCGGGTCGACGGACCGGCGGACGAGCTCGTGGTCAGCGGATCGATCGCCCCGCCGCCGCAAACCCGCGTCGACTGCGGCCTGGCGGGCACGGTGTTGCGTTTCGTCCCGCCGCTGGCGGCGTTGGGGTCCGCGCTGGTCACCTTCGACGGCGACGAGCAAGCCCGGGGCCGGCCGATCGCGCCGCTGCTGAATGCCCTACGCGGCCTCGGCGTCGACGTCGACGGCGACAGCTTGCCGTTCCGGGTGCGCGGTGCCGGAGCGGTCGCCGGCGGCACCGTCGACATCGACGCCTCGGCGTCATCGCAGTTCGTCTCCGGCCTCCTGCTCGCCGGCGCGTCGTTCACCGACGGCCTGACCGTGCAGCACCGCGGTCCGGCGCTGCCATCGGCGCCGCACATCGCCATGACGGTGGCGATGCTGCGCCAAGCGGGTGTGGACGTCGACGATGCGACACCCAACCGTTGGCTGGTGCGGCCCGGCATCGTCGAGCCGCGGACCTGGCAGATCGAACCGGACCTGTCCAATGCCGTCCCGTTCATCGCCGCGGCCGTGGTCAGCGCGGGTACAGTTCGCATCACCGGCTGGCCGGCGGCCAGCATCCAACCCGCCGAGACGATTTTGAGCATCCTTCGGCAACTCAATTCCGTTGTCAAACAGTCTGATTCGTACCTTGAGGTGCGTGGGCCGCAGTCCTACCCGGGATTCGACGTCAACCTGCGCGACGTCGGCGAGCTCACCCCGTCGGTCGCGGTGCTCGCGGCGCTGGCCAGCCCTGGGTCAGTCTCGCGGCTGTCCGGCATCGCCCACCTGCGCGGCCACGAAACCGACCGCCTGGCCGCACTGCGCACCGAGCTCAACCGGCTGGGTGGCGACTGCCGCGAAACCGCGGACGGGCTCGAGATCACCGCGACACCACTGGGGCCGGGCACCTGGCAGTCCTACGCCGATCACCGGATGGCAACGGCCGGCGCGATCGTCGGGCTGCGGGTCGCCGGTGTCGAGGTCGACGACATCGAGACCACCGCCAAGACGCTGCCGAATTTCCCGCGGATGTGGGCCGAGATGCTTGACCGGGAGTCCAGCGGTTGAGGCCCGGCGACTACGACGAGTCCGACGTCAAAATCCGCTCGGGACGAGGTTCGCGGCCGCGGACCAAAACCCGACCGGAGCACGCCGACGCGAAGCCGGCGATGGTGGTCAGCGTCGACCGCGGCCGGTGGGGGTGTGTGCTCGACGGTGATGCCCCCGATCAACGGGTCACGGCGATGCGGGCTCGCGAACTGGGCCGCACACCGATCGTCGTCGGCGACCATGTCGACGTGGTCGGTGATCTCTCCGGTCGGCCGGATACCTTGGCCCGCATCGTCCGTCGTGGACCGCGGCGAACAGTGTTGCGGCGCACCGCCGATGACACCGATCCCACCGAGCGGGTGGTCGTCGCCAACGCCGATCAGCTGCTGATCGTGGTGGCGCTGGCCGATCCACCGCCACGCACCGGGCTGGTCGACCGGACGCTGATCGCGGCCTACACCGGCGGACTCTTCCCGATCCTGTGCCTGACCAAGACCGACCTCGCGCCCGCCGCCCCGTTCGCCGAGCAATTCGCCGACCTGGATCTCGAGGTGATCATCGCGGGCCGTGACGATCCGTTGGAAGCTGTGGCGCACCTGCTCGCCGGCAAAATCACAGTTCTGCTGGGCCATTCCGGGGTGGGCAAGTCGACGTTGGTGAATCGCCTTGTGCCCGAAGCGCATCGAGCAGTCGGCGAGGTGACCGATATCGGCAGGGGCCGGCACACCTCGACGCAATCGGTGGCGCTGCCGTTTGATGACAGCGGCTGGGTGATCGACACCCCGGGGATTCGCTCGTTCGGACTGGCCCACATCAAGCCCGACGACGTGATGGTGGCCTTCTCCGATCTGGCCGACGCGATCAAAGACTGCCCGCGTGGCTGCGGGCACCTGGGTCCACCGGCCGATCCCGAATGCGCGCTGGACGCTCTGACCGGGCCGGCCGCCAGTCGCGTCGCCGCTGCCCGCCGTCTGCTGGCCGCGCTGCGCGAGGGCTGAGCCCCGGCGCCTCAGGCTTCGGCGTGCGAGCGGACCCACTCCAGGTTGCACTGCATGTTCTGCTGCCATTCGGCCAGTCGCCGGGCGACGATCCTGGCCTCCTTCTCCGGTTGCGCGACGATCGCCGGGGTCAGCCCCGACGGTCCCGGGCCCATCCGACCCCATTGGCGGATCAGCACGCCGTCGCTGGCCGGCTCGACCTCGAACGCCCAGGTCGCGCTGATCCCCTCGGGTCCGATGACGTTGTACACCCAGCGGCGCTCGTCCTCGACCTCGACGACCTCGCACACCGTTGCCCAATCTCCGAAGGCCTCGTGCTTGTTGCGACCGCGGAAACGCGCACCGACGGCGACGGCGTCGGCATCGTCGATCCACTCGACGGCCTGCAGCTCTGATGAACAGCGCGCCGGCAGGCCGATGTCGGTCACCAGATTCCAGGCGGTAGGCACGTCACACCGAACACGCTGAGTCACTTCGATTGTGGGTTGGTCGCTGTAACGCATGGCTCGCCCTTCTCGGTGCCCGCCGATGCAGGTGCCGGCCCTTGTAGCATGCCAGGAATGAAGGTCGGCGCCATGATCGAACCCCGTTTACCGGGCGCCGTCGAGTTCGCGGTGGCTGCTGAGAGTATCGGTGTCGCGTCGCTGTGGGTTCCCGAGGTCTGGGGCTACGACGCGCTGACCGGTCTCGCGTATCTGGCCGCCAAGACGTCGTCGATTCAGCTTGGAACCTTTGTCGTGCAATTGGGTTCGCGCAGTCCTGCGATGCTGGCGACGTCGGCCCTGAGCCTGCAAGAGCTGTCGTCGGGCCGGTTCATTCTGGGCATCGGAACGTCCGGGCCACGGGTCATGGAGGGCTGGCACGGCGTCCGCTTTCGCAAACCGGTCCAGACCACCCGCGAGACCATCGAGATCATCCGGACGGTCAGCCGCGGCGACCGGCTCGAGCATGCCGGCGAGATCTATCCCCTGCCGCTGCCGGACAGTCGCGGAGCCGCACTGCGACCGCTGGTGCGGCCCGATCACGTCCCGGTCTACGTGGCGGCGATGGGTCCGCAGAACCTGCGGTTGACCGGCGAGGCCGCCGACGGCTGGCTGGGCAATGCGTTCATTCCCGAAGCCGCCGAAGTGTTCCTGGGCCCGTTGCGCGACGGCGCGCAGCAGGCCGGCCGCACCCTTGATCAGCTCGACCTGGTCGCGCCCGTCGCCGTCGAATTTCACGACGACCACGCCTCCGCCGACGCGGCCGCACGCCGCCACGCCGACGGGTACGCGTTCACCATCGGCGCCATGGGTTCGGGTGGCCAGAACTTCTACAACGACGCGTTCACCCGACTGGGCTACGGCACCGAAGTCGCCGCCGTGGCCGAATCGTGGCGAGCCGGCGAGCACGACGAGGCCCGCCGATCGGTGCCGCTGGATCTCGGCCGCCTGACGAATCTGCTCGGCACGCCCGACACCATCGCCGAGCGGGTCAGCCGCTACCGGGCGGCCGGCATCACGACGCTGTTGGCGAAGTTGGAGGGCGGCTACGAGGAGCAGCTGACGACATTGCGGCGGCTGGTTGCCATCGCCGAATCAGCCTGAGCCGGTTGGGCTTACCAACGCATCATCGGCAGCGGGCGCGACGGGTGGCGGGCGGCGTAGCCGGCCAGGCCCCTGGCGAGGAACGCATGGAACCCGAGGTAGGGCAGTTCGGCGACGACGGCGTGCACGGCCGACCGTCCAATTGTGTTGCGGAGCAATCCATGGCTGACGTCGACGAGGTCGGCTTTGCGAAACGTCTCGGTCACGCGGTCATCCGTTCGCCGCAGCCGGTGGTGTTCGGTGATCAGCGTCTGGAGTCGGTCGATGCCTGCGATTCCGAATTCGGCCGCATGCCGGGCAGCGAGGTCGGCCGACGGCGTGAGGTAGTCGAAGGTGCGCGCGGTCCAAATGCCCAAATCGTGGGCCGCCCAGGCGAGTGCCGCCAAGTCGGGGATCGAGGCGCCAAGCAGTAGCTCGTGGTAGTTGATGCAGCGGTAGACGTGATTGCGGTAGGTCGGCAGGTCGTCGCCCAATGCGTCGCGATGCCGATCCAGCACGGCATCGACGATCGGATGGCTGGTAACGACCTCCACGGGCTGGTCAGGCTGCTAAGTCGTCCTGCCCAGGCGTCTGCACTTTTCCGCGAGATCGCTTGGCCTGCTTGCCTCGGCGCCAACCCCGCACAGTCGCGATCGCCGTCTTGAGGCCACGGCGGCGTCCGGTCGATGGATCGGTGCCGGCGAAATCCGGTTCCAGCGCGACGAACATCGACTCGCTGCGCGTCTCCGGCGCATTGTCGGCGGTGGCACGCAGGTATTTGTCCGGCAGCGACAGCTTGGCGATGGTCCGCCAGGTCTTGCCGTATTGCAGCAGGAAAGATCCTGTGGTGTAAGGCAAGTCGTATTTGTCGCACACCTCGCGTACGCGCACTGATATCTCGGCATACCGGTTGCTGGGCAGATCGGGATACAGGTGATGCTCGATCTGGTGGCACAGGTTTCCGCTCATGAACCGCAGCGCCGGGCCGGCGTCGAAGTTGGCACTGCCCAGCATCTGCCGCAGGTACCAGTGTCCCTTCGACTCGCCGAGCATGTCCGTCTTGGTGAATTTCTCGGCGCCATCGGGGAAATGGCCGCAGAAGATCACCGCATTGGCCCACAGGTTGCGGATGACGTTGGCGACCGCATTGGCCTTCAGCGTCGATGTGTAGCTGGCACCGGGCGACAGCGCCGTCAGCGCCGGGAAGGCAACGTAGTCCTTGACCACCTGGCGACCGGCCTTGGCCAGGAACTCCTCGACCCGCTGCCTGGCTTCGTCGTTGTCCATGCGCTTCTTGGCGATCCTGCCGATTTCCACGTGCTGCAGGCCGACGCCCCATTCGAAGCCGAGTGCAAGCAGCGCGTTGTAAAACAGATTCAACAGGTTGAAGCGCTTCCAAGGCTGGTCGCGGGTAACCCGCAGCAGGCCGTAGCCGACGTCGTCGTCCATGCCGAGGATGTTGGTGTACTTGTGGTGCACGAAGTTGTGGGTGTAGCGCCAGTGTTTGGACGACCCGCTCATGTCCCACTCCCACGCCGAGGAGTGAATTTCGGGGTCGTTCATCCAGTCCCACTGGCCGTGCATGACGTTGTGGCCGATCTCCATGTTCTCGACGATCTTGGCCACGCCGAGGGTCAATGTTCCCGCCCACCAGGCCGACCGGCGCGAGCTGGCCGCCAGCAGCACCCGGCCGGCTATCTCCAGCGCACGCTGCGCGGCGATGGTGCGGTGGATGTAGCGGGCATCGCGCTCGCCGCGGGAGTCTTCGATCTCCTGGCGGATGGCATCCAGCTCAACGCCCAGGTTTTCGATGTCGGCGTCCGTCAGATGGGTGAATACATCCAAGTCGGTGATCGCCATCAGATTGCCTTCCTGCAGACTGCAGTTCCTGACCTACGCTATCGTAACCTACGAAAGCGTAGGTTACCTGTGGGTAACCTTTAGACGTCGAGTACGCAATCGCCTGATGCGGCCGAAATGCAGGTCTGCACTCGCGTCCCCGGCTCGTGCTCCGCGCCCGTTCGCAGGTCGCGCACATGGCCTTCCACCAGGCTCAACACGCAAGACTGGCAGATACCCATCCGGCAGCCGAACGGCATCTGCACGCCGACGTGCTCACCGGCTTCCATCAGCGATGTCGCGGCGTCGGCCGCAACGCTTTTTCCGCTCTTGGCGAAGGTGACCGTGCCACCGGCTCCGGCCGGTGCCGCCCGCGAGACCGCGAAGCGCTCGAGGTGCAACCGCTCAGGGACGCCGGCCTCCGACCATGCACGTTCGGCCGCCTTGAGCATGGTCTCGGGTCCGCACGCCCAGGTCTGACGCGTCCGCCAATCGGACACCTCGATGTCGAGCTCGCTGAAATCCAGCCGGCCCTGGCTGCGCGTGGTGCGCAGCAGCAGCCGGTAGCCCGGATGATCGGCGGCCAGTTGCTCGACTTCGGTGCCGAACATCACGTCGGCCGCGGTGGGCGCCGAATGCAGATGGATTACGTCGGTGATCTGATCGCGCCGCACCAGCGTGCGCAGCATCGACATGACCGGGGTGATGCCGGACCCGGCGGTGACGAACAACACGGTCGGCGGCGGCGGGTCTGGCAGCACGAAATTGCCCTGCGGCGCGGCCAGCCGCACGATCGTCCCGGGCTGCACCCCGGCCACCAGGTGGGCGGACAGAAAGCCTTCGGGCATCGCCTTCACGGTGATAGTCACCGTGCGAGCGCCCTTGCGCGGGCTGGACGTCAACGAATACGAGCGCCACCGCCAGCGACCGTCGACCAGGAGCCCGATGCCGATGTACTGACCTGCTTGGTAGTCGAAGCCGAAACCCCAGCCCGGCTTGATGACCAGCGTCGCGGAGTCGTGCGTCTCTCGCCTGACCTGCACGACGCGACCCCGCAATTCCCGCGCCGACCACAGCGGGTTGGCCAATCGCAGGTAGTCGTCGGGCAACAGCGGCGTGGTGATGCGCTGGGCGAGGGTGCGCAGGGCGTGCCAGCCCGGGTGCGTGTCCACTCCGGCCAGCGTAATGGGCCTGGTTTCGACGACGTCGGCGGTGACCCTTGCGATTTTCCTGTCCATGTCCCGCAGCTCCTGCTCCCTCGACTAACCTACGGTACCGTAACTTACGGTCCCGTAGCCAGTGCTGGGCAGGCTAGAGCAGTTCGAGCAGGAACGGGAGCTCTTGGGTGGCGTACCAGGCCAGGTCGTGGTCCTGTGCGTCGCCGACGGTCAGCTCGGCGTCCTCGTCGCCGAGGTCGGCCGCGTCGATGGCCGCGATCGCCGCTTGGACGTGTGCCTCCGCGGCGGCGTTGTCGACGAATGCGGCCACTACGTCGTCGGTGGTCACCGGTGAACCGATCCGCACGACGGCGTCATCGAGATCCGGGCGCAACGTCACGTCACCGACGTCCACGACCAGCACCGCCCGTCGTGGAGGCGACGCGTCGCCGGGCTGCCTGGGAACGTCCGCAGCGCCGGAAAGTAGCCGCAGCGACGCCAGCGATGCCTCACGCAGGGCGACGTCGGCGAGCTCCTCGTCGTCACCCTCGGCGTAGGCCTCCCGCAGCCTGGGCGTCACCGCAAAGGCGGTGCCGTTCACCGGCCACAGCGAACCGTCGGCGACGAGTTGTTGCAGCATGGCCAGGGTCACCGGGATGTAGATCTGCATTACGAACCATCTGAATCAGGAAAGCGGTCATTCGCGGTCACCGGTCAACGTTGCCACATGGTCGTCCACATATGTCGACAGCTCGCGCGGCGGTCGCTGGTAATTGCTGGCGACTATTGGCCGCTTGGGTAGCTCGACTTCAGGTCTCGGCACGTCGTGGTAGTCGATAGTCGACAGCAGGTGCGACATCATATTGAGCCGAGAGTGCTTCTTGACGTCGGACTCTACGACGTACCACGGACTGGACGGGGTGTCGGTGTGGACCATCATCTCGTCTTTGGCGCGTGAGTAGTCGTCCCACCGGTTCAGCGATTGCAGATCCATGGGGCTGAGTTTCCACTGCCGCACGGGGTCGGTGAGCCTCCCCCTGAACCGGCGCAGCTGTTCTTTGTCGGATACCGAAAACCAGTACTTCCGTAGCAGAATCCCTTCGTCGATCAGCATCTGCTCGAAGGCCGGCGTCTGGCGCAGGAATAGTGCATGTTCCTGGGGCGTACAGAATCCCATCACCTTCTCCACGCCGGCGCGGTTGTACCACGACCGGTCGAACAGCACGATCTCCCCTTTGGTGGGCAGATGCGCGATATAGCGCTGGTAGTACCACTCCCCGCGTTCCCGATCAGTCGGGGTGGGCAACGCGGCGATCCGCGCGACGCGCGGGTTGAGATATTCGGTAATCCTTTTGATCGTGCCGCCCTTGCCCGCCCCGTCACGGCCTTCGAAGATCACCACGAGGCGGGCACCGGAAAATCGCACCCACTCTTGCAGCTTCACGAATTCCGTTTGCAGCCTGAATAATTCGGCCTCGTAAACGTCATTCGGAATCTTGGATTTCGGCGGCTTGCCTTTGCCCTGACCTTTGTCTTCGGCCAATCCGTTGCCGGCCGATGCTTTGCTCATAACAGATGCTAAGTCCCAAAGGCGGTTCTCTGCTCGGCGAAGAGCCGTTCTACTGCGCGGCTTCCAACAGTTCATCGAGCGATTCGGCCAGCAGCACCGGCAGCACGTCGACATCGCTCATCGCGTCGCGATCGGCGTTGATGCCGTAATACAACATGCCGTTGTAAGAGGTGACGCCGATGGCCAGTACCTGGTTGTTCAGCAGCGGCGGCACCGCATAGCTTTCCAACAACTTCGCACCCGCGATATACATCTGCGACTGGGCGCCCGGCGCATTGGTGATCAACAGGTTGAACAAGCGCGGTGACAAGGTAGTGGCGACCCGAATACCCATGGCGTGCAAGGTCGGTGGCGCAAAGCCCGACAGCGTGAGGATGGTGCGGGCATCGACCAGGCTGCCCGCCGTCGGATTGGATTCGGTGGCGTGGGCGATCTGCGACAGCCGCACGACCGCGTTGCCCTCCCCAACCGGTAGATCGACCAGGAACGGCGCTACCTGACTGATCGCCTGCCCCCGGCTCGACGAGTCGAACCTCTCGTCGACATAGACCGGCAATGGCGCCATCGCTCGCACTGTTGAGGTCGGCGCGGCCGCCTCACCGCGGGACAACAGCCAGTTGCGCAGCGCGCCGGTGATCACCGCCAGCACCACATCGTTGACGTCGCAGTTGTAGCGCGACCGAATGGTGCGGTAGTCGTCAAGTTGGCCGCGAGCGACCGTGAAGCGCCGGTTGCGCGACACCGTGGTGTTCAGCGGGCTGCTGGGGGCGTTGCCGCGCGCCAACGTGCGGGCGACGTCGAACACCCGTCGGCCGACGTCCACCAACTGGCTGGAGTTGGTCACCAGCTCGGTCACTCCGCTGCGGACGGCATTCAGCTGCGCCTGCGGGCGGGTGGCCCAGTCACCGACCGCGCCCAACAGCAGCCGCGCCGCGCCGGGTTCGCGGGCCGGCACCCAGATGTCCTCGCTCAACGGCGCCGGACGACGGTTCCGATCGGCGATCACGTGACCGATCTCCGCCGCGCCCATGCCGTTGATCAGCGCCTGGTGCGACTTGGTGTACAGGGCCAGGCGATTTTTGGCCAGGCCTTCCACCAAGTACATCTCCCAGAGCGGCCGCGACTTGTCGAGCGGCCGTGCGGCCAGCCGGCCGATCAGCTCGTGCAGTTGCTCGTCGCTGCCCGGCGACGGCAGCGCGGAGCGCCGGACGTGGTAAGTGATGTCGAAGTCGCGGTCGTCGATCCAGACCGGCCTGGCCAGCCGCATCGTCACTTCGCGGACCTTCTGCCGGTACCGCGGCACCTGTGGCAATCGCTGCTCGACGGTGGCCAGCAACGTCTCGTAGCTCAACCCGGCGCGTGGCTGGCGCAGGATCGACAGCGAGCCCACGTACAGCGGGGTGGCGGTGTTCTCCAGCTGGTAGAAGGACGCGTCCGAAGTGGACAACCGCGTCACGTCGCCTCTCCCCTTCACATTCCCGGCCACTTGGTTCACCGACCAATCTGCCGGACACGGTAACGGTCCACGCGCCCGCGCCGCAGCGCGGGTACACCGACACCGCGATTGTGCGATGATCGTCACACAGTCGTCTGCCCCTCTCCAGCAGGCCAATTTTTCGGCCCCTCCGAAACGCGGGAGAGTGCAGTGTTGACCAGCTCGAGCCCATCGGACAACGCCGCGTTCGCGGTCACCCGTGTCGTTGACTGTGAACCCCCGGCACGCGATGTCCGGCAGTGCCGGCCACCTTCACCGGCGGCGATGCGACGGCGCAACGCATATGTGCCACAACGACATTCAAGTCAACGTGCACCACTCCCGGCGCCGGCCATGTCGGCGCCGATGCGGCAAGCGGCAAGCTTTGCCGACGCCGCACTGCGCCGAGTCCTGGAAGTCATCGACCGCCGCCGCCCGGTCGCTCAGTTGCGGGGGCTACTGGCCGCCGGGCTTGCCGACTCGGTGCTGTCGGCCAACCGACTGACCGGCGGCCATGACGGGGTGGCGGTGTTACGCCGGCTGCGACTGCAGACGGTGGGCGACCACGACGCGTTCGCCGCGGCCGAGGTGTTCGGCAGCTACAGCCGTGGGCGGCGCATGCACGCCATCGCCTGCCGCATCGAACGGGTCACTCCGGGCGTTGGCCCAGGCCGGTGGCAGGTGGTCGCGCTGCACATCGGCTGACGGCGCTAACGCCGCTTCGCCGACTTCGGCTTGGAGTGCCGGCCCTGCCGGCGGGCGGCCTCGCGCCGCTCACGTCGCGTCCCGCCGGACACACCGGCGGGCGTCTTACCCCCGTTGCCCTGCACCTGCGCTGAGCCGTCCTCGGCTGGGCCGGTGTAGGTCAGTTGGGGCGATTCGTTGTCAATGCCCTTGGTGCGCAACGCTGTTCCCGATTCGCGGGCCGCAGCGGCCGCCGCGGCGGCGAACTCCGCCAGGTCCTCAGGCTCCGCGACCGGTCCGACCTGCGGTGCCGGTACCGCCTCGACCGCGACATTGAACAAGAATCCGACGGACTCTTCTTTGAGGCCTTCCAGCATCCCGCTGAACATGTCGAAGCCCTCGCGTTGGTATTCGACCAGTGGATCGCGTTGCGCCATCGCACGCAGGCCGATGCCCTCCTTGAGGTAGTCCATCTCGTAGAGGTGCTCACGCCACTTGCGGTCGATGACGTTCAGCAGCACGTTGCGCTCAAGTTGACGCATCGCGCCCTCGCCCGCCAGCCCTTCGAGCTCGGCCTCCCGCGTGGCGTAGGCGCGATCGGCGTCCTCGACCAGCGCGTCGAGCAGCTCCTCGCGGGTCAGCTCGCCGGGCTCCCCGACCGCGTCGGAATCGATCAGGTGTTTGTGGTCGATCCCCACCGGATACAGCGTTTTCAGCGCCTCCCAAAGCTTTTCGAGATCCCAGTCCTCGGCGTAGCCCTCGGCGGTGGCGCCGTCGACGTAGGCGGTGATCACGTCGACGAGCATGTCGTGCGCCTGCCCCTGCAGGTTCTCGCCTTCCAGGATGCGGCGGCGCTCGGCGTAGATGACCTTGCGCTGCTGGTTCATCACCTCGTCGTATTTGAGGACGTTCTTTCTGACCTCGAAGTTCTGCTGCTCGACCTGGGTCTGGGCGCTCTTGATGGCACGGGTCACCATCTTGGCCTCGATCGGCACGTCGTCGGGCAGGTTGAGCCGGGTCAGCAGCGTCTCCAGGGCCGCGCCGTTGAAGCGACGCATCAACTCGTCGCCCAGCGACAGGTAGAAGCGCGATTCGCCCGGATCGCCCTGGCGACCCGAGCGGCCACGCAGCTGGTTGTCGATGCGGCGCGACTCGTGGCGCTCGGTGCCCAGCACGTAAAGCCCGCCGGCCTCGATGACCTCTTTGGCTTCGGCGGCGGCCTCGTCTTTGACGATCGGCAGCTCTTCGTGCCAGGCCGCCTCGTACTCGTCGGCGGTCTCCACCGGATCCAGGCCGCGGGCACGCAACCTCAGGTCGGTGAGAAAGTCGACGTTGCCGCCCAACACGATGTCGGTGCCGCGGCCGGCCATGTTGGTGGCGACCGTGATGGCGCCGCGCCGGCCCGCCTCGGCGACGATGCCGGCTTCCTGCTCGTGGTATTTCGCATTGAGCACGTTGTGCGGGATGCGGCGCTTCTGGAACTGGCGCGACAGGTACTCCGAGCGTTCCACGCTGGTGGTACCGATCAGCACCGGCTGACCCTTCTCGTAGCGCTCGCTGACATCGTCGACGACGGCGATGTACTTGGCTTCCTCGGTCTTGTAGATCAGGTCGGACTGGTCGGTGCGGACCATCGACTTGTTGGTCGGGATGGACACCACGCCGAGCTTGTAGATTTCGTGCAGCTCAGCGGCCTCGGTTTGGGCGGTACCGGTCATGCCGGCGAGCTTGTCGTAGAGCCGGAAGTAGTTCTGCAGGGTGATGGTGGCCAACGTCTGGTTCTCGGCCTTGATCTCGACGTGCTCCTTGGCCTCGATGGCCTGATGCATACCCTCGTTGTACCGCCGCCCGATCAACACCCGGCCGGTGAACTCGTCGACGATGAGCACGTCGCCGTCGCGCACGATGTAGTCCTTGTCGCGGGCGAACAGCTCCTTGGCTTTCAGCGCGTTGTTGAGGTAGCTGACCAGCGGCGAGTTGGCGGCCTCATAGAGGTTGTCGATGCCGAGCTGATCCTCGACGAACTCGACGCCGAGCTCGTGCACGCCGACGGTCCGCTTGCGCAGGTCCACCTCGTAGTGCACATCTTTTTCCATCAGCGGCGCCAAGCGGGCGAACTCGGGGTACCAGTTCGACGAGCCGTCGGCGGGTCCGGAGATGATCAGCGGGGTGCGGGCCTCGTCGATCAGAATCGAGTCGACCTCGTCGACGATCGCGAAGTTGTGGCCGCGCTGGACACAGTCTTCCAGCGAGTGGGCCATGTTGTCGCGCAGGTAGTCGAAGCCGAACTCGTTGTTGGTGCCGTAGGTGATGTCGGCGGCGTAAGCCACCCGCCGCTCGTCGGGCGTCATCTGCGCGAGGATCACGCCGACGTCCAGGCCCAGGAAGCGGTGCACCCGGCCCATCCACTCGCTGTCCCGCTTGGCCAGATAGTCGTTGACGGTGACGATGTGCACGCCCTGGCCGCCGATGCCGTTGAGGTAGGCCGGCAGCACCGAGGTCAGCGTTTTACCCTCACCGGTTTTCATCTCGGCGACGTTGCCGTAGTGCAGCGCCGCGGCGCCCATCACCTGCACGTCGAACGGGCGCTGATCGAGCACCCGCCAGGCCGCCTCGCGGGCCACCGCGAACGCTTCGGGCAACAGGTCGTCGAGGCTCTCCCCGTCGGCGTGGCGCTTCTTGAACTCCTCGGTCTTGGCCTGCAGTTCGGCGTCGGTGAGTTTCTCGATGTCGGCGGACAAGGTGTTGACATAGTCGGCCACCCGCTTGAGGCGGTTGACCATGCGACCTTCACCAAGGCGCAGTAACTTCGACAGCACGGCTATGTCCCCTGTAATTAGACGTCTTCGGCGTCACCCATCCTAGGTGACTTGGGGACTTGCGGGTTCTGCGGCCGACGGCGCGGCGATCGCCATCGCGATAGAGCCGCGCGCAGCGGGTCGCCGCTCACCGAACCGTCAGGCCAGCCGAATCAGACCGTAGTCATAGGCGTGCCGCCGGTAGACCACCGACGGTCGTTCGGTCTGCTCGTCGTAGAACAAGAAAAAGTCATGACCGACCAGCTCCATCTCGTAGAGCGCGTCGTCCACCGACATCGGCTTGGCCGGATGCTCCTTGGTGCGCACGACCCGGCCGGGCTCGTGATGGCCATTGAGTGCGGGGCCGCCGTCGTGCTCAGAGGAGGCTTCGGCGTCCAGCGCGGCCTCAGGTGGGAGGACAGCGGTCGCAGCGGCCAGCGAGACCGGGGTCTTGTCGCCGTAGTGGACTTTGCGGCGATCTTTGACACGACGCAGCCGGCCCTCCAACTTGGCGACCGCGGACTCGAATGCACCGTAGAAACTGTCGGCGCAGGCCTCCCCACGGACCACTGGCCCGCGACCGCGAGCGGTGATCTCGACGTGCTGACAGGACTTGCGCTGGCGACGGTTGCGTTCGTGATCGAGCTCGACGTCGAACAGATAGAGGCTTCGGTCGAGTCGCTCCAGGCGAGCGAGTTTCTGCGAGACGTAGACGCGGAAGTGGTCCGGGATTTCGACGTTGCGGCCCTTGACGACGACATCAGCCTCGGCTTGCGGCGCCGGTTCGTCGTGTTCATCGACCTCAGGCGGTCGTTCGGCCAGTAGCTGTCCGGAATCTACGGTTTGTCTTGACATACTTGACAACTCGTTTCTCTCGCGTCGCGCGCAGAGGCGCGCCTGGCTATCAGATACACGCGCCGACGGGGTTGTCGATCTTAGGTGGCCGCCCGCCGATGCAAGGTGTCGAGAACTCACCCCCTACCTTCGACGGGGCGCAGCGCCTTCTGCGATGAGTAGCGCCGCTTCGATGGTGCTTGAACCCGACGGTAGACCGTCGACAGGTGGGCTGCCAGCGTTTCGCGTCACCTGTTGCGAGTTCTTCACAAACGCTCACGCGGCTGCTAGTGCCAGCACAGCCGATACCCGCGCCCCCGCCATGTGCAGGATGCGGACCGACTCGCAGGCGGTCGCGCCGGTGGTGACGATGTCGTCGACGAGCAGGACTTCACCGTCGGGCGGCACACGTCGGCGGGTCAGCAGCACCCGTCCGGCGATGTTGCGCTCGCGGGCGGCGCTGCTCAGCCCGGCCGAGTCGCGAGCCAAGGCTTTCATCCGCAGCGCACGAACCACGGCGATGTCGGGATTGCCCGTCGTGGCCAGCGCGGCGATCCGGGTGACCGGGTCGCCGCCGCGGCGCCGGGCCGCCCAGCTGCGGGTCGGCGCGGGCACGATCGTCAGCGGAACGTCGAGCAGACCCCACGTCAGCAACCGGTGCACGCCGAGCGCTAGTGCGTGGGCCAAAGGCGTGTGGAGGTCCGTCCGGCCGCGGTCTTTCGCCGCGACGATCGCCCGCCGGCGCGCGCCTGCGTAGCGGCCGAGCGCAAACACCGGTACTCCCGGGTCGATGCGCGGGGTGACGACGCGCGGGGCGTCGAGTTTCATGGCCAACTCGTCAGCGCAGGCCGCGCACCAGCGAGTCGACGGCGCACCACAGCCGCCGCATTCCAGCGGAAGAACCAGATCCAGCACAGCCCAAGTGTGACGACGGGGGCCGACAGGCGATGCGCCTCAGCCGGGCAGCACCGGGATTGCCCCGCCCGCCATGAAGGGCGGGACGTCCAGCCAGCCCTGCGGGCCTTCTGCGCCCGACATCGACAGCTGCATCACTCCGCGCGGATCGGCGACATACACCGCCGACGGGTTGGCCGCGATCGGCCCGACCGGCTGCTGCAGATTGGCACTCGGCGCGTCCGAGTTGACCCCGTCAATATTGACGTAGGACACCGGGTGCTCGGCGTCGTTGCGGCTGACAGCCATATCGTCGTCGGTGCGCCACGACAACGACACCACCGAGGAACCCAGCCCGAAGCCGAGACGACGCGGGTAGGTCATCGCGAATTGGCCGGCCTGGGTCTGCTCGACGCTGGCCAGGATCACCTGCCCGTTGATGACCATCGCCGCCCGGGTGCCGTCCCGGGACAGTTCCAGCTCGGCGATCACCCCGGGGAAGCGACTGGACACCGCGGCCGAATCGACCGGAAGGCGCGCCGGCTGGCCCGAGGCCGTCTCCTGGATGGCCCGGAGCACGGTGTTGCCGTCGGCCACCACCCACACCGCGTCGTCCAACGACCAGGTCGGCCGCGACAGGGTGTGTCCGTCAGCGGCTTCGGCCGCCTCGCCGCCGAGGTCGCCGATCCACAGCGAGGACGCCATGTCCGGAGCTCCGGGCCGAAGTGTCACCACCGAGGCCACCTGATGCCCGCTGCGCGACAGCGCGGCGCTGGTCTGATCCGTCGTCCGCCCGAATGCACCCGGCACCGGGTCGGAGTGCTGGCCCTCCAGCGACACCACCCGCCCGCCGACCAGCGCGTGCACACCGGCCGCAGCGCCCTCGGCCACACCCGGATCGGTGGCCGCCACGTCGGTGGTGTTCCATCCGTCGGCAAACCGTTCGTCCAGCGCGGCGCCGTCGGCTTTGATCACATACGGCCCTTTGAGGTCGGCTCGCGCCAACGTCCAGATGATCTGCGCGGCAAGCAATTGCCGGCTGCGTGGGTCGGCGACGGTCAGCAATTCCAGGTCGATCCGGGCCCCGCCGTAGCCGCGGCCCACACCGCTCTTACCGCCGTCGGCGCGAGTCACCGGTCCGCGCAGTCGCACCGGCGGTGCGAGCATGTTGTGCACGCTTTTGGCCATCTCCGGACGTGGGCCGGCGATCAGCTTGGAAACCAGTTCGGTGGCGAGCTGATCACGGTCGGACACCGCGACATAGCGCGGATCCGGCACGACCGTCTTCCCGGTTGGGTCGGCGAAATACAACGTGTTGCGCTTGTAGGTGGCCTGGAATTGCTGCCAGTCCAAGAACACCCCGTTGGGCAGCCGGTCGATACGCCACCCGCCCGGCGTCTTGACCAGCTCGATCGGACCGGGATCCGGTAGTACTCCCTCGGCGGTCTCAAACACGCCCATATCCGAGAGGGATCCGAGTTTGTCTGCGCGCATGGCGACCGAAACCCGTTCGGTGCTATGGGTTTCGACGAAGACCACGTGGTCGATCAGCAGCGCGCTGCCGGCGTCGTCCCACGCATTGGACGCCGATTGGGTGAGGAATTGCCGTGCGGCCAGGTGCCGGTTGGCCGGATCGGCTGTGGCTTTGAGGAATTCGCGCAGCAACACGTCGGGATCCATGCCGGGTGTCGGCTTGGGCAGATTCGCCGGCGCCGGACGCTCGACGGTGCCGATGGCCTGCGGCGCCGACGCGCTGGGCACACCCGCGCAGCCCGCGAGCACGACGGCCAGCGCAAACAGCAGCCCGGTCAGCTGCCGCATTACACGCCCCTTTCGGCGTGCTCCCGCGGCCGGGCCTGCCGCTCTTTGCGTTCCGGGGCAATCGGTTTCATCGGCAGCGGGCTGGTGGTGACCTTGTGCCCACGCACCAGCGGCAGGGTGAGCCGGAAGCAGGCGCCGTTG
The DNA here is from genome assembly GCA_963760095.1 of uncultured Actinomycetota bacterium. Classification (GTDB taxonomy): domain Bacteria; phylum Actinomycetota; class Actinomycetes; order Mycobacteriales; family Mycobacteriaceae; genus Mycobacterium. Next base: position 1,194,070 of record CAVXBT010000001.1, on the reverse strand, counting down.
CCAGGCTCGCCCCAGGCCTCCAGCCGACCCTGGTGCAGACGCGCGTCCTCGACGCTGATCGCCAGCCCGAGGCCGGTCCCGCCGGATCGCCGCACCCTCGACGGGTCCGAGCGCCAGAACCGGCTGAACACCAACTTCTCCTCGCCGGGCCGCAATCCGACGCCGTAGTCGCGGACAGTGACGGCAACGGTGTCTTCGTCGGCCGCCATCCGGATCCGCACCGCTTTGTGCTCAGCGTGGTCGATGGCGTTGGCGATCAGGTTGCGCAGAATCCGCTCGACGCGGCGAGGGTCGACTTCGGCGATCACGTCGTCGGCCGGCATGTCGACGATCAGCTGGACCTTGGCGTCTTCGGCCAGGTGACCGACATTGCCCAACGCGCTGTTGACCGTCGAACGCAGATCGACCGCCTCGACCGACAGCTCGGCCACACCTGCGTCGTGGCGGGAGATTTCCAGCAGATCGGTGAGCAGCGATTCAAAGCGGTCCAGTTCACTGACCATCAGTTCGGTGGACCGGCGCAGCGCCGGCTCAAGGTCGTCGATGTGGTCGTAGATCAGGTCGGCGGCCATCCGCACCGTGGTCAGCGGGGTGCGCAACTCGTGGCTGACGTCAGAGGTGAACCGGCGCTGCAGGTTACCGAACTCCTCGAGTTGGGCGATCTGGCGCGACAGGCTCTCGGCCATGTCGTTGAACGACACCGCCAATCGCGCCATGTCGTCTTCGCCGCGGATCGGCATCCGTTCGGACAGGTGCCCTTCGGCGAACCGTTCGGCGGTCCGCGCCGCCGCCCGCACGGGTACCACCACCTGCCGGGTGACCATCCACGCGATCCCGGCCAGCAGCACCATCAGCACCAGGCCGCCGGTGGCCATGGTGCCGCGGACCAGTGCGATCGTGCTCTGCTCGTTGCCTAGCGGGAAGATCAGGTACAGCTCGAGATTGGTCACTCGCGATGTGGTCGGGGTGCCGATGACCAGCGCCGGACCCGAGAAGCCTTCGGTGTGCACCGTCGCGTACTGGTAGGCCACCTGCCCGGCCTTGACGAAATCACGCAGCGCATCCGGCAGCTGGTCGACGGGCCCGGCCGATGCCGCAGGCCTCGGGCCGTAACCGGGCACCACCAGGACCGCGTCGAACGCGCCGGCCAGGCCGGCGCCGGAGGTCGGATCGGTTTTCGAGGTCAACGTGTTGCGGGCCAGCTGCAGGCTGCTGTCCAGTGACCGCGCCTCTTCCCCGCTGACGACGCCGCTGACCGTGTTGCGGGCCCTCTCGATCTGCTCGGTGGCCGCGCGGACCTTGACGTCAAGCACCCTGTTGGTGACCTGGCTGGTCAGCACGAAGCCGAGCACCAGGATCACCGCCAGGGACATTCCGAGCGTCAACGCGATCACCCGAAGTTGCAACGAGCGGCGCCAGGCCACCCCGAAGGCTCGGCTCAACACACCCACGCCCCGCATCACCGGGCCGGAACGGCCGGAACGCCCGCGAAAACGTGGCCTCGAGCCCCAGATCACCCGCGCCGCTCCTCAGCATTGCGAGGCTCTGGGGTCACGGCGGTCCGGCCTTGTAACCCACTCCTCGAACGGTCAGAACCACAGTCGGGTTCTCGGGGTCTTTTTCGACCTTGGCCCGCAGACGCTGGACATGCACGTTCACCAGACGGGTGTCCGCCGGGTGGCGGTATCCCCACACCTGTTCGAGCAGCACATCACGAGTAAACACCTGGCGCGGTTTGCGCGCCAACGCCACCAGCAGGTCGAACTCCAGCGGCGTCAGCGAGATCTGTTCGCCGTTGCGCGTGACCTTGTGCGCAGGCACGTCGATTTCCACGTCGGCGATCGACAGCATCTCGGCGGGCTCGTCCTCGTTGCGCCGCAGCCGCGCCCGCACCCGGGCGACCAACTCCTTGGGTTTGAACGGCTTCATGATGTAGTCGTCAGCGCCCGACTCCAAGCCGAGCACCACGTCGACGGTGTCGGTCTTGGCCGTGAGCATCACGATCGGGACACCGGAATCGGCGCGCAGCACCCGGCACACGTCGATGCCGTTCATGCCCGGCAACATCAGGTCCAGCAACACCAGGTCCGGCCGCAGCTCGCGCACCGCGGTGAGTGCCTGGGTGCCGTCACCGATCACGGCGGTGTCGAAACCTTCTCCGCGTAGCACAATGGTCAGCATCTCGGCCAGCGACGCGTCGTCGTCGACCACGAGAATCCTTTGCCTCATGGTGTCCATGGTGTCACCAGATCGCGACAAACAGGTGCTGCCACACACGGCGTTTCTCGCCCGATTATCCCAGCTCGTGGGGCCCGGCGGCGGCACGCGAGGCGCTAGGCCATCAATTCGGCCGACAGCGGCCCCGTTTGCACCTCGGCATCGACCACCCGCCAGCGTCCGCCCCAGCCCGTCGCGGCCAGCCCCGCGTACACCACGGCGGTGCGTTCCTGCAGTCCGGCGTCGCGTTCGTAGGCGTCACGCTCCCGGCTGGCATCGAGCTGGGCCCGGTGGCGGGCGCGCCGGTCGGCAAGCTCAGTCGAAACCCTAAGCAGCACTTGCCAATCCGGCAGCGGCAGGTGCAATCGACGGTACTCGATGTCATGCACCCAGCCGACCACCTCGCCGTCGGCCTGCTGATGCAGGCGCGCGGCGCTGTACGCGGCGTTGGAGGCCACGTAGCGATCCAGAATCACCACGTCGTGATCGCGGCACAAGTCGCGGATCTGGGCGGCCCCGCCGGCGCGATCCAGCGCGAACAGCATTGCCATCGCATACACCGACGATGCGAGGTCGCCGTGTTGACCGTGCAGCGCCTCGGCCGCCACGTCGGCGGCCACCGACTGCCCGTATCGCGGGAAAGCCAGCGTCGCCACCGATCGCCCGGCAGCTTCGAACGCCTGGCTCAGGCCGTCGGTGAGGGTCCGCTTGCCCGCGCCGTCAACCCCCTCGATGGCGATCAGCACGGCGCGAGCCTAGCGCTGCGGTGCTCCATCACGAGTGTGCGGCTGGTCGCACATTCGGCACTCGACGCTGCGAATCAGTAGCGGTAGTGGTCCGGCTTGTACGGCCCGTCGACGTCGACGCCGATGTACTCGGCCTGCTCCTTGGTCAGCTTGGTCAGCTCGCCGCCCAGCGCTTCCACGTGGATACGGGCCACCTTCTCATCGAGGTGCTTGGGCAGGCGGTAGACCTCGTTGTCGTACTCGTCGTTCTTGGTCCACAGCTCGATCTGGGCGATGACCTGGTTGGAGAAGCTGTTGCTCATCACGAACGACGGGTGCCCGGTGGCGTTCCCCAGGTTCAGCAGGCGGCCCTCGGACAGCACGATGATCGACTTGCCGGTGTCCCCGAAGGTCCACAAGTCGACCTGCGGGCGGATGTTGACCTTGGTGGCGCCGGATTTCTCCAGCTTGGCGATCTGAATCTCGTTGTCGAAGTGGCCGATGTTGCCCAGGATCGCCTTGTCCTTCATCGCCTTCATGTGCTCGAGGGTGATGATGTCCTTGTTGCCGGTGGTGGTGATGATGATGTCGGCCTCGCCGATCACGTCCTCCACCCGCTTGACGTCGTAGCCTTCCATCAGCGCCTGCAGCGCGTTGATCGGGTCGATTTCGGTGACGGTCACCCGCGCGCCCTGGCCGGCAAGCGAGTCCACCGAGCCCTTGCCGACGTCGCCGTAACCGCAGACCAGCACTTTCTTGCCGCCAATGAGCACATCGGTGCCGCGGTTGATGCCGTCGATCAGCGAGTGCCGGCAGCCGTATTTGTTGTCGAACTTGGACTTGGTCACCGAGTCGTTGACATTGATCGCCGGGAACGCCAGGTCGCCGGCCGCGGCGAACTGATAGAGCCGCAGCACGCCGGTGGTGGTCTCCTCGGAGACGCCCTTGATCGACGCGGCGATCTTGGTCCACTTGTCTTTGTCGGTCTCGAAGCGCTTGCGCAGCAGGTTCAGAAACACCCGGTGCTCGGCGGAGTCGTCCTCGTCGTCGGGCGGCACCACACCGGCCTTCTCGTACTGTGCGCCACGCAGCACCAACATGGTGGCGTCGCCACCGTCGTCCAGGATCAGGTTTGCGGGCTCGTCGGGCCAGGTCAGGACCTGCTCAGCGGCCCACCAGTACTCCTCGAGCGTCTCGCCCTTCCATGCGTACACCGGCACGCCCTTGGGGTTCTCGGGGGTACCGTGCGGGCCGACGACCACCGCGGCGGCGGCGTGGTCCTGGGTGGAGAAGATGTTGCAGGACGCCCACCGGACTTCGGCGCCCAGCGCGACCAGCGTCTCGATCAGCACCGCCGTCTGCACCGTCATGTGCAGCGAACCCGATACGCGGGCGCCTTTGAGCGGCTGCACGTCGTGATATTCGCGACGCAGTGACATCAGACCCGGCATCTCCTGCTCGGAGAGCTCGATGTCGCGACGGCCGTAGTCGGCCAGCGACAGATCGGCCACCTTGAAATCAAGCCCGTTCACGACGTCGGGGGTCAGCTGGTGTTCGGTCGTCGTCATCTACTACCCATTCCTCTGCTCAACTAATTAGCTAGGTTACATATTAGTCGCGCCGCGCTCCCGGCTGCGACCCAGGTTCAGTCGTTCCGACAAAAGCTTATTGGTCGACTTCGCCGCGCTCGCCGCTGGTACCACCCCGGGACCACGGCTCGACGTCTTCCCGCGGCTCTCCGTAGCGTTCGGCCGCGGGCGTCATGAGCCGCGCCAGGTCCACGGCGACGTCGTGGTCGGCCTCCGGCGGCATGGACACGTAGCTCAGAGCCAGCCGGACGATGGCGCGCGCGAGCATCCCGGAGTCCTCCTCGCTGGCGCGCATCCAGCTGTTCATGAACGACGACGTCAGGCGGGCAGAGCAATGCATGATGATCGGCCCGCTGTCGGTGGTGATGATCTGTAACAGGTCGGGCTTGGCCACGCCGCTGAGCAGCGAGATCACCAGCGGATCGGCCGCCGACTCGGAGAAGAACGCCCGAAAGCCTTGCAGGAAGGCCGCATAGACGTCGCCGACGTTGGCGTAGATGGCGTCTTCGACGGCGTCCACCAGACGGTCGGCCAGCCGTAGCGCGTAGCCCTGGGCCAGGCCTTGCCGCGATCCGAACTCGTTGTAGATGGTCTGCCGGCTGATGCCCGCGGCGCGGGCCACGTCGGCCAGTGTGATCGCCGACCAGTCGCGACTACCCAGCAGCTCGCGCATCGCGTCGAGCACCGAATCACGTAGAAGGGCCCGCGACGCCTCGGCGTACGGGACCCTTCGCATACGCGCGACCCTAACGCCTCTCGCGCCACTCCTGTGTATCGCGGCGGTCGGCGTTGTCGCGCTGGTGCTCGTCACCAGCGGGCGACTTCCACCATCTCGAAGTCGGACTTAGCGGCGCCGCAGTCAGGGCAGCTCCAGTCTTCGGGGATGTCGTCCCAGCGGGTGCCGGGCGCGATGCCATCTTCCGGCCAGCCCTTGGCTTCGTCGTATTCGAAGCCGCACTGCACGCAGATGAAGAGTTTGTAGTCGGTCATTTCCTTACCTCCGTTGATTGTTGGGGTCCCCGCCGGAAAGCCTTCCCGCGGCCGTCAGGCCGCGGCTCCGTAACGGGCCAGCACCTTCTTGCGTAGCCGTGGTTGTACGTTGACCCGGCTGATGTCGCCGTCGTAGTGCTCGATCACCCGGTGGTCCATCAGTTTGCGCCACAGCGGTGGGAAGTAGGTCAGCCCGATCAGCGCCGCGTAGCCGCTGGGCAGGTTCGGCGAACCGTCCATGCTGCGCAGGGTCTGGTAGCGCCGCGTCGGGTTGGCGTGGTGGTCGCTGTGCCGCTGCAGGTGGTACAGGAACAGGTTGGTGACGATGTGGTCAGAGTTCCAGCTGTGCTCGGGCGTGCACCGCTCGTAGCGGCCGTTGTCGTTCTTGCGCCGCAACAGCCCATAGTGCTCGAGGTAGTTGACCGACTCCAGCAGGCTGAAGCCGAAGACCGCCTGGATGATCAGGAACGGGATCAGCGCAGGACCGAACACCGCGATCAGCGCGACCCACAACACCACCGTCATCAGCCAGGCGTTGAGCACGTCGTTGGACAGATAGGTTTTCGGGTTCCACGGGCTCGAGCCCTGCCGGCGCAGCCGCTGAGCCTCCAGCCGCCAGGCCGAACGCAGACTGCCGAACACGCTGCGCGGCAGGAACTCCCAGAACGTCTCACCGAAGCGAGCCGACGCCGGGTCTTCCGGTGTCGCCACTCGGACGTGGTGGCCGCGGTTGTGCTCGATGTAGAAGTGCCCGTAGCCGGTCTGCGCCAGGGTGATCTTGGACAGCCAGCGCTCCAGCGACTCCTTCTTGTGCCCCATCTCGTGCGCGGTGTTGATGCCGACGCCGCCCAGTGTTCCCACCGAGAGCGCCAAGCCGATCTTGGCCGGCCAGCTGAGCGACCCCTCGAATCCCAGCCAGCTCAGGTTCGACGCGGTGAACAGGTAAGCGCCCAGCACCACGCTGAGGTATTGGAACGGAATGAAGGCGTAAGTGCAGTAGCGGTAGTACTTGTCGTTCTCCAGCCACTTCATCGCCTCGTCGGGCGGATTCTGGCCGTCGGCGCCGAATCGCAGATCCAACGCGGGCAGCACGCCGTACAGCAAAATCGGGCCGATCCAGAACCACACCTGGGACGCGGTCTGCCAGCCGAGCTGGTTCATCGCCCAGATGATTGGCAGCACGGCCAGCAGCAGCGTTGGGACGATCAGTCCCATCAGCCACAGACCACGCTTCCGGTCCTGCCACATCGTTGTGTCTTCGGTTGATCCGGCGGTCATATCGCCTACCTCCTTGTGAGCCAGCACCTTCACAATGGACATTAACGCTTTCCGCGTCCTTTGTCTAGACACAGAGGCATATTTTGTACACAAGGTTGGCTTAGGGTCTTACTACGTCTCCGGTATCACGCCTGGCCAGCACCGAATCCGGTCCATACCCGGCATAGATGACGACGCCCACAACCATCCAAAATCCGAATCGCACCCAGGTGACGACGGTGAGGTTGACCATTAGCCAGCTGCACGCGTCTACCGAGGCGATCGGCAACGACGGCACCAGCGGCGCACGGAACCCGCGTGCCGGTTAGGCAGCCATCACGCGGCCGCGCCGTAGCGGGCCAGCACCTTCTCCCGCAGCCGTGGTTGCATGTTGACCTGTGTGATGTCGCCGTCGTAGTGCGCCAGCACCCGGTGGTCCATCAGCCTGCGCCACAGCGGCGGGAAGTAGGTCACTCCGATCAGCGTCCCGTAGCCGCACGGCAGATTCGGTGCACCGTCCATGCTGCGCAGCGTTTGGTAGCGCCGGGTCGGGTTGGCGTGGTGGTCGCTATGCCGCTGCAGGTGGTACAGCAACAGGTTGGTGAAGATGTGGTCGGAGTTCCAGCTGTGCTCGGGTGTGCAGCGCTCATAGCGGCCGTTGGGCTTCTTCTGCCGCAGGAGTCCGTAGTGCTCGAGGTAGTTGACCGCCTCCAGCAGGCTGATGCCGAAGACCGCCTGGATGATCAGGAACGGGATCACCGCCGGGCCGCACACCGCCAGCAGCGCGGCCCACAGCACGACGGTCATCAGCCAGGCGTTGACGGCGTCGTTGACCAGGTAGGTTTTCGGGTTCCACGGATTGCCGCCCCGACGGCGTATCCGCTGGGCCTCCAGCCGCAGAGCAGAGCGCAGACTGCCGAAAACGCTGCGCGGCAAGAACTCCCAGAACGTCTCACCGAAGCGAGCCGACGACGGATCTTCCGGTGTCGCCACCCGAACGTGGTGACCACGGTTGTGCTCGATGTAAAAATGACCGTAGCCGGTCGGCGCCAGGGAGATCTTGGACAGCCAGCGCTCCAGCGACTCCTTCTTGTGCCCCATCTCGTGCGCGGTATTGATGCCGACCCCGCCCAGTGCGCCTATCGACAGGGCCAGACCGATCTTGGCCGGCCAGCCTAGCGGGCCGTCTTGACCCAACCAGCTCAAGTTCGGCGCGGTGAACGTCAAAGCGGCGGAGATCACGCTGAGGTATTGGAACGGGATGAACGCATAGGTGCAGAAGCGGTAGTACTTGTCGTCCTCCAGCCACTGGGTGGCTTCGTCGGGCGGATTCTGCCCGTCCGACCCCAATCGCAAGTCGAGCGTAGGCATCACGACAAACAGCAGGATCGGGCCGATCCAGAACAGCACCTGGGAGGCGGGGTACCAGCCCAACTGGTTCATCCCCCAAATGAACGGCGTGACGGTGAGGACCAGCGTCGGGAAGACCAGTCCCATCAGCCACAGACGGCGCTTCTTGTCCTGCCACTCCATCGTGTTGTCGGTAGATGCTGCGGTCATATCGCTAACCTCCGGGCGACTCGTAGGACCTCGAAACGCGACGAGACGATATAGCGCCTCGAGTGATTTGAGTTAGCGATACTAATTGAACAACCACCCTTGTCAAATGGAGTTATTACCCAGTTGAACCCTACCGCCGGCGGCGCCAACCCGCCTGGCCAGCACCGAATTCCGGCGTCCGTACCCGACGTAGATGACGACGCCCGCGACCATCCAGACCCCGAACCGGACCCAGGTGATGACGGTGAGGTTGACCATCAGCCACACGCACGCGCACACCGAGGCGATCGGCAGCAGCGGCACCAGCGGCGCGCGGAATCCGCGCGGTAGGTCTGGACGGGTACGCCGCAGGACGATGACGCCGGCGGACACCAGCAGGAAGGCGAACAGGGTGCCGACATTCACCATCTCTTCCAGCTTGTCTATCGGGAACGCCGAGGCGGTCACCGCGACCAGCGCGGCGACCAGCGTGGTGATTCGCACCGGGGTGCCGTGGGATCCGGTCTTGGCCAGTGGACGCGGCAACAGCCCATCGCGCGCCATCGCGAACAACACCCGGCAGCCACCGAGCAGGAGCACCATCACCACGGTGGTCAGCCCGGCAAGCGCGCCGATCGAGATGATCCCGGAAGCCCAGTGCACGCCGTTGGCCGCGAAGGCGGTGGCCAGGTTGGCGTGATGGCCGTCCGGGGTGCTCTTCAGCACGGTGTACGGGACCATCCCGGACAGCACGACAGACACCGCCACGTAGAGCACGGTCACGATGCCCAGCGTCGCCAGGATGCCCCGGGGCACATCGCGCTGCGGGTTCTTGGTCTCCTCGGCCATGGTGGCCACGATGTCGAATCCGATGAACGCGAAGAACACGATCGACGCGCCGGCCAGCACCCCGTACCAGCCGTAGTGGCTGCTGTGCGCACCGGTGATCAGCGACAGCAGCGACTGGTTGATGCCGGAGCCGGACTGATCGGTCTGGGGCGGCGGGATGAACGGCGAGTAGTTCGCGGCCTTGACGTAGAAGGTGCCGACGACGATCACCAACAGCACCACCAGCACTTTGACCGTGGTGACCACGATGGAGAACTGCGACGACAACTTGGTACCCCACGCCAGCAAGGTCGCCACCAGCGCGACGATCAGCAGCGCACCCCAGTCCAGCGTCAATGAGCCGAAACTGACTGTACTACTGGCTAATCCGAGAACCGTTTGCAGGTAACTCGACCAACCTTTAGCCACCACGGCGCCGCCTATCGCCAGCTCCAGCACGAGGTTCCAGCCGATGGTCCAGGCCAGGAACTCACCGAAGGTGGCGTAGGAGAACGTGTATGCGCTTCCCGCCACCGGCAACATCGACGCGAATTCGGCGTAACACAGCGCCGCCAGTCCGCAGGTGACCGCCGCGATGAGAAACGAGATCCAGATCGCCGGCCCGGTTATGTCACCCGCGGTTGAGGCGGTGACGGTGAAGATGCCGGCCCCGATCACCACCGAAACCCCGAACACGCACAGGTGCCACCAGCTCAAGTCTTTGCGCAGCTGGGTATCCGGTTCGTCGGTGTCGGCGATCGACTGCTCAACCGATTTGGTGCGCCAGCGACCGGCCATATACCCGGACCATACCGAGTAGGGTGGCCGGATGCGCGGGGGGAACGGCAGAGGGCACGCAGTTGTGATCGGTGCCAGCCTCGCCGGGCTGTGCGCCGCGCGGGTGCTGTCCGATTTCTACGACCGGGTCACGGTGTTCGAGCGCGACGAGCTCCCGAACACGCCGGCCAACCGCACCGCCGTCCCGCAAGGCCGCCACGTTCACCTGCTGATGGCCCGCGGCGCGATTGAGTTCGACGGGCTATTCCCCGGTCTGCTCGACGACATGGTGGCCGCCGGCGTTCCCATCCTGGAGAACCGACCGGACTGCATCTACTTCGGTGCGGCCGGCCACGTGCTGGGCACCGGACACACGTTGCGCGACGAGTTCACCGCCTACGTGCCCAGCCGCCCGCAGCTGGAATGGCAGATCCGCCGCCGGGTTGCCGACATCGCCAACGTCGAGATCCAGCATCGGTCGGTGTCCCAACCGCGCTTCGACGTCGACGCCCAGCGGGTGACCGGGGTGTGGCTCGACAGCGACACCGACGAGCCCGACTTCGTCGCCGCCGACATCGTCGTTGACGCTGCCGGTCGCGGCACCAGACTGCCGGTGTGGCTGGAGCAGTGGGGATATCGGCGTCCGCCCGAAAAGACGGTCGAGGTGGGCATCGGCTACGCGTCGCACCAGTTCCGGCTTCCCGAAGGCGCGCTTCGGGAAAGGGTGATCGTCGCCGGCGCGTCCCGGCAGCAGCCACTCGGGCTGGGCCTGCTCGGCTACGAGGACGGCACCTGGACGCTGACGACCTTCGGTGTCGGGAAAGTCGAACCGCCGCATTCCTTTCCCGAGATGCTGGCAGTCGCCAAAAGGCTTCTGCCGCAACGGATCTCCAGCTTGCTGGAACGGGCCGAACCCGTCGGCGAGGCGGCTTTCCACCGCTACCCGACCAGCCGGTGGCGCCGCTACCACAAGCTCGACCGCTTTCCGGCCGGAATTCTGCCGCTGGGGGACGCGGTCGCCAGTTTTGACCCGACCTACGGGCAGGGCATGACTATGACCTCGCTGCAGGCCGGTCATCTGCGCCGAGCTTTGGCCGACGGCACGGACGAGGACCTGGCGCGCGACGTGAATCGGGCCACCGCCAAGACCACCTACCCGGTCTGGATGATGACCGCGATCGGGGACTTCGCCTTCCACCACGCGACCGGTCACCGGCCGCGGTGGTACCGCCCGGTCGGCAGCCTGTTCGACCAATTCCTCGGTGCGGCCGAGACCGATCCCGTTCTGGCCGAATGGTTTTTGCGGAGATTCTCGTTGTTGGACAGCCTGTACATGGTGCCGAAGCCTGGGCTGGTCGGTCGCACTGTCAGGCACAACATGCGGTTGTGGCTTGCCGAGCGCCGCTCGGCGCGGCCCGAACACCGCGGCGCGCTGGCGTCACGCTGACCTGTGCGCCGTCCCCCGCAAGCGGGAGGTGCCCCCACCTCAGCATCGCTAGGGCCCCCTCGCCGCTGCGCGGCTGGAGGTACCCCCACTGCATCGTCGCCGGTGCGACGATCACAGGCCGACAGTGGCCCGGAAAATCTTGGTCGGCTGATGTGCGACCAGCCGGATCGGACCGTCATCGGCGGCAACCCAGGCGGCGGCACCCCGGGTGAGCGTCAGCATCCCGGACTTTCCGTGCACGGTCGTCGAACCCTCGACGCACAACAGAATCTGCGGACCGTCGTGGCGTGACGGCGCGTCGACTTGGTGGTCGAGTTGCTCGTCACCCAGGATCAGCATGGATGCCGCGAATTCGGCTGTGGGAGTGTCATAGATCAGCCCCAGTCCGTCCGGATGCGTCGGCGCGCGCAGTTGGGACTCGGTGGTCGGGTTGAAATCCAGGACTCTGAGCAGCTCGGGAACGTCGACGTGCTTGGGAGTCAGACCGCCCCGTAAAACGTTGTCGGAGTTGGCCATCACCTCCAGTCCGACTCCGCGCAAGTAGGCGTGCAGGTTTCCCGCCGACAAGAAGATACCCTCGCCCGGACCCAGTGTTATCCGATTGAGCAGCAACGCGGCCAGCACACCGGCATCGCCAGGATACCGCTCGCCCAGCTCCAGCACGGTCTTGGCTTCCGCCGCGAAATCCGTTGCACCGGAGCTCAGATACTGGATAGCGCCGTCGAGCACCGCGGTCACCAGAACGTCGATGTCGGGCTGCGGCGCGGTGATCCAGGTGGTGAACAACGCGCGCAGGCCGTCGGCATCGGACTGGTCGTTCAACAAGTCGATGAAGGGGTCCAAGTCGGACACCGCCAGGGCCCGCAACAGTTCGATCGTGTGGGCCGCGGGACGGAATCCTGCCAACGCCTCGAAGGGATGCAGCGCCACCAACAGCTCGGGCTTGTGGCTGGAGTCGCGGTAGTTGCGCAGCGGCGAGTTCACCGGAATGCCAAGGCGTTCCTCCCGCAGGTAGCCCTCAGCGGCTTGCTCGGCGCTGGGATGGGCCTGCAGCGACAACGGTTCGTCGGCTGCAAGCAGTTTGAGCAGGAACGGCAGCACATCGCCGAACCGGGCGCGGGCTGCCGGACCGAGTTGCCCCTCCGGATCAGCGACCAGCGCCTGCAGCAGCGAGACTTCCCCACCGGGCTCTTCCAGCCAGGCCGGATCACCCGGGTTGGCGCCCAACCAGAGCTCGGCTTCCGGATGGGCGGCCGGCACGGGGCGTCCAGTGAACTCCGCGATGGCGGTCCGTGACCCCCACGCGTACGTCCGTACCGCTCCCCGTAGCAACTCCATTTGGCAATACCTCTGAACCAGTTATCCCCGCACCAGCCGTAAATAAACCGCGGCCATCTCCAGCCGGACAGCTAATATAGCCAGCTGCAGCTCGGCCCGCTGAGCACCGGCCGGGGCCGGGCGGCCTTCCGGCAGATCCGGCACATCCTCCGCGCCGACGATATCGACGTCGTCGATCTGGGCGACCCGGGCGGCGACGACCGTCCGCTCGGTATCCAGTGTCAACGCCAGCACCCGCAGCCGCTCTGCGATCGGCCCGTCGATCTCCTCGTCGTGAAACAACGCCTCCGTCGGGTCGGTGAAACCCGACCCCGCCGCGACGCGCAGCGCCGTCAGGGCGTCGGCCAGCCCCGCGGCAGCGGCCACCTCGCGCGCGATCCGTAGCAGGACAACGCACCCGTGCCGGGCCAGCGTCAGGGTCGCGGCGCTGTCGCCGGCCAGCACCACACGGCGCCGCGACATCCGTTCGACCAGCGCCTTGGCCGGATTGGTGAACACTTCGCGGCTGACGCTGTTGCGCAACGCCTCCGCGTCCAGCTCGTCGGCCAGCGCGGCCAAGTCCACCCGCAACCGGGGATCGACGGTGTGCAGGACCGCCAGCCCGACGGCCAGATATCGGCACAGACCGAACTCACCGGCAACCGGCAGCCGCGGCTCCATCACCGCAACCCGGCCGGCCGTGGCATCTCGCAGCGGGCCGTCGTAGGGCGCGGCGATGACGACACGCGCGCCACGGCGCACTCCGCTCGCGGCGGCGCCGACCAGTGCTGGGTCGCCGGGGTCATCACCGGCCACGATCAGCACGTCCAGCGCGCCGATCCACGGTGGCGCGTCGGCGGCGATCACGATCGGCGCGGACGCCGAGCCGCCTGATGTCGCGGCCAGCATGGTGCCCGCGGTCTCGGCGGCGCCTCGTCCGGCAACCCAGACCACGGTGCGCGGACGGTCCTCGCCGCGCAGCGAGTCCAGCGACCCCTCGTCCAACGCGGCTGCGACCGCGCGCACCTGCGCGCCGCTCATCGACGCAGCCCGCAGCAGTCCGTCGCGATCGGCGGAGAGCAAGCCTTCGGTGTCGTCGAGGTCGATCGTGGCCTGTGCCGCGTTCACGTCACGGCCTCCGGCTGGCCAATCTGGCGCTGGATTTCGCCGGCGACGTGCTCGACGACCGCGTCCACGTCCTCGACGCACCGGCCCTCCACGTTCAGCCGCAGCAGCGGCTCGGTGTTGGAGGTGCGCAGGTTGAACCAACTGCCTTCACCGAGGTCGACCGTCACCCCGTCCAGATGATCGATGGAATGAATCCGGGTGCCGAAAGACTTCAGCACCGCCTCCACGCAGGAGGCCGCGTCGTTCACGGTGAAGTTGATTTCGCCGGACGCCTCGTAGCGCTGGTAATCGGCGGTCAGCTCGGACAGCGGGCGCTGCTGCTCACCGAGGGCGGCCAGCACGTACAGCGCGGCGAGCATCCCCGAGTCGGCGCCCCAGAAGTCGCGGAAGTAGTAATGCGCCGAGTGTTCACCACCGAAAATCGCTCCGGTGTCGGCCATCAGCGCCTTGATGTAGGAGTGTCCGACCCGTGAGCGCACCGGCGTGCCACCGCGCTCGACCACCAACTCCGGCACCGCGCGCGATGTGATCAGGTTGTGGATCACCGTCGCACCGATCTCACGGTGCAGCTCGCGGGCGGCGACCAGAGAGGTCACCGTCGACGGCGACACCGGCAGGCCCCGCTCGTCGATGACGAAACACCGGTCTGCGTCGCCGTCGAAGGCCAGCCCGATGTCGGCACCAGTGTCGCGCACGTAGGTCTGAAGATCGGCGAGGTTCGCCGGGTTCAGCGGATTGGCCTCGTGGTTGGGGAACGTGCCGTCGAGCTCAAAGTACAACGGCAGCAGCGTGATCGAGTCGATCGCGCCGAACACCGCCGGCGCGGTGTGGCCTGCCATCCCGTTACCGGCGTCGACGGCCACCCGCAGCGGGCGCAGCCCGGAGGTGTTGACCAGCGAGCGCAGAAACTCCCCATATTCGGCCAGCACATCTTTGTCGGCGACGGTTCCACTGGGCCCGTCGTAGGCCGCGACTCCGGCGATGACGTCGTCGCTGATGGCGGTCAACCCGGTGTCCGCGCCGACCGGTTTGGCGCCGGCGCGACACAGCTTGATGCCGTTGTAGGCGGCCGGGTTGTGGCTTGCGGTGAAGACCGCACCTGGGCAGTCCAGCAGTCCGGAGGCGAAATAGAGCTGATCGGTGGACGCCAAGCCGATCCGCACCACGTCGAGACCCTGGCCGGTGACCCCGGTCCCGAAGGCGGCCGCCAGCGACGGCGAACTGTCCCGCATGTCGTACCCGATGACGACTTGGCGGGCTCCCTCGCTACGCATCAACGCGCCGAAGGCCGCGCCGACATCGGCGACGAACGACTCGTCGATCTCAGCACCGACCAGACCTCGCACGTCGTATGCCTTGATCACACGGTGAACAGTCGCAGCGGGCCGAGACATCGAGGCTCCTGACGACGGGGACACTTGACCGTCAGCCTAGCCCGGCGACGATGCCGACCGGCACGGTCTGCTGAGGAGCCGGGCAATCAGACCTAGCCCGGCGACGATGCCGACCGGCACGGTCTGCTGAGGAGCCGGGCAATCAGACCTAGCCCGGCGACGATGCCGACCGGCACGGTCCGCCGTGGGTGCTAGTCGGCGGGGTCGGGCAGCACCCGGAGATGACCGCGTCGGCGTCCGGTGCCGGCCGGGCGCTCAGCAGCCGACGTCAGAACGCCGGCCGCGGGTGCCTCGGCCTGCGCACCGCCGTACTGGACCACCGGATCGTGAAATCCATTGACCGGCGCCGTGCCGCCGACAACCTCGCGGCCCTCCCGCACTGCTTCGGCCAGCGCGATCAAATCGTCCTCGTCGGGGTTGGTCGCCAGCGGGCCCGAGTGCCGGACAAGTTCCCAGCCGCGCGGCGCGGTGATGCGGCCGGCGTGACTGACGCACAGGTCCCAGGAGTGCGGCTCATGGACGGTGGCCAGCGGACCGACGACGGCCGTCGAATCGGAGTACACGAAGGTCAGCGTCGCCACCGCGTAATGCGGGCACCCGGGTCGGCAACAGCGACGCGGAACGTTCACGATCGAGAGGTTAGCGTGCGAAAACCCCTGCGCGGCGGTGGACACGCGCATTCGTCCTGGCTGCGATGCCCAACCGTTACCATCGCCGGGTGAGCGATTCGCGCAGTTCTCCGCTCGGCGGCCGCTCGGTGGGGAAAAGGGTCTCGCGCCGCGGCCGCGATATGCGTGGGCCGCTGCTGCCGCCGACGGTGCCTGGGTGGCGCAGCCGCGCGGAGCGCTTCGACATGGCCGTGCTCGAGGCCTACGAACTCATCGAGCGGCGATGGCAGGAGCGGTTGTCGGGACTCGACGTTGCGGTCGACGAGATCCCCCGGATCTCGGCGAAAGACCCCGGTAACGTGCAATGGCCACCGGAAGTGGTCGCCGACGGGCCGATCGCGCTGGCCAGGTTGATCAGCGCAGGCGTCGACAGGCGCGGAAGCGCCACCCGGGCGCGAGTTGTGTTGTTCCGCAAGCCAATTGAGCGACGTGCCAAAGACACGATCGAACTGGCTGAATTGCTACATGAAATCCTGGTGGCCCAAGTTGCCATCTACCTGGACGTCGAACCCTCGGTCATCGACCCGACGATCGACGACGAGTAGCGGGTCACCCCGCGGACGTTTGGGTGATCGCAAGCGCGGCGCAGCCGGGTGCGGCCGGTCACCCCGCGGACGTTACGGAAGTGACGTCAGATGATTCCGCGCTTGAGGCGGCGGCGTTCCCGCTCGGAGAGGCCACCCCAGATGCCGAAGCGTTCGTCGTGGGCCAAGGCGTAGTCGAGGCATTCACTCCGCACCTCGCAGCCAAGGCAGATCTTCTTGGCCTCGCGGGTGGAGCCGCCCTTCTCGGGGAAGAACGCCTCGGGATCCGTCTGAGCACACAACGCACGGTCCTGCCACTGGTCGGTCGTATCCTCCGCGTTGATGTCGAATTCTTCGACCGCATCGGGGACCAAACTCAAATGGGGCCTTGGGGATACCCCACTCACTGGCGAGCCGGTAGTGGTGTGCGGGGTGCCTCCCATTAGGCCCCGAAGGTGCTCATAGGACATGCTCCGCCTCCTCACCTGTTTCGTTGATCGTGAATGTCACCACTGTTCTGATATGCGGCCATCTCGATTCGAACAAATGATCGAATCTCGGTCTGCGACACCAAATCCGGCCGGCCAACCGAAATGACACTGATGTGATTACACACTGGGAAGAACCTCTTTGCAAGCGATTCGAGCGATTTCCATATCATCTCGTGACCGTTTCTTTGCGACACTGACGCCAATGCGGGCATGGCGTGTCGCTCACACCGCCCGCCGGACCCATCGCCGCGGGTCTGATTGCCCTACTCGGCTCCGCGTCTCGACCATCGCCGCGCGTACTGTCGTGCGGTGTGAAGGTGACGGTTCTGGTCGGCGGGGTCGGCGGCGCCCGCTTCCTGCTCGGCGTACAGCGACTGCTCGGCCTGGGCCAATTCGTCTCAGCGTCGGCACCGGCCGGTGACCACGAACTGACCGCGATCGTCAACATCGGCGACGACGCCTGGATGCACGGGGTGCGCATCTGTCCCGACCTGGACACCTGCATGTACACCCTGGGCGGCGGCGTCGACCCGCAGCGCGGCTGGGGCCATCGCGACGAAACCTGGCACGCCAAGGAGGAACTCGGCCGCTACGGCGTGCAGCCCGACTGGTTCCAGCTCGGCGACCGGGACCTGGCCACCCATCTGGTGCGCAGCCAGATGCTGCGAGCCGGCTACCCACTGTCAGAGGTGACAACCGCGTTGTGCGACCGCTGGCAGCCGGGTGCGCAGCTGCTCCCGGCCAGCGACGACCGCTGCGAAACACACGTCGTCATCACCGATCCCGCCGACGACAGTCAGCGCGCGATCCACTTCCAGGAGTGGTGGGTTCGTTACCGCGCACAGCTACCGACGCACAGCTTTGCCTTCGTCGGCGCTGAAAAAGCTCATGCCACAGCACAAGTCACCGACGCCATCGCCGATGCCGATGTCGTTATGGTGGCACCGTCGAATCCGGTCGTGAGTGTCGGCGCGATCCTGGCCGTTCCCGGTATCCGCGCCTCGCTGCGATCCACCGCCGCACCGGTCATCGGCTACTCGCCGATCATCGACAGAAAACCGCTGCGCGGCATGGCCGATGAGTGCCTGAAGGTGATAGGCGTGGAGTCGACCGCAGAGGCGGTGGGAGGCTACTACGGCGCGCGCGCAGGCACCGGCATCCTGGACTGCTGGCTGATCCACGAGGGCGATCATGCCAAAATCGGCGGAATCGCAGTGCGGTCAATACCGCTGCTGATGACCGATCCGGCGGCCACCGCCGCGATGGTCAGCACCGGTTTGGAGCTTGCGGGCGTGGCAGCGTGAGCAATGCTGGCGCCGGCGGCGAGCACGGCACCGCGTCACCGGTTGAGATCCTGCCTGTCACCGGCCTGCCCGAGTTCCGCCCCGGCGACGACCTGGGCGCCGCGCTCGCTGCGGCCGCACCCTGGCTGCGCGACGGCGATGTGTTGGTCGTCACCAGCAAGGTGGTGTCCAAATGCGAAGGCCGCCTGGTGCCCGCACCAGAAGATCCCGAGGCGCGAGACATGCTGCGCCGCAAGCTTGTCGACGATGAGGCCGTTCGCGTCCTTGCCCGCAAAGGTCGCACGCTGATCACCGAGAACGGGCTGGGCGTGGTTCAAGCCGCGTCCGGAGTGGACGGCTCCAACATCGGTACCGACGAACTGGCACTGCTGCCGGTAGACCCCGACGGCAGCGCTGCGGCCCTGCGCGCCGGGCTGCGCGACAAACTCGGCGTCACCGTCGGCGTCGTGATCACCGACACCATGGGCCGCGCGTGGCGCAACGGCCAGACCGACGCCGCAGTCGGCGCGGCCGGCCTGGCCGTGCTGCACAGCTACGCCGGCGCGGTCGATCGGCACGGCAACGAGCTGTTGGTCACCGAGGTGGCGGTTGCCGACGAGATCGCCGCGGCGGCCGATCTGGTCAAGGGCAAGCTGACCGCGATACCGGTGGCAGTCGTGCGCGGGTTGCCCGCCGGCGTCGTGTCGGATACCGATGCCACGGCGCGGCAACTCGTGCGGTCCGGCGCCGACGATCTGTTTTGGCTGGGCACCGCCGAGGCCCTGGAGCTGGGTCGTCAGCAGGCCCAGCTGCTGCGCCGCTCGGTGCGCCGGTTCAGCGACGAGCCGGTACCGCCGCAACTCGTGGAGGACGCCGTCGCCGAGGCGCTCACCGCGCCGGCTCCCCATCACACCAGGCCGGTGCGCTTCGTCTGGCTGCAGACGCCGGCGACTCGAACCCGGCTGCTCGATCGGATGCGCGACAAGTGGCGCTCCGATCTGATGGACGACGGCAAGCCGGCCGACGCGGTCGAACGGCGAGTCGCGCGCGGCCAGATCCTTTACGAAGCAAAGGAAGTCGTGATCCCGGTCATGGTGCCCGACGGCGCGCACAGTTATCCCGACGCGGCGCGCACGGACGCCGAGCACACCATGTTCACCGTGGCGGTCGGGGCTGCCGTGCAGGCGCTGTTGGTGGCGCTGGCGGTGCGCGGGGTGGGCAGCTGCTGGATCGGTTCGACGATCTTCGCCGCGGACCTGGTTCGTGACGAGCTGGACCTACCTGCCGACTGGGAGCCGTTGGGCGCCATCGCGATCGGCTACCCCGAGCAGCCCGAGGCCGGGCCGCGTGAGCCGGTGGCGGTCAGCGATCTGCTGGTGCGCAAGTGACCGTCCGGTCCTCGGCAATAACGTTGCTGTCCGACTGGCAGGCACCGGATCGATGGCAGGATTCGCTGCGGCATGCCGTGCTGGCATTTCTGCACGCCCGCGACGACGCCTGCCTCCGCGAATGTGCGGCGGGACATATCACCGCATCGGCGTTGGTGCTCGACCACTCCGGCGGACAGGTCCTACTCACCTTGCATCCGCGGCTGGGCCGGTGGGTCCAATTGGGTGGGCACTGCGAGGATTCCGACGCTGACATCGTCGCGGCCGCGCTGCGAGAGGCCACCGAGGAGTCCGGGGTGGACGGCCTGCGGATCGCACCGGACCTGGTTGCGATCAATGCCCACGCGCTGACCTGCTCATTGGGGGTGCCGACTCGCCACCTCGACCTGCAGTTCGTGGCGCACGCGCCGGCGGGGGCGCAGATCGCGCTCAGCGAGGAATCGGTGGACCTGCGTTGGTGGCCGATCGACGCGTTGCCCGCCGGCTCTGACGAAGCGCTGGCTTATCTCGCCCGGCGCGTTCACACGTCGCTGGAGTAACGGATCCCGCCGTCGGGAATCTGCACGCCGGGCCAGACCCGGGCTCCCCGCAGCAGCTCGCAGCGGGCGCCGATGTGGGCGCCGTCGCCGATGACGCCGTCACGGATCAGCGCCCGCGGGCCGATCCGCGCGCCGAATCCGATGATCGAACGCTCAATCACGCTGCCGGCCTCGATCCGCACTCCGTCGAAGATGACCGCGCCGTCCAATCGGGTGCCGGGGCCGATTTCGGCGCCTCGCCCGACCACCGTGCCGCCGATGAGCACCGCCCCGGGTGACACCGCGGCGCCGTCATGCACCAACTGCTCGCCGCGATGGCCGCCCAACGCCGGCGACGGAGCAATGCCGCGCACCAGATCCGCCGATCCTCGTACGAAGTCTTCCGGAGTGCCCATGTCCCGCCAGTAGCTGGTGTCGACGTAGCCGCACACCTTGACGCCGTCAGACAGCAGAGCGGGGAATACTTCACGCTCGACCGACACCTCGCGGCCGCGGGGAATGCGATCGATGATCTCGCGGGTGAACACGTAGCAGCCGGCGTTGATCTGGTCGGTCGGCGGATCCTGCGTCTTCTCCAAAAACGCGGTGACTCGGCCATCTTCGGTAGGAACGCAGCCGAACGCCCTGGGGTCACCGACCCGCACCAGATGCAGGGTGACATCGGCCTGTTGCTCGTGGTGATAGGCCAGCATCTGACCCAGATCGGCTCCGGAGAGCACGTCGCCGTTGAACACCATCACGGTGTCGTGGCGCAGCTGGCCCGCGAC
Source organism: uncultured Actinomycetota bacterium (assembly GCA_963760095.1). Taxonomy (GTDB): domain Bacteria; phylum Actinomycetota; class Actinomycetes; order Mycobacteriales; family Mycobacteriaceae; genus Mycobacterium. Next base: position 1,173,202 of record CAVXBT010000001.1, on the reverse strand, counting down.
ATTGGCGATCCCGCCGCCGGTGCCCAGCGGCTGTTCCTCGGTCACATATTCGATCTGCAGACCCAGTTTGGATCCGTCACCGAACTCCGCCTCGAACACTGCCGGCTTGTAGGACGTGCCCAGGATCACGTGCTCGATCCCGGCCGCGGCGATCCGCGACAGCAGATGAGTGAGGAACGGCAGCCCGGCCGTGGGCAACATCGGCTTGGGCGCCGACAGGGTCAGGGGCCGCAGCCGGGTGCCTTTGCCACCGACCAGGACCACCGCATCGACTTGCTTGTGGGTCACCGTCACCGCCCTTCTGCTGACCTGCGCCGAGCGTCACGCACCATGAGCCGTTCACGCACCGCCAACCCGGCCCGCAAGGCCCAGCGCAGCGGGGCGCGCCGCAATCCAGAATGCCGGTCGGCGAGGTAGAGGTAGGTGCTTGTGTGGTGCGCCGCCAGGTTGCGCCCCGACTCCCGGGCGGTGGCGTGGCCCTTGTGATGAAGCACTTCCGCCGACGGCACGTAGACGTTCAGCCAGCCCGCCTTGCCCAACCGGTCGCCGAGGTCGACGTCCTCCATGTACATGAAGTAGCGCTCGTCGAAACCGCCGATCTGCTCGAAGGCCGCGCGCCGCACCAGCAGGCACGACCCCGACAGCCAGCCCACCGGTCGCTCACTGGGTTCCAGCCGCTCCTGACGGTATGCCGCCGACCACGGGTTGTTCTTCCAGACCGGGCCGACAACAGCGTGCATGCCGCCGCGGACCAGGCTCGGCAATCGGCGCGCCGACGGGTACACCGACCCGTCCGGGTCGTGGATCAGTGGCCCCAGGGTGGCCGCGCGGGGCCATCGCGCCGCGGCGACCAGCAGCGCGTCGATGCTGCCGGGACCCCACTGCACATCCGGGTTGGCCACCACGATCCACTCGTCGGCGGCACCGCCTTCTGCCTGTTCCTGTTCAACGAGCCGCGTTATCGCCCGATTCACCGCGCCGCCGTAGCCGAGGTTGGACCCGGTAGAGAACAGTCGCACGTCCGGGTAACGCTCGACCGCGGCCTGCGGTGCCCCGTCGGTGGAGCCGTTGTCGGCCATCAGCACGCTGACTGGCCGCTCGGTGGCATGCGACAGCGTTGCCAGGAAACGGTCCAGATGCGGGCCCGGTGAATAGGTCACCGTCACCACCGGCAGGACGTCACTCACGGAATGAGGGTAACGGTCAGAGGTCCAACGGGGCGGACAGCGCCGCGTCCAGCGCCGTTCGCCACGGTCGCAGCGGTGACAGGCCCGCCTCCTGGGACTGCCGACCGGACAGCGCAGAATACGGCGGCCGGTGCGCCGGCCGCGGGTTGTGGTCGCTGCCCACCGGCAGCACTCGCTCCGGGTCGGCGCCGACGGCCTCGAACACCGCGCGGGCTTGCCCGAAGCGGGTGACCTCCCCGCCGTTGGCAGCATGCACGACTCCTGCCGGCGCATGCACGCGCCCGTCGGCCACCTCGAGCAGCGCGGGAACAAGGTCGGCGACATAGGTCGGCGAGCCGATCTGGTCGTCCACCACCTCGATGATGCGGTCGCCGGCAGCCAGTTTGCGCATGGTGGCGACGAAGTCTTTACCGCTTCCGCCGGTGTACACCCACGCGGTGCGCACCACCACGGCCTGCGGCAATGCCGCCAGGACCGCCTGTTCGCCCGACAACTTGGTCTGCCCGTACACACTCAGCGGCCGGGTCTCGTCGTCCAACTCATACGCATGTGGCGCCCCGTCGCCGAAGTCACCGCTGAACACGTAGTCGGTGGAGATGTGCACCAGTCGCGCACCGGCGTCGGCGCAGGCCTGCGCGATGTATTCCGGGCCGGCCGCATTGACCGCGTATGCCCTGGCGTGGTCGCTTTCCGCGGCGTCGACGTTGGTGTAGGCCGCGCAGTTGATCATCACGTCGCCGGATTGCACGATCTGCGCCGCCAGCTCCCGATCGGTGATGTCCCACTGCGACGACGTCAGCGCCAGCACGTCGCGTCCCTGCCGGATCGCCTCTGCCGCCAAGAAGCTGCCGACCTGGCCGCCGGCCCCGCTGATCACGATCCTGCCTGTCACCTCAGTCACCTGTGCCGTTCCTCGCCCCGGCAAGCGGGTGGGGGTACCCCCAGCCGCCCAGCGGCGAGGGGGCGTGCCCCCACATCGCTCTGTTGCTCTGCATCGTCGCCGCCACCGTCTACGAGTCTGGCACGCCGGAGCCGCGCTACCAGCGATACCACTGTGACGCAAGTAGCCTGATGTGATGTTTGAGCAACGTGTGGCTCGTGTTGTTGCGACCATCGCGGCGGTTGCTGTCGTTCTCGTCACCGGGGTGGCGTGGAGCAAGGTCCGCTCCTTTGAGGACGGGATCTACCACGTCTTCGCGCCGTCCCTGGGCCATGGCGCCGACGACGGGGCGATCGACATCCTGCTGGTCGGTATGGACAGCCGGGCCGACGCACACGGCAACCCGCTAAGCCCCGAGGAATTGGCGACGCTGCGGGCCGGCGACGAGGTGGCGAGTAACACCGACACGATCATCCTGGTGCGCATCCCCACCAACGGGAAGTCGGCCACCGCGATCTCGATTCCGCGCGACACCTACGTGTCGGCGCCCGGTCTGGGCAAGACCAAGATCAACGGCGTCTACGGCCAGACCAAGGAAGAGAAGCGAGTAAGCCTGGTCGAATCGGGCGTCGCGGCCGCCGACGCCGAGACACAGGGAACCGAGGCCGGCCGTGAGGCGCTCATCAAGACGGTCGGCGATCTCACCGGCGTCACCGTCGACCACTACGCCGAGATCGGGCTGCTGGGCTTCGCGCTGATCACCGACGCCCTAGGCGGCGTCAACGTGTGCCTCAAAGAGCCCGTCTTCGAACCACTTTCGGGTGCTGACTTTCCGGCCGGCTGGCAGAAACTCAACGGTCCACAAGCACTGAGCTTCGTGCGCCAGCGCCACGAACTGCCCCGCGGCGACCTGGACCGGGTGGTGCGCCAGCAGGTGGTGATGGCCTCGCTGGCCCACCAGGTGATCTCCGGCAAAACGCTGTCCAGTCCGGCGACGATCAACCGGCTACAGCAGGCCATCCAACGCTCGGTGGTGCTGTCATCCGGTTGGGACATTATGGATTTCGTGAATCAGCTGCAGAAGTTGGCCGGGGGCAAGGTCGCGTTCGCCACCATCCCGGTGCTCGACGAGTCCGGCTGGAGCGACGACGGGATGCACAGCGTGGTGCGGGTCGATCCCCATCAGGTGCAGGCCTGGGTCGCCGGCCTGCTGCAGGATCAGGCTAAGGGCAAGACCGAGGAGCTGGCCTACTCACCGGCCAAGACCAGCGCCAGTGTGCTCAACGACACCGACATCAACGGGCTCGCCGGCTCGGTGTCAGAAGTGTTGACCGCCAAAGGATTCAGCAAGGGAGCCGTCGGCAACAACGACACCGCGCACGTATCCGGCAGCCAAGTGCAGGCGGCCAAGGCCGATGATATCGGCGCACAAGCGGTCGCCAAAGAACTCGGCGGCTTGCCTGTCATCGCCAACAACTCGGTCCCCCAGGGCTCGGTTCGGGTGGTGCTGGGTAATGACTACACCGGCCCGGGGTCGGGCCTCGGCGACGGCCGCGCCTCCGCGATGGGGGCGTCGTCGTCGAACTCCGGGCCGTCGAACGCCGACGCCCCCCCGCCCTCGCCGATCCTGACCGCGGGCTCCGATCACCCCGAGTGCGTCAACTGAGGTGGTAACGCTCAGCGCAGCGATTCTGGATCCGATGCTGCGCGCCGACCCGGTCGGCCCGCGCATCACCTACTACGACGACGCCACCGGCGAGCGCATCGAGCTGTCCGCGGTCACGCTGGCCAACTGGGCGGCCAAGACCGGCAACCTGTTGCGCGACGAGTTGGGCGCAGGACCGGCCAGCAGGATCGCGGTGTTACTGCCGGCGCACTGGCAGACCGCGGCGGTGTTGCTCGGGGTGTGGTGGATCGGCGCGGACGCGCTGCTGAGTGGCGGCCCGGATACCGACGCCGACGTCGCGTTGTGCACCGCCGAGCGACTCGACGAAGCCGACGCCACCGGCGCCGGCGAGGTGGCGGTGTTGTCGCTGGACGCCTTCGGCCGTCCGGCGCCCGATCTGCCGATCGGTGTCACCGACTACGCGACCGCGGTCCGGGTCCACGGCGACCAGATCGTCGCCGAGCAGCATCCCGGCCCGGCGCTGGCCGGCCGATCAGTCCAACAGGTGCTGGGCGCCTGCCAAAAGGCCGCGGCGTCAAAGGCTTTGACGGCTCGCGATCGAGTGATTTCGACCAAACCCTGGGATACCCCGGATGACGTGATCGATGGTCTGTTGAGCGTGCTGGCCGTCGGCGGTTCGCTGGTGTACGTCGCCAACCCCGACCCGACTGCGCTGTCGCGCAGGATCGAGACCGAGAAGGTCACCCGCACCGCGGATTAGCGGCGTGCGCGCCGCGGCGACGAGACCTACCAACCTCGACATGACGAGCCGACCCCATACGCTCGTGAGGAATCCGCCGCATCAAAGCTCAATTGCCTTTGCCGAAATCACATGACGTCTGCGACTTTCTCCTTGAAACCCTACTATTCGGCTAGCGCAACCTGCGGCGGCGGAGTGCCGTCGTCTTCTAGAGAAACGGAACCCCAACATGAAGGCGAGAGTATTGAGGGCCACGGTCGGTGGTGCAGCGGCAACCTTGGCCGCTGGTGTTATGTGGACCGCACCATCGGCCTCGGCTGGTAGCGACTTTTGCAATTCGCTTCCCACCCCCGCGCAAGTTCGTGATTGCAGCTGCGGCTCTGACAACGTCCCCGGTACTCCGGAATATGTGCAGTGCCTGCATGGAAATGCGGCCGCGCCCGGACCGGCCAGCTCACCGCCACCCGCGCCACCCGCGCCACCCGGCTAATCCAATCGCGGACGCCCCTGTCCGGGGGCTATCGGCCGCTGAGGGCGAAGTCGCCGCCAGGTCTCAAGTCGGAGATATCGCCGTTGCCGGCAATATCCACGACCGCACCGTCAGAACCCCGTAAGTCGATGAACGGCAGCTCAAGCACTCGATGTGCGGGTGTCCCATGGTGGCAGAAATACATGTTTGTATCGCAATGTTTGTATGTTACGTTCGTCCGAAGGCTGCGTCGAAGACTGTACTGACATAACGGGAGGACGTTTCGCGATGGTGGTGCATGGACTGCTGGGAAAGGCGGCCGGGACCGTGGTCACCGGCCTGGTCGGCGTCAGCGCCTACGAAGTCCTCCGCAAGGCCCTGGCCAAGGCCCCGCTTCATGACGCCGCGGTCACCGCGACGGAATGGGGACTGCGCGGAACCCGACGGGCCGAGGAAGCAGCGGAGTCAGCCCGGTTGAAGCTGGCCGACGTCGTCGCCGAAGCACGAGAGCGCGTTGGTGAGGAGGCACAGCCTCCGGCCATCGGCGACCACGACCACGAGCACTGATCCCCCGCATGCCTGACCGCCCACCTCTCCCCCGCAAGCGGGTGGGGGTACCCCCAGCCGCCCCGCGGCGAGGGGGCGTGCCCCCACCTCATCGCGCTGCGCGTCCCCCGCAAGCGGGAGGTGCCCCCTCTGCATCGTCGGCGGGCGTGATCTGCCCTGACGTAGAGGTCGTCTCGGACGCCGCCGGACGCATGCGGCTGCGGGTGCCCTGGGTGCGCGCGAATTCACGACGCGCGGTCGCGGTAGAAGAAGCGGTGGATCGACAGCACGGGGTGCGGGCCGTGCACGCCTACCCCCACACCGGGTCAGTCGTGGTGTGGTACTCCCCCAAGCGCTGCGACCCCGCCGACGTGTTGGCGGCAATCACGTCCGCCGAACACGTTGCCGCCGAGCTCATTCCGGCCCGTACACCGCGATCGGCGGATGTCCGCAACACCGAGGTGCTGCGCATGGTGATCGGCGGCGCGGCGCTGGCCCTGCTCGGGGTGCGCCGCTACGCCTTCAGCCGACCACCGCTGCTGGGCCCGAGCGGCCAACTGGTCGCCACCGGCGCGACGGTCTTCATGGGCTACCCGTTCCTGCGCGGCGCGTTGCGCTCGCTGCGGTCCGGACGCGCCGGCACCGATGCGCTGGTGACCGCGGCGACCGTCGCCAGCCTGGTGCTGCGCGAGAACGTGGTCGCACTCACCGTGCTGTGGTTGCTCAATATCGGTGAATATCTTCAGGACTTGACGTTGCGCCGGACCCGGCGGGCGATTTCTGATCTGCTGCGCGGCACCGCAGACACGGCGTGGATCCGCCTTGACGACGGGCCCCAGGCGGGAACTGAAGTACAGGTCCCGATCGATTCCATCCAGATCGGCGACGACGTGGTCATCCACGACCACGTGGCAATCCCGGTCGACGGTGAGGTGGTCGACGGGGATGCCATTGTCGACCAGTCCGCGATCACCGGCGAAACCCTGCCGGTCAGCATCCTCACCGGGGCGACGGTGCACGCCGGTTCGGTGGTGCTGCGCGGGCGTCTGGTGGTTCGTGCGCGCGCGGTCGGCAACGAGACCACCATCGGCCGCATCATCACCCGGGTCGAAGAGGCGCACCACGACCGGGCACCCATCCAGACCGTCGGCGAGAACTTCTCCCGCCGCTTCGTGCCGATCTCGTTCATCGTCTCCGCGATCACGCTGGCGATCACCGGGGACGTCCGCCGCGCGATGACGATGCTGCTGATCGCGTGCCCGTGCGCGGTGGGCCTGGCGACGCCGACCGCGATCAGCGCGGCGATCGGCAACGGCGCGCGCCGCGGCATCCTGATCAAGGGCGGGTCGCACCTCGAGCAGGCCGCCCGGGTGGACGCGATCGTCTTCGACAAGACCGGAACCCTCACGGTAGGGCGTCCGGTTGTCACCAACATCATTGCGTTACACAACGATTGGCAGCCCGAGCAGGTGCTCGCCTACGCGGCGAGCTCAGAACTGCACTCGCGCCACCCGTTGGCTGAAGCCGTGATCCGCTCCACCGAGGAGCGCCGCATCACCATTCCGCCGCACGAGGAGTGCGAGGTGCTGGTCGGCCTGGGCATGCGGACCTGGGCGGACGGGCGGACGCTGCTGCTCGGCAGCCCGTCGCTGCTGCGCTCGGAAAAGGTCAAGGTTTCCAAGAAGGCGGCCGACTGGGTCGGCAAGCTGCGCCGCCAGGCCGAGACCCCGCTGCTGCTCGCCGTGGATGGCACGCTCGTCGGGCTGATCAGCCTGTGCGACGAAGTCCGACCCGAAGCGCCCGATGTGTTGAAGAGGTTGCGCGCCAACGGAATCCGCCGTGTCGTGATGCTCACCGGCGACCATCCCGACATCGCGAAAGTCGTTGCGGGCGAACTCGGCATCGACGAGTGGCGCGCTGAGGTGCTCCCCGAGGACAAGCTCGAGGTGGTGCGCCAACTTCAGGAGGAGGGCTACATCGTCGGGATGGTCGGCGACGGCATCAACGACGCTCCGGCGCTGGCCGCCGCCGACATCGGGATCGCGATGGGCCTGGCAGGTACCGACGTCGCGGTCGAAACCGCCGACGTCGCCCTGGCCAACGACGACTTGCGGCGTCTGCTCGACGTCGGCGATCTGGGCGCCCGCGCCGTCGACGTCATCCAGCAGAACTACGGCATGTCGATCGCCGTCAACGCCGCCGGGTTGCTCATCGGCGCCGGGGGCGCACTGTCACCGGTGCTCGCGGCCCTCCTGCACAACGCCTCGTCGGTCGCCGTGGTGGCCAACAGCTCACGGCTGATTCGGTACCGGCTGAAGTAGTGGCGATCGCAAGCGCGGCGAAGCCGGGTGCAGCGGGTCGCCACGAAGTGAACGAAGCGTCCGCCCGTCCGACATCGGGCTCGTACGATGTGCGCAACCGGCGAAAGGCTCGACCGGGCGAAAGGATGGGCACGTGTCATCGACCCCGCTCGACCCCGTTGCCAGCGAACGACTGTCGCACGCCGATAAGGTTTTCACGTCGGACCTGTCGATCAACGAATTCGCGATCCTGCACGGGGCCGGGTTTGAGCCACTCGATCTGGTGATGGGTGTCTCGGTCTACCACGTGGGCTACCAATTCACCGGCATACGGCAACAATCCGAGCTGCCCGTGCTCACCGAGGCGACGTACCGGGCGCGCTGGAACGCCATGGCCCGCATGCAGGCTGAAGCCGACGCGCTGGGCGCCGACGGTGTGGTCGGTGTCCGCCTGGAATGGCGCCAGCACGGCGCCGAATCGGAGCACCTGGAGTTCATCGCGGTTGGAACCGCGGTGCGCTACACCCCTAAACCGGGGGCGTTCCGGCGCAGTAACGGGCAAGCTTTCTCCAGTCATCTGTCGGGACAGGACATGGCAACCCTGATTCGATCGGGCTACGCGCCGGTGGCGTTCGTCATGGGCAACTGCGTCTTTCACATTGCCGCGCAAGGCTTTCTGCAGACCCTGCGACAGATGGGCCGAAACGTCGAAATGCCGCAATGGACAACGGGAAACTACGAAGCGCGCGAGTTGGCCATGTCGCGTATGCAAAGCGAAGCCGAGCGCGATGGCGCATCCGGAGTCGTCGGGGTGCATTTCGCCATCCAGAACTACGCCTGGGGCTACCACACGGTGGAGTTCTACGCCGCCGGAACGGCAGTGCGTCGCAGCGGCACGGCCGAGACCATCGCGCCGTCGTTCGTGCTCGCCATGAACGACTGATGCCGGCTTTCGACGCCGAGCGGGTAAGCCGCACCGTCACCGGCGCACTGGCTGGACCGGGCGGAATCGCATTGGTCATCACCGTCTTTGCCGGGCTGCCGGGCGTTGCGCACACCCCTGCCCGCCGGGGACTGTTCAAGCCGCAACCCGCACGGCTGCAGATCGGCGACTGGCGCTACGAGGTGACTCCCGACGACCGGTTGAGGGCGGCCCACGTGGTCGGTGGCATCGTGATTGCCGAGGAGGTGCTGCTGGCCGACGCGGTAGGGCCGCACCTGTCCCGCTCCCTCGGGCAGATTGTCGCCCGCTACGGTCCCACGGTCATCCCGAACATCGAAGCAGCGGTGGACGCGTTGAGTGCCAGCGCGGGGTGAGCGTCGCCGGTCGTGGTTGTGGCCAACGGCTCACCGCTGATTCGCTACCGGCTGCGCTCAGGGGATGCGACAATACCCCGGTAAGGCGATGACGATGCAGGAAGCCGGTGCGAATCCGGCGCGGTCCCGCCACTGTAATCGGGGAGCGAACCTCACTAGCCACGGCCGCGAGCTGGAAGGCGAGGCGAGCAGCGATCCGAGAGCCAGGACACTCGCGTCGTCGCATCCTGCGACCCGGGACGGTGTATCCCGAGAGAGCTGACAAACGTCGATGTCACGCCTGCGCACGCCGGTGGCCGATACCGCGGCCGTGCTGGCCGAACTCTCGGAAGTCAACCAGTATTTCGCGATCGGGACCGGGCCGGTCGACGGCGGCTGGCGTTCGGTACAGCAGCTCTACACCGATCCCGAATTGCTCGAAGACATCGTTGAGCGCGTGCGGATGCGCATCGGCGCTGCGGAGCGACGGGTCGCCGCGTCGATCTTCTTCCTCGGCTTCGCCGCGCGGCTGTGGTCGGTCGGCATCGGCGCTGTGGTCGGCCACCGCCTGCTGCCCGAACTCGCTGCCGAACAGCTGTTGTTCCGCGAAGTCGGCGGCCAGATCGCGTTTCATGTCGCTCGCCCCATCGGATGGCAGGGTGACGATGTGGAGTCGATGCTGGCCGATACCGTCCTCTCACACCTGACCCCGCTGTCCACCGCACTGCATGAGCTCGGTGCCGTCTCGCGAGAGTTACTGCGCGGCAACGCGGTATCGGCACTGCTGGGCGCCGCCCGTGAATACGACCGGCATCGCGGCGCGCCGTCACCCGGAGCGGGGTGGCAGTTGGCCCGAGGCTTGTGTGCAGACGAAAGGCTTTCCGGCACAGTTTATTTCAACGAGACTGACTATCGGCGTTCCAGCTGCTGCCTGTACTACCGCGCCCCCGGAGGCGGGCTGTGCGGCGACTGTGTGTTCACTCATGTACCCGGCACCGTCAGCAGGAAGGACGCATCGTGATCGCCGACGCCCGCTGAGGGGGACGATCGATGACCGCCCCGATCTGGATGGCCGCGCCCCGGGGGCCGGATCGCTAGGGTTCTCCGGCACCGCCGGCAAGGTCAGCGCCGGTACGGCGACGGGACTGGCCACGCTGGCCGACGACGACTTCGGCAGCGGCCCGCGTATGCCGATGATGCCGAGCACCTGGGGCCCCGACTCCCCCGATGAGGGAGACAAGAGCTGACGATCCGGTGTCAGCAGCCGCAGTCCTCACCGCGCCACGACTTGACACCCTGCCAGATCGCCGCGGCGGCGACGCCCAAACCGATCACCGGGTCGAACCACCAACAGCTCGGCCACACCGCTACGACGGCCAGACCGACCAGAACCGCCGCGGCCTGCGCACCGCACAGGTAATTCTGGGTGCCTTCCCCCGCGGTGGCCGCTGAGTCCAGCCGTTCGGCGAGGGAGTGATTGGCGTGGCCCAGTATCGGCATCAGCACCAGCGAGGCGGCCGTCAACGCCATACCGATCACCGAGGTCTCGGCATGGTGCTCGCCGAGCAGGTGGTGGACGGATTCCGCGGCGATATAGGGGGCCGTCAGCCAAAACGACAACGCGACGCCGCGTTGCGCGCGACGTTCAGCGGTCTCCGACAAGGTGCGCGAGCCGGAAAACCGCCACGCCACCATCGCGCTGGCCAGCGCCTCCGGGAGGCCGCCCAGCGCCCATCCGGTCAACGCGATGGATCCGACGGCCAGGCCCTGCCACAGCCCCACCACGCCCTCGGCGAGCATCGCGAACATGCTGACCCAGGCCAGCCGCCACGCCCAGTGCGCACCGCGCTGCCATTGCGTGTCCCGCGCGACGGGATGTCCGTGCCCGGATTCAGCGCAGCAGGCGTCGGCGACGAGCCCGGCTGGATTGCCGATCGAACGGGATTCGGTCACCAGGCGATGTTAGGTCAACGCGTCACGACGGCGTGCCCGCCACACGTCTGGCCGGGTTATCCAGGCGGCAACGGCCGCTTCAGGGTGCAGACGATGCTCCACTCGAAATAGAACTCGCCGCCCTTGTCATATCCCGCGAAGTGATGCGAGACCTGAGCGCGTTGCACCGATGAGCCCACGATCTCCCACCCCTGCTCGCCGTAGGTTCCGGTCAAAGTGTTGGCCTCGTCGATCACGACTTCCAGCGATTCGTTTTTCACGTGGACAAAGGCGGTTTCCCACCGCGGCGGAGACCAGTTGCCGTCTGACGCCAGCCCCGAAGTAGGCACGGGCGAAGGAGCGCTCATAACGCGGGACCGTACGCCGCCGTGGCCGCTGGAAAGTGAATGGAGCTTGACTGGCGTCTTAAGTGCTGTCGATGAGTGTCGACGCAAACATGGGGAATTCCCCCGATGTCCGCCGTCGCCACGCGGCGAATACTCGGAGCTATGTCACACGACCACATTTTTCGACGCTTTCTCGCGGCGACGCTGTTATCCGTTGGCGCGGCGGCCGCCTTCTGCGGACCTGCGGTAGGTCTCGCCCATGCCGACCCAGGCGACCCGCCCCCACCTCCGCCGCCGCACCCCTTCTGCACGCCACGTGGCGGCCTCTTCATGCTGACAGCGGGATTAACCGTGCCGCAGCGCAATGACGGACAGACCGAAAACTACTGCTGCACAGCACAACTCGTCTTAAACTAGCGGTCAGCCAACCGGCACTGCCAAAAACCGACGTCGTGCCAGGCGTTCCACTTGTAGCCGGCCTCGGCGAGCCGGCCGACCTGCACAAACCCGTGTCGCTCATGCAGCCCGACGCTGGGGTCGTTGGGCAACGTGATCACGGCGACGCCGCTGTGAAACCCTCGCCTGCGCAATCGATCGAGCAGCTCGGTGTACAGCGCGTCGCCTACCCCACGGCGGTGCGCCAAGGGTGCGACGTAGACGGTGCACTCGGCGGTCCACCGATAGGCCGCCTTGTCATTCCACGGTGCCGCGTACGCCACACCGACCACCCGATCGTCAGTGCCCACCAGCCAGGGAAACCTGTCGTGCGTGCGCGCCCACAGGTCGCGCCACTCGTCGACGGTCTGCGGCTCGATCCGAAAATTGAAGACGGTTCTCTCGATGAAGTGGTTGACGATCTCGCAGATGTACACCAGGTCGTCCTCGGTGGCCGGCCTGACCTGCAGCCCCGTCACTGTGTCCTCACGGGCTTTTCCGGCGGTAGCCGTCGATGTCTTCTTCCTCGATGGATCGCGCGAGCTGTTCACCCTTTGCCGTCAGCGACAGCCACGCCGAAAACATCCATTTCTCTGGATCGCCATAGTGTTTGACGTAGGCATGCGAGATCTTGTGAAGCGAATGGTCGAGCGAACGACGCCAGGCGACGAAGCGTTTCGCTGCGCCGCGGGGGGCACCGAGCCGAAACAGTCCCTCGCTCACCCATTCTCGAATCGCCGCCAAGGTCTCGTTCTGCACGTCCGACGGCGAGGCCGACGGATTCCGGTGTTTGACATGCCAATCCACCGCATTGAGATCGATGGGCCCACCGAGGGCCTCGAGCAGTAGGCCGTTGCGCACGGTCTCGCGCGTGGTGCTCATCGGCATTCTCCCTCGATGGGCCGCCTCATCCTGGTCACCGTACCGTCCACTTTTGCTGAGCGACACCGCGGACGCTCAGCACGTCGTTGTAGCGTCTCAAGCATGGTGGATTTTGCGCTGCGCTCGTGTGGATTGCGCGGGCACGCGACATTCGCTCCCGACGAGCCGGAACTTCGGGAGCGCTTGAAGGCCGACACTCCCGCCGGGGAGGCGTGGCGGTGTTTGCGTTGCGAGACATTCGTTGTAGGGCCGGCGCGCCGCAGCGGCCCGGCGAACACGGCGCCGGAGATTCCACGCGGCAGGCTGCTGCGGGACCGGACATTGATGCGGGCGCTCGCCGTGGAACGTGCGATTCGCTGCGTCGTGTTGCTGTTGGTGGCCGCCGGCGTGCTGAAGGTCCGCGGGTCACACTCGCGGTTGCAGCACGCGTTCGAACAAGACCTTCCCTTGCTACGGCCGCTGGCCAACCAGCTCGGATGGGATCCGGACAACTCGAAGATCATCGGCCATATCGTCCATGCGTTCGCGCTGTCGTCGGGGACGCTGCTGCTCATCGCGCTGGGCTTCATCGCCTATGCGCTGATCGAGCTCGTCGAGGCTGTCGGGCTGTGGCTGATGCGGCGCTGGGGCGAGTACTTCGCGGTGATCGCCACCAGCATCTTTCTTCCCCTGGAAATCTATGAGCTGACCGAAAAGATCACGGTATTAAGGCTTTTCGCTCTGCTGGTCAACGTCGCCGCAGTGCTATGGCTGCTGTGGAGCAAACGGCTCTTCGGACTCAATGGTGGCGCGAAGGCGTATCGGGAAGAACACGAGACAGAAAGCCTGCTGAGCGTCGAGCGGGCAGGATTGCCCGAGAACGAGACCGGCGCAACGGCGTAACCTACGACGTCGATTCCACGCCGGCCCGAACGCGCGGCAACAGCAAATGGACTGAAAGTCAAATAGTGCTTCTCGAGGTATTGCCGGTCTACCGGCAATACCTCGGTTGCTCAGCGCAGCAATGCGCGGCTCATCACCACGCGCTGGATCTGATTGGTGCCCTCATAGATTTGGGTGATCTTGGCGTCGCGCATGAACCGCTCAACCGGGAAGTCGGTGGTGTATCCCGCGCCGCCGAAAAGTTGCACGGCATCCGTGGTGACTTCCATAGCAACATCGGAGGCGAAGCATTTCGACGCCGCCGAGATGAAACCCAGATTCGACTCGCCGCGCTCGGCGCGGGCGGCAGCGTTGTAGACCATCAGTCGCGCAGCCTCGACCTTCATCGCCATGTCGGCCAGCATGAACTGGACGCCCTGGAACGTGCTGATCGACTCGCCAAACTGCTTGCGGTCCTTGGTGTAAGCGATCGCGGCGTCGACTGCGCCCTGGGCGATACCCACAGCTTGGGCGCCGATCGTCGGGCGGGTGTGGTCCAGCGTGGCCAGCGCGGTCTTGAACCCGGTACCGGGTTCGCCGATGATCCGATCGCCGGGAACCCGGCAATTCTCGAAGTACAGCTCGGTGGTCGGTGAACCCTTGATACCCAACTTCTTTTCCTTGGGTCCGACGGTGAAACCCTCGTCGTCCTTGTGCACCATAAACGCCGAAATCCCGTTGGCGCCCGTGTCCGGGTCGGTCACCGCCATCACCGTGTACCAGGTTGACTTGCCGCCGTTGGTGATCCAGGCCTTGGCGCCGTTGAGGATCCAGTCGTCTCCGTCGGCCTTGGCCCGGGTCCGCATCGATGCGGCGTCGCTGCCGGCTTCGCGCTCACTCAACGCGTAAGACGCCATCGCCCCGTCGGTGGCCAGTGCCGGCAACACCTGTTTCTTCAATTCCTCTGAGCCACGCAGGATGAGGCCCATGGTGCCAAGCTTGTTCACCGCGGGGATCAACGACGCGGACGCATCGACGCGAGCCACTTCCTCGATCACGATGCAAGCCGCCACCGAGTCCGCGCCCTGACCGCCGTACTCCTCGGGAACGTGCACGGCGTTGAAACCGGATGCGTTCAGCGCCGATAACGCCTCCTCGGGAAAACGAGGCTTCTCGTCGACGTCCGCGGCATACGGGGCGATCTCTTTTTCCGCCAACGCGCGGATCGCCGCCCTCAGCTCGTTATGTTCCTCCGGCAACTGGAACAGATCGAACGACGAATCTCCGTACTGAGCCATCCTGGCCTCCTTGCACTCTGACTCACTGCTTTGCTACTGGCCGGTAACTTTACCCTGACGCTGTTTCAGCGCCGCATCCTTGGCCAGCACCGACTCTGCTAGCTGTCCCTGGAAAGCCACAATTCGGCCGCGTAGCGCAGTATCGGACACCGCCAAGATCCGCACCGCGAGCAGCCCCGCGTTGCGCGCGCCCCCGATCGACACCGTGGCCACCGGCACCCCGGCCGGCATCTGCGCGATGGACAGCAACGAGTCCAGGCCGTCCAGCCTCGCCAGCGGCACCGGAACTCCGATCACCGGCAGCGGCGTGACCGAAGCGACCATGCCGGGCAGGTGCGCGGCGCCACCTGCGCCAGCGATGATCACCTCGATGCCCCGGTCGGCGGCCTCCCGCGCGTAGTCGAGCATCCGTTGCGGAGTGCGGTGCGCAGAGACCACCCCAACCTCGTAGGACACCTCAAACTCGGCCAGCGCGTCGGCGGCGTCGGTCATCACCGACCAGTCGCTGTCGCTGCCCATGATGACCCCGACCCGGGGTTGGTCAGTCATTTGCGCCGCTCCTTCTCATCGCTGCGTCCCCCTCGCCGCTCGGCGGCTGGGGTGCCCCCACTGCATCGTCGCCGGCGGCATGTGGATCCCATCCGTCCGTCCACTGCCCATGTGACAACCAGTGTGCCGCCCGCTGGGCGCGTTCACGCAGATTCGCCACGTCGTCGGCTCCACCAGTAAAGCCGCCGAGAAAGTTGATGTGGCCGATCTTGCGGCCCGGTCGTTCGGCCTTGCCGTAGAGGTGAACCCGCGCGTCGGGCATCCGCGCGAACAGGTGGTGCAGTCGCTCGTCGAGCGTCATCGCCGGCGTTTCCGCGGCGCCCAGCACGTTGGCCATGACCGTCACCGGCGCGATGGCGTCGGTGTCGCCGAGCGGATAGTCCAACACCGCGCGCAAATGCTGCTCAAACTGGCTGGTCCGCGACCCGTCCATGGTCCAGTGCCCGGAGTTGTGCGGGCGCATCGCCAGCTCGTTGACCAGCAGCTTCCCGTCAATGGTTTCGAACAGCTCAACCGCCAGGACACCGACGACGCCGAGTTCAGCAGCCAGCCTGAGCGCCAGCTGCGACACCGCCGCGCCGAGCTCCTCGGGCATCTCCGGGGCCGGCGCGATCACCTCGACGCAAATGCCGTCGCGCTGCACCGTCTCGACCACCGGCCAGGCCGCGCCCTGCCCGAACGGAGACCGGGCCACCAGCGCGGCGAGCTCGCGGCGCATCGCGACCCGCTCCTCGACCACTACCGGTACGCCAGAATTTAAATATTGACCTGCGATCTCGCGGGCCTGCGCCACGTCGGCAGCCATCTGCACCCCGCGACCGTCGTAGCCGCCGCGGGCCGCCTTGACCACGATCGGGCCGCCGACCCGTCGTGCGAACTCGACAATGCTGTCCAGGTCGTCGGGGCTTGCGACGGACGCGTACCGGGGCACCGCAGCGCCCAACGCTTCCAGGCGTCGCCGCATGACGAGTTTGTCCTGCGCGTGCAGGAGCGCCTCCGGTGGCGGCGCCACGTTGACTCCTTCGGCGACGAGCTTTTCCAGCAGCTCAGCGGGCACGTGTTCGTGGTCGAAGGTCAGCGCATCGGCACCGGCGGCCACGCGACGCAGCGCGTCGAGGTCGGTGTGCGAGCCGATCACCACGTCCGGACTCACCTGCGCGGCGGGGTCGGCGGCGTCGGCGACCAACACCCGCAAGCTCTGGCCCAACCCGATCGCGGCCTGGTGGGTCATTCGGGCCAGCTGGCCACCGCCAACCATGGCGACCTTGGGGCGCCACCCGCTCGCGGGCGACGAGGGCGCGGTCGGAGTACTCGGCACGGTCATCATGGTGTCATGGCCGCTGAACGGGCGATTTATCGGCGGTGACGCCGTCACAGAGCACCCTTAACAAGCAATACGTAGACTGCGACATTGTGTCCTTCGCCGATGCCACGATCGCCCGACTGCCGGGGCCGATCCGCCCGTACGCCGAGCGCCACCACGAACTGATCAAGTTCGCCATCGTGGGCGCGACGACGTTCGTCATCGACTCGACGATCTTCTACACCCTCAAGCTGACCATCTTGGAGCCCAAGCCGGTGACCGCCAAGGTCATCGCCGGCGTGGTCGCAGTCATCGCGTCATACATCTTGAACCGGGAATGGAGCTTCCGGGACCGCGGCGGCCGGGAGCGACACCACGAGGCGCTGCTGTTCTTCGCGTTCAGTGGTGTCGGCGTCGTGCTGAGCATGGCGCCACTGTGGGTCTCCAGCTATGTGCTGCAGCTCCGGGTGCCCTCGGTGTCGTTGACCATGGAGAACATCGCCGACTTCATCTCGGCCTATATCATCGGCAACCTGCTGCAGATGGCGTTCCGCTTCTGGGCGTTCCGGCGCTGGGTGTTCCCGAACCAGAACACCCGCAACACCGACGAAGCGCTGGAGTCGGCGCTTACCGCGGGCGGCATCGCCGAGGTGTTCGAAGACGTCGAAGAGCGGGGCAACGTCACGTTGATGCGAGCCTGGCGGTCGCGCCGCAGCCGGGTGGATCAGCTCGGTGATTCCTCGGATCCCAGGGTGTCGAAAACCTCGTGATACAGCAGCGCGTGGACCTGCTCCACGCGCGGAATGTCGTAGAACTCCAACGGATCTTGTGACGCCGACTCGACGATCAACGTCCCGGTGCGCAATATCCGATCGATCAGCCGGTGCCGGAATTCCACGCTGTTGATCCGGGCCAGCGGGATATCGATGCCGCTGCGACTCAGCACCCCGTGCCGGAACATCACCCGGCGGTCGGTGATGACGAAATGCGTGGTCAGCCAGTTCAGGAACGGCCACAACGTCAGCCAGCCGATGAGCACCAGCCAGATCGCCCCGATGACCGCGAAGACGACCTTCTTGGCGGTTGGATCCCAACCGGTGCTGTTGACTACTGCGGAACCGAACGACGCCGCCGCGCTCGCCAGGATCAGGACGATGACCGGTCCGATCAGCCGTTTCCAGTGCGGGTGACGGTGCAGCACCACCTGCTCGTCGCCGGCCAGCACGCTCTCGGGGTAGCCCACGCTGGCACTTTAGACGTTAGGGCGCAGGTGCGTGATGTCTCCGGCCGAGATGGCCACCGTCTGGCCACCGGTGTCGACGCACAATCGCCCCGTCTCGTCGATCGCGCGCGCGGTCCCGACCACCTCGCGATCACCGGGCAAGCTGGCCCGCACCCGAGAACCCAGGGTCAGGCTGTAGCGCCGATAATCAGCGATCAGCGCCGAATCAGCGCCGCCTGCGGTGCGCCAGGCGTCGATGCGTAACGCCAATTCGCGAAGAATTCTGCGCGCCAACGTGTTTCGGTCGGTGACCGGCGACCCCAACGTCAGCAACGACGTGGCGACAGGGTCCGGTGCTTCATCGGCGGTCAGCGTCACGTTGAGGCCCAGGCCGACCACGATCACCGACGCCGGCGCAGCAACCTCGGCAAGAATGCCTGCGAGCTTGCCGCCGTTCGCCAGCACGTCGTTGGGCCATTTCAGCCCGACGTCGGTAACGCCCAGCGCGGTCAGCGCGTCGGCCACCGCGACCCCGGTGGCCAGCGGCAACCATCCCCACCCCGACCGGGGAACCGAGTTGGCGCCCACCCCCACCGACAAGGCGACCTGCGCCCGCGGCGGCGCCGACCAGTGCCGGCCATGGCGTCCGCGTCCGGCGTTCTGGTATTCGGCGAGCAACACCGATCCGTCGACGTCGTCGCCGCCTTCAGCTCGGGTGATCAAATCGGTGTTGGTGGAGCCGGTTTCGGCGACCACGTCGAGTTGACGCCACGGCAGCCCCGGCCCGACCAGCCCGTCGCGCAGCACCGCTGCGTCCAGCGGCGGGCGATATGTG
The DNA here is from genome assembly GCA_963760095.1 of uncultured Actinomycetota bacterium. Taxonomy (GTDB): domain Bacteria; phylum Actinomycetota; class Actinomycetes; order Mycobacteriales; family Mycobacteriaceae; genus Mycobacterium. The sequence goes on along the minus strand of CAVXBT010000001.1, from coordinate 1,154,494 downwards.
GCGTCGGCTGGCACGATGCCGTCCTCCATCGTCGTCGAGTGGGCGTTCTCGGCGTCCACTGTGCGCTGAGGGTGGGATTGTCACAAATCCCCGCCGTCAGAGCACGCTCGTCGCTCTGGGCGCACACTCGGTATGACGAGGACCCGGCGCGTGCGTGGGATCGCAATATAAGGGACCGCTAAGATCGACACCCATGACGAGCACCTCCGAGACCGACGCCCATGTGGAAGCCAGAGCCGAGCACGAGATCGACATCCACACCACTGCGGGCAAGCTCGCCGAACTGCGCAAGCGGAGCGAGGAGACGCTGCACCCGGTCGGTGAGGCCGCCGTCGACAAGGTGCACGCCAAGGGCAAGCTGACCGCGCGTGAGCGCATTCATGCCTTGCTGGACGAGGGTTCGTTCGTCGAGCTCGACGCGTTGGCCAGGCACCGCAGCACCAACTTCGGGCTGGCCGACAAGCGCCCGCTCGGTGACGGCGTCGTCACCGGCTACGGCACCATCGACGGCCGCGACGTGTGCATCTTCAGCCAGGACGTCACGGTGTTCGGCGGCAGCCTCGGCGAGGTCTACGGCGAGAAGATCGTCAAAGTGCAGGAGCTGGCCATCAAGACCGGCCGGCCGCTGATCGGCATCAACGACGGCGCGGGCGCGCGCATCCAGGAAGGCGTGGTATCGCTCGGCCTGTACAGCCAGATCTTCCGCAACAACATCCTGGCCTCCGGCGTCGTCCCGCAGATCTCGCTGATCATGGGCGCCGCCGCCGGTGGCCACGTCTACTCGCCGGCGCTCACCGACTTCGTGGTGATGGTCGATCAGACCAGCCAGATGTTCATCACCGGTCCCGACGTGATCAAGACCGTCACCGGCGAAGACGTGACGATGGAGGAGCTGGGCGGTGCCCACACCCACATGGCCAAGTCAGGCACGGCGCACTACGTCGCTTCTGGGGAGCAGGACGCCTTCGATTACGTCCGCGATCTGCTGAGTTACCTGCCGCCCAACAACTTCACCGATCCGCCGCGCCAACCCGTACCGGTGCCCGAGGGCGCCATCGAGGACAACCTCACCGACGAGGACCTCGAGCTGGACACGCTGATCCCCGACTCGGCCAACCAGCCCTACGACATGCACGAGGTGATCACCCGCATCCTCGACGACGACGAGTTCCTCGAGGTCCAGGCCGGGTACGCGCAGAACATCGTGATCGGGTTCGGTCGCATCGACGGCCACCCGGTCGGCATCGTGGCCAACCAGCCCACCCATTTCGCCGGCTGCCTGGACATCAACGCCTCGGAGAAGGCCGCCCGCTTCGTGCGGACCTGCGACTGCTTCAACATCCCGATCGTCATGCTGGTCGACGTGCCGGGCTTCCTGCCGGGCACCGGCCAGGAATACAACGGCATCATTCGCCGCGGTGCCAAGCTGTTGTACGCCTACGGCGAGGCCACCGTCCCCAAGATCACCGTCATCACCCGCAAGGCCTACGGCGGCGCATATTGCGTCATGGGCTCCAAGGACATGGGTTGCGACGTCAACGTCGCCTGGCCGACCGCCCAGATCGCGGTGATGGGCGCCTCCGGTGCCGTCGGCTTCGTCTACCGCCAGCAACTCGGTGATGCGGCCAAGAACGGCGAGGACGTCGACGCGCTGCGGTTGCAGCTGCAGCGGGAGTACGAGGACACCCTGGTCAACCCGTACATCGCCGCCGAGCGAGGCTACGTCGACGCGGTGATCCCGCCGTCGCACACTCGCGGCTACATCGGGACAGCGCTGCGGCTGCTGGAGCGAAAGATCGCCCAGGTGCCGCCGAAGAAGCACGGGAACATCCCACTGTGAGTCGAGTGAGCGGAACGAACGCAGTGAGTGACGGGAACGAGACGAACGATCCAGCCACTGTGAGTCGAGTGAGCGGAACGAACGCAGTGAGTGACGGGAACGAGACGAACGATCCAGCCACTGTGAGTCGAGTGAGCGGAACGAACGCAGTGAGTGACGGGAACGAGACGAACGATCCAGCCACTGTGAGCGACGTGACCGAGCCGCATGCGCATGAGCCGCGCATTCAGGTGCTCAAGGGCGAGCCGACCGACGCGGAGTTGGCGGCGCTGATCGCGGTGCTGAGCAGTGCGACCGGCGGCGGCGGTGAGCCCGCACCGCCCGAACACAACCGGTGGGGGCTGCCCGTCGACAAACTGCGCTACCCCGTCTTCAGCTGGCAGAAGATCACCCTGCTGGAACGGATCCACATGCGCCGATGACCCGCCTGGTGCTCGGGTCCGCGTCGGCGGGTCGGCTCAGGGTGCTGCGGCAGGCCGGCGTGGAACCGTTGGTCGTGGTTTCCGGCGTGGACGAGGACGCGATCGTCGCCGCGTTGGGACCTAACGCCTCCCCGGGTGACGTGGTCCGCGGACTCGCCGAGGCCAAAGCCGATCAGGTCGTGACGGTACTGGACACTGCTGTCGCTACGGATTGTGTTGTCATTGGCTGTGATTCGATGCTCTACATCGACGGCCGACTGGTCGGCAAGCCGGCATCAGCGGATGCGGCCCGACGTCAGTGGCGGTCGATGGGCGGGCGGTCCGGTCAGCTGCACTCCGGGCACTGCCTGGTGCGACAGACCGACGGCGAAACAACCCATCGTGTTTCCGAATCATCAATGACGACAGTGCATTTCACTGAGCCTATGGATACGGATCTACAGGCCTACCTCGACAGCGGCGAGCCGTTGGCGGTCGCCGGAAGCTTCACGCTGGACGGGCTGGGCGGCTGGTTCGTCGACCGGATCGAGGGAGACCCGGCCAATGTCATCGGCCTGAGCCTGCCGCTGACGCGCACCCTGCTGCAGCGTGTGGGTTTGTCGGTCGCCGAACTGTGGCTGGCCAATCCGGTTCGTTAGGTAGGCTCGCGGTGTGCCCTTACCAGCAGATCCCAGCCCAACGCTGAGTGCTTACGCCCATCCGGAACGGCTGGTGACCCCCGACTGGCTGGCCGGCAACCTGGGTCGGCCCGGACTTGCCATCGTCGAATCCGACGAAGACGTCCTGCTCTATGACGTCGGTCATGTCCCCGGGGCGGTCAAAATCGACTGGCACACCGACCTCAACGACCCCCGGGTGCGCGATTACATCAACGGCAAGCAATTCGCCGAATTGATGGACCGCAAAGGCATTTCGCGCGACGACACCGTGGTGATCTACGGCGACAAGAGCAACTGGTGGGCCGCGTATGCGCTGTGGGTGTTCACGCTGTTCGGTCACCCGGATGTGCGGCTGCTCAACGGCGGACGCAATCTGTGGATCTCCGAAGGGCGCGACACCACGTTGGACGTTCCAGCCAAGGCGTCGTCGGGCTATCCCGTCGTCGAGCGCAACGACGCGCCGATCCGCGCGTTCAAAGACGACGTGCTGGCAACTTTGGGTTCCGAGCCGCTGATCGATGTGCGCTCGCCCGAGGAGTACACCGGCAAGCGCACCCATATGCCGGACTATCCCGAGGAGGGTGCGTTGCGCGCCGGCCACATCCCGTCGGCGCAGTCGATCCCGTGGGGCAAGGCGGCCGACGACAGCGGGCGGTTTCGCAAACGAGACGAACTCGAGCAGCTGTACGGGTTCATCGAGCCGGACGACAAGACCATCGTCTATTGCCGCATCGGCGAGCGGTCCAGCCACACCTGGTTCGTGCTGACCCATCTGCTCGGTATCCCCGGTGTGCGCAACTACGACGGCTCGTGGACCGAATGGGGTAACGCCGTGCGAGTGCCGATCGTCGCCGGTGAAAGCCCGGGAGCGGTGCCGGCCTGATGAGCATGCCTGCACCGCTGGCCGAAGTGGTCTCTGACTTCGCCGAAGTCCAAGGCCAGGACAAGCTCAAGTTGCTGCTGGAGTTCGCCGACGACCTGCCGGCGTTGCCCGCCGGCCTTGAGGAAGCGGCGATGGAGCCGGTCCCCGAGTGCCAATCACCACTGTTTCTGCACGTCGATACGCATGATCGGGATCGGGTGCGGCTGTATTTCAGCGCACCGGCCGAGGCGCCCACCACCCGCGGATTCGCGTCGATACTCGCCGCCGGCTTGGACGAACAGTCCGTCGCCGACATCCTGGCCGTGCCCGAGGACTTCTACACCGACCTGGGGCTGGCCGCCTTGATCAGCCCGCTGCGGCTGCGTGGAATGTCGGCGCTGCTGGCCCGGATCAAGCGCCGACTGCGCGACTCAGCCTGAATTGGACACCGGGTCAAATCGCCCGCGGCGCGCCGCTTAAACTTCCCACCACACGACTTGTAAGAATTTCTCTTAGATAGCTGAGAAGCGTTCCAGCCCTACAGGAGGCGCAGTGCCTAGTCACGCCAGCTCGACGATCGCCAAGGTTCTCGTCGCCAATCGCGGTGAGATCGCGGTGCGGGTGATCCGCGCGGCCAGGGACGCGGGTCTGCCCAGCGTGGCGGTGTACGCCGAGCCGGACGCCGACGCCCCCCACGTACGGCTGGCCGACGAGGCCTTCGCCCTGGGCGGCCAGACGTCGGCGGAGTCCTATCTCGACTTCGGCAAGCTGCTGGAGGCCGCTGAGAAGTCCGGCGCCAACGCGATCCACCCCGGCTACGGCTTCCTCTCGGAAAACGCCGACTTCGCGCAGGCGGTCATCGACGCCGGCCTGATCTGGATCGGGCCCAGCCCGCAGTCGATCCGCGACCTGGGCGACAAGGTCACTGCGCGGCACATCGCGGCCCGCGCGCAGGCTCCGCTGGTGCCCGGTACGCCCGACCCGGTGAAGGACGCCGACGAGGTGGTCGCGTTCGCCAAGGAGTACGGCGTGCCGATCGCGATCAAGGCCGCCTTCGGCGGCGGTGGCCGCGGCATGAAGGTGGCCCGCACCCTCGAGGAGATCCCCGAGCTGTTCGAGTCGGCGACCCGCGAGGCGGTCGCGGCGTTCGGCCGCGGCGAATGCTTCGTCGAGCGCTACCTGGACAAGCCGCGCCACGTCGAGGCGCAGGTGATCGCCGACCAGCACGGCAACGTCGTCGTCGCAGGAACCCGCGACTGCTCGCTGCAGCGCCGCTTCCAGAAGCTGGTCGAAGAGGCGCCCGCGCCGTTCCTGACCGACGCGCAGCGCAAAGAAATTCACGAATCCGCCAAGCGGATCTGCAAAGAGGCGCACTACTACGGCGCCGGCACCGTGGAATACCTGGTCGGCCAGGACGGCCTGATCTCGTTCTTAGAGGTCAACACCCGGCTGCAGGTCGAGCACCCGGTCACCGAGGAGACTGCTGGCCTCGACCTGGTGTTGCAGCAGTTCAAGATTGCCAACGGCGAGAAGCTCGACATCACCGAGGACCCCACCCCGCGCGGGCACGCGATCGAGTTCCGGATCAACGGCGAGGACGCCGGACGCGGCTTCTTGCCGGCGCCCGGCCCGGTCACCAAGTACGAGACGCCCAGCGGGCCCGGAGTCCGGCTGGATTCCGGAGTCGAGGCCGGTTCGGTGATCGGCGGGCAGTTCGACTCGATGCTGGCCAAGCTGATCGTGCACGGCGCCACCCGCGAGGAAGCCCTCGCGCGGTCACGCCGCGCGCTGGACGAATTCCACGTCGAAGGGCTGGCCACCGTCATCCCGTTCCACCGCGCCGTGGTGTCCGACCCGGCATTCATCGGCGACGAGAACGGCTTCACGGTGCACACCCGCTGGATCGAGACCGAGTGGGACAACAAAATCGAACCGTTCACCGGTGGCGAGCCCATCGACGAGGAGGACACTCTGCCGCGGCAGAAGGTCGTGGTGGAGGTCGGCGGACGGCGACTCGAGGTGTCGTTACCGGGTGACCTGGCGCTGTCCAATGGCGCGTCCACCGACGCGGTCGGCGCGATCCGCAGAAAGCCCAAGCCGCGCAAGCGGGGCGCCCACGGCGGCGCCGTCGCGTCCGGTGACGCGGTGACCGCGCCGATGCAGGGCACCGTGGTGAAGGTTGCCGTCGAAGAAGGACAAGAGGTCTCGACCGGCGACCTGGTGGTGGTCCTGGAGGCGATGAAGATGGAGAACCCGGTCACCGCGCACAAAGACGGTGTCATCACCGGGCTGGCCGTCGAGACCGGGGCCGCCATCACCCAGGGCACAGTGCTCGCCGAGATCAAGTAACCCGGTCTGCGTCGTCGCCGAACGTGGAACCGGTCGAAATCAACGCCGGGCAGTGGTATCTGCGCGGACTGCGCGCCGACGGCCGCATCGATGACCGTCCCGCCCTGGTCGACCTCGGCATCAACGACCCCGACCATGTCGAGCACAGCAACGCCGAGTGGTCCGCCGACACCCGCTACTCGTGGGCCGTCTGCGAGGTCACGACCGGTGAGCTGTTGGCTGAGGTGACCCTGGATCCGGCGACCGGAGAGATCTCCACCCGAGCGCGCAGCGGCCACCGCGGGGCAGCCAGCGCGGCGGCTGATTCCGTTCAGCGATTCGCCGCCATAGTTGTTGCACCGGAACGCAATTCGGGATAACACTGGGATCCTATAGCGCTGACCAGGGTTTCTGAGAAACCGCCTTAGGCGTTGTGAGCGCAGTGTGGCCGGAGTAGTGTCTAAACAAGGTTGAGTTACCAGCCGCCTGGAACAGCGTTAATTGACGCAGGGGGAGGCTCGTTCTCCCGGTTTCTCCTCGCGCGCGGCGTACCTACCCGCTTGACGTGATCCACAGATTGCTTTTTGACTGATGGAGTCACTTGATGTGTGCCACAAAACGCCCGAACACTGCTGCGCCGATTCTTGGAATCGACGCCGCAATGCCACCACCAACGTGGGCAAACCATTCCGCACGATTCACCGCTGAGTGGACTTCGTCCCGCGTCGTGATCACCGCCCACGGCGAGCTCGACGCATCCAACGCCAGCCAGCTCGCCGATTACGTCGAGAGCTGCATCGCTCATTCCGCGTCGGTGATCGTCGACTTGAGCAGCCTGGAATTCTTTGGAACCGCGGGGTTTTCCGCGCTGCACCTGATCAACGTCCGGTGCGCGGCCGCCGATCTGCGCTGGGCTGTGCTGCCAGGCAAGGCGGTGTCTCGCCTACTTCAGATCTGCGATCCCGACGACACGTTGCCGCTGATTCAGTCGGTGCACGCCACGCCGGATGCAGACGCCGACAATCCTGAGTCGAGCCGGCTATTCCAGCTCATCCCGAAGCCGCGCTAGAGACTTAGCCAGCAATCGCGAGACGTGCATCTGGGAGATGCCGACGCGCTCGGCGATCTGCGTCTGCGTCATCGAGTCGAAGAACCGCAGGACCAACACCGTTCGCTCGCGCTCGGGCAACCCTTCCAGCAACGGCCTGATCGCCTCGCGGTTCTCGATCCGTTCGAGACCGGCGTCGAAATCGCCGAGGGTGTCGGCGATCGCCCGGGCCTCTTCATCGCCGCTGCTGCCGCCGCTGTCGATGGACAGCGTGTTGTAGGAGCTACCCGCTACCAGACCCTCGATGACTTCGGTGCGGTCCATCTCGAGTTCTTTGGCGAGTTCACTCGCGGTGGGCGCCCGGCCCAGCCGCTGCGAAAGATCTGCGGTCGCCGTGCCCAGTCGCAAGTGCAGTTCTTTCAGACGCCGCGGGACCTTGACCGACCAGCTGTTGTCCCGGAAATGCCGGCGGACTTCCCCCATGATGGTGGGCACCGCAAAGGAGACGAAGTCGGAGCCCGTCTCGAAGTCGAAGCGGGCGACGGCGTTGACCAATCCGACCCGGGCCACCTGAACCAAGTCGTCGCGCGGTTCGCCGCGTCCCTCGAAACGACGGGCGATGTGATCTGCCAACGGCAGGCAGCGCTCGACGATCTTGTCCCGATGACGCTGGAATTCCGACGAATCGGCGTCAAGAGTGGCCAGCTCACGGAACATGTCCGGAACATCAGCGTATTCGTTGGGACGAGATGATGAAGAACCGCCGACACCTCGCGGTGTCACCTGCGAGCGCCCGCCCGTCGGGTAGTCAGTGTGACACCGAAGACGCCGTGACCGTCAGCCCCGGCACCGTCCTGGAACGTCCGGACGTCGTCGGCCAGCGACGTCAGCACATGCCAGCTGAAACTGCCCGGCGTCACCACGTCGCCGTTGTCGCACGTGGTCGACGCCTCGACCTGCAGTTCGTCGTCCCGTGGATCAACCACGATCGCCAGCATGGCGCCCGGGACGGCTGAGCGAATCAACCGTGTACACACCTCGTCGACCGCGAGCCGCAGATCGGCTACCGCGTCGAAATCGAGATCCTCGAAGGTGCCGACCGCGCCCACCAACGTCCGCAACACCGACAGGTTCTCCAGCTTCGCCGCGACACGCAGCTCGATCGCGCGTTCGCCGCGTTGCTGATTCTTCGCTGGCTTCGCAGCAGCGGTCATGAGGCCTCCCAGCATAGTTTGACCGACACTACCCTCGCGCTCGAGCTGGTTAGTCATGATCGCCGCCGGCACCCGCCATGGTCGCGAGCGAGACGACGGAAATCCGGCGGCTTGCGCTGATCGCGGTCATCACGTTGGTGATCCTCGTATTGATCGCAGTGGGCATCTATGTCATCGCATTCGTGATTTTGTCCCCCATGATCGGGTGACGTGCGGGCCGGCCGCCGACGAACTCGTCATGGTCTACAGCAGGTACCCACTGGCGCCGACCTGTAAAACCAGCGGGGAGAATCCAAGGAGCTGAGAATTGGTGTGTGGACTGCTGTTCACGCAGGTCGATCAACTCGCAAGGACGGGTCCGGCAATCGGGGCACCCATGGTGAGCGTGACGAACATCAAAATCATCAAGAACCACCCGGCGCCCTGCCATGCCCACCACGTCCCGTGGTCGCGCCAGACACGGTAGGTACGCACGAAGGCCCAGCCTCCCGCGGCCAGCAGAATCGCCGGGCCGCCGAACGCCAGAATTGTCAGCTGGGGTGCACCGCACGCCGCGGTGTCGACGGACATGGCGCCCTTGCACGTGCTGTCCCACAGCGCAGCCACGATGAGATAACCCACCCCGGCTGCTGCGGCTAGGACGGCGAACCGAATGGCGGTATGCACGTCGTTGTCTACCTGCCCGAGGCGGTCATCGGCTGAGCGGTGCTGTTGTGTCTGCATCGGAGAACCTCTATCGCTGGCACGCGCGGTCACATGCGCCACCTGGGTATACCCCAAAGCCCGCGAACGGTAAACCAGTAGCCGTCGCATGGTCAAGACCCGAAAATCGGCTCCGTGAGGACATCTCGCAGAGCTGTCACCACCTCGTCGATCTCAGCGCGCGAAACCGTCAGCGCCGGACGAAATCGCACGCTGGTTTGGCCGCTGGGAAGCACTATGACCCCGTTTTGCCATAGCCGGCGGAGCAACTCATCACGGTCGGTGGTGGTCGGCATGCTGAACGCGCACATCAAGCCGCGGCCGCGGACGTCGAACACGAATCCAGGGAAGTCGTTGGCGAGTTCGTCGAGGCGGGCCCGTAGATATCGGCCCTGCGCGGCCGCGTTCTCGAACAGCTCGTCGCCTTCGACGACTTCCAGGATGCGCCGGGCGCGAACCATGTCGGTGAGGTTGCCGCCCCAGGTCGAGTTGAGCCGCGAAGGCACCGCGAACACGTTGTCGGCGATTTCGTCGACCCGCCGTCCAGCCATCACCCCGCACACCTGCGTCTTCTTGCCGAACGCCACCACATCGGGTGCAACGCCCAATTGTTGATAGGCCCAAGCAGTTCCGGTCAAACCACAGCCCGTCTGCACCTCGTCGAAAATCATCAACGCGTCGAATTCGTCACACAGCGCGCGCATCGCGGCGAAGAACTCGGGGCGGAAGTGCCGGTCGCCTCCTTCACCCTGGATGGGTTCGGCGACGAAACAGGCGATGTCGTGCGGGTAAGCCTCGAACGCTGCCCGGGCCTGTCGCAGCGACTCGGCTTCCAGCGCATCGATGTCGGCGCTAGGACGAAGGTAGGGCGCGTCGATGCGCGGCCAGTCGAACCTCGGAAACCTAGCAACGGTAATCGGATTGCTGCTCGTCAGCGACAGTGTGTAACCGCTGCGTCCGTGAAACGCCCCTTGCAAGTGCAGCACCCGGGTACCCAATTCGGGGTCGACGCCGTGCGCCTCGTTGTGCCGACTCTTCCAGTCGAACGCGACCTTCAGCGCGTTCTCCACCGCCAGCGCACCACCGTCGACGAAGAACAGATGCGGCAGCGCCGGATCGCCCAGCACCCTCGCGAAGGTCTGGACAAAGCGGGCCATCGGCACCGAGTACACGTCGGAGTTACTCGGCTTGTTCACCGCGGTGTCGGTGAGTTCTGCACGGAAGTCATCGTCGTAAGCCAGAGCCGGATGGTTCATGCCCAGCGCCGACGAGGCGAAGAACGTGAACATATCGAGATAGCGCCGACCGTCGCGGGCATCGACCAGGTACGAGCCGGCCGAGCGGTCCAGGTCGAGCACGAAATCCAGACCGTCGATAAGGATGCTGCGCGCCAGCACCTCGTGGACTCCGTCAGGCCCGAGTTGCCGATCTGTAGTTGCCAGCACGCTCGTCATAACGCCACGGTATCATTAATTTTTACGCTATCCTGATACTAAACCGTATTTTTTACGGTACAACCTGTCGATCATCGTAAAATGTCTGTAAAATAATCGTGCTGCGGGTCTGCACATTTGCTGTTGTCCGGATCCGCTGTAACAGGTCTTCCAGCGCGCGTGGAGACTCGACGCGCACCAGCAGGACGTAGCTTTCCTCACCGGCCACGGAGTGACACGACTCGATTGCCTCGATGTGTTGCAGCCGAGTTGGCGCATCATCGGGTTGTGAGGGATCGAGAGGGGTGATGGCCACGAACGCCGACAACAAATGCCCGACCGCCGCCGGGTCGATCCGAGCCGAATACCCGGTTACCACACCGCGAGACTCCAGCCTGCGTACCCGCGACTGCACAGCCGAGACCGACAGCCCAGCGTTTGCGGCCAACTCCGACAAGGTCGCGCGGCCGTCTGCAACGAGCGAGCGCACCAAGATCCGGTCGATGTCGTCGAGCGTCTCAGCCATGGCCGGAGAGTATCGCAGCGGTGATCGCCGTTGAGCCGCCCGCATCGTCGCCTGGCGGCTTCCCAGCTGCGGGAGCGCTTCGCCGCTGGGCTGTCCGCCATGTACGGCAGCGAGGTACCCGCGTACAACACGCTGGTCGAGGTCAGCTCGCAGGTCAACCGTGATTACGCCACGCGGCATGCGGGCGCCGAACGGTCCCCCGCAAGCGGATGGTACCCGCAGGACTCGCTGTCCCGAGTCACCGCTGAACGGCACGGAGCGATCCGCGTCGGCACCCCCGATGAGCTGGCCGCCGTCGCCGAGCTGTTCTCGGCCTTCGGCATGGCCCCGGTCGGCTACTACGACCTGCGCGATGCCGCTTCACCGGTTCCGGTGGTGTCCACCGCCTTTCGGCCGATCGACGCGCAAGAGTTGGCGCACAACCCGTTTCGGGTGTTCACCTCGGTGCTGTCGATCAGGGATCCGCGTTTCTTCGACGCCGAGTTGCGCGCTCGTGTACAGCGATTCCTGGGACGCCGCGCACTCTTCGACCCGGCGTTGCTCTGCCGTGCCCGGGTGATCGCAGCCGACGGCGGCTGCGATGCCGACGAGGCCGATGACTTCGTCGCGCAGGCCGTGGCGGCGTTCGCGCTGTCGCGTGAACCGGTCGAGAAGTCCCTGGTATGACGAGCTGTCGCGGGTATCGGCGGTGGCCGCCGACATCGCCGGCATCAGCTCCACCCACATCAATCACCTGACGCCGCGGGTGCTCGACATCGACGACCTGTACCGCCGGATGACGGAGCGCGGCATCACGATGATCGACGGCATCCAGGGACCGCCCCGCTGGGACGGGCCCGCGATGCTGTTGCGCCAGACGTCGTTTCGCGCCCTTGCCGAACCGCGCCGGTTTCGCAACGACGACGGGACGATCGTTGAGGCGACGGTGCGGGTGCGCTTCGGCGAGGTCGAGGCACGCGGTGTGGCGCTGACGCCGAAGGGCCGGGAACGTTACGACGTCGCAATGGCTCGTCTTCCTGGTAACCCCGATCCCGCTACTGTGTGGGGTGAGTACTTTCCGGCCACCGACGACGAGATGGCCGCTCAGGGGTTGGCCTATTACCGCGGCGGCGACCCCTCCAAACCTGTTATCTACGAAGACTTTCTGCCCGCCTCAGCGGCCGGCATCTTTCGCTCCAATCTCGACCGTGACAGTGCGGCCACCGACGTCGTCGACGACTCGGGCTACAGCGTGGACTGGATGGCCGGGGCTATCGACCGTCACATTCACGACCCTTACGCACTTTACGAATCGCTCTGCAAGGAGGCACCCGCGTGACCACCGTTGACGAGTTGCGCACCCGCGCGCGCCGGGCTTTGGACGCGGTCGGCTGCGACGTCGCGCTCGGTGAGCCCGGCGAGCACGGCCTGTCGGCAGGCACACCGGTCACCGGCGACGTCCTATTCACCGTGGCTGAGACCACACCGGAACAGGTCGAGCGCTGTATCGCCGATGCCGCGCAAGCGTTTTCGGCATGGCGAACCACCCCCGCTCCGGTACGCGGCGCACTGGTGGGTCGGCTGGCCGAGCTGCTCACCGATCATCGGCACGACCTGGCCACCCTGGTGACGATCGAGGCGGGCAAGATCACCTCCGAGGCGCTCGGCGAGGTGCAGGAGATGATCGACGTCTGCCAGTTCGCCGTCGGCCTGTCGCGCCAGCTCTACGGGCGCACCATCGCCTCCGAACGGCCCGGGCATCGGCTGATGGAAACCTGGCACCCCCTCGGCGTGGTCGGCGTGATCACCGCGTTCAACTTCCCGGTCGCGGTGTGGGCGTGGAACGCCGCGGTGGCGTTGGTCTGCGGGGACACCGTGGTGTGGAAACCGTCCGAGCTGACCCCGTTGACGGCCCTGGCCTGCCAGGCGCTGATTGAGCGGGCCGCCAGTGACGTTGGGGTGTCGGCTCGGGTCTGCGCGCTGGTCACCGGTGGCCGCGAGGTCGGCGAGCAGCTGGTGGACGACGAGCGGGTCACGCTGGTGTCCGCGACCGGCTCGGTGCGGATGGGCCAGCAGGTAGGACCACGGGTCGCCCGACGATTCGGCCGGACGCTGCTGGAACTCGGCGGCAATAATGCCGCCGTCGTGACGCCATCATCCGACCTCGATCTGGCGGTGCGCGCCATCGTCTTCGCCGCAGCAGGCACCGCCGGACAACGCTGCACCACCCTGCGCCGGTTGATCGTGCATCGCTCGGTGGCCGACGATGTGGTGGGCCGCATCACAGCCGCCTACCGGCAGCTGCCGATCGGTGATCCGTCGACTGGCGGCACGCTGGTCGGCCCGCTCATCCACGAGACCGCCTACCGCGACATGGTGGGCGCCTTGGAACAGGCCCGTGCCGACGGCGGCGACGTCGCCGGCGGCGAGCGCCACGAGATGGACCACCCGAGCGCCTACTACGTGGCGCCGGCGGTGGTGCGGATGCCGTCGCAAACTCCCATCGTGCGCACCGAGACGTTCGCCCCGATCCTCTACGTGCTGGTCTACGACGACCTCGACGAGGCCATCGCGCTCAACAACGCGGTACCCCAGGGCCTTTCGTCGGCGATCTTCACCACCGATATGCGGGAGGCGGAACGCTTCATCGACGGGTCCGACTGCGGCATCACCAACGTCAACATCGGCACCTCAGGCGCCGAGATCGGGGGCGCATTCGGCGGCGAGAAGCAGACCGGCGGCGGCCGGGAGTCCGGTTCGGACTCGTGGAAGGCCTATATGCGGCGGGCCACCAACACCGTCAACTACTCCAGCGACTTGCCGCTGGCCCAGGGCGTGCACTTTGGCTGAGACCGTGGACGCACACTTGTCAGGTCAGCCGTCGTCGCCATGCGTGGGCGCTGCGCGCCGCGCGCTGTAGCGAAGCATGAAGATGGCGGCGGCGATCCCGATCACCAGCAGGCCCAGTGCACCCAGCTCGAGCAGGAGTCGGTCGAGCTCTTTGTCCGAGTGAACCTGCTCGGATTGCGCGGTCACGATCAGGATCCGTCGCACGCACGCGATCAAGCCGATGAACAGGAAAGGCTCGGCCGCGATCTCGTGATAGAGCAGCACCGCGCGCAGCGTTGCCGCAATTTCGGCGATGATCAGCACCATCAGCACCCGGTCGAGGACGAGGACACCGCTCTGCAGCGTGTTGACTTTGTGGCTCGCGGCTTGCACGACCGCTTCCGCCCCGCCGATCACCACCAGCACCGCGGCCGATACCAGTAGCAGGAACGCGATCGCATAAATCACGGTCTCGAAGCTGTCCACCAGCGCGCCGACCCGTTGGATCAGTCCGCGGTGGGTGGCGTCGTGTTCGGCATCCATGGCTCAGCGATTCTATGGCTTCACGGCGTCGGCGGGCTCGAGGTTCGAGGTTCGCGTAGGCGAATGGAAGTTTGCAGAGGCTTCCCAAGCGTTGACGGCCTGCGCAAAGAATCGGCAAGTACCATCTGGTCTATGCGAACTCCCCGGCGCCGGTTATCTCCGGACGACCGCCGCGCCGAGTTGCTGGCGTTGGGCGCGGAAGTCTTCGGCCAACGTCCCTACGACGAGGTCCGAATCGACGAGATCGCCGAGCGGGCCGGGGTGTCCCGGGCGCTCATGTATCACTACTTCCCCGACAAACGGGCATTCTTCGCCGCCGTCGTCAAAGGACAGGCCGACCGGCTGTTCGAGGCCACCAACGCCCTGCCGTCACCAGGCCAGTCGCTGTTTGAGGAAACCCGAGACGGCGTCCTGGCCTACATGCAGTACCACCAGGAGCACCCGCACGCGGCCTGGGCCGCCTATGTCGGGCTCGGCCGCTCCGATCCCGTCTTACTCGGCATCGACGACGAGGCCAAGGATCGTCAGATGGATCACATCATGACTCGCATCATGGAGGTCGACGGCCCGGGTACCGTTCTCGAGCCCGACGTGGAACGCGACCTGCGGATCGTCATCCACGGCTGGCTGGCGCTGACCTTCGAGGTGTGCCGGCAGCGCATCATCCACCCGGAGACCGATGCGGGCCAGCTCAGCGATGCCTGCGCCCATGCGCTGCTCGACGCGATCACCCGGGTCAACAACATCCCCGAGCAACTGGCCAAGGGGGTCGCACCAGACCAGCGGTGACGCCGTTTGACCCTTTGTCAGGGCTCGCTGGCACCATTAGCTAGGTGACTGCCGTGCCCGCTGACCCACTTACGCGGTTCAGCCTCGTCACCCGCGACTGGTTCGCCGGTACGTTCGCTGCGCCTACCCCCGCGCAGGCCGACGCCTGGTCCGCGATCGCCGAAGGCGACAACACCCTGGTCGTCGCGCCGACGGGCTCGGGCAAGACGTTGGCGGCGTTCCTGTGGGCCATCGACAGCCTGGCCGGTACACCCCGAGAAGAACGAACGTCCGGTACCCAGGTGCTCTACGTCTCGCCGCTGAAGGCGCTGGCCGTCGACGTCGAACGCAACCTGCGCACACCGCTGGCGGGGATGGCCCGGGTCGCGGCCCAACGGGGTCTACCCGCCCCGGACATCACCGTCGGGCTCCGATCCGGCGACACGACGCCGGCACGCCGCCGGCAGCTCATCAGCACACCGCCCGACGTGTTGATCACCACGCCGGAGTCGCTGTTTTTGATGCTGACGTCGGCGGCCCGAAAGACCCTGGCCGGCGTCAAAACCGTGATCGTCGACGAGGTGCATGCCATCGCCGGCGCCAAACGGGGTGCTCACCTTGCGCTGTCGCTGGAGCGGCTCGACGACATGCTGCCAGCCCCCGCACAGCGAATTGGGTTGTCGGCGACCGTGCGTCCACCCGAAGAGGTTGCCCGCTTCCTGTCGGGGGCGTCGCCGACGACCATCGTGGCCCCGCCGGCGGCCAAGACGTTCGAGCTGACCGTGCAGGTCCCGGTCCCCGACATGGCCAACCTGGCCAACAACAGCATCTGGCCCGACGTCGAGGCCCATCTGGTCGACCTGGTGGAAACCCACAACTCGACGATCGTGTTCGCCAACTCACGACGGCTGGCCGAGCGACTGACCGCTCGGCTCAACGAGATCCACGCCGAACGCTCCGGCGAGGAATCGACCGCCGCGGCCAACCCTAAGGTTGCCGGCGGCGCTCCGGCCCATCTGCTGGGCAGTGGCCAAACCTTCGGCGCCCCTACGCTATTAGCCCGCGCCCATCACGGCTCGGTCAGCAAGGAACAACGCGCCATCGTCGAAGACGACCTGAAATCCGGACGGCTGAAAGCGGTGGTCGCGACCTCGAGCCTGGAGTTGGGCATCGACATGGGCGCAGTCGACTTGGTGATCCAGGTCGAGGCACCACCGTCGGTGGCCAGCGGCCTGCAACGCATCGGGCGCGCCGGACACCAGGTCGGCGAGATCTCACACGGCGTGCTTTTCCCGAAGCACCGCACCGATTTGATCAGCTGCGCGGTGTCTGTGCAGCGCATGCTCACCGGCCAGATCGAGACGATGCGGGTGCTCACGAATCCGCTCGACATCCTGGCCCAGCACACCGTGGCCGCGGCCGCGTTGGAGCCGTTGGACGTCGACCGCTGGTTCGACACGGTCCGGCGCAGTGCGCCGTTTGCGACGCTGCCGCGCAGCGCATTCGAGGCCACCCTGGATCTGCTGTCTGGCAAGTACCCGTCAACCGAGTTCGCCGAGCTGAGGCCACGTCTGGTTTACGACCGCGACAACGGCACCGTGACGGGGCGGCCGGGCGCGCAGCGGCTCGCGGTGACGTCCGGCGGCGCCATCCCGGACCGCGGGCTGTTCACCGTCTACCTGGCTACCGATTCCGAAACCCCCTCTCGAGTAGGCGAACTCGATGAAGAGATGGTCTACGAGTCCCGTCCGGGTGATGTCATCGCACTGGGGGCCACCAGCTGGCGCATCACCGAGATCACCCATGACCGCGTGCTGGTGATCCCAGCACCGGGCGAGCCGGCCCGGCTTCCGTTCTGGCGCGGCGACGATTCCGGGCGGCCGGCCGAACTCGGCCGCGCGGTGGGCGAGTTCACCGGCCAGCTGGCCGGCCTGGATCGCGCCGCGTTCGACAGCCGATGCGCCGCTCTGGGATTCAACGACTTCGCCACGGAGAACTTGTGGCGGCTGCTGGACGACCAGCGCGCAGCCACGACGGTGGTACCCACCGACACCACGTTGCTGGTCGAACGGTTCCGCGACGAGCTGGGCGACTGGCGGGTGATCCTGCACTCCCCCTACGGCCTGCGGGTGCACGGTCCGCTGGCACTGGCGGTGAGCCGGCGGCTGCGGGAGCGCTACGGCATCGATGAGAAGCCGACCGCCTCCGACGACGGCATCGTGGTGCGGCTGCCCGACACCATTTCGGAGTCCGGAGCCGAGTCAGGCGCCGACGCCGGCGACGCCCCACCGGGTGCTGAATTATTCGTCTTCGACGCCGACGAGATCGATCCGATCGTCACCGCAGAGGTCGGCGGCTCGGCGTTGTTCGCCTCCCGGTTCCGGGAATGCGCGGCGCGGGCCCTCCTGCTGCCGCGACGAAACCCCGGCCGCCGCTCGCCGCTGTGGCATCAGCGCCAGCGCGCCGCCCAGCTGCTCGATGTGGCCCGCAAATACCCGGATTTCCCGATCGTGCTGGAGGCGGTCCGCGAGTGCCTACAGGACGTCTACGACGTCCCGACGCTGGCCGGGCTGATGACCGATATCGCCGCGCGGAAGATACGCGTCCTGGAGACCCAAACCGCGACACCGTCACCCTTCGCCGCCTCGCTGCTGTTCGGCTATGTCGGGGCGTTCGTGTACGAGGGTGACAGCCCGCTGGCCGAGCGCCGCGCCGCCGCACTGTCGCTGGACTCCACGCTGCTGGCCGAACTGCTCGGCCGGATCGAGCTCCGCGAGCTGCTCGACCCCGACGTGGTCGCCGCCACCGGCCGGCAGTTACAACATCTGTCGGCCGACCGGGCGGCCCGCGACGCCGAAGCGGTCGCCGATCTGCTGCGGCTTCTGGGCCCGCTGACCGCCGATGAGGTCGCCGCCCGCGCCGGCGGTGCCGACGTCGGCGGCTGGTTGGAAGGGCTCTACGCCGCCAAACGTGCGCTGCCGGTCTCTTTCGCGGGTACGAGCTGGTGGGTGGCGATCGAGGACCTCGGCCGACTGCGCGACGGCGTCGGGGTGGCGGTACCGGTCGGCGTGCCGGCCAGCTTCACCGAGGCGGTAGCCGACCCGCTGCGCGAGCTGCTCGGCCGATACGCACGGACTCACGCGCCGTTCACCACCGCCGACGTCGCGACCCGGTTCGGACTCGGACTGCGGGTAGCGGCCGATGTGTTGGGCCGGCTGGCGGCCGACGGACGGCTGGTCCGCGGCGAGTTCTCCACCGACGCGGTCGGCGACCAGTGGTGTGACGCCGACGTGCTGCGGATTCTGCGACGCAGATCGCTGGCGGCGCTGCGGGCGCAAGTGGAGCCGGTCAGCACGGCCGCCTATGCGCGTTTCCTGCCGGCATGGCACGGAGTGCGCACCGGCTCGGCGGCCAACTCCGGCGTGGACGGGCTGGCGGCCGTCGTCGATCAGCTCGCCGGCGTCCCGCTGCCCGCTTCGGCGATCGAGTCGCTGGTGCTGGCGGCGCGCGTGCGCGACTACGCCCCCGCGATGCTGGATGAGCTGCTGGCCTCCGGAGAGGTGATCTGGTCAGGTGCGGGGACGATCTCCGGCAGCGACGGCTGGGTTGCTTTCCACCCGGCCGACTCCGCGCCGCTGACGCTGGCCACCGGATCGGAAATCGAGTTCACCGCGGCCCATCGCGCGATTTTGGGCATGCTGACCGGTGGCGGCGCCTTCTTCTTCCGGCAGTTGGCGCACGACGGTATCGGCGAAGTCGAGCTCAAAGCTGCGCTGTGGGAGCTGATCTGGGCCGGCTGGGTCACCGGCGACACGTTCGCGCCGGTGCGCGCAATGCTGTCGGGCGGCCCGGGCGCGCGCAAACGTTCCGCACCGGCGCATCGACCGGGCCGCGGCAGGCGCCCGCCGCGCCTCAGCCGCTACAGCGTCGCACATGCGCAGTCGCGCGCCACCGATCCGACGGTGGCCGGCCGCTGGTCGGCGTTGCCGACGGCCGAACCAGACTCCACCCTGCGGGCCCATCACCAAGCCGAGCTGCTGCTGAACCGCCACGGCGTGCTGACCCGGGGCGCGGTGACCGCCGAGGGGGTGCCGGGCGGGTTCGCCACGCTGTACAAGGTGCTGACCGCCTTCGAGGACGCAGGGCGCTGCCAGCGCGGCTACTTCGTCGAGGCGCTGGGCGGCGCTCAGTTCGCGGTGGCGTCCACCGTCGACCGGCTGCGCAGCTACCTCGACGGTGTCGATCCCGAACGCCCGGAATACCGGGCGGTGGTACTGGCCGCCGCCGACCCGGCGAACCCCTATGGCGCGGCGCTGCCCTGGCCGTCCCGCACCAAAGACGGCGACGGCGGTGCCCGTCCCGGCCGCAAGGCCGGCGCGCTCGTGGTCCTGGTCGACGGCGAACTGGTGTGGTTCCTCGAGCGCGGCGGAAGGTCATTGCTGAGCTTCACCGACGACGACTCGGAAGCCGACCACGCCGCGGCCGTCGCACTCGCCGATCTGGTCACCACCGGACGGGTCAACGCGATCCTCATCGAGCGCATCAACAGCGCACCGGTGTTGGCGCCGCAGGTTTCAGCGTCGGTGGTGACAGCGCTGTCCGATGCCGGGTTCGCCCGGACTCCACGCGGCCTGCGACTGCGGTAGCTCATGCCCGAGGGTGACACCGTTTTCCGCACCGCCGACACACTGCGCAAGGCGTTGGTCGGTCGCATGCTAACGCGCTGCGATGTCCGGGTGCCACGCTTCGCGACCGTCGACCTCAGCGGTCATGTGGTGGACGAGGTGCGCAGCCGGGGCAAGCATCTGTTGATTCGTGTGGGACCGGCCAGTATCCACTCACATCTGAAGATGGACGGCAGCTGGCGAGTGACGTCGCGGACCGGGCGTTCCGACTACCGGGTCCGGATCATCTTGGAAGCCAACGATATCCGCGCGGTCGGCATCGACCTGGGTGTGCTGGAGATCCTCGACCGCGACCATGACGGTGACGCGGTTGACCACCTGGGGCCCGATCTGCTGGGTGACGACTGGGATGCACAGGTTGCCGCCGACAATGTGACGGCACATCCGGATCGCCCGATCGCCGCGGCCCTGCTGGACCAACGAGTGTTGGCTGGAATAGGCAATGTCTACTGCAACGAACTGTGTTTCGTCAGCGGGCACCTGCCCACCGCGCCGGTGAGCGCGATCAGCGACCCGTACCGGCTGGTAGCCCGTGCCCGCGACATGTTGTGGGTCAACCGCTTCCGGCAGAACCGCTGCACCACCGGCGACACGCGGGCAGGCCGCCAACTGTGGGTGTACGGGCGGGCGAGGCAGAGTTGCCGTCGCTGCGGCACGCCCATCAAGTACGACGACACCGGCGATCGGGTGGCGTACTGGTGCCCTGCCTGCCAACACTGAACGCCTAGAGCATGTCCGTCGGGTTAACGATCGCACTGGCCGACGTCGACCGCACCGCCTGCTTCTAAAGTTCGGCCGTGGCATGCAATGATCGCGATGTAAGCGGCTTGGCTTGCCATCAGCAAAACTCGCAATTCTGCTGAGCGGAAAGGTTTACTGAATGTCGACCACCCAAGTGCGCTCGCCCATCCTCGTCCTGGCGGTCGCGCTGCTTGGGCTCGCGGCGGCCGCAGCCCCGACCGCCCGTGCCGATGCTGTCGACACCAACTTCCTGGGAGCGATTTCAGCCAAGGGCATCAACTTCGCGTCCAGTCAGGCCGCGATCGTCGCCGGTCATATGGCCTGCGACGAACTTGATTCAGGTAGGCAGGCGAGCGACGTCGCGAACGACGTGATGGCACAAAGCAATCTGGACGGTTACCACGCCGGGTTTTTTGTCGGAGTCAGCATTGCCGCGTTCTGCCCCAGGCATGCCCAGTAGAACCACGTACAATCGGGTATCGACTCTCACGAAGGGCCATTGGTGCTCAAGAAGGTATTACTCAGTGCCGCGATCACGCTCGGTGCTGCCATGGCGGTAGCCACACCGGCCAGCGCTGACCCCAGCCCATTCGGCACTCTCGGCTGCAGCTGCACGCGGCCAGGCGATGTCCCGCATGGCGGGCATGCGGTCAAGGACCAGGTGAATCAGGGAATCCAGAGCGGTCTTGGTTCCCTGCACGACGGCCCGCCGAGCCTCGGCGGCTCCTGAGTCGTTGCGCGGCTGGTTAGCCCGCTGATGGCGGCGGGCGCACCACCTTGCCCTTGAGTTCGGCCCCGATTTCCATGTCCTCATACTTCTGGGCCTTCCGTCTGCGCCACCCACTGCCTGGCGAAATCGGCGGCGGCATCAGTGGCGGCAGCATGGGCAACCCCGTGCCGCCCGCCTCGAGCGGTGATGCCGCCGACGCAAGCTGCACGGGTGCTTGAGAGGTCGGCAGCAGTCCCGCTACGCCAGGCGGAGCGGTCAGCTTGCCTATCGGCACTCCAACACCCGTCGCCGCCGCCGTGGGCACTTGTGAGAGTCCACCGAACCCTCCCGGACCTAACGCACCAAAACCACCCGGACTTAGCGCGCCCAAGCCTCCCTGGCCCAACGCACCCAAACCACCTGCCCCCAGGGCCCCCTCACCCTCTGCCACACCCTGGCCAATTTGGCTGTTCACACCCTGCAGGGCTTGGGCCGACTGGCTCTGCGCGAGGTAGCTGAGCAAGTTGATGGGGAACCCGGACGAGACGAACTGGTTGGCATAGACGTTTGCCAAACCGAAATAGCCGGTCGTCGGGTCCGAAAAGCCAAGATTAATCCCAGTGGTCGCTTGAGCAGGCGTCACGGATGCGGTTGTGGTAGCGGCAGGCGTCGCACTGGCTTGTGCAGTCAGCCCTGCCGGATTGGTAACCGAGGTCGGCGATGTTAACTGCGGCAGCGTGGAGGCCTGCGCCGAGGCCGCCTGATAGCGGCTCATCGCCGCCGAGTTGTTCGCCCACATGCTCTGGTATTCTGCTTCGGTTTCGGCGATGGCCGGAAGGTTCCTCCCAAATCCATTGGTGGCCAACAGTTGCACCAGCCGCGTCCTGTTGGCCGTTACTTCAGCCGTAGGAACCACTGCGGCGCGAACGGAGTTGTATGCCGCTGCGGCGGCCTGTGCCGAAGAGGCTATCTGCTGAGTCTGCTGCGCGGTGGTGCGAAGCCAGGTCACATAGGGCTCAACGGCCTGGACCATTGTCGCGGAGGACGGACCATGCCAGGTCCCGGCAAGTGACGACAGCGCGCTGCCATAGCTTTCAGCGGAGTCTTCCAGAGTGGTGCCGAGCTTTTGCCACGCCGCGGAAGCCGCGATCAGTGACTCCGCACCGGGTCCCGAGTGAATCAGCGCAGAGGTGATCTCGGGTGGCAACGTTGTGAACTCCATGGCACCAAACCTTGACTACCGCGGGAAAACTCTTGGAACACTGGGTTGACTACGGTGAAAAAAGCCCTGGAACATTGAGCTTCGGGGACGCAATCCTGCCGCAGCACCCAGAACGCCGTCGGGCAACTTAGATCTCATGTCACGGACCTCACATCACGAGATGGAATTGACCGCGGCCAACAACCGCGGCTTGAACTCGGAGGGGATGGAAATGTATCCGGTGCCGGCCAGGTCATTCTGGCCTGGGCCAACGGTGCTTTGCAGGAAAGCCTTCACGGCCATGCCGACCTGAGGATCGGGATATCTCGAGCACACAATCTCATACGTCGCCAGCAGAATCGGGTACGAGCCGGGCTCATTGGGCCGGTAGAACGAGACCGTGTCGAGGGCGAGGTCGTCGCCTTTCTTGATGTACCAGGCCGAGGAGATCGTCTTGCCCACCGACTCGGGGCTGAGCTCCACCGGCTCCGGACCAGCCGACGTGATGACCTTGGCGACGTTCAGGCGCTGGGCCTGAGCGAAGGACCACTCGAGGTAGGTGATCGACCCTTCGGTGCCTTTGACGGCCGCGGCGGCGCCGTCGTTGCCGACAGCGCCCTGTCCGACACCGCCGTTGAACTTTCGTCCGGCACTGAAACCCCATGTGCCTGCTGACGTGGTGTCGAGATACTTCTGGAAGTTATCGGTGGTCCCGGACTCATCGCTGCGAAACACGACACGAATCGGCTCAGCCGGCAGGTGGACGCCCAGGTTCAGCAGCTGGATCGCGCCATCGTTCCACATCGTAATTTGGCCGTTGAAGATCTGGGCCGCAGCCAGGCCGTTGAGGTTCAGCGACGTCACACCATTGACGTTGAAGGCGATGGCGATGGGGCCGACCACCATCGGCAGGCTCCGCACGGGCGAGCCGCACCGCTGCTGCCCTTTTGCGTACTCGTCTCTGGTCAGCGTTGAATCGGACCCACCAAAGTCGGTTTGGTTACTGACGAACTCGCTAATCCCGGCGCCGGAGTCGTTGGCGGTGTAGGTCAGGGACTGCCCCGGGCAGGCTTGTTCAAAAGCCTTGACAAAATGGGTCATTGCGTTTTTCTGGGCCGTGGAACCACTGGCTTTCAGAGCCGCCTTGCCGCCGCAGTCCACCTTCACTGGGAATGGGGCTGCCGTCGTGCTAGCGCCACCAGCGTTGTTGTGACCGCCACATGCCGACAAAGTCAACGCAGCAGCCAGGAGACTTAGCGCGGCGCCAAATCGGTTGATTTTCAATCTAATTCCTTTAGATGAGGTGATCGCCGCGGGATTAGCCACAGCCCGCGCCACAATGCCGTTTTTTGCGCAGGCATGAGGCATGCTAACAAGATTCGCGCTTTGAAAATTGTGAGCATCGATCGCCGGACATCGTCAAGCCCACGATTTCAGCTGCAGTTTCTGCATTGTTCACGTTTCCGACAGACAGCGTCCGATCAACGGTTGACGCGGGATGCTGATGGTCACAAGTCGATTACTTCTTGGTCACGACGGTGGATGAAGCTTTGCCCAGGTCGGCCCCGTTGACGGGCCGTCAGCGAGTCCGGCCAGGCGCACGACAAGTCAAAAACGACACGCGACGCGGTGCCGCCTTCCGGGCCGGAACGCCTCCCGGGACGTACCGTTGGAATAGCGCACGACGATTGGCGGTTGGTCATCGAGGACCGGCCTGTGACGCCGATCACCGAAATGGCAAATTCTTCGCGCCAATCACTGCGAGACACCCCGACGATCGTGCCGGGCCACGTAAGGACGTAAACGTGCTGACCACGCTGAACCACGTCAACCTTGGCAATCTGACGAATATCCGCTCCATCGACGCCGGCCTCCTGACGGCACGAGCCTGGGGCACCCTTCGAGCCGTCGTTGCGGGCGTGACACCCACGAAGGCGCTGGCTCCTGTCGCGACCGTCGCACTGCAGGACGCCGATACGGCCACGGCTGACGCGCAGTGGGTGGCTCCTGAATTCCCGCGCATGCTTCGCGGCGCCGAGCGCTGCTAGGGTCGGCGATCCAGCCGGCGCGGACTGACGAACCGGCGTCGAGCCCCGCAGACGGGATCGTCGAACTCAATGCACTGCGCCAGCAACTGCAGTGGCGTGGAGAAGTCGTCGGCAGCCACGTCGACGACGTCGGGATATAGCGGGTCTCCATCAATCGGGATGCCCAACGAAGCCATGTGAACGCGAAGCTGGTGTGTACGGCCGGTCCGCGGCGTCAGCCGGTAGAGGCCATCCGGCGACTGGAGCTCCACCAGGGTTTCGGCGTTGGGCTCACCGGGTTCCTCGATGGCTTGAAAGTTCCCGCGGCGCTTGACGATCCGGCTGGTCACCGTCCGCGGTAGCGCCAGGTCCGGGTCGACCGCCGCCCTGGCCAGATACGTCTTGCGGACCGCGCCGCGGGCGAACAACGTCTGGTAGGCGCCACGACGCTCGCGGCGAATCGTCAGAAGCAGCACCCCGGCAGTCAACCGATCCAACCGGTGGGCCGGGCTCAGCTCGGGTAGCCCGAGTTGCCGCCGGAGCCGTATCAGCGCCGTCTGCACGACGTGACGCCCGCGCGGCATGGTGGACATGAAGTGTGGCTTGTCGGCGACCACGATGTCCTCGTCCTGATACAGCACCGGGATGTCGAACGGCACCGCCACCTCACCGGGCAGTTTGCGGTAAAGGTAGACGACCGCTCCGGCCGGCAGCACCGTGGTGGGCTCGAGCACCACGCCGTTCTGGTCGACGACCTCGCCGGCGACGGCCTTGGCGGCAACCTCGGGCCCGAATCGGCCGGCCAACTCGTCGCCCAGCGGTCCGCCGCGCACCCGCAGCCGTACCGGCCCCAATCCGTCGCGCGGCGGCAGCGGCGCCGGCTTCACGTCAGCGGCACCGGCTCGAGTATCTCCGCGCGGGCCTCGGGGGCGCTGGCCCGCAGCGCGTCCGCCGACGCGTCGTCGGGCTGGGCCTGCGAGAGCACCTCGGCCTCCACCCGCGCCGTGTAGGTCTTGACCTCACGGTCGACATCGGCAGCAGTCCAGCCCAGGATGGGCGCGACGACGTCGGCCACCTCGCGAGCGCAGTCAACGCCCCGATGGGGATACTCGATCGCGATTCGTGTCCGCCGGGCCAGGATGTCTTCCAGGTGCAGCGCGCCCTCGGCGATCGCGGCATACGCCACCTCGACCTTCAGGTAGCCCGGCGCGGCGGCGATCGGGTTGAGCAAGACGCGATGGTCGGCCGCCAGCGCAAGTACCTCGTTGATCAGCGACCCGTAGCGGTCCAGCAGATGACGCACCCGGTAGGAATGGAGTCCTTCCAGCGCACCGACGTGCTCAGTCTGGTTGATCAGCGCGAAGTAGCCGTCGGCGCCGAGCAGCGGCACCTTCTCGGTGATCGATTGTGCGACGCGAGCCGGAATATATTGCGCCGCAGCGTCGATCGCATCAGCGGCCATCACCCGGTAGGTGGTGTACTTGCCGCCGGCGATGGCGACCAGGCCAGGTGCGGGCACGGCGACCGCGTGCTCCCGCGACAACGTGGACGTGTCCTCGCTCTCCCCTGCGAGCAGCGGCCGCAAACCGGCGTACACCCCGTCGATGTCGGCGTGGCTCAACGGCGTGGCGAGCACGGTGTTGACGGTGCCGAGGATGTAGTCGATGTCGGCCTTGGTGGCCGCTGGATGCGCCAGATCCAATGCCCAATCGGTGTCGGTGGTTCCGATGATCCAGTGGTTACCCCATGGAATGACGAACATCACCGACTTCGCGGTGCGCAGGATGATCGCGACGTCGCTGACGATCCGGTCCCGCGGCACGACGATGTGCACCCCTTTGGAGGCGCGAACCTGAAACCGGCCGCGCTGCTTGGACAATGCCTGGATCTCGTCGGTCCACACCCCGGTCGCGTTGACCACGACGTGGCCCCGCACGTCGGTGATGGCGCCGTCCTCTGAGTCGCGGACCCGCACGCCTGTCACGCGGTCACCTTCGCGCAGCAACGAAATCACCTGGGTGGACGACCGCACCACCGCGCCGTAATGCGCGGCGGTACGCACCACGGTCATGGTGTGCCGGGCGTCGTCGACGACGGTGTCGTAGTAGCGGATACCGCCGATCAGCGCGCTCCGCTTCAACCCCGGGGACAGCCGCAGCGCACCGGCACGAGTTAAATGCTTTTGCCCCGGAACAGATTTCGCGCCGCCAAGCTCGTCGTACAGCAAGAGGCCGGCGGCGACGTAGGGCCGCTCCCACCACCGCTTGGTC
Organism: uncultured Actinomycetota bacterium; assembly: GCA_963760095.1. Classification (GTDB taxonomy): domain Bacteria; phylum Actinomycetota; class Actinomycetes; order Mycobacteriales; family Mycobacteriaceae; genus Mycobacterium. The sequence goes on along the minus strand of CAVXBT010000001.1, from coordinate 1,127,708 downwards.
AGCGGGTACAGAAACGGCAGGGGCTTGACGAGATGGGGTGCCAACGTCGTCAACGACAACTCGCGCTCGAAGAGCGCCTCGCGGACCAATCCGAATTCCAATTGCTCCAGATAGCGCAGCCCGCCGTGAAACATCTTCGAGGAACGACTCGACGTGCCGGAGGCGAAGTCACGTGCTTCCACCAGCGCCACTTTCAGCCCACGGGTCGCGGCATCCAGCGCGGCTCCCGAACCCACCACGCCGCCGCCGATGACCACGACGTCGAACTGTTCGCTGCCCAGACGCTCCCACGCCGAGGCGCGTTGCCCGGGTCCCAGAAACGAACCCGGTCGGGTCTGCTCGCTCGCCGGGACGCGAATCGGGTCGCTCACGGCACGGTCTCCTGTCGGTTACTCGTCAGTAGGTCAGTGGTTCAAGGCTACCTGGGTCAGTCCAGGTCGTCGTGGGCCATCAGCCGCCGGGCCGCCTCGGTGATCGAACCGGACAGCGACGGGTAGACGCTCAAGGTTTGCGCCAAATGGTTCACGGTCAACCGGGTCTGCACGGCCATCGCTATCGGCAGGATCAACTCCGAGGCGATCGGCGCGACCACCACGCCGCCTATCACCACACCGGTGGCCGGACGGCAGAAGAGCTTCACGAAGCCGTGCCGCAGCTCCGACATCTTGGCTCGCGCGTTGGTGCGCAGCGGCAACATGATCGTGCGAGCCTGCACAGACCCGTCGTCGATGGCGGATTGCGGAACACCGACGGCGGCGAGTTCGGGCCGGGTGAACACGGCGGCGGCGACGGTGCGCAGCCGGATGGGGGTGACGGCCTCGCCGAGTGCGTGCCACATCGCGATCCGGCCTTGCATCGCGGCAACCGACGCCAGCGGTAGCAGCCCGGTGCAGTCGCCTGCCGCGTAGATGTTGGACACCGACGTGCGGGACACCCGGTCGACGGTCAGATACCCGCCACGTCCCAGCTCGATCCCGACGTTCTCCAGGCCCAAGCCGCCGGTGTTGGGCACCGATCCGATCGTCATCAGCGCGTGGCTGCCTCCGACGGTGCGGCCGTCCGCCAGCTTCACCAGCACCCCGGTATCGGTGCGGGTCACCGAGTCGGCGCGGGCATTTTTTACCAGCTCGACGCCGCGTTCGGCGAAGATCCGCTCCAGCACCTGGGCGGCGTCGGCGTCCTCGTAGGGCAGTATCTGGTCGCGGCTGGCGACCACCGTGACGTCGACGCCCAATTCGGTGTAGGCGTGCACGAATTCGGCGCCGGTGACACCTGAGCCAACCACGATCAGGTGCTCGGGCAGCGACTGTAGGTCATAGAGCTGGCGCCAGGTCAGAATGCGCTCGCCGTCGGGCCGCGCGGTCGGCAGCTCGCGGGGACTGGCACCGGTGGCGATCAGAACCACGTCGGCGTCGTAAGTGCTGGTGCTGCCGTCCGGAGCGGTCGCCCTGACCCGGTGAACCGCCAGACCGGGGGTCGTGTCGATCAGCTCGCCCTTGCCGGCGATCACCTCCACGCCCGCGTTGAGCAATTGGGCGTTGACGTCGGCAGACTGGGCGGCGGCCAGGGTCTTGACCCGCTGGTGGATCTCCGGCAATGAGATCTTGGCGTCGTCGAGGTCGATGTCGAAGCCCAGATGCGGCGCACGACGTAATTCGGTGCGCACGCCGGTGGACGCGATGAAGGTCTTCGACGGCACGCAGTCGAAGAGCACCGCCGCGCCGCCGATGCCGTCCGAGTCGACGACGGTGACGTGGGCGTCACGCGCTGCTGCGACGAGCGCCGCCTCGTAGCCGGCAGGCCCTCCCCCGATGATCACGATGCGGGTCGCCACAGCCCCTAACCTAGCCCGGCGACGATGCTGCCGCGCTGCGGCAGAGATGGGGGTACCTCCCAGCCGCGAAGCGGCGAGGGGCGAGCCGGGCAATCAGACCTAGCTAACGTGTCGGATCGGCGCCGGGCTCGCGGCCGCCGTTTAAGCTTTGTCCGTGCCGATCTACGCCGCCTACGGCTCGAACATGCATCCCGAGCAGATGTTGGAGCGCGCACCACACTCCCCGATGGCCGGAACCGGATGGCTACACGGCTGGCGGCTGACCTTTGGTGGTGAGGACATCGGCTGGGAGGGCGCACTGGCCACCGTCGTCGAAGATCCGGGCTCGAAGGTGTTTGTCGTCCTCTACGACGTGACGCCCGCCGACGAGAACAACCTCGACCGCTGGGAGGGGTCCGAGCTCGGCATCCACAAGAAGATCAGGTGCCGGGTGGAACGTGTGTCGTCGGACACCACGACCGATCCGGTGCTGGCGTGGCTCTACGTGGTGGATGCCTGGGAAGGCGGTCTGCCGTCGGCGCGCTACCTGGGCGTCATGGGTGACGCCGCGGAAATCGCAGGCGCACCAGGCGAATACGTGCACCAAATCCGTACCCGCCCGGCGCGCAACATCGGTCCGGGCCACGGCGAGTAAGTCCCGCCGGTCCAGGGGACTCAACCAATGACGGCGGTCTGCTCGACGATGTTGACCATCAGCCGCACCCCGATGGCCAGCGCACGCTCGTCGAGGTCGAACGTCGGCTGATGTAGGTCCAGCTGCGGACCACGGCCCGACCACACCCCGAGTCGGGCCATCGCGCCGGGCACCTCCTCCAGATACCAGGAGAAATCCTCACCGCCACCGGACTGCCGGGTGTCGGCCAGCGCATCCGGGCCGACCGCCTCGATGGCGTGGGTAATGATGCGCGTCGAGACTTCTTCGTTGACCACCGGAGGAACCCCGCGGTTGTACTGCAAGGTGTGCTCGATGCCCAGCGGTGCCAGCAATGCAGCCACGGTCTCGCGCACGATGTCCTCGAGGTCCAGCCAGGTTTCGCGGCTGGCGGTGCGGATCGTGCCCGCCAGCACGCCGCTCTGCGGAATAGCGTTGGCGGCCACCCCCGCGCTGACCGCACCCCACACCATCACGGTGCTGTTGCGGGGGTCGATGCGGCGCGAGAGCACACCGGGCAGGCCGGTGATCAGGGTGCCCAGCCCGTAGACCAAGTCGCCCGTCAAATGCGGGCGCGAGGTGTGCCCGCCCGGCGACGACAGGGCGATCTCGATCATGTCGGCCGCCGACGTGATCGGTCCCGGTTTCACCGCGATCTTGCCGACCGCCAGCCGGGGATCACAGTGCAGGGCGAAGATGCGGCTGACCCCGGTCGTCGCGCCCGCGGCGATCGTGTCGATCGCGCCGCCGGGCATCAGCTCTTCCGCCGGCTGAAAGATGAACCGGAGCCCGAGGGGCAGCTCCGGCGCCGCCGCTAGTGCAAGGGCGGTACCCAGCAGGATCGCGGTGTGCGCGTCGTGGCCGCAGGCGTGCGCCGCGTTGGGCATCGTCGAGGCGTATGGGGCACCGGTCCGCTCGGCCATCGGCAACGCGTCGATGTCGGCCCGCAACGCGACTCGAGGCTCTTGGTCTGGGCCGAAATCACAGGTCAGCCCCGTCCCGCCGGGCAACACCTTGGGCTTGAGCCCGGCGTCGACCAACCGCTCGGCGACGAACTGTGTGGTGGCGTACTCCTGGCGGCCGAGTTCGGGGTAACGGTGGATGTGTCGCCGCCAGCCGACCAGGTCGTCGTAGTGCGCTGCCAGCCACGATTCGGCGCTGTCGGCAAGGCTCACGAGGCCGCCCGCCGAGCAAGTGCGGCCAACACCCGATCGCGTTCGCCGGCCGACTCGGCAAGACGAACGACTGTGCGCGCCAACATGATTGCCCCGTCGATGACGGCCTTGTCGGCACTCGCACCGATCGCGGCCGCGGCGAAGTCGGGCTGGTGCAACGACGCACCACCGGCTTCGACGCCGACCATCGGATGGATGCCGGGCAGAAGCTGCGTGACGTTGCCCATGTCAGTGCTGCCCAACGGGTGTGCCGCCTCGAGTTCCCTGCCGAAGGGTGAACGACCGAGCCTCGTCATCTCGGCGCGGACGGTCTCGGCCAGCCAGGGATCGGGTTTGAGGGCGTCGTAGATCGGCTCCGTCTGCTCGACGCTGTAGTCGCAGCCGCTGGCCACCGCGCCGGCCAGGAAGCAGTCGTGCACTTTGGCTTCCAGATCAGCGAGCGACGACGCCTCGGTGGCGCGCATTGTGTACTGCAGTTCGGTGTGCGCGGGGATGACGTTGGCGACCTGTCCGCCGTCGGAGACGATGCCGTGCACCTGCTGCCCGGGCGCCAGCTGCTGACGCAGCAGCCCGATTGCCACCTGCGCGACGGTCGCTGCGTCGGCGGCGTTGACGCCGAGATACGGCGCCGCCGACGCATGTGATTCCTTACCGCGGTAATTCACCCGAACCGCAGACAACGTCAGCGACCGGGCCGCCGCGATATCCACCGGACCGGGATGCACCATCACAGCGACCGCCAGGTCGTCGAAGACTCCGGCGTTGAGCAACAAGACTTTTCCGCCGCCGAACTCTTCAGCGGGCGTGCCCAGCAGCGCAACAGTCAGACCCAACTGGTCGGCGACGTCGGCCAGGGCCAGCGCGGCGCCCACTGCCGATGCGGCAATGATGTTGTGGCCGCAAGCATGACCGATCTCGGGCAGCGCGTCGTATTCGGCGCACACGCCGACAGTCAACGGACCGCTGCCGAAGTCGGCGCGGAACGCGGTGTCCAAACCGCCGGCTGCCGCGGTGATCTGGAAACCCCGCTCAGCCACCAGCGCTTGCGTCTTGGCGCAACTGCGGTGTTCGGCAAATGCCAACTCCGGCTCGGCGTGGATCGCATGCGACAGCTCGAGGAGGTCGGCGCTGCGACGCCGCACCGCGTCCTCGACGTGATCCAGCACCGGGGTTGGGGCCATCGTCGCAGTATCTCACCGACTAAGCTCGCCGACTGTGCCGCCTGTGGATGACGGTCGACCCGGCCCCGATGCGCTCGCGCGGAAGGCGGCGCAGGTCATCGCCGACGCCACCGGGATCGCTGAACACGACGTCGCGATCGTGCTGGGGTCAGGCTGGGCACCGGCCGTGTCCGCTCTGGGCCAGGCAACCGCGGTCATACCGATGGCCGAGTTGCCCGGTTTCACCCCACCGTCGGCGGCCGGGCACACCGGTCAGGTGCTGTCGGTGGGCATCGGTGTGCGCCGCGTGCTGGTACTGGCCGGTCGTGTGCACGTCTACGAAGGCCATGACCTGGCCCATGTCGTGCACCCGGTGCGGACGGCCTGCGCGGCCGGCGCACGCGTTGTCGTGCTCACCAACGCCGCGGGCGCGGTACGCGAGGACTTCGGCGTCGGTGAGCCGGTGTTGATCAGCGACCACCTGAACCTGACCGCGCGATCCCCCCTGATCGGGGCCCAGTTCGTCGACATGGTCGACGCCTATGCCCTGAGGCTGCGGACGCTGGCTCGCGAGGTTGACCCGGACCTGGCTGAAGGCGTGTACGCCGGGCTGCCCGGCCCACATTTTGAGACGGCCGCCGAAATCAGGATGTTGCGCACACTGGGCGCCGACCTGGTCGGCATGTCCACCGTGCACGAGACGATCGCGGCACGGGCGGCAGGTGCAGAGGTGCTGGGCGTCTCGTTGGTCACCAACATGGCCGCGGGGATCACGGGCGAGCCGCTCAGCCATGTCGAAGTGCTCGCCACCGGCGCCGCATCGGCGAGCCGGATGGGCTCGCTGCTGGCCGACGTAGTGGCGCGACTCTGAGGGCGACGTGACGCCGGAGGATTGGATCACACACGACCCCGACCCGGTGACGGCCGCCGAAGTCGCCGGCTGCGATCAGGCCGAACTGGCCGCTCGGTTCGCCCGGCCGCTGACCTTCGGCACCGCTGGACTGCGCGGCCCGGTACGGGGCGGCCCCGATGCGATGAACCTCGCGGTGGTGTTGCGCGCGACCTGGGCGGTGGCGAAGGTGCTCACCGGTCGCGGCTTGGCCGGCTCGGCGGTGCTCGTCGGGCGCGACGCGCGACACGGGTCTGCCGCGTTCGCCACGGCGACAGCTGAAGTGCTTGCCGCTGAGGGTTTTTCGGTCGTCCTGCTTCCTCAGCCGGTACCCACACCGGTGCTGGCTTTTGCCGTTCGGCGCACTGGCGCGGCGGCGGGCATCCAGATCACCGCCTCACACAATCCACCGACCGACAACGGCTACAAGGTCTACATGGACGGCGGGATACAGATCGTCTCCCCCACCGACCATGAGATCGAAACCGCTATCGCCGGTGCGCCGTTCGCCGACCAGATCGGCAGGGCACCGGTCGTACCCGCCGACTCCGGGCTGGTCGAGCTCTACATCCAGCGGGCCGCGCGGGTGCGGCGCTCGTCGGGTTCGGTGCGAGTGGCGCTGACACCCCTGCACGGAGTGGGCGGCAGCGTGGCACTGGAGACGCTGCGGCGCGCCGGCTTCGACGACGTGCACACCGTCGCCAGCCAATTCAATCCCGATCCCGACTTCCCGACGGTCGGGTTCCCTAATCCCGAAGAGCCGGGCGCCACCGACGCACTGTTGCAGCTCGCTGTCGAAGCGGACGCCGAGATTGCTGTCGCGCTCGATCCTGACGCCGATCGGTGTGCGGTCGGGATACCCACACCGACCGGCTGGCGAATGCTTTCCGGTGACGAAACTGGTTGGTTACTAGGCGATTTCCTGTTGTCGCGCACCGAGCCGGACGAACGCGCAACCAGCGTGGTGGCCAGCACGGTGGTGTCGTCCCGGATGCTCTCGGCAATCGCCGCGCACTGGGGTGCGCGCCACGTCGAAACCCTGACCGGTTTCAAATGGCTGGCTCGCGCCGACGCCGATCTGCCTGACAGCACACTGATTTACGCCTACGAGGAAGCCATCGGACACTGCGTCGACCCCGCCGCGGTCCGGGACAAGGACGGCATCAGCGCCGCGGTACTGGCCTGCGATCTGGTTGCGACGCTGAAAGGCTCACACCGCTCGGTGCTCGACGCACTTGACGACCTCGCCCGCCGGTTCGGGGTGCATGTCGGTGCTGCCGTGTCGAGACCGGTCGCCGACCCCGAGGAGGCAGCCGCGTTGATGCGCCGATTGCGGATGTCGCCACCCACAAAACTATCCGGATTCGACTCGTCCACAACAGATCTGATAGACCGGACTGATGCGCTCGTCTTCACCGGCGGCGACGCCGACACGTCGGCGCGAGTCGTGGTCCGGCCGTCAGGCACCGAGCCGAAGGTCAAGTTCTACATCGAAGTCCGGTCCGCGACCCGTCGTCGCGCGACCGCGCTGTGTGACGAACTCGCGTCGGCTGTCGGTCACTGGTAGTTCAGCGCGGTCCGAACTGACGGTCACCGGCGTCGCCGAGGCCCGGAACGATGTAGGCGATGTCGTTGAGGCCAGCATCGATGGTCGCGGTGAACAGCCGCGCCTGCGGCGCTGCTTTCTCCAGCGCTGCAACACCTTCCGGGGCAGCCACCACGCACAGCACGGTGATGTCGTCGGCGCCGCGGCGGAGCAGCAGGCCGATGGTGTGCACCATCGAGCCGCCGGTGGCCAGCATCGGGTCGAGAACGATCACCGGCTGACCACGCAGATCGTCGGGCAGCGACTCCAGATACGCTGTGGGCAGCGCGGTTTCCTCGTCGCGGGCGACGCCGACGAAGCCCACCTCCGCCTCGGGTAGCAGGGTATGCGCCTGATCGACCATGCCCAGACCGGCCCGCAATATCGTGACCAGCAGGGGTGTCTTGGCCAGCCGCGTGCCGGTCGTTTCGGCCAATGGTGTGCGCAGGACCACGTTCTCGCGCGGCGCATCGCGGGTGGCCTCGTAGACCAGCATCAGCGTCAGGTCGCCCAACGCGGCGCGAAAGGCCGCATTGTCGGTGCGCTCGTCGCGCAGTGTGGTCAGCCGCGCCGCGGCCAGCGGGTGGTCAACGATGTGCACGTCCACGGGTGATCCCACCAGTCTCAGCAGTCCCTCGGCGAGGGACTAGTGCCTTCTCCAACGTGATAGCGCCTGCGATATCACTCTTGCTCAACCGACCGGTGATATCACATAAGCCATCGTTTCCGAGAAGCGGTGCATATCCGGCCGGTGCTGCACATGTGGCAGATGTGACCGCCGCCTAAGCGCCGAAGAAGTTGAACGCGTCGAAGCCGTAGCCGACGAGGTCGATCAACGGCTGCCCGGAGATCAGCGGCGACCCGTCGAGGATGGCGTCCGGAGCCAACGACGGCATGCTCGCTGTCAGGTCGGTCCAGGTGGTGAGCAGCGACGCGTCGAGTTGGTTGGTGGCGTCATAACCCGACAGCAGCGAGTCGACGAACGATTGCGGCAGTGGCGACTGACCGGCATCCTTCAGCAGGTCGTCGATCGGGCCGACGAAAGTCTGCACCGTGGCGTATTCGACGCCGGCCAGCATCTGCAACGGGTCCATCTTGGGGATGAAACCGTCGACACCGGAGGCCACCAGCTGGCCCGTCGCGTCGACCTGCCAGGGGCCGGCGACACCGATCGGGTCGACCCCGTCCACCGGCATGCCGGCGCCCGGGTCGCCCGGGTTGCCGTAGCCCCAGTCGTCCACCAACGTCGCGTACGGGCTGAAGGAGTCGTAGAAGAATTGCCCGGCGGGCCCCCCGTCGTACATGAACGCCAGGGTCGGCAACGGCGCGGGAATCGCGTAGAAGTTGGTGTCCCCGATCGACCCGAGATTGACGATGTTGGTGGTGTCCAAGTTCACGCCGGGAGTCGGGTCCGGGTAGTACGGGTGGACCGTTTCGATGCCGATCAGCGCGTTGATGTCGGCGAAGATGTTGCTGGGGTCCGAGGGAAAATCTGCCCAGCCGTCGTACTCGCCCATGTAGATGTCGGTCTCGATCCCGCTGAGCGGGGTGGTTGCCGTGCCGAGCGGGATGTCGAGGAACGGAACGTGTTGGGGCTCAGGGCTCAAGCTGAAGGCACCCACACCGTCCGGGAACTGGAAGCGGTCCAGAAGGCCGCCGATCGGGCTGTTCGGATCGCCGAGCAGCGTCACGCTCAGGTGACTGAGGTTCACGTCGGCGGGGGTGTTGTTGATCAGGTCGTTCATCTCTTGGCTGGCGACCACGGCGCTCTGCGAGTAGCCGAGCACCGCGACGTCATCGCCACTCTGCAAATCTGGGACGAGGACGTTGTTGAGATCGCCGACACCCGCGTTCACCGAGTCGCCAAAACCCAGGTCCGGCTGACTGGCAGAGCAGATGATCGGGCAGAACTGTTCCGGCGTTTCCAGGCCGGAGAAGTGGTATCCGGAGTCCTGGCTGAGGTAGAGCCCTTCGACGCTGTTGAGGTAGGCCGAGTCTGGTATCACGTTCCCGGTGCCGCCCATGATCAAGGCGTCGTTGGCGATCAACCCGACCTCAGCCATCAGCGAGCGCACGCCGGACGGTGTGATCACCGTCAGGGCCGCGGTGCCCAGCACGGCCGCCGAGAACGCAGCAGCCAGCCAACGATTCCGCGCATGCGGCATCGACAACAACCTCCCTGCCCGCGGACGGCACCCCCGACCGAGCGACGTGGCTGAATCGTAGGGCCTGGGCAGAGCACTACGCGGCAAACTCACAGATATTTTCATTGAATCGACAGCCGACACGTGTGCATCGGTGCCGACAAGCTGCGCAAAACCGGCCATATACTCCCGCCATGCGACGCCGACCATGGCGAATTGGCACGCCGAGTCGGGCGGTCGGTCTTTTCGGCGTACTCACCGTTGCTACCGCGTTGATGTCGTGGCCGACGCCCCATCAAACCCCGGTCAACGCTCCGATTGAGGTCAGAGCGGCCGCCCTCCCCACCCCCGCGCACGTCGTCATCGTAGTGGAGGAGAATCGCTCACAGAGCAACATCATCGGAAACAAGTCGGCGCCCTACATCAACCAGCTGGCCGCGAACGGCGCCATGATGGCGCAGTCCTTCGCCGAGGTGCACCCCAGCGAACCGAACTACTACGCGTTGTTCGCCGGCAGCACGCTCGGGGTGACGAAGAACGTTTGTCCGGTCAACGGCGGCGACACGCCCAACCTCGGGTCGGAATTGTTGGCGGCCGGTTACTCGTTTGTCGGCTTCGCAGAGAGCCTGCCGGCTGTCGGCTCACCGGCGTGCAGTGCGGGAAAATACGCGCGCAAGCACGTGCCGTGGGCCAGCTTCACCAATGTCCCGAGCTCACGCTCTCTTCCGTTTTCGGCGTTTCCCGCCCCGTCCAACTACGCCGGCCTGCCGACGGTTTCGTTGGTCATCCCCAACCTCGACGACGACATGCACGACGGCTCGATCGCTGCGGGCGACACCTGGCTTTACCAGAACTTGTCGCAATACGCCGCGTGGGCAAAGGCCAACAACAGCCTGCTGATCTTGACCTGGGACGAGGACGACAACACTGCCCGCAACCAGATTCCGACGGTGTTCTACGGGGCGAACGTCAGGCCCGGCAGTTACGACGAGATGATCAGCCACTACAACGTGTTATCGACCCTGGAGGAGATGTACGGGCTGCCCAAGCTCGGCTTCGCAACCCGAGCGCCCGCGATCACCGACATCTGGGGTGCCTGACCTCGATCCGGCCGCCCCGCCCCTCGTCGCTATTGTGTGCCGCATGGCTGCTGACCTCGTGCCGATCCGCTTGAGCCTGACTGACGGCGACCGCTTCACCGTGTGGGCGCCGCGCTGGCGTGACGCCGGGGACGAGTGGGAGGCGTTTCTGGGTAAAGACGAAGACCTCTACATCTTCGAGACGCCCGCTGATTTGGTCGCATTCGTGCGCACCAACACCGACAACGACCTCGTCGACCACCCGGCGTGGAAGGAGCTCACGAAGGCCAACGCGCACAAGTTGGAGCCGGCCGACGACAAGCACTTCGACCTGGTCGCGGTCGAAGAGGTGGTGTCGGACAAGCCGACCGAGGAGTCGGTGGCCCTGCTGGCCAACGCGTTGGCGATCGTCTCGTCGATCGGGTCGGTCTGTGAACTGCCGGCGGTGATGAAGTTCTTCAACGGCAACCCGACGCTGGGCGCCCTGAGCGGCGGAATCGGCCATTTCACCGGCAAAGCCGGCCTCAAGCGGTGGAATGCCATCGCCGCGGTCGTCGCGCGTAGCTGGGACGACGTGCTCGGCGCTGTCGACGAGATCGTCAGCATTCCCGACGTGGACACCGCGGCGTCGGACACCGCCGCGGCCGAACTGGCCGAACCGTTCGAAGAGCCCGAACCTGTCGAAGAGGATGAGCCCGAGAACACCGACGAGCCGGAGGCCGCGGCCGACGCGGTTGACGAGGAGGTCGGGAAGGCCCGGGCCGGCGGCGACGAGGCGGTGTTGGGCGGCGACGAGGACTTCTGGGTGAAAGTCGGCATCGACCCGATCCGAATGTTGACCGGCGCAGGCACCTTCTACACGTTGCGCTGCTACTTCGACGATCGCCCAATCTTCTTGGGGCGCAACGGCCGAATCAGCGTATTCGGCTCGGAGCGGACACTGGCCAGATACCTCGCCGACGAGCACGACCACGACTTGTCCGACCTGAGCACCTATGACGACATCCGCACCGCGGCCACTGACGGCTCGCTGCGGGTCGACGTCACTGACGACAACGTGTACGTCCTGAGCGGGCTGGTCGACGATCTTGCCGACGGGCCGGACGCGGTGGACCGTGATCAGCTCGACCTGGCTATCGAGCTGCTTCGTGATGTCGGGGACTACGCCGAGGACAACACCGCCGACCAGGCACTCTCGCTGGAGCGCCCATTGGGCAAGCTGGCGGCCTACGTCCTCGACTCCGATTCGGTGAGCAGGCCCGCGCCCCCGTACGCCGATGCGGTCCGGGCGTGGGAGGAACTCGAGGCGTTCGTGGAGTCGCGGCTGAGGCGCGAGTAGCGCCGGCTCACGAACCGGGGAAGTTCACGTCTTTCGTGACGGCTTTCCACTCTTCGATCGACGCCGACATCGCGGCGATCTTGTCGCGCATCGCCTTGAGCACGTCGCGGCCCAGCAACAGCCGCAGCGGCGGATCGTCCAGGTTGGTCACCATCAGCACCGCCTCGGCGACCTTCCGCGGGTCGCCCGGCAAATGATCAGCGAACTGCTTGATCAGGTCTTTGCGCGCGGCCACTTCGGCATAGTCGGCGATCGGAGTGGCCGACTCCTTCATCGACCGCGTTGCCCAGTCGGTGCGAAAAGCACCCGGCTCGATGGCGGTCACTTTGATGCCCAGCGGCCGCACCTCGGTGGCCAACGCCTCGGTCACCGCCTCCAGCGCGAACTTGGTCGACGAGTAATACGCGTTGGGCGGGTTGGCCACCAGACCGGTCATCGATGAAATGTTGACGATGTGGCCGAAGCCGCGAGCCCGCATGGCCGGTAGCACCGCTTTGATCATGTTCACCGCACCGAAGTAGTTGACCTCGAAAAGCTTTCGGACCTCAGCGTCCTCGCCTTCCTCCACTGCGGACAAATAGCCGTGGCCGGCGTTGTTGACCAACACGTCGATTCCGCCGAACGTCGCCTCGGCTGCCGACACTGCAGCCGCGATCTGGTCGGGGTCGGTGACATCGAGCGCGACAGCCACTGCGCGGTCACCGAATTCACCGACGAAGTCCTGCACCGCCTCAGTCCGTCGCGCGGTGACCACCGCGGTGTTGCCGGCTTCCAAAGCCGCGCGAGCGATCTCGCGCCCGAAGCCGGTCGAGCATCCGGTGATGAGCCAGCGCGCCATCTCAGGCTGTCCCTTCCGGGAGGCGACGCAGATAGGCCGAACGCCTGTCCGCGAGCTCGGCCGTACGCTGCTCGGGATTCACCCGAGGCAACGTCGGCACTTCGGTATCGAGGCGGTCCAGCGCGACGACCCTGCCGTGCGCGCCGAGATCCTCGCGCGGACCCGCCTCGCCGAACTCGGCCATCCGCAGCGTCAGGATGCCTTCGCGAAGCCCGTCGGAGTCGATCCAGTTCGCCACCCCGGGATCGATCGGCGAGATCACGTAGGTGTAGCTGCCGTCCTCGTTGGGAACCGACTGCGCTTTGTTGAGGCTGCCGGTGCGGTCGACGATGTCCAGTGTGGTGCCCCAGATGTTGCTCAGCGGCACGGTGAAGTATTCGGCGCCGCCGTCGCTGACGTCGACCACGAACGCCTCGTCCGGGGCGAGGTCGAAGCGGCCCATGACGTAGACCTGGTTGCGCATAGCACCGACCTTGTCGGCCGACCATGCCAGGTTGAAGTGATTGGGCGGCATCTTGTATACCCCGTGGCTGAGCTTGCCGGTGAAGTCGGCGAAATACGCCATCATCGCCGCCGTCGCGTCGGCTTGCTCGTCCAAGGTGCGGGGCCGGCGCAATGTCGAAGCCGGCGGACCGCCGAGTCGTTGCACCTCAAAGTAATTGGGGTCGTCGCGGCTCCAGTCCAGCAGCACATCGCGGATGTAGAACTCGTGCGCCTCGGGTGTGGTCCGCACGTGGTTGGGCCGGCCGTTGGCGGGGTCGGCGTCGACGGTGATGGTGAAGCTGCCGTCGGAGTCCACCTTCATGGTGCGGCCGTTGAGCACATCCACGGTGCCCATATGCGCGTCCCACAACGTGAAGTAGTTCTCCGTCATGCGGTTCTCGCCGACCTGGCCGTGAATCTCGTAGCGTTCCTCACCCGATATCGGGATCACCCGGTACACGCTGTCGGGATTGTCGATACCCCAACGCGAGCCAGGGATACGGCGTCCGTCGACGGGGTGGGCGAGCCGGGTGATGCAACTGACCTTGGGCCGCAACGTGTCCTGATTCGACGACCATATCGCCGCCGAAAACATCACCTCGGCGAACGCATCGTCGAAGCGCCCACGCATCGCCTGCGACGCCTTCGCCCGGCCCAGCCACGTCTCCGCGACATCCTGGTAAGCCGCTTTGACTACTGGGTGCTCGATCAGCTCGAGCGCCGCCACTTCCTGCTCGTGCTGAGATATCGTCGCGACCGGGTCGCCTACCATGAGCCTTCCTCACTTCCCGACATATTGTTCAAACCGCTTGTTGTACAGGGCGAATCGTTCGTCGACCTGTTCAGGATGCAGGCCGTAGCCTTCCAGACCGTAGGGCGGACGGGTCGCCTCGCGGGGCCGATCGTTGCGCCATCGTCGCATCGCATTTTCCGCCTCGACGGTAAGTGGGAGGCCGATGTCGTCGTACACCCGGGCGACTTGGCCGATCGGGTCCGCTACCGCGTCGTCGAAGCCGATGTCGGTGACGCGTTCAGCACCCGAGTCGGCCCAGGAGTCGCGGACCGCCATTGCGCGGTCATTGGTCCAGCCCATCCGCTGCAACCACTGCGCGCCCACCCGATGCACGTCGACGGTGTCGGCATGCATCGCGTGCAGGGTCGCGTTGAGGCTGGCCCCCGAGGCGATCGTGGTGCGAGGATCACGGTGCATGTGCACGATGTGCAGGTCACCGAATTGGGCCCGCAGTTCGCCGAGGTAGCCGAGGTGCGCCGGCGACTTGAGCACCCAGCGGTCTGCCACCGCGCCGTGCTGACGCTTCTGCCACTGCAGGAACTGCACCATGCGGTGCAGATACCCGTAGGCGGGAGTGAAATCCTGCGCATCGAGCCAGGACCGGTAATTCGGAAGGTGAGCGCCGGATTCCGGGACATGAGACAAGAACGCGTCGGCCAGAAAGACGATCTCTTCTTCGGCTTCGCGCGCATACATCGGATGGATCGCGAACAGGTCGGGCGCCAATTCGCGGGACTTGGCTTCGCGCGCTTCGCTGACGGCGATGCGCGCATCGACACCGGTCAAGGGCTGCTCGAGCTTGGGCGCGACCTCGACCACTTCCCAGCCGTAGGCGCAGTGAAAGCGAGGGTCGGCGGCCAGCAGTCGCTGCAACAGTGTGGTGCCGCTGCGCATCATGCCGACAACGACCACCGGCGCAGCGACGCGCTCGTCGAGGATCTCTGGGTCGCGGCGAATCCACTCCTGGGCGCGCAATCGCATACGTAGGCTGTGCACGATGCCCGAGCGCAGGATGTGCACCCCGACGGGATTGAGGTCGGCGCTGGCGTAGTCGGCCAACAGCACATCCAACGGATACTCGAATTCCCCTGGCCCCCAGTCGGTCAGTCCCTCCTTGCGCTGTGCATCGGCCAGCACGGTAGGCAGATCGAAGGCGTGCGAATATTCCACGCGATCAGAACTTCAGATGCTGGCTGACATCGCCAACCTGGTCGACGAACATGGTGCGGCTGTCGAACCACCACACGCCGTCGAGCCGGTGAAACGTGTCCTTGTAATGTCCGGTCACGATCACCTGCAACGGCAAGTCCGGCGTGGCCTGTGTGACGCAGTAATAGCATCTGCTGCGCGCGGTGCCCTCCGCTTCGTCGATCTCGAGCTGCACATTGCTGGTGTTGTGCTTGGTCTTCGGGGTGCCGTCCTCGTAGATCCTGGTGGCCATCTCATACATCTTCCGCACCCCGGTGGTTCCGCTGAAAACCGTCTCTGGCGGCCCGTTTTCGACGCCGCAGATACGCCCGTGAGCGAACAGCCCTGCCACCCCATCCAAGTCGCCGGCATCGAGGAGCTCGGCATAGCTGTAAATCAGGTTGTTGATTTCCCGCGCACTATCGCTCATATCGAGTCACCCCGAAATCCTGGCAGAACTGCCCCGAGTCTCCATCGTTTTGGGTCGAATCGGGGGGTACGTTTCCCGCATGGGTGAACTAGACAACGCCGTCGCCGTCATCACCGGCGCGGCGCGCGGACAGGGGCGCAGCCATGCCGTGGCCCTGGCCGAACATGGCGCCGACATCATCGCGGTCGACATCTGCGCCGATATCGACACGATCCCCTACCCGTTGGCGACCAAATCCGATCTCGACACCACCGTGGATCTCATACAAGCCACGGGTCGGAGGGTGGTGCCCGTCATCGCCGATGTCCGTGACCTCGAAGGGTTGGAGGCCGGGGTGCAGGCCGGAATCGACGCTCTCGGCGAGGTCGACATCGTCATCGCAAACGCCGGAGTCGTGGCGATCGGCGATACGCAAACGCGCGCCGAGCCCCTCTTCACCACGATCGTCGACACTAACTTGAAAGGGGTATGGCACACCTTGTTGGCGACGGTGCCCTCGATCATCCGCAAGGGCAACGGCGGGTCAGTCGTCTTAGTCAGCTCTTCGCAAGGTCTGACCGGCCGCGGCGGCGACGGCAGCGCGGCGATGTTCGCCTACGCTGCGTCCAAGCACGGTGTGGTGGGACTGATGCGCTCGGCCGCTAATGCCTACGCGCCGCACAAGATCCGGGTCAATTCGGTTCACCCCAGCGGGGTGGCGACCCCGATGATCCTCAACGACTTCGTGATCAACCGGATGATGGAGAATCCGAACCCCGCCGTCTCGCAGATGCTGCTGCCCGACGCACCGTTGGTCGAATCGCAAGACGTCACCGAAGCCGTGCTGTGGCTCGTCAGCCCACGGGCGCGCTACGTCACCGGCGTCACGATTCCGGTCGACGCCGGCCACATAGTGATGTAGCCATGTAGTCGTCAATTAGCCCACCAGCACGGCATAGCGCGGTTTGATCACGTCGTCGATGATCGCCAGCCGCTCGTCGAACGGGATGAACGCCGACTTCATCGCGTTGATGGTGAACCGCTGAAGGTCACTCCAGCCGTAGCCGAAGGCCTCAGCGAGAACTTGCATCTCATGGCTCATCGTCGTGTCGCTCATCAGCCGGTTGTCGGTGTTGACGGTGACCCGGAACCGCGCCCGCGCCAGCAGGTCGAACGGGTGCCCGGCGATGCTGTCGACCGCTCCGGTCTGCACGTTGGAGCTCGGACACAGCTCAAGGGGAATCCGCTTGTCCCGCAGGATCGATGCCAGCCGACCGAGGCGCACCCTGCCGTCCTCGGCGACGTCGATGTCGTCGACGATACGCACTCCGTGGCCCAGCCGATCGGCGCCGCAGAACGAGATCGCTTCCTGAATTGACGGCAACCCGAATGCCTCACCCGCATGAATCGTGAAGCGGGCATTGTTGTTTCGCATGTACTCGAAAGCATCCAGGTGACGGGTCGGCGGGTAACCGGCCTCCGCGCCGGCGATGTCGAAACCGACCACGCCTTTGTCCCGGAACCGGATCGCCAACTCGGCGATCTCGCGGGACACCGCGGCGTGCCGCATCGCGGTGACCAGACAGCGCACGACAATAGGACGCCCTGCTGCCGCGGCCGCCTTCTCCCCGTCGGCGAAACCCGCGAGCACCGCGTCGGTGACGGCATCGAACGACAACCCCCGGTCGATGTGCAGTTCGGGGGCGAATCGCACCTCGGCATAGGCCACCGAGTCAGCGGACAGGTCTTCGACGCATTCGTAGGCCACGCGGTGCAGCGCCTCGGGGGTCTGCATCACCGCGACGGTGTGCGAGAACGGTTCGAGGTAGCGCTCCAGCGATCCACTGTGCGACGCGGTGCGAAACCACCGGGCAAGTTCGTCGGGGTCGGTGGCCGGCAGGCCGTCATAACCGGTCTGGCCCGCGATGTCGATGACGGTCGCCGGGCGCAGGCCGCCGTCGAGATGATCGTGCAGCAACGCCTTCGGCGCACGCTTGATCGTTTCCGGACTCAGTGGCGTCGTCATTGGGTGATCCGATCGATGATCAATGGTCGCCGCACGGGTGAAGTGTCGGTGACTTTGAAGCCCGGATTCAGCTCGGCCATCGCGCGCTCGAAGCGTTCCGGGGTATCGGTGTAGAGGGTGAACAGCGGCTCGCCGGCCGTCACCGGACTCCCGGGTCGCCGGTGGATCCGAATCCCGGCGCCGGGCTGGACCAGTTCGCCCGGCCGGGACCTGCCCGCTCCGAGCCGCCACACCGCCAGCCCCACTGCCATCGCGTCGATATCGCCCATTGTGCCGCTCCGGGCGGCGGTCACGGTTTCGGAGTACTTACCAATCGGCAACGGTACGGACAAGTCCCCGCCCTGCGCGGCGATCAGTGCGCGGAACCGATCCATCGCGGTCCCGTCCCGCAGTGTCTGCTCCGGGTCTCGCGAGTCGATCCCGGCGATGTCGAGCATCTCGCGGGCCAGCCGTACGGTCAGCTCCACGACGTCGGGTGGGCCACCCCCGGCCAACACCTCCAGCGCTTCGGCGACTTCGAGCGCGTTGCCGACGGTCGCGCCCAGTGGACTGCTCATATCGGTCAACAGCGCACACGTGGGCAGCCCATGCTCGGCGCCGAGTGCGATCATGGTCTCGGACAGCTCGCGGCACAGCGATTCCGACCGCAGCAAAGCGCCTGAACCGACCTTGACGTCGAGCACCAGCGCGCCGGCCCCCTCGGCGATCTTCTTGCTCATCACCGAACTCGCGATCAGCGGCAGCGACTCGACGGTGGCGGTGATATCGCGCAGCGCGTAAAGCTTCGCATCGGCCGGCGCCAGCTGGCCGGCCGCGAAGATGGCCGCGCCGATCTCGCAAAGTTGTTGACGCACTTGTTCGTTGGTCACCACTCCAGTGAAGCCGGCGATCGATTCCAGCTTGTCCAAGGTGCCGCCGGTGTGGCCCAGTCCGCGCCCGGACGCCTGTGGCACCGCACCGCCGCACGCGGCGACCACCGCCACCAACGGCAGCGTGATCTTGTCGCCGACCCCGCCGGTGGAGTGTTTGTCGACGGTTCGCAGCGGCTTGCCGCCACGTCGCAGACCGGTGAAATCCAGCTGTTCGCCGGAGGCCACCATGGCCGCCGTCCAGCGCGCGGTCTCGCCGTAGTCCATGCCGCGCAGGAAGACCGCCATCAGCAGCGCCGACATCTGTTCGTCGGCGATGCGCCCGTGGGTATAGCCGTCGATCACCCAGTCGATTGCGGCGTCCGACAGTCGGCCGCCGTCACGTTTGGTCCTGATTACCGTCGGCGCATCGAAACTCACCCGCGGTCCTGCCGGTAAGCGTCGAGATCCTTCGAACCGAACGCATCGGGCAGCAACTCAGCGAGCCGCTTCGGCCCGTCGGGGTGGTCGATGAGCAGCTCGGGTCCGCCGTGCTCCATCAACACCTGACGGCACCGACCGCACGGCATCAGCAGTTCGCCGCGGCCGTCGACACACACCAGTGCCCGCAGCGTGCCGCCGCCGCCAGTCGTATAGAGCGCGCACGCCACCGCGCACTCGGCGCACAGGCCCAGGCCATAGGAGGCATTTTCCACATTGCAGCCGGTGATTATCCGGCCGTTGTCGACCAACGCGGCCGCGCCCACCGGGAAGTTCGAATATTTTGCGTACGCCCGTTTTGCTGCGCGGATTGCTTTCTTCCGCAGCAGTTTCCAGTCAATCTCGGCGGTCATGTTCCTGACACCACACATAGCTGTAATGCATTCGACAACCCCGTTCACTGTTGGCTAATTCACAACGTCACTGTAGATTCCCCGCGCCTGTCAGTGGCGCAAGCGCGGCAAACCCGCCGTCACACCTTGGCGGGTCGCCTCGTCTGATGGGTATGACACAGAAAACTCGCATCGAACCCCTCCCTCCGAAACGGGCCAACTGGCTGATTCGCGCTATGTACCGATACACCGCGCGCCGCTTCGGCCAAGTTCCCGAACCGTTCGCCGTCACCGCCCACCACCCGCGGCTGTTGGTCGCCAACGCCGTCCACGAGTCCATGCTGCAATCGGCGTCGCGCCGGCTCCCGGCCAACGTGCGTGAGCTGGCGGTGTTCTGGACCGCACGCACGGTCGGCTGCTCATGGTGCGTCGACTTCGGGTCAATGCTGCAGCGCCTCGACGGCCTGGATATCGAGCGCCTTCACGACATCGACAATTACGCCAGTTCACCGCGTTTCACCGATGACGAGCGCGCCGCCATCGCGTACGCCGACGCGATGACCACCGACCCGCACCACGTGACCGACGAGCAAGTAGCCGATCTGCGCCGCCGCTTCGGCGACGCCGGAGTGATCGAGCTGACCTATCAGATCGGCGTGGAGAACATGCGGGCGCGGATGAACAGCGCCCTTGGCATCACCGAGCAGGGCTTCAACTCCGGCGACGCCTGCCGTGTTCCGTGGGTCAGCGAACAACCTCACGCAGCGGAGAACCACTGAACTTGTCGGGGTTGGCGACATCCCATATGGCGCAGACCTTTCCGTCTCGCACCGTCATCGCCGTTATCCGCGGGGACATGTCCCGATGCCCGTCGGTACCGGCGAAACCGGCTGTGTAGGAGCCCAGTTCGCCGTTGATCAATGCCAGCTGGTTTGCCGTGAAAAACGCTGGGCCGTAGCGCCGGGCCAGTCCGAACATGAAGCGGGCCACCTTGTCCGGTCCGTGCAGGACCCTGGCAGCCGTCGAGGCCCGGCCATTCGCGTCGCCGGTCATGGTCACGTCGGGGTGCAACAGCGCTACCACGGCGTCAAGGTCGCCCCCAGCCATCGCGGCCATCAGCTTGCCAACTACCTCGTTGTGGGTGGGATCCGGTTTCGGCGGCGGATCGGCAGCGACGGCTTTGCGGGCCCGCGAGGCCAGCTGGCGGGCGGCGGCCCCGGTTGTCTCCAGCACGTCAGCGACTTCGGCAAACGGCACGTTGAAGCCGTCATGCAGCACGAACGCGACCCGCTGATCGGGCGTGAGCCGCTCGAGCACCACCATCGCGGCGAATCGCGCATCCTCGCGGGCCACCACGGCGGACAGCGGATCGGTGTCGTCGAACCCGGTGACAACGGGTTCGGGCAGCCAGTGCCCGGTGTAGGTTTCGCGCCGATGTGCCGCCGACCGTAACCGGTCCAGCCCGAGTCGGCTGACCACCGTCGTCAGCCAGGCCCGCAGGTCGGCGATTGCTGTGTCCTGCCCGTTCCAGCGCAGCCAGGCTTCCTGAACGATGTCTTCAGCGTCGGCCACAGTCCCGGTCATCCGGTAGGCCACCGCCATCAGATGCGGCCTGAGCGCCTCGAATTGGGAGACCTGCGTGGAGGTCATGGCACCAGGCTAGCGTTAGGCTCGCGGGCAAGATGACGCAGAATCTCTGGGGCCACTTCGCCCGGCACGGCCCGGACATCACACCGCCGATCATCACCCGCGGTGACGGCGTGACGATCTATGACGACCGCGGCAAGAGCTACCTCGACGGGCTCTCCGGGCTATTCGTGGTGCAGGTCGGTCACGGCCGGGCCGAACTCGCCGAGGCCGCCGCCCGGCAGGCCGGAACTCTGGCCTACTTCCCGTTGTGGGGGTATGCAACCCCGCCGGCGATCGAGCTCGCGGAACGCCTGGCGACCTACGCGCCGGGCGAGCTGAACCGGGTGTTCTTCACCAGCGGCGGCGGCGAGGCCGTCGAAACCGCGTGGAAATTGGCCAAGCAGTATTTCAAGCTGACCGGCAAACCCGGTAAATACAAAGTGATTTCACGTGCCATCTCCTATCACGGCACCCCGCAGGGCGCGCTGGCCATCACCGGTGTGCCGAAGTACAAGGCGCCGTTCGAGCCACTCACCCCGGGCGGCGTGCGGGTGCCCAATACCAATTTCTACCGCGCGCCCGAACCTTTCCACACCGACGCCAAGGCGTTTGGACAGTGGGCCGCCGACCGGATCGCCGAGGCCATCGAGTTCGAGGGTCCCGACACCGTCGCCGCGGTATTCCTGGAACCGGTGCAGAACGCCGGCGCCTGCATCCCGCCTCCCCCAGGTTATTTCGAGCGGGTTCGGGAGATCTGCGACGAGTACGACGTGCTCCTGGTCTCCGACGAGGTGATCTGCGCCTTCGGCCGGATCGGGTCGATGTTCGCCTGTGACGACCTCGGCTACCGGCCCGACATCATCACCTGCGCCAAAGGCATGACATCGGGCTACTCCCCGATCGGCGCGATGATCGCTGACGATCGGCTGTTCGAACCCTTCAACGACGGCACGACGATGTTCCCGCACGGCTACACCTTTGGCGGACATCCGGTGTCAGCGGCCGTCGCGCTGGCCAACCTCGACATCTTCGAACGTGAGGGCCTCAACGAACGCGTCAAACGCCTGGCGCCCGCTTTGCGTGCCACCCTGGAGCGGCTCTACGACCTGCCTGTCGTCGGCGATGTGCGTGGCGAAGGGTATTTCTACGGCGTCGAACTGGTCAAGGACCAGGCGACCAAGCAGACCTTCGAAGCCGACGAGAAACGCTCGCTGCTGAGCCGCGTGTCCGCGGGCCTGTTCGAGGCCGGTCTGTACTGCCGCACCGACGACCGCGGCGACTCGGCGATCCAGATCGCGCCCCCGCTGATCAGCGGCCAAGCCGAGTTCGACACCATCGAGGCGATCCTGCGCAGTGTGCTGACGACGGTCGGGAGTCAGTTGTGAACAAGCCGACGACGATGCAGTGGGGGCACGCCCCCTCGCCGCCCTGCGGCTGGGGGGACCCCACCCGCTTGCGGGGGACGAAGCGATGAGGAGGAGCGGCTTAGATGGGTAAGCCACGCATCGACCCAATCCGATGGCAGCCACCGCCGTCGCGCGCACTGCCCGAACCCGACCTGACGGCGACGCTGCACGTCATCGCGATCCCCGGCAACGCCCCCGAGGATGTCGTCGCCGACGCTGACGGCAACGTCTGGACCGGTGTCGAGGACGGCCGGCTCGTTCGGATCCGCCCGGACGGGAGCGCCGCGCAGGTGGTCGCCGACACCGGCGGGCGACCGCTGGGCCTGGCGGTGGCGCGTGACGGCCGTCTGCTGATCTGCGACAGCCACCGCGGTCTGCTGCGCTACGACCCGGCCACCGGGGCAATGGAGACATTGGTCGCCGAGGTGGCCGGGCGGGCGCTGACATTCTGCTCCAACGTTGTCGAGTCTTCAGACGGCACAATCTTTTTCACCGAATCGACGAGCCGCTTCCGCTACGAGTACTACAAAGGCTCGGTGATCGAGGGTCGCCCGACCGGGTCGTTGTTCCGGCGTGATCCCGACGGTACGGTCAGCGTGCTGGCCTCGGATCTGCAATTCGCCAATGGCGTGACCCTGACCGCCGACGAATCGGCGTTGGTGTTCGCCGAGACCACCGCCTGCCGGGTCTCCAAGTACTGGCTCACCGGGGAGGCGGCCGGATCTATCACCCCGTTGGCCACCGACCTGCCGGGCTACCCGGACAACATCTCCACGGGTCGCGACGGCCGGATCTGGGTCGCTATGGTCTCGGACCGCAATCGTCTCAACGAATGGCTGGCCCCGCGCGCGCCTGCGGTCCGCAGGCTGCTGTGGCGGTTGCCCTATCGCTGGCTGCCCAACCCGACGCCGACCGTGTGGCTGGTCGCCTTCGACCCCGACGACGGCCACGTGGTGACCCAACTCCACACCGCGCATCCGGACTTCGGTCTGGCGACCGGTGTGGTGGAGACGCCGGGGCGGCTGTGGCTGGGCCGCATCGGCGGCCCAGGCGTCTGTTACCTGGATTTGTAACTTCCGTAACACCAGTCACAGCGAGGCTCCCGGAAATCGGGCCGCCGATCGCCTACTCTGCACAGACATGCCAGTCTTACGGCCTTTTTTACGCAGCACATCTTGCCTGGCAGCGGCAGGTTTCATGCTGACGGCACCCGCGGTGCTCGGCATGCCCGCCGCGTTCGCCGAGCCCGCCGTCGTGCATGACATGTGTCCGTATAAGGTGGCGACTCCGCCGGCGGTGGACTCGTCGGAAGTCCCGCAGGCCGGGGACCCACCGCTGCCGCTGCCGGTGCCTCCCAAGCCGATCGGCGGTAACGCACTGAGCGGCTGCGGTGTCGTCACCGCGGCCGACACTCCGCCAGTGCCTGGCGACGTCTCCGCCGAGGCCTGGGTGGTCGCCGACCTGGACAGCGGCGCCATTATCGCCGCGCGTGACCCGCATGGTCGTCACCGCCCGGCCAGTGTCATCAAGGTGCTCGTTGCGATGGCATCGCTGCGCGAGCTCAACCTCAACAAGACCGTCGACGGCACGCCTGAGGATGCCGGCGCGGAGGGCACCCGGGTCGGCGTCGCCCCGGGTGGCACCTACACCGTCAACCAGTTGCTGCACGGGTTGCTGATGCACTCGGGCAACGATGCCGCCCACTCGCTGGCCATGCAGCTGGGCGGGATGCCGCTGGCGCTGGAGAAGATCAACATGTTGGCGGCCAAGCTCGGCGGACGCGACACCCGGGCCGTGACACCCTCGGGGCTGGACGGGCCGGGCATGAGCACGTCGGCCTACGACATCGGCTTGTTCTACCGATACGCCTGGCAGGACACGACATTCGCCGACATCGTGCACACGCAGAAGTTCGATTTCCCCGGGCACGCCGACCACCCCGGCTACGAGCTGGAGAACGACAACCAACTGCTCTACCACTACCCGGGCGCACTCGGCGGCAAGACCGGCTACACCGACGACGCGGGACAGACGTTCGTCGGCGCCGCGAACCGGGATGGGCGACGGCTGATGGCGGTGCTGTTGCACGGCACCCGGCAGCCGATCGCGCCGTGGCAACAGGCCGCCCATTTGTTGGATTACGGGTTCGCGACCGCGCCGGGTACCCGGGTGGGCACGCTGATCGAACCCGACCCGGCGCTGATCGCCGCCAGACCCGCCGCGGCCGGTGACACCGCAGCCGGGCCTGATGCGAATGCCGCCGCGCTGGTGCCGGCCGCGGATGTGCTGCCGGTTAGGGTCGGTGTCGCGGTCATCGGTACGGTCGTCGTGTTCGGCTTGATTATGGTGGCACGCTCGACGAACCGGCGGCCGCAGCACTAAGCAGCGGCTAGGGGGCCGAGGCGGCCACTCCGGAAGGAAAATTGTGGGCCGCATCGGCGAGTCTGTACGAGCGCGACGACAATTGCTGATCGCTCTCGCGGCAGCGAGCCTCGGCATCGTCTGCGGCTACGACCTGTCCAACATCGCGGGTGCACTGCTGTTCATCACCGACGACTTCCAGCTGACCATCCACCAGCAGGAGCTGCTCACCACGACGGTGGTGATCGGGCAGATCTGCGGCGCTCTGTGCGGCGGCGTGCTCGCCAACGCGATCGGGCGCAAGAAGTCGATGATGCTGGTGGCGGGTGGTTATGCGACATTCGCGTTGCTGGCCGCCGCCTCGGAGTCGATGCCGCTGCTGGTGACGGCCCGGCTGCTGCTCGGTATGACCGTCGGGCTGTCCGCCGTCGTGGTTCCGGTGTTCATCGCCGAATCGGCGCCGGCGCGAGTGCGCGGCGCGATGCTGGTGACCTATCAGGTGGCGACCGTGCTGGGCATCATCGCCGGCTATCTCGCCGCATACGTGCTGGCGGATTCGCACAGCTGGCGGTGGATGCTCGGATTGGCCGCGGTGCCGGCCCTGGTGGTCCTGCCGCTATTGGCGCAGATGCCCGACACCGCGCGGTGGTACCTGTTCAAAAACCGGGTCGACGACGCCCGCCGGGCGCTGCTGCGAGTCGAGCCGAACCGAGATGTCGAGCAGGAACTCACCGAGATCGCCGAGGCGATGCGCGAAGAACACGGCGGAAAATTCATCGAAATGCTGCGCCCGCCGTATCTGCGCGCCACCGCATTCGTCGTCGGGCTGGGCTTCTTCGCCCAGCTGACCGGCATCAACGGAATCATCTACTACAGTCCACGACTCTTCGAGTCGATGGGCTTTCAGGGCAAGTTCGCACTGCTGGTGCTGCCCGCGCTCGTGCAGCTGGCTTCGCTGGCCGCAGTGCTGGTCTCGCTGGTTCTCGTCGACCGGATCGGACGCCGGCCCATTCTGCTGTCCGGCATCGCCGCAATGGTCCTCGGCGACGCGGTGCTGATCGGGGTGTTCGCCGCAGAATCCAGCGCGGTGTCGGGCTTCGGCTACGTCGGTCTGCTGCTGTTCACCATGGGATTCACCTTCGGATTCGGCGCGCTGGTCTGGGTTTACGCCGGTGAGAGCTTCCCGGCCCACCTGCGGTCACTGGGCTCCAGCGCGATGCTCACCGCCAACCTGACCGCCAACGCGCTGGTCGCGGCGGTCTTTTTGACGATGCTGCACACACTGGGTGGCGCGGGCACATTCGCTGTGTTCGGCCTGTTGGCGACCGTGAGCTTTGTCCTGGTCTACCGGTTCGCACCGGAAACCAAAGGGCGACAACTCGAAGAGATCCGCCGCTTCTGGGAAAACAATGGCCTGTGGCCGGACGAAAACCCTAATACAGCAACGGATATGCAGGCATGCCGCTGATCACAGCGGGCACCGTCGTACTCGAGCAGCGCCTCTGCCGGCCCGGCTGGGTGCACACCTCGGGCTCGCAGATCGTGGACTGCGGTTCGGGCTCGGCACCGCATCCCCCCGATGTCGACCTGCCCGACGCGGTGGTTGTTCCCGGCTTCGTCGACATCCACGTGCATGGCGGCGGTGGCGCGTCCTACACCGACGGCAACACCTCAGACAATCTGCGCGCAGCGAGTTTTCACCGCCGACATGGTACGACGACCACGTTGGCCAGCCTGGTCACGGCGTCGGCCGCCGATCTGCTGGCCGCCGTGCGTGCACTCGCCGAATCGACGGCCGAAGGCGTTATCGCCGGTATCCATCTGGAGGGGCCGTGGCTGAGCGCGGTGCACTGCGGGGCGCACGACCACACCCAGTTGCGCGACCCGGCGCCGACGGAGATCGACGCCCTCCTGGCCGCAGGAAACGGGGCGATCAAGATGGTCACCCTGGCCCCCGAACGCCCCGGCAGCGACGCCGCAATCATCCGCCTGGTTGACGCCGGAGTGGTTGTCGGCCTTGGGCATACGGATGCGAGCTACGAGCAGACCCGTCATGCCATCGAGCTCGGCGCAACCGTTGGGACCCACCTGTTCAATGCGATGCGGCCACTGCATCACCGCGAGCCGGGGCCCGCTCTTGCGCTGCTTGAAGATCCCCGGGTGACTGTGGAGTTGGTCGCCGACGGTGTGCACGTCCACCCTGCCGTGGTGCATGCCACGATCGAGCGGGCTAGGGCCGACCGGGTCGCGTTGGTCACCGACGCCACCGCCGCGGCAGGAGTGGGCGACGGCGAATTTCAGCTCGGCGCAATACCGGTCGACGTGGTCGACGGGGTGGCGCGCGTGCGAGGGACCTCGACGATCGCGGGCAGCACCGCGACTATCGATCAACTGTTCCGATTCGCTGCGGGTCTCGGCTCAGACCGGGACGCCGCGTTGATTGCTGCGGTGCACATGACTTCGGCGACCCCGGCCCGGGCGCTCGGCCTGCACCGCGTGGGCAGCTTACGCGTCGGTGCTGACGCCAATCTCGTTGTGCTGGACCGGCATCTACAGGTGACCGACGTCATGGCGCGTGGCAGCTGGCTGACGGACCGCTAGCCGACCATCACGGCGATGCCGGCTGGTCCGCTGTCTCCTCCTCGGCCCGCCCGAACAGCAATGGATAGGCGATGCCGGCAATCGCCCCGCCGATCAGCGGCGCAAGCCAGAACACCCACAGCTGCGTGGGAGCCCCGTCGCCATTGAAGAAGGCGACAGCGGTGGAACGGGCGGGGTTGACCGACGTGTTGGAGATCGGAATGGCGACCAGGTGGATACCCGTCAGTGTCAGCCCGATGGCCAAACCGGCAAAGCCTTTCGGCGCCCGCTCGTCGGTCGAGCCGAGGATGACGAACAGAAACATGGCCGTCAAAACGATTTCGGCGAGGATAACTGCGCCCAGTGAGTAACCCGTGGGCGAATGCACACCATAGCCGTTGGCCGCCAAATGTCCGGTAGCTATGAAACCGGGCCTGCCGAAGGCGATGAAGTAGACCACCAACGCTCCGAGGAGGCCGCCGATCACCTGAACGATCCAATACGCCGGCAGGACTTTCCATTCCACCCGGCGGGCCAGCGCCGCACCCAGTGTGACGGCGGGGTTGAAATGCCCGCCAGAGATCGTTCCGAACGCGTACACGCCGACCAGCACGGTCAGGCCGAATGCGAGCGCGACCCCCAGATAGCCGATACCCACCGGGTAGAGATCGGAGTGGGCCTTCAGTGAAAAGACCGCGCTGCCAACGCCGCCGAGCACCAGCCAAAAAGTACCGATCGTCTCCGCGGCCAGTTTGTGGAAAAGATTTGGTGCTGACATCGCCTACCCACCTTTGCGTAGCACAATCGTTTCGTGCCCCTGAGGATGACACGCCCGAACGCCGACACGTCCTGTCGTGGCCAAATCGTTTTGCGAACGAGACAGTCGCTTTGCAACGAAATTAGGCCTTGGGGCGTCGGACCAGTCGGGAAAGGCCGAGTGCTCCAACGGCTCCCACCGCCACAGCGGTCAATGCCTGGCGCGCCTTGATGCTCCCGCTCTCGGGCACCCAGGTCGGGACGACCGCTGCAGCGGGCGGCTCTACCGGCGCTGCGACCGCGTCGGGTGTCGACGTCGCCGCCCACGCGGTGGCGAGCAGCAGCAGCCGAGCGGTGATGTAGGCGAACACCATGAGGCCCAACACCGGTCCGAAGGTGGCACCCGCCGGGCTGCGCAGGACGGATTTCAGGTAGATCGAGGCCACCAACTTGAACACTTCAAAACCGATCGCCGCGATCAGAGCGGCCCGAAATGAGCTGGCGTAGTTGACCGGTTCGCGGGGCAGCCGGGCGATCATCCAGCTGAACACCAACCACGACAGCAGCACCGACACCAACATCGACACGCTGCGAAGTATGGCGTCCAGTATTGGCGCGTTGTGAATACCCAGCCATGCCAACACTCTGCCCATCGGCGCCGCATCGGCGAGCGCGCTGAGCGCGAGCGTGGCGAGGATGGCCACGAACGACGAGACCAGGGCGCCCAGATCGGACAGCTTGGTCCGGATGAATCCGAGCGACCCCTCACCCTGATTCCACATTTCGCTGAGCGCTACCCGAAGATTGGCCATCCAGTTCAGGCCGACCCATGCCGCCGCGAGCAGACCGATGGTTCCGACCGAAGCCCGCGAATCGATTGCCGAATTGACCACGTCGATCACCTGGGTGCCCAAGGCACCTGGCACCGCGGCCCTGACCTTGTTGTCGATTCCGGTCAGCACATCGGGCCGACGGGAGAGCACGAATCCGGCGAGGCTGAAACCGACCATCAACAATGGGAACAACGCGAAGATCGTGTAGTAGGTCAGGCCGGCCGCGAAGAAGTTGCCCTTGCGTTCGTCGAAGCGGTCATTGGCGCGCATTGCGTGGTCGAACCATCCGAACCGTGCCCGCAGTCGATCCAGGATTCCTGGTTTGCCCGCTTCACTCATGAGGCCCCGCTAGGGACGTCTCGGCAGGAACCCGAGCCGGTCATACACCCGGTCGACCGTTTTTGCGGCGACGTCCTCGGCCCGTGCCGCCCCGGTGGCCAGCACACCCTCCAATTCGGCTGGATCGGTGAGCAACTCGTCGACCCGGGTTTTGATCGGTGTCACAAACTCGACGACGGCCTCCGCGGTGTCCTTCTTCAGATCGCCGTAGCCGCGTCCGGCGTAACTCCGGACCAGTGCATCGATATCGACGCCGGAAACCGCGGACTGAATACTCAGCAGGTTCGACACCCCAGGTTTGGCGTCCGGGTCGTAGCGGATCTCCCGTTCGCTGTCGGTCACGGCGGACCGAATCTTTTTGGCGGACACTGCCGGAGCGTCGAGCAGGCTGATCAGCCCGGCATCGGTGGCCGCTGACTTACTCATCTTCGACGACGGGTCCTGCAGGTCATAAATCTTGGCGGTGACCTTGGGAATGAGCAGATCGGGAACCACGAATGTATCCGGGAAACGGCTGTTGAACCGTTGCGCGACATCGCGCGCCAACTCCAGGTGCTGGCGTTGGTCTTCACCGACCGGCACCAACTCGGCGTCGTAGGCCAGCACGTCGGCGGCCTGCAGCACGGGATAGGTGAACAGGCCGACGGTGGTCGCGTCGCTGCCCTGTCGCGTTGATTTGTCCTTGAACTGCGTCATCCGCGAGGCCTGGCCGAAACCGGTGAAGCAGCCCAATACCCAGGCCAACTGGGTATGCGCGGCGACGTGGCTCTGCACGAAGATGGTGCTGCGGGTGGGGTCTACACCCAGCGCCAGATACTGCGCGGCGGTCACCAGGGTGCGGCGCCGTAACACGTCCGGGTCCTGCGGAATGGTGATTGCATGCAGGTCGACGACGCAGAAGAACGCGTCGTGGTCGTCCTGCAACTGGGCCCACTGGGAGACGGCGCCCAGCGCATTTCCGAGGTGAAGCGAGTCGGAGGTGGGCTGCACGCCGGAGAAGACCCGACGGGATCCAGTAGCGATACTCATGATCACTCGATCTTTTCACGGGGACACCGGCCCTCCTTGCGGTACCAGCGGTATCACCTTTAATGTCGGCTCCATGAAGACTCGCGCGCCAATCCATCTCGGGTCCGGCGAACCGGTCCTTTTGCTGCATCCGTTCCTGATCTCGCAACTTGTGTGGCAGAAGGTGGCGCCGCAGCTTGCCGACACCGGGCGCTACGAGGTGTTCGCCCCGACAATGGCCGGCCACAACGGCGGGCCCCGGTCAGGCACGTGGTTCCTCAGCTCCGCGGTGCTGGCCGACCACGTCGAGCGGCAGCTCGACGAGCTCGGCTGGAGCACCGCTCACATTGTGGGCAACTCATTGGGCGGCTGGGTGGCCTTCGAACTGGAACGTCGCGGACGGGCCCGCACCGTCACCGGCATCGCGCCGGCCGGCGGCTGGAGGGCATGGAGCCCGACAAAATTCGAGGTGATCGCCAAGTTCGTCGGCGGTATGCCCGTATGGGTGCTGGCCCACTTGCTCGGGCCGCGACTGTTGCGCCTGCCGATGGGCCGCCGGATAGGGACCCTGCCGATCAGCGGATCGCCAGACGGGATCAGCGAAGAAGACCTCATCGCCGTGGTCGACGACCTCAAGCATTGCCCGGCCTATTTCCAGCTGCTGGTCAAATCACTGCTGACGCCCGGGCTCGTGGAGCTGGCACACACCGGCGTTCCCACGCATCTGGTGCTCTGCGAAAAAGACCGGGTAGTTCCCCCACGCAGGTTCAGCGGGCATTTCACCGACCATTTGCCCGCCGATCACGAGCTGACCATTCTCGACGGCGTCGGTCACATCCCCATGTTCGAGGCGCCAGGACGCGTCACCGAAGTCATCAGCGAGTTCCTCGACCGGTACAGCCAGCCGGTTCGGGCCGTCGACCCAACGGCGGGCTAGTCGAGCGCTTTCTTCAGGTTGTCCGCGACCGCGTTGAGGAATTCCTCGGTGGTCTGCCAGCCCTGATCTGCACCGATGAGCAGGGCCAGGTCTTTGGTCATCTGACCGCCCTCGACGGTGGCGACGACGACGCCTTCGAGCTTCCGGGCGAAGTCGCTCACTTCTGGCGTGTGGTCCAGCTCGCCGCGGTGCTGCAACCCACGCGTCCAGGCGAAGATCGAGGCGATCGGATTGGTGGAGGTGGGCTTTCCCTGCTGGTACTGCCGGAAATGCCGGGTGACCGTGCCGTGGGCGGCTTCAGCCTCCACTGTCTTGCCGTCCGCGGTCATCAGCACCGACGTCATCAGCCCAAGCGAACCGTAACCCTGTGCGATCGAGTCGGATTGAACGTCACCGTCATAGTTCTTGCACGCCCACAGGTAGCCGCCTTCCCACTTGAGGCAGGCGGCGACCATGTCATCGATCAGCCGGTGCTCGTAGGTCAGCCCGGCCGCCTCGAACTTGTCCTTGAACTCCTCGTCGTAGATGCATTGAAACTCGTCCTTGAACATCCCGTCGTAGGCCTTGAGGATGGTGTTCTTCGTCGACAGATACACCGGGTAGTTCTCTTTCAGGCCGTAGGCGAACGACGCGCGGGCGAAATCACGTATCGAATCCTTGAAGTTGTACATCCCCATCACCACGCCACCGTGCTCGGGGATGTGCACCACTTCGTGGACGATCGGCTCGCTCCCGTCGTCCGGGGTGAAGCTCAGCGTTACGGTGCCCGGTCTGTCCACTTTGAAATTGGTCGCGCGGTACTGGTCGCCAAAAGCATGGCGGCCGATGACAATCGGCTTCTTCCAACCCGGAACCAGCCGGGGCACGTTCGAGACGACGATCGGCTCGCGGAAAATTGTGCCGCCCAGGATGTTTCGGATCGTCCCGTTGGGCGACGGCCACATCGCCTTGAGGTTGAACTCCTTGACCCGAGCCTCGTCGGGGGTGATCGTGGCGCACTTGATGCCGACGCCGTGCTTCTTGATGGCATACGCCGAGTCGATTGTCACCTGATCGTCGGTGGCGTCGCGGTGCTCGATGCCAAGGTCGTAGTAGTCCAGGTTGATGTCGAGATGTGGAAGGATCAGCAGGTCTTTGATCCACTTCCACATGACACGAGTCATCTCGTCGCCGTCGAGCTCGACGACCGTGCCTTTGACCTTGACCTTCCTCCCGCCGGACATGCGCCCAGCCTACAAGTGGCGCCAGTCGCGACTGGTCACGCGGTAGCGGGGACGACGTGCGGACGCTCGGCCGGTGCGGCCCAGCGGGCGAGTGCGTCAAGCCATTCCGAGCAGTTGGCCGAGTCGCCGGCCCAGGCGATGTAGCCGTCGGGCCGCACCAGCACCGCCGGCCCGCTATCGGCCCGCTCCGCTTGGTGCAGGTCCGTCACGTTGACCGCAGACCTGCCGCGCTCACGAATCAGCACGAAGCCGGGCTCGCGCTGCAGCTCGGTGAGACGGTCGCCGATCAGCGGAATCTGCGTCGCGCGGGCGCCCACCAACCCGCTCTCGCCGGGCCGATGCGCATAGCGCAGCGTCGTGCCGGCGAAGCTGCCTGCCACCTCATCACGCATCCGAGGGATGCGAAGAATTCTGGGCGCCAGCACGTTTCGTATGCCGCGTGCGATCCGTGGACGAAGCGTGACGCCACGCGCCATCAAGCCGGACTGCAGCACGACCCGCTCGCCAATCGGATGGCGCTCGATCTGGTAGCTGTCGAGCACGGCGTCATCGGCGCCGGCGAGCACCGCGTCGATTTTCCACGCAAGGTTCGCGGCGTCCTGGATGCCGGTGTTCATGCCTTGACCACCCATCGGCGAGTGCACGTGCGCCGCCTCGCCGGCCAAGAACACCCGGCCATGTCGATATTGCTCGACTTGCCGCTCGTCGCAATGGAATCGGGACTTCCAACCCACCTCGAGCAACCCGGGATCGGCCTTCATCGCCCGGGTCAGCACGCCGACGATTTCGTCCTGTTCAACCGGCTCGCTGTCGGACACCTGGTGCTTGCGATCCCACACCATCGTGCGGTACCACGATCCATCCGTGTCGTGATGATCATAGGGAACCAGAAAGGCGAACTCGTTGCGAGTGCTGCCCAGGGTCAGCCCGCTGCCGATCGGGCCGTGCGCCAGCTTCACGTCGGCGAGCACGATGGACGACAAGAGCGTCTTGCCGGGGAAGTCCACGCCGAGCGATGCGCGAACCGTGCTGTGCGCCCCGTCAGCTCCGATCAAATACTTTGCCCGCCAACATTCTTGATGGCTCACGTCGGTACATTGGGCCCGCGCGGTCACGGTCACGCCGTGGGCATCTTGTTCGAGCCCGACGACGTCGATGCCGCGCCGGATCTCGGCTCCCTGCGCGAGGGCGTAGCCGGCCAGCGCCTGGTCCACGTTGGTCTGCGGGGTGATCATCGCGAACTGGTACGGCGAGTGCAGGTGCGTCAGGTCAATACGCGCTCCGCCGAAAATCGTGACACCGGGCGCCTTATGCGCCTGCGCCAGCAGGCCATCGGCTATTCCGCGGGCGTCCAGTACTTCCAGCGTGCGCGCCATCGTGGCGAAAGCGCGGCTGGACGGGTTGATTGCCGGCCAGCGCTCCAGCACGGTGACCGACCGACCCGCTCGTGCGAGGTCACCGGCGGCGGTCAGCCCGGTCGGGCCGGCGCCAACTACCAGGATGTCGACGTCATGAACGGTCATCACGCCACCGCCTCCGGGTTCGGGTACCACCGGCGGATGTCGTCCGGGGTGGCCACGGCTGCCTGATTGAACACGAAGCGGCAATTGGGCTGGGCCACATGCGCGGCGTTGATGATCGACTCGAACAGCAACGTGTTGGCGGGGACCAGGCGCACGCCGGCGCCGATGAGCACCGCGTCGTAGCGTTTGGCCTCCAGCCACTGGCGGGCTTTGTCGGCGCCGGCCGGACCGAAGTCGATGAGGCAGTTGTCGACGTGATAGCCGGCAGCGCGCAGGCCGGCCACGTTCTGCTCATTGGCGGCGCGCAGCTTTTCCTTCGACAAGCCGGGAAACTGCGCGAAGTCAGCTGAGGAGTAATCGATCACGTCCGGGTCCAGTCCGATCTGGATGGCGGTGACGGTCATGGGTGCGACCTCTCGTCGTGAGTTCAACAACTGTTGAAATCGACGGTAAGTGGTTCTGCGCACTGTGTCAACAGTTGTTGAATACACTGTCTCCCATGTCGTCCAAGACGCGTGATGCACGCGATGGTCAAGCCACCCGGGCAACCATCCTGGACACCGCGCGATCGCAGTTCGGCACCCACGGTTTCGAGCGCACCACCATCCGCTCGGTCGCGTCGGCGGTCGGTGTCGATCCGGCGCTGGTCATGCACTATTTCGGCACCAAGGCAGCGTTGTTCGCCGCGGCCTCGCGATTCGACATCACGTTTCCGGATCTGTCGGATCTCGCGCCGGACCGTGTCGCCGATGTCCTGCTACCGATGTTTGTCGCGGCCTGGGGTCCGCAGGGTCCGTTTCTTCCGCTGCTGCGCGCGGCCGCGACGAACCGGACCGCCGCGGACGCGCTGCTCGAGGTGTTCATCGACCAAGTGGCGCCCGCGCTCGCCGCGGTGGTACCCGATCGCGCCCCCGAACGGGCCGCTCTGGTGGGATCGCAACTGCTCGGCCTCGCCGTGGCCCGCTACGTCCTCGGTATGCCGCCCCTGACCGGCATGGACGACGCGCGACTCATCGAATGGCTGCGGCCGGTACTCACGCACTACCTGACAGATCCTGCGCCCTGACGCTGTTCCATGATCGCCAGCGCGCGCTGGGCCCATCGAATGTTTTCCTCTTCGAACGAGATCCCGCGCATCAACGTCAAATAGGGGCCTACTCGCTGCGCCGTGGCCAGGAATTCGGCTTCGCTGCGGCCATCGAGCAATCGGTGGCGCAGCCGTTCGTAGCGCTGCAGTTTGGCCTCGGCCCATTCCCGACGTTCGATCATGAAATCCCGGACAGCGGCGGCGTCGCCGGCATCGGCGGCCTGCACTTTGATCATCAACTCGTCGCGGATCGCCGAGGGCTTCGGGGACCTCCCGGTGAACGCCCGGATGGCCTCGCGGCCTGCGTCGGTCAGCGAGAACATCCGCTTGTTGGGCCGTCGTTCCTGGTGCACGATGCGCGCCTCGATCAGGCCTTGCTCGGCGAGGCGTTCGAGTTCGCGGTACAGCTGCTGCGGTGTGGCCATCCAGAAATTGGCCACCGACGCGTCAAAGCCCTTCGCCAAGTCGTAGCCCGACGACTCTCCCTCGAGAAGAGCGGCCAGCACGGCGTCACGCAGCGACATCGCCCCATCCTACACATCTGATTAATCAAAAAAGTTACTAATCGCATATGGACATATGCCGACCGGCGCTCTAACGTCGATCACACCTACTCAACAAGTTGACTACGCGAGGTGGTCCGTGTCCGCTACCCATCCCTTCCGCAAGGCCGTCGAAGAACACGACGAGCAGGCGATCGCGGCGCTGCTGGCCGACGACGTCGTCTTCACCAGCCCGGTCGCCTTCAAGCCCTACGTCGGCAAACCGATCACCGCGGCGATCCTGCGTGGTGTGCTGCGGGTCTTCGTAGACTTCCGCTACATCCGCGAGATCAACGACAGCGATGGCCATGAGCACGCGTTTGAGTTCGAGGCCGGGATAGCGGGCGCACCCGGCGTAACGGTCAACGGCTGCGACTTCCTGCATATCAATGACGACGGTCTGATCGATGACTTTAAGGTGATGGTGCGACCGCTCTCCGGTGCGACGGCGTTGTCCGAAGCGATGGCCGCACAATTTCCGAGAATCCAGCAGGAGGCTCTCGAACTGGCCGGCCAGTTCGCGAAAGCCTAGGAATAGACCAGGGAGCAGCCAGGCATGCGAATCGGATTAGGGATCAATTACGCGGGCGGCTTCAAGGAGGTCGCCGCCGAAGTGGCCGACCTCGAACGCGCCGGACTGGACATCGTCTTTGTCCCCGAGGCGTATTCGTACGACGCGGTGAGCGCGCTCGGATACCTGGCAGCCAGCACGCAGCGCGTCGAGCTGGCATCAGGCATCCTTCAGCTCTACACCCGGACGCCCACCCTGACCGCAATGACCGCTGCCGGTCTGGACTACGTTTCCGACGGCCGGTTCACCCTCGGCCTGGGCGCATCCGGACCCCAGGTGATCGAAGGTTTCCACGGTGTTGCCTATGACGCGCCGATCGCGCGCACCCGCGAGGTCATCGAGATCTGCCGCCAGGTGTGGCGGCGTGAGCGGCTGCAGTATCAGGGCGATCACTACACGATCCCGCTGCCCCCCGAAAAGGGCACCGGGCTCGGCAAGCCACTGAAGCTCATCAATACGCCTGTCCGGGAACGCATCCCGATCCTGGTGGCCGCGCTGGGACCCAAGAACGTCGAACTGGCCGCCGAAATCGCCGAGGGATGGCAACCCATCTTCTATCTGCCGGAGAAGGCGCAGGACGTGTGGGGCAAGGCGGTGGCCGCCGGACGGGCCAACCGCGACCCGGCATTGGGTGAGCTGGAGGTGTACGCCGGCCCGACACTGGCCATCGGTGAAAACGTCGAGGGGCTAAGGGAATTCGTCAAGCCGCATCTGGCGCTCTACATCGGCGGCATGGGCGCCAGGGGGAAGAACTTCTACCACACGCTGGCCACCCGATATGGTTACGGCCCGCAGGCCGATCGCATCCAAGAACTTTACCTGGCCGGCGACAAGGACGGCGCCGCCAAGATTGTTCCCGACGAGCTCGTGCGGGACATCTCGCTGATCGGAACACCCGGGTTCGTCAAGGAGCGGGTGGCGGCCTTCCGCGAGGCCGGGGTGACCACCTTGAACGTGGTGCCCATCGCCGAGACCGCCGCCGACCGGGTCAAGCTCATCGAGCAGCTTCGCGGTCTGGTCGACTGACCGTCGGAGCTCAGTCGCGTGCGGCCGCCAGTGCCGCGTTGAGCGTTTTGCTCGGCCGCATCACCGCGATGGTCTTCTCGTCGTCGAGTCGGTAGTAGCCGCCGATGTCAACGACCTCGCCCTGCGCCTCGGCCAGTTCGGCGACGATGGCGTCTTCGCCTTTACCGAGCTCATCGGCCAGCGCGGCGAAGTGCTTTCGCAGCTCTTCGTCGTCGTGCTGCGCTGCAAGTTCCCTGGCCCAGTACAGCGCCAGGTAATACTGGCTGCCCCGGTTGTCGAGCTCACCGGTCTTGCGTGACGGGCTCTTGTTGTTGTCCAGCAGCGTGCCGATCGCGGCGTCCAGCGTCCTGCCCAGGATCTTGGCCCGCTCGTTGCCGGTCTTGATGCCGATGTCTTCGAAACACGCTCCCAGAGCCAGGTATTCGCCGAGGGAATCCCAGCGCAGGTGGTTCTCCTCGACGAGTTGGTGGACGTGCTTGGGCGCTGAACCACCCGCTCCCGTCTCGTACATTCCGCCGCCGGCCATCAACGGAACGATGGACAGCATCTTGGCGCTGGTGCCCAATTCGAGGATCGGGAAAAGGTCGGTCAGGTAGTCGCGCAGGATGTTTCCGGTGGCGGCGATGGTGTCCTGCCCGCGCATCGCGCGCTCGATCGTGTGCCGCATGGCTCGTTCTTGCGACATGGTCGAGATGTCGAGGCCCTCGGTGTCGTAATCGGCGAGATAGGTGTTGACCTTCTTGCGCAGTTCGTTCTCGTGCGGACGCTCCTGGTCCAGCCAGAACACCACTGGCATGCCCGAGTTCCGCGCGCGGGTGACGGCAAGCTTGACCCAGTCGCGGATCGGTTCGTCCCTGACGATGGGCATGCGCCAGATGTCCTCGGCTTCCACGTTTTGCGTCAGCAGGACCTCCCCGGTGTCGAGGTCGACGATGTTGGCGACACCGTCCTCGGGCATCTCGAAAGTTTTGTCGTGCGAGCCGTACTCTTCGGCCTGCTGCGCCATCAACCCGACGTTGGGCACGGTGCCCATCGTGGTCGGATCGAATTGCCCGTGCGTTTTACAGAAGTTGATGATCTCCTGGTAGATGCGGGAAAAGGTGGACTCGGGGTTGACGGCCTTGGTGTCCTTCTGCCGCCCGTCGGCGCCCCACATCTTGCCGCCCGCGCGGATCATCGCAGGCATCGACGCGTCCACGATCACATCGCTGGGTGAATGGAAGTTGGTGATGCCCTTGGCCGAATCGACCATGGCGAGCTCGGGGCGGTGCTCGTGGCAGGCGTGTAGGTCACGGATGATCTCGTCGTGCAGCGACGCGGGCAGCGACTCGATCTTGTTGTACAGATCGACCAATCCGTTGTTGACGTTGACGCCGAGTTCGTCGAACAGCTCCTGGTGCTTGGCGAAGGCGTCTTTATAGAAGATCTTGACCGCGTGGCCGAAGACGATCGGGTGGGATACCTTCATCATCGTCGCCTTGACGTGCAGCGAGAACATCACGCCGGTCTCATAGGCATCTTCCATCTGCTCTTCATAGAACTCGCAGAGGGCCTTCTTACTCATGAACATGCTGTCGATGACGTCGCCGTCCAGCAGCGACACCTTCGGCTTCAGCACCAGCGTCTTGCCGCTTTTGGTCTCCAACTCCATCTTCACGTTGCGCGCGCGATCCAGCGTGAGCGACTTCTCGCCGTGGTAGAAGTCGCCGTGCCGCATGGTCGCGACGTGAGTGCGCGACGCCATCGACCACTCCCCCATGCTGTGTGGGTGCTTGCGGGCGTACTCTTTGACCGCGTTGGGCGCGCGACGATCCGAATTACCCTGCCGTAGAACTGGATTCACCGCGCTGCCAAGACATTTGGCATAGCGGTCACGAATTTCCTTGTCCTCATCGGTTTTCGGATGCTGTGGATAGTCCGGAATCTTGAATCCCTTGCCCTGCAGTTCCTTGACGGCGGCGACCAGTTGGGGCACCGAAGCGCTGATGTTAGGCAACTTGATGATGTTGGTGTCAGCCAGCTTCGTCAGCTTGCCCAGTTCGCCCAGGTTGTCGGGTACGCGCTGCTCGTCGGTCAAGTCTTCGGGGAACTCAGCCAGGATTCGTGCTGCCACCGAGATGTCACTGGTCTTGATCTCGATGCCGGCCGGTTCGGCGAAGGCACGCACGATCGGCAGGAACGCATACGTCGCGAGCAGTGGCGCCTCGTCAGTCAGCGTGTAGATGATGGTCGGCTGTTCGGCGCACACGGTCTGTCTCCCGACGTCTTCGCTCAGAAATTCAAGGGCTCAGCGTTCTCGCTGCCACGTTAGCAAGGGTGTTTGGCCTGGTGTCGCCTCGCATGGATCCGCGCTGGCAAGAAGTCGGCGCTGTGCGATACGCTTCACCCAGGTCATGAGCGCCAGCGTCAAGCCCCGGCTTGCTGGCCGGCAACCCTCCAACCGCGGTGGGGTGCTCCGGGTGAAGACCAGGTTGAGTAGCCAGAACCGGCTACGTCGGCAAGCGCGGGTCCGCTATGACGGGCCCCCCGAGTAGACAGGGAAACCTGATGCGCATTTATTTGGGCTGGCCCATCGTGCGTCGCAGTTGCTGATCAGTTGGCTGCCGGATACGTCGTCTTTAGACGGCGTCCCGTGCACCCCCACGCACCCGACACACTCAGGACTTCTTCGCACAGAAAGCACCTTCCATGACCCCTTCTAACGACACCGACACCGATCCGAGCGCGCACTGGTCGTTCGAGACCAAGCAGGTGCACGCCGGCCAGTCGCCGGACCCGACCACCGGCGCCCGCGCCCTGCCGATCTACCAGACCACGTCCTACGTCTTCGACGACACCACCCACGCTGCGGCGCTGTTCGGCCTGGAAGTCCCGGGCAACATCTACACCCGCATCGGCAACCCCACCACCGACGTCGTCGAACAGCGGATCGCCGCCCTGGAAGGCGGGGTGGCCGCGCTCTTTCTGTCGTCGGGCCAGGCGGCCGAGACATTCGCGATCTTGAACCTGGCGGCGGCAGGCGACCACATCGTGTCCAGCCCGCGGCTCTACGGCGGCACCTACAACCTGTTCCACTACTCGCTGCCCAAGCTGGGCATCGAGGTCAGTTTTGTCGAGGATCCCGACGACCTTGACTTATGGCAGGCAGCGGTGCGGCCGAACACGAAGGCGTTCTTTGCCGAGACCATCTCCAACCCGCAAATCGACATCCTGGACACCCCGGGGGTCTCCGGGGTCGCGCATGCCAACGGCGTACCGCTGATCGTGGACAACACCGTCGCCACCCCATACCTGATCCAGCCGATATCCCAGGGCGCCGACATCGTCGTGCACTCGGCCACCAAGTACCTGGGCGGACACGGCGCCGCGATCGCCGGAGTGATCGTCGACGGCGGCACCTTCGACTGGACGCAGGGCCGCTTCCCCGGATTCACCACCCCTGACCCCAGTTACCACGGTGTGGTGTACGCCGAGCTGGGGCCGCCCGCATTCGCGATCAAGGCGCGGGTGCAATTGCTGCGCGACTACGGGTCGGCGGCGTCGCCGTTCAACGCGTTCCTGGTGGCCCAGGGCCTGGAAACGCTGAGCCTGCGCGTCGAGCGTCACGTCGCGAACGCTCAGCGAGTCGCCGAGTACCTCGTCGGTCACGATGACGTGCTGTCGGTCAACTACGCCGGCCTGCCCGGCTCGCCGTGGTACGAGTTGGCAAAGAAGCTGGCGCCCAAGGGAGCCGGGGCCGTGCTGTCCTTCGAGTTGGCCGGCGGTGTGGACGCCGGCAAGGCGTTCGTCGACGCGCTGAAGCTGCACAGCCACGTCGCCAACATCGGTGACGTGCGGTCGCTGGTGATCCACCCGGCGTCGACGACCCACGCTCAGCTCAGCCCCGAAGAGCAGCTGTCCAGCGGCGTCACCCCCGGATTGGTTCGGCTGGCGGTGGGCATCGAGGGCATCGACGACATCCTGGCCGACCTCGAACTCGGCTTTGCCGCCGCTCGTCGAGGCGGCGCCGCAACCGGCAGCAGCGATCCGCACGCCGTGGCGGCGTTCTGAGGAGGCCGCGGTGACAATCTCTGACGTGCCGACCCAGACGCTGCCCGCCGAAGGCGAGATCGGCATCGTCGACGTCGGCTCGCTGACGCTGGAGAGCGGCGTGGTCATCGACAACGTCAGCATCGCCGTGCAGCGGTGGGGCCGGTTGGCGCCCGCCCGCGACAACGTCGTCGTGGTGTTGCACGCGCTGACCGGAGACTCACACATCACCGGGCCTGCCGGTGCCGGGCATCCGACGCCGGGTTGGTGGGACGGCATCGCCGAGCCGGGCGCACCGATCGACACCAACCGTTGGTGCGCGGTGGCCACCAATGTGCTGGGCGGCTGTCGCGGATCGACCGGGCCGAGCTCGATGGCATCGGACGGGAAGCCGTGGGGCTCAAGATTTCCACTGATATCGGTGCGGGATCAGGTCGAGTCCGACGTGGCCGCGCTGGCCGCGCTGGGCATCACCGACGTCGCTGCGGTGCTCGGCGGGTCGATGGGTGGAGCGCGGGCGCTGGAATGGATGATCAGCCACCCCGATCGGGTGGGCTCAGGTCTGCTGCTGGCGGTTGGTGCGCGTGCCACCGCCGACCAGATCGGCACACAGTGCACCCAGATCGCGGCCATCAAAGCCGACCCGAACTGGCAGGGCGGTGACTATCACGGCACCGGACGTAACCCCGACGCCGGCCTGGAGATCGCCCGCCGCTTCGCACACCTGACCTACCGGGGTGAGGTCGAGCTGGACACCCGCTTCGCCAACGACGCTCAGGGCGAGCAGGATCCGGCGGCGGGCGGCCGCTACGCGGTGCAAAGCTACCTGGAACACCAGGGCGGCAAGCTGGTGTCGCGTTTCGACGCCGGCAGCTATGTGGTGCTCACCGACTCGCTGTCGACTCACGACGTCGGCCGGGGCCGCGGCGGTGTCGGCGCCGCGTTGCGCGGGTGCCCGGTGCCGGCGGTGGTCGGGGGAATCACCTCCGACCGGCTTTACCCGCTGCGGCTGCAAGAAGAATTGGCCGAGCAGTTGCCCGGATGCGCTGGGCTGCAGGTGGTCGACTCGATCTACGGGCACGACGGCTTTCTGGTGGAGACCGAAGCCGTCGGAGAACTGGTGCGGCAAACCCTGGAATTGGCCGCTGCCAAAGGTGTGTGTCCGCGGTGACCCAGTCCCCACAGGCCCGCTCATTGTCGTTTGGCTCTGCAGCGGCCGCCTACGAGCGCGGCCGCCCGTCCTATC
The DNA here is from genome assembly GCA_963760095.1 of uncultured Actinomycetota bacterium. GTDB lineage: Bacteria > Actinomycetota > Actinomycetes > Mycobacteriales > Mycobacteriaceae > Mycobacterium. The sequence goes on along the minus strand of CAVXBT010000001.1, from coordinate 1,085,337 downwards.
CACCCGAGGCGATCGATTGGCTGCTACCGGCCGGTGCCCGCGACGTCTTGGATCTTGGCGCCGGGACCGGCAAGCTGACCACCCGGCTGGTGGAACGCGGGCTGGACGTCATCGCCGTCGACCCGATCGCCGAGATGCTGGAGATGCTGCGCAAGTCGCTGCCGGACACTCCGGCGCTGCTCGGCACGGCAGAGGAAATTCCACTGGCAGACAACAGCGTTGACGCTGTGCTCGTCGCGCAGGCATGGCATTGGTTCAACCCGGCGCGGGCAGTTCCCGAACTGGCCCGGGTGCTACGGCCCGGCGGGCGACTGGGTTTGGTCTGGAACACCCGCGATGAGCGGCTCGGGTGGGTGCGAGAGCTGGGTCGCATCATCGGCCGCGACGGAGACCCGATGCGCGACGAGGTGACATTGCCGGCACCGTTCACCGACTTGCAGCGCCATCAGCTCGAGTGGACGAATTATCTTACGCCACAAGCACTTATTGATTTGGTCGCCTCGCGCAGCTATTGCATCACCTCGCCGACTGAGGTCCGCACCAAGACGCTTGACCAGGTACGTCAATTGCTGGCAACCCATCCGGCGCTGATGAACGCCGGCGGCCTTGCGCTGCCCTACGTGACGGTCTGCGTGCGGGCGACACTGTCGGCATAGCCCCGTCGAAAAACCGCCGTGCTCAGTCTGTTCGGCGGCCTGTGCCGCGTGAGCGCGGCGGCAGAGTTCTCCCGCATCGGTCCGGTAGTGGACCTGACTTGATGCCGCCTGGGCGCCCGTTACGCGTTGCAGAATGGGAACTTCGCGAGCGGCTACCCACGAGCTGCACACGACGGCTAGCGGATGGCAGACGCTGGCCGGTGAGGTGACCGTTACCGCACCGAGCGTGTCGGGCTTGTCGTTTCAGCCCAGCGCCGCAGCGGTCACCGCGATCCATGCCGCGGTGGCGACGGCGAGCGGTACTCTCACCGCAAGGACGCTGATGACCGCAACCAAGACCACCTCAGCGGCCACGGCTTATACCAACAATGAGGCAACCTCCTCGGATAGGCTCTACGCGCTGAGCGGATCGATGTGAGGCGCAGATGGCGACCGGATTGCCCACCCTCTCGCAGATACATGCCTGGGATGTCAACCATCTGATCGAGGCCGCCGAGCATTGGTACTCGACCGCCGATCGCTGGGAGAGCGTGTACGGGCAGGTGTGGCAACAAGCGATCGGCATGGACTGGCATGGCCAAGCACGCGATGCTCTGATTGACCGGACTACCGCAGACAGGGCGATAGTCATCCAGAAGTCTGATCAGTTGCGTGACGCGGCGCTGACCGCCCGTAAAGGTGCGGGCGATATCAGCGCAGCGCAACGGTCGGTTCTCTATAAGGTCGATGATGCTCACCAGGCTGGTTTCGTTGTGGGCGGGGATCTTTCGCTAACTGACACTCAAAATTCACGCAGCGCGACGGCGCTTGCGGCGCGCCAGGCTCAGGCTCAGGCGCTTGCAGCTGACATTCGTTGCCGCGCAGCGCAGCTCGTCGCTGCCGATAGCGAAGTCGGCGCGAAGCTCACCTCCACAGCTGGTGATGTCGGCAGCCTAAACTTCTACGAGAAGCCGGTCGCGCACGACGGAAAGATTCAGCTCGTCGACTGGAAACAAGCACCCCCCCGAAACCCAGCCCGGGCCACACAGGCCAAGACGTCCGCAACGCGATCAAAAACCTTCCGAAAGGGACCGGTCCATTCATTGGCGAGATTCGCAGCGAGCAAGACCTTCGCAACTTGTGGGATTGGGCATCCGAGGGTTCGGCACCGTCCACTGGGAGCAAATACCCGGGAACCGAGCGTCTGCTACCGGACGGCACCCGCATCGGGATGCGCAAGAGTGACGATCATGGACCGACGATGGAAATTCGGACGCCTGACAAGTCGTATACGAAAATTCACGTCAATGAAACTCGTGGCGGCGTACCGGAAATTCCACCCCACACGGCCGGACCACCCGAAGGGGCTGCGCCTGAGCAGCATGCGCCCGCCAAGTCTGCCCCGGTCGAAGACGCGCCGGCGGAGGCGGCTGCGCCGCGCCCCGCACCAGAACCGTCTGCTCCGGTGGGGCCGCCCGGTTCGAACCCACTCCCGCATTTCGTTGAGCCGCCGCACAGCCATCGCGGACCGCCGATACTGGGTCGAAACGACCTGTCCGATCCCGAATTCGAGTCACCGTGATGCCGCACTCACTTGGCGGCGCAATACACCTCAGAGACAGGATTCCGCAATGACCACCGCATTTGAGCGAGTCCGCAAGGAGCTGCTCCTCGGAGCATTGGAAGGACCTGTGCCGCTCACTGCCGTTGATTCATCTGTGACCCAACAAAACCGCTTGGCTCCGGTGACCGAGGTACAAAACGCAACTCTTGAGACGATCCGTTCGCTGGTCGGTGAAGGCCTAGTCGTGCTCGGCGATCTGTCCGGTGAAACGGGGCGTTTGGTTGCCTGGAGTGGGTCGGTTGAAGAGTCGATGCAGAAGATCTCAGACCTCTACGTCGTCGATTACGATGATCCGGGCGCGTGGATCTGGTCCGCTTGGCTCGAGCTCACCCACAAAGGCGAGCAGGTGGCACGCGCGCTTCAAGAAGGCGCCAAAGATTCGCTTATGTAGTTACGGAATTAACAACGAGCGTGCATGAGCGACGCTGTCTGGTTAGCCCGCTCAATGCCCTTCGTCGTCATCTTCGTCGCCGTCAAGCAGCAGCTTTTCCGGATGATGGACTGTGTTGACACGCGTTTGGCCATGGTCGAGATGCGGCGGTGGGATCCATTCGGTGTCGCCGTTGGCGCGCTTGCGGGTGGTCCAACCCTGTTCGGCGAGTTTGTGGTTGGGGCCGCAGGCAAGGGTCAGGTCGTTGACGTCAGTAACACGGGTTTCGACCCAAGCCGAGACGTGGTGGGCTTCGGTGTGATAGCCCGGGACCTCGCAGTTGGGAAACGAGCATCCCCGGTCTTTGGCGTATAGGACGATTCGCTGGGCTGGTGAGGCGAGGCGTTTGGTGTGGTAGAGCGCGAGTGCTTTGCCCTTGTCGAAGATGGCGAGATAGTGATGCGCGTGGGCGGCCAGCCGGATCACGTCACTCATCGGCAATTGAGTGCCGCCGCCGGTGAGCCCTTTGCCCGCAGCGGCCTCCAATTCACGCAACGTTGCGGTGACGATGATGGACGCCGGTAATCCGTTGTGCTTCCCCAAGCTGCCGGACGCGAGCAGAGCGCGTCCGGCCGCGTTGAGCGCGTCGTGGTGGCGTTGGCCGGCACTGCGAGTGTCGTGTTCGATCGCTTTCTGGGACGGCGCGCCCTCCACGCAGGGCGTGTTGTCGGCGGGGTTACACATGCCGGGCGCAGCCAGCTTTGCAAAAACGGCATCCAGGGTGGCCCGAGCCTCGGGGGTCAGATATCCGCTGATCGACGACATGCCATCGAGATCTTGTTTACCGATAGTGATTCCGCGTCGTCGGGCCCGGTCGTTGTCACTGAAGTTGCCATCGGGGTTGAGGCAGTCAGTGAGTTTGTCGGCCAGCTTGGCCAGCTCATCGGGTCGGTGCTCGCCGCCCAGGCGGGCCAGCTGAATTTCGGCCTTCACCCGGGTTTCTATGTCGACAAAGTCCGGTAGCCGCTGACAGAAGCCCCGGATTACTGCCACGTGACTGGCACCGATAGCGCCGGCGCGCTGCGCCGCGGCTGTGGCAGGCAGCAGGGGTTCCAAGGGCTCGCCATTCAGAGCCATGCGCTCGCCCAGATCGGCGGCCTCGCCGATGCGCCGCGACGCCTCGGCGCGCGTAATCAGCAGCCGATTGGCGAGCGCCGACGGCAGTTTGCCGCCCAGTTCATTTGCGTCAGCTTGCGCACCGATCTGGTTGATCAACGGGTGCTCGACGGCCGGCAGAAATCGGCGAAACTTCTCGCATCGCTGCAACAGCGCCAACCGTTCCGGGGTGGTCAACGCGTCGCAACGAAGATCTAAGGCGCGTTTGAAGTCGGCCTCCAGCGCGTCGAACACCTCGACGACCTCTTCACGACTACTAGAACGCACGTTCGAATTATATGGCCGCGCTCTGACGCGCCGACACCCGTAAAGCCGCAATGTGGATGAACGTGCAACTGTGGATAACCGCCACGAGCCGATGAGTCAGACCGGCATCCCGGAGAACATCACCCGGCCGGGATCATACTTCTGCCGAACGGCGCTCAACCGAGACAGGTTCGGCCCGAAGTAGCGCGACGCCGGCTGGTTAGCCTCAAGGTAATTCACATAGCCGCCAACGGAATACGGTTGCACCGCCCGGTGCGCCGTATTGAGCCAGCCGACGGCGCCCGAAGGGTCACCGGGTGTCTCGACATACCACTGCACCAACGAGGACTGCCTGCGCCACGGAAAGGCCGAAGCCCCTGACGGCACATCGGCCAGCGCGCCGTCGAGTGCGTGCATGATCGCCAACATTCGGCCCGCACCACGCGGGAAAGCGTCGACCGCCGCGGCGATTCCCTGGGCGGCCGCCGGCGTGATCACGGTGAAAACGTCTGAGCCGCCGACGTATCCGAGCGGCGACGGGTTGAGGTTCCCGACGGCCAGATAATTCACCAGATCCAGATAGTTGAACGTGTGGTTGTCGGTCCCGGTCGGCTGGATTCCCACGGCCGAGGTGATCGCGGACGCCGCGCTGGCGCCCGACCCGGCCGGGCAGGTCGCAAGGATGCGGGGGTGCGTGCCCATGGCGTCGACGGTGGCGTCCGCCAGCGCCCAGTTGCTGCGGTCCGCGGTGCGCAGCCAGTTCTGCCAACCCAGCAGAACCTGCGCGAATGCCTGTGGAGGGAAATTGACGTTCACCACGTCGACCTCGCCGGTGGGGAACGTGGCGAAGGTCAGCGACGTTGTCACGCCGAAGTTGCCGCCACCGCCGCCCCGCAACGCCCAGAACAGGTCGGGTTGGCTGCCGGCAGACGCGGTAACGGCCTGACCACCGGGCAGTACCACCGTCGCCGACCGCAAGGCGTCGCACATCAGGCCGGCATGGCGGGAATGCGCACCCAACCCGCCGCCCAAGGCGTGCCCAGCCGCGCCCACCGACGGGCAGGTCCCCGTCGGGATACCCCGGCCCGCCGCAGCCAGCACCTGATGCATCGCATACAAACTCGTGGCGGGCGTCACCGTCACCTGCCCGGTGGCGGCGTCGTAATCGATTCCCCCGGGCAGTTGACGAAGGTCGAGCACCATCGCGCCGCTCGCGGTGGACGCCCCAACATAGGAATGCCCGCCGCCGCGCGGAGCGACCTTGAGGTTGTTGGCGGCAGCGAATGCCATTGCCTTCTGCACATCCGCGGCCGACGTGACGGTAACTACCGCCGCCGGCGTCGACCCGTTGAAGTTAGTGTTGAAAACCTGCTTGGCCGAACCGAATTGCGGGCCATTGTCCGGCTGTATGACCTGCCCGCCGATGGCCCTGGACAGACCGTCCCAGCCCGAGGCGACCGGATCACCGCTAGCGCGGCCTGATCCAAGAACCACGCCGGCGGCCAAGGCTCCGGCGGCGCCGCGCAGAAACGTCTGACGCGAGATCTCCCGCGTCAACGTCGTTCTCCCGCAATGGCCGTCATGCCCTGCATTGTCAACCCGGCGACGGCCGGAACCGTGCTTTGCGGGACGTGTCGACACGCATCGGCTGAAACGTAGGCGAACCTTAACCCCACCGTGTTCTGGATGTGACAGCGATAGACCAATGTTCGAGGCAGACACAAAAGGGTGAGGGGTGGAGATGCGTCGCTACTGGGTGTCGCTGAGCAATCAGCCGTTGGCGGTGCGCGCGCTGATCGGTATCGGGTGTCTGATCACCGTGGCCACCGCCTTCTCAGCGACGGGCGAGGCAGATCCCAGTGACGACAACTTCATCGACGCGCTGAGCCACGCCGGCATCGAGTACGGCGAACCGGGAAACGCGATGGCCGTGGGCCAGTCCATCTGCCCGATGATCGCTCAGCCGGGCGGCAGCTTCGCCGCCGCCGCCTCGGGCGTCGCTCACCGGGGAATGTCACCGCAGTTGGCCAAGATGTTCACGACCATCGCGATACAGACGTACTGTCCCGATGAGATGGCAAACATACTCGGCGGCAACGCATCTGGCCTGCAGCAGATCCCGGGCGTGACCGGTATCCCAGGGGTTTAACGCGTCCCCAACGGGTCGATCGTCCACGCGATATAGACCATCGCCGCCGCGACGGACGCCATCGTAGCAAAGTCAATTCCCTTGCTGCGCACTGCCAGAAGTCCGGCACGGTCTTCGGTGAGCGCCAGCCGCAACACCGCAGCGACGCCGACCCCGATGCCGATCAACAGTGCGCCGCGGCGCCAGAAGTTCGCCGCCGCCAAGCTGAAGGCCACGGCGAAGATCAGAGCGACCGTCACCATCGGCCACTGCGGGCGGATCAATCGGCGCAGACTCACTGACTTTCAGCCAACTCGACGACGTTCGTCAGCAAGAAGGCGCGGGTCAGTGGGCCGACGCCGCCCGGGTTCGGCGACACGTGGCCGGCGACCTCCCAGACGCCCGGATGCACATCGCCGGCCAGCTTGCCGTCCACCCGACTGACGCCGACGTCGACGACGGCCGCGCCGGGACGCACCATGTCCGCGGTCAGCATGTGCGGCACGCCGACCCCGGCCACGATGATGTCGGCTTGCCTGGTCAATGCGGGCAAGTCACGAGTTCCGGTGTGGCACAGGGTGACCGTGGCATTCTCGGAGCGGCGGGTCAGCAGCAGACCCAACGGGCGACCGACCGTCACGCCGCGGCCTATGACGACCACATGCGCTCCGGCGATCTCAACGTCGAAGCGCCGCAACAGGTACACGATGCCGCGCGGGGTGCAGGGAAGCGGCGCCGACTCCATCAAGACCAGCCGGCCCAGGTTAGTCGGGTGCAGCCCGTCGGCGTCCTTGGCCGGATCGACGCGCTCCAAAGCGGCGTTCTCGTCGAGGTGCCGCGGCAGCGGCAGCTGCACGATGTAGCCGGTGCACTCGGGGTTGGCGTTGAGCTCGTCGATGGTTTCGTTGAGCTTGGCCTGGCTGATATCGGCGGGCAGGTCGCGGCGAAGCGAGGTGATGCCGACCTTGGCGCAGTCGGAGTGCTTGCCTCGGACGTAGGCCTGCGACCCCGGGTCGTCGCCGACCAGGATGGTGCCCAGCCCGGGGGTGCGGCCCGCTGCAGTCAGCGCGCCCACCCGCTGCTTCAGGTCGACAAAGATCTCGTCGCGCGTGATCTTGCCGTCCAACGTGATCGCACCCACGTCACACAGTCTGGCATGCCCGCGGCGTACGCTCCTGACATGCCCGAAGCCCCGGACGTGCTCGCGCCGGCCAAGCTCGGGCCCGTCACGCTGCGTAATCGCATCATCAAATCCGCGACCTTCGAAGCCCGCACGCCCGGCGCACTGGTCAGCGATGACCTGATCGAATATCACCGGCTGCCGGCCGCCGGTGGGGTCGGCATGACCACCGTGGCCTACTGCGCGGTGTCGCAAGGCGGCCGCACCGAAGGAAACGGGATTTGGATGCGGCCGGAGGCCGTGCCCGGGTTCCGGCGGCTCACCGACGCGATCCATGCCGAGGGGGCGGCGGTCAGCGCGCAGATCGGACATGCGGGCCCAGTCGCCAATGCCCGCTCCAATAAGGCCACCGCGCTGGCCCCGGTGCGGTTCTTCAACCCGATCGGCATGCGGTTCGCCAAGAAGGCCACCCGCGACGACATCGACGATGTGATCGCCGCGCACGCCAACGCCGCCCGGCTGGCCGTCGACGCCGGATTCGATGCCGTCGAAGTGCATTTGGGCCACAACTATTTAGCGAGCGCGTTTCTGAGCCCGCTGATCAACCGCCGCAACGACGAGTTCGGCGGGTCGCTGGAGAACCGGGCCAAGGTGGCCCGCGGGATGGTCATGGCAGTGCGGCACGCCGTCAAGAATCAGATCGCGGTGACCGCCAAGCTCAACATGGCCGACGGGGTGCGCGGCGGTATCTCGGTCGACGAGGCGCTGACTACGGCCAAGTGGTTGCAAGACGACGGCGGATTGGACGCGATCGAACTGACCGCGGGCAGCTCGCTGGTCAACCCGATGTACCTGTTCCGCGGCGACGCTCCGCTCAAGGAATTCGCCGGGGCTTTCAAACCGCCGCTGCGCTGGGGCATGCGGATGACGGGCAAGAAGTTTCTCCGCGAGTACCCGTACCACGAGGCCTACCTGCTGCGCGACGCCAAGCGGTTCCGCGCCGAACTGACGATGCCGCTCATCCTGCTCGGCGGCATCACCAATCGGGACACGATGGACTTGGCCATGGCAGAAGGCTTTCAGTTCGTCGCGATGGGGCGGGCTCTGCTGGCCGAGCCCGATTTGATCAACCGGATCGCGCGCGACGGCAGCAGCGTGCATTCGGCGTGCACGCACTGCAACCGCTGCATGCCGACGATCTATAGCCGCACCCGCTGCGTGGTGACCGGCGCCCCGGACGCCCTGGCGCACTGACCTACGGGCCGTGTCGTTTGGAGCCGACCGGGGGGCGGCCGATAAAGTCGGTGCAGTGAGCCAAGCAGCTAAGGTTGAGGCGATGAGTCACGCAGCACCGCCCGTGCTGACAGTCCGGTACGACGGATCACACCGTACTTTTGCAGCGGGTCATGACGTGGTGGTCGGACGCGACCTTCGCGCCGATATGCGCATCACGCATCCGCTGATCTCCCGGGCTCACCTGCTGCTGCGTTTCGATCAGGGCCGCTGGCTGGCCATCGACAACGGCTCGCTGAACGGAACCTACGTCAACGGGCGCCGCGTCCCGGTGATCGACATCCACGACGGTCAGGCCGTCAATATCGGCAATCCCGATGGGCCGCAACTGAATTTCGAGATCGGCCGCCACACGGGTGCAGCCGGCCGGCCGCCGCAGACGGCCTCCATGCCGATCGCCAAATCGCCGGCGCCCCCGCGGCCGGCACCGGCGCAGCAGCCACCGCGCCCGCCTGCCGGGCCTAGGCCTTTGGGCCCGTTGGGCCCTCAGCCGCCAGGACCTCCGCGGCCGTATCCCGGCGCGCCGTCGGCGCCACCGCAGCCGGGCTATCAAGGCGGTGGCGGACAGCGTCCGCCGGCGTACCCGGCAAGCTCACCGCACCTGCCTCCGCCACCGATGCGGCAACCGCCGGCGCCGCCGGCGAACTTCCAGCCGAAAACCCAAATGGCGCCGCCGATCAGCAAGCCGCCCGAGGTAGGCAACCTCGCAACGAAAATGATCCAGGCGATCCTGCCCGGATCCCTGACGCCGAACAAGCCGCCCGGATCGTCGACCATCGGTCGTGCCAACGACAACGACATCGTGATTCAGGACGTGCTGGCTTCGCGTCATCACGCTTTCCTGGTCGATTCGCCGCTCGGCACCGAGATCCGGGACGCCCACAGCGTCAACGGCACCTTCGTCAACGGCGTGCGCGTCGGCTCCGCGGTGCTCAACGAGGGCGACGTGGTCACGATCGGCAACATCGACCTGGTCTTCACCGCCGGCAACTTGATCCGCCGCACCGAAGCCGCGACCCGCACCGGCGGCCTGGAGGTCAACGGTGTGCAATTCAAGATCGACGGCAAGCAACTGCTGGACAACATCTCGCTGACGGCTCGGCCGGGCACACTGACCGCGATCATCGGGGGGTCCGGGGCGGGCAAGACCACACTGTCGCGGCTGATCGCCGGATACACCCGACCCACCGCCGGAACGGTCACCTTCGAAGGCCACAACATCCACGCCGAGTACGCGACGATGCGCAGCCGAATCGGGATGGTGCCGCAGGACGATGTGGTGCACCGCCAGCTGACCGTGAACCAGGCGCTGGGTTACGCCGCCGAGCTCCGGCTGCCGCCGGACACCAGCAAAGAGGAACGCGCCCAAGTCGTCGCGCAGGTGCTCGAGGAGCTCGACCTGACCAAGCACGCCGACACCCGCGTGGACAAGCTCTCCGGCGGTCAGCGCAAACGCGCATCGGTTGCGCTGGAACTGCTCACCCAACCGTCGCTGCTGCTACTCGACGAGCCGACCTCCGGGCTGGACCCCGCGCTGGACCGTCAGGTGATGTTGATGTTGCGCCAGCTCGCCGACGCCGGCCGCGTGGTGCTGGTGGTGACGCACTCGGTGTCCTACCTCGACGTCTGCGATCAGATCCTGCTGGTGGCCCCCGGCGGCAAGACCGCGTTCAACGGGCCGCCCAGCCAGGTGGGTGCCGCGTTGGGAACCACCAACTGGGCGGACATCTTCGCCAATGTGGGCGCCGATCCAGACGAGGCGAATCGGCGCTTCCTGGAAGGAGGCGGCAGACGAGAGTCGCAGCGGCCCGCCTCGGAAATTCCGGCGGACCTCGGCGAACCGGTGCACACCGACCTGCTGCGCCAGTTTTCCACGATCGCGCGTCGTCAGATTCGGCTGGTCATCTCCGACCGCGGCTACTCGGTGTTCCTGGCGGTGCTGCCGTTCCTGATCGGTGCGCTGTCGTTGACGGTGAAGGGCCCCAAACCGGGCCTCGGTCCCGCCGATCCGCTCGGCCTGGCGCCCACCCAGCCGCAATACATCATGGTGTTGCTCAATATCGGGGCCGTGTTCATGGGTACGGCGCTGACCATCCGCGACCTGATCGGTGAGCGACCCATCTTCAAGCGAGAACAGGCGGTCGGCCTGTCCACCACGGCCTATCTGCTGGCCAAGGTGTTCGTGTTCTGCGTTTTCGCGACCGTCCAGGCGGCGATCTCGACGTTCATCGTCAGGCTCGGCAAGGGCGCGCCCACCGCGCATCCGCCGTTCTTCGACAACTCCACATTCTCGCTGTTTGTCACCGTCGCCGGCACCTGCGTGGCCTCGGCCATTCTCGGTCTGCTGCTCTCGGCGGTCGCGCAGTCCAACGAGCAGATCATGCCGCTGCTCGTAGTGTCGATCATGTCGCAGTTGGTGCTCGCCGGCGGGATGATCCCGGTGACGGGTCGCGCGGGCCTCAACCAGCTGTCGTGGCTGACGCCCGGACGATGGGGGTACGCCGCGGGGGCGTCGTCGATCGACTTCCCGGACCTGGTGAAGGTCAAACAGATCCCGACGAACGACCCGATCTGGCAGCACTCCAAGCACATCTTCTTCTTCGACATGGCCATGCTCGCCGGGCTGTCGCTGCTCTACGCCGGATACGTTCGATGGAATATCCGGCTCAAGCGCTGAAGCCGTCACCCATCGCGCCCGCCGTCTAACCGCAGGCCGTGGGCTACGGCGTAGGTGAGTGCTTGCTCAATGTCGATCCGCGTCCCCGCCAACGACGCGGTTGTCCATAACGAAGGGTCGACGGTGGCGCCGCGCAGATCGGCGTCGTCCATGCGGGTGCCCGTCGTGCGTGCGCCCGTGAGGTCCGCGCCGCGAAGCAGGGTCTTGCGCAGGTCAGCTTCCACCAGACTGGCCTCGCGCAGCCGGCAGCCGCTCAGGTCGACGCCGCGAAGGTCGTTGCCCCCGAGCACGGCCAGCGTGAAATCCACCTCGTCGAGGATCAACGGCCGCAGTCGGCACCGCGTGAACACCGAGCCCAACATGCTGCACTGGCGAAAAGTGCTGTGCCACAGCGTTGTCAGATTGAATGTGCAATTGCGGAACGCCGAGCCTCGATGCTCCGACTCGGCGAGATTAACGCCGCTGAAATCGCATTCGGTGAACAGAACTCGCTCGGTCTGCAGGCGGCTGAGATCGTCGTCGCGGAAATCATGGCCGACGAACTCGCGATCGGTCCACTGCACAACCGGGGTCAGCCAGCGGTGGGCGCCAGGCTCGCCAGCGCGTATTCGCTGACCGCGATCAGCGCATCGGTCGCCGACCTGCGATCCCTGGCATCCACGTTGACCACCGGGACGTGTCCGGGCAGCGTCAGCGCTTTACGCACCTCGGCGGCGGGATACCTTGGGGTGCCGTCGAACTCGTTGACCGCGATGAGGAATGGCAGGTTGCGATGTTCAAAGAAGTCGACCGCGGCGAAGCTGTCCTGCAGACGCCGGCAGTCCACCAGGATGACCGCGCCGATTGCGCCGCGCACCAGGTCGTCCCACATGAACCAAAAGCGGCGTTGCCCCGGGGTCCCGAACAGGTAGAGCACCAGATCCTCGTCCAATGTGATCCGGCCGAAGTCCATCGCGACCGTGGTGGTCCGTTTGTTTGGGGTGGCGTCCACCATGTCGACGCCCGCGGAGGCATCGGTGACCATGGCCTCGGTCCGCAGCGGCATGATCTCCGAAACCGCGCCGACGAACGTCGTCTTGCCGGCGCCGAACCCGCCGGCGATGACGATCTTTGTCGAGGCGGTATCGCGCGGCCTCGAATACGGCGGGGCCGACGCATCAGAGCGCTCGTAGGCCACGGAGCGTCCTTCCTATCAGTTCGCGGCGTTCGTCGCGGGTCGAGCGTTCGGTCAAAGTCCGGTTCACTCGAAGGTAGCCCGAAGTCACCAGATCACCGACCAACACGCGCGTGACACCGAGCGGCAAATCTAGCCGAGCCGATATTTCGGCGACCGACGGACTCTTCGTGCACAGCTGGACGATCCTGCCGCGCACGTCGTTGAGCGGCCACCGGTGAAACAGCGCCGACTGCAATGTCTGGATCGGCGCTTCCAAAGGAAGTTCGACGCTGGCCTTGGTCCGTCCGGCCGTCAAGGTGTACGGGCGGACCAGGTTCGCCTCAGATGCGGGTGGCTTCGGCCCCGGCGGCTCGCGATTGTCCATCGCAGCTCACGAGTGTGAAGGAGTGCGTCGGGACGACTGCACGACGTTGCCCACCCGCTCGACAAGAACAGCCATCTCGTAACCGATCTGGCCGATGTCACACGACGTCGAAGCCAGGGTTGCCAGATGCGACCCGTCACCGACCTGCATCAGCAACAGGTACCCGTTCTGCATCTCCACCACCGATTGCAACACCTGGCCGCCATCGAACAGCTGGGCGGCGCCGCTGGCAAGACTGGCCAGACCCGACGCGACCGCGGCGAGTTGGTCCGCCCGCTCCGGCGGCAGGTGTTCGCTGGCTGCGATCAGCAACCCGTCGACGGATACCAGCACAGCGTGCGCCACCCCGGGGACCTCGCGGGCGAAATTCGAGACGAGCCAGTCCAGGGAGTTGTCGGAGCGCGCCGAATCGAAGGCAGGCGTCATTCGTTATCGGATCCTTGATCTGTGTCGCGGGCATGCGATCGTCCTGCGTGAACGCCGCCGAAATGGCTGCTGATAGAGGCGCGGACGGCGTCGGGATCCCGCACCGGTGCCTCGTGCGCGGGCGCGCGCCCAGAGCTGAAACCGCCGTTCGATGCTGACCCGTTGTCGTCGTCGGCTCGATGGTGTGCGGTGCCATTCTTCTCGGGGCCGGCACCGCCCGGCACCAGTCGGGCGCCGGGATCACGCACCGGCAAGCCCTGTTCGGTGTGAGCATGCACGGGCGTGTTCTCGATCTCGGCGGCCGCTGACCAGCCGCGGTCCCACACCGACTGCCAATCCAGGTCGGGGCTACGTGCCAAGTCGCTGGCGTTGTCGACCAGCCATTCGGACAGCATGCGCTGGTAGATCAGATCGTCGTCAGCCGGTCGGGTGGCGGGAGCGGCGGCTTCGGCAGTCCAGACGTCATCGGTCTCCGGCGCATCGGACTGGGCCACGGGCGCCGTTGGCTCAACCGGCACCGGCGCGGGTGGCTCGGCTTTGGGGCGCTGCGATTTGTCTCGGTTCAAGCGCACCCGCGAGCCGAAGAACGACGAGGTGTTGGACACCGGCTGCGCCGCGGGCCGTTCCGGGGTCGGCCCGCGCGCGTCCTCCAAGTCCTCCCGTTCCTCTGGGGGGACGGGCGGTGACTCGCGACGCGACGGACGACTCGGCCTTTCGACCGGTTCACCGGTGATGCCGCTGTTCCCGGGACGGCGCCGGGGCAACAGGCTGACCGACGACTCGGAGGAGTGAACACCGTTGCGTTCGGTGGTATCTGCCAGCGCGGCAAGGTCCACGGAATCACCGTGACCCGGCGCGGCGGACGAGCGCGATGGCGGCGCCGTAGCGGCCGGAGCCAGTGGGGCCGTTTCGCGCGGCGCGACCGGGCCTCCGTCGGCACCGGCCAGCACCGCCGGCGGCAAATAGACCTCGGCCGTCGAGCCCGAACGCGCTTCCTCGACAGACGAACCACGCAGCCGGACCCGGATCCCGTGCCGGTCAGCAAGCCGGCCGACCACGAACAAACCCATGTGGCGGGCGCTGTCGGGGGTGACTTCTCCCCCGGCGCGCAGCCGCATGTTGGCGATGCGCCGGTCCCCGTCGGTCATGCCCAGCCCGACATCGACGATCTGCAGCAAAACCGCTCCGTCGCTGCGGAATCCGGCCGAGACCCGCACCGGCGAGGCCGGAGGCGAGTACCGCAACGCGTTGTCGATCAACTCCGCCAGCAGATGAACGACGTCGCCGGAGGCTGCGCCGGCGATCGCGCAGTCGGGCACCATCGACGTTTCCACCCGGCGATAGTCCTCGACCTCGGAGGCGGCCGCGTGGATGACCGACGACAGCGGCACCGTTGCGCGCTGATCTCCTCGCGAGCTCTGCGCGCCCGCCAGCACCAGCAGGTTGGCGCCGTTGCGGCGCATCCGGGCGGCCAGGTGGTCGAGGCGGAAGAGGCTGTCGAGCCGCTCGGGGTCCTCCTCGTTGCGCTCCAATCGGTCGATCAGCGAGAGCTGCTGGTCGACCAGGGACCGGTTGCGCCGCGACATGGTTTCGAACATGTCATTGACCAGAAGCCGCAGCCGGGCCTCGTCACCGGCCAGCAACAGCGCCTGAGTGTGCAATTCGTCGACCGCATGCGCGACCTGGCCGATTTCCTCGGTGGTGTGCACCGGCAGCGGCTCGGGCGGCGATTCGTCACCGGCTCGCACCCGGGTGATCTCGCGTTCGAGATCCTCGTGCGCAACCTTCAGAGCCCCGTCCCGCAGCACCCGCAGCGGCCGGATCAGCGAGCGCGCCACCAACAACACGATCACGAGGGCCGCGACGATGGCTGCCAGCACCAGAGCGGTGTCGCGGATCGCGGCGTCACGCCGATCGTGGGCCTGGCCCTCGACGGCCTTCGTCACCCGCGCGGTGGTGTCCTTGACGATTTGCGCGGCGATTCCGTCGGTGGTCTGCACCGAGCGAAGCAGCGCCGGGTTGTTGACGAGCAGAGTCGCCGGATCCGACATGAGCCCCATCCGGGTGACCATCTGCTGCTGCAGAGTCTTGGCTTCCGCTGAGCCGGCGCCGAGTACTTCGGCCATGCCGAACAAGGTCGAGGGCTCGGTACCGGCGAGGGTGATCATCGACGTGCGCAGCTCGGGTTCGGGCAGGTCGGCACCGCGGGTGATCAGCAGTTGCTGCATCATCATCTGACCGCGGGCCCCGATCGCGCGGCTTAGTCCCTGTACGGCGGCGCGGATCTGCTCGTCGTGGACGCGCACCGAGGCGTCGATCGTGTTCTCGGCGGTCAACAGGATGGGGGCGTAGGTGGTCACCCTCAGCCGCAAACCGAGGTTGTTCGATGCGACGTTGTCGAGCAGCGCCTGCCCGCCGTCCAGCATGGCGTTGACCCCGGCATCGACGTCGGCGGCGACGTTGGTCTCGGTCAGCCGAGCCTCCAGCTCGTGCTTGCGGGCGTCGTAGTTCTTCTTCGCGCCCTCGACGTCTCCCCCGGCCGAGCTCGCCAGCAACGCGACATCGAGCGCGGACATGTACTTGGTGATGGCGGGAACGACCTCGGCGCGATCGGCTGCCAACCGCAGGTCGTGTGCCTCGGTCAGCGCGCCCGCGACACGCAATCCCCCGAAAACCATCGCCAGCACCAACGGCAGCGCGACAATCGCCACCACTTTCCATCGGACCGGCCAATTGCGCAGCGACCATGACGCCGGCCGTTGTGCCGCTGTGGACTCAGCGCTGTTGTTCTCCGTGATAGGACTTTTGACTGGCAGGACCGCACGCGCGGCGCGGGTAAACACGGTCACTGGACTAGCGCGGTGTTAGCGTCCGCCCCGCTGAATCGCAGTCTTAGCGCGTTGTTCATGAGACTTCCTGCTAATTGCGCTCACCCCCTTCGACGGGCAAGCGATATACGCCTGGCAATTGCACGAGTATGCCAGGCTGCGGCTAGTGAGACCACAGTTCTTACTGAACAGACAGATTTCACCGACGCGAGCCGACACCTCAGCGAATAGCTGAGCAAATTTTTCGCAGGTGCTCCGACTGCTGTTTACTTACCACCGGCCGCTGCCCGGGCAGCGTCGCGCGCATGGTTACGGTGTGGTGTGTTCAGATTGCTGTTTTACTCTCCGCGAATCGCACCCAATACCGGCAACGCAATCCGAACCGCGGCGGCCACCGGGGCCGAGCTCCATCTCGTCGAGCCGTTGGGCTTCGACCTGTCCGAACCCAAGCTGCGACGTGCCGGGCTGGACTACCACGACCTGGCTTCGGTGACCGTTCATCCTTCCTTGGATGACGCATGGACGGCGCTGTCGCCGACGCGGGTGTTCGCCTTCACCGCGCACGCGACGTCGCTGTTCACCGCGGTCAACTACCGGGCCGGTGACGTGTTGATGTTCGGGCCGGAGCCCACCGGCCTGGACCCGACGACACTGGCCGACGTCCATATCACCGATCGCGTCCGCATCCCCATGCTGACCGGACGGCGTTCGCTCAATTTGGCCAACGCCGCCGCGGTCGCCGTTTACGAGGCGTGGCGTCAGCAAGGTTTCGCCGGCGCGGTCTAGCAACGCCCGCCGACGATGCAGGACGTGGAGCGTCCTGAGGTGGGGGTACCCCCGCTTGCGGTGGCGAGGCGGGCAATTCAACCGGCCTACCAGGCGTTCCAGTGCGTGAGCTGCTCGGCGGGCAGCCGCTTGGCCAGCTTGAAATCGGTGCCTTTGGTGTAGGCGATCGGAAACAGCCCGCCCTGGCTGTATTTCTCGTACGGAATGCCCAGTATGTCGGCGACCTTTTCCTCGCCGCCACGGATCAGATGCAGCGTCGTCCAGCATGAGCCCAGCCCGCGCGAGCGCAGCGCCAGGCAGTAACTCCAGACCGCCGGGAACAGCGACGCCCAGAAGGACACCCCACCGAGCGGCTGCTTGTCCTCGCGACCTTCGATGCACGGGATCATCAGGACGGGGGCTTCGTGCATGTGCTCGGCGAGATAGATCGCGGAATCTCTGACCGCGCCCATCCGCTCACTTCGGGTGTCGCCCTCGCCGTACTCGGGTGACGGCGAGCTCAGATAGACCCGGGCGTTGGCCAGGTAAACCTCGCCGATCGCCTTCTTCTTCTCGGCATCTTCGACGAAAATCCATTGCCAGCCCTGCGAATTGGACCCGGTGGGCGCCTGCAGCGCCAGGTCGAGGCATTCCATCAGCAAGTCGCGGGATACCGGCTTGTCGAAGTCGAGACGCTTGCGGACCGATCGGGTGGTGGTGAGGACTTCGTCGACGGACAAATTCAGGGTCATGGTGTGGAGACTACATTTGCTCGCCGAACGTGAACCTGTGGCGAGATTTCCGCACTTTTTTCGCCGTGATTACACGTGCGGCGCAAAAGGCTAACGGAAATCGCGGGACTTCGAACCGATCTTGAGGGTGAGCTTGGCGAACCGCTCGGCAATGACGGTGACTGCGCCACTGGCGTTTTGGACCTGACCACGAATCAGCAACGCTGGCGCTGTCTGCGCCAGCTTGCGGTGTCGCGCCCATACCCCGGGTGTGCACAGCACATTGACCATCCCGGTTTCGTCCTCGATGTTGATGAACGTCACCCCCTGGGCCGTCCCCGGTCGCTGCCGATGGGTGACCGCCCCGGCGATCAGCACCCGGTCGCCGTCGGGCACCGACAGCAGCGCGGCGGCGGGCAGCACCCCCATCTCATCGAGATCCGACCGCAGGAACTGGGTCGGATAGCTGTCCGGGGAGACGCCGGTGGCCCATACGTCGGCCGCGGCCAATTCCACCTCGCTCATCCCCGGCAACGACGGGATATGCGACGACGAGCCCACCCCCGGCAAGCGCCCCGGCCGTTGGGTGGCGGCCGCGCCGGCCGCCCACAGCGCCTCGCGTCGGGAGATCCCGAAACAACTCAGCGCTCCAGCGGTGGCCAGCGCTTCGGTCTGCGGCACGGAAAGCTGAACCCGGGACGTCAAGTCCAGCAGGGACACAAAGGGGCCGTTGTCTTTTCGTTCCTCAACCAGTTTTTCGGCCAGGTCGTCTCCGATATGGCGGACGCCACCCAGCCCCAGCCGCACTTCTGTTCCGGAGTTCTCCAGCGTGGCGTGCGCCAGGCTGGCGGCCACACCCGGACCGTGCACCGTCACCCCGTGCCTGCGGGCGTCGGCCACCAGCGACTGCGGCGAGTAGAAGCCCATCGGCTGCGCGCGCAGCAACGCCGCGCAGAACGCCGCCGGATGATGCAACTTGAACCACGACGAGTAGAAGACCAGAGACGCGAAGCTCAGCGAATGGCTTTCCGGGAAACCGAAATTGGCGAATGCCTCCAGCTTTTCGTATACCAGGTCGATCACCTCGTCGGCTGCGCCGTGCATCCGCCGCATGCCGTCGTAAAACCGGCCGCGCAACTGTCGCATGCGTTCGGTCGACCGCTTGGATCCCATGGCACGCCTCAGCTGATCGGCCTCGGCGCCGGAAAAGCCGGCGCAGTCCACCGCAAGTTGCATCAGCTGTTCCTGAAACAGTGGCACTCCCAACGTCTTCCGCAGCGCCGACTCCATCGACGGATGGTCGTAGACGACCGGGTCAAGGCCGTTGCGTCGCCGGATGTACGGGTGCACCGAGCCACCCTGGATGGGCCCGGGGCGGATCAACGCGACCTCGACCACCAGGTCGTAGAAGACCCTCGGCCGCAGTCTCGGCAGGGTGGCCATCTGCGCGCGGGACTCCACCTGGAACACCCCGACGGAATCGGCCCGGGCCAGCATTTCGTACACCGCCGGTTCGGACAGGTCCAACGCGGCCAGGTCGACATCGATGCTTTTGTGCTCAGCCACCAGGTCAATGGCGTAGTGCAACGCCGAGAGCATGCCCAGACCGAGCAAGTCGAATTTGACCAAACCAATTGCCGCGCAATCGTCTTTGTCCCACTGCAATACGCTGCGGTTCTCCATGCGCGCCCATTCCACCGGGCAGACGTCGGCGATCGGGCGGTCGCAGATCACCATGCCGCCGGAGTGGATGCCCATGTGCCGCGGCAGGTTCTGGATCTGATCGGCCAGGTCGATCACCTGCTCGGGGATGTCCTCGATATCGGACAGCCGCGCATTCCAGTGGCTGATCTGCTTGCTCCACGCGTCCTGCTGCCCCTGCGAGAAACCCAGCGCGCGGGCCATGTCACGCACCGCGATACGCCCGCGGTAGGTGATCACGTTGGCCACCTGGGCCGCATAGTCGCGCCCGTACTTGTCGTAGACGTATTGGATGACTTTTTCGCGCTGATCAGACTCGATGTCGATGTCGATATCGGGCGGACCGTCGCGGACCGGCGACAGGAAACGTTCGAACAACAGCTCGTTGGCCACCGGATCGACCGCGGTGACGCCGAGGGCATAACAGACTGCCGAGTTGGCTGCCGATCCCCTGCCCTGGCAGAGAATGTTGTTCTCCCGACAGAATCGGGTGATGTCATAGACCACCAGGAAATATCCTGGAAATTTCAGTTGCGCAATGGTTTTCAACTCATGCTCGATCTGGGCATACGCTTGGCGCGCCTGGGATCGCGGACCGTAGCGGCGCTGGGCGCCCGCCATTGTCAGCTCGCGCAGCCAGCTGTCTTCGGTATGCCCGGCCGGGACGTCGAACGGCGGCAGCTGCGGAGCGATGAGCGCCAGGCCGAATGCGCACTGCTCGCCGAGTTCAGCCGCGGCGGTCACGGCGTCGGGACGCTGCCCGAACAGCCGTGCCATCTCCTCACCGGACCGAAGATGGGAACCGCCCAGCGGGGCCAGCCAGCCGGCAGCCTCGTCCAGCGACTGCCGGGCGCGTATCGCGCCCATGGCCATTGCCAGTTGGCGCCGCGTCGGCGCGGCGAAATGTGCGCCGGTGGTGGCAACGCTGCTGAGGCCGAATCGCGTTGCCAGCAAGGCTAATTCGGCGTTGATTTCGTCGTCGATCGGATGGCCGTGGTGGGTCAGCTCTACGCTGACCCGATCGGAGCCGAACCGGTCCACCAGGTCGGCCAACGCCGCCGAGGCGGCATCCGGCCCGCCGGCGGCCAGCGCAGAGCGGACATGACCTTTCCGGCAACCGGTCAGGATGTGCCAGTGGCCGCCCGCCGCATCGGTGAGCGCGTCGAAGTCGAAACGCGGCTTGCCTTTCTCGCCGCCGGCCAGATGCGCCGCGGCCAGCTGCCGCGACAGCCGCCGATACCCTTCCGGCCCGCGAGCCAACACCAGCAGGTGCGGGCCCGCCGGATCGGGATCGTCGGTCCTGGCGCCGGATCCCAACGACAGTTCGGCGCCGAATACCGTTCGCATGTCCAATTCCACGGCCGCTTCCGCGAATCGCACCGCCCCGTAGAGGCCGTTGTGGTCGGTCAGCGCAATGGCCCGCAGATCCAGCCGCACCGCCTCCTCGACCAGCTCTTCCGGCGCGCTGGCCCCGTCGAGAAAGCTGTACGCCGAATGCGCGTGCAGTTCGGCATACGCGACGGACGACCGAATCGTCCCGCCCTCGTCCGGCGGCTGGTACGCCACGCGCTTGCGAGACCATGGCGCTTCATCTGCCGGTCCCCACACAGTTGGCGTGCCGGAACGGCGCGGTTTACCGGAGAGCACCCGCTCCATCTCCGCCCAGCCCGGCGGCCCATTGCTCCAACCCACCAGGCCAGTCTATCGAATATATGTTCGATTGCGCCAACTGGTCCTGCCTGAGTAACACATCATGGCTTGGTCAACGGAAAGTGCGCTCGCATAACACTATTGGTCTTACGCCAACTACGTTGCCACACAACCGACTCCAGTTGTTTACACGAATTAATCTTGCTGCCACCTCCCGTCCCTGGTGATCGTTGATACTCGACCAAGATCCCCAGCAGTGAAACGGCGGTGATGAGTCGTGGAACAACTCAATACGCTCGACGCGGGCTTCCTCATGGCGGAGGATTCGGACCGGAACGTCAGTCTGGCCATCGGTGGCATCGCGATCATCGAAGGTGCGGTACCCGATTATGACGAATTCAAAAATGTTCTGGCAGAGCGGATTCAAGCAATACCGCGATGCACGCAAATGCTGCGCACCCAACCTTTCGACGTCGGTGCACCACAGTGGGTTGACGATCCTGGATTCGACCTCAGCCGTCATGTGCGCCGCGCGGCAGTGCCGCGTCCCGGCGACGACAGCGAACTGTTCCAGGTTGTCGCCGACGTGCTGGAGCGGCGACTAGACCGAGACCGCCCGCTGTGGGAATGCTGGGTCATCGAGGGCCTGAAGGGTAATCGTTGGGCGATCCTGATGAAGATCCACCACTGCATTGCCGACGGCATCGCGGCGACCCGGATGCTGAGAGGACTGTGCGACGACATCGACGGCGACGCGTTCGCCCGACCCGTCGTCGCCAAGCGGGGCAACGCAAAGAAACACCTGAAGCCGGTGCCGGACCCCAATCCGCGCAGCAACCCGCTGGCCAATCTCTGGCGAACGGCAACCGGCATCACCGATGCGGCTACCCGGACAGTAAGCGGCGTGGCCGAAATCGCCACGGGCTTGCTCCGGCCGACCCCCGGTTCGTCGCTGGTCGGGCCCGTCACCGCGATGCGCCGTTATCGCGCGGTGCGAGTCCCACTCGCCGACGTCGAGCAGGTCTGCCGAAAGTTCGACGTGACCATCAACGACGTCGCGCTGGCTGCGATCACCGAGGGCTTTCGCTCCGTCTTGCTGCACCGCGGCGAACAACCCCGGCCGGACTCGCTGCGGACCCTGGTTCCGGTGTCGGTGCGATCGCCCGACGCGCTCGACAAGCCGGGCAACCGCCTTTCGATCATGCTGCCCTACCTTCCCGTCGAGCAGGACGACCCAATCCAGCAGTTGCGTGCGGTGCACAGCCGGCTGACCCGGACCAAGCAAGGCGGGCAGCGGCAGGCAGGCAACATGGCGGTCTCGGCAACCGGCTATGTCCCATTCATGGTGTCGTCGTGGATGATTCGACTCCTCACCCGCCTGCCGCAGCGCGGCATCGTGACGCTGGCCACCAACGTTATGGGGCCACACCGCCGGTTGGAGATGATGGGCCGCACGGTGGCCCGCCTGCTGCCGATCCCGCCCATCGCATTCCAGCTGCGCACCAGCGTCGCAGTTCTGAGCTATGCCGATGACCTGGTGTTCGGCATCACCGCGGATTACGACTCGGGCGCCGACATCGACGAACTGGCCGACGGCATCAAGATAGCCGTGGCGCGCCTCGACATGCTCAGCCAGGACTCGGTGCTGCTGTTCGCGAAGAAATCGGTCTGACGGTCACCGCCCCTGCCTTGTCGCCTGCCTGACTAACGTGGCTACCGGCCACCGCAATGGCAGGAAGGCAGGGCAGGCGAATTGTCGGTCATCATCGACCCGCGCCGCCAAGACGCGGTGCTGTTCAACCTCGACGACCCGCCGGGCGACGACGCGCTCGTGGCGCGCCTTCGCGATGCCGGTGTGAGCGTCGACGATTCCGATTCTTCCGGATTGGTCGAGGCGGCGAACCGGCTGGCCGTGCGCCCGGGCCGCTGCGCCGTGGTGACCTCGACCGAAGACGGTGTGACGGCGGCGCGCGCCGACGGATTCGCACTGGTGATCGGGGTCGACCCGACCGGACCGCTCGATGAGCTGCAACGCCGCGGCGCCGACGCCGTGATCAGGGACCTGGGCGACATCGGTGTCCGCACCGGGGACCGGCGGATGTCCGAGCTGCCCGACGGACTGCTGGCCCTGGGCCTGACGACCGAACGGCAGCCCGCGGTGTTCTTCGACTTCGACGGCACGCTTTCCGAGATCGTGAAGAACCCCGACTCCGCCCGGCTGGCCGACGGCGCAGCCGATGCGCTGACATCGCTGAGCGCGCGGTGTCCGGTGGCGATTCTCAGCGGGCGCGATCTGGCCGACGTCCGACAGCGGATCGGCCTGCCCGGCATCTGGTACGCGGGCAGTCATGGTTTCGAGCTGACCGGACCCGACGGCGCACACCACCAGAACGCGGAGGCGGCGGCAAGCATCCCGGTGCTGGCAGAGGCGGCCGCTGAGCTGACCGACCAGCTCGGTCTCATCGCGGGTGTGGTGGTGGAACACAAACGGTTCGGTGTCGCCGTGCACTACCGCAACGCGGCGCGTGACCGCGTCGGCGAGGTGGCCGCGGCAGTGCGCGGCGCCGGGCAGCGCACCGCGCTTCGCGTCACGACGGGCCGTGAAGTCATCGAGCTACGCCCTGATGTCGACTGGGACAAGGGAAAGACGCTGCGTTGGGTGCTCGACCACATCCGCGACGACGAAGGAGCGGGCGGGCTGTTGCCGATCTACCTCGGCGACGACATCACCGACGAGGACGCCTTTGACGCGATCCACGATGACGGTGTCGGGATCCTGGTACGACACGGCGACGACGGGGACCGCGCCACCGCGGCTGGTTACGCGTTGGACGATCCCGATCGGGTGCGGGAGTTCACCGAGCGGCTCGCGCGTCAACTCGCGCCCTGATCACAGGACCGCTTGCGACTGAATGGTTTTGGCGGCAAGTTTGCCGTCATCGCCGCGAATCTCCGTTTCGACCACGATGACCCGCTTGCCGATGTGCAGCGGGTGGCTGTGCGCCTTGACGGTGCCGGAGCGGGTGGCGGCGAAGAAATTGGTCTTGGATTCAATGGTCGCAGTCCCGCCCGCGCCCTCGGGCAGATTCAGGAATGCACACACCGCCCCCGACGAGTCCGCCAGGGCCATGACGATCCCGCCGTGCAGCACGTCGTTGCCGGTGCACAGGTTAGGCGCCCAATCCAGGCTCAGCACCACCTCGTTCGGGCCGGCGGTGTCGGCGGTGATGCCTAGCGTCACACATAGCGGCACAAGCGAATGGATCATTTCGGTTGCGGCGGAGTCGGTCACGTGTTCAGCCTCTCATTGCCTGCAGCGCCTCGGCGGTGGCCGCGTCGGCGGGATAAAACGACTCGATCGCCACTTCGGCGACCGTCACATTCAGCGGCGCGCCGACGACCGCGGTCATGCTGAAGAACGCCAACTCCTTTCCGTCGTGCCGCAGGCCCATCGGAACGGCGACGTCGGTGACCTCGGGCCGCTCGGCCTCGCCGCCCGGGTAGGACGACAACTCGGCAAGCAGTTCGGCCAGCCGCGGGTCGCGGGTGGCCTGGACTTGGCGGTGCAGCCGACAAGTCGAGCTGGCTTATTCGGCGCCGCTCGCTGCCACTCGCGCAGCAGTGAATATCACCTGCGCAAGGTTGCCCGCATCGCGGGCGATCAACTCGTCGTCGCCAAGCTCGCGGCCCCGGGCACGGGCAGCGATCACATCGGCAACGATCACGGCGTGGTACTGGGAGATATGGGACAGCATTGCGCGCCCGGTGGTGTCACCCATTGCGTACAACCAGGCACCGTCGACTCCGACCGCCTGCAGATGGTTGTCGACCTCCACGAAATCCCCGTCACGCAGCCCTACTATCTCCAAGCCGAGGCCGTCCGTGTTGACCAATCGTCCGGCGGCAATGACGATTTCGTCGATTTCCAGGCGCTGATCGCCGAATGTGGCTGTAACGGCTCCGCCAGCGGCGGGGCGTGAAACCGCCGACAATTGCGCCCCGAAATATATCTTCACACCTTTGCGGCGCAGAGATTCAGCGACCATTTCGGCCGCGACGGGTTCAGAGTTCCGCACCAGGGTGCTTCCGCGCACCAATAGTGTGACATCGGAGCCCAATCCAGCCAGGATGGTCGCGAATTCCACGCCGACGACACCGCCGCCGACCACCAGCGTGCGTGGCGGTACGTGCGTCATGACCGATAGATCCCGATTGGTCCACGGCTGTACATCGGCCAGCCCCGCTATGTCGGGAATGGCAGGGCGGGTGCCGGTCACCAGAACGACCGCATGCCTCACCTGGAGAGTGTCCTCATGGCCATCGGCGTGCCTCAGCGTGACCTGCCGTTCCCCCGATAGCCGCCCGCGAGCATGGATTACCTCGACACCGGCCTGCTTCAATCCGGCCACGGGCGCGTCATCGGAGAGATGGTCGATGATTTCGTCACGCTTGGCGAAAACCGCCGCTATGTCCGGCAGATCGCGGTTCACCGTCTCGCGCGCGCCTGGAACGGCTTTCGCTAAGGCGAGCACCTCAATCGGACGAAGCAGCGCTTTCGTTGGGTTGCATGCCCAGTAGTGGCATTCGCCGCCAATGAGGCGATCCTCGACCAACGCCACCTTGAGCCCTTCGGCCGCAAGGTAGCCCGCGGCGTGCGCACCACCCCAACCCCCGATGATGGCAACGTCGAATTCTGCTGTCTCAACCATGAATACCGGCCGTCCTCGAAACTTGGCCCTGCACTTCGGCAGCGGTATGGATTCTCAGGTTGGAGCGGACTGCGCTGTGCGCAGCGCATATGTCGGCAATCTCGAGCGATTGCGCGTTGATTCGGTTAGCGTGCAATGTGTCTCAGGCGTCGGTTCGCCTCCTTCTCGTCGGTGGCTTTATGCGTTTCTAGACGCGCGCAGGCTCACCTTTTGGGAATGATCCGAAAGTCGCGCCGACAGAATGGGCGCATCCGGGAACAATCGCAATCGATGGACCCGCTAAGAATTCGTAAATATCGCGAGCAGCCCGCGCGCCGAGCCGCCAGCGAGCGCGACATAGAAGGGTTCAGGCGAAATCTGCTAGCGGGTCTCCACACGGGACGTCCATTGCAGTGTGTGCATTGCGGAAGAACCTTCGACCGGCTGGACGACGCGTGTTCGATCACCAGGTTGTGACCAGCGAAGCTGCGGTAACAGCTACGGTTGCGATGACGAAATCCGTACGAGGTAGCACTCAAGGTGGAGACATGACGAGAATCCTGCTGCTGCTCGCGGCGTTGATCGTCGCAAGCGCCACGATGCCCGTCATGGCTCACGCTGACCCGGCCCCGGTGCGATGCAAGGATCTGCCAGGAACATCGACAATAGCCACGTCTGCCAGTTCCCAGACGGCAGCGTCACCTCATGCATCACGTCGGCACTCCCGGTAGTGGGGCCGCCTTGCAACCCGGTCTATACGCAGCTCGCACCCGGCTTCTGGGACCAACCGTGAGGCGGCTAGCGGCTACATCGAGGAATCTCGGCTGCGTCGGCTTTGTTCCATCGGGTGTTCGCGGCACGCTGATTCCTGATCTGCCGCAGCGTCATTGGCACCGGTTCGGCGGTGAAATCGAGTTCCTTAAGCATCCGCGCCACGGCTAAGTCGAGCTGCCGGATCTCGGTGGAGTAGGCCACGATTGACTTCCGGCCATCCGGTTGGCAACGGTCCAGTGCCGCTTGGATTTTCACGCGTCGGTCGGCACCGACGGACGGCATGGCCCGGGTCGTCGGCTTCCTCGACAAGGTGCCCGGCGGCGCTCCAGCTAACGACTGATGATCTCTCTCATAATTTCCCTTGTGCCACCGTAGATTTCGTTCACGCGAGCCGCCGCATAGGCGCGAGCAATCGGATACTGAGGCCAGGAGCGTGCGGCATCCAAGGGCGACAAGCGGCCTCGCCCGATGATCCACGTCGCCGAGTGACGTCAGCTGTCCTTGTCGTCGTCCTTTTTCTGTTTATCGTCGTCCGACTTCTTGTCGTCGTCCTTGATCTTCGCCGGTTGCCAGTTCCAGCGTTGCCCAATGACTCGGCGAGACGAAGACGGTCCACTCGCCGTCATCGCGTCCCATTTTGACGACCCCGTTGTCGACTTCCCATTTGGTGCTGTCGTCGTAGTCCGTCGATTGCCCGTCGCTGTAGGTGAGTTTGAATGCCATGCCGCAGGCTGCCACGTTGGCGGCCCGGTTAAACCTCGGTGTATTCCACCGCGCCGTCCTCGAGCACCAGCCGTGCATCGCTGCCGTCCTGGCCAGACGCTTCGGTGCGGAATACCGCTTTGCCGGGTTCGGTGCGCCAGATCAGCGTCGTCAGCGTCTCGCCGGGAAAGACCGGCTTGGTGAACCGCGCGTCGATGGCCGTAATGGCGCCGGCGTCGCCATCGCCGAGTTCGGCGATCAGCGCCCGACCGGAGAAGCCGTAGGTGCACAACCCGTGCATGATCGGCTTGGGGAAGCCGGCCAGCTCCCTGGCGAACCACGGATCGCTGTGCAGCGGATTGCGGTCGCCGGAGAGCCGGTAGATCAGCGGCTGATCTTCGCGGGTGGGCAGGGCCACCCGCGCGTCGGGCTCGCGGTCGGGGACCTCCGGTGCGACCGGCCGCTCGCCCGGCTCTCCCCCAAAGCCGCCCTCGCCGCGGATGACCAGCGTGGTCAGCGTCTCGGCGATCAGCGTTCCGGTGTCGGGATCGGTGCCTCGGCCGCGCAGCATGATGATCGCGTTCTTGCCCTCGCCCTTGTCCTGAATGTCGGTCACCTCGGTGACGACCGACAGCTTGCCCGCGGCTGGCAGCGGCGCATGAAGCCGGATGCCTTGCGAACCGTGCAAGAGCATGGCCCAGTTGAACGATCCGACCTTGCCGGCCGCGCCGAACGCCGGGCAGCAGATCACCGCATACGTCGGCAGCACCTGCTGGGTGATCTCATGGCTGTTCTCGGTGGTGAACGCCAAGTCATCGAGTCCGGCGCCGACACCGAGCGCATAGAGCAACGTGTCGCGGTCGGTCCACTCGAAGAGCTGCGGTTCGGTTGTCGCGCCGACGGCATTCGGGTCGATCGCCATGCGGGTCTCCTCTGGGTCGGGTTCACTGGGCCGGCTCGGCTGCTGTGTGCTGTGCCCCGCCATTCCATCACTCGACGATTCTCGACCCAACCCTGGCAAACGCTTCACATCGGCGCCTTCGACAGGGCAGGCTATCGCCATGCGAAACCGCACCCGCACCGTCATCTGGAAGGCCGCTGCCGCACTCGCCGCCGTCATCACCGTCGGCGCCTGCTCAGGAACACCGCATCCGCGCAGCATCACCTTGACCTTCATCCGGCATGCCGAGTCGCAGAGCAATGCCGCGCATGTCATCAACACCGACATCCCCGGTCCGAGTCTCACCGAGGAAGGTCAGGGCCAAGCCGAGCAACTGGCCCATCAGCTCTCCCGCAACAACTTCGACGGCGTCTACGCCTCGGACATGATTCGCACCCAACAGACCGCGGAGCCGCTGGCGCACGCGCTCGGTAAGCGGGTCGACGTCCTGCCCGGCCTGCGTGAAATCGAGGCTGGCTGGTACAACAACACGCCGAACAAACGGGCCGACCTGACCTACCTACTGGCGCCGGCGGACTGGCTGAACGGCGACCTCAGGGACGCCGTCCCCGGGTCGATCAGCGGTGAACAATTCAACGACCAGTTCACTGCTGCCGTCCAGAAGATATACGACAGCGGCAACAGCAGACCGGTGGCGTTCTCGCACGCTGAGTCGATCATGTATTGGACGTTGATGAACGTCAAAAACCCCAAGGACAGCCTGGCCACCAGCCACCGTCTACCCAACCTCGGCCGGGTGGTGATCACCGGCAGCCCGGCGGCGGGGTGGACGTTGGTGGACTGGGACGGCATTCGCGACTTCAGCTACTGACCGAAGCGGACCCAGCCTAACGGTACGGTACTGGACAGTACTGCTTATCCGGTTCTAGGGTTAGGCACTGTGACCGAGACTGCCCATCGCGGCGCGGAGTCCTCACCCTGGTCGCCACGAGAAACCGAGTTGCTCGAGGTGACCCTGCGGCTGCTGCAAGAACACGGGTATGACCGGTTGACAGTGGACGCCGTGGCGGCCACCGCTCGTGCCAGCAAGGCAACCGTGTACCGGCGCTGGCCGTCAAAGGCCGAACTGGTATTGGCCGCATTCATCGAGAGTTGCCGCCAGGTCGCGGTCGCCCCCGAGACCGGCACGCTCCGAAGCGATTTGCTGCGCCTGGGAGAGGTGATCTGCCAGCAGGCACACCAGCAAGCCGGCACCATTCGCGCCGTCCTCGTCGAGGTGTCCCGCCACCCCGCGCTGAGCGATGCCCTGCAGCAGCAGTTCCTCGATCAACGGAAAGCCCTGATCCACGACGTCCTGCACCAGGCGGCCGACCGCGGAGAGATCGATCACGCCGTCATCAGCGACGAGCTGTGGGACCTGTTGCCCGGCTACCTGATTTTCCGATCCATCATGCCCAACCGGCCCCCCACCGAGCACACCGTGCAGGCTCTCGTCGACGACGTCATCATCCCCAGCCTCACCCGAAAGGCTAACGGGTGAAGGGCTTTTCAGTTACCAGCCTGATCAGGCGGCGGTGGATGGTGCTGATCGCCGTCGTGGTGGTCACGCTGGCCGGGTTCGCCGTCTATCGACTGCACGGCGCCTTCGGCTCTCACCGGAACTCATCGTCTGACAGCGGAGTCTCGAACGAGATCGTCCCCTTCAACCCCAAAAGCGTGGTCTACGAGGTCTTCGGCGCGCCGGGGGCGACGGCGACCATCAACTACCAAGACGTCCACGCCGCGCCACAGCGGGTCGACAACGTACCGCTGCCATGGTCGTACACGATCACGACCACAGATCCCGCGGTCATCGCCAACTTGGTGGCTCAAGGCAATGGAAACACCTTGGGCTGCCGGATCGTCGTCAACGGCGTCGTCAAAGACGAAAGGACCGTCAACGAATTGAACGCCTACACCTTCTGCCTGGACAAGTCCGGATGAGCAATCACAGCAGTCGTCGGCCCGCCGTTGCACACACCATCCACCGGCTTGCCGTGCCGATCCTCTTGTTCTGGATCGCCCTGGCCGCCATACCGAATATCTTTGTGCCGCAACTAGAAGAGGTCGGGCGGCAGCACAACGTCGGCCTCAGCTCCCCCGAGGCGCCGTCGTATCAGGCGTTCAAACACATCGGCAAGGTGTTCCATGAGTTCGACACCGACAG
The DNA here is from genome assembly GCA_963760095.1 of uncultured Actinomycetota bacterium. Taxonomy (GTDB): domain Bacteria; phylum Actinomycetota; class Actinomycetes; order Mycobacteriales; family Mycobacteriaceae; genus Mycobacterium. The sequence continues at coordinate 1,055,155 of CAVXBT010000001.1, read as the reverse complement.
TTCGGCCATGATCGTCCTCGAGGGCGACAAGCCGCTCGGCGCCGACGCCCACCGGTTCTATGACGCATTGATCCACAAGCTCGAACAAGACAAGCAGCACGTCCAGCACGTTCAGGACTTCTGGGGAGACACGCTGACCGCGGCCGGCTCGCAGAGCAGCGACGGCAAGGCCGCGTACGTTCAGCTTTTCCTTGCCGGAGCCCAGGGCGAGGCGGCAGCCAACGAGTCCGTCGACGCGGTGCGCGCCACGGTGGACCACATGCAGCCGCCGAAAGGCGTCAAGGCGTACCTCACCGGGGCGGCCCCGCTCATCGCCGATCAGTTCACCGAGGGCAGCAAAGGCTCCAAGAAAGTCACCGCGCTGACCGTCGCGGTGATCGGGGTGATGTTGTTTTTCGTCTATCGATCGTTCGCCACTACGCTCTTGGTTCTTGCCACGGTCCTTATCGAAATGGCAGCAGCACGGGGATTCGTTGCGTTCTTGGGGAATGCCGGAATCCTGGGACTGTCGACGTACGCGACTAACTTGCTGACGTTGTTGGTGATCGCCGCCGGAACGGATTACGCGATATTTTTCGTCGGCCGCTACCAAGAGGCGCGCACCGCCGGCGAAGAGCGGGAACCCGCCTTCTATTCGATGTACCGCGGCACCGCTCATGTCGTCCTGGGCTCGGGCCTGACGGTCGCCAGTGCGGTCGCTTGCCTCAGTTTCACCCGGCTGCCCTACTTTCAAAGCTTGGGCCCGCCGGCTGCGATCGGGATCCTGGTGGCGCTGGCGGCGTCGCTCACGCTGGGTCCGGCAGTGCTGGCCATCGCCAGTCATTTCGGTCTCTTCGATCCCAAGCGGGTGATGCAGACCCGAGGCTGGCGGCGAATTGGCACCGCCATCGTCCGCTGGCCCGCGCCCATTCTCGTGGTGGCGACCGCCGTCGCGCTCATCGGTTTGCTTGCCCTGCCCGGCTACAAGACCAGCTACGACACGCGTCCCTATATCCCGACCACCGCGGCGGCCAATGTCGGGTTCACCGCCGCGGAGCGGCACTTTTCCCGCGCGCGGTTGGAGCCCGAGCTGTTGATGATCGAGGCCGACCACGACCTGCGCAATCCGGCCGACATGCTCGTTCTCGACAAGGTGGCCAAAGGCGTCGTCCACATACCCGGTGTCGCCCAAGTGCAGTCCATCACCCGGCCATTGGGAGCCCCGCTGGACCACAGTTCGATCGCTTTTCAGATCAGCCAGCAAAGCGTCGGACAGGTGCAGAACCTCAAGTACCAGATGGACCGCGCGCGAGACTTGTTAAGGCAGTCCGACGAACTCACGAAAACGATCGGCATCTTGCAGCAGCAATATGCCCTGCAGCAGCAACTCGCCGGCGCCACTCACGATGAGACCAAGAAATTTCACGAGACCCTGGCGATCATTTCCGAGGTTCGCGACAAGCTCGCGAACTTCGACGACTTCTTCAGGCCGATACACAGCTATCTGTACTGGGAAAAGCACTGCTACGACATCCCCGTGTGCTTCGCCTTGAGGAACACCTTCGAAGCACTGGACAGCATTGACCAGCTCACTGAGAAATTCGAAGACCTCACCGCAAGCCTGGACAAGCTTGACGCGATCCAGCCGCAACTGGTGGGGCTGATCCCGCCCCAGATCGCCAGCCAGGAGATTAATCAGGAGCTGGTGCTGAAGAACTACGCCACCAACTCCGGGATCGACAAGCAGTCGACCGTCGCCAACGACAATCCGGCTGCGCTGGGCCAGGCTTTCGACAAAGCCAAGAACGACGATCTGTTCTATTTGCCACCCGAGGTGTTCAGCAATCCTGATTTCCAGCGCGGCTTGAAACTGTTTGTTTCACCCGACGGCAAAGCGGCTCGCATGATCATCACTCACGAAGGCGACCCGGCAGAGCCCGCAGCCATCTCCCGCGTCGAACCGATCAGGCTCGCCGCGCATGAGGCCGTAAAGAACACCCCTCTTGCGGGCGCCAGCTTTTATCTCGGTGGCACCGCGTCGACCTATAAAGACATCGCGGACATGGAGAGTTACGACCTGCTGATTGTCGCGATCGCTTCGCTGAGCCTGATCTTGTTGATCATGATGATCATCACCCGAAGTCTGGTCGCCGCCATCGTGATCGTGGGAACTGTGGCGGTGTCGTTGGGCGCCTCGTTCGGACTCTCGGTGCTGCTCTGGCAGTACATTCTCGGCATCGAATTGTATTGGGTCGTACTGGCTTTGGCCGTCATCCTGCTCCTGGCCGTCGGATCCGACTATAACCTGCTGCTGATATCCCGGTTCAAAGAAGAAATCCACGCGGGGCTGAATACCGGCATCATTCGAGCGATGGCGGGATCCGGTTCGGTGGTGACCGCCGCCGGTCTCGTGTTCGCGGTGACCATGTGCGGGTTCGTGTTCAGCGGTTTGCAGGTTCTCGGCCAGATCGGCACCACCATCGGCCTGGGCCTGCTCTTCGACACACTGATCGTGCGGTCGTTCATGACGCCGTCCATCGCCACCCTGCTCGGGCGCTGGTTCTGGTGGCCGCAACGGGTGCGCCCACGCCCCGCCAGCCGGATGCTGCAGCCTTACGGGTCACGACCCGCGGTTCGTCAGCTGCTGCTGTGGGATGACCCAGAAGAATCCACGGTGACGTCGGGCTGAAGTCCGCCGACGATCGCGTCACACTACGTTGACGTGCGGACCTGCCGAGCGCACGATGTGTTGCATGCGCTATGTCGTTACCGGCGGTACCGGGTTTATTGGACGCCGCGTGGTGTCCCGTCTGCTGGGCACCCGACCGGACGCCGAGGTGTGGGTCCTGGTTCGCCGCGCGTCGCTGGGTCGCTTCGAACAGCTCGCCGACGAGTGGGGTGAACGAGCAAAACCGCTGGTGGGCGAGCTGACCGAGCCGGGCCTCGGGTTGACCGACCAGGCCGTCGCCGATCTGGGCCCGGATGTCGGCCACGTCGTGCACTGTGCGGCGATCTACGACATCACCGCCGCCGAGCCCGAGCAACGTGCGGCTAACGTCGAAGGCACCCGTGCCGTCATCGAGCTGGCGAGCCGGCTCGACGCGACACTGCACCACGTCTCGTCGATCGCGGTGGCCGGAGATTTCCACGGCGAATACACCGAAGACGATTTCGACATCGGCCAACAATTGCCGACGCCATATCACCAGACGAAATTCGAAGCCGAATTGCTAGTGCGGTCAACACCGGGGCTGCGGTACCGGATCTACCGGCCGGCGGTGGTGGTCGGCGATTCGCGCACCGGTGAGATGGACAAGATCGACGGGCCGTACTACTTCTTCGGTGTACTGGCCAAGCTGGCCGTGCTGCCCCGGTTGACTCCGATCATGTTGCCCGACACCGGGCGCACCAACATCGTTCCGGTCGACTACGTCGCCGACGCGCTGGTCGCATTGCTGCACGCCGACGGCCGCGACGGCCAGACATTCCACCTGACCGCGCCGAAAACCATTGGGCTGCGCGGCATCTACCGCGGGATCGCCGCCGCGGCCGGTCTGCCGCCGCTGCGCGGGTCGCTCCCCCGGTCGGTGGCAGCACCGGTGCTCAAAGTGCGCGGGCGAGCCAAGGTGTGGCGCAACATGGTTGCCACCCAACTCGGCATTCCCGGCGAGGTCCTCGACGTGGTCGACCTGGCGTCGGAGTTCATCTCCGATCAGACCCAGAACGCATTGCGCGGCACAGGAATTGCGGTGCCCGAGTTCGGCAACTATGCGCCGGTGTTGTGGCGGTACTGGGCCGAGCACCTGGATCCCGACCGAGCCCGCCGTGACGACCCGGACGGACCGCTGGTCGGGCGGCACGTGATCATCACGGGCGCGTCCAGCGGCATCGGCCGGGCATCGGCCATCGCGGTCGCTGAGCGCGGTGCAACGGTTTTCGCGCTCGCCCGCAGCGGCGATGCGCTCGACGACCTGGTTGCAGAGATTCGCACGAACGGCGGTCAGGCCTATGCCTTCACCTGCGATGTCACAGACTCCGGATCGGTGGAGCACACCGTCAAAGACATCCTGGGCCGTTTCGATCACGTCGACTACCTGGTGAACAACGCCGGCCGGTCGATCCGCCGATCGGTGGTCAACTCGACCGACCGGCTGCACGACTACGAGCGCGTGATGGCGGTCAACTACTTCGGCGCGGTGCGAATGGTGCTGGCCTTGCTACCGCATTGGCGTGAGCGCCGGTTCGGCCACGTCGTCAACGTGTCCAGCGCCGGAGTGCAGGCCCGCAGCCCCAAGTACAGCTCGTACCTGCCGACCAAGGCCGCACTGGACGCGTTCTCTGAAGTGGTGGCCACCGAAACACTGTCCGACCACATCACGTTCACCAACATCCACATGCCGTTGGTGGCGACACCGATGATCGCGCCGTCGCGCCGGCTCAACCCGATCCCGGCGATCACGGCCGAGCATGCGGCGGCGATGGTGGTGCGTGGCCTGGTCGACAAGCCCGCACGCATCGACACTCCGGTGGGCACCCTCGCCGAGGCCGGAAACTACTTCACCCCCAAGCTGTCGCGACGCATCCTGCATCAGCTCTACCTCGGCTATCCAGATTCGGCGGCGGCACGCGGCGAGGCGGCAACTCCGAAACCCGCTGTGGAACAGCGGTCGTCACGTCGGCCGAAGCGCCCGGCCCGTGCTGCCGTTGCTCGCATGCGGGTTCCGGGACCCGTCAAAGCCGTGGCACGGTTAGTGCCGGGCGTGCACTGGTAACACGTCCCGGTATCGTTGCCGCGGTGGCCGCCGCACCCGTTTTCGCCGACGTCGACACCGGCGTAGACGATGCCATCGCGTTGATTTACCTGCTGGCCACTCCGGACGCCGAACTGGTCGGTATCGCCTCGACGGGGGGAAACGTTGGGGTGGACCAAGTCTGCGAGAACAACCTCGGCCTGCTTGAGCTGTGTCGCGTCGACGGCGTTCCGGTGTCCAAAGGCGCCGACCATCCGTTGAATTCTCCCGCACTCGCCGACAGTGCAGTCCATGGACCGCGGGGCTTAGGCTACGCCGAGTTGCCGCCGACCGATCGGCAACTCTGCGGTGATGACGCCGCGTCGGCGTGGGTCGAGGCGGCACACCAGCATCCGGGAGAGCTGATCGGGCTGGCCACCGGGCCGCTGACCAACCTGGCTCTGGCGCTGCGTCAGGAACCCGCGCTGCCGACGCTGCTGCGCCGATTGGTGATCATGGGTGGCGCGTACGACTACCGCGGCAACACCAACCCGGTGGCGGAGTGGAACATCGCCGTGGACCCCGAGGCGGCCGCCGAAGTTTTCGCTGCCTGGTCGCCCAGCGCAGCAGAAGATGCTGTACCGCAACAGCTTCCGATCCTGTGCGGCCTCAATCTAACCCGGAAGATCTCGATCACACCGGACATTCTGGTCAGGTTGGCGGCCGCTGCGGACTCGACGACGACCGCGCTGAGCGTCGACGACGAGCGGGGCACTCGGTCGGCGGCGTCGAACCCGTTGATTCGGGTGATCGAGGACGCGACGCGGTTCTACCTGGAGTCCTACCACGGCTTGGGCCACGGTTATCAAGCGCACCTGCACGACCCGTTGGCCGCGGTGGTCGCGCTGGACCCGCAGCTTGTCACCACCCGGCAGGCGACGGTGGACGTCGAAATGACGGGCGCCCTGACCCGCGGCATGACGGTCACCGACTGGTCGGGACGCTGGGGTCGAAAGCCCAACGCGCTGATCGGTGTTGACGTGGACCCGATGGCGTTCTTCGACCGGTTCATCGATGCGGTGGGGCCTTTCGCTTCCCGGTTGGGCTGAATCCGCGCAACGGGCTCTTACTCGTAGATTCCCTCCAGATACCACCTCCGCTGGCGGTAGCACAGCAGCAGCGCGGTACCGGGATCAGACTCCCGCTCACCTTCCAACAGCACCTGGGCACGGGCGGTCCGGCCTCCCGCCCGCTCCGGATCCCACCAGCGTTCGTCGACCGGCCAAGGTCCGGCCCACCAGCGCAGCCGGTCGGCGCGGTCACGAGAGGTCAGCCGTGCCGGGTCGGCGGAGAACAGCCCCCGGCTGGTCACACGAATCGAGTTACCTTGAGCATCAAGCAACTCCACCGGATCATCGAGCAGCACCGTCGGCGACGGCTCCGGCAGTTGACCGGGCCAGGGTTGACCCGGGTCGGCGCGCGGCACCGACTCGTCGCCCAGCGGCGTCAACGTGATGCGCTCGGCCGGCCCTCGACCGCCGGACAGCACCGGCACCTGCACCGCCTCCGGGCCGAGCAGACCCTGCACCCGTACCAGCGCCCGACGGGCCCGCATCCTGTCTTCTTCGCCGAGGCCGCCCCACAGCGGTAACTGCAATGCCCCCGCCGACACCACCTCTACCGGCTGCAGTCGCAGCTGCACGACCGGCGCGGTAGGTCGGTCCACGACAATCCGGGTGTTCAACCAGCCGTCCAACTGCCAGCGCACCCGGTCGGCGGTGGCATCCTCGGTCAACGGCTCGGCGCATCGCCAAACCCGCTTCAGCTCTTCACCATTGGCGGTGATGGCGTGGACAGCCAGCCGGGTGCATCCCACCCCGGCAGCGATCAACGTCTGATGCAACGCGCTGGCCAACGAGCGCCCGGCGAATGCCGCAGCGTCAACCCGGTCGATCGGTGGATCACAGTGCAGCACGGCGTCGAGTTCGGCGGGCACCTCGCGCCCGGACGGTCCGCGTTCGGGCTCACCGCGGGCGAACCGGTGCGCACACACCGCGTCGGCCCCGAACCGAGAAGCCACGTCGGTGCGCGACAGCGCGGCGAACTGCCCGATGGTGCGAATCCCCATCCGCCACAGCAGATCCGCCAGATCGGCCCGCCCAGGACCTGACAGGCTGGGCTCGGTGGCGAGTTGCCGGATCGACAGCGCCGACAGAAACCGTGCATCTTCTCCGGGCGACACGACACGGCCTGCCCGGGCGGCGAAGACCGCGGTGGACAGCTGATCGGCCACCCCGACCTGACACTCGGCGCCGGCTGCGGCCACCGCATCGGTCAGCCGCTCGGCGGCCTGCTGCTCGGACCCGAAAAAACGGGCCGCCCCACGCACCGGCAACACCATCAGGCCAGGACGCAGTACCTCGGCGCGGGGCACCACGTCGTCCACCGCCGCGATAACCCCTTCGAAGAAACGAGCGTCGCGGTCGGAGTCGGCAGCCACCACGTGCAGGTGCGGACACCGGGCCGACGCCTCGCGTCGTCGCAGCCCTCGCCGTACCCCTGCCAAACGGGCAGCCGATGAGCAGGCGATCACCCGGTTGGCCAGCGTGACGGCGACCGGGGCCGTCGCGGGCACGGTCGCGGCCGCCGCCGCGGCAACCGCAGGCCAGTCCATACACCAAATCGCCAATACTCGGGAGGCCACCTGACTATCCCGTCCGCGCCCGCCCGATCGTCCGCCCCACCGCGCACACCTCGAGCCGCACCTTGCTGATCCGTCCGAAACCCGGCATGTCCGCCGTGGTCTCATAACCGCAGACCCGGGCTTTCAGTCGTAGCGACGCACCCTGCCAGTCGCCATCGGTGACCAGCAGCGTGCAGCCTTTCTGGTGAGCACGGGCCACCACGGCCCGGGCGCGGGTCAGTGGCACCGAGCGCCCTCCCAGAGCCAGCACGATCAGATCCATCCCGTCCATGAGCACCGCAGCAACCTCCACCGGGTCTGCACCGGGATCCGGGACGACGGCAAGCCGGCTCAGATCGGCTCCCATTTCCGCGGCGGCAAGCAGGCCGATATCCGGCTGGCCGACAATGGCCGCGTTCCCGCCCGCTGCCGTCACGGTGGCCACCATGCTCAGCGGCAGTGACCGGGCGCCCGACAGCACCGCAACCGTTCCCCGTGGCAACGCGTCGGGCAACACATCGGCCAGCAACTGCGGAACCGGAAGCCTGGTCTCCGCATCCGGTAGCAGGTCATCCACGGTGGCAGGAATGTGGACGTGGCCGCGCCGATGAGAACCGACCTTCCCGGATACCGCCGCCATCTGTCGTCGCAACTGTTTTAGCTGCTCAGCACGGTCGTGATGAGGCTGATCGGAGGCAAGGATCGCCGTCATCACCACCTCCTACGGTACGGGTGTTACCACTGGTGTTCGAATATATGTTCGATGAAATCAGTCAACACCCACCCACCGACAACCGTCAAGCGGACCCCTGCCCCGGCCGCTGCGGCAGGGGTGTCCAGCTAACTCACGGAAGCAGGCTGGAGACGTCGACGAACAGGCCCGCCAGCGGCGACTCAGCCCAACACGCGCACCGGCACGTTGCTCCAGCCGATGACATTGGTCATGGCCACCCGCTTGAGTCCCTCCTGCACGACTGCGAAGCGCGGCATGTGATCCAGCAGCTTGTCCAAAGCGACTGTGCTCTCCATTCGGGCCAGCGCGGCACCCAAGCAGCTGTGCACCCCATAACCCAACCCCAGGTTCTGCACCTGGCTGCGGTCCCGGTTGATGTCGAAGGTATCTGCATCGGTGAACGCCCGCTCGTCCCTGTTCGCCGAACCCAAACACAGTAGAACCGGGTTACCGGCAGGAATCGTAGTACCATGCAGCTCAACGTCTTTCATGCTGTATCGCACCAGGTACTGGGCGGGCGCCTCCCACCGCAGCAACTCCTCCACCGCGGCGGGAATCCGGCTGCGATCGTCGACCAACATCTGCCATTGATCAGGATGCTCGGCGAAAGTGACCACCGCATTGCCCAGCAGCTTGGTCACCGTCTCGGCGCCGGCCCCGCCCAACATCGATGCAAAGCCGGCGATCTCGATGTCGTCGAGTTTGGTCGCCACGCCGCCGCGCTCGACTTCGACGGCGATCAGATCGCTGATCATGTCGTCCTGCGGATCTGCACGCCGCTCCTGAACGATGTTGTAGTAGATAAGTCCGGTCTCGATACCCGCCTGAATACCTTCCTCGGGCGTCGCGACGTTGCCGTACTCCCGCTCGAGCGCCTTGTCCAACAGCAGCCGGACCTTCTGACGGAGCTCCGCAGGGACGCCGAGCATCCGGGTGATCACTTCCACGGGGAACAACGCCGAAAAATCTTGCACGACATCGAACTCGTCGGGATTTGCTCCGGCGAGAAATCGATCGATCTGTTCGACGACCAGCTGTCGTTGACGCTCGATGGAGCGTGGGGTGAACACCTTGTTCACCAGGTTGCGCATCCGGCGGTGCTCGGGCGGATCCATCATGATGATCAACGGCGGCACAGGATTACCGGACTGCACCATCTCGAGATCGACTCCGCGCGACGACGAGAAGGTTTCGGAGTCTTTAATGGCTGCCACGACATCGGCGTGCCGGGTCAGCGCATAGAAATCGTAATTCTCGCTGTAATAGACCGGCTCCTCGTCGCGCATCCGCCGGTAGGTGGCGTACGGGGAGTTGAAGAACTCGTTTGAAAACGGATCAAAGACAACTTTGGAAGTGGTCAACGCGTCCTCCTGGGCTTCAATTCTGAACCGGACAGCCTGGATCGACCGTCAAGCAGACCGGCCGCAGCACGGATCTGCCTGCGCCCCACCGCAGGGTCAGCGTCTGGGAATATGTAGTGGCTGAATGCGACTCGCGCGATTGCGCCAGCGAGGTCTCGGGCGCCCGCCGCGGCGTCGAAGCCGCCTTCACGGGCGCACTGCTGTAAGACCACCGTCAACCTTTCGGTGATCATCGGCAATGCCCGGGCCATCTGTTCATACGCGAAGTGCGGATCCAGGTCGAGTTGCCGCCCGGGCGGGTGGTCCTCCAAGAAAGTCACTACCACATCGACCGCGGCTTCCCATCGTGCGAGGCCGGTAACCCCGCTCATTGCCCGTTCCATTGCCGCGTCGAAACGACGTCGTACCTGCGCCCCCAGCGCCTCGATGAGGTCTTCTTTGGACACAAAGTAGCGATAGATCGTCGGCCGTGACACCCCGGCCAGAGTTGCCACGTCAGACAACGACAACTTCCGGGCGCCCACACTCAGCACCAGCCGTCCGGCTGCATCGAGTATCCGATCCGCCAGATCGCCGTAATCAGAGCGGGATTGGCGCGGTTCAGCAATCGGCACGACGGTAACTCCTAGATTCCAGAACGAATTCAGGCGGCCACCGGATCGAGGCGGCCGAGTTCGCGCAGCCATGGGATCAGCAGGCGCAGTCCGTCATCGAACGACATCGGATCGTAGCCCAGGCGCCTGGTGGTGAGGTTATCGTTCGATCTGGGCTTGCGAACGTCCCTGGCTGCGGCCTCGGCGATGGCCATCAAGGTGGGCCCGAACTCGGCGGTCAACGCCTCCGGATCGGACCGATAATCGAGATCTTCGACACGGTGGTCGATTCCGGCGATTTCGCAGGCGCGGTTGATACCGGCAGCGGTGGTGATATTCGCCTGCGGCTGTCCGATCAATAGGTAACGCTCACCGGCCACCCCGCTGTCCAGTGCCGCGATCGAACCCTTCGCGACGTCCTTGCCGGCCACCCATGTCACGGGGAAGGCAAGATAGCGCTTGATTTTTCCGCGCATGCCGGCCAACAGCACCCGGTTGAAGCTGGTGCGATGCAAGGCCCTCGCCGCCACCAGGCCGGGACCAAAGATCGCGCCGGGGTGGCAGGTCAGCACGTCCTCGCCCGCGGCGGCACGTTTGTGAGCTTCGCGGAAGGCGGCGAGCTTGGTGACCGTATAAGGGTCGTCCGGTGGGTTCTCGAGTAGCGGGGCCTCTTCGAAGTCGCGGTCGGTGCTCAGATTGAAGAACGTGGCAGTGCTCAGTGCGACGACCCGACGCATGCCGTGGCTCTTCGCCGCGTCGAGAACGTTGGTGGTGCCGACCGTGTTGACGGCCTTGAAGTCTGCGAGGTCCTGGCTTGCTCCGCCCAGCAACGCCGCACAGTGGACAGCCGCCTCGGCATCCTTGGCCGCGCGAAGCACATCGCCGGCATCGCTGATGTCGCCCCTGACCAATTCGACGCCGATCTCAGCCAGCTCCGCGGCCTCGTCCGGGTTGCGGACGAGCGCGCGGACGTGGTCGCCGCGCTCGATCAGCTGTTCGCAGACATTGCCGCCGGTCTGGCCGGTGGCGCCAGTCACGAAGATGGTACTGACCATGGCCGAACCCCTTTCTGCTTACAGAAAGAACAAATCCAGTAAATATCGTAATGTTCTAGCTGCTGATATTCTATGCTTAGTCCATGTCGCTCGATCCGGCAAGCATCCTTTTGACCGACCGCGTCGCCGTCGTCACCGGCGGGGGTGCCGGCATCGGCCGCGGCATCGCCGCCGGCTTGAAGGCATTCGGCGCAAAGGTGTCGATCTGGGAACGCGATCCCGCGTCGTGCGCGTCGGCTGCCGATGAGATCGGCGCGCTGGGCATCCCAACCGATGTCCGGGACAGTGCCGCGGTTGACGCCGCACTCGCGCAGACCACAGCCGAACTCGGACCGGTCACGATCCTGGTGAACAACGCCGGAGGGGTCTTCTGGTCCGGGATCCTCGACACCAGTGAGAACGGTTGGGACGCGCTGTACAAGTCCAATCTGCGCCACGTCTACCTGTGCACCCAACGGGTGGCCCGGAGCATCGTCGAGCAGAAGTTGACGGGCAGCATCATCAGCGTGACGTCGATCGAAGGCGTCCGTGCCGCACCGGGTTACGCGACGTATGCGGCAGCCAAAGCAGGGGTTATCAACTACACCAAGACGGCAGCCCTCGAACTTGCACCACATGGCATCCGGGTCAACGCCCTGGCCCCCGACATCACCTTGACGGAAGGGATCATGCAAATTGCACCCCCGGGTTCCGAAGAGCGGTTCGGCCTCACGATTCCGATGGGACGCGCGGGTCATGTGGACGAGATGGCCGGCGCAGCAGTGTTTCTCGCGTCCGACATGTCCAGCTACATCACCGGACAGACGATCCACGTCGACGGCGGCACCCAAGCCGCCAGCGGCTGGTACCACCATCCGGAAACTGGCGCCTACGCACTCGGACCGACTTAGTGGCGCGGGTCGACACCATCGAACCCGTGGCGATCGCAAGCGCGGCGCAAGCGCCGGGCGCAGCGGGTCGACACCATCGAACCCGTGGCGATCGCAAGCGCGGCGCAAGCGCCGGGCGCAGCGGGTCGACACCATCGAACCCGTGGCGATCGCAAGCGCGGCGCAAGCGCCGGGCGCAGCGGGTCGACACCATCGAAGGAGGCCGAGCTAATGCCACGCATCGCACCGATCCCGATGGATCAGCTGAGCACACATTCACGACACATCGTGGAAGCAGGTGTTAAAGCGGGTCTTTACGCCACACCGGTGCCGTTGCAGATCTTCGCTTACCGCAGTGCCCAACTCGCGCAGGTGGACATGGCCAGGACGCACCTGGGCGCCGACACTCTGCTCGGTGGCCGGATACTGGAGCTGTTGCGCATCCGCAGCGCCCAGCTGGGCGAGTGCGAGCCTTGCAGTCAATCACGTAAGCACGACTCGATCACCGACGAAGACGTCGTGTGTCTGCTCGCGCCCGAGCGCGACTCTTTGACACCGCAGGAGCAGATGGCCGTCGAATTTCTCGACCGGCTGTCCGGCGATCACCACTCCATCGACGACGATTTCTACCGAAGGCTGGGCGAGCATTTCACTGCCGCGCAGATCGTCGAACTCGGTTTCACCTGCGCCACAACGATGGGACTGCACCGCTTCCTGCATACCCTCGACGTGTACGGCGACTCGATCCCCGTCATCGACTACTCCCCTGGCCAAGTCGATTCAGCGGCGCCTCGGTGAGTACGGCCGCGATCACATCGGGAGCGACGCCGAGACCCTGCAAGCAGAAACGCTGCACGCGCTCACGGATTTCGCTGGCCTGACGATGGGCCGTCGCCCAATGCCGTTCGACATTGGCCCACACGACACCCTGAATGGACAGCGCCTCACCCTCGGGATCGATCTCGCCGAATAATCCCAGATCCCTTCCACGTGTGAGTTGTTCGACGAGCGGGCGCAGGACTTCTCGATAGGCGGGGGCGACGAGTTCGGGCGCGGCGAACATCTGATTCTGCGCCTCGAGCGACATCTGGCGTAGATCGGCGCGGATCTGCTGATTCAAGGCGAGGTCCAGCCGTCCGTCGATCCAGGCTGCCACCGCACGAACCGGCTCAGATTTCGACATCCGCTGCTCCAGGCGCAGCACCTCGGCGCGTGCCATCTCCAGGAAGACCGCCGCAACCAGCTGATCCTTCGAGTCGAAGTGGCGGTAGAAGGCCCGGGTGCTCAACCGCGTTCTGGTGAGCAGCTGAGCGATGGACAGCGCCTGAACTCCTTCGGCCCGAACGACTTCTGCTGCGGCGGAAAGGATCACCGCATGTGTCTGCGGATCGGGCTCGAGCTTCTTGCGCCCACCGGCCCGATCAGGCGGACGCATCGTAGGTGGCGATGTAGTCACCAAACGCCTCGTGCACCTGTTCCGGGGTCAGCCCGTAGTCAGCGAGTTCGTAGCTGTGGGTGCCCCGGTGACCAGGCCTGTGCTCGTCTGCCCACTGCTGCACCTTTGCCCGCGCCGAGTCGGTGAAGCCGAGGCCCAGCTTTTCGTAGCTGTCGGCGATCGTGTCGATCGGATCGGTTTGCAGGGCGGCGAAAGACACATCGACGAACCGGTCGTCGCCGAACTTGGTGCGGAAGTCCATTGCTCGTCGCATGCCTTCGGCCCACCACGCCAGCTGTTCGGCACCGAGTTCCTCAGGATCCCGTCGATCGCTGCTCCAGCTGCGGACGTAGGCGATGAGGCTGCAGACCGACCCCAGGACCTTTGCCGGATCGCGATGGCTCCAAAGGAATTTCGCATTCGGGTACGCCTCGACGAACGCGTCGAGCGCGAACATGTGCACTGGGGTGCGCAGGTGCCACAGGTTCGGCTTGCAGTGCCACTGCAGCAGTTTCAGCACATCCCGATGAAAGGCGTACGTCTCGCGCATATCGCTGTGCAGCAACCACTCCACGTAGCCGGGGACGCGGACTACGCCGTCGAAGTGAAAGGTGCGAAAGCTCATGCCCATCAGATCCTGGCATTCGGTCGCGGCCTCCGGCTCGGAACTGACCATCGCCTGGAAGTCGGGAAACATCTGCGAGATCATCGCAATGCCTTCGGCGGCCTGCGCGATCCGCGGATCGCTGTGCTGGGTGGCGGCCTCCGGCGGAGGGGTAGGCGCCTGCGACTCCCAGGTGCGCAACGACCTGAATTGTGGGTCAGCAGATACCAACTGACTCAGGGCTGTGGTGCCGGTGCGCGGCAGACCGAGGACGACGACCGGGCCGTCGATCACTTCGTCGGCGATCTCGGGATGTTGTTTGTAGGTCTCCACGATTTTCAGCCGCTGGATCAGGGCGTTGCTGATGGTCGCGTGCTGCATGACCCGGCCGAGGTCGTTGAGTTCGGCTTCGGTGTTCAACGCCGCAACGGTCTGTTCGAGACCTTCGTGATAGTACGACGAACCGAAATCGTCGAGGCCGGTGGCGGCGCGCGCGCCGTCTTCCAAATCGTCAGCGGAAAAACTCACCGGTAGAACCTTTCGTGTACGGCGCGGCGACGGGCTTCGATGACTCGCGCGCGTTCGTCGGGCGTGGTCGTCGTGGTGTGCGCAGGCAACGCAGACCGGACGTCGCCGACCTTCACGACACGCGTGTCCGGTACGGGAGCGGTCTCCGTCCGCACGCAACGCAACAGCATTGCGCCATTGCTGTGGCCCGCGGTGTCCAGCCAGTTCGCCACTCCCGGATCGGTCGCGGACAGGACGGCGCGGAAGATCCCGTCGGGGTCGACGACCGCCTGATGTCCGTTGAGACTGGACTGATGGCGTCCGTAGTGAATCGTCTCCAACCACGGATTGCCCAGCGAGATGCTCCAATAGACGCCCTCTGGCGGTTGCACCTCGAGGATCAGCGCCTCGTCGGGATCGAGCTCGAATCGTCCAATGACAGGACGGTTTTCGGCCGCGGCTCCCATCTCGGTCATGTCCATCGGCGGAATGAAACCGTTGGCCGGCGGCATCGCACCGAAGTCGAGGAAGAATTTCAGATTGTCGTAGACGAAGTCCCCCAGCGCCTGAAGCTGCCGCGATACCGAGGCATCGAGTTCAACAGAACGAGCAGCAGGCGCCACCTCGTCGCCGATGCGCTCGATGCGCAGTGACGCGAGAACCTCGGTATCCCAGTCGTAGAGGAAGTTTCGTACGGTCAGGGTCGGATGATCGCCCGTCAGCCGTAGCCAGTTGCCGTCGTGCTCGTCGGCGGACAGGATCGCCTCGAAGCTGCCGTCCGCGCCGACCTCGAGATCGTCGACGAGACAGTTGAAGGTCGCCGCGATGCCGTCCATGGTCTGCAGACCGACGTATCGGGCGGTGCCTCGGTTGCCGAAGAGTCGATAGGTCTCGCCCGCCCGCAAGCTCGCATTCAGGTACACGCAGTCCGGGCATTCCAGCCCCCACGTGACGATGTCGTCCATGCTGGCGCGGTTGACCGCGAGAACCGGGTCGGGATCGGCTCGCAGGGCCATGTCCGTGCCGACTGTCAACAACACCATCAGGTGGCGCATCCCCGACGCATAGTCGAGGCGGTTCTTGTTGACCGGTGTGGACCGTACGAGCTGCTCGGCGGCACTCAGGCGCTCCTGCAGGTGCGCCCACGCCGCCGCGAGGTCGGGAACCTCGCCGTCCCCGGTCGACAGCGCCGCCTCCGCAATCGAGTGCGGCAGCCAGGCCATCGGGTTCTTCCAGGCCTGTTGTGGCGTTGTTTCGGCTTCTTCAGCCACGTTTGCACTCCGCCCAGGGTTTGCTCGCCGACCAATTGAAAATAATGTTTTCAATTGGCCAATGCCTATCACTTGCCGCGAGCGACTGTCAACCGCAGCGCGCCTAACCTGGTCGCTGCCCTTGTACTGGAGATGCCCGTGTCGGGCGAGCCTCAGTCGTCTTTCCGGCTGAGCAGGTCTGCCCAGTCGCGCGGCACTCGACCGCGGGGACCGGGGACCGTCTGGTCCTCGGGATGGCATTCCGGCGCGGCCAGTTCGGGACCGTCGTAGTAGTCATTGGTCTCGTAGTCCCAGAACCAGTCCTCGCCCGGCTCGAACGACCGGATGATCGGGTGTCCGGTCTGTCGCCAGTGCGCTGTCGCGTGTCGAGAGAGCGAATCGTCGCAGCAACCAATGTGGCCGCACGCCGCACACCGCCGCAGGTGCAGCCACCAACCACCGGTGGCATCGCACTCGGCACAGCCGCTACCACCGGGCGGCACCGACGGGTCGACAGCAGCAGCCATCGCGACTCTTCCTTCCCGGTCAGTTACTCCCACTCGATGGTGCCGGGCGGTTTGCTGGTGACATCCAGCACCACGCGGTTGACCTCGGCGACCTCGTTGGTGATCCGGGTGGAAATCCGCTCCAGCACTTCGTAGGGGACTCGCGTCCAGTCGGCGGTCATGGCGTCCTCGCTGGACACCGGCCGCAACACGATCGGATGCCCGTACGTCCGGCCGTCGCCCTGCACGCCCACCGATCGGATGTCGGCCAGCAGCACCACCGGGCACTGCCAGATCTGGGAATCCAAGCCTGCCGCGGTCAGCTCCTCGCGCGCGATCGAGTCGGCCCGCCGCAGTGTCTCCAGCCGCGCCGCGGTGACTTCACCGACGATGCGGATCCCCAAGCCCGGCCCCGGAAAAGGCTGGCGGGCAACGATTTCCTCCGGTAGACCCAATTCGCGGCCGACCGCACGCACCTCGTCTTTGAACAGCAGCCGCAGCGGCTCGACCAGCTTGAACTTCAGGTCACCGGGCAGACCGCCGACATTGTGGTGGCTCTTGATATTCGCCGCGCCGGTCCCGCCGCCGGATTCCACCACGTCGGGATACAGCGTGCCCTGCACTAGAAATTCAATGTCCTTGTCCTCCAAGGTGTCCCGAACCGCACCCTCAAAAGCCCGGATGAACTGGCGTCCGATGATCTTGCGCTTGCCCTCGGGATTGGTCACCCCGGACAGCGCCTGCAGGAAGGTCTCCTCCGCGTCGACAGTCACCAGGTTGGCACCGGTGGCGGCGACGAAGTCACGCTGCACCTGCGCGCGCTCGCCGGCGCGCAGCAGGCCGTGGTCGACGAACACACACGTCAGCCGATCGCCGATGGCACGTTGCAACAGGGCGGCGGCCACCGCCGAATCCACCCCGCCGGACAACCCGCAGATCGCATGGCCGTCACCAACCTGATTGCGCACCTGCTCGATCAGCGCCTCGGCGATGCCGGCGGGCGTCCAATCCGGGGCGATACCGGCGAACTCATGCAAGAACCGGCTGAGCACCTGCTGGCCATGCGGGCTGTGCAACACCTCGGGGTGGTACTGCACGCCGGCCAGCCGTCGGGCCCGGTTCTCGAACGCGGCCACCGGGGCGCCGGCACTGGTGGCCACGACCTCGAACCCGTCCGGCGCCGAGGTGACGGCGTCACCGTGACTCATCCACACCGGTTGCGTGTCGGGCAGATCCGAATGCAGTTCACCGCCAACGACTTTCAGTTCGGTTCGGCCATACTCACTGGTGCCGGTGTGCGCGACGGTGCCACCGAGTTCCTGCGCCATCGCCTGGAAGCCGTAACAGATACCGAATACCGGCACGCCCAGGTCGAACAACGCCGGGTCGAGTTGCGGCGCACCCTCGGCGTACACGCTGGCCGGGCCACCGGACAGCACCACCGCCAACGGATCGCGGGCCTTGATCTCGTCGACCGAAGCGGTATGCGGAATCACCTCGGAGAACACCCGCGCCTCGCGCACCCTGCGGGCGATCAACTGGGCGTATTGCGCGCCGAAATCGACGACCAGCACAGGACGGGGCGTTGCTGACTCCACCGGCCCAGTCTAGAGGCGAGCGGCCGCCGGTTCGTCGGTACCGACCCGGGTTGACGCAAATGTAGACGTACGTCTACACTTGCGGACAATGCCAGTGTAGTCAACTGACTACAGTGAAGCTGAGAGGAAGTTCGTAATGACCATTCCGTCGACATCAACACTGACCGTGACCCAGTTGGGCGGCCGCATCGGCGCCCGCATCGACGGCGTGCGACTGGCCGGCGACCTCGATGCCGCCACCATCGACGACATCCGTCAGGCGCTGCTGCGTCACAAGGTGATCTTCTTTCCCAACCAACACCACCTCGACGACGCCGAGCAGCACGCCTTCGCCGCCCGCATCGGCACGCCGATCGCCCATCCCACGGTGCAGCAGGAAGGCGCGCCGATCATCACGCCGATCGATTCCGATTACGGCAAGGCCAACCGCTGGCACACCGACGTCACGTTCGTGGCGAACTATCCGGCCGCGTCTATCCTGCGCGCCGTCACCCTGCCGAGCTATGGCGGATCGACACTATGGGCCTCAACCGCGGCGGCATATCGGGCGCTACCCGAGCCGCTCAAGCACCTAACCGAGAATCTCTGGGCGGTGCACAGCAACCGCTACGACTACGTCGCAGCGCCAGAAGCGCAGACAGACGAACAGAAAGCACATCGAATCCGGTTCGAGAAGGCCGACGTCCGCACCGAGCATCCGGTGGTACGGGTGCATCCCGAGACCGGTGAACACACCCTCGTGGCCGGTTACTTCGTGCGCGGGTTCGTCGGACTGGACAACTACGAGTCGCAGACTCTCCTGGAATTGTTGCAGCGACGAATAACCATGCCGGAGAACACGATTCGGTGGAACTGGGCAGCCGGTGACGTCGCCATCTGGGACAACCGGGCGACCCAGCACCGAGCGATCGACGATTACGACGACCAGTACCGGCTGATGCACCGGGTTACCGTCCTGGGCGACGTGCCCGTCGACGTCTACGGCCAGCGCAGCCGGGTGATCAGCGGCGCGCCGTTGCAAGCCGTGGAAACCGTCGCAAGCTGACGGCTTCCCGTCAGCCGGCTGCGACGGGCAAGTAAGTGATCCCGTCGACCCGGCCTGCGCAGTCCGCTGCCTCGGCGGGCGCTGATCGCGACGTGTCACCCGAGTGGCACCTGTTCGCCGGTTCACCCAGCCGAACAGTGGGAAAACAATCGGTCAGCGTGAACGCGTGGCGGACCGGCATCGGACATGGTGAGGTGGTAACTGGCTACGTTCCTCCTGGCCGAAATCACCCTGGAAGCGAGGTCCGCCGTGCTGGGTCTACCCGAAGCGGTGCACGCCTGCCTGTTCGATCTCGACGGTGTCCTGACCGACACGGCGAGCGTCCATACCAAGGCCTGGAAGGTCATGTTCGACGCGTTCCTGTCGCATCGGTCCGAGACGACCGGCGAACCGTTCGTGCCGTTCGACCCCATCAAGGACTACCGCGAGTACGTCGACGGTAAGAAGCGCGAGGACGGCGTCCGGTCGTTTCTGGCCAGCCGCGACATCGAGTTGCCCGACGGCGACCCCGACGACCCGGCCGACGCGGACACCATCTACGGGCTGGGAAACCGCAAGAACGACGCGTTCCAGAAGACTCTGCACGACGAAGGCGTCAAGGTGTTCGACGGCTCGCGCCGGTATCTGGAGGCCGCCCAAGCGGCCGGACTGGGCATCGCGGTGGTGTCTTCCAGCGCCAACACCGGGCAGGTTCTGCAGGTCACCGGCCTTGACCGGTTCGTCCAGCAGCGAGTCGACGGCGTGACCCTGCGCGAAGAACACATCGCGGGCAAACCGGCGCCCGACTCATTCCTGCGCGCCGCCGAGCTGCTCAACGTCGCCCCCGCCGCGGCGGCCGTCTTCGAGGACGCCCTGTCCGGAGTGGAGGCCGGCCATGCCGGCAACTTCGGCTATGTCATCGGCGTCGACCGCGTCGGGCAGGCGGACGAATTACGAAGCCACGGGGCCGATGTCGTGGTCACCGACCTCGGCGATCTACTGTAGGCCGCGATGATCTCGGATGACACCTTCCCGGTCGAACAATGGCAGGTCCGCGAGACCCGCCTGGACCTCAACGTGCTGGCTCAATCGGAGTCGCTGTTCACGCTGTCCAACGGGCACATCGGAATTCGCGGCAACCTTGACGAAGGCGAGCCCTACGGCCTGCCCGGCACGTATCTGAACTCGTTCTACGAAGTCCGGCCACTGCCCTACGCCGAGGCCGGCTACGGCTACCCGGAGGCCGGGCAGACCGTCGTCGACGTCACCAACGGCAAGATTCTGCGCCTCCTCGTCGACGACGAGCCGTTCGACGTTCGCTACGGCACGCTGTTGAGCCACGAGCGGGTGCTCGACCTGCGGGCCGGCACGCTGACCCGGCACGCGCACTGGCAGTCACCGGTCGGCAAGCAGGTCAAGGTGACCTCGACCCGGCTGGTGTCGCTGGCACAGCGCAGCGTCGTCGCCATCGAGTACGTGGTCGAGGCGGTGGACCAATTCGCCCGTGTCACAGTGCAGTCCGAGCTGGTCGCCAACGAGGACCAGCCCGTGACGTCGGGCGATCCGCGGGTGGCGGCCATCCTCGACAAGCCGCTGGAGGCCGTCGAGCACGAGGACACCGAATGCGGTGCGCTGTTGATGCACCGAACGCGCGCCAGCGCGCTGATGATGGCCGCGGCGATGGACCATCAAGTCGAAGTAGAAGGCCGTTTCGAGGTCAGCAACGACGCGCGGGACGACCTGGCACGCACGACCGTGATCTGCGGGCTGCGGCCGGGCCAGCAGCTGCGCATCGTGAAATACCTGGTGTACGGCTGGTCGAGCCAGCGTTCCCGTCCCGCGCTGCGGGACCAGGCCGCCGCCGCTTTGCACAGCGCACGCTACAGCGGATGGCAGGGTCTGGTGGACGCCCAGCGCAAGATTCTCGACGACTTCTGGGACGGCGCCGATGTCGAGGTCGAGGGCGACCCGGTGTGCCAACAAGCGGTGCGATTCGGGCTCTTCCACCTGATACAGGCCAGTGCGCGAGCCGAACGGCGCGGCATCGCCAGCAAGGGCCTGACCGGCACTGGCTACGACGGCCATATCTTCTGGGACACCGAGGGATTCGTCCTGCCGGTGCTGACCTACACGATGCCGCACGCAGCTGCCGACGCATTGCGTTGGCGCGCTTCGACTTTGGATTTGGCGAGGGAGCGCGCCGAACAGCTGGACCTCAAGGGAGCCAGCTATCCCTGGCGAACGATCCGCGGCCAGGAATGCTCGGCCTACTGGCCGGCCGGCACCGCCGCGTGGCACATCAACGCCGACATCGCCATGGCTTTCGAGCGCTACCGGATTGTCACCGGCGACGAGTCGCTGGAGAAGGACTGCGGGCTGGAGGTGCTCATCGAGACCGCCCGGCTCTGGCATTCACTCGGACACCACGACCGCCACGGTGTATGGCACCTCGACGGGGTCACCGGTCCCGACGAATACACCGCGATCGTGCGGGACAACGTGTTCACCAACATGATGGCGGCACACAACTTGCGGGTCGCGGCAGACGCGTGCGCCCGGCACTCCGAGACCGCCCGCGAGCTGGGGGTCAGCACCGAAGAGACCGCCGCGTGGCGCGACGCCGCTGACGCCGCACACATTCCGTTCGACGACGAGCTCGGCGTGCATCCGCAGTCCGAAGGCTTCACTACCTATGCCGAGTGGGACTTCACCGATAAGACCTCCTACCCGCTGCTGCTGCACGAGCCGTACGCGTTGCTCTATTCCGCCCAGGTGGTCAAACAAACCGATCTGGTGTTGGCCATGCATTGGCAAAGCCACAAATTCAGCGACGAGCAGAAGGCGCGCAACGTCGACTACTACGAG
The DNA here is from genome assembly GCA_963760095.1 of uncultured Actinomycetota bacterium. Classification (GTDB taxonomy): domain Bacteria; phylum Actinomycetota; class Actinomycetes; order Mycobacteriales; family Mycobacteriaceae; genus Mycobacterium. The sequence goes on along the minus strand of CAVXBT010000001.1, from coordinate 1,033,363 downwards.
CGGCGCACGGTGCGCGATTCGTCGTTGTCAGCCTGTACCCAAGCGGTGATGTGCGCGAACGTCGGGCATCTGGAGCTCGCGCACAACTACACCTATGAGGCGGCTCTGGTCGACCTGCGCGATCTGCACCACAACACCCGCGACGGCCTGCACATGGCGTCGCTGGCCGGCGCGTGGACCGCTCTGGTCGCCGGCTTCGGCGGGTTGCGCGACGACGAGGGACTCCTGGCCCTCAACCCGTATCTGCCCGACGGCATCTCACGACTGCGGTTTCGGTTGCGCTGGCGCGACTTCCGGCTGACCGTGGACGTCATCCATGACGAGGTGACCTACACGCTGCGCGACGGGCCCGGGGGTGAACTGACCATCCGGCACGCCGGCGAGGACGTCGACCTCAGCACCAGCGAACCGACCACGATCACACTCATCAAGCGGGAACCGCTGCTGCCCACGCCGCAGCAACCACCGGGACGCGAGCCGCTGCAACGGCACGCTTACCGGTCGGTCAGCTCGTCGAGCTGATTGGCCCTGGGCTGATGCCCCGCTCCTCAGCATCGCTCCGTCCCCCTCGCCGCTGCGCGGCTGGGGGTGCCCCCACTGCATCGTCGCCGGCGGGCTTGACGCGCCGCTCCTCAGCATCGCTCCGTCCCCCTCGCCGCTGCGCGGCTGGGGGTGCCCCCACTGCATCGTCGCCGGCGGGCTTGACGCGCCGCTCCTCAGCATCGCTCCGTCCCCCTCGCCGCTGCGCGGCTGGGGGTGCCCCCACTGCATCGTCGCCGGCGGGCTTGACGCGCCGCTCCTCAGCATCGCTCCGCTCTGCATCGTCGCCGGCGGAACGCAACCAGTGCAGCGCCCCGGGCGCTGAGGCCGGCACCACCGGGTGAGCCGGCGCGATCGGGTCGAGCCGGCGATAGGGCTCACCCTGCCGCGGCCGCAGATCGTTTTCACCCTTGTTCGGCCACAGCGACGCGGCCCGCTCTGCCTGCGCTGATATCGACAGCGAGGGGTTCACGCCGAGGTTCGCCGAGATCGCCGCACCGTCTACCACTGACATTGTCGGGTAGCCGTACACCCGGTGATACGGGTCGATCACGCCATGTTCGGCGCTGTCGCCGATCACCGCGCCGCCAAGGAAGTGGGCGGTCAGCGGGATGTTGAACAGCTCGCCCCAGGTGCCGCCGGCTACCCCGTCGATCTTGGCGGCGATGCGACGGGTGACTTCGTTGCCGACCGGAATCCACGTCGGGTTCGGCTCGCCGTGCCCCTGCTTGCTGACATACCGGCGTCGGCCCAGCTTGCCTCGTTTGGTGAACGTGGTGATCGAGTTGTCCAGATGCTGCATCACCAGTGCGATCACCGTGCGCTCGCTCCATTGACGCGGATTGAGCATACGAAGTATGCCGCGCGGATCTTCACCAGCTTGATCCAGCAACTGCTTCCAGCGCGGCACATCGGTGCCCTTGGGGCCGGACCCGTCAGTCATCAAGGTCTGCAACAGCCCCATCGCGTTGGAACCCTTGCCATACCGGACCGGTTCGACGTGCGTGTCGGAGGTCGGGTGAATCGACGACGTGATCGCGACCCCATGGGTCAAGTCCAGGTCCGGCGAGACCTTCAGCGTGGCGGCACCGACGATCGACTCGGAGTTGGTGCGAGTCAGAACACCCAGCCGATCCGAGAGGCCGGGCAACGCGCCGGTGTCACGCATCTTGAACAGCAGCTTCTGCGTGTTGTACGTGCCGGCGGCCAGCACCACATGATTAGCAGTCAACGTGCGCTGCTTGCGGCGCAGTACGCGGCCGGTGTGCTTGGTGCGCACCTCCCACAGCCCGTCGGGCCGCTGCGCGAACTTGGTGACTGTCGTCATTGGATGTATCTGCGCCCCAGCCGATTCCGCCAGGCCAAGGTAGTTCTTCAGCAGAGTGTTCTTGGCGCCGTAGCGACAGCCGGTCATGCACGACCCACATTCCAGGCAGCCGGTCCGGGCCGGGCCGGCACCGCCGAAGAACGGGTCGGGCACCGTCTCGCCCGGCGTCTTGGTTCCGTTCGGACCGAAGAACACCCCGACCGGAGTCGGCACGAAGGTGTCACCGCACCCCATGTCGTCGGCGACCTCCTTGAGCACGCGATCAGCGTCGGTGAACGTCGGGTTCTCGACCACACCGAGCATCCGCTGCGCCTGTTGGTAATGCGGCATCAACTCGGCGCGCCAATTGGTGATGTGCGACCACTGCTGATCGTTGAAGAACGGCTCCGGCGGCACATACAGCGTGTTGGCGTAGTTCAGGGATCCACCGCCGACGCCGGCGCCGGCCAGGATCATGCAGTTCTGCAGCAGGTGGATGCGCTGGATGCCATAGCAGCCCAGTTGGGGAGCCCACAGGAACTTACGCAGGTTCCACGAGGTCTTGGCGAAGTCCTCGTCGGCATAGCGGGGGCCGGCCTCGAGCACGCCTACCCGGTAACCCTTTTCGGTCAGCCGTAGCGCGGTGATACTGCCCCCAAAGCCCGAACCGATGATCAAGACGTCGTAGTCAGGTTCCACCGAACCAGTATGTACTTACTCGCCGGTAATGAGAAAGCAATCGAGGTCAGCCCGTCTCAGCTTCCGACGGTCAGGCCGACCTTCTGGAATTCCTTGAGGTCGCAATAGCCGGCCTTGGCCATCGAGCGGCGCAGCCCGCCGACGAGGTTCAGCGAGCCGAACGGATCGTCGGACGGCCCGTTGAGGACCTGCTGCAGCGAAGGCCGCTCGCCGACCGCGATCTGCAGCAGCGCGCCCCGCGGCAGCGACGGGTGGGCGGCGGCGACCGGCCAGAACCATCCGTCGCCCAGCGCCTCGGCCGCCTCGGCGAGCGGGGTGCCCAAAACCACGGCGTCGGCACCGCAGGCGATGGCTTTGGCCAGCTCGCCGGAGGTGTGGATGTCGCCGTCGGCGAGCACGTGCACGTAACGGCCGCCCGTCTCGTCGAGGTATTCCCGCCGGGCCGCGGCGGCGTCGGCGATCGCGGTGGCCATCGGCACGCTGATCCCCAGTACCTCGTCGCTGGTGGTCACTCCCCTGGTCGACCCGTAACCGACGATCACACCGGCCGCGCCGGTGCGCATCAGATGCAGCGCCGTGCGGTGGTCGAGCACCCCACCTGCCACGACGGGAATGTCGAGTTCGGAGATGAAGGTCTTCAGGTTCAGCGGTTCGCCATCGCTGGCGACGCGTTCGGCGGAGACGATGGTGCCCTGGATGACCAGCAGGTCGATCCCGGCCGTCAGCAGGGCGGGCGTCAGCGCCTGAGCGTTCTGCGGGCTCACCCGGACCGCGGTGGTCACCCCGGCCTCGCGGATGCGGGCCACCGCGGCGCCCAGCAACTCGGGATCCAGCGGCGCGGCGTGCAACTGCTGCAGCAGCCGGATGGCCGCCGTCGGTTCGGGTTCTTTGGCGGCCGCCTCGATGACCTGGGCGATCTTGGCGGCCACGTCCGCGTGCCGGCCGATCAGCCCTTCGCCGTTCAGTACTCCCAGTCCGCCGAGCCGGCCGAGTTCGATGGCGAATTCCGGCGACACCAGCGCGTCGGTCGGATGGGCGACGACGGGGATCTCGAACCGGTACGCGTCGAGCTGCCAGGCCGTCGTGACGTCCTGCGAGGAGCGGGTGCGCCGCGACGGCACGATGTTGATGTCGGCGAGTTCGTAAGTGCGCCGGGCCGTTCGGCCCATGCCGATCTCGACCATGTCACGCATGAGCGGGTCCTTCGATCAGTTCAGCGAGCGTAGTAGTTGGGCGCTTCGGCGGTCATGGTGATGTCGTGCGGATGGCTTTCTTTCAACCCTGCCGCTGTGATCCGGACGAATTGCGCCCGCTGCAGCGCCTCGATGGTATTCGCGCCGGTGTAGCCCATCGCCGCGCGCAGTCCACCGGTGAGCTGATGGATCACCGACGACAGCGGGCCTCGGAACGGCACCCGCCCTTCGATGCCTTCGGGCACCAGCTTGTCCTCGGAGAGCGCGTCGTCTTGGAAATAGCGGTCCTTCGAATACGACTTGGCCTCTCCCCGGCCCTGCATGGCGCCCAGTGACCCCATGCCGCGGTAACTCTTGAACTGCTTGCCGTTGACGAAGATCAGGTCACCGGGCGCTTCGGCGGTGCCGGCCAGCAGCGAGCCCAGCATCGTCGTCGATGCGCCCGCGGCCAGCGCCTTGGCGATGTCACCGGAGTACTGCAGACCGCCGTCGGCGATCACCGGCACGCCCGCCGGGCCGCAGACCGCAACGGCCTCCAGGATCGCGGTGATCTGCGGCGCCCCCACCCCGGCCACTACCCGGGTGGTGCAGATCGACCCGGGACCGACGCCGACTTTGACCGCGTCGGCGCCGGCCGCGACCAGCGCGGCGGCCGCCGACCTGGTCGCGACGTTGCCGCCGACGATCTCGACCCGGTCGCCCACTTCGGCCTTGAGCTTGCCGACCATGTCGAGCACCAACCGGTTGTGGGCGTGCGCGGTGTCGACCACCAGCAGGTCGGCGCCGGCGTCCGCCAGCGTCATCGCCCGCACCCACGCATCGTCACCCACCCCGACGGCGGCCCCGACCAGCAACCGGCCGTCGCTATCCTTGGTCGCCAGCGGATGCTGTTCGGTCTTGACGAAGTCTTTGACGGTGATCAGCCCGGTCAGCCGGCCGTGACCGTCGACGATGGGCAGTTTTTCGATCTTGTGCCGGCGCAACAGGCCCAGCGCCGCATCCGCGCTGACACCTTCCTGGGCGGTGATCAGCGGGGCTTTGGTCATGACCTCGGCGACCGACTTGGACTGGTCGACCTCGAAGCGCATATCGCGGTTGGTGATGATCCCCACCAGCGCGCCCGAGTTGTCGATGACCGGAAGCCCGGAGATCCGGAATCGGGCGCACATCGCGTCGACCTGGGCCAACGTGTTGTCCGGGTGGCAGGTGACCGGATCGGTGACCATGCCGGCCTCGGAACGTTTCACGGTCTCGACCTGCCCGGCCTGCTCGGAGATCGGCAGGTTGCGGTGCAATACCCCGATGCCGCCGGCGCGGGCCATCGCGATCGCCATGCGCGACTCGGTGACGGTGTCCATCGCCGAGCTGACCAGCGGCACCCTCAACCGGATCTTCTTGGTGAGCCGACTGGACGTGTTGGCGGTTGCCGGCACCACATCGGAGGCGGCCGGCAGCAGCAGAACGTCGTCGAAGGTCAGGCCCAGCATTGCGATTTTCTGCGGATCGTCGCCGCCGGTTGGCACCGGATCATCGGCAAAACCACCGACCCGGGGGTAGGAGGACACAATCAGGTCGTCGCTGCCTTCAAGACGGGACAAGCCAGATGACATTGCCGGGGCCCTCCCAATACGCACGCGAAGTGAGAATGCCATCCTATCGGCTCCGGCCGCACCGGCGACGATGCGCGCCGCTAGCCGCGTCGTGGCAGCACCGCGAGGTGGCGACATGGCGGCTGGGCTGCGGGTCCAGCGCTGGCGCGATGCCCGCCCGGCTGCGTAATGTGGAGCCGTGCGCGACTACCTCCCGCCCGGTTTGCCGCCCGATCCATTCGCCGACGATCCCTGTGACCCGTCGGCGGCGCTGGATGCCGTCGAGCCCGGGCAACCGCTAGACCCCCAGGAGCGGATGGCGGTCGAGGCCGACCTGGCCGACCTTGCGGTGTACGAGGCGCTGTTGGCACACAAGGGTATTCGCGGCCTGGTCGTGTGTTGCGACGAATGTCAGCAGGACCACTATCACGACTGGGACATGCTGCGCGCCAACCTGCTGCAACTGCTGGTCGACGGGACCGTGCGCCCCCACGAGCCGGCCTATGACCCCGAACCTGATGCCTACGTCACCTGGGATTATTGCCGCGGATATGCCGACGCTTCGCTCAACGAGGCGACGTCGGATACCGAGGGATTCCACGGACGCCGCTGACCGGGCCTCCTCGACAACTGATCCTTGTCAGCCGCCCAACGGGTTGAGTTGAATCGTCGTGCTGACCGCCGGCGGCAACGTGGCGTTGGGGTCGCGGCTCACCACCTTGGCATTCAACCGGTTCATATGCTCGATCAGATTCTGTTTGCGATCGCTGTCCTTGACGGTCTGTACCCGGTCGCCGACCGCTGCCAGCTTGCCCTGGGCCTGATCCCACTGGCCCAGCGCGATCATTTGTTCGACCTGGTCCAGGTCGGTCTCGGCCGACACCGCGAGCCGGTCATCGTGCACTGACGCCGACTCGCCGAACAGCGTCGTACGGACACCGTAGAGCGCGTCACCGGGCTTGGACTGGCCCATCAGGGCGCCAAATCCCGCGACGCCGAGCACGGTCGCGGCCAGCGCACCCACCAGCGCCGCCCGGCGGCGGGCGCGACGACGCGCTGCCAGCCCGCGACCCAGTGCCGCCACGGCGTCCCGCTCCGGGCAGACCCCGCCGGATGCCGGGGCTCTCAGCTCGTCGCGCCAGTCCCCCAGCAGCCCGGCCAGCGCCGTGTCGCCGTCGACCGGCTCGCTGTTGGCCAACGCGTCGATGAACCGGTCGCTGCGCGCGACCGCGTCCGGATCGGGCTGATCAAATGGTGTGGCAAATCGTTCAGACATAATCTCTTCCCGCTTCGACAATCGCGGATTTCAGCCGCGCCAGTGCGCGGTGTTGGGCTACTCGCACCGCACCGGCGGTGCTGCCGACGGCCTCGGCGGTTTCCTCAGCGCTCAGACCGACCACGACCCGCAAGATCAGGACCTCGCGTTGTTTGTCGGGCAAGACGTCGAGCAATTCACTCATCCTGGCCACCGAGTCGGCGTCGATGGCCGCTTGCTCGGGGTCGGGTTCGGCAGACCGGTGGTCCGGAATGGACTCCGTGGGATAGGACAGATCGCGGCCCGCCGCGCGATACGCGTCAGCCACCTTGTGCGCGGCGATGCCGTACACGAAGGCCAGGAACGGGCGTCCGCGATCGCGATAGCGCGGCAACGCCATGACGGCGGCCAAGCAGACCTCCTGTGCCACATCATCGGCCGAAAGGCCGCTCCGCTCGAATGTGCCGACTCGCGCGCGGCAGTATCGGACCACGATCGGGCGGATCGTGGCCAGCACTTCTCGAAGCGCGTCCCGATCACCCGCCACAGCCTCAGCGACAACCGCGTCGAGACGTCCCTCCTGCGTTGTCATCGACGGCAACATCTCCAGCGTTACGGACCGGGGTATCGCCCGGCGCGGTTAACATCACTACGACAATAGTGACCCCCCGCACGTCGCGTCCCAGCTAGCGCCAAGCTCCGCCCCGGTCCCGCACCAGACGAGCACACTCGTCGCGGATGTCTCGCCACTCCGCGGTCGGCGGGGTCGGGCCTCCGGTATCCGCGAGGTCGACCAGTAAGCACGCCACCGCCCAACGCAGCGGTACCAGGCCCGATCGGCCGGTGAGCTGCAACGCCGCTGCACCGACGGCCCGGGCCCGGTCGACGTCGCCGGCGCTGCACAGCGCCGCGGCCAACACCACCTCGCTCTTGGCGCGGTGCCGCACGGACGCTTGGTCCGCAGCCAGTTCGACGGCCGCCTCCGCGTTGCGGACCGCGACGGCACCCTCGCCGGCCGCCATCGCCAGCTCCGCGGCGACCCAGGCCCGGCGGACCGCCAGCCGGTGTGGCGCATCGGCCACAAACGGGTCGGCCCGTCGAAGCAGCGTCGCCGCGGCGGCCAGCCGCCCGACGCCCAGCGCGTCGGCCGCCAGCCCGGTCAACGCGTCGCCAGCGGCCTCGGGGTCGTCGCCGGCGAGCGCCAGCGCGCGACCGTCCCAGCCGCCAGCCAGCTCGTGCCAGCCCAGCTGTCGCAGAAACGACGCCTGTGCGCTACCCGCCAGCGAGGCCAGCCGACCCGCCGATGCGGCGCGCAGCAGCGTCGCAAGGTCACTGCGAGCGCTGCCATAGCGGCCCTGACCGCCGGCCGCGACCGCACGTAACCACCGCTGACGCGGTGATGCCGCAGACGGCAACGGCCAGCGCCCGGGCTGATCTCCGAAGGCGGCGGCAGCAAGGTCCGACTCGTTGGACGAGCCGTAGGAGATATCGATCACGGTCGGGGTTCCAGTTAAGACTTCATGGTTTCTGAGTTACGCCGGTATTAAATCCAACGGTGATCGTATTCGGTGTGCTCATCCGGCGATCCGCCCTCGAACAGGGACATTTCCTCATACCACGGCCTAACCATGCACTCCTGGACCGATCGGACTCACCGCATCGATGAACTCGGAGTAAATTCCCAAGCCGCCGTTGGGCATTCGGACGATTACAGCATGTTGACGGAATTTCCCTAGGCCCCCTACCTTTAAGTCCGACGAGTAGTCACCGACGACCCGCTCGACTCAGTTGACGACGTAAGTGTTCGCGAACTGGCCTGATCTTGGGCGTAAAGAGAGGGACTTCAATGCCGCAACCGGAGCAACTACCAGGTCCCAATGCCGATATTTGGGAATGGCAATTACAGGGACTCTGCCGCGGAGTGGATTCGTCGGTGTTCTTCCACCCGGACGGCGAACGCGGCCGGGCCCGGCTGCAGCGTGAACGTCGCGCCAAGGAGATGTGCCGCCGCTGCCCGGTGCTGGCGCAGTGCCGGGCGCATGCGCTCGACGTCGGCGAACCCTACGGAATCTGGGGCGGCCTGTCCGAAACCGAGCGGGAGCTCCTGCTCAAGCGGGAGATCGGCAGGACCCGCGGTATCCGCCGCAGCGCTTAGTTCGGCGACGATGCAGGGCGGAACGCCCTGAGGAGAAGCCGAACCATCCGATCTAGCGGCGACGATGCAGGGCGGAACGCCCTGAGGAGAACCGAACCATCTGACCACGTCGGCTTACAGCACCGATCCGTCCTGCTTGTACTGCTCGATCTTGTCCCAGTCGATGCCGGCGTCGAGCAGGATCTCTTCGGTGTGCTGACCGTGTTCGGGTGCGCCGGTCGGCACAACGTGCTGGCCGTCGAACTGCACCGGGTTGGTCGGCAGGATGTACGGCGCGCCGTTCATGGCGTTCACCGTCGGGATGTAGCCGTTGGCGACGACGGCGGGATCGTTGCGCAACTCGCTGGGTTTCTGTAGGACGGCCCATGCGCCGGACAGGGGCTTGAGGATGTCCCGCCACTGGTCGACCGTCCGCGACGCGAATTCCTCGTCCATGATGTCGATGAGTTCTCCGCGGTTCTCGAAGCGGGTGTGTCCGTCAGCGAAGCGCTTGTCGGTGATCAGGTCGGCGCGGCCGATGACGGTCATGAACTCGGGGTAGAACTTGTCGCCCTGCAGCATCATCAGCGTGATGTAGCGGTCGTCCTTGGTCTTGTAGTTGCCGACCAGCGGGTTGGGCATGTCGCGGTGGGAGAACGTCGGGATCGGGTCTCCGCCGTAGAGCATCGCGGCCGTGACCTGCGGGCTCATCGCCCACGCCGCGAGACCGAGCAGCGAGACGTCCACGATCGAGGTCTCGCCGGTCGACTTGCGCTTGTACAACGCGGCGGCGATCCCGCCCGCGATGGTCAGCCCGCCCATCAGGTCGCCGAATGCCGGGGTCTGCATGACCGGCTCAGGCAGTTCACGGGTCAGCGCGTCAGCGATCCCGCCGCGTGACCAGAAGGACACGCCGTCATAGCCGGGCCTGTCGGCGTCGACGCCCTGCGGGCCGTAGCCGGATCCGCGGACGTAGATGATGTCGGGATTGACGGCGCGAATCTGGTCGACGTCGATGCCGAAACGTTCGCGCCTGCTCGGCAGATAGCTGGTGAGGAACACGTCGCTGGTCTTCGCCAGTTCGTGGACGACCTCTTGCCCACCCGGTGTCAGCAAATCGATGCCGATCGACTTCTTTCCGCGGTTGGGCATTTCGATCATGTAGTTGACGCCGGTCGGTCCGCCGGGGATGAGACCCATGGTGACCAGGCCGCGCTGCGGATCACCGCCCTCTCGCGGCTCAACCTTGATGACGTCTGCTCCCCACTCGGCCAGCACCGCGCCGGCCGCGGGGACGAACGTCCACGCCGCTACTTCCAAGACGCGGATGCCGCTGAGCGGTTTGGCGTCAGTCATGACGAGTCCTCCGATCTCGTTGTCGTCGAATTAGTCGCCGATGAGCCCGTATCGCCGATAGGCGGCGCGGATATCGATGCGCGCCTGTTCGGGCAATTTAGCTTGTGGGGGCCGGGATTCGGGATACGACCCGATCGGTAGGCCGATCACCGATGCGGCGTATTTGAATGCGCCGCCCCAGTGCGTGAAGTAGTCGGGCCGTCCGGGATAACGCGTGAACCAGCCTCGCATGTCGAGCTCGAACTGATCAAGCCCCGACTCCTGCGCGTAATCCATTGCCTCGGCCAGCTTCTCGTTCCAGACCAGGTCCCAGTACTCCGACAGGGCGCGTTTCTTCGGCGTCTCGAAGAGGTAGCCGGTGGTGCCCAGCTGCCCGGGGCCGACGATGCCCGATTTCAGCCAGCCGGCCCGGTATACCGTCGTATCGCATTCCCAGATCACCAGATCCGGTGCGAGCTCATGCAGGAAGCGGCTCTGATGCGGCCGGAACGACCCCTCTTTGGTGGCGCATACCGCGGGGATCTCCTCGACGATGCGGGCGCCCTCTTGCGCTGACAGCACGTATCCCGAGCTGGGTGAATTGAACATCCCCAGTGCGATGTCGGTGCGGTCGGCGATGTAGGAGAAGAAGTTCAGAACCCCTTCGCCGCCATGCAATTCCATCATCGGGGTCTGGATGTAGACGATGTCGGCGCCGGCGTCTTGGGCGTGCCGCGTCAGCTCCAGGCAGTCTTTCGCCGACAACGCGGCGGTGCACGATTGAACGATCACGTCCGGGTCGATACCACGCGCTTCGTCAATGGCGATGTCCAACAACTTCTTTCGCTCTGCGATGGTCAGTGACCAAAACTCCGCGACACCGCTTGTCACCCAGAGCATCGGGTGGCGCAGCGTTCCCACGCAGTGCCGGACCAGTGTGCGGTAGGCGTCCCAGTCGATGTCGTCGCCGTCGAGCCCACCGAACGGGGTGTACAGCGAGTCGCCGATGCCGTGCAATGCATGACGCGCCCATTGGCGAGCGTCCTTGGCCTTGGCCATCATTCACTCCTTGAACTAGCCGACGATCTCGAAGATCGCCGCTGCCGAGGTCACCGCTTTGTCGGCGTTGCCCTCGTCGTGCAGCAGCATGCGCACGCCGACCTTGCCCGACCCGCCGACGTGTGCGGTGCCATCCACCCGGAACGGCCCGAGCTTGCCGCGCGACATAAACATCACATGCCAGCTGACGACCTGTAGCTTCCTGGTTCCCGTGGCATCGGCGGCCAGATCGATCGCGGCGGTTTCGAGCACGACGTGCTGCGGCCCGATATGCAGCGCGGCATCCGGCGAGGCAAGCTCCACGCTGAGTGCGGGCAGCTGCCAGTGACCGTCCGCGCGCTTGGACGCGCCGAACGCCTGCCACAGCGGCGGCAGGTCGGGCGAATCTTCGATCTCCAGCTCGGTGCCCGAAACATCCATCTTTCCAAGGCCTTCCGGCGGGACACCGATGATCGCACCCTGGCCTTCGTTGAACGCGATGACCCGGTCGGGGTTGTCGGCGTCGACGATCTTGCATCGGCCGTAGCCCATCATCCGCCCCTGGTGCACGTTGCCGGAATCGACGACCTCGACCTTTTTCACGTCGTAGCCGGGATCGACGATCTGCACCGAGGCGATCACCGGGTTGGGCACCGCGACCATATCGGTCTGACAACCCTCGGGTGAGGCGATGGCCAACGGCGCCACCATGATCCCGCCCGCCTCATTGCGCATGTCGCGGCGAATGACCACGGTGTCGTCGGAGTCGCCGACGTTCATCGACGAATGATTGCGGCCGATGTAGCGGTAGCTCAGCAGCCCCGTCCAGCGCTTGTACAACTCGTCCCGGTAGGCGTCGGCATCGCCCATGAACTCCCGGATGTCACGCAGCGGCCCGGTCAATCGCGTCGTCCCTCCTGAGCGGAAAGTTGAGCGAACGCTCAGCTACGACATTACGGCTCATCCGGCCCGCGGCCGGCAATATCGCTGATCTATTGCGGGTCGAAAAGCACCGGCACCGAGGTCGGCGACCGGAACACCTGTCCGCGGACGTGCGGGTCGTCGGCGTCGGGATCGAGTCTCAGGTTGGGCAGCCGGTCCAGTAGCAGGTTGATGGCGGTGCGCATTTCCAACCGCGCCAGGTGCATACCGAGGCAGACGTGTACGCCGTGGCCCCAGCCCAGATTCGCCCGAGCCTCCCGGTGGATATTGAACGTGTCGGGATCGGGGTAGCGATCTTCTTGCCGGTTCGCCGAACCGAGCATCGGCATCACGGTCGCGCCGGCCGGGATCGACACCCCACCCAGTTCGGTGTCGCGGGTCGCTACCCGGGTGATGGTCAGCAGCGGGGGTTCCCACCGCACGCCCTCCTCGATCGCCTGCGGAATCAGCGACCTGTCCGCACGGATCGCGTCCAACTGTTGCGGGTCCGACAACAGTCCGAGCAGCAGACTGCCCAGCGACCGGTAGGTCGTCTCCACGCCGGCGGGCAGCAGCAGCCGTAGGAACGAGAAAATCTCCTCGTCGGCGAGTTTCTCCCCGTCGATCTCGGCGGCACCGAGCGCGCTGATCAGGTCGTCCTTCGGCTCGGCGCGACGCGCCTTGAGGATCGGTGCGAAGTAGTCGCACAGGGCGGCCGAGGCCGCCAGCCCGCGTTCGGGATTCATCAACCAGCTCAGCAGCGAGATCGACCACCGCTGGAACTGCGGGTAATCCTTCTCCGGCAGGCCGAGCAGGCCCGCGATGATCTGGCTGGGGTAGTCGAAGGTGAACTCCTTCACCAGATCCGCTTTGCCGTTGGGCGCGAAGTTGTCGATCAGGCTGTTCGCCACCCGGCCGACCAGCTCGTCTTGCCACCGCGCCAAGGACTTCTGCGAGAACGCCTTCGACACCAGCGAACGCAGCCGCCCGTGGATCGGCTCGTCCATACCCAGCATCACGCCTTCGCCGAGTACCGGGCCGAAGGCCGCGATGACCGCCGATGACGAGAACGTCTCGTTGTCGCGCAGCATTTGTTGGACATCCTCGTGCCGATACACGATGAACATCGGCAGGGATTCCTCGTGCGGAAGCGCTCCCGACGTCTCGAGCCGCTGCACCGGCTCTTCGCGGCGCAGTCGCGCCAGTTCGGTGTAGGGGTCACGCACGTCCCCGGAGATCGCGTCGTCGAACGCACCGAAATCTTCCAGGTCGTCGAAAAGCTGTTCCATGCTTATCTCTCAGTCCCCTTCAGTTCTTTGGCGGCGCTTTGTCGCCAAAGATGCCAAGCGCCGCAACACCGGCTGCGGAAGCACTTTCGCGACGAAAACCATCGCCTTTTGGGTCGCCGTCAACGGATACGCTCCGCCCCGCATCGAGCCTTGTCTGGGTATGCCCAGCACAATCCGGGAGACGTGATGCATGCCTGAAGCCGGCAAGATCCTGCTGGATATCAACAGCATTGATGCATCTGGTCCCACGCCACGGCGCCGGAACGACCCATGGTCGTTCAGCGCCTTGATCAATCCGTTGGTGAACCGCTCGGGTGGTCGGGCAAGTTTCATCGCGGCCCTGCCCCGGGTGTTCATCGTGTTGTGCAGCCGGGCGTAGGGACCATCGAAAATGCGATCGTCGATGGTGCCCGCGTCGGTGATGATGTCGGTGTCGTAGGTGCCGGCCACCAGGATGGTGACACCCAATCCGAACGGCGCAATCTCGACCGCCATCGACTCACCCCAGCGCTCCAAGGCGCCCTTGGCCGCCGAGTACGGCGCGGTGGCCGGTTGACCGCGTACCCCGGCCGCACTGGATACCAGCACGATGCGCCCTTCGCCCGCCGCCCGCATCGACGGCAGCAGAGCCTGGGTGAGCGCAACAGGGCCCAGCACGCTGGTGGCGAACATGTTCTGCCACAGCGCCATATCGGTCTCCTCCACCATGCCCGCGGCGGAGATCCCCGCATTGTGCACCAGGGCGTAGGGCGTGCCGACAGCTTCTTCGATCGCCTTGGCGGCCGCGGCGATCGACCCGGCATCCAACAGGTCGAGCTGGACACCGATCAGCCGGTCGTCGTGGCCCGGCGTCCCTTCTATATGAAGGGCTTCACGAAGGAGCGGAATCCCACGGTCGGGTGTGCGCATTGCCGCGACCACGCGCCACCCCTCGTGGTAGAGGCGAACAACCGATGCGAAACCCAGACCGCGGGAGGCTCCGGTGATGACGACTGTGCGTGGCTCAACCATTCTTGCTCGCGCAGGCGCCTTGACCGGGTGGCGGCGGGTCGACGTGCGGCCGGCCGTTCGGCTCGCCGCTCGCCCACGTCGACCAGATACCGACCGAGTACGGACCTTGCGCTCCCGCCTTCTCGTAGAACCCTTGCGGGTCATACACTTTGGCTTCCGGATACGGCCACGGGCAGGCGACCGAGGTGGCAGCGTGGCTGACTTTGATGGCGGCGAACCACGCGCCGTAGGCGAAGTAGGACACATTGATGATGGCGAACATCACCAGGAACGTGCCCAGCACCGGTCGCGTCGGGAACAACTTCGCTTTCGCCGCAAGCTTTTCCGCCACTGACTTACCGGTGTCGTCTCGATAGCAGAGAATCGCCGCGGGCACCATCACGAAGCACACTGAGAACGACTCCCAGATCAGCGGGAACTGGAACGTCGTGCCGGTGGACACCGAACCCCACGGGATCACCTGCGAATAGATGTACATGCCCGAGTGCACGAGTTGGATCTCCAGCCACGCATCGAAGACGAACCCGATCGCCAAGGTCAGCAGCCCAAGACTGACCAACGGGTGTCGCGACACGTAACTCGTGGGCCCGTATTTCGCCTGCAGTTTGCGCAGAATCCAGACCGCCGGGAAGTACGGGCCGAAGTAGAACATCACATAGCCGAACACCACGAACGGTTCGACGGTCGGCGACAACGACACCAGCGGCCAGGACTCCGGCCAGTGGATCAGGTCGGGGTTGTAGACCGCGAACGGCGACCAGTTCATGATCGGGTCCTGCCACACGATCAGCGTGGTGCACAGGAACATCAGCATCACCGGGCTGCCCGGATTACGCCGCCAGCCCCTGATGAACACGATCAGCAGCGTGATCAGCGCGACCACGGTGGCAGCGTCCAGGAAGGTGATGTAGTCCAGCCCGAAAAGGAACTTCACCGGCCGCGGCCGGCCATGCACATTCGGATTCGCCACGCGCGGGTCGAGGGCAACGCGGCAGTTCGCGATGAAGAAGAGCGCGAAGGCGGCCAGTGCGGCGCCGGCGATCCAGCCGCCCCAGCTTCGTTTGTCGCCTCGCGGCGCTGCCGCTGGATCGTTTTCCGCCGCAAGCGGTGTGGATTGGTCGGTACTCATCTCTTGCTCACCCTTCCGCTCCGAAGCGGTCGACGAGGTGCGAGTTGACGCCGTCGGCGTCCAGAGTTCGGGCCACCAGGTAGCCGGCGCCCATCCAGGCGCGACGGGTCCACTTGCCGAAGGACACTCGCGTCCCCGGCGCGCCCGAGGCGGCGGGCATCATCTTCACCCGCTCCAACGCTTCTTTGACTCCGCGCGGGCTCAGCGGATGGGCGTCGCTGAAGGCCCGCACCAATGTTGCGGCGACATCATGGTTGACCGGTGGCACACAGTATTCGGGACGACGACCGCCGTACCGCTTCGCGTACCGGTCGAGGAAGTCTTGGCTGAGGGGATTGGCCTCGTCGTACTGGTCGACTCCGATCCATCCCATGAACGCGTTCCACATGATCGGGTTGACCCACGCGTTCTGGAAGGCCGTCGTCGTGAATCGCGGCGGGTCCCAGTTGACCGCCTCCAGCGCCGGGTTGATGAAGACGATGCCGAAGCCGAAGCCGAGATGCACGATCGCCTCGGCCTTGGCCTGGTGCAGTGTGCTGACCGCCTCATTGATGTCCTGCGCGGTTTGAGCGATCGCCGCTTCCGCGACAATGCGAATGCCCTTGCGGCGACACGCACTTCGCAGGTTCTTCAGATAGCTCTCACCGATCAGATTCTGCTCGACGAGGACGCCGATCTCATGTAAGCCGCGCTTGGCGGCCAGATCGGCCAGGAAGATGGGCTCGTCGGTCATCGACCCTTGCGGGAAAGCGAACGTCCATTCACCAAGCCAGTCGTCGGTCCCGGTGACGCTGATGCCCGGCACCTTGAACCGTTCCTCGATCGCCTCGCGGGTCGGCACGCAGTTGTCGGTGATATGCGGTCCGAACACCGCGAGGCACCCCTCGTCGACCAGTTCGCCGTAGGCGTCGATGACGGCTTTGACCGAGCCTTTCGGCAACCCTTCGACCTCGCGGTACACCATCTGCAGTGGGCGGTCCAAGACGCCCTGCTGGACCGCCTCGTCGAACACGATCTCGAAAGTTTGGGTGAAGTCGGCCTTCATTTCCTCGGGAAAGCCGGGCGGCAAGGTGAAGTCCATCAAGTAACCGACCTTGATCGGCTCAGCGGTGCTTTCGTAGGACATGAGACCTCCAGTGGGACTGCGCTGTCGCACTTATCCGCTTGGTCGACCTAATATTTGTTCAGACCCTAGCGGCGCTGCTGAGCGGCGTCAATGATCCGACCCGGTTGGGTCGGCAAGGTAGACGTTGATCATCTCTTTGAGGCTGCGGTTTACCGCGACATCGTCGGTGAGAGGGCCCGCGATCGCGGCCTCGGCCGCCATGCACACCGGCAAGCCTTCGATGATCAGCCGACCGGCCGCGATGAGCACGCGGGTCGACGCCACCTCGCGCAAGCCAGCGGTTTCCAGGCGACGGATGGCATGGGCGAATCGCACCAGCTCTGCCGCAGTCGCGGAATCCACACCCGCTTCATGCTCGACGATGCCCGCTTCGACTTCGGCTGCCGGAAAACCGAATTCGATGGCGACCATCCGCTGTCGCGTCGAATCCTTGAGATCCTTCAGTACGCTTTGGTAGCCGGGGTTATACGACACCACCAGGCCGAATCCCGGTGCCGCGTCCAACGTCACGCCGAGCCGCTCGATGGGCAGCTGGCGCCGGTAGTCGGCGAGCGGATGCAGCACGACGGTGGTGTCCTGCCGGGCCTCCACCACCTCGTCGAGGTAGCAGATGGCGCCCTCGCGCACCGCATGGGTCAGCGGGCCGTCGACCCACACCGTCTCGCCACCCCGCAGCAGGTACCGACCGACCAGATCGGCCGTGGTGAGGTCGTCGTGGCAGGCCACCGTGATCAACGGCCGGCCCAGATCATGGGCCATAGCCTCGACGAAGCGGGTCTTGCCGCATCCGGTCGGCCCCTTGAGCAACAGGGACAATCCTTGCCGATAGGCGGCTTTGAAAACGGCTTCCTCGTTGCCGATTGCCTGGTAGAAGGGGCGCGTTGCGTCTGCCGTGGGGATCGCACCGTTCTGCTGAGCGAGCGCGGGCTCGTCGGCCATCAATACCCTTCCGCCAGCCGCTGCGTTGCGGTGAATGGAGCCTAAACGGAACAGATGTTAGTTTCAACACTGCTACCGACGTGGCGGTGCGTCATGACACCCGCCTGCGCACCTCGGCAGAGCGAATCGCCGAACGGAATAGCGGCCCAACCACATTCGTGATTTCATCGGGACGTGCAATGCTCGCGTGCGCCGTGCTCCCGAACACTCGGCGCAGCGACGCCATGTCGGTACCCGCACCGACGGTCAGGCATACGCAGCCGGTACCGCGGCGACGAGCCTCGGTCAGCGCATGGCGCGCGTCGGCGGCACCATAAGCACGTTCGTAGCCGTGGTCGTATGCCAGCCCGTCGGACAGCACGACCAACAGCCGCCGCGACGTGCCTCCTCGTGCCTCCAACACCGCCGAGCCGTGGCGGATCGCTGCGCCCAGTCGCGAGTAGGCGCCGGGTGCCAAGCTGTTCAACCGCCTGATCACGTGGCTGTCGAGGTGGTCGTCGAATCGCTTGACGGGGACCATGCTCACCGCGGCTCGGCCCTGCGAGTAGTACGCGTAGAGCGCCACCCGGTCGCCGAGGTCGTGCAGCGCGACGACGAGGTTGGCGACTGCGGTGCGCTGTTGCTCATGCACGGTCAGCCCGACCGTGCCGGCCTCCGCGGTCGAACCCGAGATGTCCAGCAAAAGAAGCACCGACAGGTCGCGTCGCCGCCGGAGGCTGTCGAGATACACCGCTTCGTCGGGCACCGACCCGGCCAGCAATTCGACGTGTGCTTCGACCGCGGCATCGATGTCGATGTCGTCGCCCTGCGCCTGGCGGTGACGGCGGTGCAACCCCATTCCGAGCCGTGCCAGTGGGCGTCGCAGGCCGATCGCACCGTCGATCGCCGGGCTCGCCGATCCCTTTGTCGCCGGCTCGATTTCGAACACCGTGCACCAGTCAGGCCGGTAACTCTTGCGATGGAAATCCCATTCCGGATACTTCATGCCGCGCGATCCGATGTCGGCGGCGTGATCGACGACGTGCTCGCTCGGCGCGGCCGCCAACGACGACACCGTCTGCGCGCCTCGCTTCGCGGAATCGGTGCGGTGCGTCGGATTGTCCGCACCGGGCGGCCCACCACCGCTACTGCGGGACTTCCTTGTTGAAGACAGCATCCTCTTGAGCCACTTGCCGATCAGGCCGCCCCCGCCCACCGGGCTGGTGAACAGGTCCGGATCGTCGCTGTCGTTGACTTCGCCGTCGTCGAGATCGGACAGTTCCTGACGTCGTCGACTTCGCGGAACGTGTCCCGGTTTCTCCTGATCGGCCTGGTTGGCCGCGCGATTGCCCAGGGCAAGCACCTTGCCCGCACGGATGACCCCGAACTCGGGCGGCGGATCGCCGATGGCCGTGCTTCCGGACGCCAAGCTCAGCGAGTCGGCGGGAGAATTACTGCGCTGGGCGATGTCCAGGTCGCCCACCGAGGTCAACACCCTTGGCAGCACGTCGGCGTTGGCAACCAATGCCCGGTGCCCCTCGACCGCCAAATACCGTTTGGCCAAACGGGAGTGGCGGGCCAACCGGCGCATAATGTCGGGATCGAGGCTGCCCGCGGCGATCATCGACGCGTGTACGGCAATGGCTTCGAGGTTGGCCCGTGCGGGCAATGACGCATCGACGAAGACGATCTGGCCATCCGTCCACGGTGGGTCACCCGGTCGCTGTGAATCGATCGCCACCGAGCGCCCGGCGATGGCCGAGGCAAGCATGCCGAGGGTATGCAACCGGTCGGCATCAACGCCGTCCGCCACCGGCCACCTCCGTGCCTTCGGTCGCGCGTTGACCAAATATCTGTTCCATCGTAGAGTCCGGATTCGACCGTAGTCAAAGAGACGGGGCGCGGACGTTCTTCCTCTGAACCAGTCAGGAAGTGAGGAGTCCACCATGAACATGAATGACCTTGTCCTTGTGGCCGCAAAACTCCCGATCTAGCCTGACCGCCCATGGACGTCGACCAGTTACTCACCACAACCCGATCCGCACGCAGGTCACTCGACCTGAATGCACCGGTTGACCTCGACGAGATCCGCGACTGCCTTCGCATCGCATTACATGCGCCCAACGGTTCCAACCAGCAGTCGTGGCGCTGGGCGGTGGTCACCGATCCCCTCCTGAGGAACCAGATCGCCGAGCTGTACCGCGATGCGTACTTGAGCAAAGTCGGCGGACAATTGATCGCCGGCTTCATGCCCGCCGGTACCCCCGAGGCCCGGCTCATGTTATCGACGGAATGGCTGGTTGAGAACATCCGGAAGGTGGCGGTGCTGGTGATCCCGTGCTATGCGCCGACTTATCCTCGCGCTGAAGGTGACGAATCCTTCTACCAGGCAACGCTATACGGCTCCATCTTCCCCGCGGTGTGGAACTTCCAACTGGCGTTGCGCACCCGCGGCTACGGGACCTGCATCACGACGCTGCATTTGCACCACGAAAAGGCCGTACAAGACCTCCTTGGGATACCCGAGAACTTCGTCCAGGGCTGCCTGCTGCCCGTCGCGCGACTCCGCGCCGGGCATAAGTTCGGGCCTGCGCCGCGTGGACCGATCGACGATGTGGTCCGCGTCAACGCCTGGAATGAAAAGGACGTCACATGACCGTGGATGCCGAGCTGCGGGAACTGGTCAAACAGCTCACCGATCGCGCCGAGATCTACGACTGCATGCAGCGATACGCGCGGGGAATGGACCGCCGAGACCGCGCGCTTCTGCGGTCGGCTTATCACGACGGCGCAGTCGACGATCACGTCGGGTTTGTCGGCGAGGTCGACGATTTCATCGATTGGGCATTCGCCTATCACGCGACGCAGACCCGTTACCAGCACTACCTTCTCAACCACAGCGTGGACATCGACGGCGATGAGGCCCATACCGAGACCTACTACCTGTTCTTCGGAACCGACCGCGAACCGGCTAATCACATGACCATCTCGGGCGGTCGTTACGTCGACCGTCTGGAACGCCGTAACGGCCGATGGGCAATTGTCGATCGCGTCTGCGTAGTTGAATTCAACACGGAGTCCGAATCGCAGATCACCGACGAGGTAATCGCGATGATGGTCGGAATGAGGACCGCTCGTCACGACGCGACGGACCCGTCGTACGCGCGACCGCTGGTCGCTTCACGCCCCGACACATGATGAACCCGCGCGCCGCCCCTTAGTGGCGGTGGCCTCTCAGCCGGAGATTCGGTCGAATTCGATCAGAAGGTGGGCGGGGCCGCGGAAGACCTGGCTCTGACGGTACGGCGGCGGGTCAACGACCAGCCGTGGATTCTCCACGCGTTGCAGGAAGTTCTCCAGCATGATGTTGACCTCCAAGCGGGCGAGTGGCCCACCCATGCAGGTGTGGATGCCGCTACCCCAGCCGAAGTGCTCGTTGTCGGGCCGTTCAGGGTCAAACCGGTTCGGGTCCGTGAACCTTGCGGGGTCGCGGTTTGCCGCACTGTACATCAGATGTACGGCACAGCCCTGCGGGATGACAGTCCCGGCGATCTCAATGTCGGCCGTCGCGCTGTAGCTGGGAAAGAACTGAACCGCCGACTGTAGGCGCTGCACCTCCTCGATGGCGCGGGGAATCAGCTCCGGCTTGTCGCGCAGCCGCTCAAGAGTTCCCGGATTGCGCAGGAACGTCATCACACAATTCGAGACGGTGTTGACCGTCGAGTCGTGCCCGGCGACCAGGAGCAGTATCCCGTTGGCGGCAGCCTCTTTCGGCGCCATCGCGCCGTCGGGCCCGTCGCTGTCGTTGACCAGTTTGGACAGCAGACTTTCGCCCGGTTCTTTCAGGTAACGGTTGATCAGGTCGGACATGTACTGCGTGAGTGCCGCCGTGCTGTCGACGCGCTTACGGGCACGAGCCTGACCTTCCTCGGTTGCCGCGTCCGGGCCCAAGTCCGTGCCAGCCATGAAATCGTGGACCCAGGCATGGAAGGCGGGTTCGTCCTCCGGGGGAACACCCAGAATCTTGCAGATGACTGCCACGGGGACCGGGTATGCATAGTCGTCGACGACGTCGAACCTGTTCTCGCCCTTGGCTTTGACGTTGTCGAGCAGCTCTTTGCAGAGCCTTTGGATATCAGGCTCCATCTTCGGAATGACATCCGGAGCGTGGGGTGGGCCGAAGTGCCGCATCAGTTGACGGCGCGCCCTGTCGTGGTCGGGTGGGTCGGACACGATGATGCTGGCGTCGTGGCCATAGCCCGCAAGATCTGCGGTTCCAGGCTGGGCATCCGCCTCCGCCCCTTGTCCCCCGATGGGGCTGCGGCTGAGGTCCGAACTGATCCGAGGGTCGTGAGCCAGCGCCAGCAGCTCCCGGTAACCCGTTACGACATAAGTGTTCTCGGCTACCCGTACCACGGGTGTTTCACGCAGCTGGTCGAAGAACGGGTAGGGATCGTGTCGGTTCGCGTACTTCATCGCCTCAGCCCAAGCGGTTTCTGCTCGTGTCATCGTGGCTCCTCGCTGCGGGCTTGGCTCAATGGTGTCGGGGGCGGAATTCTGCGCCACGCGATGTCGGATCATGGCCGGTCAAGACAACGTCGGGCAATGCAGTCGGCACCCGCGGGTCGGGAAACCGCGCGGGGATCGGCTGGGTGTCTGCGGGCTGGTCGAAGCCCGGCGGCGGAGGCGGGAACGGCGCGGATTGCTCGATCAGCGCCCCGTAGTACTCCAGCCACTTGCCGTGATCGAACGTGACCGCACCCACGATACGGCCCCGGTACCCATACGCCGCGGCAAAACGGCGGTCTTCAACCGAGCCCTGGGTGAACACGATCTCGTCGCCGAAGGAACACACCCCTACCCCTTTGATGTTCACACCGAACTGAGCCGACCAGAACGACGGGAGTGGAAGGTGCGGGCACCGATCTGTTTCCAGGCTGACCATGTTGTTCGCCGCGACCTGCGCGCCCGAAACGGCATTGTCCCAGTGTTCCAGCGAGAGGAATTCGTACTCGTAGAGCACGTGGGGGGCACGGGCGACGTCGCCGGCGACGAAGATGGTGTCGGTTACCACTCCGTTGATGTCGAACGCCCGGCAGCCGGCATCGCAGGCAAGCCCCCAAAATCCGGTGGCGAGTTGGGCACCTTCCAACCATTCGATATTGCGGATCGAACCCAACGACGCCACCACCACATCGACGTCGAGGGTGGTCCCGTCAGAGAGGCGGGCTCGCCGCACATGTCCCTGGGCGTCGCCTTCGAGAGCCTCCACTGCGACTCCGGTACGCAGGTCGACTCCGGCGGCGCGCTGCATTTGGGCAGCGATCTCGCCGATCACCCCGCCGAGGGCCCCCACTAACGGGGCGTCGCCGCGCTCAGCGATGGTGACTGGCAGCCCGAGTTCACAACAGACGGAAGCCATTTCGGAGCCGATGAAGCCCGAGCCGACGATCAACACGCGGCCCGGATTTGCCTGCAGGGCCGCCTGCAGGGCGGCGGCGTCGTCGCTGGTGCGCAGCGTGAACAGTCCTTTCAGCTTGGCCTCCTCCGGGTTGAACCATGGGCGCGCACGTGTGCCGGTCGCGATCAGCAACCGGTCATAGGGCACCTTGTCGCCGTCGGCCAGCAACACTTCCCGGTTCGCACGGTCCAGCCCTGTCGCCGCCACACCGAGGCGCCAGTCCGCGTCCACGGCGCGCATCCGAGGCAGCTTGGTGTGATCCGCAGGCACCCACCCCTTCAGCACCTGCTTCGACAGTGGCGGACGATCATAGGGCTCGTGCAGCTCGTCCCCGATCAGGGTGAGCGAGCCGGTGAAGCCTTCGTCGCGCAACGCTTCGGCGGCACGCAGCCCGGCCAGCGATGCCCCGACGATCACGATGCGGCCCTGCGCCTTGAAGGCCGCGACCAGCTCGGCGACCAATGATGTGGCGGTCATTTCAGCGGACGATCCGGGGGCGGATCGACCTCGACCTGGATGGCCTGTACTGGACACGACGCCACGGCCCGCAGAACTCTTTGGCGCTGAGAATCGTCGGGATTGGGGTCGTAGGCGAGCGCCTCCTCGCCGTGCATTTTGAGGACGTCCGGAGCGAGGGGAACACATTGCGCGTATCCCTGGCAACGATTGAGGTCCACAACAATTCGCATGTTCAGCACCCTCCGGTAGCCGACGTTGAAGGCTGTCAACGCTGCTGCCCTGAGAGCCGTAGATCCGAAAGGAGCGATTCACGGACTCGACATCCCGGGAACGAGGACGACGTTACGCCGTACCCAGCCGGACGGGTGCGGCTTCACTGGCGTCGAATGGTCCGATCTTCAACCGGCCATCTGTGGCCTTGCCGTCGAGCAGGATTGCTTGCGTGCCGCCGTCGAACTATTCCAGTTGCTGCTACTACGGTTGCGCCAGCTGCCATGCTGCCCGCAACAAGCGCCAGTGAGGTTGGTCCATTGATTGTCTTCAGACGCGATGGCGATTCAGGCTGTGGTGGCTTGTACTCGTGACCGAAGGAGTTGCACACCTGGGCCGTTGAGCTCGTCGACGTAGGGTGCGCGACCGGCCATGCTCATGACCAGGGCGAGGGTTGATCCGGTGACCAGGGAACCCCTACCCGCGATAAACGGCCCGTCGTCTGCCCGCAACTGGAGGCCGGCAACGCGGGTACGACTGGCGACGGCGAAGTCGCGTCGGGCGAAGAATGCAGCCACAGGTGTCAGCGCGTCGACGCTCGGTGTCCCCACCAGCCCCAGCGGGTGACGAATGTCTTGGGCATGCACGACGACCTCACCGAGATAGGCCGGGATATGGGCTGAAGGCGCGGTGGTGCTGTAGATGACGGCACGAAACCGATCAAGTGTCCCGGCGGGGGTGCTACCACGGTGCTCGACCAGGCGCCGCTGATTGTGCACGTCAGGGCGCATACGCGCGCCGAGCATGCTGCGCAACCACTTCCACTGATTCAGGCTCGCCGCGGCGGTCAAGTGCGCGACGACCTCCTCAACGTCCCACTTCCCGCACAAGGTGCCGCGCCGCCACTGCTCTGGGCTGATGCCCGAGAGGTCCTCTGCCAGCGCCGCGCGCTCGGCGTGCGCTAGTGCCCATAGGGGGTTGTGCTGGGGTTTCGCCATATGCCTTTACTCCGTCACATTGGCCTTCACATTGGTGGCGTCACCCGATTAGACCCGCGCCGACCCCAAAATTCGTCGAAGCGCGGCCAGAGCCTGGGCCCAGGCTCCGTACATATGCTGCCGTTGGCGCTGTTGCTTTCATCGGGACAGGACAAGGCAGCGATTTTGACTGCACAGCAAAGCAGTTGGAATCCGCGGTTCTGCTTTGTCGGGCGTCGCGACCGGCCGCCATCTTTTGAGTTGCGCGTTGAGTCAATCCGCAGCAAGGACCCGCCCGGGTGCCGCTAGTGTTCCGACATGCAGATAGTGCACTTCAAGCGCGGCGCGCCGCTTGTCCTCGCCATGACCATGGTCACTCTCGCCGGCTGTAGGGCGCCGACCGCACCGTCAACCACGCTGACCGTGGCCGCCCCGACCACGACGAGAGTGGGCATGAAACCACCGCCGAGAGCGGTGATTATTCCCGTGGACGCGCAACCGAGACTGGCATCAGATCCCGCGCAACTGGCCGACGACCTTGTCGCCGACGAGAACACGCTGCGCGGCTCGACGGCCGAGGATGCACTGGCGGCGGCGGCACGCCGCCAGCAGGCGGCCTACCGCGCCATCGGGCACCACCCGGAATGGGATGCGGTGACGCGTCCGCGAATCCCACCGTCGCTACTCGACGTCTACGACCGCAACGTCGACGCGCGTCGGCAGCTCACCGCGATCACTCCGACGAGGGACACCCTGCCCGCGTGGCGCGTCGTGCCACCGGCACCGGCGGACGAACTGCTGGGCTACTACCACCAGGCGGAGTCGGAATCCGGCGTGGGCTGGAACTACCTCGCGGCGATCAACCTCGTCGAGACCCGCTTCGGCAGCATCGAGGGCGCAAGCACCGCCGGCGCGCAGGGGCCTATGCAGTTCTTGCCGGCGACGTTCGCCGCCTACGGGCAGGGCGGCGACATCCACTCGCCCCGCGACAGCATCCTGGCTGCGGGCCGCTATCTGGCCGCCAACGGCTTTGCCAACGATCACGACCACGCCATCTACCGGTACAACCACGCCAACGAATACGTCCGGGCGGTCAACCAATACGCGACGCTGATCGCCGCTGACCCTGCTGCGTTCGCCGGCTACTACCGGTGGGACGTCTATCTCCGCACGACCGCCGGCGACGTGCTACTGCCCATCGGTTACGCCGCGACGTCACCGATCCCGGCCGCGGACTATGTGCGGGCCCATCCGCAGTAGTCGGTGAGCTACTCGTCGCCGGTGATCCAGTGTCGGGCCTGCTCGACCTGGCCGGCAGGAAAGGGACGGATGTCTGCGGCGATAAAGTGCGAGGCCAGATGCTCGGCGAAATCGCCGAAGTGCGAGTCGGTGACGATCGCGATCTTCTTGACATGCTTGTGGTGATCGCGCACGAACCGTATGT
The DNA here is from genome assembly GCA_963760095.1 of uncultured Actinomycetota bacterium. Classification (GTDB taxonomy): domain Bacteria; phylum Actinomycetota; class Actinomycetes; order Mycobacteriales; family Mycobacteriaceae; genus Mycobacterium. The sequence goes on along the minus strand of CAVXBT010000001.1, from coordinate 1,007,329 downwards.
GAGTCACCAGCGCCCCGAAACTGTCCCACCCCGGAAAGTGCGGCGCGTCGATGATGAGGCCGGCGAGAGCGCCGCCCGCCTCGATCTCCGGGTCGACGACTTTGGCGAGTTCAGCGAAATCGCTTTTGTCGAACGGTGATTCCGGCCGCACGCGCAAAATCGAATGTGCTTTGTCCAATTCATAATCGATCATGTCTGCTCCTTGACCCGGTGGACGTGCACCTATCCTCGGGCCAACGTGAGCCGGTCGGCGTCAGGACAAAGTCACCAACTCAGGGGACTTTGGTCAGTAGCCGCGAAAGCGACGATGTGACCGCGCGCTAACTACTGCGGGTAGTAGCAGCGACGAAACGGTATTTACTTCTTCGATGGAATGACGATCACGACGATTAGCGTCAGAATGGAAAAGAACAAGCCGAGGATCCCCCAGCCGAACGGATTGCGGCCCTTCGTCGCGGCGATAGCCGCGCACACGATGGAGGCGATGATGCTTCCGATCGCGACGAAGATGCCCTTGATGCCGCGCAGGATGAATCCGGCGGCTTCCGGCTGACTTTGTGCCGCCAGCACCAATTCGTGCAACATGCCGATTCCTCTGTTTAGGCGCGGCCTGCCGTCGCGCGTTCGGGGTGGCAGGAATACCCACATGTACTGCAATTCAACCGGCCGCCGCCCGAGGAGCACGTTCTCACCGTCGACTGGTGTCGGGCAACCCGATTCGGTGGTGCTCGATTGCAGCCAAACTGCGCCTCGTCGGCTCACAAGACAGCCCGACACTGCCCCGTGTGAGAGAACATGGAACCCATGGATGGCAACAGCCCACCGCAGGACGTAGGCGGATGATTTCTCCCGACGCACAGCTACCGGCCATCACGCTTCCGCGGTTCCGGAAAGTCGTCTGGCTAATGCCCGCGGCTTACTTTCTGCACATCATCGAGGAATACGTCGGCGGGTTTCCAGCCTGGGTCACCAATGACGTCCACGGGAGCTTCGACGATACCGCCTTCGCCGTCAACAACGTCGCCTTCATGCTGATCCTGCTGACGCTCGTCTATGTGAACTACCGCAAGAGCACTCCCCTTCGTGGCGTTCTCCTTGTGGTCTTCGCCAGTGCAAACCTGTTCTGGGACGCGCTTTTTCATCTGGTCATGACGCCGATCCTTAACCGATACTCGCCAGGCCTGGTCACCGCGATGCTCCTCTACTATCCGATCTGCATCCTGGTCGGCACGGTCAGCATCAAAGACAAGGTCCTCACGCCGCGTCAGTTCGTCTTAGCACTGCTGGGCGGCCTAGCCCTGTTTGGTTTCGTCGTCTGGTACGGACTGTTCCACTTCGCCACCTGAGCCATCGACTGTATGGATGGGCGACTCGAAAACCGAAACACCCCCGGCCGATTGGACTGGGGGCGCTCCGTTCAGTTGGTTCTAGTGAACCTGACCGTGGTGGTGGTCGCGCCCTTCTCCCTCAGCCGGCTTGTCGACGATCGCGGCTTCGGTGGTGCTGAATGTAAGCCATGCGGGCACTGATCGCATTGCTCGGTGGTCGGCCGGCACCAGGCCCTAACTGCGCTGCGGGTCAACACCATTCCCTCGGTACAAATATCGGGGCAATGACATCCAACTCACAACGACGTGATACGACGAGCGAGGTCCGGGACCATGAAGGCTCCGGACTTCGTCGTTTTCGCGTTGACCGTGTCACTCCAAGACGAAGACGGGGATCTTTCTTGTCGTCAGCGACTGCAATTCGATGTAGTGGGGATAAGCTTCGGTCCCCCTCTGCCACCACTCTTCTCGCTCAGCCCCATGAACCTCGCGGGCCGTCAGCTTGAACACCTTGTCGCCGTCCTGCACCGTGACTTTCGGGTTGGCCCGGAGGTTGTAGACCCAGGAGGGGTTCTTCGGGCTCCCTCCGATGGAACCGATCATGGCGTAGCGCCCGTCCTTCTCCACCCGCATCAGCGGCACGTACCGCTTCTGCCCGGACTTCGCGCCCGTCACCGTGAAAAGGACGACGGGGCGATCCAGGATCAGGACCCCGTCCGTAGTGCCTTGTTCCAGTATTTGCTTGGTCTGCTCTCGCACCCAATCGGTGGTGCTGAGCTGTACTTGATCCGTCATGCCCGCCGCAACATCTCGGCGGCCCTGGACATTCCAGCAGACGCGCTGCCGTCAGTGAGCGTGGCCGTGGTGATGACCGGCGTGCTCGTCCTCGTGCCGGTCCCACACCCACTGCCATACCCGATCCATGCAGCGAGACTAAACGGCCCCCGCCATGTGACTGTGGGCCTTGCCCAGTTGCGCTGGACCAGTCTTCGGCGAATTCGACCCGCAACGGCCCCTCCTCGCCAAAACGGACATTGGGTTAGCTCGCGCCGGCCGCGATCACCTCGTCTACCTCGAGGGCCCGGCCGGCCATCTCGGCGTGTGCCTTGTCTAGCGCCTCGGCCTGATCCTCATCGGCCTTCATCAGCGTCTCGATGTCGAAGCCGGCCATGTCGAGCACACCCATGTCCTTGAAGGCCTTCTGCACCTTGTTGCCCCACAACCCGATGTCCTTGACGATCGGCACGATGCGGCTGAACAGGTGCGAGCGAAACTGGATCATTAGCGGCGACGTGTCGACCCACTCAGCACACGCTTGGACGTCCATGCCGAGGGTCTCGAAGACCTCCTCGCCGCGGAACCGGTCGCGCATCAGGTAACAGGCGTCCACGACGAACTCTTCACGCTCGTCCCGCTCGGCCTCGGTCAGCGCGGCGTAGTAGTCCTTCAGCGAGATTCGGCCGAAGGCGACGTGCCTGGCCTCGTCCTGCATGACGTAGGCCAGCACCTTCTTGGCCAGCGAGTCCTGCGCCGACATGTCCCGCAGCACCCCGAAGGCGGCGAGTGCGAGCCCTTCGATGAGGACCTGCATGCCGAGGTACGGCATGTCCCAGCGCGAGTCGCGCAGGGTGTCGTCCAGCAGTGCGGTCAGGTGCTTGTTGATCGGGTAGACCACGTCGACCTTCTCCTGCAGGAACCGCGAGAACGCCTCGACGTGCCGGGCCTCGTCCATGGTCTGGGTGGCCGCGTAGAACTTCGCGTCCAAGTCCGGGACGACCTCGACGATCTTAGCCGCGCACACCATCGCACCCTGCTCGCCGTGCAGGAACTGCGAGAGCTGCCAGGCCTGGAAATGCTGGCGCATCTCGGCGCGACGTGCGTCGTCTGCGGCGTCCCACATCGGGCTGCCGAACAGCGGATGGAACTCGTCAGGCAGCCCGATCGGGTTCATCGGGTCGACGTCTTGCGCCCAGTCGATGCGCGACTGGGCATCCCACTGCTTGTCCTTTCCCTTTTGGTATAGGGAAAGGAGCCGGGCGCGCCCGTCGTCGTACTCCCACGTGAAGCGCGCGTCGCCGGCACTGGCGACCTCCCACGAGTAGGGCGCGGGCACGTCCGTGTACTTGTCCCTCGTGGTCATGAGCTGCCGCCTTTCTGCCCGGCATGACCAGCGGTCATGTGACGAGTATCACATTGCACCGCATGTGGCAGCGCGTCAAGCCTGACGGGCGGGCTAACTGACCGCGGCCCGCTCCAACGCCCAACAAATGACAGCACCCCCGGCCAATTGACCGTTCACATGGTCGTCGCAACACTCTCGATGAGAGGTTGCGGCGGCCATGTTGTTTTTGGAGGACTGTGCCCGGTTTGGTGATCAGCTGGCGAGGTTGGTCGATGCCGGGGTTCCCGTTAAGGAGGCTGCGCTCGCGGTAGGCCTGTCTCGTGATCGGTGCTATGCGATTCTGCGGGCGATCGGCCGGCCCGTTGGTCAGGCCCGTGGCCCTGGCACGCGCGTTGATCAGGGTGGGGTTGCCGATCGGGATGTCATCGTGGCGGTATTTGAGAAGACGGGCTCGATCAACCAGGCGGCGAAAGCGTGTCGGATCTCGCATTCGGTGGCGCGCCGAATGTTGGTCGTTGAGGGCCTGGTTACCAGCGAGAAGATCCTGCCGAAGGGCAAGTTCGAGGCTAAACGTCGTTGCTTGGAGCTGTACGCGGCGGGCTGGTCAACCGCGCGGGCAGCTCGTGAGGTCGGTGTGAACGTCAGGACCGCGCTATATTGGCTCAAGGGCATTCGCCACGTCAGCAACACGCGGATCTATCCAGATAGCCGGGTCGTGGATTACAACCCTGCGACCGTCTACAAACACTCTGTGACGAGTGTGACCTGCGATGACACCGCGCGGCCGGTAATTGATAGCCGGTATCTGTCGATCGAGGACCGGGTAGCGATCGCCGACGGACTCCTGGGGAAGGAGTCGCTGCGGGCGATCGCCGGGCGGATCGGTAAGCACGTCTGCACCGTCTCGCGGGAGGTCCGCGAGCGCAGCATGGATGGCCGGTATCTGCCGTATCAGGCCGATCGTGCGGCGGCAGCGGCCCGATCGCGGCCCAAGCAGTCCAAACTGGTGGTGAACGTGGTCCTGCGGGAGGCGGTCGAGGAAGGCTTGTCTCGGAAGCTGTCACCGGAGCAGATCTCGCACCGCCTGCGCCGGGATCATCCCGACGACGAGAGTATGCGGGTGAGCCACGAAACGATCTACCAGGCCCTCTACTTTCAGGCCCGAGGTGGCTTGAAAAGGGAAGTGCAGCAAGCACTTCGGACCGGAAGAACGAAACGTAAGCCTCGCCGTAAAGAAGGCGAGCGGTATCAGCGGTTTAGCGATCCGATGGTGATGATCAGCGACCGTCCAGCCGAAGTTGAGGACCGTGCGGTTCCTGGGCATTGGGAAGGCGACCTGATCACCGGTGAGAAGAACCAGACGGCGATCGGCACCCTCGTCGATCGATCGACTCGCTACACGATGCTGCTGCACCTACCCAACGGACACGACGCCGAGGCCGTGCGCGACGCCCTGATCACAGCGACGCAGGACCTGCCCGATCACCTGCGCGGGTCGCTGACTTGGGACCAAGGCGCCGAGATGGCGCGGCACAAGCAATTCAGCGTGGCCACCGACATGGCCGTGTACTTCTGCGACCCGGCCAGCCCCTGGCAGCGCGGCAGCAACGAGAACACCAACGGACTGCTCCGGCAGTACTTCCCCAAAGGCACCGACCTGAGCGTCTACGGGCCTGAAGACCTCGAACACGTCGCCCAGGAACTCAACGGCCGCCCACGCAAAACGCTCGGCTGGGATACCCCAGCCGAGCGCTTGCGTGATCTACTACTGACCAATTAACCAGCAGTGTTGCGACAACCCCTTGAAACCGATCACATTGCACCGCATGTGGCAGCGCGTCAAGCCTGACGGGCGGGCTAACTGACCGCGGCCCGCTCCAACGCCCAACAAATGACAGCACCCCCGGCCAATTGACCGGGGGTGCTTCGTTACAAGGCGCTTCTAGTGATGGTGATGGCCGTGACCATGCCCGTGCTCGTCCTCGTCGGCGGGCTTCTCGACAATCGCAGTCTCGGTGCTCAGCACCATGCGTGCCACCGACGCCGCATTGAGCACGGCGGACCGGGTGACCTTGACCGGGTCGATGATCCCGTCGGCGCCCAAGTCGCTGTATTCCAGCGTCGCCGCGTTGAACCCGTGCCCGACTTTCAGCTCAGCGACCTTGTTGACGACGACCGCGCCGTCCAGCCCGGCGTTGGTGGCGATCCAGTACAGCGGTGCACTCAGCGCGTCGGAGAACACATCCACTCCAGCGGCTTCGTCGCCGCTCAACGACGAACGCAGTTTTTTGAGCGCCTTGCGTGCATGCAGCAGCGCAGAACCACCACCTGGGACGATGCCCTCTTCAACGGCGGCCTTTGCGGCCGCAACCGCGTCCTCGACGCTTTCTTTGCGCTTTTTGAGCGCCGTTTCGGTGGCGGCGCCGACCTTGATCACGGCAACCCCGCCCGACAACTTGGCCAGCCGCTCTTGCAGCTTTTCGCGATCCCAGTCGGAGTCGGTGGTTTCGATCTCGGCCCGCAACTGCTTGGCGCGGTTGGCGATCGCCTCGCCGCCGCCGCCGCCCTCGACGATGACGGTGTCGTCCTTGCTGACCACAACACGGCGGGCCGAACCCAGCACCTCGAGGCCCACCTCGCGCAGCGCCAGGCCGACGTCAGGGTTGACCACCTGGCCGCCGGTGACGATCGCCAAGTCGTCCAGGAACGCCTTGCGCCGGTCGCCGAAGAACGGCGCCTTGACCGCGACCGCTTTCAGCGTCTTGCGGATCGCGTTGACCACCAGCGTCGACAGTGGCTCACCCTCGACGTCCTCGGCGATCACCAGCAGCGGCTTACCGGCTTCAGCAACCTTCTCCAGCAGCGGCAGCAAGTCGGGTAGCGAGCTGATCTTGTCGCGGTGCAACAGGATCAGGGCGTTCTCGAGCACGGCCTGCTGGGCGTCGAAGTCGGTGACGAAGTACGCCGACAGGAAACCCTTGTCGAAGCCGACGCCCTCGGTGAATTCGAGCTCGGTGTTCAGCGTCGACGACTCCTCGACGCTGACCACGCCGTCGTGGCCGACCTTGGTCATCGCCTCGCCGACCAGCTCACCGATCTGCTCATCACGCGACGACACGGTGGCCACCTGCGCGATACCGGTCTGGCCGGACACCGGGGTGGCCGATTCCAGCAATGCCTCGGACACCACGTCGGCCGCCTTGCTGATCCCGAGTCCGAGCGCGATCGGGTTGGCGCCTGCGGCGACGTTGCGCAGGCCGTTCTTGATGATGGCCTGCGCCAGCACCGTCGCGGTGGTGGTGCCGTCGCCGGCGATGTCGTTGGTCTTGGTCGCCACCGACTTGACCAGCTGGGCGCCCAGATTCTCGAACGGGTCTTCCAGGTCGATGTCCCGGGCGACGGTGACGCCGTCGTTGGTGACCGTCGGGCCGCCAAAGGCCTTGGCCAGCACTACATGCCGGCCACGCGGGCCCAGCGTCACGCGGACGGCGTCGGCGAGCTTGTCCACACCGGCTTCCATCGCGCGCCGCGCGGTTTCGCTGAATTCAATCTGCTTGCTCATAGCTCTTTCTTGTCAGGTCTGAATAAGCGATCCGCCCCGGAAATCGCCCACGCGTTGACGTGGGGATCGCCGGGGCGGAACACGCCTTTAGCTACTTGTCGACGACGGCCAGTACGTCGCGAGCCGAAAGGATCAAGTACTCCTCGCCGTTGTACTTGATCTCGGTGCCGCCGTACTTGCTGTAGATGACGGTGTCACCCTTCGACACGTCCAGCGGAATCCGCTTCGAGCCGTCCTCATCCCACCGGCCGGGGCCGACGGCAACGACTTTGCCCTCTTGGGGCTTTTCCTTAGCGGTGTCGGGAATGACCAGACCGGACGCGGTCGTGGTCTCGGCCTCGTTGGCCTGTACGAGGATCTTGTCCTCGAGTGGCTTAATGTTCACGCTCGCCACGATTGGAGCCCTCCACTAGTTGAAAGCAGGCCCGGGGCGGTTACCCCGGACTGTCCGAATTACCAGGTACTTCGGCATTCGTCCGTGCCCACGCGTCGTCGTCGCGGGTGCCGACCCGGGGGATTGTCCGAGTGCCACCTAGCACTCTATACATGCGAGTGCTAGCACTCAAGGTCGGCCCGCTGCTTCTTTGATTTTCGGGGCCAGAATCAGCTGACTTGGCCTTTTACCACGGGCAAACCCGGGTCGCTGGCCACATCCAGCGGCGACGGCAACGCCCCGGCGGCCACCAGGTGCGCCGCGAAGGAGGCGATCATCGCTCCGTTGTCGGTGCACAGCCGCAGGCCGGGGATGCGCAGCGTCAAACCGGCCGCTGCGCAGCGTTCTGCGGCGAGCTCGCGTAGCCGTGAGTTCGCCGCCACGCCACCCGCGATGAGCAGCGTGGATGCGCCGATCGCCGTGGCGGCGCGTACCGCCTTCATGGTCAGCACATCGGCCACCGCCTCCTGGAAGCCGGCGGCGACGTCGGCGGTCGCCGCCTCCGGATGGCTCTCCACGTAGCGCGCGACCGCGGTCTTGAGCCCAGAGAAGCTGAACGCGTGCGGCTCGTCGGCCGGCCCGGTCATCCCGCGGGGAAACACGATCGCGTCCCGGTCACCGGTACGCGCCAAATCATCGAGCACCTTGCCGCCCGGATAGCCCAACCCGAGCAGCCGGGCCACTTTGTCGTAGGCCTCCCCCGCGGCGTCGTCGACGGTGCTGCCCAGTTCGACGATCGGCTCGCCGAGCGACCGCACATGCAGCAGGTGAGTGTGGCCGCCGGACACCAACAGCGCCACGCTCTCGGGCAGCGGCCCGTGTTCGTACACGTCGGCGGCCAGGTGCCCGCCCAGATGGTTCACGGCATAGAACGGCACGCCCCAGGCAGCCGAATAGGCTTTGGCCGCGGCCACTCCCACCAGCAGCGCACCGGCCAGACCCGGCCCGATGGTGGCCGCGACCACGTCGGGCTTATCCACACCGGCAGTGGCCAGCGCGCGGCGCATCGCCGGACCCAGCGCCTCCAGGTGCGCCCGCGACGCGATCTCGGGCACGACGCCGCCGAACCGCACGTGCTCGTCGACGCTAGATGCGACCTCGTCGGCCAACAGCGTCACCGTCCCGTCGCCGTAGAGCCGGGCGATGCCCACGCCGGTTTCGTCGCAGGAGGTTTCGATGGCCAGGATCGTGGTCGCCCCCGATGTCATAAAGCCGACCTCCGCATCGTGTACGCGTCGGCACCGCTGATTCGGTAATACCGACGGCGCCGGCCCACGTCGACGAATCCCACGCTCCGGTACAGCGCGATCGCGGGCGCATTGTCGGTGCGGACCTCCAGGTGCACGACGGCGCCCGCGGCGACGTTCAGCAACTCGTCCAGCAACCGGCGGCCGACGCCGCGGCCCTGGTACGCCGGGTCGACGCCGATGGTGTGGATTTCGTACTCGAACGGCGGCGTGCGACCCAACCGCGAGATGCCGCCGTAGCCGATCAGCATTTCGACGGTGCGCGCGGCCACATAGTGATTGTGGTCGGCAGCGAGTTCGCGGACGAACGCGGCTGTCGGCCATGGGTCGTCGCCGGGAAACAGCAGGCTCTCCAGCTCGGCGCAGCGGTCGGCGTCGTCGACCGTCAGTGCGCCGATGGCGACGGGCTCGCTGAAGGCGGTCATTGGCGAGCCGCCGCCCGCTCGGCGATGGTCTTGGCATCCGGCCGACGCAGATACAGCGGCACCAACGCCGCGGGCGGCTGCGACCAGTCGTCCAGCGCGGCCACCAGGCCCGCCGCGGTCGGGTAGAGCGGTTCGCGGCACGGCAGCCCGAACAGCGCCGCGTGGTCGGGCGAGCCGGCAACCGACTGCGCGGGACCCGGGTCGACGTCGGCCGGCGCGCTGACCGCCGGACCGTCGATGCGGGCGCCGTCGCGATAGCGGGACCAGTACACCTCGCGCCGACGCGCGTCGGTGACCACCAACGTCTCACCGGTGGTCTGCCCGCCGATGGCATCGAGGCTGCAGACCCCATACACCGGGATGCCCAGGGCGTGTCCATAGGCCGCCGCGGTCGCCATGCCGACCCGCAGGCCGGTGAACGGACCGGGACCGCAGCCGACCACGACGGCACCGAGGTCGGCCATCGTGCGGCCGGCATCGGCGAGGGCGGCCAACACATTCGGGGTGATCCGTTCGGCGTGCGCGCGGGCGTCGATGCTGACCCGCTCGGCGAGGACACCGCTGCCGTCGACGATGCCCGCCGTCACTGCGGGCGTTGCGGTGTCGATCGCGAGCACCAGCTGACTCATGGCGCCGCTCCTCCTCATCGCGGCGCTCTGCATCGTCGCCGGCGCACTCATGGACGGCTCCATTGCCACGTCGCGGTCCGGGTGTCGGAATTGCTGAGTCGTTCCAGGCGCACATCCAGGTGCCGGTCGGACAACCGCTCGACCAGGCCTTCACCCCACTCCACCACCACGACGGCGTCATCGAGCTCGGTGTCGAGATCCAAGGATTCGAGCTCGTCGAGCAGGTCGGCGCCGGTGTGGTCCAGCAATCGGTAGACGTCGACGTGAATCATCGCCGGAGCGCCGGTCCGACGCGCGGGATGCACCCGGGCCAGTACGAACGTCGGCGATGTGACCGGCCCATCGACATCCATCGCCGCGGCAATCCCCTTGGCCAGCACGGTTTTTCCCGCACCGAGCGGGCCGGAGAGCACGACGACGTCGCCGGCGCGTAACTGGCCGCCCAGCCGCGAACCCAGCGCGACGGTGTCGTCGACGTGCGGCAGCGTCGCGATGCCGGACTTGGCCTTAGTCACGGCGCAGCACTCGATCGCGCAACCGCTGGCTCAGCGCCGCGAATCTGCTTGGGGTGGCGTGCTTGACCAGCCGCACCAATCCGTCGCTGATCGGGTCCGGCTTGGCCAGCAACACCAGATGGCCCGCCTTGGCGACGATGACGAGCTCGGAATCGGGCAGCGCGTCGGCCATCTTCTTCGAGTATTCCGCGGGGGTGACCAGGTCGTGATCGCCGCAGACGATCAGCGTCGGGATCTTGGCCAGCGCCGCCAGCCCCGCCGTTTCGTCGTGCACCTGCAGCGCGTGCAAAAACTCGACCAGGGTCGGGATCGGGGTATCGAGCATCATCTGTTCGGAGAACGCCACAACGCTCGGACTGACGCTCACATCGGAGTAGGAGGCTGCCCGAAGGATCGGCCCGATCAGCGAACGCGTGACGTTGCGGCCGCGGTGAACCAGCTTGGGCGCCGACCGGGCGGCGCGCCGAACAGCTTCCAGCGCAGGGTTGTTCAGGATCTCACCGAGCGGCGACTTGGCCACCCCTTCGGCCGCCGACGCGATCAACGCTGCTCCGGCGATTCGGCCGCCGTAGTGGTGCGGGAACTGACGGGCGTGCGACAACACCGTCATCCCGCCCATCGAATGGCCGACGAGCACGATCGGACCACGCGGGGCGATCACCTGCAGCACTGTCTCCAGGTCCTTGCCCAGCTGCGTCACCGTGTAGGTTTCCGGCGGAGCTGCGCCGGACCGGCCGTGACCGCGCTGGTCGTAGAAGATCATCCGTACCTGCGGACCCCACTCCTCGGACAACCGCATGCGCTGAAAGTGAAAGGCGCCCATGCGAAGACAGAATCCGTGGGCGAAGACGACGGTCAGCGGCGCGTCGGTGGGCCCGACCTCACGCACCGCCAGCGGCACCCCGTCGGGGGTCGTCACCAGGTAGCTGCGGTCGCCGTCGAGTGTCTCGAAATCCTCGTAGGCATAGGGGTCGTCAATGGCGACACGCTGAGTCATCGAGCGCGCCACCGAGACTCCGGCGATGGTGCCCACCGCACTCAGGCCTGCGGCACCTGCCAGCCACCGTGCCAGCCCCGCCTTGTTGATGTGGGGACCGTGAAGATCGTCACCGCTCAAGGATTTCCAGCCTCGCGGTAGGTTCTGGTGATACGTCCTCGCGGACTGGTCACCACTTCGTAGTGGATGGTGTCCAGCAGGTCCGCCCAGTCCTGCGCGGTCGGCTCACCCTGGGCGCCCGGCCCGAACAGGATCGCCTCGTCGCCTTCGGCGACATCGACCTGTCCTGGACCCAGGTCGACCAAGAACTGGTCCATGCAAATGCGGCCTACTCCGGCCCGCCGCCTGCCGTTGATCAACACATCCAGCCGCCCACCCAGCGACCGGAAGATGCCGTCGGCATAGCCGACCGGCATCAGGGCTACGGTGGTGTCCTGCTGCGCGATCCAGGTGTGTCCATACGACACACCTTCGCCCGCCTTGATCGACTTCACCAGCGCAACAGTGCATTTCACCGTCATCGCGGGTATCAGCCCCATGTCGCCCAGGCTAGGCACCGGGCTCAGGCCGTAGACCGCGATACCGGGCCGAACCATGTCGAAGGCCAACTCGGGACGTGACATGGTGGCCGAAGAGTTCGACAGGTGGGCCGCCTCGAACGGCACCTTCTGGTCGCGCGCCAGCGCGACGATCTCGGTAAACCGTTGCGCCTGAATATCGTTGATCGGATTGTTGGGCTGGTCGGCGTACACCATGTGCGACATCAGGCCCCGCAACTGGAGGGCATCCTCGGCGATGGCTTGGCGCAATGCGGTCAGCATCGACGGGTATTGCGCCAGTGGGACGCCGTTGCGGTTCAGCCCGGTGTCCACTTTGAGGGTCACCGCGGCCGTGCGGCCGGTGCGACGGACCGCGTCCAGCAACTCGTCGAGTTGCCGCAGCGAGGACACCGCGATCTGCACGTCGGCCAGCAGCGCGGGCCCGAAGTCGATGCCCGGCGCATGCAGCCAGGCCAGCACGGGTGCGGTGATGCCTTCGGCCCGCAGCGCCAGCGCCTCGTCGACGGTGGCGACACCCAGCTCCGCGGCGCCCGCGGCCAATGCGGTGCGGGCGACCTGCACGGCGCCGTGCCCGTATCCGTCGGCCTTGACGACGGCCATCACCTGCGCACCGCCGGCGTGCTCACGCAGCACCCGCACGTTGTGTGCAACGGCACCCAGATCCACCACGGCCTCCGCGAGGACTCCGGGTGTCAGGGATATCGGCGTAACGGCCACGGCCGACATTCTCCCAGAACGGCGATCAACGTCCTTCCAGTTCGCCACGTTGGTCACGGGAGCCACACAGGTCTCGGCGCCGACAGAGAACCAATGTGACGGATGTGACGTGGCTAGTGCGCGAAGTGCTCGGCCGTGTAATGGCCGCTGGGCTTGAGCTTGTCCAGGGAGGCCAGGGCCGTGCGAGCGTCGTCGTGCAGCGCGCGGGCCAGGTCGGCCGACAACCCCTCGCGCACCACAATGCGCAGCACCGAGATGTCGGTGGCGTTGGCGGGCATGGTGTAGGCCGGCACCTGCCATCCGAAGCCCCGCAGCTCATGCGAAACATCGAACTCGGTGTAGCCCAGGCCGCGGGCCAGCCGGAAAGCGACGACCGGGATCGCCGACCCGTCCGAGATCACCTCACAGTGATCGGCTTCGTGCAGCTGCTCACCCAGCCAGCGGGCGGTCCCCGACAAACTGTGCATGACCTGGGTATAGCCTTCGCGGCCCAGTCGCAGGAAGTTGTAGTACTGGCCGATTACCTGGTTGCCCGCGCGGGAGAAGTTCAGCGTGAATGTCGGCATGTCACCGCCGAGGTAGTTGACGTGGAAAACCAAGTCCTCAGGCAGGTACTCCTGGCTGCGCCACACCACAAAGCCGATACCGGGGTAGGTCAGCCCGTACTTGTGGCCGCTGACGTTGATCGACACCACGCGGGGCAGCCGGAAGTCCCATTTGAGTTCGGGGTGCAGGAACGGGACCACAAAGCCGCCGCTGGCGGCGTCCACGTGCACCGGAACGTCCACGCCGCCGTCGGCGGCCAGTTTGTCCAGCGCGGCGCAGATCTCCGCGATCGGTTCGAGTTCACCGGTATAGGTGGTGCCAAGGATTCCGACCACCCCGATGGTGTTTTCGTCGACGGCCTCGATGACCTGCTCGGGAGTGATGACATAGCGCCCCTCTTCCATCGGGAGATACCGCGGCTCGACGTCGAAGTAGCGACAGAACTTCTCCCAGACCACCTGAACGTTCGAACCCATCACCAGGTTGGGGGTGCGCTTCTCCCAGCCTTTGCCGACCTTCGCCCGCCACCGCCACTTGAGCGCCAGCCCACCCAGCATGACCGCCTCACTGGAGCCGATGGTCGACACCCCGATGGCGCTGGACGGGTCGTCGTCGCGCAGATGATCGGCATGAAAGAGATCGGCCACCATGCATACGCATCGTTGCTCGATCGCCGCGGTCAACGGATATTCGTCCTTGTCGATCATGTTTTTGTCGAACGTCTCGGCCATCAGCTTGTCCGCCTGGGGATCCATCCAGGTGGTGACGAAGGTGGCCAGGTTCAGCCGCGAACTGCCGTCGAGCATCAACTCGTCGTGGATGAAGCGGTAGGCGGCCTCGGGGTCCATCGACTCCTCGGGCAGCCGCAATGCGGGCACCGGGGTGGTGAACATGCGACCGGTGTAGGCGGGCGCGATCGAGTGTGCGGGCACGGACGGGCGGCTAGGGGTCACGACGGATCCTTTCGTTGGACGGCTTAGAGATGCAGGGCAGCCAGCGCCGCTCTGATGTGGCAAACGATGCGTGACGCCGACGTCGGTGCGTCACCCGGGCCGGGGTCGGCCGCCGACAAGGCTGCCGCGTGGGCGTGCACGAAGGCCCCGGCGGCCGCGGCTTCGGCTGCCGGAAGCCCCGCGGCCAGCAGCGCGCCGATCATCCCGGACAGCACGTCGCCGGACCCGGCGGTCGCCGCCCAGGACTGGCCGGCGGGGTTGAGGTAGACCCGGCCGCCGGGTTCGGCGACGACGGTGACGTTGCCTTTCAGCAGGACGGTGGCGCCGAACGCGTCGGCCAGTTTGCGGGTGGCGCTGATGCGGTCGTCGCCGGGTGGAGCGCCGGCCAGGCGGGCGAATTCTCCGGCGTGCGGTGTCAACACGGTGGGGGCGCGACGGGAGGCCACGATGTCGGGATGCGCGGCCAGGATGGTCAGCGCATCGGCGTCGACCAGTACCGGCAGGTCGGTCTCCAGCGCGAACCACAGTGCGGCGGCACCGGTTTCGTCGGTGCCCAGGCCCGGCCCGACAACCCAGGCCTGCACCCGCCCGGCGGCGGCCGGGGTCGGCGACGCGATCACCTCGGGCCAGTGCGCGAGCACGTCGCTGTGCGCGCTGCCGGAGTAGCGCACCATGGCGGAGGTGGCCGCCACGGCGGCGCCGGTGCATAACACTGCAGCGCCCGGGTACGTCGACGAGCCCGCCATCACCCCGGTGACCCCCTGGGTGTACTTGTCGTCGTGGGGCCCCGGCACCGGCCAACGCGCCGCCACGTCGGCGGCTTCGAAACCGACGACCTCGGTGTCGGGCAGGTCCAGGCCGATGTCGACCAGCCGCACCCGTCCGCAGTCAGCGAGCGCATGCACTGGCTTGAGGCCGCCGAACGTGACGGTCAGCGCCGCGTGCACGGCCGGCCCGGTGATCGCGCCAGTCGCCACGTCGATGCCGCTCGGGCTGTCGACTGCCACGACCGGTATCGCAGCGTCGTCGACCGCGATGAACACGTCGGCCGCGTCAGGCCGTAGCGGCCCGGACCCGGAGATCCCCACGACCCCGTCGATGACCAGATCGGTCGATTCGGCAACGCCCTTCACGATCCGGCCACCGGCGTTGCGGAAGGCTGCCAGGCCCTTCTGGTGGGTGTGGTCCGGTTTCAGGAGTATCGCGTCGGCGGCCGCGCCGCGACGGCGCAGAAACACCGCCGCCCAAAGCGCGTCACCACCATTGTCGCCCGATCCGACGACCGCACACACCCGCCGTCCGGCAACGCCGCCGGTCCGGGCGGTCAACTCGCCGATGATCGCGGTGGCCAATCCGTAGGCCGCGCGCTTCATCAAGGCGCCGTCGGGCAGGCTGGCGAGCAACGGCGCTTCGGCCTCCCGGATCGTGTCCGCCGAGTAGTAGTGCCGCATCGTGCTCAGGTTACGTGCCCGCGGGCCGGGCTCGGCTATGTGACCACTGCTTGATCCGATACGCCGCCGGGCGTAATGTTGACCGCCATTACGAAACCTCGCGTATCGTAATTGGGTTACGTAGGCGCTCATCGATGATGCGAAAGGATCTCCCTTGGTGCGCAGCCGCTACGCGGGCACACCGTTCACCACTCCCACCCCCGACATTGCCGCGGCCCTCGAGCAAGTCAGCATCCCGACACTGCTGCTGTCGTTGGTGCACATCACCGGAGACCCGCGCTTCATCCGTGACTACAAACCCGCCGGGATCTTCCTGAACGAGGTCCAGGGCTTCATGTCCGAGGAGGACAAAGCCCGCGCACGGGCCGAGGCGCTGTCGGTGATTACCGACTATCGCGACAGCAGCTGCCCAGAGCCCGCGCCACTGCCACCCGAACTCATCAAGGAGATGATGGACTGGGCGGTCTGCGAGAGCGTGCCCGACGACTATCTGCCCCTGCTGGCTGAGGAAATGGACCTCGGCGGCGTCGATCCGCGGCGGCCGGCACCGCTGGACTCCGACCACGCCGCGCAGGTGCCCGTGGTGGTCATCGGCTGCGGCGAATCGGGAATTCTGGCCGGGATTCGCTTGAGGCAGGCCAATATTCCGTTCACCATCATCGAGAAGAACGACGGCCCGGGTGGAACATGGTGGGAGAACAGCTATCCGGGTGCACGCGTCGACGTGGCCAACCATTTCTACTGCTACAGCTTTGAGCCTAGTAACGAGTGGACGCATTACTTCGCCGAACAGCCGGAGCTGCAGGGCTACTTCACCGGCCTGGTCGACAAGCACGGTCTGGACGAGCATGTGCGGTGGCAGACCGAAGCCGTTGCCGCCGAGTGGGACGACGAGGATGGCATGTGGACGCTCACGCTGCGGGAGCCCGACGAGGGGCTCACCACGATGCGGGCGCGCGCCGTCATCACCGCGGTCGGCCAGCTCAACCGCCCCCACTTACCACAGTTCAAGGGCGCGAACATGTTTCGCGGACCGTCGTTTCATTCCGCGGCGTGGGACCACTCGGTCGATGTCACCGGCAAGCGCGTTGCGTTGATCGGAGCGGGTGCCAGCGGGTTCCAGATCGCGCCGGCCATTGCCGACGACGTCGAACACCTCACCGTTTTCCAGCGCACGGCCCAGTGGATGTTTCCCAACGCGATGTATCACGAACCCGTTGGCGACGGTGTGCGCTGGGCGATGGAGCACCTGCCCTTTTACGGACGCTGGTACCGATTCCTGGTGCTGTGGCCCGGCTGCGACAAGGGGCTCGACGCCGCGCGGGTTGACCCGGCCTACCCCGACCAGGACTACGCGGTCAGTGAGATCAATGCCATGGCCCGCCTGATGTTCACCGACTGGATCACCAATCAGGTTGACGGCGACGAGGAGCTGCTGGCCAAGGTGCTGCCAGACTATCCGGCCACCGGCAAACGGACGCTGCAGGACGACGGCACCTGGCTGCGCACGCTGCGCCGCGACCATGTGGATCTGGTGCGCACGCCGATCCAGCAGATCACCGGCGACGGCGTCGTCACCGTCGACGGCGACACCCACGACGTCGATATCATCGTCTACGCCACCGGGTTTCGGCACACCGATGTGCTCTGGCCGATGCAGGTCACCGGCCGAGACGGCGCCGACCTGCACAGCATGTGGGGCAAGAGGCCATTCGCATATCTGGGGATCACCGTGCCGCGATTCCCCAACTTCTTCGTCATCTACGGGCCGGGGGCTCATCTCGCCCACGGTGGCAGCCTGATCTTCAACTCCGAACTGCAGATGCGCTACATCGGCAGTTGTCTGGCGAAACTGGCCGAGCCGAATGTGCATTCCATCGAACCCACCGCCGACGCGGCGGCCGACTGGCATCAGCGCACCCAGGCCGAGATCAAACAGATGGTGTGGTCGCACCCCGCGGTCAAGCACTCCTACTTCAAGAACTCCGACGGCGAGATCCACACGGTCAGTCCGTGGCGGCTCAACGAGTACTGGGCAGCGACCCGCGAGCCCGACTGGTCGAAGTTCGAGGTAACTGCTCGACGGTGACCAGCTCGGCCTAGGATTTGGCGCCACGGGGGACATCCGGGCAAAGGAGAGTCCCCATGCTCAAGGTCGGCTTGGTAGAAAATCTGGTGCACACCCGCTTCTCGCCGATCGCGTTGCCGCGAGCCAGTTATCTCACCGCGGTAGCCACCGGGATGGATTCATTCTGGCTGCCCGACCATCTCAACTCGCTGTTTCCGCGCGCGGTGACGACACCGAAGTACCTGCAGGCTGCTCGGGTGATCACCGACATCGACGCGACCCTGGAACCGTGGACTGTGCTCGGGAATTTCGCTGCGCGAAACCGCCTCGGGCGCTTGCGTCTTGGCACCGCCGTCACCGATGTGGGCCGTCGCAATCCCGCCGTCACCGCACAGGCGGCCGCGACCCTGCACCTGCTCACCCGGGGCCGGGCAATTCTGGGGATCCGCACCGGCGAGCGGGAGGGTAACGAGCCCTACGGCGTGGACTGGTCGAAACCGGTGGCGCGGTTCGAAGAAGCCATGGCGACCATCCGGGCGCTGTGGAACTCCGGCGGTGAGCTCGTCAGTCGCGATTCACCGTTTTTCCCGCTGCACGACGCGATATTCGCGCTGCCCCCCTACCGCGGCAAGTGGCCGGAAATCTGGATCGCCGCCCATGGGCCACGCATGCTGAGGGCCACCGGTCGCTACGCCGATGCCTGGTTTCCCGCGTTGATAACCCGGCCAAAGGACTACGCTGCCGGCCTGGAAAAGGTCCTGGCGGCCGCTTCCGACGCCGGCCGAGACCCGTTGTCCCTCATCGCCGCCAACTGGTTTTTCGTGGTGACCGGCGCCAGCCGCGGCGAGGTCGACGACGCGCTGGGCTCGACCGCCCAGAAGGCGTTCATGCTCAACGCGCCCGCTGAGGTCTGGGCCCGCCACGGTGCGCGGCATCCCCTCGGCGACGACTTCACCGGCGGGCAAGACATCATCCCGCAAGTCTTCGACGAACAGACCGTGCTGTCCTACACCGCAGATGTCCCGATTTCGATAGCAAAGGAGTTCTGCCTCACCGGCACACCCGACGAGGTCATCGAGCAGGCCGCTGAATGGCGCGACCATGGCCTGGATTACCCGGTGCTCGCCAATATCAGCTCAATACAGCCGAGTCTGCGCCGCGGTCTTGCCGCGACCGTTCCGTTCATGAAAATCCTGCGGCGACTGCGCCGCCTATGACACCTCGGCAGATTGACCGTCGGCGCTGAACACCCTGCTGACCCACTCAGTCATCGCGACTGCCAGCGTCGCATGATTCTCCCGTTTGGCGATGGCGTGCCCGTCGTCATCGAACAGCAGATAGCGAACCTCGCGTCCGGCTTGCCGCAGCGCTTCGACGATCTGCTCCGATTCACTGACCGGCACGTTGGTGTCGTTGGCCCCGTGCACTACGAGCAGCGGTGCCGTCAACACATCGACCCGCCGCAGCGGTGACAGTTGCTCGAGTAGCTCGCGATCGCTGACCGGATGGCCGTACTTCGTGTAAGCGGCCTCGGCGATCCACTGCTCGGTGTTGCGATAGAACGTCGTGAGGTCGCTCATCCCGCAGACGGTGACGCCCGCCGCGAACAGGCCCGGGTGAAATGTCAGCGCCGCCATCGTCAGATAGCCGCCGTAGGACCAGCCCGCGCAGGCGATGCGGCGCGGCTCGGCCACCCCACTGTCGACGAGGAAACGCACAAAGTCAGCGACGTCGTCAATGGCCGCGAACCGCTTCTCCTTGTCGTCGGCGTGGCCGAAAGTCCTTCCGTAGCCACCCGAACCGCGAACGTTGGGGGCCAGCACGGCGATTCCGCCATTGACCAGGTGGGGAAAGATCTCGTTGTAGTCGGGCCTGGCCTGGCCCTCGGGCCCGCCGTGCAGATACACCACCGCGCCCGCCGCCGGGGCGTGGACGGGCCGGTACAGCCATCCGTCGAGCCCGAGCCCGTCACGTGCCGTGATCGTCACCCGGTCGGCGCCGGCGGGAAAACCGGGCAACGTCGGGCCGCGGCTGGGTTCACGGTCGTTCGGTTCCAATTGTCTCGAACGCACATCGACCAGCTCGACGGTTCGCGGCATCGACGGGTCCTCGACGGTCATCGCGACCATCGAACCGAACACATCGATCGACAGCTCGCGTGCGACCATGCCCGGCAACGGAATCGGTTCATCCAACGTGTAGTCGGAGTAATGCAGGATCTGTAATTCACTGCAGCCGTTGACGTTCCATAGCAATGCCACCGTGGACAGGTCGTCGCTGACGACGAATTCGTCGAGCTCACAGTCCGGCCGCTCGGCCACCACGAAGTAGCTGACACCGTCCCGCGTGACCGTCACTTCCAGCAGTCGCGCGCGATCGCAGCCGTTCTCGCTGCGGATCAGCGCCCGAATGTATCCGGGGCCAAAGCCGTCACCCCGGGTGACCGCGCCGTTCTGGTTGGACTTGTAGGTCTTGGCGGGGCGGTACAGCTTCATCACCTCGCCATTCAATCCACGACGGAGGCGACGAGGATGGCGGTCGTCGAGGATCACCCCTGCATCCGTCGTCGACCCCGGATCCGATGGCAACAAGGCGATGTCGGCTTGGCCGCGTCGCATGAGCAGTTCTTGGTAGCCCCGTGGCCCGACCTGGATCAGCGCCGCCCCCGCCCACGCGTCGACCAGTCGGCCACCGGATCGGCAGTCCAGCAGGGTGCACGTCCCGTCGCTCGGATCGATCAAGCAGGAGCGCCCTAGCCCGTCCTCACCGGTCAGGATCGCCGCGACCCGCGCGCCGTCCCATCCGATCAATTCGGCGGTCCCAGCCTCTTCGCCGTCGATGCGGCGGGCCATCCGGTCGTCGGGATCGGTCGTGACCACCCAGATCTGCTTGCGGGTGCCGCCCTCGGGTGCCACCTCGCACGCCAGCCATCGACCGTCGGCGGAATGGATGACGCGAGAAACCGGACCCGCTACCGGCAACTCGACGTCGCGTGACGAACTGGCCCGCCGTCCGCGCAGAAAACGTTGCACCGCACGCGGATAGCCGTCGTCGTCGACGATGTGCGCGAACGCGGTTCCGTCCGGGGACAGTGACGCGCCGTAGGTCGCATGCACCTGCTGCCGCATCGGTTTCGCTTCCATGCTCATGCCGAGCAGCAACAGCGCGGCCGCGATGCCGTGCGGGGTAGCTACTCGACGGTGACCGATTTGGCCAGGTTCCGCGGCTTGTCGACGTCGTAGCCGCGGGCCTGCGCCACCGATGCCGCGAACACCTGAAGCGGGATCGTCGACAACAGCGGCTGGAAAAGGGTTGACACCGCAGGGATTTCGAACAGGTGGTCGGCGTAGGGCCGCACCGTGTCGTCGCCCTCCTCGGCGATCACGATGGTGATCGCTCCGCGAGTTTGTATTTCGCGAATGTTGGACAGCAGCTTGGCGTGCAGCATGGCCGCGTTCTTCGGTGAGGGCATCACGACGATGACCGGCAGATCGTCTTCGATGAGCGCGATCGGGCCGTGTTTGAGTTCACCGGCGGCGAAGCCCTCGGCGTGCATGTAGGCCAGTTCCTTGAGTTTCAGCGCGCCTTCCAGGGCCACCGGATAGCCGACGTGGCGGCCCAGGAACAGGATGGTCGACGCCTGCGCGAACCGACGGGCCAGCGCGGCCACCGGAGCGATGTCGGCGATCACGCGGGCCACCAGCTCGGGCATGGCTTCCAGCTCGCGGTATTCGCGTTCCACCTCGTCGGGGTATTTGGTTCCGCGGGCCTGCGCCAGCGCCAGCCCGACCAGATAATTGGCGGCGATCTGCGCCAAGAACGTCTTCGTCGACGCCACCCCGATCTCCGGGCCGGCGCGGGTGTAGAGCACTGCGTCGCACTCGCGGGGAATCTGGGAGCCGTTGGTATTGCAGATCGCCAGGACTTTGGCTTTCTGCTCCTTGGCATGCCGCACGGCTTCCAAGGTGTCGGCGGTCTCCCCTGACTGTGAGATCGCGACGACCAGCGTGCTGCGGTCCAGCACCGGGTCGCGGTAACGGAACTCGCTCGCCAGCTCGACCTCGACGGGCAGCCGGGTCCAGTGCTCGATCGCGTACTTGGCCAGCAGACCAGAGTGATACGCGGTGCCACAGGCCACCACGAACACCTTGTCGATCTCGCGCAGTTCCTGATCAGAGAGCCGCTGCTCGTCGAGCACGATCCGGCCGTCGACGAAATGCCCGATCAGGGTGTCGGCGACCGCGGTGGGCTGCTCGGCGATCTCCTTGAGCATGAAGTACTCGTAGCCGCCCTTTTCCGCGGCGGCCAGGTCCCAGTCGATGTAAAACTCCCGGGCATTCTTGGTGTCGTCGTTGCCGTAGAAGTCGGTGATCCGATAGCCGTCGGCGGTGATCGCCACGGCCTGATCCTGGCCGAGCTCGACGGCGTTGCGGGTGTGTCCGATGAAGGCGGCGACGTCGGAGCCAACGAACATCTCGCCCTCGCCGATGCCGACCACCAACGGCGTGGAGCGGCGCGCCGCCACGATGGTGCCCGGTTCGTCGGCGTTGGCGAACACCAAGGTGAAGTGGCCCTCGAGGCGGCGCAGCACCGCCAGCACGGAGCCGGTGAAGTCGCCCGCGGTCTCGCCGTGGTGGTATTCCCGGGCGACCAGGTGGACGGCCACCTCGGTGTCGGTGTCGCTGGCGAATTCGACGCCGGCAGCCTCCAGTTCGTGGCGCAGCGTCGCGTAGTTCTCGATGATGCCGTTGTGGACGACGGCGATCCTGCCCGCCGCGTCGCGGTGCGGGTGCGCGTTGCGGTCGGTGGGACGTCCGTGGGTGGCCCAGCGGGTGTGACCGAGGCCCGTGCTCCCGGTCAGGGCCGCCGGGTCGGTTTCGGCCAGCGCGCTCTCCAGGTTGGCCAATCGGCCGGCACGCCGGCGTACCGTGAGCTTGCCGACGCCGTCGACCAGCGCGACACCCGCCGAGTCGTAACCCCGGTACTCCATCCTTCGCAACGCGTCGACAACGACGTCAACGGCGGGCTGGTGCCCGACGTAGCCGACGATTCCGCACATAGCCCTTCAGGGTAGTGCAGCCGCGCGGCCCGGGACGGCCGCACGAGGCCCGTACATGACAGTGCAGCCGCCCCGATTGGGACGGCTGCACTCGTCTGACCTGCGTGAGCGGCATGTAGGCCGTCACGCAGGTTCACCTACTTTCGAGGGACCGGCTTACCAGCCAGGTCCGGGCGGACCCCAGCCTGGGCCACCCGGGTGATCCCAGGGGCCGGGGCCGTCGGGGTGCCAGCCGCCGGGACCGTGCCAGTGGCCCTGGTCGTGGGGTTCGCCGTCGAAGTAATTGTCATCGTGACAGCGACCCTGATCCCAGTTGTTACCCCAGTGCGGGTCAAAGAACTGCCCCGGACACCAATGATAGTCGGGCAACGGGCCCGCGGGTTGCGCTACGGCCACGCTCGCCGCGCCCACGCCGGCAAGTCCAAGACCCGTGGCGATGGCAGTCGCGGCTGCGATTCGTTTGATGTTTGTCACCGCTTCTTAGTACCACTCAAGTCCGCGCCCAAACCCCCAGCTAGCGAATTTTCTGATGAGTTCCTTTGAGCAAGCTCGGTATTGACTGGGTATCAGTAGGCGAATTCGGTGATATTGACGATAGCGTAAGTAATGCGCGGCGCCTTGCTGCCCAAATAGAGCAGCCGCCCCGGTCCGGGGCGGCTGCGTTAGCGGGTTCGCTGGATCACGGGTGCCACGGGCCGGGACCGTGCCAGTGGCCTGCGTCGTGGGGTTCGCCGTCGAAGTAATTGTCATCGTGGCAGCGACCTTGATCCCAGTTGTTACCCCAGTGCGGGTCAAAGAACTGACCGGGACACCAGTGATAGTCGGGCATCGGGCCGGCGGGCTGGGCCTCGGCCAGGCTCGCCACTCCCAGGCCGGCCAGCCCAAAGCCTGCGGTGGTGATCAATGTCGCCGCGGCGACGCGTTTTTTGTTCATGCCCTCCTCGTACCACCTCGTCCGGTCGGCAAAACGCCTCTTCCTGGGGTGTTTGCTGGCGACTTACTGTCAATCAGCTTGCCGTTAACTGGTTTACAGCCCCCGCAAGCATCCGGGCTGCGACTTCCGTGCGCTAACGTCGACGGGTGGCCAAGACCAGCAAGCTCGTCGCCGCCCTCACCCGTCCCGGGCCGCACCGAGTCTTGCGAGGCGACTTGGCCTTCGCAGGCTTGCCGGGCGTGGTCTACACGCCCGAGGCAGGCTTACACCTGCCTGCAGTGGCGTGCGGCCACGACTGGATCACCGGCGTAGAGCGCTATTCGCGACTGCTGGAGCACCTGGCCTCGTGGGGGATCGTCGTGGCGGCCCCCGACACCGAGCGAGGTATCGCGCCGTCCGTACTCAACCTGGCCTTCGACCTGGGCACGGCGCTGGATATCGCCGCGGGAGTACGCCTGGGCCCAGGCAAGATCGGCGTGCATCCCGACAAGCTCGGCCTGATCGGGCACGGTTTCGGCGGCTCGGCGGCGGTGTTTGCGGCGGCCGGGATGAAGGTCAAGCCGAAGGCGGTGGCGGCGCTTTTCCCGACCGTCACCAATCCGCCCGCCGAGCAGCCGGCGGCGACGCTGAACGTGCCCGGCGTGGTGTTCAGCGCGCCAGGGTCTGCAAAGACGTTGCATTCCAACGCCGTTGAACTCTGGCAGGCCTGGGATGCCGCCACGCTGCGGATAGTCCGCAAAGGCCAGGCCCGCGGGCTGGCCGAGGGCCGACGACTGACGAAGGCGTTCGGCCTTGGCGGCCCGGATCGCAAAACGCAGAAATCGGTGCGCGCACTCCTGACCGGCTACTTGCTCTACACGCTGAGCGGCGACAAGACGTATCGCGACTTCGCCGATCCCGACGTTCAGCTGCCGAAGACGGTCGCCATGGAAGACCAGGCGGCCCGGCTGTCCCCTGAGGAGAAATTCGTCGCACTGCTCAAAGGCTGAGCATTCGCATCACTGCCCCGCTTGGGGCAGTTCATCCTCGGCGATCTCACAGGGTGTGGGTCCGTCAGGCTGCGGTCCGGCCGCTATCGGGGATTGCTCAGCCGGCGGCGGTGCAGCGGGCGGGGACGGGGCGACCGGCGGGACGCCGTCCTGCGCGGCGGGTTCGCCCACCGCGTCAGCCGGCGGCGGCGGGCTCTCGGTGGCCTGTTCGGCAGGCTTGTCGGCGGCGTCGTCTTCGTCGACCTTGGCCGGCTCGGCCGCGTCATCGGTGTTGCCTGGCCCATCGGCATCGGCATCGGCATCGGCATCGGCATCGGCATCGGCATCGGCATCGGCATCGGCCGACGGATCGTCGTCGGCGTCGAAGGGGTCGTCGACCAGCGAATCGCCGGTCGAGTCGCCGAGTCCACCGGCCAATGAACCCAGCAGACCGCCGATGCTGTCGACGATCTGCCCGATGACGCCGCCGATACTTCCTGCGAGGCCGCCGGCACCACCGAGATTGCCTGCGCCGGTTGATAATCCGCCGGCATCCCCCAACGGCGCTGCCATGTCGGGAGGCAACGACGACAACTCGTCGGGCCCACCCGTCGAAAGTGGCTGCGGCGCTTCGGTTATCGGCGTCGGCGGGACCGGCGCCGCAGCGGGAACGGTTGGAATCGGCGGAGCGACCGGCGTTGGGCTGAGCGGCTCCTCGGGTGCCGGTTGCCAACTCGGACCCAACTCACCAGGAACCTCGAAATTCACCTCGGGCGTCGACGTCAACGCGTGGATGGCCGCGTCGTAGCACGCCGTCAGCGACGCCGTCGCCGAGCGCATCGCGCCGACCCAATCGATGCGAATGTCGTTGTCCACGTATGGCATAACCTGCCGGTGAATC
Organism: uncultured Actinomycetota bacterium; assembly: GCA_963760095.1. Classification (GTDB taxonomy): domain Bacteria; phylum Actinomycetota; class Actinomycetes; order Mycobacteriales; family Mycobacteriaceae; genus Mycobacterium. Next base: position 981,914 of record CAVXBT010000001.1, on the reverse strand, counting down.
GTCTCCTCCGCCGCCGATCGGTCGCCCACCCCCGCTGTGACGGCGTGCGCAGCGGCCAGCCACGCTGGCCGATCCGCCAGCCGCCGCTCATCGATGGCGGTGGTGCCGGCGACCTTGCCGTCGACCGCTTGCCACACGTCGTCGCGCAACGCCGCACAGCCCTCGGCGGCGGCGCGGACATGCGCGGCCACTTCGGCCGCGGCGTCGCTGTGGCGGCGCAGAAACCGCGCCGCGGAGTCGGCACCCGGACCCCGCCACGCCGCCGCGAGTTCGGTGACCAGCGCCCGCTGCACCCACAGCGCCTCGTCGATCGCGTTGGCCACGGCCCGAAGCTCGACACAATCGTCATCGAGTACCCGCAGGTCAAGCCCAGCCTCGGTGTCGTACCAGTCCCACACCTGTGCAGGATGCGCGGTCAGGTCGGCCTGCTGATAGCCGAGCTCATGGCATGCCTGCACGTAGGTCTGCGTGCGCTCGACAGCGGGCCGACCCTCGGCCAGCCGCGCCGCCACGTCGAACCGGTTCGCCACGACTAGCCGATCCGCACAGCGGCGCGTTGGTCGGCTTCGGCGTAGTGGTCCGCGCTGACCCGCAGCGCGGAGGCAACCTCCGCGGTGGCCCGTGCCCATTGGGCAAGCTCGCCACTCAGCCGGTGCAGCGCAAGCCGCAGTGCATCGCCGTGACCGACGTACGCGCGCCCAGAGGTAGCCCCGTCGAAGGCCAACCTGCCGAAGTGGGTGCGCACCGCGGCGTCGACGAGATGCGCGGCGTCGTCAAACCGGCTCGCGACGGCGTGCACGGCTGCAGCATCGACGAACGCGTCTCGTTGTGCCATAACGGTTTCGACGCAGCGCGCCGTCCGCTGGTTCCGCTCAGTGCTGGGCGCGCACCGTATCGGCGACGAGAGTGGCCAGCCGGTGGGCGACGCGCTCGTCGTCGGCTTCCACCATGACCCGAATCATCTGTTCGGTTCCCGGAGGGCCGCAACAGGATTCGACCGGTGTCACCGAGCTCGTCTTCGGCCTGTTGCACCGCGGTGCGCACCGAGGGCGCGGCGACGGCGGCGTCCCTGTCGGCGACCCCGACGTTGATCAGCACCTGCGGCAAGGTGTGCATCGCGGCGGCGAGGCCGGCCAGCGACGCGCCGGTCTGCGCCATCCGCGACATCAGCCGCAGGCCGGTGAGGATGCCGTCGCCGGTGGTGGACAACGTGGGCAGCACGATATGCCCGGATTGCTCACCGCCGAGGCTGAACTCACCGGATCGCAGCTCTTCCAGCACATACCGGTCACCGACGCCGGTGGTGCGAACGTCGACGCCGGCCGCGCGCATCGCCAGGTGCAGTCCGAGGTTGCTCATCACCGTCGTCACCAGTGTGTTGCCGGCCAGTTCGCCGGCCTCCTGCATTGCCAGCGCCAGGATCACCATGATGGCGTCGCCGTCGACGACCTCACCGGCGGCATCGACGGCCAGGCACCGGTCGGCGTCACCGTCGTGCGCCAGACCGAGGTCGGCGCCGTGGTGCAGGACCGCTGATCGCAACACATCCAGATGTGTCGAGCCGCAGCGGTCGTTGATGTTCAGGCCGTTGGGTTCGGCGTTGATGGCGATGACGCGGGCACCGGCCGCGCGGTAGGCGCGCGGTCCGACCGCCGAGGCGGCGCCGTGCGCACAGTCGACGACGACGGTCAGCCCGTTGAGCTGGACGGTGTTGGCCTTACCGACCTGACGCAGGTAGCGGTCGAGTGCGTCCTCGGCGTCGATCACGCGTCCGATCTGCGCACCGACGGGTCGCAGGCCCGGCCCGGCCGCGACCAGATCCTCGATCTGGTCTTCAGTCGCGTCGTCGAGCTTGTGGCCGCCCGGTCCGAAGATCTTGATGCCGTTGTCGGGCATCGGGTTGTGCGACGCGGAGATCATCACCCCGAAATCGGCGTCGTAGGCGTGTGTCAGATAGGCCACCGCCGGGGTCGGCAGCACACCGGTCCGCAGCGCGTCGACACCTTCGCTGGTCAGGCCCGCGATCACCGCGGCTTCCAACATCTCGCCGCTGGCGCGCGGATCGCGACCGATCACCGCGACTCGCCGACGCCTACCGCCGGCGCCGGTCAGCCGCCTGGCGGCCGCGGCGCCGAGGGCCATCGCGAGCTCGGCAGTGAGCTCGCGATTGGCTACCCCGCGGACGCCGTCAGTGCCGAAAAGTCGACCCATGCGGAACAACCTCTCACAGTTGGTGACCGCGCACACACACGACAAGAAGATTGTCTGTAGTGCCATCCAACCGGTACGCGGCCGTGATCGCCGCCAGGATCAGCGCTTGCTGTACTGCGGCGCCTTACGGGCCTTCTTCAGGCCGTACTTCTTGCGCTCGGTGGCACGCGGGTCACGGGTCAGGAAGCCGGCCTTCTTCAGGGCGGGCCGGTCGTCGGGCGAGACGATGATCAATGCCCGGGCGATGGCCAGCCGCAGCGCGCCGGCTTGGCCGGAGGGGCCGCCGCCGTGGAGGTGAGCGAAGATGTCGAAGCTTTCCGCCCGGTCCACGGTGACCAGCGGCGCCTTGATGAGCTGCTGGTGCACCTTGTTGGGGAAGTAGGCCTCCAGGCTGCGGCCGTCGAGTTCGAATTTGCCGGTGCCGGGCACCAGGCGCACCCGAACCACGGCCTCCTTGCGGCGGCCCACGGTCTGGATCGGACGCTCGATGACGAAGGAGTCCTCCCGAGTCGCGGGCGCTGCGGCCTCGGTCGTCTCGGCGACCACTTCTTCAGTGGTCTCGGTTTCTACGGTCTCGGTCATTACTGGGTCACCTGCTTGATCTCGTACGGGGCCGGCTGCTGGGCGGCGTGCGGGTGCTGCGGCCCGGCGTAGACGTGCAGCTTGCGCTTGATCTGACGGGCGAGCTTGTTCTTGGGCAGCATGCCCAGGATCGCCTTTTCGACCACGCGGTCGGGGTGCTTTTGCAGCAGCTCACCGATGGTGCGGCTCTTCAGCCCGCCGGGATAACCCGAGTGGCGGTAAGCCAGCTTGTTCTGCAGTTTGTCGCCGCTGATGGCGACCTTTTCGGCGTTGATGATGATGACGAAGTCACCGCCGTCGACGTTGGGTGCGAATGTCGGCTTGTGCTTGCCGCGCAGCAGATTGGCTGCGGCGACAGCAAGGCGACCGAGCACCACGTCCTGGGCGTCGATGACATGCCACGTCCGTGTGGTGTCACCCGCCTTCGGCGCGTAGGTGGACACAGCGCTTACCTTCTGTTCTCTCGGGTGGATCCCGGTGTGACCCGGGTGCCGGTCAGGCGTTCGCGGCTAGGGATTTCTCGGCGACCGACATTGACCCGAGTCCCGGCGTACCGCACGCCAACGGAGCAGCTTACCGGCGGCCATCCACGCAGGTCAAAACGCCTCATCCGGCCCACCACACCCGCCGGGCCGGCGGTACCACCCAGATCCCCTGATTGTGACGCGAGTCACTATCGCGCTGGATTGGGCAGGGTGCAGATTCCTCGCGCGTTGCAGCGTAGAGTGACTTAAAATCGCTATGACTTTAATTCTGAGGAGGTCAACATGCCAAAGACCACGAAAACTGGACGGAGGCAGACCGGCCGCCCCATCGTCGACACCCTTTGGAACTGGCGCGCTGAGGTGCTCTGGGGCTTAGCCGTCACTGCCTTGCTGTTCGCCTGCGTCAACCCGATAACCGTGATGGGACTTCTGTTGGCGGCCGCGACTTTTATCGCGGCCTGCTGGGCGTACCGCAAGATCGCGGATGGCGCTGAGCGGGAAAAGGAAAAGTTGGCGTCGTCATCGGCGACCCACCTCCGCGCAGCACCGGCCAGTCAGCGCGCCCCGCGAGAGGCCTCGGCACACACGCCGTGGCGCGCTCACCACGCCGCGTAGACCTGGAACTTTGAGCTGCGCGGTCCCGCGGTCTCTCCTTACCATCGGGACCGCGCAGAGTCTTCATCCGGCTACCGGCCCTGCCGGGTCCATGCGCCGGCCGCTCGGTGATCTGCGGCCGCGACATCATCCGCGCCTTGGCGCACCGCGTTTCCGAGGTCGACCAAGATTTCGTTGAGCGCAGCGGCCGCCTGATGCCACTTCAACTGCTCCAGGCCGTAGGCCGTGGCCGCTTCACGGGTCCACAGCTCCTGCAGCGGCGTTACCTGCGCCTGCAGCTCCTGCAACGCGGCGTTGAACCGCGCGGAAGCGCTGTGGATTTCCTGACGGACAGAGCACTCGATTTCGTCGAAGTTGTATGACAAACGCGGGTCCATGGGCGATCGCCTCACAAGTTTCCGGCTGCGGCCCCGATATGGAGCGCATGGGTGTCGGACGCATCCCGGAACGCGGCTTCGTTATAGCGAATGGTTTCCGCGATGCTGTGCAACGCGAGGTGCAGTTTCGCTGACTCCGCGTTCCACCGCTGCACGACGTCCTTGAAACGCGCTGCTGCCATGCCGCCCCATACCGTCGACGGGACATCGCTCATCCGACCAATGAAGGCCTGCAGCGCCGCACGGATCTCCTCGTTGCGAGTATCGATGGCCGCAGCGACCGAGCGCATGAGGTCGAAGTCAGTGCTGAGTGCGTTTCCACCTGTCGGTGTGGTCACATGTTCTCCTTCTGCCCAACGACTGCGGACCTCGCCGCGCCAACAACTGATAGGACTCCTGCCGCTGTGGTCTGGTTCCCCCCGACTCAGTCCAATGCCCGTGCAGACCGCACCGCTCGCTCGCATTCCCGGCTCACTGCGTCATCGCGGCCGTGGCGGCTTTGACATCCAACGCTGATCCGGACAACTTTATCGACCCATACCGTCCAGCGGATGTCGTGCGCAGACCGGACCTCCCGGTACGTCACCGCTGGACGGCCGGCAGTACGGCCGGCCGCATTGAAGTCGACGAATACACCAGCAGGCGCCGCGTCTATCGCGCTCTTGAGGAACTCGGCAGTGGCACCCAAGGTTGCCAAGGCAACTCGCGACTGCGTCACGTGCAGCGCCTCTTCCGGATCCGACGGTGAGCTGATCTGCAGCCGCGCCGAACCGGGCCCGGCCACGACCCGTCGCACCGGCCACTGAACCGGAACCTCCAGCGCAACATGACCTTCCACGAGCAACGTCGTCGGCATTTCCTCGCCTGCGTGGGGTGCGGGGTGACGAGCCAACGCGCTCACGCCCAATACCGCGCCGATCAGAAGAGCGCCCACGGCAAGCGTCCAGCGACGACGGGGGTGCCCCGCGGCCGCATCGCCACTCGAACCGCAATCTTGACTACTGCTCGAAACAGGGCCCGCGGCAAGCCTTCTCAGACCGATATCATCGATTTTCATCACGACCATGCTGTCTAAGTCATGCAGTGCCGCGGCGATCATCGCCGCCAGCACCCCGGCGCCGTGCACTGTACTGGGCACATCGATGACCACCGTCTCGGTGGTCTCGGTCGCCATCATGCGGATGGACCGTACGACCGCTTCGGCGACACCCTGCTGGTGCTCGAGACGGGTTTCGGCCGCCACCGCGGCGCCGGTGATAACCACAACGCCGTCGGCAATTTCTACGACCACTGTGCCGTGCCGGGATTCTGGCGGAGCTGCTTGACGCAGCAGCCATGACCGCGGCCGCATCACAACGTCACCGGCAAGCACCTGCGCGCCGGCACTGACCGCACCGACGCGCGTGGGTGCCCACCACGATGGGTGAACGACGATCACATTTTCGGGGCTGCCGCAGTCCAGTGACTTGAGCACAGTCCGCCATAGTGATTCGACGGAAACCGGACGAAGGTCGACCAAGGCTAAGGGATCGTCGATACCCTCGAGAGCAGCCGCTGCCGCCTCGGTGTCGACGACCGCGGCTCCGCCGCAACACAATCGGCGGATCGCATTCGGACCGACCTCGACTACGTGTGCTTTCACGGCGGTGGGCTCCAGCCCACCTGAACCACCTGCGGGCCACCCCGACGTGTGATCAGCGTGCCGCGGCCGGGCGGCATAGGCGACAGGCGCACGGACCCGATCGTCAATCCCTCATCGGGGTTTCCACTCATCAGCAATGCCATGCAACCGGCATCGCGCAGCCCGGCGAGCAACGGCTCGTACATTGCACGGGCAGCACCGCCACTGCGCCGAGCTACCAGCAGATGCAAACCCACATCGCGGGAATGCGGTAACAACTCCATTAGCGGGGCCAACGGGTTGCCTGCAGCGGTACAGACCAAGTCGTAATCGTCGATCACCACGTAGACATCTGGTCCCGACCGCCAAGACCTGTTTCGCAACTGCGCCGGGGTGGCGTTCGACGGTGGCATTCGCCGACGCAGCTGCTCGCTGAGGCGCGGCATCGCCTGACCGACATCATTCGCGGAAGCAAGGTATCCGCCAAGCAATCCGGATTCAGGCTCGACGACGCCGAGGAGCGAACGCCGCAGGTCGACGATGAATAGTTGGCTTTGTGCGGCGGTCGTCGTCCTCACGAGCTCACGGCACATGGTGCGCAACGTCGCCGTCTTGCCGCATTCGCTGTCCCCGAGGATCAACAGATGCAGCTGCTGAGCGAAGTTTGCTGTCACAGAACAGAGTTCGCCTTCCTCGATGCCGATCAGGACGCCGGCGTTCGGTCCGTCAGCTCGCTCGACCACGTCGTGCTGGTCGATCCGCGCGGGCAACAGCGCAATCGGGGGCGCAGTCGGTCCGCCATGACGGCACCGCAGCATCGCCCCCAGCCGCGCATCGGCATCAACCAGGCCGGAGCTCGAATCGTCGCCGAGCCTGGGCAAAGCGACGACCATCTGCAGTCCATCGTGGGAAAGCCCTCGACCCGGTTTGCCCGCGGGAACTTGGGCCGCCCGCCGGCGATCCAGTTCGGAGTCCGCGGGATCACCGAGTCGCAACTCGATTCGTGTTCCGATCTGATCCCGCAGCGCCGGACGGATCTCAGCCCAGCGCGATGCAGACATCACGACGTGCACACCGAAAGAGAGCCCCTCAGCAGCAAGTGTGGTGATCGATGTCTCAACCATATCGAAGTCCCGCTGCAGGCCGGCCCAACCGTCGACAATAAGAAAGACATCGCCGAAGCGGTCGCACAACGGATCTCGGTTCGCTTTCAGTTGCCGATAGTGCGCCATCGATTCGATCCGATGGTCACGGAAGAGCGTAGCGCGGGTTCGAATGACTGCTTCCAGCCGAGCAATCATGCGACGGGCCAACTGCGGATCCGCGCGTCCCGCCACCGAACCGACGTGTGGCCAGTCTCGCAGCGATGCCAATGCCCCACCGCCGAAGTCGAGACAGTAGAACTGCACCATGCTCGGGTCGTGAGTGACTGCCAGCGCTGTGATGAGCGTGCGCAACGCGTTCGACTTGCCGGATTGGGGTGCTCCGACAACGGCGACATTTCCTGCGGCCCCGGATAAATCGACGATCAACGGGGTGCGGCGCTGCTCGAACGGGCGATCAACGACACCGATGGGAACCGTCAAGGCGGGCAGCGCTTCAACGTCCCCCAGAACGGCGTCCAGGACCGGTGACACACCGAGCGGCGGCAGCCACACCTCGTGCGCCCGTGGGCCATGTCCGGACAGCCGCTCGACAACCGTCTGAAGGATAGTGCGTCGATCGACGACGTCCATCTCGGCGTCGGTAGCAAGCGTGACCGGCCCGGCGGGCTCGGTCGTGAAAAGACAGACTGAAACTGGGCTCTCGTCTCGATGCGCCGCGACCAAGTCTTTTGCAGTGCAGTGCATTTCCTTGCCGCATGGACCGGATACATACGCAGTCTGGAAGCGAACCAAATCATCCGTGCCGATCCGCAGGAAGGCTGCACCCGGCGTGCCGGGCAACTCATACGCGTCGGATGTTCCCAGGACCATCCGCGATTCGTTCACCGACAGTGTTTTCAAACACACTCGGTAGGACAGATGGGACTCCAAACCGCGGAGTCTGCCTTCGTCCAGGCGTTGACTGGCCAAGAGCAGATGCATGCCCAAGGACCGGCCCAGTCGACCGATCGCCGCGAAGACGTCGGCGAAATCAGAATACTGACTGAGCAATTCGGAAAACTCGTCGACGATGATGAACAACGCCGGCAGAGGGCCCAGCTGAGCTCCGGCGCGCCGCATGCGCTGGTAAGCCGCGATCCCGTCGACGTTGCCCGCCGCGCGAAGGACCTCCTGGCGGCGGTTCATTTCACCGGTCAAGGCGTCACGCATTCGACTGACCAGTGCCGCCTTGTCCGACAGGTTCGTGATGACGGCCGCCACGTGCGGCGCCGGCTCGAATCCGGAGAATGTCGCACCGCCCTTGAAGTCGACCAGGACCAGGTTCAGTTCCTCAGGTGAATGACAGGTCATCATGCCGAGTGCGACCGTTCGGAGGAACTCCGACTTTCCAGATCCGGTGGCTCCGATGCAGAGTCCGTGTGGCCCCATTCCGTTCTCGGCGGCCTCTTTGATGTCGAGTTCGACAGGTGCACCCGCGACGGTTGTGCCGATCGGAACACGAAGCCGATCGCGGCGGCTTCTTCCGGCCCAGCAATCAGTCGGCGTGTAGGACGCAACATCGCCGATGCCGACGAGATCCGGCCAGGTCATGTGGTCAGGCGCGTCGGCCGACGTGCCCGTACCGCTGGCCCGGTACCGGGCCAGCCGCTGGGCGCACGTCAGCGCGGCGGTGTAACTCATGTGATCCGCGCGTGCGACGACGTCGTCGTCGCCTGATGACGCAACCACGACCTCGTTCTGGCCCGCTCTCAGTCGCAGTGCCCCAGCTGATGACGAGTCCTCGTCCCCGCTCTGGATTGTCAACAGGGTGATGCCGTCGGTGGCACTCTCGATCGCCCACCGATTACCACCGATGACGTCATCGTCGACGACGACCACCACGTGAGGCGCCGCCGGATCGGTCGTTATGCCGGAGAGGGCCTTCTTGGCTGCTGCCGGCGACCCATACACCATCCGGGTCGATCCGACGTCGTCGCTGGCGTGCGGATGTCGATTGTGCGGCAGCCACTTCAGCCATTCCCAGTCGGATCGGTGGTGGTCACTGACAGCGGCGGCAATCAACACCAGCCGCGGACTGTGCATCACGGCCAGTTGGCATAGCGTCGCGCGCAACAATGCACGCGCCTGTGTCGTGTCACCGCCGATGTTCACGGTCGCCAGTCCGCGCAGCGCGATCGAGATGGGTGCGTCCGGAATTGTCGAATGCGTCTGGAGAAAGCGCCCTAGGGCGGTCACGGCGACGGGATCCAAACGTTGGGCAGATCCGATGGTCGGCGAGATTAACCGGGTGGCAAGGCCCAGTGTTCCGATACCGATGCGCAACTGGAAGAAATCCGGGTCAGCGGCTCGTCGCTCCCACATCCGGCAGCCACCCACCAGCGTCCACAACGTGTCAGGGTCCGGATGACACCAACTCAGCGAATAGTGCTGTGCCGCCGCGGTCTTGACGGCAGCGTCCCGCAAGTCGGACAGGTAGCACAGAAACTCGGCGCGCTCGGCATTGATCTCGCCGCGGCGCCTATCCGCGCCGGAGAAGACCGTCGCCGCCGCGGACACGAGCATCATCAGCGGGAACATCATGAACGCTGGAGTACGCGCCGCCGACGACCGCGAAGAGAAGACCACCGCCATCGTTCCCACCGTCGCGACGGCTGTCACAACCGGCAGAACACGAATCATCAGGTTCATCTGCGGTTTTCGAGTAACCTCCTGCGGTGCCGCAACGACGACGTCCGCGGTCTCGCATACCGGTGGGGGCACTCGTCCTGGCGGCACGAATTCCACCGTCGCAGTGCTGTCGACCGGCCCCACCTGGCCCTCCCCACGCTTGCCCGCGCCGCTTCGTCGGGCTGAGATTGGCACGGTAGGCACAAGCGAAATCGGCTGCAAGTCGGCTGTGGATCAACGCATACGCGGCGTTGGTGTACCGGCTAGCGTGCGGGTCGGCGAACGGAGTTCGGTGTGCACCAAGCGTTGGCAGTAGCCACCCAAGACCACGGATCCCATCAGGCCGGCGGAGGGCTACGCCGGTTATCGGTACACGCCGACTCGGTCCACCTCGATTTAGCGTTATCGGCGACGGCGCCCATCGGGTCGCTGATACCGCCGATTGTCGACATCCTGGCCGCCCATGGCGGTTACCGGGCCGGACCGGCCGCCGTCCGGTACCGGCTATCCGTTCCGGGTGGAGGCGCACTGGACCCGTCGAAGACGTTGGCCCAAATAGGAATTCGTGATGGCGCCGATTTGCTTCTGACGAGCTCATCGGCCGAATTGATGGCACCGCGCTTCGATGACGCAGCTGAGGCGGTCTCGGCGTCGGTCGCTGCGGCGGAGCGGCGCTGGACCCCGCGAGCGGCCCGACTGGTCGGCGCGCCGGTCGCCATGTGGTTGGCCGCAATGAGCGCAGCGGTGATGATTCGAACAGTCTTTGACAACAACAACGTCCACCGCGCCGGCAACGTCGGCGTTGCCGCGACGATCGGCCTGCTGACGCTGCTGGCGGCCTTAATCGCCTATCGCGCATTCCGCGAACAGCTCGCGGGGTTGACGCTGGGCCTGGTGGCCATCGGATTCGCCGCACTCGCCGGCCTACTTGCGGTACCTGGCGGCCCGGGCGCTCCCAATGCGCTGTTCGCAGCTGCTGCTGCGCTGACATCAGCGGCGGTGATGCGCGTGATTGGCTGCCACGCAGCGGTGTTCACCGCTTTGGGATGTTTGGCGGCCAGCGTAGTGGCCGCGGCGTTGGTGGGCGCGGTCACCGCCGTCCCGCTACGGACTATTGGCGCGGCGTCCGCGGCGATTTCGCTGGCGTTGGTCGAAGTATCCGCTCCGGCGTCGATCGTGCTCGCGCGATTGTCGCCCACCACCGGCGAGCCACCGGTCAGTCCGGATAATCTGAGCAGCAACGCAATCCGCGCCCAAACGTGGCTCACCAGCCTGATCGTCGCGTTTTCGGCATCGGCCGCGCTCGGCGCTATCGGTGCGGCAGTCGGACCGTATCTGACGGGCGGCCCACGCGTGCCCGGCGTTACGTTCGCTGCCCTAACCGGCGCCGTGTTGCTGTTGCGGGCGCGCGCACATCGCGACCTTGCGAGGTCCGTGGCGCTCGTCATCTGCGGGACAGCCGCACTCAGCGCCGCGCTCGTCACTGCGGCTGCCGCTTATCCACGTCACACGGCCCACATCGCTGCGGCGTCGATGGCGTTGGCCGTCATCGCACTATGGCTCAGTTTCGCCAACCACTCGAAGACAGTCTCTCCGGTCGGACAACGAGGTGTCGAGCTGCTGGAGTATCTCGCCCTGGCCGCCATCGTGCCACTGGCCTGCTGGGTCTGCGAGCTTTACGGCGCTGCGCGCGGCGTGAATCTCCAGTGAGGACAGCGCGGTTGAGAGTGTCCCGGTGCGCAACGGCGGCAGTCGTCGCCGCGCTGCCGCAGTGTGCCGTGTTGTCCGCGTACGCGGTGTCACCGCCGCCGATCGACAGCAGTCGGCTGCCCCAGCCCGCGCCGCCAAGCCCGCCGCAGCCGACCGTGCAGCGCGAGATCTGCGCAGTGCCGTCCGTGACGCGCGACGCTGAGCCGCCCGATGGCACCAGCCAACTGTCTGGGGTTGAGCTGCCACAGGTGTGGCAGCTCACCCGTGGCTCGGGCCAACGCGTCGCAGTCATCGACACCGGAGTTTCGCCACACCCGCGGCTGCACCACACCGCGGCAGGGGGTGACTATGTGTTTACCGGCGACGGCACCCAGGATTGCGACGGACACGGTACCGCGGTGGCCGGGATTATCTCGGCCGCAACAGATCCCGGTCACGCTGACAGTTTCAGCGGTGTCGCCCCGGATGCCGCTTTGATCAGCATCCGCCAGTCCAGTACCAAGTTCGGAGCCGCAGCGGACCCGTCCACCGCCGGATTCGGTGACGTCGACACCATGGCAAGAGCTGTCCGGACGGCTGCGGATCTCGGTGCGTCGGTGATCAACATCTCCTCGGTTGCCTGCATCCGCGCCGGGTCGGCACTGGACGACCGCGCACTCGGTGCGGCGTTGTCCTACGCAGTTGATGTCAAGAACGCTGTTGTGGTGGCCGCCGCCGGAAATACCGGCCCCGGGCAATGCCCGGCTCAGCACGCCGAAGCGACGTGGGATACGGCGACTGTGGTGGTCAGCCCGGCCTGGTATGACGACTACGTGCTGACTGTGGGCTCGGTCAACGCACACGGCGAGCCGTCGGCGTTCACCCTTGCCGGGCCATGGGTAGACGTCGCCGCGCCGGGCGAAGGGGTGATATCGCTGAGCTCGTCAGGTAACGGTTTGGTCAATGCGCTTGATGACCAACGGAATTCGACTCCGCTCTCGGGTACCAGCTTCGCCGCGCCGGTGGTCAGTGGTCTCGCGGCGCTGGTCCGATCTCGATTTCCGACGATGACGGCTCGTCAGGTAATGCAACGCATCAAGTCCACCGCGCATCATCCGCCCAGCGGATGGGATCCGCGCGTAGGCGCCGGCCCGGTGGACTTCCTCGCCGCGGTCAGCACCGACACAGCGACGAGCCCGCCTTCTCCGCCGGCCCGGACACCGGTACCCATCCTTGCGGCCCCGCTGCCTGCGCCGCCGGATCACAGCGCTCGGAATTTGGCGTTCACGGGCGCAGCCGTCTGCGGTGGCGTACTGGCGACGGTGCGAGCCATCGCCGCATTGCGGGTCCGACTACGGCGAGTTCAGGGTGGTGCGGGCCGGCCTGCTCACATCGGCCAGAATATCTTGGGCGACTGAGGCATTGGCCCTACTCAACTCAGGCCCTGCGGGCAGCTTCGCCAGTACTGGCCACGGCGCCGGAACCATCGTGTCCGACAGGCCGAGGTCATGTGCGGCGTCGTCGTCGTGGACGGCGAATCGGACGCCGCTATCGGAGATCAGGTATCGCGTGCCCGCGCCGGCGTTGCCGCCGGACAGCCCGGTGGCGCGCACATAGGCAGCGCGGCCGGGCGCGAGATAGACAGCGTCGACGGCAGGACCATTCCCATCGGCCTGCGTCAAGCTCACCGGTGCCTCGTCGGTCGGAATCGGTAGGCCGCCAACCGAAAATGAGACCTCGACGCTGCCCGATGGCTCGTGCGTCCACCTGACGCAGAGCGCCGCACCGTCGGCAACCGCCGACGTCTGCGCGCGTTCGGGAAAGGCGGACACCGGCAGCCGAGTCACCGTCGGGGCGGCGTGAATGACGTCCGGCGCTACCGCGATGGCGGTGCGGGTTCCTTGCGCGTTGGTGAATCGCACGAGATCCGCGGCAAGCTGCCCGACGCGCTGAACCCCGTCTCTGAGGACGACGTAATAGTCGTCGCCGCCCGTGCGGCTTAGCCGAAGCACGCTGCCGACCAGAAAGCCCGGGAGCGCGGCGGGTCCGCGACTGCCGACGCCGGGTATCCGCGGCGCGGTGACCGGCGGCGATTCGGGGATGAGGTTCAGCAGCACCGGTGACACCATCAACGGAATCTGTCCCTCGAGGCCGAGTGCATGCACGGCCGCAGATTCGTCTAGGTGCACCACGGCTCGACGACCCTCGTAGAGCAGGTAGGTCGAGCCGCCGGAATCAGCACGGACAAGCAGGATCCCTTCGTGCGGCAGGGCACGCGACAGCGGTCCCTCAGCCCGGCCGACGATGATTGTCGTGCTCGGCACGCCGTCGCGGCTGTCGCATACCGTCCATCGCAACTCCTCGTCCGTGAGAGGTTTCCCCAGATATTGCGGAGCACCGGGGATACCCAGCATCGGGCCCCTTTTGATGTGGACGAGTTGCGACTCAGGTGTCGGCAGCGGGTCGGCGTTGGTTTTCATGATCAACCTGGCCGAGGCCAGGTTCAACACCGGGTGAAGTGTCTCGCCCAATCGGACGTAAAGCGCCCCGGAATGCTTCCCCATCAGGATCGGCGCGTCGGCCAACGTTGGTTGCGGGCGCAGGATTGCCAGCACCGCGGATCCGGCCAGCAGTAATACCGCAAGCACCGAACCGGCCAGCAGCGATTGTGCGGGTGCACGGATCGGCTCGTCTACGGCGCGGATATCCCTGCCCAGCAGTGCGCACTCGATGCGGCGCAGCAGAAATCGATACGCGCTGACGTGCAGCCTGGTGGTCGGTTGCCATGCCATCCAGTCCCCCAATGGCTCCTGGGTTCGTCTGGCTTCACACGATATGCAGTGGTCACGCGACGCTTCGTCGATCATCCACAGCGGGTCTGGACATACGTGAATGTGACCGATGGCCCAGAAATCGGTAAAATCGCCTGGTGAGCAAAAATCGTCTCAGCCGTCACATCCCCCGCCGTGCCTGGTCACGCGGCTTCCGATGGGCCGGCGTGGGGGCTGCCGCGGTGCTGGCCGCCGGTGCGCTGCTGGTCGCGCCGAGCGCCGTCCCGTCGGCTCACGCCGATAACTGCCCGGACGTCGCGCTGACCTTCGCCCGCGGCACCGACGAACCGGCCGGCCTGGGCCGCGTGGGCCAGGCCCTCGCCGACGGCATCCGCCAAAACACCGGCAAGAACGTCGATGCCTACCCCGTCAACTACAGGGCCACGCTGCTGCAGCTGCACGGCAACGACGGGGCCAAGGACGCGATCAAGCACATCAAGGACGTGGCCGACAAGTGCCCGAGCACCCCGCAGGTGCTCGGCGGATACTCGCAGGGCGCGTCGGTGGTCGACATCGTCACCGGGACCCAGATCGGCGGCGTCGGCTGGGGCGATTCGCTGCCGCCGCAGTACGCCAGCCACATCGTCGCGGTCACCACCTTCGGCAACCCGGCCGACCGCAGCGGCGGGACGATCGCGGCTCAGAGCGCGATGTTCGGCGCCAAGGCTGTCGACTACTGCAACCCCGAAGACCCGATCTGTCACGCGGGCCAGGGCAACCAGTGGAGCGGGCACACCGATGGCTACGTGCCCGTCTACACCAGTCAGGCCGCCAGCTTCGTCCAGACCAGGCTGTTGTCGGTGCTGCCACCCACCGCACCCGGCGGGCCCTTAGGCGTTCCATCAGGCCCGATGGGTGTGCCGCCTGGGCCGTTGGGCACCCCGCCGGGCCCAGCGCTTGGACCTGCACCCGGACCCGTTGAACCCGCTCCGTCCGTCGTCGATCAAACTCAGCCCGCGGTCTTTCACTGATCTTAGGAAAGCGCACTACTATCAGCCCATGAAGCTGCGGGGCTTATGTGCGGCTGGTTTTCTCGCCAGCGTGTTGGTGTTGGCGCCGGCAGCGCGCACGGGCCCGACGCTGATCCCCACCGCATCCGCCGCGTGCCCCGATGCCGAGGTGGTGTTCGCCCGCGGGCGACAGGAATCGCCGGGCGCCGGGGTGCTCGGAAACGCCTTCGTCAGCGCACTGCGGTCCAAGGTCAACAAAAACGTCGGTCTGTACGCGGTGCGCTACCCCGCCGACACCGAGGTCGATGTCGGTGCCAACGACATGAGCGCGCACGTCCAGTCCACGATCAACAACTGCCCGAACACCCGCGTGGTGCTGGGCGGCTACTCGCTGGGCGCCGCGGTCACCGACGTCGTGATGGCGGCTCCCGGCCCGATGTTCGGCTTCACTAATCCCCTGCCGCCGGGTGCCGATCAGCACATCGCGGCGATCGCGCTGTTCGGCAACGGCACCCAGTGGGTCGGGGCGATCAAGAATTTCAACCCGGTCTACGCCGACCGGACCATCGACTTGTGCCACGGCGCCGATCCCATCTGCAACCCGGCTGATCCGCACACCTGGTCCGACAACTGGTCGCAACACATGGCGAACGGCTATATCCAGGACGGCGAGGTCAATCAGGCCGCCGACTTCGTCGCCGGAAGACTGTAGGTCGATCAGTCGCGGGTACGTAGGTCGCGGGTGATCAACGTCCGCGCCTGCAACTCGCTGTCGGGCGGGTAATCCACGCCGACCAGGGTCAGACCTCGCGCCGGTGCGGCGGCGTAGTCGCTGGACCGGCGGGTGGAGGTGAGCAGCTCGCGGCACCACTGCGGGCTGCGCCGATGCTCGCCGACGGCCAGCAGTGCGCCGACCAGTGATCGCACCATCGACCAGCAGAATGCGTCGGCGCTGACGTGTGCGGTGATCAGGTCGCCGTCCCGTGTCCAGTCGAAGCGCTGCAGGTCGCGGATCGTGGTCGCCCCTTCGCGGTGACGGCAGAACGCCGCGAAGTCATTCAATCCCACCAGGTTTCGCGACGCCGACGTCATCGCGTCGACATCGAGCGGACGCGGCCAGCCGGTGACGTAGCGGGCCTGGTGTGGCTCCACCCCGTAGTCGGCGGTCGTAATCCGGTAGACGTAGTGGCGGCGCAGCGCCGAGAATCGAGCGTCGAAACCCGCTGGCGCGCGCGAGATCCGGCGGACCCGGACGTCGGCGGGCAGCAATCGGCCTAGACGTCTGACCAACGGCAGGAACTCGGGTTGATTCGGCCGCGGCGATCGAGGATAGGCATTGGGCAGCGCGTCGACGGGAATATCGGTATGGGCGACTTGCCCGGTGGCATGTACGCCGGTGTCGGTGCGCCCCGCCGCGCGTACCCGCACCGGCGTCCGGAACACCGTCGAGAGGGTGTCCTCGAGGAGGCCGGCGACGGTGCGCTGACCCGCCTGAGTCGCCCAGCCCGCGAAATCCGTTCCGTCGTAAGCGATATCGAGCCGGAGACGAACACACCCGCCATCAGCGTCGATGGCGGGTGTGTCGGTCAACGATGAATCGCTAGTCAGCGTCGTCGGCCTCGGCTTCCGCCTCGGTCGTCGCGGCCTCGGTCTCGGCCACCGGGGCCTCCGGCGTCTCCGTCGCCTCTGCAACCTCATCGGCGCTCTCGGCCTCGACCTCCGGCTCAGCCGCCGGGGCCGGGGCAGCGGCCTTCGAAGCACCCACCCGACGCGCGCGGTCGGCTTCGGAGGTCACCGTCTTCTCCTGCACCAACTCGATGACCGCCATCGGAGCGTTATCGCCCTTGCGTGCCTCGACTTTGATGATGCGGGTGTAGCCGCCGTTGCGGTCGGCGAAGAACGGCCCGATTTCCGCGAACAGGTTGTGCACCACGTCCTTGTCGCGGATCTTCTTGAGCACCTCACGCCGGTTGTGCAGCGTGCCCTTCTTGGCGTGAGTGATCAACTTCTCGGCGTAGGGGCGCAGCGCCCGGGCCTTGGTCTCGGTGGTCTTGATCCGGCCGTGCTCGAACAGCGCCGTGGCCAGGTTGGCCAGCAGCGCCTTCTGGTGCGAAGACGACCCGCCGAGACGAGGGCCCTTGGTGGGCTTGGGCATTGCTGATGCTCCTGTCTAGATTCTCAACTTAGAGCTGTTCGGTTTCGGCGTAGTCCGCGTCGTCGTAGGCGCCCTCGGCGGACCAGGTGCCGGTGGCCACGTCGTAACCGGCGACCTCCGACGGGTCGAAGCTGGCCGGGCTGTCCTTGAGCGACAGACCCAACTGGTGCAGCTTGACCTTCACCTCGTCGATGGACTTCTGACCGAAGTTACGGATGTCGAGCAGGTCGGACTCGGTGCGGGAGACCAGTTCGCCGACGGTGTGCACACCCTCACGCTTGAGGCAGTTGTAGGAGCGCACGGTCAGGTCCAGGTCATCGATCGGCAGCGCGAACGACGCGATGTGGTCCGCCTCGGCCGGCGACGGCCCGATCTCGATGCCCTCGGCCTCGATGTTGAGTTCGCGCGCCAGACCGAACAATTCGACCAGCGTCTTACCCGCCGACGCCAACGCGTCACGGGGGCCGATCGAGCTCTTGGTCTCGACGTCGAGGATCAACTTGTCGAAGTCGGTGCGCTGCTCCACACGGGTGGCGTCCACCTTGTAGGTCACCTTGAGCACCGGTGAGTAGATGGAATCGACTGGGATACGGCCGATTTCGGCGCCCGATGCCTTGTTCTGCACGGCCGGGACGTAGCCGCGGCCACGCTCGACGACGAGCTCGATCTCGAGCTTGCCCTTGTCGTTCAACGTCGCGATGTGCATCTCGGGGTTGTGCACGGTGACGCCGGCCGGCGGCACGATGTCACCGGCGGTGACCTCGCCCGGGCCCTGCTTGCGCAGGTACATCGTCACGGGCTCGTCCTCTTCCGAGGACACCACGAGGCTCTTGAGGTTCAGGATGATGTCGGTGACGTCTTCCTTGACGCCCGGCACGGTGGTGAACTCGTGCAGCACACCGTCGATGCGAATGCTGGTGACGGCGGCTCCGGGAATCGATGACAGCAGCGTGCGGCGCAGCGAGTTACCAAGCGTGTAGCCGAATCCCGGCTCCAAGGGCTCGATGACGAACTGCGAACGGCTGTCGCTGATGATCTCTTCGGACAGAGTCGGTCGCTGTGAAATCAGCATGGTGTTTCTTCTTCTCCTTCTCGGCACCCGCTATTTGATGCCGCTTAGGTGTTCCGCGACCGCGGATGCGGTGGCGGAAGTCTGCGCCTACTTCGAGTAGTACTCGACGATCAGCTGCTCGGTGAGCGGCACGTCGATCTGCGCGCGCTCGGGCAATTGGTGGATCAGGATGCGCTGACGCTCGCCGACCACCTGCAACCAGCTGGGGATCGGACGATCACCGGCGGTCTCGCGGGCGATCTGGAACGGCACCGTGTTGAGCGACGACTCCCGCACATCGATGATGTCGTACTGCGACACCCGGAAGCTGGGCACGTTGACGTGCACGCCGTTGACTGTGAAGTGGCCGTGGCTGACCAGCTGGCGGGCCATCCGGCGGGTGCGAGCTATCCCGGCGCGGTAGACCACGTTGTCCAGCCGGCTTTCCAGGATCTGCAGCAGCTCGCTACCGGTCTTGCCGGGACGGCCCGCAGCCTCTGCGTAGTAGCGGCGGAACTGCTTTTCCATGACGCCGTAGGTGAAGCGGGCTTTCTGCTTCTCCTGCATCTGCAGCAGGTATTCGCTCTCCTTGATCCGCGCGCGGCCGTGCTGGCCGGGCGGGTAGGGGCGCTTCTCGAACGCCTGGTCGCCACCGACGAGGTCGGTGCGCAGGCGGCGTGATTTCCGGGTGATGGGTCCGGTGTAACGAGCCATTGTCTGTCTCTTCTCCTATGCCCGACTAGACCCTGCGCCGCTTGGGCGGACGGCAGCCGTTGTGCGGCTGGGGGGTGACGTCAGAGATCGCGCCGACCTCCAGGCCGGCGGCCTGCAACGACCGGATCGCGGTCTCGCGGCCCGAGCCCGGGCCCTTGACGAACACGTCGACCTTCTTGACGCCGTGCTCCTGGGCCTTGCGGGCGGCGTTCTCGGCGGCCAGCTGCGCGGCGAACGGCGTCGACTTGCGCGAACCCTTGAACCCGACGTGACCCGAGGACGCCCAGGCGATGACGTTGCCCTGCAGGTCGGTGATCGTCACGATCGTGTTGTTGAACGTGCTCTTGATGTGCGCGGCGCCGTGCGGGACGTTCTTCTTTTCCCGGCGCCGGGCCTTCTGACCCTTCTTGGGCGCTGCGGCGGCCTTCTTGGCTGGGGGCATGACTTACCTGGCCTTCTTCTTGCCTGCGATGGTGCGCTTGGGACCCTTACGGGTGCGCGCGTTGGTCTTGGTGCGCTGACCCCGCACCGGCAGGCCGCGGCGGTGCCGTAGCCCCTGGTAGCAGCCGATCTCGATTTTGCGACGGATGTCTGCCTGCACCTCGCGGCGCAGGTCACCCTCGATCTTCAGATTGGCTTCGATGTAATCGCGCAGGTGGGTTACCTGGTCGTCGGTGAGGTCCTTGGTGCGCAGGTCCTTGTCGATACCGGTGGCGGCCAGGATCTCGTTGGAACGGGTACGGCCAACGCCGTAGATGTAGGTCAACGCGACCTCCATGCGCTTGTCGCGCGGCAGGTCGACGCCCACTAGTCGAGCCATGGGTGGCATTCCTTCTCTATGCGGAGGTCTGATCCCAGCCCGTTCCCGGCTAACCGCTCCGGGGTCCGGCCTCCGTTCCGGACGTAGCTGAACTAGCCCATCTCTATAGATGCCAGCCGTTCAGTGGTGCTGGGAGGTCTGCATTCAGTTGTGTCTGCGTCGGGTCGAGTGTGTCTGCGTCGGGTCGAGCTACTAGCCCTGGCGCTGCTTGTGCCGCGGATCAGAGCAGATCACCATGACCCGCCCATGCCGACGGATCACCCTGCACTTGTCGCAGATCGGCTTGACGCTCGGGTTCACCTTCACGGCTGTGCTGGTCCTGTTCTGTCTAACTTGTCGGTATTACTCGTCAGGGCGATTCGGTTACTTGTAGCGGTACACAATGCGGCCACGGGTCAGGTCGTAGGGAGACAACTCCACCACCACCCGGTCCTCGGGCAGGATGCGGATGTAATGCTGCCGCATCTTGCCGCTGATGTGGGCAAGCACCTTATGGCCGTTCTCCAGCTCAATGCGAAACATCGCATTGGGCAGGGGCTCGACCACGCGGCCCTCGACCTCTATGGCGCCTTCCTTCTTGGCCATAACTTCTCAGAAGTCCTCGTCTTTGGTTCGTTGCTTCTACGCCCGGATTTGGTGCAGCATTCGCCGGCTTTGCAACGTGAACCGGTGACAGGAAATTCCTAAGACTGGGCACACTGAAAAGTCAGCGCGATGACGCGCCGTTGCTCCACGATACCTGCTGATTCGTGCTGACCAAAATCGCTGTCAGAGAATTTAGGACCGCCACCGTCGCCCTCACACGGCAGCCCTGACAAGCGCATACTTAACGCTGATGACAGGTCCCGCAAACCCCGACCCCCAGGCCCGCAAACCGGTGATCCTGACCGTCGACGACGATCCGGCCGTATCCCGCGCAGTTGCCAGGGACCTGCGTCGTCATTACGGCGAGGCCCATCGGATCGTACGGGCGGAGTCGGGCCCGGATGCGCTGGAAACCCTCAAGCAGCTGAAGCTGCGTGGTGAGACGGTCGCAACGTTGGTTGCCGACTATCGGATGCCACAGATGAACGGTATCGATTTCCTCGAAGCGGCGATGGACCTCTATCCGGCGGCCAAGCGGGTGCTGTTGACCGCCTACGCCGACACCCACGCCGCCATCGACGCCATCAACGTCGTCGACCTGGACCATTACCTGCTCAAACCGTGGGATCCGCCCGAGGAGAAGCTGTACCCCGTCATCGACGAGCTGCTGGAGGCCTGGAAGCGGGCGCCAGAGCGGCCGATCCCCCACACCAAGGTGATCGGGCACCGTTGGCATGCCCGCTCCTGGGAGGCCCGCAACTTCCTGGTCCGCAACGGGCTGCACTACAAGTGGTACGAGGCCGATCAACCCGACGGCGAACAGCTGCTGCACGCTGCCGGCGAAGACGGCAAGCGGTTACCTGTCGTCGTCACCGAGAAGGGCGACCCGCTCATCGAACCCAGCGACGCCGAGTTGGCCGACACCTTGGGCCTGACGACGACGCCGTCGCAAGACTTCTACGACCTGATCGTGGTCGGCGGCGGGCCTGCGGGCCTGGCCGCCGCGGTCTACGGCGCCTCCGAAGGCCTGCACACGGTGTTGATCGAATCCACCGCGACCGGCGGCCAGGCCGGCCAGAGCTCGAAGATCGAGAACTACCTCGGTTTTCCGGACGGGGTGTCCGGCGACCAGTTGGCCACCCGGGCACGCCGGCAGGCGGAGAAATTCGGCGCCGAACTCATCACCACTCGCACGGCGACCGCCCTGGAAATCAACGGATCAAAGCGCACCGTCCGGTTCGACGACGGCAGTTCCATCGACGGGCGCGCGATCATCGTTGCCACCGGTGTCGCCTACAACCAGTTGCAGGCCGATGGATGCGGCGACCTGTCCGGGCGCGGTGTCTACTACGGGGCGGCGGTGTCGATCGCAGCGGAGTGCGAGGGCGAAGAGGTCTACGTCATCGGCGGGGCGAACTCGGCAGGCCAAGCGGCGATGTATCTCTCCGGCCGGGCAAAATCGGTCACGATCTTGGTGCGCGGACCGTCGCTGGAAGCGTCGATGTCGCACTACCTGATCCAGCAGATCGAAGCTCGGCCCAACATCGGCGTCCGCACCTGTACCGAGGTGCACTGCGCGACCGGGGATGAGCACCTCGAGACGCTGACCCTGATCGACAACCGGACCGGGCAGACCGACGAGGTCAGCTGCGCCCGGATGTTCATCTTCATCGGCGCCGCACCGCGCACCGACTGGCTGGACGGCGTAGTCGCGCGCGACGACCGCGGCTTCATCCTCACCGGACCGGACCTGCGCAACGTCTGCGGATGGACGCTGGACCGTCCACCACACCACCTGGAAACAAGCGTGCCGGGCGTGTTCGTGGCCGGCGATGTGCGCTCCCAATCCGCGAAACGGGTCGCGGCCGCGGTCGGCGAAGGATCGATGGCCGTGATGCTGGTCCACCGCTACTTGGCCGAATCATGACTGCCCAGCTCCCCTGCGACGCAGACGAATTGCGAACCCTGTTCTTGTTCGAGGCGCTCTCTGATGAGCAGCTCGAGACCCTGTGCGTCAACGGCCATATCCAGGAATACCAGCCGGGACCGATCATCGTTGAGGGCGATCCGGCGACCTGCTTCTACGTTCTGATCGAGGGCGAGCTGGCGATGTCGAAGCTCTCCGGTGGTCAGGCCATCGAGACGAACCGGACGTCCCAGCGCGGGGTGTATTGCGGCGCCTGGCGGGCGTTCACCGGCGGGAACCAAAAGCTCTACGACGCGTCGGTGCACGTGACCAAGCCGTCGCGGTTCTTCGTCATGGACGCCCCGGTATTCGCCAAGTTCATGAAGGACCAATTTCCAATGGCGGTGCACCTGCTTGACGGGATCGCCGTGGGCACCGACCGGACCCGCCGAATCATCGACAACCGGGAGAAGCTGCTCGCGCTGGGCCGGTTGTCGGCCGGGCTAACCCATCAGCTGAACAATCCCGCCGCGGCCATCGCACGGGCCGCCGACGAGCTGCGCGGCCGGATTGCCCGCATGCGCGGGAAACTGGTGATGCTCGCCGACGGCACGGTCAGCGCTGAAACGCTGAACGCATTGGTGCGGCTCCAGGAGGCGGTCGCCGAGCAGGTCGCCAAATCGGCGGCGCAGCACCTGACCGCGCTCGAATCCGCCGACTACGAGGACGCCGTCGGCGAGTGGCTGGAGGACCACGACATCGACGGCGGGTGGGACATCGCGCCGACACTCGTCGAAGGCGGCGTCGACACCGACTGGCTGGAGCGGATTGCCGCAACCGCCGAGGAATTGGATGCTTCGGCGTCGGTGGAGGAGGCGGTCCGCTGGATCAGCTACACCATCGAAAGCGAACTTCTGATGAACCAGATTTCGGAAGCGAGCAAACGGATTTCGGCACTGGTCGCCGACGCCAAGCAATATTCCCGGATGGACCGGGCCCCGTTCGACGTGGCCAACGTGCACGAACTGCTGCGCAGCACGCTGGTGATGTTCGCCGACCGATTCGGCAAAGACAGCAGCAAGCACACCGGCGCGATCACAGTGGTCAAGGAATTCGACCAATCGCTTCCTGAAATCCCTTGCTTTCCAGGCGATCTCAACCAGGTCTGGACCAACATTATCGACAACGCGCTGGCAGCGATGCGCGACAAGGGCGGCACCCTGACCATCCGCACCGGCAGGGAAGGCGAGAAGCTGGCCCGCATCGAGATCTGCGACACCGGACCGGGTATCCCCGAGGAGGCGCGCGAGCACATCTTCGAGCCGTTCTTCACCACCAAACCGGTGGGGGAAGGTACCGGCCTCGGGCTGGATTTGGCGTGGAACATCGTCGTGAAAAAGCATCGCGGGGATCTGCGCGTCGAGTCGGTGCCGGGCGATACCCGCTTCATCGTGTTGCTGCCGCTGGAAAAACCACGCGTCGAGGATTTGGCGGATCCCGAGCTTGATGCAGAACTGGTGGAATAGACCCCATCACGCGACCGGTTAGACCAACCATGACCGATTCTGCAGCGAACAAACCCAATCTAGGCCGGTTCGGATCGTTCGGACGCGGCGTCACGCCTGCACAAGCCAAAGACATCGAGGCCCTGGGTTACGGGGCCGTCTGGGTCGGCGGATCGCCGCCCGCCGAACTGGAGTGGGTGGAACCCATTCTCGAAGCGACGACGACGCTGCAGGTGGCGACCGGCATCGTCAACATCTGGTCGGCGGCGGCCAAGCCGGTGGCCGAGTCGTTCCACCGCATCGACCGGGCCTATCCGGGCCGCTTCCTGCTGGGTATCGGCGTCGGGCATCCCGAGGCGATCACCGAATACCGCAAGCCCTACGACGCGCTGGTGGACTACCTCGATCAGCTCGATGAGTACGGGGTCCCCGCCGATCGTCGGGTGGTCGCCGCCCTGGGCCCGCGGGTGCTGAAGCTTGCGGCGGACCGCAGCGCCGGCGCGCACCCGTACCTCACGACTCCCGAGCACACCGCCCAGGCCCGCGAACTGATCGGCCCGTCGGCATTCTTGGCACCCGAGCACAAAGTGGTCCTGACCACCGATGCGGACAAGGCCCGCGCGGTTGGCCGCAAGGCGCTCGACATTTATTTCAACCTGGCCAATTACCGCAACAGCTGGAAGCGGCTGGGTTTCTCCGAGGACGAGGTCACCCGGCCAGGCAGCTATCGCCTGGTCGACGCCGTGGTGGCGTACGGTACGCCCGAGGCGATCGCGGCACGGTTGACCGAACATCTCGACGCCGGCGCCGACCACGTGCCTGTGCAGATCCTGACCAAAGATGAAAACCTGGTGTCGGCTCTGGCCGAACTGGCGGGGCCGCTGGGACTGAAACAGGCTTGACGAACCGGAGGGGACCTAGATGACCGAGGGCGTTTCACTCAAACTCGACCTGGGTCGGTACGGCGTATGGCTGGGCACTCGGTCGATCACCCCTGACCTCGCGGTGCAGATCGAATCGCTGGGCTATGGCGCCGCCTGGATCGGTGGGTCGCCTGACGCCGACCTGAAGTGGGTGGAACCGGCTCTGGCGCAGACCTCGTCGCTGCAGCTGGCGACCGGCATCGTCAACATCTGGTCGTCGCCGGCCACTGACGTGGCCGAGTCGTATCACCGCATCGAAAACGAGTATCCGGGGCGGTTTCTGCTGGGTATCGGGGTAGGTCATCCCGAGCACACTCAGCAGTACCTCAAGCCTTACGACGCGCTGGTCGAGTATCTGGACGTGCTCGACGGCGCATCGGTGCCGACCAGCCGCCGGGTGCTCGCGGCGCTCGGCCCCAAAGTGCTGCGGCTGTCCGCGGAACGCAGCGGCGGCGCCCACCCATACTTGACCACACCGGAACACACCGCGTACGCCCGCGAACTGGTCGGTAATTCGGTGTTCCTGGCTCCCGAACACAAGGTGGTGCTCACCACCGACGCCGACGAGGCCCGGGAGGTCGGTCGGAAAAGTGTCGACTTCTACCTGGACCTGAGCAACTACGTCAACAACTGGCGACGGCTGGGATTCACCGACGCCGACGTGCGTAAACCCGGCAGCGACAAGCTGATTGACGCCGTGGTGGCCTACGGCACGCCGGAGGCCATCGCCGCGAGCCTCAACGAGCATCTCGAGGCCGGCGCCGACCACGTGGCGATCCAGGTGCTCGGTGGCGGGTCCGAAGACACGCTGTTGGCCGCGTTGGGCGAACTGGCTGGGTCACTGGGTTTGACGCCTTCGGGCTGACCGCGTTTCTCGGCCGACTAGGGTCTGACCATGCGGCTGCTGGTGACCGGTGGCGCTGGGTTCATTGGCGCTAATTTTGTGCACGCTTCGGTGCGTGAGCACCCGGAGGATGTGGTGACGGTGCTGGACGCGATGACGTATGCGGGCAGCCGGGAATCGCTGGCATCTGTCGAGGGCGATATCGGGCTGGTCGAGGGCGATGTCACCGACGCGGGGCTGGTTTCCCAGCTTGTCGCCGAGTCGGACGCGGTGGTGCATTTCGCCGCCGAGACTCATGTCGACAACGGGTTGGCCGATCCGGGGCCGTTCCTGCGGGCCAACGTGATCGGGACGTTCACCGTTTTGGAGGCGGTACGCCGGTATGGGGTGCGGCTGCATCACGTGTCCACCGATGAGGTCTACGGCGATCTGGTGCTCGACGATCCGCAACGGTTCACCGAGTCCACGCCTTATAACCCGTCGAGTCCCTATTCGTCGACCAAGGCCGCCTCCGACTTGCTGGTGCGAGCCTGGGTGCGGTCCTATGGCGTGCGCGCGACGATCTCGAACTGTTCCAACAACTATGGGCCGTATCAGCATGTGGAGAAGTTCATCCCGCGGCAGATCACCAACGTGCTGAGCGGGCGGCGGCCGAAGTTGTACGGCACCGGTGCCAACGTCCGGGACTGGATCCATGTCGAGGACCATAACGACGCGGTCCGCCGCATCCTGGAGGGCGGTCAGGCCGGGCGAACCTATCTGATCGGCGCCGACGGCGAACGCGACAATCTCTCGGTGCTGCGCACCCTGCTGACGTTGATGGGCCGCGATCCCGACGATTTCGATCACGTTGTCGACCGGGCCGGCCACGACCTTCGATATGCCATCGATCCGTCTCAGCTGAACAGTGAATTGGGCTGGGCACCAAAGCATACCGACTTCGCCGAGGGGCTTCGTGGCACCATCGGGTGGTACCGCGACAACGAATCGTGGTGGCGGCCACTCAAAGACGCCGTCGAGGCCAGTTATGAACAGCGGGGTCAGTGACATGCCGGTCCGCGAACTCGACATCGCCGGCGCGTGGGAGATCACCCCGCAGCTGCATCAGGATTCGCGTGGAATGTTCTTCGAATGGCTCACCGACCGGGAGTTCACTGAATTCGCGGGCCACCACCTCGACGTTAGGCAAGCCAATTGCTCGGTGTCGGCGGCCGGCGTGCTGCGCGGTTTGCATTTCGCCCAGCTGCCGCCGAGCCAAGCCAAGTACGTGACCTGCCTGTCCGGCTCGGTGTTCGACGTGGTTGTCGACGTCCGGGTCGGCTCCCCGACGTTCGGCCGCTGGGACGCAGTGGTGCTCGATGACCGCAGCCGCAGATCAGTCTACCTCTCCGAGGGTCTCGCACATGGTTTCCTTGCACTGCAGGACAATTCGACAGTGATGTACCTTTGCTCGGCCGAGTACAGCCCGCAACGCGAACACACCATCGCCGCCACCGACCCGGCACTGGCGATCGACTGGCCCAGCGGGCACGAACTGCTGCTATCCGACCGTGACGCCGCCGCACCTACTTTGGACGAGGTCCGCGCCGCCGGTCTGTTGCCCACGTGGCAGGACACGCACGCATTTATTCATGGCATGTCCGACATTTAGAGCAGTGCTGGCGGCTCATCACTCGGGCGGGAAGCGCGTCAGGCAATACGTGGTGAAGTCAAGGGTCAGCTCGTCGCGCCGAGCCTGAATCGGCACCCCGCGAGCACAAGCTTGAGAAATCGTCTGTAGAAGCTTCATAACAGCGACAAGACTCGGCGCGCTCGCGGCTTCTTCGAAGCCTGCCAGCAGTTTCGGCACATCTTCGCCTTCCACCGCTGCCAACGTCATGATCTTTTCGACCGGTTCGGTTATTTCGTTTTCATCCGTCAACTCGCATATCGCCAAACCGTGCGACGCGATCCGACGGTACATGTCCTGCAAGCCCTCCCCGTAGGTCCTTTTGAGGTCGTTGACGTAACGACGGAAGCCTTCCATGTCTTGAGGATTCGGATTTTGGATGCCCGCGATGTGCTTCTCGATCAGTTGGTCCGGACGCTCACCGATCGCCCGCAAGAACTCTTTGATGTGGCTTTCCAGCTCGGTGTCGCATGTGTCTTCGGTCATGCCTTCATTCCTTGCGCCGGTCTCAGGGCTGGGAATCGTCAGACCAACGCAGCATCAGGCTGCCCAGGTGGGTCACGCTGGTCGGTTTATGCACGACGGTTGGCGAGAAGTCTGGTTCCACTTCGAAATTCGGTATGCGGTTTAACCACTCGGTCAGAAACGTGGCCATTTCAAGCCGGGCCAGGTGCAAGCCCAAGCATCTGTGCATGCCGCCGCCGAACGCCCAGTGGCGCTGCCGCTGAATCTCTCCGTTGCCGGCCCGCGATATCTCGTCGCCACCGTTCGCTCGGCCCGCCGCTTCCAAGGCCAGCCACACCGCACTGTGTGCCGGGATTGTGACACCACCGATTTCGACTTCCCTCGTTGTCATGCGCGGAATCGCCGGTCCCGGCGACTCCAACCGCAACATTTCCTCGACGAACTCCGGAATCTGCGCTGGGTCCTCGCGTAGCTGCGCCCGCAGTTGCGGGTCGCGTGCGAGATGTAGAAGCGCGAAACAGGTTACCGCGGCAACCATTTCGATGCCCGCGACAGAGAACAACAAAAGGATGACCGCAACCACTTCGACTCTGCTGAGCGGAAAATCCTTGTCGCCAACGAGTCGCTCCAGCAGCGGCCAGAGAATGCCCGGCGGCCGCTCGGGATTTGCCATCCCGGCGTCCAGCGAGGTGTTGAGCCACTTGACGAGTTCAGTTTGAGCCGCCCCGGTGATGTCGCCGATGACTGCGGCCCGGGTCAGCACCGCCGCCCTGCGACTGTCCGGCGGCAGCCCGCATACCGTCAGCAGCGCTTGGCAGGCGAAGGTGTCGGCGACTTTGGTTGCATCACAGTGCCCTTCGGCGGCGACTGTGTCGAGCAGCATCCCGGCCCGGGCGTGCAAGGCCGGAGCGAAGGGGGCCAGCGCTCTGGGGCTGAAGAGCGGATGCAAGACACGGCTGAAACGGGCATGATCCGACGGCGTCCCGCAGGAGAGCGGCACCTGAGGAAGCGGCGCGCCGAACAAGGTGATCGCGAACGTTTTCGGCGGCGACATAAACGTGTAAGGGTCGAGCAACGCCGCGCGCACGTCATCTCGTCGGGTGAGATAGTAGCCATGCAGCGTCGGATCGCCTGTTTTGATTTCCACTACCGGGCCCAACTCGTGCAGGTGGCGCCAGTAGGCGCCGCGGTCTGCTGCGAAGAACGGGCTCTCCTTGTGGTGCAACGGAGGCGACGTCACGCAGCCTCCTTGAACGGCGCCCATCTCCGCGCATAGCAGCTGCGGCAGTCCCCGGGCACACCAGGCAAATCGTTGTCTTTCATCGCGCTTTTAACTTACAGTCCGGCGCAGTTATCCGCCGGGGACGCGGGAGTCGGGTGGCTGTGGGTGAGAAGCCCGTACCACTATCGGGTAGTCAGGCTGGTGACCCATGCGCTCCGCGTGCGGGACTCGGCACGGAAGCAGACTGCTTGAGGCCGGACGACAGCACGAGCGCCGACAGGACGGCGGCCACCAAAAGCAGTACCGGGACATCTCCCAATAGGTGTCCCATATGGTGTCCGCTGCCGAAGGACTGCACGGCCATGATCGCGGCGTGTACGACGCTGGACCACACGGTGAACCAGATCAGGCTGAGATTGGCCTGTGGGTTTCGCGCCGCGTTGAGGAGGAAGACGCCCAGCGTCGCGTACACGCCGACAATCATCATGAAATACTCGGACTGGTACGGCGCGCCGGAATGCCATGCCCACCCCGACGGCCAGACCAGGGCCAGCGGATAGACAAGAAGAAAAGCCGCGCCGAAGACCGCGAGAGCGACCTGAAGAAGTTTGTAAGCGGATGACATTGTGTCCTCCAAAGTGAGGCCCCCGCGTTACGACATTTTAGACCTGCGATGGCACGCGCACCAGGACATCACCGCATATGAACGGGTGTATACCGCAAGAGTTACCGTACCGTCGGGTAGCTGTTGGTCACTCCAAGGCCAGAATGTTTTGATCAAGTAATGGCATCGAATTGCCGAAGTGGCGCCGCCGGCAGGCACACGGTGGACTTCGCCGTGGCGGAGACGTGAAGCACTATTTCGACGAGAGTTTCCGCCAACTGACTAACGCAACCACAATGCCGATCAGCACCGCGATCGGACCACTGATGGACCAGGTCGTGGTGTTGCTCATCGGGCTACCACCAAGCACTCCGAATCCCTGGAGCGCCCAGATCAGACCGAACACTGCGACGATCAACCCGACCGCGAATGTAACGATGAAAGTCCTTCTCATATAGTGATCTTACGCGTCGGATTTGGTCACTCTGGTCGATGCGGCGTCCAGGGCGATGTCCGCAGCTACCATCGCTAGTCGCGCCTCCCATAGACCGGATCAGCCGTTTTGTGGCCGGCAATTTATCGGGGGCACAAAGGGAGCGCACACCGGTTGGAAGTATGGCGGCGGATCAGGTCCGTCCCAGATTTCGCTCACCGGGCCATCACTCATCGGCACATTGCCTCGCCCATAGGGGGTCTGCCAATAGGTGTGGCAGACGCTGTTGTCCCAAATCACATGAGTCGCCGGAATCTTTACATTGACACCCGGGACCGAGGCAGCGTGCGATCCCGGCAACGGTTGCCCTGGGCACCACTGAAATGGGCCTGGGGACTGAGGGTCTGCCTGGGCGGTGCCGGTGGCCAGCCCCAAACTGGCGACCGCGACGGCCCCCGACACCAGTGCCCCAGTAGTGATCTTTTTGAGGTTATGGGTGATGTCCATGGCGGCTACCTTTCGTCATCGTAGGGGCAGAATTTAACGCCGACCATTTAATAAATACTTAACGCCGACCGCTTGCGAAATTTCTGCCCCCCATGAAAGCCGACCGCAGACGTCGGCGAACAGGCCCTTGCCCAAAGCGGGTATCTCAGACGACCGTTCCGTCGAGGCGTTGCTCGTCATGCCAAGCCGTCCAGAATGTTTTGAGCAGGTGGTACCGACTGGCTCTATTGCCACATCAGGAGCCAGATCGGAGACACCGCCGACGCAGGCCAGCTTGCGTTAGCGCTGGCACACGTTCAAGCTTTGCGTCCGCGACCGGCCCGCACTAGAGACACGGCGGAGGACCTTTAAGGCGCCCACTCCGGTCAGGTGTTTTCCACAGGTCGATCGTTTGAACCACCCAGTATGCGGCGAACTCGAGGATCAGCGCCACTTCGATCACAAGGACCAAATGGTCCCCCAACCATCTTGGGTGTACGAGATGCACCGCGACAACTGCAATTAACGTCGCCAGCATCAGCCAGGCAATCACCCAGTAGAGCACCTGATAACCGCGCTGATGCGGTGACTTCGACGGGTCCTCTCGCCCGACGACGTATGCGGTGCAGAACGTGGTGGCGATGAAGGCCGAGAGCAGCAGTACCCCGGCTGCGCCGTGTGCATACTTCAGGAACTTGTCCGGAAAGAAGAGCAGGGCAATTAGGCCGAGCGCCATAATCAGCCAGAAAACACACAGCGACACTATTCCCCCCAGGCGTCGTGGCTCCGGGGGGTCGCCGCGCCGCCATTGCACCAGCATCACCGACCAGATCACCAAATAGCCCAGACCCAATGCGATGGCGACCGCCCAGACATTGGGCAGCACGGCGGCCTGGACGTTGTAGTCGGGCGGCAGATTAACTCGCCCGGGGCACAGCGGATCGGGTCGAGGCAGCTCCGGCACTATCGCGGCGGTCAACGCGCTGACACCGGCCAGAGTCAACAAGACATCCTCGGTGTCGGTGCTGCCCCTATAGATGATGAATAGCGTGCCGAGTGCCACGAGCGCGGCGATGACGATGCTGCGCGCGGAGGTGTAATAGTAAGTGCTGATGGCCGATTGCCAGCAGGGTGCCGATATCTTTTCGATGATCACGCCCGCAGCGAGCATCACCATTAGTACGACCATGCCGACGCGTAAGTCACGGTATATGGCAAGCGTGATGGGAGTCCGACGCGGGCCTAGGCCGCCCGTGCCGCTTGGCGGGCTCACGCTGCCAACACTTCTGGATGACGAGCGCTTTCGCCCTTTTGGTTCGCTTCAGTCATGTCCGGTACCTGTTTCTGGACGATGTCGGGTGATATGGCTGACTGCACAGGATTTTAGGGATATTCGTCTGACGGCGTGCAGCTATGCGGTTTCTGATTTGAAGTCGCGCCGCAGCGCCGTTTTGAGAGGGAATATCCCGCAAGAGTTACCGTGCCGTCGGCCAGCTGCTTGTCTCGCCATCCCCAAAAAGTTTCAAGCAGGTGACGCGTGCTGCAGAGGGCAGTGTCCGCTCCGACAGAGCGCGATCCGACAGAGTGTCAATAGGCTGATCAGTCGTCAGTGTCGCCGAGCAGAGGTGTTCATTAAGGCGCGTTGGGTGGCACTGGTGCATCCGGTGGGGCTGCTGCTGGCGCTGACGGAGGCCCTGCGGGCGCCACAGTTGGCGCAGGGTTTTGATTGACCATGCACGCAAAAAACGTCGCAGGCAGGCAAGGGCCAGGCGGCCCGAGCGGCGAGATGGATCCGAAGACGAGGGCTGCTGCCGCCACGGCGGCGAATGCTTTATTCATTTTTCTACTTCCAGAGCCCCCGACGGCAAAAATTGCGGCGGCGAGTTAAACCGTACGCGCATTCGCAGCTAGTCGCGGCCCCGTTCTCCGCGCGCGGTCCGACAATGCTCCCTCGCGGTCAGCCCCGAGCGCCTACCCGTCGCCGGCTGACCAGATAACCCACCCATAGTCCGACGGTCAGCAGCTCGGCGACCACGCTGACCGCCGCGTGCGGCGACGGCTGCCAGCCTCGTTCGGAAAACCCCAAGAGCCCGACGGTACGCGACAACGCGAACGCAGCCAGTGTGCCGCCGGCGACCATGGCCGCGGCCCACACAAGCCACTCCGGGCCGCCGATCAGGATCAGCGCGGCGACAGCGAACGAGACGCTGGCCTGCAGGACGAAGGCAGCTCCGATCATCGGAATGTGTTGGTAACCATGGATATAGAGATAGGAATGGCTGATTCCGCTGACGGCGGTCGCAGCGGTAATACCGATCCTGGTCATAGCCTCAGCGAATGTCATTGCAGCGTCCGTTCTTTCAATGCGAGAGCGTTTTGGCCTCGGATATAGCCGACCTCACGGATGCCCAGTGCGTCGTGCAATTTACCCGCCGGCAAAGTAACCGGCTTTGGTGCGGGGCCGTCGCCGGGGTGAGGTAGCGGGTAGGCGGTCGTCGTTCCGCTGTAGAACGTCACATTGCCGTCGGTTTTGGAAAACACCTGGTGGACATGGCCGTTGAGGCAGATAACCGACGAGAACCGACGCAGATAACTCAGCGCCTGGGCGGCGTCGTCGGTGGCCCAGCCCCAATCCGGATACATCGCGAACAGCGGGATATGGCTGAACACAATGATCGGGGTGTCATTGGGCAGCGCCCCGACGTCCTTGGCGATGAACTCCAGCTGATCGACGCCGAGGTGCCCGAGCTTCTTCAGATTGAGCGTATTCACCAGTGCGATCACATGCACGCCGGCAATGTCGAAGCTGTACCAGCCGTCACCGCGGGTTCCGGCACCGAAGGCGCTTAGGTACTTCTGGCCCGCGTCGTCAACGGAGTCGTGCTCACCGGGCACGGTGAATACGTGCGGCGTGCGTAGCCCGGTCATCAGCTGCTTGACGTGATCGAACTGCTCGGGGGTGGCCAGGTGGGTGAGGTCGCCGGTGTGAATGACGAAGTCGGGTGTGTAACCGAGGTTGTTGATCCGGCCAATCGCCTGGCTGAACGAGCCGGCAACATCGGGATTGGCCTTACCGGCGAAACCGAGGTGGCTGTCGCTGACTTGAGCGAATCGCAAGGTGGTCCGGGCCTGAACCTGGTCGGCCGCCGCGGTGCCGGCGACGTGCGAGATGACTTCGCCACCGGCCACCGTCAGGCCGACGGCGGCGCCGAACCATGCGCTGTGCCGAATGAGCTGGCGGCGGCTCATCGTGTGCGCAGCGTCGGTCATGGCGTCACCACCACGGTGGCATGCATGAACGGATGGATAGAGCAGACGTAGTCGAACTTGCCCGCTGTCAGGAAATTGTGGGAGTACGTTGCCTGCGAACCCATTCCGGGTGAGTGGAACGAACCATCGTTCGCGACGACGGTGTGGGGTTCCTCGTCTCGGTTAGTCCAGGTGACCGTGCTACCCGCGGCGACGGTCAATGTCGAAGGGACAAAAGCGAAGTTGTCGATGCTGACCGCGTTGCCGGCCACCGGAGCCGACGATCCTGTCGTCGAGGCGGCGGTGCCCGCAGGCATGTCCGGCATCGACGGCATGCCGCTCATACCCGGCATGCCCGGTGTCGTCGCCCCCGACCCGAAGGTCACCGACGGCGAAGTCGCCGACGGGGGCGACGAGCATCCGGCCAACATCACCACCGCCAGCGCAGCGGCCAGCAGAACGACACGTTCGGGCACAGCGATGCACCTCCATCGTTGAGAGAAAGTCCGTCGCCAAGAGATAGGACGGTGGGTTACACGCCTCAGGCCGGCTCGTTCGGTAGCACCGGTACGAATACCTCGATTGCACCATTGTGCTCACGAACCATCAACGTGGGCAACGGTTTCGGCGCGATCGGCAGTTGATGCGTCAGCACCTGGCCGGCAGGCGAGAAAGATGTCGAATGACAAGGGCAGCGCAGCCGGTCGTCGGGCGCGTCGAACCACAACCGGCAGCCCTGGTGGGTGCACACCCCTGACACGGCTTCGAGCTTGCCATCGACACGGCGCACGAAGCCGATGACCGAACCGAGATCGAAGGGCCGCATGGCCCCCTGCGGCAGCTCTGCGCTGGCGGCGACCCGCATCCAGCGTCCGGTGTTCGGGGTGAGCTCCCCGGAGCCGCTGTTGTCGCCGTCGGCAACCTGCGAACTGTCGATCAGTGCTCGATCGATCGACACCGCCGCCACTGCGGCCGCGGCGGCGGCCGACGTGCCGACGATGACGTTCCTGCGGGTCGCACCCGACTTCGGCGTGGGTTCTGCCACGCCGTCCTGTTGCGCTGCGAGCCGGCGTCGCAGATCGGTGAGAAATTCCTGTCGCGGAGCATCACTGCCCAACCGCGACGCCTGCAGATCGATAGCTGTCCGGATTTGCGCGGCTTCGAAGTCGTCAGGCCGGAACGGCTTTGGCCGGCGGCCCCGCAACAGGTCGTCGATATACCTGCGTAACCCACGGGGGTTCATGATTCGCCCTTCTCGTTGACCTGTGCGGCCAGCCGCAACGCCCGATGCTGAAGCACCTTGGCGTTGGCGACACTAACCCCGAGTTCGGCAGCCGACTCCTTGATCGAACGACTCTGCAGGAAACGCAGTTCCAGGATCCGCCGGTAATTGTCCGGCAACCGCTCGAGAACATCGGCCACCCGCCGCGGGGCGGTACTGATCGCCTCCTCGCTCTCTGGTGGTTGCTCGATGTCGTCCATCGAGGTGATTTCTCGCCCCAGCGTCTCG
This sequence comes from uncultured Actinomycetota bacterium, assembly GCA_963760095.1. Taxonomy (GTDB): domain Bacteria; phylum Actinomycetota; class Actinomycetes; order Mycobacteriales; family Mycobacteriaceae; genus Mycobacterium. The sequence continues at coordinate 946,639 of CAVXBT010000001.1, read as the reverse complement.
CGCCAGTGCGCGGCCAGAACGGTTCGTGCGGTGACCCGTAGGTAGCCTCGAACCTCGCCGACGCTGGCCGTCAATCGCAGGGGTCGCAACGCCGCCAGGAAGACCTCTGCAGTCAGGTCCTCTGCGTCGGCTCGATTGCCCACCCGCGCGTAGATGGTGCGATAAACCCAAGTGGCGTTGTCCTGGTAGACCGCCTCCCAATCCGGATAGCCGGCGTCGGGCACCACGCGCAAAGGGCGCGGGTCGACCGAATCGCCGCGTGCCGTCACGTATCGCCTGCCTGTCGAGAGCGTGGCCCCTACTGAGAATTGTGCAGTGTCAGTAGTCCATAGCGCTTCGGGTTACACGCATCGGTTGGGCGGCGTCTTGCTGCGTCGAAATAGGAGGGTCACACTGCGTCGCCGATTGGCGAATCCGGGCGCGAACGTGAAGTCGTCGGTGCGATGAAAGAGGTGTCCCTCGAACAGAACTGCCCGGTTCGCGCGATAAGGAATGACCGTCGATTCAGCGTTGGCATCTTGAAGGAACTGCCTGACCCGTTCTCCTCCAGAGTTGTAGTCGCCGTAACTCCAATCGCTCGGCGCCGCCTTATCCCAGACAACAAGGCCGCCCGTGGTCGGGTCAAGATTCGCCGAATCCGGGGTGATCCAGAAGTTCAACGAGAAGTCGGCGTCGTCACCGTGAATATCAGTCCCCGGAAGTTTGGCGTCGTACACGAATGCCCACCACTGTGCCAGTTGATATTGATCAAATGCCTCACCGAGTTCGGCCGAAAACTCTTGCGCTATACCGAACAGTGCGTTGCTGGCGAATCCATGCTGAGGAAAGGCACCTATATAGCCGAATTTATAGGGGTGACGCCAGACGGTGGATTCCAAGCAGAATTTTTGCACCTGATCTAGCGCTTCGGGCGTCAAAAAGTCATCTATGACCTGCACCTTCAGCCCGTCCACGATGGCTTGTTGTATCGGCCGGTAGTCGACATTCAGGTTCAAGTATCGTGGCAGCTTCTCATCTGAAACCTTCGCATATGGCGGGTCGGCGAACATCCGACTGCTTCTCCCGTTAACGGACACCCAGGGTGCTTCGCCATCTGCACCGTCGATCGTGCCTGCAAGGTGGCGCCGTAGGCCGACAAGTTGTTCGGCGAAGACGCCAGCGGATGCTTGCCCACCTCGACTGCTGGAGAGCATGTGGTCAAGCTGCTCAACGTTATGCAAGGCAAAATGCGCTGGGATCGAATACTGATCGGGCGGTGTCGGACGCTGATCACGAACTAGGGCGGCAAGAGCGTCGAAGTCTGACAACGCGGCGACGTAGTCCTCCAACGCCACATGCACCTTCGCCAGGACATCTCTTGCTGGCGCACAAGTGGGGTCCATTTCGACCGCGGCCGACGCATAGTGAAGTGCCCTGTCATTTTCGCCGAGTTCGAGATACGAAGCAGCGAGCATGCATAGCGCTTCAAGAGTGGCCCCCTGCTCGACGGCGTGCCCGAGGACTTCCACTGCCAAGTCGAAACGTCCGTCTTGCATCAATCGCGCGGCTTCGGAGAGCGCGGTCGTTTCCTGCGACACAGGCTCCGGCACTCATCTTCCTAACTGGTGTCTGTAGCGCACCACGTCTCGAGGTCCCCCACAAATAGCTGTCGTCAGTTAGCCCGCCGCGGCGGCGTTGGCGGCTTCGGTAGCCGCGTACGAGCCGGCACTGGTGCCCAGCGTGTTCACGAATTGCTCGTGGATAGCGGCGGCTTGGGCGGCGACCGCCTGGTACAGCTGCGCATGCGCGGCGAACTGCGCAGCGGTCAGCGCCGACACCTCATCGGCGGCGGCGGGCACCACTCCGGTCGTCGGGGCCGCCGCGGCCGCGTTTTGGGCGCTGAACGATGAGCCGATCCCGCCCAGAGCGGTTGCGGCCGTACTCAGTGCTTCGGGCTGCGTGGTGACGAATGACATGTGTATGTCTCCTCATGGGCGAACTCCGCTGCTGGGCGCGGAGTGACTGACTATTGGCTTGTGCGTCGACTTTAGGTCTGGCTCGACTCATTAAGCGTACGACGGCGTGGGCTCCCGATTGTGTATCTGCAGGTAAGGCCTTCCGATTGTCGGGCCGGTGACGACCCCAAAACCTGCTGCGGCGTGCTGAAACGCCGCTCGATCCGGGACGGATGGGATCCGCCGACCCCATCGGTCGCCGGTAAGAATCTCCTCGCAAAAAACGCCCGCGGACGCCATGCGTCTCGGAGCTCTCCGAACGTGGCGCCGTATGGAATTTTGGATACGCAGATTTTTATTCGCGGCCACCGATCGTTCAAGCGCCGCGGCGGATTCGTGGGCCGCCCCGAGAGCCGGGGTTTCACCAGTTCACTGGCTATTTTCGTACCGCGCTAACCGAGCCGTCGAACGGTGATCGTGACCGTTGGCGACCGACATCCGGACGTAACCCCCCGACATAGGCCAACGCCAGAATCGTTGGGGCTGGCTAAATTTCCAACAACGGAAAAATCCAGCCACCCGCCAGGCAATTAGCACCTAATTGCCGGGCTGAAGGACGCTTCCGAAACCTTTTGCGGCCCAGCGCACGACGCGCGAGGCGCCGGGGACCACACAGCTCAAGCGAGGGAAGCGATGTTGGATTTCGGAGCGCTACCGCCGGAGATCAATTCCGGCAGGATTTATTCGGGACCCGGCTCGGCGCCTCTGCTGGCCGCCGCGACGGCTTGGGACTCGTTAGCGAGTGAACTGCAGACCACGGCGGCGTCCTACGGGTCCACGATCGGCGAGTTGACCACAAGCTGGCAGGGGCCCTCTTCGACGGCCGCGGCCGACGCTGCAGCGCCCTATACGGCGTGGCTGAGCAACACGGCCGCGCAGGCCGAGCAGACGGCATCGCAGGCTCAGGCTGCAGCGGCGGCCTACGAAGCCGCGTTCGCCGCCAGTATCCCGCCGCCGGTTATCGCGGCTAATCGGGCCCTGTTGGCCGCGCTGGTCGCGACGAACTTCCTGGGCCAGAACACCCCGGCGATCGCCGCGAACGAGGCGACGTACGGCGAGTTCTGGGCTCAGGATGCGGTCGCGATGTACGGCTACGCCGGCGCCGCGGGGACCGCGAGCCAGCTGACCTCGTTCACCGCGGCACCGGCAACCACCAACGACAGCGGACAGACCACCCAGTCGGCGGCGGTTGCAAACGCGGCTGCCTCGACCGCCGATTCGACCACCGATAGCCTGTCGACGTTCTTGACTGAGCTGAACACCGAGCTGACGCAGTTCGGCACCCAGCTCACCAGCCTCAACAGTGAGTTCGCGTCCCTTTTCCCGCCCGCGGCGGGGCTGACGGGCCTGCCGACGTCGGTCACGGGCGGGATCACGCTTCTCCAGAAGGCAATCACCACCTTTACCAGCACCATCAGCACCTACGGCTCTGGACCGTGGAGTCTGGTTGGGCTCGGGGGCTTGATCAAGAACTGGTACCAGGTCACCATCAGTATCCCGAGCCTTGGTACCGGCATCCAGGGAATCGGCCCCTTGCTCAACCCCAAGCCCATCGTTGGAGCGTTGTCGCCGCTGCTGCACAGCGGGCTGCTGAGCAGCGCGTACACGTCCGACGTCACGGCGATAGCCGGCCAGGCCGGCACCATCGGCGCGCTGTCGGTACCGCAGAACTGGGCGTCGGCTGTTCCGGCGGTCCGGACAGTTGCGGCCGAGATGAACGCGACGGCCCTCGACGCCGCTCCCGAGATGGCCGCGATCGGTCAGAACGGGATGTTCGGCGAGACGGCGCTGGCGAGCCTGGCAGGGCGTGCCATCGGCGGGACCGCCACCCGCGCGGCCGCGGGTCAGGGCTACCGCGTGCCCGGTGCCGTGGCGGCCGACGACATTGCCACCACCGCCACCATCATCGTGATCCCGCCGAGCGCGGAATAAGGAAGGTCGGCAATGGTTTTCGATTTTGCAGTGCAGCCGCCAGAGGTCATCTCCGCCAAGATTTATACCGGTCCAGGCGCCGGTTCTCTGCAGTCCGCCGCAACGGCCTGGGAAGGTCTGGCCGGCGAGTTGCAGTCAACCGCCGCGAATTACCAATCGGTGATCTCCGGGCTGATCAGCGGAGATTGGCAAGGCCCGTCGTCGGAAGCCGCCGCCGCCGCGGCGGCACCCTACGTGTCGTGGCTGTCGACCACGGCGGCCCAGGCCGAGCAAACGGCCAGCCAGGCTCGGGCTGCGGCCAATGCCTACGAGACCGCATTGGCGGCCGCCGTGCCGCCGGCGGAGATCGCCGCAAACCGCACTCAGCTGCTGTCCCTGCTGCACGGCAACATCCTGGGGCAGAACAACGCGGAGATCGCGGCCATTGAAGCCGAGTACGGCCAGATGTGGGCCCAAGACGTGGCTACGTTGTCCGGCTACGCCGGCTCGTCGTCGGCAGCTACCGCTGGACTGGGCTCGTTCACCGAGGCGCCGCAGACCACCAACACCAGCAGCAATGCGACCGAAACGGCCGCGGTCTCGGCCGCGAGCACGACGTCGGGGTCCGCCACTTTGGAAACCATCCTCGAACAGATGGAGACCGACGCCACGACATTCCTGAACGACGTCGGCCAGTTCAACAGCGACTACACCAACTTCTTCACCAGCGCGATCAACTCCGTGCCGGGCGGTTCCTATCTGACCACGACGTGGACGGACCTGTCCTCGATGATTTCGGGAGTGGGCGGCCAGGCCACCTGGACCAACGTTGCCAATAGCTCTACCGGACTCGGCATTTCGCAGTGGAAGAACTTCTTCATCTATCAGCCCTGGAGCCACGGTGTGCCGCTGGGTTCGCTGAATGGTGGCCTGTCGTCGCCGGGGCACGTCGCCGCGGGTTTGGGGGCGCGAGCGGCATCGGCTGCTCTGGGGAGCGCGCAGACGGTGGGCAAGTTGTCGGTCCCGCCCAGCTGGGCCAGCGCCACTCCGGCGATCAGGCTTGCCGCTACGGCGTTGCCGGACAGCACTTTTGCCGCGACAGCAGCTCCTACGATGGACCTTCCGCTGGGCGCGCTCAACCAGGCAACCCTGGGCAGCGCCGCCGGAGGCGCGCTGGGCAGTCCGGCCTCCCGCGTCGTCAGCTCAACGGGCGTCCGGGCCAAGGTGACGGCGCCCGCGCGCACGAAGCGACCGATCCCGCTCGACAAGGTGATCGCGCAACTGCAGGAGCAGCCTGACCAGGTTCAGCACTGGAACGTCGACGAGGCCGGGCTCGATGAGCTGGTCGCAAGGCTGTCGACCAAGCCAGGCATTCACGCGGTGCACCTGAGCGCTGACGACAAATCCGGGGCCCCCGCCACCAAGACCGAGTCCCGGCTGGGATAGCCGGCATCAACAACCACCGAAGGAGGATCGATGAAACAGCTGTTAGCCCTCGTCGGCATATCGATGGGGATCATCTTCGCGGTACCGGCGCACTCCGACCCCGGCATCGACGAGTCACCCAGCAGTCAAAACAATGAGGCCTTCCTCGCTGACTTACATAAAGTGGGCATCGGCTTCGGCGACCCAGGCCAAGCCATCAGCGCCGGCCAAGCGGTGTGCGCGCATATCCACAACGGCATGTCCGGTCTTCACCTGATCAAGCATTTACAGGAGAGCAACCCCGCGCTCACTGAGAGCGGCGCCGCGCAGTTCGCGACGATCTCAGCGAAGGCGTACTGCCCGAAGCAACTCGACGAATCTGTAGAGCCGGGCGACAAGGAAATTAGAAGCAGCGCCGGCGGGCCCGGCGGAAGCGCCGGCCACGGTGGGGGCGGCGTCGATTAGGCCTCAGGCCTTCACCGCCTCGACGAAGTAGCCCTGTGGCGCTCCGGACACATCGGCCGGAATCGCCGGATGTTCCCAACGCCTCCACGCGTTGCCCGGTACAGCCATATCGGTGACTGTCGCGCTCCAGCCTCGGCCCTCGACCAGGGCGCCTGGTGTATCCCTGCCGAAAACGCATCCACGCGCGCGAACAGCCGGTCGACATCCGGTGCTTCGATGTACTGCAACAACCCCTCAATCGTCCAGACCGTCGGTGCCGAGGAGTTGAATCCCTTGCGAAACACCGCGATCAGCCTCTTGGTGAAGATACCCACCAGGTCACGTAGATTGGCCATCCGGATGGATGGGTTGTCCTCGATCGCGGCCAGCGCTGCCGCGACGCCGGGATTTCGGCGCGTCGATCAACCGCTCGTGCAGTTCGAGGCCGTCGCGGCCCCAAACCTGCTCGAGACCCACGTACCCATTCTCCAAGTCGTTCAACGGCATTCCGAAGAACAGAAATGCGCCGCCAAGGCCGAAATGGATCGCCACGGCCGGCTCGTCAGCCGCGATATCCGAGACGTAGGAGACGGTGTGCGATCCGGTGATGAACGCCGGTGGGACAGTCAATTTCGTGTAGCCGTCGGCGAGGTAGAAGTCCACCTGCTGTCGCTGTCCGACGTCGATGGTGACCGTCACCGCGCCGCGCGGCAGCGCACGGCTGCGGTAACCAACCGTGCCATGCCAGTGCCCGATGATCTCGGTGTAATCGGTCAGCGGTGACGTCGGGCGGTGAATGCGCGCAGCGTCCTGCATCGCACCCCACTCATCCGGCCGATCGGCTCCGATCCGCTCGACGATAGAACAGCGCGCCCCGGCGTTGGCAGAGGCCGCTTGCCACCGGGCGGCATCATTTACTAGGATGTCCTAGTAAACCCATTTGATCTTCCCTGTCTGAGGACACCCATGACCACACAGATTCCGCATTTCATCGACGGACGCCGCAGCAACCTCTCATCGACCCGGACCGCCGACGTGCTCAACCCCAGCACCGGCGAGGTGCAGGCACAAGTACTCCTGGCCTCCGCCGCCGATGTCGACATCGCGGTCACATCGGCCAAGAAGGCGCAGAAGGAGTGGGCGGCGTTCAACCCACAACGACGAGCCCGGGTCATGATGAAGTTCGTCGAGCTCGTCAACGCCAACATCGATGAGCTCGCCGAGCTGCTCAGCCGCGAACACGGAAAGACCGTCCCCGACTCCAAGGGCGATATCCAGCGCGGCATCGAGGTCATCGAGTTCGCGATCGGCATCCCGCATCTGCTCAAGGGTGAGTTCACCGAGGGCGCCGGCTCGGGTATCGACGTCTACTCCGTCCGCCAGCCGCTCGGCGTGGTCGCCGGTATCACCCCGTTCAACTTCCCGGCGATGATCCCGCTGTGGAAGGCTGGTCCCGCGCTGGCATGCGGAAACGCCTTCATTCTCAAGCCTTCTGAGCGCGACCCGTCGGTGCCGCTGCGGCTGGCCGAACTGTTCCTCGAGGCGGGCCTGCCGCCGGGCGTGTTCCAGGTGGTCAACGGCGACAAGGAAGCCGTCGACGCCATCCTGACCCACCCCGACGTCCAAGCCGTCGGTTTCGTCGGCAGCTCGGATATCGCGCAGTACATCTACTCCACCGCCGCCGCCCATGGCAAGCGGTCGCAGTGCTTCGGCGGCGCCAAGAACCACATGGTCGTCCTGCCTGACGCCGACCTGGACCAGGCAGTCGATGCACTGATCGGCGCCGGTTACGGCAGCGCCGGCGAGCGCTGCATGGCGATCAGCGTCGCGGTGCCCGTGGGCGAGGAGACGGCGAATCGGTTGCGCGCCAGGCTCGTTGAGAAGATCAACAACTTGCGCGTCGGACACAGCCTGGACCCGAAAGCCGACTACGGCCCGCTGGTCACCGGGGCCGCGCTCAAGCGGGTGCGCGACTACATCGGCCAGGGCGTCGACGCGGGCGCCGAGCTGGTGGTCGACGGCCGCGAGCGCACCACCGACGAGCTGACCTTCGATGACACCAGCCTGGAAGGCGGCTACTTCATCGGGCCCACGCTGTTCGACCACGTCACCACCGACATGTCGATCTACACCGACGAGATCTTCGGCCCGGTGCTGTGCATCGTTCGCGCCCACGACTACGAAGACGCGCTGCGCTTGCCCACCGAACACGAATACGGCAACGGTGTGGCGGTCTTCACCCGCGACGGCGACGCCGCCCGCGACTTCGTGTCCCGCGTGCAGGTGGGCATGGTCGGCGTCAACGTACCGATCCCGGTGCCGGTGGCCTACCACTCCTTCGGCGGTTGGAAGCGTTCGGGCTTCGGCGATCTCAACCAGCACGGCCCCGCGTCGATCCAGTTCTACACCAAGGTCAAGACCGTCACCCAGCGCTGGCCGTCGGGCATCAAAGACGGCGCCGAATTCAGCATCCCGACGATGAAATAGCGCCTTGATGCGATTATTCGACCTGGACGACGACGAGCGGGTCATCACCGAGACAGCGGCGGCGTTCGCAGACAAACGCCTCGCTCCGCACGCCCTGGAATGGGATGCCGCCCACCATTTCCCGGTCGACGAGATGCGTGAGGCGGCGCAGCTCGGCATGGCGGCGATCTACTGTCGCGACGACGTAGGCGGCAGTGCACTGCGCCGTCTGGACGGGGTGCGGATCTTCGAGCAATTGGCCATGGCGGACCCGACGACCGCGGCATTCCTGTCCATCCACAACATGTGCTCGTGGATGATCGACGCGTTCGGCACCGACGAACAGCGCAAGGGCTGGGTGCCGCGGCTGGCCACGATGGACGTCATCGCCAGCTACTGCCTGACCGAACCGGGTGCCGGCTCGGACGCCGGTGCCTTGAGCGCCAAGGCGGTCAAGCAGAACGGCGACTACGTGCTCGACGGCGTCAAACAGTTCATTTCGGGGGCCGGCACGTCCGACGTCTATGTGGTGATGGCGCGAACCGGTGGATCGGAAAAGCCCGGTCCGCGCGGCATATCGGCGTTCATCGTCGAAAAGGGAACCCCAGGCCTGAGTTTCGGTGCGCACGAAGAGAAGATGGGCTGGAACGCGCAGCCCACGGCGCAGGTGATACTCGACGGGGTGCGGGTGCCGACCGACGCGATGCTCGGCGGTGTCGATGGCGAGGGCGGCGGCTTCGGCATCGCGATGAACGGCCTCAACGGCGGCCGGATCAACATCGCGGCGTGCTCACTTGGTGGCGCCCAGGCTGCGTATGACAAAGCAGCAACCTACGTTTCGCATCGCGAGGCGTTCGGGGCAGCCTTGCTCGACGAGCCCACCATCCGGTTCACCTTGGCCGACATGGCCACCGCGCTCGAGACGTCGCGACTGTTGTTGTGGCGGGCGGCCGCAGCGCTGGACGGCGACGCCGACGACAAGGTCGAGCTGTGCGCGATGGCCAAACGGTATGTGACCGATGTGTGTTACGAGGTCGCGGATAAGGCCCTGCAGTTACACGGCGGCTATGGCTATCTTCGCGAGTACGGTCTGGAGAAGATCGTGCGCGACCTGCGGGTGCACCGCATCCTGGAGGGCACCAACGAAATCATGCGGGTGGTCATCGGCCGAGCCGAGGCCGCCCGGGTTCGCGCCAGCGCATAGGAAGGCCAGAGCACATGACCGACACTTTCAAGGTCGCGTTTTTGGGCCTCGGCCACATGGGCGGTCCCATGTCGACGAATTTGGTCGCCGGCGGTCACACCGTGCGGGGCTTCGACCCGGTGCCCGCGGCCGCCGAAGCCGCCGCCGAACACGGCGTCGTGGTGTTGGACAGCGCCCCCGCAGCGGCGGCCGGAGCGGATGTCGTCATCACGATGCTGCCGCATGGCGATGCGGTCAAGCGCTGTTATGCCGAGATCCTGCCCGCCGCCAATGAGGGCGCGCTATTCATCGACAGCTCAACCATTTCCGTCGATGACGCGCGCGAAGTCCACGCATCGGCGGCCTCGCACGGCTTGGCCCAGCTCGACGCGCCGGTCTCCGGCGGGGTCAAAGGTGCTGTCGCGGGCACCCTGGCCTTCATGGTCGGCGGCGAGGCCGATGCATTGCAGCGTGCACGCCCGGTGCTGGAACCAATGGCGGGCAAGATCATTCACTGCGGCACCGCCGGCGCCGGTCAGGCCGCCAAGGTATGCAACAACATGGTGCTCGCCGTGCAGCAGATTGCGATCGGCGAGGCGTTCGTGTTGGCCGAAAAGCTCGGGCTGTCGGCGCAGTCGCTGTTCGACGTCATCACCGGCGCGACCGGAAACTGCTGGGCGGTGCACACCAACTGCCCGGTACCCGGCCCGGTGCCGACCTCGCCGGCCAACAACGACTTCACACCTGGCTTCGCCACCGCGCTGATGAACAAGGACCTCGGCCTGGCCATGGATGCGGTCAGCTCGACCGGCTCGTCGGCGCCGTTGGGCAGCCACGCCGCCGACATCTACGCCAAATTCGCAACGACACACGGCGACAAAGACTTCAGCGCGATCATCGAGACGCTGCGCGGCTAGATCAGGCCACTCGGGACCGCTCCGTCGACCAGAGCCGATGCGCACGCTGACAGTCGGCGGCCAGCAGCGGGCGAGGTCCGTCATACCCGGCGCGGACCTCGGCGGCGCCGGCAGAACGCACGTCCGCGCTGACCACGAACGCGGGTAGGTGGGCGGCCGCCGCGGCCCGCAGCCCCCGCGCCGAGCCGGTGACGGCCAATGCGTCCTGCGGCATTATTCCCAGCTCCCACAACGCCAGCCGGTACAGTTCGGCGCCGCGGGCGTGGCCGGCTGTGATATCAGCCAGGTCGTCGACGGTCACGATCGTCTCAACGAGACCATCACCAACCACGTGCCGCACCAGCGTTTCCACTCGCGCCCGGCGCCGGGTGCTCACCACACCCACCCAGATACCTGCGCAGAACAAGCTCATCACCGAGTCGACGAGACCGGTCCTCGGAGTGTCGCGTCCGCTATCGGTCAGCGCGGAGTCCGCGTCGAAGATCACCGCACGCAGGACATCGGCTTCGGCCGGCGGTTCCCGGTCCCACCAGAAGGAGCGGGCTGGACGAGTCTGAACTTTGGCTCGCACGACCACAGCGTGCCCGGAAGCCACGCCCCCGGCTTCCCCCATTAGGGGGATAGGCGTGACCAACCGCTCACCTATCCGGGTTCATCGCGCAGGTACGGGTCTTAGGGTGTTGCCATGCCGGTACGTCTTGTCCTCGTCGATGACCACGAGATGGTCATCGAGGGACTCAAGGCGATGCTGGCCGCGTTCTCCGACCGCGTACAGGTGGTCGGGCAGGCGGTGGGTGCCGACCGCGCTGTCGACGTCGTCGGAGACCTGCAACCCGACGTCGTGCTGTGCGACGTGCGCATGCAGGGCTCCAGCGGCCTCGACCTGTGCAAGGTGCTGCGCGAGCGCGACCCGGACCGCAAGGTCGTGATGCTGTCGGTGTACGACGATGAGCAGTATCTGTTTCAGGCCCTGCGGGTGGGCGCGAGCGGCTATCTGCTGAAAAGCATCAACAGCGACGAGCTGGTGCGCCAGCTGGAACTGGCGCACCGCGGGGAAACCGTGATCGACCCGGGGATGGCGGCGCGCGCGGCCGACACCGCGGCCCGCATGCAGCGGGACGAATTCTGGCCGGGCGCCCGGCAGGGACTCACGCAGCGCGAGAGCGAAATCCTGTCGTGCATGGTCAGCGGGCTGTCGAACCGCGGGATCGCCAACAAGTTGGTCATCGGCGAGGAGACCGTCAAGAGTCACCTGCGGTCGATCTATCGCAAGCTCGGGGTGAACGACCGCACCGGCGCGGTGGCCACCGCGCTTCGTGAAGGCATCTACCAGTGACCACCCCGCAGCCGGCAGCACCCGATAATGGCGCCCGCGGCTCGAATGCCGTGCGCGACCTCGTCGACGCCGACCGCGAACTGGCGCTGCTGCGAGAACTCATCCAAGCCGCCTCCAGCGGCCCAGGGGTCGAACCGCTGGCCGCGGCCGCGGCGCGGATGATCACCGCGGCCACCGGCACCGACGTGTGCTTCGTGCACGTGCTCGACGACACCGACCGCTCGCTGACCCTCGCCGGGGCGACGCCGCCGTTCGACGGCCAGGTGGGAAAGATCCGCCTGCCGTTGGGATCCGGCATCTCCGGCTGGGTGGCGCGCCATCGCGAGCCCGTCGTCATCACCCACGACAAGGAGGCCGACCCGCGATACCTGCCGATCCAGTCGCTGCGCGGACGCGACTTCACCTCGATGGTGTCCGTGCCGATGGAAACCGATCCGGGCGGGCTGGTCGGTGTACTCAACGTGCACACGGTCGCGCGCCGCGAATTCACCGCCGGCGATATCGAACTCCTGCGCGTCATCGGTCGACTGATCGCCGGGGCCATGCACCAGGCCCGACTGCACCGGCAGCTGGTGGCCAGGGAGCGGGCCCACGAACTGTTCGTCGAGCAGGTGATCGAGGCCCAGGAGATCGAACGTCGCCGGGTCGCAGGCGATATCCATGACGGCATCTCGCAGCGGCTGATCACCTTGTCGTATTGGCTCGACGCAGCGGCGCGTGCGATCGGCGCCGATCCCGTCGAAGCCTCCCGTCAACTCGGCGAGGCCCGAGACCTGGTCGGCTTGACGCTGGGCGAAGCGCGCGCGGCGATCAGCGGACTGCGCCCACCGGTGCTCGACGACCTGGGCTTGGCCGGCGGGCTGGCCAGCCTTGCCCGGTCGATACCGCACCTGGACATGGAGCTCGAACTGGCCGATGTCCGGCTACCCGAGCACATCGAGATCGCGCTGTACCGGATCGCGCAAGAAGGCCTGCAGAACATCGTCAAACACGCCAACGCGTCGGTGGCCCGGCTGCGTTTCGCACTCGACGACGACACCGCTCGTCTCGAAATCGTAGACAACGGAATAGGTTTCGACACCTTTGAGAATCCGCTGGGTAGCGACGAAATGGGCGGCTACGGTGTGCTGTCGATGGCTGAGCGTGCCGAGCTGGTCGGCGGCCGACTGAATATCCGGTCGCGGCCCGGCTCAGGGACGGCCGTCACCGCCACGATACCGCTGCCCTCGACCATCGACTAGAAATCCCCGGCGTTGTGCCGCAGCGTCTCGATCGAGGACACCAGCGCTCGCGACTCGGTAGCCGACATCCCGATATCGCAAAACACCTGATCGTTGAGCGTGACGGTGGCGTCCTCGACGGTCGAGCGGCCCACGTCGGTGATCTGCACCAGTGTGGTCCGCCCGTCGGTTGGGTGCGGCACCCGTTGCACCAGGCCGTTGGCTTCCAGTCGCCGAATGGCATGAGTGACGCTGGTGACGTGCACCTGCAGCCGGTCGGATGCCTTGGTGATCGGCAACGCCCCGCTGCGGCTGAATGCCAGCAACCGCAGTAGCTCGAACCGGGAAAAGCTCAGATCGTAAGGACGCAAGGCGGTTTCGACACGGGCCAACAGGATCTGGTGAGCCCGCATCACCGATGTCACCGCGACCATTCCGCCTGCGACGTCACCCCATCCGGCGCGTTCCCAGTTGGCTCGCGCGGCAGCGATCGGGTCGCGGTTGTCGGGATTGGATGCGGCCACGCCCTTTCTTACCGCACTCGGAGCGCGAATGCGGGCAGCTACGCCCGCGGAGGAGCCGAACAATCGATACAGCGAGCGACGATGCGGGCGCAGGTGCGCAGTTCAGACAATCGACTTTCCCACCGCGGCCAGCACCGCTTGGGTGGACGAGCCGGGGCCGACGCTGATCCGCACGCCGCCGTCAGCGTAGTGGCGGGCCTTCAGCCCGGCTCCATCGAACACCTCACGCATCGGCCGACCCCTCGGCGGCAGGTACACGAAGTTGGCGTGTGAGTCGGTGGTATAGACACCCATTGCCCGCAGGCGCCGGCCCAGGTGGTCCCGCTCACCAGTGATTCGCAGAATGCGTTGCCGCAACTGGTCTTCGGCGTCGTAGGACGCCGACACCGCGACCAAGCTGGTGATGCCCATGCCAAACGGCAATTGCATCTTCCACAGGATCGTGGCCAGTTCTGGCGACGTGAAACCGTACCCGATGCGCAGCCCGGCCAGCCCGTAGGCCTTAGAGAACGTCCGCAACACAATCACATTCGGGAACCGCCGGACCAGGTCCGGTCCGTCGATACGGTGCTGGGGGCCGACGAACTCGATGTAGGCCTCGTCGAGCAGCACGATGGTGTCGCTGGGGACCTGGCTGAGGAACCTTTCAACTGCCAAGACCGGCTCCAGCGTTCCGGTCGGATTGTGGGGTCGGCACAACACCACCACCCTGGCGTCCGCGGCCGCCTCGGCCATTGCCTCTAGGTCGTGGTGGCCGCGCTCGTCGAGAGGGACAGTGATCGAAGTAAGGCGAGCCATCCGGGCGAAAATGGGGTACCCGTCGAAAGTCGGATCGCTCAAAACAATCCGATGGCCGGGCCGCGTCAACGCATGCAGGACCTGCATCACCACCCCGCTCGCACCCGCTCCCAGCACGACCTGCTCGTCGTGGACCCCGATGTGGCCCCCGACGAGCGTTCGCAGCTGCTCGGGCAGGAATTCCGGATACCGGTTAGCGGCATCGATCGAGTGGATCAAGGCCGAGCGCACCACCGGCAGCGGGGGGAACGGGTTTTCGTTGAGGGACAGCGCAAATGGGTCGGTCGCGTTCGGCAGCGCGTCGAGGATGCCTGCGGTGACAGGGCTCGCCTCGGCTACGGTTGTCATCAGCCTCGTCCGCCCCAGCGGACTGCCGCCGCACCCGCGAAGTCGCCGGCGTGCGCAAAGGCCGCCATCAGCACGATGTCGCCGGCGTTGACCTGACCATCGGATATGGCGCGATCGAGGTTGATCGGGATGCCGGCGCCGAACAGGTTGCCGCACTCGTCGAAAGTATCGAGGTGTTTCGATTCGGGCACTTCGAGCGCCTCGCGCCAGTTGCGCAAGAACACCCGGTTGGGCTGGTTGGTGACCAGCAGGTCGATGTCCTTGGAGGACAGCCCGATTCGGTCACAAACCGCGAGCGCGACTTCGGGGACCTGCCGATTGCCGCGGGCCAACACCTTGGTGATCTTGGTTTCGGTGAACCCGATGGAGGCCTCACCGGGTCCCGACTGCCACCACTTGCGGGGCGGGTCGATGGCAAGCGTCATGTCGCCGGCGTATTCGCCGTAGGTGCGGCACTCGATGTCGAGAATCGGTGAATCGTTCGACAGCGTGACCAAACCGACCGCGGCCCCGTCGCCGGGTACAGACGATTGCGCCTTCCGGCGCACCCCGGGCTGATCGAAGACCTGCCCGGCCGCATTCTGGGCGATGGCGATCACCGCAGTGTCTCCCTCACCCGAGGCCAACAGTTGACGGGCCACTTTGAGCGCCAGCACGAACGCCGCGCACCCGCCGTTGTGCAGATCGAGTACCCAGTTCGGTCGCATGCCCAAGCGGTGCGCGATGCCGCCGCCCGCGCCGTAGAACGCCATGTCGGGTATCTGGGTGTGAGTGATCAACACGTCGGCGCTTTCAATGATGTCCCGACCGTGTCGCTCGATGATTCCTTCCGCGGCTCGCTCCACCATGTCGATCGCGGTTTCGTCGGGCCCGACGTGATGGCGGGACTTGGGCGCGCGGAACATCAGGTTGGCCGCCAGGTCGTCGGAGCCGGCGAACTGCGCATAATAGTCTGCGCCGATCGGTTCTCCGGGCAGGTAGGTGGAGATATCGGTCAGACTGACGGTGGGTTGGTTCATGGCATTACTCACTTCATCCAAGCCGGCGTGATCGGCAGGCCGTTACGGTGGCGGTATTCGGCGATTGTCTTGAGGTTGTTCAGCTCCAGCCCATGACCGGCACCGAATATGTCCCAAAAGTCGCCGACCCAGCCCGTGCGCTGCGGCGGACCGGCCTCGGGATAAGGGTTGTGGTCGTAGAACGGGTGACGGCAATTGGTCCACAGCACAACGGAACCGGGCTTGCCGAGCACCACCTGCGCGTCGAGGACCCGCATCAGGTAGATCATCCACAGGTGCTTGCCCTGGTCCCAGGCGCAGTGGTAGTCGACGGTCCGCGCCTGCGCATTGGCTACTGTCCGGGTGTAGATCTCGGTGTCCGGAAGCAACCGGTCGAAGGCCAGCCACAGCCCGGGCTCATCAGTGGGGGTGAAGTCACGCAGGGTATAGGTCCACTCCTCGAGACTGCGGGTGTCCGACAGGTATTCGAACAGCTCGTCGGGTGGGCAGTCGACGTAGTCGTTGACCGTGCAGTACTGGCCGAAGACCTCCTCGTGCGGATACGCCGACCGCATCTTCGCCATGAACATCGGGGCGGTCTGCTCCAGGGGGGAGCTCTCGATACGGACCACTCCCTCGATCGGCTCGGTGGTGCCGGTGTGAGTCCGGATGTCCTCAAGCGCTGGCAGTGACATGGGCGTGATTCTCCTTCTGAGTGGTGATCTGTTGTTCAACAACCTGATTGGCTGATTGTGTGTTCAGAAATGCGGCGAATGGCGGGATTTCGTCGGCGGAGCACTCGACGCTGACCACGGACGGACCGTCGACAGCCATCGCCCGTTCGAGTGCTGCAGGTAGGGCGTCGATGTCGGCCACGTCGACCGACGACAGCCCTGGGAACATGCCCGCCAGCCCGGCCCCCAGCTGGCTGGGAGCGAACCGGTTGTAGCTGTAAAGGTCGTCGTAGAGCAGCTGCTCGCGGGTGACGCACATCGCGTGGGCGTTGTTGTTGAACAGTACGAAGGTCACCGGAAGCCGGTACTGGACCGCGGTGTGCACCTCCATGCCGTGCATGAAGAACGCGCCGTCCCCGGCGATCACCACGGTGCGCCGGCTATGCCCGTCGCGCATCGCACGGCCGAAGGTCATCCCGATACCGGCACCGAAGCTGTAACCCATGCCGCCCATGCCGAGTGCGACGGCAAACCGGCCGTCCCGGCGAACGGGCAGGTGATGGATGGCGGCTGCGCCGGTGTTGCCTGCGTCGACGACGATATCCGTCCCGTCGGGCAACACGCGGTCAAGCACGACCATCGCATCGCGGTATCGCACACCCGGACCCTCGAAGGTCGGGGGCTGCAGTTCTTCGTGGGGCACCTCATCAGGTACGCGTAGGCCGGTTGGCCGCCCCTGCCCGGACAAGGCATCTGTCAGCATGGTCAGCGACTTGCGCAGGTCGTCGGTATGAACGTGGGTGCACGCCAGGTACGGCGGCGCCGAGCCGATCGAGACCGTTCGCACCGCCGCGAGCGCATCGTCAAGCCCGGCGCGCGCGGTCACCGAGAGCCGGGTGCCCACAACCAAGCACAACCCGCTGCCGGCTACAGCTTCAGCCACACCTGGGTGACCCATCACACCGGTAACTCCCAGCGCAGACGAGGATCCAAAACCCGGTGTTCCGGCCACATCTTTGGCGTCGGGCACGCATGCCACCTGCGCGCGCAGCAGGGCCCGCAGCTCCTCGAGTTCGGACCGTGCGTCGTCGCGAGCCACCTGCTCGCCGGCGATGATCGTGACGGGCCCGTTGACAGAGCGCAGAGCGCGCACGATCGGATGTGGATCACCGATGAGCGGCCACGGCGGCTCAGCGCCACGCCCGTTATGTCTGTGGTAGCCGTTGACACTGACCTTCGCCTGCTGAATATCTTTGGGCAGCAACAACACTGCCGGACCGCCAGTTCGCGCCGCCGCTATAGCGCTGGGCAACGCCGACACGATGTCGGCGGGCGTCGACACCCGCCGGCAGAAGACCGACACCGCAGAAAACAACGCCTCGGCATTCAGCGAGCCATTACGGCCACTGGTGTCTTGAAAGCTGCCCCGACCATCCATGGAGGTGGCCGGTTGGCCTACCAGCGCCAACACCGGTATCCGGCTGGCCAATGATTCCCCAAGGCCGGCAACGAGATTCAGTGCGCCCCCGCCAGATGTCGCCGCGACCACACCTAAACCAGCGCCGCTGCGGCTATACCCGTCGGCCATCGTGGCCGCGGAAAACTCGTGCTTGGCCAACACCGCGGTGATGTCCGAACGGAAATGTGCAGCATCGTAGAGATCTTCGATGTTGGCGCCGTCGACACCGAATATGTAATCGATCTCGATTCTCGCAAGGTGCTCGACAATATGGTCGACCACCCTCTGTGTCCTTGGCATCTACTCACCTCACTTGTCTGCTGGTAACACGACCTGCGGGTGACATCGGTTCACTCGGGGGCGAAATCTACAGCGAACGCTCCAGGAGCACCTCGCCGTGCTCAGCGGAAACGACCTGCACAGAGGCGATTTGATCGACAGGTGTCGAAATGCTGCCAGCAGGCGTCGCCGTATGGCCCGGATTCGCCACCCAGGTTGCCATCCGAGTGTGGCTACCGTCGCGGCCTACCACGACCATCGCCAGCGTGTCGTGATGGGCGTTCAGCGAAGCCAGGCAGACGCAATCCATCGAGATGAACGTTCCCCACTGCCGGCTGCTGAGCGAGACTGTCGAGGCCAGCCTGTTCGTCCCGACCTGCGCCATGGGCTGAACTGACAGGCTCGCCTGCGGCGGCGTGGGCACAGGTGTCAGGCAATGGCCCCCAACGCCGACAAACACAACGATTGCCAGCACGACGGCTGCGGCAGCACCAGCCGTCCACGTCGCGATGCGGGACCGGCGCCGCCAACTCACCTTGCCCGGCCGTGACGGCAGCAGTTCGTCAGGCAGCGACGGTTCTACGCCATGGCGATAATCGATCGCCGCCATGTCGTCGCGATCCAGCTGCGACAGCAGGGCCGGCATACCGCTGAGCTCTCCAACGGCGCTGCCGCACAACCGGCAATCGATCAGGTGCGCTTCGAATTCCCGCCGTTCGGCGGATGACAGTGATCCCAGCACGTATGCGGCATCCCACATCGTGTACTCGTCATGCCCAGGTGGGGCACCGCGATGCGGCGTCTTGGGCCGCCATGGCGGCATCATCGCGTACCACCCATATCCATTGACAGGTATGATATTTCGCAGTCGGCGGCCGTCCGGATGGCCAGTAGAGCCATCATCGTGCAACCCCCGTTTCTTGCGTTGTGAGTTGCATGGCCCGCAAGGCACGGTGCCTTTAGCGAGGCCGCGATCGGCGAGACGCTCGGCGGACACTTACGCCGCCGCTGATTTATGTTGCGGCGACTGTGAACAACCCTTGCTGTTGAAACGGCAGGCGTGTCTATTTGGTTCACACGCGGTACACGCCATGGTTAGCCGAGCGGCAAGGTGCGAGACCCGTCGCTAGTCACCGCCAGGGTGTCCCGGGCGACCGCCGGCGATTCGACTCCGCTCATCCAACTGTGGAATCGACCCTCTGGGTCGTAGGCCGTGCGCACCTTCTCGAGACGTGCCATGTTCGGTTCGGTGATGAATCGCGCCGGACGCCGGCACAGATTCTCATCGGCGAGCGAGATGCCGGTCGCCAAGTGCGACATCGCCGCCATGTTGGACCCGGCCCAGTCGCGGTACCGTTCGTCGTCAGCCGGATCCTGCCAGATGGTGTACAGCGCCAGGTAGATCTCGTCTTCCAAGCCGTACACCATGTCCGCCCGCTCCGGGGACGTCTTCCAACCCGTGAAAATGAAGTGTGAGGGGTGCGGTGGCATGGTTTCGATGATCCGGTGGATGCCCGGCAGTAGTTCTTCGGCGGAAGCCGACGTGAACATGCTGTCGGCGACATAGCGATGGCCCTGCGGATAATTGGTCATTACCGCGGTGTACCAATTGGCCAAGGTAGTCGGCGCATAAGGAAGGTTGACGATCGCCTTATCGATAACCGGGCAAGTGCCCAGCGGGGCAAGGGCTTTCGCCGCCTCCTCTTCTGAATCGGCGAAGACCGGAGAGGCGATCGTAATGCCGGGCTGGTTGAGTCCGGCTCCCGGAAAGCTGTGCGCCGTGTGAATCTGCAGTTCGACCCGGTTGTCCAGTTCAGAACTGATCGAGCGCGCCCATGTGAACACCTCGTCGGCGACCTCGATCGGGTACATGTACAGGCAGGTACCCCAAACAGCCGGACGTGGGTAGATACGCAGTTTGAAAGACGTAACCACACCGAAGAAGCCAGGTCCCGAGCCGCGGGCTGCCCAATAGAGGTCTGGATGGTTTTCGGGGTCGCAGTAGAGCTGTTCACCGTCGGCGGTAACGACTTCCAGTCCAAGCACGCTCTCGCACGCAGGGCCGACCACCGAACTGTTCCACCCGTATCCGCCCTGTAAAAGATAGCCACCGAGGCGAATACCTTCACAATGACCTGCGGGAAAGAAGAGCCCTTGCGCGTCGAGGTCGGTCGCGAAGACGCTGGCGGCTTTGCCCGGACCGACGTCTGCGGTCATCCGATCCGGTTCGACAGCGCAATGATCGAGGCGGCTGACGTCGAGCAGCATGCCACCGTCACGCAGGTGACTTGCCGCCCAGCTGCGCCCGCCCGAACATACGCCGATCTGATGTCTGTTGACCCGCGCATAACGGATCGCTGCGACCACGTCATCGGTGTCGTGTGCCTGCACGATTACGTCGGGAAAACGTTCCGGAAGAAGGCCATTCCATACAGTCTCCCGACGAGCCGTTTCGTAACCGTCTGCGCCACGGTGAAATGTCTTTGTGGCAGAAAGAAAAATCATTGTGCCCCTACGCTTCTCGTCCGAGGCATCTCAGGCCCCATCGCCAAGGAGATCCGGCCGTCAACTGTTTGGCACTTCTGAACTGGACCAATCCGGTCTAGGTAGGCCGCTACTTCCCGGGCCAATCGCGTCGAGTTGACGCGGATCGCCCGGAGCGGGCCGCTGGGCGGAATGCCGTATCCGATCGCAAACATTCCGTCGCCGACGTGTGAGGCAAAGCCGCCACGCGGGTGGCCGTGCTCGTCGAGGACGCCGAGATGTCCGACCAACCTGTCGAGATCCGTACCGAATCCGGTCGCGGCGATGATCACCTGGGGTGTAGCCGACTTGCCGTCGGCGAGGATCACGCCGCGGGCTTCGACGGCCTTGACGGCACCGACGACCTCGACGCGGCCCGCCCGCACCGCGTCGATGAGCTCGTCGGCCAGCGTCGGGATGCGACCTCGTTTTTCCACCGTCGCCTTAAGCCCGAGCGTCGGCCGCTGGAAACCGTAGGCCGACAGGTCGCCCCACATTAGGCGGTTCATCCGCGCGATCACCGGATCGACCATGCGTGCGGGAACCCTGGAGAACAGCTCGAGAAAGATATCCGAGGGAAACGGTCCAATCGCCCGCCGCACGAGGTGCGGCGGAGTGCGCACCGCAAGCCAGATCCGTCGCGCGCCGTCGTTAGTGAGCTGAACAGCGATGTCGGCGGCCGAATTGCCTGCGCCAACCACGAGGACGTCGCGGCCACGGTAGGGCCAAGCGTTGGTGAAGTCCCCGGAGTGCACGATCTCGCCGTTGAAGCGACTGAGTCCGGGCCAAGGCGGGATGGTGGGTGCGCTGTAGTTGCCCGTCGCGAGGACGACTGCGGGGGTTCGGATTTCACCCGACGACGTGTCAAGTTGCCAGACTCCCCCGGCACGGTCGACGCGGTGGACTTCACATCCGAGCAGGAGCTCGATGTTCTGCCGCTGAACGTAGTGATCGAAATAGCGGACCATGTCCTCCTTGGTCGGCCAACGGCCGGCGTTCAGGGGAATCCGTTGTCCGGGAAGGTGCGACAAGAAACCGGTCGTGTTGAGGCGGAAGTTGTCATAGCGGGTGCGCCACGAAATCGCCGGGGCCGCTGCGCGGTCCAGAACGAGCGCTTTGATGCCATGCTGATGATCGAGTTCGCGTGCGACAGCCAGACCCGCGGGCCCCGCGCCGATGACAACGGCGTCGAGACTGTACCGGGTCGGTGTCGTCATCCGCGATCTCCTGTCGTCTTCTTCGTCCGAGGACTTCGGGTCCCAGCAGTAGCACGATCCAGAACCGCTTGCGGTTCATGCGAGCAGAACGAGACCGCGGCATCAAATCCCGCCCGCTCCGTAAACCGAGCCGGCTACCAGGCCTCACGCGGCAAACTTGCCAACGACCGTCGCTGTCACCAGGCTGTCCGGCCGTTCTGCTTTGAGCGCAGCCAGAGCTGCCGCAACAGCCGCCGATACGCGGCGAACGTCAGCGTGATCGGGTCGCACCACGGCGGTATGCCGCCGACCAGATGCAGGGCTGTCGCCAGGATCATCGACGCGGTGGCGATCGGCTGAGACTTGAAGTACCTACGGGCCGCGTTGGTCAGCTGCTCGTCATCGGTGGCAATCAGGTCGTAGGCTGCCACGCCACCGGCCAGTGCCACCCACGCTCGGTCTGAGTTGCGCATCGTTGCCGCCTCCTATGTCTAGAAGACGTCGTGAGTGGCTGGGAAGTTCACGCAGGCGGCTAGGCCCGCTAATAATTTCTGGCCGGGATCACGTTGTGCGACGAGATGTTTACAGCGCGCGCTGCAGCAGCACCTGTCCGCTGTCGGCGGAGACCACTTGCACCGCGGCGATCTGATCGACCGGTGTCGAGATGCTTCCGGCCGGGTTCGCGGTGTGGCCCGGTTCCGCCACCCAGGTCGCCAGTTGGGTATGAGTGCCGTCGCGACTGACCACGACCATCGCCAGCTTGTCGTGATGCGCGGTCACCGGGGCCAGGCACACGCAGTTCAGGTCGATGAACGTGCCCCAGTTTTGGTTGCGCAGCGCCACAGTTGAGGCCAGCGCTGTCGTCCCAACCTGGGACATCGGCAGCGCGGACACGCTCGCCTGCGGGGGCGGAGCGGTCGGAGAGTGGGCCACGACGCCGACGAACAGGCCGATGGCCAGCAGCGCGGCGGCCGCGGACCCAGCTGCCCAGGCCACCACGCGCGAGCGACGGCGCCGCCGGAACACTTCCGACAGCAACGGCGGCAGCAGGTTCGGCGGCTCGACGGTGTGGTCGCCAGCGTTGATCGAGGCCACCGTGCCGCCGTCGAGCTTCGACAGCAGGGCCGGCATACCGCTGAGTTCGGCCACGGCCTGGCTACACGACGGGCAGACGTTCAGGTGCGCCTCGAACTCGCGTCGATCGGCCGGTGATAAGGATCCGAGTACATAGGCCGCATCCCACATCGCATAGTCGCGGCTCTCACCCGTGGGCGCGTCGTTGTCGCCGGGCGGGCCGAGACCCCGGATCACCCTCATAGCGGCCCTCCATCTACTGCCATAAACACGTATTCGGAGCCGATCGCCCCCCGGATGGCCCAACGAATCGTCATCGGGTCACCCCCATTTCTTGCAGAGTGAGTCGCAGTGCCCGCACCGCATAGTGTAATCGCGACTTCACGGTCCCTTCGGCGATATCAAGGTCGGCGGCGATCTGCGCGGTGGTCCAGCCCCGGTAATAGGACCTCTCGACGACGGCTCGGTGGTCGGCCGACATCTGCGCCATCGCGTCGGCGATCAGCATCCGGTCGAGCGCCGAGTCCACTTCGTCGGGAGCCGACCGCTCGGGTGCGCCTGACTCGTCCAGCGAACCACCGAATTTGCTGATCCGTGGGCTGCGTTGTTCGTCGATGATCATGTTGCGGGCCACGGTGAACAGCCACGCACGCGGCGAACGCTCGCTGTCGCTCATGACCTCTGGATGCTTCCATGCCCGCAACAGCGTCTCTTGGACCACGTCTTCGGCACGGCTGGCGTCGCCGGTCAGCCGAAGCGCGTACCGCCATAACGGACCGGCGTGCTCCTCATAGAGCGCCTTCATCAACGCCGCTTCGGCGTCCGCCGCGCTGGTGAGTCGACTCACTCGATCACCTCCTTACAAGTGATACGAGTTGCGCGCCTTTCCAGTTCATACTGCAACGTGGTCCCGCTCAGTCAGCGATCCAGTTGCCGTGGAATCCGTGCGGTACGCGGCGCGGTAGCCGGACGCGGGCCACCGCGTCGCCGTCGAAGTCCGAAGCGTCGATGATGACCAGATCGCTATCGTCGGTCAGCGGGTCGTACACGTAGGTCAGGTACCAGCCGGCCGACTCGTCGGACTCCCCGGTGGCCGGTGCGAACACCGCCTCGCCAGGGGCACTCGGCGCACTCGACTCTCTCGGGCTACCGTTACCTCCGAACCGGTGTTCGGTTGCGGTATCCCGCTGGAGGTCGTAGCGGACCAGCGCGCCGCTGCCAACGGCCACCGAGTAGCGGGCGGCCGTGCCGGCCAACCGGTCGTCGATGCGCGGGAACTCCACACCGCGATCGTCGACCTGACTCTGCTGGACCAACCCGGTGTCCAGGTTGATCGTCCAGCGCCACAACGCCGCATCGACGCCGAAATCACTACTACCGCGCCACATTTCAGGGTAGCGGACGACGTCAAGCACGATGGAATTCCCGCCGGCCAATTTCATGTCGTAGGCATTGGCGATGTGGAAGACGAAGCACGGGTCGATGTCGAACCACCGGACTGGGCCGTAGGGATCGTCACGGCGCAGCACACCCAGGCGGGCCCGGTGCCGGTCGTCCCATCGATACGGTAGATCCCGTTCGGACGGTTGTGTCAACGCATCGCTCAGGTTGAACAGCAGCGGCAGGTCCATGAAAACCACATAGTCGGCAGTCAAGGCGAAGTCGTGCATCAGCGTCAGAGCGGGCACGTCGATGGGGCGATTGACCGTCAGCCGGCCGTCTGCATCGGCACGGTGATAGACGACATGAGGTTCAAGGATGTTGCCGGACCCGAAGAAATGCAATTCGCCGGTAGCCGGGCAGATCTTCGGGTGTGCCGTCATCGAGTTGGTCAACTTGCCGCCGAAGTCATAGGCGCCTAACGTTTTCAGGTCGTTACTGATTTCGTATGGCAACGAGAATTCCATCAGCGCAAGGGTTTTACCCGCATGGCGGACGACGTGGGTATTGGCGAAGCTGGAGTGCAGATTTCGGGTGCCGTCGCCGTTGTAGAGCGGTACGGGACGCTCGAAGCTCTCGGTACGCACCCAACGGTTGCGGTACCACGCGGCACGGCCGTTTTCCAGCCGCATTCCGTGGACCATCCCGTCGCCGATGCACCAGTGGCCCGCCCCCGCGCGCGGGTTGGGTCCGTTGCGCAGATACCAACCGTTCAATTCCGTGGGGATGCTGCCTTGCACCGGTAGATCGAAGGCGGTCAGCTCGTCGTGAACGGGGGCATAGTTGCCGGTCCGAAAGATCGGGAAGACAGTCTGGGCCCGGACGGTCGTTGCCGCCGTCAACACCGGATTAAGTTCCGTCGGCTCCAACGCCGCAGCCGCCCGCTGGTCTGCCCGCGCCAGGAGCGACGTCAGCAGGTCGGGGCATGGCGGCACCGTGTCCGCAGCGGCAACCTGGTCATAGTCGAGCAGCGACAGCAACGGCGAGACGGCGGTCAGCTTGTCCACGGCTTCCTGACACGAGACGCAGCCGGCCAGGTGTTCCTCGAATTGGCGCCGGTCGGCATCCGAGAGTGCACCCAACGCGTAAGCGGCATCCCACATCGCGAGCTCGTGGTCCGCGCTCCAAGATTGCGTCACTGCGCTCCCCCGGTCTCCAGCCCCATCTCCACCAAGGCTTGGCGAAGCGAACGCAGCGCATAGTGCAGCCGCGACTTCACCGTGCCTTCGGCGATCCCGAGATCGGCGGCGATCTGCGCCGTGGTCCAACCCTGGTAGTACGAGCGGCCAACCACCGCCCGGTGGTCAGCCGACAGCTGCGCCATCGCGTCGCCGACCAATGCCCGGTTCAGTGCCCCGCTCACCTCGTCGGGGCCGACCGGTTCCGGCGGCCCTGATCCGTCGAACGAGATCACCTCGTTGCGGAACCGGGCGCTGCGTCGGTCGTCGATGACCATGTTCCTGGCAACGGTGAAAAGCCACGCACGTGGAGACTGCCCGTTGTTGAGGACGTGGGGGTGTTGCCATGCCCTCAGCAAGGTCTCTTGCACCACGTCCTCAGCATGGGCGGGATCACCGGTCAACCGCCACGCGTAGCGCCACAAATCCGCGGCATGTTGGTCCCACAGCCGCTTGACAGCGTTCGCGTCCGCGCCGGTGTCCGGTATCTCCATCACCAGCCTTTCGGTGGTGACACGGTTCAGCTGCCCGTTCGGTTCAATCGATCCGTGACGTAATCAGCCGAGGGTCAGGATGCGGGGTCCGTCGTCGGTGGCAGCGACGGTGTGCTCCCAGTGTGCGGCACGCGAACCGTCGGCGGTAGCGACCGTCCACTGGTCGTCGAGCACGACGGTCCGACGCGTTCCCAAGGTCAGCATAGGTTCGATGGCCAGCACCGACCCGGGGGCCAGCAGCGGGCCGCGGCCGGGCGCTCCCTCGTTGGGCAGAAACGGATCCATGTGCATCTGTCTGCCGATGCCGTGTCCGCCGTACCCCTCGACGATGCCGAACTTCCGCCCGTAGCGGGCTTCGGCCGCGTGGGTGGCCGTTTCGATGGCATGCGACACGTCGGTCAGGCGGTTGCCGGGCACCATCGCGGCGATACCGGCCTCCATCGACTCCTTGGTCGCCTGGGAGAGCAGCTCGTCGGCGGTGATGAGCGGGCCGACGCCGAAGGTGATCGCGGCATCACCGTGCCAGCCGTCCAGGATTGCGCCGCAATCGATGGAGACCAGGTCGCCTGCGGCGAGTTCCTCGCCGGTGGATGGGATGCCGTGTACGACGCGCTCGTTGACCGACGAGCAGATGGACGCCGGATAGCCGTGGTAGCCGAGGAACGACGGCGTTGCACCGGCGTCGCGGATCACCGATTCAGCGATCTGGTCGAGGCTCCGCGTCGACACCCCGGGAAACGCGGCTTCGCGCACCGCCCGCAGCGCGGCGGCGACCACCGCCCCGGCAGCGGCCATCGCGTCGAGTTCAGCAGCGCTGCGCTGCGGAACCACTTTGCGACTGCGTAGGCCCGCCAGGCCGATCACCGCTACTTCCCCAGGGCCCGCAGCGCGCGGGCGAACACCTCATCCACCGAGCCGACGGCATCGACGGTTTTCAACTCGCTGTTGTAGTACTCGATCAGCGGCGCGGTTTCGTCGCGGTAGACATTCATCCGATTATGGATGACATCGTCGGTGTCGTCGGCCCGGCCGCGCGCCTTGAGCCGTTCGAACAAGGCGTCTTCGGGCACGCGGAACTCCAGTACTGCGTCGAGCTGGATCCCCCGGCGCTCGAGCATGTCGTGCAAAGCCTGGGCCTGAGGCACCGAGCGTGGGTAGCCGTCCAGAATGAACCCCGCGCCGGCGGTATCCGGATCGCTCAGCCGGTCGTCGACGAGTTCGTTGGTCAGTTCGGCCGGCACCAGATCACCGGCGTCCAGGTAGCGCTTGGCTTCCAGTCCCAGCTTGGTGCCGTTGCCGATGTTCTGCCGGAAGAGTTCACCGGTGGACAGGTGCGGTATCTCCAGCTTTTCGGCCAGCTTTTCGGCCTGCGTGCCCTTACCTGCTCCGGGCGGCCCCAGCAACACAAGTCTCACTTGAGGAACCCTTCGTAATTGCGCTGCATGAGCTGACTTTCGATCTGCTTCACCGTGTCCAAAGCGACACCGATCGCGATCAGCACCGCGGTACCACCGAATGGCAGGTTCTGCACGGTCCCCGTGCTGCCGATCTGGAGGAACATATTGGGCAGCACCGCGATGACACCGAGGTAGATCGAGCCCGGCAGGGTGATCCTGCTCAGCACGTAACGCAGATAATCGGCGGTCGGCTTGCCCGGCCGGATGCCGGGGATGAAGCCACCGAACTTCTTCATCTCGTCGGCGCGCTCATCAGGGTTGAACGTGATCGACACGTAGAAGTAGGTGAAGAAGATGATCAGCGCGAAATAGATGCCGATGTACACCGGGCTGCCGGGGTTCGACAAGTAGTTGCTGACGAACTTGTCCCACCAGCTGTTACCCAGGCCGCCGCTGCCGCTGCGGATCAACTGGGTTATCAGATGCGGAATATAGATCAGCGACGACGCGAAAATGACCGGGATGACGCCGGCCTGGTTGACCTTCAGCGGCAGGTACGTCGAGGTGCCGCCATACATGCGGCGGCCCACCATGCGCTTGGCGTACTGCACCGGTATGCGGCGCTGGCCCTGCTCGACGAACACCACGCCGACGACGATGATCAGCGCTGCCACACAGACCGTGGCCAACACGACCCCGCCACGGCTGTCCAGAATGTTCTTACCTTCGCCCGGGATTCGGGCGGCGATACCCGCGAAGATCAGCAGCGACATGCCGTTGCCGATGCCACGCTCGGTGACCAGCTCGCCCATCCACATCACCAGCGCCGCGCCCGCCGTCATCACCAGCACGATGACGACCAGGGTGAAGATGCTCTGGTTGGCGATGATGTCCAGGTTGCAGCCCTGCAGCAGGCCGCCGTTGGCGGCCAGCGCCACGATGCTGGTGGCTTGCAAGATGGCCAGCGCTATCGCCAGATAACGCGTGTACTGGGTCATCTTGGCCTGACCGGACTGGCCTTCTTTTCGCAGCTCTTCGAACCGCGGGATCACCACGGTGAGCAGCTGCACGATGATGCTCGCGGTGATGTAGGGCATCACCCCCACCGCAAACACGGTCAGCTGCAGCAGCGCACCACCGGAGAACAAGTTGATCAGCGAGTAGATCTGCGCTGATTCCCCGCCGCTGATCTGCGCGAGGCACTTCTGCACATTGGGGTAGTTGACGCCGGGCGACGGCACCGTCGCGCCTAAGCGATAGAGCATCACGATGCCGAGCGTGACCAGGATCTTCCGTCTCAGGTCGACTGTTCGCAGCGATGAGATGAAAGCCGAAAGCACTCTTCCTCCTGCGCAGCCGGGTTCGGGTCGCGGCGTGTCAACTGGCTGGTATATCCAGCCTTGAAGTGTCTTGCATGGTCCTGCGTCACGCGCCCAGCACCTGCAGGTTAGGACGAGTCCAGGCGCGCGTCAGACAGTCTACGAGACTAACAGCGCACGAAGCGCTCGCGCGCAAACGGGGTGGGCTGCACCCAGCAACGAGGCGTAGAGTTTCAGTGGCTCTTTACCTTGGCTAAGTATGAAGTCAATGGCAGTGGCGGGAAGGGTGAGCATGGCACGCAGCGATACCGACAGTTGGGATCTGGCCTCCAGCGTGGGCGCCACGGCGACGATGGTCGCGGCGGCCAGGGCGCTGGCCACCGAGGAGGCCGATTCGATCATCAACGACCCGTTCGCGGCCCCCCTGGTACGGGCGGCGGGCATCGACTTCTTCACCCGGGTCGTCGACGGGGAGATCGACCCCTCCGACGCGGCCGATGACGGCACCATCGAACTGCAGACCGAAACCGATTCGCTGGCGGTGCGCACCCGGTTCTTCGACGAGTTCTTCATCAACGCGGCTGCGGCGGGGATCGGTCAGGCCGTGATCCTGGCCGCCGGTCTGGACGCCCGGGCCTACCGGCTGGAGTGGCCGGCCGGCAGCGTCGTCTACGAAGTCGACCAACCCAGGGTGGTCGCGTTCAAAACCGAGACCATGGCCCAGCTTGGCGCTGAACCGACGGCGCTGCGCCGCACAGTCGCCGTCGACCTGCGCGACGACTGGCCGGCTGCGTTGCGCGACAGTGGTTTTGACGAGAGCATGCCGTCAGCCTGGAGCGCGGAGGGGCTGTTGATGTACCTGCCGCCCGAAGCCCAGGATCGGCTCTTCGATCACATCACCGCGCTCAGCGCCCCCGGCAGCCAACTGGCCACCGAATACCACCCCGACACCAATTCGACGATGGCCGAGCGCAGCAGGCTGATGAACGATCGGTGGGCCAGTCTCGGTTGCGACGTCGATCTGTCGGGATTGTTCTACGAGGGCGAGCGCAACAACGTCGCGGACTACCTCACCGACCGCGGTTGGCAGGTGAATGCCCGAAATCGACGGGACCTCTTCGGCGATTACGGTCGCGTTTTCCCCGGCGACGAGGCGCTGGCCGCGTTCCGCGACATCGTCTCATTAACCGCAACCCGCAGCTAGGAGGGCTGAGATGACCGCAGGCGACACCGGACGACATGACGGCGACAGCTGGGATCTGGCCTCCAGCGTGGGCGCCACCGCCACCGCGGTGGCCGCTCGACGCGCGATGGCCTCCAAAGGCCCGAATCCCCTGATCGACGATCCCTTCGCCGAGCCACTGGTCAACGCTGTCGGGGTCGACGCGTTCATCAAGATGATGAACGGCGAAATCGAGCTCACCGACGACGATCCGGCTTTCACCTCGCAGCGGTTGGCCGAGGGAATGGCGGTGCGGACCCGGTTCTTCGACAACTTCTTCGCCGACGCCGCCGCGGCGGGCGTACGCCAGGCCGTCATTCTGGCCGCCGGGCTCGACACCCGCGCCTACCGGCTGACATGGCCGTCGGGAACTGTGGTGTACGAGGTCGACCAGCCGCAGGTGATCGAATTCAAGACCCGCACGCTGGCCGACCTCGGTGCGAACCCGGCCGCCGAACGTAAGACAGTCGCCGTCGATCTGCGCGATGACTGGCCGGGCGCCTTGCGCGACAACGGGTTTGATTCCGAACGGCCAACGGCGTGGATCGCCGAGGGACTGCTGGGTTACCTGCCGCCGGACGCGCAGGATCGGCTGTTCGACAACATCACCGCGCTCAGTTCGGTCGGCAGCAGAATAGGTACCGGCTACGTCCCGGACATGCGTGATCGCATCGCCAAACGGGGCAAGGAGATCAGCGAACGCTGGCGCCGCCTCGGACTGAACATGAACTGGGCCGAGCTGGTGTACGACGGCGAGCGTAACGACGCCGCGGAGTACCTGACCGGCCACGGCTGGCAGACCACCGTGCGCACCACCCCAGAGCTGTATGCGGCCAACGGTTTTGAGTTTCCAGACGCCCCATCGCTGGTCGCATTCGGGGACATCAGATACGTCTCCGCGGAGCTAACGTAACGACGCCAGCTCCAGAAACCGGCGGTAGCGTTCCGCCACCGGCTCAACCCAGGCCGGATGCGGCTCGACCACGCGCTCGACGGAGGCCCACCGGGCGGCATCGGTCATCGTCGACTCCAGACCCGCCGCCATCCGGCCCAGGAATGCCGCACCCAGGGCCGCCCCCTCGGCCACCCCGGACACCTGCACCGGCCGGCCGGTGGCGTCGGCGATGGCCTGTATCCAGGGCAGCACCCGAGTACCGCCACCGGCGACCACGATCCGCGACACGTCGGCCCGGCTGAGCTCGATGAGTTGGCGGACAACGAAGCCGGACGCCTCGTACGCGGCCCGCCGCAGCGCCGCTGCGTCATGGGTCAGATCCAGCCCGTCGAGCATCCCGCGACGGTCGGCGTCGTGAAACGGTGTGCGCTCGCCGCGCAGGTAGGGCAACCACACCGGCACCCGCCGTGGATCAGCCGCCGCGCAGTCGGCCGGCCCCAGGACCCGATCGACCCAGCCGAGGAACAGTCCGCCGGCATTGCTCGCTCCGCCGATCTGGCTCTTCCCGCTCATCGTCGGGATGGTCCACAGGCCGGGCACCTGCCGGACCTCGGGGATGGTGACCCACACGATCAACGTGGTGCCGCACAACACCAGCACGTCGCCGTCGTCGTCGACGCCGGCCACCATCTGCTCGCACAACGCGTCGATCGCTCCGACCGCCAGCGCGGTGTCGGCATTGCGCACCCGGCCGACGGCAGCACCCGGCGCGTCGACGCGTGGCATCTGCTCGACCGTTGCGCCGCGGTCGGCGCAGGCTTCGGCGTTCCAGCCGTTGCCGTCGAACAACGGTGAGGCGGTGTAAGCGGTGGGAAAGTCGACGACCGCCTCGCCGGCCAACGCGTAATTGGCCACCGCCGGAGCCGCCCAGTAGCCGGCCGCGTCGGGCGCTTGGGCTGCCGTCCAGCGCACGAATTCGGCAGCCTCACCCACCGGGAACGGGCCGTCGATCGCGTCGGCATTACGAACGCGGCCGCGACCGTCCCCGTACAGCAGCCCCGGCGTGATCGGACGGCCGCGGGAGTCGACCGCGGTCAGCGACGGGACCATCGCGGACACGGCGACCGCCAGCGCATCCGGCCGCGCGAGTTGTTTCAGCGCCGCCAACGGACCCGCACACCAGGCTTCGTCGGCGTCGTGCTCCAACCGGTCCGGCGTCGGCACCCGCAGCTGGTGTGGAATCCGTGCCCGCGCCACCACCTGGCCGTCCTCGTCGGCTGCGACCGCTTTGACGGCGGTGGTACCGATGTCGATGCCGAGTGTGACGTCTTTGCGTGACACGGGCGTCACCGTACGCCAGCATTGGCAGTCGTGACCCGTGCTTTGGTGACCGCCCCGCTGCGCGGCGACGGATTCGACAAGCTGCGCCGGCTGGTCGACGTGATCTACGACCCGTGGATCGATGCGACCCCGCTGCGGATCTACTCCGCCGAGCAGCTGGCCGACCGGATCTCGTCGGAATCCGCCGATATCGTTGTGGTGGAGAGTGATTCGGTTAGCGGGCCGGTATTCGAGTTGGGCTTGCGGGCCATCGCATCAACCCGCGGAGACCCCAACAACGTCGACGTCGCGGGCGCGACCGCGGCCGGGATCCCGGTGCTGAATACTCCGGGCCGCAACGCCGACGCGGTCGCCGAGATGACGCTGGCGCTGCTGTTCGCCGCCACCCGCCAGGTGCTCGGCGCCGACGCCGACGTGCGGGCCGGAGAGGTGTTCCGCGACGGCAGCATTCCGTATCAGCGCTTCCGCGCGTGGGAGGTGGCCGGCCGAACCGTCGGGCTGATCGGCCTCGGCGCCGTGGGGCGGGCGGTCAAGTGGCGGATGGCCGGGCTCGGCATGCGGGTCATCGCCTACGACCCGTACAACGACGAGGCCCGGCACAGCCTGGATGATCTGCTCGCCGAGGCGGACATCGTCTCGCTGCACGCGCCGGTCACCGCCGACACCGCGGGACTGATCGGCGCCAAGCAGTTCGCGGCCATGCGCGACGGTGTCGTCTTCCTCAACAGCGCCCGGGCTCAACTGCACGACACCGACGCGCTCGTCGACGCGCTGCGCAGTGGCAAGGTGGCCGCCGCGGGCCTGGACCACTTCGTCGGGGAATGGCTACCGACCGATCACCCCTTGATTGCGATGCCCAATGTGGTGCTGACGCCGCACATCGGCGGAGCGACGTGGAACACTGAGGCGCGGCAGGCGCAGATGGTGGCCGACGACTTGGACGCACTGCTGTCCGGTAAAACGCCCGCCCACATCGTCAACCCGGAGGTGCTAGGACCGTGACATTCGTGAGATCGGTCGCCGACACCGAGGCCGCGGTGCTGGCCGCGGCCAAGGACATGCTGCGCCGCGGGTTGGTCGAGGGCACCGCGGGCAACATCTCGGCGCGCCGCGTTGACGGCAATCTGGTCATCACCCCCTCGTCGGTCGACTACGCCGACATGACGCTGGACGACCTGGTGGTGGTCGACCCGGACGGCGCGGTGCTGCAGGCGGCCGACGGCCGATCGCCCTCTACGGAGATGAAGTTGCACCTGGCCTGCTACCAGGCGTTCGACGACATCGGCAGCGTCATCCACAGTCACCCGGTGTGGGCCACCATGTTCGCGATCGCCCATCAGCCGATCCCGGCCTGCATCGACGAGTTCGCCATCTACTGCGGCGGCGATATCCGCTGCAGCGAATACGCGGCATCGGCCACACCCGAGGTGGGCAGCAATGCGGTGAAAGCGCTGGAAGGCCGCGCCGCGGCGCTGATCGCCAATCACGGCCTGGTGGCGGTCGGCCCCCGACCGGACAAGGTGCTTCACGTCACCGCTCTCGTCGAGCGGACCGCCCAAATCGTTTGGGGCGCAAGAGCTCTCGGTGGTCCTGTACCGATTCCCGAAGACGTGAATCGCAACTTCGCCGGCGTCTACAGCTACTTGCGCGCGAATCCGATGTAGCGGTTCCGCCACCCTTTTCGGGCTCGAGGCTCACACTGTTCTCGTCGCACGACATCACGACACGAGGGTGGGCGCATGTGACCACTATCCGAGCTGCCGCTGTTCAACTGAGCCCTGTTCTCTACAGCCGCGAAGGCACCGTCGAGCGGGTTGTCGCGAAGATCGACGAACTGGCAACGCAGGGAGTGCAATTCGTGACATTCCCGGAGACTGTTGTTCCCTATTATCCGTACTTTTCGTTTGTGCAAGCCCCGTACCAAATGCTCGCCGAGCAAGTGCGGCTGCTGGGGCAGGCAGTCAGCGTGCCATCGTCGGCCACGCAGTCGATCGGCGACGCCGCGAGCCGCGCCGGAATGGTGGTCTCCATCGGCGTGAACGAACGTGACGGCGGCTCAGTGTTCAACACCCAGCTGCTTTTCGATGCCAACGGGACGTTGATCCAGCGTCGCCGCAAAATCACCCCCACCTATCACGAACGCATTATTTGGGGCCAGGGCGATGGCAGCGGACTTCGAGCCGTGGACAGCGCGGTGGGTCGCATCGGTCAGTTGGCCTGTTGGGAGCACTACAACCCACTGGCCCGATACGCGATGATCGCCGATGGCGAACAGATCCATTCGGCGATGTTCCCGGGATCGATCTTCGGCGACTTGTTCGCTCAACAGACCGAGATCCAGGTACGCAATCACGCGCTCGAGTCAGGCGTCTTCGTGGTCGCTGCGACCGCCTGGCTGGATCCCGAACAGCAGCAGCAGATCATGGCCGACACGGGCTGCCCGCTGGGACCGATCTCGGGTGGCTGTTTCACCGCGATCATCAATCCACAAGGCGAACTGCTTGGTGAGCCCCTGCGTTCCGGGGAAGGCGAGGTGATCGCGGATCTGGACTTCGCGCTGATCGACAAACGCAAGGCGTTCATGGATTCCAGCGGACACTACAGTCGCCCCGAACTGCTGAGTCTGCTGATCGATCACACGCCCAGCGCCCATGTCCATAAACGGCTTCCGGAGGCTGCTGCCGACGTCGCGGAAAGTGACCATGCCATCCACTGATCCGCACGATTTCACCGGAGGCACTGCATGACGTACATGGGAAAGCCCTACTACCCGTTGTGGTTGGACAACCTGGCCGACGACGTCACCCTGGAGGCCGCGGCGATGGACGGCGCCGCACGCGGCGCCGACGATGTCCGCTTCATCTTGGTCAAAGCCCGCGAACAGTATGAGCACCAGGAGTTCAACTACGCCGGGCCCTGCGGCGAGAGCAGTTTCATCGAGGATTACTCCAGCTCAGTTCGCGGCATGCCCACCTACGTCGTCGTGCTGGTGACCTTCAACCCCGACGGGAAGACGCAGCACGTCGTGGTGAATCACCGGCCACGCAGCGCGATGTTGCAGTTCTCCCGCTTGATGCTTGAGACATTCGCTGGGACGCCGTACGCGAAACACTGGGAAGGCACCCCGTAGCCGGGGGACAGGAGGCGCGACATGGCATCGACATACATGGGCAAGCCCTACTATCCGGCGTGGCTGGACAACCTTGCCGACGATGTAACCGGAGAGGGCCCGGCGTGGGACGGCGCAATCCAAGGCGCCGCGGCCGTCCACGAGGTCGTGGTCGCGGCGAAAGAGATCTACGAGTTCCAAGAGTTCCACTACGCCGGCCCTTGCGGGGAGAGCAGTTTCCTCGAGGACTACACCTCATCCGTTCGCGGTGCGCCCCTCTACGTCATCGTTCTGGTCGTCTTCAACGCTGCCGGGAAGGCCCAGCGTCTCGTGGTGAATCACCGTCCGCGCAGCTCTGTGCTGTTGCTGTCCCGCGCCATGCTGGAGAGGTTCGCCGGCACGTCCCTTGCCGAGCACTGGGAAGGCACCCCTTAAGGAGCGACCATGAGCAACCTACTCGAGGTCGCCGTCTCGGCGCACGGCGGCCAGGACCGGTGGGACAGCGTCACATCGATCGATGTTGCCGCGTCGATCACGGGGACGACCTGGTTCGTCAAGGGCAAGGGTGACGCGCTCAAGAACGTCCGCTTCGAGGTCGACACCACGCGGGAACTGCTGACGATGGACTTCGTCGGTCAGGACAAGCGTTCGATCTTCGAACCCTTCCGCGTTGTGATGCAGCGTGGTGACGGCGCGGTCATCGACTCGCGCGATGACCCCGAGAGGTCGTTTGACGGTCACGTGTTCGAGACCCCGTGGGACGACATGCACGTCGCCTATTTCAGCGGGGAGGCGCTGTGGACATATCTGAATACACCATTTGTCTACACCTGGCCCGGATTCGTCACCGAAGAGATCATTCCAATCCAGGTCGGCGGTGAAACGTGGCGGCGGCTGAAGGTGACGTTTCCCGAACGCATCAAAAGCCATACCCGCGAGCAGATCTCGTGCTTTGGCCCGGACGGGTTGCTGCGCCGCCAAGACTACACCGTCGACATCCTGGGCGGCGCACCCGGGTTGAACTATGCCACCGACTATCGCGAAGTAGACGGGATCATCATCCCCGCCAAGCGGCGGATCTACGGCTGGGAGGGTGACTACCAGCTCGTGGCCGAGCCGCTGCTGATCGCCATCGACATGGTCGAGATCACCATGCGTCGACCAGCCGCGAACCACGTTTGAGAGGAGCACACAATGGTCGATCCGGTCGGTGCATCGGGGAGCTACAGCAGCAGCGCTATCACGAGCTTGGTTGCCGGACAACATCTTCCGGCATCAAGGGACGAACAGGTACTGCACGCCAAAATATCGCGCGCGATGTCTTCGGGGCCTTTCCATATAACGCGGGAAGCAACCGTTGCGGAGATGGATGCGCATGGCAACACGGTGGTGCTTCGTGAGGGAACAAACCAGTGGGTGTGCTTCCCAGGTGATGAGAACGAAATCGGCAACGTGCCGATGTGCGCTGATCCCATGGGGTTGCAGTGGATGATGGATATCATGGCCGGCAAGCCGGCGCCGACGAATACCGCACCCGGGATCATCTACATGCTCTGCGGTGCAACGCAACACAGCAACACCGATCCGTTCGACAAATCAAGTCCTGCTATTCCCATCGGCCCGCACTGGATGATCATCTGGCCATATGATGCGGTGCGCGACGGCCTCCCGAGCACGGTACGAGATGCCGGCGCCTGGGTGATGTTCGACGGGACACCCTACGCGTATCTGCACATCTGCGGTACACCCTGGGCGGGAAATGAGTACGCACCCGGACAGGTACCCATTTGGACAATGCGATACGGCGCGCCCACAGAGCCGGCCTGAACGACAAAGGAGACGACAGGATGACTTCCTTGGAGCTAACCAGCAGTGGAACAGCAGAATTCGATGAGGGCGAAGTTTATTTCATCGGTAACGCCACCACGTTGATCCGTTTTGGCGGCCTGACGATCCTGACCGATCCCGCTTTCCTGCACAAGGGCGAACACGTCTACTTGGGTCATGGCATATGGGCCCGGCGGGAGGTTGAGCCAGCTTGCCAGATCGCCGAGCTGCCACCGATTGATCTGATCGTCTTGTCGCACTACCACGGCGACCATTTCGATGACGTCGCCGCGCAAGAGCTCGACAAGAAACTGCCTATCGTTTCAACGGCTGACGCGGTCGGCAAGCTCAGCGGTCTCGGCTTCGAGCGGGGGTATCCCCTCGACACCTGGGAAACCCTCGAAGTGCGCAAAGGCGAAGCGACGCTGAAGATCACCGCGATGCCGGCCAAGCACGCCACTGAAGAAGCGGTCAACGAGCTCCTCATGCCCGTCAATGGGCACCTGCTCAACTTCAGTCGCAACGGCGATCAGCTCTACCGGCTCTATATCACCGGAGACACGATGCTCATCGACAGCCTCCAGGACATTCCGCGCCGCTACCCCGATATCGACTTGGGTCTGATTCACACTGGCGGCACGACCTTCCTTGTCACCGTCGTCACGATGACCGGCGAGCAGGGAGTCAGGGCCGTCGAGGTCACCAAACCTCGCACCGCCATCCCAATCCATTACAACGACTTCTCGGTATTCCTGTCGGGTCTCGACGACTTCAAAAAGGCCGCCCAAGCCTCGACCGCAAGTACGAAGTTTGTCTACCTCGCTCACGGCGAGACCTACACATTCAAGCCACGGTGACTCACTGCTAGCGCTGGTCGAAGGCGACCTTGACGGCACCGCTGTCGCCCTGGTTGGCGATGGCCAGGAATGCGTCGCGCCACTGCGACAGCCCGAAGGTGTGAGTCAGCATGGGACGCAGATCAATTCGTCCGCTGACAACGAGGTCAAGATAGTGCGCGATCGCATGCTGGCGGTGCTTGTCGACCTCCTCGACGCCGAATGCGTTGCTCCCGACGAGCGCGATTTCCTTGAAATACAACGGACTCCACTCCCACCGGCCGGGCGCATGCACGCCGGCCTTGACCAGCGTCCCTCGGGCGGCCAGGACCCGGACCCCGACTTCGAACGTCTCCGGTTTTCCGACGGTGTCGTAGACGACGTCGACGGCGCCCGGGTGTGCCATCGGCAGCCCGTGCAGTGGTCGCCACAGCCGGCCGCCGCCCCAGCTCACCAGCTCTTCGATGACGGCCAGCCGGGGCTCGTGCGCCAGCACGATCACCGCGCCGAACCGGCGAGCCAGCTCGGCCTGCGCATCGAAACGAGCCACCACCGCCACCGCCACGTCCGGATAGAGCGCCCGCAGGATCGCCACCGCGCACAACCCCAGTGAGCCGGCGCCGTAGACCAGGACGCGGCCCGAGCGCGGCGGCGGGTGACGGGTAATGGCATGCAGCGACACCGAAAACGGATCGGCGAACACCGCCGACTCGTCGGGCACCGAATCGGGCACCGGGAACAACATGCTGTCATGGGCCGGCATCAATTCGGCGTAGCCGCCGGTCACGTCTGCCGACACACCGGTGTGGATCCCGGGTTTGATGTCGCCGTCGCAGAAGCTCCAACACAGGCTGTAGTCGCCGCTCGCGCAGGCCGGGCAGGGCGGTTCGATGCCCCGCGGCCCACAGGACAGCCACGGGTTGAGCACGACGCGCTGGCCCACCTCCAGACCGCGGGCTTTGGGTCCCAACTGGACCACCTCGGCGACCACCTCGTGGCCCATGACTTGAGGAAACGAACAGAACGCCGCCATCGCGTTGTCGGCGTCACCCTCGCCGAAGTCCAGCAGTATCTGCTTGGAGTCCGAGCCGCAGATACCGGTCAGCCGGGGTCGGGTGATCACCCAATCGTCATGCAGCAGTCGGGGATCCGCTACCTGCCGGAGCGCGACCGGGCTGGACCCGAGGTTCTTGGCCAGCAGGTTGGCGCCGTCGGGAATCTCGAAGGGCTCTGGGGGCACCCCGAAAACCAGCGCACGCATCAGCGCGCCTCGCCGGAAAACACGGCCGCCGCGCCGCTGATCAGCACCCGCTTTCCGGCAGCCGCGTACACCATGGCCACAGCGTCGCGCGAATACCCGGTCGCGGCACGGGTTTCGGCAATGTGCCTGCATAAGGGCCATTCGACGGCGTGGTAAGCTCGTTATATTGGCTAAGTAATAACTGGGCTTCACGCAGAGGGGTAGCGATGGGACGCACCGACGACGACACGTGGGACCTGGCATCGAGCGTCGGCGCGACCGCCACAATGGTCGCGGCGTCCCGCGCTATGGCCAGCAAGGCCGAGCGGCCAGTGATCAACGACCCGTA
The DNA here is from genome assembly GCA_963760095.1 of uncultured Actinomycetota bacterium. Classification (GTDB taxonomy): domain Bacteria; phylum Actinomycetota; class Actinomycetes; order Mycobacteriales; family Mycobacteriaceae; genus Mycobacterium. The sequence goes on along the minus strand of CAVXBT010000001.1, from coordinate 907,223 downwards.
CGCCGAGCCGCTGGTTCGGGCGGTCGGCCTGGACCTGTTCACCCGGCTGGCTGCCGGTGAGCTGACCCCCGCCGACCTCGAGGATCAGAACGACGGCTCTCCGGCGGGAGTGCAGCGGATGACCGACAACATGGCGGTCCGCACCAAATTCTTCGACGAGTTCTTCATCGACGCGACCAACGCGGGTATCAGGCAGGCGGTGATCTTGGCGTCCGGGCTGGATGCGCGCGCTTACCGGCTACCCTGGCCGGCCGGCACCACGGTGTATGAGATCGACCAGCCGCAGGTCATCGAATTCAAGTCCCGCGCGCTCGCCGAGTTGGGCGCCCAGCCCACGGCCCGCCGGCGCACGGTCGCCATCGATCTGCGCGACGACTGGCCGGCCGCGCTGCGCTCAGAAGGTTTCGACCCCGATCAGCCCAGCGCGTGGAGCGCCGAGGGCCTGCTGGGTTACCTGCCACCCGATGCACAGGACCGCTTGCTCGACAACATCACTTCGCTCAGCGCGCCGGGTAGCCGGATCGCAACCGACAGCGGGCCCACCCGCGACCCCGCGCACGAGGAGCGGATCAAGGAACGTTTCCGGACCGTGTCCGAGCGCTGGCGTAAACACGGACTCGACCTCGACATGACCCAGCTGGTCTATTTCGGCGACCGCAACGAGGCATCGCTGTACCTGTCCGACCGTGGATGGGAGATGGGCGGCAGCACCATCCGGGAATTGTTCGCCGCCAACGGTCTTGAGCCCATCGCCGACGACGACTTACCGTTCGCCGACCGTCTCTATGTCAGCGGCACGCTGACCGATAAGAAGTAGGAGTTAGTCGATGCCACGTACCCATGACGACAGCTGGGATCTGGCCTCCAGTGTGGGAGCGACCGCGACCATGGTCGCGACCTCTCGGGCGCTGGCGTCGGAGGGACCCGAGCCGCTGCTCGACGATCCCTTCGCCGCTCCGCTGGTGCGTGCGGTGGGCTTTGCGCCATTTGTGCGCATTCTCGACGGGGAGCTCAGCCTCGAGGATGACCCGATGCTGAATCGCAAGACGCGCACGGAACAAATGGCCGTGCGCACCCGGTTTTTCGACAACTACTTCACCAGCGCCACCGAGGCGGGCGTGCGTCAGGCGGTGATTCTGGCGTCAGGTTTGGACACTCGGGCCTACCGACTGGCGTGGCCGGCCGGGACGGTTGTCTACGAGATCGACCAACCGCAGGTGATCGAATTCAAAACACGCACGTTGGCCGACCTCGGCGCCACACCGACCACGGAACTCCGCACGATCGCCATCGATCTGCGCGACGACTGGCCGAGCGCGTTGCGGGCCGGCGGCTTCGACGTCGATCAGCCGACCGCGTGGAGCGCCGAGGGATTGTTGCCCTACCTGCCGTCCGAGGCCCAGGATCGATTGTTCGACAACATCACCGCGCTCAGCGCACCGGGCAGCCAGCTGGCCACCGAGCACATCAACGATCCAGCCGCCTTCTCCGAGGAGAGCGTGCAGCGCATCAGCGAGCGATGGCGCCGCGCCGGTTTCGACCTCAACGCGGCGGATTTGTTCTATCAAGGCGAACGCAATGTCGTGGGCGACTACCTCACCGGCCACGGCTGGCAGGTGACCGCCCATCCTGCCCCGGAGCTGTACCAGCGCAATGGTTTTACCTTTCCAGATGACGAGTCGATGGCGATGTTCCGGCAAATGAGCTACGTTGCCGCGACGCTGAAGTAGGGGCAGGCATGGCGCGCACCGATGACGACAGCTGGGATCTGGCCTCCAGCGTGGGCGCCACCGCGACCATGATCGCCGCGGGTCGGGCGATGGCGACCAAGGATCCTCGGCGACTGATCAACGACCCGTTCGCCGACGCGCTGGTCCGCGCCGTCGGGCTGGAGTTCTTCGTCAGGATGATCGACGGCGAGCTCGACCTATCGCTGATCCCGAACGCATCGCCGGAGCGAAAGCAGGCGATAATCGACGGAACTGGCGTGCGTACCAAGTATTTTGACGATTACCTGCTGGCTGCCGTGCGCGCGGGCGTGCGGCAGGTGGTGATCCTGGCTTCCGGGTTGGACTCACGCGCCTACCGGTTGGACTGGCCATCGGAGACGGTGGTCTATGAGATCGACCAGCCCCAGGTGATCGAGTTCAAGACCACGACGCTGGCCGATCTCGGCGCCAAGCCCACCGCCACGCGTCGCACGGTCCCCATCGACTTACGAGGCGACTGGCCGGCCGCGTTGCAGGCTGCCGGCCTGGACCCCGGTGCACCCACGGCCTGGGTGGCCGAGGGCCTGCTGATCTACTTACCGTCGGCAGCCCAGGACCGGTTGTTCGACAACATCACCGCTCTGAGCACGCCCGGCAGTACGATCGCCACCGAATATGTACCGGGCATCAAGGATTTCGACGCCGACCGCGTTCGCGAGATGTCCGCGCCGCTTCGCGAGCTAGGTATCGACATCGACATGCCGTCGCTGATTTACGCCGGCGAGCGCAGCCACGTCATCGACTACCTGCGCGCCAAGGCGTGGGATGTCGTCGACACTCCGCGGGCCGACCTGTTCATCGCCAACGGGCTCGAGGTTCCCTCCCCCGACAACGACGATCCGCTGGGCGAAATCATCTACGTCAGCGCGACTCTCCTCGGCAGCTAGAAGCGCGACTCCCCCACCCACAGCACGCTGGCGCCGGTCAACGACCGCTCGGCCTGCTCGATGATCCCGACCACCGACTGGGCGATCAACGCGCCCAACGCATCCGGCAGCGACGCCGCCGCCGGCTGCGAGGACGGTCGCGGCCGCAGGAACTCCCACAGCGACGAACCCGGATAGCCGATCAAGCGGACCTTGTCGTCTTGATCCAAGCCGGCCAGCACCTTGGCCCGGCGCACCGCGGTTCGCAGACCGCCGAGTTCGTCGACCAGGCCATGCTCGAGGGCATCCGCGCCGGTCCAGACCCTGCCCCGGGCCACCGCCTCCGCCGCCTCGAAGCTCAGGTTGCGACCCTCGGCGACCCGCTGCACGAAGTCTTTGTAGAACAGGTCCGCCTCGGCCTCGACCTGGGCGTGCTGCTCGGGCGTGAACGGCGCATTGATCGACCACGCATCGGCATTGGCGTTGGTACGCACCGAGTCTGACCCGACACCAAGCCGGTCCTTCAGATCGCGGGCGACCAGCTTTCCGGTCAGCACGCCGATCGAACCCGTGATCGTGCCGGGGTTGGCCACGATCGCATCGGCACCCATCGACACGTAGTAGCCGCCGGAGGCGGCGACCCCACCCATCGACGCCACCACCGGCTTACCGCGCTTGCGGGCTTGTGCGACCTCCCGCCAGATGGTTTCCGACGCACTGACCGAGCCGCCCGGCGAGTCGACCCGCAGCACGATCGCTGACACCGCATCGTCGGCGGCCGCCTCTCGCAGACCCGCCGCAATGGTGTCGCCGCCTGCGTTGGACGAGCCGAACGGCAACCGCGACCCGCCGCGGCCGCTGACGATCGGACCGGCAACGGTCACGATGGCGATCGTCGGCTTGGGCTTACGCCCCGGCATCGCCGGCCGCGGCGGTCCGCCCGGGCCGGTCGCCCGGGCGTAACGGCTCAGATACAGCCGCGGCGGAGCGTCGTCGGCGTCGGCATCACCGGATTCCGGCGAAATACCCTCGGCACCAACCAGTTCCGCTATCCGCGCATATGCCTCATCGCGGAAGCCAACGCGATCAATCAGCCCCGAGTGCGCGGCGGCCTCGCGCAGCAGCGGCGCTTGGTCGGCCAGCCCGTCGAGAGAGTCATAGTCGACGCTGCGCGACTCGGAGATCGCCTGCCAGACCTGGGCGCGCAGGCTCTCCAGCAGCCGGGTGTCGGCCTCCCGGTGCGCGTCGGTGTAGCGGTCCTGAGTGAACAGGTTTACCGCCGACTTGTATTCACCCCTCGCGACGAACTGCGCTTCGATTCCGGCCTTGTCCAGTGCGTCCCGCAAGAACAAGGCATTGGTGGCGAAGCCGATCAGTCCGACGGTTCCCGACGGCTGCATCCACACCTCGGCGAACGCCGACGCCAAGTAGTAGGACAGCGTTCCCGGATACGTCTCGGCCCACGCCAGCGACGGCTTGACCGCGGTAAACGCCGCGACGGCCTCCCGCAGCTCCTGGACCGGTCCCGCCGCGGCGGCCGGAAGCTCCACACGGGCAATCAGGCCGGCGATTCGGGGATCCTTGGCGGCCCGGTGCAGCGCGGACACGGCTTCACGCAGCACCAACGGCCGGCCGCCGCCGGTGATGATTGCCAGCGGGTCCACCCCGCCGGCTTCCGGTGGCGCGACGCGCAGGTCGAGTTCGAGCACACAGCCGCTGGGAACGCCGTGGTGACGGGCGGTGTCCACCCGGCGGGCCAGTGCGCGCACATCGTCAATACCCGGCGGGTCGGGCAGGAAAGAAAACATCTACCGAGCCTACCGATGGGCGACGGCAACGCGGCGGCGCCGCCGCTCGAGCCGTACGGTGGCGGGGTGCGATTCTCCATCTCGATCCACCAATTCGATTCGGACAGTTTCAACGCGGCCGGCCTGCGCGACTACTTGACGCGGGCCGAGGAACTCGGGTTCGAGGGCGGCTGGGTGCTTGAGCAGATCGTCGGGGAGGCGCCGCTGCTTGCGCCGCTTGAGCTGCTTGCCTATGCGGCCGCGTGCACCGAACGGCTGCGCTTGGGGGTGGCCGTGTTGGTCTCGTCGCTGCACGACCCGCTGCAGCTGGCGTCGTCGATAACCGCGGTCGACCGGCTCAGCCACGGCAGGCTCGATGTCGGTGTGGCCCCCGGCGGCGGCTTCCGCAGGTTCGCCGCATTCGGCGTGGACAAGGCGACGTACATCAGTAGTTTCACCGAGGGCCTGCAGCTGATGAAGGCGGCATGGTCCGATGGGCCGAGAGTGACGTTTGACGGTCGGTTCCGTCAGGTCGACGACCTGCCGATTCAGCCCAAGCCCGTGCAGCGGCCCCATCCACCGATCTGGTTCGGCGGCCAGGCACCCAAGGCACTGGCCCGCGCGGTGCGCCACGGCGACGCCTTTATGGGTGCGGGTTCGTCGACCACCACGAAGTTCGCCGAGGCGGTGAAGAACGTGCGGCGCGAGGTTGCCGAGCAAGGCAAGGATCCGGCGAAGTTTCCCATCGGCAAGCGGGTCTACCTGATGGTCGACGACGACCCGGCCAAAGCGCGCGAGCGGGTGCTCACCGGGTTGCACCGCATCTACGGCGCGATGCCCGGCGTCGACGCGGTGCCGGTGTCGGGCACCGTCGAGGACGTCGCATCCGGTTTGCGGGAAGTCATCGACGCGGGCGCCGAAACGATCCTGCTCAACCCGGTTGGCTGCGATGTCGCCGAGGACCACGAGCAGATGGAACGTCTCGCCGCAGAAGTGATTCCGCAGCTCCGCTAGCGACCGAGTTCGACCAAGGCGTCGGTTCTGGCCGACCGTCCGCGGTATAACCACTCCATGGTTCTCAAAGTCGCCGTATCGCCAGACCTGATCGGCGGAGACGCCGACGAGGGCTACGGCAAGGTCGCCGACGCATTTCGCGCGAACTTCGCGGCCGGCCGCGAGGTCGGCGCCGCGCTCGCGGTCTACCGTGACGGCGTCAAAGTCGTCGACCTGTGGGGCGGCTACCGCAACGGCATCACCAAAGCGCGGTGGCAGCAAGACACCATCGTCAACATGTTTTCGACAACGAAAGGTGTTGCGGCCCTGGCCGTTGCAGTAGCGGTCTCCCGCGGATTGTTCGGCTACGACGACAAAGTCGTCGACCACTGGCCGGAGTTCGCCCAAGCCGGCAAGGCTGACGTGACCGTCCGGCAACTGCTGGCCCATCAGGCCGGGCTGTGTGTGCTGACACCAGCGCCGATCGTGCGGGATGTGGCCGACCCGCCCAGACTGTCGGCCATGCTCGCGGCCCAGAAGCCGGCGTGGCCACCGGGCACCCGGCACGGGTACCACGCGATCACGCTGGGCTGGTACGAATCCGAGCTCATCCGTCGGACCGACCCTGCTGGCCGCACGCTAGGCCGCTTCCTCGCCGACGAGATCGCCGGGCCGCTGGGTCTGGACCTGCACATCGGACTCCCGGACTCGGTGGCGCGCGACCGGGTGGCGCACCTGCACCACTGGTCGCGCGCGGAATCCCTATTGCATATCAAAGCCTTGCCGCTCGGCGTCATCGCCGCGTCGCTCAACCCGGTCGGACTGCTCGCCCGTGCGGGCCGCCTTCCGATCGACGTGAACCCCTGGGCCGGTGACTACAACCGCGACGATGTGCGCGCCATCGAGATCCCGTCGGCCAACGGGATCGGAACAGCCGGCGCTGTCGCGCAGCTCTACGGGGCCGCCGCGACCCGGGACGCCGCGCTGGGACTGACGGCAAACGTGCTCGACGAGCTCATGGCCGAGCCCGCCGCACCGAGCCGCGGACGGCGGGACAAGGTGCTGCACGCCAACGGCGCCTATTCGCTGGGACTGTCAAGGCCGGTGCCGCTGCTGTTGTTTGGGTCGTCCGACAAGGCTTTCGGCACAGCAGGTTTCGGCGGCTCGTTCGGCTTCGCCGACCCCGACACCGGAACCGGGTTCGCCTACGTGATGAACCGGCTGGGCTTTCATCTGTGCAGCGATCCCCGCGAACTCGCGCTGCGCCAAGCACTGTTCCGCGACGTGCTGGGCGCACGGCCGCAAGTCTAGAGCTCGGTAGCCGAGCCCCCGGCCGCGGTGATCTTCTCCCGCGCGCTGCCGCTGAACTTGTGCGCGGTGACGTCGACCTTGACGGCCAGCTTCCCGTCGCCGAGAACCTTGACGAGCGACTTCTTGCGAACCGCTCCCTTGGCCACCAACTCGTCCAACCCGACCGAACCACCTTGCGGGAAAAGACGATTGATGTCGCCGACGTTGACGACTTCGTATTCGGTGCGGAAGCGGTTGCGGAAGCCCTTCAGTTTGGGCAGCCGCATGTGCAGCGGCATCTGCCCGCCCTCGAAGGTCACCGGCACGTTCTTACGGGCCTTGGTGCCCTTGGTGCCGCGGCCCGCGGTCTTACCCTTGGAGCCCTCACCACGACCGACGCGGGTGCGCTTGGTCTTCGACCCGGGCGCGGGGCGCAGGTCGTGCAGTTTGATGGTCACTTGCTACCTCCCGCTGTGCCGGCCGGCTCGACCTCAACGAGGTGCCGCACGACGGCGATCAGCCCGCGGGTCTGAGCGTTGTCATCGCGAACCACCGATTGGCGAATCCGTCGAAGTCCCAGTGTGCGAAGGCTTTCCTGCTGCTTCCAGCGGGTGCCGATCGTGCTGCGCACCTGGGTGATCTTCAGCTGCGTCGATGGTGCTGCTTTTGCTGCCGCCATAGTTATGCCGTTCCTTCACGGGCGGTGCTGGCGCTTGCGGCCAACGCCTCACTTTCGCGCCGAGCGCGCAGCATACCGGCCGGGGCGACATCCTCGATCGGGAGTCCGCGTCGGGCGGCCACCTCTTCAGGCCGCTGCAACAGCTTGAGTGCGGCAACGGTGGCGTGCACGACGTTGATCGCGTTGTCGCTACCCAGTGATTTGGCCAGAATGTCGCGTACACCGGCGCATTCCAGCACCGCACGGACAGCACCGCCGGCGATCACACCGGTACCGGGGCTGGCCGGGCGCAACAGCACCACGCCGGCGGCAGCCTCGCCCTGTACGGGGTGAGTGATGGTCCCGCCGATCAGCGAGACGCGGAAAAAGCTCTTCCGGGCCTCCTCGACGCCCTTGGCGATCGCGGCCGGAACTTCCTTGGCCTTGCCGTAGCCGACACCAACCATCCCGTTGCCGTCGCCGACGATCACCAGCGCGGTGAAACTGAATCGCCGACCGCCCTTGACCACTTTGGAGACGCGGTTGATGGTGACGACCCGCTCCAGGTAATTGCTCTTGTCGCCGTCGCGGTCGCGGCCACCGCGGCCACCGTCCCGGCGGCCCCGGCTCTCGCGAGAGTCGCGGCCGTCTGAGCGACCTTCCGCGCCGCCCTGCGTGTGGCCGGCCGCTCCGGCCGGTTGATCCGCCATTATGCGGTCCTTCCAATGTCGTGTGAAAAGTCGTATGAGGCGTGGAACTCGATGTGTGCCATCAGAACTTCAACCCGCCTTCGCGGGCGGCGTCGGCGAGTGCGGCGATCCGCCCACCATAGGTGTAGCCGCCGCGGTCGAACACCACAGTGTCGATTCCGGCGGCCTTGGCCCGCTCGGCGATCAACTGACCGACCCGCACACTGTGGGCCTTCTTGTCGCCCTCTACACCGCGCACGTCCGCCTCGATCGACGAGGCAGCGGCCACGGTTGTGCCATCGAGATCGTTGACCAGCTGCACGTGAATGTGGCGCGACGAGCGGTGCACCACCAGGCGTGGTCGCTGATCGGTGCCCGAGATCTTCTTACGCAGCCGTGCGTGCCGCCGCAGCCGCGATTTCCGCCGGGCGGCGGACGCGCTCTGCGCAGGCGGCTTTTGCGCGGTGGTGCCAGCTTGTGATTGCGCCATGACTACTTACCTGTCTTTCCGACCTTGCGGCGGATCTGCTCACCCTCGTAGCGCACGCCCTTACCCTTGTACGGGTCGGGACGGCGCAGACGACGGATGTTCGCCGAGATCTGGCCGACCTTCTGCTTGTCGATCCCAGTGACGCTGAACTTCGTCGGCGTCTCAACCGCGAACGTGATGCCGTCCGGGGCCTCGATTACCACGGGGTGGCTGTAGCCCAGCGCGAACTCCAGGGTGGAGCCCTTGAGCTGTACCCGATAGCCGACCCCGAAGATCTCCAATTTGGTGGTGTAACCCTGCGTCACGCCGGTGACCAGGTTGGACACCAGGGTGCGCGAGAGCCCGTGCAGCGAGCGGTTCTGCCGCTCGTCATCCGGACGGGCGACCACGATTGCACCGTCGTCGTTGCGCGATACAGTGATCGGCTCGGCGACCGTGAGATCCAATGTGCCCTTGGGTCCTTTGACGGAGACCTTCTGGCCGTCGATCGTTACGTCGACCCCGGTGGGAACCGGAACCGGCTGCTTGCCAATGCGCGACATAGTTACCCCCTCACCACACGAACGCGAGGACTTCGCCGCCCACGCGCTGCCTGGCTGCCTGACGGTCGGTGAGCAGGCCCGTGGAGGTCGAGATGATCGCCACACCCAGGCCGCCGAGCACCCGCGGCAGGTTGGTGTACTTCGCGTACACCCGCAGCCCCGGCTTGGACACCCGCCGCAGACCGGCGATGCTGCGCTCCCGGCTGGGGCCGTACTTCAGCTGGACAACCAGCGACTTGCCGACCCGAGCATCCTCGGTGCGGAAATCGCTGATGTACCCCTCCCTTTTGAGGATCTCGGCAATGTTGGCCTTGATCTTCGAATGCGGCAGCGTCACCTCGTCGTGGTACGCCGAGTTGGCGTTGCGCAGACGTGTCAAAAAGTCTGCGATCGGGTCGGTCATCGTCATGACAGTGTCTGTCACCTTCCTCGCGGTGGTTCCCTGCTCGGGCCTGCCGCGCGCCTGTCCTGGGGTGGTTTATGTCCTGCTTGGTTGGTCTGTTACCAGCTGCTCTTTTGCACGCCGGGCAGCTCGCCCGCGTGCGCCATCTCGCGCAGGCAGATCCTGCACAGCCCGAACTTGCGGAACACCGCGCGCGGGCGGCCGCACCGGTTGCACCGGGTGTAGCCGCGCACCGCGAACTTGGGCTTCTGTGCGGCCTTGTTGACCAATGCCTTCTTAGCCATCTATTCAGTTCTCCTTGAACGGAAAGCCGAGGGCCCGCAACAGCGCTCGTCCTTCGTCGTCGGTTGTCGCCGAGGTGACGACGGTGATGTCCATTCCGCGGGGCCGGTCGATCTTGTCCACATCGATCTCGTGGAACACCGACTGCTCGTTCAGCCCGAAGGTGTAGTTGCCGGAACCGTCGAACTGCTTGGGTGACAGCCCGCGGAAGTCCCGGATACGCGGCAACGCGATCGAGGTGAGCCGGTCGAGGAACTCCCACATCCGGTCGCCGCGCAGGGTCACCCGCGCCCCGATCGGCATGCCCTCGCGCAGCTTGAACTGTGCGATCGACTTGCGCGCCTTGCGGATCTCCGGCCGCTGACCGGTGATCAGCGCCAAGTCGTTGACCGCACCGTTGATCAACTTGGCGTCGCGGGCGGCGTCGCCCACGCCCATGTTCACCACGACCTTCACCACGGTCGGGATCTGCATGACGTTGGCGTAGCTGAACTGCTGGTTGAGCGCGTCGCGGATCTCGCCGCGGTAGCGCGTCTTGAGCCTGGGCTGAACCTTCTCAGTTGTTGTCATGCCCTCAGATGTCCTTGCCGTTGCGCTTGGAGATGCGGACCCTCTTACCCGTCTCCTCGTCGACCCGGTAGCCGATGCGAGTGGGCGCGCCGTCGGAGTCGACCACCATCACGTTGGAGACGTGGATCGCGGCTTCCTGCGTGACGATCCCGCCTGACTGCGCTCCGCGCTGGTTGGTCGAGATCGCGGTGTGCTTCTTGATCCGGTTGACGCCCTCGACGAGCACCTTGTTGCGGGTCGGGTAAGACTGCAGCACCTTGCCCTTGGCCCCTTTGTCTTTGCCCGAGATCACCAGGACGGTGTCACCCTTGTGGACCTTCACCTACAACACCTCCGGGGCAAGCGAGACGATCTTCATGAAGCGCTTCTCCCGAAGCTCACGACCGACCGGCCCGAAAATACGGGTTCCACGGGGGTCGTTGTCGGGCTTGATGATCACCGCGGCGTTCTCGTCGAATTTGATGTAGCTGCCGTCGGGACGGCGGCGCTCCTTGACGGTGCGCACCACAACGGCCTTGACCACATCACCGCGCTTGACGTTGCCGCCCGGGATGGCGTCTTTGACCGTGGCGACGATGACGTCGCCGATGCCGGCATATCGCCGCCCCGAACCGCCGAGCACGCGGATGCACAAGATCTCCTTGGCGCCGGTGTTGTCGGCCACCTTCAGCCGCGATTCCTGCTGAATCACTCGATCTCCTGACCTGGTTCACGTATGCACGCCCACGCGTGGACACACCGGGGGGCGCTGGAGTGCATGGTCCACCCGACCTGTCATGCATGGTCTTTGTCACCGAAAGGCACGCGGGGCTGACGGGTAATACTCTTGGGTGCCAGCCGAGGTCTGCCCACGACAACCCCTAGAGTCTAGGTGAAGACCTGCTCAGAGCCAAATTCCTGGTCGACGGCCGTTGCCGGCGGGGATCTAGTGGCGAATAGGGGGCCCGGGTTGCGCAAGCCGAGGCGCGTTCGGACCGAGGTCCTGCGTGCCTGCGTCGTGCTATCCCTCGTTCTCTGCGCTTCCTGCGCACAGCTGCCTGCCCCGCGCCGCGGCGCCGAACCACCATCGGGAAAATCCGTCGGGCGGCCCGGATGCGGCCCGCCGATCAGCTACCAAGTATTCAAGCGGGACGCGTTCGGTGTCGACTGGTCGAAGGGCGCGGATCTGCTCGCATACAACGCCAAGGGCAGCGACGGCGCGTACCACATCTATACCGTCAAGCCCGATGGATCGAATCCCGCCCAGTTGGGGGTGGGTTCGGCGAGTTTTCCGCAGCGCACCACCGGCACGCCGGTCTGGAGCCCATCGGGTCAGTTCATCGCCTTTGTCGCCGAGAAAGCGGCGCACCCCGGCAATTCGGTGGGTGCCACACCCGGCTGGGGCAGCTACTCCGACCTGTGGGTCGCACGTGCCGACGGTTCACACGCCTGGCAGCTCACCGACATCCCGACCGACAAGGACCACGGCACGATCATCCCGGAGTTCTCACCTGACGGCAGGCGGCTCGAATGGACCGAGCGCACCAAGGCCGGCAAGGTCCTGAAACCAGATCGGTTCGCCGGATTCTGGGCGATCAAGGTGGCCAACTTTTACGTCACGCCGGACGGCACACCATCGCTGTCCAACGTTCGCACCGTGTCCCCGACCGCCGATGCCTTCAACGAAACCGGCGGCTTCTCGGCCGACTCGTCATCTCTGGTGTTCAGCAGCGACTTCGAAACCCACAATTTCTGGAGCAACCAGATCTACCGTTACGACCTCAATTCCGGTGCGACCACTCGACTTACCCGAGGCGACAGTTACAACGAGCACCCCCGATACACCCCCGACGGGCAAGTGCTGTGGATGACCAACGCCGACAACCCGTCTCATGGCACCGACTGGTGGACGATGAACTCCGACGGCTCAGATCCGCAGCGGCTCAGCGATTTCAACGCCGATGACAACGCGAAAGTCATTGGGCGCAAAACGGTCTACGCGACCGTCGTGCAGACCGCCAATTGGAGCCCCGACAACAGCTACTTCTTCGGCGATGTGGAGACCAGCCTGTTGACCTCCGACAGCGTGATCGTGCGCGCCGCGCTCAGCTGCCACGGGTCTTGAACGCGGTGGACTACCCGCTTACGCCGGGCTTCGGCGCCTCAGAAGGGCGGGGGGTCGTCTTCAATGTCGGGTGGGGCCGGTCCGAAACAGCTCAGCCGGTAGGGTCGGCGGATCGTGCGGGCCTGGTGGTTTTGTCGGCGTTCGGTAGCGATGCGGTTGGCGCGGTTTTGGGCGCGAGTGCGACGGCGTTTGGGCATCATCGCGGTGCGGTCACCGCAGTCGTCGAGCGGCGGCCGTTCGGCTTGGGGAGCCGGCAGATCGCCGGTTGACCGACACAGGCTGGGAAACAGCAGCGCGCTGCCCGGCGTGGTGACATAGGTCTGCCCTGATGGCGATTCCAGGATCACCGTGCCGTCGGGCAATTGCCGATCACGCCATCCCCAGAACGTCTTCACGAGGTGATGAGTGCGGCAGTAGCACTTCAAGTTTGAGGCGTGGGTGGGCCCGCCCACGACGTAGGGGATGGTGTGGTCGAGGTCGCAGTCATGTGCGGGCCGGTCGCAACCGGGCCAGCGGCAGGTCAAATCGCGGCAGCGCACAAAATCCGCCAGCGCTTTCGAGGGCACATACCCAGGTTCGGGCAGCGCGTCGCCTGGGTGGATCAGCTGCACCAGCTTGGCGGAGCGGGCCAGCTCGGCAACGAGTTCGGGTGGAATCAGCCCGTCGGCACCGACTTCGGATGCGGGCGTCGAGCGGCGGCCGGTGATCGTGGCGTCTTCGGCGATCACATGGATCACCACCGGCGTGGCCGCAGGCCGCTTTGCAGCGCCACAATCGGGTCCTCCGCAGCGGCACGCCAGCCGATCTGCGCCAGCGGCCAGCGCACCCAGTGCATCGGCGCGGCGCTGTTCACGGTTGCGTGGATCGTGCTCACACACCGTGGCGGCCAGCGCCGACAACCGTTTGTCCAACGCGTGCGCGTCGGGGCTCAACAGGCTGCCCTCAATGTGCGAGATGCCCCCGTCAAGCTGGGCGAACCAGATCTCTCGCGCTGCGTGGCGTTCCTTGCGTCGCCGCACCGCATCGGCATCGGCCTTGCCGACAACCTTGTCGATTTGGGCGATCAACCTGCCCTGGGTCATCGACGGCCAGCGCGTCACCTGCGCGGCCAGTTGGGCATCAACTGCCGCCAGCACGTCGCGGTCGGTGATCAGATCGCTGCGATACACGATTGTCTGGAAGGTCCGGAAATCAATATCGCCCGTTTTGAAGATTTCGGCCACTGCCGGTAGCCGCTCGCGCATGGCGCGGGCATAGCGCAGCCGGCTTGCGGCCAACCTCTGACTAATCCGCAACTCCGCACCCAACTCCGCAGCCACCGCCTCCTCGGTATCAACCGCCCACTCCTCGGTGTCCGAACAGCGCGCCAGCCGGTAGCCGAACAATTCTCCGATCGCCGCCAATGACGCTGCCGCAGCACGATTCTCGGCCCGCCACGACGCGGCGATCCGATCCAGCAGGGCGGCCGACTCCGGCGTGGTCGACGGATAGTGCCGCTCGAATAGCTCGTCGAACCGGGCAATCACCTCCGGTGACGACATCGACTGTTCGAACATACATTCGAGTATGCCACCACCCTCCGACAGGAGATGGGAGGCAAGATCCAACCCGATTACGACGCGGCGTCAGTCCCCTTGCCGCACCCAGGCGAAGATGTACAGAGCCATCGCAGTCGCCAGCGCGAGCAGCACCCACTGCACGAGGGCTTGGTCGATCAACGAGCCCGGCGGTGGGGCGCCGGGCAGGATGTTGCGCAGCGGAACGATGGCGAACAGGTTCGCGGCATACCAGGTGGCGAACGGAGGCACGAACTTCCTTCTGCCCAACGCCATCGGGATGGCCACCAGCAGCGCCAAGGTGGGCAGGCTGATCAGGACCAAGATGATGCCCAGGTCGAAAATCAGCGGGCCCTTGGCCCTGTGCAGGGTGACGACCACATTGCTGCGGTTGTGGCTTCCGGTTTCGCTGGTGTCGACGCTGCGCTTGACGCTGGCGTCCCAACCGTCCATCTGTCCCGTCACCTGGACGAACGCGGGTATCCGTTTGCGATCGGCGCCCGTCCCGACGAACACGTCGGCCGACAGCGCCTCACTGTGATAGGAGTCGAACGGCCAGCCGCCGGGATTTCCGTGCGCTTGGATGGTGGTGCTGACTTGCGCCGGCGCCTTACCCTTCGGGAAGCTCAGGTCTCCGAGGTCGTTCGGCGGATACAGCCGCACCGCGATGTCGGTGCTCAACTCCTCGAAGCGTTCGTCCTCGAGTGATTCGCCCGGGTAGATGAGCACATTCACCGTCAGGCGGTTCGTCGTGGGCTTGAGCTCCTCCAGTCGGATCTGCACGACGGTCTCGTCGGGCCCGGCCTGGCTCAGGTCCAGCGGCGGAAGCGGACCCTCTGATTTTTGCAGCAGATGAACACCGATCAGCGAAAGTCCGTACGCGGTGATGAAAGCCAGCAGAACGATCACGCCGATCGAGATGCGTGGGCGCTTGTGTTTCGGCGGCGAGGGTGGCGGCGACGGGGGAGTTGTGGTGGGAGCATCCACGGTCATTGCTGAGCACCAACCTGAACTGCTTGCCTGCAGCCGACTGGCACTGTCTGGCGGACGTCAGCCTGTCGGGGCAACACGGCGTCAGGTTAGCGAAAACACGTGCCGGTCGCGCGGCGAAAGAATGATGCGGGCGCAGTATCGAAATTTCGTCACTCGCCGTCCACCCCGCGGTCACGCGCAGTTCAGGATCACTAGCGGTAATCGTCAATTCGACGCTGCCGCGGGACAGTTCGGCCATGGACCCGCTAATCTGATGTCGGTCCACGTGCTCGATTCGTTAGCGGTAAATCTCAACATCGTGTCAACGTCCGGGGTGAGGCAGTCAACATGAAGCACAGTCGATTAGTCGCTGCGACAAGTTTGCTGGCAGCGGGTGTCATCGCCGTGTCGGGATGCGAAGGCCCGCACTCCAGCATGGCCTACGCCAGCGAGGTAGTGACCTGCGCCGGCAAGTCGGCGATATCGGCCAGCGGCTCGACCGCGCAAGCCAACGCGATGAAACGGTTCACCAGCGCCTACGGCAAGTCCTGCCCTGGGCGCACGCTGAGCTACACCGCCAACGGCTCGGGCAACGGAATCAGTGACTTGCTTGCCGGCAAGAGCGATTTCGCCGGATCGGACACTCCGCTATCCGATGACCAACATGCCGCGGCCAAACAACGTTGCGGCGGTGCGGAGGCGTGGGACCTGCCCGTGGTGTTCGGCCCACTGGCCATCACCTACAACCTCCCCGTCGACTTTCTGGTGCTCGACGCACCCACGCTGGCCAGGATCTTCAACGGCAGCATCACGCGGTGGGACGACCCATCCCTCACCGCGCTGAACGCATCCATGCCGTCCGAGGACATCCACGTCATCTACCGAAGCGACAACTCCGGCAGCACCGCCAACTTCCAGGCCTACCTGCAGTCCGCAGCCGCCGGGACCTGGACGCAGGGCACGGGTAAGGCGTTCAAGGGCGGAGTGGGAACGGGCGCGAAGGGTAACGACGGCACCTCGTCGACCGTGAAGAACACCGAGGGCGCGATCACTTACAACGAGTTGTCGTTCGCCATGGACGAAGGACTGTTCGCCGCCGAGATCAAAACCCCGGCAAGCCGCAAGTCCAGACGCCCGGTCCGCATCGGCACCGATTCCGTCGGCAAGACCATCACCGGGGCCAAATTCGTCGGCAAGGGCAACGACCTCGTGCTCGACCTCTCGTCGTTCTACAACCCCAGCCAAGAAGACGTCTACCCGATCGTGATGGCCACCTACGAGATCGTCTGCTCGAAATATCCGGACCCGCAGGTCGGTCAGGCCGTCAAGGCCGCCCTGCAGGCGACACTCGGCCCGGGCCAAATCGATCTCGACAAGAACGGCTACATCCCGTTGCCGCCCGACTTCCAGGCGAAGGTCTCAAGCGCGGTCGACGCCATCAGCTGATCCGGCAGGCAGGTCGCTCACACACCGGAACCCGATGTGCGTGGTCGCGGTGTCCTGAGACTGCGGCGAGCGCGCCGCCGGCCGGTACCGGTGGCAGTACTCGGGGGCGCACAGGTGCGAGCCGCCCTTGAGCGTCTGCATGATTGCCGGGTCGGCGGGTCCCGTTGGCGCACAACACACTTTCGGCGGCTCATTCAGCCGGTGACGGGCCGAGAATTCGGTGCTCGTCCATTCCCAGACATTGCCGACCATGTCGAAAAGGCCGAACCCGTTCGGCGGGAATGCGGCCACCGGCGAGGTTCCGACCCAACCGAGTGCGCCGTCATTACGGTACGGAAATGCGCCCTGCCATGTGTTGGCCATCGGATTCCCACCGGGCTTCTCCTCCTCGCCCCACGCATAAGTCGTGACGGCCCCGCCGCGCGCGGCGTACTCCCATTCGGCTTCGGTCGGCAGCCGGCGCCCGGCCCAACTTGCATAGGCCGCGGCATCGGGATAGGCCACCTGCACCACCGGGTGATCGGCTCTGTCGGCGACGTCGCTGTCCGGCCCGAACGGATGCCGCCAGCTGGCACCGGGCACCCATACCCACCATTGCCGCCAGTCCCGCAGGTCGACCGGGCCCGCCGTGTGCCGGAACACCATCGCGCCCGGCTGCAACTCGGCCGGATCGCCCCCTGGGTACAGCGCCGGGTCGATGGGTTGCTCAGCGACCGTCACATACTTTGTGGCGGTGACGAACTCGGCGAATTGAGCATTGGTCACCGGATGGCGCTCGACAGCGAAAGCGTCGACGGTCACCGTGTGGATCGGCGCTTCCTCGGGGTAGAAGCTTGTCGACCCCATGCGGAATGACCCGGACGGCAGGTCGACCAGATCGGTGCGCATGAGTTCAGGGTATGACCACCGCGAAGTCCTGCATCAGCGCGGTTTTCGCCGCGTCGAACCCAGGCGCGTCGGCCGGCCCTTCCGCGTGAATGGTGACGAGGTATTTGTCGGCGTTGGTCCAGATGTGGGTGACGCGGTCAGCGAAACCAAGGCTGCCCGATGATCCGGGGAATGCCCCGGTCAACTTCTGGCTGCTGTATCCGCAGAACTTGGCGCCCACGGTGTCGACCTTCAGGTCGGGCTTCGAGCGCGCCAGCATGCTGGCGTAGTCGGCGAAGGCCGCGGCGGGGTCGAGCGTCGTCGCGGCGATGGTCACCGTCGCTGTCAAACCGTCAGGTCCGGTGAGCGCCAACGCCACATCGCCTTGTCCCGGCTCACTCGTCCAGCCGTCGGGCACCGACACGGTGATCCTCGGCGCGGCCGGATCGGAGACTTGAGCGACAGTGCCGGCGCCGATCCCCGTCGGCTCCGGGAAACAGGCAAATGCGTTGGGCGGAATGTGGTCCGGCAGCGTTTCCTCGATTCCGGGCATCGGTTTGCGGTTACCTGTTGAGGGCCGTTGGGCTGTCGACGGGCCGGCAACGGACGCTACCGGTCCGCCCGCCGGAAGAGCGACGCCTTCGGTGGTTTTGGCGCACCCCGAGAACACCGCGATCGCCACCAGGCAGCCCGCTTGTAGCACTGCCCGGGCAACGCTATGCGGCAGCTCAGTCACGCGAAAAGGCCAGCGCCAGTTCTTTTTCCACGTCTTCGTACGGCCGGCCCGACAGGTCGACGTTGACTTGCGCGATGGTGCCGCCGGTGAATGCGAACGGCGCCTTGTATCGACTGGACACGGCCGAGCCGCCGTTGCGTCCCACCGTGATACCCGCACCGGCCAATCCGAAGGTCCCCGGGTGCGACTGCACGTCCGCCAGAGTGCCGACCGTCGCGTCGTCGATGAACAACGTGACGTCACCGAGGGGCGTGTGGCTGCCTTGCACCGTGCCCGTGCGGGCGTAGCGGACGCCGAACAGATGCCTGCCCAACGGCACCGCACCCGACGAAGAAACCAGCTGTTGACGCTCGCCGAGGAAGTTGTAGACGTAATGCAAACGTCCGTCCTGAATGAACAGCACATGCCCGCCGTGGCCGCCGCCGTGCTTGAAGAGCACACCTTCGGCGCCGGTGGTGTCGATGGCCACATCGGCCAGTACCGCGAACGAGCGGCCGCGAATCTCGGGCGCGGCGCCGGTGGCCACCTCCGCGGAATCGGGGTAGTAGACGTAGCTGTCCCGTTCACTCGCCAGGTAGGGCCGCGTCCGCGTCAACGTTTCGAAGATGTTCAGATCCGACAACGGCAGGCCGTTGTAGTTAGCGGCCTCGGAGAACCACAGCGCCTTGAGCTCTTCGAGCTTGTCGGGGTGTTCGCCGGCGAGATCGTGGCACTGGCTGCGGTCGGCATCGATGTGGAAGAGCTCCCAGCGATCGGCATCGAAATGCCCCCAGCCCGCGGGCGTAGCTGCATGGACGGTGTTGGCGAACCAGCCCTTGTGCCAGATCCCACGGGTACCCAGCATGGTGTAGAACTGGGCCTCCTTACCGGTGTCGGCGGCCGGATCATAAAGGGCCGCTTTGAAGCTCACGCCGTCCAGTGGTATCTGCGGGATACCCCTGACGGTTTCCGGCGGTTCGACGTTCAGCAGGTCGTACACGGTCGGGGTGATGTCGGAAACGTTGACATAGTTGTCACGGACTTCACCATGTGCGGCAATTCCGTTGGGCCACGAAATGATTGCGGTGTCGGCGATCCCTCCCTCGTGGGAGGCATACCGCTTGTAGAGCTTGTAGGGCGTGTTGAACGCCATTGCCCACCCGATCGGGTAGTGATTGTAGGTCTCGGGCCCACCGAGGTGATCGAACAGCTTCATGCTCTCTTCGACGGTGTCGATGTAGCCGTTGAAGAACTTGCCCTCGTTCACCGATCCGTTCGGACCGCCTTCACCGCTGGCGCCGTTGTCGGAGATCACCACGATGATGGTGTTGTCCAGCTGGCCGGATTCCTCGAGATAGTCCAGGATCCGCCCGATTTGGGCGTCCGTGTAGCTGAGAAATCCGGCGAACACCTCCGCGAATCTGCTGAACAACTTCTTCTCTTCGTCATTGAGTGAGTCCCACGGCCGCACGGTGTCCTGCAGCGGCCACGGCTGGCCGTCGGGTCCCTTGACATCGAGGTAGGGATTGATCGGTGACAGCTCGGTGTCCGGTGGCACGATGCCGATCGACTTCTGCCGGTCCAGCACGATCTCGCGGTAACGCTCGTAGCCCATGTCGAACTTGCCGGCGTAGCGGTCCGCCCACTCCTGGAAAACATGGTGCGGGGCATGACCGGCGCCCGGGCAGACGTAGCTGAACCATGGCTTATCCGGCGCGATCACCTTCGCGTCGCGAATGAACTCAATCGTCTTGTCAGCGATGTCTTTCGACAGGTGGTAGCCATCCTCCGGGGTACCAGGTGGGTCCACCGGGTGGTTGTCGTACACCAGGTCCGGATACCACTGGTCGGTCTCGCCGCCCATGAACCCGTAGAAGCGTTCGAAGCCGCGTGAAGTCGGCCAGTGCCGCCTGGTTGCAGCCACATTGGACTCCTCGAGTGGAGTCAGGTGCCACTTCCCGACGCAGTAGGTGTTGTAGCCGCGTTCTGCCAAAACCTCAGGGAGTAAAGCGGTTTCGAAGGGGATACGACCGTTGGAGTTGGGGAAACCTTCGGTGAACTCTTCGATCATGGCCATGCCGACAGTGGTGGCGTTGCGACCGGTCAGCAGCGACGCCCTGGTGGGTGAGCACAGTGCGGTGGTGTGGAACTGCGACAGCCGCACACCGCGCTCGGCGATGCGCGTCATCGTCGGCATCTCGACCAAGCCGCCGAAACAGTCCCAGGTCGCGATGCCAGTGTCGTCCCACACCAGATAGAGGATGTTGGGCGCACCCTCCGGCGCAGTCGGCGCCGCGAACGGACCCCAATCCGGTTCCGAATCCCGGATATCCAGTTCGATCTTGCCGTTGAACTCGGTCGCCATCGCTGGCCTCACTCTCGTAGTGGACCCCCGGGACTTCGGATGCAGATTACACCGCTGCGCCGAACTGCCGGCCAACAGTGCGTTGACGTCAGCTGCCCTTCCCGTCCCCTTGCGGGGCCTCGGGTAACCATGTGTTGGGCAGCATCGGGATAGTCGGCCCGTTTCCGAAGTCGTCGCCGGGCAAGGTAGCCAATCCCGTCGCCTGCTTGCTGCCCTGCGACACCGTTCCGGCAAATCCGAGCGACCCCGCACCCCGATCCGACGCCGCCGTCGACGCGACGGGCTCGTCGGGTGGCGTTGCGCTCCAGTCCGGATCGACGTCGACGTCCATGAACGCGTCCGCGTAGTCGTACTTGCGTGCATACTGGCGACGCAGTGACCGGGTCCGTCGCCGTGCGGCAGCGGCCGCGGCGATCGCGGCGGCCTCGGCCGGCGCTCGCAGCCGTGCGCCGGCTGCGGCTTTGGTGCTCGCCCCAGAGTCGAATCCGATGCCAGGGTCGCCCCCCATCCCGATCTGGTAGGGAAAGCCAATACCGTGCACGCCGGCGGGCGGCGGGGCAGGCGGCGGCGAAGCGGGAGCACTGCTGGCCGCGGGCGCGGCCGGAGTGGCCGGAACAGTGGCCGGAGGTGCCGCCGTGGCGACAACAGCAGGTGTCGGCGCGGTGACCGGCGCCGTTGGCAAAGCCGCGATCGGCGGCAGCACCGGCGGAACCGGCTGGAATAAAGATGAGTCGATCAGCCCCGCCACGCTGGCTACCGCCGCCGCCGAAGCGGCCGCAGCGGGGAGGGCAGCAGTGGTCGAGCCGGCAGCGACCGCGGCGGCCACCACCGGGTGCGCCACGAGAAACGCCACGACGTTGGCCGGTGTGAGGCTCGCGAGGGCCGCCTCCGGATTGGTCGCCAGCAATTGCGCGAACTGCTCAACAGACTGAACGAGGGTGACGGTGTTCTTCACCCAATACAGCTCGGTCAGCGGGTCGGTGTACACCGAGTAGGGCAGCCCGTTGATGGTGCCGGCGGTGGGATCCCACGTGATCCCCCTGGCCTGCAGAAACTGCACGATGAGTTGGTCCAGTGGTGTCTCGGAGGTGGACTCGGCCGGCGACGCGGACGAGTTGGTCTGGGCGTCCGACTTCAAGATGGGCGGCGCCGGGTCGGTCAGAGGTGTCGCCGCCACAGCCGAACCGGCTACTGCTTGATAGCTAGCCATCGTGGTCGCGGCTTGCACCCACATCCGTACATAGTCAGCCTCGTTCAGCGCGATCGGAATGGTATTGATGCCAAAGAAATTGGTCCCCACCAACACCCCGTGAACCACGTGATTGGTGGCCAGCTCCGGCAGCGTCGGCATCGCGGCCAGTGCGGCGGTGTACGCCGCGGCCACGATCTCATGCTGAGCCGCCGCCGCCGCACTGTTGGCGCTGGCCTGCGTCAGCCACGCCAGGTACGGCGCGTTCGCAGCCAGGAACGACTCCGCGCTCGGGCCCTGCCATGCACCGGCTTGTACCTGTGCCAACAATTCGGTGAGTTCGTCTGCTATCGAGGAGTATTCGGCGCTCAGCGAGTTCCATGCGTCCGATGCCGCCAGCAACGACGCCGGCCCCGGGCCGCTGTTCAACAACGTCGAATGCACCTCCGGCGGTGCAGCTATCCAAATCGGCGCTGTCATCGTCAGTCGGCTGCGAAGACATACGACACCGCCGCGTCAGCGCTGGCGTAGCCGGCGCCCGACTCGCCCACTCCGACGCCTGAGCGACCGAGCTCTTCGGCGCCTTGCGCGGCCAGCGCCGTATGCTGACCGCCGAGAAGGCTGAACCCCGCCGCGCTCTGCAGCGACACCGGATCCGCCCGCGGGCGGCACCACCGACGCGATCAACGGAACCGCGCCGGCATGTGCAGCGGCCAACCGCGACGTCAACGCCTCCACACCCGCACAGGCAGCGGCCAAGCCTTCGGGAACGACGCGCAAGGTCATGACAGCCACTCCTTCGATGGTTTAGGTCTCAAGTCGCGCATGGAACATTGGAAAGCTATCCAACAACGGGGCAGATATCTCGTTCGACGGCTTCCGGTTGTCGCTGCTCGACGTGGCGTCCGGTTGCCATGCGGTCAAGCGCCGGCGGCATCGAAAACTGCTGCCAACACTGAGAATTCACTACGCGTTGCCTTTCTGCGTCAGCTATAACCCGGGTACGAAGGCGGCTTTGAATCACGGTGGTTCTGATGGAGCCCGTCATACGAGTGATGGTCGACGCCCAGTCGATTTTGATCATGATGATTCGAGATGGGTTGGGGCTCAGCCGACATGACAATGAGTTATCCAGGCCATCGTCCCGCAAGCACCTTCGTCAGAGACCGCCGGCCCGCCCACCCGGTTCAGAGGCCTTTCGCAATAGTCACTCTCCCGATGGTCAGAAAATCTCGACATGCGTTCTACGGCAGTCATTTTGGACCGTTCATCCGGCCCGGCGAGATTCGCGCGCGCCCAGCAGAATTGGGTCTCGATGACGCCGCACCGGGTTTACCCGAGAAATCGCTGACCTCAACTGGATAGCCGCGTCGCTCGCTCTGTCGAGCCGCAATCCGGATGTACGGTGACAGGGTCATCCGCATCGTCCGCATCGCGCGCAGCAGCCGTCTCAGACCGTTAGGCTGGATTGTTGCCATCTAGGGCAAGCTGAATACCTGCTGCATCGTTGCGCTGTCGCCTCCCGATCGATACTTCGCGGCGTCGGCGCCCAACTCCTTGTAGTGTGATGGACAACCGGTTTTTTCCATTGGTCGTCGTGGCGGTCATGCTCGCCCTTGGGTTGACGCTGACAGTCGCCGACTTCCGGCGGGCCGCCTCGCTGCGCCGCCCCCTGGTGGTCGCACTGATCTGCCAGGCTGTTCTGCTACCGAGCCTATGTCTGCTGATCGCCGAAGCGTTCAGCCTGCAACCGAAGCTGGCAGTTGGGCTGATGCTGATGGCCGCTGCTCCTGGCGGGGTGATGGCGAACATCATGAGTCATCTGGTCAACGGAGATCTGGCCCTCAACCTGACGCTGACCGCGATCAACGCGGTGCTGTCGATCTTCACATTGCCGGCGATAGTGGCGTTTTCGATGTTCTGGTTTGTCGGAGAAGGACGGTTTATCCCGTTACAAGCGGACAAGTTCCTCGCGGTGTTCGGACTTATCCTCATACCTACCGCGATCGGCGTTGCCATTCGGCACCGCTTTCCCGCGCTGGCGCAGCGACTCAACAGGCCGGTCAGAATATTGGCAGCAGTACTCCTCGTGGCAGTCAGCATCGGAGCCATCGCCGGAGGCCGGACAACTCTGTGGAGCAACCTGGGCGCCCTGACCGGAGCTGTCGTGTCGTTCTGCGTGATCAGCCTGACGGTCGGCTATCTGGCGCCCCGCTGGCTGAAGCTTCCTCCACCACAATCCATCGCGATCAGCCTCGAGATCGGCCTGCACAACGCCATGCTGGCGATGGGTATCGCGATGAGTCCGCAACTTCTCAACAGCACCGAAATGGCCACTCCAGCGGCAATTTACGGCCTTGCCGCACCCCTGATTGCCTTGGCATTCGTCTTCACGCTGCGCCGATTGGACCCTGCGCACCGTCGCGTCTCCCCGCCAGCGACTGACTCGTTGACGGAAAGGCAGACGCTACTTAGCCCTCTCCAGGATCTCGACGAGCCGCCAGCGCTTCGTCGCAGACAGCGGCCGGGTCTCCATCAGCGAGACCCGGTCGCCGATGCCGGCATCGCCGTGCTCGTCATGCGCCGTGACCTTCTTGGTGGTCCGAATGATCTTGCCGTAGAGCGGGTGGCGCTTACGGTCTTCCAGCTCGACCACGATGGTCTTCTGCATCTTGTCACTCACTACCAACCCGCTTCGGGTCTTACGCCGACCGCGGGGCTTTGGAGTGCGCGGAGTGTGCTTGGGCCCCTTGGCATTGCCGGATGCCTCTTTGGCAGCGGCAGCTTTCGGAGCGGACTTGGACGCGGTGGTCTTTGCGGTGGTCTTTGCGGCGGCTTGTACGCCGGTCTTCGCCTCTGCCATTACGATTCCTCGTTTTCAGCACCATTGGGGCCCGTGGCCAGGCCCAGTTCACGTTCACGTAGCACGGTGTAGATCCGTGCGATTTCCTGCCGCACCAGGCGGAGCCGACGATTGTTGTTGAGCTGGCCGGTTGCCATCTGGAAGCGCAAGTTGAACAGCTCTTCCTTGGATTCGCGCAGCTTGCCGATCAGCTCGTCGTCAGTGAGCTCGCGCAGTTCGCCCGGCGAAATTCCCACTGCCATCAGAACTGCTCCTCTCGGGTAACGATGCGTGCCTTGATCGGCAACTTGTGGATCGCCCGGGTGAGCGCCTCACGTGCGACCTGCTCGTTGGGGTAGCTGAGCTCGAAGAGCACACGACCCGGCTTGACGTTGGACACCCACCACTCCGGCGAGCCCTTTCCGGAACCCATCCGGGTCTCGGCGGGCTTTTTGGTCAGCGGACGGTCCGGGAAGATGTTGATCCAGACCTTGCCGCCACGCTTGATGTGCCGGTTGATGGCGATACGTGCCGCCTCAATCTGGCGGTTGGTGACGTAGGCGTGCTCCAGCGCTTGGATACCGTAGTCGCCGAAACTCACCGATGTGCCGCCACTGGCGATCCCGCGCTGACGCGGATGGTGCTGCTTTCGGTGCTTGACCCTGCGGGGAATCAACATGATTCAGCTCTCCGTACTCTGCGCCTCGACGGGGGGAGCGTCAGGCACCGGTGCCGCGGCCAGCGGGGCAGAAGTCTCCTCAGCGCTCGATGCGGCGCGCCCGGCCTCGGTGCTGGTCGCTGTGGTTCCGGCGGCACCGCTCCGGCGCGGGCGGGTGCCCGACGGCCGTTCGCGGCGCGGACGTTCTGCACCGGCCGCCGACGGCGCAACCAGTTCGCGTTTGCCGCCGACGATGTCGCCCTTGTAGATCCACACCTTCACGCCGATACGCCCGAAGGTGGTCTTCGCTTCGTACAGGCCGTAGTCGATGTCGGCGCGCAGTGTGTGCAGCGGCACCCGGCCCTCGCGGTAGAACTCCGAGCGGCTCATTTCGGCGCCGCCGAGGCGACCAGAGCACTGCACCCGGATGCCCTTGACATTGGGCTGACGCATCGCAGACTGGATCGCTTTGCGCATCGCGCGGCGGAACGCCACCCGGTTGCTCAACTGCTCGGCGACACCTTGAGCCACCAATTGCGCCACCGACTCAGGGTTTTTCACCTCGAGGATGTTGAGCTGAACCTGCTTGCCGGTCAACTTCTCCAGGTCGGCGCGGATGCGGTCGGCCTCGGTGCCGCGGCGACCGATGACGATGCCCGGCCGAGCGGTGTGGATGTCTACCCGAACCCGGTCACGGGTGCGCTCGATCTCCACGTCGGCGATTCCCGCGCGTTCCAAGCCGGTGGACAGCAGCTTGCGGATTGCCACGTCTTCCTTGATGTACTCCGCATACTGCTTGTCCGCGTACCACCGGGACTTCCAGTCGGTGGTGATACCGAGCCGGAATCCGTGCGGATTGATCTTTTGGCCCACTACTGCGAGCCTCCCTTCGCGTCCGAAGTCGCTTCAGTCCCAGTGGACTTCGCGGCGGATGCCTTCGCTTCAGTTGTCTTTTTGGAGGACGCTTTCTTGGCTGGCACCTTCTCGGCCGTTGCTTTCTTGGCCGGTGCCTTGGCAGCAGCCTTCTTGGCCGGGGCCTTCTTTTCAGCGGTCTTGCTAGCCTGCGCGCGGCGGGCGCGGGTCGCACTGGCCGATTGCGAGGCGCGGGCGTCCTTGGCCGGCCGGCTTTCCACCACCACGGTGATGTGGCTGGTGCGTCGACGGATCCGGAAAGCGCGGCCCTGTGCGCGCGGACGGATCCGCTTGGCGGTCGGGCCGTCGTCGGCATAGACGGTGGCCACCACCAGAGTCGCCGGGTCCAGGCCGTTGTTGTTCTGGGCGTTGGCGGCGGCGCTCGCGATGACCTTGGCCACCGGCTCGCTGGCCGCCTGCGGCGCCCAGCGCAGTATGTCCAGCGCGTCGGCCACCGACTTGCCGCGCACCAGGTCGATCACCCGGCGTGCCTTGCTCGGCGACACCCGCACGAACCGCGCTTTGGCGACCGCAGAAGGAAATTCAGTAGCCGTGCTCATCGCCGCTTGGCCTTCCGGTCGTCTTTGATGTGTCCCTTGAAGGTGCGCGTCGGTGCGAATTCACCCAGTTTGTGGCCGACCATCGATTCGGTGACGAACACCGGCACATGCTTGCGGCCGTCGTGGACGGCGAAGGTGTGACCGATGAAGTCGGGGATGATGGTCGAGCGCCGCGACCAGGTCTTGATGACCTGCTTGGTGTTCTTCTCGTTCTGGACGTCGACCTTCTTGAGCAGATGGTCGTCGACGAACGGACCCTTCTTCAGGCTGCGTGGCATAGTTCGCTACTCCTCGACTTCCTAGCGCCCGTGCTTCTTGCCGGTGCGTCGGCGCCGGACGATGAGCTTGTCACTGGGCTTGTTGCCCTTACGGGTACGGCCTTCGGGCTTACCCCACGGGCTGACGGGGTGACGACCACCGGAGGTCTTGCCCTCACCACCACCGTGCGGGTGGTCGACCGGGTTCATCACCACACCACGCACCGACGGACGCTTGCCCTTCCAGCGCATCCGCCCGGCCTTGCCCCAGTTGATGTTGGCCTGTTCGGCGTTGCCCACCTCGCCGACGGTGGCGCGGCAGCGCACATCGACACGACGGATCTCACCGCTGGGCATCCGCAGCGAGGCGTACGTGCCTTCCTTACCGAGCAACTGGATGCTGGAACCCGCCGAGCGAGCCAGCTTGGCTCCACCCCCCGGCCGCAGCTCGACAGCGTGGACCAACGTACCTGCCGGAATGTTGCGCAGCGGCAGGTTATTGCCCGGCTTGATGTCGGCGTTGGCGCCCGACTCCACCACATCGCCCTGGGAAAGTCCCTGCGGGGCAATGATGTAACGCTTTTCACCGTCGAGGAAATGGAGGAGTGCAATCCGTGCGGTGCGGTTGGGGTCGTACTCGATCTCCGCGACCTTCGCGTTGACGCCGTCTTTGTCGTTGCGACGAAAGTCGATCACCCGGTAGGCCCGCTTGTGTCCCCCACCCTTGTGGCGGGTGGTGATCCGACCGTGTGCGTTGCGTCCACCGCGACCGTGCAACGGCCGGACCAACGACTTCTCCGGAGTGGAGCGAGTGATCTCGGCGAAATCGGAGACGCTGGCACCCCGGCGACCCGGAGTCGTCGGCTTGTACTTGCGAATTCCCATGTCTGTTAAGTCTCTCTATCCTCGGCTACGCCGGTGCGCCGAACAGGTCGATCGGCTTGCTGCCGGGCGCCAACGTCACGATGGCGCGTTTGGTGCTCTTCCGTTGGCCGTATCCGCTCCTGGTGCGCTTGCGCTTGCCTTGGCGGTTCGCCGTGTTCACCGCCTCGACCTTGACCGAAAAGATCTTTTCGATCGCGATCTTGATCTGCGTCTTGTTCGAGTCGGGGTGGACCAGGAACGTGTACACGTTGTCATCGATCAGGCCGTAGGACTTCTCGGAGATGACCGGGGCCAGAATGATGTCGCGGGGGTCAGTGACGGTCGCCATCAGGCCGAAACCTCCTCGGTGTCTTCTGCGGCATTGCGTGCCGCAGCCGCGATGAACGCGTTGAGCGCCTCGACGGAGAACACCACATCGTCGGCGCGCAGCACGTCGTAGGTGTTGAGCTGGTCCGGCGTCAGGATGTGCACACCCGGCAGGTTGCGCACACTCTTGGCAGCTGTCTCGTCGCTGCGTCCGATGACCACCAGTACCTGCTTGCGATCGGTCAACGTGCCCAGAAAAGCTTTGGCACTCTTGGTCGACGGGGCCTGACCGGACACCAGTTCGGTCACCGCGTGGATGCGGTCGTTGCGCGCCCGATCCGACAACGCGCCGCGCAGCGCGGCGGCGATCATCTTCTTCGGAGTGCGCTGGCTGTAGTCACGCGGCTGCGGACCGTGCACGACACCACCGCCGGTGAACTGCGGAGCGCGCGTCGAGCCCTGCCGGGCGCGACCGGTACCCTTCTGCCGGTACGGTTTCCGGCCACCGCCGCGGACCTCGCCCCGAGTCTTGGTCGAGTGTGTTCCCTGCCGGGCCGCAGCCAGCTGCGCGGTGACCACTTGGTGCATCAGTGCGATATTCGCGGGTGCGTCGAACAGCTCAGCCGGCAGCTCAACGGAGCCTTCGGTTTTACCGGCCGGCGTCTTGACGTCGATCTTCTGCGCTTTCTGGGCAGCCATTACTTCTCACCTCGTTTGATCGCGCTGCGGACCACGACGAGCCCACCCGTGCGGCCGGGCACAGCACCCTTGATCAACAGCACACCGTTGTCGGCATCGACCTGGTGCACCAAGAGGTTCTGGGTAGTCACCCGGTCGTTACCCATCCGGCCGGCCATCCGGGTGCCTTTGAACACCCGCGCCGGAGTGGCGCAACCGCCGATGGAGCCGGGACGACGGTGAACGGCCTGCGCGCCGTGGCTGGCGCCCTGACCCTTGAAGCCGTGTCGTTTCATGGTCCCGGCAAAGCCCTTGCCCTTCGAGGTGCCGGTCACGTCGACATAGGTTCCGGCAGCGAAGATCTCGGCCGTCAGCTCCTGGCCGACCTCGTAGCCGGCTGCCGCCTCCGCATCGTCGAGACGCAGTTCGGCCAAGTGCCTACGCGGGTTGACACCGGCGGCGGCGTACTGACCGGTCACCGGCTTGTTGACCTTGCGCGGACTGATCTCGCCATAGGCCAGCTGTACCGCGCTGTATCCATCACGCTCGGGCGTGCGGATTCGGGTCACCACGTTCGGCCCGGCTTTGACCACCGTCACGGGGACGACGCGGTTGTTCTCGTCGAACACCTGCGTCATGCCCAGTTTGGTACCCAGAATGCCCTGTCTCGCCATTGCTCGCAGATCTCCTACTGGATGTTGACGTCGACGCTGGCAGGCAGATCGATGCGCATCAGCGCGTCAACGGTTTTCGGGGTCGGATCAAGGATGTCGATCAGCCGCTTGTGGGTGCGCATTTCGAAGTGCTCCCGCGAATCCTTGTACTTGTGCGGAGAGCGAATGACGCAATACACGTTCTTCTCAGTGGGCAACGGCACCGGGCCCACCACGCTGGCTCCGGTCCGGACAACGGTCTCGACGATTTTGCGCGCCGAGGCGTCAATGGCCTCGTGGTCGTAGGCCTTGAGCCTGATGCGGATCTTTTGTCCCGCCACGCTTCTCCTACCTCAATCTCCAGGTCCGGACCCGGTGTTCTGCCGGGCGCCGATCGCCTCAGTCGATCTGGCGTCGCGCCCGGATGTTGCGCCGCTGTTTACCTGTCTTGGTCCAACGGCCCCCCGCGGTCGGGTGTGTCGCCCTCACGCAGCCTGGTCCGCGACCGAAATTCGTCGCGCTCCAAGGTTGGGACCGTATGCGCCCGTTTGGGCGCCGGTCGTATGCCCGACCAGGCGCAAACCTGGCGCAAGGCAACCCGAACAGTATGCCCTAGATCCCGGTATCGGCCAAATCCTCTCGACCGGGTGACCGGTCCGGCTGATCAGCACCGGAGCTGCGGGCGCGGCCACGGCGCCGGGCGGCCGGATAGCGGCTACTTACTTCAGAGTAAGGTATGCCGCGATGGCGCCCACGACCAGCACGTATGCCGCATGGCGACGCCTATCCGGTCGTCCCCGGCGGCACCCTGCGACCGACCGAAGCGGCAACGAAGTCGTGCACGCCGACATCACCACCTGGGTCACGCCGGCCGGCTAGGTGGCCGACAGATACGTCCCGTGCCCGCGGCGCACGAGGGCGCCGTCGAACTCCAGCACCTCGTTCACCAGGGCGCCGCGCTGGTTGCGGTAATTGATAACCAGAACCGATGCGCCCTCGTACACGCCGACGATGTCGAAATGCAGATCGGGCACGACCTTCAGCGCGGCGCTCCAGTATTCGCGCAGCGCCGCTTTACCGCGCACCACCCCTCCCGAGTCGGGCACCAATTGTGCCGCGACCGGAGAAGTGAAGACGACATCGTCGTGAAAGTGCGCGAGCACGGCATCGACATCACGGCGGTTCCAGGCCGCCGCCCACTCTTCGGCGAAGATGGCGGGCTCGGATGTGCTCACGACCTGCCCTTCAGCGACGCCCAGAACGGGCATTGGTGTGATGCCTCGAAATCGGTGATGCCCCCGCCGCCTCCGGGACGCAACGACATCCACGTGTTGTGGTCGGGGCCGGCGGCCTCAGCCGGCCAGTCGGGCAGACCGGCGGCCTTGGGTGCGCCGTTGGCGACGAAATGGCTCCAGTAGCTGATCATCTGGTCGGACAGGATCTGCTGTGCGGGATCCAGGGCCGGCGCGCCACCGATGCTGAACAGGTACCTCAGTTCCAACGAGTGGCTCGCGCCGACCGGAAACGGCGCGTCTCGCAGCGGTTTCGGGGCCGGCGCGTGCGGATCGTCGAATTCGTAGGCGTAGACGGGCGCGTTGCGACTCAGCGAGTCCGCCAATCGGTCTGCAACGCAGGCAAATACACCGTCGGTAACCGCCGCGGAGTAGGCGAGCGAGGCGTCCCCACCGTAACGATCGGGCGGATAGTGCGCCGCGACCGGCGCGCTGTCGGCGCCGAAGATGTCCGCGAGCAGGTGCGGATACTCCGCGGACCGGACGCCCCGACCCAACTTTGCATACCGCAGCGCCGCGAAGAGGGTGAATTCGTCGTGGTTGATGCCCATCAACACCGGAACGCGCGCCGCCCGACCGGCGGCGAATTCCGCGATCGGGCTCTCCGGCAGCAGCGCTGTCCCGGTGACCGGACCAGACAGTGCATCTGAGTCGCCGATGAAGTAGTACCAGGGCGGACGTTCGAGCCGCGTCGCCGGCATCGCACGCAGACACACCGCGGTGGTGGCGGGATTGCGGCAGCCCGCTTCGACCGCGTAATCCACGCTGCGGCGCTGCCCGGTCGCCAGGTCGGCTTGCGCCTGACAGGGTGCGCTCTGGATGATCGCCGCCCGGAACAGCCCCGCCGACCCGGGCGCCACCAGGTGATCGCATACCGACATGCCACCCGCCGATTCCCCGGCGATGGTCACTTTCCGCGGATCCCCACCGAAGGCGGCGATGTTGTCGCGGACCCAACGCAGCGCCGCCTGCTGGTCGGCAAGACCGTAGTTCCCGACGTCGCCCGGCGGACCCAGCGACGGGTGGGCCAGAAATCCCAGCGCGCCCAACCGGTAGTTGATCGTGACGACCACGATGCGGCCTTTAGCCGCAAGTTGGCGCGCGTAGTAGATGTCGCTGTTGCCGTTGACGAAGCCTCCGCCGTGGATCCACACCATCACCGGGCGCTTGTCGCCGTGTTTTCCACGCGCCGGAGTCCAGACGTTGAGCGTCAGGCAGTTCTCACTGGTCGGCTTGCCCACCCGGGGGTTACGTCCGGTGTCCTGCATGCACTGCGGCCTCGGTTTGGTGGCGTCCAGCATCGCCGGCCACCGCGCCGCCGGTCGCGGTAATTGCCACCGCAGCGGTCCCACCGGTGGCGCCGCATACGGAATGCCTTGAAATAAGCGGTAATCCGAGGCGACCATGCCCCGAAGGGATCCCATCGAGGTGCGCACGACGCCGGCATCCAGGGGGCCGGCATACGCCGGCTCAGCCTTGCGCGATGTGATCGCGGCGCCGTGCCCGCAGGCCGCCGCCAGCACAGCCGTCACCACCACGGCGGCCCAGGGCCGTCGGAGGCGAGCTGATGGGATCGGCACGAAACGACAGCCTACGGATTACCGGAAAGCGCTCATCCGGCAATCAGCGATCGCGGAGACTGGGCGATGTGACACATGTCAAACGAGTCGCCATCGACCCAGCAGGCAAGAAGGCAGATGAGCACACCAATCATTGACGAGGCCGCGAAGGTTTTCGCTGATCCGACATCTTATGCCGACGAGCCGCGGTTGCATGCGGCGCTGACCCACCTGCGTGCGCATGCACCGGTCTCGTGGGTCGACTGCCCGCCTTACCGGCCGTTCTGGGCGATCACCAAGCACGCCGACATCATGCAGATCGAGCGGGCCCATGATCTTTTCATCAACGAACCGCGACCGTTGCTGGCTACTGCGCAAGCCGACGATATGGCGCGCGAACAGCTGGACGCCGGAATGGGATTGCGCACCCTGATCCACATGGACGACCCGCAGCATCGCGTCGTGCGCGCCATCGGCGCGGACTGGTTTCGTCCCAAGGCAATGCGGGCGCTGAAAATCCGGGTCGACGAGCTGGCCAAAATCTATGTCGACAAGATGATGGCGGCGGGCGACACGTGCGACTTCGTGCAGGAGGTCGCGGTGAACTATCCGCTCTACGTGATCATGTCGTTGCTCGGGCTGCCGGAATCGGACTTTTCCCGCATGCTCACACTCACCCAGGAAATGTTCGGCGGCGACGACGCCGAATTCCGGCGCGGCACCACCCTCGATGAACAACTCCAAGTGCTGCTCGAGTTCTTCGGCTACTTCAGCTCACTCACCGCGTCGCGTCGCGCGCATCCCACCGAAGACCTGGCGTCGGCCATCGCCAACGCACGCATCGACGGCGAACCGCTGTCCGACGTCGACACCGCTTCCTACTACGTCATCGTCGCCAGTGCCGGCCATGACACCACCAGCGCGACGATCGCGGGGGGTATGCAGGCGCTCATCGAAAACCCGGATCAGCGAGAGCGTTTGCGCGACAACCTGGATTTGATGCCGCTGGCCGCCGAGGAGATGATCCGCTGGGCGACCCCGGTCAAAGAATTCATGCGCACCGCCACCGCGGACACCACGGTGCGCGGGGTACCGATCGCCGAGGGCGACGCGGTGTACCTGTCGTATGTCTCCGCCAACCATGACGAAGAGGTGTTCGACGATCCGTTCCGCTTCGATGTCGGACGTGATCCGAACAAACACTTGGCATTCGGTTATGGGGTGCACTTCTGCCTGGGTGCCGCGCTGGCCCGGATGGAGGTGAACAGTTTCTTCACCGAGCTGGTGCCGCGGTTGAAATCCATTGAGCTGAATGGAAACCCGGAGCTCATCGCCACGACGTTCGTCGGCGGTCTCAAGCACCTGCCGATTCGTTACGAGCTTCGCTGAGCGTCGCGTTCTGGGCGCCCTGCACGTACAGGAAGCCGTCCACGGCCGCCCGCGCGCATTCGCGATAGTCGAAGTCGGGCAGGGTGGACAGCCGTCCCAACACCACCGGGCCCATCAGCAACGCGATCGCTCGCGAGCGGTCGATGTCGCCGAGCTCGGCGGCCTCCGGGCTGTCGAAAATCGCGTCGAACGGGGCCGTGTACTGCTGGGCGATACGTTCGCGTAGCGTGCTGACGGCCGGGCTGTCGGCGGTGCGGGTTCGCGGCGATTCCGGCAATTGCTCCAGGTCCCGACCGAGTGCCAGCCAACTCATCGCCGTCACCATGCCCGGGGCCTCGGCAATCGATTGTCCAAATGCCAGCACCAGCGCGATCAGCCGCTCGCGCAGCGTGCCAGCTTCGGCTGACATCGGCGCCGGCGGTATCAGGCTGTTGAAAGCCGCTGCCAGCAAGTCGTTTCCGCTCGGGAAGTGGCGGTACAGGGTGGCGCGGGCTACATTGGCACCACGGGTGACCGCGTCGACGGTCACCGCACTGGGTCCACCGGAGCGAAGAAGCGCGGTGGCGGCTTCGAGTAAACGAGCCCTGGAACGCGCCGGCCGTGGATCGGTCTTATCGGTGATCTAGACCACCTCCCTGCTCAAGCACAAGACTGTCCGTCTACGTACGAGACTGTTAGTCTCGAAACTTACTCGTCGCCGAAAGGAGACGTATGACCATCATCGACAACCTGCTCCGGCCTGCCCAGCGTACTCAAGCGCCGACCGCGCCCGTTTCCAACCGCGCACGGATATGGACGATGATCGTGGCCTGCGTGGGGGTCACGGTGGTGATCGCCTCGATGGTTGCACTGAACACGGCGCTGGGAGACATCGCCGTGGCCACATCGGCGACCCAGTCGCAGCTGACCTGGATAGTCGACTGCTACTCGGTGGTTTTGGCGTGCCTGCTGCTGCCCGCTGGCGCCATCGGTGACCGCTACGGCCGCCGAGGCGCTCTCCTGTTCGGCCTGGCGCTCTTCGCAATCGCCTCGATGGCGTCGATCGTTTTCACCAGCCCGGTGGAACTCATCGCGGCTCGCGGCGTGGCCGGCGCTGGTGCGGCGTTCATCATGCCTGCGACGCTCTCGCTGCTGACGGCGACCCACGGCCCAGACGAACGCGCCAGAGCTATCGGCATTTGGGCCGGCGTCGCGGGATGCGGCGCTGTCATCGGCATGCTCGGATCCGGAACGCTGCTGCATTTCTGGTCATGGCGATCCATCTTCTGGGCGTTCGCGGTCTTTGCGGCGGTGATCTTCGTGTTGGCGTGCACCGTGACCTCGTCACGCGACGATGAGGCCACCCCGCTGGACTGGCCGGGCGCAGGTTTAATCGCAGGCGCAGTCGCGGTTTTCGTGTTCGGCGTGCTCGAAGCGCCCGCGCGCGGCTGGAGTCACCCGCTGGTCTACGGATCGATGGCCGTCGGGGTCGCCTTGGCGGTGGCCTTCGGGTTCGTCGAAATGCGACGGCGCCATCCCCTGCTCGACGTTCGGTTGTTCCGCCGGCCGGACTTCGCCACCGGATCGGCCGCGATCACGGTCTTTTTCATGGCGCTGTTCGGCTTCTTCTTCGTGATCATGCAGTACATCCAGCTCGTCATGGGCTACAGCCCGATCCAGACCGCCTTCGCGTTGAGCCCGCTGATGGTGCCGATGCTGACGTTATCGGCGCTGTCGCAGTGGTATCTGCCGCGAATGGGGCTGCGGCTGGTGATGTTCGTCGGTCTGCTGCTCATCTCCGTCGGGTTCCTGTGGATGCGCGTCCTGCAGATCCACTCACCCTATTGGGACATGGTGTGGCCGCTTCTGGTGATGAGCACCGGTATCGGATTTTGCACGGCACCAAGCACGTTCGCGATCATGGCCGCGGTGCCCGACGAGAAGCAGGGCGTGGCCTCCGCAGTGAACGACACCACCCGCGAGGTCGGCGCGGCGCTTGGCATCGCCCTGGCGGGGTCCATCCTGGCGGCGAAATATAGCCATGTGATCACGCCGCATCTGGCAGCCTTCCCGGTGGCTTTGCGAGCCCCGGCCTCGCACTCGCTGGCTCAGGCGCTGGAGGTCTCCAAAACGCTTGGCCCACAAGGCCGGCCGCTCGCCGAACTCAGCCAAACGGCATTCCTTCAAGCGATGGACTCGTCATTGCTGGTGCTCGGTCTGATCATCGCCGTCGCGGCGTTCGTGATCGGCGGCTGGGCGCCGGGCCGCGACGGGCAACAGCTGAGGGTGGTGCGATGGCTCGTTGCGGGCCGTCGCGAGGCGGCGGAGCGCGACCGGGCTGACGTCAGCTGACGAACTCGGCCGCCCGATGCCCGAGCATCGCGATGCTGGCGTGCGGGCCGCGGCTGGGCACCGTCGGCAACACCGACCCGTCGATCACCCACAGACCGTCGATACCGTGCACCCGGCACCGGTGATCGACGACCGCCGCCGGATCCGCTGCGCCGCCCATTTGGGCACTGCCGCACAGATGTTGCGACGTCGACCACGCCGGCTCACCGATTTTGGTTGTTGACCTTGCTAATTCGCGCGCCAGCTCGACGCCCCTCTGCAGCGCGGCCACGTCGCCGGGTTCGCTGTCGTAGCGATGCTCGATCTTCGGCGGCACCAGCGGATCCGAGGAGACCAGTGTGATGCGCCCGCGGGCCAGCGGCCGCATCAGCGCCACCCCGATGTGCGGCCAGTCCGGGTGGCCTGCCGTTCCGTCGCCGACCATCGCCACGAACCCGCCGGTGTAAGGCCGGATTTCCAGGTCGTCGGGCGTGCTGAGCACCACTTCGAGGACGGGTCGGCCGGCTGCGACCGCCCAGGTCGTCGGCAGCACCCATTCGGGATGGTCGCTGCATGCCATTCCAACCGGTAACCGGGCCACCACTTCCAGTCCGGCCGCGCGCAGCATTGTCTCGTCTCCGACGCCGGAAAGCATGAGCAGATGGGCCGATTCGATCGCGCCGGCGGACAGCACGATGCGATCAGCGGTGACGGTGACCGGCCCGTGCGGGCCGACGGCATCGACGCCGACGACGCGGTCGCCCGAGAAGCGCAGTCGCACTGCGCGTGTCTGGGCCAGCAGTGCGACATTCGCGCGTTCCAATGCGGGCAGTAGATACGCGGCGCCGGGGCCGACGCGCCGACCGTCGACGATATTCAGCGGGATGGCCCCCACTCCCGACGGCAGGCCGGCGGCGCCGTCCACGTCATTGAGATCGGAAATCCAGCCGAACCCATTCTGGCGCGCAGCGGTCACGAAAGCCTCTGTGCTACCGATGATTTCATGTGTCCGTCGGATGAGGATGGGTCCCGAATCACCGTGGGCGGGCCCGGTGAAATCCAGATCGGTCTCGATTGCGCGAAAGTGATCGATAACGTCAGACCACGCCCACCCGGGAACCGCGTAGCCGTCGAAGTCGCGCCGCAGACCCCGGCAGAAGTACCCGCCGTTGACGGAGCCGGATCCGCCGAGCGTTGCGCCACGCATGATCGCACTTTGGCGGGCCGGACGATCGGTGAGTTGCGTCTGGTATCGCTGCACCAGCGGGCTGGCAGCACCGATGGGCAGCCGCAGCCCGTTGGTCGTCGCGGCACGTAGCGCCGGATCGGCCAGGCCGACTCCGGCTTCCAGGACAGTTACCAGGCAGCTTGGATCAGCCGAAAGGCGATTTGCGACAATGGATCCA
Organism: uncultured Actinomycetota bacterium; assembly: GCA_963760095.1. Classification (GTDB taxonomy): domain Bacteria; phylum Actinomycetota; class Actinomycetes; order Mycobacteriales; family Mycobacteriaceae; genus Mycobacterium. The sequence goes on along the minus strand of CAVXBT010000001.1, from coordinate 869,963 downwards.
GCACTACCCGCACCGATGATCAGCACATCGCTGTGTAGAGCCGCTGCAGTCAGGAGTCAGACTCGTATCTGCGGCTTGAGCGGACCGATATTGCGTTCCCGCACCACGCCGTACCACAGCCCGAGACCGTAGGCCAGGTCATCAAGGCGCTTCAGCACCAGGTAGGTCAGCAGCCCGATCGGCCGGACATCGTCGTCGGCGGATTGGCGGCGGTTGGCCCAGTCCACCACCCCATCGAGGACGGCCGCCACCAGCACGACCCGGCGGCATGGTCGGCACGCGAGGGCCGCCAGCAATGCGATCGGCCAATAGTGCCGACAAATCGCCGACGCGAGCTGTAGCGCCGCGGACCACAGGCTGCGGGTGGCTATCACCAGCACATCCCACATCTGGGTGTCAGCGCCTTGCATGGCCTTCGCGATCCGGCGACCGGTCAGCGCAGCGACAAAAAGCGACCCGAGGTAGCCGAAACTCGAGCCGATAGCCATCAGGATCCAGGCCGTCAGCGCCCAGCCGGGGATCATCAACGGCGCAATCTTGTCCGGGTGCCGAATCGACAGCGGAGCCGCAGATCCACCGTAAAATGCCTTGCGCGCAATCCAACCCCGCAACTCGGTCCGATGATCGTGCGCCACTTGGGCGATCGGCTCGTAACGCAGCCGGGCACCGGCCTCGACGAGGCGCCAGCACAGATCGACATCCTCACCGGAGCGCAAGGTTTCGTCGAACCCGCCGACGTCACGCAATGTCGAAGTGCGACAAACGATTGCCGCGCTGGGTACGTAGGAGACGCTGGTGTAAGGAATCACCGGGGCTTCCCGCTGCCCAAGATCCAGGGACGACCGCACTGCCTCGTAGCGAGCCACCATATGGTCGGTCTTCGCCAGGCCGACGATTCGTGGCGCAACCAGTGCCACGGTGGGATCGCAGAAATGACCCAGCAGCGCTTCCAGCCAACCGCGGCGCGGCACGACGTCGGAGTCCAGGAAGGCGATGAAGCCCGTCTTGCACGCGGCCAGTCCACTGTTACGCGCCGCGGCAGGACCCCGGCTCTGCGGATGCCGAATCACCTCGATGCCGGAGTGCGCTCCCGCGAAGTCTTCTCGCTTGATCGGCGTCGACGAGCCGTCGTCCACGATGATGATCCGCAAGTCACGCAACGAGGCAACCAGACGTCGCAGGCCACCTAGGTTGTCTCGCACCGGAATTACGATGGTGACGTCACGGTGCGACGGGCCGCCCGCGGGTCGCGGGTGGGCCACCGTCGCGTCCAGGAGTGTTCGGGCCAGCTCGGCGCTCACCGCGTCGCGGACTTTGAGCCGGCCGTCATCAAGCATGTCCTGGGCAGCCGGCGCCAACCGCAATAGCCGGGTCGGAGACCCGCCCAGCAAAGCAGCGCCCTGGCCCAGCACCCGTACCCGGCGGTCGACTTGCACAGCAAATCCGTCCGGCAACCGCGCCTGGGTCATGAGCGCCACTCCTGGGTGCCGGCTACGCCGGCACCGTCGTCGTCGACGCGGGTCATGTGAGCATCCCGTCGGTCGCGGGCACCCAGCGTCCGATCCGGCGCAGGCTATCGTCGACCATCTCGGCCAGCATCCGTTCGCCGTCGGCGGCGGTTGCCGTAGTCGGATCGCCCAGCACCCCGACCTCGCTGACCGCCGCGACTCCCCCGCTTCGCATCGACGGCAGCAGTTCCGGCAGCGGCGCACCGTTGCCCGCGCGCCACCGGTCGGTGAGCACGTCGCTGGGCGAAATATGCAGCAATAGTGAAGTTTCTGCGTGACCGGCATGGGCGTCGCCGCCCACCACCACACACGGACACCACGCGACGTCGCGTCCTTCGAATCGCAGCCGACCCACCGCCCGGCTCAGCGCCGCGATGTTGCCGCCATGGCCGTTGACGAAAACCAGGCGCTGCGCCCAGCAGGCGGCCGACCTGCCAAACTCCAGCAGCAAGGTGGCCAGGGCATCGGTGCCGATGGAGATCGTTCCGGCGAAGCTCTGGTGCTCACCGCTGGCGCCGTACGCCACGGCCGGCGCCATCATCCAGCGCAGCTGCGGGGCGTCGCTGAGTCGGGCAGTGATCGCTTGGGCGACGGCGGTGGCGATCCGCGTGTCGGTGTCCAGCGGCAGGTGGGGGCCGTGCTGCTCGGTGGATCCGACCGGTATCGTCAGCCCCGACGGCACGCCTCGCAACTGGCTCGACGTCGAGCGCCCAAGTTGGGCGTGCGGATACACTCGGTGATGGTAAGCCGAATTCACCTGGCGTGCACTGATTGTTGGCGCACCGGAAAAAATATTTGCCGCCGAACGTTCACTAAGGGCCATCACCGACGCCACGTCCGCCTCGTCAGTATCAGAAAGCTCGCTGGTCCCGCGTTCGCGCGGCCCTACCGAACTGTCGGCGCAGGGGAAGGACCGTCGCTGTCGGTGGCGGCTGTCCCGAGTGCGCGAGCAAAGCCAGGCGGTACCAGAACGTCGTCCGGGTTGAGGTCGTGAACCGAAGCGCGCGCGAGGCCCATCAAGGCAGAGTCGATGCCGCCGCGAAGGATGTCGAGCACGTTCTCCACACCCGCTTGTCCGGCAGCCGCCAGACCCCACAGGTAGGCGCGGCCGATCATGACCGCGCGCGCACCCAGCGCCAACGCCTTGACGACGTCACTGCCGCGCCGGATGCCGCCGTCCAGCAAAACCTCGATCTGGTCGCCGACCGCGTCGACCACGGCAGGCAGCGCGCGGATCGACGCCGGGGTGCCGTCCAGGTTGTTGCCGCCGTGATTGGACACCGAGATTGCCGAAACACCGGCATCCACAGCCCTTTTCGCATCGTCGATCCGCATCACGCCCTTGAGCATGAACGGACCGCCCCATAGCTCACGCAACCAGGCGATGTCCGCCCAGGTCGGCGGCGGTGTTCCGATCCACTCCCCGTAGGCAGCGAAGAACGGCGGCCCGGGCTCGCCTCGGCCGGCCAGGTTAGGTACCCGCAGGTCCGGCGGACGCAGCGTCTTGCCAAACCTCCACAGCCACCCCGGACGAGTGATCACCTCCGGCGACATCCGCAGCATGGTCCGCAGGTCCATCTGCTCGGGGATCTTCGGGCTACCCCAGTCGCGCCCGTGCGAGAACGACCAGTCGGTGGTGACGATCAGACCCACCGCGCCGGCCTGCCGGGCCCGCTCGACACGCTGTGCGATCACGTCGCGTCCGCCCGACCAGTAGACCTGAAAGAACAGCTTGGGACTGGCGGCGATCACTTCCTCGATCGGCTTGCTGGCGAACGACGACAATCCCATTGCCGTGCCGCGCGCCGCGGCTGCGCGCGCTACCGCCACCTCGCCGTCCGGATCGACGGCCTGCACACCGGTGGGCGAGATGATCACCGGCAGGGAAATATCTTGCCCCATAACGGTTGTCGACAAGTCACGTTTCTCAACCGCACCGACTACATGCGGCGCGAACCCAAGCTCACCGAACGCTTCGACATTGTCGGAGACGGTCAGCCCCTTTTCGCTGGCGGCCACCAGCGCGGCATAAGACGACTTCGGCAGCCGCTTCTTCGCTCGTTGCTGCGCGATGGCGACCGTCTCGAACCAGACGTCACGGGCCACGGCTAGACCGGACTCTCGTTGCACAACCGCTGCGGCGGTACGGGCGGCTGCCCGAGGGGTTGCACCGTGAGCGTCAACGGCACCGGGCCGCTGCGTCGCCGCCCGTGCGAATGATCGCCCGAGGGACGTGGCTTGTCGCGTTCAGCAGCCAGGGCCGGCGTGCCGTAGCCCTGGACGCACTCCGGGTCGGGGCCGTCCATTGGCAGGCCGGTGAAGAACTTGGCTGCCATGCAGCCGCCGCGGCAGCTGTCGTAGTGCCCGCAGCTCCCGCAGGCCCCCGCCGACTGCGGCTCACGCAATTCCCGAAACAGCGGTGCGTCCTTCCAGACCTTGTCAAACCCGCCGTCGGACAACACATTTCCTGCGAGAAAGCGATCGTGGATCGCAAACGGGCAGGCATACACGTCGCCGACGGGGTCGATCAGGCACACCACCCGGCCGGCGCCGCACATGTTCAGGCCGGCCAGCGCGCCCGGCTCGCCCAGCCCGGACAGGTGGAAGAACGAGTCGCCCGTCAGCACCCGGTCACCCTTGGCGACCAGCCAGTCGTACAGCTGGACCTGCTGGTCGGCGGTCGGGTGAAGTTCGTCCCAGACGTCGGCGCCGCGCCCCGAGGGCCGCAACCGGGTGATGCGCAGGGTGGCGCCGTATCGGCTTGCCAGCGCGGCGAATTCGTCGAGTTGGTCGACGTTCTGGCGGGTCACGACCACCGAGATCTTGGCGTCGGAGAATCCGGCGGCAGCCAGGTTCTCCAAGGCGCGGATGGCCATCGCGTAGGACCCGGGGCCGCGGACGGCGTCATTGACCTCAGCGGTCGCGCCGTCCAGCGAGATCTGGACGTCGACGTAGTCGCTGGCGGCCAGCCGGGCAGCGACCTCGGGGGTGATCCGCACGCCGTTGGTCGAGAACTTCACGCCGACATGGTGGGCCGTGGCATAGTCCACCAGCTCCCAAAAGTCCGGCCGGACAGTCGGTTCCCCGCCACCGATGTTGACGTAGAAGACCTGCATGCGCTCGAGCTCGTCGATGATGTCCTTGCAGTCCTGCGTCGACAGTTCGCCCGGATCGCGCTTGCCCGACGAGGACAAGCAGTGCACGCACGACAAGTTGCACGCGTAGGTAAGTTCCCAGGTCAGGCAGATGGGGGCGTCCAACCCATGTTCGAACTGCTCGATCAGCCGTGGCACGGCGGTCGTCATGCGGCCTCCTCAGCCCCGGCCGGTACCAGCATGTTGGACCCGGCCAGCACGCCAAGGGCGTGCAGGTAGGGCCCGAGCGCAGCGTCCTCGACTCCGGCAGCGCGGAGGGCGGCTCGAGCGTCTGGATGGTCGGCCAGCGATTGCACCACCGCAAGGATGATGCGGTTCTTCAGGAACGACAATTTGCGGGTACCGAAGTGATACAGCAGTGCCCCAAAGGGTTCGGGCCGCACCGCAACTTGCGGGTGCAACCGCCACGCGCGATCGGCATCGAACTCGCCCGGTGACGATGCGGGCCGACTCACGGCCCGCTGAGGAGCCGGGCCATCGGACCGAGTCGCGCCGCGCGCCTGCGCGGGAGCGCTCACGATCAGTAAACCCCGCACATCCCGTCGATGGATACCTCTTCCACCAAGGACTCGGTAACGAGCTCGGTGTCGGCGTCGCCATCTGTCTTTTGGGTCGGCTCCATTGCGTGGCCTTTCGTTTCAGTTGGGGCTCGACAAGTCGCGTCGGCCTGGTCAGAATATGGCATCGAGTGCCGGAATGGAAGGGGCGGTTCGCATGGTTCAGCAGCCTCGCCTTGGCCGCCGCCGTTCCACCACCCCGCAGCACATCACCGACGTCGCCCTGGGACTGTTCGCCGACCGCGGATTCTCGGAGGTAAGCGTGGACGACGTCGCGCAAGCCGCCGGTATCGCCCGCCGGAGCGTGTTTCGCTACTACGCCTCGAAAAACGCAATTCCCTGGGGAGACTTCGACGCTCACCTACAGCACTTGCGTGAGCTACTGGACGATGTCGATCCGAACATGCCGCTTGGGGAGGCGCTGCGGACCGCGCTGCTGTCCTTCAATACGTTCGACGAATCCGAGACCCCACGGCATCGGCAGCGGATGCGCGTGATCCTGCAAACCGCCGAGCTACAAGCATATTCGATGACGATGTACGCTGGCTGGCGCGAGGTCATCGCGGGTTTCGTAGCACGCCGAACCGGTGCCAAGACCAGCGACCTGCAACCTCAAACTGTCGCATGGATGATGCTCGGCGTCGCGTTGAGCGCCTACGAGCACTGGCTGGACGACGAATCCGTTTCGCTCCCAGAGGCTCTAGGGGATGCTTTCGACGTCATCCGCGCTGGACTGGAAGACCTTGATCGGTGAGTACAGAAAGCGAGAGCCGCCTGCTGCGGTCCATTCGGGTGCAGGGTGAGGTCTGCGCGGGCATGGGCTCGGCGATGTACGGCGACGTGCTGCGACAGGTGGCCGCCGACGTCCAAACCGGCGGGGTCTTCGCCGCAATCCTGTCCGGACACGAGAACGTTTCCGGCCGCTCGGCGTTGCCGTTGAGACTGCTCGGCGGGTTGCACCGGTTGGCGCTCGACGGCCGCGCGCCGGAGCTGCGCCGCTGGTATCCGAGTACCGGCGGCCGATGGGACGCCGAGGCCGGGTGGCCCGATATCAGACGGATCGCCGTCGGGCACGCCGACTATCTGCGTGCCGCCCTGGATTCGCCGCCGCAGACCAACGAGGTGGGCCGGTCTGCCGCACTGGTCGGCGGTCTATTGCATCTCGCCGCCCGATTCGATGCGCCGATCAGACTTTTCGAGATCGGATGTAGTGCCGGACTGAACCTGCGCGCCGACTATCACTGTTACCGCTATTCGGGTGGCCGCTGGGGTCCGGCCGACTCACCGGTGACGATCGACGACGCCTGGCGGGGCCACCTGCCTCCCTCCGCCCACCTGCAGATCGTCGAACGTCACGGCTACGACATCGCGCCGCTGGACGCCACCAGCCCGGACGGCGAATTGACCCTGCTCAGCTACGTCTGGCCCGACCAGCAGGCACGGCTCGATCGATTGCGCGGCGCGATCAGCATCGCCCGGCGGGTACCGGCTCCGTTGCACCGCCGCAACGCCATCGACGCCGTCGCCGGCCTGGATGTCGCGTCCGGCATGCTCACGGTGCTGTGGCATTCCATCATGTGGCAGTACCTCTCGACGCCCGAGCAGGAGGCCGTCGCGGCCAAGATCGACGCACTGGGTGGACGAGCCCGGTCCGACGCACCGTTCGCCCATGTGACGCTGGAACCGCACCGGCGGACACCGGAGTCGCCGCTCGAGTTCGCGGTCCGGGCCCGCCACTGGCCAAGTGGGGATGACCGGCTGCTGGCCGTCTGCTCGCCGCACGGTCCGCCGGTCACCTGGGAATGACGCGGACAGAAAATATTCTAGGTCGACCGTGCGGCGGTCAGGAACGGCTCGGCGATGGCCAGGAATCCGGCCGGGTCCGATGAGAACGGCACGTGACCCGTTGGCAGCACTTCCAGCCGCGATCCGGGTATCGCGGCTGCGGTGGACCGGCCCAATCGCATTGGGATTGCAGTATCTTTCGAGCCCCAGACCACCAGGCACGGCGCGGTGATGCGGTCGGCATGTGGGCGAAGGTCATAGTCGGGCTCAGCGAAGCTGCGCCACAACGCCGCCGTGAGAGCGACGCCGCCGCGGGTCCTCGCCCGTGCCAGTGCGCGTTCCTGAACGGCGTAATCGCTGTCGCTTCTCGCCTTCATGTAGCTGCGGATCGACCATGGCAGGACGCGCTTCATCACCGCCGGCGTTCCGAGGGTTCGACAGTAGAGGTTGGTGACCGGCCCGGCGATGAATCCGCCGGAGTTGACCAACACAAGGCGTGAAACCCGTTGCGGGTCGGTGATCGCCAACCGTGCCGCAGCAAAGCCACCGACCGAGTTACCGATAAATGCTGCACTTGGCAAGTCAAGTGCAGCAACGACATCGGTGAGCACATCGGCGAACGAAGCCGCGGTGGGCCGGTAATCCGGCTCCGGAGCCGGCGACTCGCCGTGGCCCGGCCAGTCCAGCGCGATGACGCGATGGTCGCGAGCAATGCTCGGCACGATCGGGTCGAAATCCCGGCGGTCATGCAACGTGGCGTGAAGCAGCACCACGACGGGCCCTTCCCCGCAATCGCCGTAGGCAACCTTTCCCACCCGCGTCTGGACCATATTGATCATTTCGCATCCTTTCATTGACCGGCCGGTCAGTCAACGATAGCATTGCGAATATCCCAATTCAAGGAGTGACCGATGACTGCTCCCGCAGCCGATGCGCCGTTTTCCGCGAAGATGGCCTACTACCGAACGCAACACACCAGCCGCGGCGTGCGGCTCACGCATCTGATCGGCACGCCCGTCATCGCCGCCGGCATCCCGCTGCTGTTGGCCAAACCTCGAGCCGGCGTGCCAATGTTCCTCGGGGGCTAACTCTTTCAAATCGCGGGACACCGAGTGTTCGAGCGCAACCTGCCATCCACGCACAAAGGTTGGATCACCTATCAGCTCACCGGGGTGATTCACGTGTGTGAGCAGTACGGCGAGCTGCTGGCCCGACGCAGTCAACGCAAGGCGGCACGCAAAACGGCGGTTAGAGTGCCAGCATGACCTCGACTCCGCCCGCCAGGCCGAAGGGCGGGCGCAAGGAGTCGATGGCCAGAACCCGAGAAGCACTCATCGACGCGGGCCTGCGGCTGGCCGAGCGGACCGGCCTCACCGGCTTGAGCGTCAATCTCATCGTCGCCGAAGCCGGCGTGGCAAAAGGCACCTTCTTTCACCATTTCGGTGACCGCGCCTCGTATCTGCTTGCGCTGCACCGCGAATTCCATGACCGTTTGACCACTCAGGTAGAAGCCGTCATCGCCGGCATGCCGCCGGGGCGCGATCGCCTGATCGCCATCGCAAACACCTACCTCGACGGTTGCCTACGCGACCGCGGCGTGCGGGCCCTGCTGCTGGAGGCGCGCGCCGAGCCCGCGGTCACCGACGAAATCACCCGCCGCAACAACGCGAGTGCCGAGTTGTGCCGATTCGACTTCGCCGCACTGCGACGCCCACACCCCTATGAAAGCGCGCAATTGTGGGTTGGCATGGTCGCAGAGGCCGCGCTCATCGAACACCAGGCCGCGAAAGCACTTCCCGGCCTCCGCGCGGCCTTGGAACAGTTCTTGAGCAGTTCCTGAGCTGACCTCGCCGCCTCAGCCGAGCACTTCGGAAATCGGTACCGCCGCAGCGATCTTCGATCGCGACTTCATGACTTTGCCGGGCATACCGCCGCCGACAACACCGGCCACCGCGCCGTCACGCTCGTAGTAAGCGAGGAATTTGCGACCGTCGTCCTCGACGAGGTGCACGATGTCAGTGGCGATCGGCTCACCCAGGCACTGGATCTTGACGTCGTACTGATCGCTCCAGAAATATGGGACGACGACGTTGGATGGCGCGTCCTGGCCGAGCATCGCGGGCACCACGACCCGGGCCTGTTCGGCGACGTTGCTCCAATGCTCAACGCGCACTTGATGTCCCTTCGGATCCCGCCAGGATGCGACATCACCGAGCGCCCACACGTTCGGCGCGCTGGTCCGGCCGGCCGCGTCGCAGATCACGCCGTTGTCGACCTCGACGCCGCTGCCGTCCAGCCACTCGGTCGCGGGCCGCGAGCCGATGCCCACGACGACCAGGTCGGCGCTGATCTCGGTGCCGTCGGTCAGCACCACGGTCTCGACATGATCGCCGCCCCGGACATCGGCCACCCCGACGTCGGTGCGCACGTCCACGCCTTCGGCACGATGCAGCCGGGCCACCAGTTCACCGATCTGCTCGCCGAGAACCGATGCCAGCGGCGCGGGCTGCGGCTCGACCAGAACGACGTCGACTCCCAATCCGCGCAGACTGGCCGCCACCTCACAGCCGATGAATCCGGCGCCGACCACCACAGCGTGCCGCGCTTCGGATGCGTGTCGACGTAGAGCAAGGCTTTCATCGAACGAACGCAGTACCCGGATGCCGGCCAGGTCGGGGAAAGACGGGATGCGCCGCGGCACCAGACCCGTCGCGATGACGAGTTCGTCGTAGCCGAGTGTTGATCCGTCGTCGAGCGTCACCGTCTGCGCCGCGGTGTCGAGGCTGGTGGCCGCCGACCCCAGCCGCAACGTGATGTTCTGCTCGTCGTAGAACTCGCGCGGCTTGAGCGTCACGTCGTCGACTTCGCTGCGCAGCACCTCCTTGGACAGCGGAGGACGGTCGTATGGCAGATGCACCTCGTCGCTGACGATGGTGACGGAACCGGTGAAGTTCGCCCGACGCAATTGCTCGGCGGTCCGGGTCGCGGCGAGGCCTCCGCCGACGATCAGAATTCCCTTGCTGTCTGCGCTACTGGTCACCTGGCGTTCATACACGATCACGGTGGCGAATGGTTGCTCGCCCCTTGTCTTATGGCCGTCGATGCCGATGCAGCGCAGCAGTGTCTTCGGCCCGTGACCGGTCGATGAGATTCGACAACACCACGATGCTCTCGGTGCGGTCGATGTCGGCGGCGGTACGGATCCGCTCCAGGGCGTCTTCCAGATGCTGCATGTCATGGGCCAACACATGCAGGATCGCATCGGCGGTGCCGGTAGCCGTTGCGGCACTGACCACTTCGGGAATGTCCATCCAGGCCCGCCTCAACACGTCGGGCGAGATCCTGCCATGGCAGAAGACCTGTACGTAGGCCTCGGTGTTCCAGCCCACCGCATTGCGGTCGATGACGGTGGTGAACCCCCGGATCACACCGCTGTCGAGCATCCGGTCGACGCGGCGCTTGACCGCCGGTGCGGACAGGTTCACCCGCTCACCGATCTCGGCGAAGGTCGCCCGCGCATGCTGGGCGAGCTCGGCGAGAATCTGCTCGTCGACGCCATCCAACCGGCTCATCACCCCTCCTGCCACAACAGACTGCCGTATTATCGCATTTGACACAATAAAAACGGCCTTAACAAGCAATGAATGTTGATTGATTGCGTGAGGATTCTTCCATACCGTCGAATTATGACGCTTTTCGCGGAACCAGCTGTCGGGGCGGCCGCGCCGAAAGCCGCAACCCCCACCGAACGCCAGGCGCGGATTCGGCACTACGCCATGACGCCTCCGCGGTTTTTCGCGGTCGACTACGCGATCAACCCGTGGATGGACACCGCCAACCCGGTCGACACGACCGTTGCCGTGGCTCAGTGGCGGCATCTCCGCGACATCTACCTGCGGCTGGGACACGTCGTTGATCTGGTCGATCCGGTGCCCGACCTGCCCGACATGGTCTACGCCGCCAACGGCGGGTTGATCCTCAACGGCACGGCGGTGGTCGCCCGCTTCAAATACCCTCAGCGCCAACCCGAGTCGGTCGCCTACGCCGACTGGCTGCGATCGTGCGGATACCAACCCGTACACACTCAGCACGTCAACGAAGGCCAAGGCGACCTGCTACCGGTAGGCGACATGATCCTGGCCGGCAAGGGTTTTCGGACCGACCCGCGCGCGCACTCCGAGATCGCCAAAATTTTCGGTCGCCCGCTTGTCAGCCTGCAACTGGTTGATCCACGCTTCTACCATCTCGACACCGCGCTGGCCGTCCTCGACGACACGACCATCGCCTACTATCCCCCGGCCTTCACCGACTCCTCACGGGCGCGACTGGAGACACTGTTTCCCGACGCGATCGTGGTGGACACTGCCGACGCTTACGCGTTCGGCCTGAATGCCGTTTCGGACGGACGCCATGTCGTGCACCCGGCCGCTGCGGTCGGATTCGCCAAACAGTTGTCCGACGCCGGTTTCGAACCGGTCGGTGTCGAGATGTCCGAGCTGCTCAAAGGTGGCGGATCCGTCAAATGCTGCACACTGGAGGTGTATTCATGACCGTCCTGGCCGCTGAGAACACTGCGACCGCCGGCAACGGCGAGCTGACCGCGTCGGCGATCGCGATCGATGAGCGCTACACAGCACACAACTATTCGCCGCTACCGGTGGTGGTCGCCAGCGCTGAGGGATCATGGATCACCGACGTCGAGGGACGCCGCTACCTGGACTGCCTGGCCGCGTATTCGGCAGTGAATTTCGGACATCGCAACCCCGAGATCACCGCGACCGCACACGCCCAGCTCGACGTCGTCACGCTGGTTAGCCGCGCATTTCACGCCGAAGCACTGGGTCGGTTTTGCGCGGGACTGGCGAGGCTGTGCGACAAGGACATGGTGTTACCGATGAACAGCGGCGCCGAAGCGGTCGAAAGCGCGATCAAGGTCGCACGCAAATGGGGATCCGATGTCAAAGGCGTACCCGCGGGGCAGGCGAATATAATCGTGGCCGACAACAACTTTCACGGCCGGACCATCAGTATTGTCAGCTTCTCGTCGGACGAGACGGCGCGTGCTGGCTTCGGCCCGTTCACGCCGGGCTTCCGTTCGGTGCCGTTCGGCGACGCCGACGCGCTGGCCGACGCGATCGACGAACACACCGTCGCGGTTCTGCTGGAGCCGATACAAGGTGAGGCCGGCGTCATCGTGCCACCGGACCAGTATCTGCCTGCAGTGCGTGAAATCTGCACAGCCCGAAACGTTCTGATGATCGCCGACGAGATCCAGTCCGGCCTGGCCCGCACCGGCCGCACCTTCGCCTGCGACCACTGGGACGTCGTGCCCGATGTCTACCTACTCGGCAAGGCACTGGGCGGCGGTGTGGTGCCGCTGTCCGCGGTGGTGGCCGACCGCGACGTCTTAGGGGTCCTGCACCCCGGCGAGCACGGCTCGACGTTCGGCGGCAACCCATTTGCGGCAGCGATCGGCAGCACTGTGGTGTCGATGCTGGCTCGCGGCGAATTCCAGGACCGCGCCGCACGCATGGGCGCCCGCTTGCATTGGCGACTGAGAACGTTGATCGGCCACGGGGTGCTTGCGGTACGCGGTCGCGGACTGTGGGCGGGCGTCGACATCGACCCGGCACTGGGCAGCGCGAAACAGCTGAGCCTGCGACTCGCCGAGAGTGGCGTTCTGGTCAAGGACACGCACGCTTCAACGCTGCGCATCGCCCCCCCGCTGGTGATCACCGCGACGGAAATCGATTGGGCTGTTGACCGTTTCGCCGATACGTTGGCAGAGATGGCGAGCTAGTACTTCAGCACACCCTTGTCGACCGGGATCTGCGCCCCGGTCAACGTGCCCGATCCGTCCCCGGCGAGCCACGCCACCACATCGGACACTTCACTGGCGGCCATGAACCCACGGGGCTGCAGCAGCATCGGCCCGAAACTGTGCACATAATGGGGGTGCTTGGCGAACACCTGCATCATCAAATCCGGCTCGATCATCGGTGTGTCGACCGAGTAGGGGTGGATGGAGTTGACCCGGATGCCGAACTCGCTGAGCTCGATTGCCAGCGAGTTGGTCAGCGCAACGAGCCCGTGCTTGGACGCCGAGTAGTGTCCGTTGCCCGGCGTGGCCTTCAGCCCGGCCGACGAGCTGACCACGACGACCGAGCCGCCGTTGCCGGCCTCGATCATCGCGGGCAGCGCAGCGCGCAGGGTGCGGAACGTGCCCGTCAGGTTCACCCCAACCACGGTGTCCCATTGCTCGTCGGTGAGCTCCCACACCCGTCCCCAGCTGAGCACACCCGCGTTGGCGACCAGGATGTCGAGGCGGCCGAACTGCTCGACGCCGTCGGCCACCAGTTGCCGCAACGCGTCGTCGTCGCGGATGTCGACCTCTCGGGCCAGCACCTTGCGTCCTTCGGCTTCCACCGCCCGGACGGTCTCGGCCAGATCCGCAGGCGTGGCCGCGGCGTAGCCGATGCTGTCCGACACCGGCGCGCAGATGTCCAGGGCGACGATGTCGGCACCGTCGCGGGCCAGCCGAGCCGCATGGGCCCGTCCCTGGCCCCGCGCGGCACCGGTGATGAAAGCCACCCGACCCTGCAGGGGTCCAGACGGACCGGTCACACTAGCCCCTTTCGCCGACTGCCGATCAGGCTAGCAGCGAAACTGAAACGTGTTTCAGCCCGGCGACGATGCAGAGCGAAGCGATGAGGAGAAGCCGGGCAATCGGGCTTCAGTCGCCCGGCCGCGGGCACACGGTCAGAGTTCGGCGATGATTTTCTGCCGCGCCGCGCTGTACTCGGCTTCCGAGATCGCGCCGCTGTCGTGCAATTTCTCCAAGTCTGCGAGCCGCTGGGCAACGGGAGCCTGCGGTGGCGCGGCCACCCCGCCGGTCGCGACCGGCGCGGAATGATCTTGGGATCCGGCTCGCCGAACCACGGCCAAGACCTGTTCCCGCACCACCGGGTACGAGCGCAGGTCGACTGAACCACTGATCGGCAGGTTGTTGGCCTTGTAGATCTGCAGGATCTCCATCAGCGGGCCGGCCTGTCCGCTCAGGTCGTAGGTCTTGTTGTCCTCTGCGATGACGAAGGTGGCAGGAACCACACCGGCAATCAATCCGCTTGCTTGCCAATCGATCTCGTAGTCGCGCGTGTTCGGGTCCACCAGCACGACGAGTTTGCGGGCCGTGACGATGGCCTGCTTGGAGATGTCGACGGTCACCCGCTTGCGACTGGTGAAGTCGAACCCGGGTCCGGCGATGTGCAGGTCCAAGTTGACCACCGGACGTTCGTTGATGCGCATGCCAGTCTCACCCAGTCCCAGAATCTGAGCCATCGTCAGCACCCCGGTCTGATGCAGGGCCGCGCTCTTGGCCGAGGACTGGGCGCCACGGTTGGCCAGCCACAGCGCGACCAGCACGTCGGCGACCGTGATCAGCAGCCCGGCCCACAGCATCCACGAGGTGTTCTGCTGGACCGCCGAGCCCATATCGGTGCCAACGGAACCCAACATGTTGGGCAGCACGAAGTACGTGATGAGAAAGATCGGGCCGACCAAACCGCCACACACCAGCACGATGATCTGGGCTCTGAGATAGCGCGCGAGCATGACCGACTCCTGTCCTCGGCCGATCGATGACGCGGGACAGCGTATCGCTACGCGCATCGAAGTGTACTGCTCCGCGCCGACTGGTGCTGAACGCGAAAGCGGCGCCCACCCTTGCAGGTGAGCGCCGCTTTGCTGTCGAACTACTTGTTGATCTTGACGACCCGGCCGGCGCCGACGGTGCGGCCACCCTCACGGATCGCGAACCGCAGGCCCTCGTCCATGGCGACGGGCTGGATCAGCTTCACCGAGATCTCGGTGTTGTCGCCGGGCATCACCATTTCGGTGCCCTCCGGCAACGTCACCACACCGGTCACGTCGGTGGTGCGGAAGTAGAACTGCGGACGGTAGTTGTTGAAGAACGGCGTGTGCCGGCCGCCCTCGTCCTTGGACAGGATGTAGACGCTGCCCTCGAAGTCGGTGTGCGGCGTGGTGGTGCCGGGCTTCACGACGACCTGACCGCGCTCGACGTCCTCACGCTTGATACCACGCAGCAACAGCCCGACGTTGTCGCCGGCCTGGCCCTGGTCGAGCAGCTTGCGGAACATCTCCACACCGGTGACGGTGGTCTTGGTGCTGGTCGGCTTGATGCCGACGATCTCGACCTCTTCGTTGACGTTGATCACGCCGCGCTCCACACGACCGGTGACGACGGTGCCGCGGCCGGTGATGGTGAAGACGTCCTCGACGGGCATCAGGAACGGCTTCTCGGTGTCGCGTTCCGGGTCCGGAATCGACTCGTCGACGGCATTCATCAGCTCCTCGACAGACTCAACCCACTTCGGGTCGCCCTCCAGGGCCTTGAGGGCCGAGACCTTGATCACCGGGGCGTCCTCGTCGAACTCCTGGGCAGCCAGCAGCTCGCGGACCTCCAGCTCGACGAGCTCCAGCAGCTCCTCGTCGTCGACCATGTCGGCCTTGTTCAGCGCGACCAGGATGTAGGGCACGCCGACCTGACGGGCCAGCAGCACGTGCTCGCGGGTCTGGGGCATCGGGCCGTCGGTGGCGGCGACCACCAGGATCGCGCCGTCCATCTGGGCGGCACCGGTGATCATGTTCTTGATGTAGTCGGCGTGACCGGGGGCGTCGACGTGCGCATAGTGACGTTTCTCGGTCTGGTACTCCACGTGGGAGATGTTGATGGTGATACCGCGCTGACGCTCTTCGGGCGCGTTGTCGATCTGGTCGAACGCACGCGACTCGTTGAGTGCGGGGTATTTGTCATGCAGGACTTTGGTGATAGCCGCGGTCAACGTGGTCTTGCCGTGGTCAACGTGACCAATGGTCCCGATGTTGACGTGCGGCTTCGTCCGCTCGAACTTCGCCTTCGCCACTTCTGTGTCCTCCTGGACTTGTTGGTGCTCGTTAAAGCAGTGTTGTTATTACAGTTGTGCCGCGGTTGTGACCGGGCAAGGTTACTCCGAGCCGACAGTCACTCGCCGGTCGCCTTCGCGATGATCTCCTTCGACACGTTCGCCGGAACTTCGGCGTACGAATCGAACACCATGGAGTAGTTCGCCCGGCCTTGAGTCTTCGACCGCAGGTCGCCGACGTAGCCGAACATCTCCGACAGCGGCACATGCGCCTTGACCACGCGCGCACCGCTGCGCTCCTCCATAGCCTGGATCTGGCCACGGCGGGAGTTCAGGTCGCCGATCACGTCACCCATGTAGTCCTCGGGTGTGGTGACCTCGACGGCCATGATGGGTTCCAGGATGACCGGCTGCGCTTGGTGCGCAGCCTTTTTCAGCACCTGGGAACCAGCGATCTTGAACGCCATCTCGGACGAATCGACGTCGTGGTAGGCGCCGTCGAGCAGGATGACCTTAACATTCACCAGCGGGTAGCCGGCCAGGACGCCGTACTGCATGGCGTCCTGGGCGCCGGCGTCGACCGACGGGATGTACTCCCGCGGGATGCGCCCACCGGTGACCTTGTTCTCGAACTCGTAGGTCGCGCCGTCCTCGCCGTGGAACGGCTCCAGGCTGATCAGCACCTTCGCGAACTGGCCCGAACCGCCGGTCTGCTTCTTGTGCGTGTACTCGACCTTGTCCACCGTCCGCTTGATGGTCTCCTTATAGGCGACCTGCGGCTTGCCGACGTTGGCCTCGACCTTGAATTCGCGGCGCATCCGGTCGACCAGGATGTCCAGGTGCAACTCGCCCATGCCGCCGATCACGGTCTGGCCGGTCTCGTTGTCCTGGTGCACCTTGAAGGTGGGATCCTCTTCAGCGAGCTTCTGGATCGACAGGCTCAGCTTCTCCTGGTCGCTCTTGGTCTTCGGCTCGATGGCCACCTCGATCACAGGATCGGGGAAGGTCATCGACTCCAGCACGACCTGGTTGTTCGGGTCGCTCAAGGTGTCGCCGGTGGTGGTGTCCTTCAGCCCGATCACCGCGTAGATGTGGCCCGCCGAGGCCGTTTCCACCGGGTTCTCCTTATTGGCGTGCATCTGGAACAGCTTGCCCAGCCGCTCCTTCTTGCCCTTGGTGGAGTTGATGACTTGCGAGCCGGAATCGACCTTGCCCGAATACACCCGCACGTAAGTGAGCTTGCCGAAGAACGGGTGGGTTGCGACCTTGAACGCCAGCGCGGAGAACGGCTCGTCCGTCGACGGCTTGCGCGTGATCTCCTGGTCCTCCTTGCCGGGGGCGTGGCCCACAGCAGGCGGCACGTCCAGCGGGGAGGGCAGGTAGTCGATCACGGCGTCGAGCATGGGCTGCACGCCCTTGTTCTTGAACGCGCTGCCGCACAGCACCAGGTAAGCCGTGGAACTGATGGTGAGCTTGCGCAGCGCGCCCTTGATCTCCTCGACCGACAGTTCCTCGCCCCCGAAATACTTCTCCAGCAGCGTTTCGTCGGTCTCCGCGACGGCCTCGAGCAGCTTCGTGCGGTACTCGTCGGCCTTCTCTTGCAGTTCGGCCGGGATGTCGATGGTCTCGTAGGTCTCGCCGAGCTTGGTCTCGCCCCGCCACACCTTGGCCTTCATCTCGACCAGGTCCACGATGCCTTCGAAGTCGCCCTCGGAGCCGACCGGCAGCTGGATCGGGATGACGTTGGCGCCCAGCCGATCCTCCATGGTCTTCACGGAGAAGTAGAAGTCGGCGCCGACCTTGTCCATCTTGTTGACGAAGCAGATCCGCGGGACGTCGTACTTGTCGGCCTGCCGCCAGACCTGCTCGGACTGCGGCTCGACACCTTCTTTGCCGTCGAATACCGCAACGGCACCGTCGAGCACGCGCAGGCTGCGCTCCACCTCGACGGTGAAGTCGACGTGCCCGGGGGTGTCGATGATGTTGATCTGGTTGTCGTTCCAGAAGCAGGTGGTGGCCGCGGAGGTGATGGTGATCCCGCGTTCCTGCTCCTGCTCCATCCAGTCCATGGTGGCGGCGCCGTCGTGCACCTCACCGATCTTGTAGCTGATGCCGGTGTAGTAGAGGATGCGCTCCGTCGTCGTGGTCTTGCCGGCGTCGATGTGCGCCATGATGCCGATGTTGCGGACCTTCGTGAGGTCGGTCAGCACGTCCTTCTGTGCCACAGAAGTCTTCCCACTCTTTCGGTTACGTTAGTTAGCTGTCGTTCGCCCCGGCTACTTTGCCGATTTCGCCGCCAGGCGGCGTCCTACCAGCGATAGTGCGCAAAGGCGCGGTTCGCCTCGGCCATCTTGTGGGTGTCCTCGCGTCGCTTGACGGCGGCTCCCAGGCCGTTGCTGGCATCCAGAATCTCGTTTGCCAGCCGCTCGATCATGGTCTTCTCCCGACGCTGGCGGGAGAAGCTGACCAGCCACCGCAGTGCGAGCGTGGTGGACCGTTCAGGACGGACCTCGACGGGCACCTGATAGGTGGCGCCACCGACGCGGCGGCTGCGTACTTCCAGGGCCGGCTTGACATTGTCCAGAGCCCGCTTGAGCGTGATCACCGGATCGGTGCCGGTCTTGTCGCGGGCTTGTTCGAGCGCAGCATAAACAATGCGCTCGGCGAGCGATTTCTTCCCTTGCATGAGAATTTTGTTGACCAGCTGGGTGACCAGCTGCGACCCGTAGACCGGGTCGTTGACCAGTGGACGCTTCGGCGCGGGCCCCTTGCGCGGCATTAGCTCTTCTCCTTCTTGGCGCCGTAGCGGCTACGAGCCTGCTTGCGGTTCTTGACGCCCTGAGTGTCCAGCGAGCCACGGATGATCTTGTACCGCACACCCGGCAGGTCCTTCACACGGCCACCACGCACCAGCACCATCGAGTGCTCCTGCAGGTTGTGCCCCTCGCCCGGGATGTAGGCCGTCACCTCAACCTGGCTGGTCAGCTTGACACGCGCCACCTTCCGAAGCGCCGAGTTCGGCTTCTTCGGAGTTGTGGTGTACACGCGGGTGCATACGCCGCGGCGCTGCGGGCTGCCCTTGAGGGCCGCGGTTTTGACCTTGGCGATCTTGTCGCGACGACCCTTGCGGACCAGTTGCTGAATGGTTGGCATCTACCGGCTTTCTAGTGTTGCTGTTCGATTCTGGTGGTTCTAAGTCTCTGTAGTGCAGTTATGCCCTTTGGCGGTCCCCCGCGGCCGGGTGTGTCGCACGCGCCCGCCGCGGAGCTGATCCGTGGCGTAGTGGACATGCGAATTGGCCCGGCGTGTGCGCCTCAGGTCAAATGCCCGAGGCCGCCAGGCACGAGCATCCACAATACCCGCCGCTGGTCGGGCAGGTCAAAGCGGCAACATCGAGGTCCCGTACCAATCTACCCGGCTCGGCCACCGAGCTTGCTGTCCGGCGTTAATATGCGCCGGATTCGCTGCGACGTTCCATCCCGGCCGCCAGCCGCAGCACCATATCCGAGAACACCGAGTCGGTGTCGATGTCGTCCATCACGCCGGTCATCTCCAACAGCACGAACCCGTGTAGCGCTGACCAGAACTCCAGTGCCGCGTAGAAGGCCTGTTCGAGATCGAGCCCGTAGGAGGACAGCACGGCAATCACCGGTGCAGCGGCGCCCCTGGTAGCCGCGGTGTATTCGGGGTCATCCCCGCCCAGCGGCATGCGCGTGAAGGCCGAATACCGGCCCGGATGGTGATGGGCGTAGCTGCGGTAGGCGCTGGCCATCACCAACACCGCGTCGTCGCGCGTTCGGCCCTCCCCGACCCTGTTCAGCATCGTGATGATGTCGTCGATAACCCGGATTCGCACCGTGCGGCGCAAGTCCTCCAGGCTGTCGACGTGGTTGTACAACGACGGGCCTTTGGTGCCGAGCTGAGTTGCCAACGCGTTGATCGTCAGGGCGTCCCAGCCTTCCCGGTCCAGGAAGGTCAGCGCGGCGTTGACGATGATCTCGCGGCTCAGTCTGGCCGCGCGGGTCGCCGACTTCGTCCCAGCGCCCGACCGGCCAGCCGATGACTCCGGCTCAGCTGGCATGGTGGTCGCCCTTCGGTTGCGTTGACCGGGTTTTTTCTCGATGACTGGTCAACGAACTCTAGTTGAGGCCGCCCCGGAACGAAGAACTCTAGTTGACACTGGTCCGCAGCACGTAGGCTCTTTTCGAGCAGATCGCGCCCCATGGCGAGAGGAGCACGGGAGTGAAATGGTCGACCCCCTGCCGAGCCGTGGCGGCCTGCGCGACCGCGATCGCGTTCACCTCCGCCGCCGGCATACCGGCCGGGCACGCCAAGAACGGTGACACCCACATCACCGGGGAGGGCCTCGAGCAGACGATCGACTGCAACGGCGCCACGCTGTTGGTCGACGGCACCAGGAACACCGTCAACGCGCTTGGGACCTGTTGGGCGGTGACGGTGATGGGCACGGGTCACACCGTCGTCGCCGACAACGTCGTCCACGACATCACCGTCTACGGCTACAACGAGTCGGTCTTCTACAAAAGCGGCGAGCCGGTCGTGTGGGATCGCGGCCGCGAACTCGGCATGACCAACCGCATCAGTCACGTAGGGGGGTGAGCAGCATTCGCGCATATAACGCTGCCGCCCTGACCCTTTCCGCTGCAGTGGTGTTCGGGATGTCCGGCTGCGGGTCGAAGAACGACAACACGGTCCCCTCGACATCCCCGGGCGCCTCTGCCACTTCGTCGACGCCGGCGCCGTCCACGACCAGCACGGGCGCCCAGTTCGACATCGGCAACACGATCAACTACGTATCGACCGGCACCACAACCACTCTCGATTGCGGCGACGGCAAGTCACTGAATGTGGGCGGCTTCAACAACACACTGACGGTCAGAGGCACCTGCGGGACAGTGAGCATCGGCGGCGGCGACAACAAGATCACCGTCGACAAGATCGACAGGCAGCTCAACGTCGTCGGCTCCCACAACGCGATCAGCTACAAGGACGGCGACCCCAAGGTCGAGAACCTCGGCAGCGGCAACACGGTCAACAAGGCCGGCTAGCCTTTGCTCGCGGACGCGCCGTGGCGGCCCGCACCGGCCGCGAAACGTCCTGCGCCTTCGTTCGCTTCGGCGGCCACCCGGGAGATACTGGCGAATTCGTAGTCCAGCGCCTCCGATTCGCTCATCCCCCATTGGTGCAGCGCCGACAGCCGATCCGATCGCATGCACTGCTGCGGCAGCGCGGCCAGCTCGGCGGCCAGCTGCTCGGCGGCTTCACGGGCCTGCCCTTTGGGCACCACACGGTTGGCCAAACCGATCGCCAACGCTTCGGTGGCGTCGACCGCGCGACCGGTGAGGATCATGTCCATCGCCCGGCTCTGCCCGATCAGCCGAGGCAGCCGGATGGTGCCGCCGTCGATCAGCGGCACCCCCCAACGGCGGCAGAACACCCCGAACACCGCATCTTCCTCGGCAACTCGCAGATCACACCACAACGCGAGCTCCAGACCGCCTGCGACCGCGTAGCCGCTGACCGCGGCAATCACCGGTTTGGACAGCACCATTCGAGTCGGCCCCATCGGTCCGGGGCCCGTCCGGTGTACCGCGTTCGCGTCCGGGGTGCCGAACGCCTTCAAATCTGCTCCGGCACAGAACGTTCCGTGATCACCCCACAACACAGCCACAGCTGCGGTGTCGTCACGCTCGAACTCGTCGAATGCCTCGAACAGCCCGGCAGCCGTCGGGCCGTTGACGGCATTGCGAGCCTGGGGCCGGTTCAGGATCACGGTGGTCACCGGGCCATGACGTTCTACGCGCACCGGATCGCTCATGTCGCCTCCACTAATCGGATACCGTCGCGCCGCTCGGTCAATTCGGCGGCGAAGTCGTTGTAGGCGGCACGCAGTTGCGTGCCCGGCCAGTCCGCGGGCAACAGCTCGTCCGGCAGCACCGGGTCGGTCAGCACGTGACGCACGATCGCGGCGGCGAGCACGAACCGCGCCGGAACATCAGTCGCAGACGCCATTTCGGCGAGAAACCGTTGACCGGTGCGAGCCCACGACGGCAGGTCCCACAATTGGCCGGCCAACTCGGCGGGCGCGTCGTCGCGGGCCTGCATGATCCGCACCCGGGTGCGGTCCTTGGCGTCGAGGTCGAGCTCGAGGTTGTCCGGCCGCATCCACACCCCTTCACGCAGCTCGCCGAAACGCCTGTGGTGCAAGGCTGTTCGCAGAGCCGCACGGCTACGGGCATCGGTGCCGATGCTGGTGACGATCAACGTGGTCCAGTATCCCCGCCAAGGACGCAGCTGGGGCCGCATGGCGTCGTCCTGCCTGCGCTGGCGAGCCAGCAGTCGGTCGGAGAGCCGATAGCCGTCGGCGGAGCGAACCAGGTCGCCGGCGCTGACCATCCTGGTCAGTGCGACCCGCAACGTGGACTCCTTGATGCCGAAGTCACCGGTGAGCCTGATGAGTTCAGCCGCGCTGGCCCACGCTGGATGTGCGCCGAGCAGTACGCTGAGCACGACTGACCGAGCGGTCATGCGTGCCAACGACTTCGACATCGTGTTGACCCGTCAGACCTGAGACGCTCGGCGGCCGTGGTCTCCGAACGGGTCGTCGCGGTGACGCACCGCCTCACGGAAGCCGTGCTCGACCGCGTCAGCGACGAACGCATGCCCTTCGGGCGTGTGCCGGGCGACGCCGTCGAACACCGTGCTGACCATCCTGCTGTTGGCCACACCTTGTTGCAACAGTGCGGAATTGAGTGCGAGTTTGACCATGATCAACTGGTTGACCGGCACCGCGGCGATGCGCTCGACCAGCCGTTCGGTGCGCTCGTCGAGGTCTTCGGGTTCCGGCGCCTCGATCGCCAGGCCCCACTCGGCGGCTTGTGCCCCGGTGATGCAATCCCCGGTCAGCAGAAGGCGTTTGGCGCGCTGATCGCCCAGCCGGTGCGCCCACAGCCCGGCGGCCGGCACACCCCAGACGCGGGTCGGCGGATAGCCGATCTTCGCGTCGGATGCGGCGATCACCTGGTCGGCGTGCAGCGCGATATCGGTGCCGCCGGCCACGCAGTACCCGTGGATCTTGACCACCGTCGGCTTGTCCGCGTGCATCAAGCTCGAGAAGCCACGCACGAAGCGGCTCATCATCTGGTAGTCGATCATCGGGTCCCACGGCTGATTCGGTAAGTGGTTGATCGCCTGGGTTTTACCGTCCAGCGAGGTGCCGTGGTAGGCGTCGGTGCCGCCGGCCGAACCGGTGCGGTCGGCGTAGGCACTCAGATCGAAACCCGCGCAGAAACCTTCACCGCGGCCCGAGACCAGGATGACGTGCACAGCGGGGTCCAGATCGGCCCGTTCCACCAGCGCCGAGAGTTCCAATGGCGTGTCCGCGATGATCGCGTTGCCCTTGTCGGGGCGATTGAAGGTGATTCGCGCAACCCTATCGGTGACCTCATAGGTCATCGTCTTCAAGTTGTCGAAGTCGACCGGTCGGATCGCGTGCGTCATGAGCGCCACTCGCCCCCGCAAGCGGGTGGTGCCCCCACACCATCGCTACCCATTGATTTCTCGTCGGCGCGCGTCATCCCTTGATCATTGCCCGCTCGAGGATCGGCGCGAGATCCAGCCCGGCGGGCATGGTTCCAAAAGCGCCGCCCCACTGCCGGTCGAGTCGGGTGGCCAGGAACGCTTCGGCGACGGCCGGATGCCCGTGCCGCACTAGCAAAGAGCCTTGCAACGCCAGGCAGATGTCCTCGGCGACCTTGCGGGCCCGGTACTGAATGGCGTCCAGATCAGCAAGCTGGGGGCGCAGTCGCTCGACGTGACCGTCCAACCGGGCGTCTTGACCCGTGCTCTTGGCCAGCTCATCGAACAACACCTGGATGCACTCCGGACGAGTTGCCATGGCGCGCAACGTATCCAGCGCGCTGACATTGCCGGAGCCTTCCCAGATACCCATCAGCGGCGCCTCCCGGTACAGCCGCGGCATCCCGGACTCCTCGACATAGCCATTGCCGCCCAGGCATTCCAGGGCCTCGGCCGCATGCGGGGTGGCGCGCTTGCACACCCAGTACTTGCTGGCCGCCAAGGCGATCCGGCGAAACAGCGCCTCGGTCTCATCGCCGCGCACGACGGCGTCGGTGGCGCCGGCCATCCGCATCGCGACCATGGTGGCCGCCTCGGCCTCGACGGCCAGGTCGGCTATCACGTTGCGCATCAGCGGCTGGTCGATCAGATACGCGCCAAATGCCTTGCGGTGCTGGGCATGGTTAACGGCGTGAATTAGCCCGGTGCGCATGCTGGTCGCGCTGCCCAGCGTGCAGTCCAGCCTGGTCAGGTTGACCATCTCGATGATGGTCGGAACGCCGCGGCCCTCCTCGCCGACCAGCCACGCGGTGGCGCCGTCGTACTCGACCTCACTGGATGCGTTGGCGTTGTTGCCGAGTTTGTCCTTGAGCCGTTGCAGCAGCATCCGGTTGCGACTGCCGTCGGGCAGCACCCGGGGCAGGAAGAAGCAGGACAGTCCGCCCGGAGCCTGCGCAAGCACCAGGAAGATGTCGCACATCGGCGCCGACGTGAACCACTTGTGTCCGGTCAGGCTGTAGGTGCCGTCGGCGTTGGGGGTGGCCTGGGTGGAGCCGGCGCGCACGTCGGAGCCGCCCTGCTTTTCGGTCATCGACATGCCCGCGGTGATGCCGGGCTTGGTGGTGGCGAGCTTGAGCTCCGGATCGTATTCGCGGCTGGTCAGCAGGGGCTCGTAGATGGCGGCGAGTTCGGGGTTGAACCGCAGCGCCGGAACGACGGCGTAGGTCATGGAGATCGGACACATGTGGCCCGGCTCGGCGGTCCACACGCTGGTCT
Source organism: uncultured Actinomycetota bacterium (assembly GCA_963760095.1). Classification (GTDB taxonomy): domain Bacteria; phylum Actinomycetota; class Actinomycetes; order Mycobacteriales; family Mycobacteriaceae; genus Mycobacterium. The sequence goes on along the minus strand of CAVXBT010000001.1, from coordinate 845,163 downwards.
TTGCCGCGCGGACCACGTGCGCGCTCGGCCGGTCGTCGGCCCACGGCGCGGCGTGCAGGCCGTGATCGATCGCGACCCGCATCAGCTCGTGGTAAGCCGGGTCGTACTCAACCTCATCGACGCGGTGCCCATAGCGGTCGTGGGTGCGCAGGACGGGGCGGTTGCGGTTGGCCAGCTCACCCCAGCGTTGCGTCTGCCTGGAACCGGAAATGGCGCCGACCGCGGTCACGTCGTCCAAGCCCCACTGCCCGCCTTCGCGGATCAGAGCCTCGACGAGTACCGGGGACGATGCCGGGTTGTGCTCCTCCAACGGCGGCACCTGGTTGATGACGACATGAGTATCTGACATGCCACCACTGTTACATTTTTTCTACAACCGCACAAGACGTGTAATGCTCAGCGTGGGTGCGCGGCAAAGAACTTCCATAGCTTTGCGGTGGCGAAGTCGGGCCAGTGGTGCCCGCCGCCGTCGATGGTGATCAGCACCACGCTGCGATTGTCGGCGCACCCGGCCGTCGAGGTGGTCACCGAACCACTGCTCGTGGTGGCAGGCGTTTGGCATTGATCGACGCTGCGCCAGAACGCATTCAACTCCGGCACCGGCGGGCCGTCGATGTGCGCGAAGCCCCGGCCGGGACCGCCACCGTAGGGAATCAGCGGATCCGCGGTGCCGTGAATCGCCATCACCGACGTCGGATGCGGTGACCGGCACGGGTCGACCTGCGTACCGGAAACCGGGCCGATCGCGGCGAAAAGCGTGGTGTCGCAGGCCAGTGTGTAGGACATCATGCCGCCGTTACTCATGCCGGTGGCGTACACGCGAGCGGCGTTGACGCCGACATTCTTGACCACATCAGCGATGGCTGCGCTGACGAATGCGACGTCGTCGACGTGCTCGCGGGCGGGCTTGCCGCAGCAGCCTCCGCCGTTGACATTCCAGGCCCGGTTGACACCATCGGGATAGGCGACGACGAATTTCTCCGAATCGGCCAATTTGTCCCAGCGGTAAGATCTTTCGGCCTGCTCAGCGCTGCCGAAGCCGCCGTGCAGCACGACGACCAGCCCCACCGACGCGGGTAGTCCCGACGGCTTGTGGAGCCGATAAATCCGGTCGCGTCCGCCGACGTTGACGGTGTGGATACTGGTGCCGTCCACGAATCCCGATGGTGGCCTGGGATGCCAGACCGCACAAGCCGCGACGACCACGACGACGCTCAGCAGCATCGCGACTCGACGAAGCATGTCAGCCGCTCGTCTTCTCCCGCAAAAACGCGATGTCGTCTTTGCGACCCTCGTCGGCCGTCTCGCAGATCACCGGCGCGTCTGCGGCCGTGACCACAGCCACCAGCAACTCGGGATCGATCTGCCCGGTACCGAAATTGGCGTGCCGGTCGCGGCCGGAGCCTGCCGAATCCTTGGAGTCGTTGCAGTGCACCAAGTCGATGCGGCCGGTGATGCCCTTGACGCGGTCGACGGCGTCGATCAGCGCTTCGCCGGCGGCCCAGGCGTGGCAGGTGTCGAGGCAGAAGCCGATGCCGGTGTCGCCGATGTGATCCCACAGCCGACCAATGATGTCGAAATGGCGGGCCATGGCGTGGTCGCCGCCGGCGGTGTTCTCCAGGTAGACCGGAACGTCGGACTGCAATTGGTCGAGCGCCTTGCGCCAGCGGTTGAAACCTTCGTCGAGATCGTTGTCTTCGGCGACGTGTCCGCCGTGCACGATGACCGCGGCGGCGCCGATCTGGGCCGCCGCGTCGCAGGTGTCCTGCAAGATCTTGCGCGACGGGATGCGCACCCGGTTGTTCGCCGATGCGACGTTGATCAGGTAGGGGGCGTGCACGTAGATCGGCAGGGTCGCGGCCCTGAGTTGTGCGGCGTCGTCGCGCGGTTTGGGCGCCTTCCAGCTCTGCGGGTTGCCGAGGAAGATCTGGACGACGTCGGCGTTCTCGGCCTGCGCTGCGGCCAGCGGATCCTGCGGACTGACATGTGAACCGATGAGCATTTTCCCGAGTCTAGTGAGGTGGGCCGACGCCAGCATTACGGATTCGCATGCGCCACAGGATTGGGAGCATGCGACGTTTTGCCCGCCTCACAGCGACAATGCACGCGCCGCGCACATTGGGTAAGCGAGTTGTCGCTGTGAGGCGGGCACAACGGACGCCCCGATTCCTAGTGGCTCGTGCGGCGGACGAGGACCGCGGCACAAACAGCACCGTCCGTGCGGCTAATCTGACTGACTTTCACTTCGGGCCAGTCCGACTAAACTCCTGCCCATGCCGCGACTGCGTGTGGATACCGCTGCTCTGCAAGCGATTGCCACCAACTGGGGCGCTGCGGCTGGCGATCTAACCGAGACGGCGGCCCCGACGACGGGGCTCGGCTTGTCGTCGCAGCCCAGCGCAGCTGCGGTAAATGCCGCCCACGCAGACGTCGCAGTATTTACCGCGGACCTGGCTACTCGAGTAGATATGCGAGTACAGCATGTCACTGATGCCAATAGCCAGTACATCGACGATGACTTTCGCTCTGTGAGCGAGCTAGCTGCTGTGACCAATCCACCCACTGTCGTGTAGCGATGTCGGCGGTCGCAACCCCTCCCAGCCTTTCGCAGCTGCTGGATTGGCCCACTGAACATCTCACAGACGCGGCCGAGCATTGGGAAGCTGTCGCCGAGCGCAACTACGGGCTGGCCAACCAGGTCTGGCAAGACGCGTCTTTCGTCGACTGGCAAGGTAACGCCGCCGACGCGCTGCGCACCGCCACACACTCCGACATGATTGCCGCCAGCGCGGCAGCCGATCAGCTGCAAACAGCGGCCAAAGTCGCCCGCAGCGGCGCCGCGGATCTTTACGCGGCTAGCTCCCGTCTACTTTATGCGTTAGAGGATGCGCAGTCCGCCGGCTTCGATGTACATGAAGAAGGTTCAGTCGTAGACCGCTCGACGGGCGGTTCGGCCGCCGAGCGCGCCGCCGGGCAAAGCGGTGGGGCGGCCTTGCCATGAGTACATCGTCTCCGTCGCCGCGCTGGCGGTCCTTGCCATCGTCGTCACTTGTCGACGTGCTCTACGAAGACGAAGACATCGACGATGTCGTCGCCCTATCGGGCGACGCGGCGCCGCAATGGCTGACGCAGTTGAGCATTCCGACGAACTGGCAGCTGCTTAGGCTTCCCGAGACTCCTGAACAGGTGCTAGCGCGGATGGCGGTTTTTGGCCCCCTCGGTAACGGCGAATGGCAAGCCGCCGACACGATCAACGTCATCGGCTTTACTGGCTGGCCCACCTTCTACGACGTGTATCGCAACGCCGACGGCGCGCTACGCGGGCTTGATTCCAGGGACATCGCCGTCAAAGTACTGCCCGTCCCTCTGATCCAGTGGACGGCGGCGGTGCGCAGCAGTGGCACGGCTCTCCTTAGTGACCGGAGCGTGTGGATCCAGCAGAGCCACTACGTCGCCGGCTCCGAGCAGCGCCATGCGAGTCGGCTTACGGTGCACACCATCTTGATCGATTCCGCGCGTCGAGAACAGTTGGCGGAGAACATCACTCATCTGAGCGACGAGGTGTATCAAGGCTTTATCAATGCACTAATGTGCGAGCATCACGCCCGTTAGTCGTCGCTGGCAACCACCAACGCCACGCTTCTCGCGTGGCGATTCACCAAGACCAATTCAAAGAAACCTGTGACTGAGCCCACGGATGTGCCCCATCCCTCGTCTTGCTGGGCAGTCTCACGGAGGTCGACAAGTTGGTAGGAACTGGTGGCATTGCGGATCCGCGGATAAAGCTCGCGTTCCATCTCCGTGCGGCAGCGATCAGGAAGCGGTGCTGCGTATTCGGCCCACGTGCGGATCAGCGGTTCAATATCGCCGGCCGACGCCGAGAAAAAGGACTCCGGTGTTATGGCGCTTAGGTGGTACGGGCCGTGAATAGTTTTCATGTCCTTATCGCCTGTGCCGTTGTAGCTGTCGCGGTAGCGAACGTGGCGCGTCAACAATGACAACACTTCATTGTCATCGGCGTCGGTCGGCAGCTCGAATAGTTTTATGCTGACCCACTGATAGGTGTGGTTGCGGAAATTGATGAACACATCGCCCTGGTAAATCAGCGACTCCTCTGCTGGCACAGAAACGCCGGGTTCGGCCATCGCTTGTCACCTCCTCGATACGACCATGCGCCAGCAGAACCGCGACGCTCTTAATCGTCCACTCAGGAGCACACGCGAAAGTTCGCCGAGAATCAAGCCACCGGCAGCACTCCGCGTCCCGTGCATCGATGCTCATCCCGCGGCTGGCAGCAGGCTCGACGCCACGATGACTCCGGCCCACGAAGAAGCCCCGGGCGAACCCGGGGCTTCTTCGTGTACGCCGATAGCGGGGAGCTAACGGTTGGTGTTACCGGTAGTCGGAGTAGCCGTAGTCGTCCAGCGGAACCGCGGCTCCGGTGGCCTGGCCGAAGTCCGGGCTGTAGTACTGATCCTCATAGGACGGGATCGTGTACGCCGCAGCGCGGGCCTCCTCGGTGGGCTGCACCTGGATGTTGCGGTACCGGTTGATACCGGTACCCGCCGGGATCAGCTTTCCGATGATCACGTTCTCCTTCAGACCCTGCAGCTTGTCGCTACGGCAGTTGATCGCCGCATCGGTCAGCACACGCGTGGTCTCCTGGAACGACGCCGCGCTCAGCCACGAATCGGTGGCCAGCGACGCCTTGGTGATACCCATCAGCACCGGACGGCCAGCCGCGGGCTCGCCGCCCTCGGCCACCACCCGACGGTTCGAAGCCTCGAACTCCGCGCGGTCGATCAGCGAGCCGGGCAGGAACTCCGTTGCGCCCGAGTCGATGATGGTGACCCGGCGCAGCATCTGCCGAACGATCACCTCGATGTGCTTGTCGTGGATCGAAACACCCTGAGCGCGGTAGACCTCCTGGGTCTCCCGGACGAGGTGGATCTGCACCTGGCGGGGGCCCTGCACGCGCAGCACCTCGTGGGGGTCGGCGGAGCCTTCCATCAGCTGCTGGCCCACCTCGACGTGGTCGCCGTCGGCGAGCAGCCGCTCCGTACCGTCCTCATGCTTGAACACCCGCAGCCGTTGCCGCTTGGAGAGCTTGTCGTAGACCACTTCCTCGCCACCGTCGTCAGGGACGATGGTGATCTTGTAGAAGCGCTCGCCCTCCTCCATACGCACCCGCCCGGTGACGTCGGCGATCGGCGCCTTACCGCGCGGCACCCGGGCCTCGAACAGCTCCTGCACGCGGGGCAGACCACCGGTGATGTCCTCACCGACACCACCCTGGTGGAAGGTGCGCATGGTCAGCTGCGTGCCCGGCTCACCGATGGACTGGGCCGCCACGATACCGACGGCCTCACCGATGTCGACCAGCTTGCCGGTGGCCATCGACCGCCCGTAGCAGGTCGCGCACACCCCGGTACCGGTGGTGCAGGTCAGCACCGAACGCACCTTGATCTGCGTGATGCCCGCCGCAAGCAGGGCATCGATCGACGGGTCGCCGAGATCGTGACCGCGGGCGACCACGACGTTGCCGTCACTGTCGACCGCGTCGGTGCCCAAAGTGCGGGCGTACGCCGAGGTTTCGATGAACGGGTCACGGATCAGCGTGCCGTCGGGCTGACGCTCGGCCAGCTCGACGAGGATGCCGCGCTCGGTGCCACAATCCGCCTCGCGGACGATGACATCCTGGCTCACGTCGACCAGACGACGGGTCAGGTATCCCGAGTCGGCCGTCCGCAATGCGGTGTCCGCCAAGCCCTTCCGCGCGCCGTGGGTGTTGATGAAGTACTCCAACACCGTCAGGCCTTCACGGAAGGACGACTTGATCGGCCGCGGGATGAACTCACCCTTCGGGTTGGTCACCAGACCCTTCATGCCGGCCAGCGTCCGGGTCTGAGTGAAGTTACCGGTGGCACCCGAATCGACGATCGTGATGATCGGGTTGTCGGCGGGGTAGTGCTCGCGCAGCGCCTCGCCGACCTCGTCGGTGGCTTCCTTCCAGATCTCCACCAGCGCCTCGTTGCGCTCGTCGTGGTTCAAAGCACCACGCTGGAACTGCTTTTCGACCTTGTCGGCGCGCTCCTCGTAGGCGTCGAGGATTTCCTGTTTGCCCGGCGGCACCAGCACGTCGGCCATCGAAACCGTGACACCCGAGCGGGTGGCCCAGTAGAAACCGGCGTCCTTGAGCTTGTCGACGGTCTGGGCGACCACGATCATCGGGTAGCGCTCGGCCAGGTCGTTGATGATCGCGGCCTGCACCTTTTTGTGCATCTGCTTGTTCACGAATGCGTACCCGACAGGCAGCAGCTCGTTGAAGATCACCCGGCCCAGCGTGGTTTCAGCGATCCAGGACTCGCCTGGCCGCCAACCGTTTTGGCCGAACAGCTTGGTCTCCAGCTCGGCCGGTGGGCGCAGCTGGGTGAGTCGCACCTTGATCTTGGCGCGCACACTCAGAACACCACGGTCCATCGCCATGATCGCTTCGGCCGGCGAGGCGTACACGCCGGACTCCGGGCGATCCTTGGCGGCCGGCCGGTATTGACCGGTGTCACCGTCGATCTCGGTGGTCAGGAAGTACAGCCCGGTGACCATGTCGAGTCGCGGCATGGCCAGCGGGCGGCCCGAAGCCGGCGACAGGATGTTGTTGCTCGACAGCATCAGGATGCGGGCCTCGGCCTGCGCCTCGGCGCTCAGCGGCAGGTGCACGGCCATCTGGTCACCGTCGAAGTCGGCGTTGAACGCCTCACACACCAACGGGTGCAGCTGAATGGCCTTGCCTTCGACCAGTTGCGGTTCGAAAGCCTGGATGCCCAACCGGTGCAGGGTCGGTGCACGGTTCAGCAGCACCGGGTGCTCGGCAATCACCTCTTCGAGCACGTCCCACACCTGCGGACGCTGACGCTCGACCATTCGCTTGGCGCTCTTGATGTTCTGCGCGTGGTTGAGGTCGACGAGCCGCTTCATCACGAAGGGCTTGAACAACTCGAGGGCCATCAGCTTGGGCAGACCACACTGGTGCAGCTTGAGCTGCGGGCCGACCACGATGACCGAACGGCCCGAGTAGTCGACACGCTTGCCGAGCAGGTTCTGCCGGAACCGGCCCTGCTTACCTTTGAGCAGATCCGACAGCGACTTCAGCGGACGGTTGCCCGGCCCGGTGACCGGACGGCCGCGACGGCCATTGTCGAACAGCGCGTCGACCGACTCCTGCAGCATCCGCTTCTCGTTGTTGACGATGATCTCGGGCGCACCGAGGTCGATCAGCCTCTTGAGTCGGTTGTTGCGGTTGATCACCCGGCGGTAGAGGTCGTTGAGGTCACTGGTCGCGAACCGGCCACCGTCGAGCTGCACCATCGGCCGCAGTTCCGGCGGGATCACCGGGACCGCGTCGAGCACCATGCCCATCGGCGAGTTGCGGTTTGTCGCGAAGGCCGCAACCACCTTCAGCCGCTTCAACGCACGAAGCTTCTTCTGTCCCTTGCCGTTTCGGATGACGTCGCGCAGTATCTCAGCCTCGGCGTCGATGTCGAAGTTCTCGATGAGCTTCTGGATCGACTCCGCGCCCATGGCGCCGGTGAAGTACTCGCCGTAGCGGTCGACGATCTCGCGGTAGAGGTTCTCGTCGACGATGAGCTGCTTGGGAGCCAGCTTGGTGAAGGTGGTCCAGATGTCCTCCAGCCGGTCCAGCTCGCGCTGTGCCCGGTCACGGAGCTGACGCATCTCACGCTCGCCGCCGTCGCGAACCTTGCGGCGCGCATCGGCTTTCGCACCCTCGGCCTCCAGTTCGGCCAGGTCGGCTTCCAGCTTCTGCGCGCGGGCCTCCAGGTCGGCGTCGCGCTGGTCCTCGACCGCCTTGCGCTCAACCACCATCTCAGCCTCGAGCGTGGACAGCTCGTTGTGCCGCATCTCGTCGTCGACCGCGGTGATGACGTAGGCGGCGAAGTAGATGATCTTCTCGAGGTCCTTGGGTGCCAGGTCGAGCAGGTACCCCAACCGTGACGGCACACCCTTGAAGTACCAGATGTGGGTGACCGGCGCGGCCAGCTCGATGTGGCCCATCCGCTCGCGGCGCACCTTGGCACGGGTCACCTCGACGCCACAGCGCTCACAGATGATGCCCTTGAAGCGCACGCGCTTGTACTTACCGCAGTAGCACTCCCAGTCGCGAGTGGGTCCGAAGATCTTCTCGCAGAACAGGCCGTCCTTCTCAGGCTTCAGCGTGCGGTAGTTGATCGTCTCCGGCTTTTTGACCTCGCCATAAGACCAATTGCGGATGTCCTCCGCGGTGGCAAGGCCGATGCGGAGTTCATCGAAGAAGTTGACGTCTAACACGTAACTCCCTTTCCCCTTTTCGGGATTAGCTGGATCGTTGGTTCTTCGCGCAAGCGCTCATCATTAATTAGGCAAGGTCCTCGACAGACGCAGATTCGTTGCGGGACAAGTTGATTCCCAGGTTCGCCGCTGCGCGTTCCAGATCCTCGTCGTCTCCGTCGCGCATCTCGATGGCAGCGCCGTCGCTGGAGAGCACCTCGACGTTGAGGCATAGCGACTGCAGCTCCTTGAGCAGCACCTTGAACGACTCGGGGATGCCCGGCTCGGGAATGTTCTCGCCCTTGACGATCGCCTCGTACACCTTGACCCGGCCGACAGTGTCGTCGGACTTGATGGTCAACAGCTCCTGCAGCGTGTACGCGGCTCCGTAGGCCTGCATGGCCCAGCACTCCATCTCGCCGAACCGCTGACCACCGAACTGCGCCTTACCGCCCAGCGGCTGCTGGGTGATCATCGAGTACGGGCCGGTGGACCGGGCGTGGATCTTGTCGTCCACCAAGTGGTGAAGCTTCATGATGTACATGAAGCCAACCGTCACCGGGTACGGGAACGGCTCGCCGCTGCGGCCGTCGAACAGCACCGCCTTGCCGTCCTTGTTGACCAGCACGTTGCCGTCGCGGTTGGGCAGCGTCGAGGCCAGCAGGCCCGTCAGCTCCTCTTCCTTGGCGCCATCGAACACCGGGGTTGCCACAATGTTGTTCGGCCCGGCGTCCAGCAGATCCTCGGGCAAGTTCTCGGCCCAGCCCGGAACACCGCCGGCGACGTCGACCTTCCACCCGCTGTGAGCACACCACCCCAGGTGGGTCTCCAGGATCTGGCCGATGTTCATCCGTCGCGGCACACCGTGGGTGTTCAAGATGATGTCCACCGCGGTGCCGTCCGGCAAGAACGGCATGTCCTCGACGGCGAGGATCTTGCCGATCACGCCCTTGTTGCCGTGTCGGCCGGCCAGCTTGTCGCCGTCGGAGATCTTGCGCTTCTGGGCGACGTAGACGCGGACCAGCTCGTTGACACCGGCGGGCAGCTCGTCGTCGTCCTCGCGGGAGAACACCCGGATACCGATCACCTTGCCGGACTCGCCGTGCGGCACCTTCAGAGAGGTGTCGCGGACCTCGCGGGCCTTCTCACCGAAGATCGCCCGCAGCAGCCGCTCCTCCGGGGTCAACTCGGTCTCCCCCTTCGGGGTGACCTTGCCGACCAGGATGTCGCCGTCGCGGACCTCGGCGCCGATGCGGACGATGCCGCGCTCGTCAAGGTCGGCCAGCACCTCATCGGAGACGTTCGGGATGTCCCGGGTGATCTCCTCGGCGCCCAGCTTGGTGTCGCGGGCGTCGATCTCGTGCTCCTCGATGTGAATCGAGGTGAGCACGTCCTCCTCAACCAGGCGGCTGGACAGGATGATCGCGTCCTCGTAGTTGTGGCCTTCCCAAGGCATGATCGCCACCAGCAGGTTCTTGCCCAGCGCCATCTCACCGTTGTCGGTGCATGGCCCGTCGGCGATCACCTGGCCGGTCTCGACCCGCTCACCGGCGTCCACGATCGGACGCTGGTTGGCGCAGGTGCCGTGGTTGGAGCGGGCGAACTTACGCATCCGGTAGGTGTGCCGGGTGCCGTCGTCGGCCATCACGGTGATGTAGTCGGCGGAGACCTCCTCGATCACCCCGGCCTTCTCGGCAACGACGACGTCGCCGGCGTCGATGGCGGCGCGCAACTCCATCCCGGTGCCCACCAGCGGTGCCTCATTGCGAACCAGCGGAACCGCCTGGCGCTGCATGTTGGCACCCATCAGGGCGCGGTTGGCGTCGTCGTGCTCGAGGAACGGGATCATGGCGGTGGCCACCGACACCATCTGGCGCGGTGAGACGTCCATGTAGTCCACCTCGGACGAGGACACGTTCTCGACCTCGCCGCCCTTTCGGCGGACCAGCACTCGGGCCTCGGTGAACCGGCCGCTGTCGTCGATCGGCGAGTTGGCCTGCGCGACGACGTGGCGGTCTTCCTCGTCGGCGGTCAGATACTCGATCTCGTCGGTGACCACACCGTCGGCCACCTTGCGGTACGGCGTCTCGATGAAGCCGAACGGGTTGACCCGCGCGTACACCGACAGCGAACCGATGAGGCCGATGTTCGGGCCCTCCGGAGTCTCGATCGGACACATCCGGCCGTAGTGGCTGGGGTGCACGTCGCGGACCTCCAGCCCGGCGCGCTCACGGGACAGACCACCGGGGCCCAGCGCCGACAGGCGGCGCTTGTGGGTCAGACCCGACAGCGGGTTGTTCTGGTCCATGAACTGCGAGAGCTGGCTGGTGCCGAAGAACTCCTTGATCGCGGCGACCACCGGCCGGATGTTGATCAGCGTCTGCGGCGTGATCGCCTCGACGTCCTGCGTGGTCATCCGCTCACGGACCACCCGCTCCATCCGGGACATACCGACCCGGATCTGGTTCTGGATCAACTCGCCGACCGTACGCAGACGACGGTTGCCGAAGTGGTCGATGTCGTCGGTTTCCACCGGCACCTCGACGCCGCCGGGGACGGTCATCGAAGTTTGGCCCTCGTGCAGGCGCACCAGGTACTCGACAGTGGCGACGACGTCGTCCTCGGTCAGCGTCGTCGAGGTCGTCTCGGTCGGCCTGGCACTCAGGCCCAGCTTCTTGTTGATCTTGTAGCGACCAACGCGGGCCAGGTCGTAACGCTTCTCCTTGAAGAACAGGTTCTCCAGCAGGGTCTGCGCCGACTCCTTGGTCGGCGGCTCGCCCGGACGCAACCGGCGGTAGATCTCCAGCAGCGCCTCGTCGGTGCCCGAGGTGGGGTCACGCTCGAGCGTCTGCATCATGATCTCGGAGAAGCCGAACCGCTCCCGGATCTGCTCGTTGCTCCAGCCCAACGCCTTGAGGAAGACGGTCACGGCCTGGCGACGTTTGCGGTCGATGCGCACACCGACGGTGTCGCGCTTGTCGATGTCGAACTCCAGCCACGCACCGCGGCTCGGGATCACCTTGACGCTGTGCAGCAGCTTCTCGGTGGACTTGTCGATGGTCCCGTCGAAGTACACACCGGGCGAGCGGACCAGCTGGCTGACCACCACGCGCTCGGTGCCGTTGATGATGAAAGTGCCCTTCTCGGTCATCATCGGGAAGTCACCCATGAACACCGTCTGGCTCTTGATCTCGCCGGTGTTGTTGTTGATGAACTCCGCGGTGACGAACAGCGGAGCCGCGTACGTCATGTCCTTGTCTTTGCACTCGTCGACCGGGGCCTTGACCTCGTCAAAGCGGGGGTCGGAGAAGGACAGCGACATCGAACCCGAAAAGTCCTCGATCGGCGACAACTCATACAGCACCTCTTCGAGGCCACCCACCGGGTTGGCCACTCCGGTGCTCGCCCCACGCGCTGCGGCTGCTTCGCGCCAGCGAGGCGCACCTATCAGCCACTCGAACGAGTCGGTCTGCACGTCCAACAAGCCCGGAACCTCTAGCGGTTCGCGCAGCTTGGCGAACGAGATGCGGTCGGGCGCCCCAGGTACGGAGCTGTTGGAGGAGGTTGAACGTTGAGGGGTTTTCTTGCTCTGGCGCGAGACTGCCAAGATGCGTCCTTCCAGCACCTAGCGCGACTAACGACCCGGACGGCACCGGACCTGTTCGCCGCTATAACTGTGTCGGTTCGGCTGGCGAACAACTGTCCAAATCTCACGCACACAGCTAGATCGCTGAACCAGAGAAAGCTCAGGCTAGGACCACGGTGTCATGTGGCGGGTGAGGTGGGCAGGAGGCAGCCAGCGCAACGTCCAACAATAGCGCAGGACGGCGCATTCCTCAACTACCGTGCTCGGGGGTATCGGCGCTGGCTGGCGAGTCGAACTTCCCGTGCACACATTCTGCCCAACAGAGTGACCCTTCGAGGCGCTTCCGTCAAGAGGTGACGCGCCGAGTTTGTGGAACAACTCTCCTTCCGTGACGGTCGCAAGCGCGGCGGAGCCGGGCACAGCGGGCCGGCACAAAACCCATGAGCCGGTCGCGTCCGGGGCCGTGCCTCAGTACCCGCTGCGCTGGGTGGGGATCGATGCGGTGTCGGTCTCGTCGTCGCGGTGCCGCGCGCGGTCGTCGTAGGCGCGCGTGGACTTGCTGCCGTTGTCGGCGTCCAACGACTCGAGGATTGCTTCCTGGGCGTCCTTGGGCAGCAGGTGCAGGTTCTCCCGGACGCGGGCCTGCCGGCGGGCCACCGCCTTGCGCTCAGGCATCCCGGGAGTGGCGAGGATCTGCGGGGGCACACCCTCGACCTCCTCGACACCGCCGTCGACGTGACCGGCCTCCAGGTGCGCCTGCTCCTCGGCCATCGTGGCCTCGTCCTTTTCCTCCGACATACCGATCGGCCCGATCCGGCGACCGTTGAGGAACTGCCGCACCACCGGCTCGTCGCTGGTCAGCAACACCTCGCGGGGACCGAACATGACCAGCTTGCGGCGGAACAGCATGCCCATGTTGTCCGGCACCGTGCGGGCGATGTTGATGTTGTGCGTCACGATCAAGATCGTGCAGTCGATCTGAGCGTTGATGTCGATGAGCAGCTGGCTCAAATACGCCGTACGGACCGGGTCCAGACCCGAGTCGGGCTCGTCACAGAGGATGATCTTCGGGTCGAGCACCAGCGACCGGGCCAGCCCGGCGCGCTTGCGCATACCACCAGAGATCTCACCGGGGAACTTCTTCTCATCGCCGCCAAGACCCACCAACTCCAGCTTCTCCATGACGACGTCACGGATCTCGCCTTCCTTCTTCTTGGTGTGCTCACGCAACGGGAACGCGGTGTTGTCATAAAGGCTCATCGAGCCGAACAGCGCGCCGTCCTGGAACATCACGCCGAACAGGGTGCGGATGTCGTAGAGCTCTTTGGCCGAGCACTCGGTGATGTCGGTGCCGTCGACGATGATCGATCCGCGCTCGGGGCGCAGCAGGCCGATCAGCGACTTCAAGAACACCGATTTACCCGTACCCGACGGCCCCAGCAGGACGCTGACCTCGCCCTCCGGGATGTCCATCGTGACGTCTTCCCAGATTCGCTGGGCACCGAAGGACTTCGTCAGCCCCTCAACTTGGATACCGATACCCATGCGAAATCCTCCCGCCGATGTTGCTCAATTCAGCCCAAGCCCAGCTTGTGGCTTGAGTCACTGTAGCGCACAGCTAGATCAGTAGTGGGCTACTGCAACCATCGCCGAAAATTGGACGTTGACGGCCATTCGATCAGTTCCGCGGCGACCAATTGCCGTGAAATCCCATCGGAACGCGCTGCGGCAGATGAACCGTAGCAACTGATTCGCACGTTTGCGCGTCGAGCAACACCAGCTGGCCCTCCTCGCTTCCGCGGTGATAGCCGTAGCCGATCAGGATTCCGTCGTCCTCGGCCAGGGCCGAGCCGCCGCGGGGACGCGGCACGAAGGACATTTCGCCGATCAGCAGCTCGGGGTCCAGCGGGGCGACCGTGCTCGATCCGGTCGCGTAGTCGTGCTTGTACAGCGATGTTGACATTTTCGTTCTGCCTGAGTCGACGAAGCCGCCGTCGATGCCCACTGTGTAGCCGAAACGGTGCCGGCTGCCCAACAACGTCTCGTTGATCCGGGGGAACTCCTGGGAGCGGTCGTCGCGGCGTTCGCTGGCCACCGCGCCAGTTGTCAGGTCGATCGTCCAGCGGTCCAACTTGGGGGTGACGCCGCCGGGGCCACGCCGGTCGCGGTCGAACATCCGGTCGTAGCGCACCACGTCGAGCACCAGGACCTCGTGGTCGCCGCGCATCTCGGAGTAGGCGTTGAGCGGGTGGTAGACGTAGCAGGGCTCGATGTCGAACCACCGCACATCACTGTTGTCGCCGTCGCGGGGCATGACCCCGATGCGCGCCGGGTAGCGCGCATTCCAGGCGTACGGCAGCTGGTAGGCCGGCCGCTCGTTGCGGTTGAGCATCGCCGCGATCGGGCCCGGCACCCGTACCTGCCCAACCAGGGACTGCGCCACCAACCGGGCCGGGTGTTGCATCCAATGCGGCATCTTTTTCGGCAGAACCTGCATCGGGTCGAGTGTCACCGGCAGGTCGTAGAGCACCACGTATTTATCGGTCAGCGAGAAGTCGTGCATCATCGGCGATCCCGACACCTCGATGTCGACCGTGCGCCGAGCGTGGCCGTGCGTGTCGATCACCGAGTACTGCACCGTTCGACCGCGTGCAAAGGAATAGGACACCGCGTGCAGTTCGCCGGTGTGCGGGTCACGATGCGGATGAGCGGTATAGCCCCCGGCCAGGGTCCCGTCGAAATCGCACGGACCCACGGTGTCGAGCTCGTCGGTGAGCTCGTAGTTGGCGACGCCCCCTTCGACGAGGGCCAGCGTCTTTCCGGCGTGGGCCAGCACGTTGGTGTTGGCGCCCAGCGACTGCAGTCCGGCACGCAGGTTCCGGGTGGCCGTCGGCGGTTCGCCCAACGCCGTCCGCACACCCGCGGTACGGACCCAGCGGTTGCGGTACCAGCCGGCTTTGCCGTCCTGCAGCGCGACGCCGTGCACCATGCCGTCACCGGTGAACCAGTGATAGGTGGCGGGGTCGACCTCTGCGACGGGGTTGGGTCCGTTACGCAGGTAGCGCCCGTCGAGGAACTCGGGGATGTGCCCGGTCACCGAGAGGTCGGTCGCGGTCACCTCGGCGTGGACCGGCGCCAGAAAGTCATCGAGGTACGGGTTCGCTTGAGTGGCGGTAACAGAAGTCATCGTCTTGCTCTCCTAGCTGGAATAACAATGTTATTGCATAGTTATACCGGTTGGGCGCGCGCTGTGTCAAGATGCAACGATGACTTCTCAGACGGACCGCAACGTGCGTGACGAGTTGCTGCACGTTGCGGTGGACATCCTCAACCAGGACGGTCCCGACGGGTTGCAAACTCGCAAGATCGCCAGCGCCGCGGGGACATCGACGATGGCGGTCTACACCTATTTCGGCGGCATGCCCGGATTGATCGCCGCGGTCGCCGAGGAGGGGCTACGCGAGTTCGACGCCGCGATGACGATGCCGTCGACGTCCGACCCGGTCGCTGATCTGGTCGCCACCGGGATCGCTTACCGGCGCTACGCGATCGAGCGTCCGCACATGTACCGGTTGATGTTCGGCAGCACCAGCGCGCACGGCATCAACGCGCCGGCGCACGACGTGCTTACGTTGACCGTGGCCGAGATCAACAACCACTACCCCAGCTTCGCCCACGTCGTGCGTGGTGTGCACCGCTGCATGCTGGCCGGGCGGATCGCGGGGTTTTCAGGGGCTGCGCCTCCTGACGATGCCACCGTGGTGGCGACCGCCGCGCAGTTCTGGGCGTCGGTGCACGGCTTCGTCATGCTCGAGCTCGCGGGCTACTACGGCGCGCAGGGCAGCGCCGTCGGGCCGGTGCTGGCCGCGCTGACGACGAACCTTCTTGTCGCGCTAGGTGATACGCCCGAACGAGTGCGAGAGTCGCAGCAAGCCGCGCTCCAGCAGCGCTGAGTACACGAAACCCCCGGAGCCGGGCTGGCTCCGGGGGTAATCGCTGCGTCGACTACTTGACGGTGACGCTGGCGCCAGCGGCCTCGAGCTTGGCCTTGGCCTCCTCGGCAGCTTCCTTGGGGGCCTTCTCCAGCACCGGCTTCGGCGCGCCGTCGACCAGGTCCTTGGCCTCTTTGAGGCCCAGGCCGGACACGATCTCGCGGACGACCTTGATGACGCCGATCTTCTTGTCACCGGCGGCCTCGAGGATGACGTCGAACTCCGACTGCTCCTCGGCGGCCTCGGCGGGCGCGGCGCCGGCAGCGGGGCCGGCCGCGGCCACGGCGACCGGGGCCGCCGCAGTGACCTCAAAGGTCTCCTCGAACTTCTTCACGAACTCCGAGAGCTCCAGCAGGGTGAGTTCCTTGAAGGCGTCGAGCAATTCGTCGGTGGACAGCTTGGACATGGTGTGGGTCCTTCCTGAGTGATGGGTAGGGAGTTATTCGGTGGTTTCGGCGGGTGCATCCGCCGGTGTTTCGGTTGTCTCCGCCTCGGCCGCAGGTGCTTCGGCGACGGGGGCCGCAGCTTCGGCGGGGGCCGCAGGCTCTTCTGTGGCTCTCTTCTCCTGCAGCGCGGCAGCCAGCCTGGCCATCTGCGACGCCGGCGCGTTGAACAACCCGGCCGCCTTGGACAGGTTGGCCTTCATCGCTCCGGCCAGCTTGGCGAGCAGGACCTCGCGGGACTCCAGGTCGGCGATGCGCTCGACTTCGGCGACGGTCAGCGCGCGACCGTCCATGTAGCCGCCCTTGATGACCAGCGCCTTGTGCTCCTTGGCGAAGGTCTTGAGCGCCTTCGCGACGTCAACGGCCTCGCCGCTGACAAAGGCGATCGCGGTCGGTCCGACGAACAGCTGGTCGAGCCCTTCGATGCCGGCTTCCGACGCGGCCCGCTTGATCAGCGTGTTCTTGGCGACGGAATAGGTCGCCGAACCGGCCAGCGACCGGCGCAACTCGGCCAGGTTGGCCACGGACAGGCCACGATAATCGGTGATCACGGTCGCAGTCGAAGACTTGAACTGCTCAGCGATGTCTGCAACGGCGGTGGCCTTGTCAGCCTGGGCCATGCATCCCTCCTTGGGTTCTCGGCCTTGAAATAACCAACGCCCCGACGCAGGAAGCGGTCGGGGCGTGAACATTTCGCCGGCGCATGCCGAGGAAGGTGTGCCTCGTCCTCCTGCGTGGGCCGCCGGGAAATTCCCGGACCTTCAACCGATTGCTCGGTAACCGACGGTCTTCGGTGGATCGCCGACCACCATACCGTGGCCTGCCCTTATCGACCAAAACGCTCAGTCGCTGCCGGGGGCGATGTCGTTGTGCCCGCCTCTGAGCGATTTGCTGCGGCCCGCAGCGCGAGCACCCGTCGGTGAATCCGGTGCTCGGTGCCGCGCGGCATGCCACCAGGGCCGTACACGCCGCGGGCAAGACGGCGGACTCTCCCGCGCCGCCGCTCCCACCGCAGCGCGTCCGACACCGCCTTACCGGCGGGACGATCGACATCGAACCCATGGAAAGCAAGCGCCTCGACGAGGTCCTGGATCGTTGAACGGCCGTGGTTGCACAGCTGCATCGTGAGGACGTAGCGCAGTTCCATACCCCGCAGGTGGTGCATCGTCGGACCGTCGCATGCCGGTACGACATCGGGCCAAATCGCGCAGAGGCGGGCACAACGGCACATGGGTCTGCCGAGTGACTCACGTGATTGATGAGACAAGCGCTGCCGCACCGATCAGTCCGGCGTCGCCGCCGAGCGCGGCCGGCACCACCCGCAGGTCGCGGATGAAGCTCAACCCCGTGTATTCGGCGAGCGCCGCTTTCAGCGGATCGAACAGCGTCCGGCCGGATTTGGCCACTCCGCCGCCGATGACGACGCGATCCAGGTCACACACCGCGCCGACCGAGGCGATCATCGCGGCCAGCGCGGTGGCGCCACGGTGGAACGCCTGCAGCGCCACCGGGTCCCCGGCGGCGGCTGCGCCGGCAAGTACCGCGGCGTCGGCGCCGGGCGGTGCAGCCCAGCCGTTGGCCATCGCCCACCGCGTCATCCACGGGCCGGCCGCGACCGTCTCGACGCAACCGCGGCCTCCGCACGAGCAAGGCTGCCCGTCGAGTTCGACGACGACGTGGCCGACGTGACCAGCATTGCCGGTCCGCCCGTGATACGGCACTCCATCGAGCACCAGCCCACCGCCCACGCCGGTGGAGACGACCATGCCGAGCAGGAAGCCGACGCCGCGGCCGGCGCCACGCCAGTGCTCGCCGAGCGCCATGCACACGCCGTCGCCGGCCAGTCGCACCGGCACGTCCGGCACCGCGGCCGCGACCCGGTCCCGCAGCGGAAAGCCGCGCCAGCCGGCGATGTTGATCGGGCTGACGGTGCCCGCGGCCAGGTCGATGGGGCCCGCGCAGGCGATACCCACCGCGCGGATCGCGCCGCCGGCGATCGTGCCGGCGTCGCCGATCATCTGACGAACTACTTCCCACACTTGTTCTGCACCTTGGCTTTTCGGTGTGGGTCGGCGGGCGGTATGCACCAGTTCACCGGCGTCGTCGACGAGTCCGACGGCGATCTTGGTGCCGCCGATGTCCAGGGTCAGGGTGAGCATCCGCGTTCAGTGCCGGTGGGTGTTGTCGGGTTGACGCGGGTCGCCGGGGTGTTCATAGCCGGGTGCCAGCCGCACCATTTCGGCGCGACGCTGGTCGAGCCACACTCGGAAGGCCCGTCGCCGCGCGGCGGCCCGCAGGTGTTCGGCGATGATCGGACGCACCTGCGCCAGCGGCGGAGGGGTGACCGCTGGGGCGCGCCAGCCGTGGCGGTCCGGGGACGACGCGGCGAACCGCAACGGGTTTCGGTCGTGGTAGGCAGCGATGTCTTCGTCGCTGACGTCGACCGCGGCGGTGACGCGGGCGAACAGCGCCCGCGCGCATGGGTCGGCCAGCGCCGCGGCGGCGATGCTGCCGATCTCCAGTCGCGCAGTAACGTCGGGCAGCAACTCGGCTTCGGTAGGCGCATCCTGCGCGGTGACGTCGCGTGCAGCGGCCTCGGCGGCGACCACCCGTTCGGTCACGATCAGCTGGGTCAGCCAGCGACGCAGCTGCCTGCCCTCACTGGTACCGGCGATCGGCAGCGCAGCGGCCAACGAGCCGCCACGCAGCCGCGCTTCGCGGGTATCGACCTCGTCGACCGGCACCGGGACGCCGCCCACGGTTGCAACGTTCATCGCACTGTCACCTTCACCGCGGGCGAGTACACCAGTCGGCCGGCGCAACCGACCCGGATCAGCGCCCACCACTGGCCGGGTTGCACCCAGGCCGGCGGGGTCACGTCGAAGCCGATCCCGACAGTGCCGCGGGCCGGCAGCACCGCGCCCAGCGACGGCGGGCCGATCCACTCCCAGGTGCCCCAGGGGCTGATCAGGTGCGCCTCCATGCTCAGCTCGGCGCCCGCGTCGGTGCCCACGGTGACGGCCAGCCGAGCTGACTCGCCCGCGGCCACCTCGACGTCGGCCGGCTCGCCGGTCAGATAGACCAGCCGGTCATAGTCGCCGCCATCGATCGCGACGACGCACACGTCTTCGACTACCTGCCGCCAGGAGGTCGGGAGGTTGGTGCCGGTGAGTTGCAGCTGCGCCCGCACCGGATACAGGCCGGGCTCAGCACGTTCCGGCATCGTCAGCGCGACGTCGGCGTCCAGGTGTTCGCCGGGGCGCAGCGTGAACGGGAACTCGGTGGGGCTGGCCGACCAGCCTGGCGGACACACCAGCGTGACGGTGCCCGCCAGCGGCGTATCGCTGCTGTCGCTGGCCACCGTCAAGCGCAGCGCCACGTCTGTGCCCGCCGCGGCGGCGAGTTGGTGCGGCTGCAGGTGAGCGACCGCAGGCAGCCCGCCCAGCGGCGCCGGTCCGCGATTGTGCAGCCAGTAACGCGCGTACAGCGGCTGGCAGTTTTCACTCTCCGGGGCCAACGCGGTGTCGCCGGCGTGCAGCAGCTTGGGCAGCTCGAGGCGCGCCAGCGCGGTGCCGATCTGGTAGCCGTGCAGCGTGCCGAGTTTGCGCCGGCTCGGCCGCTCCAGCAGGTCGGCGTGACGCAGCTCCGACACCGTGCCCAGCGGCGAGCGCACGACGACGGCGGCGTCACCGCCGCGGGTTTCGACGAGCCGGATGGCCACCTGGCCGGGGTCGACGGGACGGGCACTGCCGTGTGCCAGCGGGTTGCCGGCGGCCTTGAGCGCGCCCAGTTGTACCGCGCCGGCCGGGTCGAGCTGCAGCAACGAGCCGGTCGCGGGCAAGCCGCCGAGCCGCCTGGGCGCCGTCACGGCCAGCAGTGGGCGGGAGAACTCGGCGCTACGGGCCGGGACGTCGGCGTCGCGCCAGTCGCCGGCGCCGCAGACCAACGCGTAGTCGAAAACGTGTGTCCAGTGCTGTAACTGGAAGTTGGAGCCGTCAGGTGCGGTGCGCCGCGGCTCGTCGATCCAGATGCCGGACGGCCAACCGGTGCAGGACCGCATCAGCGCGGTGTGCAGGGTCCCGTCGGTCTCGACGGCGAAACTGGGCACCCCGCGGTTGCACAGCGCGACCGTGCGCGGTTCGACGCGTTGCAGGCCGGACGGTGCGTGCTGGGTCACGAGGATTTCGGCGTCGGCGAGGTCATCGGCCACCGAGGCGATCGCCGCGGCGAGATCGGCGGCGTCACGGCCGGCGATCACCAGCACCGGCAGCGCTCGTGAATCCCGCAGGTCTGCGCCGGGAACCCAGCCGGCCGCCAACGGCGCGGCGGCGGGCACCCACACTTTGGCCTGGCCGGTCTTGGCGAGCTGCTTGTCGACCTCGCGGGCGTAGGCCGGATCGGCGGCGGCCAACACCGACTCGGTGAACGCGTTCTGACCCGGCCCGCCCAGCGCGATGCGGGTGTCGGGCAGGTTGGAGTCGACACCGAGGTGCCCGTAGCGGGGCTTGTCGGCGCTGCTGCAGGTCGCCGTGACCCCGGCCCGCACCAACGCCACCACGAGGTCGCGCGCCAGCAGGCCGCCCGCCCTCTCGGTCGGGGCGACCACCTCGGCCACCGATACCGCGCGCGCACCATCTCCGACGCGGACCCTGGCCGCCGAGGACAGCCCGAACCAGCTGTAGGCGGGATTGTCCAGCGTCCACGGCTGGTCAGCCGTGTCCACCGATCCAGAGTTGTTGTGCAGCAACGCGAAACCGCGACCCACCACCGCATCGCCGACCTCGCTGACCGGCATGGCGCCCGGCACCGGGCACGGCCAGCGCAGTCGCAGCAGCCGGTCCTCGCCGACAAAATCGTCGATGGTGGTGGCGCAGTCCACCCGGTCGACGCCATGCCACAACGTCAGCGTCTGGGTGTAGCGCAGCAGCTCACCGATCCGGCCCCGGACGACCAACCGCTGGCCCAGCGGGCTGCGATAGGCACGCACCTCCGCCGGGTTTTCCGACGAGCCGACCACCGGGCCTTTCGGCAGCAGGTGCCACGGTCCCTCGCCGCCGACCGGATGCGCCGAGTATTCCTCGTAGACGGCCAGCTCGTTGCCGACTCGGCCATCGGCGATCAGCTGCGCGCTGTCGCGCACCAACGACGACACCGCGCCCCCGCGGGCGGGGTCGACGACCAACCGGTAATGCTCGTTGGCTATCTCCTTGCCCGCCAACGACTCCCAATTACCTGCCGAGCCCGCGGTAACCAGCCGGTAAGCCCGCCAACCCAGTGATGGCACGTCGCGGGCCAGCCAGCTCACCGATCGTCCGCCGTGTTCGACAACCGCGGGAAGCGTGCCGCCGTCGTGATCCAGCACCTGCACCTTGGCGCCGATCGGCTTCTCGAAACGGGCAGTGACGACATCGGTCCGGTGGTGCGTCAACGTATTCCACACGACGACCTCGCCGTCGACCGCGCTGGACAGCAGCGCCAGCGAGTTGTCCCGCGCTGCGCGGCCAAGCTCCCACGCGTCACGCCATCCGGTCAGCAGGTCAAGGTAGACCTGGTCGGATTCCGAGCCGGTGATGGCGTCGTGATGGGCGCCGTAGGCCAACTGCACCCACGCCTTGGCCAGCGCGGCCTGCGGGTAGGCGGCACCGCCGAGCAGGCCGGCGAACACCGCGAACTTCTCCGCGTCCAGCACGGCGTCCTCGGCGGCGCGGTTGGCCTGTTTGGTGTCGATGTACGACACGTCCTTGCCGGTGTAGATCGGGTTCATGTCCCGGGTCTGCGGCGACGGCACCTCGGCGCGGGCATCCAGTTCGGCGCGCACCGCTCCGAAGAACTCACGCGGTAGCGCACATACGAACCGCGGCCAGGTGTAGCGCGACGCCCAGTCCCGGTGAATCTCGGTGACCCACTTGTTCGGTGGGGTGTAGTCAGTGCCGACCGGCAGCAGCACATTGCGGGTAAGCGCGACCTTTTTCAAGTCTGCGAACAACTCGCAGGCGGCCTGCTCGGCTTCGGTCACGGTGGTCGATTCGTCCATCCACCAACCGGCCGAGTAGTGCGCCGGCATGTAATGGGTGAGCAGCCCGCGCCCCGACGGGGAGATCCATTCGAATTCGCTGCTGAACTGCATGCCCGCGACGCCGACGTCGCTGTGCATCGGCCCCCACTGGTGGTGCGGTCCGCGGGCCCACGAACTCGAGGTCAGCCCGGCGTCAGCAGCCATGCCCGGAAATTGCGGGTCGTGACCAAAGACGTCGAGCTGCCACGCGGTGGCCGGGTCGCCACCGAGCACGTCCCGCTGAAACCCGCTGCCGTGCACAAAGTTTCGGATTGTCGTCTCGGCGCTGGTGAGGTTGGTGTTGGGTTCGTTGTAGGTGCCGCCCATGATCTCCACCCGACCTTCGGCGATCAGCCGGCGCAGGTCGGCGCGGTCCTCGGGATGGGTGTCCCAGTACGGCTTGAGGTAGTCCACCTCGGCCAACACGAATTTGTATTCGGGTTCGCGGCGAGCCAGTTCCAGATGCGCGTGCACCAGCTCGAAAGCGTTGGTCTGGCGGGCCTTTCCGGGCGGGTCCTCGGTCCAGATGCTGGTGTAGGCGCCCTGCGTGTTCCACCACACCGGGTCGTAGTGGAAGTGGCTGATCATGAACATCGTCCACCCGGGCTCGGCGACGGTGAACGCGAACGGCGTGCCGCGGCCATCGGCCTCGACCTGCGCCGCCCGTCGCTGGCCGACGACCGGATGCGCGACGGCAACCGGCACCTCGACCAACTCTTGCCCAACGGCCCGCCCGGGTCGGGCGAGGGTCTCTCCGGCCAGGCCGTCGCCGTCGACTCGAATCGGCGTCGGCTCGGTGACCCCGCTGACCGTTACTCGAACCACCTGCAGCGGCGTGTCCGGCGGCCCGGTGAAAAGCTCCGTCGACTCCGCCGAGTTCACCCGCATTCCCGCACCCTACGACCGGGGCGGGCGCCGTGACACATGTCGCACCCGGGTGACAGGCTTGAAGCAGCTGACCGGAAGGATCACTGATGCCTGCTCTCGCCTCGCCCGTGACCGACGAACGCAGCGCGCTGCGGGAGTACCTGGCCTATCACCAGAATGCGTTCTTCGCGGTGGCCTACGGCTTGACCGACGAACAGGCTCGTCTACGGCCGACGGTCAGCGAGTTGTCGATCGGCGGGTTGGTCAAGCACGTCACCGGTATGCAACGAACCTGGATGGCGCGGGTGGCCGCCGCACCGGACGCCCCGCCGCGCGACCCCCGCCCGTTCGAGGAGACGGCCAAGGACTACGCCGATCAGCATGTGATGCGCCCCGACGAGACGCTGGACGGCCTGCTGAGCGCGCTCGAGGCCGAGAACGCCACATCGCTGCGCCTGGCCGAAACTGCCGACCTAGACGCGGAAGTGCCTGTGCCACACGATATCCCGTGGTTCCCCAAAGGCCTCAAGGCCTGGTCGGTGCGGTGGGTGATCTTGCATGTGATCAACGAGCTGACCCGCCACGCCGGCCACGCCGACATCATCCGGGAAAGCATCGACGGCGCCACCATGTACGAACTGCTCGCCGGGCTGGAGGGCTGGTCGGTCAGCGGCTGGGTGACGCCTTGGAGGCCCGATGCTGACTCGTAGCGGCCGGGCGCGCCGCGACACCACCGACGGCGCCGTCGAGCTGTACTACGAGGATCTCGGCGACCCGGCCGACCCGCCGGTGCTGCTGATCATGGGGCTGGGCGCCCAGCTGCCGATGTGGCCCGACTCCTTCTGCGCGCAGCTCGTCGACGCCGGGTATCGGGTGATCCGGTTCGACCACCGCGACACCGGGCTGTCGGCCAAGATGCACGGGATGCGCGCCGAGGGCTCGGTGTACGGGCGGGTGTGCCGCTACCTGTTGGGCCGGCGCAGCCAGGTGCCTTACACGTTGGTCGACATGACGCGCGACGTGGTCGCACTGCTCGATCACCTCGGCATCGGCCGGGCACACGTCGTCGGCGCCTCGATGGGCGGGATGATCGCGCAGATCCTGGCCGCCACCGAGCCCGACCGGGTGCCGTCACTGGCCGTGGTGATGTCCGGGACCGGCAGAGCATTCTCCCGGCTGCCGGCCTGGCGGGTGATCAGGCTGGCGTTCTCCTCGCCCGCCGACGACGCGTCCGACGAGGAGAAGCTGGCCTTCGAAGTCCGCAACGTCGCGGTGTTCAACGGCCCCAACTTCTTGCCGCCCGAAGCCGAGCTGCGCAACCGCGTCCAGCAGCTCGCTGAGCGGTGCAACTATCCGCCCGGCATGCTGCGCCAGTTCGACGCGGTGCTGGGCACCGGCAGCCTGCTGGGCTACAGCAAGGCGATCGCCGCGCCGACGGTGGTGCTACACGGTTCGCACGACCCCATGCTGCGGCCCCGCAACGGCCGGGCGGTCGCCGCGGCCATCCCCGGCGCGCGCTTCGTGGTGATCGACGGCATGGGCCACGACCTCCCCGAACCGGTGTGGCGGCCGATCGTCGAGGTGTTGACCGAGAACTTTGCCCGGGCCGACGTCCGTGACCTGGCTCACAAGCAATTGGGACTTGACACCGCAGGTTTGGCAGACTGCATGAATGAGCTCCGACAACCGCCGCGAGGTAGCCAGGCTTGACCGGGTGCCGTTGCCGGTCGAGGCGGCCCGCATCGGCGTGACCGGTTGGCAGCTCACCCGCACCGCTGCCCGCGTCGTCACCAAGATTCCCGGACGCGGCCGTTGGCAGAACAAGGTGATCAAGCAGATCCCGCAGACCTTCTCCGACCTGGGCCCGACGTACGTCAAGTTCGGCCAGATCATCGCCTCGAGCCCCGGCGCGTTCGGCGAACAGCTGTCGCGTGAATTCCGCGGCCTGCTCGACCGCGTGCCGCCGGCGGACACCGACGAGGTGCACAAGCTGTTCGCTGAGGAACTCGGCGCCGACCCGTCGGATCTGTTCGCCAGCTTCGACGAGGAGCCGTTCGCGTCGGCGTCCATCGCCCAGGTGCATTACGCCACCCTCAAAACCGGCGAGGACGTCGTCGTCAAGATCCAACGGCCGGGCATTCGTCGGCGAGTCGCCGCCGACCTGCAGATCCTCAAGCGCTTCGCGCAGGCCGTGGAGCTGGCCAAGCTGGGCCGCCGGCTGTCTGCGCAGAACGTCGTCGCCGACTTCGCCGACAACCTGGCCGAGGAGTTGAACTTCCGCCTCGAGGCGCAGTCGATGGACGCCTGGGTCTCCCATCTGCACTCGTCGCCGCTCGGCAGGAACATCCGGGTGCCGCAGGTGCACTGGAGATTCACCTCCGAGCGGGTGCTGACGATGGAGCGGATTCAGGGCATCCGCATCGATAACGTCGCCGAAATCCGCAAGGCGGGGTTCGACGGTACCGAGCTGGTCAAGGCGCTGGTGTTCTCCCTGTTCGAAGGTGGGCTGCGGCACGGGCTGTTCCACGGCGACCTGCACGCCGGCAACCTCTACGTCGACGAACAGGGCCGGATCGTGTTCTTCGACTTCGGCATCATGGGCCGCATCGATCCGCGCACCCGCTGGCTGCTGCGCGAGCTGGTGTACGCGCTGCTGGTCAAGAAGGACCATGCGGCGGCCGGCAAGATCGTCGTGCTGATGGGCGCCGTGGGCACGATGAAGCCGGAAGCCGAGGCCGCCAAGGATCTGGAGAAGTTCGCCACGCCGCTGACCATGACGTCGCTGGGCGACATGTCGTACGCGGACATCGGCAAGCAGCTCTCGGCGCTGGCCGACGCCTACGACGTCAAGCTGCCCCGCGAGCTGGTGTTGATCGGCAAGCAGTTCCTCTACGTAGAGCGGTACATGAAGCTGCTGGCTCCGCGTTGGCAGATGATGTCCGACCCGCAGCTCACCGGATACTTCGCCAACTTCATGGTCGAGGTCAGCCGCGAGCACCAATCCGACATCGAAGTTTAAGAGGTCTAGCCGCTATGGAAATCCGAACCGGCACAGCACGTTCGGGCGACTTGGACATCTACTACGAGGACATCGGCAACCCGAACGACCCAGCCGTCCTGCTGATCATGGGGCTGGGCTCGCAGCTGCTGTTGTGGCGCGACGGGTTCTGCGAAAAGCTCGTCGCCGAGGGCCTACGGGTGATTCGCTACGACAACCGCGACGTCGGCCTGTCCAGCAAGACGCAGCGGCGCAAGACGGGCGGGGCGCTGATCCCCACACTGCTCAAGTTCTGGCTGGGAATGCCCGGCGACGCGGACTACCGGCTGGAGGACATGGCCGACGACGCCGCCGCGGTACTCGATCACCTCGGCATTGACCGCGCCCACATCGTCGGCGCCTCGATGGGCGGCATGATCGCCCAGATCTTCGCGGCGCGGTTCGCCGCGCGGACGCGCTCGCTGGCGGTGATCTTCTCCAGCAACAACCAGCCGCTCTTGCCACCGCCTGCCCCGCGTGCCCTGTTCTCGATACTCAGGGGTCCGAAGCCCGATTCGCCGATCGACGTGATCGCCGACAACTCGGTGCGGGTCTGGCGGATCATCGGCAGCCCTGCCTATCCGGCGCCTGAACAGCGGCTGCGCGACGACGCGATCGAGGCCTACGAGCGCTGCTACTACCCGTGGGGCGTTGCGCGGCATTTCAGCGCGGTCATCGCCAGCGGCAGCCTGGCCCGCTACAACCGGCAGATCACCGCGCCCACCGTGGTCCTGCATGGCCGGGCCGACAAACTGCAGCGGCCGTTCGGTGGCCGGGTGGTCGCCCGCGCGATCCGGGACGCCCGCCTGGTCTTGTTCGACGGCATGGGCCACGACCTGCCGGAGCAACTGTGGGACCGGATCACCGGCGAGCTGACCGCCACGTTTGCCCAGGGCTGATCGGTTCGTCGGTTCGGTCTGATCAGGCCGATCGACTAGCATGGCTGGCGGATCACCGGGGGCGGGTATGCACACCTATGACGGGTGGACATCAAGAAAAATCCAGAAAGGCACGTAGCGCAGATGGCCCAAAAACTTCGGCCGCATTTCGAGAATGTCCAGGCGCACTACGACCTGTCTGACGACTTCTTCCGGCTCTTCCTCGACCCGAGCCAGACCTACAGCTGCGCATACTTCGAGCGTGACGACATGACGCTGGAAGAGGCCCAGCAGGCCAAAGTCGATCTGGCACTGGGCAAGCTGGGCCTGCAGCCCGGTATGACGCTGCTCGACGTGGGCTGCGGCTGGGGCAGCACGATGCGCCGCGCGGTCGAGAAATACGACGTGAACGTCATCGGGTTGACGCTGTCCAAGAATCAGGCCGGACACGTGCAGAAGGTGCTCGACGAGATGGACAGCCCCCGCACCAAGGAGATCCGGCTGGCCGGCTGGGAGGAGTTCGACGAGCCGGTGGACCGGATCGTGTCGATCGGCGCGTTCGAGCACTTCGGCCACGACCGCTACGACGATTTCTTCAAGATGGCCAACAAGGCGCTGCCCGACGACGGGGTGATGCTGCTGCACACCATCACCGGCCTGGTGCCGTCGCAAATGACTGAGCGCGGCATGCCGTTGACGTTTGAGCTGGCCCGATTCATGAAGTTCATCGTCACCGAGATCTTCCCCGGTGGCCGGTTGCCGTCGATCGAGATGGTGGAAGACCGCTCGTCGAAGGGGGGCTTCACGTTGACCCGCAGGCAGTCGCTGCAACCGCACTACGCCAAGACTCTCGACTGTTGGGCCGCCGCGCTCGAGGGACACAAGAGCGAAGCGATCGAGATCCAGTCCGAAGAGGTCTACGAGCGCTACATGCACTATTTGACCGGGTGCGCCAGGGGATTCCGGGTCGGCTACATCGACGTCAATCAATTCACCCTGGAGAAATAGCCTCCACATGAACCCCGAGGGTCAGTCCGGTGATCACGAATCCCGGGTATTGTGCTGTCACCAGGCGATAGGGTGCACAGTCGGCGAGCACCACCTCGGTTGAGGCGAAACCAAGGCAGTAGGAAGGGCTAATAAGACGATGAGGACTGACAATCCAGTCTCACCGGCGGATACACGGACGCGCCCCGAAGACATCCAGGCGCACTACGACCTCTCCGACGACTTCTTCGGGCTGTTCCAGGACCCGACGCGGATGTACAGCTGCGCTTACTTCGAGCGTGACGACATGACGCTGGAAGAAGCTCAGATCGCCAAGATCGACCTGAACCTCGACAAGCTGGACCTGCAGCCCGGCATGACGCTGCTGGACATCGGCTGCGGCTGGGGAACCACGATGCGCCGCGCGGTCGAGAAATACGACGTCAACGTGATCGGGTTGACGCTGTCGAAGAACCAGCATGCCCGCACCACGAAGGTGATGGACAGCATCGACACCAATCGCTCACGCCAGGTGCTGCTGCGGGGGTGGGAGGATTTCAGCGAGCCCGTCGACCGGATCGTGTCCATCGAGGCGTTCGAGCACTTCGGCTTCGAGAATTACGACCGCTTCTTCAAGAACACGTTCAACATCATGCCCGAGGACGGGCGGATGACCGTGCAGAGCAGCGTGGCGTACCACCCATACAACCTGCACGAGCGCGGCAAGAAAATTACCTTCGAGACGGCCCGGTTCATCAAGTTCATCCTCACCGAGATCTTCCCCGGCGGTCGACTGCCCAGCACCGACATGATGGTCGAGCACGGCGAGAAGGCCGGTTTCATCGTTCCCGAACCGCTGTCGCTGCAGCCGCACTACGTCAGGACGCTGCGGATCTGGGGCGACGCGCTGGAAGCCCACAAAGCCGAGGCCATCGAGGTCGCTTCCCAAGAGAACTATGACCGGTATATGAGGTACCTGCGCGGCTGCGAGGCCCACTTCGCCGACGAGACGATCGACTGCAGCCTGGTCACCTACCTCAAGCCCGGCGCCACCGCGTAACTTTTTTCTTCCGCCGCTGTCGGATTGCGGCTGCGCCGTTCGTCGGACAGGTAGAGAGTGGAACACAGGGTTCTGCTCACTACCGGAGGTGACCACGATGCAGTACCTCGCTTTGTTGATCAGCAAAGAACGAGACCTCACACCCGACCAGGGCGCTACCGAGATGGCGGCCTATCAGAGCTTTCACGCCAAGGCACGTCCGGCGATCCGCGCCGGTGACGCGCTGTTGCCCGCGGCGAGCGCTGTCCGCATCACCGGCGGTCCCGACGCGCCGACGATCACCGACGGCCCGTTCGCCGAGGCCGCCGAAGTCGCTCGGCGGCTACTACGTGTTCGAAGCCGAAAACCTGGACGACGCACTGGAACTGGCCCGCGGGATTCCCGCCGCCAGGTACGGCGCCGTCGAAGTTCGGCCGATCTTTCACACCTTCGACCCCGAATGGTCACGCGCGCAAGGCCAGTGGCTGGCGCTGCTGCTGGAGCCGCCGGAAGGCGTCAATGTCCCCGGTTCGCCGGAATGGGAGGCCGAGGCGGCTCGACACGGTGAGTTCGCCGTGGCGGCAGGCGATCACATCGTCGCCGGCGCAGCGTTGCACGAGCCGGCGACGGCGACGACGGTGCGTGTCCGCGACGGCCAGGTGTTGCTCACCGATGGCCCGTTCGCGGAGAGCGCCGAGATCGCCACGGGCGTCTATCTGCTGACCGCCGCCGACCGCGACGAAGCGATCAAGCTGGCTTCCATGATTCCCGCTTCTGCTGTGGAGCTGCGGCAGTTGGCCGGGGTGTCCGGGCTCTAGCCCACGAATGGTCAACCTGGACGGCGTCTTTCGGCGGGAGTGGGGGCCGGCCGTGGCCGCGCTGGCCCGGTGGTCCGGCGATCTCACCGTCGCCGAGGACGCCGTCCAGGAAGCATTCGCCGAGGCGCTGCGCGCATGGCCACGTGACGGCGTGCCGGACAACCCGGGCGGATGGGTACTGACCGTGGCCCGCAACCGCGCCCGCGACCGATTGCGTCGCGAATCGGTGCGCCCAGGAAAGGAGTTGGCGGCGGTGGTCGACCACATCCGGGCGCGAACCGAGGCGGACGTCCACCCGGTCCGCGACGACGAACTGCGGATGATGTTCACCTGCGCGCATCCGGCCCTCGACCGGTCGTCGCAGCTGGCGCTGACGCTGCGGTTGGTGTCCGGACTCACCGTCGCCGAGATCGCCCGCGCGCTGTTGCAGACGGAAACCGCCGTCGGGCAACGGATTACCCGGGCCAAGACCAAGGTCCGGCACGCGAACATCCCGTTGCGGGTGCCGCCGGCCGAGTTGTTGCCGCAGCGCACCCCGCATGTGCTCAGCTGCATCTACTCGGTGTTCACTGAGGGCTACTGGTCGACGGCGGGACCGTCGGCGATTCGCGACGAGTTGTGCGACGAAGGGGTTCGGCTGGCGTCAGAGCTCTGTGCGCTGATGCCGAACGAGCTGGAGGCGCATGCACTGGCAGCTCTTGTGCTGCTGCATGATTCGCGGCGGACGACTCGGGTGGACGCCGGCGGCGCCCTGGTGCCGCTCGAGGAGCAGGACCGCGGCCGCTGGGACCGCGGCCGGATCGCGCGCGGGCTGGATCGGCTTCGGCTGGCGCATGGTTCGACCGGCCCCTACCTGCCGCAGGCGGTGATCGCCGCACTGCACGCAACGGCGCCGTCGTGGGAGCAGACCGACTGGCGCACCATCTGTTCGGCCTACGACAGCTTGTCGGCAATGACGGATTCACCGGTGGTGCGAGCCAACCGGGCATTGGCGGTGGGTTTTCGCGACGGGCCGGAGGCCGGGCTGGCCGCGCTGGAAAAGGTGGCCCACGACCCGCGGCTGGCGCGATCCAACCTGGTCGCGTCGATAAGAGCCGATCTGCTACGGCGCGCCGGACGGCCAGCGGACGCGCTCACCTGGTATCGAGCGGCGTTGGCGTCCAACGGTTCCGAGCCGGGTCGCGACTACCTACGCCGACGGATAACCGAATGCGCCGAATATTGATACCCCAGGCGATATCACCGGCGGCATCACGAAGGGCCCCGTACGTTCAACAACTCCCCGTTGCGATATTGGCTGCGGCACGCCCGACGCGCCAACTTGCCGCTAGTAGTTCGTGGGATCACGCCGGCCGCAACCAGCAGCACATCCGACACCGCCAGGCTATGCCGGCGCGATACCGCCGACCGGATGGCATCAATCACCGGTTGCAGATCGGCCCGGCCCGCACCGGGCGCCCGTTCGGCAACGATGACCAGACGCTCGCCGGGCTCGCCGGCTGGCGCTCCCGGCACCTCGCTCGCTAACACCGAGAACGCGGCAACGAAACCGGGTCGCACCGCCGACGACGCCTGGGCCGTAGTGGCCTCGATATCCTGCGGATAGTGGTTGCGGCCATCCACGATGATCAGGTCCTTGATACGGCCGGTGATGTAGAGCTCACCGTCGATGTAGACGCCGAGATCACCGGTCCGCAGCCAGGTAGCCTCGCTCGGCGCCCCGTCCGCATGGCTGCCTACCGGCAGTCGGCATTGCAGCTTGTTGCCGAAAACCCGCTCGGTCTCCTCGGGGTTCGCCCAGTAGCCACGGCCGATATTGTTGCCGTGCAACCAGATCTCGCCGACCTCCCCGTCGGGTAATTCCGCCTCGGCGTCGGGGTTCACGATGACGCCCCATTGGCTGCGGGCGATCCGGCCGCAGGAAACCTGCGCGATGGCGTTGGGCGCGTCCGATGAAACCTTGACCGCACGCCCGGCGCCCAACTGGTCGCGGTCCAGGTAGACGACGGTCGCCCCGGCGGCGGGGTCGATGGTTGAGACGAAGAGGGTCGCCTCGGCCATGCCGTAAGACGGCTTGACCGCCGTGCTCGGCAGCCCGTAGGGGGCGAACGCCTCGTTGAACTTCGCGATCGAGTCGATGTTGACCGGTTCGGAGCCGTTGATCAGCGACACCACATTGCTCAGGTCGAGGTCTTCGCCGGCGTCGGGAAGCCCGCGATCCGCGGCCAGCTCGAACGCGAAATTCGGAGCCGCCGCGAATGTGCGGCCGTGTTGAGACTCGGCGGCCAGCTGGCGGATCCACCGCTGCGGCCGTCGGACGAACGCGATCGGCGACATGAGCGTGACCTGGGTGCCGAATACCGCCACGCACACGATCATCAGCAGGCCCATGTCGTGGTAGAGCGGTAACCAGCTGACGCAGCGGATGTCCCAGTCCATGCCGGTCGACATCACCATCTGCAGCACGTTGGTGCCGATCGCCCGGTGGGTGATCTCCACACCGACCGGGGCCCTTGTCGACCCGGAGGTGTACTGCAAATACGCAATGTCGTCGGTGTGCGGATAATCCGGGGCGAACAGAGCGCCCACCGAATCGGGAATTTCATCTATCGCGATGACCCGCGGTCTGCGGGTGCGTGGCAGCGAGCGAACGAACTCCTGAACCGCCGCACCCGCGGCAGCGGTGGTAAGTACCACCGCGGGCTCGGCATCGCCGAGCACCGTGTTGAGGCGCTCCGCATGCCCGGGCAACTCCGGCGCGAACAACGGCACTGCGATGGTGCCGGCCTTGATCGCGGCGAAGAAACCGACGATGTAGTCGATGCTCTGCGGCGCCAGGATCGCCACCCGATCGCCCCGGGAAGTCACCTGCTGCAGGCGAGCACCGATCGCCCGCAACCTGGTGCCCAGCTCGGCCCAGGTCAGGCTGATGGCCTTACCGTCGACATCCTGTGTGTAGTCGAGGTAGCGGTAAGCGACGGCATCGCCGATGTTGGCAATGTGGCGGTCCAGAAATGTCACCAGGTTGACGCCATCTGGCAGGACGATGCTGCCATCGCCATCGAGGTAGTCGGCCAACTCCAGCCGGTCTTCCCGACCGTCACCTTCGTTCGCCGCGGCACTTCTCATGAGGAAAGTCTAAGAGGCGAAGATGCGTTGCGTTATCGTCGACCCGCGGTGAACACCCGAATTATCAGGCCTCGGCGAAGTTGCGAATCACCGCTGGGTCGACCGGAATGCCCGGGCCGGTGGTCGTCGACACCGTGATCTTCTTCAGGTAGCGGCCTTTCGACGACGACGGTTTGTGCCGCAGCACCTCGTCGATCGCTGCGCCGTAGTTCTCCACGAGCGCCTTCTCGTCGAAAGATGCCTTGCCGATGACGAAGTGCAGGTTGGCCTGCTTGTCCACCCGGAAGTTGATCTTGCCGCCCTTGATGTCCGACACCGCCTTGGTGATGTCGGGGGTGACAGTCCCGGTCTTCGGGTTCGGCATCAGGCCACGCGGCCCGAGGATCCGCGCGATCCGGCCGACCTTGGCCATCTGGTCGGGCGTCGCGATCGCGGCGTCGAAGTCCAAGAAGCCGCCCTGGATCTTCTCGATCAGGTCGTCGCTGCCGACCACGTCAGCGCCGGCTGCCGTTGCCTCCTCGGCCTTTTCGCCGACCGCGAACACCGCCACCCGGGCAGTCTTACCGGTGCCGTGCGGGAGGTTGACGGTGCCACGGACCATCTGGTCGGCTTTACGCGGGTCCACCCCGAGCCGGATCGCCACCTCGACGGTCGCGTCCTGCTTGGCCGACGACGTCTCCTTGGCGAGCTTGGCCGCCTGCAACGGCGTGTAGAGGTTGTCGCGGTCGACCTTTTCGGCGGCGGCGCGATATGCCTTGCTGTTCTTGCTCATTCGATCATCCAATCTGATGTTGGGCTGTGGTTGATGAAGCGGGCCGAAGCTGGCCCTCCCACTGGTGTTCGATTGTCGGACTGCGCTATTCGACCGTGATGCCCATCGACCGAGCGGTGCCGGCGATGATCTTGGCGGCGGCGTCGATGTCGTTGGCGTTGAGGTCGGCCTTCTTGGTTTCGGCGATCTCGCGGACCTGAGCCCAGCTCACCTTGGCGACCTTGTTGGTGTGCGGCTCGGCCGAGCCCTTGCCCACCCCGGCAGCTTTGAGTAGCAGCTTGGCAGCCGGCGGCGTCTTGAGCGCAAACGTGAAGCTACGGTCCTCGTAGACGGTGATCTCCACCGGAATGACGTTGCCGCGCTGGGCATCCGTCGCGGCGTTGTAGGACTTACAGAACTCCATGATGTTGACGCCGTGCTGGCCGAGCGCGGGGCCGACCGGCGGCGCGGGATTGGCTTCGCCCGCCTTGATCTGGAGCTTGATCAGCCCGACAACCTTCTTCTTCGGGGCCATGACTGTTGGTGTTCCTTCCTCAGTTACCGGACTCCTCAGCGGGACCGCCCGCATCGTCGTCCGGCGCCGTGTTTCTAAATCTTGGAGACCTGGGTAAAGCCCAGTTCGACAGGTGTTTCGCGGCCGAAGATGGACACCAGCACCTTGAGTTTCTGTTGTTCGGCGTTGACCTCGTTGATGGTGGCCGGCAGCGTGGCGAACGGCCCGTCCATCACGGTGACCGACTCGCCGACCTCGAAGTCGACCTCGATCACCGCACGTTCCAGGCCGCTTTCGCCGGCTGCCGCTGCGGTGCTGGCAGCACCCTTGGCGGGTTTCTTGGCCGCACCCTGCGGCAGCAGGAACTTCACCACATCGTTGAGCGCGAGCGCCGACGGGCGAGACGTCGCGCCGACGAATCCGGTGACGCCCGGAGTGTTACGCACCGCCGACCACGAGTCGTCGGTCAAGTCCATCCGCACCAGGATGTAGCCCGGCAGCACCTTGCGGTTGACCTGCTTGCGTTGGCCGTTCTTGATCTCGGTGACCTCTTCGGTGGGCACTTCGACCTGGAAGATGTAGTCGCCGACGTCCAAGTTCTGCACGCGGGTCTCGAGGTTGGCTTTGACCTTGTTCTCGTATCCGGCGTAGGAGTGGATGACGTACCAGTCACCGGGCTTGGAGCGCAGGTCGGCTTTCAGCGCGTCGGCCGGGTCGACCTCTTCGGGCTCAGCCGATTCTTCGGGCTCGGCCGGCTCGGCGGCATCGTCGGCCACCGGTTCGGCGCTGGCCGTCTCGGGTGCATCGTCGGCGGCGACCTCTTGCAGGGCAGCTTCGATGTCGACCTCACCCACCGGCAGATCGCCGTCGGAGGTAGTCACGGTTGTCGGGTCCTTCCTATTTCAGCTCTTGGCGGCCTTGAAAAAGCTCAGCCGAATACCAGCAAGACAAGCTTGGCCAAGCCCAGATCCACCAGGCCGATCAATGTCACCATGAATATCAGGAACACCAGCACCACCGAGGTGTACGAACCCATCTGCTTGCGGTTGGGCCAGATGACCTTTCGCAGCTCGGCGACGACCTGCCTCAGGTAGGTGAAGACATAGACGATCGGGTTGCTCGACGGCTCGTCTGATGTGCGGGCTTTCTTGGTTTTTTTGGCCTTCTTGCCCGTCTCGTCCTCGGCGCTGCTCTCGGTGAGTTCGACGGCACCGGACGAGCCGTCGTCGCCGTCGGCGCCTCGCTGACGGGACCGCTTGCCGGTAGGGCGCTGCGGACGCGTCACCACCGCCGTACGGCCGCCCTGCTCTTCGTCAGTCGCGTTGCCGTCGGCTGCGTCGGCAACGTCGCGTTCGTCGCTCACCGCATGCTCCTTCGTTCATTCACCTCGTGCTTTGGTGGTCACCCTCTCCAGTGTCCACCATCGCACGCTAGTCCTTAGCAGGGGCGACAGGACTTGAACCTGCAACCTGCGGTTTTGGAGACCGCTGCTCTGCCAGTTGAGCTACGCCCCTTCGCCGGTTGGCAGGCCAACCTGCGCGTGCCGGGGTTTGCACGACGCGCGCGCTCTCTCCACTTCAGGAAAAACACGCTGGTTATGGGAAAACCCCGAGGTCCGAGTGTACATCGGAGCAGGTCTTAGGCACTAATTACGCTGTCCTGACGACCTGCCCGGACTCCATGTCCCACCTGAGATTGATCGAGTCGTCGCCCTCGTGACCCATCACCGTGGTCCAGGCCTCCAACACAACCTCTCCGGCCTGGTTGGTGCAGGTGTTCCTGGTGACCACGATGTCGGCGCCGAACCGTTCGACGACGGAGTGGACCTCCATCCGGGCATGCAGCACGTCGCCGGCAAGGATCGGCTTGTGGTAGACGAAGCGCTGGTCGACCTGGACCATCTGCAGCGTCTCGTAGCCGGTGTCGACCTTCCGCATGAAGTCCGCCTGGACCATCTTCCCGAGGATGGTGACGAATGTCGGCGGCGCGACGAGGCCGTCGTACCCGAGTTCGGCGGCCGCGCCTTCATCCAGACAGGCCGGGTCGTCGGCCTTGACCGACTTGGCGAATTCGCGGACCTTTTCCCGGCCCACCTCGTAGCTGTCTGGGTACTCCCATACCATTCCGGTGATATCGGTATTGATCGCCACCGTTAGGCCAACTTCGCCGATGCGACGGCCCGGCCGAAGATCTTCTTGCCGCCAGTGGTGGCTGTGATGGCGATCGTCACCGACTTGCTGTCCGGATCGAGCGACTTGACCCGGCCGGTGAACAGGATCTCGGCGCCCTTGCCGTCGTTGGGCACCGGCACCACTGCGGTGAACCGCACGTTGTACTCGGTCACCGCGCCGGGGTCGCCGACCCACGAAGTGACGAAGCCCCCGCCCAGGCCCATGGTCAGCATGCCGTGTGCGATCGCGGTGTCGAGACCGACGACCTTGGCGATTTCGTCGTCCCAGTGAATCGGGTTGAGGTCACCGGAGACTCCCGCGTAGTTGACCAGATCCTGCCTGGTCAGTGGGTAGACCTTCTCGGGGAGCTGGTCACCGACCTTCACCGAATCGAACTCACGCAGTGGCATGGCTGAAGCCCTCTTCTCCATCTCCGGAACGACCTGCCAGGGTCGTGTAAGTCTCCTGTACGACGTCACCGGCGTCGTTGGTGATGATGTTCTTGGTGACGATGATGTCGGTGCCGTGGGCCTGGCGCACCGAGTCCACAGAGACGTCGCAGTGGAGCTTGTCGCCGGCCTGAATCGGCCTCAGGAACTTCAGCACCTGGTCGACCTGCACGATCTGCGCGTCCTTCGTCACGATGTTCGCATGCGCGAAGAACGCCGCCTGAGCCTGGTAACCGAACACTGAGATGAACGTCAGCGGTGCAGGCAATCCGTCGTAACCCAGTTCGATCGCGGCTTTCTCCTCGAAGAAGAAGGGGTCATCATTTTTGACGGCGACGGCGTACTCCCGGATCTTCTCCCGCTCCACGACGTAGTAATGCGGGTACCGAAAGTGCATCCCGACGATGTCTTCGCCCAATGCCACAGCTCTAGAACCTACCTAGTCAGTCTGAGTAGTTGCTCGCGCCTCGGCGCTAGCGTGTCTCGCGGTGGGCCTGGTGCTTCTTGCAGTTGGGGCAGAACTTTTTCAGCTCCAGCCGGTCGGGATCGTTGCGGCGATTCTTTTTGGTGATGTAGTTGCGGTGCTTGCACACCTCGCACGCCAGGGTGATCTTGGGGCGTACGTCGGTACTGGAGGCCACGTGGGTTCTCTTTTCGGGTTTCTCGTTGTTCTCTTGTAGCGATGGCCGGACTCGAACCGGCGACCTAACGATTATGAGTCGTTCGCTCTAACCGACTGAGCTACACCGCCTCGGGGCCTAAGCCCCCTTGGTGGCCGCCTGCCTGCTCGGCGTCCGCCGAGCCCCCTAACGGAATCGAACCGTTGACCTTTTCCTTACCATGGAAACGCTCTACCGACTGAGCTAAGGGGGCCTCGCCCATGGTGACCAGTACGGTCACGCCTGGGGCCTAAAAGAGGGTACAGCCTGGTCTGCGGGCGCACCAAACGATGAGGATTGCCCCGCGTCGCGTCCGCGCTGTGAATCCAGCGGTAAACGTGCACGTCTAGGCTGAGCGGGTGTCTGACACCGACCGGTTGTACTTCCGCCAACTGCTCTCCGGCCGCGACTTCGCCCAGGGTGACGGGATCGCCGCGCAGATGCGCAACTTCGCGTACCTGATCGGCGACCGGCAGACCGGTGACTGCGTCGTGGTCGACCCGGCTTACGCGGCCGGCGATCTGGTCGACACCCTCGAAGCCGACGGCATGCACCTGAGCGGCGTGCTGGTCACCCATCACCACCCAGACCATGTGGGCGGCTCGATGATGGGCTTCGAGCTGAAGGGTCTGGCCGAGCTGCTCGAACGCGTCAGCGTCCCGGTCCACGTCAATTCTCAAGAGGCGCTGTTCGTTTCGCGGATCACCGGGATCGCGATGGGCGACCTCACACAGCACGAGCACGGTGACAAGGTCAGCGTCGGCGATATCGACATCGAGCTGCTGCATACCCCCGGCCACACACCGGGCAGCCAATGCTTCCTGCTCGACGGCAGGCTGGTTGCCGGCGACACGCTGTTCCTGGAGGGCTGCGGCCGCACCGACTTTCCCGGCGGGGATTCCGACGAGATCTTTCGCAGCCTGCAAAAGCTTGCCCAGCTGCCTGGTGATCCGACGGTATTTCCCGGACACTGGTATTCACTCGAACCGAGCGCCTCGCTGTCAGAGGTCAAGCGTTCTAATTACGTATACCGTGTCGCTAATCTTGAACAGTGGCGAACACTAATGGGGGGATAACTGTGCGCCAACGGGTTCTCCAGCGAATTTTCACACGTTTAGCCGCTGTGATATAAGCGGAGGAATGGGTTCTTCCATGGAATGGATCCACGATCGGTGGCATCAGGTGGCGGGCGCGGGGTCCGCTACCTGGTTGGCGTGGGCAGCATGGGCCCTGCTCGCGCTCGGGGTGGTCGCCCTCGTCTACGCCAATCTGCAAATCCGACGTAATCGTCGATTGGCATTGGATGAAACCCGACCGCATGTCTCCATGTTCATGGAGCCGCACGCCGCGGACTGGCATGTGATCGAGCTCGTCGTGCGAAATTTCGGTAAGACCTCGGCCTACGACGTCTCGTTCACGTTCCCGCATCCACCGACCGTGGCCGAATATGAAAACGCCACGGATGGTTATGCGGACGTCGTCGAACTGCAACTCCCCCGCCAGTTGCCGTCGCTCGCGCCCGGCCAGGAGTGGCGGACGGTGTGGGATTCGGCCCTCGACCGCACCGAACTCGGCGAGGGCATCGAGTCGCGTTTCCCCGGCACGGTGACCTACTACGACCGCGTCGAGACTCCCCGAGGGTGGAACTTCTTGCAGCGGCGCCGGCGTCCACTGGAGACCAAGGTGGTGCTCGACTGGGCGTCGCTGCCGCCGGTGCAGCGGATCGAGTTGATGACGAACCACGACCTGGCCAAGCGGGAAAAGCAGAAGCTGGAGTTGTTGCGCAGCCTGTTGACCTATTTCCACTACGCCACCAAGGAAACTCGCGCCGACGTGTTCCGCTCGGAGATCGAGCGCATCAATCGCGCGGTCGACGAAACCAAGGACCGGTGGCGCACACGGCAGATCGAGGCGCCGCCGACCGATGTCAGCCTGCGGTGGGGCAACGCCGCCGAGGAACTCGGCAAGCATCACGATGAGCGGGTCTGAGCTTCCGGTGAGCGGCCCGGTCAGCTATCGCCTCGATGATGCCGTCGCGTTCATCACCATGGACGACGGCAAGGTCAATGTTCTCGGCCCGACGATGCAGCAGGCTCTCAACGACGCGCTCGACAATGCCGACCGCGACGATGCCGGCGCGGTCGTGATCGCCGGGAACGACCGGGTTTTCAGCGGCGGGTTCGACCTGAAGGTCCTGACGTCGGGTGAGATTGCGCCCGCGGTCGACATGCTCAAGGGTGGCTTCGAACTTTCCCATCGACTGCTGTCCTACCCCAAACCGGTGGTGATGGCCTGCACCGGCCCCGCCATCGCGATGGGCGCATTTCTGCTGGCCAGCGGCGATCACCGAATTGCGGCTCACGCGGCCAGCATTCAGGCCAACGAAGTCGCGATCGGTATGACGATCCCCTATTCGGCGTTGGCGGTGATGAAGCTGCGCCTGACCCCGTCGGCCTATCAGCAAGCTGCCGGGCTGGCGAAGATGTTCTTCGGCGAAACCGCCGTCGCCGCAGGCTGGCTCGACGAAATCGTGTTGCCCGACATGGTGCTCAGCCGGGCCGAGGAAGCCGCGCGGGAATTCGTCGCACTCAAGCAACACGCCCATGTCGGGACGAAACTGCGGACTCGGGCCGATGCGCTGACCGCCATTCGCGCTGGAATCGATAACATGGCAGCCGAATTCGAAGTCTAGCCGGGTCCGGCGTTCAGGTTCCCGGTCGGCGGAAGTCGTCGAGATATTCGGCCCAGTTCCAGGTGTTCAGAAACTGCACCGCCGCGTTGTAGCCGCTCTGGTAAAGCTCTTGCATCTGCTTTTTGCCGATGCTGAAGTCGAGGAATCCGACGTTCGACGAGTCGACGCGGATCGCCCGGGAACTGACCCAGGGCTGATTCAGGTAGGCCTGGTCGCGCCCGACGATCATGGTGGTGATCAGTTCCTCGATCAGCGGCGGACCGCGGAAGACCCAATTCACCGCCGCCAACGCCGGAATCACTTTGTCATTTCCTTGAGGAAGGTTGGGTAGCAACGTGACTCCGAAGGTGGGCCAACGTGGCGGCTTGTGATCACGCCGGTCGAATGAATCGATCGGGAAGTTCGACAGCAGGCCGCCGTCGACCAGCGTGGACGTCAGCCCGCTGGTGCTGGTCAGCGTGGCCGCCCGGAAGAAGAACGGAATCGACATCGAAGCGCGAACCGCGTCGGCGACCAGCTGCTCGTCGGGGTCCAGACCGTAGAGCCTGTGGTAGTCCCACGGCAGCCGCACCAGTTGCCCGGTCGTTACGTCGGCCGCGGTGACCACCAACCGGTAACGCTGTTCCGGTGGCAGTTCTTCGTCGTCGAGAGCCAGATCGCCGAACGTGCGCACGCCGAGGTTGGCCAGCTGAGAACGGATCCACTCGTGGGCGAAATCCCCCTTGTAGATGCCGTTTTCGCTTATCAGTCCCCAAGCGGGGCCGAGTAGTGGAATGCCGGTGATCGGCGTCGGGTCGAGGAATTTGCGGTAGGGCAACGTCATGGTGATCTGCTCGACCTGCTCGGGGCTCAGTTGGTCGCCGCCGGCCGCCAGGATCGCGCCGACGACCGAGCCCGCCGATGTACCGGAGACACGCTCGATCGCATACCCGGCTTCCATCAGCGCGACGGCAGCGCCGGCCAGGCCGATACCTTTGACACCACCACCCGATAGGACAAGGTCCGCCTTGAGTTCGCTGGTCACGACCGAACTGTAGCCGCTACCGATGACGGCGGTCGCTCGGCTCAGGGTGCGAGCGTGCCGTAATCGAATCCATTGCTAATCGGTGTAACCTCGGCCAGCTGTGGCGGCGCGGCTGGGTTGACCATCGCCATGACTGCCTCGTAGCGCTCGGTGATGTCGTCGCGGTCCGAAAGATCAGCGACCGTGGCGAGGTTGGACCGCTGGATCGCCTCGGCTTGGCGGATCAACGCGGTCCGCTGTGCCCGGTCGGGAATCTGTTCAATGACCTTGGCCAGCGCGTCGAGTTGGCGGATCATGATGGCGGGCATGCCAACCGCGGCCTGGCGGATGGTGTCGAACGTGCGCTCCACCAGCCGCTCGAAATCGGGCTGGAAGGCGATGACACGGATGTTGCCGTCCGCGTCTCGCCGGATCCGCTGTGGACGCCATGTGACGGAAATTCGGCAAAGGCAATCGGCGATCCAGTCGACGCAGGTCATCCCGGTGAAGGTGTCGTTGACCGCCGGCGACAATGCGCGCAAAGCGATCTCGACCAATTGATCCAAACCGAACGAAATGTCCTGCGGAAGTGTGCGATACGCACCCGTGACGTGCCCCAGCGCCAGACGCTCCGCGACGGATCCGGCAGCTTCGGGCGGCCACACCCAAGCGATCACCTGACCCGCAACCATGAAATGCCCAGGACGGTAAGGTAACTGAACGACGGCATTGGCCTTCGCCGCGATCTTCACCAGAGCGTCATGCCGGATGACCTGAAGATAGCCGCTGCCCGGTGTGCGGATAGGAGCACCAGACTCGGCAAACCGCGCCAACAACTCCTCGTGCGACGGCCCGCGCGCCGCGCCGACTCCAAACGAGCTGGCGCGCTCCATTGCCGCGACCTCGTCGACAATTGTCGTGGCGATGTTCGCGATCATCACCGGAAGCTGAATCATCGTGGCGATGTGATTGAGGAAGTAGATCAACACAGCGACGTCGGCCAACGTCAGCATGAACGTCACCGTAATCGACAGATGCGGAACGAAATCGCCATGTGGGCCACCGCCCACCGAAACCAGGGTGATCATCGCGTAGCAGAAACTCGCAACGAATGTCCCTAAAGACACTTGAGTTCCTGGATCGCGCACGAAGTTGCGCAGCATCCGCGGCCCGAACTGCGTGGAGGCCAGCGTCAGGGCCACGATAGTGATCGAGAAGACGATGCCGACCACGGTGATAATCGCCGCGGCCACAGTGGCCAACACGACCCGAGCCGAATCGGCGCTGCCATTAAGCACAAAGTTCGGCAGCCGGATCCATCCGTCATAAGCCGAACGGTCGATCGCGTAGGTGATGCCGAACAGCAGCGTTATCGCAACCGTCTGCAGTATTGGAACGAGCCACAGATTGGTCCGCAACTGCTCGCGCCGCCAGTCGGCCTCGAAGTAGGGACCACGCATCTACAGAAGTTAAACGGGCGCAGCGCCCGGCGCAGGGTTATTGACAGTTTCTTTACGGCTGGGCAGAAACCCAGTCATAGGGAAGGAATTTCCCGTCAAATGTGACCACCACGCGGTCGCCGGACGGGTGCGGTTTCTTCTGCAGGTCGACGCTGAAGTTGATCGCGCTCATGATGCCGTCGCCGAACTGCTCATGGATGAGCTCTTTGAGCGCCCCGCCGTATACCTGCACGGCCTCGTAGAAGCGGTAGATGGTCGGGTCGGTGGGCACCGCGGTGGGCAGCCCGCCGCGCATGGGCGGTGCGGCCAGTACCGCGATTGCCGACTCGTCCAGGCCGAGCATCTCGACGAGCACCTTGCCGAGTTCGGCAGGAATCGGCTGCTGGCCGAGGAGTGCCGACGTCGTCCATACGACAGGCCGGTCGATCGCGTCGGCCAGTGCCTGCCAGGTCAACCCCTTAGCCAGGCGGGCGACCACGATCTGTTCGGTGATCTCGTTTCGCGTCATAGTTAGATTTCTAGACCATTAGGCGCTTCTGTGATGCGACATCGCTGGCGATATCACGCCCGCTCAGCCCAGCCATACCGGATTCGTCAACGCGACAATCACGCCGAGCGGGCGCCGCTGCGCCTCTCGCACCTCGAGTCGCGCGAAGCGCGCCGTCGCGGCGTCAAGCTCCCATCGCAATCGGGCTCGATCTGATTCCACCGTGGCTCGTCCCGCGCAGCCCGCCGCGGTGATCAGCGCGACGTTCGTGCCAGCAGCTCCGCTGATCACGGCGGTCACGGTCACGCGATCGTCTCGCGTTACCCGCAATGTTTGTCCAGGGCCGGCGACGCCCTCGCCGCTCGGGCAGGACGCGGTGAAATCCAGTGCGACGTCGCACGATCGGGCCAGATATGAACGGCCGCAGCGCAACCCATCCACGATTGCCGGTGTGGACAGTTCGGCCGCATGTATGACGGTCTGCGGCGAGCCGACCGGCTGGTGTTTGCCGTGCGAGTCGCTGCCGCCGACTGCTGCCACGCGCCGGCCCTGCCGCAGTAATCGCTGCCAAACGCGTAGCGAAAGTTCATCATCGACGTTCCATCTGCCATTCCACACCTCGAGGGCGTCGACGTCGGCGAAACCGAACTCCCACGCCGAACCCGGCAGCGGCACGCAAGGATGAGCGGCCACCACCAAGCCGCCCACCTCGCGGACCTCGGCGGCAAAGCGCGAGAACACCCCGTCGCGTGGCCCGTATCGCCAGTCCACCCAGGCACCCGGTGACAGACCGACGGCCAGCCAGTGCCCATGCCGGGTGGTGACCTCCTCGCCCGGGATCACCAGCAACCCTCCGGTGTCGCAGGCCGCCCAGGCACGGTTAGCAGCGTTGGTGTTGTGGTCGGTGGACACGATGAAGTCCAGCCCGCTTGCCTGTCCGGCTGACGCCAGTTCATTGGGATGACGCTCGCCGTCGGAGTGAACGGTGTGCAGGTGCAGATCTCCGCGATACCACCGCGCACCGCTGACGGCCGGCGGCGGGGAGATAACGACGGGGTCACTTGCAGGCGGCCCC
This sequence comes from uncultured Actinomycetota bacterium, assembly GCA_963760095.1. Taxonomy (GTDB): domain Bacteria; phylum Actinomycetota; class Actinomycetes; order Mycobacteriales; family Mycobacteriaceae; genus Mycobacterium. The sequence goes on along the minus strand of CAVXBT010000001.1, from coordinate 800,749 downwards.
AGAACGCACTCCCCGCGTTCCATGGTGACGTGCACCTGCCACGCCATCCCCCACGGGCTCAGCACCACTGGACCGAGCGCTACCGCCCAGATACCCGGGTCGATAGGACCTGCCAGATAGCCAGGCGTCGCATACGCGTGAGAGATGACGAAGCCGTCGCGGGCGCCGCCCGACCAGCCCCGAAACCCCGCAGCGTTACCCAGGTCGTAGCCGGCTGGCCCAAAGATGCCGATATCCAACACGTTTCGCGTTACACCGCCAACGGCGAAGTTGTCGTGAGAGGTGGATACTCGGATTCGCTGCACGCCTGCCGGCACGTCGAACGGCAAATACGCCCAGCGGTAGATACCAAACCCAAATCGTCCGGAAAACGCTAACTCGATCGCACCGGGGGCGACCGTCGCGGTACCCATGACTTCAGGATCCGGCACGAGGGCCTAACTATCAGTTACGCCGACACGAACGCCTGCCGTCGGGATGCTTGCGATTGTCGCCTGAAACTGCTGTAGCGGAGCCCAATTGGACTCGGCTACAGCAGCAACTACTAAGCCGTACTCGCAAGCCTCAGCAGACGCTCGGCATTGAGATGGGCGATCTTTTCCTTGTCCGCCGGCGGGATGGGCATCTGATCGAGGAATTGCCGGCCCGCCTCCATGCTGGCGAACGGATAGTCGGTGGTGAACACGATCCGGTCGATGCCGATCACATTGACCATGGCCTGATAGGCGTTGAAGGACAAACCCCAACTGGGATCCGGACCGCCGGGTCGTTGGCCGGCGAACTCGCCGGCCAGGATGCCGCCGTAAAAGTTCTCCCGCAGATATTCCTTGATGGTCCGTTTGAGGCCGCTCTCCTGCGTCGGGAACGCGTAGTCCGTCCGCCAGGCCATCCAGCTCAATGCTTCGAAATGATGGCCCACGATGACCTGCAACTCGGGGAAGCGGTCGAAGACGCCCCCGAGGATGAGCCGGATGCAATGGATTCCGGTGTCGATGTGCCAGCCGACCCCCGCGATGGCCAACTTGGCCGACACCGCCGGCGCAAAGCCCCGATAGTAGGCATCGATCACCGGCTGCGGCGGCACAGTGGGATGCAGATAGATGGGGACGCCGAGTGTTTCGGCGGCTTCGAACACCGGCCAGAAGAACACGTCGTCCAGGTAGCGGCCGCCGACGTGGCCGTTGATCAGCGCGCCGACGAAGCCGTGGTCACGCACGGTGCGCTCCAGCTCCGCCGCGGCGGCCTGCGGATCGCGCATCGGCAGGGTGGCAAAGCCCAGGAACCGGTCGGGGTGCTCGGTGACCGCGGCCACCACGGCATCGTTGGCCTGCCTGGCCAGCTCGACGGCCCGCGGGGTCTCGATCGCCTCGACGCCGGGAACGTTGGAGAGGATCTGCACGTCGATACCCGCGGCATCCATTGCGGCGATCCGGCCCTCCCCCAGATCAACGATGCCCGACGGCGGCCACCCGCTGCCGCCTCGGGACTCGTCGAATAATTTTCGGGGACTGTTGGGGTTCGCATCAGCGATGGCCGGGAGTGTGTAGTGCTCCTCGAATCCAATGATTTTCATTGACCGCCTCCTGAGCCCACTGATACCCGACCGATCTGTGAACTAGCTGGTGGCGAACGCATCGAGGGGACTTTGGACTCTCCCGTCAAGGGCCCTCCAGCGCAAGGATTCAAGGCAGACGACTCTGGTCGGCGATCACGCTGAACGCCCAAAATCAGAGACGGTTAGTCAGCGGATCAGGGAGGCCGTTATGGCCACATACAGTCAGCACCGTGGGTCGGCGCGTTCCCCGCGCACGTTAGGCGGCCGCGAACTGGTCGTAGCGGTGGGCTGGGCCGCCCTGTTGGTCGTCATCGTCGTGCTGTCGGCGTGGGCACACCACAGTTTGTCCCCTGCGCGGCAGGCTTCACCGCACGCAGCCGCAGCGCAACCGGCGATCTCGATCAGCCCGCCGCTGCCGGCTCTGCCAGTCGGCCCGCAGCTGCGGGCCTGGTTCACCGACGCCAAGCCGTCGATCACCGCGATGTTCATCGCGGCAGACAACTTCGTCACCGCTGCGAGGTACGGCGATGTCGCCGGGGCGGGCGCGGCGTGCCAGACCGCCGCTGATGCGCTGGCCAAGTTGCAGCACCACACGCCGAGCCCGGACCCGGCGCTGAATACCAAGTTGCAACAGGCAATTACCAACTATCAAGCGGGGATTCGCCACTGCGTCGCAGGCAAGCAGGACCGGGAACCCGCGGAAACCGGGAAGGCCATGGTCTCCATCAGCCAGGGCAGCACCGACCTGCAGGCAGCGGTCGGGATTATCGAAGAAGACCTGGCCACCGAGGCGCGCGACCAGCGAGTGTGGACTGCATAGCTCCTCTGCCGAGTCAGCCAGTGGTGCGAACGATCAGCACATCGATCTTCGCCCTGTTGGCGACAGCTCCAGGGATCGAGAAAACCCGCCCGACGATCGCGGATCGCGCGTCCAGTCCCACATTCCCGACCACCAACAGATCGGCCCCAACCTCCTCGGCAAGGTCGACCAACGCCTGCACCGGACCATCTTTAACCGGGCGATCCTCGATGTTCTTCGCCCCGGCCGCCTTCGCCCGGTCGCGGGCATCGTGCAGCATCGCGTAGACGGGCGCGTTGCCCCGCACTTTGTAGCCCTCCGCCCCGAGGGTGTCGGCCGCGCGCAAATCGTCCGGGTGGGGGACGTAGCCCGTCCCAATGATCAGCTTGGCGTTCGAGTCGGCGGCAATCGTGGCCGCCCGCTCGACCGCGCGAAGTGACGACTCCGAGCCGTCAGTGCCGACCACTACAGTCTGATAGGCCGTCATGTGCTCTCCGCAACGTCGATGTTGGTGGTCAGATCAGACATTAGGCCTTAGGCCGTCCTGCGGGGCTCGTTCCCGGCGGCTGCCACAATGCGAGCAACCCGCTTGCCGCCACGGACCACCTCAATCGTCTCCCCGGCGGCAACCCGATCGAAACATCGCCCGGCACGTGTTCGCAGCTCGTCAAGCCCGACCCACCCACCGGCGTCCGGTGTCACGGCATTGACAGATCGCTCCGGGATCGGAGCCGACCTCCAGTCACCGACCGACACGATCCGGGCCACCAGCTTGCCGTGACGGACGACCTCAATTGTCTGCCCGGTGCCAACCCGATCGAGATACCCGAGCGCGTTACTCCGGAGTTGGCCTAAGCCAATCACTTCCCGCATCTCGCTCCGATCTCTGTGTTCACAGCCGGCCACCCGGTGTCGAACCAGCCAAGTATATGACTGTACGTGCGGTCAGTGTCAACAATCTGGCCGGTGCTGGCGGCGCGCCGCCGAAACGTGGCCGACAAGCTCACCTCCGAAAGCTTCAGCATGGGGCGAAAAGTGCTGTACATCAGCAGGATTCAGCCGGCTGGTGCCAGCATGTCCTTCCATCCGTTGTCTCCCGTTTTGCTGGAATCTTCGACCGCATACTTGGCGCCGTCGGGCCCTACCAGCTCACCGCTCTGTGGACTGTAGACAGCCGAGGGAGGCCCGCCGGGGGTGTAAACGCAAGGGTTTGGCTGTTGCCCGTTGCATTGCACGCTCCCCGATCCCGGCCGTTGCAACTGATCGCTGACGGGAGGCGGCGTCTGCCCTCCCGGCGGCAGCCTGTCGGCAGGCGCCGGGTTGAGGCCGTTGTTGACGCTCGGCGCCGGGATCACAAAGCCCGGTTTCACCGCCTGGTTGCAGCGCCCGCCGGGGGCCGGGCAGTTCAGGATCTGGTTGGGGTCGCCGTACCACGGGTTGGTGCCCGACGGAACGTACGGCTTGGGGTCGCGGCACTCCCGCGGCGTCGCAGCGCGTTTACCGGGGACGTCGACACACGGAATGTTGCGTGCGCCGCGCACGGTGTTGGCCGGAACATCTTGCGGCACCTTGCAATACGTGCCGGACGGCAACGGCGCCAGGCTGGTTTCCGCCGGCGACCGCCACTGCGGTGCGGGGAGAAAGCCGGTCATGCACGGCGGGGGCTGGTTGATCGTCAGCGCGGTGTCGAGCGAGGCGTAGCCCGGGAACGCCACTGTTGCCGTCTGGGCGGCCGCAGCGTTTTGCGGCAGGAACACCAGCAGTTGCTCGACGCCCTTGTGGTAGCGCTTGAGCATGTCGAACACGATCTCTAGATTCGCCAGAGTCTGCGGCAGCGACTCGCGGACATCGCTGAACACCGAGTTGACCTGATCCGCAGTCGGTGCCGCTTGGTTAAGGATGCTTTGCACGTGCTGGTCGTTTGCTGCGGTCTGCGCAAACAGAACATCCAGATTGTGCGACCAGCGCGCGATCGCGTCGCTCGAGTTGACCTGGCTGTCCAGGATCGGTGCGGAGTTTTCGATGATGTCGTTGACATCGGAGATGTTGGTCTTGAAGTCACCGGCGATCGCCTGGGTCGAGTCGACGAGCCGTTGCAGCGCGGGCCCTAATCCACCGACCGCTTGGGCCGTCTCATCGAGCAGCGAGGCGATCTTGTCCTTGGGCAGCACGGCCAGCCCGCGGTTGGCGGCGTCCAGCGTTGGCCCGATCTCAACGGGCACAGTGGTTTTGGTGATGGTCTGCCCCGGCGAAAAGTACTTGCTTTGATTGCCTTCCGACACCAGATCCACGTACTGCTCACCGACCGCCGACACCGAATGCACGTTCGCCGATGCGTCGACGGGAATCTTGTACCGGTCGGCGATGCTCATGGTCGCCTGCACGCCGGACTCGGTCGGCTCGACGGCGGTGACCTTGCCGATGGTTTCACCGCGATAAGTCACATTGGCGGTCCTGTACAGACCGCCCGACGTGCGCAGGTCCACCTTCAGGGTGTACTGGCCAATCCCCACCGCGGTGGGAAGCCGCAGGTAGTACCAGCCCAGCGCGATCGCCGTGACCACACTCAGCATGGTGAAAAGAACCAGCTGACGCCAGATGAAGCGGGTCAACATTGCCTGTCCGCCCTTTCGACCAGCGGCCCGCCGGGGACGTCGTTCGGGTTCGGCGTGTACCGGACGTCGGGAATCATCGTTTCGGGGTCGCGGCCATACGACTGCTCGAGCGCGCGCAGCGCTCCAGAAAATCCGGTCCCGGTGAGTACCGCGTTGTCGACAGCGCTGAGGGTCAGGTCGAGCGTCAGTGACAGGTTGAAGTAGTCCCCGCGGAACGACTTCGGCACGGCATCGAGATCGAACGGCTGGACCAGGATCAGCTTGAGTGCGCGGATCAAATACTGTGAGGCACGGCCGAGTTCCCGCAATGGGCACTGCAGCGACAGCAGGTCCCGATGGAGGTCGCCCCGCGAGGCGGACAGGTATTGGTCAGCAACTCCGCTGAGCCGTCCGATCGCGTCGATCGCGTTGATCAAGAGGTTCTGTTTGTCGGCGAAATGCTTGATCAGTGGCGGGAATTCGGTGAGCACCCGTTCCAGAACGTCCGAACGGGAAGCCACGTAGGCCAGCAGCCTGTTGGTGGAGTCGATGGCTCGCGTGATGTCATAGCGTTGCCCGTCGAGTTGGGCGGTGAAGGTGTCCAGCTTGCCGAGGAAGGCGCGGATCTGGCCGGCCCGCCCGTTCACGACGTTGTAGATCTCGTTCTGCAACGTTTCGAGGTTCGGGATGCCGCCACCGCGCAAGATCAAGGCGAGGCTGGCCAGCGTCTGCTCCGTCGAGGGGTAGGCCGACGAATTCGTCAGCCGGATGGTGTCGCCGTTCTTCAATCGCTGCGGGGACGCATTGGGTGGCGCGGCCAGCTCCACATGCTGGGAACCCAGCAGGCTTGTCTGCCCGATCTTGGCGGTGGCGTTTCTGGGTAATTTGACGCTCTTGTCCAAACTCAGCGCCAGCGTGGCGACCCAATTCTTCAGCGAAATCCCGCGTACCGTGCCGACAAAGACATCGGCCACCCGCACCCGGCTGTTGTCGTTCAGGGCCAGCGTGTCGGGCATCTGCACGTAGACGGTGTAGGAGCCGGCTCCGCTGCCCGGGCCGCCGGGCATCGGCACATTCGCGATGCCGTGCCAGTTCGCGCACGAGCTCAGCACAAGCGCGGCCGCCAGCAGCGCCAGACCCTGCCGGACCCGGTGGCGGGACTGGCGTATCAGTCGCGTCATTGGCCACCTCCTGCCGGCGCGGACGCCGCCTCAGCGGGCAACGGCGGCCCAGGCGTCGGCGCGACCGGGCCTGGCACCACGCCCGGCCCGGGCGGTGGCGGCGGGATCGGCACCTGGGCCTGCAGTCCGATCGGCGGCAGCACCGGATACTCGTCGTAGCTGTTCGGCGGTCCCGGCGGGGTCTGCACGTTTGATTGCACCGGTGCGATGTCCGGGCCGCCCATGAGTTCGGCCAGAGATTCGGGGGTCAACAGGCCCGCCGTGATCGCCCCCAGCTTCACGCCCTGCATGCCTGGCGCGGTGATCCAGCCATGCTGAGTGTTTTTGTGAGACAACGGCGTATCGGGCACCCAGATCCCGGGAACCGTGGTGTCTTTGTAGCCGTTCGGCGGGCGCAGCCGATCCTCGGAATAGGCGACTTCCTTGGGAAGGGCCTCGGCGGTGCTGAACATGTTGACCCCGAACGGCAAATAGTTGAACTTGATCGCGTCGAGAATCGGTGCGAGGTATTGCGCACAGAGCTCGGCGGATTCCTGATAGCCGAGCCGGCTACCGGCCTGAATCATGCTGCAGAGGAACTGCATTGGGTTGGTGAAGTTCGGGATCGCCGGGATGGACATGACCCCGCCGTGCGACGGGTGGTATATCTCGCTGAGGTTCGCGGCCAGCGTCGGGAGGACGTGCAGGCCGGTCTCCAAACCGTTCAGCGGTTCGGGCTGCACCAGCGTGGTGGTCACGTCGGCGAGGTTGTTGATGTCGTGGGTCAGTACGTCGCGGTTTTTGTCGAGGAACGGGCGAACCGTCGTCAGCAGTCCGTCGAACTGCTGTATCGCGTTGGCCAGCTCCTGATCCGAGCCGGTCAGGTTGTCGGTGAACTGGGCCAGGTTGGTGTTCAACGCGACGAACTGCTGGTCATCTTTGTGCAGGGCGTTGACGAAGAGCGCCAGGCTGTGTGCCACCGCGAAGAAGTCGCCACGGCCTTTGTTCAGCGTGGTCAACGCCTGCGACAGGCTGTTCAGCGTGGTGTTGATCTGCTTGCCCTTGCCGGCCAGCCCATCGGCGTACGACTCGATGACCTCACCGAACGGACCCTTGGGTTGCTCGGGCGTCGGGCCGAGTTTGGAGATGATGTTGGCGACGCTGCCGCGAAGCTGGTCCCACTCCGTCGGGACCTGAGTGCGGTCGAGCGGGATCACCGCGTTGTCGGCCAGCACCGGACCCTCTTTGTACGGTGGCTCCAACTGAATGCTCCGCGACGCCACCAGGGTGGGGTTGAGGATCACCGCCGACGCGTTGGCGGGCACTTTGTATTTGTTGGCGTAGTGGAAGGTCACCTTCATCTTGTCGCCGGCCGGCTCGATGTCGTCGACGGAACCCACCCGGATGCCCATGATCTCGACCCTGTCGCCGGCGTACAGGGCGTTGGCCGCCGGGAAGTAGGCCACCACAGTGTTATTCGTGAACTTCTTGTACAGCTGGAACCCAACGAACGCGAGGGTCAGCGCCAGCACAACGGCGAGCGCGCCGATGATCACCGATGCCCGGGGCCGCTTAACGGAGATTCTGCTCAATTCTGGTTACCTCCCGTCACGCCGCTGCCTCCGGCTCCACCTGTGTTGCCGATGAACGGTGCCGGCAGCTGCCCGCCGGGTCCCGGCGAGGCCGGGGGTCCGGGTGGCGATGCTGCTGGCGGGGGTGCTGCCGCGGGATTCGCCGGAGCCGGGCCCGGTAGCGGTCCCAGCGGCTCGGTACGCGCCCCGGGCGGTCCGGGTGCGATGGGCACCGGTGTGCCCGGCACGTCGGGTTGCACCTGCCCGGGGCGTCCGGCGATCGGGATCCCCGGCGTCGGTGGCAATCCGTCGGGGTTCGGCGGCGAGGACGCGACGTCGGGCAACGCCGGGTACGGCCCGTTAGGCCCGAACGGGCCCTGGTTTTGATCGACACCCGCGCACGGCATCGGGTTGCCCGGCCGCGGCAGCAACTCCGGCGGCGGCGCATACGAGCAGGGTGAGCCGGGCGCCACGGCCGGTCCGGGATGATCCGGGGTGCCCTCGAGCACGGGCGGCGCCGGCGGCGGCGCGCCGTTGGAGAACCGGGTGCCGTTGGGGTCGGGGAACTTGAACGCCGGCAACCCGGCGCTGCGCCAGAAGTCCTCCGGGTCGATACCACGCTTCTTGAACGCGGCATCGACCCATGGCTGCATGATCCAATACGGCAGCAAATTGGACAGGACTATCTTGAAGTACGGTCCCGAGGAGACGGTTTCACCTAGTGACGCGGCGAATTGACCGACATACCTGAGGCTTTGAGCCAAGTCCTCCTTGCGGGTCACCAGCACGTCGCTGATGGCATGCAACTGCTCCAGCACAGAATTCAGGTTCGGGTTGTCGTTGATGAGGCCCTTCACCTGGACTGAGAACGCGGAGATGTTTCCCAGCAGCGCGTCGATGGCCCGTCCCCGTTCGTTGAACGCCGCAAGCAGCGTTTTCGCGTTCACCAGCAGCCGGTTGATTTGTGCGCTGCGGTCACCGACCACGCTGGCCACCTTGTTGGCCTGCGCGAGCAGATGGGTGATCTGCTCGTCGCGTTTGCCGATGGCGTCGGAGAATCTGGCCAACCCGTCGAGGGCGGGACTCAGATGCGAGTACGTCTGATTGACCGTCTGCGACAACACATTCAGCGATTGCTTGACGGTGTCGATGTTCCAGCCCGCTGCGGCCTTGGTGATATCGGACGCCGCGTCGTAGATCTGATAAGGCGTGCTGCTTTGGCCCAGCGGTAAAACGCCCCCGGGCCGCAACGTCGCAGAACCCTGCGGCTCGATCTCGAGCACCTTCTTGCCCAGGATGGTGTCGGTCTTGATCGCCAGCCGGCTCTCGGTGCCGATGGTGGTGCTGCCGGTCGAGAACTTGATCACGACATGGTCGCCGTCGATCTTGAGCCCCTCCACCTTGCCGACCACCACGCCGGTGACGCGGACCTTGTCACCTTTGTTCAGTTGACCGGTGTTGGCGAACTGCCCGTAGTAGCTGGGCTGAGCGAAAAGCATTGGGGCACTTGTGAAGCTTTGGCCCACGACAACGATCAGCGTCAAGATCAGCGCGCCCATGACGCCGATCCGCACTCGGTTGGAAGGTTGCAGCGACCTCATTGCGGCGTGCACCTACCCGTGGGCTGCTGCCACAGCCGGACCGTGCGAACCGGGCCGCCCGCTTGGAGCCCGTTCCACTTGATCGTGAGGTCGCAGAGGTAGAAGTTCACCCAGTCGCCGTAGAGGCCGATGCTGCGCCCGATCAGGTTGAACGCGGTTGGTGTGTTGTGGATCAGATCGTTGAGCTGATCCTTTTGGTCGACGAGCGGCTGTTGAAGATCCGACAGGTAGTTGAGCTCCTTGTGCACCAGCGCGCGGTTGTCGGCCAGCAGGTCGGCTACCGTGCCGGCGGCGTTGCTGATATTCGCGGTGCCGGCGGCCAGCGGATCGGCGTGGTTCTTCAGCCCGGTGATCAGCCTTTCGAAGTTGTCGATGGTCTGGTCGAACTCCTGCCGATGTTTGACCGTGGTGTCCAGCACGATGTTCAAGTTCTTGACCACCTCGCCGATCGCCTGGTCACGCTCGGCGATCTGAGCGGTCACTTCCGCGGTCTGGTCGAGGATGTCGTTGATGGTGCCGCCCTGACCCTGAAACACGGTGATGATGGCCGACGCAATCGTGTTGACCTTCTCCGGATCCAACGCCCGGAACAGCGGCTTGAAACCACCGAGCAGGGCGTCGAGATCCAGCGCGGGTGAAGTGTGCGACAGCGGGATGAGTCCGCCCGGCGGCAGGACCCGGTCAGCACCCTCACCCTCGCCGCGGTTGAGTTCCACGTAGCGGTCACCGACCAGGCCGAGATAGCGGATCTCCGCGGTCGTCGACTGGTAGAGCGGCACCGAGCGGTCGACATTGAAGTCGACCTGCACCCGATGGCCGTCGTCGACCAGCTTGATGGTTTTGACCTTGCCGATCTCCACTCCGGAGGCCCGGACGAACTGGCCCTCGCGCAGCCCGCTGCCATTGCTGAACTCCGCCGAGTAGCTGTTGGTGCGGTTGAAGCGCATCTGACCGAACACCACGACGATCGTCACGGTGAGGAACAGCAGCACCAACGAGACGATGCCGAGTTTGATGGCGGTGCCGGTGAGTTTCATGGGTTGATCGTGTTGTCCCCGACTTGGCGGCCCCAGACGTATTCGACCGCCCAGGGTGAACCGACTTCGATGTGGTTGTAGGGCGCGAGGCTGGCCCCGGTGTCCATCACCAGAGTCGGCGCCGGCCACAGGTCACGGGTGATGGGCTGCCAGCAACCCGGCGCACCCCCCGGCCCACCGCGAGCGTTCACCCGCGGCAAATTCTCTGGATAGACATAGGGATTCGGCGCCCCGCCGACAAGTCCGGCCAGCCCGAGGAGCCCCAAGGTGCCCACCGTGCCGGCCAACCCGGGCAGAGTCAGGATGCCGCCCAACCCCGACATCAGCTCGGTCATGGTTTTCAGTGCATAGCCGTTGCCGCCGCCGACCGTCTCATATGCCTTGGGTTCGGCGTCGTGGTAATTGCGGATGGTGCAGAGGATCTCGGGACTGTAGGTGTCGAGCAGCTGGGCGGTGGGCAGCAGATCGGAGACCCCCCGCTGGAAGTAGGGCCCGCCGCGGGCGAAGATGTCTTCGCCGGTGTTGCCCAACCCCGTCCCGGCCAACAACGCGGCGTCCAGGTCGGCTTCTTGGCGGTGCAGCGTGCGCGCCGTGACCACCGCATTTTTGAGAGAGTCGAACAGATCCGGTGCGGCGTTGGCGTAGGTGTCGCCGAGCGCCGCCAGCTGCTGAAAGTCATGTCGGATCCGCGGCATTTGCGGATTGATGTCGTCGAGGATGGCGTTGCCGTTGACGATCGACTGCCCGAACTTGTCCCCCAACCCGTTCAATGCCTCCGCGGCCGCGGCCACAGTCAGATTCAGCTTGACCGGATCGACCTTCTCCGCGATCGAGGTCAGCGTTTCGAACAACGTATTGAACTCCGTCGTCACCGAGATCGCATCAATCACATGCTTCGGCGAGATGCGCTGCGGTGTAGGGTTTTTCGGTAGTGTCAACGAGACATACTTGTTGCCGAACACCGTGGTCCCCGCGATGTTGGCGTCCACATTGGCCGGAATCAGGCTGATGTACTTCGGATTCACATCCATGACGAACTTCGCGGCCGGCCTGCCGTCACGCTGGATCTCCGAAATGCTGGACACCCGGCCGATCTCCACCCCGTTGTAGGTGACCTTCGACCCCGGATCCATCACCAAACCCGACCGGGCAGCCACCATCGTCAAGGTCGTCTTCGGCGTGAACTCTCCACGAAACTGCAACCACCACAACGCCAACACCAGCGCGTTGACCAACAAGAACGCCACGGCCCTGGTCTTGTACCGCGGGATACGTGGCGGGTTGATCTTCCCTGGCGTCGGCATCACGGCTACACCGTGAGGTTGAAGTTGGGGTTTTTGCCGTAGACCGCCATCGCGGTCAGTACGACTACGACGACGATCGTGATCAACGACAACCGCATCGACCGGCCGACCGCTTCACCGACGCCGACCGGCCCGCCGCTGGCGTTGTAGCCGTAGTAGCAGTGGGTGGTCATCACGACCACCGCAACCAGGATCACCTCCGCGAATGACCAGCCCACGTCATTGAGGCGCAGGAAGGTGTGGAAGTAGTGGTTGTACGTGCCGATGGACTGCCCGTAGAACAGGACCGTGGTGAACTGCGCGGACAGGAAGGCCAGGGTGATCGCCAACGCGTACAGCGGGATGATGACGATGAAACCCGCCACCACCCGGGTGGACGCCAAGAAGGCGATTGACCTGATACTCATCACCTCGAGCGCGTCGATCTCCTCGCTGATGCGCATGGCGCCCAGTTCGGCGGTGGCACCCGCGCCGACGGTGGCTGCCAGCGCCTGACCGCAGGCCACCGGCGCCACAAACCGCACATTGACCATGGCGGCCAAAAATCCGGTGAACGCCTCGACACCGATGTTGCCCAGCGACGCGAAGCCCTGGATGGCGACCAGTGAGCCCGCGGACAGGGTGATGAAACCGACGATCGCCGAGGTGCCACCGGCGACGGCCATCGCGCCGGTACCCATCCCCATCTGGGCGACCATCCGCAGCAACTCTTTGGGGTAGCGGCGCACAGCGAAGGGGATCAGCGCGATTGCGGTCAGTGCGAACGAGATCATCTGTCCGACTTCGACCAGCATCCGGGCCGGGGCGCGGCCGTATCGACCGAGGGTGGAGCCTGGCCTCAGGAAGCGGGCAAGCGGTACGGCAGCCGTCGCCATGTCAGTGCCCCGTTCCGAACCGGACACCGATGGTCGTCATTACCGCGTTAACGGCGAACAGCGCGATGAAACACAGCACCACGGTCTCGTTGACGGCAGCGCCCAGACCTTTGGACCCGCCGCGGGTGGTCAGCCCGCGATAGCAGCCGACCAAGCCGGCGATCAGGCCGAAAATTGCGGCCTTGACCAGCGCGATCACTACCTCGGGTAGACCGGTGAGCACGGTGAGCGTGGAGAGGTAGGCACCGCTGGAGACGTTCTGCAGGTACACGCTGAACAGGTAGCCGCCCGCCAGGCCGACGGCGATCACGAGGCCGTTGAGCAGCACGGCAACCAGTGTCGAGGCGACCACGCGGGGCACCACCAGCCGGTGGATCGGGTCGATGCCGAGGACCTCCATGGCGTCGACCTCCTCGCGGATGGTGCGAGCACCGAGGTCGGCGCAGATGGCGGTGGCACCGGCGCCGGCGACCACCAGCACCGTCACGATCGGGCCGAGCTGGGTGACCGCGGCGATGCCCGCACCAGCACCGGAGACATCGGCCGCGCCGAACTCGGCCAGCAGGACGTTGAGCGTGAAGATGAGCAGCACCGTTTCCGGGATGGACACCGCGATAGTCGGCAGCAGCGACACCCGCATGAGAAACCAGCCATTCCAGACGAACTCGCGCCATTCGAACGGCTTGAGCAGGGCTTTGCCGGTCAGCGCGCACATCCGGAAGAACCCACCGACCGCTTCTGCCCCAGGCCGGATCTGGTTCCCTATTTTCCCGCCAATCACGTCCGAGGTCGTCATTGGCGAGGGTCGCTCGCTGGGTGGCTCACGCAGTCACTATGGCATCTGACCGTCCGTACAGTCAATAACACGATATTCGGCGCTCAAGCCACCACGCGGCGTCGCGCCAAGGACGGCGCAGCTCTTCACGCGGGAGTCGGTTACGGCTAACTCGCGCAACGGATTCTGTGGCTACGTGTTTGTACCGGTCACCGCGGCCAAGCATTCACGCACCACCGAGACGACGTTCGCGGAAGGGTTCGCCCACTTGCTGAGCTCCAAGCGGTCGAGCAGCAATCCGCCGAGGAACACGTCGACGAAAGCGGCTCCGACTTGCTCGGGTGTCCGGGGACCGGCAGGGTCGAACCACACCCAAAGCGACTGCAGCGATCCCCACAGCTGCAGGGCTGCCAGTTCGATGTCCACGCTCCGGAACACACCGCTCTCGACCCCGTTGCGAATCTCGTCAATCGTCAGCGCCTGCAACTGATCACGCAATTTCTGCACTTGCTGCATCGCCGGGTCATCGGATAACTGAACGACCTCGCGCTGGCTTGCCACCGTCGCGTCGCGGTCGATCACGTGTAGCAGTGTGGAGGTGTAAATGATCGCGACAATGCGTTCGTGCGGCGCCGCCAGGCGGTCCCATGCCATCCGCAGCATGTCGAGCTGACGGGCCAGATGGGTTTCCTCGAGCTCCCGCAACATCTGCGATTTGGTGCCGAAGTGATGCACGATGGTGCCCTTGGACATCCCAAGCTCGTCGGCGATATCACCGATATTCGTTCTCTCATAGCCACGTTCGGCGACATAGCGGACGAACGCGTCGAGAATCTCGCTACGTCTGCCGGGCGATCTGGGCATCTCAAACCTTCGGACTAAACTAACCGTACGAACGGTCTATCACATCTTTCGCGCGGTGAGTATCCCCTATGGCGCGGCAGTGTTCGTCATGTGTGCGGCCGCCTCCCCGAGCGGCCCTGTCAACGCGGAATTCTCACCCAGGCCGTGAACGTGTTCTCAAGGTTGGCGCGCGCCTGGTGTCCGGTAGGTCAAATGGGGTTACAACGCCCTGCGGCCACTGAACCCGTCCGGGGCGGTCAGGACATACATGTTCGCACCGGGCACTGACTTGATTTCACCGGCGCTGTACACGGTCATGAGTTCTCGGCCATCACTGGCGGCGACGCACACATAGGTGTCGGACTCAGCGTCGTAGTCGAAGCTGTCCCAAGCCAATACGAACGCCAAGCAGTTGCCGTCGCGGTCGGTGATGACGAGCTTGTGGGCACCTGACTCCTTTAACAGCTCGGCATCCTGCGCGCGCTGCTGACGGGCCCCGTTGTGGATCGGTACGCTTTTTAACATCGCTTCACTCCTTTGGTGTTGATCTGACCGATCCGCTGCCTCCCTTCAATGCGCGGCTGCCCAACATCGTTGGTGTGCCACTGCGCCGCCAACGGGGGGCGCGGATCGATTGGTTGGGCGTGTTGTCGTCGATATAAGCGTTGTCGGCGTGCGCGGCCAGCATCACCGCAGCGGTCAGCGCAGCGTTGGGAAAGTTGCGTCCGAGGCGCACCATCACACTCACCACCGCCGCGGCCCGGTTGTCCCAGCTATCGCGGCATCCATTCGTGCTTGCTCACCTGCTCACCGGCTAATCAGTGGATTCTGCCAGGTGCAGGCCCCATGAGCGGTGAAAGTCGCAAATTCGGCGACGGGGCCGCAGGTCTGCCGAGCGCCACCCTTCGCGCCGCGTAGCGTGAGGCGGTGGCCGACATTGACCGCAGCCGCAGCATCGCGGCTGACCCGAACGCAGTCTGGGATGTCCTCGCGGACTTCGGCTCGATCAGTTCCTGGGCGGACAACATCGACCATTCGTGCATCCTCAATCACGGCGGCGAGCCCATCGGCACCACCCGACGGGTCCAGATCGGCCGCAACGCCCTGGTGGAGCAGATCACCGAGTTCGAGCCGGCACGGACGCTCGGTTACGACGTCGAGGGCCTGCCGAAGCGCCTGCGCCGGTTCAACAACCGCTGGAGCCTGCGGCCCACCGACAACGGAACAACTATCGTCACGATCACCAGCACAGTCGAAATCGGCTCTGGCCCACTGCAAAAGCTCGCCGAACGCGCGGCATGCCGCGTTCAAGCCCGACAATCCGACCTGATGCTCGCCGGCCTGGCGAACCGATTGGAGAAACCTGTTGACTGACCAGCCCGACATCGTCATCCTGATGACCGACGAGGAACGTGCGGTCCCGCCCTACGAGTCACCGGAGGTGCTGGCCTGGCGTGACCGCACGCTGCACGGCCGCAAGTGGTTCGACGAGCACGGCGTCAGTTTTTCGCGGCACTACACCGGCTCGTTGGCCTGCGCACCCAGTCGCCCAACCATTTTCACCGGGCACTACCCCGACCTGCATGGCGTCACCCAGACCGATGGCCTGGGCAAGATGCCCGACGACTCCCGCATGCGCTGGCTGCGCGAGGGTGAGGTGCCGACGCTGGGCAACTGGTTTCGCGCCGCGGGTTACGACACCCACTACGACGGCAAGTGGCACATCTCGCATGCCGATCTGCACGACGCCGACGGGCAGGTGTTGGCGACCAACGACGCGTCCGGTGCCGTCGACCCCGTCGCGGTGCAGCGGTATCTCGACGCTGATCCTCTTGCGCCGTTCGGCTTCTCGGGGTGGGTCGGCCCGGAGCCGCACGGTGCGTTGCCAGGCAACGCGGGTGTGCGCCGAGACCCGTTGGCCGCCGACCGCGTCGTCGCGTGGCTCAACGATCGTTACGCGCGACGCCGCGCCGGCGATCCCGGTGCGCTGCGTCCATTCCTGTTGGTGGCCAGCTTCGTCAACCCGCACGACATCGTGTTGTTCCCGGGCTGGCTGCGCCGCAGCCCGTTGAAGGCCTCGCCGCTGGATCCGCCGCACGTGCCCGCGGCACCCACCGCCGACGAGGACTTGGCCAGCAAGCCCGCCGCACAGATCGCGTTCCGGGAGGCCTATGCGTCCGGCTACGGCCCGGCGCCGGTGATCGACCGGGCCTACACCCGCAACGCGCAGCGCTACCGCGACCTGTACTACCGGCTGCACGCCGAGGTGGACGCGCCGATCGACCGGGTCCGCCGGGCGGTCACCGAGGGCGGGTCGGACAACGCGGTGCTGGTGCGCACCTCCGATCACGGTGACCTGCTCGGGGCCCATGGCGGGCTGCACCAGAAGTGGTTCAACCTCTACGACGAGGCCACCCGAGTGCCGTTCGTGATCGCCCGGATCGGCGCGGGCGCAACGTCATCGCGGGTGGTGACGGCGCCGACGTCGCATGTCGACCTGGTGCCCACGCTGCTGGCCGCGGCGGGTGTCGAAGTCACGACTGTGGCGCACCAGCTGGCCGGGTCGTTCTCCGAGGTGCACCCGCTGCCCGGTCGGGATCTGATGCCGGTCATCGATGGCGCTGCGGCCGACGACGATCGCGCCGTCTACCTGATGACCCGCGACAACATCCTCGAGGGCGATACCGGCGCCTCGGCGGTGGCTCGGCGGTTACGGCGGACGGCCAAACCACCCGCGCCGCTGCGTATCCTGGTGCCCGCACACGTGGCGTCGAACTTCGAGGGCCTGGTACTCCGCGTCGACGGCGTGCTGTGGAAGCTGGTGCGCACGTTCGACGATCCAGCCACCTGGACCGAGCCGGGCGTTCGTCACCTGGCGGCCAATGGGCTCGGCGGCGAGGCGTATCGGATGAGCCCGCTGGACGACCAATGGGAGTTGTACGACCTCACTCACGACCCGACCGAGGCCCGCAACAGGTGGAGCGATCCGGACCTGCACGAGCTGCGCCAGCATCTGCGGACCCAGCTGAAGCACGCACGAGCAGATTCGATTCCGGAGCGAAATCGGCCGTGGCCCTATGTGTCTCGTCGACCTCCGACGCCGAAACGTTCATGGTTCCGCTAGACGCACAGGAGCGCCTTGAGCTCTGTGACCTCTTCGACAAGCTCGGCCCTTCGGTTCCGACCCTGCTCGAAGACTGGACTGCTCATGATCTCGCTGCCCATCTAGTATTGCGAGAACGCGATCTCGTTGCGGGGCCCTGCCTCGTCCTGCCTGGCCCCTTCCAACGGTTCGCGGAGCAGCGCAGGGTCAGACTGGCTAAGAGCGACGACTTCACCTGGTTGGTCTCGCGGATCCGGTCCGGCCCACCTGTCGGCCTCTTCCGCTTTCGGTGGGTCCGGTCTCTGGCGAACCTCAACGAGTTTTTTGTTCATCACGAGGACCTCCGCCGAGCCAACACACGAGAATCCCGGAACCTGACTCCTCAGATGAATGCGGCCCTGTGGCGGAATGTTCGCCGCAGCAGCCACTACTTAAGCCGGCGGCTGCACGGCTGCGGGCTCGAGGTTGAGTGGGCCGGAACCAACGAGCGGGAGATGGCTCGAGCAGGCGAACCGACGGCTCGACTCAGCGGTCCGCCGGGTGAACTCCTGCTCTACATCTTTGGCCGCCAAGCCGCGGCGCGAGTCAAAGTGAGCGGACCACTGGATGCCGTTGCGGCCCTTCAGCGCACGCACTTCGGCATGTGAGTAGGCTCGGCCTACATGACACTTCCACCGCCATCGTCAGGCTCGGTCGCCTTGGTCACCGGCGCATCCTCCGGTATCGGCGAACAATTCGCCCGTCAACTCGTCGCCCGCGGCTACCGCGTCGTCGTGACCGCCCGCCGGGAGGACCGGCTGCAACAGTTGTGCACAGAGTTGGGCGGCGAGCAGCACGCCGTCGCAGTCGGTACCGATCTCGCCGTCCCCGAGGACCGCGACCGCCTGATAGCCCGCATCGACGAGCTGGGCGTCCAGGTCGACGTCCTGGTCAACAATGCAGGCCTGGGCATCTACACGAAGTTCGGCGCCGAGGGTCGCGACAAGGAACTGCAGATGCTGCACGTCGATGTCGTGGCGGTGGCCGATCTGATGCTGCGTTACCTGCCCGGCATGGTCGAGCGCGGTCGCGGCGCGATCATCAACCTGTCGTCGGTGTCGGGATTTCAGCCCGCGCCGTACAACGCTGGTTACGCCGCGGCCAAGGCGTATGTGCTGTGGCTGTCGGAGGCGGTGAACGCCGAAGTCGCCGACAACGGCGTGACGGTCACCGCGGTCTGCCCCGGCCCGGTGCCAACGGAGTTCCAGGAGACCAACGACGCCGATTACCTGGTCAACCGGGTACCGGGATTCACCCACGTTTCCGCCGAGCGGGTGGTCGCCGACGCGCTCAAGGCTGCCGAGCATGGTCGCGCGTCGGTGGTCCCGGGCGGACCGCAGGTGAAGTTGGCACTGGGCTCCACCCGGTTCGTGCCGACTCCGTTGGTCTTGCCGATACTCAAGCGAATGCTGAAGCGGTAGCAGACTTCCGGCTGGCTTTCAGAACGTGTTCACCAGGGTGTTCTGTTCGGCCATCCGGCGGGACATGGTGTAGTGGTGGTAGTGCATCGCGCACTTGATGACGCAGATGAACAAGAGGCCCGGATCGGGCCGCCCGCGGAGCATGGTGGTCATCCGGCGGCGATAGATCCGGCGCAACTCCGGGTCGGGAACGTTTTTCATCAGCCGTAGGAACAGACCGGTCGCTAGCAGCGCATCAACCGATTGCGACTTCCACTTCTGCCGCCGATGCCGGCGCCAGTAGACATTGCGAGTCCGGGCCCAATTGAATCGGCGTGTGAGGAAGAGATTCTCGAGCCGCTCGAAGTAGAACTCGGGATCGTAAAGGTCGCGCATCAGGCCGATGTACCCGTCGCGCAACTCGTCGCGAGTCATGCCGAGCGGAATCACATTGGTGCCGAACGGTTGTTCGTCGTCGAGATCGAGGCGGCCTTCGTCCTTCAAGCGGGCGTGCAGCGGCGTCTTCGGGATCGCGGAGAGCATGCCGACCATCGAGTGCATGATGTCGGTCTGACGCATGAACTCGTGCTGGGCCTTGAAGATCCGGGTGTCGTCGTGGTCGAAGCCGACGATCATGCCGCACCAGACTTCGATGCCGGAGTCCTGCACTTTGCGGACGCGTTCCACGATCGACCCGGCTTTTTTGACGTTTTGATACTTCTTCGTCTCGCGCAGCGATTCTTCGTTCGGGCTCTCGATTCCGATGAAGACGGTCACGATATTGGCTGCGTCCATCAACTGCATCAGCTCTTCGTCTTCGGCGAGGTTGAGCGACGCCTCGGTGAAGAACGTGAAGGGGTATCCCTCGGCGGCTTGCCACGCGGCAATGTCGCACAGCAACTTCTTCACCGCGACCTTGTTGCCGATCAGGTTGTCGTCGACGATGAAGGCGATTCTCAGGTGTTGCTTGCGCAGCGCTTCCAACTCCGCGATCACCTGCACGCTCGTCTTCAGCCTCGGTTTACGACCGAACGTGACGATGATGTCGCAAAACTCGCACTGGAACGGACAGCCGCGGCTGAATTGGACACTGCCGAACAAATAGTCCTTGGCCTTCAGCAAGTCGTAGCGTGGCACCGGCACTCGGGTCATGTCGGTCGCCTCGAGTTGTTCGTAACGGTGCCGGTGTCGACCCGCGGCCCATTCTTCGAGGAACTGCGGCCAGGTCGATTCCGCTTCGCCGATGAAGATCACATCGGCCAGACCGTCGAAGTAGTCTTCCTGCACGCTCACCCACGGACCCCCGACGACCGTGACGACATCGCGGGTTTTCAGTTCACGCAGAATCTCGAGCATTCGACCGCGCTGGACGGTCATGCCGGTGAGCCCCACGATGTCAGCCTGCGCCAAACGGTCGTAGTCGATCGGCTCGACGTTCTCATCGACGATGGTCACGGAATGGCCGGCGGGCGTCAACGCCGCGAGCAGCGGCAAACAGCCGGTGGGTAGGTTGCACTTCTTGCCGAGCAGCGGGAGAGCGTGCTCAAGGCCCCAGTAAGACACCTGGAACCGAGGATTGATCAGGACGATATCGGCCATAGCCGCCTGCTTGGAAGAGTGGTGAAACGAGACGCTACCCGGAAGCGCCGGTGGGTGCAGTAGCTATTGGCATGAAGCGCTAACCGGACTTTGGGGTCGGGATCGGCGTGAGCGGGTTGCCTTTCGGGATCGACGAACAGTTGTCCGGCGCCGGCAGGCCCTCGAAGCGCTGCTGGATCCAGTCGATCGAATTCAGCAGCCATTTCGGAACACTCCAAATGTGGCTCAGGTCCTTGTACTCCTCGTAGTAGACCGTTGTGCCCTTCGCGCAGTAGTTGCGGGCGAGGGTGCGCACGTCGCCCGCGATCATCACGCCGTCGCCAGCGCCGATGTTCTTTTTGTTGCCCGGTGTGCCCTCGAGCAGACCCTTGGCGCCCTGGCCGATGAACAGCGGGATCGTCGGCGTACCCGCGGTGCCCATGATCAGTGTGTTGGCGCATTGGACAAAGAGCGGCAGCTTCTCGGGAGTCGGGAATTCGCCACTGACCAGGTCCTGCCATTTCAGACCGGGGTAGTGGCCGAGAACGTTGACGATCGACGCGGTCTGCAATTCGCGAAAGATCCTCGCGCCGTTGGGGCTCAGATACTTGGCCAGCTCGGTCTCGATCTCGAATGAGCGCGCGATCCCGACCAGCGCCATCGCCATGACGCCCGCCCAGAACCCGGTGCCCTCGACGTACTGCAGGTTGTGCGCCGGGTCCACGAGTACACCGCCGATCGCCGCGCCGATCATCCGCTCGTTTACGTCCGGCGCGTACGTCGGGGCCAGTTCGGCGGCCCACTCGGTGGCGATCGCGCCGCCGGAGTAGCCGAGCATCGCCACCCTCGCATCGTTGGGGATCGCCGAGGAGTTGAACGCGGCGCGAATCGAGTCGAGGGTGTTCATGCCGTATTCAGGGCCGGCGGCGAAATCCGCCCGCTGGCCCTCGGTGTCGGGAACGATGACGGTGTATCCATCGGCGATGAATGGGCCGAACACCGCCACCTCGACATTGGGGACGACTCCGCCGAGCCGCAGTCCACCCGAAATCGCATACGACGGCTCGTCATTGCGGTTGAGCGAGTCATACGCGGATTGGTAGGAGATCACTTTCGTCTTATCGAATTTGATCGGTTGCGCAATGATCGAGGTGACGTTGGCGGTCGGCTTGCCGGTCTGGCTGGTCGATCGATAGAGCAATTGAGTCGTTTTGAGCAGCGTGGGGAAGCCGAAGATGTGGTAAAGAAAGTTGCGCGTTTTCAGCACCGTTCCCGGCGCGATGCTGTCCAGGGGGTCAGTGTATGAATAGAACGCATCGTCTTTCGGCTGCGCAGTGACCGTCGCGATGACGGGCACGTCGCCGCGATTGGGATACCGAATTGGTTGCGGTGGTGTGGTCAAAGAGTCCCCCCTACTGTCGCTAGAAGAAGAAAATTCGAGCATTGCGTCACGATGGGTTAAGACCAGCCTAGGCTCGGGTTTCATGCACAGAGAGCCAGGGCTGGCGCGACGCTTCTTCGACCGGTTCGAGCCGGTGCATGGGGTTACGTATTTCGCGCCGGAGGCACGCGAGGCTTTGGACGGGTTGGGCTACAAGGGTTATTGGATGGGCTACTTCGCCGCCCGGTCCGCCCCGCTGGGCACGGTGCCGCGCGAGGTGGTGACCGCGATCTTCTACAACTTCGCCCCCGAGCGGGTCGCCAAGGCGCTGCCGGCGGCATGGCAGATCGCCGGTCCGGAGGCTGCGTTACGCGCCCGGCAGGACTCCGCGGTCGCGGCGCTGCGCCGCTACGGCCTCGCGGGAGATGAAAACATCACTGTTGCAGCAGAATTGGCCGGGAAGGCAGCGCGGGAGGCGCTGCTCGATGGACGACCGCTGTTCGCCGCGAATCGGGCGCTGCCCTGGCCGGACGATCCGCTGGCCGCGCTGTGGCATGCCGCGACGCTGCTGCGCGAGCACCGCGGCGACGCGCACGTCGCGGTCCTGAGCGCCGCGGGTGTCTCGGGCCGGGAATCCAACGTGCTGCACGCCGCGGCGGGCGGAATCCCGCGCGACTACATCGCCCGCACTCGCGATTACGACGAGGCGGCGTGGGGTCAATACGAAAAACGCCTGGCAGAGCGCGGGCTGCTCAACGAGGACGGATCGCTGACCGCCGCGGGCCGGGAACTCAAGAACCACATCGAATCGACCACCGACGCCCTTGCGCTGTCGGTGCTCGACTCACTTAGCGACGACGAGGTGGAGACGCTGTTCCAAGCGCTCACTCCGATCACCCGTGCCGTGATCGCCGGCGGCGATGTCCCCGTGGTCACCCCGATGAATTTGAGCCGCGACGAATTACACGACGACAGCGCACATTTGGCGTCTTAGTCGTCAGGATCAACCGTGCGCCCGAGATAGGCCATGAGCCGGGCCGTCGGCGTCGCCTCTTCGGGTACAGGTTGGGCCGAACCGAATGCGCCGGGCCGCCGCAGCATGTCTTCGGGTATCGACTCCACCAAGGCACGGCAGAACCCAAGCAGGTCGTCGGGCAGCTCGACCAGCCGGCCCTGCGAGCGGCACACGTCCCAGCTATGCAGAGCCACGTCGGAAACGGGGAAGGTCAGCGCGCGGCGCAGCGGGACCTCGCCCTGCGGCGAAGTCCGTATCGCGTCCAGGTCCGCGCCGGGCAGGGCGTCCTGCAACCGCCCAGCCAGCTCGCGAAGCCGCGCGGCTGGGTCTTCGCATTTCCAGTCATCCGGTTGGGAGGGCCTCTGCCAAACCTCTCCACCCTCGACCAACGTCACGACTTTCGCTGCGCTGCCAGTGGTGTGCGCAACCAGATCCCGGATGCTCCAACCTTCGAGGTTTGATGGCCGATCCCAAGCGTCCGAAGGAATTTTCTCTACCGCCTCGATGAGCAAGCCCATGGCCTCGCTGGCCACCATGCCGATTCCGAGCCCAGGTACTTCGTGCTCGCTCATCGATTTCTCCTGTCGCTGAATCGGTTCCCGACAGGGTCAGTCGACCGAGCGTCCGACAAACGCCATGAGGCAGTCGGTCGGCGTGGCATCCTCAGACGCGGCCCTGGCCGCTCCGAACACGCCCGGGCGGCGCAGTTCGTCTTCCGGCACCGAATCCACCACCTCACGGCAGAACGCGAGCAGGTCCGCGGGCAATTCCACCGGCCGCGCCTGCGATCGGTACACATCCCAGGCGTGAACAGACAGGCCGAAAATGGGGAACCTCAGCGCCTGCTGCAGTGGGACGTCGCCCTGCGGCGAAGGCCGCGTCGCGTCCAGGTCCGCGTCAGCCAGGGCGTCCTGCAATTCGCCGGCCAGCTCGCGAAGCCGTGTGGCTCGGTCCGCGTACTCCTCGACATCCGGCTGCGAGGGCTCCTGCCCATCCACACCTTCGACGAGCGCGACGATCTTCGCCGCGCTGCCGGTGACGTGAGCCACCAGGTCCGGGATACCCCAGCCCTCGAGATTGGATGGGCGGTACCAGTTCTCCGGCGCAATCTGCTCGACCGCCTCGACGAGAAAACCCATCGCCTCGGTGGCCATCGGGCCGATGTCGCTCACCGGGCCAGCGGCTTGTAGAAGACCAGGCCGTTGCCCTTGTTGTCGTAGACCACGGCGCGGCGCTCGTGGGCGTCGTCGTACGGGCTTTTCACGATGCCGCCGCCGCTGGCCTCGATGGCTTTGGCCGCGGCGTCGACGTCAGCGGTCTTGATCCCGACGACGACTTGCCCGGGGATGGGATGGTCCACCGCGGTCGCCAATGCGAGCGTGACCGGCCCACCGTCGAGGGCGGCGAAGTGGGCGCCGTCGCGGAACTTCAGCGACATGCCCAGGGTCTCGCTGTAAAACCGGATCGACTCGTCGAGGTCGTCGGTCGACAAGATGACCATCTTGACTTCAAGCTCGCTCATTGCTGCCTCCCAGCTTCATTTACAACCGTAGCGGCCACGGTTCCGAATAATCGAAGGACCATAGATTTCGGACGGAGTCTGATGCGACGCCCATACGCGGTCGGTGCAGCCGTTGCCTGGATTTCCGGCGGGCTGGCGTATCTGATGCTGGAAGCCGTTGCAGCCGCGGCGTTTCGGCCTCATTACAGCTACGTCCGCAACCGCATCAGTGATCTCGGGGCAACCTCGCCACTGGCCTGGCTGATGAACACCGCGTTCTGCGTGCAGGGAACTCTCTTTCTTGTCGGCGCCGTCCTCGCCGTTCGAGCTGTCGATGCGCGGAAGGCGCGGCTATTTCTGGCTCTTGCTGCCGCGAATGCGGTCGGCAATCTTTTGATTGCGGCCTTCCACAGCGGACCCACCGGGACCGCATGGGTGCATGCCAGCGGCGCGGTATTGGCGATCGCGGGCGGGAACGCGGCCATCCTGGCGGGCTGGTGCGTGGTCAGCGGGCCGGCCTGGTATCGCAAGGTATCGATTGGCCTCGGCGGGTTCGGCCTGGTCAGCTTCACAATGTTCGCGATCGAGTCGACGACGACGGCAGTCCACCTTCTGCCGCCCGCGGTGTGGGAGCGATGCAGCGTCTACCCGATCATCACGTGGCAGATGCTCACCGCCGCCTGGCTACTGCTTAGCCGGCAGCCCATTCTTTCGCGCGCTCAAGCTCGTCGAGCTTGAAGATGGCAAGCTCGCCGGGAATCAGCCACGCCACCGCATGCAGGGTCAGAGCGACCCACTCCTTGTCGGATACCACCGCAATTCGTTTGAAGGCCGAATGATGTGGCCAGACGGTGCCGAAGGCCAGCTTCAGATCCTCGAACAGGCCGCCGGGTCCGAAGCCCTCGTAGTCCGGGCCGATCACCTCGACGATCCTGATCTCGTCGGTGTGCAGCATGTCCTCTATGGAGGGCTTGAGCTCGCGCAGCTCGTCGCCTCCCAACCGGCCCGAGACGCGAACGCCGGTCACTCCCTTCGGCATATCCGGCAGTAGCTCGATCATGGTTTTCCCTTCCTAGTACCGACCGATGGTAAAGACTGTGGTCATGACAGATCCCGATGCGGGGCGTGTTGCGGTCTACCTTGACTTCGACAACATCGTGATCTCCCGCTACGACCAGGTCAATGGGCGCAGCTCGTTTCAGAAGGACAAGGCCAAGGGCCTGGACAAGCACGCGGATCGGCTCGCGCGAGCCACCGTGGACGTCGGCGCCGTCATCGACTTCGCATCCTCGTTCGGCACGCTGGTGCTCACCCGCGCCTACGCCGACTGGTCGGCCGACGTCAACACCGGCTACCGCGAGCAATTAGTCGGTCGCGCAGTCGATTTGGTGCAGCTGTTTCCTGCCGCCGCCTACGGTAAGAACGGCGCCGACATCCGGCTGGCCGTCGATGCGGTCGAGGACATGTTCCGCCTGCCCGACCTGACCCATGTGGTGATCGTGGCCGGCGACTCCGACTACATCCCGCTGGCGCAGCGCTGCAAGCGGCTCGGCCGCTACGTGGTGGGCGTCGGGGTCGCCGGTTCGTCGAGCCGGGCGCTGGCGGCGGCCTGCGACGAGTTCGTCATCTACGACGCGCTGCCCGGGGTTCCGGTGCCCGCGCCTGAACCGGAGCCGGCCCCGAAGGCACGGCGGACGAAGTCTGATGATGACGAGCCTCCCGCGCCCGATCCGCAGATCGCGGCCACCGCGTTGTTGACCCGCGCGCTGCGGATCGGCACGGAAAAAGACGACGTCGACTGGCTGCACAACTCCGCGGTCAAGGCGCAGATGAAGCGGATGGACCCGTCGTTCAGCGAAAAGTCCTTAGGCTTCCGGTCTTTCAGCGACTTTCTGCGTGCGCGCACTGACGTGGTCGAACTCGACGAGAGTTCGACCACGCGGTTGGTACGACTCCGCTAGGCCCGCTGCGCGGACACGAACAGGTGCGCCGGGCCGGCATCTCCGAGTCCCTGCACGGGCGGGCGGCCGTAGCTGGCCATCAGCTCGTCGGACGGCGTCACGGTCACGTCCCAGCCGTGGCGGCGTAACCAGTCGCCGACATCTTCGCGGTCCTCGAAGTACCACAGCTCGTCGGTCGTGGGGACCTCGAGCGGCACGTCCGCCTTTTCCATCAGCTCGCGGACCCGATCCATCCGCTCACGCCGCACCGCGCGGGATTCGGGGTCGGCGAAGTCGGGCTCGAGCCCCTCGACGCCGAGCCTGCTGCCGGGCGCGGCGAGGTCCTGGATGCAGGTGAACAGCAGGTCCTGGGCCGCCGCCGGCAGATACATCAGCAGGCCCTCGATCGACCACACGCTCGGTGCCGACGGGTCAAAACCGGCCTGCTGCAACGCTGTTGGCCAGTCCTGACGCAGATCCACCGCGACGGCGACCCGGTTGCATGTGGGTTCGGCGCCGTGCTCGTGCAGCGTCGATAGTTTGAAGTCCAGCACCCGGTCCTGGTCAAGCTCGTAGACGGTGGTGCCGTCGGGCCACGGCAACCGCCAGGACCGTGCGTCGAGGCCGGCGGCCAGAATCACCGCCTGACGGATGCCCGCGTTGGCGGCGTCGAGGAAGACTGTGTCGAAAAACTTTGTCCGCGTGGCGAAGTAGCTCACCAGCGCCTGCATCCGGAGCGGCATGTCGGGTTCGGCCTCGACAACCGCGGCGGGCAGGTCAGGTCCGCCGTACCAGTTCCACACGCCGTCGCCAACACGATCGAGGAAGATCCGGGCGTATGGGTCGTTGATCAGCGGGTTGTCGCTCTCGGTGTCCGCCGCGCGCGCCGCCGCCACACCCAGGGCCGTCGCGCCGACACTCTCGGTGATTTCCCAACTGTCGTCATCGGTTCTCGCCATGCCCTGACCGTACGTCAACGGGTCATACGGAAGAATCGCGGACACCATGACTGAAGACCCTGCAGCGACGTCCCGGCGACGGCACATCGCGCGGCTGGGCGTGTTCGCCGCTTTTCTGGTCGTGATGTTTTATCTGCTGGCCGTTCGGCACGTGGTCAACATCGAGGACGTGCGGCGCACGGTCGCCGCGACGGGGCCCGCAGCGCCGCTGACCTACGTCGTGTTGTCGGCCGTCCTCGGCGCGATCTTCGTGCCGGGCCCGATCCTGGCCGCGAGCAGCGGGCTGCTATTCGGTCCGATACTGGGGGTGTTCGTGACGCTGGGCGCGACGGTGGGCACGGCGGTCGTCGCGAGCCTTCTTGGCCGTCGTGCCGGCCGGGACAGCGCGCGGGCACTGCTGGGAGCTTCACGCGCCGAGCGCATCGACGCGCTCATCGAGCGGCGCGGGTTGTGGGCGGTCGTCGGTCAGCGCTTCATCCCCGGCTTGTCGGATGCGCTGGCCTCCTATGCATTCGGTGCTTTCGGAGTTCCGTTGTGGCAGATGGCTGTTGGTGCGCTGATCGGTTCGGTGCCGCGGGCGTTCGTCTACACCGCGCTGGGTGCGTCGATCGGCAACCGGTCGCCGGTGTTGGCATATGCGGCGATCGGCGTGTGGTGCGTGACCGCTGTGGTCGGCGCGTTCGCCGCGCACAGCGGATTTCGGAAGTGGCGGGGGCATGGCGAGGATGCGGAGCACGAGGTCGAGGCGGGCTGATCGGGACCTATTCGTCCCACCAGTCACGCCGGAGAACCACTAGGCGAATTGCCCGCCTCTGAGCGACTTTCCAGCGACAAGCTCGCAGCGCGATGGTGCTGCCGTCGGGGGTCGGCGCCACGCCGCACTGATTTACTGGCATGCCCCTCACGACTGGCACACCAGTAACGGCACCGAGCGATTTTCAGTGCGAATGACTTCGCCGGGTCGGCGCATCGCACGCCGGGAACCCCGTAGGTTCGATACATGCTCGTTCGGCTCACCACGCTGCTCGGCGTGCTGCTTGCTTTGTCGGGGTGTTCTGCCCCGGCTCGGCCGCAAACGGGATTCCCGGACGGTACAAGCCTGCACACCATGGCGTTCGGCGGGCTGGACCGGACCTATCGGCTCTACCAACCGACGGGTCTGGCTGCGCCGGCACCGCTTGTGGTCATGCTGCACGGAGTGTCCGGCAGCGGCGAGCAGGCCGAAAACTCTTATGGCTGGGACTCTTTGGCCGATTCGGCGAAGTTTGTAGTGGCTTACCCCGACGGCATCGGGCGGGCATGGAATGGGCACGGCTGCTGTGGCTGGCCCGCTCGGGAGAACATCGACGACGTCGGCTTTATCACCGCGATGGTCGGCCAGATCAGCGCCGCGCTGGCGATCGACAAGTCGCGGATCTATGCCGCCGGGATGAGCAATGGCGGCATCATGAGCTACGCGCTGGCCTGCAACAGCGACATCTTCGCTGCCATCGGTCCGGACTCGGCGACCCAGCTCGACGCCTGCGCCGCGCCGCACCCGACGTCGGTGATCCACATCCACGGCACCGCCGACCGGCTCGTTCCGTACGACGGCGGGAAGGGCACGAGCTTCGTTAACGGGCCATCGATCGCTGACGTCAACGCGTTCTGGCGCAACGTCGACCATTGCGGCCCACCCGATATCGCCACCAACGCCCCAGTCACCACATCGACCGCCGCGTGCGCCGACAATCGCAGCGTCGTGTTGATCACCATCGACGGCGGCCGACACCAGTGGCCCGGCGGTACTACCGACCTCGAGCGAGCGGACCCAACGTCGCACGCGCTGAACGCCGCTGAGACCATCTGGCAGTTCTTCGCGGCCCACCCTGCCTGAGCACCCGCGTACGTCGGCAACAAAGCCTTCTACGACCTGTTCGACAGCAAGGAGGATTCCTACTCGGCCTGCCGACCGCTACTCCGGGCCGCTGAGGGTTGATTCCACGAAAGACGGGTGACGGCCTCGGGTCCTAGCCGATCGCGTCGCGCACGTGTCCACGCGCCCGGTCGAGGCGGACGGCGGCCTCGGTCGCGTCGACGTCCGCGAGCAGCGCGACGATCGCGGTCTTGGCGTGACCTCCCGCGGCGGCGAGCGCGGCGGCCGCGGCCTCCTCGTCGACGCCGGCAGCGTCGCGGACGATCCGCACCGCGCGGCGGCGCACCTTCGCGTTGGTCGGGCGGACGTCGACCATCCGCGGTCCGTAGGCCTTGCCGAGCGCGATCATCACGCTCGTCGAGAGCGCATTGAGCACGACCTTCTGGGCCGTTCCCGCGGTCAGCCGCGTGGAGCCGGCGAGCACCTCGGGCCCGGTCAGCAGCTCGATCACTAGGTCGGCAGACGCCTCGCTGCCGGGGTTGTTGACGATCGCGATGGTCAGCGCGCCCACCGCGCGCGAATGCTTCAGCGCCCCAAGCACATACGGTGTGCGGCCCGACGACGTGATACCGACGAGCGCGTCGGCGGCGGTTAGGCCGGCGAGATCGGCGGGGTCAAACGCGTCCTCCGCGCCCTCGATCGCCTCGGTCAGCGCCGCCGGCCCGCCGGCGATCACGCCGCGCACGAGGTCGGTGCCGAACGTGGGCCCGCACTCGGCCGCGTCGAGCACACCGAGCCGCCCGGGCGTTCCGGCGCCCGCGTAGATCAGGCGGCCGCCGCACTCGAGCCGCGTGGCGATCGCCTCGGCCGCCGCCGCGATCCGCGGGATCGCCGCTGCCACAGCGCCGTGCGCCTCGCCCTCGGCGGCGACGAGCAGCGCGACGACCTCGCCGATAGGCCGCGCGTCGAGGTCGTCCAAGTCTGGCCGGGTGGCCTCGGTGGCGAGCGCGTCGAGCCCTTGCGGGACAAGGGCATTGGGGGCCGCCTGCACGCGGATCACGTGCGGCTCGTGAATCGCCCCCAGGTGCAGCGCGCCGTCGAGCGCGTCGCCGGCGGCCGGGACGAGGTCGAGCTGCGCGCGCAGCGCGCGGACCTCCAACCCGCCAAGCCGCCGACCATCGCCACCGGGCCATCCCCGACCGCGCGGGCGGTCGCGGCGAGCGCCTCGGCGGCGGCGCTGACGATCGCCCGCGCCGCGGCGTCGCCCTCCGCTGCGAGGACGTCGGGCGCGAAGGACGCGAGCGCGGCGGCATTGGTGAGCTGCGCGGGCCAAGTCTTCGGCGCGCCGAAGCGGGCGCGGGCGGCGTCGAGCAGCGTGGTGGACGGGCCGCGGCCGTCGTGGGCGCGCAGCGCCGCACGCAGGCCGGCGGAGCCGATCCACGCGCCGCCGCCCTCGTCGCCCAGCCACGGGCCCCAGCCGTCGGCGGTGCATAACGCGCCGTTCGCATCGATCGCGAGCGCCACGACGCCGGTACCCGCGATCAGCACGACGCCCGGCTCCCCGTTCAGCGCGCCCGCGTGGGCGATCACGGCGTCGCTGGTGACCGCGACGCGTTCCGCCCCCAGCGATGTCAGCAGCGCATCGCCGAGCGCGCGCGCCGCGTCCGGCGCCGCCAGCGCCCCGGCGGCGCCCACGATCACCTCGTCGATCGGGCCGAGCCCGCCCGCGACCGCGAGGATCGCCGCGTTCGCGGCCCGCACGCCGCCAGGCGTCGCGAGCCCTGGCGCGCCCAGCCCCTCGACCCTACGGCCGGCTGCTGCGGCCCGGCAGTACGTCTTGCCGAGGTCGATGCCGAGTATCACCGCACAATCCTGTCATGAGGGGCGGCAAGTCTTAACCCGACTTGATGTTGGGCCGCACCATGCTCACTGTGCTTGCCGCGCGACGGTCACGGGCTTCAAAAGTTACGAAAGCCGTTAGGGCTCAGAGGGATGCGCGCATGTACTCGAGGACTTCGTCGATTTTGGCGAAGCCGCCGAGGTGGCTCTCGCCGGAGCGTACGACGAGCTCGCCGTCTTGCAGACGTGAGACGGCCGCGTGGACGCCTGCGATTGGCACGACGTGGTCGGTGTCGCCGTGCCACCACCGCACCGGCACCTTCACGTCGGCCAACCGGAAACCCCAGTCCCGCCCCAACAACCGGGCATCGTCGACCATCGCCAGGCAGCGTCCGTGAAAGGCATTGACCATGTCGTCGACGAAGATCGCCTCGACTTCCGGATCGGCGAGCACTCGTCGGTCGTCCGCTGGCCATCGGCTGGCGTAAACCCGGTAGGCGTGATGCGCGAACGGGATCAGGGGTGCCAGCAGCACGGTGCTGAGCACAGCCAACGGTCTGCGCAGCTGGGTGAGTACGCGGTTGTACCGGCGGGCGACATCGGTGACGCCGCCGCTGGTGGCCTCGGGTCCGACCGACGGCGCGGTGCCGTCCAGGATGGCCACGGCGGACACCCGCGCGACCAGCGGGGCCAGCGCGCCGCAGGCCAGGGCGAAGGGGCCGCCACCGGACAGGCCAACAATGCCCAGCCGCTCGGCGTCAAGCGCATCGGCCACCTGCGCGATGTCGGCGACCCAGTCGCTCACCGCGCCATAGCGATGAGAATCAGACCATCCCGTACCCGGCCGCTCCAAGATGATGACCCGCAGGCCGAGTTTCTCGGCCGCACGCCGCCCGAGCATTGGGAATTGGCGCCGCGCGCCCAGGGTGCTGTGAAACCATAAGACGACCGGACCCGACGGGTCACCGAATTCGGCGTAGCCCAGCCGGCGACCGTCGGACAGGTGAAACTGGCCTTCCGCGCGCGGCTTTTCGACGCGCGGAACCAGCGGGGGATGCCGCAGACGGCTGCTCAGTCTCATCGGTTTTCAGAGTCTAGGCGATTCGCTGACCAGCCGATTACGCACATCGCCTTGGCAACCAACAGATTTCCAGCTGTTGGCGCGATGTTTGCGCGTGATTCAGCCACGCTTGGCTACATTTTGGTGTATCGGGCCATGCCGAAGCTGTAAAGACCGTAGGTGATGATTCCCAGGCCCGCGAGGATCAGAAGTATCGCTCCGTAGGGTTGGGCGCCAAGCGTTTTCAGCGCCCCGTCGAGTCCTGTGGCTTTGTCGGGCTCAGAAAGACTTGCCGCGATGATGACCAGCACTCCGGCGCCGACGATGACGAGGCCTTTTGCGATGTAGCCGATGACGCCGAGCCGTCGCACCAGGTCGCTGGAGGTGCCTTTGAGGTCGTCGAGAAAGTTGCGGCTGGCGCCCTTGTAGATGTGGTATCCGCCGACGGCGACGATGATGACGCCGCCGACGATGAGTACGACAGTGCCGCTGGCCGATTGCATGAGCCGCGCACTGAGCGCGGAATTCTGGTGGCCGGTGGACTTCCCTGCACTGCGCGCGAATCCGAGAGTGGAGTGGGCGAATCCGAGATAGACGACGGCCAGCGCAAAGGCCTTCGCCCGATCCAGGATTTCAGGCATGGTGCCCTGATTTTTCGGGTCGGTGGAACGGCCGAGCGCTGTTTCGGCGAGCCGCCATAAAGCCATGATCAGGAGCGCGATCGCGGCAGCCCAGAGTGCGATGTTGCCGCCCGGTTTGGCTGACAACGCCGCTAACGCCCCGGATTGATCGGCGCTGCCGCCGCCGATACCTAGAGCGATCCGAATCGCAAGGTAGCCGATGATGACGTGGAGCAGGCCGCTGAAGACATACCCGGCGCGGGCGACGCGCTCGAAGGCGCTGTTTTGGGCGATCTGTATCGCTGCGTCCGTCACGTCGCGTCCCTCACCGGATCGGAAAGCGGTGAGGTCCACGGGTTTTATCGGGACCCAGTTGTGGGTTGTGGTTCGTCGTGGGCGTCCGAGCGGGCGTCGGATGCTGCTCGCGATGCCGGGTCCAGAATGTCCGCGCGGTCCCATTGCTTGTTGAGGTGATCGCGCGAGGTGACCGCTTCACCGCGGTGGACGGCGGCCTGTTGTTGCAGACCGGCGGCTTGTGCCGCGTTGACATCCGCCTGGGCTTGGGCGGCGCGAGCTTTGGCGGCGGTCTCGTCGGCGAGGGCTTCCTGTTGATTGACTAGCAGTGTTTCGTGCCTGGCGTCCTCGCGGATGTTGTCTGCTTCGACGTGGCGCTGTTGGTTGCGTTTGTTGCGTGCCACCCAGATGAGTCCTGCGATGAGTAGGATGGCCACGACCGCGGCCACGATGATCAAGGTGGTTGTGCTGGTAGCCATGTCGGCTCCTTATTTCAACGGGTTGTGGAGAAGTACTTGGGAAGTGTCGGTCAGTGTTTGAAGACGTCTTTGACTTTCGCCCCTGCCTGTTTGGCGTTGGCCTTGGCCTGATCGGCGCGGCCCTCGGCGCGTAGGCGGGTGTTGCCGGTGGCGCGGCCGAAATACTTCTTGGTGGCGCCCTTGGCGGCTTCGGCTTTGTGGGCGAGCTTCTTACCGATGCTCATAGCGGATTCCTTCTTTTCTTCGGTGGTCACAGACCGCGACGGCGGGCTGCGCGATCTCAAGCGACGCGCGCTGTTTTACGGAGAGGTGTCGACGCGGCTGGCGTCGGTTGTTTGCCGACGACGCGCCCAGTGACCGAGCAGGGGAACCCTGTGCCTGCGGGGATTAGTTACTGTCGAATTCACTGTCGAGTCGGTGTCGGCGCCCCGTTGATGTTCAAGCTCTTGGCTGCCGTGACGGCTCTCCCGCTGAGAAATTGCAAGGTCGCGTCGGGCGTCGCGCCCTTGCACAGCGCTGCGTCGGGCGCCGGCCAACAACACACTGAGACCCAGCAACCCCACCGCGCCGACCACGATCCCAGACAGGAACAATGTGCCGGTCGAACCGGTCACGTGATAACCCAGCACCGAAAAGTTCTCCGCCAGCGGGTGACTGGCCCCGGCATTGCCCAGCACCCCGACGGTCCCGACAATCACCGCGACGAACAGAACAACTAATCCGACGATGACCATCATGGCGAGCCTCTTATTCCGGTGCTAGAAAACCAGTACACACCCAGGTAGACCGCCTGTCAACACCGTTGACGTACATCATTGGTCTACAGTGATGACAGAACGGAGGTGCTGCTCCTGTGAAACGGCCGACTGATCTTGATATGACCACTGACGGTGCAGGCCCCTCCGTCACAGCCGGCGGCTCCGATGGCCGCCCGATCACCCGTCGGCTCATCCTGCAGACCGCGTTGGACATCGTCGACCGCGATGGTGTGGACGCACTTTCCATGCGGCGTCTCAGCGATGCGGTGAATCGCGATCCGACGGTGCTTTACCGCCACGTACCCAACAAAGCCGCCGTGCTTGACGGCGTCGCCGAACTCGTCCTCACCGAGCTCTCGGTGGACACCACAGACCCGGACTGGGCCGCTCAGCTGCGCACCGTCGCCCACGACTTCCGGCGGCTCGCACTCGCGCACCCCAACGTCGTGCCGCTGCTGGTGACCCGCCCCTTGGCCACCCCACTTGGCCAGCGACCGCCCGGAACGCTACGGCCCCTCGAAGACGTCCTCACCCTGCTCATCGCCGCCGGGTTCCCCGGCGAGGACGCCCTGCACATCTACCGGGTGCTATTCGCCTACCTGCACGGCCACGTCATTGATGAACTGCAGGAAATCGTCGAACGACCCGAAGAAACAGACCACGTCCTGCGGCTCGGTCTGCACCGACTGTCGATCACCGAATTCCCCCACCTACGTGCCCTGGCAGCGGTCCTCGCCTCCTACGACGGTGCCGCCGAACTCGACCGAGGGCTGGATCTGCTCTTCACCGGCCTCGCCGAAACCCTCACCCACCCGGACGGAACGCCCCGAATCGCTTAGGCGACGCGGACACAAGTTCGATAGGGCTGTGCGCGCAGGCAGACAGGCATGAAGCGGCTGCGCCGTAGTGACTGGTTGGTCCTGATGTGTGTGCCTAAACTCCGGCCTGTGGAGCAGACGCTGCGCGTGGATACCGCTGGTGTGCAGGCCATGGCCACGCGCTGGAGCGCTTCGGTGGGTGACCTCAACGAGGCGGTGGCGCCGACGGGGCTGGGGCTGTCGTGTCGACAGCCGCACGTTAAAACAAGATCCGCCTTCGCCGTTGCCAGTCGATCCGAAAGACATGACGGCCGCAGAGGCGCAGGTTGAATGGGCCAAAGTCAACGCTGAGATAAAGGCGTGGAACGCCCGGTGCGGCATCGAAAACGTCGGGCCACTACCACCGGCTAAGTACAGCGCGTGCATGGCCGACCGCGGCCCTCTTGTGGGGAGGCAGGCCGACATCCGAGCGCGGCTAGGACAACTCGGGATTCCAGTAGATGGCGAGGATCCGGGTCGTCCAGCAACGCCGGGCTCGCCGTTCCCGCCGCCGAGGCAAATCAACGGGCTGACAGAACATGGGGCTCAGCGTGTGGATGGCCGAGATGGGCACGGCGTCAACGACAATGCAATGCAAGACGCGGTGCGCAATCCGGCTGAGCCGCCGCAGTTTGTTCCAGATCAATACGGCGGTACGTGGCGATACGATGGCAAGGACGCGACAGTGTGCTTGAACGAAAACGGGCAAGTGACAACAGCATGGGCAAATAATCGTAATGGGTGGAGGAATCCATGAATAACGTTCTCGACGCCGTTCCGTCTGACCACCGCGCTCTCATCCTGGATGAACTGAAACGTCGTAACCCCGATCTCGTCAAGGAGCTTAGCGATGCAGAGAGGCCGACCAATAGCCAGAGCGATGGCATAATCCATGCGCTTTCCTCTGCGTTAAGCGCCAATTACGGGCCGGGACACATGCCGAACGAGTACGGGCTGGCGGTTGAACGCGCGATCGACGCCTACCTCGAAGCTTGGCCCATATACCGGTGATCGCTGGTCCGCGAGCAAGCCGATGTTACCTGCGGCGAGTAGTCGTCAAGGTTGGAGACATTTATGCGCAACGCCATTCAAGCTGAGGCCGGACCAGGTCGAATATGTTGTAGGCAGAGGTTCGCTGCGTGGTGGTGATTGATGTCGACTGACAGCACAGCCACAGCGCGGATGGTCGCGAAGTACCGAGACCTCATCTCGGACTTCATTGGTGGCCGAGTGTCTGCGCACAATTTCGAATCGACGTATCTACAGGTCTTCAAAACTGACAAAGATCAAGTTCCCGGTCGTGAATTCAACGTCCTTGAAAACCTGTTTTCCGCTGTCGACGATTACGTCGCCGATCCTGAACTGCGGAAGAAAGTTAGCGGCTTGGGTGACGACGAGCTACGCACCAGTGCGAAAGAAGCTTACGCACAGCTCTACGAGAACTGAACTCATTAGCCATCCAGGTCATCCGCGCAGCCTACACTTGTAGCATTTTGCTACAGTTGTAGCAGATTGCTACGTCAGGAGGCTTGATGACGAACACCGCTGATCGGGTGACCCGCGTTGCAGCCGATCTCATGGACAGTGCCGCCACCGAAGGCGCGCGGCAAAGCCGCTCGGCCAAGCAGCAACTCGACCACTGGGCGCGGGTAGGACGCGAGGTATCGAGTCAGCAGACGGCGGCCCGACGGCGGGTCGAGGCCGCGCTGGCCGGCGATCTGGAACTGCGCGAACTCAACGTTGAAGAGGGCGCAGTGTTCAACGCCGAAATCGCCGCGGCCATTCAAGAGAAACTGGCGGGATCGAATTACGGGACGCTATTGGCCGGGCGCGGCATTACCACCGCGGCTCTCGATGAGAACGGTGACATCGTCGAGCACCGCCCTGACGGATCCTCGGTCGTGCTGACAGCGAAACGCCGAGCGCCACGCCGCAGGAAGGCGAGCGCCAAGCCCGCTCGATGAAGCGGCTCGATCTCGTCGTCGGACCGAACGGAGCCGGCAAGTCGACGTTCGTCGAACTCACGCTGGCCCCGCTGCTACGTGGCAGCGCCTTCGTCAACGCCGACGAGATCGCCAGACAGCGCTGGCCGAAAGATGCTGCCTCGCACGTGTATCAGGCCGCGCGGGTGGCCGCCGAGACGAGGGCCAAGCTCATCGAGCTGGGGGCGTCATTCATCGCCGAGACCGTGTTCTCCCATCCGTCGAAGCTGGAACTGATCGATGCCGCCCGCGCTGCGCACTACACGATCGTCTTGCATGTCCTGCTTATTCCGGAGGAGCTGGCGGTCGAGCGGGTGCGGCGCCGGGTCAGCGCTGGGGGACACGATGTGCCGGAGAACAAGATTCGCGAACGCTACCAACGTCTTTGGGGACTTGTCTCCACCGCGACCGTCCGTTGCGATTCGGCGACCGTCTACGACAACAGCGGGCTGAAAGGCCCCCGCATCGTCGCCCAGGTGAATAACGGCTTCCTCATTGGCTCGCCGACCTGGCCGGCGTGGACGCCTGACATCTTGCGGTCAGCTTGCACGGCGTAGCGCAACCTGATTACCAATGTCATTGGTGCTCGACAAGCCGCCGAAGGTTTTTCAGGCTCTCGTCGAGTGAGCGGCCGACCCAGAACGCCGCAACACGGTCGGCGATCAGGCCGAGCAGCCCACCGTCGGAGTGATAGGCAAGCCGGAACGTCACGACGGTTCGATCCGGCCCGGCATCGCGCAACCGGAACCGGCCGCGCTGGGTCACACCGGTGATGTTGATCCAGGCCAGATCGCACGCCTCGTCGAACTCCACCACTTCGGCGACACCCCCAACCGGGATCGAGCCGATCTTCCACAACACCGTGTAGCGGGCGCCCACCCGGGCCGGGCCTTCGGTCAGCGTCTCCCGCGCCCGCCTCT
The DNA here is from genome assembly GCA_963760095.1 of uncultured Actinomycetota bacterium. GTDB lineage: Bacteria > Actinomycetota > Actinomycetes > Mycobacteriales > Mycobacteriaceae > Mycobacterium. The sequence goes on along the minus strand of CAVXBT010000001.1, from coordinate 763,055 downwards.
TAGCGATAATTTGCGGCAGTGCGTCGGGGAATCTTCAGTTGTCGCTGCGAGGCGGGCATATCGTCATATCCCTAACTCGTTGTGGCCTAAGGGCTTCTCGGTCAGGCAGAGCCCGACTGTTCCTCATGGGCCGGTTACCCACCACTTGCATTATGGCGCTATTGGCGCCACAATGGCGCCATGCCCAGTGTTCAGATCAAAGACGTTCCTGAAAGCACCCACCGGGTCCTACGGGAGCGAGCGGCGCGCGCGCATCAGTCCCTGCAGGAATACCTTCGAAGCCGTCTGATCGCCGACGCAGATCAACCCACTTTGGAGGAGGTTTTCGACCGCATCGCCGGACGCCGTGGTGGCCGCGTGTCTTTTAAGTCTGCTGTCGATCACGTTCGGGCAGAACGTGATCGTCGTTGATGCGAGCGTATTGGCTGTAGCGCTGGGCGATGATGGAAGAGACGGCCAGCATGCGCGGGAACGTTTAGCCGGCGAGACGCTGGTCGCTCCCGAACTTGTCGACCTTGAGGTGGTGTCGGTGTGGCGCCGTCATGTTGCTGCAAAATTGATGCCTGCCCGAAGAGCCGCAAGTGCGGTAGCGGACCTGGCGAGTTTGCCTCTGCGCCGGTCCTCACACCAGTCATTCCTGATCCGCATATGGGAACTGCGGCATGTCGTCACGCCCTACGACGCCGCCTACATTGCGCTGGCCGAGGCTCTGGATGTCGTGCTTGTCACCGCTGATGCACGTCTTTCACGTACTTCGGGCCTCCATTGCGAGATCGAGACCATCGATGGTGCTAGCGGCGGTTGACAGTTTGGACCGCGGGTCGCGTTGAGCTCCGACAGTCGGGAAGCGGTCGAGTTTTGCTGGGCGCGGCCGCGATGCATTCCCGTCTCGAGCATCTGCGCCTCAGCGACCCCGCGCTTCTTCTGCTGCGAAGAGGACATCAGGGTTGAGGATGCCCGCCGGATCAAAACTTTGTTTGATGCGGCGCATGAGGTCGACCTTGACCGGGTCTTCGAGCTTGAGGAAGTACGGGGTTTTGGCACGGCCCAGGCCGTGTTCCCCGGAGATTGCGCCACCCAATTCCATTGCCAGCGCGAAGATATCGGTCATCAGCTTCGTCTTTTTCTCCGGATCCTTGCAGATGATGGCCAGGTGCACGTTGCCATCGCCGGCGTGCCCGCAGCCTACCGCGACACCGCCCGCGGTCGCCGCCAGATCCCGTGCAGCGGAGATAAACTTCGGCATCGCACCGCGCGGCACGACGGTGTCGACGAGGTCGTCAACCCCGACCGCCTTCAACGTCCAAAACGCTTTCTCGCGAGCCTCGATCAGCTTGCGTGCCGAAGCTCCTTCGAGCACATAGACGTCGACGGCACCCAGTTCGGCGAGCAGCTCGCCGACCTTCTCGACGTCCTCGTCAAGTCGGTCTGCGGTGCGGTTCTCAAGTGCCACAACAAGATACGCCTGACAGCTGTCGCGAACTTGGTCGGGAATCCCCAGCTCCAGGTTCTGGGTATTGACGAGCGCGGCCATTGTCATGTTGTCGATGTACTCGAGGATGTAGGGCACCAGGCCGCTGGCGAGGATCTTGGGCACGGCCGCCATGACTTGGTCGACGTCGGCGAACGGCGCGAGCACGGTGGCGCTGTGGTCAAGGCGCGGATGCAGCTTGACGATCACCTCGGTGGCCAAGGCCAGGGTGCCTTCGGAGCCGACGATGAGCTGGGTCAGGTCGTAGCCGGTGGACACCTTGGCGATCTTGCCGCCGGTTCGAATGATCTCGCCGGTCGGCAAAACCGCCTGCAACCCGAGCACGTTTTGGCGGGCGACCCCGTACTTGACCGCGCGCATCCCGCCGGCGTTGGTTCCGACGTTGCCCCCGACGCTGGAGGACAGCTCGCCCGGGTGAACCATGTACCGCAGCCCGGTGTCGGCGGTGGCGGCGTCCAACTCGGTCAGCGTCACCCCCGGTTGGACAACGGCGACCTGGTTGGTCGTATCGACCTCCAGGACCGCGTTCATCCGCTCGAAGGAGATGACCAACCCGTCGTCCCGCGGTGTCGCCGCACCCGACAAGCCGGTCCCCGACCCGCGGGCTGTCACTGGAACTCTGTGCTCCGCTGCCACTTTTAGCAACTGCGCTACCTCTTCTGCGGTTGCCGGTTTGGCGACGTACGCCGGCTTGTGCGGCCCCGTCGTCAACACCTCGTCGTGGAAATAGTCCTCGGGGATGGCGTCGCCAGCCAGCAGGTTGTGGTGCCCGACGATTTCTGACAACCGCGCCGTTAGATCGCTCATGAAGGCCTCACCTTCTCAAGGCTGCGCTGCGATGTACTTTATCGCCGCCTTCGCGCTACCGGAATGAAGCGTGGGGGGTCGATCGGGTCCCGATTCGCTGTGCGGTATGAGGTCTGCGAAACGGACGCCGTTTCGGGTGACGGTAAAGCGCTCACCCTGTTGCACGCGGCGCATGATCGCGCCGCTATCGTTTCGCAGTTCCCGTTGACTAGCCAGGTGATCACGCACGGCCACGAGCTTACGACTCGACAAGCCGCCGAAGGTTTTTCAGGCTCTCGTCGAGCGAGCGGCCGACCCAGAACGCCGCAACACGGTCGGCGATCAGGCCGAGCAGCCCGCCGTCGGAGTGATAGGCAAGCCGGAACGTCACGACGGTTCGACCCGGCCTGTCATCGCGCAACCGGAACCGGCCACGCTGGGTCACACCGGTGATGTTGATCCAGGCCAGATCGCACGCCTCGTCGAACTCCACCACTTCGGCGACACCCCCAACCGGGATCGAGCCAATCTTCCACAACACCGTGTAGCGGGCGCCCACCCGGGCCGGGCCTTCGGTCAGGGTCTCCCAGCGCTCCAGGTGAGCCAGGAAAGCGCGGTAGCGATCCGGGTCGCGGAGCACCTTCCACACCGTGTCGCGATCGGCGTTGACGATGATCCGGCGTTCGACGCGCATCAGCCGACCACCGGGAATCGACGTTCGGCGGCAAGCCGATTGACGCCGGCCTGCAGGCTGGCGATCACGTCCTCGTACACCGCCTGGTCGTCGTCGTGCACCTCGACCGGCTCCTGCACCTCGATGACGATCTTGGCGGGCAGCGGAATGTGGCCCGCCAGATCGCTGACGTTCAGCCCCCATGGCAGTGCCAGCGAGATGGGCACACTCTTGAGCCGGACCAACTTATCGAGCATCAGCAGTTTGGAGAGCCACTGGGCGCGTCCGAGGAATAACGCCGTTTCCTGACCGCCCACGCTGGCCACCGGCACAATCGGCACACCGGTCTCGCGGGCGAGTCGCACAAAGCCTTTGCGGCCACCGAAGTCGACGACGTGCCGCTGCCACGATGGACGGAAAACCTCGTAATCGCCACCCGGATACACCAAAACGGCGGCGCCGGAATCCAGTGCCAGCCGGGCATTTTCGGGGCTGGCGGCCACGGTGCCGAACTTGCGAAGCCACCGCAGCGGCGGATACAGGGTGACCAGGTTATGCGCGAGTTGATAGAACGGGCGCTCCACCCCGAAATACGAGCAGAACGCCAACGTGAAGACGAACGTGTCGGCCGGTACGTTGCCCCCGCTGTGATTGCCGACCAGCAGCACCGGTCCTTGCGGCGGTATGCGGTCGAGTCTGCGGACGTCGGCCCGGAAGTACAGCGACGCCAGCAGCCATGTGCCGGGCAGCTGGTCGCGGATGAAGTCCGGGTCGCGCTGGTGGAGATCGGCCTGCGGCACCCGGGCATTGATCTGCTGCCTGGCCCATTCGAGGGCGTCCCCGACCCCGGCCATGGCCTTAGCCTGGCACAGCTGGGGCGAGCGGTGAAGAGGTTTGCGTCGTTACCTCGATGAGCCGTCAATCACCAGCGTCCGTGATGGACAACTTCGGAGAACGGCCGCCGACTCGGTTTGCGGATCGGCTTCAGCGGGCGATCAGCGGGATAGCCGACGCCGAGCAGGTAGGCCACCTCGTAGTCGTCGGGGACCCCCAGGATGGCGCGGGCTTTGTCCTGATCCCCCACCGACGAATGGCCGGTCCCGATCCCCAGGTCGGTTGCCGCGATCATCATCGCCATCGTGGCCTGCCCGACGTCGTATTGGTCTGTCACCTTCCGGCGTTCACTGGGCGGTATCGGCAGGACGAAGGCGATAGCGGCTGCAGCACCGGCAATATGACCGGCGCCCTGCCAGACCGTGGAAAGTTCTTGCAGCTGAGCCTTATCGGTGACGATCACAAAGTCCCACGCCTGACGGTTCTTCGCCGACGGCGCGCGCCAGCCGGCTTCGGCGATTCGGTTCAGGTCGTCGTCGGACACCGGCTCTGGCTTGTATTGCCGCACATTGCGCCGGGCGCGAATAGCATCCCAAGCTTCCATATCATCCTTCCGTCTGCGCCCATGGCGCCACTGCGATCGTGATCTTGTCTCCGACCATGGTGCCATCGCCGTCGAGCGGCATCTCGGTGCCGACTCCCAAGCCCTTGTGAATCAGGCAGTCGACGGCATCGGCGCGGGCTGTACGGCGGTCCGCGATGCAGCTTCAGATCGCCGGCCGAGCGCACCGATCCCCTGGCGTACGGGCTCAGAATCCGTCTTTCTGCGCGTTTGTGGCATCTGACGAGAGCTAGTAGGCCCTCTCTATCCATACTGCGGGCAGAACGCCTGGATCGTGTCGTGAATCATCGCCTCGGCACCGCCGGGCGGCAAATTGTTACCATCCCGCGTGAGTTGGATAGCCCTGGACAGGTTCCCCCGTTGCGCCGCATGGCAATTGACCTGGACCTCCTGCGTTAGTTGCGGCACTGAATCGGTACTGCGTAGGCCATCGCCCGCGAGCAGGGCGTAGAAGGTGCTGAGTGTTTCGGGGTTCACGTCTGCCCACCGCGTCGGCGGCTCAGTGACCGGTGGCGGCGGGGGCGGCTCAGGCGGTGGCTCAGTCTTGGTGACCGTCACAGGAGGTGGCGGCGCGGCCTCGGCCACCGTCGAGGGAACTGGGAATGGGCCTGTCTGTCCGGTGGGCTCCTGATCGATGGGCGACGGCGGTGGCGACAGTGTCGGTGTGAAATTTGCATATGGACTAGGCGGGGCTGACTGATTATGTGGCAAGTGATCGTGGAGGAACATCAGCACAACCATCGCCGCCAACGTCGCGACCGCACCGTATTTGCCGATGATCCTGAAGGTTTCCGACCAGGTGCGCGTTTCCGGCTCAACAAGATTGGGCTGCACCGCCGCCTTGGGCGCCTTGTACTGTTTGACCGCGGGCGCCGAATCCTCAAGCCCCCATGCGCGAATAGCCTCAGTCTTTTCTGCGGGGGCCTTTCCCTTTTGGGTCGGCTCAGCTGGCTCGACGAGCTGCTCCATCTGCTCGTCAGTGCCCACTAGAACCTCGTCGCGAGTATTTAGTCATTTGACTGCCCCACCACAGCCGCCCGGCGGTGCTGGTTGCGGGATCGGGCCACCGTCCGGGTCGATGACGCAGGACAAACCCAATTGGGTTGGCTTCGTGTCGCCTGGCATAAGCCACGGGAACGACGTCGCGCCGTAGTTGAGCCGGTGCCAGTAGGACCCGTCCGGGTACTTGATGCCGTCGCAGTAGCCCTCGAACACGTTGCCCGCGCCGCCGCCGGGGCAGTATCCGTTGAGCGGGTCGGGCATGTGCGGATCGGGGCCAGCGCACGCCGGCCCAGCGACCAGCAGGGCGATAACCCAGATCGTGACGCCGATGGCCACGAAGGTGAAAATTGTTGCCAGAGTGGTACATACACGATTTTTCACGACACCTCCTTCTTCCAGTTCCGACGATTACCCTTATCTGGCCGCTTAGCCCGTAGATGCCGCGGTCGTCGCCGGCGAGGGCCGCTTTCAACTCATGGCTGCGGGACGTACTGCTGGCAGGGCTGCAAGCTGGCGCCACCCGGGCAGAGCAGCGGCAGTTGCGTCCATCCGCCATAGGTGCCGGGCACGTCCCAGGTGTTCTGCAACGGGCCGTTGTATTGCGGTGGGCCGTAGCAGTTCCAGTCACCTTGGAACAGGCAGCGGGGTTCGGCGACGGCCGGCGCCGCGGTGACGATCGCGCCAGCGGCGAGTGCGGCGGCTGTGGCGGCCAAGAGCGTGTGTCTCATTGCTTTGTCCTCTCTGCGGTAGGCCAGGACGTTACGGCTGCCCACCGACACGAGCCGGCGGGATGGTCCCGAGCCCGAGGGTTTTGCCCCTCGGCTGTGTAGCGCCGGCCCGGCAACAGAACGTCAGGTCACGGATTCCTTGGTGTGGTGATCGTCATGGCAGCAACCTCCTTGTGGGTTACTAGTTCGCCGACGCCACCGCAGCTGCACCAGTCCGCAGTCTGTCCGCAGAACACCTATCGGCAGGCATCGGTAGGCCGTAGAAACCGGCACTGACACATAGTCGAATGCTGTTGTAGTACAAGCGATTATGTGCGAATAGCCTTGACTAACACGTCAGAGCCTATTTTCAAGATCGACGGCGCCAGCTCATCGGTTTACTCATCGTTTAGGCGGACCGTGCGCCCGCCCCTAATGCTAAGCGGTAGATCGGGATTGGTCGGGGGACTGTTCGACAAACTGCCACGTTGACAGAGATGCCCTCTCCGTCGTCAAATCGGTGACGACGGCGGACAATGCCTGTTCGGTCAACCCACACTTCAGTGCCATCGCTAAGAGCCGCGATGCGGTGATCACGCCGTGCAGCCTGCCTTGCTTCATCACGGCTATCAGGGGACATCGCAGCCTCCCCATCATCGCGGCCACTTCGATGATCGTGTCATCTGCGTTGGCAGCGGGCAGTGTCAGCCGGTGTTGCGGCAGCAGCTCGCGAACCGTCTTGCCGCCCAACTTCTCCGCAGCCCGGTCGGCCGTCGACTCCGCGAGCACGCCGGCCAGCACGGGATCGTCCTGCACGTAACTGGGCACGATGAAGCGCACTACCTGGGAGGCAGGCAGCACTGCATACAGCTGGCCGTCCGCAGTGAGTACGACGATTCCGGGCAGGCTGTGTTCGGCAAGCATCCGGGCGGCTTCCAGGGCAGGCGAGTCGATGTCCACCACCGGGAACTGCTCGTCGATCTCCGCTGCCTGCACAAAGACCTCCGGGCTCGCTATTTCACCCGCGCGTCGGGCACGCTGGCACCGACCGCGGTAGAGGGCGGTTCGCGGTACCGCGATAGGGCCATGGGGCGCGGCCTCATGCTCGCAACGACCGAGTGGACGATGGACACCAATGCAGCGTGCGCCCGCTCAGCCATCCGGACGCGAGCGCTAGCGGTCTCTTGACAGTCCAGTCCAGTTCCTTAACGAGAGCCTTACGCCAAGAGTTCGCACCGCGGCCAACCCGACGACCCCCCGGCCCGACTAAGCTGGCGAGCATCGCTGGACCCAAGGAGGTTGTGATGAGCCGCGGAATATTCGGTACCCCGATAGCGCCCGCCATGAACGCTGTCGCGGCCAAGCTCATCGATGTGCCCCTGGTGGGCAACGTTGTGCGCCGGAACCTGGTGGTGATTTCCTACGTCGGCCGTCGCTCAGGCAAGACGTTCACCACACCGGTGAATTACCGGCGGGTCGGTGACGAGGTTGTCATCCATGTCGGGCTTCCCGGTGCCAAAGACCTGGTGGCGAAACTTCCTGGGCAGCGGCGGCCCGATTACGCTGCGGCTCAACGGCACCGACCAAACCGGGCACGCCGTCGCGACCCGCGACGATCACGGCCGGGTGACCGTCACGGTCAAGCTATAGATTTCCTCTTCTCCCGCAACCGGCTGAGGAATTTCTGGACAAGGCGCCCCTCAGGCAGGCGACGGCGGCCGCCGTGGGATAGCTCCTGGGTACGACAACCATGATGAGGGTCGGTGCGTAGGTCGACTTTGACCCAACTTTCCAGCAGCCCACGGCACCCGGGTCCGCGGACGACGCCGGCGTGTCAGTCTCGTCGCCAGACGCGAAATCGTCGTGGGACTTTATCGCCGCGGCATTTGGTGGCGATGAGCTGCTTCAGCCGGGCGTCGGCGCAAAACTGATCTTTGCAATCCGGACAGTCGTCGAGGTGGCGCAGCAGGGTCTCACATATCGACAACGGCAACTCTCCGTCGATCAGCGCCCATAGTCGCGCCCGGACAACCGCGCACCTGGGATCGACGAGGAGGGGCTTCGGGCGGGCGCTCGTTCACTTCATCCGTTTCTGACGACGCCGCCATCGGACGTCCTTAGTTTCTCGCAGGTTGAGCAATGCAACAGACGGCGGAGACAAAAGCTTCCCAGCTGATTGTCGGTGCGACCCGCTAAGCTTTCGGAAGCTCAAGAGTGAACGGCTGTTTGGGTACCTGGCCCGCCGTTCCGGCAACCGCGCTCCAACCGCACGGTGCCCCGGGGGAAGAGCCGGCACGTGAATTCGTGCAAGCGGTGGACGCCCGAGGGTAGCGTCGCCAGAAACGGCCAGAAATGACCGAACGAGCAGTTGAGTGCCACGGATGCGGCGCTGCGCGAGCGGATCACCGAGTTGTCGGTGCATATCCCCTGCGGCAGGTTACGAGGACCGGTGCAGCGCCGGGGTCGATGGCAATCGTGCCCCGATGAGGACTCCCCGGAGCAATGGGAGGGCTGCGACGTCTCGCGCGCCCGCGACTTGTGCATCGTCTGCTTCAGGGGCACGGCGGGCGGGATTTCGCGGTGGGCCTGGTTGGGTTGCGAGAACTGCCGCGCGGTCAACGCGGGACTCTGCTCAGCTTGCTAATCATCTGAATTTCAGTGTCCCGGTACGGCTTTCCATCGAGTTGGAGCAGGTCTTGAAACCAGGGCTTCGGAACCATCGTGTACGGATGATCCCATGAGTCCCAGGGCAGGTAGGTCTGGGTCCTCCCGGCCACCAAACCCCAATTGATTGCACCTACGTTGTAGCGCTTCGCAATTGGCAAGACTCCGTCAATGGTGCTGCCGAGCGTCCGGGCCAGGTACTCGGTGCAGAGGATCGGCCGCCCCAGTGGGGAAAGTTCCGCGATCCGAGCCTCGAATGCCGCCGGTTCGTCATAGCAGTGGAATGTGACCACGTCGGAGTTGTCCAGTTGAATGTTGGTGATTGTGCTGCGGCGCTGAGGATCTCCCCACTCGCCGTCCCACACACCACTTGTTAATGGCTGACATGGATCAACCGAACGTGCCCATCCGAACGCCAGGGAGAGCAGGTCGGCGACCCGCTCCTGCTTGTCTTTCCGCTCGACCTTGCTATACACACGCGCTGGATTGTCGGGCTCATTCCACAGGTCCCAACCCAAAACGCGATCATCAGTGCGGAATTGGTTCAACACTCCCGTGACATAGTTGAGCAGAGTGCGGCGGTAGTCGAGGTCATCGAGGTGTTCAGCGCCTGGGCTTTGCACCCAACCGGAGTTGTGGACCCCAGGTTTCGGCGCGCGCTGCCGACCCGGTTTGGGGAACGGATCCCAACAGGAGTCAAAGAAGACAAAGAGTGGTTTGATGCGGTGGCGCGCGGCGATGGTGACAAACTGCGCGAGACGCATTTGGAAGCCCCGGGAATCTTGCGCCCAGAGCTGATCGTGCAGGAAAACCCGCACCGTGTTGAGCCCGTGCAACGCGGCCCAGCCGAGCTCGGTATCGATGCGCCGCGGGTCGAAGGTGTCGGCCTGAAACATCTCGAGCTGGTTGATGGCGTTTGAGGTGATGTAGTTGGCGCCGACGGGCCAGCCTTGCGCTTGGTACCAGCGGTTGGCTCGGTCAGGCGACCACCGGCTTTGCTCTGCGGCGGCGCGCGGCACCTGCGTCAGCGTTGGGCCTGCCGCCAGCAGCAGGGGTGCCTTCAGCACCGTTCGACGCCTCACGAAGTGACCATAATTCCCCGAGTGACGTGGGCGGCCGTGTTGATCGATTCGGGCGGTTTGAGGTGCCAGTTGCTGTCTCACGGTCACCAGCACCCGCCACCAACGCCCATTGCTCCCCGGCGCGCCTCCGGATGCATGCTTCTCGGTAAAAGACACTGTCTTGCCCGCGAACCGGGCGCTTCGCGGCACGAGAACCGAGGTGAGGGCATGCACCCACAGACCGACACCGACGCCGCACGGGAGTTCGCGGATATCGTCGGGGAGTCCCGGCTGCTGACCGGCGAGCGGATCGGGCCCGACTATCACCACGACGAGGCGCTGGTCGGAGAACCGGTGGCCCCACGCTTTGTGGCCCGCCCGCAGACCGCCGAGCAGGTTGCGGCGCTGTTGGCCGCCGCGACTCGGGCGCAGATACCGGTGACCGCCCGCGGCTCGGGAACCGGCCTGTCGACCGCCGCGCCGCCCTGCCCGAACGGCCTGCTCATCTCGTTCGAGCGGATGAACCAGATCCTTGAGATCGACGCCGACAACCCGGTCGCGGTCGTAGAGCCCGGGGTCACCCTGGCCGACCTCGACACCGCCACCGCCGCAGAAGGGTTGGTGTACAACGTCTTTCCCGGCGAGCTGAGCGCCAGCGTGGGCGGTAACGTCGGCACCAACGCCGGCGGCATGCGTGCGGTCAAGTACGGGGTGACCCGCCACAACGTGCTCGGGCTGCAGGCCGCGCTGCCCACCGGCGAACTGATCCGCACCGGCGGCAAGATCACCAAGCTGTCCACCGGCTACGACCTGACCCAGCTGATCATCGGATCGGAGGGCACCCTGGCGCTGGCCACCGAGGTCACCGTGCGGCTCTACCCGCGGCTGGCGCACGCGGCCACGCTGCTGGTCCCGTTCCCCGATCTGCCCGCCGTGATGCGGGCGGTGCCCGCGGTGGTGCGCAGCGGCGTGGACCCCAACATCCTCGAATACGTCGACAAACTCACGCTGGCCGCGATCAGCTACGCCCAGAACCTGAACCTGGGCATCCCCGACAACATCCGCGAGGCCGCTGAGGCGCACCTAGTGATCGGCGTGGAGAACCGCGACCATGACCGCCTCGACGACGATGTGACGATGCTTGGTCAGCTGCTCGACTCGCTGGGCGCGATGGATTTGTATGTGCTGGAAGGCAATTCCGCACACGCATTGATCGAAGCCCGGGAGAAGGCGTTCTGGACCGCCAAGGCGGCCGGCGCCAACGACGTCATCGACGCGGTGGTCCCGCGCGCGCAGATGCACCAATTCTTCACCCGGGCACAAGAACTCGCGCAAAAGGCCGGCGCTGCAGTGATCGGGTGCGGGCACGCCGGCGACGGCAACGTGCACCTGGCGGTGTTCTGCGGCGACGACGACGTCCGCCACCGGCTGCTGCACGACATCTTCGCTGCCGCGATCAAGCTGGGCGGGGCGATCTCCGGCGAGCACGGCCTGGGCCGGATCAAGATGCGACACTTCCTGGAGCTCGAGGATCCGGTCAAGATTGCGCTGATGCACCGCATCAAGGATGCATTCGACCCCGCCGGCGTCCTCAACCCCGGCGCGCTGCTCGACGGAAAGGAAACCCGATGAGCAACGGCGCGGAGGCGCTCCGCCCGTCCCACCTTCAAAGGCGTTCAGGGGTTTTACAGGCCGGCCGAACCAGTCAGTTGCCCTTTTCGGCGCATAACAGTGAGTGCGTGACGCGAGTGCCCTCGAAACGGAATTCGTGCGCGGGACGCCGCAGAGGCTCGATGGTGGTATCCGCGTGCACGATGACTCCGCCACCGGAGGGGATGCCGAGCCCGGTGGCCGCTCCCTCCAGCAAATGAATCGTGCGCGACAGCCGCGCCCACTCGGCTCGCTCGTCATGCGTGTCGATGACCACGGGGACGAGCTTGAACACATCGAGCAGCTCGGTCGCGGAGGGTTCCGGTGTCTCGACGATTCCATAGCGTCCGAGCTGGACCGCGCCGGCTGAAATGCCCACCAGGACCGCCCCTTGCGTGTACCGGGCCAGGATCACATCCTTCATGCCGGTTTTCTCGAACGTGTTCCAGCCGAGACGCACATCGCCGCCCGCGAGGACGATCAACTGGGCACGCTCCAGGAAGGCGCGGTCGTCTGGGCCGAACGACGAATCGATCATGCGATGGTCGGTGATTGCAATCGCGTCCACCGCCGCCTCGAAGATCCCGTAGAACTCCGGACGATCCCCATTGGAGGCACCGATGTAGGCCGCGCTGAGTGGTGTGTCCAGAGCCAATCCATCGAGGGCTGCCTCGAGGAGCAGTCGGTCCTGCCGCTTCCAGAACAGCAGCTGACTGTCCGCCAGCAGATAGAGCGGTTGGAGTTGTGGCGCCGTCTCAGTCACCGCACACCGTCAGACGCCAGCCCGCTGGCGTGACGGCCGCCCGAATTCGCTCGCCTGCCTCCAGGGTCTCGAAAGTCTCGCGCCATTCTCTTGTTCGACGGTTGTCGGGTCGGTCGCGGTCGGTCTCCATATCTTGACCCTTGTCTCGTCGTAGTCGAGCAAGATGACGATGTCGTATAGCTGCTCTCCAGCGTGCTCGATGGTCCATTCCCGATCGGCATCGGACATGGTGTCACCCTATCGGCGAAGCGCTCTCCGACACTCCTCGGCGTGTCGGCGTGCGTGGCTCGGGCATTAGCTAACACGGCCCGGCGCATCTCACCCCCTTAGGGCCGTTCATCGCGGCGTCGTCGCGGCGTCTGGCGGGGTGACGGCGGCGAGGTCGGGGCCCTAGCTAACTCTGGCAAAAAGCGGTCAGCACCACCCGGCCTACCTCCGACCAATCTCACGATCAGGTTGGTTCGCGCGCACATCGACAGCCCCCCGCTCGGGGTGCAGTCTTAGTTGTGACGGCCATCACAGTCGACTGGCTGGGCGGCGGAGTCGAACCGCACTGGAGGATCCGATGCTCGAGCACCGCGCGCACTACATCGATGGACAATGGCAGCCCTCGAGCGGCCCGGACACCATCGCGGTCGTCAACGCAGCTACCGAGGAGGTCATGGGGTCGATCCCGGCCGGGAACGCCGAGGATGCGGACATGGCCGTACGCGCCGCCCGCGCCGCGTTTGCTTCATGGTCGACGACGTCGCCGGCCGAGCGCGCCGGCTATCTGAAGCGGGCCGCCGAGGGGCTGCAACTTCGGCAGACAGAAATCGCGACGCTGGTCAGTCAAGAGGTTGGGATGCCTTTCGCGTACAGCAACGTGATTCAGGTCGGCCTGCCGGTGCAGTCATTCGTGTCGATCGCCGACATTGTGTTGAGCTTCCCGTTCGAGCGGCGGGTCTATAACTCCCTGGTGGTGCGCGAACCGATCGGGGTAGTTGTTGCGATCACGCCGTGGAACTATCCGCTGCACCAGATCGCGGCGAAGGTTGCGCCGGCCCTGGGCGCCGGGTGCACCGTGGTTCTCAAGCCGAGCGAGGTCGCGCCGTTGAATGCCTACGTGTTGGCCGAGGTGTTCGATTCGATCGACCTGCCGCCGGGCGTGTTCAACCTGGTCACCGGGACCGGCGCCGGGGTAGGGGAGACGCTCGTCGCGCATCCCGAAGTCGACATGGTCTCGCTGACCGGTTCGACGGTCGCGGGGCGACGGATCGGCGCAGTCGCCGCCGAAACCATCAAACGGGTGGCCCTGGAGCTTGGCGGAAAGTCAGCGCTGATCGTTCTGGACGACGCCGATATCGTCGCGGCCGTTTCCGCTGGACTGTTGGCCTGCTACCTCAACTCGGGACAGACCTGCATCGCGCTGACGCGCATGATCGTGCCTCGGTCCAAACTGGCCGAGGTCGAAGCGGTGGCCAAGGCCGGCGTCGAATCGATGATTGTCGGTGATCCGTTCGACCCGGCAACGGTCCTGGGCCCGTTGGTGTCCGCTGTACAGCGCGACCGGGTGGTCGGCTACATCGAGAAGGGCATCGCCGAGGGCGCTCGACTCGTCACCGGAGGGCCCACTGCGCCGGACGGGCTGGAAAGGGGTTTCTTCGTCCGACCGACCGTCTTCTCCGACGTCACCCCGGACATGGCGATCGTGCGCGAGGAGATTTTCGGTCCCGTTCTGGTGATCCAGGCCTACGACGATGAGGACGAGGCCGTTCGACTGGCCAACGACACGATCTTCGGTCTGAACGCGGGGGTCTTCTCGGGCGACGAGGAGCACGCGATCCGGGTCGCCCGTCGGATTCGGGCGGGCCAGGTCCAGATCAACGACGGGGCCTTCAATATCCACGCACCGTTCGGCGGCTACCGGCAGTCGGGCAACGGCCGAGAGTTCGGCGAATGGGGACTCGAGGAGTTCCTGGAGACCAAATCGATGCAGCTCCCCTAGGGCTGTGCTGCTTCTCTGCCATCCAAACCGAGCTTGAAAGGTCATCATGGGCATCGAATTCAACCCTCTGCAGCGGAAGACGCTGACCGCGATCGTCGACACCTTCGTCGCGGCGGTTCCGCGCGAGGACGACCCAACGGGGTTTTACGCCGCCAAGGGCAGTGACATCGGCGCCGACGTTGCCGCCGAGCAATATCTCGTCACCCGCTTGCCCGAGGAGCAACTCACCGGCCTGCTGCAACTGATCGATACCGCCGGCCTCGTCGGGTTGAAGAATCAACCGCAGGCCGTCCGGGAGGCGATCATCGCCAACCTCGCGGCCATCTCGCCCGAGAGCGCGCGAGCGGTAGCCGCGCTGTATCAGCTTTCGGTGATCTTCGCCTACAGCCTGCCCGGCCCAGAGGGCGGCAACCCCTTGTGGGCAGGCATGGGATATCCGGGCATGGTCCAGGCCCCGCCGCAGACACCCAAGACACTTGACGTCATCACCCCGTCCGGCGAGACGACGCTGGAGGCGGATGTGGTCGTGGTCGGCTCCGGCAGCGGCGGTGGGGTCGCCGCCGCGGTGCTGGCGCAGGCAGGCAAGCGGGTGATCATCCTGGAGGCAGGTGGTTATTTCAACGAGTCCGACTTCGTCCAGCTGGAACCGCTGGCGTATCAGAACCTTTTCTTGCGCGGCGGCTTCTTCCCCTCTGCCGACGGCATGGTCAGCATCGCCGCCGGGAGCACCGTGGGCGGCGGCAGCACCGTCAACTGGTCCAACTCGTTGCTGACCCCGGCCAGCGTTCGCCGCAGCTGGGCCGCAGACGGCCTCGCCGACGTCGACACCCCGGCGTTCGACGAACACCTGCAGGCGGTGTTCGACCGCATCAATTGCAACGACAAGGTGGCCACCCAGAACGCCCCCCACCAGCGGTTGGCCGCGGGCGCGGCCAAGCTTGGATACTCCTACCGCGTCGCCATGCTCAACATTGACCCGGACAGATACGATCCGAACCTGATCGGGTGGAGCGGGATGGGCGATCAGACCGGCGCCAAGCAGGGCACCCTGCGCACCTACCTGCAGGACGCATCGGACGCAGGAGCCAAACTGCTGCCCAACACCCGCGCCGACCGGATCCTCACCGAGAACGGCAAGGCCGTCGGGGTCGAGGCGACCTACACCGACCCGCAGACGCAGCAGAGCTCCCGCGTCGTCATCCACGCCCCCTCCGTCGTGGCCGCCGCCGGCGCCCTAGAGACTCCTGGGCTTCTGCTGCGGTCGGGTATCGGCGGGCCCGCCGTCGGCGCCGAACTGCGACTGCATCCCGCCAGCCTCGTCACCGGCATCTACGACGAACCCCAGGACCCTTGGTACGGCCCCGCGATGGCCGGCATCATGAACGAGTTCGCCGAGGTGAATGACTGCCACGGCTACATCGTCGAATGCGTGCAGCACCTGCCCGGCCTGTTCACCACTGTCGTACCCTGGCTCAGCGGCGCGCAGCACAAGGAGCTCACCCGCAAATATCGGTACCGAGCAGACTGGGTGTTCATCGTCAAGGACCGCGGCGCAGGAACGGTCACGATCGACGAAAACGGTGAGTCCGCACACTGGTACCCGTTCACCGACGAGCTCGATCGGCGTCATTTCCGCGAGGCTGCGGTGACGGCGATCCGCATGCAAGAGGCCGCGGGTGCGCAACAGATCTTCCTCGCGGGCCAGCCCTTTGCGCCGTGGCGGCGCGGCGAGAACCTCGAGGCGTTCATCGAGAGGGTCAACCAGGTCCCGATCGGTCCCGGTGGCACACCGGTGTTCAGTGCGCACCAGATGTGCAGCGCGAAGCTGGGCAGCGACCCGCAGACGTGCGTCGCGAAACCCGATGGCGAACTGCACGACACGACCGGGGTCTGGATCGCCGACGCCAGCGGGATGCCCTGCTGCTCCGGGGTCAACCCGATGGTGTCCGTCATGGCCCTGGCGCGCCGCACCGCGATGAACATGCTGAACCAGCATTGATACTCGTCGGACGCTGAAAGTTCTCACCGCCGGATCCGCCCTCGTTGCTGCAAGCGACGCCTTCTTGCCACAGGCGTTTCCCGCGTTGGTGGCCGTCCTCTCGAGCCGGATGAAAGACAGCCGCTTACGTTGATCCATCGGCCGACCTCGGCGCAGACAGGGGTTCGGCGCGTGTTACCCGCGCCGGCCGACGGGTGTCACAGCCGCAGGGTCTTCTTGATATGTGCTGTCGATCGCGTTGCGCACCTGTGGCCTGCCGATTCGGATGATGGTCACCGCGGTCATGAGGCTCCTTGGTCTATGAGCACGCCGGGGTTGAGGATCCCGGCGGGGTCGAGCACGGACTTTGCGGCGCGCACGGCGGCGGCGAATGGGTCGGGGCGCTGCCGGTCGTACCAGGGTCGGTGATCGCGGCCGACGGCGTGGTGATGGGTGATGGTGCCGCCATGGGTCGTGATCGCTTCGGACACAGCGGCTTTGATGTCGTCCCACTGGGCGACGATGCTGGCCCACCGGCCGCTGGCGTAGATGCCGTAGTACGGGGCGGGACCGTCGGGGTAGACGTGGGTGAACCGGCAGGTGACCACGCCCGTCCCGCAGACCGCGCCGATCGCGTGCTGCGCCGCGGCGGTCACCGCGGCGTGGAGGGTGGCGAAGTTGTCCCACGTGCAGGCGGTTTCGAAGGTTTCCACGATCATGGCGCGCCGCGCGAGGGCGTCGCGGTGATAAGGCATGCGCAGGAACGCCGAACGCCAGTTGGTGGAGGCGTCGGTGCCGGAGTCGTCGCGGCCGCGGCGCGAAATCACCCTGCCGTCATGCTCGATGGTGATTTCCAGCGCCCGGTCCAGCCAGCTGTCGACCGGGTGATCGGCCGATTCGAACGCCAGCACCAGCAGCCCACCGGACACCGTTGTTGCGGCGTTGAGGAAAGCTTCGGCTGGATCGAGAAGCCGACAGTTCGACGGATACAGGCCGGCCTGGGCGATGGCGCGCGCCGCCGCTACCGCACGCGCGAAGTCGTTGAACGCGACGGACACGGTGACCTGCCAGCGTGGCCGGTGCTGCAATCGCATCCACGCCTCGGTGATCACGCCGAGGGTTCCCTCCGATCCCAGGAACAATCGGTCCGGTGAGGGTCCGGCACCCGATCCCGGCAACCGTCGCGACTCGCTGACGCCGGCGGGGGTGACGACCCGCAGCGACTCGGTGAGATCGTCGATGTGGGTGTAGAGCGTGGCGAAGTGACCACCCGCGCGGGTGGCCAACCAGCCGCCGAGTGTGGAGAAACCGAATGACTGTGGAAAATGCCGCAGCGTCAGAGCATGCGGGCGAAGCTGCTCCTCCAGCTTCGGTCCCAGCGCCCCGGCCTGGATGCGGGCGGCACGGCTGACGCGGTCGATCTCGAGCACCGCGTCCATGGCGGTGAGGTCCATCGTGACCGCGGGCGCGTCGAATCGCGGTTCGATCCCGCCGACGACGGAACTGCCGCCGCCATAGGGGATGACTGCAATCGCGTCTTGCGAGCACCAGTCGAGCAGGTCGATCACGTCGCGCTCGGTGCGTGGCCTCGCGACCAGATCGGGGACGTGGTCGAGGCGGCCCTGCAGGTTGCGCACGACATCGCGGAACGCTTTGCCGCGAGCATGCCCGACACGATCTTCGGGATCGGCAGAGCACAACGCGGTAAGGGAATTGGGCGCGGTGATCCGCGGCGCCGGCAAACCGAGCCGCCTCGGGTCGGGCGGTGGGTGATCGGTGAAGTCGTGGGCCGGCATCACCTGCGCCACCCGGGCGATCAACGCCTGCGTCTCCCGCTCCGAGGCCGCCTCCTCGAGCGTTCCCCAACCCCACCACGAACGCGTCATGCGTCCCTACCTATCTTGGACCTGATCGGTGATATCGAGTACGGCATGGGTCCGACCTCCGCCGCTAGTGTCTTCATCTCCTGGCGATGCTGAAACCAGGCCAATGTCAGGCCGGTAAGGCCAACGAGGATCATGACCACCCCGACGTCAGCGTCTTCCACAACGAGGCGTGACACCTACAGATCGAGCGTGAGCCGTTCGCCCTCGGGCGCCCGCGATATGCACACCAGCATCGTCCCGGTGCGTCGCTCGGGATCGGTGAGCAGCGTGTCACGGTGGTCGACGTCGCCGCCGAGAACCCCTGTCCGGCAGGTCCCGCAGAACCCCTGCTGGCAGGAGTAGGGCGCCTGAACGCCGGACCGCTGCAACGCCGAGAGCAGCGTCTCGTCGGCACCGACGTCCACGACCTCGCCCGTGGACGCGATGCACACCGAGAACTCCTTGCCGTCCACCACCGGCGGCGCGGCGAACCGTTCGAAATGCAACTCGACGTTGTCGCGGCCGGCCAGTCGACCGCGGATCGCCGTCAGCATCGGCGCGGGCCCGCACGCGTAAACGGCGGTGCCGTCGGCGCATTCGCCCAGCAGGTCGTCGGCGGTGGGCAGGCCATGCACGTCGTCGGTGCGGATCTCTACATGCTCGCCGTACTGTCCGACCTCGTCGACGAAGGGCAGGCTGTCCGCGTTGCGCCCGACGTAGACCATCGACCAGTCGATGCCAAGCCGCTGCGCCTGTCGAAGCATCGGGAGGATCGGCGTGATCCCGATCCCGCCCGCGATGAACCGGAAACGGCGCGTGGGGGATCCGTAGCCGGGCACCGACAGCGGAAACGCGTTACGGGGTCCTCCGGTGGTGACCGTCGCACCCACCGTGAGGCCGTCGTGCACCTCGATGGACCCCCCGCCGCCATCGGGTATGCGCCGCACCGCGATTCGATACGAGTCGCGCACTGCAGGATCACCGTTCAGCGAGTACTGCCGGACGCGGCCGCTGGGCAGGTGAATGTCGATGTGCGCGCCCGGAAACCACGACGGCAGCGGTTGGCCGTCCGCGGCGGCCAGGGCCAGCACCACCACGTTCTCGTGGTGGGCCACCACCTGTCGGTCCACCACGCGAAGCACATGTGTGTGGTCGCGTTCCGCCACCAGCGGCGGGCGCCGGACCGACGACGTGAGCCCCCAGACGCCCGACACGACAACCTTCGCGAGTCCCAGAAGTGGGTCATGGCGGGACCGGCCCGAGGCGCTGGGCGGGACGTCGGCGATCCGCGGAAACTGTGCCATCAGAGATGAGCGGCGCGCGCGGCCGGCGAACTGGCCAGATAGGCCACCGCCTGCGCCGTCGACCCCATCTTCTCGGGCGTGAATCCGGGCCGAAGGTAGTCAAGGGTGTTGGAGCCGAAGAGCTTTCGGTAGCGCGGGAGGAGCCGCTTCTTCGAGTCCAGGTAGCGCAGCCGGTTAAATGCCAACCACCCGAAGTCCACCTCCGGATCGGTCTTCACTAGGTACCAAGCGACGCGCTGGAACATGACGAACATGAACGTGGAAGCCATCAGCATCGCGCTGACACGGTCCAGATAGCTATTGCTGAAGTAGGTCGCGACGTCGTGCGCGACGTTGCGGTGTTCGACCTCCTCCGCGGCATGCCAGCGAAACAGATCCACGAAGGTGGGATCTGCGTCGAAGTCGTCCCAGGCGCTGTTCAGCGCGAAGTCCCCGAGCACCGCCGTGTAGTGCTCGAGCGCGGCGATGAACCACAGCCGGTCACACAGCTGGTTGTGCCGCCGCCTCGGGTTCGTCGACATCGACGGGCCGAGCACCTTGGAGAACGAGTACTCGATCTGATCAAGGATCGGCTTCGGATCGAAGCCTCGCTCCTCCATGAACTCGTGCAGCGCCTGCTCGTGCACGTCGGCGTGAATGGCCTCCTGGCCCATGAAGCCACGCATGTCCTCTGCGAGCTTCGGGTCCTTGACCAACGGCAGTACCTCGTTGTACACGGCGACGAACCAGCGCTCCGCCGCAGGCAGCACCACGTTGAGGATCCCGACCATGTCCGACGCGACCGGATGGCCGGGAATCCAGTGCAGCGGGCTGTCCGAGAAGTCGAAGTGGACCTTGCGAGGCTGGATCTGTATCGGGCCGGGGTCGACCTCGTGCTCGAATCGTTGCGGTCGCAGCATGACGGCCTCCTCCCAGAGGGCTCACAACCGATCTTACGTAGGGGGTTGCGGCGGGGCGCGCGGCTGACGCTAAGCATTGGTTTCGTTTGCCCGGCGTCGCGGCACTAGCCGAGAGGGTTGCCACGTGTGCCCGGTTCGGGCGGGTCGGTGAGCGTCACACGCCAGCGCCGCGTGGTGCCGATCGACGCCTGGCTGGCCGACGATCCGCGCGCCGTCGTCGGGCTACAAATGGTCGGTGCCGGTGAATCCTGCTGGACTGGCGAAGCACTATTTCGAACCGGCGTTGGCGGCGTTGGGATTTGATCACGTGCGCTGGCACGATCTGCGGCACGCGTTCGCTGTGATGAGCTTGACGGCCGGAGAGCACTACATGGCGGTGTCGAAGATGCTCGGCCACGCCAGCTATGTGACGACGCTGACGGTCTACGCTGACTACATCACCGAGGGCGACGGTGGCAAGGCGGCACCATTGCGCCGTCCGGTTCCGACGTCGGTCACCAACGTCGTTCCGATGCGGCGGCAGAGTTAGTACAGAAAGCGCCTAAAGGCGCGGAGTGGATTTTAAGGCTCAGTCTTCGTTGGTTGCTACACCTTTGGTCGCGGCACCTGCAGCCGGTCAGACCATCTCGGGCACACGCAGGTGTGCAACCGCCAACTCGAAGTCGCACTCGTCGAGCACCTCTGCGTGTGCTTCCTGACTGCCCGTAGCTTTGATCCTGTCCAACTGGTCCTTGTTCCGCTCCATCGCTTCGACGCTGTCGAAGGTCGCCGAGGCCACGCCACGACCGGATGCTCGGTCGACTAGCAGGCTGCCACTGCAGAAACCTTCCAGTTCCTCCAGGGCGGGCAGGATCGTCATCTTGTAGAAGTCGATGCCTCGGTCGATCTGATCCGCGCTGACCTTGACCCAGGTGGCTCGGACGCAGGCGCCCTCACTCGCGCGGTGCTCGCGATGCATGGCAGCGATCTCCCATTCCTCGACCTGCCTGCTACCACCCAAAAGCTCGGCGGCCCGGTCACGAATCGGCCGAATGGACTCCTCGCTTGCACGCATCGCTTCCTCGGACTCCCAGGAGGTGGTAACAATGCAGCGGCCGGACGTTCGGTCGACCAACAGGGACAAGCCAACGCACCCGTCGATGCCCTCGAGCGCGGGCATCGCGCTGTCGCGCGTATGCGCGATACCGGCGTCAATGGACGAGGGCTGCCCCTGGATGGTGGTGCTTCGTGCATACATGATCTGCCTCCGTTGTAGGTGGGGCAGCGTCTCGACGGCGCCGCCGGACTACTTCATCGTCCTCCAACAGGCAAGGCATGGCAATGGGTGGCGGGTGTCAGCCTGACGGCAATTCTGATTAGCTGAAATCCATTGCGCGCCCGAACAATACGTGGTTCATAAACACGCGACTAATGAGTTCTGAGCTCCGGCAGCAGTAGCGCGCTGTCTCCGAACTAACTGCGCGCGAAATCGAGTGACTCCTAAGTACAACTAACCACCGATAGACCGGGCCGAGCGAGCCGGTGGCCCACAACACAGCTAGCGCGACCAGGATCGCGACGACCACCTCAGCGCTACATTGCGCACCTTCGCCATAGCCCGACGGTAGTTCGACTCACCGACAAGTCACGCCGACGTGTGGTCATTGTGGTACTTGTTGGGGCAACCTTTGCACTGGTCCTAGCAGCCAGCGGTTTGGTGGTCGTCACGCTCATTAAGTGACGAGCGCGGTCACCAGCCCGGCGATGTTCTGCGGCACGTACCAGACGTATTGCTCGGCGTTGCCCTCGTCGAATCCGACCTGGCTAAAGCAGCCCTGCCCGGGCGGCACCACCCCAGGGCCCTCGGGAAAGAAGCCGAGGGCGTTGCGGGGCGAGATGTAGTGGGTGGTCGGATTGAACAGGTTCTGCCAGTACTGTGCGCGGTCTTGGAATTCGCCTGCGGTCGCGGAATCGCCTAGTACGTCGGCGAATTGGGAGATGGTGAAGTCGTCGACCGACCACTCCAACGAGATTGAGGCGGCAGGGAAGGAACCCTGACACGACGTCGTCGCCAGCGGTTGGTAGCCGCGCCGCAGGTAGGTGTCGATTCCGGGCCGCTCCACGTAACCGTTGCGGCCGACACCACCTTTGGTCGCGGCGTCGAGCATGAAGTGCAGCGCCGCTTTGACGTCAAAGTCCTTGGCGCCGAACGCATAGAAGTTCACGATCAGCGGTACCACGCTGTCGCCGGTCATCTCGGCGGTTGGGAGCCGCGCAGCATCGTCGTCAATTGCGCAAAGGGTTATGCTTTCCAACCTGATTGCAGGACGCGAGGGGTCCATGCCGGCCAGTCCGGCGAGCCGATGACGTAGCCATCGTTCATCTGGGCGACGATGCGGGGGCCTTTGAGCCCGCTGTTGTCGTACACCGTCGCGGAATCACATCGGGCGATCGCGGCGGCCACGAGCGCCCAAAGACGTTGGTACCGTTCGCGGATCTTGTCCTCGGGCACATCGTGTCCGCCGGCGCTGACCCGGTGCCGGACCCGCTCTACCGCCAGCTCCTCAGAGATGAGCAGGACATGCAGGACGATCGTGTACTCCGCCGCGCGGGCGGCATCGATCAGTTCGAGCTTTGACGGATGGGAGAACACGCTTTCCGCGATGAACGACTTGCCCAGCTCGATCAGCTTCGCCCTGGTGGCTGCTGCCACCCGTGCGGCCTGATACGCATGCGAGGCCGGGTCATCGGGCCAGCGTTGTTTGGCGATCTCGTCGGCGTTGACGAAGGCGCTGCCAGGCAGCAGCGGCGCCAGCGTGAGTTCGACGAACGTCGATTTGCCAGCACCATTGGGTCCGACGACGGGATCGAGCCGCTTCATCGGGTGGGCGTGACGTTGACCTTCCTGCGGCGTGGTGGTCGGCGTTTCACGCTCAGCACGACCGAGGTCCCATCAGGGCGGTGCTCGACAATCTCACCCTCCTCGTTGAGGGCGACGGTGGTGATTCCGCGCTCGGCCAGCAGCTTCCCGTAACTCGACTCCGCCAGCTTCTCCTGGACAGCCGCGGCAATCTCAGCGTTGAACACCACGCCCTCTTCGACGCTCAGTTCGCGCAATTCCAGATCGCCGGCCAGCGCGGACTCCACCCGCCGCCGAGCCGCCGTCTGCTGACTCGACACCGCGCGTCCCACCCGCGCCCAGTGGTCCAGCTGCTGCTTGGCCGAGCGACTCTGTCGCGCTCCCTCAACGGCCGCGCTGTCCAGCAGATCCGCGGCGACGCGGGTCACTCGATCAGCGGTACTCGCCATGACGCCTCCACATGTAGCAACCTGCTACAACTGTAACAGACTGCTACACGGTACGCCGCTCACCGAACCCCACCGCGGACTCCAGTTTCCTACCTGGCGTTGGTACAAATGCAATTACTAGACGTCTCGCTGTGAGTTTGCCCCTGTGAGTTGCCATGGGCCGAGCGGGATGCGCAACATCTGACGTGCCCTTGAGTCGTGCTGCGTCATCCAACAAAGAAGAGTTGCGCGGAGAAGTACGCGCCCAACCTAGGAACGTGGAACGGAATGAGCTGACGGCTGCCCTGGGTGTGTGGCGGGAGGGCCTGGTCAACCTGTCAGGTGTCAACCGGCTTATCAAGTTCAAAGCCTCGAAGTCCAGCGCGCTTGTTATCGATTCGCCTGATCCCGATTTTATTTTGTCGGGGCTTCGTACTGGGGCTAAGTGGCTATTCATGGGGTCCGAGGTACAAGAGCAGTACGAAGGCGCAACTGCTCAGGAAGCACTACTCAGGACGGTCCGGGCCACTGACCGAGACCGGGTGCTGCAAACGCCTCGACCGGAAAAAGAGATTGGGACTGTTCTCCGCGGCTTGATGCGCCGCGCTAACGCGGAGTTGCTCGACCGCGGCCTCTCAGTGTTGTACCTAGCTTTTGGAATGTTGCACTGGGCAGACGTCGATGGGACCGGCATGGCCAGCCCGCTGTTGCTAGTTCCTGTGACCCTGATTTCTCGCGGCCCTAAATCTACTCCGGAGCTGGCCCCGGGCCAGGACGACACCGTAGTAAACCCGAGCCTCGTCCTTAGGATGCGTGAGTTCGGTATCGAGCTCCCCAACATCGACGACATCGCGGAATTATCCGTGGCGGGTTTGTTAGCGCGAATTCGGGAAGCAGTTGCGACTGAAGAAGGTTGGGCTGTTGAGCCCACGGTCGTCTTATCGACATTCTCCTTCCACAAGGAGGCAATGTATCGCGATCTTTTGGAGAACGAAGCCACGGTGCTTGCCCACCCCGTGGTGCGGGCGCTCGCCACGAAGGATCCGGGCAGTCAGAGTGGCGAGTTCATATTCGAGCCGGTCGAACCCTCCGATATTGATCGCGTCGCTCCGCCTGAAGATACGCCGTTGGTGTTGGACGCGGATTCGTCACAGCGCGCTGCGATCGCGGCAGCGATTGCGGGCCGCAGTTTCGTCATGGACGGTCCCCCGGGAACCGGCAAATCGCAGACGATCGCGAACATGATCGGTGCCCTGCTGCATGCGGGGCGCACAGTCTTATTTGTATCTGAGAAGGCGGCGGCCCTAGAGGTCGTCCGCAACCGGCTGGCCGACGCGGGGCTGGAGAACTACCTGTTGGAGCTACACAGCCACAAGGCGAGCCGCAAAGAGGTCGCGACCGCGCTTGCTCATTCGCTTGACAACATTACTGTCGCGCCCCCGGGTATGGAGGCGTTGAGTCGGTCGTCCCTAGTCGACCGTCGAACCCGGCTGAACGATTATGCGTCTGCGATGAACGAGGTGCGTGAACCGCTGCACCTGTCGTTGCACTACGTGCTCGGGATGCTTGCGGACATGAGTTCGCTCCCATCGGCGCCCATGCCGGAAACACCGCCCGCGGACCTCACCCAGGGCGAATATCAAGCCGTCCAAGAGATCACCATCCAACTGGAGCGTTCCTGGCGGCCGGCCGCTCAAGGGCAATCCTATTTGTGGCGAAATGTGGTCGATGACAGTTCTCTTGAAATCCGTCTTTATCAGGCGGAATCGGCGTTGGAAGAACTCGCCGGTACCGTCGCAGGCAACAGTGGTCTGGCTGCCGCGTTCGCATTGACCAAGCCCAGCGACGCTACGACGATTGTCTCGTTGCTCAACCAGCAGCATCTGGACCGGCCGGCGCAGGCGCCTGACAGGTGGCTCATGGCGGGTGACTGGGCCGCCGTACGAGACGCTCGGGATCGCTTGGCGGCCGCCATCGACGACATCGACTTCGCCGAGTTCGCCGTACTGGAGCGCAGCGGGGTGGTGTGGAGTGTGCTGCCCGAGCTCACGTCGCTTCCCGCGCCGGCGCGCGTACCGCCTGGTCAGGAACAGCTCACGCTAGGGCCCGCGACCTCCGCTATGTGCTCTGAGACGGCCGACCGGTTCGAAGAAGTCGCCACCGGGCTCGCCCGCCGGCTGGATTCGCTGCGCGGCATGAGTCGGCAGTTCGGGCTTCCCGATGTGGTTTTATTTGCCGACGCCGACAGGGTTTTGGCCCTTGCGGAACTCGTGCATGCACCAAATAGACCGTTACGCGAATGGACGACGCCAAGCTTTTTCGCTGCCGCTCGCGACGCGGCCGACGTCCTGCAGTCCAGTCTGCGTGAGCTCGTGGACGCTGAAGCGGCGGCAATGCCAGTCTTTACCGGCGCGGCGTTGGCCGCTCCGGTCGCCGAGCTTCGTGACCGGTTTGAACACCGCTATCAGGGCCTCAAAAAGCTGTCTGGCGACTACCGCGCTGACAAGAAAACTCTGACTGGCTTGCTCACGGCAGGCACTAAGTTCAAACAAGGTCTCCACCATCTGCCGGCCGCGGTCGATTGGGTTGCCGCCGTCCATCGGTATGACGCGGCGGTAGTGCAACATGCCGGAGTATTAGGCCACTGCTGGCGGGGACGTGAAACCGACTTCACCTCGATCGCGGACGCGCTGGGAGTCACCAATCGGGTCTTCGAATTGCTTGGCGGTCAAGCCGTTCCACAGGCTCTGGCTGAATACCTGTGCACCGTCGAACCGAATTCAGCGCACCGCACTCTCATTAATGAGATCCGCCACGAACTCCAAGCGTGGAGATCATCACTGGTGCCTCCGCCTGCGCTGTGGGGGCGACCTGAACTCGTCCTCGAACCGATTGACCGGTCGATCGACTGGCTGCGGGGTCACCTGGAACCGTTACGACAGACGGCAGAGCGAATATCGGCTGTCGACCACGCAACTGGGCGAAAGCACAGCCTGAGCGAGGCCGAGGAGATCCTCACCTTGCGCGGTGCCGCAGCCGAGGCGCATGCCAACTTGCGCGCCGAAACAGATACTTACACTGAGACATTCGCTGCTTTCTTTGACGGCGCTGACTCCGATCTGCGGCAACTGAATAGCGGCCTGGACTGGGCGGCGAAAACTCGGGACATCGCTGGCAGAGCGTTGACTCAGGCGCAAGCAGATGCGTTAGTTGCGTCGCGCCCCGCTCACAACTTGGCGGCGGCCGCCCAGAAATGGGCTTCCGCCGCCGACCGGATCATCAATGCTTTCCACGTCGATCGGCATGCGGAGTTCCGACGTGAACTTGACGATTACGTAAATGCCGCAGGCTTCATCAGCGATCTAAAGGAAGACAGCACTGGGCAGGAAGAGTGGTTCGCTTACACGAAGGCCCGCAATGACCTTGCAAAATACGGCCTCGATACCGCCATCGACTTCTGCATTGAACAGCGCGTCCCATCCGATCAGGTGCCTCGCGTCATCGAGCGGTCGTTGCTGCGTTCGTGGGCCGACCACACAATCCACAACGACACGCGGGTCCGTCCGCTACTGGAACGCGATCGGAGCGCCCTTGTTCAGGAGTACCGGCGACTCGACAAGCTCCTCATCCTGACTGCAACGAGCGACATCATCCGCGCGACAAATACCCGCAGACCCTCTGTCGCCGCGATTGGCGAACCGGGAGTGATACGCCGCGAGGGGATGAAGAAATCACGGCATCTGCCGGTGCGCGAGCTTATCGCGCGTACCCGCAACACCTCGCTGGCGATCAAGCCGTGCTTCATGATGTCGCCGCTGGCCGTTAGCCAGTACCTGCCGCCCGATATGAACTTCGACGTCGTCATCTTCGATGAAGCATCACAAGTAACCCCTGGCGACGCCATCAACTGCGTCTACCGCGGCAAGTCGCTAGTCCTTGCCGGTGACGACAAACAGCTACCCCCGACGTCGTTCTTCGAACGCGTCGAGGCAGACGCCGACGACAATGACGACGAAACTGACGCCGCCGACTTTCAGTCCGTCCTAGAACTCGCGAAAGGTTCTGGAGCCTTCAACGACCTCCGGTTGAACTGGCATTACCGCAGCCGTCACGAAGGCCTTATCGCGTTCTCGAACTACAAGTTCTACGACGGCAAACTCGTCACGTACCCCAGTGCGCACTCGGAAGGCCCGGACGTGGGCGTTCAGTTCTTCCATACCAACGGCATGTACCGCCGTGGGGGCGGTGCGGACAACCCACTGGAGGCCGTCCGGGTCGCAGAACGGGTCATCGAGCACTTCACGACGCGGCCTGCCCTCACTCTTGGCGTCGTCACGTTCTCCGTCGCCCAAGCAGACGCGATCATCGACGCGATCGATAAGGCGCGAGAGAGTCGCCGGGAGCTCGACAGGTTCTTCGATGGCAACGACCGCCTGAACGCGTTCTTTGTGAAGTCGCTAGAATCCGTTCAAGGCGATGAACGCGACGTCATCATCTTTTCGATCGGCTACGGACCCGACGAAGCCGGCAAGATTACGACCAACTTCGGCGTTCTGAACAAGCCCAAAGGATGGCGCCGGCTCAACGTCGCCATTACACGGGCACGTCGACGAGTCGAAGTAGTTGCATCTGCGCGTGCTGGCGACATCCCACCCTCTACAAACGAAAACGTCGAATATCTTCGCGCGTATCTGGATTACGCCGAGCGAGGCCAAGCTGCATTAGCTATCGACTTAGGCAGCAGCGGCCTCGGACCGGAGAGCCCGTTCGAAGAGTCCGTCTTAAAGGCGATCCGCGCATGGGGTTACACGGTCGAGCCACAGGTGGGAGCGGCCGGATTCCGCATCGACATGGGAATCCGGCATCCCGCCCATCCTGGCGTGTTCGCTCTTGGTGTCGAATGCGATGGTTACCAATACCACTCTGCGCCGGCCGCCCGCGACCGCGACAGGCTACGCGAACAGATCCTGCGTGGACTTGGGTGGCAGCTCCACCGGATCTGGGGAACTGCCTGGTACAGAAACCGACAGCTCGAAGAGGACCGGCTACGTGCCGCAATCGAAGCCGCGATCAACGCACCCGCGGATGGTCAAATCCAAGCTGACGATCACATCATGCCACGTCGAATCGTCGACACTGCCCAAGTCGAGAACTACGAAACACCCTCGTGGACTACGGAATACACGGTCACTGATGTTGAGCCGCTTCCGCGGTGGATCGAAGCTTCGGAGGCCGGAAGCCACTATCACATGACCGATGCCGTGCTCGCCATCGCTACCGCAGAAGGGCCGGTCCATATCGCGCTCGTCCATCAGCGTTTACGAGACGGGTGGGGCATTGGACGCATCGGCTCTAAAATTGGCGACAACGTCGATGGAGCCATCCGGCTAAGCAAAGGTGTCGCCCGTAACGGCGACTTCATAGACCTTGCGGGCCGACCAATCGATCGTGTCAGAACGCCGAACGGCGTCGTCAGAAAAGCCGACCATGTCGACTACGGCGAACTCCGCCTCTGCGTCACGCTCCTACTGCGGGACGCAGGAACGACGCCGAAAGCAGAGCTCATCACAGCGGTTGCCCGCATCTTCGGGTGGACTCGGACCGGTGCAGATATCAAGAACCGTATGGATGAGGTAATCGAGCAACTTGTGACAGACAACGAAATCACCGATGAGGAAGGGCAATTGAGTCTTTCAGGCGGGTCGCGACCGGATCGTCCCGACCCGATCTAGCTCGGCCTAGGGCGATCTCGCAGATCTCAATGAGAATGTCCTGAATTGTCGCTGCGATCCGCTAACGTCCGGAGTGTGCGCAGGGGGAAATACGAGTCGCTGGTGACGGATCAGATCAGTCAGCAGCTCGGGCAACGGGACGACCTGCAGGCCGACTACGACACTGTTGACGGGGCCTCCCTCCTGGCGATGGACCGCTCACCCTCACTCTGGCACACACGTCCGACATTTTGGGTCTGGCCGAACTGCCTATCGATGTCGGCGTCGGCGTCTATGGTGGCCCGCGATGGCGCTTAATCTCCACCGTGCCGAGCGCACCGATCTACTGGCCGACGGGCTCGGCGCCCTGCTGGCCGACCCGCTGCCCGACCCGTTCGCCGAGGAGCTGGTGCTGGTGCCGGCGCGCGGCGTGGAGCGGTGGCTGAGCCAGCGGCTCTCGCACGTCTTGGGCGCCGCCCGCGGCGGTGACGGGGTCTGCGCGGGCGTCTCGTTCCGCAGCCCGGGCTCGTTGATCGCCGAGATCACCTGCACGGTCGATGACGACCCCTGGTCACCCGACGCGATGACATGGCCGCTGTTAGAGGTCATCGACGGCAGCCTCGACGAGCGATGGTGTCGCACACTGGCAACCCATTTGGGCCATTTCGAGAAGACCGACGCCGAGGCCGAGCTGCGTCGCGGCCGCCGGTATTCGGTGGCGCGGAGGCTGGCCGGGTTGTTCGCGTCGTACGCCCGGCAGCGTCCGCAACTCCTGGTCGACTGGCTGGACGGCCATGCGCCACACCTTGACGCCGACCTCGCCTGGCAGCCGGAACTGTGGCGGGCGCTAGTCGAGCGAATCCAAGCCGATCCCCCGCACATCCGCTACCAGAAGACCCTGGCCCGGCTCCGCGAAGGGCCGACCGAGCTTCCGGCACGCCTGTCATTATTCGGCCACACCCGGCTGCCCGCTACCGACATCCAGCTGCTCGACGCACTGGCCACCCACCACGACCTGCACCTGTGGCTGCCGCATCCCAGCGATGACCTGTGGCGGGCGTTGTCCGGCACGCACGGCGTCGTGCCGCGGCGCGACGACACTAGCGGACGCGCTGCCCAGCACCCCTTGCTGGACACGCTGGGCCGCGATCTGCGCGAGCTGCACCGCTCATTGCCGGCAACGCCAGCAACCGACGAGTACATCGGCGCCGCCGCCGGGAAACGCGAAACCCTCCTGGGCTGGCTGCAATCCGACCTGGCCGCCAATAAGCAACGGCGACAAGGTCGCACGCTCACCGAAAGCGACCGATCCGTTCAGGTGCACAGCTGTCATGGCCCGGCGCGGCAGATCGACGTGCTGCGCGAGGTACTGCTCGGACTGTTGGCCGACGACTCGACGCTCCAACCGCGAGACATCGTGGTCATGTGTCCCGACATCGAGACCTACGCGCCGTTGATCGTCGCCGACTTCGGACTCGGTGAGCTGGCCGGCGACACGCATCCCGCACACCGGCTGCGCGTCAAGCTGGCCGATCGCGCGCTCACCCAGACCAATCAGCTTCTCGGTGTGGCCGCGGAACTGCTCGCCATCGCCGGTAGTCGCAACACCGCCAGCCAGGTGCTCAACCTTGCCCAAGCCGCGCCGGTACGAGCCCGCTTCGGGTTCACCGACGACCATCTCGACACCATCACCGACTGGGTGCGCGAGTCGAATATCCGGTGGGGCTTCGACGCCGAGCACCGTCAGCCATACGGGCTCGATCACATCCTGCACAACACCTGGCGGTTCGGGGTCGACCGCATCCTGACCGGAGTGGCGATGTCGGATGACTCCCAGGCGTGGCTGGGCACCGCGCTGCCGCTCGACGACGTCGGCAGCAACCGAATCGAATTGGCTGGTCGGCTCGCCGAGTTCGTCGCCCGACTAAAGGACGCGTCCGATGCCCTCACCGGAATGCGCCCGCTCGCCGAATGGATTGAAGCGCTCACCAATAGCGTCACGCAGCTGACCTGGGTCGGGCCCAGCGACGCCTGGCAAGAGGGCCAACTGCAGCGAGAATTTTCAGAAGTGTTGACTCAGGCGGGTTCTCATACCAATACAAAGCTACGGTTGCCGGACGTGCGCGCCCTGCTGAGCGGGCATCTGGCCGGGCGACCCACCCGAGCCAACTTCCGCACCGGCACGCTCACGGTCTGCACGATGGTGCCGATGCGCTCGGTTCCGCACCGGGTGATCTGCCTGGTCGGCCTCGATGACGGGGTCTTTCCCCGGATCGACGTTGTCGACGGAGACGACGCGCTCGCCCGTTGCCCAATGACCGGCGAACGCGATATCCGTTCGGAAGACAGGCAATTGCTGCTCGATGCGGTGTGCGCCGCCAGCGAGACCCTGGTTATCACCTACACCGGCTGCGACGAGCACACCGGCCATCCCCGGCCTCCCGCGGTGCCGCTGGCCGAGCTGCTCGACGCGCTGGACCAGACGGCGGAATCGCCGTTACGTCAACGCATCGTCACCCATCACCCGCTGCAACCGTTCGACCGCAAGAACGTCACACCCGGCGCGCTCGGCATACCCGGCCAGCCGTTCACCTTCGACCCGACCGCGCTCGCCGCTGCAGAAGCTGCCGCAGGCAAGCGCACCGAGCCCCCGCAGTTCTTCGCCGCGCTGCTGCCGCCACCGGTCGGAGATATCGAACTTGTCAGTCTGCTAACATTTTTCAAGCACCCGGTCAAGGGTTTCTTCAAAGCGCTGGACTACACGCTGCCCTGGGATGTCGACCGCGTCGAAGACGCCATGCCCGTGGAAATCGACAACTTGGAGCAGTGGATCGTCGGCGATCGGATGCTGCACGACATGTTGCGCGGTATGCATCCCGAGGCCGCCGCACACGCCGAGTGGCGACGCGGCACCCTGCCTCCGGGGCGGATTGGCTGGCGCTTGGCGTGCGATATCCGCGACTCGGCGCGCCAGCTCGCTGAGGCGGCTTTGGAACACCGGCAGGTCGAGCCGGCCACCTACGACGTCGACGTCGATCTCGGCGATGCTCGGCGATTGACCGGCACCGTCTCGCCGGTGTTCGGGGAGCGCACGGTGTCGGTGACTTACTCGAAGCTCGCGGCGACGCACGTGCTTCAGGCGTGGATTGCATTGGTAGCATTGGCGGCTCAGCATCCCGGAAAAGAATGGACCGCGCTCTGCATCGGCCGCGGCAAGAGCCGCAATCGAATCGCCACGCGGCTCTTCCAGTCCCCCCGCAAGCCGCTCCACGTGTTTAAAGACCTGGTGGCGATTTACGACGCGGGCCTGCGGGAGCCACTCCCCTTGCCGTTGAAGACGTCGTGCGCTTGGGCGGAAGCGCGCCATAACGATGAGGATCCAGTCGCAGCGGCACAAGACAAGTGGAAGACCACCAGCTTCCACGCCGGCGAAAACGACGAGGCTGCACACTCCAAGGTCTGGGGCAGAAACGCGCCGCTGGAGAAGCTCCTTGGCGCGCCACGCCCCGGCGAGGAAGTCAGCGGAGAAGACACCAGGCTGGGCGCGTTGGCCATGCGGCTGTGGCTGCCACTGCTGACCGACGAAAGGTCGGCGTGGTGATGAAACGGTTCGACCTGCTCGGTCCGCTCCCGGCCGAACGTTCCACCACGGTTTTAGAGGCCAGCGCAGGCACCGGAAAAACGTTCGCATTGGCCGGCCTTGCCACCCGCTACTTGGCCGAAGGCAAAGCCTCCCTTGACCAAATGCTGATGATCACCTTCGGGCGGGTGGCCAGCCGCGAGCTACGGGAGCGGGTACGCGGCCAGATCTTCGACGCGTTGGCGGTCCTCGAGGGTCGCCGTGAGCCGGGCAACGACCTGGAAGTGCACCTGCTTAATACCACCGAGGAGGTTCGTCTCAAACAGCGAGCACGGCTGCGTGATACGTTGGCCGGCTTTGACGAGGCGACAATCATCACCATCCACCAGTTCTGTTCTCTCGTATTGAAATCGCTTGGCGTGGCCGGTGATACGGATGCTGGTGTCGAACTGGTCGAGAATCTGGACGATCTGGTGGGCGAGATCGTCGACGACCGCTACCTCGCGCACTTCGGACAGCAAGAGACCGCCCCAGCGTTGACTCGCAAAGACGCATTCACGATGGCCAAGGCGGTTGTCGGCGACCCATGCGCTCAGCTGCGGCCCGAGGCACCAGAATCGGATTCTGTCGCGGACGTGCGGCTGCGGTTCGCGCAGGATGTCCTCGACGAAGTGGATCGCCGCAAACGCCGTGAAGGCATTCTTGGATACGACGACCTGCTCGAGCGGCTCGCCAAAGCCCTTGCCCCACAAGACTCTCCGGCAGGCGAAAGGATGCAGCAGCACTGGCGTGTCGTGCTGGTCGACGAGTTCCAAGACACCGACCCGGTGCAGTGGAAGGTGATCGAGAAGGCGTTCAGCGGGCACTCCACATTGATCCTGATCGGCGACCCGAAGCAGGCGATCTATGGGTTTCGCGGCGGAGACATCCACACCTACCTGAAGGCGGCCCGCGGCGCCGACGACCAGCGCACCCTCGGAACCAATTGGCGCAGCGACAAGGTGTTGGTGCAGAGCCTGCAGACAGTGATGGGCGGCGCGGAACTCGGACATCCCGACATCGTGGTGTATGACGTCGATGCTGAGCACGACGGACATCGACTGGCCGGGGCGCCCCACAACGAGCCGTTCCGGCTGCGGGTGGTCAAACGACCCACGGTCGGCTGCCTCGACAGCGATAACGTGCCGATCGACCTGTTGCGCAGCCACATTCCCGCGGACCTGGCCGCTGACATCGGCACGCTACTCAACAGCGACACCACCTACGCCGGCAAGCCGGTCCAGGCTGGCGACATCGCGATCGTCGTCGAGCAGCACCAGGATGCCCGTGCGTGTCGTGACGCGTTGGCGCAGGCCGGTATCCCGGTGGTCTATACCGGCGACAGCGACGTCCTCGACTCGCAAGCAGCCAAAGATTGGCTGTGTCTGCTGGAGACGTTCGACCAGACGCATCGCAGTGGGCTGGTTCGCGCGGCGGCGTGCACGATGTTCTTCGGTGACACCGCGGAAACGCTTGTCGCCGAGGGGGACACGCTGACCGATCGGGTCGCTATGATGCTGCGTGAGTGGGCCGATCACGCACGGCTACGCGGGGTGAGCGCGGTGTTCGAGGCCGCGAAAGTGCAGGGCATGGGCCGCCGCGTGCTGAGCCAGCACGGCGGCGAGCGGCACATGACCGACCTCGCGCACATCGCGCAGCTGCTGCAGGAGACCGCGCACCGGGAGCGGTTAGGCCTGCCCGCGCTGCGGGACTGGCTGCGCGGGCAGTGCGATGAACGCAACGGCGCAACCGAGCGCAGACGCCGCCTCGACAGCGATGCGGCCGCCGTGCAGATCATGACGGTGTTTGTGGCCAAGGGGCTGCAGTTTCCGATCGTGTATCTGCCGTTTGCGTTCAACCGCTATGTCCGAACCGACGACATCCTGCTTTACCACGAGGAGGATGAGACCCGATGCCTGTATATCGGCGGCAAGAGGGGCCCGGACCGGCGCCAGGTCGAGGAGCTTAACCGGCAGGAAGCCGCCCGCGACAACATCCGATTGACCTATGTCGCCCTGACGCGGGCGCAGTCGCAAGTGGTGGCGTGGTGGGCACCGACCCGCGATGAGATCAACGGCGGTTTGTCGCGGCTGCTGCGCGGGCGTCAACCCGGCGACGTCAAAGTGCCCTTCCAGTGCAAGCCCAACATTTCCGACGACGACGCGTGGGCGGTGTTCAAGCGCTGGGAATCGGCAGGCGGCCCGGTGGTCGAGGATTCGGTGATCGACACCGCACCGACCGTTAGCGCCGAGTTGCCGTTGGAGCACTTCGTTGTACGCCACTTCCACCGGTCGATCGACACCACCTGGCGTCGCACCTCGTATTCGGCGCTGATCCGCAGCGCCGACGACGCCGGTGTGACAAGCGAGCCGGAAGTCAGCGCACGCGACGACGAGACCGAGGTGGTCGCCGTCGCGGAGGCTCCGGTGGTGGGTGCCGACGTGCGCTCGCCGATGGCCGACCTGCCGGGCGGCACCGCGTTCGGATCGCTGGTGCACGCGGTGCTGGAGACCGCCGACCCGTCGGCCGCCGAACTGGCCCGCGAGCTCGACGAGCAGGTGCGGGCGCATATGGCGTGGTGGCCGGTTGACGTCGACCCGGCGGTGCTGGCGTCGGCGATGATCCCGATGCATGACACGCCGCTGGGCCCGCTGGCGTCCGGGTCGACGCTGCGCCAGATCGGCTCACGGGACAGGTTGCGGGAGTTGGACTTCGAGATCCCGTTGGCCGGCGGCGACATCCGCGGTGACGTCCCGGACATCCGGCTCTCGGATGTGGGCGAGTTGTTGCGGTCCTACCTGCCCGCCGATGACCCGGTGGCGCCGTATGCCGACCGGCTGACGTCGCAGGGGTTGGGTGGGCAGCCGCTGCGCGGTTACTTGTCGGGGTCGATCGACGTGGTCTTGCGGTTGCCGACGCAGCGCTATCTGGTGGTCGACTACAAAACAAACTACCTGGGCGACACCGCGGCCGATTACAGCCCCGATCGGTTGCGTGAGGCCATGCTGCACTCCGACTATCCACTGCAAGCATTGTTGTATGTGGCTGTGCTGCATCGGTTTCTGCGCTGGCGCCAGCCCGGCTACGACCCTGCTCGGCATCTGGGCGGTGTGCTCTACCTGTTCGTTCGCGGCATGTGCGGGCCGTCGACGCCCGAAACCGATGGACAGCCGTGCGGGGTGTTCGGCTGGTCGCCGCCGGTTGATCTGGTGGTGGCATTGTCGGATCTGCTCGACGAAGGACGGTCGGCGGCATGACGGTAGCTGATGTCGAAGTGGCCGTCGGCGCAAAGGGTCTGCTGCGGGAATTCAACGAAGCCGGCGTGCTGGACATCGCCGATGTGCACGTCGCCCAACGGTTGACCGCGTTGGGCTCCGAGCCTGACGAGTCGGTGGCACTGGCGGTGGCGCTGGCGGTGCGGGCGCTGCGCGGTGGTTCGGTATGTGTCGATCTGCAGACCGTGGCCGCCGACTCCGATTGTCCCGAGCTTTCGTGGCCCGAGCCCGCATCGTGGCTAGCGGCGGTGCGCGCGTCAACGCTGGCTGGTGAACCGCCAGCGCTGCGGCTTTACGACGATCGGCTGCTCTACCTCGATCGCTACTGGCGCGAGGAGCAGCAGGTCTGCGCTGATCTGCTCGCGCTGTCGGTATCCGGAGGGACAACCGACCTGCCCACTCCCCCGCAAGCGGGTGGTACTCCCACCGAGCGACTTTTCCCGCCGGGTTTTAGCGAGCAGCGCGAAGCGGCCGAAATCGCGCTGTCGCAGGCGGTTACCGTGCTGACCGGTGGACCTGGCACCGGCAAGACCACCACGGTCGCCCGGTTGCTGGCGTTGCTGGTCGAGCAGGCGGAGCAAATGGGCGTGCCGCAGCCCCGGATCGCGTTGGCGGCGCCTACCGGCAAGGCGGCTGCGCGGCTGGGCGAGGCGGTGGCCACCGAGATCGCCAAGCTCGATGCTGTGGACCAGGCCCGGTTGACCGGTCTGCAGGCGACGACCCTGCACCGGCTGCTCGGCAGTCGACCCGATACGTCATTGCGGTTCAAGCACAATCGCGGCAATCGGCTGCCGCACGACGTGATCGTCGTCGACGAGACGTCGATGGTGTCGCTGACGATGATGGCCCGGCTGCTCGAAGCGGTGCGACCGGCTACCCGGCTGATCTTGGTGGGCGACCCCGATCAGCTGGCCTCGGTGGAAGCCGGTGCGGTGCTTGCCGATCTGGTCGACGGTCTTTCAGCACGCGAGGACGTGCGGGTAGCCGCGCTGCGCACCTCACACCGCTTCGGCGAATCGATCGGTGCCCTGGCCGACGCAATCCGGGTTGGCGACGGCGATCGGGCGGTCAAGCTGCTGCGGGCCGGCGGCGAGCACATCGAGTGGGTCGAGGAGGAGGACCCGATCGAACGGTTGCGTGCTGTGCTGCTTCCCCATGCGCTGCGGGTGCGGGAAGCCGCGGTGCTTGGGGCTGGACCGGTGGCGTTGAGGACGCTCGACGAGCATCGGCTGCTCTGCGCGCACCGCGACGGGCCGTACGGCGTCGCGCATTGGAACCGGCAGGTGCAGCGCTGGCTGACCGAGGAGACCGGCGAACCGGTGTGGTCGCCGTGGTATGCCGGGCGGCCATTGTTGGTGACGGCCAACGATTACGGGCTGGGCATCTACAACGGTGACACCGGTGTCGTCGTCGTTCGCGATGACGGCTTGCGGGCCGTGATCGCCGGCTCGGCCGGGCCGTTGGACTTCGCGACCAGTCGGCTCTCCGACGTCCAGACCATGTATGCGATGACGATTCACAAGAGCCAGGGCAGCCAGGCCGACGAGGTGACGGTGCTGATGCCGCCGCAGGATTCGCGGTTGCTGACCCGAGAGCTGTTCTACACGGCGGTGACCCGCGCTAAGGAGAAGGTTCGGGTGGTCGGGTCTGAAGAGGCGCTGCGAGCTGCGCTCGCACGCAGAGCAGTTCGTGCGACTGGGCTGCGAAAGCGGCTGCTCGAGGAGGTATAAAGCAAAAAAATGAAAGTCGGTTCATGACGTCACCTGAGTCCCCGTTCTTTGATATTCCGCGCGCTGAGTGGATCGCATCTAACCGGTCTGCTTTCGCAGTGTGGGACGCCCATCCCGTCAATCCGGGACACGCACTCGTCGTGTCACGGCGCCAGATCAGTGACTGGTGGGAAGCGACAACGGAGGAGCGCACCGATCTCATGGCTCTTGTAGACGAGGTGCGAGCCCACGTTGCCGACCAGCACAAGCCTGACGGATTCAACGTGGGCTTCAACGCCGGAACAGCCGCCGGTCAAACAATCGACCACCTGCACGTCCACGTCATTCCGCGATACCTCGGCGACCTAGCGGACCCTCGCGGTGGCGTCCGCAATGTGATACCCGCCCGCGGCAACTACCTGACAAATCCGGCCGCGACACCGGAGGAACCCGGACTGACTT
The DNA here is from genome assembly GCA_963760095.1 of uncultured Actinomycetota bacterium. Classification (GTDB taxonomy): domain Bacteria; phylum Actinomycetota; class Actinomycetes; order Mycobacteriales; family Mycobacteriaceae; genus Mycobacterium. The sequence goes on along the minus strand of CAVXBT010000001.1, from coordinate 724,725 downwards.
TCACAACACCGGTCCTGGTCGATGGACAGGTGCGCTTTCTACTGCCCGCATTGGTGCAGCACCTTCGCGATGTCGGATACGACCATGTCGACATAGTCGTGAGCTTCATCAAGATGTCAGGGCTGAATCTCCTAATGGGCGCGTTCCAAGATGCACTGGAGCGGGGCGCGCAAGTACGGGTTCTCACCACCGACTACCTGGGCCTGACTGAACTCGGCGCGCTCGCGCGTCTGCACGACCTAATGGACGATCACCCGGATCAGTTGAGCGTCCGCCTGTTTCACGATCCCGGAGTCAGCTTTCACCCCAAGGCTTATCTATTCTACTCGTCGCACGGCCGGGCCCAGGCCGCGTTCGTGGGCAGCAGCAACCTCAGTGGATCCGGATTGGCCGGCGGCATCGAATGGAATCTCCTAGTAGGAGCTATCGATGAGTTGAAAGAAAGATTTCTGGTGCTCTGGCTGGATCAGCGCAGTCTTCCGCTGACCGATGAGATGATCGCGGCTTACCAACCGGCACCACCATATGTTCCCGAGGTCGTCGAAGTGATCGACTTCCCCGAAGAGTCCGCGAGACCCCGTCCGATCCAGGAGGAAGCGCTCAGAGCGTTGGCGCAGACCCGAGCCGATGGCTTCCGTGCCGGAATGGTCACGATGGCAACGGGTCTAGGTAAGACCTGGCTCGCTGCGTTCGACGCAGCGCGCCCCGAAGTCAATCGCGTGCTGTTCGTCGCGCATCGCGAAGAGATACTGAAGCAAAGTCGCGACGTCTTCCGCCGTGTCATACCCGATGCATCGATGGGTCTGTACTACGGCGGCGAGAAGCAGCCCGATGCCGACATCGTGTTCGCGTCGGTGCAGACGCTGTCGCGAAACCTGGATCACTTCGCGTCCGATGTCTTCGACTACATTGTGGTCGACGAGTTTCATCACGCGGCGGCGACGACGTACCGCAAGGTGCTGGATCACTTCACGCCAAACTTCCTCCTGGGCCTGACAGCAACGCCAGACCGGATGGATGGCGCAGACCTGCTCGCGTTGTGCGCCGACAATCTCGTCTTCGAGTGCGACCTGGTCGAGGGCATTCGACGCGACGAGTTGGTGCCGTTCCACTACTGGGGCGTACCGGATCCTGTCGACTTCGAACCGATTCCGTGGCGTAATGGCAGGTTTGATCCGGCAGCACTGGAAGCTGCCGTCGAGACGCAAGAGCGTGCGCAGTCGGCGTTCGATGAGTGGCAGTCTCGGCGGGGTACGCGGACGTTGGCCTTCTGTGTGTCGACGCACCATTCGGATTTCATGAGTGACTTCTTCCGGGCGCGTGGGATTCGCTGCGCGTCAGTGCACAGCGGTCAGACAAGCGCTCCGCGTCATGGGTCGATCGATGCCCTGCGTAGTGGTGATCTCGAAGTTATCTTCACCGTCGATATTTTCAATGAGGGACTCGACGTACCGGATATCGACACCGTGCTGATGCTGCGGCCGACGGAGTCGCCGGTCGTCTTCCTGCAGCAGTTGGGCCGCGGTCTCCGGACGCTGGAGGGCAAGGAAGCGCTGACGGCGATCGACTACATCGGTAACCATCGTTCGTTCTTGCTGAAGCCCCGGACGCTGTTGAGCTTGGGCCGTCGCGAGTCTCCGACGACTCTGCAGGTGCTACAGGCGTTGGAGAAGAAGGATTTCGGCCTTCCCGAGGGCTGTTCGGTGGACTACGACCTCACGGTGGTGGATATGCTGCGAAAGCTGTCGCGCACCACCACACGTGATGCGATCGAGGAGTACTGCCGGTCCTACCTGGAGGAAGAAGGACTGCGGCCAACGGCCGGACAGACATTCCGGGCCGGACATGATCCCGCAGTCGTGACGGCGAAGTACGGCAGTTGGTTCGCATTTCTGCGAACCGCCGATCTGCTGGGCGAGCGCGAGGCGGCCGTCGTGGATGCCCACGGCGACACACTGCGCGCTTTCCAAACCGAGAGCGTCACCAAGAGCTACAAGCTAGTGGCGATCCGTGCTCTCCTGCACGACGGCGCACTACGCACCGGAGACGAGATCGTCCGCAATGCTGAAACCTCACGCGAACTCCTGTTGAGTGATCCGCGGCTCGTCCATGACGTGCCGGCCAGGGAGTTCCCTGATCTCGCCGATCCATCAGTGGAAAAGTGGGCCCGGTACTGGCGGCAGTGGCCGATTGCACACTTAACCGGTACCGGTTCAAGTGGAACGAGGCCGAACGCGCTGTTCCGCCTTGAATCCGATTGGATTGTCCCGGCTTTCGCAATCGACGCCAAACTCGGCGAGATCTTCGACTCCATGGTGGCAGAGCTCATGGAGTACCGGCTTGCCAGTTACGTTCTCAACAAAGATAAGCCGACGACTCGATCGTGGACATGCCGCCTGGCGTATGCAGACGGCCATCCGGTCATTCGGTTGGACCGAAGGCAGCATCCGGATCTGCCGTCTGGTCACGCCACCTTCCTCGCCGATGGTGTCGAGTGCGAAGCCTCATTCGCCAAAGGCACATTGGCTTTCGCCACGCGCGAAGGATCGGCGGGCAACGCATTACCGGGGTTGCTGCGGGGCTGGTTTGGCCCGTCGGCAGGGCACCCGGGTACACCGCACACCGTCGAGCTCGAGCAGATCGAGGGCACGCTGGTGTTGCGACCTGGTGCAGCGGATTCCGGCAACCTTGAAGTTGACTACGTGCCGCTGTTCGGTGACTACACCGTGGCGTGCGGACCCGGCGCGCAGACGTCATGGAGCGACCATGCCGCCACCGAGATCGCCATCAGGCGCCAGGCCGGCCATGAGTTGGCGCCATCGCGTCACTTCGTGTGCTTTGCTCATGGCGACTCCATGGAGGGCGGTTCCGATCCAATCCGCCACGGCGACCCTCTCTTGTTTGAGTGGATCACTGGCGGATCGGCGCGCGACTACGTTGACCAACCGGTGTTGGTCGAGACGGCCGGCAAGTCGGGCGTCGCTGGCACACTCAAGATTCTGCGCCGGCGCGGATCTGCGTATGTGCTGGATTCGAACAATCCGACCGTGGCTCCAATCGAAGGGCGCTCAGACATGCGGCCTGTCGCGCGGCTGGTGTCCAAGCTCGACCAACAAGACATCAATCCGCTTGCGTCGCGGATTGGAGAGCAGTTCAAGAGCACGGATATTCCGACGCTCTACGGCGAGGTTTTCAACCCAGGCAACTGGCAATCCGGTCATGTATCGCTTAAGAAGCACGCGATCCTGTTCGTCACCTTGGAGAAGCGTCCGGGCCGCACGCAGTACGTCGAGCACTTCGAGGCCCCGGACATCTTCGTGTGGAGTTCGCAATCGTCGACGAGTCCCGAGCGCAAGAAGGGCAAGGAGATCCTCAACGCACTAGAAACCGGAAAGTCGATCGAGCTGTGGATGCGCCGGAAAGACGGGCCTTTCGCATACTTGGGCCGGGTAGTGCCGCTGAGCCACGAAGGGGCGGAACCCATGTTGGTGACGTTTCGATTGCTGACTCCATTGTCGGGTGAACTGCAGTCGCGCCTCGGCGTGCAGCCGCCATCTACTGGCACCACGGAATGACGCTGTCTGCGTCGACTCGCTCAACTAGGAGGATTCCTATGGACCGCGACGGATTGATCGATCGCTACCTCGCGGCGGTGCCGCATTCGCGCAGTGAGGTCTTGAGGCGGCCTAGTCCAATCCCGCCGACACCAGGAGTCTACGGGTGGTGGTTTCGTTGCTTGCCCGCTGCCATCGACGTTTCGCGATGCGAGCGCAAGTGCGATCTGACGTTGCTTTACGTCGGCATCAGTCCCAGCCGCCCGCCTCGGAACGGAAAGCCGCCCAGTCAGCAGAACATTCGAAAGCGCATCACATACCACTTCCGAGGAAATGCAGAAGGTTCTACCCTGCGTAAGACTCTCGGCTGTCTGCTGGCCGACGAACTCGGTATCGAGCTCAGAAGAGTCGGATCAGGGACACGGCGCACTTTCGGTGCTGGTGAGGCGATCCTCAGTCAATGGATGGCGGACAACGCACTGGTCTCCTGGATAGCTCTATCTCAACCATGGTTGTTGGAACGTGAGCTGTTCAACTCATTGGACCTGCCGCTGAATCTTCAAGACAATTCGCACAACCGGTTTCACAGACAGCTCACCGGAGTACGAGCCGCCGCAGAAGCAAGAGCACGCGCGCTGCCCGCGCTTGGCATATAACCCGGACTACCACATCGTTGTGTCTCATCCGAAGTACAGGACACAATCACTATGGCGCAAGACGAGTAAACGTAGCCCCCGGGGGAACCCGCGAAAACTGGCGATCCTGACTCTCGGAGAGCTGACCATGGGAGCGACTTGTCCTCTCATCGCCCGGCGCTCGCCCGGTCATCTGCTATGACGGTCTTCACATCTTGCGGTTGGACATCCATAGAACGGCTTTCCCTACCTCGACGAGAACCGAAAAGCGAGCGTAGCGCCTCCCGTGTCTCGCGGTCGGTCGAGTAGATGACCGTGCCGATCATCCCGCGAGTCAGCAGGACCTTGTAGACATGACGCACAAGGACGTTGAACCTGTTGTCGGGCAGAGTCTTCGGATTGCGGAAATCGGGATCCCGGTTGGAATCGCGGACTGTCACGAACCGCCCGTCGCGCCACACGAGGTCCGGTCCGAGGATCACGCCGTTCCAGTCGTACTCGAACCCCTGTGCGGTGTAGATACAGCCCACCTGCTCGAATCCTCCATCGTCGGTGGCCCACAGCGCACTGGGTGGTGCATCTCCGATTCGCCTGTCGCTCTTGCTGTTCCACGGACGTGACCACGCCCCAATCTGAACGTCAGGGACGAGGGTTCCGTCCTTGCGTGCATCGCTCCACGGCCAGCAATACCCGGCGGTGATACGCGCGGTGTATCCCTTCTGCATCTGGGTTACCAGATAGCGTTCCATCTCCTCAGGCGTCTCAGCGAGGCTGACATGGAACTGCGGATCACCGGACCACACCGTTGGTGGATGATCACGGTCGAGTCCCAGCAGTCGGACCACCCAGTGCACGTATTCCTCGCTCCCGCCGCACCGAAACTGCTCGCCGAGCGCAATGTGCTGAAAGTCGAGTCCGAGGTCCTGAGCGTGGTGCTCGATCTGCTCAAGGGTTCCCATTTCACCGGGACGTACCACCTGGTGCTCATCGAGCAGAAAGACCGGAACCCGGGCAGCGGCAATGAGTTCGTCGATCTGCAGGCGATCGGTCCGTAACTCCGCGCGGGTATACCGGTCGACCGAGGTTTGCCGGATGCGATGCGCCTCATCCATGATCAGAACGTCCAAGCCGTTGGGATCGGCCGTCATGAACTGGTTGAAATACTTAAACAACGCCCGGACCTTCGGTGCTCTGACAGCCGCGACTTTCCTGAGCGTCTGAGTGAACGAGCGTGACCCCGTCGCATGGATGACGGTGCGACCCCGCCGTGCCAGCTCGCCGACAAGAGATAGCGCGATGACGCTCTTGCCACTGCCGGGCCCACCGGTCACCGCGATCACCCGCTTGGCGTTCCCGGCACGCGCGTGCTCCACTGCATGCATAACCAAGTCCACCGCCAGCTGCTGGTTTCCGATCAACCGGAACTGCGAGCGGTCGCGGATCTCCGCAGCCGCAAGCTTCAGCAGCTGTTTCGACGGTGCCACGGGAGAGTTGATCAACAAATCAGCTGCCTGCCGCCCGGGGACCGGAGCAAGCCTCGACCGAAGGAAGTCGAACATGGCTCCCTTGTCGGCGGCAGTGAAGAGTCGCCCCGTCGTTGAGACCGGAACGGCGAGTAGTTCCTTGACGAGAGCGGGATCGGATGCGTTGTGCAGGTAGGCCATTCCTGCCACCGAATCAGGACGGTCTGCTATCACTCGGGCGAAGTCGAGGAGGTACTCGCAGTAGCCTCGCACCTGAATCACGGGATGCGACCGCGGTCCCCCTGGGACACCCGGAACTTCGACGATCTCCGGGTCGCCTTCGAAGGTGTAGGCGGCTGACCACTGCTTCAACTCGACGATGACGTATGACGCCTCTCCGGTTCGCGGGTGGGTGCCGGCGAGGACAACGTCGGCACGCTGAGACGTGAGCGGAAGGTGATATTCGACCAGCATCTCGACATCGCCGAGGCCGGCATCGGCAAGGTCCGCGGCCAAGACTGGGAGGCTGCGCTTCCAAGAGGACTGCTCGGCCGGCGCCGCACGCCGGCCAGTTCGGTACAGCATCTGCTCCAGCATCTGCTCAACCAATGACTCAGGCGTCATACCAATAAGACGATCCGCGGTCGTCCGGATGAGTGTCACGTCGAGTTCCCCAAGGCAGCACGAACACAGTCGTGCGGGTGGGGACATATCCGAGCCGGCTACAGGTGACCGAGGAAGTCCGTCGGACCGCAGAAATCATGCTAGGCCAAGGTGGTCTCGAATCCGCCGCAATATTCGGTTATGCGCGATCCCGTCGTCCGCTCCGGGCCGCCTGGCGTATCAGGCCTGTTCCGCGGACGATCTAGTCGTCGCCCGCGCGACCCCGCGGTTGGATCAACGGCCGAAGTCGCCGCGGCGCACCCGTCGCTGTTTGCCAATCTTGCGTAGCACGGCCACCGGCGCTTTGGTAGCACGGCCGGCGCCGCGGCGCTTGTGCGGCTTGCACATCCCGCAGCCACGCCAGAAGCGTGAGGGGTGACGAGAAGGCATTCGGGGCCCAAAGACGGTCTCGATTCGAATCGGTTCGGCTGGCATTCAGCCGACGGCGGAGAACTGGCGCGCCGCGGCAAGAACCAAGGCACCGTCCGTTTCGAAGTCGCCGTCCCGCAACACCCGCGCGGGCGATCGGTCATCGAGGATTGGGTTGAGACCCTGGAACCACGCTTGGGCGACTTCCTTGCGATCCCGGTCGGTGATCATCCGCGCCGCACGGTAGGCCAACCGAAGCCGTTCCACATCAGCAGCGTTGGCGATCTCGCGGCTGCCCTCTGCCCACTGGCGCACAGCGCGGGTTTCCTTGACTTTGCCCAGGTAGGCAACGAGTTTCGCCCCCAGGAGTTCTCGCAACGCGGTTACCAGCTCGGGGGTCGACATGGTCACTGCTTCCCGGTACGCGATCAGATCGGGCCGTGCGGATGTCACCGTCATGTCAGCCACCTACTCCACAATAGACATCAACCCAAAACACAGGCTCATACCATATTAAATCACAGATCCATCACATACTAGATCACAGTCTTAAAACCGGGAACGGTTCACATCGGCCCGGGCCGCCATTTCGGCGCGGGCTGTGGCGCGACAACGCTACGGTGGTCCCAATCTCGTTGGAGAGGTCGGGGTCTGAGCCGATGGACCTGCTGGAGCCGTTGGACGTGGCGATGATGGCGGCGGAGCTGCTGTCCGACCCGATGCACGTCGCCGCGCTGCTGATCCTGTCGCCTCCCGCCGACGCGGGCCCGGGGTATGTCGACGAGCTGTACCGCGATGCGCTGACGAGCACCGCTGAGCTTGATCCGCGATTTCGCCGGCACCCGCACGTCGGCGTCGACACCGCAGGCATCTGGGTGTGGCGCAGCGACGACAACATCGACATGCGCGACCACATCCAGCGCCGCACGCTGCCTGCGGGCGCCGATCGCGAAGCGCTGTCCAAGCTGATCAGCGAGCTGCACAGCGAACGGCTCGACCGGTCGCGACCGATGTGGATTGCGTATCTGATCGACGGTCTCGAGGACGGTCGATTCGCGTTGTATCTCAAGGTGCACCACACCGTGGTCGACGGCGTCGCCGGACTCAAGATGATCGCCGATGCGATGACCACCGACCCCGATCGCCGGTCGATGCCGCCGCTTTACACCATCGCGCCGGGGCAACCAGCCGAGCGTGCCGCTGCCTCACGCGGACTGATCCCCAACCCGTTCTCGCTGGTGCGCTCGGCGGTGAACGTCGCCACGTCGGGTCTGGGTTTTGTCCGCCAACTCGCCCTCGGCGAAATATCGACAGTGGTCGCCAGCCTCGCGGCGCGAAATACCGTGCTGCCGTTCGGCGCCCCCTACACCAGGTTCAACGGCCGGCTCGGCCGCGAGCACGCCTTCGCGGGGGCCAGCTGGCCGAAGTCGCGCATCCGGGCCGTGCAGAACGCGGCCGGGGTGAGCGGCAACGATGTGGTGACCGCCGTGGTGGCGGGGGTGTTGCGGGAGTGGCTCACCGCGCACGACGAGCTGCCCCACAAGTCGCTGGTGGCCATCTGCCCGGTCACGGTGCGCAGCCGCGAGCACGCGAGCGACGAGGACCAGCACGGGAACTTGTTCGGTCTGGAGTTGTGCCCGTTGGGCACCGACTCGGCCGACCCGGCCGAGCGACTGGCCCACATCCACCGGGCGATGACGTGGGCGAAGCACCAGGTGGCCAGCCGCGGGTCGAACGCGACAACGCTGTTGCTCGCGCCGAGTATCGGGCCCACGGTCCTGTTGCCGATGGTGCCGTTCGCGCCGCGGCTGCGCCGCGGCTACAACGTGTCGATCTCCAACGTTCCCGGGCCGCCGGCCGACTTGTACTGGAACGGCGCGCATCTGGAGGAGATCTATCCGGTGTCGACGGCCATCGGCGGGCAGGCGCTGAATGTGACGATGTGCTCCTATGCCGACCGGGTGACGTTCGGCTATGTTTCCGGCCGCAACGTGATGCCGGACATCGAGTCGCTCATACCGCTGACCGAGCGCGTGCTGGTTGATCTGGAGACCGCGGTCGGAGCGGTGACGTGAAGCCGCTATCACGGTAGGCCGCGGTCTGCTGGTTGGCGAAACTGCCGCGCGAGGAAGGAGATCCGCTCATGGGTACCTACGCGGTCACCGGATCGGCCTCAGGCATGGGGCATCAGGTCGCGCAGAAGCTGCGCGACGCCGGCCACACCGTGATCGGAGTGGACATCAAGCAGGCAGACATCGTCGCCGATTTGTCGACCGGCGAGGGACGCCAGGCGGCCGCCGTCGGCGTTTTGGCGGCGTCGGGGTCCAGATTGGACGGCGCCGTGCTGGCAGCCGGGCTCGGCCCCACTCGGGCCGCTGACCGTGCGCGCCTGATCGCCCAGGTGAACTACCTCGGCGTCGTTGAGTTGCTTGATGCGTGGCGCCCGGCACTGGCCGCCGCTGACCGCGCGAAGGTCGTTGTCTTCTCGAGCAATTCGACAACGACAACGCCCACTGTTCCCGCGCGCACCGTGCGGGCGTTTCTTGCGCATGACGCCGAGAAGGCGGTTCGCTCCGTGAGATTTTTCGGCAAGAACGCTTCATTGTTCGTATACGCCGCATCCAAGATCGCGGTGAGCCGTTGGGTTCGACGTGAGGCGGTCAGGACCGAGTGGGCGGGCGCAGGCATACGCCTGAATGCTCTTGCTCCGGGGGCGATTATGACGCCTCTTCTGGAGGAGTCGCTATCAACGCCGAAGGAGGCGAAGCGCATTCGTTCCTTCCCTGTCCCGATCGGCGGGTTCGGCGACGCTGGGCAGCTGGCCGACTGGGTGCTGTTCATGCTTTCGGATGCGGCGGACTTCTTGTGTGGGAGCGTCCTATTCGTCGATGGTGGGTCGGACGCCTACTTCCGTGCTGACGACTGGCCGAGGCCGGTGCCGGCGTATCGAATGTTGTCTTACCTCAAGCGTTTCCGAGGCTACTCCGCGTCGGCCTGAGGGTGTATCTGCCTGCAACAACCGCATGCGGTACCGGTCCGATGCCGCCCAGTTTGATTTGTCTCACCCCCGCCAGAGATCCGCTGCCGGTCACGGATGGGAGGCTACTTGCCGCCCTTCTTGACCTTGAGCACGCGCTTGCGCAGGCCCTCGGTGGCCGTGTCCATCAGACCTTTGGCCCCCCTCCTGATCACGAATCCCGGGAGGGGCACGGAGGGGTCCACGGTGAGCTCGAAGCGGACCCGGGTGGAATCGCCTTCGGGAGTCAGCGTGTAGCGGGCGTCCTGCGCGCGTTGTTGTTTGGCGCTGACCAGTGTCCAGCTCACGCCGTCATCGTGAGTGGAGTAGGCCAGCACCTGCTCATCGCTGATGCCCACGATTTTGACGACCTGCCGAGATTTGCTTGGGCGGCCTTGCTCGTCCCGCTCGAGAATTTCAACCTTTTGATGCGCCGATGACCACTCCGTCAACGACTCGAGGTCGAACAACACGTCCATGATCTCGTCGGGCGTTGCCTCGATGACGACTTCACGGGACTCGGTGACAGCCATTCGGGAAATATAACCAACGCTTCACTTTCCGAAACTACCCGCAATGAGCGCCGGACAGCGTGCTGATCCTCAACGCCGAAAACCTTGCTCGCCGAGCACGCTAACAGGCCCTGCAGGCCACCATCGTGGTCACCCGCCGCGCCAGCGTCGCGCAGTGTGCCGGGGCGCAAAGGCTCCTCGCTGACCGAGCGATCGATCGTCTTCAGCCGTCGCAGACACGAATTGACGTAGCTGCGGAAGCGCAGGCGACAAGTTGCAGCCCAACAGGCAACGGTAAGGGCGGACCGCTTTGAGCGCCGACGACTTGGCCGTGGGCAGCATGCTGACTGGCGGGTGATCGCTCGGTTGGTGTCGGCGGTGTGGGAGCCCGCCGACCGGTGAACGTGGGGGCACAAGCCGATGAACCGGATGCGCCTATCAGGAAACGGCCTGTTTGACCGTCTGATGGGCGGTTACAGTCGTCCCGTGGTGGAGTTGCGGACCGAGTATCACCGTCAGCTGGGTGAGATCGATGCGGCGGTCATGCGCATGTTCACGGTGGTGGAGGAGGATATCGGCGCTACGGCTGCGGCGTTTTTGCATGGCGATGACATGGCCGCCGCCACGGTCGAGGGGCATGACGAAGTGATCGAGGATCTGTACGCCAAGATCGAGGATCTGGTGCACGTCCACTGGTGCGCCAAGCCCCGGTCGCCGGGAGCTGAGGTTTCTGCTGACGGTGTTCCGCATCCTGCCCGAGCTGACCCGCACCCATGTCGTCGCCGCGGACGTCAGCCGGCGTGGTGCAACCGGGCTTGCCGAGGAGCTCCCGCCGCGGGTCGTTGGCCTGATCGGACAGCACCTGGACGCGGCGGCAAAGATGTGGCATCAGGTGACAGAGGTCTATCTCGTGGGCTCCAGCGAGATCGCCGACGACACTGAGGACGACGACGACGCGCTCGATGAGCTGCACGCCAGTCTTAGCGCCGAGCTCGCTGCCGCCGACCTGCGCTCTCCGGTGCTGCTGGAGATGGGGCTGATCGCCCGGCTGCTGGAGCGACTCGGCGATCACGCAGTCGAGGTTGCCCGCCAAATCGAGGCCCTTGAGCGCCCTGGACACACGCAAAGTCAGCCCGCCGCAGAATGAACCAGCGAACGGAAACCGACGAACCATTCCGGCCAGAGCCACCGGCCGGAAGCTGATCGTTGCGCAGCCTCGATCAAGAAACGGCGAAGTCGTTGCGGCTCAGAGGAATGAGCGGATGAACTCCAGGACCTCGTCGGCTTGGGCGAAGCCGCCGAGGTGACTCTTGCCCGGAAGCAAGATGAGCTCGGCGTCCGGTAGGCGCGAGACCGCCTCTTGCGCGGCGGCCAGGGGCACCAGAGGGTCGGCGTCACCGTGCCACCAGCGCACCGGCACCTTCACGTCGGCCAACCGGAAACCCCAGTCCCGCCCGAACAGCCGGGCATCGTCGATCACGGCCTGGCAGCGGCCCCTGATGGCGAGAACGATGTCATCGACGAACATGCCCTCGATTTCCGGGTCTGCGAAGACCCGTTTGTCGCCCTCGGGCGAAATGCCGGAGTAGGCCCGGTAGGCGTAATGCGCGAAGGGGATGAGGGGTGCCAGCAGCCCGGTGCTCAGCGCCGCCAATGGCCGACGCAGCTCCGACAGCATCGGGGCGAAGCGGCGGGCAAGGTCGGCGACGCTGCCGACGGTGGTCTCGGGGCCGACCGACGGGACTACGCCGCCCAGCACGGCCACGGCGGCCACCCGAGCGGCCAGCGGGGGCACCGCGCCGCAGGCCAGGGCGTAGGGGCCGCCGCCGGAAAGGCCCACGACGCCCAGCCGCTGGGCGCCCAGCGCGTCGGCCACATCTGCCATGTCGGTGGCCAAGTCGGCCACCGCGGCGTAGGGGTGGGGATCGGACAGACCCGAGCCCGGCCGCTCCACCACGACAACGCGCAGGCCGAGCTTGTTGGCGGCGCGCCGACCGAGCAGCGGGAATTGGCGCCGGGCGCCCGGCGTGCCGTGGAACCACAGCACCACCGCGCCTGAGGGGTCGCCGTACTCGGCGTAGCCAATCCGGCGACCCTCGGGGAGGTAGAAACGGCCTTCCGCGCGCGGCTTTTCGACGCGCGGTACGCGAAAGGGATGTCGGAGAGGGTTGCTGGGTTTCATCGGTTCTCGGAAAAGAGTAGGCGATCAGGCTCGCGAGGATCGCCGAAACGTCGAGCACCTGACGAGGCGATCACGCCGTGCGGACGGCGACCAGTGATCTCACGGCTCGAACGTCTGAGAGCTTTTGCCGTTGGATTTATGCGGGAGTTGGGCGTGGCCGAGCTTGGCATTGGTTAGTTGCCGGTTGCGGTGTGTTGTCAGGGAGAGCTTGCAGCAGGGCACGTTCCCTGGCGAGTCGTAGTTCGGTGAGGAACGCTTGTAGCGGCGCGGTGTCGCGAGCGGTGCGTCGTGCGTCGATGATGGCCAGAACGCGTCCGGTCCCAATCTGGACCTGGTAGTCGGCTTGGTCGGGGTGCTGTAGTTGGGTCGCGCCGACGGCGGTCTCCACGTTCCAGCCGGTGCCGGTGTCACACAGCACCGCGACGGCGTCGAGGTCGAAGGTTCGCCGGATCGAATCGACGGTCTCGCTGAGGTCGCGAGGCGAGGCCATGGCACCGGCGGCGAGCCTGGCGAGGTTGCGCGCCTCGGCGTTGGCGTGCGCAGTACGGACCCCTTGGCGGGTGAGCACGTCGACCAAGCCTCCGACTGAGAGCGCGACAATCCCGAAGGTGATCAGGGCGACCACATCGACCGCATTACCGACTCGCAGGGTGTGCAGAGGCTGGATGAAGAAGTAGTCGGACAGCAGGACGGCAACGGCGGTGGCCAGCAGGGCAGGCAGAACCCCGCCGAGCAGGGCCACGCAGAGCACGGCGAGCAGATTGCACAGCAGTGCGCCGGTAAGCCCGAGCGGAGCGCGAAACGGGGTCAGACCGACCGTGATCGCCACGGGCGCGATGACCGCGAGGATCCAGGCCGCCAGCCGGCGCAGCCCGGGAAGCGGGACCTGCCGCAGCGACGGGACGGTGAGCCTGATCGCCGGTCTTTGACGGGGTGGTCGGCGGGCGGGGATGACATGAACCTCGACCGGGCCGGCGGTTCGGATCGCCTTGTTGATCACCGAGCCGTGCAGCAACTCCTGACGGCGGGACCGTCGGGTTGCGCCCAACACCAACTGGTGAGCATTCTCGTTGCGGGCGAAATCCAGAACCGCGGCGGCGACATCGATGCCGGCCAATTCGGTGTAGTGGCCACCCAATTCGCCAAGCAGCCGGCGTTGGCCGGACAGCCATGCGGGCTCCGCCCCCACCAGGCCGGTGGGTTCCCGCACATGCACCCCGATCAGCTCGCCGCCGACCGTCGAAGCGATCTGTGCGGCCCGCCGCAGGACGTGCTCGCCCTCCGGGTCGCCGGTCAACGCGACGACGACCCGCTGCGAAGCAACCGCCGGTGCCCGGCTCAGTGCGATCTGGGGGGCGGCGCCGAGGTGACCGCGTTGCTGCAGCCAGCCCGTCGCGAGTTCGCGCAGCGCGGCCAACCGCTCGGCGGTGTAGAAGCCGGTCAGCGCACGCGGAGCGGCGCCTGGCCGCAGGACGTCGGTATCGGCGATGCGGGCGCGCAACTGCTGCGGGGTGATGTCGAGGAACTCGATTTCGTCGGCGCAGGCCACGACCGCGTCGGGCACCGTCTCGTGTTGGGCGAAGCCGGTGACTGCTTCGACGGCGTCGTTGAGGCTGTCGATGTGTTGCACGTTGAGCGCGGTGATCACATCGATACCGGCGGTTAGCAGCTCCTGCACGTCTTCCCAGCGTTTCTCGTGGCGGCTGCCCGGCACGCAGGTGTGGGCCAATTCATCGACCAGCACCACCGCCGGACGTCGAGCCAGCACCTTGTCCACGTCGAGCTCGTCGAAGATGGACCCTCGGTGGCTGGTCTGGGCGAGCGGAATTTGCTCCAGCGCGGCGAGCATGGTCTCGGTGTCCGCGCGCTCGTGGGTCTCGACCAAACCCACGACCACATCCACTCCCCGCTCAGCCAGGCGCTTGGCCTCGGCCAGCATGGCGTAGGTCTTTCCGACTCCCGGAGCAACACCGAGATAGACGCGCAGCCGACCTCGGCCCGCAGACGAGGTCGAACCCGCCGACATTCCGCCGCTCATCGCGATCACCCTTCACTGCCACACGTCGGATCGAACCTACAGTTGGCAAAGGGGGCGCACGAAGGGCAGAAGGTCACCAGCCATGACGACCGACGATGTGGCCGGGCCCGGTGCGGTTTCCGCTTGGCTCCGGAACACGCCTCGATCACCGACTTCAAACCGCCTGCTCTTGCGGGCAAGCTCCGCGACGTGGACGTGACGGTGGGGGCCCGAGTCAACGAGTTGTCTCGCGGCGGCAAGAATAGTCGAGTGCCCCTGTTGATTGGCCTACACCACGTCACTGTGCCGTCCAGCGATCCGCTGGCGGCCAGCGACTGGTATGTACGGGTCTTCGATTTCGCCGCCCTCTTAATCGAAGAACTCGAAAACGAGGTAATGGCCGTGCTGCTGCAACATCCGTGCGGTGCCCGTCTGTTGTTGCTGCGCGCCGCCGAGCCGCTGGCCGCATTGCGCGGATACCCGTTGTTCGGTCTGAGTGTCGCCAACCACGATGAGTTGCTGCGCTGGGTAGAACGCCTCACCACATTCGATGTCGAACACCGCGGTGTGCACCAGGCGCACCTGGGCTGGGCGGTGACCGTCACCGGCCCGGACCTGGTCCATATCCAGCTCCACACCGACGAGGGGCCCAGCGGCGAAAACGAGTAGTGCGTCAGTGTTTGTCGTGTCCGTGACGGGTCGACAAGCCCGGACTGCACCAGATCCACTGCGGCGCTCCGGCGTTCCACGCCACCCTTGATGAGCGTCTGGCTCGATCAGCCACGGCCCCGGCACAGACTGCTGGGTGACGTTATCCATATACACCGCAACGATATTCAATAACATCAGGAGTCGAATGGCGCTAGCCGCATGCCCAACGGCACTCCACAGCTGCTCAAGAGTGAATTGTTGCGCGCTCTAAGTGATGGTTATTCAGAATCTGTCACATGCGCCTGTTCAGGCTGGATGTATCTGTCTCACCGGTGATACACTGCGGCTGTGGAGTCAGTAACCGTGCGCGACCTTCGTAATAAAGGAGGAGAGGTGCTGGACCGTGTGGAGCGCGGCGAATGTGTGATCGTCACCCGGGACGGGCGTGCGGTCGCCGAATTGCGCCCGCTGCCACGCCGCAGCGCCAGACCTGTCGAACTCATTGAGCGCAGGAAAGGGTTGCCTCGCGTCGACCCCGACCTGCTGCGACGTGACATCGACACCGTCATTGATCCAACGCTGTGACCCCTGAGCCGGCGTCGAGAGGGATGCTCGACACATCAACGGTGATCCTGCTTGGGCGCATCGAAGACCCCGCAGATCTGCCCGACGAAGCCGTGATCAGCGCGATCACGTTGGCCGAGCTGTCGGTGGGCCCGCATGTCGCCCACAGCGACGAAGAGCGCGCGGCACGCCAGGCGCATTTGCAGCAGGCGGAGTCGGACTTCGACGTGCTGGTCTTCGATGCCGAGTCTGCGCGCGCATTCGGGGCAGTTGCCGCATCGTTGCGAGCGTCCGGCCGAAAGCCGGCGGCACGCGCTTATGATGCGCTGATCGCCGCCAGCGCCATTGCCTATGACCTGCCGCTATACAGCTGCAATCCGTCAGACTTTGACGCGATCCCACGCTTGGACCTACGAACCGTCCCCCACCCCGACCACGGCACGCGCTGAGGCTTACTTGCCGAAAGGCGTTGGTGCTCAATGCAACACGCAGCGAAGAGCAGCCGCCGGACCATCGGGTGCTAAGCCGCTCTCACTCCCCACCCTCGCCCCCCACGACGTTGAGCAGAATGAACGTCCGATCGCCCTTGCCCGCCTTGGTGGTGAGGACCAGCGGGTAGTACCCGTCGCGCACCGAGTCCGCGACCTTGATCGAGACGGTCGACGTGCCGGACCCGTCGGCGCCGAACTTTCCGGACACCGGGGCCACCGAAATCCCTACGCCGTAGGACTTTCCGGTAATCCGGTAGTCGCCGGGCCCGTCGACCATCCGCTGAACGTTGACGGTCACGTCGGTCGACGTTCCCGGATCGACAGCGACAACGGCCGGCGACACGTTGACCGTCACCGCCAGGCTGCCCGCACCGAACGACGGCGGCGCCGAGGACACAGCGGTTCCCCAGGTCTTGTTGGGTTTGACGGACAGCGAGAACGCCAGCTCGCCGCCGGCCTCAATAAGTGACGGCGGGAGATACGTCTTGTCGGTGGACCGGCCATCGACGTGCAGGCCGTTGATGTACTGCATGCGGTGATGTCCGGATGCGCCGGGCGCGGAGATCCGGATGGATTTGTCTGCGGGCAGCGCGATTTCGGCGCGGTCGAACAGCGGCGTGTTCACCGTCAGCGTTGACGTCCCCGGCACGCTGGGATACAGGCCGAGTGCGGCCCACACGTACCAGGCCGACATCGCGCCCAGATCGTCATTGCCAGGCTCGCCGTCGGGTGTGGGACTAAACAACGTGCTGCGCACCCGGTCGACCAGCTCCTGGGTCTTCCACGGTTGGCCGATGTAGTTGTACAGCCACGGCACCGAGAAGTCCGGCTCGTTACCCGCCCACAGATACGGCTCCTCCGGGCCCACGTTGAGCTGCGAAGTGAACTTGTCGAGCCGGTCGGCCACCGCTTGTCGGCCACCCAGCGCGGTCACCAGACCCGCAATGTTCTGCGGCACGTACCAGACGTACTGCTCGGCGTTGCCCTCGTCGAAACCGACCTGGCTGAAGCAGCCCGGCCCGGGCGGCATCACCGCGGGGCCCCCGGGAAAGAACCCGAGCGCATTACGCGGCGAGAACGAGTGCGTGGTCGGATTGAACAGGTTCTGCCAATACTGCGCGCGACCTTCGAATTCGCCTGCGGTCACCGAATCACCTAACGCAGAAGCGAATTGCGAGATGGCGAAGTCGTCGACCGACCACTCCAACGAGATCGACGCGGCGGGAAACGATCCGTGGCATGACGTCGACGGCAACGGCAGATAACCGCGCCGCAGATACGTCTCGATTTCCGGCCGCTCCACATAGCCGTGGCGCCCGATACCGCCTTCTTTCGCAGCGTCGAGCATGAAGTGCAGTGCTCTGTGCACGTCAAAATCCTTGGCGCCGAACGCATAGAAGTTCGCGATCAGCGGCACCACGCTGTCACCGGTCATCTCGGCAGTCGCCGTATTGGCCAGCGCCCACCGCGGAAACGACCCACTCTGCTCGGCGTCGTTGACCAACGACTGCGCCATGTCGCTTGCTTGCTGCGGAAAGACCAGCCCCTGCAACGCCGCCACACCACGATAGGTGTCCCAGTCGGAGTAGTTCGCGTACTGGGTATGGCCCTGCGCAACGGTGTGGATGTCGCCGTCGAAACCGATGTAGCGGCCGTCGGCGTCGTTGAACACGTTGGGATTCAACAGCGAATGGTAAAGCGCGGAATAGAACGTCACGATGTCGCCTTCGTCGAAGCCGGCGATCCTGATGCGTGACAGCGCGTCATTCCACTGCTTCGACGCGGCGGCGCGGACGTCCTTGAAGCTCTCCGCGGCCTCGTCGAGGTTCGCTCGTGCTCCGTCGACACTCACGTAAGACAGTGCAGTCCGCACCTCGACCTGCGAGCCGGCGGGGAACTCCACGTATCCCCCGCTGGAACCGTCATAACTCGAATACGCCTTTCGCTCATTGGGAAAGACCGAGAAGCCGTCCCAGGTGCCGAACGACGTGAACGGCCGGCTGAACTTCATCGCAAAGTAGACCGTGTAGACGTTGTCCTTGCCGCAGAATCCGCCGCTGGTGGCCGATCCGGTGATGGTGGTGTTGTCATCCCCGATGTGGATGTTGTCGGCGGAGTTGCCGCCCAACGATCCGCCGGAGCGCACGTGAAACCGGGCGGGACGGTTGCGCGGATAGTGAAACCGGCCCACGCCGGTGCGGGTGGTGGCGGTGAGCTCGGCGGTCACACCGGTCTTCGGAAACCGCACGGTGTAGTAGCCGGGCACACCTTTCTCGGTGCGGTCGTGGGCGATCTCCTCCGAGGCGTCCCACGGCTCCGAGCCGATCGGGCTCGTCGTCGGCAGCATCGAGATGTCACCGAACGCCGCGCAGCCCACCGAGGCGTGCGTCATGCTGAACCCGGTCGCCTGGTCGTTCGCGTGGGCGTAGCCGGCGTAATTGTCGACGGTGTCCGGCGAGTACTGCACCATGCCGAACGGCACCGAAGCGCCGGGGAAGTTGTTGATCTCGCCCACCGTCTTGCCGCCGTTGCCGGTGCCGATCAGGGTGTCGACGTGCTCGACCGGTTTCGCGACCAGCGCGGGCGGTTCGTAGGACGTGGGCGTAGCACTGGCCAGCATCGCGCCGACCAGCAGTACCGCCGCTACAAGCGCAGCGGCACCCCTACGTGACCGCATACCTGTCTCTTACTCCTCCACGGGAGCTACATGTGGGAGGTAGGCCGGTGCGCCGACCTGCAGCCGAGCGCCGCCTGGCGTGGAAGTATCCCGTGAGCGCGTGAAATCCCGGCGAACGCTCGGTCGACGCCGTCGGTCAAACAAGTCGCGTAAGTGCTTGGCCGTGCTGTGAGTTCACGTCTGATCGATGCAGCCATAGGAACTCGTTCGTTCCCGGGGCGAAGATGAACGGCTTCACCAGCGGCGGGTAGG
This sequence comes from uncultured Actinomycetota bacterium, assembly GCA_963760095.1. Classification (GTDB taxonomy): domain Bacteria; phylum Actinomycetota; class Actinomycetes; order Mycobacteriales; family Mycobacteriaceae; genus Mycobacterium. Next base: position 705,679 of record CAVXBT010000001.1, on the reverse strand, counting down.
CCTTCAGCGCCTCTGACAAGGGAATCCGCTCGGGTCGCTCCAGCGCGTACTCATGCCCCCTCCAGGTCAGGGTGCACTTCCCGGCGGCCAGTACATTCTCGGACCAGTCCACGTGCGGATACGCCACGGCCAACACGAAGCCGTCCCCGAGCGGATAGGCGCTCAGCGGCGTCACGTACTCTCGACCGCTGCGCCGCCCGACGTGATGCAGCGCAGCCAGGTTGAAATACAGGCTCCCCGGTCGAGTGCCGGCGACGTGACGCATCCAATGATTGGCCCGTTTGCTGGCCTGGCGGGTCTTGTCGCTCACCCACCTCACCCGCATCAGCACCGAATTACCCAGCAACAGCAGATACAGCGCCACCACCACCGCGACCGGTATCGCCAACAACGCCACGACCCCGCGGCGACGCGCGGTCACTGTGCTGCGTGTTCTATCGCGGGCTCGGGTCCTTCGGCCACTTCCTTTGCGGCGTGCAGCCACACGAAGTCATGCATCCCGGCTAACCGCAGGAAGATCCGGTCCCGTGCCGACCACGCCCGCATCGCGTCCGGACCGGAGATGAGCTCGGGCCGCTCGAGCTGGTAGATGCGCCCTTTCCAGGCAAGCGTGCCTGTTCCGGTGGCCATCAGGTTGCGGTACCAATCTGTGTGAAGTCCATAACCCAACGGCAGCAGGAACCCGTCACCGTAGGGATGTGCGCCCAGCGACGTTTGGTAGGTGCGCCCGCTGCGGCGGCCCGCGTGGGTCAACAGCCCCCACGACGACCACGGAGTACCAGAGATATTGCGGGTCATGCCGTTATACGTCGTCAAGAACCGCCGCAGCGGGCCACGACTGAGCAGCACGTCCCGGTTTCGCCGAAAAGCTCTCGGCAACACCACCAACCATCCCAGTGCCATGCCGACAATCGCTGCGACGGCAATCCCGATGCGTCGACCAACTGGCTTATCACTCCGCATGCCAACAGCTCACATCGGTCCACATTGATACGCCAGGGTCAAAAGTCCTTGCGAGGCGCTACGTTCGCCGCGCGAAGACGAACTCGTTACCAGGCACCAGGTCTTTGACCTCTTCGGCGGCGCTGCGGCCAAACCCGGCCATCAACTCAACGGCCGGCGTTACCGTCACATCCCAGCCATAGCGGCCGAACCAGTCGCCGACCGGCTCGCGCTCTTCGAAGTACCACAGGTCGTCCATGCTGGGGATCTCACGCTGCGGGTCGACGTTGGCCAGCACCTCGCGAACCCGGTCAAACCGGGCACGCCGCTTCGAACGGATCTCCTCGTCGAGAAAAGTCGGCCCCAGCGCCTCCACCGCAACCCAACTGCCGGGAGCCGCGAATCCCTGGATGCGTTCGAACAACAAGTCCTGCGCCGCGGCCGGCAAGTACGGCATCAGCCCTTCGGCCGACCAGACGCTCGGTGCCGAGGCGTCAAACCCAGCCTCCTGCAACGCCTTCGGCCAATCCCGACGCAGATCCACCGCGACCTCGACCCGATCGGCGGCAGGCTGCGCGCCGTGCTCGCTCAATGTCGAAGCTTTGAAGTCCAACACTTTGTGCTGATCGAGCTCGTAGACGGTCACCCCGTCCGGCCACGGCAACCGCCACGAGCGCGAGTCCAAACCCGCCGCCAGGATCACTACCTGACGGATGCCCGCATTCGTCGCCTCGAGAAAGAACGTGTCGAAAAACTTGGTCCGCGAGGCCATGTAGCTGACCATCGCCTGCCTCTGCAGCAGCAACTCGGGTTCGGCTTCGGCGAGCTGAGGCGGCAACTGGGTCGCGGAGTTCCAGTTCCACGGCCCGTCGCCGACGGCGTCGAGGAACACCCGCGCGAACGGATCGCGGATCAGCGGGTTGTCGCTTTCGGTTTCCGTCGCGCGGGATGCCGCGACGCCCAGCGCCGTCGCACCCACACTCTCGGTGATCTCCCAAGTGTCGTTGTCAGTTCTCGGCACGCTCATCTCCTTTACGGCAGTACTGCTTTCGACCCTATGCGAGCCGGCTTGGTATGAGCTGTGGGTCTCCTGCGGGTTGATATCGCATGCGACATCGCTTTCCAACAGGGAGTATGGGTAAGTCTCTGGTACGTGCGTGGCTGCTGTGGCTCGTGGCAAGAAGCGCCGACAGAGCCGCACGGAACGCTGCAGCGCGTTTACCGGACGGCGTAACTCAGACCTTGATCACCGTGAGACCGCCCGCGCCGTCGAGAGCGGCGAAATCGTCGTCCTGCGTGATAACGGGCAACGTTCGCGAAGCGGCGATGGCCGCAATCCACAGATCATTGATTCGGATTCGGCGGCCAGTCTCGGCTAGGTGGATGCGCAGCCGGGCCCACATCCGCGCCGCTTCCTCATCGACCGGCAGCATTTCCATGTCGGCAACAGATTCTAGGGTCGCGAGTCGTTGAGCCCGGGTATCCGACGTACTTGCCGCCAGCACCCCGGCGGTGAGTTCGGCGAGAGTGATCACGCTCGTCGCGACCTCGGCGGGAATCAGCGACTCCTCGAGTTGACGGCCAGTTTCGGTGGCGATGAACACCGATGTGTCCAGCAGCCCCGCCGCCGGCGTCTGGCTCATCGGATAGGCCCAAGATCGTCGGTGGTGTCGCCTGCGAGTGCCGCGAGGTCGTCGCGCAGCCCTGGGTCAGCTTGTGCACGTCGCATGCGCGCCAAAAACTCGGCTTTGGTCAACCAGCGTCGACGCTGAGGCTGTGTCGCCCTGAGCACCGCGACGGAGCGGCCCTTCACAGTGATGGTGATGTCTTCTCCGGCTTGGACGCGCCGAAGCACTCCCGCTGTGTCATTGCGCAGGTCACGAGACCCGACTTCGGCCATGCTACGAATGTACTACATTTGTAGCATCACGGCTCGATTACCGATTGCTGCCCTATTCACGCGACGCCGAGGAAAACCACAGCCCGGACGGCCCGGTGCCGCACCGGCAGTACTGCAGGACGCTTCAGCAGATTCTGATCGAGTACGCGGAGGCAGGCATACCCGCGCTGACGATCGCACGGGTGCGGGTCTGGCCGTTTACCGCCTGGTGCGCTGAACGGAACCAGCAGTCCGACTCGGCGGAGGCCCGGGCCGAGTATGCTGCCCACCCGGCCGCCAGCGCCGACCCCGATTTGATCGCCTGGCCGCCGGGCCGCAATCAGCCGTGCGGGTGTGGGTCGGGGCGAAAATACAAGAAGTGTTGCGCGGCAATGACGTTCGTCGATACGGACTTGTCGCAATGAAGACCACACGCTTGCGGGTGGTGTTGTGTGACGTCGAGTTGTCGCTGATAGGCGGGCACATCGACACTCGACTCTCCCCGTGACTGCCGTAACAGTCGGGGCGCATCGGGAATCGGTGGCTCGAATCAGGTTCACAGGTGCGTCTTTTCGTTCACGTACTCAACGTTGCGGCGATCCCGGCAGCCGACGGTCAAACACGCATGCTGATCAAGAAGGTGACCCGTGTCACCGCATGAGGGTGATGAACAGTTGATCCGCTAAGGTATGAAGCAACGTCGGCTAGCAACACATACCGACAACGTCGTGGAATGCTCTGTCATCCAAGCTTTTCTCGCGGCGATCGATTTTGCCCACCGGCAATCTCGCCACTTGTGCTGACAGCTGCATAACGATGCCGTCGACATGCGGCACACCCGATGCCCGAAAGGCACCGAAATCATGACTACCCAACAAACTTTCGCCGAACTCGGCGTACCCCAACGCTTGATCAACGTGCTCACGGCGCAGGGAATCGCCACGCCGTTCCCGATCCAGCTCGACACCCTTCCCGACACTCTTGCCGGCCGCGACGTCCTGGGCCGCGGCAAGACCGGCAGCGGCAAGACGCTGGCCTTTGCCATCCCGCTGGTCGTCCGGCTCGCGTCCGGCAAGCGGCGGCCCTCGCGGCCGTCCGGCCTGGTGCTGGCGCCCACCCGTGAGCTGGCGACGCAGATCAGCGCGGCGCTGGCCCCGCTGGCCGCCGCGTACGACCTGAAGGTCACCACGATCTTCGGCGGGGTGCCGCAAGGCCGCCAGGTGTCCGCGCTCAAGTCAGGCATCGACATCGTCGTCGCCTGCCCGGGGCGGCTGGAAGACCTGATGAAACAACGCCTGATCAGCCTCGACTCGGTGGAAATCACCGTGCTCGACGAAGCCGACCACATGGCCGACCTGGGCTTTCTGCCGGGCGTGATCCGCATCCTGTCCGCGACCCCCGCCGGCGGTCAGCGCATGCTGTTCTCCGCAACCCTGGACAACGGCGTCGACAAGCTGGTCAACCGGTTCCTGCGCAACGAGAAGACACACTCGGTCGACGAGGCCAACTCGCCGGTCGCCGAGATGACCCACCACGTCTTCCACGTCGCCGGTGCCGCCGCCAAAACTGAGCTGGTGCATCGGCTCGCCTCCGGCTCCGGCCGGCGGATCCTGTTCATGCGCACCAAGCACCAGGCCCGCAAGCTGGCCCGCCAACTCACCGAGGCCGGGGTGCCGTCAGTTGACCTGCACGGCAACCTGTCTCAGCCAGCTCGGGACCGCAACCTCGCCGCGTTCAGCGCCGGCACCGCACGCGTGCTGGTCGCCACCGACATCGCCGCACGTGGTGTGCACGTCGACGAGGTCGAGCTGGTGGTGCACGTCGACCCACCCGCTGAGCACAAGGCCTACCTGCACCGCTCAGGACGCACCGCTCGCGCCGGCAGCTCCGGCGACGTCGTCACGGTGGTGCTGCCCGAGCAACGCAAAGACCACGCGGCGCTGATGCGCAGAGCCGGCGTCAACGTCCGCCCGCAACAGGTGACCGCCCACGACGAACCGGTCACCAAGCTGGTCGGCGAGGTCGCTGCTTACCAGGCCCCCGCTCCTAAGGTGGCCGCGCAGGCGCACAACGCCCCCAGCGGACCCCCTCGTCGGCGTCGACCCACGTCCGGGGCACACGGCGGCCAGCGGCCACATCGGCGCAGGACATCCGCCACGAGATAGCCGGGGTCAAGCATCCGGCGCCGATCTCCGGTTATGTTGTCGGCGAAGCGCTGACACAGGCGCGCCGGAGGTTGCTGACGCATGCAGGTCGATGGGCGTGAGGTCAGGGTTTCCGGCAGCTTGCTGCAGCCCCTGACCCGGCGCACCAACGACATCCTGCGGGTGGCTTTGTCGGGAGCGTTACTGGGGATCGTCATCACCAGTTCCCTGGTTACCCGGACGCGGTGGGACGAGCTGGAGAAATCCATCTCCCGCATCGTCGGGGTGCTCTCCCCCACCCAGTCCGACGTGGTCTACCTGGTGTACGGCCTGGCGATCCTGGCGTTGCCGTTCATGATCCTGATCGGCCTGATCCTCGGCCGCCAGTGGCGCATGCTCGGCCCGTACGCCGCCGCGGCGCTGATCGCCATCGTGGCGCTGTCGTTCACCGGGACGCGCCTGGCGGCACCGCAATGGCACTTCGACCTCTCCGACCGGCTACGGACGGTGTTGGACCAGTTCCTCGACGACCCGCGCTGGATCGGCATGCTCGCCGCGGTGCTCACCGTGTCCGGGCCGTGGTCGCCGCCGCGCTGGCGGCACTGGTGGTGGACGCTGCTGCTGGCGTTCATCCCGATCCACCTGGTGGTCAGCGCCATCGTGCCGGCCCGCTCGCTGCTGGGGCTGGCGGTCGGATGGTTCGTCGGCGCACTGGTGGTGCTGGTCAGCGGCACACCCGCGCTGGAGGTGCCGCTGGACGGCGCGGTGCGCGCCATGGCCAAACGCGGATTCGCCGTGACCGGGCTGACGGTGGTCCGCCCCGCCGGATCTGGGCCGCTGGTCCTTTCGGCGACAACTCAGGACCCGGATGACGCCGCCGTCGTCGAGATGTACGGACCGCATCAACGCAGCGGCGGCGCGCTGGTGCAGGCGTGGCGGATACTGCGGCTGCGCGGCAGCGAGACCGCTCCGCTGCAGGCGTCGATGCGCCGCGCCGTCGAACACCGCGCCCTGATGGCCATCGCCATCGGCGACCTGGGCGTTGCCAACACCTCGACGATCGCTGTCGGCACCCTGGACCGGGGCTGGAACCTCTACGTGCACAAGCGCATTCGTGGCGCTCCGCTGAAGGAATGCCACACGTCGACGCCGGTTGCCGAAGTGTGGGAATCGCTGCGCAAACTGCAGGACCACCAGGTCTCGCACGGCGACCTGCGCGACAAAGAAATCACCGTCAGCAACGGCGCCGTCTTTTTCGGCGGGTTCGGGGCCGCCGAGTACGGCGCCAACGACAACCAACTCCAATCCGACATCGCCCAACTGCTGGTCACGACGTCGGCGCTGTACGGCGCGGACGCCGCGGTGGAGGCGGCGATCGACGTGCTTGGCAAGGACGCCGTACTGAAAGCATCGCGCAGGCTCACCAAAACTGCTGTGCCCAAACATATCCGGGACTCGGTGCAGGACGCGAACGGCGTCATCTCGCGAAGCCGCGCGGAGGTGATGCGCCAAACCGGCACGGAGAAGATCAAATCCGAGGCGGTCACCCGGTTCAGCCGCAGCCAGCTCATCCAGCTGGTGTTACTCGGCGCACTGGTCTATGTGGCGTATCCGTTTATCAGCACCGTACCGACATTCTTCAACGCGCTGAGCAAAGCCAACTGGTGGTGGGCAGTGCTCGGGCTGGCAATCTCGGCATCGACATATGTGGGGGCGGCTGCTGCGTTGTGGGCGTCCGCCGACGAATCGGTGAACTTCTGGCGGCTGTCGATCGCGCAGGTGGCCAACACTTTTGCCGCCACCACCACCCCGGCCGGCGTCGGCGGGCTTGCGCTCAGCACCCGCATCCTGCAGAAGAGCGGGCTCAGCACGACGCGTGCCACTACCGCCGTCGCGCTGCAGCAGTCGATGCAGGTGATCATGCACGTCCTGTTGCTGATCTTCTTCAGCACCGCCGCCGGCGCGGCAACCGACCTGTCACATTTCGTCCCAAAGGCCGCCATGCTCTACCTGATCGCGGGTGTGGCGCTGGGCATCGTCGGCACCTTCCTGTTGGTGCCCAACCTGCGGCGCTGGCTGGCGACGGCGGTGCGCCCCAAGCTCGCGGAGATCATCACCGACATCATCGAGGTCGCCCGCGAACCCAAGCGGCTGGCATTGATCGTATTAGGCTGTGCTGGAACGACTCTCGGTGCGGCCTTGGCGTTGTGGACGAGCGTCGAGGCGTTCGGCGGCCACGTGTCGTTCGTCACCGTCACCGTGGTGACCATGGTCGGCGGAACCCTCGCCTCGGCCGCCCCCACCCCCGGCGGTGTCGGCGCCGTCGAAGCCGCGCTGATCGGTGGACTGGCCGCCTTCGGCGTACCCGCGGCCATCGCTGTGCCGTCGGTGCTGCTCTATCGGGTGCTCACCTGCTGGCTGCCGGTGTTCATCGGCTGGCCGGTGATGCGGTGGTTGACCCGCAACGACATGGTCTAGATCTGCGCCTGGTCACGGAGTCGGGCCCGCTAACGGCTCCGGAAGTTCGGCATATACGAGTCGGACGGCGCTCCTGACGAAAAGGAGTGCCGTCCGAAGCACCAACCACTCGGTTACCAAGCGTGCGTGATGGCGCAGTGAAATGTGGCCTCGGCGTCAGGACACAGTTTCCCGGCCTGCACGCAAGCCCACCGCGCTGTGCCCAGTTGATGGGCTTTGCTTCGCGTGGGTGCCTAGTGCTCGTGCTAAGCGCCACAGCCGAGAGGAGGAATCTTCTCTTCCGGTCCGACCTTGGTCTGCCGTGGATCCGTACCTTGAGCCTACACCTATTCGGGTAAAGCAACCGTAAAACGAATCCGACCAATGCATCTCGCCGCCGACCATCACCAATTCCTGTCCGCGCACATGTTCGGCCGGATCGACAGCATCGACGCAGATATCGCCCGACATCCACGAGCAGATCGAGGCGCGTCTGGCCCCTTCATGTGGAAGACGATCTTGGACACCAGGGTCCTCGTCGCCGAGGACCTGGGCGCAGGGTCGACGCCCCTGGTGCTCGCGCCGGTGGGGTGCTAAACCTGAAGGAGCGCAGCCAGCCGACACCCGTCGCGGTGGCGCGGTGCGGCAACCGACATGTAGGAGGTGGTCGCTGTGCTTCATCCCGATCCATTCCGTGACATCGACAGACTCGCCGCGCACCTGCTCGGCCCATCGCCCGGATCCGCCCGAGTCCCACTAGCTATGCCGATGGACCTCTACCGCTCCGGCGATCACTACGTGCTTCACGCCGACCTCCCGGGCGTGGACCCCGATTCGGTGGACGTCAGCGTTGACAGCGGCATTCTCACGGTGACGGCACAACGCAGCGAACGCACCGAACACGACGTGCAGTGGCTGAGCTCCGAGCGCTTCACCGGCGGTTACATGCGTCGCCTGTCTCTCGGTCAGGACATCGATGCCGACCACATCGCCGCCACCTATCAGAACGGGGTGCTGACCGTAACCCTCCCCGTGGCGGCAAGGGCCAAGCCGCGCCGCATCGAGGTCACCCCAGGGGCACGTGAGGAAACAAAGCTCATCGAGCCCAGCGACTCATCCGACCAGCACACCACGGCCTAAACCTCTCTTCACCGGACGGGGTCCAGGATTTCCTCGCGCAGCTGATCGCCGAGACCATGCCGCGCGCGCTGCGCCTGGTCGGATCAGGAACGGAGATCGACACGCTGACCAGTCTCACGCGGCCAGCGGCTCAATCTCAGGCAGATCGTGTGACCCGGTGATGCCGAAGCGCTCGTGCAACCGGGCCAGCGGCTTGGGTGCCCACCAATTCACCCGTCCCAGGACATGCAGGAACGCCGACGGACTCGACCGCCTAATCGCGCGGTTCCGTCTCGTACGCGACCGTGTACTTCCTCATGCCTGGAGCGTTTTCCACTGCGTGGCCACCCCTCGGATCCCAGTCCACCACGCGCAGGAGCTGCCAATCGGCGGGAAGTTGCCTTCTTACTTCCTCCTCAAGAGCCCCACGCAGTCGTTCTCGCTCGAATGGCGTGATGTCCTCCGCTACCAACGCCTCCGTAAGCTCCATGCGCGGGATCTCCATGCGGCGAATTGTGCTGCGCTCCGCGACCCGTCCGGGCTGACCCGGCGCGATTACTGGCTCGCGGCGGGCGCCGCCGACGTCGTCACGATGTCATCCTTCGTGCTCTCGACGATCGCGTCGAGCTCGCCGCGCTCGCGCTCGGGCACGCCGAACTTCGCGAGGGTCTGGTGGAAGTCGTCCATGAACGCATCCCACTCCGCGCCGGAGATGCGCAGCTCGCGGTGCGCGTCTAGCATCGTGCGCCCCGAGTAGGTCTGCGGGCCGCCCGCCGCCCAGCAAACCTGTTCGGTGACGTAGTACTTGAAACCCTGGGCCGAGACGCGGTGGTGCGCCTCGTCGACTCGCGGGTTCGCGTTCAACCGCGGGTCGACCATGATCCGATCGATGAAGTCGTCGACGACGACGGCGATGGCGTACACGCCTCCCAGCCGTTCGTACAACGACTGCGCTTCCGCCGCCACCACCGCGCCTTCCTCACTTCCGATCGAGTGCGCGCCCATGATTTCGCTCCTTTCCCATGGCGGACCGCGCCGTTGGCGATGCAGAGCATCGCAGGTGCTCCGCGTTTGTCGTGCGGTCAGGCCATCTCGGGCACCCGCAGGTGGGCGAGCGCCAACTCGAAGTCGCACTCGTCGAGCACCTCTGCAGCTACTTCCTGGCTGCCCGTGGCTCTGATCCTGTCCAACTGGTCTCTGTTCCGGTCCCTCGCTTCGACGCTGTCGAAGGTCGCCGAGGCCACGCCACGACCGGACGCTCGGTCGACCAGCAAACTGGCACTGCAAAATCCCTCGAGCTCCTCGAGTGCGGGCAGGAGAGTCATCTTGTAGAAATCGATGCCTCGGTCGATCTGATCCGGGCCGACCTTGACCCAGGTGGCTCGGACACAGGCGCCGTCACGCGACCGGTGGTCGCGGTGCAAGACAGCGATCTCCCATTCCTCGACGTCTGCGCTGCCACCGAAAACCTCCGCGGCACGGTCACGAACCGGCCGAACAGACTCCGCGCTCGCACGCGTGGCCTCCTCGGATTGCCATGCGCTGGTAGCAATACATCGGCCGGACGACCGGTCGACCAACAGGGATAAGCCGGTGTATCCGTCGACGCCCGCGAGCGCGGGCATCACGGTATCGCGGACATGCGCAATACCGGCGTCGATGGACGAGGGCTGTGCCTGGATGGTGGTACTGCGTGCGTACATGATCTGCCTCCTCTGTGTGGGGCAGCGTCTCGACGGCGCCGCCGTCCACTTCATCGTCCTCCCACAAGCAAGGCGCGGCAATGGGCGGGCGGGTCTCAGCCGGACGGCAATTCGTGGTTGCCGCCGGTGCTGCGTACTGGGGCGAAGAAATAGCTACGCGGGCAGATTCACCCGCAGCGCCAGGTGCTCATCGAGAATCCGGCGCAGCGCGGCGTCCATCGGATGCGCGGATGCGAGGTCGCGTCCGAGCCGGCTGTCCACCGCGACTACCGCGCCCTTACGCAGTTCGGCGGTGTCGACCTGATCGACGAACGGATCGAACAATGCGGGCGGCGTGGCCAGGTAATACAGCGCCCGGCGCGACTCGTTTAACCCGGCGGCATACATCAGTCCGTGTTGGGTGATCACGAAGAGTTCCGAGGTGATCCTGGCGTGCGGGGTCTCGGCTTCGGCCCATGCCGTTGCGGCGCAACGGGTCTGCACCAATTTATCGGGAACGTCGTCAGTCAGCGTGAGTAACCTTTCGACGAGCGCTCTACCCATTCGCGGATATGCATCGATGGCGGGCCTGAAGTACCGCTGGAACATCTCGCCGAAAAAGTCGTACAGTTGCTCGCTCATCGCACTTCTCCAGGTTTCAGACGGACACCTCAATAGTGCGCCCCGTACGGTGAGCTGAGCAATGCTGATCGACCACTCAAAAGCAGAGCGCGTGGCTGTCGGTTTCGACCGTCAGCGGCACGCGCTCAGTGGGGAATTCGGTCCCTGACGGGGTTGTGGAGCAACTGGCGACACGCAGTTGGCTGGCGATGGTCCGACCGGTATTACCGAGCCCGCTTTGCCGCTCGGGCCCGGTCGACCATAAATTATCATCGAGCGCTATGAAAGCGACCCGGTCCAGTACCACCGCGGAGCAGATGGCGCTATCGTGAGCGATCGAGACGCGCAAGCCTGACGCCGAGCGGATCTGCTGCGATCCGTTGGCGGAGCGATTTCTCGGCCCGAAATACCGAATACTGCTGTGGGGTCGGCCATTTCGGGATGCGGTGGAGGGACTGATCGAACGGCGCTTCGCCGGGCATCATTACTACGTCATCGCTCGTACCCGCTATCTCGACGATCTCTTGCCGGAACAGCTGGCGCGCGGCGCTGAGCAGCTGGTGATACTGGGAGCCGGTTACGATTCACGGCCCTACCGCTTTGCTGATCGGCTGGGTGGTGTGCAGGTCTTCGAGGTGGATCACCCCGCGACGTCCGCGGCCAAGCAGGCCAAGGTTCGCGACATCTTCGGTGACATCCCGGCCAACGTGGCTTACGTTGCAGTGGATTTCACGGTGGATAACTTTGCCGACAAGCTGCTGGCGTGCGGCTACCGCACGACGCGCCCGACGGTGTTTCTGTGGGAAGGCGTGACGCCCTACCTCGACCTGGCGGCGGTGGATGGGGTTCTGGGCTTCGTGACGGCCAGTGCCCCGGCGGGCAGCGCGATCGTGTTCGATTACATCCTGCGTTCGGTGGTGCAGGGTACGTGCACGCTGCGCGGGGCGGCGAACGAGTTCGCCAAAATGAGCCAGCACAAGCGAGCCGCTCAGTTTCGGGATCGACGAGGGCCAGGCGCCCGCATTCCTTGCCTCGCGGGGCTTCCAGAACGTGGTCGACGTAGGGGCACAAGAGCTGACAAGCCGCTACTTCGATCCGCACGGCGAACAGCGCTACATCAAACCGTGGTGGCGGATCATCTCCGGAGAAGTCGGCGCCGGCGGCGGTAGCAGCGTGGTCCACAGCTGAGCAATATCGCGATCAATGAATTAGCACAGGCAAGCCAGCCACAGTGACTTATGACCACAAATGTCGAACGACGATTCAACGTTCGTGACGTGAGTTCGGGTGGGTGCAGTCGGTGCTGCCGCCTCCTGCAAGCAATGTTCGCCGCGGCAGCCGTCATCCCCCTTCTCGCTTTTGTCCATATCCTGCCCCCGGGCGCAAGTGATACGCCTACCGCATCCGCAATGCTGCAAACGTTGAAATCGGTGCCCGATCAGTGGATTCCGCCGAGCAATCCGCCGGCCCCGAGCACTAAGCCAGCCCAGCCTCCCGTCGCTCCTGCTGCCGCCGGCGCCGACTTTGGTGGCGACGATGTCGTGCTGGTGGACGACACCGATTCCGACGACAACTCCAACGAAGAAGAGGAGGAGCAGCAGCAACAACAGCAGGACGACGAGCAGACGCAGCTTCAGAACGAAGAGAACGAACAACAAGCTGAAAACGATGCACAGCAACAGGCCGAACAACAGAACGAGCAAGCTCAGCAGCAAGCCACCCAGGACGAGCAACAAGCCGAGCAGAACGCCCCGCAAGTCGTCCAGGACAATCAGCAAGCGGGTTAGACGGCGCGTCTGTTGCCCGTTCAGACGTGAGCGGGAAGCTGGGCGCCCTGGCGGCGGCCCCGACTGCGATTACTACGGGTGACACCGACACCAACTTTTGAGACCCTCGTATGTCGTCTATTTCGATCGATGTCAGTCGCAGACTTACCGGGGGACGCATGGCTTACCCAAACGATCCACGCTGGCACCGGTCGGGATGACGGACGGTGGACACACAGCTATTAGTGGTGGGCGCCGGGCCGTATGGACTGTCGACGGCAGCCTTAGCGCTCGAGCACGACATCGACACTGTGGTGCTTGGTCGGCCGATGGACTTCTGGAAGACCAACATGCCCGCCGGAATGTTCCTGCGGTCCGGGCTCGATTGGCACCTTGACGCTGCGGGGATTCATACACTCGCGGCCTATCTCAAGGAGCACGCTGTCGCGGCTGGCGATGTCGACCCCATACCGATGGGCGTATTCCTCGACTATGCCGAGTGGTTCCGGAGGGCGAAGCGGATCAAGGTTCGCGAGGAGCTCACCGTAGACCTTGACAAGCGCGACGGCCGCTTCACGGCGACGCTGGAGAACGGCGAGCAGATAGTCACGGACACGGTGGTCTGCGCGCCCGGGATCCGGCACTATACGACGGTCCCGGATTGGGCATCCGATGTGCCACCGGGGCGGGCGGCTCACACATGCGATCTCGTTCGATTCGATGAGATGGCCGGACAACGCGTCCTAATCGTCGGCGGCCGGCAAAGCGCATACGAGTGGGCTGCTCTCATCCGGGAACATGGCGCCGCTCGAATCGACATCGTCCACCGCCACGACGTCCCGCGATTCGAGCAGGTGAGCTGGTGCTTCGTCAACGAGCACGTGCAGCGGACGCTGTCGGTGCCCGGGTATTGGCGCAACCTCTCCACACGTCAAAAGCAGCAAATCACCCAACGGTTCTGGGAGGTTGGGCGCTTGACGCTCGAGCACTGGCTGACGCCCCGGTTGGATTGGGAGGGAATCCACCGTTGGCCCAATGTCGAGGTCGTCCGGTGCGGTGCAGCGGCCTCGGGCGAGGACGTGGCGGTGGCGCTCTCCAACTCGGAGCAGCTCAACGTCGATCGGGTGATCTTCGCATGTGGTTACCGCGCAGACCTGTCGCGAGTCCCGTATCTGGCGACCGTTCTCGATCGAATTGAAATCCGGGATGGCTTTCCGGCCCTTGACGAGAGCTTCGGGTCCACCCCAGCATCCGCGACACTCATCGTGCGCGACCTACTCTCGAGGAACTAAGTCTTGCCGACGCGCCACAGAAACGCGTCCCGGGGATGTCGACGAGATCGCCAGTGCCGCAGTCTACCTCGCGCAGTTACTTGAGGCAGCTGCCCGCATCGATCGGCAGTGTGACACCGGTGATGTAGCGGGATTCGTCGGACGCGAGGAACAGCACCGCGTTGCTGATGTCCTCCGCCTCCACCCACGGGATCGGCAGCGTGTGGAACATCTGGCAGAACGGGGCCAAATCATCGGGGCCGGGATTCTTCAGGTCGGGGCGGACCATCTTGTAGAGCCCCTCGTTCAATACCATCGGAGTGTTCACGAACGTGGGGTGCACCGAGTTGACGCGGATCATGTGCTGACCCAGTTCGACCGCGAACGCCCGCATGAGACCAACGACACCGTGTTTGGAGGCCACGTAATGACCGAGAAGGAGATTGGTATAGGCCTTGAACCCGTTGACCGAGCTCGTCAGGATGATCGAACCCCCGCGGCCGCCCGCCAATATATGGGGCACACCGGCTTTCACCGTCTTCCACACGCCTGACAGGTTCACATCGATCATGTCCTGCCAGTCTCTTTCGCTGACTTTGTCGAGTGTGCCGCCGTCGTCATTGCCGGCGTTGCTGATGCCTGCATTGGCCACGATGACGTCCAGCCGGCCCAGTTGCTCCACCCCGCTGTCCACTGCCGCTTTGAGGGCCTCGTAGTCGCGCACGTCGATTTCGGCGGTGACAATGCGGCGGTGGTGGCCCCTCACCAGATCCGCAGTCCTGGCCAGATCCTCCGGCGTGGACGGCGGGTTCAAGAATCCTTCGATCGGCTTGCAGATGTCGATGGCAATGATGTCCGCACCTTCTTGCGCCAATCGCACCGCATGCGCGCGGCCTTGACCGCGGGCCGCCCCGGTGATGAACGCGACCTTGCCTTCGACTCGCCCAGCCATAATTACTTCAATTCTCTCTTTTTGCAGCCACGTTCATGACACGAACGCCAGCATTGCCTCCGGAGCTTCCAGAACGTGGTCGATGTAGGGGCACCAGAGCTGACAAGCCGCTACGTCGATCCGCACGGCAAACAGCGCTACATCAAACCGTGGTGGAGGATCATCTCCGGAGAAGTTGGCACCGGCGCGACGTAGATCGCGACTGACCCGCTCCGCATCAACCCGAGGAAAGTAGTCATGTCACACCATCTGGATTCGCCGTTGGCTCGGGCTGACGTGCGGCTCGACATCACCGATCTCTACGTGTTCGCCGGCGAGTCCGGCACCGTGTTCGTCATGAACGTCTGCACCTCACTCGCCGGTGACATTCCCATCCCCGGCTTTCACCCTGAAGCGCTCTACGAGTTCAAGATCGACATCGACAACGACGCTGTGGAGGACCTCACGTTGAGGTTCCGCTTCGATGATCGCGACAGTGCTGGCCTGCAGCGCTACACGCTGACCCGACTGACCGGCGTCGACGCAGCCGATCCGCACGCGCCAGGCACGACCGTCGCCACCGGCGTGACCGAAACAGCGCTGACCACCAACGCCGGTGTGCGTGTGTGGATCGGCATGGCCGGTGACCCTTTCTGGATGGAACCCGACGTGCTGCACGCCGTCGAGCATGCCCTCCAAGACGGGACCGTGGTCGACCTCACCACCTGGGACCCGGCCACAGCACACAACCAATTCGCCGGCCACACGGTGTACTCCATCGTGCTGGAAGTACCCGCCGCCGAACTCCCCACCCTTGCCGATCACCAACACCGCATCGGCGTGTGGGCCCTGACCACGCTGGCCACCGACGCCGGCGGCTGGCGCAGCATCAATCGGGCGGGCCTGCCGATGCTCCACCCGCTGTTCACCCCGTTCAACGAAGACCTAAGCGATCGCCTCAACGGCGGATCACCGGCCACTGACGTTGAAACCTTCGCAGACACAGTCATATCCGCCGTCGCCGCGGCCGTCGCGGCGAGCGGCACTGCAAGCGATCCCACGGCGTACGCCCACGCTGTCGCCGACCGCTTGTTGCCAAATGTGTTGGCCTACACGGTGGGAACATCCGCCGTGTTCGGGTTCGCATTGTGGAACGGTCGCAGCCTCATCGACAACGCACCCGATGTGATGTGCAGTCTCGCCACCAACACCCCGGTGAGTCTGGGCATCGGCAAAGAGACGGTATCCCCACGACCGTCGACGGTATTCCCTACGTCCCACCGCTGCCACCGCGGGCATGATGGCCGAACAGTGCCTTAATAGCCGGCGCTGAGTTCGCTCACGGCCGCAGCGCGCAGGTCCGGGTCGTCGACGTGATCTTTGAGCACGTTGAGCCCGGGATACAGAACGGCAGCGATTTCGGGGGCATGTGTGTTCAGCACCGCAACGACCCCTGTCAACTGTGGGAGCAGCTGGCCGTAGTCGAACTCTTGGTCCACAAGGTCGCTGTCGACGAAGCCGACTTCGCGCAACCCGGTCAGCGCTCGACTGGCGCAGTAATTCCGCTCGATGGAGGTTTCAGTACAACCCTGCACATCCGCTCTGACCCGGCGCCGGTCTCACGTTAGGTATTGAAAAGCCCCAGCTTGAGGGTGTGCGCGATCTGGGTGATCGCGGCCTGGGCGCGCACACTGTTGCCGGCGATGTCCAGCGGCGGTGAGTAGGCGGCGATCGCCAGTTTGCCCGGGGCCACCGCGACCAGCCCGCCTCCGACGCCGCTCTTGGCGGGCAGCCCGACGGTGTAGGCCCAGTCGCCCGAGCTGGTGTACAGACCCTCCATCGTCATTTCGGCCAGTACATGAGACACGTTGGCCTGCTTGATGACGCGCTTGGCGGTGACGGGGTTGACCCCCCCGTTGGCCAAGGTCGCACCCATCGTCGCCAGGTCGACAGCGGTGACCAGGGTCGAACACTGCAGCGTGTAGATGTCGCAGGCCTCCATCGGGTCGCAGTACATGTATCCGCCGGTCAGCAGCAGCCACGCGATGGCGCGGTTGTGAAAGTTGGTGGCACGCTCCGAAGCGCTGATCTGTTCGCTGACCGAGATGCTGCGACCGGCGAAATCGCTTTGCATCTGCAGAATCTGGCGCCAGCGGTCGTCGGCGTCGACGGCCGACACCAAGCTCGTCGACGTCATCGCCCCCGCATTGACCATCGGCGACATCGGCTTGTCGTTGTGCAGTTCCAGTGCCAGCACCGAATTGAACGCCGCCCCGGTCGGATCGGCGCCCACCTTGCGGTGAAACGCCCGCGGACCCACTTGCTCCATCGCGAGCGCGGCGGTGAAGACCTTCGAGATCGACTCCAGCGCGAACAGGCATGTGGCGTCGCCGGCCGAAAACGTCTGACCGTCAACGGTCGCCACGCAAATCCCGAACAGCTGCGGGTCCACCTCCGCCAACACCGGTATGTAGCTGGCATTTTTACCGCGGCGGTTCGTTTTGTGTTTGGCGTAGGCGGCGCTGACCGCCTCGGCGATCCGGTCCGGGTCGATTGATGTCAATTCCGTTGCACCACCACACGATGAATGAAGCCAAGCTTCGCGACGACATGGGGGTAGATGGTGAACGGGTACAGGTCGTCGCGGCCCATCGAGTTGTTGACCCGGTTGAGCACCCCCGACAGCACTAGCCAGTCCCCCATGATGTCCTCGATGGTGGCGTCGGCGTAGGACTCCCGCGCATCGATGTTGGCGGGCAGGTCCCACTTCACCCGGTCAGCTTCGATAACGAGGCCCGAATCCGCAATGGTGGCAAGGGTTCCGGTGATGTGCAGATAGTGGGCCCACGTCTCGGCGAAGTCTTCCCACGGGTGGGCGGTGGCGTACTCCGAAATGAAGTCGTGCTGCCAATTCGCCGGCGCCTGGATGTGGTAGTGGCGCTGTAGTGCGGCCTGGTAGTCCTCCCGATCGTCGCCGAACATCGCCCGGGTGTCATCGATCAGCGGGGTGTCCTGCACGAGCAGCATCTCGTAGTAATGGCCGACCTCGTGGCGGAAGTGGCCCAGCATGGTGCGATAGGGCTCACGCAGCTTGATCCGCAGACGCTCTCGGTACAACTCCAGCGACTCGGCCAGGTCGATGGTGATCACGCCGTTGGCGTGCCCCGTCACCACCGGCCGCTTCAGCGTCTTGCTCGACAGCAGATCGAACGCCAACCCATGGTCGTCCGCATAGTACGGATGGACGGGCAGGCCCAGGTCCATCAGCTCGAAGATCAACCGCCGCAGATCCTTTAACGTCGAATCGAGTTCGGCCATCGCCTCGGTGTCATCCGGCGCGGGTCCCTCGCGCACGAAACTGTCGGCGAAGCAGCAACCGGACGCGGAGTCGTCCTCGGTGAGCCAGTTGCAGCCGCGCTCCCAGTGGGCGCACCGGACCCAGCCGCGCCCGTCCACGGTGAGCGTCTCGGGCGGCGCGGCCAACATCTGCCGCGACGGGTGATGGTAGCCGACTGTCGTCGCACACGTCGGGCACTGCTGCACCTCGAACGCGACCGCCCCTCCGCAGTCGGGGCATCTGAACGCGCGCACGGTCAGTGCCCGCCGGTGCTGCCCGAGTCGATGTAGCTCCAC
Organism: uncultured Actinomycetota bacterium; assembly: GCA_963760095.1. Taxonomy (GTDB): domain Bacteria; phylum Actinomycetota; class Actinomycetes; order Mycobacteriales; family Mycobacteriaceae; genus Mycobacterium. The sequence continues at coordinate 687,234 of CAVXBT010000001.1, read as the reverse complement.
TGTTGATGCGGACGGTCCTTGAGATAGCCACGCTGCCAATCCCATTGCGGATGCTGGCGTAGAAATTCGTCGGCGTCGAACCCGGTGCCGTCGGCACGTCCGAACCGGGCCCACACGTTGAGCGCCTCGATGTCTGCCGAGGTGGCGACCTTGCCGTCCACCGATCCGAACGGTGTGAACGGGGTCAGCCCACTGAAGTGGCAGGGGTCGACGTCGGAATGCGCGCAGATGGTGCGGGACGAGGGATGGATGTAACCAAGGTAGGTGTCGAACGTGTCGGCCAGCATGCGCTTGCCGACTTCGACGTCGATGCCCCTGTTGTACTGGCTGAGCAGTTGACGCCAGCGAACTTCGCGCGCGCCGTTGGGGGTACGGACGTCGCTGAAGCCGGTTCCGAAGCACTCGAGGTTACGGATCCGCGGGTCCTGCGGTGTGTTGTCACCCCAAAGCGAGCCGTCGGTCGTGCGAGTGAGGCTCTGATACAGCAGGCCCTCTTCGTAGCGCGCGATCTCACCGGTCTTGACGTCGCCGATCAGCCACGAGTTGGCGTATCCGCCGTTGTTGTCGGTGTTGAGCGTCTCGACCCAGTGGTCGATGTCGCGGGCGTACTGCGAGGCCTTACGGGCGCGGACGAACTCCGGGACCCGGGTCTCGTCGTAGCCTTTGAACCCGTCGTAGCCACCGATCGTGGTCTCGGTGATCGCCAGCCCGGCGCTGGTCAACCAGAAATCGCTCATGCTGGCGATCCAGCCCGGCGCGGTCTGCATGACCATCCGGTTGCCGTTGTCGGGCGTGATGTCCAGGATGACGTTCTCGAATTGGCCCTGCCAGAAGCCCGTGAAGCTGGTGTGGCCCAACACGATCGACCCGTCGGCGGTCGCGCTGCCGGTCGCGATGAAGGCGCTGCAGTGGTTGCCCTCGCCGCCCGTCGGCGCCAGCGCGGTGTAGCGGCCCGAGTTCTTGGGCCACCAGTAACCAGTGAGCTCCATCCAGTCGTTGATGCCGAGTACGTCGTTGAACGTCGTCGGCACCCCGGCAGCCGTCAAACCCGCGGCCACGCCCTCCATCTCCTCGCGCAGCTCGTCGGGGATCTTGTCGGCGTGCAGTTCAGCGGCCCGCTCGACAAAGAAGTCGTAGCCCATCCCGATGTCCTGGTAGGTCATCTCCCGGTAGACCCGGATCGACTCCGCGTACTCGTTGGCGACGAGGAACCCGTACTGAAACCCACGTGCGGCCGGCGATCCCTTGATCGTGACGTGCAGCCAGCCGTCGACGTCGCTGCGTGAGGCGTCGGCGAGCCACCCCCTTTGCTCGCCGGTCAGTTCGGACGGGGTGGTTCTCGCCAGCGGTGCCGCCGGCGCGGGCGGCGGCTGGACGTTATGACCCTTCGGGGTTGACGCGATCGCGGTCACAAGCCCTCCTCGGTCAGAAGCCTGGCGTCGATGAGCTTAGTGCGGACTACCGTGGGGTTATGACCGAACAGTCACCTGCGATCACGATTTCCCACCCGAATCCGACGCTGACCCGTCTCTTCAACCCGGTACTGACGCTGCTGTTACGCACGCCGTTGCTGGGCGGGGCACGTAACCAGTTCATGACGGTGCGCTTCACTGGCCGAAAAACCGGCCGGCACTTCTCGGTTCCGGTGAGCGCTCATCTGGTCGACGATATTCTCTATGCCCTGTGCGGCGGGAACGCAAAGTGGAAGTTCAACTTCCGCGACGGCCATGAGGCCCAGGTCCTGTTTGACGGGAAGACGACGACGATGCGCGGCGAACTCATCGAGGACACGGCGTTGATCGCGGGTCTCTACGCGCGAGTCACTCAGTCGTATGGCGCCAAGCGCGCGGCACGGTCCATGGGTCTGGCGTTCCGCAACAACGAGGTGCCGAACCACGATGAGTTCGCCGAGGCCGTCGAACGGCTGAACCTACGGGCCATCCGGTTCACTCCCGCAACATGAGGTGACCATGGGGCGTTCTGCCCGCCTCTGAGCGACAAGTAACCCGCTCGACTGCGTTGTCGCTCAGAGGCGGGCACATCGTGCATCCCTTCCCGCCCGGTGACTCATGGGGCAGAAGTGACCGCGCCCGCACCCTGAGCGGCACGGGTCACCGCGATCACCGGGTCCGCATAGCCGGCGGCCTGCACCGCCGAACGCACCGCCGCACCAACCGCCTCGGCCCGCTCGGCCGCCGCCAACGCGATCACGCAGCCGCCGAATCCGCCGCCGGTCATCCGGGCGCCCAACGCGCCCGCACCCACCGTGGCGTCGGCAATCACGTCGATGTGCGTGGTGGTGATGCCGAAGTCGTCACGCATCGACGCGTGCGAGTCGGTGAAGATACGCCCGGCTTCGGCGAAATCCGAATCACGCAGCGCCGCAACGACATCGAACACCCGTTGGTTCTCCGTCAGCACATGGCGGGCACGACGGGCATCCACCGGGTCTGTGACCCCCTTCAACACGGAGACCCCGCGGTCCTGGATCTCCCGTAGCGACACCACACCCACGTCGGCGGCCGCCCGCTCGCACGACAGCCGACGCGCCGCGTACTCGCCGCCGACATGGCCATGCCGCGCCCGGGAATCGATCAGCAGCAACACCACACCGTGTGTGGCAGGATCGAAAGGCACCGGCTCAACACTGAGTTCCCGAAAATCGATCAGCAGCGCAGTCCCCGCTTCGCCGAACAGCGACGACAGCTGATCAAGCAAACCCGTTGGCGCACCGACGTAATCGTTCTCGGCGCGCTGCGCGATGCGCGCCTGATCCAGACGGTCGATATGCAGACCGGCCGCGCACGCAAGCGCACCCAACACCGCGCACTCCAGCGCCGCCGATGACGACAGACCCGACCCCATCGGGATCTCGCTGGTGATCGACATGTCACCGCCCGGCACCGCGTGCCCGGCCATGCGGAGCGACCACACCACCCCGGCCACATACGCCGCCCAGCCGGTCACCTCACCGGGCCTGGTGTGCAACGGAATTCGCTCAAAGCCGTCGGCGCCCTCGCTGGAAACGGTGATCGCGTCGGCATCCGACGGATCGAAAGCCACGACGGTGCGCTGCGGCAGCGCGATCGGCAACGACCAGCCGAGGTTGTAGTCGGTATGCTCGCCGATCAGGTTGATCCGCCCGGGCGCGGAATAGCGGACGGTCATGCAAGATCTCGCAACCGCTCCGCCACGGTTTCGGGCATCACATCACTGATGAACGCGTCCATCGCCGATTCGGACGCCGCAAGGTACTTCAGCGCGACGGCGCTGCGCCGAATCGACATCAGCTCGACGTGGAAGTAGCCCTCCCGCAACGTGTCGGTATCGCCGAACTGGTGCAGCGCCGAAATATACGGCAACGTTGCGGAATACATCCGATCGAACCGCCTCAGCACATCGAGGTAGATCTGCGCGAACCCGTCCAGCTCGGCGTCGGAGAGGTCAAGAAGGTTATGCACGAACCTGTTCGGATAGATGTGCACTTCCACCGGCCACCGCGCGGCGAACGGCACGAAGGCCGTGAACAGATCGGTGCGCGCCACCACCCGGCATCCGTCGGCTACCTCGCGCGCCAGCAGGTCGGTAAACAGGTTGCTGTCAAACCTTTTTCGATACGATCCCGCCTGCTGCATCATGGCCGCCGTCCTCGGGGTCAGGTAGGAGTAGCCGTAGATCTGGCCGTGTGGATGGGCCAGCGTGACGCCGATCTCCTCGCCCCGGTTCTCGAAGCAGAACACCTGCTCGACGCCGGGCGTCGCGATCAAATCAGCCGTCCGGTGCCGCCACGCGTCGACGACCAGCCGGGCATGCGGCACGTCCAGGTCGGCGAACGACCCGGTGTGGTTGCTGGAGAAGCAGATCACCTCACAACGGCCGTTGCCGGGTAACGGCACGAACCCGTCCGGTACCAACGCCGTCGCGCCCGCACCGGACAGGCTCGGGAACCGGTTTTCGAAGACGACGACGTCGTAATCGGGTGCGGGCACCTCACTGGTCAACCCGGTCGGGCCCGGGCACAGCGGACACTGATCCGGCGGCGGCTTGTAGGTGCGGTCCTGGCGCCTCGCCGCAATGACCACCCACTGCCCGGTGGTCTGGTCGAACCGCAACTGCGATTGCCCCGGCTCCCACGGCGGCAACGGCCGGCGGTCGGCGACCGGCGCCGGCGTGTGGCCGGGCAACGAAAAGAACAGCAGCTCACGGCCATCGGCCAGCGTCGTTCGAGTGCTCATTGGGTCCCATCTTGGTCGCTGTGCCAGAGTCAAGTCACGACCGACAGGCGGTCCCCGCTAGAAAGGCTGGTCACGGGTGTTCGGTGACGCAACCGCGCTGTACGAGCGGGCGCGTATCTGGGCGATCGGATCGGATCCGGGGTTGGTGCGGCTGCGGATGGCCACCCGCACGACCGGCGCGTTGGCAACCGCGCTGCTGGCACTGTTCCTGCTGACCAAAGCCACCGGGCAGCCGCTGACGGTGGCGCTGCTCGGGGTGCTGATCACAATGGTATCGGGTCGCTCGGTGAACGAGCCCGATCCGCGTCGACAGAGAATCACCATGGCACTCCTGCCGATTCCCACCGCGGTGGCGATCACCGTGGCCGCGTTGTTGTCACCGCACCCGGTGGTCGCCGATGCCGGATTCGTGTTGGTGGTGTTCATCGCGGTCTACGTACGCCGGTTCGGCCCACGCGGAACCGCGCTGGGGATGGTCACCTTCATGTCGTACTTCTTCACGCTGTATCTGCGGGCGAAGTTCTCCGAGCTGCCCTGGCTGGTCGGCGCGACGCTGGTGGGCTCGCTGTGCAGCTTCGTGTGGAGCGCCTTCATCCTGCCCGATCGGCCGGAAAGCATTCTGCGGGAGAACATTCGGTCGCTGCGGGCGCGGATGGCGATCGTCGTCGACACCACCGCCGACACCGTGCGGTCCGGTGAGCTCGACGAGCGGCGACGGCGACGGCTGCGGATCCGGACCGGCCGGCTCAACGAGACCGCGTTGATGGTCCAGGCCCAGATCGAGGACAGGGTCAATCCTGGTGCGCTGTGGCCCGGGGTCAGCGGCGAGGACCTCGCCCTGTGGTTGTTCGACGCCGAGCTCACCGTCGAGCGCCTCGCGACGACCGGGGCCGGGGCCGCAACGGCAGACATTCCCGCCGAAGAACGCGCCGAACTGGCCGACACGGTGGCCCTGCTATCGCGGGCCATCCGGATACCGCACAGCGACGGGCTTCGGCAGACGGCGGAGCGGGCTCAGCAGCTGTTCGAGCGGACGTCGTATCCCGTCGACTTGCCGGCGCGCCGCCTCATGTTGGCGATAATCGACACCGCGAAAGCAGCTGCCCAAGTCCGCGCGCGGATGGAACGCGTCGCGGCCGTGCAAGCGGACATTTCCACGCTGCCGAGTTCCGACTCCGAGCGGCAATTCCAGCCGGGCCTGCTGCAAACCACCCGGCAAGCCATTCAGGTGTCCGTCGCCGCGGCGCTGGCCATTGTCATCGGCGAGGCGGTGTCGCCGTCGCGCTGGTTCTGGGCGGTGATCGCCGCGTTCGTCATCTTCGCCGGCACCAACTCGTGGGCCGAAACCCTCAACAAGGGCTGGCAGCGGCTGCTGGGCACGGTGCTCGGGGTTCCCAGCGGCGTGCTGGTCGCCGCGCTGGTGTCCGGCAACACCGCCGCCGCGCTGGTGATGATCTTCGTATGTCTGTTCTGCGCTTTCTATTTCATGAAAGTCACCTACAGCCTGATGACCTTCTGGATCAGCACCATGCTGGCGTTGCTGTACGGCCTGCTCGGCGAGTTCAGGCTCGGTCTGCTGCTGTTGCGCATCGAAGAGACCGCGATCGGCGCAGTCATCGGGATCGCCGCCGCGATGCTGGTGTTGCCGGTCAACACCAGGGCGCGCATTCGCAGCGACGCCCATACGTTCTTCCTCACGCTGTCCGACCTTGTTGACGCGTCGGTCACCAGCCTGCTGGGTGGGGAGACGGCCGTGAGCTTGACTGAGACGGCGCGCCAACTCGGCCGCGACCTGCAGCAGTTCCGGGTCACCGCCAAGCCGATGAGCGCCGGCCTGGCCGGCCTGGCCGGGCGCCGCAGCATGCGGCACGGCTTGCGGATGCTGACGGCCTGCGAACGCTACGCACGAATCCTGGCCCGCAGCAGCGAAACCCACATCATCACGTCGCCGGAACTCGCCGATGCGATCAAAGCGACCGCCACGCAGATTCGCCGCAACATCGACGTGCTGATCACCTCGTTGGAGTTCAACCAGCCCGCGACGGTGTTTCCGTCCACCGATTTCATCGACGCCGCCGAGACCCTCGCCAGGCAGAATGGCGATCATCCACCGTCGCCGGATCTCCGGCGACTACTGGCCGCGTTGCATGCACTGCGCCAGATCGACCGCGTCATCATCAACGCCGCGATCGACCTCGGCGCAGACAACGGGGCGCTGGTGCCCAGCACCGTCTCGGATGTCGAGTCGTAATTTCCAGCAAGCTCAGTTGACCATCAACTGGCGGTACGTCTAACATTTTGGGTTGTGCATCCCACTTCAGCGCCAACTGTCGTTCTCGTCCACGGAGCGTGGGCCGACGGATCGAGCTGGAGTCGCGTCATCACCGGTCTGCAGCAAGCCGGGATCAACGTCATTGCCGCTCCCATCCCGCTCACCACGCTCGACGACGACGTCAACGCCGTCGAGCGAGCCATCGATCGAACCGAGGGACCCGTCGTCCTGGCCGGCCATGCCTATGCCGGCGGCGTCATCGGCGCAACCTGCCACCCACGCATCAAGGCGCTGGTCTACGTGGTCGCCCTGGCGCCCGACGAGGGCGAAACCGTCGCCGACGTTTTCTACCGCGACCCCCCGCACCCGCAGGCACCCCAACTCAAGCCTGATGACGGCGGGTGGATTTGGTTGCCCGAGAATGCTTTTGCTACCGCATTCGCACAGCACGCAACTGCCGAAGAACAAGCCTTGCTCGCCGCAGTCCAGCGACCCATCGCCGCTGCGTGCATCCAGCAGGCCGTGCCAAGACCCGGCTGGCGAGACCTGCCGAGCTGGTTTCTCGTTGCGGAAGAAGACCGCATGATCAACCCGGCCACCCAAAAGTTCATGGCCGAACGAATGCAGGCCCGTACCCGTACCGATGCGTTTGACCACGCACCGCTGGTCACCCGACCGCAGGCCGTTGTCGACATCTTGACTGAGGCAGTCGAGTCCTGACTTACACGCGATTCCCGTGGCGGCCAAGGAAATCCAGCACCGCGTCGGCGAACAGGTCGTTGCGATCGCCGGCGACCATGTGCCCCGCGCCGCGGACGTCGACGAACTCGACGTCGGGAAAGCGGGCCAGAAACTCATCGGCGCGGTCCTGGCTGACCAGATCACTCACCTGACCGCGCACCAACAGCATCGGAATTCCGTCGGCGAGGATCGTTTCCACCGCCGCGTGCAAGCGATCGACATCGGCCACCTCGCTGGGCGGACGCGACGCCGTCTCACTGATGAACTTCGGATCCCAGTGCCAGTACCAGCGGTCGCCGCGGCGACGCAGGTTTGTCCGCAGGCCGTTGAGATCGGTCGGCCGTGGCCGATGCGGGTTGTATTCGGCGATCATGTCGGCGACTTCGTCGAGTGACTCGAAACCGGTTTGCATCCGGTCGGCCATGAAGTTGTGGATTCGGTTCGCGCCGGACTGATCCATGTCCGGCACGATGTCCACCAGAACGACTGCGCGGGCAATACCGGGCGAAATCTCGCCTGCCAGAAGCATTGTCGTGAGGCCGCCCAAGGATGCACCAACGAGCACGGGTCGCGGGGGCAGCTGGTGCAGCACTTCCTGAACGTCGCCGGCGAAGCTGACCAGCCGATAATCGCCGTCTTCCGACCAGTCCGACTCCCCGTGGCCGCGGAAGTCGACGGTGACCGCCTGCCAGCCGCGCTCGGCCACGGCTGCGGCCGCCTTACCCCACGAGCGCCGCGTCTGCCCGCCGCCGTGCAGGAACACCACGGCCGGGGTCCGCGGATCGCCGATACGATCGGCAACGATGCGGGTGCCGCCGACACCGCGGGTGGTGAAGGTTTCAGGGGCGATCGTCACCGTCAGCCTCTTCCCCGTAGCTGTTGCGCCAACTCTCGGATCTCGCTGCGAAGCTCCTCGATATGGGCGACGGTTGCCGCCTGGCTCAGGCTCTCTTCTTCCGCGACGCCCTGGATGATCCAGGACGCCAGGGCCGCCGTGACGACGCCGACAAGGCTGATCCCGCCGATCATCAGCAGCACGGCGATAACCCGGCCGGTGTTGGTCACCGGGTAGACGTCACCGTAGCCGACAGTGGTCACCGTTGTGATCGACCACCACACCGCCTTCCCGAAGGAGTTGATGGTGGCGCCGTGCTGGTATCGCTCTTTATCGAATACGGCCAGTGACGCCGTGTAGATCAACAGCGCGACACCCGAGACGGTATAGACGACGATGCGACCCCGAAATGCATCCCCGACCGCCTTCTGCAGCACTTCGATCAGAACTATGAGGCGCAGCAAGCGAAGCGGCCGCAGCACTGGCAGCGCAACAATCGCAAAATCGTGCAGATGCCGGAAGAACCAGCGCGACCGGTCGGCGGCGAGGCAAAGCCGCACAACGTAATCCAGGACGAACGCGCCCCAGGTGATCCAGCTGGCCGCCCACAGCACATACGCTTCGTGCCCGTGGGGCCGGGCCAGCACCTGCACGGAGAACAGCACCAAGAATATGAGGGCGGCGACTGCGAGCGGCCACTCGCTGCGCCGTTCCCATCGCTGCAGGTTGGTTTGGATGTTCATCAAACCAGTGTCCAAGAGGTCAGTTGCCGGCCTCAGACCGGGTGATCTTGTCCAGCGGATTGGACCGCTCCAGCATGCCGAAGGCCTCCTCGCCGTCCCACCGGTAGCGCACCCCGGCCTGTTGCAACGCGGGGAAGCCGGGCATCTCCTGCTTGAGCGCCTGAGAAGAGAACATCTTGTCGTCGTGATAGACGTCGTGGGTCGACAGAATCGTCTCGCCGTCGATACGCACTGTCCCGGTTGGTGATTCCAGCACCAGCGCGACGTCCTCGCCGGCCGGTTTCAGATGGGTCAGCCAGGGCGCCTCGACGACGCGGGCGGGGATGAGATCGCCGTCGCCGTCGAAGAGGTAGCCCTCGTTGAACGTTGGTTCGCCGTCCGGCCGCGGCGGGTAGGCGATGTAGCCGAAGGCGCGGCCGCTGGGAAACAACGCCGATTGCCAGCTGTGCCCCCAAAACCCGGCCAGCTTGCGCACTCCCTGCCGCCGGATACGCAGACCGGTACCGGTGAAGCCGTGCTCGTCGGCACCGACCTTCAACGTCCCCGTCGCGCGAAAGAGCTGCTCGTAGCGCGGACCGCCCATCAGGTTGCCCTCGATCGAGGTCTTCAGCCGCTCCCCCGACTCCGCGGACAGCGCGCCCTGCACCCACGGCGGCACCGCCATCGTGGCCTGGACGCTGAAGCTGACGTCGACCAGCGGTCCGTCCTTCCTGCCCTCGATCAGATCCTGCGACGACGTCTGGACCGCCTTGCCGTCGAACGTCATCGTCCAGGTGTCGAACGGCTCGATGCAGCGGAACCCCAGCCCGCCGGCGCCGAGCACGGTCGGCCGGCCGTCGGGCCCGACGGCCGGCCAGCTCGCGCCGTTGTCGCGCAGCCGGAACACCCGTCCGTCCGGGAAGGCAACGTTGACCTGGACGTCGTGCGCGTCCCAGTTGGCGGCGACGGCCTCGATTCCGATGCGCGGCAAGCCCACGTGCCCGCGGTCGTCGATGACCCAGAAGCTCACCGAGTCCCGCATCTCCGGGTCGTCGGGCCGGGTCGCGAACATCTGCTCTCTCGCGGGGTCGATACCACCGGTCAAATCAGTTGTCATGCAACATCCTTGCGACGTAGTCGGCGAACAGCGGGCGCACCTTCTCGAAATCGATGCCGAACGCCACCGGGTCGGCGTGCGTGCTGGGCTCGCGTTCCGCGGCGGCCTCGGCCCACCAGCCACGCATCCGGGACTCGAATTCGTCGCTGATCGGCTCGCCCAACCATGCGTAGAGCCCGCGGACTTCGCCGATCGGGTCGGCCTGCATTGCGCGAAAGTCGATGTCGTAGAAGCGTTTATCGGCCTCTCCGACGCGGAACCGCAGCGCCCGCTGCATGCCCAGCGACCAGTGTTCGACGTTGAGCCGGCCGAGGTAGCCGCGGTCGATGTGGTCGGTGAAACCGCCGACGATGTCGGCGTAGAGGTCTGCCACCGACAAGATCACGTCGGTGGGATCGCGGTGGGTCATCACGAACCGGGCGTCGGGGAAGACGTGGTTCAACGCATCGAGCGACAACACGTGCGACGGCGACTTCAGCCGCCACGGCCGCGCCGGTTCACCCCAGCTCAGCAGCTTCATCACCCGCCGCTGGTACGCGTAGGTCGACGTGAAATCGGCCTTGTCCACCAGCCAGGACGAGTACGACGGAATCTGCGCAAAGGCTTGGAAGATATGGGATTTGAAATCCAGCGTCATCAGCTCCAGACACTCCATCGGAGCATGGGTGCCGGTGGGCACATGCGACCTCGAACCGACCGTGTTGCCTTCGTCCGCCGGAATCCGGGGATCCGGGCCCTGCACGGTCGACGGTGGCGGGCACGGGTGCGACGATTCCCACCGGCGCAGGTAGCGGATGGCCGGATCCTGCGCGAGCAGGACCGATAAGGCCGTCGAACCCGTGCGGGGCAATCCCAGCCCGACCAACGGCGGTTGGATGTCGACGTCGTCAATCTCCGGGTGCCGGCGGTACCAGTCCTCCACCTGCAACCGCTGCGACAGCGCGGTGACGATGCGGGGATAGATGTAGGCCTCACCGCGCGCGTTGAGCCAGGCTTCGTCCCGCAGCGAGGCGAGCAGCACCTCGAGTCCTTCGCGGAAGGAGTCGTCGCCGAAATCGTCGAGGCCGGTCTGCGCGACGGCGGCGCCGATGACACCGTCGACATCGGGCACGATGAGCCCCCTTCGGGAGAATCCGTGTCAGTATACTGACGCCATTATGAGCGAGTTGTCAACGCCGAGGGCGGACCCACCGCGGCGGCCTTACCGCAGCCCGGCGCGTCGACAGGCAGCCGCCGCCACTCGCGAGCGCATCGTCGACGCGGGCGCCCGGTTGGTCCGCGAGTTCACCAGCTGGGACTGGGACGAGCTGACCTTCCGCGCCGTCGCCGAACGCGCCGGGGTCAGCGAGCGCACGGTATACCGCAATTTTCCGTCCGAGCGGCGCCTGCACGACGCGATCATGGGCCGCCTGGAGGACGAGGCGGGCATCGCGTACGAAGACGTCGAGCTGGACAACCTTGCCGAGGTGACGGCGCGGGTTTTCGCCTCGCTGCGACGGTTTGCGACCAAAGACATGGTCGCCACACCACAGGGACCGGCCTTCGCGGGCGCCGAGGCCCGACGACACGACGCCTTGAACCGCCTGGTCAGCGCCCATGCACCGAAACTGCCGGATGCGCAACGCAGGGCGCTGGCCGGCCTGCTCGACGTGCTGTGGAGTCCTCCCACCTACGAGCGGCTGGTCGGCTCGTGGGACCTCGACAAGGCCGAAGCGGTCGACGCCGTCCAGTGGCTGATCGCGAAAGTCATTGCGGCGATAGAAAATAACGAATCACCGATTGCCGGTGCCTAATCGAAGGGCGGACAGCCCGGGTGCAGGTCCCGCGGGACAACGTTGCCAATTTATTGGAGAGCGGCCCGCCGGGAAGGTAACCTCACTCCACGGTTGACACTCCAGCCTCTCGGAAACATCACGGCGGCGATGCATTTTCCCCGCCGAAGAGCGATAAAGCTCCGATGTAAGCCGCCTGCTCAGGTCGCATTTGTGCGGTGGAGGTCCCTGTTGACTGCGGTTATCGGCGTGCCTCTCCCTTTGACATCGATCGAGTCTGTACAGTCAGTGCGTCTGACACCATCAGGGGTGCACAAGAGAGGTTCAGGCTCTTCCGCGGTCGCGCCCCAGCGGCTCCATCGATATCGATACAGCGATCCGACCAAAACGTCCGGCGCCATCGCGCCGGAGCCAGGGGATTTGTCGTGAGCCGATTTACCCAGACCATGTACGACAACGCCCAGAGCAGTCTCAAGGGCATGAACACAGGGGAGCCGGAGGCGCCCGTCCGGCACACCTGGCTCGAGGTCCACGAGCGGGGTCGCCGCGCTGCGGGTGGTCTGGCCGCCGCCCGGGTAGGGCACGGCGATGCGGTCGCGGTGCTGGCCGGGGCGCCCGTCGAGATCGCCCCGACCGCGCAGGCCATCTGGATGCGCGGCGCCAGCCTCACCATGCTGCACCAGCCCACGCCGCGCACCGACCTGCAACGCTGGGCCGACGAGACCACGGCCGTCATCAACATGATCGATGCCAAAGCCGTCGTGGTCTCCGATCCGTTCATGGCCGCGGCACCGCTGCTTTCCCAGCTGGGAATGCAGGTCCTGACGGTCGACCAGTTACTCGACAGCCGGCCGATCGACCCCGTCGAAACCGAAGACGACGACGTTGCGCTGCTGCAATTGACGTCCGGCTCGACCGGATCCCCCAAGGCGGTCCAGATCAGCCATCGCAACGTCGTCTCGAATGCTGAGGCGATGTTCGTCGGCGCAAACGTCGACCGGGAAACCGACGTGATCGTGAGCTGGCTGCCGTGCTTCCACGACATGGGCATGACCGGCTACCTGACGGTGCCGATGTACTTCGGCGTCGAGCTGGTCAAGGTCACGCCGATGGACTTCCTTCGCGACACCCTGCTGTGGGCACGGCTCATCGACAAGTACCAGGGCACCATGACAGCGGCGCCCAACTTCGCCTACACGATGTTCGCCAAACGCCTGCGCCGGCAAGCTCAGCCCGGCCAGTTCGACCTGTCCACGCTGCGCTGGGCGCTCTCGGGCGCAGAGCAAGTTGACCCGGCCGACGTCGAGGACCTGTGCGAAGCCGCCGCGCCGTTCGGGTTGCGACCGGAAGCCGTGGTGCCCGCCTACGGCATGGCCGAGACGACGGTGGCCGTGTCGTTCACCGAGTGCGGTCGCGGATTGACCGTCGACGAAGTCGACGCCGACCTGCTCGCCATGCTGCACCGAGCCGTCCCGGCGTCCAGGGGTAAAACCCGGCGACTGGCCTCGCTCGGTCGCCCGCTGAAGGGGCTGGAGGTCCGGATCATCGGCGAAGACGGCGACGTGCTGCCCGGCCGCAGTGTCGGCGTCATCCACGTGCGTGGCGAACCGGTGACGCAGGGCTACACGACGACTGCCGGTTTCATCTCCGCGCAGAATCACGAGGGTTGGTACGACACGGGCGATTTGGGCTATCTCACCGAGACGGGCAACGTGGTGGTGTGCGGCCGCGTGAAAGACGTGATCATCATGGCCGGGCGCAACATCTACCCGACAGACATCGAACGTGCCGCGGCGCGCGTCCACGGGGTCCGGCCCGGCTGTGCGGTGGCGGTGCGCTTGAAGGCGGGCCACCCACGGGAGACTTTCGCAGTCGCGGTCGAAGCCAATGTCTGGGAGGACCCGGCCGAGGTACGCCGCGTCGAGCGGCAGGTTGCCCATGAGGTCATCGCCGAGGTCGATGTCCGGCCCCGTCACGTGGTAGTGCTCGAGCCAGGGATGATCCCGAAAACACCATCAGGAAAATTGCGACGGGCCCACGCATTGGCATTGGTCACCTAGACTTGTAGGCGCCTATGACGGACTACGACGCCCAGCCCGGTCGCGAACCTCCAGAGCAGGCCGAATTGTCCACCACGCAAATGGAAGCGGACGAAGTCGATCTGCTCGCCGGTCTGCGCTCGCTCGCCGGGATTGTGGCCGACGCCCGCGGCGTGTTCGAGCTGCTGAGCGAGGTCGCCGAGTTCGCCGCTCATGCCATTCCCGGGGTCGACGGTGCCGGAGTCGCGTTGATCGACGCGGGTAAAGACCAGCTGACTCTTCAGACTGCTGCTGCCACAGCGGGATTCGTTCACGACATCGATGCCGTCCAATACCGGGAGGTGGACGAGGGGCCGTGCATCACGTGCATGCAGACGCGAAGGGCAGCGGTCAGCGGATCGCTGGGGAGCGACAGCCGCTGGCCGCACTTCGCTGGCCGAGTGGCCAGGATGGGCGTGCATTCGGTGCTGGCGCTGCCGCTGATCGTCGGCGACAACGTCATCGGAGCGATCAATTGCTATGCGAACGGCCACGACGCGTTTGGCGAGCACGCCGTGCGGTTGGGCTCGCGATTCGCCGGACCGGCCGCGGTGTCGATTCACAATGCGGAATTGCTGGCCGGGGCTCGAGCGCGCGCACACCAACTGGAGCAGGCGTTGGTTCACCGCGCCGTGATCGATCAGGCGGTCGGCATCATCCGGAGCCGGACGGGCGTCAGTTCCGAGGTGGCCTTCGGCCGGCTCGTCCAGATGAGTCAAAAAGGAAACGTCAAGCTTCGTGTAGTCGCGGAACGACTGGTTGAGGAGTCCGTGCGGCGCGCCCAAACGCGGCGGACTCAGCCCTGAACCAGTTGGGCCATTCCGTCCAGTAGCGCCGGACGGGAGCTCGGTTCCGCCATCAATTGCCGCGCCACATCGGTCAAATGGTCGCCGTGGCTATGTGCGTACCTGCGCAGCAGCGTGAATGCCGCGTCGACTGAAATATCGAAGCGTTCACGCAGGAATCCCTTGGCCTGCTCCACGACGACGCGCTGGATCAGCGCGGAGCGCAACTGCGGTATCACCGTCGAGGGCGTCGGCGCGCTTTCCTGCAGAATCGCCACGCACGCGACATGCGCGAGTGTCTGCGCGACCAGGAGATCGGACTCATTCAGTTCGCCTGGCCGGCTACCGAACAGCCCCAGGGAGCCCAAAACTATGCCGGCGGCCCGCATGGGCACCGCGTGCAAGGAGGCGACGTCTGCCTCGAGCGCGGCCGGAACGAACCGTGGCCAGCGCGCGGTCACGGCGCGCAGATCCGCGACCGAGACCGGTTGGCCGGTGGCGTAGCACTCCACGCAGGGTCCCTCGTCGGCCTGCAATTGAAAGAGCTCCAGTTCGCGGGTCTGGGTGGAGGTCGCGGCCAGCAAGCGCAGTTGCCCCATCGGGTCAGCCAGCAAAAATGCTGCCGCCGCAATATCCAAGAGGTCAGCGCAGCGCTCGGTGAGCTCGGTGAGCAGGTCGACGACGTCGAAGTCGTGAAGCACATTGTCGACCAGCGATACGACTGCCTCCAGAACGCGAGTTTCGCGCGGGTTATCAGTCATTTTGCCCTCCTTGTCGGGCAGCATCAGTCGGCCTCGAGTTGCAGTCGCCGGTCGAGAATGTCGCGGGCGACGTCGGTGGCGCTGCGATTGGTTGCGTAGGCGTGAGCGCGCAGACGCACCAGCGCGTCGGCGGGTTCGACGCCGAGTTGGGCGACGAGCATGCCGGTGGCCTGGCTGACCTCCGTGCGGCTCAGCGCGTTTAGTTCGGCCCAGGCGCTGCTGCCCGGGTCGTTGACGGCGGCTTGCAGGTCGGAGTCCATCAGATCAAGAAGCGGGGCACTGGCCAGCTCGGCGGCGACGACGGCGCCGGCCAGCTCGTCGTCCGGTAATCGGCCGGGTTGCGCGCGGAAAAAGTCTAGGGCTCCGACGTATTCGCCGGCAAGCACGACGGGAATTGCGAATACGCTGCGGATCTTGTGGTCGAGCATGGCGGCGCCGTACGCAGGCCACCGAGCCTTGGTGGAACCGGCGAGGTCGGCGACGAGGATGGGGCCGCGCGTCGCAACGGAGTCCAAGCACGGGCCCTCGCCCATGGTGAATTGGAGTTCGTCATACGTGCGCGCAGCCGCGCCGCTGGCGCCCAACGTCCCGCTGGTGACCCCCGAGAAAACCAGTGAAATGGCTGCCGCGTCGATCTCGAACAGCGTCACGCACGCCTCGCACAGTGAATCAGCGGCCGCCAGGCCACGCCGGCCGTCGACGGCCGCGAGAAGCTGTCGGTCGATTGCCACATTTAGCCGACCGGGCGTCGGCGATCGGTGACATTGCTCGGATGTCGAGCAAGCGAGGTCATTTCTCCACCATCCACTAGTTGGAGCCGATTTGCGAGCATGGGCGCAATTGGCCCGTCAGCCGATCGACACCAGTTGGTCGATCGAGTCGATGGGGAGGTCGCCGTCCACAATCGCCGTCACCGCCAACTTGGTCAGGATGATGGCACCTCGGTGGTTGTCCAGGAAGGCGATATCTGCAGCATCGCGCCCGGTGGCAATGCGCACCAGCGCCTGACGTGGCGCCAGCAAAGTCCCGTCGACGACCCGCCATTGCCCGCCGACGAACGCCTCGGCGACAGCGTGGAAGTCCATTGGATACAAGCCCGGCGCGTATACCGACACCGCGCGGGCGGGGATCTTGACCGCACGCAGCAGGGCTACCACCAGGTGCGCGAAGTCACGGCAAACGCCGGCCCCGCTGAGCATGGTCTCGACCGCCCCGTCGATCGGGTCACTTGAGCCCGGCACGTAGTTCAGCCGGGTGCCCACCCAGAGGGAGACTCTCTCCAGCAGCGTCGTCGAGTCGACGTACCTGCCGAATTCCGTTGCGGCAAAACCGTAGAGCTTGTCGGCTTCGGCATACCGGCTGGGACGCAGATACACCGACAGGTCGTGTTCGGTCACCGGCGCCGGGTCGGTCCTGCCGACGATCGTCGCGGCATAGTCGACCGTCAAGTAGCCCACCGGGACGTCCATTTTGTGGATGCGGTTGCCGTGCGTACCGCTGATCTCCATGGGATGGACGGGATTGCCGTCCAACACGAACGACAATCGCTCGAAAACTTCGGTATTCGGGTGCGGCGCGACCGCAATCTGGAATTCCAGCGTCGTCGGGTCGGTGATCTCGACTTCGAGTTCTGCGGCCACCTCCCGTTTGAAGTGGCGGGAGTCCATCGCGATTCCTTGTCTTCGAAGTTTGATCCGGCGCGAGCATCTCGGATCGACAAACGAATTCGATCGCATGTGTGTATTTTCTGACGCGTGCCGCGACAAGATCACCGCTGGCCACGAGCGTGCTCTTTCGACAGTACACCGCCCGTCCCCCTAGGGGAGCTGAGCGAGTGTAGCGTCAACGGTATTGGCGATACTTCGCACGCAACCGTTGAGATTGTGTCGTCGCCGATTCGAATAATTGGCCGATTGGCGGCCAAGACAGGAGCGTCTCATGACGCTGCAACAAACCCGCAGTGCAACCGATTCGACGCACACCGCGCACCAGGCCACACCGCGCCTGCGGTTGAAGCCAAAGGCACCCACGAGCGGGCATGTCGACGGAGCATGGTGGCCGCACAGCGACGACCTTGCGATGGAACTTCCGGATTTATTGGCGGTCCTATCGGTACGACTCGGCGCGATCGATAGCGTGGTGTACAACCTTGCCGAGTGGCAGACAGCGCCGAAGAAATTCCCGACAGGCGGCAGAATGGTCCGACTCGGCGGTTACCACCGTCAGCCGGTCAACACCATCGAAGTCATCGGAGTCAACCGCACCAAACTCGTCTTGCTGGTGGTACCCAATCGCACCGACCCAGAACATGCACACGCCATCATGATGGCTGCGGCGGCGCCGGACAATGCTTCAACGATCGACGATCTACTGCACGACTAGCACTCAATAACCGCGAGCGTGCCGACGTTTGTCGGTGTGCGATGTCATCTCTGTGACAACCGAACGACCTTGCCCGCGAGGGGATTCGTGCGCGGCTGCCACCAAGATGTCGAGCGAATCGACGATTCCGGTCGCGATCTCGTCGACCTCGGGGACATTGTCCGGACATACGCAAACACTCAGATCCATCATCTCGCCACGGGCGGTCAGCGTGACGGTCAACCCACAACCTTCCAGCAGCGGCGTCACCGTGTGCATACCGACGACCTGCGCTCCGGCGCAGTAGGCGGGCAACGACCGCCCGGATACGTACGAGACACTGGCGTGAGAGATCGGCGCCAAACGTTGCCGCAGACCCAGCCGGCTGAAGATTTGCATACCTGCGTGGACCACGGTCGACGGAATCAACGATACGATACGCGCCAAATCGACTGTCAGATCTGCATTTTCGGAGTTAAGCAAGTGTGTGGTATTCATCCGCTCGGTGGCAGTGTGAAGGTTGGTGAGCACCTCGATGGGGTCGCCGAGCTGCACCGGGATGCGAATGTGGCCCCCGATCGGCGGATCGCCGACTTCGGCGCCCGGTAGCGCGAACGGCATCCGAATCATCAGAGGATCGTCAGGCACGGTGCCGTGGCGCTGTAGCCAAGCGCGCAGCGACAGGGTGGCGGCGGCCACCAGCACATTGGTGACGTCGCCGCCGAACGCGTTGCTGACCGTCTCCAGGTCGGCTTGCCGAATCGAGGCGAACGCGACGGCACGTCGGTCGGTCAGCGGCGCGTTGAATGCGTTGTGTGGCAGCGGTCCGCTCATCGACGACACCGCTGGCGGCACCGGATTACGTTCGCTGTCAACGGAGAAGCCGCCCACTTGTTCGCGCACGGCGCGCAGCAGGCCGTTCACGGTCTCCGCAACCAGCCACAGACCCTTGAACTGGTACTCGAGAAGCTCACTGACCAGATTGGTGACGAGTTCACCCACCGCAGCAGGCATGCCCGGGCTCGGCTGCTGCGGATCATCGCTCCCGTCGTGGTGCGGATCGGATCGCAGTAACCGCGACCAGATGGATGCCGCGCCGGCCTCGCTGTCGCTCAGTGCCGGGGACGTCCGGACCGCCAGCGCCCACCGGCCACCCGACAGGCCGTCGATGCTCCATGCCTCCCAAGGCATTTCGCGATGATCACGCGTCGCCGCGCTCAGCTGCGAGATCAGGTCGGCGAACTCGCGCTGACCGCCCGGGGCCCGCAGTGTTGCCCGATGGATTTGAGACGTCGGGTCATAGTCGTCGATCTCGGCCCAGAATGGCGGTCCCACTCCCAGCGGCCTGGGGACCAGCCTGCTGCGGAAGCGAGTCAGGTCCGGCAGCGACGTGCCCACCAGCTGGTGCAGCCGCTCGTGACTGATCTGCTCGGATCCCTCGAGGATGATCAGCGAGACGGTGTGCGCCGGAGTCGTCGACTTCTCGATGAGAAGCCGCACCGCATCCGCCGCCGACGACCGGACAGCCGTCAATCCTCTGTACCTCACCGCGACCAAATCTTCCGAATCGGCGACGACACGGCCCAGAACAGTCGCGCACGGAACACCGCCGATAGGTCGACACTACTCTGGTCCGGACTAGAAGGCACACATTGGGATTGTGGCCGTTTCGCGGTTACAGGAAAGAGTTCTCGGCGGTCAGCCCACGCTCCGGGAAGGCCCCGAGCGCGAAGGTCTCGGCGTTGCCTAATCCCGCGCCTCCACCGACGGGATCGTCCACCCGTACCAGTAGATCCCGCAACTGGTGCAGCTGCCGGGCATTTTCCGGCTTGTCGCAGTCGGTGACGTGGCCGCCTTCGACTTTCAGGTCGCCGACCCACTGGCCGAGCACCCAGTCGTTCCACCCGTAGTAGCCGCCGGTGCCGAGATGGAAGCCGGTGGGGCCGGCGGCAGTAATCGTCAGCGGGCGTTTCGCTCCGTCCGTGTCGATCAGGGTGATCGTTCCGCGGGTAAATCGGCGGTTGTCGTCTTGGAAGTGCAGGTCCTGTTCAACCGAGGGGAATCGGTGCGAAGTACCGTCAGGATTCTGTTGCTCAGCCTGGCAACGTATTTCGGTAAACCCGTCACCGCGCTCCTCTTGATACATGACGAACAACGAGTAGGCCGATCCGTCTTCGCGGGTCAGCGTCATCGGCAGCCAGGTCATGAACATCTGCTTGATCTTTCGATTCCCGCGTGGCAGTCCCGGTATCGGCTTGCCGACACCGGGCCGAAGACCCCAGGAGTGGTCGCGGATCGAAATCCACTGCTCGGCAGTGATTTCGACGCGGCTACCGTCGACTTCGACCCAGCCTGAGGCGACCCCGATCTGGTGATACCGCAGGATGTTGTGGGCGACCCGGTAGCCGTCCGGGCTGCGATCCGGCCACGGGTCTTCCAGCGACGCGTCGAAGCTTCCCCGCATCAGCACGTCGAACGCGATCGGAGCGTGCTCGGTCGCGTCCAGGCTCACCCTGATCGCACGCAACGGTTCGACGATCTGATAGTGAATCGGTCCGACGTCGGTGCTCGCCGACGCTGACGACAGCCGCCGGCCCGCGCGCACCGTCCACTGTTCGGTACCGCGACACACCCCGGCGGCGCCGTCGAAGACGCCACGGTTGGTGTACTTGCCGATACCGAGGACCAACTGCAACGAGTTATCGCGCGCATGCGCGATAGTCCAGATCTTCTCCGTCCAGGATGGGTCCGACTGACTGACTGTGGCGAACGTGTCAACGATCTGATGGGTGAGCAGCTCATCCTCGGGCACAAGCGCGCCGTAGTTCGTTGACAGCAAAGCGATTACCTCTCTTTGGTGGGGTAGAACGTGGTCATGTCACTTCCGCGCTCGTATTCACGCATCCAAGTGTCCGCCCAGCCCGGCAGCGGTTGATCCGCCGGATCGTGATGCGGTGTCTGCGACAACAGCAGCCGCCACACCATCGTGAGCAGTTGGCCGGTCGGGACGGCGTGGAAAAGCGTCGGCGGACCTGCGGGCCGCGCACGTCGACGACGGCCGCCGGGCCCGCGGTAGATGAACTCACCCAACAGCATCGAGTTGGACAGCAGTTGTTGCGCCGAGGCGCCGCGGTCCTCGAACGGAATGACCTCGTCGAAAGTTCGCGCCACCCCCTCGGACAGCTTGGTGACGTGACTGAACGTGCGACGGATGTGCTTGACCCGGTACCAGGGGTTGGGATTGATGTGCCGACAGAGCATCAGCCCTGAGCTGCGGTGCTCGATCTCTTCGACGAAGTGCCACATCATCAGCGACGCGACGCGCTGATCGCCGCCGCCGAACAACGAATCTCGGTTGTCGAGAATGACTTTGAATAACGGAGTGAACGTCGCCTCCAGGTTGGCGATGTAGGCGGCGTGGAATTCGATCGGCTGCTCGTCAATGAGATCGTCGTAGGCGCGGCAGGCGTCGTCGTAGCACCGCTCGAGCTCGGGATACCGCTGCACCAAAGCGATCATGTGTTTGCGATGCGCGGCCGCGTGCTGCGCCTCCTGCCGCAGAAAGGCCTCGGCCTCGGCGGCGACGTCGGGATCCTCACTCAATTTGTCCTGCGCGTTGCGGATCGCGTTAACGATGTAGCGCTCGAACGGGACGGCGATGAAGGTGAACGCGTTGCAGAACAGACCGAAGTTCGGGTTGGCCGGCTGCCACATGAAGGGCACGCTCGCGTCGAACTCCCACGGGATCTTGCGGACAACGAGGTTGGTCACCCGTCGCTACCTTCCGATCGGCACACCGCTGTGCCCAGCGGCTAACACTGGCTGGATCGGTGTCTTACCGGCTAGCCTCGACACCACGGTGAGCAATAGGCCTAGTGTGACATTTGACCCCTTAGATGTAAAGGACTCGATGGTGGCTTCCGCGCAGCCCGTCGACGCCGAGCCATCGGCGCGGCGACGGATCCTAGCCGCCACCTTCGTCGTGCTGGCGCGCGACGGCCGCCGCAAGTTGCAACTGTCCGACGTCGCCGCCGAGGCAAAGGTGTCACGCCCTACGCTGTATCGGTACTTCGGCTCGAAAGAGGGACTGCTCGAGGCGTTCGGCCTCTTCGAGCAGGACAACTTCGACGCGGGCATCGCCATCGCGATGGCCGGACTCAGTGGGCCTGACCGCCTGGACGCCGCGTTGCGGTTCATCGTCGATTTTCAGAGTAGATATTCGTTAGGCTCGCTGACCGACACCGAGCCCGAGCACGTGCTCCATCAGATGAAACGCGTGCTGCCGATCATGCACGAGCGAGTCACCCGAATCATCGGGGGCGAACACGCCGATATCGCGGCGGCGGCGGTAGTTCGAATCGCGGTGTGCCACTACATGATCGGGGACGATAGTCCCGATCGTTTCCTCGCCGAATTACGTTATGCCGCCGGCCTCGGCCGCTCCGTCGCGCCGCCTAGTTCGTCGCGTTGACCAACCAGTCACCGATCTTCGCCGCGATGAGCTCCGGTTTTTCGAGATGCAGGAAATGACCAGCGTCGTCGACGATCTCGGCGACGGATCCGTCGGCCGGGAGATGTGGGCCGAGGTCGCCGAGCAGATCAGCGCCGATCGCGCCGTCGTTGGCGCCGTGCAGATACAACGTCGGCACCGGCGGGGGCAGCATGGTGGCTGCGGCTTCGGCCGCAGCGCTCGGGTCGGCGAGTTGCGGGTTGAACGACGCACGATATGGAGCAACCACATTGGCGATATTCTCCGCGGTCACGTATCGGCGTAGTTCGACGATGTCGTCTGCGGCGTCGTAGCCCGGCGACCAGTCCGCCCAGAGCGACTCCCAGAACCCGGGCGCCACCAGCGCGGGTTCCGCGATCCCGCCCTGCTGGATGAACCAGATGTAGAACGAACGTTTGAGTTGGGCGAAGGTGAACATCCCCGTCGCGAGCGCGGCGATCGGCGGAACCGCAAGCGCGACAAAGCGGCCGAACGCGCTCGGGTCGGCCGCCACGACTCCGTATCCCGATTGCGCTCCCCAGTCGTGGCCGATCAGGACCGCGCGGTCGTCGGCCTTGTACTTGCGCGCGAGGTCGAGCACGTGGCGAACGTAAGTTCCGACGCTAATCGGATGGCCGGGCGGTGCGTCATACCCCGGCAGCCACGGCGCCACGACCCGGTAGCCGCGCCTAACGAGATCGGGCCCGAGATGTCGCCAGGTAAACGGGGTGTCCGGGAAGCCGTGCACGAGCACCGCCAGTGGCGATGACGCGTCCTCTATCGCCCCGAAGGTGCGCGGAGGCGGCGAAGTCACCCCGGCAGCGTATTACATATTGGTGCCTAAACGTAAACAATTCAATATTTACATCTGAGGCATCGTATGTAAATCTGGGTGGCATGGCAGGCATCGCCCTCGTTCAACGCGACCTCGCGGACACCCGGGCCCGCCTAGAGGCATGGTTCGGCCACCGGTTCGGCGCTGCCACGGTGTCGGAACTGCGTGCGGCCAATCGCGCGGCCGGATGGTCCAGCGAAAGCCTGTTGTTCGCCGCCGACGTGGCGGACAGCGCCGGCGAGTACGTGCTGCGGATTCCACCGGCGGGCGGTGGGATCTTTCCCGACTACAACCTGGACGCGCAGACCCGCACGCAGGAACTGCTGCACCGGCATGGCATCGCGACACCGTCGCCGATCGTTTACGAGCCCGACACGTCGTGGATCGGCTCCAAGTTCATCGTGATGCCGCGCATCGTGGGGCACACCCCGTCGGACACCACCTATGCGACGCGGGGGTGGCTACACGATGCGGGACCGTTGGTGCAGCGTCGCGCCCACGATTCGTTCCTCGGGACATTGGCGGCCCTCCAACGCGTTCCGGTCGACGGTGCGTCGTGGCTCGAACGGCCGACGGGCACCGGAGTTTCCGCTGAACTGGCGTGGTGGCACGAGTATGTCGCTTGGGGCACCGACAATCAGATCCCGGACGTCATGGCGGAGGTGTTCATCTGGCTGCAGCGTCGCCAGCCAGAGCAAACCGGCGACGTGGCGGTGTGCTGGAACGACGCCCGCCTATCCAATGCCATCTTCGACGACGCCGGGCAGATCGTCGGCGTTCTGGACTGGGAACAGGCCTGTTTGTGCCCGGCCGAAACAGATTTCGCGTGGTGGCTAGCCACCCGCCGACAAATGTTGGAAGTCAACGGCCTTGACGCCGATCCCGAGTTACCGGGATTCGACAGCCGCGATCGAGTGATTCAACGCTACGAGGAGATGATCGGCCGCGCGTTGGTCGACCTCGACTGGTATGAGATTTTCGCGATGGCGCGGATGGGATGTTGCATCCTGCGCACCCAGGTTTTGCTGCGCAGCATCGGTCAAAGCGACCACTTCCTCACCCGGGCACCGATCCTGCCGGCATGGACCATCGCAGCAGTGCGCGAATGAACCTCGGGTTCGGCCGCTACCGCCACGGGGGCACGATCCACTCGCCGTAGGGGGCGACGGCGACGATGTCGAGGATTCCGGACTCGTCGAAAGCGCCGCCGAATTCGCCGAGTCCTTCGCTGAAGTGCGCCCACCCATCGACATGAGCAGGAATGACGAGGCGGGCGCCAAGCACTTCGGCGGCCGCCGCGGCTCGTTGACCGGTCATCGTCAACGGCCGCCCGCGCTCTTTCATCGGCACCCTGGCCGCACCGGCGAAAATCACCGCCACATCGACGGTGCCCACCCGCTCGGCGATCGTCTTGACCGCGCTGATCGACGCGTTATCTCCGCTGAGATACACGGTCGGCAGGCCCGGACCCGACAGCACAAAGCCGGTGACCTCGCAGTTGACGTGACCGCTGGCATCGCGCTGCCCGTCAGCCGGCCCGTGGACGGCCGGAACCGCTTGCACGGTAAGAGCTTTGCCCCCGCCGGCAGCTGGAAGCTGGAAACTCTCGAATGGCTCGAGGCCCACGGCCGGCGGCCCGAGGCGGCGCGCGGCGCCGGGATGAGTCAGAACAAGCGGCGCGGCCATCGCCACCTGCCGGCCCGCCTGGTCGAAGTTGTCCGGATGCTCGTCATGGCTGACCAGCACCACATCGATCGATCCGAGTTCGGCCGCGGCGATCGCGGGCCCGACCGTCTTGGTCAAGTAGTCGTGTCGACCGGGCTGGTCGAAGGTCGGGTCCATCAGGATCCGTCGGCCGCCGAGGTCGACAACGGTTGTCGGACCGCCCAGGACGCTGAACGCCACGTCGCGACGTCGGGCGTCTACTCGGTTACTCACCACATGGACTGTAGATGGCCGAGCAGTCCACTATGGGCTCGTGGACCTTTATGACGTCATGCGCACCACGGCCGCCGTACGCGAATTCACCGGCGATCCCCTGCCCGACGACGTGCTGGAGCGGATCCTCGACAATGCGCGGTTCGCGCCCAGTGGCGGCAACCGCCAGGGCGCCCGGATCGTCGTGATCCGCGACCGCGGGACCCGCGACGCGCTGGGCGAGCTGTCGACGACCGGCGCCCGGCGGTATGCAGCCCAGTTGGCCCGCGGCGAAAGCCCGTGGAACCCGCTGCACCCACCGAGCGCGACGGCGGCCGAGATCGCGGCGACCGATGTCCCGTCGCAGTTCACCGCTCCCTTGCGCGACGCCGCTGTGGTTCTCGTGGTCTGCGTCGACCTCGAGGTCGTCGCCGCGATGGATCAGAACCTCGACCGGATCGGCGTGATCAGCGGCGCATCGGTATACCCGTTGGTGTGGAACATCCTGCTGGCCGCGCGCAATGAGGGCTACGGCGGAACCATCACCACGATGGCGGTGGCCGAGGAGCCGCGGGTCCGGAAATTGCTGGGGATCCCGGAGTCCTACGCCGTCGCCGCGGTGCTGCCGCTGGGCAAGCCGCGCCGGCAGGTGACCAAACTCAAACGCGCCAGCGTCGCCGACCTCGCCACGCGGGAGCGGTTTGACGGCGAGCCGTTCTAGGAGCCTGTCGTCACCGCGTCGCCGGGCTGCTGCTCGCCGAGCAGCTCGTCCTGACCGACCTCGGGAAGGTCCCGATCGCTGCCATTGCCCGGGCGCTTCGTCGGCTTCTTCTTGGGCGCTTTCGACGATGGTGCTTCCGACGCGGAGCTGTGGCCGTTCGACGGCAACCCGACCGCTGCGCCGACCGTCTCGATCGCCTTCTCCGTGTACACGCGATAGCCGAAATTCGGTTCGTAACCGTGGATTTCCTTGGTGTCCAGATCACGCATGAACTGCAGGATTTCGCGGCTGAACACCTGACCGGGCACCAGGACCGGGAAGCCCGGTGGATAGGGCGTCACGTAGGTCGCCGACACGATGTCGACTCCCGCGTCCAGCTTTTCGTCAATCTGCTCGCCGGTGAGGTATTCGCAGTTCGTGTCGTCATACGACAGGTAGAACGCGCGGCGGACATCACCTTCGGGTGTCGGCTCGCTTCCGCTGTGATCCCGGAACGCCGGATGGAAGCCGCTGAAATTGCACAGCGGCACTGGACGTTCGGTCAGCCGGTAGACCGCCTGCTCGAAGTGTTCGCGCTCACCCAGACTCATCTCGGAGATCGCCTGGTCGAGCTCGGAGGCGATGGTGACCAACACCTCGACCAGGAAAGCGACCGAGCTGCGCGTGGTGCCGATGTTGGTCATGAACAGCACGCTGTTGCGGGACGTCTTGTTGATCTGAATGCCGTACCGGTCCATCAGCTGTTCGCGTTTGAACGTATCGCCGTCGTAGCCGGTACGCCCGATGGACAAGGTGATTCGCGACGGGTCAAGGACGAATTCGTCGTCGTGCCAGGCGGCCATCATGTTGCGCAATCCCGAGCGCAGCGGTTGGTCGATGGCCGTCGGCCGGAACCGGTCCGGGATCAGATGAGCGGTGCCAAGGCAGTTCATGTACTTGCTGAGCAACGGATGGTTGTCAATGGCGTCGCGCAGCTGCATGGCGTTTTCGATCTGCCGCTGCACCAGTTCGGCGCCCTCCAACGCCACCTGACGGCGACCCAGATCCAACGACGCCAGAATCTGGTAGTTGGGCGAGGTCGACGTGTGGGCCATATAGGCCTCGTGGAACGGCACCGCCACTTTCTGGTCGAAGTCCTGATCGTAGACGTGGATCATCGATCCCTGCCGCAGCGCGGTCAGCGTCTTGTGGGTCGACTGCGAGGCATACACCCGCACCCGGGCCCGCGCCGGGTCGGCCATCAGGCGACGGTCCAGCAGGTCATCGTCGCTCGGCTTGTCGGCGGCCTGTTCGGCCAGATACTTCTCGAAGCGACTCTTGTAGTCAGGACTCTGCAGCCGCTCGCGCAGCGCCTGCGCTGAGGCCATCGCGGTGCGGGTGCGATAGACCGGGTGGAACCGGGCGAAGGCGAACCACGCCTCGTCCCACAAGAACACCAAATCGGGCTTGATCGCGAGGCACTCTTCCATCACCCGCTCGACGTCGTAAACGATGCCGTCGAAGGTGCAGTTCGTCAGCGACATCATCTTGACGCGGTCGAGCTTGCCGGCACGCTTGAGCGCCAACAGCTTTGACTTGATCTCGCGCAGTGGTACCGCGCCGTACATCGAGTACTCGTTCAGCGGATAAGCTTCCAAATAAATGACATTCGCGCCGGCCATCATCATGCCGTAGTGGTGTGACTGGTGGCAGTTGCGGTCCAGCAGCACGATGTCGCCGGGCGCCACCAACGCCTGGGTGACGATCTTGTTAGCCGTCGACGTTCCGTTGGTGACGAAGTAGGTGTGCCGCGAGCCGTAGGCTTTCGCCGCGAGCTGCTGGGACTCGCGCAGCGGACCGGTGGGCTCCAGCAGCGAGTCAAGACCGCCGCACGTCGCCGACGTCTCGGCCATGAACACTTCCAGGCCGTAGAAGCTGACCATGTCCTTGATCCAGTGCGAGTTGACGATCGACTTGCCCTGCGAAATCGGCAGGGCGTGAAAGACACCAGTGGGCCGGTGGCTGTACTGCTTGAGCGCGCTGAAGAACGGGGTGCGATAGCGCGCCGCGACGCCTTGCAATATCGACAGGTGCAACTCGAGCATGCCTTCCCGAGCGTGGAACACCCTGCGGAAGTACTGGCCCAGCCGCCCGGCGATGTCCTCCACCTCGATCTCGGTCATTAAGTAGAGGTCAAGCTCGGGTCGCAACTTCGCCATCGACGTGGCGAGGATCTGTGCGCGCTCTTCGGGCGAGTAGTGGTCCGCCAACTCGTCCGACACCCCGGTGTCGACGAACTCCGACAGGGATGACAGATCCCGCGTCGATTGGTGCGAAAAGCGCCGACGGACCACCACGGCCTGCAGGTTCACGTTGAGCCGCGCCGCGATGAGGGCCTCGTCGCCACTGGCCACCACCACAAGTTCGTAGACGAACTCGTCGTCCGGGCGTCGCCATTTGCGGACCTCGTTGCGCAGCGCATGCTCCTGCGCTTCGGTCATCTTTTCGACGACGAGCACTTCGAAATACGGGCGGTCGCGCTCCGCTTCTGTCTGACGCTCCAGCTGACGCGGATCCGCCGGAAACATGTCCAGCTCGTCGGCGCCGGCGTTCTCCACGTCTCCGGAGCGGTACGACTCCGTGGTCAGCGCCCGGTTGAGCCGCCCGACCGCCTGCGCGAACTTGTCGTAGCTGCCTGCGGCGAAAAGTCTTTGCACTCGGGCGAATTGCGGTGAACCCGGGTAGGCCCAGTAGGGCTCCAGTGAGCTCAAGCGATTCAGCAAGTCCTGGCAGGCTGCCAGACATTTCTCTTTCAGCGCTCCCGCGGTGTCCGGGCGGGTCAGCCGGTCAGCGGCCTCCTCCAATCGGCACCAGGAGTCGCTGCGGACCTGCCACAGGCTGTTGTAAGCACGCAAGTGTTCTGTCATGACGGCCCCTTCCACGGTGCGTCGAACTAAGGTTCGCAGACCCGGCCCGCCCTCTGGTGGCTAAATGGCAAACAATCGGCGTCCGTCGCGTGACCGCAGCTCGGGTCCGGATAAGTTTTGACAGTGCAGATGTGGGAACTCGCCGCCCGTGAGCACATCCGTGACACGCTCGCGCGGTACAACTGGTCAGGCGACGCCGGCCGGCTCGACGATCTTGCGGAAACCTTCTGCGCCGACGGCGTTCTGGAGATCCGCGGCTTCGAGCCGCTGTGCGGGCGATCCGAGATCGTTGCGTTCCTTGGCAGTGTCACCGGGAAGGTCGCCGTCAGCGCCGACGTCAAGCCGATCGTGCGACACAACGTCGCCAACATGCTCTTCACCGAATTAACCCGAGACCGCGCACAGGTGTCATCATATTTCGCCGTCGTGACCCACATCGGCCTCGACCATATCGGCCGCTACCGCGACACGTTGGTGCCGGCCGGTGACACCTGGCTGATCAAACATCGCAAGGTGTCCACCGACTGGGCGGCTCCCGATTCGGTCATGGCCAGGGCTGGTAGCTGAAATTCACAGCCGGTCCATGTCGCGAGCCATCCGTGATCGCTCAGACGACCTACCAGACCGATTGCATCAGAGCCGGTTTCGGCTCATCGCAAGCATTCGCCGGTGCAGCAATTGCTTGCGGAGCGCCATTAACCTCCTCGACAAAGCCTGCAAGCGTGTCAACGAATTCACCTTGCCAGTACAGCGAGAAATGGTCACCCCGCGGGAAGAACTCCAGTCGTGCCCTACGCATCGCTAGTGCAAGTCGGCGCGATGCAGTTGGGTTCGCCGTGAGGTCACCCGCGCAAGTCATCAACAGAGCGGGGACATCGGGCAGATCGGACAGCTGCAGCGGTGACTCGATAAACGCCGTCAGCAGAGATGCATAGATGTAAAGGTTCTCCGCGGACTCGAACGGCAGACTAGCGAGGTGAATGTCGTCTGCATTAGCCGAATAAGCCGACTCGATTAGATCACCGGTCGAGCGTGCACGTACCTCGGAAACCCCGGCAGACCGGTCATCACCACCCTGTTTACCGAAGATTGCACGATGATATGTATCCGCGTATCTACGATTTGAAGCGATAATTGGCATGCTCGTTGCCATATTGCGCTCGAGTACCGTATATTCCGAGGGCTCCAAGTGGTAGGCGCCATTCATCAGGACCAGGCCTGCCGTAGCGCCATCCCACGCCGATGCAACCTCGAGTGCGAGTCGCGCACCCGCACACCAGCCGAGGATGACAGCGGTATCGACATCGAAATGTTCCAATACCTCGATTGCATCTGCAACTTGCCGGTCCACACCGTAATCCAAGCCTTCGCGGCCATCGCACGCGCTCGGAAGCCCGCGCGAATCCCAGGTAATTACCCGGCACGTTGTCGCTAGGCGTTTCGCAATTGGCCGAACGAAGTCGAGCGGCATTCCTACAGCGTTGCAGATCAGGGCGACCGGTCGATCTTCCAAACCGGCTGAGTAGACACTCAGTTGGGCCCCGTCCGAGGTCGTCAGGGTTTCGAAGTCAAAGCCGCTCACGACGTTGGCGCGGTTCAACGATCGAATGCCTTCGTGAATAAAGCTGCGCATGTCAGCAAGCGACAGAGTATATTCACCCACGTCCGACGGAGCGAAAGTCCGATCAGCGCGGAAATAGCTTTTGTAGAAGTCGACTCGATGGTCCAACAACTTCTCGAGAGACGTGCTTTCAGTTACCGGCGTCGGCACGATACGCATGCAGGACTCGATGTCCAACGCACCTTGTATTAGCGACAGCATCTCGCCGTTAGTATGGCCGCCCTTCGCAACTAGGTGGCATATACCTTCGTAATCTCCATTACTTAGCAGGGACTCGATCTGCGACATCACTACATCTACCGGGATAAAGTTTATGCAAGCCCGCTCGAGCGCGTACACGCGTACCGCCGATGCTGACTTCTTCAGTAGATGGCTAACCTGGTGAAGCTCTCGGAGGAGCCCGTAAAGGCCGGTTGTGCTTCCGCCAGGTAGATGGGTCTCCGAATTCCCGACGACGACGCTGGGCCTCAAGATCGTCAGTTTTACGCCGACTTTAGGGCATTCGTCCAGCAAGAACTCCTCGGCCGCGCACTTGGTCCTCTCGTACTGATTTGAAAACGGCCCGTCCTCTGGATGCCGCACAGCCTGCACAATCCCGGTATGTGTACCGCAGGTATAAGCAGTAGAGCAGTGCAGCAATCGATTGATGCCGAGACGTGTCGCTATTCCCAGTATCTGTCGAACTCCGTCTAGATTTGTGGCAGCTATCTCCTCAGATCTTCGGTCCTCAAAGTTCAAGGATGCAGCAAAGTGCCAAAGCTCCTCCGGCTGCGCTCGCTCCAAAGTGTCCAACCACTCTTCGGAAATTCCACCCAGCGGAGACCGGATGTCGCATTCGACAATCGTGAGGCGAGCCAAAATGTCATTCAGAGGCTGCCGGCGAGCATACGAATTATTTGCTTCTTCAAGCGCGAGCGTTAGTTTGGCCCTCCTGACTTCATCCGATTCGCCACGTACAAGAACATAAGCATGCCGAATTCTCGTGCCTACGAAATTCAGTACGAAGTGGCTGCCCACGAACCCGGTTGCTCCGGTGATCACAGCGTTGTCCAACATTACTTCTCCTAAATCGTTGCAGTGGCGCATCATTGTTTATCTGGTGTCGCCGTCGGCGGGTATCAGTTGCCGGCGGCGATGTCCAGAGGGTCTCAACTTTTGGCGCGTTTGACCGCATAGACGACAGTGGACGCGACGTCGCTTAGCTTGGTAGACATGCTGAGTTGTTCGAGATGTTCCAGAAGGCTGATCCCGAGCCTCTTCTCCAGTAAGCTAATCGCCGATGTGAAGCCCATCGAGTTGATTCCTAAGTCTTTCCGATAATCCGACGCCAGGGAGACGCTGCCGGGAGCGTGCTTCCCGGCAGCAAATCGGAACTCCCGGATGACCGCATCTTCGACATCTTGGCGGCTTATAGCGGTGGGCGGTAACGCTGCTGAACTTGACATTGTTTCACTCCTTTGATAAATGGTTTGGGCTATCTTCATGGTGGTTAGTTAGTAGGTGGCACTCATTTGCCCACCTTTCAGCTCAGATGGGTGCGAATAATTGATAACGGCCGGCACGATCGTCCGGTCTCGGTCGCCGGCTTCGCTGATGCCGATCCGCTGATGCAGTCGGACCAGGGGTGGGGGCG
This sequence comes from uncultured Actinomycetota bacterium, assembly GCA_963760095.1. Lineage (GTDB taxonomy): Bacteria > Actinomycetota > Actinomycetes > Mycobacteriales > Mycobacteriaceae > Mycobacterium. The sequence goes on along the minus strand of CAVXBT010000001.1, from coordinate 655,433 downwards.
CCCACCAGTTGACGCGGCCTAGCACGTGCATGAATGCCGGCATCAGCACCATCCGGACCAGGGTCGCGTCAACCAGCACGGCCAGCGACACCCCGAGGCCGAACATCCGCATGAACGAAACCTGGGCCGAGATCAACGCGCTGAACGAGATCACCATCAGCATCGCTGCGGCGGTGACCACCCGGCCGGTGCGGGCCACGCCCAACGCGACGCTTTCGTCGTTGTCGGTCCGGGTCTTCGCGGACTTGTCCCAGTATTCGCGGATCCGGGCGATCAAGAACACCTCGTAGTCCATCGAGAGCCCGAAAGCCATGCAGAACAACAACACCGGGATATTGGCCACCAGCGTGCCGGTGGCGGTGGTGCCGAACGCGCTGAGGTGACCATCCTGGAAGATCCAGACGAGTGCGCCGAACGCGGCGCTTAACGACAACACATTCAATGCCAGCGCCTTCGCTGGCAGCACGAGGCTGCCGGTGAACAGGTACAGCAGCACGAAAGTGATGGCAGCGATGATCGACAGCACCACAGGCACCCGTGCGGTGACGGCGGTGGAGCTGTCTTGGCTGATCTGGGCTCTACCGGTGAACTCGACATCTCGGCCGCCGGGGGGTGCGACCGCGTGCAGCCGGTCCAGTTGGGTTTGCGAGGCCTTGGAGAACAGCGGCACATTGGTGCTGACGGTGAAGAACGTGCTGCCGTGGCTCAATCCGCTTGCGGCCACGGGCGGCCCGGCGGCGCGACCGTCTACGTATGCGCCTCCCGGTGAGGACACGGCCACCACATCGGGCACCCTGGATAGGTCGGCGGCATAGCTGTCCAGTTCGGCCTCCGGTACGCCCGTGACGTGAGGAATCACCACGAACACATCGTTTTGGGGATCTACCGCAAAGCCCGAGCGCACCTCGTCACCTAGTTGACGCACGGAGAAAGAGCCTGGGAGCACCCGGTCGTCGGGAAAGCCCCACCTAATGCCGAGGAGCGGACCACCTAGCACAAGGAGCAGGGCCGCCACCAGAACACCAGCCGGAATTGCATGCTGGATAACGAATTTCGACCAGCTATACCAACCTGTCTGCTCGACCTGTTGCAGTATTGGGTTTGGCCTGGCCAGCATTCGCCGGATCGCGTGGCGCACGTCGAGCGCATCGAGCCTGCTGCCGAGCAGCACGATGGCGGCCGGTGTTACTGCCACCGCGGTGAAGGCGGCGAAGGCGACCACTGCGACCCCGGCATAGGCGAACGACTTGAGGAAGTACATCGGGAACAGCGCCATCGCGACCATCGAGAGCGCGACCGTGATCGCCGAGAACAGCACCGTCCGGCCGGCGGTGACCATGGTGCGCACCAGCGCCTCGTCACGGGCCGCGCCGGCGGCCACCTCGTCGCGGTATCGACTGATGATCAGCAGTGTGTAGTCGACCGACAAGGCCAATCCCATTGCGAGAGTCAGGTTCAACGCGAACACCGACACGTCGGTGGCATAAGAGATCGCGCGCAGCACCGCCATCGAACCGACGATCGCCAAAACTCCGACTGCCAGCGGCAGCGCGGCCGCCAGAAGCCCGCCGAACACCCATATCAACGCCAGGAATATCAGCGGAAAGGAGACCGCCTCCATGACCACCAGGTCGTGTTGGGTTTGGTCGGTGATCTGGACATAGCCCATCACCTCTCCGCCGACGGTGATAGTCACGCCGTTGAAGTGGGGCACCGAAGCGGCCAAGGTCGCAGCGTGCTTCTGCGCCCCAACCTCGCCTCCGCTGATACCAGCGACCACCAGCGCAGTTTTGCCGTCCTTGCTCATTAACGCCGATGCCGCCTGCGGGGGTGCTGTCCATGCCGACTCCACACCGGCGACGAAGGGGAAGCTGCGCAGCCACGTGACCAGCCCGGTGCCTGCCGCTGCCCTATACGCGGCGAGATCCGACGTGACGGTGATGACAAGTTGCATGTCGCCGCGACCGAACTGATGCGATAGCACTTGTGACGCATGCCACGATTGCGAGGTCGGATCCCGGAAGCCGCCGGCGGGCAAACTCTTGACAACCGGCAGACCAAAGATGGCTGCGCCGAACAGGATGATCAACGCCGCCGCGATGATCCGCCGCGGGCCTTCGATCGCCAGCCTTGCGACTGCTTGCAGCATGAGCTTCCTTTCGGTGCTATGGGAACGGCGTGGTCGTCCCAACGCGAGAATCATGGTGGCGTCGACGGTCCGGGCGCACGGGTAGTGCACTACGTGTTTCTGCAGGTGACGGGGGTCACACAGGTATGGGTATGCCGACTCTGTGTTGCAAACAGCGCCGGCTGGAACGCCTAGTGGGCCGACGGACCGGTCAGCCCGTGAGCGCGGCGAAGCGGTTCAGAGTCGCTCCCGGGGCCGCGTTGGCGAAAGGTGCGTTGTCGGGCGGCGACGTCGTCCGACCGGAGGCCGCGATGTGAGGCACGCAGCAAACGTCGCAACCTGGTGATCAATGCGCTGTGCTTTTAGCGGCTTCGAGAAGCTCTGCCAGCTCGGCCGCTTCTTGTCGGAGACGGCGGCGGCGCGTAGCAAGTCCACCTGCTTCGCCGGCGGCGCAGCAGGTAGAAAAACCATGCCGCGGATGCCCCGATGACCAGCCTTAGGCCAAGCGAGTAAACAACTTGTCGAGAGTCGTTACACCGCCCGCACGATCTCTTCAAACCGCTTCATCAAGACAGCCTTCTGGAGGTCTTCACAGCCGGTCCATTTCGCGAGCCATCCGCGATCGCTCGAAGTAACCGCGGTCCCTCGGATAGTGTCGCGGCGGCGGCGGCTGCAGTGCGGCGACGGCAACGCGCATCGTATCGATCAGCCGGCGAGGGATCGACGCCATTCGCGACGACACGGCCGCTCGGGTGCCGAACAACACCTCTTGCTCGGTGATGAAGACGGGCGCAGGAGACGTATCCTCCTTCACCGTTGTCGGTGTGGCGATTTGAACGACATCGCGTGTCATCGCGGATGTCTTTGTCGATTGGTGCATTTCGCCTCCTTGCCGTGTTTGCTTGCCGCCGTTGGCAGAATGCTCGGATAGGTATCGAGTGTTATCCGACGACAAGTCGGCGAAAAGAGAGCGCACACCACATCTGTGGTGGTGTGTACCCCCGGGTGTCTGCATCAGTGCCGCCGACCGCGCTGCGGACCGACCGGCGTGCGCCAGGAAACCTTGGCGCCGTCATGGAGTCGAGTAGCCCACTACTCTAGCGGCCCGGCACACATCCGCGAACACTTCTAACAATCAAGATCAACGGCGTCGATGGCGATATCGATTGATTTTCTCAACGATGGAGGAGGGACGGCAGCACGGTGAGTGGTCCAATTTCGGTCGTCATCGCCGAAGATAACCTCTTGGTGCGCGACAGCGTTCACCGGGCATTATCCATGGATGCGGATGTGACCGTCGTTGGCATCGCCGAGGATTACGACTCCGCCGTCGAACTCATCGAAAAGCATTGTCCGACGCTGCTGTTCACCGATGTGCGGATGCCACCAACGGGGACCGCTGAGGGCATTCGCTTGGCCCAGTGGATGCGGACGGCGCATCCGGGTATCGGGGTGATCGTCTTGTCGCAGTATGCGGATCCACGATTCGTGACGGGTTTGCTGGACGGCGGTACGGCGGCCCGCGGTTATCTACTGAAGGAACGAGTTTCACGTTTCGACCAGCTCAGCGAGGCGGTGCACCAAGTCGCCGCGGGTGGGACGGTGCTCGATCCGCTGGTGGTAGAGGCACTGCTCGCACAGCCGAGTTCTGCTGCGACGCTTAGCCGGTTGACACCCCGAGAACGCGAGGTACTCGCCGAACTGGCAACCGGGCACAGCAACCGCACGGTGGCGCAACGACTCGTCCTGACTCAGCGGGCGGTGGAAAAGCATATTAACTCCATCTTTGCCAAGCTCGGCTTGAGCATCGACGACTCCGTCGATCGGCGGGTCAAGGCTGTGCTGATGTTTCTCGACGACCACAGCCCCGCACTCGAGATGTGATGTGCACACGATGAAAACTGTGGTGTGTACACCATCGTGTGCCACAAATTCCCGCCGCATCATCCGAAGATGGCGGACGCGCGGGTGCGGGTGTGGGTCGTCGACGACCAGGCCAGTTTCCGACTCGCTACAGTCGCCACCGTGGCTGCCACCGAGGATTTCGCACTGGCCGGCGATTGCGAGACCGGTGAATCCGCAATCGAACTCATTCCGGACGGGAGCACTGGGATGGTGTTGATGGACATTCACATGCCGGGAATGGGTGGCATCGAAGCCACCCGGCGAATCCGTGCCGCACATCCAGAATTGATCGTCCTGTTGACGTCAACTTACGACGTGGCGGACCTTCCCCCAGAAGCCGCAGATTGCGGGGCCGCGGCCTACTTGCAGAAGGAACATCTGAGTCCAAATCTGCTGACGCGAATATGGCGAGCGACACACTGAGCCCCGCTAGCCCCATTGCGGCGACCCATTCGGTGCCCTACTGGCGGGTGCCGAAGGTGCTCTTGGTCGCGGCTGTCCGATCTTCGTCTTTATTGGGCCACGACCTCGTCCACCGCTTCACGGTGGAACGCTTTCAGCTGTTCCTCGCTGGTCACCTGGCCATGTACTTCGGTGCCGGCGTCTTGCTGCCGCTGTGGGAATACCTGTGCCTGCTGCGCTCCCCTTGGTTTCTGGCCATCGCCGCGATATGCACCGCTCAATGCGTCGTGCTGGCGGTCGCGCTGCCCTTGGCGCGTAGCGGTAGACATCAGCAATCGATCACGCTGGCTTGTATCGGTAACTGGGCCGCCGTTTTTCTCATTACTTTCATCGCACCGAACCTGCTGCCGGCGATGGTGCTCGCGGCGCTGGTACCTGTCGTTTTCGCCCAGCCCTACATCCATTGGCAGCGAGGCCTGGCTTTCGCCGTGATCACTGCTGGCTGCGTATTGGCTCTGGCCGCGGTGGCCCGTTTTGAGCATTTCGCACAGTTGCCCGGGCAACCGCCGCGCTGGATCGAGAACGCATTCATCGTCATAGCACTGCCGATGAATGCCTTTCACATCCTGGTGATTGCGTGGAACAACGCCGCCGCGCTGGCTGTGTCGGAGCAGTTACTCGCCGAGCGCGCCGCCGAAGTCGAGGCGTCGCGTAGTCGGTTGATCACGGCCGCTGACGAGGAACGGCGCCGCCTCGAACGCGACCTGCACGACGGCGCCCAACAACACCTCGTCGCTCTGGCGGTGCTCATCCAACTCGCCCGCGCCGCTGGACAAGGCAAATATCAGCCGCTGCTCACCGAGGCGTCCGGGCTGGTTGACACCGCGATCGCCGAGATCCGCAGGCTCGCTCACGGCATTTACCCTCCGTCACTGGTCAGCGGTGGTCTGGCCCGAGCCTTGCCGGCGGTCGCCGCGAACGCCCCGGTCCCGATCCAACTCAACCTGCAGGACCTGGAGCGCTACCCCGCTCCGATCGAAGCCGCCCTTTATTTCTGCTGCAGCGAAGCGCTGCAGAATGCCGCCAAGCACGGCGGCCCCGGCACGGTCGTCACGATCACCGCCCATGCCGACGCGCGGGCACTTACCCTCACGATCAGCGACACCGGCCGCGGATTCGAGCCCGCAACCATCGGCACCGGGCTCACGAATATGACCGACCGCGTGTCAGCCATCGGCGGAAACCTAGTGATTGACACCGCGCCTGGACGGGGCACCCGCGTCACCGCCAAAGTCGAGACTGCAGCGGACGAAGTTCGGCCCGTCCGTTGATGATGCACACGACGGTGCGCAAACGGCGTTCGGGGCAGGGAAGCGCGGCACAACGGATCGCCCGGGGACGTCTTGAGTAAGAATCGTGACAATTCACTTGGAATTCGCAGTGTTCCCAAACTCAGTAATTGGCATTAGAGTTTCTGATCAGCCAGCACGGGCTGGTATTCATCAATTCTTCCGGGCGGTAGATGATGGGCTCAATCAAAACTGTCGATCAACAGGTCGATATTGATTCACCACATGTTCGTGAGGCCTTGGCGGCCGCGAAGGCTCTGGTCGTTGCCAGAGAGACAGAGAACGATTACCCCGCACGGGGCACGTCGTTACCGCAAGATGGCGGCATCGGCAGGCTGGTCAACAAGCAACTAGAGCAGACCGGCTTCGACGTCTCAGCAGTGCAAGCAGCACAAGCTGCGAGCCGAAAGGTCAACAAGCGGCAGCTCGATGAGCTTCATGACGACGCAGTCGCACAGTCAGCGGAGCGATCAAATGCCTTGCACCGCTTAGCCACTGATCGGCTCTCCTTGCTCGGCAGCGTCGTTGCCACGCGACCGGCGCAGACGGCCTTCGAGATCCTCGACACTCCGTTCGACATCTGGGCGGGCCCCGATATCAGCGTGCAATCAACCAACATCGAACAACACAACAGCCAGGCGAAGATCCGATTCGAAGCATCTCAGTCCGTCGGCCCGTTCGACAGCGCCATCACGATGTCGACGGGCGGAGCCGTTCACTTTCTGTACTTCTGGCGGAACCCCTACCAGGATTCGCCTGCCGTGGTCTCAGCCACGGCACTGATCAATCTCAGCGGCCATTGTTCAGCTCACGCCGACGGCGGGGTGATTGTGAACGGACGGTCCGAGATCATGCTGTTCCCGAGGGTGGAAATCTTCACATCCGACAATCCACCGCCCCAGGGGGGACAGGAATTGACTGCGTTGGATCTCGTGGCCGACTCGACCTGGATCTTCGACGGCGACAATTCGAAAAACCTATTCACGGGATACGAGCCGATCTATCAGAACGCAATCGTGCGACCGGGCGAACTGATCGTCATCGATGCAGGCCTCAGAATCTATGCCAGCGTATTCGACGGCAACGTCAAAGCCGATTTTGCCTCCGGTGATTTCTTCGTCGGCAGCACATTTGTCGCGCTGAACATTTACTATCCGGCAGTTGGCGACGTCGTGGCGTCACCGTCTGGGTAATCGTCCAGTCGTCATGCCGGTCGGTGCCATCCGGTCGGACGCTCTGCGGACGATCCCGACGCTGAACGTTGTTGTCAGCGCCGGGGAATAGCCTCTGACCTCGGTGGCAGATCCAGGATTCGAACCTGGGTAGGCGTTAGCCGACGGATTTACAGTCCGCTCCCATTGGCCGCTCGGGCAATCTGCCGTGGTGCGTGTAGCAGGATACAACGAAGATGTACTCGGATAACAAATGGCCAACATCGATGGAAGGGACGCATCCAATGGCGGATTCATCGTTCGACGTCGTGAGCAAGCTCGACCGGCAAGAGGTCGACAACGCCCTCAACCAGGCCGCCAAGGAGCTCGGCACCCGGTTCGACTTCCGCGGCACCGACACCAAGATCGCCTGGAAGGGCGACGAAGCGATCGAGCTGACCAGCTCCACCGAGGAGCGGGTCAAGGCCGCCGTCGACGTTTTCAAGGAGAAGCTGATCCGCCGCGACATCAGCCTCAAGTCCTTCGACGCCGGCGAGCCGCAGGCCTCCGGCAAGACGTTCAAGGTCACCGGCACCCTCAAAGAGGGCATCAGCAGTGAGAACGCGAAGAAGATCACCAAGCTGATCCGCGACGAGGGCCCCAAGACCGTCAAGACGCAGATCCAGGGCGAAGAGGTTCGTGTGACGAGCAAAAAGCGCGACGACCTGCAGGAGGTCATCGCGATGCTGAAGAAGGCCGACCTCGACGTGGCGCTGCAATTCGTCAACTATCGCTAGCAGCGTGCGATTCGTGCAGGGCTTTCGTCCAGGACCCCTCCTCGCGACCTCGTGATCAGTGCCCACCCTCGCGATATCAATCGGTGGATGCCTAATCTGGTGTTCAGCACCCCATTGCCGCGGTGAGAAGCGAGGTTCGTGATGAGCGTGACCCCCCAAGATGTGACAGACGTCGACGTCGTCATCATCGGGGCGGGCATTTCGGGTCTGGGCGCGGCCTACCGCATCACCGAGCGCAACCCGGAAACCAGCTACGTGATCCTGGAGCGGCGCGAGCAGATCGGCGGCACCTGGGACTTGTTCCGCTATCCGGGCGTGCGCTCCGACAGCAGCATCTACACCCTGTGCTTCCCTTTCGAGCCGTGGACCCGAAAAGAAGGGGTGGCCGATGGGGCGGACATCCGTGAATACCTCAACGCCACTGCGCACAAGTACGGCATCGACCAACACATCCGGTTCAACACCCGTGTCCGTTCGGCGGACTGGGACTCGTCGACCGACACCTGGACGGTGACCGCCGACGAAGAAGGGAAAGCCGGCGCGACCTACCGCGGCCGCTTCGTGTTCTTCGGGTCCGGTTACTACAACTACGACGAGGGCTACACCCCGGACTTCCCCGGCATCGACGAGTTCGACGGCACCGTCGTTCATCCGCAGCATTGGCCCGAGGACCTCGACTACCGCGGCAAGGAGATGGTGGTCATCGGCAGCGGCGCCACCGCGATGTCGCTGATCCCGTCGCTGGCAGAGACGGCCGCCAAGGTCACCATGCTGCAGCGCTCACCCACTTACCTGTTCTCGGGGTCCAAATACAGCGCGTCGACGGATTTGCTGCGTAAAGTGTTGCCGCGCGGCGCCGCTCACTCAATTATCCGACAACGCAATGCGTTGCTTGAAGGCGCTATCTGGTTCCTGGCCCGCAAGACACCAGGCTTCGTGAAGTGGTTGATCCGCCGGGTCGCGGTGCGCAACCTGCCCGAGGGCTACGACGTCGACACCCATTTCAAGCCGCGCTACAACCCGTGGGATCAGCGGCTGTGCTTGATACCCGATGCCGATCTCTACGTCGCCATCGGCGACGGCCGTGCCGACGTGGTCACCGACCACGTCGACCATTTCGATTCCACCGGCATCGTTTTGACGTCCGGCAAGCATCTGGACGCCGACGTCGTCGTCACCGCCACCGGCCTGCAACTGCAGGCACTGGGCGGTGTGACGGTGTCCATCGACGGCGCCGAGATCAAGCCACAGGACCGGTTCGTCTACAAGGCCCACATGCTGGAGGACGTGCCCAATCTGTTCTGGTGCGTCGGGTACACCAACGCCTCGTGGACGCTGCGCGCCGACATGACCGCCCGTGCGACGGCAAAGCTGCTGGCTCACATGAAGTCTCACGGCTACACCCACGCCTACCCGCATCTGGACGGTGAGCCGATGCCGGAAAAGCCGGCCTGGGACATCCAAGCCGGCTACGTGCTGCGCGCGCCGCACGCGCTGCCGAAATCCGGCATCAAGCGGCCGTGGAATGTTCGACAGAATTACTTCGCCGACGCCATCGACTACCGGTTCGACCGGGTCAAAGAGGCCATGGTGTTCGGCCGGGCGCCTGTTCTGACCAACCGCCGGTAAAGATCGGGCAGCGGCAATACTCTGGTCGCCATGGCTGCTACGCGCGAACCAAAGGTCGTTGTTTTGGGCGGCGGTTCCTGGGGATCCACTGTCGCGTCCATCTGCGCGCGCCGCGCGCCGACGCTGCAATGGGTGCGCTCGAAAGAGACCGCCAAGGACATCAACGAGAACCACCGCAACACCAGCTATCTGGGTAAAGACGTCGACCTGAGCGAAAGCCTGCGCGCCACCACCGACTTCGCCGAGGCGGCACACGCCGCCGATGTCGTTGTGATGGGCGTGCCATCGCACGGGTTTCGGGATGTGCTCACCGAGTTGGCGGCGGAATTGCGGCCGTGGGTACCGGTGGTGTCGTTGGTCAAGGGCCTCGAACAAGGCACCAACATGCGGATGTCGCAGATCGTCGACGAGGTGCTGCCAGGGCACCCCGCCGGAATCCTGGCCGGGCCCAATATCGCCCGCGAGGTCGCCGAAGGCTATGCGGCCGCAGCGGTACTGGCGATGCCCGACCAGCATCAGGCCGCGCAGATTGCGCAGCTGTTTCGCACCCAGCGCTTCCGCGTTTACACCATCGACGATGTGCTCGGCGTTGAGATTGCCGGCGCGCTGAAGAACGTCTATGCGATCGCGGTCGGGATGGGCTATTCGCTGGGAATCGGCGAGAACACCAGGGCGATGGTGATCGCCCGCTCGGTGCGCGAGATGTCGAAGCTGGGCGAGGCGATGGGCGGTCAGCGCGACACCTTCGCCGGGCTGGCCGGCATGGGTGATCTGATCGTCACCTGCACCAGCCAACGCAGCCGGAATCGCCACGTCGGCGAGCAGCTCGGTGCGGGCAAGCCCATCGACGAGATCATCTCGTCGATGAACCAAGTCGCCGAGGGCGTCAAGGCTGCCAGCGTCATCATGGAGTTCGCCGACAAATACGGGTTGAACATGCCCATCGCGCGCGAAGTCGACAGCGTGATCAACCACGGCTGCACCGTCGAAGACGCCTACCGCGGACTGGCAGCCGAGACACCCGGACACGAGGTCCACGGTTCGGGCTTCTGAGTCCCCGCAATCACATTAACCTCAACTGCAACGAAGACTCCGGGGCAGACCTGTTGTGGAAACAGGGCCATATGCGATATCAGAGGTCGAACAGACCGATCGGCGGGCGGTCCGCCAGCTTCTGCACCACCCATTGATTCATCGACACGTTCTGTTCGGCGGCCTCGACGGTCAGGCGGGCATGCAGCGCCGGCGAGGTCCTGACAAGGAACTTGCCACTGAATTGCCGTTCGGTGAGCGGCGGGGGCACGTCTCCCTCCCGTTCGGCGATGTATTCGTCGACGGCATGCTCGACGGTGGCGATCGCTTTTTGCATCGTCGGCGCCCACTGCGACAGCCACGGCAACTCGATGCAACGGCCGACGTATTCGCCGTATTCAGCTGACCATTCGGCGCGGTACGTATAACGATTCATGCTGCGGTGATATCGCATGCGCCCCCGAATCGAAAAGCCACCACATGGTCGACTTGTGGAGACTTATGAGGCTCGTGTGACCTACCAACCTGTGGAACTAGCGGCCGGCCATTTCCTCGAGCCGGCGAATGCGGTCGGCCATCGGCGGGTGCGTCGAGAACATCGACCCGATCCGCTCGCCGGCACGGAACGGGCTGGCGATCATCAGATGCGCCTGGGCGGCCAGCTGCGGCTCAGGGGGAAGCGGCGCCGCCTGCACACCACCGGAGATCTTGCGCAGCGCGGAGGCCAGCGCCAACGGGTCGCCGGTCAGCATCGCGCCGGACTCGTCGGCCTGATACTCCCGCGATCGGGACACGGCCATCCGTACCACGGTCGCCGCGATCGGGCCCAGCATCGAGACGAACAGCAGCGCAAAGGGATTGCCGCCTTCGCGATTGTTGCCACCGAACATTCCGGCGAACATCGCCATGTTGGCCAGCGCCGTGATCACCGACGCCAGCGCGCCGGCCACGCAAGAGATCAGGATGTCGCGGTTGTAGACGTGCGACAGCTCGTGTCCCAGCACCGCGCGCAGCTCGCGCTCGTCGAGGATGTTGAGAATCCCGGTGGTACAGCACACCGCGGCGTTGCGCGGATTGCGGCCGGTGGCGAAGGCATTGGGCGCCGCGGTGTCGCTGACGAAGAGCCGCGGCATCGGCTGATGGGCTGCGGTGGCCAGCTCACGCACGATGCGGTACATCGCCGGCGCCTGCAGCTCTGACACTGGCTGCGCATGCATCGCCCGCAGCGCCAGCTTGTCGCTGTTGAAGTAGGTGTAGACGTTCATCCCGACGGCGAACAACACCGCAACCCACATAACCCCAGGGCCGAACAACCTGCCGACGAACACGATCAGCGCCGACATGCCAAACAGCAATACGAACGTCTTGAACGTGTTGTGGTGCGGGTGCCAGGTCATCAATTTCCTCCTACGACCAGCCGGGTGCTTCACATTTAACGCTGAGAAGGACCGGCCGAGTTCCGGAAACCTAGCCGTGTCGGTGGATCGTGTAGTCGACGAGGGCGGCCAGCGCCTGTCGTCCCTGGCCCGCCGGCAGCGCGGCCAGCTCCTCGCGCGCCTGCGTCGCGTACCGCGCCACCGTGTCCTTGGCCTTCGCCATGCCCGCCGAAGCCCGCAACAGCGCCAGGGCTTCGGTGAGCGCGGCGTCATCCTCGACCGGCCCGGCCAGCAGTTCGCGCAGCCGATCAGCGTCGGGCCCGCTGTCACGCAATGCGTAGAGCACCGGCAGCGTGTGCACGCCTTCGCGCAGGTCCGTGCCGGGCAACTTGCCGGACTCCTCGGGGTCACTGTCGATGTCGATGATGTCGTCGGAGATCTGAAAGGCCGTGCCGACGATGTCACCCAGGCGGCTCAGGCGCCCGACTTGGTTCTCGTCGGCGCCGGCGAACATCGCACCGAACCGGCCGGCCGCACCGATCAGGCAGGCCGTCTTCTCATGGACCACTTTGAGGTAATGCGCGATCGGATCCGCTGCGTCGGCGGCGCCCTTCGTCTCGCGCATCTGGCCAGTCACCAGCTGGGCGAACGTCTCGGCGATGATCCGCACCGCGTCGGGGCCAAGCCGCGATACCAGCCGCGAGGACGTGGCGAAGAGATAGTCGCCGGCCAGGATCGCGACGTTGTTGCCCCACCGCAGGTTGGCGCTGGGTGCGCCGCGGCGCACCTGCGCCTCGTCCATCACGTCGTCGTGGTAGAGCGTCGCCAGATGCACCAGCTCGATGACCGCACCGGCGATCGTCACCTCGTCCGCGTCCGGCCGCGGCCCCAGCTGGGCGGACAGCACCGTAAACAAGGGCCGGAATCGTTTGCCACCGGCCTCGAACAGGTGCAGCACAGCCTCGGTCATCAGGTCATCTGAGCCGCGCAGCTCGGTTTCCATCAGTTGCTCGATGCGGGCCACCCCGTCGCGCACATTGGTCGCGAACGCGGCATCACCGAAGTCCACACCCGCTACCACGGTCGCCGGAGTCCTCACCCGACCAACATACTGGTGAGCATGGACTCCCATGCCGACGTGGTGGTCGTGGGCGCCGGACCGGCGGGGTCGGCGGCGGCCGCCTGGGCGGCCCGGGCCGGCCGCGACGTGCTGGTCATCGACGCGGCGAATTTTCCCCGCGACAAGGCCTGCGGTGACGGGCTGACGCCGCGCGCGGTCGCCGAGCTGGAACGGCTGGGGCTGGGCGAATGGCTGGACGCCCGGATCCGGCATCGAGGTTTGCGGATGAGCGGATTCGGCGGCGAGGTGGAAGTCGCCTGGCCCGGCCCGTCATTCCCGTCGACCGGCAGCGCCGTGGCCCGCGTCGAACTGGACGACCGGATTCGCAAAGTCGCTGAGGAGTCCGGCGCGCGCATGCGGCTCGGCGTCAAAGCTGTTGGTGTGCATCATGACTCGTCGGCACGGGTGGTTTCGGTGTTGCTGTCCGACGGCACGCAGGTCGACTGCCGCGAGCTGATCGTCGCCGACGGCGCCCGCTCCACCCTGGGCCGCGTCTTGGGTCGGCGATGGCACCAGGAGACGGTGTACGGGATTGCCGCCCGTGGATACCTGACCACGGCGCGCGGTGACGAGCCTTGGCTGACTTCGCATTTGGAGCTGCGCTCCCCCGACGGCGCGGTACTGCCCGGCTACGGCTGGATCTTCCCGCTGGGCAACGGCGAGGTGAATATCGGCGTGGGCGCGCTGTCGACCTCGAAACGGCCGGCCGACCTCGCGCTGCGGCCGCTGATGTCCTATTACACCGACCTGCGGCGTGAAGAGTGGGGATTCAGCGGCCAGCCGCGCGCGATGTCGTCGGCGCTGCTGCCGATGGGCGGCGCGGTGTCGGGGGTGGCCGGGCGGAACTGGATGCTGATCGGCGACGCCGCGGGATGCGTCAACCCGCTCAACGGCGAAGGCATCGACTACGGGCTGGAGACCGGGCGGCTGGCCGTCGAATTGCTGGGTTCGGGTGATCTTGCAGACCTTTCCAGAGCATGGCCCAGCTTGCTGCAATCCCACTATGGCCGTTCGTTTTCGGTGGCGCGTCGGCTCGGGTTGTTGCTGACGTACCCGCGGTTCTTACCCGCGGCCGGTCCACTCGGGATGCGCTCGACGCGGCTGATGGGCATCGCGGTGCGCGTCATGGGCAACCTGGTCACCGACGACGACAACGACTGGGTGGCGCGCGCGTGGCGCGGCGGCGGGTTGGCCTCGCGGCTGATCGATCGGCGAAAGCCGTTCAGCTGAGCGGCTTTTCGCCTGGCTTGTACGCGGCGTGCAGCGCGACGATGCCGCCGGTGAGGTTGCGCCAGCGCACCGCCGACCAGCCGGCGCCGGAAATCTGGTGCGCCAACGCGGCCTGGTCGGGCCAGGCCCGAATCGACTCGGCCAGATAGACATACGCGTCCGGATTGCTCGATACCGTGCGCGCCACCCGCGGCAACGCCTTCATCAAGTACTCCTTATAGGCCGTGGCGAAGAGCCCATTGGTGGGCGTGGAGAATTCGCACACCACCAACCGCCCGCCGGGTCGCGTGACCCGGGCCATCTCGCGCAGCGCCACATCGCGCTCGGCGACGTTGCGTAGCCCGAAACTGATGGTGACCGCGTCGAACACGTTGTCGCCGAACGGCAATCGGGTGGCATCCGCGGCGACCTTGGGCACCTTGCGGGCCTGCCCGGCGCCGAGCATCCCGACCGAGAAGTCCGCCGCCACGCACCACGCCCCGGAGGTGGCCAACTCGACCGTCGACACCGCGGTACCCGCGGCCAGATCCAGCACCCTCTCCCCGGACCCGATGCCCAGCGCCAGCCGGGTGGCGCGACGCCAGTACCGGTCCTGGCCCAGCGACAGCACGGTATTGGTCAGGTCGTAACGCCTGGCGACGCCGTCGAACATCGACGCCACCTCACGGGGATCCTTGTCCAGCGTCGCGCGGCTCATGCCGTCGAACCTACCTGCGAGCCCGGGAATGAGCCGGCGACGTGTGCGTTACAAGCCTGCGTGAGCAAAAAAGTTTGGTTTATCACCGGTACCTCGCGGGGCTTCGGACGGGAATGGGCCATCGCTGCACTGCAGCGGGGCGACAAGGTCGCGGCCACGGCGCGCGATACCGCGTCGCTGGCCGATCTGGTGGACACCTACGGCGACGCGATCCTGCCGATCCAGTTGGATGTCACCGACCGCGCGGCGGACTTCGCCGCGGTCAAGCATGCGCACGACCATTTCGGACGGCTGGACGTAGTCGTCAACAACGCCGGCTACGGCCAGTTCGGCTTCATCGAGGAGCTCTCCGAGCAGGACGCCCGCGACCAGATCGAGACGAACGTATTCGGAGCGCTGTGGGTCACCCAGGCCGCGTTGCCGTACCTGCGCGAACAGGGCAGCGGCCACATCATCCAGGTGTCCTCGATCGGCGGCATCACGGCGTTTCCCTTGGTCGGCATCTACCACGCCTCGAAGTGGGCGTTGGAAGGGTTCTCGCAGGCGCTGGCTCAGGAGGTGGCGCCGTTCGGTGTGCACGTCACGCTGATCGAGCCGGCGGGTTACGACACCGACTGGTCCGGCTCGTCGTCGCGGCGCGCCGAACCGCTACCGGCCTACGCCGATGTGCATGCAGCCACCGACGCAGAACGCACGAACCGGTGGGCCGCACCGGGTGATCCGAAAGCCTCGGCGGCGGCCTTACTCAAAGTGGTGGACGCTGAGCAGCCGCCGCTGCGGGTGTTCTTCGGCACAGCGCCGTTGCAGCTCGCCAAGGCCGATTACGAAAGCCGGTTACGCACGTGGGAACAGTGGCAGCCGGTCGCGGAGTTGGCGCAGGGCTAACTCACTCACCCTGCGCACGGCGTCGCTGCGAGATACGCGCCGCAGCACCGGGCGACAGCACCGCCTCGTAATGGCCCAGCAGCTCGTCGCAGATGACCGGCCAGCTGCGCTCGAGCACACTGCGGCGGGCAGCCAGTGCGTAGCGGGGGCGTTCGTCGAGCAGGTGCGCCACGGCGGCCGGCAGCTGCGCCTCGAATTCTTTGACGCCCAACAGCAAACCGGTGCGCCACGGTGTCACCAGGTCGCGTGGCCCACCGGCGTCGGGGGCTATCACCGGCAGGCCGGACGCCAGCGCTTCCTGCACGACCTGGCAGAACGTCTCGTGTTCGCCGGCGTGCACGAAGACGTCCATGCTGGCGTAGGCGGCGGCGAGTTCCTCGCCGTACAGCGCACCGGTGAAAACCGCTGTGGGCATGGCTGATTGGAGCTTGGCCCGGTCGACACCGTCACCGACGATGACGAGTTGCACCGCGCCGCCCGCAGCCAGCGAGATGAGCCGTTCGACATGCTTTTCCGGCGCGAGCCGACCGACGAAGCCGACGATCGGTTTGCCGTCCGGCGACCATTTTTGCCTGAGCGCTTCGTCGCGCGCCGACGGCGCATAGCCCATGATGTCGACCCCGCGCGCCCACTTATGGACCCGCGGAATTCGTTGGGCATTAAGGGATTCCATCGTCGCGCTGGACGGCGCCAAGGTGCGGTCGGCCATGCCGTGCAAATGACGGAACCACGCCCAGGCCGCCCGCGTGGTGATCCCGATGCCGTAACTCGCGGCGAATCCCGGGACGTCGGTTTGGTACACCGCGACAGTCGGAACTCCGAGGCGTTTGGCGGCGCGCAGCCCGCCATAGCCGAGCAGTGCCGGCGACGCCAGATGCACCACGTCCGGCTCGAACCCACGCAGCACCCGCAGTATCCGCGGCAGCGGCAGGCCCAGCGGCAACGTGGTCAACCTCGGAAACATCCGCGACGGCACCCGGTGCACCCGGATACCGTCGTAGACACGATCGGCGGGAGGCTCGCCGGGCGGGGTGTCCGGCGCTATGACGAGGGCTTCGTGACCGGAGCGACGCAGGTGCTCGAGCACCCGGATCACGGAGTTGCTGACGCCGTTGACCTGCGGGAGAAAGGACTCGGCGACAATCGCTACTCGCACAACACCACGGTGACAGCACCGCCTGTCGATATGGTTACCGAGGGGGATACGGTGTGCAAACTCTGACGCAAGGGGGTTGGTTGATGCGGTCCTGCCTGCGCGTATTGGCGGCGACCACGTTGTGGTTGGCGGTATTTGGCGTCGGTAGCGCACGCGCCGACGTGCCACGAACCGGCGACAACGACGGCGTGCTGGTCGGTTCTGGCGCTGCCCCGGTGCAATTGGAGATCTTCTGCGATCCGCAATGCCCGCACTGTGCGGAGTTTGAGTCGACGTACGGCAACCGGGTGGCCGGCGAGCTGGCCGGCGGCCGGCTGGCGGTCACGTATCGGTGGCTGACGTTCCTCGATGACAGACATCACAATGACGTGTCCGCCCGCGCCACCAATGCGCTGTTCTTGGCGGCCGACCCGACGACGTCGCCGACGGCGTATCAAGCCTTCGTGCAAGACCTCTACCGCCATCAGAGCCACGACGGCCCGAGCAACGACGACCTCGCGGCGATGGCCCGCGAAAGCGGGGTGCCCTTCTCGGTGGCCGACCGGATCGCGGCGGGCGACAACGTGGTCGATACGGCCGCGCTCAACGACGCCAACAAGGCGCGTCTCAACGAAGAGAACCCGGAACACCCGGGCACTCCGACGGTCTACGACCTGAACACCAAAAGCGTTGTCGATACTCACGATCCGGGCTGGCTCGACACACTCGCCAGTTGACGGTCCAGCCGCTTGTCCAGCAAGGCCAGACCGGTCAGCGCTGCCGCGCCGATCAGCCAGCCGACCACCGCGATGGACCCGGCCGGGATGATCGCCAGATTGGCGTTACGGTGCTGCACGCGAACCAAGTTGGGATTGCGTTTGTCGTATTCGACGTAAATCCGCATCCCCGTTGCTAATTCGGATGGATAGAGCACGCCGAGCTCGGGCCGGTAGGTGACCCGGTCCGGTGTGACGAACTCGATGGTGGACCGGCGCTCGCCCGCGTCGAGCACCTCGGCCTCCGCGACCCCCATATTGCGTTGGATAGCAATGTCATTGCGCCAGGTGCCGGCTACCAGCAGCAGCGACTGCAGCGTTACCAGGCCGGTCAGGATCAGGACACCGATCCGCGCCCAGCGCACAATACGATGCCGCCGGGTGTTGGGCAGGACGCCGCTGCGCCCGTGAATGAGGATGCGGGCCCAGGCTTTCAGCACGGTGAGGATACTGGCCAGCCGGCTCACAGGGCAGCCTTGATGGCGGCGTGCAGCTGCCGCAGCGAGGATCGGTCGGCCTTGACCTCGAGCACCCGCAGTCCGGCGGCCGGCTCGTCGAGGGCCGCACCCAATTCATCGACCTCGATCTGCCGGCTGTCGATGTGATACGCGCGGCACAACGCGCCGACATCGACGTCGTGCGGGGTACCGAACACCCGGGCGGACACCTCGGAGAATCGCGGGTCGCCCTGCTCGAGCAATTCGAAGATGCCGCCGCCGTTGTCGTTGGACACCACGATGGTCAAGTCGGCCGGGACGGGCTCCGTCGGCCCGATCAGTAGGCCGGAGCTGTCGTGCACGAAGGTCAGGTCGCCGATCAGCGCGATGGTGCGGCCGGACCCCTCGTGAGCGAGCGCCGCACCGATCGCGGTGGACACCGTCCCGTCGATGCCGGCGACCCCGCGGTTGGAGCGCACCTTGATGCCGTGTGGATTCAGCCCCACCAGTGCCGCGTCGCGCACCGGGTTGGACGCGCCCAGCACGAGTTGGTCGCCGGGGCGCAGCGCCTCGGCCACGGCGGCGGCCACGTGCAGGCCGGTGGTCAGCGGGTGGGCCTTGAGCTGCCCGCGCACCGCGGTGATCGCGTGGCCGTTGAGTTCGGTGCAGCGGCGCAACCAGGCCGGGTTCGGCTCGCCGGTGGTGACGGCGCGGGTGCCGGTGGCCTGCGAATTGCCCGACACGTCGGGCCAACGCGGCCCGGTGGTCAGCGCATAGACCGGCACCGACGGGTCTGCCAGCAACGTTGACACCGGTCGGTGCAGGGTGGGACGGCCCAACATGATCACCTGCTGCGGGCGCAGCAGCGGTAGCGCCAACGGATGTAGCGGGTTGAACCCAGAAGGCGGAGACGGCGCAGTGGGCTCGGCGACGGTCGGCAGCGCGGCCAACGCCGGTTGCTCGCCGGCGCCGTGACCGGCGATGACGACGGTGTCCAGGCTCAGGTCGATGTCCAGCGGCTGGTCGAAGCTGACCGCCGGGGTGTACGTCCAGGGCCTGCCGTTTGGCCGGCCCTGCGGGGCGGGTCCGAGATCACGATCGGGCACCAGCGGCTCGCGCAGCGGGATGTCGAAATGGACCGGGCCGGCGTTGGCGCTGCGTGCCCCGGTCGCGGCGACCAATACGCGGCAGGTGGCCGACCGCCAGGTCGCGTTGAGCGCGTCCATGCGCTCCGGAGCGTCCTCGGCCAGCCCGAGGCTGATCGTGGCGCGGACCTGGGTGCCGAAATAACCCAGCTGCTCCATGGTCTGGTTGGCGCCGGTGCCGAGCATTTCGTAGGGCCGGTTGGCCGACAACACGATCAGCGGCACCCGGGCGTAGTTGGCCTCCACCACGGCCGGACCCAGGTTGGCCACCGCGGTGCCCGACGTCATCGCGACGCAGACCGGCGTGCCCGCGGCGATCGCCAGCCCGATCGCCAGAAACCCGGCGGTGCGTTCGTCGATGCGCACATGCAGCCGGAGGTGGCCGGCCCGGTCAGCGTCCTGCAGCGCAAACGCCAGCGGCGCGTTACGCGAACCCGGGCAGAGCACCACGTCGCGGACACCGCCGCGGATCAGCTCGTCGACGACGACGCGGGCCTGTGCCGTCGATGGATTCACCAGACCAGCCTAGTCGTGAGCCTCAGTACCCCATGCTGGCGAAGAACTTCAGCACGGTGGCGTTGACGATCTCCGGCCGCTCCAGGAACCCGAGGTGCCCGGTGTCGGCGATCTGCAGGTACTGGCCGCCGGGTATGGCGTCGGCGACTTCCTTGCCCAGGTGCGGCGGCGTCACCACGTCATCGGCGAAACCGAGCACCAGCACCGGCGTGGTGATGCCCTGATACGCGGGCAGCCGGTTTCCCTGTGGCGAGGCCTTGACTTGGCAGAACAGTCCCGGGGTGAGCTTGATCGGCCAGATGGTGAACATGCCGATCCACTCGGCGACGACCTCGTCGTTGTTCAACGTCTTGGGGGAAAAGCTCTCGAGCAAGCGGAGTTTCGCGTCATAGGACACCGGCAGCTGCACCCCGGAGGCGGCGAACTCGTCCTCGGCGGTGCGGAAGAATTCGCGCGCACGGTCCAGGCGGCCGCGGGTGGCCATCAACACCGCCTGGCTCACCAGGTCGGGCCGCAACGTCAGCAGCTCCTGCGCGATGTAGGCGCCCATCGACACCGCCACGATGCGCACCGGGCCGACGTCCAGGGACTCGATCAGTGCCGCGGTGTCGGCAACCATGGTCTCGGTGGTGAAACCATCGGCGTTCGACGTCGCACCGACCCCGCGGTTGTCGAAGGTGATGACGCGGTAGCCGGCGGCCACGAATGCCGGGACCTGGTGCAGATGCCAGGTGCGTCCCAAACCGCCGCGGCCGGCGATGAAGAGGACAGGCTCCCCCGTCCCGGTGACGTCGTACGCCAGGTTGATCACGACGACGAACCTACGCGACGCCCGGGCGTTGGCAGTAGTTGGCAGTCCGCTGCGTCGACCTGGCAGCAGGTGCGGAAGTCCAATGTCTGTGACGGCGAATAGAGACGCTCAAGGAGGAACAATTCACATGGCAGAGCTCGCACTCACACAGGCGACAATCGAATACCAGGAGTTCGGGCCCCAGGATTCAGCGCATCCGCCGGTGCTCTTCGTGCACGGCATCTTGGTGAACGGAGGCCTGTGGCGCGAGGTGGCCGACAGTCTGGCGCGCCGCGGTTACCGCTGTGTCGTGCCGACCTTGCCGCTGGGCTCGCACACGATCCCGGTGAGCGACGCCGCCGCGCTCTCGCTGCCCGGAGTGGCGCAGATCATCAACGACGCGATCGTTGCCCTCGACCTGTCCGACGTGACGCTGGTCGGCAGCGACACCGGAGGCGGGCTGTGTCAACTGGTGGTCGACGCCCACCCGGAGCGGATCGGCCGCCTGGTGCTGACCAACTGCGACGCCTTCGACAAATGCCCTCCCTTCCCATTCGACCTCGCGTTCCGGTTACTTCGCGGGCCCATCTCGATCAGAGCGCTGTTCGGGCTGATGCGGTTGGGCGCGCTGCGCAGCTCCGCGGCGGGCTTCGGCCTGCTGATCAGCCGGCCCGATCCGGACCTGACGGCCGCCTGGTTGCAACCGTGCCTCACGGACACCCGCATCTGCCGCGATCTGGCGGTACTGCTGCGCGACGTGGCGACAGCAGATCTCACCGACGTGGCCGGACGTCTTCCCCGGTTCACCAAGCCGGTGACGCTGGTCTGGGGTCAGGGAGATCGGGTGTTCACACCTGGCCTGGGCCGGCGGCTGGCTGCGGTGTTCAGCAATGCAAAACTGATCGAGGTGCCGGATGCGAAAACCTTTGTCTCGCTGGATAACCCGGGTGCGGTGATCGACGCGATAGCGGCCTGATCAGGTTCTCTCAGCGCCGGGCGACCTTCGCCCGGGCCGCGTCCACAGCGTGGTTCCACAACAGCCGCGTCCCGGCCTTCAGTTGGGTCGGCTTGGCGATCTCCCGGGCCATCAGCGCCGTCGCGGCCGCCTTCTGCTTCGTCGACGCCTTGGACATATGGCCGCAGTCGAACGGCGGCTGCGGGTCGTATTCCATCGACAACTGGATGACCTTAGCCCGGTCGTGGCCACCGATCTCGCCGGCCAGCCACAGCGCCAGGTCGATACCCGCTGACACGCCTGCACTGGTGACGATCCGGCCTTCGTGCACAACGCGCTCGTCGCCAACAGCGTTGACGCCCAACGTTTTCAGTATCGGAAGGGCCATCCAGTGCGAGGTGGCGCGTTTACCGTTGAGCAGGCCCGCCGCCGCCAGGATGATCGAGCCCGAGCACACCGACGCCGTCCAAGTCGCGGTCCGGTGCGCCTGACGCACCCAGTCCAGCAGCGCATCATCCCGCGCGTGTTCGACGGTGGTCATCCCGCCCGGCACCAAAATCACATCCGGCGAAGGGGTTTCGGCGAACGAATGAGTGGCCCCGATGACGAGCACGCCGGAGTCGGCGGTGATCGGGCCTGGCTCGTGCCACACGAAGCGGACCTCCGCGTCGGGCAGCCAGCGCAGTACTTCGTAGGGGCCGATGAAGTCCAGCGCCGTGCAGCCCGGGTACGTCACGATCGCGATCTGAGTCATGCGGATGCTCCTTGGCTTCAGCTGAATGTTTTCCGGTATTGGTCGGGTGACACGCCGACTCGTCGAATAAAGTTGCGGCGCATGGTTTCCGCAGTCCCGAAGCCGCAGCGTGTGGCGATCGCCACCACCGTGTCGTCGGTCTGCTCGAGTTGGCGGCGGGCCGCCTCGGTGCGAACCCGTTCCACGTAGGCGCCCGGCGCCTCGCCGACTTCGTCGGTGAACACCCGGGTGAAATGCCTGGGGCTCATCGCGGCGATGCGAGCCAGGTCGTTGATGCTGTGCACGCCGCCGGGTTCGGACTCCACGACGTCCTGGACCGCCCGGATCGGTTCGCGTTTGGCCCGGGCCACCCACACCGGCGCGGCGAACTGGGTCTGCCCGCCCGGCCTGCGCAGGTGCATCACCAGATGCCGGGCCACCGTTTGAGCCACCTCGGTCCCGTGGTCATCTTCGACCAGCGCCAGCGCCAGGTCGATGCCCGCACAGACACCCGCGGCCGTCCATACGGTCGACGAGCTGCGGATGAAGATCGGGTCCGGGTCGACGTCGATGGCCGGGAATTCCCGCGCCAACGCGTCGGCGTGGGCCCAGTGCGTGGTGGCCCGGCAGCCGTCGAGCAGGCCCGCCTGCGCGGCCAGGAACGCTCCGGTGCACACGGTGATGACCCGGCGGGCCTGCGGCGCTGCCGCGACGATCCAGTCGATCAGCCGTGGGTCGCGCCGACCGGCACGGGTGCCTCGACCGCCCGGCAGGACCAGGGTGTCGACGTGCTCAGTCGGGTCGGGCAGTTGGACGCTGCCGAAGGTCAGCCCGGTCTCGGTCGGCACCGGTTGCCCATCCAGCGACACCACCACCGGCTGATAACCCTGCTTGCCCTGGGCCGCCAGCACCGCGGACGCCCCGGTGAACACCTCGAACGGACCGACCAGGTCCAGTGCCTGCACTCCCGCAAAGCCGACAACCAGCACTTTTCGTGTCATACCGCCAGTGTCGGCGACAACAGCCATGTCGTCTACGCCATGCACCCCACAAATCAGGACACGAGCGGGTAGCAGGCTTTAATTCGATCGATC
This sequence comes from uncultured Actinomycetota bacterium, assembly GCA_963760095.1. GTDB lineage: Bacteria > Actinomycetota > Actinomycetes > Mycobacteriales > Mycobacteriaceae > Mycobacterium. The sequence goes on along the minus strand of CAVXBT010000001.1, from coordinate 632,151 downwards.
CACCACTGTCGGCGCTGCGGCGGCGCGGCCAGCGCCTGCAGCCGCGCCGGATCGGGCGTGACCGCCCCTACCGGCAGATAGCCGTCGACAGGCGCCTGCCCGCTCCAGGGGTCGGCGACATCCTCGACGAACAGCCTGCCGGTGCCCAGCCCGCAGGCATGCGACAGCTTCGGCAGGGCCGCGGCAGCGGCAAGTCCGACAGCGATCCCCACCGCCGAGTCCAGCGCACTGGAGATCACCACCGGAATGTCGATCTGCGCAGTGATCTTCAGCAGCGCCGAAATGCCGCCCAGCGGAGCAACTTTCAGGACGGCGATGTCGGCGGCACGGGCGCGGACCACGGCCAACGGGTCGCCTGCTTTGCGGATGCTCTCGTCGGCTGCGACCAACACATTGACGTGACGGCGCAGTTCGGCGAGTTCGTCGACCGTGGCGCACGGCTGCTCGAGATACTCCAGCGGGCCGGTCGCCGTCAGTGCGGCCGCGGCCTCGATGGCCTGCTCAACCGTCCAGGCGCCGTTGGCGTCGACCCGCACCGTGGGCACCAGAGCGCGGACCGCGTCCACCCGGGCGACGTCGTCGCCGAGGGTCTGGCCGGGCTCGGCGACCTTCACCTTCGCCGTCCGCGCGCCGGGGAAGCGGGCCAGGATGTCGGGCACCTGGGCGGCCGGCACGGCCGGGACCGTGGCGTTGACGGCGATCCGGTCCCGCCGCGGCGGCGGCGGCGACCGATAGGCCGAGTCGAAGGCGGCGGCCAGCCAATGCGCCGCCTCGGCGTCGCCGTATTCCAGGAAGGCGCCGAATTCGCCCCACCCGGCCGGACCGTCGATCAGCGCCAGCTCGCGGGTGGTGATGCCGCGGAAGCGCACCCGCATCGGCAGCGCCACCACGTGCAGGCGGTCCAGCACGTCGTCTAGGGCGATGCTCATTGCGAGTAGACCTGGCGGCCCGCCAGGAACGTTGCGCGGACCTCGAGGTCGGCGATGCGTTCCGGCGGCACGGCGCGCGGATCCGCGGACAGCACCACCAGGTCGGCATACTTGCCGACCTCCAGCGAGCCGACGATGTCGTCGGCGAACAACTGCCAGGCCGCGTCGATGGTCTGCGCGCGGATCGCCTGTTCGACGGTCAGGCGTTCCTCGGGGGCCAGCACCCGGCCGCTGGGCGCGATCCGGGTGGCGGCCACGCTGATGTTGCGCAGCGGCTCCTCGGGCGTCACCGGCGGATCGTTGTGCAGCGAGATGCGCATGCCGGTGGCCACCGCGGATCCTGCCGGCATCCAACGTGATCCACGCTCGGGACCGAATAGTCCGTCGACGATGACGTCACCCCAGTAGTGGATCTGGTCGACGAAGATGCTGCAGGTGACGCCGAGGTCGGCGGCGCGCCGCAGTTGCTCGTTCCGGATGGCGCCGACGTGCTCGAGACGCAGCCGGTGGTCGGGCCGCGGGTTGCGCTGCAAGGCTTTTTCGTACACATCGAGGATGGTGTCCACACCGGCGTCACCTTGGACGTGGCAGGCCATCTGCCAGCCGAGCGGGTAGTAGGCGGCGACGATCTCGGTGAGCTGTTCGGCGGTGTAGTTGGCGCAGCCGCAGGAACCGGGCGGGATGCCGATGGTGCGGGTGGCCGCGGTGTCCAAATACGGGAAGGACAGCGCGATATTGCCGATCCACGGCGAGCCGTCCACCCAGATCTTGATGCCGACCTGGCGCACGATGTCGTCACCCTGGCCGGGTGCGGCGGTGGTGGACATCGCCGGGTTGGACACCTCGTAGGTGCGCAGCCGGACCGTCAGGTCATCGTGCAGCGCCGCGACGACCGGGCCGAAGTTCGGGTCGAAGGCCATCTCCGAGCAGGTGGTCAGGCCGGCGCGGTTGAGCCGGGCGCACTCGGCGAGCAACATCGCGGGGTATTCGCTGGGCGAGATGGCGCCGCTCAGCAGCGGGAACACCGCGGCGATTTCCTCGGCGGTGCCGTCGAGTTCACCGCCGGCGTCGCGACCGTACTTGGCGCCCTTGGGGTTCGGGGTGTCGCGGGTCAGGCCGCCCCGCCGCGCGGCGTGCGAATTGAAGTAGGCCTTGTGCCCGGAGTTGTGGATGATGACCAGGGGGCCGTCGGGTGCGATGTCGTCGAGCCAGGCCCGATTCGGATCGGGCAGGCCCGATTGCAGCAGTGCGTCCCAGCCGTTCAGGTAGGCACCGCTCTGTCCCCGTGCCGCGACCTCGTGGCGGACCGCGGCGACGACCTCGTCGGGGCTGGGCATGGTGACGGGGCGGATGTCGACGATCCGGTCCGACAGAGCGATGGCCTCCATCAGCGGATGGCCATGGGCCTCAATGAATCCCGGCATGACGCAGCCGTCGCCGAGGTCGATCCTCTGGGTACCGGGGCCGATGAAGGCCGCGACGTCAGACCGGTCGCCCACGGCGACGATTCGGCCATTGGCAACGGCGAGCGCTTGGGCGGTGGGCCGAGCGTCGTCGACGGTCAACACAGTTCCGGTGATGACGACATCTGCGGCAGCCATGGGCAGAAAGCGTAGTGGCGATCGCAAGTGCGGCGGAGCCGGACGAAGCGGGTCGCCACCGGTCAGTCAAATATCGTCGGGGTAGCAGAGGGGGCGGCAGACAAGAATTGCAACACGTTCTAGTCTGGCCTCAGTGTCAGGGTAAGGGTGCCGCGTGTTGCGGTGGTTGGATCCTGATCACCTGGTGTCTGGCTCATAGTCTGGCTGCCGCCTTCGGGTTGGCGTGCATGCGTTTTGTCGGCACCGGGTGTGAAGGACCGGCCGGCGTGACTTGATAGGAGCGTGGCATCGCCCCCGACTGAGATGTGTCCGCCGACCGGCCCAACCGTCACCTCACAGTGAATGGAGGCAACCACCATGGTTGTTGTTGGAGCCGATGTACACAAGCGCACGCACACCTTTGTCGCTGTCGATGAGGTGGGCCGCAAGCTTGCCGAGAAGGTGGTTGTGGCGACAAGTGCCGGGCACGCCGAGGCGGTGATGTGGGTACGGGAACGCTTCGGCGCCGAGGTGGTGTGGGGTATCGAGGATTGCCGGCATCTGTCGGCTCGCCTAGAGCGCGATCTGCTGACTGCTGGTCAGCAGGTGGTGCGGGTGCCGCCGAAGTTGATGGCCCAGACCCGGGCCTCGGCGCGCACCAGAGGCAAGTCTGATCCGATTGATGCGTTAGCGGTGGCACGTGCGGTGCTGCGGGAACCCAATCTTCCGGTGGCCTGCCATGACGAGGTGTCACGTGAGCTCAAGTTGTTGGTGGATCGCCGCGAAGTCCTTGTGGCCCAACGCACTGCAATGATCAACCGGCTGCGCTGGCGGGTTCATGAGCTTGATCCCGAGCGTGCGCCCAAGCCGCGCTCGCTGGATCTGGCCAAGCACCGCGGCATGCTGCGGACCTGGTTGGAGACCGTACCCGGATTGGTCGCCGAGCTGGCCCGCGATGAGTTAGCCGACATCACCCGGCTCACCGCAACCATCAACGCGTTGGCCAAGCGCATCGGCGATCGTGTCCGTCAGGTCGCGCCCGCTCTGCTGGCTCTTCCCGGCTGCGGGGAGCTGACCGCGGCCAAACTCGTCGGAGAGGTCGCCGGAGTCAACCGATTCAAAAGCGAGGCGGCTTTTGCCCGTCATGCCGGCGTAGCCCCGATACCGGTGTGGTCGGGCAACACGGCCGGGCGGGTACGGATGACCCGCTCTGGCAATCGTCAACTCAACGCCGCCCTGCACCGCATCGCCGTCACACAGATCCGCCTCGACGGACTCGGCCGGGCCTATTACCGCACAAGACTCGACGCTGGCGCCTCGCCAACAGAAGCGTTACGCAGCCTCAAACGCCGCCTGGCCCGCGTCGTCTTCCACCACCTCCACACCGACCACCAAACCCGAAACCAGCCTTGCCAACCGGCAGCGGCTTGACATAGGAGAAACACATGAGTGACGAGTTGCTGCGCAATCCGACCCATAACGGACACCTGCTCGTGGGCGCTCTGAAGCGCCACAAGAACAGGCCGGTGCTGTTTCTCGGCGACACCACGCTGACCGGCGGTCAGCTTGCCGAGCGTGTCAGCCAGTACATCCAGGCGTTCGAGGCGCTGGGCGCAGGCACCGGCGTCACGGTCGGCCTGCTCGCGCTGAACCGTCCCGAGGTCCTGATGATCCTCGGCGCCAGCCAGACCCAGGGGTATCGGCGCACCGCCCTGCACCCGCTCGGCTCGCTGGACGACCACGCTTACGTGCTCTCCGACGCCGGTGCCACCGCGCTGATCATCGACCCCAACCCGATGTTCGTCGAGCGGGCGCTGGGCCTGCTGGACAAGGTGGACTCGCTCAAGAAGATCCTGACCATCGGCCCGGTGCCCGATGCCCTCAAAGATGTCGCCGTTGATCTGTCGGCCGAGGCGGCGAAGTATTCGCCGAAGCCGATCGTGGTGGCCGACCTGCCGCCGGACCACATCGGCGGCCTGACCTACACCGGCGGCACCACGGGCAAGCCCAAGGGCGTGATCGGCACCACCGGGAACATCGCCGCCATGACGTCGATCCAGCTCGCCGAATGGGAATGGCCCGAGCACCCGCGGTTCTTGATGTGCACGCCGCTGTCACACGCCGGCGCGGCGTTCTTCACGCCCACGGTGGTCAAGGGCGGCGAGATGGTCGTGCTTGGCAAATTCGACCCGGCCGAGGTGCTGAAAGTCATTGAAGAGCAACGTATTACGGCCACCATGCTGGTGCCGTCGATGCTCTACGCGCTGATGGACCACCCGGATTCGCACACCCGCGACCTGTCGTCGCTGGAGACGGTCTACTACGGCGCCTCGGCGATGAACCCGGTGCGGCTGGCCGAGGCGATCCGGCGGTTCGGCCCGATCTTCGCCCAGTACTACGGACAATCCGAAGCGCCGATGGCGATCACCTACCTGGCCAAGGGTGACCACGACGAAAAGCGGCTCACGTCCTGCGGGCGCCCGACGCTGTTCGCACGGGTCGCGCTGCTGGGCGAGGACGGCAAGCCGGTGCCGGAGGGCGAGCCCGGCGAGATCTGCGTCAGCGGGCCGCTGCTGGCCGGCGGCTACTGGCACCTGCCCGAGGCGACGGCCGACACGTTCAAGGACGGCTGGCTGCACACCGGTGACATGGCCCGCGAGGACGAGGACGGTTTCTACTACATCGTCGACCGGGTCAAGGACATGATCGTCACCGGCGGCTTCAACGTCTTCCCTCGAGAGGTCGAAGACGTTGTGGCCGAACATCCTTCGATCGCGCAGGTCTGCGTGGTCGGGGCGCCAGACGAGAAGTGGGGTGAAGCCGTCACCGCGGTGGTGGTGCTGCGCGCCGACGCCCCGACCGACGACGACGCGATCGAGGCGATGACCGCCGACATCCAGGCGGCGGTCAAGGACCGCAAGGGCTCGGTGCAATCACCCAAGCGGGTGGTGGTCGTCGATTCACTGCCGTTGACCGGGCTGGGCAAGCCCGACAAGAAAGCTGTGCGCGCGCAGTTCTGGCAAGGCGCCGGCCGCGCCGTCGGCTAACCTGCCCGAGCCGTCAGACGCCGACGCCACCGACTTTGTCGATGCGGATGTGCGTCACGAACCCTGGCGGTGCGTCCTTCGGCGGAAACACGTTCGGGTCCAACAGCTCCTGCGACAGCGCCTTGAGCAGCTCCGGGGCGCCGCCCTGCTCTATCCGCGCGGTCCCGTCGATCGAGATATACGACCGCAGCGTTTTGCCCACGTCGCCCGGATTCACGATCGTCACCGCGACCCGAGGATCGCGGCGGACGTTGCGGACCTTCTTGTGCTCGGCGAGGTGGGCCGTCACCAGCTCGTCGCCGTCGGGTGTGGATCGCAGGGCCACCCAGACCACGCTCACCTGAGGACTGCCGTCGGGGTTCAGAGTGACCAGAGTCGCGTCGGCTCCGTCGCCGATCAGTTCACGCGCAGCGTCATTGAGTTTCATGCCTGCTTCTACCACGGGGAGCGTCAATTGATTCCCGACGTAGCGATGCCGGCCACCAGAAGGTCCAACAGTCGGCCGGTTTGCTCCGGTGAACCACTGGCCAAGAAGGTGCCGATGAGGCCGGACACCACGTCGTCGGCCTGCACGTCGGAGCGAAGGCTGCCTTCGTCGGCGCCGGCCCGCAACAGCAGATCAACCGCACCGGCGATGCTGTCGCGGGTCTGGCTGGGCTGCATGGCGCCGGAGTCGAACATCGCGTGCAGCGACTCGGCCATTCCACGCTTGGCGGCCACGAAGCTCGCGTAACGATCCATCCAGCGCCGCAGCGCGACACGGGCCGGATGTCGCGTGAGCAACTCCCCCGCCGCTGCCGCCACCTCCGCGAGCTCGGTCCGGTACACGGCTTCGACGAGCGCATCGCGAGTCGGGAAGTGCCGGTAGAGCGTGCCGATCCCGACGCCGGCATCTCGGGCGATCGCCTCCAGGGGCACCGGTCGCCCGTCCGCAGCGCCGAATGCCACCGCCGCGGCCTCCAGCAGCCGTTCGCGATTACGCAGTGCGTCGGACCTGACCCTGCCAGCCAAAGCGGAGGCTCCTCCGTTTCTGCTATGGTGCTAAGCGGAGGATCCTCCGCATATTTCCAGTGTCTCACGAGCAAGGGAGCACCATGACAGACAAGGCACGCCCAGGCGGTATCGGCAGCATCGGCGCCAGCACGGTCGCCAGGGTCGGCTACGGCGCCATGCAACTGTTCGAGACCTCGCTTGACGACGCGGTCGCAGTACTTCGGCGCGCGGTCGATCTGGGCGTCAACCACATCGACACGGCGTCGTTCTACGGTCCCGGCGAGGTGAACCGCCGGATCCGCGAGGCGCTGGCGCCCTACCCCGACGACCTCGTCATCGTCAGCAAGGTGGGTGCGCGATACACCGGCGATCAACCGGTACCCCTGGCCGCGGCGCAACGGCCCGCCGAATTGCGCGCGGCGGTGGAAGACGACCTACGTCAACTGGGGCTCGACAGCGTGCCGGTGGTCAATCTGCGACGTCTCGACCTCGGGCCCGGCCTGCAGGCCGAAGGTGACCAGATCGTCGACCTCGACGATCAGCTGGCCGAGATGATCGCGCTGCGCGACGAGGGCAAGATCGGCGCGATCGGTGTCAGCAGTGTGCCTCTCGACATCCTGCAACGAGCGTTGCCGGTAGGCATTGTCTGCGTGCAGAACTCCTACAGCCTGCTCGACCGCTCTCAGGAGGAGATGCTCGACGTCTGTAAGGCTCAGGGCATAACTTGGGTGCCGTACTTCCCGCTCGGGTCGGCGTTCCCGGGTTTCCCCAAGGTGGCCGACAATGCGGTAGTTGTCGAGATCGCCGACGAGCTCGGTGTATTACCGGCTCAAGTCGGGTTGGCGTGGCTGTTGGCACACGCGCCGAACACGTTGCTGATTCCGGGTACGCGGTCGATCGGGCACCTCGAGGAAAATCTCGGCGCGGGCGAGGTCGCTTTGAGCCCCGAGGCCATCGCCCGGCTCGACGCCGTCACCACGCCGGGGGCTGACCCGTTCGCGCACGGCATCGAGAGGTTCGTCGAGCACAGCTGACGCTGCGGCCTGGTCAGGTGATCGCGGCGCCGACTAGGTGACCCACCAAGTATGTGATCGCCAGGGCCAAGCCACCGCCGACGAAATTTCGAAGTACCGCACGGCTTTTCGGCGCCCCGCCCAGGCGCGCCGACAAAGCGCCGGTGACCACCAGCGCCAGCAGCACCGCCGCGACGGTGACTGGGATCCGCAGTGCAATCGGTGCGACCAGGATTGCGATCAGTGGCAGCAGCGCCCCCAGACCGAAGGACAAGGCCGACGACAGCGCAGCCTGCCACGGGTTGGTCAGCTCAAAGGGATCGAAACCGAGTTCCACTTCGGCGTGCGCGACGAGCGGATCGTGACCGGTGAGCTCCTCGGCGACGTTGCGTGCGGTCGCCGCTGACAAGCCTTTGGCTTCGTACAGTCCGGCGAGTTCGTCCAACTCGGCGCTGGGGTCCGCGCGAAGCTCGCGACGTTCTTGGCGCAACAGCGCCCGTTCGGTGTCGCGCTGCGCGCTCACCGATACGTATTCGCCTAACGCCATCGAGACCGCGCCGGCCGACAACCCGGCGATTCCCGCCGTCATGATGGGGCCCCGTGCCACAGTCGCCGCGGCGACACCGACGACGATGCCTGCCGTCGACACGATCCCGTCGTTGGCGCCCAGCACCCCCGCCCGAAGCCAATTCAATCGTGCGGAAACCGAACCCAGATGAGGCTCATGCGGATGGATCTCGGCGGACACGGAGCACACACTAGACAACCCAAACCTCCGTCGCCAGCAAACTTAGCCTTGCCAAAACGCTGCCAGAAGGTGACGAGTACGGTCGCCGTATGAACAGCAGCAAGCCGGTTCAGCCGCCGTGGTGGCTCAAACCGGCGAACAAGGTTTTCATCCAGATGTCGCGGCTGGGGCTGAGTTTCGGCGGTGAGAGCCCGGTCGTGTTGACGGTCGCCGGCCGCAAATCCGGGCGGGAGCGCTCGACCCCGGTCACGCCGATGACCGTCGACGGCCACGAGTACGTCGTCGCCGGGTTTCCCGGCGCGGACTGGGTGGCCAACGTCCGGGCCGCCGGCGAGGCCACGGTGGCCCGCGGTCGCAGTGTCCGGCAGGTACGGATGGTCGAGTTGTCCGCCGAGGATGCCCGACCGTTGCTGCGAGTGTTCCCCGAAGAAGTGCCCACCGGCGTCGGCTTCATGAAGCGGGCCGGCCTGGTCGAAGAAGGCCGACCGGAGGAGTTCGAAGCACTGGCGGGCCGCTGCGCGGTTTTTCGACTGGAAGCGGTTCACTAGCCTTGAGTGACAACCCTTTCCACGCTGAACACTGGAAGCCGGTTGACGGGTTCGGCGAGCTGGCCGACATCACCTACCACCGGCATGTCGCCGACGCGACCGTGCGAGTGGCGTTCAATCGTCCCGAGGTGCGCAATGCGTTTCGCCCGCACACCGTCGACGAGCTCTACCGGGTGCTGGACCACGCCCGGATGTCGCCGGACATCGGGGTGGTGCTGCTGACCGGAAACGGACCCTCGCCCAAGGACGGCGGTTGGGCGTTCTGCTCCGGCGGCGATCAGCGCATCCGCGGGCGCAGCGGCTACCAGTACGCCGCCGGGGAGACCGCGGACACCGTCGACGTCGCGCGGGCCGGACGGCTGCACATCCTGGAAGTCCAGCGGCTGATCCGGTTCATGCCCAAGGTGGTGATCTGCCTGGTCAACGGTTGGGCAGCCGGCGGCGGCCACAGCCTGCACGTGGTCTGCGACCTCACCCTGGCCAGCCGGGAGCACGCCCGGTTCAAGCAGACCGACGCCGATGTCGGCAGCTTCGACGGCGGCTACGGCAGCGCGTACCTGGCCCGGCAGGTGGGCCAGAAATTCGCCCGCGAGATCTTCTTCCTGGGCCGCCCTTACACCGCCGAGCAGATGCACGCGATGGGCGCGGTCAATGCCGTCGTCGACCACGCCGAGCTGGAGTCGGAAGCCATCCAGTGGGCGGCCGAGATCAACGCGAAATCGCCTCAGGCACAACGGATGCTGAAATACGCGTTCAATCTGCTCGACGATGGGCTGGTCGGCCAGCAACTGTTCGCCGGTGAGGCCACCCGGCTGGCGTACATGACCGACGAAGCCGTCGAGGGCCGCGACGCGTTCCTGCAGAAGCGTCCGCCGGACTGGAGTTCGTTCCCGCGCTACTTCTAGCTGCGGAGGCGGCCCCTAGACTCCCGACGTGAGCAAAAGCCCGCTTCGCCGATTGACCGAACAGATCTCGCTGGCCACCATGCGACCGCCCTTCCCGTCGCGACTGCAGGCCTATCGTTCTGCCGCCAAGGCCGTCGACCTCAAGGGCAAACGCGTCCTGCTGACCGGGGCGTCGTCGGGCATCGGCGAGTGCGCCGCCGAACAGTTCGCCCGGCGCGGCGCCGTCGTGGTCGCCGTCGCCCGCCGTCAGGACCTGCTGGACGCGGTGGTGGGCCGGATCAACGACACCGGCGGCACCGCGATTGCGATCCCCTGCGATCTGTCCGACCTGGACGCCGTCGACGCACTGGTCGCCGACGTCGACAACCGCCTTGGCGGAGTGGACATCCTGATCAACAACGCCGGGCGGTCGATCCGCCGGCCGGTGGCCGAATCGCTGGAACGCTGGCACGACGTCGAGCGGACCATGGTGCTGAACTATTACTCGCCGCTGCGGTTGATCCGCGGCATCGCGCCGGCAATGCTGCAGCGCGGCGACGGTCACATCATCAACGTGGCGACCTGGGGCGTGTTCAGCGAGGCGTCACCGCTGTTCGGCGTCTACAACGCGTCGAAGGCCGCATTGTCCGCAGTCAGCCGGGCGATCGAAACCGAATGGGCGGCAAAGGGCGTCCACTCGACCACACTGTACTACCCGCTGGTGGCCACCCCGATGATCGCGCCGACCAAGGAATACCAGGGATTGCCAGCCCTGACGTCGGAGGAGGCCGCGGGTTGGATGATCACCGCGGCGCGCACCCGACCGGTCCGGATCGCACCGCGGATGGCGGTCGTCGCGCGGGCGCTGGACAATATCGGCCCCGGTGTGACGACGACGCTGATACGACGACAACGGCTCCAGCCCAGCGACGATGCAGAGCGCGGAGCGCGATGAGGAGGAGCTGGGCAATCGGACCAAGCCCAACGGCTGATACGCATCGAAATCCCGGCCATCGCCTCAGCCCGTGATAGACACGGGAGCATGGAGATCCTGGCTAGCCGAATGCTGTTCCGGCCGGCGGATTATCAGCGGTCGCTGAGCTTCTACCGAGATGAGCTCGGGTTGGCGATCGCCCGCGACTACGGCGCGGGCACGGTGTTCTATGCCGGCCAATCGCTGATCGAGCTGGCCAGCCACGGAGCACCGGAGCATCCCGCCGGGCCGTTTCCGGGCGCGCTGTGGCTGCAGGTGCGCGATGTGCGCGCAACGCAAGCCGAGCTGGAGGGCAGAGGCGTGGCGATCGCCCGCGAGGCCCGCCAAGAACCGTGGGGACTGCATGAGATGCATGTGAACGATCCCGACGGCGTCACCCTGATCTTCGTTCAGATCCCCAGCGATCACCCACTGCGCCGCGACACACGCGGTGAACGTCGCGAGGCGCGAGGTTAACCTGAGACGAACATCGGACGACGACTGCGAGATACCTTGGCTTCGCGCCGCCGTTCTTTCGACAACGGCGCCCACATACCCCCAGAATTAGGCCCGTGAACCTTCAGCTGTTCCTGTTGATCATCGTCGTGATCACCGCCCTCGCATTCGATTACACGAACGGGTTCCACGACACCGGAAATGCGATGGCCACCTCCATCGCCAGTGGCGCACTCTCGCCGAAGGCCGCGGTATCGCTCTCGGCCGTGCTGAACCTCGGCGGAGCGTTCCTGTCCACCGCTGTCGCAGGGACAATCGCCAAAGACCTGGTGAACGGTCATCTGGTGACCTTGCAACTGGTCTTCGCCGGTCTGGTCGGTGGGATCGTCTGGAACCTGATGACCTGGCTGCTGGGTATCCCGTCGAGCTCCTCGCATGCCCTGGTCGGCGGCATCGTCGGTGCGATGATCGCCGCGGTCGGCGGACACGGGGTGATCTGGACCGGCGTGGTGTCCCGCGTGCTGATCCCGGCCCTGGTGTCGGTGGCGGTGGCCGGGCTGGTCGGTGCGGTCGGCACCTGGCTGGTCTACCGGCTCGACCGCGGCGTCCCGGAGAAGCGCAGCGAAACCGCTTTCCGCCGCGGCCAGATCTTCTCGGCGTCGCTGGTCTCGCTGGCGCACGGCACCAACGACGCGCAGAAGACGATGGGCGTGATCTTTTTGGCGCTGATCTCCTACGGCGCGGTCAGCAGGACCGCCACCTTGCCCCCCTTCTGGGTCATCTTGGCCTGCGCGTGCGCGATGGCACTGGGCACCTACACCGGCGGCTGGCGGATCATCCGCACCATGGGCAAGGGACTCGTCGAGATCCATTCGCCGCAAGGCATGGCCGCCGAATCGTCTTCGGCGGTCATCATTCTGCTGTCCGCTCACTTCGGGTACGCGCTGTCCACCACTCAGGTGGTCACCGGATCCGTGCTCGGTAGCGGGGTTGGCAAACCCGGAGCAGAGGTGCGCTGGGGGGTGGCCGGCCGGATGGCGACCGCCTGGCTGATCACGCTGCCCGCCGCCGGTGCCGTCGGCGCCATCACCTACTGGATCGTCCACGGGATCGGCGGCTTCGCCGGCTCGATCGTCGGCTTCGCCCTGCTGCTGGCGACGGCTTCGGCCATTTACATACGGTCGCGCAAGACGAAGGTGGACCACAAGAACGTCAACGCCGAGTGGAAGGGCGACCTGACAGCCGGGCTCGACGAGGACGGCCAGCCGACGGCCAAAGTCGGCGCGGGAGTCGCCGGCGGCAACGGCGAGGTTACCGACGCCACTCCCGGTGTCGCCCCGGCAAAGAAAGCAGGCACGCCATGAGCACGTGGTTCAACTACCAGGCTTCCCTGAAGATCCTCTTCTTCGGTTTGGTCCTCGGTAGCGGACTGCCCGCGCTGTTCGCGCTCGGGGTGCGGGCGGGCGCCGCGGGCGCCGGTGTCATCGAAGGCTCCGAGGGCGCGGCCGCGGCGCACAAGAATCCGGCGCTGACCGCGCTCAGCTGGGCGCTGTATGCGGTGGCGCTGGTTGCGGTCGTCATCGGCGTGCTGTACATATCCCGTGATTTCCTCGGGGCGAAAACCGGCATGTATATCCTCGGAGCCAAACCCGCGTAGCATCGGGGCCTAATCTGTGTCGGAGGCTTAGCGACGGCCCAACGGGGGAAATGAACACACCGTGAACCGATTCCTGACCTCGGTAGTCGCCTGGCTGCGCGCGGGGTACCCCGAAGGCATTCCACCGACTGACTACTTCCCGGTGCTTGCCCTGTTGTCCCGTCGGCTGGGCAACGACGACGTCAAGGTGGTGGCCCACGAATTGATGCAGCGGGGCGATTTCGATGACGTCGACATCGCCGTGCTGATCACCCAGATCACCGATGAACTGCCGTCTCCCGAGGACGTCGAGCGGGTGCGGGAACGCCTGGCCGCCAAGGGTTGGCCGTTGGACGATGCTCGCGACGGCGAGGGCGCCGGATAGCCGTCCTGCGGGCATTCGCCGTGGCCCAGGGCTCGTCGGCGCGCCCACTGCTCACAGCCCTCGACCAGGTCCTGCACGGCCAGGCGTCCGCGCTGCTGCCGGTCCCGGCCGGTGCCGATCACGGGTCCACGCTGTCGGCGCTGCGGGTGGGGGAAGCCATCGACGACGACATCGCGGTGGTGGTGACGACATCGGGAACGACCGGTGCACCCAAGGGCGCGCTGCTGACCGCCGCCGCGCTGACCGCCAGCGCCGCGGCCACTCATGACCGACTGGGCGGACCGGGTCGATGGCTGCTGGCTCTACCGCCGTATCACATCGCCGGTGTCCAAGTGCTGGTGCGCAGTCTGCTGGCCGGCACGGTCCCGGTCGAGCTGGATGTCTCGACGGGCTTCGACGCCGGTCAATTACCCGCTGCTGTAACCGAACTCGGCTCGGCGCGCGGCTACACCGCGTTGGTTGCCGCGCAGTTGGCCAAGGCGCTGAACGATCCGGCAGCCACTGCTGCGCTCGCCGAGCTGGACGCCGTGTTGATCGGCGGCGGTCCGGCCCCGCGACCGGTCCTCGACGCCGCCGAACGCGCCGGCGTCAACGTGGTCCGCACCTACGGCATGAGTGAGACCGCCGGCGGCTGTGTCTACGACGGCGTCCCGCTCGACGGTGTGCAGTTGCGGACCGACGCCGACGGCCGGATCGTGATCGGTGGCCCGATGCTGGCCAAGGGCTATCGCAACCCACCTCACCCCGACCCGTTCGCCGAGCCGGGCTGGTTTCGCACCGATGACATTGGCGTTGTTGACGATTCGGGTGTGCTCAGCGTGCTGGGCCGAGTTGACGACGCGATCAGCACCGGCGGGTTGACGATATTGCCGCAGCCGGTGGAGGCGGCGCTGCGGACTCATCCCGCGGTGGCCGACTGCGCGGTGTTCGGGCTGCCCGACGAGCGGCTGGGTCAGCGGGTGGTCGCCGCGGTCGTCGTGGCCGACGGTTGCGCCCCGCCCTCACTCGTCACGCTGCGGGCCCACGTGATCCGCACGCTGGACCACACCGCCGCGCCTCGTGAGCTGCACATCGTGGATGCGCTGCCGATGCGCGGCATCGGCAAGGTGGACCGGCCGGCGCTGGTCCGTCTGGTTGGAAAGAAACTGTCCTAGCGACACTTTCACTTCGTCGGGTCAGCCTCCACTCGTCACGGTCGCGCCGAGGTCAGCGTCAATGCCAGTGGGCGCCAACTCCGGATGACATAATGCGCTGCATGCATCGCCACATCATTGTCAGCGGTGACGATGCGCTGGCCACGACGATCGCAGACGAGCTGAAAAATGCCGGCTTGATCGTTGTCAGGCTGACCAACACCGAGCAAACCGAGGCCGGCGTCGCTCGCGAGCTCACGCTCCACGACGTCTCCCACGCGCTGGCCGTCGTCTGCGCCGGCGACGACGACGCGATGAATCTCGAAATCGCGTTGCTGGCAAGGAAAGCCAACCCGGACGTACGCGTGGTGGCGCGGGTGGCCAACGAAGTGCTGCGCGAAGCGGTAGCTGACGACAACGGGCCCGGCGCGATCCTCGACGTCGCCGACCTCGCTGCGCCGTCGGTGGTCGAAGCCTGCCTGTCGCAGGCCACCCACGAGTTCGAAGCCGCCGGCATCAACTTCGTCGTCTCGGGAACCTGGGCGTCCCGCGATGCGACGCTGCGTGAGCTCTATGGCGACTTGGCCCCGGTGGCGGTCATTCACGGCGAGGACTCACCCACCCCCGGCGAGACGGACATCTGCCCCGGCCGGGATCAGCGGGTACACGCCGGTGACTGGACGATGATGATCGGCACCGCCGACGAGGTGGCAGCCCAGGGCATCCGGATTCCCGGTGCGAGGCGGACGCGCTCGCGCCCGCCGTTGCCGCGGCGAGCGGTCGACGCCGTTCGTGGCGTGCTCAACGATGTCAACCCGACGTTCTATCCGGTCGTGGCCGCCACGATTCTCGTCCTGATCAGTTCGACTTTCGTGTTGCGGTTCGGATACCGGCCCCCACCCCAGATGGGTTGGATCGACGCGTTCTACTTCACCATCGAAACGATGACCACGACCGGCTACGGCGATTTCAGCTTCGTGAACCAACCCACCTGGCTGCGTGTCTTCGCCACCCTGTTGATGTTCAGCGGGGTGACCACCACCGCGTTGTTGGTCTCCTTTGTCGCCGACGTGCTGCTGTCGCGTCGTTTCGTCTTCGCGTCGGCTCGCCCCCGGGTGCGGCACCTGCGCAACCACATCGTCGTCGTCGGGCTCAGCGCGCTCGGCATTCGCACGGTCACCGAACTCACCGCCGCTGGACACGAAGTCGCTGTGGTCGAGCTCAACGAGGAGAACCGATTCCTGTCAGCGGTGCGAGACCTCGACGTGCCGGTCATCTTCGGCGACGCCACGTTGCGCCAGACACTGCAATCGGTGCGGGTAGACCGCGCCCGCGCGGTGGCGGTGCTGACCCGCGACGACATGATCAACATCGAAACCGGCATCGTGCTGACGGAACTGCTGGGCACCAAGACGGCGACCAAGGGGCACTGGACCGACATCCCGCTGGTGCTGCGCGTTTACGACCGCACGCTCGGCTTCGCGGTCGCGCAGCGGTTTGGTTTCGAGAACGTGCGCTCCACCGTCGAGCTGGCAGCCCCCTGGTTCATCGGCGCCGCGATCGGGCTGCAGGTGCTGGGTACGTTCTCGGTGGGGCAGCGCTCCTTCGTGGTCGGCGGAATGCATGTGGCCCCCGGTAGTGAGCTCGACGGGCTGCGCATGTTCGAGATGTCCACCCATGCCCGGGTCATCGCGATCACGACCTCCAACGGGCTGCTCAAGCTGCACCCACGCCGCGATGCGCGGTTGCACGGCGACGACACCGTCTACCTCGTCGGGCCATACCGCGAACTGATCGACACGCTGCGAAGGGGACGGCCGCCGCGGCAACCCGGCACTGACGACGATCGCACCCGCGACGTCAAGACCGGCTGAACTTTCACAACTCGTCGAACGGCAGCTGGACTCCGGTGTGCGACAGACACTCTGCGCAGGTGTGCTCGACGGCGACCTGGCCGATCGCCTCGCGCACCAGCTTCTTGAACGGTTCGATGTTCTTCTCGAATTCTTCGACCACTTCGACGACCTTCACCCCGGCGCCCACGTCGATACCGGCATCCAGGTCCGTCACCAAAGCAATTGCCGCATAGCAGATTTCGAGTTCCCGGGCGAGCACGGCTTCCGGATAGCCGGTCATGTTGATCAGGGTGAAGCCCGCGGCGGCGAACCACTGGCTTTCCGCGCGGGTGGAAAACCGCGGCCCCTCGATGACGACCATGGTGCCGCCGTCGACCACCCCGGGCAGCTCGGTCGCCGCCGCGCGCAACGACGGGCAGTAAGGATCGGCGAAAGACACGTGGGCCGCGCCGGAGTCGAAGTAGGTGTCGGCGCGGCCACGGGTACGGTCCACCAGTTGATCGGGTACCACGACGGTGCCCGGGCCGTGGTCAGGCGTCAGGCTCCCGACCGCGCACGGGGCGAAAACCTGTCGCACCCCCAACGCGCGCAGCGCCCACATGTTGGCCCGATAGGGCACCTTGTGCGCCGGATAACGGTGATCGGCGCCGTGGCGGGGCAAGAACGCCACCTCGTGCGCCCCGACGGTACCGATCGTGACCGGGGCGCTGGGTTCGCCGAACGGCGTGTCCAGGTTGACGCTGCGAGCGGCCGAATCGAAGAAGGCGTAGAAGCCGCTGCCACCGATCACTCCGATCACGTGCCCATTGTCGTGCACGGGCATGCAACGATCGACGGGTGGCCAGTTTTGCGCAGTGGATCGCCGGCGCGCGACCGCGCACACTTCCCAACGCCATCGCACCGGTGATCGCGGGCACCGGCGGCGCCGCCTGGCTGCACGCCGCCGTGTGGTGGAAGGCGCTGCTCGCGCTGGCCGTCGCGGTCGCGCTGATCATCGGGGTCAACTTCGCCAACGACTACTCCGACGGAATCCGCGGCACCGACGACGACAGGGCGGGCCCGTTGCGGCTGGTGGGCTCGCGCCTGGCCACGCCGCGGTCGGTGCTGGCGGTGTCGGTGGTCAGCATGACTCTCGGTGCGATTGCCGGGCTAGTTCTGGCGTTGAGCAGTGCGCCGTGGCTGATCGCGGTCGGCGCGCTGTGCATCGCCGGGGCCTGGCTGTACACCGGCGGCTCGCGACCCTACGGCTATGCGGGCTTCGGCGAAGTCGCGGTATTCGTGTTCTTCGGCCTGGTCGCCGTGCTGGGCACCCAGTACACCCAGGCTTTGCGAGTGGACTGGGTGGGTTTGGTGCTGGCGTTGACGACGGGAGCGCTGTCGTCGGCGGTGTTGGTGGCCAACAACTTACGAGACATCCCGACCGACGCACGGTCGGGCAAGCTCACGCTGGCGGTGCGCCTGGGCGACGCCGGAACCCGCATCCTCTACCAGTCGCTGTTGGCCGGCGCCGCGGTGCTGACTCTGACATTGACCGCTGCCACGCCGTGGTGTGCGGTCGGCCTGGTGGCCACGCCGCTGGCGGTGCGGGCCGCCGGGCCGGTGCGAACCGGGCGCACCGGCGCCGAGCTGATTCCGGTGCTGCGCGACACCGGGTTGACGATGCTGGTCTGGTCGATCGCGGTGACAGCCGCGCTGACGCTGGCGGCCTGATTTGCTTTCGACCGTGCGCTCAGGGCTTCGAGTGTGCACACAGGGTGGGAGCCGTAGGCGTGTCGTCGCCGTGGACGCACACTCGACGAGCAGCCACGAGCTAGGCGGCCTTGTCCAGCAGATTGATGACTGAGGGCCGGCCAGAGTTAGACAGGGCGTTGTCTATCCCCGCAACGACAGTGGCTGAGTCGAAAATCAGTCAACGCCGACGAACATGGCGTCGAACGCTTCTTGGGCAAACGACATCAGTCGTCGGGCGGTGCCTCACCACGCAGCCTGGCCCGCAGTTGCTCACGGTCGCGGCGTCGGCGCTCGGTGGCCACCTCGAGTCCGGCGGTGGCCCGCCGTCGCAGCGGACCGAACAGCCAGATGCCCAGCGGCATCGCGATGACCAGAGCGAACAGCATCGCGACGACGACCGGGAACTCGTGCACGCCAAACGCTCGGCCGATCCAATAGATCATCGCCGTCAGCGCCGCCACCAACGCCAGCCGGGCTACCACGTAAAGCAGGACGCCGGCGGCTGCGCGGCCAGCGGAGCTCTGTCCCTTTGACACAGTGCGAGCCTAGGTCGCCGCGTATATTCGGACCAAGGAGGTGTTGAGTGCTGTACCTGCTCCTGATTCTTGTTCTCGGGACACTGATCTACGTCGGGTGGCGAGCGGCCCGTTCCCAGGTCACTCGCCCGAAGAGTCGCGTCATCGGGCCCGACGACGATCCGGAGTTCCTCTGGCGGCTGAACCGCGGTGATGACGACCCACGTTAGCTGTCGGCCCTAGATGAAGTGCTCGTTGGATCGGCGCTGATCGCTCGGAAAGCCATCGGCTACAACGGCTGCCAGCTCTACGAGGGCTTCGCGGGTCTCCCGCTTCAACCGGTCCAAGTTGATCTCAGCGCCCTCTTCCAGATGCGGGTCGAACGGCACGAGGCGTACCGCGCGACACCGCCGGGAGAAGTGATCGACCACCTTTTGCATGTCGACCTTGCCTGACCGTGGCCGCACCGCGTTGATGACCGCGATCGAATTGCGGACCAGATCCTCGTGACCGTGCGCGTCGAGCCAGTCCAACGTCGCTGAGGCGCTGCGGGCACCGTCGATCGATCCCGAGCTCACCACGACGAGCGCGTCGGCCTTATCCAGCACCGATTTCATCGCTGAATGCAAAAGCCCTGTGCCGCAGTCGGTGAGCACCAGACCGTAGAACCGCTCCAGGATTTCCAGCGTCTGCGCGTAGTCGTCGGCGCTGAAAGCCTCCGACATGGCCGGATCGCTCTCTGAGGCAAGAACTTCCAGCCGGCTCGGACCCTGCGAGGTGTAACTGCGGACATCGCTGTAGCGCTCGATGCCCTCGGCGTCGCGCAGCAGGTGCCGCACGGTGGCCGGGGTCTCCAACGGCACTTTCTGGCTCAGCGTGCCGCGGTCGGGGTTGGCGTCCACGGCCACCACCCGGTCACCGCGGATCGATGCGAAGGTCGCACCCAGCGTGGCGGTGATGGTGGTTTTGCCCACACCGCCCTTCAGCGACAGCATCGCGATGCGGTAGCAACCCCGCAGCGGCCTGTTGACCTGCACGGTCAAGTCGTTGTACCGCATCACCCGCGGGCTTTCGCCAACATTGACCAGCTGCCCCGACACGCGGTACAACCACCGGCGCCAACCCTCCGACGGCGGCGGCTTGATATTTCGCAGCAGCGTGCTGGTGGACAACTCCGGATACCGCAGCGGCGGCAACCCGGACTCCGGGCGTCCGGCGTCGGCCTGCGAGGCGGATGGCGGCGGCCCTCCGTAGTTGCCGTAGACCCGCGAGGGCGAATCTACGACGCGCGGAAGTCCTTGATAGGGCGTGGCCGCCCACGCCCGCGGTTCCTCGCGGGTTTCCGGGAGCGGTGCGTGCTGCGTCGCCGTCTCGCTGAACCGGCGCTCGGTGCGAAACCCGGCGAACGCTCTTGTCGGCGGCTCGTGGGCCGGCGGAGGTGGCGGCGCGTGCGGCGACAACTCGGTCGTCGGATGGTCTTCGCGACCCCGAGACGGCCCCGTATTTGCGCTGTGCGACGGATGGTCAGACACGTGAAGTCACCCCTCGTTGCAACACTTGAGTTGCTAGTCGGCGAACAGTCCTCTCACCCGAACATATCGCAGCGCCGAGCGGAGCCTCTCGACCTCGGCCTAGCCCACCCCCGCATAAGAGTGCAGGCCAACCGTCACCAGATTGACGAAAAACAGGTTGAACACCATGGCCACGAAGCCGACGACGTTGATCCAGGCGGCTTTTCTGTCCCGCCACCCGGCCGTCGATCGGGCGTGCAGGTATGAGGCGTAGATCACCCACGCGATGAACGCGACCGTCTCCTTGGGGTCCCAGCCCCAGTAACGGCCCCAGGCCTCCTCGGCCCAGATCGCGCCGAAGATCACCCCGAAACCGAAGACCGGGAACGCGAAGATCGTGGTCCGGTATGCGATCCGATCCAGCGTCTGCGCATCGGGCAGTCGTTGCACCAGCTGAGCAAACGCGCCCGAGCTATCCAGCTCGCCGAGACGCGAGGTCCGCAGCAGGAACAGGATGCTGGCCACTCCCGCCACCAGGAACACCCCGGAGCCCAGGCTGACCACCGACACGTGGATGGGCAGCCAGTAGGACTGCAGCGCGGGCATCACCGGGGCGGCGTTGGTGTACAGCCAGCGCCCGGACACCGTCAGCAAAATCAGCACCGGCAGCAGCAGGAAGACCCACAGCGGCCGGTACTGCGCCCGGCGCAGCACGATCGCGCCGGCGACCAGGCCGCAAAAGCAGGTCAGGTTGATGAACTCGTACATGTTGCCCCACGGCACCCGCATGGTGGCCAGACCGCGCAGCACGATGCAGAGGAACAACAGCCCGATTCCGGCGTAGACCAGGATCAGCCCGGACCGCCCGACGCGTTCGTCGAACGGCCGTCGCGGCGCATCGGCCACGACGCTGGTGGTCGCGCTGTCAGCGCCCACCGATCCGGCGCTGACCAACTCACCTTCGGCTCGGCGGCTGCGCGTGTAGGCGAGCTCGACGGCCAGCAGCAACAGCGCGACCACCAGGATCACCACCGCCGAGGTGAACGCCCAATCGGAGTTGCGCGCCAAGCCGACGTCGACGTGCGTGGTGTTCACTGGGTGCTCCTCCCGGTCGCGACCGGCTCGGCCGGCGACGCTGGTAGCCCGTCCTGCAACCTCGTGACGAGCCGTTCGAACTCGTCGCCCCACCCGGCGTTGTCGGTCCGCGCCAAACCGCCTACCTCGACATTCACCGTACCGGGCGTGGCCGACAGCAGCCGCACCCATATCCGCCGTCGACGCACCAGCAGCGATACCACCAGCCCGGCCATCATCGAGATCGCGAACACCAGCACCCAGATCTGCCCAGGGTCGTGCGAGACCTGCAGGTTGACGAACGGCACGGCGCCGTCGAAACGCACGACGGTGCCCGCCGCCGGGCCCTTGTCGAGCCGCACCTGGTCGCCGACGCGCAGGTTCACCCGTTTGACCCGGGTGAGGCGGTGCTGGTCGATGAGACGCGGATCCAGCGAGTACAGCGACTGCGGCCGACCGGTGTCCAGGCCGGTGTCGCCGGCGTAGATGTCGATGGCGACCGCCGGGGCGATCAGCGCAGGAAAGCTCGACGACAGCAGGGTGCCCTCGAGCTCCTCGGTCGGTGCGAGCAGACCCTGGATGGCGATCTGGTGTTGGCGACGTTCGGCGGCGTCGGGGTACGTCCCGGCGGGCGGGTCGACCCGCGCGACGCCCGAGGACAGCAATGTCCGGGGATTGTCGGGGCGCCACTGCACGGTCGAGGTGCGGGTCTGCCCGTCGGGAAAGACGACGCTGAACGTCGGCGCGTAGCCGTGGCCCTGCAGGTAGACGCGGTCGCCGCCGACGCGCAGCGGGTGGTTGACCTCCAGCCGGTAGGGCCGCCAACGACCGCCCGCGAGATCGCGGCCGGACTGGTAGTCGATGTCCGAGGCGAACGACGTGGCCTGCCCGGAGGGCAGATACTTCGCCTTGAAGTCGTTGACCCGTAGGCAGATCGGGTGCAGTGAGGTGCCGTCGACGGTGTTGCCGGCCCGGAAGGAGTCGAAGGCGGCGGGCGATGCCGAGCAGAAGCCGGGTCCGCCGTCGGCGATGACGACGACGTTGCCCTCGTAGCCGAACAGCTTGCCGGCGGCCACCGCGACGAGCAGGCCGAGCAGGGAGAAATGGAAGACTAGGTTGCCGAATTCGCGCAGATAACCCTTCTCGGCGGAGATTTCGATGATGTCGTCGCGGCGGACGACGGTGCGCCAACCGCGTAGCCGCCCGGTCAGCGTCGTCGCCACGTCATCGGGCTCACCGGCGAACGTGGCGGTGGTGTGCTTTGGCAGTCGGGCCAGGTTACGGGGAGCGGGCACCGGCGTTGCCCGCATGCTGCGGGCGTGCTCGATCATCCGCGGGGTCAGGCAACCCAGCAGCGACACGAACAGCAGCGTGTAGATCGCGGTGAACCAGAAGCTGCCGAACACGTTGAACGCCTGCAGTCGATCCAGCCACGGCCCGATCACCGGGTGGGCGGCCAGGTAGTCGGCGACCTTGCCGGCGTTGAGGCTGCGCTGCGGCAGCAGCGCGCCGGGAATCGCACCCAGCGCCAGCAGGAACAACAGCACCAGCGCGGTGCCCATCGAGGTCAGCGCCCGCCATGTGTTGCGGGCCTTGGAGACAAGCGCAGTGAAAAGCCGGCTCAAATCGGCAACCTCACGTCGGACACGACCCCATCGCGCAGCCAGGACACGAAGTCATTCCACACCCCACTAGCCAGGGCCAAACCCACTGCGATCAGCAGCACGCCGCCGAAGATCTGCAGCGCGCGGGTGTGCCGTCGCAGCCAGTCAAGGCCGCCGACGGCCGCCGCGGATCCAAAAGCCAGCAGCACGAACGGAATTCCCAGGCCGAGGCAGTACGCGATCACCAGCACGATTCCGCGGGCCACGCTCGCACCGTCGGTGGCCGACGCGACGGTGATGACACCGGCCAAGGTGGGACCCAGACACGGCGTCCAGCCCAGGGCGAACACCGCGCCCAGCAGCGGCGCCCCGGCCAGCGTCGACAACTGCCGCGGCGCAAATCGGAACTGCCGTTGCAACGCCGGGACGTAACCCACGAACGCCAGACCCATCACGATAGTCAGGACGCCGCCCACCCGTTGCAGCACAAGCTGATTGGTGATCAACGTGGTGGTCATGCCTAACACGGCGACCGTGCCGAGCAGGAACACCGCGGTGAACCCAGCGACGAACAGCGCCGCCGACCCGGCCACCCGCCACCGCGCGCTGGGCGGTGCTTTCAGCGGACCGGGCTGTGGGTGTTCGTCCACACCGACCACCGCCGCCAGGTACGACAAGTACCCCGGCACCAGCGGCACCACGCATGGCGACGCGAACGACACCAGCCCGGCCAGTACGGACACCGCCAACGCCAGCAAAAGTGGTCCGGCGGCAGCGGTTTCGGTGAAGCCGGTGCTCATTGCGGTCCCGGCGGCGCTGGCCGTTCGACGGGTTCGGCGGCGACCCGCCGCACCACCGGCTGCAGATCCGCGGCGAGCAGTTCGCGCAGGAACACCGCAGCCACTCGGTGCTGCCGGTCGAGCACCAGCGTGGACGGGATGACCGAGGTCGGGTATTTGCCACCGAACGCGATCATGGTGCGCATGGCCGGGTCGTAGATCGACGAGAAGGTCACTTTGCGGTCTTTGACGAAGTCCTGGGCCGCCGCACGGTTGTTGTCGCGCACGTCGATGCCTAGCAGCGTGACCCCGTCGGCGCGGGTGGCGTCGTACACCTGCTGAAGCTGGGTGGCCTCGGACCGGCACGGTCCGCACCACTGACCCCAGACATTGATGACGACGACCTTGCCTGCAAAAGGGCCGCCGGGATCGTCGACCGACACTGTGCGGGCCGGGTCCATCAGGTCGGGTCCGGCCACCGGTCCGGGCCGGCCGCGGTGGTCGGGCGGATCGTAGAAGATGTCGGTTTTGCCTCCGGGAGAGACGAATTCGAAGGTACCGCCTTGTGCGACCGCGTCATGGCCGGTGGAGCAGCCGACCAGTAGGCCGGCCACCGCCACGGCGAAGAACGCCAGCCGCCGCATGGTCAACTGTCCGCCGGCTCGCTGTACAGCACGTCGACCAGCCGGTCGCCGTCATACACCAGCGACGTCACCGAGCCCACCGCACACTCTCGGTGCCGCGGGTCGTGCCAGAGCCGTCTGCCGGTCAGCGCCAGCCGCAATGTCCACACCGGAAGCTGATGGCTGACGCACACCGCTTCGTGGCCGGCGGCCCGCGCGCGGGCCTTGTCCACCGCGGTCGTCATCCGCGCCGCGATCTGCTTGTACGGCTCACCCCACGACGGGCGGAACGGGTTGCGCAGCTGCCACCAGAACCGCGGGTCCTTCCAGGCGCCGTCGCCGGGACCTAGCCGCTTGCCCTCGAAAAAGTTGGTCGACTCGATCAGGTCGGGGTCGGTGTCCACCGGCAGGCCGTGGCCGGCGGCGACCGGGGCGGCGGTCTCCTGCGCGCGCTGCAGCGGGGAGGCGATCACCGCGACGATGTCACGGTCGGCAAGCGCGTCAGCCACCGCCTGCGCCTGCCGGATTCCCCTGTCGGACAAGTGGAATCCAGGCAATCGCCCGTACAGCACGCGGTCGGGGTTGTACACCTCGCCGTGACGGACCAAGTGAATTCGAGTCTGCTCGGCCATCAGGGTGTGCTCTCCTCGGCTGAGGCTGACGCTGCGGCCTTGGCGGCCGCGGGCAAAGCGCCGGCGATCCGGGCGAACGCGTCATCGTCGAGCGCGGCGGAGACGAACCACGCCTCGAAGGCGCTGCAGGGCGGATAGACACCGCCGTCGAGCAGCGCGTGGAAGAACGGCGGAAAACGCCAGGTCTCGCTGGCCTGCGCCGACGCAAAATCGGTCACCGGCGCCTCGCCGAAGAACACGCTGAGCATGTTGCCGGCCCGCGGGATCTGATGTGGCACAACGGCATCCGTCAACGCCTCAGACAGCAGGCCGGCCAGCCGGTCGGCGTTGGCGTCCAGCGCTGCGTACACCGCATCGTCGGCGGCCCGTAGCGTCGCCAGCCCGGCGGCCACCGCCACCGGGTTACCGGACAGCGTGCCGGCTTGATACACCGGACCCAGCGGCGCCAGCCGTTGCATCACCTCGGTGCGACCGCCGAACGCCGCGGCCGGCAGCCCGCCGCTCATCACCTTGCCGAAGGTGAACAGGTCGGCGTCCACCGGTTCGACTCCGTACCAACCACTTCGGCTGACACGGAAACCGGTCATCACCTCGTCGACGATCAGCAGCGCGCCGTGCTCGGCGGTGACCGCACGCAGCGCGGCGTTGTAGCCCGGCGCGGGCGGGACGACGCCCATGTTGCCGGGGCTGGCTTCGGTGATCACGGCCGCGATCTGTTCGCCGATCTGTTCGAACGTCTGCCGTACCGAGTCAATATCGTTGTATGGCAACACAATCGTGTCGGCCGCTGTCGCGCCGGTAACGCCCGGCGATGACGGCAGGCCCAGCGTCGCGACCCCGGACCCGGCGTCCGCAAGCAACGCGTCGACGTGGCCGTGGTAGCAGCCGGAGAATTTGACGATCTTGGCGCGGCCGGTAAATCCGCGGGCCAGTCGCACCGCGCTCATGGTGGCCTCGGTGCCGGAGTTGACCAGTCGGATCCGTTCCACCGGTTGCACCCGGTCGATGATCTCGGCGGCCAGCTCGCTTTCGGCGGGCGTCGGCGCGCCGAATGACAACCCGGTGGCGGCGGCCCGGGTGACGGCGTCGACCACCGACGGGTGCGCGTGACCCAGGATCATCGGGCCCCAAGAGCAGACCAGGTCGACGTAGCGGTTGCCGTCGGCGTCGGTTAGCCAGTAGCCGTTGGCTTCGGTGATGAAACGGGGGGTGCCGCCGACGGCCTTGAACGCGCGCACCGGCGAGTTCACGCCGCCGGGAATGACCGCGCAGGCGTCCTCGAACAGCTTCGCCGAGACATCGGTATGCACGTCACCCAGTGTCCCAGCTGCGGCGGCCGGCTTCACTACAGGGTGTAGTTGTTGCGAGCAACCTCACCTCGCGGGCCACACCACGGTGAAGTGTCCCGGCACCGGTATCCGGTTAGCCTGCCTGCGTGTGCGAGTTGCGAGTCAGCGTCGATGATGTCTACGTCACAGCCGCCTCCTACCAAGCGTCGGCAGGGAAGCTGGCGAGTGGTGGGTCAGTCGGTGCGGGGCGGTCGTCTCAGCCCAGTGTGGCGGCCGTGCAGGCGGTGCACGCCGGCGCGGCAACGACGCGAGCAGCGCTTTCGGCGCGCACAACGGCTACCGGGGCCAGAGTCGCAGAAGCGGATGCGCTCTATGTCGAGAACGAGGCCGAATCAGTGGCGAAGCTCGACGCGGTGAACCCCCAGGCGGTGTAAGTGGACGTTGGCGCCGTGCTGCCGACCCTGTCTCAGATACGCAACTGGGACACCGAGCACCTAAGTCAGGCGGCTGATGACTGGGAGGCCGAAGCGCAGCGATGGGAGACCACCTACGAGCGGAACTACCAGCGTCTTGCCGAGACCGATTGGCAAGGACAAGCCCGTCAGGCCGCGTTGGAGCGCGCCGGGCTCGACCTGGTGAAAGTCCGCGGCACAGCCTGGCAGCTTCGGGAGGCAGCGACGGCCGCCCGGTACGGGTTTACTCAACAAAACGGTGCCAAAGAGTTGGCGCTCGACGCCGTTGCCGACGCCGAGCAAGCCAGTTTCAGCCCCAGAGAGGACCTCTCGGTCACCGATCGCCAAACCGGCAGCAGCGCCGCCACACGGGTCGCGCGGCTGGCCGAAGCCCAAGTGCTGGCCGCCCAAATCCGGCATCGTGCCGCGCTGCTAGTCGCTAGCAACCAGGAGATCGCTACCAAGATCACTGCCGGCGCCGGCAACATCGGCGAATTCAGCTTCGACGAGCCCGCCGGTGTCGCGACCACACCATCAACGCAGAAAAACAACCGAATTCAACTCGTCGACAATAAGAGTTGGAAAAAAGACCCCCCGCCACCGCCACCCACGCCCCGGGGTTCGCCTCCTGAGGGTGTTCACCCTCCCGTTTCGGGCAAGCTGACGCCAGGACCACCCAGTCGCGCAGGCGAACGGCGTCGCGGCGCCCAGCATCTCTGGGACGAAAATGGTGGTGAATGGCGCTATCATCCCGACGACACGGGACATAATCCGCATTGGGATTACAATCCCCACGATAGACCGAACGCTGAATGGGACCAGATTCCTATTGGCGGTCTTGCACCCGAAAAAGCAAACTCAAATCCGTCAGCGCCAATAATGCCTAATCCGCCACCTCAATTCCCTCCGATGGACATGCCGGACCCTCCGGCCGCGCCGACTCCGATATATACGCCGCCAGCTGGTGGGCCAATCATCAGCCTGCCGCCGATCTCACAAGACGACGCCGCGAAGGCGGGCGCAGCCACAGGGGCGACCGGGATCGCGGGCATTATGGCCTGGCTCGCGTTGATCGTCGAACAGAATTGAACCAATCCCACGACACCACCAACCTCAGCAGCGCCATCCACAACGCATTCGTCAGTAGCATTGCGACAGCACCAGAACAGGCCGACCGCACTTCCAGTAGCCTGAACATAGGTGATCTTCCACCATCGAAAGAGATCAGAATGGCCGCCTTCCGTGTCCAACCTTTCGAGGATATCGGCGTCCCAGCCATCCTGGTAAACGCAGATCGCGACGGAATGCGCATCTTTCAGTCCGCCGTGCAATCTGCACACGAAGACGGCGCGGCGACCTTCGAATCCGACGCAATAAAACATCACATAGTGCGGCGAGACGGCGCAGCTGATATCGAATTGGAACCGCAGACTGTGGTGTGGCTGTTCGATGATGCCAGACTGGTAGAAATGCTCAATTTGATAGAGCCACTGGTTGATATTGAAAAGCCTGGTCATCAATATGTCGATGATTTAAACAGTCCAGTGGAAACACTCGTCTTGTCGGTGGACGAATACACACACGCCGCTCCGTTCGGCGAGTTTCCGCAACTTTTGCCGGTGCCACCCTCTGCAGATTCGCACCGATAGGCCCGTTTCTCGCCGACGGCGAACTAGACATAGGAACAATCGACGGGTGACCCACCCATCGGCCCGTGTGGTCACCAGCGTTAGCGCCGTCCAAGACAAACCCGGGCAAGACGGCTGGTGCTGACGCGCAGCCAAACCTAGTCCCTCCAGACGCGCACCGCGGTTATCTGCCGTACCGGCAGGCAGCGTCGGCTTTTGCGATAGCAACTGCGGCGAGGACTGCTCGCCCGATCATATTCGCCCATGCTTGTCGGCCGCTGTCCGGACGCTGTTGCGCCCGATGACGACAGCAGCCCAGCCCCGCGAACCCTGGAGCCCGCGTCGGCAAACGACGCGTCGGGGTGACCGAGGTAGCAACCGGAGAATTTTGACGATTTTGGCCGCTTCGACGTCAGTCCGGCGAAAGCAACGCCTCCTACAGTGGCGGCACGCTGTGAAAGTCGGCCGCCTGCCACGCCCCGCACTCACGTCGCCGTTCCTCGGCGATGATGGCGGTGGCCTTCGTGTCGATCGCCGCCTGCTCGTATTCGCGGCGGTCTAAGTCGGCGACGATGAGCCGGCCCGTGCGGATGCACCACTCGACGACTGATTCGTCGTCGCTGGCTTCGGCGCCGGCGCGCAAGAGCGAATGCAATGTCTCCAGCTCAGCAGCGTCGAGCAGTGCGAGCGGCCGAGGGGGTTCGATGTCGGTCACATCGACGGTTGCGCCGGTGGTCACTGTCACCAGCTGGACCAGCAGGGCGTCGGTCACCGCGGCGGCCCACCGCGACAGACCCGCGTGCCGCGACCGCGACAGCTGCGTACAGACGTCGAGCAGCGTGGTGGTGGCCTCTTCGGGCAGATCGTTGACGGCGGGATAGGTCATCGTCATCCTCCTGATGGTCATGAGGTATTCGGCGCCGGCCTCGTCTTGGATTGGAGGCGGATATGGATGACACGCGGCCCAGGGGCTTCGAGTTCGATTCTCTGCCCGTCACGCCGTCGCGGAGAGCGCAAACACCGGGTGGTCGGCTGGATCGGGCAGTTTGCGAAAGTAGCCGTCGACGGCCCGGCCCGCCTTCTGCTGGTAGGCGGTCAGGACCGCCGGGCGTTCCGAGGTCGGTGTTTCCCGCGCGACGTAGGTCGCCGCGCCGGACTTGCTGGTGATCGTGACGGTCGGATTCACCCGGACGTTTTTCACCCACTGCGACTCGCCGCGGGTGGACACCAAATACCGGGTGCCGCCGACGTCGACCGTGACGACCGGAATGTGCTGCGGCTCTCCGCTGCCCCGCTTGGTGACGGTGAGGGTTTCGCTGTTGCTGACGCCGGTGGCCATCGCGATCCGGTTGAAGACTCTGACGGTGAACCACGGCGGCTTGAGGTAGGCCATGCCGAAGAGTTTGATGGTGGTATGCAATTACCGCAACGGCTCGCCCGGTTCAATCGACACGTCACCAACCCCGTTCAGCGGATGTGGGCCGGCTGGGCCCCGTCGTTCGGCATCCTCGAGCACGTCGGACGGAAATCCGGCAAGCCTTTCCGCACCCCGCTGACGGTGTTCAACGCCGACGTCGACGGGAAGCCGGGCGTGGCGATCCTGTTGACCTACGGCCCGGACCGCGACTGGCTGAAGAATCTCAATGCCGCCGGCGGCGGGCAGATGCGTCGCCACGGCAAGACGTTCAGCGTGAGCAACCCGCAGACCGTCACCAAGGAGCAGGCGGCGGCGCACGTCAGCGGCGCGGCGCGGCGCGTCTTCGGCAGGTTGCCGTTCGAGCAGGCGGTGCTGCTGACGAAGACCGACTAGACAGCTGGGTGAGTTTGGGCGCCAACACGTTTGGTCACCAAGTACACCACGACCACCACTGCCCAGGACAGCAGGCTGAGCCAGAACTGGGTGCGGGCGGTGCTGTCGAACGCCATCTGCACGAGCACGCCGACGATCCCGGCTACCGTCAGGATCGACAACGTCGGGAAGAACCACATCTTGATCCGCAACTTCTCCGGCGGTGTCCGGCGACGCAACACGATTTGCGACAGCGCAATCAGCAAGTAGACGAGCAACACGATGGCACCCGACGAGTTGAGCAGGAACAAGAACACCGTCCCCGGAGCGACCCCGGCCATGATGACGCACAGAAATCCCACCACCGACGAACACACGATCGCCAGGTGGGGCACCCCGCGTCCGCTCACCTTCAGCATCTGGGCCGGCGCCTCACGCTGACGAGCAAGCACGAATAGCACCCGCGACGCGCTGTACAGACCGGAATTCAGGCAGGACAGCACCGCGGTGAGCACGACCGCATTCATCACGTGATCGGCGCCGGGGATCCCCATCTGCTTCAGCGCGGCCACATACGGCGACGAGCCGGGCTGCACGGAGTTCCACGGCAGTATCACCGTCAGCAAAAAGACCGAGCCCACGAAGAAGATCGCGATGCGGGCGGCCACCGCGTTCGTCGCCCGCTGCACCGCCCGCTGCGGATCGGGGGTTTCCGCGGCGGCGATCGTCGCGACCTCCGCGCCGACCATCGAGAAGATCACCACCACGACGGCGCCGAAGACGCCGTGCGCGCCGTTGGGGAAGAACCCGCCGTGGGAGTGCAGGTTGGAGAAGTCGGCGTGCCGATGCGGCCACAGACCCAATGCGTACATCGTGCCGACGAGCAGGAAGACTACGATGGTCGCGACTTTGATTCCGGCGAACCAGAATTCGAACTCGCCATAGGACGAGACGGAGAACAGATTTGTTGCCGTCATCAGCAGCATCAACATCAGCGAGAGCAGCCACAGCGGGGCGTGGAACCAGTAGGTGATGACCTTCGCCCCGGCGACCGCCTCGAAGCCGACCACGATCACCCAGTAGTACCAATACAGCCAGCCGACCGAGAATCCCGCCCAGCCGCCCAGTGCCTGGCGGGCGTACTCGGCGAACGAACCGGTCGAGGGATTCGCCGTGGCCATCTCGCCGAGCATCCGCATCACCAGGATGATCAGCACACCGCACAGCGCGTAGGTCAGGAATGCGGCGGGGCCGGCTTTGCCGATGACGACACCCGATCCGACGAAAAATCCAGCGCCGATGATTCCGCCGATGGCGATCATCATCAGCTGTCGCTGCGACAAGCCTTGGCGCAGTTGCGGTGTGGAGCCCATCAACGGCGAAGTCAGGTCGCTCGCGCGGGTGCGGCAGCAGAATTCGCGCCCGGTACAACGTGGGTGAGCGGGATCGGATACGCCGCACGCACTTTGTCGACCATGCCGAGGCGCAGCCATGCTGACCGGGCTTCGGCGATCACCAGTTGGTCAGGCCGGAAACATCGCACCGCGGCGTCCAGCGCTCGCAACGGCCGGTAGTCGCCGAGTTCCCCGGCGGCGGAGAGTCCTGCGCCGCGCAGCGCGGCAAGAATGGCGTCGAGCCGTTCCTGGGCCGCGGTGACGGTGGCATCGAGGACGAACACCGGGCCGGTGCGTTCGGCTTGTCCGGTGTCGACCGGGTTCACCGGAACGCAGATGAAGTAGTCGGCGCGCTGCCGGGCGTCGACACGGCGCAGCACGTCGAAAAGCTCAGTGGTGGAGACGTTTTTGTTGGCCAGCACCAGGACTCGGGTCGCCTTGCCGGTTGTCGGCATGGCGGGATCGACCTTGGCCGGCCCGCGCCGCCACCTGGGCACCAAGTACAGCGTCAACACCACCAGCCAGGACAGCAGGCCCAGCCACAGCTCCATGCGGGCCCTCGGATCGAAGGCCATCAGCACCAGCACGCCGACGATCCCGGTCACCGTCAGGATCGACAGCGCCGGGAAGAACCACATCTTCACCCGCAGCCGCGCCGGCGGCGTCCGGCGACGCAACACGATCTGCGACAGCCCGATCAAAAGGTAGACCGAGAGGACAAGGGCACCAGATGATTTCAGTAGAAAGACGAACACCGCGCCGGGCGCGACCCACGCCATGAGCACGCACAGAAAGCCCACCACCGACGAACAGAGAATGGCGACGTAGGGCACTCCGCGTCGACCCACCTTGACCAACTCGACCGGGGCTTCGTGGCGGGCGGCCAACACGAACAGCATCCGCGAGGCGGTGTAGAGGCCCGAGTTCAGGCACGACAACACCGCGGTCAGCACCACCGCGTTCATGATGTGGCCCGCTGCGGGAATCCCCATCTCCTTCAAGGCCGCAACGTAGGGGGAGATGCCCGGTCGGTGTGCGTCCCACGGCACGATCACCGCGAGCAGAAACACCGATCCCAGATAGAAGATCACGATCCGCACGACCACCGACCTGGTCGCCCGCGCCACCGCCCGCTCGGGGTTCGCAGTTTCGGCGGCAGCGATGGCGGCGACTTCGGCGCCGACCATCGCGGAGATGACGACCGAGACGGCGCCGAAGACCGTGCCGACGCCGTTCGGAAAGAAACCGCCGTGGGCGGTCAGGTTGCTGAAGTCAATGCTGTGCCGCGGCCAGGCGCCCAGAACAAACAGCGAGCCGAGACCCAAGAAGACCACGATCGCGGCGACTTTGATTCCAGCGAACCAGAATTCGAACTCACCGAACGCGGCGACCGAGAACAGGTTGGTCGCCGTCATGCCGACCATCAGGATCAGCGACAGCAGCCACAGCGGCGCGTTGATCCAGTAGGACAGCACCGCGCCGCCGGCGATGGCTTCGAAGCCGACCACCACCACCCAGAAGTACCAGTACAGCCATCCCACCGAGAAGCCCGCCCAGCCGCCCAGCGCTTGGCGGGCGTAGTCGGCGAACGAACCGGTCGACGGGTTGGCGGTGGCCATCTCGCCAAGCATCCGCATCACCAGGACGACCAGCACCCCGCACACCGCGTAGGTGATGAACGCACCGGGTCCCGTCTCGGCGATGATGACGCCGGATCCCACGAACAAGCCGGCGCCGATTACGCCGCCGAGTGCGATCATGTTCAGCTGCCGCTGTGAAAGCCCACGTCGCAGCGGCGACACGCCGCTCAGCTGGTCGTCGTGGGCGTGCAGCATGACCGGACGCTAACACCCCTGCGCGCGGCGCCGCTCCATTCAGACCGGCACGGCGCGCAGCACCGCGGGCAGGCTGGGCAGGAAGTGCTCGGTGGCAAAAGCACGAATGTCTTCGGCATCGACCAACGGGTGGCGGGTGGGCAACAACAGCACCATCGCCGCGTAACGCAGGATGGTGTCGGCCAGCTCGTCGATTGCGACAGCACCGATTTGCTCGGCGAAGCCGACGGGGAAGATCACCCGCAGTGCGGCCGCCATCCGCTCGACCGCGGCATCCCAATGTTGATGGGCCAATTCGAGCATCAGGCCGGGCTCGTCGGCGAGCATCCGGGTCAGCACACGGTGTTGCCGGAACCGCACGATCGACAGCGTGAACGCCTCGACGTAGTAATTCGACTGCGGCCTGCGGCTTTTCAGTTCGTCGGCGATGTTGGCGAACAGCACCGCGTTTTCGCGGTCGATGACGGCGGCGACCAATTCGTCCCGCCCGGCAAACCGCCGGTAGATGGTGGTGCGGCTGACTCCGGCGCGGCGGGCGACGTCGTCGAGCGCCACCCGCCGGAAGCCGTGCTGTTCGAACTCGGCGATGGCGGCGTCGAGGATCGCACAGGTGGCCGGATCAGCCGGATCAGCCGCGGGCATAACCGCCACGCGCAAAACCGTTGTAGCGCAGTCGCATCGGAAGATGGTCCCACACCCAGTTGACCGGCCGCGACCGCCACACGGCGGCGAAACGTTGATAGCGACGCTCCTGCCGGTCGGTCCAGGGCAGACCGAGCAGGGTGCGGGCCCGCGGCGGCAGGCCGCCGGCAGTGAGAAACGCCGCGACGCGGTTGAACGCGGGGGCGATCATGCGCCACGCCAGCGGCGACACGCCCTTGGGGCGCGGGAACCCCTTCGTCACATACCCGACACCGTATTTCGCGGTCTGGTGGGCGATCATGACGTCGGTGAGCATGTGGTCCCAGTACCGCTCGAACTCGTCGTAGTCGACCGGCATCGGCCGTTCGCTGACGCCGTAGCGGCGATACCAGGTCTTCGACTCGAGGTAGATCTGCTGCTTCTCCGCGTCGGTGAGACGTTTGACGAACGTGTCGGCGAAATACAACACCTGTTCGACGAAGGTGGCGTGCGCCCAGTAGTAGGTGTCTGGGTCCAGCGCGTGATACCGCTCGGCTTTTCCTTGCCCGGCGGGCATGAACCCTTTGATCTGGTGGTGGAAGTCACGCACCCGGTGGCCGGCGTCGTCGTCAGCGCCGTAGACGGTCATGAAGATCGGCGGCAGCGAGCGCTTCACCCGCGCCGCGGTGTCGCTGAAGAACACCGAGTGGTCCAGCACGCCCTGTCCCAGCTCGGCGAGCATGTTCTGCAGGACGGCGGGCCGCGGGCCGATCAGGAACATCCTGTTGTCGCCGAAATAACGCCACACCAACGACTGCGGCCCCAGCGGCAGGGCGTCATCCGCCGCCTCGGTCGCCGACGGCTCGATCAGCTCGGTCATGTGGAACAGTGTTACATATTTCGGACTTTGTACCAAATGAGCGAATCTTGTTGGCAAACTGTGATCGCCATGTTGCTTTTGGGAGCGGCGTGCCGTGCCAGGCGACGCTTTTGAGTTCGGCAATATGTCGCTCATGCCCGAGCTTTCCCGTCGCGCTGCACTGCGCCTTGGTGTCGGCGCCGTGGCGGGCGCGACGGGCGTGTGGGCGATGAGCGCCTTGGTGGACCCGAGCGACGCACCCGCCACACCCACCCCGGTCGACCCGGCTGCCGCCGACAACGCCCTGGCGACACGCGTGTCGGGCTCGTTCGTCTCGGCGGCCCGCGGGGGTGTGCTGACCAACTGGATCATCGCCCGGCCACCCGGCCAGACCGGGCCGCTGCGCCCGGTGATCGCGCTGCACGGCGTGCGCGGCAACGCCAAACAGGTGATGAGTTTCGGTGTCGAGGACACACTCGCCGAGCTGGTCAAGGCGGGCCGTCCGCCGATCGCGGTGGTCGCCGTCGACGGCGGCGACAGCTACTGGCATCGGCGGGCCGGCGGCGAAGACGCGGGTTCGATGGTGCTCAACGAGCTGATCCCGATGTTGACAACCCAGAACCTGGACATCTCGCGAGTGGGCTTCATCGGTTGGTCGATGGGCGCCTACGGGGCGCTACTACTGGGCGCCCGGCTGGGTCCGCAACGCACCGGCGGGATTTGCGCGGTCAGCCCTGCGCTGTACCAGTCGTACACCGCCAGCACACTCGGCGCGTTCGACAGCTACGACGATTGGACCAAAAACACGGTGTTCGGGTTGCCGGCACTGTCGTCGATTCCGCTACGAGTGGACTGCGGGCTAGACGACCGCTTCTGCCCGGCCGCCCACCAATTCATCGCCCAACTGCGCACACCGCCTGCGGGTGGATTCACCCCCGGCGGACACGACGAGGCGTACTGGCGTCAGCAGCTGCCCAGCGAGCTCGCCTGGCTCGCGTCCTGAACCGAGATGCGTCGGTGGGCCCGCCGCAGCCGCGCGACGCCGACCACCAACAGCATCCCGGCGGCTGTCGCCAGCAGCAGGGTCAACAGCAGCAGCGGTGGGTCATAGACCACCGACGTGGTCACCGGTTGGCCGGCGGCGACGGGTGCGACGGCCACGGTGGATCGCACCGCAGACCAGCTGATCGCACCACCCACCGTGGCGGCGCAGGCGAACACAAGCTCGATGACGGCGCGCAAACGTGCCATTACCAGCCTGATCCGTCGTCGCCGTCCCGCGGATCCGACAATTGATCGTCCGGCCCGACCCGCTCTTCGACCAAGGGGGTCAGCAGGTTGCGCAGATGCCGGTGTCGACGCGCCCACGCCTGGGCGGTGCGACCGCCGGCGAGCCGCAAACCGATGCCGGTCCGGCCCTTGGGCACCCCGACGAGTTCGCCGAGCGCGCGGGCGGACTGCCAACGCTCCAGGTCCTTTTTCGATGTCAGCGGGTGGTCGGGCTCGGGATACACCTTGACGATTTCGGCCACCCGGATGGTTTCGGTGCCCTGACGCAGCGTCTGCGCGGTCAGCACAACCGACGTGTGGATGCGCGCCGCTTTGACCTGCAGCGCAATGAAACTGGTCAACACCACCAGAAAAAACAGCGGAACCGAAAGCTGATAGCCGTAGCCATTGGATTTTTCGATCCACAGCATGATCCCGGCCGACACCGGGCCGGCCAGCAACCAGTACCAGCTGGCACCGACCTCGCGAAAGAGCGGTGCGGCCTCAGTATCCGTGCCTGCGATCACGTCGACCATCATCCCTTGCTTGTTCAGCGGCCAAACCACCTGGGGTTACCACGCCCGGCCGGTCAGCGTCACCGAGTGAAGTAATCGTGCGAGTCGCTGCGATGCAACAAGAACATCCCCCCGGCGATCAGCACCGACCCGGTGATGCCGGCGACGCCACACGCCACGGCGAACGCCGGCGGCCAGGTCACCGTGAAGAGTCGGGTCGCGACGTAGACGACGGTGGCGATGGCGCCGCCGGTCAACACGGTCCGGGCCCAGCGGTAACCGGCGCGCATCAGGATCAGGAAGGTCACCACGATCGCGCACAACGCCGTGGTGAAAAGCCCTGCCGCGAGGTAGAGCGGCGTCGATACGCGACCGTGCGACGAGCCGACCACGTCGGCGATGTAGCCGACCACCATCAGCGGCAACGCGACCAGCCACAACCAGAAGCCGGTGTCGACGTCGACAGGACGGTTCGGCGGCTCAGGTCCATTCGGGGGCCCTTGCCCCCACCTCTGCCCGACGGGACCCGTCACGACAACCAATTGGCCGCGGCGACGGCCCAGTAGGTCAGCACGATGTCTGCGCCGGCGCGCCGGATGCTGGTCAACGATTCGAGCGCCGCGGCGTGCTCGTCGATCCACCCGTTGGCGGCGGCCGCGGCAATCATCGCGTACTCCCCCGACACCTGGTAGGCGGCCACCGGCACCGGCGACATCGAGGCCGCGGCAGACACCACGTCCAGGTAGCTCATGGCGGGCTTGACCATCACGATGTCGGCGCCCTCGTCGAGATCCAGCCGCACTTCGCGCAGCGCCTCGCGGGCGTTGCCCGGCTCCTGCTGATAGGTGCGCCGGTCGCCGGACAGGCTGGAGCTCACCGCATCACGGAACGGGCCGTAAAACGCCGACGCGAACTTGGCCGCATAGGCCAGGATCACCACGTCGGTGTGGCCGGCGGCGTCCAGACCGTCGCGGATCGCGCCGACCTGGCCGTCCATCATGCCGCTCGGGCCTACCACGTGAGCACCCGCATCTGCCTGTGCCACAGCGAGTTCCACATACCGGCGCAGGGTGGCGTCGTTATCGACCCGGCCACGCTCATCCAGCACGCCGCAATGGCCGTGGTCGGTGAATTCGTCCAGGCAGGTGTCGGCCATCAGCACGGTGGCGTCGCCGAGATCCTTGGCCAGATCACGCAGCGCGACGTTGAGGATCCCGTCGGGATCCGATCCGGCCGACCCGGCAGCGTCTTTGTGCTCGGCGCGCGGAACACCGAAGAGCATCAGCCCGCCCACCCCCGCTGCCACCGCGTCGGCCGCGGCAGCGCGCAGCGAGTCGCGGGTGTGCTGGACCACGCCCGGCATCGAAGCGATCGGCCGTGGCCCGTCGATGCCGTCGGCGACGAACATCGGCAACACCAGATGCCTTGGCTCCAGCGAAGTTTGCGCGACCAGCCGGCGCATCGCCGGAGTCGAGCGGAGTCGACGCGGGCGTTGCCGGGGCCAGCTCATGGGTGGCGACCCGCCGCGCCCGGCTCCGCCGCGCTTGCGATCACCACGGCCATTAGCGCCTGCGGCTCTTCTTACGCGGCGGCGGCAGCGCACCCTCGGCGCGCAGCCGGGCGGCATGCTCGGCCAACGCCTCGATCAGCG
This sequence comes from uncultured Actinomycetota bacterium, assembly GCA_963760095.1. Lineage (GTDB taxonomy): Bacteria > Actinomycetota > Actinomycetes > Mycobacteriales > Mycobacteriaceae > Mycobacterium. Next base: position 594,199 of record CAVXBT010000001.1, on the reverse strand, counting down.
GGCCCACCGCCGCCGTCTCGGGTTGGACGTCGACCCGCAACCCGAATTCGGCTGCGGTCTCGGCGGTCTTGGGACCGATGCAGGCGACGATGGTCCGCGCGTGCGGCTTGCCGGCGATGCCGACCAGGTTGCGCACCGTCGAGCTCGACGTGAAGCACACCGCGTCGAAACCACCGGTCTTGATCATCTCGCGGGTGGCCGCCGGCGGCGGGGCAGCCCGCACGGTCCGGTACGCGGTGACGTCCTCGATCTCCCAGCCGCGTTCGCGCAGACCCTCGGCCAGCGTCTCGGTGGCGATGTCGGCACGCGGCAGCAGCACCCGGTTCACCGGGTCGAAAATGCTGTCGTAGTCCGGGAATTCGTCGAGCAGACCCAGCGACGACTGCTCGCCGGAGGGCACCAGCTCGGGGCTGATCCCAAACGCGCGAACCCGGTCGGCGGTCGATTCGCCGACGCAGGCGATCTTCACGCCGGAGAACGCGCGAGCGTCGAGGCCGAACTCGCCGAACTTCTCCCACACCGCGCGGACCGCGTTGGTGGAGGTGAACACCACCCACTGGTAGCGGCCGTCGACCAGACCCTTGACCGCGCGCTCCATCTGGGCGGGGCTGCGCGGCGGCTCGACGGCGATGGTCGGAACCTCGATCGGCAGTGCACCGTGGGCGGTCAGCCGCTCACTCATCTCGCCGGCCTGGTCTTTGGTGCGCGGCACCAGCACGGTCCAGCCGTACAGGGCGCGGCTCTCCCACCAGTTCAGCCTGGCCCGGTTCGCGACCGTCTTGCCGATCGTGACCACCACCGGCGAAGGTGCGGCGCCGTCGGCGGCGACGAGCAGGGTCGAATCGGTCAACCCGCCCAGCGTCGACTCCACCGAGCGCTGCGCGCAGGTGGTACCCGACGACGTCACCACGCACGGGGTCGTGTCGGCCAGCCCGTATTCGATCAGCGTGCGCGCCGCGTCGGCCACGTGCGAGGACGTGGCCTGCAGAATCAGCGGGCCCGGGCCGGCGGCCAGCGCCCCCCAGTCCACGTCGCCGCGCACGTCGGCAACGGTGTGCGATGAGCCCAGCGGCAGCCCGGCATAGGTCGGCACCGCGTCGCTGGCCGCCAGGCCAGGCACGATCTCGAAGTGCAGATGCGTGCGGGCCACGGCGTTCACCTCGGTGATCACCGAGTCCAGCGACAGCGGATCGCCGGCGACCAGTCGCACCACGTCAGCCCCGGCACGGGCCTCGGCAACCAGCGTTTTGGCCACCTCGGCCGGGTCGCCCAAAGCGGGCCGGATGTCGGGTCCCACCGACACCACGGCGGCGGGCTGTTCGTCGGCGCCGGTCGGCGCCCCCGCTGTGTCCTCGCTGGCTCCGCCAACCGACGGCGCAACCGGCTCGGCCGGCGCGGGCCCAGACACTGGCGGCAGGTCTTTGCCGATCAACGCCAGCACCGGCTCGGGCACGTCGGGGTCAACAAACACCAGGGGGGCATTCGCCAGCACCGCAGCGGCCCGCGTCGTCAGCAGCGCCGGGTCGCCAGGACCCGCGCCCACGAACATGATGCGGCCCGGCCTCGGCTTGCGCCCTCGCGTCGTCATCGTCGCTCCTACTCGTATTCGCGCGCGGGCTTACTGCCGCGCGCTCGACATGAGTTCCCGTGCCCCCAAATCGAACAGCTCGGCGGCCACCGAGAGCCCCAGCTCCCGTGCCCGATCCGGACTGCCGATACCGGACGCGCGGATCACGTCGGATCCGTCCAGCGCCGCCACACAACTGCGCAGCGACAGCTCCTCGAAGACGTGGCCGTCCTCGTCGATGGATTCGACCACTTCAGCGATCGCGCCCACCGGCGCGGAGCAACCCGCCTCCAGTTCGGCGAGCAGGGCACGCTCGGCGGTGACGGCCGCGCGGGTGTCTGCGTCGTCGAGTTCCGCCAGCAATGCCGCCAGCCGGGTATCCCCGGCGCGGCACTCGACGGCGAGCGCCCCCTGAGCCGGCGCCGGCAACATCTGCACCGGCTCCAGCGTCTCGGTGACGTCATCGAGACGTCCCAGCCGGGTTAGACCCGCCCGGGCAACGACGATCGCGTCCAAATCACCCCTGCTTACCCTGTTCAACCTGGTATCTAGGTTGCCTCGTAGGGGGCGAATTTCCAAACCGAGACCCAGTGCTCTAAGCTGCGCGGCCCGCCGGGGCGACGAAGTGCCCACTATTGCGCCAGTTGGCAGCTCTCCCAGCACTAACCCGTCGCGGGCCACCAGCGCGTCGCGGGCGTCCTCCCGCCGCGGGATGGCGGCGATCACGAACCGCGGGTCGTCGGCGGTCGGCAAGTCCTTGTGCGAGTGCACCGCAACGTCGACCCGGCCGTCGTTGATGGCCTCCCGCAACGCGGCCGTGAAGACCCCGACACCGATGTCGGCGACCGGCCCCGATGACCGGTCGCCCTCGGTGCTGATGATCACCAACTCGGCCTCATGACCGTTGGCGCGCAGAGCATCCCGGATGCCACCGGCTTGCGTGGTGGCCAGCAGGCTGCCCCGGGTACCGATCCGGATCACGTCGGACAATCGGTTACTCAGCGGAATCGGTTGGCACAGCGGGCAATTCGCCCGCGGTGGCGACGGCGTCGACAGATGTCTGATCGAGCTCGAACAGCTCACGCAGGGCCTCGGCGTAGGTGTCGCCGCCGGGCGCGCTGGCCAGCTGCTTGATCCGCACAGTGGGCGCATGCAGCAGCTTGTCGACGACCCGCCTTACGGTGCGGGCCACCTCGTCGCGGTGGGCGGCTTCCAGGCTGGGCAACCGGTTGTCCAGGCGCAGCAGTTCGGCCTCGACCACGTCGGCGGCCCGCTGGCGTAGCGCGGTCACCGTCGGGGTGACCTCGGCCATCCGCTGTCCGGCCAGGTAGGTGGCGACTTCGGCGGCGACGAGGTGGCGGGCGGCGTCGGCGTCGGCCGCCGCGGCTCGCGCCGACGGTTCGCGCTGCACGCGGTCCATGTCGACCACCCAGACGCCCGGCAGACCGGACACCGCCGGATCGACGTCGCGCGGCATGCCCAGATCGCAGATCACCAGCCGCTGGTTTTCATCGCGGCGACTGGCGGCCAACGCATTGTGGATGTCGGCCAGCGACACCACCGGGCGCACCGCCCCCGTACAGCTGACCACGACGTCGGCGTCCTCCAGGGCGGTGGCCAGGTTGTCGAGGCTCAGTGCTTCCGCGGCGGCGCCGGATTCGCGGATCTTGCGGGCCAGCCGCTGCGCGCGGGGCAGCGACCGGTTGACGACGTAGACGTTTTGTATGCCGGCGCGGGTCAGGTGGGCCGCCGACAGGGCGCCCATCGCCCCGGCGCCGACCACGACCGCGGTCTTGCCCTGCAGCCCGCCGACGTTGGCGTCGGCCATGCCCAGTGCGACGGAGACCACCGATGCGCCGGCGGCGTCGATCCCGGTTTCGGAATGCACCCGCTTGCCCACGGCCAGCGCACGCTGGGCCAGCTCATGCAGTATCCGCCCGACGGTGCGGTTGGCCTCGGCGGCGGCGTAGGCGCGACGGACCTGGCCGAGCACCTGCTGCTCGCCGACCACCGCCGAATCCAGGCCACTGGCCACGGCGAACAGATGCTCGACGGCGGCTTCGCTGTAGCGGACGTAGGCGTATTTGGTCAGGTCGCTCAGCGACATCCCGGACTGCTCGGCAAGCACCTGACCGATGGCCGACAGGCCGCCGTGGAAGGCGTCGACCACGGCGTAGACCTCGACGCGGTTGCAGGTCGAGAGCACCATGGCCTCGGTCACCAGCGGCGATTGCATCACCCGGTCGACGATCTTGACTTGCTCGGATTCGTCGGTGCTGAGTTGCTCCAGAACGGAGACCGGCGCGCTGCGGTGCGACACACCGAAGAGCAGGACGCTCACGGCTGAATCACCTGGCCTGCTCCCTTGCTAACACCGGTGAATGAACTGCTTTCCACCGTAGACGGTTACCTGGTGGGCCACCAAATTTACGCCGAAGTCACCGGTTGGTCAGGTCCTTGCGCAGTCGGGGCTCGTCGACCTCCCAGTAGCTGTGCTCGCGGCCGTCAAGCAGGACGACCGGCAGCCGGTCGCCGAACTCCGCTCTTAGGGCGGGGTCGCCGGTTGTTGCGGCTTGGTCGACGTCGGTGACTTCCAGGTCGAAGTCGAGTTCGTCTGCCAGCTGCTTCAGCTGCGCATGGACGCCGTCGCAGATCGTGCAGCCGGCGCGGGTGAGCAGCTGGACCTGGGCACGGCTCATGGATTCAGCGTGACGCGCGAGTCGGCCGTTCAGAGGTGACCGGTCGCGGTCATAAGACAAGCTTGAAACCAGGCGAAGTGATAGTTCGCACCGCTTCTATCGCCGCGCACTAATGCCTCGATTGCGGACAGAAGTTGCCAATTGCCAAGGTGTTTGGAGTCGACCTCACCGGGATACGCGTCGAGCACACGCTCGCCGATGGCGTCGAGGTATTCGCGCAGCTTCTCGACTTCGGGGCCATCCACTCCGGTGCCAGAGGAGGCCGCCTTCGCCAAGGTGTGCGCCATTCGGGGTAGCCCGTCGCGGAAAAGGGTCGCGCTGCCGAGTTCCCAGCCCAGTTCCTCGATTTCCGGTGCGTGCCGCGGACGCGGAGAGGTGGGCACCGGCTCATCCGCTTCGGGGACATAACGGTCAGGTGTATGAGTGACCGCCAATTTCACTTCGCCAAGCAGCGCTTCGAGGTCACCGCGCCGACGCCCCGGCTCCAATAACGTGACTGCGGCGGGGATGTCGATACCGGGTGGGATCCAGCCACCAGCAAGGTCCGTAATGAGCACGGTCGTGTCGTCAGTGCGATCACCGGCTGCCCACGCAAGCCGCGGCTCTTGGCGAGCCACAGCATCAACGATGCGCTGCAACCGGTTTCGTGCTGTCGCGTCGGCCGAAATCGCGCCCGCCACAGCCCCTCCCGCGCTGGCCGCAACAGCTTTGCCGGCGATGCCTACCGGCGCCGGTTGTGGTGCAGCAGATGCGGGCACAGGACGCGCCCCTCCGGTATTCGCCACCCCGCCAGAGCCGGCCGCGGGGTTGGTTGTTGGTGATCCTGGTGCAGGCGATGAGCTCGCCGGAGGCGGAGGCAGACTGGGCGACCCGGCCGGCACTGAGCCAACCGGGGGCCGCAAGTCCGAGCCGTAAGCCGGCAACGCGCCCGACGGTGCGGATGTGGACGGCATGTTTGTTGACGACGGCGTGCTCATCATTGGCGGCGCGGCCTGGGAACTATAGGAAGTCGACGGCGCCTGCGGCGCGGATGGTTGCTCGGCAGCGATAGGCGAATGCCAGTCTCCTGAGCCAGCGGTGGGCGCAGTCTGCGGCGACATCGGGGTCGGCGCGACCTGCGGCGTAATCGGAGCCGCAGGTGGGACCGCGCCTGCTCCGGCCGGCCCCAACCCGGCATCGGCGTGGTGCATCCACTCGCCCGGGCCGAAGCTGGGGGGTGGGGCCCCCTGGAACGCAGCCCCGTTGAAGGGCATCCCGGGTGAGCCTGAAGGCGGTCCTCCGCCAAAGCCGGAAAAGCCCGGGCTGAACATCGGCGGAGGGGCGGCGGGTGGCGCCGCGGGCAGCGGCGGTAGGTGCCAGCGCGAGGCGGCACGGATTGGCGAACGGCTGAATCGGCAACGACGCCGGGCCCGACGGAGCGGCCCAGGCGGAGGCGCAGGGCGGCACCGGCCGAATTGGAAAGCGTCGGCACCCGGAGCAGCGCCCAGGCGGCGGTGGCAGATCGCGCCGGACGCAATGCATTGCCGTCGGCAGTGCTCGGGAGGCACTGCAGGAGGTGCGCGACTGGGGGTGCTGGCGACACCGGGCGCCGGTGGTGGTGGCGACAGCCCCGGCGGTCGCGGTGACGAACCGCCGGACGTGCCGTGGACCCAGGCTGTCGCCGGATTAACCGCGCCGCTCGCTGCCACCGGACCGCCCGGCAAGCCGACACCGCCGGATTAACCCCCGCCGGCACCGCACCACCAGCACCGCCCCAGACACACCAGACACCGCCGGATTCACCCCCGCCGGCAACCGCACCACCAGCACCGCCCCAGAACACACCAGACACCGCCGGACTAACCCCCGCCGGCACCGGCACCACCAGCACTCCGCCACCCGAGCGCCCTGGCTGTTGAGCATTCCCTGCACAGTGGGCTCAAGCGCGTTTGGTATCGCGTGAGCGGAAGAGCTGGCTCATATCGATGCCGTTGGCTTTGGCGAACTGACGAAACGACTGTTCGGCGCCCTCTTGGTCGAGAATGCGCTGGCCCGCGTCGCCAATGTCACTGCCACAATTCGCGGCAGCGAGATTGGCCTCCTGCTGACCTCGACCGATCGCCGCGAGGATTTGCGGCACTCTTGACAGCGGCCGGTTCCTTCGATTGAATAATCTTGTTTAATTTCGTGATTGTAGCGATCCGCTATATCGGACAGCTTCTCTCTGAAGATTGTGGACGCTACTGAGCGCAGCCGTATAAGAGTCTTTCTTTATGCCATTCTTTCTGGCAATGTCCCGAGCGAGCTGTTCGCCCTCGTCGAAGACTTGGACGAGAGCATCAGCCGTTTTGCCCTCTTGCACCGCGAGCGGCCCGGTCTTGGCAGCGTTGAGCAAATCTGCAATATTGTGGTGTGCATTTGCGATTTGTCCGCGATTCTGATCCACGCATTCAAACCTGCAATTGTCATCTCGCTAGGCCATTGATGACCAACGATCAGATCGACCATTCCCGCTGAGGGCCGCCACCAGCTTGCATCATTTGCAAACTCCTGGATTGTCGAGATGCGTCTAATCTGCAGCTTGCTTCATTGTGCGCCGGATCGTTACGGATCGGCCGCGAGACCGTCTAGCGTGAGCACCTGGATATAAATTGGCGAGCTTTCGCACCGCCGCGGCGAGATCAGCACGGAGTCGCGGGTTCGTCCGCGAGAGTGGTTAAGAGATATGCGCTGCCTGCGACGAATACTTGCCTCTGCGTTGACGGCCACCGCTAGTTGAGCGGTCGGATCATCGCCGCCAGTTTCGAGTTGCGTTCAGCGTTGTCAGCCGTGCCTGCACTTTCCCGTATGCATCGCACACCTTCGCCTTCGCATCGGCGACTTGTTGCTCGCTATACGAGGGTGCAGGCGGGGTCGCTGAGGTGTTGTGCGGGATTGGACGTAGCCAAGCGGCAACGGCCGCGCCGACGGCGACCAGAGTGATCAAAAGCATGATGAACACCGGCCACCGCGCGGGCCTGTTCAAGGCAATCGGCCCAACAGGCCCCCACGGACCCGTCGGGGGCGGTCCAGGCGTAAATCCAGGGGGACCTGGCGCCGAAGGATGCCCTGGATGAGGCGTTTCCGACATGAGGCGATGGTATCGCCGATCGGCGTTGCCGGTATTCAGCTTTCCAGCGGACGCCTGCACAGTGCCCAGACGTCAGCATCAAGTGAATAGCGGCATCGTTGATCAGCGATAGCATTGCCAAATACGCCGTCTGCCACGGTCGGGCGGACCGGTAGCGCGGTAGAACCGCGACCACAGGAGAACTCAAACAAGGCAGGAGATCGCGATGGCTGGCGGTGACGAACTCCGCATCTACGTCGAGAAACTCGCGGAGGCCCTGCAGCACAACATGCCGCCACCGCCCATCCCCGCCGACATGCCAGCTGGGGCGGTTTCGGAAATCGACATGCTCCTCGCAGGCCTGGGCATGGCCGGAAATGCCGGCGACCCAAAGGACACCGCCGCCGGCCAAGCGGGTTTTGAACAGCGCGGCCAGAAGACCGGCGACGCAATGGCGAAATTCCCTGCGGGCGACCAGGACGCGAGCAAAGAACTCGAGCAGATGATGAGTAGCGCGACGCAGATGCCTCAACAGCTCATGCAATCCTTCAGCGGCCTCTTCCAGGGGTTGTCGCAACCTCTCAACCAGGCAATGCAGCAGGGCATGCAGATGGCCACGCAGATGGCCAGCTCCATGGGCAAAGCCGGGCAGGGCGCTGGCCTGGGCGCCGAGCTACCCGCAGAAGCCCTCGGCGACGCTCTGGGCGCAGGAGGGGCGGCGCTGGGCGCCGGTGGGGGTGCCGGTGCGGAGTTGGCAGGCGCCACAACCCCGGCCGGAAACCTTGGGCCGCCGCCAACTCCCTCAGCCCCCACGTATCCGACCTCGTCGGCGACACCCGCGGCGCCGGTACCCAGTCCGCCTGATTCGGCGGCCGGAGCCCGCGGCCCAATGGGCGGCATGCCGATGATGCCGCCCGGTGCCATGGGCGGCGCGGGAGCGAGCGGTAGCGAAGGCAAGGCCGAGACAAAGCGTGTTGTCCCCCCGTCGGTCAAGAACGGCGCCCCGGTTCAGGGCCGCATTACCACCCCGCAGACCGCGCCAGAAGTGGTGAAACGCGTGGCGGGCAAACCGATTGCCAGCAGGCGCATCCTGTCGCCTGACGAGAAACGCCATAAGGACGACGACGAAATCGACCGCAACCGCTCCTGATACGACAACGGGTGCCGAGGTAGCCCACCGACCGTAGCCCTACGGTGAATAGCAACGGTCACCCTGCTCCGGGACTGCCTGTGCCACAGAGCCGTTGATGTAAGGCCAGTTCCGTGGATGGCCCTACGCATTCCCTGATCGCATGAGTCACGGCCGAGGCGATGGTCATCTGACCAAAAACATGTCCTAACTGCTGCGGAGTCGGACGACTGCGGCGGGCCGATCAGAATCTCGTCGCCGAAAGTGATCGCCCCGATGAAGCCTGAGCGCCAGAAGAATTGGGGTGACTTGCGCGCTCCGGCTTGGCCGCTAACCTTCGTGATCATGCACAGTCAGACGATCACCGCAATTCAGATCGAGGGTCAATGTTAAGTATCGAGCCAGAGGCGTTGCGGGCCGCAGCCAGTCGTTGGCAGCTGGTTGGCGCCGGTCTCGGTGAGAGCAGTGCCCCACCGGTCAGCCTCGCGATGTCATGGCCTAGTGCAGCTGCAGCTAACAACATCCATGCGCAAGCGGCCACCGCTACCGGCTCGTTTCAGACTCGTATTGAAGGCAACGCAGCAGCATCAAACAAGGCAGCCAACGCATTTCAGAACCACGAGACGATGAAAGCGGGCGACATCAAAGACGTGATGAGCCTTGTCACGTCGCCACTTCATGATGTCATTGGCATCGCTGGATCCGTCGGAAGCGCCAGCAGTTCGATCGCTGGGACGATCGGCCAACTCGGGGGGCAGGCAGTTTCGGTAACGACCAACCTCACCAGCGCCTTAACCGGTGCGCTCAGTCACGTTGGCAGCTCGCCACAGAGCATGTCGATGCCGATTGATCACGAGCTTAGTCATGGTGGTAGCCAGCCTCAGACCGCATCAATACCGTCGCCGACTGACCATCCGGAAAATCCGTCGCAGTCGTCGCCGAATGATCAGCGACCAACAGAGATTTAGGCCGGTAAGCCCGAATGATTCCGACGCGCAGCCAGATTGAGTCTTACACCACTGACCACCTGGTCGACGCCGCCGACTATTGGGGCAGCCTGGCTGACCGGTGGGAGGATGCGCACTGGCAGGTCCGCAATGAGGCCCATTCGCTGAATTGGGAGGGCTCAGCCGGGGACGCCATGCGAGCGCGGACGGTGGCCGATTACACGGTTGCCACCCATCGGGCCGACCAGTTGCGCGCCGCCGCGGGCATAGCCCGCCAACAGGCCGGCGAGCTGGAGCGGCTGCGCAATCGGATTCTCTATGCGGTCGGGGACGCAGAAGACGCTGGTTTCGCTGTCGGGGAAGACCTGTCGGTCAACGACATCCGCGCAACCATGAATCCCGCTGAGCTAATCGCTCGGCAGTCAAAGGCTCATGCTTTTGCCGCCGACATTCGTCAGCGTGCGGTGATGTTGACAGGAGTGGATAACGATGTGGCGGGCAGCCTGACCGCAATTGCCGGCAATGTTGGGGACGCTCTCTTCACCGGACTGCCGGTCGAATAGCCCGCAAACGCGAGATGGCGAAATTCGGCAACCGGGTGAATTGTGCGGCGTGTGTTCGGTGATTAGGTTTAAGCGCTATGGCTGAGGGTGACATGCTGCGCGTCAACCCCGAGGTAATGCAAGGGGTTTCACAAGCTATAACAGGCGCGGCGACGGATTTTCGTACCAGGCTCAATGAACTTGACGGTCAGATCCGCGAACTGCTTGCCAATTGGCAGGGTGGAGCAGGCGGCGCCTATGGCGAGGCGTGGGATCTGTGGCATCGCGGGGCCGGCGAGGTGCAGCAGGGATTGGCGATTCTGGCCGAGGCTGTCGGTGTCGCCGGAGTTGACTTCCAGACCCAGGAGTCTGCATCAACCCAGAGGGTCGACGGGGTCTACCGTGGCTGACGCGTTCAGCGTGGACCCCGACGTGTTGGTGGACGCGTTGCAGCGCATGCGCGAATTCATCCAGCACACCGAAAATGTGGTTGCCGAAGTGAATTCGCTAGTGACTCAGCTACACGGGACGTGGTCAGGACACGCGGCGACAGCTCACGCCGAGGCGCACCGACATTGGTCGCACGGCGAAGCGGCGATGCGAGAGGCCTTGGCGCACTTGCAGACTGCTGGCTCCACCGCCTACAAAAACTACACCGGCGCAATGGCGGCGAATATGAGCATGTGGTCGTAGCTGATGGCTCCGCTTGCCGTTGACCCGGCGGCGCTGTCGGGCGCAGGGGCCGCGGTGATCTCGGCCGGCGACGGTGTGGCGGCAGCGACCGGCACGTTGACTTCGGGCTTCGGCGCCAATACCGGCCAGGATGCCGCGGGCGAGGCGTTCGCGTTGGCATATCAAGACAGCGCGGGGTCCGTACTGAAGGCGGTGGCGGCAGGTATAAACGCCTGTCGAACAATCGGATTCAAACTAGAAGTCGGCGCATCGAATTACTCGCGGGCCGAAGCGTCGTCGACATTCGGCGGTGGCGGCTCGGTCCTGCCTGCACCGACACCGCCAGGGAAGTTCGACGCCCCTGGAGCGCCATGGACGCTGGGACCGGGGATTGCGGAGCCTGTTTTGTGGGGGCTGGTGGAGGAGTTCGTCGGGGACTTTTGGCCGAATGGCAACCCCGCTCAGATTCACGCCGCCGCAACAAGCTGGCGCAGTTTTGGTGCGGCGCTTCATGGCGCGAAAGACACCCTGCGAGGACCTATTTCGGCGGTCGCGTCGCAACATATTCCCGAGAACGGACTGGTTCAGCAGGCGTTTGCCCAGCTTGGTGACGCCATCGTCAAGATCGGCGACGAGTGCGGCAAGCTGGCCAGAGGCCTCGATGATTTCGCCAACGAGGTGCAGCACGCTCAAAACGCGATCCGGGATCTATTGCACCGCTTGGACACACCATCGGGTCTGTTGCATGAGGTGGTGGAAGTCTTCAAAGGTCACGGACTCGATGAGATCAAGAAGATCGCTGACGACATCAAGGCTGTGCTCCACAACATGAAGCGAGAGGCCGACGCCAAGGAGCAGTTATTTCAAAATGCCATGGGGCTGATGGATAGTTGTGCCGTCGACTTAGAGGCCTTTGCGAACAAGGAGCTGACTCATTTCCTAGGGAATGATGTGGGTTCGGCGGTCTCCGCGTACTTCAACATGAACGTCGATATCAGCGAAGGTGTGCTCAAGGGCGGCGCTGACGCGGCCCACGCCTTGAGCCAACTCAATCCAATGCGCTTCGCCTACGATCCACAAGGCGCCCTGCATAGTTGGGAAGGCCTGGAGAAGTTGGCCAAGATGGCTGCCAACCCAGCGGCAATTCCGGCAGAACTTGCCTCGGATCCCAAAGGCACCCTCGACATGGTCAAAGGGCTTGTCGACTACAAAGACTGGTCCAGCGATCGGCCCTTGGTGGGACTCGGACACAACCTCTTTGACGTTGGAACGGCCGTCGTGCCAGGACTTGGTGAGGTTGGCGCGGGGACGAAGGCCGCCGAGACGGCCGGTGCTGCCACCAGAGCTGCAGATGCGGCCGACGTGGCGGGCACCGTGGGCCGCGACGGACGCCTCCTGGATGAGGCCGGTGAATTCGCAACCACCACAGGGGCCATGGGTGAGGTCACCGGCACAGCCAGCGGACTGACCAAGGACCTCGAGAAGATCGGGACTGATTTCCCAAAAAGCGACCCTCCTGCCGGCGGGCGCCCGAGTGCGTTGCCGCCGCCGAAAGCTGGTGAGCCAGGGGCCACCGCTCTACCGGGTCCCGTCGAAACCGCCCCAACCACCGCCACTCCGACCGACCTCGCCACGCAGCGAGCGGTTGATCACGCGACTACACCCACTGCGCCGAGCGACGCGCACCCCCCGATCAGTCCGGGCCAACCCGCACCCGTCGGCAATCCTGGAGCTACTGCACCGGGCGGCGTTCATGAACCGACGCCAGCGTTCGCAGGCCCACAATCCGCACCCTCTGTGGCCGCACCAACAGACCAGCTTCCGTCCTACGGCGCAGCGCCCGCTCCCCTTGCCCCCGCCGCGCCCGAATCGGGGCTGGCCAGCGCGCATTCACCGCAACCCGCACCACCGTCGCTGCATCAGGCACCGATCGAAGACCCTCACTCAGCCGGAACACATCCGCTCGACCCACCGCCGCCTGCCGACGCCTGGCCCCCTGGGGGCGGAGCTAGTGAGCACACCGGCGGTGGTGACGCGAGCGGCGGCGGGCGCGGAGCGGGTTCCGGCGTCGGTGATGGCCGCGGTGGCGGTGGCAGCGGCGCCGACGGGCACGCAGGTGGAGATGGCCACGGCGGCAACGGCGATGACGCATCCGCACCTGGCTTGACGGAGGAAAAGCGCGACGAAATCCTCGCGATGGAGAAGGGCACTCGCCCCGACCCTTCTGAATATCTATCTCGCGAGTACATCGAGCATCACCTCGATAAGTTCCACGAGGGCGCGACCCGATTCATGCCGGAATCGAACCTAAACAAGTATGGGATTGCCCAGAGGGACGGGACATCTTTTGTCATGCCAAAAAGCGAAGCTGATGCGCTCATCGAAGCAACGCAGGGTGATCCACGAGCGATGGAAAGCGCTTTGGGTTTGGTTGAAGGCTTTCTCGACTCGAACAATATAGTTAGGATCGATATAGGTCATCCCGAGCAATTTGACTTGCGGATTCCATCTGGCAACGAGGCAGGTGCTAATGAACAATGGATTCCCGGCGGGAAGCTACCCGACGGTGCATCGGAAGCCGTCATCGACGGTGGAAGCGTACCGAGTCCCGACTATAGTGTTACCGACGCTCTTAGGTAGGAAGTGAGGTCTGCGATGAAGTTCGACGATACATACTTCTCCAGAGACGACAGATATTCTCTCGGTGTCGAATCCACCTCTGGCCGGAACTACGCTTCGATCCCGGTCAGCAACGGCATCGTCGACTACGAAGAATACTACGAGATCACGCCAAGACAATACCAAGAATTTTTGGCGGACCGAAATGCCGCCGTTGAATTCGTAGAATCATGCCGTCGCCATGAATGCGATGACTTGCTGATTCAACAGCCGGGTAGCAACCGCGGAACCCCGGTGTAGTTGGCAAGCCAACTCGCGTTTCGACAAAATATTTCAGATCGCGACAGAAATTTAAATGGCAGTCGAGTTCAGCTTCTTTTCTAGATAACACGACTACTGGCTTGGAACGGATCCGAACTCCGGCCGACACTTACTGGGCATTCCAGTTTCGAACCCGATGGATGACTACATCGAATCCTTTTGGTTGGCCGATGCGAATATCGCAATTTCCTTGAGAGCCCAGATTTGGCAATCGAGTTCGCAGACGCTTGCCGCAGGCCAGGCCCCCGACACGCTCCCCCGACTCCGGCCACCTCGGCCACCCACCCCAACGCGCCCGGGCCGGATACTGTTGAACCGTGACCGCTCCTGGCGGCCCGGGCACCGTCGAACCCGGCCATGATGCAGAACCCAACTCCGCGGGTCTGGAGAGCCTGGCCGCCAATGCGAGTGCCGAACGCGCGCTGATCGACGTCAAAACCGACGCCCAAACCGACGGCCCCGAACACCCGCCCATCGACCTGACCGCCGCCGCGTTCTTCGACGTCGACAACACCCTGGTCCAGGGCTCGTCGCTGCTGCACTTCGGCCGGGGCCTGGCCGCCCGCAAGTACTTCACCTATCGCGACGTGCTCGGATTCGTCTACGCGCAAGCCAAGTTTCAGCTCGTCGGCCGGGAAAACAGCAACGACGTCGCCGAGGGCCGCCGCAAAGCATTGGCGTTCATCGAAGGCCGGCCCACCGAAGAGTTGGAAAGACTCGGCGGAGAGGTCTACGACGAGATCATCGCCGACAAAATCTGGGAGGGCACCCGTGATCTGGCCCAGATGCACCTCGACGCCGGCCAGCAGGTCTGGCTGGTCACCGCCACGCCCTATGAGTTGGCGATCACCATCGCCCGCCGCCTCGGCCTGACCGGCGCGCTGGGCACGGTCGCCGAATCGGTCGACGGGATATTCACCGGCAGGCTGGTCGGCGACATCCTGCACGGTCCCGGCAAGGCCCACGCGGTGCGCTCACTGGCCATCCGCGAGGGCCTCAACCTCAAGCGCTGTACGGCCTACTCCGACAGCTACAACGACGTGCCGTTGCTCTCGCTGGTCGGCACGGCCGTCGCGATCAACCCCGACGCCGCGTTACGCGACCTGGCCCGCAAACGCGGCTGGGAAATCCGCGACTTCCGCACTGCCCGCAAGGCCGCCCGGATCGGCGTACCGTCGGCGCTGGCGCTGGGCGCGGCCGGCGGTGCGCTGGCTGCCGTTGCCTCCAGGCGGCAATCCCGCTGATAAGCTGCGCCGCTGAGCACCCATCAGAGTGGAGAACAGCGCATGTCAGTCGCCGAAAGCGCAGAAGGGCTCATCGGAACGCACTACCGGTTCCCGGACTACTTCGCCGTCGGGCGCGAAAAGATCCGCGAGTTCGCGCAGGCCGTCAAGGACGATCACCCGTCGTTCTACTCCGAGACGTTGGCCGACGAGACTGGCAACGACAGCACCGTGGCGCCGCTCACATTCCTCGCGGTCGCCGGGCGGCGCGTCCAGGAGGATGTGTTCACCAAGTTCGACATCCCGATCAACCTCGCACGGGTGTTGCATCGCGACCAGAAATTCGTCTACCACCGGCCGATCAGGGTCGGCGACAAGCTGTATTTCGACACCTATCTCGACTCGGTGATCGAATCCCACAGCACCGTGATCGCCGAGATCCGCAGCGAGGTCACAGACGAGGACGGCAACCCGATCATGACCAGCATCGTCACCATGCTCGGCGAGTCCTCCAACCCCGACGCGAACGCGGAGGCGACAATCGCGGCAATTGCATCCATCCGCGGCTCGGCCTAATGTCAGCCGGGACTATAGGGGGAGAGCCACACCGATGAGCACCAATCTGACGCCGCACTTCGACGACGTGCAGTCGCACTACGACCTCTCCGACGACTTCTACCGGCTCTTTCTGGACCCCACCCAGACCTACAGCTGCGCATACTTCGAGCGCGACGACATGACGCTGGAAGAGGCCCAGCTGGCAAAGGTCGATCTGTCGCTGGGCAAGCTGGGCCTGGAGCCGGGAATGACGCTGCTCGACGTCGGCTGCGGCTGGGGCGCCACGTTGCGGCGCGCCATCGAGAAGTACGACGTCAATGTGATCGGTCTCACGCTGTCCAAGAACCAGGCCGCCCACGTGCAGAGAACGTTCAACGAGCTTGATACCCCACGCTCCCGGCGAGTGCTGTTGGAAGGCTGGGAGCAATTCCACGAGCCGGTTGACCGGATCGTCTCGATCGGCGCGTTCGAGCACTTCGGCTTCGAACGCTACGACGACTTCTTCAAGATGGCATGGGACGCGCTTCCGGCCGGCGGCACGATGATGCTGCACACCATCGTCGTCCCGAGCGACCAAGAATTGGCAGACCGAGGCATCAAGTTCACCATGACCAGGGCGCGGTTTGCCCTGTTCATGATGAACGAGATCTTCCCCGGCGGCCGCCTGCCGACGGTCGCCATCGTCGACGATCACGCCAGCAAGGCCGGCTTCGAGATCACCCGTATCCAGCCGCTGCGGCAGCACTACGCGCGGACCCTGGACTTCTGGGCCGAGGCGCTGGAGGCCCACAAAGACGAGGCGATCAAGATCCAGTCCGACGAGGTCTACGAGCGCTACATGAAATACCTGACGGGGTGCGCCAACCTGTTCCGTGAGGGCGCCTGCGACGTGGCCCAGTTCACCCTGGTCAAGCCCGGCGCGTAGCTAGCGCTCAGCCGAAGAACATGTTGCGGCGACCGGCCAGCAGCTGATACAGCGTCTGCTGGATCGTCTCGCGCACCTGGTCGGTCAGCTCGAAGGTCACCATCGGATCCTCGGCGTCGGCACCCTCGTAGTGCGCGGTGGGGATCGGCTCGCCGAAGGCGATGTGCCACTTCGACGGCAGCGGGACCAGCCCGGCCGGACCGGCCAGCGGGAACAGCGGCGTGATCGGGAAGTACGGCAAGCCGAAGAGCCGGGCCAGCAGCCTGACGTCGGCCAGCATCGGGTAGATCTCCTCGGAGCCGACGATCGAGCACGGGATGATCGGCGCCTTCGTGCGCAGCGCCGCCGCCACGAACCCGCCGCGGCCGAAGCGCTGCAGCTTGTAGCGGTCCTTGAAACGCTTGCCCAGACCCTTGTAGCCCTCGGGGAACACCGCGGTCAGTTCCCCCGCCGCCAGCAGGCGGTGCGCGTCGGCGGTGCACGCCATGGTGTGCCCGGCCTTACGAGCGGCCGCGCCGACCATCGGCAGGTCGAACACCATATCGGCGGCCAGCAGCCGCAGGTCGCGGTGAGCGGGATGCTTGTCGTGCACGGCTACCGAGGCCATCAGCCCGTCGAACGGCAGCACGCCGGCGTGGTTGGCCACCACCAGCGCAGCGCCCGTGTCGGGTAGATTCTCGATGCCGCTGACCTCGACGCGGAACCACGACTTGAAGAAGAACCTCAGCAGCGGCCGCACGATTGCTTCGTTGAAGTGCGGATCGAACCCGAACTCGTCGACGGTGTAGTCGCCGGCGAACCGGTGCCGCAGGAAGTCGGCGACCGAACTGACCTTCTGCGCCAGCTCATTGCTGGGCTGCTCGGCCTCTGATCGGCTGCCCGCGACACGACGGTGCTGATCTATTTCGCGTACGACGGCGGCGATCTCGTCGGACGATGCCCGGGCTTCAGGTTCGGAGAGGAGCGAGGGATGTTGACGGGACGCTTGCGCACGTTGCCCGGCACGGCGCTGCGCCGCCGCGCGAGTTGAATTCCCGTGCAGCGGAATGACTTTCGCCTTTGAGTCGCCCGCCATAAGTTAACCTCCCCCCACCGTCAGTTGATTTTGGCCCGGCCACCAAAGCGCTGCGCTGCTGCTACGGCTCGACCTTCAATCGAGCGTACCCACTCTGGATCGATAATGGGAGTCAAACCCCGGCCGCGTACATAATCGTCAAAAGCCTCCGCAGTCGACCACTTGGGATGGTATTCCAACTCCTGTCGCATGCGGGTCGTGTCCATCACGCGGCCGTAGCTCAAGTAGTTGAGTTGCTCACGGTTGATCTCGGCATAGTGGTTAGCGCGACGCAGCGAATCCAACGCCCACAGACCCAATCCGGGCACCGGCAGCGCGACTCGGCCGGCCCGTCGAATCGCCTGCGAAAGCATGATCACACCGCTGCCGCCGATGTTGAAGGTGCCGGCTTTGCCGGCCATCACGGCGCGCTCCAAGGCGCCCAGCGCGTCCTGCTCGTGCAGCAGTTGCAACCGCGCGTCGCGGCCGAGCACCGTGGGGACCAGCGGCCCGGCCAAGTATCGCGACAGCGTGGTGTCCATCGCCGGACCGATCATGTTGGCCAGCCGCAGAATCGTCACCGCGATGTCGGGCCGACGCCGGCCCAGCCCGCGGGTGTATCCCTCGATGTCCAGGCTGTCCTTGGGAAATCCCTCGCGGAACGGTCGACGGCTGCTGCTGTCCTCGGTGAACATCACCGGATCGTGCGAATTGGAACCATAAACCTCTGACGTCGACTTCAGTACGACTCGACGCACCGACGGCGCCTTCTGGCAGGCGGCGAAGAGCTGCATCGCGCCCAGCACGTTGATTTCCTTCAACGCAGCCCCGCCGCCGGACCGCGGCGCAAACGACGCCGCCGCCGCGTGCACCACCGTGTCGACCTCGCCGTTTCGAATCACCTTGGCGACAAAGGGGTTGCGAATATCGGCGCGAACGAATTCGGCGCGCCCCATGCGGCGCAGCATGTCCTTGCTCGGCGCGACCGCGTCGACCGCGATGACCCGGTTGATCAACGGGTTCTGCGCCAGTCGCGCGGTCAAGTACCCGCCCAAAAACCGGCACGCGCCGGTGACCAGCACGACTTTCGGATAATGCACGGTGTCAGTTCCGGTGCCTGATTGACCGCCCGACGTCTCAACCAAATTAGCCTAGTGACCTCGCTCTGCCGCGGCATCTATGCGAACCACGGCAGCAATCGACAGAGTTACTTACCGAGTTTTCTGCGCTGCACCCGCGTGCGGCGAAGCAGCTTACGGTGCTTCTTCTTTGACATCCGCTTGCGGCGTTTCTTGATTACTGAACCCATTACTCCGCTATCTGTGTGGCGGCCCGAGTCCGCCATGGCCGGGCATGTGCAATAAACCGCACACTCTACCCGGCAGGACGCATCGAACACCAAAGCCGGTGTGCAGTCACGCCTCAGACAGCGCCGACCGGCCCGCGAGCTGGGGGCACCTCCCGCTTGCGGGGGACACGCGAGGGTGACGATCGCCGCCGAACGTCATGCCAGAGTGACGAACGGGCGCCAGAACGCTAGCCGGCGTCGAAGTAGGAGCTCTCCAGCATGTCGTGCACTGCTTTAGCGTGCACGCGGAAGGACCGCCCGACGCGGACCGCGGGCAGCTCACCGTTGTGAACCAGCCGGTAGACCGTCATCTTGCTGACCCGCATCAGCGCCGCCACTTCAGCAACCGTCAGGAATTGCGTCCGGGGCTGCTGGCCGTCTGAGGAACTTGTGTCTCGTCCCGATTTACCGCCAGCCGATGGCCCGTTCATAGACGTCATCGCAACCCAATCAATCAGGCTCCTGCAATCCCAGCGGCTTCCCCTCCGCTGGCACCGACAGGTGCATACCAACAAGGAGAATAGCGGGACTAGTGGGGTTATTGCGACGGGTGGTGGCAAATAAATAAAATTCTATAAATTACTCTGATGTAATTCTTAGCTGCTCAGAGCGGGTTTTTGCGGCCCGAACCGCCTCGTCGACGGCCGCCCGCAAACCTCGTCCTTCCAATTCTCGCAGGGCAGCCGCAGTAGTACCACCGGGCGAGGTAACAATCGCTCGCAGTCGTGCCGCAGTGGTGTCCAGGGACAGGTCCCGCGTTGCGTCGTTGCCCGTTCCGCGGTCCTGTTCCATGCGGTCCAGCAACAACGCCGCCGACCCGGCCATTGTCTGCGCGACCAACTCGGTGGACACCGCTCGGCTCAGGCCCACCCCGACGCCGGCGTCGACCAAAGCCTCGACCATCAGCAAGAAATACGCCGGACCCGAACCCGAGACCGCGGTCACCGCGTCCAGGTGCTCTTCAGGCACCGTCAGCACCGCGCCCACCGAGTCGAACAGCGCGGCGACCTCCTTGAGCTGCTCCTGGCTCGCGAAACGCCCCTTGGCCATGGCGCTGATCCCGGCGCCGACCAACGCCGGCGCGTTGGGCATCACCCGCACCACCGGCGTCCCGGCCAGCAACTTGGACTCCAGGTAGGCCGTGGTGACCCCGGCCGCGACGGTGATGAACACCTGACCCGGGCTGTCCTCAGCGGCCTCCGCGGTGGCCTTGGCGATCTCGCCGACCACCGACCCGACGTCGGAGGGCTTGACCGAGATGATGACGAACGTCGCGTTGTCCACCGCGTCCGGCAGCGATGTCACCAGCACCGAATATGTCTCAGCGAGGTAGCGGGCGCGGTCGGGCATCCGCTCGGCCACCACCAGGTCCTTCACCTGGCGCCCGGCCCGCAGCAAGCCCGACAGCAGGGCTTCGCCCATGCTTCCCCCGCCAACGATCGCGATTCTGGCCATGGACCAAAGCATGGCAGACACCCCGGGTTCGCGCGGCTAAGCCGGGCGCAGCGGGTCGCACGCCGACAGCTAGGGCGCGGGCACCATCGCCAGCTGGCGGCTTTGCACCACGATGCGGCCTTCGCAGTCGACCACCGTGTGGTCTTCGTCGAACCAGTCCTGACCGATCTGCACGCACGTACACAGCACCCGTAGCCAGCCGTCGGCCGGCAGGCCCCGCAGGTACGCGGTGAGCTGAACGGTCGGCGCCCAGCCGGTGCGGTCCACGGCGAAACTCACCGGGGCCGACACATCTCCGCACATCAGCGCGAACAAGACGTCAGGCGCCACGCCACGCGGGCGCACCCAGTTCTGGATCACCGGTGCGCGGCCGTCGGTGGGGCCCAGCGTCGAAAGCCGCGTCCGCACCTCGCAACCCTCAGCCAGGTTCACCAGCCCGGCCAGTCGGTGGCCGGGGCCGATCGGCAGCACATCGTCGGGCGGTTCGGGATCCATCAGGCCCACCGCCGGGTTGGCCGACAACAACGGCGGCACCATGTGCTCGGGCTCACCGAGTGTGATGACGGCGTGCACGGCGGCGCGATCCCCCTGGACGAGTTCGACGTCGACGACGCTGATCCGGCGCCCGCGCTTGCGCATCGACGTCACCAGCCGCACCGCACCGGGGTCCGGCGCCGACAGGAAGCTGGCCGAAACCGCCACCGGCTCAACGGGTCCGCCATGGGCGGTACGAGCGGCGTTGGCGCACAACGCAACCATGGCCCCGCCGTGTACCTTGGGCCCGATGGTCCAGTACTTGTTCAGCTCGCCCTCGTAGACGCGGTAGACGCCGTCTTCCTCGATCTCGCGAAGCGCCATCGCGGTGGTGAATAACGCAGTCAACTTGTCGGATTCCCCTCAGGGTTCATCGCGCCGCTCCTCTCCCCTGCAAGCGGGTGGTGCCCCCACATCGCTCTCTTGCTCTGCATCGTCGCCGGCGGCGTCAACGCAGCATGTGCGTGCGGGCGAATTGCAACGACTCGGCCAACATGGCCTCACGCTCGTGGACTGAACGGGCTCCCGACGTTGACACCTCCAACACGACATGGCCGGCGAAGTCGCCGGCGGCCAACAACTCGCATACCTCGACCACCGGCTGGGTGCCACGGCCCGGCGTCAGATGCTCGTCGGCCGGCAGCCCGGTGCCGTCACACAAATGCAGGTGCACCAGGCCCGACCCCATCCGCTGCGCCATGTCCACCGCGTCGGTTCCGGCCGTCGCGGTGTGGGACAGGTCCAGGGTGTAGTGCGAGTGGTTGCCGTCCAACGGGTCATAGGACGGCGCGAATGCCGAGATCCCCGGCCCGGGCCCACCCCCGCGTCGGCGCATCCGCTCCACGGTCTGGCCGGCGCCGAAGAACCGGTCGGCGCGGAACGGGAACATGTTCTCCACGGCGACCAGCACATCGCTGGATTCCTCCAGCGACGCGACCTGTTCGGTGAAGCCGTCCACGTAGCGGCGCTGCCAGCGGAACGGCGGATGCACGACGACAGTCTGGGCGCCGAGCTTCTCGGCGGCCCGCACGCTGCGATCCAGCTTGGCAATCGGGTTGGCACCCCACACCCGCTGCGAGATCAGCAGACACGGCGCGTGCACCGACAGCACCGGCATCCGGTAACGCCGCGAGAGCTTGGCCACCGCGTCGATGTCCTGGCTGACCGACTCGCCCCACACCATCAGCTCAACCCCGTCGTAGCCGAGTTTGGCCGCGTATTCGAAAGCGGCCTCGGTCTTCATCGGATAGACCGAGGCCGTCGACAGACCGACCTTGATAGCGGGGCGCACGTGGGTTCTGCTGAGCGCCTAGCCGGACTGCAACAACGCCAACGGCCCCAGCGTCACCAGTGCGCCCACCGCCACCGCGGTCAGCGTGCTCCCGATGTCCTCGGTTTTGCGCACCACCCGCACACCCACGACGAGGCCGAGGATGACCAGCACCGAGAGCACCAACGCCACGATGTTGTTCCATCGCCACAGCTGGTCGAACGCTATGAACAACCCTGCGCCGAACGCGACAGCCAACATCGACTGCAGCACAACCATTCCGCCGAACCGCACACTCTCGCTCCGCGACCAGCTGTGTGCATCGCCGTGCCCGTCGGCGAGGTCGTCGGGGTAGTCCTCCTCGGCGACATCAGCGACGTCGGGGTCGCCCGAGCGGCTGCGCGATTCGGCGTTATCGCCGGCACCTTTGCCGGTGGACCACTGCAGGTAGGAGCGCACGTAGGCGGAGTCGTCATTCCCCGGCTCGGCGTCTCGGACATCGGTGTCCATCACGTCCACCGGCATGCCCGCGTAGTCCTCGAGTGGATCGGGGTTCATGCCCTCTGCGCCGGAGCGGTCCGCCGACTTGTCGTCGCGATCAGCGGCACGATTTGCCTCGGCGCGGACGTTGTCGCGCACCGGGCGCGGGTAGGAGCTGCGCTCAAGCCGCGGTTCCCGCGGCTCGGACCTTGATTCACGCGGACGAGGGGGCGCGGATTCTGGCCAACGCGGTTCGGGCTCGGACCAAAATGGCGCCTTCGCCGCGGGCTCCTCGGACACCTCTTCGTCGACGTGAACGGCTGCGTTGGCCTGGTGGACATGCGAGCTCGGACCCCGTTGCTCCGTGGTGTCGGGTTTGATGTCCTCGGTGATGACGGGGATCTCGCCGGTCAGTTCGGCGACGGTCACCGCATCGGAGTTGCCGCGACGACGGCGACGACGCGCGGGTACCGGCTCGCCGTGCGTACCGTTCTTGGCCAACAACTCGGCAACGGAGATGGGTCGGGTGCTGTCGTTTGGTCCGGTCATTTTTTGCCGCCATTCCGATCGGCTCGCTGACTACCAGCATCGCGTACCGACGTCTCGACGAAGGCGGTTCCGTCCGCTTCGCTATCGAGTTTGCGCAGGATGAGCCCCTCCCGTAGCGCCCACGGGCAAATGTCCACTGTGTCGATCGACAGCGCTCGCATACTTGCCTCTGCGACCAGAGCTCCTGCCACAATTTGCGGCGCTCGCTCGGCGCTCACCCCTTCCAGTTCGGCACGGTCAGCGGTCGTCATCCTAGATATGAAAGATATGAGTTGTCTGAGGCCATTGGCCGTCAGCGTCCGCTTCGCGCGCGGCCCCGCGGCCGACGGCGCCGCTCCGGTGAGCCGGGCCAGCGAACGGAACGTTTTCGACGTTGCCACCGCAAGGTCGGGGCTGCCGGCATCCAGCAATTTGGCGCTGCCGTCGGCCAGCTCGGCGTCCAGCCAATCGCGCAGCATCGCCACCCGGCGCCGGCCGGGGGGATCGTCGTTGAGCCATTCGCGGGTCAGCCGCCCGGCACCCAACGGCAGCGACATCGCGACTTCGGGCTCCTCGTCGACGCCGTTGGACAATTCCAGCGAGCCGCCGCCGATGTCGAGGTTGATGATGCGGCCCGCGCTCCACCCGTACCAGCGCCGAACCGCCAGAAACGTGAACCGCGACTCGTCGACACCCCGCAGCACCTGCAGCTGCACGCCGGTCTCCTTGCGGACCCGGGACAGCACGTCATCGGAGTTCTTGGCGTCGCGAACCGCCGACGTGGCGAACGCCATCAGTTCGGCACACCCCGAGCTGTCCGCGATTTTTTCGAACTCGTCGATCGTGGCGATGAGCTTGTCGGCGCCGCGGCGGGTGATCTTGCCGGAGTTGTCGATCGACTCGGCCAGCCGCAGAGTGGCCTTGGTCGAACTCATCGGCGTCGGGTGCCCGCCGCGGCGAGCGTCCACCACAAGCAGATTGACCGTGTTGCTGCCCACGTCGAGCACACCTAATCGCACCCAACAAACTTAGCCCTGCGACCATGCGCCCCGCGTAGCGGCACGAGGTGGGGGTACCTCCCGGCCGCGCAGCGGCGAGGGGGCGAGCTGTGGAACTCACGACGTGTGGTTGAGCCGTCTCACCACGGATTGGTCTACCGTGAAAACCGTGGCAAGTGCGCAGCCAAACAATCCCGGTGAAGTCGAATTGGACTTCGCCCGCGAGTGGGTGGAGTTCTACGACCCGGACAACCCCGAACATCTGATCGCTGCGGACCTGACCTGGCTGCTCTCCCGCTGGACCTGTGTGTTCGGCACGCCGGCCTGTCAGGGCACCGTCGCCGACCGTCCCGACGACGGATGTTGTTCGCATGGGGCGTTTTTGTCCGACGACGACGACCGGGCCCGGCTGGACGACGCCGTGTCCAAGCTCACCGACTCCGACTGGCAGTTTCGCGACAAGGGCTTGGGCCGCAAGGGTTATCTCGAACTCGACGAGCACGAGGGCGAAGAGCAGTTCCGCACCCGCAAATACAAGGGCGCCTGCATCTTCTTGAACCGGCCCGGGTTTCACGCCGGGCAGGGCTGTGCGCTGCACACCAAAGCGCTGAAACTGGGTGTGCAACCGCTGACCATGAAACCCGACGTCTGCTGGCAGTTGCCGGTCCGGCGCAGCCAGGAGTGGGTGACGCGTCCGGACGGCACGGAGATCCTCAAGACCACGGTCACCGAGTACGACCGCCGCGGATGGGGTGCCGGCGGCGCCGATCTGCACTGGTACTGCACCGGCGACCCGGCCGCCCACGTCGGCGCCGAGCAGGTGTGGGTCTCGATGGCTGCCGAACTCACCGAGTTGCTCGGCGAGAAGGCCTACGCCGAACTCGCCGCAATGTGCAAGCGGCGCAGCGCATTAGGGCTCATTGCGGTGCACCCGGCAACGCGGGCGGCCGAATAGCGGCCCGCGCCGCCTCAGCCCTCCAGTTTGTAGCCCAGTCCGCGCACCGTCACCAGGTGTATCGGGTTGGCCGGATCGGCCTCGATCTTGGACCGCAACCGCTTGACGTGCACGTCGAGTGTCTTGGTGTCGCCGACGTAGTCCGCACCCCATACCCGATCGATCAGCTGTCCACGAGTCAGCACCCGTCCGCTGTTGCGCATCAGGTACTCCAGCAGATCGAATTCCTTGAGCGGCAACGTGATCGGCTCACCGCCGACTGAGACGACGTGGCGTTCGACGTCCATTCGCACCGGCCCGGATTCCAGCACACCGTCGGTGATCTCGGAGTCGTCGTCACCGCCGCGGCGCAGCACCGCCCGGATCCGCGCGATCAGCTCGCGCGCCGAATACGGCTTGGTGACATAGTCATCGGCGCCCAGCTCGAGTCCGACGACCTTGTCGATCTCGCTGTCACGCGCCGTCACCATGATCACCGGGACGCTGGAACGCGACCGCAGTTGCTTGCACACGTCGGTGCCCGACATTCCGGGCAGCATCAAGTCGAGCAGCACGATGTCCGCGCCGGACCGGTCGAACTCGGCCAATGCGGACTGGCCGTCGGTCACCACGGTGGCTTCGAAGCCCTCCTTGCGGAGCAGAAACGCCAGCGGGTCTGCCAGCGACTCTTCGTCCTCCACGATCAGCACACTGGTCATCGGTGTAGTTCCTCTCTGATCAGCAAACTGGTCATCAGTGCCGCTCCTCCTCATCGCTACGCTCTGCATCGTCACCGGCACGGGTCATCGGTGTAGTTCTTCCTCTCGTTGGGGTTTCATGGGCCGCATTTCGCGGTCAGGCGGTTGGCCCTCGCCGTCGTAGGCCGGGATGGACAGGGTGAACGTCGACCCGGTTCCCAGCTGGCTCCACAACCCGATACTGCCGTTGTGATTGGCCGCGACGTGCTTGACGATGGCCAGTCCGAGGCCGGTGCCGCCGGTGGCACGCGAGCGTGCCTTGTCGGCGCGGAAGAACCGCTCGAAGACGCGCTCCTGGTCTTTGCGGGCAATCCCGATGCCCCGGTCGGTGACGGAGATTTCGATGTTCTCGTCGCGGCGACGACGGCTGATCGACACCAGCGAGCCGCGCGGTGAATACGCGATCGCGTTCGACACCAGGTTGGCCAGCGCGGTGACCAGCAGGGCCTGTTCACCTCTCATCTGCAAACCACTGGCTTCGTCGGTGCGCACCGTGATATCGGCGTTGTCGGCGGGCACCTTGTGGCGTGAAATCGCTTCGGCCACGACAGAATCCACGTCTACTGCGCCCATGTCCGGCAGCCGCTCGGCGCCCTGCAGGCGGGACAGCTCGATCAACTCGCTGACCATGTTGCCCAGTCGGGTGGCCTCCAGAAGCACCTTCTCGCCGAACCGTCGCACCGTCTCGGGATCATCCGCGGACGACAGCAGGGCCTCGGCGAGCACGGACATCGCCCCGACCGGGGTCTTGAGTTCATGGCTGACGTTGGCCACGAAGTCGCGCCGCGTCGCCTCCATTCGTGCGTACTCGGAGTGGTCGTAGACGAAGACCACGGCGAACCGGCGGTCCTCCTCGCTCAGCAACCGCGCCTGTCCGTGCACCGCCAGGCCGGATCGTCCCGGCACCGGTCGCTTGCTCGGCAGCAGGTCGAACTCGACGTCGGCACCACCGGCCAGCGTCCGGCGCGCCGCCTTCCACGCCTCGTCGTCGAGCTGTCGCTCGCGCACCAGGCCGAGTTCCTTGGCCCGCCCGTTGTGGTAGACCACGTCGCGGTGACGGTCCACGACGGCGGCCCCCAGCGGCATCAGCGCGACGATGCGATCCAGCATCTGCGCGACGGTGATGCCGGCCGTTTCGACGGCCACCCGTTGCCGTCGCCGGATCACCCTCGGCGCAAGGAACGCGCCGACGGTGATCCCGACGGCTAATGCCGCGAGGAACAACACCCCGGCCAGTGACAGGGCCGAGAACACGGTCACGTGAAAATCCTACAAATCCAGTGAACGCCAACCCAGCAGCACAAGGCCAAAATCGGACATGTCACACGCCACGAGGCAGGTGTTCGATGCCCGTTCACCTGGCGTTTGCCCTGTTGCCGCGATCGGGTGCTTATCTCGCGCCTTGGCTGGCCACGGCGGCCGCGCCGGCGGCCGCGGCCTCCGGATCCAGATAGCTGCCGCCGACGACGGTCGGTCGCAAGTCGGCGTCCAGGTCGTAGCGCAGCGGAATGCCGGTCGGGATGTTCAACCCGGTGACGTCCTCATCGGACATGCCGTCAAGATACTTGACCAGCGCCCGTAGCGAGTTACCGTGCGCCGCGATCACCACCGTCTTGCCCAGCCGCAGATCGGGCACGATGACGTCGGTGAAGTAGGGCAGGAACCGGTCCACCACGTTGGCCAGGCATTCGGTCAGCGGGCCGCCGCCGATGTTGGCGTAGCGGGGATCGGCGTCCTGGCTGAACTCGCTCCCCTTTTCGATCGGCGGTGGCGGCGTGTCGTAGCTGCGCCGCCACGCCATGAACTGCTCGTCGCCGTAGCGGGCCTTGGTTTGGGCCTTGTCCAGGCCCTGCAGCGCGCCGTAGTGGCGCTCGTTGAGCCGCCAGCTGCGATGCACCGGGATCCACAGCCGGTCGGCGGCGTCCAGCGCCAGGTGCGCGGTGGTGATCGCCCGGCGCAGCAGCGACGTGTAGAGCACGTCGGGCAGCAGATCATGCTCGGCGAGCAACTCGCCACTGCGCACCGCTTCGCCGCGACCCTTGTCGGTCAGGTCGACGTCGACCCAGCCGGTGAACAGGTTCAGGGCGTTCCATTCGCTCTCGCCGTGGCGGAGCAGCACCAGCGTCGCAGCAGCCGCGTTTCCCGTGCCCATGGGGCTCAGTCTCTCACTTCCGGCTGAGGAGCTCGCGGGAGATCGAACGCGCGGTGAGGCGGGTCACATGTGCTCCAATGTGCGTTGGTACTGGAATACAGTTATCCCGTAATCGAGTACCACAGCGTTGTGAGGAGGCTTCGATGAGCGAAAAGACGACGTGCGTGATCGTCGGCGGGGGTCCCGCAGGGATGGTCGCAGCGTTGCTGCTGGCGCGCGGCGGCGTGGATGTCACCGTGCTGGAAAAGCACGGCGACTTCCTCCGAGACTTCCGCGGCGACACTGTGCACCCCTCCACACTGCGCCTGCTCGACGAACTCGGCCTCTTCGAGCAGTTCGACGCGCTACCGCACACTCAGCTCACCGGATGGGGATTGGACCTGCCCGACGGCCGTTCGGTGCCGGTCGTCGATTTCACCCGGTTGCGCATGCCGCATCGCTACATCGCCCTGGTGCCGCAGTGGGACCTGCTCGACCTGCTCGCCGAGGCCGGGAAAGCCGAGCCGGCGTTCACCTTGCGCATGAGCCACGACGTCACCGGGCTGTTGCACGAGTCGGGTCGCGTTGTCGGCGTGCGTTACCAGGGGCCCGACGGGCCGGGGGAACTGCGCGCCGACCTCACGATCGCCTGCGACGGGCGCTGGTCGCTGTGCCGGCGCGAAGGCGGCCTCGTCCCGCGCGACTACCCGGTGCACGCCGACGTCTGGTGGTTCCGGCTGCCGAGAGCCGAAGGTATCGGCGACACGTTGCTGCCCCGGTTCAAAGACGGCCGCTTCGTCGGGGTCATTCCGCGTAAGGGGTATTTGCAGACCGCCTACTTCCTGCGCAAAGGAGCCGACGCCCAGCTGCGGGCACGGGGACTCGAGGCGCTGCGCCAAGACATCGTCGTGGCCATTCCCGAACTGTCCGAGGCTGTGTACGGCCTCGAATCGATGGACGAAGTCAAGCTGCTCGAGATCCGGATCAACCGGTTGCGCCGTTGGTACACCGATGGGCTGCTGTGTATCGGCGATGCGGCGCACGCCATGTCACCGGCCGGCGGCGTCGGCATCAACCTCGCCGTCCAGGACGCCGTGGCCGCGGCCAGGCTGCTCGCGGCACCGTTGCGCGACCACCGCGTCACCGACAAGGACCTGGCCGCCGTGCAGCGACGCCGCATGCTCCCCACGGCGGTCACCCAGACGCTGCAACGTTTCTTGCACACGGTGATGGAGCGCGCGATGGACGGCCGAGTGCCGGCACCCAACAAGCTGCTGCCCGTCCTGGCTCACTTTCCACAGCTGTCGGCGGTTCCCGCGTACCTGATGGGGGTCGGCGTCCGGCCCGAACACGCCCCGCAGTTCGCTCGCCGGGCGCCGCGGCAAGTGCCGACGAATCCGTGACGACCGTGAGTGACGTGCCTGCCGACGTGGTCGGGGCCGCGCTGCGGGCCGCCGAGAGCCTCGGCAGGGATGTGGCCGACGTCCCACTAGTGGCGATTGCCCGCGAAGCCGGCATGTCGCGCAGCACGCTGGTGCGGCGGTTGAACGGTTCCCGGCAGCCGTTGGACGACGCCGTGCGTGCCGCGGGGGTCGAGCCGGGTGGCCGGCCACCGGTGCGTGAACGCGCCGTGCAGGGCGCGGCCGTGCTGATCAGCGATCGCGGGCTGGCCGCCGTGACATTGGAAGCGGTTGCCGCGCAAGCGGACTGCTCGGTACACAGCTTGTATGCGGTATTCGGTGGCCGTGATGAATTGCTGCGCAACGTATTCGACCGCTACGGCCCGATCCTGGAATTGGACGAAGCGGTCTCCGACCCGCACGCGGAACTCGGCGAAACCGTACACCGGATCTACCGGTTGCTGGCCGAGACGTTCAGCCGCGAACCACGGGTGGCGCCGGCGATGATCGCCGAGGCGCTGGCCCGGCCGACCGGCCCCGCGGTCCAAGCCCTCATGCAATACACCGTGCCGCGCATGCTCGCCGGCGTCGGCCAGTGGCTGACAGGCGAGATCGCCGCCGGCCGTATCCGAGATCTGCCGCTGCCGTTGCTCATTCAGCAGATGCTTGCACCGATCGCCGTGCACACCATGTTGCGGCCCGTCGCAGACAACATCCCCGAGATCGACCTGCCCGAGCTGGATCAGGCGTGCGCGGTCTTCGCCGACGCGTTCCTGCGCGCGGCCTCCACCTGACCGCTTATTGGTCGTCGTCATCCTCGTCGATGAGGTGGGCGAATGCCTCCAGATTCTTCAACGACTCGCCGCGGGACACCCGCCAATCCCATTCTTTTTGGATCGACGACCGAAAACCCAACTCCAGCAACGTGTTGAAGTCGGTGTCCACCGCTTCGAGCACCTGCCCGAGCACCCGGTCGATTTCAGCGGCGTCTACCGATGCCAACGCCATTCGGCCCACCAGGTAGATATCGCCCACGTTATCCAGCGTGTAGGCGACGCCGTAGAGGCGGCGGTTGCGTTTGAGCAAAAAGCGGTAGACGCCTTCGTGGTTCTCGTCGGGCTGACGACAGACAAACGCCTCGATGCGCACCGAGTGTTCGCCGATGCTCAGGATCGTGTTGGTCTTGAGCCTGCGCTCGCCGGGCAACTCCACGATCAGGCCGGGCAGCCCACCGTGCGCACCTTCGTGTCGCGAGTAGGTCAACTCGTTGGCGTCCAGGGTGTCTTCGATCAGACGCTGGACGTGTGTCACCGGCGCCCCGTTATCGCCGTTCGTTGAACTCATGCCCACGCCTTGCGTCGCGTTGGCCGCCGCCCCGACTGACTGCTCCGCCGCGTTGACGGCAGGCCGCGCACGGAACGGCGGGCGGTGAACTCGCGGATCGCACCCCGATAGCTGGTCAGCAACGCGCCGACGGTGTCGTCCCAGGAGAAGTCCGCGGCATGGTCGACCGCCGCGCGGCTCATCGCCTCGGCCGAAGGCCCGGCGCGGCGCTCCAACAGCCCGTCGATGGCGCGCGCCCACCGATCGACGTCGTGACCCGACACCAGCGTGCCGGTCACCCCGTCAACCACCGCCACCGGCAGGCCGCCGACGGCGGCCGCCGCCACCGGTGTCCCGCAGGCCTGCGCCTCCAGGGCGACCAGACCGAACGACTCCGAGTAGCTCGGCACCGCCACCAGGTCGACGGCCTGAAACACGGTGGCCAGGTTTTCCCGCGACTGCGGCGGTAAGAACGTCACCCGATCGGAGATACCCAATTCGTCGGAGAGCCGAACCAGGCCGTCAGGGGCGGCCATCCCGCTGCCCGACGGTCCGCCGGCGACCACGACGTGCACCCGCGGCAGTTTGGCCGCCGCGCGCAGCAGGACGTCGGGACCCTTCAGCGGCTGGATCCGCCCGACGAAGCCGACCAGCTTCTCGTCGAGCGGCAGCCCCAGCGCGGCCCTGGCGGCGCGACGATCACCGGGACGGAACACCTCCAAATCAACACCGGGATGTGCGACGTCGATGCGGGCGGGGTCGGCGTGATGCAGCGAAACAAGTTGTCCGGCTTCGTCATCGGTGTTGACGATCAACCGGTCGGCTTCGTCGACCACCTGCTGCTCGCCGACGATACGCAGGGGCGGTTCGGGAGTGTCACCGTCAGCCAGGGCGGCGTTCTTCACCGCGGCCAGGGTGTGCGCGGTGTGCACCAACGGCACCGACCAGCGGTCGCGGGCCAGCCAGCCGACCTGACCGGACAGCCAGTAGTGCGAGTGCACGATGTCGTAGTAGCCGGGTTCGTGGGCGGCCTCGGCCCGCAGCACCCCGGCGGCGAACGCACACAGCTGAGTGGGCAGGTCGTACTTGTCCAGGCCCTCGAACGGTCCGGCCACCACGTTGCGCACCAACACCCCGGGTGCCACCCGCGCGACAGGCGGATCGGTGGACGCCGTCGCCCGGGTGAAGATCTCCACCTCCACGCCCCGGCGAGCGAGATGAAGTGCGCTTTGCAGCACGTACACGTTCATCCCACCGGCGTCCCCGACGCCGGGCTGAGCCAGCGGCGACGTGTGCACCGCCAACACCGCGACGCGGCGCGGATCGGTCAGCTTCGAGGCGTCCGGCCGGGAGAAGTCAGGGTGGCCCACACCCTCATCTTTGCAGGACCGTTCGGAGTGCCCCGAAGGCGCGGGTCAAGCGGGTGTCTCGGTGGCGACCTCGAATGCGGGGACCGTCGGCTGGGAACGGCGCATTGCGCCGAGCGGGTCCGCGTACAGACCGGCCAGCGACACGATGCCGGCCCCGGCTTCCTGCACCCGGTTGCCGAAGGCGGTCATCCGGATGTCGCGCGGCGCCAACACCGACCGTGCGGCGTAGGCCGCCTCCACGTACTCCATGCCCTCGGGATATTCGGTGAACGCCTGCCCGCCGACCACCAGGTCGTCGGGGTTGAGCAGATCACGCAGCAACGCGACCGCTTCACCAAGCACCCTGCCCCGCTCGGCCAGCAGATCCTTGGCTTGCTGGTTCCCGCTGCGGGCAGCCCGCAACAGCTCGGTGACGGCGACGCCCGCCCCACCGGTGCGGGCCGGCAGGATGCGCAGCCGCCTCGCGGCGGTGAGCACCGCCTCGTCGCTGACGGTGGACTCCAACAGACCAGAACCGCCGAGCAGCTCCGAGTGCGCGGGCAGGTTGGTGATCGTGCCCGGTCCGCTGGCCGGGCTGTGCACCCGGCCGCCGATCATCAGCGCGTAACCCACCGTCTCACGGGCGTAGACGTAGAGGCTGGTCGACGAGTTGGGACCGAACCGGCGCATCCCGAGCAGCAGTTCCGCCGCCGCCATCGCGTCGACGTGTGAGGCCACCGAGACCGGCAATTCCAGCGCGTCGGCGATCACCGGTCCGACCGGTGCGTCCCGCCAACCCAGCCGGGCATGGTCGACGTGGCCGGTGGCGCCATCGACCGTGCCACCGATCGCGACGCCGACCCATAGTGCCCGCCGCCGGTGCCAGCGCCGCAAGTAGCGCTTGGCGCCGTCGGCCAACGCCGTCAGCGCCGGCCCTTGGGTACTGCGTGGCGTGGGGGTTTCGACCGCGTCCAGGGTGCGGCCGAACAGGTCGGTGGCCACGATGCTGGTGGTCCGTGCCCCGATGTGGATGCCCAGCGTCAGGAACGGTTCGTGGTTGACCTCGACGGGCACCCGGGGCCGCCCGATCGCGCCGGAGACTGCCAAGTCAGCGCGTTCCCGCAGGATGCCGGCGTCTAAAAGGGCGATGACCTGGCGGTTTACCGTTGCAATGGACAGCGAGGTGACCTGGGCGATGACATCGCGGCCGATCGGGCCGCGCAGCCTTACCGCCCGGAAAACCGATGACGCCGCGGCGTCGGAGAGTTGCAGCGAGGGCGCCACTACACGGTGACGACCGGGGGCTCGCCGCCGGGCGGCCGCGAGAGAATTGTGAGGGTGGGAGGTGAATGTCGTTGAGCGCACGTTGGGAGTCCTTGTCCGAGTTCCGATGGCGGTCTAGGCCGCGCCACCGTCGCGAGCGCTTGCGGAACGCTCAGGCGCGGCTGTTTGCGCGGCAACAACACGCGCGGTCCGCGAAACAACACGCGGACAGACAGCCGAACAAGGTGCAGGTGTACACACGAGGAATTTAGCACGGTTACTAGAGTTGGTCAGATGAGTTCCGCAGACGGCGGCGGGCAGCGCGTCGCGGTCGTCACCGGCGCGAGCGCTGGCATCGGCGAGGCGACCGCGAGAACCCTTGCCGCACAAGGCTTTCACGTGGTGCCGGTGGCTCGGCGGGCGGATCGGATCAATGCGCTGGCCGCCGAGATAGGCGGCACCGCAATCGTGGCCGACGTCACTGACGGGGCGGCGGTCGACAAGCTGGCCGGCCGGCTGAGCCGGGTCGACGTGCTGGTCAACAACGCCGGCGGCGCCAAAGGGCTGGAGCCGGTGGCCGACGCCGACCTGGAGCACTGGCAGTGGATGTGGGAGACCAACGTGCTGGGCACGCTGCGGGTGACGCGTGCGCTGCTGCCCAAGCTGATCGCCTCGGGCGACGGCCTGATCGTGACCGTGACGTCGATCGCGGCGATGGAGATCTACGACGGCGGGTCCGGGTACACCGCGGCCAAGCATGCGCAGGGTGCGCTGCACCGAACCCTGCGTGGAGAGCTCCTCGGAAAGCCGGTGCGGCTCACCGAGATCGCGCCTGGCGCGGTCGAAACCGAATTCTCACTAGTGCGCTTCGACGGCGACCAGGATCGCGCTGACGCCGTCTACGCCGGCATCACGCCGCTGACGGCCGCCGACGTCGCCGAGGTGATCGGTTTCGTGGCGTCGCGGCCGCCGCACGTCAACCTCGACCAGATCATCATCCGGCCACGCGATCAGGCGTCAGCAGGCCGGTTTAACCGCCGGGCCCAGGGCTAGACGTCGTCGGGGTGCCCGACAACGTCGGCGCATCATGTGGCGTCGCCGGCGCACTGCGCGGTACCGACACCGGCGACGGCTTGGCTCCGCCCGGCGGCGGCAGCGCGGACATGCCCAACCAGGTGTCCCAGTCCACGGCCCAGTCCCAGATGTCGCCGTCGGAGTAGGACAGCTCGATCGTGCTACCGGTCACCTCGACCGGGTCGCCGTAGATCGCGCTGCCGAAGTACTGCTGGGCATCACCCGTCGACAAGTTGATGCAGCCGTTGGTGACGTTGGTATTGCCCTGCGCGCCAGCGCTCGACGGGTTGGCGTGGATGAACTCGCCGTTGTTGGAGATGCGAACCGCCCAGCGTTCGTGGATGTGGTTGTAGCCGGCCGCGGGGTTGGACATGTAGAAATCGGAGTACTTCTCGCTCACCACGTGAACGCCGTTGCGGGTCACGTTGCGCGGCTTGTCGGCTTCGCCGTAGCTGCAGGGGAAGTCCATGATGACGCCCTCGTCGCGGACCACCTGGATGCGGTGCGACGTGACCTCGGCCTTCACGACTTGGCGGCGACCGATGTCGAAGCTCAGGCTCATGTCCTGCTTGCCGTAGGCGCCGTCGCCGAACGCCAGCCCGTACAGCTTGGCGTCGACGTTCACCTTGGTGCCGGCCGGGTAGTATTCGCGGCTGCGCCAGTGCACGCGGGCGCCCTGGGCTTCGTCGGGCAGCCATGCCCAACTGCCTTCCACGGGTGGCTGGGTGGTCACCTTCAGCGCCCGCTCGACGGCGGCCTTGTCGGAAATCGGCGCGTCGAACTGGATGATGATCGGCGCCGCGACGCCGACGGTCTGGCCGTCGGCGAGCTGGAACCCGCCATCGATCACCTTGGTGGGCGAGACGGTGGTGACCTTTCCCTGCACCGGGACGGCCTTGCCGTCGTGACCGACCGCCGATCCACTCCAGGTGTAGGTCGCGTCGTAGCCCAGCGGCTCGTTGATGGTGTAGATGGTGCGGTCCCGGTTGAACCCGCCCGCGATCACCTTGCCGGCCGAATTGGTCAACGCGACGTGCTGGAACCATCCGTCGCGGACCTCGACGCTGATCGGCGCAGTCGGCAGCACGTCGGCGGCCTTGTCCGCCGGCCGGAACGTCAGCGCGACTTCCGCCGGGGGTGCGGCCTTGTCCGCCTGCTTGGCCGAACCGCCGAAACAGGCGGCTAACACGTTAGGCGCGAAGACGCCGACCGCCAGGGTCGTCAGGGCCCGGCGCCGAGTAACCGGCGACAATCCGTGCGCTGTGTCCACGAGTGTCCAAGATACCGGCGGAATCGACCCGCTTCTCCCGCGAGCGGGTCACAAGGAGCAGCCGACCAGCACCGGTTCGGCTACCAATGTGACGCCAAACACATCTCGGACGCCGTCGCGCACGGTGCGCGCCAACGACAGCACGTCGGCGGCAGCGGCGTCGCCGCGGTTGGTCAACGCAAGCGCATGTTTGGTGGAAAGCCGGCAACGCGCGGTCGGGTCGGCCGGATAGCCCTTGCCGAAGCCGGCCTGCTCGACGAGCCAACCCGCGGCGAGTTTGACGCCGTCAGGAGCCGGATAGTGCGGCACCGGACGACCGGCCCCCTCCGCGAGCTCTTCGTAACGCTGTTGTGTGACGACGGGATTGGTGAAAAACGACCCCACGCTCCAGGTGTCGTGATCGGCCGGGTCGAGCACCATGCCCTTCCGCGCCCGCAGAGTGAGCACCGCCTCTCGCACCGCCGCGGGGTCCGCGCGCTCGCCGACACCGGCGTCCAGCGCGTTCACCAACTCGCCGTAGCGCAGCGGCGCACTGCGCCCCGAGGCGTCCAGCGCGAACTCCACCTCCACAACGGTGGCGGCGTCGGAGTGCTTGAGCACACTGGTTCGATACCCGAAACCCAGCTCGGCGGCCGGCGCCCAGCGCACCACCGCGCTGCGCCGGTCCAACAGCCGGACCCGGGTGATCGTGTCGGCCACCTCGGCCCCGTACGCACCGACGTTCTGCACCGGGGTGGCGCCCGCCGAGCCGGGGATGCCCGACATGCACTCCAGTCCGCCCAGGCCGGCGGCGATGGCCGCGACCACCACGTCATCCCAGACCGCGCCGGCCTCGGCGCGCACGATATTGCCCTCAATGCGAATGTTGTTGGTGGCCAACCGAACTACGGTCAGATCGGTCAGCGTGTCGGCGATCACCACGTTCGAGCCGCCGGCCAGCACCAGCAGCGGGCCGCTGTCCGCGGCGTCGAGATGCCGCAACGTGGCGACCACCTGCTCGGTGCTGGTGCAGGTGATCACCCGTGACGCGACTGGACCGACCCGCAGCGTGGTCAGCGGTGCCGTCGGCACCATCTCGTCGACGCGCGCACCGGCGAAAACCGTTCCCACCCCACCCCCTTCCAGCCCGGTTTCGTGAGCCTTGACGGTAGCCTGACCTGCTATGCCGCGTTCGTTCGACATGTCCACCGACTACGGGGTCACCGTCGACGAGGTTCTCCGGGCGTTCAGCGAGGAGCAGTACTGGCTGGCCCGGCTCGCCGATTCCGGTGCTGACGACACAACGCTGGATTCGATGCAACTCGGTGGCCCATCCGGCGACGACGGCAGCATCGACGTGATCACCACCCAAGTGCTGCGCAGCAATCGGCTGCCGGGCGTGGTCACCCAATTTCACCGCGGCGATCTGCGCATCCGCCGCGAGGAGCGATGGGAGCCGATCACCAACGGTTCGGCGACAGCGACGATCAGCGGCGCGATCCTGGGTGCGCCCGCGACGTTGACCGGCACCGCCGTGCTCGAGCCGCTGGCCCAGTCGGGTGGGGCGCGGCTGAAGTTCCGGGCCACCGTCGAGGTGCGTGTGCCGCTGGTTGGCGGCAAGTTGGAGAACTTCATCGGCAACCAACTGATCGAGTTGCTGATCGCCGAGCAGCGGTTCACCACCGTGTGGATCGGCGAGACCGCTTAGCACGATCGCGCTCAGGCGCGGCCTTCGGCGGCCTTGATGCCGCCGTCGAAAAGTTCGGCGATGACCCTCTTGAGCACCGGTGACAACAGCCAATCAAGACCGGGAATCTTGGATGTCGACCGTAGGTGCCAGCTGGCCTCGGTTCCGGTGCCGGCTTCACGCAGCTCGATCGTGCCGACATGATCCCGGACTGGCGCGCCGGCGATCAACTTGTAGGCGTAGCCCTTGGGTCGCTGATACTCGATGATCTCTTCGACGATGGCGGGGCCGACCGCTTCGATGCGCCTGACCGCACCGACACCGTTCGGAGCGGGAATGCCCTCACGATCCAGCGTGCTGCGGCGGCAGGCCCACACATAGTCCGCGATCGCGCGGTGGTCGGTGAGGGCGTCGAACACTGTCTCGATCGGCGCGGCCGTGGTCCGTGTGAGAGTGAACTCGATCATCGTCCCGCCACGCTCCCGAATCCGCAGTTGTCCATCTTCATGGTTCCTCTCCTCCGCTAGGTCAGTGAATTCTGGCATCCACCACGATGCGCCCTAGGCTGGCTCCCATGCGCGTCGCGGTGGCCCAGATCCTCAGTGGCACCGACCCGACCGACAACCTGCAACTGGTGCGGGACTACACCGGGCGGGCCGCCGAAGCCGGCGCCTCGTTGGTGGTGTTCCCGGAAGCGACGATGTGCCGCTTCGGGGTTCCGCTGGCACCGATCGCCGAACCGGTCGACGGGCCCTGGGCCGACGGTGTACGCGCGATCGCGGCGGACGCGGGCATCACGGTGGTCGCGGGCATGTTCACCCCGGTCGACGACGGACGGGTGGCCAACACGCTGCTTGCTGCTGGTCCGGGCACACCGAATCAACCCGACACCCATTACGACAAGATTCACCTCTACGACGCGTTCGGGTTCACCGAGTCGCGCACTGTCGCGCCGGGCCGCGAGCCGGTGGTGATCACCGTCGACGGTGTCGAGGTGGGCCTGACGACCTGCTACGACATCCGTTTCCCCGAACTGTTCACCACGCTGGCCCGCCGCGGCGCGCAACTGATCATTGTCGGCGCGTCGTGGGCTGCCGGCCCCGGAAAGCTCGAGCAGTGGACGCTGCTGGCCCGCGCCCGGGCACTGGACTGCACCAGCTACATCGTCGCGGCCGGGCAGGCCGACCCCGGCGAGCCGCTGGCCTCGAGTGCACCGACCGGAGTCGGCGGCAGCCTGGTGGTTTCGCCGTTCGGCGACGTGGTGGCCTCGGCGGGAGCCGATCCGCAGCTGCTGGTCGCCGACCTGGCCCTTGAGCAGGTGGCGAAGGCGCGCGAGACTATTGCGGTGCTACGCAACCACTCAGCGCGCGCTAATCCTGATAGGGCAGAATCGCCCGGGTGACCAATCCGCAGGGACCCCCTCAGCAGGACCCGTCGATATGGTCTCGTCCAGGCGGCGGCAATCCGCCCACCCAGCCGACATCGCAGGCCGATCTCTCGCATCAGCCGCCGGCCCCGCCGACATATCCGCCGGGCGCCGAGGAATACCCCGCTACCGCGCCCTACAGTCAGCCGCCGCAGGACACCGGAGCGACCGTGAAATCTAAGCGCCGCTTCCGTTTCCACGGTGACCCCGTGTCGATCATCCTGGTTCTGGTCATTGTGGCGGCATTGGGCATCGCCGGGTTGGTCGGAGGCGAGCTCTACGCCCGCAACCGCGCCAACAGTGTCGTGGCCGCAGCCACCGAATGCGTAGTGCAGGACCAAGCCAAGGTGTCCTTCGGCCCGAGCCCGTTTCTGTTGCAGCACTTCACCGGCCACTACCGCGACATCTCGATCCACACGGCCGGACACCAGATCCGCAACGCAAAGGGCATGACGGCCGACATCAACATCAACGACGTCGACCTGCACGGCAACGCCGACTCGAAGGGCACCATCGGCGCGCTGGATGCCAATATCAGCTGGACGGCGCAGGGCATCCAGGAAACCGTGCAGGACTCCATTCCGTTCATCGGCGGCCTGGTCAACAGCGTGGATACCAACCCTGATTCCGGCACCATCGTGCTCAGCGGGGCGCTCGGCCTGGGCAGCGTCACCGTCAAGCCGCAGACCGTCGACGGCGAGCTGACGCTGCAGGTCGTCAAGGTGACCGCGATGGGCGCCGTCGTGCCGCACGAGACCGCGCAAACAGCGCTCAACACCTTCACCTCGGCGCTGATCAAGGACTACCCACTGGGCATTCGTGCGGACAGCGTGCAGGTCACCAATGACGGTGTAGTGGCCCACTTTTCGACGCACAACGCGTCGATACCGGCGGCCCAGACCAACCCCTGTTTCGCCCATGTATAGCGGAGGCCACCAATGACGAATCCGCAAGACCCCGAAAACGGCGGACCGCCGCAAAGCGGTCGTCCACCCCAGCCTGCTGGACCCCCCAACCGGGGCTTCCCGCCGCGCCGTCAGCCCCCGGCGCCGTCGGAATCACCGACTCGCCACATCCGTCTGCCCGGCCGGCCGCACCAGCCACCCGCTCGTGACGTCCCACGACCGCAGCAGCCCGGGCCCCCGCCCGGCCGGCCGCCGCAACCACCGGGTCCCCCGCCGAATCAGCAGGGTCTGCCGCCCAACCCGCGGCCCCAGCAACCAGGTCCCCCACCACATCCGCACGAACAACTGACCACGCGGATCTCTATACCGACGCCACCACCGCCGCCGGCAGACACATCGGCAACGCGTAAGCGTGGTTTCTTCGCCAACCGGACGTCGCTGCTGTTGATCCTGCTGATCGTGGCGCTGGTCGTCCTCGCGGTGCCGATCGGCGCGGAACTGTACGCCCGCCACGTCGCGAGCAGCAAAGTGGCCAGCGCGGTGGCGTGCGAGGCGCAGGACAGCGCCAGCGTGTCCTTCGCCGGAATGCCGCCGGTGCTGTGGCAGTACCTCACCAAGGACTACTCGGA
Organism: uncultured Actinomycetota bacterium; assembly: GCA_963760095.1. Taxonomy (GTDB): domain Bacteria; phylum Actinomycetota; class Actinomycetes; order Mycobacteriales; family Mycobacteriaceae; genus Mycobacterium. The sequence goes on along the minus strand of CAVXBT010000001.1, from coordinate 554,114 downwards.
TATCTCGGTGCAGACCGGCGGCAACCAGGTGCGCCAAGCCAAAGGCATGAAGGTAAGCCTGGATATCCACGACATAAAGCTGAACAACGCCAACAACTCTCAGGGCACGGTCGGATCACTGAACGGCACCGTCACCTGGTCCACGGATGGCATCAAGCAGTCAATCCAGGCCGCTATTCCGGTGCTGGGCAAGTTCGTCACCGGCGACGTCACCACCAACCCCAGCGACGGCACCGTCTCGCTGAAGGGCACGTTCGCCAGCGCGACCGTCAAGCCGCAGATCGTCAACAACGGGCTGTCGCTGCAGGTGGTCAGCCTGACTGCGCTGGGCTCCTCGATGTCAACGGCCACGGTCCAAAAGAACCTGGACGACTTCACGTCGAAAGCGACCCAGAACTATCCGCTGGGCATCCACGCCGACGGTGTGAAGGTCACCAGCTCCGGGGTCGAGGGCACCTTCTCATCCAGCAACGCCACCATCCCGTCCGGCGGCGGCAGCCAGGATCCCTGTTTCGCCAACCTCTAGCTCAGACTGTCGAGCACGGCGCGGGTGCCTGACAACCCGAGCCGCGTGGCGCCCGCGTCGAGCATCGCGAGGGCAGCATCGGCGGTGCGGATGCCGCCGCTGGCCTTGACTCCCAGCCGGCCGCCGACGGCGTCGGCCATCAGCGCGACGGCGGCCACCGAGGCGCCGCCGGCGGGATGAAAACCCGTCGAGGTCTTCACAAAATCCGCGCCGGCGTCTTCCGCGGCACGGCAGACGTCAACCAGGGTCTGTTCGCCGGCGAGCGTCAACAATGCGGCCGACTCGACGATCACCTTGAGCAGGGCGCCGGGTATGGCGGCACGCACCACCGCGATGTCCGACCGCACGGCGTCGACGTCGCCGGCAACCGCCGCGCCGACGTCGATGACCATGTCGATCTCGCTGGCGCCGGATGCCACGGCCTGCGCCGCTTCCCACGCCTTCAACTCGGGCACATGTTTGCCCGACGGGAAACCTGCGACCGCGGCGACCCGTACGCCCGCGTGGGTTGCGTTGGGCACCATCGACGGCGAAACGCAGACGGCACAGACGCCAAGCGCCGCGGCTTCGTCAGCGACTGCGGCCACCTCGGCGGCGGTGGCCTCGGGTTTGAGCAGGGTGTGGTCGACGAGAGCGGCCACCTGGTCGCGGGTCGGTCGGCCGGGCATCAGGACGGCTCGCGGCCGCCGCCGGGATTGCAGCCGGAGCTGACCATCGTCGTGTCATCGACGACCGGCCGCCACGGCTCCAGATTCCAGCTGAGCTTGCCCGGCTGGAACGCCTCGGCCAGCTCCCAATGGCAGCGGAACTGATCGTGCATGCCGGGGGTGCCGGCGTCCGGTACCTGCGCGAGCACCTCAGCCCAGGCCTCGTCGGCCTCGGGCCCCGCCGATCCGAGTTGCCTGGCGGCCGCGCGCCCCGATGTCGTCGGATAGACCCGCAGGCTGCGCAGCTGATTCGACTGCGACCAGTGGGTCCAAAAAACGTGGTCGACGAACGGCGACGAGTACGACATCGCGCCCGATCCCGCCGAACCCGGATCGGCGGACGCGGGAGCGATACCCGACAGCGCGCTGATCACCGTCGCGGCGAGGATCAATGCTCGCATACCGCTATCGTGACTTGCCTTGGATCTCAAGAAGTTTGGGCCGCACGTCAACCAGGTAGACGCCTGCCGCGCATGCGCCGATGACCGCGCCGAATGCGTTGAGCACCATGGTCAGCGGCACCGAGGCGCCCAAGATCAACAACCACACCGGCTTGGTCATCTTGTCGGCGGCCGTATAGGCGTCGGGCCGTTGCATCGCCGCGTGCACGAAGGCATAGAGCGCTGTCAGTGCCACGGCAACCTGCAAGGCCAAAACGACGGTAGTAACCAGCTCCACCCAGTAAGGGTAAGCGGCTGACGCCAGAAACGTCGACTCCGAGCCGCCCGACCGGGCGACTCGGAGTCGAAGTGTGAGCGGTCCGCGCTGCCCGGTCAGGCAACGCGGACCGTCGGATTACTTCTGGGTGACCTTCTTGGCCGGAGCCTTCTTGGCCGGGGCCTTCTTGGCCGGGGCCTTCTTGGCCGGAGCCTTCTTGGCGACGGCCTTCTGGGCCTTCTTGGCGGCCGCGTCCGTCTTCTTCGGCAGCTCGATGCCAACCAACTTGGCGGCGCGCTCGCCGACCGCGCGGGTCTGCGACGCAACCGTGCCCAGGGCCTCCTGGGTCAGCTCGACCGCCTGGTCGACGTAGCCCTCGGCGCGCGCCGAGGCGTCGTCGATGCCGGACTGGCTGCGCAACCGCTCGAGGGCAGCCTCGCCGCGCTCCACCAGTTCGGCGTAGCGAGAGGTGGCTGCTTCGACATAGCCTTCGGCGGCGCTGCGCAGCTCCTCGGGGGTGAACCGCTCGCGCAGTTCGCGCAGCTGCTCAGGCACGTCCTCCTGCAGCTTCGTAATGCGGGCACGGCTCTCCTCGACACGGCTGCGGGTGTCTGAGCGGGTTTCCTCGGCGCGCTCGCGCAGCTCGGCGAGCAGGTCGTTGACCGTGGCCAGGGCCAGGTCGGCGGCGCCCAGCGCGGCGAGCAGCGGGGCCTTGAGGTCGTCAATGGTGGGGTTTTCCGCCATGGTGTTTTCCTTTCGTGGTTTTCTGTTGTGTCAATTAGCTGGCAGGGTTGTCCGGGTCTACGCAGGCGCGGTCTCCCCCCCAGCGGCTTCGTTCTGTTGGACGAACGACGTGTAGATATCCAGAAGGACCTGCTTTTGTCCCTCGGTGATCGCCGTGTCGGTGACGATGGCGTCGCAGACCTCGCTGGGCTCGCTGGGCTCGAGAATCCCGGCCTGGACGTAGAGAACTTCCGCTGAAACCCGTAGTGCCTTGGCGAGTTGCTTCAGCACGTCGGCGGAAGGTTTCCGCAATCCGCGCTCGATCTGGCTGAGGTAGGGATTGCTGACGCCGGCCTTTTCCGCCAGCTGCCGTACCGACACCTGCGCCGCTTCGCGCTGCGCCTTGATGAAGCTGCCGATATCGGACGCAGCAGTGGTCACCACGGCGGCAAGTTTTTCCTCTTGCGGCATTGGGACTCCTTGCGGCGATGCGTCAACGGTCGGTACGAACGCGCCCCACAGTAAAAGCTAGTGCTAGCAATTGCAAGCACTGTTAGCAGTGCTCAGAACAACAGCTGCGCGATCGCGTAGATGGCCAGCCCGGCCAGCGAGCCCACCACGGTGCCGTTGATCCGGATAAATTGCAGGTCACGGCCGACATGCAGCTCGATGCGACGGCTGGCCTCCTCGGCATCCCAACGCTCGATGGTGTCGGTAATGATCGCAGTGATCTCTATCCCATATTGGGCGACCAAATGCTCGGCGCCCCGCACAATCCAGTTGTCGACCTTGTCCCGCAGTTCGGCGTCGTCGCGCAGCGACTCGCCGATGGTCACCACCGCGTCGGCGATGCGGGTGCGCAGTGCACTGGACGGGTCGTCGACACCCTCGAGCACCAACCGTTTCAGCGTCTTCCAGGCTGTCGCGGCGGCGTTGGAGACCTCCTCGCGGGCCATCAACTGTTCCTTGACCGCCTCGGCGCGAGCGATCGTCGCGTCGTCGTGCTGCAAGTCTTCGGCGAACTCGAAGAGAAAGCGGGTCGCCGACCGGCGCAGTTCGTGATCCGGGTTGCGGCGCACCTTGTCGGTGAAGTCCATCAGCTCGCGGTGGATACGGTCGCCGACGAGGTGATCGATAAATCGCGGCGACCAGGTCGGCGAATCACGCTCGATGACTCGCTGGATGACCTCGCCGGCATTCAACGACCACTGAAATGCCCGGTCGGCCAGCAACTGGATCAGCGCCTCCTGACGGTGCTCGGCAAGCAGCGTGGCCAGCACCCGGCCCACCGGCGGACCCCACTGCGGCTCGGCGATGCGCCGCACGATCATCCGGTCGATCACATGCTGGATGTCGTCGTCGCGCAGCAGTTCCACCACCACCCGCAGCACGGTGGCAGACTCGGCGGCCACCCGCTGGGCGTGCGACGTGTCCGAGAGCCACTTGCCCAGCCGGCTCGGGATCTGGGCGTCGCGCAGCTTGGTCTCCACCACCGCAGGCGACAGGAAGTTCTCCCGCACGAAGGTGCCGAGCCCCTCCCCGAGCTGGTCCTTCTTGCGTTTGATGATCGCGGTGTGCGGGATCGGGATGCCCAACGGATGCTTGAACAAGGCGGTCACGGCGAACCAGTCCGCGAGTGCACCGACCATGCCGGCCTCCGCGGCGGCCCCCACGTAGCCGACCCAGGTAGCGGTGACGCCGCCGGCCTGCGCCCAACGGCAACCGAGGAACAGGACTGTGGCGCCGACCAGAAAGCTCAGCGCGACGACCTTCATCCGCCGCAGTGCCCGCAGCCGCTCGGCGTCGGCCTGCGGGTCGGCCCCGGCGAACGTTTCCGCCAAGGACGCGGGTTTGCCCGCCTCCCCCTGCGGCGGCCTCACCGCATCCGTCCCCTCCGTCGGCAGGCGTCGCGGATCGGCTCGGTGCTTGGGGCCCGCATTGGGTCTCCCGTTCAGTCCGACTGCCACGCCACCATCATCCGCCTTTGACGTTGCTGTTCGGTGACGATGCGGCTCCCCGGACCTGCACGCGGACCCGCCCATTTTGGGTGGTAACTGTTACCGACCCTGCGGCAGAACGCTGTTGTGTGAGGTAAAGGGCGAGAAACTGTCGTCGATTAGTCTTACTATTAAAAAGTATCTAGAGACATCTAGAGATTGGGAATCCGCGATAGTGGCACAACAGGTCCCAGCCGGGACGGTGAAGACCGATGGCCGGAAGCGACGGTGGCATCAGCACAAAGTGGAGCGCCGCAACGAGCTGATCGACGGAACGATCGAAGCGATCCGGCGACGTGGTCAATACGTGAGCATGGACGAGATCGCCGGCGAGATCGGGGTCTCCAAAACCGTGCTCTACCGCTACTTCGTCGACAAGAACGATCTGACCACCGCGGTGACGATGCGGTTCGCGCAGATCACGCTGATCCCGAACATGGCCTCCGCGCTGTCGTCGAACTTGGACGGCTACGAGCTGACCCGCGAAATCATCCGGGTATACGTCGACACCGTCGCGAACGAGCCGGAGCCGTACCGGTTCGCGATGGCCAACAACTCGGCCGGTAAGAACAAGGTGGTCGCCGACTCCGAGCGAATCATCGCACGCATGCTCGCGGTGATGCTGCGCCGCCGCATGCGGCCGGCGGGGATGGACGTCGGGGGCGTGGAGCCCTGGGCGTACATGATCGTCGGCGGCGTACAGCTGGCCACCCACTCGTGGCTGCTGGACCCGCGGACAAGCGCCGACGAGCTCATCGACTACCTGACCATGTTGAGTTGGAGCGCGCTGTGCGGGATCGTCGAGGTCGGCGGCTCGCTGGAGAAGTTCCGCGGTCAACCGCATCCGTCGCCAATTGTGCCTCCGCTACCCCACTAGCCAGCTAGGTTGGCGCCCATGAGTTGCGACGGCGACGATGCTGAGCAAAGCGAAGAGGGAGAACGGTGCCATGAGTGACGTGAAGGTCCGCTCCCGGCTCAGCTCCTGGGCGTACGCCCTGCGCACCATCAATCCGCCTCCGGACGGGCCGGTCGACGCCGTCACCCGATGGCTCGTCGTCACCCGCGCGGCGGTGTTGCCGATGACCCTGTTCGCCGGGCTGGTCGCGGCGCTGCTGGCGGTGGGAAAGCGCGGATTGGATTGGCGCTGGCTCATTCTCGCCGTCGTCGGCATCTTGTTGGCGCACACCGCCAACAACTTGATGAACGACCTCTACGACACCCAGACCGGTACCGACAGTGCTACGTACCCGCGGGCCCTCTACGCCCCGCACCCCGTCTTGTCGGGGTTGGTCAGCCGCCGCACCCTGCTGATCGCGATCGCCGTGGTGAACCTGGCCGACCTGGCGATCCTGATCGTGTTGACCTGGGCCCGCGGCTGGCCGGTGGTGGCGTTCGCGTTGTCCGGTTTCGTGCTGAGCTTCGCCTACACGGCGCCTCCGCTGCGGCTGAAAAAGCGTGGCCTCGGCGAACCGGATGTGCTGGTGGTCTGGGGCCCGCTGATGATCTGCGGCACGTACTACTCGGCGGTCGGCAACGTCGGCTGGGACGTCCTACTGGCGTCACTGCCCTACGGGTTGCTCTGTACGACAGTGCTGATGGGAAAGCACATCGACAAAATCCCGTACGACGAGCCGCTGGGCATCCGCACGCTGCCGGTGATCTTCGGCGAGGCCCGGGCCCGGGTGGTCACGCTCGGGATGATGGTCGGGTTCTACCTGCTGGTCGTCGCGGCGGTTGTCGCACAGGCGCTGCCGTGGCCGGCGCTGGTCGTCGCACTGGCGCTGCCCCGGCTGGTCAAGGTGTGGCCGTACTTCCGCCGGCCGCCGCCCGACGAGCCGCCGGCTAATTTCCCGGTGTGGCCACTGTGGTACGCCGCACTGGCCTGGGTGCACGTTCGACAAGCGGGAGCCCTGCTGGTGGTGGGCCTGGCGATCGGCGCCCTGCTGCCTGGCCGGTAGCCGCCCTCAGTATTTTCCGAAGGCCAGGGCGACGTTGTAGCCGCCGAAACCGAACGAGTTACTGATCGCGTATCGGTAGTCACCCATTCGCGACTCACCGGCCACCACATCCAGGTCGATCTCCGGATCGAGCTCTCGCAGGTTCAACGTCGGCGGGATGATGCCGTCCCGCAACGCCAACACGGTCAGAATCGACTCCACCGCGCCGACCGCGCCGAACGAATGCCCGAGCGCCGCCTTCGGCGCGTAGACCGCCGGTGCGTGCGCTCCCAGCGCGCGATTGATCGCCTTCGCTTCGGCCAGGTCGCCGACGGCGGTGCCGGTCGCGTGGGCATTGACGTGGTCGATATCGCTCGTGGCGAGGCCGGCAAGCTGGATCGCGCGAGTCATGGCGTGGCCGGCCTGTTCACCACTGGGATCAGCCAGCACGGGCTGGTAGCCGTCCGAGGTAATGCCGACGCCCATCACTCGACCAATGATGTTGGCTCCGCGGGCTTTTGCGTGGTCCTCAGTCTCGACGACCATCATTGCGCCCGCTTCGCCGAACACAAAGCCGTCGCGCTCCTTATCGAACGGACGGCACGCGCCGGCCGGATCATCGTTGTTCGTCGAGAGCAGATGCTGATGAGTGAACGCCGCAATGGGAACCGCCTCGATCTTGGTTTCGACGCCGCCACAGATCGCGATGTCGGCCTCACCGAGCACGATGTTGCGCCACGCCCCGGCGATGCCCTCGGCTCCGGAGGAACACGCAGACACCGGCGTGAAGATCCCCGCTTTTGCGCCGCGCTCCAGCCCGACAGCCGCCGCCGCCGCGTTGGGCATCGCCTTCAGGACACCCACCGGCGAAATAGTTCTGACACCCCGCTTACGGATGTCGTCGTAGGCCCAGACGAATTCCTCGGTCGAGCCCATCCCGATGCCGATGGAAACCATCAGCCGGTTGGTGTCGACCTCGGGCGAGCCCGCGTTCGCCCAGACTCGCCGGGCGACCACTGTCGAGATCTTCTGCAGGAACAAGAACCGGTGTAGTTCCATCCGCGTCAGTTGCTCGTCAAAATCCTCCAGCAGGTGCCCGCCGATTCGGACCGGCAGGGCGAACTGATCGAGAAATTCATCGTCGAGCCTGCGGATCCCGCTCTGCCCGTCCAGCAGTTCCTTCCAGGTGGCTTCGACATCCGTGGCGAGCGCCGTTGTCATCGCCACACCCGTCACAACGACATCGGGAAGTCCATTCCCGGTCGATAACTCCGCCACACCGTTCATAGCATCGCGTCGATCCTTTGCTCGCTGACTGTCCAGCGACCCCGATAACCAGGACCGGGTAAGGATTAGGTTAAACCTGGTCGGGGCCGGGTTCGCTGCCCGCTATGTGACGAAATCAGTCCGGCGGCACACGACGCGCGGAGGAAGTCAAGACGTGGATGAGCCTGGTCTCGAGCCGAAGGTCGACCACATCACGTAGCACGACGACCGGAGGTCATAGAGCGGCTTCCGAAAGGGTTGCCGCTCATCGCAACTGGGGCAGAGGCGGAATCTAGTAAGGGTAGAAGCCCTTGCCCGATTTCTTCCCGAGCAGCCCCGCCTCCACCATGCGCAGCAACAGCGGTGGCGCACCGTATTGCGGGTCTTTGAACTCTTGGTACATCTTGTCCGCAATGAGCTTCAGGGTGTCCAGGCCGACCAGATCGGATAGCCGCAGGGGACCCATTGGGTGCGAAAGCCCCGCGACGACGGCCTTGTCGACATCTTCGACGGTCGCAAAGCCGGCTTCGACCATCCGGATCGCCGACAGCAGGTACGGCACCAGCAGAGCGTTCACGACGAAGCCGGACCGGTCCGAGCAACGCACGACTTGCTTCCGCAGGACCGCGCTGGCGAATTCTTCGGTGCGGGCGGCCGCAGCCTCGTCGGTGACCAGCGTGCTGACCAACTCCACCAGCGGCAGGACCGGGACCGGGTTGAAGAAGTGCAAGCCCAGCACCCGGCCCGGATTGGCGGTGGCGGCCGCCAGCTTCATGATCGGGATGCTCGACGTGTTGGAGGCCAGCACAGCGTCCGGGTCGGTGATCACGCGATCCAGCTCGGCGAAGATACCGGCTTTGACGGACTCGTCTTCCAGGATGGCCTCGATGACCAGCTGTCGATCGGCCAGGTCGGCCAATTCGGTGGTGAATTTCAGCTTGCCGACGGCCGCGTCACGCTCCCGCTCGGTGATCTTCCCCGAGCTGACGCCCCGCTCGACCGATTTCACGATCCGATCGCGCCCCGCGGTAGTGAGGGCCTCCGTCGGCTCGTAGACGAGGACGTCGACACCTGCCCGCGCCGATACCTCGGCGATGCCGGCACCCATTTGACCGGCCCCGATGACGCCCACTCGTTCGATTGACACTGTGCTCCTTTTGCTCCGCCGCCGGATGGCAACAGGCCCCGCCCAGGTTCGCTGGGCGGGGCCTGTGCTGTCAACTTCGCGGGATCAAGCCGCTCAGAAGTTTTCGTCTACCGCTCGTCCTTAGTGGAACTGACCCTCTTCGGTAGAGCCGGCCAGCGCGGTCGTCGACGACGTCGGGTCGACAGTGGTCGCGATCCGGTCGAAGTAACCGGCACCGACCTCGCGCTGGTGCTTGGTCGCGGTGTAACCGCGCTCCTCAGCGGCGAACTCGCGCTCCTGCAGCTCGACGTAGGCGCTCATCTGGTTGCGGGCGTAGCCGTAGGCCAAATCGAACATCGAGTAGTTGAGCGCGTGGAAGCCGGCCAGCGTGATGAACTGGAACTTGAAGCCCATGGCGCCGAGCTCCTTCTGGAACCGTGCGATGGTCGAGTCGTCGAGGTGCTTGCGCCAGTTGAACGAAGGCGAGCAGTTGTATGCCAGCAACTGGTCCGGGAACTCGCTCTTGACACCTTCGGCGAACCGGCGGGCCAGGTCGAGGTCCGGGGTGCCGGTCTCCATCCAGATCAGGTCGGAGTACGGCGCGTAGGCCTTGGCCCGGGCGATGCAGGGCTCCAGACCGTTCTTCACCCGGTAGAAGCCCTCGGAGGTGCGCTCCCCGGTGACGAACGGACGGTCTCGCTCGTCGACGTCCGAGGTGATCAGCGTGGCCGCTTCGGCGTCGGTGCGGGCGATGACGACGGTCGGCACGTCGGCGACGTCAGCCGCCAACCGCGCCGAGGTCAGGGTGCGGATGTGCTGCTGAGTCGGGATCAGCACCTTGCCACCGAGGTGTCCACACTTCTTCTCCGAAGCCAGCTGGTCCTCCCAGTGCGAACCAGCGACACCGGCAGCGATCATGGCCTTCTGCAGCTCGTACACGTTGAGCGCGCCACCGAAGCCGGCCTCGCCGTCGGCGACGATCGGGGCCAGCCAGTTCTCGATGGACGTGTCGCCTTCGACCTTGGCGATCTGGTCGGCGCGCAGCAGCGCGTTGTTGATCCGACGGACCACCTGCGGCACCGAGTTGGCCGGGTAGAGGCTCTGGTCGGGGTAGGTGTGGCCGGATAGGTTGGCGTCGCCGGCGACCTGCCAACCCGACAAGTAGATGGCCTTCAGGCCGGCGCGGACCTGCTGCACCGCCATGTTGCCGGTCAGCGCGCCGAGCGCGTTGACGAACTCCAGGTCGTGCAACTGGCTCCACAACACCTCGGCGCCGCGGCGGGCCAGGGTGGCCTCCTCGACGACGCTGCCCTGGAGAGCGACGACGTCGGCGGGGGTGTAGGTGCGGGTGACGCCGTTCCACCGCGGGTTGGTGTCCCAGTCCTTCTGGATCTGGTCGGCGCTCTTCGGTGTGCCAACGCTTGACATTGGACTGCTCCTAAATCGTCGGTGGTCCTAGGGTTGATTCCAGATCAGACTTTCCAGGCTTGTTAAGGCCTCGACATGTTCACTGATCTGCTAATACGAAGATGGCACAGCTTAGCTTCGCAGGTCCACCTATTTAAGTTGCCAATTTCGGCTAGGGATCGGCTGCGTTTTGCAAAGCTTGCGAAGATGCGGCCGAACTGAACCGGTTCAGTTTCTACCCGTCAGTAACATGAATTCGCAGGTCAGACCGGGCTTTTACATAACGGTCGTACTGTTAGAGCGCGAAGATGGACGCGAGCGCTTTGGTCTCGTCGCCGACGGCATATGTGAGCGTTCTAACAGTGCGATCGACCAGCTCCGCACCGAAGCGATCGGTCGATCCGGGTGGATGCACGTGCGCGATGATCTCCAGCTTGTCGCCCAGCGCCACCGCAGCATCGTGCTCGATGGTCACCCGTAGCGGCGCCTTGAGCAGTTCCGGGGATGACGCGAGGTAGTCCTCGATGACGCTCCAGTACACGGAGTTGTTCATGTGGTCGAAGAAGTCGATGTCGGTGAATCGAACGGGAAACTCGTGAATCTCCGCGGCGTCCGCACGACTGCCCGCTTTCAGATAGGCCTTCCACCTGAGCCGGTCGACGTCGGTGGTCTTCCGCAGGCCCTCGAGGAAGTCGTCGGCGATGCGTGCCGGTGTCTGGGTGTCCCGGTTGAAGTTGATCCAGAACGCCTCCGACTCCAACAAGCCGCCCTTGCGACCGTCGATGCGGACCCGCATCTCACACCACCGGTTCGACGTCCCCGAGCACCACCGGCGCATCCGCAACATGTCGCCGAACTCGATCGGGCGGATCACATCGATCATTGTCCGGCGGACGATCCAGAGCGGATGGGTTTCCTCAAACCCCATCTCGCGCAACTGATCCTGGCCAATATCGACGATATGGCGAGCTGCGGCATCGAGGCGCAGGCGCCCGTCGCGGTCGATGTCGGCGACGCGCAGCGGCCATTCCCGATCGAACACGTCGGGATGGCCGTCCGGCACCGGCATCATCACTTTGTCCAGGCTCACCGCTTCACTCCCGCTGCCCATGCTGCCCCGATCCGTCGCGTTGCTAGACGGACTAGCTAGCTCCCCCAAGGCAGAATCATGCCAAACGTCCTCGCCGTGGCGCCAATCCGGCGCCTATTGCCAACTCTGCAAATCGTGTCTTAGCAACGCAGGTAGGCTGGCCAGGTGTCCAAAACGTTCGTCGGCTCGCGGGTTCGTCAGCTACGCAGCGAGCGCGGATCCAGCCAGGTCGCGCTGGCCCAGATGCTGGACATCTCACCGAGCTATCTGAACCAGATCGAGCACGACGTGCGGCCCCTGACCGTGGCCGTGCTGCTGCGGATCACCGAAGTCTTCGGGGTCGATGCGACGTTCTTCGCCTCGCAAGACGACACCCGGCTGGTCGCCGAACTGCGCGAGGTGGCCATGGACCGCGATCTGGACCTCGAGGTGGACGTGCCCCAGCTCGCCGAGATCGTCAACGGGCACCCGGGGTTTGCCCGCGCGATGGTGAACCTGCATCGCCGCTACCGGATCACCACCGCACAGCTGGCCGCTGCCACCGAAGAGCGGTTCTCCGACGGCAGCGGCAGCGGCTCGATCACGATGCCCCACGAAGAAGTGCGCGACTACTTCTATCAGCGCCAGAATTATTTACACGAATTAGACACCGCCGCAGAGGATTTGACCACCCGGATGCGATGGCACCGCGGGGATCTGGCCGCCGAGTTGTCCAACCGGCTTACCGAGGTGCACGGCATCCACATCAACAAACGCATCGACCTCGGCGACACTGTGCTGCACCACTTTGACCCCGCGACCAAGACGCTCGAGATCAGCAACCATCTGTCGTCGGGCCAGCAGGTGTTCAAGCTGGCCGCCGAGCTGGCGTACCTGGAGTTCGGCGACCTCATCGACGGCATGGTCACCGACGGCAAGTTCACCAGCGACGAATCGCGCACCCTGGCCCGGCTCGGGCTGGCGAACTACTTTGCGGCGGCCGCGGTGCTGCCCTATCGGCAGTTCCACGACATCGCGGAGAACTTCCGCTACGACGTCGAGCGGCTCTCGGCGTTCTACTCGGTGAGCTACGAGACCGTCTGCCACCGACTATCCACGCTGCAGCGACCCTCGATGCGCGGCGTGCCGTTCTCGTTCATCCGCGTCGACCGCGCCGGGAATATGTCAAAACGTCAGTCCGCCACCGGTTTTCATTTCTCCTCCAGCGGCGGCACCTGCCCGCTGTGGAACGTCTACGAGACTTTCGCCAACCCGGGCAAGATCCTGGTGCAGATCGCCCAGATGCCCGACGGACGCAATTACATGTGGGTGGCCCGCACCGTGGAGCGGCGGGCATCGCGGTATGGTCAGCCCGGTAAGACCTTCGCGATCGGGCTGGGCTGCGAACTCCGGCACGCCCACCGCCTCGTCTACTCGGAAGGACTCGACTTGTCCGGCGATATCGCCACACCGATCGGCGCGGGCTGCCGGGTGTGCGAACGCGACAACTGTCCCCAGCGGGCGTTCCCCGCGTTGGGCCGGGCACTCGACCTCGACGAGCACCGCAGCACGGTCTCCCCTTACTTGGTGAAGCGACCATGACGCGCGCCGTCGACGATGATGCCGGCGCAGCCGCGATCGAGGAGCGGCGCTAGTGACCGGAGCGGACGACGAGACCGATCAGGTCGGTCGCATCCCGGCAGGGGGCTTTCGCGAACTGGGGCCGATCAACTGGATTTTGGCGAAGTCGGCCGCCCGCACCGTGCGGGCACCGAAGATGCACCTGTTCGCCACGCTGGGTCAGCACAAGCGGCTGTTCTTGGCGATGATGCCCTACTCCGCCGTGTTGCTGCGGGGCCGGCTGCCTCTGATCGACACCGAGTTGGTGATCCTGCGGGTCGCTCATCTGCGCCGGTCCGAGTACGAGTTGCAGCACCACCGCTGGATGGGCCGCCGTCGCGGGCTCGACGAACAGACGCAGGAGCTGATTTTCGCCTGGCCCGACACGCCGGCAGACTCCCTCGGGCTGACCGACCGGCAACAAGCGCTGCTGCGCGCCACCGATGAGTTCATCCTCAACCGCACGCTCAGCACCGACGTGTGGCAGCAACTGTCCCACCATCTAGATCGGCGTCAACTCATCGAATTCTGCATGCTGGCAGGACAATACGACGGTCTGGCCGCAACCATGTCGGCCCTGAAGATTCCGCTCGACCACCCGGGTAGCGGACGGTCACAGGTACATACGGACCAACACGGCCAGTGACAAAAGAACGGGAAGAACCGGCAACGCGAAGGCGAACCACGCCAGCGTGACGTTTTGCCGTCGCCGCAGCCGCTGTCCCCACAGCACCGCGGCGATTGCGGACGCCGCCGAGACGATCAGCACCACCAGACCCCACAGGCTGACCGTGGTGAGGGCATCTCCGATCGAGATCGCCACCAGCCACACAACGTAACCGGTCAGCGCGCCGCCAATCGCGGCCCAAATCGACTCGGCACGCACCGCTTGAGATTTGGCCACCCCGACATGGTATCTCTCGCCGCCCGAGGGTCACAGACGGGCGCATCGGGCTCAGAAGTTGATCATGTGGCCGGTCAGACCGTGGAAGCACTCTTGCAGCGCCTCCGACATCGTGGGGTGGGTATGGACGTTGCGCGCCAACTCATTTGCGGTCAGATCCCACTTCTGCGCCAGAGTCAGCTCGGGTAGCAACTCGGAGACGTCATGGCCAACCAAGTGCCCGCCCAGTAGTTCCAGATGCTTGGCGTCAGCGACGAGCTTGACGAAACCACTCGGGTCGCCCACCCCGTGCGCCTTGGCGTTGGCAGTGAACGGGAATTTGGCCACCACCACGTCGTAGCCCTCGTCGCGGGCCTGCTGCTCGGTGAGCCCGAAGCTCGCGACGTTCGGCTGGCAGAATGTGGCGCGCGGCAACATTCGATAGTCGCCGAGGGCCAAAGTCTCTGCACCGCCGATGGTTTCGGCTGCCACCACACCCTGAGCCTCGGCGACGTGCGCAAGCTGCAGCAGCCCGGTGACATCGCCGATGGCGTAGATGTGGTCGACGTTGGTGCGCATGTAGTCGGTGATCCCGATGGCCTTGCGGTCGGTCAGCGCGACCCCGGCCTTATCTAGCCCGTAGCCTTCGACGTTGGGTGCAAAGCCGATGGCCTGCAACACTTTCTGGGCCTTGAGCTCCTCGGTTTTGTCGTCTTTGCTGACGGTCACCGTCACAACGGAACCGTCGTCGGCGATCGAGTCGACTTTGGTGCCGGTGAGAATCTTGACGCCGAGTTTCTTGAACTGCTTCTCGATTTCCTTTGAGACGTCGGCGTCTTCGTTGGGCAGCGCTCGCGGCAAGAACTCGACGATGGTCACGTCGACGCCGTAGTTCTTCAGCACGTAGCCGAACTCGATGCCGATGGCCCCGGCGCCGGCGATGATGATCGATTCGGGCAGCTCGCGGGACAGGATCAGTTCCTCGTAGGTGACCACATTTTTCGACAGCGAGGTACCCGGGACCAGCCGGGTGCTGCTGCCGGTGGCGATGATGAAGTTGTCGAAAGTGACGGTGTCCGTTCCGCCGTCGTTGAGTTCGACGGAGAGCGTGTGGGCGTCGGTGAACCGGCCGTAGCCGTGGATTTCGGTGATCTTGTTCTTCTTCATCAAGAAGTGCACACCGGCGACCCGGCCTTCGGCCACCTTGCGGCTTCGGTCGAAGGCGACGCCGAAATCGAATGTCACCTCGCCGTTGATGCCAAAGGTCTTGGCTTCCTTGGTGAAGATGTGCGCGAGCTCGGCATTGCGGAGCAGCGCCTTGGACGGGATGCAACCGACGTTGAGGCAGACTCCGCCCCAATATTTCGGTTCGACGACGGCGGTATTCAGCCCCAGCTGCGCGGCGCGGATAGCCGCTACGTATCCGCCGGGTCCGGCTCCGAGGACGACAACGTCATAGTGGGTCACGGCCACCACCCTAGTGGCCGTGTTAGGCGCCAGGCCGATCCAGCCTTAGTAAGTGGATGAGCTGGTCGCGGTCATCGATACCAAGCTTGGCGAAGATGCGGTAGAGGTGTCCCTCCACCGTCCGTACCGAGACGACCAGCCGGTCGGCGACCTCACGGTTGGACCAGCCGGCCACGACCAGCATCGCGATCTCGCGTTCACGGTCGCTGATGGGCAGCGGCCGCGCCGCGGCAGCGACTGCCGGTGTCCGTACTTCGCCCTGGCCGGCCAGCCAGTGCGCCCTGGCCGACGACTTCACCTCCTTGCCGCGGTGGCCTGTGTGCGCGTGTTCGCGCGCTGCCTGGGCCGCCGCATCGGCGGCAAGTGCCACTGCACCCATGTCAGCGAACCGGTCGGCCGCGGCGTCCAGCAGGTCGCCGTCGTGGTTGGCCAGGCCGCGAGCGTGCTCCGCAATCGCCTCCGCCAACGGCGTGTTCAGTGTCTTGGCCAGCTCCGCCAGCCTCTCGGTTTGCGAACGGTCATCGAACCGGACGGCGGTGTGCAGCGCAGACATCTCGACGGCGTACATCCCGGATTGTCGCGCGATCTGCGCGGCACGCACCGCATGTGTCTGCGCGGCCATCGTCTGGCCGACGGAGGCCCGCTCCCAGGCCCGGGCCAGCTCGAGTTCCGGCAAGAACACGGCAAGGTGTGGTCCGTAGGCGTCCTCCGAACGCCGCAGCACCGCGGCGGCCGCCTCACCGTCTCCCCGTGCGCCTTCGGCCTGCGCGCACCAGGCCGCCACCGGCATCGACCAGACCGACGTAAAACCAGCCGACATCGCCGACATCGAGTTATGAAATGCCGCGCAGGCGGACGGCAGCGCACCGCGGGCAAGGCACACGAGTCCATGCATCGCGTCGTCTGCTTCAAGCACACCCGCGGCATGATGCTCCCTGGCCCGCTCGGCAGCCGGATAATCACCGACGGCCGTCAACGCCATGACCTCAGCCAACCCGATCCTGGGTAACCCTCCCGGCTGGGCGAGCGCAGCCGCTCGCAGCCCGGCCTCCGCTACGCGGTGAACGTCGCCAAACCGCCCGGCCAGCGCCAACGCCCAGCACGTCGGCACAGCCGCCCACACCGTCGCCAACGGCAGATCCGATGTGCACAGGGCCAGGCCGGTCTCGATCGTGGTCTGTATGTCGCCGGAAAAGCACGTAAACAACACCTCGACTGCTGCGACGTAACTGACGATCGCCTCGGAATTGATGCGATCCGTCACGTCGGCGAGTAGCTGCCGTGCCTGCTCGACCTGCCCGCAATTGAAGAACAGACTCATGGCGCGCACACAGCCCCATCGCGCGGTCAGCAACTCATCGGCACCATCGGGGTCAAAGGCACCAAGCACCGCCTCGACCTCGACGCCGCGTCCCTGCCAACCCATCGCCTCAGCAAGCACGACCGCAGCCGCCAAGCCCCCGCCGCGATCGAACGCGAATCGGGCCTGCTCTTCGGCGAGAGCTATGTTCGACATGGTCAACGCGCTCGCCGCCGCATCGATGATCACATCCAGGTCCGGGGCGAGGTCGCTGCGCATCATGAACTGGGCCAGCTGGATCTGGGTGCGCACGTCGGGCAACCTCAAGCGCTGCTCTTCCGCCTGCAGGTGCTTCCGAAGATGTTGTGCCAGCATGCCATTGAGCTGCCGCGAACGCACCACCCCAGCGCGTTGCATTGCCGTCTCACCCATGAGGGGGTGAAACAACCGCGCCACCGTGTTTGATCCATCCACCACGAACTGGACCACGCCACGGCCCTCAAGGCGTGCCACCGCGTCCGCATCGCAAAGCCCACGCAAAATCGCCCAGTCCAGCACCTCGGCAGCCGCCAAAACCTCGACCGCCTCCAACTCCTCCGGCGCAAAGGATCGCAGGCGAAACTCAAGCAGGTCGTGCAGTTGGCGGTCGGCACGCAGCGCACCCCGAAGCTGCCAACCGTCTTCCGTGCGCACCAACACGCCACTTTCCCGACCGGCGCTCAGCAAGCCGCGCAACAACAGCGGGCTGCCCGCAGCTCGATGGTGTAACTCGTTGATCAGCCGGGTATCGACCGCGCCGCCGAGCACGGCGCGGGCGAGCTCCCCGGTCTGCTCCCGGGTGAACGCTTCAACGCGCAGGCTCAGCAACAGCCGCTCTTTCCACAGCGCTGTCACCGCATCGGGCGCGTTGTCGCCCGACCGGATCGTCACGACCACCCGTGCGCTGCCGCTGGCGGCAAGTTGGTACACCAGCGTCGACGACAACGGATCGAGCCACTGCGCATCGTCGACGACGACGACCAGGTTCTCGTCCTGCTCCAGGGCGCTATGCGCGGCGGCCAACATCGCGGCGGGTTCTCGTGGAGCGTCCACAGTCAAGGACCGATAGAACGCACCCAACGGCACCGCGGAGCCGGTTTGGGTGCCCAGCACATACCGCACCGTCAGCCCGCGCGACCTGGCAGTCGTGGCCAGCGCGCGAGCCAGTGTCGATTTACCGACCCCGCTATCACCGACCAAC
The DNA here is from genome assembly GCA_963760095.1 of uncultured Actinomycetota bacterium. GTDB lineage: Bacteria > Actinomycetota > Actinomycetes > Mycobacteriales > Mycobacteriaceae > Mycobacterium. The sequence continues at coordinate 536,189 of CAVXBT010000001.1, read as the reverse complement.
GCGACACCCTGAAACTCCGCGTCGTCCTCGAGTGCCGCCAACGCCTCACGGACCTCGTCATCGCGGCCCACCAACGGCCAACCCGACCCGCTCTCTGCTCGCATACGTCGACCCCTAGCACCCACGGTCGTGAGAACGAAATTTTATCCTGCCCGCGCGGTGTTCAGATCCGCGGTGCCAGCGACAGTCCAGCCTTCGCGGCGACCGACGCCAGCCTGCTGCCGTCGGTGACAGATGATTGAGTGGATGCCCAACATCGTCACGTCACCGCTTGCGGCCGCGCAAACGGTCCTCAGCGAAGGTGGCTATTGCCGAGCGATTCCTCGAACTCCATGGAAATCCTTGGGGCGTCAGTGACCTCGCCGACATCCGAACTTTGCTGGTAGGTCACGCTCCGACAGTCGAGCCCGGTGCGACGTGGGCTCCGGCTGCGAGGCCGCTCGCCGTGGCTTCGGTCATCGTTACCGCGCACGAGCGACGGTCGGCGATTTCGAGGGCAGGACGACGAGGGCCCAATCGTGCGTCGCGCTTGCCGATCGTGTTAGGCGCCAGTCCGATCCAGCCTTAGTAAGTGGATGAGCTGGTCGCGGTCATCGATACCAAGCTTGGCGAAGATGCGGTAGAGGTGTCCCTCCACCGTCCGTACCGAGACGACCAGCCGGTCGGCGACCTCACGGTTGGACCAGCCGGCCACGACCAGCATCGCGATCTCGCGTTCACGGTCGCTGATGGGCAGCGGCCGCGCCGCGGCAGCGACTGCCGGTGTCCGTACTTCGCCCTGGCCGGCCAGCCAGTGCGCCCTGGCCGACGACTTCAACTCCTTGCCGCGGTGGCCTGTGTGCGCGTGTTCGCGCGCTGCCTGGGCCGCCGCATCGGCGGCAAGTGCCACTGCACCCATGTCAGCGAACCGGTCGGCCGCGGCGTCCAGCAGGTCGCCGTCGTGGTTGGCCAGGCCGCGAGCGTGCTCCGCAATCGCCTCCGCCAACGGCGTGTTCAGTGTCTTGGCCAGCTCCGCCAGCCTCTCGGTTTGCGAACGGTCATCGAACCGGACGGCGGTGTGCAGCGCAGACATCTCGACGGCGTACATCCCGGATTGTCGCGCGATCTGCGCGGCACGCACCGCATGTGTCTGCGCGGCCATCGTCTGGCCGACGGAGGCCCGCTCCCAGGCCCGGGCCAGCTCGAGTTCCGGCAAGAACACGGCAAGGTGTGGTCCGTAGGCGTCCTCCGAACGCCGCAGCACCGCGGCGGCCGCCTCACCGTCTCCCCGTGCGCCTTCGGCCTGCGCCCACCAGGCCGCCACCGGCATCGACCAGACCGACGTAAAACCAGCCGACATCGCCGACATCGAGTTATGAAATGCCGCGCAGGCGGACGGCAGCGCACCGCGGGCAAGGCACACGAGTCCATGCATCGCGTCGTCTGCTTCAAGCACACCCGCGGCATGATGCTCCCTGGCCCGCTCGGCAGCCGGATAATCACCGACGGCCGTCAACGCCATGACCTCAGCCAACCCGATCCTGGGTAACCCTCCCGGCTGGGCGAGCGCAGCCGCTCGCAGCCCGGCCTCCGCTACGCGGTGAACGTCGCCAAACCGCCCGGCCAGCGCCAACGCCCAGCACGTCGGCACAGCCGCCCACACCGTCGCCAACGGCAGATCCGATGTGCACAGGGCCAGGCCGGTCTCGATCGTGGTCTGTATGTCGCCGGAAAAGCACGTAAACAACACCTCGACTGCTGCGACGTAACTGACGATCGCCTCGGAATTGATGCGATCCGTCACGTCGGCGAGTAGCTGCCGTGCCTGCTCGACCTGCCCGCAATTGAAGAACAGACTCATGGCGCGCACACAGCCCCATCGCGCGGTCAGCAACTCATCGGCACCATCGGGGTCAAAGGCACCAAGCACCGCCTCGACCTCGACGCCGCGTCCCTGCCAACCCATCGCCTCAGCAAGCACGACCGCAGCCGCCAAGCCCCCGCCGCGATCGAACGCGAATCGGGCCTGCTCTTCGGCGAGAGCTATGTTCGACATGGTCAACGCGCTCGCCGCCGCATCGATGATCACATCCAGGTCCGGGGCGAGGTCGCTGCGCATCATGAACTGGGCCAGCTGGATCTGGGTGCGCACGTCGGGCAACCTCAAGCGCTGCTCTTCCGCCTGCAGGTGCTTCCGAAGATGTTGTGCCAGCATGCCATTGAGCTGCCGCGAACGCACCACCCCAGCGCGTTGCATTGCCGTCTCACCTATGAGGGGGTCACACAACCGCGCCACCGTGTTTGATCCATCCACCACGAACTGGATCACGCCACGGCGCTCAAGGCGTGCCACCGCGTCCTCATCGCAAAGCCCACGCAAAATCGCCCAGTCCAGCACCTCGGCAGCCGCCAAAACCTCGACCGCCTCCAACTCCTCCGGCGCAAAGGATCGCAGGCGAAACTCAAGCAGGTCGTGCAGTTGGCGGTCGGCACGCAGCGCACCCCGAAGCTGCCAACCGTCTTCCGTGCGCACCAACACGCCACTTTCCCGACCGGCGCTCAGCAAGCCGCGCAACAACAGCGGGCTGCCCGCAGCTCGATGGTGTAACTCGTTGATCAGCCGGGTATCGACCGCGCCGCCGAGCACGGCGCGGGCGAGCTCCCCGGTCTGCTCCCGGGTGAACGCTTCAACGCGCAGGCTCAGCAACAGCCGCTCTTTCCACAGCGCTGTCACCGCATCGGGCGCGTTGTCGCCCGACCGGATCGTCACGACCACCCGTGCGCTGCCGCTGGCGGCAAGTTGGTACACCAGCGTCGACGACAACGGATCGAGCCACTGCGCATCGTCGACGACGACGACCAGGTTCTCGTCCTGCTCCAGGGCGCTATGCGCGGCGGCCAACATCGCGGCGGGTTCTCGTGGAGCGTCCACAGTCAAGGACCGATAGAACGCACCCAACGGCACCGCGGAGCCGGTTTGGGTGCCCAGCACATACCGCACCGTCAGCCCGCGCGACCTGGCAGTCGTGGCCAGCGCGCGAGCCAGTGCCGATTTGCCGACCCCGCTATCACCGACCAACGCGACACCCTGAAACTCCGCGTCGTCCTCGAGTGCCGCCAACGCCTCACGGACCTCGTCATCGCGGCCCACCAACGGCCAACCCGACCCGTTCTCTGCTCGCATATGTCGACCCCCCTGAGCCGGCCTTTCGGGAGTTAGATGTGCCAAGGTGTCACCATTGTCGGGGGCAATCGCGACACCGGCGATAGTCAAAGGACGAAGAGGCCGCTTCAGCATGACCAGCCCCTTTTGCCCACAGTTCCAAACTTAGTCTGAATTATAGCTGAGACCACGCTGAGAAACGTCCAGCTTTCCGGACATAATTTCTGCGGATTGTTGGCGAGGCGGCTTACCCGACGTTCGGGTGGTTGGTACTGGTGACCTTGGGAGGCGTTGCCTCGCAGTTGCACCACGTTGTGCTGTTTGCGCCATGGTGGCTCGATGTGTGATCTATCGCGTGCGATATCGGCGGCTGTGGATCCGGAGAGGTGCTCGGTTTTTCAGCCACGCCGTTGACCAGCAGTCAATGGTCGGTCCACGGCGACGACTCGCGATCATCGCCAGGCATCATGTGGCCAGCCATATTTCAAGGTGGTCGTTGTAACCGCTGGCGACGCGCAGGCTGCGGCCCGGCCCACGGGTGAGCCAGCCGCGGGCGAGGAACACGCTGGTGATCGTGGCGGGAAGCGCCCCGGCCAGGTGGACCCGGCGATCGGTCCAGTCGACGCATGAGCGGGCGAACACCCGCCGGCTCGCTCGCAGTGCCGCCAGGTCGATGCCCAGCTGGTCGACCAGCCCCTGCCCGCGGTCGGTGAGCTCGTGGTCCCGCTCGTCCAGGCGGCGGATGGCCCCGACGGCCAGCAGCCGGTCGCGCAGATGCACCCCGCGGCGTCCGGCCAGGTGGTCGTAACACGTGCGGGCGTCGGACAGCGCGCAGGCTGCCTGCTGTTGACGCAGTGACTGCACCGGTGCCGGCGGCGCTATCTGCGCGATGGCCTCCAGCACCGTGGCCACCTCCGGGTTGACGATCTCGTGGTATCGATGCCGACCCTGGACCCGGACCCTGATCAAGCCGGCCTCGGTCAATTGGCGCAGATGCACCGAGGCGGCGGCAGGCCGCACGCCGGCTCGCCGTGCCAATTCCCCGGCCGGTAGCGCCCGCCCGCCGGCCAGCGCCGCGAGCATCGCCGATCGGGCGGGGTCTTCGATCACGTTGACAATGGAGGCGAGGTTGCGATCATCCTGCGACGCGCTGGCCGCGGATTGACCCGTGTCGCTCACCCCGCCAGCCTCGCACAGCCATAGTGCGGGTGCTCAGTACGGCAGGACGTTCATCAGGCAGTGGCGCTGGCTGTGCTCGCAGTAGAACTTGCCGTAGACCGGAGCGGCACCGGCAACGGCGGCGAACACCGCGGAGATCATCGCGATGGCCAGCACCGACACCAGTGGTCGGTCGGGTGCCATCGCCAATATCAATCCGGCGACCGCGGACACGACGACGAAGACCAGGACGACGAAGACCACCGCGGTCTTGTGTCTGGAGTTGTCGTGGCTCCACCAGTAGAACAGGCCGGCACCGATCCCGCCGGCAGGAATCCAGACCGCGAGCAGCACCAGGATGAACTGCCACCACTTCACGAAGTGGTCCGGGTAGACCGCAGGCACGTCGTCGGCCACGGGAACCTCTGCCGGCGCCTCCGTGGGTGTTGGGTCCGATCGCCGGCGCCACCACCGGCGTCGACGGGCGGGCGGCTGCGCCTCGACGAGCTCGGGTTCGGCTTTCTGATGAACGCCGGTGTCGAAGGTGGGCGTGTAGCGCTCGGTCAGCGGCATCGATTCGGTGTCCAGACGTTCCTGTTCAGCCACGGGTCACCACCTCGATCACCGCGAGCACCCCGAACCATCCCGGCGCCACCGCCAGGACAAACAGGCCCAGCGCGGTCAGCCATCGGCGCCGCGACAGCAGGACGACCAGCAGCCCGACGACGGTGGGGAACCCGACCACCAACGCGATGGCGATGTCCGGTCGCATGCGGGCGTGGTCCACGGTCAACGCGGCGGCTGCGCCCAGCACGCCAGCGGCGAGGCCGAGCAGCATCGCGCTGGCCAGCGCCCAATTCCGCGGCAGCGGTATCACGCTTCAAAGATACTGCCGCTGCAGGCCGCTAGCGCTTTAGTCCCCCGGCGTGCCCGCCGGGAGGTACCCCCAGCGCGGCGCGCCCTGCGGGCACCGGGCACGCCTCGACGGCGGACCCGACCACCGGTGCGCGGCCCAGCGGCCGCTCGCCGCGTTCGTAGTCGGCGCCGGTGATCACCGGCGAAGCCCCGAGTGCGGTGTTCTCATCCTCGCTGAACGCGCGTCCGCGGGACAAGAACCGCAGCCCCTCGGGTGCTTCCAGGCTGAACCCGCCGCCGCGGCCGGGCACTACGTCGATGACGAGCTGGGTGTGCTTCCACGCCTGGAATTGCGGGCCGGATATCCACACCGGCACCCCGTCTGCCCCGGTGTCGAGCACACCGAGCAGCACGTCACGATCGCCGACGATGAAGTCCCCGTCCGGGTAGCACATCGGCGAGGACCCATCGCAGCAGCCGCCGGACTGATGAAACATCAACGGGCCGTGTTGGTCGTGCAGCTGGCCGAGCAGCTTGGCGGCCTCGGAGGTGATCACCACCCGCGGCACCATCAGAAGAAACCCTGCGCCTTCTCCGAATAGGACACCATCAGGTTCTTGGTCTGCTGGTAGTGGTCGAGCATCATCTTGTGGTTCTCCCGGCCGATGCCGGACTGTTTGTACCCACCGAACGCGGCGTGCGCCGGGTAGACGTGATAGCAGTTCACCCACACCCGGCCGGCCTGAATGTCGCGGCCGGCCCGGTAGGCGGTGTTCCCGTCGCGGCTCCACACTCCCGCGCCCAGGCCGTAGAGGGTGTCATTGGCGATCGAGATCGCGTCGTCGTAGTCCTTGAACGACGCGACCGACACCACCGGGCCGAAAATCTCCTCCTGGAAGATCCGCATCTTGTTGTTGCCGGCGAAGATGGTGGGCTGCACGTAGTAGCCACCCGAGAGGTCACCGCCCAACTCGGCGCGTTCCCCGCCGGTGATGATCTTGGCGCCTTCGTCTTTGCCGATCTCGATGTAGGACAACACCTTTTCCAGCTGATCATTGGAGGCCTGCGAGCCGACCATCGTCTCGGTGTCCAACGGATCACCCTGCCGGACCGCTTTGGTGCGGATGGCCGCCAGTTCCAGGAATTCGTCGTAGATGCCGGCCTGCACCAGGCTGCGTGACGGGCAGGTGCACACCTCGCCCTGGTTCAGCGCGAACATGGTGAACCCTTCCAGCGCTTTGTCCTGGAAGTCGTCATGGGCGGCCATCACATCGGCGAAGAAGATGTTCGGGCTCTTGCCGCCCAGTTCCAGGGTGACCGGGATCAGGTTCTGCGAGGCGTACTGCATGATCAGTCGACCGGTGGTGGTCTCCCCGGTGAAGGCGATCTTGGCGATGCGGTTGCTCGACGCCAGCGGCTTGCCGGCTTCGGCACCGAACCCGTTGACGACGTTGACCACCCCGGCCGGCAGCAGGTCGCCGATCAGCGACATCAGGTAGAGCACCGATACCGGTGTCTGCTCGGCGGGCTTGAGCACCGCCGCGTTGCCGGCCGCCAACGCCGGCGCCAGCTTCCAGGTGGCCATCAGGATTGGGAAGTTCCACGGGATGATCTGCCCGACGACGCCCAGCGGCTCATGGAAGTGGTAGGCGACGGTGTCTTCGTCAATCTGCGACAGCGAGCCTTCCTGGGCCCGGATGGCGCCCGCGAAATACCGGAAATGGTCGGCGGCCAGCGGGATGTCGGCGGCCAGCGGCTCCCGGATCGGTTTGCCGTTGTCCCAGGCTTCGGCCAATGCCAGCGACTCGCGGTTCTCGTCGATGCGATCGGCGATCTTGTTCAAGATCGCCGCCCGCTCGGCGGGCGAGGTCTTGCCCCACGCCCCCGCTGCGGCGTGGGCGGCGTCGAGCGCCGTGTCGATGTCGGTCTGGTCGGAGCGCGCCACCTCGCAGAACGGCTGGCCGGTGACCGGCGTCGAGTTTTCGAAATACCGGCCGGCCGATGGCGCCACCCACTCGCCGCCGATGAAGTTCTCGTACCGCGTTTCATACGACATCAGCGCTCCAGCGGAACCCGGACGTGCGAAGACGGTCATGTTCGCCACTCCTTCTCATCGGCGCGCGGTGTTATACAGCTCACACTACCGCCGCAGTCACAATGGCCCCATGGATGGTGATGGGGCGAACGACCCCTATGTGTGGCTGGAAGACATCCTCGGCGAGCAACCGCTGGACTGGGTGCGCGCCCGCAACGCGCCAACGGTCGCTCAGTTCGCCGGCGACGAGTTCGAGCGGATGCGCACCGCAGCATTGGAGGTCCTCGACACCGATGCCCGCATCCCCTACGTACGCCGCCGCGGCGAGTATCTGTACAACTTCTGGCGCGACGCGGCCAACCCGCGCGGCCTGTGGCGGCGGACCACGCTGGACAGCTATCGCAGCGACAGCCCGGACTGGGATGTGTTGATCGATGTCGATGAGCTTGCTCGCGCCGACGACGAGAATTGGGTGTGGGCCGGCGCCAATGTCATCTACCCTGAGCGCACCCGCGCTCTGGTCGGCCTATCGCGAGGGGGCTCGGACGCGGCTGTACTCCGCGAATTCGACATGGCGACACGTGAATTCGTCGCTGACGGTTTCACTCTGCCGGAGGCCAAGTCCGGGTACAGCTGGGCCGATCCCGACACCCTCCTGGTCGGCACCGACTTCGGCGCTGGCTCGCTGACCGAATCCGGCTACCCGCGGATCATCAAGAGATGGCGTCGTGGCCAACCCATCGAGCAAGCCGAGACGGTATTCGAAGGCGCGCCCAGCGACGTCATCGTGGCCACCGGAGTCGATCGCACGCCCGGCTTCGAGCGGGTACTCCTGCGCCGGGCGATCGACTTCTTCAACGACCAGGTGTACGAGCTGCGCGGTGACGAGCTGATCCGCATCGACGCGCCCACCGACGCGTCCCTGTCGGTGCACCGGCAGTGGCTGCTGATCGAGCTGCGCACCGACTGGCTCACCGGCAGCGAAAGCTACACCGCCGGCTCTCTGCTGGCCGCCGATTATGACGAATTCCTCGCCGGCACAGCACAGTTGCGGGTGGTCTTCAAGCCCGATGAGCATACCAGCCTGAACCACTACGCCTGGACCCGTGACCGACTCGTCATCGTCACGCTGGCTGACGTGGCCAGCCGCGTCGAGGTCGTGACGCCGGGCAGCTGGCAGCGTCGCGCGGTGACCGACGTGCCGGCCAACACCAACGCCGTCATCGCCGGTGCCGACGACGACAGCGACGAAATCTTTCTCGATTCCAGCGGGTTCGACACGCCCTCAAGACTTTTGCGCGGATCTGTCGACGGACCCCTGCAACAGATCAAATCCGCGCCCGCCTTCTTCAACGCTGACAACATCACCGTCACACAGTATTTCGCTGTCTCCAAGGACGGCACGCCGATTCCGTACTTCGTGGTGAGCCCGGGCGTGGCAGCGGCGCCCGGGCCAACTGTGCTGGGCGGCTACGGCGGGTTCGAGGTCGCCCGCACGCCCGGCTACGACGGCGTGCTGGGCCGGCTGTGGTTGGCGCGCGGCGGCACCTACGTGCTCGCCAACATCCGTGGCGGCGGCGAATACGGGCCGAGCTGGCACACCCAGGCGATGCGCGCGGGACGTCACCTGGTCGCCGAAGACTTCGCCGCGGTGGCAACCGATCTGGTGGACCGCCGCATCACCACGGTGGCACAGCTGGGCGCGCAGGGCGGCAGCAATGGCGGGCTGCTGATGGGCATCATGTTGACCAAGTACCCGGAGCTGTTCGGCGCCCTGGTGTGCCAGGTGCCGTTGCTGGACATGCGCCGCTTCCATCTACTGCTGGCCGGCGCATCCTGGGTGGCCGAGTACGGCAACCCCGACGATCCGGCGGATTGGGAGTTCATCGTCGAATACTCGCCTTACCAAAACATTTCGGCTGACGTCGATTATCCACCGGTGTTGATCACCACGTCCACCCGTGACGACCGGGTGCATCCCGGACATGCCCGCAAGATGACGGCGGCGCTGGAAGCCGCGGGTCATCGGGTCTGGTACTACGAGAACATCGAGGGCGGCCACGCCGGCGCAGCCGACAACGCACAGAGCGCGTTCAAGGTGGCGCTGAGCTTTTCGTTTCTGTGGCGAATGCTGGCCACTTGACAGTGCGCGCGATGACGGTGTCATGTTGTGCCATGCGACGGCCGTCCGTGTTGTGTGCGACGGTCGCGGCCATAGCCTTGCTGGCGGCGCCCGGCTGCACGCGGGTGGTGACTGGTAGCGCAATCCGAGGCGCCGGCGCAACCAGGGCCAAAAGCAACCAGTGCAAACAGGTTTCAGCGCCGCTAACCTCGATCCGGTCGCACGCAGCAGGCGAACCGCGGCTGCGGATTCCGCAGCCGCCCGGATGGCGCCGCGCAGCGATGCTCGATTCAGCGGTCATCCGCTTCACGATGGGAAATAAGGCCTTGGCGGCCAACAACTTCATGCCCACCGCCGTGGTCACGCTCGAATCCGTGCCGGGCGGGAGCACCGACCACGCGACGATCTTCGAGCAGGAACGCGCGGCGCTGATCGATCGCCTGGGCGCCACCGGTCTGGAGACGGTCGAGACGACGCTGTGCGGGGACGCGGCCGAGAGGGTCAGCTATGACGCCCCGGCAATGGGCCGGCTTCCACCACGCAAAATCAAGACACTCATGGTGGCACATGCCTTCAACGCCAACACCTACGTTGCGACGGTGACGGTCCAGTCGACCGAACCCGACAACCGCGCCTACGCCCGCGACACCGAGACCATCCTGACCGGGTTTCAAATGCTGCCGCCCAAAGCCGGCTAGTGACGTCTCGCTACTGCGTCTCTTTCCCCACGGCCGGCGCCGATAACTTTTTTAGAACATCTTGAGGAAATCGCGCGGTTGAGCTTTCCTGGCCGCCACCTCAGGCGTACCTTAAATTCAACTAAGAGATAGGTGTGGGGAAGCTTAGGGACGAGGACCACTCGGTGGCAGGCATCGTTCGATAAGCCAGGCAGTGAGAGCGGCAGAGAGGAGGTCGAGATGACTCCACTAATGGCGGCATGCCTTGTCATCGGCGCTCCGGTCGCCGGGCTTGGCCTGCTCGAGTTACAGGCACGACTTGAGCAATGGGACCAGCGACGGCACGCTGACGATTAAGTTCACTCCTCAGCGACTTCATCTTCCATGTCGCGCCGTTGTTCTGACGGGCCTAGTCCAGAGGGGCGTAGCGCCGCGGCCATGCCCGACGAAATCGAGGCCGCCGTGGGCATTTTCCAACTGCAGGCGCGGCTCGAGCGATGGGATCACGAACGGCACGCCGAGGACTAATGTCACATGTTGTGCGCACGACAGAGGTTCGCGCAAAGGAGGGCAGAGCCATGGGTGTAACCAACGTCGACGCCGGACCCAAGCAGATCAGCCGCTCAGTCGAGGTGAACGCCCCGGCAGGCGAGTTATTTGCGATCGTCGCCGATCCACGCCGCCACCACGAACTCGACGGATCGGGCACGGTCCGGGACAACATCCGGGGGCCCGAGCGCCTCAGCCCCGGTGCTCGGTTTTCCACAAAGATGGCGATGTATGGGCTGCCGTATCGCATTACGAGCACAGTGACCGCCTTTGAGCCCGATCAACTCATCGAGTGGTCCCATCCCCTTGGGCACCGCTGGCGATGGGAGTTCGCCGCGGTGACGCCGACCGACACCCGGGTCACCGAAACGTTCGACTACCGCGACGCTGCACCGCTCACTCACTGGCTTAGGTTTTACGGGTTGACGGGTTTCGCAAAGCGCAACGCCGCGGGCATCGAAAGCACGCTGTCTCGCCTTCGCGACCGCTACAGCGACTGACGGCTGGACACGACGTCGCCAAGCGACTTCGCTTGGGCCATGCCGACAACCGATTTCGAGACACTGCTGTACACGACGACCGGGCCCGTCGCGACCATCACTCTGAACCGCCCCGATGCGCTCAACACCATCGTTCCGCCGATGCCCGACGAGATAGAGGCCGCCGTGGGCCTGGCCGAGCGGGATCCGGCCATCAAGGTCATCGTGCTGCGGGGCGCCGGCCGGGCGTTCTCCGGCGGCTACGACTTCGGCGACGGCTTCCAACAGTGGGGCGATGCGATGAACACCGAGGGACGTTGGGATCCGGGCAAGGATTTCGCCATGGTCACCGCGCGCGAGACCGGTCCCACCCAGAAGTTCATGGCGATCTGGCGGGCCTCCAAACCGGTGATCGCGCAAGTGCACGGCTGGTGCGTGGGCGGGGCCAGCGACTACGCGCTGTGCGCCGACATCGTCATCGCCAGCGACGACGCCGTCATCGGCACCCCGTACAGCCGCATGTGGGGCGCCTATCTGACCGGGATGTGGCTGTACCGGCTCAGCCTCGCGAAGGTCAAGTGGCACTCGTTGACCGGCCGGCCACTGACCGGCGTGCAGGCCGCCGAGGTCGAGTTGATCAACGAGGCGGTCCCCTTCGAACAGCTGGAGGCCCGGGTCGCCGAGATCGCTGCCGAGTTGACGCGAATCCCGTTGTCGCAGTTGCAAGCTCAGAAACTCATCGTCAATCAGGCCTACGAGAACATGGGCCTGGCGTCGACCCAGATGCTGGGCGGCATCCTCGACGGCCTGATGCGCAACACCCCTGAGGCGCTCGACTTCATCCAGACCGCGGCGACGGAAGGTGTCCGGGCCGCCGTCGAGCGCCGCGACGGGCCGTTCGGCGACTACAGCCAGGCCCCACCGGAATTCCGACCCGACCCATCGCACGTCATCACGCCGTGACGCCGCTACTGCCCGTCAGCGCGCGGGCGCTGACCGGTACAAACGAACGCCTAGTGGTGCTGATCTGGCGGGTCATCGCCCCGGCATTCCCACGCGGACGGGAAACGCCGGGCGCGACGCCCGCTGATTCGTTGTCGGCCAACGTTAGTGAGCGGGGGGCATCAGCACCGTGTCGACCATGTACACCTGCGCGTTGGCGGTGGGCACGCCGCCACAGACCAAGCCGGCGTTGTTGACCTTGAGGCCATTGCCCATGCCGGTCACGTTGACGGGCGCACCTTGAACGGTGTTGTGTGAACCGTCGACCTGGTTGGGATTCAACTGTCCGGGGACGACGTGGTAGGTCAGGATGCTCTTCAACAAGTCCGAATTGGTCTTGAGCTCGTTGATGGTGGACGCCGGCAGTTTGTTGAATGCGGCGTCGGTCGGCGCGAACACCGTGTACTGACCGCTGTTGAGGGTGTCGACCAGATTCACCTGCGGGTTGAGCTGACCAGATACCGCGGCGGTCAGGGTCGTGAGTTCAGGGTTGTTGGACGCGGCCACCGCGACCGGGACCTGGGACATCCCGGCTACCGATGCGGGGCCATCGGAATGCATAGCCGCGTAATCCGCGCAGCCGGGGCCGATCAGATTCGGCGCGGCCGCCGCAGGTGCACAGGTAGCCACGGCAAGGCCGACGACGGCTGCCGCCGCGAGACCAGCTGCTGGAATCGCCTTAGATTGGATTTTCAGTATCGCGTTCATCGCGTTTGGACTCCTTGGTATCGACGACGACGATTGCAACGCCATCTGTTTCACAATTGACACGGTTCATTCGGAGCCGCGCGCGTTCTGGATCGGCCTCAGCCTGATCGGGATGTTGCGATCAGCCGTAAGTGAAGGAAAAAACGTGCAGCCCTCGAGTGGCACGCACAACGAGTGAGCTTCGTGTCCCGTCTTTGTCCGCGACGATCTGATGCGACTGCGGCGGACCGCTGACCGGCAGCGTCGTCGTTTTGCCGTCGCGCGTCACGGTGAGCGTCCCGGTTCCGCCGACGACGATGTACACGTTCTTCGCGTGGTAATTCAGCTCGATACTCGAGGCGTCGCCGTCGGCCGTCGCGCCCTCGTAATCGAGCGCCCACGGCCCCTGCAGCGCGAACGAGTCGTCCGAAAGTGACGCGGGGAAGGTAAAGTTCGCCCTTCCCTCGTCGTAGCTTCCCCGTCCGGCGTAGTTGACCACCTTGCCCACACTGAAATACGTCTCCGGCGTCGTGCTGCCGTGCGGGGTGGTGTCGGGCGCGTCCACCGCGGGAGGCAGCGTCGTTCCTGGTCGGGCGTCGGTGATCAGCTGGCGTATCAGCTTCTCGGTGTCGTTGTAGTCGCCTTCGCCGAACTTGACGTGCCGCACAGTGCCGTTGGCGTCGATCAGATACTCAGCCGGCCAGTACTCATTGCGGTAGTTCGTCCAGGTCGAGTAGCTGTTGTCCTGGGCGATCGGGTAGGTGATGCCCAGATCGGCGGCACCCTTTTCGACGTTGGCAGTGACCTTTTCGAACGCGTACTCGGGGGTGTGCACGCCGATGACCTCGAATCCGAGGTCGCGGTAAGCCTTGTACCAACCTTCGACATGCGGGATGGCGCGCTGGCAGTTGATGCAGGAGTATGCCCAGAAGTCGATCAGCACCACCTTGCCCCGCAACGAGTGCAGGTCGATCGGTTTGTCACCCGGAGTGTTCAGCCATGCGGTTATGCCCTTGAGGTCGGGCGCCGAACCGCACTTCTGCGGCTGCGGCGAGCCGTTGGTGCAGTTTGCCAAGTCCTTGTTCTGGTCGTTGACGATGCCACCGAGCTTGAGCTTTTGCTGAACCTGTTTGCCACCGCCAAATTTGTCCTGCAAAGCGCTGGTGTAATCCGGAACCGCCCGCTGCAGAACCGCCGGCAGGTTGAACACCAGCGCCACCGCCAGCAGGATCGTCACAACCCCTGCGGTGATGCGGATCTGACGCTGGCGACGCCGAAACGCGCTGACCCGCTCGGCAATTCGCTGGCCGGCCAGTGCGAAGAACAGCAGCGGCACCGCCGTCCCCACCGCGAACGCCAAGGTGAGTACGACGACGGGCAGACCGATGTTCGCGGTGGCTCCGGCGACCACGATCGCGGCCAGCACTGGGCCCGCGCATGGCACATAGAGCACTCCGAGCGCCAGACCCAGACCAAACCCATTGCCGACGTTCGCGATTCGCTTTTGCGGGATGCGTGCGAACGGCCGCTCCAGCAACTGCTCGAAGCCCGGAAAGATCAGGCCCAGACCGATCGCCACCAACGCGACCAGCGCGACCCAACGGATGGCGTCCTGCGGCAGGTGCAGTAGGGACAGCAAGGCGGACCCGATGAGCGTGAACAGGCTGAAGCTCAGCACCAGGCCGCCGATCACCCGATATGGTCGCGAGACGTCGCGTCGTGACGTCACCGCGACCGAGCTGTCAGTGGTGCTCTGGGTGCCAGAGAAGAAGATCACCGGCAACACCGGCAGGATGCACGGCGAGATGCCGGTGATGAGTCCTCCGACCAGACCGATCAGCGCTAACGACAACATAGTGTCTATTCGCTACCACAGCCGTGTTGGATTGGTGCGGCAGGCCCCGACATGCGACAAGGCAGCCCGGCGAACGGGGCTGCCTTGCCTTTTCGACGGCATGGACCGCTACTGGCTGGGCGGTGTCAGAACAGTGTCGATCATGTACACCGTCGCGTTGGCGGTGTGCACCCCTCCGCACACCAGCCCCGCGGTGTTGACTTTGAGGTCGTTGCCCTGGCCGGTCACGTTCAGGTCGGCGCCCTGCAGCGTCTTGTGAGTGCCGTCAACCTTGGCCGGGCTCGCCTGTCCTTGCACGACGTGGAAGGTCAGGATGCTCTTGAGCATGTCGGAGTTGGTTTTCAGCTCGTCGAGCGTGGCAGCCGGCAGCTTGTCGAACGCGGCGTTGGTCGGTGCGAAGACCGTGTACTGGCCGTTGTTCAGGGTGTCGACCAGGTTGACGTTGGGGTTCAACTTGCCGGAGAGCGCGGCGGTCAAGGTCGACAGCAGCGGGTTGTTGGAGGCCGCGGTCGCGACCGGGTCCTGTGCCATGCCGTTCACCGAAGCCGGGCCGCTCGGGTGTAGTGCCGCGTAGTCGGCACAGCCGGGGCCGACCAGATCGGCCGCGTGGTTCATTGTGCTGGTCATCGCGGGCGCTGCCGTGCTGGTGGCCGGGCTCGCGCTGGTCTGCTGCTCGGATTGGGACTTGTTGCTCGAACATGCCGAAAAGCCCACGGCCGCCAACGCCGCGAGACATATTGCGACTGACTGCCTCTGAGTGTGGTTCATACCGCTTGAACTCCTTTGTCTAAGCGGCGAACGCCGCCGCTCAATCGGTATTCGGAGCAGCCGGCGGCGTGGATGGCTGACGCACGTGAGCAATGAGGCAGTGGAAAGGGCCGCCCACCCTCGTCCGCGGCGTCGCCGGCTCCGAATACCTTGATGTGCACCAGGCAGCAGAACGGTCGATCGGGGTGATGCCGGCGATCTACCGCACCACGATCACCCACACCCGGCAGGCTCCGGTGCGCCATTCCTTCGAAGACCGCAGCTACAGTTGGTATCTCGACCTCGACGCGCTGCCATCGCTGCCATGGTGGATGCGGCAGTTCGTGCGGCTGCACGCCCGGGACCACTTGGCGGGCCGTCCCGGCCGGTCGTTACGAAGCCGGGTGAACGCCTATCTGGCCGAACACGACGCCGCCCTGCCCGAGGGCCGCGTCACCGCGCTGCTGCAGGCACGGGTGCCCGGTTACGCCTTCAACCCGATCAGTCTCTTCTGGTGCCACGGTCGGGACGGAGTGCTGCGCCACGTGATCGTCGAGGCACGCAGCACTGGCGGACAACGCGATGCGTACCTGCTCCCCCCGGTGAGCACGCCGGTACTGCTCACCAAGCAGTTACCCGTGTCTGCGGTCAGCCCGGTAGCGGCGCATCACCAGGTGCTGGCGCCGCGCCCCGACCATCAACTCGACGTGGTGGTGTCGCTGCACGACGAGGGGCAGCAGCCGTTCGTCGCGAAATTGTGCGGCACTCGCCGGCCGGCGACCCTGGGACACGTCGCGCGGATGCAGATTCTCGCGCCGCTGGCGCCGTTACTGGTGGAGTTGCGCATCCGCATCCAGGAGATCGCGTCGTGGTCGCGTCGGGTCCCGGCGACACCACCAACTGTTGTCAGCGAAACACCCTCACCGGCAACAGATTCACGACGCTGGCCGGCCATCGCCGAGGTGCCCGGCGGCCTCCCTGCCAGGGCAAGGGCGGTCATCGCCAAGCGGTTGTTACACCGCGCCGCGAACCGGCTGCCACTGCGACTCGGTTATCCCGACGGCTCGGTGGTCGGCGCGGGCGACGCGGCGGCGCCAATGCTGGTGATACATCGGCCAGAGCGGCTGGCCCGCCGGATCGGACGCCACGGTCTGATCGGATTCGGCGAGTCCTACATGGCCGGCGAGTGGGAATCGGATTCCCTCACCGAGCTGTTGACCGTCTTCGCCACCGACGTGGACAACCTGGCGCCGTCCGCGCTGCGATGGCTTCGCCCCATCGTCCTTGCCTCGCAACCGGGTCCGTCCAGGCCGAGCCGGGAACAGGTGCGCCGCAACGTCGCCGGGCACTATGACGTATCGAGCGAACTGTTCGGCGAATTCCTCGACGAGACGATGACGTATTCGAGCGCGTTGTTCGAGACGCTGCCGGCGTCGTGGCCCGAACTCGCAGGGGCGCAGCGGCGCAAGATCGACCGGTTGCTGGACGCGGCCGGGGTCGGACCCGGCACCCGCCTCCTCGAAATCGGCACCGGATGGGGTGAGCTGTGCATTCGCGCTGCCGCCCGCGGAGCCCACGTCCGTTCCGTCACGATGTCGGAGAAGCAGCGTTGGCTGGCCCGCCAACGGGTTGCCGCGGCTGGACTGACCGACCGTGTTCAGATCGACCTGCGCGACTACCTTGACGTCGGCGGCAACTACGAGGCGGTCATCTCCGTCGAGATGATCCATGCGCTCGGCTTCCACGCCTGGCCAGACTATTTCCGCAGCTTAGAGCGGCTGCTGACGCCGAACGGGAGGCTGGTGATCCAAGCCGTCACCATGCCGCACGACCGAATGCGGGCAACCCGTAACACCCACACCTGGATCCAGAAGTACATCTTTCCTGGCGGGCTGATCCCGTCAGCCGAGGCAATTCGCGAGATCGTCGAGTGCAAGACCGGGTTGAGCCCAGTCGACATGCTCTCACTGGACCAGGACTACGCAGAAACGCTGCGGCTGTGGCGGGAGCGGTTCATGCAACGCCGGAAAACCCTGGCACACATCGGCTTCGATGAGGTGTTCGCACGAATGTGGGAACTTTACCTGGCATACGCGGAGGCGGGCTTCCGATCGGGTTACCTTAACGTCTACCAATGGTCGTTTGTCAGTAAGGCCAACCCATGATCGCCAATTTCGCGACCGTCTCGGGCGCATCGGTTGCGGCGCTGCTCGCGGTCCACGCCGTCACCTTCGTCATCGCGCGGCGCATCGGCCGCTACAACGTCGTCGACGTCGCGTGGGGCCTGGGCTTCATCGCGATCGCGCTGGTCGCCGCGGTACTCGGCGACGGCGACGCTTTGCGTCGGTGGCTGTTGCTGGCCCTGGTCGCGATCTGGGCTCTGCGGCTGAGCTGGTACATCCACCGACGATCGGCGGGTCACGGCGAGGATCCGCGGTACGCCGACTTGCTGCGCGGCGCCACCGCAGGGCAAATCGTGGCCAAGGTGTTCGTGGTGCAGGGCTTCGCGACCTGGTTCGTGTCGTTGCCGCTGCAACTCTCGGCCGCGACCGGCGCCACACCGCGACACTGGCTGGCCGTCCCGCTGGTCGGTGTTCTGGTATGGCTGACGGGTGTCGGCTTCGAGGCTCTCGGCGACCGCCAACTCCGGGCATTCAAATCCGACCCGAGCCATCGCGGTGTGGTGATGGACCGTGGCCTGTGGGCATGGACGCGTCATCCCAACTACTTCGGCGATGCCTGCGTCTGGTGGGGGTTGTGGCTGATCACGATCACCGGGTGGTGGTCGTTGGCCACCGTCCTCTCCCCGT
The DNA here is from genome assembly GCA_963760095.1 of uncultured Actinomycetota bacterium. Lineage (GTDB taxonomy): Bacteria > Actinomycetota > Actinomycetes > Mycobacteriales > Mycobacteriaceae > Mycobacterium. The sequence goes on along the minus strand of CAVXBT010000001.1, from coordinate 518,071 downwards.
CGCTGATGACCTACTTCCTGGTCTACGCCACCGGCGCCCGGCTCACCGAGAAGTACATGAGGAACCGACCGGGATTCAGCGAATACCAGCAACGGACATCGTTTTTCATTCCACGCCCGCCCCGATCGGCGCGAACATGACGACTCTCGTCGCTGAGCCGATAGGCTACCGCTCGATGACCGAACCACGGCGCGGCAGCGACCTGGACGCATTGCTGCGCCGGGTCGCGCGTCGCGATGCCGATGCGTTCGCCGCGTTCTACGACCACACCAGCTCACGGGTATACGGACTGGTGACGCGCGTGCTGCGGGACGCCGGCTACAGCGAGGAAACCACCCAGGAGATCTACGTCGAGGTGTGGCGGACCGCCGATGCCTACGATCCGGCCAAGGGTTCGGCGCTGTCCTGGCTGATGACCATGGCGCACCGGCGCGCCATCGACCGGGTGCGGTCCGAGCAAGCCGCCGGTCAGCGAGAGTCACGGTACGGCGCGGCCAACGTCGACCGAGCCTTTGACCTCGTCGCCGATTCGGTGATCGCCGCTGATGAGCGCCGCCGGGTAAACGAGTGCCTCGATGGGCTGACTGACATGCAGCGGCAGTGCATCGACCTGGCCTACTACGGCGGATTGACCTACGCCGAGGTGTCTCAGCGGTTGGCAGCCAACCTGTCGACGATCAAGTCACGGATGCGCGACGCGCTGCGCGGGCTGCGCAACTGCCTGGGTGTGCCATGACCGAGCCCACCGAATTCGACCTGATCGAGCTGGCCACGCCCTACGCGCTGAACGCCATCTCCGAGACCGAACGCGCCGCGATCGACCGGCAGGTCGCCGCAGCGCCGGCAGCGGTCGCCGGACGCTTCGGCGACGAGGTGCGTGCGGTCCGCGAAGCCATGGCCGTAGTGTCGGCAGCGACCGGAGCCGAGCCGCCGGCACGTCTGCGTGCGGGAGTGCTGGCCGCGGTACAGACCCGTGACACACGTCGATCACGTTGGCGCACAGCAGCATTGGCTGCGGCAGCGGCAATAGTGGTGGCATTGGCCGCCTTCGGCGCCGGAATCGCGCTGCGACCGGGGCACGCACCGACAATGGCCGAGCAGATCATGGCGGCACCCGATGTGCGGACCGCCTCCAGCCGCCCTGGCCGGCGGTAACGCGACGGTGCTGTTCTCACGGGACATGAATGCCGGTGTGCTGGTGATGAATAACGTGCCGCCACCATCGCAGGGGACCGTCTACCAAATGTGGCTGGTCGGCGACAAGGGCCCGGTGTCGGCGGGCACGATGGACACCGCGGCCGTCACGCCGTCGACCACGCACATGTTCTCTGACCTTGGTAACTCCCGCGTGCTGGCGTTCACCGTCGAACCCGGCAACGGGTCACCGCAGCCGACCGGGAAGATCTTCGCCAAACTGTCACTGACCTAGACATCGCTGCCGGATTGGGGGATCCGATACCACGGGGAGGAACGGGTGTGACAACGCTTGAGGCGGATTACCTGGTCGTCGGCGCGGGCGCGATGGGCATGGCGTTCACCGACACCCTGGTGACCGAATCCGACGCGCAGGTGGTGATCGTCGACTGGGGCCATGCGCCCGGTGGGCACTGGAATCGGGCGTACCCGTTCGTCCGCTTGCACCAGCCGTCGGCACCAACCAGAAATTGGAAGCGCTACTCAGCGAGCACCTTTCAGACCTTCCGCAGGTTGCCGAGAGCAGCCACTAAGACGCCGAATACCACCAGCACGCCGCCTGCGGCCAGGGTCAGGTCGAGCCAGTGGTGCATGCTGCTTTCGGCTTGACCGACCATGACGTCGGCGATGCGGCGGATATCGCCGGTGGTGTTGTTCAGCGCGTCGTTGACGCGGCGACGGGCCAGTTCGATGGCGACCCAACCCGAGGCGCCGACGAGCAGCGCGGAAATCCCGAGGCCGGCCAGTACCCTGCCGCGGCTGCGCGCGGCGGCCAGCGTCAATAGTGCGCAGATGCCGGTCAGCGCCGCCGCGCCGAGGCTCAGCCACGGACCCCAGGTGGCCAACGGCCGTAATTCGCCCGGCTGCAACACCTTTTGCGTGGACACCGCCACCGGGATCCGGACGGTCTCGGGCACTCGGACGTGGTAGCTCGCCAGCAGCGAGGCAAACGCGCTGTTGTTGAACATCCCGGCCAGATCGACGACCCACTGGTCCCCGTCGGACTGCGCGTGGGCGCCGGTGAACAGCCACGAGTGCGCCAACCGGTTGGCGTCGGCGAACTGCGCCGGAAAGTCCGGGCCGACGGTATAGCCGGCGGCCACATCGTGCACCTGTGCCGAGTCGACGTGGTAGCCGCGCTGGGTGATGAGCATCATCGCCCTGGAGGCGAGTTCGGATGCCGCCGCCGTCTGCAGCGCCGGATCGCCGGCGGCTTTCCGGGCCATCACCGTGTAACCGTTGACGTCGACGACGTGGGTCTGCACCCACGCGGCCGGCACCGCAAACGCCAGCGCGACAGTGCTGAACAGCCACAGCAGCGCCGTCAGCGCGAATCGCACGCCGTGGTCCCGGTGCGGCCGTTACTTCGCGGTGCGGCGCGGACGCGCCAGCGCGAACCGGGTCATCATCCGGTTCATCCGCTTCAGCGCTTTTTGCGAGTTGTGGTAATAGTTTCCGCCGGCACCGACGTTGGTCCGCGGGCCGACGACGGTCTCGACGCGACAGAACTTGCGCAGTCCCTCGGCGCCGCCGAAGCGCGCCCCGATGCCCGATGTCTTCCAGCCGCCCATCGGCGCCGTCGTGCACATCAGGTTGGTGATCACGTCGTTGATGTTGACCGCACCGCAATCAAGTTGCAGCGCAACCTCGTTGGCTCGATCGGCATCGCGGGAGAATACCGAGGCGCTCAAGCCGTATTCGCTGTCGTTGGCCAGCCGGATCGCTTCGTCGACAGAACTGACCTTCATGATCGGCAGCGTGGGCCCGAACGTCTCCTCGGTCATGCAGGCCATCGAGTGGTCGACGTCGACCAGCACCGTGGGCGGGTAGAAGCTGCCCGAGGTGTCGGTGCGCTGGCCGCCGGTCAGCGCGCGGGCACCGGCGGCCACCGCGTCGCGGACGTGGCGGTCGGTCACCGCCAGCTGTTGCTCGTCGATCAGCGCGCCGAAGGTCTTCCCCTCGCCAGCGCCGACCTGCAGCGACTGCACGTCACGCACGACAGCCTGCACGAACTGGTCGTAGACCGAGTCGAGCACGTAGACCCGCTCGACCGAGACGCAGGTCTGCCCGGCGTTGAACATCGCGCCCCAGACCGCGGCGTGCGCGGCGAGATCGACGTCGGCGTCCTCGAGCACGATCATCGGATCCTTGCCGCCCAGTTCCAGGCTGACCGGCGTCAGCCGGCGGGCGGCGCGTTCCATCACTTTGCTTCCGGTGACGCTGGAACCGGTGAATTGGATGTAATCGACGTTGTCGACGACGGCTTCGGACACCGCGCGGGCACCCTGCGCGAGCGCGAACACCTCCGGACCGCCGGACTCCTGCCAGCCGCGGCGCAGCACCTCGGCGGTCAGCGGGGTGCGCTCGGACGGCTTCAGCAGTACCGCGCAGCCCGCGGCGAGGGCGCCGATGCCATCCATCAGAGCGTTGGCCACCGGGTAGTTCCACGGCGCGATAATGCCCACCACGGGCCGCGGCCGGTAGTGCACGGTGATTTTCTTGATCGCCATGAACGGCAGTGCGGCCGGCCGCTTCTCGGGCGCCAAGGCCTTCTCCATCGTTCTGATGTAGTACGAGAGGATCATGATCAACATCGGCACCTCTTGGGCCGCGTCGACAGCGGATTTGCCGGTTTCCTTGATCAGCAGCTCTTCGATCTCGCCGCGATGGTCGGCCAGCCAGACCGCGAAGCGGGCCAGCACCTTGGCACGTCCCTTGGCTCCGCGCTGCTCCCAATCGCGTTGAGCGGCGCGGAGCCCCGCAGCGATGGCGGGTACGTCAGTCGGGTCGGTCCACTGCACCTGTCCGGCGATCGCGCCGGTCGCAGGATTGCGGATGGCGCCGGTACCGGAAAACTCGGTGCTGCTCGGAGCGGTGTCGGGAGGCTTGATGGCGGTCATAAGGGCCATGGTAGACGCGGCGGTGTGACGTGGATCGCACGACGTCGACAGGTGTCAAGTTCGTTGGCGGCCGATGAGGTTTTCCCGGGCGGGCAGTCTTGCCTCTATGACCGTTTTGATGGAAGGAATCACGTTTGGCGAATCGCCCCGCTGGCACGACGGGCGGGTCTGGTTCTCCGATTGGGGCGCGCATCAGGTGATCGCGCTCGCTCCCCGGGGCGGCCACGAAGTCGTGGTCAGCGTCGAGTCGTTTCCGATGTGCATTGACTTTTTGCCCGACGGGCGGTTGCTGGTCGTGGATTCGGCGCGGCGGCGGGTACTTCGTCGCGAACCCGATGGCTCGATGGTCGCCCACGCCGACCTGTCATCGATCTCGGAGAAGCCGTGGAATGACATCGTGGTGGATGCGCAGGGCAACGCATACGTCAACACCATCGGCTTCGACTTCCCCGGCGGCGAGCCGGCACCCGGAAGCGTCGTGCTGGTCACGCCGGCCGGCACCGTCCGCACGGTCGCAGACGATCTCGCCTTCCCCAATGGCATGGCGATCAGCGCCGACGGCGAGACGTTGATCCTGGCCGAGTCTTACGCCAATCGGCTGACGGCCTACGACATCGCTGACAACGGAGACCTGGCCGGACGGCGGACGTGGGCGAAGGTGGGAGACGACCACCCCGACGGCATCTGTATCGACACCGACGGGGCCGTCTGGTACGCGGACGTGGGAAACCGACACTGCGTGCGGGTGCGCGAAGGCGGCGAAGTTCTTGACACGGTCAAACTCGATCGAGGCGCGTTCGCCTGCACGCTCAGCCGCGGCGACCAGCCGCCACAGCTCTACGTCGTGTGCCAAAAGTGGGGCGACACGCAGCCACCACCAGAGCCGACCGGGCAGATCGTCGTATTCGACGCCCCGGCGGCAGGCGCTGGGAAGCCCTAGGTCAGGGCACGATATCGCGTACGTAGGCGGCCTGGCCGAGGTGCTGGGCGCAGTCGTCGATGATGCTGACCAGTCGGGCGCTGGCCGTCACCGGCGGATCCCAGTTGCGGTCCACGATGCGGCTCAGATCCTCTGCGGTGACCCCGGCGACGAATTCCAGCGTCAGCTTGTGCACGGCGTGGTAGTAGCCGGCCAGCAGATCGGCCGGCGCCTGCACCTTGACCACCTCATCGGGACCGTGACCGTAGCCGGTGTCGTTGCGTGGCAGGTCTAGCCCGAAGCGGTCGACCCATCCGTCGTGCGTCCACACCTGCTCCAGGCCGGCGATAGGGGCGAGCTGGACGTCCTGCACACGCGCGCTGTGCCAGATCAACCAGGCGATGCTGTTGGCATCCGGGCTCGGGCGGTAGTTGGCCTGCTCATCCGTGAGCCCATCGGTGAGCTCGTCGACGTGCTCGATCAATCGGGTGAACGCGTCGCGAAGCAACTCCCGGGCGGCAGCGTCGTCGTTCTCGGGGCTCTGCATGAATTGATCCTGGCACGAGTCACCGACAGGGTCGTAGATTATTTAGGGGTACGTCCAGAGCTGGGCCGAAGCAAAGTTGGACACATGACTGGACACAACGGTCGGGTATCGTCCCCGGTCATGGCATCCATCGCAAGAACGGGTGGATCCCAGCCTGCACGTCGGCCATGAAGAAACTCACAGCCTGAAGTGCTGCACGATCCCGCCTCCCCGCAACCGGGAGGGCGGTGCCCTGAGCTACTGGGCGGCCCGTTTCGTCTGACATTCGTGGCACCTCCCTTCCCGCACCGATTTGAACGTAACCGAACCCGTTTTGTTCTAACCGGTCGCGTTGAGCAGCGGGGCGGAGGGACCGGGACTGCCCAGGCGCGAGGGTCGTCGACAAGTTACCCAAGAACGGTGTATGCGCTTGCGCTACGCCGGGCTGGCCGAGGAGCGGCTGGAGTAACGCCAATGCGACCGGCTCGATGGAACGACTAGTCGGTATGGTCGGCCTGCTCGGTAAGCACGCGGTAGACGGTGGCACGACTGACATCGAGAGTGGCCGCAATTGTGGTTGCCGACTCACCGCTCAGGCAAACCAGGCACCTAGTCGGACTCGGCCGATCTAAGTTCTCGGGCGATCCGGGAACCCAGGTGATAATGATAACCATGCCCATGTTGACCTGGGAAACGGTCGACGCTAGAGCGATCTACCCGTTCGAGCGCTACCGTGCTGTCAGCGGCAGCCACGAGTACCGCATCTTTTTCGGCCCCGAGGCAGCAAGCGAAATCAAGCCGTGGATTCTGGTGAATCTGGTGATCCAGGAGATCGGTGGCGTGCCCGCGCACGTCTTCCACGGCACCTACAGCACCGATGACGACGCGAAGAAAGCCGCCGAGCAATGGGAAGGCCCGCCACCCGGGGGATGACGGACCCCCTGTCTGTTGGCGTACTCGGGGCAGCATGCCTGAATCGCTCATGGCTCGTCCCCTTCGGGCAATTCGAGCTAGCTAATGGCGGCTTTGCGCGCTGAGTAGTACGAACGCATCGTGGCGTTCGAATCCACTGTTCCCTCTAGCGCGTCGACGAATCCGGCCAAAGCACTACCGGGGATCACCGCCAGGTTCATGTCATCACTGATCTCCGTGAAGGTGCGCATGCCTACGCAACCCAGGGACATGCCTGGCTGGTTGCTGTGTAGTGCCAACGGGAGGGCAGCACAGCCCGGACGGCCCGTTATGTCCATTTGGGCGCCCGTCCAGGCGGCACGTCCAGCGGCCTCGCTGTAGAGCATGGCCTGGGCCACATTCACCCAGATCAGCACCAGTTCCGCGTCCAGCGGGAACGCCCGCAAGGGGCCGTAGACGATGCCTACGCTGTTCCGACCTACGTTGGGGATCTTGGCCGCCTCGTCCATGCTCAGATAGCGTGCGTCGCACATCGACTGCACCAGGCCGCCGAGCCGCTCGCTCACAGTCGCTGGGAGGGCGAAACCCATCACCATCGATCCGATCGGACAGTTGTAGTGCTGCTCAGCGGAGGCGTAGAAGGTACCTTGCTCTGCCCGCCGCCAGAACGCGCAGGCCGATGGAACGGGTTTGCTGACCTGCACGATGTCTTTCGGCGGCCGGTCAACGAAAGCGAGCGCGACAGGCGGGTAGCGAAGTGACAGCAGGGCTGTAAGCCGAGCTGCGGTCGCGGCACGGTCCATTAAGGCGGCACGGTCCATTGAGGTGGTCCCTATCTGGGAGCGGGGTGAGGCACCCTTGGTCGCAGTACTGACTCCTTAATGATAATGATTTTCAATAAGCCTGCAACAGCGGGTAGCGCGACAGCATGGGTAGTTCCACTTAGTGATGACCCAGGCCCATCCTCAGGGATGACCGCCTGCTATCCATGCGTCCATTTGGGGTGCACCCGTACTCGACACTCGCCATGCCGCCCGATGGCGTAAAACTAGGGTCTGATCAAGCATCATTTGACATCCGTCTACCAATGTCTTGGGGTCTAAGGCAGTTCATCGGGCGGAGGAGTTCCAAGTGGGCCAGCGGATCGGATACCAGCAAGTCAGCACCGTCGACCAGAACACGGATCGGCAGCTCGACGGGGTCGAGCTGAACAAGGTGTTCACCGACAAGGCCAGCGGCAAGGACACCAACCGTCCCGAGCTTGCCCGTGCCATCGACTACGCCCGCGAAGGGGACACGCTCGTCGTCCACTCGATGGACCGACTCGCACGCAACCTCGAAGACCTGCGCCGGATCGTTCGGGAACTCACCGGGGAGGGCGTCCGTGTCGAGTTCGTGAAGGAGTCGCTCACCTTTACGGGTGAGGACTCACCGATGAACACGCTCCTCCTTTCGATGCTCGGAGCAGTCGCGGAGTTCGAGAGGTCGATGATCCTCGAACGTCAAAGGGAGGGAATCGCCCTCGCTAAAGCTGCCGGGAACTACAAGGGCCGGAAAGCGGCTCTCACTGGCGAGCAGGCCGCCGAGCTTCACGTCCCGTCTGGCCCGGGGCGAGTCGATAACTGCGCTGGCCAAGGAGCTCGGAATTAGCCGCCAGACCGTCTATAACTACAAGATCGTCTGACTTGGACCCGCAAACGGGACGGGGCGGGTCGTCCGCCGAACCTCAGTGTTCGTCGTAGTGGCCCTCATGGGCGGCATGACGACAACCGTCATGGACGTAGTCCACGTGGTCGCCGTGCGGGACGGCGACATGCCCACACCCCTCGGCATGCACGTGGTGATGCCCCTCATGAACGCGGTGCTCGCCGACCTCACACTCGTCGTAGTGGCCATCGTGGGCTTTGTGCAGGTGTCCATCGTGGACATAGTCGACATGGTCGCCGTGCGGGACGGCGACATGCCCACACCCCTCACCATGGGCGTGGTCATGGCCAACGTGCTCTTTGTGCGCCGCTGTCATTTGGGTCCTTCCTCTCTCAGTCGTCGGGACAGCCGGTTCAGCTCCCCATCATCTCATATTAGGTAATGCGTATATATTTATCCATTGCATATTCGGGACGCGGGGTCACTTTAGGATGCCGTCGCATGTTGCGGTGCATCTGGGATGAGATCACAGCGATCTGGCTGATCGAACGCAGCGTCAAAAGAGCGGCGGAGGCCCATCCGCTCCCACCAGCTCTTGGCGAACTTTGCACTGGAGTCGCATGCCCACTGCGCTAAGTCAGCGCCGAGTGCCTGATTCGGGTGACCGAGCGACTGTTGTTGGCTCCCAAAAGCTTTGGCCTTCTTGAGCCTCTTCGCGTAGTCATGCTCGATATCGATGTCACGCGTCTCCGGTTTGAAATGCATGAAGTGCTTGCGTAGCTCGAACAACAGCTTTGCGCTCCTGGCCGGTTCTAGGTGGAACAACACCGTTGTGCGGTTGCCCGGTCCTACCTGCTTCAAGGCCTCTTTTGTACGGCTTCTCGTTGACCGCTTTGAGCGTGGCCTGATACTTGCCAAGCGGCTTGAGTTTGCGCTCGTTCCTCCATAGCTGTTTGAACGGGATCGTCGCCGTGCTGATTGGAATGCCCTCTACGCGTGCGGACGGTTTACCTTGTGGCGGCTCGATCACGTCGAGGATTACCTCATTCACGAGCGCCTCAGGGAACGCGGCACTAAAGATGATCGCAGTCATTGCCAGCGAACGATGCGCGACATTGGGTTCGATGGGTGGCGGCTGCGGCTCTGGCTCCCCGCATAGCCGCGCCGCATTACGGGCGGTCCACAGATGCTCCATCGTGATGTATTCACGGCTCTCTATGCGGACTGCGGCCAAGCCGCCCGTCGCCGTCAGCTTCGCCGAGGTCGGAACTGCGACGTAGCCCGTCGAAGCGCTAAAGCTCGCCGGGATCTTCACGCGCTGCGCCATGGGGGATGGTAGACCGGCGAGGGCCTGCCAACAGCCGGTTTCCGTCGCCCGCGGGATCCTCGCGCCTTGCCCGATTTCGGCCAACAATTCGTCGCAGCCGCTGTGCCAGTTGTGCCACGGTTACGAACAGCATTAGCAGAGCTACGCTTCAATGGTGCACGCTGATGATGGACACGGGCGCTGTGCCCACTGGACACACCTCAACCCATTTCCGCAGTTCGTTGGCACTCTCGGGCGCACTAACCTTGTTTGACCAGGTCAAACGGTCAAAGTAGGAGATTATTTAGATGACCTACGACCTCATCATCCGCAACGGCACCATCGTCGACGGGCTGGGAGGTGACCCGTACATCGGTGACGTCGCCGTGCAGGACGGCGTCATCGCCGCGGTCGGAGCGGTTAACGGCTCGGCCGCGAAGCAAGAGATCGACGCGGCCGGGCTGTTGGTCACGCCGGGCTTCGTCGACCTGCACACCCATTACGACGGCCAGTCCATCTGGTCGGAGCGGTTGACGCCGTCGTCGGCGCATGGGGTGACCACCGTGGTGATGGGCAACTGCGGGGTCGGCTTCGCGCCGTGCCGCCAGGAGGACCACGACGTGCTGGTCGATGTGATGGCCGGCGTCGAAGACATTCCCGGTGTCGTGATGACCGACGGCCTGCCGTGGAACTGGGAGACCTTCCCCGAATACATGGATGCCCTCGAGTCCGGCAAGCGTGACATCGACGTGGCGGCCTACCTGCCGCACTCGCCGCTGCGGGTCTACGTGATGGGCCAGCGCGGCGCCGACCGCGAGCCGGCCACCGCCGAGGACCTGGCAAAGATGCGGGCGCTGGCCAAGGAGGCCATCGAGGCCGGGGCACTGGGCTTCGCGTCGTCCCGGCTGACCATCCACAAGACCGAGAGCGGTTCTCCGATCCCCAGCTACGACGCCGCCCGCGAGGAAATCGAGGAGATCGCGCGCGGCGTCGTCGACGGCGGCGGCGGCCTGCTGCAGTTCGTGCCCGACATTCCCGCGGGTGGCTACCAGCCGGTGCTGCAGACGGTGTTCGACGTGGCCGAGGACGTCGGGCTGCCGGTCACCTTCACCCTCGTCGTCGGCAACACCGGCGACCCGACCTGGCCGGACGCCATCACCATGATCGAGAAGGCCAACGCGGCCGGTGGCGACGTCAGCGCGCAGTTGTTGCCGCGACCGATCGGGCTGATCATTGGGCTGCAGTTAACGGCCAACCCGTTCGTGCTCTACCCCAGCTACCGCGAGATTGCGGACCTGCCGCTGGCCGAGCGCGTCGCCGAGATGCGTAAGCCTGAGGTGCGCGCCCGCATCCTCGCCGACAAACCAGGCGTCGGGCATCCGATTCTCTACGTGGCCCAGATGTGGGACTGGATCTTCCCGTTGACCGACAACCCCAACTATGAGCCCGACCCGTCGGACAGCATCGGTGCCCGAGCCCGCGCCAAGGGTGTGAACCCGATGGAGGAGGCCTACGACCGGCTGCTCGACGACGATGGGCGCGCCATGCTGTTGGTTGCGACCAGCAACCTGGAGAACAACTCGCTGGACACCGTGGGCAAGCTTCTGCATCGCGACGACGTGGTGCTCGGCCTTGGTGACGGCGGCGCGCATTACGGAATGATCTGCGACGCAAGCTATTCGACGTACTTCCTGACACATTGGGCGCGCGACCGCAAGTCCGGCCGCTTCGAGGTGTCCGAGGCGGTCCGCAGGCTCACCTCGGTTCCCGCGCGCATTGCCGGCCTGGCCGACCGCGGCCGGATCGCCGTCGGATACAAGGCCGACCTGAACGTGATCGACCACGCGGGGCTGCGACTGCACAAGCCGGTGATCACCCACGACCTGCCCGCCGGGGGCCGTCGGCTCGACCAGACGGCCGAGGGCTACGCGGCGACGATCGTCTCCGGCGAGATCATCGCCGAGAACGGTGTGCCCACCGCCGCGCGGCCTGGCAAGCTGATCCGCGGCCGGCAACCGGTCCCCGCATAGCCGTCTCGGTCACATCTGCCCCACCAGCCTCCGTACGGGCTGGGTGTCGGTGTGTGGCGGATCTGATACCGGCCGACGCCGGCCGGTCGGTCAGCCGGACAGCACGTCGAAGAGTGCGGCCAGCTGGCCCGGCGACACAGCCGTGTTGCACTGGCCACGCAGGTCGAGCAGCGGCTGCGCAATGTTCTTCAGGTCCAGGAATTCACCGGGATGACCGATGAAGTAGCCGCGCACAGCCGACTTCGCGTCCGCCGGCGGCTGGTTGACGGCCGTCGTCAGCACATTGTTGGCATCGGGGTGACTGTCCAGGTAGCCGCTTGCCCCGTTCAGCACTCCGCTGGCGGTGGCAGCCAAACCGCTGGCCGTGCACGGCGCGGGCACAGCACCCGCCGTCGGCGATGTCAACACCACCGCGATGGCGAAGAGAACGCAGCCGGGAACTGCTCCAAAGACCATGCGCCATGGTGAAATTGAGGATTCTCTAGCCATCGTTGCCCCTTCGTTCCCGACTTTTCGAATCTTCAGTACAGCAGTTGCCCAACGAAACGAAAAGCCCGGCCCCACGGGGGGACCGGGCTTTTCGCCAGTACAGACTTAGAAGTCCATGCCACCCATACCACCGGTCGGGTCGCCCGCCGGAGCGGCCGCCTTCTCCGGCTTGTCGGCGACGACGGCCTCCGTCGTCAGGAACAGCGCCGCGATGGACGCCGCGTTCTGCAGGGCCGAACGGGTCACCTTGACCGGGTCGGCGACGCCCGCCTTGAGCAGGTCCTCGTACTCACCGGTAGCGGCGTTCAGACCGACACCGGCTTTCGAGTTGCGGACCTTCTCGGCGACAACGCCGGGCTCCAGCCCGGAGTTGAAGGCGATCTGCTTCAGCGGAGCCTCCAGCGCCACGCGGACGATGTTCGCGCCGGTGGCCTCGTCACCGGTCAGCTTCAGGTCGTCCAGGGACGGGGCGGCCTGCAGCAGGGCCACGCCGCCACCGGCGACGATGCCCTCCTCGACGGCCGCCTTGGCGTTGCGGACCGCGTCCTCGATGCGGTGCTTGCGCTCCTTGAGCTCCACCTCAGTGGCAGCGCCGGCCTTGATCACCGCAACACCGCCGGCCAGCTTGGCCAGGCGCTCCTGCAGCTTCTCGCGGTCGTAGTCGGAGTCGCTGTTCTCGATCTCGGCACGGATCTGGGCCACCCGACCGGCGATGGCGTCGGAGTCACCGGCGCCCTCCACGATGGTGGTCTCATCCTTGGTGATGACGACCTTGCGGGCCTTGCCCAGCAGCGCGATGTCAGCGGTCTCCAGGGAGAGGCCGACCTCTTCGCTGACGACCTGGCCGCCGGTGAGGATGGCGATGTCCTGCAGCATCGCCTTGCGGCGGTCACCGAAGCCGGGGGCCTTGACCGCCACCGACTTGAAGGTGCCACGAATCTTGTTGACGACCAGGGTGGACAGCGCCTCGCCCTCGACATCCTCGGCGATGATCAGCAGCGGCTTGCCGCCCTGAATGACCTTCTCCAGCAGCGGCAGCAGGTCCTTGACGGTCGACACCTTCGAGCTGACCAGCAGGATGTAGGGGTCTTCCAGAACCGCTTCCTGACGCTCGGCGTCGGTGACGAAGTAGCCCGAGATGTAACCCTTGTCGAACCGCATACCCTCGGTGAGCTCGAGCTGCAGGCCGAAGGTGTTGGACTCCTCGACGGTGATGACACCCTCGTTGCCGACCTTGTCCATCGCCTCGGCGATGAGGTCGCCGATGGTCGAGTCGCCCGCCGAGATGGCCGCGGTGGCAGCGATCTGCTCCTTGGTCTCGACGTCCTTGGCCGACTTCAGCAGGGTCTCGGTGACCTTCTCGACGGCCTTCTCGATGCCGCGCTTGAGACCCAGCGGGTTGGCGCCGGCGGCAACGTTGCGCAGGCCCTCTTTGACCAGCGCCTGGGCCAGCACGGTGGCCGTGGTGGTGCCGTCACCGGCGACATCGTCGGTCTTCTTGGCGACCTCCTTGACCAGCTCGGCGCCGATCTTCTCGTAGGGGTCCTCCAGCTCGATCTCCTTGGCGATGGACACACCATCGTTGGTGATCGTGGGGGCGCCCCACTTCTTCTCCAGGACGACGTTGCGGCCCTTCGGGCCTAACGTCACCTTTACCGCGTCGGCGAGGGCGTTCAAGCCCCGCTCGAGGCCGCGACGGGCCTCTTCGTCGTACGCAATTTGCTTAGCCATTGCGAAGTGATTCCTCCGATTAGGGGATGACACGTCTGTGGCCGGGCGCAGTGCCCGCGACGGACGGCTGGGGTTGTCTCCCGCTGGCGCGGCCCTGGCCTCACCGTCCCGACCTAGCACTCACCGGTCGCGAGTGCCAATGTCATTCTTAGCACTCGCCTATGTCGAGTGCAAGAACAGGTCAGCGTTATCGCTGCGCGCGCAAACCGTCGACGACGACGTCGGTGACCCGTTCGGCCAGCGCGGAGTTATAAGCCTCCATCGCCTGGCATCCGACCAGAATTGACTTGACCTCCCGCACACCGATGTCCGAACGCGCCGTTCCGGCTTCCTGGGCGTCGCTTAGCAACGCGCCGAGCATGGCCAGGAATGTGTCCTCGGCGTCTGGCGCGGCCTGTTCGATGTCGATGCCCAGGCCGGCCAGGGCCTCCGCCAGGCCGCGGTCCGTCGCGCCCCACTGCAGCACGACCGAGCGCAAGAAGGCGAAGAGCGCTTCGCCCGGTCCGGCCGATTCCAGCAGCGCATACCCGCTGTCGACGAGGTGCTGCATCCGGTCCTGGACGACCGCGCGGAACAGTGCCTCTTTGGTCGGGAAGTGACGGTAGACCGTTCCGGCGCCGACGCCCGCTCGGCGGGCGATTTCGTCGATCGGCACCGACAGGCCTTCGGCCGCAAAGGTTTCGTAGGCAACCTCCAGCACGCGCGTACGGTTGCGCGCGGCGTCGGCACGCAACGGCCGTGCGGGTTGAGCCATGTCGCCACCTACCGGTTGACAAAACGGGGCGTGCGTTCCGTATAGTCGAGTCAACCGGAGCGCTCGCCCCGTTTACCCTACAGTTGAGGAGCCTCTCATGGCCAAATGGACCACCGCGGACATTCCCGACCAGACGGGTCGCGTCGCCGTCATCACCGGGGCCAACACCGGTCTCGGCTACGAAACCGCTCTCGCGCTCGCCGAGCACGGCGCCCACGTCGTGCTGGCGATCCGCAACCTCGACAAGGGCAAGGACGCCGCCGCCCGGATCACCGCCAATGGCCCGCGTGGCGAGGTTGCCCTGCAGGAACTCGACCTGACGTCGCTGGAGTCGGTCCGCGCCGCGGCGCAGCAGTTGCGGTCCGATCACGACCGCATCGACCTGCTGATCAACAACGCCGGCGTGATGTGGACACCGAAGTCGACCACCAAGGATGGCTTCGAGCTGCAATTCGGCACCAACCATCTGGGCCACTTCGCCTTCACCGGTCTACTCCTGGATCGACTCTTGCCGGTAGCCGGCTCGCGGGTCGTGACGGTCAGCAGCATCGGACACCGCATCCGCGCCGATATTCACTTCGGCGATCTGCAGTGGGAGCACAGCTACAACCGGGTCGCGGCGTACGGGCAGTCCAAGCTGTCCAACCTGCTGTTCACCTATGAGCTGCAGCGGCGGCTGGCGTCGCTCGGGACCACGATCGCCGCTGCCGCCCACCCGGGTGGCTCCAAGACGGAGCTGGCCCGTAA
Organism: uncultured Actinomycetota bacterium; assembly: GCA_963760095.1. Lineage (GTDB taxonomy): Bacteria > Actinomycetota > Actinomycetes > Mycobacteriales > Mycobacteriaceae > Mycobacterium. The sequence goes on along the minus strand of CAVXBT010000001.1, from coordinate 502,916 downwards.
CCTGCCCGGCTGGACCCAGCCGATTTACTCGGCGCTCGAACCACTCGTCGCCCAGGACGCGGCCACCGGCGCGCTGCCCACCCTGCGTGCCGCCACCGACCCGGCGGTGCTTGGCGGGCAGTATTACGGGCCCGACGGCGTCGGCCAGATGCGCGGCTATCCCAAGATCGTCGAGTCCAGCAAGAAGTCACACGACGTCGACCGGCAGCGCCGGTTGTGGGCGGTGTCCGAGGAGCTCACAGGGGTGGGGTATCCCGTCGACTGAGCCTCAGGGCAGGTCGAGCAGCTGCTCGTAGAAACCGCCGAAACGGCGTTGCGGGTCGATCAGATGGATCTCGAGGATCCAGTGACAACGGCGACCGCTGGGGTCAGTGCGCCGCATCGGCTTGTTCGACTTGGGCATGATGTACCACTCGGTGGCCGTCCCCGCGATCTTCTTGTGCGGAAACTCCCCGACCAGATGGCCGGCGATGTGGCTGCCCCACCCGAAACCCTCGGCGCGGGCCGCTTCGACGGAGAAGTCGAACAACTCGGCGCCGGTGACGTCGGGGTGGGTATCGAAGTAGTCGCGCCCGGCCTGCCAGACTCGCGGCAGCGCATCGCGGACCGCATGTTTATCCGGGTCGTCACTGAGCACGTAGGTCCGGCCGAAGTCGGCTTCCCACTCCTCGAAGATCGGACCGAAGTCGAGGAACACGATATCGTCGTCAGCGACGACCCGATCCGGTGGGCGCTCCAGGAACGGCTGCAGGGTGTTCTCGCCGGCCCGCACGATCCGCCGATGCCAGTGCCGGGTCACCCCGAACATTTCCGCTGCCAGGGCGTGGATCTCGTCGGACAACTGCTGCTCACCGACGCCGGCGCGGATCATCGCGCGTCGCTCGATCTCGTCGAACAGTTGCGCCGCCTTGACTTCAGCATCCAGTAGCCGCTGCACGCGTGTCTTTTCGTCGATGATCGGCTGCTGCACACCATCGATGCTACGGCCCAACGGCTTCAGGCCCACTGCGCGAAGTAGGGACGCTCCGGCTTGCTCTTTTCAACGAGAATGAACACCACACCCCACGGGTCGACGAACCATGTCGTGCGGACTCGCGCCACATCCGCAATGCCGTCCACGAGAAAGCGCACCCCGTTGGCCTCAAGTCGGGCGCGGGTGGCGTCGATGTCCTCGCAGATCAGCCCGACATGCGACAACCCGTGGTCGGTAATGGCGGCGGCGCCGCGCTGATCGCCGCCGGCGACGTCGAGATACTCGATCACCTCGAGGACACGATCCCCGTCGTCGTCGAAGCCGACGATGGCCGCTTTCATGGTGGGATCTGACACCAACTGACCCATGTCCTCGCGAATCGCGTCACCGGCCATCACGTACGGCGGCGACAAGACACGTAGGCCCAACACGTCACAGTAGAAAGCCACCGCCGCTTCGCAGTCGGGCACGCAAACCCCGGCATGGGCCAATCCGGTAATCATGTTCTGAACAATGTCAAAAGTGCGTTCATCGCACCAGACTTGCGATGCGCCGCCGTCCGCCGACCTGACCGAACCGCACCGACTCGCCGCTTTCCTACCGAAGATGCGCGCCCCGATCTGCTTGCCCTAGACTGCATCTCGACCAGATAGGAGTCTGAGGGTGCGGGCAAGTGAAGCGCCCAGCACCCGGGCTTTGCGGGGCTGGCAACGGCGAGCCTTGGTGCGGTACCTGACCACCAAGCCGCAGGACTTTTTGCTGGTGGCTACCCCTGGAGCGGGTAAGACGGCGTTTGCTCTGCGGATCGCCGGCGAGTTGCTGGCCGACCGCAGTATCGACGCGATTACCGTGGTGGTACCCACCGAACACCTCAAAACGCAGTGGGCCCTGGCGGCTGCTGCCGAGGGCATCGCGTTGGATCCCAAGTTCCGCAACTCGGCCGCGCACACCTCCGCGGAGTACCACGGCATCGTCGTCACGTACGCCCAGGTGGCCAGCCATCCGACCCGGCACCGGGTGCGCACCGAGGGCAGACGCACGCTGGTGATCTTCGACGAGATCCATCACGGCGGCGATGCCAAGAGCTGGGGTGACAGCATCCGCGAGGCCTTCGGCGACGCCACTCGGCGATTGTCGTTGACCGGCACGCCGTTTCGCAGCGACGACGCCGCGATCCCGTTCATCCGCTACGAGCCCGACGGCGCCGGCGTGCGACGCTCGGCGGCCGATCACACCTACGGATACGCCGAGGCGCTGGCCGACGGCGTGGTGCGACCTGTGGTGTTCCTGGCGTACTCCGGCGAGACCCGGTGGCGTGACAGCGCGGGCGCGGAGTACGCCGCGCGGCTCGGTGAGCCGGCCAGCGCCGAGCACGTGGCCCGGGCGTGGCGTACCGCCCTGGACCCAGCGGGTGAGTGGATGCCCGCGGTCGTCACTGCGGCCGATACCCGGCTGCGCCAGTTGCGCGCCGGCGGTGTGCCTGACGCCGGCGGCATGGTCATCGCGTCGGATCAGAAGGCCGCCCGCGCGTATGCCGTTCTACTGCAACGGATTACCGGTGAGCACCCGACGCTCGTGCTGTCCGACGACCCCGGGTCCTCGGAGCGCATCGCGCAGTTCTCCGCGGGCACCAGCAGCTGGCTGGTCGCGGTGCGCATGGTGTCCGAGGGCGTCGACGTACCGCGATTGGCCGTCGGAGTGTATGCAACCAGCGCGTCGACCCCACTGTTCTTCGCCCAGGCCATCGGTCGCTTCGTGCGGTCGCGCCGGCCCGGGGAGACCGCCAGCGTGTTCCTTCCGTCGGTGCCGACGCTGCTGCAGCTGGCCAGTGAACTGGAGGCGCAGCGCAATCACGTGCTCGGGAAGCCGCACCGGGAGGGCGGCGACGACGAGCTGGAGGCGGCGCAGCGTCGCGAGACCGAGCCGTCGGAGGCGGACAACGGGTTCATGTCGTTGGGCGCCGACGCCGAACTGGACCAGGTGATCTTCGACGGCTCGTCGTTCGGCACGGCCACTCCCGCCGGCAGCGACGAAGAAGCCGACTACCTGGGCCTGCCCGGCCTGCTGGACGCCGTGCAGATGCGAGAGCTGTTGCGCCGCAGGCAGGATGAGCAGCTTCATCGTCGCACCCGCGACGGCGCAGGGGTGACCGCACCGGTGACCAGGCACGGGCAATTGCGGGACCTGCGCCGTGAACTCAACGCTCTGGTTTCGGCGGCGCACCATCGCACGGGCAAGCCGCACGGGTGGATTCACAACGAGTTGCGCCGCTTGTGCGGCGGGCCGCCGGTGGCCGCGGCGAGCACCGAACAGCTCAAGGCGCGCATCAATGCAGTGCGTGGACTGACCGCCTAACTGACAGCCCAGATGCTGTCCGCCACCCACGGAGACGCCTGCGCCGCCACCGCCCATACTTCGTTGTCCGGCACATCGATCAACGGATAGCGCTTGACGCCGGCGGCGGTGGCCGCCACCAGGGTGGCGACCCCGGCGCGGCGCTGGAATGGCGACTGGCGCACGGTCCAGCCGATGATGCCCGCCGTGTCGAGGCAGTCACGCCGTCGTTCCACGCTGCCCGAACGCATCACCAACCAGCGTCCGTCGATGCGGTGCCCCAGGGCGCTGACCCGGTCCGCGGCCAGCAGTGCGCACCACGCTGTGACCGCGAGCCATGCCGGCCACAACCACACGGGCACAACCGATATCCCGTTTACCACGGTCGCCACGGCCAGCGCCACGCCCATCAGCACGGGAAGCCCCAGCGCCCGCGTCCACCGTCGGGTCGCGGCCCGACGGCCGTGACCGCGCAGCGGGCCGGTGACGACATCCGGGTCGCCGATCAGCTCGATCAGCACCGCCTCGGTCGTGGCAGCCGGACACGGCGGCAGCAGTACAGACGACTCCCCGCTGCCGTGCACACCGGTCATCACCGCGTCGAGTCGAGCGCCGCCGAACGCGCGAACCAACAGCGGCTGCCGCAGTGTTGCGCCGCGCAGCCTGCTCATGTCGTAGGCGCGCTCACGAAGACGCAGGAGGCCGTGCCGCAGGTGCAGGACGTCAGCCTGGCGCAGCAGTACCAGGTTGCCGTAGGTGAGCAGCGACCGCAGCACCGCGAGCACCACCGCCGCGACCAGCACCATCGCGCCGATCACCGCGACGGAGCCCGCCGTACCCAGCCGCTGGGCGGCGTCGAGTCCTGACTGGACCAGCCGCGAATGCTGCAGCGGCCCAACGGCTCCGGTCTCATACACCACACCGGCCGCCGCGCCGAGGGTCAGCAGTCCGGACACACTCAACGGCGAGTAGCGCAACCACGACGGCTGCCAGCGGGCCAGCACCGTGGCCGCCGGCGCGGGCACGGCAGTCGCGGGATCCGCGGGCCGCGCCGACCCGGCCAGCAGAATCTCTCTCAGCCGCGGCACCTGTTCGACCCGGAGGGCGTCCAGCTCGAATACTCCAGACCCCCTCTCGCCCTTGGCTTCTTGACCGGTGCTCACCCGCAGTACGGCCAAACCTAACAGCCGGTGCAGCAACCGCGCATCGCTTTGCACCGAACGAATCCGGTTGCGCGGCAACGACAACACCTTGCGTTGCAAGAGACCGGTCCGCAGTTGCACCTGGCCCGACTCGGGATCGGGGTCGATGCGGTAGCTCGTGGTGAACCAGCGCGCCACGCCGACCGCCGCGGTGAACACCAGCACCACCACCGTCCACCATTGGTTGCCGGTGGTGGACCCCAGTACCACCGCGCCGATCAGCCACGGTAGCTCGCGCAGCAATTCATGCACCGGGTGAACCAGCAGCATCCTGGGACTGAGCCGCTGCCAAGCTATTTCGGGCGGGCCAGTCACGTGGCGTCCTCGGCACCGATCGCTGCGATGTCGGTCAACTGGGCGACGAGATGGTCGGCGACGTCGACGTCGAGCGCGGCGATGTGCACCGCCCCCGCCGAAGATGCGGTGGTGACGGTGACGTTGGCCAGCCCGAACAGCCGGTCCAACGGGCCACGGTGGGTGTCGACCGTCTGCACCCGCGAGATCGGCGCGATGCGCCTCTCTTGGACCAGCCACCCGGTGCGGGTGTACACCGCCTGCGGGCCAAGCTCCCACCTGTGCACCCGATACCGCCAAAGCGGCACGACGGCCACCGAAATCACCGCACCCAGCACGGTGACGACGCCGATCAGCAGGTGCAGCCACGGCAATCGCCTGTCGAACTCGACCCAGACCAGTTGGCCGACAGCCAGCAGCAACCACCAGACGACGCCGCCGACCGCCCACCGCAACGGCGCGCGCCGGCTGGGCGGATGTGCGGGGTCGACCATGCCCGCAACCGGCGGGCCAGGCATGCGGTTGTCCACGCTATCGAGAATGCCACCGACCCTGCGGCGCACCCCACCGACACGGCGGCACCGATCATGAGTCGGTATCGTTTCCGCGATGAATTCTAAAGGCAAATGGAGTACGGCCGACGTACCTGACCAAAGCGGTCGCGTCGCCATCGTCACCGGAGCCAACACGGGTCTCGGCTACTACACCGCCGAGGTGCTCGCCCAATGCGGCGCACGTGTCGTGTTGGCGGTGCGCGATCTGGAAAAGGGCAATCTCGCGCTGGCGCGCATCGTCGCCGCCCATCCGCAGGCCGACCTGACCTTGCAGCAGCTCGACCTGAGCTCGCTGGATTCGGTGCGCGCTGCCGCCACGGCGCTACGGTCGGCCTACCCGCGCATCGATCTGCTGATCAACAACGCCGGGGTGATGTGGACTCCCAAGCAGCTCACCGCCGACGGGTTCGAATTGCAGTTCGGCACCAACCATCTCGGTCACTTCGCGCTGACCGGACTGCTGCTGGACAACCTGCTGCCGGTCCGAGGTTCGCGGGTGGTGACCGTCAGCAGCACGGGCCACCGATTCCGTGCCGCCATCCACTTCGACGACCTCCAATGGGAACACCGCTACAACCGGGTCGCCGCGTACGGGCAATCCAAACTGGCCAACCTGCTGTTCACCTACGAGCTGCAGCGCCGGCTAGCGGCCCGGGAGCCGCAGACCACCGTCGCCGTCGCCGCCCACCCGGGCGGCTCGAACACCGAGCTGGCGCGCAATCTGCCCGCAGCTTTCAAACCCGCTGTCGCGGTGGTTAATCTGCTTCAACAGAACGCGGCGATGGGCGCCCTGCCCACACTGCGAGCCGCCGCCGACCCGGACGTCGAAGGCGGCCAGTACTACGGCCCGGACGGTCTGGGCGAGCAGCGTGGCCACCCGAAGCTGGTCTCCTCCAGCGCGCAGTCCCATGACGAGGACTTGCAGCACCGGCTGTGGCAGGTCTCCGAAGAACTGACCGGCGTCACGTATCCGGTCTGACGCGACGCCACGGCTCCGTAAGATGACCGCGTGGCACGACGTCCCCGCGCAACGGGCGAGAACCCGGCGCTCAGCCCGCGACACCTGGTGTCGCTGCTGCGTTCCACCGTTCCGCCCGTGCATCCGGCCGGGCTGCCGTTCGTCTCCGCGGGGGTGGGGCTGGCCTTGCTCGGCCGCCGCCACCGCTGGCTGCGCCGCGCCGGGCTGTTGACCGCCGGCGCCTGTGCCGGGTTTTTCCGGCACCCGCCGCGGGTGCCGCCCACCCGACCGGGCGTCGTCGTCGCGCCGGCCGACGGGCTGGTGTGCCTCATCGATGCAGCCGCCCCGCCCCCCGAACTGGAACTGGGCGACGCAGAGCTGACGCGGGTCAGCATCTTCCTATCGCTGTTCGACGCCCACGTGCAACGCGCCCCGGTGAGCGGCCAAGTGATCGCCGTACAGCACCGGCCTGGTCGCTTCGGCCCGGCCGACCTTCCCGCGGCCAGCGACGACAACGAACGCAACAGCGTCCGGATCCGCACCGAGGAAGGCGTGGAGATCGTCGCCGTGCAGATCGCGGGTCTGCTGGCACGGCGGATCGTCTGCGACGTACACCCAGGCGACAAGCTGTCGATCGGTGACACCTACGGCCTGATCCGGTTCGGGTCTCGGCTGGACACCTACCTGCCCGCCGGCGCCCAGGTGTCGGTCAGCCTCGGCCAGCGTGCGGTAGGTGGCGAGACGGTGCTGGCCGAGCTGCCATGATTACTAAGCCTCGCGGCAGACGTGTAGTGCCGCTGCGCATCCTGCCCAGCTCGATGAGCGTCCTGGCCATCTGCGCCGGGCTGACCTCGATCCGCTTCGCGCTGGAGCGCCAGCCGCACGTCGCGCTGGCGCTGATTGCGGCGGCCGCGATCCTCGACGGGCTCGACGGCCGGGTGGCCCGCGCCCTGGACGCCGAATCTCGGATGGGCGAGGAGATCGATTCGCTCGCCGACGCGGTGAACTTCGGGGTCGCTCCCGCGGTGGTGGTCTACGTGACGTTGCTGTCGTCGTCGGCGGCGGGCTGGGTGGTCGTCCTGCTGTACGCGGTGTCAATCGTGTTGCGGCTGGCCAGATTCAACGCGCTGCTCGACGACACCAGCCAGCCTTCCTTCGCGCGGGAGTTCTTCGTCGGGGTACCAGCGCCGGCCGGCGCGATCTCAGCACTCGGCCCGCTCGCCGCCAAGCTGCAGTTCGGTGCCGGTTGGTGGACGTCGCCATGGTTCGTCTGCGCGTGGATCGCGGCCTGCTCGATGCTGGTGGTGAGCCGGATCCCGATGCGCAAGATGCACGCCGTGTCGGTGCCGCCCAACCTGGCCGCCGTGGCGCTGGCGGGCCTGACCATCGTCGCCGCGGCCGCGTTCCTTTTCCCCTACATCCTGGTCATGGTCGTTATCGCGGCCTACCTCTGCTACATCCCGTTCTCCGTCCGCAACCACCACTGGCTGGCGGCACATCCTGAGGCGTGGGGCGAGAAACCGAAGCAACGGCGCGCCACCCGACGCGCGATCCGCCGGTCGCAGCCCAGCCGCCGATCGGTGGCGCGGCTGGGACTGCGCAGGCCCACCGGTCGCTTATGACGTCTCGCGACCAGCTCACGCTGACCGCGCGGCTGAACAACTCGGCCGTTGACTCTCGCCGTGGCGTGGTCCGACTGCACCCCAGTGCCATTGCCGCGCTCGGCATTCGCGAATGGGATGCGGTGTCGCTCATCGGGTCGCGGACCACGACGGCGGTCGCCGGCATTGCCGGCCCACAAACCCCGATCGGCACCGCGCTGCTGGACGACGTCACGCTGTCCAATGCCGGGCTCAGCGAGGACACCGCCGTCATCATCGTCGCCGCCACCGTGTACGGCGCACGATCGGTGACCTTGAGCGGCTCGGCGATGGCCACCCGATCGGTCCCGCCGACCACCCTGCGGCAAGCCTTGCTGGGCAAGGTCTTAACTGTCGGCGACGCGGTGTCACTCCTGCCACGCGACCTGGGGCCGGGTACCTCGACATCTGAGGCGACCCGCGCGCTAGCCTCATCGGTGGGCATCAGTTGGACATCGGAACTGCTGACCGTCACCGGTGTGGATCCCGTCGGGCCGGTAAGTGTGCAACCGAACTCGTTGGTAACGTGGGGAACCGGCGTCCCGGTCGGGAAAGCCGGCCCGCACGTCAACGAGCCGGAGCAGGAGCGGTTTGCCGCCAGAGCTTCCGAAATCACCGTCAACGACCTCAAAGGCGTTGGCGCACAGGTGGCCAAGCTGACCGAGTGGCTCAAGCTCGCGCTCGACGAACCGCATCTGCTGCAAACCCTCGGCGCTACCTCGAATTTGGGCGTGCTCGTGTCGGGTCCGGCCGGGGTCGGCAAGTCCACGCTGGTGCGTGCCGTCTGCGCGAGCCGACGACTGGTCGAACTCGACAGCCCGGAGGTCGGCGCGCTGGCCGCCGAGGATCGGCTCCGGAGGGTGACCGCGGCGGTGTCGGCCGTTAGCGACGGCGGCGGCGTGCTGCTGATCGCCGACATCGACGCGCTGCTGCCCGCGACCGCCGAACCGGTCGCGACGCTGATCCTGGCCGAGTTGCGGAAGGCGATCGCCGCCGCACAAGTCGCGGTGATCGTCACGTCGGCCGTCCCGGAGAACCTCGACCCACGACTGCGTGCGCCGGACCTGTGCGACCGCGAATTGGTGCTGAGCCTGCCTGACCCGCCGACCCGCACAGCGCTTCTGCAGGGTCTGCTGAAGCCGGTGCCCACCGAAGAGCTCAATTTCAGTGAGATTGCAGATCGCACACCGGGTTTCGTCGTCGCCGATCTCGCTGCGCTGGTCCGCGAGGCGGCATTGCGCGCCGCGGCGCGGGCCAGCTCCGATGGCACGGCACCGAAGCTCACCCAGGCCGACTTGCTCGGCGCGCTGACCGTGATTCGGCCACTGTCGCGCTCAGCCGCGATGGAAGTATCGGTCGGCTCGATCACCCTTGACGATGTCGGCGACATGGCCGCCACCAAACAGGCGCTGACCGAAGCGGTGCTGTGGCCACTGCAGCATCCCGACACCTTTGCGCGGCTCGGTGTCCAGCCGCCGCGGGGGGTCCTGCTGTACGGGCCGCCAGGCTGCGGCAAGACGTTCGTGGTCCGCGCGCTGGCCAGCACCGGACGATTCTCGGTGCACGCCGTCAAAGGGTCTGAGCTGATGGACAAGTGGGTCGGTTCCTCGGAGAAGGCGGTCCGCGAACTGTTCGGCCGGGCCCGTGACTCCGCACCGTCCCTGGTATTCCTCGACGAGGTCGACGCGCTGACGCCACGGCGCGGACAGAGCTTCGACTCCGGCGTCACCGACCGGGTGGTGGCGGCGCTGCTCACCGAACTCGACGGCATCGATCCGCTGCGCGATGTTGTGGTCGTCGGCGCCACCAACCGGCCGGACCTGATCGACCCGGGACTGCTGCGCCCCGGCCGCCTGGAAAAGCTGGTGTTCGTCGAACCGCCTGACACACAGGGTCGTCTGGACATCTTGCGGACCGCGGGCAAGTCGATTCCGCTGCGCGGCGTCGATCTGGAAGCGCTGGCGGCCGACTTGGAAGGATACAGCGCCGCCGATTGCGTGGCGCTGCTGCGCGAGGCCGCGCTGACCGCCATGCGGCGCTCGGTGGATGCCGCGGAGATCACCGCCGCCGATGTCGCGGCTGCGCGCGAAAACGTCCATTCCTCATTGGATCCCGCACAGCTGGCCTCGTTGCGTGCCTTTGCCGCGGAGCGGTGAGTTCAGGTCAGTCGGCGCCCAGAGAACGGATCAATCGGTTGACGACGGCGCCGGCTTCGTCGCGTGCCTGGTCGTGATCCTCGGCCCGTGCCACGTAGAGGGTCACTTCACGCATCGCGCCGAGAATCGTCAGCGCTGTCGCTTCGATCGGCTGAGGCGGAATGCGGCCGGTCTCGACAGCGGTGGTGAGCAGCGCCCGCACCATGCCGATGTTGTAGCGGTTTCCGATCTCGGTCCATCGCGTCCAACCCAACACGGCCGGGGCGTCGACCAGCGCGATGCGCTGTACCTCCGGATCGGAGGAGGCATCCAGCCAAAAGTCGGCACCCAGCTGCATGACCTCGACCGGGTCCGTCCGGCCTGACGCGGCGATCGCCTCGGCCATCCGGACGGCCACTTCCCCCTCGACTTGTTCAAAGACCGCGGCGAACAGCTCGGTCTTGTCGGCGAAGTGGTGATACAGGGCGCCGCGGGTCACGCCAGCGGCGCGCACGATCGTCTCCAACGCCGCATCAGCGAAACCGTGGGCGGCGAATAGCAGACGGGCCGCCGCGATCAGCGCCTCGCGGGTTTCCGCGGCGCGCTCGGCCTGCGTACGACGGGTTGTGTCCATCAACTATTGCCTTTCATACATACGGTATGTATGTTCGTACACACCGTATGTAGTTAGCAGGTCCACCGTAACTCGGAAGTCCCGACGGTCCTATCAGACGGGCCTGGCAATCGGAAGGAATATTGCAATGCCGACGAAGCCCTCGACGCAGCGGACACATGAAATCAGCTCCGCGATAAAGGCAATTGAAGCCGACCGCAACACGCTCCTGGCGCTCTGCCGTGACTTGGACGACTCCGTCTGGGCGACGGCGAGCGGGTGCCCAGGCTGGACGGTGCAGGACCTCGTATCGCATATGGCGTGCAGCTTCTGGCTGGCCGTCGACCCCGCACACTTGCCTGATCCAGCAGGGCTACCCGCCGAACGGGCCGCGGACGTGTACGTCGAGTCGCGTCGTTCCATGTCCCCCGGGCAGGTTCTGGCCGACTACGAATCGGTCAGCGCGAAGGGGCTGGAGTTGCTCGCAGCAGTGCAGGGCCAAGACATTGGGGCCGTGCCGCTCGGCGACGTCGGGACCTATCCGGCGTCGGTCGTACCGACCGCCTTCGCCTTTGAGCACTACGTCCACATCCGGCTCGACCTCTTCCCGCCGGCTGGACCGCTGACCGGTGAGCCGCCCGCTTCCGACGAGTTGCGGCTGAGACCCACGCTCGAGTGGATCGAGGCTGCGCTGCCGCAGCAGAACAGCAAGCTGCTCGACGGTATGGATGAGGCGATCGAGATACGCCTCACCGGTGTCGGTGCACGCGCTCTGCGGATCGGCGGCGCCGACGTGGCGGCCCACATCACCTGCGATTCCAAGGCATTTGTGCAGTGGGTCACGCAACGGGGCAGTTGGGAATCGCTGGGCGTCGACGGGAAGGGCGACCCGTCCGCCCTTGAGGTCGCCCGCCGGCTACACGTGTTCTAGGCTGGTTATTTGCAGTTGGCTGCACTATTGCGTGCTACTGCAGATAAGGTCTACTCTGGCCCGAATGACAGTCACGGAGAAGACGGCGCGATCGGTGGCCGAGTTCATGGACGACCCGATCAGCTTTTTCGGCCAGTCCTACACCCAGATGCACAGCATCGATCGCACCGAACTCGAGGCGCTGCAACGGCAAGCCATGAGCATCCGCTTTCAGCAGCATTATCAGAGCATCGAAATGTTGCGCAAGCTGGCTGACCGGCTGGGCATCACAGCAGTCAGCGAGTTCAATGATGTTGTGCCGCTGTTCTTCTCGCACACAGCGTTCAAGTCCTATCCGGCGGCGCTCATCGACAAGAAGCGATTCGACCTGATGACCAAGTGGCTGGACAAGCTGACCAGCTACGACCTGTCCGGCGTGGACATCTCGGACTGCAACGGAATCGACGACTGGATCGAGCGGCTCGACGAACAGACTCCGCTTGAGGTCATCACCTCGAGTGGCACCACGGGGACCATCTCGATCCTCCCCAAAGACAAGCGCGGCGCCGAAGAGGGCATGACGTTGTGGAAGATCTGCCTGTTCCAGACCTTCGGCCATGAACCGACCGAAAAGGAGCTCAACCCGTCGGTGGACGTGGTCTGGCCAAATTTCGCCAACGGCAAGCTCGGCCATCTGCGCATCGCCAACATGATCAAGCGCGGCTTCACCGGCGGCGACGAAACCAAGTTCCACGCGCTCTATCCCTTCGCGGTGGACACCGATCTGATGTTCCTGGCCTCCAAGATGCGGGCAGCGGCCTCGCGCGGCGAACTGGACCGGCTCGAGATCGATCCGGCGTTGGCCGCCCGCAAGGATGAATTCGTCGCCATGCAGGCCCGTCAGGCCCAAGACATGGATGCGTTCTTCACCCGCATCACCGAGCAGTTGCGGGGCAAGCAGGTGTTCATGCTCGGCACCTACCACCTGATGTACGACATCGCCAAAGCCGGTCTGCAGCGCGGTGTCCGAAACGTCTTCGCCCCGGATTCAGCAATCCTGACCGGCGGGGGCATGAAAGGTGTTGCCCTGCCGGACGATTTCATGGACGTCATCAAAGACTTTCTCGGCGTAGACCTCATCCAGGTCGGCTACGGTTTCTCCGAGTCCAGCACGTTCCACTGGGCGTGCGGCGAGGGCCGCTACCACGTGGCACCGTGGGTCATTCCGTTCGTCCTCGATCCCGACACCAGCCAACCGCTCCCCCGCACCGGTGTGCAGACCGGCCGCGCCGCCGTCTACGACATCCTGCTGCGCGCTCACTGGGGTGGTGTCATCTCCGGCGACGAAGTGACGATCGACTGGGACCTGCGGTGCCCGTGTGGACAGTCCAGCGTCGCCTTCGAGCCCGACATCATCCGCTACAGCGAGAAGGAGGGCTTCGAAGACGACCGGATCACCTGCGCCGCAACCCATGAAGTACACAACGAGGCCGTGAACTTCATGAAAGGGGTGGAGCTGTGATCGCCTACACCGTGCCGCTGTTCTTGCGCGGCCGAGTCATCACTGACGACTTGGTCGCTTTCGGCACCCGCAAAGGCGTCGCACAATTCCAGGCACCCGACATGAGCAAGTACGCCAAGCAGCTGCCGCTGCACAGCCCGGCAGAGATGAGCGACCTCTATCGGCTGAGCTTCGAGGAAATCCTGGACGTGCTCGAAGCGCTCGGCAACGCACTGGATTTCGACACCAACACCCACCTGCAGGAAGCCTACGAAGCGTCGCTGGTGGCCAACGTGCTGCCCGCCGAAATGCTCAAGAACAGCTATCTGGTTCTGCGGCCGCTGTTTTCCCGCGACAACGTCGCCGAGATCGCCGACAGCCAGGTCGGACTGGACTACCTCAACGGCTGGGTCCCGCGCACGTTGCGCGACGGCCGCGAGCAGCGGGTACGCGCGTTCGGATCGCGCACCCTGCACATCCCCGCCGGCAACGGCGGACTGGTCTCCGCGGTGACCATCCTGCGCTCAGTGATCACCCGATCGGACGTGATCATCAAAGCGCCGTCGAATGATCCCCTTACCGCAATCGCCATCGCCCGCACGTTGGCCGATGTCGCGCCGAACCACCCGATCACCAAGCATCTGGCGGTCGGATACTGGAAGGGCGGCGACCCGGCTGTCGAAGAAACCCTGTATCAACCGCACCACATCGAAAAGATCGTGGCGTGGGGAGGTTTGGCGTCGGTGAAGCACGTAACCCGCTACATTCAACCCGGTTTGGAGCTCATCGCGCTGGACCCCAAGCGCAGCGCCACCATCATCGGCGCCGAGGCGTTCGTCGACGATGCCACGTTGCGGGACGTGGCCCGCCGCGCCGCGACCGACATCGGCGTCGCAAACCAGGAGGGATGCGCCAACGCGCGCGTCATCTACGTGCTCAGCGGAACCGACGCCGACGGTCTGGCCAAAGCCAATCGGCTGGGCGAACTGATCTACCGGGAGCTGGTGTCGCTGCCGGCCGTCGTCAGCACCCCACCGCTCTACCCCGACCGCGAATTGCTCGACCATCTGGAGGCCTCCAGGATGACCGAGGACTTCTACCGCGTCATCGGCGGCGAGCAGCGCGAGGGCGCGGTCGTCGTCTCCCAGTTCGACGAGGCGGTCGACTATTCGCCGATGCTGTCAGGCCGAGTCGCCAATATCGTTCCGGTGGACGACATCGACAAGGTGACAGCGGCAGTGAACTCCTACACCCAGACCATCGGCATCTACCCGGAATCGCTGAAACTTGGGCTTCGAGATACTCTGCCGCTCTTCGGTGCTCAACGGCTGACCAGCCTGGGCTTCGCGTGCAATGTCGCGGTCGCCGCGCCGCAGGATGGTATCGAGCCGATCCGGCGGATGTGCAAGTGGATCGTCGACGAGGAATGCGATCCCCAGAAGGTGATCCCACTGTGGCAGCTCACGCCGGCATGACCGGGCAGCGCAGCGCACTGCAGGTGGTTGAGGGAATCAACCTGTCGGGCAGGGTATGCGTGATCACCGGGGCGTCGTCCGGGCTGGGCCGCGAGTCGGCGCGGGCGCTGGCCGCCGCGGGCGCGCACGTCGTCTTGGCCGCACGCAATTACGAAGCCCTGGCGGAGACGGGCGATTGGATCCATGCCGAGGTCCCCGGCGCGCGCATCTCGACGGTGCATCTCGACCTCACTTCACTGGCCGGCGTGCGCACCGCGGCGGCGGCGATCCGCGACATCACCCCGGTGGTTCACGTCCTGATGAACAACGCCGGCGTCATGTTCACCCCGTTCGGCCGTACCCACGACGGTTTCGAAATGCAGATCGGGACAAACCATTTCGGCCACTTCGAGCTCACCCGACTGCTCGTCCCGCAGCTCACCGCCGCTGATGGCGCTCGCGTCGTCATCCTGTCCTCCGGCGGATATGTCATGGGCGACGTCGACCTGGACGATCCCAACTGGGAGCATCGTGACTACGACAAGTTCGTCGCATACGGAGCTTCCAAGACGGCGAACATTCTGCACGCCATGGAAGCCGACCACCGCTTGCGCGGCTTGGGAATTCGTGCCTACGCCGTCCATCCCGGAACAGTGGCCACATCGCTGGCCCGGTACATGTCCCGTTCGGATTTCTCGCAACTGCGCAAACACGCCGCCGCCGGTACGGCCGCACGCGGTGAGCCGACCGACGGTTACCTCGACTTCACCACGCCCGAATACGGTGCCGCCACTCAAGTGTGGGCAGCGGTCAGCCCCGAACTGGCCGGCCGGGGAGCGCTGTACCTGGAAGATTGCCGGATCAGCGAGACCACCGCACCCTACGCTCGAGACGCTGAGCACGCGGAGGCATTGTGGGCGCTGTCCGAGAAGTTGTGCGCGAAATAGACTGCTGTGGTGAACAGAACGGAACGGCGCAAGCGCGAGGTGAAGGAGAACATCCTCACGGCAGCGTTCGATCTGTTCCTGGCCCAGGGCGTCGCGGCCACCACCATCGAAGACATCTGTGAGCGAGCCGATGTCGCCAATCGGACGTTCTTCAACCACTTCGCCACCCGTCAGGACATGATCCGCGCGCTGGCGGAGCGCCGGCTGGTCAACCTGCACGACGTCGTCTTCGACCGCGCCGATGAAGCGATTCCGGTGCGCCTCGTCGGTGTGTTCGACGACATCGGCGCGGCGCTGGCCAAATCCGGCGACAATTACCGTGAACTGATCGGGGAAATGCTCGCCACCAGCGGCTATAGCGTCCAGCGCGGAATGAACCTGCATGACACGTTTGCCGAGCTCGTCAAAGAAGGCGTTGCCCGAGGTGAGGTCAGCGCGCGCCATGGCGCGGAAACGTTGGCAGACATCATCGTTGGGGCGCTGTCCGGCGGTATCGTCAACTGGACCGTGGACCGGACGTATTCTCTGGAGACCAATCTGCACAACCTCGCGGTGGCGCTGGCGGAGTTGTTGTCCGCAGGAGTCAGCCCGCCGTCACGGCGTCGACGCTGATCACCGGTCCTACAGCGGCGGACCGTCACCCTCGAAATCAATTCGGACCAGGGCCTGGTCGTGCGCAGCGGTGACGAACAGCTCGTCATACCGGCGGCCGCCGATGCAGACATTGGTCGGTAGCGAGCCGGCCGGCAACGCGATCTCCCCGATGCATCGGCCCCAGGCGTCGATCACATCGACGCGGTCGGCGGCGGTCAGCGCGACCCAGTAGTCGCCACGAGTGCTCACTGCCATCCCGTCCGGCCACCCGTCGGCGAACGTGTGCACCAGCTCGGGCGCACCGAGTGGCCGGTAGTCCGGCGCGGAGATCACATACGACAGTAACTGAGACGAAAGTGTGGCTGTGACAAGCAATCTCGATCCGCCATGGTCGAAGCCCAACCCGTTGATGAACACCGGCCCGTCGTCGATGACTTGCCGGGTATCCCCCGAATCGACGTTGGTCGCATACACATGCCCCGGCAGTCCGGCGTCGGGAGTGCTGATGTCGAATTCCGCGCGGGTGTCGGTGATCCACAGCCGCCCGTCCGGACCGAACGCCAGGTCGTTCGGTGCGCCCAATCCCTCGACGAGGTAGTCGACGCGGCCGCCCGTGATCACCTGGACGCCAGGCTCGGCGGGACCGCTTGCGCCCCAAGCGCCACCGTTCTGCGCGACATACAACGTCCCGTCGGGACTGCAGGCCAGACCGTTTGGCCCGCCGCCGGTGTCGATGCGTTCGAGGGGACCGCCGACCGGGTCGACGATGTAGACGCAGCCATGACTGATCGACGTCAGCGCCACCCGGTCATCGGGCAACCACACCGGACCCTCGGTGAACCCGAGGCCATCTGCCATCAGCTCAATCTGCATGCTCACTGCTCCGGTTTCGGCGCCGGCAACGGTGTCCAGTCGGTCGACAGCCGCGAGTTGAACCGCGGGGACCGACGATCCATAAACGCGGCGACTCCTTCGCGGGCGTCGTCGCTACCCATCACCCGATGGTGCAACTGCGTTTCCAGCCACGCAACCTGGCGCGGCGTGTAGCCGTTGATCGCGCTGTCCCACAGCAGCCGCTTACACAACGCCGCCGACATCGGCGCCACGTTGGCCGCAATGTCGCGGGCGATCTCCACCGCGTGGTCGAGAACGTCCGCCGTCGGCAGCGACCGGTTGGCGATGCCGAACGCGACGGCCTCGGGCCCATCGAAGGTGCGCCCGGTGAGCAATATTTCGGCAGCGACGCCCAGGTTTGTCAGGTGCGCCAATGTCCAGTGCGACATGCAGTCGGGTATCACGCCCCGGCGGACTTGTACCACAGCATATTTCGCGTCGTCAGCGACAATCCGGATATCGGCCTGCAGCGCGATGGTCAGACCTATTCCGATGGCGTGGCCGTTGACTGCGGCGATCACCGGCTTGCGCAATTCGAAGGCGGCCGGGTCGATCGGTGATGCGGAGAACTCGCTGCCGTCGGGCGGGGCGTCGAACGGCGATGCGCCGCCCGAGAAATCCGCTCCCGCGCAAAAGGCCCGGCTCGCGCCGGTGAGCACGATCGCGCGGACGTCGTCGTTATCGTCGCAGTCCCGATAGGCCTGGCTGAGCTGTGTGCCCATCTGGGCGGTGTAGGCATTGAGTTGCTCGGGGCGATTCAGCGTCAGGATCGCCACACCCTCATCGACCTGGACAACCACCTGCCGCACGCGTCGAAGTACACCACGGCGTCGCGCGCTCGGCACGTAGTTTCCAATTTCACTAGCGTGGGTCTGTCGGACAGCGTGGTCGCCTTGTCGAGCACTGCCCGGGAGCGAGATAGACGATGGTCACGGCACGCATTGACGACGACAGCTGCGACATCACCGAGAGTGTCGGTGCGACGGCGCTCGGGGCGGCCATGGCCCGGGCCGCTGAATCCGATTGCGACTGCCCGCTGTTCACCGATCGTTACGCACGACTATCCCGGATCTGTGGTTCATCGAAGAACGCACCGACCTTCGGCGATGGCTGACCGAACGCGACTGGGCGGTCACCGTGATCGAGGCGTTGAACCTGATGCGGCGCTACGACCGGCCGCCGGACATCAACCACAAGGAACTGGCACCCGCAGCGTCTTCATCGAAGGCCGCTTGCACACGACACGCCGTTGCGCTTGACGGTTACTCCGAGAGGTGAAATTCGATCACCGCCGCAACGGAATCCAATGCCTCGGTCATGGCTGCCAGCCGCTCGGCGGCCGTCGGCGCCGCCAACACCGCGTAGCGGTCGGCGGGCCCGATGGGAATGCGGGACGCCAACGCGTACAGCCATTCTCCGGGATCGACGATGCCGTTGTCGGCGCCGAGCACATCCTCCCTGTCCGGCAGCGGCAAATCCTTGGCCGTTGCCAAGCGTTCGAACAGTGCCAGCG
This sequence comes from uncultured Actinomycetota bacterium, assembly GCA_963760095.1. Classification (GTDB taxonomy): domain Bacteria; phylum Actinomycetota; class Actinomycetes; order Mycobacteriales; family Mycobacteriaceae; genus Mycobacterium. The sequence continues at coordinate 484,400 of CAVXBT010000001.1, read as the reverse complement.
CTCGGTCTCCGAGGTCCTCCAGTTGGCCTGCACTCACCGCTTCTCCCGGCTCATCCGGCCACGCCTGCACGATCGCCCGCGGGTACGGGTCGTCAGGCAACCACTCCCACACTCTGATCCGTTCGCCTGTCCGGCAGCGCAGCATGAACCGGCCCGATCCGGCGATGTCCACGCATTCGGTGATTCTGGCCACCGTCCCGACATCGCAGCGAACCTCACCGCCGCCGACCTCGCGGCCCTGCGAGATCAGCACAACACCGAAACGAGGATCGTTGTCGCGTATGCAGTCTCGCACCAGTGCGGTGTAGCGCGGTTCGAAGATCTGCAACGGCAGATCCTCCCCGGGCAGCAACGCCGACTGCAGCGGGAACATCGCCATCGGGCCCGATTCGGCTGCGGTCGTCATCAGATTTCCAGCTCGCTGACAAGCGCATCGACGACGGCTAACAGATCTCCGTCGTGCTCCTCGGCGATCCGCCGCTGCCGCTGATACGACGCTCCTAGCCTAGGGATGTCGGCCACCGCGGCGAGCTCGTCGACACAGTGCAGCGACTTGGCGACGGGTTCCAGTCGGGTCAGCACATCGTCGAGGTCTTCGGTGACGAGGCGCTCGTTGCTGTCGGCGTCGAGGATGATGATGGCGTCCAGCCCGTATCGTGCGGCGCGCCACTTGTTTTCCTGGGTATGCCACGGCGGCATGGTCGGCAGCTCTTCACCGGCATCCAGTCGACGCTCGAGATCGACCACCAGGCAATGCGTCAACGCGACCAGCGCGCCCAGCTCGCGCACGTTGGACACTCCGTCGCAGATTCGCACCTCGAGAGTTCCGTTGTGCGGCGATGGCCGAACGTCCCAACGTACCTCGTTGACGTCCTCGATGATCCCCGTCTTCTTTTGATCGTGGACGAAACCCTCGAACTGCTCCCACTTTTGGAACTGAAACGGCAGACCGGCGGTGGGCAGTTGCTGGAACATCATCGCTCGGTTGCTGGCATACCCGGTGTCGTCGCCCACCCACCACGGCGACGACGCGGACAGCGCCAGCAGGTGCGGATACCAGTTGAGCAATGCCGACATGATCGGCATGACCTTGTCCGCCGAGGAGACCCCGACGTGCACGTGCACTCCCCAGATCAGCATCTGGCGGCCCCACCACTGGGTGCGCTTGATCAGCTCGGCGTATCTGGGCGCGTCGGTCAGCTTCTGGGTAGACCAACTTGCGAACGGGTGGGTGCCCGCACCGAACAGCTCCATGCCGCGCTGCCGGACGATCGGCAGAACACTTTTCAGGGTGGCCTGAAGATCCTCCATCGCCTGCGCGGTGCAGTCGCAGATGCCGGTGACGACCTCGACGGTGTTGCGCAGCAATTCCTTGTGCACGTGCGGATTTTCACCGATTTCGGCGAAAACCGCGGTGGCTTCATTGCTCAGGTCGCGGGTCTGCGCATCGACAAGCGCAAACTCCCATTCGACTCCAAGCGTCGGGCGGGGCGAGGCCGCGAAGTTCACCCTGATAGCGATACCCCCGTCCGACGAAGGGCTAACCGGCGCTGATGACGCCGCACGCCACCCGCTTGCCGGCGTCACCGGTGGACATCGTCGTGTGGTCGGGTCCGGGTGCTCCGTTGACCTGGGTGTAGCGATCCGCCGGGATGTTGCCGAAGTTGTCGGCGCCGGCGTGGATGACGATCGACGTCCCCGCACCGCCCAGCAGGTCCGCTTTGGTGAATGCGTCGGTGGTGGTCTCCAGCAGGGCGCCACCATCCTTGCGGACCTGAAGGGACGTCAGGTCGCCGCTTTCCGGGTCACCGGTGTGCCCGGGCGCCTGAAAATGCCCGCCGGCGGACAAGAAGTCGCCCGGTGCGCCGCCGGTGGGGGCCGTCGAGTTGGCCTCGCACTTGCCTACCGAATGAATGTGCACGCCGTGGAAGCCCGGCGTCAGCTGACCGGTCCCGGTGCTCTCGAGGGTGACGGTCACATAGCCCGCGTTGAACTCGAACTTGGCGGTGGCGATCTTCGCGCCGTTCGGCGCGATCAGCTGCGTGGTCAGGCTGTCCGTTCCACCCTGCCCGCCGGTGGGCTCTGCACTCGAGGGCGCCGGTGATCCGGTCCAGACCGACGGTTGCGTGCCGGGCGAGGTCGCCGGCGGTTGATTCGGTTTGCAAGCGCTCAACAGGGCGACTGAGACGACGAGCGGAACCAGTGCAGTGGCGGCGGCAAGTTTGCGGCTGCTGGCGGGCTTAACCATGGACAGAGCCTATCTCGGCGACGATGCGGGCCGGAACGGCCCGCTGAGGAGCGAGATCAACAACATCAGTCGGCGACGATGCGGGCCGGAACGGCCCGCTGAGGAGCGAGATCAACAACATCAGTCGGCGACGATGCGGGCCGGAACGGCTCGGCGGACGGCGCAGAGGCTGCAGACTTTCCTTGTCGTACCGGTCTGACATAATCGAATGTATGTTCGATACAGCGTCACCGCGCGTTTCATCGCCGGAGGTGATTGCCCGGTTTGATGAGCTGTTCGAGCGGCGTTATCCGTCGAGGACCGCGGAGTCGGCCGCTTTTGTGGATCGGATTTGTGCGTCGTGGCGCGCGCAGAATCGGGCGGCCGCCGCATCGTTCGTCGCGATCGGCGAGCTGTTCTCCTATCGGCTGGCGCGGTGCTCTGACACCGAGGAGTGGGCCATCGACACCGAGGAGGCGGTGAGCGCTGAGATAGCCGCCGCATTGCGTATTAGTCAGGGTCTGGCGGGGAGTCAGCTGCGCTATGCACGCGCGATGCGTGAGCGGCTCCCGAAGGTGGCTGACGTCTTCAAAGCAGGTGACATCGACCAGCGGACTTTTGCCACGATCGTGTTTCGCACAGATCTGATCACCGACCGTGAGGTGCTGGCGGCCGTCGATGGACAGCTCGCCGTCACAGTGGTGCGCTGGCCTTCGATGACCCAACGCCGCCTGGCCGGGCAGATCGATAAGATCGTGGCCAAGCTCGATGCCGATGCGGTGCGGCGGCGCAAAGAACGGCGCACCGAACGAGGGATCTGGTTCGCGGACCTGGAAAGCGGCCTCTCGGAGATTCATGGCAGTCTGCCCAGTCCCGACGCGCATGCTCTCGAGAACCGTTTGAATGCGCTGTCAGCCACGGTGTGCGAGCACGATCCGCGCGACCGTGAGCAACGCCGCGCTGACGCTCTCGGGGCGCTGGCGGGGGGCGCCGATCGGCTGGGCTGCCGTTGTGGACGCCCGGACTGTGCCGCCGGAAAGCAGGCTGCCGCAACGCCTGTGGTGATCCATGTGATCGCCGAACAAGCCACGATTGACGGCCGCGGCTCCACTCCGGCCTCCGAGATGGGCGCCGACGGGCTCATCGGACCCGAGCTCGTCGGCGAACTTGCTGCCTCGGCCAGGCTGGTGCCTCTGGTTCACCCCGTCGACGCCGCGCCCGAGCCGGGCTATGCGCCGTCGAAGGCGCTGGCCGATTTCGTGAGGTGCCGGGACATGACATGCCGCTGGCCCGGCTGCGACCGACCGGCGTCCGCCTGCGACCTCGACCACACCATCCCTTATGCCGACGGCGGGCCCACGCATGCCTCAAACCTGAAGTGTTACTGCCGTGCTCATCACCTGGTGAAGACCTTCTGGGGGTGGCGCGATCAGCAGTTGCCCGACGGCACAGTGATTCTCAACTCACCGGCGGGAAAGACCTACGTCACCACGCCGGGCAGCGCGCTGCTGTTTCCCAGCCTGTGCGCACCTACCGGCGACCTGCCGGCGCCCCAAGCCGAGCCGCCGATTGAGTACTGCGGCAACCGAACCGCGATGATGCCCAAACGTTCTCGGACCCGTCAGCAAGACCGCGCCCACCGCGTCGCTGCCGAACGACGACAAAATCACCTCGCCCGCACGACCGCCCGCACCGGCTCGATGACCTACCTCGGACCGACCCCACCCCGGACCGACGACGATCCACCGCCCTTCTAGACGCGCGTAGGGCAAACCAGCTCGACGACTTTAGCCGATAACCACGACGATGACACCGGGCGGTTGGTCTTCGACGGCCGGAGTCCGCGGCGCGACGGGTGCTTTTAGCAGCTGCCCTAAGGCGTCCGCGGTTTCGTGCTCACCAGGGGCGGGCCCGAAATACACCGTTGTGGCAGACACGCCGGGCAACGAAAGATTATCGACTTTGGTGACGTTGTAACCGGCCTGCTTGATCTGGTCGGCGGTCCGCCCGGCAACGCCCTTTGAGTTGGAAATGTTGAACACTAGAACATCAGATTTCGGCGCGGCCTTCACCGAGGTTTTCGGCGCCGGCGCGCTCGTCGTCACCCTCGACACCGACGAGTCATCGTCAGTGGTCCCGCCCGATCCCAAGGCCTGAAACCCGACCAACAAAAATATGACACCGAGAAACAACAGCACCATCACCATGGCCCGCAGAGGAAGCCCGGTCGAGTCGGGAACGCGCTCATTCATTGACGTCACTGTATCTAGGAGCGCGCCAAAACCCACACCGACGCTCAGTGAGCGGGCAAAAACTCAGGTGAGCTCGAATCCGAGCCGTCGCGCGGCCCGCGCCTTCTGACGACTGGCCCGCAACCGTCGGAGCCGCTTCACCAGCATGGGGTCGACGGCTAATGCCTCAGGCCGGTCGACCAACGCATTCAAGACTTGGTAGTAACGGGTGGCCGACATTGCAAACAACTCTTTGATGGCTTCTTCTTTGGCACCGGCGTATTTCCACCATTGGCGTTCGAACGCCAAAATATCGTGCTCGCGGCGCGTCAGCCCATCGGCGAGTTCAGAGTCGTCCCCCGATCGATTAGCCCGCGCCATAGCGCTGTCCATATCGCTTCCTCGACCCTTTCGGCGAAAATCTCGAATGCTCGCTGCTCCGGCGATATTCAACCACGTAGACAACTGTTGACCCGTAACCCAAGCCCGCGAGTCGGCTGACTAGGTGAGATTGCCTGCCCCAGGCCCACTCCGCAACCGGAAGGCCTCGCTCCCTTGCCGCTTCGCGGCTGGGAGGTACCTCCTCCTCACTCCGCTTCGCGGAGCGCATCGTCGGCGGGCTTAAGCTAGCCGACCATGGCAGTCGTACCCATTCGCATCGTGGGAGATCCGGTCTTGCACACTCCCACCCAGCCAGTGCCGGTTGCGGCGGACGGTTCGTTGCCGGCCGACCTGGCCGATCTGATCACCAACCTCTACGACACCATGGACGCCGCCTACGGGGTTGGCCTTGCCGCCAACCAGATCGGCGTGAGCTTACGGGTGTTCGTCTACGACTGCGCCGACGAACGTGGGCAGTCAGCGCGGCGCCGCGGTGTGGTCGTCAATCCGGTGCTGGAAACCTCGGACGTACCCGAAACCATGCCCGATCCCGAAAGCGACGACGAGGGTTGCCTATCGGTGCCGGGCGAGTCGTTTCCGACCGGGCGGGCCGAGTGGGCGCGGGTCACCGGACTTGACGCCGAGGGCAGCCCGATCACCCTCGAAGGTTCAGGGTTGTTTGCCCGAATGCTCCAGCACGAGACCGGACACCTGGATGGCTTCCTCTACTTGGACCGGTTAATCGGACGCCACGCCCGCGCGGCGAAACGCGCGGTCAAATCGCACGACTGGGGCGTCCCCGGGTTGTCGTGGACACCTGGTGAGGTGCCGGACCCGTTCGGCCACTGATGGTTTCGTGGCCTGAGCTCGGAACGAGGGTGACAGTGCGTTACCGTCGCCCCGTCGGCTCGATCCCACCGCTGACTGATGCGATCGGCTATCTGCTGGACACAACACCTCTCGTCCGTGTCCAGACGAAGACGGGCGCGGTGGCGCAGTTCGCACCCGCGGATGTGGTCGCAATACGAACGCTCAGCGACGCCCCGGTGCGCACGTCGCAGATCCGCGCGCTAGAGCATGCCGCGGCGTTGGCCTGGCCGGGGGTGGAGCAACACTGGCTGGACGGCTGGCTGCTGCGCGCCGGGCACGGCGTTTCGCATCGCGCTAATTCCGCTGTGCCAGTTGATATTTCTGCTGATCAGTCGGCGATACCGGCGATCGTCGACTGGTACAGCCGGCGCGACCTGATCCCCAGATTGTCGATCGCCGATCGCCTGTTGCGGCTTGCTGATGCGGGTGAGCACGCCAACCGGATGCTGGTGCGCGACGTGCATACCGCGCAGGCCGACCCGTCGGTCCGGCTGTCGGCCCGCCCGGACGAGGACTGGCTGCGGCGATACCAGCGTCAAATCCCCCTCGACGTATTGACCGCGGTCGTCGACGGCGAGCTGGTTTTCGGCACACACCCCGATGCGGCGACGGCGCGGGCCTCGGTCACCGACGCCCCGGACGACACCCGCTGGGTGGGCCTGTCGGCGGTCCGGGCGGATCCGCAGCAGGGCGCCGGTCGCGCGCTATGCGAGGCGCTGCTGGCCTGGGGGGCGGCCCGCGGCGCGACCCGCGGCCACATCCGGATTCTCGACGACGATCACGCCGCCGCCGGCTTGGCCCACTCGCTGGGGTTCACCCTGCACCACCGCGCGCGCTACGTCAGGGTCGGCGCGGCACCCGATTAACGTAGGGTCAGGGCCATGCCCAACGGCATGGTTGACGGCGGCGACCCGTCCCCCGCAAGCGGGAGGTACCCCCAGCGCCCGGCTTCGCCGCACTTGCGATCACCGCTCCTGCGAGTGGCCACCTGGAACGTGAACTCTATCCGCACCCGGCTGGACCGCGTGCTCGACTGGCTGCAACGCGCCGAGGTCGACGTGCTCGCAATGCAGGAGACCAAGTGCTCCGACGAGCAGTTCCCGACGATGCCATTTCTCGAGGCCGGCTACGAGGTGGCGCATTGCGGGTTCAACCAGTGGAACGGCGTGGCGATCGCGTCGCGGGTCGGTCTGGACGACGTCGAGGTCGGCTTCGACGGCCAGCCGACGTGGACCAGCAAGCCGGATGTCGCCGCCGCGGCCGAGGCTCGTGCGCTGGCTGCCACCTGCGCGGGAGTGCGAGTTTGGAGTCTCTACGTGCCCAACGGTCGCGCCCTGGACGACCCGCACTACACCTACAAGCTCAATTGGCTTGCTGCCCTGCGTGATACAGCAGAAGGGTGGCTGCGCGACGATCCGTCGGCGCAGATAGCACTCGTCGGTGACTGGAACATCGCCCCAACGGACGATGACGTCTGGAGTGTCGAATTCTTCGAGGGCGCCACCCATGTCTCAGAATCGGAGCGCAAAGCGTTCGACGCCATTGTCAACGCTCAATTTTCGGATGTGGTACGGCCTTTCACCCCCGGCCCCGGCGTCTACACCTATTGGGATTACACCCAGCTGCGATTCCCGAAGCGACAAGGGATGCGCATCGACTACATCCTCGCCTCGCCGGCGCTCGCCGGCCGGGTCGCCGACGCGCAGATCGTTCGGGAGGAGCGGAAAGGTAAGGCACCCAGCGATCACGCGCCGGTTTTGGTGGATCTGCGACGAGATTGACGTACAAAAAAACCCGAGCGCTTATTCATCCGCTGTTCATTTGCCAGGCAAGGCCATAAGATTGCCGGATGCTGCGCATTATCGTGTTGGTTTCATGAACCCTGCGAATATGCGCGTTGATACCGCCGCCTATGTGGTGTGCAGCGGATATCGAGTTCACGACCTCACCAACCAACTATCAGGGAGTCACCATGGGTGTCGTTGACGGCGCCGTACGAAACGTGAGTCGAACCGTAAGCCGAGCCGCCTCAGTAACTACCGCGGCCGCAGGCGCAGTGGGCGGTGCCGCGGTCAACGGCGTCGTCGGCGCCGTAACCGGAGCGGCTGCCGGTGTGCAGCGCGGCATCGACAGTGGCAGTCATTCGACGCCGGCGGCCGCATTGACGTTGGGCGCGCTCGGCGTGACAGGTCTCGTCGAGTGGCCGCTGTTGCTGGCCGTCGGCGGCGGCGCGCTGCTGTTGCGCCGGCTCAACCACTCACGTGACGACGACCCGAAGGCCGCGCCGGCCGCGCCGGCGAAGGTGGTTGCCGCCAAGTCGACCAGTTCGGCGAGGCCGCGCAAAACGCCGGCCAAGCGGGCAACGGCACGACAGTCGCGCGGAACACAATCGCGCAGCCGTCGTTGACCCGTTCAAGTAGTAGGTAGCGTCGAATTGGTGCGAGCACCCTTTCCGCTGCGCGCGGTGACGCTGGGTTTTCAGGCGACGGCTGCACTGGTGAGCGCCAGCGTCCACACCGCGGCGAACGCCGCAGGATCACTCGGCGCAGCGGCCTCCACCGGTCTGACCATGGCCGCGATCCCGGTTCGTGAAGGTGCCAAAGCGCTGTCGGACGGGCTGCCCGCACCGACCCTGACCAGGCATAGCTGGCGCGGCAGAGGACGCGCGTGGATCGAGGTCCGCGGCCTCGATGGTCCGGACGGTGCCGAGCTCGGACGCATTGTGGTCGACGCCGTTCGCGCGCGCCCCGGCGTCAGCTCGGTCAGCGTGAACCGCCCGCTGTCGCGGATCGTCGTCGCCCTCGACGGCGACCAAACCTCGCTGCGTGAGCTGTGCCGCGATGTCGACGGGGCCGAAAAACGCTGGCGCTCAACCGGTAACGTCAAAGTGCGGCGTCGTGACGCGCGTCCCAAACCATTGCCGGGCGACGGTCTGCTGTTGGCCACCAACGCGTTGGGGGTCGGCGCGACCGCTGTCGGGACCGGTGCCGCGCTCGTGGGTCGGGTGTTGGTGTGGCCGCGGGTGTTCGACGGCGTCGAGGCCATGGTGGTGGCCGTCGACTACCAACCGCGCATCCGCCGCCTGCTCGAAGACCGCCTCGGTCACTCCGCGACGGACGCCGTGCTGTCGGTCGCGATGACGATCGCGCATGTCCTCGAGGTCTCGCCGACGTCGCTGATGGTGGACCTCACCGTGGAGATCTTGAAGGCCGCCGAATATCAGGCCGAAGCGCAAGCCTGGCGCCGTCTGGAGCCGACGTTGGCCCGGCACGCCGAACATCCGGAGGTGCACCCGTCGTCGCGCCCGGTGCCCCCGCCGGACGGACCTGTTGAGCGGTACGCACGGCGCGCCGCGTTGCTGCAAGCAGCCGGCACCGCGGCCGTCGGCGCCGCCACCCGCAATCTCGCAATGACCTCCACCGCGGCGTTGGTCACCACGCCGAAGGCAACCCGCACCACCCGTGAGTCGTTCGCCGCCGCTCTTGGTCAAGGATTGGCCGAGCAGCATGCGGTGTTGCCGCTACGCCCGGAAAAACTGCGCTGGCTGGATCGCATCGACGCGCTGCTGATCGATCCCCGGGTGTTGTGCACCAACACGTTGCGGGTGGTGCGAGTTCGCGGAGCCGACGAGGACGAGCTTTCCGCGGCCTGGAATCGCGCCCAGTTGCTGCTGGAGAACACAGACCTGCAGGCGGGCTGGCACGCGGTCCCCGGGGTGTCTGCCCGCGGATCCGGTGCAGCCGTCGAAGCGCTGATCGGTCCGACCCACGATCCGCTGGCCTCGGCGCTGCTGGCCGAGACGCGGCGGGCGGGCCTGGAACTGGTCTCGGTCGACGTCGAGGATCTCGGTGAACTGCGAACCGCTTTCGACGAGCTGCGCTCGCTGCAGCGGGCATCCATCGACAAGGCACTCGCGGCGGCGCTGACCGACCTACAGCAGTCGGGTCGCACCGTCGCGGTGATCTCGTCGACCGCTGCCCAGGCGCTGTCGTCGGCGGACATCGGACTGGGCGTGCTGCCCAACTCCGACGCAGAGCCCCCGCCGTGGACCGCCGATGTGATCTTGAGCGACCTCGCCGGCGCCTGGCGGCTGCTGCACGCTATCCCGGTTGCCAAATCAGCCAGCCAGCGTGGTATCGGAATAGCCACCGGTGCAACGGCTTTAGGTGCGCTGCTGATGGTGCCCGGCGTGCGCGGACGAGGCCCCGGGCCGGTGACGACGGGCGCGGCCGCAGGTTTGGTGTCGGGGTACCTGATGGCCCGCCAGGTATTGCGCGCCCCGGCTCCGCTGCCTGCGCCGATCAACGAATGGCACGCCCTGTCGATCGAGCAGGTCCGCAAGATGTTGCCGCCGCCAGACGACGATGAGGCTGTTGAGCCCAGTCACGGCGTGCTGGCCACCCGGGCGATGCAGACGGCCCACCGGAGCGCCGAGATCGTCGGGCGCCCGCAGCGAGCTACCTGGCAATTCCTCAAGGCGGTGCGTGCCGAGCTGTCCGACCCGCTGACCCCGGTGCTGGCTCTCGGCTCGGCGGCGAGTGCGGTGCTGGGGTCGCCCGTCGACGCGATACTGGTCGGGTCGGTGCTCACCGGTAACTCCATGCTGGCCGCCAGCCAGCGCCTGCGCGCCGAAAGCCGACTCAACGAACTGCTGGCCCAACAGATTCCACCGGCGCGGAAAGTGACGTTCGGTCCCGACGGTTCGGCGGTCTACACCGACGCCAAGGCGGCACAGCTGCGACCCGGCGACGTGATCGAGGTGCGCACCCACGAGGTGGTACCCGCCGACGCCAGGCTGATCGAGGAAGACGACCTCGAAGTCGACGAATCCTCGCTCACCGGGGAGTCGCTGCCAGTGGAGAAGCAGGTCGACCCCACGCCGGGAGCCGTGCTGGCCGAACGCCGCTGCATGCTCTACGCCGGAACCACCGTCGAGGCAGGCACCGCGATCGCGGTGGTGACCGCCGTCGGCGCCGACACCCAGGCCCGCCGGGCCGCTGAACTGGTATCCAGCGACCTTGCGCCGATCGGGCTCGAACACCAGCTCAGCCAACTCACCAACCGCGCCTTCCCGGTCAGCGTGACCGGCGGGGTGCTGGTCGGCGCGCTCGGCGTGTTGCGCCGCAAGGGTTTGCGCCAGGCGGTGGCCAGTGGAATCGCCATCACGGTGGCCGCCGTGCCGGAAGGGATGCCGCTGGTGGCGACCCTCGCGCAGGCGGCATCGGCGCGACGCCTGACCAACTACGGCGCGCTGGTCCGCGTCCCGCGGTCGGTGGAGGCGCTGGGCCGTATCGACGTCGTGTGCTTCGACAAGACCGGGACGCTGTCCGAAAACCGCCTGCGGGTGTCGCAGGTACATCCCGCGGAGGGCTACTCCCGCGACGACGTCCTGCGCTGCGCGGCGCACGCGGCCCCGGACGCCAACGGTGGACCGCAGGTACACGCCACCGACCGCGCCATCATCGAGGCGGCGAAGTCGGTCGACGACTCGAGTCCAACCGCCGAAGCCGACGCCCATCTGCCGTTCCGGTCCGGTAGGTCGTTCTCGGCATCGGTGTTCGACGACGAGCTGAGCGTCAAGGGCGCACCGGAAGTCGTCTTGGCCGCGTGCCAAGGCCTCGAGCCGGACATCGAGCACACAGTGCGACAACTGGCGGCCGAAGGGCTACGGGTGATCGCGGTCGCGCGGCGCCGACTGACCCCGCAACAAGCCCGGCTGGTCGCCGAGGACGAAGATGCCATCGCGGACCTGGCCAAGGGCGAGCTGTCGCTGGCCGGCTTCCTCGGGCTTTCCGACACCCCGCGGGCCCAAGCCCCCGCTCTGCTGGCGGCGCTGGCCGAGCGAGAGATCGGCATTCGGCTGATCACCGGCGACCACCCGATCACTGCCACGGCGATCGCACGGGAACTGGGGATGCCGGTGGCGGCAAACGAGGTCATCAGCGGTGGCGAGTGGGACGCCCTGTCACGCAAGGATCAGGAGCGGGTCGTCACCGAGCGCGTGATCTTCGCCCGGATGTCGCCGGAGAACAAGGTGCAGATCGTTCAGACGCTGGAACGCGTCGGGAAGGTCTGTGCCATGATCGGCGACGGCTCCAACGATGCCGCCGCCATCCGGGCGGCCACCGTCGGCATCGGCGTCGTCTCGGGCGGCAGCGACCCGGCCAGTGTCGCGGCCGACGTGGTGCTGGTCGACGCGCGCATCGAAGCATTGCTGAACGCGATCGAGGAAGGCCGCGAACTGTGGCGGCGGGTTCAGGCTGCGGTGTCGGTGCTGCTCGGCGGCAACGCCGGCGAAGTCGCATTCGCGATCATCGGCAGCGCGATCACGGGCAATTCGCCGCTGAACACCCGGCAGCTGCTACTGGTCAACATCTTCACCGACGCGCTGCCTGCCGCAGCCTTGGCGGTCAGCAAGCCGAGCGGCCCGGTGAAGCTCGAAGGGCGTGGCCCCGATCAGCAGGAGCTGTGGCGGGCCGTCGCCATCCGCGGGGCCACCACGGCGGCGGCGGCGACGGCGGCGTGGACGATGGCGGGGTTCACCGGGCGTCCGCAACGCGCGTCCACGGTGGCGCTCGTCGCGCTGGTGTCCGCCCAGCTCGGCCAGACCCTGCTCGATTCGCACACTCCGCTGGTGGTGTTGACCGCGGGCGGGTCGCTGGCTGTGATGGGAACGCTGATCAGCATCCCCGGAGTCAGCCAACTGCTCGGCTGCACGCCTCTCGGCCCGCTCGCCTGGGCGCAGGCGCTGGGCTCAGCTGGGGCTGCGACCGCCGCGGTGGCCGTCGCGACCCGCGTATTCGCAGATAAGCGTCCACTGGAGCTGGAAATCGTGGATGGGGCGCCGGGCGAGTCGCCACAACCTGCACAGCGCCCACGCGCCACAGCAGGGCGTACAACTCCATCAGCGGAACAGTCAGGAAGCCAGCCAAGGCTTCGCTTAGTGGGTCGGCGAGAGCATCTTTCGTCGACATAAGTTAGACGGTGACCCCAGCATCAGACTCCACGGCAACGCTTAAGTTACTGAAAGGCAAATGATGGTCGAAAAGGTAAAGTCGCGCCGCGGCACTTCCCAGGCGGACGCCGTTGCTCACATCCGGGAAGGCGAGACATTCGCGGTCAACCTACCGGTCGTCGGCCAGGTCGAGATTCCGCGACCCGAACAGCTTGCCTACTACGGCGGCTTGGCGGCGCTGGCCGCTTTCGAGCTCATCGACTGGCCGGTTGCGGTGGTCATCGCAGCGGGTCACCTGTTGGCCAGTAACCACCACAACAAGCTCCTCGAGGAGCTCGGTGAGGCGATCGAAGAGGCCGAGTAGCGGCTTAGCTCGCGCCGTCCAGCAGCGCGCGCCGGGCGGCCCCGACATCGTGGTGCATTGGCATACACATCAGCTCGGCCACCCTGTACATGAAGCTGTCCGGCGACAAGACGATGACGACGGTGTTCTCCCCGAGTAGTCGGTCCAATGCCGCGAACCCGGCGCTGTCCAGGTATTTCACGCTGCTCAGGTCGAGGATGACCGGCCGCGCGCCGGGCAAGTCCTGCACCGATCGCGTGAACTGCACGACATTGGACGCATCGACCTCGCCGGTCACCGTCACCTCATAAGGGGTTGGCGCCCCGTCACCCTCCGCGGTCTGCAGGTGGAAAACCGCGCGGCTCACGTCTTCAGGCCCTCGACCAGACCGGAGTCCGGGGAAACCGCGTGCTCGAAACTCAGCGTGATTCGGGTGCCGTCCGGGGTGCGCGCGGTCTTCACATGGTCGGCCAGGCCGTTGATCATGGTGAGCCCGCGCCCGCGCTGCATGCTGCGGTGGCTGGCCGACGAATCACCCGACCATTGACCGGCGTCGCTGACCGTGGCGGTGACGGTGCGGCCGCGGACGAAAGCTTCGATGGAGACCGTCTTGCGGGCATCACTGCCGCTGCCGTGCTCGATGGCGTTGGTCACCGCCTCTCCGGTGGCCAGCAGGATGTCGGATTCCCGCCGCGCGTCGACGGCGACGCCGGAAAGCCAGTCGCGCAACCGATGTCGCGCCTCGCCGATATGGTCCAGCGTGGCGGGCACCACGGTGGCAAAACTGCGCGCCGAGCTGTGGCACGGGCGTAGCGCCAACAGCACGACGTCGTCGGTGTAACCACCGGGTGGGGCCATCCGGTCGAGCAACTCGGCGCAGAGGTCCCCGACCGGAAGATCCGCGCGGTACGCGGCCGCACCCTGCAGCCGGGCGAATCCTTCGTCGAGCGTCTCCCCCGGCCGCTCGATCAGTCCGTCGGTGTAGAGGAGCACTACGCTGCCGGCCGGCAGCAGGTGAACAGCCGTGTTCTGCTTGAGACGGCTTTCCCAGGCCGCCACGGGGGGACGCCGACCGGCCGACAGGAACACCGGCGGTTGATCCGGCGTCACCAGGAGCGGATAGGGATGTCCTGCACAGGAATAGCTGAGGCACGCGGCGCCATCAGGTGTTGCCGGGTCTGAGGCAGTGTCGATCACCGCGTAACTCACCGTCGCGCAGCGCGCACCGGGGACCGTCGCCGCGTATCGGTCCAACGTGGCCAGCACGGCAGCCGGATCGGAGTCGGTAAGCGCACTGGCGGCCACCGCTGCCCGCAGCCTGCTCATCGCGATCGCGGCGGGCAGACCATGTCCAACCACGTCACCGACGGAGATCGCAACCTGTCCGTCTTGCTTCAGCGGCACCACGAGATACCAGTCCCCACCGACCCGCATCGCCTCGCCACCGGGTTGATATACCGCGGCGACCACCGCGGCGGTCGAACCGTGGTCGAGATCGAGCAGATGGTCTTGGAAGTCGACGGCGATCCGATGTTCGCGCTGCAGGTTGCGGATGCGGTCGACGGCCGACTGGGTCATCTTGGCAATCTGGGCAGCCCAGTCCAGCTCAGCGGGATCGAAGTCTCGCGGCGTCGGCCACAGCATCCCGAGCGAACCGATGACTCGTCCGTCCGACCCGCGCATTGGCTGGCTGATGCACGCCCGCACCACCTCGACCGTTTCGTTCACGACGTGCCGATAGCGCGAGCTGAGACTGAGCGTGTCGGTGATGATCATGGGTTGACCGGTCTTGATGACATCGACGGGCACAATCGGGGTGTCCATCGACGCGACGTGATAGCGGTCACGCATTTCCGGAGGCACGGGATCGCCATATGCGAATCGGACGTTTGTACCGTCGGCGTCGAGCACACCCACACAGATGACCGGCGCGTCGCCGGGGCCGACCGACGTGCCCTGCAACGCGCTAGCGATCGCCGCGCCCGAGTCGGCGGCCTGCAGGGCGGCGTCGAGCTGTGCGAAATCGAGGGCCAGCTGTGCCTGAGCGTCACTGGATCGCCGACTGGCGCGTTCGCGCGCGGCGGCCGACAACCGCGCCGCGACGCGGTCGACCAAGTCCTGGGAGCTGAACGGCTTGGGCAGATAGTCGTCGGCCCCGCCGGAGTAGCCCTCGCTGACGGCTTCCGCGCCCGCCCTCGCGGACAGCATCAGCACCGGCGTGGCCGCCAGCGCCGGGTCGGCGCGAATGGCGGCGATGAATTCAAAGCCGTCCAGCCGCGGCATCATCACATCGGTCACGACGGCATCCGGGCGAAGCGTGCTGGCGGTTTCGATGCCCTCTTGCCCGTCGGCAACGAGGACCGTTCGCCAATGAGCCGACAGCACGCGGTCCAAATGCGCTCGCATATCGGCGTTGTCATCGGCGATCAACACCAAATCACGATCGTCGGCCACCGGCGCCGCGTCTTCTTCTGACGTCGGCCGCGATGTCACCCACTGGTCTGCCTCCACGACGTACGGGTTGTCCAGCAGGCCGGCGGGTGAATGCTCGACGGGTTTACCGCCCACCGATCGGGGCAACCGAATGGTGACCGCGGTGCCTCGCCCAAGTTCACTGGTGAACGCGACGGTGCCGCGCTGCAGCTCGATGAGCCCGCACACCAGCGACAAACCGATTCCGGTGCCTTCGACGCTGCGGCCGTGCGCGCTGTCCGCGCGGAAGAAACGCTCGCCCAGCCGTTTCAGGTCCGCCTCGGCGATGCCGACACCGGTGTCGCGAATCACGATGCGGCAGAACGCCGAATCGCTGCGTACGGCGACGGTGATCGAGCCCGCCATGGTGTATTTCACCGCGTTGGACAGCAGGTTGAGCATGATGGTTTCCCACATGCCCGGATCGACGTCGGCCACCGCTGACTGGCAGTCCAGCACCAGCTCGAGCCCCGCCCGTTGGCACAGTTCAGAGAACGACGAGGCGATGTTCGACGTGAGCGCGCCGATATCGGTGCACACCAGGCTGGGTGTCGCACGACCGGCTTCTATCCGGGAGAAATCCAGCAACGAGTCCACCAGTCGTTGCAGGCGGCCGGCGTTACGCCGTGCTGCGCTCAGCCGATTCGCCAACGCGCTGTCCGGCCCGCTCTCCGACAGCACATCGTCGAGCGGTCCCAGCAGCAATGTGAGCGGAGTGCGAAACTCGTGGCTCACATTGGTCAGGAACGCCGTCTTTGCGCTGTCCAGTTCGGCCAGCGCATCCGCCCGCTGCCGCTGCTGCTCGTAGGACACCGCGGAGGCCATCGCCGAGGACAGCTGATCGGCGAGCAACTGGCAAAAGCCGATGTACTGGTCATCCAGCGGGCAACGCGGATTGGTTCCGACCAGCAGAGCCCCTGCGGCCGGGCCCTCGCCGAGCGGCAGCAGCAGCGCCTGGTCGGGACAGTCGCTCGCCAATACCTCGTGCATTCCGTCGATCATCGCCGCGACGTCGTCGATGACCTGAATCTCCGAGCGCGTCCGCGGCACCGCCTTCGACTTGGTCAACTTGGCCAGCGTCGGTGGCAACAAGGGCAGCACCGAGGGCGTCGCCGCACGCAGCGTGGCGTCGCCCGTCGCGGGATCACCGATGTAAGCGGCGACGAACGGTACGTCGGCGGGCTGGTCGGCGCACGCTGCAACGGTTGCATTCGCCGCGTCGTCAATTGCGTTGGTGTCCATGACAGCTGATGCCACCGCGTTGAGCAGGTGCAGCCGCCGCTCGCTCAGCACGCCTTCGGTGGTTTCGAACGACGGACAAAAGATCCCGTAGGTCTTGCCGTCGTCACCGATCAGCGGGCTGTATGTGAAGGTGAAGTACCGCTCCCGGCGGCGCCCCGCGGTCAGCATCGGCAGCATCAAATCGCGCGACCAGGTTGCTTCGCCGGTGGCGATGACACTGGCGAGCATCGGGCTGATGGGTTGCCAGATATCCCACCAGGCGTACTGCCCGCGCTGACCCAGCGCCTCCGGGTGCCTGTCACCGAGGATCTGGATGTAGGCGTCGTTGTAGATCAGGAAGAGGTCCTCGGCGCCGAGCCACAACACGATCGGAAAACGCGACGTCAACACCACCGCGACCGCCGACCGCAGTTCGGCCGGCCACGACTGCGGCGGGCCCAACGGATGCGACAGCCAGTCGAACTCGGCGAACAGCCGGCCCATACTCCCGCCGAGCGCAACGGCCGCGGCAAGGTCAGGCGGCAGCGCCTTTGGTTCGCGTGGCCAGCCGCGGCGTTGCTGCCCGCTCACGACCCCTGCTCGGAATCACGGCCTTCCAGTGCATCCGGCAACGTGGGGTACAGCTCAAGCAGGCTGTCCAGGTTCGTCACCTCGATCGGACGGACCACCAGCCCGTTGTCGGCAACCAGCCGGACCGACGTCCCGGCGTCCGAACCTTGCTTGTGGCAATCGAGCACGGCGTTGAGGCCGGCGCTGCCGAAATAAGTCACGCCCTGCAAATCGACAATGAGCAATCGGGACTCTTGGCTTTCGGCCTGCTGGAGTGCCGCCTCCAACCCAGACCTGAGCTGACCTGCGGTGCTGGAGTCAACCTCGCCCTTGGCATACACCAGCACAGCGTCCGGTCGAATCTCAGAGTCGACCACCAACAGATCCATCGCCTTCACCCGCTTCGGTGCACTCAATTCTTCAGCCTGGGACCACGGGTCCCGTTCCAGACCGCTGGATGCAAAATTTACAAAGTCCTACCGAACTTGCCTTCCATCGATGTATCGAGCCTAACCGGCAGCGCGGTTACGCGGTGGGTTCACCCGGAATACGCTGGTGCACCGTCAGCAGAAGATGGTCGAATGCGCTTTGCACCTCCGCCGATACCGGTGGCAGCGTGACGATTTCGTCGATGAGCTGCTTCGCCAGCAAGCGCAGCTTGGTGTTGGTCTCCTGTGATCGCCACCGCAGCAGGCCGAAGGCCTGCTCGGGGCTGACCCGGTAGACGGCAGTCAGAAGTCCTTTGGCCTGCTCGATGACGGCACGCGCCTCGAACAGGTCGGGCAGGGCCTCATCGAGGGCCACCTGCCGGGTCTCGACGAAGGTCGAGGTCAAGTCGAGGTAGTAACCGGCGGTTCCCACCACCGCGCCCGTGTCGTCATACATCCGATCGGCCACCACCATCGCGTCGTGCACTGTGCCGGACGTGTCAATGAAGCGGTGTCGGCCGGAAAACGAGCTCCTGGAATGGAGCGCCCGGTCAAGTAAGTCCTGAACGTGACCGCGGTCGTCGGGATGCTTGTGCGATAGCAGCAGCTGCGTCGTCGGCTCTACAGTTCCGGGTTCGTAGCCGTGCATCCGGGCCAGCTCGTCGGACCATTCCCAGCGTTGGCCGACGAACCAGAATCGGAAGGCGCCCACGCCCACGCTGTCGCCAACGGCCTCCGGCCATCGGGCAAGCCAGACATCGGCCCCAACGGTTGTTTCGGCGACCTCCCGCACCCTGAACATCTTTCCATCGATGACGCAGCTTGCCCACCGATTCGGATGCGCTTGATCGCTTCGGCTCACACGGATGGAACCGCGAATTCCTTCGCACCTGCGCAGCGGCGTCCGGCTGCGCTAGCGTGGGTAGCGCATGTCAACGCGGGAGCGCACGCCCGGTGCGCTGAGAGGACGGCTCGGGGCCGTCGACCGTACGAACCTGACCGGGTAATGCCGACGTAGGGAGATACCACCATGACCGATCTAGTAGTCGAACCGTCCGTGACCACCGGCGCCATCGCCGGCAGCAGCAAGGTCTACCGAAACCTCGAGATTTCCCCCGGAGAATCGGCCGCCAAAGTGCCGTTTCGGCGGGTGAATCTGTCCAACGGCGAACACCTCGACCTTTACGACACCTCCGGCCCCTACACCGACCCCGACGCGGTGATCGACGTGAGCGTCGGACTGGCGCCGCGCGCCGGTGTGGTCCGCGATCGCGGCACCCAGCTGCAGCGGGCCCGCGCTGGTGAAATCACCGCCGAGATGGCCTTCATCGCCACCCGCGAGCAGATGCCGGCCGAATTGGTTCGCGACGAGGTTGCCCGCGGCCGCGCGGTGATCCCGGCCAACCACAACCACCCCGAGAGCGAGCCGATGGTCATCGGCAAAGCCTTCGCGGTGAAGGTCAACGCCAATATCGGCAACTCGGCGGTGACGTCCTCGATCGCCGAAGAGGTCGACAAGATGGTCTGGGCCACCCGCTGGGGTGCGGACACCATCATGGATCTGTCGACTGGCAAGGACATCCACGCCACCCGGGAGTGGATTCTGCGTAATTCACCGGTGCCGGTAGGCACGGTGCCGATCTATCAGGCACTGGAGAAAGTCAACGGCGACCCGACCCTGCTGACGTGGGAGATCTACCGCGACACGGTGATCGAGCAGTGCGAGCAGGGTGTGGACTACATGACGGTGCACGCCGGGGTGTTGCTGCGCTATGTGCCGCTGACCGCCAAGCGAGTCACCGGCATCGTGTCCCGCGGCGGCTCCATCATGGCCGCCTGGTGTCTGGCACACCATCAGGAGTCGTTCCTGTACACCAACTTTGACGAGCTGTGCGAGATCTTCGCCCGCTACGACGTGACGTTCTCACTCGGCGATGGGCTACGCCCCGGATCGATCGCCGACGCCAACGACGCCGCGCAGTTCGCCGAACTTCGCACCCTGGGCGAGCTCACCAAGATCTCGAAATCCCATGGTGTACAGGTGATGATCGAAGGCCCGGGGCATGTCCCGATGCACAAGATCGTCGAGAACGTGCGACTGGAAGAGGAGTTGTGCGAGGAGGCCCCGTTCTACACGCTAGGGCCACTGGCCACCGACATCGCACCGGCCTACGACCACATCACGTCGGCGATCGGCGCGGCCATCATCGCTCAGGCCGGCACCGCGATGCTGTGCTACGTCACCCCGAAGGAACACCTCGGCCTGCCGGACCGCAAAGACGTCAAGGACGGCGTGATCGCCTACAAGATCGCCGCTCACTCGGCGGACTTGGCCAAAGGCCATCCGCATGCGCAGGATCGCGACAACGCGCTGTCGACGGCGCGATTCGAGTTCCGCTGGAACGACCAGTTCGCCTTATCGCTGGATCCGGACACCGCAAAGGAGTTCCACGACGAGACCCTGCCGGCCGAACCGGCCAAGACCGCCCACTTCTGCTCGATGTGCGGACCGAAGTTCTGCTCGATGCGCATCACCCAGGACGTCCGCGAATACGCCGCCAAACACGGACTCGACAGCGAGGAAGCCATCGAGGCGGCCATGGCGGAGAAGTCGGTCGAGTTCGCCGAGCACGGCAACCGGGTGTATCTGCCGATCGCACAGTGAGTTACCTTCCGCTGGCGCCGCGCGGTGCGACGCCGCTGCGGCTGCTGACGATCGCCGGATCGGACTCCGGCGGCGGCGCCGGTATGCAGGCCGACCTTCGCACCTGCACCCTGCTGGGTGTGCACGCACTGTGCGCGGTGACGGCGGTGACAGTCCAGGACACGTTGGGTGTGAAGGATTTTCACAAAGTCCCCGGCCGCGTCGTCGCCGCCCAGATCGACGTCGTCTGTCACGATGTCGGGCTGCAAGCCGCAAAGACCGGGATGCTCGCGTCGACGGAGATCATCGAGGCGGTCGCGCAGAGTTGGCGCGACCACGGGGCGGGCGTGCCGCTGGTGGTCGATCCGGTGTGCGCGTCGATGCACGGTGATCCACTGCTGGACCGCAGTGCACTGAAATCTCTTTGCGCCGAGTTGTTTCCGCTGGCGACGTTGGTGACGCCCAACCTGCATGAGGTGCGACTACTGGTGGACATCGACGTCGTCGACTCGACAACACAGGCCGACGCGGCCCGCGCCCTGCACGCGCTGGGACCGAAATGGGCACTGATCAAAGGCGGGCATCTGCGCGGGTCTGCCAGCAGTACCGATTTGTTGTTCGACGGCAACGAGTTTCACGATTTCGCGTCGCCGCGGGTGGATACCACCCACGACCACGGCGCAGGCGACACGCTGGCCGCTGCGGCGGCCTGCGCGCTGGCTCACGGCTACACCGTGCCCGACGCCGTCTACTTCGCCAAGGGCTGGGTCACCGAATGTCTGCGTGCCGCATATCCACTCGGGCACGGCCACGGCCCGGTGTCTCCGTTGTTCAGGTTGTCATGAGTCTCGACGCGATTGCCGGCATCGCCCACCAACCTGCCGGCACCGCATCCGGTGTGGTCGTATTGACCCACGGCGCTGGCGGCGACAGGGAATCCGCACTGCTGCAAAGACTTTGCGATGAGTGGGCCCGGCGTGGCTGGCTTGCCGTCCGCTACAACCTGCCGTACCGGCGGCGAAGGCCCAAGGGCCCGCCGTCGAATTCGGCGACCAGTGACCGCGCCGGCATCGTGGAAGCGATCGCCGTGTGCCGCGAACTGGCCCACGGCCCGCTGATCGCGGGCGGTCATTCCTACGGCGGTCGGCAGACGTCGATGGTGGTGGCCGCCAAAGAAGCACGGGCCGACGTGCTGACGCTGTTCTCCTACCCGGTGCATCCGCCAGGCAAGCCCGAACGCGCCCGCACCGAACACCTGCCGGACATCGCGGTGCCGACGGTGTTCACCCACGGCTCGTCGGATCCCTTCGGCACGCTCGCCGAGGTTCGCAACGCGGCCGCACTGATACCCGCACCCACCCAGATCGTTGAGATCGCCGGCGCGCGGCACGACTTAGGCTCCAAAACGCTCGACGTGCCCGGATTAGCGGTCGCGGCGGCATTGCGACTGCTCGGCCGCGACTGATTCAGGCGCCTTTGCGGGACGCGCCATCGCTGCGCCGTCGAACGAAGTCAGCCGCGACATCGGCCACCTTGACGTTGGTCTCCTGCGACGTTCGGCGGAGGATGTCGAAGGCGTCGTCGTCGGATACGTCATTGAGCACCATCAGCATGCCGACGGCCTTGCCGATCGCGCGACTGCTGGCGAGCCCGCGTCGCAGCGCGGCCGCGTCTTCGCCTTGCGCCGCGGCATTGGTAGCAAGCGAGGCGAACGCGCCCAAGACGAGGGCATGCTGGACCGATGTGTTGTCGAAAGCGTTGGGAGTGTCGGAGAACAGGTTGAGCGCACCGGCCTGGGCCCGGTCTACCGGCAGCTGAATACTCATAGTGCCGCGCACCGGCGTTTCAGCGACCACGCGGGCCGCCAGAGCCGGCCATCGACTGCCCGAGGTCAGATCCGATTCGATTTGAGCCGTGCACTGCTCGATGGCATCGAGGCACGGACCACTGCGCAGCGCCAACTCGAGCTTGTCGATTTCGCGCGCGATGGCGTCGCTGACAGCCGCTGTCCTGAAGACGCCGTCACGGCGGAGCATCAGGCTGGCATGGTCGCATCCGGGAATCGTCAATGTCGCTGCCACACATATAGCGGCGTACATCTCTTTCGGGGTCGAACCTTCACGGACGATGTCAGCCAACGACGCGAAGACGCCTGGCGGATCGATACGCGAGCGGGACGGCATAGCAACCTCCTCACAAACACCTCGACAACTTCCCCGTCTGCCCCGGCGGCGTCGGTGGGGCGGCAGCACGACGCTTTGCCGAACTGCCGCCCACCGGGCGATCAGGCGTCGATCACCTCGCGCTTGAGGGCTTCGTGCCCATTGCCGCGACCGATCGCGATCTTGCGCGGCTTGGCCTTTTCGGCCACCGGAACATGTAGCTTGAGCACGCCCTCTTGGTACGTGGCCTCGATGCGCTCGGTGTCGAGGTTGTCGCCGAGAATGAGCTGGCGGCTGAAAACCCCGCGTGGCCGCTCGGTCGCCAGCATCTCGCGGTTCGGATCGACCGCCGCGCGCTCGGCGCGCACGGTCACCACGTTGCGCTCGATGTCGATGTCCAACGAGTTCTGGTCGATGCCTGGGAGGTCGAACTCGACAAAGAACGCGTCGCCTTCACGCCACGCGTCCATCGGCATCACCGCCGGGCGGGCGGCGGTGCCCAGCACCTGCTGGGCGAAACGGTCCAGCTCGCGGAATGGGTCGGTACGCATCAGCATGGTGGTCACCTGACTCTCCAATCCTCTGTAAGATGTCATCCATAACCTGTGCCTTCCAGCACAGGTTTTTTATAGCACTAGGCAGACTAAGTCGCAACTGTGATATAAAGGTTTCCTGTAGCCGTAGCCAAGGATGACTGTTACATGACCGATCGAACCGATAACCCCGACCTGCCGGCCGCGAGCCGGGGTGTGTATGGAATCTCCGTTGCCGCGGAACTTTCCGGCATCCCGGTGCAATCGCTGCGCCTCTACGAGCGCCATGGCCTGCTCAACCCGATTCGCAGTGACGGCGGTACCCGCCGCTACAGCGCCAACGACCTGGGTCGCCTTCAGCGCATCAGCGAACTGGTGGCCGCCGGTGTCAACCTCGCCGGCATCGGCCGCATCCTTGACCTCGAAGACGACAACGCGGCACTGCACGCCGCGAACCCCGCCGCCGACGATGAGGTAACGAGGAAAATCGAGTCCAGCTAGGGCCCCGAGGATTACCAGTACCAGGGGTACCGGCTATATTGTCTTCCCATGAGTTCGGAGCACTTCGAGGTCCTCATCGTCGGGGCCGGCTTTGGCGGTATCGGCGCGGCAGTCCAACTCAAGCGCCTGGGTATCGACGACTTCGTCATCCTCGATCGGGAGGATGACCTCGGCGGAACCTGGCACGTAAACCACTATCCGGGCCTGGCCGTCGATGTCCCCACCACGACGTATTCGTATGTCTTCGAACCGAACCCAAACTGGTCGCGGCTGTTCACCCCAGGTCCGGAGATCAAACAGTACGCCGCGCGGGTGGCCGACAAGTACGACGTGCGCAGGCACATGCGGTTCGGCACCGTCGTGGAAAGCGCCCGCTGGGACGACGAGACCCGCCGCTGGCAGGTGGCGTTGTCCGGTGGCGACGTGTTGTCGGCCCGCTACCTGATCACCGCAACCGGGTTCCTCTCCCAACCGAAGGCACCCGACATACCGGGGATCACCACGTTCGAGGGCAAGGTCATCCATACCACCGAGTGGGACGACGACTTCGACCCGGCCGGCCGCCGGATCGGGATCATCGGGACCGGTGCAACCGCGGTACAGCTGATCCCGCAACTCGCTGATGGGGCCGCCGATCTCACCGTCTACCAGCGCACCCCGATCTGGGTTGCACCAAAGATCGACCTGCGATTCTCGGATCGGGCCAAGCGGCTCTTCTCCCGGATGCCGTGGACACAGCGACTGATCCGGACGATCACCGACACCATCTACGAATTGATGATCACCGTCGGGGTCGTCCGATACCGCGTTCCGCTGTTCCGGCGGCTCAACATCTCCGCGATGGACTTGTGCAAGATCAACCAGTTCCTGGCGATCCGTGACAAAGAGTTGCGCCGCAAGCTCACCCCCGATTACGACATCGGGTGTAAGCGGCCAACTTTCTCCAACACCTATTTCCGCAGCTTCGCCAAACCGCACGTCCATCTGCAGGCAGACGGAATCGAGCGCGTCGAGGCCGATGGCATCGTCAATGCCGACGGCTCGAAGACCCACATCGATACGCTGGTGCTGGCCACCGGATTCGACCTGTGGGAGGCCAACTTCCCGGCTATCGAAGTGATCGGACGCGAGGGCCGCAACCTCGGAAAGTGGTGGCGGGACACGCGATTCCAGGCGTATCAGGGCGTGTCGATGCCTTACTTCCCGAACTACCTCAGCTTGGCCAGCCCGTTCGCCTTCTTGGGGTTGAACTTCTTCAACACCATGGAGTACCAGATGCGTTTGATGGAAAGGCTTTTCACTGAGCTCAAGCGTCGGGGCGCGGACACTTTCGAAGTGACTGAGGACGCCAATGCGCGCTATTTGGAGCGAATGACCGAACTGCTGGGCGATTCATTGTGGACGCTCGGTAACTGCGCCACGTCACGTTCCTACTATTTCAGTCCGCGCGGAGAACCGGCGCTGTTGCGCCCGATGGCCACCTCGACAGCAATCGCGGAAGCGTCGAATTTCCCGCTGAGCGACTACGCAATCAGCTAAGGAAGACTGAAGAAACCATGTCTCGCAAAAGCAACCGTGTGGCCCGCTACTCCGGTCTGGCATTGGCCGGAGCCGGACTGGCCCACTTCACCAGTCCTCGGATGTTCGAACCGATCACCAAATCGGCGTTCCCCCGCAACACCCGTCAGCACGTCTACACCAACGGCAGCATCGAAGCCGTGTTGGGACTGGGCTTCAGCAGCCGGCAAACCCGCAGCCTGGCCACTGTCGGGTTGATCGGATACCTCGCCTACCTGGGCGGGAATGCCATCCGGCAGTCCCAAAAAGGCTAAGTTCATCAGTCTGCGACGCACGCCGTGGATACTCGCTGTCTTGAATTTATTCAGTTTGAACTGGACAGTTTTACCTGTCTAGTTTAGACTGGGTGAGGTGGACGGGATCAGCGAGTCGGCAGGACTGGCCGCCCGAGATCTGCGGGTGATGTTCAGCCGACTTCGTCGCCAACTCAAGGACGTCGCGACCGGCGGTGGTCTGACGCCCTCGCAAACCGCGGTGCTCACCCGGCTGTGGAAAGAGGGCGCATCGTCGGCCAGCGCGTTGGCCGCCGCCGAACGAGTACGGCCGCAGTCGATGGCCACCATCCTGGCCGGACTCGACCGGCACGGGCTCATCCGGCGCGCGCCGGACCCCGACGACGGTCGACGCCAACTGATTTCGTTGACGGCCAGCGGGCGGCGGCGCGCAGAAAACGACCATCAGATCCGCGAGGAATGGCTGGCCCGTGCCATGCAGGAGCACTACACGGAGCGGGAACGTCGCGTCATCAACGACGCGTTATCCCTGCTTCAGCGCTTGACCGATTAGCGAAAGGATCTACCAATGGACGTGGGCATACACTTCATCGACTTTTTACCGGGCGACTCCGCCCAGTTGGCCCCGACACTGCTGTCGACCGCCATCGCGGCCGAGGACATCGGCGCGTCGATGTTCACCCTGGCGGATCACTTCTTCCAGATGGAAGCCGTTGGACGCGCTGAGGATCCGTTCTTGGAGGGCTACACGACGCTGGGCTATCTGGCGGGCAGAACGACCCGTATCACCCTGGCGTTGCTGGTCACCGGGGTCACGTATCGCCATCCCGGCCTGCTGGCCAAGACGGTGACGACGCTCGACGTGCTCTCGCAGGGCCGGTCGATGTTGGGTATAGGAGCCGCCTGGTACGAGCGTGAGCACGTCGCCCTTGGCGTTCCTTACCCGCCGGTGCGCGAGCGGTTCGAGATGCTCGAAGAGACGCTGCAGATCTGTCTGCAGATGTGGAGTGACAATGACGGCTATTACGACGGCAAGCACTACCAGCTGGCCGAGACGATCTGCGAACCCCAACCGATTCGCCGCCCGCCGATTCTGATCGGCGGCGGGGGTGAGAAGAAGACACTGAAATTGGTCGCGCAGTACGCCGATGTGTGGAACAGCACCGATTCCGAGCTTGACATACTTACCCATAAACTCGACGTGCTGCAACGTCATTGCGACACCGTGGGTCGCGACATCAACGAGATCCAGAAAACAGTGGGCTTTTTCGGCGATCCGTTCGGCGATGTCGATGGGTACCTCAAGACGATCGAGGGCTTCGCGGAGCTGGGCGTCCAGGCGATCAACATCGGCCCGGTTCCGGGCACGCCAGACCCCGAAGGCTTCGTGAAGCGCTTCGGGGACGAGCTGATGCCGAGGGTGGCCGAGATCGGTTGAGCCGCAGTGCGGTTCACACGCCGGAGATGATCCGGGTACGCTCCGCAGCGTATTCGACGTCAGAGATGGCGCCGCTTGCGCGCAGGTTCTCGAGCTCCTGCAGTCGCTGCGACGTCGGTGCTGCCGGCAGTGGAGACGCCGGAACAGACGCCGGCGCAGCGCTGTGCTGTTGCCAGGCCTGAATCGTGGCGCTTTGACCGAAGTGACTCACGCCCTCGGCTCGCCGCCCGCCAGCGTCGTCGACCGACCCCTAACGCCACCGCCGCCAAGCCCGAATGCGCCTGCCTCCACCCTCATCACCGTCACGCGGCGGATTTCGCGGCGGCCGTTGATTGCGGTGCTGACGCTCGTCGCGGTGCTCATCGCCACCGGCGGTGTATTCGCAGGCGTAAAGCTTGTCCAGCACCGCAATCGGGCCGGCGACGCGAAGTCGGTCACCGCGGCGGCCAGCGCTCATACATTCACCGGAACCTACCGGGCAGACTATGGACCGGGCACAGATCTCGAGGGTAAGCCCGCCGCTGGTGCTCCACCGATGACCGCCACGTGGGCCGTGCGGTCCGCGTGCGGCGCCGGAGGCTGTGTGGCGACCGCGTCGTACACAGGC
Source organism: uncultured Actinomycetota bacterium (assembly GCA_963760095.1). Classification (GTDB taxonomy): domain Bacteria; phylum Actinomycetota; class Actinomycetes; order Mycobacteriales; family Mycobacteriaceae; genus Mycobacterium. The sequence continues at coordinate 457,006 of CAVXBT010000001.1, read as the reverse complement.
GGTAGCGGAATCGTCCTCGTCTCGAATTTAGTGTTCGATGAGATTGGCGGTAGCTGGGTTGCCGTGGGTCTTGGCTCAACGCAGTGTAATAACGCTCCCGTCGAAGTCTGGGTGGTGTTCACCCTGCAACCGCAGCCTGACGGGACTCTGTCCGGGGACACCACCAGGTCAACCACGAACAGCTGCAGCACCGCTAAGCGAACCGTGACCTTCACCCGCACCGGTGATGCCGACATCGCCACAGTTCCCGACCCGTCCGCCTTACCACCGCGGGCGGCTTCTCCCGCAGCAACGCTGCACGGCCGCTACCACGAGGCGATCACCTACTCGAACGGCAATTCCGCACCAGGGCAAGACGATGTCGTCGTGCGTACGGAATGTCTTCGCTCCGGCGAGCGCTGTATGAGCCTGTTCCATGCACCCGACGGGGTGGTGCCATTGGTATTCGGGGACGGAAAGTGGACGCGCGACGACGAGGGCACCGTTCCGTGCAATCTCGGCGGCATGACGAATTTGAAAATCACCGCCGAGTACCCGCTACCTGCCGACTTACAGGACCCGATTCCGGTGCTCACCGGACACGGCCAAAATATATCGACCGGAAGTGCCTGCAGCGGAGGCGATTTCGAGGACAAGTTTGTGCGCACCGGTGACTAGCCAACGAGTCGTTAAGGATCCATTCAACGCCGCTGCCTAACGTGATGCCGTCGGCAAACCCCGACGCATTGAGCAGAGGAAGCACCATGAACATCACCCGCATCCCGAATCGGGTCATCGCGGCAGCACTGCTGTCAGGCGGCGTCGCGGTCGCAGGCCTGGGGTGGGCCACTGCCACCGCCCAGGCCAGCCCATTCCCCACGGACAACTTCTCGCAACCGCATCAGTGGTGTCCGAGACAACCCTTACCGGAGGCAGACGTCCACTGGGACACCAATGTCTGCCACACCTGGTTCTGGGTCCCCGTCGGCGGGATGGGCAACGTCGGCGAGTTCGTCTTCGACGGACCTACTCCACCGCCGCATGGTCCGCCGCCCTGCTACGGAGCTCCGATCTGCCTGCCCGGGCTGTAGCAGGCGTTACTTGGTCAGCGCGTGACGGGTGCGGTCCTCGCGAATCGGAATACCGTTGCGGCCGGCGAGATCCTGGGCGTAGAGACCGGTCACATAAGCGACACCGCCACCGTTGATGCCAAGCTCGGTCCGGTCGATGTGATCCAAAGTGTCAGTGCTCTTGTGGTAGTTGGGATCGAACGGCTGGTCCGCGGCACCACCCCACAGCTTCGCCTCCTCGTCGGTCTTCTTGTTCTCGGCACCGGAGAACAAGCCGCCCGACGGAATACCCGCCGCGGTGAACCCGTCGTAGTCGGACCGGCCGTCGAACGAGGTGTCCTCCGCGGTCTTGCCGGCCGAGTGCAGATAGGCGACCAACGAACGCTCGATGCCGGCAGAGCCCTCCGGCACCACCGGATCACCCCGCTTGTCGGCCGCTAACGACTGATCCCCGTCATAGGTGAAGTAGCCCGGGTTCGGCGACGCGAGCATGTCGAAGTTCATGTACAGCGCAATGTCTTTGAGCGCGTTGATATCCAGCGACTGCACGTACTTGCGCGATCCGATCAGCCCGAGTTCCTCGGCGCCCCAGAAGCCGAATCGCACCGCGTTGTGGATTCCCGGTGAGCTGCCCAGTTGCAGGGCGGTCTCCAGAACCGCGGCCACCCCAGAACCGTTGTCGTTGATGCCCGGCCCCTCGGGCACGCTGTCGAGGTGCGCCCCGGACATCACCACGTCGCTGGTCGAGCCGGTCTTGGTTTGCGCGATCACGTTGCGGGCTTGCACGGCCTTGGTCTCCGCGGCGAGTTGCACCGTCGCAGGCCCGACGGTGGTGCGCAGCAGCGCGCCATCGGCTTTGGTCACACTGACAACCGGAATCTTGACGTCGGTGGTCTCGCCCAGTGTGCCGCCCATCTGCTCCTCGACGACGTTGTCGGCCACGACGACCGCAACGGCGCCGCGCTGCGCGGCGGCGGCCTCCTTCTGCGTGAACGGGCAGGTGCCGCGATCCACCAGCACCACCGCGCCGTTGACCGGCAGGTTGTCGTAGTCGGAGGCGTTGCAGCCCGGGCTTGCGTCGACCGGGACCGAAACCAGCGGACCCGTCACACCGACCGGCGGGGTGGCGGGGCTGTACTCCAGCGCCCGCGCCTCGAACTTCTTGTCGGCGACCGTCACCGACCCGGGGTCGGAGTGAAAAACACGCGCGTCGAACTGCAGAGTTTGAACCTCAAAACCCTTGTCCCGCAACTTACCCACCACGTAGTCGACGCTGGCGTCGTAGCCGGGAGTGCCGACCGCGCGGGTGTTGCCGTTGGCCTTGGCGATGTCCGACAGCTTCGTCAGATGCGCCATCATCGCGTCAACGGTGACCCGCCCGTGCAGGGCCGCGGCGAAGTCGGGAGCCGATACCGGCTTCAGTGAGTTTGCGCTGTCGGACGACGCACACCCACCGGTTGCCAACATCAGGACCGCGACGACGGTAAGCATGGGCGTTGATTTGTTAACCATCGCGCCCCAGGTTAGACCGCGGCGGTGAACGTCACGCAGCATGTGGGCCCGTCAACAAGCAGCTTCGGCAGAATCCTCGTGCCGAAGGTAGGCGTGGATCGTCGTGCCGTCCGGGGTCGTGTAGGTGCGCAACAAGTCCGCGATGGCGTTGACCACAAACAGCCCATACGGACCTGAGCCGGCTGAGGCGGGCGGGCGACGTCCGGCCAGCGGGTCTGCCCAGTGGCCCATGTCGCGGGCCTCGCAGACCACGTATCCGCCCTCGTACCAGAACGCCAGCTGGCATCCACCCCCGGCGTGGTTCAGGCTGTTGGTCGCCAACTCGGTGGCGACCAACAAGAGGTCGGCGACTCGGTCGGCGGACATCCCCAGCAGCCGGCCGTAGCGCTGACCACACTTGCGGGCGCCGGCCAGATCAGCCGGCGCATCGACGGTATGTGTGACCGCAGCCGCGCTGGTCTCCAACGGTTGGTTGCAGTGGTCGAGCGCGGCCTCGACTGCGTATTCGGGGCAATGTCGTCGCGATCCGCCCAGCCAGATCTCCGGATGCGTAAGCCGGACGCCGTCAAGCACGCTTTCGTCCAGGCACGACGCGTCGTAGGGGCAGAGACCTGTGATGTCGGCGCCGTCGAAAGCGATGTTGGCCAGTGCCTCGTGCTGCGTGCACGCGAGATATTCATGCGCACTTCGCCCCGCCCAGGCCGGTTCGGTGATGATGCGAACATGCTGGTCCGGGTGGCGCTCGACGAACGCCAATTGCTGAGCGATGATCCGCCCGGGGTTGCGGCCGAACTCGGTGATGTCGGCCATCGTCACGTCGGCGGCCGCATCTCCCAACGCCCTGCGCAGCGACGCCAGTCTGTCCCCCGGCACAGCGAGCAACACCGGATGCTGCTGATCCAACCCCTCGGAGATGAACTGCACCAGCCAGTCAACGTACTCGCGCTCCGAATGGTAAAAGAGCGCCGTATGGTCGTAGCCGCGACGGTGCACGTGTCCTCTACTGTCTTGTCGTCGACTGCTGTCTAGTCGACGGAATCAATGCCTCGGCAGCGCTTCCTTGCATGGCCTCGTTAGATTTACCCAGGCGCAAGGAAACTAATCAGTTTCTGGCGGCATGCTCCAGAATCAGGCCGGCCACCGCGCGCATACCTGCAGCGTTGGGATGAAACGGCGCCGGGCGCCACGGCAGTGGCCAACCCGCCGCCACCGTCCACGGGTCCGTTGACCAAGCGTGGTGGTCCCGGCTGGCGTGGCCAGCGCGCACCAGCTCACAGCCCGTGGCGTCTGCGGCCGCCGCGGTGGCTTCCTCCAGACCCGCGCCGACGAAACGACCCAGGTCGGTGTGCTCGGCGGACAGCGGAGCAGCAGGTATCCCGTCTATCGGCAGAAGAGTGAGGTAGTCGACGAAGATCACCCGGGCCCGCGGTGAGCGCCGGCGCACCGCGGTGCCGACCTCCTGCAGCGCGTCGCCGATGTCGGCGAGCGCTTGCTCGCGTGCATCGCGGTCGAGCAGATCGTGCAGGCGACCGCCGAGCAGGGGCAACCGGCGAGCGACGGCCGGCAGCGAAGCGGCCATCAGCAGCGGCACGTATCCAACGTCATTGCCGCCGATCGTGATGGTCACCAGCTCCTCGGAACCGTCCAACGCCTCGATCTGCGGCGGGGCACTCCGCTGACGCTCGGCCAGCACGTGGGCGGTGGTGGCTCCCGAAAAGGTGACGTCGACCAGGTTGAGGTGCTGCTGCTCGGCGACGAGGTGGGCGTAGTTGCGCGCCGACCGACCAGAGCCGAATGGTGCGCCCGGAGCGGACGGCCGAATACCGGGACCGGCCGCCATCGAACTACCCAGCGCCACGTAGCGCCCGGTCATGCGGGCGGACTCGACGCTTGAGCCCAGAACCGTTTCGGTATCCGCCCGGCGCGGCGGGCCAGATATCCGGCGGTGACGGCGCCTGCCATCGCCGCGGCCATGGCAGGCGGATCGGCAGCGCGGGTCACCGCGGTGGCCAACAGCACCGCGTCACATCCCAACTCCATCGCCAGCGCCGCGTCACTTGCGGTGCCGATACCGGCGTCGAGCACAACGGGTACACCGGCTTGGGCGACGATCATCTCGATGTTGTGCGGGTTGGCAATTCCCAGACCCGTGCCGATCGGTGAACCGAGCGGCATCACCGCCGCGCAGCCGGTGTCTTCCAATCGTCTGGCCAGTACCGGATCATCGTTGGTGTATGGCAGAACCACAAACCCGTCGTCGACCAATTGTTCTGCGGCGCAGACTAATTCGATGGAATCAGGCAGTAGTGTGCGTTCGTCGGCGATCACTTCCAGCTTGACCCATTCGGTCCCCAGCGCTTCGCGGGCTAGTTGCGCCGTGAGCACCGCTTCGGCAGCGCTGCGGCAGCCTGCGGTGTTGGGTAGCGGCGTGATGCCCAGTCGGCTCAACAGGTCAAGCATGCCCGTGCCGCCCACGGCATCGACGCGGCGCATCGCGACGGTGGTCAGCTCGGTGCCCGATGCGATCAGTGCTTCTTCCAGGACAGCGAGGTTGGCCGCGCCCCCGGTGCCCATGATCAACCGCGAGGTGAAGGTGCGGCCCGCGATCGTCAGCTTGGCATCAGCCACCCTGCACCGCCGTCACCACCTCGAGTTGTGCGCCATCGGAAAGCGTTGCCGTCCAACCGGATCGCGGTAGAACGGCCTGATCGATTGCTACCGCGATGCCGCGGTCAGGATAGCCCAGCGACTGCAGCAGCGCCGCGACGGTCGTCTGGTCGTCGACCTCGAGTCGTGCGGCGTTGACGGTGATCATCATCGGTGGGCTCCAACCGGAAGGAGTTCGGACACAATCTGTTCGGCAGTCCACGGCGCCAGCAGGAAACCGGATCGGCCGTGGCCGGCGGCGATTAGCGTCCGCGCATCCAAGCGTCCCACCAGTGGCAGGTTATCCGGTGTCATCGGACGCAGACCGGCGACGCATTCCGCCAGCTCGTACTCGCCGAGCGCCGGCATCACCGTGCACGCATCGTCAAGCAGATCCCGGACACCGGAAACCGTCGGCGCGGTGTCGCGGCCGTGCTCGTACTGCGTGGCGCCCACCACTATGCCGTCGGTGCGCGGCACCACATACACCTGACGCCCGTGCACCCGGGCCCGAATTACCCTCTGCGGTAACGGCATACAGCCCGCGCGCCAGCGCAGCCGCAGCACTTCACCTTTCACCGGCCGAATCGGCAGACCGGGCCACAAGGTCGGGGCGTCGATACCGTTGGCGATCACGACCGCGTCAGCCTGAACGGCATCAAGGTCCTCGACCGGGCCGTCCCAGTCGATGCCGAGCCGATCGCACGCCGCCGACAGTCCGTCGAGCAGGGCGCGGTTGTCCACTGCCATTTCGGTGGGCGCCCGGAAGCCGTACCGAATGCCTTGTGCCAGCATCGGTTCCACATCGCGAACCGCCGATTCCCAGATCACCGGGTGGCCCTGCGCGTTCAGCCAATCGGCGACGGTGCGCAGGTCGGCCAGATCGGCGCGGTCAACGGCCACCGCCAATGACTCCCGCGCGGTGATCACCTGCGCGGGCAGGCCGTCGGTGAATCTGCCCTGCTGCCATAACCGCAGCGATTCCATGCCCAGGTGCAACAATCGCTCTTCGCCCGGCCAGCCCTCGCTGTGCGGCGCCAGCATGCCGGCGGCCACCCACGACGCACCGGGCTGCCCGGAACGATGTACCCGCACCGACCAGCCCGCCTGTGCCGCGCGGCGCGCGACCGACAGCCCGATGACGCCGCCGCCGATGACGGCCAGCGATCCCGAGCCTGTGGGCATTTTCGCTCCCTTCGCCGGCATGATCCGGATCAGGTGTGACGGTAAGGGCAGGCGCGCCCACTCTCAGACCCCGTTCCCGGGACTCCCGTGTCGACTCCCCACGCTAGTCGCTAGCGTCGCGGTGTGCATCAACGTGTCGCCCGGCTCGGCAAAGCCCGGCTGTATCTGTGCACCGATGCGCGTCGCGATCGAGGCGATCTGGCCGAATTCGCCGATGCCGCCCTGGCCGGTGGGGTGGACATCATTCAGCTGCGCGACAAAGGCTCGACGGGTGAGCAACGGCTGGGCCCTCTGCAGGCGCGAGACGAATTGGCTGCGCTGGAGGTGCTGGCGTATGCCGTGCGCCGACACGGCGCCCTGCTGGCCGTCAACGACCGCGCCGACATCGCCCACGCCGCCGGCGCCGCCGTGCTGCACCTGGGCCAAGATGACCTGCCGCTGCGGATGGCGCGCGGCATCGTCGGCCCCGATACGCTGATCGGCCGGTCCACCCATGACCGTCAACAAGTCGCCTCGGCGATCACCGACGACGTCGACTATTTCTGCGTCGGGCCGTGTTGGCCGACTCCCACGAAACCCGGACGATCGGCGCCGGGTCTCCCGCTGGTGCGGTCCACCGCCGAGCTGGCGTGCGAAAAACCGTGGTTCGCCATCGGCGGTATCGACGCGGACCGGCTACCGGATGTGCTGGACGCAGGCGCGCGGCGAATCGTCGTGGTACGCGCGATCACTGCCGCCGAGGATCCGCGGGCCGCAGCCGAGCAGCTCAGCTCGGCACTTGCAGCAGCGAGCTGATCCGGGAGCCCAGCTGCGACGGCGCCTGATCTTCTTGGCCGGCGGTGCACCACACGAAGACCCCCTCCTCAATCTCGACCGTCCGCGGCAGATGGCGCCGACGCTGGTCGCCGGGGCTCAACGGCACGATCGCCGGCGCGGTGCGCAGTCGGTGCCAACTGGCCGCGAACCCGGGGTGCAGCGGAAGCTCGGCCACCTCGTCCTCGCCGACCCAGCGCATCTCGGCGGTCTCGTGGTTGGGCACGGTCGGCAACAGCTCACCCGCGTCGGCGACGACGGTCGTATAGGTCCAGTGCGTGCCGCCGGCTCCGAGAATCTCAGCGGTGATCACGGTTGCCCGCACCAGCACCCGCTCGCTAGGCAGGCCGGCTTCCTCGTGCGCCTCCCGCACGGCGGCCTGCTCGGCGGTCTCGTGGCTGTCGCGGGCACCGCCCGGCAGACCCCACGTTCCGCCCTGATGGCTCCACGGCGCCCGGTGTTGCAGCAACACCGCCGGCGTGCCGTCGGGCCGCGGCGCTCGCAGCAATAGGCCGGCCGCGCCGTGGCGGCCCCAATAATGGTTGCCGGTGTCGGCCACCACCCATCCGTCACCGTCGCCGCGCACGCGTTCAGGATAAGGCGGCCCGAGTCGGCTAAACCATCGGCGCGTCCCCGTATCTTGGAAACTAGCTCTTAGAATTCGCTTATACAGTTCGTAATACGCACGCCGGAAAGATGAGGTCCGAGCAGACGTGACCGTTGAGTTGGCGCACCCGTCGACCGAACCGCTGGGTTCGCGATCGCCAATTGAACCGGCCCACCCTCGCTGGTGGTTCGTCGCGACGACGCCGGGCCGCATCCTGTCCATCGGTCTCGTCCTGGCGATCCTCGGCGGGCTCAGCGCATTCGCCACCTCGAGCACGATCAATCAGCGACAGCATGCCCTCACCACGGTATTGAGCCACACCGAGCCGTTGGCGTTCGCAGCCGGACGGCTCTACACCACACTGTCGGTGGCCGACGCCGCTTCCGCGACCGCATTCATCGCCCGGGCCGAGCCGGCTACCGTCCGGCAGCGCTACGAGCAGGCGATCACCGACGCGGCGGTGGCAGTGACCAGAGCGTCGAGCGGTTTGACCGATGAGCCGCTGGTGCAACTGCTCGGGCGGATCAACGCCGAGCTGGCGGTGTACACCGGGCTGATCGAGATCGCGCGGACCAACAACCGGGCCGGTGACCCGGTCGGGTCGTCGTATCTGTCCGAGGCGTCCTCGCTGATGCAGTCGACGATCCTGCCCGACGCACAGCAGCTCTACCGCCAGACATCGGAACGGGTGGATGACGAAACCACCGCGTCGACGCAGATCCCGGCACCGGTGATCCTCGTCGTCCTCGCTACGGCGATCTTCGGCGCGTTTTCCCACCGCTGGCTGGCCCGCCGCACCAAACGGCGGATCAACCCTGGTCTCGTCGCCGGTGCGCTCGGAATTCTCGTTATGGTGGTATGGGTGGGAACCGCGCTCGCGATTTCCACCAGCGGCAGCCGCAGCGCCAAAAACACTGCGGCAGAGTCACTGAAGACCATTACGAACATGTCCATCAGTGCGCAGCAGGCACGAGCCGACGAGACGCTGTCACTGATCCGGCGCGGGGACGAAGAGGTCCGCAAGCAGTCCTTCTACGAACGCATCGACGCCATGCACAAGCAGCTCGACGAATACCTCTCACGCCGCGACGCCGTCGACAAGAGTGACTTGCAGGGCGCCGCTCAACTGCTGACCCAATGGCGGCGGGCGGACGACCGAATCAATTCCTACATCTCGGTCGGTAACTATCGGGCCGCCACCCAGGTGGCACTGGGAAGTGGCGAGGACGATTCCACGCCGGCGTTCGACAAGCTCGACTACGCGCTGGTGAAGGCGATGGACCAGAGTCGCAACGAACTGCGCGACGACATCCTCAACGCGCGCCGCGGACTCTCCGGCGCCACGGTGGGCGGCATCGTGCTCAGCTTGGGCGCGGCCCTCGCGGTCGCCCTTGGGTTGTGGCCCCGGCTCAGTGAGTACCGATGAGGACGCGGCCGCTCCGGATCCTGTGCACCGCCTTGGCGGCGGGCATGGGTAGCTGGTGGCGACCCGCTGCGCGCGGCTTCGCCGCGCTGGCGATCGCCACGGTATTGGCCGGGTGCAGTCAGTCGGGTGCCATGGTCGTGGCGCCGGCACCGACGCTGCCGCCGCCCACCCCGGCCGGTATGCAGGAGATGCCGCCGCAGCCGCCTTTGCAGCCGGACAAGACCGCCGACGACTGCAATCCCACAGCCAGCCTGCGCCCGTTCGACAACCCGGCCGACGCTGACGCCGCGGTGGCCGCCATCCGTGCTCGCGGCAGGCTGATCGTCGGCCTGGACATCGGAAGCAATCTGTTCAGCTTCCGGGACCCGATCACCGGTGAAATCGTCGGCTTCGACGTCGACGTCGCCGGCGAGGTGGCACGTGACATCTTCGGTAACCCGTCGCAGGTCGAATATCGAATCCTGTCCTCCGCCGAGCGGATCACCGCCCTGCAGAAAGCGGAGGTCGACATCGTCGCCAAGACGATGACCATCACCTGCGACCGGCGTAAGCAAGTCAACTTCTCCACCGTCTACCTCGACGCCGCCCAACGCATCCTGGCCCCGCGCGACTCCCCGATCACCAAACCGGCCGACCTGTCCGGTAAACGGGTCTGCGTGGCCAAGGGCACCACGTCACTGCACCGGATCCGCGAGATTGCGCCACCGCCGATCGTGGTCGAGGTGGTGAACTGGGCGGATTGTCTGGTGACGCTGCAGCAGCGGCAAGTCGATGCGGTCAGCACCGATGACTCCATCCTGGCCGGGCTGGTTTCCCAGGACCCCTACCTGCATCTGGTCGGACCCAACATGGGTACCCAGCCCTACGGCGTCGGGGTCGAGCTGGACAACACCGGGTTGGTGCGGTTCGTCAACGGCACGCTGGAGCGTATCCGCCGCGACGGGACCTGGAATACCTTGTACCGCAAGTGGTTGACGGTGCTCGGTCCAGCGCCGGTCCCACCGAGTCCGAGGTATTCGGACTGATGGCCGAGCAACCGGTGAATCCGGAAACCCACGACGCCGATTACGGCGGGCAGGACAGCGAAGCCGGCCCGGGCACCCGGCCCGTCGATGCGACGGTGGACTCGTCCGCACTGAGCCGCCCGATGGCTACTCAGGCGATCTTCCGGCCCGACTTCGACGATGACGACGATGACGACCCGCTGCACATCATCGACACCGAGCCGCAGGAACGGGTGAAGACGGCACCGCGGGCCCCGATGCGGCGATTGGGCGGTGGTCTGGTCGAGATTCCGCGGGTGCCCGACATCGATCCGCTCGAAGCCTTGATGCCCAATCCGGTTGTGCCGGAATCCAAACGGTTCTGCTGGAACTGCGGACAACCGGTGGGGCGATCCAGCAAGGACGGCAATGCGCTGTCGGAGGGCTGGTGCCCGCATTGCGGAAGCCCGTATTCATTCCTGCCGCAACTGAATCCCGGTGACGTCGTAGCCGGCCAGTACCTGATCAAGGGCTGCATCGCGCACGGCGGACTGGGCTGGGTGTACCTCGCGCTCGACCGCAACGTCAACGATCGCCCAGTGGTGCTCAAAGGCCTGGTGCATTCCGGCGACGCCGAAGCCCAAGCGATCGCCATGGCCGAACGGCGGTTCCTCGCCGAGGTGGTGCACCCGTCGATCGTGCAGATCTTCAACTTCGTCGAGCACACCGACCGCCACGGCGAACCCGTCGGTTACATCGTCATGGAGTATGTCGGTGGACAGTCGCTCAATCGTCGTAAGGGCGACCGACTGCCCGTCGCCGAAGCTATCGCCTACGTGCTGGAAATCCTTCCGGCACTGAGCTATTTGCATTCCATCGGCCTGGTCTACAACGACCTGAAGCCGGAAAACATCATGCTCACCGAAGAGCAGCTCAAGCTGATCGACCTGGGAGCCGTCTCGCGGATCAACTCGTTCGGCTACCTCTATGGCACACCGGGTTACCAGGCACCCGAGATTGTACGGACCGGTCCGACGGTGGCCAGCGACATCTACACCGTCGGTCGCACGCTGGCGGCTCTGACGCTGCAACTGCGTGCCCGCGGCGGCCGTTACGTCGACGGGCTTCCCGAAGACGATCCGGTACTGGTCAAATACGACTCATTCGGCCGGTTGCTACGGCGCGCGATCGATCCGGATCCGCGGCGGCGATTCGCCAGCGCCGAGGAAATGTCCGGGCAGCTGTCCGGAGTGCTGCGTGAGGTGGTCGCACAGGACAGCGGTGTACGACGGCCGGGCCTGTCGTCGATCTTCTCCCGCAGTCGCTCGACGTTCGGGGAAGACCTGTTGGTCGCCCACACCGACGTCTACCTGGACGGCGCGGTGCATTCGGAGAAGCTGACCGCCAAGGAGATCGTCACCGCGCTGCAGGTGCCGTTGGTGGATTCCGCCGATGTCGCCGCACCGCTGCTGCAGGCGACCGTGTTGTCTCAACCGGTGCAGACGCTGGATTCGCTGCGCGCATTCCGCCACGGCGCAATGGATTCCGAGGACATCGACTTGTCGCAGTCTGTCGAACTGCCGTTGATGGAGGTGCGGGCGTTACTCGACCTCGGCGATGTCGCCAAAGCCAACCGTAAACTCGACGACCTCGCCGAGCGGGTCGGTTGGCGATGGCGGCTGGTGTGGTATCGCGCGGTCTCAGAACTGCTCACCGGCGACTACGATTCGGCAAGCAAGCATTTCAGCGAGGTGCTGGACACCTTTCCCGGTGAGTTGGCGCCCAAGATGGCGCTGGCCGCCACCGCCGAGTTGGCGGGCAGCTCAGACGAACACAAGTACTACGAGGCGGTGTGGAACACTGACGACGGGGTGATCTCGGCAGCCTTCGGGTTGGCCAGAGCGCAGTCCGTCGAAGGAGATCGAGCCGGCGCGGTAGAAACTCTCGACGAAGTCCCCGCCACGTCAAGGCATTTCACGACCGCACGACTGACCAGCGCGGTGACGCTGCTGTCCGGCCGGTCGGCGAGCGACATCACCGAAGAACAGATTCGCGACGCTGCGCGGCGAGTGGAAGCTCTACCCGCGACCGAGCCACGGGTGCTGCAGATCCGTGCGCTGGTGTTGGGCAGCGCGTTGGACTGGCTGGGCGACCACCAGGCCAGCACTAACCACATCCTCGGCTTTCCCTTCACCGAACACGGGCTGCGACTCGGCGTCGAAGCCTCGTTGCGCGGGCTGGCCCGGGCAGCGCCCACGCAGGCACACCGCTACACGCTGGTCGACATGGCCAACCGAGTGCGGCCCGGCAGCACCTTCTGATTTTCGGCGCTGCCTTCGCTCATCGAGTGTGCGTCGTGGGCTTCGGCTGTGCATCGTCGGCGGGGTTTCGGTGGGCGAGGCGCCCTCAGCGCACACTCGAAGCCGTCATTGCACACTCGAATGGCTGAGGCTGCTTCGGCAGATAGACGTTCGGCAAGATGGCTCGGTACTGAGTCCGCAACTGGTGGCGGCTCAGTAGCCCACGCGCCAATGCCTCGCTGCCGGCGAATGGTTCGCTGATACCGAGCACCGTTGCGCGCAGCCTCAGGAGGCCAATCCCGCTATCCACAGCCGGCGCTGCAAGCAGGGACGCAAGCAAATCGCAAGATTGCTCATGCACAGTTGAGCGATGGCCGGCCAGTCGGACGGGTGGGTGCGAACCGCTCGCGTGCTGCGCCGGACCGGATTCGGCGTGACTGGTGCACAGGTCGACGCCGTGGCTGCCCAGGACTGGCCGCGGTACGTCGACGCCGCGCTGAGCGCAGACCCTGCGGCGGACCCTGGCGCGGTAGCGACGCCGATGCCGACGCTGCCTACCCTGCGTGGCCCCGGCAAAAAGTCGTCGGCAGCCGACCGCAGGGAATTCAACCACCAACTCGCCGGCCAGATGACCGAGCTGTCCCACTGGTGGTTGCGCCGGATGATCGCGGTGCAGCAGCCCATTCATGAGAAGCTGACGTTGTTGTGGCACAACCACTTCGCCACCTCCGCGCAGAAGGTGAGAGTCGCCGCGCACATGGCGACGCAGAACCAGAAACTGCGGAGTCTGTCACTCGGCGATTTCCGCACGCTCGCTTATGCCATGTTGACCGACGCCTCGATGCTGCGCTGGCTGGACGCTCAGACCAACACCGCCAAGGCGCCCAACGAAAACCTGGCGCGGGAATTCATGGAGCTGTTCACACTCGGGCACGGCAACGGGTATACCGAGGACGATGTGCGGGAGGGCGCCCGCGCGCTGACCGGCTGGGTCATTCGACCCGGCGGCGAGACATCGGTGATGCCCAGACGGCACGATCACACGGACAAGACAATCTTCGGCGTCACGGGCAACTTCGATGCGGCGGGATTTTGCGACACCGTACTGGCCCAGCCGAAATCGCCGCAATACGTTGCCGGACGACTGTGGCAGCAACTGGCATCCGATACCCCACCGACGCCGCAGGCGCTCGACCGCCTGGTCGCCGCCTACGGCCCGCGACGCAACCTGCGGGCGTTGACTCACGCAATCCTCACCGACGACGAATTCATCGGTAGCCGGGCGGCAATCGTCAACACACCGGTCGAGTGGCTTGTCGGGGTGATCCGGACACTGCGGGTTCCGGTAGACACCCCGGCGCGGTTGAAGATGGTCAACACCACGCTGCGAGCGCTGGGCCAGCGACCGTTTTACCCACCGGACGTCGGCGGATGGCCGCACGGCCGGGTCTGGATGTCGACCGCCAGCGCCGACGTGCGGATGCGCGCCGCGAGTCAATTGGCCCGTGCCGGTGACCTGTCCAGCGTCGAAGACGCCGCAGCCGACGACCGGATCGACGCCGTCGGCTACCTGATCGGGGTCGGCGCATGGTCGGACCGGACCGTCAAGGCCCTGGAGCCGTTGGTGCGCAGGCCGACTCAGCTGGTCGCCGCGGCCGTCAACACGCCCGAATACCTGACGTCATAGCGGGAGTGCCGATGCCTGATCTGAGTCGCCGCAAGTTTCTGCTCGCCAGCGCCGGCGTTGGCGCGGCCGGCCTGCTGTCGAGTGCCTGCGCCGTCAGCTGGCCTGACCTGATGCGGGAAGCCCAGCAGCGGCCACTCGCCGAGGGCAGCGGGGTGCTGGTCATTCTCACCATGTACGGCGGCAATGACGGCATCAACACCGTGATTCCTTATGCCGACAACGCGTATCACGACGCCCGGCCCGAACTGGCCTATGCCCCAGGCGATGTGCTGAACCTGGATGGCCAGCTCGGACTGAATCCTGCGCTCAAAGGCCTCGCTCAGCAATGGAACAGCCGGAAGCTGGCGATCGTGCGCGGCGCGGGCTATCCGCAGCCCGACCACAGTCACTTCCGGTCGATGGACATCTGGCAGACCGCCTCGCCGTCCGAGCCCGTTTCCACCGGCTGGATCGGCCGCTGGCTCGATGCCACCGGTAACGACCCGCTGCGTGCGGTCAACATCGGCTCGGTCCTGCCGCCGCTTGCCGTCGGCGAAAAGTGCACGGCGGCAGCGCTGTCTGCGTCGGAAAAGCCGGAGTCTGCGGACAGGTTCGCCGCGACGATGGATGCGCTGGGTGCCGACGACCCCAACGACACGCCCGCGATGGCGGCGGTCTGTGACGCATACCGCGCGACCCGCACCACCGATACGACGTTCAGTGGCATCAAACCGTCTGGAGCGAAACCCAATGGACTGGCCGGCCAGCTGGGCATGGTGGCATCTGCGATTAAGGCTGGGGTGCCGACTCGGGTATATGCGGTGAACCTGGGCGGGTTCGATACCCACGCCGACGAACGCGGGACTCAGCAGCGACTGCTGCAGACCTTCGACGAGGCCGTGACCCCGTTCCTTCAGCAAATGGCTGGGGACCGGTACGGCAAAAACGTGGTCCTGATGGCGTACTCGGAGTTCGGGCGACGGGTGAAGGCCAACGCCTCGCAGGGCACCGATCACGGCACCGCCGGCCCGGTGTTCGTGGCCGGAACGCCGGTCAAGGGCGGCTTCTATGGCGACGAGCCCAGCCTGACCGACCTTGACCACGGCGATCTCAAACCCACCACCGACTTCCGGGACGTCTACTACGAGTTGCTGTCGCAGACGCTGCAGACCGACCCCGCACCGTCGGTCGGGGCCGGTCGGCGCAGCCTGGGCTTCCTCTGAGCCCCGCCCAAACGATCTTCTGAGCGCCGGACAGCGACCTTCGTCAAACACGCCAAATATTTTTCCCGAAAAATTGGATAATTCTCAGCTAGCGGGCGGTTGAGCGCATCCGAGAGCGCCACTGGTCAGCTGGCCAGTGCCCGCATGGCCGTGGCCACGATCGCGTCGGCGTCGGCCGGCGTCAATCCTCCGTGCCCGGTCGCCCGCCGGTACATCGCCGCCCCAAAGATGAGATCCAGCGCGACCTCGGGGTCGAGGTTCGGGTCCAGTTCACCGCGGGCGACCCCGCGGTCCCAGATCTTCCGCACGGCCGCTCGGCGGACGTTCACCTGGTGGGTTCGTATTCGCTCGCGTTCAGTCGGGTAGAACTGCGACTCGCCGACGAGTTGGGCGTAGATCGCGCCAAGTGGGCTGGTGTAGAAGGTCATCATGCCGCGCAACGTCAGGCGGAAGTCTTCGGCCGCCGATCCGGTGTCGGGCACGGGCGCCTCGGCCATCATCTGCTGCAGGAACGCCTCGATCGCCACCGCGGTTCTGTTCGGCCACCATTTGTAGATGGTCGCCTTGCTAACCCCGCTGCGTGCGGAGATGCGGTCGACCGACGCCCTGCGTAGGTCGTCCTCCCGCATGAGTTCCATGGCGGCCTTCAGGACGGCGTCGCGGTGTTCTTTGCTGCGCGGTCGCCCGCTAGGTCGATTCGGGATCATTGCACCAGTTTCCTACCTGTGCTTAATACAAAGGTAATTACTAGACGTCTCGCTGTGAGTTAGGCCGTGTGCGTTGTCACGGGCCACGCGGGACGTGCAACATCTGACGTGAAATTTCTCAGACCCAAATCAGAGATCCTTCAGCTTTGTCTCAGCCGTGGGCCGCGTGCCTTTAGTTCGGGACACTATAAAAACCGTGCGTTAGGGGGCCACTTCATGCAGCGCGATCTTCGTCCGTGGGTCACCACTGGTGTCGTTCTCGTGGGCGCCGGCCTGATAGCCGTCACTCCGGCGGCTATGCCGCTGCCGGACGTGCAGCATCGGCAGGTCCGACTCGCCGACTACGACGAGTACGACGCGTCCCAACTGGCCAGCGCCACCGAGGCCAACTGGCAAGGCTTGGAGTCCATCCTCGGCAGCAGCAACTGGACGACCGACCCCGACATATCGCAGGGTCTCAGCACCCTCTTCAGCGATCTGTCGACCGGCACCTCGAACCCGGTGACCAACCCGATCGACCTGCTGACCGAGGGCGCGCTGCTGCTCACGAGCAGCGGCGACGCGTCCAACGCGGCCTCCACCGCGCTAACGGCCGTTACGGACAACGTCGAATCGGCGCTGAGCAGCGGCGACTACTCCACGGCCCTGACCGACGTCGAAGACTCGGGCACCACGGTCCTGTACGCCTTCCTCAACGGCTACCCGGAAACCGTTGGCTCCGACGGGCTGATTTCCCCGGAGTTCGGGCTGCTCACCAACACCACCGACGGCGCGGCCACCGGCCAGATCGACGCCCTTGCGCAGCTGAGCAACACCATTGCCGACGAGGTGTCGGCGGTCGGCGGCGGGAATTTGACGACGACCCCAACCCTGGTAGAACCGGGCTCCTTGGACCTTTCTATCAACGTCAGCACAATCCTCAACGCCCTTGCCCCGAGCGGCACTCTCTCCCTGCCGGTCAGCCTGGACAGTCTGCTCAGCGACGCCGCTCCCAGCGGCACACTCAGCCTGCCGGTCAGCGTCGACGATCTCCTCGGGGACGTCGCACCCAGCGGCAGTCTGACTCTGCCGGTCAGCCTGGACAGTCTCCTCGACGGCGCCACTCCCGGCGGCACAGTCAGTCTGCCGATCTCCCTCGACGGGCTCCTCAGCGACGCCGCCGGCTCCAGCGGCGATATCACCGTGCCGGTCACCATCGATCAAGTCCTCGGCGACGCCCTCGGCAACGGCGGCAGTATCAGCGTTCCATCCATATCCGTTGACACAATCGTCAGCGACCTCGGCGATCCCTCGTACACCATTAACCTCGGCATCGCCAAAGAAACCATCTCCCTCCAAAGTTTCATCAACGACCTCGGTATCGGCAACGAGACCATCACCCCCCCGTCCATTCCCGACAGCACCGTCCTCAGCGACCTCGAGTCCGTGCTCGGCAGCTCCGGCAATCAGGACATCACCGTCTCCGTCAGCTCCCTCGAGTCGCTTCTCGGCAGCGCCGGCAGCTCGGACATCAGCGTGTCCACCAGCACCCTCGAGGGGCTGCTGGGCACCTCGGGCAGCAGCGACATCACCCTCTCGGTCTCGGAGTTGCAGACGCTTCTCGGCAGCGCCGGCAGCCAGGACATCAGCCTGTCGGTCAACACCCTTGAATCGCTGTTGGGCACCGCCGGCAGCTCGGACATCAGCATCCCGCTCAGCACCCTCGAGGGGCTTTTCCCCAGCACGCTGAACCTCGACCTGACCATCCCTGAAGTGACCGGGGGTGCCGTGCCGACCTACGACGTGGACCTGGCCCAGGACCTGTTGGCGGCGCTCGGCAACATCGCACCGATCTCGTCGGATCTCCCGAGCCTGCTGGGCACCGACCCGACGCTCGACGTGACATCGCTGTTGAGCAGTGTGGTGACTGATCTGGGCCTGCCGCTGTCGATTACCGGCGGCGATCTCACAGTCAACCTCACGGGCCTCGCGTCCGAACTGCTCGCCAGCCTCTGATCCCGGGCCGCGGCGCCGGCGGGCAGGAGGAACCGCCGGCGCCGCCCGGGCGCCGCGTGTCAGCCGGTCGCTCGTAGGCAATCGCGGGCGATGGCCAGCTCCTCGTTGGTGGGTACCACCAGAACGGCGATCGGCGAGGTGTCGGTGGAAATCCGCCGGGCGCCCTTGGCGGGCTGAGAATTTCGTTCCTCGTCGATCTCGACGCCCAGCCCGGCCAACCCGCTAAGCGCATCGCGGCGCACCGCCGGGACATTCTCGCCGACGCCGGCAGTGAAGCTCACCGCATCCGTACGGCCCAGGATCGCCAGATACGCGCCAATGTACTTACGCAGCCGGTGGATGAACACGTCATAGGCCAATTGTGCTGAGCTGTCGCCCGATTCGATCAACTCACGCAGCCGACGAAAGTCGCGCTCCCCCGCCAGGCCCAGCATTCCGGACTGATGGTTGAGCATCGATTCGATGTCGTCGACGCTCATCTTGGCCTCGCGATGCAGATAGCTCACGACGCTCGCGTCGATGTCGCCGCTGCGGGTGCCCATCACCAGGCCCTCCAACGGCGTCAATCCCATCGAGGTGTCCAGCGGGCGACCGCCAGCGGTCGCCGACGCGGACGCACCGTTACCCAGATGCAGCACAATCTGATTCAGCTTCTCCCACGGCTGACCCAAGAACGCTGCGGCCTGTTCGCTGACGTAGCGATGCGAGGTCCCGTGAAACCCGTACCGCCGGATTTGCCACCGCTCGGCCAGCTCACGGTCGATCGCGTAGGTCGCCGCGGCCGCAGGCAGATGGTGGAAGAACGCAGTGTCGAACACTGCAACATGCGGCACATCCGGCAGCATCTTGCGGGCTACCTCGATGCCCTGGATGGCAGGCGGATTATGCAGCGGGGCCAGCATCGACACGTGTTTGAGCTCGGCGACTACTGCGTCATCGACGAGAGTCGGTCGGTAGAAAACCGCGCCACCGTGAACTACCCGGTGCCCAACCGCGACTAGCCCGCAGGCCTTCAGATCTATACCGTCCTCGGACAGCTCCTCGAATGCCACCCGCAGCGCCGCGCCATGGTCGGTGACAAGCGACGATGGCTCACCGATCTTCTCGATGATGCCTTCCGCCAGTGACTCACCCGAATCCGGTTCGATCAGTTGGTATTTCAGCGATGATGAGCCAGAGTTCAGCACCAGCACGACGGGACTAGTCATCTGCACCCTGCGCCTGGATCGCGGTGATCGCGACAGTATTGACGATGTCTTCGACCAGGGCGCCGCGGGACAGGTCGTTCACCGGCCTGTTCAAACCCTGCAATACCGGACCGATCGCGATCGCCCCCGCACTACGCTGCACCGCCTTGTACGCGTTGTTGCCGGCGTTCAGGTCGGGAAAGATCAGCACGGTGGCCCGGCCGGCGACGGGCGAGTCGCGCAACTTCGTGGCCGCAACGGAGGGGTCCACCGCCGCGTCGTACTGGATCGGGCCCTCGACCAGCACCTGGGGCGCTCGACTGCGCACCAATCCGGTTGCCTCTCTGACCTTGTCGACGTCGGCGCCCGTGCCGGACTCGCCGGTCGAGTAGGACAGCATGGCCACTCGCGGCTCGATGCCGAATTGCGCGGCGGTCTGCGCGGAGCTGATCGCGATATCGGCGAGCTGCTCGACTGTCGGGTCGCGGACGATCGCGCAATCCCCATAGGCCAGCACCTGGTCCGGCAGGCACATCAAGAAGATGCTGGACACCGTCGAAATGCCCGGCGCGGTGCCGACGATCTCAAAGGCCGGGCGAACAGTGTGCGCGGTGGTGTGCGCCGCACCGGACACCATGCCATCCACCATGCCGTTGTGAACCAGCATGGTGCCGAAATACGACACGTCGTGCATGATCTCTCGGGCCTGCTCGACGGTGACACCCTTTGTGGCGCGCAGGTGCGCGTATTGCTCGGCGAACTGGTCGGACAAATCGCTGGTGCGCGGATTGAACACCTCGGCGTCGTCCAAGTCGACTCCGAGTTCGGCTGCGCGGGCCCGGATCTGGCTCTCATCGCCGAGGATGGTCAAGTCGGCGATTCCGCGCTGCAGCAGCCGGCCGGCAGATTTGAGGATCCGGTCGTCGTCCCCCTCGGGAAGCACGATGCGCTTGCGATCGGAGCGGGCCCGTTCACGCAGCTGGTAGGTGAACATCTGCGGCGTGGTCACCCTTGGGATCGGGATCGCCAACTGCGCCAACAAGCCCGCGAGATCTACATGGTTCTCGATCAGCTCCAGCGCAGTATCGATCTTTCGCTGCGACGTCGCGGTGAGGCGGCCGCGGACCGACCCCACGGCGCTGGCCGTGTCAAAGGTGCCAAGTGTGGTGGCGATAATCGGCAGCCGCAGTCGCAGCCCGGCCACCAGCGCGCCGATCGACCGATGCAACTCGAACCCGCCGTTGAGGATGATGCACGACAGCGACGGAAACCCTTCGGCGGCATGGGCGCTGGCGACGGCCAACACCACGTCCGAGCGGTCACCGGGGGTGACCACCGCCGCGCCCTCATCCAGCCGCTCCAACACATGGTCGGCCGTCATGCCGGCGACCACCACACCCATCGCTTCACGGCTCAGCAGCGCGGTGTCACCGCTGACCAATGTCCCGTTCACCGCGGTCTGCAGATCGGCCACCGTCGGCGCCACCAGCAGCGGTTCATCAGGCACGGCATAACTCCTCGGAGCCAGCGGACGCAGCGCCTGGCTGATCGCGGCCAGCTGGCATGGCACGCAGCGGTTGGCGATTACCGCAGCGGTATGCGCGTGCTGGGCGTTCAATTCGGCCAAGCACACCTCGACGGCGTGGACGACTTGCTCGACGGTGCGGTTCGAGGCCCGCACCGCCAGCACGACCGGCGCGCCGAGATTGACCGCGATACGCGCGTTCACACCCAGCTCGGCGGGGTTGGCCACATCGGTGTAGTCGCTGCCGACGATGACGACCGCGTCGCATTGGGCGGCCATCGCGTGATATCGCTCGACGATGTCGTCGATGGCGGCGTCCCGGTCGGCGTGCAGCTGCTGGTAGTTCACGCCGATGCAGCGCTCGTAAGGCAAGCCCGCGGTGGTGTGCGCCAGCAGCAGATCCAGGATGTAGTCGCGGCCGTCGCCGGATCGCGTGATCGGCCGGAACACGCCGACTCTGGCGACGGTGGCGGCCAGCCGATGCAAGATACCCAGTGCGATCGCCGACTTGCCGGTATTGCCCTCCGGGGCCGCGACGTAAATGCTGGAACTGGGCACGCTGCGGTTCAGCCCAGCCGCCGCAATCGGGGCTCGAGATCCTTCTGGAAAAGTTCCAGGAACCGGCGCTGGTCGTGACCGGGCGCATGGAACACCAGGTGATTGAGGCCCCATCCGACATAGTCCTTGACCTTCGCGACAGCTTCGTCGGGGTCCGATGCCACGATCCAGCGCTTGGCGACCTGCTCGATCGGCAGCTCGTCGGCGGCCTTCTCCATCTCCAGCGGGTCGTGGATGCTGGTCTTCTGCTCGGCGGTCAGCGACAGCGGGGCCCAAAAGCGGGTGTTCTCCAACGCCAGCTCGGGATCGGTGTCATAAGAGATCTTGATCTCGATCATCCGGTCGATGTCGTCGGGATTCTTGCCTGCCGCCTCCGCGCCCTCCTTCATGGCGGGGATGAGCTTGTCCTTGTACAGCTCCTCGCCCTTGCCGGAGGTGCAGATGAAGCCGTCACCCGCGCGGCCGGCGTACTTGGCCACCTGCGGTCCCCCGGCGGCGATGTAGATCGGGATCCCGCCCTCAGGCACGTCATAGATCGAGGCGCCCTTGGTGTGGTAGTACTCGCCCTCGAAGTCGACCCGGTCACCGAGCCACAGCTCGCGCATCAACCGAACTGACTCGCGCAGCCGGGCGTAGCGCTCTTTGAACTCGGGCCACTCGCCCTCGTAGCCGGTCGCGATCTCGTTGAGCGACTCACCGGTACCTACACCGAGGAAGATGCGATCGGGGTACAGACAACCCATCGTCGCGAACGCCTGGGCGATGACGGCCGGGTTGTAGCGAAACGTCGGAGTCAGCACCGACGTGCCGAGCACCAGGCGCTTGGTGCGCTCACCCACCGCAGTCATCCAGGCCAACGAGAACGGCGCATGGCCGCCCTCATGCCGCCACGGCTGGAAATGATCGCTGACCGTCGCGCTATCCATACCGTGGGCTTCGGCCTCCACGGCGAGCTCTACGAGTTCCCGCGGCGCGAATTGTTCCGCCGACGCTTTATATCCGAGTTTGAGTTCAGCCACGATGTCGTTTCTACTCCCTCTTGTCGGCGCGCGACCCGTCCCCCGCAAAGCGGGTGGGGGCACCCCCAGCCGCCCAGCGGCGAGGGGGCGTACCCCCAGCGCCCGGCTTCGCCGAGCTTGCGATCGCCCGGTGCTTAGACTCTGGAACATGGCACCGGTGCTGAACGCCGTTACCGAGACCGTGCATCTCGTCCAGGGCGGCGCGGTGAACTGGCTTCTGGTCACCGACGACAGCGGGGTCATGCTCATCGACGCCGGATATCCCGGTGACCGCGACGATGTGCTGGCCTCACTACGGCAGCTGGGGTATGAGGCCGGCGACGTGCGCGCGATCTTGCTCACCCACGCACACATCGACCACTTGGGTTCGGCGATCTGGTTCGCCAAAACCCATGGCACCCCGGTCTACTGCCACGCCGACGAGGTCGGTCATGCCAAGCGGGAGTATCTGGAACAGGCCTCGCCGGTCGACGTCGCGCTGCGTCTCTGGCGGCCCCGATGGGCGTTGTGGGCCGCCCACCTCGTGCGGGACGGCGGGCTGAGCCGCGAAGGCATCCCGACCACACAGCCGCTGACCGCCGAGGTGGCCGCCCAGTTACCCGGTCACCCGATGGCCATCCCCACTCCCGGTCACACCGGCGGTCACTGCTCGTATGTGGTCGACGGTGTTCTAGCCAGCGGCGACGCGCTGGTGACCGGACATCCGCTGTTGGCGCACTCCGGTCCTCAACTCCTGCCCGCCGTGTTCAGCCACGACCAGGACGGCTGCATCCGCAGCCTGGCGGCGTTGGCGCTGCTGAATACTGAGGTCCTGCTGCCCGGCCATGGCGACTTGTGGCGAGGTTCCATCCGTGAGGCCACCCAACAGGCGACCGCACTGGCTGGATAACCCGGATCACGATTCGATCACGCTGCACGTCACGATTAGTTAAGAGACGAACACGTATTCTAAGATTTCGAGCCCGGCTCTCGCCGATTCCTTATCGAAAACGGCCTCACTTGCGACTCAGTTCACATCACGCACCTAAAACACCTCAACCGCAACAGTTTCCGCAGCTTAAGCACACGTCGCGCCCGATCGCCCTTCGCGTACCTTGGGGTTTGGGTCTCGGCAACCTGCAATCAATGTGCGACTTCAATGTGCGACTTCAAGGAAGCAACCAATGATGAAGTTCAGTGGTAGAACCGCGCGTCGGCAAGCCGCCGGCTACTGCCTACTCGCCGGTCTGGCCTTTACAACGATTGCCGCCCCGACGGCGTTCGCGGCGCCGGACTGCAGTGCGGCTGGAGTAACCGGCACGGTCAGCTCGGTGACAGGTTCGGCAAACCAGTACCTAGGCAGTCACCCGGGCGCGAACGCCGTGGTGACGGCGGCGAAGAACGAGCCGCGCCCGCAAGCGGAAACCGATCTGCGTAACTACTTCACCGCGCACCCGCAGGAGTACGTCGAGTTACGCGGCATTCTGGCGCCCATCGGCGACACCCAGCGCCAGTGCAACACCACGGTGCTGTCGCCGGATCTGGAGTCGGCCTACAACGAATTCATGGCCGGCTAGACCTCTGCAGTCAGCCCGAGATGATCCCGTAGGGTCTGGCCGTCGTACTCGGTGCGGAACGCGCCGCGTTCCTGCAGTAGCGGCACGACCTGGTCGACGAATTCGTCGAGGCCGTGCGGGGTCAGATGCGGCACGAAGATGAACCCGTCGCAGGCGTCGGCCTGGATGTAGCGATCGATCTCCGCAGCGATATGGGTGGCGGTGCCGACGAACTGCTCGCGGCCGGTGACGGCGATGATCAGCTCGCGGATCGAGAGATTCTCTGCCTCAGCGCGTTCACGGTAACGGCGAGCCACCTCAACTGGGTCGCCGTGGCTGACACGCCCCTGGGTTATGCCGGTGTCGCCGGCCGGATCGTCTTGCGGCAGTGGGCCGTCGGGGTCGTGGTCGGAAAGATCACGGCCCCAGACCCGCTCGAGCATCGCGATCGCCGTCGGGCCGCTGACCTGTTGGTGGCGAATGTGCCTCGCCCTATCTTCGGCCTCGTCAGCAGTGTCACCAAGCGCGAAGGTCGCCGCCGGGAAAACCTTGAGCTCGTCGGGGTTTCGCCCGAAGGAGGCAGCGCGGCCTTTCACGTCGGCGTAGTAGCGCTGGCCGTCTTCCAACGATCCGTGCAGGGTGAACAGGGCATCTGCGTAGTGGGCGCCGAAGTCTCGCCCCTCGTCGGAGTCGCCGGCCTGCAACAGAATCGGATCTCCCTGCGGGCCGGCCGGCAGCGTTGCAACTCCCCGCACGTCGAAGTGGGGGCTGTGATGGTCGACCGCTCCGACTCGGCTGGGATCGAGGTAGGTTCCGGCCTCGATGTCGGCCCGCACGGCGTCGGCCTCCCAGCTTCGCCAGAATTCGCGCGCCACGAAAAGGAACTCCTCGGCCCGCTGGTAGCGGTCGGCATAGCCGAGGAAGCCGCCACGCCGGAAGTTCTCGCCGGTGAAGGCGTCCGACGAGGTCACGATGTTCCAGCCCGCGCGCCCGTCGGACAGATGGTCCAACGTGGCGAATTGCCTTGCCACCTCGAAGGGCTCGTTGAAAGTACTGTTGATGGTTCCGGTCAAGCCGAGACGGTCGGTGACCGCGGCCAGGGCCGCCAGCACGGTGAAAGTGTCCGGCCGGCCCACCACGTCGAGGTCATAGATCTGGCCTCGATGCTCACGCAGCCGCAGACCTTCGGCCAGAAAGAAGAAGTCGAACAGCCCCCGTTCGGCCGTGCGGGCCAGGTGGACGAACGAGTCGAAGTCGATCTGGCTGCCCGCCGCCGGATCGGTCCACACGGTGGTGGCGTTGACTCCCGGGAAGTGGGCGGCCAAATGAATAGGCTTGCGGTGCTTGCCTTCCCGTATGCTCATGCCCCGATTCCCCAGCGCTGGGCGAGCAGCTCGTGGGAGCGGAGCCGGTCCTGGTGGTCATGGGTCACCGACGTGACTACGAGCTCGTCGGCGCCAGTCAGTCGTTGCAGCGCCGACAGCCGCTCGGCGACCTCACCCGGGTCGCCGACGAATTGCGTCTCCAGCCGGTCCTTGACCACCGGCAGCGCTTCGTCGGGCAGCGGACCGCAATCGTCGGGACGCGGGTAGGGCACCGCGCCTACCCCGGT
Source organism: uncultured Actinomycetota bacterium (assembly GCA_963760095.1). Lineage (GTDB taxonomy): Bacteria > Actinomycetota > Actinomycetes > Mycobacteriales > Mycobacteriaceae > Mycobacterium. Next base: position 431,458 of record CAVXBT010000001.1, on the reverse strand, counting down.
TCGGATCGAGTACACCCAATGTCCGTACCCGGCCGCGAGTCGTCGTGCGGTGGCGCTGTCTTCGGCGACGACGACGTCGGCGGACACCACGACGTACGGCTGCGGCACCGCTGCTGACGGGACGAACGTGTCGCGGTAGGCGTCGATGGCCTCCAGCGCAGTCGCCGGAGTGATGTGATAGCTCGCCACGAACGGCAGGCCGTGCGCGCCGGCCAATCGCGCACTCTGACCCCTGGTGCTGCCAAAGATCCACGGCGTCAATCCGGATCGCTCGCCCGGTACAGCGTGCACGTCGAAACCGTCGACCTCGTACGAACCGTCCAGCATTGCAAGGATGTCGCCGAGTTGATCGGCGAAGTCGGGCGCCACGGCCTCAGGCTGCTGCAGGACCCCCATCGTCGCCAGCACCCGCTCGGTGTCGAGCAACCCACGCAGGTCGAACGGCAGCGGAATCACCACTCCGTCGACTTCACGCCACTGTCGCGGCGGGCGGTTCCTGGCCGACGGCGGCTTGGGCTTGAATCCGCTGTCGCGTCGCTGCCCCCGTCCGAGGCCAAGGTCGATGCGGCCCGGATAGAAAGCGTCGAGCATGCCGAAACTCTCGACCACCGCGGCGGCCGTGGTGTGACCCAGCTGGACCGCAGCCGCCCCGACCCGAATTGTGTTGGTAGCAGCCGCGATCTGCCCGATCAGCACGGCGGGCGCCGAACTGGCGACACCGACGAAGTGATGTTCGGCGATCCAGAACCGCCGATACCCCCACTGCTCTGCGCGTTGCGCCAGCTCGATCGTGTTGTGCAGCGCTGTTGCGGCGTCGCTACCGGCACTGATCGGCGACAGGTCCAGGATCGACAGCGGAACTTTAGTCATCAATTCACCTTCGCATACCGATTGGGTGCGGTCGGCAGGCCGAGTCGCTGCCGCAGCGTCTCCCCGTGGCGATACGCGTTGCGAAACCGTCCGGCGCGCTGCAGCAGTGGCACCACCTCGTCCACGATCACCGGCAGATCGGTGGCGTTGACGGCCGGCCGCAGCCGCGCGCCGTCGACGCCCCGCCGCTGCCAACCCAGCAAAAGCTCAACCACGTCGGATGCTTTGCCATCGAAAATCAGTGCGTCAGAGCCGAAGTCGGTGTCGCTGCCGAACGTCACCACGACATCCGCGTAAATCTTCAAGTGCTGTCCACCGGCCGCCTTGACCTCGCGGAGGATGGTGTCGAGCGACGCATCATCTGTCGGAGTGATGAACACGATATCCGCGCTGGCCGCGGCGAATTCGTAGATACGCGGCGCGTGGGCCAGCGCTGCCACCACTGGCTGCCCCTGGGGTGGACGCGGTGTGATCGAGGGGCCCTTCACCGAAAAGTATCTACCCCGAAAGTCGACGTAGTGCAGTTTGTTCCGATCGATGTAGCGCCCGGTTGCCGCGTCGCGGATTATCGCGTCGTCCTCCCAGCTGTCCCACAACCGGCGCACCACCTCGACGGCGTCGGCGGCCTCGTCGAACAGCTCGTCGGCATCGATGGGGGCCTGGCGGCGCCCGAACAGCGCGGCCTCGTGGGCGGTTGAGCTCACTCGCGGCTGCCATCCCGCCCGCCCGTGCGATACGTGGTCCAGGGTGCCGATGGCCTTGGAGACGTGAAACGGCTCGGTATGGGTGACGGTTGCCACCGGGATCAGCCCGATGTCAGCAGTGACCGGGGCGATGCGTGCAGCGACCAAGACGGCGTCGCCGCGACCGGCCAGCCGCCGCGGCGAGATCTCCTCGCGCCGTCCGGGCTGGGGCATCAGGGTGTCGTCGATGGTGAGGAAGTCGAGCAGACCGCGCTCAGCGGTGGCGGCCAAGCCCGCCCAGTACCGGCCGCTGAGCACCGACTCGCTCGTCGGGTCGGCGGCCAGCGTGGTTCGCCAGGCTTGCGGGTGCCAGCCGTAACCGTCGAGCGCGACGCCCAGGTGCAGCTGATCGGTCATCGCAAATCCTTGGCAAAGGCGATCGGAAACACCGGTCCCCGCGATAGCAATGGCTCGGAAAGCCTTGTGTAACCGGCTGATTCATAGAGCAACTCGGCCTCGGGCTGGCGGTTGCCCGTCGTCAGGTAGATCCGTTGGTAGCCACGGACGGCAATTGTTGCTTCGAGCTCAGCCAGCAGCGCCGTCGCGAATCCGCGGCGGCGGTGTGCCCGGTCGGTCCAAATCCGCTTGAGCTCGGCCGTCTTCGCGTCAAACCGCTGGAACGCGCCGCCGGTGACCGGCACTCCGTCAACTTCGCCGATGACGAAGCCGCCGTCGGGCGGCGCGAACTCCGCAATCGGGACCGCCGTCAACCACGTCATGACAGCCTGCGGCGTGCTTTCGTAGCGCCGCGCATACTCGACGGCCAGCTCGTCGAGCAGAGGCTGAGCCCTCGGATCATCCTGGGTCACCGCCACGAAATGAAGCTCTTGCGGCGCGATGGGTTGGCTTGCTGGGGGCATCACTACATGTCTAACGTCTCGTGGTCGGCCACATTCCGGCGCTGCTACGTCAATATCGCGCGGACATAGCGACCAGCGACGGGTGCACCATTGAGATCTTGACGACGCAAACCCGGTAGCCCGGTGGCGGCGAACAGGTCCTCGATCCCATTCACCGCGGTTCTCCAGCCAAGCGCAGCCAGGGACTCGGCGACGTCGCGGTATTCCTCTGTGTAGGTGAACTCGGCCATGTCGCCTTTGTATCCGAAGGGACGCCAGCCATCCGCCAGAGCGTGCTCCTGACTCACCAGCGGCTGCTGCCGCTCAGGAAAATAGTCGGCCGCGGCCCGACTTCCGGGCGCACTCAACGCGGTGACGTTGTCAAGCAACCGGTCCTGCGTGACCGGCTGCAGAAACCCGATGAACAATCCCTCCGCGACCCACACAGTCGGTTCGGTGGCATCGAAGCCGATCCTCCGCAACGCCTCCGGCCAGTCCTGCCGAAGGTCGATGCCCACCGCGCGTCGGTTGGTCCTCGGCGTCGCGTCCAAGCCACGCAGCGTCTGGGTTTTGAAGTCGATCACCTGGGGTTGGTCGATTTCATACACGGTGGCGCCGGCCGGCCACCACAGCCGATACGGCCGTGCGTCGAGCCCCGACGCCAGTATCACCGCTTGCCGAATCCCGGCCCGGCACGCGTCGGTGATGAAGTTGTCGAAGAATCGGGTACGGACCGCCAAAAGATCTGTCAGCAAAGCCAATCGGTTGTTGTCACCGAGATCGCTGAGAGCCAGCTCGCCGCTGGCCACCTTGGTGAAAAAGTCCAAGCCCACGGCGCGCACCAGCGGCTGGGCGAACGGGTCGTTGATCAACCCCGCTCTGGTCGCCAGCGCCCTCGCTGTTGCCACCAAAGTGGCGGTGGTCCCGACGCTGGTGGCCGGAGCCCAGGTGTCGTTGTCAGTGGCCATGGGTCACGCCTGCCTTTTCGAGGGGTCTGCGCGCCGAGTGAGCCGAGCCAACGCTCGCCAGCCCAGTAACAGCAGCGCGGTGACCGCCGAGGCCACCACCACGAAACTGGCGGCTACGCCGGCGGAGGTGGCTTTACGCAGCAGCATCCCGACGGCGACCGTGCACACCCACACCACGACCCCGGTGGGATACAGCGCGGTCGGGCGCCGCCACCCCTGCGCGGCCAACCACCCCAGGGTGGTCCCGCTGAGGAAGGGCCATGCGGTGGTGGCGATGCCGGCGACGTTGAGCCCCTCGTCGTGGCTGCGCCGCCCGGCGGCACAGAACACCAACATGCAGGCCACATCGATGCCGAACCACACCAGACCGCGTCGCGGGCGCTCCATGCCGTGAGGCTACCGGCTGAGCGCTTCGTCATGGCCGGTGCGGCGCCCACCGACCGTTGTAGCGCATTGGGTGAACGTATGTTCAAACATGTCCATACATCAAGATCCCTAATTGTGCTGCTAAATAGCATAAAAAAGGCGAAATGTTTAGCTCAGTGTACGAGTGTGAACTCCCCTATCATGGCAGAACGCGGTGCTCAACCTCCGGTTCCATGGGGTCGCCGGCTGATCCTGCGGGCCGTGCGGCATCTGTTCAGTCCGCTGCGTCCCGACGATTACCTCGAGATGATCAACCCGCTGTGGACGACGAAGGAGCTGCGCGGAAAGGTCGAGCGTATCGAGCCGCAGGGCTCTGAAGCGGCGAGCGTGCTGATACGGCCCGGCTACGAATGGGCGGGTCACAAGCCGGGCCAGTATGTGCGGCTCGGCGTGGTCATCGACGGCCGATACCACTGGCGAGCTTATTCGCTCACCTCCGATCCGACGCCCGAAGACGGCCTCGTCAGCGTGACACCCAAGAAAGTTGACAGCGGTGTCGTATCGCCCTATCTGGTGGAACGGATCCAGCCCGGCGACGTAGTGCGACTCGGCGAGGTGGAAGGAGTGTTCACCCTCCCCGACCCGTTGCCATCCAAGATGTTGTTCATCAGCGCCGGCAGCGGCATCACGCCGATCATCAGCATGCTGCGCAGCCTGGATCGGCGAAACGAGGTCGGCGACGTGGTGGTCATCCACTCCGTCAGCAAACGCGACCAGGTCATGTTCGGGTCAGTCCTCGAAGACCTCGACGGACGCCACGAGCACATGCGGCTGGATTTGCGACTCACGGCGGAGCGCGGCCGAATGTCGCCGGGCGACCTGGACGAGTTGTGCCCGGACTGGCGCGAACGCGAGGCGTTCTGCTCCGGCCCCGGCGAATTGCTTGATGCGCTCATCGAGCACTGGGATGACAACGGCAACCCCGATCGCCTGCACTTCGAGCGGTTCCAGCCGAAGATCAGCCGTGATGGGGGTGAAGGCGAAGGAGGGGAAGTGTCCTTCCTCGAAAGCGACACAACAACTGAATGCGACGGCGGCACACCGATTTTGGAAGCCGGCGAGAAGGCCGGCCTCAACCTGGCGTACGGCTGCAGAATCGGCATCTGCCACACCTGTGTCGGGACGTTGAAGTCGGGGAAGCTGCGCGATCTGCGATCCGGTGAGGTCACCGAGCCCACCGGCCAGGATGTCCGGATATGTATCAACACCGCCGAAGGCGATGTTGAACTTGAACTCTGATCGAAAGGAACCCCAGTGACCACACCTGTGGAAAGCCCGCTCGCTCGACTGAGCGAACAGGAACTCGAAAAACTCGCCAAAGAACTCGACGCGATTCACGACGAGGTGTTCGCCGACCTCGGCGACCGAGATCGGCACTACATCAAGGCGGTGATTAAAGCAGAGCGCCAGATCTTGGTGGTCGGGCGCGTGCTGTTGTTGGCGTCGCGGTCGAAAACCGCCTGGGTGCTCGGCACCGCGTGTCTGGGGGTGGCCAAGATCTTGGAAAACATGGAGATCGGCCACAATGTGATGCACGGTCAGTGGGACTGGATGAACGATCCCGATATCCATTCTTCGGTGTGGGATTGGGACACCGCCTCGACCGCGGAGGCGTGGAAGCACTCGCACAACTACATCCATCACACCTATACCAATATATTGGGCAAGGACAAGGATCTCGGATACGAGATCATGCGCATCGATCCTGCGCAGGAGTGGCGCCCGGCTAATCTGGGTCAATTCTTCTACAACATGCTGCTCACCGCGCTGTTCGAGTGGGGGGTGGCAATACACGATTTGAACATTCAGGCCATTCTTGCCGGGAAGAAGCCGAAGTCGGAAGTGCTGAAAGACCTGAAAGGAATTGGCGGTAAGGCACGTGCGCAGATTCAGAAAGACTACGTCGGCTGGCCGGCGATCAGTGCCGGCGCCTTCGGGCTTGCTCAGCTGGCCTCACGCGGCCGCATCGATCAGCCCGCAGAATCCCGCACCGGCAGGCTGCTTCGGAGGATGTCAAGCAAGGGCCGACTCGGGGCCACCGCGAGTTTTGCAGATCGGATTCTGCCCGGGGTGGAAAGCACATTTTTGCGCACCCTTGCCGCTGATGCGCTGGCCAATTTCATCCGCAACGTCTGGTCGCACGCCATCATTTTCTGCGGTCATTTCCCGGATCAGACCTACACCTTCAGCGAAGAAGAGGTGGAGGACGAGACGCGCGGCGGTTGGTATGTGCGCCAGTTGGTCGGAGCGGCCAACATCGACGGCGGCCCACTGTTTCACCTCATGAGCGGAAACCTGAGCTATCAAGTCGAGCATCACCTCTATCCCGACATGCCAAGCAGCCGATACTCGGAGATCGCGCCGAAGATCAAGGACATCTGCGAGCGCTACGAGTTGCCGTACAACACCGGGCGATTTTCAAAGCAATGGTTCTCGGTGCATCGCACCATCTTCCGGTTGGCGTTCCCCGGCGGTAAGCCGCGGCCGAAGCCCGGGCCGTACCACGGCGAGGAACGGCGCACAGGTCAACACGCCTCGAGTGAGGCGACTCGATACCGCGACCGACTGCCGGCCGAGCACCCGGATGCCGGCCCAGAGCACGTGTCGACCGGCGTCGAGGTTCAGCCGCCGCCACGCGGAAAAGACTGACGCGACGCGCGATCCAGGAGCCCGGCAAGATCTGGTCGTCTAAATCGCTTATATTCCAAGCAATTCGGCAGCGGATGACATTTGTCACAACGCTCTGTAGTCGATTACCTTTGGCCTCAGAGGGGTAGCCACAGCCCGGGTGCGTATTGCACCGATCGACTGCACCGATCCACTAGGAGAAGTTAGCAAGTGACTACACCCCATACCGGTAACCTGATTGCGCAGCTGCGCACAGTACTGGATCTGACGAACACCGAAATTCAAGTTGCCGAAACCCGTGTCATTCAGGCCCGCACCGACGCAGTACGACGCGAATTGACCCAGAACGCTGCCAATGGCCGTGCTCGGGCCGCGTCGATCGCGTCGGCGATCCGCGACCTCGGCGGCTTTCCCGACGTGATCGGTCCTTTTTTAGGCCGCGCGGCAGCCGCCGTCAAGGCTCTCACCGAGCAGGCCCAGCCGTTCAGCGAGGCGCTCCTGGGCGACCTTGCCCTCGAAGGCCAGCTATTGGACCGGGCTCGCTACATCAAAGCCCTCGCGGTCGCCGCGGAACGATCGGACATCCAAGATCTGGCCACGCGCCTGGTCACCGCGCACGCCGCGACAGTGGACTGGATTACCACCGTTCTTGCTGAAGACGCGCTCGGTGGACCGGCTGCGTTGCGCCGCACTCCATTGCAGGCGGCGGCCGGGTCAGTAGTGAGACTGGTGAATCTGCCGGTCAATTGGTCTACCCGCGGTGTGGACCGCGCCCTAGAGGCTGTGCGCTCGACAGGCCCGGCGCTGAACGACTTGTTCAGCCGCGGTGCACACGCTGGCGACGTGGCAGCGAAAGCGGCATTCGCGGCACGGGATGCGGCTTTGCAGACGGCGGAAAGGGTGATTCGCGACCAAGGAAGCGCTCAGGTGGCCGATGTTGTCCACTCGGCACGCAGCGCGACCGGTGTTCTCAATCCCGATGAGTTGCCGATCGACAACTATGACGAGCTCAATCAGAGCGACGCGGTGGCCGCAATCAAGGAACTCACGGCGCCGCATGATATCCGTGAGATCGTCGCCTATGAAGAGGCCCACAAGGACCGTCCGCGCGTGGTGTCGGCTGCTCAAATCCGCGTGGCAGCCATCGCCCAAGAGGTCGTCGGCATCTAGCTGAGATTTTCACGCAGCCGTGACAAGGGCCCCCGCAGCGAGCTAGCTGTGGGGGTTCTTTCATGGCAATCAAGAGATTTCGGAATCCTCATGGCCGTTTCCATCGAGCGTCTGGCCCCGTCATGGCCGGGGGACGACGCGGGGCGATCGGCGTCGAGGGCCAGCGCCGCGTTCCGGTCCATAACGCCGGGGGCGCGTCGAGTTGCTTGGCCAGCAGCAGCGCCGTCGCGTCATAGTTGGCCCGCCACCCCCGAAAATGAGGCCACGCCTCATCGTCCGAACGATCGACCGGGTAGTCGACCTCGCGCAGCATTGCGCTTGCATGCCGAAAGTCGTCGTATGTCAACGAGACTGGCGTATCCGCCTCGGGTTCGCCGGGGACCGGCTGCCCCATTGTTCTGGCGATCTGATCTAACGCGACGAAGCCCATCCGAAGCGCGAGCCGAGGCGCCTGTTTGGGTTCGACCGACGGGGCCAGCGACAGATGCAGAGCGGCGGCGTCCATCACCGCGATCAGCGAGGTCAGCCAGTGCGACAACGGATGAGGCGAGCGGAATCGGGCCAGTGCGAGGTAGGTGGTGTGCGATTCGGCTACCTCGGCGGCCCACCGCTCCCATGAGAAGAACAACGTCTCGAGAACCGGTGCTATGTTGCCGTCCCGAATGCCCCAGCGAGTGCGGACCAAAAGTTCTGGGCCCCATGACGGTACGCCGGCACGCGACGCGAGCAAGGTGACTTCAGTTTCGCGCTTGTTGAACGCGGCGTACAGCGTAGGCGGGTAGCCGACTTGTAAACCGATCACGACCAGCCCGGTGAACGCCGCCAAGTATTCGAGCGTTGTGCTGTCACCGCTGGCCGGCACTGCGTACCCCAGCGTGAAAATCGACGAGCCGGCTTCGGAAAAAGCCTGTCCCAGAAGCCCTTTCAGGCTCGGTAGCAGCAACAGCGCATAGCCCAAAATGAGCAGGCCCAACCACACGGCCAGCCGGATGAGTAACGACAAGGGCGCTTGCCACGCCAGGATTCGATCCCGGCGCCCAAACGAGCGCACCCGCCTCGCCATGAACAAGAATGCGATGTCGAGGAGCCACTCGACCATGCGCGAGATCGGAGAGTTGACGGCCCGCGGAACAACCAGGGTGCCCGCGACGCTCATCAACGTACTCATCACAAGCAGCAGCCCAACCGCGAAGCCAACCCACGTAACGACCATTAGGTGCATTCAAACCAAGCACACCCGCGCGCCGCCACCGTTCGCGCGATTAAAGGCAGCAGGTGGGTGGTCAGTGTGAGCGGCGGCCTGCCGATGGCAGGATGGGGCCATGAGCACCAACAAACCGCCAGCCTTCGACCCGCACGACCCGCTCGGTCTCGACGCGTCGCTCTCTGACGACGAGATCACGGTCCGTGACACGGTCCGCCAGTTCTGCGCCGAGCATGTCATTCCTCATGTCGCGGAATGGTTCGAGATCGGGGACCTTCCGGTTCGCCAGCTTGCCAAGCACTTCGGCCAACTCGGCCTGCTCGGCATGCATTTGGAGGGCTACGGCTGCGGCGGGTCCTCAGCCGTGCACTACGGGCTGGCGTGTACCGAATTGGAAGCCGCCGACTCCGGTATTCGATCGATGGTGTCGGTCCAGGGGTCGTTGGCCATGTTCGCCATCTGGAGATTCGGCTCCGAGGAGCAAAAGCAGCAGTGGCTGCCGGGCATGGCCGCGGGCGAACTGCTCGGCTGCTTCGGGCTGACCGAGCCCGATGCCGGATCTGACCCGGCGTCGATGACAACGCGGGCGCGACGCGACGGGTCGGACTGGATCCTCAACGGCCGCAAGATGTGGATCACCAACGGCTCGGTTGCCGACGTCGCGATAGTTTGGGCGGTCACCGACGACGGGATCCGCGGCTTCATCGTCCCCACCAATACGCGGGGCTTTTCGGCCAACACCATCCACCACAAGCTCTCGCTGCGGGCGTCGATCACCAGCGAACTGGTGCTCGACGATGTGCGCCTGCCTGATGATGCCCTGCTGGCCGACGTGAAGGGGCTCAAAGGCCCGCTGTCATGCCTGTCGGAGGCACGCTACGGCATCATCTGGGGTGCAATGGGCGCCGCGCGCTCCGCGTGGCAGGCCGCCTTGGACTACTCCACCCAGCGCACCCAATTCGACCGTCCGATCGCCGGATTCCAGTTGACCCAGGCCAAACTCGTCGACATGGCCGTGGAACTGCACAAAGGCCTGTTGCTCGCACTACAGCTGGGACGCCTCAAGGACACCGTTGGTCTGCGGCCCGAGCAGGTCAGCTTCGGCAAGCTCAACAACACCCGCGAAGCGATCGAGATCTGCCGAACCGCACGAACGATTCTGGGCGGCAACGGGATATCGCTGGAGTACCCAGTGATCCGGCACATGGTCAACCTGGAGTCCGTGCTCACCTACGAGGGCACCCCGGAGATGCATCAGCTGATCCTGGGCCAGGCGATCACCGGTCTCGACGCCTTCCGCTGACAGGAGTATCCCAATGAGCGCGCGCCTGGAATACGCCCCTGAGCATCATCAATTTCGTGAGCTGGTCCACGACTTCGTTGAACAGACGGTGGTCCCGGCCCACGAGCAGTGGGAGAAGGCCGGCTCGCTGGACCGCTCCCTGTTCGCCGAGGCAGGAAAGCTTGGACTGCTTGGATTTTCGGTCCAGGAGGAGTTCGGCGGGCCGGGTGTCGACGACTTTCGCTACAACGCGATCGTCGTCGAAGAGCTTCAGCGGGTCGGCGCTGCGGCTGAGTCTGTCGCCTTGTCGCTGCAGAACGACATCGTGCTGCCCTACCTCACCGACCTGACCACGCCCGAACAAAAGCAACGCTGGTTACCCGGTGTCGTCACCGGAGAGACGGTGATCGGCATCGCAATGACCGAACCGGGTGCCGGCAGCGACCTTGCCGGGATCCGCACCACCGCCGTGCGGGACGGCGACCACTACGTCGTCAACGGCGCGAAGACGTTTATTTCCAACGGGCAGACCGGGGACCTGTTTGTCGTCGCCGTGCGCACCGCACCCGATCGGCACAAGGGCTTGTCTCTGTTGGTCGTCGACCCAGACACGCCGGGTTTCAGCCGCGGCCGAAACCTGGAGAAGATCGGTCTGCACGCCCAGGACACCAGCGAGCTCAGCTTCACCGACATGCGGGTCCCCGTCGAGAACCTGCTCGGAGAGGAAGGTAGGGGTTTCTATCAACTGATGAACAACCTGCCTCAGGAGCGGTTGTCACTTGCCGTCGGTGCGGTGGCCGCCGCAGAGGGGGTATTGGCCGAAACCCTTGACTACGTCAAGCAGCGAAACGCGTTCGGCTCGCCCATTTCCGGGCTACAGAACACTCAGTTCGTACTCGCCGAGCTAGCCACCGAACTTGACGTGGCGCGTACGTATCTCGACGACTGCCTCGCTGAACACCTGACCGGTGCACTGACGGCGGCCCGCGCCGCGCGGCTGAAATGGTGGACCACCGAGCTGCAAGTACGCACCGCCGACCGGTGCCTGCAGCTGCATGGCGGATACGGGTACATGCGGGAATATCCGGTGTCGCGCGCGTTCGTCGACGCCCGTATCCAGACGATCTACGGCGGAACGACGGAGATCATGAAGACCATCGTCGCCAAGGATCTCGGCATCTGACACCGAACACCCGGCAAAGCATTAAGTAATCAGGCGCTCTCGGAGAGCATGGACATGCCGCCAATCCCGGGCACGGGTGGGGCTTCGACCTGCGAAGGCAGTCGCACGGCTGCCCCGACCAGGATCAGCCCCGCAGCGGTGGAGGGGTCCACCTGCCACTGCGACCCGGAGGTGTATTTGAGCAGTTTGTAGCGGGTTTCGGTACCCAGGCCGCTGACCAACGACGAATCCCTACGTCTGCGGGGCTCATCCGTCGGCCGCATCGCGGTCGCAGACACCACCCGCGGCATTCCTGCGCAGTGTCGGAACTCGGTTCCCGACCGGATTTGACACCTGTAAAGTCCGTCGACATGGACAACATCAGGGGCAAGACCATCGTCATTACCGGCGCCGCGCGCGGCATCGGGTATGCGACCGCGCAGGCGCTGCTAGCCCGCGGAGCGCGAGTGGTCATCGGCGACCGGGACATCGACGTGCTCGAGAACGCAGTCGCCGGCATCAGCAGGCTGGGCCCGGTGAGCGGCCATCCCCTCGACGTGACCGACAAGGAGTCGTTCGCGGCCTTCCTCGACAAAGCCCGCGCCGACGGCGGCGGGCACATTGATGTGCTGATCAACAATGCCGGCGTCATGCCGGTGGGCCCCTTCCTCGATCAGTCCGCGCAGGCGATCCGCTCGTCGATCGAGGTGAACTTCTACGGAGTGCTCACCGGCTGTCAGCTGATACTGCCGGAGATGGTGAAACGCCGCAGCGGGCACATCATCAACATCGCATCACTGGCGGGGATGGTGGCGATACCCGGTCAAATCGTCTACGCCGGAACTAAATTCGCAGTAGTCGGGCTGTCCACCGCGATGGCGGACGAGTTCGCCCCGCACGGCATAAAGGTCACGGCGGTGCTGCCGACGTTCACCAACACCGAATTGATCTCGGGAACGTCGCCGTCAGCCGCGCAGAAGCCGGTGGAACCGGCGGAGATCGCCGCGGCGATCGTCAAGGTGCTCGACAAGCCGAAGACCCGCGTGTCGGTGCCCGGCTGGGGCAAATCTTTCGCCGTCTTGACCACGCTGCTGCCCGACCGCGGCCGCCGCTGGCTCAACAAGAAAATGGGCAACGACACGGTGTTTCTCACGCTGGACAACAGCGCCCGTCGGACCTACGAAGACCGCGCACAGCACGCGACGGGTGTCGTCGAACACAAGGATTGATCAGCGCCCGCGCGGCGCGTACATGATCACGCCGACCCCGGCCAGGCAGACCGCCGCGCCGATGATGTCCCACCGGTCGGGTCGAAACCCGACTAGGACCATGCCCCACGCCAGCGACCCGGCGACGAACACACCACCGTAGGCAGCCAGCACGCGACCGAACTGCGGATCGGATTGGAACGTGGCGACAAACCCGTAGGCACCCAACGCGATCACGCCAAAGCCCGCCCAGATCAAGTCGCGGTGCTCGCGGACGCTCTGCCACACCAGCCATGCGCCACCGATCTCCAGCAGCGCAGCCAACACAAACAGCAGGATCGATCTGGCGACACTCACCGTTTGCCTACTTCAGCCCGCGGCTGAGGCGCTCAGGGTTCTGATCGTCTGAGATTCGTTGTTCTGGAACGCTGTTCCGTCCGGCCGCAGCAAATCGTGGAACCACACTTTCGGGACGGCGGAGTACGGGTGGTCCCACGAGTCCCACGGAAAGTAGGTCTGTGTCTTGCCGGCCACCAAACCCCAGTTGATGGCACCAACATTGTGCCGCTTGGCAATTGGCAGGATCGATTCGATAGTGCTGCCCTGTGGCCGCGCCATGTACTCGGTGCACAAGATCGGCCTGCCCTGCGCGACCAACTCGGCGATGCGGGACTCGAAGGTCGCCGGCTCGGCATAGGAATGGAAGGTGATCACGTCGGAGTTGGCAAGCTGGATGCTGGGAATCGTCCCGCGGCTGGCCGGGTCTGCCCATTCGCCGTCCCACACCCCACTGGTCAGCGGTTGATTCGCATCCACCGAACGGGCCCACCCGAACACCTGAGGAAGCAGCTCGGCCACCCGTTCCAGCTTGTCGCTGCGTTCGACGTTGCGATACTGCTTCGCAGGATTGTCGGGTTCGTTCCACAGGTCCCAACCCAGAACGCGGTCGTCATTGCGGAACTGGGTCAAAACACCGGTGACATAGTCCTGCAGGATGCGCGTGTAACGACGGTCACCGATACGTTCGGCGCCGGGGCTCTGCACCCAACCGGAGTTGTGCACCCCGGGTGTCGGTGCATGCTGCCGACCCAGGCGGGGCATCGGATCCCAACAGGAATCGAACAATACGAACAGCGGCTTGATGCGATGCCGGGCCGCGATGCCGACGAACTGCGCCAGACGTGTTTGGAATCCACGGGAGTCCTGAGCCCACAGCTGGTCGTGCAGGAAGACGCGCACCGAGTTGAGTCCGTGCAGCCGGGCCCAACCAAGTTCGGTATCGATGCGCCGCGGGTCGTAGGTGCCCGGTTGAAACATCTCGAGCTGGTTGATGGCGGTCGAGGTGATGAAGTTCGCGCCCACGGGCCAGCCCTGCGCTTGGTACCAGCTATTGGCACGATCGGGTGACCATCGATTGGACTCGGCCGACGCGCGGCGCGGATCCGCAGAAGCGCGAGGTGTTTGAGCCAGCGCCGTACCTGCCGCCAGGAGCAGCGGCAGCTTCAGGACGGTACGGCGATACACAACGTGACGATAAGTTGCGCAAGGCGCTGTTCCCGGTATTCATTCAGCGCGTCGCGCTACTTTGTTTTTGTTGCGGGAATTGTTATCTCGGCGTCATCAATGCAACCTGGCCAGCATTCGCTCCAGCGTCAGGGCTTGCGCGCCGGCCAACATCGACGTCTGCCCCGACGTAGCGATCATCGCCCACCGGCCGGGCACGACAGCGATCTCCTCGCAGGGCTGTTCTGGCGTCGAGAATTTCGATACCAACGAACGGATCTTCTCGGCGCTCGTCGTCGCCTCGGGAATCAGGACGCGTGTCGCCGCTCCGGCACCGACCGTGGGATAGCGCGCCATGAACTCGCGTAGAAACAACGCACCGGTCACTTTCGGATTGATGTCCTGGACGGCGGCCACGACGGTATCGCCGAACTTCCCACCCAAGGTCCCGATCGCGAAGTCGACGCCGCAATGCAGCAAGCCGAGCCGCTCGTGAAGATCGTTCATCGTCTTGCGGAGGGCCGAGTACACGCCCTTGTCCAGCCCCAGCCCCGCCCAGTCCGCGGCGCCGACGAACATGTTGCCCTTCCACGACGTGCCACGCATGAATTGCAGGGTCAGCCCCTCCAGCAGCTTCCCCGAGCGCACGTGCGCCGACGGCGTCGTCAACACCGGTTCTCCGCCGACGTCCCTCTGCAAATAGCTGACGTGCGCCTCGAGGACCTGATCGCCGCCCAATTTCCACGCGCTGGTTGCGAGTTCCTCGAGCCGTCGACTGTCATCGAGGTCGATGTTCGGCACGATTCGGCCACCGTTACCGCCGTCGGATGGTTTCAAGCAGCCGTGCGTCAGCTCGTAGCGCTCCTTCAGAAGTGTTCCCGCGCACAGAGATTCTCTAATGAAGTCGCAGTGATTCGCCTGCCACGGGACTGTGTAGCCAGGTACCACCGGCAATGCCGCCCGTAGGGCTTGAAACGCCTCGCTGGCCCGGTGCTCCTGTTCCAACATGACCGGGCCCGGTCGGTCGGTCGGCCCGCTGTCGAGGCCCAGCGCGGATTCGACGGTCGGATGCAGCATACGTTTGCCGTTCCACCTACCGATGCGGGAATCGTTGGCATCAACGCGAATTCGCTTGAGCCCGGCCATTCGGGCCAACCAGATCACCAGTACCTGGAATTCGGGTTCAAAGTCATAGGGGCACACCACAGCAGAAGGTCGTTCGCGGAGGAACTCGATGATCTGGCGCATCACCGGATCACGGTCTCCGCCGTCGACTGCGCGGCGTAGCAACGCCTGTGACATGTAGTAGTGGTCCGCATCCGGAAGTGTCAGGCGCACAACATCTCTCGCGGCACCTGCTTGGCGCCACGGCCGGGTTCGGCCGACGACGAGATCACCGCTGCGGGCAAGGTACAGGCCGCGTGTCTCCACGTACGTGGTGAGGTCCAAAACCGGCCGTCCGTCGACCATCGCAGACAGGTCCGTCTCGAAGCTCAGAGCGTACGGTGTGGTCGAATGCACCATCAGACGTGGCTGCCCGTCGCTCGGCGACGAGAACTCGACATGCTCGAGCAACAGGTCCGGCAGCTCACACGGCTCGACCGACAGCAATTTACGCATAGCGATAGCGAAGTCGGTCTCGTCGAACCTCAGCGGGCCCGCGTAGCTCTGCCAGTCGACTTCGCGACCGTCGACGACGACAGTCCACTCATAAAAGTTGCCGGTCAGCGGATGAGGTGTCGTCCGCGGCCGGCTGATGCACGATATCACTCAGGTCTCTCCATATCTGGCCCAGTGCAGTCAGGGGTAGACGCTGCGATATGCACCGTCGTTCCGGTATCGAACGCACTCACTATGTCGTTACTATCGCGCCGGAGTTCCTTAAATGGCCAAACCGGTTGGAAAGACTGGACAGCTGCGAGATGAATAGCCGGGTAACATGCGGCCGTTGGGGCAATATCTGTTGTCGGACATGCCGATTGCCGATGGTCAGGAAACTCTCAGCCGACTCCTAGCTCAAGGCCCTGTCGATATCGGCGATGAGGTCTTCGGTTCCCTCTAGTCCCACCGAGATGCGAACTACCCCGTCGCCCAGACCCGATAGCCGCACGTCCTTCGGGTCCCATCGCCCGATGGGTTGTCGTCGCCGGGTGCGTGACAAGGGATTTGGAGTCACCCAGGTTATTGGAGATATTGATCAACTGCAGTTTGTCCAGCACCTCGAAAGCCCGTTGCTTGGCTGCGCTGTCAGGCACGTCCAGTTCGAAGGTGACGACGGTGCCGCCGCCGGACATTTGTCGCTTGGCCAGGTCGTACTGCGGATGCGACGCGAGGAACGGGTAACGCACCCACCGCACCGCCGGATGCGCCTCCAGGTACTCGGCGATCCGCTGCGCTGAAGAGTTCTGATAATCGACCCGAATCGCCAGCGTCTCAAGGCCTTTGAGCATCACCCAGGCGTTGAAGGCGCTCATCGCGGGTCCGGCGTGCCGCATCAGTTTCTGCACCGGGCCGTCGATGTATTCCTTGTCGCCGAGGATGGCCCCACCCAGGACCCGGCCCTGGCCGTCGATGTGTTTGGTGCCCGAGTAGACCACCACGTCGACCCCGAGTGGAAAACCCTGCTGCAGCAGCGGTGTGGCAAACACGTTGTCCAGCACAACTTTCGCCCCGGCAGCGTGCGCGAGCTCGGTGACCGCGGCGATGTCGACCAATGACTGCATCGGGTTCGACGGCGTCTCGAAGAACACCGCCTGAGTCGGGACGGAGAGCGCCTTCTCCCACTGGGACAGGTCTTCGCCGTCGACGAACACGGTCTCGACTCCCCAACGCGGCAAGATCTCGCTGCACACAACGAAACACGAGCCGAACAGGCTGCGCGCGGCGACCAACCGATCGCCGGCTGCCAGCAGCGCCCCCAACGAGGTGAACACCGCCGACATCCCGCTCGCGGTGGCGAACGCGGCCGGCGCACCCTCGATCAGGCGCAGGCGTTCCTCGAACATGCTGATGGTCGGGTTGCCGTAGCGCGAGTAGACATAGCGATCGACCTCACCGGTGAAGGCACGCTCCGCCTCAGCTGACGAGCCGTAGACATAGCCGGACGCCAGATACAGTGCTTCGGAGGTCTCTTCGAACTGCGACCGCATGATGCCGCCGCGCACTCCGATGGTGGCTTGGCTGACGCCGTCGGGCAGCGGGTCTGGCGTGCGAACCGAGCGCGGTTCAGTCATGTTTGTTTCCAGGGCAACCCGATTGCCCGCCAGCCGCCCCCGCCGCGATGACTATCGCCGTCGAGTTGACCTTCGAAGCCGTCGAGCACGTTGTAGGACGGCGCGATGCCTGCCTCGGTGGCGGCTTCGGCAGCACCGATCGAGCGGTTGCCCGAACGACACAGAAACACCACCGGCCGATCGTCGCGGGCCGGAACCTGCTCCAACAGTTCCGCCACAAAATTGTCGTTGCGCTTGCCGTCGGTGCCGTTCCATTCGATGTACAGGACATCGCGGCCGCCCAGGCTGGCCAGGTCGGGGACGCCGACGAACCGCCATTCGGCGTCGGTGCGCACGTCGACCAGGACCGCCTCAGGGTTCTCGCTGAGCAGCTTCCAGGCCTGCTCGGGGGTGATATCTCCTGCGTAGCTCACCCGCGTGAGTCTGGCACATCTGGCTGGGACGGCTACTAGCTGGGCGCGAACTCCGCAGCCAATTACCAGAGTCTGCGCAACGCCGCCGACACGTCCCGGGCGCGGGCGCGCGCGGTCGTCACATCCAACGCGGTGCTGACCGCCACTCCCAGCGGGTGCCGTGCGTCATGACCGTGGCCGGCGAACACCCGCACGTCACTTTCCGGCGCCCGCAGCGCATCGGCCAACACGCCACCGGATTGCGGGACCGCGGCACCGGGACCGTCGTTGCCGGCGTAGATCACTTCCGCGGCACCCGGCGAAATCATGATGGTGTCGGCCGGCAGCCCCAGGATGGCCCGGGCGTGCAGCTCGAACTCCGAAAGTCGTTGGGTGCGCAATGTGACCAGGCCACTCTCGAACGGGCGGGCGGTGACGTCGCTGAAGTACACCTCGTCGCCGCGGACCATCAATTCCACCCCGAACACTCCGCGCCCGCCGAGTGCCTTGACCACGCGGGCCGCGATCGACTTGGCGGCATCCAGCGCGGCCGGGCTCAGGTCCTGCGGCTGCCAGGACTCCTGCACGTCGCCGATGGCTTCGCCGTGACCGATCGGTGCGCAGAAGTCAATCGTCCGCCCGGCCGGTCCATGGCTGCACACAGTGAGCAAGGTGACGTGAAAGTCGATCTCGACCAGAGCCTCGGCCAGCACCCGGCTGTGGGCCAGCCGGCCGCCGGCAGACACCGCACGCTGCCAGGCCGGCTCCAGGTCAGCCGGCAGCAGGACCACCGATTGGCCCTCGCCGCCGACGGCAGCCAGCGGCTGCACGCGCAGCGGGTAGCCGGCGTGGTTGGCCACGCCCCGTAGCTCGTCGAGCGAGCCCGCGAACCAGAACGGGGCGGTGGGCAGGCCGAGTTCGTCGGCGGCCAACCGGCGCAGACCCTCCCGGTCGGCGGTCAGCCGGGCGCACCGCGCGGTGGGGAAAACCTCGGCGGAACCGGTTTCGGCCACGGCCGTCAACGCATCGGCGGCGACCTCATCTGACGCCGTCACCACGAAGTTCGGCTGCACTCGCCGGATCACCGCACCCAGCTCGTCGGCGTCGGTCATGTTGACTACGAGCGACTGGTCTGCCACGCCGTGCGCGGGGGCATCGGCATATCGCTCGACGGCGGTCACGTGCGCACCCAGCCGCTGAAGGGCGATCGCCAGCTCGCGGCTGAACTCACCCGATCCCAGCAACATGACCTTGGTCGGCTGGGCGACGCCGTGCTCAGCCGGCGCCTGTTGGAGCTCTCCGTGAGTCGACTCGTCGTGCGGCAGGCCGTCAGCCACCGGTTCACCTTCCCCTTCAGTCAACGCAACCCAAGGACTAAAGGATAGGTGCGTTGCAAAGTAGGGCCCTACGGCTGCCCCGGCAACAACCGCACCATCAAGCCGTTGGCTTCGGCCAGCAGCGTGTCGCCGTCCAGCAGTTCCCCCCGGACAAAGGCCTTGCGGCCCTCGGTCGCCGCGACATGACCCCGGACCACCAACGGGGTGTCGATCGGGGTGATCTTGCGGTAATCGACGTGCAGGAAGCCGGTGCGGCTGATCGGCCGGCCGGCGGCGTGTACCACCATCCCGAAGACGTGGTCGAACAGCAGCGGAAGCACACCGCCGTGCACCGCCCCGTTGCCGCCGACGTGGAACCGGGTGAAGTGGCCACGCATCTCCACCCCGTCGGCGTCGAATCTGCTCATCGTCCACGGCGGCAGCAGCAGGCTGCCCATGCCCGGCAGCTGCGGCGATCGACCCGCCGGAGCCTGGCCCTCGGCGGCCTGAAACGGCGCGAGCTGCGCGGCCAGCGCTTCGGCGTGCCCCGCGGCGTCGTTCCAGACGTCATCGCTGGGATCGGCGGACACCGCCAGATCCTGCAACCGTCGCATGGCTGCGACGAATCGACCGAAACCCGGGCCCGGGCTGGCGGCGCCGTATTCTGGGAAGCCGCCGTGATGGTCGTAATCGGGATCGAGTTGTTCTGGGCTCTGCGAGGAATCCGTCACGGGCGGGCCGCCAGAACGTCGCGACGCACGATGGTCTGGTCGCGGCCCGGACCGACACCGATGCACGAAATATGGGCTCCGCCAAGCTCTTCCAATCGCAACACGTAGTCACGCGCTTTGGCGGGCAGGTCGTCGAACTCCCGCGCATCCGAGATGTCCTCCCACCAGCCCGGCAGTTCCTCGTAGACGGGTTCGGCGCGGTGCAGCTCGCTTTGGGTCATCGGCATCTCGTGAGTGTGTTTGCCGTCGACGCGGTAGCCCACGCACACCGGAACGGTTTCCAGACTGGACAGCACGTCGAGCTTGGTCAGGAAGTAGTCGGTGATCCCGTTGACGCGGGTGGCATAGCGCGCGATGACCGCGTCGAACCAGCCGCAACGCCGACGCCGGCCGGTGGTCACGCCGAACTCGCCACCGGTCTTGGACAGGTATTCGCCGTTCTCGTCGAACAACTCGGTGGGGAACGGGCCGGAGCCGACGCGGGTGGTGTAGGCCTTGAGGATTCCCAACACGGTGGTGATTCGGGTCGGCCCGATGCCGGAGCCGACGGCCGCACCGCCGGCAGTCGGATTCGAGGACGTGACATAGGGATACGTGCCGTGGTCGACGTCGAGCAACGTGCCCTGCGAGCCTTCCAGCAAGACGGTCTCGCCGGCCTCCAGCGCGTTGTTGAGCAACAGCCGGGCATCGGCGATGCGGTGCTTGAAACTCTCTGCCTGCTCCAGCAGGGCGTCGACGACGTGGTCCGTCTCCAACGCTTTGCGGTTGTAGATCTTGACCAGCACTTGGTTTTTGAACTCCAGTGCGGCTTCGATCTTGTGGGTCAGCAGCTCCGGGTCGAGCACGTCGGCGACGCGGATGCCGATGCGGGCGATCTTGTCCTGGTAGCACGGCCCGATCCCGCGGCCGGTGGTGCCGATCTTCTTGCTGCCCATATAGCGTTCGGTCACCTTGTCGATGGCCACGTGGTAGGGCATCAGCAGGTGCGCATCGGCGGATATCAACAGCCGCGAGGTGTCGACGCCCCGGTCCTCGAGGCCCTTCAACTCCTCGAGCAGCACGCCCGGATCGACCACCACGCCGTTACCGATGACGTTGGTGACGCCGGGCGTCAGCACGCCCGACGGGATGAGATGCAGGGCGAAGTTCTCGCCGTTGGGCAGCACGACGGTGTGCCCGGCGTTGTTGCCACCCTGATAGCGCACCACCCACTGCGCGCGGCCGCCGAGTAGGTCGGTCGCCTTGCCTTTGCCCTCGTCGCCCCATTGGGCGCCGATCAGGACGATTGCCGGCATGCCGTTCTCCCACTTGTATCTGCCGCTTATTGTGGTCCAGCCGGTGATTCACACTAGACGACAGGTTTGCGAGAGGGCCCGTCCGGCGACGATACGCGCCGGACGGCGCAAGGAGGAGACGGCCAATTAGCGGTGTCGGCATCGCCGTGCTGGTGTTCGGTGGAGGTCCCGTGCCACACCCGCTGCGGGGGCTGACGGTCGTCGATCCCGGCGACATCGACGCGGCGATCGCCTGGGCGCGACGGCTGGTGGTGATCGGCGCCGACGCCGACCTGGCCGCGGTGCTGACCCTGCTGCTGCGGGCCGGGCGGCTCGACGTCGAGGTCGGCTACGCGCCGCGGCGGCGGACCGTCGCCACCCGGATCTACCGGGTGCCGGCGGGCAGCCGGGCGGCCCGCCGGGCGCGGCGCGGCGCGGCTCAGCGGGTGCCGCTGATCCGCGACGAGACCGGCTCGGCGATCGTCGGCGCGGCCGACTGGCGACCAACAGCCGACGCGCAACTGCTGCACGGTGAAGCCGTCGTCGACGACGTCGTGCTCTTCGACGGCGACGTCGCAGGGGCGCGGGTCGAGCCGACCGTGGCGCTGCCCGGCCTGCGTGCACGCGTATCGGGCAGCCGGTCGCGCCGCTGGCTGACCGGTCGCGCGGCGCAGCTGGGCAGTACCGGTGTAACCGTGGTCCGCGACGGCGTGGCCGCGCCGCGGACGGCGCGGCGGTCGACGATCTACCGGAATGTCGAGGGCTGGCTACTCGTCAGTTGATTAGCGCCGGTAGTTTCGTCGAGTGAGCGACCGCGACTTGCACCACTCGGTGCGGCCCAGCCCGATCTTCTGGGGGATCGTCGCCGTTACGGCGTTGGGCGGCGGGCTGGCCTATTGGGACGGCGCCCACCTGGGATCACTGGCTTATGTCGCGGTGTTCATCTTCGTGATCGCCGGCTGGGTCGTATCGCTGTGCCTGCACGAGTTCAGTCACGCGTTCACGGCCTGGCGATTCGGCGATCGAACCGCCGCGGTGCGCGGCTATCTGGACCTGGACCCGCGGCGCTACAGCAACCCGCTGCTGTCGCTGGCGTTGCCGATTGCGATCACCGCGCTCGGCGGGATCGGCCTGCCCGGCGCGGCCGTGTACCTGCGGACGTCGTACATGACCGCCCGGCAGCGCACCCTGGTCAGCCTGGCCGGACCTGCGGCCAACCTGCTGCTGGCGGTGCTGCTGCTGGGGCTGACCAACCTGTTCTTCGACCCGGACCACCCGGTGCTGTGGGCCGGGGTGGCCTTCTTGGGTTTCCTGCAGGTCACCGCTGTCCTGCTGAACCTGGTACCGATCCCTGGCCTGGACGGGTACAACGCCCTGGAGCCGCACCTGAGCCCGGAGACCCAGCGCGCGTTGGAACCGTTCAAGCCGTACGGCGTGCTGCTGTTGTTTTTCCTGTTGTTCGCTGCTCCGCTAGTCAACCGATGGTTCTTCGGCGTGGTCTTCTGGCTCTACGAGCTATCCGGGGTGCCCAGCACCTGGGCGCTTGCCGGCATGGAGCTGACACGGATCTGGCACGCCTTGCGCTGAACCGCGGCTGCCTGGCCGTCTTGCAATACATGCGTAAAGCCGCATATATTGCTGGTTATGGGTGCCGGCCATGATCATGCGAACGCCGGCACACCCGCGCCCAGACTGGCAGTCGCCACCGCGCTGCTCGGCGGGTTCTTCATTGTGGAGCTCACCACCGCGCTGCTGATCGGCTCGATCGCATTGCTGGCCGACGCCGGCCACATCCTGACCGACGTCGCTGCCACCTTCATGGGGCTGTGCGCGGTTATCCTCGCCCAGCGCGGCAGCACGTCGCCGGGCCGCACCTACGGGTGGCACCGCGCCGAGGTCTTCACCGCTGTGGCCAACGCCGTCCTGCTGATCGGGGTGGCGACGATCATTCTCCGCGAGGCGATCGGGCGGATCGGCCACGCACCAGAAGTGCCGGCAATCCCGATGATCGTCGTCGCGCTGGTTGGGCTGGCCACCAACGCCGCGGTGGCACTCCTGCTGCGTTCGCACTCGTCGCAGAGCCTGGCCGTCAAAGGCGCCTACATGGAGGTGATCGCCGACACGGTCGGCAGCATCGGTGTGCTCATCGCCGGCGTGGTCACCCTCACCACGCACTGGCCCTACGCCGACGTCGTGGTCGCCGTCCTGGTGGCCATGTGGGTGCTGCCCCGGGCGCTGTCACTGGCCGCGGGCGCGTTGCGCATTCTGTCCGAATCATCGCCCAGCCACATCGATGTCGAGGAGCTCCGCGCCGCGCTGGGCGCGGTCGACGGCGTGACAGACGTGCACGATCTGCACGTCTGGACGTTGGTGCCCGGCAAGGACATGGTGACCGCCCACCTGGCCAGCCACGGCGACGCGGCGAGCGTGCTCAACGACGCGCAAGCGATCCTCGCCGGCCACGGTTTAGGTCACGCCACTATCCAGGTAGAGCCGCCGGGCGGCTGCTCGGTGGGTTCGTAATCGACGACGAACGGGCCTAGTTGGAGCGGTGGGCGCAGCGCTACAAGGTCTGCCAATTTTTGTCACCGTCACGCTTCGCGCCGGCCAGTTCCGACCTGCCTGCCGCGTCGCTGAGCGGGCGCTCCAGCTCCCGGATCCGGGCTTCCGGATCGTCCTGTGGGTCCACATACAGATGCTCCCACAGCGAACGCACGATCAAGTCGGCCGATGATGTACACCGGCTCGCTCACAATTCCGGCCGGCAACGCGCCTTGGTGCT
The DNA here is from genome assembly GCA_963760095.1 of uncultured Actinomycetota bacterium. Classification (GTDB taxonomy): domain Bacteria; phylum Actinomycetota; class Actinomycetes; order Mycobacteriales; family Mycobacteriaceae; genus Mycobacterium. The sequence continues at coordinate 407,727 of CAVXBT010000001.1, read as the reverse complement.
GGTAGCGGACTACTGGAGGCTGCGGTGGTGCGACGCCGGCGTCCGCCCACGCCGGGCCGGCATCAGCTCAGCCCCAGCGCTTGGCGGGCGGACGGGTCGCAATCGTCGAGCAGGTCCAGACAGCGAGCCTGCTCGTCGGTCTCACCGATAGCGTCGGCCGCCCGGGCGAGCGCCGCCACACACCGCAGGAAACCACGATTGGGTTCATGCGAGTACGGCACGGGCCCAAAACCTTTCCAGCCATTGCGGCGCAACTGGTCCAGGCCACGGTGATACCCGGTCCGCGCATAGGCGTAGGCGGTGATCGCCTTGTCGTCGGTTAGTGCATCTTCGGCCAGCGCCGCCCAGGCCACCGACGCCGAAGGGTGTGCGGCGGCGACCTCAACCGGATTCTCGTCGGCGTGCAGCGCAGCCTCGGCGTCAGGGTCGCCGGGCAACAAGGTCGGCTCGGGTCCCAGCAGATCATGCATTGGCGTCATGTCGCTATTGTGCCGTGCGACGACGACGCCGCCACGGCGGACCGGGCGTTGGGTCGCTAAGCTCCAATACGTATTTCGACACCGAAGAGGACAGCTGCGCCTATGCCCAATCCATCAGGGCCTGACCACGACGACACGTCGACCGACTCGGTGGAATCCGACGACGCCACGGCCGTCGAACATGTGGCCGGTGCCGACGACGACGTGACCGAGAGCTACCCCGCGGCCGAGCCGGCGACCGAAGTGATCGCCCCATCCGAACGCGAGGAACAGCCGCCCGCATCAGCGCTTCAGCGCGGTGATCGCCGCTATACCGCCCCGGGTTTCGACGCCAAGGAGACAGCGGTCATCAGTACCGCCAACGACCCCGCCACCGAGGCCTTCGAGCCGGGCCAGGAACGGCCGAGAACCGCGACGCCACAACTGATTCCGCCTCGGCTGGGCGCCAGGCTGCGTCCGTCGACCCAGCGCAGTTGGGGCTGGGTGCTGGCACTGATCCTGATTATCCTGGCGTTGGCTGCGATCGCGGTGCTGGGCACCGTGTTGCTGACCCGCAACGACCGAAAGCCGAAGGCCTCGCAAGAAGAGCAGGTCCGCAGCACCATCCAGAGCTTCGACGTCGCGGTCCAGACCGGTGACTTGACCACACTGCGCAGCGTCACCTGCGGGAGCATGCGTGACGACTACGTGAACTACAACCAGCGTGAATGGGACGACACCTACCGCCGGGTCGCGGCGGCCAAGCAATATCCCGTCGTCGCCGAAATCGATCAGGTCGTCGTGAACGGCAAACACGCCGAAGCCAACGTCACCGCGTTCATGGCCTACGCGCCGCAGACCCGCTCGAATCGCAGCTTCGACCTGCAATACCGCGACGATCAGTGGAAGATCTGCGAGTCCAGCACCGGCTGATGACGCCGAGCGTGTTCAGCTCGCCGAGTTAATTGCCGGGCTCCTCCTCATCGCGCTACGCGCTCTGCATCGTCACCCGGCGGAAACCGACTTGCCGTCGCAATGTAAGTCGTTGCAGGCCTCGATAACTCGCTCGGTCATCGACGCTTCGGCCTTCTTGAGATAGCTGCGCGGGTCGTAGACCTTCTTGTTGCCCACCTCGCCGTCGACCTTCAGCACGCCGTCGTAGTTGGAGAACATGTGACCGGCAAGGGGGCGGGTGAACGCGTACTGGGTGTCGGTGTCGACGTTCATCTTCACCACGCCGTAGCGCAGTGCCTCCTCGATCTCCGACTTCAGCGACCCCGAGCCGCCGTGGAACACGAAGTCGAACGGCTGGGCGTCGTCGGGCAACCCCAACTTCGCCGACGCCACCTTCTGTCCCTGGGCAAGGATGTCGGGCCGGAGCTTGACGTTGCCGGGCTTGTACACGCCGTGCACGTTGCCGAACGTCGCGGCCAGCAGATAGTGGCCGTGTTCGCCAGCGCCGAGGGCGTCAATGGTCTTCTCGAAGTCCTCAGGAGTGGTGTACAGCTTGTCGTTGATCTCTGCCTCGACGCCGTCTTCCTCGCCACCCACGACGCCAATCTCGATCTCCAGGATGATCTTGGCGGCCGCGGCCTCCTTGAGCAGCTCCTGCGCGATGACCAGGTTCTCGTCGATCGGCACCGCAGAGCCGTCCCACATGTGGGACTGGAACAGCGGATCCTTGCCGGCGGCCACCCGTTTGGCCGAGATCGCGAGCAGCGGCCGCACGTAGCTGTCCAGCTTGTCCTTGGGACAGTGATCGGTGTGCAAGGCGACGTTGATCGGGTATTTGGCCGCAATGCTGTGGGTGAATTTGGCCAGCGCCACCGCGCCCGACACCATGTCCTTGACCCCCAGCCCGGAGGCGAACTCCGCACCGCCGGTGGAGAACTGGATGATGCCGTCGCTGCCCGCGTCGGCGAACCCTTTGAGCGCGGCGTTGACGGTCTCCGAGGACGTGCAGTTGATCGCCGGGAACGCGTACGAGTTCTCCTTGGCACGCCGCAGCATTTCGGCGTAGACATCTGGCGTTGCGATGGGCATAAGTTCTCCTCCTGAGCAGGTGTTGCGCAAAGCTCGCGGGCGCCGGCCGGCGGCCAGGTGTGTCCATCAGTATCGCAACAAAGTCGGCACCCCCGCAGGCCGCCCGGGCTGCGATGGTCAAGGCCCGTCAGCCGCGCCGGTATCTTGAACACCGTGATCACCACTGTGGTGGCTATGCCCAACATCCTCGACCCGATGTACTGGATCGGCCCCCAGGGACTGTTCGCATCGGCGGTACTGCCGACAATCCTGGCCATCGTCTTCGTCGAGACGGGTCTGCTGTTTCCCTTGCTACCCGGGGAGTCACTGCTTTTCACCGGCGGGTTGCTGGCCGCCCACGGCACGCTCGACATCTGGGTGCTGGCGCCGGCGGTGGCGCTGACCGCGATACTTGGCGATCAGACCGGCTATTTCATCGGCCGCCGGATCGGGCCCGCGCTGTTCAAAAAGGAAGACTCGCGCTTCTTCAAGCAGCACCACGTGACCGAGTCGCACGCGTTCTTCGAGAAATACGGGCCCGCGGCGATCATCCTGGCCCGGTTCATGCCGTTCGTGCGGACCTTCACGCCGGTGGTCGCCGGGGTGTCGTACATGCGCTACCCGGTGTACCTGGCGTTCGACGTCGTCGGCGGCATCCTGTGGGGTGGCGGCGTGACGGTCGCCGGCTACTTCCTGGGCAACGTGCCGTTCATCCACCAGAATCTGGAAAAGATCGTCCTGGTCATCTTGTTCGTCTCCATGCTGCCGGCGTTCATCGCCTCCGGCCGGGCGTACTTGAAGCGCCGGCGGGCAGCCCGCGACGACGAACGGCTGCCGGTACCCGAGTAGCTCACGCGGGCCGCAATTGCCCATCGAGTGGGCATCCAAGGCACGGACTCAAACGGCGACCTTGAAATCGCAACCCGTCTTGGCGCGCACGTCGGCGACCGTCACCCCGGGATGCAATTCGGTGAGCGTGAGGCCGTGTTCTGGCTCGACGTCGAAGACGCACAGGTCGGTGATGATCATGTCCACCACGCTCTTGCCGGTGATGGGCAGCGTGCACTGCTTGAGGATCTTCGGGCTGCCGTCCTTCGCGACGTGATCCATCACGACGATCACCCGTTTGACGCCGGACACCAAATCCATTGCGCCGCCGGGCCCTTTGACCATCTTGCCGGGCACCATCCAGTTGGCCAGGTCGCCGTTCTCGGCGACTTCCAGGCCGCCCAGGATGGACAGGTCGATGTGGCCGCCGCGGATCATCGCGAAGGAGTCTGCGCTGCTGAAAAAGCTCGACCCCGCAAGGCTGGTCACGGTCTGCTTGCCGGCGTTGATGAGATCGGGGTCGACCGCGTCCTCGGCCGGGTAGGAACCGATGCCGAGCAGCCCGTTCTCGGACTGCAGCGTGACCTTGATGCCCTCGGGAATGTAGTTGGCCACCAACGTCGGGATGCCGATGCCCAGGTTGACGTAGTAGCCGTCGCGCAGCTCCGCAGCGGCGCGACGGGCCATCACCTCGCGGATCGGACTGTCGCCCTTGAGCGCCGCGCCGCCGCTGGTGGTGCGGAACTCGATGCGCTTCTCGTAATCAGCCCCCTCGATGATGCGATCCACATAGATGCCGGGGGTGTGGATCAGGTCGGGGTCCAGCTCGCCGACATCGACGAGTTCCTCCACCTCGGCCACGGTCACCGTGCCGCAGGTGGCGATCATCGGGTTAAAATTGCGCGCCGTCTTCCGATAGACCAGGTTGCCCTCCCGGTCCCCTTTCCATGCCTTGACGATAGCCACGTCGGCGCGAATGCCTTCTTCCAGAACGTATTCCGTGCCGTCGAAGACCCGAGTGTCTTTGCCCTCGGCGAGATTCGTGCCGTAGGCCGTGCGAGTGTAAAAGCCCGGAATGCCTGCGCCGCCGGCGCGCAACTTCTCCGCGAGTGTCCCCTGAGGCGTCAGGACGAGGTCCAGCTCTCCGGCCAGCACCTGGCGCTCGAACTCCTTGTTCTCGCCCACGTACGAGGCGATCACCTTGCTCACCTGACGCTCCTTGAGCAGCAGCCCCATGCCGAAATCGTCGACCCCGGCGTTGTTTCCGACGATGGTGAGGTTCTTGACGCCGCTGTCCACCAGGGCCTGGATCAGGTTCTCCGGTATCCCGCACAAACCGAAACCGCCTGCGGCAATGGTGATTCCGTCTTTCAACAGGCCACGCAAAGCCGACTCGGCATCGGGGTGGACTTTACTCATGGACGGTCCCTTCGTTGACGGTCACGGCGTATGCGGCCTCCATCAGCATCCAGCCGGACAGTTGCACGGACAGATCGCGCTCGGCTATCTCCGAACCGGTGACCGCGCCCCCGACGAACTGGGCCTGCTGTCCGTCGGCCGTGGGCAGCTCGGCGGTTTGATCCCAGGACGGCCCGAACAACGGCAGCCCCTGCACAGACTGGCGGTTGTCCCACGCAGCTTGCGCAGAGGACAGCACGATGTCGCGGGCGGTCTCGCGGGCCGAGGCGTCGGCGGCGGAATCTCCTGGCAACGTGGTGGCGACCAACGCCAGGTAGCGCGCGGTGATCCCGGAGAACAAGCCGCCGTCGCCCCCGCCGGAACCGCGCAGCACCCCGGCCGGCGCCATGTGCTCGTCGACAGCAGCGACCAGTCGGTGCACCCGCGGCGCGTGGCGGTCGTCGGAGGTGCGGGCGGCCAGCTCGGTCTCCAGGCCAAGCACCACGCCCTGGCAGTAGGTGTACTGCGCGCGGACCAGCGAACCCGCCTTGATGCCGTCGAACACCAGATGCGTCTCGGGGTCGATCAGGGTGTCGTCGATCCAGTCCGCCATCTGCTGGGCGCGCCGCAGCCGGTCACCGTAGCGCGCCAGGAAGATCCCGGCCGGGCCGTTGGCCGGGGCGTTGAAGAACTGGTCCTGTTTGCGCCACGGGATGCCACCGCCGTCTTCGGGCACCCACGCGTTGACCAGTTGGTCGTTCAGCTTTCGCAGCGCGCGCTCGCGGTCCACGCCGGTGATTCGGGACGCCCGCTCCAGCGCCAGCGCCAGCCAGGCCATGTCGTCGTAGTAGCTGTTGACCCAGGATCCGTTGTTACGCAGTCGGTGTGAGCGGATCTGCCGGTGGATCTTGATGCGCCGCTCGGGTTGTGGGTCGCGCTGCTCCGCGTCGACCAGGCAGTCCAGCAGATGCGCCTGCCACCAGTAGTGCCAGCCACCGAACCATCGGTCGCGCCGGGTCGGCGGCCAGGCCACCACACCGAGTTGGGTAGCCGGCAGCGCCCACAGCCGTTTCAGATGCCGCCCAACGACTGCGGCTTCCGCGCTGCCAGCCCGGTTGAGCCATACCTGATCCATCAGTGCGTCCCGAGGGGACCGGCGGCTAAAGCCGTCGGGGGAATCGGGGCCGGTGAACAGCGTGGCCGAGCGGGTTTTGTCGGTGCCGTTGCATAGGGTGCGGTCATGTTCAGCCGTCTTTCTGCTCGTAGCGGGGTGGATCTGTTGTGAGGCGGGCGTACGTGTTTCGGTTGCGGCCCACCGCCGGCCAGCATGTGGCGTTGGCGGCGTGTGTGGAGGCGCACCGTGAGCTGTATAACGCGGCGTTGCAGGAGCGCAGGGATGCCTGGTCGCACGCCAGTAAGACGCGGATCCGCTATGGGGATCAGTCGGCGCAGCTGACGCAGATGCGAGCGGTGCGCCCGGATCAAGCGGTGTGGTCGTTTTCGTCTCAGCAAGCGACGTTGCGGCGGTTGAATAAGGCGTTCGCCGGGTTCTTCGGCCGGGGCAAGGCCGGCCAGACGCCGGGGTATCCGCGGTTTAAGGGCAAGGCCCGGTTCCACAGCGTTGAGTGGCCCAAAGACGGCGATGGCGCCCGCTGGCTGCCCGAGCAGCGGCGGGTGTATCTGCAGGGCATCGGCCAGGTCAAAGTTGAACTGCACCGCGAGGTTGCGGGCCGGGTGAAGACGATCCAGATCAAGCGACAAGGACGGCGCTGGATGCTGGTGCTGTCTTGTGATGACGTCCCTACCAATCCGTTGCCCGTGACCGGTCGTCAGGGCGGCATCGACGTCGGCATCGTCAGCTTTGCCACCACCAGCGACGGGGAGCACGTCGACAATCCGCGGTGGGCGCGCGCCTCCGCTGCTCGGCTGGCCGCGGCCCAACAGCGACTCCAACGGGCCCGCCGTGGTGGGAGGAATTGTGCGGCCAAACGGGAAACCGTCGCCGCGCGGCATCGCAAGATCGCCAACCAGCGCAAGGACTTTCATCACAAGCAAGCCCGTGAGCTCGCCGCCCGATACGACCTGATCGTCGTGGAGGATTTGAGGATCGCGAACATGCTGCGTCGGGCCAAACCTGTCCCGGACCCCGACAATCCCGGCATGTTCCTGCCTAACGGAGCCCGGGCGAAAACGGGGCTCAACCGATCGATCAGTGACGCTGGCTGGGGTCAGTTTGTCTCGATTCTGCGCGCCAAAGCGGAAGAGGCTGGGCGGGCTTGGATTGAGGTCGACCCCCGGCACACCTCCGACCGCTGCGAAGCCTGTGGGCATGTTTCGCGCGAGAACCGCGTCACGCAAGCGGAATTCGCCTGCCAACGCTGCGGTCACAGCGCACCGGCAGACGAACACGCCGCACGCAACATCCTGCGGGCCGGACTGGCCCATCATGCCTTCGCGGCGTGAAAAGAAGCTGGCGGCTTCAGCCGTCAGAGAAGTCACGTCTGCTGATCCTGCCCTACCCACCTTTACCAAGCACTGGCGATATCACCGTGTTGGCTGATCCAGGTATGCATGGCGATCCCCGCCGCGACCGCGACGTTGATGCTGCGGGTCGACCCGAACTGGGCGATCGAGACGGTCAACGCGGCGCCCATCCGGGCGTCGTCGCTGATGCCCGGGCCTTCTTGGCCGAACAGCAGCAGGCAGTCCCGCGGCAGCGTGGTCTGTTCGAGCCGCGCCGCACCCGGGACGATGTCGACGGCGACCACCGCCAGGCCTGCTTCGGAGGCAAAGCTCAGCAGTTCGGCGGTGTGGTCGTGGTGGCGCAGTCGTTGGTAGCGGTCGGTGACCATGGCGCCGCGGCGATTCCAACGGCGACGGCCGACGATGTGGACGGTGTCCACGGCGAACGCATTGGCGGTGCGCACTACCCCGCCGATATTGGCGTCGTGCCCGAAATTCTCGATCGCCACGTGCAGGGCGTGTCTCCGGTTGTCGATGTCGGCGACGATCGCCTCACGCGTCCAGTACCGGTAGGCGTCGACGACGTTGCGGGTGTCGCCGCCGCGCAGCAACGCCGGGTCGTACCGCGGGTCGTCGGGCAGTGGACCAGCCCAGGGTCCGACTCCGCCTGCCGGAACGCCCCATTCGGTGGGACCGGGTTCGCTCATCGGATGGTCCAGACCGCGGCGTGGGTGCCCACGATCGCGACGGTCGCATACAGCAGCGCCTCGTTGATGTCGCCCTGGGTGCACAGCGACGCGCTGACGTGCACCGCGTCCAGCGACGCCTCGGGCAGGATCAGCACCGACGACCCGTACGCCGAGCAGGCCTCACTGAGGCCGGGAGTCGGGAGGGTCGGCGATGCCAACAACATCATCGGCCCGCCACGGGCAGCGGACTCGTCGCGGTATTTGGCCGCAATGGAGTCGGCATCCACACCGAGCAGCATGTAGCCGCTGCCGGTGAAGGCAGCCGGATCGCCGAGCGAGGCCTGGGTCAGCTGGGTGCCGTCGGCCCGCCATGCATCCACGCTGGTGGTTTTGACCAACAGGCCGGTGTCGTTCTCCTTGGTCGGCAGCAGCCCGACCGGGAACGCCGCCGGGTAGGCCGCTGCGGTGCCGGCGATGCGGTCGCGGGGCGAGTACAGGTAAACCCCACGGACGGCGCTGCGATCGTTCAGCGGGCCCAGACACGCCGTGCCGGTCAGCCGCGTGCCGCCTGCGGCGGAAAGTGATTGTATGACAGTGTTTTTCACGTTGTCGCAACTGCCGATCCCAGCGGCTTCCATCGGATGCGCGAGAGCGCCGTAAAGACCGAAGCGGACGTCGCGCGGATCGGCATGGGGTTTGGCCGGGTCGGTCGGCGCGGCATCGACGTCGACCAGCACGTAGTCGTCTTGCCAGCGCAGGTTGGACACCGACGTGTTCCAGCCCAGCGCCGCCAGCGACTCGCCCAGCCGAGCGGTGCCGGCGCCGTACACCGGATCTCGGTGATCGGCGCCCGAACAGGCCGCACAGAACGCGAGCGTCGCTACCATCGCAATGAGAGTCCGCACGGCGCTTAACTCAGCCCGAGGTCCGCCAGCCCCAACACGCTGCGATACGGAAAGCCCTCGGCCTCAATGGCTTCGGCCGCACCGGTAGCGCGGTCGACCACCGTCGCCACGCCGACCACCTGCCCGCCGGCGTCCTGCACCGCGCGCACCGCGGTCAGCGCCGACGCGCCAGTGGTGCTGGTGTCTTCGACCACCAGAACGCGTCGCCCGGTTATCTCGGGCCCTTCGATAAGTCGCTGCATGCCATGGGTTTTCACCGACTTTCGCACCACGAAAGCATCGATCGGGCGCCCCGGTGCGTGCATGACGGCGGTGGCAACCGGATCGGCACCCAGAGTCAGGCCGCCGACCGTGGCGTAGTCCCAGTCGGCGGTGAGGTCGCGGATCAGCCGGCCGATCAGCGGGGCGGCCCGGTGGTGCAGGGTGGCGCGACGCAGGTCGACGTAATAGTCGGCTTCCTTGCCCGACGACAACGTGACGCGGCCGTGCACCACCGCCAGCCGGCTCACCAGGCCGGCCAACTCAGCGAGCTCAGGTGCGCCCACGGCCCCGGCCGAAGACGCTCGTGGCGGCGCGCGACAGCGTTCGCGGCACCATCCGGCTCGCAGTGGTGATCGCCTTGTACTGCACGCCGGGAATGATGACCACCCTGCCGCGGGCGATATCGGCGAGGGTCTCTCGGACCACGTCGTCGACCTCGAGCCACATAAACGACGGCAGAGACGTCATGTCGATGCCGGCCCGGTCGTGAAATTCGGTGTGCACGTATCCCGGGCACACCACGTGTATTCCGACGCCGGTGCCGCGCAGCCCGACGGCCAAACCTTCGGTTAACGACACCACGTACGCCTTGGACGCCGAATAGGTCGAGCCCCGCCCGGACAACAGCCCCGCGACGCTCGCGACGTTGACGACTGTCCCGGCGCCGGCCTCGATCATCGCCGGCAACGCGGCGCGGGTCAGCTGCATCACCGCGGTGACGTTGACGTTGAGCTGGGACTGCAGCACCGCGGGGTCGGCGGTCCAGAATTCGCCGGATGTGCCGAAACCAGCGTTGTTCACCAGCACGTCGACACCGGCGGCCAACCGCTCGCCGACCTTGTCCCGACCGGCGGCCTCGGCGAGATCGGCCGGCAGCACCTCGACGTTCGGCCCGCCGTCGCGGGACAACTCGGCGGCCAGCATGGTCAGGCGATCAGCGTCGCGGGACACCAGCACGACGTCGTAGCCATCGGCGGCGTAGCGCCGCGCAAAACCTTCGCCGATCCCGGACGTGGGCCCGGTGATCAGGGCGACGCGGCGAGGCACGGCGCCAGTGTACTTAGCGGAACCGGTGCGACTGTCGCCAGCTTGCGCGGCTGAAACTCAGCGCTGGCGGTGGGTGGCCTGATGACCGTTTCGGCCGGACGGTGGACGCCGCACCGACTCGTCGCCGGTGTTCTCCGGACGCGCGGGGTCAGCCGGTGGGCGGCGGACCGCCTCCTGGCGCGGGGGCGGCGGCGTTCCAGCGCCGCGAGCCACCCCGGCCTGGCCGGCTTCCTGGTGCCGAGGCGGCGGCTCGCCTCGGCCGGCCGGGGCCAGCGGACGGCTGGGTGCGGCTTTGCGACGTGCGGCCGTTTGCGGCGCCGAGGTCGACTGCGGCACCGGCGGCAGCACCCGCAGCAAGTCGTTGAACTGGCGCACCGTGCGCAGGCCCTCGTCCCATTGGGCGCGGGTGCTGCCGATCGGCATGCTGACCAGCGTCCAGTTCTGCTCGTTCCACATGATCTCGGCGCAGTCGGGCGCGGTGTGCGCGAAGGTGACCATGCGGCGATCGCAGGCGCGTCGGGCGGCGTCCAGGTTGGTGGAGTACACCATCCGCGGCCCGATCGCGCCGAGCAGCCAAATGTCGTTCTCGCGAGGCTCTTTGAGACCTTTGAGACGCACGTCGACCACGACGTTGGTGCCCACCTTGCGGTGCAGCGCGATCACGGTGGCGACTTCCTCGAGGTCGAAGATGAACACCGCCTCGCCGCGGATCTGCCCCAACACGACGTTGCGCGCCGGGATGTTGCTGCCCACGGTCGACATCACGCCGCGCTTCCAGCGCTTAAGGATTTCGGTGGATTCCTGCTCGTAGTCGAATCCGTGCGACCGCGCCCACGACTTGCGGCGCCGGCCCCGGCCGCGGCGGCGGTCGATGTCGACGTATAGCAACACCGCCGCGCCGACGAAGCACAGCGCGGAGAGCGTAAACCAGAGCGGAACCATCGCCACGTAGCCTAGCGGCTGTTAGCCCCTAAGCGGGAATGCGAGCAGGTCACAACCGAATTAAAGTTTGCTACCGCTTAGGTTCCGAGCGACACCGACGCGCTAGCAGGACTCAGCCGTGGCGATCGCGAGCGCGGCGCAGCCGGGCAAAGCGGGTCGCCACATTAGCCCAAGACCAGCGAGTCGCCGTCGACGCTGACGTTGACCGGAACGATGTCGCCGTCGTTGACGTCACCGGCCAGCAGCATCTTGGCCAACTGGTCGCCGATGGCATGCTGGACCAGCCGCCGCAGCGGGCGAGCGCCGTAGACCGGGTCGAATCCACGGTGCGCCAGCCACGTTTTGGCCGGCAACGACACCTCGAGTTGCAGCCGCCGCTGGGCGAGCCGCTTGTCCAGCTGGTCGAGTTGGATGTCGACGATCTGCACCAGCTCCTCGGGGTTGAGCCCGTCGAAGATCAGCACGTCGTCGAGCCGGTTGATGAACTCCGGCTTGAACGCCGAGCGCACCGCGGCCATCACCTGCTCCTCGGTGCCGCCCGACCCGAGGTTGGACGTCAGGATCAGGATGGTGTTGCGGAAGTCGACCGTGCGGCCCTGCCCGTCGGTGAGCCGGCCCTCGTCGAGCACCTGCAGCAGCACGTCGAACACGTCCGGGTGGGCCTTTTCGACCTCGTCGAACAGCACGACGGTGTAAGGCCGGCGACGAACCGACTCGGTCAGCTGACCGCCCTGGTCGTAGCCGATGTAGCCGGGCGGCGCACCGACCAGCCGGGCCACCGAGTGCTTCTCGCCGTATTCACTCATGTCGATGCGGACCATCGCGTGCTCGTCGTCGAAAAGGAAGTCGGCCAGCGCCTTGGCCAGCTCGGTCTTGCCGACACCGGTGGGGCCGAGGAACAGGAACGAACCGGTGGGCCGGTTGGGGTCGGCGACCCCGGCCCGCGTACGGCGCACCGCATCGGACACGGCCTGCACGGCCTTCTTCTGCCCGACGACGCGCTTGCCCAGCTCGTCTTCCATCCGCAGCAGCTTGGCGGTCTCGCCTTCCAGCAGCCGACCCGCCGGGATGCCCGTCCACGCCGACACCACGTCAGCGATGTCGTCGGGACCGACCTCTTCCTTGAGCATGACGTCCGTGCGGGCCTGTGCGGTGGGCAGCGCGGCGTCGAGTTTCTTCTCCACTTCGGGGATGCGCCCGTAGCGCAGCTCGGCGGCCTTGGCGAGGTCCCCGTCACGTTCGGCGCGCTCGGACTCCCCGCGCAACGTGTCCAGCTGTTCCTTCAGTTCGCGGACGACGTCGATGGCGTTCTTCTCGTTCTGCCACCTGGTGGTGAGCTCGGCCAGTTTCTCCTTCTGGTCGGCCAACTCGGAGCGCAACTTCTCCAGGCGCTCCTTGGACGCCGCGTCTTCTTCTTTGGCCAGCGCCATCTCTTCAATCTCGAGCCGGCGTACCAGCCGCTCCACCTCGTCGACCTCGACAGGGCGCGAGTCGATCTCCATCCGCAGCCGGCTGGCCGACTCGTCGACTAAGTCGATGGCCTTGTCCGGCAGGAATCGGGCAGTGATGTAGCGGTCGGACAGCGTCGCGGCGGCCACCAGCGCGGAGTCGGTGATGCGCACACCGTGGTGCACCTCATAGCGATCTTTGAGTCCACGCAGGATGCCGACGGTGTCCTCCACCGACGGCTCACCGACGAACACCTGCTGGAAGCGCCGCTCCAGTGCGGCGTCTTTTTCGATGTACTTGCGGTATTCGTCGAGCGTGGTGGCGCCGACCAGGCGCAGCTCGCCGCGAGCCAGCATCGGCTTGATCATGTTGCCGGCGTCCATCGCCGACTCACCGGTCGCGCCGGCCCCGACAATGGTGTGCAGCTCGTCGATGAAGGTGATGATCTGCCCGGCGGAGTTCTTGATGTCGTCGAGCACAGCCTTGAGCCGTTCCTCGAATTCGCCGCGGTACTTGGCACCGGCCACCATCGAACCCATGTCCAGGCTGACGACGGTCTTGTCACGCAGGCTCTCGGGGACATCACCGGCGATGATGCGCTGGGCCAGGCCCTCGACGATGGCGGTCTTACCGACACCGGGCTCGCCGATGAGCACCGGGTTGTTCTTGGTGCGACGACTCAGCACCTGCACGACGCGGCGAATCTCGTTGTCCCGCCCGATGACTGGATCCAGTTTGCCTTCGCGCGCGCGGGCGGTCAGGTCAGTGGAGTACTTTTCCAGCGCCTGATAAGTCGCCTCGGGGTCGGGGTTGGTGACGCGGGCGCTGCCCCGCACCTTGACGAACGCGTCGCGCAACGCCTGCGGTGAGGCACCGTGTCCGGTTAGCAGCTTGGCGACGTCGGAGTCGCCGGTGGCCAGCCCCACCAACAGGTGCTCGGTGGAGACGTACTCGTCATCCATCTCGGTGGCCAGGTGCTGGGCGGTGGTGATGGCGGCCAGCGATTCGCGGGACAGCTGCGGTTGCGAGCTGGCGCCACTGGCCTGCGGCATCCGGTCCACGATGCGTTCGGCTTCAGCGCGGACAGTGGCGGGCTCGACGCCGACAGCCTCCAGCAACGGCGCGGCGATCCCGTCGTTCTGCGTCAGGAGCGCCAACAGCAGATGGGCCGGCCTGATGTCAGGGTTGCCGGCGGCTGTCGCCGCCTGTAGGGCCGATGTCAGGGCAGCCTGCGTCTTGGTTGTGGGGTTAAAAGATTCCACTCCGGCCTCCGTCTGGGTCGAATAGGGGTGGTTGAAAATGCTTGTCTCGTTCTTCAACGCCGTCAATGTTGAGTCTGTTCCACTCAACTCTAGTGGATACTGTCAGCCGGCGGCGAGCCAGGTGTCGTCGTTGATTACCGGACCCCTCAGACCGGTGACTGATTCGAACGTATGATCGATCAGTGGGCGACCTTGCGTCGATCGGATACAACGGACAGCCGGTCCGCAACCCGTTTCGGGTGGTGCGCCCGCCGATCACCGTGCTAGTCGATCTGACGGTGCTGTTCCCACGCGAGCCACACCGGTCGGGGCGCTATCAGGCAGGCGGCCTGCAGCTGCACAAAGTCGTCGAAGGCCGGCTGACCTGCTGGGGAATCTGCGAGCAGGGCGACTGGTGGGGGCTGGTGACCTACCCGATTGCCTACGGCGCCAAGCGCAAAACCGTCACACACTGGGTACCGGCCTGGGTGCTGCGCAGGAAACGTTAGTTGAACCGTCGGCTTCCCGCGGAGCGCTCCGCGCTAGGCAATGCGAAGATGCAGCCCGTGACAGGAAGTTGGGGCTCCGTGCTGGCCACCCTGATTCCGCTGGCGCTCGTCGTCGCGGTCTCACCGCTGTCGATCATCCCGGCGGTGCTGGTGTTACAAACGCCGCGACCGCGGCCGACGGGCCTCGCCTTCCTCGCCGGCTGGCTGCTCGGACTGGCCGCGCTGACCGCGATCTTCGTCGCGTCCTCCGATGCGCTCGGCGCGCTGCGCAACTCGCCGCCCGCCTGGGTGTCTTGGCTGCGCGTCGTCCTCGGGTTGGCGCTCATCGCGTACGGGATCTACGAGTGGCTGGGCAGGCACCGCCACACCGAGTCACCAAGGTGGATGCGGTCTTTCGCAAGCCTCACGCCAGCACGCGCCGGACTCACCGGGCTGGTGCTGGTGGTGGTCAGGCTCGAGGTGCTGACCATGTGCGCGCTCGCCGGTTTGGCCATCGGCAGCGGCGGGCTGGACATCGCGGCGGTCTGGATCACGGCGGCGGTCTTTGTCGCCGTCGCCGCATCCACGGTCGTAATCCCCGTCTTGGCCTACGCGGGCGCCGGTGAGCGCCTCGACGAGCCGATGGCGCGCCTCAAAGACTGGATGGAGAAGAACAACGCCGCGCTGCTCGCAGCGATCCTGGTGTTGATCGGTCTGATGGTGCTCTATAACGGCGTTCACGCGCTCTAACAGGGTTGTCCGACCGCGCCTAAACTCGTGGCCCGTGAGCCTCAACGACCGGGATGCGCTGGCGGCATTGCATGCCGCCGTCGACCCGGACGACGAGAACGGGCTCATCGGACGCTTTTACAGCCGCTGGTTCTCCCTCGACCCGTCGCCGCGCGATCTGTTTCCACCCGACATGGCCCGCCAGCGAGCCGCCTTCGCCCACGCGCTGAAGTGGGTCTACAGCGAACTGGTCGCCCAGCGCGCCGAAGAGCCGGTGGCGTTTCTGGCCCAGCTGGGACGCGACCACCGCAAGTACGGGGTGCTCCCCGAGCACTACGAGACGCTTGGCCAGGCGCTGTATGCGACCCTGCGCGACGAGCTGGCCGCGGCCTGGACCGACGCCGTCGACGCCGCCGCCCGACAGTCGCTGAACCTGATGACCGGGGTGATGAGCGGCGCCGCCGACGCCGACCAGGGGCCGGCCTGGTGGGACGGGACGGTGGTCGAACACCTTCGGGTATCCCGCGACCTGGCCGTGATCCGGCTACAACTGGACGGCCCGATGACCTACCACGCCGGCCAATACGTCAACGTCGCGGTGCCACAATGCCCGCGGCGGTGGCGATACCTGACACCGGCCATCCCGCCGGATGACACCGGCGCCGTCGAGTTCCACGTCCGCGCGGTTTCGGGCGGGCTGGTCAGCAATGCGATCGTCAACGAGACGCGCCCCGGGGACCGGTGGCGGTTGTCCAGCCCGCACGGCGGCTTGCACGTCGACCGCGACGGCGGCGACGTGCTGATGGTGGCGGGTAGTACCGGGCTCGCGCCGCTGCGCTCGATCGTCATGGACCTCACTCGTTGGGGCGAGAACCCGCGGGTGCACCTGTTCTTCGGTGGCCGCTACCCTTGCGAGCTCTACGACCTGCCCACCCTGTGGCAGATCGCCGCGCACAATCCCTGGCTGTCGGTGACGCCGGTCTCCGAGCGCAACGGCGACCCCGCCTGGGCCGCCGACTATCCCGATGTGACGCCACCGCGTGGGCTGCACCTACGCCAGACCGGCAGGCTGATGGAGGTCGTCACGAAATACGGCAACTGGGGTGATCGGCAGATCCTGATTTCCGGCGGACCGGAGATGGTGCGGGCCACCAAGTCCGCGCTGATCGCCAAAGGGGCGCCGCCGGAGCGTATTCAGCACGACCCGTTGTACCGCTAGTCTCGCTGGGTGCACATCGTCACGCTGCGCGACCCGTCGTCACCCCTGGAGGCTCAGTTCGTGCCGGACGCCGGCATGATCGGCGTCTCGCTGACCGATTCGGGCACAGAGCTGCTCGGACAGCGACGCGGGTTGGAGGCCTATGTGGCCGACGGCAAGACGATGGGTATCCCCCTGCTGTATCCGTGGGCAAATCGACTGGGCGGCAACACTTATACGGCAGAAGACACGACGGTCGCGTTGACAGCCGGCCGGCATCGGGTCCGAGCCGACCCCAACGGACTACCGATCCACGGTGTGCTTGCCGCCTATCCGAACTGGCGGGTGACGCATGAGTCACCCGACGAGCTGAGCGCCGAAATCGACTTCGGTGCCGACGAAGATCTGGTGGCCAGCTTCCCGTTTCCACATCGGCTGGCGCTCACCATCAGGCTCTTGGAGCGAGTGTTGACGGTGCGCACCACAGTGACCCCGACCAGCGACCGGCCGGTGCCGCTGTGTTTTGGTTTCCACCCCTATCTCCAGTTGCCCGGTGTGCCGCGCGAGCAGTGGATCATCGAGACCCCGCCGATGCGCCACCTGCAACTCGACGGGCGGGGACTGCCGACCGGCGAGGCGGTACACGAGCATGCCGCGACTGAACCTTTGGTGGACAAGACTTTTGACGATGGCTATGACGAGGTCGCCGAAGGCGCGGTATTCGCGGTGTCCGGCGGCGACCGGCGCATCGAGGTCCGCTTCGACGAGGGCTACCCGGCGGCGCAGATCTTCGCACCGCCCGGCGAGGACGTGGTGTGCTTCGAGCCGATGACCGCCCCCACCGATGCGTTGCGCCGCGGCGGTTACCGATCCGCGCTTCCGGGCGACTGGGGCGTTGCCCAGTTTTCGATTCGAGCTATTTGACATGTGCTGAAAACCGCGGGGCCGAGCGGTAACCTGAGCCAATCTTTGGGCAGGAGGAGCAGGTGAGCCCTGGCGAGAGCGGTGCATCGATCGATGAATTGCTGGACCGCGCGGTGCGGGCCATCAACGAAGGCGACCGCGCCACCGCCACCAACTTGGCCAGCCGGGTTCTCTCGGTCGACCGCAACAACCCGGAAGCCGAGGACCTACTCACCGCGCCGGCCCACGACGGTGAAATACGCCGGCTGACAATCATGTTCGCCGACCTGGTCGACTCGACAGCGCTGTCCACCCGTTTAGAACCAGAGACGTATCGCACGTTGGTCGGCCGCTATCGGGATGAGGTACGCCGGGTCGTCGACCGATATGAAGGCCACATCAGCTCGATCAAGGGCGACGGACTGCTGGTCGTGTTCGGTCACCCCAAGGCGCACGAGAACGACGTGCAACGCGCCGTAGCAGCGGGTCTGGACATCACCCGCGCGGTGGCGCAGCTCAGCGAGCAGGCCGAACGCAAGTTCGCCGTGGCCATCAACGTGCCGGTATCAAACCGTCTGGTCGCCGTCAGCCGCCGCCAGTACGGCAGCGGGTTTTTCGGCGGCAGCGGCACTGCGCTCGCATCTGGACCGGTGATCGTGGCCGTCATGCCCGACAGCGTGCGCGGTCGCGGCGGCGCAGTCATGAGTAACGGACTACTCCACTTCGTCTGCGCCGCCAGTCAAGCGACCCGGATGCCTGAGTCACTCCAGAATGTCCCAGGTGCGGCGAGGTGATCGGGTATATCGAACGGCACCCGCATCGGCCACCGGATCGCCGAGCTCGCGCATCCGATCGAGAAGCGCGTCAGTCCATCTGGCGTTTCCGTCAGTGCCCGCCATACCGACTGCCTGTGAGATTTTGCCCGGCCGCCCAACGCTCGAATGGCTATACGCCATGCCGTTCGAGCACTTCGAGGATTTCAGCGCTGGGGACGTCTTCGCTGCAGCGCAGGAAGTGGCGGAGGTCGATCACGGCTGTTTCCAGGGCGTTAAGGCGTGCGGATGCTTCGGCGAAAGTATGCGCCCATCTGTCGTAGTCGCCATAGGTGCTGGGCTTTGGGAGATCGAACATTTCGCGGGGTTCTCCTAACGATGTGAGAACTTTCGCGAACAACGTAAGGCCGCTGACCACCCCACGGCATGAGTAGTGGACTACCTCAGTTCGCCGCAATACCTTGCAAGCGGGCTGGGCCGCGCAGTTTCGATCCGGGCCCTAGCGGCGGATTATCGTCGGGGCTGCCAGACCACCACGGCGGTGCTCTTGGGCACCACGGCAATGTCGCGGCGCTGGTTGGCCCGCAGCACCTCGATCTCGGCGGCCATCTCCTTCAGCCGAGACTGCAGCGCCTCGACTTGATTGGTCAACTCGATAATGCGTTTGATACCAGCCAGATTGACGCCCTCGTCCTGAGACAGCCGCTGCACCTCGCGGAGCAGTTCGACGTCGCGTTGCGAATAGCGGCGCCCACCACCAGAACTGCGGAGTGGACTGACCAGCCCGAGCCGGTCATAGGTACGCAGCGTCTGCGCATGCATACCGGCCAATTCGGCGGCCACCGAGATCAAGAAGGTGCGGGCCTCGTCTTTGCTCGCCATCAGCGGTTACCTGCCCATCCGGCCCGCGGGTCGAATCCACTGGACCGCTCGGCGACCGCGTAGGCCTCCAACGCTTCTTTGGCGGCGCCTTCGAGGCTCGGCGGGACCGCGACTTTGACGGTGACCAGCAGATCACCCTGCCCGCCGGATCGCTTGGGCACCCCGCGGCCACGCACCCGCAGGATACGACCGTCGGACGTTCCCTTGGGCACCCGGACACCAACTTTGCCGTCCAGCGTCGGCACTGAAAGCGTTGTGCCTAGGGCTAATTCGGTGAAGCTGACTGGGACGGTGACGGTAAGGTCATCGCCGTCGCGCGCGAACACCTTGTCCGGCCGCACGTGCACAGTGACGTACAGATCCCCAGATGGGGCACCGCGCAATCCGGCCTCGCCCTGGCCGGCCAGCCGGATCCGTTGACCGTCCTCGACACCGGGCGGAATCCGCACGTTGATGGTGCGCGTGCGGGTCGTGACACCGGTTCCCTTGCACTCGTCGCAGGGGTGTTCGATGATCGACCCGCTGCCGCGGCAGTCGGTGCACGGCTCGGAGAAGCCGAAAGCGCCTTGGTTGCGGTTGATTACGCCAGAGCCGTTACACGTCGGGCAGACCTTCGGGCTGGTGCCCGGCCTGGCTCCGCTGCCGTGACAGTTGGTGCACGGCGCCGGGCTGGTCAGCCGCAGCGGCATCGCAACGCCCTTGGTGGCCTCCAAGAAGCTCAGCTCGGTTTCGGTCTCCAAGTCGTTGCCGCGTCGGGGACGGCTGGGACGTGCTGACGCGCCGCGGCCGAACAGGCCGCCGAACAGGTCACCGATGTTAGCGCCACCGCTGCGGCCGGCAGCGTCGAACAAATCGTTGAGGTTGAACTCCGCGCCGTCTTCGCCTGCGCCGAAGCCGCCGGTGAAATCGCCGCCATTGAATCGGCGACCGAATCCGCCGCCGGCGAAGAGCCGACGAGTCTCGTCGTATTCCTTGCGCTTGGCCGGATCCGTCAGCACTTCCTTGGCTTCGGAAATGGCCTTGTACCGATCTTCTGCAGCCTGATTGTCCGGGTTGCGGTCAGGGTGATTCTCAGCGAGCAGCTTGCGCGCCACCCGCTTGATCTCATCTTGGCTGGCGTCAGGAGCGACGCCCAGCTCCTTATAGAAGTCCTTTTCGACCCACTCGCGTTGAGCCATACCGCGTCACCCCCTCCCGCCTTCCTTGAGTTGTGGTGTCCTTCGCGAACCGGCCGTTAATTCTCCGACGGTTCTGATTCTGCGTGCTGCTCACCCTCGTTCGCATCGTTATCGACCGTGTCGGTGCTCGCGGTTTCGGAGTCGGCGGCACCATCAATGACGGTGTCCACCACGCCGACCAGCGCGTGCCGCAGCACCTGGTCCCCGAGTTTGTATCCCTGTCGCATGACGGTGCCGATCACCGGCGTGGAGCCTTCTGACCCATCGCCCTCGTGCTGCACGGCCTCGTGCAACGCCGGGTCGAAGTCGTCGCCCTCGGCGCCGAAGGCCGACAACCCGAGCCCGGACAGAGCGCCGAACAACTTGTCGGCGACCGACTTCAGCGGACCCGAATCCAGATCTCCGTGACTGCGTGCGCGTTCGAGATCGTCCAGCACGCCCAGTAATTGGCTGACGACAGCGGCTTTCGCGCGCTCGGCGGTGGCTTCCTGATCGCGCAGCGCCCGCTTGCGGTAGTTGGCGTAGTCGGCTTGCACCCGCTGCAGATCGGCGGTCAGCTCGGCGACCTTGTCGGCCTCGGCCGCATCTGGCGCGGTGTCCGGCACCGCCCCACTCGGGGCGGCACCGGATGCCACGTGTCGTACTTCGCCGGTCTCGGGATCAATCCGCCGTTTGTCCGTGACGGTCACGTGCTCGTGCGGGTTGCCTTCGCTCACTGGCCCTCCTGGTCATCGTCGACCACCTCCGCGTCGACAACGTCATCGGCACCGGCCGGACCGGGCTCGCCGCCACCGGCGGCCTGGTCGGCCTGGGTGGCCTCGTAGATCGCCTGACCCAGAGCTTGCGACTCCTGGCCCAGCTTCTCCATCGCGGACTTGATGGCGCCGATGTCGGTGCCGCCCAACGCCGTCTTGGCTTCGGCCACCGCGGCGTCCACCTTGTTCAGCGTGTCCTCGGGGACCTTCGATCCACCTTCGGCCTCGCGCTGCTCCTTGACGAACTTCTCCGTCTGGTAGACCAGCGTCTCGGCCTGATTGCGGACGTCTGCTTCCTCGCGACGCTGACGATCTTCATCGGCGTGCGCCTCGGCGTCCTTGATCATCCGGTCGATCTCCTCCTTGGAAAGCCCGGAGCCCTCCTGGATTTTGATCGTGTTCTCCTTGCCGGTGCCCTTGTCCTTGGCCGTGACGTGCACGATGCCGTTCGCGTCGATGTCGAAGGTGACCTCGATCTGCGGGACGCCGCGCGGGGCCGGCGGTATGCCGGTCAGCTCGAAGGAGCCGAGCAGCTTGTTGTGCGAGGCGATTTCCCGCTCACCCTGGAAGACCTGGATCTGCACCGACGGCTGGTTGTCATCGGCGGTGGTGAAGGTCTCGGACCGCTTGGTCGGGATCGTGGTGTTGCGCTCGATGAGCTTGGTCATCACGCCGCCCTTGGTCTCGATACCCAGGCTCAGCGGCGTAACATCAAGCAGCAGAACGTCTTTCACCTCACCCTTGAGGACACCCGCCTGCAGCGCGGCACCAACGGCCACCACCTCGTCGGGGTTGACGCCCTTGTTGGGCTCTTGGCCGCCGGTCATTTCCTTGACCAGGTCCGACACCGCGGGCATACGGGTGGAACCACCCACCAGCACCACGTGGTCGATCTCCGACACCGCGATGCCGGCGTCCTTGATCACCGACTGGAAGGGCTGACGCGTGCGGTCGAGCAGATCCTGGGTGATCTTCTGGAATTCCGCGCGGGTCAGCTGCTCGTCGAGGAACAGCGGGTTCTTGTCCGCGTCGACGGTGATGTACGGCAAGTTGATCGACGTGCCCTGCGAACTCGAGAGCTCGATCTTCGCCTTCTCGGCCGCTTCCCGCAGCCGCTGCATCGCCATCTTGTCCTTGGTCAGGTCGATGCCGCTGGTGCCCTTGAACTTCTCCACCAGCCAGTCGACGACGCGCTGATCCCAGTCGTCACCACCGAGGTGGTTGTCACCGGAGGTCGCGCGGACCTCGACGACGCCGTCACCGATCTCCAGCAGAGACACGTCGAACGTGCCGCCACCGAGGTCAAAGACCAGGATGGTCTGTTCCTTCTCGCCCTTGTCCAGGCCGTAAGCCAAGGCGGCGGCGGTGGGTTCGTTGACGATCCGCAGCACGTTGAGGCCGGCGATCTGACCGGCTTCCTTGGTCGCTTGACGCTGGGCGTCGTTGAAGTAGGCGGGCACGGTGATCACCGCGTCGGTGATGTCCTCACCGAGGTAGCTTTCCGCGTCGCGCTTCAGCTTCTGCAGAATGCGGGCGCTGATCTCCTGCGCGGTGTAGTTCTTGCCGTCGATCTCCACCGACCAGTCGGTGCCCATGTGCCGTTTCACCGAACGAATGGTCCGGTCGACGTTGGTCACCGCCTGGTTCTTGGCGGGCTGCCCGACGAGTACCTCGCCGTTGCGCGCGAACGCCACAACGGATGGCGTCGTCCGAGCACCCTCTGAGTTGGCGACGACGACGGGGTCGCCGCCCTCGAGAACGGCGACGACGGAGTTGGTGGTCCCGAGGTCGATACCGACCGCACGAGCCATGGTGAATCCTCCCTGCTTATGAAACTTCGTATGCAATAGGGTGCTGAGTGAACCGCGCTCAAGACTGCCTGCGGCGGAGTGCCGTTGTCAAGCCAGGGTTGAGTCTCATCCACTCAAGGTTGTCAGAGGCTTCAACGAGGGTACTTGCGAGTTTGTTCCCTATCGGTTGAGGCGTACATCACGTCGTGGGATAGTTTCGCCAACCAGCCATGAAGCGGACGTGGCCGGCGCCGCAGCGTTGCACCACGACGATAGGAACTCGATGCCATCGCCGCCAAGCGCGCCCGGCCCCGCTGACAGGGACCAGTCGTCCTTTGCCCTTGAAGACGCTGGCTACCACCACGATCTACGACCCCGGCAGATACAGATGATCGCGATCGGCGGTGCCATCGGGACCGGATTGTTCCTGGGTGCCGGCGGCCGGCTGGCGTCGGCGGGACCCGGGCTGTTCCTGGTCTACGGGTTCTGCGGCTGTTTCGTGTTCCTGATCCTGCGCGCGCTCGGCGAACTGGTGCTGCGTCGCCCATCGTCGGGCTCCTTCGTGTCCTATGCCCGCGAGTTCTTCGGCGAGAAGGTGGCGTTCGTCGCGGGCTGGATGTATTTCCTGAACTGGGCGATGGCCGCCATCGTGGATTCCACCGCGATCGCGAATTACTTCCATTACTGGACAGCGCTGCAAGCGATACCCCAGTGGACTATCGCGCTGGTCGCACTGGTGGCCGTGGTGTCGTTGAACATGATCTCGGTCAAGGCCTTCGGCGAGCTGGAGTTCTGGGCCGCATTGATCAAGGTGGTTGCGCTTACGACGTTTTTGGTCGTCGGAGTCGTCTTTCTGGTCGGGCGATTCAAAGTCGACGGTCACACCACTGGGCCGAGCCTGTGGCCCGGGCACGGCGGGTTCTTCCCGACCGGTCTACTGCCGGTGGTGCTGGTCACCTCGGGGGTGGTGTTCGCCTACGCCGGGGTCGAGTTGGTGGGAACCGCAGCCGGGGAGACCGCGGAGCCGGAGAAGATCATGCCGCGGGCGATCAATTCGGTGGTTTTCCGTATTGCGATCTTCTACGTCGGATCTGTTGCGCTGCTGGCATTGCTGCTGCCGTACGTGGCTTACAAACACAACGAGAGCCCGTTCGTCACGTTCTTCTCGAAAGTCGGTTTCGGCGGTGCCGGAAGCCTGATGAACGTGGTGGTGCTCACCGCCGCGTTCTCCAGCCTGAACGCCGGACTGTATTCGACCGGCCGCATCCTGCGATCCATGGCAGTCAACGGCAGCGCGCCGAGGTTCACCGCGCGGATGTCCAGAAACGGCGTCCCCTATGGGGGAATCCTGTTGACCTTCGTGATCGGCCTGTTCGGTGTGGTGCTCAATGCCATCACACCGAGCCAGGCCTTCGAAATCGTGCTCAACATCGCGGCGTTGGGCATTCTGGCGGCCTGGGCGACGATCGTGGCGTGCCAACTGCGGCTGTATTACATGGCCAAAGCCGGAAGGACGTCGCGGCCGGCCTTCCAGATGCCGTGGGCGCCCTATAGCGGCTTTGTCACGCTGGCGTTCCTGGCGGGCGTGGTGGTGCTGATGGCGCTCGACGCCGAGCGGGGCGTCTGGATCATCAGCGCGCTGGTGGTCGCCGGACCGGCCCTAGCCGGTGGGTGGTTCCTGGTCCGCAACCGCGTGCGCGCAACCGCGGCCAAGGTGAACGACACGGAGCACATCCAGGCCGATCGCGACGAGTTACCGCCCGAGCCGGCGAATCTCTGACGCTACAGTGAGAAACCGTGGGAATTGCCCTGACCTACGAAGAGAAGATTGCCGTTCTCGACCTCGGCGACGACGAAAACCGCTTCTCGCCTGAGTTTCTCGACGAGATCGACGCACGCCTCGATGAGGTTGTCGGCGCAGGCGCTCACGGATTGGTAACCACCGGCGGCGGCAAGTTCTACTCCAACGGCCTGGATCTGGATTGGCTGATGGCGCACGGAGACCAAACGCAGTGGTACGTCGGACGCGTGCAAGCCATGCTCGCCCGTGTCCTCACCCTGCAAGTTCCCACCGCGGCCGCCGTGGTCGGACACGCGTTCGGCGCGGGAGCGATGCTGGCGCTGGCCCACGATTTTCGGGTGATGCGCGCTGACCGCGGCTACTTCTGCTTCCCCGAAGTCGACATCCGCATCCCCTTCACGCCTGGAATGGCGGCCTTGATCCAAGCCAAACTCACCCCGCAAGCAGCGGTCGCCTCGATGACCACCGGGCGCCGCCTCGGCGGCGATGACGCCGAGGGCCTGGGCATCGTCGACTTCGTCGCGGGTGAAGGCGCGGTGACGGCCGCGGCCGTCGACATTCTTCGCCCGCTCGACGGCAAGGACCCGGGCGCGCTGGGCGCCGTCAAAAACACCATGTTCGGTCCCGCGGCGCACGAGCTGACCGCCGGCAGCGCATAGGCCCAACGAAGGGAAGACCGATGACCACGGTGCAGGCTGTCCTCGACGAGATCCGTGAACAGCCCGGCGCCGGTGATGTGATCGGCGTCTTCGATCCCTCGACCGAAGACCGGATCGCCGAGTTCACCGACGGCGGCCCCGACGCCGTCGACGCCGCGGTCGCCCGCGCGAAAGCCGCTGCCGAGTCAGGTGTCTGGTCGGGCCTGCCCGACTACGAGCGAGCCAAGGTGCTGTGGCGGGTCGGTGACCTGATCGACGAGAACGCAACGCTGCTTGCCGAACTCGAGATGCTCAACGGCGGCATGTACCGCGCTCAAGCGGAGATGCAGGTGAAGGTCGGCGCCGAGTGGTTCCGCTATTACGCCGGCTGGTGCACCAAGATCGACGGCATCGCGCGCGACGTCAACACCGGCGGCCTCACCGGCATCGACTCGCATCTGCACACCTACACCCTGCGCGAGCCCTACGACGTGGTCGGGCTGATCTTCCCGTGGAACGGCCCGGTCTTCAATTTCTGCGCCAAACTGGCACCGTCATTGGCAGCCGGCTGCAACAGCGTGGTCAAACCCGCTGAGGAAACACCACTTTCAGCTCATGTGCTGATGCAGATCCTGGCCGAGGCAGGAGTGCCGGACGGAGTGGCCAATCTGGTGAACGGCTACGGCCACACCGTTGGCGCCGCGATCACCGCGCACCCCGACGTCGAGAAGGTCGCGTTCACCGGCTCGACGGAAGTCGGCCGGGCCATCGTGCATGCCTCGGCAGACAGCAACCTCAACAAGGTCACCCTCGAGCTCGGCGGCAAGTCGCCGGTGCTGATCTTCGACGACGCGAAACTGAAGAAGGCGATACCGCTGTCGGCGTTCGGCACGTTCGTGCACTCCGGGCAGGCCTGCGTGTGCGGTTCCCGCATCCTGGTGCAGCGCGGCGTCTACGACCAGGTGGTCGAGGGCATGGCGATGGTCGCGAACGCGATGAAGATGGGCGGCCCCAACGAAGAGGGCACCATGAGCGGTCCGCTGATCAGCCAGAAGCAGCTCAACCGGGTGCTGGGTTACCTCGAGCAGGGCAAGTCCGACGGCGCCGAGATCGTCACCGGTGGGCATCGGCTCGACCGCAAGGGCTACTTCGTCCACCCGACGGTCGTGACCAACCTCGACCCCGAGACGAGCCGGCTGTTCCAGGAAGAAATCTTCGGGCCGGTGGTGACCGTCCTGCCGTTCGACGACGAGGACGAGGCCGTCGAGTTGGCCAACAACAGCACCTACGGGCTGGCCGCCACGGTCTGGACCAAGGACCTGGGCCGCTCACACCGACTGGCCAAGCGGCTCAAGGCCGGAACGGTCGGACTCAACTGCGCGTTCCCGTACGACCACTCCATGCCGTTCGGCGGCTACAAGCAGTCCGGGTGGGGCCATGAGTCGGGCAAGGCCGGCATCGAAACCTACCTGCAAACCAAGATCGTCTGGGCGCAGATGTGATATCTGGCCGCCACGGCGACACGGGTTGATCACATCTGCCACATGGGACACTCGGTCGGAGGGTGAACTTTCTGCCCACCTTCGAGCGACAACTTCCGGACATGTCGCTCGAAGGTGGGCAAAACGCGTGCCACCCACGACAGAGACCCATGTGGCAGCTGAGAATCGCGCCGACAGCGCGCGTGCGTCACCCCGATTACGTTGGGTTCATGGCTCCCAAAATTGCGACAGCCGAGGCAGTCAGCCTCTCCGATTTACTCGATTTCGTCCGGCCGCGACACAGAATGGTGCTAACCACCTTTCGGGCGGACGGCTCGCTGCAGAGCTCGCCCGTGACAGGCGGCGTCGACGAGCAGGGTCGGGTTGTGATCGCGAGCTATCCCCAGCGCGCCAAGAGCGCCAACATCCGGCGTACTCCAAAGGCAAGCGTGGTCGTGCTCTCCGACGAATTCAACGGCGCCTATGTGCAGATCGACGGGGACGCCGAAGTGATCAACGTGCCGGAGGCGGTCGAATCGCTCGTCGATTATTACCGCGCGATCGCAGGCGAGCACCCCGACTGGGACGAATACCGCAGCGCGATGCTCAACCAGCGCAAGTGCCTGATCCGTGTGACGCCGTACAACTGGGGCCCGGTGGCGACGGGCGGATTTCCTCCGGCGTGACGGCTGCGCAGATCTCGCGATGCTCGGAGCGCTGAGCACAGACCGTCGTGACCCGTGAAACAGGAGCTAGGGGCGCGTCACTGCCGCCACTTCCACGCGCTCCTGCGTACCCTTGACTTGCGATGTTTCCGCATGGGTTCAAGACAACCGGGGCAGGCGGCCGGCTGCTGGCCGGCCTGCTGCTGAGTGCTGCGCTGATCAGCGGATGCAGCACGCTCATCCACGGAAAGGCGGTCTCGTCGTCGGGCGCGAGACCCACCGAGCCGTCGTTCCCGAAGGCCGAGCCGTCGATCCCCACGCCGGCCCCGTCACGGCCCGCTCCGTCGGGCGCGATCCCGCTGCCATCCGACGAAAGCGGCCACGTATTCATCGAGACCAAATCCGGCCAGACCCGTTGCCAGATCGACAGCGACAGCGTCGGGTGCGAGGCTCAGTTCACCAATTCGCCGATGCAGGACGGCGAACGGGCCAACGGCATCAACGTCACCGCAAGCGGCGACGTGCAATGGGTGGTGGGCAACCTCGGCGACATCCCGACCGTCACCATCGACTACCAGACGTACGACGCCGTTGGCTGGACAATCGCGGCCAGCGAAAGCGGAACCCGATTCACCAACGAGCACACCGGCCACGGCATGTTCGTCAGCATCGAGAAGGTCGACACCTTCTAGGCCCGGCAGTAAGTCGGCATAATGTGGCGCTCGTGGACTTTCGGGTATTCGTTGAACCGCAGCAAGGTGCCAGTTACTCCGACCAGTTGGCGGTCGCGCAAGCCGCGGAATCGCTGGGGTTCTCCGCGTTCTTCCGGTCCGACCATTACCTGGCGATGAGCGGCGACGGCCGGCCCGGCCCGACCGACTCCTGGGTGACGTTGGGCGGCATCGCAAGGGAGACCTCGTCCATCCGGTTGGGCACCCTGGTCACGTCGGCGACGTTCCGCTATCCCGGCCCGCTGGCCATCGCCGTGGCCCAGGTCGACGAAATGAGCAACGGGCGAGTCGAATTCGGAATCGGCACCGGGTGGTTCGAGAAGGAACACCTGGCCTACGCGATCCCGTTTCCACCGCTGCGCGAGCGATTCGCCCGGCTCACCGAGCAGCTCGAGCTGATCACCGGCCTGTGGACCGCCCCGGTCGGTGAAACCTTCGACTACGCCGGAGCCCATTACGCCGTCAACAATTCACCGGCGCTGCCCAAGCCGGTGCAACAGCCGCATCCGCCGATCATCATCGGCGGGACGGGCGCCAAGCGGACCCCGGGGCTGGCCGCGACGTTCGCCGACGAGTTCAACGTGCCGTTCGCGCCGCCGGACACCATCAGGACGCAGTTCGAGCGGGTCCGCGACGCCGTCGACGCGGTCGGCCGCCCCGCCGATTCGATGACGTACTCAGCGGCCTTCGTGGTGTGCGCCGGACGCGACGACGCGGAGATCGCTCGACGGGCCGCCGCCATCGGACGCGAGGTCGACGAACTGCGGTCCAACTCGCCGCTGGCGGGCACGCCTGCCCAGATCGTGGACCAGCTCGGACCGTTCACCGAAATCGGCGTACAGCGGGTATATCTGCAGCTGTTGGATCTGTCCGATCTCGAGCACCTTCGCCTTTTCGCTGATGAGGTGCAGCGGCAGCTCTGACGTAGCATCGGGGCGTGACTGGCCTACCGGACGACCCGAGCGACCGGCCGACGCAGATGGCCGATTACGGCGCGGTCGACCCGAGCAATCAGCCCACGAGGATGGCCGGTTACGGCGCGGCCGGTCCGTTGCCGGCAGATGTCGCCGACGAGCCGAACGACACCGCGGACGACTCCGCGCCAAACCCCTGGTATCGCAATCGTGTCCTGCTGGCCTTGTGGGCGGCGATGCTCGTCCTGATCCTCGTGTTGATCATCTACGGCCTGATCGAGCTTTCACGCGGCGGCGGGGGTGGTGGCACGTCCACGACCACGCCATCCACCACACCCACCCAGTCGTCGACAACCTCCCCGACGACCACCACGACCGCCCCGTCGACGAGCACCACACCGCCCGAGACGCCCGAACAAACACCCGAAGAGGCTCCGCCGCCCTCGGGTCATAACTCCCCCGCCCCCGCCGAGCCGCCGCGACATCACCACCACCTGCCGCATGTCCCGTCGACGATCACGTTGCCGCACACGGTGGTGACGCTGCCGCACGGCTTCTAAAGCGCGGCCGCTCACGCCTCGGCGGCGCCGTCGTCAGGATCCGGCGATAGGATCAGCGCCCGTGACGGGTTACGGACCTCCAGACGACCCCAGCGAAGCGCCGACCGGCTACTACGACTACGGCGGCTACGGCGGCTACGGCGATGACGGGCAACAGCAACCAGAGCCCGGGTCGCCCTGGTACCGCAGGCGGATCGTACTGCTCGTGTTGGGCTTGTTCGCCGCGATCCTGCTGGGGTTGGCAATCTACGTCGTCGTCGACCGGTCCAACGGGCGCGGCGGTTCGACACCCACCTCCACGACGCCGACGACGTCAACCGCGGTCACCACGTCCCCGACCACCCCGGCAACCACGACGACCGAAGTTCCGGTCGCGCCGGCTCCGACGACCACCCTGACCAACCCGCCGACCACCGATGAGCCGACCACCACGGCACCGACCACAACGCCGCCGACGAGCACGAGCATCGACGACGGCCACCATCATCACCACCACCACTTCGACGGCGGTACGCCGTAACTGAGACGTTGGCGGTGCTGTTGCCCTTGTGGTGAGTGCCGATACGATTTCTTCTTGTGGGGGGCAGCCGACGACCATACGACGTCGATGATTACTCCGATCGCGACTCGCGCATCGGTGAAACAGAACTCTTCAGCGCCGCCGACAACGCCTCACCCTGGTATCTCAAACGATGGGTCCTGGCCCTGTGGGGACTGGCGGTGGTGATCCTGATCGCGACGATCATCTACGGCCTGGCCATCCTCGCCAAAGGTGGTGACGGGGGCAGCGCACCCGCCCCCACCACGACGCGGTCCTCGACAACGTCGCCGTCGCGGACAACCACCCCGTCGCCGACGCCATCCTCGACCGTCCCGACCACCACGTCCCCGTCGACAGAAACCACGGAACTGCCGCCGCCGCCGACCACCGCGACCTGGACGCAGCAACATCCGCATCGTCATTGGTTGCGGAGCAACCTGCCCCCATTGCCGCCGATCCCGCACTTTTAAGCCATCACCCCGTAACCGGCCGGGCACCGCAATATCCGGCGATCAGAGGTCCGACGCGGGGTGTGGCGGCGACCAAGTTAGGGCATCCTTCGTCGCGGTAGTCCTCTCGCAGATGTCACTATGAGCAGGCTTAGACGGCTTGAGCAGGTGCAGTAGTTAAGTTACCGGTGAGTAGCACTACTCTAGTTACTGGCCAGTAACACGGATTTGGGGAGATGCTCCGTGCACACGCAGATGCTGATCAGACTCGTTGTAGGCCTGGGCTTGACGGCGATCATCGCCTTATTCGCGGTCCGCCGAGTCCTGTGGCTGGCCAAACTCACGCTTTCCGGCCAGCCGGTCAGCGGTCGCACCGATGAGATCGGTACGCGGGTGTGGACGCAGATCGCCGAGGTGTTCGGCCAGCGCCGGTTGTTGAAATGGTCCGTCCCCGGAGTGGCGCACTTCTTGACCATGTGGGGCTTCATCATCCTGCTCACGGTCTACATCGAGGCCTACGGGTTGCTGTTCCAGCCGAACTTCCACATCCCGATCATCGGGCGATGGGACGCGTTGGGCTTCCTGCAGGACTTCATCGCCCTTGGCGTGTTAGCCGGCATCACGACGTTTGCGATCATCCGGTTGCGCTCCGAACCCAAGGAATACGGCCGTTCGTCACGGTTCTACGGCTCACATACCGGCGGCGCCTGGCTGATCCTGTTCATGATCTTCCTGGTCATCTTCAGCTACGGATTCGTCCGCGGTGCCGCGGTGAACACCGGGAACTTCCCCTACGGCTGGGGCGCATTCTTCTCGCACGGTATGGGCGCGCTCTTGCACCCTCTCGGTCCTGCCGCCAACGAGTGGATCGAGACGATCGCGCTGCTCGCGCATATTTCTGTGGCGCTGATCTTCTTGGTCATCGTGCTGCACTCCAAGCACCTGCATATCTTCCTGGCGCCGATCAACGTCATGTTCAAGCGCCTGCCCGACGGCCTGGGCCCGCTGTTGCCGATCGAGTCCCACGGCAAGCCGATCGACTTCGAAAACCCGCCCGACGATGCCGAATTCGGCCGCGGCAAGATCGAGGACTTCACCTGGAAAGGGATGCTCGACTTCGCCACCTGTACCGAGTGCGGACGCTGCCAGTCACAGTGTCCGGCCTGGAACACCGGCAAGCCGCTCTCACCCAAGCTCGTCATCATGGACCTGCGCGATCACTGGATGGCCAAGGCGCCCTACCTACTTGGCGAGAAGAAAGCCGAGCCGCTCGAGGGTCTCGACCTGGAGACGGTCCACGAAGAGGGCCACCACGTGCCGGAGTCCGGATTCGGCCGCGTGCCCGGGCATGGGCCCGAGCAGGCGGCACGACCGCTGGTCGGCACCGCCGAGCAGGGCGGTGTGATCGACCCCGACGTGCTGTGGTCCTGCGTGAGCTGTGGCGCCTGCGTCGAGCAGTGCCCAGTGGACATCGAACACATCGACCACATCATCGACATGCGCCGCTACCAGGTCATGATGGAGTCCGAGTTCCCGTCCGAACTCTCGGTGCTGTTCAAAAACCTTGAGACCAAAGCCAACCCGTGGGGCCAGAACGCAGGCGACCGCACCAACTGGATCAGCGAGGTCGACTTCGACGTCCCGGTCTACGGCGAAGACGTCGACAGCTTCGAGGGTTACGAATACCTGTTCTGGGTGGGCTGCGCGGGCGCCTACGACGATAAGGCCAAGAAAACCACCAAGGCCGTCGCCGAACTGCTGGCCATCGCCGGAGTGAAGTATTTGGTACTGGGCACCGGCGAGACCTGCAACGGCGACTCAGCCCGCCGCTCGGGCAACGAGTTCTTGTTCCAGCAATTGGCCCAGCAGGCCGTCGAAAGCCTGGACGGGCTGTTCGAAGGTGTCGAGACCGTCGACCGCAAGATCGTGGTCACCTGCCCGCACTGCTTCAACACCCTTGGCCGCGAATACCGCCAGCTGGGCGCGAATTACACCGTGCTGCACCACACTCAGCTGCTCAACCGGCTGGTGCGCGACAAGAAGCTCGTCCCGGTGAGCCCTGTCTCGGATGACGTCACCTATCACGACCCGTGCTACCTGGGCCGACACAACAAGGAATACGAGGCACCCCGCGAGCTGATCGGCGCCGCCGGCGCGAAGCTGACCGAGATGCCACGGCACGCCGACCGCAGCTTCTGCTGCGGCGCCGGCGGCGCGCGGATGTGGATGGAAGAACACATCGGCAAGCGGATCAACCACGAGCGCGTCGACGAGGCGCTGGCCACCGGTGCCACCACCGTCGCCACCGCGTGCCCGTTCTGCCGGGTGATGGTCACCGACGGTGTCAACGACCGCCAAGAGGCTGCCGGGCGCGAAGGCGTGGACGTCCGCGATGTGGCCCAGCTGCTACTCGAGTCGCTCGACGGCAACACAGCCACGCTGCCGGAGAAGGGCTCCGCGGCAAAACAAGCCGCCGAGCATGCGGAAAAGGCCGCTCCTAAAGCAGAGGCAGCACCTGCCCCGACCGTGACCGAGCCGGCCGAAGCCACCGCCGAGGACGAAGCCGCCTCAGCCACACAGGAGAAGGCCACCAAGGCCGTCACCGGACTGGGCATCGCGGGCGGCGCCAAGCGGCCCGGGGCCAAGAAGGCGGCACCGAAAGCTGAAGCCACCCAATCCCCCTCGACATCCGAGCAGCCGGCAGCCGAAGCCAAGGCGCCGGCAGCGCCGGTCAAGGGGTTGGGCATCGCAGGCGGCGCCAAACGACCCGGCGCGAAAAAGACCGCCGCAAAACCGGCGGCCGCGACGGAATCCGCTCCGGCGCAACAACCCGAGGCCAAGACCGAGTCCTCAACGGCCTCACAGGCCGCGAAGATCGCAGCACCTGCCGCGCCGGTGAAGGGGCTGGGCATCGCCGCCGGGGCGAAGCGACCCGGCGCCAAAAAGGCCGCAGCCCCCGCGGCCGACGCAGCCCCCGCGGCCCCGGAGCCGGCGGCCGAGGCTGAGGCCAAGCCGGAATCCACGCCCGCGGACAGCAACGGTGACGACGGCAGCCAGGGTTCGCCCCCAGCGCCCGTCAAGGGACTGGGCATCGCCCGCGGGGCCCGTCCACCCGGTAAGCGCTGATCAAGTCGACCGCCGAATTACTAATTAGCTGGACAGCCGTGGCACCATAGTTGTCGTGACCACTCACCAGCTGCCTTGGCACACCGCGGGTCATCAGCCGCGGCAGCGCACGTTCGCGCAGTCGTCGAAGCTGCAGGATGTGCTGTACGAAATCCGCGGCCCGGTGCACGATCACGCCGCGCGGCTCGAGGCCGAGGGGCACCGCATCCTCAAGCTGAACATCGGCAACCCGGCACCGTTCGGCTTCGACGCCCCCGACGTGATCATGCGCGACATGATCCAGGCGCTGCCCTACGCGCAGGGCTATTCGGATTCCAAGGGCATCCTGCCGGCGCGGCGCGCGGTGGTCACCCGCTACGAACTCGTCGACGGCTTCCCGCGTTTCGACGTCGACGACGTGTATCTGGGCAACGGCGTCTCGGAGCTGATCACGCTGACCCTGCAGGCCTTGCTGGACAACGGTGATGAGGTGTTGATCCCGGCCCCCGACTACCCGCTGTGGACGGCGTCGACGTCGCTGGCGGGTGGCACCCCGGTGCATTACCTGTGCGACGAAACTCAGGACTGGCAACCGGATATCGCCGACATCGAAGCGAAGATCACCGAGCGCACCAAGGCTCTGGTCGTCATCAATCCGAACAACCCGACCGGCGCCGTCTATAGCCGTGAAATCCTCACGCAGATGGCCGCTTTGGCGCGCAAGCATCAGCTGCTGCTACTCGCCGACGAGATCTACGACAAGATCCTCTACGACGATGCCCAACACATCAGCATGGCTTCGGTCGCACCCGATTTGTTGTGCCTGACATTCAACGGGCTGTCGAAGGCTTATCGGGTGGCCGGGTATCGGGCCGGCTGGCTGGCCATCACCGGACCCAAGGACCACGCCAGCAGTTTCATCGAGGGCATCCATCTGCTGGCGAATATGCGGTTGTGCCCGAATGTGCCTGCCCAGCATGCGATCCAGGTCGCCCTGGGTGGTCACCAGAGCATCGACGACTTGGTGCTGCCGGGCGGACGATTGCTCGAACAGCGCGACGTGGCATGGTCCAAGCTCAACGAGATCCCCGGGGTGTCCTGCGTCAAACCCGCGGGCGCGCTCTACGCGTTCCCCCGGCTGGATCCCGAGGTGCACCAGATCGACGACGACGAGCAGCTGGTCCTGGATCTGCTGTTGCAAGAGAAGATCCTGGTCACTCAGGGCACCGGTTTCAATTGGCCCGCACCGGATCACCTACGGATCGTCACGCTGCCGTGGTCGCGCGACCTCACCCGCGCGATCGAGCGGCTCGGCAACTTCTTGGCCAGCTACCGTCAGTGAGGCGCCTGGTCATCCCGGGTCATCCGGATGGCCGTCCGGGCAGTACACGTCGATAGCGGTGTCGGCGAAGCCGGTTGGTGGTATCGACCGACATGCTCGGTGATCCCTGCAGGATTTCCTCCATGATCTGGTCTTTACTCTCGCCGCCCAAGAACCGACCGCAAACATGACGGGCGTCGCTGACCGCAGCGTTGTTCGATCGCTGTAGCGGTGTGGCTGTCAGGTCGATTCCCCAGCCTATGCGCCGTTCACCCGGTTGTGGCGCAACATTTACTGAGCGTCTGCGGCGATTTTACTGACAAGTTCCAGCGCGCAACACAACTAACCCCACCGACCGTCTGACGATTATTTGAGTCTTCTATGAGTTCGGCCGCTGGGCGCGCGCAGTGCCGAAACTTGGATGCACGATGGATTATTACAGGTCCATGAGTTCGAGTTCTCAGCTTTTCATACGGTCATCGTCGCCCGAGTTGCTTTGTAGCACAGAAGCTCTGCTCTAGGAGAGCAATGGGCGAGGACTGAAAGCTGCTTCGATATACCTTGAAAGATCACTGCCACAACAGATCTGGATTGATCGGAGCACAAAGGAAAGGGGGATCGCGGTGCCTTCTGTTTCGGCGCATACGCCGTCGCAAGCAGCGGACTATCGCTTCCACTCGTGTACATCGACGCCTAGTTTGGAGTGCTGACGATGGATTTTGGAGCGATGCCACCGGAGATCAACTCTGCGAGAATGTATTCCGGGGCCGGGTCAGCGCCAATGCGTGCCGCATCGGCGGCATGGAATTTGCTCGCCGCGGAGATGGACTCTGCGGCGACGAGCTACCAGTCGACCATCAACGTGTTGACCGACGATGACTGGCGGGGGCCGACATCTGCGGCGATGGCCGCCGCCGTCGAGCCCTACGTGACGTGGATGAGCACCACCGGCGCACAGGCTGAGCACACCGCATCCCAGGCCTCTGCCGCCGCGAGCGCATATGAGGCGGCATTCGCGATGACGGTGCCTCCGGCCGAGGTCGCGTCCAATCGCGCGCAGTTGATGATTTTGATCGCCACGAACGTGCTGGGTCAGAACACGGCGGCCATCGCGGCCAATGAGGCCCAATACGGCGAGATGTGGGCACAAGACGCCGCGGCCATGTACAGATATGCCGGCAATTCAGCCGCGGCCACAACGGTCAAGCCATTCCGCCAGCCCCCGCAAACTGCGAATCCAAACGCTCAGAACCTGCAGTCCTCAGCGGTCACCCAAGCAACCGGCGCCAGCACCGGGACCGGCGTGCAGTCCCAGCTGCAACAGCTGACCTCTGCCATCCCGTCATCGTTGAACCAACTCAGCTCGCCGCTCTCAGCGGCAACGAGTTCGGCGACGAATGCGGCCACAGCGCCAACGGGTTCGCTCGGCGGAATCCTCGACTTTTTGGATGGCGCGGACGGGAACCCCATCGGAACCTTTCTGAACTCCTCCTTGGTGAACGGTGTCGTGTCGGGCTCCTACGTCAGCCCCGCGATCCTCACGCCCGCGGTCACCAGCGGTATAGCCGACGTCAACTCGCTGGGTGCGGGTGCGGCCGCAGTTGGGGGCGCCGGCTTCACGGGCATGATCACGCCGCAGCCGCCGGTGAGCGTGCCGAGTCTGGGCGGGATAACAGTCGACACATCCGGTAGCACGCTCGTCGGCAAGCTGTCCGTGCCCCCGACGTGGACGGCGACGGCGCAGGTCGCCAACCACAGCGGTGTCACCTACGCCGGCGGCGGCTGGACCAACGCGGTCGGCCCGACCGGCGGCAGTGCGGAAGCCGTTCCGGCTGGCATGCCCGGTATGCCCGGCATGGCCGGCGGAAGGTCCGGTGGATTCGGACATGGGCCTCGCTACGGAAACCGCCTGACCGTCATGGGGCGCCCGCTGTCAGGTGGCTGATTGCAGCCGGGTCAGCGCCGTTCCAGCAGCTGCAGCAGGTAGCTGCCGTATCCGGACTTCACCAGCGAGTTGGCGCGCTGCGCCAGCTGGTCGTCATCGATGAAGCCCATCCGCCACGCCACTTCCTCGGGGATGCTGACTTTCAGACCCTGGCGACGTTCCAGCGTGCGGACGTAATCGGCGGCATCCGCCAGCGCGTCGAACGTCCCGGTATCCAGCCAGGCTGTGCCGCGAGCCAGCGGCTCGACGGTCAGCCGACCCTGATCGAGGTAGGCCCGGTTGATATCGGTGATCTCGTATTCCCCGCGCGGAGAAGGCCGCAGACGCCGGGCGATCTCGATCACGTCGTTGTCGTAGAAATACAAGCCCGGAACCACGTAGTGGGATTTCGGCGTGGCTGGTTTCTCTTCGATCGACAACGCGATACCGTCCGCGCTGAATTCGACGACGCCATACGCCGACGGGTTGGCGACCCAGTAGGCGAAAATTGCTCCCCCACTGACTGTTTGGAAGCGTCGGAGGTTGGTGCCCAGTCCGGGACCGTGGAAGATGTTGTCGCCCAATGCCAACGCCACCGAGTCAGAGCCTATGTGGCCGGCGCCGATCACGAATGCCTGGGCCAGACCCTCAGGTCGCTCTTGTACGGCGTAGCTGATGTCGATGCCGAATGCGCTGCCGTCGCCGAGTACTCGTTGGAATGCGGGTGCGTCAAAAGGGGTAGTGATCACTTGGATATCGCGAATCCCGGCCATCATCAGCGTGGACAGCGGGTAGTAGACCATCGGTTTGTCGTAGACCGGCAGCAGCTGCTTGCTGACGCCCAAGGTGATCGGATACAGACGCGTGCCCGAGCCGCCGGCCAGAATGATGCCCTGCAATGTCCGCCTCCTCAGTCGACGAGGTCGGCGTCGGTCAGCTCGGTCGCAGCCAGCGCTGCCGCCAAGTCGTCGTGACGGAACACCGAGGTGACGTGGTCGTGGACCACCCGAAAGGCCGACGCGACAGTGGCGTTGGCGCCCGATTCGCCCGGGCCGGCGATCTTCTGTTCGACAAC
Source organism: uncultured Actinomycetota bacterium (assembly GCA_963760095.1). Classification (GTDB taxonomy): domain Bacteria; phylum Actinomycetota; class Actinomycetes; order Mycobacteriales; family Mycobacteriaceae; genus Mycobacterium. The sequence goes on along the minus strand of CAVXBT010000001.1, from coordinate 370,123 downwards.
GACGACGCCGTCGTGGACGTATGTTCTGCCCACTTCGGCGTGCCGTGGGTGCGCGGTCGCCCACTCACGCAACGCGGCGTGACCCTGCGCGGCGCCGTGCGCGTCGCCGACCTCGATGTCATCGCTGGACAGCGCGATCAGGGTGTCGACATCAGATGCATTCAGCGCGTCATGCCAAGCCAGTACGGTGGCGATCTCCGATGTGGTCATGGTGTGAAAGGTACCGCGTGCGTCTACAAGGGCGTGTGGTCGAGCCACGTCTGCCACACTGCGGCGTCGCCGGACAGCGCGATATCGGTGTCGTCGACTCGAACTCGCCGCAGCAGCGCCAGCAGCAGGTCGACGGCGTCGCCGCGTAGAGCCACTGTGCCGTTTTCCTCGCCGTGCGACCAGGAGATGCGCCCCGCGTCGGAGCGGATGGTCCACCGTCCACCAACTCCCACCCCGGGATCGGTGGCGCGCAGATGCAGAATTCGACCGTCTTCCAACGGAAGTGGTGCGTTGTCGCGTCCGGCTTGGCTCGCGACCCGCTCGAGCCATTCGCCGATCCCATCGGCTGCCAGTTCGGGTGCCAGCGAGTAGTCGAGCCCGAGCGCCAGCGCGGCGTCGGCGCGGTGCACTGTCGCCTCGTGCAGGCGGCGCCGGACCCACCAGTACGCAGGGCGCGGCCCCAGGAATGTCCATACCGGGGTTTCCACCCCGACCTGCTCGACCGCGTCGACCAGGCGCTGCGCCCCGCCGTGCAGCCAGGAGATCGCCTCGTCGGGTTCGGGGGGCGGCTTGCCGTTCTCCACCGCGCGGGGGTCGAGAGGGTGATCGACCCGCTCGGCGACGATCTGCGCGGCCCAGCGATCGCCGCGGCCGACATGGCGAAACAACTGGTCAAGGCTCCAGCCCGGACACGTCGGTACCGGGGTGGACGGTTCGCCGCTGCGGATCACCTCGCCGAAGGCGCGGTTGTGCTCGAGGAATTCGGCCGCGTAATCCACGCGGTCAGGCTACGCGCCGCCCCAGGCAGTGCACGCGCCAGCCGGCTTGCTGCCACCGTTGCACGTCGAGGCAGTTGCGGCCGTCGACCACGACGCGGGCCCGCACCCGGTCGGCGAGCAGGTCGGGGTCGAGGTCGACGAACTCTGTCCACTCGGTGAGCACGAGGACCGCGTCGGCGCGGTCACAGGCTTCTTCGACCGTGACCGCGTAATTCAGGGTGGGAAACAGCCGCCGGGCATTCTCCAGCGCCTTGGGGTCGTAGACGTTGACCGCCGCGCCGTTGAGCTGGAGCTGGCCCGCGACATTGAGTGCCGGTGAGTCGCGCACGTCGTCGGATTCGGGCTTGAACGCGGCGCCGAGCACGGCGATGTTGGCACCCAACAGCGAGCCGCCACACGCTTTCGTGGCAAGTTCGACCATGCGGGTGCGGCGCCGCATGTTGATGTTGTCGACTTCTCGCAGGAAGGTCAGCGCCTGATCAGCGCCCAGCTCGCCGGCGCGCGCCATGAACGCGCGGATGTCCTTCGGCAGGCAGCCGCCGCCAAACCCCAAGCCGGCGTTGAGGAATCGGCGTCCGATCCGCGGGTCGTGCCCGAGTGCGTCGGCTAACAGGGAGACATCGGCGCCGGCGGCTTCGCACACCTCGGAGATCGCGTTGATGAACGAGATCTTGGTCGCCAGAAAGGCGTTCGCGGAGACCTTGACCAGCTCTGCCGTCTGCAGGTCGGTCACCATGAACGGAACCCCGGCATCCAGCATCGGTGCGTACACATCGCGGATCGCGGCCTCAGCACGCGTTGAATCATCCTGTACGCCAAGCACGATGCGATCGGGATGCAAGGTGTCGTCTACCGCGAAACCTTCACGCAGAAACTCCGGGTTCCACGCCACTTCCACGTCGACGCCGGGCCGCGCAGCTGCGCGGGCCCGGTGGACAAGCTCGGCGGCCGTCCCGACCGGAACTGTGGACTTGCCGACGATCACCGCGGGTCGCGTCAAACGCGGTGCGAGCATGTCGATTACGGCGTGGACGTGGCTCAGGTCAGCGCCGTACTCACCTCGCTTCTGCGGAGTGCCGACTCCCAGAAAATGCACGTCGGCGAAATCGGCGGCCAGGTCATAGTCGGTGGTGAACCGAAGACGGCCAGCTGCGATGTTATCGCTCAACATCTTTCGCAATCCTGGCTCGTAGAACGGAACGTCACCCGCAGCCAGCTTGGCGACCTTACCGGGGTCGATGTCGACACCGACGACCTCATGCCCCAGTTCGGCCATCCCGGCAGCGTGGGTAGCACCCAAATATCCCGTACCGAAGACGGAGCACCTCATACACCCGTGTGTACCTTGCCGCAACGAGCTAACGGCATCGCGCTTCTGATCGGGGGGCAAACGCCAGGTGACGGTTTGCGGTCGGTGGCTAAAAACCGTGGCCAAACCCGCCGTGGCCGCCGTGGCCCCAGCCGCCGCCACCGCCCCCGGGGTAGCCGCCGCCGCCGTGGCCCCAGCCACCGCCACCGCCACCCCACGGTCCCAGCGGCGGTCCCTGCCGCGGCCCGAAGATCCCCGGCAGCGGAATCGGTACCGGAATCGGGACAGGAGCCACCGGAGGCGGAGCAACGGGCGCCGGAGCAACTGGAGCGGGAGCCGGCGCAGCAGGTTCTGGAGCTGGGACAGGCGCGACTTGTACGGGTTCTGGAGCCGGCGCAGCCGGCGCGGGGGCCGGCGCAGCCGGCGCGACCGGCGCGGGGGCCGGCGCAGCCGGCTCTGGAGCGGGCGCGGCTGGTGCGGGGGCGGGCGCGGCTGGTGCGGGGGCGGGCGCAGCAGGAGCCGGTGCCTGCACCGGCGCTGGAGCGGGCGGCGCGGCAGGCGCCGGCTTGGGCGCCACCGCATTGTGGCCCGGCTCGGGCCGGACGGAGGCGGTTGGCCGCATGCTGATCGCCATCGCGACCAGCAGGGCTGCGGCGCCCACCACGAAGATCGCCACGACGGCGGTGGCCACCAAGACCAAGGGTCTGCGACCGCCGTCCACCGGAGCATCGACGACACCGGTGTAACCGGTGTGGCTGCCGGTTTGGAAATCCCCTTCGCCGGCGAGTGCGGTGTATGCGTCGGCGTCCTCGTCGGCAACCGCGCTGTAGGCCAGCGCCTGCTCACCGGAGGCGCTGTCGGTGGCGACGTCGAAGTAACCGGGGGCGACGGCGAACGGGTTGATCATGCCTGTGCCGGGATCTTGGGCGTAGGCCAGTGCCGCCGTCGACGACGTGAACAGCGGCGCGTTGGCCGACGCCAGCGCAGCGCCGCGGGCCAGCGCAGTCTCTGGCTCCTCGGGCGCACTCACAATCAGCGCGGTTGCGGCCTCCACCTGCGGCTTGAGCGGGGCGATGTCCACGCCGGAGCCGACGAGAAACAGTCCATCGGGCCGCGTCTCCAGCGCCTCCGCACCGGAAGCCAACGCCGTCAACTCGGCGATTGAATCACTGCCTGGCGTCAGCGGTTGCCGATGGACGTCGGTGATCGAACCGTCGGCCGTATTGACCACGGCCAGCGTCGCCGTGTCGGGCTCGACGAACAGCAACCCGGTCTGGGCATATCCGACGGAGCTGCCGACGACTTGGGCCAGCGCCGCGGCAGCCAGGAAGGACGACACGAGCATGACGTTCTCGACCTTGCGCGCCGCCAACGCGTCGCGCAGTGCAGCGGCCTCGACCGGATCCGTCCAGGTCACACCCGTCGATCGCAGTTGGTAACCACTCTCCGCGGCGCCTTCTTGAGTGCCTAGGATCGCTGATACGACCTGGTCGGCCGCACTGATGGTTGGCGTGTCGCCCGCGTCGACGTGGAGCGCGTCCTCGTCGACCGTGACGCCGTCGGCGTTTTCACCCTCCACGAGAACCATGCGGACCGCAGTGGGTGCCATCGACACTCCAAGTACGGTGTCCACTTTTCCTCCCAAGCTGACCAGGTCTGTCTGAAACGTTTCTTACCGCGCCATGGATAGGGATTGCCGAAGTTCCCCAAGTTCTAACAAGGCGACGCAGATCAATCTCCCGGTCTTTGCCTCTTCGACGATACCGACGGCTGAACCGGGCGGCTATCTGTTGTCCGCAGAATTACCGACAAGCACTAACGGCCATGGCCGCCGAAACCGCCGTGGCCCCAGCCACCGCCCCCGTGGCCCCAGCCACCGCCTCCGTGGCCCCAGCCACCGCCGCCGTGATCGCCGCCGTGTGGTTCTATCGGCGGGCCGAATAACGGTGGCGGCAAGAGTTGCGGAATGAGCGGCGGAATGATCGGCGCCATTGGGGCAGGCGCGGGAGCGAAAATCGGAGCGGGAGCCGGAGCCGGCACATGAACGGGAACCGGTGCCGGCGCCGGAGCGGCTGCGTGCACCGGTGCCGGCGCGGCTACCGGGGCCGGGGCCTGCACGGGTGGGGCCGGCGCCGGGACCTGCGCCTGAGGCAGCGGGGCCGGCGCGGGCCGGGCCGGGGCCACCACGTTGTGGCTGAGGCTGGGCCGCGCACTGGCCGACGGTCGGATGCTGAACGCGAGCGAGATCACCAATGCCATCACGCCGACAACAAAAATGACCAACACGCTCATCGCCGCCAAGAAAGGCCGGCGACCTGCGTGTTCGTGCTCCAGGTGGGCGAAGTCGGGGTACATGCCGGTGGTGAAGTCGCGTTCCTGGTCGGCGTCCGCGTAGGCCTCGGGACCTTCGCGCGTATAAACCGCGGCCGAGTCGTCGCCAACGGCGCTGTAGGCCAACGCCTCCGCGCCTGGCTCGACGTCGGCGACCGCGCCAGCGGCGGCCAGATATTCGGGTGCGAGCGCATGCGGGTTTACTGAACCGGTTCCTGGGTCCAGGGCGTAGGCCAGCGCGGCGGTTGACGAGGCGAACAGAGGCGCATGCGCCGCGGCCAGCGCAGCACCGCGGGCGAGCGCCATATCAGGCTGCTCGGGCACGCTCAGCGGAAGCGACGTCGCCTCTTCCAACGCCGGCTTGATCAGCGGGATGTCGACCCCCGAGCCCACTACGAAGACGCCTTCGGGTTGCTCGTCGAGATCTTCGGCAGCAGAAACCAGCCCGAGCAACGTGGCTACCGCTTGATCATCGTCGTCGGGCAGCAGTTCGCGCTGGACATCAGTGATGGAACCGTCGGCGGTGTGCACCACGGCCAACGTCGCGGAGTCGGGCTCGACAAACAGCAGCGCGGCGCGGGCATAACCTGTCGCGCTGCCGATCGACTGAGCCAGCGCGGCAGCAGCCAGAAATGACGAGACCAGCATCACGTTCTCGACCTTGCGGACCGCTAACGCGTCGCGCAGCGCCGCGGCCTCCCGCTGATCACTCCACGTCACGCCGGTCGACAGCAGCTGATAGCCAGCCTCATTGGCACCTTCGCGGGTGCCCAGGATTGCCGCAACCACCTGATCCGGCCCACTGAGAGTTGCTGGGTGGTCGTCGCCTGCGACGGCGAAGTTTTCTTCGTCGACGGTTACCCCGTCGGCGTTTTCGCCCTCAACCAGCACGATGCGGACCGTCGTGGGTGCCATCGATACACCGAGTACGGTGTCCACAACTCCTCCCAATCGTTTGCTAGCGGTCTATTGGTCGTTTGCGATAGCGATCCAGTGAGGTCGCCGAACACCAGAATTATCGCCGCACCGAAGCGCAGCGTTACTACCGCTGAATTAGCTGTGCGCTGCGAAGTTATAGCCAGGGGCCCGAAGTCGATGCCCCCCGGCCGACCCTTCGTATATCGAGTTTACCCTGCCGGACTTAGGGCCGCGGGAACTACCGGTGCCCCCCACCGCCGTGCCCGCCACCGCCGCCGAAGCCACCGCCATGGCCGCCGCCGAAGCCACCGCCACCGAATCCACCGCCGCCGAAGCCGCCACCGCCGAAGCCCGGGAAGCCACCGAAACCACCGAATCCGCCGCCGGGGTTGCCACCAAAGCCGCCGCGGCCGCCAAAGCCGCCGGAGTTGCCACCGAAGCCGCCGGGGCCACCAAAGCCGCCCGGATTGCCACCGAAGCCGCCGGGGCCGTGCTCGGCGCCGGTGTCACCGCCAGGCGAATTGAACGACGGGCCTTGCACAGCAGGACCACCAAAGTCGGGATTATGCGAACCCTCCGGCGGACCTGCGGTACCCGGCATCCCCGGTGCCTCCGGGGACGGGAACGACGGAGCCGCTGGCACGTTGGGGGCCGGCATCATCGGAACCGGCAGATGCACCGGCAAGTCGGGCGCCGGGCCTCGGTCCGGCAGCCGGGGCGCATCTACTTGAACCGGCTCCTGCGGCGACGGCATGTGCGCGGGGGGTTGAGGGTTCGGCTGGTGAACCGGCTGCGGACGCACGGGAACGCTGACCGGCGGCTGCCATGGGTGGCTGACCGGCGGCTGCGGCACCGGGAAATGGACGGGCGTGGGAGCCGGCGCGTGCCACGGCGGGGTTTGGACTGGCGGCGGCGCAAGCGCGGGAATCGGTACCGGCAGCGGAATCAGTACCGGCGCCCGAGGCGCCGCCGCCGGCGCGGGGAGTACCACCGGCGCGGGGGCCACGGCAGGTATCGGCGGTGCGGCCGGAACCCGTGCAGGTGCCAGGGCCGCGGGCGGTGCGGCCGGAACCGGTGCGTTTGCGCGCGGAGCCACCACCGCGGGAGCTGACATGTGATTGGCCTGCGGTGACGGGGCACTCGCCGGAGGCGCGGCAGGCGCCGGGGCCAGCTGCGCAGGGACGATGAGGTTCTGCAGCGGTCGCGGCAGCAAGGCCACTGCACTCGGCCGGATCCCGAGTGCCAGCGCGACTTCCAGCGACAGGAATGCGGCCACGATGACGACCGCCAGCACGCTCCCGATCAGCACAAGGGGTCTGTGCTCTGAGTCGTCGTCGAGGTGCTCTTCCAGACCGGCGGGCTCTGCCAGGGCAGCGGTGTGGGCTTCGGCTTCCTCATCCGGAACGGCGCTGTAGGCCAGATCCTCTTCACCCAACTCGGTACCGAACGGAACATCCGGTGCCACAAGGTATCCCGGGGAGACCGCGTAGGGATCGATCGCGCCGGTGCCGGGGTCTTGCGCGTACGCCAGCGCAGCGGTCGACGACGCAAACAGCGGCGCGCTCGCCGAGGCCAGCGCCGCGCCCCAGGCCAATGCGGTCTCCGGTTCTTCGGCGGCGGTGACCGGGAGTGACGTCACCGCCTCCAACTGCGGCTTGAGCGCAGCGACATCCACGCCGGAGCCGACGATGAACACGCTCTGCGGGCGCGTCTCCAGCGCGTCTAATCCGGCCACCATCCCGGCCAGCGCCGCAACGGTGTCGTCACCGGACATCAGCTCTTTGTGGACATCGGTGATGGAACCGTCGGCCGAGTCGACGACGGCTAATGTCGCAGTGTCGGGCTCGAGGAACAGTAAAGCCGTGTGGGCGTCGCCGACCGTGCTGCCGACCATCTGCGCCAGTGCAGCCGCGGCCATGAATGCCGACACCAGCATGACGTTTTCGACCTTGCGGGTGGCCAGAGCCTCGTGCAGGGCGGCGGCATCCACGGGGTCGGTCCAGGTAACGCCGGTCGATGCCAGTGCGTGGCCGGCCTGCGTGGCGCCCTCGCGGGTGCCCAGGATGGCTGAGACCACCTGATCGGCCGCGCTCAGGGTTGCCGCGTCGTCGTCGGTGGCGATGTCGAAGTTGCTGTCTTCAACCGTGACGCCGGCGGCGTTTTCACCTTCTACCAGCAGCATTCGGACCGATGTGGGTGCCATTGACACCCCGAGCACGATATCCACCGCGCCTCCAGAACCTATGGCAGCGCGCCACGGTATGAGGCGGAGGAACCACCGCGACCGGCGCTACATATTGATGGTCGTTATGGATGCTGTGCGGCGTTACAGCCGAACTTATGAGGACCGTATGAAGTTTTGATACGACCGCGACGGCGTCGGTCCGCGTTGGCCCTGATACTTCGAACCCGCCCGCGCGCTGCCGTAGGGATGCTCGGCAGGGCTGGTCAGCCGGAGGATGCACAGCTGACCGATCTTCATGCCCGGCCACAGGGTAATCGGCAGGTTTGCGACGTTGGAAAGTTCCAGGGTGATGTGACCGCTGAAGCCGGGATCGATGAAGCCGGCGGTCGAGTGGGTCAGCAGCCCCAAACGTCCCAGCGACGACTTGCCCTCCAGCCGGCCCGCCAAGTCCTCCGGAAGTGTGCACAGCTCTAACGTCGAGCCGAGTACGAACTCTCCCGGGTGCAGCACGAACGGTTCCCCGTCAGCCGGCTCGACCAAGCTCGTCAGCTCGTCTTGCTGCTGCGCGGGGTCGATATGGGTGTAGCGGGTGTTGTTAAAAACCCGGAACAGACTGTCAAGGCGCACGTCCACACTGGACGGCTGAACCAAGGTGTCGTCGAACGGATCAATTGCCAACCGGCCGGCGGCAATTTCGGCTCTGAGGTCGCGATCGGAGAGCAGCACGCGACGAGCGTAGCCGCTCTCCTGCCGCTCACGATCCTGATGAACGACGCGACCCCGGATGCTAGCCTTCTGCAAGCTTCGTTGCCGATGTAGTTCAATGGCAGAACATCAGCTTCCCAAGCTGAATACGCGGGTTCGATTCCCGTCATCGGCTCCACTTCTGAGCAGCGCCAACGCTGTTCGAACCATTCGACTGGCCAGTGTCGATGTCACAGGATGTCGCAACGTGTCAAAGCCTTGAACTCCGTGCTCGACGGACTGCGAGCGGGCTAGTCCGGTTCACCTCGGTTGCCGAAGTCCGTCTGATAGCTCCGCAGATAGGTCCGCGGTCTTCAACAACAAACCGGCGACGACGGCGGCAATGTGATCTTGACTTGCGTCAAACTCCCCGCGTAGCCAACCAGCTATGACTTCCATCGCTCCACTCACAAGTGCGTATGCAGCCATCTCGGAGTCCAATTCGGCTTCGTTCGAGCCGGGTGGGTTGTTGATCATCGCCGCCATCGCGCGAGCGATCGCGCGGGCACTCTCCCGCCTTGCCTGCTGCAGAACCTCAGAGGTATGCGAACGCAGGAGGAGTTGCACGAGCCTCGGATCAGAAGTGAGAAAGTTGAGCGCCGCGACAGCCGTCTCCTGGACTTGAGCGCGGATATCCGGGGCAGCCTTCTGGCTCGCCACATTGACCGCCTCAAGACCTCTGGCGGTGCGGTCCTGGACAATCGCCTCGACCACCGCGTCAGCGTCGGCGAAGTGTTCGTAAAAGTATCGATCGTTGAGCCGAGCGCGAGCACATATCGCTCGTTTTGAAACTCCGCGCGCGCCATCTTCGGCGAAGAGGTCGAGAGCGGCTTCCATGAGGGCAGCACGTCGGATGGCGCGCCGCTCATCAGCGGCGACGCCGCCATATGCCTGCTTCGCCGACACGGAAACCATTGTGACCGACGCCTCCAACATCACTTGACCCGCACGTACTTTTGGTGCAGTCTGACCCCAGAATAGATTCTGGTGCCGCCTGGCACCAGAAATGCGGACATTCGGAATGGAGCTCCAATGTCGATCGACTCCCGCGACATGTCCGTCGCATCGATTGCAGCGATGGACGACTGCGTGATCCAGGCGATGGAAATTGCGCCCGCGCCACGCTGGTCGGTCGCTGACCGATTCGAACGCATGATGGGCTCCAAGCTGGTGGCGATTTTCGCCCCGGCACTTTTCGACGAGATGATGCATCCGGCGGTGTCTGCATCACTTGTAGACACCGCCCGCATCCGCGACGACCCGCTGAACCGCGCGCGACGGACGGCTGCATCCGACCAACTGGCCTTCTTCGCGCACCAGGCTCATAGTCGCGACGAGATGGAGCGGCTTGTGCGGCTTCATCGAGACCTCAAGGGCGTTCAGCCTGACGGCCAGCGTTACAGCGCACTGAGCCCCGAGCCATGGAACTGGAACCTCATCAGCATCTTCTTCATGCATCGCGGTGCCTTCATCGCGATTGGCGGCGAACGTTTGAGTCCAGATGACAACCAGGCGATCTGGGATCGCTTCCGGCAGATGTGCGACGGTCTTCAGATACCCGGCCGGGCAAGGCAACTCGCCGAACGATACGAGGACCTTTGCGCCTACTACGACAAGGTGGCAGACGAAACCCTCACGCACACCGAGAGCCTCGACATCGTCATCAAGGCCACCCTTCGACCTACACGTCCAGATTATGTGCCGTCGATATTTCAACCGATATGGACGCTCATCGCCCCGGCAGCGGGTCATCTGGTCACGGTGCTCGGATTCGGCATCATGCATCCAAAAGTCCGCGCGATCCTGCCCCTTCCCTGGACTCGACGCCACGACATCGAGTTCGCCATGGCGACCAGGCTGCTGCGCCTCGCCTATCGATGGTTGCCAGCACGGCTCGTGTACACACCACTGGCGCGCAACAGGTGGGAGTACGACCGTCTTGTCGCGCGTTACAAGGGGCTCGGCCTGACCTCGTTTGTGCCGGGCGCGATTGAAACCTACGGACATTGAGACATGACGCACCAGTCGCCGCAGTCGCGCCCTGGTATTGACCAGCTCCACGGAGGCTGAACCGCAGCCTTCTGCCGTCCTACTAGACGACCTTCATGCCTAACGGAATTGCGAGGAGAACTATGACGACCGAAGAAGGCACCAAGCCGGCGAGCACACAGAACGCGCGGACGGCTCCCCCGTCCACCGGCCGATTAAGGACTTGGCTGTGGACTGCTGTCGGTGTCGGAGCGGTTGTCGCTGTTGGGTGGAACGCGCGCAACCAACCCGATGCGCGGATCGGTAATCCGAAAGTCGTAGGTACGCCAAGACCTTTCGCGCCGCTATTCGGTTACGGCCACTGGATTCCCGTCCTGCAGATATTCACGGTCATCGCAGTTGTCCTCTTGATCGCGGCTGCTGTATGGGGATGGCGTCGCTACGGGCCGCACCCCTACCTCCTCATGGGCTTGGTCACGACGATCATCGTTTGGCAGGACCCGATGATGAACTGGGCACCGTACGCCGTGTACGACCCGCGTCTTTGGCACTGGCCCGAGTGGTGGCCATACGTTTCGCTCGCACCCACAGTCGAACCGTTCGTCGTCTTCGGCTATGTGATGTTCCAGTTCGGTCCCTACTTTCCGGCAGTCTGGGCACTGCGCAGGATTCAGGGCCGCCGGAGTACTGACGCATTCGTGTGGCGTCACCCTTTGCTCAGCCTCGGCTTACTGATTTTCATCTTCGGGTTCGTCATCGACATGATCCTCGAGGTCACAATGATCCAGACCGGGTTGTACATGTACTCGCAGGTCATTCCATTCGGCTCGATCTTCGCGGGCACACCCCATCAGTTCCCCCTGCTTTGGGAGTCCTCGTTGGTCACGCTCGTGATGATCCCGGCGGGAGTCCTGGTCTACCGCGACGACACCGGCCGCGCGGTGTCGGAGAAACTCGCCAACCGCGCACGAATCTTCCCCACCCGGCCGGCGCTTGGGTCATTCGTGATGATGCTGATCATCGTCAACATGTTCTACCTGGTGTACGGGCTTGCTTTCGCCTCCTTCAAGTGGACAAGGATCGCAACGTCCGTCGCGTGCCCTTGGCCGTACCCGGAGGCGAAAGTCTATGACCCGCAGGGGTATTACGAACAGAATGGTGCGCAAGGACCGTATTCGGTAGGCAATTGGTCGAATTGGGAAATGGCCCAACCGCACGGGCGTCCCACAGTGACACTTGGCTCCGTCAGTGATCGCTGCGCGCCGGCCAAACAATGAAACTGCTGACATCAACTCCAGACACAGCTATGCCGAGTTTAGAAACGTCGACGGGCCAACGAATCGTTGCACCAGTTCGTACTCCGCGACTCGGTCCTTGAGCGGCCAGTACCACAGGGCCAGGGTGACGCGGATGAGCCACTGCGCCGCGAGCGGGTCCCCGTGTCCGATGATCTCCTCGGCCAGATCGGCGACCCCGGCAGAATCGGTGAGCCATTCGCCGTCGTGGTTGGGCTGGATCGATCCCATGGCCAACGGACCTAGCGGTTCGGCGCGGATGCGGGCCAAGGCGACCGCTATGGCCGTCGCTACGCGATCGGCACCCTGCAGGTTCTCGATCGCCGCACGTACCGCCTCGACGATGCGCGCCGACATGCGCATGGTGACCGCCTCCAGGATCGCCTTCTTCCCGCCGGCGTTGCGGTAGATGGTGGCCGGCGCGCAGTGCACCACGGCCGCCAGCGCGTCGATCGTGAAGTTCTCGAATCCGGTGCGCGACACTAGATCCGTGGCGGCGGCATAAATCCGCTCGGCGGCCTCGGTGCGGCGGTCGCCGCCGATCATCCAGTCGGTGCGCGCCATGAGTACTCCTGTCGTGGGGACATAGCCGAAACTATTTCTCTCGCGATGAGAATTTAGGCAGGCTGTTGAGCACTCTAACGTGCTGGTCAAGAGCGCCCAGTGCGAAACGGTCAGTCGCCGCCGACGCAGGACACCTCTCAACTTCGCATCTGCCCATTGACGGAGCAAACACATGCGTCCCACGGTGTGGGAATGACACCGTGCGGCGATCCCGTCGACACCCAGTGCCAGCTGTCAGGCTGCGCGATCGCGGTGCATCACCGTCACAGCCCGGGCCTGCGTCGGCGACCATGCCCGTGCGCGGCGGCTGACCTACCCTGGCGGGCTGTGCTGGGTGGCGCTGATCCTTTTGGGATTCATCAAGGGACGCATGATCATTCGATGCCTCATGGAAGTGCGCACCGCTCCGCGGTGGCTCTAGCTATTTCATCGCTGGGGTGGCTCACCGTTCTGTGGGCCGGAATTCTCGCGATCTACCTACACTAAGGAGAGTTGATTTGACCCTCGCCCAGGACGTGCGGTTTCTCGGCACGATGGCCCAGCCACTCGGTTACGCCGCCCGTGTCAACACCGCCAGAGCCTTTCGCAGCCGTTGGCGTCAGTACCGGTTCTGGACCGGAGCTGAGATCACTGACTACAACCCGAGCGACCCGGCCAACATCGCGCAGCCGAACGTCGCATACCGCGCGCTGCATACCGGGGGGCGGGTTCACTACAACCCCAAGCTAGGGCTCTGGATCCTGACTCGGCTCCCAGACGTCCGAGCCGCGGCCCGTGCCGCCGAAACGATGTCCAGTGCCGACGGAGTCACACGACTCAGGATGGCGGGACCGCTGCTGGTGACGATGGACGGCAAACCCCACAATACGATGCGCCGACACGTGCTGCCCGCGTTCACCAAAGCGGCGCTGGACTCTTGGCAGGCGATGATCGATCAACTCGCCGCCAAACTGGTCGGTGAGGTCCTGGACAATCCCGGCTGCGACGTGGTCCAGCGGTTGGCGATACCGATGCCGATGCTGCTCATCGCCCACATGCTAGGAATTCCCGACGGCGACATCGACGACTTCCGGCGCTGGTCGGCGTCCGCCGTCAAGATGGCCGATGTGGACATCAGCCGACGCGGCCTCACCAGCCTCACTTCATCGATGGGTGGAATACGCGACATCTACCGGTATTTCCGCCAGCAGTTCGCCGTTGGCGGCCTCAAGGGATCAGACACCCTCCTTGGGAAGCTGCTAAGTGTCAATGCCAGCGGTTCAATCGACGATGACGAGCTGTTCTTCTTCGCCATGCTGCTGCTGATCGCAGGCAACGAAACGACGACGAACCTGCTGGGCGGCATGTTCGATATCTTCGCTCAGCATCCCGAGAAGTTCGACATGGTCCGCGCCGACCACTCTCTGATTCCGCAGGTGGTGGAGGAACAGTTGCGCTTCTCCTCACCAGTGCAGATGCTCTACCGGACGGCGCGGACTGATTACGAGGTCGGTCCCGTGACCATTCCGGCGGGAGCCCGGGTGCTCTTGTCCCTCGGCGCGGCCAATCGCGACCCGCAGGTGTTCTACGACCCCGACGAATTCCGGGTGGATCGAAACCCGACCGAACACCTCGCCTTTGGATTCGGCGCACATCTATGCCTGGGAGCACAGCTCACGCGGATGGAGGCCCAGGCGGTACTTCGCGAGCTCGTGACCCGAGCGCGTCGCATCGAGGCTATCGGTGAAACGCAGTGGTCTACCAGCTACCTGCTGCGCGGCCCGGAGCGGATTAACGTGAGACTTACCCCCTCCGTCGTTGCGGGATGATGTCTGTGGAATCGGACCGCCCGATGGCGATGGCGGTCAATCCGGTCTCCGGAGACTCCAACTGGCGGCGGCAACGCAGCGAGCTGCACGGTGAACACCACCTCGGTGCTTGCAGACGCCGGCCATTGAGTGGGGCACGATCCCGTTCGTTGTCCGCCCGCTGGCCCAAGGTGCGCTTCTGTCGGCGCTGCGTCGAGGAAAGGGACCCAGGCGAGGAGCACGGAATGGTGGGCGTACGCCACCCGCTGCCAGTTGGCTCAATGCCTCCACGAACGCGGTCTGCGCGTGAGTGTCACCGCGATGTCACAAGTCGCGACCTATTGGGTGGACGGCCATGGACGCACTCGGACGTGTCTTCGCAGCTAGAGCCGTTTCCCGGACGCACGAGGACGCCGCTGAACACCCCAAATCGACTTCCCAAGCTGAATACGCGGGTTCGATTCCCGTCATCGGCTCCACTCTGACCTGCCTCGAATCCTTCCGCCGCGCTCGAACACTGGGCTCGATGTCCCTATGTGTCACAACTCGATCCAAACTCGCCTCGCCCGCGGCGGCGCAACAAACTGACTGTGCGCGTATAGGCGCATCCGCCGCTTACGGACTCGGCGCCGATGTCAGTAACGGGGCTGGTGCGCTATCCGGCTGGGCTATCCGGCTCCGGTGGCTGAACCGGGCGGCGCGCCGCTGAATGCGGTGCACGCGGCCCCGGGTGCGGTGCTGCGTGCCGCCGAGTTGCATCGGCTCGGCGTAGAACGCCGTCTTCATCAGCTCCACCAGAACCAGGTAGGCGATCGTGAACAGGACCAGTGCGGTGAAGAACTGCCAGGGCAGTGTGGCGAACCCCAGTGGGTGTGCCAGCGGTGACACCGTGAGCGCGACGCCCACTGCGACGACCGCTAAGGCGGCCAGTGTCAACACGAGACCGGGCCTGCTGCGGAAGAACGGCACTTTTCGGGTGCGGATCGCGAAGATGATCAGGGTCTGGGTGGCAAGGGATTCCACGAACCACCCGGTGCGGAACTCCACCGGGCCGGCGTGCAGCACCCCGATCATCAGCCCAAACGTCAGGAAGTCGAACAGTGAGCTGATCGGACCGAACGTGAACATGAACCGGCGGATGAATGCGATGTTCCAATGTGAGGGTGCCTGCAGCTGCTCCTCGTCGACCCGGTCGGTGGGGATCGCCAACTGGGAACTGTCGTAGAGCAGGTTGTTGAGCAGGATCTGACTGGGCAGCATCGGCAGGAACGTCAGCACCGCTGAGGCGGCGGCCGCGCTGAACATGTTGCCGAAATTGCTCGACGTGCCCATCAGCACGTACTTGATGGTGTTGGCGAAGATGCGTCTGCCCTCGGCCACACCAGCCGCGAGCACGCCCAGATCCTTTTCCAGCAGCACCACATCTGCGGCGTCCTTGGCGACGTCGGCGGCGGTGTCCACCGAGATTCCGACGTCGGCCGCGTGCAGGGCCAATGCATCGTTGACGCCGTCGCCCAGAAAGGCAACCGATCGCCCGGTGCGCCGCGCCGATACGATCAGCCGCGCCTTCTGCTCAGGGGTGATCCGGGCGAAGATCGTGTGGTTCTGGACCGCCACCGCGAATCCGGCGTCGTCGAGGGTGTCCATCTCGGTACCGGTGATCGTGCCCTTGGATGTCAAACCCACCTCAGTGCAAACCTTTTCGGCGACTTGCGCATTGTCGCCGGTGGCCACCTTGACCTCGATACCCAGCGCCGTCAACTGCGCGAGGGAATCCTTCGCCTCGGCCTTCGGCTCGTCGGCGAACACCAAAAAGCCGTCCAGCGCAAGCCAGGTCTCATCGGCGGCGGTGATGGCGGTCAGCTTCGGCGCCCTCTTGCTGGCCACCGCCACCACGCGGCGGCCTTCGGCAAACAACGCGGCCAGCGTGTCCCGCGCCGCGTCGGGCACCACCGCGCAATTGGCCAGCACTTGCTCGGGGGCGCCCTTTACCACCAACACCCGGCCAGCACCGTCATCGAGCAGTACGGACATGGCGCGCCTGGCGTGATCGAAGGGCAGCGTCGCGACACGACAGACAATGTCGGTCACCAGACGCCCGGCCGCGGGCGACTCCCACAATGCGGCATCCAGCGCGTTCGCGCTGACATCACCGGAGCCCGGGTCGACATCGGTGGTCACCAGCCCCAGCCGCAGTACAGCGTCGGCGTGTGCGCCGGCCGGGTCGACGGCGTCGACCAGGCTGATGCGGCCCTCGGTCAGGGTGCCGGTCTTATCGGTGAACAGCACGTCGATGTCGCCGAGATCCTCAATGCACACCAACCGTTTGACCAGCACCTTGAGCTGCGCCAGCCGCCGCGACCCGGTCGCCAGGCTGGTGCTGACCACCGCCGGCAGTAGTTGTGGCGTGATGCCGACCGCGATCGCGAGGGCGAATAGTACCGACTCGATCACCGACCGGCGCAGCAGCAGGTTGGTGATCAGAATCAGCACGATCAGGGCGGACGCCACCCACAGCAGGAGGTAGGAAAAGCGGCGTAGACCTGCCTGGAATTCGGTCTCGGGTTGCCGCTCACCCAGGCTGGCAGCGATGCGGCCGAATTCGGCATCCACCCCGGTCGCATACACCACCCCGACCCCGTCGCCGGCGCTGACGATGGTGCCCATGAACGCCAGATCGGTCGAATCAGTCAGGCCCGCGTCGGCCTCGACCGGCCGTGGCGACTTCTCCGACGCTGTTGACTCGCCGGTCAAGATACTTTCGTTGCATTCCAGCCCGTTCACGTCGATCAGCCGGATGTCGGCAGGCACTGTTTCGCCGAGCGCCAATCGGATCACATCGCCGGGCACCAGGTCGATGACATCGACCTTGGTGAACCGCCCGTCGCGACGCACCACGGCCGTATGGTGCACGGCCGAATGCAGCGCAGCCGAGGCGAGTTCGGCGCGGTACTCGTTGACGAAACCCAAGCCGACGCTGACCGCCAGGATGACGCCGATGATGATTGCTTGTTTGTTGTCGCCCAGGAAGAACGAAACGACGGCGGTGCCCGCCAACAGGATCAGCACCGCGTTGCGCAGCTGGCGCCCCAACACCGCGATCGCGCTCACCCGATGGGTGCGAACAGCGTTAGGCCCGTAGCGCAGCAATCGCGCCGACGCCTCCGCTCCGGACAATCCATCGGCTGAACTGTCGAGCCAGCGCAGCACCTCGTCGAGGAGGGCCGAAGACGTCCGCTCCGGGCCCAGCACCTGCTCGCTCACCGGCGGGGCTAAGAATTGCGCGAGCAGTGACGAATTACCTTCTGGTTCAGGCATAACCAGTTTGCCTCTCGCGACCGCATGGCATGCCGTGTCGATTCCCGGACGTTAGACCTCAAACCGCACGCTAACCGGGCAAGGTGACCGCAGTGGGAGCTCGCAGTGAACAACGGGGGATGGGGCCAGATGACGCAGAGGTGGGTACGGCGCCGACTCGCGGGCCTTATGGCGGGCAATGGCGAGGTATTGCGACCCTAGATTCCACTAGCTGCCACTGATCAACTCAGTGTGAGTTCGTTCCGCCACGCTGTGCGCGTTGGAAGTGGTGTACACGGAAAGTATGCGCGGCCGAGAGGATCGGTGGTGATGGCCTGTAGGGATTCTGTGGCCGTGCGGTGGCTGTGGCGGCTGCGCCCGCTGATCGAGCCGGCCCTGGTGGTGTTCACCCTGGGCGCGCTTGCCGGCGGCGGGGTCGGCTGGCTGGCCGGTTGGCGCGATGTAGCCGATGGCTGCTGGATCGCCGGCACGGTGCTTGCGGTGGTGCCGGCGTTGGTATGGGTGTGGGTGGCATTTCGCCGCGGACGGGTCGGCGTGGATGTCATTGCGGTTTTGTCGCTGGTCGGCACCCTGCTGGTCCACGAGTATCTGGCTGGCGCTCTGATAGCAGTAATGCTGGCCGGTGGCCGTGCGTTGGACGCGGCGGCTACGCGGCGCGCATCCCACGATCTGCGGGCCTTGCTGGAGCGGGCGCCACGGTTCGCGCGGCGACGCGTCGGGTCGCAGGTCAGCGTGATTCCGCTGGCCGAGGTGGCCGTCGATGATGTGCTGGTCGTCGGGCCCGGAGAGGTGGTGCCGGTGGACGGGCGGATCGTCGACGTGGTGGCGGTGCTGGATGAGTCGGTGTTGACCGGTGAGCCGCTCCACGTCGAGCGTGCGGTGGGTGAACCGGCGCGCAGCGGTGTCGTCAACGCCGGCGGCGCGTTCGAGCTGTGCGCGACGGCAACAGCCGATGACAGCACGTATGCGGGCATCGTGCGGCTGGCTCGGGAGGCCGGGGCGGAGAACGCGCCGATCGTGCGGTTGGCCGACCGCTACGCGGCGTGGTTTTTGCCGCTGGCACTGCTGCTGGCCGGTGGGGCGTGGCTTGCCAGCGGGTCGGCCGTGCGAGCGGTAGCGGTGCTGGTGGTCGCGACCCCGTGCCCGCTGCTGCTGGCAGCACCGGTAGCGATCGTCTCGGGGCTGTCGCGGGCGTCGCGTGCGGGGGTAGTTATTCGCAGCGGTGGCGCATTGGAAAACCTAGGGCATGCAACGACTTTGGTGATGGACAAGACCGGCACCCTGACGATCGGACGTCCGGTGGTCGTCGACGTGGTCGCCGCGCCCGGGAGCGACTCGACCGAGATGCTGCGGCTGGCGGCGTCGGTGGATCAGCTCTCCCCGCACGTGCTGGCCGAGGCCATCGTGACCGAAGCGCTCGCCCGCGGTCTTCAGTTGTCATTGCCCTCCGACGTGAGGGAAGAGCCTGGCCGCGGCGTCACCGCCACCATCGGTGGGCAACGGGTGAGCGTTGGAAAACTGGCCACCGACACGGTGACCAGCGCATGGGCGCGCGGGGTGGTCAACCGGGCCCACTTGGACGGCGCAGCTATCGCGTGGGTGTGCAGCGAGGGGCAGCCAGCCGGCGCGGTGTTGTTGCGGGATCCGTTGCGCCGCTACGCGCCTCGCACAGTGCGGCGGTTGCGTGCGGCCGGTCTGAACCGATTGGTGATGCTCACCGGCGACCGCGCCGAGCCGGCCCGCGAGGTCGCGACGGTGCTGGGACTAGATGAGGTCTACGCCGAACAGACACCGACCGACAAGGTCGCCGCGGTACGCGCCGAGCGGGAACGGGCATTGACGGTGATGGTGGGCGACGGGATCAACGACGCCCCCGCCTTGGCGGCGGCGACGGTGGGTGTGGCGATGGGTGCGCGGGGAGCCACCGCGTCCTCTGAGGCCGCCGACATCGTGTTGACCACCGATCGCGTCGACCGGCTCGCCGACGCGATGGACATCGCATGCTGGTCGCGGCACATCGCCGTGCAAAGCGCCGTGGCGGGCATGAGCCTGTCGCTGCTGGCGATGACGATCGCCGCGCTGGGCTGGCTGCCGCCGGCGGCAGGTGCGCTTCTGCAAGAAGGCATCGACGTCGCGGTGATCCTCAATGCGCTGCGGGCCCTGCGTGGAAACCCGACCACCGAGGTGGTGTTGCGGGCCGACACCGCGCAGATGCTGCGCCGCTTCGCGACCGAACACGACGAACTGCGCGACACCCTCGGGCTGCTGCGAAGCAGCGCCGATCGGCTGGTCAGCGGCCCCGACGCTGCGGCGTTAGGGTCGCTGGTCGCCGCGCACGGCTTGCTGACCGACCGGATCCTGCCCCACGAACACGCGGAAGAAACCCAGCTCTATCCGGCGTTAGCTCGCCCCCTGGGCAGTGGTGAGGCCACCGCCACCATGAGCCGCACCCACGCTGAGATCCAGCGCCTCGCCGATCGCATCGGCGCGCATGTCGGTCTGGCGCAATCGACAGGCGCGATCCAGCTCGACCAAGTCGATGACCTGCTGGCGTGCCTGTACGGCCTCTACACGCTGCTGCGGCTGCACTTCCTGCAGGAAGAAGAAAACTACTTCACCCTGGCCGAGGACGAGCCCACGACGCCCGAAACCACGAGCATGGCGTCCAACAAAGCGAGCCGACTCCGCGGCGACACGGTAAATCAACAGTGATGGGCGTACCCGTACCCGAGTAGTGCGCTAGCCGTACCTAAGTTGCAGGTGGCGTCGCGTCTTTGGTTTGCTCAACGGTCCGCCTACCAGCCCCTATAGAACGGACGTTCGGCGCTGGAAATAGCTTCCCAAGCTGAATACGCGGGTTCGATTCCCGTCATCGGCTCCGCTTTGAGCAGCGCCAACGGTGTTCGAACCGTTCGATCAGACAGCGTCAGTGTCACGCAATGTCACAACACGATTCAAAGTCGCACCGGCAGCTTTGAGCGCCTCATCCTGAGAGTGGGCCTACAGCTTCATCGTCAGGCTCGCGTCCTTGTGTCCTATCCATGCCGCAATCACTGCCGCAGGAACGCCTTGCAGGTGCATCAGGGTGGCGCACGTATGCCGCGCAGCGTGAAGCTTGATGCGGCGGATGCCCGCCGCGTGGACCGTGACGCGCCAGTACCGCGAAAGCACTCCGGGCGCGTAAGCATGTCCAAATTCGTTGCAGACCACGTATTCCCAAGCACCGCCCGTTGAGCCGAGAGCGAGCCATTCCGCCGCTTTACGGGCCTTTGCGCCGCGCAACGCAGCCACAAGCCGGTCCGGAAGCGGCAAAGTACGCGGCTCCCACCAACGAGCACGTCCAGTGTATGGGCGCATAGGTAGTTGTTGCGATCGCGGGCTGATTAAACAGGTAGTTCGGCACGGGCGCTGCCGTGGCGGTTTGGGTGCAGCATGCCGTCGAGGCAGTGGCTCACCGAGACGACCGCACAAGGAGCAACTCACATGCCATCGACGACCAACAACCGAAGGCTCGCGGCGGTGACGAGGCCCGGATCGAGGTGTGCCGCCCTGGCCGCCACGGCCGGTCTGGCGTTCTCGGCCGTTATCGGCACCCTTCCCCCGGTGGCCTCGGCGGGCCCGGCACAGGCGTTTGACATCTGGAATCTGTCTGCCGGCCCCCTTGAGGTTACTTCCGCATACCCGCCCGACGGCCCAGGAATGCCTCAAGAAGGCGCGAAAATTCCGATAGGAAAGAATCTGCAGATTCCGGTCGGCACGCGGAGTTATGTGCTAATTCGCCTTCTGGGCCGCAAACCTATCAACCAAGGGCAGCGGCCGCAGGCGTGGAAGATTAATATGTCCACGGATAATCCCACGCCGACACCGGACATCAGATGCACTGTTGAGGGTGATCCGAAGCAGCCTCCAGTTGCTGCGTGCGGCAATTACATCGGTAATAACGTCGCGATCGTGGCCGACGGGCAACCGGGCTCGAAAACCACCGTCCCGGCTTCTGATGCACAAGCGCAGGCCATTGTGGTGAACAATCTCTGCGGAAACCCCTGGCCTCAGGCACTCAGGATCAGCTGCAGCTATTCAGGAATACAGTAGACCGCAATCCAGTCCGCATATCACATGCCCCCGGGTCTGGATCCGTACGCAAACAGAAGTGAGACTCAGACAAACCCAAAGCCGTGGAAGGCAAGTGAAACTGTCATTCCGTCCACTAAAACTACCGTGAGCCCCGAGACGTCGGCGGCATTCTTCAGGATCATCGGCGACGGTATCCAGAACGAAAAGCACACATCTGCTGTCTCCACCCGTACCTTCGAACAATCCACAACGCAACAGGTCCCTCCGAAAAGTTGGGGATATGTGTGCATCACAAACCCGGTACTTCACTATGAAGGCGCACTGACAGCATCGGCGGGAAATACCACATGGACCCTGCCGGGCGTGGCCGCGGATTTCCCCAATCCGGATTCGAACGCCAAGGGCGTCATCGAAACTTGGGACACCGACGCTTATTATCCGGGAGATCCCTGCCCCGGATTCAAAAATGGAAGCATCAAAGCGCACAAGAGTAGCTAGCTCAGTCGGCTGAGCGGCGAGGTCGTTAGCCTCTATTCGGGCCGGCTAGAGAAAGCAGCAGGTGAAAGATCGCTCCTCGCGACGGGCTAGTTGCTCTTGTGCGCGGGAATGGGCCCCTCAAGAACCCTGGGCAGGGATCTCCTGGAAGCTCCTCCGTTTTATCCCACACTTCGACAACGCCCTTGGCGTTCGGATCCGAGTTCGGGAAGTCCGCGGCCACGCCCGGCAGGGTCCATGTGGTATTTCCCGCCGACGCTGTCAGGGTGCCGACGTAATGGCTTAGTGGGTTCGAGGTGCACACATATCCCCAACTTTTCGGGGGGATGTTCTGCGGGATATCGGACTGCTTGAATGTGTAGCTTGCCGGAATAGTCGTCTGCTTTTCACTCTTGACGCCGTCGCTGACGATTTTGAAGAAAGTGGCCGAGGCTTCCGGACTCACGGCCACTGGCGTGGATGCTTTCATCGTCTCGCTCACGTTGATTTTTTGCGAAAACGTCTTGTCAGTCTTGTTTGCGACCGGGAGGCATGTGATATCCAGATTGGAGCGGAGTCTGCTGTATTCCTGAATAGCTGCAGCTGATCCTGAGGGCCTGAGGCCAGGGGTTTCCGCAGAGATTGTTCACCACAATGGCCTGCGCTTGTGCATCAGAAGCCGGGACGGTGGTTTTCGAGCCCGGTTGCCCGTCGGCCACGATCGCGACGTTATTACCGATGTAATTGCCGCACGCAGCAACTGGAGGTTGCTTCGGATCACCATTAACTGTGCACCTGATACTCACATCAGATCTGTCGGCGTTCATGGCGATCTGCCATTCCTGCGGCCTCTGCCCTTGGTTGATAGGTTTGACGCCCAGAAGGAGAACAATCACGTAAGTCCCCACATTCAGGCTTATTTGCAGATTCTTACCTGTCGGAATTTTCGTTCCGTCGTTCGGCATTCCTGGGAGCGGGGGCGATTTGTAACCAAGTACGAGAGGACCGGCAGACAAATTCCAGACATCAAATAGTTGTGACGAGCCCGCGAAGGCCATCACAGGAAGGCCGACAACTGCCGAGAATGCCAACCCAGCCGCGGCCGCCGCCGCGGCATACTTCGTCGGACCCAGTCGCCTGTTTTTCATCGATCCCATTGGCTCGCTCCTCGCGCAGACTCGTGGTCGCACCACGACGAATGCTGCACCCGAACCAACACGGCAGGGCCCGTAGGTAACTACCTATTTCCCCGACACCCGAACACGCCGACTACCTAGCACGCTGTCGGAACGCCTTCGAGGATCGAACCCGCCAGCGAAGACTACGAATGGTTCAACGATTGTTGAGTCTTGCCGGCTGCACCGAATGAGTGGGCTCTTCTAGCTGGCGAAGCCGGTTTTTGGTCTGGTGCCCTGGCCTGCGGCCTTCTGCTCCGGAGGCAGACGCTCTATCCCCTGAGCTACGGGGGCGCGTCATCGGCTCAACGACGAGCAGGTCAGATGCCGTGTTGGGCGCCACACGGCGGCCTGGCTGCCATACCAGTGGATGACATCATCGCCGCGGTCGAAGCGGAAAATAGGCGATGGTCGCTGTGACCGATAGCCGCTCCGGCGACTAGCTGCTAAGCGGGGGCCTGGGCGACCGAGTTGGTGTCGGTTGCGTAGGGCGGGCCGAGGAATCGGCGCACCATCTGATCCTCAGCGTCGGCATCTTTGAGGGGCCAGTACCACAGGGCCAGGAACGCGCGGATCAACCATTGTGCGGCTAGGGGGTCGGGCCTGCTGAGCCCGATCATTTCGGTGGCGAAGCGGGTGACGATGGGTGAGTCGGCAAGCCACTCGTTGCCGGGGAGAGTGGTCATCGAGCGCATGATCTGTGCCAGCGGGTCGGCTCGCAGGCGCTGCAAGGCGACCGTGGTGGCGGCGACGACGCGCTCTGGGCCGGTCAGCCCGGTGATCGCTTCACGAACCGAGTCGAGGATGCGTTCCGCTTGCAGGCCCATCACGGCGTCGCGGATTGCTGTCTTGCCTCCGGTGTGGCGGTAGATGGTCGCCGGTGAACAGTGAACGGTGGCAGCCAAGGCGTCGATGCTGAACGCGTCGTAGCCCTGACGCGACATCAGGTCGGCGGCAGCGGCGTAGATCCGTTCAGCGGCCTCGCTATGGCGATCCCGCCCAACCAGCCAGTCGTCGGTCGCCATCGCTTAATGGTTCCGTCGCCGCGAACACATGAAGTCGTTTTATCACCGTGAGAATGACAGTGGCCGGTTTCTCAGTGAAGGCGCTGGTCGGCTGATTGGCCTGAGAAGGCAGCGCCCCTCCCTGTGTCGAGCCGGTTTTCACGTTCGCCGCGCACCGTTGACGCAGTCGCAGGCCGCGTTCAGCCTGAACGCATGACCCTGTTGGCGGACGCGACCGACTTCTTCGGAAATGCCGCCTTACAAGACCCCTACCCGCTCTATGACCGGATGCGCGACCGAGCACCGTTGCACCGCATCGGTGACTCCGGTTTCTACGCAGTGTGCGGCTGGGACGCCGTCATGGAAGCCATCAACCGAGTCGAGGACTTCTCGTCGAACCTCACCGCGACGATGGTGTACCACGACGATGGCACCGTCACCCCGTTCGACATGGGGCCGCTGGGTGGGCCGCAGCACGCGCTGGCCACCGCCGATGACCCGGTGCACGATGCGCACCGGAAGATACTGGTGCCCCACCTCTCCGCGAGGCGAATACGTGTCATCGAAGAGTTCGCTCAAGACACTGCCCGGCGGCTTTGGTCCGAAGGGTTGGTCGACGGTCAGATCGAGTGGATGAGCGCCATGGCCAATCGGCTCCCGATGATGGTGGTCGCCCGCTTGCTGGGGCTACCCGAGGAAGACGTCGACGAGTTGATCCGACTGGGCTACGCCACCACGACCCTGCTTGACGGTGTCGTCAGCCCGGCCCAACTCGAAGCGGCTGGCATGGCTGCGATGGAGCTGTCCGGGTACGTCATGGAGCACTTCGCGAAAGCCGGTGAAAGCCCTCAGCCGGGCCTCATCGGCGACCTCGCCGGCCGCTATGCGGCCGGTGAGTTGGAGCAGCTTCCGGCGCTGGGGATCATGCTCACGTTGTTCAGTGCCGCTGGTGAATCCACAGCCTCCTTGCTGGGTAGCGCCGCATGGATCCTGGTGAGCCACAGCGACATCCAAGAACAGGTCCGCGCCCATCCCGGACTGCTGGGTGCGTTCATCGAGGAGACGCTGCGCTACGAGTCGCCGTTTCGCGGCCACTACCGCCACGTAATCAGAGACACCACGCTGGCCAGGGTCGATGTGCCTGCCGATTCGCGCCTGCTGTTGATGTGGGGGGCCGCCAACCGCGATCCTCAGCAGTTCGACGCACCCAATGAGTTCCGGCTCGACCGCACCGGCGCCAAAGGGCACGTCACCTTCGGCAAGGGTGCACACTTCTGCGTCGGAGCCGCACTGGCACGCTTGGAGGCCCAGATCGTCTTGCGGACGCTGCTTGAGCAGACCAAGTGGATTAACGCCGCCGACGTCGGCCAATGGCTACCCAGCATCCTTGTCCGCCGACTCGAACGGCTACAACTGAACGTCCGCTGACCAACGAACCCCCTACATATATGTGTTGGCGGAACTAGAAGGCGGCTCGGCTGCTGTACCAGTGGGTGACATCATCGCCGCGTCCGCATTCAAGACAGCCGATGGACAGCCCAAGGTGAACCGCCAACTCAGCTACGTCCGCCACGACGTCGGATTCATGTCCAATGGCACACCGTGCGCCGCATGGCTGTACCGGCCTGACGGCGTCGCTAACCCGCCCATCGTCGTGCTGGCCCACGGCTTCGCCGCGTTCCGGGAACTGCGTCTGGTCCAACTTGCCCGCCAGGACGATGTCACCCGTACTCCAAAGCCCAAAGAGTCGTGGCCCGCATTCCTCACGGCGAAGTGCTGTCGTACGACTGCACTCATTTCGAGCCTTACCTCGACCCGCACTTCGAGCAGATCGGCTGCGATGCCCGTGAGGTTGAGTGATAGATCGCCACCGGTAATCGCCACCGGCAGGCCCAGGTCAGTCAGCACACCGCTCAACAGGGATGTCACGTCGTGCGTCGGGTCGGTGCCCAACAGGCTCGGGAGATCCGACGACACCGGTGCGATGCTGCCGAGCGCCGCCAACAGGTCCTGGGCCAGGTCCACGTCGTAGGTCGGAACGGCGCCCCCGGTCACTTCAGGGATGGCGGTGGAGGCCGCGTTGGACAGCGCGCCCTCGGTCAGCAGGTCGATCGGGTTGGTCACCGGGTTCGAGGTGACGGTCGACAGGTCGCTCAACACGGTGCTAAGACCATGGGAGATATCGGGTCGGTCAGCCAGTTACTGCTGCTGAGTGCCGTTTCCAACCCTGACCAGTTGGCCTCGGTGGTGGCCGTCAATTGGGACAGGTCGAACTCGTCGAAGTCGACGAGCCGGAACTGCCGATGCTGCGCGTCGGGTAAGGGCGCTGTCACCGGGGTGACGGCGATCAGGCTGGCACCCGCGAGAACGATGCCAGTGGTGATCCAGGGTTGAGGATGGCGCTGTATGGAAGGGCCTCTTACGCACGGTTTTCATAGCGTCCCGAAATAACGTGTTCAAACCAAGGCTGAGACAAAGCTGAGGGATGTCTGATTTGGATCTGAGAAATTTCACGTCAGATGTTGCGCGCCCCGCTTGGCCCGTGGCAGCTCACAGGGGCGTACTCACCAGCGGACGTTTGGTAATTACCTTTGTATCACCGACGGCATCTGCCGTCGTTGAGGTTGGCCGACGACTCCTGATCCTGGGCGTTGCTTAGAGGAATCCCGGGCTGGGTCGCCCCGCCTCGACCCGGCCCTCCGGCGACGAACACGGGCTCAGAAGTTGGCGAGCAGTTCCGCCGCGATATTCGTGAGGTCGGCTGATAGGTCACCGCCGGTGACCGTCGCCGGCACGCCCAGGTCAGTCAACAGCCCGCCCAACAGGCTTGTCAGGTCGAGCGTTGGGTCGTTCGTCAGCAGGGTGGACAGTTCCGACGACAACGCTTGGGAGCCGCCGAGCGCCGCCAACAGGTCCTGGGCCAGATCGAGGTCGTAGGTGGGGACTCCGGACCCGGTTAGGTCAAGGGTGGGGCTCAGGGTCAGCGTGCTGGGGATCCCCAAGTCGGCAAGCAGACTCGAATCGGGATTGATACCAAGATCATTGAGGACGGTATCGATCGAGATCGATGGCAGGCTGATACTCGAACTGTCGGATAGGCCCAGGTCGCCGAGGATTTGACTGAGGCCGATGTTGGAACTGTCGGACAGGCCCAGCGCGCTGAGTACCTGGCCGACGTCGATCGATGAATTGTCGGACAGGCCCAGGTCGCCGAGGATTTGACTCAGGCCGATGTTGGAACTGTCGGACAGGCCCAGCGCGCTGAGGACCTGGCCGACGTCGATCGATGAATTGTCGGACAGGCCCAGGTCGCCGAGGATTTGACTCAGGCCGATGTCGGAACTGTCGGACAGGCCCAGGGTGCTGAGGACGTCGCCGATGTCGATGGACGGCGGGGTGATCGTGGAACCGTCGGAGAGGTTGAAGAGGCTCAGCACGTCGCCGACGTCGATGGACGGCGGGGTGATCGTGTTGCTGTCGGAGAGGCCCAGGTCGCCCAGGATGGCGCCGATGTTGATCGCGGAGGAAGTGTCGCTGAGGCCCAGGTCGCCCAGGATGCTGCCGAGGGAGATGGCGGGGACGCCGAACGTGAGATCTCCACTGGTGTTGGTGATGCCCAGGTCGCTGAGGATGGTGTCGACAGGGACGGAGAGGGATGGCGGGGTGAAAGAGTCATTGGTGTTGATGCCCACGTCGCCGAGGATGGTGTTGAGGGAGATGCTGTCATTGCCGAGGCCGAGATCGTCGAGGAATGTAGAGAGGGAGATGTTGTAGATGCCGGCGACTTTGTAAGACGGATTGCCAACGAGGTCGGTGATGAGTGTGACGTCGTTGAAACCGCTGCTGGTGTTGATGCCGAGGTCGCCGAGGATCGTGCCGAGAGAGACGGATGGGACGCCGAACGTGAGATCACCGCTGGTGTTGGTGACGCCCAGGTCGCTGAGGATGGTGTCGACCGGGATGGATAGGGACGGGGGCGTGATGCTGGTGCTGTCGGACAGGCCGAGCTCGGTGAGGACTTGACCGAGGCTGATGCTGGAGCTGTCTGAGATGCCGAGGTCGTTGAGGATGGTGCCGACGGAGATGGCCGGGATGCTGATGCTGGAGCTGTCGGACAGACCCAGGTCGTTGAGGATGGTGCCGACGGAGATGGCCGGGATGCTGATGCTGGAGCTGTCGGAGAGGCCGAGGTCGCCGAGGATGGCGCCGACGTCGATACCGGAGCTGCTGGAGAGGCCGAGGTCGCCGAGGATGGTGCCCAGGCTGATACCGGAGCCGTCGGACAGGTTGAGGTCGCCGAGGATGGCGCCGACGTCGATACCGGAGCTGCTGGAGAGGCCGAGGTCGCCGAGGACGGTGCCCAGGCTGATAGCGGAGCCGTCGGACAGGTTGAGGTCGCCGAGGACTTGACCGACGTCGATACCGGAGCTGCTGGAGAGGCCGACGTCGCTCAGAACGGTGCCGAGG
Organism: uncultured Actinomycetota bacterium; assembly: GCA_963760095.1. Classification (GTDB taxonomy): domain Bacteria; phylum Actinomycetota; class Actinomycetes; order Mycobacteriales; family Mycobacteriaceae; genus Mycobacterium. Next base: position 341,500 of record CAVXBT010000001.1, on the reverse strand, counting down.
GAGATGTCTGTTGGGAGGATGCTGGAAGTGCTGGAGAGACCGAGGTCGCTAAGAAGTCCATTGACGGTGAGCGTGGCACCACCGGAGGTCAAGCCGAGGTCGCTGAGGATTTGATTGAGGCTGACACTGAAGTCCACGGTGCCCGTGACCTCGGGTAGCGAACCGGTCGTCAAATTCGCTCCGCCGAGGTTCGCAACCTCGTCGGCCACGGTGTTGCTGACCTGCGCAAGGGCGTCGATCTGGCCGGTGGCCGCGCCGTCGGTGGTGTTGGTGAGCAGCCCGAACTCCGGGGAAATCAGCCCGCCGGAGCCAACGGTTTCCGGGTAGCCGTTGAGGTAGGCGTCCAAAACCGTGGTGGGCCCGTTTTCCAGGTCGGTGAGCGCCGCGGAGTAGTCGCCGCCGCTCAGCGCCGATTCGACGTTGTCCGTGACGGCCGTTAGCGCGGTGGAGGCCGCGTTCGACGCGTCGGCGCTGCTGGTGAGCAGCAGCGCGCCCTCGGTCAGCAGGGCGGTCGGGTTGGTCACCGGGTTCGCGGTGCCGGTCGACAGATCGCTGAAGAGGGTGCTGAGACCCTGCGAGATGTCGGGGTCGGTCGTCCAGTTGCTGCTGCTGACTGCCGTTTCCAACCCTGACCAGTTGGCCTCGGTGGTGGCCGTCAATTGGGACAGGTCGAACTCGTCGAAGTCGACGAGCCGGAACTGCCGATGCTGCACGTCAGGTAAGGGCGCTGTCAACGGGGTAACGGCGATCAGGCTGGCACCCACGAGAACGACACCAGTGGTGACCCACGGACGAAGATTGCGCTGCATGAAGGGCCCCTAACGCACAGTTTTCATAGTGTCCGGAACTAAAGGCATTCGAAGTAAGGCTGAGACAAAGCTGAGGGATGTCTGATTTAGGTCTGAGAAATTCACATCAGATGTTGCACATCCCGCGTGGCCCGTGGCAACGCACACGGCCTAACTCACAGCGAGACGTCTAGTAATTACCTTTGTACCAACGACGGGTGGGGAACTGGAGCAATGACCCCAAATCGAGCGCGTGGCCGGCCGCGCAGCCAGGAACACCGCCACGCCGTCCTGAAAGCCGCCATGGAACTCATGCGGGAGTGAGATCAGCGCACCGGTCAATAAGGGATATCCCTATACTTTGGCGACCCCGTTGCCGCAGCAGTCATCGATTACTGTCGGGCATTGAGTGGCAGCCGTAAGTATTAGAAGCCCCGGAACGACGTCAGCGACGACAGGTCATGTCCGTAGCCCTACTTCGCACTCGTCCAGCAGGTTGGCATTGAAATGCCGTCCGCCACAATTGATTTCGTGATGCACGCCGCCTCCGCACTCCAGATTCCCCGGCTGGTAGCTTAACCAGCTATGGGTGCTTTGGATGGACGCGTGGCCTTGATCACCGGCGGAGCTCGAGGGCAGGGCCGCGCTCATGCCGTGGCGCTGGCAGCCGAAGGGGCCGACATCGTCGTCGCCGATGCTCCCAATGCGATGACGGACCTGACCTACCCGCTCGGCACCGAGGACGACCTACGGGAGACAGCGAAGCTTGTTGAAGAGCTGGACCAACGGTGCTTGCCGCTCACCCTGGACGTGCGCGATTCGGCCGCGGTAAACGCCGCGATCAAGCAGACCGTCGCCGACATGGGCAGCCTGGACATCGTGGTGGCCAACGCCGGAATCGTCAGCACCGGCCCGCTGGACGAGGTCAGCGACACCATTTGGCAGCAGCTCGTCGACACCAATCTGACCGGGGCATTTCACACCCTGCGGGCGGCCATCCCGGTGATGCGACAGCAGCAGTTCGGACGGATCGTGGTGACCTCATCGATGGGAGGCCGAATGGGAATTCCTGAGCTGGCCGCCTACAACGCCACCAAGTGGGGCGTCATCGGCCTCGCCAAGTCCGCCGCCCTGGAGGTCGCCAAAGACGGCGTCACGATCAACGTCGTCTGCCCCACCACGACGCAAACACCGATGGTGCAACCCACCGGCGGTGACGACATTCCCGACGATCTGGTGCGCCGGATGATGAAAGCCAATCCGATTCCTCAGCCATGGCTGCAACCCGAGGACGTCAGCCGCGGAGTAGTGTATCTGGTCACCGACCCCGGAGTCATCACCGGCAGTGTCCTGGAGATCGGCCTCGGCGGCAGCGCGCGCATGCACTGACGCGCACCCCTATCAGATCTCGGTGGTGACACAGCTTGCCGCCGCATTGGGCATCAAGCTTTCCGGAATCTCACGGGTAGTGCTTCCCGACGCATTCTCGCGCGTCACGAGGTAGGTGTAACGGTCAGCGCCGGGATCGCCGGTGAATGTTTCTTCGCCGTCGATGAGCTTTTCCAGTGTTTGGCGATCGTCAGGACTCAGTGCGTCACCGTCGATGGCGCCGCTGGCCTTTAGGCCGGCGAAGCCGCCGCGTCGTTCAATGATGTAGCGGTCTTGCATCTCTGCGCCTCGATCGTTCCGGTTCGACCACGGATCAGAGCGAGATGTCGGCTTCTGGAATGCCGACTCGCGTCCAAGCGTCGTCTACCGCACGATATACGTTGGTATCGCGGGGGAATAAGGATTTGGCGGCTGCACGGGTGAGCTTGGCGAAATCGCTGAAGCCGGTCGATGGTCGGGCCTTGTCACTGGTCAGCGCCGCGTACCAGACTTTCCCGGCCTTCCGCCACGCTTGTCCGCCGATGGTCGTCGCCGCGATGTAAAAGGCGTGATTCGGAATGCCGCTGTTTTCATGCGGATCGCCCCCGGGAACGTAGTCGCTGAAGTTCGACGGTTGCGGCGACATGCACTCTCGGGAGCCGGGTTGAGCCATGTTGCGCAGGCACGTGTACCCCTTCGCAAGCGCGACGGGACCAAGGACTCCGGGGCCGATCAGCCAGTCCGCTTGTGCGACGGTCTGCTTCCGCCGCCACTGGTGAAACATCGCGCCGAATACGTCGGAAACACTCTCGTTGAGGGCACCTGGCTCGTCGGAGTAGTCCAGGCCCGCGGTGAATTGCGTGACGCCGTGCGTCAACTCGTGGCCGATCACGTCATCCGACTTGGTGAAGTCGGTGAAAACCCTGCCGTCACCGTCCCCGTACGTCATCTGAGAGCCGTTCCAGAATGCGTTGTCGTAGCGGACGCCGAAGTGAATCGACGACATCAGCGTCATGCCGGCATCGTCAACCGAGTTCCGTCCGAAGCATTCCCGGTAGAAATCGACGACGGCATGGGTCGCCTCGAAGGCGCGCTTCGCTGTGTCGTCCGAACTTTTATCGGGATTCGGAACGGGCGAGCCTGGTAACGACTGGGTGTTCTTGCAGTCATAAATCGTCACCGCCGGAATAGGCGCAAGCACACCTGCCAAGCGAAGGCTGGCGATTCTCTTGGCGAGAAGGCGAGCCTGCGTCGCCTCGGTATGAGCGTTCCGCAGTTCTCGCCACGCCTGCTCGATCGCGACACTGTCGAGCATCGCTTGTCGCGACTCCGCCGGGATCGAGTCGTCTTCGGCGAGCCTGAGTAACACACCCGTTGGAACGATGAAGCGACCGCTTCCAGCGCACATTAGGCGACTCCCTGAGCATGGTGTAGCGAGAAAGAGGTTGGTGCCCCAGCGTTCTCGTAACCATACAAGCGGACGCAGCTAGGAACTTCCCGCTGATCGGTGACGCAACGTGGTGCCTGGATCCGCCAAGCGCGAATATCCGGGCTGGAGGACTATGCGGCTGACTTTTCCAGGATGTGCACGCCGCACGCGGAACCCAGACCGATCACGTGGGCCAGCCCGACTTTCGCATTGTCGATCTGGCGGTCGCCGGCTTCGCCGCGAAGGTGGTGGCAGATCTCCCAGATGTTGGCGATACCGGTGGCCGCAATGGGATGCCCCTTGGACTGCAGCCCGCCCGAGACGTTCACCGGGATCGAGCCATCACGCCACGTCGCGCCCGAATTGAAAAAGTCGGCCGCGCCGCCCTGCTCACACAACATCAAGTTGTCGTAATGCACCAATTCCGCGGTAGCGAAGCAGTCGTGCAATTCGACCAGGTTCAGATCGCTCGGACCGATACCGGCTTGCTCGTAGGCGGTCTTGGCGGCGTTGCGGGTCAGCGTGTTGACGTTCGGCAAAACCTGACAGCCATCTTCGTAAGGATCGCTGGTCAGCACCGACGCCGACACTTTCACCGCGCGCCGCTGCTGTTGCAGCGAAAGCGATTTCAACGTTTCGCCGTTGCACACGACCGCGGCGGCGGCGCCATCGCAGTTAGCCGAGCACATCGGCCGGGTGTTCGGATAGGCGATCATCACGTCGTTCATGATCTGCTCGAGGGTGAACTTCTTCTGGTAGGCGGCCAGCGGATTCAACGTCGAGTGGGCGTGGTTTTTCTCGCTGATCCGCGCGAACAGCTCAAAGCTCGTTCCGCCGTATTTGTGGCCGTATTCGGTGCCGATCTGGGCGAACACCCCGGGCATGGCCTCGGTGCCGATCAGTCCGTCGATCGGTGCGACCGCGCCGTAGCGGCCCTTGGCCTCCCAGACGTCGGCGCTTTCCTTTTTCTTGCCACCCGCACCGAGCAGTCCCGCGCCGGACAGCTTCTCCACGCCGACGGCCATCCCGTACTTGGCCTCGCCGGCCTTCACGGCCATGATGGCGGTCCGCAGCGCGGTGGCCCCGGTGGCGCAGGCGTTGGCGACGTTGTACACCGGGATGCCGGTCTGGCCGATCTGCTTTTGCAGCTGCTGACCAATCCCGGCGTTGGCGGCCATCAGATTGCCGGCCGCCAGCACACCGATGTCGGCCATGGTCACGCCCGCATCGGCGAGCGCGCTGGTCGCGGCCTCGGCGGCTAGGTCAACGGTGTCTCGATCGGCGTGCTTGCCGAATTTGGTCATCCGGATCCCGAGGATCCAGATGTCGTCACTGGCGCTCATCGTTGATGCTCCTTCGTCGTTGGATGCAGTTCGGGTATCACGCGGGCTCGAAGCCGAATCCGACCGCCTCGGTGCCCGCCGAGTCGGTGCCGATCGGGTAGGTCGCCAGCCGCACCTTCATCCCGTCGCGGATCTGCTCGGGGTCGGGATCGACGTTGATCAGGTTGGCGCGTACCTGGGTGCCGTCGCAGTCGACGACGGAGGCGACGAACGGAGTGGGAATCCCGGGTGCGGCGAAAGTGACGATTGTGAACGCCCGCACTGTGCCCTCAGTCGGCACCGAAACGGTCGTGAATTCCGACCCAAAGCAGCCGGCGCACGCGTTACGCCGATCGAAGAATCGGGCGCCGCAGTTCGCGCATTCCTGCGCCACCAGGTGCGGGTTGTCGTCGAGCACCAGATAGTCGACCAATGGGATTTGCCCCGCCATGCAGACCTCTTCGTCGTAGGTACTATTGACCGTAGCGAGTGTGGCCCGACTACAGATCCCGAATATCAAGATCGGGCCGGATAAAACGAGACTTCCACAGCGACAACGGATGTGCGTAAACTCGCTACCGCTAGTTAAGTAGACACGACGATTCGCAGGTTAATTGGTTATGCATGATGGGTCTCCGGTACGTACCGAGACCGACCATGAATCGCTGTGGACCTACGTCTCCTGTCCCACCCTGGTGGTCGATCAGGCCGGATTCGTCCGTGCGCTGAGCGCGTCAGCCCAGTCTTTGCTGCCCCAGGCAGCGGCGGGCAGTCACCTCGAGGAAGCCGTGGAGTGGCTGTCGCCGGTACATCATCGGCTCGTTGCGCCATCGGCGGTCGCAGGCAGTCACCAGTCGTCCACCGCATCCGGCCCGGTTAGCGGGCGTAAGTTCGACGCCCACCACGCGATGCTTCCCGGCGGAGAGGTGGCGTGGTCGCTGGTGGAGGACACCGGCCAAGTGCTGCGGGACGCTCAACACGCACTGACGCGCGAACACGAACGCGCGGCGTTCCTGCTCGAAGCGTCATCGGTGCTGATGGCATCACTGAATATCGACCGCTGCCGGGAAGCGACAGTGCAGCTGGCGGCTCGAGATCTGGCCGATGCGGCGGTCGTCGTCGGCCCGGGCGGCAACGGCCGACGGATGCCGATCTTTTACTGTGACTCCACCGGCGCGGTGGAACAACGCAGTGTCGATGCCGATCCGGCATCGGTGACGGGTTTGAGTGAGGCACTTCGCGGATTCCCGCCGGTTCCCTCACGCTGGATCGACGCCGCGGCAGTTCCAGATTGGCTCATTCCGCACGGCTTCCCGGGGCCGGTGGGTTCGGTGATGATCACCCCACTGCCGGGTCACGGTGTTTCGGCGGGTGCGCTGGTGCTGCTGCGACATGCCGACGACGCCGTGTTCAGCGAAGGTGAAGAGGTGCACGCGCGGTTGTTTGCGGCGCGGGCCGGCGCAGCGTTGTCTGCCGCGCGACTGTACGCCGACCAGGCGCTGATCAACCGCACGCTGATGCGTGACCTGCTGCCTCCACAGCTGCGCCCAGTGCACGGGATCGAGTTCGCCGGCGGGTATCGGGCTTCGGAGGATTACGAGGTCGTCGGCGGCGACTTCTACGATGTACACCCCGCGGCGACCCCTGACGGCGAGACGCTGGTTGTTCTCGGGGATGTGTGCGGGAAAGGCCTCGAGGCCGCCATGCTGACCGGCAAAATCCGCAACACACTGCAGGCGTTGACGCCCTTGGCCGGCGACCACCACGCGGTCCTCGAGTTGCTCAACGGGGCGATGCTGTCCTCCGAGCACACCCGATTCACCACCTTGGTGCTGGCGTCCGCCACCAATCGGGACGGCGCCGTTGCCTTGCGCTTGACCTGCGCCGGCCACCTACCCCCGCTTATCGTGCGCGACGGCGGGCGGGTGGAACAGGCCGACACCTCTGGCACGCTCATCGGCGCGTTGCCGAGCATCCAGGTGCAGTCGTTTGAGACATCCCTGGCGCCGGGCGAAACGTGTGTGTTGTACACCGACGGGGTAACCGAGGCTCGTGGCGGTCCGATGGGTGAATACATGTTCGGAGAGGGGCGTCTGGCCGCGGCGCTGGGTGAGTGCGCCGGGTTGCCGGCGGAAGCCGTGGTCGAACGCGTCATGATGCTTGCCACTCGATGGGTAGGTCAGCGGGTCCACGACGACATCGCCGTCGTGGCCATCACTGCCCCACGCCGCACACACCTGAGCGCCGTCGAGGGCCATACCCGGGGAAGGTTCACGGCTTGAGCCTTCACGACGTCGATACCGCCACCGCCCAGGCTATCGGTGCCGCCGACAAGTCGCTGCTGCGTGAGCAACTCTGGGGAGCCGTCGCGGACTGCGACGAATATGCGGCGGTGGCCACGATTTTCGCCGCTGTGGATGCGGGCCTGACGCCCGAGGATGCCTTGCTGGAGGTGATCGCCCCGGTCCAGCGCAAGGTCGGTGCTGAGTGGGCCGCCAACCGGATCACCGTCGCCCAGGAGCACGCGGCGACCGCCATCAATGACCGCGTCATCGCCGCGCTCGCTCATCACCCCGCCAGCCGGTCGGCGACCCGGACCGGCCGCGTGACCGTGGCGTGTGTCGACGGCGAGTGGCACGCGTTGCCCGCCCGACTGCTGGCCGAGGTACTGCGGCTGCGCGGCTGGCAGGTCGATTTCCTCGGCGCGCAGGTCCCCACCCCACACCTGATCGCCCACTTGCATCGGAGCGGCCCCGACGCCGTCGCACTTTCCTGCTCCATCCCCACCCGACTGCCGACGGCCCACGCGGCGATCACCGCATGTCAAGCCGCGGGCGCCGCGGTATTGGCCGGAGGCGCGGCATTTGGCCGGGACGGCCGTTATGCCCGACAGCTGGGCGCCGACGCGTGGGCCCCAGACGCCCGCGCGGCCGCTGACCTGTTGGCTCAGGGGTTCCTGTGTGCGCACCGCGCCTCCAGCCGGCAACCCATCGACGATCTGCCGCACCTGGTCGACCAGGAGTACACCACGGTCAGCCAGACCGCCACGCGGCTCGTCGCGGAGACCGTCGCCGTTTTGGAGGGCCGCATCCCCGCGATGCGCGAATACACCGAGCTGAAGCGTCAGCGGACCGCCGAGGATATCGCCCACATCGTCGAATTCCTCGTCGCCGCCCTCTACACCGACGACGACGACTTGTTCACCGGCTTCATTCTCTGGACCGCCGATATCCTGATCGCCCGAGGCGTGCCCGCGGCAACACTGTCTCCGGCGCTCGAAATTTTGGCGACGCAGCTGCACGAATTTCCCCGCAGCCAACGACTCCTCGCCGCAGCACAATCCGCCCTCGCCGACGCGACGAGCCCGGCGACCGACCCCCGATTGGAAACATGAATATTTCCATGGCGATCAACACGACACAGCGGTCGGCCTGTGTGCGGGTCGCAGGTGACCTCGACTACGAGACCATCGACGGGCTGGTCGACACCGCATCACAACTGCTCGCCGAATACGTCGACCTGGCGAACCTCCATCTCGACTTCGCCCGGCTGACATTCCTCGACTCGGCGGCTCTGTCCGGCCTGCTGCTCATCCACCGCCGCACCTCCCATTCCGGGGTCCGACTCCACCTCGACCATCGCCCGCCGTTCCTCGACCGCGTCCTGCAGGTCACCGGGCTGTTCGAGCACTTTGTTTCATCGCGTTCCGACGCGACAAGTGGTGCACCAAGCCTGTCGGGCCGGGCCGGGTCAACCGGAAAAGGCATCCGCTGAGCTCAATGCTCGACCAGCACAATCGATCTCGCCTGCACTACTCCTTGACAACCACCGGGTCGCCGATGTTGACCGTGTTGAAATACCACTCCGCGTCGGCGGGGCTCAGGCTGATGCAGCCGTGGCTGACGTTCTCACGCCCCAATGATTGGAGAGCCCACGGGGCTGAATGCACGAACAGACCGCGGCTGCTGATACGGCTGGCGTAATCAACGGGTACCCGGTAACCCGCGGGATCGGTGAGCGGAACGCCAACGCTGCTCGAATCCATAATCACCGTACGGTCTTTGGACAGCACCGTGTAGACGCCAACGGGTGTCGGGAATTGCGGCCGACCCATCGAGGCCGGCATCACCCCTTCTTCGCCCCAGTGCGCTTGGTGGTGCGGAGCGGGCGGCCGAGGCGACGGTCCAGTCCGGATTCCGTCGACGCTCACGGTGAAGGTGTGGTCGGAGATGTCGGCAACACCGAGGACGGCAGGGCCCGTCTTGAAATCTGTGGACAGACCACCCACTGACAGCGCTATCGTGCTGTGCGCCGGCCAGTATCGGTCGGGAACCCACTGCACGACGTCGTTGTCGAGCCATCCGAACTTGCCGGTCATCGAGGGCGCGGCTTTGACCTCAACGGCCCGCTCGGCCGCACGCCGATTGACGACGGGTGCGCGGAATGTCACGACCACGGGGTGCGCCACACCCACAACTTGACCTGAGACTGGTCGAACCGAGGCGATGGCGAACCTGTACGACTGGTTCGCCGCGGCAACGCTGACGCCTGACGGCCCGGCGACCACGAGCGCACCGATCCCAAGTAGCACCAGAACAGAACGAAGAATCGCTCGCATGCGCCAATTCCTTTTAGTAGACAAGGTTGCAATAGCGATCCTAGGCGCGTCCGGAATGTTGGACCTTGAAGGGCGCGTATGCAATTCGATTAAGCATCGGTCACGTTTCGGCTACGGCCCGCGGGAATCGAACGCAAAAAGTAGCGCCCCCGGGCCGGGCCCGGGGACGCGACGTCGTCACTCAAGTGTCGTCACTCCGGAGGACCAGGTAGCAGGGGCTGACCTTCCACGGGTCCACCTGTCGGCGCCGGACCGGTCGGCGCTCCCTTACCCCCAGCACTACCGGCCGCGAGTCCAGCGCCCGGCACCGGAGCACCCGCCGGCCCCAGCGCAATCAGTGGAGCACCGGCCGGAACCGCCACGGGGAGGGGAGCGCCAGCTGGGATCGGCGCGCCCGCGGGAACTGGGGCACCGGCTGGAACCGGCGCCGCACCAGCCATTCCGGCGATCGGGGCGCCCGCCGCCGCTGGTGGAACACACACCGCCGCGACCACCGGGGCGCCGGCGACTGCTGGCGCACCGACTTCACCCGCGGCTCCTTGGATGCACGCGTAGCCGCCCGTTATCAGCGGGGCAGCTGCTGCGTCCGGGCTGAATGCTATCGCGACGCCGCACAACCCAACGCCAGCAACGACTTTGATGCTTAATCGGTCGAAAGCTGTCATCGACGTCAACTCCCTCATCCACATTCGGGTACTTCCCATAAATCAGCAGGTATGGCCAAAAGCGCGCAGCCGCACCGGAGTCGCGTTCCGACGACCAAGATCATTTTTAATGGACCCATGTTCAACGTGCACGAGGCCACACCGCACTGTGTCCAAATAGTGACGTTTGGACGGCCACAGCCCCGGGGAACGGCCGCCGGTGGTCACCGGGGCGAAGCGGCCCAACCGGTTACCCACTGACGTTGAGCCTTCAAACGATGGATTCGGTGCGATCGTAACGGTCGCCCAAAATGCGGACCCCTCATAGCGTTTGAAGCGTCAAACCAAAGCGAGACTGCGGGACTGATATTCAACGCAGCTTACTAGAAATGAGAATCATCATGGCGTCAACACTGAAGGATTTGCTCGATCTCAAGGGCGTCGTTGCAGCAGGCGAGTTTTCGCGCGACGGCTCGCTCGTCGACTTCGAAGCCAGCGTCGACTTCCCCAAGGACCTGGCTCAGACGACAGCACAGTTCACGGCTGCAGTGACCCAGCTGTTCGACGTGCTGGCCGGTTCATTCACCAAGCTCAACCCCCAATTCGCCTTCGCGCCGCAACAGGGTTGGGCCTACTCCGGCGGCGAGTGGTCGGTCGCGGTCGGCGGCACCCGCGGTGTTTTCGTCAAGACGGCCGACGCCGATTACAACGAATTATTTGGGCAGCTCGTGGGTCCGCGCTGACGCGTTCAGCGGACGTAGACTTCCCCGCCGGTGGGATATCCGCCGCCGTGGGTGGTGATGTGGACGTGGTCGTAGTGGCCGTAGCCGGATCCTGACGGCCCACTGGGCGTGTAATAGGTGCCGCGCCAGATAACGTCCTGCAACGCGAAGCGGTCTGCGTTCTTGAACGCGAACCTGACGATCTCGTTGCCGAGCGCGATGCCCGCCGCGCTGGACGGGTTGGGAATCATGATGTCGATCGCTAAACCCCGCGGATGCCACGGGAGCGCATCTGGCCGGACGCCGCCGATGCTCTTGATCTCCGGGAACGCCGCGGTGACGCTACGGGCGGCCAGAATCGTCTTGACCTGTAACCCACGTTCCGGAGCGATATCCGCCACCAGAAGCCGCGGCGCGTCTTTGGCGACGACTCGCCATCTCGATCCCCGTGATGCCGCCGCCGTCTCTGATGGGTCAGAATTCAGGGTGGACTGGGTCCACGAAGCTGTGCCCGGCGCCGCCGTCGTGACCTGCAATGAGCCCGGTCCGAAGCCATCAGCAACCGAGGCGGCGTTACTGACGGGGCTGAGCTGATGGGCACTTCCGCCGAGGGCAAAGATTATGGCGACAGGGGCGGCCACTACAGCCACTGCGACCGGTGATTTTCGCTGGTCGCTGGCTAATCGGTGTCGCCCCACGGCAAGCAGCTTACGGGCAAATCAAGAAATAGTCACGATCGGGTAACGGGCGACCGGTGAAGCGGCCATCTACCTCGGCCAGGTGCTCGCTTCGGGCGCAAAACGAAGCTTGGCCGACGGGGGTAAAGGACGTCGATCCCCGGCCGATATCGCGTCCAGCATGAGCGCAACGTAGCGACGCCAGCCGTCGCTGTCGGAGTCCATCGTCCACAGCACGCTATGGAGCATCGCGATCAGCCGTGGCAGGTCGTCCGCCACGAGGTCGGCCCGGACGACACCGGCCTGCTGGCCGCGCTGGGCGAGCTCCCTGAGCGCCTCATACAGCGCGGTCGAGATGTCGGGAGTCAACGACCCGGCTGTGCGTGCCGCGGTCAACAGGTGGTGTTCCCGCGCGCCCAGCGATATCGCCGCATCGATCAGCTGGGCGAGGCCGTCCAGCGGGTCAGCGGAACCGCGGACCTCTTCGATCGTCGGCGTGAGGTCTTCGGCGATGCAATGATCCAGCGCAGCCCGGATCAGCTCGGCTTTGGTCGGAAACCTCCGGTAGAGCGTGCGTTCACCGACGCCGGCCCGACGGGCGATCGCCTCGATGGGCGCCTCCGGTCCGACCTCGCTGTAGATCTCCCGCGCGGCCCGCAGGATCCGCTCGGCGTTGCGCGCGGCATCGGCTCGTAACGGCCGGTCGGTCACCGCAGTCATGACACCCAGCCTAACTGACAGTTGACTGCCAGTCAGCCAAGTTTTAGGCTCATCGAATTGGCAGCCATCTGACACTTAATGGGAAACTCCGGTGACATCAACGACTTCCGATCTACCCGTGATTCCACTGCGGCGCGCCGCACAATGCCCGCTTGCGCCCCCACTCGAGTTTGCGAGTTGGCGGCAAGAGCCCGGCCTTCAGCGGGCGATGTGGAACGGCGAGCCGACCTGGATAGTGAGCCGCTACCAGGACATCAGAGCCGCTCTGGTTGACCCGCGCCTATCGGCGGATACCCTCTCGGACCTGATCAGACCGTCCAGCGATGAGAGCACGCCAGTGATCTTCGCGCGGATCGACGATCCCGAGCATCACCGCTTGCGACGCATGATGACCAGCCAGTTCACTTTCAGGCGTACCGAAGCAATGCGGCCGCAGATCCAAGAACTGGTCGACCAATACCTGGACAAGATGATCGACAACGGACCGCCGGCCGACATCGCGCGCGACTTCGCGCTACCAGTGCCATCGCTGGTGATCGCGCTGCTCCTCGGCGTACCTCCCGAAGACCTGGAACTCTTCCAGCACAACACCTCCGTGGGATTGGACACGAGCTCCACCGATGAGCAACGGGCGCAGGGCTTCGCCGAGATGTATCTCTACATACAGGAATTGGTGGCTCGTAAGGAGCGCGAACCCGGCGACGACCTGATCAGCCGCCTCGTCACCGACTACGTCGCTACCGGCCAACTCGACCACAACACCGTGGCCGTCAACGGCGTGATCATGATGCAGGCCGGACATGAGACCACTGCCAACATGATTTCGTTGGGAACAGTTGCGCTACTGGAGAATCCCGAGGTGTTCGAGCGGCTGGGCCGGACAGAAGATCCAGCCGTGATCGCCAATACCGTCGAAGAGCTCATGCGTTATCTCACCATCGTGCATGCGCAGGTGGACCGGGTGGCGACCGAAGACCTGACAATCGGCGGTCAATTGATCCGCACCGGAGAAAAGGTCTTGATGAACCTGCCGGCCGGAAACTGGGACACCGAATTCGTCAACCATCCAGAGGCTTTCGATGTCGAACGAAACACCCGCGGGCACCTGGGCTTCGGTTACGGCGTCCACCAGTGCATCGGCGCCAACCTCGCCCGGGTCGAAATGCAAGTCGCTTTCGCAACATTGGCGCGCCGGCTGCCAGGGCTTCAACTAGCCGTTCCGCCCGATGAGCTGAAGTTCAAAGACGCCGACATCTATGGCATGAAAGAGTTGCCGGTTACCTGGTGACAAACGACATGCGGTTCGACGACCAGGTCGCGGTGATCACCGGAGCCGGCCGCGGCCTGGGCAAGCAATACGCACTGCTCCTGGCGTCGCGCGGCGCGCGTGTCGTCGTCAACGACATCGGAGCCTCGGTGACGGGAGCGGGCTCGAATGCCGACGCCGCCACCACGGTCGCCGACGAGGTGCGGCGGCACGGAGGTGAGGCGGTCGCCGACACCCACAGCGTGACCAGCCCCGAAGGCGGGCAGGCGATCGTCGACGCCGCACTGCGCACCTGGGGACGCATCGACATCGTGATCAACAATGCCGGCATCGTCCGGGACGCGCCCTTCGAGGACATGACCGCCGATCGGTTCGACCCGTTACTGGATGTGCACTTGAGGGGTGCGTTTTGCGTGACGAGACCCGCCTGGAAAGCGATGCGTGAGCGCGGTTACGGACGAATCCTCAACACCTGCTCGGCCGCCGGGCTCCTGGGCGCCGAGCGGATGAGCAATTACGGCGCGGCCAAGACCGGGTTGGTCGGCTTGACCCGGGTGCTCGCCGCCGAGGGGGCCGACCACAACATCAAGGTCAACGCCATTGCGCCGATCGCCTACACACGGATGCTGGCACATTCCGTCGACGGAGCCGGACGCCCTGACGACGCGTCGGCTCAGGCGATTCTGGATGACCTTGTGGCCCAATACCTTCAGAAGCTCGATCCGGCATTGGTGGCGCCGGTGGCGGCGTTCCTGACGCACCGGGACTGCCCGGTTTCCGGCGAGATCTACACGGTCGGCGCCGGGCACGTCGCCCGATTCTTCATCGGCAGGACGCAGGGCTTCTACGATCCGGCTCTGTCGGTCGAGCAGGTGCGTGATCATCTCGACGAGATCCGCGACGAGGCCGGTTACACCGTGCCCGGCGGTCCCGCCGACGAGATGGGCGAACTGTTCGCAACGATCATGGCCGACCAGCCCGACTGACGGCTACAGATGGCTCGCGGCGAAACCCGCGGCTTGACCGACCATGCCGTTCACCGGGTATGAGGTGTGGGCGAAGCTCGGCGGCCCGCCGGCGTCACCGTCGCAGATCGTGTCTCCATCGGCGCACAAGTCGATGGTCTTCGGCGCATAAAGCGGGCCGATGACGACCACCGGCGCGCCGTAATTCTGCAGCCACTGCGCCGACGGCTTCCCGAAGAGCGTCACCGCCGCGACGTGGTTGGCGATCTCCGGCGGCATCGGCTTGGGCAGGAACGGCAGGTACTCCGCAGGCACTCCCGGAGGTATAGCCGCCGAAGTGGCGAAGCCGGCCACCGCAGCACCCTGGGAATACCCGCCGAGAACGATCCTGGTCTTGGGGCAGTTCGCCGCGGTGGCCTCGATGTGACTGGTGGCGTCCTTGATCCCGTCGACGACGCTTTGGGCGAACTCGATGCGATCGGAGAAATTGCCGCTGGCTTCGTAGTTGACCGGGTACACGTCGAGCGACTTAGGACCTACCGCCCCACGCAGCGTATCCACGAATGACTCCCCGATCCCGCCTACACCGGATGGCTCGCCAGTGCCGCGAGCGAACACCGCCTCGACGTCAGGGCACGGCTGCGCCGACGCGACGGGCATGGGGACGCCCAGCAGCGCGCCAACTAGTACCAGCGCTGCGATAAGGACACGATTGATCCGGGTTAACGACATGGTCAACATTCTGGCGTTGTACCCCCGAACCTGTCCCGGTATTCCCAGCGTGACTAACGTCGCGGCTTTCTCGCGGAACCGGTTTACGGTGCCTCGTCCGAGTCGTCCAAAACGCTGACGGCAATGCCGTACGGCAAGAATCGGACCTTGCGGCTCGCGTCGGTGTTGTTCTTATTCGCACGCAGCGCATCGAGTTCGGTGGCGTACACCTCTTCGACGCGCGCATCACCGTCGGCGCTCACCGTGTAGATCGCCCAGACCCCGTCGCCGGTTTCACCGGTGGTTTCCGGCCTGGTCTGGGTGCGCCGCGACAGATCTTCGAAGACCGACGACCACCCGGACCTGCCACCGGGCACGGTGAAGAACCGGCTGACTCCTTCGATCGCGTCCCGCAGTCCCTCGCTCGCGTCGCGGATCACCCGATCGAAGTCTTCTGGATCAAATCCGAACCGACCGTTGTCGTCCATTGCAGCCTCCTGGCAGCTCACACCGATACACCCAGTGTGCGCATTTCGGGTGGCTCGCGCCACGCCTAATAGCCGTACCCCAGAATCGGCGCCGACTGCTACGGCCCCGGCGGCGGTGGAGGCGGGGGCGGCGGCGGGGGCGGGTTGATCGGAATCGGGACAGTGACAAACGGCAGATGAAGGTACATCACCATCGGCGGCAACTGCGGCGCCGGCGCTGCCGGTGGCGGCGGAGGGGGTGCTGCCGGTGGCGGCGGAGGCGGCGCCGCGGGTGGTGGCGCCTCGGCTGCTGCGGGAGGCGGGACGTAGACCGGCGCTTGCCGAATCGGCGCCCGATAGACCGGGTTCGGGGTCAGTGCACGCTGCGGGAACTGGTGCACCACCGGCGTCGGCGCCTCGATCGGCGGCGGCTGAGGCGGTGCGGCCGATGGCGGCGGTGCGGCCGATGGCGGTGGTGCTGCTGGAGGCGCGGATGACCCCGGGGCGGCTATCGCGGGTGGGCGCGCGCTTGGCGGCGCCTGCGCCTGCTTCGTGGGGGCGGCATTTCCTGTGTGGCTGGTTCGCTGGCCGACCGTCGGCCCGACATCGCCTACCAGTGCAATCGCCAGCGCCACGATGCCGATGAGGACGACCGCCGCCGCCCCACTACTCGCCAGCAGGAACGGCCGTTGCCCGCGGAGGCCTTCGTCCGCTTCGTCGTCCGCGAAGGCGCTGTAGGCGAGGGCGCTGTCACCCAACCGGGCATCGGCGGAAACGCTGAGATACGCCGGAGCAAGCGCGTTGGGATTCATCTCACCGGTGCCCGGATCCTGCGCGTAAGCGAGCGCAGCGGTCGACGATGCGAACAATGGCGCGTTTGCCGATGCGAGCGCCGCTCCACGGGCGAGCGCCATGTCCGGTTCCTCGGGTGCGCTGACCGGAATCGAGACCGTCGCGTCCAATTGCCGCTTGATGGGGACGATATCGACGCCGCAACCGACGATGAACACGCCGTCGGGCCTCGCCTCCAGCCCGTCGACGGCAGAGACCATCGCCGCCAACTCGGTGACCGCCTCGGCGCCGCGCCCAGCGCAGTCCACCCGCTGTCGGTACAGGTCGACGATCGAACCGTCGTTTGTCTCCACCACGGCCAGGGTTGCGCTTCTCGGCTCGACAAAGAGCAGCGCGGTGTACTCGTAGTCCATCGCATCGCCGACCGTCTGGGTCAACGCGGCCGCCGCGAGCAGCGGTGAGACCAGCATGACGCTCCGCATCTCGCAAAACGCCAGCGCGTCGCGTAGTGCGCCGATCTCGGTCGGCTCGGTCCAGGTCACCCCAGTCGACACCAACCGATAGCCACCTTCAGCGGCGCCTTCCCGGGTACCGAGGATCGCGGCGATCACCTGCTGGGGCGCCCCCGAGGTTGCCACGTCGTCCGCGCCAACAACTTCGAAGTTATCTTCCTCGACGGTGACACCGTCGGCATTTTCGCCTTCTACCAGCACCACGCGGACCATCGCTGGTGCCATCGACACACCAAGTACGATGTCCACTAACCCTCCGGAGTCCTTTGCTAGCCGCGATCTAGCCGGAAATGCGCACCACGTGGGCCCTAAACAGACTCTATCGCCCGCTCAGCATGCGGCGTTACTTAATTTGTGGCGGTTATTAACCGCGGGTTCTCCGAGGGGGCGGCGACGCCACACCAACCCCGGCCGACCCGGCTTCCACCATCGCGTTAGGTCGTCAAAACGCCCGGGGATCGACTGGGCGGGCCGGAACGACCGCCACGCCTAGTAGCCGTACCCCGGGTTCGAGTAGGGGTTCTGCGGCATGTACGGGCTCTGCTGATAGGGATTCTGCGGCTGGTAGGGGCTCTGCTGCTGGTAAGGGTTCTGCTGCTGGTAAGGGTTCTGTGGCTGCTGGTTCGCCCCGCCCTGCCCTTGGGGCACCTGAACCGGTATCGGCACCGGCACGAAGGGCAGATTCAGATACGTCGTCGTCATCGCCACCGACGGCTCGGTGCTCGTCGTCGGGGGCGGCGGTGGCGTCGTGCTCGGGGTGGTGCTCGCTGCCTGCGGTGTGGTGGTTGTGGGCTGCGGCGCGGTGGTTGTGACCTGGGCCGTAGAGCGCGGCGGCGGCGCGTACGTCGTGGTCACCGGCGGGGGCGGAGGTGGCGGCGGTGGTGCTTCGCTGGTGGGCGGCGGGGCGACGGTGGGTGACGGCTCCGCGCTGGGCGGAGGCGGCGGTGCCTCGCTGGTGGGCGGCGGCAGGGGGCTCGGCGAGGGAAGCTGGGAGCTCAGTGGTGGCGCCGGTGGCGCCACGGTGCTGCTGCTGGGCAACGTGGGCGCGCGGGTGCTGTTGCCGGTCAGCGTGAATGCCACCCCGCCGATCGCGATCATCGACACCAGCGCCGCGAGTCCTAAAAACAGCTGCGGCAACCGATTTCCGCGCTGCGCCACGTCGAAGGAATCGACTCTCGGCAGTTGCATCAGCTGCGAGGGGGTTGCGCGGTTGTCGCTGTCGTAAGGCTCGCCGGTGTAGACCACCGGCTCGTCGTCGGAATCGTCGGCCTGCGACCAGGCCAACTCATGCAGCGTCTCCGACGGGTCCCGGTCGAAGAACGCGCCGCCGGTGGGAACCGGGAACGTGCCCGTCGGAGCACCGAATGTGCCCGTGCGGGAATCGAGTGAGTCCGTGGGCGCAGCGAAGGTACTGCTCGAGGTGGCGAAGGTGCCGGTCGACGCGCCCACCAGAGCGCCCATCGTCGTTTCTTCGCGTTCCTCGTCTTGCTGCTCGATCGGCTGGTCGGCCGACAGCATCCTCGCGCCGACCGCCATCGCCAGTCCGGGCTGCGCGGCGGCTACCACCGAGACCCTGATATACGACGAAAGACGCTGAGCAACAAACGGAATCTTGGCTCCACCGCCGGCCATCGCCACCGCCGCGAGATCTCTGCGGCGAAGTTTGTTGCGGCGCAACAGGTCATCGAATGCCAAGAGCAAACCGTCGAGCCTGCCCTCGATCAGGCCATCCAGGTCAGCTCGGGTCACCTCGACGCGGGCACGCTGGCCGGGCAGTTCGGCGATGAGTTCGGTCACCGTCTCGCTGGAGAGCCGTTCCTTGGCCAGACGGCACTCTTCACGCAGACCGGCGAATTGCGCGACGACGGCGGTGCTGGCGGGATCGGCGCCATTGCTGTGGCCCGCGTAGTCCAAGGCATGCACCAGCAGCGCCTGATCGATGACGTCGCCGGAGAATTCCGAGTAGCGCAGCGTCTGTGCGATCGGAGTGAAATCCGACGCGGCGTCGGCCAAGGTGATGCTCGTGCCGCCACCGCCGAAATCGAACAGCGCGACAACCCCATTGGCGGGCAGCCTGGAAGCGGAGTTCAACGCCGTCAGCGCGGCGACCGAATCCGACACCAGCCGCGGGGCGACGCCGCTACGGACGAAACCGGAATGGGTGCTCAACGCGTCCTGTAGGCCCCGCAACGCTTCTGGTCCCCAGTGTGCGGGAACCGCCATCGTGATGTTGGATGTCGCCGCCTCGCCACCGGTAGCGGTGATCAACGCATCCAACGCCTCGACCAGCAGCAGAGCCGGGTCGTGGGTCGAGCCGTCGGCGGACTTCAGAGTGCTTGACCCACCGACCCGCTCTACGAAGCCGGCCACCAGCGTGCCGGTGTCTTCCACATCCGGGTTCTCCACGGGCACACCGAGTTCCGGCGCACGATCGGGAAAAACGGTCAACACAGCGCGGCGGGAGACCGGCGGATTCCCGCTGCGGACCGCGGCTAAATTGGTGGTCCCGATCGATAACCCCAACGGGTCATACATCAAGTGATTACCTTCGTCGATAGCGGTCGGTGGCCAGGCTCAACCATAACCGCGGTCACGCTACGACGATCGGGCACAACGTCATCGGTATGCGCTCGATGCGGTTGCGTCACCGAAGTGAGACAGCCGACGTCTTGACAGATCGAGTCGCGTCACACCACGGTCAACGGCAGCGATCGCCGCGGCTGGAACTCAAACGTCGACCCGCCGCTGACTTTGGCGATGGCAACCTCAGGCAGCTCTGTTGCGGCCGTGCCAGTCTCGGACAACTCGACGGTCCAATCGGTGCTGTCTCCGCTGATCTGAACGTGGACCTGCGGGTCGACCGCGGTGGCGATCGCTTGTAACGGCAGAACGGACTCCGGTGAGCACAGCGAGATCCAAGCGGCATCGTCGTGGGCCGGTGATCGGTGAACCTGCAATCGGGCGTGCGTCTCTGCGTTGACGTAGCCCAGCGGATTGAACAACGGGTGCAGCTCGAAAACCCGTAGTACACCGTCGATCCCGTTCGGGAGCGACAGCGCTCGATGGATGCGCTCAGCGCCGAGCCCGGCCACGCCGATCAGCTGGCGAGTGCATATCGAATCGGCGAGCGCAGTGTCTGAATCCGCGCGCGCCCGCACTGCGATCGCGAAAGACAGGTACAGCAGATGCATCTGCAGACATACTTCGTCGGCGATCCGCACCAGGGCCGAATGCGAATAGGCGCCGAAGTCGAAGTCGGACACCACGGGGCCCGAATAGTCGGACAAACCCTCGCCGGACGGGTCGATCGCATCGAATTCCCAATTTGCAGCACGGGTTTCGGCCACGATGTCCAGCGCAGGAATACCCTCGACCGGCGGATAGGACTCGTCGATGACCACCGTCCATGCGCAATGCGGATGCCGGCCGGATGGAACCCGGGGCGGGCGGTGGATGGGGCGCACCTGCGCGCGCGCATTGGTCGCCACCGCTGTGGCGTCGAATGTCGGATCCTCGATGGTGTGGCACATCCCGAAGACGTAGTCGTCACCCATCGGCTCCACGTCGAGCAGCGCGCCGCAATGGTCGAGGTGGAACTCGCCGTGCCAGCGGTCATGGATGGTGTAGCGGAAGTCCATGAATTGCGGCGGCGCGCCGATGTCGAGTTGCAGGCCCTTGAAAATCGTGGGCACGTCGTTGCCCTCGTAGTTCAAAGCACGCTGCATGCGCCTGGTGTAGATCGGGCTGGCGCCGGCCCACTCTTCGATGGCGATCTGCACCATCTCGTCGCGCCCCCACTCCTGGATGCACCACGCCATGCCGGAGCGGTCGATCATTTGTCCGATCAGCAGAAGCTCAGGGACCAGAACAGCCAGTTCGTGGCGGGACAACTGCGCGTAGCGGGATTGGCTCACCGCCCAAAAATAGAGCTGACTATGTTATAAAGTCAATAATGTCTATCGCCGCAGGTCGGAAGCCCCGGCCGCCCGTCAGTCCCACTCGGCAGACGAATGCGCCGCGCAGACGCGGGGATGAGACCCGAGTGCGGATCATCGACGAAACGGTCCGCTGCATCGTGGAAGAAGGATTTGCCGCCGCGACTGCAAAACACGTCGCCGAACGTGCCGGCGTCACGTGGGGGGTGATCCAGTACCACTTCGGCGACCGCAACGGTCTGCTGATGGCCGTTGTCGACGACGGGGTGGCCCGGTTGCTGGAAAGCCTGTCGTCAGCCGACGTCAGCGAACTGCCGTTGCGGGAGCGCATCGAGGTCGTGGTCGACACCGCCTGGAGTTGCTACAGCAGCCCGACGTCGATGGCGGCGTTCGAGATCCTACGGGCCAACCGCGGTGGCCCGGGCGGTTCCTCGCGGCGCCACCTGTTGGAGATGAACGCGGCAATCGGCCAGCTCGGCAGACTGATAACCGACGAACCATCCAATGATGGTGTGGCCGAGGTGATTTGGGCGACGCTGCGCGGTGTGGTGTTGGCGCAGATGATCGTGGGGACCCCGATCGACTGGCAACGGGAGCGCCGCGCGCTCATCGACTTGGTCACTCACTACCTGCGTTGAGTCCGGTTCACCGGAGGGCGTCACGCGGCATGTGCTGCAATGACCTGATGAGCTCTTACGATCATGTCGCCTATCTCTCCGACGTCGCAGCGATAGAACTGCTCAAATACCGCTACCTGCGGGGACTGGACACCAAGCATTGGGACGATTTCGCCGACACGCTCACCGAGGACATCGTCGGCGACTACGGATCGTCGATGGGCGAAGAGCACCACTTCACCAATCGTGCCGACCTGGTCGAGTACATGCGCTCGTCGATGGGACCGGGCGTGATCACCGAGCACCGGGTTACCCATCCGGAGATCACTGTGAACGGCGACGAGGCGACGGGTTGCTGGTACCTGCAAGACCGGGTGATCGTGGCCGAATTCAACTTCATGCTGATCGGTGCCGCGTTCTACCGCGACAAGTACCGCCGCACCGCGGACGGATGGCGGATTAGCGCAACCGGATATGACCGGACCTACGACGCCACGATGTCGTTAAAAAACCTGGACTTCAAGCTGTCGCCGGGTAGCGCGCTGGCCTGAATCGATTGCGCCTAATGATTATTGGGTGATCGCCATCACGGCGCCGGGCCGCAGCCACTGGATGATCTGCACCAACTTGGCGTCATCGATCGCCACGCATCCCTCGGTCGCGCCGCCATCGGTGGTGTGAAAGAAGAAAGCAGCGCCCTTGCCCGGTTGATGATTGGGGTTGACGCCCATCACCACCGCGTGTTTGTACTGCGGGATCTCGAGGTTTTCACTCGCTCCGGTGTCGAACTGACATTGTGCCTTGGGGCAGACCTGCATCGTGTTGAACGTCGGGCTGCCGTCATCACCGTTCCACCAGTGGTTGGACCCGACCTGAACGTACTTCAGCCCGCCACCGGGATTGGGCGCCGTCCCGAATGCGAAGGGCAACGCGAACACGCCCATCGGGGTAGCCGGATAGCCACTCTTTGCTTGCGCCGCAAGACCTGCCGATCCGATATGCGTGGGTATGCCGGCCTCAACTGGCTGCCAGCCCGAGGCGCCTCGTTGGTAGACATCCATCTTCGCATTCGAACCGCCAACTCCGACAACGGAAATCACTTGAGTGGCATTACCGACCGAGGGCGCAAACCAAGGTGCGCCGACTGCACCCCCCTTCGGAGCTGTCGCCATGGGTACAACGGCTGCGCACACCGCAGCGCACAGTAGACCCAGCAGTCGGCGCACCGTCTCATCGTCAACGCCGCATCATCACGAGGTCAAGTCAAGTTTCAGCGTCGATCCGGTCACCGCGCGGACGCGAGCCAGCGCTCAGCACTGGTTGCCGCCGGATGCACATATATGTTCGTATGCGTCGCACACAGGATCTCGGGGTATAGAAAGCAGTGAATGTTCAGGTCAGATCGCAGCCGCCCGCCGTCCGGTGACGACAGCACGACCAAGCTCGCCGCGGCGAGCGGGATTGACGTGCCACCGCTCACGGTCTGGCTGGGATCGGCGATGTACACCTTTCCAGCCGGCAGCGATGTCACCGTGGGCCGCGGCCGCGAATGCGACATCTGTTTCCACGATGTCGCTCCTGACGACCTCACGCTGATATCGCGGGTGCACGCGATTCTGCGATTTGATGGGGCGCAGTGGGTCGTTGTGGACAGAAGCCAAAACGGTGTCTATGTCGCTGGTTCACGGGCCAACCTGGTGCCTATCCACGATCGCCTGAGCATCGCGCTGGGCAGCCCTCGTGGCCCCCAGTTGACCTTCCGCGTCGCCGCACCGGCGACAACGCCGGTACCCAGCACGGCCAACAGTCCCGAGACGGCCCGGTTCCGGCCGGCGGGCCCGCCGGCCCCGATGCGAGCACCATCGCGGCCGCCGATTCGTTCAGCGGGACCGCAGCCGAGCCAACCGGTCCCTGCCCGACCGTTCAGTGGTACCCGGCGAGCGCCGATGCCGCCGCCCCCGCCGCGGGCGGCGGAGTCACGGGATTCGGTGACGGTCGGGCGCGCCAAGACCAACAGCGTCGTCGTCGAGGACGCGCTGGCCTCTCGGGTCCACGCGGTGCTGGTATCCAGTCCGGCAGGTCTCGAGGTCCGCGACAACAACAGCAGCAATGGCACATTCGTCAACGGCAGGCTGATCACGCACGCGATCCTGCGCGACGGCGACATCGTCACCATTGGCAACACCGACCTGCTCGCGACCGGCAACACCCTGGTGCCCCAGCCGGCGGCAGCCCGCACCAGCGGGCTCACCGCCCACGGTTTGGCATTGACCGTTGACGGGCGCCAGCTGCTGCAGGATGTGTCGTTCACCGCGAAACCGGGGACCCTGACCGCCGTGATCGGGCCGTCCGGCGCCGGAAAATCCACATTGGTCAAGCTGATCGGCGGCGCGATGCCGCGCAGTGCCGGCGTGGTTGCGTTCGACGGGCACGACGTGCACGCCGAGTACGCCTCGATGCGCTCCCGCATCGGCATGGTGCCTCAGGACGACGTCGTGCACCGCCAGCTGACCGTCGAACAGGCTCTCAATTTCGCCGCGGAACTTCGGCTGCCGCCGGACACCTCCGCCGATGATCGCCGGCAAGTCGTCGAGCGGGTGCTGAACGAGCTGGAGCTGACTCCGCACAAGAAGACCCGCGTCGACAAGCTGTCCGGCGGGCAGCGCAAACGCGCATCGGTGGCCATGGAACTCCTGACCGGCCCGTCGCTGCTGATCCTCGATGAGCCGACGTCGGGGCTCGACCCGGCGTTGGACCGTCAGGTGATGACGATGCTGCGGCGGCTTGCCGACGCGGGCCGGGTGGTCATTGTCGTGACCCACTCGCTGACCTACGTGGGCATGTGCGACCAGATTCTGTTGCTGGCACCGGGAGGCAAGACCGCTTTCGCCGACCCGCCCGCACAGATCGGGTCCGTGATGGGCAGCACCGACTGGGCCGACATCTTCGCCCGGGTCAGCACCGACCCCGACGGTGTGCACCGCGCCTATCTGGCGCGTCATCCCGCCGGTCCACGGCGACCCTCGCCGACTGCCGACGCAGCACCCCTGGGCCGGCCGCCGCACACCAGCCAGTGGCGGCAGGTCGTGACGTTGGCGCGCAGACAAACCCGCCTGATCACCTCTGATCACGGCTACTTTGCGTTCCTGGCTGTGCTGCCCTTCGTCCTCGGTGTGCTGTCACTGGCGGTGCCCGGCAATACCGGGCTGGGAAACGCTAATCCGACCGCGCCCGAAGAACCCATCGACATCCTGATCCTGCTCAACATCGGCGCGGTGTTCTTCGGCACCGCGTTGACGGTGCGGGACCTGGTCGGCGAACGGATGATCTTTCAGCGCGAACGAGCCGTCGGCCTCTCGGCGTCGGCCTACCTGATGGCCAAAGTCGTCGTCTACAGCATCGCAGCCCTGATCGGCACCGCGGTCATGGTCGCCGTCATGGCGATCGGCAAAGGCGCACCCTCGCACGGCGGCGCGCTGTTCGGCCAGGGTGTTGCGCCCGGCGTCTTCGAGCTGTACTTGGGCCTGGCGCTGACGGCCGTCACCTCGGCGATGGTCGGGCTGGCGCTGTCGTCGCTGGCCCGCTCCACCGAACAAGTGCTGCCGATGCTCGTGGTGACCATCATGGTGTCGATGGTGTTGGCCGGCGGCCTGATCCCGGTGACGGGGCGGCTGATCCTCGATCAGATGTCATGGCTGGTGCCGGGCCGCTGGGGCTTCGCCGCCTCGGCGTCGACCGTGGACCTGAACAACGTCGAGGCGGGGTTGCCCGCCGACCGATTGTGGCGGCATGTGTCCGGCGCCTGGCTGCAGGACACGGGCATGCTCGTGGGGCTGGCTGTCGTCTTGGCCGGCCTCGTCCGGTTCAGGCTCCGGTTGGGTGCACGCGCCCGCTGAGCCGAAGGTGAATTGACGCCTCCCCCGGCCTCAGCCGCCAGCAGCGGGTTTCTGAGCCGGAGTCATACTGGAGCGATGCCGGTCTTTGTCCGCAAGCTCTTCGGCATCGGCAAGCTGCCCGACGACCTTCGCGCCGAGGTCGAGGCTGAGGGGGTCATCTACCTCGCCGATTACGTCCCAGTCACCCGAAGATTCAACGGCGCCATCCCAGGCCTGCGCTCGGCGCACAGCGTCGCCAGCTACGTCGGGTCGTTGGTGTTCACCTCACAGCGAGTGCTGGCGACCCTCTCGTCGCTGCCGAAGCTGGCCGGACCCACCGTCGACGTGCGTTGGGACGCAACACAATCCGGTACCGGAACCGTACAGATATCACCGGATGGTCTGCACGTCGACGTCGATGTCGACAAGGTGGACCCGTCGTTCACCGGACATCTTTCGCTGCACTACAAGGCCCCGGTAGCCGGCGATGTGCTCGCCGGGTTGCCCTCTCGATCCCTGAACTTCGACATGCCGCCGGAATACGTGTTCCGCGCTGTCGGCGTCACCTACCGGCCGTAGCAGAGTCAGCGGCGCTGCCAGGCCGACGAGGTCGCCGACAAGTCGGGCCACGGTGGGCGCCGCAACACTGCCAAACTGCCGAGCACTGCCGCAATCAGGCCGGTGATCACGCCGATCAGCGCAAGCCGATTTGAGTCGACAGCGGGCACCCAGGTCGCTGAGCCGCCGTGGACGACGAACACACCGATGGGCGTTGAGGTGCCGCCACGGACCTTGGCAGCGGTGATCACCGTCTCGCCGTCCGCCGTGCGGTAGGGGTCGCCGTAGACACGTCCACGGGTGCCATTGGTAGGCAATTGGTCCGCTAGTTCAGAAATATCCATCGAACATCCTTTTCGCCGGTTCTCGCGCACCGAGGGGTTCACATCAAGTCTGGCCGACAACGAGCCCCGACACGTCGAGTTCGCCACCGTTGGCCGCTTTGACAGGCAACGGTTTCTACGATGACTGTGTGGGCAATCACGCATTCAGTCCGGCAGAGCGGCAGGCCGTCTATCGGGTGATCTCCGAGCGTCGCGACATGCGCCGATTCGTTCGCGGCAGCAAAGTTCCCGACGACGTTCTTGCACGTCTGCTGCAGGCCGCCCACGCCGCACCCAATGTGGGTCTGATGCAGCCGTGGCGATTCATCCGGATCACCGACGACGGGCTGCGGCGACGCATGCACACCCTGGTCGACGAGGAGCGTCTGCAGACCGCGCACGCGCTGGGCCAACGGGAACAAGAATTTTTGGCGCTGAAGGTCGAAGGCATCCTCGATTGCGCGGAAGTGCTGGTCGTGGCGCTGTCCGATTGCCGGGACAGCTACGTGTTCGGCCGTCGCACCCTCCCGCAGATGGATCTGGCATCGGTATCGTGCGCGATCCAAAACCTCTGGCTGGCAGCACGATCGGAAGGCCTGGGGATGGGATGGGTGTCGCTTTTCGATCCGCCGAGGCTGGCGACGCTGCTGTCGATGCCCGCCGATGCCGAGCCGGTGGCAATCTTGTGCCTTGGACCGGTGCCGGACTTTCCAGACCGGCCCTCGTTGGAATTGGACGGCTGGGCGCTCGGCCGACCGCTCGCCGATTTCGTCTCGGAGAACGGCTGGGGAACTGCCCCGCAACTCACGACCTGAGCTTCACGTCGTCGTGTCTGGTGCAAAGCGCGCAGGACATCAGGGCCCACCGGCGCAGGGGCGGCTACGATGCCGGGGTGCAACCTCCTCCGCCAGGCTATCCCTCACAATGGCGCAATTCGCCGGACGATCCCCGGGGGCACGTCGAACCTGGCTACGGCGGCCAGCCGGGACCCGAGAACTACGGTCAGCAGCCACCTCCGCCCGGGTATGGGACGCCGCCGCCCGGTTACGGCCAGCACCCGGGCTACGGTCCGCCGGCGTGGAGCAACTACGGCGCGCCTGCACCCGCCCCGACTTCCCAGCAGACCATCGGCTGGTTCACCTTTGCCGTCATCGTGCTGCTGGGGTTGCTCGGCGCCATCCTCACGCTGACGCTGTGGATCAACCTGACCAGCGCCGTCAGCCGCGCTTCGGATGTCTGTAATCGATACAGCGGCGAATACTCCAGCATGTGCCGACAGCACATCCAGAGCATGGTCCCCAGTGTTCCCATGGTCCTGGTGATTTGCCTGTTCCTGATAATCGGGGCCGGCCTCGCAGTATCCGGTGGCGCAGTGATGCTCTTTCTCAAAAGACACCTGGGGCAGTTCCTGATTCTCGGCGGCGGGATCGTGATGCTCACGTTGGCGATCGGTTGCGAAGCTCGCTACGGCACCACCGGTCGAATTACCTACGACCTGATTGCGGGAGTCGTCGTCGCCGTCACCGCCGGCCTGATGTTCGTTCCGGCGTTCCGCGTGGTCCTGGGACTGCCGCCGAAACTGACCGGCGGCTCCGGACCCGGCGGGTTCCCGGGCGGCGGGCAATGGCCCTACGGGCAGCCGCAACCGCCGCAATATGGCCCGCCCGGCCCGGGCGGACATCCGCCGCAACAGTGGTGAGCGGCTGACGGCAGGCCTGACCAGACCCGCCCCGCCATACACACCGGCACGACACAGCCGATAACGTCGACAAGGCCCGGCAAGCTCAGGAGGTGGCGGCGATCGGCGATGCAGGCGTAAATCACGGTGTGACGCAGCAGCAGCGCGACAATGTGCTGCTCGTGCACTGGCACGATCTGGGCCGGTATCTTGGCGTCTACGGTCACGCCGATGTTTCGAGCCCGCGGCTGGACCAGTTGGCCGACGAGGGCATCTTGTTCACCAGAGCACATGCCACAGCACCGCTCTGCTCTCCATCGCGCGGGTCTCTGTTCACTGGCCGCTACCCGCAGAGCAACGGACTGGTCGGGTTGGCTCACCATGGTTGGGAGTATCGCCCAGGTGTCCGTACACTGCCGCAGATTCTCTCTGAATACGGCTGGTACTCGGCTCTTTTCGGGATGCAACACGAGACGTCGTATCCGTCCAGATTGGGTTTCGATGAGTTCGACGTATCGAACTCATACTGCGAATACGTCGTTGAGCGGGCTCAGCAATGGCTGCACGAATACGACAGCAGCCAACCATTTTTGTTGACCGCCGGCTTCTTCGAAACGCATCGCCCGTATCCACGGGATCGCTACGAGCCGGCCGACGCCGCCGCCGTCGATCCGCCTGACTATCTACCCAATGTCGTTGAGGTGCGCCAAGATCTGGCTGAATTCTACGGGTCCATCGCGACCGCTGACGCCGCGGTCGGTCGGATATTGGACACGCTTGCCGCTACCAGCCTGGACTCCAGCACGTGGGTGGTGTTCCTCACCGACCACGGTGCAGCTTTCCCGCGAGCGAAATCCACGCTGTACGAGGCAGGGACGGGAATCGCCATGATCATCCGCCCTCCCACCCGAATGGCAACTTCGGCAAAGGTTTACGACGATCTGTTCAGCGGCGTGGATTTGCTCCCGACTCTGCTGGAGCTGCTCGGCGTCGCCCACTCGGACGACATCGAGGGCATCTCGCACGCGCAGGCGCTGCTTGCACCGGATCGCACCGAGCCGGTGCGCGACCACGTGTTTACCGGCAAGACGTACCACGACTCGTTTGATCCGATCCGGGCGATCCGAACGAAAGAATTCAGCTATATCGAGAACTACGCGCACCGGCCACTGCTGGATCTGCCGTGGGATATCGAAGAGAGCCCGTCCGGCCACGCCGTCGCGCCGCTGGTCACCGCGCCGCGCCCGGAACGTGAACTCTACGATCTGCGCGCAGACCCTACCGAGACCAACAACCTGCTGGCCGGAGACGGCTTGGACGGATCCGATCTCATCGCCGCCGATCTTGCTGTCCGCCTGCATGATTGGCGTCAGCAGACCGGCGACGTCATACCGTCCGATTTTGCCGGAAGCCGCATCGCGGCACGCTACACCGAGACGTATTTGCAGATTCACGAGAAAGCCCCGACCAGCCGGTCGGCGATCGCCGTCGACCGCGGCATCGAGGACGAAGTCAGTCAAACGGAGCACGCGTAGCGGCTGGGACCGCCGGCGCTTCAGCCCCGTACCTGCGCGACGAAGAACACCCGCCGGAAAGGGTAGAACGTGGTCCCGTCCAGCCGGGGTGGATAGGCGTCGGCGAGTAGTGGAATGAGCTCTTGACGGAACTGTTGGTAGTCCTGCTCGTTGAGCCGTTCGCTCACGGGTAGCAGTGCGGTGCCGGCGATCCAGTCCAGCACCGGATGTTCGCCGGTGAACTGGTGTATGTAGGTGGTTTCCCAAGCGTCGACGGTACATCCGGCTCCGATCAGCAACTCGGCGTAGTGCGTCGGCGTGTCGACAACTGTTCCTACCCGAAACGGGATGTCCCGCAGCACCTTTGCGTATGGCTCACGTCGGGCCACCGCGCGCACCGCGGCATGCGACGGAGTTTCGAAGTTGCCCGGCATCTGAACCGCAAGCCACGACCCCGCGGCCAGTTGACCGGCCCATCGGACGAACAGCTCGTCGTGTTCGGTCACCCAATGCATGGCGGCGTTGCTGAGCACCACGTCGGTGTCAGGCTGCGGCGTCCAGGTTCTCACATCTCCGACCGAGGCATCCACGCCGCGCTCGCGGGCGGCGGCAACCATCTGCGGTGAGCTGTCCAGCGCCTCGACCACCGCATCCGGCCAACGCCGCGCCAGCTGGGCGGTCAGGTTGCCCGCGCCGCACCCGAGGTCGACGACCCGACGTGGGTTGGGTGCTCCGACCCTTGACAGCAGATCGTAGAACGGGCGGGCCCGATGCTCGGCGAAGGTGAGGTAGACATCCGGATCCCACATACAGGTCCTCCTGTTCGACGGCCCACGCCGACTGATATAGACAAACGGTATTACCTGCCGCTTGCCGGACGAGTCGAGGATGGATCATGGCCGACGAAGACGAGGCCGCCGAGGTGCGGCAGATCTGGTCTGCCCTGGGTTTGCCCGGCGTGATCGATGTCCACACCCACTTCATGCCGAAATCGGTGATGGACAAGGTGTGGCACTACTTCGATTCTGCGGGCCCGCTGGTCGGTCGTGAATGGCCGATCGCCTATCGGTCGGCTGAGTCCGCACGCCTTCAGGCGCTGCGGCAGTTCGGCGTGCGCGGCTTCACCGCACTGGTCTATCCGCACAAGCCTGAGATGGCGGCGTGGCTCAACCAGTGGGCCGTCCAGTTTGCCCGGTCGACGCCGGATTGCCTTGCCACGGCGACGTTTTACCCGGAAACGGACGCGGGAGACTACGTCGAGGCGGTAATCCACGACGGAGCCCAGGTCTTCAAAGCACACATTCAGGTGGGTCGCTACGAGCCCAACCACCCGCTCCTCGATCGTGTCTGGGGAGCCATCGAGGATGCCCGGATACCGGTTGTCATCCACTGCGGTTCCGGGCCGGTGCCGGGCGAGCACACCGGGCCTGAGCCCATTCGGCTACTCCTGCGACGTTATCCGCGACTGCGATTGATCGTCGCGCACATGGGAATGCCGGAATATGCGGAGTTTCTCGACATCTGCGACCGGTTTGCCGACGTGCGACTCGACACCACAATGGCTTTCACGCCGTTCGTCGAGGAAACCATGCCCTTCCCGCCGTCACAGCTGGATCGGCTGCGGCACATCGGTGATCGCATCCTGTTCGGCAGCGACTTCCCCAACATCCCCTATAGCTATGCCAACGCGATGCGGGCGATCACCCGGGTGCCGGGCATCGACGACGCCTGGCTGCGCGCGGTGTTCTATGAGAACGCCGCCGCCCTGTTCTATCCGGCGGGTGTGCCGACCTAGTCAGCGACTCATCTCACAGCGATGCGGTGGCGACCGGCTGCGCTTTGAGTCGTGCTGGACCAGCGCAGCCTTTCCAGCAGCAACGATTCGGGCAGGGCGACATGATCGTCAAGCCGGTGGCTCGATAGCGGGTCCAAAGCCGTCAGCGCCGCACCCTGCTTACCGGATTGTGAGATCAGCCCGGGGAGTGGCCCGCTCGCACCGGGTCTGGCATCAGTGCGGAATGCGCACGCGACAGCCAACGTCTGGTCGTCGCCGGCACCGCTGAACTCCGCTGCCGTCCAGACTTCGCGGACGGGATACGACCAGATCGCCGCGAGCGTGTTCGGCAGCGCCGTGTCGACCTTGACCCCGTAGGCTGCAAAGTAGTCATTGCTCCCGTGCTGAATCCCGGTCCAGGTTTCGCGGGCGGCCCGCGGGTAGGGCGTCGGAACATCGTCGGGGGCGACGAGGGCAGCGGTCCAACCGCTCTCCCGGAGATGGTCGGCGAGCCGACGCGCCGCGACCTCGGCGGTCTCGTGCAGCGGAATCTGCGGCGAACGGGCTTGTAGCGCAGCAAGATTGTCGGCGGCTGACAACGTCAGGCCGATCCAGGTTTCCCGTTGCCGCGTGCCGGCTTCAGATGTGCTGTCGCAGCTTGTCACGCGGATCACGTCCGCGCGCAGACCATAGCGTTCTGCGTAGCCGGCGATCAGTGGCAACGGCAGGATGTCGGCATCTGCTTGCGGCGGTGTGACGCGCAGTAACGCGGTCGTCCGCACGTCGGCGACGGATTCGCCGGCCCGGCGTGCGCTCCGGTTGGGGCGCAGAATCGCCAGTCGACGACGCAGGATCGTGGTGAGGGGTAGTCCCCGCCACCGCGCCAGCAGCACGATCACAGCAACGATGGCAATGCCGAGCACCCAACGCTCGCGCTCGGAATGCCACGGGAAGGCGATCGCTGCGGTGACAACGGCCAACAGCACCAACGTGATTCGTCCGGTGGGCAGCGATGTTGATTGATGCGCACTCACAGCGTGGGTTCCTTTCGTCGGCGTGCGGCGATCGCGGCAGCGGCCACGACGGCCAATATCAGCGCAGCCGTCCCACCGAATGCGACGATCCGCGGCGCCGCGCTCTTCGGCGCCGGCTCCGGTGGCGCCGCAACGTGTTTCACCGGCCACTGGTCGGTCTTTGCGGCGGCGGGGAGCTCCCACGTCAGGGCTGCCACCGGGTCGACGGTGCCGGCGCCGACGACGTTGGACGGCGCGCGGGCACCATTGCGCGCGGAAGCGGTGATGCGGTTGATCACCTGGCCGGCGTTCAGTGTCGGATACTTGCTGCGCACCAACGCTGCGACGCCCGAGACGTATCCGGTCGCGTAGTCGGTGCCGTTGAGCGGGACTAGCTGCTGGTGTTGGTTGGGCTGGCCGTTGGTTAGTCCCCCGTCGTCACGGTTGCTCACCGAGACGATGTTCTCGCCCGGTGCGGCGATGCCGACCCACGGCCCGGCCATGGTGAATTTCGACGGTTGGTCGCCCGGCGTCAGCGAGCCCACCGACAACACGTATGGCTGCCACCAGGACGGCACCGACACCGAGGTGACGCCCGCCCAGTTGCGTGGATCATCGGGGTGGCTCAGGTCGGTGAGCGGGTTGGACTCGCATGACGCTGCGTTGGAACCCCAGCCGGCGGAACCGCTGTCGCCGGCGGCCGCGACGATGACGGCGTCTTTGTCGATGGCCGCGTAGCGGATCGCCGCACCCAAGGCGCCCTGGTCGATGTTGCGGTCGGCGGGCAGGCAGGTGATCGTCGAGATGTCGATCACCCGGGCGCCGAGGTCGGCTGCGTGCACGATCGCCCGGCCCAGCGCGGTCACGTCGACAGTGGCGCGCGCCAAGGTGGGATCGCCGCCCGCGGTGCGCGCCGAGAACTTCGCGGACGTCACCCGCAACGACACCAGCCGGGCCGCGGGCGCGATTCCGGCGAACCCGTCGGCACCGGGCTGACCAGCGACCAGGCCGGCGACCGCTGTTCCGTGTCCGTCGCAGTCGGTCAGGCCGTCGGTCGACTCGACGTAGTCACCGCCGGGTTGCACACCGGGCAGCCGCGGTCCAGGCCGCACCCCGGTGTCCAAAACCGCCACCAACTGTCCGTCACCGCGGGAAAGCCGCCACGCCGCAGCCGGATCCAGCAACTTCTGGCTCGGCGTCGCGGCACCGAAGTCGGTGCCTGAGATGACGCCGGTGATGCTGCACTCGCCGTTCTTCTCCATCGGCGCCACCGGGCCAGGCGCACCCTTGGGCGGCGCCGTCCCCGGGTCGACCTGCGGACGATTGATCGCCAGGGCGGGCGGGCAGACGCACAGCGCGGCAACCAGAATCGCTGCGAGACAACCGCTTCGGCGAGCGTGGGCAGAGATCATCGATTGAGTACCCAAGCGAAGAGTCCGACCAGATAAGCGATGACCGGGATCAGCGACGCGTCGACCGCTGACGCGAAGAAGCCCACCAGCCGACGGAGCGGCAGCGAGTAGGTGTCCGGAGAAGCGATTGCCGGGCTCAGAGCAACGACGACCAATGCCGTCACCAGCGCCGCAAGAACCGCCACCGCGACCAACGCGGGGACGTAGTGCGCAGTCGCGGTGTACAGCACCGCCAACACCACAGCCACCAGGAGAGGCTGGGCCAGCAGCCAGGCTTTGGCCGCGGCCGAGTCCCACACCCGCGCCCGCAGCGCAGTCGCGGCCGCGAACGCGACCACCACATACCAGCCCCACACGGACAGGGTTTCCGGCCGCGACGCGATCGCCAACGATCCGATCACGCTGAGCAGTACCGCGCCTGCGATGAATCCGGTCTGATGTGCGTCGCTGATCCGGACCCGTCGCGGCAGGTCTGCAAGCACCCGCGAGGACGGCGCCGACGGGGTGGGGTCACCGGGCGCCGGAATGACCGGCAGCGGGAATCTAGCCCACAGCGCGGACAATTGCGGAGCTTCGACTGTGACCAGCAGCGCAACGACGAGTAGACCGGAGCCCAGGCTCACCAACGGCAGTTGCCATAGCGAACTCGCGCCCGCGGCCAACAGCATACCTGCGCCCAGCACCGTCGTCGCGGTGAAAAATCCGATAGCGCAGTGGCTTTCGCGACGAGGAAGGATCAGGTTGATCAGCGACCACGCGGTCACTCCGGCCGCGGCCAGCGTTACCTGGGCCGCACCGAAGCTACCCGGCACGGCCAAGGCCAACGCCGCGGCGACGGGAACCAACGCGGCGCCCGACAAAGCCGCCCCGGCGCGCGGCAACCGCAAGAACAGGCCCGCCAGCACGGTGAGAAGCGCTATCGCGCCGACTGCGAACAGCCCGGCCGATGACCCGGTGGCCACCCGGTGGGTAACCCCCAGACCGGTTGCTGCCCAGGTCAATCCGATGAGTCCCGCGACTGCACCGCGCTGGATATGCGCGATCCCCCACGGCTTCAACCGAGATGCCGAGAAGATGACCGCCGCGTCAGCGATGTCCTCGACGATGCCCGGCGCGGCCGGCCCCACCGGGATCGGTTGCAACGCCAACAGGTCACCGTCGACGACTCCGACTGTCCCCAAACTCGCGTCCAGGCTGAACGGCGCACCGCCGATCGGAGCAAGACTGAGCCTCGCGGGCCTCGTCCGTTCGGTCGCGGTGCCACCGTTGGCAATCTCGTCCTCAGCGACGGCAGGAACCACCAGACGTTCCACCGCAGGCAGGATTTCGCGCAGGGGCAATTCCACGGGCAGCGCTATTTCGGTCAGCCGGCTGTCGGCGAGGATGGCGACCCGCACAATGGGTATCACTGCGCTGGACATCACCGACTCCTCAGACTTCTGCGGGACATTGCTTCTCTTTCTCGTCGTGACAAGCGATTGTTCTTGGGCGGTCAAACGGCTTGTGATTTGGATTGCGTGCTGAAATCTCGGGAGAGCCGATGGCCCTCGAACCAGTGGCCGTCCGGCAGCTCCGCGGTGAGCTGCTCGACGGACATGGCGATGGCAAACGGGGTTCCGGGGCTGAACGTGGAGATCCATTCGCCGTCGAAGGCGCGCGAAGGGCTGACCAGTACCCGACCCGCCGTGGTGTCGACGATGCTCATGCCTACTTCGGTGCTGGTGTGCCGCCCATCGTGGTGGCAACCGGCGACGATCTCCACGTAACTGCGCGGCCCGGTGAACACCGACTCCACCACCGAACGTGCCGACTGCGGGATGCTCAGGTAGTCAAGGACTTCGGTGAGCGACGCGCCATTGCGCAGCCGCTCGTCGGCCCGTGCGCCGACCTGGGCGGGCAAGCTGAACTCGTCGAACCGGGCGGGCGGACGCTGCGCCAACCCGACCCCGAGCACCGGCACCAGCGCTCGAGCGTCGTGGATGTCCATTGCCGTAAAAGTGACCAGCTGCGCGTTACGCAGTGCCACAACGGTTTTATCGCCGCGCCGTGCGATGATCCCACGCAAGAGATCATCGTCCCCGGAAGCGGCGACGGATCCCACATAACGCAGATCCAGCCACCGTTCCGGGAAGCACACCACCCGAATCCAGTCGGCTACCGCCGAATTGATGGCGCCGTTAGCCGCCACCATGCCCATCCGGGTCAGTTCGGCGTTCTGGCGATCCAGGAACGCACCCCGCTCGGCGGCATCGGTATAAGGCGTGGTGATCGCCAGCACCCATGGAAACGTCCCCGCTCCAACGGTTTCAGCGATAAACCACGCCTGATCGACGGTGAGTTCGACGGCGTTGGGCTTGGCAGACATCTACGTCGCGGACCCGCCTGCCACGTCTAGCCGCCCCATTTGGCGCCCTCGGCCGAGTCGCGGGCCAGCATCGAGGTGGTGTTGTTCTCGTGCGTGCCCGCCATCGCGCGGTAGGCCAGCACCAGTTGTTCCATGGTCTGGTTCCACTGCGCCTGCCAGGCCTGATAGCTCATCCCGGTGTCACCCTGCCAGCCCGCCTGCAACGCGGCCTGCTCGCTGGCGATATCGGCGCCCAAACTCTGCAGCGTGCCCGCATAGCCGGCCATGTCGGCCGAGTGCGCCATCATCGCCGGGTAGTTGTACATGATCTGCGACATCACAAAACCTTTCGTTGAAGATAATCGGCTCAGAAGCCCGGGTAACTGCTCGCCGCAGCGGCGTCAGCGGCCACGTAGGTGCCCGCGGCATCCCCGATGTTGGCCTGAGCGATATCCAGCAGCGAATTCACCTTGGCCGCCGCCGCCACGAACCGGGCATGGGCAGCCTGAAACGCCGCCGCCGAATCCCCGGTGTGAAACGCCTGCGCCGACATCGCTTCCTGCTCGGCCTGACCGATCGTCGAGCGCATCAGCCCCGCCTTGGCGCCAAACGCCGACTCCGACGCCACCAACTGCGGAATATGTGCATCCAACAAACTCATCCCTGAAATCCCTTCACTAGTCGATTACCGTTGCCACACAACACACTCAGCCGTCGCCCCCCTCCCCCTGCGGCGCCTCCGGCGACCACGTGCCCGGCACCATTGGCATCTTTGGCCCATCACCAAACCCATCGCCGCTCAACGTGGCCAGTCCCGCCGCAGCAGCGGCGGCGTCCTTGTCCACCGTTCCGGCGAACCCCAGCTCGCCTGCACCCCGATCCGAGGCCACCGTCGATACGAGTGGCTCGCGGTCGGCCCGCGCGCCCCATTGCGGGTCGACCTCGACATTCATGTCTGCGAACTCGTCGGCGTGGTCGTGCAACTCGCCCCGACGACGCCGCCGAGCCCGTCCCTTGTCGCGGCCCACCGCACCCACCGCAGACGCTGCGGGAATGGCACTCGCCGGTGCCTTGCTCGCGTCGCGATCGATCAACGTCGGCCCGGGCCCGTCGTCGGGATCGATACCCCCCACCATGTAGCCGAAGCCAGGCGCCGCCGGGGCCGGAGCAGGTGCTCCGCCGGCACCGACGGTTGCCGACGATCCGGGTGCCGAACTTGTGGACGGAGCGGCCGTCGTCGGCAGCGTCGCGGCAATCGGCAACGCGGCGGACCGCCCGGCGGATGCGAAGGCGGGAACCACACCCGTGGGCGCCACCACTGCCTCCGGCAGGACCGTGAAAAGCGACTGCGCGTAATTCGCGATCGCGGCGATGATAAACGGTAGAAGAGTCAGTAGCGGCACGTAGGTGGCGATGGGCGAGACGACCTCGTAGACGGCGAAAGCCAACAGGAGGGGACCGGCTGCCAGCGCGGCAAGAGGATTGGATTCGAAAAACTGGATGATCTGTTGCAGGATCTGCGACGGCTTCTGTGCGGCCGCGGCGACCTGGCCGGCCCCATTATTCGTCTTGAGCACCGGCGGCGCCGCAGTGGTGCGCGGAGCCGACGCCAACGCGGTGCCCGAAACCGCCTGGTAAGTCGCCATCGTGGTAGCCGCCTGGATCCACATCCTGGCGTAGTCAGCTTCGTTGAGCGTGATCGGAATCGTATTGATTCCAAAGAAATTCGTCGCGATCAGCATGCCGTGGATGACGTGATTGGCGGCCAACTCCGGAATCGTGGGCATCGCGGCCAACGCTGTGGTGTAGGCGGCCGCGGCGATCTCATGCTGGGCTGCCACCCCGGCGCTGTTCGCGCTGGCTTCGGTCAGCCACGCGACATACGGCGCATGTGCGCTCGCGTACAGTTCGGCGCTCGGACCTTCCCACGCGCCGGCTTGCACCGCGCCCAAAAGTGAGGTGAGTTCGCCTGCTGCCGAGGCATATTCATTGCTCAACGTGGTCCACGCCCCGGCGGCCGCGAACAGCGACCCGGGCCCAGGACCACTAGTGAGGAGCGCTGAATGCACCTCCGGTGGCGAAGCCATCCACACTGGCGCGGTCATCGTCAGTGGCCGGCAAGGTATGTCGTCGCGGCAGCCGCGTCACCGGCTGCGTAACTCACGCCCGACTCGCCGACACCGACGCTGGCACGGCCGAGCTCTTCGACGCCCTCGGCCGCCACCGCGGCGTGCTCAGAGCCCTGGGCGCTGAAGCCGGCCGCGGTCTGTAGCGAGACTGGGTCGGCCGCCGACGGAACCACGGCTGTGATCGCCGGGGCGGCGCCCGCATGTGCGGCGGCCAACCGGGCGGTGATCGCCTCCACGGCGGCGCTGGCCGAGGCCAGACCTTCTGGAACAACTCGTAATGTCATGACAAATACTCCTTTCGATGAAACTCACCGACCATCGACGGCCACACCTTGGCCGACGAGCGGATTGACCAATTGCACGTACGTCGGAGTGTCGCTGTCGGTGAGCAGAATCCCTCGACCGGCCGGCAACCGGTCGAACCGCTGCCCGCGGACCTTGCCGCCGTCGGCGGGGTTACCCGAGAGCAGCAACGTCGTTGCCTGCAGGTCGTTGAACCGGCGCAGCAATGGGCTGGTCATCAGGGCATGTGCCGCGCCGCTGGCGCGCGCGGTGACGATCACCCGCAGACCCAGATCGCCGGCTTGGGCAAGTAGCCCGATCAGCGGGGTCCACGGACGCTGCCCGACATAGGGTCCCGTCATGGCCGGGCTGTCCGGAATCTGATCGACGTCGTCGATGATCAGGTAGTGGGTGTGGCCCTCGAGTGACCAGCCACTCAGCTGCGCCGGTGTGAAGCCCGCCGGTGGTCGCCGCTGTTCGATG
Source organism: uncultured Actinomycetota bacterium (assembly GCA_963760095.1). GTDB lineage: Bacteria > Actinomycetota > Actinomycetes > Mycobacteriales > Mycobacteriaceae > Mycobacterium. The sequence continues at coordinate 302,561 of CAVXBT010000001.1, read as the reverse complement.
AGCGCCGACAGCCCGAGGATCGCCGGGGTCACCCGGTCGATGTTGGCGGTGTATTCGTTGTCGGGGAACAGCGGCTCATCGACGAGATGCAGCCGGCGATCAAACACGGTGAAGGCCACGCGGTCCGGTGTCGAGTTGTCGCGGATGGTGCGAATGATGTGCCGCAGCAACGTGGTCTTGCCGGACCTGGTGTCACCCAACACCAGCAGCAACGGGTTCGCGGCGAAGTCGAGTTCGACTGCGGCCAAGTCTTCTTCGCGCTGGCCGACCACGATCCGATCGGTGCCCCCGTACAGCGGGCCGAGCGCGGCGGGCTCCAGGTTGGTGGGCAACAGCCGCACCGGCGGCGCCGTGATCCCGGGGTGACGGGCATTGATGGCGGCCACCTGATCCAGCTCGGGCGCCGCGAACAAGAAGTGCTCGGCGGCCGTGGTCAGACCACGACCGGGCTGGTCGGCGGGCACCGCCTCGGCCGGACGGTGTAGTGCGCCGACCACCCGGACATTGCTGTCGCGCGCGTCATGCAGTTTGAGCTCCAGCCGCAGCCCGAGGCCGTCCCGCATGGCCAGCGGCACCTCCAGCCAGCTGGGCGTGGTGACGACGACGTGGATACCGTAGGCCAATCCGACGTTGACGAGTTCGGTCACCTTGCTCAGCAATGGGTTTCGGGTGTTGAACTGGTCGGTGTTGTCCCGGCTGAAGGCATAGAGGTTGTCGATGACCAGGAACACCTGGCCCAATCCGTCATCCGGCCCTTGCCTGTCCCGGAACACCTCCCGCTGCTGACGCGAGCGCAGCAGCTGCTCGAGCTCCCCGAAGGTACGCCGGATGCGTTCGGGCTCCAGCGACGACGCCACGCTGCCGACATGCGCCAAGTCCTCCAGCGCCCGCAGCTGCCCACCGCCGTAGTCCAGGCAGTAGAAGCTGACCTCGCGCGGCGAGTGCAGGCTTGCCGCCGATAAGATGAACGTTTGCAGCGCAGTCGATTTCCCTGACTTCGCCCCACCGTGGATCACCAGGTTGCCCGCTGACGACCTCGCGTCGAACACCAGCGAGTCGCGGCGCATCTGGAATGGCTTGTCGATTTCGCCCAGCGGCCAACGCCATTGCCCGCGTGGCACCGCCGCGCGGGCCAGTGCCGCGCTCAGCGGAATCACCTCGTCGAGCGGCGGCAGCCACAGCTCGGGCGCACGGGGGCCGAACCGCGCGAGCTGGTCGCCGATGGTGGCGATCAACTTGCGTGACGGGGCGACCGGCGCCTCGTGGCCATTCTTGGCGATCACGGTGGTCTGGTCGGGTTCCACCCGGCCCGCAGTGAACAACTTCGGTTCAGGAACCGAGTGCACCACAAGCGTTTTCGGTGCCTGAGGAGGATTGTAGATGCCGTCGACGTAGGTGCTGCGGAATTTGATCGGAGCGGCGCCAGGAGCGGGCACCAGGAAGCCCAAGCCTTTGTGTTCCTTACCCGATTCGATGTGGTAGGCGTCCTCCACACCGATGATCGACCTCGACACAGCGGGGCTGGCCACCTTCAGACCGATCCGATAAGAGGTGTTCTTGTCGATGTCTTTGATCTTTCCCACGTCCAGTGTTTGCGACGCAAACAGGATGTGGATCCGGAACGAACGGCCTTTACGTGCGACGTAGTCGAACAGCTCCGCGTACTCGGGATGGTCGGCCAGCATCAGGGTGAATTCGTCGGCGACGACGAACAACGTCGGGATCGGCGCCAGGTCATGCCCCGCGGCGATCGCGTTTTCGTATTCGGTCACCGAGTTGAACGCACTGCCCTGCACTCGACGTCCGGCGTCGCGCAGGATCACTTCACGGCGCGCCACCTCGCCGCGCAGCGTGTCGGCGAACCGGTCGGCCAGCGACTTCTTCTCGGCCATGTTCGAGATCACCGCGACGACCTGAGGGAAGTTGCGGAAAATGTCCGCGCCGGCCTCACCCTTGAAGTCCGCGTAGATCACGATCAGCCGGTCGGCGGAATGAGTCGTCAACAGCGACAAGAGGATCGACATCAAAGTCTGCGACTTACCGGCACCGGTCATACCGATCATCAAGCCGTGCGGACCCATCCCGCCTTCGGCTTCGTCTTTGAGGTCGAAGATCAGCGGCTCACCGGTCGCGGTGACACCGATCGGAACCCGCAGCTCCTCGTCGCGGCGGCGCGGCGCCCACAACGTGGGTACATCGAGCCGGGACGCGTCCGGGATTCCCAGCAGCTTCGTGAACGTGGCACCACGGGTCGCCGTCGATTGCAGACCGCTGTGCGTCGGGTTGGAGTCCCATCGGGACAGCCGGCGCCCGAGGTGAGAGGCATCGTCGACCCCGAGCTGGTCGGCGTTGTCGATGTAGCGCCGCCAACCGCCGGTCTGCCAGCGCTCGATCGCACCGTCGGCAATCCGCAGGATCGGCCGTTCGGGATCGGAATACTGTTCCCGATGAGGTGCTTTGGCCGATCGGTGCACGACGGTGATGCCGGCCCGGCCGGCCGCCAACGGCGAGGCGCTCAGATCGAAATCCGGATCATCGACGACGATCAGCAAGTGCCGCAACGCATCTCCCGACCCACCCGTGAACGCCGGGCGGTCGCTGAGCGCAGGCCCAAGCAGCGCGGCCAGCTCGTCGGGCTTGCTGGACAGGTAGCGGGCCGGGCCGACACCGTCGGCTTCGGCCGGGATGTCGACATGAGGCAACCACTTCAACCATGACCAATCCGGCGACTCGAGATCCGGGGTAGTCACCGCGACGCCCAACACGGTCGGGTCATGCCAGGTCACTGCTTGAGCGACCCAGGCACGCAGCGCCGCGCGTACCTCACCGGCATCTCCCAGCACCGTGATTCGCGAAACCTTGGCGAGGTCGATTCCGGTCGGCACATCGTGGACGGTGCGCTGGGTGTCCAGCAGACTGCGTAATGCGCTGTGCGACACGGGTTCCAGGTCGATCTCGTCGGCGGTGTCGTTGACGCGCAATGCGGTGTCCAGCGTCGCGGAATGCACGCCGGCGCGCACGACCAAAAAGTCGCTGTCATGAGGGTCGCGCTCCCACTGCCGTCGCGACCCGGGTACGGCGGCCAATTCCGCGGGTTCCGGGTGCGACCATTGAGCTGCGGCCCGTTGCGCGGAGGCCTGGGCCCGGATGTTGTCCCGAACCACCGACAGGTAGCGCAGGTAGTCGGCACGCTCAGCGTCGACTTCCTCGGTGCGCGACTTGTTATCGCCCCCACGGAAGAACGCCGTGGCGGCCAGCAGCAACACGAACGGGAAGAACAGCGTCTGCGGCGAGATCAGCCGCATCCCGGTGGCGACCATCGCGACGATCATTCCGACGATCAGCAGCACGATCACGACCGGCAGCGCCCGCTTCAGCAACGACGGCGGAATCACCCGGGGTAGTTCCGGAGGAGCTTCGATGCTGATACTTCCCTTGCGGGTGGCCGGCGACGGCAGTCGGCGGCGGGCCTCGAAGATCAATCGGCTCATGGGTTTTGCCCTTCGGCTGAGGTGCGGCCGGGTCGCGAGTCTGGCGCCAGGCCGTCGTGGGCGAGCAGCGCGTCTGCCCGCGACAGCGTCGGCCCAGGCGCATACAACGACAGGATGGACCACGGGATGGGAGTCGACGGCGAGCTCAAACCAAGAGCCTCAGCGGTTTTCGGGTTTCCTGTAACGCCACCCTGTACGGCCTCGTTGTCGATGCCGTATCGGACGCCGGTGTCCGAGATCCAGAACAGCGAGCCGGCAGTCGGCGACGCCGCGTTTTGTCCGACGGTCTGGGCGAAGTACCCGGTCCCGGGGGGGATCGCGACCCGGCTGGCGGTGCCGCCGGCGCCGGCGCCGACCAGGTCCTCGGTGTGCACCGAGTCCGGAATCGGAAGGGCCGAACCAGAAAGCAACGTCAACGAATTCGTGCTCGCATCGGCCAGCTTGCTCCAGTGCGCGCAGGTGACCGGATCGTGGGCAGCGTCGAGGAGGCTGATTCGCTGTTCGGGGTAGCGGCTGGTATCCAGCTGCCTCGACACGGGCAGTTTGGCCACTTTGTCGGCGCTGAGCCGCGGTGGCTGATCCAGGCCATAGGAGTTGGAGTTGCGCAGCACCGCGGCCAACACCGGCGAGACCGGCTGCAGGCCGTCGGGCAGCACTGCGTAATAAAGCGTGCCGTTGGCTGAACTGCTTTCCAAGCCATGGGCTTCGACCACCGCCCCAACCGGTGCGGGCACGGGCAGCCCGAACGCCGGCGGGGCGCCGGCACCGGGGATGACGGGCGCAGACAGCGGCGGTGCCTCAGGGATCGCGTTGAACAACCCTGCGGCAACAGGCCGCGCTGCCGCGACACCAGGACCCAATCCCAGCGCACTTGTCACCGCATGATCAGCGAGATCGATGCGGCTACGGCGGCCGTCCCACAGCAGCCAGGTCCCGGTGGGGTTACTGACCAGCACTGCCTTCCCATCGCCCAGCGTGGCGGCCCGGGCACCAGTGCTGTCGAGTGCTCCGGCAATCACCGTGACCCCGGCGGCCGCACCGCCGGCGGCATCGCACACCGTCCAGTCGGCGTCCTTGCGGGTGTTCTGCACCAGCCGCTCAGGTGCGCCCGGGATGCCGATCAGGTTGCCGAGCGGAAACTTGTCCAGCTCAGTGCTTTTCACCAAGGTCGGGTTGACCGGTCGACCGGCGATCAGCCGGGCCGAGGCCAAGTTCAGCACCGGATGCAGCTGACCGCCCACCCGTACGTACAACGCGGCGGTCGACCGGTCGGCCAGCACCGGGTTATTGGCTGCCGATCCGTTCGGCCGGATCAGCGAGAATACAAAGCAGCCTCCCAACGCGGCGATCAGCACGATCACGCCCATCAGTACCGCGCGCGTCTGGGTGCGCAGCGGGTCGACAAGCATCCGAGTGTCGTGCAGGGCGACGCCGGATGCGATGCGGCGCATGACAAATCGCCAACCGCTCACCTGGTGGCGCGTGACGAAGCCACGGCGGTAGACGACCTTGTCGGGGTTGTCGTTGACCGGGGTGCGCGACGCGAACGAGCGGCGGTCGTCGACCGGCTCTAGGTTCGTCATGCCGGCGCCTCCAAACGCAGGCCTTCCAGCAATGGCGGCACGGTGTTGGCCACGTCGGCGGCGGTGATCGTCACGAGCTCCTCATCGGTGAACTCACCGGTCTGCGCGTGTTCGGAGTGGTCCAACCGGAATTCCCGTTCCTCTTCTGACTTTTCGACGACGTTACGGACGAATCGGCCGTTACCGGCGATATCGAGGCCGCGGCGCTCCACACCCACCGAATCGGCCTTCGTAGTGCTGGCCAGGTGGGCGAACAGCGCCTCCAGATCGTCGAGCGCCGGCTGTTCGAAGGCGCTGTCGCGTCTCTTGGCCATGAAGTTGGCGATCTCGATCAATTCGGCCGGCTGGTAGGACGGGAAGTCGATGGTGCGTGTGAACCGCGATCGCAGACCTTGGTTGGTGTCGAGGAACCGATCCAGGTCGGCGCGGTAGCCGGCGATGATGACGACCAGCCGGTCCCGGTCGTTTTCCATCCGGGCCAGCAAGGTGTCGATGGCGACCAGACCGAAGTCGTTCTTGGCGCCGGTGGCAACCAAGGCGTAGGCCTCGTCGAGAAACAGCACGCCATCCAATGCGCTGTCGATGATCGCGTTGGTCTTCGCCTCGGTCTCCCCGATGTGTTGGCCGATCAAATCGGCGCGGTGCACCTCTTTGATGTTCTCTTTCTTCAAAAGACCGAGGCCGCAATAGATTTTGGCGACGACCCGGGCGATCGTGGTCTTGCCGGTTCCCGGCGGCCCGGTGAACACCAGGTGGTGGGTGCGCTGGGCCACTTCCAGCCCGCGCTCTTTGCGCACCAGTTCCATGGCCACGGCGCTCTTGAGCCGCGCCACCTGGTCCTTCACCCTCTCGAGGCCGATGAACTCGTCCAGCTCACGCTCGGCCTCGGCCAGCAGCACGGCCTTTCGCTCCTGAGCTCCGGGGTCGACGAAATCGCCGGGTTTGGGCTCGGTCGCGGGGTCCCACGGGTCGACGCGGGCATCGATGCGGTCCGCGCTGGTCGGCACGATGCCGAAGCTGGTATCCGACAACGCCTCTTCAACCTGGGCATTCTCCGGATTGGCGGCGTAGAGGTCCTGCAGCACTTCGCGTGCGGTGTCCTCGTCGCCGTCCGCGCGCAGCGCCAGCGCCTTGGCCAGCGCACCGTCTACCGCGGCAACGGCGACCGGACCGTCCGGTTCTTCGAGGTAAGACAAGGCCGCGGCAAACATTCCCAGCCGTGCCAGGGAGATCCCCAGCGCCACCTTGACGGCGTGCGCGAGGTGCTCATCGAGAGCGGGGTCGTTGACGATTGGCGACAGCAGCTTGACGACATCCGCCCAGCGCTCGGCCCGGTAGTGGATGGTCGAGGTGACCCAGCGGGCCTCTCGTGAACTCGGTCGACGCTGGCTGACATCGCTGACCAGCTTGTGCGCCTCGACAAATCGCCCGTCGCCTGCCAGCGCCGCGGCGTAGGCGAGGTGGAAATCGTCGGGCTCGGTCGCGCGGAATCGTAGATACAGCCCGGTGTCGTAATGGAATCCCAGGGCGCCCGGCGCCAGCTCCACCTGGCGCTGCAGCACTCCGGCGGTCGCGGCGTTATACGAAATCGCTTCCAGCACATGGCTGGACACGTCGCCGGCGGCGGCCAGTCCGACCCACGCATCGCACTGGTCATCGGCAATACGGACAAGGCCGGTAAACCCGGACCGGGCGGCGGCCAGGTCTGCCGGACGCTTGCGGTCATAGATGCTCAGCCCGAGCGCCCGGCAACAAGTCGCGAATCGGCTCGTTACGTCGTCGTCCACCCGGACCGTTGCCGGCCGGGTGGCGATGATGCCGGTATCAGCGATTTCCACGCCTCAGTCTCCCCTTCGGACATAGTATTGCCTAAGCTAACTTCCGGCGAAGTTAGCATCACATAAGTTGTGTGTCGAGAGGCACGTATCGGCGAGATACGTGGTCTCAACCAGGCACTTGCGAAAGCTTAAGCGCCGCAGGTCAGTCGGCATTTCGTGGACCCGCGACGGTATTTTGGGCGCGTCGAGACAAATAGGTAACCGAACTATCGGTCCGCGGCTTAATGAAAATGAGTCTCATTACCGCAGGACTGTACCGCATCGAATCCTCACTTTTTGACGGCCCTGACCAATGTGTTGCGAGCGATCATCAACCGGGCTTCCGATTGCGGCCCGGGAACCGGGCGGCCCACCTCTCGTAGGTAGTCGGCCAACGGAGTCGCGACCGCCGCCCAGCCGTGCTCGCCGAACCACTGATCGGCCGGAGCGTGCTGTTCGTTGTAGACCAACTGGAAGAACAGCCGCTCGTCGCCTTTCGCGCGAGCCTCGCGTTCCTCTTCGACGCCGGCCTCAAGCTCCTCGGGCGACATCGGGTCGCTATCTTCCACCGCGACGTGACTGTGCGGGCTGGCCAGCGCGTTGATGCCGGTGAACAGCTTCTCCTCGGCATCGGCAGGCAGATAGGGCAACAGGCCCTCGGCAATCCAGGCCGACGGCTTGCCACCATCAAATCCGCTGTCCCGCAAAGCTTGCGGCCAGTCTTCGCGCAGGTCGACGGCAACCTCACGGCGCTCGGCATTGGGTTTGGCCCTTTGCTCGGCAAGCACCTCACGCTTGAAATCGAGAACCTGCGGACGATCCAACTCGAAGATCATCGTCGCATCGGGCCAGGGCAGTCGGTAGGCGCGGGAGTCCAAACCGGCGGCCAGGATCACGACCTGCCTGACCCCGGCATCGGCGGCCCGCCGGAAGTAGTCGTCGAAATACCGGGTGCGAGCACCTTGGAAGTTGACGAAATGCTGACCCCAATCAGGTGTTTTCAGTTGATGTTCGGGAACTTTGCCGTCCAGCACGTCGGCGGCGGCACCGCCCACCGCCCGGCAGAACACCTCGGCAAACGGATCGACCGCCACCGGGTCGGGTTTTTGCGCCTCCAATGCTCGAGCGGTGGCCACGAATAACGCGGTCGAACCGACACTTGTGGTGATGTCCCAATTGTCGTCGTCAGTACGCACGGCAACCGACCCTACGCGCGCCGAGCAGCGCGCTTTGACCGGTGCGACAGCCACGAAGAGACACGACCGGGATTCAATACGACGCTGCGTCGTAGTACAAGACCCCTACCCGGTAAGGGGTATTCGGCTACACCAACGGGCGGCCGGCTTTGATCCGGCGGTCCAGGTCCCACAGCAACACGTTGAACGGGAAGCTCCGGACGAACTGCGGCATCGCGTTGTTCACCGTCCGCAGCACGGCGATCAACCGGTCGAAGCGCCGCTGCTTGGCGGCGTCCCAGGAGAATCGCATCTCGTCGCGAAAGCGTTGTGGCAGAAATCCGGTGGTGATCAGGAGCCCGAGTTTTTCCGGCTGCCGACGCATGAACTCCGGCAGCGGTAGGACCTGTAGCCGGCCCACCGATATCGGATAGAGATATTCGCGCACGGCGTCGTCGATGTGGACCTTGTCCAGTTGCTGCTGCCAATAGCGGTCGAACGCGGCGCGGTCGGGCGGCCACATCTCGGATGGCACCTGCAGCGTGGTGCCCAGCGCCATGCCCTCGCGGTAGTGGCGGTCGGCACCCTGTTCGTCCATTTCACCGACGAACGTGCGATAGAAGTCGACGCCGCCCTTGTACAGACAAGCAGCCACCCACAACTGCAACTCGGGGTCGAAAGCGTTGTATTCGACCGGGCTGTCGGCTGTCGAGTACACCTCGGCGTGCGCACCGTTGACCGCCCGTCGAAACGCCGCCTTCTGAACCTCGCTACCGATCATGGCCACCGCGAGATAGGTGAACGTGGTGCGGGCGCGCTTGATCGGATGCAGATCGGCGCGGCCGCTCTCGACGCGGCTCTCCAACACGCCGTAGCCCACGCCCGGTCGCGCCAGCTCCATGATCACGTTCGCCGGGCCGAGCAGCAGCGCCAGCCCCATCAGCGTGTCGTCCGGCTTGGGCGATCGCCGCGGCCGGCGGCGCCCCGGCCCGCTGACCGGTGGATCACTCATGGTGCGCTCGACATGCCGGATTGGTTCACTGACCGTCATCACACACCTGCCCGCTAATTCTGAGAACGCTTGTTTCCTGATATTGCAGCGCGGCGGGCACCGGTGTCAAGATGGGACACATGGCCTTTGCGGAGAAGACGAGCGCGCGGCCATACCGTGGCGTCGAGGCCTCCGACCGCCAGGCAACTCGCCGGGCCACGCTGTTAGAGGCCGGCCTCGATCTACTGGGGGCCGACGACGCCACGGAATTGACGGTGCGCGGCATCTGTCGGGGGGCCGGTGTGACCGCCCGCTACTTCTACGAAAGCTTCGCCGACAAGGACGAGTTCGTCGCGGCGGTGTTCGACTGGGTGATCGCCGAGTTGGCCACTACCACGCAGGCCGCGGTCGCCGCCGCACCGCCACAGGAACAGACCCGCGCCTGCATGGCCAACATCGTCCGCACGATCGGTGGGGATCCGCGCGTGGGCCGTCTGCTGTTCAGCGCGAAGTTGGCCAACGCCGTGCTGGTGCGAAAGCGGGTCGAATCCAGCGCCTTGTTCGCGATGCTGTCCGGCCTTCACGTCGAGAACGCGCTGCAGGTGCCGGAAAGCGACCGGATCAAGGCCGCCGCGCATTTCGTGGTCGGCGGGGTGGCGCAGACGATCGGCGCCTGGCTGGCCGGCGACGTGCGGCTTGAACCCGACCAGTTGGTCGACCAGCTCGCGTCGCTTCTCGACGAGCTCGCCGACCCCGATTTGTACCGCGACTGACGCCGCTGTGGCCCAGCTAGTGTGCGGCCGGAACGCGGCGATCAGCCGACGTCTTCGGCGCAGCCTGTACATCATGTGCCCCGAATTCCTTAGTCCAGCAGGCAAACTCGAGAGTTATGCCGTCGGGATCCTGGAAGTAGAACGATCGCACGTAGACACCCGGATGCACGGCGGTCGCGACCTGCGTCGCGCTCTCGTCGTGATTGAGCACCGGGCCGACCCGCACCCCTTTGTCCTTGAGTCGCTGGCGATAGGCGTCGAACTTCTCGGCCGGCACGTGAAACGCCAGGTGGTTCATGGTGCTAACCGCACTGGTGATGTCGCCGATGCCGGGGATCGCGGCCGGCGACGAAAGGCCGGGCACCCGGTCGGGCGCATCGGCGAACCAGAAGAACGCGACACAGTCGCCGTTGCCGGCGTCGAAGAAGAAATGCTGCCCGGCGCCGCGCGGCAGGTCCAGCGACTTGATCAACGGCATGCCGAGGATGTTGCTGTAGAAGTCCACGGTGCGAGCCATGTCCGAGCACACCAGCGCGACGTGGTTGATGCCACCGAGGTCGAATTCGGAATTGACGTTGTGCGGCTTGATCATCCCGAGGCTCCCGTCCGTCGGCGCTGCGATTCGCTGGTTCCGTCCCGGAAATCCAAATCTGAACCTAACATCAGATTCAGATCAATTCCGCCGAATGCGACGCACGGATCGCGGCGATCCCACGGTCAGGACGAAGGAGGCCCGTCGGTGTCTACCGTGTCCGATCAGCCGACCCATCGTGCACCGCTACCGACGGACCGCGGCCGCCGGACGCAAGCCGCCATCGACACCGCCGCCCGCACCGTGATTGCCCGCAAGGGAATTCTGGCCGCCACCATCGCCGACATCGCGACCGAGGCCGGGCGGTCGGCGGCGTCCTTCTACAACTACTACGACTCCAAAGAGGCGATGGTACGCGAATGGGCGCTGCGGTTCCGCGACGAAGTCAGTGTGCGGGCGCAGCCGGTCACCCGTCACGGCCTGTCGCGTCAGGAGCGAGTGCACCAGGCCGCGGCGGCACATTGGCACACCTACAAGCACCTGCTGGCGGAGATGATCAGCGTGTCACAGCTGGCGATGATCAACGACGACTTCGCCCGGCATTGGGCCGAAATCTGTGCCATTCCAACCTCGTTCATCACCGAGATGGTGCGACGCGCCCAATCCGACGGCTACTGCAAAGGTGATGACCCGCAGCTGATTGCGGTCGCTATCGTGGCAATGTTGAACCAGTTCTGCTACCTCCAACTGGCCGGCCAGGGGCCGAGCCCGGTTGGCGACCCCGACGACGAGGCCTGCATCACCACGTTGGCGAACATCTTCTACCGAGCCATCTACTACAAGGAGGGCCGCTGAGTGACTCGCACGGCTGGCACGGCCGGCACGCCCGGGGTTATCCGAGAATTCGTCGGGCTACCGTCGCCGACCGCCAGGCGCGCCGGCGCGGGTGGACACCCTTGCCAGGGGCTGTATCACCGCGGGGTCGGCCGTAAACCGAAGGCGGCGGTCATTGCCGCCCACTACCAAATCGACTTTTCCGAGCATTACCTCGCCGACTACCTGGCGACCCGCGGTATCGGATTCCTGGGCTGGAACACCAGGTTTCGCGGTTTCGAGAGCAGCTTTCTCCTCGACCATGCGCTGGTCGACATCGGCGTCGGAGTTCGCTGGCTGCGCGACACGCAGGCAGTGGAAACCATTCTGCTGCTGGGCAATTCCGGCGGTGGCTCATTGATGGCCGCCTACCAGGCGCAGGCGCTCGACCCGCATGTGACGCCGCTGACCGGCATGCGACCGGCCGCCGGACTGACCGACCTGCCACCGGCCGACGGCTACGTGGCCAGCGCCGCGCACCCGGGCCGCCCGGACGTGCTGACCGCCTGGATGGACGGCGCCGTCGTCGACGAGAACGATCCCATCGCCACCGATCCCGACCTCGATCTGTTCGACGAACGCAACGGACCACCCTATTCGCCGGAGTTCCTGGCCCGGTACCGGTCAGCGCAGGTGGAGCGGAACAACACGATCACCGACTGGGTCGAGACGGAGTTGAAACGAGTTCGGGCAGCTGGGTTTTCAGATCGACCGTTTACCGTGATGAGGACGTGGGCCGATCCGCGGATGGTCGATCCGACCATTGAGCCGACGAACCGCCAGCCGAATGCGTGTTATGCCGGCGTCCCGGCCAAGGCCAACCGTTCCGCGCACGGCATCGCGGCGGCCTGCACCCTGCGGAGTTGGCTGGCGATGTGGAGTTTGCGAACCGCCCAAACCAGAGCCGAGCCGCATCTGGCACGAATCACCTGCCCTGCCCTGGTGATCAACGCCGAGGCCGACACCGGTGTGTTCCCCTCGGACGCCCAGCGTATCTACGACGCACTGGCCGGCAGCGACAAATCGCTGTGTTCGATGAACACCGACCATTACTTCACCACGCCGGGGGCGCGCGGCGAGCAGGCTGACATCATCGCAAAATGGATTGCCAAGCGTTGGCGCTAAGGGTTCTCGCCCACTTCGTACCCGGTCCCAAAGTGCTGGGTTTCCTTGCATCGGAGGCTGATTGGCTTGACATCCGATGGTGCGCCGATGACGATTCAGCTGAGTCGCAAGCCGCGTTTGATCGGGAATTGCCCGAGGCCGACGTACTGTGGCACATGCTACGGCCGCTTTCCGGCGCCGAGCTGTTGCGGGCGACCCGACTCCGGCTGGTTCACAAGTTCGGCGCCGGGGTCAACACCATCGACGTCGACACGGCCACCAATCGCGGGATCGCCGTTGCCAACATGCCCGGCGCCAACGCGCCGTCGGTTGCCGAGGGAACGGTGCTGCTGATGCTGGCCGCCCTGCGCCGCCTGCCTGCGCTGGACCGCGCGACCCGCGACGGCCGAGGCTGGCCGTCCGATCCACAGCTGGGCGAAACCGTCCGCGATATCGGCGCTTGCACGGTCGGGCTGGTCGGCTACGGCAACGTCGCCAGACAGGTCGCAGGCATCGTGACCGCTATGGGCGCCACCGTGTTGCACACCAGTACCGGCGACGACGGGCTGCCCGGCTGGCGTCCGTTGGCGGAGCTGCTGGCCGGAAGCGACATCGTGTCACTGCACCTCCCGTTGACGGCCGACACCCGCGGTCTGCTGGGAGAGGCCGCGCTGGCCCGCATGAAACCCGGTGCGGTACTGGTCAATTCCTCGCGCGGCGCGATTGTCGACGAAGACGCCCTGGTCGGCGCGCTTCGCGGCGGCCGGTTGGCCGCCGCCGGCCTGGATGTGTTCGCTGTCGAACCGGTGCTGCCGGACAACCCGCTGCTCGAGCTGGACAACGTCGTGCTGACACCGCACGTCACCTGGTACACCGTCGATACCATGCGGCGATATCTGGCCGAAGCCGTCGCCAACTGCCGCCGGCTGCGAAACGGGCAGCCGCTGGCCCACGTAGTCAACCAACCCACCGGTTATTAGATTGGGGGTCGAGCTGTCATAGGCCCCAGGAAAACCAAGGAAGGCGACCAATGCCGATCGCGATAACTCCTGAGCATCAAGACCTGGCCGATTCGGTGCGGTCCCTGGTGGCGCGGGTGGCGCCGTCCGAGGTCTTGCACGCCGCGCTGGAAACACCGATCCATAACCCGCCGCCGTATTGGCAGGCCGCGGCCGAACAAGGCTTGCAGGGCGTGCACTTGGCCGAGTCTGTCGGTGGGCAGGGTTTCGGACTCCTCGAGCTCGCAGTTGTGCTCGCCGAGTTCGGTTACGGCGCGGTACCCGGCCCGTTCGTGCCGTCGGCCATCGCCAGCGCACTGATCTCGGCACACGATCCGGACACCAAGGTGCTCACCGACCTGGCATCCGGCACGGCCATCGCCGCGTACGCGCTGGACTCTGGGCTGACCGCGACGCGCCACGGCCCCGACGAAAAGACGCTGGTGATTCGCGGTGAGATCCGGGCGGTGGCCGCGGCCGGCGAGGCGTCGCTGCTGGTGTTACCGGTGGCGATCGACAGCGGCGAAGAATGGGTTGTGCTGCGCGCGGACCAACTCGAGATCGAGTCGGTCACCAGCGTCGACCCGCTGCGGCCGATCGCGCACGTGCGCGTCAACGCCGTCGAGGTCGACGACGATGCCGTGCTGAGCAACCTGAGTGTGGTCGCTGCGCGTGCGTTGATCTCGACGCTGTTGTCGGCCGAGGCCGTCGGGGTCGCACGATGGGCCACCGACACGGCCGCGGACTACGCCAAGATCCGCGAACAGTTCGGCAGACCGATCGGCCAGTTCCAGGCCATCAAGCACAAGTGCGCCGAGATGGTCGCCGACACCGAGCGGGCCACCGCGGCAGTCTGGGATGCCGCCCGCGCGATCGACGAGGCCAGCGAGCACGTCGAATTCGCCGCCGCAGTGGCAGCCACGCTGGCACCGGCGGCGGCCCAGCGCTGCACGCAGGATTGCATCCAGGTGCACGGCGGCATCGGCTTCACGTGGGAACACGACGCCAACGTGTACTACCGTCGCGCACTGATCCTGGCCGCCGGCTTCGGTCGCGGCTCGGAATACCCGCAGAAAGTGGTGGATACCGCGACGACCACCGGCATGCGCGCGATCGATATCGACCTGGACCCCGATACCGAAAAGCTCAGGGGCGAAATCCGATCGGAGGTCGCCGCGCTCAAGGAATTGGACCGCGAACAGCGCACGGTCGCTCTCGCCGAGGGCGGGTGGGTGTTGCCCCACCTACCGACACCGTGGGGCCGCGCGTCCAGCCCGGTAGAGCAGATCATCATCGCCCAGGAGTTCACCAGCGGGCGCGTCAAGCGACCGCAGGTCGGCATCGCAGCGTGGATCATCCCGTCGATCGTCGCGTTTGGAACCGAGGAGCAAAAGCAGCGCTTCTTACCGCCAACCTTCCGCGGCGAGATGATCTGGTGCCAGCTGTTTTCCGAGCCGGGTGCCGGTTCTGACCTGGCCGGTCTGAGCACCAAGGCCACCCGCGTCGACGGCGGCTGGCGGATCAGCGGGCAAAAGATCTGGACGACGGCCGCGCAGTTCTCCCAGTGGGGCGCGCTGCTGGCGCGCACCGACCCGTCGGCGCCGAAACATAACGGCATCACCTATTTCCTGCTGGACATGAAGAGCGAAGGCGTCACGGTGAAGCCGCTACGCGAACTCACCGGCCAGGAGTTCTTCAACACCGTCTACATCGACGACGTGTTCGTGCCTGAAGAGTATGTGCTCGGCGAGGTGAATCGAGGCTGGGAGGTCAGCCGCAACACCCTGACAGCGGAACGGGTTTCGATTGGCGGCAGCGACCTGAACTTCCTGGCCAGCCTGCCACAACTCGTTGAGTTCGTGCGCGACGGCCATTTCGATCAGGTCGCTCGCCACCGCGCCGGGCACTTGATCGCCGAAGGGCATGCGGCCAAGCTGCTCAACCTGCGCTCGACGCTGCTGACCCTGGCCGGGGGTGACGCCATGCCGTCGGCGGCGATTTCCAAACTGCTGTCGATGCGCACCGGTCAGGGTTATGCCGAGTTCGCCGTGTCCTCGTTCGGCGCCGAGGCGGCGATCGGCGACCCGGACACACCGCCCGGCAAGTGGGACGAATTCCTCCTGGCCAGCCGCGCCACCACCATCTACGGCGGTACGTCGGAGGTGCAGCTCAACATCATCGCCGAACGGCTGCTGGGTCTGCCCCGCGACCCGTAGTCCTGCACGCAAAAATCCACGCCGGCCTGACAACTGTCAGACCGGCGTGGATTTTCTTCTCGGCGGGGGCGGATGAGGCTGGCCGCTGTGACCCCCGGCTGAGGCCTACGCGATGTGGATGCCGCCGTGGCGGTGGCTGTGGTGGTGGTGGCCCCACCACACGGGGGCGACGTGGGCCGTGCCGACCGTCGTGCCGACCGTCTGGGGCGCAGGCGCCAAAGCAGCGTTGGCCGCAGGGAGGGCGCCGAACAGCATCGCACCGGCTACCGCGCTTGTGCCAACTGCACCGGCTGCGAGACGACGGGCTAGAGAGAGTGAAATCGACATCTTGGTTGCTCCTTAGATCGATTGGGACCGACACGAAGAACGTTAAATCACAATCCTTAGCAAACGCTGATTACCTCCATTAATTTACCTAAGAACTTTGTACCTGATGTTTT
Organism: uncultured Actinomycetota bacterium; assembly: GCA_963760095.1. Lineage (GTDB taxonomy): Bacteria > Actinomycetota > Actinomycetes > Mycobacteriales > Mycobacteriaceae > Mycobacterium. Next base: position 286,568 of record CAVXBT010000001.1, on the reverse strand, counting down.
TATTTGCCATTACTGACAATGGCTTGCGTAAATACTGAAGTCTTCCATTTCTCTTTATACTGCCTTCTTGATCACGCGAGCTCAAGCACATCCCACGTCAGCTGTTGAGACCTGTAAAGGCAGGTCATACGGCATGTGAATCTCTACCGATGCCAACACTTCCTAGGCTATATTATTTAGGTTATTCCGCATCTCAGTAGAGTCGGAATTATGAATTCAGTATCTACGTATTAGATCAATACGGCGGCCTGTTCATTGGCAATTATGTCGGGGGCTTCACATATTTATTGCGCCGCTAGCAATCGCGACGACGCTTCATCAGAAATACTTATACCCTGATCTACTGAACACTCACGCCAAGAGCGGGTCGCCCAGCCGCATCGAACCCAGCTCAACATCGACGCCGGACGGCTATTGGGCTGCCCTGCGACCCGTAGTCCTGCACGCAAAAATCCACGCCAACCTGACACTTGTCAGATCGGCGTGGATCTTGTCTACCTGGGGCCGGCGAGCGTCGTCTGTTCGTAGGGCGACGCTAGCCGGCATCCACCCGGGGTGGATCAGGCTCACCACCAGCCGCGGTGGCCATAGCCGCGTCCCCAACCACCGTGGCCATAGCCGCGTCCCCAACCACCGTGGCCCGGACCGAAGCCGCCGTGGCCATAGCCGCCACGGCCAAAGCCGCCACGGCCAAAGCCGCCACGGACCGGCTCGGGGTGCCAGTCGCCGGGCGCGACATGAGCAAAACCGACGCTCTGCGGCGCCGGTGCAGGGGCGGCGATGGCTGCGGGGGCAGGGCCGAACAACATTGAGCCGGCCACCGCGCCTGCGCCTACTGCACCAGCGGCCAGGCGACGGGCCGAAGATTTTGAACCGAACATTTGAGTGCTCCTTCGTCCTGGGGAACGGACACCAAGAAATGTTAGATTCCGATACTTAGCAAATGGTAAATCTTTCTAATCGATTAGTTGAATGTACTCTGCATCTTTTTCATAGCTAATAGCTCTTCAAACTCTAATTTACTGATTGCTTCCATTTGGATTTTACTGCAGTCCTGACCTCATGAGCTCCGTCAGTACTGGTGTCAGTAGCTAACGATTCGATTATATCTGCAGCTAGAAAGCGATCTAAGGATTTACTGATATCAGTATCTCCGTGCTCATCACTGAAGTATCCACATCTCAGTACGGCCTGAAATATGATTTGCGCAATTTGCGATGTCAGTCGATGTGGCGGGCGCTCGTTTAGCGACTCTCAGTGTACTAGTGCTAAACTCTACATGGCCAGTAGCAATCACGAACTAGTCCAGGTTTTTCTTCGACACGCTCTTCCTCCGGCTTCGCGACGGGTCGCTGCCCATGACGACAACATCCGGGCCCCGGACACGCCGTACCGCCGGCAACCGGTGCGTGCCGGCGCTTTGACGGATATACCTATGTCCTGATCTACTGAAAACTCACGCCTACCGAAGGTCAGCCAGCCACATGGAACCCAGCTCGCCGTCATTTCGAGCCAAGCCTGCTGCACGCGCCGATGCCTCGGCGCGCACCGAACGCATCACGAGCATTCGGCAGAGCTTCGATCATCCGAAACCCGACCCACCGGCACGCAGCCAACGCACGCGACGCACCGTCGACCTGTCCCCCGCCACACACCGGGCCCTTGACATCTGGCAGCGCGAAGCCGCCGACCGGCTCGGGTACGCGCGCGTCACCGGGCAAGAAGTCATTAGCGCACTCATCGAGCAGCTATTGGCCGACCCGAAGCTATCCGCCGAAGTGACACGGAGCATTCGGGACCGGCGCTGATCTCGAACGCGCGTGCGGTGCTAGCTTCGCCGTCATGGCAGAAACACACCCTCCGGATCGTCGCCAGCAACCGCTCGCCGGCGAGCGCGCAACACTGGAGGCATTTCTCGATGATTATCGAGAAATCGTGGCACGCAAAGCTTCCGGTCTCTCCGATGCCGATGCCCGCCGCGCGCTCGTCACGTCGCCGACAACGGTGGGCGGCCTGATCAAGCACCTGCGTTGGGCAGAGTACGGCTGGTTCGAACAGCTTTTGCAGGAACGAAGCAACGATAACCGTCGAGCGCACGAACGTTCCTGGGAGTTCGAATTCCTACCGGATGAATCGCTGCCGACGCTGCTGGCCGAGTACCAGAGCCAATGCGAGGAGTCCCGGCGGATCGCCGCGCGGTACCCGCTCGATCACGTGGTGCCGCATCATCGCATCGGGACGGTCTCGCTGCGCTGGATCTACGTGCACATGATCGAGGAGACGGCCCGTCACACCGGACAACTCGACATCCTGCGCGAACAACTGGACGGCGCAACAGGATTCGACGGGTGAGCGGTCTATCCGCTAGTCGGCGTCGATCTCGCGCAGTTCACGCTTGAGGATCTTCCCGGTCGGGTTGCGCGGCAACTCGTCGAGGAAAATCACTTCGCGCGGCACCTTGTACTTGGCCAGGTGGTCACGGACGTAGTGCTTGACGGTGTCCTCGTCGAGATCGACGTCCTGCTTTTTCACCACGAAGGCGCGCAGTCGGTGACCCCATTCCTTGTCCTCGACACCGAGCGCGGTGGCCTCCACCACGTCGGGATGCCCGCTGATCAGGTCCTCGACCTCGGCGGGGAAGACGTTTTCGCCACCGGAGACGATCATTTCGTCGTCGCGGCCGCTGATGTAGAGCAGGCCGCGCTCGTCGAAGTAGCCGACATCGCCGGAAGACAGCAGGCCGTTGATGATCTGCTTGCCGCCACCGCCGGTGTACCCCTCGAACGGGAAGCTGGTGCCGACGAAGATCCGGCCGACTTCGCCTTGCGGCAACTCCTTGCCGTTGTCGTCGTAGATCTTGACCTTCACCCCCTTGACCACCGGTCCCGCCGTCGACGAGTTGTGCGCGAGGTGCTTGGGCTCAGCGATGGTGGCGAAGGCTATCTCGGTAGAGCCGTACATGTTGTAGACGACCGGACCGAAATCCTTGAGCGCCCGCTCGGCGACGTCGGCGCCCAGCGCCGAGCCGGAGACGAAGATGATCCGCAAGCTCGACAGATCGGCTTTCTCGTCCATTTTTTCCAGCGCATCGAGCATCCGTGACAACATCACCGGCACGACGACGACCGCGGTCACCTTGTGTTTCTCGATGTCTTCCAGCACGACAGCGGGTTTGAACTTGTTGTGCAGCACCAGCGTCGAGCCCAAGAACATCCCGATGGTCGCGTGCAAGAAACCCAGAGCGTGGAACATGGGCGCCGGCAGCGAGGTCACCTCGTTGGCCTTGAAGGGGACGTGGGACAAGATGCCGCCGATGGGCGCCAACGTCGGCGGCGTGCTGCGGTTCGCGCCCTTCGGGGTCCCGGTGGTGCCGCTGGTCAGGATGATGATCGAGGAATGCTTGCTGGCTTTGGGTGCCGGCGATTTGCTGTGTTGGGCGACCAGGTCGGCCAGCGAATCGTCGGTGCTGCCCGACGGCTCGTCGCCGTCGGGGGTGAAACCGAGCGCCCGCAACTTGCCCAGCGGCGGGTCGGCTTTGCTCACGTCCTTCGTGTACTCGTCGTCGTAAATGATCAGCTTGGCGCCCTCGCGCTCGGAGACTTCTTTGATCTGCGGGCCGGAGAACGAGCTGTTGAGCAGGATGATGCGGGCCCCGACCCGGGCGCACCCAAATTCTGCGATGGCAAACCAGCGGTGGTTACGCGCCAGGATGGCGACACCGTCCCCGCCGCGCACACCTTTGGCCAGCAGGCCGTGGGCCAGCGCGTTGGCGGCCTCGTCGAGTTCCCTGTAGGTCAGCGTGCCCTCGTCGTCGATGATCGCCGCACGATTGGGTGTGCGTCTGGCGTTGAACGACGGCAGCATGCCGATCTCGCCCCACTTACGGATGTCAGCGGCCATCGCGGCGTAGTTCAGCGGCAGCTCCAACCGGAAAGCGCCGGACTCGATGATTTTGCGGAGATAATGCAGTTCCGAGGCCCCGCGCTCGGCGTATTGCTGGAGTTTGGCCACCGCTTGCCCGGCCAGATCAATGAGGTTAGGCATCCTCCCACCCTATGTGACGCAGGTCGCACCCAGGCCGGAAAGGCATGCGGAATTACCATCGACCCATGGGGCCGGTGTCACTGGACGTGGGCGGACGCCAGGTCGAGGTCACCCATCCCGACAAGGTGGTCTTCCCAAGTCAAGATGGGCGAGCCGGCCACACCAAACTTGACCTGATCCGCTACTACCTGGCCGTCGCCGACGGTGCGTTGCGCGGCGTCGCCGAGCGCCCGATGATCCTGAAACGGTTCGTCAAGGGCATCGACCAGGAGGCGATCTTTCAAAAACGAGCGCCGGCAAAACGGCCCGGCTGGGTCGACGTCGTCGAGCTGCGGTACGCGTCCGGCACCTCGGCCAAGGAGGCCGTCATCCACGATGCGGCCGGACTGGCCTGGGCGATCAACCTGGGTTGCGTTGACCTCAACCCCCATCCGGTGCTTGCCGACGACCTGGACCACCCCGACGAACTGCGCGTCGATTTGGACCCGATGCCCGGCGTGGCATGGCGCCAGATCCTCGACGTCGCACAGGTGGCCCGCGAAGTGCTGGAGGACTACGGGCTGACCGCGTGGCCCAAGACGTCCGGGTCGCGCGGTTTCCATATCTATGCGCGCATCGTGCCGAGCTGGTCGTTTCGGCAGGTGCGGCTGGCCGCGCAAACGGTGGCACGGGAGGTGGAGCGACGCGCACCCGAGCTGGCAACCAGCCGGTGGTGGAAAGAAGAACGCGAGGGGGTGTTCGTCGACTTCAACCAGAACGCCAAGGACCGCACCGTCGCGTCGGCATATTCGGTGCGGGCCACCCCGGACGCGCGAGTCTCCGCGCCATTGCGATGGGACGAGGTCGCAGGCTGCGATCCCGCCGCGTTCACGGTGGCAACGATGCCGCAGCGGTTCGCCGACCTCGGGGACCCGTGGGCGGGAATGAATGACACCGCCGGCAGCCTTGACCGGTTACTCACGCTCGCCGAGGAGCTCGGGCCCGCGGAGAAGGCGCCCAAGGGTGCGCGCCGCGACGCGGGAACGGGCCGGCGTCAGTCAGCGATGCCGCTCATCGAGATCGCCCGCACCAAAACCAAGGATGAGGCGATGGCCGCCCTGGCCACCTGGCGCGACCGCTATCCCGTCGCCGCCGATCGCCTGCAGCCGGCCGACGTGCTGGTTGACGGGATGCGCGGACCGAGTTCGATTTGGTACCGGATTCGGATCAACCTGCAGCATGTGCCCGACAACCAGCGGCCGCCGCAGGAGGAGCTGATTGCCGACTACAGCCCTTGGCCGACGCAGCCCACTGGACAAAACCGAGACGTCGAGTGAACGCTATAAACTCACGCGATGCACGAGCACTGGAATCGACGGGGATTCTTGCGCGCGGGAGCGACAACAGGGCTGCTCGCGTTCGCCGCCCCCGCGGCGTGCGCGTCGCACAAACCACCGCCCGCCGCCGCCGGTGGCAGCGGGCCGGTGACCATCACGCACGTTTTCGGTGAAACGACCATCCCCCAACCACCCAAGCGGGTGGTCAGCGCCGGCTTCACCGGGCAGGACGATCTACTGGCGCTCGGGGTCGTGCCGGTCGCGGTGACAAACTGGTTCGGCGATCAGCCATTCGGGGTGTGGCCCTGGGCCCTGTCCAAGCTCGGCAACGCCAAACCGGTTGTGTTGAACCTGGACAACGGAATTCAGGTGCAGAAGATCGCCAGCCTGAAACCCGATCTGATCGTCGCCACCGACGCCGGACTCGACCAGGACACCTACCAGAAGTTGTCCGCGATCGCGCCCACGCTCGCGCAGTCTGACGGCTACGCATTCTTCGAGCCGTGGAAGGACCAAGCGACCGCCATCGGCCGGGCGGTTTTCCAACCCGGCCAGGCCGCCTCGCTGATCAGCGGTGTCGACAAGAGTTTCGCGGCCAGCGCGGACAAATATCCGCAGTTCAAAAACAAACGGGTCCTGCTGCTGCAAGGACAGCTCCACCAAGACAACGCGGTGGCGACTACCGGTTGGCGCACCGAGTTCCTCACCCAGATGGGCCTGGCCATCGCGGACAGCGTCACCGGCCTTGCCGTCGATCAGCAGCGTGCGTTCATTCCACGCGACAAGATCAAGTCGGTGCTCGGTGCCGCCGACGTACTGGTCTGGACCACGGAAAGCGATAAGGATCAGACCGACCTGCTGGCGGACCCCGACGTGGCGGCGCTGCGGTCGCGCAGCGTATTGACCACCAAGGATCAGGCCGGGGCAATCGCCTACGCCTCCCCGCTGAGCTATCCGCTGGTGGCTGATCAGTTGCCTGCGCTGATCGCCAATATCCTGCATTAGAGCCCTGGCCGCCCGTCGTGCACGGGGTTACCGTCGAGTAGTGAACGTGACGATGGAGCTGAGCGTGGCCGACACCGTTTTCGACTACGGCGACCAGGCGCTGCTGCTCCAATTCGACAGCACCGCCGACGTATTGGCGTGGTCGGCTGCGCTGCGTGACGCCGCGATCGCCGGCGTTCTCGATATCGTCCCAGCCGCCCGCACCGTGCTACTCAAGCTCGACGGCCCCGGCCGGCAGGGCGCTGTCCGCCGTCGAGTCCGGACGCTGCGGGTCACTCCCGACACCGTGGCGACCGCGCCGGCCGAGCCCACGGTGATCGACGTCGTTTACGACGGAGCCGATCTCGCCGAGGTAGCTGAACACACCGGCCTGACCACGGCGCAGGTCGTCGACGCCCACACCGGCAGCCCCTGGCAAGTCGGATTCTGCGGTTTCGCACCGGGTTTCGCATATCTGGTCGGCGGTGATCCGCGCCTGGCGGTACGACGGCGATCCGAGCCGCGGTCATCGGTCCCGGCCGGTGCGGTCGGCCTCGCCAGCGAATTCACCGGCATCTACCCACGTCGCTCCCCCGGCGGATGGCAGCTGATAGGGCACACCGACGCGGTGCTGTGGGACATCGATCGGCCGGACCCGGCGCTGCTGACCCCGGGCATGTGGGTCCAGTTCCGATCCGTCTAGCGGCACGCGCGCGCAGAGCCCGAACGAGGAGAAGTTCTTGACAACGTTGGAGATCCTGCACACCGGACCGCTGGCCCTCACCCAAGACCTCGGACGGGTCGGTCTTGCACATCTCGGCGTCACCCGGGCAGGGGCAGCCGACCGGCGTTCGCACACGCTGGCCAACCGACTGGTAGCCAATCCGGACGACCGTGCCACCATCGAGGTGACCTTGGGCGGGTTGTCGGCGCGGGTCCGCGGTGGCGACGTCGACATCGCGGTGACCGGCGCCGATCCGCATCCGCGTCTCGGCGAAACGATGTTTGGCGCCAACAGCATTCAGCATGTCCGTGACGGTGAAGTGATCTCACTGGGCATCCCGCAGTCCGGGCTGCGAAGCTATCTGGCAGTGCGCGGCGGCATCGACGTGACGCCGGTACTGGGCTCCCGCAGCTACGACGTGCTGTCGGCGATCGGCCCGTTGCCCCTACAACCCGGTGACGTCTTGCCGGTCGGCGAACACACCGAGGAGTATCCCGAACTCGACCAGGCGCCGGTGGCGCCGATCGCCGCCCACCTGGTGGACCTCATGGTGGTGCCGGGCCCGCGGGACGACTGGCTGACCGATCCCGACGCCCTGGCGCACACCATCTGGATGGCCTCCGACCGCAGCGACCGAGTCGGTATGAGGCTCGAGGGGCGCCCGCTGGCGCACCGCAGCCCCGGCCGTCAATTGCCCAGCGAAGGCGCTACCCGCGGTGCGATCCAGGTGCCGCCCAACGGGTTACCGGTGATTCTCGGTCCCGACCACCCGGTCACCGGCGGCTATCCGGTGGTCGGCGTGATCGCCGACCAAGACGTCGACAAGGTTGCCCAGATACGGCCGGGTCAGCATGTGCGGCTGCATTGGGCGCGCCCGAGGGCCGCGCCGGCTTCTGCGTCGCGTGCGGTGGCGGCGGACTAGCCCAACTGGTAAACCAGCAGTGTGCACACCCAGGTACATACCGCCCGCCTGGTCCACACCGCCGACCTGAAGAGCGACGCTCGGCAGCGCGCCTATGAAATGGTCAACGACGCGTTCGCCGGCGAGTTCAGCGACATCGACTGGGACCACGCACTGGGCGGAATGCACGCCCTGATCTGGCATCGCGGCGCGATCATCGCGCACGGAGCAGTCATTCAGCGGCGCCTGCTCTACCGCGGAGTCGCGTTACGCTGCGGCTACATCGAAGCCGTTGCGGTGCGCGAAGATTGGCGCGGCCAAGGTTTGGCGATCGCGATACTCGACGCGTGCGAACAAGTGATCCGCGGCGGCTATCAGCTCGGTGCATTGAGTTCCTCGGACCGCGGCAAGCGGCTCTACACGCTGCGCGGCTGGCTGCCGTGGCGCGGGCCGACCTCGGTGTTGGCCCCAACCGGACTGACCCGGACTCCCGAGGACGACGGGTCGGTGTTCGTCCTGCCACTCGGTGTGGACTTGGACGAGACTGCAGCGTTGACGTGTGATTGGCGCGACGGGAATGTGTGGTGACCCCCCTGGGTGACGCTTGACCGCCCGCATCGAGAGCAACGCCTCAGCAATTGGTCGGTAACCGCGCTGAAATTTGGCGGGCATACACAATTCATATGAATCACACACCCGCGTCGTCGCTCGCCGGTTACCGGGTGGCAGTCACCTCGGCGCGGCGTGCCCGCGAGTTGTGCACGTTGCTGCGCCGCCACGGGGCAACGGTCGCCAGTGCCGCGGCAATCACCATGGTCGCACTGTCCGACGATGACGAATTACGTCGCAACACAGAAGCTTTGGTGGACGATCCACCAGACATCGTGATCGCGACAACCGGTATCGGATTTCGCGGCTGGGTCGCTGCCGCCGACGGATGGGGACTGGCGGATCGATTGACCGCGGCGTTGTCCAGGGCTCGAATCGTGGCCCGCGGACCCAAAGCCACTGGCGCACTGCACGCCGCGGGCCTGCGCGAGGAGTGGTCCCCGGAATCCGAGTTCTCCCGCGAGGTCTCTCGGTACTTGCGGGACTTCGGCATCGGCGGCTGTCGTATCGCGGTGCAGCTGCACGGCGCCAGCAAGGATTGGGATCCGTTCCCCGAGTTCCTCGACGAGCTGCGCTCCGCCGGCGCCGAGCTCATCCCGATCCGGGTCTACCGCTGGAATCCCGCACCAATCGGCGGCGAGTTCGACCAGCTGATCAGACAGATCGCCATGCGAGAGTTCGACGCCGTGAGTTTCACGTCGGCACCGGCGGTAGCGGCGACGCTGATGCGGGCCGCCGACCTCCGCATCTCTGGACAGCTGCTCGACGCGCTGCGTTCGGACGTACGAGCCATGTGCGTCGGCCCGGTCACCGCTCAGCCACTGGTGCGCCTGGATGTTCCGACGTCGTGGCCCGAGCGGATGCGGCTGGCCGCGCTGGCCAGGCATATCGCCGAGGAGTTGCCCGTGCTGCGGTCGCGGACGCTGCGGGCGGCTGGTCATCGGATCGAGATCCGCGGCTCCTGCGTGATGATCGACGACGCAGTCCAGTCGCTGTCGCCGGCCACGATGGCGATCCTTCGTGCACTTGCGCACCGTCCGGGCTTCGTCGTCGCACGCAACGAACTGCTCCGGGCTCTGCCGGGCAGCGCCAGTGATCCTCACGCCGTGGATACCGCGGTGCTTAGACTACGAAAAGCGCTGGGCGACAGGGGCATTGTTGCGACAGTGGTCAAACGCGGTTACCGGCTGGCGATCGACGAAACCTCCGGGATGACATGAATTCGGTCGCTGGCGGTGTCCGTTCGCTCACGGCGAACGCGCTGATGGAACTTAAGCGTAGTCGACTCATGTTTGTAGATGTGGAGCCGGCAGAGCGCCGGCAGTCACAGAGCACGAGGAGACACGATGAGTAACCTGACCTTGTGGTCACGACCCGCATGGGATGTCGACCGCTGGATGCGCGATTTCTTTGGCCCGGCCGCGGCGACCGACTGGGTCAAGCCGGTAGCCGGTGGGTTCAGCCCTGCCGCTGAGGTGGTCAAGGACGGCGAGGACGCGGTGGTCCGGCTGGAACTGCCGGGCGTCGACGTCGATAGGGACGTCAACGTCGAGGTCGACCACGGCCGGTTGGTCATCCACGGCGAGCGTCGCGACGAGAGCGCCGAAGCAAAGGACGGGCGCACGCTGCGCGAGGTGCGGTACGGATCGTTCCGTCGGTCGTTCCAGCTTCCTGCGCACATCACCGGTGAGGCCGTCTCGGCATCCTACGACGCCGGTGTGCTGACCGTCCGGGTCGCCGGTGCGCACGCCGGTACTCAGGCGCAGCGCATCGAGATCACCAAGTAACCCGCGAGATCGACCCGAATCCGGTGGGGCTCAACGGCTCCACCGGATTCGTGCTAAGCGGCGAAAGCTTGCTCAGCGTCCACCCCGATGACGCGGAGCAAGTTCACCACTTTGCGGTCGAGCCCCTCACCGACTTTCGTCACCTCGGCGATGCCGAGACTGCCGAATGCCGGGCTGGGCTGGTCCATCGTGAAGATCGCGTCGCCGTCTGCATCGCCGTAAATCAGCAAGCGGAGCGGCGCGTACAGCAGTGCCTTCGGGTCGTGGCGGAACATGGTCTCGGCGATCACGTGGTTGCCGAGCAGATACTCGATCGCCTGGGTGCGATGTCCGGCGACACTGAAGAGCGCGGTCCCGTCGATCTTGGCGTACACCATCAACTCGTTCGGCGCATTCTTCGCGACGGCGGCGCGGACGTCGTCCCAGTCGCCGCCGGCTGCGGCGATCCGCTCCATCGCCGCGTGATCGATCGGCGGTGCCGCCTTCTCGAACGCATTGATGAACTCGTCAAAGGGAATTCCGGTGGCGACGTCGACACGAGTCATGCCGTGCTGTTCACGATGAGAGCCGGTCATGACGTCTGCTCAGACACGTTCACGGGGACTTTCATGCGATCCGCCTCTCCCATGGTTCATTGACCGAACTTTACAACCACGCAGTATATGGTTCGGTGAACGAACCTGCAAGGGTAGGATGCGAACGTGGCCCTGCCCCGCGAATACACCGCTGAGAGTTGCCCCATCGCGCGATCGCTCGAGATCGTCGGCGAGCGGTGGACGCTGCTGGTCGTTCGCGACGCCTTCTACGGCGTGCGTCGCTTCAGCGACTTTCGTGCGCACCTCGGTATTCCGAAAGCCGTTCTTTCAGAACGCCTTTCACTTCTGGTCGACGAAGGTGTGCTCACCAAGGCCGCGGGTGGCCGCGGTCGTGACGAGTACGTGCTGACCCCCAAGGGCCAGCGATTGTGGCCGATCATCTGGTCGTTGGCCAGTTGGGGCAACGAGAACTACGTCGAGCGAGCGCACCGGCGCGGCTACCGGCACGCGGACTGCGGCGGCACGATCGGCCCAGAACGCGTGTGCTCGACATGTGGGCTGCTTCCCCAGGTCGCCGATCTTGTGGTGCACCCGCCACGCGGGCGGCGTGACCGCGACGGGCGCGACGATGCAGTCAGCAAGGCACTCCGTCAGCCGCACCGGATGCTGGAGCCGATTCCCCCTGCCGGCTCATCGGCGTGATCTCTCTCACGCCGCGACAGCGGTTGGATAGCGAAATAGAACGACGTCGAATTACTTGACATAGCTGTTTCGGAATGGATTCAGCCCCCGATACCGTGCAGCAATCCGGCGAAAGGGTCGCCATTCCAGACACCCAGTACGACATCGAATTTTGGCGCGATGTCGATGACGAGGGTGTCGGGCGCCACAGTGGGTCCTGACAATTTAAGCCCGCCGAGATTCCGAGGGCTGACTCTGTGTAGTCTGCGAACAACAGCCCGTTCGAAGAGGAACAATTGATGAGCGCACCAACGGCGAACCGTCCTGCGTCCGGTGTCTTTTCACCGACGCGCGCACACATCCAGCAACGGACGCTGCGTACCGACCGGTGGTGGTTGTCACCGCTGAGGATCGACCTGGGCTTCGCCGCATTCGTCATCTACGCGACGTTGCGCGCATTCCAGCAGGATGACTTCTTCGTCCCGAAGTACCACTACCTGACGCCGTTCTACTCGCCGTGCCTCAGCAAGGCTTGCGGTGAGGCCAGCGACTTCTGGCCACAAATCCTGCCGAACGTATGGTGGCTGCCGTTCGCCGCGCTGTCGCTGCCGTTCCTGCTGCTCTTCCGGCTGACTTGCTACTACTACCGCGGCGCCTACTACCGCACGGTGTGGCAGTCGCCCACCGCCTGTGGGGTGGCCGAGCCGCGCGTCCACTACTCCGGTGAGACCAAGTTCCCGCTGATCGTCCAGAACACCCACCGGTACTTCTTCTACGCCGCCGGCATCATCTCGGTGATCAACAGCTACGACGCGATCGTCGCGTTCCACTCCGACCACGGTCCGGGTGGATTCGGCTTCGGCCTGGGCAACGTGATCCTGGTCGGCAACGTGATCATGCTGTGGGTCTACACGCTGTCCTGCCACTCGTGCCGCCACGTCACCGGCGGGCGTCTCAAGCACTTCTCCAAACACCCTGTGCGGTATTGGATCTGGACCCAGGTAAGTCACCTCAACACCCGGCACAAGCTGTACGCGTGGATCACACTGGGCACCCTGATGCTCACCGACTTCTACATCGCGCTGGTGGCCAGCGGCACCATTCCCGACCTGAGATTTATTGGCTGAAAAGCCATTTCAGAAATACCGAAATAGCTGAGCGAGGATTTCATGGCTGAGGTCGAGCGGCACTCCTACGACGTCGTCGTCATCGGTGCCGGCGGCGCGGGTTTGCGCGCGGTCATCGAGGCGCGGGAACGCGGCCTCAAGGTTGCGGTGGTGTCCAAGTCGCTGTTCGGCAAGGCTCACACGGTGATGGCCGAGGGCGGCTGCGCCGCAGCGATGGGTAACACCAACCCGAAAGACAACTGGAAGACCCACTTCGGCGACACCATGCGCGGTGGGAAGTTCCTGAACAACTGGCGGATGGCCGAGTTGCACGCCAAGGAGGCACCCGACCGGGTGTGGGAGCTGGAAACCTACGGCGCGCTGTTCGACCGCCTCAAGGACGGCAAGATCAGCCAGCGCAACTTCGGCGGCCACACCTACCCGCGGTTGGCGCACGTCGGTGACCGCACCGGCCTGGAACTGATCCGCACCATGCAGCAGAAGATCGTCTCGCTGCAGCAGGAAGACCACGCCGAGCAGGGTGACTACGAAGCCCGGATCAAGGTCTTCGCCGAAACGACGATCACCGAGCTGATCAAGGACGGCGACGCGATCTCGGGCGCATTCGGCTACATCCGCGAAAGTGGCAAGTTCGTTCTGTTCGAGGCCCCCGCCGTGGTGCTGGCTACCGGCGGAATTGGCAAGTCTTTCAAGGTCACGTCGAACTCCTGGGAGTACACCGGTGACGGCCACGCGCTGGCACTGCGCGCCGGCGCGACGCTGATCAACATGGAGTTCATCCAGTTCCACCCGACCGGCATGGTGTGGCCACCCAGCGTGAAAGGCATCCTGGTCACCGAGGGCGTTCGCGGCGACGGCGGGGTGCTTAAGAACTCCGACCAGACGCGGTTCATGTTCGACTACATCCCGCCGGTGTTCAAAGGCCAGTACGCCGAAACGGAGCAAGAGGCCGACCAGTGGCTCAAGGACAACGACTCGGCTCGTCGTACCCCGGACCTGCTGCCCCGTGACGAGGTCGCGCGCGCGATCAACTCCGAAGTCAAGGCCGGACGAGGCACCCCGCACGGCGGGGTCTACCTCGATATCGCCTCGCGGCTGACACCCGAGCAGATCAAGAAGCGGCTCCCGTCGATGTATCACCAGTTCAAGGAGCTGGCCGGCGTCGACATCACCAAGGAGCCGATGGAAGTCGGACCCACCTGTCACTACGTGATGGGCGGTGTCGAGGTTGACGCCGACACCGGCGCGGCCACCGTCCCCGGGCTGTTCGCCGCCGGCGAGTGCTCCGGCGGAATGCACGGCTCCAACCGGCTGGGCGGCAACTCGCTGAGCGACCTGCTGGTCTTTGGGCGGCGGGCCGGCTTGGGTGCTGCCGACTACGTGCGGGCGTTGAGTACCCGTCCGAAAGTCGCTGAGGATGCCGTCGAAACGGCCGCGAAGCGGGCGCTGGCCCCCTTCGAGACGCCGACGAACGGCACCACCGCAGAGAACCCCTACACGCTGCAGCTGGAGCTGCAGCAGTCGATGAACGACCTGGTGGGCATCATCCGCAAGTCGGAGGAAATCACCGAGGCCCTCGGTCGGCTCGACCAGCTCCGCGAACGGTTCAAGCACATCCACGTCGAGGGTGGCCGGCAGTACAACCCGGGTTGGAACCTGGCCCTCGACCTGCGCAACCTGCTGCTGGTCAGCGAGTGCGTCGCCAAGGCTGCGCTGGAGCGCACCGAAAGCCGGGGCGGCCACACCCGCGACGACCACCCCGGGATGGACTCGTCGTGGCGCAAGATCTTGCTGGTCTGCCGCGCTGCGGGCGGAGACGAGATAGTCCCCGCCGTCTCCGTGACACGCAAAGACCAGGTGCCGATGCGGCCCGACCTGCTCGAGGCGTTCGAGATCTCCGAGCTGGAGAAGTACTACACCGACGAAGAGCTGGCCGACCACCCAGGACGGAGAGGCTGATGACCTACGACGCGACCTTGCGGGTATGGCGTGGCGACGAGGCCGGTGGTGAATTGCAGGACTTCGCCGTCGAGGTGAACGAGGGCGAGGTGGTGCTCGACATCATCCACCGCCTGCAGCAGACCCAGACGCCTGACTTGGCGGTCCGGTGGAACTGCAAAGCCGGCAAGTGCGGCTCGTGTTCGGCCGAGGTCAACGGCAAGCCCCGGTTGATGTGCATGACACGGATGTCGACCTTCGCCGAAGACGAAGTGGTCACCGTGACGCCGATCCGGACCTTCCCGGTGATCCGCGATCTGGTCACCGATGTGTCGTTCAACTACGAGAAGGCTCGGGAAATCCCGTCATTCGCACCACCCAAGGATCTGCAGCCCGGTGAGTACCGGATGGCGCAGCAGGACGTGGAGCGTTCTCAGGAGTTCCGCAAGTGCATCGAATGCTTCTTGTGCAACAACGTCTGTCACGTCATCCGTGACCACGACGAGAACAAGGAAGCATTCGCGGGCCCACGCTTCTTGATGCGGATTGCGGAATTGGAGATGCATCCGCTGGACGCCCTGGACCGCCGCAACCAGGCGCAGGAGGAGCACGGCCTCGGCTACTGCAACATCACCAAGTGCTGCACCGAGGTCTGCCCCGAAAGCATCAAGATCACCGACAATGCCCTGATTCCGATGAAGGAACGCGTCGCCGACCGTAAGTACGATCCGGTTGTGTGGCTGGGCAGCAAGCTTTTCCGTCGGTAACTAGACCCCGAGCCGCCGGAAGACGCTGCGGTGGAACACGATCGGCGCGATCTCGGCGTCGACCTGGATATCGCTGACCCGCAATACCACGATCGTGTGATCCCCGGCCGGGACGAGTTGCTCGATCGCGGTTTCCATCCACACGCTGGTGCCCTGTATGAAGACCGCGCCACTGGTGTTGGACACCGTTTCCAGGTCCGCGAACCGATCGCCGGTCTTTGCGGCCAACGCCCGCGCAGCGTCGTCGTGCGACTCCCCCAGCAGACTGATGCCGAGCGCTCGCACGTCCTTGAGCTTCGGCCACGTCGTCGAGGTGTTCTGGACGCAGAACGATACCAACGGCGGATCCAGGGACACCGGAACGAACGTACTGGCCGCCAAACCCTCTCGGACACCGTCGATTTCGGCCGCAATCGCAATCACGCCGGACGGGAAATGACCGAACGCCTCACGGAGGGAAGAAGGCGTCAGATTCTCAGGTGTGTTCACCGGGCTTCATTCGCGTCGACGGGTTTTTCGTTGACCGACCCTACTCGCCTGGCGTTACATCTTGCGCGGTGCCCGTCACGTAACCGTGCGCCTCGGCGACGTCGGGATGAGCCCGCAGCCTGCTTTTCCAGGCGTTACGGCCGTAAACCGAGAAGATCGGGTCGGCTGGGTCGGCGCGCAGGCCGCCGCCGCGCGCTGCCAACTCGGGGGGCAACGACAGGGTTGGGAGCTGCGCGTCCAGGCGCGGATTGAAGAAGTAGGGCACCGAGATTCGATCAGCGCCATGACGAAGATTCACCCGGTGCTCGGTGGCCAGCAGGTAGCCGCCGGTCGCCAGCTCCAGCAGCTCGCCGATGTTGACGATGAACGCCCCGTCCCGCCCGGGCACGTCGACCCAGCCCCCGTCCCGTCCTGCCCGTACCTGCAACCCGTGACTGCCCGGCTCTGCGAGCAGCAGCGTGAGCACACCCGAATCTCGATGCGCGCCCACGCCTTGCGAGCCGGCCGCAGTCGCCGGGTAGTGCACGATCTTGATCAGGGTGGCCGGCGCCTCAGCGAACGCGGCGTCGAAGACATCGGGTGCGCTACCCAGCGCGGCCGCCCAATGCCGCAACAGTATGCGGGCTACCACGCCAAGCGCCGCGTCCCACTCGGCGACGATGCCCGCCAGCTCCGGCATCCCCGACGGCCACTGGTTGGGGCCTTGCAGCCACAGATAGTCGGGCTTATCCGGCCCGCCGATCGGGTCGCGCTCCGGGCCGATGTCGATCTGCTCGCGCCAATCCACCTCGCCGCCGGTCAGCTCGCCGCCAAGCCGGGTGTAGCCGCGGAAGTGCGGACTGCGGACCATCGCGACGGCGTCCTTGTTCGCCTGTGGCAGCGCGAACAATCGCCGCGCCGCCGTCAGCACCCGGCCAGTGAGCGCCTCGGGCACTTCATGCCCCGTCAGGTAGAAGAAACCCACCTCGTGGGCCACCTGGCGGAGGCGATCTCGCAGTTGGCCAGGGCGGTCGCACAGGTCAACTTCGGGCAACGTCGTGACGCTCGACACAGTCGACACCTACCCATCATCGGCGCAGGTGACACGGTGTGCCACCGTCTTGATCAGCGCGAATCCAACTAGTTGGTTGATTAGCCGATGAAATTTAGCTCACAGTCGGTTGCATTGGGTTACCGATGGGTATAATTTAGCCAGTGTTACTGGTGGGTAACTTAGCCCTAGTACCCAACCATTAAGTGGCGTTCTCATCGAGGAGGAACCAGTGAGCCACTACAAGAGCAATGTCCGCGACCAGGTATTCAACCTTTTTGAGGTCTACGGCATTGACAAAGCATTCGGCGAAGGCGAATACACCGACCTGGACGCCGACACCGCTCGCGAGATGCTGGTGGAAATGAGCCGGTTGGCTGAAGGTCCAGTCGCCGAGTCGTTCGTCGACGCGGACCGCAATCCCCCGGTGTTCGACCCTGAGACACATTCCGTGGCACTGCCCGAGTCGTTCAAGAAGTCCGTGCGTGCGGTCATCGAGGGCGGCTGGGACAAGGTTGGCATCGACGAGGAGCTCGGCGGCATGCCGATGCCCAAAGCGATGGTCTGGTCGCTGCACGAGCACCTGCTGGGGTCCAACCCCGCGGTGTGGATGTACGGCGGCGGAGCAGGCTTCGCCAGCATCTTCCACCACCTCGGGACCGAGGAGCAGAAGAAGTGGGCCGTCATCGCCGCCGAGCGCGGCTGGGGTTCGACCATGGTGCTCACCGAGCCGGACGCCGGCTCGGACGTCGGCGCCGGCCGCACCAAAGCGGTCAAGCAGGACGACGGCTCGTGGCACATCGACGGGGTGAAGCGGTTCATCACCTCCGCCGACTCCGATGACCTGTTCGAGAACATCTTCCACCTGGTTCTGGCGCGTCCTGAGGGCGCCGGGCCGGGAACCAAGGGTCTGTCGCTGTTCTTCGTCCCCAAGTTCCTGTTCGACTTCGAGACCGGCGAGCCCGGCGAGCGCAACGGCGTCTTCGTCAGCAACGTCGAGCACAAGATGGGCTTGAAGGCCTCCGCAACGTGTGAGCTGACCTTCGGTCAGCACGACGTGCCGGCCAAGGGCTGGCTGGTCGGCGAGGTGCACGACGGCATCGCGCAGATGTTCGAGGTCATCGAGCAGGCCCGGATGATGGTGGGCACCAAGGCCATTGCCACCCTGTCCACCGGTTACCTCAATGCCCTGGAGTACGCCAAGTCCCGGGTTCAAGGTGCCGACCTGACCCAGATGACCGACAAGACGGCACCGCGGGTGACCATCACCCACCACCCGGACGTTCGACGCAGCCTGATGACCCAGAAGGCCTACGCCGAGGGTCTGCGCGCGCTCTACACCTACACCGCGACCTACCAGGACGCGCCGGTAGCCAAGGCAGTGCACGGCATCGACGCCGACTTGGCGGTCAAGGTCAACGATCTGCTGCTGCCGATCGTCAAGGGTGTCGGCTCCGAGCAGGCCTACGCCAAGCTCACCGAGAGCCTGCAGACCTTCGGCGGGTCCGGCTTCTTGCAGGACTATCCGATCGAGCAGTACATCCGCGACGCCAAGATCGACTCGCTCTACGAGGGCACCACGGCCATCCAGGCGCAGGACTTCTTCTTCCGGAAGATCGTCCGCGACAAGGGTGTGGCGCTGGCCCACGTGTCGGGGCAGATCGAGGAGTTCATCAAGAACGAGTCCGGTAACGGCCGGCTGAAGGCCGAGCGTGCGCTGCTCTCCACCGCGCTGGCCGATGTCCAGGCGATGGCGGCGACGCTGACCGGCTACCTGATGGCCGCGCAGGAAGACATTTCCAGCATCTACAAGGTCGGCCTCGGCTCGGTGCGATTCCTGATGAGCGTCGGCGACCTGGTGATCGGTTGGTTGCTGCAGCGTCAGGCCGCGGTAGCCCTGGAGGCGCTCGACGCCGGCGTCAGCGACGCCGACCGTGCCTTCTACGAGGGCAAGATCGCCGTGGCGTCCTTCTTCGCGAAGAGCTTCCTGCCACTGTTGACCAGCACTCGCCAGGTGCTGGAGAACATCGACAACGACATCATGGAGCTCGACGAAGCGGCCTTCTGATTTAACGGCACGGCAAAATCCCCCGCTCTCACCTGAGACGGGGGATTTTGCCGTTATTGGAAACGTGAGGGGAGGGGCCGCCGGCGGAATCCCCTCATGCCGTCGGCGGCCCCGGTCTCGACCCGGCACCGGCACACCGGTAGACAGTCGATTCGAGGACGCCCCGCGCTGCCGTCGGGTCGGGGGTCAGACGACAGCGCGGAGCTATCCGACCAAACGGCTACCCGGGTGGTGTGCTGGCTAAACGCCGCCAACACCCCGGCCAGGCGGTATCAGGCCTCCAGGATGGCGGCGACGCCCTGGCCACCCGCGGCGCAGATCGAGATCAGCCCGCGTATCGGCTTGCCCGCCGCGCCCTGCTTGGCCTTCGCCTCGGACAGCTGCTTGGCCAGCTGCGCGAGGATTCGCCCGCCGGTGGCGGCGAATGGGTGTCCGGCGGCCAGCGACGACCCATTGACGTTGAGCTTGGACCTGTCGATAGACCCCAGCGCAGCGTCCAGGCCCAGTCGCTCCTTGCAGTATTCCTCGGACTCCCAAGCCTGCAGATGCGCCAGCACCACCGAGGCGAACGCCTCATGGATCTCGTAGAAGTCGAAGTCTTGAAGGCTCAGCCCGTTTCGTGCCAGCAGCCGCGGCACCGCGTACGTCGGCGCCATCAGCAGGCCGTCGGCGCCGTTGACGTAGTCGACCGATGCCGTCTCGGCGTCGACGAAGTAGGCCAACGGGGTCAGCGAGTGCTCGGCGGCCCATTCCTCGGTGGACAGCAACGCCACCGAGGCGCCGTCGGTCAACGGAGTCGAGTTGCCCGCGGTCATGGTGGCGTCGCCGGCCTTCACGCCGAACACCGGCTTGAGTTTGGCCAGTTTCTCCGCTGACGAATCCGCCCGCAGATTGTCGTCGCGGTAGAGGCCCAGAAACGGGGTGACCAGGTCGTCGAAGAAGCCACGGTCGTAGGCCGCCGCCATGTTGCGGTGGCTGGCGGCGGCCAGCTCATCCTGGTCGACCCGCTTGATGCCCATCTGCTTGGCGGTGATGGCGGCGTGCTCCCCCATCGACAGGCCGGTGCGCGGCTCGCTGTTCACCGGGATCTCCACCCCGAGGCTGGCCGGGAGTTTCCCGACCAGCTTCAGCCGGTCGACGTTGGACTTCGCCCGGCGCAGGCCCAGCAGGGTGTGACGCAGGTTGTTGCCGAGAGCTATCGGCGCATCGGACGTGGTGTCCACACCGCCTGCGGCGGCAACCTCGTAGCGACCCGAGGCGACACCGTCAGCCGCGGCAATCGCCGCCTGCAGGCCGGTCCCACAGGCTTGCTGCAGGTCGAACGCCGGCGTGTAGGACGACAGCGCGGATCCGAGTACGGATTCGCGCATCAGGTTGAAGTCGCGGCTGTGCTTGAGGACGGCGCCCCCGATGACCGCACCCAACCGCTCGCCACCCAGACCGAACCGGTCGATGAGTCCGCCGAGCGCGGCGGTGAACATGTCCTGGTTGGACGCCTCGGCGTAGGCGCGGTCCGAGCGCGCAAACGGGATGCGATTGCCGCCCAGCACAGCGACGCGGCGCAGGGAACGTGCAGAGGAGGTGTCGGAAGCCACGCTTATCTCCGTCAGTTGTGGGTTATCAACGGTTGTAGTCCATACTACTCACTGTTCTTACTCTGGAGTAAGTTCGCTCTCGATACGGTAGTCGACAGATGACCACGCTCATATGGAAGGCAACTCAGTGGCACCCGATCTATTCTCCCAAGTCGTCAACTCCGGGCCCGGCTCGTATCTGGCCAAGCAACTCGGTGTCCCGCAGCCCGAGAAGCTGCGGCGTTACCGGGCCGGCGAACGACCGCTGGCCGGATCGTTGCTGATCGGCGGCGAAGGTCGAGTGGTCGAGCCCCTGCGGGCGGCGCTGGACAGCGACTACGACGTGGTGGGCGCCAATCTCGGTGGCCGCTGGGCGGATTCGTTTGGCGGTCTGGTCTTCGATGCCACCGGCATCACCACGCCGGGCGGGCTGACGGCGCTGCACGAGTTCTTCACGCCGCTGCTGCGTAACCTCGGCCATTCCGGTCGCGTGGTGGTCGTCGGCACCACCCCCGAGGCAGCCAAGAGCACCGACGAGCGCATCGCGCAGCGGGCGCTGGAGGGCTTCACCCGTTCGCTGGGCAAGGAGCTGCAACGCGGCGCCACCGTCGCGCTGGTCTACCTGTCGCCCGACGCCAAACCGGCCGCCACCGGCGCGGAGTCGACCCTGCGCTTCCTGCTGTCCGCCAAATCGGCGTACGTGGACGGGCAGGTGTTCTACGTCGGTGCCGCGGACTCCACGCCACCAGCGGACTGGGACCGGCCGCTGGACGGCAAGGTGGGCATCGTGACCGGTGCGGCCCGGGGTATCGGCGCGACGATCGCCGAGGTGTTCGCCCGCGATGGCGCCCGCGTCATCGCGATCGACGTCGAATCCGCCGCCGAGGCCCTGGCCGAGACGGCCACCCGCATCGGCGGCACCGCCCTGACCCTCGATGTCACCGCCGACGACGCCGTCGACCGGATCACCGAACATCTGCGCGACCACTACAACGGTCGGGCCGACGTTCTGGTCAACAACGCCGGGATCACCCGCGACAAGCTGCTGGCGAACATGGACGATGCACGGTGGAACTCGGTTCTCGCAGTCAACTTGCTTGCGCCACAACGCCTTACCGAGGGATTGGTCGACAACGGCAGCATCGGGGATGGCGGTCGGGTGATCGGCCTGTCGTCGATGGCCGGCATCGCGGGCAACCGCGGACAGACCAACTACGCCGCGACCAAGGCCGGCATGATCGGGCTTACCCAGGCGCTGGCCCCGCGACTGGCCGAGAAGGGCGTCACGATCAACGCTGTCGCGCCCGGGTTCATCGAGACCCAGATGACCGCGGCGATCCCGCTGGCCACCCGCGAGGTGGGCCGTCGACTCAACTCCCTGTACCAGGGCGGACAACCGGTCGACGTGGCCGAGGCGATCGCCTACTTCGCGAGCCCTGCGTCAAACGCTGTGACGGGTAACGTCATCCGCGTCTGCGGCCAGGCCATGCTCGGCGCTTAGGAGAATGCAGTGACGCAACCAAGCGGTCTGAAGAATATGCTGCGCGCGGCGGCAGGCGCGTTGCCGTTCGTGCCACGTGGCGACCATGTGCCCACCAGAACGCTGACCGTCGACGACTTAGCCATCGACCGCGCCAACGTGGCCGACTACGCTGCGGTCACCGGGCTGCGCTACGGCGACACGGTGCCACTGACCTATCCGTTCGCGCTGACCTTCCCGTCGGTGATGTCGCTGGTGACCGGATTCGACTTTCCCTTTGCCGCAATGGGATCGGTCCATATCGAAAACCACATCACCCAACACCGACCGATCAAGGTGACCGACTCGGTCAATGTCGCGGTGCACGCGGAGAACCTGCGTGAACACCGCAAGGGTCTGCTTGTCGACCTGGTGACCGATGTCAGCGTCGGCAACGAGGTGGCGTGGCACCAGGTCACGACGTTCCTGCATCAGCAACGCACCAGCTTGTCCGACGAGCCAAAGCCGCCGCCGCAGAAACAGCCCAAGCTGCCTCCGCCCAACGCCATCCTGCGGATCACCCCGGGGCAGATTCGTCGCTACGCCGCCATCGGCGGTGACCACAACCCGATCCACACCAACCCCGTCGGAGCCAAACTGTTCGGATTTCCCACCGTCATCGCGCACGGAATGTTCAGTGCGGCAGCGGTATTAGCAAACCTCGAAGCCAGCATCCCCGATGCGGTGACATACTCGGTGCGGTTCGGCAAACCCGTGCTGCTGCCCGCCAGCGCCGGACTCTACGTCGATCAGGTCCAGGACGGCTGGGACATCAGCCTGCGCAATATCGCCAAGGGATACCCGCACCTGACCGGCACGCTACGGGCGCACTAGCCTGCGGCTGCGCTCGACGAGGAGCTGCAAACCGTGCGCGCCCAAGGCTGCGGTCAGGAAAACCAGCAACAGCCACAGCGGCGGCCGGGCCAGTTCCCAGACGAAGATCGCGGCCCAATACGGTGCGCGTTGCGTGACGGCCAGCACGCCGGCTGCGCCGGCCATTGAGACTGCCGGAACATGAAAGTGGGTTCCTGCCATCGTGTTGATGATCAGCACGAACAGCGTCCCGGCTGCCGCGCCGGTGGCCAGCGCGGGGGTGAGCATCCCGCCCCTCGCGCCGGCACGAAGAAACACCGCCGTCAGAAAGGGTTTCAGAATCAGGACTGCTGCGGCCGTTTCCAGGGTCATCCCACCGGCGATGGTCGCGGTCAGGATCGATTTGCCGTTGCCGGGCAGTTCGGGCCACCAGCGTGCGCAAACACCGACCATCAACCCCGCGGCGGCGATCGCCGGGATCAGCAGCCAGGATCGAGTCAGCGCAGCCTGACGTGCCGCTGCCATCAGGCGGTTGAACGCAAGTCCCAGGACAAGGGTCAGCGGAGCCAACGCCAGTGCGTAACCGATCAGCCGATAGGACACGTATAGGTTGGGCCAGTGCAGGTTCGGCTGATCGTGGGTAACGAACGAGGCAATCGCGACAGCCAGGCTCGAGGTGATCAACGCGGCACCCATCGCTCGGGGATGCCAGGTTTTCAACATGATCCGCAATGCGAACAGCGCACCACCGAGCGGCACCGCATACACCGCACCGAGCCCGGCGCCCGCCGCGCACGCCAGCAGGATCTCGCGGTCGCGTGCCGAGAGCCGTTTCAGCCATCCCATAGCGAAATCGCCAAGGGCCGCGGCTAATTGGCGAGGGGCCACTTCCCTGCCCAGCGACGCACCAGAGCCGACCACCAACACCTGCAGCGCCGCGTCGACACCGAAGGGCAACAGATGAATACGCTCAGGGCTCGCGATGGCCGCAGACAGTGACGGAACATCGGTTCTCGCCCGCAGCCGCCACCAGCCCAGCCCTGCGAGCGCTCCGCCGACCATCGGCCCCATGTCTCGACGGACCAGGCTGCTACCGGCGATCCCCTCCATCAGTGATCCAAATGTGTAGTGATAGGTAAGGTGCTCGATGGAGCGCAGCAGCAGCGTCGTCGCCAACCCGGCAAGCCCGGCGAGCAGCCCGACAATCACCACCGCACAAAAGAAGTCGACGTTGCGGCGGCCCATCACCGATTAACCGGATTCGGCGGTGGGTTCCGCCGCTTCTCGGTCGGTCGGCTTGCCCTTGAGTCCGCGCCAGAACAAGTTGATCATCACTTCCGCCGCGCCATCGACGTCGGTGTCGCCGGTGCTGAGCCGGGTCGCGATCGCCTCACCGGCGCCCACCAGCGCCACCGCGATCATCTCGAAGTCGGTGTCGGGTTCAGGATTCCGGGTACCCGCCTGCAGAACTCGCACGACCAGGGCGATGATTCGCTCACGCCCCTCCCGCACGGTGTGGGCGAACGCCTGAGAGTTGGTGGCCTGGGCGTACATCACGATCCAGGACGCGCGGTTGGCGTCGATGTAGCGCATGAACGCCACAATCGTGTTGTGCAGCAAGTCTCTCGGGCTCTGGTCGAGATTGATCTCATCACGCACACCGTCGATGAATCGGGCCAGCTCGCGGTCCAGGCACGCGCCGAAAAGCTCCTCCTTGGAGCCGTAATACAGATACAGCATCGGCTTGGAGATCTCGGCCTTGGCCGCGATCGCGTCCATCGACGTGTCGTGATAGCCGTTGATAGAGAACATCTCGACAGCGGCATCGAGCATCTGCTGCTCACGGACAGCGCGCGGTAACCGCTTGGTACCACCTGCCATCCTGTCCCCTTCTAGCGGACGCAAGCGCGCCTATCGGCGAGGCTTGTGTGACTTCAGGGTAAGCAATGTGCGCTCACGCCGCCGTGTATTACGGCCCGCAGTCCGGCTTGGGGCCTTTGAACTTCGCGATTCGCAGGACGGAAGCGTCGACGGTCGGCATCGCCAACTCCCCTGCGGCCAATGCCTTCTCCAGCTGGTCCAGCACCGCGGGCACCTCGTCGGTGGTTACCCACAGCGCGACGTCGGTGCCGGCCTGCAAGGTGCGCAAGACCGCATCGGGCACGCTGTAGCGCTCGTTGATCGCCGCCATGCTGGACAGGTCGTCGCTGAAGACCGGGCCGTCGAAGGCCGGGGCGTTGTACCCGGTGCCGTCGCGCAGCAACTGTAGGGCGGCCCGGCTGAGGCTGGCCGGCTCGTTGCCGGTGAGACCGGGTACCTGCAGGTGGCCGACCATGACGCCGACCGGTGCGGCGGTCAACAGCGTTCGATAGGGAACCAAATCGTCGTTCTGCAGCTGATCCAGCGGCGGCGTGACGACCCCGCCGGTGTGCGAGTCTCCTGACCCGTGCCCGTGGCCGGGGAAATGCTTGAGCACCGGCAGCAGGCCGGCGTCGCGCAGGCCTCGTGCATAGGCGTCGGCGTACGCGGTGACCTTCGCCGGATCCGAGCCGAACGACCGGTCGCCGATCACCGTGTCGTCAGCGGCGTCGGTGACATCGACCACCGGAGCGAAGTCGACGGTGATGCCGACGCCGCGCATCCGATGGCCCCGGTCCAAAGCCATCCCGTAGACCTCGTCGGGAGTGTGCGTCTGGGCCAACGCCCGCGCCGACGGCGCCGGCCCGATCAGCGACGACAGCCGCGCCACCCGGCCGCCCTCCTCGTCGACGCTGACAGCGACCGGCAGCGCGGTGGTGGCGGACAGGTCCTTGACCAATTGGGGCCCCAACATCGACAGGTCGGTCCAGCTGCCGATGAAGATGCCCCCGACGTGGTGGTTTGCCACCACGTTCTTGGCGTCGTCGCCGTTGCGCACGCCCACCATCAGCAACTGCGCCAGCTTGTCGCGAGTCGACATCGCCGCCAGCACCGCCGCCGGCTCCCCGCAGGCCGGTCGGGCCGGCGAGATCGGCTTGGCCGCCGACGTGGTCGGTGCGGACTGTGGTCGCTTCGGGGTGTGGCCACACCCCGCGATCAGCGCCGTAACGGCCACGAGCACAGCCAGGACGCGCGGGAAACCCATCAGACCATGCTGTCATGGGATCGATCGGCAACGCCGCCCGGCTGCGACCTCGTCCTCTGCTAGGTTGGGCAGCTATGAATCGCTTTGTTGCGCCCGCCGCCGCCAGCGTCGTGGTCGGCCTGTTGCTGGGTGCAGCCGCGATTTTCGGGGTCACGCTGATGGTGCAGCAGGACACCAAGCCGCCACTCCCCGGGGGCGACCCGCAGTCGTCAGTGCTCAACCGGGTCGAGTACGGCAACCGCAGCTAGCCGCCGGATGCGGGCCGACACCGGGCCCGTTGAGGTCATACCGCTATCACGACGCTGGCTGTGGCTGGTCTCGGCGGTGGCGCTGGCGTTGAGCGTCGGGTCGTCTCCCGGCCAGATCTCGCCCGACACCAAACTCGACCTCACCGCAAACCCGCTGCGGTTCCTGGCCCGGGCGACGAATCTGTGGAATAGCGAGCTGCCGTTCGGGCAAGCGCAGAACCAGGCCTACGGCTATCTGTTTCCGCACGGCACGTTCTTCGTGGCCGCTCATCTGCTGGGGCTGCCCGGCTGGATCACCCAGCGGCTGTGGTGGGCGCTGCTGTTGACCGTCGGATTTTGGGGGTTGCTGCGGGTCGCCGAGGCGCTGGGCATCGGCGGCCCGACGTCGCGCGCTATCGCCGCAGCCGCGTTCGCGCTGTCGCCGCGGGTGTTGACGACGCTGGGGTCGATCTCGTCCGAAACCCTGCCGATCATGCTGGCGCCGTGGGTGTTGTTGCCCACGATTCTGGCTTTGCGCGGCGGCGACAGGTCGATCCGCCGGCTGGCCGGGCAGGCCGGGGTGGCCGTGGCGCTGATGGGGGCGGTCAACGCGATCGCGACGCTGGCCGGGTGTCTGCCCGCGGTGATCTGGTGGGCCTGCCACCGGCCCAACCGCCGGTGGTGGCGCTACACCGGGTGGTGGTTGCTGGCTTTGGTGCTGGCGATGACCTGGTGGCTGGTGGCGTTGATCCTGATGGCGCGGATCAGCCCACCGTTTCTGGACTTCATCGAATCCTCCGGCGTCACGACGCAATGGTCGTCGCTGGTCGAAGTGCTGCGTGGTACCGACAGCTGGGCGCCTTTCGTGGCGCCCACCGCGACTGCGGGCGCGCCGCTGGTCACCGGGTCGGTCGCCGTCCTGGCCACCTCCCTGGTGGCAGCTGCCGGGTTGGCCGGGCTCGCGTTGGGGGACATGCAGGCCCGCGGGCGACTGGTGACGATGTTGCTGATCGGGGTGGTGCTGCTGGGCGCCGGATACAGCGGCGGGTTGGGCTCGCCGCTGGCGCAGCACGTGCAGGCCTTCCTGGACGCCGGCGGAGCACCGCTGCGTAACGTGCACAAACTGGAGTCGCTGATCCGCATCCCCATTGTGTTGGGGCTGGCCCAGCTGCTGAGCCGGATCCCGCTGCCGGGCAGCACGCCGAAAGCAATATGGGTCGACGCGTTTGCTCATCCGGAGCGCAACAAGCGGGTCGCGGTCGGCATTGTGGTGCTGACGGCGCTGATGGCCGGCACGTCGCTGGCGTGGACCGGCCGGATCACCCCGCCCGGCACGTTCAGCGCGATACCGCGGTATTGGCACGAC
This sequence comes from uncultured Actinomycetota bacterium, assembly GCA_963760095.1. Lineage (GTDB taxonomy): Bacteria > Actinomycetota > Actinomycetes > Mycobacteriales > Mycobacteriaceae > Mycobacterium. The sequence goes on along the minus strand of CAVXBT010000001.1, from coordinate 258,944 downwards.
GCCGCCGACTGGCTGTCGGTGCACAACACCGGGATGCCGACTCCTGGCCGCGTGCTGGTGGTTCCAGGCGCGCCGTTCGCCACCCAGCTCTGGGGCACCAGCCACGACGAACCACTCCAGGTACTCGGCGACAGCCCGTGGGGAGTCCGTGACTCCATCCCGCTGACGCCGCCGCAGACCATCCGCGCGCTGGACTCGGTCCAACGCCTGTTCGCCGCCGGAAGGCCCTCCGCGGGTCTGGCCGATACACTCGCCCGCCAGGGTATTTCGTATGTCGTTGTGCGTAACGACCTCGACCCGGACACGTCGCGATCGGCACGCCCGATCCTGGTGCACCGGGCCATCGCGGGATCACCGCGACTGCAGAAAGTCGCCCAGTTCGGCGCGCCGGTCGGGCCCGGCCCGGTGTCGGGATTCGTCACCGACAGCGGATTACGCCCCCGATATCCCGCCGTGGAGATCTACCGAGTCGACGGCGCTGCCGGCGACCCCGCCGCCCCTTACCTGGCCGATACCGACCGGCTGGCCCGCATCGACGGCGGGCCCGAGGTGCTCTTGCGTCTCGACGAACGTCGTCGGCTGACCGGCCAGCCGCCGTTGGGTCCAGTGCTGTTGACCGCGGACGCGGTCAGAGCAAGGCTGCCGATAGCCGTGGGTGACCCAGTCACGGTCACCGATACACCGCTGGCGCGGGAGACCGACTACGGCCGGGTCGACGACCACTCGTCGGCGATCCGCGCTGCCGGTGACGCTCGGCGCACCTTCAACCGGGTACCCGACTACCCCGCCCCGGGCGCCGACACCGTCTACGGCGCGTGGACCGGCGGCCGGCTGACGGCATCCAGTTCATCATCGGACGCCACGGCGCTGCCGGACGTCGCCGTCGCCGCGTCACCGGCGGCCGCGATCGACGGTGATTCGGCGACCGCGTGGGTATCCAATGGACTGCAGTCCGCCGTCGGTCAGTGGCTTCAGGTGGACTTCGACCATCCGGTGACCAACAGCGTCATCACCATCACCCCCAGCGCGACCACCGTCGGCGCCCAGGTGCGCCGCGTCGAAATCGAAACATCCACCGGGACAACGACGCTGAGGTTCGACGAGGCGGGCAAGCCGATCACGGCGGCGCTGCCCTACGGCGAAACCCCATGGGTGCGAATCACCGCGATCGGCACCGACGACGGGTCCCCCGGAGTGCAGTTCGCGATCACCGACGTGTCAATCACGCACTATGACGCCCGTGGCTTCGCGCATCCGGTCAACGTGCGGCACACGGCGCTGGTTCCAGCTCCCCCGCCGAATGCTGCTGTCGCGCAATGGGATCTGGGTTCCGAGCCGCTGGGCAGGCCGGGTTGCGCTGAGGGGCCAGGCGACCCGGTCACCGTGCAATGTGCACCATCCATGGCGCTGGCACAGGAAACGCCGGCGACGTTCAGCCGCACACTGAGCGTGCCCCAACCGATGTCGGTGCGACCGACGGTCTGGGTGCGCGCGCGCCCGGGACCCAAACTCGCCGATCTACTCGCCGAGCCGGACACCGCCACGGCCCACGGCGACTCCGATCTCGTCGACGTGCTCGGCGCCGCCTACGCCGCCACCGACGGCGACCCGGCCACCGCGTGGACGGCACCGCAACGGGTGGTGCAACACAAGACGGCCCCGACACTCACCCTCACCCTGCCCCGACCCGCCGAGGTCACCGGGCTACGACTCATGCCCAGCAAGTCACCGGTGCCCGCGCACCCGACCATGGTGGCCGTCGACCTCGGGGACGGTCCGCAAGTCCGCCCACTGAAGGCGACCGGGGCACAAGATCTGCCACTGAAACCCCGCACCACCGACACCGTGACGATCAGCCTGCTCGACTGGAAAGACGTCATCGACCGCACCGCACTGGGTTTCGACCAGCTGAAACCACCGGGGCTTGCCGAGATCGCGGCGCTGGGCGATGACGGCAAGCCCATCGCCGCCGCCGATGCCGCCCGGAACCGGGCGCGCGAGGTCAGCGTCGACTGCGCGCGCGGACCGGTCATCGCGATTGCCGGCCGGTTTGTGCACACCGCGATCCACACGACGGTGGGCACGCTGCTCGATGGCGCTCCGGTGGCCGCCCAAGCCTGCGACCCGCAGCCGATCGTGTTGCCGACCGGTCAACAGGAGCTATTGGTCAGTCCCGGAGCGCAATTCGTCGTCGACGGCGCGGAACTGTCCGGACCTCTCGCCACACAGTCGGCCAGCGCCGCGGCGACATCGGCGCCGCCGGTGTCGACCGGGGCCTGGGGTCCGGGCCGCCGCGAGGTGCGCATAGCGGACGCGACGACGTCGCGGGTGTTGGTGGTGCCGGAAAGCATCAACACCGGCTGGGTGGCCCGCGCGCGCGCCGGGACTCGGCTGACGCCGGTGGCGGTCAACGGATGGCAGCAGGGATGGGTGGTGCCGGCGGGGACGTCGGGCACGATCACGCTGACCTTTGCGCCCAACTCGCTCTACCGTGCCGGCCTGGCCGGCGGGCTGGCGTTGCTACCGCTGTTGGCCCTGATGACGTGGTGGCCGCCACCGCGCCGGCCCGGTGACCCCGAGGCTCGCCCGTGGTCGCCCGGGCCCTGGGCTGCTGCCGCGATGCTCGCGGCCGGGGCCGTGATCGCCGGGGCGGTGGGCGTCGCGGTGTTCGCTGCCGCGCTGGGCCTGCGTTGGGTGCTGCGTGACCGTCGGCGGCACCGCGAGATTCTCACCGTGGGGGCGAGCGCCGGTGGGCTGATCCTGGCCGGCGCGGCGTTGTCCCGGCATCCGTGGCGGTCGGTCGACGGCTACGCGGGCCATTCGGCCGGTGTGCAGCTGCTTGCGCTGCTGTCCGTTGCGGCGCTGGCGGCGGCGGTGGTGATGCCGGGCGGCCCTTCGGCTGGTGAGCGTTAAGACCCAGCTGTGCATAAGGATCCCGTTCCGCGAGCAACACCCCGCCCGCTGACTTGCCGGGCCTCGTCGCTGGTGTTAGTCCGGGAACATGTTTCGGATTGACCTGGAGGCTCTGGCTGGCTCGGCGGCGCTCGTCGCCGGACAGGGTGAGGACTTGGCGAGCGCGCATGTGGCCTCGGACAACCGGATAGCGGCTGCCCAGTCGGGTTGGGTGGGCGCTTCCGCGGCGGCGCTGCACACGAAAACGGCGAGCTGGTTGGCGACCTCACGTCGGCTGCTGACCCGGCTTGGCGGGCACGCGCTGGATTTGAGCAACGACGGAATCGATTTCGCGGCAGCCCAGAACGTGGGCGTCGCCGAGCTGCGCGCGCTGGGTTCGGACTGACTCGTGGCGTTGACGGTGGCCGACATCGATCGGTGGAGCGCCGACGCGGTGCGCGAGGTGTTTCACGCGGCCGGCGCCCGCGGGCAGGCGACCTTGGAGGCCGCACGTCAGCTCAGCTCGTTGGCGGTGTTAGACACCTGGGCGGGTCATACCGCGCAAGCCCGCCGGCACAGTAATGCCTCGATCCGCCAAGACCTCGATGCGCACGGCAACGAGTCGCTGGCAGTGGCGCACGCTGCCGGCAGAGCCGCCGACGGCATCGTGCAGGTGCAATCCGAGCTCGGCATCTTGCGACGCGACGCCGCCGAACTACACATGAGCATCGACTCCCTGACCAACAAAGTGGTGCCGAGCTCGAGTTTCCGCGGTCCGCCGATGGAAGCGCTGATCGCCAAAACGCAGCTGCAGCACCGACTGGATGCGATTGTGGCGGAGGCAAATTCGGCCGATCAGGAACTGGCGGGCGCGATCGACATGGCCGACGGCGACCAGTCGATCCCGCCGGGACCACACGACAACCGACCGCGGATCCAGGATGCACTGTCCAGGCCGTTGCCCGACGATCCGACAAAGTTCAACGAGCTGTGGGTTCAACTCACCCCGGAAGAGAAGGACTGGCTTTACCGCCGAGACCACAGCATCGGCAACCATGCCGGTATGCCGTGGGACCCGCAGGACCACTTGGGCAAGGATCACTACAACCGGTTGCACCTGACCGAACTCGAGCAGCAAGCGCGGTCTGCGGTCGACCGGATACAGCACAGCCTCGATGAATTGGCGGCCGCACCCAGTGTCGACGACGGCGCGGTCTACGCAGTGCAGTCGCAACTGGCCGCAGCCAGAACGCATCTCGGGGGTTACCGGGCCGTGCGGGCAGACGTGAACTCCACGAGCGGGCCGAAACGCTACCTGGGTCTGCTCGACGAGTTCGGCCACGGCGCGGTGTCGATCGGAAATCCGGATCTCGCCAACCGAAACGCGATCTTCGTACCCGGCACCGGCCAAGATCTGACCCACCTGCCGTGTAGCGACACACGCGCTTTGGCGATGTACACCGCCGCATTGACTGCCGACCCCAGCCTGAAGCCGGAGCACGTTGCGGTGATGACGTGGATGGGTTACGACCGCCCAATGGATCTCAGCCACGCAGCCTCCCCGCAGCCCGCGTATCGCGGCGCAGACCATCTGGACACCTTCGAAAACGGGCTGCGGGCTTCACATGTCGGCGCACCGTCAATCGACACCGTCATCGGCCATAGTTACGGCTCAACCGTGGTCGGGGCTGCCGCCTCCGGTGGGCGCCACCTCGACGCCGACAACGTCATCGCGGTGGGTAGTCCCGGCATGGTGGTCGACCGCGCCGGCCTGCTGAATCTGAAACCTGGCGGCAATGTCTATGCGATGCGGGCCGAGAACGACATGATCGGTATGGGTGGCGTCGTCACCGAGTGGACATTGAGCGCCGAACCGACCGCACCGGGATTCGGCGCTACGCGTTTGACGGCCGATCCAGGACCCGCCGGTCCGCTCGGGCTTCCGAGCCTCGCTGCGCACAGCAGCTACTGGTCCGACGGCAACCAGGCGCTGGAGAATCTGGGTGCCGTCATCGCCGGCTTGTCGCCGCCGTACGTCATCGGGCAGCGCTGAATCTGCCACTCGCGTCGCCGATCAGGGCTCATGCGGCTGTTGCCCCGCCGCCGGCTCACAGCGTCTCGTCGAGCTCGCCGAGCCGGTCGGTCAGCCGCAGGTTTTCGGTGTAATCGACCGGGCAGCAGATCAGCGACACCCCGTCGTCCTCGAGAGCTGCCTTCAAGGTCGGCAGCAATTCGTCGGCGCTGTTGATCCGATAGCCCTTGGCGCCAAAGCTTTCCGCGTACTTCACGATGTCGGGGTTGCCGAACTTCACGTAGTGGTGTTCGCCGAGTTCGAGATCCATCTTCCACTCGATCAGGCCGTAACCACCGTCCTCCCAGATCAACACGACCAGCGGTATCTTCTCCCGCACGGCGGTCTCGATCTCTTGGGAGTTCATCAGGAACGCGCCGTCACCCACCGCGGCCAACACCTTCGACTCGGGACGGGCCAGCTTGACTCCAAGGGCTCCAGGTAGTGCAAAGCTCATGGTGGACAGGCCATTAGAGACGAGGCAGGTGTTGGGCTCGTAGGTCGGGTAGAGCCGCGCCATCCACATCTTGGTGGCCCCGGTGTCGACCAGCACGACGTCGCTGCGGCCCAGCGCTTCGCGGATGTCGGCGACCAACCGCTGAGGGGCCAACGGGTATCGCGAATCCTGTTGTCCCCGTTCGAATTCCTCGCGGAGCAAGCCGGAACCGGGTATCTCCGGATCGGCGTCGAAGACGTGATCGTCGAGCGCCTCGGCGAGCGAGTCGAGAGATTCGCTGATGTCGCCGATGATCCCGACGTCAACCGAGTAGTGCGCGTCGACCTCGGCCGGGAATCGATGAATGTGGATGATCTTCTTGTCGGCCTCGGGATTGATCCGGACCGGATCGAACTCCTGCAGCTCATATCCGACCGCGATGACGACGTCGGCATTGTCGAACCCAAAGTTGACGTAGTCGTGCCGCATGAACCCCAGCGTCCCGATGCCGTTGGGATGGTCGTCGGGCATGACACCCTTGCCGTGAAAGGTGCTGGCCACCGGGACGCCGAATTTCTCGGAGAACCGCACCAGGGCCTTGGTCGCGTCCGAACGGGCGGCGCCGTGCCCGGCCAGCACCACTGGCCGCTTGGCCTTGCGCAGAGTGTCGACAGCGCGCGCCACCTGGCGGACGGCCGGCGCATCGGCGCGAACGACGTTGCGCGGCAACGGGCTCAGGTCGTAGTCGGCCTCATCGGCATCGATGTGCTCGGGCACGGCCAGGTAGACGGCTGCCGGACGTTCGGTCTCGGCGAGCTTGAACGCTTTGCGGACCATCTCGGGTATGGCCCGCGCGGTCGGGATGCCGGCAGCCCACCGGGTGATCGGCGCGAACATCGACACCAGGTCGACGTACTGGTGGGACTCTTTGTATTGGCGGTCCTGGCCGACCTGGGCGGAGATCGCGACCAAGGGTGTGCTGTTGGTGGTCGCGTCGGCGACGCCCAACTGCATGTTGATCGCCCCGGGGCCGAGCGTGGCAGACACCACCGCCGCCCGCCCGGTGACCCGCCCGTACATCTCGGCCATGAACGACGCTGCCTGCTCATGCCGGGTGAGCACATACCGAATGTTGGACGACGCCAGCGCCTGCACGAAGCGGATGTTCTCCTCGCCCGGCAGCCCGAAGACCACCTCAACGCCCTCGTTTTCCAGGCATTTGACTATCAGCGCGGCCGCTTTGCTCATCCGGCACCTCCCTTTCCGCCAGAGTAGTGGCAGGCTGAAGATCGACCCTTTATCAACCAACCAATGCGCAAACCCACCGACCCAAGGATGTCAGCGTGTCCATCGCCACGATCAACCCTGCCACCGGCGAAACGGTCAAGACCTTCACGGCGGCAAGTGACGCCGAAGTCGAGGCAGCGATCGCCCGCGCCCACGAGCGCTTCCTCGACTACCGCCACTCCACCACGTTCGCCCAGCGCGCCGAGTGGGCCAACGCCACCGCCGACCTTCTGGAGAAGGAAGCCGACGAGGTCGGGGCGATGATGACCCTCGAGATGGGCAAGACCCTCAAGTCGGCTAAGGCCGAGGCGATCAAGTGCGCCGAGGGTTTTCGCTACTACGCCGAGAACGCCGAGAAACTGCTGGCCGACGAGCCGGCGGAGGCGTCGAAGGTCGGCGCGAAGAGGGCCTACACGCGCTACCAGCCGCTCGGGGTGGTGCTGGCCGTGATGCCGTGGAACTTCCCGCTGTGGCAGGCCGTCCGGTTCGCCGCGCCCGCGTTGATGGCGGGCAACGTCGGCCTGCTCAAACACGCGTCCAACGTGCCGCAGTCCGCGCTGTATCTCTCCGACGTCATCGCCCGCGGCGGCTTCCCGGAGGGCTGTTTCCAGACGCTGCTCGTGTCGTCCAAGGCTGTCGAGGCCATTCTGCGCGATCCCAGGGTCAAGGCGGCCACGCTGACCGGCAGCGAACCAGCCGGCCAATCCGTCGCCGCCATCTGTGGCGACGAGATCAAACCCACCGTCATGGAGCTCGGTGGCAGCGACCCGTTCATCGTCATGCCGTCCGTCGACCTCGATGAGGCCGTCAAGACCGCGGTCACCGCCCGGGTGCAGAACAACGGCCAGTCCTGCATCGCCGCCAAGCGGTTCATCGTGCACACCGACATCTATGACGCCTTCGTCGACAAGTTCATCGAGAGGATGCAGGCGCTCAAGGTCGGCGACCCGACCGACCCGGACACCGACGTGGGTCCGCTGGCCACCGAGTCAGGCCGCGACGAAATCGCGAAGCAGGTGGACGACGCCGTCACCGCGGGCGCAAAGGTCCGCCTCGGCGGCAAAACTCCCGACCAGCCGGGGTGGTTCTACCCGCCGACGGTGGTCACCGACATCAGGAAGGACATGGCGCTCTACACCGAAGAGGTCTTCGGCCCGGTCGCCTCGATGTATCGCGCCTCGGGCATCGACGAAGCCATCGAGATCGCCAACGCCACCACGTTCGGGCTGGGGTCCAACGCTTGGACCAACGACGAGGCCGAGCAGCAGCGCTTTATCGACGACATCGAGGCGGGCCAGGTCTTCATCAACGGAATGACGGTGTCCTACCCCGAACTCGGGTTCGGCGGCGTCAAACGTTCGGGCTACGGCCGCGAACTGGCAGGCCTGGGCATCCGCGCGTTCTGCAACGCCAAGACCGTCTGGGTCGGCTGACGGTTCACTGGCGAGCAGACGTTAGACGCTCGCCAGAGCCTTCTCGTCCTCGTCGGCGAAGGTGTCCTCCAGCTGCACCGGCGAGTAGTCGAGGTCAATTTCAGCAACCGGTCGCCCACGCGCGCTGCTGATGGTGCCGAACCGTCGCATCCCTTTGTCGGCGGCGTACTGCAGGAATTCGTCCACAGACAGGTCGAACGGCATCGGGTCGTAGAGGGAGAAGCCTTCCTCGGTGAGACGCAAGGCCATCGGCATGAGCTCGTTCATGCGGCTTTCGAAGACACCCCAGTTGGCGTCGTCGGCGGCGACGTGGCGCCTACAGGTGAAAGTGCCCCATGCCATGTGGCGCCGCTCGTCGTCGCCGATGCGGCGGACCAGCTCCTGCATGCCAGGCAGAATGCCGCGTTCCACGCAGATCTTGTGCCAGCCGAAATAGCCGGTCAGCGCCAACATGCCTTCGACGATGTGGTTATAGGTGACAGACGCGCGGATCTGGGCGGCCGGCGAGGCGTCGGTCTCCAGCGTGCTGAGGCTGTCGGGTAACTCCTCGTAAAAGATCCTGCGGTAGGTGGGCACGTCCTCGAGATAGGGATGCAGGTCGTCGGTGACGCCGACGGCGTCGAGCCACATGCGGAATACCTGGACGTGCTTGGCCTCCTCGAAGGCGAACTGCGTGAGGTACATCTCGTCGCCGAGCCGCCCCTCGGCGCGCATCGCGGACATGAACGGCTGGATGTCCTGGGTCACCGATTCCTCGCCGGCGATGAACTCGGCGCACAGCCGGGTGGCGTAGTGGCGTTCGTCGTCCGTCAGCCGCTCCCAGTCCGCCCGGTCGCGGGAGAAGTCGATGTCGGCGGGATTCCAGAACTTCGCGTTGCCACCGGCGAACAACTTCAGGGGCAGGCTGTCCCAGTTGAGCCCGCCCGCCGCGAGCGAGCCTAGTTGTGTCCGTGTCATGTGACCTCCTCAGATCTTTTGCGGCTGAATTGTTTTGCTGTCGACGGAGATTCGGAGAATGCTGCGGACAGCACGCTGACCAGCCGGCGTACCGCCAGCGCCGGCTGGTCTGGAGTGGGGTCGTCGAGCCCGAGGACCGGATCCAGTCCGCGCATGTACGGCGCCAGCGCCAGGTGCGGAAAGATCAACATCAGCAACGACAGCAGCGCGTCGATGTCGGCGTCCTTGCGGAAGTCGCCGCGGACCTGGGCGTCACGCACCAAAGGCCGCAGCACTTCGAGGTAGTGGCGGTGGATGACGCTGCGCACGCTGATGCGGGCATCGGTGTCGACCTCCAGGCTCGCCGCCGCATGTACCGCGCGTTCATGCGGGTGGTCGGCGAAATAGGCGACCCACACATCGAGCCAGTCGGTCAGGAAGTCGAAAAACGGTCGGCTCGGATCGAGCTGGCGGATGCGGTCTTCCATGTACGTCCGCACTCGCTGGCTCACGACGTCGGCGATGAACGCGTACAGGTCACGCTTGTCGGCAAAGTATTGGAACAGGCTCCCTTTGGCCACGCCCGCACGCCGGGCGATGACGTTGAGGCTGCCGCCAGAGAACCCGTGCGCCCCGAACTCCGCCTCGGCAGCCTCCACCACCGCTGCGCGCCGCGCGGGATCGACGCGGGCCCACGTCACCGTCGGCATCAGTCCCCCTCCACTGGATGACCACCGGTCATTCTACTGTGAGCCAGGTCACTTCTCAAGGTCTGGGTTGCCGCCCGGCGCTGTCGTGCACTTGTGCCACGTCGCCACCAGTGGTTTCCCGACGGCCGGAAACCGCCGAAATAGCGTTGTGAGAAGGCGCTTCCCGACATACTGCGACGGCAAGGAGGAACACAATGGGGTACTGCACGTCGAACCTCGCGTCCTGAGGCGGCACCTCCGATGCCGCGCACATTCGACGAACTGATCGCCGAGGCCGATTCGGTATCGGTCGCGGGGTGGGACTTTTCCTGGCTCGTCGGCAGGGCCACCGAAGAGCGGCCGTCATGGGGATACCAACGACTGCTGCGTGCTCGGCTGGCGGAGGTGGCATCTGCGCTGGACCTCTACACCGGCGGTGGCGAGGTGCTAGCCGGGGCCGGTCCCTTTCCCGCGACGATGGCGGCCACCGAGCCGTGGCCGCCGAACATCGGCCCGGCCACCCAGCTACTGCACCCGCTGGGTGTGGTCGTGGTCGTCACCGGAGACCAGCCGCCGCTACCGTTCGCCGACTCGGCATTCGATCTGGTGACCAGTCGGCATCCGTCAGCCGTGTGGTGGGACGAGATAGCCCGGGTGCTCAAACCGGGGGGTGCCTACTTTGCCCAGCACGTCGGCGTCATCTATCTCCGGACACTGATCGAGTACTTTGTCGGGCCGCAACCGCAGCGGCAGATTCGTGGACAGCTGAACCCGGACACGGTCAGCGCACAAGTCGCTGCGGCCGGACTCGACGTCACGGATCTTCGCCATGAGCAGATAAAGCTGGAGTTCTTTGACGTCGGCGCAGCGGTCTACTTCCTCCGCCGGTTGAGTTGGGTCGTCCCGGACTTCACCGTCACCAAATACCGCGATCGGCTGCGGCGTATGCATCAGCAGATCGAAGCCGAGAGATCTTTCGTGACGCACAGCTCGCGGGTACTGATCGACGTCCGGAAGCCAAGTTAACCGGTCTCTTCGATCTCGACTAACCGACGGCGTCGGAGCCTTAGCATCGGCTACGTGTCGTTACTGAATACCGCTCAGGGACCTGTCAATACTGCTGATATCGGCGTCACGCTCATGCACGAGCACGTGTTCATCATGACCACCGAGGTGGCGTTGAACTACCCGGAAGCATGGGGTGACGAGGAGCAACGGGTGGCCGATGCCATCGATCGGCTCAACGAGTTGAAGTCCCGCGGCGTGGACACCATCGTCGACCTCACCGTGATCGGGCTGGGCCGCTACATCCCCCGCATCGCCCGTGTCGCCGCGGAAACCGACCTGAACATCGTCGTCGCGACCGGCCTCTACACCTACAACGACGTGCCGTTCTGCTTCCATTACCTGGGCCCGGGCGCGCAACTCGGCGGGCCGGAGATCATGACCGAGATGTTCGTCCGCGACATCGAGCAGGGCATCGCCGACACCGGCATCAAGGCCGGGATCCTCAAGTGCGCCACCGACGAACCGGGCATCACCCCCGGTGTGGAGCGAGTGCTGCGCGCGGTCGCCCAGGCGCACAAGCTGACCGGGGTGCCGATTTCCACCCACACCCACGCGGGCCTGCGGCGAGGACTCGAACAGCAACGCATCTTCGAAGAAGAAGGCGTCGACCTGAGCCGGGTGATCATCGGCCACTCCGGGGACAGCACTGACGTCGGCTATCTCGAGGAGCTCATCGCCGCCGGCTCCTACCTCGGGATGGACCGGTTCGGTATCGACGTGATCCTGCCGTTCGAGGAGCGCGTCGACATCGTGGCGAAGATGTGCGAGCGCGGCCACGCCGACAAGATGGTGCTCTCGCACGACGCCAACTGCTATTTCGACGCCCTGCCCGAAGAACTGTTGCCGGTGGCCGCGCCGAACTGGCATTACCTCCACATCCACAACGACGTCATCCCCGCGCTGAAAAAACGTGGTGTGACCGACGAGCAGTTGCACACGATGCTGGTCGACAATCCGCGCCGCATTTTCGAGCGACATGGCCCCTACTCGTGACCGAACCGGTACCGCCGATCGGCACCCAGATCTCCGCGCTGGCCGCGCTCGCACCCGACGAGCCGGCCGTCACGTGCGACGGGCGCACGCTCACCCGCGGTGAACTCGACCATTCGACAAACCGGTTGGCACGCGCCTACGCCGAGCGCGGCGTAGGGGTCGGCGACTACGTGACCATGGTGCTGCCCAACTCGATCGAGTGGATTCAGGCCGCGGTGGCGTGCTGGAAGCTGGGCGCGGTGCCCCAGCCGCTGTCGGCACGGCTGCCGAACGCAGAGCTGCAGGGCCTGCTGGAGTTGCGGCCGCCGAAGCTGCTGGTGGGTCGCGAGCATGCCGAGATAGCAAGCGTGCCTGCTGGTTTCACGCCCGATACGAAGCTGTCCGGCGAGCCGCTACCCGAGGCGGTGTCGCCGGTGTGGAAGGCGATGGGCTCCGGCGGCAGCACGGGTCGGCCCAAGCTCATCGAGTCCGGCGGCGACAGCCGTATCCCCGCCGCGATCGGCTATCCGCTGGGGGCGCAAGAGGGCGACACCACTCTGATGCCGGTTCCGCTGTCGCACAACACCGGTTTCACCACCGCGACCATCGCGTTGCTGATGCGCCATCACCTGGTGTTGATGAGCCGGTTCGAGCCGCAGCAGTTTCTCCGCTTGATCACCGAGCACGGCGTCACCTTCTTGACGACGGTGCCGACCATCATGCAGCGGACGCTGCCGGTATATCACGCCGATCCGGATTCCTATGACCTGTCCTCGATTCGGCGGTTCTGGCACCTGGGTGCGCCGTGCCCGCCTGCCGTCAAGCAAGCCTGGATCGATATCCTTGGCCCGGAAAAGGTCTGGGAGCTCTACGGCGGCACCGAATTACAGGCGTTGACCTTCATCTCCGGTGACCAGTGGCTGACCCACCGCGGCTCGGTCGGCGTTGTCGTCGCCGGCGAGATGAAAGTGCTCGACGACGACGGCAACCCGTGTCCGTCCGGCGAGGTCGGTGAGATCTACATGCGGCCCAGCCCGGGCAGCGCACCCACCTATCGCTACGTCGGCGCCACCGCGAAATCCCGCGACGGCTGGGATTCGTTGGGCGATCTCGGCTACTTCGACGCCGACGGGTTTCTCTACATTTGGGATCGCCGGGTGGACATGTTCACTGTCGGCGGCCGCAACGTCTACCCGGCCGAGATCGAGAATGCCCTCGCTGAGCATCCGGATGTGTTGTCCTGCCTAGTTGTTGGTGTACCCCACGAGGATCTCGGGCAGGTGCCGCACGCGTTGGTTCAGGCCGGCTCCGTGCTGGATGAGCAGACGGTGCGAGCGTTCTTGCACGACCGTATCGCCGGTTACAAGGTGCCGGCGACCGTCGAGTTCGTCGACACCCCGCTGCGCGACGACGCCGGAAAGGCACGTCGCTCAGCGGTGCGCGCGCAAGTCATGGCGCGACTGCGTCTTCTTGACGCCGGCTGACCGGTCCGTCGCGTCCCGCGGCGGACGGTTGCTTCCTGCGGGATTCCCAGCCTCGCAACGCTTCCCGACACGGTGACTCGACGAGCGCATAACTCACGGCGGCGATGGCGATGCTGAAGACCAACGTCAGCGCCAGCACCTCGGGCAGGTGGCCCCGGAATGGGAATTGACCGAGCACCGGGAACACCATCGTCAGCGCGGCCAGATGCCAGATGAAGATCCCGTAGGACCAGCGTCCCAGCGTCACCATTGGGGCGCTGCCCAGTAGCCGATGAGTGTCGTCAACCCGGTCCAATACCAACGGCGCCACCAGGCCCACCGCCACCAACGCACCCATCGCGGTCTTCACAGTGAACTGTGCGGCACTGCTCGGGACCAAACCGGCGGGCCCGGCCAGTGGCGAGGCGGCGACCAGATAGGCCACGACCACGACAAGAGCCACCGGCACCCGATGTCGTGCCAGCCGATGTGGCCAGCCGAGCGGGCTGTGCACCCACTCGGCGAGCAGCATGCCCGCCGCGAACCAGGAGAAGAATGCCGGCGGCCAGGTCAACGGATTGAGCCCGGCCGGAGCGGCGAACGGAATCCAGCCCCAGAACCAGCTGACGACAGCCACAGCGGCGATCGCCGGCACCCGGCCGCGGACCGGTAGCCGGGCAGCCAGCATCGCAAGGATCGGCAGCGCCAGGTAAAAACTGACCTCGACCGACAGGCTCCACATCTGGGTCAGGCCGGCGGTCAACGTCAGCGGCACGTACACCTGGGTCAGCGACAGGTTGGCCAGCCACACGGTCAGATTCGGGTGATTGCCGTCCGGCAGCAGGGTCAGGATCACTACGACGGCGACCAGGTAGGCCGGCATGATGCGAACCACCCGCGATCGCAGATAGTGACCGGTGGACGGCCGCGACGCCAGCGCGCGCGCCGCCGCGGCATGGCTGCGCCACAGCAAAAAACCCGACAACGCGAAGAACACCGCCACCGCCAGATCGAAACGGCCGAACAGCCGACCGTCGAAGCCGCTGGAGTGCCCGGTCTCGAACGCCGCGTGGGTGATGACGACGCCGATCGCCGCGCATGCGCGCATACCTTCCACGGCGGGCAGGAAGCTGCGGGTGCCACCCACCTGCTCTGCGTCGGCGGTCATCACCTGCGCCGCTCTGCCTCGCAAGCGGGTGGGGGTCCCCCCAGCCGCGAAGCGGCGAGGGGGCGTGCCCCCACTGCATCGTCGTCGGCGCGCATCACGCCAGTCTGCCCTGCACGGCGTGCCCGGCAGCGTGGGTACACCCGATTTGCGCACCCTGGGGACATAAAACGCCACCTTAGATATTGCTGTTAGGGTCGAACGAGTTTTGCTTAGCTGCAGCGCCGCACGCGAGTAGAACCCCAGGTCGCGGGGGTTCGAGGTGGAACGGGTTTGCTGGCCTGAACCCAACGAGACCACAAGGAGGTCACGGCGACGTGAACCGAGCAGTCATGTTGCGGATGGCCGCATGCGGGATCATGGGACTCGGCGCCGCATTGCTGATCGCCGCCTTACTGTTGTCGACCTACACCAGCAGCAGGATCACCAAGATCCCGCTCGATCTGGATGCCACCCTGATCAGTGACGGCAGCGGGACGGCGATGGATCCCGCGTCGATGAGCAGCCAGAAGCTCGTCGTCAACAAGAACGTCCCGCTGGTATCCCAGCAGCAGATCGACATCGAGTCACCGGCCAACGCCGACGTTGTCACGCTGCAAGTGGGCACCTCGGTTCGACGCAGCGACAAGCAAAAGGATTCCGGCCTGCTGCTGGCCCTGGTCGACACCGTCACCCTGAACCGCAAAACCGCGTCAGCGGTGTCCGATGACAGCCATCCCGGCGGCGCCGTGCAAAAGCCGCGCGGGTTCAACGAGGAAAACCCGCCCACCAACATCGCCTTGCCGCACGACGGGTTGTCCTACCGGTTTCCGTTCCACACCGAGAAGCGCACCTACCCGTACTTCGACCCGATCGCGCAGAAAGCGTTCGACGCCAACTACACCGGTGAAGAAGACGTCAACGGTTTGACCGCCTACAAATTCACTCAGGACGTCGGCTACGACGCCGACGGCAAGTTGACCGAGCCGATCAGGTACCCCTCGCTGTACGCCGACGACGCCGACAGCAAGGTCACCGCGCCCGCGTCAATGTGGGACGTGCCCGGCGACCCGGACGAAAAGATCACCATGACCCGCTACTACGCAGCGCAGCGGACCTTCTGGGTGGACCCGGAGTCGGGGACGATCGTCAAACAAGAGGATCACGCCAATCACTACTACGCCCGCGATGCGCTGAAGCCAGAAGTGACCCTGGTCGACTACAAAATCACCACCAACGAAGCGACCGTCGAGTCGCAGGTCAATGCCGCGCGCAATGAACGCGACCGGTTGGCGTTGTGGTCGCGGGTGCTGCCGATTACCTTCACCGCCTCAGGGGTGATCGCGTTGATCGGCGGGCTGCTGCTCGGTTCATTCAGCTTGCGGACCGAGACCGCGTTGCACGACCCGGGCGTGGACACGGCCGACCATGGTTTCTTCGGTCGCGGCGAGCCGCCGGTCGAGCGAGTGCCCGGAGCCGAAGCTGTGACGGAGAAGCTTCCGACACCGCCCAATGAGGTGCAGCGAGAGCAGGGTCAGGACCCGTCGAGTTCGGGCGGGCCTTCGACGTCGGCTCCACCCGACCGCTCCTAGCTAGTCCGGCGCGTGCGGGCGGTACCCCACTGGACGGTGCGGTGCTCCGGTCCCGGATACGCACTGGCGTTGACGCTGGCGGTCGTGGCGCCGCTGCTGCGCCCCGGCTATCTGCTGCAGCGCGATGCGGTGTCCACGCCGCGGTCGTATCTGTCCGATAGCGCCCTCGGACTGGTCGCGGCTCCACGGGCAACGCCGCAGGACTTCGCGGTCGCGTTGGCCTCGCACTGCGTCGACGGCGGCATCGTGGTGAAGGCCGTGCTCGTCGTCGCACTGTGGCTGGCGGGCTGGGGTGCGGCTCGACTTGTCGCAAATGTGTTGCCAGAGTCCGGTATCGGCGGCCAATTCGTGGCGATCACGCTGGCGATCTGGAATCCGTACGTCGGTGAACGGCTCCTGCAAGGGCATTGGAGTCTGCTGCTCGGTTACGGGTGCCTGCCGTGGGTGGCGACGACGATGCTGACGCTGCGGTCGACCGACAGTGCTACCTGGCCAAGCCTTTTCAGTTTGGCGTTCTGGATCGCGTTGGCCGGCCTGACTCCCACCGGGCTGATCCTTGCCGTCACGGTCGGATTGGTGTGCGTGGCAGCGCCTGTTGAGGGCCCGGGGGCGCCTAGACCGCGCTGGCTGTGCGCCGCCGTCACAGTGGCCGACGGCCTGGTGGCGGCGCTGCCGTGGTTGACGGCGGCGATCCTGGGCTTGTCGTCGGCGGACCATATCTGGGCGCGCGTCCCCGATGTCGCTGCGTTCACGGCCCGCGCCGAACCTGGTCTGGCCACCCTGGGCAGCCTGGCCAGCCTGGGAGGCATCTGGAACAGCGAAGCGGTACCGGCCTCGCGGACAACGCTTTTCGCCGTCGTATCGGCGGTGGTATTGCTTGCGGTGGTGGCCACCGGGCTCATCGCGGTGGCGCGTCACCGTGCTGCCGCGCCGCTGGTGGTGCTGGCGCTGGCCTCCGTGTTGCTATCCGCTGCGCTGGCCACCGGCCCGGGAATCGCCTTGCTGCACAACGTTGTCGACGCCGCACCCGGCATGGGCGTGCTGCGCGACGGCCAGAAGTGGGTCGCATTGGCGATGCCCGGCTACGCCCTGGCCGGTGCGGGTGCGGTGCTGACATTGCGGCGCTGGCTGGGTTTTTCAGGGCCAATGGGCCCTGCGGTGGTGTGTTGCGTCGCACTGGTGCTGTCCCTTCCCGACATGGCTTGGGGTGTCGGCGGGAAACTCGAACCGGCGCGCTACCCGAGCGACTGGACGACCGTCGCGGCGACCATCAACAGCGCGCCCGCAGAAGTCGCGGTGTTACCGGCCGGCATCATGCGTCGCTTCGCCTGGTCTGGGCCGGTCCCGATATTGGATCCGCTGCCGCGTTGGCTACGCGCTGATGTTCTGACGACTGGCGACCTGACCATTTCGGGAGCGACGATCCTCGGCGAGGGAAACCGGGCCCGCGCTGTACAGCGGTTGCTGTTGGCGGGCGCCGATCCGCAGGCCGTTCGGCGCGCGGGCGTGGGATGGCTGGTGGTCGAGCTAGGCACACCCGGCGATATGGGCTCGGCGGCAAAGACATTCGAGCGATTGCCGGTGGCATACCGCGGCCGGGACCTGATGCTGTATCGGGTTGGTGGCGACACCGCCGGGGCGTCGCCACGTCGGCGGGCAGTGGCTGTCGTCGCTCACCTGGCGTGGTTGGCGATGCTGGTCGGCGCGGCCGTCGGGATGGCGGTGGCCGCCGCGCGTCGTCGGTCCGTGCCGAGGCCTTAGCCGCCGTCCGTTCGGTCTTCGGCCGACTTCGCGGCGCGGCCGGCGACGATCGCGCTCACCGACACAACAGCGAGCCATATCACCGCACCGCCGATTCCGGCGAGATTAATAGCCATCGTCGAGGCGCGCAGCGCCCCGACGACCAGCGCGATCAACGTGCCCGCTAAGACCGCCAGATACAGTGGTGTCAGGCGCAGTGCGGCGCGGTGGCCGGCCTTCCATGCCTCGTCGCTGCGCATCGTGGACGGAATGCGAATTCCGGTCGTTTGATTACGTTGAAGCCTGCCGCTGGCGGCCCGCCAGATCACCGCAATGATCGCAGCCGTCAAGAAGATGTTGGCCGCGGCCAAGGATCCTGCGAGAAAGAGACGCTGCGTCCCCACCTGTCCTCCCGTTCCGGCCTGTCAGCTGCGGTGCACAATCACACCACGCCGCTGACCCGCTCACCTGCGACGACCGACTCCAGTACCGTGCGCATCGCGTCCGCGCTTTGCGGCCAAGAGAACTCGGCACTGCGGGCCTGCGCTTTGGCGCCGAGTTGGTCGCGCAGCACCGGGTCGGCGAGCAGTTGCTGAAGTCGGTTCACCAATTCAGCGCGATTGTCGACCAGCATGCCGGTCACCCCGTCGATGATCGAGTCGGCCAGGCCGCCCGATGATCGGTAACCGATGGTCGGCACCGCATGTTGGGCCGCCTCGATGACCGCCAGACCCCAGCCTTCTTTGCGGGACGGCAGCACATGCACCCACGACTGTTGCATGACACGGTGTTTGGTGACGTCATCGATGTGGCCGTGAAACGTCACCGCGTCAATGATCCCCAGCCGCTCTGCACGGGCAACCAAGCGCTGACGCCACCATCCGCCGCCCAAAATGTCTAGGTGCAGGTCGGGTATCGACGACCGCAGCTGCGCCACAGCGGCCAATGCGTCTTCGATCTGCTTGTGCGGCACCAGCCGCGACAACACCAGCACGCGCGGCGTGGGCGCGCGTGGGCCATCCAGCGACGGCCCGGGCGCCTCGTCAAGTCCATTTCTTACCAAAGCAATTCGTTCATTGCCGACACCAAGGCCGACCAAGTCGCGGGCCGACGGCAGTGACACCGTTACGTACTGGTTGTCGCGGTGCAACTTTGGCGATAACCATGATTCGACGAACCAGCCAAGTCGGCCCAACACCGGGCCGGCCACCGGCCACTGCTCCCGATGGCAGTGGTGTACCAGCACCGCGACCCGGCGGCCGTAGATCAGCCGGGCCATGAAGGGCAAGCCGTTCTGGGTATCGACCACCGCGTCCGGCCGAATCCCCCGCAATGGTCCCATCCCGAACCTAGCCGCCGCCATCGCCAACAGCGCCCATACGTATACCGAGTACCGCCCGCCCGCGCGGCTGATCCGAACGCCGTCGACCATTTCTCGTCGCGTCGCGCCGGGGTAGCGAGCAGTGCGTAACGTGACCGCGACGCCGGCGGCGGCCAATTGCGCGCCGATGCGCTGAAGGTAGGTTTCACTGCCACCGCCCTGAGGGTGCCCAGTGTCACGCCAGCACAGCAGCAAGACGGAGCGAAGGTCAGACATCGTTTGCCAGCCTAGCCGGGCGACGATGCGCGCCGCGAAAGCGGCGAGCCGAGGAGCCCGGCAATCAACCTAGCCGGACGACGATGCGCGCCACGAAAGCTGCCTTAGTGTTGGCCGGTGGCCGTGACTGATCTGTTTGCGCAGCGGGCGACCCTGCGCCGATCAGTGCGACTGCTCTCGGAATTCCGTTACGAACAGCGCGACCCAGCCAGGTTCTACGGCGCGTTGGCGTCCGACACCGTGGAGATGGTCGGCGCCCTGTGGCAAGGCATCCACGGCGAACGCCCGGTCGGCCGCAGCCTGCTCGACGTCGGTGGCGGACCCGGCTACTTCGCGACAGCCTTTACCGACGCCGGGCTTCGGTACATCGGCGTCGAACCGGACGCGAGTGAAATGCACGCCGCCGCAGGGGTGTTGGCGCGTGGGGCCGGAACGTTCGTCCGCGCGTCGGGTATGGCGTTGCCCTTCGCCGACGACAGCGTGGACATCTGCCTGTCGTCGAACGTCGCCGAGCATGTGCCACGGCCCTGGCGGCTCGGCAGTGAGATGCTGCGGGTCACCAAGCCGGGCGGACTGGTGGTGCTGTCGTACACCGTCTGGCTGGGTCCGTTCGGCGGCCACGAGATGGGCCTGTCGCATTACCTAGGCGGCGCCCGCGCCGCCGAGCGCTACGCCCGCAAGCACGGCCATCCGGCCAAGAACAACTATGGGTCGTCGTTGTTCGCGGTGTCTGCCGCCGAGGGGTTGGACTGGGCCGCGAGCACCGGTGCCCTGGTGGCCGCATTTCCCCGCTATCACCCGCGTTGGGCGTGGTGGCTGAGGACGGTGCCGGTGGTGCGCGAATTCTTGGTGAGCAATCTGGTGCTCGTGCTGAGGCCGCGGTAATGGAACATGTTCTAATTTCGCATCGCCTTGGGTATGGTGGCGGCCATGAGCGACGATGCCAAGACCGAATACGACAAGCTTTTCATCGGCGGCAAGTGGACCGAGCCGTCGACGTCCGAAGTCATCGAGGTGCACTGCCCGGCAACCGGCGAGTACGTCGGCAAGGTCCCACTGGCGGCGGCAGCCGACGTCGATGCGGCGGTCGCCTCGGCCCGCAAGGCATTCGACCACGGCCCGTGGCCCTCGACGCCGCCTAAAGAGCGCGCGGCCGTCATCGCCAACGCTTTGAAGGTGCTCGAGGAGCGTAAAGACGTGTTAGTCAAGCTCCTCGGCGACGAAACCGGTCAGCCGCCCCTCAGCGTCGAGACGATGCAGTGGATGAGTGGGATTGGGTGCCTGAACTTCTTCGCCGGCCCCGCCGTCGATCAGGTCAAATGGCAGGAGATCCGCAACGGCGGCTACGGGCAGACCATCGTCCATCGTGAGCCGCTCGGCGTGGTGGGCGCAATCGTGGCCTGGAATGTGCCGCTGTTCCTGGCGATCAACAAGCTGGGCCCCGCACTGCTGGCCGGCTGCACGGTGGTGCTCAAGCCGGCCGCCGAAACACCTTTGAGCGCAAATGCTTTGGCGGAGGCGTTTGCCGAGGCCGGTCTGCCCGAGGGTGTGCTGTCGATTGTTCCGGGCGGCGTCGAAACCGGACAGGCGCTGACGTCCAACCCCGACGTCGACATCTTCTCGTTCACCGGCAGCTCGGCCGTCGGCAAGGAGATCGGCAAGCGCGCCGCGGAATTGCTCAAACCGTGCACCCTGGAGCTCGGTGGAAAGTCGGCGGCCATCCTCCTCGACGACGTCGACCTGGCCTCCTCGATCCCCATGTTGGTGTTCTCCGGGATCATGAATACTGGGCAGGCCTGTGTGGCCCAGACCCGGATCCTGGCCCCCCGCTCTCGGTACGACGAAATCGTGGATGCGGTAAGCGCTTTCGCACAGGCTCTGCCGGTTGGACTGCCCTCGGACCCGGCCGCCCAGGTTGGGTCGCTGATTTCGGAGAAGCAGCGGGCCCGGGTCGAGGGCTACATCGCCAAAGGCGTCGAAGAGGGTGCGCGGCTGGTGTGCGGTGGCGGACGCCCCGAGGGCCTGGATTCCGGCTTCTTCGTGCAGCCCACGGTGTTCGCCGATGTCGACAACAAGATGACGATCGCCCAAGAGGAGATCTTCGGGCCGGTGCTCAGCATCATCCCCTACGACACCGAAGAGGACGCGATCGAGATCGCCAACGATTCAGCGTATGGATTGGCCGGCAGCGTGTGGACCACCAACGTGCCCCACGGCATCGAGATCTCCGAGCAGATTCGCACCGGGACGTACGCCATCAACTGGTACGCCTTCGATCCGTGCTGTCCGTTCGGCGGCTACAAGAACTCCGGCATCGGCCGCGAGAACGGGCCCGAGGGCGTCGAGCACTTCACCCAACAGAAGAGCGTGCTGATGCCGATGGGCTACACCGTCGACGCCTAGCGCCGCCTGCTCGCGAGTGTGCGTCTAGCCGCACACTCGAGCCTCAGAACGCCTCTTCGCGCAGCTGCATGACCGCGAGATCGACGTTCGCCGCGATCTCGCGCTCAGCGGTCAACCGCGGCAGCACGTTCTTGACGAAAAACTTTGCGGTCGCCACCTTTCCGGCGTAGAAGGCAGCGTCGGCCGGCGCCGGACCGCCGTCCAGAGCTGCCAGCGCGATCTCCGCCTGCCGAAGCAGCAGCCAGCCGATCAGCAGATCACCGACCGCGAGCAGGAAGGGCACCGACTCCAGACCCACCCGGTAGAGCTCGCCGGGACTCTGCTGAGCATCGACCAGATACCCGGTCATGGTGTTGACCCAGCCCTGCAGGTCGTCGAGTGCGGTGGCCAGCTGCGAGCGCGCCTCGGCGAGTTCGGGGCGGGCGTCGTCGCCGTCGAGGAACGTCTCGATCTGAGTGATCAGATGGTGCAGCGCCCCACCCTGGTCGCGGACGATTTTGCGAAAGAAGAAGTCCTGCGCCTGAATCGCGGTGGTGCCTTCGTAGAGGCTGTCGATCTTGGCATCACGAATGTACTGCTCCATGGGGTAGTCCTGCAGGAAGCCGGACCCGCCCAGCGTCTGCAGGGATTCGGTGAGGCATTGATAGGCCCGTTCGGAGCCAACGCCTTTCACGATCGGCAACAGCAGATCGTTGATCCGCTCAGCCAACTCAGCGTCAGCGCCGGACACCACGGCGGCGGCTGCGGCGTCCTGATGGGCCGCGGTGAAGAGATACAGCGCGCGCAGCCCTTCGGCGTACGCCTTCTGCGTCATCAACGCCCGCCGCACATCGGGATGGTGAATGATGGTGACCCGCGGCGCTGCCTTCTCGGTCATGTGGGTGAGGTCGGCTCCCTGGACCCGAGACTTGGCGTAGTCCAACGCGTTCAGATAGCCAGTCGACAAGGTCGCAATAGCTTTGGTGCCCACCATCATTCGGGCATACTCGATGATCTTGAACATCTGGGAGATCCCACGGTGGCTGTCGCCGACCAACCAGCCGATGGCGGGGACACCGTGCTGGCCGAACGTCAATTCACAAGTGGCCGAGACCTTCAGGCCCATCTTGTGTTCCAGCCCGGTGACGAATACGCCGTTGCGCTCCCCCGGCTCGCCGGTTTTCGGGTCGAGCAGGAACTTGGGTACCAGGAAGAGACTCAGCCCCTTGGTTCCAGGCCCAGCACCCTCGGGCCGGGCCAGCACCATGTGCAGGATGTTCTCGAATACGTCGTCGCTGTCGCCGCTGGTGATGAACCGCTTGACGCCGTCGATGTGCCACGTACCGTCACCCTGGTCGGTCGCTTTAGTCCGGCCGGCACCGACGTCGGAACCGGCGTCGGGTTCGGTGAGCACCATCGTTGCGCCCCAATTGCGCTCGATCGCCAACGATGCCCAGTGCCGTTGTTGGTCATTGCCGATCCCATAGAGGATGTTGGCGAGAACCGGACCGGCCATGTACATGAACACGGCAGGGTTGGCGCCGAGGACCAGCTCGTTGACCGCCCATTGCACCATCGACGGGGCCGGCACCCCACCGACGGCTTCCTCGAGCCCGACCCTGAACCACTCACCCTCCCGCCACGCGTGCAGCGACTTCTTGAACGGCTCGGGCAGAGTGACGACATGGGTGTCGGGGTCGAATGTCGGTGGATGGCGATCGCCGTCGACGAACGACTCAGCCACGGGGCCCTCGGCCAGCCGGGCGGCCTCGGACAGCATCTGCCGCACCGAGTCGCCGTCTAGATCTCCGAATGCCTCGTCGGCGAGGAGCTCGTCCAAAGCCAGCGTTTCGAAGAGGTTGAACTCCAGGTCGCGGACGTTGCTTCTGTAGTGGCTCATAACTACGCCTCCCGGATCGGCTGCGCCGAGCCTAGCCCGCCGACGATGCCGCAACGGCCAATCAACGCGCACGAGGTGTGTATGCAATAAGGCATAATACTGAATCGGGCCCGCCCTGGCTGCGGCACAAGATCCCCCCTTCACCCCATCTGACGACGTCAAAGCGGCTCCATTTGCCTGATGGACGCACGTCTTATATGGTCTAGTCCATAATCATGTGTCGGCCGACCCGGCAGATGAGGGCAACAGCCCAGGAGAAGATCATGCTGATCGTCGAACTCAACGTCGCCGGCTACCGCTTGAGCGGCGAATTGGCCGGTCTACGCCGCAAGCCGCTGCGGGTGCGATTCAATCCGCGGACGATCCAGTGGCGGATTCCGCAGCTTCGCAGCCCCAACGCGGCCTGACGGTCGGGCGGCAAAGGACCAAGACGACCATGTCGTTAGCTACACATGCCCGCAGGAAGCGCGGCGATACCCGGACCAAGATGCTGATCAGTGCCGCTGAGGTGATGCGGGAACGCGGCGCCGCAGGCGTGACGATCGACGAGGTGCTCATCCGCAGCGGTGCGCCCCGCGGCTCGGTCTACTACCACTTTCCCGACGGGCGCAACCAGATCCTCGCGGAGGCTCTGCAATACGCCGGGGATGCAATCACCGCCGATATTGACGACGCCGCCGGCCGCGGCGCCAAGGTGCTGCTGCGGCAATTCGTCGAATTCTGGGAACGTGTGCTCGCGGATAGCGACTTCAGCGCCGGCTGCCCGGTGGTCGCCGCGGCGATCGGTTCGGCCGACGATGAAGTCCGGTTGTCCGCTGAGGCGGGCCGGATCTTCGCACACTGGCGCACGGCGCTGACGTGGGCATTCGTCGCCGACGGCTTGCTCGAGTCGGACGCTGACTCGTTGGCGGTGGTGTCGATCGCGGCGCTGGAAGGCGCTGTTGTGCTGTGCCGATCCACCCGCAGCAGCGAACCGCTGCGCACGGTCTACGAACAGCTCCAATTCCTGGTCAAGGCAAGGGAATTCGTCCGCCGCAACGGGCTGTCCGAGAGCCCGACCAACTAGTCGCTGGCCGGCAGCGGCTTGGCTTCCTTGAGACTCAGTGCGGTCTCGCCGACCGCCAGCGTTCCGGCACCGGCCTTGGTGACCAGCACCTCGGCACCGGTCTCGTCCACGTAACGCTTGCCCATCACGCTGCCTTCGGCGAATGCCGGATCCAGCTCACCCGAACGCTCCGCCCCCAACTCCACCATCGGTGCGCCGCCGCAGCGCAGGTCGTCGAGGCTGTCTGCGCTTCGCACGACGATCACCTGGGTGTCGCACACCTGGCTGGCCAGACGGGTTCCGTTCTTGATCATGATTTCGATCCTCGGTTCATTACTGCTCGGCCGGAGCGGCGCGGAGCTCTTCGACGATTTCGCGGCGAAGCACCTTGCCAGTCGCGTTGGTGGGCAGCTCGTCGCGAAAGACTACCCGGTCAGGGGTGCGCGACCCCCGCAAGCTCTTGCGGACATGCTCGCGCAGCTCCTCGGGGTCAGGGTCGATGCCGGCGGCCGGCACCACCACCGCGACGATCGCCTGGCCCCACTGCGGATCCTCGACGCCAACCACTGCGACGTGACGGACGTGCGGGTGTTCGACCAGCACGTCTTCCAGTTCGGCGGGTGCGATGTTCTCACCACCCCGAATGATGGTGTCGTCGCTGCGTCCGGTGACGAACAGGTAGCCATCCTCGTCGAGGGTGGCGATGTCCTTGGTCGGAAACCACCCGTCGGCGTCCAGCACCGAGCCGATCCCGGTGTAGCGGCCGGATACCTGGTCGCCACGAACAAACAGCTCGCCGGTCTCCCCGGGCCCCAGCACTGTGCCATTCCCGTCGCGGATCTGTACCTCGATGCTCGGAACCGGTTGACCGACCGAACCCAGCCGACGAACCACGGCGGGGTCCGACGCGGTGTGCGCCTCACGGTGGTCGTCCGGAGTCAGGACGGCGATCGTCGAACTCGTCTCCGTCAATCCGTAGGCGTTGACGAACCCGACGCCCGGTAGCAGCTCAAGGGCTTTGCGGACCAGCGGCAAACCCACCTTCGATCCGCCGTAGGCCAGGTTGCGCAGGGACGCAAGCCGGTGTTCTCCACGCTCCAAGACGGTGACGATGCGGTCGAGCATGGTCGGCACCACGGTTGCGCTGGTGACGTGTTCGGCATCGATCAGCCGCACCCATTCCTCGGGATCGAAGACGGGCAGGTAGACCATTTTGCGTCCCGCGTACAGGTTCGACAGGGCCGCACTGACTCCCGCGATGTGATACGGCGGCACACAGATCAGCGCGGCATCGGTCGGCTCGGCCGACCCGAATTCGACAGTGCCGGTGACGTAGCTGGTCAGGTTGTTGTGGGTGAGCTCGACGGCCTTGGGCTGCGACGTGGTCCCCGACGTGAACAGCACGATGCCAACCGAATCCGGGTCGGCGAACTCCGCGGCCGGTTCGGCGTCGCCGGCCTGCGCCAGAAACTCGTCGGACACGATGACCTGCTTGGCTACGGTTTCAAGGCCCGCCGGCCCAACCAGCCCACCGAGTTCGTCGAGGTAGCGGCGGTCGATGACCACCAGTGGGTCGGGCAGCCGAGCGATCAGCGTTTTGATGCCCTCGGCGGACAACCGGTAGTTGATCGGCGTGAACGCCACCCCGGCCCGCGCCGACGCGAAGATCAGCAGCGGAAGCATCGCGCCGCCGGTGCCCACATAGACGACGTGCGATGCCTGCGAGCGCGCGATGAGGCCAGCGCCGCCGTCGGCCAGATCGCTGAGCTGCTGGGTCGTCAGCCGGACATCGCCTGAGACGACGGCGGTCCGATCGGGATCGTTCGACGTCGCCATCTCGAGAAGTAGCGAAATACTCACGCTCGCACTTTCTGTGGTGTCCACACATTACAAAGCTGGCCAGAAGTGTCATGCCGAGCCAAGAACACAGTTTAGATGATGCGACTACCTGCCGGTTCGGGGCCGCCGCGGCGTGGCCGACGTCACTAACGCAGTCGCGTTTACCCCCGAACCTATGGGTTACCCCGATCCGAGGCCGCCAGGAGTAGTCCAAACAACGACGAGTGAGTTCGGGGATAACACGTTGACGACCTTCACACCAGACACACTGCCCAAACACAGCACCTGGACCAGGCTGCGCGCCGGGATAGCGGGCGCGATGCTGGCGGAATTCTTCGGCACCTTCGTGCTGATGCTGCTCGGCCTCGGCACGTGCGCGGTCAACGTGGTCGGCCTGCCCGGTTCCGGCAGGCAGACCGTACCGTTCGGCCCGGACAACTGGCTGATCAACATTTTCGGCTGGGCGTTCGCCGTGATGCTGGCGGCCTACGTCTCCGGCGGTATCAGCGGTGCACATTTCAATCCGGCGGTGACGCTGGCCTTCGCGGTGGCGCGAAAGTTCGACTGGCGCAACGTGATCCCCTACTGGGTATCCCAGATCGCAGGCGCCTTTTGCGGTGCCGCTATGGTTTACGCCGTCTACCGGCCCGCAATAGACAGCCTCAACGCCGCTAACCATGTGACCCGGGCGCATTCGATGGACACCTACGGGATTTTTGCCACCTCCCCCGCCCAGTATTTCCACGGCGGTTACCTCGGACCGGTCGTCGACCAGCTTGTCGGTACAGCGATCCTCGTGTTGCTGATCGCGGCGTTGATCGACAACCGCAATCAGGCGCCGGCCGGCAACTTGGCCCCGTTGCTCATCGGTTTCATCATCGCGGTGATCGGCTGCTCCTACGGCACCAACGCCGGGTACGCGCTCAATCCGGCCCGCGAACTCGGTCCGCGCCTGTTCGCGTGGTTGGAGGGTTGGGGAAAGTTGGCGTTGCCCGGTAACTACGGGCAGACGACCAATTACTGGTGGATTCCGGTATTCGTCCCGCTGTTCGGTGCCGTCGCAGGCATCCTGCTGTACGACTTCTTCATCGGACACGTGCTGGAAGCTCGAGCCACGATGCTGCGCACCCCGGAGCCGGGCCTGGCGCCGCTACCCACCACCGACGCCGCGTCGGGGGTGGCCGGTCCCGTCACCGCCGAGGACAGCGCCGCCGACGCCGAGGAAGATCGGGCCGCCTGAGCTCAGGTGCCGGTCCATTGCGCCGGCCGCTTTTCGGCGAACGCGATGGCGCCTTCCTTGGCGTCGTTGGACGAGAACACCGGCATCAGGATCGTGTTCTGTTCGGCGAACCTGGTGGCGGGGGTCCAGCCGCGCGATTCGACGATGATCCGCTTGGTGGCGGCGACGGCCAGCGGCCCGTTGACGGTGATCCGCTCGGCCAGGGCGATCGCCGCGTCCAGTGCACCGCCGGGCTCGGCGAGCACATTGACCATCCCGAGTGCGTGCGCCCGCTCAGCGGTGAAGCTCTCCCCGGTCAGCGCCAACTCCATCGCGATCGCCGGCGGGATGCGCTCAGGTAGCCGCAGCAGTCCCCCGCCGCCGGCCACCAGCCCGCGTTTGACCTCGGGAATGCCGAACGCCGCGTCGGTGGATGCCACGATCAGGTCGGTGGCCAGCGCCAACTCGGTGCCGCCGGCCAGCGCGTAGCCTTCGACCGCCGCGATCAGCGGCTTGACCGGCGGGCGCTCGGTGAAGCCCATGCCGCGGCCCTCGACGATGGGAACCTCACCGCGGGCAAAGGCTTTGAGGTCCATACCTGCGCAGAACGTCCCGCCCGCGCCGGTCAGGATGCCCACCGAGAGGCCCGGGTCTCCGTCGAGCCGGTCCACCGCATCGGCCAGACCATGGGAAACCGCGGAGTTGACCGCGTTCTTGGCCTTGGGCCGGTTGATGGTGATGATCAGAATCCGGTCCCGCTGTTCGACGAGGACTTCGGGTTCGCTGGCGGTTTCTTCAGTGCTCACGGCGGTGTGACGCTCCTTTGATTCGCGACGGGTAGTCGAGGAGATGGTATCCAGCCGCCGTGGCTGGGCTAACATCGCAGCCAAATCCATGCTGCAAGCCCAGGGGAACGCGGTGACCGGAATCGATACCGAACCGACTGAGACGTCCAAGTGGGATCCCGGGTTCACCGAACGTGTGATGGGCTGGATCCGTCCGCTCATCAAGGGCTACCACCGCGCCGAGGTGCGTGGGCTGGATTCATTTCCGCCGGGCGGCGCGCTGGTGGTGGCCAACCACTCCGGCGGACTGTTCGCGATGGACATCCCGGTGTTCGCCACCGGTTTCTACGAGAAGTTCGGCTACAACCGGCCGGTCTACACACTGAGCCACGACATCATATTCACCGGCCCCACCGGCGAGTTCTTCGTCCGTACCGGCTTCATCCGCGCCAACCACGAAAATGCCGACGAGGCGCTGCGGTCCGGCGGTGTGGTGGTGGTGTTCCCCGGCGGTGACTATGACGTGTACCGGCCGACGCTGGCGGAAAACGTCGTCGACTTCGACGGGCGCACCGGCTACGTGCGGGCCGCGCTGAACGCCGGGGTTCCCATCGTGCCGACCGTCGCCATCGGCGGTCAGGAAAGCCAGCTCTATCTGTCCCGCGGCATGGGACTGGCCAAGGCGCTGCGATTGGACAAGCTGATGCGGGTGAAGATCCTGCCGATCTCGGTGGGCTTCCCGTTCGGGCTGTCTGCGGTGGTGCCGGTCAACCTGCCGCTGCCGACCAAGATCGTGATGCAGGTGCTCGACCCGATCGACGTGACAGCCGAGTTCGGCGAGCAGCCCGACATCGATGCGGTCGATGCTCATGTCCGTCGCGTCATGCAAAAAGCGCTGGACGGGTTGGCCAAAGAGCGTCGCCTCCCGGTAATCGGCTAGCGCGCCGATAACACCGCTGGGCTCGGTGGTCAAGCCTGAGCCATCGCGCTTTCGATGACCGTCAGCGCCTCGGAAAGCCCTGCAGCGCGGCGGATTTCGACGAGCTCATCGATGATGGCGTCGGTTAGCTCATGCGGGTCGTCGAGGGTGACGCCGTCGGTGAGCACCGACACGTTGAGCTGGTCGACATAACTCCACACGGTGATGTTCAATCCGCTGCCTGTGGTCAGCGGTCCCACCGAGTAGATTTCGGTGACCAATGCACCGCCGACCCGGCCGTATTCACGCGGACCCGGAACGTTGGAGATCGGCAGGTTGAGCACCTTATTCTGGCCGTCGCGATCGGCCAGCCAGCGAAACAGGGCCTCCGCGGGCGCCGGCGGAAAATAGGCCGCCCACCGGCTTATCAGCTCCGGTCCGAGCAGGTGGTGGCTTTCCTTGGCGTCGACAGCGTTGTCGTGAGAACGCCGCACCCGCTCCAACGGGTCGTCGGCGTCGGTCGGCAACGCCGTCAGCATCCCGGTGAAGAAGTTCCCCGACACCCGGTCCGGCGAGAAGTCGAAGCTCACCGGCACCGACGCCAGCAGCGGGTGATCGGCGTTGCCGTCATAGCGCAGCAGCAGTGTGCGCAACGCACCCGCGGACAGCGCCAGCACCATGTCGTTGATCGTGACGCCGAGCGCTTTACCCGTCTCCTTGACATCGCTGAGCGCCAGGGTCGCGGTCGCGAATCTGCGCTCAGGAGTGAGCATGTGATTCATAAAGCTTGGCGGCGGGGTGAACGGCCGGGTCAGCTCGGGGGAGAGCTTGCGCGTGCTGCGGCGCACCCGGTTGATCCCCTGCGCGGTGTAGCCGACGGTCCGAGGGATTCGCCGGAGATGCCGCAGGTGGTCAACGAATGCCGACCGCACCAGCTCCCCGGTCGACGGCGCCGCATCGGGCGCATGCCGGGTCTCGCCGGACGGCGGCCCGGGCGCCAGATCCATGCCGCGCGCCAGCAGATTCGCCGCGGCGACCCCGTCGGCCAGCGCGTGGTGAACCTTGCCGACCACCGCGATCCGGTTGTCGGCCAACCCTTCGACGAAGTACATCTCCCACAACGGGTGGCTGCGGTCCAGCGGAGTGCTGGCGATCTCTCCGATCGCCTCGTCCAGTTCGCGACGACCGCCCGGTTCGGGCAGTCGCCACGGTCGCACGTGATAGGTCAGGTCGACGTCGCAATTCTCCCGCCACATCGGATGATGCATCTTGAGCGGAATGTCAACCAGCTGATAGCTAAACGGCTCGAGCTTGTAGAGCCGACTGTGAATCACCCGACGGAACGCGTCGATGTCGAAGTCACGACGGTCGGAGTCCAGCTCGATCACGGCGACTTTCAGAGTGTGCATATGCACATTCGGTGCTTCGCTGTACAGCAGTACGGCGTCCCAGCCGCTCAGCCGCTTCATCTGCGCGCCTCCCTCGTGGCACTCATGGGAGGGACCCTACAGTCGGGCGGCGGCTAAATGACCTCTTTGGCAGCGATCATCCGGTTGCGATAGACCTGCCCCAAAAACAGCCCGACCGCGGTCCCCATCGCGCCGGTGCGCGCCCCGTCGGTCATGTCGAAACCGTGCCCGGCGCCGGGCAGTTCCACGTAGCTGACCAGCGAACGTGAAATCGAGCGAAGCCGCTCGACGAAGCTGCGTGCCTGCGCAACCGGTATCACCGTGTCGCCGCTGCCGTGAATCACCAAGAACGGCGGGGCTTCTGGATGAATCCGCGCGATCGGCGAGGCATCGCGGAACACCTCGGGGTGGCGGTCGATCCTGCGCTTGACCACGACCCGCTCCAGGAAGTCGACGAAGCGGTCCCGCTCGACAGTCGAGCGGTCCTCCCAGTCGTAGCGGCCGTAGATTCCCACCACCGCGTCCACAGATGTGTCCGAGCCTGCCGGCAAATCGGTCTGCATCTCGGGGTCGTTGGCGGTGAGTCCGGCTAGCGCGGACAAATGGCCACCGGCCGAACAGCCCGCTACCGCAATGAAATTGCGGTCGCCGCCGAATTTATCGACGTTGGCGCGGGCCCACGCGACGGCGGTTTTTACATCGGTGATGTGGGACGGCCAACGGTGGTGCGGTGAGACCCGATATTGCACCGACAAGCAGACCCAACCCAACTCCGCCAGATGCGACATCAGCGCATAACCTTGCACGGCGCGGCCGCCATGCACCCATGCGCCACCGGGCACGAAGATCAATACGGGCGCCGGCCGCACCGGTAGATCCTTGCGACGCCAGACGTCGAGCAGTTGCACCGGATGCTTGCCGTAGCGCACCGACGTGCGGTGCAGGTGGCGACGGTGGTGCAGCGCACGCCATATCGGTGGAGTGCGCTCCGGCGCCGGCCATTCGATGTCGAGGTCCTTGGCCGACACGATGCCGCGCAACGCGGCATCGGCGACCGCCTGAGTCTGGTCGCGCTCGGCCTTGCGGATCTCGCCGATACCCGGCGTAAGCCACGACTTGGCGGACGCGGACACGAATCCCGGCACCATCCGGTAGCCCCATACGCTCATCGCGGCTACACCACCGAGGGGCTCCAAGCGCCTGCCGACTACGGGTAGCGAAGCCATCGCGTCGCTTAACGCCAACATGTAGTCACCAGGTCGGGCCCGCAGCAACCACTTCGCCCGGGAAGTGATGGTCGGTCCGCGATAGCGGGTCGCCGGTCGTTCCGTCATTCCGGGAGCGTACCCCGCGGAGTCTCCGTCAACACCGCTAACGCAGCCGCTTCATCAGCGCAGCGATTCGCCTGCGAGCGGGCGATGGGGAGCGTCCGTAGTCACACCCAGTGACTTAAATCAGCGTACCGTCGGATGTATCGGGCAGCTCAATCGAGCAAACATGCTCGATTGAAAAGGAAAAGTTGATGGCTTCACCGACGACGTTCCGCTCGCCTTATGTCCACCGTCTCGAACTGGTCAGAGATACGATCACGTCTCATTCCAAGCTCGGAGACAAGGAAGCCAGCGAGCTGGCGGAACATGTGCTTCAGGCGTTGAATTCGATTCCCGAGAAGATCCGCTGAACCTGCGGCGGTCCCGCATCTCGTGATCACACGGCTTTGTGGTTCGTGTGCACATCTACTGAGTGATTCGCCAAACGGCGCATGACTCATGATCTCTGTCGGTATTTTGCCTGTGCGACCGAAGGTTTGAACCATGACGGTTACCGTGACACTCCGAGACGGCGATACCGACGAATACATGCGGTACGGCGACACTTACACCAAACACGATGACGGCACGCTCGACGTCGTCCGCGATGGCGCCGAACAGTCGTATAGCTACGCGCCGGGTGTGGACCAACGTGCAGGGCGACGAAAAGCAATTGAAAGTGCGCGGCTTCCGGGGTTTATTCAAACGGGCAGCCACGGTTGCCCCGCGGACTTAGAGCCGTTGGCTGGCCGAAATCCTACGCACACCGGCATTGTCGACGACGGTAAATGGCTGCGCGCCGATAATCGCGCGCGGGTTTTGAAAATCTCTTTATCGGGAAGACTGCCTGCAGCGACGGACTGACGGATCCAATTCGAGACTCGCCGATGAAGCACGGGCTCTGGATTGACATCGCGCGCTTCGCCATCCCGGCGCCGCAGCGAGGATCGCGCGGATCCGATCACCGAAGGTGTGCAGATGACTCGAGTCCACGAAGACCAATCCCAAGCAGAAGGCGCGGCCGAAGGTCATCACCCCCTCGTCGCCCAGCCGCATTCCGGTGAGGAAGGTCCGATCGCGGAAGCGGAAATGCTCGCAGCGGAGATGAGTTCCGATGAGCTGCCGCTCGGTTCTCTGGGCCGGCGATTCAATCGGCGGTCTCCGTTTTACATTGGGTTGACCGCGTCGGCCGGTGTCGCCGTGACATACGGGATGGTCCGAGTTCTCGGGTCATTGTCATCGATGCTGGTGCTGATCGGTGTCGCGTTCTTCCTCGCGACCGGGCTGGAACCGGCAGCCTCGTGGTTCGTCAACCGCGGCCTTCGCCGGTGGCTGGCCATATCGCTGGTGTTCGTCATCTTTCTCGCGGCGACGGGCGGCTTCGTGGCTGCCGCGATCCCCCCGCTTGTCCAGCAAGCCGAAGACCTCATTCACCAGGTGCCGAATTACCTTCAGCAAGCACGGGACCACTCCTCGGCCATCGGAAGGCTCAACGACCGGTTCCATCTCCAACAAGGATCACTGACGCGGCTAAAGGTTCCGGCGGATCCGCGCTGAACGAGGTCGTCAGTGCCGGAACCGCGCTCTTCGGAGCGTTGGCTGATTCCCTGATCGTGATCGTGTTGACCGTGTACTTCCTTGTCGACATGCCCCGTATCCGCGCAACTCTGTACCGGCTGCTGCCGGCTACCCGTCGGCCCCGCGCCATCCTCATCGGCGATGAGGTTTTCGCCAAGGTCGGCGCGTATGTGCTGGGCAATGTGTTGATATCGGTGATCACCGGCGTCGCGACCTTCATCTGGCTGATAGTTTTCGACGTCCCCTACCCGCTACTATTGGCCATTTTCGTCGCCGTTCTTGATCTGGTGCCCATCGTGGGATCGACAATCGCCGGTGTCGTCATTGCCGCGGTGGCGCTGACCGTCTCGTTTCCGGTCTGCATCGCAACGATCGCGTTCTTCATCGTGTTTCGGCTCCTCGAGGACTATCTACTGGTGCCGCGAATCATCGGCCGAGCGGTGAAGGTGCCGGGCTTGATCACCGTGGTCGCAGTCCTCATCGGGGGTGCGCTGCTCGGCATTGTTGGTGCACTAGTGGCTATTCCGATCGCCGCAGCCCTCCAGTTGCTCACTCAGGAAGTGCTCTATCCCCGATTCGACGAGGTCTGAGGTGACGACTCAGCCCACGCCGGACAGTAACTCTTGGAAAGCCCGTTCCATGCATTCTGCATACGTCGCCGGGTCCGGCAGGGCATCGCGATCCGCCGTAGCGCTGATCGACAAAGTTCCGTTGTAGCTCGCAACGACATGGATAAGATTCAGGCCCCCTATCAGCGGCCCTAGGCCGGCGGCGCGTACGAGTCGCGCACCGCTGAAGAAGATCGGTTCGGTTGGACCGGGCACATTGGTCACGGTCGTGTTGGCAACCGTCGGACCGGAGAACGGAAGCACGCTCGCGGCCTTTGCAGTCACTCCGAGTAGTGAGGTCGGCACTGTTCCGATCAGATCGATAACCTGGGTTCTCACCGAATGATCCGACTCCGAACGACTCCCCGCGGTCGACGCGGCGATAGAGGCGAGACGATCGATCGGGTCAGCGATGTCGGTGCCGAGCGTTTGCAACCGGCCGAACAACACGTTCCCCTTGCCACTCTCATCGCCAGCCTCGCGCAGTGAGATCGGGCACGCCGCGACGAGTGACTCATCGGGAAGTTCGCCGTGGCCTTCCAGATATTCGCGAAGGGCACCCCCGACGTAGGCAAGCGCTACATCGTTGACCGTCGAGCCGGGCACGCTCGCCTTGATCCGTTTGAAATCGGCGAGATCGTGGAATCGGGCGTCGAAAACGCGATGCGGCGAGACTATTTGGTTGAACCGGGTCTTCGGTGGAAACGACGGCACACCACCCCGAGCGGCGCTGGACACGAGGCCGCCGACCAGTTTGCCCGGCAGGCCGGCTAAGCCGCGGATGATCTTGGGGGCACTCGACGCGAGCGTTGCCCCCGCCCGCATAGGGTAGAGCGCCGCGTCAATCGCCGTGCGCGAGAACAAGTTTGCGGTCGTTGGAAGAGGGGCGGGGTGCCATGGTCTATCAGGCCCAGCGGGGCGTTGGCTGTCAGCGGCAAGGTCGTGCATTGCCGCGATCATCTGAACACTCGCCATGCCATCGACGGCACAGTGATGCAACTTCAACGCCATCGCGAACGAGCCCTTCGGGACTCCGGGCACGGAATTCAGTCCCTCGATAACAGTGATCTCCCACGGTGGACGTCGCAGGTCGATTTGTCTGGCGTGCAGCCGTGCGACCTGGATACAGAGCTGTCGCCAGTCTCCAGGCTGGGGCAGCCCGATATGACGGACGTGATACTCCAGATCAAAGTTCGGGTCATCCACCCAGTACGGCCTATCGAAACCGCCCGGCAGCCCGGTCAGCCGCCGCCGAAATACATCCGCGAGATGCAGCCGCGCGTCGAGCTCCTCGAGAATCCCCTTGAAGGTCACCTTGCCGTTCGGGGCAGTCGACGGGTCATAGATCAGCAGCATCTGAATCTGTAGTGGCGTCGCCGGTCCTTCCGCGCGCAACATCATGTCATCGGTCCAACTCAACTGCCGCACAGACGGCTCCCTCACGTACGCTCCGGTGGCGCGCGACTACTCCCTCACTTGACGATTGACGAGACCCGTAACGAGCCGGGAATCGATCTCCTCACCTCCGTCGCCGTAGTAGACGCGGTACTCCTCGATTGCCGTCGTCTCCCCGTCAGCGACGCGCATGTTGCTGTCGGCTGTTTGCGCGACTTTGATCCATTTGCCGGACCGCGGATCTTGGAGCATGTCACCCTCGCGGATCTCCGATAGCGGCACCCGTTCTACTGCATGTTCCGAACTCATTGCACTCCCGGATCACGTGATGGATCGGCGACGTCCTACCGTCGAGTGACCGTCCCGGCGATCACCTTCAGGGTTCTCCTGCCAACGCCACCGGTCAATGACAGATTTACCGGCGCCTGCTGGACCGACGCAGTACCGGATCTGCTCCAACAGGCCCTCACGTTGTTCGGTCCGGGTCTTGCTCATCGCCGTGATCCCGCTGACGCGTGTCCGGGGTCGGAGCTTCGTCATCCGGCGCCCACCCGGCCTCCCTGAGCATCCGGCGCAGGTCGACAATCACCTGCACATCGATGTCTTTGCCCCGCGGAGCCTCGAATAGTTGTGTCTCGGATCCCAGGTTCACAGTGAATTTGCCGTTGTGTTCGTGCTTTACGGACCCGAGGTCCTCGAGCAAGGACAGGACCTGGCGCCACTCGATGTTCCTGCCCGCCGGATGCCTGAAGATCTTCTCGATCGTCAGCCGATGGTGACCGCTCAAGGGTGAGCTCACTGGTTGGTCCTCTCCTTGTTGTCCCACTGGATCATTCGTGTCACCCAGGCGCGAGGGCCAGGTCGCGAACTCGTTCGGACTTTTTCTTTGCCGTATTTGCCGGGTCGAGGATGCGGTAAGCCAGAAGTTTGATGCGGTCGCTGATGAGGAACCAGGTGAGGGCGTATCCCCACACGGCGGCTGCCCACGTCCAGCCGAGCGGCGTCATGAATAGCCCGTAGACGGCAATGAATGTGGCGATCGCCTGGGTGCCGAAGACGGCGATCAACAAGATGCGGGCTGGGCGGATAGACCAGAACGGGCCGCGGGTTCGGGTCAAGAAGATGGTGAGGTGCCCGGCGACGGACAGCATCAAGTACATCAGGGTCTGCACGCGAGGGTGGCCCAGGTCGAAGGCGCGGTCGCCGAGATAGAACAGGCCGAATGCGGCGATCGGCCCGACGACACCCAGCACGGTGGAGATGCCAAGTACCAGGCGCATATTCCACGCTTCAGGCTCGTCCTTGTAGCGGACGTTGTCATAGGCGATGGACAGGATGGCGCCGTCGTTGAGCAGCGCGAGCATCACGATCATGATGGCGGTGAGCGGGTAGAAGTTGAAGACCAGGATGGCGACGGTCATGAATAACAGCACGCGCAGCGTTTCGGTGATGCGGTACATCGCGTAGCTGTTCATTCGCTGAAAGATCTTGCGGCTCTGTTTGATCGCCTCGATGATCACCGAGAGGCCGGGGGTCATCAGCACTATGTCGGCCGCTGCGCGGGCGGCGTCGGTGGCGCCGGAGACGGCGATGCCGCAGTCCGCTTTTTTCAGCGCGGGGGCGTCGTTGACGCCGTCGCCGGTCATTCCGACGATGTGGCCGTGCTTCTGCAGTACGTCGATGAGGTGGTATTTGTGCTCGGGAAAGACTTGGGCGAAACCGTCTGCGGCCAAGATGGATTCGGCCACCGCCGCCGATTCGTTCTTCGTCGCATCACCCAAGGCTGCGGCGTCGAGGATGTCGGCGCCCAGGCCGACCTTGGTCGCGGTCTCCTTCGCGATGGCCAGCGCGTCACCGGTGACCATCTTGACGGTGACGCCCATCGCTGCGGCGGTCGCGATGGTCGTTGCAGCGTCGTCGCGGGGCGGGTCGAACAGCGGCAGCACACCGACGAACTGCCAGTCGCCGTCCCCGTCGGCGCGGGCCACGCCCAAAGACCGGAATCCGCGTGCGGCGAAGTCGTTGACTGCGCTATCGGCGGCGGGTGCGATCTGCACGGCATTCGCGGCCAGCGCAAGGATGACCTGCGGAGCACCCTTGGTGACCTTGAAGGTGGTCCCGTCGGCGGCGGTGACGGTGGCCTCGGTGCGTTTGTGCACCGGGTCGAAGGGTTCGAAGTGGGTGACGGTGTAAGCCTGCAGAACCTCGGTGCCCTCGATGCCACCGAGCACCGCGCGGTCGATCGGGTCGTCGTTGTCCGCGCGGGAGGCCAACGCGCCGTTCAGGATGACGGTCGCGGGCGTGACGCCGTCGATGCTGAAGGGGACGCCCAACGTCAGCGAGTTCTGAGTCAGGGTGCCGGTCTTGTCTGCGCAGAGCACGTCGACGCCGGCCAGTTCCTCGATGGCGACCAGTCGGCTGACAATGGCCTGCTTCCTGGCGAGCAGCCGTGCAC
The DNA here is from genome assembly GCA_963760095.1 of uncultured Actinomycetota bacterium. Lineage (GTDB taxonomy): Bacteria > Actinomycetota > Actinomycetes > Mycobacteriales > Mycobacteriaceae > Mycobacterium. Next base: position 220,780 of record CAVXBT010000001.1, on the reverse strand, counting down.
CGACCGCCATCGTCACCGAGAGCACGGTGGGCATCGCCACCGGGATGGCGGCGACAGTCAGTACCAGGGCGAACTGCAGCGTGGTCAGGATCGCATCGCCGCGAAGGATCGCCGTGACGACGATCAGGGTGACCAGCGCGACCGCGAGGAGGATCAGATAGTTGCCGATCTTGAGCACGGCGCGCTGGAAGTGGCTGACGGTGTGCGCGTCCGCCACCAACTCGGCGGTCTTTCCGAAATAGGTGTGAGTGCCGGTGGCATAGACCAGGGCGCCGATCTCACCCTGCCTGACAATGGATCCGGAGAACACGGCGTCACCAGCTAGGCGGGTGGCGGGTAGCGACTCGCCGGTGAGCGCGGACTGATCGACCTCGATCTCGTCGCCGTCCAGCAGGCGGGCGTCGGCGGGGACAATGTCGCCCAGGCGCAGCCGGATCACGTCACCGGGCACCAATTCTCGCGCCGGTGCGGTGATCCACGAGTCGTCCCGCTTCACCCGCGCGTTGATGGCCAGCTTGGCTTTGAGGGCCTCAATTGCGTTCCCAGCCTGCCGTTCCTCGGTGTAGCCGACCACGCCGTTGGCCACCAGCAGCAGCAAGATGATAAAGAAATCCGGCCAGTGCCCCACTGCGCCGGACAAGACGACCGCGATCTCGATCATCCATGGGATCGGTCCCCAGAAGTAGCTGAGGAACTTCAGCAGCGGGTTGGTCTTGTGTTCCGCGATCTCATTCGGACCGTACTGCGCCAAACGCCGTGTTGCCTCGGCTGTGCTCAATCCGTCCGGACAGTAACCCAGCTCCGCCTCCACCTCGGGCATCGGCGCCGACTTGAAGTCGCGGCCCGGCTCCGCATTGCCCGCATCGGCGGAGGAGGGCGTGACATGCGGTGTGGCAGTGGTCACGGCGTCTAGTCCGTGGGCCGGAGGTCAACGGCAGGTTCGCGGCATGGCCGATTCGGTCGGTCACTCCTGAGCAGGCATAAGACACTTTCGATCGGAAAGTACTGTGCAGGAGCAGGTTTCAGTGCTCCCAGAGCGGGTGGAGTGGTCATGGTGATCCTGGGTATGCGATTGTCACCGGAGGGTTCGGCACGAGCGACTGCTCTGTGAGGGCAACGGCGGACAGCTGGCCTCATCCCGGACTGGTTGAGCTTCCCAACATCGTCGACGCTACACCCCGCGGGGGCGACCTTCCGCGACGGTATCTGCGACGTCAGGTGCTCAATGGACTTCGAAGTGCTGCTCATCGTCGCCGGTGTTGGTCATGGGCGGGGGTGAGCCGTGAAAAGGGTCCCCCCCAAGCGAGATTCGGCGGTCGATCTGCGCGGGTGTAGAGTCGGAAGCGCTGAGAATCTCAGCTGGTTCGGGATAAGTTCGGCTGTCCGCTGCGGAACTTGAGGAGCATATGCTCCGAAACCCCTACGCGCCGGTGACCGTCTGCACATCAGGATCACCATGATTACTCCACAGAGTTTCTCCACTCGACCGGTCACCCTAAAGCCATTGAAACGCCCCCGAACAACGACGGCTGCGCATGACGTAGCCGCGGGCAGCGCTGCGCACAAGTCACCGACTGGTGCACGGCGATGAAAGCGGCGGGCGTTGTCATCGTCGTTCTCGTCCTCCTGTCGCTGCTGGTGCTGGCGATGGCGGTGCGGATCGTCAAGCAGTACGAGAACGGCGTGCTGTTCCGGCTGGGCCGGGTGATCGGAGAACGCCAACCCGGGTTGCGGCTCATCATTCCGATCATCGATGTGCTGCCGCGGATTTCGCTTCGGATCGTGACGATGCCGATCCAATCCCAGGGGATCATCACCCGCGACAACGTCAGTGTCGACGTCTCCGCGGTGGCCTATTTCAAGGTCGTCGACGCGGTGAAGTCGGTCGTGGCGATCGAGAACGTCTACTCCGCGATCGATCAGATCGCCCAAACGACGCTGCGCAAGGTCGTAGGACAGCACACTCTGGACGAGACGCTCTCGGAGACCGACAAGATCAACCTCGACATCCGCGCGATCCTCGACGTCACCACCATCGAATGGGGTGTACAGGTCACCCTGGTCGAGCTCAAAGACATCCAACTGCCCGACAGCATGAAGCGGGCGATGGCCCGCCAGGCGGAGGCAGAACGCGAGAAGCGGGCGAAAATCATTGCCGCCGAGGGTGAATCGCTGGCAGCCGCTGCGTTAGGGGACGCCTCGGACACCATGATGGCGCACCCGCTGGCGCTGCAGTTACGCAACCTGCAGACCCTGGTCGAGCTAGGCGTCGACAAGAACACCACCGTCGTGTTCCCTGCGCCGTTGATGTCGACCATCGCCGAACTCGGAACCTTCCTGGCCCGGGAATGCGGCGCAGCAGCCCAGCCAGAGCAGGCGACCACGGTCCTGAAACCGACTGCGGTGGTGGCGAATGGGGGCCCGGCTACGGGGAGCCAGCCATGATCATCATCCTTCAGTTTCTCCTGCTCATGCTGTACAGCTACTGGATGATGCGCCGCTCGGCGCGGGCGAGGCCGGCGGCCACGGCGGACCAGCGTGCGCCCCTCAGCGCGATGCCCATCGGGCTCGAGGACGACTCCCTGCACCGGCCGGCCAGCGACGGCGCCTGGACCGCACTGGACGAGCACCAGCTCATCAGGCTGCTCAGGGACTCTGCGCCATGACACCAACAAACCAACGAACTTCTGCCGATGGTCCGGAGCAGAGCAGGCTGATTGTGGTCGGTGTGGACGGGTCTCAAGGATCATTGAACGCACTCCTGTGGGCGCTGGGCGAAGCGCGGGCACGCAGGATTCCGGTCAACGTGGTCTTTGCGTGGGAGTACCACCCACCCTGGGTCGACCCTGGGCTGGGCAGCATGCTCCCGATGGCCTATCAACCCGAAGGCGGCGTGCCTGCGGACGAGTTCGCTGACGCAGCCACTTCTGTGGAAAAGCTGCTGGACGCCGCGATCAGCAAGGTCACCGAATCCGACCCGGACCGCGCGTCGGGTCAGGTCCCACTCACGCGGGAGATGCTGCAGGGCCACGCCGCACAGGTGCTGCTCAAGAGTGTCAGCGAAACCGACACGCTGGTGGTCGGCTCTCACGGGCACGGCGGATTCATCGGGGCGTTGCTCGGCTCGGTCAGCCAACATGTCGTGTCCCACTCGCGATGTCCGGTGGTGGTCGTCCCCGCCCCGCAGCGGGTGCCGAACGGCTGAGCACCTCCCCATGGGGAGGTGTTCGTAAGCTTGGATCATGGCGGGATCCAAGCAAGCGGCCGCGCATCCGGTCGGGCTGTGGGGTGCCGTCGCGATCGGCATTGGTGGCATGGTCGGCGGCGGCATTTTCGCCGTCCTCGGGCTGTCGGTGCAGATCACCAAAGGGGCTGCGCCGCTGGCGTTTCTGCTGGCCGGGCTGGTGGCGTTATTGACCGCGCGCAGCTATGCGCTGTTGTCGAAGGTCTACCCCAGCCGCGGGGGAACCGTCACTTTCCTCAACCGCACGTTCGGCGCCGGTCTGTTCTCCGGCGGGATCAACGTACTGTTATGGCTGAGCTACATCGTGATGCTCGCCCTGTATTCCCAGGCGTTCGGCAGCTACGCCGCGAGTTTTCTGCCCCAGTCCGCCCACAACTTTGGCAAGCATGTGTTCCTCACCGCGGCGATTGTGGTGATCACGGTGGTCAACATCGCGGGCGCATCCACCGTGGCCCGCGCCGAACGTGTGATCGTCGCAATCAAGCTCGTGATTCTTGTGTTCTTCGTAGCCGTCGGGGTGGCGGGAGTGTCCAGCGAGCGGCTGGCGCCCGCGCAGTGGAGTTCTCCGGTGGCAGTTATCGCGGGCGGGATGATCATCTTCCTGGCCTACGAAGGCTTCGAACTGATCGCCAACGCCGCTGAGGACGTTGCCAACCCTGCCCGGGTGCTCACCAGGGCGTACTACATCTCGGTGCTGTTCGTGATCGCGTTGTATGTCGCCGTGGCCATCGTTTCGGTGGGGTCTGTCCCGCTGTCGCAGCTGATCAACGCGCGTGACTATGCGCTGGCCGAAGCCGCCCGGCCCGCGCTCGGCGGCTTCGGCTTCGCGATGATCGGTGTCGCGGCGATGCTGTCGACCGCGTCGGCGATCAACGCCACCCTCTACGGATCCGCGCGAATGACCTACACCATCGCAAAATCGCGGGAGCTGCCGGCCCAACTCGACCGACCGGTCTGGAACCAGCCCCTAGAAGGGCTGCTGATCACCGCAACAGCGACCGTTTTGCTCGCCAACGTGCTGGACCTGGCCAGCATCTCCACTATGGGAAGCGCCGGGTTCCTCATCATCTTCGCCGCCGTCAACCTCGCCGCTGCTCGCACGGCCCGAACGCGGGGATCAACACCGTGGATCTCGGTCGCGGCCGCCGTGGCGTGTGTCGGGGCATTGGCCGCGCTCATCGCCAAGAGCAGCCTCGAGTCCGTCAGTGTCTTGGTCGCGATGGTCGCTTTGTCCTTCGGCATCGAGTCGACCTTCCGAAAAGTCACTGGCAGGCCTATCCATGCATAGACGACTCATCGATGCGTACACCCGCGCAACCCTTGGCCCTTCTGCGCCTACGCGTCGCCAGTGCAGTGAGGTTCTTTCAAGAACAGCAGGCGGGCAACGTAATTGACCTCACTGAATGCGGAGTCGGCGATCACTACCTGTCGCACTGCGCAAGGCAGGGGTAACGCACGCCCGACGGTGGTGGCGAACTCCGGTCACCATCTGCGACGCTGATAGTGATCGTTGCCCTGCGCGCGGCCGCCGGACATTGGACAGATGACACAACCAGGAGGCGAAGTTGTCGGCGCACTGGAAACGACTAGCGGAAGCTACCCGGGTAAAGCCGGGATCCAAGGTGGAGTTGGCCAAGGACTTTGATCCCGGCCGCTACGACAAACAGCTTCAAAAAGACCACGGTGCCGCGGCGCAGGCAGACGCGAAAGCGGCGCTGCTGGATTTGCAGGACCGCTTCTTCGCCCAGGCCGACCGGTCGCTGCTAATCATCCTTCAGGCGATCGACGCGGCCGGTAAGGACGGCACGATCAAGCACGTCATGAGCGGCCTCAACCCCGAGGGTGTCGACGTGTACAGCTTCAAGGCGCCGTCGGCGACCGAGCAGACACATGATTACCTCTGGCGCCACCAAAGATCGCTGCCGGAACTGGGCCGCATCGCGGTGTTCAACCGGTCGCACTACGAGAACGTATTGATCACCCGTGTGCACCCTGAGACGTTATGGCCACGCACCGCAGTGCTCGACGCTGGGGACATCTGGCAGCGGCGGTATCGCGACATCAACGACTGGGAGCGCTACCTCACCGACAACGGGACCGTCATCGTCAAGCTGTTTCTCAACGTCTCCAAGGACGAACAGGCGCGCCGGTTCCTTGAGCGCATCGACGAACCCGAGAAGAACTGGAAGTTCTCCGTCGCGGACCTACGCGAGCGCGCGTTCTGGGACGACTACCAGCAGGCCTTTCAAGACATGCTCAGCCACACCAGCACCGTCTGGGCACCCTGGCATGTGATCCCCGCAGACCACAAATGGTTTAGCCACGTGTCGACTTCCGCAGTGCTGTTGGAGACGCTGCGGGATCTCAACCCGCAGTATCCGCAAGTCGACGCCACCGCCAAAGCCGAGCTGGCAGAGGCAAAGAAGGAGTTGGTGGGTAACGACGGTGACGCGGCCGCACAGTCGTCGTGACGAGGTCGAACCCGCCTCACGCGTGCCCCTGGTTTGAAGCGGTTGCGATGATGGGTCGATGCAATCGGCAGCAAGGTTCACGGCGCGGTTGCTGGGGGCGCGGTCGATGCTGTTGTCCTCACTGCACGGCTACCGATCGTCGTGGGTGATTGGCGACTTGGTCGCAGCGCTGACGTTGCTGGCGATCGCGGTGCCTGAGCAGTTAGCCACCGCCCGGCTGGCCGGTATGCCGCCGATCACCGGCTTCTACGCGTTTGTCGCGGGCAGCGTGATGTTCGCGCTGTTGGGATCGAACCCGCAGATGTCGGTCGGCGCCGATTCGACCATCGCCCCGCTGTTCGCCGTCGGCATCGCCGCCGTGGTGTCGGCCGTCTCCCCTGACTACATGGCGTTGATCGGAATCGTCGCGGTGATGGTCGGTGTGGTGGTGGCCCTGGTTGGTCTCCTGCGGCTCGGGTGGGTCGCCGAGTTTCTGTCGGCGCCGATCATCAGCGGATTCCTTGGCGGGGTAGCGATCATCATCGTGGTACACCAGCTACCCGATCTGCTCGGCCTGCCCGGCGCCAGCGGCAGCACACTGCACCGGGTGGGTGTCACGCTCAGCGGGCTGCACTCGATCAACGGGTGGGCGCTGGGCATCGGGGTCAGCGTGTTCACCGTCGTGGTCGTCGCCGAACGGGTCGATCGCCGGCTTCCGGGGGCGTTGGTCGGGCTGATCGGCTCGACGATCCTCGTCGCCGCGTTGAAGCTGCACGCCCACGGGGTGATGGTGTTGGGTGCGGTGGCCCACGGCGCACCGCACCTCGGGCTGCATGGGCTGTCCTGGTCGGCGCTGGGTGCGGTCGCGCCGATCGCCGGCGTGGTCGCCCTGGTGATTATCAGCCAGACGGCGGCGACGACCCGCGCGTTCGCCGACCAGGGCGCATATGAGGTGGACGTCAATCGCGACTTCCTCGGCGTCGGAGCCGGCAATATCGTCGCCGGCCTGGTCGGCGCCTTCCCGGTGGACGCAAGCCCGCCACGAACCGCCGCTGTGGTCTCGTCCTCCGGACGGACCCAGGTAGCCGGTCTGGCTGCTGCCGGTGCCCTCGTGCTGTTGATCCCTGCCGTCGCCCTGCTCAAGGACCTGCCCTTGGCGACCCTGGCGGCGATTCTGATCTTCATCGCCACCCGAATCTTGCGCATCCACGATCTCGTCGACATCGCCCGCTACGATCGTTTCGAATTCGGACTGGCTCTGATCACCCTGCTTACGGTCGCACTCGTCGGCGTCGAACAGGGCATCACCGTCGCGGTCGCGTTGGCCATCCTCGACCGCACCCGCCTCACCGCCCGCCCGCACCTGCACGTCCTGGGCCGCATCCCCTCGACCACCAGTTGGGCCCCGCTCGGCGGCAGCGAACACGCCATCGAGGTTCCCGGGGTACTCGTGGTGCTTTTCGCGACACCCCTCTGGTATGCCAACGCCATTCGTTTCAGGACCGACTTGACTGCCGCGGTCGAGCGCGCAGGTCACTCACTTCGGCTCGTCGTGCTCGACGCGATGGGAATGACTGATCTTGACTACACCGGAACACGCGCATTACGCCAGATGCTCGACCAACTCGACCACAGCGGCGTGTCCTTCGCGATGGCAAGAACCAACAAAACGGTCCGCGCCGGCTTGGCGCGAAGTGGCCTGCTGCCGCGGATCGGCGAGGACCACTTGTTCGCCTCCGTCGGCGAAGCAGTTAACGCTCTGCACCTACCGCGGCCTCGACAAGAACTCCAGTGAGTGGCCGAGGTTGTGTTGCGCGAGGCCGGTCAATCCCTGGTGGAGTTCCCATTCATAGCCGCGGATCGCCAGCAAGTAGGCGTCGGGAACGTGTTCGAAGCACTGCCGGGTGGTCGCCAGGATTGCCGGCACCGAGAGTGCGTGCGAGGTGAAGCTGAAGTCCAGCTTCGGCTCCGGACGGCTCAGGGAAAATGATTCGACCGCAGGGTCTTTCGTGGCGTCCACGAACAACACTTGCGAGTATCGGCTGATCAGGTCGGCATCTTCGAGGCTCAGCTGATAGGTATGGCGCAGACACGCACGAGGCCGCGGACGGATTTGCTCGAGCCTGTCGATGAAGGCCCAGCCCAATCCGTCGTCCTGACGTCCGTCGTTCCCGATGCCGTAAATCAGCGACGTGGGGTTGTCGAAGAGCCCCAGAGTGACGCAGTGCGGTTCAGCGCGCGCGCTCATCGAGCACCCGCCCCTGCGTGTCCACAACGGTGACGATCAATGGCATCTGCCCCAGGGCGTGGGTGGCGCAACTCAGGCAGGGATCATAGGCGCGGATACCCACCTCGATGGCATTCATCATGCCCTCGGTGATCTCGGTCTGGCCACCAAGATAGGCCTCGGCCACGCTGCGCACAGTCCGGTTGAGCACCTGGTTGTTCTGGGTGGTGGCCACAATCAGGTTGGCGAAGGTGACATTGCCTTCGCGATCGGCGCGGTAGTGGTGCAGCAGGCTCCCCCGGGGGGCTTCCACCACACCGACCCCCTCCCCGATCCAGGCGTCCGCACCCGGTGACACCACCAGGTCATCCTTTTGCAGGTCGGGGTCGTGGAGCAGATCCCGGACAACCTCTGCGGCGTGGATGATTTCGATGGCGCGCGCCCAATTGGTATGCAGGGTCATGTTGTTGGCCCGTCCGCCGGTGTAAGCGTGGAACTTCTCCAGCGCTTCCGCGGCGATTGGGGTCGACAGGGTCCGGGTGACGTTGAGCCGGGCCAGCGGGCCCACCCTCACCGACCCCGCCTCGCGGCCGAGGTCGGTGAGGAACGGGAACTTCATGTAGGTCCACTTCTCGACACCCTCGGAGAAGTGGTCGAGATAGTCGCTGTAATCAAACTCGCGTACAAGCTTCTTCTGCTCGTCGACGACCCTGAGCCGCCCATCGTAGTAATCGACGTTGCCGTCGTCGTCCACCAGACACATGTTCAGCGCTGACACATTGGCGAAGCCGTCGACTCGGGCACGGTGCTCGTCGTGGAAGTCGTAGAACATCTGCAGACCCAGCTGAGCGTCGTCGATGACCTCGTCGATGGAGGACAAGCCGTCCTCGCCGCGCAGGAATCGGTCCACGTCGACTGCTGTGAGGCTTTTGTTCACGCCGCCGGGCACCGAGGAAATGCCGTGCATGCGCTTTCCGAAGACGGCCTGGATGACCTCCTGACCCCACTTACGCAGCCGGACAACACGTTTGACGAGGCCAGGGTTGGCCTCGATCAGCCCGATAAAGTTGCGCTGCTCGGGTGCGGCGTCGATCCCGAACAACATTTCCGGCACCACCAGGTAGAAATAGGCGGTGACGTGCGATTGCAGCATCTGTGCGTAGTGACCCAGCCGACGGATCTTGATTGCGGTCGGGGTGAGACAAGTGCCCGACGCCGGTCCGACCCCGATCATGTCGTCGAGTGCCTTGGCCCCGCCAAGGTGGTGGCTGACAAAGCAGATCCCGCAGATCCTCTGCATGAGAACTGGCGCTTCCCAATACGGGTGGCCCTGGATGAACTTCTCATAGCCGCGGAACTCCACCACGTGCAGCTTGGCGTCGATGACGTTGCGGTCGTCATCGAGTTCGATGACGACCTTTCCGTGTCCCTCGATTCGGGTGACCGGATCGATTACGAGTGTGTTCGCCATACCGGCATTCCCCGATCAGTCGAAACGGTTGAGAGACTTGGGCAGATTCACGGGACGGCCGTTGACCAGATCCTCCAGGACGTCGAGGATTGCGTCCGCCTCCGGCGGGCAGCCGGGGATGAAGTAGTCCATGTGCACGACCTCGTGGCACGGATAGACGTTGTTGGTGAGGATCGGGATCCGACGGTCGTAGGGCACCACCGGACTGGAGGCGGGCGGCGCCGTAGGGGAGTTCGTGTAGGCCTCCGCCAGACAATCCTTGAGCCCCACCAGGTTACGCAGTGCCGGCACACCACCCCAGATCGCGCAGGCGCCGACCGAGATCAGAACGTCGCAGTTTTCCCTGAAGTGCCGCAGCGTCTCGATATTGTCCTCGTTGGCGACCCCGCCCTCGATGAATCCAATCGCGCAGCGCTCCGGAATGCGCTTGATGTCGGTGAACGACGACCGCAGTATGGTGATTTTGTCCAGCAGGTCGATCATCCGCTCGTCGATGTCGAGCAACGACAAGCTACATCCCCAACAGCCGCACAGGCTGATCATCGAGACCTTGATCTTCCCGGCGCGGCTGGCGGCAAGTTCCGGGTCGAGTGGGGTGGCCGGAAGTTCATGCGATGCAACCTCATTGGTGTTCGACATCGTCACTTTCCTTGCCTCCGTGATGGTTCGAGTGCTTGGTCCTTCACCGATTCGACGTCGTAGCGCCGTTCGCCGATGGGCTCGTCATACCCCACCCCTTTTTCGAGGATCGTTCCGACGGGGCAGATGTCGACGGCCTCACGGACCTGCTCGGGGGGCATCTTGTTGGCCAGTTCGACATCGATCTCGATGCGGGCATCCGCGCCGCGGCCGCTGATGCTGAAGATCTTCTTGCCGGTTTCGCGATCCCGGACGAACTCCACGCAACGCTGACAGAAGATGCAGCGGTCGCGCTCCAGCCAAATCGTGTCCGCCGCATGGTCGGCGACCCGCTCGGGGAACTGGTACGGGAAACGCGACACCATCATGTCCACCTCGTAGCCGATCGCCTGCAGCGTGCATCGGCCGGCCTTCTCGCAGCTGGGGCAGTTGTGGTTGCCTTCGGCGAACAGCATCTCTACCAACGCTTTACGCGCATCGGTGGTCTCCGGGTCGCTGACCTCCACCCGCATCCCGTCGCTGACCTGGACCGCGCAGGCGGCGGCGACCGTGCCGTTGACCTTGACCGAACACACACGGCAGGTACCCAGGGCAGGATGTTCGGGCAGATAGCACAATGTTGGGATGTAGACGCCCGCCTCGGCGGCGACGTCGACGAGCGTCCTGCCCTCCTCACAGGTGACGGTTGTGCCGTCGATCTCGATCCGGATACTCACAGCGACTCCTGTGGTGCGAGCGCGGCGACGGCTTGGGCGTAACCGGTCAACTCGGCCTCTGGGTCGAAGGACGGCAGCAGGTCGCCGTTGCGCTCACGAAGTCGGGCCGAATAGATTTCCGGGAACTTCTTCAGCGTGCTCAGGATCGGATTGGGCGAGGTGGCACCCAGCCCGCATCGGCTGGTGTCAGCGATGATCCCACCCCAGGCAACCATGTCGTCGAGATCGGATCGGACCGCCCGACCCTCGGCGACCAGGCCGACCTTCTGTCGCAGCATCACGTTGCCGGCTCGACAGGGCAAACAGATGCCGCAGGACTCGTCGACAAAGAACTGCATGAAGTCGCCAACGATGTCGATCAGGTCGCGTTCGTGGTTGAACACCATGAACGAGCCGTTGCAGGACAGATCGTCGTAGGCGAAGCTGCGGTCGGCGTCGGCGGCCACCGAGAGCATCTCCCCGGAGGGACCGCTGATCTGCACGGCACGGGGGCTGTCGGCGCCGACCATGTCGAGCACTTCGCGCAACGTGACCCCCCACTCCACCTCATAGATCCCAGGGGCGGCGCAGTCGCCGGCGACGCTGATCAGCCTGGTTCCGGTTGACCCCGGTACCCCCATAGCCGCGAACCACCCGGCGCCCTCCTGCATGATCCGGCTCGCTGCGGCGAATGTCTCGACGTTGTTGACCACCGTCGGCTTACCCAGGAAACCGCACTCGACCGGGAAAGGCGGCTTGAGTCGGGGCGTTCCGCGCTTACCCTCACAAGACTCGATCAGCGCGGATTCGTCGCCGCAGATGTAGGCGCCGGCGCCCAACTGGATGCGGATGTCGAACCCGTCGCCGAGTACTCCATCGTCGCGTAACTCCGCCAGCTGCCGTGCCAGGTAATCGCGCAGATACGCGTACTCCGCGCGAAGGTAGAGGATGCCGTGCCGGGCGCCAACGCCGTGAGCCGAGATGGCCATGCCCACGAATACCTGCTTGGGGGAATAGGTCAGCAACGCCCGGTCCTTGAAGGTCCCGGGCTCGCCCTCATCGGCGTTGCAGATGATGTACTTCTCGTCGCCGGTGGCTGCGCGGCAGAACTTCCACTTGTCCCCGGTGGGGAAACCCGCGCCGCCCAGACCCCGCAGGCCAGACTCGGAGACGGTGGCGATCACGTCCTCGGGAGTCATCGCCAGGCAGCGGTGCAACAACGCGCTGTAATCGGTGTCACCGCAGAAGAACACCGGCCCCGACGTGTGGACAGTGGTGCGTGTCAGCGCATCGACATACGCCACTTCGTCGCGTGGCAGGCCAGCCGGATTGGCGATCTGCGCCGGAGAATCACCCCTTTTCAGTCCCTCGATGATCTCGCCGACCAAAGCCGGTGTGAGGTCTGCGAACACGACACCGTCGATGAGCATCGCCGGTTCGTGGTCGCTCAACCCGATGCAGGCGGTTTCAAATAGCCCGAAGTCGTCCGACCCGGGGCCCCCGAATCGTGTCCCGGTGTCGAGTTCCAGGGCCTCGTACACCTGGCGATGGCCGTGCATTTTCGCGATGACGTTGTTGCTCAGATAAATTCGGTGACGGCCCGACGGCGTGGTGTGGAAGAAATGGTAGAACGTCGCGGTCTCCAGAACATCCTCGACGGACAGGCCGAGCCAATCGGCTATCCCGGCGGCGGCTTCGCCGGAAATGTAGCCAGATTCGCGTTGCACATCCCACAAGATGTCGATGAGCCCAGTGCGGTCTGGCTCGTGCCGATTAAGAATCGTCGCGATAGCGGAAGTCATCGTTGCTGCACCACCCTGTCACTCAGGGTATCGAGTTCGTCTGAGGGAGAAAGGGGGAATTAGAGCGGTGGCGGTGGCGCATGATTTGGGGTCTTCCCACCCGCCCGGCTTGGGCCTGTGGTGTGCCGCGAGGGTACCACGGCCGAGGGGCTCTTGCGTTGACGAGCAAGCGTTTTCGTCAGCGGTCTACGGGTTGAAAGTCTTCCGACGGGTGTAGCGTCAGAGGCGGCTGAGAATCTCAGCGGGTTCGGGATGGGTTTGGCTGTCCGCTGCTGAACTCGGGGAGCGTTTGCTCCGAGCCTGAACATGCCGGTGGCCTCGGAGGAGTTCAGGTGACCGTTAGTTTTTCGTCGATGTCAGCGATTGAGATTCTGGACTCGCGTGGTCGACCCACCCTGCGTGTGCTAGCGACCCTGTCCGACGGTCGCAGCGTGCGATCGGGGGTGCCCTCCGGCGCATCGACCGGCAGCCGCGAGGCGGTCGAGCTGCGAGACCACGACGACAAGCGGTACTCGGGGTCGGGCGTGCAGCAAGCGGTTGCCCACGTCAACGGAACGATTGCCGACGCCGTGACCAATCGTTCGTTCGCCTCGCTTGAGCAGGTTGACGACACCCTCCGTGAGCTGGACGGCACGGCCGACAAGTCGCGGTTGGGCGCCAACGCGGTAGTGGGTGCGTCCATGGCCGCCGCCCAAGCATTTGCTCTCGAGTCCGGACAGCCGCTGTGGCGGTGGCTGACTCCTGACGGGGTGATTCCGCGGCTACCGGTGCCGCATTTCAACGTTGTCAACGGGGGTGTGCACGCGAGGAATGCCCTCGATTTCCAGGAGTTCATGATCGCGCCGATAGGGGCGCCGTCGCTACCGGAAGCGATCCGTGCCGGCGTCGAGGTCTATCAACGGTTACGTGCGGTACTGGCGGAACGCGGCTTCGCGACAGGACTAGGGGATGAGGGTGGCTTCGCGCCCGAAATCGCCTTGCCAGAAGAGGTTTTGGGGTTGATCGTGCACGCCATTGACGACGCCGGCTACACCGCCGGACGAGACGGCGTCGCCATCGCCCTCGATCCGGCCTCCAGCGAATTTCACCATGACGGCCGATACGCCGTTGGCGGCGAGTCGTTGTCGAGCGAGGACATGATCGATCGCTACGCGCGGATGATCGACAAGTTCCCCATCTGGAGCATCGAAGACGGCTTGGGCGAGAGCGACACTGCAGGCTGGCAGAAGCTCACCGCCAGGCTCGGCGAACGCATCCAATTGGTGGGCGACGACAACTTCGTCACCAACCCGGAGTTGATTGCGTCCGCCGTCGGCGCGGGCATCGGCAACGCCGCCCTGATCAAAGTCAATCAAGTCGGAACCGTGTCCGAAACACTTGAGGCACTTCGGGTATGCCGGGATTCCGGATACGCCGCAATGATTTCGCATCGGTCGGGCGAAACCGACGACACATTCATCGCTGACCTGGCCGTCGGTTCGGGATGCGGCCAGATCAAGTCCGGTGCACCTGCGCGAGGGGAACGCGTCGCGAAATACAACCGGCTTCTCGAAATTGCGGCTTCGTTCCCGAAGCAGCCGTTCGGGTTGGCGCACTGACGACAGCACGGACCGTCGCAAACGACCGCGGCTCCAAGGCTCGATCAGGTGTAAAGGGCATCGAGGACTTGCTTGTTCTGTTCGGCCACTACGGACCGTTTCACCTTCAGAGACGGTGTCAGCTCGCCGCGCTCGATGGACAGATCGTGGTCGAGCAGCACCCACTTTTTGATGGTTTCCCATCGATCGAGTTCACCGTTGAGCTTGGCTATGTACTGATCGATCATCTCCTCGACCGCCGGCGCATGGACCAGGTCCTGGTAGGTCGCACCGTCGAGTCCGTTCTCTGCCGCCCACTCCGACATCAGGTCGGCATCCAGGGCGATCAACGCCACACAAAAGTTGCGGGCCTCCCCGAACACCATGAACTGGCTGGCATAGGGACACATCGCCATGAACTTCGCCTCGATCGCCGGCGGGGCGATGTATTTGCCGCCGGAAGTCTTGAACATCTCTTTGATCCGGCCGGTAACGGTGAGGAAGCCATCAGCATCGATTTTGCCCAGGTCGCCGCTGCGCAGCCAGCCGTCGCGGGTGAACGTCTCCGCCGTTTTATCGGGCAGGTTGTGGTAGCCGTCCATCACACAGGCGCCGCGGATCTGGATCTCCCCGTCGCCGTCGTTGATGCGTATCGACGTGCCGTCCATGGGCAGGCCCACGGTGCCCAACTTGTACTGATCGGGCCGGTTGACGCACGCCCCGGCCGCGCTCTCGGTCATGCCATAGCCTTCCAGGATCAGCAGGCCCGCGGCGTGGAACCACTCGCCGATCTCGCGGTTCAACGGAGCCGCACCGGAGATGAAAAACCGGATGCGCCCGCCGAACACGTCACGCACTTTGCTGAACACCAAGCGGTCGAAGAGCCGGTGCAGCAGCGACATCGGCAATGGCACCGCGCGCCCGGCGCGCCGTCGGCGGTCCACTTCCAGCCCCACGGTGAACGCCGCCGCGAACAGCCGGGCCCGCAGGCCCCCCTGGGCTTGCTGGGTGGTGACGATGCGAGCGTGGGCCTTCTCGAAGATGCGCGGTGCAGCGCCCATGACTGTCGGTTTGACCACCGCCATGTTGTCCACGATCTTGTCGACGCGCCCGTCGATCGAGGTGACGAACCCGCACGCCAATTGGGCCGTGATCAGGACCTTGCCGAACGCGTGGGCCATCGGCAACCACAACAACTGCAGATCGTCCTCGCGCATCAGGTTCAACGCAACGGTCGCCGTCCCCTCGTAGGCCCAGGCGGAATGCGGCAACCGCACACCCTTAGGAGATCCGGTGGTTCCTGAGGTGTAGATCAACGTCGCCAACTGCTGCGGGGTGATCGCGTCTGTACGGGCCCGCACACCCGACGGATGCTCGAGCAGATACTTCTGCCCCAACTCCGCGAGGCCCGCCAGGGTGATCACCCAGTCGCCGTCGCCGGGGCCGTCGAACAGCACCACCTTGGTGAGGCCGGGCAACTCGGCACGGCGCTCGGTCAGCTTCGCCAGCTGCCCGGTGTCCTCGGCGAACACGACTCGGCATTCCGAGTCGGCCAGAATGTAGGCGGTGCCGCCGGCATTGGTGTTTGGATACACGGTGGTGGTCGCGGCTCCGGAACACATGATCGCCAGATCGGCCAGAATCCACTCGTACCGCGTGCTCGATGCGATACCGACCCGCTGCTCGGGTTCGATGCCCAGCGCCAGCAGGCCGGCCGCCAGCGTCTCGACGCGGTCCGCGGTCTGCTGCCAGGTCGCCGAGACCCATTCGCCGGCAACGAGGTAGCGGAAGGCCTCCTTATCCGCCGACGTCTGTACGCGGTCGAGAAACATCGACGCCACATTCGTCGCAGTGGTGGTTGACGATGTGCGGTCGCTATTGATTGTCATTGGGGTCTTCCCATCATGGCGAGGGCCGATGGGCTATTGCTCGCAACGTTCACTCAACGCCTGCGGCGGCGCCGCGGTAAGGGTCGAAAGACCTTGACTAGCTCTGAATCGCGCTCGGATGATGTCTGCGAGCCACCACGGTTACCAGGTGCCGTAATCGGTGCTGTCGGCTTGTTGTAGCGCGCTGACGTAGTCCCAGCGTTCGCGGGTGGTCTCGTCGGCGTCGACGGGTACCGCGAGCAGCCCACGCACTTCCTCGGCCGTGGTATATCCCTTGCGCCCCATCCATTCACACAGGCCGTCGAGCAGTACGGCGGCGTGTTCCGGGCCGTGGCGCAGCAGTGCTGACGCCGTCATCACCACATCCGCGCCGGCCAGCAGGTACTTGATCAGCTCAATGGAGGTCTCGACGCCGGTCGTCGCGGCGAGCGACGCGCCGACCCGTCCGCGCAGTAACGCAATCCACGTCAGCGGCAACCGAATCTCCTCTCGCGTGGACAACGACACCGCGCGCACCACGGTGAGAGTCTCGGGGTCGATGTCGGGCTGTAGGAATCGATTGAACAGAACAAGCCCGTCTGCACCGGCCTCAGCCAGGCGTCGCGCCATCTCGCCGGTCGCGCTGAAGTACGGACTGAGCTTCACGGCCACCGGTACGGTCACCGCGTCCTTGACCCGCGCCAGGATGTCGAGGTGACGCTGCTCGACATCGCGACCGCGGATGTGCGGATCGCCGGGCAGGTAGTAGATGTTCAATTCGATTGCGGCCGCGCCGCAGTCCTGCATTGACCGTGCGTAGCGGGCCCAAGTGCCGGGCGTGCTGCCGTTGAGGCTGCCGATCACCGGAACTGAGACCGCGCCGGCCGCACGTTCCAGCAAGCTCAAGTAGCGGCGTGGGCCGTGGTCCTCATCGGCGGCCTGCGGGAAATAAGACAACGACTCGGCGAAGCTCTCGGTGCCTGCCTCGGCCAGACGTGCGTTCTGCTCCGCCTCGCGGCGCAGTTGCTCTTCGAACAGCGAATAGAGCACGACCGCACCGACACCGGCGTCGGCGAGGCGCCGGATGCCGTCCACGGTCTGCGACAGCGGAGATGCCGCCGCCACCAGGGGGTTGCGCAATGTGAGGCCCAGATAGCGGGTTGACAGCTCCATCAGCGTTCCCTACGCGCGTCGGCGTGGAATTGTTCGGGGCCGCGGGAAGCCATCTCCTCGTAGACATTCCAGCGCTGTTCGATCGCCTGCTCTGCCAGCCCGAGCAGCCGTTCGGCTTCCACCGGCTCGGCGTTGGCCAGTGAGCGGTACCGCAGCTCTCGGTAGACGTAGTCGGACAGCGGGATCCGCGGTCGATGCGAATCGAGCAGGAACGGATTGTGGCCGGCGGCGCGCAGTACCGGGTCATAACGGACCAGCGGCCAGTGTCCGCTGGCGACCGCGCGGTACTGCTGATCCATCCCGAGACGCATATCGATGCCGTGCGCAATGCACTGGCTGTAGCCGATCACCAGCGACGGGCCATCGTAAGCCTCTGCCTCGCGGAAGGCCTGCAGGGTCTGCTGCGGGTCGGCACCCATGGCGACCTTGGCGACGTAGACGTTTCCGTACGCGATCGCTTGCAGCGCGAGATCTTTCTTCGGCACCGTCTTGCCGGCGGCGGCGAACTTGGCGACTGCGCCCAGTGGTGTCGACTTGGACATCTGACCGCCGGTGTTGGAATAGACCTCGGTGTCGAGCACCAGCACGTTGACGTTGCGCCCCGTGGCCAACACGTGGTCGAGCCCACCCGACCCGATGTCGTACGCCCAGCCGTCACCGCCGACGATCCACACGCTGCGCCGGACCAGGCTGTCGACCACGCTGCGTAGGTCGGCAGTGACAGCGGGATCAAGGCCCGCAAGGCGGTTCTTGAGCTCAGCCACCCGGTCGCGCTGGGCTGCCAACTCCGACTCTCGCAGCTGGGGCGCCGCCAGAATGGCGTCGACGAGTTCGGCACCAAGCGTGTCGCGCAATTCGGCGAGGCGGCGCCGGGCCAGCGCGACATGTCCGTCGCTGGCCAACCGCAGGCCGAGCCCGAACTCCGCGTTGTCCTCGAACAGCGAGTTCGACCAGGCGGGACCCCGTCCGTCCGCGTCGGTGGTCCAGGGAGTGGTGGGCAGGTTGCCGCCATAGATCGACGAGCAGCCAGTTGCGTTGGCGATCATCAGCCGGTCCCCGAACAGCTGCGAGAGCAGCTTGAGGTATGGCGTTTCGCCGCAACCCGCGCAGGCGCCGGAGAACTCGAACAGCGGCTGCAGGAACTGGGTGCCGCGCACGGTGCCGAAGTCCACCCGGGACCGGTCATTGGTCGGCAGGGTCTCGAAGAAGGTGATGTTCTCTCGCTCGGCGATCACCCGCGGCTCGCTGGGGGCGAGATTGATCGCCTTGGTAACGGCGCTACCCGGTATGACGACCGGGCAGGCCTCGACGCACAGGCCGCACCCGGTGCAGTCCTCGACATACACCTGCAACGAGAACCGGGCGTTCGGCAGGCCGACGGCGTCAAGGGGCGCGGAGTCGAACTGTGTGGGCGCCCCGGCCAGCTGGGACTTGTCGTAAAACTTGGAGCGGATCACGCTGTGCGGGCAGACGAAGCCGCAGTTGCCGCACTGAATGCAGCTGTCAGCGTCCCAGACCGCGACCAGCTCGGAAATGTTGCGCTTCTCGTATGCCGTCGTGCCGCTCGGGTAGCTGCCGTCCACCGGAAGTGCGCTGACCGGCAAGGCGTTTCCGCGTCCGGCCATCATCTCCGCGGTGACGGTGCGGACGAACTCCGGCGCGGACTCGGGCACCGTCGGTGCCGGTGTGCGCGTCGAAGTGACCACGGCGGGCACCTCGATCCGGTGTAACCCGGCCACCGCGCCGTCCACTGCGGCCAGTTCTTTCGCCAGCACGTCGGCGCCGCGGTTTCCGTACATCTTTTCCACCGATTCCTTGATCCGGGCGATCGCCTGCTCGCGAGGCAGCACGTCCGAGATCGCGAAAAAGCATGTCTGCAAAACGATGTTGATCCGCCCGGCCAGCCCGGCCTCGCGTGCGATCCGATCGGCGTCGACGGTGTACAGCGTGATCCGCTTGGCCAGGACCTGTTCCTGAACCAGCCGGGGCAGAGCATCCCAGACCTTGGCAGCAGGCTGCCGACAGTTCAGCAGCAGCGTCGCGTCCGGGGCCGCTCGACCCAGCACATCCATTTTGTCGAGAAACCGGAACTGATGGCAGCCAACAAAATTGGCTGCAGTCACGAGGTAAGGGGCGCGTATGGGATCCGGCCCGAAGCGTAAATGCGACTCTGTCTGCGAACCCGACTTCTTCGAGTCGTAGACGAAGTAGCCCTGGGCGTGCAGCCCTTCTTCGGACCCGAGGATCTTGATCGTGTTCTTGTTCGCGCTGACGGTACCGTCCGAACCCAACCCGAAGAAGACCGCTCGGAACGTGTCGGGTGACTCGATGTCGAACGACGGGTCGTAGTCGACGCTGGTACCAGAGACGTCGTCGTCGATACCGATGGTGAAACGGCGCCGCGGTTGCTCGCGAGCGAGTTCGGCGAACACCCCGGCGACCATGGCGGGCGTGAACTCCTTGGAGGACAGTCCGTATCGTCCACCCGTCACGCGCGGCATGACGGGACGCACCCCATCGGTATAGGCCTCGGCGAGCGCCGCGACAACGTCCAGATACAACGGTTCGCCGATCGACCCAGGCTCCTTGGTGCGGTCCAGAACGCCGACCGTGCGCACCGTCGCCGGCAGCGCTTCGAGGAGCGCGCTGGTGGGAAATGGGCGGTACAGCCGCACTTGGACCACCCCGACCCGCTCGCCGCGCTCGACGAGAGCGGCGACGGTCTGCACCACCGTCTCGGCGCCCGAGCCCATCAACACCAGCACTCGCTGCGCCTCCGGGTGACCGGTGTAGTCGACGATGTGCATATTCCTGCCGGTGCGCTCGCCTAATCGGGCGAGCAGGTCCTCGACCACAGCGGGAACCCGTGTGTAGAAGGGGTTCACCGTTTCGCGCGCCTGAAAGTAGACGTCCGGGTTCTGCGCAGTGCCGCGAATGAAGGGGCGCTCGGGAGACAGCGCTCGTCCGCGATGCGCCCAGACCAGCTCTTCGGGCACCAGTGCCCGCAGGTCGTCGTCAGAAAGCGTCTGAATCGTGTTGAGTTCGTGCGACGTTCGGAAGCCGTCGAAGAAGTGCACGAACGGCACCCGGGTCGCGAGTGTGGCCGCCTGCGCAACGAGTGCCAGGTCGTGCGCTTCTTGCACCGAGGCCGCCGCCAGGAGTGCGAATCCCGTTTGCCGCACCGCCATCACGTCGGAATGGTCCCCGAAGATCGATAATCCCTGCGCTGCAAGCGATCTGGCCGCCACATTGATGACGGCAGACGTCAGCTCGCCGGCGATCTTGTACATGTTCGGGATCATCAACAGCAGACCCTGCGACGAGGTGAAGGTCGTGGTCAATGCGCCGCTCTGCAGGGCGCCGTGCAGAGCTCCGGCCGCTCCACCCTCGCTTTGCATTTCGACCACTGTTGGGACGGTGCCCCACACATTGGGCCGCCCGGCGCTGGACCATTCGTCGGCCAACTCGGCCATCGGCGATGACGGTGTGATCGGGTAGATGCAGCACACCTCGTTGAGACGGTAGGCGACCGAAACGGCGGCCTCGTTGCCATCCACCGTGGCGCTTGTCATCTCGGCTCCGGGAACATCTCGATGGCGTGTACCGGGCATTGGTCGAAGCAGACGGCGCAGCCGGTACAGCTGTCGTAGTCGAACTTGTACCGATGCCCAACCCCGAGTTTGATCACCGCGTCCTCCGGGCACGCGCCGAGGCAGCCATCGCATTCGAAGCAGTTACCGCACGACAGGCAGCGTCCCGCCTCGTAGGTTGCCTCCTCGGCCGACAACCCGCCGACGACCTCCTCGAAACTCTCGACGCGCCTTGCCGGCTCGACTTCGGGCTGCTGACGTCGCGCAGCGTCACCGAAGAACCAGAGATGCAACGAGTCGAAAGTCGCCGTCGGGTGTTTCGCCGGGTGTGCGCGCGTCGCGTCGCGCAGCCAGGCATCGATGTGGTGGGCGGCTTTTTTCCCATGCCCGACACCGACTGTGACGGTGCGTTCACTGGGCACCATGTCGCCGCCGGCGAATATGCCCGGACAGCCGGTCATCAATGATTCCGAGACACGCACGCAGCCGTCGTCATCGAACTCAACTCCCGGCAGTGTCCGCATGAACGCCGATTCCGTCTCCTGACCGAGTGCCATGATCAGGGTGTCGGCGGCCAGCGTCTCAAAGTGTCCGGTCGGTCGCGGATAACCCGAGTCGTCGAGTTCCATTACCTCGACACGTATTTCAGGGCCATCGAAGGCGTTGATCGTCCGTAGCCAGTTGATGCGCACGCCCTCGCGTTCGGCATCCTCGGCTTCCTCCTGGTGGGCAGGCATCTGCTCGCGAGTGCGGCGGTAGACGATCACCGCGTCCTCGGCGCCGAGGCGGCGGGCCACACGGGCGGCGTCCATTGCGGTATTGCCGCCGCCGTAGACGGCTACGTGGCGACCGATCGCCGGCGTTTCGCCGGAGGCGACGCTGCGCAGAAAAGACACCGCGTCCACCATCGTGCCGGCGTCGCGGGCGGGGATGTCGACTCGTTTGGCCAGATGCGCACCGATCGCGACGAACGCCGCGTCAAAGCCGCCCTCGTCCCGCTCGGCCGCAAGGTCATCGACGCGATGGTCGCTGGTGAACTGGACACCCATAGCCACGATCCGATTCAGCTCGACATCCAGCACGTCGCGCGGCAGCCGGTAGCTCGGAATGCCATACCGCATCATCCCGCCGGGTGCCGGGCCCGCGTCGCGCACCTCGACCGCGTGGCCAAGGCGTGCCAGATGGTAGGCGGCGGAGAGTCCGCTCGGCCCCGCGCCGACGACCAGGACTCGCTTGCCGGTGCGGGTCGGCGGCGGTTCGAACGTCCAGCCGCGCTCGGACGCAAGGTCACCGAGGAACCGTTCCACCGAATGGATCGATACGGCGCTATCGAGATGCGCACGGTTGCAGACGGTTTCACACGGGTGGTAGCACACCCGTCCGTGGATTCCCGCGAATGGGTTGTCCGTGACGAGCTGACGCCAGGCCTGCTCGTACCGGCCGGCCGTGGCATGGGCAAGCCAGGCTTGGATGTTCTCTCCTGCGGGGCAACCGGCATTGCAGGGCGGCAGCAAGTCCACGTAGACGGGTCGGTGCGCGCGCACCGGACCAGCCCGGGGCTGCCCATGCGACAGGTCCGCAAGGGGCGTGAGGTCCATCGACGATCCGGCTGCGGGCCGATGGAAGGCGTCGCTGCTCATTGAGCCGGCGCGAGCTGTTTCTCCAGTTGGAGGACCTGGCGGGTGGTCTTGATCACCGTATCGGGGTTTAGGCTCATGGACTCGATGCCGACTCGGACCAAGAACTCGGCCATGTCCGGGTAGTCCGAAGGCGCTTGTCCGCATAAACCCGAGTGGATCCCGTTGCGGCGGCAGCCCTCAACGGCCAGGCGAATCATCTCCTTGACACCCTCATCGCGTTCGTCGTAGTCGAAGGCCACGACCTCGCTGTCACGATCGACGCCGAGGGTGAGCTGAGTCAGATCGTTGGAGCCGATCGAGAAGCCGTCGAAACGCTTGGCGAATTCATCGATCAGGATCACGTTGTTGGGGATCTCGCACATCGCGTATACCTTGAGCCCGTTCTCGCCCCGTCGGAGACCGAGGTCGGCCATCGTCTGCAGGACGAGGTCCGCCTCGGCGATTCGACGCACGAACGGGAGCATCAGAATCACGTTCGTCAAACCCATCTGTTCACGCACACGCCGCATCGCGCGGCACTCCAACGCAAAGCCCTCCGCGTACGCGGGATGCGCGTAGCGCGAGGCACCTCGAAAACCGAGCATCGGGTTGCTTTCAGACGGCTCGAAGGCTGCTCCGCCGATCAGGCTGGCGTACTCGTTTGTCTTGAAGTCCGACATCCGTACCACGACGGGCTTGGGCCAGAAGGCGGCGGCGATGGTGCCGATTCCTTCGGAAAGGCGTTCCACGAAGAAGGCGCTGCCGTCGGGATAATCCTGCGTGAGCCGATCGATCGTCTTGCGCGCTTCGGGGTCGTCGACCTTCTCGGGGTGCAGCAGGGCCATCGGGTGGACCCGGATGTACTCGCTGATGATGAACTCCATCCGAGCGAGTCCCACGCCGTCGTTCGGCAGGAACGACGTCTTGAATGCGAGATCCGGGTTCCCGAGGTTGATCATGATCTGGGTTCGCGGCCGGGCCAGATCCGCCACCTCGGCGCGGTCCACGTGGAAACCGAGTTCGCCCCGGTATACGCGGCCCGATTCGCCGTCCGCACACGACACCGTCACGGTTTCGCCATCGGGCACGCGACTGGTTGCGTCGCCGGTGCCAACCACAGCGGGGATGCCGAGTTCGCGAGCGATGATCGAAGCGTGGCAGGTGCGACCGCCGCGGTTGGTGATGATCGCCGCGGCGGTCTTCATGATCGGCTCCCAGTCGGGCGTGGTGGTGTCGGTGACCAATACCTGGCCGGGCTTGAACTCGGACAGGTGCTTGGGGTTATCGATCCGTTTCGCGACGCCCGAGGCGATCCGGTCGCCGACCGAGCGGCCCTCGGCGAGTAGCTCGCCTCGGCCCTCGAGCCGATAGGTTTCCAGCGCCGTTGCGCTGTGTTGGGAGGCCACCGTCTCGGGACGGGCCTGGACGATGAACAGCTTTCCGTCCAGACCGTCCTTGGCCCACTCCATGTCCATCGGCCGCCCGTAATGCGCCTCGATGGTGCACGCGTAGCCGGCCAGCTCCAGGACGTCCTCATCGGTGAGACAGAACCGGGCACGGTCGGACTTCGGTGTGGGGACGTTTCGCGTCGTGTACTTCGTCTCACCCTCGACGAGGATCATCTTCACCGCCTTGTCGCCGACGAGGCGGCGCAGCACGGCGCGGTGGCCGGCCAGATAGGTCGGCTTGTGGACGTAGAACTCGTCGGGGTCGACGGCGCCCTGAACCACGTTCTCGCCGAGGCCGTAGGCACCCGTCACGAGGACGGCATCGCGAAACCCCGACTCGGTGTCGATGGAGAACATCACACCCGATGAAGAAATATCGGAGCGCACCATCTTCATCACGCCGATCGACAGGGAGACCTTGAAGTGGTCGAAGCCCTGGTCGATCCGGTAATGAATGGCGCGATCAGTAAACAGGCTGGCGAAACAACGGCGGCACGTATCGAGCAGACTCTGTTCGCCTTTGATGTTGAGATACGAATCCTGTTGGCCGGCAAAGCTCGCCGTCGGCAGGTCTTCGGCGGTCGCCGAGCTCCGCACGGCAAGGCTGACCTCCTCGCCGTATTCCTGCTGTAGCTTGCGGTAGGCATCCAGAATCTCCGCGGCGAGATCGTCGGGGAGCCCGGCGCCATAGACGATCTCACGGGCGCGCTTGCCTTTACGCGCCAGCGCCGCGACGTCGGCGGGGTCCAGCTCGTCGAGCTCGGCGTGCAGACGGTCCCAGGCGCCGGCCTCGTCCAACATGTAGCGATAGGCCTGGGCGGTGATCGCGAATCCGTGCGGGACGCGGACGCCCTGCCCGGACAGCTTCTGGAACATCTCGCCCAGCGACGCGTTCTTTCCGCCGACGAGCGGCACATCGTCGATGCCGAACTCCTCAAAAAAGCGGACGTACTTGGATGTACTCATGACTTGTCCTCTCGTAGCGCATCAAGCTGTCGGCGGCATCGAACTCGACGCCCACGTCATGCTCCGTCGAACTCGCCCCGGTTCGTTGCCCGACAACGCCATTCGTCGTGGGGTACAAGAACGACCGGTGTCGTTCGATGTGGCGGTTCATTGCCGTACGGCCGATAGCGCCACAAATGCCAACCTCCCACGGCGGCACGCACCGTGCCAGGGCCGAAGGTCACTGGACTGGGTAACACTCGGCCGCACCAGCGTTGAGTACGAAACTTCGGATAATGCAATGGGAAGGACGCGCTGAGGCAGCTGGCATTGGAAATCCGGTCAGCCGGGGAATCGGACAGTGGTCCCGGGCATCAGTTGAACGACTCGGCCACGGCATTCCACTTCGACGCCGGCAGCGTCGCGTGGATCCACGCTGATGATGACGCCCTTTCCGCTGACTCTCAGGTGCAGGTGCAGACCGCGGTAGTGGATCGGGAACGCCAGCACGCCAAGTGTTTCCGGCCAGTGCGGGGAGAGGATGAGGCGGTTGGACCGGGTCTCCATTCCAGTGAAGCATCGTTGCATGAGGTCGACGCTGCCGGCCATGGCCGCAAGGTGTATGCCTTCGGACGTGGTGCCGCCCTGGATGTCTGAGACGTCGGATTTGAGCGCTTGTTGGAAAAACTCCATTGCACGATCGCGGTTGGCCCGGGCAAGCACCCAGGTATGCACGACACCGCTGAGCGTCGATCCGTGCGACGTGCGAGCCAAGTAGTAGTCCACCATTTCTGGGACCTTGTCGGGCATGAAGCGGTAGCCGAGCCGGTCGAGCAGCTCACACAACTCCGGTACCGACAGCAGGTAGAGCAGCATCAGGGCGTCGGCCTGCTTGGACGCCTTGTACCGGTTCACGTCGTCGTTCTCCGCCTCGAGGATGCGGTCCAGGCGTTGGATGTTGCCGTACTGCCGGCGGTAACGGTCCCAGTCCAGTTCCTCCAACTCGCCGTATCCCTCGAACTGACTGACGAGGCCGTCGTGGAACGGGACGTACATCCGTCGGCTCACCTCATCCCAGTGCGCCAGTTCCGCATTGTTGAGTCCGAGTGTCTCCAGTAGATCGAGTCGATTCGGCAGCGGTAGCAGTCTCAGCGCGTCGAGGGCCCGCATGATCACCCAGACCGCCATCACGTTTGTGTACGCGTTGTTGTCGATGCCGTCATAGGGCGCGTCGGGGTAGCCCGAGTGGAACTCATCAGGCCCGATGACGCCTCGGATGCTGTAGCGATCGCGTTCCTGGTCGAAGGTGGCCCTACTCACCCAGAAGCGTGCGATCTCGGCCAACATCTCCGCGCCATAGTCGATCAGGTAGGCGAAATCCCCGGTGACCTGGTAATACTTCCAGGCGCTGTAGGCCACGGCGATGCCGATGTGGTGCGCACGAGCGCTCGAGTCGGGATTCCACCGGCCGCTGCGCGGGTTCAGGTGGAGCTGTTGGCTTTCCTCGCGTCCATCGCTGCCGGATTGCCATGGGTACATCGCACCGGAGTACCCCGCCGCCTTGGCGGCGTGACGCGCCTCGGGCAGGCGCCGGTAACGGTATCCCAGCAGTGACCGGGTGATCGTGGGCAGCCGTAAGTTGAGTACCGGGAAGATGAACAGCTCGTCCCAAAAGATGTGCCCGCGATACGCCTCACCGTGCAGTCCGCGTGCGGGCACCCCGACATCGAGGTCGGAACTGTGGGGTGAAACCGTCTGCAGCAGGTGCAGGAGATGCAGTCGCAGGATGCGTGATTCGTCGGTGAAGTCTTCGAATTCGATGGACAGGCGCTCCCACAGATGTGCCCATTCGTTCAGGTGCCCGTCACGCAACTCGGCGAACCGGCCGAGTCGGCTCAGCGAGCGTTGGGCATCGTCAGCGGGTTCGGACGTCGCGACATCGCGGCCGGTGAAGAGGGTCACGACCTTCTCGACCGTCAACGCATCACCGAGCGACATCTCGACGGCGATATCGTGCCCGATTTCTGCTGCCTGGTCGACCAGGCGATAGGTGGCCGGGACGGGACTCCCGTCACGCCACACGATGCTTCGCGCCGCCATGGCAACGGGAATGCGCGATTGGGTCGTCTGAACTGTCAGCAGCAC
Organism: uncultured Actinomycetota bacterium; assembly: GCA_963760095.1. Classification (GTDB taxonomy): domain Bacteria; phylum Actinomycetota; class Actinomycetes; order Mycobacteriales; family Mycobacteriaceae; genus Mycobacterium. The sequence goes on along the minus strand of CAVXBT010000001.1, from coordinate 193,887 downwards.
GGAGTGATCATTAATCTCCCGCTTTTCCACCAACGCAAGATGATCGTTGGCCAAATCCCGATACCGCTCGACGAGCGAGTTCGTGACGTTGCCATCCAGGGTCGATCGAATCTCGATTGTCCCTGACCAGTCCTCGGCGACGATCGTCGTCTGCAGTGCGCCGACGTGGGGCAGGTGCATCGCGGCAAATCGCTGCTGGGTCAGCGAACTGGTGCGTCCGGCGTCATCACAGAAGCGCACCTCCCTGGTCAGTACCGCGCCGCGAAGGTCGAGGGTCTGTCGGTAGGACAACACCGAGACCGCGTCGATGTCGAACCAGCTGCCGCCGTCGATCCGGAAGGTCAGGGCAAGCCAGTTCGGCAGGTTGACCAAACTCTCGTTGTCGATTGCGGCACCCGATACGTCGTCGACGAGACGGTTGTAAACCCCGGCTGCATAGGTGCCCGGATAGTGCACTTGGTCGGCCTTCGATTCGGGCGCCGCGCCCCGGGTGGCGAAGTAGCCATTTCCTACCGTGCACAACGACTCATGAAGCTTCTCGCTCTGCGGGTCATACCCATCAAGGGTGAAATCCCAAGCCTTGTCCGACGTCTGGTGCTTGTTCGCCAGCCAATTCGACCCGCGCTGGACGAACTCCCGCACCTGATCGGGACTCAGCAGAGCGAAACGGGCAGCCGTCTTGCGGTCGCCATCCTCGTCGTGCCGCACCGCAATCCCGATGCCGTCGAATTGGACTGCGTCGAAAGCGTCTTCGTCGGTGAGGTCGTCGCCGATGTAGATCGGCAGCAGCGAACCGGTGGCGTCGATGCGATCACGAATCCAGGCCAGCGTGGTCCCTTTGTCCCAGTCGAGGTCGGGCCGCAGCTCCACGAGCATGCGCCCGCTGGTCACGCGCAGGCCATCTCGCTGGCCGAGCTTGTTTGTGGCAGCGATGATCTCGCCGATGTGCTGCGGTGCGACCTCACGGTAGTGAACTGCGACGGCGAAGCGCTTGTGCTCCACCCGCACTCCGGGAACCCCCGCCAGGCTCGCGTCCAGCTCGGCTGCCGCGTGTTCGAGCACACTGACGGCGGCCAGCGCGGCTTCGTTTTGGTGATAGGTGCCGTCCGGTTCGGTCAACTCAAAGCCGTGGCTGCCCGCGTACCAGATACCCGGTATTGCCACCCGGGAGCGGATGTCGGCGAGGTCGCGACCACTCAGTATGGCGACGGGGCATTGTGAGGCCATGCTCTCCAACGCCTTGGCCGCTCCGTCGACGAGGGTGGCGGCGTTGGGATCGGCAACGATAGCGGATAACGTGCCGTCGTAGTCGACAAACAACACTGGTTCTCGGGCGCCCAGAACACCGACTATCTGACCGTATGACTCCACCGCATCGGGGAGCTCCGAGGCCCACCTGTCGCCCACGCGAACGGCGATGTCGCCCGGGTCCACAACCACGACGTCGGCGCCACACCCCAGTAGTCGGTCGGCATGCCCGGCGCGGTCCACACCGATGACGAGTGCGAAACCGGCGTCGTGGGCTGCCGCCACCCCGGCACCGCCGTCGATGACGACGGACCGTTGCGGACGCACACCGAGTTGGCGGGTGGCTTCGACGAGGACTGCGGCAGGCACGCCATCGACACAGACACCGAAAAGCTGTTCAATCCCAGCGGCTTTCAAGAGCTGTTGACCGCCCGAGCGTAAAGAATAGACCGCCGTCGCGACCCCGACGTCAAGCAACTTGCGCACGAGGTTGATCGTCGACTCGCACAGGACACCATCAGTGTCGGTGAGCACATCGTCGAGGTTGAAGACGACGGCGTCATGGTAGCGCGGGTCGACGGTGACCGCTGTCATGGTGAGGCCTTTGCTTGAGTCGACAACAATTGATCGCGATCGACATCTGCGGGTTCGGGGACCATCTCGAATAACCGCTCGGCATCTTCCCGGTTGCAGGGCGCGGTGCCGGGAGTCAGCAGCATGGCCGCACCGGCAGCGATGCCCAACCGCACCGCCTTGTCGAGTCGCCAGCCGCGGCTAAGGCCCACGGTGATGCCGGCGACCATCGCGTCGCCGGCGCCCACGCCGCTGCCGGAAGGCACAGTTACAGGCGAAAAACGTTGGCTTCCATGCGGTGTAGCAAGCAGGGCGCCCTCGGACCCGAGTGACACGACGACGAACTGAGCGCAGCCGCGCTCGATGAGTTCGTGCGCCGCGGCGAGCTGCGCTGATTCAGTTACCAGGTCCCGTTCGACACATTCACGCAGTTCTCGCACGCTCGGTTTGAGCAGAAAGACGCCGGACGAGATATGCCGCAGGCCAGCCCCGGAGGTGTCCAGGATCAGCGGCGCACCGCGCTCGCGACAGATGTCGGCGACCCGCTGATAAAAGTCGCCAGGTACACCGGGCGGCAGGCTACCGCTCGCCACGACAAAGTCCGCAGATCCTGTAGCAGCACTTAGCTGTTTGAGGCACTCGGTCTGCTCGGCGCCGGTGAGCTGTGGACCCGGGAGCACGAACCGGTACTGCTTCCCGCTCCTGTGTTCGTCCACGGTGAAGCTTTCCCTGGTGGTGTGAGCCACGGGGATCCGCTGCACCTGAACCCCCGACTCCGCGACAAGATCGGTCACTTTGTCACCCGTGTGGCCACCCGCGGGAAAGAGCGCTAATACCGATTCGCCGAGCACATGGGCGATTCGCGCGGCGTTGATCCCGCCGCCGCCGGGATCGTAACGGGGTAGCCCGCATCGCAATTTGTCGGTGGGAATGACCCGGTCGGTGTTTGTGGTGATGTCCAGCGCCGGGTTCATCGTCAGGGTCACGATGTTGGTTCCCGACCTCGTCGGTGAGTTCATGTCTGCCTCACCGGATGCAGCGCTTGGCGGTAGAGAGCGGCACCCGCGGTGACTCCCGCGCCGGCGGCAACGATCAGAATGCGGGCGCCGGGCGAAAGTTCTTCGGCCGCAACACTCAGTGCCGACACCAGCGAGGCGGTATGCATGCTCTCGTCGTCGGCGACGGTGATCCGTTCCACCGGCACTGCGAGTTGGGCGGCCAGGGCGGCACGATAACCCTGCCGGGCCGGCGCGGCGACGATCATGTCGACGTCGGAAAGGCCGAGCGAGGCCTCCCGGAGGCAGTTGTGGGCGACTTGGGCGCCGGCGGCGGCGAATTGCTCGTCCATCGCCGCCGACCCGCTGAATCGAAGCACATTGCGCGCGTCTTCGAGTCCGACAGTAGCGCGGAAGTTTTCACCGTCGTCGGGGATGTTCAACCAGTGCACACGGCCGAGTCCGAATTCATCCTCGCTCCAGTCGCACAACAGTGCCGCTCCGACGGGGGAGAACGGAAAGTGCTCGCTCATCCCATGCCCCGGATCGGCGTCACTCGTGACGACCAAGGCGCAATTGATGGTGTGTGACCGCAGAAAGCCGTCGACGATCTGCAGCGCGGTGAGGATTCCGCACGTTCCGTTCGCTATGTCGAACGAGAACGTGCCGTGAGCGTCCTCGTGTGGATCCTCAGGGCTGGCCCCGATGTCCTCCTGGATGAGCGCAGCCAGAGCCGGCTCGGCCAGATTCTTGTCGCGGTAGATGCCGGTATTGATCAGAAGGTCTACGTCGTCAGGCTCTCGGCCCGCTTGTTGCAAGCAGACCTTGGCCGACCCGACCGCCAGATGCAGTGCGCTGTGCCGGGAGCGCCAACCTGCTCGGGTGACGTCGAGGTGCTCAATCACTGTGCCCATAGCGGCCCACCAAATCCTCGTCCACGGTGAGGAGAACGACGCCGATCTCCAAACCTGATGCCAGAGCAATCAAAGCGATGGTTTCGCCCGCCCGAATCCGCCCGGCTTCGAGTTCTTCCACCAGTGCGACCGTGTGGGTCGTCGACGCTGTGTTCCCGTACCGATCCACGGTGATCACGGCGTCGTGCCGTGGGCTGTCGCCAAATGAAGCGGACACCGCGGCCATCCCCTTGCGTATCGCGCGGGCCGAGGTCTGATGCGTGATCACGTGATCGATGTCGTGCATCGCGATGCCGGCTGCTTCGAGGACTTCGTGCAGCAGAAGCGGAGTGTCGGCAATGGCTGCCCGCTGGATCCCGCGAGAATCGGTAAACATCCGGGCGCCGGGATCATGCCCCTTCGGGTAGGCGAGGCACAGCCGACTGTGGTCGGCAACGGTGGTGAAACCGGCGATGCTGATGCCACCAGACTCGGAGGTGGCACGTTCGAGCAGAAGTGCCGCTCCAGCGTCGCCCAGTGTCAGGCAGGCGAGTTCTTTGCTCATGATGTTGCGGATGTGCCGGGCCGCATTCTGGCCGAGTTGCGAGATGTACTCGCCGCTGACCACCAAACCGCGCGCGACGGTGCCCTGCCGAATCCAATCGTTGAGCACCGTGACACCCGTCAGCATTCCCGCACATGCGTTGGACAGGTCGAACGTCACGGCTTTGTCAGCCCCGATCGCATGGGCGACGGCACTACTCATCGTCGGCTCTACCCACTGCGTCAGGCCACCGTGAAACTTCGTGATACTGCAACTGATCACCACATCGAGTGAAGCCGCCTGCTGTTGTGCCTTGTCCAGACAGTCCAACGCGGCCGAGGTGGCAAGACTGTAGGAGTCCTCGTCGCCGGTCGAGACGCGACGTTCGTAGATGCCGGTCAGTCGTTCCAGATCGATGTGCGTGTGATGACGCGTGGTCGCCATCAATTCGTCAGTTGTGAGCACAGTGGCAGGCAGATGCCGGCCTGCCCCGGCCAATCGGGTGCGAAACGGCGCCGCGGGTCCGTCACCCTCCATCACCAACCAGTTCTTGGGCATTCGTCGCCCTCCTTCGCTTTCACAGGATGGAACGCGAGGGCACGGGCCACCAGAGCACTTGGACCCTAGGAGCGATTGACTTCCGCCACGTGATGGCACCTGACAGCTAGATCGGTCTGACTGGCTACCCACCATCCGGCGGGCGGCGGCGATCGTCACGGACGCCGGCGGCGACTGACAGACCGGTGGCGGCCACCGCCGCCGCCGAAGTCACCGGAACCAAGACATATGTCAATCTCGCGATGCCGGAATCCGCCGAACGCGTCGCGGCGCAGGACGTCGATGGGGTCGGCCTGCTGCGCGCCGAGTTCATGCTCACCGAGAGGTGGGTACTACAGACGTTCTTCACGGCTGGTCACGGCGCGAGTCGGGGTACCAAGAGTGCAGGGACCCCAGCAGTGCGTTCTTCTTGTAGTGATGATCCGTCATTCGCCGAAGGATGCTGTCGAGGACGACGACTGCGTCGTTGATATACGGACCTTTGTTGAGCATCGCGCATTCGGCCCGTTCGCTCATTGCCGCGTCGCTGATCTCCGCGCGCGAGGGATTGCCTGTCTTAGTGAGCTGATCGAGTACTTGGGTGGCCCAGATCACGGGCAGGTGCGCCGCCTCGCACAGCCACAGAATCTCTTCCTGCAACTCGGCGAGGCGTTCGTATCCGCACTCGACCGCAAGGTCCCCCCGGGCGATCATCACACCGACGCGCGGATGCCGCATCGCCGTAAGCAGCAGTTGCGGAAGATGTTCGAATGCTTGCCGGGTCTCAATTTTCAGTACGATTCCCAATGATCCGCCGCGGAGGCGGCTCAACGCGTCAAGTAGCTGCTCGACATCGGAAGGGTCTCGTACAAAAGACATCTCGACCAGATCGGCCAGCTCGACGACCGTTGATAGGTCAGAGAGGTCCTTCTCGGTCAGGGCCGAGATCGGGAGGTTGGCGTCGGGCACATTGACTCCCTTGCCGGCGCGGAGGCGCGACCCTGCGTCTGCGGCGTGGTCGATGCGCAACCTCAGCACGCCGGCACCTACGCTGACTAGCTCGCCGCCGATCCGACCGTCATCGAGGTGCACCTTCTGCCCAATGTGAGCATGATCGAAGATCTCCGGCAACGTGCACCCAATGCGCGGAGCACCCTCGGCGGCCAGCGGCGCCGGCGAGCAATCTCTGGTCAGTTCGAGAATGTCTCCGCGATGCAAGACAAGGCTCTGTTCGGTTTGCGGGAGTTCTCCGACCTGTGTTGCATCCTCAATGCCGTGGACGTGCAGCTCGGTCCCGGTGGCGAGGTAGGTGGTCTTGCCGGTAGTCGCGACGAATCCGCCAGGGGCGCCTGGTTTCTGGACAACGGCTTTCAGCACCAGCCTGCGTTTCGAGCCGCGGGTGTCGTGCAGATGCAGGATGTCGTCGTCGTGGCGGCGGCTGAGCCATTGCCCGGACACCGGTAGCGAAACCATACCGGCTTCCGGCGCGTCAGTCGGGTCTTCCGCCGCAGTTAGCCATGCCCGAGCCGGGGCGGTTTCCTGCCCAAGCGCGTTCCTGGATGGCCGGAGTTTCACGATGCGCGGCCCGGGTTCAAGCGGCCCAGTCCGCAGCTTTGGTCCCCCAAGGTCCATAGCGACCAAGCAGGTTCGGCCGATCGCCGCGGCCGCTTGCTTGACATGTTCTGCCGTAGAGCGCCATGCCTCGGCATCGTCGTGCGCGCAGTTGATGCGTGCGATGTTCATGCCGCGTTTCACCAATTGACGAACCAAGTCGCGGTCGGTCGCGGCCGAGGAGGGCAGTGTGACCATGATGCGGGTCGCGCGATCGACGGGCTCCGGGCCGAGCAACTGCTCTGTTCGGTGGCGGAGCAGTTCGGGCCCGTTCTCGACACTGGCGCCAGTTAATGGGGGTTGTTGCCAGATGTCACCGAGCATCGCAGAGATCGCTGACCTCACCAAAAGCAACGTGGCCTCGACGTGGGGCTCGCTGCGACCCAATGAGGACAGCCCGTAGGCAGCGAGCCGGGCCTGCAGCTCGCGCAGATCGCATTGCCGAATTGCCCAATAATGCAGCATATTTCGGGCGCTCGATCGATTCTGGGTCGCCACCCCGGCGAGCCACCAGGACCACTGTGACTCAGCTCTGGCCAATCCCGCAAGGAGGTCGTCCACGTCGTCGCGCAACTGGTTCAACTGCCGACTGGTGGTTTCAACGTCGGTCTTCGTATTGAGCACTAGTGCTCCAAATTATTTGGTAGCGCCAACATCGGCGACGGTAGCCACCGTCGGGCCGGAAAGCTCTGAGACTCCCCAGCGGTCGCGACGGTGCCGTGGGTGGTGACCTCGCCAGTGGGAGGCTGCGCCGACTCCGAATGGCGTTCTGTCCTTGTCTAGCCCGACGCTACGGAGACCCCGACAAGGTTCCTAGGGACATTGGTCCCCGATCCCCGATCCCTGACGGCACTGCATCCACGCCGCGGCGATCAACATGACCCGGTCAAGCAGGATGCTGCACGTATCGCCATCGTCGGCGACTCGTGCCATCCCGCGATGCCGAAGGAAACCTTCGAGGCGTCGTTCGAGCGGCCAATTGATATACGCGTCGGCGGCGTAGTCAGAATCCAGGAATTGGTACGCGAGGACATCAACGTCGGGGTCGGTCGACAACGGCACATCGCCGTTGGCAGTCGTCATGTCGTTATCCTTCTGGGGTTGTCAATCCGCGGATCGAGGCGACGCTGATCCCATCGTTTCGACCCGCCGGCACACTTCCCTAGGGTCCAAAGTCATCACGGGTCGCGGTCCGTTGTCACATCTAGGGCCCGTTGCCCCCGCGGCAGATCATCAACGCGGGCTGTGCAAGGAAGGTGGACACGTTGGTATCGCACATGCAGCAACTACCTTGACGAACCGACAGATATCTTGTCAGCCGATTCTTCACGGTTGATCAGCTCATCGGGCCGATGTCTGCAACCACGGCGCCACCATGGGCCATGCGGTCCCGGGAATCCGAGGACCTTGTCCTCTGCTGCTCGGCCCGAAGCGCGGTCAGACTCAAGGTGGCGTGCAAGTGATGATGCCCCCAGACCACAGAACTACGAGGAGAACACTATGGCTATCCGGGTGGGCGTGAACGGCTTTGGGCGTGTCGGCCGAAACTTCTTCCGAGCGGTGGACGTACAACGCGCGGCAGGCACCACCGACATCGAGATCGTCGCGGTGAACGACCTGACTGACAACAAGACTCTGGCGCACTTGCTCAAGTACGACTCCGTCCTCGGACGCTTACCGCACGACGTCTCGGTCGACGGCGAGGACCTCTTGGTGGGAGACCAGCGGATCAAGGCGTGGTCCATCGCCGACGGGCCGGCGGCGCTGCCGTGGGGAGATCTGGGCGTTGATGTCGTCATCGAGTCGACCGGTCGGTACACCGCCGCGGAGCAGGCCCGCGGTCACCTCCACGGCGGAGCGAAGAAGGTGGTGGTGTCCGCGACGTCGAAGGGTGCAGACCTCACCGTTGTGATGGGTGTCAACCACCGCGACTACGATGGCACGCAGACCGTCGTCTCCAATGCCTCGTGTACGACGAACTGCCTGGCGCCGATGGCGATGGTGCTCGACGAGGTGTTCGGAATCGAGCGCGGGCTCATGACTACCGTCCACGCATACACCCCGGACCAGAACCTGCAGGACGGTCCGCACCGCGACCTTCGTCGGGCCCGCGCCGCAGCAATCAACGTAGTGCCCACGTCCACCGGGGCTGCCCGCGCGATCAGCGTGGTGTTGCCCCAACTCGAGGGACGGCTCGACGGGTACGCGCTGCGGGTGCCGGTGCCAACGGGTTCGGCTACCGATCTCACCGTCATCGTCCGAGAGCCGGCAACCACTGAGGCGGTCAACGCGGCGTTTGCGGCCGCGGCCGACGGTGAACTGAAGGGCTTCCTCACCTACACCGAGGATCCCATCGTCTCCTCCGACATCGTGACCGACCCGTCGTCGTGCATCTTTGATTCCGGGCTCACCAAAGTCACGGGTGATCTGGTGAAGATCGTCGGCTGGTACGACAACGAATGGGGTTACTCCCACCGCCTCGCCGATCTGACCGGCCTGGTGGCGTCGACCCTGTGAGCCGCTTGCCTCCAATGGTGCTCCAAGGCTCTGCCGGGGCACCCACACGAGGCGGAAAGCGATTGAACGAAAACAACTTTGGAGGCCGTTAGTGCAGCACTTGACGACACTTGATGCCGGCTTCCTCGAGGCCGAAGATTCCGACCGGCACGTGAGTCTGGCGATCGGCGGTCTGGCCGTCATGGAGGGGCCTGCCCCCGACCACGCCTCGCTCGTCTCGGTGCTCGCCGAGCGGGTGTCCGAGATTCCTCGGTTCACGCAGGTGGTGCACACGCATGCGCTCGACCTCGCGGCACCGGAATGGGTCGATGATCCGCAGTTCGATCTCGCCCATCATGTGCATCGAATTGCGCTGCCGCAGCCCGGCGATGATGCAGCGTTATTCCGGGTCGTCGCCGATATCATGGAGCGACGCCTCGATCGAGATCGACCGTTGTGGGAAAGCTGGACGATCGAAGGACTGTCCGAGAATCGCTGGGCGGTCCTGACTAAACTGCACCACTGCATCGCCGACGGAATCTCCGCGACGCGCCTGCTCGCGGGACTATGCGACGGCGCGGATGCAGAAACGTTCGCCAACCGGATACGTGCCGCCGCCGAGTCGCCGGCGCCGCGTCCGTCCGGGCCGAGCCTGAATCCGCTGGACTGGGCCGGCGGCATCTGGCATTTTTCTACCGCCGTTACGAGTGCCGCTGCTCGCATTGCGGCCGGCGCTGTTCAAATCGTCGCCGGCATCCTGAGTCCGGCGGATTCCTCGCTGATCGGTCCGGTCAGCAATCTGCGACGGTACAGCGCAGCCCAAGTCCTCCTTGTCGATGTGGCTATGATTTGCCATAAGTTTGACGTGACCATCAATGATGTTGCACTGGCTGCGATTACCGATAGCTTTCGGGCAATGCTGATGCACCGGGGCGAACAGCCGCAACAAAATTCGCTGCGCACACTCGTGCCGGTGTCGGTGCGATCGGCCGACGCATCGAACCAACTGGATAACCGCGTCTCGCTCATGCTGCCATACCTACCGATCGAGCTCGAGGATCCCGTAGAAAGGCTGCACGCGGTGCACCGCCGATTGACAAGAGCCAAGTCCGGCGGGCAACGACAGGCCGGATCTGCGATCTTCTCGGCAGCCAACTACATCCCCTTCGCTTTGACGGCCTGGGCGGTTCGCGTACTAACCCGGCTGCCCCAGTTCGGGATCGTCGCCTTGGCGACCAACGTCCCCGGCCCCCGTAGTCGGTTACACATGATGGGCCGAAATGTGCTGCGCCTGCTACCTATTCCACCGATCGCACTTCACCTCCGCACGGGCATCGCGATGCTCAGTTATGGGGAAGATCTGGTGTTCGGTATCACCGCCGACTATGACGCGGTACCCGATGTCGACGAGCTGGCGGATGGTATTGAACGTGCGGTGGCCCGATTGGTTGCGATCAGTGAAGGGGCCGCGTAATCAGGGCAGCGGTGCTGACCAGCGCAGCACGGTGCCTCCGCCGGGAGCATCCGCGATGCTGAGCGCGCCGCCGGCCAGCTGCGCGCGGTGATGCAAGCCGGTCAAGCCCCTGCCGGTGTTGCCGTCGGCGACGCCTCGGCCGTTGTCGATAACCTCGATGCACACGTCGTCCTCGACCTTGACCGTCACCGCAAGTTCGGTCGCGCCAGCATGCCGGACAACGTTGCCGACCGCTTGGCGCACAACGGCTTCGGCGTGATCGGCCAGTGCAGCATCGACAACCGATAAGGGGCCCACGAATTGAACCGTTGTGCCCAGGTCGGATCCGCAGAACTGCGCGACCGCGTTGTCGAGCCGCTGCCGCAGCCGGGTGTTGCCCGGCGGCGTGCCGTGCAGGTCGAAAATTGCGGTGCGAATCTCCTGAATGACGCCTTGAAGATCATCAATACTGCCGGACAGTCTCTGCTGCACCTCAGTTGATCGCGCCCGCGGGATGGTTCCCTGCAGAGCCAGTTCGACCGCGAAGATCTGCTGGATCACGTGGTGGTGCAGCTCGTGGGCGATCCTGTCGCGGTCAGCGAGAATGTTGAGTTCGCGCGTCCAGCGCTGGCTGGACCCCAGCTGCCAGGCGAGTACCGCCTGGTCGGTGAATGCAGCCATCATGTCGAGTTGCTCGTCGCCGAACGTCCGCGCGCCGTCACGCCGCAGCGCGACCAACACCCCGGCCACGCTATCGGTGGTGCGCAGCGGAAGTACCAGCGCTGGGCCGGCATGTTGGACGCCGTCGATGGCGACGTCGAAGTTGTCCAGTCGTCGGGGGGTCCGCTCCACGAAGGCCTGCCCGATCGAGGTACCGGCGAGGGGGATGGCATGGGCCGGTGACGATGCCATTGCGGCACAGGCGGTTTCTACGATCGCCAGATCGGCTACCTCTGACGTGGCTAGGTCGTGGTTGATTGCGACAGCGACCAGGGTGACTTCTGCGGCGGTCAGCTTCAGTGCCTGTTGGGCGATACGCCGATATACCGTTGCGGGCATCGGCGCCGGGGAGTAGTTCAGTTCGGGCTCGAGGGTCCGGGTCGTCATCGTGGTGCTCCCTTGGGTCGACTCGCAGCTACCCGGTTTGCGTTGACGTGTCGGCCCCATTCGCGGTGGCGATCAGTTGGGTCGGGGACGCGGCGGAAGCACTTTCTCTGGCGAGGAAGGCGCCCAGTTCACCGATCGCACTCATGAGTGGCGCCGGGAACACGATGGTGGTGTTCTTCTCCACCCCGATTTCGACAAGCGTCTGCAGGTTGCGCAATTGCAAAGCCAACGGGTGCGCCATCATCGTGTCCGACGCCTCACCCAACGCGGCCGCGGCCATTGATTCGCCCTCCGCCGCAATAATTTTGGCTCGCTTCTCGCGCTCGGCCTCGGCCTGCCGAGCCATCGCGCGTTTCATACTGTCGGGCAACTGGATGTCTTTGAGCTCGACCAGTGTCACTTCGACACCCCATTCGAGTGTTGCGGCATCGAGGATCTTCCGGATATCGGCGTTGATGGTGTCGGTCTCCGACAGCGCCTCGTCAAGGGTGTGCTGGCCGACGACCTTGCGCAGCGTGGTTTGCGCGATCTGGTTGATCGCGGCGTGGACGTTCTCGATGGCGATCACCGATTTCACCGCGTCGACAACCCGGAAGTAGGCGACCGCCGAGATATCGACGCTGACGTTGTCGCGGGTGATGATGCCCTGGGACTGGATCGGCATCGTCACAATTCGCAGCGAGACCTTCAACAGCCGATCGATGACCGGGATGATCACGGCCAGCCCGGGGTCCTTGACACCGACCACCTTGCCCAAGCGGAACAAGACGCCCCTCTCGTATTGCGTCACCACTCTGATCGACAGCGGCAACACGATCAGGCCGACGATAACGAGCACCACAGCCAGGATGGTCAAAGCTTTCATCGCATGCCCTTCATAGATATCCACGAATCCAGGGTTTTGCCATCAGCCGGGGATGTTGCCTTTGTTGCAGATGAGGAAGTCCGCGAGGCGGCCGCGGTCGGAAGCAGTTGCGCCAGAAGTCGGGTGGGTTGATGACCGCGGAACACGTCAGGTCACCGTCTGCTCGTTCACCGGGTCATCGAGCACGGAAATGCCGTTGTTGGCACTGAAAGCAAGTGAAGTGGTCATGGTGACCTGACGCGCATTCGATGACCGGTTGTGAGGGTTCGGAGCAAATGCTCCTTGAATTAAGCGGCGGACGGCTGAACTCATCCCGGACCAGCTGAATTCTCAGCACCCTCGACGCTACACCCATTGGACGGCTAGGCGCGACAGTGTGTCTGCTCCGCCCCTGCCGGGCGTACTATCAACTTGACAACCATCTCGTGACGCGTGCGCCACGATGGCGCTGGGGTTCTGTGTTCGATTCCCAGCACCGCGAAGACTATTGAGCGCAGCTATGACGCAGTTCATCGAGAACGCCGACGGCTTACCGTCGGGGTCGTTGAGCGCGCAGCAAGTCAGCGCCGATGCCGCTGACTTGCGCGCCGGGATCGACGATCTGGCCGGCTTGGTGGCCGGCAGTCTGGGGTTGCATGAGTTGCTCATCGAGGTGTCGACATTCGCCGTGCGCGCGATACCGGGCGCCGACGGTGCCGGGGTGACGTTGTTCAAGCTCGACCAGCTGGACAACATGGTGGAGGCGTTGGCCGCGAGTGCCCCGTTTGTCGCCGAGATCGACGAGATTCAGTACGTGACCCTCAAGGAGGGGCCGTGCATCACCGCGGCACTGGAGCGGCGCACGGTGCGCTCTGGGTCATTGGGTGGGGAGAAGATGTGGCCGCGTTTCGGTCCGCGAGTGGGCCGTTTGGGCGTGCACAGTGCGCTGTCGCTCCCGATGCTGCTGTCAGGTCAGGCGATCGGGGCGATCAATGTCTACGCCCACGGCAAAGACGTATTCGATGAGCACGCCGCCGAATTAGGGGAACTGTTCGCCAAACCCGCCGCAGTAGCGGTGCACAACGCCCAGGTCCTCGCCCACGCGATAGCGCTGACCGCCCAGCTACAGAAGGCGCTGTCGACGCGCCCGGTGATCGATCAGGCGATTGGCCTCATCCGGGGACGCAGCGGGCGCACCGCCGAGGAAGCGTTCACTCAGCTGCGCGCAATCAGCCAAGCCGAACACCGCAAATTGGCTGAGGTGGCGCAACAGATCGTCGACGAAGCCGTGCGCCGCGCCCGCTCCCGACGCGACCCGACCTGAGCCCGAGCCGCCAGCGCAAGACCCCCGACGGGTGTACCGTTGGTGGTGCTGAGTCCTTCAGCCGGTACGGATCGGTTTGGCTGTACGCCGCCGAACTCGATGAGCATATGCTCGCGCCGCACATTCGGAATCAATCCTCTGCGGTCAGGAAGCACGATGCCGGATTCCCTGGCCGCCCAACGAAAAACGCGTCGATCGGGTTGACAAACACCGAATCGCTTGAGGGCCAAGCTAAATGATGCCTTCCAATACTGAGCCGGCCATCCCCCTCCCATATATCCACAGAAACTAGGTAAACGTCATGATCGGTCTCGGAGTCATCCTCATCGTCCTCGGGCTCCTCCTCCCCAGCCTCGTCCCCACCTTCGCCTTCGCCCATCTTTGCTTGGTCATCGGCGTCATCCTCCTCGTCGTCGGCCTGCTACTGATGCTGATGGGACGGATGGGACACGCCGTCGGAGGCCGCCGCCACTACTACTGACCGGCCCGAAGCACTCCCCGGCTCGGCCAGCAGGACTGGCCGAGCCGGGTGATACGAACCCGAAAGAAAGCAGGATTATGGCGATCACTGACGTCCCAGCCTTCGCTCACCTGACCGACGCCGACATCGACAACCTGGCCGTTGAGCTGGATGCGATCCGGCTGGATATCGAGGATTCCCTTGGCGAGCGCGACGCGCGCTACATCCGCCGCACCATCGCCGCGCAACGCGCTCTCGATCTCGCCGGCCGGCTCATGCTGGCCGGTAGCTCAAAACGCCCGGCATGGTGGGCGGGAACCGTGACGCTGAGTCTGGCCAAGATCATCGAGAACATGGAGATCGGCCACAACGTCATGCACGGCCAGTGGGACTGGATGAACGACCCCGAGATCCATTCCTCGACATGGGAATGGGACATGAGCGGGGCGTCGAAACACTGGAAAGCCACCCATAACTTTCAGCACCACAAGTACACCAACATCCTCGGTATGGACGACGACGTGGGCTACAGCACCCTGCGGGTCACCCGCGACCAGCCCTGGAAGGCCTACAACCTCGGCAACCTGCTCTTCAACACCATCCTCGCACTCGGATTCGAGTGGGGAATTGGCTTGCAGCCCATCGAATTCGGCAAACTTCTCGAGGACGGCCCGGGCCGCGAGACAACCCTCAGGCAGATCCGCGAATTCTCAACCAAAGCCGGACGGCAGCTAATCAAGGACTACGTCGCGTTCCCGGCGTTGACCTCGGTGTCGCCGGAGGCGACCTTCGCATCGACGCTGAAGGCCAACATAGTGGCCAACGTGATCCGCAACATCTGGACCGACGCCGTGATCTTCTGTGGGCATTTCCCCGATGGCGCTGAGAAGTTCGCCAAGACCGATATGGCGGGCGAGTCCAAGGGGCAGTGGTATTTGCGCCAGATGCTGGGCAGCGCCAACTTCGACGCCGGGCCGGCGATGCGATTCATGAGCGGCAACCTGTGCTACCAGATCGAGCATCATCTCTACCCCGATATACCGAGCAATCGGCTACACGAGATCTCGCTGCGCGTGCAAGAGGTGTGCGACAAGTACGACTTGCCCTACACCACAGGCTCATTCCTCGTGCAGTATGGCAAAACGTGGCGCACCATCGCCAAACTGTCGCTGCCGGACCGCTACTTGCGCGCCACCGCCGACAATGCACCGGAGACCCGCAGCGAGCGGATGTTCACCGAACTACAGCCTGGCTTCGGCGGGACCGACCTAGCCACAGGACGCCGCCGCGGGCTCAAGACAGCGATCGCGGCGGTCCGGCAATGGCGCCGCGACCAGCGCCGATCAGCGTGATCTACTGGCCAGTAACCTACGGGACCGTAGGTTACGTTATAATCGGCTAATAGCGGGCCGGCATACCAAAACACTGTTGGACGGAGACCAGTTCACGTGACCGAGATGAGCTATCTCGATCTGCACGGTGAGCGTATTGCCTATCGGGACGCAGGGGCCGGCGAGGCTCTGCTGTTGATTCATGGAATGGCGGGAAGTTCGGCGACCTGGCGGGCGGTCATCCCTGAGTTGGCGAAAAAGTATCGAGTGGTGGCACCAGACCTGCTGGGGCACGGTGAGTCGGCCAAGCCGCGCGGTGACTACTCGTTGGGTGCGTTCGCGGCGTGGCTGCGTGATCTGCTCGATGAGCTAGGTATCAGTCGGGCGACCGTGATCGGTCAATCACTCGGTGGCGGTGTGGCCATGCAGTTCACCTATCAACATCGCGACTACTGCCAACGGCTGGTTCTCATCAGCAGCGGTGGCCTCGGCCCCGACCTGAACTGGATATTGCGGATCCTCTCGGCGCCCGGAGCCGAGTTGGTGCTGCCGGTGGTCGCTCCGCAGCCGGTGTTGAACCTCGGCAACAAGCTGGGGTCGTGGCTCGCGTCGGCCGGAATCCAGTCGCCGCGCGCCGGCGAGATGTGGAGCGCCTATTGCTCGTTGTCGGATCGGCCGACTCGACAAGCGTTCCTCCGTACGTTGCGTTCGGTGGTGGACTACCGCGGCCAGGCGGTCAGTGCGCTCGGCAAGATCCATGTGAGCCACGGACTACCGACCTTGCTGATCTGGGGCGACCAGGACCGGATCATTCCTGTCGCCCATGGCTACGCCGCTCACGACGCCGTGCCCGGCAGTCGACTGGAGGTGCTCGCCGGTGTCGGGCACTTTCCGCATGTCGAGTCCCCGGCAGCAGTGGTGGACATTCTTGACGACTTCATCGCCACCACAGGGTGGGATGCCGATCTGACGAATCGCCAAACCTGATCAGAACAACCAACGAGGCCCGCTGCGCGCCAGAATAATTCGCGCACGCAGCGACTCTAGCGTCGCCATGCTTCCGATTCGCTCGGACCGAGCATCTCCCCCACCCAGTCCCAAGGCTGAAGGTCTTAGGTCGACATTCGTTGCGGCGGCATCGAACCGTCCGATCCACAGGCCTTGACAATTATTCCCGCGGGGTGGACCGTCAATTAAGTTGAGACTCTCAACCAGTTCGGGATGGGGTCAGCCGTCCGCCGCTGTCCTCGCAGAGCGTTAGCTCACGCCGAACATGTCGGTGACAACCGTATGTCGGGGATCACCATGAATGCTCGTCCCACCCTCGCTATGCCGCCAGTCGGCGGCGTTCTTTCCCAGCCACGGGAGCGTCACAACACACGATTAGCCTACCGTCGGCTGAGGTCATCGGTATCCATCATCAGCGCCCACGGGCATATCGACGCATCCAACGCTGACGTTCTGATCGAGTACGTCCAGGGGCATCTGAGGGGTTACCGTGGATTGATCATCGATCTGAGCGGCCTGGATTTCTTTGGGACCGAGGGTTTCTCGTCGCTGCACAGGGTCTCCGTCTGCTGCGCGCGCGTTGGCCTGGGCTGGGCGGTAGTACCCAGCGAGGCAGTCTCCCGGGTGCTGCGGATCGTCGACCCACAGGGCTTGCTACCCGCCGCCGCCACCGTCGAGGCAGCGAGGGTCGCGGTCCGCGACCAGTATCACCGTCCACCACGTCCCCATCGTGTCGATCGTCCTGCATTGACAGTGGTCGACCCTGGGGTTCGAAGATGCGTCTGAGTTGTGGCGCGCGACGAGGGCCGGGAACGTCGAGATCGCGTGGACTCCGCGGGTTAATGTGTTGCGGGGTTTGGTGACTCGTTCGACGCCGCCGCTGCCCGATGACTAGCATCCGGTAAGGGCGCGGGCCAGGGCATCAGAACAATTTTGCCGCCGAGTCCGCCGGCGTCGATGCGGGTATGGACTTCACGGGCGGCCGCCAGGGGTAGGCGATCGATGACGATGGGATGGATTGCGCCGTCGCGCAAAAGGCCAAACAGCATGCCCATGTCGGCCTTGAATTCCTCCGGTCGCTTCGTTCGTCGCGAGGTGATGCTGTACCACACCGCGCTGCGGCCGCTGAACAAGAACTTGAACGCGCTCCAGAGGTGAAGCCTGGCCAGGCCAAGCCCGGCCGACAGCAGGCCTTCGCGCCCGTCGGCCATGGTCTGCGACCCGTATCCGACTAGCAGCCCACCGGATGCCAGACAGGCGAACGAACGAGTGAAGTGGGCGCCGCCGATCGCATCGAAGACGGCGTCCACGCCGGCGCGGCCATTGTGTGCGTTGGGTTGTGCGGCGGCCAGCTTGCGCACTGCTTCGACGAAGTCGCCGTCGCGGTAGTCGATTGCCTTGGCGCCAAAGCTTTCGACCACGGCCATATTGGCGGCGGAGCAGGTACCGATGGCGTTCAGACCAAAATGCCGCGCCAGATCCAGCAGTGCCGTGCCGACCGTGCCCGAGGCCCCGATCGCGAGGATCGTGGCACCCGGGGACAGCTGGCGGTAGCGGGTGAGCATCTGGAAGGCGGTCAAGTAAGCCAGCGGGATACAGACCGCCTCGGCCGGGTCGACGCCATCGGGGACGGGCACCAGGAAGCGCGCCGGCCGGATTGCGTACTGGGTGTAGCCGCCGACGACGCAAAGATCGGCCACCATCTGACCTTCGTGCAGGTCGGCCACGCCGGGACCGACCTTTTCGACGATTCCCACGATGTCGTATCCGGGGGTGAACGGCAGCGGTCCTTTGTAGTCCGGATAGCGGCCGCGCCGAATGAAGATGTCCGTGAAGCCTGTGCCGGCGGCCAGGACCTTGATGCGGACCTCGTCGCGACCGGGCTCGGGGATTGTCGATTGTTCCGTCAGTTCCATTACCTCAGGGGCGCCGAACCGCGAGACAGAAATGTTTTGCCAGGTCATCCTCTCACCGTAGACCTAAAACCCAACGATAAGGATTCTCGTGACTACGTCAGTGCCCGCGAAGTTTGCCGACACCCCCGACAGGCAGCACATGCAACAGCAACCATCCGAATTGCCAAGAGCTGCAGGATTATTGCCGCGCCATCGCGATCGTGAGCCGGTCCTCGGCTTTGATGAGGTGATCTTGGCTGTCGTCGCCGATATCGATCTGCACCCAGTCGATCTGACCGGAGAACTTGTTGCCGGTGGGGCCGTAGTCCGGGGATGCGGGTGAGCCGGTGTCCGCACCGACCTCGCAAGCCTCGTCGGCGGAGTAGATCATCGGCTGCGTCCGTTCGACGCGACCCTGGCCCACAGATCTGCCGTCGTAGTAAAGGATGACGTCGCCGCCTTTGCCCAAGCCGCCGCCGTCGTACTTGAATTCCATTCGCACCTGGTGCTTTCCGGCTGGGATGGGTTCGCCCGCAATGACCATGAAATGGTCGATGCCCAGGAAGTTATAGCAATATTTGAGCCTGCCCTCATGCGCATACAGTGACCAGCCGCCAACCAGACCACCCTGAGTGATGATGACGCCGGTGGCGACAGATTCCGGCACGGTGATGTCGGCGGTCACCGAATATGACTTGTTCTTCAGGGTGAGCACGCAGTTCTCGCTGACCCGCATCCCGGGGAACAGCAGCTGACTGTTCCCATGGATCAGCTGGGGGCGTCCGGCCATATCAGGGTTGAAGCGCTCGAAGGTACGGTCATCAAGGGGCACGACGTTGTATTTGACCGCCTCGATGAGCCACAGGCGCTGCATCTCGGCCAGCTTCTGCGGGTTCTCCTTGACCAGGTCGTGTGCCTGCGTCCAGTCGTCGGGTCCGTACAACTCCCAGACATCGTCGTCGAACGCCGGCGGCGCCTCGGTGGTCCACGGCGTGCGGTGCTTGGTCACCGCCGTCCAGCCTTTGTGGTAAATGCCGCGGTTGCCGAGTATCTCGAAATACTGGACGTCGTGGTTCTCGGGCGCATCGCCGTCGCGCAGGGTGGGCAGCATGCTGACGCCTTCCAGCGGCGCCTGGGTAATGCTGTTCACCACGGTGGGTTCGGGCAGTCCGGCCGCTTCAAGGATGGTCTTGGCGACGTCGATGATGTGGTGAAACTGGCTGCGGATCTTGCCTTTGTCGGCGAAGCCGTTGGGCCAGTGCACGATGGTGCCGTTACGGGTGCCGCCCCAATGTGAGGCCACTTGCTTGGTCCACTGATAGGGCGTGCACAGAGCGTGTGCCCAGCCGACCGCGTAATGGTTATAGGCCTTCGGCGTGCCGAAATCGTCGATCTTGGAGAGCAGGAACTCGGTTGTCTCGATTTCCGGCATGCCGTTCAGCATGGCCATCTCGTTGAAGGAGCCGTTCAGGGTTCCTTCAGCCGAGGCGCCGTTGTCGCCGATTATGTAGTAGATCAGCGTGTCGTCGAGCACCCCCAAGTCGTCGAGGGTGTCGACGAGGCGGCCAACCTCGTGGTCGGTCTGCTCGAGGAAGCCGGCGTAGAGCTCCATCTCGCGGGCCAGCACTGGCTTCAGGTCAGCAGGCATGTCATCCCAGGCCGGGATCTCGTCGTGGCGTCTGGTCAGCTCCGCGTCGGCGGGCACGACACCCAGCTCCTTCTGCCGCGCAATAGTATTCTCGCGCAATGCATCCCAACCGCCGTCGAATTTGCCTTTGTACTTGTCCGACCACTCCTTGGGCACATGGTGCGGCGCGTGGGTGGCACCGGGGGCCCAATACATGAAGAACGGCTTGTCGGGCACCAACGCCTTCTGCTGGCGCACCCAGGTGATGGCGCGGTCAGCGAGATCTTCGGTCAGCGTGTAGCCCTCTTCGGGTGACTTCGGCGGTTCTATCGGCGATGTGCCCTCATAGAGTCCCGGGTAATACTGGTTAGCCTCGGCACCGACGAAGCCATAGAAGTATTCGAACCCCGAGCCGGTGGGCCACTGGTTGAACGGCCCCACGGGCGAGACTTCCCAGACCGGCACTTCGTGGCACTTGCCGAACTGCGCCGTCGAATAGCCGTTGAGCACAAGGGTTTCGGCGATCGGCGCCTTGTCCTTGGGCCGCACGCTGCTGTTGCCCGGCGCCGACGTGGCGATCTCGGTGATGCCGCCCATCCCCACCGAGTGGTGATTGCGCCCGGTCAGCAATGCCTGCCGGGTGGGCGAACACAGCGCAGTGGTGTGAAAGCGGTTCAGCTTCAACCCGCCCGCGGCTAGCCGCTCGGCCGTCGGCGTACTGCACGGGCCGCCGAAGGCCGACGATCCACCAAAACCCACATCGTCGAGCATCACGACCAGAACGTTCGGTGCGCCTTTGGGCGGGCGCAATGCGGTGATCGGCGGATAGGTGGTGTCCGGGTCCTTGGCGTCATACGTCGTCAGACCGACATGCTTGGCGTCCGGGATGGGCAGGATGTCCCGCCGCACCTGGTCCTGCTCAGGTGCCGCGCCAGCCTCGCCGTCAGACGCGGGCTTGTGGCCGTTGGGTTGTGCTGATGGCTCAGCCATAATGGCCCTTTCGTGAGTTTCGTCTGGATCAACATGGCTGATGCTGTTCAGCACTATGAAAAGTCAAGTGAAGCAATAAATTCCAGCCATCCAAAGCGGCCAACAACAATAGACGGCCTGGAAAGCATCGCCGCCATCTGGACGGCTTGGCTGCGAGCCCGTCTGCTTAGGCCCGTTATCCCACCCTAGGCCGTCGCACTCATCGGCAACAGCCCAGTTGATGGCAAATTGATGGCAAACATTCGCGGCCAGGGTGAAGCCGCCTACCTCCTCTAGAGCCTGAAGGCCACGAGGATCAGCGCGATGCCACCCAGACCGGCGATGAAGCAGGCCATGATGCCCGCTATCGAGTACGGCATGGGTCCAACTTCTGCCCGTAGCACCTTCATCTCCTGGCGATGCTGAATCCACGCCAGCGTTAAGCCCGTGAGGCCCACCAGGATCATCATCATCCCCAAGACCCAGGGACTCAGGATCGGTTGGCGACGCGTCTCATTCGTTGCGAGATACTCGAAGAACTTGAAGATTGTGAAACCAAAAGCGATCAAAGACGTACTCGTTCGGATCCAGGCCATCAGGGTTCGTTCCTGAGCCAGGCGTGTGCGTTGCACCGCGAGACGAGTGGAGGCGTCGACAGGTTGCTCTGCCACTCTCCAGCCTTTCCGTTGAGGCGTCGGCTAGCGCCCATATCACCGCCCAGAACTCAACTGCCACCACCGACGATGCCACCCCGTGGCCGAGATCGCTCCCGCTTTGGTTAAGGGACGGTACAACGTCGTTGAGGGTGCAATCTCGCCCTCACGCCAGGGCAGCACGCTGTTCGTCGATGTAGCCCGCGCGGAGCAAAATCAGTACGCTAACGACCAACACCCCGGCGGGAAATGCCAATGTCAGCCACATCGAGACGTCGCCCGCGATGAGCAACCCGAGCGCCACGAGATAGCTGACGGCGACGAGCCACCGCGGCATCAACCCGGTCTTGAGCCAAATGGTGGCCAGCGAAATCATGAACACCGCCGCCATCCGGATCGCGTAGGTTTTGGCGACGCCCACATCGGTAGCCACCAGCGCGCCGGCGACTCCGGTCGAGACGAACATCATCGCCAAAAACAGCAGGCCGCTGCCCAAAAGCACCGATGCGAAGAACCGATCCTCGTAGCGCCCAAGGCTCCCGCCCGACGCCGATGAACCACAGGAAAGTGATACCCGCGAACGGCATCAGCTTCGTCGCGGTTGATATGCCGTCTTTTTTTGAGTCGAGCCATTCCGCCGAGTTACCCACTCCTTCTGGCATCTTCACGCGGATCAGGATCAGCGCGGCGCCGAAAAGCAAGGCGAACAGAACGCCGGCCACGGCCGCCGCTCGCGGCGTCGTCAACTGATGCAGGCTTGGCCCTGCCGCGTGGGCGGGACCGTTGGGTGTGGACACCGCGTCATCGTGCCAGACCCGCTGCACTCCTGTGCGATTTCAGTCGGGTACCCGGAAACCGCGCTGGAATTAAGGAATTCACTTTCGACGTTTCTGTGGGCTGTCGGTTGGCGTGTCGTCTTCTTGCTGGCACAGTCGAATGCCGGGCGCCGCGGTGATGCTGTGCAAGATCAGGCTGAGCGTGACGATCACGACCACGGCCTGAGTGATCAACGTGCCCTGTTTGATATCGCCTTCCTCGATCACGATCAGCCCAAGCACGAGTGTTCCAATTCCCCGGGGGCCGAACCATCCCATGAACAGTTTGCTGCGCCTCGGCAAACCGCTGCCAGCCAATGCGATCGCGAGTGATGCAATCCGTACCAGGATGAGTGCGAGAGCTGCGAACACAACGACCCGCCAACCAGCGTCGCGCCAGGCCGGCACGACTGCCACCGCGCCGAATAGCGCGAACACCACCAGTTCGAGAAGTTGGCCGGCCGCGTCGGCTACCTGTGTTGCCGCCGCCTGGGTACCGCTGCGGCGGGATACAACTGCGTAAGCCAACCCGCCGACGAAGGCGCTGACAAACCCGCTGCCGTGCAATCGCTCGCCAAGCCCGAAGCAGACGAGGGCGAGCGCCAGGGTCGCCAGCTGCGCCCAGGTGCTACTCATCCACCCACGCGCACTGGATCGTGAGATCACCACGCCGCCGATAACACCAATGAGCACGCCGACCGCCAGCGAGGCGAACTCGGTACGAAACGCGAACCAGGCCCAGCGGACCGGAGCGCGATCAGTCTGCTCCGAGGCGAGCGCCAGCGCGGCCAACAAAGCGGCCAGCGCAAGGCCGTCATAAAGGCCGCTCTCGATCGAGAGCGCATGACGGACACGCTCAGGGATGCGCTGATCCTCGAGCAAGGCGTCCACCAACGCCACCTCGGTGGGCGCCACGATAACGGCCAGGCACACCGCTTCCCAGAACGGCAGCACCGGCAACACTGACACGGCGATTACCGTGTTGAGGGCGATAGTGACGGGTATCCCTAACGCCAACAGGCGCATCGGCAGATGGCCCCGCCGAAACACGGTCCGCAGGTTCAGCGCGGAGGCTTGGTTGAACAGAATCACCGTCAGCGCCAGCTCCGAAAGGACCGTGAAACCCTTCGTGTCGGAACCCGCCTCGATCAACCCCAAGCACGACGGACCGAGAACTATCCCGAAGACAACGAATATCAGCGCGGGCGCCAGGTACCAGCGTCGGACCAGCCCGGAGACGGCGGCGTAGCAGAGCACCAAAACCGTGAGGACGAACGCGGTCTCACTGTGCATTCTCTGCTCCTGCCTCAGCGTCGGCTCCATACTGACACTCGTCGACAGGCCCCCGGGGTCCTCGTTTGCGGTGTCGCCTCAATCTATCCCTTCCCGAAAGTTCGCTGCGCACTACCGAGCGGTGAGATCTCAACGCCCGCTGGCGGATTCGTCAGGCACCGGATGCCCCGACCGATCATCGGGCTCGAAGTCTTCCGACACGCATTGCTGGGCTGTGGGATTGGCGCTCGCCGCCGATGCCCGCAAGATCGTCTCCTGCGGCTCCTTCCGAATTGTTATTCGCCACAATGTCTTATTTTGTTGTGCTTAGCTCAGTGGTAGCGATAGCCGTTCGGACACTGGATGACAAGGAGTAAGCATGATGCTGTCAAGGCGTGCCCTGCGTAGCACACTGGTGGGAGCGATCGGCACTTCGGCGATGGCCGGTGCGGTGCTATTCGGGGGCGCCTCGTTGGCGTTTGCTGACCCCGCGCCCGAACCGCCACCTCCTGCCCCTGCTGCCCCGGCGCCCGGGTGCACGGCCGCCGACCTGGCGCAGGCGTCGGGCACAGTCGGGTCTGCGATGGGCGATTATCTGTTTAGCCACCCGGACGTCAACAACTTCTTCACCGGCCTTCGCGGGCAGCCGAACGAGGAGATTCACGGTGACGTCCAGAACTACATGAACGCCCACCCCCAGGTTGAGTCTGAAATCAACGGGATCCGCCAACCCCTCACCGACCTGGGGAATCGCTGCGATTACCACCCTAATTCGGGTCAATAGTCACCTAAGTGACGTTACGCCCGACATCACCTTCGACATAGATAGGCCAGTCACGCCGGTGAGGAGACAAGCAAGATGAGTCATTGGTTACGGTCAGGGACTATCACGGCGGCGACCGTCCTGGCGTTCGCGGCCGTCCCCGGGGCGATCGTCATTATTCCCGCACCCGGGGTCGCCAACGCCGACGTCTGTGCAAACGCCGGCCGCCGGGTATCAGTAAGTGGCTGCGCGAACCTCGCCGACACCGTTGCGCCGTATGTTCCGCCGCCGGCGTACTACGCTCCCATGCCGAACGACCCACCGCCGCCCCCGAACGTCACCGGATGTGTGGGCTACAACGGTCGGTGGGTCAACGCCTCCGGGTGCCATTAACGCTCACACTGTGCCGGTTTCGAGTTGATCAGCCCCCGCGCGGGGGGTTGTCGTTTGGGCACCCGGCTTGACCGGGATCGCTGCCATCGCCCGCTCAGCCATCGCCGTGATCGTTAGGCTCGGATTCACACCCGGATTGGCCGGGATGACCGCACCGTCGCAGACAAGCAGGTTCTGGTAGCCGAACACTCGATGCTCGCGGTCCACAACGCCGTGCTCGAGGGTGTCGGCCGCTACCGCACCACCCAGGATGTGTGCAGTGATCGGCATGTTGAACAGCGCTTCGGTCAGCCAACTCTGCGCTGTCCCACCAGTCCGGTCGGCGAGCCGTCGAGCGAAGTCGTTGGCCACCGGCAGGAAGGTCGGCGTCGGGTGGTCCGGATCCTGGCGCGTGGTGAGCCGCAGCCGCCGGCCCAGTATCCGCCGCTTCGGCACCAGCGACAGCGATGTATCGGTGGTCTGCATGACGCCGGTAATGAGCGACCGTTGTGACCAGCCGCGCGGATTGGTCACGCGGACAAAGCGAATCGGGTGCCGGCAGATCTGGGCGAGCAGCTTCAGCGGCCGGGTGATTCTCGTTCCATCGCCGGTCAACAATGTGAACATCAGTCCCATTGTGTTGCCGCCCCGCCCGTAGGTGACGGCTTCGACATGGCTGTCCGCGGTGGGGTGCACGCTCGAGGTGATCGAAACGCTGCGACCCCATCCTCGGTCGTCCGGTGTGGTCACCGCGGTCATCGCCTCGCTGTTGGTGCGGACCAATTGGCCGAGCCGGTCGGAGATTCGCGGCAGCGTGCCGTCCCGTTTACATTGGGCGAGTAGTTGATTGGTTCCCAGCGCACCGGCGGCTACGATGACACCGCGTGCGGTCTGGGTGCGGCGGTCCTTGCGAATCCAAGAGCCAGTGCGTTCGCTGGTCACGGCGTAGCCGGCTGAACCATCGGGTGCCCCGAGCGGCCGGATCGAGGTGACCGTGCGCTCGGGATCGATCCGTACCCCGAGATGCTCGGCGAACCACAGGTAGTTCTTCGGCAGGGTGTTCTTGGCGTTGTTGCGGCAGCCCAAGAGACACAACCCGCATTCGATGCAACCCGACCGGGCCGGACCGGCGCCGCCGAAATACGGATCGGGGTGTAACACGCCAGGTTCGCCGAAGTAGACGCCAACCGGGACTGGTCGGAAGGTGTCAGCTACGCCTAGCTCGACGGCGATATCTTCGATGGCTTCGTCGGCGGGCGTGCGCAGCGGCTGCGTCACGACGCCGAGCATGCCCTCGGCCAGCTCGTAATACTTCTCCAGATCCGGGGCGTCTCCGCATACCTTGCGCCAGTCCTCGAAGAACCCGTCGCCGGCGCGCCAGAGGGTCTGCGCGTAGACAAGGCTGCCGCCGCCCACCCCACTTCCGCTGAGGACCATCACGTCCTTGAACGGCGTGACCCGCAGAATGCCCTTCAAACCCAGCTTCGGGGCAAAAATCGTACGGCGCAGCTGCGAGAGTCGCTCGGCGAAGTCGTGGTCCTCAAATCGGCGCCCAGATTCCAAAACGGCTACCCGATAACCCTTCTCGGCGAGGCGCAGCGCCGACACGCTGCCGCCGAAACCGGACCCGACAATCAAGTAGTCGTAGTCGTATGCCTGGCTCATCATCTGCTCCGTAGCGCGTGGGAGTCGTTTGCTGTCCGGTAATCGCCGGAGAGCGGGTCCAGGTGGTAGACCCCTGGGCCGGGCGCGGGTAGGCCGTCTCCGGCGAACGCGCCTGACATCGGTCGATGCGATGTGCTGGTCGGAATGCGCTCGACAATGCGCACGACATGCGGTCGCCGATCCGGTGGCAGCTGGCCCAGCGCCGCGGAGAGATCCTCGGCGTCGAGGGATCGCTCCGACCGCAACGTGACGGCGGTGACCGCGAGGTCGTCGCCGTCAGCTCCCGGGACGGCGTAGGTGACGCTAATGTCGATCGCGTCGAGGATGCCGAGTGCATCTTCGACAGCGGAACCACCGACCGCGCCGTGGGCAGTGGTGACGAGCGAGTCGGCACTGCCGGCGAGCCAGTAGTCGCCATCCTCATCGCGGTAGAACAGGTCTCCGGTCAGTAGCCAGGCGTCTCCCGGAGTGAAGAGGCCCCGATGTGGGCGCGCCGCCGGCGACATTCCCGCCTCGACCCGCGAGAGCAACATACCGATTTCCCTGGGCCGGCACTGCTCGGCGGACCCGTCGGCACGAAGGGCCAGCTTCCGGGTCCTTTCCTCGAAGCGGGCGATGCGTAGCTCGGGACTGCCCGGAAGCGGAGTGCCCATGCAGCCAACCTTTATGCCGGGCATGTTGACCAGGATCGCGTCGGTCTGCGAGGAGGCGTAGTACTCCACGACGCGTACCGGAGCAAAACGTTCAATGACCCTGTGCCACAGTCCAACCGGCATACCTGAGCCGATGAATGTGCGGATCGTATGGTGCTGCTCACCGGGATGCGGTGGCGCCTCCACGAGTTCGCGGAGCTGTGTCCAGGTATAGGACACCACGGTCACGCCGTAGCGGCGCGCTTCATTCCAGAACGTGTCGGGATCGAATCGGCTCGCCATCGAAAAGCGGGCACCGCTGGCGACGGCACCGCCCAGGGACATCAACAGGCCCGACGGGTGATGAATCGGGTTGACGCTGAAGACCGTGTCGCGCGGTCCGAGTTCAGCCGAGGCCGCGGTTCCGAAGGCGGCTCGGGCCCAGCGGGCATTGGTGATCATTCGCGCCCTCGTCGAAGGGCCGTCGCCGGTGAACAAGACAAAGGCAGTCTCGCGCGCCAGGCCGGGATTGGGTCGATACCAGGTCGGAGGGATGACGTCAGCCGGATCGATGCGCTCGAGGTCGATCGCCCCGTCCACGCCGAGGTCGCGTTGTCCTCCCCCACCGCCGAGCACGAACACTTCGGCGTCAGTCTGCGCGCGGACGGACTCCACGTGTTCCGGGTCAGTCACGATGCGCGCGGCGCGACCGAGTTTGATCTCGTCAGTGAGCGAACCGTCGGGCCGTAACAACACGACCACCGCTCCGATCCGGTTGAGTGCGGCAACGGCGATGAGCATGCTGGGACGGGTATCCATCAGGACCCCAACGGATTCGCCCTGGCGCACGCCGACCGACAGCAGTCCCGCCACCACAGCGTCGATGCGTGCCTTCAGCGCGGCGTGAGTGTGGGCGCGATCCTCCCACAAGAACCCAACCGCACCGGGGTGAGCTTCGGCGCGTTCGTCGAGGAGGCGGCCGAGAGATACCCGCGTCTCGGGACGCACCAATTCCAGGCGCAGGAGCCGCGGCAGAGTAGTGGCGGCGCCCGCCGTGAGTGCCCACGTCGCGTCGAGCGTCGACGCGCCCAAGCGCCAGCCGGCCTCCAATCGCTTACCCACCGCTGAGATCAGCGGATTGCGCCTTCCGCTGCCCGCAGCGACCTTGGACTGTTCGGTGACCATCGGCTTGATGACCTCCGGCATCTCCGTGCCGTTGTCGAGATGCGATGCCCACGCGGCAACCGCCGGCCAGGTGCCGGTCGTTGCCGCTGAGCCCACGACGATGCCGAGGTGTCCAACCGGCAGCGAGACCTCGTAGATATCGGCACGCGGGGCCGCCCGGGCGATCGCCCGAACCGCCTCGGGCTGTCCGATCTGATCGTTCTCGCCGACAAAGCACAGGACGGGCCGGTCGACGTCGGCAAGGGTCACCGGTCGTCCGTCGACGACCATGCCGCCGGACAGCATCCGGTTCTGTGCGATGAACTGCCGCAGTGCGTCGGCGAGCGCCGGGGCCGGCCAGGCGATCCAGCCCTCAGACTCGATAAAGCGCCGCTGGCGCTCGTTGGGCAGCAGCGCTTCGCGATCGTGCAGTTGTCGGAGGAACTGTATTCGTGATCGCACATTCTTTACCGGATCGAGCAGCCGAAAGCCTTCGCGGGTAGCCCATCCCGGCAGTCCTGTGCGGTCCAGTAACGCGGCGACCGCGTCTGCGGCGAACTCCATCACGGGTTCGGGCAATGAGAATATGCCCACCGACTTGGTGTCGACCGGGCTTCCGAAGGAGATGACGCTCGCCAGCCCCGCCCCGCGGCGGTAGGCCGCGACGGAGTAGGAGAACACCCCGCCCTGGCTGTATCCGCCCAGGTGGACGTCTCTGCCGGTCAGGTCCCGGACCCGGTCGACGATCTCGCTGGTTGCAACGATGTGATCGGCGAGGGATCGCTGCAGCCCACCTTCCTCATGTTCGGGCGCGCCGAAGTCGACCACCCACGGGTCGATGCCGTGCTCATGCAGCACGCTCACCGCTGACGAATTAGAGGACACGTCGTAGACGTCGGCAACGAACATCATCGGCGGGACGAGAATCACCGCCGGCCGTCCGGTGCTGTCGCTATCCGGGAAATACCGGCGCAACCGGTACATCGGCTCCTTTGCCACCACCTCGAACGGCGAGCCGTTCTCACCCGTCTCGAACCCACCGTGCATGAGCAGCTGCGCCGCGTTCATGGCCACCGCACCGAGTTGGTCGGTTCGTTTGGCCAATCCCACTCGTTCCATGAGGGCCGTTACTTGATTCGAAACGTCCACGTCGATCCGTTCCATAAAACCAGTCAGAGCTGACTAGATTGTGTATAAGTTAACCAGCGCCGGGCCGTTCGGTCAATAGGGATGGCGCTTTGAGCATCTGACCACGGCATACCCGCCCGTATGCCGTGGCGCATCTGGCGCTAGAGCAGCTGCGTCCGATCGTTGACCTGACGGAGGTTTGGTGTTACCTTAAAACCAGTCAATCCTGACTACTTTGACAATCGGTCACGACAGCAGTCGCGACGGAAGGATCGGCAAGCAGTGGACATCGTTGATCGAGTTGCAGTCGTGACGGGCGCCGGATCGGGTTTGGGCCGGGCCACTGCCTTGGCCTTGGCGAAGGCCGGGGCGCGGGTGGCGGTCTTGGACCGCAACACCGAGGCGGCTCGTTTGGTTGCCGAGGAGGCCGGCGCACCAACTGTGCCGGTGACGGTTGATGTGGCCGACCGTGCCTCGGTCACCGCGGCGATCGCCGAAGTTTCCGGCACATTCGGCCGGGTCGACGTTTGCATCAACGCTGCCGGGATTCCCAACCCCGGCAAGGTGTTTGGCAAAAGTGGGCCGCTCGACATCGAGCAGTTTCAGCGGGTTATCGATGTGAATCTGGTGGGTGCATTCGATGTGATGCGCCAATGCGCCGAGCTGATGACCCGAAACACAGACCCGGGCCTTGATGGGGAACGAGGGGTAGTCATCAATGTCTCCTCCGGCGCCGCGTTCGAAGGTCAGAAGGGCCAGGCGGCCTACAGCGCAAGCAAAGCCGGCCTGATCGGCTTGATGCTTCCCGCAGCTCGCGACCTGGCTCAGTACGGCATCAGGGTGGTGACCATCGCGCCCGGTCTGTTCGATACCGGCATCTTCGCCGAAGTCGATCCCAAGGTGGTGCAAGCCCTCGGCTCAGCCGCCCTCAACCCGTCGCGACTGGGTGACCCCAGCGAGTTCGCGTCACTGGTCATGCACATCATCGAAAACAGGTACCTCAACGCGACGACACTGTCGATCGACGCCGGTGCCCGACTACCCAATGCCTGACCTCGACTTCCACCACCAAGAGGTAATCATGACTGAGCCACAGAGCGGGATCTCGTACTCCGCGTTGATCGTTGAGGCACTGACCCGGCATCGCAATCGCACCGCGTTCATCCAGGACGACTGCTCCGTTTCCTACGCCGAGGCGGCCGACATGACGAGTCGCATCCGCCGGGTGCTGGAGGATAAGGGCAGCGCGAAGGGGAGTTGCGTGGGCGCACTGAGCGTCAACTCCCCCGAGGTCTGGATGGTCCAGGCCGCGATCTGCCTCACCGGCGCGATGTACACCGGGCTGCACCCACTGGGATCCGTCGACGACCACGTCGAACTGTGTCGGGATGCCGAGGTCGACATTCTGATCGTCCATCCCAAGTTCGCGGACGTCGGTGCTGCGATCGTCGCGCGGGCCGAGAACGTGAAACATCTGCTCACGCTGGGGCCCGCGGACGTCGGCGAGGATCTGCTGGCGTTGTGCGCCCAGGTCGCGCCGGAACCGCTCACCCGCGGTGGCGCAGGCGAAGAAGACATCGCCTGGCTGCAGTACACCGGAGGCACCACCGGACGGCCCAAGGCCGCCATGATCTCCCATCGCGCGATGGTCCAGGAGGTGTATTCGCTGACCGCCTCCTGGCGACTGCCGCTTGACCCGCGCGCCCTCATCGCGACTCCGATTACCCACGCCGGTGTTCTGCCGATCCTTCCCACGCTGCTGCGTGGCGGCACCGTCGTCCTCCAGGCGGGCTTCGACGCCGAGCAGTGGCTGGCCGCGGTGCAAGCCCATCGGATCAACTACGTGTTCACCATCCCCACCGTGCTCTACGCGTTGCTCGATCACGGCGGTCTGGACCGGTTCGACTTGAGCTCGCTGGAAACCGTCGTCTACGGTGCGTCGCCGATGTCGCCTTCCCGCATCGACGAGGCGCAAAAGGCGTTCGGCCCGACCCTGTTGCAGGGGTACGGCCAGACGGAGTGCGTCGGCATGGCCACCAGTTTGTTGCCCTCCGAACATGATTCGGCGAACTGGACCTCCTGCGGTCGCGCGGTCGCCGGGGCGGTCGTCGAGGTCCTCGACGAGGACGGGCAACCGGTGCCTAACGGAACGGTCGGTGAACTCTGCGTGCGGTCACGTGGGGTGATGTCCGGGTACTGGAAGCGACCCGAAGAGACCGCCGAGGTCCTGCGCAACGGCTGGCTTCGAACCGGAGACATGGCCTTCCGCAGCGATGCCGGCTTCTTCCACATCGTCGACCGCAAGAAGGACATGGTGATCTCCGGCGGCTTCAACGTCTATCCCCGCGAGATCGAAGACGTTCTCGCTGACGATCCCTCAGTGTCGATGGTCGCGGTGATCGGCGTACCCGATCCGAAATGGGGTGAGGCGGTCAAGGCCTTCGTCGTGCCCCGGCCCGGCGCCACGCCGGACACCGCCGCCTTGATGGCGAGCGTCAAACAGCGAAAAGGTCCGCACTATGCGCCGAAGTCCATCGAGGTGGTCGACCAACTACCCATGACCAAAGTCGGAAAGATCGACAAGAAGGTGCTTCGCGCTACGTATTGGGCGGGCCTCGAGCGGGCGGTCAACTGACATGACCGACACAGCCTTATCACCAGCCCTCGTCAAACACCGTGCGGGAACAGCTGTTTGGCTACGGCTGCAACGTCCGGCCGCGATGAACGCCATTAGCACAGACCTACTGGACGAGCTGAACCTGGCGCTGAACGAGATCGAATCCGACCAGTCCGTGCGCGTGGTCGTGCTCACCGGTACCGGCCGGGCATTTTGCGCGGGCGCTGACCTCAAGGCCCTCGCCAACGCGGCCGGCGAGGTCGATCCGAGCAAGGTCGTCGAATTCGTCGCCTACGCGGGCCGGACCATCGAACGCCTTGCCGCGCTTGCACAACCGGTAATCGTGGGTGTCAACGGGTTGGCGCTGGCCGGCGGGCTCGAGTTGCTCCTCGCGAGCGACATCGTCGTGGCTTCGAGCGCGGCGCGCATCGGTGATGCGCACGCCAACTACGGATTGATTCCCGGCGCCGGTGGCTCGGTTCGGCTGGCGCGGGTCGTGGGCACGCACATGGCGAAATACCTGGCCTTCACCGGCACTCACTTCTCCCCCTCGTCGCCGGTACTGGCCGGACTGGTCAGCGAGATCGTCGATCCGGAAGATCTCGAGAGCCGGCTAGCCGAACTTGCCACCACCTTGGCCGACAAGAGCCCACTCGGACTCCGTCGGATGAAGCGTCTGATCAACGACGCACCCGATCAATCTCTTCGGGACGCGCTGGCCGCCGAGCAGCAGGCCCTTCGCGAGCAGTGCGGCTCAGCGGACTTCGCCGAGGGAATCGCGGCGTTCGCGGCCCGGCGTACACCCATCTACCAAGGCCGATAGGGAGTTTCGACTGTGGAAACCACAATGCCTTTCACCCTCAGCGAAGACCACCTCGCCTTTCAGCGGTCGGTCCGGACGCTGGCCCGGTCGCGTTATGCCGACTCGATGCTCGCCCGGTCGCAGAGCGAGAAGTTCCCGACCGCCGAGTTCGGTGAACTGGGCGCCGCGGGGCTGCTCGGACTCTTGATCAGCGAATCGGCGGGCGGCCAGGGCGGCGACGCGCTGGCTGTCGGCATCGCTGTCGAAGAACTCGCCTATGCCGACCCCGCGATCGCCTACCTAGCGTTCGCGGCAAACGTCAGCAATGCCCTGCTCGCCGCACACGGCAGCGACGAAGTTCAGCAGCGGTGGGTCACCCGCGGTATCGGCGGCGAGGCCGTCATCTGCCTCGCGCTGACTGAACCCGGGGCCGGGTCTGACGCGGCGAATCTCTCCACACGGGCCACCCGGGTCGACGGCGGCTGGCGGATCGCCGGTGAGAAGACCTCGATCACGCAGGCGGTGCATGCCGATGTCGCGATCGTCATCGCACAAACCGAACCGGGGTCGGGTGGCAAGGGCATCGGGATGTTCCTCGTCGACATGGACGACCCCGCGGTCACCGCCCAGGCCATTCGTGATCCCGGCTTCAAACCACTGGGTCGCGGCTCGATCTTCTTCGACGATGTGTTCGTGCCGGACAGCCACGTGCTCGGCGAGATCGGACGCGGATTCGGCATCGTGATGCACGAATTCGATTTGAGCCGAACACTGATCGCGTTGATGAACATCGGCACCGCACAACGCGCGCTCGACATGGCGATCGAATACTCCAAACAGCGTGTGACATTCGGCCGACCGCTGGCGGCCAATCAGGGCGTCTCGTTCGTGATCGCCGAACACAGCACCTACGTTTCGGCGGTACGGGCGCTGGGCTATCACGCCCTCGGACTTCGGATGGCGGGGCAGCCGCACACGAGTGAAGCCGCGATGCTCAAGTGGTGGGGACCGCTGGTCGCGCACAACGCGATCCGCGACTGCATCGTGCTGCACGGCCAAGTCGGCTGGTCCGATGAGATGCCGCTGCAGGCAATGCTACGAGATGTCTCGGGATGCATGATCGGCGACGGCACACCTCAAATTCAGAAGCTCGTGATAGCGCGCGAGCTTATCGGCAAGGAGGTGCTGGCGCGATGACCAATCACGAAGCTTCGCTGCGTACCGTGGTGGTGGCCGGGGTCGGAATGACCGCATTCGGCAAATTCCTCGACCGCAGCATCAAATCGCTAGTCGCCGAATCGGTTCAGGCCGCGATCAAAGATTCGGGAATGGGCGACTCGGACAAGGGCATCGAGACGATCTACTACGCGAACACCGCGTCCGGGATTCTGCAGGGCCAGCACTCCGTGCGCGGACAGCACGCCATGCGCGAGGCGGGGCTCAACGGCATTCCGCTCATCAATATCGAAAACGCCTGCGCCTCAGGGTCGACGGCACTCAATCAGGCGTGGCTCGCGGTCGCGTCCGGCTATGTCGATGTTGCGCTGGCGGTGGGTGCCGAGAAGCTCTATCACCCCGACAAGCACCTGACGTTCGCCGCCATGGGTAGCGCGCTGGACCAGGACCGGCTCGAAGAAATCTTCGCCGAAATCGGCGCCGGCGGCGGGGACCAATCGGTCTTCATGGATGTCTACGCGAAAGCGGCCACCGGCTACATGGACCGCACCGGGGCCACCCAGGAAGACTTCGCTCGCGTTGCGGTCAAGAACCACGACCACGGTGCGCTCAATCCCAAGGCGCAGTACCGGACCCGGTTCACCCTCGACGAGGTGATGGCTGCACGCACGATCTCCGGTCCGCTGACCCTGCCGATGTGTTCGCCCATCGGCGACGGTTCTGCTGCGGTCATCGTGACCACGCCGGACATTGCGGCGCGTTGGGGCGCTGAGCCGGTCACGGTGCTCGCCACCATGACCGGCGCGTCGAAACCCGGCGTCGGCGGGGAGCTCGTTGCCGGTGTGGCCAAGCGAGCGTTCGACTGGGCCGGCATCGAGCCAGCCGAGGTGGACGTGCTGGAATGCCATGACGCCACCTCGCCGGCCGAGTTGATCGTGCTCGAAGAACTCGGACTGGCCAAACCCGGCGGAGCCGTGGACATGATTCGCAAGGGCGACACCAGCATTGGGGGCAGGCTGCCGGTCAACACCAGCGGTGGCCTGGAAAGCAAAGGACACCCGATCGGAGCCAGCGGTCTGGCGCAGATCGTCGAGCTCACCGAGCAACTCCGCGGCCGTTGTGGCGAGCGTCAGGTCGACGGCGCACGGATCGCCGTTGCAGAAAACGCGGGCGGCTACATGGGACCCGACGCGGCAGTGGCCACCGTGACGGTCCTCGGCGCGACGCCCAGATAAACGGGCGCCAGGGCAGCATCGCCCTGCGCCTCCACCAATCAAGGAGCGCCTCGTGAGTATCGACCAATTGTCGCTCTCGGGTACCGAGGTGGTCGCGCAATCCGCCGAGGCGGTAGCCGCGGTCGTGGACGAACTGCGCGCCCACCAGTCATCCTGGGAGTCGCTAGGTCCCGACGCCCGGGCAATCTGGCTGCGAAAGCTGCGGAACTGGCTGCTGGACCACGAATCGCGACTCATCGATATAGTGACCGCCGAGACCGGCAAGCCCCGCGTCGAGGCCGCATTCGAAGTGATGGTCACCTGCGACGTGATCAACTACTACGCCGACCGGGCCCGAAAGTTCCTCGCCGCAAAGAAGTTGCGCCCGCACGGTCCGCTCACCGCCACCAAGAAGCTCACGAGGGTGTACCGTCCGTACCCGGTCGTCGGAGTGATCACGCCGTGGAACTTCCCCTTACTTATCCCCGGTGTCGACGCCGTGGCGGCGCTGCTGGCTGGGGCGGCCGTCGTCGTCAAGCCCTCGGAGGTCACTCCGCTGTCCGCGTGCGAACTCACCCGCGGCTGGGAACAGATCGGTGCACCGCCGGTGTTCCGATGTGTCACCGGTCTGGGTGCAACGGGCGCAGCGGTGGTGGACTCGGTGGACATGGTTCAGTTCACTGGCTCCACCAGGACCGGACGGGCCATCGCCGCGCGGGCGGGCGAACGATTGATTCCGTGCGGCGTCGAACTGGGCGGCAAGGACCCGGCCATCGTCCTGGCCGACGCCGATCTTTCGCGTGCCGCCAACGGGATCGCTTGGGGGGCACTGTTCAATTCGGGTCAGGCTTGCATCTCCGTGGAGCGGGTTTACGTCGAGGCACCGGCCTATGACCGGTTCGTCGCACTGCTCACCGAGCGGGTCCGGTCGATCAGGCAGGGGGCCGACAACGGTTCGTACTCAACAGATGTCGGCAGCTTGGTCACCAAGCAGCAGGTCGAGATCGTCAGGAGCCATGTCCAGGACGCCGTGGCGCGCGGGGCCACGATCGCGACCGGCGGAAAGACGATAGGCGACAGCGGGTTCTTCGGACCCACGATCCTTCTCGACGTCGACCATTCGATGGCCTGCATGCGCGACGAGACCTTCGGCCCGACGATCCCGGTGATGAAGGTCGCCGACGAAGAAGAGGCGATCCGGTTGGCGAACGACTCGCAGTACGGGCTTTCGGCGACAGTGTGGACAAAGGACATCGGTCACGGACGCGACGTCGCACGCCGGCTCGAGGTCGGCGCCGTCAACGTCAACGACGCCTACTCAAACCTGTTCTGCTTTCCCCTTCCACAGGGCGGCTGGAAAAGCTCCGGCCTCGGGTCGCGACTGGGCGGCCCGCAGGGTATCCGGAAGTACTGCCGTCAGCAGGCCATCACCGCGCCACGCGTGCCGAGGATGGAGAACCAACTGCTGTGGTACCCCTACTCGCACCGGCGAGGCCGCACAGTTGGCGCGTTACTGCGCCTGTTCGTGGCCCGCGATGTCCGGCGGCGGTTACTACGGCCCGGCCGCCGCGGTCACGCGTCGGTTGTCTCCGGACCGAAGTAGAGGTCGGGAATCCGCCGCCACGCGTCGAGCAGACGCTTCTCTTCCGTGCTGCCGTGACCTGGTTTGCTGGCCGCGGCTCCCAGCATCGAATTGATCACCACCATGCAGAATTCGGGGAATCGTTTGTGGCCGGCGCGTTGCTCGCCGAGCAGTGCCTTGCACAGATCGAGGTTCGCGTGCGCGAACTCGCGTTCCAGCGGTTTGAGGTAGTCGCGCATGTCCGGATCATGCCGGGCAGCAATGAGCAATTCGAGGGAGGCTCCACCCAGAGGGCCGGAGATGACCTGCCAGAGCAGCGAAGCCCAGTCCTCGCCGTTGAGCGCCTCGGTGGCACGCAGCCGCGCCTCGCCGACCTTCGTGGCATACAAGCGGCGTGCCGCCGCGCTGATGAGTTCGCCCCGGGAGCCGAAATAGTGCAACAGGACGCCGCGCGAGACGCCGGCTTGCTTTTGCACCTCGAGCGTGGTGGTCGCCGTGTAGCCGCGCTCGATCAGGATCGAAACCGTGGCATCAAGCAGCTTCCGTTCCGCGGCTTGGCGACGCTCGCGCTGACTGATCCGGACGGGCGGCGCAGCGGTCGGATTCCTTGCAGTCAAGGCGAACTCCTCACGGGGTGCAGCAAATTGACACAATACAGAAAGTAGCGTTACTTTCAATACTAGTCAACATTGACTATTATTGCAGCGTTGAGGGGAGAAAGACATGACGACTGGTCCATTGTCCGGTGTGAAGGTTCTCGAAATAGCCGGGATCGGACCGGGTCCATTCTGCGGAATGCTGCTCGCGGATCTGGGCGCCGACGTGGTGCGTGTCGATCGCCCGGGTGGCGGGGGCATGCAGCTCGTGCCGTGGGCCGACGACCTACTCAACCGCGGAAAACGCTCGGTTGCTGTCGATCTCGCGAAATCCGGCGGCGCCGAGACGGCGCTGTCATTGGTAGAGCATGCCGACATCCTATTCGAAGGATTCCGACCCGGGGTGGCAGAACGTCTCGGGATTGGACCCGAACCTTGCCTGCTGCGCCGACCCCAATTGGTCTACGGACGCATGACCGGGTGGGGCCAGGACGGCCCGATCGCCCATACGGCCGGACACGACATCACCTACATCGCACCCACCGGAGCGCTACACGCGATCGGGCAAGCCGGTGGGCCACCGCAGATCCCGCTCAACCTCCTCGGCGACTTCGCCGGCGGCAGCATGTACCTGCTGGTCGGCATGCTCGCCGCACTCGACGAGGCCCGACGAAGCGGTCGTGGCCAAGTGGTCGACGCCGCGATCGTCGATGGCAGCGCCCATCTCATGACCATGATCTACAGCTGCTATGCGGCTGGAATCTGGTCCGATGAACGCGGTACCAACCTCGGCGATGGCGGCTCGCCGTTCTACGGCGTCTACCAGACGTCCGATGCCAAGTTCATGGCCGTCGGGGCGCTCGAACCGCAGTTCTACGCTGAATTCCTGCGCCTGCTCGAACTCCCGTCGGATCCCGCCGCGCAGTACGACCGGCACACATGGCCGCAGCTGCGAACCAAGATCAGCGCCGCCTTCGCCACACGCCCTCAACAAGACTGGGCCAAGATATTCAGCGGCAGTGACGCCTGCGTGGCGCCCGTACTCGGCATGGCAGATGCGCCCGGCCATCCGCAATTGGCAGCCCGCAATACCTTTTTCGTCGGCAACGGCATAACCCAGCCTTCCCCGGCCCCGCGGTTCTCGCGGACCCCCGCAACGGTGGACAGTCCACCTTGCGTGCCTGGCCAGCACACCGTCGAGGTGCTCGCTGACTGGCTGAACTAGCACTGACCGGCAGCGGTGCCGTCAGCGGATAACCAGTCAAGTATGACTATATTTTGCCGGCTTGCCGCCGATGGTGGCCGATTGTCGATGGTGGCCATCAGTGTGGTCGTGGTACCAGGTCGTCTCCCCCGGAGCCGGCAGCCCAGCCTCTCGCAGTGTGGTCGACAGTGGGCCTAGGAGGACGGCCCGACCAACGTTATTCGGCTGCGGGGTTAGAGCGGAACGGCTGTTCGTGTGGTGACGCGGAAAAGTTCCGTATCCTCGGCAAGACCCTTAAGGTGCCGGAGGCCAAGGCTTTCAAAACGCAGCCCTGAGCCCGCTGAAAGATCGCGCACCGTGCGACTCGTCAGCACTTCGTCGGGACCGGCGATCGCGCTTACCCGGGCACCGATGTGCACCGCCATGCCGCTCCACTCGTCGCCACGCCGCTCGCATTCGCCCACGTGAATACCGGCGCGAATGGAGATCCCACGCGAAGCCAACGCGGGCGCAAGTTCGAGCCCGCAGCGGGCCGCCTTGGTGGGGCCGTCGAAAAGCGCGAACACGCCGTCCCCCGTGTGCTTGACACGACTGCCGCCGTACTTCGCCAGGACGCTGTCGACGAGCTTGTCGTGGGCGTCCAGCTCATGTCGCCACTGCGCGTCGCCACGAGCACTGAGCAGTTCGGTGGAGTTGACGATGTCGGTGAACAGCACCGTCTTGAGCACTCGTTCGTCGAGAGCAGCGCTCTGCCTGCCGGTCACGAAGTCGAGGATGGCCGAACCAAGCGCGTCATCGATGACCCCGTGCGGCCCTGCGGGCAATGCCTTGAACTCGGCCTCCGGAATACCAGTCGCCAGTGCGGCCGCGCCTTCAAACGGAGCCACTCGATCACCGAGTCGGGCCAGGACAAGGGTCGGAGCGCGGATGGAGCCCAGGATGCCGCGAACATCGATCTCCAAGAGCGCTTGCCACAGCCACGCCGCCATCGTCGGGCTGGCACTTGTCCGTTGATACCGCCCATAGAGATCCCGAAATCCTGGTATATCGGCAATCTCGCCGAAGAACAGATCAGCCAGCACCCCTTCACCCCAATGACTTTCGATCGCTTCCAGATGAGTGGCTTTCTCTTCGGCGGTAAATCCCCATGGATGGTCGGGCAATTCTTGAGAGAACCGCGCCATCGTGCCGTACATCACCAGTGACTGGACCCGTTCTGGATATGTCGCCGCAAATAGCAGGCTCATCGGTCCACCCTCGGACATTCCAAAAAGGGCCGGACGGTCGACTTCGGCAGCGTCGAGAACGGCATGGAGATCGTCCATGCGCTCGTCGAGTGGGGGGACATGGGTGGCCGGATCTGAGAGGCCGGTGCCCCGTTTGTCCCACACAATGACCCGCATGGCTTCGGCCAGTTGTTCGACGACGGCTGTGAATGGGCTCGCGGGGTCGTCCCACATCTCCACGTTGCTGAACCAACCGGGGATCCAAACGAGCGTGGTGTCACCAGAGCCCAACTCGCGGTACGCCAGCCGGACATCCCCGTTGCGCGCGTACCGTACGCGCCCGTCGCTCACGCGACCATTCTCGCATTTCATCGTCAGCACGCGGATCGATTGGGCCACGCATGAGCCGACCTATCCACACCGTATCGGGACTTCCCGTGGGTGCGCATCCTCTGCAGCGTCGGCCAGCGCAAGCACGCGCCGCATACCGCGGCGACAAGCCAACTCCTGGAAACGCTCGTCATTCGGACACACGTATGTTTTCGCCGTCAACGGCGGAGCCCGGAACCTGGCGCCAGTTGACGTTGCCATACTGGACCGATGCCGAGCACCGATTTTCACCCCGACCTCCGCAGATTCGCCCGCTTCGCCCCGCGAGCAATGATCGGCCCGCGTAGTCTGCGGCTGATCCGGGCGCTGAGTGGCTTGCAGCGCAGCCGAAGCCGCGACGGCATCGAGGCGCTGATTCTGGGCTCTGGTGTCGGTGTGCGGCTGCACCGGCCGACCGTCGTCAGCCAGCCCGCTCCCGCGCTGCTGTGGATCCACGGCGGCGGTTACATCATGGGCAATGCGGCGCAAGACGACGCGGTGTGCCGTCGGTTCGCCCGCGAACTGGGCATCACCGTGGCGGCGGTGGACCATCGGCTGGCGCCCGAGCATCCGTATCCCGCGCCCTTGGAGGATTGCTACTCGGCGCTGACCTGGCTGGCCGGTCTGCCGGCGGTCGACCCGGCGCGGGTGGCAATCGGCGGGGTCAGTGCCGGCGGCGGGTTGGCGGCAGCATTGGCACTGCTGGCGCGTGACCGCGGGGAAGTGACGCCGACCCTACAGTTGCTGGCCTACCCCATGCTCGATGACCGCAGCGGGTCGGGACCGGAGAACCCCAACTACCGAATGTGGAGCCCGAAAAGCAATCGCTTCGGCTGGGCGGCCTATCTCGGCGATGCCGACCCACAGATTGCGGTACCGGCGCGACACGACGATCTGAGCGGGCTGGCCCCGGCGTGGATCGGCGTCGGCACCAATGATCTATTCCACGACCAAGATCTCGCCTACGCCGAGCGCCTTACCTCGGCCGGGGTGCCCTGCCAGGTCGAGGTCGTCTCCGGAGCTTTCCACGGATTCGATCAAGTGCTACCGAAAGCGGCTGTGTCACAGGCATTTTTCGCCAGCCAGTGCGCGAGTCTGCGGACCGCGCTGGCCGTCAAGGACTGATCGGCGGCCATGCCTAGCAGCGCGCCGTTTTCGACG
Source organism: uncultured Actinomycetota bacterium (assembly GCA_963760095.1). Taxonomy (GTDB): domain Bacteria; phylum Actinomycetota; class Actinomycetes; order Mycobacteriales; family Mycobacteriaceae; genus Mycobacterium. The sequence goes on along the minus strand of CAVXBT010000001.1, from coordinate 152,561 downwards.
AGCGATGAGCAGCGAGCGCTGCGCAACGCGGTCGCCGACGTACTCGCACGACATTCGGATGAAGCGCGGGTGCGGGCGCTGATGGCCACCGACACAGGTTTCGACCCGGCGGTGTGGCGCGAACTGGCGGCCATGGGTCTGACCGGACTGCTGATCGGCGAACAATACGGCGGTGCCGGCGCGGGCCCGGTTGAAATGGGCATCGCGATGGAAGAGATGGGGCGAGCGCTGCTGGTCAGCCCGTTCCTGTCGACGGCGGTGCTGGTACCGAACCTGCTGGCCGAGGTCGGCGACGAAGCCGAATGCGCTGCGGTGCTACCCCGAATCGCCGCCGGTGACCTGATCGCCAGCGTCGCGTTCGCCGAGGACGGCTCCGCCTGGGTGCCCGAGACGATCGCGACGTCGGCGGGTGCCGTCGGCGACGCCTGGCACGTCACCGGTTACAAGCATTTCGTGCTCGACGGGCTGTCGGCGAACCTGTTGTACGTGCTGGCCGGAACCGACGCCGGGCCCGCCGTGTTCGCGGTCGACGCGCGCGCCCCCGGCCTGGCCGTGACTCCGCTGACCACGGTGGACCTGACCCGCAAGCAATCCCGGCTGCAATTCGTCGATACTCCGGCGCGTTTGGTGGGGCGACTGGGCGCCGGCGTCGAGGCATTCACCGCGGCGCTGGACCGCTCTGCGGTTGCGCTGCTCAGCGAGCAGGCCGGCGGTGCGCGGCGCGCAGTCGAGATGGCCACCGACTACGCCAAGACCCGCTATCAGTTCGGTCGGGCGATCGGCAGTTTCCAGGCTGTCAAGCACATGTGCGCCGACATGCTGCTGGAGGCCGAGTCGGCGGTATCGGCGGCGCGTTTCGTCGCCGGATCGTTCGCCGCGCAAGCACCCTCGCGCATCGCTGACCTTGCTCTGGCGCAGGCGTATTGCTCGGATGCGTTCGTCTTCGTTGCGGCGACCAACATCCAGGTACATGGGGGAATCGGATTCACCTGGGAGCATCCGGCGCACCTGTACTTGCGTCGGGCCCGCAGCGACGCCCAGTTGCTGGGCAGCGCGTCGTGGCACCGCGAACGCTATCTGCAGCAGATCGGAGCCTGAGCTGTGACCAACGACGAGCTGCGCGACGAGGTACGTAACTGGCTGGCGGCCAACTGGATTCCCGGCGTGGATCGCGCCGAATGGGCCGAGCTCGTCGTCGACGCCGGATGGGCAGTGCCCAGCTGGGAACCGGAGTGGTACGGCCGCGGCCTCTCAGATGCCCAATCCCGGCTCGTTGCAGCGGAATTCGCTGCAGCCGGTGCACCGGGCACCGGCCATGACCGCGCGAACCTGTTCGCCTGCACCGTGCACGACGCCGGAACCGACGAGCAAAAGAGACGACTGGTTCCGCCGTCGATCCGCGGTGAGAGCAAGTGGTGCCTGCTCTACAGCGAGCCCGGTGCCGGATCTGACCTGGCCGGCCTGCGCACCCGCGCCGAACGCGACGGCGACGAGTGGGTGATCAACGGGCAGAAGGTGTGGACATCGTTCGCTGCGACCGCTGACTACGGGATGCTGGTGGCCCGGACCGATTGGGACGTGCCTAAACACCAGGGCATCAGCTTCTTCATGCTGCCGATGCGTCAACCTGGCATCGAGATTCGGCCGATCCACCAGATCACCGGCGAGTCGGAGTTCAACGAGATCTTCGTCGAAGACGCCCGCGTGCCGGCCGAGAACCTTATCGGTGAGCTGAACGGCGGCTGGTCGGTACTGCAGACCGCGCTTGCCTACGAGCGCCGTTTCATGGGCGATCTGGCCCGCACCGCCCGCGACAGCAGGCGACCCCGAGCCGAAAAGACAAACTTGCTTATGGATTTGGCACGCGATGCCGGTCGGCTCGGTGACCCCTACATTCGCCAGCAGATTGCCCGTGTCGACGCGCTGACCACGGTCAACCGCTGGAACACCCAGCGCTCGAGGGCCACGGTCGACCGCGGCGAGGCAGCGACGCTGATGGCGCTCGGCAAGATCGCAATGTCACGGATTCTGCACGAGACCGCCCGGGTGGAGACCGAAATCATCGGCGCTGAGGCCATGCTGACCGGACCGGAGAATCCCGCCGGCGATGCGGTGACGTTCCGGACGATGAACGCGTACTTCACCTCGATCGGCGGAGGCACCGATCAGATTCAACGCAACATCATCGGCGAACGTGTGCTAGGCCTGCCGAAAGAGCCTGAGCCGTACCGCGACACACCGTTCCGAGACTTGCCGCACTGATTCGGCCCGTGCCATCCTGGCAGCGTGGCCCCTCGCGAAAACCCCCTCCGCGGGATTCTCGACCCGGTGGCACGCAAGCTGCATCTGCCTTTCGCCACGAAAGAGTTCATCGACAAGATCGTCCGCGGTGGCGTGAACCAGGCCGGCCGACGGACGCTCCAAATGCTGATCACCACGTGGGATGCCACCGGTGGCGGGCCGTTCGCCGCCAGCGCGATCGCCACAGCGGGCTTGGCCAAGACGGTTGACATCGCGCAGGGCCTGTTCATCGGCCCAGTGTTCAACCCACTCCTCAAGGCTTTGGGTGCCGACCAGGTCACGTTCCGCGCCTCACTGTGTGCTTCGGCGGTGGTCGGTCTGGGCATCATGCGTTACGGGGTGCGGGTCGAGCCGATTCACTCGATGGACGTCGACACCCTGGTCAACGCGGTGGCGCCCACGTTGCAGCGCTACCTGATCGGTGACATCTCCTGAGTCACCTTATCGGGTAGGCGATTTCGCCGCTGATCACAGTTGCGGCAACCATCTCGGCGTCCAACTCGGCCAACGCGGTGTCGGGTGGCACGGCCAGCACGCAAAGGTCGGCAGGCTCGCCCAGTGCGGCGGTGCGCGGCTGGGTGGGTTGATCCGGCCGACCCAGGAACATCGTCAAAGCTGTTCGCGCCGAGACACATTCGCGGCTACTCAGGATTCTTCCGCTGGGTGTGGTGCGGTGTACCGCGGCGCGCATCGCCGCCCACGGGTCGTCGTCGCCGAACGGCATATCGGTAGACAGCGCCACCGGCACACCTGCCTGCAGCAGCGTCGCCACCCGCCAGAGTTGATCGTGATCGGCCGAGGGAATCTCATCGAGGTAGTGATCACCGCGCTCGGCAACGAAATTGGGCTGGGTGACGACGGTGACGGAGAGTTCGGCCAGGTCGGCCAGGCAGTCTGAGGGCACGACGGCAGCGTGCTCGATGCGGTCGCCGGGGCGGGCGCCGGCCTCGCGCAAGGCCGCGATCGTCACCAACAGTTGCGCGGCGGTGACGCAGTGGACGGCGACCAGGCCGCCGTCGCGGTGCCGCTGCGCGATCCAGCCGGCGAGTTGCTCGAGGTCCAGCTCATCGTCGTGCAAGATCCGTTTGTCCGGTGCCAGGCAGTGCACGTGTTGGCGGAATTCGCCATGCCGGTGCAGCTCTTCGAGCCGCACGATATCGTTGATGCCGAGATCCGGTGTGGCGTCGGTGATTCCGATGATACCGTAGCTGCTGAGCCGATCGCTCAAAGCTGTCAGGCTCGTCTCGTTGCGGATCAACGCATCTGACCAGGAGTCGGTGCTGCGCAGCCTGCCGTCCGGATGGTCGGTCAGACCGATGCGGGCCAGACCCGCCGAGTTGAGGATCCACAGCACCCCGCTGCGGTGCTGGACACGCAGCGGCGTTTCCGGGTCCCCGGCATTCAAGGCGTCCAGTGCGTCACGATCCAATGGCCCGGCTACCGAATCGTGGTAGCCCACGGCGCGGATCCAGCCGTCATCGCCGACTTCCGCGTTCGTCAGCGCGGCCGCCAGTCCGGCGCGATCGGCAACGTGCGGCGGTCCAACCCGAATCGAGTGCTCAGCGGCCGCAGCGGAATTCAGGTGCACGTGGTGGTCGTGCAGGCCGGGCAGCACGGTTCCGCCCGCTGCGTCCAGCACGTCTTCACCGGGCCTGGCGGTCAGCGTGTCGGCCATCTCGTCGATCTGCTCGCTCACCCGGAGGTCGACGACCGTACCGTCCAGCATCGTGGCCCGCTGAATCAGCATGTCGCGCAGGATCTCTCCGCTACAAGTCGCTCTACGGCGGCGTTGTCCGCGCCAAGCGGCGAGGCGGACGGTACTGCCGGCGGCCTTACGTCGGCCGGCGCGGCGTCGTCTATCGACTGCGGCAACGCCGCGTACCGTGCGGCGACCTGAGCCATCGACACGTCGATCACCTCGCCGCCGCCGCGGCGCAGCGACTCCCCCACCGCGCGTGCCGCCTCCAGCCCGCTCAGTGGGTCCGCGATCGCATCCCCACAGAACACCGGTCCGTCGGCGGCAGCACCGACCAAGCCGCCGGCGACTGCGGCGTCGTCGCCGAATGCCGGTCGGTCTGGCTGGTCGCGATAGCCGTTGATCCGCAACCAGATTCGCCCGGCCCGGGCAGGCACGTCGTCGACACTCAACTTTCGGCGCCGCAGTGCCGCGGGTCGGGAGCCTTCGATGACTATGTCGGCGGCGGCCAGCAGCCGGCGCAGCGCGTCGCTGTCGCGGTCGAAATCGGCGGCATAGCAGAGCTTTCCGGAGTTCATCCAGTCGAAGAAAGCCGGCTCTCCCCGTCGCGTGCCGTCAGGCCTGCTGCGGCTTTCCACCTTGACGACGGTGGCACCCGCGCAGGCCAGCAGCTGAGCGCACAACGGCCCAGCCCACAGCGACGACAAGTCCGCAACCAGCAATCCTTTGAAGCCCCGCGAGCCGGCGCCGCTGCCACCGCCTCGTACCGCCGGTGGCGCGGCCGCCGCCTCCCCCAACGCCGCGGCGGCGATGTCGAGCAGCTGAGCGCGGGCCACCACGCCCGCGGTGGGGCGGGTTGCCGCCCAACGGGTGAGCGCGCCCCAGTGATCGCCGGTGACCTCGTCGACTTCCATCAGTGCCGGTAGCGCCGCAACATCGTCGTCGCGCGGCAGCGCGACCGCACACCAGCCGTCGGCGGTACGCAGCAGGCGGGTGGCGCCACCCGCCGAGATGCGGCCCCGCGCCGTCAGGTTCATCATCACCGCGCGGCCCGCCAACATCGTGGCGGCGTCAACCTCGACACCGAGCAATGTCGCGATATCGGCGGTTACCCGGCGGGCCTCGACCAGCACGCTGGCCCACTCCCCCGTCGCAGTCACGCCCACCATTGTGCGCGTCGCCGGTAAGCGACTGGACCTCAGAACAACGACAGCAGCTCGGCGAGGAAGCCGCCGCTGGTCGCGGCCGCGGAACCGGGAAGATCGCTCGCCGGCGACAAGATGTCATAGAGGTAATCGCCGCCGGTCGCGGACGTGGAGGTAAGGCCGTCACCGAACACGGCGCTGAGGTCGAAATTACCGTAGACGCCGGCGTCGGCCTCGCTACCGGCTCCGGTGCCGAAGGGGTCGAAGACGTAGGCGATGTTGCTGTTACCAGCGTCGGCGAACGCATAGGTGTTGGGGCCGACGACTTCGGCGATGTTGCTGTCGCCATCGGACGCGACGGCACCGTCGCCGTCGGCGGTGTCATCGCCGAAAGAACTGGCGAAGTTGTCGTTGCCGGCGACGGTCCAAGGGGGTGTGGTATCCATCAGCGGGACAACTGAAGTTCTCAAAAACTAGCACCGGCTTGACGTCGCCGCACCCGTTTAGAAATGCAGCGCGGTGAAACGCCAATCGAGGACTTGGCGCGGCACGTCCTGCGCGTCGCTGAACGCGTAGACCAGCGACCGCAATCCCAAAACCCCGCCGCCGGCGGTCGGCTCGGCGGATTCGATGTGCAGCTCGCTGTAGACGGTGTCGCCCTCAAACACCGGCGCGGTGTGGTCGCAGGACTGCCAGCCCAGCACGGTCGCCAAGTTCGGCAACAGCTTGCTGGCCTGCGCCAGCGCCAGTCCGATGGTGTGCCCGCCGTAGACCAGGCGGCGTCCACCGAGACGCGAATCATGATGTACACCAGCAATATTCAAAGTAAGACGGGCCAATTCCGGTGCGCTGCTGACGACGTCGGCGCTGCTGTGCAGCACCGAACCCGCCAGGGCGGCGTCGAAGTGCGGGCCGGGGACCCGCTCGCGGAACACCTCGCCGTTCCAGCCGGCGGCGGCCGACGGCGGTGGAACCAGGTCCGCGCCGATCTTCGACAGGTCGTCGGCGTGGCTGGCGGCGTCGGGGTCGGCACCGGGGCTTAGCGGCAGCATTGCGCACCGGTAGAAGTCCAGGATCAGCCGATCGGCTTGGTCGATAGTGGTCATCCGCAGCGCCATCAGCCCGGTGGGCGCCCGACCCGGCTTGGCCGTGTTCTTCTTCAGCCCGACGACCTCGGTCCGGGTGAACAGGGTGTCGCCGATCGCCGGAAAGCGGAAGAACACCAGCCCGCGGTAGAACAGGTTGGCCTTGACGTGCTGAGTGACCAGCGTCGACTGGCCGATGGCGACGTCGCAGACCAGCCCCGGGTGCGCCAGCGGCGCGGGCAGCTTCGTGACCGCCGCGGACAGTTCGGCGTCCAGCGGCAACCGCAGTCGATCGCCCAGGATGCTTTGGTGCACGGCGGCCAACCCGGGGGTCAGCGTCATCGATGGCGCGCCCGCGAAGACCTGCCCGGTGTGCACCTGGTCGAAGTAGGGCCCGACTGTCATCGAGTGCCGCCTGACCGGCGTGCCACCATTGCCGCATGAGTACGGGGTTGGGCGACGACGAAGCGATGCTGGTCGCGACGGTGCGCGAGTTCGTCGATAAAGAGGTCAGGCCGACGGTGCGCGAAGTCGAGCATGCCAATGAGTATCCCGAAGCGTGGATCGAGCAGATGAAGCGCATCGGCATCTATGGCCTGGCCATACCCGAGCAGTACGGCGGCACGCCAGTGTCGATGCCGTGCTACGTGCTGGTGACCCAGGAGTTGGCCCGCGGCTGGATGAGCCTGGCCGGCGCCATGGGCGGGCATACCGTCGTGGCCAAGCTGCTCGCGCTGTTCGGCACCGAGGAACAGAAGCAGCGCTACTTGCCGCCGATGGCCACGGGTGACGTGCGCGCGACGATGGCGCTGACCGAGCCGGGCGGCGGCAGCGATCTGCAGAACATGACGACCACCGCTACACCAGATGGCGACTGCCTCGTTGTCAACGGTTCGAAGACGTGGATTTCCAACGCCCGCCGGTCCGGGCTGATCGCGCTGCTGTGCAAGACCGACCCGAAAGCGACGCCGCGCCATAAGGGCATCTCGATACTGCTGGTCGAGCACGGCCCGGGGCTGACGGTGTCGCGGGATCTGCCCAAACTCGGCTACAAAGGGGTGGAGAGCTGCGAGCTGTCGTTCGACGGCTATCGGGCGGCGCGCTCGTCGATTCTGGGTGGCGAAGCGGGAGAAGGATTTTCGCAGATGATGAAAGGCCTGGAGACCGGCCGCATTCAAGTCGCCTCGCGGGCATTGGGGGTGGCGACCGCCGCCCTGGATGACGCGTTGGCCTACGCGCAGCAGCGCGAAAGCTTCGGCCAGCCGATCTGGAAGCACCAGTCGGTCGGCAACTACCTGGCCGACATGGCGACCAAGCTGACCGCGGCCCGGCAGTTGACGCGGTATGCCGCCGAGCGTTACGACAGCGGTGAGCGCTGCGACATGGAGGCCGGGATGGCCAAGTTGTTCGCCTCCGAAGTGGCGATGGAGATCGCGCTGAACGCCGTCCGGATCCACGGCGGCTACGGCTATTCCACCGAGTACGACGTCGAGCGCTACTTCCGCGATGCGCCGCTGATGATCGTCGGCGAGGGCACAAACGAGATCCAGCGCAATGTCATTGCCTCACAGTTGGTGTCCCGCGGCGGGATCTGAGGCGACCGCGCCAAGCTCGTCGCGTATCACGATGACGGTCTTTCCCGGCCGCCGATCGGGCCGCCGCCCGCTTTCGAACGCCGCCCGCCCTCTCATCAAGGGAAACGTTGCGGCGATCTCGACGTGCAGCCGACCGCTGTCGACCAGACTGGCGAGCTCTGCGAGCTGAGTTCGATTGGGGGTCACCACAAAAAACGTTGCGGTGACGTCATATTCGTCTGCTTCGCCGGCGGGTACGGGCGCGGACAAGGTAACCAGCCGCCCGCCACTGCGAAGCACCCGGAACAAACCGTCCACGGTCGGACCCCCGACGGTGTCGATCACTATGTCATAGCCTCTGTCGACGGCATCGGTTCGGACGTCGATCACATTCCGCGCACCGAGATTTCTGACCAACTCGATCGCGTCGCTGCGAACGGTAGCGACGACGTCGGCACCGATTCGCGCGGCGAGTTGCACGGCCAGCGCGCCGACCCCACCCGCTCCGCCGGTCACCAAGACGCGCTCTCCGGGCTGCACGCGGGCGTGGTCAACCAGAGCCTGCCACGCGGTGAGTCCCGCGAGCGGCAGCGCAGCAGCAACAGTGTGCGACACGGCGGACGGCTTGGCGGCCAGAGCCTGCGCGGGCACCGCCACGTAGTCGGCGGCACCACCGTCACGATCGAACGGGATTAGCCCGTATGCGGTGTCCCCTGGCTCGAAATATTTTTCCCCAGAACTAATTTCGGCGATAACGCCGGAAACCTCGTGTGACGGAATCACCGGTGTTCGGCTGGCGCCGTTCCGGGTCCACGTCTCTTCCCAGGTGAGCTCGTCAAAGGTGATCGCCGCCGCATGGACCGCGACCAAGACCTCGCCCACCGCCGGTACCGGTATCGGAGCGGATTCGACGGCGAGTACCTCCGGCCCGCCGCGACGATGCGCCCGCAGTGCGGTCATCTGGGCCATTCGCTGCTCCGTTTGGATGAAGGGTGACCAGTGTGCGACTCGACGATCGATGCCCGTCGCTCAACGACAGGTCCGGTTGTCGCCGTCTGGCTCCGAGACTAACGTCCGCGGGCAGATCGACCGCTCGCTCGACTTCTCCATTGGGCTGTCGTCCCGGTCAGCCACGGGATGAAAGATCACCGCCGAGAGAGAGAAGACGCAATGGCCACCAAACCCAACTCCGTCCTATTCATCCACGGACTGTGGATACACGCCAGTTCGTGGCAGTCCTGGCAAGAACTGTTCGCCGATCAGGGTTACGCCACCCTGGCGCCCGGCTGGCCGGGAGACGGTGACGACGTCGCCAGCACCCGGGCCAACGCCGATGCCCTCAACAACGTGGGCATCGACGAAATCGTCGACCACTACGTCCAACTGATCGACGGCAACAATTTCCCGACCAAGCCGGTGGCAGTCGGGCACTCCTTCGGGGGTCTGATCGCCCAGCGGTTGCTGGCGGCCAACCACGTGGCGGCCGCAGTGGCCATCGACCCGGCGCCGATCAAGGGCGTTAAATCCCTCCCGCTCAGCCAGTTGAAGGCTACTTTTCCGGTGCTCAGCAATCCCGCCAACCGGCATCGCACCGTATCGCTGACGGCCAAGCAGTTCCGGTACGGCTTCGGCAACGCGGTGTCCGAGGAGGAGTCCGACCAGTTGCATGAGCGATGGGCCATCCCGGGGCCGGGCCGCCCGTTGTTCCAGGGCGCCACAGCGCTGTTCGCCCGCAACTCGCCGGCCAAGGTCGACACCCATGCCCAGCGCGGTCCTCTGCTGATCACCGCGGGCTCCGTCGACCACACCGTGCCGCTGAAGCCGACCCGGGAAGCATTCCGCAAATATGCGGACGGCCCGTCAGAGACGGACTTTCGCGAATTCGGCGGACGCGGCCACTCGCTGACCCTCGACCACGGCTGGAAAGACGTGGCCACGGTTGCGCTTAATTGGCTTGCCGCAAAGGGCTTCTGACCGCAGCGGATGACTCCCGAGGTCATCGGGGCTGGAGCCGACGAACTGAACATCTCGTGGAGGCAAACAGTACGGCGGGGTTAGGTCCGAGAGGATTCGACTCCCAATGCTTCCTGGATTCTTGTCACCACCTCATCAAGGTTCCAGTAGGCGGAGTGTGTCCACAGTCCAGACGAGGCCAGATGTTCAACCTCGGCATCCTTCGGCGCGGAGCCATCGTGAAGCTTGAAAATCGGCTCGGCGACGAACGCGAGCAGGTCGAGCGGTTCCCACAGGTTCGTCCACGCGTCGATCGATTTGGGTAGCGTCACGGCGGAGCCGTTGTAGCGCACGATTTTCCCGCCACGCGGGTCGCACACATGGAAGAACGACGGCTGCGATCCGAAGGTGACCAGTGTGCGCACCCAGATCGGATCGTCCGATGTGGCCAGGTCGACCGCAATGACCCCGCCGAGACTATGCGCAACTATGTCTACGGGGTATTCGGCAGTTCGTCCAAGCCGGGAATCGACGGCGTGGATCTCGGCACGCACACGATCGCAAATTTCTGTGCGATGCCGTTGGTAGACAAGGATGTCGCCGACAGCGCGGGTAATTCCCGGCAGAAATCGAGCGCGTAGAACTGAATTCAGTTTGCCCGCCGCCGCGTTGAAGGCGGCGCCGACGACATGGTCCATCTGCTTAACCGACTCATCCCAGAAACGGCGTGCGTCCGACCCGAGCAGCGATAGGTGAGGGAAATCACCGCCGTCGAACGTGTACGTTGCGACGTCGCCAATCGGTGCCGTCAAGGCGTCCCCGACAGCCTGCTTTAGTGCGGCATCGTCTAGCAGCGGTAGCCAGCGCAACTCTGCCCAGTTATCCTCGAGCGCCTCACGAACGACCGCGACAGTTTCGCTATCGACCTCGGCACGAATCCCGCGGCCCCCGACCATTCCAACAACGGTTTCCGTCCCGGCCGCCACAACCGATTCGGGGATCTGGCCGTCGCCGCTGACCCCGGCACTCGGTGGCACGGAACTGGCAAGAAAGTGAGCCAGCGCGTCGACTTCGGGTGCCGGCCCGGCAGACGGGTCCAGGGTGTCATCCGGCGCACCCGGGACGGTACGAGCGATCCAGTCGTATGAGGCACCCAAATTCCCCCAATAGACGGGGTGCGCCTTGATTCCGATCTTGTTGGCCAGCGTGTCAACGGCGCGGCTGAAGCCCGCGGGGTTGCGCTGGCCGATACCGTGAATGACGAAAACTGGTGTAGTCAAGGCTTTTTGCTCTCTCATTCGACGTGGACGCGGCAGCCGGATTACCGCAGCCCACGAAACTGTCGGTTTCTTCCAGTCACCGCGTCACCCTATGCGAATCTCGACGACAGCGCCCGCTGTATCGGGAGGCGTGGTGGCAGCTAGCGCACCGCATCCACCAGGCCCCACGAAAGTGCGGTGTCGACACCGATCGTCCGACCACTCAACACCAAATACGCTGTTCGCCAACGTCCTATCCGTCGTGTCACGCTGACCGTGCCACCCGCTCCGGGAATCAAGCCCAGGCTCAGTTCGGGCAACCCGAACACCGAATCAGGTGCGGCCTCGACTAGTCCGCAGAACGCGGCCATCTCCAGGCCACTGCCCAGCACCTGGCCGTGCACTTCGGCGCGGCACGCCTGGCCCAGTCGGGCAGTGAGCGCGTCGAGCATCAGCGCCGGGCTGTAGCGGGTGCGGGCCAGATGCGCGCTGGCCGGGTCGCTGAACGTGCCGAACTCGGCCAGGTCGCCGCCGCTGCAGAACGACGGCCCGTTGCCGGTCAGCACGACCTGATCGACCGACGGATCAAGTTGCGCCACCGTCAACGCCTCGAGCAGCGCCGCACGGGCGTCGGTGGAGAAGGCGTTGTGGCGCAGCGGCCGGTTGAACGCGATCCGCAGCGTGCCGCCGTCGCGACGGGCCTGCACCGGATCGGCGATGTGCGGCATCGTGGCCGGTCCGCGTTCGGCTAGCCAGCGGGCGAACTCCGGACCGGCCTGCAGCGTGGAATAGGCCAGCGACTCGGTCACCACGCCCGACAGTGCCGGTCCCGTCGGATCCACCGACCGCAGCACATCGTCACATGTCGCCGCGGCGATCGGCCACCGGTCGACCCTCGCGAGCAGGTCGTCAAGTGCCGAATCGATCGACGCGACGGTGATCGCCCCACGGTCCTCGGCCGCGTCCTCGGTGAGGGTGAATGTTGCTTGCTGAAGCCAGAATTCGGATGCGCGGGCCAGCGACCCCACGGCAACCACCGGGTCACCAACGGGTGCAACGTCGAGCTCGGAGCCCGGCTCCGATACATCGACGACGCGCAGAGTCACACCGAATACTTCTCGATCAGTTCGTTTTTGTACAACTTGCCGGTATCGGTCCGCGGCAGCTGCGCTTCGAACGAAATCGACCGCGGACACTTGTAGTGCGCCAGGCGTTCTCGCAGCCAACCCTGCAACTCTTCGGCGAATTCGTCGGTGGCATCCGCGGGGTCGACCGTCTGTACCGCTGCCTTGACGCTTTGGCCCATCTCGTCATCAGGAATGCCGAACACCGCTGCGTCAAGCACTTTCGGATGCGTGACGAGCATGTTCTCGGCTTCCTGCGGGTAGATGTTCACCCCGCCGGAGATGATCATGTGATGCCGGCGATCGGTGAGGAACAGATAGCCGTCGTCGTCGACGTAGCCGACGTCGCCGACGGTCGTCCAACCGTGCGTGTCGCGCGACGCCGCGGTCTTCTCCGTGTCGTTGAGGTATTCGAAGGAAAGGCCGCCCTCGAAATAGATTTCACCGGCCTGGCCCGGTGGCAGCTCGTTGCCGTCCTCGTCGAGGATGTGGATCACGCAGGCCATCGGCTTGCCGACCGAGCCGGGATGGGCCAGCCACTCCTCGGCGCTGATCAACGTCGACCCGATCGCTTCGGACGAGGCATAGTATTCGTCGACGATCGGCCCCCACCAGTCGATCATCTGTTTCTTGATCTCCACCGGACACGGCGCCGCCGCGTGCATCACTCGCTGCAGGCTGGACAAGTCGAACGAATCACGATTCGCTGCAGGCAGTTTCAGCATCCGGGTGAACATGGCCGGTACGAACTGACCGTGCGTGACTCGATGGCGCTGGATGGCATCCAGGCAGCCTTCGGGCTCGAACTTTTCCAAGACGACTGTGGTGATCCCGCCGGCCTGCACGGTCATCGACCACACCGACGGCGCGGTGTGATACAGCGGCGCCGGGCTCAGATAGACCGTGTCCGGGTGCATCCAGAATCCGACCAGCGCCGACATCATCCCCGGCGCGTCAGCGGGCGAGACGTGCGGCAGCTCTCGTTTGATCCCCTTGGGCCGGCCGGTTGTGCCCGACGAATACTGCAGCAGATCGCCTTCGCGCTCATCATCGATCGGCGTATCCGGTTGATCGGCAACGCATTCGGGGTAGCGCTGCCAGCCATCGAGGTCAGCCTCCCCTTCATCGCACGCGATGACCACTAGGTCGGGCAAGCCGTTGGGTAGGTGCTCGGCCAGGTTCTCGCAGGTCTTGCGCAGCGCTGCCGAGCCGACGATTGCCTTGGCGGCGCTGTTGTCGATGATGTACGCCGCCTCCGGCGCAGTCAGGTGAGTGTTGATCGGCACGTAGTACAGGCCGCTGCGGCGCGCCGCCCACATGACCGCGTGGATGTACTCGTTGTTCTCCATCAGGATCGCGACGGCGTCGCCTTCAACCAGGCCGGCCTGACGGAAGAAGTGCGCCAGCCGATTGGAGCGCGCCTCAAGCTCGTCGAAGGTGACTACCGTGCCCGACGGGTGAAGGATGATGGCGGGCTTGTCGGCGCTTCCCTGGCCAGAAGTGTGCTGACGAATCTGCATGGGCAGACTGTACCGCCGCCAAAATTGACAGGTGTCAATGCGTCCGGCCCCCTGCGCCGTTACCCCTGATGTGCCTGTTCCGGCAGGTGGTGCGGGTGCCCACCGTGCCGCTTGGCCCGACCGGCGAACGGCGCGGCCAAGGTCGGCAACACCTCGCGGCGGTGGTACACCAACGCCCCGGCAGCTATCACCCCATACGCGCCGCTGAGGACGAGGCGTCCTTCGGTCGCGGTGATCGGGAATTGCACGAGGAACAAGCCGAGCAGTGTCCAGGCGGCCCAGCGCTGGAACCGCAGGCCGAGTAACAGCGTCACGCCCATCACCGTCTGCGCCGCGGTCAGGATGATCTCCTCGATCTGGCGGCCGTCGAGGTGCATCGACGCGCTTCCTCCGCCGAGCATGTAGGCCACCGGCAACGACCCGATGAGCAGCGTCCACTGGTTCACTTTCGCCGAGATCAGCATCGCGATCGCGGCCTCCCCCTTGCCCCTGGCAGCGAAGATCGTCGCGATGATGAATTCCGGCGCCTCCGATGCCAGCGGGGCCACCCATTGGACCAACAGGAAGCGATCGATGCCCAGCTGTGTACCCGCGGCGATCAGGTTGTCGGCGAACGGTTTTGCGCATGTCACGATCACCGAAGCGGCGCAGATGAACATCGCGCAGACAATGATCCGGCGCGTCCGGTCAGGAAGTGCTCCCAGCGCCGCCGCGGTGCCGACCAGCTCGGGCTCCTCGACGTCGCCGCGGGTCAGCTTGAACAGGTAATAGCCGAACCAGCCCAGTAGGGCCAGCCCGAAGGCGATGTGGATGCGCCCGGTCACGGGGATGACGAAGGCGACCACCCCGGCAATCAACAGGAAGCCGATCTCCAACCGACTGCTGGCGTCGAGATCCAATCCGCGCGTGTTGCCACCGTTCGCCCGGCGCGCCACCAGCACGCTGACCAGAACGACGACCGGCCACCCGATACCCATCAGCAGCCGATTCGAGCCGGTCATGTTCGCCGCGGCGTACTGCGTGTACTCCGGCACATGACCGGCGGTGAAGGCGTAGTAGAGGTCGACCGCGTACTCGGGCAGCACGGCGATGACGGCCAGCACGGCCACGGCCAGGCTGCCGGAAACGTCGATCTGGGCGGCTTCAGCGGCCCACGCCAGCATGAAGCTGGCTGCCACGACAGCGGCGCCATACGCGATCAAGCCCAAAATTGGACTCGGCTGAACAGCGAGGACGCGCAACACCAAAGCGGGGCAGATGAAGGCGACGACGATAGCCAGCGAGCGGAACAGCGTCCGCGACGGGACGGCTGACTCCACTGTGTTGCGAGCGGCGGGGGTCGTCACGTACACCTCGTCGGCCTAGTCGGAGCGAGGCCTGCTGCGACCCCCGTTGGCTAAGGTACCTGCTGGGCACCTATCCAGCAACATAGCCCGACTACGAAAACCACACCGATTCGACAGCGAATTTGCTGCTCAGCATGGTCACATAGGAGAATTCGGTCGACCGATATCTTGAGTGTGGCTACCCTGCTTCGGCCAGCAGCGAGTTAGTCCGACTCAGCCAACCGCTGCTTGAGCGCCTCAAACTCGTCCTTGACTCCAGTGGGCAGCTTGTCGCCGACGAACTCGAACCACTCCTCGATCAGCGGCAGTTCCTCGCGCCATTCGCTCGCGTTGACCGCCAGCGCTTTGCCCACGTCGGCGGCGTCGACGTCCAGTCCGTTCAAGTCGAGATCCTCGGCGGCGGGGACGATGCCGATGGGGGTCTCCTGGCCGCCCGCCTTGTGCTCGATGCGGTCGACGATCCACTTCAGCACCCGGCTGTTCTCACCGAAGCCCGGCCAGAGGAACTTGCCGCCGTCGCCGCGACGGAACCAGTTGACGAAGAACACCTTCGGCAGCTTGGACTCGTCGGAGTTCTTGCCGAGGTCGAGCCAGTGCTGGAAGTAGTCGCCGACGTGATAGCCGAGGAACGGCAGCATGGCCATCGGGTCGCGGCGCACGGCGCCCACCTTGCCCTCGGCTGCTGCGGTCTGCTCGCTGCCCATGGTGGCTCCCATGAACACGCCGTGCTGCCAGTCCCGGGCCTCGGTGACCAATGGCACCGTGGTCTTGCGGCGGGCACCGAACAGGATGCCTGAGATCGGCACACCCTGCGGGTCGTCCCACTCCGGCGCCAGGATCGGGCACTGCGACATCGGCGTGCAGTATCGCGAATTCGGATGCGCGGCTTTGGTCTCCGTCTCGCGGAGATCCCAGTCGTTGCCCTTCCAGTCGATCAGGTGATCCGGCTCACCCTCCAGACCTTCCCACCACACGTCGCCGTCGTCGGTGAGGGCGACGTTGGTGAAGACGGTGTTGCCGCCGGCGATGGTGCGCATCGCGTTCGGATTGGACTTCCAGTTGGTGCCAGGTGCCACACCGAAGAAGCCGAACTCCGGATTGACCGCATAGAGCCGGCCATCCTTGCCGAACCGCATCCAGGCGATGTCGTCACCGAGTGTTTCGGCACGCCAGCCGGGAATCGTGGGTTGCAGCATCGCCAGGTTGGTCTTCCCGCACGCCGACGGGAACGCCGCCGCGAAGTAGTACGCCTTGTTCTCCGGCGAGATCAGCTTCAGGATCAGCATGTGCTCGGCCAGCCAGCCCTCGTCGTGGGCCATCGCCGACGCGATCCGCAGTGAATAACACTTCTTGCCCAGCAGCGCATTGCCGCCATAGCCGGATCCGTAGCTCCAGATTTCCCGGGTCTCCGGAAAGTGGGTGATGTATTTGGTGTCATTGCACGGCCAGGGCACGTCTTTTTGCCCGGGCTCCAGGGGAGCGCCGACTGAGTGCAACGCCTTGACGAAAAAGCCGTCATCGCCGAGCTTTTCCAGAGCGGCCTTGCCCATTCGAGTCATCACCTTCATCGAGGCGACGACGTATTCCGAGTCGGTGATCTCCACGCCGAGCTTGGGGTCGTCCGCATCGAGCGGGCCCATGCAGAACGGGACCACCCACATCGTGCGGCCACGCATGCTGCCGCGGAACAGCTCGGTCATGGTGGAGCGCATCTCCGCCGGGGCCATCCAGTTGTTGGTCGGTCCGGCGTCGATTTCGCGCTCGGAGCAGATGTAGGTGCGCGACTCGACCCGCGCCACATCGGATGGATCTGAGAGCGCCAAGTACGAATTCTTGTGCTTCTTCTCGTTGAGCTTGGTGAAGGTGCCGGCCTCGACCAGTTGGTCGGCCAGCCGCTGCCACTCCTCGTCGGAGCCGTCTGCGAAGACCACGCGGTCCGGCTGAGTGAGCTCGGCAACCTCCTCGATCCAGGACAGCAGGCCCTGGTGGTTCGTCGGGGCAGTATCCAAACCGGGAATGGTCGCTGAAGTCATGAAAATCTCCTGCTGTCGCTTTGCACGTGTTGCGCGGCCAGTTTGCGGCGGCTTCAACACAGGTTATCGCGAGCTGAGTACCCATAATGGGTCGAGGGTGTATTGGTTAACTCACAGGAACGATTCAGATCGCGTTATCCGCGGCATTTGTTGACGAAGTTTCGTCGATTTCACCACCGTCGGCATCGGCGGGCACCGATGTCTCGGACGGTGCGCCTGTGACGTCGGACTCGTCGTCACCGGGGGCAGCCGGTTCGCCGAGCTCTGCCCGCACCGCCTCGAGGGCGGCCAGCAGAGTCGGCATCTCCCGGCCCCGCAGCGCCGCGGCCCGCGCTCCGACGACGGAGTGCTCACGCAGCTCGGTGTCGATGACGGTGACCTGCTCGGCCACCCTCGTGCTCTCGACTTCGTCTTGCTCGCCCAGGGCGGCGGTGAGTGACGACTCCGCCGTCAGCACACGGGTCGCGACCAGCTGCTCGACCGCGGACTGCACCAGCGCGGTCGCCTCCCCGGTCCAACGGTCGAGCAACGCTCGGTCGCGGAGCAACCCTCGGGTCCCGACCACCCAGACGGTGAGCCCAAGCCCGATCGTCGCGCATACGACTGCTCCGGCCACGGTGAGCCCCGGTGCCAGGTCGGCCAGCACCCGACTGAGCGTCAACGCCACCCCCAACCCGAAACCAGCGCCCACCAGCATCATCAGCCTGGTCTCCAGCCGTCGCGACTTCAACTGAGGAGCGGGGAGGTCGACCGTGGGCAACGCTGCCGATGCCGGCGCCTCGATCGGCAGGCCCAGGCTTTGCGCGACGTCGGCCAAATGCGTGGTGGTGCCGTCATTTACCTCGGCAATCACCTCGTTGAGGCGGGCACCGGCATGGGACTCGAACTCCGCCAGTTTGCCGCGGGTCAGGCTCGCCGCATCCTCCTGCAGCTCCGAGCGCACCGAGGCGCAGCGATTGCGCGCGAAGTAGGACAGCTGAACCCGCGCCTGCTGGGTCTGGCTGCGCAACGCGATGGTGCGCTCGGACTTGGACAGCCGTCGTTGCCGCAGGACGTCGCTGCGCTGCTCGCGCAACGCCTCGACCCGCGCCCGCCGGCCCGGGCCGTCGGCGTCACGGTCATATCGATCGGCGACGGCGTGCAGTCGGGATTCCCACGCCCGCAACCTGTTTCGGCGCGCAAGTTCCGGATTGGCGAGTTGGTCGGATACCGCCGCGACGAGCGCATCGACGTGTGGTTCGCCGACTTCGGGACTGGCGGCGACCCCGACCCACGGCGCGTCACGGTAACGCGGTGCGTGCGCCGACAACACCTCGCGGTCGGCGGCCAGGACTTCCTCCCAGTTGCGGTGCACGTCGATCTTGGACACCACACCGATCACCTTGTCGGTCTCGGCGGTCGCCGCGTCCAGCAACGCGCAGTCGGACTCGGTCAACGTCGCGGCCGCCGAGACGACAAACACCACCGCCGTCGGCGCCTCGCCGGCCGCCAGGTCCGTCGGCTCGATGAACCGCTGCTCGGGCAGCTGTTCGCTGAGGGCGGCGACCACGCCGGTCACCCCGGACAGCCACGGCCCGGTCACCAGCACCGCGTCGAGGCGATTGATGATCGGCGCACCCAGCCGGGGCCCGATCGCCGCCACCGTTGCGTCCACTTCGGCCACCGTGTCGTCGGCGGGCTGGTCGGTCACACCGACCCCCCGACCTTGGCCCACAGCCGCAGGGATCCCCTGACGATGTCGGCGCCGCAGGCGCGGTGCACACCCGCAACCGGCCCACGCCGGTAGCGGTGCCACTGCACCGCGCGGCGCAGATGCGCGGTGGCCGTGTCGCAGCGATCGACGTTCATACCGACCGCCTCGACGACGTCCATCGCGGCCATCATCCGGGCGACCACCGTGACGTCGCGAGACAGGAACCCGCCCACTCGCGGGTCGGTGACGGCCAGCGTCTCCAATTCGGCGACAGCGTGCAGCACGCGGCGGTAGTGCACCTGCGCGCCGAGCACCCCGATCTTGTCGACCACCTCATCGATGCAGCTGAAGTCCCTTAGCAGCGCGCCGGTTTCGGCGCGGGACGCCCCGCGCCGACACGCAGCCACTGCCTGCGCGACGCCGAACGTGTCGAGAGTGTCGACGAGCCGGCACCGCAGCTGTGCCGCCACGGTGTGCCCATCGGCCAGGGATTGCAGGGCGGCCCACATCGTGTCGTCCACCAGGTCGTCGAGCGCAGCGACCGCGAGGAGCCCGACCAACGGTTCGACGGGCATTCCGGTGCGGGTGGACAGCCGCGCGCACCGATTTCTGGCCGCGACGGTCGGCCCGTCCGGATGGCGGCCGGGCTCGGCGGTGGCGATCAGATCGGCCTTGTTCAACACCGTCAGCACCGGCCGAGTGGTCGCCGCGATCACCTCGCTGTCCTCGGGTTTGACCGCGTCGGCGAGGACGTAGACGGCCACATCCGCCCGTGCTGGCGTAGCCAGGACGAGTGTTCCGCTCAGGTCGCCGGCACGCGCCAGCGCATGCGCGACGGTGCTGCGGCCGACGCCGCGACGTCCCGACACGGACACCCGCAACGGGGTGGCGAGCCGCCTCGCGATCGCGGCACAGCGCGGGTCGGAGACCTCGGCCGCAAATCGCTCCAGCTCATCGACGAAAATCGGACGCCCCTATCCGCTCATGTTTCGCCTGGGCAGTTGCTGCTGACGCCCCATTGTTGCCGAGCAGTTGCCGATCACCACGTAGCGCCACCGGGTTGTCGGTCGAATGTTGACATTCGCGCGGCCGGAAAGCGAGTCACCTCATACCAGCCAAAGGCAACTGTTGGGTATCAATCTGCCCCACGGGCGGCGACATGATGGATTCATAGGTAACGATGAACGGATGCGCGCGCAGCCCTGGGTGGAAGCGGCCACACCGCTGACGCCTTCCCCCACCCGTCCTGCGGACCGCGGTCCCGGCGGCTTCCCCCGCCGGACCACCAGCTTCCACTCGCGGCGTTCAGCGTTGTCGCCCGCCCAGCAGCGGACCTGGGAGCGACTGTGGCCAGAGCTTGGTTACGTCGCCACGCCACGCCACGACTCCGAGGGTGCCGGCGAACCACTGGACACCCATGCCTGGTTTGGCCGCGACGCCCCACTTGTACTGGAAATCGGCTGTGGCACAGGCACTTCGACGCTAGCGATGGCGCAATCCGAGCCGGACGTCGACGTGATCGCCGTTGAGGTGTATCGGCGCGGGCTGGCGCAGCTGCTGTCGGCCATCGACCGGGAAAACGTCACCAATATCCGGTTGATCCGCGGCGATGCCGTCGACGTGCTGGAACAACTGATCGCGCCCGGCTCGCTGAGTGGCGTGAGGGTGTTCTTCCCCGATCCGTGGCCCAAAGCCCGTCACCACAAGCGCCGGCTGCTGCAGCCCGGCACGGTGGCGCTGGTCGCTGATCGGCTGCACACCGGCGGGGTGCTGCACGCCGCCACCGACCACCCTGGCTACGCGGAGCAGATCGCCGAGGTCGGCGACGCCGAACCACGGTTGACCAGGCTGGATATCCGCAGAGAATCGGCGATCTCCGTCGTACGCCCGGCCACCAAATACGAGAGCAAGGCGCACGATGCCGGCAGCACCGTCACCGAATTGCTCTGGGAAAGAACCCGACCATGAGCCTGACCGACCAGACGACAGCCGCACCGGCCCCACCGGTCAGCGCACCCGTGGGCCTGCCCGGCGGCCCCGTACCCGATGTCGGCCCAAAGGCTCGGCGCGTGCTGCTGGTCTGGGACGCGCCGAACCTGGACATGGGCCTGGGATCCATCCTGGGTCGCAGGCCCACCGCGCTGGAACGGCCACGATTCGATGCTCTCGGGCGCTGGTTGCTGGCCCGCACCGCCGAGGTGGCGGCCCAGCGGGACGACGTCTCGGCTGAACCCGAGGCCACGGTGTTCACCAACATCGCGGCGGGCAGCGCCGATGTGGTCCGCCCATGGGTCGATGCCCTACGTAATGTCGGGTTCGCGGTCTTCGCCAAGCCGAAACTCGACGAGGACAGCGACGTCGACAGTGACATGCTCGGCCATATTGCGCAGCGCTCCGACGAGGGGCTGGCGGCGCTCATGGTGGCCTCAGCCGACGGGCAGGCCTTCCGGGCGCCGTTGGAGGAAATCTCCCGCGATGGGGTACCCGTCCAGGTGCTTGGATTTCGCGAACACGCGAGTTGGGCACTAGCGTCGGATACCTTGGAGTTTGTCGACCTGGAAGACATCGCGGGTGTGTTCCGGGAGCCGCTGCCGCGAATCGGCCTCGATTCGCTGCCTGACAAGGGGGCATGGCTGCAACCGTTCCGGCCGCTGTCCTCGTTGCTGACCTCGCGTGTCTGACAACTCAAAATCAATGCGCGGGTCGTTGCAGATCCAGTAAGGAGCTTACGTGTTCGCCTGGTGGGGCCGAACTGTATACCGCTTTAGATACATCGTCATCGGTGTCACAGTGGGACTCTCCCTGCTTGGCGGCATTTTCGGGATGAGCCTGGGCAAGCACGTCACCCAAAGCGGGTTCTACGACGACGGCAGCCAGTCGGTCAAGGCGTCAGTGCTGGGCGACAACACTTACGGCCGCGACCGAACTAGCCACATCGTGGCCACGTTCACCGCTCCCAAGAGCGTCGACGACCCTGCGTGGCGGCAGAAGGTCGTCAACGAGCTCAACGATTTCAAAAAGGATCACTCCGACGAGGTCGTCGGCTGGGCCGGTTGGCTGGCGGCGCCCACCAGCACCGACCCAGTCATCAAGGGGATGGCCAGCGAGGACGGCAAACACACCTTCGTCAGCATCCCGCTCAAGGGCGACGACGACGACACGATCCTGAAAAACTACAAAGGCCTCGAGCCGGACCTTCAGAAGCTGAATGGCGGCCAGGTCCAACTCGCGGGCCTCGAGCCGATCGCCAGCGCTCTGACCGGCACCATCGCCACTGACGAAAAGCGCATGGAAGTGCTCGCGCTGCCGTTGGTCGCAGTGGTCTTGTTCCTGGTTTTCGGCGGGGTAATCGCCGCGTGCCTGCCAGTGATGGTCGGCGGGCTGAGTATCGCCGGGGCCACCGGAATCCTGCGGCTCATTGCCTACTTCGGGCCCGTTCACTTCTTCGCCCAGCCGGTGGTCTCACTCATCGGCCTCGGTATCGCGGTGGACTACGGGCTGTTCGTGGTAAGTCGTTTCCGCGAGGAGATCGCTGAGGGATACGACACCGAGGCCGCGGTGCGCCGCACGGTGATGACGGCGGGACGCACGGTGACGTTCTCGGCCGTGCTGATCGCAGCCTCGGGTGCCAGCCTGCTGCTGCTGCCGCAAGGCTTCGTGAAGTCACTGACGTACGCGCTGATCGCGGCGGTGACGCTGGCCGCGATCCTGTCGATCACGCTGCTGCCGGCCTGCCTGGCGGTCCTGGGCCGCAACGTCGACGCCCTCGGCGTGCGCACCCTGTTCCGGGTGCCTTTCCTGTTGAACTGGAAGCCGTCCCGGGTCTATCTGAACTGGCTGGCGGATCGGCTGCAGAAGACGAAGACTCGCGAAGAGGTCGAGGCCGGGTTCTGGGGCAAGCTGGTCAACGTCGTGATGAAGCGCCCGCTGCTCTTTGCCATCCCGATTATCTTCGCCATGATCGCGCTGGTCATTCCGCTGCACAACCTCTCGTTCGGCGGCATGAGCGAGAAATACCTTCCGCCTAATAACTCAGTCCGCTTGGCGCAGGAGAATTTCGACAAACTCTTTCCCGGCTACCGAACCAACCAGTTGACGCTGGTGATCAAGAGCAACAACGGCAGCAAGGTCACCGACCAGCAGGTGGCCGAGATCCGCAACGATGCCGCCTCGATCAACGGATTCACCGACAAGACCTGGGAGGAGCGGGCGTGCCCGGTGATCGCGGGCAATCCGTGCGTCGCGGGACCCCATGGGACCACCGTCCCCAAGGACAATTCGGTGCGGGTGATCCAGAACGGTCTTTCGAATGCGAGCGATGCGGCCAAGAAAATCGTCGAACTGCGGTCGATCACTCCACCTAAGGGATTGAGCCTGCTGATCGGCGGAGTCCCGGCTCTCGAACAGGACAGCATCCACAGCTTGTTCGATAAAGCTCCACTGATGTTGGTGGTTCTGCTCACCACGACAATGCTGTTGATGTTCTTGGCATTTGGGTCGGTGGTGCTGCCGATCAAGGCCGCGGTGATGAGCGCATTGACCCTGGGCTCGACAATGGGGATCTTGACCTGGATCTTCGTCGAAGGACACTTCTCAAAGTTCCTGAATTTCACGCCGACCCCGCTCATGGTTGTCCTCATCGCTCTGGTCGTCGCCGTTGGTTTCGGTCTGGCCACCGACTACGAGGTATTTCTGGTCTCGCGGATGGTGGAGGCCAGGGCGCGTGGCATGTCCACCGCAGAAGCGATCCGGATCGGAACGGCGACCACCGGTCGCCTGATCACTGCGGCCGCTTTGGTGCTCGCCGTGGTCGCCGGCTCGTTCGTGTTCTCCGACCTGGTGATGATGAAGTACCTGGCGTTCGGCCTGATGGCCGCACTTCTGCTGGACGCCACCGTCGTCCGGATGTTCCTGGTTCCGTCGGTGATGAAGCTGCTTGGCGACGACTGCTGGTGGGCGCCGATGTGGATGAAGCGGCTGCAGAACCGCTTAGGGCTCGGCGAGATCCACCTGCCCGACGAGCGCAAGCGGCCAGTGTCCCGTGCCCGGGCCGAGCGGCCGGCGGTGGCCGCGCGTGTCCCCGCCACCACGACACCGCGTCCACCGCACGACCCCACTCATCCCGGCGTGGAAGCTCCGCCGCGGCCGGCCAGACCCGCGGCGCCCGGCGCCCGGCCGGAGCACCGGCCGCCGGCTCAGGACTTACCGTCATCCGCCGGCACCACCCGGATCCCGACCCCTGGCCGGGCCGAGCACAAAGAGCCACCCACGACTCGCTTCTCGGCGCAGCAGACCGCTTCGCCCACCCCCGCACCGGGGCGCGAACGTCCGCCCGCGCCCGGGCCGCAGCAGTCCACGCCCAACAGTGAAGACCGTGAAATCGAGTCCTGGCTCAGCGAGCTGCGTGGGACGCAGCCCGGCGACCGTCCCGCCGACCCGCGCGGCCCAGCCCCGGTGCCGCCGTCGCAACCGTCGGCCGATCAAACCCGGGCGATGCCGATCCCACGCGAACAACCCGCGGCACAACCGCCCACCGAGCCCGAGGACGCCACCACCGCGATCCCGACCGCACCACGGCAGGACATGGACCCCGAGACTGCCACCGAGAAGGTGAACGCTCGCGGCGAGAACGGCGAGAACCCCGAGCCGCCGCGTCAACGCCGCGGCGGCGGGCTCAGCGCTCAGGACCTGCTGCGCCGCGAGGGCCGGATCTAACCGCGAATTCGCTTCCGGCTAACCGCTTTTGGATGTCAGCTCGTCCGGTTCGGCTTGCAGCAAGGACGAGTCGTCGTCGAGTTCCTCGGACTCCTCGACCGGATCCTTGGCCAGCAACACCTTGAACGCGTTGTTGAAGAACGCGACCGTCGGGACCGACAGCAGCGCACCGACCACCCCGGCAAGCACGCTGCCTGTGGAGATCGCCACGACCACCGCCAGCGGATGGATCGACACCGCCCGGCCCATCACCAGGGGCTGGAGGATGTGGGCTTCGAGCTGGTTCACCCCGATGAGCACGCCAAGGGTGACGAGCGCGTAAACAAATCCCTTGGCAAGCAGCGCCACGATCACCGCCAGAAAGCCGCTGAGGACGGCACCGACCAGCGGGATGAACGCACCGAGGAAGACCAGTGAGGCCAGCGGCAGCGCCAGCGGCACGCTCATGATCACCAACCCGGTGCCGACTCCCGCCGCGTCGACCAATGCCACCAGGAAGGTGGCTCGGATGTAGCCGGTCAGCGAGTGGTAGCCGGCGGCGCCCGCGGCGCGCACCCGGTCCCGAACGTCGGTCGGGAAGATCTTCGTGACGTATTCCCAGATGTTGCGACCGCCGTAGAGGAAGAAAATCAGCGTGAACATCATCAGCAGTCCCGCGGTGACGATCTCGGTGATGGTGGCCGCGGTCGACAGTGCGCCGCTGGTCAGCTTCTCCTGATTGTTCTGCAGTGCCTGGATCGCCGAGTTGCCGGCGTTGTCGATCTGCTGGCGGCTCAGATGCAGCGGCCCCTCGATCAGCCACCTCTTCGCGGAGTCGATGCTGCGGGTGACCTCTTTGACCAGATCCGGCACGCCGATCACGAACTGGCTGACGACGAACGTCAAGATGCCACCCAGAATCGCAAAGCCGGCCAGCAACACCAGCGCTACTGCGCCACCTCGGGGCGCGCCCCGCAGGTCCAGCCAGTCCACGATCGGAACCAATAGTGCACTCAACATCAGCGCGAGAAGCAATGGGACAACGATGATTTCGAGGCGGTTGATGGTCCACAACAACGCGACCAGAGCCGCCAGGATCACCAGCAAACGCCAGGCCCAGGCAGCGGTCTTGCGAACGATTGGTTCTACCGAGTCCCCGTAGTCCGTGACGGCCTCAGATGGCATACGGCCAAGCCTAACCGTCGGCCCGCAGGTCACCTCCGCGCGTGAATCATTCTTGAAGCAAATCGGTGCGGACACCTGCGTCGGGCAGCGAACCGGGCGCGACCTGCGCCGCTACGCTGAGCACGTGTCGCACGACGCACCGGCCAGGAACGACGTCAGTGGTCAGCACGAAGGGCACGGCCACGGCAAGTATTGGTGGCTGCGTTGGGTAGCCCTGAGCATCGTCGCGATCGTGCTGGCCGTCGAGGTGGCGCTGGTCTGGGACCAGTTGGCCAAGGCCGCCCGGAGCCTCTATTCCGCGAAATGGTGGTGGCTGCTGGCCTCCGCCCTGGCGGCCGTCGTCTTGATGCACAGCTTCGCTCAAGTCCAACGGACCCTGCTGGCGTCGGCCGGGGTGCACGTCAGAGAGTTGCGATCCGAAGCCGCCTATTACGCGGCCAATTCGCTGAGCACCACCCTGCCCGGCGGTCCGGTGCTGGCGGCGACATTTCTGCTTCGGCAGCAACGGATTTGGGGCGCTTCGACGTTGGTGGCGTCGTGGCAGCTGGTGATGTCGGGTGTGCTGCAGGCGGTGGGACTGGCGCTGCTCGGGCTGGGCGGCGCTTTCATCCTCGGCGCCAAGAACAACCCGTTCTCGTTGCTGTTCACCCTGGGCGGTTTCGTCGCGTTGCTGCTGCTGGCCCAGGCTGTGGCGTCACGACCCGAACTGATCGACGGGATCGGATGCCGGGTGTTGTCGCGGTTCAACGCGGTTCGCGGCAAGCCGGCCGATACCGGGCTGGCCAAGTGGCGCGAAATGCTCTGCCAACTGGAATCGGTCAGCCTGAGCCGCCGTGACGTGGCGTCGGCCTTCAGTTGGTCGTTGGTCAACCGGTTCGCCGACGTGGCGTGCCTGGGCTTCGCGGCGTACGCGGCCGGTGCGCACGCGTCGGTGGGCGGGTTGACGGTCGCCTGTGCGGCGGCTCGCGCGGTCGGGTCCATTCCGCTGATGCCAGGCGGCCTGTTGGTGGTGGAGGCGGTGCTGGTGCCCAGTCTGGTGTCCAGCGGTATGTCGCTGCCGAACGCCATCTCGACGATGTTGATCTACCGGCTGATCAGTTGGTTGCTGCTGGCCGCCATCGGCTGGGTCGTGTTCTTCTTCATGTTCCGCGCCGAGAATGACGCCGACGCCTTGGAGGAGTCGGCAACGGATACCGCGGCCGCACCTGCGTCGGACGAGGAACCTGACGGCGCGCCGCGGCAGGGCCCGTTGCCGCCGCCCGATCCGACGGCCGATGGCCCGTCAGCGACCCGCGAGCGGACTACTTGACCGCGCTCAGCCCCGCGCTCAGCCCTGGCACCGCGGCTGCGCCAGGCACGACCGCAGGCAGCGCACCCTGAGCCCCGGAGACTGCCTGCGCCGCGGCGCCACCTCCCGGCAAACCACCGGGCAGGCCACCCTGCGCGGCCTGCATGAAGCCGAGCACCTGGGGAAGGCTGATCGGCATCTGGCACCTGCTGGACAGTCCGGCCAGCGGCGACGCGATGGTCTGTAAATCGCTGGCCGCCTTGGGATTCGCACTGAAATAGCTCTTCAGCGAGTCGACCGACTGCGGTCCGGCCGGCTGCTGCAAGACAGAGGTCATCGCCTGGTTGGTCTCCGGATGCCCATCCAGGTAATCGCCCGCGGACCGGGTCACATTGCTGATCGTCCTGGCCATCTCACTGGCAGCGCAGGGATCGGACGCCCCCACCGCCGAGGGCGCGGAGAGCAACACCACCGCGGTGGCCCCGCCCAGCCCGGTCGCGGTCAGTGCGCCCAGCAGCCGACGGCGCAGCGTCGCGGTGCTTCCAGTCAGGGAAGTCATAGGTAACTCCTTGGTGGCTTGCGAGTATCGGTTCGCCTCGCGCACGGCTGCCGGCGGATCGCCAACGCCGTGCCGATAATCCTGCCATCCAGTCCGGCACCGCCGCCAATTCAGCTCACTCCGAATCAGATCACAGTGTGCTGCAGTAGACATCGTTGCCGAGTTGTTGCAGCTCAGCGGCGCTTAAGCGGCAGCGGCACATAGGTTGCTGGGGTAGGCTCGCCTGCACGCAACGCTAATGCGGGGAGACCGAAATCCAGCACTTCATGATGCGCCTAAGCAGCAACCTGCGCAGATTCCGCTGGCTGGTCTTCTCAGGCTGGTTGCTCGCGCTGCTGCCCGCGATCTACCTGACGGTGAGCCAGTCGGGTCACCTCACCGGCGGCGGCTTCGACGTGCCCGGATCGCAGTCGCTGCGCGTCCACGACCAGCTGGAGGCCCACTACCCCGACCAGGGCACGTCACCGCTGGCGCTGGTGGCGGCGCCACGTGCGGATGCCAGCTACGAAGACATGAACGCCGCTGCCGACTTTTTGCAGCAAATCGCCCGGCAGGTCCCTGATGTCGCGGTGGTGCCCAACCCGGCGCAGCAGGCTCCCCAGCCCGACCGGCCATACGTGGTGTCGTTGCGACTGGACGCCTCCAACAACAGCAGTTCCAGCGACGCCGCCAAGAAGCTGCGCGCAAAAATCGGCGTCAAGGGTGAGCGACCGGGCCAGATGGAGGACGGCCGGGTCCGCCTGTACGTCATCGGCCAGGGCGCGCTCAGCACCGCTGCGGCGGCCAACACCAAACACGACATCGCCAAAGCGGAGCAGTGGAATCTTCCGATCATCCTGATCGTGTTGCTGGCGGTGTTCGGCTCGCTTGCGGCCGCCGCGATCCCGCTGGCGCTGGGCATCTGCACGGTGGCCATCACGATGGGGCTGGTCTACCTGCTGTCGGCGTACACCACCATGTCGGTCTTCGTCACCTCGACGGTGTCGATGTTCGGCATCGCACTGGCCGTCGACTATTCGCTCTTCATCCTGATGCGCTTCCGCGAGGAACTGCGCGCCGGACGTCAACCCCAGGAGGCGGTCGACGCGGCGATGGCGACGTCGGGTCTGGCCGTGGCGCTGTCCGGAATGACCGTCGTCGCGTCGCTGACCGGCATCTACCTGATCGACACCCCCGCGTTGGCGTCGATGGCCACCGGCGCGATCCTCGCGGTCGCGGTGGCGATGCTGACGTCGACCACCATGACGCCGGCGGTGCTGGCGACCTTCGGGCGCTCGGCCGCCAAGAGGTCAGCGGCGCTGCACTGGTCGCGGCGCCCCGAAACCACCCAGTCGCGGTTCTGGAGTCATTGGATCGGTGCAGTGATGCGCCGGCCGTGGGCGTCGGCGTTGGCGGCATCGACTGTGCTGATCGTGATGGCGGTGCCGGCACTGTCGATGGTGCTGG
The DNA here is from genome assembly GCA_963760095.1 of uncultured Actinomycetota bacterium. Taxonomy (GTDB): domain Bacteria; phylum Actinomycetota; class Actinomycetes; order Mycobacteriales; family Mycobacteriaceae; genus Mycobacterium. The sequence continues at coordinate 123,660 of CAVXBT010000001.1, read as the reverse complement.
GCAACAGCCTGCTCCGCCAATTCGACTCGTCGCATGAAATCCGCGCCGGGGTGTCGGCGGCGGCCGAGGCGCTGGGCCCCGGTGCGCTGGGCCCGGTGCAGGTGCTGGTCACCTTCCCCGATGGCGCGGCCTCCTCGCCCGCACACGCCCAGACTGTCGCCGCGATCCGTCAGGAGATGGGCCAGGCCCCCAACATCATCTCGGTGGCCCCGCCGGTGTTCGCCGACAACGACAGCACCGCGATGGTGTCCGGGGTGCTGTCGGTGGACCCCGAGGACCTCGGCGCCCGCAACACCATCGCGTGGATGCGAGGCCACCTCCCGGCGGCCGGGGCCGGATCGGCGCAGTTGGACATCGGTGGACCGACCGCGCTGATCAAAGACTTCGACGACCAGGTGTCCAGGACTCAGCCGTGGGTGCTGGTGTTCGTCGCGCTGATCGCCTTCGTCATGCTGCTGATCTCGATTCAGTCGGTGTTCCTGGCGTTCAAGGGCGTGCTGATGACGGTGCTGTCGGTGGCCGCGGCCTACGGCAGCCTGGTGATGATCTTCCAGTGGGGTTGGCTGGAAAAGCTCGGATTCGCGCCGATCACCTCGATCGACAGCACCGTTCCACCGCTGGTGCTGGCCATGACGTTCGGCTTGTCGATGGACTACGAGATCTTCCTGTTGACCCGCATCCGGGAACGGTTCCTGCAGACCGGCAACACCCACGACGCCGTGGCCTACGGCGTGAGCACCAGCGCGCGCACCATCACCAGTGCTGCGCTGATCATGATCGCGGTGTTCATCGGTTTCGCCTTCGCCGGTATGCCCCTGGTGGCCGAAATCGGGGTGGCGTGCGCGGTCGCGATCGCGGTGGACGCCACGGTGGTGCGACTGGTGATGGTGCCTGCACTGATGGCGATGTTCGCCCAGTGGAACTGGTGGCTGCCAGCCTGGCTGGAACGCATCCTGCCGGAGGTTGACTTCGAAAAGCCTTTGCCGACAGTTGATCTCGGCGACATCGTGATGATCCCCGAAGACATCCTGGCACCGGCGGTGCCCGGCGCCGACCTGCGTATCGTGCTCAAGTCCGCGGCCCGGCTCAAGAGCCTGGTGCCGGATGCGATCACCGTGGCCGACCCGCTGGCGTTCACCGGCTGTGGACGCAACGGCGAGCTACGGGCCCGGATCAAAGGCGGCGACGATGCCGGCGCCCGCCACCTGGTGGTGGTGGGGACTCCGACGGGGACCAGTGCCACCAGCGGCCAATCGGCCGCGCGGAAGTTCGTCGGCGGCTTGTCGCATCGCAACGGCGCGGGCCGCGCGGCACCACGCGCGGTACGGGCGGTACACCCGGTCACGCTGTGGCGTGGTCGGCTGTCGGTAGCCCTGGATGCGCTGCAGACCGAGGCCGACGCCGACCAGCCGCAATTCGAGCGGCGCAGCCCGATGGAAACCACCCACGTCCAGTTGCCCACCGGTGACCGGCTGCAAATCCCGACCGGCGCGGAAACGCTGCGTCTCAAGGGCTACCTGATCATGAGCCGCAACAGCAGCCGCGATTACGCCGAATTTGCCGACCTTGTCGACACGATGGAAGCTGAGACCGCCGCGGTGGTGCTGGCCGGGATGGACAGGTATTACTCTGGTCAATCACCCAGGCGGCAGTGGATCGCTTCCCAGTTGGTCCGACGCCTCGCGGACCCGCATCCGTCGGATCTTGACGACGACGGTTGGCCCGAGTCCGATGCAAGGGCAGACTGGGATGGGGTCAGGCAACGCTGCCTATCGGTAGCGGTGGCGATGTTGGAGGAGGCGAGGTGACGTTGGCAGCGGACCGACGCCATGGATCGGCGCCGCACCCAGTTCCCGCCCGCCCCCGCAACGGCGATCGGCCGGTGGAGTTCTGGCCGACTTCGGCGATCCGCTCGGCGCTCGAAGGCGGCGACATCGCCACCTGGAAGCAGATCGCTGTCGCGATCAAACGCGACCCGTACGGGCGCACTGCCCGGCAGGTCGAAGAGGTGCTGGAGACGTCACGGCCGTACGGCATCTCCAAAGCTCTTGCGGAGGTGCTGGACCGCGCCCGTGCACACCTGGAGGCCAACGAACGCACCGAAGTGGCCCGTCACGTGCGGGTGCTGATCGAACGATCCGGACTCAAGCTGCCCGAGTTCGCGTCCCGGATCGGGGTGCCCGTCGACGAACTGGGCGCCTACCTCGATGCCACGACCAGCCCGTCGGCGTCATTGATGATCCGGATGCGTCGACTGTCTGACCGCTTCGCCAAGGCCCGATCTCACCAACCGCCGCAGCAGCCGACCCAGCGGCCGCCCCGCGGCCACTGACCTTCGTCAGCGGGGGTTGAGCGGCGACACGCCAAGCACCAGCCACTGGTTGTTCTGCTTGGTCAGAGCGACCCGCAGGGCCAGTATCGCGTTGTCGGTCGGCTGGCCCGGTTCGTTCTGGGTCGCCCGCAGGATCACCGCCACGCTGGCGGCAGCGGGCCCGATCGCCTCGAGGCCGGCCTCCATCGTCGATGCGGTAGCGGTGACATTGCGGCGCGCCAGATCCGTTGTGGCCTTTCCGAATCGATCCTTGAACGCGGTCGCCTGTTCGGGCACCATCATGGCCGCGGCGCGGTCGAGGGCGGCCATCGGTTCCTGCGGTGAGAAGGTGGCCGTCGCCTCGGCCATCCCGATGGCGATCCGCAACACGTCGGCCGAATCGACTTTAAGGTCGTGGTCCGGCCGCGACCAGTGCGTGTATCCGGTCAGCATCGCCGCGATCACCGCCACCGCGCACAGCGCGACGACCGCCAAGCGCAGCCCCGGCGCGTCGTCGTCAGTGCCGACAGTCACCGAATCACGGCGCAGCAGCCAGACATTCACCGCCACGGCTTCGACGATCAGCAGCACCAGCACCGACGACACCGACACCCACCACAGCGGCCACGCCAGCACGAAGCCGATCGCCAGCAGCGCGGCGATCGCGGCCGCCGGCGCCGCGACGTCGAACGCCGCTACCCGCCACGCGTTTCTCATGACATCGGCCCTCATCGCACCGACTCGATCCGGGAGATCATCAGCTTGCCGTCGACGTCGGAGACACCCAGCCGCAGGTTCCAGTGCACTGTCTGCGGCTGGCCGCCGGCGTTCTCGCTGACCGATGTGGCCACCACCATGATCGTGTCGGTACGACTGGCGATCGAGGCCGGCAGCTGTTCGGCCGGTGCGGGGCGTCCGGGCTGGGCATCCAGGTCGTGGTGCACCGCTTCCAACGCGACCGCCTCGACCTCGCCGCGACTGCGCGACTGCAGCCGCTGGACCACTTGCTGGTAGGGCTGGATCGCGGAATCGAAATCGGCGTTCAGCTCCCCGACCGTCCCGTCGTGCAACCGCTGCAGGCTGGCCGCGACGTTGTCGGTGTTCATGTTGATCAGTACGCCCGTCCAGTCGACCGCGGCCTGCATGGCCCGGCTCTGGTAGCCGCGTTCGTCGACGTCGTTGCGATGGGCCGACCAGATGAACCAGCCCAGCACGATCGCAGCTACCGACAGCGCTCCCAGTACCGCCGAGGCGATCCCGTAGGCCGAGATGGTCGGGCCGTCGGACTCTTCGGGTGTCGCCTCGTCATCGCGTTCGTCGGCCGCCGGCTCGGTCTGCTCGTCGTCGGGCATGGCCGTGAGCCTAGCCCGGCGACGATGCAGAGCGCGCAGCGCGATGAGGAGGAGCCGGGCGATCAAACCCAGCCCGGCGACGATGCAGAGCGCGCAGCGCGATGTGGGGGCACCCCCAGCCACGCTGCGGCGAGGGGGCGAGCCGGTTAATCAGATCCAGCCCCTGCGATCGGACCAGCCTCGCGCCCGATCAACGGGATGGAAGGATGGTGGCGTGACGGTAGAAGCTATCCGCTCGGGCATCGACCTGAGCAATGTCGACGCTGGTGCCCGCCCTCAAGACGACCTGTTCGGCCATGTCAACGGTCGCTGGCTGACCGATTACGCGATCCCGGCCGACCGCGCGACCGACGGCGCATTTCGCTCGTTGTTCGACCGCGCCGAGGTCCAGGTGCGCGACCTGATCACCGAAGTCAGCGCCGCAGTGTCTGCGTCCGGCACCGACGAGCAACGCATCGGCGACCTGTACGCCAGCTTCCTCGACGAGGACACCGTCGAACAGCGGGGTGTGCAGCCCCTGCTCGACGAATTGACCGCGATCGACGAGGCCGCCGACCCCGATGCGCTGGCAGCCGTCGTCGGCGCCCTGCAACGAACCGGCGTGGGCGGCGGGGTCGGTGCCTACGTCGACACCGACTCGAAGAACTCCAGCCGCTACCTGGTGCACGTCAGCCAGTCGGGTCTCGGACTGCCTGACGAGTCGTACTATCGCGACGAGCAGCATGCCGAGCTGCTGGCCGCCTACCCCGATCACATCGCGGGGATGTTCGCGCTGGTGTACGGCGGGACGCCGAACGACCACCGGCAGACCGCCGCGAGGATCGTGGCGTTGGAGACCAAATTGGCTGCTGCGCATTGGGATGTGGTCAAGCGGCGCGACGCCGACCTCACCTACAACTTGCGGACGTTCGCCGATCTGCAGACGGATGCCGCCGGTTTCGACTGGTCCGGTTGGGTGGGTGCGCTAGGCGCCACACCCGACGCGGTCGCTGAACTTGTTGTGCGGCAACCGGACTACCTGACCACGTTCGCTCAACTCTGGCGCAGCGAGGATTTCGACGACTGGAAGAGCTGGGCCCGGTGGCGGCTGACCCACGCGCGAGCCGGGATCCTCACCGACGCCGTAGTCGCCGAGGACTTCGCGTTCTATGGCCGCAAGCTCACCGGCACCGAGCAGATCCGCGAGCGCTGGAAGCGCGGGGTCGGGCTGGTGGAGAGCATGCTGGGCGACGCCGTCGGAAAGCTCTACGTCGAGCGCCATTTCCCGCCGGATGCCAAGGCCCGCATCGACGCGCTGGTCGCCAATCTCCGCGAGGCATACCGGGTCAGCATCAGCGACCTGGACTGGATGACCCCGCAGACCCGGCAACGCGCGCTGGCCAAGCTGGACAAGTTCACCGCCAAAGTCGCCTACCCCAACAAGTGGCGCGACTACTCGACGCTGGTCGTCGACCGCGGCGACCTCTACGGCAACTACCGGCGCGGCTACACGGTGAACTCGGACCGGGAGCTGGCCAAGCTGGGCGGGCCGGTCGATCGCGACGAGTGGTTCATGACCCCGCAGACCGTCAACGCCTACTACAACCCCGGGATGAACGAAATCGTCTTTCCCGCAGGCATTTTGCAGCCACCGTTCTTCGACCCCGACGTCGACGATGCCGCGAACTACGGCGGTATCGGTGCGGTGATCGGCCACGAGATCGGACACGGCTTCGACGACCAGGGTGCCAAGTACGACGGCGACGGCAACCTGGTCGACTGGTGGACCGACGACGACCGCGCCGAATTCGGCATCCGCACCAAGGCCCTCATCGAGCAGTACGACGTCTACACGCCCCGCGGGCTCGAGAACGGCCAGCACGTCAACGGCGCGTTCACCGTTGGGGAGAACATCGGCGACCTGGGCGGGCTGTCCATCGCGCTGCTCGCCTACCAGTTGTCGCTGAACGGAGAGAGCGCCTCTGTCATCGACGGCCTGACCGGCGTCCAAAGGGTGTTCTACGGCTGGGCGCAGGTGTGGCGCACCAAGTCGCGCGACGCCGAGGCGATCCGGCGACTGGCCATCGACCCGCACTCACCGCCGGAGTTCCGCTGCAACGGTGTCATCCGCAACATCGACGTCTTCTACGACGCGTTCGACGTCACCGATCACGATGCCTTGTACCTGGAACCCCAACGCCGGGTGAGGATCTGGAGCTAAAGCTGCCAGTCGTTGGAGCCGTCGTTCTTGCTGTAGGTCCCGGTGGAGTTCTTCACGACGATGGGATCGCCGGCACCGAAGTTGTCGAAGAACCACTTCGCGTTGGACGGGCTGATATTGATACAGCCGTGGCTGACGTCGCGCTTGCCCTGGTCGGCCACCGACCACGGCGCGCTGTGCACGTAATCACCGCTGTTGTCGAACTGCACGGCATCCTCGACGTTGACTTTGTAACCGTAGGTCGAGTTGACCGGCACCCCATAAGTCGACGAATCCATCACAACCTTGGGCTTCTTGTCGAGCACGTAATAGGTGCCGTTCGGCGTCTGGTGCCCGCCTGCGGCCATACCCATCGACATCGGGAAGGTTTGCACGAGGGCGCCGTTGCGGGTGACGGTCAGCTGATGGGTGGCGTCGTCGGCGGTCGCCACCAGCGAGTCGCCGGTGACGAAGTTCGACACGGTACCCGCCGCGTCGACGTGCACCGCGGTGCGCGCAGGCCAGAAGCTGAGCGGGCGCCAGCGCACCTGGCTGGGAGTCAGCCAATAGAACTTGCCGGACACCGGCGGGGTCGACGACACGTGGATCGCCTGCTCGGCCATCGGCTGGTCGGCGATCGGACGCGCGAAGTTGATGATGATCGGTTCGCCGACACCGACCGTTGAGCCGCTGACCGGATTGAATGTGGGCGGCACGAACGGCGGCGGGCCGGTAAACGGCTGCGGGTTCTGCCCGGCAACGGGCCCCGTCGGCGCACTGGCCGGGGTCGCCGGCGGCGGTGCCAACGGGTCACCCGGGGGCGGTGGGGGCGCAAGCGGGTTGGGCGCCGGCGGTGCAGCCAGCGGGTCGGCGGGGGCTGGCGGTGCCGGCGGTTCGGCCGGTGGCGGAGCCGGGGCGTCTATCCCGGGCGGCGGTGGCGGCTCCGGGTCGGCGAGTGCCACACCACTGCCCAACGTCAGCATGGCGGCTACTCCGATTGTGCTGCACGCAGCGGCCAACGGACCCCTGGTCCATCGCGACATTTGTATCCCTCCAAGTCACGGTCTCAACCCAGTATGCAGTAGCGAAGGGCCCAGCTATTAATTCAGCGGTCGCCGCTCGGCGCGAAAACGCGTGTCAACCAGCCTGTTGACCTGCGGGTTTACCTTTTACGGTCGATCCGCGGTGGGGACGTCGAAGAGCTGCCGCTCGATGGTCATTCCGGCGGCTCCAAGACCGATCAAGACCGCGGAGGCGGCCAACATCATCAGCATGCCGTGCTCGTAGAACAACCCGCCGGCGAACGATCCGGCCATGATGCCGATTTGAAACGCCGCCATGTACAGCCCCGACGCGCCGTCCGGATCGTCGGCGCCGGCGCGCATCGCCGCGGACTGCAGCATCGGCGACACCGCGTTGGCGCTGCCGCCCCACAACGCGATCGCGATGATCCCGATCAAAGCCGTCGCTGTCGGGGGCAGCCGGTGCAACGCCAGCGCAGTCAGCACCAGGAATGTCACGTACAGCGCGGCCATGCAGCTGATGGTCGCGGCCCTGGGCCGATGGTCCATCGGTCGGGCCACCAGCGGGATCGCCAGCAGGCCCGCGATCCCGTAGGTAGCCAGTAGCCAGGCAATATCCGGTCCCCGCACCCCCACCACGTCGCGGACGATCACCGCGAAGAAGGTGTAGGACATGTAGTGCCCGGTCACCGCGATCATGGTGAGCAAGCTCACGATGACCAGCCGCCGATTGCGGTGATGGTGTGCACGCCGGCCGACGACGGCCAGCTGCCCCTCGGTCAAGGTCATCACCGGCAGCACAAGCCAGGCCAACACGGTCACCAGGGCGGCCACGGCTGTCACCGCCGCGACCGCGACTCGCCAGTTCCACTCCAGGCTGATCGCCGCGGTCGCCGGGCTACCCACCACGACCGCCAGGCTGATGCCGACGTAAATACTCGTGGTCGCGCGCCCGGAGTAGCTGGTCGGAACCAGCCGAGTGGCGATCGGCGCGATGACCGACAGGATCAGGCCGTGGGTGACCGCCGACAGTGCCCGGCCGCAGGCCAGCACCACGAAGTTGGGCGCCAGCGCGGAGATCAGCTGGGAGGCGGTCAGGCAGGACAGCGACAGCAGCAGCGCGCGGCGGCGCGGCCAGTGCGCGGTCCAGCGGACGAGGGGAACCGTCGTGACCGCGGCGACCAGGGCGTACCAAGCCAGCAATGTGCCGACCATCGGAATGCTGACGTGCAGGTCCCGAGCGATCGCGGGCAGCGCGCCGACCGGCAGCAGCTCGGCGGTCACGTAGGTGAAAGCCGCCGCGGCCAGGACGGCCAGCTGGACGGCGACTCGGGGAGTCCAGGGCCCGCTCGTAGCGGTTCGCCCCTCGGCGGCACGAGCTGGCCCCACGGCGACTACTCAACCATGCATTGCATGCGGGGCGTTAACGATCAGGAGCGGACGAGTCGCGCGATGGCCGCGGAGGCTTCGGCCAGCTTCTCGTCAGCCTCGGTGCCGCCCTCCGAGACGGCGCGGGTGACGCAGTGTCCGAGGTGCTCGTCGAGCAGGTTCAGCGCAACCGACCGCAGGGCGTTGTTGGCAGCGCTGATCTGGGTGAGGACGTCGATGCAGTACTTGTCGTCCTCGATCATCTTCGCGATGCCGCGCACCTGGCCCTCGATACGCCGCAAACGTTTGGCGTAGTTGTCTTTCTGCGACGAGTAGCCGTGTGCGGGTGCCATCTGCCCCTCCAACATCGTGGTCTTCTGATCATGCTCGGGGCCATCGCGACGGCGCCGGTGTTGTCACCATTGTCAACGTCGGCTGGCGCTGGCGCCACGGCGGCCTGGTACATCGGCGTTTCGCCGGTGCGGCGGCTATACCCCGTGGGGGTATTTTAATGATTTTGGCCGACATGGCGCTACACGCATACTTGAGGAATGGCCGACAGCAAGGACAGCATCGACATCAAGCCCCGCAGTCGCGAGGTCACCGACGGCCTGGAAAAGGCCGCCTCGCGCGGGATGTTGCGCGCGGTGGGAATGGACGACGAGGACTTCGCCAAGCCCCAGATCGGGGTGGCGTCGTCGTGGAACGAGATCACGCCGTGCAACCTGTCGCTGGACCGGTTGGCCAAGTCCGTCAAGGAGGGCGTGTTCGCCGCCGGCGGCTATCCGCTTGAGTTCGGCACGATCTCGGTGTCCGACGGCATCTCGATGGGCCATGAGGGCATGCACTTCTCCCTGGTGTCGCGCGAGGTGATCGCCGACAGCGTGGAAACCGTCATGCAGGCCGAACGCCTGGACGGGTCGGTGCTGCTGGCCGGCTGCGACAAGTCACTGCCCGGCATGCTGATGGCCGCGGCCCGCCTGGATCTGGCCGCGGTCTTCCTCTATGCGGGCTCAATCCTGCCGGGCCGGGCCAAGCTGTCCGACGGCACCGAGCGCGACGTGACGATCATCGATGCGTTCGAGGCAGTCGGCGCCTGCGCCCGCGGCCTGATGCCGCGCGAGGACGTCGACGCGATCGAGCGGGCCATCTGTCCCGGAGAGGGCGCCTGCGGCGGCATGTTCACCGCCAACACCATGGCCAGCGCGGCCGAGGCGCTGGGCATGTCGCTGCCCGGCAGCGCCGCACCGCCGGCGACCGACCGTCGGCGCGACGGATACGCACGGCGCAGCGGTGAAGCGGTCGTGGGTCTGTTGCGCCGCGGGATCACGGCCCGCGACATCCTGACCAAGGAGGCCTTTGAGAACGCGATCGCGGTGGTGATGGCGTTCGGTGGCTCGACCAACGCGGTGCTGCATCTGCTGGCCATCGCACACGAGGCCGACGTGAAACTGTCGCTGGCCGACTTCAGCCGGATCGGCGCCAAGGTGCCGCACCTGGCCGACGTCAAACCGTTCGGCAAGCACGTGATGTTCGACGTCGACCGCATCGGCGGTGTGCCGGTGGTGATGAAGGCGCTGTTAGACGCTGGCCTTTTACACGGCGATTGCCTGACCGTGACCGGGCAGACCATGGCCGACAACCTCGCACACATCGCCCCGCCCGACCCGGACGGCAAGGTGCTGCGGGCATTGGACAACCCCATCCACCCCACCGGCGGGATCACCATCCTGCACGGTTCACTGGCGCCCGAAGGTGCGGTGGTCAAGTCGGCCGGCTTCGACTCCGACGTGTTCGAGGGCACGGCAAGGGTTTTCGAGCGCGAGCGGGCGGCACTGGATGCCCTGGAGGACGGCACCATCACCCATGGTGACGCGGTGGTGATCCGCTACGAAGGCCCCAAGGGCGGACCGGGGATGCGGGAAATGCTCGCGATCACCGGCGCCATCAAGGGCGCCGGCCTGGGCAAGGATGTGCTGCTGTTGACCGACGGACGGTTCTCCGGCGGCACCACCGGCCTGTGCGTCGGGCACGTCGCACCCGAGGCGGCCGACGGCGGGCCGATCGCCTTCCTGCGCGATGGCGACCGGATCCGGCTCGACGTCGCCAACGGCACCCTGGACGTGCTGGGTGATGCCGACGAGTTCGCTTCCCGCCGTGAGGGTTTCACCCCGCTGCCGCCGCGCTACACGTCCGGCGTGCTGGGCAAGTACGTCAAGCTGGTGGGATCGGCCGCTACCGGGGCGGTCTGCGGCTAGATCGGTGCCGCGTGGGTCACTTCACCAGCGCGATCGCGAAGCCGTCCCAATGCTTGGCGCCCACTGTCTGGATCACCGCGGTATCCAGTTGGGGATGCTCACCCAATATCTCCAGTGCCCGCCGGGTTCCCTGCAAGACGGGGTCGGGGTCCGACGACAGGATCGCACCCTCGCGAATGACGTTGTCCACCACGACGACTGAGCCGGGCCGGGTCAGCTTCACGGCCCATTCCAGGTAGCCGGGATTGTTTTCCTTGTCGGCGTCGATGAACACCAGGTCGAAGGGGGCGCCGGTCACGGTCGGCAGGGTCTCCAGCGCGGCGCCGACGATCACCTCGACCCGGTCACCGACGCCGGCGCGGTCGATGTTGGCCCGCGCGACCTCGGCATGTTTGGGCTCATATTCCAGCGTGGTGACCCGACCGTCGGGACCCGCGCCGCGGGCCAGCCAGATCGTACTGAAGCCGCCGAGCGTGCCGATCTCCAGTATGCGACGGGCCCCGACCGCAGTGGCCAGCAGGCTCAGGAACTTGCCCTGTTGAGCCGATACGGCGATCTTGGGCAACCCTGCAGCGTCGCTGGCCTCGAGGGCGGCGGACAACGCGGGATCGTCACTCAACACCGTGGCATCCAAGAAAGCATCGACGTCGACTGGGTTCGGCTTTTGGGTCATGCATTCACGCTAGCTCGGCGGCGACGCCGCCCGCCACTGCATTACGCCGTCGTTGTCATATACCCCTAGGGGGTATATGCTGCGGGCGTCTGTCCTAAACGAGTAGAGGTGGGAAACATGTCAAACGAAGCGGGCACGTTGCTGAGCTGTGGCCACGACGGCTGCGGCTGTCGGGTACGCATAGAGGTCGAGTGCCACTGCGCCGGCACGGCTCAGCCATACAAGTGCACCTGCGGCGACGACATGGTCGTCGTCAGCTAGCTAGCGCACACCCTCTTTGGTGTAGACAACCCGCAGCACATGGCCGAGCTCGGGTCCCATGACCAGCTCGGCCAGTGTGCACAGCGTGGCAACGTAGTGCGATCCGTGTGGCGGCGACGCGTTGCACAGATGGTGCGCAATCTCATGCAGCACGACCAGCTCTCGCATCGCCCAACTGGCGGTGGCGAGATCGGGAACCGCGATAACCCCCGTGCCGTCGCGGTTTTCGTAGTGAGCCGCGGTTGCGGCCCGTCGTGGCCGGACCGTCAGGGGCGCCACTCCGGGCCACTGCCGTTGCACCGCGGGCAAGTCCAGCACCTCGTCGACGTAACGCTGGACCGCGGGCACCGACCCGAACCGCGCCTCGGGCGGCAGTGTCAACTTCGCGCCGAAGAACTCCACGCTGCGTGATCCGTGTTCGGCGGCGCGGTCGAACAATGTCCGCACGAATTCTTCTGCGGCATAGACTTTTGCGCGCTGCCAATCCCGCGCAGATGATGCCCCGGCGTTCACCGTTCCAACGCGGAGCGCGCCCCGGAGAGCTCTGAGGCGGCACCCAGTCGAGCCCGTCTGCCCGCTCGGTCCCCCGCCCGCCGGGCCGCCGACGAATACCCCGCGGTAGCCCGGCTGGCCTGCCAGCTGCCCCGCGCTCTGGACGCGGTGCGGTAGTAGTCGCGGAGTTCGAGTTCCTTGTTCCGCAACGCGATAGCCGTTCCGGGCGGACGACGGCGGTCTTTCTTCGCGTCTCGCTGGGTCTGCTCCCGGGCCTCGGTCAACCGATGGCCGATTCGAGCACCGAATGCCAGCTGAAAATTCAGCCGGGCGGTGATCGTCGGGCTCGGCCGGTGCGCGCCGGACGAGATGTAGCCGTCCGACGCGCGGACCATCTGAACCACCAGGCTGGCGTACAGCGCGTGGGCGGCGTCGATGTCCTCGGCGAACCCATAGGCGTACACGAACGTCGAGTTGGACGCGACGTCGCAGCGCACGTCGTTGGCCGAGGCGATGACCACGAACAGCTGCACGTACGTCCGCAATCCTCTGGTACCGGCCGCGCCGATGGTGACGGTGCGCTGGATCGGCGTCTGGGCGGGTGTCCGCTTGTCGGCATGCGACCGGGCCACGGCCAAGTCGATGGACGTCGCGGTGGCCAGCCGTTGGGCGGCCGCCATGAACGCCTCGGCCTCATGGGAGTTGTCGGTGCCTTCGGCCTGACGCAACAGGGCGGCGATCCGCGCCAGCATCTTGTCGTCGGTCATAGGACCAAACTAAAGGAACCCTACGACTTTCCGCCGCGGCGCCTCACAGGCGAGCGTTGATCCACGAGACGACGTCGTCGAGCACCTGGTCGCGCTCCGGCTCGTTGAACACCTCGTGGTACAGGCCCGGGTAGACCTTCAGCTCGACATTGGAACTACCCACCGCGTCGACCAGTTGGCGGCTGCCGTCGACGGGGATTAGCCGGTCCTCTGATCCGTGCACCACCAGCAGCGGCGCGGTCAACGCGGCGGCTCGTTGCGGCATCGTCTCGCCGACCAGCAGCAGCGCCCGGGCGATGCCGCCGGGGACCTTGCCGTGATACACCAGCGGGTCGGTGTTGTAGGCGTTCACTACGGCGGGGTCGCGGGAGACCGCATTGGCGTCGAGTTCCTGCAGCGGCAAGCCCGGCGCGATCGCCCCGACCGTCTTGGCGACCCAGGCCAGCACCGGCGGCACAGCGGTCTGGGCCGCCACCGCCGGACCGGACAGCACCATCAGGTCGTAGTCGTCGGGATGTTCGACGCCGTAGGCGAACACGATGCCGCCGCCCATGCTGTGGCCGAGCACGATGCGCGTCACCCCGGGGTGTTCTTTGGAGGCGATACCGACCAACGTGTCGAAGTCGCCGGTGAGCTCGGAGATGTCCTTCACCAGCACCCGCTTGCCGCCCGAGCGGCCATGTCCGCGGTGGTCGAGCGCGTAGGTCACCAAACCGTCCCGGCCGAGCCGCTCGGCGACATGGTCGTAGCGACGGGCGTGCTCCCCTAATCCGTGCGCGAGAACCACCACGCCGCGCGGATCGGTATCGGGTGTCCACACGTCGTAGACGATGCGCACACCGCCGATGCCGTCGAAAGTTCTTTCGCTACGCGTGGTTGTCATCAGGGGCAGCGTAGACCCAACTGGGTAAGCTCGATCCAGTGAGCGTGCTGGCCCGCGACCTGCCCGACGACGGCAATACGGATTTTTCCGCCACCGCCGAGCCCTACCGGCGCGAGCTACTCGCGCATTGCTACCGGATGACCGGGTCGCTGCACGACGCCGAGGACCTGGTGCAGGAAACCTTGCTGCGCGCCTGGAAGGCCTACGACCGGTTCGAGGGAAAGTCCTCGGTGCGCACCTGGCTGCACCGGATCGCCACCAACACCTGCCTGACTGCGCTGGAGAACCGCGGGCGTCGGCCGCTGCCCACCGGGTTGGGCGCGCCCAGTTCGGACCCGACCGCTGAGCTGGTCGAGGGCACCGAGGTGCCGTGGCTGGAGCCATTGCCCGACGTGTCTGGTGATCCGGCTGATCCTTCAATGATCGTTAGTACTCGCGAGTCGGTCCGACTGGCGTTCGTGGCGGCCTTGCAGCACCTGTCGCCTCGGCAGCGGGCGGTATTGGTGCTGCGCGACGTGCTGCAGTGGAAGGCCGCCGAAGTGGCCGACGCGATCGGCACCAGCACGGCCGCCGTCAACAGCCTGCTGCAACGTGCGCGGTCGCAATTGGACGCTGCCCGCCCGAGCCCCGACGACCGGCTGTCGTCACCGGAGTCGGCGGACGCCCAGGACCTGTTGGCGCGCTACATCGCCGCGTTCGAGACCTACGACATCGACCGGCTGGCGGACCTGTTCACCAGCGAGGCGATCTGGGAGATGCCACCGTTCGTCGGCTGGTATCAGGGACCGCAGGCGATCGCCACACTCATTCATCAGCAGTGCCCCGCGGATGCGGCCGGCGACATGAGGTTGATCCCGTTGACCGCCAACGGACAACCCGCCGCTGCAATGTACATGCGCGACGGCGATAGCCTCGTTCCGTTCCAGCTGCATGTGCTGGACATTCACACCGGCGGGATTTCCCGTGTGGTGGCCTTCCTCGACACCACGCTATTCGCGAAATTTGGCCTGCCGCCGCACCTTTGAACGTCGGGTGGCCCGTTATGGCGCCATTGGCCTAAAAGCGTCCGTAAGTGGCCACCAATCGGAGCCTCGCCCGGCTTCGGTTTTAAGGACCCGCGAAGTCACCGACGGCGGTCATCTTGTTGCCGTCCGAGGCGATTGCGAAGCCGCCTGCGGTGAACGCGCAGTTCAAGATGATCGCTCGATGTGCAGGACTTTCCATCCACGAGTCGAGCGCTGCGCTCGGAGTCGCAGCGGATCCGGTGCCCCAGTACACGATCTCACCCGTGTAGCCGGTCCTGGTGTAGCCCGCATCCGCGATACGCGCCTGCGGTGAAGAGCCGTCCGAACCGATGTGGCCGCCCACACCGTTCATCAGCATGTCGTTGGCGTGCCGCCACGCTGCTACTGTCAAACCCGGGTCGTCGCCGATCACCCCGCATGTCTGGCGAAGCCGGTTGACGCCGCTGTACACCGCGTTCCCCAAATCGTCTGCGTGCGCGGCAAAACCAGCAACGGTGCCGAGAGCCATTATGAAAACATTGCAGATCGAGAAGATGGCGACTTTCTTGACTTTCATCGTCATGATGCCTCTTGCCACGCACTCGTTTTGCTGTTTTCAGCAAAACGAATGCTATCCACTTTCGACCATGAAAAGTCGAGAATCGCCAATCCCGGCCGCCGCGTTCAAGCGTCCTCTAAAGATGTTGAAACTTTCCACGGGCGCCGTCGGCGTTCACGGTGATGGCGGCACGAAATTTTGAGACTCTCGAATGTCGTCTACTTCGAGACACAGTTCCGCGGCCGCGCCGGTGTCGAGCCGAAGGATGGTCGTCGAGGATTTATCGCACCCGACGACACCCCTCCATAACCAGGGTGGTTAGTTCGCGTCGCAGAACCGTGGTGCCAAACCGCCGATCCGAGTCCTCCCATTCGACCGCGAAGTCAGAACAGCCGGCTGTCCGGTGACGGTCCAGGCACCGACCGGACCAGGCCAGCACCGGTGACCAGTGGCAGATCCAGCGCGGACAGCAGTCCGGGCTGGGCTTGGCAGACCGCCGGGATGGCGTTGACCATCCGGGACGCGCCGGCGATCCGCGCACCCAGGTCGTGGTCGTGGTCGTCGGCCATCTCGAACTCGCAGCGCATGCTCGGCGAGCCCTCGATCTCGACACGGTAAAGGCCGCGGCCGGAAGCCGGCCCGTAACCGAGATCGCGCGGCGGTATCGAGATGTGCGGTTGCGGCCAGTCGGAAGCCAGGTCGTCGCGCATGCGCGTGACGTGGTCGATGACGAAAGTTGGTTTACCGTGGACGTATCCGGTCAGCGTCGAGCGCATCGCACCGACGGTCCCGGCCGCGATGTGTCCGGTGGGCGTGTCGAAAGACTCTTCGGAGACAATCCGTTCGACGCTTTCGTCCAGGTCTTCGATCTTGACGCCCAAGCCCGCAGCGAGCTGATGCAGCACCGGACCCCAGCCGAACGTGAACATCCCGGGCGCCGCGGCGAAGGCGGTGAATTCCGGCGGCTTGCCGAATCCCAGGATCTCGTACACCGCGTCTTTGTCCGGGTAGGTCGCGTAGTTGAACATCTCGGTCACCCGGACCGACTCGATGACCCGCGATACACCCGTAAGCACCAGCGGCAGAATGTCGTTGGCGAATCCGGAGTCGATCCCAGTGGTGAAGAACGACACGCCTCCGGCGGCTGCGGCCTCGCGCAGCGGCTCGGTAAACGCCGCATCGACACCGTCTGGATAGACCAGCGGCACCACCGAACAGGACACCACGTTCTTTCCGGCCCGCAGGATCGACACCATGTCCCCGATCGCGTCCGCGGGTCGTAGGTTGGCCGCAGCCGCATAGACCACGGCGTCAGCGTCACCGGCCAGCAGCGCCGCGGGATCCTGGGTTGCCGTGACACCCACCGGCGCGATCCCGCACAACTCCCCCGCGTCACGGCCCGCCTTGGCGTCGCTGTGCACGACAAGATCCACGAGTTGCAGCTGTGGGTGATCGATCACCCCTCGCAGCGCGATCACCCCCATCGAGCCCGGACCCCACACGCTGACCTTGTGCATAATTCTCCTAATATTAGGAACAATTAATTGAGATTTCGGACGGATGGTAGGAAGGTCGCCATGAGTTCGTCAACAGCGCGAGCGCCCGCGGGCCGAGCGACCAAGTCGCCGCCCACCGGTCGCGTAATGGATGTGCTTGCGGCACTGTCGGATTCACCGGGCGGCCGGATGTCGGCCGACCTTGCGAAAATCTGTGGGATCAGCACGTCGACATGCGCGCTGGTGCTGGCCGAGCTTGAAGGACGCACCTGGGTTACCCGGCGGGAGGATCGCCGCTACACGCTGGGCAGCGGGTTGTTCGGGCTGGTACACGGCCTGCGAGCGCAGTTTCCGCTATTGGATCGCGGGCGCGACGCCCTCAGCTTCCTGCACACCACGCTAGGCGCGGGCTGCTCGATGTCCAAGATCGGACGGACACACCTGATCACCGTCGACGCGGTCGGCCATGGCACCGATGGCGCCCACGCCGTCGGTCAGCGCTTTCCCATCGGGCCACCGTTCGGCCTGGTGGCGATGGCGTGGCGTGACGATCACGCGATCGACGGCTGGCTGCGACGCGTCACACCCCGGCTGACCCACGCCGACATCACGGCACATCGGCTGGTGCTCGCCGCGATTCGCGACCGGGGCTACGGGGCCTGGCGGTTCGATGCCGCCCACACCTCGCTGCGCGACCGGCTCGCCGCCGTGCTCGCGTCGTTGGAGCCGACTGCCCAGGTGACTCGAGAGCTCAGCACCCTGATGACGATCATGACGCTGCAATCGGTGACGAGCGCGCTCGAAACTGACCTAGCGTCAACCGAATTCGTGGTGCTGCCGATCTTTGGGCCTGACGGCCAGCCGGAGTACCAGATCGAGATCCACCTGGGCGGCCGTGACGAGTTGGCCCTTCCCGACCTCGATGCCGCGCTCGGGCACGCCCAGGCGCTGCTGCAACCCGGACTAGCCTGACTACATGCATGCAGACGTCGACGTTCGACGTGCGCACGACCGGGCGGTCACCACCACGTCGTGGCTGACGTCCCGTCATTCGTTTTCGTTCGGCGATCACTACGACCCGGCTAACACCCACCACGGGGTGCTGCTGGTCAGCAACGACGATGTCGTGGCACCGGCCAGCGGCTTTGACACCCATCCGCACCGCGACATGGAGATCGTGACCTGGGTGCTGGACGGCGCGCTAGCGCATCGCGACTCGGCGGGTAACAGCGGCGTCGTCTATCCCGGTCTCGCGCAACGGATGTCGGCCGGCAGCGGAATCCTACACTCGGAGAGCAACGCGTCGGGCGATCAGTGACGATCAGCTCGACGGGCAGCTCGCGACGATCGCGTCGGGAATACCCGGGTATGACTCCGCGATCACCATTCACAACCGAGCGGCGGCACTGCACGGCGCGCGGCTGCGGCCCGCCGACGAGCTCACCCTGCCGGCGGCGCCCTATTTGCACGTGTTCGTCGCTCGCGGGCGACTGACCATGCATCAGCTCAATACTGAGGCCGAGCTGGCCGAAGGTGACGCGGTGCGGTTGACGGCGTCGAGCCGTCCGCACGTCGCGGTCAATGAGGCCGCGGAAATCCTGGTCTGGGAGATGCACGCAGCACTCGGCGGCTAGGGTGGGCGCGGACGAAAGCGAGCCAGAATGTCTGATCCATACCCTCGTCACGCAGCACCCGATGTCACAACCGGCAATGACGACGCCTTCGCAGACCACCCGCAACCGGCTGGGAGCCGTCTGGCCAATCCGAAAGCGACGCGCACGGTGTGGTTCTGGGCTGTGCCGATCGTTGTCACGCTCGCGGTGTTGTCGGCGCTGGCCGCCTTTTATCTCGGCGGAATCCTGCGGCCGATGAGCAACCTGCGCCATTTCCCCATCGCCGTATTGAACGAGGACGCCGGACCCACGGGCGCGCAGGTCGTCAAGGGCATGCTGTCCGGTTTCGACAACGACGCCTACGACGTCCGGATGCTGAACCACGATCAAGCCAAGCAGCAAATGGATACCGCGCAGATCTACGGTGTCGCGGTGATACCGCCCAACTTCTCCTCGAAGCTGCAGGCCTACGCCAAAAGTGCGCTGACACCGGGCCGCGTCGACCGCCCAATCATCATCATCTCGACGAATCCACGGGCCGGCACGCTGGGCGCCAGCATCGCCGGCCAGACACTTCAACGTGCCGTCGCCGTAGTCGATTACCTTGTAGGAAAACGGCTTTCGCAAGAAGTCGCGCAACAGACCCGTCGGACGCCCGAGGCCGGCGCGGTGGCGCTGATGCTGGCCAACCCCATCGAAGTCAAGTCGACGGTGCACAACCCGCTACCGGATGGGACCGGTAATGGCTTGTCCGCGTTCTACTATGCGCTGTTGCTGCTGCTCGCCGGCTTCACCGGCAGCATCGTGGTCAGCATGCTGGTGGACTCCATGCTCGGCTTCGTACCTGCCGAATTCGGCCCGGTCTATCGATTCGCCGAACAGGTGAAGATCTCGCGATTCCGCACACTGCTGATCAAGTGGGCGTTAACCGTGGTACTGGCGCTGCTGACGTCGGCCACCTATATCCTGATCGCCACGAAACTGGGTATGCCGGTCCAGAACAGTTTGGCGTTATGGCTTTTCGGGGTCCTCGCGATCGCGGCGGTGGGCATCACGTCGACGTCGCTGATCGCGATACTGGGTGCGGTGGGCCTACTGGTCAGCATGTTCGTGTTCGTCATACTCGGGTTGCCGTCGGCAGGCGCAACGATGCCGTTGCAGGCCACTCCGACGTTCTTCGGCTGGTTGGCGAAGTTCGAGCCGATGCATCAAGTCTACTTGGGCGCAAGGGCGTTGCTGTATCTCGGCGGTCGCGCCGACGCGGGCTTGTCGCAATCGCTGGAGCTGACCGCGATCGGCCTGGTGATTGGACTGCTGCTCGGCGGCATCGTCACCCGTATCTACGATCGTCGCGGCTACCACCGTCTTCCGCCGGGGCTCGCGGCAACCACCGCCACCGAAGCGACCGCTGCTGTCACGAGCGACGCGGAGACGTACCCGCAGTAGCGGGTCGCAAACATGCAGCGGCCGAAAGTCATTGCGCCGCGGCCAAACTGTCACGTGACTGTTATGCAAGTTTGCTGTGTAATTCCTGAGCTTAATGCTGTGCTGGTTGCAACAACTTTCGCGCCGAAAGGGCAACCGTGCCGTATCTCGCCGCCGCCTTGCGGCGCATCGCAGCCTGCTGCGCCGGGACAACGCTGTGCCTGACCCTGGCGACCAGCACAGGGCAGCCCATTGCGCGCGCCGAATCCCGCGAACTACTGGCCAGTGCCATTGCCAACACCCAAGGTTCCTACCTGGTGTACAACTTCGGCGGCGGACATCCGGCGCCGATGCTCAACGCCGCCGGCAGCTGGTATGACGGGGCCAGCGGCGGCCACTTGATGGTCATCAAGGCCGCCTCGCAACGGCTGCAACCACATCTGCTGGTCGACAGTCATCGGGGTTTTCAGGCGCGCTGCGAACGCGACCCGCGGGCACGTACCGGCGACGGGCTGATACAAGCATCGGAAACGTACACCGCGGTGCAAGCCTGGCAGGTGCTGGGCCAGCCGACGATCGCGATCAACGCCAACTTCTTCGACATCCGGGGTCAGAAGGGCGGCTCGTGGCGGTCCACCGGCTGTAGTTCACCGCTGGGCACCTACGTCGATAACACGCACGGGCAGGGCCGGGCCAACCAGGCGGTCACCGGCACCATCCCCTACGCAGGTAAGCAAGGCCTCTCCGGCGGTAACGAAAACTGGAGCGCGTTGGCCACGATGGTCCTGCCGTCGCGTGGTGCGCCATCGGTGGTGTGGCCGCGGGGCGGAAGGGACGGTCACGACTACGACGCCGCAACCCAGGTCGTTACCGGGTTGGTCGACCGCGGCGAGCAGTTCGTCGCGGTGAGCGGGCTCGGTCTGTTGTCCCCTGGAAACAGCGGCCAACTCAACGACGGCGGTCCAAGTGCCGCCCGCACGGCGTTGGCCTACTCCAAGCCCCGCGACGAAATGTATGTGTTCCAAGGCGGTACCTATACGCCTGACAACATTCAGGACCTGTTCCGCGGTCTGGGCAGCGACACCGCGGTGCTCCTCGACGGCGGCACCTCGTCGGCGATCGTGCTACGCCGTGACACCGGCGGCATGTGGGCGGGAGCCGGTGTGCCGAAGGGCAATTGCGACACCCGGGAGGTCCTTTGCGACTCTCATGAGCGGTCGCTTCCCGGCTGGCTCGCGTTCAACTAGAACTTGGGCGTCAGATCCAGCGAGGTGATGGTGGTCATTTTGGTGACCAGCCAGCGGTCGTGAATCTGCTGCAGGGTGAGCCGATAGGACAAATACTTCAGCGACGGAACGTCTTTGGTCGTCGGACTGGTCGACGTCGTGTTGGTGTAAACGATCGCGGTGGCGTCGGGCCCGTCCAGTGACTCCGTAGCCGCCCCGGTAACCTGGGTGGTGTTGGTGACCTTGGCCTGCTTGTTGGGTGCGGCGATCGCGTCGATGTATTTCCGGTACGAAGCCTCGAAATCGCCGCTGAGATACTGCGACGCCCGGTCGGCCAGCTGGTCGATGTTGTCGGGGGTATAGGTCCACAACGTCGTGATCGCGTTGGCGGCGGTGCGCGCAACCCGCAGCTTGGTGGCCACGGTGGCGCGATCGGTCAGGTAAGGCTGCACCGCCGCACCGGCGAACGCAGCGGAGCCGACGAACAGTGCTGCGGCCACGGCCGCCGCGATCGCCGACCACTTGCCGACCGGTCGTCTTTCCCGCAAGCCCAGCGGGGCGTCATCTGACGCCTCACCGGCGTCGGCGTCTTCGGTTGTCCCATCGGCGTTTTCGTCGTCGACGGCCGAATCGCCGGCGGATTCCGAGTCGGAAGCCTCGGCGTCGACGGCATCGTTTTCGACGGCCGCATCATCTCCCGATTGCTCGTCGGGAATCTCGGCGGTCAGACCACCTGCTGCAGGCTGCTGATCTTCCACTGGTTGCCTTCCCGCTGAGCGGTGACCACCCAGCGATTTGTGTTGTCGAGCTTCTGCTTTCCGTCGGGAGATTTGAACGTGACGTCGGTAGCCACCATGACATTGGCGCTGCCGTCGTCGTTCCACCGTTCCACCCCGGCGGCCAGAGCGGTGCCCTTGGTCGGCTCGGCCTGGGCGATCCGGACCAGGATCTCGTTCTGCTTGTCGTGATACTGCTTGGCGAAATCGCCTGTCGCGTGGGCCAATATCCGGTCGATATAAGCGTTGGCGTGAAACGGATCCAACGTCGTGAATCCGGTCATGAAGGCTTTGACGAAGCCGAGCACGTCGACTTCTTTCATCGCCAACTGGTGATGCGATCGCTGCTTGACCAGCACGACTGACGACGTGGTGATGGCACTTGCCGTGAGCACGGTCGCGACGACGATCGCCGAGGGCAAAGCCCAGGCTTGTGACGGTTTCCACCACTGCCGCGGCAATGTCGGGCGTCCCGGCAACTTCGACCAGAGCGTTGACGTCGGCACCTGGTCGATGAGCAGCGGCTCTTCGCCCGGCTGGATTCGTCGGCGGGGGCTCACTTTTTCCCTTGGGCTGGTTTGGGTTTCGTCACCACGTGCAGATCGTCGACCAGCCAGTGCCCGTCTTTTCCCTTGACGAAGGCGACCTGAACCGTGGCGGTGATGAACCGTTCCCCGTCGGCGCCGCCGCGGTGGCCCTGCATGAACAACAGCATCATCGCGCGATCCGGTGTCGCCGATAGCACGGTGCTGTCGGTCACCCAATACTCGTTGACGACGGGATGACCCTTTTGCACCGACTCCTGCTGTTTGACCAACTCCGGCCGGTATTTATCGGACGTCAGTGATCGGGCGCGGGCGAAATCGGTGGGCAGCGACTTGGGGTCGTAGGTGAGCATTTCGGTGACGATCTTGGGCCCCTGCGCGGCGACGGCAGCCCGCGTCCGGTCGGATGCGCGATCGGGCAACAGGATCGCCAGCACGCTGATCGCGGCTCCGGCTACGCAGAGCAACACGGCTATCGACACCGCGGCAGCGGTGCGCCGCCGGATATCTGCGGGACGCCGATCTGCTTCCACACACCGCACTTCGGTCCGCAGCAGCAAGTCGGCGAAGGTACGCCGGCGCGGATCCCACAACGGCCACAGCCATCCGACGAACACCGACAAGGTATCGAGCAGGTGCGCGAGCTCCCTCGACGTCAGCCGGCCCACGCCGACGGCGGTTCCGTCGGCGCGCACCACAGCGATCCCGAACAACGCCCGTCCCAGGCTCCAACCGATGATCGCCGGCAATACCGCCCGATTGACCATGGTCAACAACGTCGCGCCGACGAGGGCGGAACCCGATACCCACCACCAGGTGCTCCGAGTCGGCACCGCCAACCAGACCAGCGCCATCGTCGCCACCACGGCGACACCGGGCACCACGTCGACAGCGAGGGCGGCGGCTCGAATGTGCCAGCCCGCCAGGTCATGTGGCGCCGCTTCGGCTACCGGTGCGACCTCGGTCTTTTCGACCAGCAACGTCACCTCGCCACCTGGTCAAGCTTGGAAATCCGGTACTTGCCCTCGTCGGGCACCATCGTCACCCGCAAGCGGTAGCCCGCTTCCTGGTTCTCTGATTCGGCGTTGGACACCTTGACGCGCAGTGGCACAAGAATCACGATCGAGCCGTCGGCGTCGTTGCGTTCCACTGCCGCACGCAGATCCGACACCTGAACGTGAGCGTTGGCAGCCTGATAAGCCTCGACCAGCAGACTGCTGTACAAGATCGCCTGGGACCGAAAAGCTCCGCTACCGCACTCGATGATCTTCTGGGCGCTGGCGGCCATCGCCGTGATGTCTGGCGCCTGCGTGGCCCCGACACAGTCCTTGGCGGCGTCCACGGCTGCGGCATCGTGACGCGCGGTGGCCCGGCTGTCGTGGTGCTGGATCAGCACCCAGGCACCGCCCAAGCCGACACCGCCGGCCAACAAGACCAGAGCCGCCGCGATGCCGATGAACCAACCACGGCCCAAGCGTGACGGTTCGTCCACTGCTTCGGTGCTCGCCGGTTCTGCCACATCATCGGCGTCCGACTCGGTGATCTCGTGGTCGGGTGCGTCCTCGGATTCCGATGAATCCTCGGCGATTACCTCAGCGGTTGAATCGTCGGCTACGGACGGATCGTCCGTGTCGTGCGGGGTCAGCCGGCTGGCGCCAGCATCTCCTTCCATCCGTCATCTCCTGTATTGCGTGAGTTGTTGACGGAGTATTTGGAACCGTCGGGGCCCGTCACCTCGCCACTCATCGGACTATAGACGGCCGCGGGAGGCCCGCCCGGAGTGTAGATGCACGGGTTGGGTTGTTGTCCGTTGCACTGCACAGAACCCGAGCCCGGCCTCTGCAGCGGGTCGCTCATCGGCGGCGGCGTCTGCCCTGCCGGCGGCAACCTGTCGGCGGGCAGCGGGTTCAGCCCGTTGTTGACCGACGGCGCCGGGATCACAAAGCCCGGTTTCACCGCCTGGTTGCAGCGCCCCCCGGGGGCCGGGCAGTTCAGGATCTGGTTGGGATCACCGAACCACGGGTTGGTGCCCAGCGGCTCGTAGGGCTTGCCGCTGCGGCAGTCTTGCGGCGTCGGCGCGCGTCTGCCAGGGACATCCATGCACGGCATGTTGCGCGTGCCGCGCACCGCGTTGGATTGAAAGTCCTGCGGGATCCGGCAGTAGTTGTTCTCGCGCAGCGGCGCGATGCTGGTGTCGGCCGGTGCGCGCCACTCCGGCGCGGGGCGAAATCCGGTCAAGCAGGGCGCCGGATAGTTGATCGCCAGCGTGAGGTCCAGCGCAGCCATCCGGTCCTTCTCGTACGGTGCGGAAATCGCCTGCACGATCGATCCGAGCTGAGGCAGGAACACCAACGTCTGCTCGACGCCGGGGTGGTAACGCTTGAGCATGTCGATCACGATCTCGAGGTTGGCCAGCGTTTGCGGCAGCGACTCACGGATATCACTGAACACCGAGTTGAGCTGATCGGCGGTTGGGGCCGCTTGAGTCAGAATGCTTTTCACGTGCGAGTCCTGCTGAGCAGTCTGTGCACCCAAGATGTTGAGGTTATGCGCCCACCGATCGATCGCATTACTCGAGACGGCCTGGCTGTCCAGGATCGGCGCGGAATTCTGGATGATGTCGTCGACTTGGTTGATGTTGGTCTTGAAGTCGCCGACGATCGCCTGGGTCGAGTCGACCAGACGCTGCAACGCCGGACCCAGGCCTCCGACTGATTCGGCGGTCTCGTCCAGCAGCTGGCCGATCTTGTCCTTCGGCAGCACCGTCAACCCGCGGTTGGCGGTGTCCAGCGCCGGGCCGATTTCACTCGGCACCGTGCCCTTGGTCATGGTCTGCCCCGGCGAAAAGACTCCGTGCGTTTTGCCCTCCGACACCAGGTCCAAATACTGCTCACCGACAGCCGACACCGAGTGCACATTCGCCACTGAGTCAAGAGGAATCTTGAACTTGCTGTCGATGCTCATCGTCGCCTCGGCGCCTTTTTCGGTCGGCTCCACGGCGGTGACCTTGCCGATGGTTTCACCGCGATAAGTCACATTAGCCGTCGGATACAGACCACCGGAGGCCGGCAGTTCGGCCTTCAACTGGTACTGACCGATGCCCACCAGAGTCGGAATACGCAGGTAGTACACGCCCAACACCAACAGGGCCACCACGGTCAGGATGCTGAAGAGGACCAGCTGGCGCTTGATGAAACGAGTCAGCATTGCCGGTCCGCCCTCTCCACAAGTGGTCCGCCTGGGGCGTCGTTCGGGTTCGGCGTGTAGCGCACGTCGGGAATCATCGTCGCGGGGTCGCGGCCGTACGACTGCTCCAGCGCCCGCAATGCCCCGGAGAACCCTGTCCCGGTGAGGAACGCGTTGTCAACCGCCGACAGCGTGGTGTCGACCTCGAGGGAGGAGTTCATGAAGTCACCGCGGATCAGCTTCGGAGCGGTGTCGAGGTCGAACGGCGCGGTGAAGATCAACTTCAAAGCGCCGAGCAGGTAGGGCGAAGCCTTGCCCAGCTCCTTCAACGGGCACTGCAGCAACTGCAGGTCCTGGTGCAACGGGCCACGAGCCTCACCCAGGTACTGGGCGGCAGCCTGGCTGAGCGCACCCACCGATTCGACCGCGTCGATCAGATGTTTCTGATACTCCGGACCCGCCAAAAACTTGATCAGCGGCGGGAATTCGGTCAGCGCGCGGTCCAGCACATCCGATCGGTTGCCGACGACGGCCAACAGCCGATTGGTCGAGTCGATCGCGTGAGTGATGTCGTCGCGCTGCGCGTTGAGTTCGCGGGTGAAGGTATCCAGCTTGCCGAGGAACGCGCGGATCTGGGGACCCCGACCGGTCAGGATCTTGCTGACCTCGTTCTGCAGGACTTCGAGGTTCGGGAGCCCGCCCCCGCGTACGACCATCGCCAGGCTGGCCAGTGTCTGCTCGGTGCTGGGATACGCCGACGAGTTCTTCAGCGGGATGGTGTCGCCGTTCTTCAGCAGTTGCGGCGACGGGTCGGCCGGCGGGGCCAATTCGATGTGCTGAGAACCGAGCAGGCTGGTCTGCCCGATTTTGGCGGTCGTGTTTTTCGGCAGCTTGACGTTCTTGTCCAGGCCCAGCGTGAGGGTGGCGATCCAGTTTTTGAGCTCGATCTTGCGGATCGAGCCGACGAACACATCGGCCACCATGACCTTGCTGTTGCCGTCGATGGCCAGGGTGTCCGGCATCTGCACATAGAGGGTGTAGGCGCTGCCACTGCTGCCCGGGCCGCCAGGCAACGAGACGTTCGAGATGCCGTGCCAGCCGCAGGAGCTCAACACCATTGCGGTTACCAGCAGCGCCAGACCCTGCCAGCCCCGGTGCCGGGCCTGACTCATCACGCGTTTCATCGGCTGTTGGTTCGGCTTACTCCTCGCGCGCATCGCGCTCGTCATGCCCCTCACTGGCCACCCCCTGCCGGTGCGGATGCCGCCTCAGCAGGCAGCGGAGCTCCAGGTGCCACCGCTGGCGGCGGCCCGGACACCGGCGCGGGTGCGACGGGACCGGGGATTACCTCGGGTCCGGGTGGCGGCGGTGGTATCGGTCCCGGGTGACCCGGCACGCCGACGTAGGGCAGCGGGCCAGGCTCCTCGTTGTAGGCGTTCGGGTAACCCGGCGGCGTCTGCAAGTTCGACTGCACCGGCGCGATATCCGGCCCGCCCATGAGTTCGCCAAGCGATTCGGGGGTCAACAGGCTAGCGGTGACCGGCCCCACCTTGACGCCCTGCATGCCGGGCGCAGTGATCCAGCCGTGCTGGGTGTTGCGGTGCGACGTCGGTGTGTCGGGCACCCAGATACCCGGCACTGTTGTGTCCTTGTAGCCGTTCGGCGGATGCAGCCGGTCCTCGGAGTAGGCGACCTCCTTGGGCAACGTTGCGGCGAGGCTGAACGGGTTGATGCCGAACGGCAGGTAGTTGAACTTGATCGCGTCGAGAATCGGCGCCAGGTACTGCGCGCAGAGCTCGGCGGATTCCTGGTAGCCCAGCCGGCTGCCGGCCTGAATGGCGCTGCAGAGGAATTCCATCGGGTTCGCGAAGCCCATGGTGCCGACCGTCCCGGCCGGCTGACCGACGATGGCGCTGTGCGCCGGGTGATAGATGAGGTTCGCATTCGCCAGCGCTGTCGGCAGAACGTGCAGAGCGTTTTCCAAACCAGTCAGGGGCTCAGGCTGAACCAGGGCGTTGGTTGTGTCGCCGAGATTGTTGATGTCGTGGGTCAGCACCTCGCGGTTCTTGTCGAGGAACGGCCGAATCGTCGTCAGCAGTCCGTCGAACTGCTGCAGGGCGTTGGCCAGATCGCGATCGGAACCGGTCAGGCTGTTGGTGAACTGAGCCAGGTTCTTGTTCAACGCCACGAACTTCTGGTCGTCGGCGTGAAGAGCGTTGACGAACAGCGCCAGGCTACGCACCACCGCGAAGAAGTCACCCCGGCCTTGGTTGAGCGCGGTCAACGCTCGGGACAGGTTGTTGAAGGTGGTGTTGATCTGCTTGCCCTTGCCGGCAAGCCCGTTCGCGTAGGCCTCGATGACGTCACCGAAGGGTCCCTTGGGCTGCTCCTTGGTGGGCCCGAGCTTGGAGATCACGTGGGTGATGGTGTTGCGCAGCTCGTCCCACTCGGTGGGCACCTGGGTGCGCTCCTCCGGGATCACCGCGTTGTCAGCCAGCACCGGACCGCCCTTGTAGGGGGGCTCCAGCTGCACCAAGCGCGACGCCACCAACGTCGGGTTGAGGATCACCGCCTGCGCGTCGGCGGGCACCTTGTACTTGTTGGAATAGTGGAAGGTGACCTTCATCTTGTCGCCGGCCGGCTCGATCTTGTCGACCGCGCCGACCTTGACACCCATGATCTCGACCTTGTCGCCGGAATACAGGGCGTTGGCCACCGGGAAGTAGGCCACCACGGTGTTGTTCGTCAGCTTCTTGTACAGCTCAAATCCGAGGAACGCCAGCACCAGCGCGGCCACGATCGCGAGCGACCCGATGATCACCGAGGCTCGTGACAGCTTCGGCAACCGGACGTTGCGGAAATCAAAGACGGTGCTCAATTCTGGTTACCTCCCTGCGCACCGCTGCCGCCGGCCCCACCTGTGTTGCCGATGTAGGGCGCAGGCAGGTTATTGCCGGGTCCCGGCGGGGCCGGGGGTCCAGGGGCCAAAGGTGCCGGTGGTGGTGCCGCAGCGGGATTCCCCGGAGCTGGGCCCGGGAGCGGTCCCAGTGGCTCGGTTCGCGCCCCGGGCGGTCCGGGTGCGATGGGCACCGGTGTGCCCGGCACGTCGGGTTGCACCTGTCCGGGGAGCCCGGCGATCGGAATCCCCGGGGTCGGGGGCAGACCAGCAGGGTTCGGCGGAGAGGAGGCCACATCGGGCAAGGCCGGGTACGGCCCGTTCGGTCCGAACGGTCCCAGGTTTTGGTCGACACCCGCACACGGCATCGGG
This sequence comes from uncultured Actinomycetota bacterium, assembly GCA_963760095.1. Lineage (GTDB taxonomy): Bacteria > Actinomycetota > Actinomycetes > Mycobacteriales > Mycobacteriaceae > Mycobacterium. Next base: position 94,996 of record CAVXBT010000001.1, on the reverse strand, counting down.
TTACCTGGCCGCGGCAACAACTCCGGCGTCGGCGTGTACGAGCACGGCGACCCCGGCGCCACCGCCGGGTACGGATGATCCGGGGTGCCCTCCAACGCCGGCGGCGCGGGCGGCGGCGCACCATTGGGGAACCGGGTGCCGTTCGGATCGGGGAACCGGAACGCCGGCAGCCCGGCACTGCGCCAGAAGTTCTCCGGGTCGACCCCGCGCTTCTTGAATGCGGCATCCACCCAGGGCTGCAGGATCCAGTACGGCAGCAAGTTGGTCAGCTGCACCTTGAAATACGGACCCGACGCCACGGCTTCGTTCAGTCCCGCGGCGGTTTTGCCGAAGTTCTTGAGCGTCAGAGCGAGATCGTCCTTGCGCTTGTCCAGTAGGTCGCTGACGGTGCGCAACTGCTCCAAGACGTGGTTGAGGTTCGGGTTGTCGTTGATCAGGTTTTCCACCTGGGCCGAAAAAGTGGCCACATTGCTCAGCAACGCGCTGATCGCCCGGCTGCGTTCGTTGAACGCGGCCAGCAAGTTGTTGGAGTTGACGAACAGCCGGTCGACCTGTTGGCTTCGGTCGCCCAAGATGCTGGCGATCTTGTTTGCCTGCGCAAGTAGATGCGTAATCTGCTCGTCGCGTTTGCCGATGGTGTCGGAGAACTTGGCCACCCCGTCAAGAGCCGCACTCAGGTGTGGATAGGTCTGGTCGATGGTCTGCGACAACACATTCAGCGACTGCTTGACGGTGTCGATGTTCCAGCCGGCGGCAGCCTTGGTGACGTCGAAGAACGCGTCGTAAATCTGGTACGGGGTGGTGCTTTGCCCCAGCGGCAGCGTGCCACCTGGCCGCAGTATCTGGGTGCCCCGCGGCTCAATCTCGAGCACTTTCTTGCCCAGAATGGTGTCGGTCTTGATCGCCAGCCGGCTCTCGGTGCCGATGGTCTCGCTTCCGGTCGAGAACTTCATCACGACGTGGTCACCGTCGATCTTGATGGCCTCGACGTCGCCGACGTCCACCCCGGCGATACGCACTTTGTCGCCTTTGTTCAGCTGACCTGAGTCGGTGAACTCCCCGAAATAGTTGGGTTCGGCGAACAACTGCGGGGTGCTGGTGAGGGTCTGGCCGACACCGACGACCATCACCGTCACGATCAGGCCCATCAGGCCGATCCGCTTCCGGTTGGCGGGTTCCAGCGTTCTCATTGCGGCGTGCACCTACCCGTCGGCTGCGACCAGATCTTGACCGTGCGGACCGGGCCGCCGGCCTGCAGTCCATTGGTCTTGAGCGTCAGGTCGCACAGGTAAAAGTTCACCCAGTCGCCGTAGTTGCCGACGGCGTTGCCCACGATGTTCACCCCGACCGGCGTGCGGTGGATCTGATCGTCGTAGAGGTCACGTTGGTCGATGATCGGCTGCTGAATGGGCTCGAGGTAGTTCAGCGTCTTGTGCAGCAGAGTCCGGTTATCGGCGAGCAGGTCGCCCACCGTCCCGGCCGCGTTGCTGATATTCGCGATGCCGGCCGCGAACGGTTCGGCATGGTTATTCAGACCGCTGATCAGCTTCTCGAAATTGTCGACGGTCTGGTCGAAGTCCTGGCGGTGCTTGACCGTGGTGTCCAGCACGATGTTGAGGTTTTTGACCACCTCACCGATGGCCTCGTCCCGCTCGGCGATGCGGGAGGTGAGCTGCGCGGTCTGGTCGAGGATGTCGTTGATGGTGCCGCCTTGCCCCTGGAACACGGTGATGATGGCCGTCGCGATGTTGTTCACCTTCTCCGGGTCCAGCGCCCGGAACAGCGGCTTGAATCCGCCGATCAGCGCGTCCAGGTCCAGCGCGGATTGAGTGTGCGAGAGCGGGATGAACCCGCCGGCCGGAAGAACGCGCTCCGCACCCTCGCCCTCGCCACGCTTGAGCTCGAGGTAGCGGTCACCGATCAGGTTGAGATAGCGGACCTGGGCAGTCGTGGATTGGTAGAGCGGGACGGAGTGGTCGACGTCGAATTCGATCCTGACCCGATGACCGCCGTCGACCAGCTTGATGTCTTTGACCTTGCCGATCTCCACCCCGGAAGCCCGGACGAACTGGCCGGACCGCAGCCCGCTGATGTTGTTGAACTCCGCGGCGTAGGTGGTGGTCCGGTCGAAACGCATCTGACCGAACACGACGACGATCAAAGCGGTGAAGAGCAGCAACACCGTGGCGGCGATGCCGAGCTTGACGAGGGTTCCGGTGATTTTCATGGGTTGATCGTGTTGTCCCCCACTTGGCGGCCCCAAACGTACTCGACTGCGTACGGGGAACCGGTGTCAACATGGTTGTACGGGGCGAGGCTGTTGCCGGTGTCCATGATGAGCGTGGGCGCGGGCCACAGATCACGCGTGATGGTCTGCCAGCAACCCGGAGCCCCGCCCGGCCCGCCGTGCGCGTTGATTCGCGGCAGGTTCTCCGGGTACATGTACGGGTTGGGCGCTCCACCGACCAGGCCGCTCAGCGCTGAGAGTCCCAGCGTGGCCGCCGTGAAGCCGAGCCCCGGGAGACTCAGCGCCAGCCCCAGCCCGGAGAAAAGTTCGGTTTCGGAGCGCAGCGAGTACGGACTGGTGAACGCGGCGACCTTGGGTTCGCCGTCGTGCAAATTACGGATGGAGCAGAACAATTCCGGGCTGTAGGTGTCCAACAACTGCGCCGACGGCACCAGGTCCTTGGCTCCGCGAGCAAAATACGGCCCGCCACGGTTGAAGATGTCTGCGCCGGTCTTGCCGAATCCCACGGCCGCCAGCAAGGCTCGGTCCAGATCCTTTTCTTGCGCGTGAATCGTGTGCGCCGTCGTCGATGCGTTGTTGAGGAAGTCGAACAGATCCGGTGACGCGTCGGCATAGGTGTCGCCCAGTGTGGCCAACTGCTGGATGTCGTGCCGGATAATCGGCATCCGCGGGTTGACTTCATCCAGCGCAGCGCTGCCGTTGATGATCGACTGTCCGAACCTGTCGCCCAACCCGCTCAACGCCTGCGCCGCAGCGCTCAGGGTCAGGTTGACCTTGACTGGGTCCACCTTCTGTGCGATCGAGGTGATCGTCTGGAACAGGGTGTTGATCTCCGTGGTCACCGAGCGGGCGTCGATCACGTTTTTCGGCGTGATCCGTTGTGGCAGAGGGTGTTCCGGCGCAGTCATCGACACGTACTTCTCGCCGAACACCGTGGTGGCCACGATTTTCGCGTCCACGTTCGCCGGGATCAGGTGCAGATACTTGGGATAGACGTCCAGGGTGAACTTGACCGCGGGCTTGCCGTCACGTTCGACCTCATTGATCTCGGCCACCCGGCCGATCTGGACCCCGTTGTAGGTGACCTTGGACCCCGGATCCATCACCAGGCCCGCCCGATCGGACAGCATCGTCAGCTGGGTCTTGTCGACGAAGTCGCCGCTGTACTGCAGGAACACCAACCACAGCACGAGCGCACCGATGAGAAAAACGACGACACCGGCCACCCGGTAGGGCTGGAACGGCGCCTTGTTGATCTTCCCGCGCGGATGCGTCATGGTCGCCTACACCGTGAAGTTGAAGTTGGGATTGACGCCATAGAGCGCCATTTCGGCCAACAGGATGACAACGGGGTTCGCGACCAGCGAGAAACGCATCGACCGGCCGACTGCCTCACCGACGCCGACCGGACCGCCGCTGGCGTTGTAGCCGTAATAGCAGTGCGACAGCATCACCACCGCGGAGATGATGATGATCTCCACGAACGACCAGAACACGTCGTCGGGGCGCAAAAACGTCCGGAAGTAGTGGTCGTAGGTACCGGACGTCTGTCCGTACAGAAACGTCGTGACAACCTGCGGTGAGAGAAAGGACAGGATCAAGCCGACCGAGTAGAGCGGGATGATCACCACCAGCCCGGCCAGCATCCGGGTGGACACCAGGTAGGCCGTCGACTTCACACCCATCACTTCGAGCGCGTCGATCTCTTCGCTGATCCGCATGGCGCCCAGTTCGGCGGTGGCGCCGGCGCCGACGGTGGCTGCCAGCGCGATACCGGTGACGATCGGCGCAACAAGGCGCACGTTGATGAAGGCGGAGACAAACCCGAGCAGGGTGTCAAGTCCGACGTGGCCCAGCGACGCCAGACCCTGAATGGCCACCAGCGAGCCGGCGGAAAGGGTCACGAAACCGATGATGACCGCGGTGCCACCGATGATGGCCATGGCGCCGCTGCCCATACCGACCTCGGCGATCAGTCGCAGGATTTCCTTGCGGTAACGGGTCAGCGCCCACGCCATGTCGCGGACGCCGACAACCGTGAACCAGCCCAGCTTGCCGGCTTCGTCGAGCGGTCGGGTCGCCGAGTCACCAAAGCGACGAAGGTCGCCGGATAGCCGCGGGAAACGGGAGCGCAGTACCTGGGCAGTCGACATTTCAGCGCCCCGTTCCGAATCGCACACCGATGGTGGTCAGCACCACGTTGACCGCGAATAACGCCACCACGCACAGCACCACGGTCTCGTTGACTGCGGTGCCCAGCCCCTTCGAACCGCCGCTCACGGTCAGCCCGCGGTAGCAGCCCACCAGGCCGGCGATGAGCCCGAAGGCCAGGGCTTTGATCGTCGCGATCACCACTTCGGGCAGTCCGGTGAGCTGGGTCAGCGTCGCCAGGTATGCCCCGGCCGACACGTGTTGCAGGTAGACCCCGAAGACGAAGCCGCCGACAAGCCCGACCATGCTCACCAGCGCGTTGAGCAGCATGCTGACCAGCGCGCAGGCCAGCACCCGCGGCAGCACCAGCCGGTGGATGGGGTCGATGCCGAGCACCTCCATCGCGTCGATCTCCTCGCGGATGGTGCGCGCACCCAGGTCGGCGCAGATGGCCGTCGACGCCGCACCGGCGATCACCAGCACGGTGTTGAGCGGGCCGATCTGGGTGATCACAGCGATGCCGGCGCCGGCGCCGGAGAGGTCAGCGGCGCCGACCTGGATCAGCAGGATGTTGAACGTGAAGATGAAAAGCGCTGTGATCGGCACGGAGATCGCCATGGTCGGCAGAATGGCCACCTTCATGATGAACCAGCACTGCAGGATGAACTCGCGCCACTGGAACGACCCGCGGAACAATGCTTTTCCGGTGAGCACACACATCCGGAAGAAGCCGCCGACCAGCACCAGCGGCGGACCTAGCCGGTCGCGGATGTAATCGGTGACCCGTGGCTGCGTGGTCGTCACTGGCACCCCCTCCCGATGCAACCATCTGCCTCGCTGGGAAGCGGCGAAGTGTTTCGCACGCCGCCTCCTCGCCCCGTCCCAAAGTGTGTGACCTCCGACTCACTACTCGCAGGTAGTAAGGCAGACCACAGGACTGTACCCGATGGCCTCGCGGGCGTGCATGGCATCCGCACTATTAGCCTTTCGTCAATTTGACCTGCGTGTTTGTCGTTATGTCAGGTTCCGTTAGCCCTCTTTGGATCCGTTGACGCGTAAGCGCTTTGAGGCACGGCCGAGGCTCCATAACGCGTCCGCAATTCGGTCTTGAGCACTTTGCCGGCGGGGTTGCGGGGCAGTGCGTCGACGATCTCCAGGCCCTTGGGGTGCTTGTAGCGCGCCAGGCGCTCGTCGAGGAACTCGCCGAGATCCTCGATGCGCAGATTGCCGTGGGTGACCGCCGCGACTGCGATCGGCACCTCACCCCATTTCTCGTGTGGACGGGCGATGACCGCGACCTCGACGATCGCCGGATGGGCGGCGAGGACGTTCTCCACCTCCGCGCAGTAGATGTTCTCACCACCGGAGATGATCATGTCCTTCTTTCGGTCGACCACCCACACGTAGCCCTCCTCGTCCATTCGGACCAGGTCACCGGAGTGAAACCAGCCACCGGCGAACGCCTCAGCGGTCGCCTCCGGGTTGTTCCAGTAGCCGCTCATCAATGTGGGTGCACGGTAAACGATTTCACCGACGTCCCCGATGGGTACATCGTTCATCTCCTCGTCGACCACGCGGGCAGCCACAGTCGGGATCACCTTGCCGACCGAGCCGAGCTTTCTGATCGCGTCTTCACCGAGCAGCATGCAGGTGACCGGCGACATCTCAGTCTGGCCGAATGCGGCCAGTATCTGTGCCCCGGGGAAGGTGTCCGACATCTGTCGCAGCAGGGTATCCGATGCCGGGGCGGCGCCCCACGAGATCACCCGCAACTTCACCTCGCGTGGATTCGCCTGCTGCGCATTGCAAACCGCCTGCCATTGGGCGGGGACCAGGAAGATCCCGGTGACCTTCTCGGCAGCCAGGACGTCGAGCAGGTGCCCGGGGTCGAACGCGCCCAACGGATGGATCACCGTGGGCAGCCCGAGCAGCATTCCGGTTAATAGGTTGCCCACTCCGGCAATATGGAAGAACGGGACACCGATGAACCCGACATCGTCGGCGGCGACGCCGTGGGTATAGAGCGCCGACATCGTCTGCCCGGTCAAGTTGGTGTGGGTCAGCACGGCGCCCTTGGGTCGGCCGGTGGTGCCGGAGGTGTACATGATCAGCGCCGGCGAGTCGTTGGGAACGTCCACCGGTTGCGCTGGATCGCCCGGCTCGTCCACCAGGTCCTCGTAGGACAGCAAACCGTCGTCGCCGGCGTCACCGGCGACCACGATGGTCTGCAGCACCGAGGTGATGTTGCGGACACCGGCAGCGACCGCGCCGAGGACCGATTCGGTGATCATCACGCGCGCGCCGCCGTCCTCGACCAGGAAGGCGATCTCGGATGGTGTGAGCCGGAAATTGACCGGGACCGCGATGGCCCCGATCATGTTGGCCGCCAGCACCGACTCGACGAACTCTGTGCGGTTGAGCATGAGGATCATCACCCGGTCGCCGTACCCGACCCCCCGGCGAATCAGGGCTCCGGCCAGCGCCGCGACTCGGCGGCGAAGGTCGGCCCACGTGACGGTGTTGCCCAGGAATCGCAGCGCGGTCGCACCCGGCTGCATCGACGCATGGCGTTCGAGTTGATTGACCCAATTCTGTCGTCGCGCCAAATACGGCTGCTCGGTGAGGCGGACATCGGAGCCGTCGGAGCCGGTCAACTGCGCGGTCAACTCGTCGCTTCCCTTCTCGTCTTTAGGCTCATGCTCAAGTTGATATTTGATAAAACGTGGTGTTGTCTGGGTCACATTATGGTCTTGGTGGCGCGAAGACAACCCCGGCGATTCAGGTGAGCGCACCGGTTTCGGCGCGGCTTTCTGCGCAACGAGAGGCACGGCTTCCGTTGCGCCGGGCGCAGCTGTCCGACGAGGTCGCGGGCCATTTGCGGTTCGCGATCATGTCGGGCGCGCTGCGGCCGGGGTCCTTCATCCGGCTCGACGAGACCGCGGCCAAACTCGGCGTCAGCGTGACGCCGGTGCGCGAGGCGCTGCTCAAGCTGCGCGGCGAGGGGATGGTGCAACTCGAGCCGCACCGCGGCCACGTCGTCTTGCCGTTGAGCCGCCAAGACGTCGAGGACATCTTCTGGCTGCAGGCGACCATCGCCAGGGAACTCGCCGCGACCGCGGCCCAACGCATCACCGATGCCGAGATAGACGATCTCGACCGCATCACCGACGCGCTGGCCACCGCCGTGGCCGCCGCTGACATCGACGCGATCGCGGCGACCGAGTTTGCGTTCCACCGCGTCTTCAACCACGTCACTGGGCGAATCAAGCTGGCATGGTTTCTGCTGCACGTGGCGCGGTACATGCCGTTGACGGTGTACGCGGCAGATCCGGAATGGGGTGCCGTCGCCGTCCGTAATCACCAGGAGCTGATCGCGGCGCTGCGCCGCCGCGACACGGCTGCGGTCGTCGAGCTCACCAACTGGCAGTTCACCGACGGCGCCCGCCGGCTCACCGACAGGCTGGAGAGTAGCGGCATCTGGGGCTAGCCCGACGACCCGAGGTCCTCGGCACGCTTCTTCAGATTCTCGGCGAGATAGTCCAAGACGCTGTTGGCCATCTGCTTGACCATCGGCGCGGGGATCGGCAGCGAGGGCTCGACGTCCAGGTCCACCGTCAGCAGTGACGACGCACCCGTGTCCACAACGCTGAACAACTGCTCCTGCTTCTTGAACAGATTGCCCTGCTGAAGCACGGTCTGAATTTGATTCGGGTTCGGGTAGTAGACCGCTTGGATCAGGCTGTCCTCGATGGCTTCATATTTCGCATCGAGGCGCAGCTGGCTGGGGCGTCCGTCGTCGTAGCGGGCCAGCACCCACAATCCTTTTACCCCGTCGTTCCACTGCGGGTAGGCCTCGAAGTCGGCGACGATGGCCAGAATCGAGGCGGCGTCGGCGGCGACCTCAACGGTCTTGCTTACAAACGGCATTGGCCGAGCATAACGAGTCCGCTAACTGACGCAGGCCGTCGATAGCAGCGAGCGGATGGTGTCGGGAATCGGCACCGGTCGGCGGCTGGTGCGGTCGACGTAGACGTGCACCCAGTGTCCGACCGCCGCGACCGCCTGCGGCTCTTCGGCGCCTCGGAAAATGCCGAGCCGGTAAGTGCAGCTGCTGTTGCCGAGTCGAGTCACCGACACACCGACGACAAGCTGCTCCGGGAAGTGCAGTTCGGAGAAGTAACGACAGCCCGATTCGGCGACGATGCCCTGGGCCGTCGTGGTGACCGGGTCGAGGGTGACGTTGGTTTGGATCCAGCCGTTGATCGCGGTGTCGAAAAGTTGGTAGTAGACAGCGTTGTTGAGGTGGCCGAACATGTCGTTGTCAGCCCACCGGGTGAGCACCGGCCAATGCACCGGAAAGTCTTGGCTGGTGAGCCCGTCCGAGTCGGGCGGACCCGCAGGAAACGCAGTCATGGTTGTATTCGACCATGACGCAAATCCGGGGCGCCGTGCTGGAGCGCATCGGGTCGCCCCGCCCGTACGCCCAGTCTCGGCCCATCAGCGTCGGCGAAGTTGAGCTGGCACCGCCCGGCGCCGAGGAACTGCAGGTGCGCATCGAGGCCGCGGGCGTGTGCCATTCCGACCTGTCGGTGGTCGACGGCAACCGGGTGCGGCCGACGCCGATGCTGCTCGGGCACGAGGCGGCCGGAATCGTGGAGCGCGTCGGCGACGGCGTGACCGACGTGACCGTCGGCCAGCGGCTGGTGATGACTTTCTTGCCACGTTGCGGCTCCTGCGCGGCATGCGTGACCGACGGGCTGACCCCGTGTCAGCCCGGCAGCGCAGCGAACAACGCCGGGACGTTGCTCGGTGGCGGGAACAGGCTGAGCCGCAACGGCGAACGGCTCTACCACCACTTGGGCGTGTCTGGTTTCGCGACGCATGCCGTGGTCCACCGGGCCAGTGTCGTACCGGTGGACCACGATGTCCCGCCGCCGGTCGCCGCGCTGCTGGGTTGCGCGATGCTCACCGGGGGCGGCGCGGTGCTCAATGTCGGCCAGCCGCAGCCCGGGCAGACGGTGGCGGTCGTCGGCCTCGGCGGCGTCGGCATGGCTGCGGTGATAACCGCGTTGTCCTATGCCGGCGTGCACGTGGTAGCCGTCGACCAGCTGCCGGAGAAGTTGTCCGGCGCAAGTGCTCTCGGTGCTCATGAGACCTATACACCGCAGCAGGCCACCGACGCCGCGGTCAAGGCCGCCGTGGTCGTCGAGGCTGCCGGCCATCCCTCGGCGCTGGAGACGGCGATCGGACTGACCGCCCCCGGTGGCCGAACCATCACTGTCGGGCTGCCGCGCCCGGATGCGCGGATCAGCTTGTTCCCGTTGGGTTTTGTCGCCGAGGGCCGGTCGTTGATCGGCAGCTACTTAGGATCGGCGGTGCCAGCACGTGACATTCCGCGGTTCGTGGCGTTGTGGCGTTCAGGGCGGCTGCCGGTGGAGTCGCTCATTTCGTCGACATTGACGCTCGACGACGTCAATGCCGCGATGGATCACCTTGCCGACGGCACCGCCGTCCGGCAAGTGATCTCCTTCGAGAATGCCTGAGCTGGAGCACTTGCCACAACAGTCTCATTAGTCTCCGCGACCCGGGACGTACTGTGTGCCCACCTCACAGCGACAAAAGGCGCCGTGTGCCCCGATTGTCGCTGTGAGGCGGGCACATTGACTATCGACTCGACCTAGTGATTTGAGTGGCACATGTGATTTGGCCGCACTCACGCTCTGTAGAAAGCCCGCCGGAGCGCGCGACCCTGCAGAACGAACAGCTGCTCGGAGACTTCCCAGTCGGGCAGTAGCGAGTCGAAACCGTGGCAGGTGCCGGCGAAGACATGGAGTTCGGTGGCAATTCCGGCCCGCAGCAGTCGCACGGCATAGTCGAGCGCCTCGTCGCGTAGCGGATCGATGTCCGAACAGGTGATGAATGTAGCTGGCAGGCCGTGCAATTGGTTGCGTCGCGCAGGAACAGATCCCGCCGACGGCGCCGTCGGCCCGAGATAGTGGCGCCACATGAGCCCCGCGGCGGGCCCGTCGAATGCCGGAGTGGCTTCGAACTCCGTCTTCGACCCGGTGGCCCGGTCGTCGAGCACCGGCTGGTGCAGCATCTGAAAGACCAGCGGTGGCAGCGATCCGTCCGCGGACCGTTGCGCAAGGCATGCCGCCAGCGCGCCGCCGGCACTGCTGCCGGCCACCGCGATGCGCGACGGGTCAACACCCAACTCGTGTGCGTTGGCGCGCACCCAGTTCAACACCGTGACCGTGTCGTCGAGCGCAGCCGGGTAGGGGTATTCGGGCGACAGCCGATAATCCAACGACACCAACGAACAACGGCCACGGCGGGCCAGTTCCACACACTGCCGGTGATCGGTGTCCAGGTTGCCCAGCACGAATGCTCCTGCGTGGCAATAGATGACAGTGGGTGCCGGTGCCGATGCACCGCGGTAGATGCGCACCCGCACCGGAGGCGACTCCCCCGACGCGGTGTCCTCGGAGATCGAAACGCCGGTCGTGTCGATCTCATCGACGGCCGCGCGGCGACGTTGATCAAGTGACTCACGGATCAACACGACCTTTGACACGTCGGACAGGTCGGTGCGTGTCGTCGCGACAGCACGCAGCTCCGGGTCGAGTCGCTTGTCCACTAGCTGTGCTTCATTGGATCTTCAGGCATTGGCCGCCGTCGACGACGAGCTCCGAACCGGTGATGAACGACGCCTGCTCGGAGACCAAAAATGCGACGGCATCGGCCACTTCGGACGGCTCCCCGATCCGCCCGCCGACCGATGTTGACGCCAGTCGTGCCTGGGTCTCGTCATCGAGCATCGGCGTGGCGATCGGTCCGGGAAAGACCGCGTTGACGCGGATTCCCGATGACGCGAGTTCAGCCGCGGCGGCCTGGGTCAGCCCGCGTAGCGCCCACTTGGACGAGCCGTATGCGATGTGGTTCGGGAACGGCCTGATCGCGCCTGTGCTGCAGGTGTTGACGATGGCCGCACCTTGCGCGGCACGCAAGTGATCCACTGTGGCCTTGATGCCGATGAAGGCACCCAGACAGTTCACCCGCCAAGCTCTTTCGAACCCTTCCAGCGACTCGTCGTCGATCGACGCGCGGTGCAGCACGCCGGCATTGTTGACCAGGGTACTCAGCGATCCGAACGTCCCGGCGGTGGTCGTGACCGCCTCCTGCCAGCCGGATGGCGACGTCACGTCGAGCGGAATCGCGACCACCCCGTCGTCGCGCAGGCCGCCGACCGCGTCGGTCAGTTGCCCGGCGTTGACGTCGCAGGCCGCCACGCAGAACCCGTCGGCGCGTAGCCGTTGCACGATTGCCCAGCCCTGTCCGCGGGCGGCCCCGGTCACCAGCGCGACGCGCTGCGCGGTCACTGGTATCCGCCTTCCGGCGAACCCGCCGAAGGCGACCGCTGTGCACTCGCCTCGGCAAGGATGTCCGCGGCCCCGCGCCGCAGTGCCTGTGACTCCGCGGCCAGCGTGATCAGCTGAAAACCTAAAGCCGCCATCGCTTTTCCCATCGAGCTGGTTCCGGCGTGAATACCCGTCACCAGGCCGGCGGCCGACGCCGCCCGGTAGATCGCGGCAATGGCGTCGCGCACCGTCGGATCGGTGGTTGCCAAGGTGGCGTCGACGCCCATCGAAATCGCCAGATCGGCGGGTCCCACGTAGATCCCGGCAAGCCCGGGCACGGCGCAGATGCGCTCGACATCGGCTAGCGCGGAGGCAGTTTCGATCATCGCGTACACGCTGGCCCGCGCCTGCAGGGCGCCGATGTCGGTGCCGAGGCTGGCCCGCAACGGGCCGAAGCTGCGTACACCGTCCGGCGGATACCGGGTGGCGGCCACCGCGGCAGCGGCCTCGTCGGCCGACTCGATCATCGCGATGATGACGGCGTCGGCGCCGGCGTCGAGCACCCGCCCGATCGGTGCCGGGTCGGCCGAGGGCAACCGCACCGCGGTTCCGATCGGCACGTGTTCGAGCCGTCGCAGCAGGGTGGCGATGTCGGCGTCGTCGAGGTAGCCGTGTTGGGCGTCGAAACCGACGTAGTCATATCCGGCCCGGGCGAATTCTTCGGGCCCGATGGCGGTCGGCCCGGTGATCCAACCTCCCCACACGGGTTTGCCGTGGGCAAGGGCACCCTGCAGGTAGCTGGTCGTCACAGCGCACCTGACTCGGTGATGGCGATTTTCACTCGTCCAGGATCGGGCCGACTGGCCAGCTCGAATGCGCCCTGAACGTCGTCGATGCCGAACGTATGGGTCAGGTACCTGGCCAGCAGGCCGGGATGCTCGGCGGCGAATTTGCCCGCCTGATCCAGCATCCGTCGACGGTCGAGTGCCACACCGGATTTCAGGGTCAGGTTGTTGCGCAGCATGGTTCGCATGCTGATCGGATAGCTCTCGTCGTCTGGCACCCCGAAGTAGAACACCGTGCCACCGGGAGCGGCGGCCTCGATCGCGTGGTTGAGGGTCGCGACCTGATGTCCGACGGTTTCGATCACGATGTCCGGCCGGTCCTCGCGAGCCAGTTGACTGACCCACCGGTCGCTGGTGGCCCGCACGGAGGTGTCCACTCCAAGTTTCTCGGCGATCTCGGCGCGGTCAACCGGGTCGACGCCGGTGACGTGGCGGGCGCCCGCCGCTTTGGCCACACACGAGAACAGCAGCCCAATGGAGCCCTGCCCGATGATGCCGACGCGGCGACCGTTGAGGTCTGGCAACTGCTCGACGGCGTAGAGCACGCAGGCCAACGGCTGCAGTCCGACGGCCTCCGCCGGGCTCAGCGCCGAATCGTAGGGCGCCACCTGGTTTCCGTCGGTCACGACCCGCTCCATCAGACCATCGAACGCCGACGCCCAGCCCACCACCCGGTCACCGGGCCGGTGTTGCCGATGCCTGCTGGCGAGCACCTCCCCGACGACTTCGTGAATCGGATAGCCGTCTTTCTCGGCGCCGCAGCGGCCGTCGTCACCCGGAACCTTGCCGCGCACACCGCGAAAGGCCGGCATGTCGCTGCCGCACACTCCGGCGGCCAGAAACCGCAACAGCACCTGCCCGTCGCCGAGGCAGTCCGGTGTCTTCTCAGCGATCGACGTCTTCTCGAACTGATAGGGCGCGACGATTCGGTAGGACCACACGTCACACCTCCACCGGCAGGCTGCTCCAGCCCCATTGAAAGCTCGACGGCGGCCGGATTGCGGACTCTTCGATGATCCGGAAGTCCGGCACCCGCCGCAGCCATTCTTCGATCATCACGGCAATTTCGAGGCGAGCGACGTGGTAGCCCAGGCAGAAGTGCTGGCCGCGGCCGAAGGCCAGCATCCGCTGGATGGGACGGTTCCAGATGAATTCGTCGGGTCGGGGATACTCCCGTTCGTCCCGATTGGCCGATGCGAGCAGGGTGATCACCCGCTGGCCCGGCTCGATCGTGGTGCCGTGAATGGCGAACGGCTTGCGGACTGTTCGGGCGAACCACTGCGCCGGCGCGCAGTAGCGGATCATCTCTTCGCGTGCGACGGGCACGTTGGCTTTCGGGTCCGCCTTTACCGCAGCCAGTTGGTCGGGATGACTCAGCAGCTCCCACAGCCCGTGCGCGACGATCTTGGGCACGGTTTCGGTGCCGCCGATGAACACGCACAGCATCTGGGTGGCCACCTCGACGTCGTCGAGCGGGCTGTCGTCGGGCAGCCGGTAGCCCAGCAGCCCGTCCACCACCGGTAGATCCCCGTCGGAAGCGTTGGCACGCCGACGCTTCACCGACGGGATCAGGTAGTCGAGGTAGCTAGGCCGCGACTGCGCCGTGTCGACGCCACTGCCCGGCTGAGCAAGGCTGCCGGCATTGACCGCGGCCAGCACCTCGGACGCTAAACCCACTGGTATTCCCAGGAATTCGCATACCACAGATGCCGCGACTATTCCGCCGTAGTCCTGAGTCAGGTCGAATGTGCCCCGCGGTAGCAACTCGTCGAGCCGTTCATTGGCCAATTCACGGATCCGCGTTTCCAGTTGCGCCGCCCGTTTCGGCCGGAACGGTTGGCTGTGCGCGCGACGCACACCGTCGTAGACAGGTGCGTCGAAAACCGCGTGGAAGGGCAGCGGATGCCACGGTGGGTCGGCGACGGGCCCATCGTTGTGGTGGCTGAGAGTCGACGCGGGCGGCAGCGTGCCTTCCGACGCGACGAACGTTCCGTCGTTGACCGCCAGCACATCCCAGATGTCGGCGAATCGCGACAGCGCAAAGGTATCCCACTGCGGCAGGTAGTAGAGCGGATACAGGTCGCGTAGCACCCGGTAGTACCCCAGCGGATCGGCCATCACTGCGGGGTGGAACGGGTCATACGAGAAGTCTTGCACTGCAGTATGGTTCATTGCAGCGGCGCGGGTGGTAGAGCCTGCAGAATCGAGTCTTCCCAGCCGTCACGAAGAGCCGGGGCCACACTCATCCAGGTGACGATCTCGGCGGGCGGGCTTTCCTTCCACGACGGATAGTGCTCGGCGAAACAGTCCCAGCCGCCGTCAAGCGCCCAATAGTGGATGACCTCGTTGTAGCGGAACGTGGTGGTGAATGAACCCAGCCAGCGTTTGCCGGTGCGCTCCGACCACGGCACGTAGAGTCGCTCCAGTTCGCGGATGTAATCGTCTTGGCGACCGGGTTTGGTCTGCATGATTTCTTGAATCACCACGGACGCAGTGAACTTCGTGTCGCGGAGCTGGGCAAGCGTCTTGTTGCTCGGTCCCGGGTACATGATCCTGCCCTCCCCGGACGCCCCGATATCGGCAAGGAACGCCGACCACCTGGCGGCGCTGGACGCGTGACTACCGCCGCGCGCTTGCGCCGCTCCGATGCGGGCGTAGTCGGCAAAGGCGTCGATCTCCCAGATGGTCGTCACCTGCGGCCAGTGCCCGTTGTAGGGGGTGGATTCCCACAGGCCGAACAGTCGAGCGCCGAGGTCTTCCATCATGGGCTGGTAGGTGTCGACGAACACCTCGGTGAAAAGACCGCTCGATCCGGAGCCGAGCGCGATCGTCTCGTGCAGGTACAGCAGCGTGTGGCCGTGATACTTACGCATCAGCCAACGGGATCAGTTCGGAATCGACGGGCAGACAGGCTTTCATGTCGCTGCGCAGCGTCTCGGTCGGGCCGACGGCCCCAGAGATACCGGCTGCGGTCAGCGCGTGGCGCTTGAATGCACGCGCGGCACCGCTGAGCACATGCTGCACCGTCGTCGTCCGGTGCCCGACGGCCAGCGGCCAACCGTCGTGCCAGAGAGTCACTTCCGTCATCCAGCGATCCAGCGCATTAAGCACCTCCTGCCGAATTCGGGCATCGGCAGCGAACATATCCGCGCCGACCGCCAAGCCACGCGCGGCGCACCCCGTACTCGCGGACAGGATCTGCGAGTCAAGACCGACCGCGTGCACGCCGAGGATCTGCAGCGGACGGCTATCGCCCCCGTCCGGTAGCAGAACGTTGACGTCCCAGCCGGCCCTGACCCGGTCATAGAGCCAGCCGCCGACGGAGCACACCACGTCGGCGGGGCTGGAGGCAACGACATCGAGTCGGTACTTGATCGACGCACCGTCGGGTGAATACGGCCGCCGTTTCCCGAAGTCCACCTCGACGGTCTTCATCGCATCCCTTCAGCAGATCGAACGCCACCCGCAGCCGGAGGCCCTGCCGACCCAGCGTGACATTTTTACCTTAATCTGTAAAGCTTCGGTTGAATCAAGGGTGCCGACGTGCCTTGAGCTCGGCGAGGATTTCGTCGGTGTGCTGGCCTAGAGTCGGCGCGGTGGACCGCGGCGCCCACGGTGTGCCGTGGAAGTCCGCCGGCGTCGCGACCATCGGCACGGTCGCTTGTCCGTCCGGCACATCGACCATGCCGCCGGCAGCGTGAAACTGCTCGTCAGCCACGACGTCCTCGATCGTGTTGATCGGCGACCAGAAGAAGTCGGGCTCACCGGCGAAGACATCCGCCCATTCGTCGAGGGACTTGGTCGCAAAGATCTGGTCCAACTCGGCGATCAGCTCAACAGCGTTGACGGCGCGTGCCCGCGCGTCGACGAACCGCGGGTCGTCCATCCACTCGACCTTGCCCACGGCCCGGCACAGCGGCGGCCAATGGCGATCGACTTCCAGTCCGACGATCCAGAACCGCCGGCCGTCGCCGGCGGCGTAGTTGTTCATGCAGGGGTTGCCCATGGACTCCCGTTGTCCGATGGCGATGGACTGACCCGCCATCAGGTAGGTATTCAGGTCGAAGCTCACCGTGTAAGCGCCCTGCCGATACAGCGACGTGCTGACCAGCTGCCCGGTCCCGGTCCGGTCGCGGGCCACCAATGCGGCGCAGATCGCCGCGGCCAGCGTCATACCGGCCATGTGGTCGCCCATCCCGCCGCGCTGGAACGGCGGCGTGTCACCGGGCCGGGTCAGCAGGTGCGCCAGCCCGCCCCGTGCCCAGAACGCCGCGATGTCGTAGGCGGCCCGGTCGGCGTCGGGCCCGGTTTCGCCGTAGCCGGTGATCAGGCCGTAGACCAAGGGGGGATGACCGGCGGCCAGCGACTCGAAGTCGAGTCCCAGCCGTTGCAGCGCGCCGGGGCGGACGTTTGTGACGAATACGTCTGCGCCGCTGATCAATTCGAGCGCCGTCACGCGCCCGTCGTCGGTCGTCAGGTCCAACACGATGCTGCGCTTGGATCGGTTGTCCATCTCGAACGGCGGGCTGACGTCGATATCGAGGCCCAGCATCCGGCCGAACAGGCGCCCGGGGTCACCGGTGGGCGGCTCGATCTTGATGACGTCCGCGCCCCAATCGGCGAGGATGCCGCCCGTCGCCGGTGCCGCCACCCAGACACCGAGTTCGACGACTCTGACGCCTTCCATCGGTCCGGCCATGCTCGGCATCCTCTCGTCGACTCTGCAACAGCAACATAAGCACTTCGCCGTACCCTGCTTCTGAGTGGTGTCGCTGATCTCGAGACCATCGGTGCGCAGTAGGGAGGGCCCATGAGCATGGTCACCGGGCACGGGCCGCTGAGTAGTGATCCCGCCGGATGGTTTTCGCTGACATTGCCCGCCGACGTGGTCTACGTGGAGCCCCACCCCCGCCGTGTCCAGGCGGTGAAAGACGGGCGCACGGTGATCGACACCGAGCTGGCGCTCCTGGTGCACCGGCCCGATCGTCCGCTCAGCTACGCCTTTCCCGCCAACGAGACACGCGGTCTGCCCGGCGAGCCGGTCGCCGAGGCGCCGGGATTCGTGCAGGTGCCATGGGATGCCGTCGACACCTGGGTCGAGGAGGGACGCATCCTCGTGCACTATCCGCCCAACCCGTATCACCGCGTGGACTGCCGCCCGACGAAGCGGCGTCTTCGCGTCACGGTGGCCGGGAACATCCTGGTGGACACCGATGACACAGTGATCCTGTTCGAAACCGCGCTGGAGCCCCGTCTCTACGTCGACCCGGCGCACGTGCGCACTGACCTTCTGCGGCAAACGGATACGTCGACGTACTGCAACTACAAAGGCTCTGCCACGTATTGGGCTGCCGCCGTCGGTAGCACCCTCGTGCAGGACGTGGCGTGGAGCTACCTGGACCCGCCGCCGGAAAGCTTGCCTATCAAGGGATTCCTCAGTTTCGACGCCGGCCGTGCCCAGGTCGTCGCTGAGTTACCCCCTTCGGCTCAGGACTTCGGCGGCGAATAGTTCGGCCGTCCCAGCCCGAGAGCGTGCTGGGCGATCATGTTGCGGAACACCTCGAGGGTGCCGCCGTAGATACCGGTGGGCGAGGCCAGCCGGAAAATGTATTCGGCGCCGCCGTCGTCGACCGCCCCGCTGGTCTCGATCGGCAGCGCCGACGCGCTGCCGAGTAGGTCCATCAGGTCCGGTGCGACGTCGCGCATGGTCTGTGCGTTGGCCACCCGACCGAACATCCCCGGGGTACTCAATGCCGCCTCGGTGCGGGCAACGCTGCGGCCCAACCGATACGCCACCGATGTGTCGTCGAGCGGGCGGCGGCCATCGGCGCCCTGTCGCGTGACCAAGGCCGCAATCGTGTCGATCGCCTCGGCCATCAGCGTCAGATGCTCGCTCATCACCGCGATCCTCTGCAGCCCGTCGTCTTCGGCTTCGACGGTTCCGTGCTCCACATCGAGCGCACCCCGCAGCACTCCCCAGCCGCCGTTGACAGCGCCGATGCGGTATCGGTCGTCGACGCGCACGTTGCTGTAGAAGACGATGTTGGTGCGGTCGCCGTCGATGGTGCGAATGGCTTGGATGTCGACGCCGGGCGAGTCCAGCGGGACCAGAAACATGGTCAGGTTCTTGTGTTTTGGCGCGTCCGGATCAGTGTTTGTCAGCAGGAAGACGTACTTGGCGTTGTGCGCGTTGGACGTGAACATCTTGGAGCCATTAATGACCCAGCTAGATCCATCCGCTTCGCGAACCGCGCGGGTTTTGCATGTCGCCACGTCGGAGCCGCCCTCCGGTTCGGTGTAGCCCAGGCACAGTCGGGTGTCGCCGGACAGCACACCGGGCAGCACCTCGTCGGTGAGTTCCGGTGGTCCGAACTGGCGCACCATCTTCGCGACCACGGCGGTGGTTCCCCAGTGGAACCACGGCGTGTGGGCCCGGCCGATCTCCAGATCCCAGATGCGGCGGCGCAGCGCGCTGAAGCCCCCATCGGACTCGTCGTTCCAGTCAGCGGCCAGATACCCTTCGGCGCCCAGCGCCAGGTGCACGCCTTCGTCGAAGTTCTCCCCGGTCTCGCGGTCGCGTCGGCGCACCTCGTCAGTGACCAGTTCGGTCAGGAACGCCCGCAACCGGTCACGAAACTCCTTCTCGTCCGGAGCTAGTTCGACGACCGAGAAGTCCATGACTGTTAAAGCCGCGCTTGGGTTTTGATTGCGGTGTCGCTGGTGCGCAGCGGACGGATCAGCGCTTCCTGGGCGAACGAGGCGATCAGTTCACCCTCTTCGGTGTGCACGGCGCCGCGGACATACGACATGCCCGCACCCACCTGGGTGCTCTCGTGGGTGTAGAGCAGCCAGCCGGTCCACGACACCGGCTCGTGAAAGCTGACCGTCACCGTCATCGGCGCAGTCGACACGGTCAGGTGCGACTGGGCGGTACCGATGCCCTCGTGCGCCCGCATCGTCGTCGAGATGCCCAAGTGGCCGGTGAAATACGCGATCAGCGCCTTGGCCAGATCGTCGCGACTCGGGATCGGGTCGTAGTGCAGCCAGGCGTACAGCTCCGGCGGCCCGACCTCGTCGGGGCTGTTCACGTCGATCACGTCGACGAGCCGCAGCTCCCGCCCGGCCAACGGCATCGACCCGTCGTTGGCATCGGCGGGCGCGGTCACCTCGGGACGTTGGAGGTGGTGGCGGATGACGTCGTCGGACGGCACGTCCAGCAGCGCCGTCACGGTGATGGCACGACGCCCGTTCTGCGACACGCTCACCACCGCCGTGGCCGTTGACCGGCCCTCGGCGACGACGTCGATGTCGAACTCGACCGGCGGGCCGACCAGCACGGCGCGGGCGAACACCGCGTGCGCCGAGCGCACCGACTTCTCCGGAAACCGTTTGGCCACTGCGACAATCACCTGCGCGAGCACTTGGGTGCCTTCCACCACCTGACGTTCGTCCTCGGCGGCGATTCCGGTGTCGGCGGTGAAATGGTCGGCTCCGTCGGGGCGCGCGTCGAACAACTCCAAGAGGTTGGCGATCGACCAGTGCGCCTGCTGAGATTCCGTTGTCACTTAGCGAGAATGACATTCTCGCCGGATCTTGTAAAGGCGTGTCCGCGGGCCGTCCGGCCTCAGGCGGCGTCGATCACCAGCGTCTTGAATCGCTCGATGACGTCCAGGGCGTGCGCCAGACTGTCGCCGGGCAGCCCCACCTGTACCCAGGTGACGCCCAGCTTGGCCAGCCGTTCCAGCCCGGTCAAATAGGCGTCGGCGTTGAAGTCGTCGTCCGCCGGACTGCCGCCGTCGAAATTGGTGAACACCACGTCGACCGTCGAGGCGTCCCGGCCCGCGTCGTCGAGTCGGCGACGCAGATCGTCGATGCCGTCGGCGAGGCTCTCCAACGAGTCGATGGACGCGGTTCGCGCGGTCTGGGCCAGCGCGGCGGGCGCGGGAAACGGACACCAGCCGTCACCTTTGTGGGCGACCCGCCGCCGGGCGGCCCCGGTGTTGCCACCGATCCAGATCGGCGGGTGCGGATCGCTCACCGGTCGCGGATGCGCGGTGATCCCGCGGGCGCTGAAGTGCTTGCCCTCGAAGGTCACGTCATCGGTGGTCCAGATCGCGCGGATGACATCCAGCGCTTCGTCGAACAGCTCGGCACGCTGCTCGAAGTCCACACCGAGGGCGGCGAACTCGCGCTTGAGATAGCCGACGCCGACGGCAAGGGTGAATCTGCCGCCGGACAGCAGATCCAACGTCGCACCAGACTTGGCCACTACGAACGGATTTCGATACGGCAGCACCACAATATTGGGTATCAGCCGCAGCGTGGTGGTGCGGGCCGCCGCGTATCCCATCGCCACGAAGGGGTCCAGCGCGTCGTGTCCGCCGGACTCCAGCCAGCGCTGGCTCGGCGCGGGATGGTCAGTGAACCCGAACCCGTGGATGCCGGCCGCCTCGGCAGCCGTGGCGACCGTCGCGATGCCGTCGCCGCTGACCAGCTCCGGGTTGTAGGGATGGATGTGCATCGGATGGGTGATCGTGAAATGCATCTGCCGCTGTCCTTACCTGGTCGCCGGCGCTATTCCCGCGCCTACGAAATTTGGCGTGACACTCATACGATAATCTGTAAAGCCAGCCGGGCGACCGGCTGGTCGGTTTACCGCCACGGAGAGGCGAGGCAGTTGGGCATTGTGACCACGAGTTCGGAAACGGCCTTCGCTCGACCGCCTGAGACCCTCTACGACTTCGTCACCAACCCGGCGAACTGGACCAAGACCTATCCGGGTAGCGCGCACATTACGAACCTGCCCGACGAGCTGCCGCTGAAGGTCGGCGACACCTGGCAAGAGTCCGGCCCCGACGGCGACCGGATTTTCACCTGGCATCTGGCGATCGCCATGCGACCGAAGCTGTGGATGTTCAATTCCGTTGGGCGACTTGGCCATGACCGCGACGGCAAAGGCGGTATGGAGGGACGCATCACGGTCCAGTACCAGTTCACCAGACCGGGCGAGGAGATCACGCTGTTTACCCGCACGATGACGATCGAGGCCTACAAACACACACCGCTGCCCGACGCCCTGTTCCAGCAAGTCAACCCCGCCAAAATCGACGCTTACCACGCCGCGATCGCACGAGAATTGGATGCGCTGCAATGACGGCGATCGTCGAGGGTCTGACGCCGCTGACCACCGGGTTCTGCTTCGGTGAAGGCCCGCGCTGGTTCGAGGGGCTGCTGTGGTTCTCCGACATGCTGGGTGAGGCCGTCCACACCGTCACCCTGGGCGGGTCGATGACCACGTTGCCGCTACCCGGGCATGCTCCCTCAGGCCTGGGATTCCGGCCGGACGGCTCGCTGCTGATCGTGTCCACCGAAGCCCGTCAACTGCTGCGCTACGACGGCGACATCGTCGACACGATCGCCGACCTCAGCGCGGTGGCGCCGGCCGACCTGGGCGACATGGTGATCGACAACCGCGGGCGTGCCTACATCGGGTCGCAGGCCTTTCACGGCGGCGTCATCGTGCGCGTCGACCCCGACAACACCGTCACGGTGGTGGCACAGGATCTGGACTTCCCCAACGGCATGGTCATCACCGCCGACCACAACACCCTGATCGTCGCCGAGTCGATGGGCCGGCGGCTGACCGCGTACAGCATCGGCGACGACGGCGGACTATTCGACCGAAGGGTCTTCGCCGATGGTCTGGACGGGCCGCCCGACGGCATCTGCCTCGACGCCGACGGCGGGGTGTGGACGTCGATGACCCTGGCGCACCAGTTCGAGCGCGTTACCGCCGGCGGTGGCGTGACCCATCGCATCGACATCGGCGATCGCGCGGCGATCGCCTGCACGCTGGGCGGACTCGCGGGCCGCACACTGTTCATGCTGTCGAGCACCGACGCCTATCCCAAACGCCTGATAGGCACCCAGCTGTCCCGGGTCGACACGGTGACCGTGGACACTTCGGGCGCCGGCCTGCCCTGAAAGGTGAACGATGACCGATTCCTACTACGAGGTGATCGATGACACTGGCCCGTTGGGCGAAAAGTTCCGTGCCACAGACCTAGTCAGAAGCACGTGGTCGGCTGCGCTTCAGCATGCCGCACCGGTGTCGGCGCTTTTGGTCCGCGCGCTCGAACGCTGTGCAGCGCGCGACGACACCCGACTGAGCCGGGTCGCCGTCGATCTGTTGGGCCCCGTTCCCGCCGACGGCGATCTGTGGGTCCGCTCGCAAGTCGAGCGCCCCGGCAAGCAGATCGAGCTGATCAGCGCCGAAATGCTGGCACTGGGACCCGACGCTCAGCCTCGGCCCACGGCCCGGGCCAGCGGGTGGCGGCTCCAGCAGCTCGACACCACCGAGTTGGTGCACGCCGCTGCGCCGCTTCCGCGTCCCCTCAACGAGGCCCGCAGCCGCGATCTCGCGAAGGACTGGGACCGCAACTACGTACACAGCTTGGACTGGCGTTGGCTGACCGAGCCGCTCAACGATGGCCCCGGAGAATCGTGGATCTCGCCGACGGCGAGCCTCGTCAACGGCGAGACGATGACCCAGTTGGAGCGGCTGTTCGCGGTCGCGGATTGCGCCAACGGCATCGGCTCCAAAATCGACATCAGCAAATGGACGTTCTTGAACAACGACCTAGTCGTCCACGTGCACCGGATTCCCGACGGCGACTGGATCGGCATCCGGGCGGAGACCAATTACGGGCCGGACGGCATCGGTACGACGGTGGGCACCCTGTTCGACCAGGCCGGGGCCGTGGGCAGTATTCAGCAGTCGGTGTTGGTACGCCGACGGCCCAAGTCTTAATCCAGCGCCGAGATCGACGTTAGGGCAGCTTCTTTCGTTGCTTTCTGCTCTGGCGTCGATCTCGACGCCCGCCGCCCACGGCACCAAGTGTCAGGGGCAAATGCACAGCTAGAGGCGCTGCGGCCGACGTTGACATATGGCTAGTATCCAGATAGCGTCGATATTTGTAATTAGTCCTGGTCTGATCGACTCGCCGAAGATGGAGTCCCACCGTGACTGCGAACATCAACCACGAGGTTTTGATCATTGGAGCTGGGTTCGGTGGGATCGGGGCCGGCGTTGAGCTGATCAAGGCCGGCATCGACGACTTCCTCATCGTCGATAAGAACGACGGCATCGGCGGAACCTGGTGGGCCAACACGTATCCCGGTGTGGCGGTAGATATCCCGTCGATTTACTACAGCTTCTCCTACGAGCCGCCCAAGAAGTGGACACGGATGTTCGCACCGGGAGCCGAGGTCCAGCAGTACGCCGAACAGGTCGTCGACTCGTTCGGGCTGCGCTCACGAATCAAGTTGAATACGGCCGTCAACGGCGCGCACTGGGATGAGGACCAGCACGTGTGGCGGGTCCACTTGCAGTCAGGCCAGTCGCTGGTCACCCGATTCATGATCGGCGCAGTCGGTGGTTTGGAGATACCGCAGCTGCCCGATATCCCCGGAATCGACGACTTCGCCGGCAAGACCGTACATACCGCGCGGTGGGACCACGACTTCGACTACACCGGCAAGCGGATCGCTGTCATCGGCACCGGAGCGACGGCCCTGCAACTGATTCCGGAGCTAGCCGATATCGCCGATCGGCTCACCGTCTTCCAACGCACGCCCATCTGGGTGGCGCCCAAACCGGACTTCCCGATCCCGCCACTGGTTAATACCGCACTGCTGCACCTGCCCGTCTTGCGTCGGGTGATCCGGGCCGCCGTTACGATGGGCATCGACTTCGGGATCAGCGGCATCGGGGTGTTTCACGAGCGGGCACCGTTTCTGGCGAACACACTCAAAAGAAGCGGGGCCGCGGGCTACCGACGCTGGCTGCGCGGACATCCCGAGCTGGCCCGTCAGCTCACGCCGGATTACGCATTCGGCTGCAAACGGCCGTCGGTGTCGAACCGGTATCTGAAGACCTTCACCCGGCCAAACGTCGAGCTGGTCACCGTTCCGATCGGGGAGATCACGGGGCGCGGGGTGATAACTGACGACGGCACTGTGCGCGACGTCGATGTGCTGGTGTGCGCCACCGGGTTCAAGGTTCTGGCCAAGGGCTACACGCCGCCGTTCCCGTTACACGGCGTCGATGGCCTTGATCTCAACACATTCTGGGATGAGAACCGATTCCAGGCTTACCAAGGTGTGTCACTGCCGAAATTCCCCAATTCCTTCTTGATCACCGGGCCCTACGGGTTCGCCGCCGGCTCCTACATCGCAATGATCGAGTGCACCAGCCGCCACGCCGCCCGCGCAATCGCCGAGGCACACCGACGTGACGCGACCAGGGTGGAAGTCAAGCAGTCGGCGCATGACGCCTATTACGAAAAATACCGCCGTCGCGGGGAAAGAACGCTATGGCTGTCGACCGCCTGCGAGGGTTCCAACACCTACTACGTCAACTACCAGGGCGACGCCGCGACGATTCGACCCAGCACGCACGTTGAGATGTGGTGGGGCAACAAGCATTTCCCGCTCGACCACTACGGCTACGCGCGCCGGCTGCCAGATCTGCAGGATGACGACGAGCGCCACCCCGCCACTGTGGGATCCGCCGACTGATCCCACGCTCGATGGTCGCGTTATCCAGATAGCCGTACTATGAACGTCGCGCACTGCACGATGACGGAGGGTGCCGTTGGCTGCTCGAAAGGTGCTGACTCGCGCCGAGAGTCAGGCCCAGACGCGGCAGGCGCTGTTGGAATCAGCCGAGCGGCTGTTCTACGCGAATGGATACCATGCCACATCGATCGCCGCCATCGCCGCCGCAGCCGGGCGCACCATTGGCGCCGTGTACAGCAACTTCGACAGCAAAGAATCCCTTTGCCTCGAGGTACTGAGGAACCGTCTGCTGTCGGAGATGACCAAACTTTTTGAGGCTTTGGTGACGGCCGGTGCATCGCTCGACGCGCGATCCGAGGCACTCTCGTCCTGGTGGTCGCTGCTGTCCACCGAGACGTCTCTGGTTCTTGTCACCGCCGAGTACCTGACAAGCACATTCAAAGACGAAAGCCGTGTCACCAACAACCGCGAGGTAGTCGAGGGGGTGAAGGCAGTCTCACGCGCGGTGTTCGAGGACACCCTGCCCGACACGGTTTCCAGGACAGACCCCAGGGTGAACGATGCCGTCGATGCCCTGGTCTCGACCGGTGCCGGACTGGCGGTTACCCAGGCAATGGGAGTGATCGATGCCGAGCACGGTGCACGGTTGATGGTGACCACACTGCGCATGTGGCTCGAGAGAATCAGCGATCAACCCGAGGCAGCACCTACCAGCTAGATACCAGCGGGACAACAGCTTTCGTCGGGCTCGCGGCGACGAGGCTCACCGACTCCTGCGCTCCTGCGCCAAGTTTCGGGCGGGAGCAGGCGGGATGAGATCGACGACACGCAAGTGCATCCGATCCGGTGCGCTGATCGTCGCGGCGATCAAACAGCCGACGTCGTCCGGCGGCACCTGCCCGGTCGACCGCACGATCGAGGCTCGCACTCCAGTACCGACGAATTCGGCCTCCAGACCGCAGGCCCACGCCTCCAGCATCTGGTGCGCGCCGGCAGGCGACGCCCCGAGCAGTTCCGGGCTGATCAACACCACATCACCACGCCGACTGTCGATCATTGGCGGAATGATCTGTGCCGCAAGGTGTTGCGCGCCCACCCACGAGCCGTCGGCCAGACCCGCGCCGCTGACCAGCACGTCCACCGCGCCGATCAGGTAGTCGGCGGACGCGACGAAGCGATCGATGGAGGGCGGATCGGCAAGATCCAGGTGGGCGGCGAACACTGCGGCGCCACCGGATCGAAGACGGGCCGCGAACTCCTCACAGATATCGGTCCGGCGGCTTCCCATCAACACCAGATCCCCGCCGGCGGCCAACCGCGCCGCCGTCGCAAGCGGGACGGGCGAGGACGCTTCGGTGATGACCACCGTCCTGCATTGGCTCACGACGCGCGCCAATCGACCGCAGTGTGCTGGTCGTGCCCGGCTAAGCTCTGGTGGTCAGCTACCTCGGGTGGGGCCGAAGAGACCCCGGCCAGGGAACATGGCAGTGGCACGAAAACAGCGTGACACTTCGGGCAAATTTTGTAAAGTTTAGGTATGGAGCAGACGCCGACCATCGAAGGCGACACCTCGACGCAGCAGCGGATCCTCGCGGCCACCGCCGAGGTGCTCAGCCGCAACGGCAAACGCAAGCTCAGCCTGTCCGACGTCGCCACCCAGGCCGGAGTGTCGCGGCCGACGCTGTATCGCTGGTTCGCCTCGAAGGAGGAGTTGCTCTCAGCGTTCTCACGCTATGAACGGCACGCCTTCGAAAGCGGCATGAGCCGGGCGACGGCCGGCCTCAAAGGCGCCGACAAACTAGACGCCGCACTGCGGTTCATCGTCGACTACCAGCATTCCTACACAGGTGTGCGCATGGTCGATATCGAGCCCGAGCATGTCATCAGCCAATTCTCGAACGTCATCCCGCAGATGCGCGATGGTCTGCAGCGACTGATACCCGGCCCCAACGCCGCGGTCAAGGCGGCTACCGCGATCCGAGTAGCGTTCTCGCACTACATGATCCGCAGTGACGACGCTGACGAGTTCTTGGCCCAGCTGCGCCATGCGGTGGGCATCAAGGGCGCCGGCTAGTCGAACAGCACCGCGGCATTGAGGTACCCGGTCGGGTCGAACGCCGTCTTCAGCATTCGCATCGCCGCGATATCGGTGGCTTCGCGTGACATGCCCAGGTAGCGACGTTTGCGGCTGCCGACCCCGTGTTCGGAACTCACGTTGCCGCCGCATTCCGCGATCAGGTCCATCATCGCCGCATACAGATCGTCTTCTTGCTCTGCACTGCAGCGCAGCACGTTCAGATGCAGGTTGCCCTCCCCGATGTGACCGAACAACACTCCGACGGCGTCGGCCGCGCACCGCTGTACCAGCGCGTCGGCGTCGCGGGCGAACGCGGCGACGGCAGAAAGCGGCAGCGATACGTCGAACTTCAGCGGCGGTCCGTACAAGCCGACCACCTCCACCAGCGATTCACGAACACGCCAAAGCCGTTGTTGTGCAGCAATATCAACACCCACCGCGGGCTCACCGCACGTCTGAACTCCATCCAGCGCGTCCGCCAGCCGCTCAGTTTGGTCGTGATCGGCCGCCAGTTCCACCAGCAGCAGCCAGTCACCGTGCACCGGTGCGGCCACCCCCAGATGCTCCTCGGCCAGCGCGACGGCTCGTCCGTCAATCAATTCCAGCGCCGCGATGCCGTCCAGGTCGCGAAACAATCGGCCGGCGTCGACCAGCGCGTCGAGGTCTGTGAAACCACATACGGCCGTCACCCGATGCGGCGGATCCGGGTGCAGACGCAGATCGAGCGCGGTGATTACGCCCAATGTTCCCTCGGCGCCGACGAAGAGCGCCGGCAGGTCGTAACCGGTGTTGTCGGCCCGCACGCGCGAATGCCGGTGCACCACCGATCCGTCGGGCAGCGCGACGTCGAGCCCGATGACCTGGTCGCCCATGTTGCCGTACCGCACGGTGCGCAGCCCGCCGGCATTGGTCGAGGCCATGCCGCCGACGGTCGCGGTGTCACGCGCGGCCAGGTCGACACCGAACAGCAAGCCGGCCGCGCCGGCCGCGC
Source organism: uncultured Actinomycetota bacterium (assembly GCA_963760095.1). Taxonomy (GTDB): domain Bacteria; phylum Actinomycetota; class Actinomycetes; order Mycobacteriales; family Mycobacteriaceae; genus Mycobacterium. The sequence goes on along the minus strand of CAVXBT010000001.1, from coordinate 66,747 downwards.
GCTGCACCGCGGCCAGCGTGGCGCCCGCCCCGACCTCGACGCGGCGTTCGGTGGTATCGACATCGCCTATGGCGCAAAGCCGCTCGGTCGACAGCAGCACATCGTCGTGCTCGGGGACAGTGCCGGCCACCAGCGAGGTCCGACCGCCCTGGATGGTCACGTGCGTTCCCGCGTCGCGGCACAGCCGAAGCACCTCGGCCACTTCGTCGGCCGAACCCGGACGAACCAGGGCGCTCGCGCGGCCCCGGTAGCGGCCGGTGTGGTCGACGCTGCGGCCGGCCAGCACATCGGGATCGGTGCTGACATGACTCGGCCCCACCAGCGACGACAGCTTGTCTAGCACGCTCGGGGTCATGGCCACGGTGTACCACACCCGGCAGCGCCGCGAGTGATGCAGGATGAGTGTCGTGAGCGTGCAGCGTGAAGATGTCTGGTTCAACTCCGGCGGCGACCGGATCAGCGCGTGGCTGTATCGGCCGGTGGTCAACGGCGACGCACCGCTGCTTGTGATGGCTCACGGGCTGGGCGCGGTCCGCACCATGCGACTGGATGCCTACGCCGAACGCTTCTGCGCGGCCGGTTACGCCTGCCTGGTGTTCGACTACCGAAACTTCGGCGACAGTGAGGGTGCGCCGCGTCAGCTGCTCGACATCCGTATGCAATTGCAGGACTGGACGGTCGCCGTGGCCTACGCCCGCACGCTGGCCGGGATCGACCCCAACCGAATTGGCTTGTGGGGCACATCTTTTGCCGGTGGCCATGTCATCGCTACGGCGGCTCGGCTGCCCGGCATCGCGGCGGTCGTCGCGCAGTGCCCGTTCACCGACAGCCTCGCCTCGCTGGGGGCGATGAGCCCGTTGATCAGCGCACGCATCACCGCGTTAGCGGTACGCGATCTGATCGGTGCCCGGCTCGGCAGGCCCCCGGTGATGGTCCAGACCGCCGGCAGGCCGGGCGAGGTCGCGCTGATGCACGCCCCGGACGCCTACCCCGGGTACATGAAACTGGTGCCCGATGGCACGCAGCTGCGCAACGAGGTGGCCGCGCGGATCGGAGTGAAGATGCTGCCCTACCGTCCGGGTCGGCTCGCGGCGAAGGTGCCCTGCCCGATCCTGTTTTGTGTGTGCGAATCCGACTCGGTCGCACCCTCGGGACCGACCCGTCGCTACGCCGCGATGGCCCCGCGCGGCGAAGTAAAGCTCTACCCGGAAGGCCATTTCGACATCTATGTCGGCGACGCCTTCGAACGCGTCATCGCCGACCAGCTCGACTTCTTGAACACGAACCTGAAGTAACGCCGAGCAGCCGTGAAAGCACCAAATCAGGTACCGCGACCGGCTGTACCGATTTCGGTTTTGACGCCCAGCGGCGACTCCACCCGGACCGACTCGTCGCGAATCAGACCACGCAGCAGGGCGGTGCTGAACTCGGCGGCGATCTCCTTGGCGCTGCGGCGTCCGCTCGGCCGCAGCCAGCGGTAGGCGCCCAGCGTCATGCCGATGTATCCGAGCGCCAGGACGTGTGAGTCGCACTCGTAGAACTCGCCGCTGGCGATGCCGCGATCGATGAGCCCGTGCACGTGTTCGTAGACCTGGGTTTCCTTCACCCGGACGTCGGCAACCTGCTCATCGGTGAACCACTCGGTGATGTAGGGCTGCTCCTGGAAGTACACCGCCGCGCCTTCGGGGTTGGCGGCGATCTGGTTGAGCAACCGCACCGTGTACTGGTAGAGCGCCTCCCTCGCCGACATCGACGGGTCGTCGTGCACGGCGGCCAGCGTGCGTTCGGCGGCCTGCTGATAGATGTCGTAGAGGATCAGCGACTTGCTCGCGTAGTAGTGGTAGACAGTGGCCTTGTTGAGCCCGACCACGTCGGCGACGTCGTCCATCCGGGTGCCGTGATAGCCGCGTGCGGCGAACAACTTGGTGGCAACGACCAGCAGTTCCTCGCGGCGGGAGAGCCCGTTCTCGGATGGCATGTCTACTCGCTATCGGCAGGCCGGGACACGCCCGGTGTCAATCAACTAGTTGGGTAGTCTAGGCAAGACGGTTGTTCACTGTTGCGCGATGCCCGGTAGGACTAGACTTCGTCAGGAAGCACGTCGCGAGTCGAGAAGGTGGTCAGATGAATCCAGATCCCGATCCCAGCTACGACTTTTCCGACGAAATCGAGTTCTATTTCAAGTACTTGCCGTGGGGCCTGCGCGGAGTCACCGACGGCCAGGGTTACCCGCCGCCGGCGTACCCGCCCGTCTAGAGCGCCTTCAGTTCCTCTGCGACAGCCGTCACCGACTTCTTCGCGTCCCCGAACAGCATTGTGGTGCCGTCCGCGTAGAACAACGGGTTGTCAATGCCCGCGAACCCGGAGTTCATCGACCGCTTGAGGACGATCACCGACTTGGCCTTATCCACGTTGAGGATCGGCATGCCGTAGATCGGGCTGGACGCGTCGTTGCGGGCCGCCGGGTTGGTGACGTCGTTGGCGCCGATGACGATCGCGACGTCGGTGCGGCCGAACTCGTCGTTGATGTCGTCCATGTCCTTCATCGCGTCGTAGTCGACCTCGGCCTCGGCCAGCAGCACGTTCATGTGGCCCGGCATCCGGCCAGCAACCGGGTGGATCGCGTACTTCACCGTCACACCCTTGTCCTCCAACAACGCCGCCATGTCCTTGACGGCGTGCTGGGCCTGCGCGACGGCCAATCCGTAGCCCGGCACGACGATCACCTGGTTCGCGTAGGCCATCTGAATCGCGGCATCGGCGGCCGAGGTGGCCCTGACGGTCTTGTCGCCACCGGCGTCGCCGCTGGGGGCCACGCCACCGCCGCCGAATCCCCCGGCGACGATCGCCGGGATGGAGCGGTTCATCGCCTTGGCCATCAGGTTGGTCAGGATCGATCCCGAGGCGCCGACGATCATGCCGGCGACGATCATCGCGGTGTTGTTCAAGGCCAAGCCCGCGGCTGCGGCAGACAACCCGGTCATCGCGTTGAGCAGCGAGATGACCACCGGCATGTCGGCACCGCCGATCGGCAACACCACCATCAGGCCCAACACACCGGCCGCGGCCAGCAGGCCGATCATCCACCACAGCGAGACCCCGCCGGTGCCGGGATGTGCGTCCAGGCCAATGACCACCGCGGCGGTCACGGCGGCGACCAACAACAGCAGGTTGACCGGCTGCTGTGCCCTGCCTAAACCGATCGGAGAACCGGAGATGATCTCCTGCAGCTTGCCGAACGCGATGATCGAGCCCCAGAATGAGATCGACCCGATGATCGCGGCGAACAACGAAGCGACCACGATGTGTACGGTGGGCGACTCGTAGTGTTGGAACGCCGAAAAGCCTTTGGTGTCAATGAATTCCGCGAGTGCGATGAGCGCGACGGTGCCGCCGCCGACGCCGTTGAAGAACGCCACCAGCTGCGGCATCGCGGTCATCTTGGTCAGCCGCGCGGGCGGAACGCCCAGCACGACGCCGACCACCAGCCCGGCGACGATCAGCGGCCACTGGTCGGTGTGGCGGATCTTGATCAGCGTCGCCGTGACGGCGAGGGCCATGCCCACCGCAGCGATCAGGTTGCCCCGCACCGCCGTCTTGGGGCCGGTCAGGCCCATAAGGCCGTAGATGAAAAGCCCGAACGAAATGACGTAGAGGCCGACCACCCAGTAGTTCATTTGGCGACCTCTTCGGCCTTGGCGGGCTTCTTCTTGCCCTTGAACATGCCCAGCATCCGGTCGGTGACGATGAAGCCACCGATGACGTTGAGCGTGCCGAACACCACCGCCACGAACAGGATGATCTGCACTGCCAGCGACGGGTGTTCGACCTCGCCGAACACCACCAGTGCGCCGAGGACGACGATGCCGTGGATGGCGTTGGTCCCCGACATCAGCGGCGTGTGCAGCGTGTTGGGCACTTTGGAGATCACCGCGAACCCGACGAAGCCGGACAGCACCAGGATCGCCAGGTTGGCCAATAGCTCGTCGTACATCTAGTCCCCCCCGACCGTCTCGCGCCGCTCTCCCCCGCTAGCGGGAGGTGCCCCCACCGCATCGCTGCGCTCTGCATCGTCGCCGGCGCCCGTCTCGCGCGTGACGCACGATTCTGCGACGACTTCGTCGTCAAAGTCCGGAGCCAGCTTGCCGTCGGTGACCAGCAGGTCCAACAGCGCCGTGATGTTCTTGCTGTACAGCTCGCTGGCGTGCTCGGGCATGGTCGCCGGCAGGTTCAGCGGCGAGGCGATCGTGACGTCGTGCTTGACGACGACCTGGCCCGGTTCGGTCAATTCGCAGTTGCCGCCCATCTCCCCGGCGAGGTCGACGACGACGCTGCCGGGCTTCATCGCTTCCACCGCGGCGGCGGTCACCAGCTTGGGCGCCGGCCGGCCCGGGACCAGCGCCGTGGTGATCACCACGTCGAACCCGCTGATCGCGTGTTCGAGGGCCTTCTGCTGCTCGGCCCGCTCGTCTTCGCTGAGTTCGCGGGCGTATCCGCCCTCGCCCGCCGCAGCCACATCTTTGTCGCCAAGCGACAACCACTGCGCGCCCACCGAGCGGACCTGGTCGGCCACCTCGGGGCGGACGTCGTAGCCGGTGGTGCGTGCCCCCAGCCGTCTAGCCGTCGCCAACGCCTGCAACCCCGCCACTCCGACGCCGAGCACCAGCACGGTGGCCGGCTTCACCGTGCCGGCAGCCGTCGTCAGCATCGGGAAGAACCGGGTCGACTCCGAGGCCGCCAGCAGCACCGCCTTATATCCGGAGACGTTGGCCTGCGACGACAACGCGTCCATCGCCTGCGCTCGCGAGATTCGCGGAATGGCCTCCAAGGCGAACGCCTGCACGCCGGCCTGCTTGAGCGCGCCGATCGAATTCTCGGCATTGCGGGGCGCCAGGAAACCGATCAATGTCTGGCCGCTGCGCAATCGGCCGACCTCGTCCGCGGTCGGCGGTGCGACCTTGACGACGACGTCGGCCGTCCACGCATCACCGATGGTGGCCCCGGCCTCGGTGTACAGCTCGTCGGGAAGCAGCGCACGCTCGCCGGCACCCGACTCCACGACGACCGCGACCCCGCTTTTCACCAGCGGGCCGACCGCCTTCGGCACCAGCGCGACCCGTCGCTCGTCGGCACCCGACTCGGCAACCACCCCCACCGTCGTCTGCGTTTCTGTCATGACGCGTACATCTACTTCCTTGTGCTCCCTACCCCGGTAGACCGGCACCAACCCTAGCGTGATGGCCCGGCTCGCTCTGAGGGCCCGCTACCAGAGCGGGAAGTCGCGGCCGTGTTCGGTCTCCGGACGTGGCCCGAAGTAGCGGCGCTGCGACTCGTCGATGGCGACGTCGTTGATGCTGGCCTCGCGCCGGGCCATCAAGCCGGCTTCGCTGAACTCCCACAACTCGTTGCCGTAGCTGCGCCACCACTGCCCGGAAGCATCGTGGGACTCGTACTGGAACCGGACGGCAATGCGGTTGTCGTGGAAACTCCACAGGCTCTTGCGCAGCGCATAGTCGAGCTCTCGCTCCCATTTCCGGGTCAGGAAAGCCACGATCTGGTCGCGGCCGACGATGCGCTCGCCCCGGTTGCGCCACTGCGAGTCGTCGGTATAAGCCCGGCTGACACGTTCGGGGTCGCGGGTGTTCCAGGCGTCCTCGGCGGCCTGAACCTTCTGGATCGCCGTTTCGAGGGTGAACGGGGGGAGCGGCGGATGTGCCTCGGTCATGACGTCCATCCTGCGCCGTCGGCTGATAGGCCGGTGGCTTATCGTGACGGGCATGGACTTCGCGATGTCGGCCAAAGCCAGTGACTACCACAAGCGGCTGACCGAATTCATGACCGACTACGTCTTTCCGGCCGAGGCCGATTACGACAAGTACCGCGAGGAGGCCGGCCCGAACGACCACACCGTGCCGCCGGTCATCGAGGAACTGAAGATCAAGGCCAAAGCGGCCGGCCTGTGGAACCTCTTCCTGCCGGCGGCGTCGGGCCTGACCAACCTGGAGTACGCGCCGCTGGCCGAGCTGACCGGGTGGTGTCTGGAGATCGCGCCCGAGGCCCTCAACTGCGCGGCACCTGACACCGGCAACATGGAGACCCTGCACCTGTTCGCCACCGAGGAGCAGCGCAAGCAGTGGCTGGAGCCGCTGCTCAACGGCGAGATCCGCAGCGGTTTCTCGATGACCGAGCCGGCGGTCGCCAGCAGCGACGCCCGCAACATCGAGACCTCCATCGTCCACGACGGCGCCGACTACGTGATCAACGGACGTAAGTGGTGGACGTCTGGGGCGTCGGACCCGCGCTGCAAGATCCTGATCGTGATGGGGCGCACCAATCCGGAGGCGGCAAGCCACCAGCAGCAGTCCATGGTGTTGGTACCGGTCAATACGCCGGGCGTGACCGTCGTCCGCTCGACATCGGTTTTCGGTTACCAAGACCAGCCCGGGCACTGCGAAATCATTTACGACAACGTCCGGGTTCCGGCCACCAACCTGCTCGGCGAAGAGGGTTCCGGCTTCGCCATCGCCCAGGCCCGGCTGGGGCCGGGACGCATCCACCACTGCATGCGCGCGCTCGGTGGGGCCGAACGTGCGCTGGCCCTGATGGTGCACCGCGCCAACACCCGGATTGCATTCGGCCGGCCGCTAGCGGACCAAGGCTTGGTGCAGCAGGCAATCGCCAAGTCCCGCAACGAGATCGACCAGGCCAGGCTGTTGTGCGAGAAGGCCGCGTGGACCATCGACCAGCACGGCAACAGGGCCGCCCATCTGCTGGTCTCGCAGATCAAGGCGGTAGCGCCGCAGGTGGCGTGCGATGTCATCGACCGCGCCATCCAGGTCCATGGCGCCGCGGGAGTCAGTGAAGACACCGCGCTTGCCAGGATGTACGCCTGGCATCGCGCTATGCGCATCTTCGACGGACCCGACGAGGTGCACATGCGATCCATCGCGCGCGCTGAGATCGGCCGGGAGAAAAGCGCTTTCGCTGCGGCGGTCACCTGAGATGGCGACCGGTGTGCGGGATCTGCAGGGGGCCTGGAACTTTCGCGACGTTGCCGACAGCACCGGCGTGCTACGACCGGGACGGCTGTTCCGTTCCGGCGAACTGAGCGAGCTCGGCGATGACGGCCGCGACGAGCTGCGCCGGCTGGGTATCACCGACGTCGCCGACCTGCGATCACGCCGCGAAGTGCAGCGCCACGGCCCTGGCCTGGTGCCCGACGGCGTCGACATCCACCTGTTGCCCATCCCGGACCTGGAACCCGACGAGGAGAACCCGGACGGCGAAGCGCCCCACGAGCACGCGTTCAAGCGGCTCCTGGAAGACAAGCCCGACAACGAACCGGCCAGCGTGGCGGCCGCCCGCTACATGGTCGACGAGTACAGCAGGTTCCCCACCTACCCCGGCGCGCAGCAGGCCCTGCACCGCGTGGTGAGCCTGTTGGCCGACGGGCGCGCGGTGCTCACCCATTGTTTCGCCGGCAAGGACCGCACCGGCTTTACGGTGGCGCTGGTGCTGGAAGCCGCCGGCGTCGAGCGGGACGCGATCGTGGCGGATTTCCTGGGCAGCAACCAGGCGGTCCCCCAGCTGCGAGCCCGGATTCTGGACGCCGTCCGGCAGCGGTCAGACGTCGAAGTGACACCGGAGTTGATCTCGTTCACCGAGGCGCGGCTGTCCGAGGAGGTGCTCGGCGTCCGCGCGGAATACCTCGATGCGGCACGGCGGACCATCGACGACAACTTTGGCTCGCTCGACGGCTACTTCCGCAGTGCCGGCATTACGGCGTCCGACGTGACCCGGCTGCGCGACGCGCTGCTCGGCTAGTTGTCCACAGTTCAGCCTTAGAGTTGGAAGCCGGTGCCGGCAAGGGGCTGACCGGTGACCATCTGAGCAGCGCATATGTGCTGGCATGCAAGATTCGTGCAACTGCTTCAGCTGGCTCCAATACCCGATTGGAGACACAGCAATGACCACTACCCCCATCCCGCTCCCGCCCGGCGCAGTCCACGTCGAAAACTGGGAAGGCAGCGCAGACGAGCGCGTGACCCGTTCCTTCCGGGGAACTGCCTACACGGCGGCGGCCATTAAAGGTGGCGGCCCGTCGTGCGATCATGCGTTTTGCACCAAGAATGGTGCGGTGTGACATTCAGCAGCGGCCTACGGCGGGGCACGGCAAATAGCGGTGCGCGGCCCATGGCGGGTACCTATGTCACAAGTCTTTTCCAGGCTTAAGGCTCTTCAATATTTCATCGGCCTTGATAGCGTCGACAGCCATCGTGATAGCCGGCCAGCACGGTCTGCAGCCTTGAAACCGGCGCCCCAAAATACGCGTAATCCATCACGGCCTGAACCAGGTGGTCACTGAGAGATGCAACGATCGGGTCGGCGGGAGGTGCGTCCTGCACCGCGATAGCGGCACCGCACAATCGACGGAATCGCCCCTCACAACGGTGCTCCCGCGAGCATAATCAGGTCTCGGGTGCTGTCCCACCCTCAAAAAGTAATTTCGTTCGTCTCCGGGAGAGAAAATGGCACTTCATTATGACGTGTTACCAATAACCTTGGGTGTGGACGATGGCGAATACTTTATTTTTCAGGCCGTGTCCGACGGTGGCACCGTCATCACCGCCACGTTCGGCATTAAGCTGAGTTCAGGCCCGGCTACATCTTGGGTCGAGACGGTAAAATACGCCTCCCGTGCACAAGAAGACCTACAAATTATCTGGGACGATGCGAGCACGACCACATATCACTCTCCCGCCTTCGCGGGTCTCCCGCCTTTCGTCCTTAACAAACTGTTAGGGGTGACCGGGATAAACCCTCCTTAGAATGAACATCATGTCAGCTCGGTCCTTTGACGATGCCAACACGTTCCACCGGGCGATGCGCACCTTTGCCGCCACGAAAGTGGGGGTCGCGCTTCTCCGCCCAACCGCAAACCGCCTCGACCAACTCATCATTAAGTTCACCGGCGGCAGGCGCAGCTTCGCCGGGACCGTAACCGGCGTTCCAACGGTCATCCTCACCACTAAGGGCGCTAAGTCGGGGGAGCCCCGCACCGTCGCGGTGTACGGAATCCCGCATCCCGACGGCCTAGCTCTCATCGCATCCAACTGGGGCGGCGCAAAACACCCGGCCTGGTACCACAATCTCAAGACCAACCCAGAGGCCACGGTATCTGTCGACGGTAATACCTGGCATGCGACCGCCCGACCCGCCACACCCCGCGAGCGCGACGAGATCTGGGCCAAAGGCGTTGAGTTGTATCCAGGCTGGGCCAAGTACGAAGTACGGGCCGGCGATCGCCACATAGAGGCGTTCGTCCTCACCCGGAAATGACCCCTGCACCGAAACCGCACCGTAAATTACGACGGCAACAGAAATGCCAGACGAAACCAGCTCGTTGAGCTTCCTCAGGCGACACCCCTTTTGGTGGTTCCCGATAGGTCTAGCTGGCGCAGCTGGCTCGCTGTGGGGCAAGCGCCTAAGCGAGGACCGTCCACTTCTGGGTTATATCGTTTTCATCCTCGGCCTAGTGCTTATCGCGATCGGTCACGGCTGGGTTATCAACTGGGCGTACGTTCGTCTTGCCGGTCATCATCAGCATCATCAGCGGCGCGCGTAACGCAAGTAGCCTTAGCGATCTCGCGAGCCTCATCCCGTAACTCGACGGCTGAGCCTGTTCTACGGCTCCAACACGACCTTGCCGAACACCCCACCGTCGGCCAGGGCCTGCAGCGCATCACGTCCTTGCGACAGCGGATACCGTTGCGGCGGTGGTGGTTTCAAGCCAGCTGCTACCAGCTGGTTGAGACCGAAGGAGAACAGCCCCGCCGAGCCGGGCACCTGATGCAGATACTCGCCCCAGGCGACACCGAGCACGCCGACGTTGCGTAGTAGCAGCCGGTTGACCTTGACCGTCGGAATAGCACCTGCGGCGAAACCGATGACCAGCAGCTTGCCGTCGATGGCCAGCACCCGGATGGCATCGTCGAAGGCCTGGCCACCGACCGGGTCGACCACGATGTCCACACCTCGACCGTCGGTATGGTCGCGGACCGCCTGAGCCCACCCGTCGGTCAGTGGCAACACCAAGTCCGCGCCCAGTGACTCGACGAAATCGGTTGCGCCGGTGCGGTGCACCATCGCGATGACCTTGCTCGCACCCATCGCCCTGGCTACTTGGATAGCCGCGGTGCCCACACCACCTGCCGACCCCAACACCAGCACGCTGTCGCCCTGCCGCATAGCAGCCCGCCGCGCCAGCGCGAAGTACATGGTGTTGTAGTTCACCAGCAGCGATACCGCTTCGGCGTCGTCGAGTTCCGCAGGCGTGCGGGTCACGTTGGCCACCGGAGCGATCACCTGTTCGGCGAAGCCGCCCAGCACCCCGAACGCCGAAACCCGATCTCCCACCGCGAATTCGGATTCCTCCGGCGCCCAGTCCACCACGCCGGCGGCCTCCATGCCCGGAATGAACGGTGGCGGCAACTTGAGCTGGTACTCGCCCTTGCTCAGCAGCAGGTCGGGAAAGCACACTCCGGCGGCGCGGACGCCGATGACCACGACGTCATCGTTTCCGACGACGTCGTCGACGTCGGTGTAGACGAGACCTGATGGTCCTGAAAGTTCCTGTACAACACAGGCTTTCATGAATCAGCGATCACCGGATCGAGAAGTTGGCCTGTTTAGCGGCAGACAGGTCATCGATCTCGCCCCAGTGCGAGGCGATGTCGTCGACGGTCGGCGGCGTCTTGAACGTGACACCCTCGTTCTGGAACAGCGCGGTGCGCTGCACCTTGCCGCCGCCGACGATGAAGATCGAATCGGTGTCGGGCACCTCTTCGGTGCACAGGTAGGCCACCACCGGCGCGACGAAATCCGGCGTCAGGTTTTTGAGCACCTCGGGCGGCAGAATGTCCTCGGTCATCCGAGTGGCTGCGATCGGCGCCAGCGCGTTGGCCTTGATGTTGTACTTGGCACCCTCTTGGGCCAACGTGTTGATCAAGCCGACCAGTCCGAGCTTGGCTGCGCCGTAGTTGGCTTGACCGAAGTTGCCGAACAGCCCGCTGGTGGAGGTGGCGACGACCACGCGACCGTAGCTCTGCTCGCGGAAATGCGGCCAGGCGGCGCGGATTACGTTGTAGCCGCCGTAGAGGTGCACCTTCAGCACGGAATCCCAGTTCTCGAACGACATCTTGTGGAAGGTGCCGTCACGCAGGATGCCGGCGTTGCTCACCACACCGTCGATCTTGCCGAACTCATCGAGAGCGGTCTTGATGATGTTCTCCGCGCCCTCCGGCTCGGCGACGCTATCGTAGTTGGCGGCGGCGCGGCCGCCGGCGGCCTTGATCTCGTCGACCACCTGATCGGCCATGTTGTGTCCGGCGCCGGTGCCGTCGCGGGAACCGCCGAGGTCGTTCACAATGACGCTGGCGCCTTCCTTGGCGAGCGTCAGGGCGTACTCGCGGCCCAGGCCGCCGCCCGCTCCCGTGACGACAATGACGCGATCCTGCACTCCGGGCATGGGTTTCCTATCTCTCGATCCTCAATAACCAACAGCTTCAACCGGGCCGGCAAACTCTAGAACAGCCTGCGGGCCAGCTTCCAAGCCTTCTCTGTATACGGCGGGTAGAACATGGCGCTGACGTCGGGTCGGGTCGGTTTGGTCAACACCGATTTGCGGTGGCTGAACTCCTCGAACCCGAACTTGCCGTGGTAGGCGCCCAGACCGGACGGGCCGACGCCGCCGAATGGCAGTTTGTGGGTGGCGAAGTGGAACAACAGGTGATTGATCAGCATCCCGCCCGCAGGCACCTCGTTGATCACCCGTTCACGCACGGCCTTGGCCTTGGTGAACAGGTAAGCGGCCAGCGGCTTGGGTCGCGCGTTCACGAATCTGATTGCCTCGTCGAGGTTTTGAACGGTCACGATTGGAAGGATCGGGCCGAAGATCTCGTCGGTCATCAGCGGCTCGTCGGTCGCGGGGTCGACCACCACGGTCGGCTGGATGCTCAGGCTCGACGCATCCGAACCGCCGCCGACGGCGACGTCGCCCTTGGTCGCGGCGAGTGCGGTCGTGAGCCGGTTGAAGTGTCGCTCATTGACGATCCGCTTACCGCCGGTGGCGTTCTCCGCCTCGAACCCGGCGACCGCCTTCTTGATCTCGTCGACTAGCTGGTCGCGGATCGGAGCCTCAGCCAGGACGTAGTCGGGCGCAATGCAAATCTGCCCCGAGTTGATCAGCTTGGTCCACGCGATCCGCTTCGCGGCGACTTTGATGTCGGCGTCAGCCGACACGATGACCGGACTCTTACCGCCGAGCTCAAGCGTCACCGGAGTCAGCTGGGACGCCGCGCCCTCGTAGACCTTGCGCCCGATCTCGGTGCCGCCGGTGAACAGCAGATGGTCGAAGCCCTGTGCAATGAGCTCCTGGCTGACGCCGCCATCGCCCTCGATGACGGCGATCGCGTCGTTGTCGAGGTAGCGCGGCACCAACTCGGCCATCAGTGCCGACGACGCGGGCGCCACCTCAGACGGCTTGAGTACCACGGTGTTTCCGGCGGCGATGGCGCCGACGGCGGGACCCAGTGTGAGCGCGAACGGAAAGTTCCACGCGCCGATGATCAGCACCGTGCCGTACGGCTCGTACTCCACCCAGCCTCGGCCAGGCAGCTGCGAAAGCTCCAGCCGATGGTGGCGGCGCTTCGCCCACTTACCCACGTTCTTCGCCGCGTACGCAGTCTCGCTGCTGGTGCTGGCGACGTCGGCAAGCCAAGCCTCGAAGGGCGAACGCCCCAGGTCTTTGTCGAGGGCGTCAGCGATTTTGGTCTCGTTCTCGACCAGCAGCCGTCCGAGCGCGCGCAGCTGTTCCTTGCGCCACTCGAGATTGCGAGTTCTGCCGGTGGCAAATGTCTGGCGTAGCCGTGCGACCGTCTTGGCGATGTCGGGGCCGGGTGCCGCGGTCGTGTCCGCGGGGTGAGCGGTGATGTGGGTGGCTTCGGTGGTCATGGGGATTCCCTTCCTCGACCGGCGAAAACCCAATCCTAATCAACCACCCGGTTGGGCAACAGGTGCCCTCAGCTATCGCAGGCGCTTACCGCCGAACGCGCGAGCGGCCGTTGCAAGGTCTCATTCTGAGTGTCGGTAACTCTCATCTGGTTCGTCTGTCTCTTTATTGGCATGGGTTGTCCTCCACTGGCCGCACGAGGCGTTTACCCGGGACTGATACGCGAGGGCGGTGCATGCATATCTGCTAAATTTTTTAATTAAAGGATTACGGGTTAAATGAGTCGTCAGGGGGCGTCGGGTGGTGGAGCCGCTGTCCTCGCTGAAGGCGGACGTCGTCAAGACGCTGGCCCATCCGGGACGGATCCCAATCCTGGAACTGCACAGTGAACAGGCTGGTGCCCTGGAACGTTCGGCGGCCGATACGTGAGGGGCTGGATCGCCAAGATCGCCGCGGTGGGCCGCATCACCGAGCCGGCCGGCGACGCGCCCCCGGCGTCGGTCGGGGCCCCCACCGGGGTGGCGGGATCGCTGCAAATACGCCACGTCGACGCCGGGTCATGCAACGGCTGCGAGGTGGAGATCTCCGGGGCGTTTGGCCCGGTTTACGACGCCGAACGCTTCGGCGTCCGCCTGGTCGCGTCGCCGCGGCACGCTGACGCACTGCTGGTGACTGGTGTGGTGACCCGCAACATGGCCCAACCGTTGCGCAACACCCTCGAGGCGACACCGGCACCGCGGGTGGTGATCGCCTGCGGTGACTGCGCTCTGAACCGAGGAGTGTTCGCCGACGCCTACGGCGTGGTCGGTGCGGTGGGGGACGTGATACCGGTCGACATCGAAATCCCGGGCTGCCCACCGACCCCCACCCAGATTGTGTCCGCGCTGCGGTCGGTGACCGGGCGGTGACCCTCACCCTCGACGCGCCATCCGACGCCGATCCGGTGATGGCGCGCCATAACGCGTTCGGTGCGGTCGCTGCCGGGATCCTGACCTCGGTCCTAGGGGTCGTCGGCTTCGGGGTCGGGATGGCCGGGATGCTGGGGCCGCCCCGATCGGTGCAGATCGGCTGGCTGGTTCCGCTGATCGGTGTGTCGCTGCAGCTGGATCCCCTAGGGGGATTCTTCATCGCGTTGACCGGTGCGGTCGCGGTCCCGGTCGGGGTGTATGCGATCGGGTATGCGCGCCGCGAGCAACTAGGTGCCGTCCCGCTGTCGGTACTGCCGCTGTTCGTGGCGGCGATGATGCTGGTGCCGGCGGCGGCGTCGGTGTCGACGTTCCTGCTGGCGTGGGAACTGATGGCGGCCGCGTCGCTGATCCTGGTGGCCGCGCAGCACGCCCGGCCCGCGGTGCGCCAGGCCGCGGTGTTCTACGCGGTGATGACCCAACTCGGGTTCGTCGCGATCCTGCTCGGCCTCATGGTGCTGTCCGCGGCCGGTGGCGCCGACCGTTTCGCCGACCTGTCGGCCGTCCCCGCCGCTGCCCGCACTGCCGTATTCGTCCTCACGCTGGCAGGCTTCGGCTCCAAGGCCGGGCTGCTGCCGCTGCACGCCTGGTTGCCGCGTGCGCACCCCGAGGCGCCCAGCCCCGTCTCGGCGCTGATGAGCGCGGCCATGGTCAACCTCGGGATCTACGGCATCATCCGCATCGACCTGCAGCTGCTCGGGCCTGGACCCCGCTGGTGGGGGGTGACTCTGCTGGTCATCGGCGCGGTGTCCGCCGTCTATGGGGTGCTGCAGGCATCGGTGGCCACCGACCTCAAACGGCTGCTCGCCTACTCCACGGTGGAGAACATGGGGCTGATCGCCGTCGCGCTCGGCGCCGCCACCCTGCTGGCGGCCACGGGCGCAACGTCAGCGGCCACCGTTGCGATGGCCGCGGCGCTGCTGCATCTGGTGGGTCACGCCGCGTTCAAATGCCTCGGGTTCCTGGCAGCCGGGTCGGTGCTGGCCGCCACCGGGCTGTGCGACCTGGACCGCCTCGGCGGTCTGGCCCGCCGCATGCCGGCCACCACGATCATGTTCGGGGTCGCCGCGCTGGGCGCCTCCGGACTGCCGCTGGGTGCGGGGTTTGTCGGCGAGTGGCTGCTGGTGCAATCGCTGATCCACGCTGCACCCCACCCCTCCACCGTTGTTGCGCTGGCCACTCCGCTGGTACTCGGCGCGGTCGCGCTAACCACCGGACTCGGGGTGGCGGCAATGGTGAAGGCGTTCGGCATCGGCTTTTTGGCCCGGCCTCGCTCCGATGCCGCCGCCGACGCGCGAGAGGCGCCCGCCAGCATGCTGATCGGCATGGTCGCGCCCGCCGTCGCCTGTGTGGTGCTGGCCGTCGCGCCGTGCGTGCTTACGACACCATTGCGCCGGGTGCTGGTCGCGGTGCCGGCCGCTGCGCACGCCGACCTCTCCGGAATGGGCACCGTCCTGCACCTGCCTGGCTTGGCCGGATCGATAGCGCCCGGCCTGATCGCCGTCTTCCTGGTCATCGCAGTGCTGGTCGCCCTCGGCGCATCCCGGTGGGGATCACGGCGGCGCCCCCCGCCGGTGGCGTTGCCGCTATGGGCATGCGGCGCTGATGATCTCACCGCGCGGATGCAGTACACGGCCACCTCGTTCGCCGAGCCGCTGCAGAGGGTGTTCGACGACGTGCTGCGCCCGGACACCGACATCGAGGTCACTCCGTTCGAGGAGTCGCAATATCTGGTGGCCGCAGTCGCCTACCGCGCCCGTATCGGCGACGCGGTGCAGGACCTGGTGTACACCCCGGTGATCCGGGCAGTCACGCTGTGCGCCAACGGTGTTCGCCGTGCACACACCGGCAGCGTCCATCTCTACCTCGCCTACGGGGCGCTCGGCGTCCTGATCGTCTTGCTGGTCGCGCGATGACCCCCTTGTCGTATCTGGCCGGTGCCGCGCAGATCGCCGGCGTCGCTCTCGGCGCGCCCTGGGTGATCGGTGTGACACGCCAGGTCCGGGCCCGACTGGAGGGTCGTGTCGGCGGCGGGGTGGCCCAGCCGTGGCGCGATTTGCGCAAACAGCTCCGCAAACAGCAGGTCACCCCACACGGCACGACCGTGGTGTTCACCGCCGCGCCGGCCGTCCTGGCCGGCACCACCCTGCTCATCGTCGCTGTGCTGCCGCTGGTCGCGACCGGCTCGCCGCTGGATCCGGTGGCCGACCTGTTCGCTGTTGTCGGTCTGCTGTTTGTGGGAACCGTCGCGTTGACCCTGGCCGGTATCGACACCGGGACCTCGTTCGGCGGGATGGGCGCCAGCCGGGAGATCACCATCGCCGCCTTGGTGGAACCCACCATCTTGCTGGCGGTGTTCGCGCTCTCGATCCCGACCGGGTCCTCCAATCTCGGCGCCATCGTGGCCCATACCCTGGCCAACCCCGCGCAGATGGTGTCGCTGCCAGCGGTGCTGGCCTTCGTCGCGCTGGTGGTGGTGATCATCGCCGAAACGGGCCGGCTGCCGGTCGACAACCCCGCCACGCACCTGGAGTTGACGATGGTGCACGAGGCGATGGTCCTCGAATACGCCGGACCGCGCCTGGCAGTGGTCGAATGGGCGTCCGGGACGCGGCTGACCGTGCTGCTCGCGCTGCTGGGCAACCTGTTCATCCCGTGGGGCATCGCCGGCCCAGATCCCAGCGCCCTGAACGTCGCAGTCGGAATCCTCGCGGTCGCGACGAAAGTCGCGGTCCTGGCGATCCTGCTCGCCGGCGCCGAAGTGTTCCTGGCCAAGCTGCGACTGTTCCGGGTGCCCGAGCTGCTCGCCGGGTCGTTCCTGTTGGCGCTGCTCGCGGTCACCGCCGCCAACTTCTTCACCACCCGGTCTTGAGGGACGCGCCATGACCGACGCCGCGTTCGCAAGCGTGATCGACCTCGCCGCGGGCGCCCTGGTGCTGGCCGCCGTTCTGGTCGTGTGGCGCCGCGACCTGCGCTCGATTATCCGGCTACTCGCCTGGCAGGGGGCCGCGCTCGCGGCGATCCCCGTCATCCGCGGCATACACGAACACGATGCAACCCTCATGGTGGTCGGCGCCGCCATCGCCCTTCTGCGTACCGTCCTGTTGCCATGGCTGCTGAACCGCACCCTGGGCGCCGAACAACGCGGGCAACGCGAAGCCACCCCACTGGTGAACACCACCGCCTCCCTGCTGATCGCGGCGGCCCTGACGGTGATCGCGTTCGCGGTCGCCCGCCCGGTGATAAACCTCGACCCCGGGGCCGCCACCGGCGCGGTCCCCGCCGCGTTCGCGGTGGTCCTGATCGCACTGTTCGTGATGGTCACCCGGCGCCACGCCATCTCCCAAGCGGCCGGTTTCCTGATGCTGGACAACGGGATCGCCGCAACCGCCTTCCTGCTGACGGCCGGGGTGCCGCTGATCGTTGAATTCGGCGCCTCCCTGGATGTGCTGTTCGCGGTCATCGTGATCGGCGTCCTGACCGGCCGGATGCGCCGCAAATTCGGCGGCGCCGACCTCGACGCCCTGCACGAGTTGCACGACTGATGACACTGCTGCTGCTCGCTCCGATCCTTGTGCCGCTGGCAGCCGCGGCGATCACCGCCGCGGCCGGCTGGCGACGGTGGACCTCCGTCGGGGCCGTGATGGGGGCGCTGAGCATCCTGGGCTGCGGCGTCGCGTTGGCATGCCGAGTGGGAACGACCTCGCACATCCTCGCGGGCGGGCTGCTGCGAGCCGACGCTTTGTCAGCGGTGATGCTGATCGTCATCGGTGCGGTTGGCCTACTGAGCACGGTGGCCGCCGTCGGCTACATTAACGCTGAACTCGACCACGGCCACACCGGCGCCGCGGGCGCCCGCCTCTATGGCACGCTCACCCCGGCGTTTCTGGCCGCGATGGTCCTGGCGGTGTCGGCCAACAACATCGGTGTCACGTGGGTCGCGATCGAAGCGACCACCGTGATCACCGCGTTCCTGGTCGGGCACCGCCGCACCCGCACCTCGTTGGAAGCCACCTGGAAATATGTGATCATCTGCTCAGTCGGGATCGCTATGGCTTTCCTAGGCACCATCCTGCTGTATTTCGCGGCCCGCCACGCCGGCGCCGACAGCGGCCACGCCTTGGATCTCGACGTGCTCATCACCCACGCGCACGGCCTGGATCCCGGCGTCGCCCGGCTAGCCGCGGGACTGGTTCTCATCGGATACGGCGCCAAGGTCGGGCTGGTCCCGTTCCACACCTGGCTGGCCGACGCGCACAGCCAGGCACCCGCCCCGGTGTCGGCGCTAATGAGCGGTGTGCTGCTCTCGGTCGCCTTCTCAGTCCTGCTGCGCATCAAGCCGATTATCGACACGGCCGTCGGAACCGGATTCCTGCGCGCGGGGTTACTCACCGTTGGGTTGGCCACGATCGGTGTCGCGGCGATGCTGCTGACCGTGAGCACCGACCTCAAACGGATGTTGGCCTACTCCTCGATGGAGAACATGGGACTGATCGCGATCGCCGCCGCCGCCGGCACCGCACTCGCGATCGCCGCGTTGCTGCTGCACGTCCTGGCCCATGGCGTCGGCAAGACCGTGCTGTTCCTGGCCGGCGGGCAATTGCAGGCCGCCCACCAGTCCACCGCCATCGTCGACATCACCGGCGTCCTCCGCCGATCCCGGCTGATTGGCGTCTCGTTCGCTGTCGGCCTGTTGGTACTCCTCGGGTTGCCACCGTTCGCGATGTTCGCCAGCGAACTGTCCATCGCCCGCGCGATGACCGATGCCCGGCTGGCCTGGCCGCTGGGCGTCGCGCTGGTGCTGATTGTCATCGCGTTCGCTGCGCTGGTCCGCAATTCGGGACAGGTGCTGCTGGGAACCCCGGCACCAGGATCACCTGCCATCCAGGTGCCGGTGAGCGTCGCCGTCGCCCTACTGATCGGGGTCGTCGCCAGCCTGGTGCTGGGTGTCGCCTCCGGACCCGTGACGGCACTGTTGCACAGCGCCGCCGAGCAACTCGTGGTGCCGCGGTGAGCGCGCAGCGGAGCAGCCGCACCATCAGCGCTGACGAACGGCCCGGAGCGACTGCAGAATTGCTGGCGGCGGGTTACCGGCTGGCGCTGGTCGCCGGCCACGATGACGGCGACGCGATCCGGATCGTGTCGCTGTTCCTGGCCGGGATGCCGGATCGGCGCGAGGAACTTGTCCTGACGCTGCCCCGCGACACCCCAGCGCTGCGGTCCCTGGCGCACCTGTCGTTCCCGGCGGGGCGTTTCGAGCGGGAAATGATGGACCTGTACGGAATTGATCTGGTCGGGCACCCAAGACCGCGCCGAATGGTGCGCCACGCGCACTGGCCGCAGGACTGGCATCCGATGCGCGCCGACGCCGGTTCACCACCGGATTTCGCGGCCAGCGGCCACTTCCCGTTCCTTACCGTCGACGGCGACGGGGTGTACGAAATTCCCGTCGGACCGGTGCACGCCGGGCTCATCGAACCGGGGCATTTCCGGTTCTCCGTGGTCGGGGAGACCGTTCTGCGGCTCAAAATCCGGCTGTGGTTCGTCCACCGCGGAATCGAGAAACTCTTCCAGGGCCGCGCCGCGACTGGTGCCGTTGACATTGCCGAACGGATCAGTGGGGACACCTCCGCGGGCCACGCTCTGGCGCACGCCCTTGCCGTCGAGGACGCTCTCGGGATCACTGTTCCTGACGAGGTGCACCGGCTCCGGGCGCTGCTGGTCGAACTGGAACGGCTCTACAACCATGCCACCGACCTCGGGGCGCTGGCCAACGACGTCGGCTTCGCGCTGGCCAACAGCCACGCTCAACGGATCCGCGAACAACTCCTGCGGATCAACGACACCGTGACCGGGCACCGGCTGTTGCGCGGCGCGATTCGCCCCGGCGGGGTCGGGCTGCGCGCCCTGCCCGACACCGGTGAACTCGAGGCGATCGCCGCGGACCTCGCCGAGGTCGCCGCCCTGACCCTGGGCAATGCGGGGATTTACGATCGGTTCGCCGGCACCGCCGTCCTGCGCGGCGAACAGGCCGCCGAGCTGGGCTGCCTGGGCTACGTCGCCCGCGCCAGCGGTGTGGCTACCGACGCCCGCCTGGAGCATCCCACCGTGGCTCTGCCGGTCACCGCGATCACCGCAACCGCCGGGGATGTGCTGGCCCGATATACCGTGCGCCGCGACGAGTTCGCCGCTTCGGCCGCATTGGCGTGTCACCTCATTGACGCCGCCGGCAGGCGCGTCCACCACGCGACCGCACCACCGCCACGACACGCAGCGGCACGTAGCGGCGTCGGCGTCGTCGAAGGGTGGCGCGGGACCATCGTTCACCGCGTCGAACTCGACGCCACCGGCACCATCACCCGATCCAAGGTCGTGGACCCGTCCTGGTTCAACTGGCCCGCGCTGCCAGTTGCGATGGCAAACACGATCGTCCCGGACTTCCCGCTGACCAATAAAAGCTTCAACCAGTCCTATGCCGGCAACGACCTCTAACCAGCACCGGCGCCCGGCGGGGCTCATTGGGGACTGGGCACCACGGCCAGAATCACGCTCACAAGCAGGTATTATTGCTAGATTGCTAAGGTATGCAAGTAACGATGCCCAGCATGGCGCCCACATGCGCCGAGGCGGACACCGGCCGCGCATGACGATATCGGAGGACAGCTCGTGGTAGACGCATCGCGACAGCCGCTGTACCGGATGAAGGCGGATTTCTTCAAGACGCTGGGCCACCCGGCACGCATCCGGGTGCTCGAGTTGCTCAGCGAACGCGACCACGCCGTCTCGGAAATGGTGCCCGAAATTGGGATTGAGCCAGCCAACCTCTCCCAGCAGCTGGCGGTCCTGCGCCGCGCCGGTCTGGTCGTCGCCCGCCGCGACGGACTGTCGGTGACCTACGCGTTGACCTCGCCGCGCATCGCCGAACTGCTCGCGACGGCGCGGGCGATCCTGACCGGAGTGATCGCCGGGCAGGCCGAGACCCTCGAAGACCGGCCGCTACCCGACCTGGTCAGCGGCGCCAGCGGGTGACCGGCCGGCGCGCGGCCCGTGTGCTGTGGCCGTAGTTGCACACGGTTCTAAAGTTCCGCCACGAAGATGAAAAGAAGCCATCCGCCATCTTGATGGGAATTCTGCAGGGGTGCAGCTATAGGCCGTCACCATCTACCAATCCCAGCGAGAACCTACCTCAACCTCACGGCTTCTCTGCGGAGACGAAGGCGGCCTGGAACGTCTCTGCAACGTTCGGATCCTCCGGCGCCGGGCGACCGACTTGAGTGAGGTAGTCGCGGCCGGTCACCGCTTCGACCTGCCAGTTGTGCGAAGCGAACCAGGCCGCCGGATCGCGGCGCTCGTCCTCGGTGTACCACAGGTCTCCGGGGTCGAAGACGTTCTCATCACCGAGCCGTTGGCGAAGCTCGTCGGCTTTGACGCGGCGTTTCTGGTAGGCCTCGCGGGCCGCGTCGTCGAAGGTGAAATCCTCGATGCAGGCCCGGCTGCCCGGCGCGCTCAGCGCGTCGATGTCGGCGAACAACCGCTCCTCGGCCTCACCCGGCAGGAAGATCAGCAGGCCTTCGGCCAGCCATGCGGTGCGCTGCGTGGGATCGAACCCCTTGTCGCGCAACGTTCCCGGCCAGTCGAACCGCAGGTCGGCCGGCACCTCGCGTCGGTCGACCACCGGCTGGACACCATGGGCCGCCAAAGTTGCGGCCTTGTACTCCAGCACCTTGGGCTGGTCGACCTCGTACACACTGGTCCCGGCCGGCCAGTCCAGCCGATAAGCCCGCGAGTCCAGGCCAGCCGCCAAGATCACGTGCTGACGGATGCCGGCCGCTGCCGCCGCAGCGAAGTAGGCGTCGAAGAAGTGCGTGCGTGCGGCCTGGTAGTTGACCATGTGCAGGCGGACGGTCTCCGACTCCGGGTCGGCCGCATACGTCGTAGCCATTTTCGCGTTCAGTTCGGCAAGCTCAGGGCCGTCGATCAGCATCTGCGCGAACTCGTCGCGGATCAGCGGCTGCTCGCCGGCCGTCTCGGCGGCTCGCGCGGAGGCGACCATGACGGCGGTTGCGCCGACGCTGGTCGCGATGTCCCAGGTGTCGCCGTCCGAGCGACTGCTGGAACTCATGCGCGTTCGGCGGTCACGAATTGTGAGAATGCGTCTTTGTCGTCGCCCATCGGCACGCCCTCGACCCATCGGTCCAGCCGGCGCATCTCGTCTCCGGAGTTCTGTGCCGTGGCCCGCCAGTCATGCTCGTTGAGCCAATCGACGACGACCGCACGATCCTCGTCGTGGTAGATCAAGTCCTGAATGTCGACGCTCCGCTCGATGCCGATTTCGGCGGCCAACCGCTCGAAACGCTCCCGCATCGCCTGGCGACGCTCGTCTGCGTGGCTCGCAGCAGTCTCCACCGCGATCCGGCTGCCCGGCGCGCTCAACTCGGTGATCTGCGTGAACAGCCGGTCCTGAGCGTCGGCCGGCAGATACATCAGCAGCCCCTCGGCCAGCCACGCCGTCGGCGCTTTCGGGTCGAAGCCTTCAGCGACCAGGGCCGCCGGCCAGTCCTGGCGCAGGTCGATCGGCACCTCGCGGCGGTCGGCGGACGCCGCGGCGCCGTGGGAGGCCAGCGTCGCCGACTTGTAGTCGAGCACCTTGGGCTGGTCGATCTCGTACACCGTGGTGCCGGCCGGCCAGTCCAGCCGGTAGGCGCGCGAGTCCAGGCCGGACGCCAGGATCACCACCTGGCGGATGCCGGCGGCCACCGCCCCGGCGAAGTGGGCGTCGAAGAAGTGCGTCCGCACCGCCTGATAGCTGCGCATGTGCTGGAAAACCGCCGCAGTCTCCGGGTCGAGGGACTCCACCTTGGCGATGACGGCGTCGTCAAGCATGCTCTCCCACACGCCCGTGCCGGCCTCGGTGACCAGCAGCCTCGCGTAGGGGTCGCGGATCAGCGGATCCGGCCGGTCGGTTTCGAAGGCCCGCGCGGCGGCGACCATCACTGCGGTGGAACCCACGCTGGTGGCGATGTCCCAGGTGTCGTCATGGCTGCGTAAGGCACTCATCGTGATCCTGTCTCGTGCATGTAGAAGTGCTGATCAATCAGTTTCGGCGAGCCGGGCGCGCAGCAGCGTCGTGGTGAAGGCCTCATCGGCCAGGTCCGGGGGAATGGGCCGGCCCAGTCGCGCCATCTCGTCGGCGTTGCTTACCACGCTCACCCGCCACCCATGCTCGGACAGCCATTCCGCGGCATCGGCCCGCTCGTTTTCCTGATACGTCAGAGTTTCGACGTTGATGTCCAGGCCAAGGCGTTGACGCATCCGCTCGAAACGCGCCCGCCGCGCGGTGCGGCGTCGCTCGTTGTCGGCTGAGCCGAGGCTGAAGGCTTCGACGGCCACCCGACTGCCCGGCGCACTCAACGCCGTCAGCATCTCGAACAGCCGGTCCTGAGCCTCGGCCGGTAGGTACGGCAGCAGACCCTCGGCCAGCCAGGCGGTCGGTTGGCCGGGGTCGAAACCCGCAGCTGCCAACGCGCCGGCCCAGTCGTCCCTCAAGTCGACCGCAACGGTGCGCCGATCGGCGGTCGGAGCCGCACCGGCTGACTCCAGGGTGGTCGTCTTGTACGTCACCACCTGAGGCTGGTCGATCTCGTAGACTGTGGCGCCGGCGGGCCAATCCAGTCGGAAAGCCCGTGAGTCAAGCCCCGCGGCAAGGATCACCACCTGCCGGACCCCGGCAGCGACGGCCTCGGCAAAGTATGTGTCGAAGTAATGCGTGCGCACAGCTTGGTAATCGCAGGACAGCCGATGGGCCCGCCGTCCGTGATCGTCGTCGCCGATCCATTCCAGGTCACTGGCCAACCGCGCCCACGGCTGCCCGGCCGACGAGACCAGCACGTACGCGAACGGATCGCGGATCAGCGGATCGGCCGTGGCTGTTTCGAGGGCGCGGGCCGCGGCGACGCTCAAGGCGGTAGCGCCGACACTTTCGGTGATGTCCCAGCTGTCCCCTTCGGAACGCGTTGAGCTGACGGCATCTAAATCAGTCATAACGAACGCCATAATACCTAATAACTTAGGCGAACTATCTGTTGTGTGCGCTACATCACTGACTTATTCGTACTGCCGGGTTAGGCGGTGGGCCAGCAACAATTTCAACTGGTCGACGATGGCCTCGAGTGCGTGGCGGCTCCCGACGAAACCGGCATAGAAACCGACGCCCAACAACACCGCGAGCAGCGTCTCGGCGAGCGCCGCGGAGTCAGTATCCGCAGCCAGCTCTCCGCGCTGGACCGCGTCTGCGATCGCCCGCACCAGGAATTCCCGGGTGGTGCTCACCGGGTCGGCGCCGGATCGGTTCAGCTCGGGGTGGCGCTGCGACTCCAACGTCGAGGTGATCAAAAACGCCGCCGCCGCGCTCTTTTCGATTTCTGCCTCGATCGTGCCCTCGATGAACGCGGACAACCGGCCCGTCAGGGTGCTCTCTCGCTGTGCCCGCCGGGTACTCGCGGCGACCACGGCGTCGTTAGCGTCCTCCAGCACCTGCCAGTACAACACACGTTTATTTGCGAAGTAATGATTGATCGCCGGTCGGGTCAGGTCGGCCCGGACCGCTATCGCCTGGAATGTGGCCCCGTCATATCCGCGTTCGCTGAACACTTCGCGAGCGGCCCGCAGAATGCGCTTACGCGTCTCGGCCGCCTTCGCTGCGGGGGGGCGACCCGGCCCCCGGCTCGCGGGCTGCACCACATGATGGATTGTGCCACAAATCACAAATCCGGCCGAACCAGTTGTTAGCTGGCAGGTGGCGGCGGGGTTCGGTGCGGCATCAAGCCGTCGGGCGGAACGCTGCCGAACTTGCCGGCCTGGAAGTCGTCGAGCGCCTGGATCAACTCGGCCTTGGTGTTCATCACGAACGGACCGTAGTGAACCACCGGCTCGCGGATCGGCTTGCCGCCCAGGATCAGCACTTCCAGCGCGGGCACGCGCGACTCCTGCGACGGCGTGGCGTTGACCGTTATCCGGTCGCCGGGGCCGAGGACCACCAATTGCCCCTGCCGCACCGGATGCGCGACCGGGCCGACGGACCCGCGCCCGGCGAGAACGTAGACGAGCGCGTTGTAGTCACGGTTCCACGGGATGTTCAGCCGCGCACCCGGCTGAATCGTGGCATGCGCCATCGTGATCGGAGTGTGTGTGACGCCGGGCCCGCGGTGTCCGTCGATCTGCCCCGCGATGACGCGGACGAGTGCGCCGCCGTCGTCGGAGGACAGCAGTGCGACATCGGTGCCCTCGATGGCCTGATATCGAGGCGAAGCGAATTTGTCCTTCTTCGGTAGGTTCACCCAAAGCTGGATGCCGTGGAACATCCCGCCGCTCTCGACGAGTTCTGCCGGCGGCGTCTCGATGTGCAGGATGCCGGCACCCGCCGTCATCCATTGAGTCGCACCGTCGGCGATGAGCCCGCCACCGCCGTGCGAATCCTGGTGCGCGAATCGGCCGTCGATCATGTAGGTAACCGTCTCGAACCCGCGGTGCGGGTGCCAGTCGGTTCCCCTGGGCTCGCCGGGCTGATATTCCACCTCGCCCATCTGGTCCATGTGCACGAACGGGTCCAGCGCGGCGGTGCTGACGCCGGCGAATGCGCGGACCACCGGGAACCCTTCGCCCTCATGGCCGCGCGGGCCGGTGGTGATCGAGCGGACCGGACGTTCCGTGTCGACCGGCCTTGCCGCGGACACCCGCGGCAGGGTCAGTGTGTCTGCGGTGACTGCGGGCATCTGGGGCCTCCTTCAACTTGATTACCAGATATAACCGGACTGCGGTCCGTTTATTCCGTGCTATGCGCTGCTAACGTCTCCGGCGACGCAGGAGGCAGAAGGCAGAAGGCACCGAACCCGACGGTTGCCCGATCACGATCCCAGGACCGAAAATTCCACCGGATCCGCCGCATTCGTCGGCGCGGCGCTTTGGCGGCTGGGCGACATGTTCCATCTGCCCGGTGTGCCCGCCGGCCCGGGCATCTTCCTCGTGGTGGGGATGATGGCGTGTTTCGGCAGCGTCGCTCACGCTCCGCTGGCCGTCCTGATCATGGTTGCCGAGATGACCGGATCGTTCTCCGTCGTGCCGGGGGCGATCATCGCGGTCGGCATCGCATCAATGCTGATGCATCACACCAAAGTGTCCGTCTACGAGGCGCAGCGGCTCGACCGGGAAACCGCCCAAGCCGAGCGGTTACACGCCGCCGCTATCACCCCGTAATCGAAGGCGCGTTCAGCTCTTGCGCCGGGCGGTTTTCGCCGCGCCGCGTTCGGTGGACGAGCCCTTGTGCGCCAACTGGCCACCCGCGTTCTCCAGATGGGCCCGCACAAACCACTGGAACTTCTCCAGCTCGGCCGCATGGCCGATCAGGATGTCCTGAGTGACCGGATCGAGGTCGTCGGTTTCAGCGATGCCCTTGCGGGTGTCTTCGATGACCCCGTTGTAGACGAGATCCAGTGCGGCCAGATGCGCCTGGACGACGTCACGGCCAACGGAGTAGTCATCCCAGGTGCGGTCTTTGAGAATGGCGCCCGGTGTGCCGTGCGGCGACCCACCCAGAGTGGCGATCCGCTCGGCTACTTCGTCGGCATACCCACGCACGAGTTCCACCTGGGGGTCGATCATCTCGTGCACCCCGATGAAGTTGGGTCCGACCACGTTCCAGTGGACGTGCTTCAGGGTCAAATGAAGGTCGTTGTATGTGCTCAGCTGCTTTTGCAGCAGCTCGGCGATTTTGATTCCCTGCTTTTCGGTCAAGCCCGGGATGGTGAACTGCGTCATGGATTCCCCTCGAATTCGTCGCTAGACGTCTCGGGCCGCATACCCGATGACCGAGGGGAGTAACCCCGGGCACGTCATAGCGCGCGAATGTCCTGCACCGGTAGGCGCGCGCCGCGACGCGGCTCGTAGGCAAGTCCACTGGCTTCCAGTAACCGCACGACCCGATGGCGGTGTGGCCGCATCGGTTCGAGCAACTCAACCATGTAGGCGTCGACGATCGGATGCCCCAGCAAGGTCCAGCCGATCATCTTGGCGATGTGGTAGTCGCCCACCGACAGCGCGTCGGGATCACCGAACGCTCGTTGCGCCGTCTCGGCCGCCGTCCACACCCCGACTCCCGGTAGCGACGTCAGAGCCTCGCGGGCTTTGGCAGCCGGCCATGACGTGAGGCGTTCCAACGACGGTCCCCGCTGCGCACAACTGACGACAGTGCGGGCCCGTCCCGGATCGACGTTGGCCCGGTGGAATTCCCACGACGGGATGCGCCGCCACACCTCGGCTGATGGCGGCACCCGCATCCGCGCGGGCGCGGGTCCCGGCGCCTGCGTGCCGAATTTGGTCACCAGTAAGCGCCAGGCGCGGAACGCATCTTTGCCCGGCACCCGTTGCTCGAGGATCGCCGGGATCAACGCCTCCAACAGGTGTCCAGTGCGCCCGAGTCGCAGGTGCGGCACCCGCCGTTGCGCATCGACGACGATCGGGTTGACCGGTGTGAAATCCGACGGATCATCGTCGGCGCCGAGCATTGCCGGAAGAGCGTCGAGGAATTCGTCGGCGCCACTCCCCCAGGCCGTGCAATCCACCGCGTTGGCCGCCGCACGGGTGATACGCGCGGTGACGGACCCGCTGCTCAGCAGGCTCGTTCGCCAGATGGCGCCATCGTTGCCGACCTGGAAGCACGGATCGCCGGGGCCTCGACGCAGCGGGAAGAGCGTGATGGCCGGGCTCACCACACCTGGAAACGTCACCGTGCGAGCGCTACTCACCATGTGCTCCCGCCGGATGCCGCAACTGCTCGATCCCGATGATCATAGGTTCGGCACGGGCCCGGGCATGATCCCGCACACACGATTGACCAGCTGCTGGTTCCCGCGCAGGATGACGAGGTGACCACGCGCCGGCGACGATGCAGAGCGCAGCGATGCTGAGAAGCGGCGCAGCATGACCGCGCCGGCGACGATGCAGAGCGCAGCGATGCTGAGAAGCGGCGCAGCATGACCACGCCGTTCGACGATCCTCAGGCCGAACTGGCGTGGATGTTTTTGCAATGCCTGTCCGAAGGCGGCGACGTCGACGAATGCTTCGGGCTGCTGAGTGACGACTTCACCTACTGGAGCATCGTGACCGGCGATACGGTTGACAAGGCGACGCTGCGCGATGAGGTCGAGCGGCGTAAGCGCCTTGTCGACCTGAGCCTGGATTTCATCCAATGCTTCAACGACGGCGAAAACGTGGTGATCGAGGCGGAAGCCGACGGCGAAACGGTCGACGGCCGGCACTACCACAGCCCCGCCGTTTTCATCTTTGAGACCAGGGACGGACTGATCGCGTCGTTGCGCGAATACAGCGACACCCAGGTGGCCGCACACGTGTTGGGTCCGGCGAATCCCTAATCGGGTTCGACGCTGATCTCAGCCTTGTCGGGATAGAACGCCACGTGCCCGGCGATCGCGGCAACCGCCGGGTAGGGCTGCTCGTACGTCCAGATCGCGTCGTCGACGGTATCGCCCGCCGACGTGGTGACGCTGTAGTAGCCGGCATCGCCCTTGAATGGGCAGTAGGTGCTGGTGTCGGTCCGGGTGAGCAGGTCTTGTTTGACGTCCTTGAACGGAATGTATTGCACGGCAGGGTAAGTGGACTCCTGCAACTGGAGTGCATCGTGTGTTTCAGCGACGATGTCGCCGTTGACGCGGACCACAACCCGCGCCGCGGTAGGGCTGATCGTGATCGGATGCTCGGTGGTGGGTTCCAGAACCGGCCTGCTGGTCATGGTGGCGTCTCCTCAGGTGTGAATAGCAGCTTCAACGCTCACCGGCGCACAAGATTCCCGTCGCGGGTGAAGTCAGGTCGTTTTTCCAAATGCGTACCGGTGGTACTGCGACATGTACCGCAGAGCGGGCACCCATGACATGACCCTCGCCATCACTCGATACGCGGCCGGCACACGTTTGAACGGGTCGGAGTCGAAGGTCGATATCCAGGCCAGCAGGCGGGTGCCAGGTACCGCCTGCAGGATGACGTCCGGGCCATCGATGCCCCAGAACAACGTCGCTCCCGCGCGCCGCACCACCGCGTTCATCCATTGCGACTTGATGCCCAGCCGACTGAACGCGTCGAATTGCAGTTCACCTGACGGAAAGCGTTCGACGATCCGGCGCAACAGTGCGATGCCGTCGCGCTCGTGCAGGTACATGGTCAGACCTTCACCGATCATCAGGGCCGGGCGGTCGGCAGGAATGTCGGCTAGCCACGCCGGATCGGTGACCGCAGCGCTGACGAGGTGATAGTTGCCGCGCAGCGGGAAGAATTCCTTGCACAGCGCTATCACGTCTGGAAAGTCGACGTCGTACCACTCGACGCCAGGGCCCGGTTGCAGCCTGAAGAACCGGCTGTCCAGGCCGCAGCCCACGTGCAACACGACCGCTCGCGGATGGGCGGCCAAGAATTGATTGGTCCAGGCGTCGAAGTGTGCCGTGCGGGTGGTCACCCCCAGCGAGTTACGCGGGGTGATGGTGGTCTTCTGCCAGTCGTAGTCGATGCGCTCGACCACCTGTTTCGCGAACCGATCGCCCAGAATCGGCTCCTCGAGGTCGGCGTCCAGCGCCTTGGCGTACAGCGTCGCCAGCATCGTTTGCGGCGCTCCGCTCAGGTAGACGGGCACCCGCTCGGTTGTCACGTTGCCCGAGGCTAGTCTGCTGCCGGTGTCCTCACGCCGCGCGACGTGGTGTTGGGGTTCAGCCGGCGGGCGCGAGCATGTCCTTCCACCCGTTGTCTCCGGTGTGGCGGGAATCCTCGAGGGTGTATTTGGCCCCGTCGGGCCCCACCACTTCGCCACTGGACGGGACATAGATCGCGGTCGGACTGGCCGGCGTGTAGATGCACGGGTTGGGCTGTTGCCCGTTGCATTGGACGTGGCCCGATCCGGGTCGCTGCAGCGGATCGTTGGCTGGCCCGGGTGGTGCAGGTAGCCGATCCGCCGGTGCCGGGTTGAGTCCGTTGTTGACCGAGGGCGCTGGTATCACTTTTCCCGGATCGACTGGTTGATCGCAGCGAGCACCCGGCGCCGGGCAGTTCCGTAGTTGGTTGGGATCTCCGTACCACGGGTTGGTGCCCAGCGGCACGTACGGTTTGTTGTCGCGGCATTCTCGCGGCGTGGCTCTGCGCTTACCGGGGACGTCGACACACGGATAGTTGCGCGCACCGCGCACCACGTTGGCGGGCGTGTCTTGGGGAATCTTGCAGTACGTTCCGGACGGCAACGGCGCCATGCTGGTTTCGGCGGGCGACCGCCACTCCGATGCCGGTAGGAATCCGGTCAGGCACGGCGGCGGATTGTTGATCGACAGGTTGAGACCCAACAGCACCGATCCCGGAGCGGACGCGACCAATGTCTGTGCGACCGAACCGATCTCCGGCAAGAACACCAGCAGCTGCTCGAGACCTTTGTTGTAGCGCTTGAGCATGTCGGCAACCACTTCCAGGTTCGCCAGCGTCTGCGGCAGCGACTCGCGAACGTCGCTGAACAGGTCGGCGACCTGATCGGCCGTCGGCGCCGCTTTCGACAGGATGCTGTGGACCTGCTGGTCGGTTTGCGCCGTCTGGGCGGTGAGGATTTTGAGGTTGTGCGACCACTGCGCGATCGAATCGTTCGAGTCCACCTGGCTGTCCAGGATCGGTGCGGCGTTCTGGATGATGTCGTCGACGTCGGACATATTCGCCTGGAAATCACCGACGATCGACTGCGTCGAGTCGACGAGTCGTTGCAGGGCCGGCCCCAATCCGCCGACCGCCTGTGCCGTTTCGTCAAGCAGTGATGCGATCTTGCGCTTGGGGAGCACCGACAAGCCACGGTTGGCGGCATCGAGCGCGGGACCGATTTCACTGGGCACGGTGCCCTTGGTGATGGTCTGTCCGGGCGAGAAGAACCTTCCCGGGTTGCCGGTGGACACCAGGTCCAGATACTGCTCACCGATCGCCGACACCGAGTGCACATTGGCTGACGCATCGATCGGGATCTTGTAGCCGCTGTCGATGCTCAGCGTCGCCCGGACACCGTGTGCCGTCGGCTCGACCTTGGTGACCCGGCCGATCTGGATTCCCCGATACGTCACGTTGGACGTGCGATACAGACCTCCCGATGCCGGCAGTTCGGCGACGAGTCGATATTGGCCGACGCCGAGCTGGCTCGGGATACGAAGGTAGTACCAGCCGAGTGCTACGAGGGCGGCCACCGTCAGGACGGCGAACACGACCAACTGGGCGCGAATGAAGCGAGTCAGCATTCGTTACTCACCTCGCTCCACCGACGCGTCGGCCGGGTTGGGCGAGTAACGGATGTCGGGAATCATCGTCGCGGGGTCACGGCCCCAGGACTGTTCGAGAGCGCGCAAGGCTCCGGAGAACCCGGTTCCGGTGAAGATCGCGTTGTCGACGGTGCTCAGCGTCAGGTCCAGTGCTCCGGAGACGTTGATGTAGTCGCCGCGAACGATCTTCGGCACGCTGTCGATGGCGAACGGCGGTGACAACAGAAGCATCAGTGCGTCGACCAGATAGGGTGCGGCACGGCCCAGTTGCTTCAGCGGCCGCTGCAGCTCCTGCAGGTCCTGATGAAGGTTGCTTCGCGCGGCCGACAGGGTTTGGTCGGTGACGTTGCTGATCCGGCCCACCGCCTCGACGGTGTTGGCGAACAGGTCGCGTTGTTGTGCGAAATGCTCGACCAGTGGCGGGAATTCGGTCAGCACTTTGTCCAGAGTGGCGGTGCGGGTGCCCGCGTAGGACAGCAGCCGGTCGGTGGAGTCGATGGCACGGCTGATGTCGTCGCGCTGCTGGTTCAGCTGGCCTGCGAACGTGTCCAGTTTGCCGAGGAAATCCCGGATCTGGTGGGCCCGCCCGCTCAAGATCTTGTAGACCTCGTTCTGGATCACCTCGAGGTTCGGGATACCGCCGCCGCGCAGCACCATGGCGAGGCTGGCGAGGGTCTGTTCGGTGGACGGATAGGCCGACGCGTTGCCCAGCGGGATGGTGTCGCCGGCTCTGAGTAGCTCTTGCGCAGGGTTGGGTGGTGCGGCCAATTCGATGTGCTGCGAACCCAGCAGGCTGGTCTGGCCGATCTTGGCAGTGGCGTTCTTCGGAAGCCTGACGCCCTTCTCCAGGTCCACGGTCAGCGTGGCTACCCAGTTCTTCAAGTCGATCGCACGCACGGTGCCGACGAACACATCGGCCACCAGGACTCGGCTATTCCCGTTGAGCGCCATCGTATTCGGCATTTGCACGTAAACCCGGTAGGAACCCGCGCCGCTGCCGGGCCCGCCGGGCAACGGCACGTTGGCGATGCCGCGCCAATGCCCGCAGGATGTCAGCACCACCGCGGCCGTCAGCAACGCCAATGCCTGCCAGACCACGCGGCGCACCCGGCGCAGTGCGCTCACCGGTCGGGTCCTGGCGGTGCGGGTGCCTCCGCTGCGCCCAGCGGGAGACCGGTCGGTGGGGCCGGCGTCGGCGACGGCAGGGGCTGCGGATACCACGGTGGTGGCAGCGGATGGTTCTGGTCGTAGGCGTTGGGCGGCCCGGCCATGTTCTGCGCCGGTGGTGGCGGAGCGATATTCGGGCCGCCCATCAACTCGGCCAACGATGCCGGCGTCAGCAGGTTCGCCGTGGCCGGCTGGACCTGTACTCCCTGCATGCCCGGGGCGACGATCCATCCCGGCTCCGAATTCCGGTGCGACCACGGCGTATCCGGCGAGAAAATTCCGGGGACCGTGGTGTCCTTGAAGCCGGGCGGCGGCTGCAAACGCGGCTCGGAGTACGCGACATTCTTCGGCAAGGTGTCCGCGGTGCTGAACAGGTTCACGCCGTAAGGGAAGTAGTTGAATTTGATCGCATCCAGGACCGGCGCCAGGTATTGGGCACACAGCTCCGCCGAATCCTGATAGCCCAGCCGACTGCCGGCCTGAATGACACTGCAAATGAACTCCATTGGATTAGCGAAGTTGGTCAGCGCGGCCACCCCGGTCAGGCTGCCATGCGCCGGTTCGTAGATCGCCAGGACGTTGGCGGCCATGTTCGGCAGAATGTGAAGTGCGGTCTCCAGCCCGTCACGCGGAGTCGGTTGCATGATCGCGGTAGTTGTCTCGCCCAGGTTGTTGACGTCGTGGGTGAGCACCTCGCGGTTTTCGGTCAGAAATTGCTGTGCAGTAGAGAGCAGGCTGTCGGTTTGTCGTATTGCGTTGGCGGCCGACTGATCCGAACTGGTGAGCTTGTCGGTGAACTGGGCCAGATCCTTGTTCAACGCGACGAACTGCTGGTCGTCGGCATGCAGCGCGTTGACGAACATCGCCAGACTGCGCAGCACGGCGAAGAAATCGCCGCGGCCGTCATTCAGGGTGCTCAGCGCCGCGGACAGGCTGTTGAGCGTGGTGTTGATCTGTTTGCCCTTGCCGGCCAGCCCGTCGGCAAAGGATTCGATGACATCGCCGAAGGGGCCTTTTTTCTGATCCTTGGTCGGGCCGAGTGCGCCGATGATGTGAGTAATGCTGTTACGCAGGTCATCCCATTCCACCGGGACTTGCGTCCGCTCGATTGGGATCACCGCCTTATCGGCCAGCACCGGCCCGCCTTTGTAGGGCGGCTCTAACTGGATGCTCCGCGAGGCGACCAGCGTCGGGTTGAGAACCACCGCAGACGCACCGGCGGGCACCTTGTATTTATTGCGGTAGTGAAAGGTCACCTTCATCCGGTCGCCGGTGGGTTCGATCTTGTCGATCGCACCGACGCGGATGCCCATGATGACGACCTTGTCCCCGGCATAGAGCGCATTGGTCGCCGGGAAGTACGCGACCACCGTGTTATTGGTCAGCTTTTCGTAGAGCTGCCAGCCGACGACGGTGGCAACGAGGCCCACTGCCACCACGAGCGAACCGAGGATCACTGCGCCCTTCGACAGCTGCGGCAATTGCAGCTTGCGAATGTCGAAGATCGTGCTCATTGTCTGCTACCCCCCGTCCCCGCCGGGCGTGACGAATGGCGCCGGGAGCTGCGGGCCCGGGCCCGGCGGCGGTGACGGCATCGGCGGCAGCCCCGGTGCGAACGTCGACGGCGGTGGTGTCGGGCCGGCCGGTCGCACGCCGTCGGTGCGAGCTCCCGGCGGCGCCTTCGGTGGTACCGGCACCGGCGTGCCCGGCACGTCTGGTGCCGGCGCCCCAGGACGCCCGGCGATCGGGATCCCCGGGGTCGGGCGGCAGGCCGTTGGGGTTCGGCGGCGAGGACGCGACGTCAGGCAACGCCGGATACGGCCCATTCGGCCCGAACGGCCCCTGAGATTGATCGATACCCGCGCACGGCATCGGGTTACCCGGCCGCGGCAGCAACTCCGGCGACGGCGTGTACGAGCACGGTGACCCCGGCGCCACCGCCGGACCCGGATGATCCGGGGTGCCTTCCAGCACCGGCGGCGCCGGCGGCGGCGCACCATTGGGGAACCGCGTTCCGTTCGGGTCGGGGAACTTAAACGCCGGCAACCCGGCACTGCGCCAGAAGTCCTCCGGATCGATACCGCGCTTCTTGAACGCCGCATCCACCCACGGCTGCAGAATCTGATACGGCAGCAAGTTGCCGATCATCACCTTGAAGTATGGTCCCGAGCCGACCGCCTCACTCAGCGCCGCAGTGTAATTCCGTAGCGTATTCAGCACGGAGACAAGGTCGTTCTTGTGCTCGACCAGAACGTCGGTGACGCTACGCAGCTGCTCGAGTAGGTGGTGCAAATTCGGGTTGTCGTGGATCAAGCCCCGCACCTGAGTCGAAAAAGCCGACACATTGGCCAGCAGCGCCTCGATGGCCTTGCCGCGTTGGTTGAACGCCGCCAACAGCGCCTGGGTGTTTCGCAGCAGCGTGTTGATTTGCTTACTGCGATCACCAAGCACACTGGCCACTTTCCTGGCCTCCGTCAGCAGGTGCCTGAGTTGGTCGTCGCGCTTGCCGATGATGTCGGAGAACTTGGCCACCCCGTCGAGAGCCGCGCTCAAGTGCGGGTAGGTCTGATTAATGGTGTGCGACAGCACATTCAGCGATTGTTTGACCGTGTCGATGTTCCAGCCGGCGGCGGCCTTGGCGTCGAAGAACGCCTCGTACACCTGGTAGGGGGTGGTGCTCTGTCCCAGCGGCAGCACGTCGTTGGGGCGCATCGGCGTGCTGCCCCGCGGCTCGATCTCGAGCACCTTCCTTCCCAGCAAGGTGTCGGTGCGGATCGCCACTCGGCTCTCGGTGCCGATGATGTGCGTCCCCGTCGAGAACTTCGTCACGACGTGATCGCCGTCGATCGCGACGTCTTGCACCGCACCGACGTCCATGCCGACGATGCGCACCTTGTCGCCCTTGCTCACTCCGCCGGAGTCGCTGAACTGCGCGGAGTAGGTCGCGGCGGCAAACAACATCGGCAGGCTGCTGAAGCTCTGTCCCACACCGACAACGAGCACCACGATCGCAATGGCCAGCGCCCCGACACGCACCCGGTTGGCGGGCTGCAGCGTTCTCATTGCAGCGTGCACCTACCCGTCGGCTGCTGGAAGAGTTTGACCGAGCGAACGGGTCCGCCCGGCTGGAGTCCGTTGACCTTGAGCGACAGGTCGCAGAGGTAGAAGTTGAAGAAGTCGCCGTAGATCCCGCTGGCCCGGCCGATGATGTTGAACGCCTTGGGTAATTTTCCCAGCAGATCGCCGACTCTGTCGCGCTGGTCAACGAGGGGCGCGGCGAGGGTTTCCAAATGGCCGACCGTGTCATGCAGCAGAGCCCGGTTGTCGGCCAGCAGGTCGGCCACCGTTCCCGCCGCATTGCTGATGTGCGCGGTCGCGTCGGCGAGGGGATCTGCCCTGTCCTTCAAGCCGGTAATGAGGACATCGAATTGGTCGATGGTCGCGTCGAATTGATCTCGGTGCCGGACGGTGGTCTCCAGCACGGTGTTCAGGTTGGTGATCACCTCGCCGATCGCTTGGTCGCTTTCGGCCAGGCGATCGGTCAGCTGGGCGGTTTGGTCGAGGATGTCGTTGATGGTGCCCCCTTCGCCCTGAAAGACAGTGATGATCGACGAGGCGATGGTGTTGACCTTCTGCGGATTCAGCGCCCGGAACAGCGGCTTGAATCCACCGATGAGCGCGTCAAGGTCCAACGCCGGCTGGGTCCGCGACAGTGGGATGAATCCGCCTGCCGGCAAGTTTCTTTCGGCACCCTCCCCGGTCCCCCGGCTCAGTTCCAGATACCGGTTGCCGATGAGGTCCTGGTAGCGAATCTGCGCAGTCGTCGATTGATAGAGCTGCACCGAGCGATCGACGGAAAAATCGACGCGGATCTTCTTGTCCCCCTCGACCAGATCCACCTTCTTGACCTTGCCCACTTCCACGCCCGAGGCACGGACGAACTGACCGGCACGTAATCCGCTGGCGTTACTGAATTCCGCGGAATAACTGTTGGTGCGGTCGAATCGCACCTGTCCGAAAACCACGACGATGATCGCGGTGAACAGCAACTGCACGGCGACCACCGCGGCGAGCCGGACGACTGTACCGTTGAGTTTCATGGATTGATCGTGTTCTCCCCGTACTGGCGCCCCCACACGTATTCGCTGGCCAGCGGCTGGCTGAGCTCAAAGTGGTTGTAGGGCGCAATGCTGTTGCCGGAGTCCATCACCAGATACGGCGCCGGCCATAGATCTCGGGTGATCGGCTGCCAGCATCCGGGCTTGCCGCCGGGTCCACCACGCGCGTTGATTCTCGGCAAGTTGTCCGGATACAGGTACGGGTTCTCGGTGCCCGCGATAGCCACCCCGAGTTGCGCCGCATAGTGGTTGCCGCTCTCGAGAACGGCGACCCTGGGCGCAATGTCGGCGAAATTGCGGATAGTGCAGAACGCTTGCGGGCTGTAGGTGTCGAGGAGGTGAGCGGTGGGCAGCAGGTCGGCCGTAAGGCGTTCCAGATACGGCTTGCTGCGCGTGAAGATGTCGTTCCCGGTGTTGGCGAAGCCGATCGCCGCCAGCAGGGCCTTATCGAGTTCAGCCTGATGCTGGTTGAGAGTGCGGGCCGTCGTCACCGCATTGTCAAGCGCGTCAAAGAGATCGGGTGCAGCGCGGGCATAGATGTCGCCGAGCGCTGCGAGCTGTTGGATGTCGTGGCGGATCGTCGGCATCCGCGGGTTCAGGTCGTCGAGAATTTTGTTGCCGTTGACGATCGACTGACCGAACTTGTCGCCCAATCCCGTCAGCGCCTGCGCGGCGGCGCTCAACATGAGGTTCACCTTGACCGGATCGACGTTCTCGGATAGCTCGACCAGCGTCTGGAACACGGTGTTGAACTCCGTCGTGATCGACGTCGCGTCAATCACATTGGCGGATGCGATTCGTTGTGGTGCGGGATCTTTGGGCGAGGTGAGCGATACATACTTGTTGCCGAACACCGTCGTCGCCTGGATCTTGGCGATCACGTTGACCGGAATGAGGTCGACGTATTCGGGGTCGACATCGAGGGTGAACTCGGCGGCCGGCTTGCCGCGATGTTCGACCTCGGAGATGCCGGCCACCCGACCGATGCTGACGCCGTTGTAGGTGACTTTGGAGCCCCGGTCCATCACCAGGCCGGCCCGCGCGGCCAACATCGTCAGCTTGGTCTTCGGCGTGAAGTCGCCGCGAAACTGTCCGTATATCAACGCAAGCAGTAGCACACACGCCAGCAGCAACCCCACGCCCGCGGCGGTGTCCGGCCAGGTTCGGGTTTTGCGCTCCTTCACGGGAATTGCCATCGCTGCTACACCGTGAGGTTGAAGTTCGGATCGACGCCGTACAGCGCGAGGGAAGTCAGCAGGACGACGATCACCGTGGAGACCAGCGAGAAACGCATCGACCGACCGACGGCCTCCCCCACACCGACCGGTCCGCCGCTGGCGTTGTATCCGTAGTAGCAGTGGGTGATCATCACGATCACCGCCATCACAATGGCTTCTCCGCCCGACCAGAACACGTCCTCGGTGCGTAGAAAGGTCCGGAAGTAGTGCTCGTAGGTACCCTGCGACTGCCCATAGAACAGCGTGGTGACGACCTGCCCGGAGAGGAAGGACATCACCAGCGCCATCGCATACAGCGGGACGACCACCACCAATCCCGCCATCAGTCGGGTCGACACCAAAAACGCCACCGACTTGATGCCCATCACTTCGAGCGCGTCGATTTCCTCGCTGATCCGCATCGCTCCCAGCTCCGCGGTCGCTCCCGCTCCCACCGTGGCGGCCAGCGCGATGCCGGTCACCACCGCCGTGACGACACGCACGTTGGCCAGGGCGGCGAAGAATCCGGTGAACGCCTCCACGCCGATGTTGCCCAGCGACGCGAAACCCTGGATGGCGATCAGCGATCCACCGGACAGCGTCACGAAACCGACGATTGCCGCGGTGCCGCCGACGACAGCCATTGCCCCAGTTCCCATGCCGATCTGGGCGATCAATCGCAGCGTCTCCCTGCGATAGCGGCGCAAAGCCCAGCCGATCGACCAGCCACTGGTAATGGAGAAACGGGTGAGGTGCCCGGCCTTGTTGAGACCCCGGATGGCGCCGCCGCCATGGCGATTGACGTTCGCGACAGCCCGCGGGGCGAGCGCACGAACAACAGCCGCGGTCGACATGTCAACGCCCCGTCCCGAACCGGACGCCGATGGTGGTCAGCACCACGTTGACCGCGAACAGCGCGATCACGCACAACACCAGCGTCTCGTTGACGGCAACGCCGACCCCTTTGGGCCCACCCTTGGTGGTCAGCCCGCGATAACAGCCGACAAGGCCGGCGATCGCCCCGAAGATCGCGGCCTTGATTGTCGCGATGATCACCTCGGGTAAGCCGGTGATCAGGGTCAGGGTGGCGAGATACGCACCGCCCGAGACGTTTTGCAGGTGAACGCCGAAGAGGAATCCGCCGACCAAGCCGATCGTGATGACCGTTCCGTTGAGCAGCGTCGCGACGAGCGTCGCAGCCACCACCCGGGGAACCACCAGTCGGTGGATGGGATCGATGCCCAGCACTTCCATCGCATCGATCTCTTCGCGGATGGTGCGTGCACCTAAATCGGCGCAAATGGCCGTCGACCCGGCGCCGGCCACCACCAACACGGTGGTCAGCGGACCCAGTTGAGTGACCGCTCCCAGGGCGGCGCCTGCGCCCGAGATGTCGGCGGCGCCGAACGCGGCCAGCAAGGTATTGAGCGTGAAGACGATCAGGACTGTCAGCGGTATCGAGACGGCGATCGTGGGCAGCAATGCGACGCGGGTGATGAACCACGCCTGGAAGATGAATTCGCCCCAGTGAAATGGCGGACGGAGCAACGCTTTTCCGGCCAGCATGCACATCCGCGCGAATCCGCCGACTGTCGCCAGCGGCGGCTCGAGCTGGTCGCGCAGGTAACCGGCGAGCCCGGCCGGCGTCGCTGTCGTCACCGCTGCCTCGCCCACAAAGCGCGGCAGTGCGCATTCGGCGCGGGGTGACATGCTTCAGTGCGGTGGCACCACACATTCACCATGCGTCACACTATGTAACAAAAATCACTTCAGCTACACAGGACACGCTGAGGGTGCGGTGTCGAGAAGGGGCCGACGACCGCGGCCGCCGGCTCAGTCACTGATCAGCAGGAGCAGCCTTGCTGTTGTGTTTGGCGGTCTTCAGGTCGGCCCAGAAACGTGCGGCCTCGCGGATGGATTCTTCGACCGGCCTCGGCTCCCAACCTAATTCGCGGGTGGCCTTGCTGTGGTCGACATGGGCTTCGGCACGCATCATCCGCACCGACGCCATGCTGAGTTCGGCGTCTTTACCCGTCAACCGGGCCCTCAGGCTGCCCAACACGCCCAGGCTGTAGAGCACCGGCACCGATATCGAGCGCCGTGGCGCCGGCACACCGGCCTCGTCGGCCGCGATCTTGACGACGTCTTTCAGCGGGATCATCCGCTCGGAAATCAGGTAGCGCTCGCCGTCGCGGCCCTGCTCGGCGGCCAGCAGCAGTGCCCTCGCCGCGTCGTCGACACCGACGACCTCCAACTGGATGCCGTTCATCACAAACGGCAGCTTGCCGAAGACCGCGCCGGCGATGAATGCGCCGTGCGGGGTGCGGCCCCAGTCGCCGCTGCCGTAGGTCGTCGAGACGCACATGGCGACGGCGGGCAGGCCTACTTCGGCCGCATACCGCAACACCATGTCCTCGGCCTGGACCCTCGACTCGACATACGGGGTGAGGCCGCGACGGTCGATCAGGTCGTCCTCGGTTGCCACGTGGCCATGCCGACGGCCCACGGTGGCATAGCTGCTGGTGAACACAAACCGCTTCAGCGTGGCGGCAATGGACCCTTCCACGGCGACGTCCAGGACATTGCGCAGTCCCTCGACGTTCGTGCGAAACAGCGGTGACGGGTCTTGCAGCCACGCGCGGGTGTCGACCACGCAGTAGTACACCTGGTCAC
Source organism: uncultured Actinomycetota bacterium (assembly GCA_963760095.1). Lineage (GTDB taxonomy): Bacteria > Actinomycetota > Actinomycetes > Mycobacteriales > Mycobacteriaceae > Mycobacterium. Next base: position 26,262 of record CAVXBT010000001.1, on the reverse strand, counting down.
AGCCGTCCATCGCCTCGCGCACGGTGGCGGTGTCGAAGACGTCACCGTGAAATCGGGTGACCTGCAGATCGTCGATGCTGCGGGTGTTCGCGCCTCCGCGCACCATGGCGCGCACGTCGGCGCCCGCGGCGACGAGTTGGCGGGTGACGTGCGAACCCAGAAAGCCGTTGGCGCCGATGACCAGCTTGGGAGCGCTCACTGTGTTCCTCCATATTCGCGCAGCCAGCGCGCGGCGTCGTCGTCCAGCGTGCCCAGCGACTCGGCTTTTTTGCACCACTTGATTCCGGCCTGCAGAAAGCGCAGCGGGTTGTAGATGTCTTCTTGCCGGCACCACTGGCCGTCACCGGCGTAGGTGACGATCGAGATGTTGGTCGCGCTGATGATGGTGCCGTCGCCGGGGTCGACCATCGGGTTGTCCAGTTCGCAGATGATTCGCGCGGTGGGTTCGTCGATGACCGACCACAGCGACGGAAAGGCCGTCATGTGACTACCCGGAAAGGTCGTCATCGTCTTGCGGATCCAGGTGAGCACCTGCTCGCGGCCCTTCATCGTGCCGGCTGCGTGCTCGATGTAGTCGACGTCGGGGGTGTACTGCTGCACCCAGTCGTCCCAGTTCTTGGTCTCGGCCGCGCGGGCCACCGTCTGCTCGAAACTCTCGAATGCGGCGGCGAGTTCGTCGCGGGTAAAAACCTGCTTCACGCAGAAACTAGAACACGTTCTATCGCGGTTTGTCGAGCAAGTGGATAATCGAGAAGATGACGGACTACAGCAAGGCAATACTGGCCGGCGGCTGCTTTTGGGGCATGCAGGACCTAATCCGCAAGCAGCCCGGAGTGGTCTCCACCAGGGTCGGCTACACCGGCGACCACAGTGTCCCTAACGCGACGTACCGCAATCACGGAACCCACGCGGAAGCCATCGAGATCACCTATGACCCGGCACGCACCGACTTCCGGGCGCTGCTGGAGTTCTTCTTCCAGATCCACGACCCGACCACCAAGAACCGGCAAGGCAACGACATCGGTACCAGCTACCGCTCCGCGATCTTCTACCTCGACGACGAACAGAAGCGCGTCGCGCTGGACACCATTGCCGACGTCGAGGCCTCGGGTCTGTGGCCCGGCAAGGTGGTGACCGAAGTCAGCCCCGCAGGCGACTTCTGGGAAGCCGAGCCCGAGCACCAGGACTACCTGCAGCACTACCCCAACGGGTACACCTGCCACTTCATCAGGCCGGGCTGGAAACTGCCGAGACGGGCCGCCGCCGACCGCTAACGGTGTCGGCGGTGCACGACGATCTTCCCGCCGTCTTTCGGTGTGAAGGCGACACCGCGAGAATGCCACTTCTCCCCCGGCGCTGCCGTGGTTTCGATAGTGAAGTGGCGCAACACCGTTCGCAGCACGACATCCATCTCCATGTTCGCGAAGGCCGCACCCACGCAGCGCCGGACGCCGCCGCCGAACGGGATCCAGGCGAAGCTGGGTGGTTTGGCTCCGACGAAGCGCTGCGGCTCGAAACGGTCCGGGTCAGGGAAGACATCAGGGTTGGCGTGTAGGCGCCCGATGCTGACGACGATCGACGACCCGCGCGGAATCGCCCACTCGCCGAGTTGATAGACCGGCGCATAGACATGGCGCCCGGCGAAGTCGATCACCGTTCTGCTGCGCTGCACCTCGAGGATCGTCGCCTGCCGCAGTTCGTTGCCTTGCGCGTCGGCCTCGGCGACCAGCGCGGCGAGCACCTCGGGGTGGCGGCTCACGCGTTCGAACGCCCAACCGAGCGTGGCCGCCGTGGTCTCGTGTCCGGCCGCCAACAGGGTCAACAGCTCGTCACCGATGTCGTTGCGCGACATGGTCGAACCGTCTTCGTAGGTGCTGCGCAGCATCAGCGCGAGCACATCGGTGCGGTCCTCGAGATTCGGGTCGGCCAGTTCGGCGTCGATGAGCTTGTCGAGGACGACGTCGTACCGGCGCCGCCACTCGACCAGGCGTCCCCATGGGGAATAGCGGCCATAGGTTCGCTTCGGTTTCGGCAGAACCGCCAGCCGTGAGCCCAAGGTGACCCACGGCGGCAGGATCTCGCGTAGCTGATCGAGCTCGGCGCCTTCGGCCCCGAAGACCGCGCGCAGGATGGCGTTGAGCGTGATCCGCATCGTCGACGGCAGCGTGGCAAACGTCGCACCTTCGGGCCAGCCGGCGATCTCGCGCAGCGTCTCCTCTTCGATGATGTTCTCGTAGTTCTTGATGCTTTTGCCGTGGAACGGCGGGGCCAACAGGCGGCGCCGCTGCCGGTGTTCCTCGCCGTCGAGCGCGAACACCGAGCCTGCCCCGAGCAGCCGACTCAGGTTGGGTCGGATGTTGCCGAGCACCTCGGGGCTGGTGGTGAAGATCTGTTTGGCCAGTTGCGGATTGGCCACCACCACGATCGGGCCATAGACCGGGACGTTGAGCATGAAGATGTCGCCGTGGCGGCGGGCCATCCGCCGGACGATCCATCGCCGCGAGATCGCGAACGCCGCGCCTTGAACGGCTTTCGGGATTCGTGCGGCCGGGGGTAACCGGACGACAGGCGGCGCCGGGGCCGCGTGCGTTTCGACGGTGCTCATCGCTGTGCACTCCCAACATCACCGCGGTACTGCGCCGTACCACTACTCATTCCGGTACGGTACCGTGTGGTACCAAGGCCTGGCAAGGGTTGAACCGCCCGGGTTTCAGTGGGAGGAGGCGCCGTGGCGACGACCGTCGCTGACGATGCGGCTTTGCCTGGGGCTTCGAACAAGCCCACCGTCATCGACCCGTTCCGGCAGCGGCTGCTCGACGGGCTCGCCGCCTCGATCACCGAGCGCGGATACCGGGCCAGCACCGTGGCCGACATCGTCCGGCATGCCCGCACATCCAAGCGCACGTTCTACGGCCAGTTCCCCAGCAAGGAGCAGTGCTTTCTCGAGCTGCTGCATGCCGACGTGGGAAATCTGGGCGAGGACATTCGCGATGCCGTCGACCCCAACGCCGAATGGCAGACCCAGATCCGACAGGCCGTCGAGGCCTACGTCGGCCACATCGAGTCGCGTCCGGCGCTCACGCTGAGCTGGATTCGCGAGCTGCCGTCGTTGGACGCCGCGGCGCGACCGTTCCAGCGTCGCGGTATGCAGCTGCTGACCAGCCTGCTGGTGAACCTCAGCGGCAGCCCGGGCTTTACGAAAGCCGGCCTGCCGCCGTTGACCCAGCCAAAAGCCGTGATCCTGGTGGGCGGCCTACGTGAACTGACCGCTCTGGCAGTCGAAGACGGGCACACTATGCGCGAGATCGTCGAACCCGCGGTGCAGGCCTCGGTCGCGATGCTCGGGTATCGCCACTAGCCAAGTTGCGGTTGAACTCAAGGTGATCCCGGTCAACGCAGAACAATCAGACCCGCGTCAGGGTGGCTTCGAGGATGACCTTGACCGGCTTGGTGGTACCCCATCGGGTGATCCCGTACTCCTTGGGTGAGACGACTACTGCGGCCGTGTAGCGGGGTGGGCCCGCCGTGGTCGACCGGCTCGCCTCGAAGGTGACCGACTGGGTGATGTCGCGGACCCGCAGGGTGCCGCTGACGTTGAGCCCGGTGGGCGTTTCAACGACGGCGGTGCTGCGGAACTCCAGGGTAGGAAACGTTGCTGAGGCAAACACGTTCTCTGCCCTGAGGTGTTCGTCGCGCAACTTGATGCCGGTGTCCACGCTGTCGGTCCAAATGGTGGCCGAGACCGTGGATTCGGAAACCGAGGAACCGACTGTGATTGTCGACTCATGCCGGCCGAAGCGGCCATTCACCTTCATGCCGAACGCCGCCTTGGCTTGAAAGCCGATCGACGACGCCGTGGTATCCAAAGTCCACTCACCGCCGCTCAATTCTGCGTCCACAAAAGACCTTTCACTCCTCGGTATTTCAGCCCAGGAACTCCGACTCGAGAACCAGGTCTTTGAGTAGCGTCTGATACTCGACGTGAGTTTTGTGCTCGATGGTCTGCCACTGCTTGCCTTGCTGTTCTTTCATGTAGGAGCGGTACTTGGGCGCGCCGGGGAAGCCGACGTTGTCAGCGACCACGATTGTCCCCGGATGCAGCCAGCCCCGGTTGACTAGCCGCTGCAGATCGGTCAGGTACACGTTCTTCCAGTGGTCGAGGAATACGAAATCCAAACAGCCCCTGGTGAATCCGTGGTCCTTGGCGAGAACCTCAAGCGTCGTTCCGTCGTCGACGGTGCCGTTAATGCAGGTGACGCGATCACCGAGACCGGCGTGCGCCCACACGCGGCGGGCCACCGAGGCGTTGGCATCGGACTTTTCGATCGAGAACACCTTGGCACCCGGTGCCGCTCGAGCGATCCGTAGTCCGCTGTACCCGCAGTAGGCACCGAGTTCCATGGCGACCTTCGGATTGGCGCGCTTGACGGCGGCGTCGAGCAGCAGGCCCTTCTCTTCGCCCACGTTCATGAGGATCGACTCGTTGTAGGCAAAGTTGTCGATGGCGTCGATCGCGGCATCGACATCGCCCTCGGGTGCGTTGGCAATGACGTACTCGGCCGTCGCCTCCTCCCGGCCGTCACCCATCTGACCCGTCCGTATGACGTTCGGGCCGCTGAAAGCCCCGCGCAGGACCGAGTACCTCAAGAATGGAAACTTCCGTCGCAATGTCCCACTCAGACTCATTGAACCGAAACCTCATCTCCGGGTGCAGACTTCGCCATTAGATCGGCCCTTTCTGTCTTGCTCCGATCCCTGGAACCGTTCCCGACGGTCCGGCCGACGGAGTCGGCGAGCGTTTCATTGATGCGGGTTTCGGGCAACGGGATCGGTGCCACGGTACCCGTGCGCCGGTAGTGCGCGCGCTGGTCTCGGGCGAGTGGAAAATATTGGAAGTCTGTAGGGATCGCTTTGATCATCGAGTGAACGGCCTTGAGGTGCAGGCGATAACGCAATTCGTCCAATCCAGTCCAGTCCAGGCATAGCCGTTCGCGGATCACCGGCGGTAGCGCGCCGGTGGTGACCCACAGGATCAATTTCACCAGCGGTGTCTGCACGAACGGTTTCAGAATCAGTGGTCCCACAACCGTATTGGCGCGATCAGAAAGGTGCTTGCTGGTCGGCGGCGGCATCGTCCGGTACATGTGGAAGCCCTCCCGAACCGGGCGGCTGTCCTCGAGCACGTTGTTGATCATGTGCTCCCAGTACTGCTGGAATGCGTCCCAGTCGGGGGGGACCGGCCGCATGCTGACGCCATAGAGGCGATACCAGTCGATCGATTCCGAGTAGAGGGCTTCTTTGTCGGCCGCTGACAGCGGATAGCCCGTGAGCTCATGCCCGGTCACGATGTCTTCGACGAACGTTGCGTGCGCCCAGAAGAAGGTCTCCGGGTTAAGCGCGCTGTATCGACGACCGTATTTGTCGACGCCTTTGACGGAGCCGTGGAAACCTCGCACCAACTTTCCCCACTCATGCGATGTGGGTCCCCCGTAGACGACCGACATGATCGGTCCGATCGACCGTTCACCGCGGGCGCGTGGATCCTCGAAAAATACCGAATGATGCTCGACGCCGGCGGCCAACCCGGGATGCATGTTCTGCAGCATCGCTTCGCGCAGGCCGTTGGACAGGCGAAAAACCGGCTGCCGACCGAAGTGCTCCCACACCATCCCCTCGGGATCCAACGGGGCGGGGAGAAGTTCAGTCATCCTCAAGCTCCTAAGCCTTCGAAACTGATCCGATGAAGTATCAGATATAGCTTACGGTAATATCTGATACGGACGGGTGTCAACAATGAGGACTCATGACAAATACGTCGAGCTCATCGGTCGCGGCCGTGCCGCGTCCCTACCGTGGCGTCAGCGCCACCGACCGGCGTCACCAGCGCCGCCAGCGACTGATCGATGCCGGCCTGCAACTCTTCGGAACGCGGGGAATCGCGGCCGTCGGGATCGTTGACGTCTGCGCCGAAGCTGGACTCACCAAGCGGTACTTCTACGAGAATTTCGCATCGATAGACGCGCTCGCCGAGGCGGTTTTCGAACACGTGACGGGCGATCTCGTGGCAATCGTTGTTCCGGCGATCGAGATCGGCGCCGGTCGTGACCCCCGCCCCGCGCTCACCGTCTACATACGCGCCCTCTTGAGCGATCCCAGGGTAGTACGGTTGCTCGCGGTTGAGTCCCACACCGGGCCACTCAAGAAGTACCGCGACGGATTCCCAACGCGCGCAGTCGAACTCTGGTTCGCCTTCGCCGCCGCCGACGAGGACATGCCCCCACCGCAGGACATGCGACTCAAAGCGTACGGATTCGTCGGAGCCGCACAACAAATCGGCATGGCATGGCTGGACGGACATCTTCCGCTGACGATCGACGAGGTCATCGATCAGCTTGTCGACATGTTCTACCGGATTTCCGGTATCGCGCCACCCTCCCCGCGGGGCGACGAACCGGGTTCTGTGCAGCAGTAGGCGGCACGATTTCGCTATGGCCCTCCGTACTGAGCGCCGAACTGGGGACCCGGTGGTGCTCCGGAGCAACTCTGGCGCCCGAAAACCGCGGCGCAGACGCGGCCGCTCGCCAGCGCGTTCGTGGCGGAGATGCTAGCCGCCCCAGGTCGATGATCAGTAACTTCGACGCGGTGCGGGTCCCCTCACCGAGGATCCAGTTCGCCGTCGCAGGTGGCACGTGGCGAAAGGGTCGCGCGAAGACCGCGAGGTCGAAATAGCCGTCGGGCGCATCGATAGCGGTGGCATCACACACCAGCGCACGAGGATGATTGCCCAAGTCGCTGAGGGCGAGGTTGCCAACGACCATCGGATCCAGGGCGGTGACCGTCACTTCGACGTTGGGGTGTTTGTCCAGCAGTCTGCGCGACAACCCGCCATTGTCCGATGCCAAGTCCAGGATCTTTGGGGCGACGCAGTCGGTGATGTGCCCCAAGGCGATGTCGGCGAGTCGGCGATGGACACCGAACATCGATGTGCAAGTGGTCATTTGGCTCTTTCCCGGGCAGGAATCAGGCCGCGGTCTTTGGGCCTGGTCGGGTGGCTCTGAACATTTCGGAGGTAACTGGCCCGGCAGGCGCTGCGGGCCAGCTTGCCGCTGGTGGTGCGAGGGATGGCGCCGGCGGCGACCACAAGCACGTCGGCCACCGCGAGGGCGTGCCGCCGCGCGATCGCCGCCCGGATCGCCTCGGCAACCAGCGCGTGCTCGGCGCGGCCCGCGCCGACGGCACGTTCGGCGATGATCACCAACCGCTCCCCGGTGTCGTCGGTGACAGCACCGGGGAGCTCAATGGCCGGCACGGAGAACGCGACGACGAACCCTGAACGTACCGCCGTCGAGGATTCCGAGACCGTCGCCTCGATGTCCTGCGGGTAGTGATTGCGTCCGTCGATGATGACGAGGTCTTTGATCCGGCCGGTGATGTACAACTCTCCGTTGAGATACACGCCAAGGTCACCGGTTCGCAACCAAAAGCCGCTCACCGCAGAGCCTTCGGCGTGGCTGCCGTGTTCGAGCTGTGATTGCAGCTTATTGCGGAACACCAGGTCGGTTTCGTCTTCCCGGCCCCAGTAGCCTTGGCCGATGTTGTCGCCCTGCAACCAGATCTCGCCGATTTCGCCGTCGGGGAGTTCGGCACCGCTGTCGGGGTCAGCGATGACCGCCCATTGGCTGGGTATCACCTGGCCGCAGGAGACGTGGGCTACCGCGGTGGGGGCGTCGGGCGTCACCAGCACGGCCCGGTGGGCGCTGAGCTGCTCGCGGTCTAGGTAGATCACGCTCGGCCGGGCGTCGGGCGCGATGCTGGCCACAGACAAGGTTGCTTCGGCCATACCGTAAGACGGCTTGATCGCGGTGGGCGGCAGCCCATATGGAGCGAACGCATCGGTAAACCGCTCAATCGCGGCCATGGTGACCGGTTCGGATCCGTTGAGCAGACCGACCACATTGCTGAGATCCAGGCTTTCGCCGTCGGTCGCTAAGCCGCGCTGGGCGGCGAGTTCGAAGGCGAAGTTCGGGGCAGCGGCGAAGGTGCGGCCGTGCGCCGACTCGGCGGCTAGCGCCTTGATCCAGCGGTGCGGTCGCCGCACGAATGCCAGCGGCGACATCAGCGTGATATGCCCACCACACAACGCCGGGAACATGATCATCATCAAACCCATGTCGTGATAGAGCGGCAGCCAGCTGACGCTACGGATGTTCATGTGCAGGCCGCCTGCCATGATCATTTGCAGGACATTGGTGCACACCGCGCGGTGGCTGATCTGTACACCGGTCGGCATTCGGGTGGAACCCGACGTGTACTGGAGATAGGCGATGTCATCGGTGCCCAGCGTTGCAGGGATGAACGTCGAGCCCACCGCGTCGGGCACCGCGTCGACGGCGATGACCCGCGGTCGCCGACGCGGCGGAAGTCTCTTCAGGAACGCCCGGATGGGTTCGGCCGCGCCGGTCGTGGTGAGCACCACCGAGGGACCGGCGTCGTCGATCACCGCGTCCAGCCGCTCGCCATGCCCGGGCAGCTCCGGTGCGAACAGCGGGACAGCGATGTTGCCGGCCGCGATGGCAGCGAAGAAACCGACCACATAGTCCACACCCTGCGGAGCCAAAATCGCCACCCGGTCACCCGGCGAAGTCACCTGCTGCAGGCGGGCACCCACAGCGCGCAACCTGGCTCCCAATTGGCACCAGGTCAGTTCGACCGCGAGTCCCTCGTCGTCCCGCGTGTAGTCCAGATACCGATATGCCGGTGTATCACCATAAGCGGCAATGTGTCCCGGGAGATTTGACATCAACGTCACTCCGTCAGGCAGCGCGATGTTGCCCGTCGAATCCAAATAGTCATCGATTCTGGGCTTGGTCTCCCGGCCGGTCATACGGCCCTCCTCACGATCTGTTTTCACGCCGATAGAAGCTCGCCATTGAGCTCTCGCGGCACACTGGCTGAGTCCGCGGCCGCCTGGATCTCGCCTCAGGCGAGCAAGAGGCGTCCATCAGGTGAGGCAGCTATCCATCAATCGGTGCAACGGCGACCCATGTCATGTCGATTAATTCGTCCTCCTTCTAACCTCGTGATCATCAAACGGAGCATTGACTTCCATATTACTTGCATGCTAGTTCCCGCAAGGTCCACGCGCATTCGGACGCGTGGGTAAGATATTCTTTTTCCGATGTACAGCAACTAAATTCAGTGACACGGGAAGGGTCGGGGGTCGGGGTGTCGCCGGGCAAATTCTAACCGTAAGCGGATTATCAGCTCCGTTTGCAAAGTCGCTTGACACGGACAACAGCAGGTTCGCAAGTCCTCGCCAGCAAAGCGCGCTAGAGTTTTGGCGTGAGCGAGCCCACATTGCGCCGGGATGCCGCCCTGAATCGCGCCCGGCTTTTGACGGCCGCCGAGGAGGTGTTCGGCGAGCATGGATTCAGCGCCAGTGTGGAGGAGGTCGCTCGGCGGGCCGGTGTGGGCATGGGCACTCTGTATCGTCGGTTCCCCACCAAGGATGCGCTGATCGCCGAGTTGGTCGGACAATTCGTCGTCGAGTTCGCCGAGCAGGTCGAGGCGGCAAGGCTGGTGTCCCGGGGAATGGGGCTCGAACAATTTTTGTACCGTGCGGGCGAGATGCTGAGCAAACGCCGGGGCTTGCTGCTGCTGGCCAAGACCTTGGGCGCCTTCCAAACCGACCAAATCACCGCGAAGTTGCGGGCCAGCATCGGCGAGCTGCTAGCCGACGCGCACAAGTACGGACGCATCAGCCCCGACATCAAAGTCACCGACGTCGACCTGGCTCTGTGGTCGATGGCTGCAATCATGCAGGCGTCCAAAGACGTAGCGCCCGCAGCCTGGCGCCGACAGCTAGCGATCATGCTGGCCGGCATGCGGCCCACGGCGGAGCCGATCGCAGAACCACCATTGACAGACGTGCAAGCCGAACACGTCCGAGCCAGCGTGGCGTCGCGAAATCGCCCGAACCCCAACGGATCTGGTGGCTCTGATACCTGCGGGTGAAGCCCACCATCAGGGGCCCTTCCCGAAGGCGGACGGACTGGTGCCCGCGACTTAGCTGAATGGGTGCGGGGCGACAGCATCGTGGTCGTTTGGGCGGGTCAGTTCAGCTCTGAACGCGGCCAAATCGTCGTCGAGATCCGGCACCGTCAACAGGTTGCGGTCGATCACGCCCGCGATCCACATCAGCAGTCGGTCGAGGAGCATGCTCATATCGGGTTCCTTTCATCGGATTGTTTGCACGTCGGTGATCTCGCGCAGCGATCGTCAGGCGCGGGGATCACCCTCGAACGACGTGACGGGGACTGCCGAAGGAACGCCAGCAGTCGCAGGGCAGAGCGCAACTAACGCCACGTGGCCAAACTGTGGTGCGTCCGTCGGGTATCCGGCCCGAAACCATCCGACGATCTTGTTCAGCATTCCCGAGCGAAGCGTGGTGCCGTTCATGTGAATACTCCTTTTCGAGGTGGTGTTTGCAGTTGCGAGCCGGTATCGGGAAGGCTCTCGACACCGTTGAAGCGAGGCACCGAGCGTGAGTCGGTGAGGACTGCTGCTTTCATGACCTCGCTCCTTTGCGGACACTGCGTGATTTAATTGCGTGCGCCACCAACTATATACTTGCTCGCGCGAGCAATCAAGACCGAAAATCGCGGGCTGTTGGAGGCGGGCGGTCTGGTCGAACCCAACGAAGTTTGTGGCGGCTTGATTGGTCTCCTCGAACGCTGCCTATTCACCGCCCCAATCGCCCGTTTGGCGACGACCCGCGCCGCCGCAGATAGCCGTCCGCGAACAACACTGCCCAGCCGCCACTGGCGTAGCGCCAAACTTCTAGACTGGCGGGTCGCAGAACCGGACAACAAGCACGCGATCGTCCTGCTCGACAGTCAAAGTGTCCAGATCGAAATCCCTTGCGAGCCTTGCCAACATCAGTCTCTGGTCCTCATGCGTACTTGACGACGTTGCGTTGCGCGCCGAGGTCGATCGCCCCGTCATCGGTCGCCACCGCCGCCTCGACGACATCGCCGTGGCGCAGATATTTCGGGTTTCTGGCTTGGGTTGAGAAGAAGGTCTTCCACTTGAGCTGGTCAGGCAGCAGCGACCCGATGATTTGGACTGGCTTGGGTGGTGCGCTGATCGCCGTGCCGACCGGGGTTCCGGTCAAGACCAGGTCGCCGGCATCAAGCCGTTGAAAGCGCGACAGCGCCTGCAGGGCCTGCACGGGCCGGTAGATGATGTCGCCGTCCACAAGCATGTCCTGACGGATCTCGCCGTTCACCCGCAGCCGGAGCCGCAAGTCGCCGAAGCGCTTGAGCTCGTCGCCGTTCAGCAGTACCAGCGCGGGTCCGACCGGAGTGAACGTCGGATACGACTTCGCTTCGTAGAACTGCGTTTTCGTCAACTGCACGTCGCGCGCCGACACGTCATTGGCCACCACCAGCCCGCTGATATAGTCCGAAAGGTTGGCCTCGGTGATCGCGGTGCCAACCGGCACATCGCGGCCGATGACCAGACCGATCTCGACCTCGTAGTCCAGCAGCCGGACATGCTCGGGTTTGACGATGTCGTCCAATGGACCGCTGATGGAGCCGGATGTCTTGCGGAAGAAGGCGAGCGGGTCGGTTTTCGGGTTGCGCCCGGCGTCTTCGGCATGGGAGGCGTAGTTGGCCAGTTGTGCCACCACCCGGCACGGCACGGTGATCGGGGACAGCAGACGCAGGCCGTCCACCGGCACGGTGTCGCTGCTGTGGGCGGCGGCCTCGATGGCGGCCCGGTCGGCCAGCAGCTCGCGTGTGGTGGTGGCGGTGGTGGTGACTTGAGCGGCCCCGGTTGGGTTCTGCACCCACCAGGCGTCGGCGGTACGCAGTATCGAGACGGTCATCGAGGTCCTTGAGTTGTCGGTGGTCGGGGTCAGGAATTGGCCACGCTGAGCATGCCGCGCAGGCTGGCCAGGTTGAATTCGTTGTCGGCGCGCAGTCCGCTGATCACCGAGCGAAGCTCGCGCAGGGATTCGCGGCCGGGCGCGATGCCGAGGAAGTCTTTGGTGATCCGGGGTCCCCATTGGTAGAGCCCGGAGGTGGTGAAGGGAGCCCAACCCGGCTCGAGGCTGCCGTCGAACATGTCGCCGTCGCTGAAGTGCTCGACCAAAAATCCGTCGGGATCGCGCCAATAGTCGAAGATCTGGCTGCCCAGGATGTGCCTGCCGATTCCCCACGAGCGGTGATAACCGAGTTCGGCGAGGTAGCGGCCGCCGGTGGCCATCGCGTCGATGTCGCTGACCTGGTAGGCCGAATGGATGTAACGGTTGGCCGGGCCCAGCGCCAACCCCAGGGTGTGGTGATCGGCCGGAGTCTGCCCGCGATCGCAGCGGATGAAGCTCATGACCGGTCCACGGTCGCGCCGCCCGGGGTAGTACATGAAATCGCTGACGATCATCCCGAGGTGATCGAGGTACCAGTCGAGCGCCTCGCGGTACTTGGTGGTCTGCAACACCACATGCCCGAGCCGCTGGACCCGTGTCGGCTCGCGCGGCTGGCGTTGGGTGATGTTGATCCGCGCGAGTTCGTGCCCGAAGTTGTACTGATGCGGCGGACTGCGGCCGGCAGCGGCCGCCAACTGGTGAGTGCCGGCCACCACACGCACCGTCACACCGCCGGGATCGACCAGGTCGACCGCCACGCCGCCGAGTGTCTCGGGCAGCGCGCGCATCCTGGTCCCGGTCGCATCGGCCAGCCGCAGCACGTCGGACTGATCCTGGGCGGTGTATGCGGCTGCGACGAATCTCGATCGGTGACCCTGCTGGATCAGCACGCAGGGCGCGCCGGCATCGGTGCCGCGCAGATACAGCTCGTCGTCCGTGCGAACGACGGTGCTAAATCCGAACGCCCGCGCAAACGCCTCAGCCCGAACCAGATCCGGCTTCTCGAACTCCAACCAGGCGATGTCGTGAACCTTGATGATGGGGTCACGGGATCGCCCCGGATGCTCTCCTGGGCGAGCGCCCTGATCACTGTGCAGATCGGTGTGCGCCCCGGCAACACGGTCGCCCATCAATCCGCCTTTCGAACTGGCAACCGCGCCTCGAAGAACTCGATCGCTCCGCTGCGCTCAAGGGTCACGAGATCGAGGCCGAACTCCGTCAGCCATTTCTCGATTTCGCCTGTGCGCGGTGTGTTTCCGAACACCCCCGCGCGACGGCTCAGCGCGATGATTGCATCCTTTCGCGGGCCTCGACCGCGAACACATGACGTCCCGCGTAGGGTCCCACCCGGCCGGAGCACACGACTGAGCTCGCCCAGCGCCGCGCGCGGGTCCGGCAGACAGTGCAGCCCGTTGTAGGTCACGCAGAGGTCAAAGCTGGCGTCAGGGAACTGAAGCGCCGTCACATCGGCTTCGACGAACTCGATCGCGTCTTGCACGCCGCGTCGGCCCGCCTCTGCGCGCGCTTGGCCGAGCATGTACGCAGAGATATCGGCCGCGACGTACTGCACGGCCTGGCCGGGACGCAAACCGCGAAAGGCGAAGCCGCCACCGCACGGGATGTCGAGTATGGAGGCTCCCGCGGGGGTGTCTGCTAGTCGCTCGACGTCGGCGAACATGCGGCGCATGTCAGCACCCCACATTGCCCAGGCGCCGACTGTTGCGACACTGTCGTGCTTGACGCCGGCCTGGTACATGGCTGCCATGACGCGCTCAGAACGCCACCGCTCCGTTACGTCAGTCATTTCTGAGAGCTCGCGCCAGGTGCGTCCGCAGCGTCCCAGGGCATCGACGCCGAGACCCAGTGGGTCAGCTCTTGCTGGTCGTTACTGTGCAAGTGTCGCGGCGGCGTCACGAACGTCGCATACGGTCGACAGCGCACCAGCACCCGACCTTCCTGCTCTGCGACCGCTTTGACCGCGGGGCGTAGCTCGGCGGGTACTGGATCACCCGACATGCGTTCAGCCACTGCCATCATCACGTCGATCAGGGTTTCCTCGTCGTCGTCGATCACGGCGTCGCAGTAAACCTGCAGGTAGGCGAACGGCCAGGTCTCGTCTAGGACACAGAGACTGACTTTGCCGTTGCGGGACACGGCTTTGGCCTTGGCACGTTCGCCCATGGTCGCCACCAGCAGGTCGTCGTTGTCGTCGGGGACGTAGTAGACGATCGACATCGCCGGACCGTCGGATCGGCGGCCGTAGCCGAATACACAGGTCCGGTGGGTCTGAACAAACAGCCGCCGCTCAGAGGGCAGCATGTCGCGATCCGTGGGCGCCTGATACGGATCCTTCGACAGCGGTAATAAGCGCACCGACGCGCGGTCTTGGTCTTGGTCTTGGTTGGTGGTCTGGGGAGCAGTGCTCATGGGTCTAGCCTTCCAGCCTTATTATCGAGTGATAATAAGGCTACACCTCGAACGATGGAACGCAAGACCCCAACGCCGAACAAGGTGCGCCTGCGCCGCTTGCGGCCGGTTGGCGTGAAAGGCAGCTGGACCTAGCGGCCAGGACGCAGTAGCCGGGTGGCGTTGCGGGTGGTGAGTGCGCGCCAGCTGTCGTTGGCAGGCTGACGGGCTTGGTCGATCGATGCCAGCTGAGCATCTAACCCCTGGGCCGGGGTCCAGCAGTAGTCGCTGCCGTAGAGCAGGCGCCCGGTGCCGAACGCCGCGACAGCGGCGGGCACCTGGTGCGGAAATGGCGTGCCGGCGATGTCGAACCATAAACGTCTCAGCTGGCGGGGCACTGCGCCGTCCGGGTCAACTTCGCCACTAAAAACAGTGCGAAAAAGCTCCATCCGATCGGCGAGCAGCGGTAGTGCGCCCCCACCGTGGGTGAAGACCCATTCGACCAGAAGCCGGTGCTGTTAGATCAAGCCGAGGGTGCGCGGCACCATGTAGAGGCCGAATGCGATGACGAAAAGGCACATCGCCCAGGTGCTGTATTTATGTATTCCTCGCATCCGCCATTGCGGAGGCAGCGCTTTGGCCTCGAGCACCAGCAGCAGGCCGAGGACGATCGGCAGCAGCAAGGCGTTCATGACCTCGACGTCGATGGCTAGGTGAACCAAGTCGACGCTGGCGAGCACCAGTGCTGCACCGACAATGTGGGTCAGCGCGTAGGTGATGTAGAACTTTGCGGTTGAGCGGTCGGGTCGCTCGTTCAGAGTGTGCCTCCAGCCGAACACCTCCGACAGACCCCACGCTCCTGCCAGGGAGGCCACGATGGCCGCCACCAGGGCCGCGCCGAGCATGCCCAGGCCGAATACCAGGGCGGCGCCGACGCGCCCTAGGTAAGGGGTGAGCGCCCCAGAGATTTCGCCGACGGTGTTCAGGCTGGCTCCGGGATTGTGTGTGCCGATGGTCGTCGCCACGGTAATTACCACGGCGATCATGATCACCTGGGTCAGCACGGCGCCGAAGGCGGTGTCACGGCGCGATTGCCTGATGGTGGTGGCAGTCAGGTGCTTGTCGACGACGGCCCCCTGCTGGTAGAACACCATCCACGGCATGATGACCGCGCCCACGTTGGCCGCCAGCAAAAGCAGATACGACGAGTCGCTCAGTGGTATTGACCCCAAACCGTGCATCAGCGCGCTCAGATGCGGGCCGGACATGACCATGGCGACCAAAAACGCCAGTTCGGCGGCACCAACGGCGATTCCGATCCGTTCGACGCGCTGGTAACTCCCGGTGAGCATCAGCGCCAGCAGCGCAGCGGTGGCGACGGGAATGGTCAGCCACCTTGACACGCCAAATAGTTCGCCCACGCCGGCGATACCGGCGAATTCGGTCAATAGTGCCCCGATTGCCGAGGCGAACAATGTAAACGCCGACACCCACGCCCACCCGCGACCGAACCTCGAGCGGATCAGCGCGCCGTGGCCCTGCCCGGTGACGATGCCGAGTCGAACGGTCATTTCCTGGACGCCATAGAGGATGGGAATCAAGATCACTTGCGGCAGCACCATCCGATAGCCCCACTGGGCGCCGGACTGGGCTGCGGTAATCACCGACCCAGCGTCGGTGTCGGCCAGCATCACCACCAGACCCGGCCCCCATACGGCCAGCATCCCGAATCGCAGCCACCCTAAGCGCGACGGGGCTTTCGCTTTGTCGGCTTTGTCGACGATCTCCGTCGCCACGAACGTCTACGCTCCTACCTAGTGAGTGCGTGCGGCGCGCCGAAAAGGGAAGCCGCGGTTTCCTCGGAAACGAAGGCGACCGCAGCGGGCCGCTGATCGTAGCGGTTTCGCGGGCGACTCCGTCAATCACCATGCCAGCGATATTTCGCCGGCGCGCAAGACTTATCATTCCACTCGTATTATCAAGCGATAATAACTGTACAATCTTAACGATGCAACGCAAGATCCCAACGCCGAACACCGTGCGCCTGCGCCGGACGAGGACCGATATCCGCGAGGCACTGCTGGAGTCGGCTCTGGTCGAGTTCGGCGCCAAGGGTTTCGACGGCGCATCGACGCGGACGATCGCATCGCGCGTGCAGGCCCACCAGCCGCAGATCAACTACCACTTCGAGTCGAAAACGGCGCTGTGGATGGCCGCGGTGGACTACCTCTTCGGGCTTTTGCGGGAGGCATTCGACGGCGTCATACCCGCGACGCTGACCGAGGTCGATACACCGCAACTCAGTGCTGCCTTTGCGGACGCGATACGTCGGTTCGTGCAATTCGCCGCCGAGCATCCCGAACTCAACCAGATCATGGTCCACGAGGGCACGGCGGCCAGCGACCGGTTGACGTGGATGACCGAGACCCACGTGAAGCCGGTCTTCAATGCCATCGGGCCGGCGTGGCAGATCCTTCGTGATGCCGGGGTTGCTGCACCCATCGACAGCGAGATCCTGTACTACGTGCTCATCGGCGCTGCATCGCTGCCGTACGTGAACGCCCCCGAAGTCCGCCTTCTCACCGGCCAGGATCCCAAGAGCCCCGCGTGGATCGACGCTCACGCCAACGGATTGGTCGCCATCCTGCTGCCGGGATTAACCGCCAGCTGACAACCGGGTGTCCTCGGCGGCGCGCGAGGTAGCGCTTTACTTGCTCGCGCGAACAGATACTACGTATGTTGAGACTCATGGCAGCTGGTAAGGCGGGCAGTAAAAGAGCGCGGAGTCCGAAGGCTGACGGGGTGACCGCGCTTAGTGCGGGTGAATACAAGGTGATTAGTGCCCTGCACCCGGGTTTTGTGACCATGATGCGGCAACTCGATGCTGACTTGCAGCGTGAACATCGCATGTCGCACGCCGAATTCGTCGCGTTGATGTTTTTGTCCGAGGCGCCCGACCGCACGTTGGGGCTCAGCGAACTGGCTCGGCGCTGCCAGCAGTCGTTGAGCGCGATCAGCCGTACCGTCGGGCGGATGGAGGCCCAGGGGTTGGTCCGCCGTGAGCAGTCAACCCAGGACGCCCGCGCTTACAACGCCGTGCTCACTGAGGCCGGGCTGACCCTGCTCGAGCAAGCCGTCCCCACCCACGTCGTCAGCCTGCGCCGCCATTTATTCGATCACCTCGACGAGGTCGACCTCAAAGCCATCGGCGATGCCTTCGAACGCGTCGCCGCCGCCGCTAGCGGAGACCCTGACGCAGTTCCCGGTCAACCATCGCCAGACACCCCGATGGGGCGATACATCACGGCCTGAACGGGTGTGGCGCTCCGCCGGGTTGGCGCCAGTCACGGCGAACGCCGGCCGTACTCGACCAGGGCGGTGACGTCGTGCGTCTCCCACCCATCCTGAGCCACTTGCCGGTAGGCGTCGCGCGCGGCCTCGGTGACCGGCAGCGGTGCCCCGCTGCCCTTGGCGAGGTCCAAGAAGAGCGTCACATCCTTGGCGCCCTGCACGGTGCTGAACCAGCCGGCGTGGTCCGGGTCGAAGAGGACGTCGATGCGGTTGCGCAGACCCGCCGGCATCATTGCCGATTCGCGCAGGGTGGTCGCCAAAGTCGCGTCGTCGACACCCGCGGCGCGGCCCGCGCGTACGGTCTCGGCGATCACCGCCAGCTGCACCAGCAGCATCTGGTTGTTCAACAGTTTGATGACCGCTGCGGTCTGCGTGTTCTCGCCGACATCGAGTGCTCCGGCGAACGCCTTCCACACCGGTAGCAGCGCCGCGCGCCCTGACGCCGGGCCGCCGACGATGAATTTGGCGGTACCCGAGCGGAGGGCTTGCGGCGCCGCGATGATCTGCGCGTTGACGAACCGCTCACCGTAGGCGTGCGCAAGAGCGGTGATGACATCGGGAGCCACCGTGCCGGTGTTGACCACCAGGGTCTGCTCCCAGCTCGCTCGCGCCTGACCCTTGGGAGCCGCCACATCGAGGGTGCTCCGGTCGTCGGCCAGGCACAGGAACACGGCATCACACTCGACGCCGACCTCATCGGCAGAATCCATGACCTGGGCTCCTTGTTCCTGGAGCGCACCGGCCCGGCCAGAGGTCCGGTTCCACACGCTGACCTGGTGACCCTCCTCGAGCAACCGCTCTGCCAGCGCGCGCCCCATCCTGCCCAGTCCGATGATCGCTACCCTCATGCGCTGTTCCCTTGCTTGGGCCCCAGCGATGGGGCGGCCTGACCCTGCTTCTCGTAAGCCTCGTAGCCGATATCGTCGACCGCACCGACCCCGGTGAAGAAGTGCAGGACCTGGCTGTCGACGGTGCCCACGTTGCTGACCTCGTGCCAGTTCCCGCGCGGGATGACAAGGAGCTGTCCGGGCGAGACCTCGATGGAGGAGCCTGGCTCGCCGCGGAACTGAACCACTCCGCTCAACGGGATGATGACCATGTCGGCGTAGGGATGCCGGTGCATGTGGTGAACGAAGCCGGGCGGAAACGTCATCTGGTCGAGAACCACACCCTCGGTGCCCGTGAGCGCCTTGCTGAGCAGATGGCGGTTGAGCTGATGGCCAGTGATGTCCCACCTGGTGAAGACCTCGTGCTCGATCTCCTCGATGTCAAGGAGTTTGACTTCTGACATGGCTACCTGACTCCTGTCAATTGGTCTTGAGCTACCCAAACCCTTTGCGGCAAGCCTAGATAGTGTCCGTTCATCACTCGGAGACAAGCTGTCGACGGTTGTGGACCGCGGCGGCGAGAGCGGCCAAAATGGTGGGCATCGCGTCGGCGATCTCGTCGTCGTGCGCGGGGTGGATGGTCGCGAATCGGGTCGCTCCGTCCGGCACCGACAGTGTGACGTCATCGAGCACGCTCGCGCCGGCGATGCTCGCTACTTTGCGAGCGTCGTCGTGGGCCCACACCCCGCCGTAGCGGCCATTGGATACGCCGATGACAGCCAACGGCTTTCCGCTGATCACCCCGGCTCCGTGCGGGCGCGAGATCCAATCGATGGCGTTCTTGAGCGAGGCCGGGATGCTGCCGTTGTATTCGGGCGTGACGAGTAGCAGCGCGTCGGCGGACTCGACGTCGACGCGCAGCCAGTCTGCGGCCGCAACTGCGCCTGGGCGATCGATGTCTTCGTTGTAGAAGGCCACGTCGGCCAGGTTGTCGAAGATGTCGACGTCGACGCCGTCGGGTGCGTGTTTGACGGCCGCCTCGGCCAGCTGTTTGTTGTAGGAACCGGCACGCAGGCTTCCCACCAAGGCCAGGATTCGGGTGGTCACGGAACTCTCCATTTCGCTAGAATTTGCTTGCGTCGACAAGCATAATATTGCTTGCGCGAACAATCAAGTGGTAAAGTCGGGAGTCATGACAGGACGCCGCTCGACAACATCGCTCACAGACGACGAAGTGAGGGTGATCGATAGGCTGCGCCCGGCGGTATCGGCGCTCTTCCGCCGCTTCGACGCCGACCTGCAGCGAGAAGAGCGCCTTTCGCACGGCGATTACATCGTGTTGTTTTTCGTGTCTCAGGCTCCGGACCAGACCCTGGGGCTCAGCGAGTTAGCCGCCCGCTGCCAGCAGTCGCTCAGTGCGATCAGCCGCACCATCGGGCGGCTGAAAGCCGACGGCCTTGTGCGCCGCGAGCAGTCAGCCCGCGATGCGCGCGCGTACAACGCGATTCTCACCGACGCCGGGCGGGCCCGACTCCAACGCGCTACGCCCCTCCACCACGACTGCGTCCGCCATTACTTGCTGGATCAGTTGCACGGTGTCGACCTGCACGCCCTCGGCACTGCGCTCGAACGCATCGCCGCCGCAGAGGATTCCACGTCCGCACCCGGCGTGTGACTGCGCGCCACACCGCTTTCGCTTCTTTGTTTGTGAGCGGTGCCACAGGTCGGGCTCCCCTGAACATTTGATTGTTCGCGCAAGCAATGTTATGCTTGTCAGCGCAAGCAAGTTCATCTCGTTTGAAAGGATGCCCACTATGACCGCAGCCCAGAAGACCGACCGGCGTGGCAACCGTCGTTACGCCGACGAAATCCACAACTTCACGGCGTCCCCAGAGCTGGCCGCCAGTCTGCAGCGCGTGCTCGTCGACCTCGTTGAACTTCACCTACAGGGCAAGCAGGCACACTGGAACGTCATCGGCTCAAATTTCCGCGACCTGCACCTGCAGCTCGACGAGCTCGTTGACGCCGCCCGCGAGGCCAGCGACACCATCGCCGAGCGGATGCGTGCCCTCGACGCCGTTCCCGACGGCCGGTCCGACACGGTCGCAGCGACGACGAGCCTGCCGCAGTTCCCGGCCAACGAGATAAACACCGGCGATGTCGTCGATCTGATGACCACACGGACCTACGCAACGGTCGACACCATTCGTGATGTGCACGACGCCGTCGACGCCGTCGACCCCAGCACCAGCGATCTGCTCCACGAGGTCATCGACTCGCTGGAGAAGCTCGCCTGGATGATCAAATCTGAGAACCGCAAGATTTAACCCGGCACGACGGCGTCTCGGCTTGGCCCGAATCCTTAGGGGCCCAGCCGAGTACGCCGGCCGCTGGTGCAGGAAGTGAAATCGCTAGGTCGGTGTACGCGGGCCGGCTGCCCGGCGCGCAATTACATCGACGGGGACAACGGGCGTCTGAATCTACTCGCGGTGAAGCATTCGGACTCGCGGAGCGCATTTCTCGGTATCAAGTCTCACCACCGCTTCGCTTCACGGAAAGAGGTATGACATGACGACTCAGCACCACCAACTGATCACGAAAATATTGATCGGTGCTGCGATCGCTCTCGGCGTTTACGTTGGGGGAGCGGCACCTGTGCGCGCCGACGGGAACCCGATCGGCAGCGCCCCGAACCCGTTCGGCGGCCTCAGCTGTAGCTGCCGAGAGACAGCTCCGCCCGGCAGCCCAGCTCTGAGGGAAGGGATAGATCGGGGAATCCGGCAGGGCCGCACTGCCTGGTTGCTAAGACTTCACCATTGACCGAGCCCCGGCAATCGCCGTGACGTCGCGGCCGCTGTTGAACGTGCCTGCCGTCTCACCAGTTGCAGCTTGGCGTGGTCGTTATGCCGAATATGGTTCAGGCTCAATGGAACTCGACCTTAGCCCGTCGCGGCGTCATGGATGGGGGTATTCGCGGCTCGCCGGCTCGGCGAATTTGTCCAGCTCGGGGAGGTTGACCACGATCGGATCCGGGTGCGAACGGGTGACAGCCCAGACGGTCGGTTGCTCGGCGGACGCGTTGATCTCTTGGTGCACGGTGTGCGCCGGAATGAAAACGAAGTCTCCCGGACCGGCCTCAACGACATGCTCCAGGCGGTCGCCCCAACGGTATCTGGCGGTGCCTTCGACCACGTACAGGATTGTTTCCTGGTCGCCGTGGTGGTGCGCACCGGTCGCTGCGCCGGGTAGCACCGTAGTGAGGAAGGCACTCAGTACCTTGGCGTCGGGGTTGCGGCTGTCGAACGCGACCGCCCGGTGCAGTCCGGAGGTCTGAGGGGTGTCATCGGAGAGTTGGTCACGCCGAACGACGCGGACCGAAGGTTCATGCATTGGGGATTCCTTTCTGTTCAAGACGGGCGGGTAGTGCGCTGTCCCCGGCCACGTAAAGCCCAAACGGTGAGGGGTCGCCGACTCGCCAGGTGCCCTCGAACTGCACGCTACGACCGACCGCCCGAGCCCTTTGCATGGCCCGCCGGGCAGTCGGTAGCTGCTCAGCCTCCCAGCCCTTCAGCCGAACGGGTATCTGCGGTCCAGTGGTGTGTAGCAGGTTTTTGCCTAGCTGCCAGGCATCGTCGGCCGCCCTTGCGGTGCCCGCACCGATATGCGGCCGCAGCCCGAACGCCGCATCGCCGATCAGACAGCTTCGTCCGAAGGCCATTCGCGGTACCTCGAGGTCGACGATCACTTGGACGAACGGCTCGGCGCTTCGTTGCACCAATTCGGCAATAGCCGAAGGGAGTTCGGTGTCCGCAGCGGAATGCAGCGCTTCGAGATGCTTGGTCTGAACCGATCCGGGTGGCACGGTCAGCTCGGCCCTCAGACCGTTGCGGTCGGTGAGCAGGTCGTTGAGGCGGTCACCGGGCGCGACGTTCTGGTACCAGAGCCAGTTGCACAGCACGGACCCGTCCTTGCCGGGAATCGGATAGGTCAGCAAGTGACCATGCGGCAGGATTCGGTAGGTGATCGCGTCCTCCAGAACGCTCGCCGTACGGCCGCTGAGTTCATCGCGTTCGATGGTGCCGCGCCAGGCCACGTATCCCACATAGCGTGGTTGGGCGTCGGGCATCAGAATCGAGCGTGCCGTCGAGCGGATGCCGTCGGCGCACACCACGAGGTCCGCGGTCAGAGTCTGACCGTCGGTCAGTGACAGCGTGACCTCATCGTCCCGGTTATCCAGGTGCGCAAGCTGAGTCGACAGGTGGTAGTGCTCGGTGCCGAAGGCGTCGAGCAACCCTTGGTACAACTCGAAGTACGACGCGAACCGATATGCGCAGGGTTGCTCGTCGGCGACCGAGCCGTCATCTCCGAGATAACGAAGCCTGCTCGCGGGCACGCCGATGTCGCCAATCGCCTTACCGACCCGCTCCACGAGATAGCGAACCGTGGTGGGGTGCAAGACGATGCCGGCCCCGCGGTCCTGCAGCGGAACCGCACTACGCTCCAGAACGTCGACGTCCCATCCTTGGTCTCGGAGAACCAGCGCTGCCGTAAGGCCCCCGAGTGACCCGCCGACTACGAGTGCCCGGGTCACGCGGCTGTCCCGTCGTCGAGAATCTTGGAGCACACACCGGCGTGCGCGGCACCGAAGGCCTGCTGCGTGTGCAGGTCGCCACTGGCGACCGGGAACCCGTAGCAACCAGCGCCACGCAGCGTTGGCGTAGACGTCGCAGAGGGGTGCGCGGCGGCCATAGCTCCAAGAATCGCATTTCCTAGCGCCAGCCGTCATTGGTGCTGACCCGAATTGCCGCTTGCCGCCACCAGCAAAACCGGCCTACTTACCAGCCGTAATAGGTGCTGTGACTCGGCGCGGTTGCTGTCTCGGGAACCTATATTTCCATCACGACCGTCTTGGCTTCGGTAAAGAATTCGCGACTGTGCTTTCCTCCTTCGCGGCCGATCCCGCTGTCCTTGAAGCCGCCGAATGGTGCGCGCAGGTCGCGAACGAAGTAGCAGTTGACCCAGACTGTGCCGGCCCGCACAGCGCGCGCGACACGGTGTGCGCGACGCGCATTTTCGGTGAACACCATGGCGTTCAGGCCATATCGGGAGTCATTCGCCAGCCGGACAGCCTCGGCTTCACCGTCAAACGGGGCGATGGTGACGATCGGGCCGAAGATCTCCTCATGGCTGATCCGCATTTCCTGGGTGGTGTTGACCAGCACCGTCGGCCGGACCCACCAGCCCTCATGCGGACCGCCGGTGAGGAGCTTGGCTCCTTCGGTTTCGGCGATGTCGAAGTAGTGGCACACCTTCTGCCAGTGTTCTTCGCTTGCCAGTGGACCGATGTCGGTGGCTGGGTCGCTCGGGTGGCCGACCACGAGACGCTCGGCCAAATCGACGAAGCGGTTGACGAACTCGTCGAAGATCGCGCGCTCGACATAGAGGCGGCTGCCGGCCAGGCAGACTTGGCCGGCGTTGGTGAAGGCAGCTTTGATGGACCAGTCGAGCGCAGCGTCGAGGTCCGCGTCGGCGAAGACCAGGTTTGCGCTCTTGCCGCCCAGTTCGAAGCTCACGCGTTTGAGGGTGGTTGCACCAGCTTGGAGGATCGTGCGTCCGGTGTTGGATTCGCCGGTGAACGTCACGAGATCGACGTCGGGGCTGGTGGTTAGGGCTTCACCGGCTTCACCGGGGCCGTAGCCGTGCAGGATATTGAGCACGCCTCTGGGTAGGCCTGCCTCGATGGCCAACTCGCCGAGACGGGTGCAGGTGCCCGGGCTTTGTTCTGCCGGTTTGAGAACGACGGTGTTGCCAAAGGCGAGGGCGGGTGCGACTTTCCACGTCGACAGCATCAGCGGGAAGTTCCACGGACTGATCGCGGCGGTAACGCCGACGGGTTCGTAACTGGTGTAGATGTGGTGGGTGTCAGACGGTAGGGATTCGTCCTCGCAGAAACGCGGATAGTCAGCGAAGAATCTGAAGTTCGCGACTGAGCGTGGGAGGTCACGCTCGCGGCACTGAGTGACCGGCTTCCCCATGTCGGTGGCCTCCAGTGCAACAAGCTCATCGGTGTGTTGTTCGATGAGATCTGCGAGGCGGTGCAAGTGGGCGCCCCGCTCGTGAGGAGTCATGCGCGGCCATGGGCCTTCGTCGAAGGCGACCCTCGCGGCGTTTACCGCACGGGCGGCGTCCTGTGCGGATCCGCGCGCGACTCTCGCCCAGGGCTGCTGGGTGGTCGGGTTTACCGTGTGGAACCACTGGTCGGTCGCGACCGGTTGACCGTTGATGAGGTGGGTTAGTTCATCCATGTCCAATTCTGCTTTCAGCTCGAGGCGAGCCGAGTAATCGCTGCGGCGATGCTCAGTAGCAGGAGTCCAACGGCCGGGACAGCGTTCGACAGGTCATGCGAACGGGCGTGAGCACCGATCGCTCCGATCAGCAGCAGAACCAGCCCGACCGCGGCTGCGATGCCAAGCACAGGGACCGCGAGGCCCGCTGCCAGTCCGCCGGCGGCGACGACCTCGAGGACGCCGACGGCACGCCACAGGCCCGCAGCGACGCCAAGTCGGTCGCGGATCGCTATGGACTGTTTGGCGCCGGTGAGCTTGGCAGCGCCTGACCCAAGGACGGCGGCGGCGACCAGCACGCTGAGAACAATGGTGGCGACGAACACGGTGATCCTTTGTCGAGGGAAGTGTTGGAAGACATCGTTTTTCAGGCGGGCTCAGCTGCAACGATCAGTCGACGATTACCGGTGGCGTGGTTTCGCTGGCGTTGTCCCAGACTTCCTGGTCGCTTAGCGACACCAAAAGGTCGTACGCGTCGGGCCAGTGCATGGTGGGTTTGTCGGGATCGGCGGCTGGCTGTGCGACGGGCGTCGCGGGCCTGTCGAAAGCCGCCGGGTTTTTGAGTGCTTCAACCTCATGTTGGGAGATGTCGCACAGGCCAACAACTTCGGGGTCCACCCAGGCGGTGGCGTCGATATCGTGTCCGCAGGTGACCTCTAGGCTCAGGCCTTCGGGTCCTCCGAAGTAGATCGACTTGATGAAGCCGTGGTCGATGGGGCCGATCACCTGCACGCCTCGGCTGCGGATCCGATCCCGCATCGTCAGAACCTCGTCGAGGGTGTCGACATGGAGGGCGACGTGCTGCATCCCACCGATGGTGACGGCGCCGCCGGGATTGCCGGCGTGGGTGACGCCCCACTCGATGTCCTTGGGATTGTCGGGGTGCTGGACGAATGCGACGTAGCTGTCCGGTGCCAGTTCGACGAAGCCGTGGAACGCGCCGACGACGCCGTGCATGTAGTACAGCGCGCGTAGCGGGCAGCCCAGAACATCGCACCAGAATTCGAGCTGTCCCTTCATGTCTCGTGTGCTCAGGGCTAGATGGTTGACGCCGCGTGGGTGCAGGGTGGTCGTCATGGGTGCTGCTCCTTGGCTGTTGAGGTGATCACTTGGCTTGTCGACGGCACCACTCGAGCACCACGTCGCTGTAGGCGGCGGTGTGCGACAGCATCAGCTGATGCATCCCATTGGGGTGGACATACAGTTCGACGGGTCCCGCGGTGGCGTCGGCGACCATTTTGGCGACGTCAGGGCCAAAGGTGGTGTCCCGTTCGCCAACCGTGTAGAAGATCGGCTTGGTGTTCTTCGAGAGCGGTACCACTGGGTCGTAGCGGAAGAAGGACGCGAATGCCCGCAATTCGTAGTACCAGGTGTTCAGTGGATCGGCTTTCTTTTGCTCGCTGGC